>NZ_CM179510.1:0-3672500 GCF_058800215.1 Zoogloea sp. GW822-FHT05C07
CATTCGTGAAGCAGACCTGGAACGTTTCGAAAGAATTTTCGAGTCAGTCGTACAGTCGCTGATCGACCCGGCCGACCTGACCCGCAGCCTGGAAACCGACGGCGCGCTGGAAGACAGCCTCTACAACCTGGAAACGGCGAGGCTACTGGAACGGGAAATCTGGGGCCAAGGCTTTGCCGCCCCGGTCTTCGACGACACCTTCCGCGTCGAGAACCAGCGCATCCTGAAGGACAAGCACCTCAAGCTCCAGTTGCGCAAGGGCAACACGCGGATCGACGCCATCCAGTTCAACTGCACCACGTCGGCGGGACCGCAGATTCACGCGGCCTTCCGGCTGGCAGTCAACGAATACAACGGCGCTGCGAACATCCAGCTAATGCTGGAGCATTTCGAAGCCGCCTAAAGGCTGTCTCCGACAGAAGCAAAGGCACTATCGGGGACTTGCAGCACAGACCTGACGCGTACAGCGACATACGTTTCTTATGCGCTTTGCAAAAATTTCCCGCCCGCTCTATGACGCTCGGGCGGGAAACCCGGCATGAAGAAATGCCTGTTCGGAATACGGTTCAGTAACGTCCGCCGCCACCGCCGAAGCCAGAGCCGCCGCCCGGACCTCGTCGGCCACCGCCACCTCCGAAACCGCCACCACCGCCTCCGCCCCCCGGACCCCTACGGGGTCCGCCGAAACCGCTACGCGGCTCCTGCGGGCGGGCCTCATTCACCGTGAGGTTGCGGCCATCATAATTTTTACCATTGGCGCCTGCGATCGCTGCCTGGGCCTCGTCGTCCGAACCCATCTCGACAAAGCCAAACCCCTTGGAGCGGCCGGTTTCACGATCCATGATCACCTGGGCCGAAGCCACGGTGCCGAACTCGTGAAAAATCTCTTCCAGACGACTCTTATCCACTGTGTAGGCCAGATTGCCCACGTAAAGCTTAGTACCCAATTGACGCGCTCCATTTCGAAAAGAATGGCGGCCACGAGAGACAGTCCGCCCTCACACAATAGCAAGGCATTCCGCGGACGTCGAATGTTTTTGTACTTAAAAGGCAAGGCGTATTACCGCATTCCTCCGGCATGACGCACGGCCATTGTGGAGCCCCTGACAATGCGCCGCGGCGCTTGTAGGGTTCGTCACAAGTCCACATCCACCACATTTCGCCACACTGCTGTAATTTCAATGCCTTAGCACCTTCCGCCAGATGGCACGGAGCTTGCGGATCGATACCCGAGACCAACCGGGAGATTCGCGGTGAAACCATCTGAAGTAGCAGTCCTTCTCGACGAGCCCGCCTGCACCCATAACAAGAAGGCGAAATCCGGCTGTTCCAAGCCGACGCCGGGTGCCTCCGCCGGTGGTTGCGCCTTCGACGGCGCGCAGATCGCACTGCTGCCGATCGCCGACGTAGCCCACATCGTCCACGGTCCGATCGCCTGCGCCGGCAGCTCCTGGGACAACCGGGGCACCCGCTCCACCGGTCCCACGCTGTATCGCATCGGCATGACCACCGACCTCACCGAGCAGGATGTGATCATGGGCCGCAGCGAAAAGCGGCTATTCCACTCGATCAAGCAGGCCATCGAGACCCACAACCCGAAGGCCGTCTTCGTCTACAACACCTGCGTGCCGGCCCTGGTCGGCGACGACATCGACGCCGTCTGCAAGGCCGCCACCGAACGCTGGGGCACGCCGGTGGTGCCCGTCGATTCCGCCGGTTTCTACGGCACCAAGAACCTCGGCAACCGCATTGCCGGCGAGGCGATGGTCAAGTACGTGGCCGGCACCGCCGAGCCTCTGCCGCCGCCCGCCGCCGCCGTCGAATACGCCGAGAAGCGCGGCATCAAAATTCACAATGTGAACCTCATCGGCGAATACAACATCGCCGGCGAGTTCTGGTTCATCGCGCCGCTGCTCGACGAACTGGGCATCCGCGTGATCTGCACCCTGTCCGGCGACGGCCGCTTCCATGAAGTGCAGGCCATGCACCGGGCCGAAGTGAACATGATGGTGTGCTCCAAGGCGATGCTCAACGTCGCCCGCAAGCTCGAAGACCGCTTCGGCACCCCTTGGTTCGAAGGCAGCTTCTACGGCATCACCGACACCTCCCAGGCCCTGCGCGACTTCGCCCGTCTGATCGGCGACCCTGACCTCACCGAGCGCACCGAAGCCCTCATCGCCCGCGAGGAAGCCAAGATTTTCGCCGCCCTCCAGCCCTGGCGCGCGCGTCTCGAAGGCAAGCGGGTGCTGCTCAACACCGGCGGCGTAAAGAGCTGGTCCATCGTCTCCGCGCTGCAGGATCTCGGCCTGGTCGTCGTCGCCACCGCCACCAAGAAATCCACCGAGGAAGACAAGGCGCGCATCCGCGAGCTGATGGGCCCGGAAGCCAAGATGGTCGAAGACGGCTCGCCGCGCGCGCTGCTCAACATGGTCAAGGAGTTGCGCGCCGACATCCTCATCGCCGGCGGCCGCAACCTCTACACCGCCCTCAAGGCCCGCCTGCCCTTCCTCGACATCAACCAGGAGCGGGAATTCGGCTACGCCGGCTACACCGGCATGCTGGAACTGGTGAAGCAGCTCGCCCTGACCCTCGAATCCCCCGTGTGGACGCAGGCCCGCAGCGCCGCACCGTGGGCCGCGCTGCGCCCGGCCGCCCCCGAACTACCGCTGGATGCGGACGACCTGCCGATGCCCCTCGATGACGGCTTCGACATGGACGACGTGCACGACCACCACCACGCCGCCGCCTGAGGAGCGCAAGCCATGAGCGAGATCATCAAGCGCAGCAAGGCCATGTCGGTAAGCCCCCTCAAGGCCAGCTCGCCGACCGGCGCCGCCCTGGCCTTCCTGGGCATCCACCACGCCATCCCGATGCTGCACGGCAGCCAGGGCTGCACGGCCTTCGCCAAGGTCTACTTCGTACGCCACTTCCGCGAACCGATCCCGCTGCAGACAACCGCGATGGACCAGGCCAGTAGCGTGATGGGCGCCGACGACAACGTGATCCAGGGCCTCGCCACGATCTGCGCCAAGCAGAAGCCGGCGATGATCGGCCTGCCGACCACCGGCCTGTCGGAAACCCAGGGCACCGACATCGCCCGGCTGGTCAAGGACTTCTACCGCCAGCACCCGGAATACGCCCACGTGGCGGTGATCCCGGTCAATACGCCGGACTTCACCGGCTGCCTGGAAACCGGCTACGCGCTGGCCGTTAAAGGCATGTTCGAAGCCCTGGTGCCGACCGACCGTACGCGCGTCGGCCTGCGCCCGCGCCAGATCAACGTTGTTCCGCACGCCTCCCTGACGCCCGGCGACACCGAGGCGCTGAAGGAACTCATCGAAGCCTTCGGCCTGCGCCCGGTCATGGTTCCCGACGTGGGCGACTCCCTCGACGGCCACCTGATGCCCGAGGACTACACGCCGCTGACCCTCGGCGGCACGCCGGTCAGCGAATTCGCCACCCTCGGCGAAGCCGCCGCGACGATCGTCATCGGCCGCTCGCTGGATGCCGCCGCCGACGTGCTGGCCGAACGCACCGGCGTGCCCGACTACCGCTTCGACCACCTGATGGGCCTCGATGCCAACGACCGCCTGATCGGCGTGCTGGCAGAAGTGTCCGGCCATCCGGTGCCGGAGCGCATCGAACGCCAGCGCGCCCAGTACCAGGACGCCCTCGTCGATTGCCACTTCATGCTCGGCATGGCACGCATCGCCATCGCCGCGGATCCCGACCTGTTGCTCGGCATGAGCCAGTTCCTCAAGTCGGTCGGCTCGGAAATCGTCGCCGCCATCGCGCCGGTCCGCGCACCGTCCCTCGACGACGTGCCGGCCGACAAGGTGCACATCGGCGACCTGGAAGACCTGGAGATCGCCGGGCGCGAAGGCCAGTGCCAGCTCGTCATCGGCAACTCCCACGCGGTTTCCAGCGCCGAGCGCCTCGGCGTGCCGATCCTGCGCATCGGCTTTCCCCAGTACGACCTCGTGGGTGGCTACACCCGCACCTGGATCGGCTACCGCGGTAGCCGGCAAGCCTTGTTCGACCTCGCCAACCTGCTGCTCGAACATCATGAAGAACACCACCTCATCGCCCCGTATCGGTCCATCTTCCGGCCCGCAGAAGCCTTCGCCGAGCTCGGCACGGCCGCCACGGCGCCTGCGGCTGGTGGTCTCCCACTCCACTGAGGAATCCGCCATGCAGCTACTCGTTGCCTTTGCCAGCAGTGACCGAGTGATCATCGATCAGCACTTCGGTGCCGCCAGCGCCTTCGCCATCCACGAGATCAGCCCCGAGAACTCGCGCCTCATCGAGGTCGCCCAGTTCATCGAAACCGCGATGGACGGCCACGAAGGCAAGCTGGACGCCAAGATCGCCCTCCTCGACGGCTGCGCCGCGGTGTTCAGCGAAGCCGTCGGTGCCTCGGCGATCCAGCGCCTGCTCTCCAAGGGCGTGCAGCCGGTCAAGGTCGAGAACGGCACCACCATCGATTCCGTCATCGCAATGCTGCAGGGCGAGCTGAAGGAAGGCCCCACCGGCTGGCTGGCCAAGGCGGTCAACCGCGGCACGCCGAAGGCGGCCGAGCGCTTTGCCGACATGGAAGAGGAAGGGTGGAGCGAATGATCATCGAACAAGGCCGCGTCATCGCGGCAGACGGCGATTGGGCCGAAGTCGAGGCAGGCGGCAGCGGCTGCTCCAGCTGTGGCACCGCCAGCGCCTGCGGCGTGCCTAAAGAGGGCAAGGCCGGCCTGCACGGACGCATGGTGCTGCGCCTCGCCAACACCGTGGGCGCCAAGGCCGGAGACATCGTCGACCTGTCCGTCAGCTCCGAATCCATGACCACCGCCGTCGGCGTCGCCTACGGGCTGCCGACGGTCGGGATGATCGCCGGCATGGCGCTCGCCCACGGCCTGTTCGGCAGCAGCGGAGAAGCCCTCGGCGCGCTGCTCGGAGCCTTGACCGGCTTCGTCGGCGCCCGCCTCGCCGCTGCCCGCATCCCGAGCGGGGTGCGCATCCTCGCCATCGCCAATACCGCGCCGGCTCCGGGCTCCGCCCTGCCGATCTATTTTCAAGCCGCTTTATCCAAGGAGTGACAACAATGACTACCGCCACCGCTGACGAAGGCCTGTGGAGTTCCGATTACGTCAAAGAGATGGTCAAGCAGATGCGCGCGCTTGACTCCTATGGCACCTATGACGGCTGGCCCAACGAACGGGTGCTGGCCCCCTTCATCGTCACCAAGGACCAGCGCCGCGAGATCCCGGTGATCGGCGATCCGGACGAGGTCATCCTGTCCCGCGTGAAGGCCTTCTACAACGGCCTGGCCGTGCTGATTGAAAAGGAAAGCGGCCTGATGGCCAGCTCGATCATCAACATCACCCACGAGGGCTTTGGCCGCGCGCTGATCTCGGTGGGCAAACTGATCGTCCTCGACCGCACCCTGCGCGACGTCCATCGCTTCGGTTTCGACAGCATCGGCAAGATGAAGGACGAGGCCGACAAGTTGCTGTCGGTGGCCGTGGCCATCGTCGGCAAGTACCCGGAAGTCGCCGGCCTGTGAGGTAACGCCATGACGGAAGAGGAAATCAAGGCCCTCGACAAGGAGGTGCGCAAGCTCAAGCGCATCGCCTCCGAATGGGCATCGCAGATGCACGACCTGGTGGAAGACCGCCTGCCGGCCGCCTACGAGGAAATCCCCGGCATCGCCAAATCCACCTACGAGGCCTGCCAGGCATGGGCCGAGGCCAACCGCAAGCTGGCCGCCGCCGGCGGTCAGTAAGCAGCACCACGCAATCAAGGCACGATCATGGAAACGATTACCGGCTTGACCCGGGGCGGCAAAGCCTACACCCCGACCTTCGTCACCGACCTCAACCAGGAAACCTGCATCGGCTGCGGCCGCTGCTACAAGGTCTGCCCGCGCAACGTCTTCGAGCTCGTCGAACGCGAATTCGATGATGACGACGAAGGCGACGACGACAACACGATGGTCATGGCCATCGCCGACGCGATGGACTGCATCGGCTGTGGTTCCTGCGGTCGGGTCTGTCCGAAGGACTGTCACACCCACTCGCCGGCCTCGCTGTGAGCACCGGACAGGCCGTGAGCGGCAGCACGGACGAGCGGCTGGCACGGGAGCGCCCGCTGCTCGAACGGATCTGCGCCCGCCTCGCCCAGGAGGTGGAGCGCCACGGCCTTCCCGCGCCGGACATCGATCCGGCGCGGGCCGCCTACAGCCTGCGCGACGACCCCTACACCGGGGAAGCCGCGCTGATCGGTACCTGGCCGGCCGACGAGGCCGGACGCAAGGGCAGCCTGATCGTCAACGCGGACGGCAGCTTCTTCGCCGAATACGACGTGCTGGTCAACAACCCGGCAGATGCCCGCCTGTTCATCGAAGCCACCACGGCGTGGGGACGCGGCGAACGCATCGGCGCCGAACTGCGCACGCTGATGTGGCCCGACGCCGCCTAGCAGATAGAGCCCGAGCCGGGCCGGCGACCATCGGCCATCCCGGCGAAACCGATCCGCGCCGCCGCAGTCCACCTCCCCAGGGGCTTCGCCCTCAAGGAGCGACGTCATGGACGCGGAACTCATCGCCTGGCTGCTGGCCTTCGCCTCATCCTTCAGCGGCCTGCCGGCACAGGCGCCGGAAGACCTGCCGCCGATCGTCCGGCTTGACCCGGCCGATCTGCGCCAGCAGGTTTGCCCGGAGCGGCCGGCGGAATGCGTCGGCATCGCTGCCTATTTCGACATCCCCCGCTACCGCATCCTGATCGACGCCCGTCTGGACCTGAGCCAGCCCACCGACCATTCCTACCTGCTGCACGAATTCGTCCATGTGTTGCAATTCCGGCGCTACGGCCCCGACCTCTTCGCCCGTTGCGACGATACCCTACGCCATGAAGCGCTGGCCTACCGGGTCCAGAACGCCTACCTGCGCCGCCAGGGCGTACTGCTGCGGGTCGGTGCCGCACTTGCGGCCATCGCCCGCTGCAGCGCCGAAGACGACAGCGAGGACAGAGATCACGATCGCCTCACGGTCGAACCACGAGGGCCGCGCGGATATGGGCTAAATTAGCCGCTGATTGCGACTCTTCGAATCCGCGCCGATGAACCGGGCCTCCTTTGCTGGGCTACTGCTAGCAGCTGCGCTCGTACTCGGCCTCACCTTTGCCGTGTGGCCCCGTCCGGAGCATCCGGCCTCCTCCCTCGGACTGCGCGAGCCCGGCGTGATCCGCATCGGTTACGCCATCGAAGCCCCCTATGCCTATCTTCAGGCCGACGGCAACGTGACCGGCGAATCCCCCGAGGTCGCCCGCCGCATCGTCGCCCGCCTTGGCGTCCCGCACATCGAATGGCGCCTCGCCGAGTTTTCCGAGCTGATCTCCGAACTCGAGGACGGCCGCATCGACGTGATCGCCGCAGGCATGTTCATCACGCCGGAACGCGCTCGCCGCGTCGCCTTCTCGGAGCCGACTTTCCATGTACGCGAAGGGCTCTTGGTCAATCTTGGCAATCCCCATGCGCTGCACTCGTATGCCTCCGCCGTCCACAACAGGTTGGTGAAAATCGCCGTGCTGTCTGGCTCCATCGAAGAGACCCAGCTCGCCGTGCTGGTCAGCACCCCGGCGCAGCTCACGCGCGTACCGGATGCCCGAACCGGCCGGATCGCCGTCGAGACCGGCGAAGCCCAGGGGTTCGCCCTGTCCCTGCCCTCCCTGCGCTGGCTGGCCCTGCGGCACGAGCTGGGCCACACCGAGATTGCTGCACCATTCACCCAGCCAGACATTCAGCAAGGGCGGGTCGGCTACGGCGCCTTCGCCTTCCGCAAGGACGACACCCGCCTGCAGGCCGCCTGGAACACCGCGCAGGCCAACTACATCGGCAGCCCCGAACACCGGGCGCTGATTACGGCTTTCGGCTTCGATGAAGGCGAACTGCCCGGCACCGTGCGGACCCAGGAGGTACTCGCCCGGTGAGTACCTTTCGCGCCCGCCTCACCCGCCGCCCCCACCTGCTGCTGGCTGTCACGATGGCCATGGCGGTACTGATCTCCACAGCCCTGGTCTGGCTGTACGCCGAGCAGCAACAGGACCTCAGCGACGTCAACCAGCGCCTGGAAACCGTCCGGCAGGCCCGCACCGAGCTGGCCAAGGGCTTTCTCTATGCCAGCCTGGGCGATGCGGACGGTTCCCCTTTCCGCAGCGAACAGGGCCTCGCGCTATTGCGCCAGGCTGCCGGCTCGCTGTCCGCGGCGATATCGGATCTGGAAACCCGGGAGCCGACATCGACTGACGAACTGCAACGCAAGGTCCGGCATTTCGAAGCCCTGCTCGCCGACTGGCGCCAGCGGGGCAGTCGCGAACCGCAACGTGAAGTCGGCCTGCTGATCGCCTACCACGACCTCGAACGCCAGGCCGCCCGCGTGGACGGCGTGATACGCGAGCGCGGACGCCAGCTAGCGACACGATTCGAGCACAACTTCCGCCTGGCCACCACCGCCGCACTGCTCTTCATCAGCGGCATCATCAGCCTCGCCTACCTGTCGATGCGCGCCCGGCACCAGGCCGAACAACTGGAAGCAGCCGCCCGCGCACGCTACGAGCGGGTAATCGAAGGCTCCGACCAAGGCTTCTGGGACTGGAACCTGCAAACCCATGCGTTCGACGTCAGCGACCGTTTCGAAACCATGCTCGGCTACGCCCCGGGCGAACGCGATCTCAGCGAGGAGAACTGGCCTCGCTACGTCCATCCTGACGACCTGGCCGCCAATGCGCGCTCGATTGAAGCGCACCTGAAAGGGCTTCGCCCACTCCACGAGGCAGAGCTGCGCTGCCTCACCAAGAACGGCGAATGGCACTGGATCCTGTCCCGCGGAAAAGTGGTGGAGCGCGATGCGGCGGGCCAGCCGCTGATCATGTCCGGCACCCACACCGACATCAACGAGCACAAGCGCCTCGTCACCGAACTGGACCGCCATCGCCATCACCTGCAGGAACTGGTGGAAGAGCGGACCAGCCAGATCGAAGAACTCAACCGCCAGCTCGAACGCCGCAGCGTCCAGGCCGAGGCCGCCAACCAGGCCAAGAGCACCTTCCTGGCAACGATGAGCCACGAGATCCGCACACCGATGAACGCGATCGTCGGGCTCACCCACATCCTCCGGAAGGAGCCCGCCAGCCTGCGCCAGCACGAGTTGCTGGACCGTATCGGCCATGCCGCCGCCCACCTGCTGGAGATCATCAACGACATCCTCGACCTCTCGAAGGTCGAAGCCGGCAAGCTCATCATCGAACAGGTAGGCTTCCGCCTGGCCGATCTTCTGGCTTCCGTGTCCAGCCAGATCGGCGAGAAGGTGCGTGCCAAGGGCCTCGAGTACCGTGTCGACATCGATCCGCTGCCCGAAACCCTGCATGGCGACGTGACGCGGCTCACCCAGATGCTGCTCAACTACCTCAGCAACGCCATCAAGTTTACCGAGCGCGGACAGGTGTGCCTCATGGTGCGGCGCGAGGAAGAGCGGGATGGCCAGGTGCTGCTCCGCTTCTCCGTCAGCGACACCGGCATCGGACTCACGCCCGGACAACAGGCCCGCCTGTTCAACGCCTTTGAACAGGCCGACGGCTCGACGACGCGCAAATACGGCGGCACCGGCCTCGGACTCGCCATAAACCGCCACCTGGCCCGATTGATGGACGGCGAGACCGGCGTATCGAGCACCGTGGGCAGCGGCAGTACCTTCTGGTTCACCGCCCGCCTGGGTATCAGCCCCACGCCCCTAATCCCGGCAGACGAGGTGGGCGGCGAGGACGCCCTCGACGCCCTGCGCACCCGCCACGCCGGAGCAAGAATCCTCCTGGCGGAGGACGAACAGGTCAATCAGCTTGTCGCAGGCGAAATGCTCACCGATGCCGGCCTGGCCGTAGACACCGCCAACAACGGCGCCGAGGCAGTGGCCTTCACCCAACAAGCCGCCTACGCACTGATCCTGCTCGACATGCAGATGCCGGTGATGGATGGCCTCGCCGCCTGCCATGCAATCCGCAATCTGCCCGGATATCAAGACACGCCGATCATCGCCCTCACCGCCAACGCCTTCCGCGAAGACCGGGAGCGCTGCCTCGCCGCCGGCATGAACGACTTTCTCTCCAAGCCGGTCGACCCGGCCCGGCTCCACACCTGCCTGCTCCACTGGCTTGAGCGCGGCAAGCGCTGACTCGACCGGTCATGACTGGCCGGATCGAGTCGCTGCCCCCTGGTGGCGGTGCCGGGGGCATTTCAAAACCCTCAGGTTTTGTGCACTGCTTCTCACATACAGCAGACATATTTCACACAAACAATAAATTCATTAAAATCGATTTACAGATCCATATTGAATTGCTATTTTTAGCAAAAATAGCAATTCAATATGGTCAATATCCCTGCCCCTCGATTCCTGATCTCGGCGCTGTTCGCACTGCTGCTGATAGTCCCCCTGTCCGATGCTCAGTCGGCCGGGAGTACCGTCGTTCAGCTCAAATGGCGACATGGCTTCGAGTTCGCCGGCTATTACGTTGCCAAGGAACGCGGTTACTACAAAGAGGCGGGACTCGACGTGCAAATCCGGGAAGCGGAGCCGGGGACGGACAGCGTGGAGGAAGTCGTATCCGGCCGCGCCACATTCGGCGTCGGTTCCAGCAGTCTGCTGCTGGCCCGCCAAGCCGGCAAGCCGGTAGTGACCCTGGCCGTCATCCAGCAACACTCCCCCTACGTGCTGATCACAGGAACACACAGCGCCACCGACAGTATTCAGAATCTGCTCGGCAAGCGGATCATGCTGGACCCCATGGCCGACGAACTGCTGGTGTATCTCAAGCGGGAAGGGGTACCCATCGACGCCATCCAGCGCCAACCGCAGAGCTTCGATATCACCGACCTGACCTCGGGCAGGACGGATGCAACAAGCGCCCACGTCACCGACCAGGCTTTCCGTCTCGACCAGATCCACTTTCCCCATCACGTTTACACGCCGCGGGCCGCGGGCATCGACTTCTATGGTGACAACCTCTTTACGTCCGAGCGGCAACTCCGGGCCAATCCCGAACAGGTCAAGGCATTCGTCGAAGCCAGCTTGCGCGGATGGGAACACGCACTCGCCCATCCGACAGAAACCATCGATCTGATCCTCGACAAATACGCTCCGCAGGAATCCCGCGTGCAGATCCAGTACGAGGCGGAGCGCACCGAGGCCCTGATCCATGCCGACATGGTCGCCATAGGCTACATAAACGCAGGGCGCTGGCGACACATCGCCGACAGCTACGCGGAAATCGGTCTGCTGCCCAAGGACTATCCCCTGGACGGCTTTCTGTACGAACCCGAAAAAGGCAAGAGCACCCACGATGAACTGCTCCGCTACCTCGTACTGACGCTGACCGTTACCGCCTGTATCGGCTCCGTGGCGGTTTATACCGGACGGGTCAATCAGCGCCTGCGGCGCAGCCAGGCTCAACTGGCCGCGACCCTCGAAGCTATCCCCGACCTCCTTTTCGAGCTGGACGAGAACGGCATCTACCTGGACGTGCGCGCCAGACGCGACGCCCTGCTCGCAGCCCCCAGGGACGAGTTGCTCGGACGCAGTGCCTTCGACATCCTCCCCGAAGGCGCTGCGGCAACCCTGCGCGATGCGCTGCGCGCGGCCTGCATGCATGGTGCCGATTACGGCCGCATCATCCGGCTGCAACTCCCCGACGGCGATCGCTGGTTCGAACTCTCGGTTGCCCGCAAACCTGGCGCACCGAACCAGCCGTGCCGCTTCATCGTGATGTCCCGTGACATCACCGATCGCAAACAAGCCGAGCAAGATCTCAGCGATGAACGCCAGCGCCTGGTCAACGTTCTCGACGGTACCGGCGCCGGAACCTGGGAATGGAACATCCAGAGCGGCGAAGTGCAGTTCAACGAGCGCTGGGCCGAGATGCTCGGCTACCAGCTCGACGAGTTGGTGCCGCTCACCATCGACACCTGGACCCAGCGCATCCACCCGGATGATCTCGCCCACTCCACGGCCACCCTTCGTCTCCACTTCGCCGGCGAGATCGAGCAATACGAATGCGAAACCCGCATTCGCACCAAGGAAGGCCGCTGGGCCTGGGTGCTCAATCGGGGCCGGGTGATCAGCCGCTCGCTGGATGGCCGTCCCCTGATGATGTACGGCACCCACGTGGACATCACTTCCCGCAAGGAAGCCGAGGCCCGGCGCATCGAGAGCGAACAGCTACTGCGCTCCGCCATCGACACCATCGGCGAAGGTTTCGTGATCTACGATGCGGACGACCGGCTGGCCTTCTTCAACGAGGAATACCGCCAGATCTACCGGGGCGCCGTCCCCATCGAAGTAGGTCGCAGCTTCGAGGAAATCCTGCGCGCCGGCCTGCAGCACGCCATTTATCCTGATGCGCTGGGGCACGAGGAAGCGTGGCTGGCCGAGCGCCTGACCCAACACCGCAACGGAGACTCCGAGGTCATCCAGCGACACGATGACGGCCGCTGGCTGAAGATCCGCGAGCGACGCACCGCCAATGGATATACCGTCGGCTTCCGCGTGGACATCACCGAGCTGGTACGGGCCCGGCAGGCGGCGGAAACAGCCAGCCTCGCCAAGAGCCAGTTCCTTGCCACGATGAGCCACGAAATCCGGACACCGATGAACGGCATTCTCGGCATGGCCCAGATCCTCCTGTCTCCGGGCATCACCGCCCCCCAGCGCCAGGAGTACGCCCACATCATCATCAAGGCCGGCCAGACCCTGCTCGCGCTGCTCAATGACATGCTTGACCTGTCCAAGATCGAAGCCGGCAAGCTCCTCATCGAGCCCGCCCCCCTCGATCCAGCCCAGTGTCTTCAGGAACTCAAGTCCCTTTTCGAAGAGGCCGCGTGGCGCAAGGGGCTCGTCATCGAAACACACTGGCACGGCAACGTCGGGCCGTGCTTCCGGATCGACCCCCACCGGCTGCGCCAGATGCTGTCCAACCTGATCGGCAACGCCGTCAAATTCACCTCGCGCGGAGAGATCCACATCGATGCCCACGAGGTGGAACGCGATGGCAGTCACTCCACCCTCGAATTCTCCGTATCGGACACCGGTATCGGCATACAGGCGGACAAGCTGCCCCAGCTATTCCAGCCGTTCAACCAGGCCGACAGCTCGACGACCCGCGAATACGGCGGCTCCGGCCTCGGGCTGTCCATCGTGCGCAGCCTGGCGGAATTGATGGATGGCTCGGTGGGCGTCAGCAGCACCCCCGGACAGGGCTCCCACTTCTGGTTCCGGATCCGCGCCGAACGCCTGGGAGCCGAAATCACCAAGGTCGCTGCCGACGGCGAACCGGCGGTCGCCTGTGCCCTCAGCGGCAAAGTGCTGGTGGTGGACGACAACGGCACCGAACGCAAGGTCATTGCCGCCCTGCTCGGCAAACTCGGCCTGAGCGCGATGCTCGCCTGCGACGGCCGCGAAGCGGTGGACGCCGTCACCCTCGGCCCGTCACCGGATCTCGTGCTGATGGACTGCCAGATGCCGGACGTGGACGGCTACGTCGCAACCGAGCGCATCCGCGCGTGGGAGCGCCTCAACGACCGACCGCCGCTGCCGATCATCGCCCTCACCGCCTCGGCTTTCGATGAAGACCTGCAGCGCAGCATCCGCGCCGGCATGGACGACTTCCTCACGAAGCCGGTGCCCCTCGACACACTGCGAGCGGTTCTGGTCAAGTGGTTGCACGGCAATCCCGGCACCGCCCCAACCGTGCCGCCGTTGGACAACGGGCTGCTGCTGGCCCTCATCGGTGAACTGGAACCCCTGCTGGCGGGCCAGAAGTTCGACGCGCTGATCCGGTTCAAGGAACTTCAGGCCCTTGTCGCCGGCACCGACCTTGCCGCCGAAATATCCGAGATCGGCACCCTGCTGACCGGCTTCCGCTTCGGCCCCGCCCTGGAACGGCTACGCACCTTTGCGGCCTCAACGAGCGCACGACAAGCATCATGAACGGCAAACCACGCATCCTGGCGATCGACGATACGCCCACCAACCTCTACACCCTGGGCATGGCCCTGGCGGGAGAGTTCGACCTGCAGATCGCCAGCTCCGGGCCGGAAGGCCTGGTCATGGCCCGCGAGTCTCCGCCTGACCTGATCCTGCTCGATGTGATGATGCCGGGCATGGACGGCTTCGAGACCTGCCGTCGTTTCAAGGCCGAACCCGCGCTGGCCAAAACGCCCATCATCTTCGTGACCGCCCTGTCGGACCTGGAATCGGAACTGTCGGGGCTCAGCCTCGGCGTCGCCGACTACATCATCAAGCCCTTCAAGGTGGAACTGGTCAAGCTGCGGATCCGCAACATCCTGCGCATCACCAGTCTGTCCCAGGAGCTGAAGGCCAGCGAAGAATGCCTGCGCTACGTGATGGAAGCCACCGGCGAAGGGGTTTGGGACTGGCGCATGCCCGATGGCACAGTACACCACAACGCCTCCTGGTGCCGGATCCTGGGTCTGGACATGTGCTTCCTGAGCCATCCGGTGGAGGGCTTCATGGACCTCATCCACCCGGACGACCGGGCCGGCGTGCAGCGCGTGCTGGGGGCCTGCCTGGCCGGCGACGGCGTTTATGCCAGCGAACACCGCCTGCGCCATACTTGCGGACACTACGTGTGGGTAGCCGACCGCGGCCGCGTGGTCGAAAGGGCCCCAACCGGCGAACCGACCCGCATGGTCGGCAGCATCGCCAACATCACCGAACGCAAACGCCATGAGGCGGAGATCCATCATCTCGCCTACTTCGACGTACTCACCGAACTCCCCAACCGGCGGCTGTTGATCGAGCGCCTTCAGCAGGCCGTACTGCGCAACCAACGCAACAAGCAGTTCGGCGCACTGATGTTCCTCGACATGGACCGTTTCAAGCATCTCAACGACACCCACGGCCACGCCAAGGGCGACGAGTTGCTGATCGAGGTCGCCAGCCGCCTGCGCGGCTGCGTGCGGGAACAGGACACCGTGGCACGCCTCGGGGGCGACGAATTCGTGGTGATGCTGGAGAACCTGGCCGGCCCTGCCGACGACGCCATCGCCAACGCCCGGAAGGTCGGCGACAAGATCCTAGAAGCGCTCAACCGCCCCTATCGACTGGGCGAGCTTTCCTACGCCAGCACGCCCAGCATCGGCCTGACGCTGTTCTCCGGCAAGGACGACGGCATCGACGGGATACTCAAGCGCGCGGACGTCGCGATGTACGCGGCCAAGAGCGCAGGTCGCAACACGCTGCGGGAGGCGGAGCCCGCCCTCTGACCCGCATCACCGCGGCGCCGGTCAGTCGCCAAGGGCCGCCTCACAGGCGGCAATGTTGTCCACGTGGGAGCGGCGCATCTCCTCCAGCATGCGCCGGGCGTCGGGGTCGTCGATGTCAGTCAGCACCTCGTCGATCTTGCGCACCACCCAGGCCTGGCCCTTGTTCAGGAAACGCAGGCGGGCCTCCAGGCCGTCGATGGCCAGGGTCTTGTGCACGAAGGCACCGGTCTCGTGGGACGCCGCACCGCCGAGACGCTGGATGGTCTTGTACAGCACCACGGCGTTGCTGCCTTCGTCCTTCTGCAGGCGTTCCAGCAGGGCGCGCAGGGGCGCGCGCGCATCCAGCTCGTCGCGCAGGATGGCCAGCACCTTGGCGCCGGCGCGCTCGGCTTCCAGCAGCGCATTGAGGCGTTCGATGCGCAGGGCCTCAGCGGTTGGCACATCCTCGCCGAAATGGCCGGGAAAGTCGCTGGCGTAACAGGGCGGAGAGCTGTAGCCCGCCTCCGCATCGTTGGAGGCATCGGGCTGTCGGCCTGGTTTGCGGCTCATGACCATCTCCTGGATTCAATTGGCCGTGCGGACGACGAATACCGCGGGGTCGTCGCCATGGTCCAGCAGCACCCGCCGGACGCGGTCCTGCCACAATTGCCGGAACTCCCGCACCTCTGCGTCGCTGGCCTGGCCGGCCAGGCTCAGCTGCATCAACGGGATCATGCGCGGATTGGCCGGCACCTCGCGCAGCGTGCTCATCGCATCCACGGCCGCGCCGGTATCCACGCGGCGGAAACGCAGATCGAGGGGCTGTTCGGCGTCGAAGGCCAGCAGGTCTCGGCGGTCGAAACGCCCCGCCAGGCCCTTGAAGCCGGTGTCCACCGTCCCCCCTGTGAGCAGCGACACCACGTTGGCGATCACGCCCGTCACGCCGTCCGTCCGGCTGTCGCGGAAGCTCACGTGCACACCGCCGCGCTCCGGCAGCTCCTCACCGTAAAGCGCCGCCAGCGCCAGACAGGTCAGGCGGTAGGCGCTCGCCACTGTCGGACAGGAATGCCCGGCCAGCCGCACCGCATCGAGGTACCGATATTCGATCAGGCCGCCCTCGGCGGCGCCCAGGAATTCAGCCAGCGGGTCGCGCACCCGCAGCGGGGAAACTTCATCGAAAAAACTGGGGCAATTCATGACGACACCCGGTGTGACTCCGCTGAGATCAGATGTTCGCCACCCTAAGGCGCCGCCCGGCAAGCGACCTTGATCTACGATATGCGCGCCCGCATTTGCCACGACCTGCCGCTGCGCTTCAATCCCGCGGGCAGCGGGCAGTGCTATCTTCGGCCCCTCGCGTGCCACGGCCTGCCTATGCGTGCTGGCCTTTTTGCCCAAAATCCCCGCCCTTACCGGAGTTCCAAGCCCATGCCGCGCGCCCTCCTCGTCATCGCCCTGCTCCTGGCCGGCATCGGCGCCAGCCGTGCCGACGGGATCCGCCACCAGGCAATCACCCCCGGCCGCTACGCCGACGCCCGCGAAGCGCTGGTGGACGCCATCGAGGCCGAAGGCCTGGTGCCCGCCCCGCCGAGCCGTTTCGGCGACATGCTGGCGCGCACCGGCCCCGCGCTGGAGCAGACCACGCCGGTCTATCAGGACGCCGAAGTGCTGCATTTCTGCAGCGCGCGCATCGCCTGGACCCTGGCCCGCGAGAACCCGCTCAACGTCGCCCAGTGCCCGCTGTCGATGGCCATTTACACGCTGCCGGCGGAAGCCACCACGGTGCATCTGTCCTGGCGCGAGGCGCACGGCGACAGCCCCGGCAGCCGCGCCGCCAACGCGCTACTTGAACGCATCGCCCAGCAGACAGCCGACAACGCCGGGCGCAGCAGCCTCGGCCGCTGAACGCACCGCGCTGCATCGCCCGTGCCCCTCGCGGGCCGGCGGCCGGCGCGGTATAGTCCGCTCCGCTTCAAAATCCATCTGTATTCCCCCCAGCATGTCGCAGAAAACCTACAACGCCGATTCCATCACCGTCCTCAAAGGCCTCGAACCCGTCAAGCAGCGGCCGGGCATGTATACCCGCACCGAAAACCCGCTGCACGTCATCCAGGAAGTCATCGACAACGCCGCCGACGAGGCGATGGCCGGCTTCTGCAAGAAGATCGGCGTGACCCTGCACCTGGATGGCTCGGTGAGCGTCTCCGACGACGGCCGTGGCATCCCGGTGGAAATCCACCCGGTCGAAGGCGTATCGACGGTTGAAGTGGTATTCACCCGGCTGCACGCCGGCGGCAAGTTCAACAAGACGGATGAAGAATCCGCCTACCGCTTCTCCGGCGGCCTGCACGGCGTCGGCGTGTCCGTCACCAACGCCTTGTCCCACCGGCTGGAAGTGGAAGTGGTCCGCGACGGCGGCCGTCATCGCCTGGTGTTCTCCGGCGGCGACGTGATCGAGCCCCTCGCCCGCATCGGCGACGCCCCCAAGAAGGCCAGCGGCACCACCGTGCGTGCGTGGCCGGACGCAAAGTATTTCGACGCTGCCGACCTGCCCCGCGCCGAGCTGGAACGCCTGCTGCGCTCCAAGGCGGTGCTGATGCCAGGCCTCGAAGTCAGCCTGAGCATCGAAAGCGGCGACACTCGCACGTGGCTGTTCGAGCACGGCATGCGCGGCTACCTGTCGGAAGCCCTGCACGACGAACCGCTGATCCCGCTGTTCAGCGGCGAAAAGTACGCCGCCAAGGGCGACGACACCTTCGCCACCGGTGAAGGCGCCTCGTGGGCCGTGGCGTGGACCGCCGAAGGTGCACCGGTGCGCGAGTCCTACGTCAACCTGATTCCCACCCCGGCCGGCGGTACCCACGAGGCCGGCTTGCGCGACGGCGTGTTCACCGCCGTCAAGAACTTCATCGACCACCACGCGCTGCTGCCCAAGGGCGTCAAGCTGACCGCCGACGACGCCTTCGGGCGCGCCTCCTTCGTGCTGTCGGCGCGCGTCCTCGACCCCAGCTTCCAGGGCCAGACCAAGGAACGCCTGAACAGCCGCGACGCCGTGCAGCTCGTCTCGCGGATGGTCCGCGACCCCTTCGAGCTGTGGCTCAACGAGCACGTGGAATACGGCAAGAAGCTCGCCGAGCTGGCCATCAAGGCCGCCCAGGCCCGCGCCCGTGCCGCCCAGAAGGTGGAAAAGCGCAAGTCGTCCGGCGTCGCCGTGCTGCCCGGCAAGCTGTCCGACTGCGAATCCGAGGACATCGAGCGCAACGAACTCTTCCTCGTCGAGGGCGACTCCGCCGGCGGCAGCGCCAAGATGGCCCGCGACAAGGACACCCAGGCCATCCTGCCGCTGCGCGGCAAGGTGCAGAACGCCTGGGAGGTGGACCGGGAGCGCCTGTTCGCCAACGCCGAGATCCACGACATCGCGGTGGCCCTCGGCGTGGACGCCCACACCCCGAAGGACGATCCCGATCTCTCCGAGCTGCGCTACGGCAAGGTCATCATCATGTCCGACGCGGACGTGGACGGCTCCCACATCCAGACCCTGCTGCTGACCCTGTTCTTCCGCCACTTCCCCAAGCTCATCGAGAACGGCCACATCTACGTGGCCCAGCCCCCGCTCTACCGCCTCGACGTGCCGGCCCAGGGCAAGAAGCGTCCGCCGCGCCGCCTGTATGCGCTGGACGACCAGGAGCTCGCCTCCCTGCGCGACCGCCTGACCCACGAAGGCGTCAAGGCCGAGCACATCGAAGTCGGCCGATTCAAGGGCCTCGGCGAGATGAACCCCGACCAGCTGCGCGAAACCACCATGGATCCGGCCACCCGCCGCGTGCTGCCGGTGCACGTGCGCGCCGACGCCTTCGACGACACCCTGCGCATGTTCACGCTGCTGATGGGCAAGGGCGAAGCCTCCGGCCGGCGGGCCTGGATGGAGGAAAAAGGCGACTCGGTGGAGGCCGACATCTGATCTGCGTCAAGGGGCGGCGCAATGTGTGATAACCCTGATTGACCATACCGCGCCGCATGCAAAGAATGGGCGAGCGGCCCGGATTGCAACTAAAGTTATAAGACACACAATGGGCCGCTGGCGGGCTTTCTCCCGGCCCCACGGTCGATCCGGTGCTCACGCCCAACCGGGGCCGGCACCATTCCTCCTCACTGGTCGGGCAGAGGTTCGTGCGTCTCCACGAAACAGACAGTGAGGAAAACCATGTCATCCATACAGCGTCACCTCGGCTGGGGGGCCGTCGCCGTTCTGGGAGCAGCAGCTTTCGGAACAGTGGCCCTGCACCGCGGCGAGACCATCAACGCCCTGTGGCTGGTCATCGCCGCGGTGTGTACCTATCTCATCGCCTATCGCTACTACAGCCTGTTCATCGCCGAGAAGGTGATGGAACTCGACCCCAATCGCATGACTCCCGCCGTCCGCCACAACGACGGCCTCGACTACGTGCCGACCGACAAGTACGTGCTGTTCGGCCACCACTTCGCCGCCATCGCCGGCGCCGGCCCGCTGGTCGGCCCCGTACTGGCCGCGCAGATGGGCTACCTGCCGGGCATGCTGTGGATCCTCGCTGGCGTGGTCTTCGCCGGTGCGGTGCAGGACTTCATGATCCTGTTCATCTCGACGCGCCGCGACGGCCGCTCCCTCGGCGATCTGGTCAAGACCGAGCTTGGTCCGGTGCCCGGCGTGATCGCCCTGTTCGGCACTTTCATGATCATGGTCATCATCCTCGCGGTACTGGCGCTGATCGTCGTGAAGGCCCTGGCCGAATCTCCGTGGGGCATGTTCACCGTTGCCGCCACCATCCCCATTGCGCTGCTGATGGGTGTGTACACTCGCTTCATCCGCCCGGGCCGCATCGGTGAAATGTCGCTGATCGGCTTCGTGCTGCTGATGGCGGCCATCATCTTTGGCGGGGACATCGCCGCCAGCGAAACCTGGGGCCCGCTGTTCACCTTCGACGGCAAGCAACTCACCTGGCTGCTGGTCGGCTACGGCTTCATCGCTTCCGTTCTGCCGGTGTGGTTGCTGCTCGCACCGCGGGACTACCTGTCCACCTTCCTGAAGATCGGCACCATCGTCGGCTTGGCCATCGGCATCGCCATTGTCGCGCCCAATCTGCAAATGCCGGCCTTTACCAAGTTCATCGACGGTACTGGCCCGGCGTGGTCGGGCAGCCTGTTCCCCTTCCTCTTCATCACCATCGCCTGCGGCGCCGTATCCGGCTTCCACTCGCTGATCGCCTCGGGCACTACGCCCAAGCTGCTCGACAACGAGAAGAACGCCCGTTTCATCGGCTACGGCGGCATGCTGATGGAGTCCTTCGTCGCCATGATGGCCCTGGTCGCCGCCTCGGTGATCGAACCTGGCGTCTACTTCGCAATGAACAGCCCGGCCGCAGTGATCGGCAAGACCGCCGAAAGCGCTGCCATGGCGATCTCCCAGTGGGGCTTCGTGCTGACGCCCGACATGCTGCTGCAAACCGCCCAGGACGTCGGCGAGAAGACCATCATCTCCCGCGCCGGCGGTGCCCCGACGCTGGCCGTCGGCATGGCCCACATCCTCTCCAACGCCCTCGGCGGCAAGGCGATGATGGCCTTCTGGTACCACTTCGCGATCCTCTTCGAGGCCTTGTTCATCCTCACCGCCGTCGATGCCGGCACCCGTGCCGGCCGCTTCATGCTGCAGGATCTGATGGGCACCTTCGTGCCGTCCATGCGCAAGATGGACTCCATCTTCGCCAGCCTCGTCGCCACCGCGCTATGCGTGGCGGCCTGGGGCTACTTCCTGTATCAGGGCGTGGTCGACCCGCTGGGCGGCATCAACACCCTGTGGCCGCTGTTCGGCATCGCCAACCAGATGCTGGCCGGCGTTGCGCTGACCCTCGCCACCGTGGTGCTGTTCAAGATGAAGCGCCAGCAGTTCGCGTGGGTGACCATCGTGCCGACCACCTGGCTGTTGATCTGCACGCTCACCGCCGGCTGGCAGAAGATGTTCCACGAGAACCCGAAGATCGGCTTCCTCGCCAATGCCCACAAGTACCAGGCCGCCCTCGACAAGGGCGAGATCCTGGCGCCGGCGAAGAGCATGGACCAGATGCACCAGATCATCACCAACAACTATGTGGATGCCACCATGTCCGGCCTCTTCATCCTGCTGGTGGTTGCGATCGTCGTGTATGCCATCCCGGCCTGCCTGCGCGCGCTCAACGCCAACAAGCCGACCACGCTCGAAACGCCTTTCGAGCCGCTGCCGGCCACCAAGTAAGGAGCGCCGCGTGTTCTCCGACCTCGCCCGTGTAGGCAAGTATCTCGGCCAGGCCGCCCGCCTGATGGTGGGCATGCCCGACTACGATACCTACGTGCAGCACATGCGCCTCAACCACCCGGACAAGCCGATCATGAGCTATGAAGAGTTCTTCCGGGAACGCCAGGAAGCCCGCTACGGCGGCGCCGACGGACGCCCGGGGCGCTGCTGCTGATCAAGGGGCACGCGTATTCTTCGGCCGGCAAGCCCGCCTGCGGCGGGTTTCCGGCCGATTTTTCATTCAGTTCATGCCATGACCAATCCCCTCGCCATTCCCCGCCCACCGATCCGCGCCACCATCCTCACCGGCTTCCTCGGCGCCGGCAAAACCACGCTGCTCAACCGTTACCTCGCCAGCGCCGGGCACAAGAAGATCGCCGTGCTCGAGAACGAATTCGGCGCCGTCGGCATCGACGGCGGGCTGATCGCCGGCTCGCCGGCGGTCGAAGTCGTCGAGCTCGCCAACGGCTGCATCTGCTGCAGCGTGCGCGGCGAACTGAGCCTGTCCCTCGCCGCACTGGCCGACCGCCGCGACCGCGGCGAACTGGACTTCGAACACTTGGTCATCGAGACCACCGGCCTCGCCGACCCGGCGCCGGTGGCCCAGGCCTTCTTCGTCGATGAAGGCGTGCGCGACCGTTACGAGCTGGACGGCATCCTCGCCATCGTGGACGCCGTCCATGCCGGCAAGCAGCTCGACGAGAACCGCGTCGCCGCCGCACAGATCGGCTTTGCCGACCGCGTCCTGCTGAGCAAGACCGAGCTCGTCGAACCCACCGAGCTGGAAGCGCTGGAAGTCCGCCTGCGCCGCATCAACCTGCGTGTGCCGATCACCACCGTCCCCACCGACGCCAGTGAGGTCGCCGCGCTGTTCACCCTCGACGCCTTCGTGCTCACCGACGTGCTGGAGCGCACGCCGGGCTTCCTCGCCGACGCCACGCCCAGCGGCCTGCGCCGCGGCGGTGCGGAGCGCCAGCCCTTCGTGCGCCACGACGACGACATCGCCTCACTGGTGCTGCACCACGCCGGCGCCGTGGACGTGGGCCTGATGGGCAATTTCGTGGAAGAGCTGCTGCTCAAGAGCGGCAACGACATGCTGCGCTACAAGGGCATCCTGGCCGTGCGCGGCGAGGAGCGGCGCCTGGTCTTCCAGGGCGTGCACCGCATCACCGGCTTCGACTACGGCCGCCCGTGGGAGGCAGACGAAGCCCGCGAGACCACCATCGTCATCATCGGCCGGCGCCTCGACGCCGCCGCCATCGAGGCCGGCTTTCGCCTGGCCTGCCGCTGACGGACGGGGCCGCCGATGCTGGCCCCATAATTGCTAAAGCTCTCCGACAACAACAGACAGCCCCCGGAGAGTTCAATGAGCGTTACCGCCCTCAGCGAGGACACCGTCGATTTCGGCGACGTGCCCGACAACATCAACGCCCTGCTGCAACAGGGCGTCGCCATCCATTCCAGCGACCCGGCCCGCGCCCGAGCCTTCTTCCGCACCGCCATCGAGGTGGCGCCGGACGTGCTGCCGTCCTACCGCTGCCTGTTCAAGCTGCAGAACAAACTGCGCGACTTCGACTCCGCCTTCGAGACCGCCGTCACGGCCCTCGCCCGGGCTGCCGACCAAGCCGGCCTGCCGCGCACCTGGGCCGGCTGGAGCCTTGCCGACGTCTCCGCCGCCCCGGTCGCGCCGCGCCGCTTCCTGCTCCAGTTCCTGAAGGCCGTCGCCTTCATCGAGCTGCGCCGCGACAACCAGGACGCCTCGGCCAGGGCCCTCGCCAAACTGCAGGAACTCGACCCCGAAGACGGCGCCGGCGGCTCGGTGATTGCCGCCCTCCTCGCCCACGGGGACGCCGCATGAGCGACACGAATGGCAGTCAGGAAGCCGACAAACCCCCGTTCTCGGTCTCGGAAACGACACACCGCGCCCTTGGCCGCCTGCTCACCCTGAAGGTTGGCGGCACCCTCACGGTGCACCTCACGCCCCATGAGGCCCACACCCTCGCCCTCGCGATGGTCGCCGTAAGGGACGGCAAGAGCGCCGAGACCGAACTCTTCATGTGCCCAATCGCCAGCGACGCGATCTTCGTCGCCCCGGTGGGTACGGACGGCATCGCGGTGGAGACACCGGGCGGGCCGCAAGCCCTCGACTGGAACACCGTCAGCCAGCTCGCGGCGGCGCTGTCACCGGCGACCGTGGCGAAGTGAAGATGTCGCCGCCGGAGTCGCCACCAGTTGCCTCATCGCGGCCTTGATACATCGGCATCTGGGACAACTCAGCGCACGCTGACACTGATCCGGTCGTAGCGGCCCTGCTCGTCCATCGCGGTGATGTCGACACGGCCGGTTTCGGTAAGGGTTTGAATCAAGGGCTGGGTGGCCGGACGGTGGGTGACCAGTCGTCCGTTGATCAACCAATAAACCTGCCCACTCTGGCCGCGCAGCTCAAGTCGGACGACTGGTGCCTGGTCGGGGCGCGGGCGTTTGATCACTTCCCCGTTGCTCAGACCGACGATGCTCAATCCGGCTTCCGGTTCGGCCTGCATCCGGCAGCCGGCATCCCACGCCGGCGGCTGGGCCTTGGCGCGCAGGTCGGCGGTCAGCCACGGGTCCAGCGCGGCCGGCCAATGCACGGCCTCGACCTGGCGGCGCGGGCGGCTGCTGCACGCCGCCGTGACGCGCAGGCCGCTGACCGCATCGACCTCATAGGTGTAGCGCATTTCGCCACTGCGCAGCCGGTCGGGAAAGGTCGGCGGCGCGGCGTCGTTGAGCACCCACGCCATGGCCTGGCGATGGCAGAGCGCCTCGTCCTCCGGCTGAAAGCGCGTACCGAGCGGCCAGCAGATCTTCTCCTGATGCACGGAAGGCGGCGGCGTTCGGGTCGCGACCGGCTGGCTATCCACCGCCGAGAAGATATCGACCAGCAGCGGCGCCGCGATATTGGCGCCAAAGAAGCCGGGATTCGGCGTACCGTCCGGGCGGCCGATCCACACACCAACGGTATAGCGATCCGACACGCCGATCGACCAGGCATCGCGGAAACCGAAGCTGGTGCCGGTCTTCCACGCAATGCCGCGGCGGATGCCCGGCCCCTGCTCCACCGCACGGCCGACCGGCCCGCCGGATTCGAGCACGTCACGGATGATGAAGGCCGCGCCGGGCGACAGCATGCGCTGTTCGACCAGCGGTTCATCGGTCCGGTAGCGCGGCTTGCCCGAGACGCCCTGGCGGGCGAAGGCGGTGTAGGCGCCAACCAGCTGTTCGAGCGTCGTGCCGGCGCCGCCGAGGATCACCGACAGGTTGGGCGCTTCGCCCTTCGGGAAATCCAGCTTCAGGCCGCCACGCCGCAAGGCGGCAACGAAACGCGCCGGCTCCAATCGGTCGAGCACCTCGACGGCCGGCACATTGAGGGACTTGCTCAGGGCTTCGGAAACGCTGACCGCCCCATGGAAGGACTGCTGGAAATTGCCTGGCTGATAGCCGCCGAAGGACTGCGGCACATCGGCGAGCAGGGACTCCGAATGGATCAACCCTTCATCGAGCGCCAGCCCGTACAGGAAAGGCTTGAGCGTCGAGCCGGGCGAGCGCGACGCGCGCACCATGTCCACGAAGGCGAAACGGTCGATATCGCCAAAATCGGCCGAACCCGCATAAGCGCGGACCTCCAGCGTGGCGTTGTCCACCACCAGCGCAGCCATCGACACCCGCGGCGGCAGGGCGGCGAGCCGGCTGGTGAGCAGCAGCTCGACGGTCTGCTGGGTCTGGGCATCGATGGTCGTGTCGATGCGCTGCCGACCATGGGCCTCCTTGCGCAGCCGCTCGGCGAGCAAGGGCGCAAGCAGCGGATCGCGCGCCGTCTGGGCGATGATCGGCTCCTGCAGCGCATCGCGGATCTCACCGTCCGGCCACACGCCCGCCATGCGGTGCACAACCTTGTCGCGCGCGACGCGGGCCCGGGCCGGCTGACGATCCGGGCGCAGGCGCGATGGCATCTGCGGCAGCACGGTCAGCAGCGCCGCATCCGCATGGCTCAGGCGTTTGGCCGGCTTGCCGAGATAAGCCCGGCTGGCCGCCTCGACCCCTTCGAGCACACCGCCCATCGGCGCGTAATTGACGTAGAGGGCGAGGATCTCGTCCTTCGAGTAGTGCAGCTCGAGTTGCAGCGCGCGCAGGATCTGCCGGCCCTTGCCAAGCAGCGTCCGCGGCGTCGGCTCGATGATGCGGGCGACCTGCATGGTCAACGTCGAACCGCCGGAGACGATGCGCCCATGGCGCAGCCACTGCCACGCTGCCCGCGTCAGGGCCAGCGGATTGACGCCAGGATGCCAGCGGAACCAGCGGTCCTCGTAACGCTCCAGCGCCTCAAGATAGAGCGGCGAGACATCCGCCAGCGCCACCGGATGGCGCCACACATGGTCGCGGTCCGGAAAGGCCCGCAGCGGCGTGCCGTCGCGGGCGACGATGAGCAGCGCGTTCGGTGCATCGCGACCGGGCACCGGTGGCGGAAACGCGCGGTCGAGCCCGGCCAGCACCAGCAGCGCGAGCAGCAGGCCCCACTGCCAGCGCGGACGGCTCATCAGCCATCCGCGCCCGGCAACCAGCCACGCTGCGCGTTGCGCCATGCCTTACGGTTTGGCCGGCGCTACGGCAGCCGGCTTGTCCTTGCCGTCGCTCACCGTCAGGGTCGCCTCGCCAGTGGCAAGGCCATACACGTCCGGCCGGTACATGTCCTCGGAGTACAGCGGCGGGAAGACGAACTTGCCGGGGGTGACGACCCGCGCGCGGTAGAACAGGCTGAGCTTGCCGTGCAGCCGGGCGGCCACCACGAAGCGGTCATCGCGGAACTCGACGTGCTGGATGCGCGGGTCCTGCATCGCCTCGGCCGGGTTGATGCCCTCGATCGTCGTGCTGCCCATGCCTTCGCCCTGGACGATATTGAGATTCTCGATCTCCAGGCCGGCCGGGATGTGGTCCACCACCATGCCGGTATTGACCCAGCTGTGCGGATTAACCTTGATGCGCACGATGACCGATTCGCCGACCTTCAGCGTGCGGCTCTTCAGCGGCGTACCGTCGGCTTCGAACAGGTCCCGGCTCAGCGCGATGGCATCGTCGCGGTTGGCCGGCATCTTCGCCGGATTGCCGCTCAGGCTGAGTTGCAGATAGAGCTTGTCCTTGTAGGTGTTCCTGATGCGGACGCCGCCCTGCAAAGCCGGTGCCGACAGCGGCCGGATCAGGGTGCCGGTGCCGTTGATCACTTCCGGCTTGTCCTTGCCGAGCACTTCCGCCGTCCACCCGCCCTCGCCTTCGCCGGCCTTGGTGAAATTGCGGCCGAGCAGGAACAGCGCGAGCTTCTCCTGGGTGCTGGTGTAACGGTTCTTGTCCAATTCGGCGGCCGCAACGGCAACGAGATTGTCACGGCCGTCGACCTTCACCTTGTGGCGGTCGAGCAGCGCGTAGGACAGCGCCGCATCCCGCAGCGGGCTGCCGTAGTCACCCCACCAGTAGCCGTTGTCGCGGCTCTTCTTCACACCTTCGGCGAGCGCCGTCTGGGCGCGGGTTTCATCGCCCATCAGCTTGAGCGCCAAGCCGAGCTGCACCAGGGCCAAGCCCGAGTGTGCCTGGCTGCGGACCTCGAACATCTGGCGCAGCGTGGACAGCGGCGCCTTCGATTCACGGGCCAGCACATAGGCGCCGTAGGCAAGCACGCCGAAGCGGCCGGAACCACCGAAACGGTAATCCTGCCAGCCGTTCTCGTTGTAGCTCAGCTTGCCGGTCGGCAGGCCCGCCACACCTTCCTGCAAATACTTGAGCAGGAATTCCTGGGTCTTCTTCTGCATCGCCTCCGGCACCTGGAAACCCTGCTCGCGGGCATCGAGCAGGAAGTTGCCGACATAGGCCGACAGCCAGTACTGGTACTCGGACACATTGCCCCACAGGCTGAAGCCGCCGTTCGGCGCCTGCATCGCGCCGAGCCGGGCGATGGCCTTCTCCAGCATGTCTTCCCGCTGCGCGCGGGTGTAGGCCTTGAGCCCGAACAGCCGGGCGCCCTCCTCATCGATCAGCACATGCGGGTAGGCGGTGCTGGTCGTCTGCTCGGCGCAACCGTAGGGATAGGTCAGCAGCCCCTGGATGGCGCCACGCACATCGATCGGCGCCTTGTTGGAGAGCACCAGATGCGATTGCACGGTGCTCCGGATGAAGCCGCCCAGTTCCGCATCCTTCACCTCCACCGTCTCACCCGGCCCGACGGCCAGCAGCTTGAGCACCTGCTGTTGTGGCGTCGCCGCCTGGACCTGCAGGCCGAAGCTGCGCTCCAGCTTGAGGCCGGCGACGCTGCTGACGTGGACCCGCACATCGGTCAGGCCGAAGGCGTTACCGGCTTCGAGCGGGAAACGCAGCGTCTGCTTCTGCTGATCCTTGAGGTCCAGCTCGCGCTCGGCGTTCTGGATCTTCAGGCCGTCCGCGTTCTCGATGCGTACCTTGAGCTTCTGCGCCGCACCGGACAGGTTGTGCAGGTCGAGGGCGATGGTGGCGTTGTCGCCCACCGTCAGGAAGCGCGGCGTCATCAGTTCGGCCACCAGCGGCGCGGCAACAACCGTCTCCGCCTCGGCATTGCCGAATTTCTCGGGTGCCGCGACCACCGCCATCAGGCGCAGCGTGCCGTTGAAGTCGGGCACATCGAGGGCGATCTCGGCTTCGCCCTGCGCGTTGAGCAGCACCGGCCCAGAGAACAGATCCACCAGGCGCACCTTCTTGGGCAGGCTCTTGGTCGCCTTCGGCGCGGCATCGCCGCCGAACTTGAGCTTGCCTTTCTGGCCGCCCATCTTCTCGATCAGGCGGCCGTACACGTCGTACTGGTCGGCACCGTAGCGCAGCTTGCCGAAGAAATGGCCGTGCGGGTCGGGCGTCGCGTAGCGCGTGATGTTGAGGATGCCCACATCGACGGCGGACAGCGTGACCACCGCCTGCTGGCCGGCGGCGCCGGGCGCCTTGACCTTCACCTTGAGGCGCGAGTCCGGCAGCATCTTCTTCGGCGCATCGAGGCTGACCGCCAGCTTGCGCTCACCCCGTTCGAGCGGCAGATGCGCCAGGCCCAGGGCCCGCGCCGGGGTGACCTTCTCGCCGGCACTGCCCGGCCTCAGCACGCTGACCGACACATACAGATCGTGGCGCTTCCATGCCTTGTCCACCGGAATCTCGACAGTCGTGCCATCAAGGGCTACCGGGATGCGCCTGACCCACAAGGTCTTGTCGGCCTCGACGGTGATCAGCGCCTCACCGGCATGCGGCGGCGTGATGGTCAGTTTGGCGGTCTCGCCATCCTGGTAGGCCGGCTTGTCGAACTTCAGCGCGACACGGTCGGGGCGGACGCCCTGGGTTTCGTCACCACGGGCGCTCCAGCCGGCGTAGAAACGGTATTTCGTCGTCTGCTGCGTAGCTGGATCGGTAATTTCCAGGCGGTAACGCCCGTATTTGACCGGCACGCCGAGCTTGCCGCGTCCGCCATCGGGAATGCTGACGCTCGCGGTGTTCACCAGCTCGTCGGTCTCCGTGAAGCCCGAATGCCAGCCGCGCTGGTCGTCGAAGCGCCAGTAGTAATCGCGGTTCTCACGGAACAGGCGGACGGGCAGCCCGCTGCCGGCGCTCAACTTGCCCTCGGCGTTGGCGCGGACCACCTCGAACTGCGCGATGCTGCCTTCGCGGGCGTAGTCGCCGGTAAACAGCGGACGGACCCCCACCAGCACCGGCGCCGGCCAGATCACCCGCTCGAAATTGCGCACCACCGGACGGCCGCCGCTCTCCAGCAGGCTCAGCGTGGTCCGCACGGTGTAAGGCGACCGCTTGTCCTTGGCCGGAGCGAGATCCACGTCGAGCGCCAGCTCACCGTTCTCGTCGAGCTGGGTCTGGTCCAGCTCCACGCGCTGGCGCTGGCTCTCCTCGTTGGTGTCGCCAAACTCGAAACCGGGCAGCTTCTGGGCCAGCGGATTCTTCTGGCGCTCGAAGACGGCAACCCCGAGCAACTGGTTGCCCGCCGCCGGCGCACCGTAGAGATAAGCGCCCTTGACGGCGATGGTCAGCGTGTCGTCCGGCGACACCGTGGCCTGCTTGCTGGCCAGATCGAGCTTCATGCGCTCCGGCAGAAACTCCTCGACGCCGAAACGGAAGCTGGTGGTGGCCAGCTTGTCGGCCGGGTCGGCACGCAGCTCCAGCGTCCATGAGCCCGTCGGCGCATCCACCGGCAGCGCGATGCGGTTCTGGTAATAGCCGCCCAGCTTGCCGTCCGGCTGCCAGGTGGCAGTGAACTGGCTCTTGCCGTCCGGCCGCCTGAGGATGGCCTGGATCGGCTGCGGCGGCACCGCGCGGCCGTCCGCATCCCGCGCCAATACTGACAGATCGAAACTCTCGCCCGGTCGATACAGGTTGCGGCCAGAGTAAGCAAACAGGCGCACCGGCCGACCGGGCAGGCCCGCGATATCGTATTCCGAAAGATCCAGCGCCGGCTCCTTCAGCGCGATCAACGAGATCTGCTGACCGTTACGCGCCAGAATCAGCTTGGCGGCCGCCGGCCGCTCCGCAAAGGGGGCTCTGCCGTTGCTGTCGGTCTCGGCACGGGCCAGGACCTTGGCGTTCTCGTCCATCCAGGCCACCTCGACCCCGGCCATCGCCTTGCCGGTGGTCAGCGAGCTGACGTAGGCATCGGCGCCCTTGGCGAACAGCCGGGTGCTCAAGCCGAGATCGCTGACGTAGAAATAGGTGACCTGATAGTCGTAGCGGAAGCGGTTCGGCTGGCTCATCACCGCGATGTAGATGCCGGGCTCGCGAAGCTCCTTGATGTCCTCGACGGGGAGGAAGGTGACGTTGCGCTTGTTGGGCTTCTGCTCGGTGAGGAAGCGGCCGGTGAACACGCTCTCCGTCAGGCTGTGCAGATTGTCGAGCGACCAGTTGTCGATGGCCCCCTTGAGATCGGTCGCGCGCCAGTCCTCGTCGCCGTCGTACTCTTCGTCGTAATCGTAGCCGTCGTTGTTCTGCTGGCGCTTGCCGCGCTGCGGCCGCGGCCCGCTGATCACCTTGTCGAGGAAGCGTGGCAACTGGTCCGGCTTGACGCGAAGGAACTGGACATCCACCTCCGGCACATTGACCGTGACCACCGGCAGCCCGCCATTCTGCTTGGCCGGCAGCACCATGCCACGACTGGCGAAATAATAGGCCGGCGAGACGACGGCCGTCACCACCGAGTAACTGCTCGCTTCCGCAAGCGTCTGGCCGGCCTTCGATGGCAGCCCCGCCGCCACGCGCACCACGTAACGGGTTTGCGGCTTGATGTGCGGGAAATACAGGATGCGCGGGTTGTCCCCCACCACCCAGGCGCCCTTCACCAGCTTGCCGCCGTCGATGGCCACATCCGCCGGGGCCGTACTGACCTGCGGATTGCCACTGCCGGGCGTGCCCTCGCCCTGATTGTCGGCGTCCTCGTCATCCTGGCTGTTCGGCTTGGCCTCGCCCGTGCGGGGCGGCATCTCGAACACCTGGATCGCCCCGTCGTAGTCCCGCCGCGCATCCATCGGATGCGTGAAGCTCAGCGCCAGCGCCGGCGAGCCCTCGAAGTCGCGATTGGCGAAATCCGCAATCTGGAACGGCCCGTCCACAGACTCCGCCTCATCGGCCTGCTGCGTCTTGGCGACGAACACACCCGCCGCAGCGAGCGCGGCAAGCACCAGCAGCAAGGGCACCAACCCGAAACCGCGACGCGATAGATGACGCAACATCGACCTCTCCCTCGAACCCACTCAATCAGAGCGCGCATCATGACAAGGGACGTATATTCCATCAACATTGATCATCAATAAAACCCGCGGCTGAAGCCTTGCGGGCGCAATATCGAATGTTGCCGGCGCCTCCGTCGATGTTGACGGCCGCGCATTCGATGCAGGCGGCTCAACATGTCATGCATCGCCGACCCCAAAGCATGTTGACGTCGCAACATCAATCATTGCGACGTCAACATGCTATACGGCGGTCTCAACATTCGATGTTCACGGCCGAACATAAAGCATAAGGGTATTGAGTATTCAATGTTGATACCTGAGAGCTCAATACGCTGAAGCACGCATTCAATACTGCAGCACCAAGATCGAATATTCACCCGGCAACATGCTTGCTTGCCGGGTGAACGAAGCATGTTGCCGACGCCTCTTGAGATGTCGTCGAGCGCTCGATGATCAAGGGGGGCGGCAACATGGACATGCCCGCCATCGCTCTTTGATCAGCCCCGGTCTCGTTGCTTATCGGGACACGCTGGATCTTGATAATATATGCCATACGCATACTTAAACGGTATCCACGCATGTCTATTATCGGATTCATCGTGCTCGGCGACCGCACGTCGCACGGCGGAGTCGTCATCTCGGGCGACCCCGCCTGGACCATTGACGGGCAGCCCATCGCCCGCGTCGGCGACAAGGTCACATGCCCACGCTGCAAACGCGTATCGACCATTGTCAGCAGCCGCTTCCCAGCGTTCGTGGTCGGCAGGCCCGTAGCCTATGACCAGGACGTGACCGACTGCGGCGCCGTCCTCTACTCCCGCCATAACGACCACGCCGGCTGGAGTGAGAACGGCAAGGCCGACCAAGCTGCAGCAACGTCCATCGAAGACTACGTGCCCAAGCAGGCCCCGCAGTTCCAGGAGCACTTTGTACTGCGCAACAACGAAACGGGCGAGCCACTGGCCGGTGTGCTCTACACCATCAAGACCGGCGACGGTAAAGCCTTCGAAGGCAAGACAGATGCGCAGGGCCGCACCGACGTAGTGTGGACCGATTCGCCTTTGCCGGTCGAGGTGGTGGCCCATCCGAAGCCGGCGGCCAGTGATGATCCGTATCACTACGCAGAGTCTCGGTGCGAGGAGATCTGATGGCAGGCATTCCGAAGCCAACAGGGCGGGCTCAAGGGCGCTCCAGTACACATACCGGAGCTGAAGGCCAGGTTCTCTCCCTCGATAACCCCATGGACAAGGGGTATCTCTGTTCGAAGATGTGTATGTGCAGCGGCGGAACCAGGCTTCGGGACCGCCTGGGCCGGGAGCTCAAGCAGCGCTGCACCACCGTCAGCATTTGGGATGATGAAGATAAAAATCAGCTTGTCTGGCGCTACAAGGCTGAGGTCGGCTACAGCATGAAGGCCAATCCTCCCGCACCCTTGATGAGTCGTGAGCAACCGAACCGTGCCAGCCGCTTCCCTCTTGGTCGAGCCATGGGCGATGGTTTGCTGAAGCGACAGCTTGAAGGCCGCCCACAAAAAGGATTGCTGAGAATTCCTGACTGTATCGTTCTCACGGCCACAGGTGCGGAGTTGGCCTCAATGAGAGCCGCTGGACACATCGACTGGAAGCGGTTGATGCCCTTGCAATCGAATATAGAGACTGTTGTCGAAATCAAATTCGATGGGGACGAACTAACCAATCAGCAAATTCTTTCTTATCGAAAAATCGCTGGAAATATTGATAAGTTTCGGCTTTTGAAAGCCAGCGCCTGCGATTGCAATCATCTCCGGCCTGATCCAGCAACCGCCCCAGTACGTGTTCCGATCACAACACCGACGAAGCGTGAGAGCACAGTCGAACGGCGCTGGTATCAGCCAGCCCCCCCTGCCCCTACGCTTGTTCCCGCCCCTCAACCCGTCAAGCCGCAATATGGCCCAATCGTGTCACGAGAAGAGGGTAGCCCACTGGCTGATTTTCTAAAGAGCAATGCTGTCATAGCAGCGGGCACGATTGTGGTCGGCACACTTGTCATTGCAGCACTTCCGGCTGAAGCCGTCGCAGGGACAACCGCAGCACTGGTGACGCTGCTCGTTGGAACACGGACCGCCGCTGCAGCCCCCATTCAGAAAAAGGACAAATAATCATGACAGACATCCTGGAGACAATTGAAGCACTGATCCCGGATTTTCAATATATAGAAGAAGACCGCATCGTTACGACTATAGGCTTCACTGCTTCCTTTTATTTCTGGGGAGGACACACCACCGCGAAGCGGCAGGCCTTGGTCGAGTGTATCGAATCCTTCGAGAAGTCTTATGGCAATGAATTGAAGTGGGGCTGCGACCCCGATAGCTGGAAAACGAGGAAACTGCCCAAACTTCCTAAGCTACGCGACTACGTGGCCTCACTCGATGAGGATGACTGCATCGAATGGCACCTCTCATCGAGTGATCACCGTGAAGAGGCTGCAGAGTTCTCAATTTCGTGCATGACCGAGCGCAGCTGGGAAGAATACCAAGTCTCGTGGCTGACATTCCAGCTTCCACGCTCGTGCGCGTTCGATGAGAGTCGGCGCAGAAAACTGGAAACCCTACTCCTATTTGTGATCGAGAGACTCGCGCCCTTCCACGGTAATGCGGGGTTGGCGGCAGTGTGTCCCGCATTGGCAATACCTTACGAGGGAGACGTGTTCGATGTCGCTACACGTTATCGCACCCTGTATATCGAGGGTGCTGGCGATCTTCTGTGTGCCCAGCACGGCCCCAAGAGCATTAATTGGCTGACGATTGTCGGCGACGTTCTCACCGAACGCCTTGGTGGCCCTCAAGCATATGCTGACTATTGCCGCCGACTTGGCGTTGAAGCGATTCGCCACGGGCGGACCTTGATTCTGCGCGCGGGCGATGCACCGGAGATCGGCCCCATCGAGGAACCCGTTTCACAGGCATATGTGACAACCAACACCGCGCTTCGCCCATTGCGCGATGGGGCCTATGACTCGATGGGCGGCGGCTCCATCAATGGAGAAGTTCGTTTCAATCGCTGCACCTCGGACCTATGGATTCGCCGGTTCGACCAGCAAGGCATATGGCCGCCCGCTACGCTGGTCGGACTTGGCAAAGAACCTCTCGGCACGCCGCCATCGAAGACAGTTCGCGTAAAAACCGGGGAGCGCAGCCAACACTACGGCCGCTACCAACGGGAAAATGCCGACAAACCAGAGCTGATCCTGATGCCCGGCGATGTCGCGCCCTACTGGCTCAAGCTCGGGCCGCACGGTGAATACCTGGGCCGCGATGCGGTGACGTGGGAGTTGGTGGCCGTGCTATGAACAACGGCCTTGTCGACGCCTTTGAATAGATGTTTTTCCTAATTTCAAAGGTCAGAGCAACACCGGCTGCTCACTCCACGTCAAGTCTTAGAAGACCTAACAAAATGAGTTTTCCGCGCAGTTCAGTTTTCGCCAGCAAATAAGGCTACAGGCGATCTTGATAAAGGCTTCGTGAATAATGGCCAATCGCTCGAATCGAACCCGCAGGCGTCGGTAATTGTGGAGCCAGCCGATGGTTCGCTCGACCACCCAGCGGGTTTTGCCCAAGCCGCTGCCGTGCGGCGTGTTGCGCCGGGCGATCTCGGTCTTGATGCCTTGAGCGTGAAGGGGCCGGCGGTACTTGTCGTGATCGTAGCCACGGTCGGCCTGGATGATGCGGGGCTTGGAGAGTGGGCGCCCCCGCTTGCCACGAATAGGTGGAATGGCTTCGACCAAGGGCAAAAGTTGGGTTACGTCGTTGCGATTGGCGCCGGTCAGGATGACCGCCAACGGAATGCCCTGCGCTTCGGTGATCAGGTGGTGCTTGGAGCCGGGGCGTGCGCGATCGGTGGGATTGGGTCCTGTTTTTGACCCGCACCCACAGCACGAATGGAGGAAGAATCGACGATGCAACGGGACCAATCGATCCTGTCGGCCGTGCGTAAGCGAGCCAGCAGTACCTCATGCAGCCTGTCCCAGACACCCGCTTCCTGCCAGGCACGCAGGCGCCGCCAGCAACTCATGCCCGAGCCGCAGCCCATTTCCTGGGGCAGCATCTCCCAAGGGATGCCGCTTTGCAGGACGAACAGGATGCCGGTCAGAACCGCTCGATCATCGAGCGGCTTGCGCCCCGGATACTTGTTCCGACGGGGCTTGGCGGGAGGTAGCAACGGTTCGATCAAGGCCCACAGATCGTCGTCGAGAAGTGCTTTGGCCATGTCCTCTATTCAAAGAAACAAGGCCGAGGTTAACGAAATTCGACCATCGTGAACAGGGGCGAATGGGTCTTTTTGTTAGAGCTTCTTAGAACACCATACCAACATTCGGGACTCAAGCCCTCCTCATAGGGCAATCAATCCGTCGGCATCGCGATCGAGTATTCACCCGGCAACATACTTCGTCGCCGGGCGAGCGAATCATATCAACGGCATTTCATAAGGCAATGCCTTCGATTCGGCACAACTCGAGCAAGAACAAAGACATATGACGACTATTCAAGAACTAGAAACTCTTTTCTCCGACTATCAGTACATAGACAACGAACGGGTTGTTCTTACCGTTGGCATTCGAGCCTCCTTCTATTTTTGGCAGGGACATACACACGCCCAAAGAACAGCAGTGGTCGAGTGTATTGAGGCGTTTGAAATACACCATGGGGCAGAATTAAAGTGGGCCTTCAACGCTGATCAGCATAAGGTCGTCAACTACGCCAGCATGCCCACCTTGCGTCAACTCGTCCTCAATATGGATGAAGATGACCAGATCGAGTGGTATGCAGCGTCAGGTGAAACTGAATCAGTGGGAGAGTTCCATATAGATGCGATAACGGAGCGAGGTTGGCAAAGCGGACAAATGTCAGAAGTCAGTTTCTCGGTGCCTCGCGACCATGCTTATATCCCAGAAAAGCGCAGAAAATTGCTCGATTTATTTCAACTCTTCGTTGAAAAACTTAATCCCTACTCTGGGCACATGGGGCTCTGCGCTGTTTCCACTTACGAGCAGCACCTTTATCAGCCGGACGAATTTGATGTTGCGACTCGATACAAAGGACTCTACATCGAGGACTCAACAATTGATGTCAATCAGGCCCAGAATGGGATAAAGAGTATCAATTGGATAACTTTTATCGGCAAGATCTTAGCTCAGCGTGTAGGCGGCATAGATAACCTTCTGAACTCTTTAAATAAAAGCGGGATAGAATCAAAAATCACTTCAGCAGGATTAATAATAGCCACTGGCACTGAACCAGAATTAGTTCCACTAGAAAAGGAGGTCCCGCCATCGCTGCTCCGCATCAACAGTATTTTGCGTCCCCTCCGCAATGGCAACTTTGGGTCAATGGCTTTCGGTTCGGTCAATGGCGAAATACGTTTCAACCTTTGCACGACCGATCTCTGGATCAGACGTTATGATGCTCTCCACATCTGGCCCCCCGTATCTGTGATCGGATTACCCCGTGCGCCTGTCGGCAATAGGCCCCGCAGGAAGATCAAGCTCAAAACCGGAGAAACCTGCAGCGTGCACGGCCGCTATCGCCACCCTGACTTCGAGCGAATTGCACAAGGTGATGACGACGACGCTCCGCAGGTGGTGTTGCTGCCCGGCGATGTCGCGCCCTACTGGCTCAAGCTGGGGGCGCACGGTGAATACCTGGGCCGCGATACAGTGACGTGGGAGTTGGCGGCCGAGCTATGAGCAACAGCCTTGAAAAGATCGAGGCTCTGCTGCCCGACTTTCAGTACGTCGAAGAAGACCGCATCGTTACGACTATAGGCTTCACTGCTTCCTTTTATTTCTGGGGAGGACACACCACCGCGAAGCGGCAGGCCTTGATCGAGTGTATCGAGGCTTTTGAGGCTGCCTACGGAAGTGAGTTGAAGTGGGGATGTGACCCAGATAGTTGGAAAACAAAAAAAATCGCAGAGAAAAAGCTCCCCGCACTCCGCGACTACGTGGCATCGCTTGATGCTGACGACAGCATAGAGTGGCATCTGTCATCCAGCGACCACAGGGAAGAAGTCGCTGAATTCTCGATTTCGTGTATGACTGAACGTGGTTGGCATGAAGGGCGAATTTCCTGGATGAGTTTTCAAGTTCCCCGCTCGCACGCATTCGATGAAGTTCATCGCCAGAAGCTGGAAGCTCTACTACTGATTGCCATTGATAAGCTCACGCCCTTTCACGGGAATGCAGGGTTGGCAGCCGTGTGTCCTGAGTTGGAAATACCCTACGAGGGAGACGTGTTCGATGTCGCTACACGTTATCGCGCCTTGTACGTCTGCACAAGCGACACCTTGTGTGCGCCGCGCGGCCCCAAGAGCATCGACTGGCTGACGGTTGTCGGTGATGTTCTCGCCGAACGCCTCGGCGGCCCTCAAGCGTACGCAGACTATTGCCGCCAGCTTGGCGTTGAAGCGATTCGCCACGGGCAGACCTTGATTCTGCGCGCAGGTGACGCCCCGGAGATCGGCCCCATCAATGAACCCGATCCGCCTGCGTATGTGGCCGCGAATGCGGCTCTGCGTCCACTGCGCGATGGAGCCCATGGCTCAATGGGTACCGGCTCCATCAATGGAGAAGTCCGTTTCAATCGCTGCACCTCGGACCTATGGATTCGCCGGTTCGACCGGCAAGGCATATGGCCGCCCGCCACGCTGCTCGGGCTTGGCAAAGAGCCACTTGGCAAGCAGCCATCGAAGAGGATTCGCGTAAAAACCGGAGAACTCAGCCAACACTACGGCCGCTACCAACGGGAAAATGCCGACAAACCAGAGCTGATCCTGATGCCCGGCGATGTCGCGCCCTACTGGCTCAAGCTTGGGCCCCACGGTGAATACCTGGGCCGCGATGCGGTGACGTGGGAGTTGGTGGCCGAGCTATGAGTGAACACCCGGCGACACGCTTGGTCGCCAGGCAAACAAGACGCAGGCCCACAGGTAGTTCTCCTGACCATCCGCATCCATGCGCCGGAAGACATCCCCCGCGTTGCCATGGGTCATCGCAAGAAGCGCCTGCAATTGAGCCTGTCGCGCGGTGAGTTGATCAGTGAGGGCGAGCGCGTCAGCCGTGCTGGCAAGAACATAAATCGGGCTCGCGGGGGCGGGAAAGCGCATCGGCGTGCTCATGCCGTAGCCCTCCTCGTCACATGCGATGAATGAGCTGAATGTGAAGCGAAAGAAACAGATGCAATCGGCACGCGCACGTCTGCGCGCCCTTGGGCGTGAATGGTCATGAGGTGTTGCTCCTTTGCTGCTGTTTGCCTTTCCGCCGCTCACTTTCCACGGTGGGCGGCGGAACCGTACGGGGGTGGAAATACCGGGCAAAGGAACCGGCCAGCCTCGCAGCTGCCCCGCACGGCCCGCCATTGAACAGACGCAGCCATGCTCCGACAAGAAAAAGCCGCGTCTAAACGCGGCCTTCATCGGCCTTTGCAATCCGGGTTTCCACGCCCGATCACCATTGTCTAGGTGATGCGGCGGAGTATCGATCCGGTGCTTGACAACCGTCAAGTGGAACGATTGATGGGGCGGCAAAGCAGTCCGTGGAGATGCACGCGAGTGACGCAGTGCATAGTGAAGCCGACAGGAGAAATGCCATTCTGCTGAGAATCGGCAGACGTGAGATAGGGCGGATGATGACGGGTTCTAGTCACTTGTTACTGACGCCTTTACGACGACGGAGCGCCAACAATGCCCCACGGATGAATCCAACTCCAGATATGTGGAAAGACGTAGACGACTGTCGCATAAGCGGCTCTTGGCGACATTTGTCGTCGACTTCACGTTAGCCATTTCAAGGTAGCTATTGCATATGAATAAGCAGCTTCTCGACTTAATCAACACAGCCCCCGATGGAATACGCGAGTATCTCCAAACAACCTTCTGGATATTGGTGTTCCTCACGGTCTTGTGGGGAATCCTCAAGCTGCTCTTCAACAAAGAGTTCAAGAAGCTCTACAAAGCTTTGGGGGCTGGAGCTCAAAAGGTTGGAGCAATCGGAAAGTCCATCGCACAAGGTGCAGCCAAAGGGTTGGAACTTCCTGAACCATACCCTCGCATTACCAAGTTTTTCGCAGTTGTGTTCATGCTTAATGGCTACTTGCTCGCCTTCTTCTACGCTTGCTTTTTCCTCGTTACTGCTGGGGTTCTTGTGCTTTCCCCATCTGCTGGCTTTTGGGCTAGAAATATCGGCCTTTTGTTCTCTCTCGCGTGCGGCTACTTTGCATGGTTCTCGTTTGCCCAAGCGGAGCGTGACCGCATTGCTCTATTTCAGCGCCGTGGCGAAAACGGCTAACTTCTCATTCCACCGGACCTGTCACGGCAAGCCGCGTCAGTCCGGTGAATTCAAACGTTAGCAGGCCGATGCAACTCATCCCATGAGCAATCCGCTGTACTTCTACACAAGGACGATGCCCTACTGGGGCCTCTCGAACTTCGCGCCTCCCGGCTTTGCTTTCGAAGGCGTCTACTGGCCAACCGTCGAGCACTACTTTCAAGCACACAAGTTCATTGAGCATGACAAGCGCGAGCTTGTGCGCCGCGCACCAAGTGCGAAGGAAGCACGATCAATTGGGCAACGCCGCGACCATCCCATCCGGACGGATTGGGACCAAGTCAGAGACGAAGTGATGCTCCAGGGACTTCGCCTGAAATTCCAGAACGAGGAAGCAAAGGCGCTGCTGCTGTCCACTGGCAACCGACAACTTGTCGAGAGTTCCCCATTCGACTACTACTGGGCAGCTGGCGAAGACGGAACCGGTCTGAATCGCCTTGGTGAGTTGCTAATGCAGGTCCGGAGTGAGCTCATCCACAGCGACGCCTAACCCCTCTCTAAGGACTTCCCCGTCAAGCACCATTTTCCAATGACCGGCCGCCAGGCCGGTTTTCCTTTCCTGTCTACCTGCTCTTGTTTCCTGACCTCTGCACACACGCGACGGATCGGACAGACAGACTGCCTCTCTCTAATCGGCCTTGATCGGGTCTCGCCCGGGGCCATGCGACTAACCGCACCAGCAGGCCTCAATCGTTCATCGGCGGGATCAGGGAAACAGGGATCAGCCGTTTCCCTCTTTGATCCGCCATCAGGTTAGCCAGGCTCTCTGCTGGTCGGTCTGACCTGTTCGTCTATCGCTGATGTGCAGTTGCCATTGCTCGGTTGCGCTCAGGCCCGTTGCCAGGTCTGCGGGTTGTAGGATTCGCCCTTCGCCAGCACTGCCCACAGTTGCCGGGCATGTTTGTTGGCGATGGCGACCAAGGTCTTGTGATAGCCGATCCGTCCGTTGAGCACGACGATCCACTGCTGCAGACGAGTCAGTTTTTCAGGGGATTCACGCCGTTGTTTCCGGAGCGTCGCAGCCAGTACGCTGCGCGCGCCTTGCACGAGCAAGGTCCGCAGATAGTCGTCGCCTCGCCGGGTGATGCGTCCAAGCTTCGTCTTGCCCCCGCTGCCCGACTGGCTGGGCGTGAGGCCGAGCCACGCGGCAAACTGGCGACCATTCCTGAACATTGATGCGTCACCCACGCTGGCGCTCACCGCATCGGCGGTGATGAGCCCGACGCCGGGCAGATCGTTCCTCCACCCACCCCACGCGCAGACTGTGCCAGGCCCAGACGTTATGCTGTGCGGACCCAGTAGTGGGCGCTGCCTCACGCTTCCATGCCAATCATCGTGCCCGCGGGCAAGGTGTCGAGCCAGGTCAGAAAACCCGCCCGGTTGAATTCCCGCCGTTCCACGATCCGACCGGCGCAATCCGCAACACAGGCCACGAAGACGTTCTTTGCCAGATCCACACCAATCGTCGTAGTATCCATTTTGACTTTCCTCCTCGCCGTTCAGATTGAGCTTTAGCAATTCAATCTTGGCACTTCGATGCCGGGTGGCAAGCCCACCAGGTGGGTGGGGGAAGTCCTTTTGTAGTCGGTCAAAGCCGCTTCCTTCGGTCGCTGGACGCTGCGCGATAAACCGCCGCGCAGCGTCCCTTACCTAGGTTAGCAGGCCGATGCAAAAAGCTCAGACTCCACGTCCAGCCTGAAGCCCGTTGTTTGATCTCTCATGACTTCATTCCCGAAATTGGATTCTCAATCCCATTTTTATGCCCATAGACTGGGCAGGGAAATGGGTTTTCACCCGATTCCAAGTGCCGCTTCATGCCGCACTCCCCATCGTCTGCAATTTCGCAATCCGCAGCAGGTTGTACGCCGCTGCCGACAAATAGGCGGCGATCTGGGTTCGGGCTTCTCCGATGAAACGGGTCTTTCTCATTCCACCCACCGTCTTCAACCACCCGAAGATCTCTTCAACCCGCTTTCTCTTGCGCTGGCTGACCTTGTAGCCTTCGGTGCAGGTCGTCCGTCCATCGAGGCCCGGTGTCTTGCGTCCTTCAATTCGGGCGATATGAGGTTTGATCTTGTGCTCGCGCAAATGCTGGACAAAGTCCTTCACGTGGTAGCCCTTGTCGGCCCCCAGCGTCTTGGGATGAATCCTGCGGCGCCGGGCGCGGGTGAGCAGTTGGCGAGCCGCTTTGTGTTCGGCCATCGTCGCATCGGTGATGAGCAGATCGATACACAGGCCGCTGCGGTTCTCCATGAGCGCATGGCCGCCGTAACTGAGCTTGGCCGGTTGGCCGTTGCCTTTCCTCATGAGCTTCGCGTCGGGATCGGTCGTGCTCCGGTGGGTGGCGTTGGAACGCTTCTCGCCTTTGAAGTCCACCATGCCGGTGCCGTCACCGCCGGGCTTGGGGGGCTCGTCGTCGTCCTTGCGCTTGAAGCTCTTGAAGGATGCCCAAGCGTCGATCAAGGTGCCATCCACGGTGAAGTGATCGGACGACAGCAGCTTGTCCTTGCGGGCCAGACGCACCACTTCGTCAAAGAAACGACGGGCGATGTCCGTTTCCACCAATCGCTCGCGCAGGCGGCTGAAATTGGATTGATCCAATCCACCCGACTCCAGGTCCAGATCGAGAAACCAGCGAAACAGCAGGTTGTAATCGAGTTGCTCACAGAACTGCCGATCCGAGCGCACCGAGTAAAACGCGATCAGCAACTGCGCCTTGAGCAACCGCTCCGGCGGAATCGACGGTCGGCCGCCCTTGGCGTAAAGCCCATCGAGTTCCGCGGAAATCGCCGAGAGTGCCGAGTCGGCCAGTTTCTTCACCGGACGCAGCGGATGATCGGCCGGAATCCGGGACTCGACCGAGAAATAGTGGAACATCGAGGACTGGGGATCGACTTCGCCGCGCATCGGTGCTGTGCCTGGGGTTTGAAGGATACGGCTAGGACAGGTGGGTGGCCGGATCGTTCACTGGGTTCTGCATCAGCCTGTTAGGCCCACCAAAGGCGACGACATGAGTTACATCACCCATGGATTTCTGACTGAATCGACTGAAGAGGTCCGAATGGAAATTCGGCGCCGCTATTCGACCTATCGCGAAGCCCTGATGCGCTTGAATGAACAGTGTGTCGCCACACAGTACAAGCTATCGATAAGAACCGATGAAGCGCGCGACATACTAGCTGCGGCCTTCTTCATGCGAACAATTGCATCGTCACAAGCAGCTGTCATTCTGCTGGAGCAAGGCTTGCTATCACAAGCCAAGACCGTGCTGCGGTCGTCGCTTGAATCGCTTTTTGCATTGGCAGCCATCGAGGAAAAGCCTGAGTTGGCTTTTCCTCTCGCACAAAGTCAGGAAGCGAACAAACGGTCGCTGGCTGACAAGATGCTAATGTGGGAGGGCATCGAGTTGAAATCATCTCGCGACAACCACATCTCAAAGGAAGAGTTACTGGAGTTGAAATCGAGTGCCGCGCGCGAATTCACTACTTGGCAACTTGCCGAGGCCGCAGGAATGACCGATTGGTATCGAAGCCTGTATGTACTCCTAAGTCAACCGGCACACGCCACTGTCTCGGATATGACCTCTCACCTTGTCACAGACGAACACGGCAATATCGCTGAGTTAAAGAATGAACCGGAGGTTGAAGGACAGACCGCAACCTGGGCGTTCATTATGGAAATTCAACTTCGTGCGGCCAAAGCCGTGACTGCAATGTTCAGCGTTAACACCATCGACATCGCCGAACATGAAAACACCCTACGCTCTCTCGTGGGGTGATCAGTGCGAATCAACTCGGCACGACGCCCATCTACAAGCGGCGCAGGTTCAACAATGACGCGCAGCACCAAAGCCCAAAATCCATCGCCTAACTGGGCGGTCAAGCGGACGCTTACCTTGGGCGTTAATCACTACAAACCCTCCGGAGCTACTATGTCACGCCCATTTCTCGGCCGATCAGCCATCGTAGATATCGTCAAAGACAAAGAGCGCACGAATGCCATTCAAAAGCGTGAAGGACTGACGAATCATCCGGTGCGCTTTACGGTATGTGGTTGCCCAGATCCGAACTGTGGTGGCTGGCATACCATTGAAATGGATCGCACCGCTCCATCGTCTGCTGAGTGCGAGGCACTTCTCAAAGCGGACAACGTCGCGCGTAAGTCCAAGAAGCATCACAAAGGTAAGGGACTGACAAGTGCCTAGCATGGCGCTCAACCTCGCTCCCTTCGGTCGCTGGACGCTGCGCGATAAGGCCGCGCAGCGCCGGTTAGCAGGCCGATGCAAAAAGCTCAGACTCCACGTCCAGCCTGAAGCCCGTTGTTTGATCTCTCATGACTTCATTCCCGAAATTGGATTCTCAATCCCATTTTTATGCCCATAGACTGGGCAGGGAAATGGGTTTTCACCCGATTCCAAGTGCCGCTTCATGCCGCACTCCCCATCGTCTGCAATTTCGCAATCCGCAGCAGGTTGTACGCCGCTGCCGACAAATAGGCGGCGATCTGGGTTCGGGCTTCTCCGATGAAACGGGTCTTTCTCATTCCACCCACCGTCTTCAACCACCCGAAGATCTCTTCAACCCGCTTTCTCTTGCGCTGGCTGACCTTGTAGCCTTCGGTGCAGGTCGTCCGTCCATCGAGGCCCGGTGTCTTGCGTCCTTCAATTCGGGCGATATGAGGTTTGATCTTGTGCTCGCGCAAATGCTGGACAAAGTCCTTCACGTGGTAGCCCTTGTCGGCCCCCAGCGTCTTGGGATGAATCCTGCGGCGCCGGGCGCGGGTGAGCAGTTGGCGAGCCGCTTTGTGTTCGGCCATCGTCGCATCGGTGATGAGCAGATCGATACACAGGCCGCTGCGGTTCTCCATGAGCGCATGGCCGCCGTAACTGAGCTTGGCCGGTTGGCCGTTGCCTTTCCTCATGAGCTTCGCGTCGGGATCGGTCGTGCTCCGGTGGGTGGCGTTGGAACGCTTCTCGCCTTTGAAGTCCACCATGCCGGTGCCGTCACCGCCGGGCTTGGGGGGCTCGTCGTCGTCCTTGCGCTTGAAGCTCTTGAAGGATGCCCAAGCGTCGATCAAGGTGCCATCCACGGTGAAGTGATCGGACGACAGCAGCTTGTCCTTGCGGGCCAGACGCACCACTTCGTCAAAGAAACGACGGGCGATGTCCGTTTCCACCAATCGCTCGCGCAGGCGGCTGAAATTGGATTGATCCAATCCACCCGACTCCAGGTCCAGATCGAGAAACCAGCGAAACAGCAGGTTGTAATCGAGTTGCTCACAGAACTGCCGATCCGAGCGCACCGAGTAAAACGCGATCAGCAACTGCGCCTTGAGCAACCGCTCCGGCGGAATCGACGGTCGGCCGCCCTTGGCGTAAAGCCCATCGAGTTCCGCGGAAATCGCCGAGAGTGCCGAGTCGGCCAGTTTCTTCACCGGACGCAGCGGATGATCGGCCGGAATCCGGGACTCGACCGAGAAATAGTGGAACATCGAGGACTGGGGATCGACTTCGCCGCGCATCGGTGCTGTGCCTGGGGTTTGAAGGATACGGCTAGGACAGGTGGGTGGCCGGATCGTTCACTGGGTTCTGCATCAGCCTGTTAGCTCTACGTTATGCCTATTAGAACCGTCCCAATCGCCCCCGCGCTAGCCGTCCCAAGCGAATCGGACATTGCTTCCGTGCGCTTCAACGGCCAAAGCCTCTCAATAGCGGTTGCTCGCGAGCCACTCGAGGGTGATCGGTTCCGTGGCCTTCGCGTAACTTTTCAATCCGTCCAGGGCTTCCGCCTTCTCGATGAATCGGACTTAGCGCAGTACTGGGTAGCCCCAGGTTTTGTTCGCGGTCATCATGTTCTGCTCGTTACGTCTGGTGGTTGGGGTGCCGAGGACGATCTGAGGCAGGGCCTTGAAGTTCGCCGTCGCGAATGGCTCGTAGTAACCGGAAATCGCTGCCTGAACGTCTTTGCGAGTGAGGATCCCCAAATCGATGAAGGCGTCTACGATGCTGAGGCATAACCATTCATTCCAGCGGACGCCTAACGGCGCCGCTGAATTCAAACGTTGGGCGTCGCTCCTATGAACTTTCCGCCACGTTTCGGTCAAGCTCTATTACTGCTCATCCTCGTGGCATTCGCGCGTTCCGCGTTCAGTCAGGCGGGGCCAGTTATGTTCGGCGGAAATAGCTTCGATTCAGCAGAAGTACCAATCTTCCAGTCGAGGATCTTCCGAGTCCCGGACGAAGGTCAAGCCCATGCGCTTGGCTTACTTGGAAAAAAGTATTTCGTCCCCCTGTCCGGTACATCTCTTAAGGCGCTTCTGCCGCAAGCGAAGCTCGATATGCAGCAAATGCTGTCCGCTCAGGCATCAGCTGCGGATGCTTACGCAAAAAGGCGTGAAACCGAGGCAGCTATGCCGTTTTTTGCGAGCAGCCGCGGTTGGATGCTCAAAGACGCAACAGCACACCGCGACCTTGCCCGCTACACGCGGGCGTTGTCGCCTGAGCTTCACCCATACTTGGTCAAGGCCCAGGCGTATTTCGATGGTACTGGGGGCTTTGCCGTCACGCTCCGTGGTAACCGGCTGTCAGTGCTGCACGGCTCCCTAGGTCACTCAACACCACCAAAGCACGATGTCGCAGTTGCTATATTTCTCGAACGAGAGATCGTCGCCGTCGATGTGTCTGCAGCCATCGCCGAATGAACCCGCGACGCCCAACCCATCATTCCACCGGACCTGCGCGAAAAGCCGCGCAGGCCGGTGAATTCAAACGTTAGCAGGCCGATGCAAAAAGCTCAGACTCCACGTCCAGCCTGAAGCCCGTTGTTTGATCTCTCATGACTTCATTCCCGAAATTGGATTCTCAATCCCATTTTTATGCCCATAGACTGGGCAGGGAAATGGGTTTTCACCCGATTCCAAGTGCCGCTTCATGCCGCACTCCCCATCGTCTGCAATTTCGCAATCCGCAGCAGGTTGTACGCCGCTGCCGACAAATAGGCGGCGATCTGGGTTCGGGCTTCTCCGATGAAACGGGTCTTTCTCATTCCACCCACCGTCTTCAACCACCCGAAGATCTCTTCAACCCGCTTTCTCTTGCGCTGGCTGACCTTGTAGCCTTCGGTGCAGGTCGTCCGTCCATCGAGGCCCGGTGTCTTGCGTCCTTCAATTCGGGCGATATGAGGTTTGATCTTGTGCTCGCGCAAATGCTGGACAAAGTCCTTCACGTGGTAGCCCTTGTCGGCCCCCAGCGTCTTGGGATGAATCCTGCGGCGCCGGGCGCGGGTGAGCAGTTGGCGAGCCGCTTTGTGTTCGGCCATCGTCGCATCGGTGATGAGCAGATCGATACACAGGCCGCTGCGGTTCTCCATGAGCGCATGGCCGCCGTAACTGAGCTTGGCCGGTTGGCCGTTGCCTTTCCTCATGAGCTTCGCGTCGGGATCGGTCGTGCTCCGGTGGGTGGCGTTGGAACGCTTCTCGCCTTTGAAGTCCACCATGCCGGTGCCGTCACCGCCGGGCTTGGGGGGCTCGTCGTCGTCCTTGCGCTTGAAGCTCTTGAAGGATGCCCAAGCGTCGATCAAGGTGCCATCCACGGTGAAGTGATCGGACGACAGCAGCTTGTCCTTGCGGGCCAGACGCACCACTTCGTCAAAGAAACGACGGGCGATGTCCGTTTCCACCAATCGCTCGCGCAGGCGGCTGAAATTGGATTGATCCAATCCACCCGACTCCAGGTCCAGATCGAGAAACCAGCGAAACAGCAGGTTGTAATCGAGTTGCTCACAGAACTGCCGATCCGAGCGCACCGAGTAAAACGCGATCAGCAACTGCGCCTTGAGCAACCGCTCCGGCGGAATCGACGGTCGGCCGCCCTTGGCGTAAAGCCCATCGAGTTCCGCGGAAATCGCCGAGAGTGCCGAGTCGGCCAGTTTCTTCACCGGACGCAGCGGATGATCGGCCGGAATCCGGGACTCGACCGAGAAATAGTGGAACATCGAGGACTGGGGATCGACTTCGCCGCGCATCGGTGCTGTGCCTGGGGTTTGAAGGATACGGCTAGGACAGGTGGGTGGCCGGATCGTTCACTGGGTTCTGCATCAGCCTGTTAGGCTTATGTCCGTGCATATGCGCCAGCAAGAATATGAGGCTCTCGGCATGCAGGCTCGTTGGCTGAGCGCAGAGCATGCAAAGCATGCCTACGAATACGCCCTGAATTTCAGCAGCACAAAGAGGTATGGGCTCAACGAAGAAACCGTCTCAGCCATTGACCGCATTGTTATCGAGAGCTACTCAGTAGCAGATCAGTGGCTAAAGAATCGTATCAATAGCGAAGGCACGATTCAGATCGTGTACAGCGACACAGAAGCTTGCGTCGTAGAAGCTGAGAAATTTCTCCAAAACTGGAAAGATCTGTTCGTTCCTAGTAGAGATGATGCCGTTGTCTTCCACAATTTAGAACGAACAGTCCTGTTTTACTGTCACGAAGAAGAGCTAGAAGTCGGGCAAAGAAACCAATGAAATTTCCGCCTAACAATTCCGTCGTGAGGGACCGCCTGCAAGCTGTGCTTGCATGTTCCCTTCGCGGCTTCGCCGCTAACGGCGCCTTACGTAGAAGCCATGTCCCATGCATTCACCGAGAAAGCTCTCTGACATTACGGCCAAAGCCGTTCCGGCCTGTGGACTGCGGTCGCCCCTGAGCTAGCACGTTCGTCGCCATGAAACTCGCAGCCATCCTTCTGCTCGTCGGTGCAGCCCTCCTCGGCTACGCATGTTCCCTTGCACCATACAAAGATGCAGCGCTCTTCACGGAACGCTACATGGCTCTATCAGATGGCCAGAGCAACGAGTATTCGGCACTCCGAGATGAAATGCTCACGCCAAAGTATCAACTCCAGGATTACGGTGGCACCTTGGTTGCACTATCGATCGGTGTTCTTCTTGTTTTCCGTCACGGTTGGCGACAACTCAAGTCGCCTAAATCCCGCGCCGGATTCTTTGGGCTCGCCGTCGCTGCACCATTGCTGACGGTCAGCGCCTACGTCTTCGATCTATTGCAGGGGTATGCCAGAGGCGAATTTCCTTACTGGGCAGACTCAATGGCCATTCCATTGATGGGCGTACCTGCTCTGCTTTTGATCTTGCTGGTTTGGTCTGGCGCGCACCTGGCGTTTCTTCGCCGTCCTCACCGTGCCGAACTGCTGTCTCGCGCATGGTCGCGACAAGCCAATTGGTGGTTGTTGGCCGTCGCCGTACTAGCCGCAGTGTTTGTGGCGCTATCCGCTGCCGCCGGCCAGTACTGGTATGCCATTCCTGGCTCCCTCTGGTTCTATTTCTACATTTCGCTAGCCGCTTCCCGCCGCTTGGCCCATGACGCAGAGCATGAAGCGAAACCTGGAACTACGTAAAAACCAATCCATGGGCTCCGAGAAATCTTCATCGACCTGCCAGGGCTTTCGTACGTGGAAACGGTGATTGATCTATTCAAAACCATCAGGGGCAAATTCCCAAGCATTTGCGAACAGGCTGATGAATTTCACGTCCGTCTTTTTGGCGACGTTGATCCAGAGTTCGCTTATTCGTGGTTTGAAAGCTTGGCGAATGCACTCAACGCAGAAATGAGTAGAGAGGCTGAGGCTCGCATCCATGCTCCGCTCTTCAACTACGTCAGCAGCTCGTTTGCGACCGCGAGTCCGTCCGTTCGCAATTGCATCGACGTTGCATTTGTCGAGAACTTGTTTTGGCAGATTCCACACGTCAAATGTGCGCCATATTGGCGACAACTCCCATCGCCCCTTAAAAGACTCTACCTTGACTTCCATCACCGCGAGCCTTAACGAACTGATCAATGGGACGCAAAAACGCCACGCTGCAGAACTCGGAATTTGGACGGCAAGATCATGATCTCCAATACATTCGAACAAAACGGTTACCTCATTACCTCACCATTGCTGAGCGAGCACGATTGCCAAACGCTCGAAACCAACGTGGCCTCGATTGCAATCTCGATGGCCGGTAACCGCTCCCTGCTTGAAGCAGATTGGTGCTGTTCGCTGGCAGGTGATCTCAAGAACCACTCGTCTCTTTCGCCCTTTCTGCCCCAGGATTGTGTGGCCGTGCAGTGCACCTTTTTCGAAAAGTCGATTGATCGAAACTGGCTGGTATCACTTCATCAGGATTTGAGCATCCCGGTTGCCGAGAGAATCGATCACCCTGCCCTCACGGGCTGGTCCGAGAAAGAGGGGAATATCTTCGTGCAACCGCCCGCAGAGGTCTTGCGGGAAATTGTTGCTGTTCGCTTGCACGTTGATGAGTGCTCTTCCAATGATGGGCCGCTCAAAGTCGTGCCAGGCTCCCACATCCATGGGCGAATCGGCCACGACACCGCCCTCGCCCTGCGCGATACCCTCGGCGAGGTAGTCTGCCCCGTTGCCCCGGGGCGGAGCTTTACTCATGAGTCCGTTGCTGCTGCACTCTTCCTCAAAGGCCACAGGTCAAAGCAGGCGCAGGGTTCTGCATTTCCTGTTCGCCCCTCGTTCATTGCCCTTCGGGCTGCGGTGGTGCAATGCCGTCTAATCAGAGGATCGGTGATCAAGGAGACAAGTGACGCAGTGCATAGCCGAATTTGAATGGACGCCGAATAATTCCATAAACATATCCATTCAAGCTTTATTGCACTCATGAACGACAGACAGTTCGATGCCCTGGTCGGCAGGCTGGAGGGGCAGGCCCAGCAGAGTCCCGGCCTCTACAAGCTCAAGGTATTGCTGCTCGCCACGTTGGGTAATGCCTACATTGCCGTGATGCTGCTGGCGATCGTCGCGGTGTTGGTGGGGCTGTGCGCTTACATCATGGTGCTCAAGGCCATCGGCGTGAAGCTGATCATCATCGCCGGGTTCTTTCTGTGGATGGTGCTCAAGGCGCTATGGGTCAAGATCGAACCTCCCAGAGGTACGCCGGTCGATGAGGCGAAAGCACCCGAGCTGTTTGCCATGGTGAATGGATTGCGCCGGCAGTTGGGCGCCCCGCTCTTCCATCACGTGCTGATCACCGACGATTTCAATGCCGGGGTCGTGCAGTCACCGCGCCTGGGCGTCTTCGGTTGGTCACGCAACTACCTCCTGCTCGGCCTGCCCTTGATGAAGACGCTGACGCCCGACCAGTTCAAGGCCGTGCTCGCCCACGAGTTCGGCCATCTGGCCAAGGGACACGGACGCGTGTCGAACTGGATCTACCGCCAGCGCTTGCGCTGGAGCCGCCTGCTGCATGCGCTGGACGCGGACGACAGTTGGGGCAGCCTCCTGTTCAAGCCCTTCCTGAAGTGGTTTGCCCCCTTCTTCAGCGCCTATACCTTTCCGATGGCACGGGCCAACGAGTATCAGGCGGATGCCACTGCGGCAAAGCTCACCTCTTCACGGACCGCCGCGGAGGCACTCACGAGCGTCAATGTGGTGGGCAGTTTCCTCGCAGAAAAGTACTGGCCCGGGATTCACCGACACGCCGACGAGCATCCGCAACCCAGCTTTGCGCCGTATTCCGGCATGGGCCACGGAGTATCCACAGAACTCGACGAGGCGTCGGCCAAAGCGTGGCTGGAGCGGGCCATGGTTCAGCAGACGGGCTCTGCCGATACGCACCCGGCACTGACCGACCGCCTCAACGCCCTGGGAGAGTCCCCACGCCTGCAACTCCCGCATGCGGGTCACACCGCGGACCGGCTCCTGGGCAGCATGCTGGAGATCGTGACGGAGAACTTCGACCAGCGCTGGCGGGACGCTGTTGCGCCATCCTGGGAGGAACGCCATCGGGAAGTGCAGGACGGTCGCCGTCAACTGGCCGAACTCGATGCCCGTGCCGACTCGGGCGCCGAGCTGACTGTGCAGGAGGCCTATGATCGCGCGAACCTCACCGAGACCATTGGCCACAACCCCGATGACGCGCTGACCCAGTTTCAGGCCCTGCACGAACGCGTGCCTGACGATGCATTGGTCTGCTTCTCCCTCGGCGCCCGCCTCCTGCATCGGAACGATGCCAGTGGCTGCGCGTTGATCGAGCACGTCATGCATCTGGATGAAAACGCAACCGCAGACTGCTGCGAGTTGCTGCGTGACTACCACTGGCGCAATGACCGTCAGGACGAAGCCCATGCGTGGCATCAACGTCTGGTCGAACGCGTCACCCTGCAGGAGGCTGCTGCCAAGGAGCGCAATGAGGTATTGCTCCGCGACCGCTTCGAACGCCACGGTCTTGCCGAAAATGATCTGGCCACCCTGCGCAACGCGCTACGGAGCATCCCGGGTCTTCGCAAGGCCTACCTGGTCAGGAAAAGGGTCAAACACCTCCCGCATTCCCCTTGCTTCGTCTTCGGCTTCAAGACGTCCCGGTGGTATCAACTTCACAATGAGCACCGGGCCAGAGAGGTCTTGCGGCTGATCCAGGAGTCCGTCAGCTTCCCCGGAGAGACGATCCTCATCAACCTCGAAGGCAATAACAGCCAATTCGGCCGCAAATTCAGCTGGATGCGCGGAACACGGATCCTGTGATGCAGCAGCGCTGCCTGATTGTCTGCCACAAGGTGAAATCATGATGATTGCCATACGTCGTCTGGCTGCTCTTGCGTTTGCGCTGGCCGCTCCATAAACAGCTATTCCCGGAAAAAGACGGTTGAGGGACGACCGCCCCCAGCAGGCCTGCGGACTTACCTTCGTTAGACATCAAGATCATGCGCCTAGCACTTAGAACTACATTCTTCTATCTGGCTGCAGTCATAGTTTCCGTGGGCTCCGGCGTTCTGGCTTTTCAGCCTCTTCCATCAAACGCGAGCGCCCTTGCAGGTCTTGTGTCCCTCGTGTCGTTTGTTGGTTTCGGGGTCGCCCAGTTCTCATTCTTGATATGTCCGCACTGTAAGGCATCAGCCCTGCTAACGCATGCGCACTCATGGAGTGCATGGGTCGGGACCAAATGCCGTCACTGTCACAAGCCCTATTAGGAGTATTCGTGCCTTCTTTCCGACTACTTCTCATCAACCCCATCGCGCCGAACCGATAATGAAACGACTGCTTCTCCTCGCCGCATTAACGCCTTTGCTTACCGCCTGCGTTGGAGCTGGGGTGATCTCAAGTCAGACAGAAACACCAAAGCGCGCAACGCTGGCGAAGAGTCGCGGCAACATCGTCCTTCTGGCGCCCAATACAAGTGCCCCTACCACGGACAAGACTGCTGTAAGGAAAGGCTGGGGCGAGCCTGATCGCATCGAACCCCTCGGTGAGTTGGAGCGTTGGATCTACAACAAGGATGTGGCCTGGACCGGCGTGCTTCTATTTGCCGTCATCGTACCTATTCCACTGCTCGTTCCGGTTGGACATGACTACTTGGCGATCGACTTCCGCAACGATGTTCTTGTGAACATCGAGGCAAGGGGTCAAGAGAGCAGGCTGGCGTTTTGTGCCATGCCACTTCTTATTCCGCATGCAAACGGCTGTGAAGCTGGAAAGTATCCTGAGGACGGTCAAATTGACAGGAGCTTCATTGACAAAAACGAAGTCCCGCTCGTTGAAATCGATCCCAAACATTGATGCGATCGCCTGCTGCCCAGCGTGTTCGCCCAAAACAAGCAATGCGAAACTCCGCGCAGAGACCTTCACTCCAAGTCAATTAACAATGTCGCCCGCTGCCTTTTTCCGCATCTCGCTTATGCTCCCAATAGTTCTGCCATTGCTAGCACTTCCATTCGGAGAGAACGCTGCCTTTGGAATTCTGCTGCTCGCCCTGGGATTTGGCGGCGCTCAGTACATAATTTTTGCAATTTGGTTGTTCTTCGCCATCGGCCGCAAGAAAAGCTCGGCAGAAATTCAGAAACTATCTGCGATCTCTCCGCTTCTGTTCGTTCCGATACAGGCGATTGGATGGGTCGTCTGGGGTTACTACGAACGGCTGTCGAATCCAGCGCCAGGCGGAATCTGGGATCCAATAATAGTGTTTGCCGTTTATACAATAGCTGTTGGTTACTTTTATGTCGGCATCGTCAATCTGGCATTTCTAGCGTGCAGGCAGCACGGTTTTATCCGTGACACACCCGTTCGCTAACCCGACCAAGGTGCGATGGTTCCCCCTTGCCTTGAGATGAACAATCCCTTGACCCTCACGCCACGTAAGCCCTCAGCCTTGTCGCACGCATGAACCGGAGAGCATTCGATGTTGCTTAAAGTGGGCGATCTCGCCAGGCGTTGCGGGCTGACGGTCCGGACGCTGCATCACTACGACGCCATCGGCCTGCTCATCCCGTCTGCGCGCTCCGAGGCCGGTTATCGCCTGTATAACCGGGACGACATCGCCAGGCTGCATCAGATCCAGGCTTTGCGTCGTTTCGGCCTGTCCCTGGCCGACATCGGGGCTGTATTGGCAAGGCCCGACTCGTCGCTCTCCTCCATCGTGCGGCAGCAGATCGACATGCTCGACAAGCAGATCGAGCAGGCGATGGAGCTGCGTGATCGTCTGTCCCGCTTGCAGGGGCAGTTGTTACGAGGCGATGAGCCGGAGCTTGCCGAATGGCTGACGACTTTGGAAAGGATGACCATGTACGACAAGTATTTTTCGCAGGATGAGCTCGCCCGCCTGCCCCTCTACCAGGGCGGAAAAACGGCGGAGACGGAATGGCGGGGCTTGGTGGATGAGGTGCGTGCGCTGATGGCGCGCGGGCTCGCGCCGCAGAGCGAAGAAGCACAGGCGATATCGAAGCGCTGGATGGCGATGGTCGAGCGCGATACGGATCGGGACCCGTGCCTGCTGGCAAAACTGAACGCGATGCATCTCAACGAGCCTTCGGTGCAAGCCCAGACCGGCATCACGCCGGAACTGATGGCCTTCGTGCTGCAGGCGAATGCGGAGAGCAAGCTGCGCATCTACGCCCGGTATCTGTCGCCCGAAGAGTTCGCCTTCATGCGCGAGCATTACGGCCGGCACACTTACGAGTGGCCCGAGCTGATCGGGGCGCTGCGCGAGCACATGGAGCAAGGCAGCGCGCCGGACGCCCCGGCGGTGCAGCAGCTGGCCCGGCGCTGGCTGTCCTTTTTCCGCTCCTATGCAGGCGATAACCCGGAAACCCACGCCAAGATCCGCCTGGCGCATGAGAAGGAGCCGGAGCTGATGGCAGGTAGTCTGATCGACGCGGCGCTGTTGGGCTTCGTGAAAGACGCCATGGCGCATCTCAAACCCCGCTGACCGGTTCGCGCACGGGCCATCCGTAGCGCGGATGTGCCTGTCGCACGCCCTATACAGCAGGCGAAGCGCGGTGCCTGTGGTATTTTTGCGGCCTTCGTCGCGCCAAGCCCGGCGCGCGCAACTCCGGCGGCCCCTGCGCCGCCCGCCGCAACACACAGCACCATGAACGAAACTCCGGATCTTTTCGATTCCCTTCTGCCGGAGGCCAACGAGCCGCCGGCACCGCCGCCGCCCCCCGCGGCCCCCTTGCAGGGCAGCGACGACGCCCTGCCTCTCGATCAATATGCCGAGCGTGCTTACCTCGCCTACGCGATGAGCGTGGTGAAGGCCCGCGCGCTACCGCAGGTGGAAGACGGCCTCAAGCCGGTGCAGCGCCGCATCCTGTTCGCGATGAACGAGATGCGCCTGTCGCCGGCGTCCAAGCACGTGAAGTCGGCCCGCGTGGTCGGCGACGTGATCGGTAAGTACCACCCCCACGGCGACAGCAGCGTCTACGACGCGATGGTGCGGGTGGCCCAGGATTTCTCGCTGCGCTATCCGCTGGTGGATGGTCAGGGCAACTTCGGCTCCCGCGACGGCGATTCCGCGGCGGCGATGCGTTACACCGAATGCCGCCTGACGCCGATCGCCGAACTTCTGCTGTCGGAGATCGACCGCGGCACGGTGGATTTCCGCCCCAACTACGACGGCGCATTTGAGGAGCCGCAGCTGCTGCCAGCCCGCCTGCCCTTCGTGCTGCTCAACGGTGCGTCCGGCATTGCGGTCGGCATGGCCACCGAGATCCCGTCCCACAACCTGCGGGAAGTGGCCGACGCGGCGATCCACGCCATCGAGCATCCGGCCGCCAACGTGGCCGACCTGATGCAGCACATCAAGGGCCCGGACTTCCCCGGTGGCGGCCAGCTCATCTCGCCGGCGGCGGACATCCGCCAGGCTTACGAGAGCGGCCGTGGCAGCCTCAAGCTGCGCGCCCGCTGGGTGATCGAGGATCTGGCCCGCGGCCAGTGGCAGCTGGTCGTTACCGAGCTGCCGCCGGGCGTATCGGCGCAGAAGGTGTTGTTCGAGATCGAGACGCTGACCAACCCGCAGCCCAAGACCGGCAAGAAGTCCATCGACGCCGATCAGGCCCAGCTCAAGGCGCTGATGCTCGGCGCCCTCGACCGGGTGCGCGACGAATCGGGCAAGGACGCGCCGGTGCGCCTGGTCTTCGAGCCGAAGAGCCGCAACCAGGACGTGGCCGAGTTCTCCAACCTGCTGCTGTCCCACACCAGCCTGGAAACCTCGGCGTCGATCAACCTGGTGATGATCGGCCTGGACGGCCGGCCGGGGCAGAAGAACCTGGCCGACATCCTGCACGAATGGGGCCGCTTCCGCGTCATCACGGTGCGCCGCCGCACCGGGCACCGCCTTGGCCAGGTGAACGACCGCATCCACATCCTGGAAGGCCGTCACATCGTCTTCCTGAACATCGACGAGGTGATCCGCATCATCCGCGAGTCGGACGAGCCGAAGCCGGCGCTGATCGCCCGTTTCGACCTGTCCGACCGCCAGGCCGAGGACATCCTGGAAATCCGCCTGCGCCAACTGGCCCGCCTCGAAGGCATCAAGATCGAGCGCGAGCTGGCCGAGCTGCGCGGCGAAAAGTCCGAGCTGGAAGCCCTGCTCGCCGACGACAACAAGCTGCGCCGGCTGGTGATCAAGGAGATCCGTGCCGACGCCGCCAAGTACGGCGACGCGCGCCGCACGCTGGTGGAAGAAGCCGCCCGCGCCGGCGTGACGCAAACGGTGCTCGACGAGCCGGTGACGGTGATCGTCTCCGAAAAGGGTTGGGTGCGCTGCCGCAACGGCCACGGCGTGGATCTGGTCAACGTCAGCTTCAAGGACGGCGACCGCCTCGGCGCGGCCTTCGAGTGCCGCAGCGTGGATTCACTGATCGCCATCACCGATGGCGGCCGCGCCTTGACGGTAGCGGTGTCGACGCTACCCGACGGGCGCGGCAACGGTTCGCCGCTGGCCTCCCTGATCGAACTGCCTACCGGCAGCAAGATCGCCCACGTGCTGGCCGGCCCGGCCGACAAGCGTGTGCTGCTGGCCAGCACCGACGGTTACGGCTTCATGTGCCGCCTTGCCGACATGACCGCCACCAAGCGCGCTGGCAAGCAGTTCGTGACCATCGACGAGAAGGCCAAGCTGCTGGCTCCGGTGCTCTTCGATGATGCCGCCGATCTGCATCTGGCCGCGCTGTCGTCGGACGATCACCTGCTGATTTTCGGTCTCGACCAGATCAAGGAGCTGTCCGGCGGCGGCCGCGGGGTCATCATCATGGGTCTCAACGACGGCCAGACGCTGGCTTCCGTCTGCGTGGCCGGCGAGTCGATCACGCTGCTCGCCAATACGCGCGGGGGCAAAGCGGTGGAAAGCACGCTGCCGAAGAAGGAATGGGAAAGCTGGATCGGCAAGCGCGCCCGCAAGGGCAAGCAGGCGCCGGGGCGCTCCCAGGCCAGCGCGCTACGCGGCGACTGATCCGGCACTGACTCACACCGCCCCGCCCAGGGGCGGTGTTCATTTGAGCTGGCGCCCGAGGGGGTTTGCCCTTACAGGAGCTTCAATGCGCTCAGCAGGCTTTGGCGGTTGATCGGTTTGATCAGCAGTTCGTCGAAACCCGCCGCGAGAATCTCGTTGCGCTCGCTGGGCAGCGCGTGGGCCGTATAGGCCACGATCTGCAGTCCTGCCCAGGCCGGCTCCTTGCGCAGCTTGGCGCACACCTCCATGCCACTGACGCCCGGCATGCTGATATCCAGCAGCACCACGTCTACCGGATTGGCCTTCAGCAAAGCCGGTACGGCCTCCCCGTTGTCCACCTCGAACACCTCGCACCCTGCCTGCTTCAGCAACACGCTGGGCAGCATGCGGTTGATCTTCTGGTCATCGACGATCAGGACTTTCATCGGCTCACACCTGCTCTGGCATCGGATGGCTCACGAGGGGCAGGCGAACGACGAATTCGCTGCCTTCCTCCACGCGGGACGCAAGACTCACCTCTCCTCCCATCAGTGTAACCAGTTGCTGGACCAAGGCCAGCCCGAGGCCGGTGCCCTGGTGGCGCCGGGTCAGGAAGCCATCCACCTGGCGGAAGCGTTCGAACACGTGCGGCAGCATGTCCTCCGGAATGCCGCAGCCGGTATCCGCGACTTCGATGCGTAGCGCGTCCCCTTCACGACCGACCTGCACCCGGACGCTACCCCTGTCGGTGAACTTGATCGCGTTGTGCAGCAGGTTGTTGAGGATCTGCGCCAGCCGCGTCGCGTCACAGACGAAATCGGCGGGCGCCTCCGCTGCGACATCGAGGCGCAGTTCGAGCCCCTTCTCCTCGGCCGATGGGTAATGGGTGCGCACGATGCGCTCGAACAGCGGCTGCAGCGCCTCCTGGCGCAGGTCCAGTTCCATCTTGCCGGATTCGATCTTGGCCAGGTCGAGGATGGAATTGACCAGATCCAGAAGATGATGGCTGCTGTCGAGGATGACGCCGGCGAACTCCTTGCTGGTGCCCTCCGAGGTATCGCGCAGAAACTCCGCGTACCCCATGATGCCGTTCAGCGGCGTACGCAACTCGTGGGACATGGAGGCCAGGAACTCGGACTTCATGCGGTTGGCCGCCTCGGCCTTGATCTGGCTGTCACGCAAGGCGTCGGAGATACGGTGCTGACGATTGAGCAGATGGATCGACAGGCCCCCGAACAGGAAGACCACCAGCGTCATGCCACCCGCGTACACCATGTAACCGCGGCGGCGCTCGTGGAACTCGGCCAGCGCCTCCTCCTCGTCCACGCCGACGGCCACCGCCAGCGGGTATTCCTTCAACGCCCGATAGCTGTAGAAGCGCCGGACCCCGTCCGCCACGCTGGTCGAGCGGTAACTGCCGCTCGCGGCCTGGTCCCACACCGTCATCAGCGGACTGCCACTGATGTTCTGACCGACATCGTTGTTGTCGCCGACACGCCGTGCCCGGACGATGCCGTCACGCCCCACCAGCGACACCACGCCGTTGTGGCCCAGATCGACGCCGCTGTAGAAATCGGAGAAATAGTAAGGATCGACGGAGATCACCACGACGCCGCCGAAGCTGCCGTCCGGCTTGTTGATGCGCCGCGTCATCTGGATCGACCACTTGCCCGACGCGCGCCCCAGCACCGGCTTGCTGATGAACAGCTGGTTGGTGTCCTTTTCCTTATGAACCTTGAAGTGCTCCCGGTCCGACAGGTCCACCACCTTGTGCCCAGGCAGGTTGCTGAGGATGTACATGCCGTTCTCGTCGATCACCCCCAGCTGGTTGAAGATGCTGCTGATGATCATGCCTTCATGCACGTACTCGGCGATATTCACCTTGTCGCCGTATTTCTCATACTGGAACTTCAGGAACAGCACCGCCTGATCGACGCTCTTGATCGTGCGGATGGTGTGTTCCTCGAAGGCCCGCGCGAGGTTCAGGTTCTCCGTGTTCACGGAACGGATGACCAGTTGTTCTTCGGCCGCGGCCTTGTATAGGACGGCCCCCCAGATCAGTCCGAGCAGGGCCAGGACGAGGATCAGGATGGGCGCAAACAGGCGCACACGACGGCCGACAGTCAGCGGAGCGTAGGAAGAAAGCATCGAATCGGGAAACCAAACTAGGGCGCCCGCTGCGCGTCGATACGCCCTACACCACCGGAAAAACCGAAAAATCGGCACCCTCCGGGGATTTTGGGCGCAGCGGCCCCCAAAGAAAGCACATAAGCCGCCATTCTACCGACACGCGAAGTTAGCAGTCTGCGGGTAAAATACTACTTTAGATATATATTGCGACGCTGTTCACATAATTTGGCGTTTCGACGCCCATAAGAAGACCGCAGCCAGCCCCCGACAGCCCGTAATGAAATTTCATCTGACCGACCGCAACCTGCCCCGCTATCACCTGCTCGGGACACTGATCGTGGTCGTCATCCTGGCGCTTGCGCTGGGCGCCAGCTTCCTGTGGATCGGCGTCAGCCAGCACCAGCAGAGCATAGACCGCCTCGAACACGGCTTTTCCACGCAGAAGCAGGAACGCCTGCGCGGCGAGATGGCCGCAGCCATCGGCTATCTGGATTTCGTCCACTCCCGCACCGAGACCGTCCTGCGCGAAGCCCTGCGCGACCGCGTGGACATGGCCCTGCAGACCGCCCAGGCGATCTACGACAAGGAGCGCGGACACCGCCCCGAAGCCGAAGTGAAACGCCTCATCGTCGAGGCCCTGCGCCCGCAGCGCTTCTACGACGGACGCGGCTATTTCTTCATCGACGGCCTGGATGGCGAGTGCATCCTGCTGCCCATCGCCGCGGAGCGCGAAGGCAGCTCCCTGTGGAACAACCAGGACGACACCGGCCACTTCATCATGCGCGGCCTGGCCGACACCGCCCGCCACAAGCCCGACGGTGGCTACTCGGCCTATCGCTGGTACTCCCCCGACAATCCCAAGGGGATGTCCGACAAGCTGGCCTATGTGCGGCTGTTCAAGCCCTTTGGCTGGGTCATCGGCACCGGTGACTATCTCTACAAATGGCAGGACATGCGGATGCGCGAGGGCCTGGAGCGTCTGCGCGCCTGGAAATTCGGCGACACCGGCAGCTTCGTCGCCATCAGCCAGAACGGGAAGTTACTGCTCCAGCCCCAGTGGCCGGAGTTCGAGGGCAAGCACTTCACGGAGGTCGGCACTCCGGAAGAACAGAAGACCCGCGCGAATCTGGTGAAGCTCGCCGCCGAGGGCGGCGGCTTCCTGGAATACCCCTGGCTCAACCGGACCAAGAACACGCAAAGCCTGCGCACCGCCTATGTGCAGGAATACCGCCCGTGGAAGATGGTGGTGATCGCCTCGGTGTTTGAAGAGGAAATGCAGGGCACCTTCTCGGCCGAGCGGGCTGCCATGCTGCGGGCCCTGTCCCGACAGATCCCCGTCCTCTCCGCCGCCGCGCTGACCGCCATCATGCTGGCCATCGGCGCATCGGTGCTGTTCTCCCGCTGGATGAGCGGCCTGCTGGGCAATTACCGTCGTGAACTCGACGAGCACGCCGAAGCCCTCGAGAAGCAGGCCAAGCAACTGCGCCTGGCCGGGCATGTCTTCGAGAGCAGCAAGGAAGGCATCGTCATCACTGACCCGGAAAGCCGCATCCTCGCCGTCAACCCGGCCTTCTGCGCGATCACCGGCCGAACGCCCGACGAGGTCATCGGGCACCGGCCGAGCATCCTGGCCTCTGGCGAACACGACGCAGCCTTTTACCGCAACATGTGGAAGGCCATCCGCGAAACCGGATCGTGGACCGGCGAGATCCGCAACCGCCGCAAGGACGGGGCGGTCTACCCCGAGCTGATCAGTATCAGCTCGGTGCTCGACCAGTCCGGCAAGGTGCTTCACTACGTGGGCACCTTCCTCGACATCACCGAGCGCAAGGAGGCCGAGGAGCAGATCCGCCAGCTGGCCGAGTACGACCCGCTGACCCAGTTGCCCAACCGCAGTCTGCTCAGCGAGCGCCTCACCGACGCGGTGGCGCAGGCCCGTCGGGAAGCCCGGCAGCTGGGCGTGCTGTTCATCGATCTGGACCGTTTCAAAAACATCAACGACTCCCTCGGCCACCCCATCGGCGACCGGGTACTGCAGGCCGTCGCCGACCGCCTGCGCCACCTGGTGCAGGATAACGACACGGTGAGCCGCCTGGGCGGCGACGAGTTCGCGGTAGTGCTGACCCACCTGGAGGGCCCATCCCACGTGCTGCCGGCGGTGCGCAAGATCCTCTCCGCGCTGAGCCAACCCTACTACATCGACGAGCACGAGCTGCAACTGACCCCCAGCATCGGCATCACCCTCTTCCCGGACAACGGCCAGGACAGCGAGACCTTGCTGAAGAACGCCGATACGGCGATGTACCACGCCAAGAACAGCGGGCGGAACAACTTCCAGTTCTTCACCCCCGAGTTCAACCAGTGGGTCATGGAGCGCCTGCAGGTTGAAAACGGGCTGCGCCACGCACTGGCCCGCAAGGAGCTGCTGCTGCACTACCAGCCGCAGGTGGATCTCGCCAGCGGCACCATCGTCGGCTGCGAGGCGTTGCTGCGCTGGCTACCGACTGGCGGTGCGCTGGTCCCGCCGGATCGCTTCATCCCGATCGCAGAGGAAACCGGCCTGATCCATACCATCGGCAGCTGGGTCCTCGACGAAGCCTGCCGCCAGTTGCGTGAGTGGGATGCCAACGGGGCCCGCCCCATCGACATGGCGGTCAATGTGGCCGTGCCGCAGCTGCGCCAGCGCAACTTCGTCGGCCTCGTGCGGGACACCCTGCAGCGCCATGGCCTCAATCCCCAGCGCCTGGAGATCGAGGTGACGGAGAGCGTCTTCCTGAACCACGACGAACAGATCCGCGAGACCCTGCAAGGCCTTGCCGACCTGGGCGTACAGCTATCCCTGGACGACTTCGGCACCGGCTACTCAAGCCTGTCCTATCTGCGCAACTTCCGCTTCGACGTGCTGAAGATCGACAAGTCCTTCGTCTCGGAGCTGCACTTCAACCAGGACGACATCACACTGATCCGCGCCATCGTCAGCATCGCCCGCGACATGTCCCTGGTCACGGTTGCCGAAGGCATCGAATCGGAAGAGCAGCAGCACATCCTGCACGAGCTGGGTTGCATGATCGGCCAGGGCTACCACTTCTCGCGCCCGGTCGCCGCGGAGCAGATGGGCGGCCTGATCAACGCGCTTCCGGCGGGAGCGGATTCGATCGCCGGTTGAGAGACGCCGGCCCCGCCATCGGGTTGCGGGCGTCCAAGCCTCAAGGCACGTGGCGGCGCGGATGGCGTCGCCCCCGGGGCCGTGACGCCGGTCATGCTCTGGCGTAATCCTCCGGCGTTAGCATGATGTTTTCAGTACGACTTCGCCCATCCATGATCAAAGCCATCCTCACCGGCCACAGCCGCGGCCTCGGCGCCGCGGTGGCCGAGGCCCTGCTCGCCCGGGACATTCCGCTGCTGGCCCTGGCCAGAAGCAGCAAGCCTCAGCCGCACGGTGCCCAGCCGGAACTGCTGCACGAAACGCACCTCGACCTGTCGGACAGCGCCGCGCTGGAAGCTTGGCTGAAGACGCCTGCGCTACCGGACTTTCTCGCCGATGCGGACAGCGCGCTGCTGATCAACAACGCCGGCCTGCTGCAGCCAGTCGGGCTGGTCGGCGACGCCGAGGCCGCAGCAATCACCCGCGCGGTGGCGGTGAACGTGACCGCCCCGCTGCTGCTGACCAACGCCTTTGTCGCCGCCACGCGCCACTGCGCCGACCGACGTGTCGTGCACATTTCCAGCGGCGCGGCGCGCAGCCCCTATGCGGGCTGGAGCGTGTATTGCGCCACCAAGGCGGCACTCGACCACCAGGCCCGCGCGATGGCCGCCGAGCATCTGCCCGGCCTGCGTGTCGCCAGCCTGGCGCCGGGCGTCGTGGATACCGGTATGCAGGCGGAAATCCGCGCCAGCAGCGTGGAGCAGTTTCCGCAGAAGGAGCGTTTCGAGGCGCTGAAGACCAACGGACAACTGACCTCACCGGAACAGGCCGCCCAGCGCCTGGTCAATTACCTGCTCGGCGAGCGCTTCGGCGACGTGGTGGACGGCGACTTGCGCCACCTGCCGGACTGAGCGCCGGCGCCGGCCTCAAGCTGCGGGCGGCGTATCGAGCATGCGCTCGCACTCGACCATCATCGTCTGGCCGACGTCGGATTGATGGTTGGGGTCCAGCGCCTCCATCATCTCGTGGGTGATGTGCAAGCCGACCTCGCGGGACACCGAACCCGCCACCTGGCGAGCCAGCTGATCGCTCAGACCGGAGAGATGGCGGCGCTCCTCCAGCGGCAGGCTGCGCTTGCTACGCCCCAGCCAGTCGGCGACCAGCGTCGCGCCCTGGGCCTCGGTCAGCCACTGGCCATGCTCGTAATGCCCCGACAGGCGCTCGGCGGTGAGGGCGAAGATCAGCGCCACGCGCAGCCCCCGCTCCGTCACCGCCGAACGCAAGCCTTTTTCCAGACTGCTCATGCGACGGACTCCATCTCTCGTTGGGGGCGGACCATAGCACGTCCGCGGCCCGCCACCGGAATCCGCCGCCGCAGGCCGGTGGATCAGGCGCTGACGGCGGGACGCACGCGGGCCAGTGCGCCATAGGCGTCCTTCAGCCCCTTGTAGGCCGGCCGCACCTCGCCGATCCCGGTCGTCCGCACCCATGCCAGGTCGCCGGCACGCGCCTGCTGCAGCATGCGGCTGCGGACCTGGCGGTACTGCCGCAGCGCATCCTTGAAGCCCTGCACCGCCTGCCGCCCGGCCGCATCCTGCATGGCCCGGTCGATCTGCGTGAGCTGCGCATCGACGACGCCATCCAGCGCCTCGATGCGCTCCACGTGCGGCAGCGCCTGTTCGCGGTTGCGGGAATTGACCACCAGGATGCTGTTGGTGCGCGTCTCCTCAATCGCGTCGAGCAGCGCCACCAGCGCGTCGCGGCGCACGTCGATGGCCACGCTGAGGCCGTTGAGCTCCACCAGCCCGGTCATCAGCTGGCGCAAACCGGCATCGCAGCCATTGACCCGCTCGTCGAGCGCACGCGCCAGGCCGGCCACGCCGCCCATCTCGTCCACCAGCCGGCCGCCCGAGGCGGCTTCGCCATTGGCACGGCTGACGATGTTCTCCACCGCCGCCATCGTCTGGCTGGCCCCGTCGGCGATCGCCGCCAGGGTCTGGGCCGCCTCGCCGGTGCTGTCGGCGCTGGCACCGGCCTGCGCCTTGACGCGGCCGAGCAGCACGTTGAGCCCGTCGCTGCCGCTCTCGATGGCGGCGATGATCTCGCCGACGCTGACCGTCGCCTCGCTGGTCCGCTCGGCGAGCTTGCGCACCTCGTCGGCCACCACCGCGAAGCCGCGCCCCTGCTCGCCGGCCCGCGCCGCCTCGATGGCCGCGTTGAGGGCCAGCAGATTGGTCTGACTGGCGATGCCCTGGATGATCTGCACGATCTTGCCGATCTGCTCGATGTGGGCATGCACACCGGCAAACTCCTGCCCCACCGCCCCAACCACGCCGGCCAGTTCGCGCACGCTGTCCGACATCTCGGCCACGCGGCCGCCGCCGGACGAGGCCCGCGCGTGGGCGTCGGCGGCGATGCCGAGCAGCTGCCCGGCTTCCGCCGACACCGCGCCGATGCCGGCCGCCATGCCATCCACCGCCGACGAGGCGGCAATCGCCAGTTCCGACTGCTGGTCGGCGGTCTGCACTACGTCGGTGAAGGACGACACCAGCGTGCCGGAGGACACCATCAGGTCGCGGGTCAGTTCGCCCATGCGGCGGGCGGCGGCGACCTTCTGCTGCAGGAGGCCTTCGAGGCGGCGTACCGAATCGGCAGCGCTGGCCGACGCGCTGGCGTCGTCGAGCGCGCCACGGATGTCGTCGAGCTGGCGCTGCACCTGGCGCAGCGGGCGGCGCGCCAGCGCGAAAACCAGCGCGCAGGTGGCCAGCACCAGGATCAGGCCGATCCCGGAGGCGAGAATTTCAATCGTCATGGAAAGCCCTGTCTTGAGGGAAAAAGGGCCAGCCGGCGGAAGCTCCGCGGGCTGGCCCAAGGTCATGCCTTCAGCGGATCAATCGCCGCCGCGCATGTACTGCACCTGGAACATGGACGGCGGGTTCAGCTTGGCGTCCACCTGGCCCTTGAACTGGCCGGTCGTGCAGTGCTTGCTCTGCACGTCCACCATCGAGAAGGCGTCGTCGATGCCGATGCCGGAGCCCTTGTTGAGCGGCAGGTGGTGGTCCGGATGGGACTTGCCGACCATGAAGACCTTCCACAGCTCGCCCTTGCGGTCGTAAATCTCGTTGGCACCGTTCAGGTTGCCGAGCTGGGCGTCCATGTAGAACACGCGCTTGGACACCGGGTGGTTCGGATTGACCGGCGCCGCTTCGAGCACATAGACCTTGCGCAGCTGCCAGCTGCCTTCATGGAAGCAGCCGCCCTGCCCGCCGAAGTTCACATACTTGTAACCGTCACCCTCGGCCGGCATGTCGCCCGCCAGCTTCAGCTCGCTGTGGTTCCACATGGGCAGGATCACGTTCTTGGTGCCCTTGTAGGTCCACTTCATGTCGGAGATGCGGCCGTTGTAGCCCTCGAAGTCCTCGATCATCAGGTCGGAGCCGAGGAAGGCGTCGGTCGTCTGGCCGGTGGCCAGGCGGCGCACGCGACGCTGGAAGCCCAGGTACAGGTAGGCATCATCCAGCTTCTGGTCATCCTCGTAGCGCTGGATCAGCAGCTGGGTGTTCTTCAGATCCTGGGGCTCCAGCACCTTCATGTAGATGGCGCGGAACAGCTCGGACGGGTTGGGCGTCACTTCCGGCATCGGCGCATCCTTCACGCGGTGCTTGAAGTTGAGGAAGTGCATGTTGAGCTTGAGGGTCTTCTCCACCTGCCCGGTCTGCATGTTGCGGTACTTCCAGTAGAACGGGTAGATCGCCGCGTTGTCGCCCCAGTTCACGCCGTACTTGTAGTTCCAGGCCAGCTTCTCGCCGGCGCGCGGGTCCTTGGCGTCCGGCTCCTCGGGGAACGGACGGCCGGCCACGTAGCCTTCGATATCGCCGTTCTTGGCGCCGAGCTTGGCCTTGCCCAGGTTCTTGCGGGTCGCTTCGATGTAGGGCTTGGAGAGTTCGAACTGGGTCGTCGGGCCGACCTTGATCTCGAACAGGCCGTCCTTCAGCAACTTGAACACGCCAGCCGGCAGCACGTCCTTGAACTGGTCGGCATTGCCTTTGTTGATCACCGTGCCGACGCTGAGGCCAGCCGCCTTGGGGAAGCCGCCCTTGTAGGGGTTGAAGGTGTTTTCCACGTCGGCTTCGGTGGCGGCGTGGGCCAGGCCGGTCGCAAACACGGCCAAGGCCGCGGCAATGAAGGTTTTTTTCATGTGGGTGTCTCCTCGATCAGAACTTGTAACGCATGGTCAGGTAGATCTCGTCTTCGCGCATCGCGGTGCCAATCGGGCCAGCGCGGAAGCGGCCGAGGGGCTCCATACCGGCCAGACCACGGGAATAGGCCGCCATCGGATCACCCGGATAGGTGCCGGACGTATAGGGCGCAAACGGGTTGCACGAGCGGCAGTCGTCGAACTCGTTGCGGCCGTTGGAGCCACCCTTGAAGTTGGCGCCGAAGGTGAACTTCAGGTTGTCGGTGCTGCTCCACTCCACCGCCGGGGCGATGGCGTGGGAGCGCGCGCGAAAGTCGCGAGCGATGATCAGCTGCGGGCTGATCCGGTCACCCGCCATAAAGCCCTTCATCAGCAGCGTGCCGATCACGTTGTCCTTGAAGTCCGGGATGCCGCGCATGCCGAGGGACGTGCTCTCCAGCTCATGGTCGAAGATGTGCTGCCAGAACAGCTGGCCGGAAAACAGCGTGGTGCGGTGCGGATTGATGAAGGGCACGAAGGTCGGCCGATCGACGCCGATCACGCTGCGCCACACGCGGTTCTTGGAATACAGCTCAGGCTTGATGGTGTTGGCGAATTCCTCACCCCAGGTCATCGCGCCTTCGAAACGGAAGGCCGCGCCGAGCGTCTCCGACTGGAGATCCATGGAACCACCCAACAGGTTGACCCGCGGGAAGTTCATGTCGAAGGAGATCAGGTAGGGCCAGGCATTCTGATAAGCGCCGGTGAAGGAGTTGGTGGCGCGCTTGCCGCCATGCAAGGACGGCAATTGCGAGCGGTAATGCAAGGCGTTCAGCGAGAAGGACAGACCACCCATCGTCACACCTTCGAACTTGCCGCCGATCTGCGTATTGGCCAGGCTCCACTTGGGCAGGTTCACGTCGGCAAGGCCGATCTGACCGGGGCCGAAATTGGTGGCCAGGTAGGTGTTGGGGCCGACGTTGGCAAAGTTGGCCACCGTGCCGCCGTTGTCCCACAGGCTCTTCATGCCGCGGAAGAAGCAGCCCGCATCCAGCGCCACGTTGGGCGTACCGCACTGGCCCAGGTTGTTGGGGCGGAACTGGTCGACGTTCCAGATCAGCTGCAGGTTGCGGTCCTGCATGGACTCGCTGGCCCCCATCCGCCACTCGGCCTGCGCAATCCACATGGGAATGCGGATGTCCTGAAGTTCGTCGTAGATGTTGTTGCGGGAGAAATCGACCGGGTTCACCACGTCGAGCACGCGGAACAGGTCGGTCCTGCCCCACACCACCTGCTGCTTGCCGAGCTTGAGGAACAGCTCCTGGCCGCCGCCGATATCGATGCTGTTCTTCACATAGGCTTCACGGATGAAATCCAGGCGGCTGTTGAACTCGGGGAATTCCAGCTCATTCAGGTTCTTGTCGCCGTAACCACCGAAATCGGCACAGCCGCGGCTGTCCACGTTGCAGGGACGCACCGACGTCGCAAAGGCCACGCCACCGTTGGTCTTGTGCCAGCGATCACCAAGGACGCGCAGTCCTGCATTGGGATTGTTGGCGTAGGAATCCAGAAACGCGTTGTTCGTCGAACCGGGATAGCCGAGCCCCGCCACCGCGGTGTAGCCGATCGGGCCGGCCGGCGAGGTTGTCCCCCACGGCACGGTGGTCTGCACACCGCCGAGGGTGCTCTGGGAGGTGATCGCACCGCCAGCGTCCTCGCCATACTGGCCCTTGTTCATGCGGTACACGCCGTCCCAGCTGCCGCGGAACACGCCGTGGAAGGCCCAGCCCTTGTCGAGCTTCTTGTCGGCCTCCACCTGCATGGTGTTGCGGAACTTGGACAGACCGACGACCTTGCCGGTGTCGTCGCGGCCGCGGAAGGCGGTGTGGTTCTCGTAGAAGGTGTCCACCGTCCACGGTTCGCTGCTGCTGCCCATGTCGGGCAGGTTGTCCTCGGCAAATGCCTGGGATGCACAGGCGGAAGCCACCGCCAGTGCGCAAAGGGTGAGAGCCGGTTGTGTCCGGTTTGATCTGTTCTTCATGGTGTCTCCTCCTTGAATGTTCGATTGCGGCCGGAGCAAAGCCGGCCGCCCTCCCTGGAATCGATAGGCTTGGCTGTGGTGGGCTTTCCTCCTAGTCGTTTTCGAGCACGCCATCCGCGTCGTAGTGGGCGGCGGTGACGAACTTCGGTTTGAACACCACGCACCAGGACGGCACGATCAGCACCGCGGCGATGGCATTGACGATGAGCATGAAGGACAGCAGCACGGCGGCATCCGACTGGAAGCGCAGGTCGGACATGAAGATCCACATCACGACGCCGGCGATCAGCGTGATGGCGGTGAAGCTGACCGCATAGCCGGTGGTGGCCACGGCGCGGATCACGGCCTGCTTGATGTCCTGCAGCACCGCGAACTCCTCGCGGATGCGGTCCATGAAGTACACCGCGTAGTCGATACCCACACCGACGCCGACGGCGATCACCGGCACGGTGTTCACATTGATGCCGATGCCGGCGGCGCCCATGTAGGCGTAGGTCATCAGCGTGGCGAACAGCATCGGCAGGACCATCAGCCAGCCGGCGTGCAGGGAGCTGTAGTACACCATCACGATCACGAAGGCGATCAACATCACGGTCGGGATGATGATCATGTGGTCGGTGTGCAGGGCCTGGTTGCCGGCCGCCGTCACACCGACGATGCCGCCGCCGAGCTCGATGTGGATGCCCTTCACATCGGCCTCGATGAGGCGCTTGCCCTCCTCGGCCAGCGCGACGATGCGGTTGATGGTGTCGGCCTGGTGGTCCTTGTAGTAGAAGACCATGTCGGCTTCGTTCTCGTCGGCGTTGACGAACTCCTTCAGCGCACCGGGGATCGGGCTGGCCGCCATGTACGCGAACATCAGGCCGCCCACTTCGTCAGCGGTGTCCGGCACCTGCATCCAGCGCGGATCGTCGTTGTGGGTCAGCTTGTTGACCACCCGTAGCACGCCGGGAATCGCCTTGGCGCCGCCGAGGGTCGGGTCGGACAGCATGTGGGCCTGGAAGCGCTCGATGGCCGCCATCACTTCCGGACGCTTGATGCCGCCCTTCTCGTCGGTGCGCATCAGCACGTGCAGCTCCTCGGAACCGGGGAAGCGCGTGTTGATAGCCTTGGTGGACACGTTGAAGTCGTGATTGACGTGGAGCAGCGGGGAACCGGGCTCCGACTCGCCGAGCTGCACCTTGCCGACGAAATACAGGCCGCCGATGGCGCCGATCAGCGTGAGCAGCAGGATGCTGCGGGCGCCGCCGTCGGTGCCGCCAGTACGGGCCATCGCCGCGGCCAGAAAGTTGCGCACGCCTTCGTTGGCATTGACGGTGTTCTTCGGCGCAGGCAGCACGGTAAGGGCCAGCGGCACCATGAAGTGCACCGTGAAGATCACCGAGAAGCCCCAGAAGCCGGCGGCCAGGCCGAGCTTGTGGTTGAACGGCGCAGCGCCGAGCACCAGCACGGCAATACCCACCGCGTCCACGATGATCGCCAGCGAGCCCGGCCGGAACAGCGCGTCCAGCGCGTTGCGGGCGGCCTTCTGGCCGTTCTTGACGATGGCCAGTTCCTCGTAGTAGCGCACCACCAGCTGCACGCCGTGGGACGTGGCGCGGGCGGCGATCAGGAAGGGGATCGGCAGCGACAGCGGCTCCAGGTTGATGCCCATCAGCGCCATGAAGCCGAGGCCCCAGATGGACGACAAGGCAATGCCCAAGAGCGGCAGCGCGATGCCGTACAGGCGGCGGAAGTAGATCACCAGCAGGAAGGTCAGCAGCGCCAGCGTCCACGCCAGGATTTCGACGATCTGGTTGAGGTAGGTGTACACCCAGCCGGTCAGCACCGGGTTGCCGGTGACGTAGATCTTGTGGCCGGAGGTGGCGAGGGATTCACGCACCTGCTGCAGGGCCGCGAAGGTCTTCGGGTAGTCGATGTCCGCCTCGTTGAGCTGGGCCTTGATGAGGGCCGCCTTCAGGTCGGGGGACACCAGCAGGCCGTAGATCGTCGGGTTGGCGATCACGTCTTTCTTCAGCTGCTCCAGCTCGGCCACCGTGCGGCCACTCTTCAGCGGATCGTAGTAAGACTCCGACGCAAAACCGCCCTGCTCGTCGAGGAAGATCTTGCGGGCGGTGCGGTGGGTCAGGCTGTTGACCAGGTTGTGGTTGACGCCGGGCAGGCTGTCGAGACCCTGGGTGGCCTTGTGGATCAGGGCCAGGGTTTCGTCGTTGAAGATCGTGCCCTTCTCCACCTCGACGGACATCACGATCATGTTCGCGCCGCCGAAATTCTCCTTCAGGCGGTTGTAGGTCTGGATGTACGGGTGGTTCTGCGGCAGCAGGTCGGCGAAGTCGGAATAGATCCGCAGCTTCGGCACCAGCGCGCCGAAGATCAGCGTGACGAAGAAGATGAGGGACAGGACGATCTTCGGATTGGCGAAGATCCACTCTTCACCCTTGTGCAGGGCGTGGGTGATGCGGTGACGGGATTGGCTGACCATGATGCGCCTCAATGGGCCGCGGAAGCGACGAGCGGTTGGGCCTGGGTACCGATGAGGCGCAGCAGGCCTCCCGGACCGCCGGCGACGATGGCGTGTTGTTCGGGCAGGGACACGGCGGCGGCCAGGAAGACCGGCGCGGCGTCCGGATAGGCCACGTTGCGCCAGGTGTTGCCCTCCAGGCGGGCGACGACGCCACCGGCGCCGACGCCGTAGGGCACCCCTTCATGCATGAACAGCCGGTACAACGGCGCACGGCTCGCATTGGTCTGCTTGGCCCAGCTCTTGCCGCCGTCGGTGGTATGCAAGATCTGGCCCGCGATGCCGCTGACCCAGCCTTCGCTGCGGCTGGCGAACAGGCTGGCGTAGGGGTAGAACTCGTCGGGCATCTTGCTCTGGCGGGCCCAGGTCACGCCGCCGTCGGTGGTCGTCGCGACCAGGCCGAACTCGCCGGTGGCGTAGCCGACTTCCTTGTCCACCATCTGGATACCGGTGAGCTGGGCGTCTTCCTGCAGGTCGGTGACCTTCCAGTTGGCGCCCGCGTCGGCGCTGACCGCCAGCGTGGCGCCGGTGCCGGCGACCCACCAACGGCCTTCCCCGTCGCAGCTGATGGTCAGCGGCGTGCGCGGCTTGTCGAGGGATACGGACTTCCAGCCGCTGCCGGAGGCATCGGCGCTCCACACCTTGCGGAAGAAATCCACCGCCACGAAGCGCCCATCCGGGCAGGTGGCAATACCGATCACCGAGGCGCCGGCGAGGGCCTGGCGCTTCCAGGTACGTCCTTGGTCAGCGGAAACCAACAGAGCCCCACTCTGGGTTCCAGCGACGACGACCTTGCCGTTGCTGGCCAGGGCCTGGGTGGTGTCATAACGTTGAACGGGCTTGGCCGACTCGCTGGCGACCCCGGAGAGGTCGGGCGCGGCATGGCAGCCGGCGATGAGGGTGGCGGTACCGACGAGCGCCGCCATGCCGCGGGCGCGGCATTCGAATCTGTCTTTCACTGGGTCTCCTCCAGTTTTTGTGTTTTTTTGGGCGCAAGACGGCCCTGCCCCATGGCCGTGGCCTGGGGTTCTTGTTGTTGTGCGACGTCAATCGCCCGAATTGTCAGGAGCCGGCGGCGGGCTTCGCCACCAGCCCCGGGGGAGGATCAGCGGCCCAGATCCTTCGCACTGACGCCGGCGATACCCCAATTGGCTTTGGGCACGTCGTGGATCCACACACGAACGTTCTCCTGCGGGGCGCCGACGGCTTCGACCAGGGCCTGCGTGACCTTCTCGATGACCGCCCGCTTCTGTTCTTCGGTGCGGCCTTCAATCATGTAGATCTGCGCGAAAGGCATGTTTCTCTCCCTTGCTTACTTGAAACGGATGGACACGGAACCCATGCCCTGGACCCGCAGGGTCACGTTGTCGCCGGCGTTCACCGCGACGGCTTCCGTGATGCCGCCGGACAGGATCAGCGCCCCGGCGGGAATTTCCTCGCCGCGGGCGCCGAGGTGGTTGGCGAGGGCCGCGATGGCCGCCGCCGGATGGCCCAGCACCGCGGCGCCGGCCCCAAAGGCCACCGGCTCGCCGTTCTTTTCCATCACGATGCCGACCGTGCGCAGGTCCACTTCGCTGACCGGCAGCGGCTGGCCGCCGACCACGAAACGGGCCGACGAGGTGTTGTCGGCGATCACGCTCTTCAGGTCGAACTTGAAGTCGCGGTAGCGGCTGTCGATGACCTCGATACCGGGGATCACGAAGTCGGTCGCCGCCAGCACGGCACCGATGTGGCAGCCCGGCCCCTTCAGCGCATGCTTCATCACGAAGGCGATTTCCGGCTCGACCTTCGGGTGGATCAGCTCGGACACCTTCACTTCGCCACCGTCCGGCACCGTGCCGTAGTCGGTGATGAAGCCGAACACCGGCGTCTCGACGCCCATCTGCTTCATCTTGGCGAAGGACGTCAGGCCGGCCTTGAGACCGACAATGCGGGTACCACGGGCGACCTTGCGGGCCTTGATGGTGTCCTGGATCGCGTAGGCGTCGTCCCAGTCCATGTCCGGGAACTCATCGGTGATCTTGAGGGTGTCCTTGGCCTCGAGCTCGCAGTTTTCCAGGTGCTCGGCGAGGCGGGCGATGGTGGCTTGATCGAGCTTCATGCTGCCAGCCCCCGTTCGCGGGCCATCGTGATGGCCGTGTCTTCGATCATGTCCTCCTGCCCGCCGACCATGCCGCGGCGGCCCAGTTCGACCAGGATGTCGCGGGCCGGCACGCCGTACTTCTTGGAGGCGCGCTTGGCGAACAGCAGGAAGGAGCCGTACACGCCGGCGTAGCCGAGGGTCAGCGCATCCCGGTCGATGCGGATCGGGAAGTCCATGATCGGCACCACCAGGTCTTCGGCGACGTCGGTGATCTTGGCCACGTCCACGCCGGTCTCGATGCCCATCAGGCTGCACACCGCGATCAGCACTTCCATCGGCGTGTTGCCGGCCCCGGCGCCCAGGCCGGCGGCGGCCGCGTCGATGCGCGTGGCGCCCACTTCGATGGCGGCGATGCTGTTGGCCACGCCCATCGCCAGGTTGTGGTGGCCGTGGAAGCCCAGTTCGGTCTCCGGCTTCAGCGCTTCACGCACCGCGCTGAGGCGGGCCTTGACGGTGTCGGGCAGCAGGTGGCCGGCGGAGTCGGTCACGTAGATGCAGTTGGCGCCGTAGCTCTCCATCAGCTTGGCCTGCTTGACCAGCCCTTCGGGGCTGTTCATGTGGGCCATCATCAGGAAGCCGACGGTGTCCAGGTCGAGCTTCCTGGCCATCGTGATGTGCTGTTCGGACACATCGGCCTCGGTGCAGTGGGTGGCGACGCGGATCGTCGACACGCCGAGCTCCTTGGCCATCTTCAGGTGATCGACGGTGCCGATGCCCGGCAAGAGCAGCGCCGAGACCTTGGCCTGCTTCATCAGCGGGATGACGGTGGACAGGTACTCCTCGTCGGTGTGGGCCGGGAAGCCGTAGTTCACCGAGCTGCCCCCGAGGCCGTCGCCGTGGGTGACTTCGATCAGCGGCACGCCGGCGGCGTCGAGGCCGGTGGCGATGCTCTTCATCTGCTCGAGCGTCATCAGGTGACGCTTGGGGTGCATGCCGTCCCGCAGGGTCATGTCATGAACGCGGATTTGCTTGCCTTTGAGTTCCATGGCGGTCTTCCTTACGCGGTAACGGGTTGGAGGGTCAGGCTGCCCTTGATGATCTCTTCGGCGAACATCTCGGCCGTGCGGGCGGCGGCGGCGGTCATGATGTCGAGGTTGCCGGCGTACTTGGGCAGGTAGTCGCCGAGGCCTTCGACTTCGAGATAGACGGAGACGCGGTTGCCGTCGAAAACCGGGCCGTTCACCAGGCGGTAGCCGGGTACGTACTTCTGGACTTCCTGAATCATCGCAGCGATGGATTCGCGGATCGCGTCCTGCTGGGGTTCGCCTTCGACGAGGCAATGCACGGTGTCGCGCATCATCAGCGGGGGTTCGGCCGGGTTGATGATGATGATGGCCTTGCCCTTTTTGGCGCCGCCGACCTTCTCGACCGCACCGGCGGTGGTGCGGGTGAATTCGTCGATGTTCTTGCGGGTGCCGGGGCCGGCGCTCTTGGAGGAGACGGTGGCGATGATTTCGCCGTATTCCACCGGCTGCACGCGGGAGATCGCGGCGACCATCGGGATCGTCGCCTGGCCGCCACAGGTGACCATGTTCACGTTCATTTCCCGTTGGCCGACGTGCTGCTTCAGATTGACCGGCGGCACGCAGTAGGGGCCGATAGCGGCCGGGGTCAGGTCGACCATCAGCACGCCGAGCTCGTTGAGCTTGCGGCTGTTCTCGGCATGCACGTAGGCGGAGGTGGCGTCGAAGGCGATCTGCACGCCGTCGGCGAGCACGTGGGGCAGGAGGCCGTCCACGCCGTCGGCGGTGGTCTTGAGGCCCATCTCACGGGCGCGCTTGAGGCCATCCGATTCCGGGTCGATGCCGACCATCCACACCGGCTCCAGCACGGGGCTGCGCTGCAGCTTGGCCAGCAGGTCCGTGCCGATGTTGCCCGGGCCGATCAGGGCGCATTTGATTTTCTTGGTCATCGCTGTGTTTCCTTTTGGGGTCGCGAAGGGTTAAACCATGCTGCGCACCACACCGCCTTCGACCCGCAGGGCCGCGCCGTGGGTGGCAGACGAAAGGGGACTACAGACGTAGGCGACGAGGTTCGCCACCTCCGCCGGGTCGATGAAGCGCTTGAGCAGCGAGGTCGGCCGGGCGTTGGCGAAGAAGTCCTTCTCCGCCTGCTCCAGGGACACGCCCTGCTCTTCCGCCAGGCGGCCGAAGAAGGTGGCGACGCCTTCGGTGCGGGTCGGGCCGGGCAGCACGGAATTGACCGTCACGCCGGAGCCGGTGCAGGTTTCGGCGATGCCGCGAGCCACCGACAGCTGGGCCGACTTGCTCATGCCGTAATGCACCATCTCGGCCGGCGGGCAGATGCCGGACTCACTGGAGATGAACACGATGCGGCCCCAGTTGCGGGCCTTCATCGCCGGCAGGTAGTGGCGGGACAGGCGCACGCCACTCATCACGTTGGTTTCGAAGAAATGGAACCACTCGGTGTCGTCGATCTCCTCGAAGGGACGCGGATCGAAGATGCCGAGGTTGTTCACCAGGATGTCCACGTCCGGACAGGTGGTGACCAGCGCTTCGCAGCCGGTAGCGGTTCCCAGGTCGGCGGCGATACCGGTGACTTTGGCTTCCGGCAGCGCTTCGAGCAGGCGGGCGATGGTGGCGGACACGCCGGAGCGACTGCGCCCGTTGATGATTACCTCGGCGCCTTCGGCGGCCAGCTGGCGGGCGATGGCGAAGCCGATGCCCGACGTGGAGCCGGTGACGAGAGCGCGCTTGCCGGTCAGTTGCAGATCCATGGCGGCCTCAGCTGAAACGGACGGAACAGCCGCCGATGCCACCGATGGTGACGCGCAGGCTGTCGCCGGCCTGCACCGGGATCAACGCGGCCAGGGAACCGGACAACACGATGTCGCCCGCCTTCAGGCCGATGCCCAGGCGGCCGAGGGTATTGGCCAACCAAGCCACGGCATTGCACGGGTGGCCGAGGGCTGCCGCACCGGAGCCAGTGCCGACGATCTCACCGTTCTTCTCGAGGACCATGCCGCAGGTGGCGAGGTCCACCTTGCGCGGGTCGACCATGCGGTCGCCCAGCACCAGCACGCCACAGGAGGCGTTGTCAGCGACGGTGTCCTGGATCTTGATCTTCCAGTCCTTGATGCGGCTGTCGACGATCTCGAAACAGGCCATCACGCCTTCGGTGGCGGCCAGCACGTCGGCGGCGGTGAGCCCCGGGCCCATCAGGTCCTTCTTCATCAGGAAGGCGATCTCGCCTTCGGCGCGGGGCTGGATCAGGGTGTTGGCGGGGATCGCCTCGCCTTCGTTATACACCATGCCGTCGAGCAGCCAGCCGAAGTCGGGCTGATGCACGCCGAGCATGTTCATGACGACCTTGGAGGTCACGCCGATCTTCTTGCCAACCACGCGCTCGCCGGCCCCCAGGCGGCGGGCGATCATCTGCTGCTGGATCTGGTAGGCATCCTCGATGGTGATTTCGGGATGGCGCTCGGTGAGCGGGGTCAGGGTTTCGCGATTGACGAGGGCGTTGTAGAGCTCGTCGCCAAGCTGGGTGATCAGGGCCTTGTCCATGGACTTCTCTCAGGAAAGCGGTTGGGGTTCGGCGTCGGTGGCTTCGGCGAGGAAGTCGGCGACGAGACGGGCGAAACGGTTGGCGTGCTCGATCTGGGTCCAGTGGCCGCACTGACCGAACACGTGGAGCTGGGCGCGGGGAATCCAGCTGGCCAGGGTCAGGGAGGTCTGCAGCGGAATCACCTTGTCCTCGCGGCCGTGGATCACCAGGGTCTGGTTCGGCAGCGCACGGATGTCGGCCTCATTGCTGGCCATCGCATCCACCCAGCGCTGGCGCGGGGGCGGGAACATGGCGCCGAAGGACTCCTGGAAGCCGGGGCGGATGCTGGCCTCGTAGCGCAGTTGGGCGAGCTCGTCGTTAACCAGGTTGCGGTCATAGGCGAACAGATCGAGCAGACCGCGCATGGCCTCGAAGGACGGCTGGTAGCCCCACACGGCGTCCAGCGCCGGGGTGATCTCGAAGGGCACGCCGACGCTGCCCATCAGCACCAGCCGGCGGACCCGCTGCGGGTGGCGGATCGCCAGCGCCAGCGCGATGGCACCGCCGAAGGAGTTGCCGACCAGGTCGGTGCGTTCGATGCCGAGGGCGTCGAGCACGGCGATCGCATGGGCAACCTGGCTGTCCATCGAATAGACATCGCCCGGCAAGCGCTCGGTGTAGCCGAAGCCGAGCATGTCCGGCGCGATGACGCGGCGGGCCTCGGCCAGGGCCGGCATCACCAGCCGCCAGTTGGCCCAGGCGGTGACGCCCGGCCCCGAGCCGTGGATGAGCAGCACCGGCTCGCCAGAGCCCAGGTCATGGACGTTGGTCTGCCGGCCGGCCGCCGGGAGGAAGCGGCCGATTTCCGGGGAGGACGGAATGCTGCTCATGATCTTCAAATCCCTTTCAAAGCTTGACGCAGACGTTCTTGAGTTCGGTGTAGAACTCGAGAGAATGCACGCCGCCTTCGCGGCCGATGCCGGACTGCTTGGCGCCGCCGAAGGGCGTACGCAGGTCACGCAGGAACCAGGAGTTGACCCACACCAGGCCCACTTCCAGACGACCGGCGACGCGGTGGGCGCGGGTCACATCCTTGGTCCACACCGAAGCGGCGAGGCCGTAGGTGGTGTTGTTGGCGCGGCGGACGACCTCCTCTTCGCTGTCGAAGGGCATCACCAGCGTGCAGGGCCCAAAGATCTCTTCGCGGGCGATGGCGGCTTCGTCGCCAAGGCCGGTCCAGATGGTCGGCTGGACCCACGCACCTTCCTTCAGCGCGCCCGGCATGTCGGGCTCGCCGCCGCCGGTCACGACGGTGGCGCCCTCTTCCACCGCCTTGCGGTAGTAGGACAGCACCTTCTGCTTGTGCTCCTGGGAGATCAGCGGGCCCATGCCGGTTTCCGGGTTGTCGGGCAGGCCGACGACCAGCTTCTCGGCGCCTTCCTTCAAGCGGGCGACGAAGGTGTCGAACAGCGGGCGCTCCACATACACGCGCTCGGTGCCGAGGCAGACCTGCCCGCAGTTGGCGAAGCAGGAACGCAGCGTGCCTTCGATGGCCGCATCCAGGTCGGCATCGGCGAACACGATGGCCGGGTTCTTGCCGCCCATTTCCAGGGACACCGGGCGGGCGCCGTCGGAGGCGGCCTTCATGATCGCCGCGCCGGTGCGGGTCTCGCCGGTGAAGGTGATCGCATTGACGCCCTGGTGGCGAGTCAGGAATTCGCCGGCAGAGTTCGGGCCGAAGCCATGCACGACGTTGTAGACACCCTTCGGGATACCAACCGCGTTCATCACCTCACCGAGCAGCGTGGCGGTCTGCGGAGTTTCCTCGGAGGGCTTGACCACCACCGCGTTGCCGCAGGCCAAGGCCGGGCCGACCTTCCAGGTCATCAGCAGCAGCGGCAGGTTCCACGGGCACACCACACCAACCACGCCAACCGGGCGGCGCAGCGCGTAGTTGATCGCGCCACGGCCATCCGGCGTGGCCATCTCGAAGAACTCGCTGGGCACGTTCTTCACCACGTCGGCGAAGATCTTGAAGTTGGCGGCACCGCGGGGAATGTCCAGGTGGCTGGCCAGGCTGCGCGGCTTGCCGGTGTCGGCCACTTCCGCAGCGAGGAAGTCCTCGAAGCGGCGGTTGATCTCGTTGGCCACGCCGTACAGCAGCTCGACACGGTCGGCAACGGTGATACGCCCCCACTCGCCTTCCAGTGCCGCATGACCGGCGGCGACCGCCGCGTTCACTTCGGGCAGGCCGGCTTCGCTGACCTGGGCGATGACGCTGTTATCCAGCGGGGAACGCTTCTCGAAGAGGCGGCCGCCGGCGGCCTCGACGAATTCTCCGTTGATGAAGTTCTTGATCAGTTTCATCTGCTGTTCGTCCTTCTTGGTGAAGAGCTTGTCTTGTTCACTCGGCGCCGATGGCCTTGAGGGCCGCCCGCGCGCATTCCTCGTCCTGGGCTTCGGATGCACCGGACACGCCGATGCCGCCGATCAGGCCGTCCGCGCAGCGGATCGGCAGGCCGCCGCCGAAAACCACCAGACGCGGCCGCGCGGAGAAGCCCAGCTTCATGCCCTCGTCGTGGCCGATCACCGACATCCAGTCCTTGGTGGAGAAGCCGAAGCCGGCCGCGGTGTAGGCCTTGTCGATGGCGATGTCGATGGACTGCACGAAGGCGCCCGGCATGCGCAGGAAGCCGGCCAGGTTGCCGCCGCTGTCGGCCACCGCCACGTTGATGCGTACGCCGATCTTCTTGGCGTGCTCCACCGCGGCCTGCAGCGCGAGGCTGGCCGCCTCGGCGGAAATCACGGCCTGGGGAACGGAAAGCGGGGTAGCGGAAGGCTGGCTCATTGGGGTCGGTCCTGAATCAGTGTCGTTGATGGAACGATATTTCCTTCTTATCTCGACGTCAACAGTTTTTCTCGAGATTTTTGATTATGATCGCTCCAAGCCGGTTCGGCTAGAATTCATAAGAAGCGGCGGCTGCCCCCAAGGCCTCGCCAGAACACCGGAAATCCACACCATGAATGACCTAGTCTCCAGCGCCGACCTCGCCAGCGAGGCCGACGAACCCAAAACCCTGGCCGAGGCGGCCTACCGCCAGCTGCGCCGGGACATCATCGAAGGCTTGCACCGCCCCGGCGAAAAGCTGCGGGTCGAGCACCTGAAGGATCAATACGAAGTGGGCGCCGGCACGCTGCGCGAGGCGCTGCAGCTGCTCGTCACCGACGCACTGGTGGTCGCCCAGGGGCAACGCGGCTTCCGCGTCGCGCCGATCTCCCTCGACGATTTCGAGGACATCACCCGTACCCGCGTGCTGCTCGAAACCTCCGCGCTGCAGCAATCCATCGAGCTCGGCGACGACACCTGGGAAGCCAACGTGGTGGCGGCCTTCCACATGCTGTCCCGCGCCGAGGAAAAGCTCGTCGATGGCGCCAAGGGCACCCGCGAGGAATGGGAGCTGCGCAACCGGGCCTTCCACGAGGTACTGATCTCGGCCTGCCCGTCGCGCTGGATCCGCCACTTCCAGAACATCCTGTACCACCAGTCGGAGCGCTACCGCCGCCTGTCCCTGTTCCGCCAGCCGATCCCGCGGGACGTGCATGCCGAGCATCAGGCCATCGTCGACGCGGCCCTGGCCCGCAACAGCGCCGAGGCCACGCGCATCCTCTCCGATCACATCCTGCGCACGCTGGACGCGGTGCGCCAACTGCCGGCCGATTTCATCAATTAGCGGGGTACCCAACTTAAGCGCCGGTCTTCGTGAGATATAACTAAAGACATACGCCCGCCGCTCCGTTAATCTCCTCGCAGCGCGCCCAAACAGGCGCGCAGAGGGCACGCGCAGACGCGCCACGCCGAGGAGACACAACTAAAATGACGCCCCACCCTGCCAACGGAGCCCCGGCAAAGGGCATCCGCGTCGGCGAGAGCCATCACGCGGACGCAACGGCGGCCGCTCGCCAACTCGCCGAAAAGCTGCTCCCAGCCCCCGATCGCCTGTCCCTGGTGTTCGCGTCCAGCAATTACGCGCCGGAACAGCTGGAAGCCGGCCTTGCCGATGCCTTCGGGCAGACGCCGCTGATCGGCTGCACCACCGCCGGCGAGATCGGGCCCCGCGGCTACCAGCAGGCCAGCCTGGCCGGCGCCTCCCTCAGCGACGACGTGATCGATTTCGAGATCGGCCTGCTCGACGGCCTCGACCGCCTCGATCCGCACCGCATGGCGGCCTTCGCCCGCGATCTGCGCAATGCGCTGCAGGCCCGCCACAGCCGCCTCGACAGCCTGTCCTGCTTCGCCTTCATGCTGGTGGATGGCCTGTGCGGCCGCGAGGAAAGCGTCGCCCGCGCCTTCCACGACGGCCTCGGCGGCATTCCCCTGTCGGGCGGTTCGGCCGGGGACGACCTGCACTTCGTCGATACGCGTGTGATCTACAAGGGACGCCTGGTGGACAACGCGGCCGTGCTGCTGGTGGGCGTCAGCCACCGCCGGCTGGACGTGTTCCAGACCCAGCACTTCACTCCCACTGACGAACGGCTGATCGTCACCGGAGCCATTCCCGCCGAGCGCCGCGTCACCGAGCTGAACGGCTGCCCCGCCGCGGAGGAATACGCCCGTGCCCTCGGCGTCAGCGTCGCCCAACTGACGCCGGCCGTTTTCGCGGCAAACCCGGTGCTCGTGCGCATCGGTGGCGCCGACTTCGTGCGCTCCATCCAGCGCGCCAACCCGGACGGCAGCCTGGACTTCTTCTGCGCCATCGATCGGGGCATCGTCTTCAAGATCGCCCACGGCGAAGACCTGTTGAGCAATCTGGACAAGGCCCTCGACAGCGCTTCCGAAGCGGTCGGCGAGGCGGAACTGATACTCGGCTGCGACTGCATCCTGCGGCGTCTGGCAGCCACCGAGACGGGCCTTGCCGACGCGGTGGGCCAGTGCTTCGCCAAGGGCCGGGTCATCGGCTTCAACACCTTCGGCGAGCAGTTCCGCGGTCTGCACCTCAACCAGACCTTCACCGGTATCGCCTTTGGCAAGGAGTCCGGACGATGAGCCGCGCCGAAGACCTGCGCTGCGCCCCGGACGATGCAGCCGGCCTGCGCGCCGAGATCGAGCGCCGGGACCGCATCATCGAAGCCCTGGTTTATCAGGCCGAAAGCAATCCCAGCGCACCGGGGCAGGACTATGGCCTGCTGCAGACCACCTTCATGCTGGAGGAGCAGATCCGCCAGCGCACCGAGGAACTGGTCGCCACGCTGAAGGCCCTGCGCGAGATGTCCGCCGAAGCCAGCGCAGCCCGCCACCAGCTGGAGGCGGCGATGGACAACATGTCCGACGGCTTCGCGCTGTTCGACGCCGACGACCGCATCCTGCTGTGCAACGAGGCCTTCCGCCGCCTGTGGGGGCTCGACGGCCCCCTCGGCGGGCGCCCCTTCCGCGAGCTGCTCGCCGCCTGCGCCACCGACCCCACCCTGCCCCACCGCCTGCAGGCCTGCCGGAGCCGGCGGGAGCGCAGCGAACTGAAGCTCCCGTCGGGCCAGATCCTGCAGATCCGTGAACGGCGCATGGACGACGGCGGCCTCGTTGGCATCTACTCCGACGTGACTGACCTGAAGGCCGAGGAGGCCCTGCTGCGCCAGCAGGCCCTGGCCCGCAAGTCCCAGCTGCTGCAGTCCACGCTGGACAGCATCGACCAAGGCATCGCTGTGTTCGGTCGGGATGAGCACCTGGTGGCCTGCAATCAGCGCTTCTTCACGTTGCTCACTCTGCCGGCCCACCTGGCCGAAACGGGCAGCCCTCTTGCAACCATACGTCGTAACAGCGCCGCGGTCGCCCGCCTGTGCCCGCCCGGCCTCGGCCCGCAGACCCGCGCCACGCGTTTCGAACAGCACGCTGACGACGGTGCGGAACTGGAGCTGGGGCGTTTCCCGATGCCCGACGAAGGCTTCGTGCTGACCGTCAGCGACGTCACCTCCCTGAAGGAAGGCGAAGCGCGTATCGGCCGGCTGCTGGTCCAGCAACGGGCGATCTTTGACAACGCCCACGTGGGCATCATCTTCTGCCGCGATCGCCTGATCCTCGACGCCAACCAGCACATGGCGGAGATCTTCGGCTTCCACTCCCCTTCCGACCTGATCGGCCAGCGCACCGAGATCTTCTATCCGAGCCATGCCGACTACCTGGAGGTAGGCGGACGCATCTATCGCGACCTGGCGACCCGCGGCTACAGCGAGGGCGACATCCACATGGTCCGCAAGGACGGCAGCCCCCTGTGGATCCGCCTGTCGGGCCGCCCCCTGGATGCCCGCAGCGGTGGCCAGGGCTCGATCTGGGTCTTCAGCGACATCACCCGCCAGCGCGAGCAGCACGCCCAGCTCGAACTGGCCCAGCTGGTCTTCAACCACAGCAACGAGGCGCTGATGGTCACGGATGCGGACAACCGCATCGAAAGCGTCAATTCGGCCTTCACCACCATCACGGGTTACGGCGCCGCCGAAGTGCTGGGCAAGACGCCGTCCATGCTCAAGTCCGGCCAGCACGACCCTGGCTTCTACAAGGCCCTGTGGAGTGCCCTGGAGCAGGACGACCGCTGGGAAGGCGAGATCGTGGACCGCCACAAGACCGGCCGCCTCTACCCCAAGTGGCTGACGATCCGCGTCGTACGCAACCCCGACGGCAGCGTCGCCCATTACGTGGCCGCATTCAGCGACATCAGCGCCCGCAAGGCCGCCGAGGCCCAGATCCAGTACATGGCCCACCACGACGCGCTGACCGGCCTGCCCAACCGCATCCTGCTGCGCGACCGCTTCGAACAGGCCTCCCAGCGCAGCTTGCGCAACAACGGCACGCTGGGGATGTTCTTCCTCGACCTGGACCAGTTCAAACACATCAACGACACCCTCGGTCACGCCATCGGCGACGACCTGCTGCTGGCCGTCACCAACCGCCTGGCTGGCTGCCTGCGGCACAGCGATACGATCAGCCGCCTGGGCGGCGACGAGTTCATCATCCTCGTCGAAGGGGATGAGTCGACGCGCTTCTATGCGGGGGTGGCGGAAAAGATCTGCCGCGCGCTGGAAAAACCCTTCGAACTTGGCGGCCACGCGCTGACCGCTACCGGCACGCTGGGCGTTGCCGTGGCGCCGGGCGACGGCCAGGACTTCGACACCCTGTTGAAGAAGGCCGACATGGCCATGTACCACGCCAAGGCCCGCGGTCGCGCCACCTTCAGCTTCTTCGACGAGCGCATGAACCAGGACTCGGCCGAGCGCCTGTCCCTCACCACCCATCTGCGCCGCGCCCTTGGGGCGGGTGAGCTGCGCCTGGTCTATCAGCCCCAGTTCGCCATCGGTGACAGCCACATGATCGGCGCCGAAGCCCTGATGCGCTGGCGCTCGCCCCAGTACGGCGAGATCAGCCCGGCGCGCTTCATTCCGCTGGCCGAGGACACCGGCCTGATCCTGCCGATCGGCGAATGGGCGCTGCACGAATCCTGTCGGCAGGCCCGGGAATGGGCCGACAGCGGCCAGCCCATCAAGATCGCCGTCAATGTGTCGGCGGTGCAGCTGCACCGGGACGACTTTTCCGCCACGCTGGCCGCCGTGCTGCGGGACACCGGCGTGGCGCCACAGCTGATCGAGCTGGAGCTGACCGAATCGGCGCTGATGAGCGACGCCGCCCGTTTCATCGAGCTGATCGCCTATGTGCGCAGCCTGGGCATGTCGGTGGCCATCGACGATTTCGGTACCGGCTATTCGAGCCTGGCCTACCTGAAGCGCTTCCAGGTCAGCAAGCTGAAGGTGGACCGATCCTTCGTCAAGGACATCCCCGATGACGAAGAAGACCGGGCCATCGCCGAAGCCATCGTGCGCATGGGCCAGTCACTGAAGCTTAGAGTGATTGCCGAAGGGGTGGAAACCCGCGAACAGCTGGATTTCCTGGCGGGCATCGGCTGCCACGAGGTGCAGGGCTACCTGCTGGGCCGCCCCGTCGAAGCGGCGGCGCTGGGTGCCGGACTGACCGCAGGCACTGCGGCCGGCCGGCATCACTAAAAGATCCCAAGGAAACGCCGGGCCACCCCGGGTTTCCTTGTCTCTCTCGGGGTGGGCCGGACACAGCCCCCCCCGAGAGAGACTCAGGAGACGACAGTCAGGAAGCGCTCGTTGAGCTTGCGGTCGTGGTAGAACACGCCGGTGCCGACCTCTTCCCAGGTCCAGGTGATCGGCGCGTAGTCCGGGTAGGGCTGGTAGCCGCCGCAGAAGGTCTCGAAGCGGTTGCCGGACGGGTCGAAGGCGTAGATCGTGGTGCCGCGGGTCACGCCGTGGCGGGTCGGGCCGATGTCGATGGACACCTTGTTCATGGACATGATGTCGGCGGCGCGCAGGACCTTTTCCCAGGTATCCAGCAGGAAGGACACGTGGTGCAGCTTGCCCGGCTCCGGGTGGCGCACGAAGGCGATGTCGTGAGCCTTGTGGGAGCACGACAGCCAGATCGCCAGATTGGTCTCGCCGTCTTCCATCAGCACACGCTCGACGAGGTAGAAGCCAAGCACGTCCTCGAACAGCTTCTGCACCTTCTCGATGTCCGGCCCGTAGAGCAGACAGTGGTCGAGGCGCACCGGCGCGATGCCACGCTCGGCATCGGGCGTCCACGGGTCCGGATTGACGTAACTCATGCCGTTGCCAACGTCGGTCTTTTCGGCATAGAGCTCGATCTGGTGGCCGGACGGAATCTCGAAGCGCACGCGCTCGCCGGTTTCCAGCAGCTCACCGGCGGGGATGCGCTCGGTCTGGACGCCGTAGGCCCGCAGGTCGCTATTGAGCTTTTCCAGCGTGGCCTTGTCGGCCACCTTGAAGGCGAAGAAGTCCATGCCGGCGGATTCCGCCTCGCGCAAGATCAGGCTGTTGTGGTCGCGCTCGTCCCAGGCCTTGAAGTACACCCGGCCCTGAGCGTCGCGGCCGGTTTCGATGAGACCCAGCACGTTCTTGTAGTGATTTACGCCCTCTTCCAGATCCAGCACGCGCAGCTGCATGTGGCCGGGACGCAGAACTCCAGTCATTGCCATTTTCGTTATCTCCTCTTGTCCTTGTGGATGCCGGCCTCGCCCGGAAAACCGCATTGCGGCGCGGTTCTCCGGACCGGCGAGCACTACGCTTATCTTAAACCCTCATCTCGATAAGTCAATTTATTCTCGAGATTTTATTTTTATATCGATTTAATGATCAAACCCGCTTGAACAGCGGGCTGCGCACCTGCTGCGCATCCGCCGCCGAGAAGAACTTTTCGGTGTAGATGTCGTTCTCGAACAGGCGCCCCTGCATCAAGGTCGAAATACAGGCATCAATCATCATCGGCGGTCCGCACAGATAGGCCTTGTGCCCGCGGAAGTCATTGTCGAAATGATCCTTGGCCGCCTCGTGCACATAGCCCCGGAAGCCCTGCCACGCGGAATCCGCCGGCTCGTCCGACAGCGCCGGCACGTAGGTGAAGTTGGGATGCTTCTCCGCCAGCGCCAGGAACTCGTCGTGGTAGTACAGCTCGGCGCGGCTGCGCTGGCCGTACACCAGCGTGATCGGCAGTGTGCTGCCTTCGGCCAGCAGGTCGAGGATCATGCTGCGCGGGCTGGACAGCCCCGAGCCGCCGGCCATGAACAGCAGCGGGACATTGGCCGACTTGCGCACGAAGAAGCGGCCGTAGGGGCCGGACAGCTTGACGCCATCCCCTTCCGCCAGCTTCTCGTGGAGGTAGCCGGTGCCGGTGCCGCCGGGCACGATGCGCACGTTGAGCTCGATCTCCCGCCCCGTCGACGGCACGTTGGCCAGCGAGAAGGCGCGGCTGATGCCGAGGCCCGGGATGTCCAGGTTGATGTACTGGCCGGCCTGGAAATGGATGGCCTCGTCGAGCTCGACGAAGATGCCCTTGATGGTCGGCGTGAGCTGCTCGATACGCTTCACCTTGCCGGGGAAGTCCTTCACCGGGATGGACTCGGCGTCCGGCTCTTCCTCGATCTCTGCTTCGATGGTCACATCGCTTTCGAGGCGCGCACAGCAGGCCAGGGTCTTGCCCTCGGTGCGCTCGAAATCCATCAGCGCGAAGCTCGACGCTTCACCGTGGTCCACTTCCCCGTCCAGCACCTGCACCTTGCAGGTGGCACACAGACCGTGGCAGCAGGCATGCGGCAGCCAGATGCCGGCGCGCAAGGAGGCATCGAGGATGGTCTGCCCCTCCTCGACCTCGATGGTCTGGCCGAGGGGTTCGATGGTCAGCTCGTAGGACATGATTCAGCTCGCAGAACCCTTGATGCCGGTAAGGCCGGGGGTGCGGAAGCGCAGCACGTCCTTGTGCTTGAGCCCCAGTTCGGCCAGCGTCTTGTCGAAGTCCGGCTGCCACGGCCGGCTGGACTTCAGCCACTCGACCTTGCTCCAGTCAACCTTGGCAAAGTCGGGGTGATAACCGAAGACGCCCGGCAGCACCTTGTCGATGATGTCGCCGAAACGCATGTTCGGCGGGAACGGCAGGCAGAACGGCGAGCAGAACAGCAGGTGCTGATCCCAGCCGATGTACAGCAGCTGGTTGCCGTGAAAGTTCTCGAGCCGGTCGGCGGACTCGAAGGAATATTCCTTGATGGCGGCTACGCCCATGGTTTGTCTCCTTGTATTTTTCCGATGCGGAATCCGGCCGGCGCCCTGCGCCGGGCCGGATTCACTCCTGTCTGTCAGGCGGCGTTCTTGGTCGCCATGCCGCGCCAGGCCTCGAAGTTCTTCTGATCTTCGGAACCTTCGAAGTCCAGGTTGTCGCGCCCCTGGGCCAGGTGGTAGTAGTCGAGCACCGCCGACAACGGATCGAAGCCCTCGGCGGTTGGGTCGACACCCTCCTCGAAGCAGTTGCCCTGGTAGATCTGGTGCACCGGCAGCCAGGCCTGGATGTACTTCTCCGGCTCGTGCTCGAAGATCTCTTTGCAGCCGTCGGAGCAGAAGTGGTACTTGTTGTCCTTGTAATCGACCTCGCGGTAGCAGATCTGCGTGGGATCGCCCGGCTCGGTGAAGATCATCGGGATCTGGCAGGTCTGGCACAGCATGGGCAGCGTCTTGTTGTAGAAGCGGTTACCCTTCTTGGCCTCCTCGCGCCAGTGCTCCAGGCGCGGCCGGTAGTACTTGTCGAAGCTGTTCGGGTACTTCTGCGACAGCCAGTCCAGCTCGTCGTCGGTGGGAATCCAGGTGTGGAAGTTGCACGCCGCGGCGTAGTTGTAGAAGGTCGCCCAGGCCTGGTGGGAGATGTGGTCCTTGTCCTGCTCGATCTGGTCGAGCCACTTCGGCGGACGGATGCCGTAGCGGGCCAAGTCCTTGAACAGCGCGCCACCGTTCTCCTCGAAGTAGACCTCCCAAGCCTCCTTCCAGCTCATGATGCGCTTGGGCAGCATGTAGTCCATCATCATGCCGACCAGGGTCAGCACGCGGTAGCCGCGCCAGGTCCACTTGTCGATCCACTGCTGCACGATGGGCAGGTTGTCCGGGTCCTGCTCCAGCACGAACTTGATGACTTCCAGGCCCAGGGTCATGTGGCGGGCTTCGTCGGACTGGGCCGAGAAGCCGAAGGTCATGGTGCCCATGTCGCCGTTGTAGGCGGCGCCGGACACGAAGGGCACGAACAGCAGGTTGGTCAGCACGTACTCGAAGCTGAAGCCGATCGCCACCATGAACTCGAAGGGGCCGGCGGTCACCGCATCGTCGAAGAAGGAGCGCGGCACCGACAGGTACCACACGCGCTCCAGCATGTGCCGGTAGTCGTGGAAGCCGTTGTAGTACTTGTTGTAGTTGGACAGGGAGTGGATCTGCGTCTGGGCGTGACGGATCTCGTCCAGGGACTGCATCAGGCAGGCAACCCGTGCGCCAACGCCCGGGAACTGGCGGCCGGTCATCGCAAAGCCGCGGTGGGCCATGTACTCCAGCGGGCTGATGCCGTTCAGGAACAGCTTGATGGCGTTGAGGTAGCGCGCATCGGTGACGTTGAGGTGGCCGTTGTTCTGGGCGTAGGCGTCGATGATCGCGTAAAGCTTGCGCTCCTTCTCGGCCTGGTACTTCCAGTAGGCGTCCATGGTCAGGCGGAACGGGTCTTCCCACTTGTCCCAGTCATGGATCTTGATGCCTTCGTACTTGACGAAGGGGAACACATCGTCCATCGACTGGTAGGTGGTCTCCCAGCCCAGGCCACGGGTCATGTGCTGGTACTTCTCCTTGAGGCCCAGCTTCTTCTTGCCGACTTTCATGTCCATCTTGCGTGTCTCCTCGAGGGGTTCAGGCGTTCCAGCTCAGGGTCAGCTCGTCGTCGGTCTCGTCGACGTTGCCCGTGAGGGAAATCAGGTTGATGTGCAGTTCCTGCAGGTCGAAGTCGCGGCCGATCAGTTCTTCGATGGTCGAGCGGCGCACGACCAGCGAGCCTTCGGCGTCGATCTTCACCATCGCCGGCTGCTCGTTGCAGATGGCGTGGGGGTTGTCGGCGAGGATGGCCTGGATGATCTGGCGGGTGTCGTCGTTGGTCTGCAGCGCGATGAATACCTTTGACATGGGGCTTCCTCTCAGAGGCTGACGCCGGCCTTGGCCATGCGCGCGTTGAACTGGTCCACCACCTCGCTGGTGATGGTGTCGGCTTCGCTACCGAGGGCGATCTGGGCGATCGGCATCAGCGCGGCGGCGGCGCGGTCGCGCCAGTGGGTGATCCAGGTTTCCATCTGGGTCTTGTTGTCGGCGGATTCGGCGGCGGCGGTCTTCACCGTGGCGTCCACCCACTTCCTGGTTTCGGCGAACCAGTCGGTCATGAACTGGGTGAGCATCGCGATCGGCGTGCCGCCCTTGGACGAGAGCACGTTGTCGATGATGGTTTCGTACACCAGCGGGTACAGCAGGCCATCCAGCGCCACCATCTGGGCGACGAAGACTTCCAGCGGGTCCTTCAGCACGAAACAGTCTTCCACGTAGCGGCGCAGGCCCTGCCAGGCGCTGTCTTCCATCCAGCTCTGCTTGGCGGTGTCGAGCACCTCCACGTCGTCGCCCAGCAGCAGGCCGACGCGAGTGATGTACTGGGCGATGCCCAGCATGTCCATGGAGTGGAAGATGCACGGCTGGGTCAGCGCGGTACCGTAGCCGTAGGCGGTGATGAAGGCGGCGTTCATGTTGCCGCCCCAAGCTGCGTGGCGCAGCGGCAGCAGCAACTTGAGCACGGTGTCCGTCAGCTCGGCCGGCAGGGTGTCGGCCAGGCCGCGGCCCTCGACGAAGTCGAAGTTCGACTCGGCGGTTTCCTGCTGCTTGGCGCGGGCCAGCGTGTAGGCGCCGTAGTAGAACTGGCGCGGGTCCTTGAAGGCGTACCAGTCGGCCATCTTGATCGCGCTGCGGGAGGCATCGAAGATCTCGTGGTCCGGGTCCCAGGTCGGGCGGTAGTGGAAGTTGTGGGTCGCTTGAACTTCCAGCGTGCCTTCCTGGTAGCGGGTCGCCGCCTTGTCCGCGCCGATGCGGCGGGCGATGTGGTCGAACGTCTGCCGCTGCGGTTTGATGGTGACGGTGCGCAGATCCATCTGCATGGTGTCTCTCCTCCTTCTTCTATTCAAATTCCGGGCGTGTGGCCCGGCCGGTTCATCTGAAGCGTTGGTGCGTGGCCTCGTGGAGACTCCAGTTGAAGTCGCCGTCCTCCTCCGCCTCCGGCCGGGAACCCTCCAGGAGGATCACCCGGTTGGTCTGGCAGAACTCCTCGTAAGCCGCCTCGGGCAGCAGCATCTCGACGAAGAGCGCGGGATCGGAAATGGAGAACTCGAACTCCACCAGGCCGTCGGGGCGCCGCTCCACCAGGCGTACGTACTTGCGGTTCACATCCACGGGCAGCGGAGTGGTCGGATCGATCATCGTGTCCTCGGTCTGGTCTGCAACAGGCTTCTCCTAATCAAGCCCCGTACCAGTTCCGGCAAACCCATGATCCGAAAAGACAAAATCCGCTTTTTCTCGAGATTGCGAGAAAAAGCGGATTTTATTGATTGATCAATTGATCAAATGCTGCGGCGCAGCTTGATGATCTGGTCAAGTCACTCGGACACCTCATTCACCTCTGGACACGTCTGCGCAGCGACAAACCCAAAACAGGCATTTGACATATCAACTACCTGTTTGCATATTCCTTAAGAATTCCTTAAACCTCAGGGATGAATATCCGGGACTTGCCCTGCGGGCGTCCCAAGCAGCAGCCCCGGCCATCCTCAAACCCACAAGGAGTTCTTCATGAACCTGAACCGCAGCCTTTCCGTCCTCAGCCTCGCGGCCTGCGCCATCGGCAGCGCCCATGCAGCGCCGGCCGCCGAACCGATCCAGCCCATCGTGCCACCCAAGGTCACCAACCCAGCCGCCGTCGAGCTGGGCAAGGCCTTGTTCTTCGACCCGCGCCTGTCCAAGTCGGGCTTCATCTCGTGCAACTCCTGCCACAACCTGTCCCTGGGCGGCAGCGACAACCTCAAGAGCTCCATCGGCCACGGCTGGCAGAAAGGGCCGATCAACTCGCCCACCGTGCTCAACGCCCGCTACAACCTGGCCCAGTTCTGGGACGGCCGCGCGGCCGACCTGAAGGCACAGGCCGGCGGCCCGATCGCCAACCCGGGCGAGATGGCCTTCAGCCACGAACTGGCGGTCGATACGCTGAAGACCATCCCCGGTTATGTGACGGCCTTCCGCAAGGCCTTCGGTTCGGACGAGGTCAACGTAGACCGCATCACCGGCGCGATCGCCGCCTTCGAAGAAACGCTGGTAACACCCAACTCGCGCTTCGACCAGTGGTTGAAGGGCAACAAGAAGGCGCTGAGCACGGAAGAGCTGGCCGGCTACAGGCTGTTCAAGGACAGCGGCTGCGTGGCCTGCCACAACGGCCCGGCCGTCGGTGGCGGTTCCTTCCAGAAGATGGGGGTGGTGGAGGCCTACAAGGCGAACAGCCCGGCCGAGGGGCGTATCGCGGTGACCGGCAAGGACGCCGACCGCTTCCTGTTCAAGGTGCCCACGCTGCGCAATGTGGAGCTCACCTATCCGTACTTCCACGACGGCGGCGCGGCGACCCTTGGCGAAGCGGTGGACACCATGGGCCGCCTGCAGCTGGGCCGCAAGTTCAGCGCTGACGAAAATGCGAAGATCGTCGCCTTCCTGAAGACCCTCACCGGGCAGCAGCCGTCTTTCAAGCTGCCGGTGCTACCGCCGTCCGTCGACGGGACGCCGCGGCCGCAGCCGTTCTGAACGCGGTGATCTAGCTTGCCGGCCTGACCGGCAGCTGCGCAGCGGGGGCGTCCACGGGCGCCCCTGTCTTTTCCATTCCCCGCTCCAGTGCCTTGACCATCTTGCCGACCACGGTCAGGGACATCTCGCCGCGGGGGAAGACGCGGCAGGCCAGCACCACGCCGCTGGCCTCCTCTTCTGCGCTCACACAGTCGCGGCTCATCTTGCGTGCCTCGAAACTGCCGGAGTGGATCGCCACCTTGCACACGCCGCAGCCGCCGCCGCGGCAGCCGACAGGAATGCCCCGCCGCCCCAGCACCTCCATGCCGCGCAGCAGGTTCAGTTCGGCATCGCAGGCATAGTCCTCACCGCTGTTTCCGATATGGATCAGGTACTTCTGGGCCATGGTCTCCTCCTGGCACATCGTCAATCCGGCGTGCTCGCTCTTGTTGGCGAATCAACCCGGCTTCATTTTTCTCGAGATTCTGTATTATTATCGCCAATAAGCTTATAACGCAAGCTGATGAGGAATCGGCGCTCCGCCGTGCAGAGCGTCCGCAGCCCCACATCGGGCACGTGTTATAAGGCCCTGTCTTCCCGCTGCCCGGCGACACGCCGGCCATCACTATTCCTATCAAGCGGCGGAAGACGCTGGAGGAGACATCGTGAGCGACATTCATTACCCGCAGAACGCCGATCTGCGCAGCCTCGTGCGCTTCTGTTCCGAGAAGGGCCTGATCTGGCTCCACGAGAGCCGCATGATCCTGATGCACGCGGCCGCCCTGTCCGAACTGCGCAAGGAACTCATCAACTCGGTCGGCATCGACCAGGCCCGCCGCATCCTGACCCGCATGGGCTACGCCGCCGGCACCCGCGACGCCGAACTGGCCAGGAAGATTCGCGGCAATAAAAGCCTGCAGGACGCCTTCGTGGTCGGCCCCCAGCTGCACATGCTGGAAGGCATGGTGCATGTCACCCCATTCAAGCTCGACTTCGACGAGGACGCCAGCCACTTCTACGGCGATTTCCTGTGGGAGAACTCCGTCGAGGCGGAAGTCCACGTGCGGGAATTCGGCCATTCCGAACATCCGGTGTGCTGGATGCAGATCGGCTATGCGTCGGGCTACACCTCGGCCTTCATGGGGCGCTTCATCCTCTTCAAGGAAACCGAGTGCATGGCCACCGGCCGCAACCGCTGCCGCATCGTCGGCAAGCCGGTGGAGGAATGGCCGGACGCCGCCGACCACACGCCCTACTACGAGGCCGACTCCATCGTCAGCCGCATGCTCGAACTGCGCAGCGAGGTCGATGCGCTGCGCGCCACGCTGGAACGCCGCCTGCCGCCGCCCAGCCTGATCGGCTCGTCGGCCGGTTTCCGCCACGCCTACACACTGATCGACAAGGCCGCCGTCACCCAGGTCACGGTGCTGCTGCTCGGCGAAACCGGCGTCGGCAAGGAGCGCTTCGCCCGCGCGCTGCACGAGATGAGCCCCCGCGCCGCCGGCCCCTTCGTGGCGATCAACTGCGCGGCCCTTCCCCACGACCTCATAGAATCGGAACTCTTCGGCGTCGAGCGCGGCGCCTTCACCGGCGCCCAGGTATCACGGATGGGCAAGTTCGAGCGCGCCGACGGCGGCACGCTGTTCCTCGACGAGGTCGGCGAGCTGCCGCTGGCCGCCCAGGCCAAGCTGCTGCGCGTGCTGCAGGAGGGCGAAATCGAACGCCTCGGCGACGACCGCACGCGCAAGATCAACGTGCGTCTGGTCGCCGCCACCAACGTGGACCTGCACGCGGCGGTCAAGGCCGGGCGCTTCCGCAACGACCTGTTCTACCGGCTCAATGTCTATCCGGTGGTGATCCCGCCACTGCGCGAACGGGTTGCCGATATTCCGCTGCTGGTCGAAGCCATGCTGAAGCGTTTCGGCGCGCTGCACGGCAAGCGCCTCGCCGGCGTCACCGACAAGGCCCTGCGCGCACTCAAGGGCCACGCCTGGCCCGGCAACATCCGCGAGCTGGAGAACACCATCGAACGCGGCGTGATCCTCGCCCCGCAGGACGAATGGATCGAGGTGGAACACCTGTTCGCCGGCCCGCAGGATTTCGAGGCCCGCCAGGAAGGCATCGACGACGCCGGCAGCCTGAGCTCTGCCAGTGCCGATGACGCCACCGACACGCTATGCACGCAGGTCATCGCCGCCGGCATCGGACTGGACGGCCTCGAACAGGCGCTGATCCAGCATGCAGTCAAGGAAGCCAAGGGCAATCTGTCCGGCGCTGCGCGCCTGCTCGGCATCACTCGCCCCCAGCTCAATTACCGCCTGAAGAAGAAGGAGGCCTCGATGTAAGCGACGGGTCGCCGCCCGCGGCGGCAGTGCCGCTCAGGAAACGGCCGCCACCGTATCGGAGACAGCCCGCCAGCGCTCCTCGATGAGCCTGGCCGGCACCGGCCGGCTGAACAGGTAGCCCTGCAGGAAATCGCAGCCACCGCGCCGCAGCAGGTCTGCCTGGCTCTCCGTCTCCACCCCTTCGGCAACCACCGCCAGCCCAAGGGTGCGCGCCAGCGCCAGGATGGTCTGGACGATCGCCACCCCGTGTTCGTCCAGGTCGGCCTCGCCGACAAAGGAGCGGTCGATCTTCAGCACGTCGATCGGCAGGCGGCGCAGATAGGCGAGGCTCGAATAGCCGGTGCCGAAGTCGTCGATGGCCACTGTCACGCCCAGCTCCTTGAGCGCCCGCAGGGTTTGCGCCGCTTCTTCCGGACGGTTCATGACCATGCTCTCGGTCAGTTCGATCTCCAGCAGCGTCGGCGGAATCTCCGCCGCCTCGGCCTGGCACAGGATCTCACCAACCAGGTCGCCCTCGACGAACTGGCGCGCCGAGATGTTCACCGCCACCCGCTGCCAGCCGTAGCCCCCGCGATGCCAGGCAGCGATCTGCCGGCAGGCTTCGCGCAGAGTCCACCGCCCCAGTTCGCCGATCAGGCCGCAATCCTCCGCCACCGGAATGAACTGGGATGGCGGGATGGCCCCCCGCTCGGCGTTGTGCCAGCGCAGGAGCGCCTCGTAGCCGACGATCTCGCCGCTGGTGGCCCGCACCTTGGGCTGGTAGTGCAGGCTCAGTTCCCCGTGGCCCAACGCATGGCGCAGCGCGGTTTCCAGCTCCAGCCGCAACTGGGCGGCCTCCGACATGGCCGGCTCGAAGAAGCGGTAGACGCCCCGTCCGGCGGCCTTGGCCGCATACATGGCCACGTCGGCGTTCTTCATCAGCGTAGTGCCGTCCCCGCCATCATCCGGAAACACCGCCACGCCAACCGACGTGCCAATATTGATGCGGTGGGACAGGACCTGGATCGGCTCGCTGATCGCCTCGATGATCTTGCGGGCCAGCGTGGCGCAGACCCGCCCATTCTGCAGGCCGCGCACCAGCACCACGAACTCGTCGCCGCCCAGCCGCGCCACGGTATCTGACTGGCGCACCAGACTCTTCACCCGCTGGGCGACCTCCACCAGCAGCATGTCGCCGACCTGGTGGCCGAGGCTGTCATTGACACTCTTGAACTGGTCCAGGTCGAGGAACATCAGGCCCAGCTGCTCCCGATCCCGGCGCGCCATCTCGATGCCGTGGCGCAGGCGGTCCTCCAGCAGGAAGCGGTTCGGCAATCCGGTCAGCGCATCGTGGAAGGCCAGGAAGCGGATGCGCTCGTCCTTCTCCTGGGATTCGGTGATGTCGGTGACCGCAAACACGTAGTGCGTGACCTTCCCATCCGCGTCGCGCACCGCGTCGATGGAACGGCGCTCCAGAAACAGGCCGCCATCCGCCTTGCGGCTCCACACTTCACCGGACCAGTAGCCCATGCGGCGCAGTTCGGCCCACATGGCTTCGACGGCCAGCGGATCGTGGTCGGCGGGGTTCAGCGTCCCGATCGGCTGCCCCTCGATGCTGGCGGGAGACATACCGGTCATTGCGCAGAAAGCCGGATTGGCCTCGACGATCAATCCGTCCGCATCGGTGACGATCACTCCGGCGGCAATGTTCTCAATGGCCGCCGACGCCAGCCGGGCTTTCGCCGTGTGCTCCACCACCGCGCGCTCCAGCCCGGCATTCTGGGCAGCCAGCGCATCGCGGGCGGCCAATAGCTGCTGGTTCAGGATTTCGACGGTTTCCTGCTGCCGCCGCGCCTCGCCCAGCAGCGCCTGGTTCTCGATGAGGCGGCGCCGGGCGGTCAGCAAAGTCCTGTGAGCCCACTTGTGGACCGACAGCATGGTCAGCAGATAGCAGATCGCCAGTCCGCCGAGCACCACGGCCCCTGGCAAAGGAAGGGTGAAAACCAGCATGGCCCCCGGCAGCAGCAGGCAGGCAATATGGAAACGCGCCGACCACCGCACGGGCGCCAGCACGGATGCAGCCCGCCCGGCCAGGCCGAAATGGATGAGCGCCAGCAGCAGCATCTCTTCGGTGCCGATTCCTGACCACAACTGGAATGGCAGCAGCGCCCACAAGGCGGACACCGCCGCCAGCGGCATCCAGAACAGGCGCTCCATGAACCCCAGCGAGCGCTCGCCGACAATCCGCCCGCCCACGCGCAGCGTCACGATCCGGACGGCAATCATGGCGAGCATCGTCAGCAGCCAGGGCAGCGCAAGCCAGTCTCCAGTCATCGCCTTGTGCAGCCAGGCGATGCACAGCACGGCGGCACCATTGAACAAGGCCCCCGCCGTCCCCTGGGCAAAGGCGTTTTCGATCAGGGACCAGCGCAGTTGCTGATCCTGGCGGTTTTCGTTTTCCATGCGGATGAATCTCGGACAAGACCACGACCGGCAAGCCGACAAACGTGCATCCCGGTATTTTCTCCGCCTGTTTCAGGCCGGAGAAACGTGTTCATAACGACGTCCGCACTACCGACTTGAACACATGGAAGACGGCCGCCGTGCCGTATTCCACACCCTGCCCCGCCGAGCGAAAAAGCAAATGCCCTCCGTCCGCCGACAAAGGGCATTTCTTGTGTGAGCAATATTCCGCTACCGGCGCCATTCAAATCCACCGGGCAGCAGCTTCTTTCAAGCGCGAATCACCTCCAGCCGCTGTCCTGAAGATATTCGTCCGGGGACCGCAAGGAGCGCCACCCACCCATGTGGGACAGATAAGCGTCGAAAGCGCCAGTCCAATAATCAAACCACCAACTCAGCGGGCTCATGATCGTGCTCCTCCCCGGCTGTTTCGGTGATACCGCGAGAAAGTCCGGAACAGACCGGCGCAAGGCTTCAACGCTCACGCCGGCTTCCGATGCGGACATGCCGAAAAGCCGAAAAATGCTGCGATATACGATACGGCACGGCTGGCTTCAAGCAGCCAGCCGTGCCTCTGCAAGAACCATTTCGCGGAGAGCCAACAATGTTCTTCTATCGCGCACCACTACCCCTCCTTCCACCATGGGTAATGAAAACCTCCTCCTGTCCCCACGAACAGCAATATATACGCCAAATATAGAGACACAATAATATTCAACAACTTAGAAATAAAGGCCAGTAAACCGGGCCCGCATCCGTAAAGTTTCCCGACACCGAAATCACGACCACACATCCATGTCGGGCCAGTACTGCTCGATTGCCTAGGGGAATACCCCTAACGAAACAACGCCATATGCATCACCCACATGGCGTAATCTTTGCCAACCAATTTTTCTTGATTATTCCGTCGCCACGCAGCATCGCGACATCGGCATTTCCGCTTCCGTTTCCATTTCCGTCTCATAGTTGTTACAGAAAGGTAAGGACCATGGATTTCCTGATAGTCATCGCCGCCCTGGTATTTCTGATGTTCATCGCCTACCGGGGCTACAGCGTGATTCTGTTTGCTCCGGTGGCCGCCCTCGGGGCCGTGCTGTTCACCGATCCCGGCCTGGTCGCCCCGGCTTTCACGGGCCTGTTCATGGACAAGATGGTCGGCTTCGTGAAGCTGTATTTCCCAGTCTTCATGCTCGGCGCCGTGTTCGGCAAGGTCATCGAGCTGTCCGGCTTCTCCAAGGCCATCGTCTCGTCGGTGATCAACATGGTCGGCCGCGAGCGGGCCATGCTATCGATCGTGCTGGTCTGCGCGCTACTCACCTACGGCGGCGTGTCCCTGTTCGTGGTGGTCTTCGCGGTCTACCCCTTCGCCGCCGAGATGTTCCGCCAGGGCAACATTCCCAAGCGCCTGATCCCCGGCACCATCGCGCTGGGCGCCTTCACCTTCACGATGGACTCCCTGCCCGGCACGCCGCAGATCCAGAACATCATCCCGACCACCTTCTTCAAGACCAACACCTGGGCCGCCCCATCCCTCGGCGTGATCGGCGCGGTGTTCATCCTGATCGTCGGCCTGACCTTCCTCAACTGGCGCCGCCGCACAGCCCAGAACGCCGGCGAGGGCTACGGCGACAAGCTGCTCAACGAACCGGAACCCTTCACCCACGAGAAGCTCGCCAACCCGGTCATCGCGATCCTGCCACTGTTCGTCGTCGGCATCTTCAACAAGGTATTCACCAACATCATCCCCGACATCTACGGCAAGGTGCATGAACTGGCCCTGCCCGGTCTGGCCAAGCCGGTGTCCACCGACGTCACCAAGATCGCCGCGATCTGGGCCGTGGAGGCGGCACTGCTGCTGGGCATCCTGTGCGTGCTGGCGTTCGCCTTCAAGCCGGTGATGGAAAAATTCGCCGAGGGCTCCAAGGCGGCCGTCGGCGGCGCCCTGCTGGCGTCCATGAACACTGCCTCCGAGTACGGCTTCGGCGCCATCATCGCGGCGCTGCCGGGCTTCATCTACATCGCCGACGCCCTCAAGGCGATCCCCAACCCACTCATCAACGAGGCGATCAGCATCACCACGCTGGCCGGCATCACCGGCTCCGCGTCCGGCGGCATGAGCATCGCGCTGGCCGCCATGGCCGAGACCTTCATCGCCAACGCCCAGGCGGCCGGCATTCCGCTGGAGGTCTTCCACCGGGTCGCCTCGATGGCCTCCGGCGGCATGGACACCCTGCCCCACAACGGCGCCGTGATCACCCTGCTGGCAGTCACCGGACTGACCCACCGGCAGTCCTACGGCGACATCTTCGCAATCACCGTCATCAAGACCTCGGCGGTGTTCGTGGTGATCACCGCCTACTATCTTTTCGGTATCGTTTGAGCCACGCCCCGACCGCCAAAGGAGACCCGAAAATGAGCCAGACAAGACCAAAACTCTCCCCTCCGCAAGGCCGCAACACCGGCAAGGTGGTCAGCGCCGCCGACGCGGTCAAGCTGATCCGCTCGGGCGACACCCTCGCCACCACCGGCTTCGTCGGCATCGGCTTTCCCGAGAACATCGCCATCGCCCTCGAACAGCGCTTCCTGGAAACCCGCGACCAGAGCAGCGACGGCCGCGGCAAGCCCGAGGGGCTGACCCTCGTCTACGGCGCCGGCCAGGGCGACGGCAAGGACCGTGGCCTCAACCACCTGGGCCACGAGGGCCTGGTCAAGCGTGTAGTCGGCGGCCACTGGGGCCTGGTGCCGCGCCTGCAAGAGCTTGCAGTCGCCAACCGCATCGAGGGCTACAACCTGCCCCAGGGCGTCATCACCCACCTGTACCGGGACATCGCCGCCGGCAAGCCAGGCACGCTGACCCGCGTCGGCCTCGGCACCTTCGTCGATCCGCGCTTCGGCGGCGGCAAGGTGAACAGCTGCACCACCGAAGACCTGGTGCGGATCATGGAAATCGACGGCGAGGAATACCTGTTCTACAAGGCTTTCCCGATCAGCGTCGGCATCGTGCGCGGCACCACCGCCGACCAGGACGGCAACATCACGATGGAGAAGGAAGCCCTGACGCTGGAAGGCCAGGCCATCGCGATGGCGGTGCGCAACAGCGGCGGCATCGTCATCGCCCAGGTGGAGCGCATCGCCGAATCCGGCTCCCTCAACCCGCGGCAGGTGAAGATCCCCGGCATCCTGGTGGACTGCGTGGTGGTGGCGGAACGCCCCGAGTGGCACATGCAGACCTTCATGGAGCAGTACAGCCCGGCCTTCTCCGGCGAGATTCGCATCCCGGTCACGTCCCTCGAGCCAATGGAGATGAGCGAGCGCAAGATCATCGCCCGCCGCGCGGCGATGGAGCTGATCCCCAACGCGGTGGTGAATCTCGGCATCGGCATGCCCGAGGGCGTCGCCGCAGTGGCCGCCGAGGAGCGGGTCATCGACCTGCTGACCCTCACCGCCGAACCGGGCGTGATCGGCGGCATTCCACAAGGCGGGCTCAACTTCGGCGCGGCGGTCAATACCGCGGCCATCGTGGACCAGCCGAGCCAGTTCGACTTCTACGACGGCGGCGGCCTGGACATTGCATTCCTGGGCCTGGCCCAGGCCGACGAGCAGGGCAACCTCAACGTCTCAAAGTTCGGCCCCAAGCTGACCGGCGCCGGCGGCTTCATCAACATCAGCCAGAACGCCAAGAAGGTCGTCTTCGTCGGCACCTTCACTGCCGGCGGCCTCGAAGTCGCGCTGCAGGACGGCCAGCTCAAGATCCTCGTCGAAGGCAAGGCGGTCAAGTTCGTCAAGGAAGTGGAACACCGCACCTTCAGCGGCGCCGAGGCCGTGCGGCGCAAGCAGCCGGTGCTCTACATCACCGAACGCTGCGTGTTCGAGCTGACGCCCGAAGGCGTGGAACTGATCGAGGTTGCGCCGGGCATCAACGTGGAGCGGGACATCCTGGCCCATATGGCCTTCAAGCCGATCATCCGCGGCACGCCGTGCGTGATGGACGAACGCATCTTCCGCGACGCGCCGATGGAACTGCGCCAGACCATTCTCGCCACGCCGCTGGAATCGCGCTTCCACTACGACGCCGGGCAGAACCTCTTCTTCATCGATTTCGACAACCTGCGCCTGCGCCACGCGGATGACGTGGACCGGATCCGCTACCTGGTCACCAGCATCCTCGACCCGGTCGGCCACAAGGTGCCGGTGGTGGTGAACTACCACGGCTTCGACATTCTCGACGAGCTGATCGAACCCTACGCGAACATGATCAAGGGCCTGATGGAAACCCATTATTCCCAGGTCACCCGCTACGCCACCAACCCCTTCCTGCGTACGAAGCTCGGCGATGCGCTCAGCGCCCGGCACCTTTCGCCCGGGATTTTCGACTCGGCTGAAGAGGCCCGGGCCGGGCTAACGGACGGACAGTGAGGGTTCTACGCCACAGCTGTTGCTGCAGTGCAACATAATGCACTATTGCACACCGTTTTTTTGCCCTCCTGCCATCGCCCTTATAAGAGCCTGTGCTATCGTTTTTCACAGGAGGCCACGGGAGGGATTCAGTCTGGGGCTCTTACTGTTCAATAACAACGTGTGGAGAAAATCTATGGCTACAAAGCAAGAACAGCAATTCAACGAGATTCAGAAGAAGAACCTGGAAGCCGCCATGCGTCTGGCCCAGCTCTCCATCGAGAACTCCCAGCGCATCATGGAACTGCAGGTCGGCACCGCCAAGTCCCTGTTCGAAGAAGGCGTCGCCAATGCTAAGGCCCTGTCCGGCGTCAAGGATCCGGCCGAAGCCCTGAACCTGCGCACCGCCTACGCCCAGAGCACCACCGAAAAGATGCTGACCTGTGCGCGCGAAATCGCCGAGATCACCGCCAAGACCCAGGCCGAAGTCGGCAAGATGGTCACCGAGCAGCTGACCGGCGGCGGCCAGGATGTCGTCGACTCCTTCCAGAAGCTCTTCAAGGGCCTGCCCATCGGCGACCACAACGCCCTGGGCTCCATCCAGACCGCCATGGACACTGCCCGTGCCGCCTACGAGCAGATGACCAAGGCCTCCACGGAAGCCTTCCAGGCCTTCACCAAGCTGACCCCCAAGAAGTAAGCGGTCCGCTGCACGCATGCCGAACGGCGCCTCCGGGCGCCGTTTTCTTTTGGACCACCCCAAACAGCAATACGCCTGTCACCCGCGCGGCGCAGTCTTTCCTCTCCATCCCCTGCGGAAGAGGATCATGACGGAAAAGACCCGCATCATCGACGCCCTTGGGGAGCCCAGCCTGCTCCTGCCGGCGCTGCTGGCCGAGGCACTGGGCGCCAACGACCGTGCCAAGTACTACCTCAGCCTGATCCAGACCGCCCGGGCCCAGGCCTGCAATCCGGAGCGGCCTCCCGCCTCCCTCGGCCTGGAGCGCGTCGCCGCCGGCATCGGCGACGAGAACCTCGACAACATTCCTGGCAACAGCCAGCAGATCGATACCGACCTGTTCCACGTCCCCTCGGCCGACGCCCTATGCGGACGCATCTCCGCCGAGCTGGACTGCATGTTCGAGCCCATCCGCAACAGCGGCGAAGATGTTTCGGTCCTGCTGGCCGCCCGCCTGGCCGCCCTCCACGCCCAGGCCTGGTGCGACAGCGCCGACACCCTCAGCGCGGCCCAGATCCAGCGCCTGACCTCCGGCGACCGGGAACGCGGCGACAGCGCCCACCTGCTGGTGATGGACATGCACAAGGCCCTCAACCGGCTGCAGACCCGCATCGCCAGCGAGGACATCGACGGCGCCGCCACCTACGACACCGCACCGGGCGACCGCCCGCTGATCGCCGCCTTCATGCGCGGAGTCAACGCCACCCGCCCCCTCAAGTTCGATCACCCCGGCCTCGGCACCACCGCCACCCGCAACGGCGGCCGGCTGATCCTGCAGAACGACATCGGCACGACGGACGCCCACGTCCTCGTGGTGCACGTGGAAAAGCGCTGCGTGACGCTGACCTACACCGACATCCACATGCAGCGCCTGGTGTTCTTCCAGAGCCTGTTCGAGCACTGGGCTGTGAGCTGGGACGACACCCGCTCCCGCACCGACCGGGATCTGGAGGACGGCGTCTACCACATGGGCACCGGCCGCTTCACCGCCAACAACGAAGCCGGGCTGTGCGACTACCTGCAGTTCCTCGGCTCCCGACTGGTCTTCCTGATCGACTGGAATCGCGCCCGCAAGCGGCTGCGCCTGCTGCTGCCGAAGAAGGAAAGCCTGGGCCTGCTCAAATGGGCCGCCGACGAGAACCTCGGCCACATGGGCTGGCTGCGGGCCGGCGGCGAACAGCTGGTCTTCGACGCCCTCGCCTTCGCCGCGCAGACGCCGCCCGCCTTCGGCTCGCGCCTCGACGACATGCTGGAACGCAGCCGCGCCACCGCCTTCATGCAGTTCGTGCTGCGCGTCTGCTCGGAGAGCCAGCAGCAGGGCATGCCGGACGACATGCTGCGCGACCGCATCCATGCCGAGCTGGTGAGCTGCTTCCGCAGCACCCGCCACCAGCTCATCGACATCGCCGCCGAGCATGCCGCGCTGGCCGTCGAGCTCGCCAGCGGCGTGCGTGACAGCCTCCTCGATCTGCGCACCGCGGACGGCGGCGCGCAGATCGCCTTCAACGCCGAACGCGCCAAGGCGTGGGAGCACCGGGCCGACGAGCTGGTCAACCTCGCCCGCGAGCTGCGCCACAGCGGTGCCGGCCACAACGACTTCTACTGCACGCTGCTCGAAAGCGCCGACGACATCACCGACGAACTTGAGGAAGCCGCCTTCCACCTCAGCCTGATCCCCGGCACCCCACCCAGTACGGCGCTGCTCGACGCGCTGGAAAGTCTGGCCGGCATGGTGGTCGGCAGCGCGCAGGAATTCCTCAAGGCCCTGGAATGCGCCCGCAACGTGCGCCGCGGCTGCCCGCGGGAAGAGCTGCAGGACTTCCTCGAAGCGGTGCACCAGATCATGGCCGCCGAACGGCGGAGCGACGATGCCCATCGCAGCTTCAAGCGCGCGCTGATCGTCGCCGGCGACGCCTTTCCCCAGCGCTTCGCCAGCACCGAATGCGCGCGCAACCTCGAAGCCGCGGCGGACGCCCTCCTGCATACCGCCCTCAAACTCCGCGACCACGTGCTGGCCGCGATACTGAGCGAGTAGATCATGGATCTCCAGGCGCACATCTACGCCATCGGCCTGCCCGGCCCGCGCATCGACGGCGCGGTCGACGGGATGGGCTTCAAGGCCTTCAACCTGGCCCGCATGGCCTCCATCGGCCTGCCGGTGCCGCAGGCCTTCATTCTCGGCACCGCCGTGCAGCAGGCACGCCGCGCCGACCCCGCCAACTTCCGTGCCCCGCTCCGCGCCCTGCTCGAAAACCAGGTGGAACGCCTGGAGGCGGCCTGCGGGCTGGAGCTCGGCTCGGGCCGCAAGCCGCTGCTGGTTTCGGTCCGTTCCGGCGCGCCGGTCTCGATGCCCGGCATGATGGACACCGTGCTCAACGTCGGCCTCACCGACGCCACCCTGCGCGGCCTCCTGCGCCTCACCGGCAACCCGCGCCTGGCCTGGGATTCGTATCGGCGCCTGATCCACCAGTTTGCCGAGGTGGTGCACCACGCCCCGCCGGAGCCCTTCAACGCGGCGCTGCGGCTGGCCCTCGAGCATGCCCGCGTCAGCCGCCCCGCCGAACTGGACTTCCGCGCGCTGGCCAGCCTGTCCCGCAGCTACCTCGACGTCTACGAAAGCGTGGTCGGCCGGCCCTTTCCCCAGGACCCGCTGGAGCAGCTCCTTGCCGCCAGCGAAGCCGTGTTCGACTCCTGGCAGTCCCCCCGCGCCGCCACCTACCGCCAGCTGCACGACATCGACGAGAGCATGGGAACCGCCGTCACCGTGCAGCGGATGGTGTTCGGCAATGCCGGCGGCACGTCCGGCAGCGGCGTCGGCTTCACCCGCAATCCGGCCGACGGCAACCCCGCGCCCTACCTGGACTTCCGCTTCAACAGCCAGGGCGAGGACGTGGTGTCGGGCCAGCACGCGGCCTCTGACGCCGCCCGCCTGGCCATCGCACTGCCCCACGTGCATGCCCACCTGCAGGCCCTCGGCACACTGCTGGAGCGGCAATTCGGCGACGTGCAGGAATTCGAATTCACGGTCCAGGACGGCGTGCTCTACCTCCTGCAGACCCGTGACGCCAAACGCACGCCGTGGGCGGCGCTGCGCATCGCCGTCGATCAGGTGAACCGCGGCGCCTGGTCGCCGGCCACCGCTCTAGAGCGACTCGCCGACGTCGACGTGGACCAGATCGCGCGCACCCGCCTCATCGCCGATCCGCCCCTCGAACGCCTGGCCACCGCCATCCCGGCCAGCGTCGGCGTCGCCGCGGGCGCGATCGCCCTCGACGCGGCCGGCGCCGTCCAGTATGCCGCCGCCGGCCTGCCCTGCATCCTCGTGCGCAATGACTTCAGCACCGCCGATCTGCCCGGCATCAAGGCCGCCGCAGGCATCCTGACGGCCCGCGGCAGCCGCAGCGCCCATGCGGCGGTGATCGCCCGCCAGCTCGGCAAGCCCTGCCTCGTGGGCTGCGGCGAGTTGGCCATCGACCTGCAACAGCGCACCATCAGCTTCGGCGAACGGTGCCTGCAGGAAGGCGACGCACTGACAGTGGATAGCGAGAACGGGCTGGTTTTCGCCGGGGCCGGGCGCATCGAACGCGAGCGCCCGGACGCCTGGCTGGACGCGCTGGCCACCTGGGCCTGCGTGGCCGGCCAGGCCCACTGAATCAGACCACGCTCAGCGCCGCGCTGCCCGCCGCCACGCGGGCAGTGACCGTGCGGGCGATCGGATTCACGCTGGGCCAACGCTCTGCGGAAACTTCCAGTCGCTGCCGATTGCCCGCGGCGGCAGGCCCGAGCCGCTGCTGCCACAGCCGGCCAGCCCGCCAACGGCTACCGAGATGGTCAGAAAACCACTGTTGCGGAGAAAGCTGCGGCGATCCATGGACATGCTCCGGGGAGGGGAAAGCCCGCGAGCCTAGAGCGTGGCAGTTACACGTTTGTTGCACAGCAGCATGCAAAACCGAAAACCTTCGACCTCACCGCCAAATAACGAATACGTCATAGAAAGATGGCATCTTCATGGGTTTCGACCCGGAAATTCCCATGCGCAAGCCCACCCACACTTCGTCCACTTCCTTCGGCCTCACGCCCGTCGCGCTGGCCTGTTGCAGCATCCTGCTGCTGTCCGCCTGCGGCGGCTCCAACGACAACGACAGCCTGCCGACGCTGAACGGCGACACGCCCCTCGTCATCGCCCACCGCGGCGCCTCGGGCTATCTGCCGGAAGAAACCCTCGAGGCCTACAGCATGGCCATCGACATGGGCGCCGACGTGGTCGAACCGGACCTGATCTCCACCAAGGACGGCGTGCTGATCGCCCGCCACGACCCCAACCTGGCCTACAGCACCGACGTGGCCAGCCACCCCGAATTCGCAGACCGCAAGAAGACCATCCAGGTGGACGGCGAGACCCAGACCGGCTGGTTCGCCAGCGACTTCACGCTGGCCGAGATCAAGACCCTCGGCGGCATCTCCACCGACGCCGAGCGTCCGCAGCAGTTCAACGGCCTCTACAAGGTCATCACCTTCCAGGAGCTCATCGACCTGGTGAAGGCCAGGAGCGCCGCCACCGGCCGCACGATCGCCGTCTACCCGGAAACCAAGAACCCCACCTACCACCGGGATCTCGGCCTGCCGCTGGAAGACAAGCTTATCGACCTGATCAACAAGGCCGGCTGGAACAGCAAGACCGCGCCGATCTTCGTGCAGTCCTTCGAGCCGAGCAGCCTCAAGTACATGCGCAGCAAGGGGCTGAACACGAAGATGGTGCAGCTCATCGACGCCGACGATGTGAACCTCAAGACCGGTGCCCTCACCTACGCCATGCCCTACGACAAGCCCTACGACTGGGCCAAGGCCGGCGACAGCCGCCTGTTCAGCGCCATGGTCACGCCGGCCGGCCTCGCCGAGATCAAGACCTACGCCGACGGCATCGGCCCGTGGAAGCGCTACATCATCACCGTCAAGGGCACGCTGGATGCCAGCGGCAACCTGACGGACATCAACGGCGACGGCAAGATCAACGAAGCCGACACCGTCAGCCAGCCCGCCACCACACTGATTGCCGACGCCCACAAGGCCGGCCTGTTCGTCCATCCCTACACCTTCCGCAACGAACAGCGCCGCCTCGCCAGCGACTACAAGGGCGACCCGCAGAACGAATACCTGGCCTACTACCGCCTCGGCGTGGACGGCGTGTTCTCCGACTTCGCCGACACCGCGCTGGCCGCCCGCAAGGCCTATCTGAAGGAAATGGGCCGCTGACGCCCTGCGGCCGGCGGCGAGTCTCCGCCTGGAGACTTTTCGTGCGTCCTCCGCGGGGGCGAGGGATTCGCCTCCACGGAAACCTTTCCCAGCAGTGGCTCCCGCCAAAGCCTTCATCGAGCTTTCATGTAATCGAAATACATCGCTGCCATATTTGCCGTCTTTGATAAATCCCCCTTGCCCATCCCCTTTCCCCCGGAGGCTTCCGAAGCATGTTGAAACCCGTCTTCCTCGCCGTCGCTGCAGCAACGGCACTCCTCGCCGGCTGTGGCGGCAACAGCAGCAGCCATGACGCGCCCAAGAACGTCATCTTCTTCCTCGGCGACGGCATGGGCATCAACACCCTGACCGCAGCGCGCATCTACAAGGTGGGCGAAGACGGCGACCTGACCATCGACACCCTGCCCGAGACCGCCTTCGTCCGCACCTACTCCAACAACGCCCAGGTCACCGACTCCGCCCCGTCGATGGCGGCCTACATGACCGGCGTGAAGATGAACAACGAAGTCATCTCCATGACGCCGGAAACGATGGCCTTCGACGCCACCGGCAAGAACTACCTCAACGGCACCGACAGCACCTGTCCGGCCACCGGCAACGGCCAGGCCGTCACCACCCTGCTCGAACTGGCCAAGGCCGCCGGCTGGGGCACCGGCGCGGTGACCACCACCCGCATCACCCACGCCACCCCGGCCGTCACCTACTCCCACATCTGCCACCGCGATGCCGAGAACAACATCGCCGCCCAGGCCGTGCCCGGCGGTACCGGCTACAACAGCGCCCTCGGCGACGGCGTGGACGTCCTCCTCGGCGGCGGCCGCCAGTTCTTCCTGCCCACCGCCTCCGGCGGCAAGCGCACCGACGGCCGGGACCTGACCGCCGAGTTCGTGAACAAGGGCTACACCTACGTCAAGAACAAGACCGAGTTCGACGCCGCCGCGGCCAGTTCCACCAAGAAGCTCGTCGGCCTGTTCACCAGCAGCCACATGAGCTACGACATCGACCGCGACCCGGCCGTCGAGCCGAGCCTGGCCGAGATGACCACCAAGGCCATCGACATCCTGTCGAAGAACAACAAGGGTTTCTTCCTGATGGTGGAAGGCGGCCGCATCGACCATGCCCTGCACGAAACCACCGCCAAGAAGGCGCTGCAGGACACCGTCGCCTTCGATGACGCGATCAAGACCGCCATCGCCAAGATGAAGACCATCGACGCGGACCTGTCCAACACGCTGATCGTCGTCACCGCCGACCACGACCACACCATCGTGCTGAACGGCTACGCCGCCCGCACCGGCGCCACCACCGACAGCAACCCTGGCGTGCTCGGCCTGCTGAAGAACTTCGTCACCGGCGCCCTCAACCTCGACAGCTCCGGCAACCCCTTCACCATCATCGGCTTCGGCAACGGCGAAAACCGTCCGGCCACCCGCACGGCCCTCACCGATGCTCAGGTCGCCGACAAGAGCTACCACCAGGAAGCCGCCATCCCGATGGCCGCCGGCAGCGAGACCCACGGCGGCACCGATGTCTTCCTCGGCGCCATCGGCCGCGGTGCGGACAAGTTCACCGGCGTCATCACCAACACCGAAGTCTTCAACCTGATCCGCCAGTCGGTCGGCCTGTAAGCGGAGCTAACCCACGATGAAAACCCACTTCAAGACCTGCGCGGCCGCCATCGCCCTGATCGGCGCCACCTCCTCCGCCTTCGCCGCCGGCGAAGCCACCAACGTCATCTTCTTCCTCGGCGACGGCATGGGCCCCACCACCGTCACCGCCAGCCGCATCTACAAGTACGGCGAGGCCGGCCAGCTGACAATGGAAAGCCTGAAGCGCACCGCGCGCATCAAGACCTACTCCAACGACGCCCAGACCACCGACTCCGCCCCGTCGATGGCCGCCTACATGACCGGCGTGAAGATGAACAACGAAGTCCTGTCGATGAGCGCCGACACCAAGGCCTACAACGGCAGCACCCCGTATGTGAACAGCGCCACCGGCGACAGCACCTGCCCGGCTACCGGCAACGGCACGGCCGTGGCCACGCTGCTGGAACTGTCCAAGGCCGCCGGCAAGGCCGTCGGCGCGGTGACGACCACCCGCATCACCCACGCCACCCCGGCCGCCACCTACTCCCACATCTGCCATCGCGACGGCGAGAACGACATCGCCGCCCAGGTGGTACCGGGCTCCGGCAAGTTCAACGCGGCCCTTGGCACCGGCGTGGATGTGCTGCTCGGCGGCGGCTCCAAGTTCTTCCTGCCCACCGCCACCGGTGGCAAGCGCACCGACGGCAAGGACCTCACCGCCCTGCTGCAGACCGCTGGCTACACCTACGTGAACACCGGCACCGCCTTCAAGGCCATCGACCCGGCGTCCACCAGCAAGCTGGTCGGCCTGTTCAACAAGGACCACCTGAACTACGAACTGGATCGCGCCAAGACGGCCAACAACATCGACGAGCCCAGCCTCGCCGACATGACCGAGAAGGCCATCAAGATCCTGCAGAAGAACAGCAAGGGTTACTTCCTGATGGTCGAAGGCGGCCGTATCGACCACGCGCTGCACGGCACCAACGCCAAGCGCGCGCTGGAAGACACCATCGCCTTCGACGACGCCATCAAGCGTGCCCTCGGCCTGGTGGACCTAAAGAACACGCTGATCGTCGTCACCGCCGACCACGACCACACGATGACCATCAACGGCTACTCCCACAAGGGCAACCCGATCCTCGGCAAGGTCACCGACATCACCCAGACCACCGTCCAGGGCAAGCCCGTGCTGGCCAACGCGGCCGACGGCAAGCCTTACGGCACCCTGGTCTTCGGCAATGGCGGTGGCCCGCGCAAGGCCGTCCGCGACGACCTGAGCAGTGTGGACACCACCGCTGACGACTACATCCAGGAAGTCGGCGTGAACCTCGGCGCCGTCGGCAACGAAACCCACGGCGGCGGCGACGTGATGCTCTTCTCCACCGGCGCCGGCAATGCCGGCTTCAAGGGCACCATGGTCAACACCAAGGTCTTCGGCCTGGTGAAGTCCGCCCTCGGCCTCTGATCCCTACCGAGCCATCCAGGGGGGCTGCCCTAGCTTGAAAGACTGGCCCCTTTTTCGCCCGACCTTCCCAGGTCGGGCTTTTTCTTTTCCCGCGACATCATGAAACGACTGCTTCCCGCCCTGCTGGGCGTCCTCCTCGCCGCCCCGGCCCTCGCCGACGACCTGGCCCTCAAGGTCGAGCACGACATCACCACCCTCGGCGCCGACGGCGTGACCCGCATCGTGCGCTTCGGCGAGCGCCTGGTCCGCCGCGACAACCAGAGCTGGGTCGAGCGCATCCTGCCGGCCCACACCCACGAAGCCGAGGACCACAAGGCCGGAGACAAGAACCACAAGCACCTGGACACCTCCGCCGCCGCCCGCTGGGTGCAGCGCGGCAACGACGGCAAGCTGCGTGTGCGCATCGTCAATGAACACGAGAAGATGGTCGTGGACATCGCCCCGGTGGATTACGCCAATATCGGCTTCGACGGCAGATGGACCACCGCCAACCAGCTGCTCGACCCGGAGCAGATCAAGCGCATGAAGGCCAGCAACCGCAGCGCGCCAGCCGGTGCCCGCTGGTACGAAGGCGGCACCGCCCAGGCCCGCGTGCAGGTGCTGTGGGACGAGAAGGAGCAGTACCCGCGCCGCATCGAATCGGCCAACCAGGCCGGCACCAACCGCAGCACGATGATCGCCACCCGCGAGGCCATGCCCGCAAGATTGCCGTGGATGCGTCTCGACGGTTATGCGCAAAAGGAATATTCCGATCTGCTGGACTGATTTCCCCGGCCGTACCAAAAAATGCTATTTATATAAGCAAGCACCCCGGCCGCGGAGGGAGAAAATTCGCATGGAGACCGGGGTGCTGCGCAGGGCATTTTTGCCCCTACCCAAGCATGAAAGGTACGGCCATGAGCAACTACGGAAATCACAGGAGCTATCAGCTCGATCACTTCGCCCTCGAGATCACGCCTTACGTCACCCGGGAACTCAATCCCCTTGAAGCCGGCTCGGCCGTCCAGTACGGCGCCGACTTCAAGATCCGCTTCACCCGCCAGGGCAGCCACGAGCACAAGCTCGGGCTGCTCCAGCTCATCCGGCCGCAGACCCAGTTGTTCACCCACACCGTCGTCGGCGACTGGAACGTGGACAAGCAATACCCCGACGACGACACCGCCATCGTCCTCGAGCAATGCCTGTACGGCAGCGACGGCGTGAAGATCGGCAGCCACTCGGCCACCTACGCCGGGCACGAGATGCGCCAGCTCGGCGAGAGCGAATGCTGGCTGATCGACACCCCGCGGGAAATCAACGGCAACTTCGAACGGGGCGTGTTCACCGGCCTCACCAACACCAAGTTCGCCAACTACGTGGTCGAACTCGACGGCCCCATCGGCCGCCTCTTCAACACCGGCATCACCTGGGGCTACTCGGTACAGCAGGACGGCAACCAACCCGGGCACTTCGACCTGCACGTGCTCGAACCGCGCCCCATCCTGCTCACCGAGCACAACGAGCACCTCGCCGCCATCAGCAGCTTTCTCAACGTTCCCAAGGGCAAGCTCGCCGAGCTGATCCGCTGATCCCGTCGGCATGGGACGGCGCGCGGCCGGTGGTCACGCCCGCGCAACATTGGCGGGCTATCTTCTCGGCGTTTCAAGCATGTGGCTCGAAACGCCGGCCCACCAGACCCACGCCCTCCCATGCCGATCACCGCCACGCCAGCCCGTCTGGCGCGCCTCGCTGCCCCCATCCTGCTCGCTGCCGGCCTGAGCGCCTGCTCCCCGACCCAACTGGTCATGCGCGGCGTCGCCGACCAGCTGGCCGCCCAGGGCCAATCCAGCGAGGATGACCTGGAGCTGGCCCACGAAGCCAGCGCCTTCTACCTCAAGCTGTCCGAATCGGTGCTGCGCCAGCAGCCCGACCATGCCCCGCTGGCCGCAGCCGTCGCCAGCGGCTTCACGCAGTACGCCTACGCCTTCGTCGCCTTCGAGGCCGACCGCCTGGAGGCCACCGACGCCAAGGGCGCCCAGCGCCTGCGGGAGCGGGCCGCCCGCCTGTACCGGCGCGGCCGGGACCACGCCCTCGCCGCCCTCGAAACCGCCCAGCCCGGCTTCCGCCAGCGCCTGGCCGACCCGGCCCGGTTCGCCACCCTGCGCCTGGCCCCCGAACAAGTCGCCCTTGCCTACTGGGGCGCAGCCTCATGGGGCGGCCTGATCTCCCTGTCCAAGGACGATCCCGACACCGTCGCCGACCTGCCCCTGGCCATCGCGCTGGCCCAACTTGCCTGGCGCACCGAGCCGGGCTTCGGCAACGGCAGCCTGGCCGGCCTGATGGGCACTTTCGAAGTCGCCCGCCCCGGCGGCAATCGCCAGCAGGCGCTGGCCTATTTCGACGAGGCCCTGCGCCTCGGCAACGGGCGCAATGCCGGCGCCTTCGTCGGCAAGGCCGAGGGCATCGCCCAGCCGGCCGGCGACAAGGCCGCCTTCCTCGACCTGCTTCAGCAGGCCGTCGCCATCCAGGATCCGCCGGGTAGCCCTCTGGCCCTGTCCAACGAAGTCATGCGCCGCCGCGCGCGCTGGCTGATCGACGCCGCTGACGACCTGTTCTAACGCCCGCCCCGGCCGGCCGCCACCCACGGCACCGTCCACTCGCCCTCAACGTACAGAAAGACGCCGCATGTTCAAGTTCAGCCGCCTCGCCGCCTTCGCTGTCGGACTCCTTCTCGGCGCCAACGCCATGGCCGCCGGCCAGCTGCGCATCGGCACCCTGGCCCCGAAGAACTCCCTCTACCACCGCCAGCTGATGGAAGTCGGCGAAGCCTGGCGCGCCGCCCAGGGCGACGGCGCCAAGTATGTGATCTACCCGGACGGCAGCCAGGGCGGCGAAACCGACATGGCCCGCCGCATGCGCATCGGCCAGCTGCAGGGCGCCCTGCTGTCGGTGGTCGGGCTGCGCGAGATCGAGCCGTCCATCGCCGCGCTGCAGAACATGCCGCTGCTGTTCCGCAGCTGGGAGGAGGTGGACTACGTGCGCGAGAAGATGCGCGTCGGCATGGAAAAGAAGTTCCTCGACAAGGGCTTCGTGGTGCTCGCCTGGGGCGACGCCGGCTGGGTGCGCTTCTTCTCCAAGGAGCCGGCCCTGCGCCCCGACGACTACAAGAAAATGAAGTTCTTCGCCTGGGCCGGCGAATCGGAGCAGCAGGAGATTATGAAGAGCCTCGGCTACACGCCGGTGCCGCTGGAAACCTCCGACATCCTGCCGTCCATCCAGACCGGCATGATCAACGCGGTGCCCGCCACGCCCTACTTCGCGCTGGCCAGCCAGGTCTATAACACCGCGCCGCACATGCTCGACATCAACTGGGCGCCCATCGTCGGCGCGCTGGTGGTCACCAGGAAGAGCTGGGACGAGATGAGCCCCGCCGCCCAGGAAGCCCTGCGCAGCGCCGGCGCCAAGGCCGGCCTGCAGATGCGCACCAAGGCCCGCCAGGAAGTGGACGAGGCCGTCGACGCCATGAAGAAGCGCGGCCTGCAGGTGCACAAGCCCAACGCCGAGCAGATGAAGGAATGGAACGATCTGGCCGACAAGCTCTACCCGCGCATCCGCGGCAAGATGGTGCCAGCCGACACCTTCGACGAAGTCTTCGCGCTACTGAAGGCCTACCGCGCCGGCAAACGCTGAACGGTGCGGCGGGCGGGCTCATCCGCCCGCCGGCTTCGCCCGAGCAACTTCCCCCAACCGGTAACCGGTCCTGCTCACCAGAGGGCGCATGAACTCGCCATCACGAGCAACCTCCCCGACCTATCCTCAATGCGCCGCCTGCTCTCTTTCGACGAAGCCATCGCCTCTGCTGCGCTGGCCCTGATGACCCTGATCCCGCTGGTCGAGATCGCCCTGCGCCCGCTGCACGGCAAGGGCATCGACAATGCGCCGCTGCTGGTCCAGCACCTGGGCCTCGCGCTGGCCGTGTTCGGCGCCCTCGGCGCCGAGCGCGGCGGGCACCTGACCAGCCTCGGCAACGGCTTCGCCACGTCGCGCAACCCGGTTGTGCGTGCGGCCTCGACGGTGTTCGCCAAGGGCAGTGCCGCGGTGCTGTGCGGCATGCTCGGCAGCGCCAGCTGGAACTTCGTCGCCAGCGAACTGGAGGCCGGCCGCGAGCTGGCCTACGGTATTCCGGTGTGGGGCGTGCAGGCGCTGATGCCGGCCGGCTTCCTGCTGCTGGGCCTCAAGCTGGGCAGCCGCTGCTCCCGCCACCGGATCGCCGGCCTGCTGCTCGGCCTTGCGCTGACCGCTGGCGGTTTCATCTTCGCCCGCCATTTCGACGACACCACGCTGCCGCTGGCGCCGCTGGCCCTGTGGCTGGTGCTGGCCCTGCTGGCCGGCGCGCCGATCTTCACCATCCTCGGCGGCCTGGCGCTGGCCCTGTTCTGGTCGGAAGGCCAGCCGCTAGCTTCGGTGCCCCTCAGCCATTACCAGATCACCGTCAATCCGTCCCTGCCGGCCCTGCCGCTGTTCACGCTGGCCGGCCTGGTCTTCGCCCGCAGCGGCGCGGCCGGCCGCCTGGGCGCGCTGTTCACCGCCTGCTTCGGCGGCGGCGTCACCGGCACAGCCATCGCCGCTGCGCTGCTGTGCTCCTTCTTCACCGCCTTCACCGGCGGCAGCGGCGTTACGATCCTGGCCCTCGGCGGGCTCCTGCTGCCGCTGCTGCGGGACGCTGGCTTCCCCGAACGCAAGGGCATCAGCCTGGTGACCAGCGCCAGCGCACTGGGTGTGCTGCTGGCGCCGTCGGTGCCGCTGATCATGTACGCGATCATCGCCCGCGTGCCGATCAACACCATGTTCCTGGCCGGCATCGTCCCGGCGCTGGTGATGGTCGCCTTCCTGCTGCTGATCGGCGGCTACCTGCGCCCCGGCAGCGTCGTCGCCACGCACGCCGCGCAGCCCCGGCCCGACGCCCGTGCGGCGCTGTCCGCCGCGTGGGCGGCCCGCTGGGAGATCCTGGCCCCGCTGGTGGCCATCGGCTCCCTGGTCAGCGGCGTGGCGACGCCCACCGAGAGCGCGGCCCTCACCGCCGCCTACGCAATCCTCACCCAGGCCGTCGCCCACCGGGAGCTGGACTGGGCGCTGCTGCGCCGCTGCCTGGGCGACTGCGCGCAGGTCATCGGCGGCGTGATGCTGATCCTCGGCATGGCGCTGGGCCTCACCAACTACCTGGTGGACGCCGGCATTCCGGACGCCGCAGTGGAATGGGTGCAACAGGCGCTGCCGAACAAGTTCGCCTTCCTGGTGGCGCTCAACGTGTTCCTGTTCCTCGCCGGCGCGCTGATGGAGATCTACGCCGCCATCGTCGTGCTGGTGCCGCTGCTGCTGCCGGTGGCGGTCAGCTACGGCATCGACCCGGTGCACTTCGGGGTGATCTTCCTGGCGGTGATGGAGATGGGTTTCCTGTGCCCGCCGGCCGGCATGAACATCTTCTTCGCGTCGGCGATGTTCGCCAAACCGATCCGCGAGGTCGCGGTATCGGTGCTGCCGGCCCTGCTGGCGATCTTCCTCGGCGCGCTGGCGATCTCCTGGCTGCCGTGGCTGGCCACCGGGCTGCCGGCCCTCGTCGGCGGCGCCGGCAACTGAACGTGACGCGGGGCGCCTGAGCGCCCCGCAATCAACCAGGCGCTACGCGCCAACCTCTGTCCGCCTCTCAGCCGGCCTTCTTGGCCTCGGGCTTCTTGTCGGCCACCGGCGCGACGACCACCGCATCCCCTTCGGCCAGCGAGTCGGCCGGATTCAGCACGATCCGGTCGTCGGCCTTCACACCGCTGCCCAGCTCCACTTCCACCCCCTGCTCGCGCTTGATGGTCACCGGCTGCAGATGCACCTTGCCGTCGCTGCCGACCAGCGCCACCCGCGGCCCCTCCGGGCGGAACAGCAAGGTGTTGCTGGGCACCCGGAAGCTCGGCTCGCCGGCCGTCGCCGGGGCCTTGATGTCCACCCGCGCGTAGGCACCGGGCAGCAGCTCGCCCTTCGGGTTGGGCAGGTTGATCTCCACCTGCAGCGTACGGCTGGTGGTGTCGATGGCCTTGGCGGTGCGCACGATGCTGCCGGAGAACACCCGGCCCGGCCACTCGGCAAGACTCACGCTGGCCTTGTCGCCGGGCTGCACGCGGCGGGTGAAGCCCTGGGGCACTTGCACGTAAATGCGCAGCGGATCGCTGCGGGTCAGCACGAAGAGCTGCTTGCTGCTCCCGCCCGCATCGATCAGGTTGCCCACATCCACCGTGCGCTTGGTGATAACACCGGCAAACGGCGCCACCACCTGGTTGTAATCGAGCTGCTTCTGCAGGCGCAGCACCGTCGCGGCGGTCAAGGCACTGGCCGCGCTCGCCTGGGCATAGGCATTGCGACGTTCCTCCACCTCCTGCTGAGAGACGGAATCGAGCTTGCGCAGGCCTTCCCAGCGCTCGACCGAACTCTTGGCCAACGCCAGCGCCGCAACGGCCTGGGCATGCGCCTGCTTGGCCTCGACCAGTTGCTGGGCCACTTCCGGCGTGTCGATGCGGGCCAGCAGTTCGCCCTGCTTCACGCCGTCGCCGATGTCCTTGTACCAGGCGGCCAGGTAGCCACTGGTCCGCGCGTAGATCGGCGCCTCGGTATAGCCCTGCAGCGTGCCGGGCAGACTCAGAACGCTCTCGCTGCTGCTGTCCTTCGGCGAGACTACGCTCACATGGCGGGCGGCGTGGATGTCCGCCGCCGTGGCCAGATCGCGGGCGGTGGCCGAGCGATGGACGACAACGCCGGCGAGGCCGGCCCCGAGCACTGCAAGCCCCACCAGGGCCACGTTGCGGGTGCGCTTGAGCAGGCGCAGGCGGTGGATTCCCTGGGCGCCCTCATGGGCGTGCAGGCCATGGATGCCGATGCTGGAATGGCGGTTGTCAGTCATGTCAGGAATGTCCTTCGGCAAGGCTGCCAGTGGGCAGTTGCGGCCGGGCGGTGGCCCGGCGGGCGAGATATTGATGCACCGAGGCAAACACCAGCGGCACGAAAACCAGCGTGGACAGCGTCGCGAACAGCAGGCCGCCGATCGCTGCGCGGCCGAGGGGCGCGTTCTGCTCGCCGCCCTCGCCGAGGCCGATGGCCATCGGCAGCATGCCCATGATCATCGCCAGCGCCGTCATCAGCACCGGGCGCAGGCGGGTCGCCCCCGCCTCGAGCGCAGCCGACAGCGGCGGCTCGCCGGCCAGCAGGCGCTGGCGCGCGAAGGACACCATCAGGATGCTGTTGGCAGTGGCCACACCGATGGTCATGATCGCCCCGGTCAGGGCCGGCACGCTGAGCGTGGTGCCGGTCAGCATCAGCATCCAGGCGATACCGGCCAGAGCTGCCGGCAGCGCGGTGATGATGATGAAGGCGTCCACCCAAGACTGGAAATTCACGACGATCAGCAGATAGACCAGCACGATGGCCATCACCACGCCGATGCCGAGGCCGATGAAGGACGAGTTCATCGTGCGCGCCTGGCCGCGCAACGTGACCTTGCTGCCCTTCGCCAGCTGCGGCTTGAGTTCCTCGACGATGCGCTCCACGTCGGCCACCACCGAGCCCAGATCACGCCCGCGCACGCTCACGTAGAGGTCGATCACCGGCTCGATGTTGTAGCTCGACACGATGGCCGGCTCCCGCGCCGACGACACCTGGACCAGGTTGCTGAGCAACTGGTTGGGCACCCCGCCGGCCCCGGCCACCGGGATCTGCAACAGCGAGTCGACAGAGTCCACCCGGTACTGGGGCGCCTGCACGGAGATGCTGTAGGACACCCCGTTCTTCGGGTTGAGCCAGAAGCTCGGCGCTGTCTGGGAGCTACCCGACAGCGGGATCAACACGTTCTGCGCCACGTTGGCGGCGCTCAGCCCCATCTGCTGCAGGCGGCTGCGGTCCATGTCGAGGCGCAGGGACGGCTGGTCGAGGCGCTGGTGGATATGCACGTCCACCGCCCCCGGCACCTGGCGCACCGCTTTCTCGACCATGGCGGCGAAGCGGTAGTTGTCCTGCAGCTTGTTGCCCGCCACCTGCACGTCGATGGCCGCCGGCAGGCCGAAGTTGAGGATCTGGGTCACCACGTCGGCGGGCTGGAAGAAGAACTCCACACCGGGGAAGCGGCGCGGCAGCTCCTCCCGCAGGCGGTCGATGTAACGGGCCGCGGAGCCGTGATCCTCCTTCAGCGCGATCTGGATCTCCCCGTCCAGCGTGCCGATGGTGCCGGCGTTGCTGTAGGACAGGTTGATGCCGCTGTAAGGCAGGCCCAGGTTATCAAGGATGGTCTCCAGTTCCTCCGCCGGGATCTGCTCGCGGATCACCGCGTCGATGCGGTCGGCCAGGCGCGCCGTCTCCTCGATGCGGGTGCCGGTCGGGGCGCGGAAATGCAGGCGGATGATGCCGGCGTCGGCCGCCGGGAAGAAATCCCGCCCGAGGAAGAAATACAGCCCCGAGGACAGCACGCAGCCGCCCAGGAAAATCGCGATGAAGCTGCGGCGGCGCGGCAGCAGCGCGCTGAGGATCACGATGTAGCCGCCGCGCATGCGCTCGAAACCGGCATCGAAACGCCGGTACACGCGCTGCAGCAGGTTGTCCGGAGCTTGCCCGCCGGCCCCGTGCTGCATGTTCTTCATGAACAGCAGGGCCAGCGTCGGCACCAGGGTCCGCGACAGGATGTAGGAGGCGATCATCGCGAAGATCACCGCCTCGGCCAGCGGCACGAACAGGAAGCGCGCCACGCCGGTGAGGAAGAACATCGGCACGAAGACGATGCAGATGCACAGCGTGGACACCAGCGCCGGCACCGCGATTTCCCCCGCGCCTTCGCGGATTGCCGTCTCCAGGTCGTGGCCCAGGTGCAGGTAGCGCTCGATGTTCTCGATGGTCACCGTCGCGTCGTCCACCAGGATGCCCACCGCCAGCGCCAGGCCGCCGAGGGTCATGATGTTGATGGTCTGCCCCAGCGCATACAGCACGATGATCGACGACAGCACCGACAGCGGGATCGAGATCGCGATGATGCAGGTGGTGCGCCAGTTGCCGAGGAACAGCAGGATCATCGCGGCAGTAAGACACGCGGCGATCAGGCCCTCATGGACCACGCCGGAGATCGCCGCCTTGACGAACACCGACTGGTCGAACAGCGGCGTGACCTGGATGTCGTCCGGCAGGCTCGGCAGCGCATCGGCGAGGGTCGTGCGCAGCGCGTCGATGACCTGCAGCGTGGACGCCCCGCCGTTCTTCAGCACCGACTGCACGACGCCGCGGTTGCCGTCCATGCGGACGATATTGGTCTGTGGCGAGAAGCCGTCGCGCACCGCCGCCACATCGCGCAGGTAGATGGCCTGGCCGTTGCCGACACGCACCGGCAGATCGTTGAGCTCTTCGACCGTGCGGGTCGAGCCGTTCATCTTGACGTTGAACTCGGTCTCGCCGAGCTTGGCGGTGCCGCCGGGCAGGATCAGGTTCTGCGCGTTGATCGCGTTGACCACGTCGAGAGGCGCCAGCCCCTTGGCCTGCAGCGCGCCGCTGTCGATATCCACCGACACCACCCGGCTCTTGCCGCCGTAGGGGTAAGGCATGGCGATGCCCGGGATGGACACCAGCTTGGGCCGCAGCGTGTTCAGCATGGTGTCGAACAGTGACTGCTCGGGCAGGGATTTGCTCGACACGCCGAGCTGGATCACCGGGATCGCCGACGCGGAATACTTGATCACCAGCGGCGGGTTGATTCCTGGCGGCAGCTGGCGCAGCGCCCCGCCCTCCGTCGAGGCGATCTGCGCCATCGCGGTATCGACACTCGCGTTGGGCTGCAGGAACACCTTGATGATCGCGATGCCGTTGTAGGACTGGGACTCGAAGTGCTCGATGTCGCTGACCGTGGTCGCCAGCAGGCGCTCATTGGGCGTCGTGATGCGCTGGGCCATCTCCTGCGGCGACAGGCCGTTGTAGCTCCAGATGATGCTGATCACCGGGATGTTGATCTCCGGCAGCACGTCGGTGGCGATGCGCAGCAGCACCAGCGGCGTGGCCAGGAAGATGAGCAGCGCCATCACGATGAAGGTGTAGGGGCGCCGCAGGGCGATATTGACGATCCACATGATCTAGGCTTGTTGGGTCAGCGCCCGGAAAGCGACAGGGACGGTTGGCAGGAGAGTGAGGAATGAACGGTGCTCCGACGCAAGATGGGCATCGGAGTTCCGGAGAAATGCGCAGGTGCGGATTTACAAACAGTCGGGCCGAAGCCCATTCAATAGCAGCAATTGCGCCACCCCCGCAGACCCGCCCCAGACGCGGAACCCGGGGCCGGAACGACGACGGACTGCGGGGAAATCAACACGCCGCCAACAGCCCCCTGCTGCGCTGCGCGCAGGCCGCTCAGTCCCAGGCGTCCCAGCGGGACGCCGCATCGTCGTCCGCCTCGCGGGCATCCACCCAGCGCCCGCCTTCCGGCGTGTCTTCCTTCTTCCAGAACGGGGCGCGGGTCTTCAGGTAGTCCATGATGAACTCGCAGGCGGCGAAGGCGTCGCCCCGGTGGGACGACGCCACGCCGACGAAGACGATGCGATCACCAGGCACCAACCGCCCGAAGCGGTGGATCACCCGCGTGCCGAGCAGGCTCCAGCGGCCGTAGGCCTCGGTGACGATAGCCTCGAGGGACTTCTCGGTCATGCCGGGATAGTGTTCGAGGGTCATCGCCGATACCTCGCTGCCCTCTCCGCTCAGCTTGTCGGCGCGCACCAGGCCGACGAAGCTTGCCACCGCGCCCACCTCGGCGCGACCGGCGGACAGCGCCGCGATCTCCGCGCCGACGTCGAAGTCGGCCTCCTGGACCGCCACGGAATCGAACTGCCGCTGAATTTCACTCATGTCAGCCTCCGGTGACCGGCGGGAAAAAGGCGATCTCGTCCCGGTCCGCCACCGCCACGTCCGGGCCGACCATCTCCTGGTTGATCGCCGCGCGCACGTTGCGGCCTTCGCCGAGGGCCTCCCACACCCCGCCGCGGCGGGCCAGGTGGGCGCGCAGCTCGCCCAGCGTGGCGATGCCGGCGGGCAGCGTGAGGGTTTCGTGGGAGTAACCGAGGGTCTCCCGCAGATTGGCGAAATACAGGACCTTGACGCTCATGACAGTAGTTCGGAATAAGGAATGAAACGCACCCGGTCGCCGGCCTTGATGACCTGCCCGGAGGGATTGTCCACTAGGCCGTCGGCCCACACGGTGGACGTGAGCACACCGGGCCCCTGGTTGGGATACAGCTCGACACGGCCGTCGGCACCCAGGCGCGCGCGCAGGAACTCGCGGCGACGGTCGGGCTTGGGCCAGTCGAAGGCGGCCTCCAGCGGAATCGCCTTGGGCAGGCAGTCCTTTACGCCCTGGGCGCGCAGCACGAAGGGCCGCACCAGCAGGATGAAGGTGACGAAGCTCGACACCGGGTTGCCGGGCAGGCCGATGAAGGCCGCGCCGGCGCCGCCGGCCGGATCGTTCACATGGCCGTAGGCCACCGGCTTGCCGGGCTTCATCGCGATCAGCCAGGAATCCAGCCGCCCTTCCGCCGTCACCGCCGGCTTGATGTGGTCTTCCTCGCCCATCGACACGCCGCCGCTGGTGACGATCAGGTCATGCCGGCCGGCCGCCTCGCGCAGCGCGGCGCGGGTCGCATCGAGCTTGTCCGGCACGATGCCCAGGTCGCTGACCTCGCAGCCGAGGGCTTCGAGCAGGCCGCGCAGCACGTAACGGTTGGAGTTGTAGATGGCGCCGGGTGGCAGCGGCTCGCCGGGCATCACCAGCTCGTCGCCAGTGGAGAACAGCGCCACCCGCAGGCGCCGCAGCACCGGCAGCGTCGCGCAGCCCACCGACGCGGCGAGGCCCAGCATCTGCGGATTGAGGCGCACGCCGGCGGACAGCACGGTGCTGCCCTCTGCGATGTCCTCGCCGGCGCGGCGCACCCACTCGCCGGGCTTGGGCACGTGATTGATCACCACCCCGTCGCCGTCCGCCTCGCACAGCTCCTGCATCACCACCGCATCGGCGCCGGCCGGAATCGGCGCGCCGGTGAAGATGCGCGCCGCCGTTCCGCGGGCCAGCGTGTGGCCGACGCTGCCGGCCGGAATGCGCTGGCCGATGACGAGGCGCGTGCCGGCGGCCGGCAGGTCCGCCGTGCTCACCGCGTAACCGTCCATGTGGGAATTGTCGAGGGGCGGCACGTTGAGGCCGGACACCTGGTCGGCGGCCAGCACACGGCCGAGGGCCGCCGACGTGGGCACCGTATCGACAGCCGTCACCGGCTCGGCGGCGGCCAGCAGCGCGTCGCGCACCTCTTCGAAAGGACGCAGGGAAGTATTCATAGGAGCCCCTGATGGTGGAGGATGAAATCGGCCACGGCGGCCGCATCGTTGAGATTCAGACAGGTCATGGGGGCATCGAGTGCCGCGTCGGTGGCGATCGCGACGACGGACGGATTGTCGGGATACTGCAGCGGACAGCCGTGGGCCGGGCGATAGACCTCGATCTTGGGTATCGGCACCGCCTTGAAGCCTTCCACCAGCACGATGTCGCAGGGCGACAGGCGTTGGAGTTGGGCGCTCAGATCGGGTTCCGTCTCGCCGCGCAATTCGTGCATCAGCACCCAGCGCTCGTCGGAAACCAGCAGGATCTCGCTGGCCCCCGCCTCCCGATGGCGCCAGGAATCCTTGCCCGGCTTGTCGATGTCGAAACCGTGATGCGCATGCTTGATCACCGACACCCGGAAGCCCCGGGCGGTGATCTCCGGAATGATCTTCTCGATCAGCGTGGTCTTGCCCGAACCGGACCAGCCGGCAAACCCGAATACCTTCATGAGCCACGCCACCAACGGATTGACAGGCGCGGGATTGTAGCAAGGGGGCGGTGTGAAAGGCCCGAACTCCCGACTGGATCTCACGTTCGGGCTACAAAGCCCAATCAATGTTCAACGCGGCTCGGTCGTCTCAACCCATTTCCCTTGCAAGCCTGCGGATGCCGTCCACGAAGACCTGGAAACTCCTTGAGCGGTTTCCTTCGATCTGCAGACATGCCGACATCGACCTTGCCGCACTAGTCTTCTGAAAGCTTGGAATCAGCCGCTTCAACTCGACGGACGGCTTCTCCCATTCGTCCGGATTGGCAAAGCGCTTTCGCAGCGCAGGAGAATTGAGTTTCGGATCATCAAAAGCCTCGGCCAGGGCAACGAGATCACCGACATACCAGCTCTCGAGTTCCTGGCACACCAAGCGGACAAGCGTCTCCGGCCGCCCACTGGCATGGCAGGTCGCCAGATAGCGCTTCTTCAGATCAACGCAGTCGGCATTGTCGTTGTCCCTCACAATGACGAAACGGTCACCCGGGATCTTCCAGCTACTCAGCTTGCGGGGAATGCTGGTATCCAGATCGCTCTTGCCCTGATGGGGCACGCACTTGAAATGCGTCTCCGCCTCCCAGCCCGGTAAAAGGCGCGGCAGCAATCCATCCAGCAAGGCCTTCATCGAAGGTTCTTCGAGCAAGAAGATGAGGCGCCCCGCCATCAATTGAGGCCCTCGAACAGCCCCTGCTTCCACAGGTAACCGGGCAAGTCACCCGCATCGTACAAGGAGCGCAGGTTTTCCGATTCGCATGCCCGGGTGATCGTCGTGAAGCCCTGAGCCTTGCGCAGGCAATAGATTTCATCCAACGCCAAAGCATTCAGGAAATCTGGCGAATGGGACGAGATGAAGACCTGCCCGCCACGCCGGGCATAATCCCGGAACTCCTCGGCCAGCTCAGGCAGCAGTTCCGGATAGAGCTGGTTCTCGGGCTCCTCGACAGCCAGCAGCGGATAAGGCTTCGGATCGTTCAGAAGCACCAGATACGCGAACATCTTGATCGTGCCATCCGACACGTGCCTGGCGATGAACGGATCCTTGAAGCTGCCGTCCTGAAAACGCAGCACCAGCCGCCCGTCTTCCGTTTGCCGCGGCTCAACCAGGCTGACGCCCGGCACTCGGCGCTGCATGGAGGACAGCACCCGCTTGAAGCGATCCGGATGGTTTTCGAACAGATAGTTCGCCACCAGCGGGAGGTTGTCGCCCCGCGTGGACAGATGCTCGGCAAAACCATCCTCCTGACTCGGGCGGGCTTCGGAGACGTGGAAATCTGAGATGTGCCAGTTTTCGATCATCAACCGGAACGCGCTGGCCGCCTTGAAGCGCTCGAACTGCCCCAGCCCCTTGACCGCCAGGATGTCCGGCGCGTCCAGTTCCTCCTCCTCACGCCGCAGGGCCTCGTCCACCTTTGAGAAGTCCTCTTCGTTGGCAATCGCATAGCCCTTGCCGTAGGCGAAGTCGAGAAAGTGGAAGGGCTTGCCATTGGCACCGCGCTTGTAGCGCAGGATCTCCCGCGCCACCACGGCACGCCCCGCCTTGTCCGGCTCGATCCTGAGGATGTAAGTCACTAAGCGTTCATAACCGGTGATCTCCAGGCGGAACTGCATCGTCAGTTCGATGGGCTCCTGTGCAAAACCCCGGCTAGCCAATTCCTTGTAGCCCCCACGCTTGGATACCGCCTTGCCCACGTTCATGCTCAGCGCATCCTTCAGGAAGGAGAACACATCGAACAGGGTGGACTTCCCGGTGCCATTCGCGCCGACCAGCACGCACAAGCGCGGAATGGCATGCATCTTTGCATCCCGGAAAAGGCGGTAGTTCTTGATCTCGATGGATTCAATCTGCATGGCGGGCTTCTGTTTCGTGCGCGATGTCCGACAAGGATAGCCGGCCGGAGATCAGGCGGGGAAGACGGGTTCGCGGAGGGTGAATGGCAGCCCCGGACAAGCTCGGATGCCATACCGCAGACGCCGCCGGAGAAAGGCCGATAGGTTACACCGGGACAAGACGGGCTTGCCACCCGGGGCCGGGGCGCAAACAACGGAAGACGGAAGGAAGCCTTCCACTTTTCGAGCTCCGAGTCCGAAGTTTCGATGATTGAGTCCGAAACTTCGGACTCGGAGCTCGAACATTCGGACTCAAACACCGAAACTTCGAGCCCGCCCATCCGCAATTCGATGAATTCGGCCGAAGCTTCGATGAAAATGATGGAAATTTCGGTTTCCTGGTTGCGAGACTGGAAGGAGTCCATCCATCAACGGATGATTGAATTCCGTTTTTCGGCAAATCTCATCGAAAAGTGCTTCGGCATCCGCCGTTCTAGCGGACACCCTGGCGATATCTCAGCGCCCGCTGGCCGGTGGCGGCAGGTCTTCGAGGAAGGCGACGACTTCCGCCTCGACCTTCGAGCGGGTCATCGGCGGCAGGCTCTGCCAGACGCGCTTGCCGTAAGGCTTGGTGAGCATGCGGGGGTCGCAGATGGCGAGGACGCCCTTGTCGCGTTCGGTGCGGATCAGGCGGCCGGCGCCCTGCTTGACGTTGATGACGGCGCGCGGCAGCTGGTATTCCATGAAGGGGCTGCGGCCGGATTTCTGCATGTGCTCGATACGTGCGGCGAGCACCGGGTCGTCCGGCGGGGCGAAGGGCAGCTTGTCGATGACGACCACCGACAGCGCGTCGCCGGGCACGTCCACGCCTTCCCAGAAGCTCTGGCTGGCCACCAGGATGGCGTTGCCGAGGCGGCGGAAGCGGTCGAGGAGTTCGGTGCGCGAGCCCTCGCCCTGGATCAGCAGCGGCAGGTCGAGCTTTTCCCGTTCCAGGTAATCGCCGATCAGTTCATGGATGCGCCGCATGGCCTTGAGCGAGGTGCACAGCACGAAGGTGCGCCCCTGGGCGGCGCGGATCAGCGGGAAGGCGACCTTGGCGACGGCGTCCGGGTAGTCCGGGCTGTTGGGCTCGGGCATGCCCTGGGGGGCGTAGAGGACGGCCTGGGCGGGATAGTCGAAGGGGCTGCCCCACACGGCCGTCTCGATCGGCGGCTCGACCCAGTGCAGGCCCAGCTCGCGGCAGTAGTGGCCGAAGTCCTTGCCGACCGCCAGCGTGGCCGACGTGAACACCCAGGCCCGCGGGTGGCCGTCCATCTGGCGCTTGAAGATGCTGGCGATGGACAGGGGCGTGGCGTTGAGGGACAGGGCCTGGCTGAAGACTTCCACCCAGCGCACCCAGTCGGTGTTCTCGGGCTTGATCCAGCGGGCCAGGATCTCCTGCAGCTCCTGGGTGCGGCGCAGGCAGTTGGCCAGCCCTTCGGAGCGCTCGGCCTGGGTCTCGACGATGGCGCCGAAGGCGGCCAGCTCGTCGCCGAGGGCTTCCAGCGCTTCGTGGAAGGGCTTGTTGTCTTCCATCTGCGCGAAGCCGAAGCGGGCGTTCTCGGCGTGTACGGACAGACGCAGGTCGCGGGTGGTTTTTTCGAGCTTGCGGGTGGCTTCGATGAGGTCCAGGCAGTCGCGGGCGGCGGCCACCGTTTCGGAGCGGGTGTCGCGGGCCAGTTCGAGCAGCTGGGACGTGGACACGCTCTCGCCGAAGAACAGGCTGGCGGTTTCCGGCAGCTGGTGGGCTTCGTCGAAGATCACCGCATTGCACGACGGCAGCAGCTCGCCCATGCCTTCGTCGCGCAGGCTCACGTCGGCGAAGAACAGGTGGTGATTGACCACCACCACGTCGGCGTCCATCGCGTTGCGGCGCGCCGCGGCGACGAAGCACTCCTTGATGTTGGGGCATTCCTGGCCCAGGCAGTTGTCCCGCGACGAGGTGGCGAACATCCAGGCGGCGGCGTCTTCCGGCACCTCGGGGCATTCGGCCTTGTCGCCGGTCTGGCTGATCTCCATGAAGCGCCCGATGGCGCGCAGGTGGGTGGCGTCCTCGGGGGTCTGCAGGCGCGCGTCGGCCAGGTTGCGGGCCAGGTGGTAGTGGCACACGTAGTTGGCGCGGCCCTTCAGCAGGGCCACCGCGACGGGTACCTTGAGGGCGGCGCGGATGGTCGGCAGGTCGCGGTTGAAAAGCTGGTCCTGCAGCGTCTTGGTGCCGGTGGAGATGATCACCTTGCCACCGTTCAGCAGCGCCGGCACCAGGTAAGCGTAGGTCTTGCCGGTGCCGGTACCGGCCTCGGCGACGAGCACGCGGTTCTCCTTCAGCGTGAAGGCGATGTGCTCGGCCATCTCCATCTGCTGGCGGCGCGGTGCGAATCCGGGAATGGCCTTGGCCAAGGGGCCATCGGGCGCGAAGGCTTGTTCGACGTTCATGGTACTGAAAAGCAAGGGGCGGCTCAGTCGAGGGCGTCGACCCGCAGCCAGACCTGGCCGCGGCTCTGATTGTCGCCCTGGCGGACACCGCCGGTGCCGTATTCGGAGCGGCGGCTGTCGGTTTGACTGCCGCCGAGGGGGATCCATTCGCCGAGGCGGCCGCGGACCTGGGTGGACAGGCGGGAGGACTCGATGCTGCCATCGGGGCGGAGCTGCTCGACGGCCGGCGTGATGTCGATGCTGACCTGCTCGCCGATCAGCTGCGGCGCGGCCATGAAGCCGCTGCCCACATCCATGAAGCGCACGCTGTCCACGGCCTGCCAGCCATTTGGGCCGGCACGCCATTCGCGCATGGCGATGGGCAGGGACTGGCCGACGCGGATCAGCGCGCGCCCGCCCTCCACCACCTGGACCTGCTGGCTGAGCTGCTCGTTACGACTCGTGCTGCCGGCGCCGGCTTCGACGATCACGCGGCTGTTGCCAGGCAACAGCCGCGCGTTGATGCCGGCTCCACCGCCCTGCCCGGCCACATCCTGATCCTGGCGCACGGACACCACGAGGCGGCGCAGCGGCGTATCCAGCGCGTCGATGGCGGCACGCAGTTCGGACAGGTTGGCCGGCGAGACCCGCAGCAGCAACTTGTCGCCCATATTGGACAAGGAGCCGCCAGGCTCCACCAGCGGCCGCAGCGCCGGCAGGATCTGCTCGGCAGGCCGGTGGCGCAGCGTGACGATCTCCAGGCGCGGCTCCGCCCGGGCCGTGGTAAGCACGGCCAGCAAGGCAAGGGCGAGGCAGGCCTGGCGGCGTTTCATGCAGGGCTCAGGCCGCGGAGGTCCGGTGGGCTTCGGCGAGGTAGTCGCGGGAGCGCATCTCGATCAGGCGGCTGACCGTGCGGTGGAACTCGTTGGCCTGGCGGCCTTCCACGTAGAGGTCATAGGCCTGGCACTCGGCGCTGACCAGCAGCTTGACCCGGTGGTCGTAGAGAACGTCGATCAGCCACGTGAAGCGACGCGCCTCGGAGGCCATCGCGGCGCTCATCTTCGGCACGCGGGAGAGGATCAGCGTGTGGTACTCGCGGGCGATCTCCAGGTAGTCATTCTGCGAGCGCGCGCCGCCGCACAGGGTGTCGAAGTCGAACCAGATCACGCCGGGCGCGATGCGCTGAACCTTCAGCTTGCGTTCCAGCACCTCGATCTCGCCAGGCTTGCCCTTGGTGCAGGCGATCTTCTCGAAATCCGCAGCCAGGTGCTTGTCGGCGGCCTCGTCGGCGGGCACCAGGAAGGCGTCCATCTGCTCCAGCGTACGCAGCCGGTAGTCGGTGCCGTGATCCACCTCGACCACGTCGAAGCGGCGCTTGATCATGTCGATGGTCGGCAGGAAGTTGATGCGCTGCAGGCCGTTGGGGTAGAGGCCGTCCGGCGGGTAGTTGGAGGTCATCACGAAGATGGTGCCGCGGGCGAACAGCGCGTCGAGCAGGCGGCCGAGGATCATCGCGTCGGCGATGTCGGACACGTGGAACTCGTCGAAGCACAGCAGGCGGGTCTGGCGCGCGATGCGGTCGGCGACCTTTTGCAGCGGGTCGGCTTCGTTGTTGAGGTTCTTCAGGTCGTTCTGCACTTCCTGCATGAAGGCATGGAAGTGCACGCGGCGCTTGCGCTGGTACGGGACCGAATCGTAGAAGCAGTCCATCAGGAAGCTCTTGCCGCGCCCCACGCCCCCCCAGAAGTACACGCTGCGCGGCTGCTTGGGCCGCGACAGCAACTTGCGGAGGGTGCCCTTGCGAGCCGCCTTGAAGGCGACGAGTTCGGTGTACAGGCCTTGCAGGCGCTGGGCGGCGGCGCGCTGGGCGGGGTCGGACTTGAAGCCGCGGGCCTTGAGGGTGGCGTCGTAGGCTTCGAGCATGCCGTGCTCGGCAACCTTGAGGATTCGATGGGGCATCGTCGTGGCAGGTGTTGTCTGGGCGCTCTCTGGTCGCGCCACTTATGGAAACGGGGGTGGTAAGGCATTTTACTGCCTGACCACCCCCGGGTGATGCGCGGAGCCGGCTACAAAAGGCCGGCCGCCGTCATCAGAAGTGCAGAGGACGCTTGTCCACCGCCAGGGCGGCTTCGTGCACCACTTCCGACAGGGTCGGGTGAGCGTGGCAGATGCGTGCCAGGTCTTCGGACGCACCGGCGAACTCCATCGTCACCACGGCCTCGCCGATCAACTCGGAGGCGTTGGAACCGATGATGTGCACGCCGAGGATGCGGTCGGTGTTGGCGTCGGCAATCATCTTCACGAAACCGGCCGGGGTGCCGGCACCCAGCGCACGGCCGTTGGCCATGAACGGGATCTTGCCGATCTTGTAGGCGGCGCCTTCGGCCTTGAGCTGCTGTTCGGTCTTGCCAACCCAGGCGATCTCGGGCGAGGTGTAGATGACCCAAGGGATGGTGTCGAAGTTGGTGTGGCCCTTCTGGCCGGCGATGGTTTCGGCCACCGCGACACCTTCTTCCATGGCCTTGTGGGCCAGCATCGGGCCACGCACCACGTCGCCCACCGCCCACACGCCGTCCAGGTTGGTACGGTTGTGGTCATCGACTTCGACGAAGCCGCGCTCGTCGATCTTGAGGCCAACCGCTTCGGCGTTGAGGCCGGCGGTGTTCGGCACGCGACCGACGGAGACGATCAGGCGGTCGAATTCAGCCGTCTGGGCGCCGTCCTTGGTTTCGTACTCGACGGTGACGGACTTCTTGCCGACGGTGACGGCACCGACCTTGACCGACAGCTTGATGTCGAGGCCTTGCTTGGTGAACAGCTTGAGGGCTTCCTTGGCCACGTCCTGGTCGGCAGCGCCGAGGAAGCTGTCCATCGCTTCGAGGATGGTGACTTCGGCGCCGAGGCGCTTCCACACGGAGCCCATTTCCAGGCCGATCACGCCGGAGCCGATGAGGCCGAGGCGCTTGGGCACGGCGTCGATGTCGAGGGCGCCGATGTTGTCGCAGACCAGCTTGTTGTCGACCGGGATGCCGGGCAGGTGACGGGCGGTGGAGCCGGTCGCCACGATGACCTGCTTGGCTTCGACGACTTCCTCGCCGACCTTGACCTGCCAACCGGCGTCGGTCTTGCCGACGAAGGCGCCGTGGCCAGCCAGGAAGGTGACCTTGTTCTTCTTGAACAGGCCCTTGATGCCGGCGGTGAGCTGCTCGACGATCTTGGACTTGCGGCCGATCATTTTGGCCACGTCGATCTTCGGCGTGCCGACGGAGATGCCCTGCTCTTCAAAGGCGTGACCGGCCTCCTCGAACAGGTGGGAAGTGTGCAGCAGCGCCTTGGACGGGATGCAGCCGACGTTCAGGCAGGTGCCGCCGAGGCGGGGCTCGCCCTTCGGGTCGGCGTAGGGATTGGATTCGGCGCAGGCCGTGTTGAAACCGAGTTGTGCGGCGCGGATCGCTGCCACGTAGCCACCGGGACCACCGCCGATGACCAGCACATCAAATTGCTTCGCCATTTAGTCTCTTCCTTGTGCAGACAAAAACGCGGCACGGCTGCAGCCCTTGCGGGCCGCGACCGTGCCGACGGTTGGATGGATCAGACGTCCAGGATCAGACGAGCCGGATCTTCCAGGGCTTCCTTCATGGTGACCAGGCCCAGGACGGCTTCGCGGCCGTCGATGATGCGGTGGTCGTAGGACATGGCGAGGTAGTTGATCGGGCGCACGACGACCTGACCATTTTCCACCACGGCGCGGTCCTTGGTGGCGTGGATGCCGAGGATCGCGGACTGGGGCGGGTTGATGATCGGGGTGGACATCATGGAGCCGAACACGCCACCGTTGGAGATGGAGAACGTGCCGCCGGTGAGCTCTTCGATGGAGATCTTGCCGTCCTTGGCCTTCTGGCCGAACTCGGCGATCTTCTTCTCGATGTCGGCGATGGACATGTTGTCCACATCACGCAGGATGGGCACCACCAGGCCACGGGGCGAACCGACGGCGATGCCGATGTCGATGTAGCCGTGGTAGACGATGTCGTTGCCATCGACGGAGGCGTTCAGGATCGGGAACTTCTTGAGGGCGGCGACGGCAGCCTTCACGAAGAAGCCCATGAAGCCCAGACGCACGCCGTGAGCCTTCTCGAACTTGTCGCCGTACTGCTTGCGCAGCGCCATGACCGGAGCCATGTTCACTTCGTTGAACGTGGTCAGGATGGCGTTTTCGTTCTTCGATTGCAGCAGGCGCTCGGCGATGCGGGCACGCAGACGGGTCATCGGAACGCGCTGTTCGACACGCTCGCCGGTCGGAACGGCCACGGCCGGAGCCGCAGCAGCCGGAGCGGCAGCCTTCGGCTGGGCAGCGATGGCGTCTTCCTTGATCACGCGACCACCACGGCCGGAGCCGGCGACGTCAGCGGCAGCAATGCCCTTCTCGTCGAGGATCTTGCGGGCGGACGGGCTGGCAGCGCCGGCAGCCGTGGCAGCGGCGGGTGCAGCCGCAGCGGGGGCCGCAGCAGCAGCCGGAGCGCCGGCGGCAGCCTTGGCTTCGGTGTCGATGGTGGCGATCACTTCGCCGGAAGTCACCGAGTCGCCGCCGTTCTTGACGATCTTGACCAGCACGCCGTCGGCCGGAGCCGGGGTTTCGAGCACGACCTTGTCGGTCTCGATGTCGATCAGGTTCTCGTCACGGGAAACGGCGTCGCCTTCCTTCTTGTGCCAGCTGACCAGCGTGGCTTCGGAAACGGACTCGGACAGTTGGGGCACTTTGACTTCGATCAGCATATCTTCTCCCTTGTTTTCAGTTCGGCGTGGACGTTTGCATCAGGCTTTGATTTCGCCAAACGCATTTTCGATGACTGCCTTTTGTTGCGCATTGTGCTTGGCGTAGTAGCCGACCGCCGGCGATGCCGCGGCGGGACGGGCCACCAGCAGGAACTTGCGCTCGTCGCCGAGGGCGCTGTCCAGATGGTGACGGGACGCCAGCCAGTACCACACGCCCTGGTTGCGGGGCTCTTCCTGGCACCACACCACTTCCTTGGCGTTGGGGTACTTGTTGACTTCAGCCGCGAAGGCTTCGCGCGGGAACGGGTACAGCTGTTCCAGGCGGACCACCGCGATGTCGTCGATGTTGTTGGCGCGACGGTGGGCCAGCAGTTCGTAGTAGATCTTGCCGGAGCAGATCACCACACGCTTGACCTTGTTGACGTCGAGCTCGTCCACTTCGCCGATGACGGTCTGGAAGGTGCCCTTGGAGAGATCGTCCAGGGAGGAGATCGCATCCTTGTGGCGCAGCAGGGACTTCGGCGTGATGATCACCAGCGGCTTGCGCAGCTTGCGCAGGGCCTGGCGACGCAGCAGGTGGAAGATCTGCGACGGGCCAGACGGGATGCACACTTCCATGTTCATCTCGGCGCACAGCTGCATGTAGCGCTCGATACGGGCGGAAGAGTGCTCGGGGCCCTGACCTTCGTAGCCGTGCGGCAGCATCATGACGAGACCGCACTGACGGCCCCACTTGGCTTCACCGGAGCTGATGAACTGGTCCATCACCACCTGGGCGCCGTTGGCGAAGTCGCCGAACTGGGCTTCCCAGATCACGAGCTGGTTCGGTTCAGCCGAGGCGTAACCGTATTCGAAGGCCAGCACGGCTTCTTCGGACAGCACGGAGTCGTAGCAGTAGAACGGGCCCTGACCTTCGCGGATGTTCTGCAGCGGGTAGAAGGTGCCGTCGTGCCACTGGTCGCGGTTCTGGTCGTGCAGCGCGGCATGGCGGTGGAAGAAGGTGCCACGGCCGACGTCTTCACCGGACAGGCGGATGCCGAAGCCCTGCACCACCAGGCTGGCGTAGGCCAGGTTCTCGGCCATGCCCCAGTCGAAGGGCAGCTTGCCGGCGCCCATCGCCTTGCGGTCGTCGATGATCTTCTGCACGCGGGGGTGCAGCACGAAACCTTCCGGCGTGGTGGTCAGCGCCGTGGCCAGACGCTCGAGTTCGGCGGTCGGCACGGTGGTGTCGCACTTGTCGGTGTAGGCCTTGCCGGCGTACGGCGCCCAGTCCTGCGCGAACTGGCGCTTGAAGTCGGACAGCACGGGATTGGACAGCAGCTCGCCCTTGTCGAGGGCGGCGCGGTAGTCCTTGATGAACTGTTCCGGCTCGTCGGCCTTGACGATGCCCAGCTGGGTCAGCTTGTCCGCGTACAGCTTGCGGGTGCCGGGGTGCTTGGCGATCTTCTTGTACATCAGCGGCTGGGTGACCATCGGCTCGTCGGCCTCGTTGTGGCCCAGCTTGCGGTAGCACACGATGTCGACGACGACGTCCTTCTTGAACTCCTGGCGGTATTCGACGGCCAGGCCCATCACGAAGGCCACGGCTTCCGGATCGTCTCCATTGACGTGGAAGATCGGAGCCTCACCCATCTTGAAGATGTCGGTGCAGTACAGCGAAGAACGGTAATCGCGCGGATCGGAGGTGGTGAAGCCGATCTGATTGTTCACCACGATGTGGATCGTGCCGCCCGTGCCGTAGCCGCGGGTCTGCGCGAAGTTCAGCATTTCCTGGTTGACGCCCTGGCCGGCAACGGCCGCGTCACCGTGGATCAGGACCGGGATGACCTCGGCCTTGCCCTTGGCGCCACGACGGGTCTGGCGGACATACACGGAGCCCTCGACCACCGGGTTGACGATTTCCAGGTGAGACGGGTTGAAGGCCAGGGTCAGGTGCACCGGACCACCGGCGGTCATGACATCGCTGGAGAAGCCCATGTGGTACTTCACGTCGCCGGCCGACAGGTCGGACGCAGCCTTGCCTTCGAATTCGGAGAACAGCATGCTCGGCGACTTGCCGAGGGTATTGACCAGCACGTTCAGGCGGCCGCGGTGGGCCATGCCGACGACGATTTCCTGCACCCCCTTGCTGCCGGCGACACGGATCAGCTCGTCCATCGCGACGATGGTGCTTTCACCACCTTCGAGGGAGAAGCGCTTCTGGCCGACGTACTTGGTATGCAGGTAGCGTTCGAGGGTCTCGGCGGCGGTCAGGCGCTCGAGGATGCGGCGCTGCTGGTCGGCCTGGTAGCCGGGACGGCCCTTGGTGGGCTCGAGGCGAGCCTGGATCCAGCGCTTTTCACCGATATCGGTGATGTACATGTACTCGGCACCGATGGAGCCGCAGTAGGTCTGGCGCACTGCGTCGAGGATCTCGCGCAGGGTGGCGTGATCGCCGGGCAGACCATGGAACGAACCGGTATTGAAGGACTGATTGAGATCCGCTTCGGTGAAGCCGTAGTGGGACAGCTCGAGTTCGTGGATCTCGGGACGCTCGGTGCGCTTCAGCGGATCGAGCTGGGCCCAACGGGTGCCGAGGAAGCGGTGGGCGTTGATCAGCTGCAGGACGCTGACCTGCTTCTGGTCGACGCCGGACGCCACGACGGTGCGGACCGGGCCACGCTTCGCCATGTCGGCAAAGGCGTTGATGATCGGGTAGTGCGCGACGTCGCGGCCCTTGCCGGGCACATTCTGCAGCGAGTCGAAATACGTCCGCCATTCTTCGGAGACGGAATCCGGATTGTCGAGATAGTTCTCGTAAAGCTCTTCAACGAACGGCGCATTGCTGCCGAACAGTTGGGAGCTCTCAAAAAGCTGTTTCATCATGGGCGACCACCTGGCTTATATCTTGTCTTTTTGAAGGTACTTGCTTTCGGTGGGGAGAAATCCCTGTTTGATTCACTTCTTCAGAAAAACGAAGCGGGATGGCCTGATTCTTCGACCATCCCGCATTCGCTCCCCTGTTTCCCCCTCCCCTTCCGGGCAAACTTAGCCGCGTTGGGCCAGCGGGACGACGTCGCGGCGAGCGGCGCCGATGTACAGCTGACGCGGGCGACCGATCTTGTACTCGGGATCGGTAATCATTTCTTCCCACTGGGTCATCCAGCCGACCGTACGGGCCAGCGCGAAGATGCAGGTGAACATTTCAGTGGGAATGCCGAGCGCCTTCTGGACGATGCCGGAGTAGAAGTCCACGTTCGGGTAGAGCTTCTTCTCGACGAAATATTCGTCTTCGAGGGCGATCTTTTCGAGTTCCTTGGCCAGCTTGAAGAGGCGGTCGTTCTCGAGGCCCAGTTCGCCGAGCACGTCGGCACAGACCTTGCCCATCAGCTTGGCGCGCGGATCGAAGTTCTTGTAGACGCGGTGACCGAAGCCCATCAGCTTGAAGGAGTCGTTCTTGTCCTTCGCACGCTTGATGTACTCGCCGACGCGGGACACGTCACCGATCTCTTCCAGCATCTGCAGGCAGGCTTCGTTCGCGCCGCCGTGCGCCGGGCCCCACAGGCAGGCGATACCGGCAGCGATACAGGCGAACGGGTTGGCACCGGAGGAACCGGCCAGACGGACGGTGGAGGTGGACGCGTTCTGCTCGTGGTCGGCGTGCAGCGTGAAGATGATGTCGAGGGCGCGGACCAGAACCGGGTTCGGCTGGTACTTCTCGCACGGGTTGCCGAACATCATGCGCATGAAGTTCGAGGTGTAGTCCAGCTCGTTGTCCGGATACATGAACGGCATGCCGGTGCTGTACTTGTAGGCCATCGCGACGATGGTCGGCATCTTGGCAACCAGGCGGTTGAAGCTGATGTTGCGATGCTCGGCGTCGGAGAAGTCCATCGCGTCGTGGTAGAACGCGGACAGGGCACCGACCACGCCGGTCATGACGGCCATCGGGTGGGCGTCGCGGCGGAAGCCAGAGTAGAACTTGGTCAGCTGCTCATGAACCATCGTGTGGCTCTTGATGGTCTTTTCGAAGTCGCCCTTTTGCGTGGCGTTCGGCAGTTCGCCGTTCTTCAGCAGGTAGGTGACTTCCAGGAAGTTGCAGTTTTCGGCCAGTTGCTCGATCGGGTAGCCGCGGTACAGCAGCTCGCCCTTGTCACCGTCGATGTAGGTGACCTTGGACTGGCAGCTGGCCGTGGACAGGAAGCCGGAGTCATACGTGAAGTACCCAGTCTTGCCACCCAGGGTACGGATGTCGATCACATCATTGCCATGGGTCCCCGACATGATCGGAAAATCTACGGCCTTGTCACCTACGGTCAGTGTTGCAGTACGTTGCGTGGTCATATTTTGGTCCCTTTTTCCCTGTTGAAACTCCAGCGCCCTATCACTAGACCTGCCGGACTATCGAGCCCGGAGCAGGTCCACCATTTCCTGCCAGCGCTCCTTGGTGACCGGCTTGCTGCCGTTGACAATGGCCCACAGGTCATGGTCTTCGACGAGCAAGAGGTCATCCAGATCGGCCAGCTGATCGTCGGTCAGACGATCGAAGTGCCTTTCGAGGAAGCGCGTGAACACCAGATCGAGCTCGAGGAGAGCCCGACGGCACTGCCAGCGCACGCGCCCCCGATTGAGCGTCATACCGCGCGGCGAACCATCATGTCTTTGATCTTGCCGATCGCCTTCGTCGGATTCAGGTGCTTCGGGCACACGTCGACGCAGTTCATGATGGAGTGGCAACGGAACAGACGGTACGGATCTTCCAAGTTGTCCAGACGCTCGCTGGTTGCCTGGTCACGGGTATCCGCCAGGAAGCGGTAGGCCGCGAGCAGACCGGCGGGACCGACGAACTTGTCCGGGTTCCACCAGAAGGACGGGCAGCTCGTGGAGCAGCAGGCGCACAGGATGCACTCGTACAGACCGTTGAGTTCATCGCGGTCTTCCGGCGACTGCAGGCGCTCGCGCTCGGGAGCGGGCTCGTTGTTGATCAGGTACGGCTTGATCGAGTGGTACTGCTTGAAGAACTGGGTCATGTCGACGATCACGTCGCGGATGACCGGCAGGCCGGGCAGCGGGCGCAGCGTGATCGGCTGGGCAATGTCGTCCATGCTGGTCAGGCAGGCCAGGCCGTTCTTGCCGTTGATGTTCATGGCGTCGGAGCCACACACGCCTTCGCGGCAGGAGCGGCGGAAGGACAGGGAATCATCCTTGGCCTTCAGACGCACGAGAGCGTCCAGCAGCTTCTTGTCGGACTCTTCGAGTTCGACGGAAATGTCCTGCATGTACGGCGCGGCGTCCTTGTCCGGATCGTAGCGGTAAATCTTGAACTGTACGGTTCGCTTGCTGCTCATGTTCTATTCTCCGGAACGCTCAGTAGGTACGCTTGGCAAGGGCGATCGGCTCGACATCGGCCGACATCGGCTGAAGGGTGACCGGCTTGTAATCAAGGCGGTTGCCTTCGCTGTACCACAGCGTGTGCTTGAGCCAGTTCTTGTCGTCGCGGCCGTTCGGGGTCTCGGCGCAATCGATCGCGTCGTCACGCACGTGAGCGCCGCGGGATTCCTTCCGGGCTTCGGCGGAAACCATCGTGGCCTTGGCGACTTCAATGAGGTTGTCGAGTTCCAGGGCTTCGGTACGGGCGGTGTTCCAGACCTTGGACTTGTCCTTGATCTGGGTGTGCTTGGCACGCTCGGCGACCTCGAGGATCTTGGTGACGCCTTCCTTCAGCATGTCGGCGAAACGGAACACGCCGGCGTGCTTCTGCATCGTGCGCTGCATGTCGAGGCGAACTTCATGGACCTCTTCGCCGTTGGTCTGGGCTTCCAGACGGGCGATACGCGCCAGCGATACGTCGGCTGCATTTTCGGGCAGCGGCTTGAGGGTCAGCTGACCGGACTGGAAGTCGGACACCACGGTTTCGCCAGCGGCCTTGCCAAACACCAGCAGGTCGAGCAGCGAGTTGGTGCCCAGGCGGTTGGCGCCGTGCACGGATGCGCAGGCACATTCGCCGGCGGCATAGAAACCGGCAACCGGAACGTTCGGACTACCGTCCTTCGGCACCACGACCTGGCCCTTGTAGTTGGTCGGAATACCGCCCATCTGGTAGTGGCAGGTCGGCACGACGGGAATCGGAGCCTTGATCGGGTCCACACCGGCGAACTGGATCGAAATCTCGCGAATGCCAGGCAGACGCTTGTTGATCGTTTCGGGCGACAGATGGGTGATGTCGAGCAGCACGTGGTCCTTTTCGGAACCGCAGCCACGGCCTTCGTTGATCTCGGTGACCATCGAACGGGACACCACGTCGCGGGAAGCCAAATCCTTCAGGTTCGGCGCGTAGCGCTCCATGAAGCGCTCGCCGGAGGCGTTACGCAGGATGCCGCCTTCACCACGCACACCTTCGGTGATCAGCACGCCGGCACCGGCTACGCCGGTCGGGTGGAACTGCCAGAACTCCATGTCTTCTAGCGGAATGCCGGCACGGGCCGCCATACCGACACCGTCGCCGGTGTTGATGAAAGCATTGGTGGAGCTGTGGTAGATACGGCCGGAACCGCCGGTCGCGAAAATGGTGGCCTTGGCATGGAAGATCGACACTTCGCCGGTTTCCATTTCCATCGCGGTCACGCCGAGGACGTCGCCATCCGCATTGCGGATCAGGTCCATCGCCATCCATTCGACGAAGAACTGGGTGTTGGCACGCACGTTGCGCTGGTACAGCGCGTGCAGCATCGCGTGGCCGGTACGGTCAGCTGCCGCACAGGAACGGGACACCGGGGTCTGGCCGTAATTCTGCGAGTGGCCACCGAACGGACGCTGGTAGATCTTGCCGTTGTCGGTACGGTCGAAGGGCATGCCGTAGTGTTCGAGCTCGACGACCACTTCGTTGGCCTTCTTGACCATGAATTCGATGGCATCCTGGTCGCCCAGCCAGTCCGACCCCTTGACGGTGTCGTACATGTGCCAGTGCCAGTTGTCTTCGGTGGAGTTGCCAAGGGAGGCAGCCACACCGCCCTGCGCCGCCACGGTGTGGGAGCGGGTCGGGAAGACCTTGGTCAGAACGGCGGTCTTGAGACCGGCTTCGGAGAGCTGCAGGGCGGCGCGCAGACCGGCGCCACCAGCGCCGACGATCACTGCATCAAAGGTACGCTTTGCGACTTTCACTTACAGCCTCCAGAGAATCTGAGCAGCCCAACCGGCGTAGCCGATGAGCAGAAGAGCAACGACCGAATGCAGGGTCAAGCGAATGCCGGTCGGCTTGATGTAGTCCATGAAGATGTCCCGCACGCCGATCCAGGCATGGAAGAACAGAGACATGAAGAACAGGAAGGTCGCGAAGCGCATGAAACCGCCGCTGAACACGCCGCGCCAGCTCTCGTAGGAGCCATCGAAGGAGGACAGCACCACAACGGCGAGAACAACCGTGTAAATGGCCATCACCACCGCGGTGATGCGCTGGGCGAGCCAATCACGGAAACCGTAATGGGCGCCGACAATGATGGGCTTTACCATAGCTTGGACACCATAATGACAGTGAGGATGAGGCTGACGATCAGCACGATGCGGGCGCTGGAAACAGCGGCTTGCTTATCGACGCCAACATGCACGTCCAGCAATAGGAAACGGATACCGGCACAGAAATGATGCAGGTAAGCCCAGACCAAGCCAGACAGAATGAGTTTGACGAAAACGTTGTCCACGACTTCCTTGAAGGAAGCAAAGGACTCGGGCGAGCCGACGCTGCTACCGAAGAGCGACAGCAGAACGGGCAGCATCAGGAACAGGCCTGCGCCGCTGACACGATGCAGGATCGAGACCTTGCCAGGCAAGGGCAGCCTGATCTCGTTCAACGCCAGATGCTTCGGGCGCTGTTTTTTCAAAGTCACCTCTGTCATAGATTTTTCCCTCTAACAATTGCGATTGCTAAATCGCACTTTTCCCACACAAAATTATAAGTATATACCCTGACCCCACATTGACAGGCCGGGGCCACCCATCAATTCACTCTGCTTAACCTAGCTGAGTTCGTTCAAATAATAGTGTTCTGCCGTCGAATACAGCCCCCGCCGCCACTCAACGGGACGATCGCCATAGGTATAGGTAACCCGCTCGACCGACAGCAGGGGCACGCCTTCCACCACGCCCAGCGTCTCGCTGGTCATGCGGTCGGCGGCAACGGCGCGGATCCGCTCTTCCGCGCGGATCATGCGAACGCCGAAGCGCGCTTCGAAAAGTCCGTAAAGCGACCCATGCGCAGCCTGAAGCACTTCCATGTTGAGGCCATGAAAGATCTCGCCCGGCAAATAGATTTCGTCCACCACAACCGGCTTCCCGGAAAAACGCAGCAGGCGTCGCAGAATAGTGACCGGCGCCCCAAGTTCAATTCCGAGCATCCGGGCCGCCTCATTCCCGGCCTTCGCTTTCCAGCAATCCAGGGGAATGCTCTGCGGATGAGACAGGTCGCCATCCATCGGAACCAGCCTCAGGAACCTGAACATGGACCGGGGATCGTTGTGGGATGCAACGTAGGTGCCCTTGCCCTGCTTGCGGACGAGCAGGTTCTCGGCCGCCATCTCATCGATGGCCTTACGCACAGTCCCTTGACTTACATTAAATCGCAAGGCAAGTTCCTGCTCGCTGGGAATGGCCTGTCCCGGCCGCCATTCGGCAGACTGGAGGGCATTGATCATCAGATTCTTGATCTGACGATACAGAGGGCTGAAGGTGGGCGATTCGGGTCGCATTCGGCAATTGAAGCACACTTTTAGAAGACAGTCCACGACACATCTTCTATCTTATATAAGACATAAGACATGAATTGACAGTCTTCACAAATGCACCTACGATTCACGTGTTGAGCGATCATCCGCTGATCACAACTTCGATTGCGCATCGCGACGACCTGTGGGAGGCCGCGCGAGTCTGCAGCATGGTGTCGAATCACTTCTTACTAGAGGGAGTTTCATAAATGGCAAAAGCCCCCGTTCGTGTCGCAGTCACCGGCGCCGCCGGCCAGATCGGCTACAGCCTCCTGTTCCGCATCGCCAGTGGCGAAATGCTGGGCAAGGACCAGCCCGTCATCCTCCAGCTGCTTGACCTCCCGCAAGCCCAGAAGGCCGTCAAGGGCGTCATCATGGAGCTCGAAGACTGTGCATTCCCGCTGCTGGCCGGCGTGATCGCCACCGACGACCCGAACGTCGCCTTCAAGGATGCCCAGGTTGCCCTGCTTGTCGGCGCCCGTCCCCGTGGCCCCGGCATGGAGCGCAAGGACCTGCTGACCGAAAACGCCAAGATCTTCACCGTGCAAGGCGCCGCCATCGGCCAGTACGCCGATCCGGACGTCAAGGTGCTGGTTGTCGGCAACCCCTGCAACACCAATGCCTACATCGCCAAGGAAATCGCCGTGAAGTACGGCCGCGTCCAGGCCAAGAACTTCACCGGCATGCTGCGGCTCGACCACAACCGCGCCCTGTCCCAGCTGGCCTCCAAGTCCGGCCGCGAAGTCTCCAGCCTGAAGAACCTGGTCGTCTGGGGCAACCACTCCCCCACGATGTACGCCGACTACCGTGCCGTGACCGCCAATGGCGACAACGTCAAGAACCTGATCAACGACGAAGCCTGGAACCGCGACGTGTTCCTGCCGACCGTCGGCAAGCGTGGCGCTGCGATCATCGAAGCCCGCGGCCTGTCCTCCGCCGCCTCCGCCGCCAACGCCGCCATCGACCACATCCGTGACTGGTGGCTCGGCTCCAACGGCGAATGGGTCACCATGGGCATTCCTTCCGATGGCTCCTACGGCATTCCCGAAGGCATCATCTACGGTTTCCCGGTCACCACCGAGAACGGCGAGTACAAGATCGTCCAGGGTCTGGAAATCGACGAATTCTCCCGCGACCGCATGAACAACACGCTCAACGAACTGCTCGAAGAGCGCGATGGCGTGAAGGATCTGCTGGGCTAATTCAAGCCTCTGCAATTCAGCTTCACGATAACGCGGGGACGGAAACGTCCCCGCGTTTTTTCATGTGGCTTTTTTTGCTACTCTCCGGCCGATCAAATCAGACAATCACATCCGCCATGTCCGCCCTGCCCCATCCCGACCTCGTTCTGTTTCAGGGCGAAACGCCCTTCCCCATCCTGCCCGCGGTCGATCATTACGCCGGCAGCGAGAAGCTGATGCGCAAGGCATTAAGCCTGCAGCAGGAACTCGGCCCGATCTTCGACATCACCTGCGACTGCGAGGATGGCGCCCAAGCCGGCGCAGAGGCCGAACACGCTGCCATGGCCGCCAGCATCGTGATGTCCGATGAGAACCGGTTCGACCGTGTCGGCGCGCGCATCCACGACATCACGCACCCCCACTGGGAGGCGGACGCAGACATTCTCGTCGGCAAAGCTGGTTCGCGCCTGGCATTCCTGACCCTGCCCAAGCCACGCAGCGTGGCGGATGCATCCAGGCAAATCGACGCAATCCGTGACGCGGAAACACGCCATGGCATAAATCGGGAAATCCCGGTCCATGTACTGATCGAAACCCACGGCGCGCTGCGCGACGCGTGGGAGATTGCTGCACTCGAACGCGTCGAATCCCTCGATTTCGGCCTGATGGATTTCGTCAGTGGCCACCACGGCGCAATCCCTGGCTCCGCAATGCGCAGCCCCGGCCAGTTCGACCACCCCCTCGTGGCTCGCGCCAAATGCGACATCGCTGCCGCAGCCCTGGCCAATGGCGTTGTTCCTTCCCACAACGTCACCACCGAACTGAAGGATCTCGACTACATCCGCCGCGACGCCGAACGGGCCCGACAGGAATTCGGCTACCTGAGAATGTGGAGCATCCACCCCAACCAGATCGTGCCCATTGTCGAGGCCATGCGTCCGAATTTTTCCGAAGTGGAGGACGCCTCTCAGATTCTCGTCGCCGCCCAGGACAAGCACTGGGGTCCGATCCAGCATGCCGGCAAATTGCACGATCGCGCCTCTTACCGCTATTACTGGGAATTGCTGAAGCGCGCGCGCGCGACCGGCATGGAGATCCCGGCAGAAGCGGCAATTCGCTTCTTCCAGGAATAAAAAACAAAAATGGGGCGATAAAATCGCCCCATTTTTTCTCGCCAGACCCGCAGTGAATCGGGCCGGCCTATTCCTTATTCCGCGCCCTGAATCTTCTCAGGCAGCAGGATCGAATTATCCGTACTGTACTGATAATCGTGAAAGACGTGCTCTGCCGAAAGGATCTCGTAATTACCCTCGGCGTTTTTGTACGACGTATCCTTCAGGCGATACGTGTAATGGCCGCAAGTCCAGACATCGAAGTTACGCATGTGGGTGCATAGGCAGGTCTTGTCCATCACCGAAACCTTCTTGACCCCGGGGTGCAGCGCAACTTCCTTGTTGTATGCATCGATGTACGAGCAATTGCCGTTGCTGTCGAGCAAGTAGCCGTAGGCCTCGCAGTTCGGACGAATACCGGAGCCGATGGCCGGGCTCCCGGTCAGCATGCGCATAGGATAGCCAGTGGGGGAAATCTGATTGACGATGATTTCCTCTTCGCTGGCCTTGAAGTAATGCTGCTGAACATCCTCGGGCAGGCCGCACTCTTTCGTCACGGTGAAGCGCGTTGCCACCTGCACCGCCCCCGCCCCGTTCTCGAGGAAGGCCGCGGCATCGCTGCCGGTAAAGATGCCACCCGCGGGAATCAGCGGGATCTCGAGCTTCTCCTGGATCAGCCACGCGCGGATCTCGGCGACGATGACAGCCAGGTCATACTTGGCCCAGTCCATGCCGAAGCCCAGGTGCCCACCAGCCAGCGGCCCTTCCACCACGACATAGTCCGGCAGGCGGTTCGTACGGGCGCTCTTGCGCAGGAAAAGCTGCAGCGCACGCAGGGACGACACGATGATGCCCAGCTTGGCATCGCGGAAACGCGGGTGATCCTCGATCAGGCCAAACGAACCAAGGTGCAAGCCCGCGGCGAGGGTGATGCCGTCCGCGCCCGCATCCAGCGCCGCCGTCAAACGCACGCGCAAGGTTTCCTTCGGCGCATTCATCGTCAGCTTTTCCATGCAGTTCACGAAGACCAGGCCGGGCCCGCGCTTCGCTTCCATGGTTTTGCCGACGTGCAGCATCGTGGCTTCGGCCAGCTGCCCGAGATCGAACTGGACGACCGACTTGTCGGAGTTGGCCACGTTGTGCTTGTACTGCCGGAGCTTGTCCTTCACATACTTGGTATTGAAACGACGATCGGCAACCGTCTTGATCATTGCATCCGAGATGTGACCGATTCCGCCCAGGCGTGCAGCCTCCAGCGCCAGATCCGCGGTGGAGATGTCCACCCCCATACCGCCGATCACGATAGGCACCAGCTCCTGCTTGCCAAAGCGCAGACGGAAATCATCAACTCGTTTCATGAAACCCCTTCCAGACAGACATGACGCGCCACGAGGAGACGGTTCCGTTCGCGGCTAAACGTATCATTATCCCACTGCGCGGCCTCCTTGCCTCTACTTAGATCAAGGAAAATGTGTCTAGATCACCCAGACCGGTCTTGCGGGCGCCTTTCGCCGACGGACGGCTCTCCGCAGTGAGGCAAATTTGTTACCTTGACTGTGCGGAAAATATCACGGACTCCGCTAGAATCACGCCTCCTACGCCAGTTACATCCAGATGCCGGACCCAACACCGCCCGCCCAAGAATGCGCTGTCCTGTTTGCCGACCTCGTCGGCAGCACGCAGCTGTATCAGCGCGTCGGTGACAAGTCTGCATTCGAGGTCGTTGACCGCTGCATCCGCTCCATGCGTATCTCGGTCGAAACCAAGGGCGGCCGCGTCGTCAAGCACACCGGCGACGGTCTGATGGCTGTCTTCAAGGACGCCGACAGCGCTGCCGACGCCACGCTGGCAATCCATCAAAGCATGAAGGAGGTCCCTTCGCCACCCGAACAACGCCTTGCCGTCCGGATCGGCTTCCAGTTTGGCGCGGTAGTGGTCAGCGGAACGGATGTTTTCGGGGATACGGTCAACTTTGCAGCCCGCCTTGCGGAGTTGGCCTCCCCCGGCAAAGCAATCATCTCGGCCGAAACTGCCCGTCGGCTGGGGCCGGAATGGCGGTCCGTGCTGCATCCCCTGCCCCCCCGGGTCATCCGCGGCCTCAGCCGCCCGGTGGAATTGTGCGAGCTGATGTGTGAAGCGGTCGGAGAACTGACCATCGTGCAGAGCGGCCATTTCCTGCTCGATGCCGAGCCCGAACTGCATCTGTACGTGGGCGACGGTTCCGTCGTCCTGAATTCGGCACGCCCCAGCGTCCGTATCGGCCGGGATCCGGCCGCCGACATCGTGATCAGCGACACTCAGTCATCCCGGCGCCATGCCGAGATCGAACTGCGCGGCGACAAGTTCGTCCTCATCGATCGCAGCAGCAATGGCACCTTCGTGCAGATCGAGGGAGAGCGGGAATTCCTCCTCTCCCGCGAGGAAGTGGTGCTGCGCGGCCGCGGCCATTTCTCCCTTGGCCGCAGCTGTACGATCAGCCCTCAGCTGATCAGCTTCGTCTGCATCTAGGCGGAAGCGCGCAAGGCTTTAGCCAACTCCTTCCCGGCCAGCTCGACCGCTTCCCGCGCCTGCGGAAAGAACTTCCCGAGGGTAAAGAAGCCGTGGACCATGCCTTCAAACTCATGGAAGCGCACCGCGCCGCCGGCGTCACGCAGAGCGTCGGCATAGGCGCGCACGTCATCGCTCAGCGGATCGCAGCCGGCAACGATGAAGCTCGCCGGCGGCAGCTCGTCGAAGCGCGAGGCAAGCAGCGGTGAAGCACGCCAGTCACTCCAGTCCGAATCCGACGGCAGGTATTTCTCGAAGAACCAGGCCAGGCTCTCCGTATCGAGGAAATAGCCATTGGAGTAGGTTCGGCGGGACGGACGCTGGCTGAGGATGTCGGTGCACGGATAGATCAGCAGCTGCAACGCAGCCCGCGGCCCGCCTTCGTTACGCAGTTGCAGCGCGGTAACGGCACTCAGCGTGCCGCCAGCACTATCGCCCGCCAAGGCAAAACGCGCCGGGTCGATGCCGAGCAACTCACTGTTCGACAAGGACCAGGTCACCGCCCGATGGGCATCATCCACCGCCCCAGGGAAAGGATGCTCGGGCGCCAGGCGGTAATCCACCGACAGCACCGCACATTCACTATGATTGGCCAGCTCGCGGCACAGGACGTCATAGCTCGGGATGCCACCGACGCACCAGCCGCCGCCATGGAAATAGAAAGCCAGCGGCAGGACGGCGTCCGGCTTGGCATTCAGGGGGCGATACAGGCGCGCCATGATCACGCCGTCGCGGGCGTGCGGGCGAGGGATCGGCACATCAGTGACCGAGGCCACCGCCGGCGCCTCCGGCCGGAGCGCGAACTGCAGCTTTTCAAAGGAATGGCGGGCCTGATGCACATCCAGCTCGTGGAAGCGCGGCGCACCGACACGGTAGACCATGTCGAGCAAGGCCTTGGCTTGGGGGTCGAGGGCCATGGAAGTCTGTCTTGGGGTAATGGCGACGAAGCTGAACCGGCCCGTCAAGGACCCGCGAACGCCCCGCTCGGGAAGTTTGCACCGCACCTTGCCGTGACGGAAAGCGCGGAGAAAAACAAAAGCAAATCATTCAAAGACTTGCATCGAAAAGTGCATTCTACCCGACTTCACGCTGACGGTAGCGCCCCAGCCCAAGGCCGGACATGTCGATCTCCGGCTCGCGGCCGGACAGCAGATCAGCGATCACGCGCCCCGTTCCCGCAGCCATGGTCCACCCCAGCGTGCCATGCCCCGTACTCAGGAAGAGATTGGGCAAGGGCGTGGCGCCGAGCACGGGTGTTCCATCGGGCGTCATGGGCCGCAAGCCCGTCCAGAACTCCGCCCGGGACAGATCGCCCCCCTGCCCGAACAGGTCGCCGGCGACGTACTCCAGCGTCCGCCGCCGCGCCACCCGCAGATCGAGATTGAAGCCCACCAGCTCGGCAGTACCGCCGACCCGGATGCGCTCACCGAGCCGCGTCACGGCAACCTTGTGCATCTCGTCCATGACCGTGGACTCCGGCGCCCCCGACGGATCGACGATGGGCACTGTGAGCGAATAGCCCTTTACGGGATAGACCGGCAGATCGATGCTCGCAGGCTTCAGCAACTGGGGCGAATAGCTACCGAGCGCCACCAGGTAGGCATCCGCAGTTTCGACACCACCTCCGGTCGCCACGCCGGCAACCCGCCCGCCCTCGACCTTCAGCGCGGAGATGGGCACATCGAACTTGAAGCGGACGCCGATGCCTTCTGCCATCTCGGCGAGACGCCGGGTGAATTTGAAGCAATCACCGGTTTCATCACCCGGCAGCCACAGACCACCGACAATCTTGTCGCGAACACGCCTCAGGGCCGGCTCCTTTGCGACACAGCCCGCCTGGTCGAGCAACGCAAAGCCCACGCCGAAGTCCTCAAGGATGGTCATGTCGGAACCTGCAGCATCGATCTGCCGCTGCGCCCGGAATACCTGCAGCGTGCCGCGGGCGCGGTCGTCGTAGGCGATCCCCGTCTCGACGCGCAACTGGCGCAGGCAGTCCCGGCTGTACTCGGCCAGACGCAGCATGCGCGCCTTGTTGCGCGCATAGGACTCCGCATTGCAATTGCCGAGCAGCCGGAACAGCCAGCGCCACAGGGCCGGATCCAGGCGCGGCCACAACACCAGCGGGCGATGCTCCATCAGCAACCACTTGACCACCTTGGCCAGCATGCCCGGCACCGCCCAGGGCGCCGCATAACCCGGCGACACCTCGCCCGCATTCGCGAAGCTGGTCTCCAGCGCAACACCCGGACGCCGCTCCAGCACCGTCACCTCATGCCCGGCCCGGGCCAGAAAGTACGCACAGCTGACGCCAATCGCGCCGCCACCCAGCACAAGAACCCTCATCGCCGCTCCCCCTGAATCCATGAGCCGACACCAATCGGACGCATTGCGGACGAGACGCAAGGACCTGGACTGGCCTGAAGCCAGATTCCAAGCAAATATGAGACCACGCAAAAGGAAAAAGCGAAGAGAACAGCCGGGGGCCGACAACACCCGCCGCCGGCCAAACAGGGAAATCGCGCCCAACCCAGCCCCTTCCAATCACGCGATAAGCCGTTGATTGAACAAAGGAAATGGACTAAAGACGGGAGGCTTGCTAGAGTATTGCTGGTGCCGGGAGAGGGACTCGAACCCTCACACCTTGCGGCGGCGGATTTTGAATCCGCTGCGTCTACCGATTCCGCCATCCCGGCATGGGAAGCCGCGCATTATCTACGAAACTGTTACCTGTATCAACCCATGGCTTTAACCCTCGACGATTTCGATTACTTGCTCCCCCCGGAGCTGATCGCCCAAGCCCCTCTCGAACGCCGTACCGACAGCCGCCTGCTCCAGGTTTCAGCGCCACTGGCCGATCTGCATTTCTCCAACCTGCCCAGCCTGCTGGCGCCCGGCGACCTGCTTGTCTTCAACGACACCCGTGTGCTGCATGCCCGCCTGTTCGGCACCAAGGACACCGGTGGCCAGGTGGAGGTAATGATCGAGCGCCCCCTCGGCGCCCACGAAGCCCTCGCCCAGATACGCGCCAGCAAGTCGCCCAAGTCCGGCACCCGCCTGCACCTGGAGGGTGCGCTGGAAGTCGAAGTGCTGGGCCGTGCCGGCGAGTTCTTCCACCTGCGCTTTCCCGCCACCGAAGACCTGGTCGAACTGCTCGAACGCCACGGCCGCCTGCCGCTGCCACCGTACATCGAGCGCAGCGCCGGCAATGCCGACGAATCCCGCTACCAGACCGTCTACGCCCGCAATCCGGGCTCGGTCGCCGCACCAACCGCCGGCCTGCACTTCGACGAGCCCCTCCTTGCCCGCCTCGCCGAGCAAGGCGTAAACAGCGCCTACATCACCCTCAACGTCGGCGCCGGCACGTTCCAACCGGTGCGCGTGCAGGACCTGTCCGAACACCAGATGCACACCGAGGCCTACTTTGTCCCCCAGGCCACGGTAGACGCCATCGCCGCCACCAAGGCGGCCGGCAAACGCGTGGTGTGCGTCGGCACCACCAGCATGCGCGCCCTCGAATCAGCCGCGCGCAGCGGCACGCTGCAGGCAGGCGAGGCGGAAAGTGACCTGTTCATCCTGCCCGGCTACGCCTTCCAGGTGGCCGACGGACTCGTCACCAACTTCCACCTCCCCAAGTCCACACTGCTGATGCTCGTGTCCGCCTTTGCCGGCATGGACACCATCCGCCGCGCCTACGCCCACGCTATCGAGCAGCGCTACCGCTTCTTCAGCTACGGCGACGCCATGTTCCTCACCCGGAATTCCCAATGAAATACGAACTCCTCGCCACCGACGGCGCCGCCCGCCGCGGCCGCCTGACCCTCAACCACGGCACCGTGGACACCCCGGCCTTCATGCCGGTCGGCACCTATGGCTCCGTCAAGGGCATCTCGCCGCAGGACCTGCGCGACATCGGCGCCCAGATCTGCCTAGGCAACACCTTCCACCTGTGGCTGCGCCCCGGCCTGGAAGTGATGGAAGCCTTCGGCGGCCTGCACCAGTTCATGGCCTGGGACGGCCCGATCCTCACCGACTCCGGCGGCTTCCAGGTGTTCTCCCTTGGCGCGCTGCGCAAGATCAGCGAAGAAGGCGTGCGCTTCAGCTCACCGGTAAATGGCGACAAGCTGTTCCTCACCCCCGAGGAATCAATGCGCATCCAGAAGGTGCTCAATTCCGACGTGGTGATGATCTTCGACGAATGCACGCCCTACCCGGCCACGGTGACCGAGGCTGCAGACTCCATGCGCATGTCCCTGCGCTGGGCGCAGCGCTCCAAGGACGAATTCAACCGACTCGAGAACGACAACGCGCTGTTCGGCATCGTCCAGGGCGGCATGTACGAAAACCTGCGTGACGAATCCCTCGCCGGCCTCGAAGAGATCGGTTTCCATGGCTACGCCATCGGCGGCCTGTCGGTTGGCGAGCCCAAGGACGACATGCAGCGCATCCTGCACCACACCGCGCCGCGCCTGCCCCAGCACAAGCCGCGCTACCTGATGGGCGTCGGCACACCAGAAGACATCGTCTTCTCGGTGCAGGCCGGCATCGACATGTTCGACTGCGTGATGCCCACCCGCAACGCGCGCAACGGCTGGCTGTTCACCCGCCACGGCGACATCAAGATCCGAAACGCGCGCCACAAGTCGGACACCCGGCCGCTGGACGAATCCTGCGACTGCTACACCTGCCGCAACTTTTCCCGCGGCTACCTGCACCACCTCAATCGCCTCAACGAGATCCTCGGCGCGCGGCTGGCCACCATCCATAACCTGCATTACTACCAGCAGCTGATGCGCGAGCTGCGCGACGCCATCGCCGGCGGCACGCTGAACGATTACGTCGCCCGCTTCCACCGGGAACGGGCCGGCCAGGGAGAGTAAGCGGCCTGTAAGCCGGGGATGCTTCGCCCACCCGGCCCTTGCCGCTATAATCGCGCCTTTTACCAGCATTCCTCCATGCAGGTTTTCCGCGGAATTCCCGAACGCACCGAACACGGCTGCGTGCTCACCATCGGCAACTTCGATGGCGTGCACCGCGGCCACCAGGCGTTGCTGGCGAAACTCACCGCAAAGGCGCGCGCCACCGGCCTGCCCGCTTCGGTGCTCACCTTCGAGCCCCATCCGCGCGAGTATTTCGCCCACGAGAACCGGCCGCGCCGGCTCACATCCCTGCGTGAAAAGATCCAGCTCCTGGCGGCCCAGGGTGTGGACCGCCTCTATATCGGCCGCTTCAACGCCCGCTTCGCGTCGCTCACCGCCGAGCAGTTCATCGAGGACATCCTGATCCGCGGGCTCGGCGTGCGCGACCTGATGATCGGCGACGACTTCCGCTTCGGCAAAGGCCGCAAGGGCGATTTCGCGATGCTGCAGCAGGCCGGCCAGACGGCAGGCTTCGCTGTCGAGGCCATGCACACCCTGGTCCATGACGGCGAGCGCGTCTCCAGTTCGGCAATCCGTGAGGCACTTTCCGACGGCGACATGCCCCACGCCGCCCGCCTGCTCGGCCGCCCGTACAGCATCAGCGGCCGGGTCATGCACGGCGACAAGATCGGCCGTACGATCGGCTTTCCGACCGCCAACATCCAGCTCAAGCACCGCAGCCCGCCGCTGATGGGCATCTACACCGTCAGCGTCGACGGCCTGGCCGACAAGCCTTGGCCCGGCGTGGCGAGCATCGGCGTGCGGCCCACCATCAACGACGCCGGCCGCGCGACCCTCGAAGTCCACCTGTTCGACTGGAGCGCCGACTGCTACGACGCCCACCTGCGGGTCAATTTCCTGCGCAAGCAACGGGATGAGGAGCGCTACGACAGCCTCGAAGCCCTTACCGCCCAGATCGCCCGCGACGCCGAAGAGGCCCGCGCCTACTTCGTCCAGAATCCCCTCTGAATTCACGCCCCGACCATGTCCGACAATCGCAAGACCCTGAACCTGCCCGACACACCCTTCCCGATGCGCGGTGACCTCGCCAAGCGCGAGCCCGCCTGGATCGCCGACTGGCAGCAGCGCAAGCTCTACCAGAAGATCCGCAAGACGTCGGCCGGCCGGCCCAAGTTCGTGCTGCACGACGGTCCCCCGTACGCCAACGGCAACCTGCACCTGGGTCATGCGCTGAACAAGATCCTCAAGGACATCATCGTCCGCTCCAAGACCCTGGCAGGCTTCGATGCGCCCTACGTACCCGGCTGGGACTGCCACGGTCTGCCGATCGAACACAAGATCGAAGTCACCCACGGCAAGAACCTGCCCGCCGACAAGGTCCGTGAACTGTGCCGCACCTACGCCGCCGAGCAGGTGGAAGTGCAGAAGAAGGAGTTCATCCGTCTGGGCGTCCTGGGCGACTGGGACAATCCCTACCTGACCATGAACTTCTCCAACGAGGCCGGCGAAATCCGCGCGCTGGCTGAAATGGTCAAGCAGAACTACGTGTTCAAGGGCCTCAAGCCGGTGAACTGGTGTTTCGACTGCGGCTCCGCGCTGGCCGAAGCCGAAGTCGAATACGCCGACAAGAAGTCCCCGACCATCGACGTGGCCTTCCCGATCAGCGAGGGTGACGCCCTCAGGCTGGCTGCCGCCTTCGGCCTCGCCAGCCTGCCCAAGACCGCCTATGCGGTGATCTGGACCACCACCCCTTGGACCATCCCGGCCAACCAGGCCCTCAACATCCACCCGGAGCACGAGTACGCCCTCGTGGATACCGGCGACCGCCTGCTGGTCCTGGCCACCGACCTGGTGGAAGACAGCCTGAAGCGCTACGGTCGCGAAGGCGCGGTGCTGGCGACCACCAAGGGTAAAGCCCTGGAGCGCCTGGAATTCCGTCACCCCCTCTATGATCGCGCCTCTCCGGTGTACCTGGCCGACTACGTGGGCCTCGACGCGGGCACCGGCATCGTGCATAGCGCGCCGGCTCACGGCGTGGACGACTTCAACGCCTGGCGTGTCTACGGCCGCGGCAACGACGAGATCATCTCAATCGTCAAGGGCGACGGCGTTTACGTGGATGAACTGCCCTTCTTCGGCGGCCTGACCATCTGGAAGGCCAACCAGGCCATCTGCGACAAGCTCACGGAAGTCGGCAACCTGCTCTCCCACGGCAGCGTCATGCACAGCTACATGCACTGCTGGCGCCACAAGACTCCGGTGATCTACCGCGCCACCGCCCAGTGGTTCGTCGGCATGGACCGCCTGCCCACGGACGGCAAGTCCCTGCGCGAAAAAGCCCTGGCCGGCGTTGAGGCCACCGCTTTCTACCCGGCCTGGGGCAAGCCCCGCCTGCAGTCCATGATCGCCAACCGGCCCGACTGGTGCATCTCTCGCCAGCGCAACTGGGGCGTGCCGATCCCCTTCTTCCTTCACAAGGAAACCGGCGAGCTGCATCCGCGCACCGTCGAGCTGATGGAAGAGGTTGCCCAACGCGTCGAGAAAGAAGGCATCGAAGCCTGGTTCAAGCTGGATGCCGCCGAGCTGCTCGGCACCGAAGCACCCCAGTACGACAAGATCAGCGACACCCTAGACGTCTGGTTCGATTCCGGCACGACCCACTGGCACGTGCTGCGCGGCTCCCACAACGACGGCCACGCCACCGGCCCCCGCGCCGACCTCTACCTGGAAGGCTCGGACCAGCACCGCGGCTGGTTCCATTCGTCCCTGCTCACCGGCGCCGCCATCGACGGCCACCCGCCCTACAAGGCCCTGCTCACCCATGGCTTCACCGTGGACCAGCAAGGCCGCAAGATGAGCAAGTCCCTGGGCAACACCATCCTGCCCCAGGAAGTCACCGACAAGATGGGTGCCGAGATCCTGCGCCTGTGGGTTGCCGCCACCGATTACTCGGGCGAGCTGGCCATGTCGAAGGAGATCCTGGCCCGCGTGGTGGAATCCTACCGCCGCATCCGCAACACCCTGCGCTTCCTCATGGCCAACATCGCCGACTTCGATGCCGGCACGGACATGCTGCCCGTGGAGCAGTGGTTCGAGATCGACCGCTACGCCCTGGCCTTCACCCGCCAACTGCAGGCCCAGGCCCAGGCCGACTACGACCGCTACGAATTCCACCGCGTGGTGCAGGCGCTCCAGACCTTCTGCTCCGAGGATCTCGGCGGTTTCTGGCTGGACATCCTGAAGGACCGCCTCTACACCACCAAGCCCGACTCCCTGGCCCGCCGCTCCGCACAGAGCGCCCTGTGGCACGTTCTGCAGGCCGTCGTGAAGCTGATGGCGCCGATCCTCTCCTTCACCGCCGAAGAAATCTGGCAACTGCTGAGCCAGGACGCGGAAGACAGCGTGATGCTGCACACATTCCACCAGCTGCCCGCCCAGAACGCCGAAGAGGCGCTGCTGGAACGCTGGAACGCGATCCGCGCCGCCCGCGCCGACGTGCTGAAGGTCATCGAATCGGTCCGTACCGAAGGCAAGGTCGGCTCATCGCTGCAGGCCGAGGTGGAAATCCGCGCGGCCGGCGCCAAGTACGACACCCTGGCCAGCCTCGCTGACGATCTGCGCTTCGTGCTGATCTGCTCGAAGACGACGCTGGTCCGCGTCGACAACGAAGCCGACGAGAGCATCGTCGTCACCCCGTCGGAGCACAAGAAGTGCGAGCGCTGCTGGCACTACCGGGAAGACGTCGGTCACGATGCAGCGCATCCGGAACTTTGCGGCCGCTGCACGTCCAACCTGCACGGCGCCGGCGAAGCCCGCTCGGCCGCCTGAGCCTTGTAAAACCGCAGGAGTGCAGCCCTTGAAACTACGCCTCGGCAACTGGATCGGCCTCGCCGCCATAATCGTGCTGGCCGACCAATGGACCAAGCACCTCGTCCGCGGCGCGCTGCGCAACGGCGAAGTCATCCACATCACCGACTTCTTCGATCTGGTGCTCGCCTTCAACCCAGGGGCTGCCTTCAGCTTCCTGGCTGACCAGGCCGGCTGGCAACGCTGGTTCTTCGTGGCCCTGGCAGCCGGCATCTGTGGCTGGCTGCTGCGCCTGCTGGCGCGCCACCAGCACGAGTTGCTGCAGCCGCTGGCGTTCTCGCTGATCATCGGCGGCGCCATCGGCAACGTGATCGACCGCTTCGTCTTTGGCGCCGTGGTCGACTTCCTGTATTTCCATATCGGCCGCTACGGCTGGCCGGCCTTCAACGTGGCGGACTCCGCCATCACGGTGGGCGTGATCCTGATGATCGTTGCCCAACTGCGCGAGCATCGCCACGCCCCTGCCCAAGAGAAGCTCTCATGACCCAGATCGTCCAGCCCGACAGCCTGCTGACCCTCCACTACCGGATCTCCCTCGACAACGGGCAGCCCCTCATCAGCACCTTCGAGTCCAAACCGGCCACCATGCAGCTGGGCCACGGCGACATCGCCCCGGCGCTGGAGCGCTGCCTGGCCGGGATCACCGTCGGCGAGCACCATACCTTCCTGCTCGAGCCGGAAAACGCCTTCGGCGTGCACCGTGAAGACTTGGTCGAAAAGGTTCGCCTGGAAGATTTCCCCGCCGACGCCGAAGTGGCGCCGATGGTCATCATGGAGTTCACCGCGCCCGACGGCACCCGCTATCCGGGCCTGATCCGCGAAGTCCTCGACACCCATGCGGTGATCGATTTCAACCACCCGCTGGCCGGCAAGTCGATCCGCTTCGAAGTCGAAGTGATCGGCATCAACTGAACACACCCGAGGTATCCGATGGAAGTATTGCTCGCCACCCCCCGCGGCTTCTGCGCCGGCGTTGAACGCGCCATCGAGATCGTCGAACGCGCCCTCACCCAGTTCGGTGCGCCCATCTATGTGCGCCACGAAGTCGTGCACAACCGCTTCGTGGTGGATGGCCTGCGCGCCAAGGGAGCAATCTTCATCGAAGAGCTGGCCGACGTTCCCGCCGGCAATACCGTCATCTTCAGCGCCCACGGCGTATCCCAGGCCGTTCGCACCGAAGCCGAGGCCCGCGGGCTGCGGGTTTTCGACGCCACCTGCCCGCTCGTCACCAAGGTTCACCTGGAAGTTGCCCGTATGCGCGACCAGGGGCGTGAGTTGATCATGATCGGCCACAAGGGGCATCCCGAGGTGGAAGGCACGATGGGTCAGGTCCGCGACGGCATCTATCTGGTGGAGTCTGTCGAAGATGTAGCGAACCTTCAGGTCACCAAACCCGACATGCTGGCCTACGTCACGCAGACCACACTGTCCGTAGATGACGCCGGCGCCATCGTCGCGGCCCTGCGGGTGCGCTTCCCGGAGATCGTCGGCCCCAAGAAGGACGACATCTGCTACGCGACGCAGAACCGCCAGGATGCCGTGAAGTTCATGGCACCCCAGTCGGATCTGGTACTGGTGGTCGGATCGCCGAACAGCTCCAACTCCAACCGCCTGCGCGAGGTAGCCGAACTGCTGAATGTTCCCGCCTATCTCGTCGATAACGCCGCGGCCATCGACCCCGCATGGATCGTCGGAAAACTGCGTATCGGCGTGACCGCCGGCGCCTCAGCACCGGAAGTGCTGGTCGACTCCGTGATCACCCGCCTCAAGGAACTGGGCGCAGCCTCCGTTCGCCAGCTTGAAGGCGTACCGGAAAAAGTGACCTTCCCGCTCCCGAAGGAACTCCAGGGCAACGCTGGCCAATAAGAGGCTCAAGGGGCATCGCCCCGACAAAGCCTGCCCTCCCCCCTGCTCTTGAAACTCCGGCGCTCGCGCGGTAGCCACAAAAAAAGCCCCCGACTGCACTCGGGGGCTTTTTTCATTCAAAGCAGCGGAAGGACTGCTGCGCACATCAACACTCCGCAGCAGCCACCATCGGCTCAAAGGTGCGGCTGCATGATCCGCCGGTAGAACTCGTGAAAGTGTTGCATCCCATCCTCATAAGGCGACTGATAGGGGCCAACCTCGCTACGGCCCGCCTTCAGCAGTGCAAGACGGCCACGGTCCATACGCTCGCCGATATCGTCGTCCTCGATGGCGGTTTCCATATAGGCAGCCTGCTCGGCCTCGACGAAATCGCGCTCGAATTCGAGAATCTCTTCCGGATAGTAGAACTCGACCACATTGGTGGTCTTGTTCACGTCCGTTGGGATCAGCGTGCTAACCACCAGCACATGGGGATACCACTCGACCATGATGTTGGGGAAATAGGTCAACCAGATGGCTCCGTGCTTGGGCATCTCGCCGCCGTGATAGTTGAGCACCGCCTCATGCCAACGCTTGTAAGCGGGGGAGCCGGGCTTCTTCAGCGAAGTGATACCGACACGCTGCACGGAATACCATTCACCGAACTGCCAGGTGAGATCGTCGCAGGTCACGAACTGGCCAAGCCCCGGATGATAGGGCTCGACGTGGTAATCCTCGAGGTAGACCTCGATGAAGGTCTTCCAGTTGTAGTTGCACTCGTGGATCTCGACCTTGTCGAGCTTGTAGCCGGCAAAGTTGAGCTCGCTGGCCACCTGCATGCCGGCAAGGTCCGCCGACGCCGCACGCGGCCCCTTAAACAACAGCCCATGCCAGTTATCCAGCTTCTGGCGTTGCAGATTGAGGCAGGGGTTCTCGGCGAAGTGCGGCGCACCGATCAGCAGGCCATCCGGGTTGTAAGTCCAGCGATGAATCGGGCAGACGATATTTCGGTCGGCAACACCGGAGCCCTGCAACATGATCGCCTGACGATGACGGCAGACGTTGGACATCTGGTAAAAGCCGTCTTCCCGGTTGATCAACAGGTTCGAATGGTCGAGCCATTCCAGCGACCGGTATTGATTGACTTCCGGCACCATCAGCTCGTGGCCGACGTAGCCGGGCCCAGCATCGAAGAGGAGACGCTTCTCCAATTCGAAGACCTTTTCGTCGAAATACCACGAGACCGGCAATTGGGAAACCGCCGGAGAAAGCTGTGCCTGAGAAGCGATGTCAGACATCCCGAACCCCCTGATTCAAAGCGAAAGCCCGAAACGTAAAGCACGTTATTATATAGTATTACGCGTTTGACCTGTAGCCGGGCCATAGGCTATTTTTACGCTTTGCTCCAGTCGAATCGGCTGCCCATGGTCAAATCCGCCTCCGCCAAAACACCCAACAATTTCGAGTCGACCATTTCCGAACTCGAGTCCATCGTCCAGGAAATGGAAAACGGTTCGCTGTCCCTCGAGCAATCCCTTTCCGCCTACGAGCGCGGCACCGCCCTGCTACGTCACTGCCAGGACGTGCTGAACAAGGCCGAGCAGAGCATCCGCGTCGTCGAGAACGGCACCACCAACCCGGAGCAGTCCCAGGCATGAGCACACGCAGTTTCAGCCAGTGGATGGGCGACATCCAGCAACGCACCGAGATCGCCCTCGACCAGGCCCTGCCGGCCACCGACATTGCCCCCCAGCGCCTCCATCAGGCCATGCGCTATGCGGTGCTGGGCGGCGGCAAGCGCGTTCGTCCGCTGCTCGTGCACGCTGCCGGGCAGCTCGCCCAGGCTGATCTGGCGCGCCTTGATCGGGTCGCCTGCGCCCTGGAGATGATCCATGCCTACTCGCTGGTGCATGACGACATGCCCTGCATGGATGACGACGCATTGCGGCGCGGAAAGCCGACCGTGCACGTGGAGTACGACGACGCCACCGCCCTGCTGGTCGGCGACGCCCTCCAGACACTGGCTTTCCAGCACATTGCCGACGCCACCGTCTGCGACGATCCTACTCAGCAAATCGGCATGATCCGCCAGCTCGCCGCAGCATCCGGCTCCCGGGGCATGGCGGGCGGCCAGGCCATCGACCTGGCCTCCGTCGGCCTGGAGCTCAGCCTGGCCGAACTGGAATTCATGCACATCCACAAGACCGGCGCCCTCATCCGCGCGTCGATCGCCCTCGGCGCCCAATGTGGCCGCCCGCTGGGCGCCGATGCACTGGCCTCCCTCGATCACGTCGGCAAGATCATCGGTCTGCTGTTCCAGGTCGTCGACGACATTCTCGACGCCGAAGCGGACACCGCCACCCTCGGTAAAACCGCCGGCAAGGACGCCGCGAACGACAAGCCCACCTATGTCAGCCTGCTCGGCGTCAGCCGCGCCCGCGAACTGGCCGAAGAAATGTGCCAGAGCGCTCTGAGCAGCCTCGCCGCCTTTGGTGACGACGCCCAGCGCCTGTCCGAACTCACGCGCTTCATCGTTCGCCGCCAGTTCTGAGGCCAGCAGACCGACAACAAAGAATACCCATTAACGACCCGGTATCCCGGAATGCCCTTCGCAACGCAGCCCGCCAAACCTCGTACCAGCCTGCTGGACAGCATCACCTCTCCTGCGGACCTACGCCAGCTCGACCCCGGCGAACTCCCCAAGCTGGCCGACGAGCTGCGCAACTTCCTGATCGACTCCGTTTCCCGCACCGGCGGGCATCTGTCGTCGAATCTGGGAACCGTGGAGCTAACCATTGCCCTGCATTACGTGTTCAACACCCCCGACGACCGCGTGGTCTGGGATGTGGGCCATCAGACATACGCCCACAAGGTGCTGACAGGCCGCCGCGAGGCCATGGCCGGACTGCGCCAGTACCAGGGCATCTCCGGCTTTCCGCGCCGCTGCGAAAGCCCCTACGACACGTTTGGCACAGCCCACTCCTCCACCTCGATCTCGGCCGCCCTCGGCATGGCCGAAGCCGCCCGCCTGCGCGGCGAAGATCGGCGTGCGATTGCCATCATCGGTGATGGCGCGATGTCGGCCGGCATGGCCTTCGAAGCGCTGAACAACGCCGGTGACATCAGCGACACCAACCTGCTGGTCATTCTCAACGACAACGAGATGTCCATCTCGCCGCCCGTCGGCGCCCTTAACAAGCACCTCTCCCGCCTACTCTCCGGCCGCCTGTACAACGGCGCCAGAACCATCGGCAAACGCTTCCTCGAAAACCTGCCGCCGCCGGTCTTCGAGCTGGCGAAACGCACCGAGGAGCACGTGAAGGGCATGATGATGCCCGGCACGATGTTCGAGGAGTTCGGCTTCAACTACATAGGCCCGATCGACGGCCACGACCTCGAGGCCCTAATCCCAACCCTGCAGAACCTGCGCACCCTCAAGGGCCCGCAATTCCTGCACGTGATTACCCGCAAGGGCCAGGGCTACAAGCTGGCCGAAGCCGACCCGATCCTCTATCACGGGGTTTCCAAGTTCGATCACGCTGCCGGCATCACCGCCGGAAAGGGTGGCGGCAAGCTGACCTACACCCAGGTCTTCGGCGACTGGCTGTGCGACATGGCCGCTGCCGACAAGCGCCTCGTCGCCATCACCCCAGCCATGCGCGAGGGCTCGGGCATGGTGCGCTTCGCCCACGAATACCCGGATCGCTATTACGACGTCGGGATTGCCGAGCAGCACGCCCTGACCTTCGGCGCCGGCCTGGCCTGCGAAGGCTTCAAGCCGGTGGTGGCCATCTACTCCACCTTCCTGCAGCGCGCCTACGATCAGCTGATCCACGACATCGCACTGCAGAACCTGCCGGTCATGATGGCCATCGACCGCGCCGGCCTGGTCGGCGCCGACGGCGCCACCCACCACGGCGCCTTCGACCTATCCTACCTGGCCTGCGTGCCGAACCTGACCATTTTCTGTCCGGCCGATGAAAACGAATGCCGGCAGATGCTGTACACGGCCTACCACCACGACGGCCCGACCGCCGTCCGCTACCCGCGCGGCAGCGGCCTCGGCATCCAGCCGGAAAGGCACATGCAGGCGCTGCCGATCGGCAAGGGCGAGATCCGCCGCAACGGCAGCCGCCACGCCCTGCTCGCCTTCGGCAGCCTGCTCGGCACCGCACTGCAGGTCGCCGACACGCTCGACGCCACCGTGGCCAACATGCGCTTCGTGAAACCCATCGACCGCGACTTGATCCTCGAACTGGCCGACAGCCACGAGATCCTCGTCACCCTCGAGGAAAATGCCACCATCGGCGGCGCCGGATCGGAGGTCATCCGCGTCCTGAAAGAAGCGGGCAAGACCGTCCAGGTGCTGCAACTGGGCCTTCCGGACCGTTTCATCGACCACGGCGACCAACACCAGCTCATGGCCGAAGTCGGCCTCGACGCCGTAGGCATCCTCAAACGAATCGAAGAAGCCAGTCGGACGAATAGTTGAGCGCTTTTGTCGGGAATGATAGGATCAAATCCATCGAGGGGCGCCAGACCCCCATTCCCCAACGAGATTTACCGAGAACAGTCATGACCACCTGCGAAGCCCCAACCCCGATCCCCGACGTACAGAACTCCGCCGATTCACGCCAGCTGGCCATCAACAAGGTGGGCATCAAGGCGATCCGCCACCCCATCAAGGTTCAGGACAAGAAGAGCGGCGGCATCCAGCACACCATCGCGGTGTTCAACATGTACGTGGGCCTGCCCCACAACTTCAAGGGGACGCACATGTCCCGCTTCGTAGAAATCCTCAACAGCCACGAACGGGAAATCTCCGTCGAATCCTTCGAGCCGATGCTGCGGGAGATGGTCAGGAAACTCGAAGCCGAAACCGGCCACGTGGAAATGACCTTTCCTTATTTCATCAACAAGGCCGCCCCGGTTTCCGGCGTGCAGAGCCTGATGGACTACGAAGTCACCTTCATCGGTGAAATCCGCGAAGGGGGCAACTACGACTTCACCATGAAGGTCGTCGTTCCGGTAACCAGCCTGTGCCCGTGCTCCAAGAAGATCTCCGAGTACGGCGCCCACAACCAGCGCTCCCACGTCACGGTGACCGCCACCACCAACAATCACCTGTGGATCGAGGAACTGGTCCAGCTCGTCGAAGAACAGGCCTCCTGCGAGCTATACGGGCTGCTCAAGCGCCCCGATGAAAAGTTCGTCACCGAGCGCGCCTACGACAACCCAAAGTTCGTCGAGGACATGGTTCGGGACGTTGCCGGCGCCCTCAACCGGGAAGGCCGCATCGACGCCTACGTCGTCGAATCAGAGAACTTCGAGTCGATCCACAATCACTCGGCCTACGCACTAATCGAACGGAACAAGCGCGGCTGAACGGAAGGCTCGCAGCAGACAGCGCCCCACAGTCGATGCAAGGGGCAAAAAAACGGAACCCGAGGGTTCCGTTTTTTTGTACCGCGGAAACTTAGGCCTTGGCGGCAGCCTTGGCAGCGAAGGACTTGTAGTCCAGCTTTTCCTTGATACGGGCAGACTTGCCGGAGCGGCTGCGCAGGTAGTACAGCTTGGCGCGACGGACGTCACCGCGACGCTTTACCTCGATGCTGGCAACCAGCGGGGAATAGGTCTGGAACGTACGCTCCACGCCTTCGCCGGAAGAGATCTTGCGAACGATGAAGGCGGAGTTGAGGCCGCGATTGCGCTTGGCGATCACGACACCTTCGTAGGCCTGCAGACGCTCACGGTTACCTTCCTTGACCTTGACCTGCACGATAACGGTGTCGCCAGGAGCGAATTCCGGAATCGTCTTGCCTTGGGTCAGGCGGGTGATTTCTTCCTGCTCGAGCTGCTGAATGAGGTTCATGCGTAACTCCTGAAAAAATATGGGCCAGTGGCCTTTCGTGCAGAGCAGGTCGCCACCTGGTACACGGCTTTGTTATGAAAACCGGACATCAAGCCTCCGGCTTTCCTTCAGTCTGCCGGAATGCCTCCAGCAAACGAAACTCTTCCTTGCTCAACTTGCGCCCATCCAGCAAGTCCGGCCGCCGCAGCTCCGTGCGCCCCAGCGACTGCTGCAGGCGCCAGCGCCGAATCTCGGCGTGATTGCCGGACATGAGGACACTGGGCACAGACACGCCCTCGTACTCGACAGGCCGCGTGTAATGCGGGCAATCGAGCAGGCCATCGACGAAGGAATCTTCGATGGCAGAGTCTTCATCATTCAATGCCCCCGGCAATTGCCGGATCATCGAATCGAGCAAAACCATTGCCGGCAACTCCCCCCCCGAAAGGACAAAGTCACCCAGAGAAATCTCTTCATCAACGCAGCGATCGATCAAACGCTGATCGATCCCTTCGTAGCGACCACAGAGCAGAACGAGTGCAGGCTCAGCAACCAGTTCCAGCACACGCCGATGGTCCAGCGGACGCCCCTGCGGAGACAGGTAGATCACCCTCCCCGCCACACCCGCGCTTTCCTGCTGGCGCGCATGTGCAGCCCTGATGGATTTCTCCAGCGGGCCCGGCAACATCACCATGCCCGGGCCGCCGCCATATGGGCGGTCATCCACGGTACGGTAACGATCTTCTGCAAAGTCCCGGGGATTCCAGCAGCTCAGTTCGTACAGCCCGCGCTCCCGTGCACGCCCCGTGATGCCAAACTCCGTCAACGCGGAGAACATCTCGGGAAACAGGCTCACGACGTCGTAGGCCTTGCGGCCGCCGACTACCGTCACCAGTCCGCCTCCCACTCAACGAGAATACGGCCAGCATCGGCATCGACGTCGGTCACGTAACTGGCCACAAAGGGAATGAGCCGTTCGACGTCACCATCCTGCACCTGGAGCACATCATGGGCACCGGTCGACAGCAAACCCTTCACGACACCGAGGCGCACGTCCGAGGTGTTGAGCACTTCCAGACCGATCAGATCGGCCCAGTAATACTCGCCCTCTTCAGGCTTCGGCAATGCATCCCGCGGCACGGCGATATAGAAACCGTCGATGGCCTCAGCCCCGTTGCGGTCCGGCACTTCCTCGAAAGCCGCCACCAAACCACCCGCCTTGCCATGGGCCTTGCAGCCCTTCAGCGTATAAGGGGTCCAGTCCGCGCCTTCCGGATCCGTTCCGAGCCACCACTGTGGCATTTTTTTCCACGACAAAGGATCATCCCCGAAAGGATGAACCTTTACCCAGCCTCCCACGCCATAAGGGGCCGCAATGCGCCCCAGTACGATCATCTGCTCGGCAGGCGGAAGACCGGGATGCTGCTCAGCCAACTCAGGCAGCAGCCTTGGCGGCCTGCTTGACCAGACGGGCAACGGTTTCGGACAGCTGGGCACCAGTGCCTTCCCAGTGAGCCAGGCGCTCGGCGTTCACGACGAGACCGGTGGCGTTACCGGAAGCAACCGGGTTGTAGTAACCGATACGCTCGATGAAACGGCCATCACGACGATTGCGGGAATCGGCGGCGACGATGTTGTAGAAAGGGCGCTTCTTGGAGCCGCTACGGGCGAGACGAATGACAACCATGACTGTTCTTGATCCGATGGAATGGAAAAACGTTGGATAATAAATCACGCTGGGGAAATCCGCAAGGAAACAGATGGATGGATTGCAGCCAGCCAAAGGTGCCCTGCAAGGCCATTGCAGCTACTCCGGAATGCTTCAACCGGTCATATCAGCACCTGTTTGCAGGGAAGTTATTTACAATATGCGCTTGGCCAAAACATACCGCAGGCAATGAGCGCCGCCGACTCCCCCCTTTCCGACCGCACAGCCCCTGTTCTCGACTGGCTCACTACCGAGCTGTCGTCCGACGCGGAACTCGAACTGGCGGCTTTCGTACGTCACGTGGAAGACTTGACGCGCCCCGAGGTCGGCCAGGGGCAACTCCAGCGCTGCCTCGATCTACTGCAAGCCCGGGGCATTCAGATCAGCCGGATGTTCCGGCAGAAGCTCGCCGCCACGGCCCTGCCACTCAACGTCAGCCTTCACCGTTCTGCCACGCGCCTGGTTTCGGCCTTCGGCAAACTCGCCACGGCCTACGAAGACAGCCTGAAGGATGCCCACCAGCGGCCCGCCAGGAACGGTCGGCAGCCACAGGCCACCAGCGCCAGGGGCTTGAAAGTCCTCTGCGAGCAATTCGTCATTGCCCACCTGGCTGGCAACAGCGCCCCCTACGGCTTCTGGCTGCGGGCACATGCGCTGTTTCTGGCCGGCCTGGCGGACAAGCGCAGCGATAACAGCGAGGCCGACACAGCCTATAAATTCCTGCTGGCATTCTTTGCCGCCCAACCCGAAGGCCTGACCGGCTCGGAGACATGCTGGCTCGCGGACTTGCTGGATGCAACGGCCGGCGACACCAACATCGGTTACACACCACCGGGCGACGACGACCTTGGCTGGTTCTGGATCGACCCGGACCAGGACACCCCGCCGATTTCGGACAAGCGCCGCCCCCCGCCGCCGGTGGAAGGCCTCATCTACTTCTCTGCCGAAGAACTCGCGCGCAAGGCCACGACGTGGATCGAGGCCCTCGAAGCGGAAACGCCATCCCTGGATGGACTGCCCGCCCTGCTTTCGGCCACCGAAGCAGCCACCCTGCTGCGCCGGGCACGGGAGTACTGGGCCACGCCGCCGCACCGGGAGCACTCACGGCGCCGCAATCAGTATGCGGTTCGCGTCTGCTCCGGCCTCGACACAATCTGGAAGATGCTCCGCGAAACCGGCGCCGCCCAACAGGAACATCACACGTCGGAATGGATGGTGATCAACGAAAGTCCGACCGGCTACGCGATCATGCAGGTTACCGGAGCGGCCTCGGAGCTCATCGCCGGCATGGCCCTGGCCCTGCGCCGCAGCGATGATGACCCCTGGACCCTGTGCGTCGTGCGCTGGATCCGCACGGAAACCCCGGAACAGGTCGAACTCGGCCTGCAGGTCATCGCCAACACCGCCAAACCGGTCACAGTAGGCTTCCGCAGCGCAAACCACACCCGCCCGATGCGCCCTGCATTGGTCCTACCTCCCATTGCCGCCCTGGGGCGCCAGCAGGCCATTCTCGCTCCGGCCGGCACCTATTCCGCCCGGCGTTTCATGCTCGTGTCCGACACCAATCGACTTTACGTGGCCCAGGGCCGCCTCCTGAGCCTCGACATGCAGACGTCGGCCGTCGAGCTCTTCCAGTACGAGATCGACCCCTACCCGCTTTAAGCCCCCTGAGAACGCAGGCTCGCGATCGGCCGGGCCGTCGCTTGGTCGAAATTCGCGAGCATTGCATCCCAGCATTCACACACCTCGGCAGCAGAGGTCGCACCGGCCCGCCACACGTCGGGTAGCCGCCCCCAGCCAAAAAGGCTGCCAACCTCCGCCAGCGGCACTGCATCGGCGGCTTTTACGAGTAACCAACCACCTCCGTCGAGACGCGCCGCAATCCCTGCCGACTCGAGAACCTCCAAGGTCCTCCGCATGTCGTCATGCCCGACGGCCGACAACTCGGCGAGTTGCACCATCGTCCTCGCCCCCCCTTCCCGCTGGGCGCCCACGAGTTCTCTCAGCGCCAGCAACGCCACGAAAAGATCCCGCCCAGGAAAGGCCGGCAGCAGGGCATGCACCAGCTTGCGCTCTGGCAGAACGGCAGCAAGAACGGCACCAAGAAGAATCACGATCCAGGACAGATACAGCCACAGCAGAAAGATCGGCACGGCCGCAAACGCCCCATAGACCAGCGTATAGCTCGGAAAATGCGCGAGATAGATGGCGAACAGGCGCTGCATGACGAGAAATCCCGTTGCCGCGCATAAGCCCGCAAACATCGCATCCCTCGCCCGCACACTGCAGTGGGGAACCACCAGATAGAGCGTACCGAAGACGCCCGTCAGGACGGCCACGGCGATCAAGCGCACGCCCAGCCCTTCAAGCCACACCGGCTCGTTCATGATGTCGAGAGACATGCTCAACATCGCGCTGGCCGCAAACACACAGCCCGCCAGCAAAAAGGGGCCGAGGGAGAGCGCCGCCCAGTAGGCTGCCAGGCGCGTTGCCCACGGGCGGCGGCTGTTGATCATCCAGATCTGGTTGATGACCTGGTCGATGGTCTTCATCAGCATCATCGTCGTGGCGATCAGCACCAGCGCACCGACAACCGTCAGATTGGCGGCCTTTTCACTGAACTGCAGTGCATAGGTCGCAATGACCTTGCCGGCTCTGTCCGGCAACAGGTTGTCGAGAAGGAAGCCGCGCAACGCATCCCCGAAACGGGCCGACTGCGGGAGCTTGCTGAATACGATGGCCACCAACGTGACGAGCGGCACCAGCGACAGCAGCGTCGTAAACGCCAGGCTGCCGGCAACCTGCGCACACCGTCCGTCACGAAATCGTCGCAGCACGGCCGACGCCAGATGTGCCACCGGCAAGCGTCGATGCAAACGAGGGAAATCAGGGCTCGGGTTCATTTACGTATAATGCGCTTCCGTTTTGCAGGCTCTACCATGCAAGAAGTTCTTGTCCTTTATTACAGCCATCGGGGCTCGGTGCGGGCGCTGGCCGAACTGATCGCCCGCGGCGTCGAATCCGTTCCTGGCATGGCCGCCCGCCTGCGCACCGTTCCGCGCGTGTCTGCCGTCTGCGAAGCAATCGAAGATGGCATTCCCGACCGGGGCGCCCCGTACGCCGACATCCGTGACCTCGAAGAGTGCGTCGGCCTGGCACTCGGCAGCCCTACCCGCTTCGGCAACATGGCGGCACCGGTCAAGTACTTCCTGGACGGCACTGCCGGGCCCTGGCTGTCAGGCGCCCTGGCGGGAAAGCCGGCTTGCGTATTCACGTCATCGGCAAGCCAGCACGGCGGCCAGGAAAGCACGCTGCTGTCGATGATGACACCGCTGCTGCACCACGGGATGCTGATCGTCGGCCTGCCGTTTTCCGAGCCCGATCTGACCCGCACACGCAGCGGCGGCTCCCCTTACGGCGCCACCCATTGGGCCGGCAAGGAGGACAACACCCTGATCACCGAAGAGGAAAAACGCCTCGCCACTGCTCTTGGCCGGCGACTTGCCGAAACTGCCAGAAAGCTCTCGCTCCCATGACACCCAAGACCCTATCCCTCGTCGCCAGCATCACGCTGCTGCTCCTGATCGCCCTGTGCCTGGCATGGGAAGCCATCCTGGCCCCCCTGCGCCCCGGCGGATCCTGGATGACCCTGAAGGTCCTCCCGCTGATGCTGGCGCTGTTCGGCATTCTGCGCGGCAAACGCTACACCTATCAGTGGAGCTCGATGATGATCCTGCTCTACCTGACCGAAGGCGTGGTCCGCACCAACGACGCCCCCCCCGGCAGCGCCCTCGCGCTGGCCGAAGCCGTGCTGAGCGTGATCTTTTTCATCGCGGTGGTGATTTACGCCCGCAACACCGCGCCGTCACGACTGGCCAGGGCTGCCGTCGACGACAAACCCTGAACCATACGACGTGCGTCAGACCTGGGGATTCAACCGCTCCAGCTTTGAGTGCAGTTTGTTGAGCGCATTGAGGTAGGCCTTCGCGGACGCGACGATGATGTCGGTGTCCGCCCCCTGCCCGTTGACCACCCGGTCCTCCTTGGAGAGGCGGACGGTCACTTCGCCCTGAGCGTCGGTGCCGGTAGTGATCGCATTCACCGAGTACAGGAGCAGCTGGGTACCGCTCTCGGCAACAGCCTCAATAGCCTTGAACGCCGCATCCACCGGCCCTGAACCGCTGGACTCGACCTTGGCCTCCTTGCCACCGACGGACAGGGTCAGACGCGCACTGGGCGTCTCGCCGGTCTCGGAATGGAAAGAAGACGCCACCAGACGGAAATGCTCCTGAGGCTCCGCGCTCTCGTCGCTCATCAGCGCCTGCAGATCCTCGTCGAAGATCTCGTGCTTCTTGTCCGCCAGCTCCTTGAAGCGCGCGAAGGCGTGATTCAGCTGCTCCTCGGACTTGATCTCGACACCGAGCTCGATGAGCCGTGAACGGAACGCGTTACGCCCCGAGTGCTTGCCCATCACCAGCTTGTTGGTGGTCCAGCCCACATCCTCGGCACGCATGATCTCGTAGGTCTCGCGGTGTTTGAGCACGCCATCCTGATGGATGCCGGACTCATGCGCGAAAGCATTCGCACCAACAATCGCCTTGTTCGGCTGCACGGGGAAGCCGGTGATGCCGGACACCAGCTTGGAGGCCGGCACGATCTGCGTCGTGTCGATGCGCGTGTCGCACTGGAAGATGTCCTTGCGCGTGCGCACCGCCATTACGATCTCTTCCAGCGATGCGTTGCCCGCCCGCTCGCCAAGGCCATTGACGGTGCACTCCACCTGGCGCGCGCCGGCTCGCACAGCAGCCAGCGAATTGGCCACCGCCAGCCCCAGGTCGTTATGGCAATGCACCGACCACACCACCTTGTCGGAATTCGGCACGCGCTCGATCAGCGTACGGATCGTCTCCGCAAACTGCTCCGGCACGTTGTAGCCGACGGTATCCGGCACATTGATGGTCGTGGCGCCCGCCTTGATGACCGCCTCGAAAATGCGGCACAGGAAATCGATCTCGGAACGACCGGCATCCTCGGCGGAGAACTCGATGTCGCTGGTGTATTCCCGCGCCCAGCCAATCGCCCGCACCGCCTGCTCGACCACCTGGTCGGGGCTCATGCGCAGCTTCTTCTCCATGTGGATCGGGCTGGTCGCGATAAAGGTGTGGATACGCCCGGAAGCCGCCGGACGAATGGCCTCGCCGGCGCGCCGGATGTCGTTTTCGTTGGCCCGGGCCAACGAACAGACGGTCGAATCCTTGATAGCCTCCGCCACCGCGCGGACCGCCTCGAAGTCGCCATTGGACGCCGCGGCGAAACCCGCCTCGATCACATTGACCTTCATACGCTCCAGTTGCCGGGCGATGCGCAGCTTCTCGTCCCGCGTCATCGAGGCACCCGGGCTCTGCTCCCCGTCACGCAAGGTGGTGTCGAAAATGATCAACTGGTCGTTCATGATTGGCTCCTGCCAGATTTATTGATGTTTTGATCGAACGGCTCAGCTGCCGTTCCGTACCACGACAGGCAAACACACCTGCCCGGCCCCGGTGCTCCGCCGGGGCCGGGCAGGCACGATTCAGGAATCCGCGTTTTCGGCGGGAGCACTCTCATCGGACGGCTTCTCGGCACTGCGGCGTGTTCCCTTGAGCCAGGCCCAGGCACTCGTCACATAGCCGGAAACCGCATAACACAGGAACAGACCGAAGAGGACCCCTGGCGGATAGCTGGACACCAGCAGGAAGCCCAGCACGAACGCGATGATGACGATGAAGGGTACGCTGCGGCGCAGGTTGATTTCCTTGCCACTGTAAAACAGCACATTGCTGACCATCGAGATGCCGGCAAAGATCGTCAGCACGCAGGCATACCAGCGCACATCCGGCCCGGCAATGCCGTTGTCGAGCATCACCCACACCAGGCCGCTCACCAGCGCCGCCGCCGCCGGACTGGGCAGCCCCTGGAAATAGCGCTTGTCGATGACGTCGATGTTGGTATTGAAGCGCGCCAGCCGCAGAGCGGCACCCGCACAATAGATGAAGGCCGCCATCCAGCCGAGCTTGCCCATGCCCTTCAGCGCCCATTCGTATACGATCAGCGCCGGTGCGGCCCCGAAGGACACCATGTCAGACAGTGAATCGTACTCGGCGCCGAAAGCGCTCTGGGTACGGGTCAGGCGGGCCACGCGACCATCCAGCCCGTCGAGCACCATCGCGATGAAGATCGCGACCGCCGCCTGCTCGAACAGGCCATTCATCGCCTGCACGATGGCATAAAAGCCGGCGAAGAGGGCTGCAGTCGTGAAGAGGTTGGGGAGGATATAGATCCCCCTGCGACGCCGTTCGGGGTTGAGCAGGGGCTTACGAGATTGCAGATCGGCCATGGAGGGGACGATATGTGGAGTCGGTTGCGATTGTAACGCAGGTGGATGCGGCAGGCCCAGAAACGACTCGGGGGACTTCCGTCCCCCGATCTTGCTACCTGCCAGCCCGCTTAGTTCTTGGACTGATCGACCAGCTTGTTGGCCTTGATCCACGGCATCATGTCACGCAGCTGGGCACCGACGGTTTCGATCGGGTGCACGGCGTTCAGACGACGACGGGCGGTCATGGACGGGTAGTTGGTCTTGCCTTCCAGGATGAACATCTTGGCGTATTCACCGGTCTGGATGCGCTTGAGGGCTTCACGCATGGCGTAGCGGGACTCTTCGTTGATGACCTCGGGGCCGGTCACGTACTCGCCATACTCCGCGTTGTTGGAGATGGAGTAGTTCATGTTGGCGATGCCGCCTTCGTACATCAGGTCGACGATCAGCTTCAGCTCGTGCAGGCACTCGAAGTAGGCCATTTCCGGAGCGTAGCCGGCTTCGGTCAGGGTCTCGAAACCCATCTTGACCAGCTCGACGGCGCCACCACAGAGCACAGCCTGTTCGCCGAACAGGTCGGTTTCGGTTTCTTCACGGAAATTGGTCTCGATCACGCCACCCTTGGTGCCGCCGTTGGCAGCAGCGTAGGACAGGGCGATGTCGCGGGCCTTGCCGGACTTGTCCTGGTACACGGCGATCAGGGACGGCACGCCGCCACCCTTCAGGTACTCGGAACGGACGGTGTGGCCGGGACCCTTCGGGGCAACCATGATCACGTCCAGATCGGCACGGGGCACGACCTGGTTGTAATGCACGTTGAAGCCGTGGGCGAAGGCCAGCACGCCGCCTTGCTTGATGTTCGGCTCGATGTCGTTCTTGTAGACGTCGGGGATGTTCTCATCCGGCAGCAGGATCATGACCACGTCGGCAGCGCGAACAGCCTCGGCCACTTCGGCAACCTTCAGGCCAGCGCCTTCGGCCTTGGCCCAGGAAGCGCCGCTCTTGCGCAGGCCGACCGTCACATTGACGCCGGAGTCGCGCAGGTTCTGGGCGTGGGCATGGCCCTGGGAACCGTAGCCAACGATCGTGACCTGCTTGCCCTTGATCAGGGAGAGATCCGCATCCTTATCGTAATAAACCTTCATTTCATGCCTTTCTGATACAAGAGGAGCAAATTGCAGGGAAGCGCCGGCCGTGCAGCCCGCGCCACCCCCGCATCACACTTTCAATACCCGATCACCACGGCCAACGCCGCAGATGCCGGAGCGCACGGTTTCGAGAATGAGGCCGGCGTCGATGGCGCCAACAAAGGAGTCGAGCTTGGCCTGGGTGCCGGTCAGCTCGATGATGTAACTGGTATCGGTCACGTCGATGATGCGCCCGCGGAAGATGTCCGCCATGCGCTTCATTTCCTCGCGATCCTTGCCGGTCGCACGCACCTTCACGAGCATCAGTTCGCGCTCGATGTGGGCCGACTCGGAGAGATCGACCACTTTCACCACTTCAACCAGCTTGTTGAGCTGCTTGGTGATCTGTTCGACGACGTCGTCCGAACCGGACGTCACGATCGTCATGCGTGACAGGGAGGCGTCTTCAGTCGGCGCCACCGTCAGGGATTCGATATTGTAACCACGGGCGGAAAACAGCCCGGAGACGCGCGACAGCGCGCCGGATTCATTCTCGATGAGAAGGGAGATGACGTGTCTCATATGTGTTTTCTGCTTGCTGACCATCAACCCGCGCAACCAATGGGCGTCGAGCGTCGGTAACGATTCGGGAGCGGGCCGCGACAGATCATCCACGGCACGCCCCCGGCGAATCAGAGATCCTCGGCGGACAGGATCATGTCGGTCAGGCCCTTGCCACCCTGGACCATGGGATACACGTTCTCGGTCGGATCCACTTGGAAGTCCAGGAAGACCAGATCGTTCTTGCGCTTGAACGCCTCACGCAGCGCATCCTCCACATCACCCGGCTTCTGCACGCGCAGCGCCACGTGGCCATAGGCCTCGGCGAGCTTGGTAAAGTCGGGCAAGGCGTCCATGTAGGACTCGGAATAGCGGTTGCCGTGGAACAGTTCCTGCCACTGGCGCACCATGCCGAGATAGCCGTTGTTGAGCAGGATCACCTTGATAGGCAGGCGGAACTGCTTGCAGGTGGACAGCTCCTGGATGTTCATCTGCACCGAACCCTCGCCGGTGATGCAGGCCACCGGCGAACCCGGATGCGCCAACTGAACGCCCATTGCAGCAGGCAGGCCGAAACCCATCGTGCCCAAGCCGCCGGAATTCACCCAGCGACGCGGCTTGTCGAACTTGTAATACTGAGCCGCCCACATCTGGTGCTGCCCCACGTCAGACGTCACGAAGGCATCGCCACCGGTCACTTCCCAGAGTTTCTGCACCACGTACTGCGGCTTGATGACATCCGTACCTTGATTGAACTTGAGGCAATCGCGGCGGCGCCATTCCTCGATCTGCTTCCACCAGTCGCCAAGGGCTTCCTGGTTGGAGCGCTCGGAGGTACCGTCGAGCAAGGCCAGCAATTCGCCGAGGATTTCCCCCACGTCACCGACGATGGGCACATCCACCTTCACGCGCTTAGAGATGGACGAGGGGTCGATATCGATATGGATGATCTTGCGCGGCTCGGACGCAAAATGGGCCGGGCTGCCGATCACGCGATCGTCGAAGCGGGCACCGACTGCGAGCAGTACGTCGCAGTAATGCATCCCCATATTGGCCTCGTAGTTGCCATGCATGCCCAGCATGCCGACGGACTGGCGATCGGTGGCTGGATAGCCGCCGAGGCCCATGAGGGTGTTCGTACAGGGGAACCCCAGCTTGCGCACCAGCGCGGTCAGCTTGTCGGCGGCATCGCCGAGCACCACGCCGCCACCGGCGTAGACCATCGGACGCTTGGCCTCCAGCAGGAGTTGCAGCGCCTTCTTGATCTGGCCGTGATGCCCCTTGACGACGGGGCTGTAGGAGCGCATGGCCACCGTCTGCGGGTATTCGAACTCGCACTTCTGAGCGGTGATGTCCTTCGGGATATCGACCAGCACCGGGCCGGGACGGCCGCTCTTGGCGAGGTAGAAGGCCTTCTTGATCGTCGGCGCGATATCACGCACATCGCGCACGAGGAAGTTGTGCTTCACGCAGGGACGGGTGATGCCGACGGTGTCTACTTCCTGGAAGGCGTCCTGACCGATGGCCGAAGACGGCACCTGGCCGGAGATGATGACCATCGGGATCGAGTCGCAGTAGGCGGTGGCGATACCGGTTACCGCATTGGTCGCGCCGGGGCCGGATGTCACCAGTGCAACCCCGACCTTCTCGGTGGAACGCGCATAGCCGTCGGCCGCATGGATGGCGGCCTGCTCGTGACGCACGAGCACGTGGCGAACCTTGTCCTGCTTGAACAGCTCGTCGTAGATGTAAAGTACCGCGCCGCCGGGATAGCCGAAGAGATAATCGACCTTTTCTTCCTGGAGACTCCTGATTACAATTTCCGCACCGGTAATTACCATCGCTGCACCCGAAGCTGTTTCGGCAATGTGAAACGTTGAACCATACCGCCGCCCAGGCGATTGGTCAAGGCGCCGCTGGCGGCATTGCAATCCGGACGCCGGACGCATCGTTTTAATTGGCGCAACCCCCGCCTACAAAAAAAGAGGGGTGCCACGCTCCAGTTGAGGATTCCCCCCTGCCTTCCCGTCTTGAACTATCGGACTTCCTCGCCAGCGTCGAAAAAAGGGCCTTCAAGCAGGCCATGTTCGCGGTCCGCAACGAAGAGTCGGCCCTCGACATCGTGCAGGATGCAATGCTCAAGCTGGCCGAGAAATACGGCGACAAGCCGCTGGAAGAATTGCCGATGCTCTTCCAGCGCATCCTGCAGAACGTGATCCGCGACCATTTTCGCCGCCAGAAGGTACGCAGCATGTGGACGACACTGCTGTCTGCCTTCTCCTCGAACTCGGACGACGAAGACTACGACCCCCTGGAAACGCTCGAATCGGCCGACAGCGAGCACAAGAGCGAATCCCCCCAAGCCCAGCTTGAACAACACCAGACCCTGTCGGCGATAGAAAAGGAAATCGAAAAGCTGCCAGCCCGTCAACGCGAAGCCTTCCTCATGCGTTACTGGGAAGAAATGGATATCGCAGAAACGGCTGCGGCAATGGGTTGCTCCGAAGGAAGCGTGAAGACGCACTGCTCCCGGGCGACGCACACATTGGCTGCAGCCCTTGCAGCAAAGGGCATCACACTATGAACGAGCAGGAATTTCAGCGCCGGGTCCGGCAACACCTGAACGCATCGGCGTGGAACACTCCGCCGAGCGCGTCCACACGCCTACACGAGGCGCGCCAGAAGGCCTTGAGCCGTCAGAAGGTCGCCGTGCGCGGATTGAGCTTGGCCGGCGTCGGCCAGATGCTCACTGAGCATGTACTGCCGCGGGGCAAGACCACTATCGCAATGGCCCTGGTCATTGCCGCCGCGCTCGGCAGCGTCCTGCTCGGACAGTTCCAACATACCGCCGACCTGGAAGAAGTCGATAGCGCCCTGCTCGCCGACGATCTCCCGATCGACGCCTACCTCGACCGCGGATTCGACGCATGGGTTCAAAACGACTCTACCGAGTGAGCCTTGCGCTCATGCTGGGCTGGTCGGTTTCCGCCCTGTCCGCGCCGCCAATCAATGCCCCAGCGTGGAGTGACCTGACGCCGGCGCAGCAGCGCACCCTTGCCCCACTGGCCAAGGAATGGCGAGACCTGCCCGACGAACGACGCCGGAAGTGGGCGGGCATCGCCGACCGCTTTCCGGGCTATACGCCGGAGGAGCAGGAACGCCTGCAACATCGCATGCAGACGTGGATTTCGCTGACCCCGGAGCAACGCATGATTGCCCGGGATCAATACCGCAACCTCCAGCGCATCGCCCCCGAAAAGCGGGAAACCCTTAGGGAAAAGTGGAACGCCTACCAGGAACTGCCGAGCGACGAAAAAAAGCGCTTCACCGAAGCCGCCGCCAAACAGCCTGTCAAACCGACCATTCCCAAGATCGGCGCACCGCCTATCAAGCCCCTGACAGCGCCGCCACCGCCGCGCCCCAGCTACCCAAAGATCAAGCTCGCGCCGCCCGCTGCCGAACAGCCCGCAGCGGCGTCGGCCCAGACCGGTAGCGGCACCGGACTGCAATCCTCCGCTCCGGCTGCGGTTGCAGCCACCACGGAAGCGGCTCCGCCCCAGACCTCCCCCACTAAGCCCTAGGCGCACCATGCCCCAAACCCCCCCTGCCGCCGGCAGCCTTGCGCCGGCCCGGCAGGCCGTCGAACTCGCCGGTCTACGCCGCCGCCTGGCAAGCATGCTTTACGAGATCCTGCTGCTGCTCGGCGTGCTCGCCCTTACCTTCATGGTCCCGTTGCTGATTGTGGGAGCCGCCCTGAACTACACACCGCCCGGCAGTGTGCTTTGGGCTTACGTCTTCCTCGTGCTGGGGGGATATTTTCTGTGGTACTGGCGGACTGGCGGACAGACGCTGGCCATGCAGACCTGGAAGCTGCGCATCGTGAACACCGAGGGCGGGCCGATTTCCGCGCGCCAGGGATGCATCCGCTACGCGCTGGCGTGGCCTTCCGTGCTGCTGTTCGGGGTCGGAATCGTGTGGGCCCTGCTCGACAAGGAACGCCAGTTCCTGCACGACCGGCTGGCTGGCACCCGCATCGTGCTGCTGCTCAACAGCCCCAAGAACTGAAAAGCGCCGCGCTCAGCGACGCTCGACCCACCACATCATGAAGGCCGCCGCCAGGAAGAAGGTGGCGCTGGGCGTCAGCGCAGCCACGGCCGGAATCCACCCGTTGATCACGCCTAGGTTGGAGAACAGGCCGTTCAGCAGGTGGAAACCCACCCCCATCATGATCCCGGAGAAGACCTTCAGACTGACCCCGCCCATCCGCGTCTGCATGTAACCGAAGGGCAGCGCCAGCCCCATCATGACGAACGCGGCAAACGGGTAGGCCAGCTTCTTCCACAGAGCTATTTCGTAGCGGGTGGTCTTCTGGTTGTTTTCCCGCAGGTGGTGGATATAGGAATACAGGGTGGACACCGACATCCGCTCCGGGACCACCATCAGCACCGACAACACCTCCGGCGTCAGCTCCGAGTCCCAGACCATTTCCGGCAGCGCAATCGTGGATGTTCCGCTGTCGGAAAAGCGCGTCTGCGCAACCTTGTGCAGACGCCAGCCACCCTTCTTGTCATACGCGCCGGACTCCGCCTCGCTGATCGACACCAGCACCGCGCGCTCGTCGAACTCGTAGATGCGGATGCCCTGCAGGCTGGTGTCCGGCAGCACGCTGGATACATTGACGAAACGTCGCCCATCGCGCACCCACAGGCCAGTCTTCAACTCCTGGGACACCATCGAGCGCGTCGCCGCCAGTCTCCACTGCTGGGCCGCCCGCTCTGCCGGCGGCGCCAGATATTCGCCAAAGACGAAGGTCAGCGCCACGAAAACGCTGCCAATCGCCAACAAGGCCGACAGCAGGCGCCGGGTGGACAACCCGGACGCACGCAGCACGGTGATCTCCGAATGGCGCGCCAGCGTGGTCAGCGCATAGAGGGTGCCGATCAGCACCGCGATGGGCATCAGCTCATACACCCGCCCCGGCATGATCATCGCGACATAGATCGCCGCGTGATGGAGCATGTAACCACCCTTGCCGATGTCGTCCAGTTCATTCACCAGATCGAAAAAGGCGAACAGCCCCAGGAAGGCCAGCAGCACCAGCGCGACCGCCGCGTAGATCTCGCGGCTCAGATAACGGATATAGACGGGAATCATCAGCGTTTCCGCCAGCGCGCAAAAACGCTGAGGCGTCGATAGAACAGCGCCCCCAGGGCAAGTAGCATGACCAGGTGCGGCGCCCACAGGCCCACGTCGAAACGCAGCCGCCCCTGGCCAACCCAGGCCTGGCAAACACTCAGCGCATTGCTATAGATCAGATAGACGAGGATGGCCAACACGAGGTTATTGGTCCGCCCGGCCCGCGGATTCACGAAAGACAAGGGAATGGCCAGCAGCGCCAGCATCGTCGCCAGCAGCGGAGCGCTGATCCGCGACAGCAACTCGCCCTGATTGCGGGCATCCGGATTCTTCAGCAAGGCGGGCAGCGCAAGCGTCTTCGGCTGCCGCTCGGAAGCATTGACCTCCTTCGACTCCATCCGGATGGAGTACTTTTCGAACGCCATCACGCGGTAGCTCGGCGTGCCCGGCGTCCCTTCATAGCGCCGTCCATGCTCGAGCACCACGAAGCGATTGCCCGAAGCATCGCTCTCCACATGCCCCTGGGAGGCCACCATCACACCAAGCCGCCCGTGCTGCATGCTGCTGGCGAAGACATTGCGGACCCGCCCTTCCTCGCCGGACAGGGCCTCGACGAAGAACACCCGCTCACCGCCCGATGATTCGCGGAACAAGCCCGGCGCCACGCGGGAAACGTCGTCCCGGTTGTTCAGCTGCTCCTTGTACTCCACGCTCTTCTTTTGCGCCCAAGGCGCGACGAACAGGGACAGGCCGGCAATCAGCAGGACGACCGGCAAGGTGAAGCGCAATACTGGCCGCACCCAGGCGGTCAGCGGCAAACCGCTGGAAAACCAGACCACCATCTCGGAATCCCGATAACAGCGGGACAGGGACATCAGGATGGCGATGAATACGGTGAGGGACAGCACCACCGGCATCTGCGCAATGGCGCCGAAACCGATCAGGGCCAGCACCGCGTCGGCCGGCACCCGGCCGCCGGCGGCCTGACCCAGTAGGCGGATCAGGACAGTGGAAATCAGGATCGCGAACAGCGCTACGAAGACCGCCACGGCGTTCTGCGTGAATTCGCGCTGGGCAGCTCGAAGAAAAATCATGCGGGAAAAATATTAGCGGCGACGGCGGGCCGTTTTGACGTGGGTCGGGGTGGCGGCCATAATGTGGCGCAATGTCCGATTGACGCGTATTTCCAAGGAGAAGCGGGTGGAATTTACCATAAAGGCCGGATCGCCGGAGAAACTCAAGAACGGCTGCGTGGTAGTGGGCGTATACGCGGGGGGCGAACTCAGCGCAGGTGCGCAGGCCCTCGACAAGGCCAGTGACGGCGCCCTGGCCGCCATCCTCGCGCGCGGCGACCTGGACGACAAGGCCGGCGCCACTCTCCTGCTCCACAGCCTGCCCGGCATTGCCGCCCCGCGCGTCCTGCTGGTCAGCCTCGGCAAGGCGGCCGAACTGTCCGACAAGGCCTACCGCGACGTCATCAGCGCGGCAGCCAAACAACTGGGCGGCCTCGCCGCCGACGATGCGGCCTTCCTTCTCGCCGACATCGATGCGCCGCGCGACCTGCCTTGGCGACTCAGCCAGGCGGCGCAGATCCTGCTGGACAGCACCTATCGCAGCGACACCCTGAAGTCCAAGAAGGACGAATCGAAGAAGGGCGTCAAGAAACTTGCCTTCATCGTCCACGGCAAGGCCGGCGACGAACTTCAGGCCGCCCTACTGCGCGGCGAAGCCGTGGCCGAGGGCATGGCCCTCGCCAAGAACCTCGGCAACCTGCCGGGCAACGTGTGCACGCCGGGCTACCTGGCGACCGCCGCCCGCAAGCTCGCCAAGGACCACAAGATCAAGGTCGAGGTACTCGAGCGCGCCGACATGGAGAAGCTCGGCATGGGCTCCCTGCTGTCGGTGGCCCGCGGCTCCCACGAGCCCCCAAAGTTCATCATCCTCAACTACAAGGGTGGCAAGGCCAAGGACAAGCCGGTCGTGCTGGTCGGCAAGGGCATCACCTTCGACACCGGCGGCATCTCCCTCAAGCCCGGCGAGGGCATGGACGAGATGAAGTACGACATGTGCGGCGCCGCCAGCGTGCTCGGCACCTTCAAGGCCATCGCCCGCATGGAGCTGCCGGTCAACGTGGTCGGCCTGATCCCCACCACCGAGAACATGCCCGGCGGCTCGGCCATCAAGCCCGGCGACATCGTCACCTCCATGTCCGGCCAGACCATTGAAATCCTCAACACCGATGCCGAAGGCCGCCTGATCCTGTGCGACGCCCTCACCTACGCCGAGCGCTACGAGCCGGCCGCGGTGGTGGACATCGCCACACTGACCGGCGCCTGCATCATCGCGCTGGGCAACGCCACGTCGGGCCTGCTCGCAAACAACGACGAACTCGCCGCCGAACTGCTGGCCTCCGGTCAGGCCGCCGGCGACAAGGCCTGGCAACTGCCCCTGTGGGACGAATACCAGGACATGCTGAAGAGCAACTTCGCCGACATCCCCAACATCGGCAGCAAGGGCGCCGGCACCATCACGGCGGCCTGCTTCCTGTCGCGCTTCACCAAGGCCTACAAGTGGGCGCACCTGGACATCGCCGGCACCGCATGGAAGTCCGGTGCGGACAAGGGCGCCACCGGCCGGCCCGTACCGCTGCTGACCGAGTTCCTGATCGGCCGTGCCGGCGATCGCTGAATCGGCCCGCGAGCCCGGCGTGACGAACGAGATCCGCTTCTACCACAACGCCCCCGACCGGCTGCGGGTAGCCTGCGTGCTGACCGCCAAGGCCAGCGCCCGTGGGCACAAGATCTCGGTCTTCGCGCCGGACAACGGCGTCGCCCGCCATTTCGACCAGATGCTGTGGGGCTTCCAGCCCCTCGCCTTCGTCCCGCACGTGGCTGCCGGCTCTCCGCTGGCGGTGGAAACGGGGGTCGTCATCGGCAACGCGCTGGATGTGCTCCCGCACGACGAAGTGCTGGTCAATCTCGGTGACGAACTGCCTGCCAACTTCGACCGCTTCCATCTGGTGCTCGAGATCGTCGGCCCCAGCGAAGCGGAGCGCCAGGCTGCCCGCCGCCGCTACCGCAGCTACAAGGAGCGGGGATACACCCTCAGTGCCCATGACCTCGCCCAACGGAGCAGCGAATGACGCAGACCGCCAAGCCTGACTTCGAAATCTCCCTCGACGACGAGGACATCCCTCTGTTGGATACGCTGGCCGAAGGGGACGACCTGCCCGTGCTTACCGACGTGGTGGAAGAACGCATTGAGCCTTATATCGGCGAGCTCACGACACCGATCATCCTCGAACCCGTCGGGGACGAACCCCCGCAAGAGGTGGAAGCCCCGTTCCTGGCTCCCGCCAGCCCGGCGCCCGATCACCTGGCCGAGCGCCTCGTCGCCCTCGACACGGCCATCAGCCGCCATATCGAAGAATGGGTCAATAATGAGCTGCCCCAGCTAGTCTCCCGCGAACTCGACGATCTCGCCGAGCGTCTGCGCGAAGCCGCGGCCGCACATTTGCGCGCCACCCTCCTGCCGGCCCTCTCGGCCGAGATCGCCGACACCCTCGACGCCCCCGGGTACGACTGATCCGTCGAACGCACTTGCGTCGCCGGCGGTCGAGCCGGGCTCATCCGCTATAATCCGCGTTTTGCCTTAAAAGACAGACCCCATGGAACTGGCCAAGAGTTTCGAGCCGGCGGAGATCGAGCGCCGCTGGTATGAACACTGGGAAGCCAGCGGCTACTTCGCCGCCGGCCTCGATCGCAGCAAGCCCGCCGAACAATCCTTCTGCATCCTGCTGCCGCCGCCCAACGTCACCGGCACCCTGCACATGGGTCACGGCTTCAACCAGACCATCATGGACGCGCTGACGCGCTACCACCGCATGCGGGGCTGGAACACCCTGTGGCAGCCGGGCACCGACCACGCCGGCATCGCCACCCAGATCGTCGTCGAACGCCAGCTCGACGCCCAGGGCGTCTCCCGCCACGACCTCGGCCGCGAGAAGTTCCTCGAGAAGGTCTGGGAATGGAAGGAATACTCCGGCGGCACCATCACCAAGCAGATGCGCCGCCTGGGCACCAGCCCGGACTGGAGCCGTGAGCGCTTCACGATGGATGCGGGCCTCAACAAGGTCGTCACCGAGACCTTCGTTCGCCTCTACAACGAAGGCCTGATCTACCGCGGCAAGCGCCTGGTCAACTGGGATCCCAAGCTGCACACCGCCGTCTCAGACCTGGAAGTGGTCCAGGAAGAAGAAGACGGCTTCATGTGGCACATCCACTACCCGTTCAGTGAAGGCCAGATCGGTGAACTGACCGGCCTGACCGTCGCCACCACCCGTCCCGAAACCATGCTCGGCGACGTGGCCGTGATGGTGCATCCGGAAGACGAGCGCTACGCCCACCTGATCGGCAAGACCGTCCGTCTGCCCCTGTGCGAGCGCGACATCCCGATCATCGCCGACGACTACGTGGACCGTGAGTTCGGCACCGGCGTGGTCAAAGTTACCCCGGCCCACGACTTCAACGACTACGCCGTCGGCCAGCGCCACAAGCTCGCCCAGATCAGCATCCTCACGCTGGACGCCAAGATCAACGAGCACGCCCCCGCCAAGTACCAGGGCCTCGACCGCTTCGACGCCCGTAAGGCCATCGTGGCCGACCTGGAAGCCGCCGGCGTGCTGGTGGACACCAAGCCCCACAAGCTGCAGGTTCCCCGCGGCGACCGTACCGGCGTGGTCATCGAGCCGATGCTCACCGACCAGTGGTTCGTCGCCATGTCCAAGCCGGGCGAAGACGGCAAGTCGATCACCGAGAAGGCGCTGGAAGTCGTCAGCTCCGGTGAAATCGAGTTCGTCCCTGGCAACTGGGTCAACACCTACAATCAGTGGCTCAACAACATCCAGGACTGGTGTATTTCCCGCCAGCTGTGGTGGGGCCACCAGATTCCGGCCTGGTACGGCATCGATGGCGAATGCTTCGTCGCCCATAGCGAGGAAGAAGCCCGCGCCCTGGCCGACAAGGCCGGCTACCCCGGCCCGCTGACCCGCGATCCGGACGTGCTCGACACATGGTACTCGTCCGCCCTGTGGCCCTTCTCGACCCTCGACTGGACGTCCGAATACCCGGCCAAGTCCAACGACGCACTGGATCTTTACCTGCCGTCCACGGTGCTCGTCACCGGCTTCGACATCATCTTCTTCTGGGTGGCACGCATGGTCATGATGACCAAGCACATCACCGGCAAGATCCCGTTCAAGCACGTGTACGTGCACGGCCTGATCCGCGACGGCGAAGGCCAGAAGATGTCCAAGTCGAAGGGCAACGTGCTCGATCCGATCGACCTGATCGACGGCATCGGCATCGATGCGCTGGTCGCCAAGCGCACCACCGGCCTGATGAACCCCAAGCAGGCCGCCAGCATCGAGAAGAAGACCCGCAAGGAATTCCCGGAAGGTATCCCGGCCTTCGGTACTGACGCGCTGCGCTTCACCTTCGCCAGCCTCGCCAGCCCCGGCCGCGACATCAAGTTCGACATGAACCGCTGTGAGGGCTACCGCAACTTCTGCAATAAGCTGTGGAACGCAACCCGCTTCGTGCTGATGAACGTCCAGGGCCACGACCTGGGCCTCGAGCACACGCAGGACGGCCCCAGCTGCGGCGGCAGCGCCCCGCTGGCCTTCTCCTTCGTGGACCGCTGGATCGTCAGCCGCCTGCAACGCCTGGAGCAGGAGATCGCCAACCACTTCGGCGAATACCGCTTCGACCAGGTTTCCAAGTCCGTCTATGAGTTCATCTGGGACGAGTACTGCGACTGGTACCTGGAGCTCGCCAAGGTGCAGATCCAGACCGGCGACGAGGCCACCCAGCGCGGCACCCGCCGCACGCTGATCCGCATCCTGGAAACCGTGCTGCGCCTGGCCCATCCGCTGATCCCCTTCGTCACCGAAGAGCTGTGGCAGACCGTCGCCCCGCTGGCCGGCCGCAAGGACAGCGACAGCCTGTGCCTGGCCCGCTACCCCGAAGCCGACGTGGGCAAGCTCGACGAGAAGAGCGAAGCCGATGTGGCCGAACTCAAGGGCCTGATCTACGCCTGCCGCAACTTGCGTGGCGAGATGAACATCTCCCCCGCCCAGCGCCTGCCGCTGGTGGCCACCGGCAACGCCGAACGCCTGAGCAAGTTCGCCCCCTACATCGCCGGCCTCGCCAAGCTGTCGGAAGTGCAGGTGGTGGACGAGATCGGCAGCGAGGAACTCGCCCCGGTTGCCGTGGTGGGCGAACAGCGCCTGATGCTCAAGGTGGAAATCGACATCGCCGCCGAGCGTGAGCGTGTGTCCAAGGAGATCGCCCGCCTCGAAGGCGAGATCACCAAGGCCAACGCCAAGCTGTCCAACGAGAGCTTCGTGGCCCGCGCCCCGGCTGCGGTCGTGGCCCAGGAGAAGGAACGCCTGGCCAACTTCACGGCCACCGTCGACAAGCTGAAGCCCCAACTGGCCAAGCTGACCGGCGTCTGACGCCGTGGCGCCCGGGGGCGCCACGCTCAAAAAAATGGCCACGCAAATGCGTGGCCATTTTTTTGCCCATCCGCGATTACTTGCGCCGCAGGAAGAACTCGTAGGCGCCATCCGGCAGCGCCTGTTGCCCGATCAACTCATTGCCCGTCTGGCGCGCAAAGGCCGCAAAGTCCTTTACCGAGCCCGGATCCGTAGCCAGCACGCGCATCACCTGCCCCGCCTGCAGTTCAGCCAGTCCTTTCTTGGCCCGCAGGATCGGCAACGGGCAATTCAGCCCCCGGGCATCCACTTCCTTGTCGAAATCCATCGTCCAGCTCCATCTCGTGCAAAGGCAATCAAACCACGATTCTAACGCGACGGGCCCAGCCGACCCGCCCATATCCACGGCCCTTTCCCCCACATCACTCTTAAATACCCTTGCAACATATGGAATAATGACATTCAAAATAAAATTAAATGCCGCAGAAATAAACGGGATGGCTCCGGGCGGCCTTGCCGTGCGACCGGGGTTCTACAGGACAATCGACTTCGAAAGTAATGCGACATGCGATCTGACATGCTTCAAACCGTGCTCAATGACCTGAACGGGAGCTCGGCCGACATTGAGGCTTCGGCCATCATTTCCTCTGACGGCCTGATGATGGCCGCCCTGCTGCCCAATACCGTGGATGAGGACCGGGTCGGTGCCATGAGCGCAGCCATGCTGTCCCTGGGCGACCGCACCGCGCGGGAACTCGCCCGCGGCGGTCTCGAACAGGTATTGATCAAAGGTGCCAAGGGCTATGTATTGATGGTCCAGGCGGGCACCGATGCGGTTCTCACCGTCATGGCCAAGCCCAGCGCAAAACTGGGCCTGGTCTTCCTCGATGTACGCCGTGCCGCCGACGCGATCGGCGGCATTCTCGGCTAAACCAGGAGCCTGCGATGCTCGACATGCCCCCTCCCCCCGCTGCAGACGGCGCCACCGAGTATCGCCTGGAGCATGCCGACGGCACGCGCCGCCGGGTTTTCGTGACCCACGTCGAAACGCCTTATCCCCAGGGCCGCCTGATCGTTTCACGCACGGACACCCGCGGCATCATCACCCACTGCAACCAGTCCTTCGTGGACATGTCGGGTTACGAGCGCGACGAACTGATCGGCCAGCCCCACTGCCTGCTGCGCCACCCCGACATGCCTGCCGCAGCCTTCCGCGACCTGTGGGAGACCGTCCAGGCCGGGCGCCAGTGGCATGGTTACGTCAAGAATCTCCGCAAGGACGGCGGCCACTACTGGGTGTTCGCCACCGTAGTCCCCAATATCCGGGACGGACACATCATCGGCTATACCTCGGTCAGGCGGGAACCCTCCCGCGAGAAAGTGGCCCAGGCAGAAGCCACCTACAGGGAGTGGAACCGGTCATGAGCTTCAATTTCACCGTCAGCCCCAGTTTCCCGGCCGAGCGCATTTCCGACTGGTACATATTCAACACTTGGCTGCAGCGCTCCCTGTCCATCCCGATCCACCTCGAACTGCACGACGGCTTCGATGCGCAGCGGGCGGCAATCGAGGCCGGCAAGGTGGACCTGATCCATGCCAACCCCTTCGACGCCTCCCTGCTGGTCCGGGAAAAGGGATTTCGCGCCATCGCACGACCGGATGGAGCGCCCGATGAAATGGTCATCGTCACCGCGCTCGGACACCCGGCCCAGGCCATCGACGACCTCAAGGCCGGCACCCGCATCGCCTGCGCCAACGATCCCTGCGTCAACACGATAGGCCGAATCCTGCTCGAACCCGCCAATCTGGACACCGGCAACACCATCGAACAGCAACGGGAAACCTACATCCAGGTCGCCAAGGACATCCTGCGCGGCCAGGCTGACGTCGGCTTCATGCCGGTAGGCGCCTACCGCGGCCTGTCCTCCCTGGTCCGCCGCGAACTGCGAGTACTGGTGACCAGCGACATCCAGGTCATCCACCACGTGTTCCTGCTCGGCCGCGACCTGCATTCCCGGTCCGACGACTTCCTGCAGATACTTCTGTCCATGCACGAAACCGAGAAAGGGCAAGGCATGCTGTCGGCCCTCGGCGCGAGCCGCTGGCAGGCCATCCAGCAGGAAGACGTGGAATTCATGATCGATATCATCTCCACACTGACCCAGTGAGTGCCTTCATCCTCAGCCGCGAGGATCCTGGACGGATCCGAACGCCGAGCCCGCCGGCGGATTTCGGCCTCCCCGTGCGCACGCTGGACATAGCCGCCGCCTGGCGCTCCCCGGCTACCGCCACGCTGCTCGCCGCCGAGATCGGCCGCCACCCCGGCAACCTGCACGCCCACATGCAGCGGATTTCCGTCTGGCACGCGCTGGGCAACCCTGCGCAAACCGCGGCGGCAGTCCTCGACCTGTGGATCGCCCTCGGGGCCTGTGGACTCGATCTGCGGACCCGGGTACTCCGGCAGCATCACACGGCCCTGGAACAGCACAACCTGGATATCTACCTGCACGCCCGCCTGCATCGGGGCGTCGATCGCCACGACCCTTTGCTGGCCCTACGCGGTGTGGTACTGGCCAGGCCGGTAGACGGGGAGCGGACGTTCCTGCTGCCAGCAACACCGCCCCCAACACCTGCCCACATGTCCCACGCCCACTGAGCGTTCCCGGACTCCGCCAGCCCCAATGCCATGAACCGCCCGCTGCCTGTCCCTGCCCTGGCCCCGACCGCCGTCTTCCTGCTGCATATCGGCAGCATGGATACCCGCCTGATCGGACTTTCCGTCGAGCGGCACTGGAAGCAAAGCATTCGCCTCGCCCAAAGCCTCGACGAGGCCACCGTGGTCCTCGTCGACCACGATCGGCCCGGCATCGACGAGGCCCTGGCCTTGCTCTCCAGCCGTCCGGGTATCGGTGTCGTCGGCTACGCCTTTCGACCGGAAGGCCTGCAAGCGCGATACCCCCATCACACAACGCTTGGCAAGCCGCTCAATCTCGACGAACTACCCGGAGTGCTGAGCCAGGCCGCCGCGCTCAAGCACGCCACTACCGGCCTTATCCCTACCAATGTGGTGGTGAGCGAAACCAGCGAAGCGCGCCCACGGCCGGGCGACGATGAGCCCGATCTGTGCGGCTCCGTGGAGGACATCCCCCTCACCCCCGGCACGCCCCTGCCCGGCAAGCTTTTCTTCGAACCAGGCCAATACCTGGTCGGACACCTGGCCCGAGCCCTGGAGGAAGCCCTCAAGACCGGTCGCCCCCACGTAGTCTCCGGCCTGCCCCGCCTGATTGGCATCCACCCCCTGCCGCAGCCCGTCTGCGTCACCGGATTTCGGGACACGCAACTGCGTCCCTTTTCGATGGCCCAGTTGCCGGATGCAACGGCCCGTGTCGTGCATGCCCTCACCTTCAGCGGAACCGGCAGTGGCGACACCATCCATGCAGCCGAGGACTTCCTGTGGAACACCGCGGCCTGGGCTGCCCGCGGCCGTCTGCCGGCCGGCGTCAACCCCTATTGGCCTGCCCGCCTGCGCGCCTGGCCCAGCTTCACCCGAGCCTGGGCTGCACCACATGCAATGCGGATTGTCTCCCTGTGGACCCGGGAGTGGATCAGCCCCGTCGACGTGGCCAAGCGCCTCGGCATCCCCCAGCGCTATGTGTTCTCGGTCTATGCGTCCGCACATTTCGCCGGACTGCTCCAGCCCGCTCCGTCCGTGGGCGGAGCCGCAGCGCCGATACCGGCTGACGATGCACCACCGCCCCTCCCCCCCCAACGCCCATCCATCCTTTCCCGCATTCTGAGGAAACTGCTCGATGCTGTCTGAACGCGTCCGTCACAACAAAATCATCTTCTCCGGCACCGTCGGTGCCGGCAAAAGCACTGCCATCAACGCCCTGAGCGACATCCTGCCGGTCAGCACCGAAGCCGTAGCCTCCGACGAAATCGCCGGGATGAAGAAAACCACCACCGTCGCCATGGACTACGGCGTGCTCAACCTGCCCGGCGGCGAGAAAGTCATGCTGTACGGCACGCCAGGCCAGGAACGCTTCAGCTTCATGTGGGAAATCCTCAGCAATGGCGGTATCGGCCTGATCCTGCTGATCAACAACGCCCAGCCCGACCCCCTGGCCGACCTCGAGAACTACCTGGCCGCCTTCTCAAACTTCATCGCCGGCACCGCCGTCACCATCGGCGTCACCCACATGGACCGCACCCCCGCACCGAGCCTGGATGCCTACCGGGCCCGGCTTGCCGAACTCGGCCATAACCCCATGCCTGCAGTGTTCCGCGTCGACGCACGCAGTCGGGAAGACGTGGCCATGCTGGTGAAAGCGCTCCTCTTCACCCTCAACCCTGGACTGAGCGATGCTTGAAATCGTCCCCGGCTCCCATATTGCCGTCACTCCTTACGGTGCCTGGCAGGCCGTTGCCCGTGCGGACACCGACAGTCCCCGGCGACGCATCCTGCGCAGCATCCTGCAGCTGGCCGAAAGCCCGTTGCTGAGCGTGGAGACGGCCATTGCGTGGAGCGGGGAGAGATCACCGGAGAAAGCCCTGGAGGTGCTCCTGTCGCTGCAGGACGACGCCAGCCTGGAAGCCTGGCCGTCGCTCCGCAGCGCACCGACAGGTGCGCTCGGCACCACCCTGCCCCAGTACCTCGCCGTGCTCGGCGACAGCGGCCAAGCCCTGCTGGCCGACCACCAGGGCTTCTGCCTGGCGGTCACCGGCTACAGCGCCGACATCGGTGATGCGCTGGCCGCGGTCGGAGCCGACATCCTGTCGGTCGCCGAACGGCAGGCAGCGCCGCTGGCGCAGCTCGGCGCCCATCTGCTCGATGGCTGGGGCAACGTCGATGCGGCAGGGGTCAGCGGCCTCAGCTTCTGGCCGATGCACGTGGGTCGTACGCGTCTGGTGCTGGCGGTCAGCGGACGGCCCCGCTTCAACCAGCGAGCCTTCGCCGAACTGGTGTGGGCGCTCTATACGCGCTACGGCCAGATCTGAGGTGTAGGCAGTCAGCGCTGTTCGCGCCGTTCCTTCATCTGCTCGGCCAGCAACGCACGCACCTCGCGCAGGCGGGAATCAACCGCAGAGTGCTCGAAGAAATCCCCATCGCCCGCCCCCTGGGCCAGCGTCAGTTGCTCGGCCGACGCCGCGTAATTGCCCTGGATCGCATAGACCTCGCCCAGCGAGCGATGCTGGGCGAGGCGCCTGCCAAGGCCGGACTCGGCGCGGGCCCGCAGTTCCCACAGGCTGGCATTGGTCGGTCGGGTCTGCACCTCGGACTTGACCAGCTCCAGGGCCTCTTCATTGCGTCCGCTGTCGATCAGCGCCCCCACCTCGCCATAGACCAGGCGCAGGGACTGCGGAAAGCGCGCGCGTGCCTCGCGAAAGATCTTCGTGGCCCCGGCCGGATCGCCGTGGGCAAGACGCAGATCCGCTTCCAGGCCGTCGATCATCGGCGACACCGCGCGACGCTTGCGCAACTCGGCCATCGCCTTGTCCGCGTCCGCCAGCCGCTTGGCCGCCAGGTAGGCCCGCGTCAGCTCGTACTGCGCCGGCGTCGACAGGGACGCGCTGCGCGCCGCCCGCTCCAGCTCCTCGATCTGCTCGCGGCGCACCTGCTTGCCGATCTTCAGCTTGGCCCGCACCAACTGGAAATCGAGGGAGTCCGGCACCTGACGGTACGGCATCTGCATCACCCGCCCTTCCATCTCGTTGATCCGGTCGGAGGTCAGCGGGTGGGTGCGCAGATAGGCCGGAGCGCTGTTCTCGTAGAGCCGGCTGTTCTTCTGCAGGCGTTCGAAAAAACTCGACATGCCGCGCACGTCGAAACCGGCCGCTCCCAGGTTCTGCACGCCCAGCCGGTCGGCCTCGCTTTCGAAATCCCGCGAATAGGCGAGCTGATTGCTGATGCCCGCAGCCTGGCCGGCCATGATCGCCGCCTGGCTGACCTGCGAGCTGGACTTGGCGGCCAGCACCGCCACCAGTAGGGACGCCAGCATCAGGATGCCGGTCTGGCTCTGCTTGCCGACCATGCGCGCAATATGGTGCTGGGTGACGTGGGCGATTTCGTGGGACAGCACGCCGGCCAGCTCGGACTCGCTCTGCGCCGCCACGATCAGCCCGGTATGCACACCGATCTTGCCGCCCGGCATCGCAAAGGCGTTGAGCGAAGGGTCGTTGACGCCGAAGAACTCGAAAGGCAGCCCGGCCCCGGCACCCGCGGCCACCAGCCGGTCGCCGAGATGGTTCAGATAGTCCTCGATCTCTGCATCCTGCAGGTAGGCGGAATCGCGCCAGCGAATCTCGCGCATGATCTGCGCACCGATGCGCTGTTCCGCAATCGGAGAAAGGTCGCTCGCCGAACTGTCGCCGAGCTCTGGCAGGTTCTGGGCAAAACCGCGTGGCATCATGGCCACGCACAACAGGGCGGCGATCAGTCGATTTTTCACGGTGCTATGATACGCGACCCCTGCAACCAGTTCCCCGCCCCATGAGCGACGCCCTTACCCATTTCGACGCCCACGGCCAGGCCCACATGGTGGATGTCTCTGCCAAATCCGAAACCCGCCGGGTTGCCCGCGCCGAAGGGTGCATCGTGATGCAGCCCGCCACGCTGGCCAGGATCCTCGCCGGCGACAACAAGAAGGGCGACGTGATCGGCATCGCACGCATCGCGGCGATCCAGGGCGCCAAGCGGACCGCCGACCTGATCCCCTTGTGCCACCCGATTCCGCTGACCCGCGTCGCCGCCGACTTCGTGCCGGAGGGTGAGGACACCATCCGCTGCACCGTCACCGCCGAAACCGTCGGCCGTACCGGTGTCGAAATGGAAGCCCTCACCGCCGTCCAGGTCGGCCTGCTCACCATCTACGACATGTGCAAGGCTGTGGATAAAGGCATGACGATGGAAGGCATCCGTCTGCTCGAAAAGGAAGGCGGCAAGTCCGGGCACTGGAAGGCGGAAGACTGAGGCATGCGCCGCCGGAGCTTTCTGCAGGCCTTCGGCTCCGCTGCGGCCCTGCTCCCTCTCGTCGGCACCGGCCTGCTTAAGCCCCAGGCGACGCTTGCCGCGGAAAGCGGACGGGCCGCCTTTGAAGCCCGGACGGCCCTCGATGCGCTGCGCCTGCTCGGTGCAGGTGCCGCGGAACAGAACGCCGCGCTGACGATCCAGGCACCGGAAATCGCCGAAAACGGCGCCGCCGTGCCGATCGAAGGCATCAGCGCCATTCCGGGTACCACCCAGCTGAGCGTGCTGGTGGACAAGAACCCCTTCCCCCTCGTCGTACAGTTCAACTTCGGCCCGGAAGTGCTGCCGCGCTTCCAAACCCGGATCAAGATGGCTGAGAGTTCGCGCCTGCGCCTGGTGGCCGCGGCCGGCGGCCGGTTCTACACCGTGTTCCGCGACGTGAAAGTCACCGTCGGCGGCTGCGGAGAGTAAGGGACGCCATGGCTGATTCGATTAAGGTCCGCGCGACACTGAAGGGCAACACCGGCGAAGTCCGGCTGCTGATCCCCCACCCAATGGAATCGGGCCTGCGCCATGATCCGGCGGGGCAGACCATTCCCGCCCACCACATCACCTCGCTGACGCTGAGCCTCAACGGCCGTCCGGTCATAGAGGCCGGGCTCGGTACGGCCGTCTCGGCCAATCCCCTGTTCAGCTTTCAGTTTCAGAACGTCAAGGCCGGCGACAAGCTGGGGGTGACGTGGCTCGACAACCGCGGGCAGCGCGGCAGTACAGAAACCGTGTTCGACACGAACTGACCCCGCAAAGCTGGCGAAAAGCCCGCTTTGTCATCTGCACGCGCAAGACAGCGCCTCCGGCACGGGGCTAGAATGCCCCGATTTCCGCCGGCATTTTTTCTTTCTCGCCGGCACCGCGCTCCCTCTTTGCCAACGGCCCGTCATGAGCAACGAAATCGAACTCAAGCTCACCTTCCCGCAAAAATCCCTGGCCGCCCTGCGCCGCCATCCGCTGATCGCCGAAGCCCCCCGAGAAGGTCGTAGCGTCACTCTTGAAAACACTTATTTCGACACGCCCGAGCTGGAGTTGCGCGAACGCCGCATGGCCGTGCGCACCCGCAAGGCCGGCAACCACTGGCTGCAGACGGTGAAGTGCGCCGCCGAATCCCTTGGCGGCCTGTCCAGCCGGCCGGAATGGGAGCAGCCGTATGCCAACGGCAGCTTCGACTTCTCGGCCATTGACCGGGACGACGTGCGCAACCGCCTCGACAGCCTGCACCCACGTCTGATCCCGGTATTCACTACTCATTTCAAGCGCGAAACCTGCATCCTCACGCCGCGCGAAGGCGTCAAGGTGCTGGCGATGATCGACAGCGGAGCCATCGAGGCCGCCGACCGCAGCAAGCCCCTGTGCGAGCTCGAACTGGAACTGGTGGAAGGCGATCCGCGCGAGCTGTATGCCATCGCGCTGCAGCTGGCGGAAACCCTGCCCCTCACGCCGGAGAACGTCAGCAAGGCCGAGCGCGGCTATCGCCTGTATTCCAACCACGCCCTGCGCCCGGCCAAGGCCAGGCCGTCACGGCTGAACGCCGAACAATCCCCGGTGGACGCCTTCCGCGTCATCGGCTTCGACTGCCTGGCGCTGTGGCAGGCCAACGAATCCGGCGCGCGGGAAAGCGACAATCCGGAGTTCATCCACCAGTTGCGGGTCGCCCTGCGCCGCCTGCGCTCTGCGCTGCGCCTGTTCGGCCCGGCGCTGCCCGCTGAGTTCGTGCAGCGCTGGTCCGATGGGCTCAAGGATGCAGCCGACGGACTCGGCGCCGCCCGCGACCTCGACGTGATGATTGCCGAGGTGCTCGCGCCGGTGGCCGAATCCGGTCTGGCCGACGAAGCGACCCAGCGCCTGATCGCCATGGCCGTGGACCGCCGCGACCGGGAAAAGGCGGCCGCCCGCGAGCAGCTCCTCGCCGCCAGCCACGGCCGCCAGATGCTGGCCCTGGCCGCCGACCTCTACGCGCTCGAGAGCGATGCGCTGGTGAAGTCCGCCAACCTCACCACGTTCGCCCGCCTGCAACTGAGTCAATTGCGCAAGCGGGCCCGCAAACGCCATACCGCGGCGCTGGAGCTTCACCCGGAAAAGCTCCACGAGCTGCGGGTCTCCCTCAAGCGGCTGCGCTACGCCATCGAGTTCCTGCTGCCGCTGCTGCCGGAGAAGGCCACCGTGCGCTACGCCAACGATATCGCCGAAGTGCAGGAAACCCTCGGCTACCTCAACGACGAGGCCGTCGCCCGCAACCGCCTCAAAGCCTGGGCAGGCAAGGATCCCGAACTGCGCAGCGGCGCGGCTTTCGTCGCCGGCTGGCATGCTCCGCGCATCGCCCGCCTGCGCAAGAACGTGCTGCCCGCCCTCGAACCCATCCTGTGGGGCAAGGCCCCGTGGAGACGATGATGCCTTCATCTTCCGGTAACGTCCCGGCCGCAGACTCCCGCCCTCTTTCGAGGAGAGAGGAGACCCATAAAATGGATTTGCTGCTGTGGCGCCACGCGGAAGCCGTGGATGGCCTGCCGGACAGCACGCGTGAGCTGACTGAGCGTGGCTTGCGCCAGGCCCACAAGGTGGCCGAGTGGCTGGAAAGCCGCCGCCCCAAGAAGCTGCGCGTGCTGGTCAGCCCGACGACGCGTACCCGCCAGACGGCGAGCGCCTTCACTAAGGACTTCGAGATCGTCCAGGCCCTGGCGCCGGGAAACGACATCTCCGGCATTCTGGCCGCCTGCGGCTGGCCGGATGGTGGCGGCTCGGTGCTGGTCGTCGGTCATCAGCCGGAACTAGGCCGCCTGGCCTCCCTGCTGCTGTCCGGCCACGAAGCCGACTGGACCATCAAGAAGGGCGCGCTGTGGTGGTTCACCAACCGCGTCCGCGAAGATGAGACCCAGACGGTGTTGCGCACGGTGATGCCGGCCGATCTGGTTTAACGAGATCGGCCGCAGGATTGCAAAAGGGCCACCGGGTTTCCCCGGTGGCCCTTTTGTCTGAGGCGCGGAATCTGCAACTGCGCCTTTACACCGTTATACCTTTACACCGACAACGCCTTCACGTGCTGGATGACTTCACCGATGGCCTGCTGGGCAGAGCCGTACAACAGGCGGGTGTTGTCCTTGTAGAACAGCGCGTTCTCGATACCCGAGTAGCCGGTGCCCTTGCCGCGCTTCACGACGATGACGTTCTGCGCCATGTCCGCGTTGAGGATCGGCATGCCGAAGATCGGGCTGGACTTGTCGGTACGCGCCGACGGGTTGACTACGTCGTTGGCGCCGATCACCAGAGCCACGTCGGCCTGCGGGAAGTCACCGTTGATCTCTTCCAGGTCGAAGATCTTGTCGTAAGGCACGCCCGCCTCGGCCAGCAGCACGTTCATGTGGCCCGGCATCCGCCCGGCCACCGGGTGGATTGCGAAGCTCACGTCGACGCCGGCTTCTTCCAGCAGCTCGGTCATTTCCCATACCTTGTGCTGGGCGCCCGCCACCGCCATGCCGTAGCCCGGCACGATGATGACCTTGCTGGCGTAGCGCATCATCGCCGCCGCATCCATCGCGCCGACTTCCTTCTGCTCGCCTTCCACCGCTTCACCACCGCCGGCAGCCGCCATCGGTACAAAGAGGATGTTGCTGATCGGCCGGTTCATGGCCTTGGCCATCAACTGGGTCAGCAGCGTGCCGGCCGCGCCGACCACGATACCGGCGATGATCAGCGCCGGGATGCCCATCACGAAGCCCTCGAAGCCCACGGCGAGGCCGGTGAAGGCGTTGAACAGGGAGATCACCACCGGCATGTCGGCGCCGCCGATCGGCAGCGTGATGACGGTGCCAAGCACCAACGCCAGGATGAAGAAGGCGCCAACCAGGGTCGGGTCGACCTCCGGGGCGATCACGATGGCCGCGCCGACGCCCACGGTGACCAGGGCGAGGAGGATGTTCACCCCGTTCTGCGCCGGCAGCCGGAAGGCCTTCTTCATGACGCCCTGCAGCTTGGCCCAAGCCACCACCGAACCGGCGAAGGACACCGCACCGATCAGCGCACCGAGGGTTGCCAGCAGGGTCACCACCACACCGTGCATCTCGCCACGGGCGAACTCAACCGCCGCGATGGCCGCTGCGGCGCCGCCGCCCATGCCGTTGTAGATGGCCACCATCTGCGGCATGTCGGTCATGGCTACCTTCTTGCCGGAGATCCAGGCCAGCGCACCGCCGATGGCGATGGCGATGATCATCAGCGCGAAGTTGTTCATGCCCGGGGTGAGGAAGGTCACCACGGTGGCGAGCACCATGCCGACGCCCGCCCACACGATTCCCCTGCGCGCCGTCACCGGCGAGCTCATGCCCTTCAGGCCGAGGATGAAGAGGATTGCGGCGACGAAGTAACTCGCGTCAATCAGCCACTTGATAGCCATCAGTTCTTCTCCTTAGCCTTGAACATGGCGAGCATGCGTTCGGTCACCACGTACCCGCCCGCCGCATTGGCGGCACCGAGCAGCACGGCGACGAAGCCGATGGCCTGTTCGAGCGGGGTTTCCGCCTGGCCGAGGGCGATCATGCCGCCCACCAGCACCACGCCGTGCACGAAGTTCGAGCCGGACATCAGCGGGGTGTGCAGGATCACCGGCACACGGGAAATCACCTCGTAGCCGGTGAAGGCGGCGAGCATGAAAATGTAGATTGCAACAAATCCGTCCATGGTCTCGTCTCCCGGTCAGAGGCCCAGGGCCTGCTTGACGCCCGCGTGGCGAACTTCGCCCGCGTGGGTCAGACAGGCACCAGCCATCACTTCATCTTCCCAATCGAGGGTCAGCGCGCCGTCCTTGATGAATGGGCTGATGAAGTTGAAGAGGTTCTTGGCGTACATCTCGGAGGCATGCACCGGCATGCGGCTGGGGATATGGGTGGGGCCGATGATGAGGGTCTCGCCGACCCACACCTTCTCGCCGGCCACCGTACCGGCCACGTTGCCGCCGGTCTCGGCTGCCATGTCGACGACCACCGAACCCGGCTTCATGCGCGCCACCATATCGGCGCTGATGATCACCGGCGCCTTCTTGCCCGGGATCGCAGCGGTGGTGATCAGCGCATCGCAATCGGCAACGGCCCTGCCGAGCTTGTCGGCCTGCTGGCGCTTTTCGTCGTCGGTGAGCTCGCGGGCATAGCCGCCGGAGCCGGAAGCAGAGACGCCGGTGTCAACAAACTTTGCACCCAGCGACTCGATCTGCTCCTTGGTTTCCGGTCGCACGTCGTAGCCGGACACCATCGCGCCCAGGCGCTTGGCCGTGGCGATGGCCTGCAGGCCGGCCACGCCGGCGCCGATCACCAGTACCTTGGCGGGCCGGATTGTGCCGGCCGCATAGGTGAGCATCGGGAAGAACTTCGGCGAATGATCGGCGGCGATCAGCGCACACTCGTAGCCCGCCACTGCAGCCTGGCTGGACAGCACGTCCATGCTTTGCGCACGGCTGATACGGGGCAGCAGTTCCAAAGCGAAACAGGTGATCTGTTTTTGGCACAAAAGCTCCACTCGCTCCTTGCTGGACCAGGGTTGTTGCAAACCCACCAGTACCGTACCGGGCTTCAGCTCGGCCAGGGCTTCGAGCCCCAGCGGCTGGACCTGCAGGATGACGTCGGCCTTCTTGAACACCGACTGCGGATCGGCAGCCGATTCTCCGGCTCCGTAATCTTCGTCACGGTAATAAGCCGATGCGCCGGCGCCGGCCTGGAGCAGCAAAGCTGCGCCAAGCCCTTGATATTTCTTGGCTACGTCCGGAACGAGCGCAACGCGGCGCTCTCCCGGCGTAAGCTCTTTGGTCACACCGATGACCAGGGGCATGGAAGCTCCTTCGAGGGGTAGTTGGAAATCTGATATCGTCGCGAGAGGGTTTCGCGGACAACTCAATACTGCCGGGCGCCACCCGGGGAAAACCCGAATTTGGCCCATATCCTGCACGAAAATCCGGTTATTTGAACCGAATATCGCAAATACGATGCGAAAGTCTAGCAAGAAACGATCCCATCCCACCCGGAAGTTAGGGTTACCCCCAGGTTCACTGGTCCATATCGGTGAAATCAAGACCGAAAAGCCCAGTATCACCCTCATTGAGTTCGATTCCAACGGTGTACAGGAAATCAGCTTCGATTCCCTCGAAGCATCCCGCCAATACCAGCCCGGTAATGGCAGGCTGTGGCTGAATGTATATGGGCTGCATGACCCGGCTGTGATGGCGGAAATCGGACGCCGCTTCCAACTGCATCCACTGGTGCAGGAGGACATACTGAACACCCACCAGCGTCCCAAAAGCGACGAATACGCGGACTATCTGTACATCGTCGCGCGCTGCTTCGATTTCGATTCCGAAAGCCGTAGCCTGACCTCCGATCAGGTCAGCATCGTGCTCGGCCACAATTTCGTGCTGACTTTCCAGGAACGGTCGACCGGCACCTTCGAGGCGGTGCGCGAACGCCTGCGCTCCGAGCGCGGCGCCATGCGCACCCATGGCGTCGACTACCTGGCCTACGCGCTGCTGGACACGCTGGTGGACCGTTATTTCGTGATGCTCGACAACCTGGCCGACATGGCGGAAGAACTGGAAGACCAGGCGCTGACCCGCCCGACGCCGGAATTGCTGGCCGAGATCAACCGGGTCAAGCATGAAGCCCTGGTGCTGCGCCGCGCCGTCTGGCCGCTACGCGAAGTGCTCAACAGCCTGGGCCGGGCCGACAACGGCTTTTTCTCCAGCGAAACGCGGCTATATCTAAGGGATATCTACGACCACACGGTGCATGTGCTCGAAACGCTGGAATCGGTGCGCGACCTGCTCGCCGATCTGCTGGACATCTACCTGTCCAGCGTCAGCAACCGGCTCAATACCGAGGTACGCATCCTCACCGTGCTGACCACGCTGTTCATGCCAGCCACGCTGATCGCCGGCATCTTCGGCATGAACTTCCACGACATGCCGCTGCTCGACACACACGACGGCTTCGACATTGCGATGGGAATGATGCTCGGCGCCGCGGCGCTAATGGCCGCATCGTTCTGGCGCAGGAACTGGCTGCGCACACGCTGAATTCAGCGTGTGCGCTTGTTGTCGACCTCGACGAGCTTGACGACGGCCAGCGAGATGTTGTCGCCACTTCCCCTTGCCCGCTGGCGCGCCAGTTCGATCAAGGCCGAAGCGGCGTCACGGGGAGACTGGGTTGCAAGGATCTGCCCGGTCTCATCTTCATTGATGTAGGCCCACAGGCCGTCGGAACACAGCAGGAAGGCATCGCCCCCCACCAACGGCGATGCGTGCCCGAAGTCCACCCGCGGCTCCCGCTCCGAACCCAGACAGGAGAGCAATACGTTGCGGTTCGGGTGACGCAATGCCCCTTCCGGATCCAGCCGCCCCTTGCGGACCAGTTCTTCGACCAGCGAATGGTCGATGCTGCGCGTCACGAGCTTGCCAGCCCGGAAATGATAGAAGCGCGAATCCCCGCAGTGGGCCCAGTCAGCCCTGTCCGGCTGCATCATGAAGACGACCGCCGTGCTGTGCGGATCCTGCTCGCTCGTGAAGCGGGTCAGCTTGATAACGATGTGCGCCTCATCGACGATGCTGCGCAGCAGATCGGTTGCGCTTTCGGAAGCCGGTGCAAAAGCCTCGAAATTCTGGCGGGCCTTCAGGATGACCTGCTCCGCGGCCATCGCCCCGCCGGAATGCCCACCCATGCCGTCAGCCAGGACCGCCATCAGCGTGCCCTTGCGGGTCGGGTGCGCAAAGACGGCCGCCCTGTCCTGCTGCTCGGTCCGGTCACCCGTATGCTTGGCCACGCAGGCTTCCGCCTGGTAGCGCTTTTTGGCTGACGTGGTATCAGGCACCGCAAAGGACGATGGGCGTGGTTTCAACATGAATGGCATAACCGTGACAAACGAATCGGCGTCGGCACCTATGGGCCCGCACTCCAGCGTGCAGGCTCGAATCGACGACAACCTCCAATTCAATAATATTAACTGTTAATTTTGGATATACCGGCTCCCCCCTTACGCTTTACATAATCTTTCAGAACGTATCCGTGACATTTTCACCATTTTCGTGTCCGATGTTGAACAGGTATTTTATGCCTCTATCACAGCACCTTCCAACCGCGCCGCCACCATCATCAGCGCTTCGTCCTGCCAGCGCCGCCCGACGAGCTGGACACCAACTGGCAGCCCCACCTCCGCGCCGAGCGGCATGATGACGACCGGACTGCCGAGCACCGAAAAAGGCGCATTCCAGCCGACTGTCGCTTCCAGGTACGGCAGCTTCCACCCATCTACAGGCATGGACGGCGGCATACCCCGAGGCTAGGCAGCCATCCAGCCGAAGGAGTCCTCCGTCGGCCCGCTCGGGACGTACTCGCAACCGATCCAGCCCCCGTAACCCAGGCCGCGTAGGTGCTTGAACAGGAAGGGAAAGTTGATCTCGCCCGTGCCCGGCTGATGGCGCCCCGGGTTGTCCGCCAGCTGGATGTGGCCGATGCGCGACAAATGCGTGCTCAGCGTCCGGGCCAGATCGCCCTCCATCACCTGGGCGTGGTAGATGTCGTACTGCAGGAGCAGGTTCGGCCGTTCGGCGGCGTCCAGCAGCGCCAGCGCCGGCGCCGTACGATCCACCAGGAAACCCGGCGTGTCGCGGCTGTTGAGCGGTTCCATCAATACCTGGCGCTCCGCTGGGGCCAGGGTGTCGGCGGCAAAGCGCAGGTTGTCCACCAGGGTTTCACGCAGCACCTCATCATCGCTACCGGCCGGCCGAAGACCTGCGAGGCAGTTGATGCGCGGGCACTTCAGTCCTTCCGCGTAGCGCGCCGCTTCCAGCACGCCATCGCGGAACTCGGCAACCCGCTCCGGCAGGCAGGCAATGCCTCGCTCCCCCCCCGCCCAGTCGCCGGCCGGGAAATTGAACAGCACCACTTCCACCGCCGCGCGCCGGGCAGCATCCACCACTTCGTCGAGGGGAAAGGCATAGGGGAAATGGAATTCGACACCCTTGAAGCCGGCTTCAGCGGCGGCCGCGAAACGGTCCAGGAAAGGCTTGTCGAGGAACAGGAAAGACAGATTGGCCGAGAAGCGCAGCATTGCGTAAGTCTCCAGCAGATGGAAATTGCGCCCCGGCAAAGGCCCCTGCGGCCGCAAGGACCGCCGCGGAAGCCAAAGCCGGCCGCCTGATGGGTTATCATGCGCGACTTGACCCCAATAATCCAAGCCCCGCCAATGATCCGCAAACTGCTGCGCCGAGTGTTTCGCCGCGCCGCACCTGCCAATGCCCTGCCCAACCCCGCGGTCATCCCCGTCAGTCGCCACGGAGTCCGCCGGGAGCAAATCTCTCCTGCCGCCAACAAGGTCTGCGCCGTCCTGCAGGAAAACGGGCACAAGGCCTACGTCGTCGGCGGTGCGGTCCGCGACATCATCGTCGGCCAGACGCCGAAGGATTTCGACGTCGCCACCAGCGCCACGCCGGAAGAAGTCCGCGCGCTGTTCCGCCGTTCGCGCATCATCGGCCGCCGCTTCAAGATCGTGCACGTGATGAGCGGCCCGGAAACCATCGAGGTATCCACCTTCCGCGCGATGCAGGACGCCGAATCCGCCGAGACCGACGAGCACGGCCGCGTACTGCGCGACAACGTGTTCGGCTCGATGGCCGAGGACGCCACCCGCCGCGACTTCACCGTCAATGCGCTGTACTACAACCCCACCGACGAGACGGTGGTGGACTACCACCACGGCGTTGCCGACCTGCAGCAGAAAACCCTACGCATGATCGGCGAACCGCGCCTGCGCTACCGCGAAGATCCGGTGCGCATGCTGCGCGCGGCCCGCCTGGGCGCCAAGCTGGGCCTCACCATCGACCCGGCGGCGCGCGCGCCGATCCGCGAGATGGCCAGCCTCCTCGAAAACGTGCCGCCGGCGCGCCTGTTCGACGAGATGCTCAAGCTGCTGATGTCGGGCCACGCGGTCAAGTGCCTGCGCCAGTTGCGCGAGGAAGGCCTGCACCACGGCCTGCTGCCGCTGCTCGACGTGATCCTCGAACAACCGCTGGGCGAGCGCTTCGTCTGGCTGTCCCTCGAGAACACCGACGAACGGGTTCGCCAGGGCAAACCCGTGTCTCCCGGCTTCCTGTTCGCCACGTTGCTGTGGCACGAAGTACTGGCGGACTGGGAGGCCCGCAAGGAAAAGGGCGAGCATTCCCAGCCAGCGCTGTTCGAGGCGATGGACGCCGTCCTCGACCGGCAGTCCGGCAAGCTCGCCATCACCCGCCGCATCGTCGGCGACATCAAGGAAATCTGGGCCCTGCAGCCGCGCTTCGAGAAACGCGCCGGCAAGACTCCGTACCGTCTCCTGGAACAGCCGCGTTACCGCGCAGGCTGGGACTTCCTGCGCCTACGCGCCCAGTCCGGCGAGCTCCCGATGGAGCTGCCCGATTGGTGGGACGCCTTTGCCGACGCCAACCCGGATGCCCGTGAAGGCATGCTGGTGCCCGACAAGGGCGGTGCCACCCGCAAGCGTCGACGTCGCAAGAAGCCCACTGGGGCACCGTCGGCGGAATGAACGACGTGGCAGTCACCCGCGCCTATGTGGCGCTCGGCGCCAATATCGGCGAACCAGTCAAACACCTGCGGGCTGCGGTCGACGACCTCGGCACTCTTCCTGGCACCCGGGTCGTGGCCCGCTCGTCCCTGTACCGCAGCGCGCCCGTCGGCCTGCTCAACCAGCCGGACTTCATCAATGCCGTGGTGGCCGTAGACACCGGAATGCCGGCGCTGGAGTTGCTGCGCCAGCTGCTCGCCATCGAGGCCCGCCACGGCCGCGTGCGCAGCGTGCCCAACGCCCCGCGTACGCTTGACCTCGACCTGCTGCTCTACGGCGAGCTGCAGATGCACGAAACGGAGCTCACCCTGCCCCACCCGCGCATGCACCAGCGCGCCTTCGTGCTGCAGCCGCTGCTGGAAGTCGCACCGGACGTCGTGCTGCCCGCGCTCGGCCCGGGCCGGGATTTCCTGCAGTCCGTCGCCGATCAGGCCATCACGCGCACCGAGCCCCTCTGAATGCCGATCTGGATCCAGACCGCGCTGCTGCTGTCGGCCTCCAATGTTTTCATGACCTTCGCGTGGTACGGCCACCTGAAGAACCTGGCCACCGCGCCCTGGTACGTGGCGGCCTTCATCAGCTGGGGCATCGCGCTGTTCGAATACCTGCTGCAGGTGCCCGCCAACCGCATCGGCGCGCAGGAGCTCAACCTCGCCCAGCTGAAGATCATGCAGGAGGCGATCACCTTGACGGTGTTCGTTCCCTTCGCGCTGCTCTACATGCAGCAACCCCTCAAGCTTGACTATCTGTGGGCCGCCCTGTGTATCCTAGGGGCTGTCTACTTCATATTCCGGGCCTGAAAGGCGGAGCAAGCCATGCTCGAAAAAGCGCGCTACATTGTTGTCGAAGGCCCTATCGGCGCAGGCAAAACCACCCTCGCTAAACGCCTGGCCGACCGCCTGAGCGCAGAACTGCTGCTCGAAAACCCGGCCGCCAATCCCTTTCTCGGGCGCTTCTACCAGAACATCGAGCGCTGGGGTCTGGCCACGCAGATCGCCTTCCTGTTCCAGCGCAGCGAGCAGCTCGCCGCCTTCGATCACGAGCACAACCCCCAGCGCCGGGTGGTCTCCGATTTCCTGATCGACAAGGACCCGCTGTTCGCCGAGCTGACACTGGCCGAAGACGAACTGCACCTCTACCGGCAACTCTACGCCCGCCTCAAGCCGACGGTCCGCAGGCCCGACCTGGTGATCTACCTGCAGGCCCAGCCTGAAGTCCTGGTCGAGCGCGTCCGCAAACGCGGCGTGGAGTCCGAGCGCAAGCTCAGCGAGCCTTACGTGGAGCGGGTCGCCCAGCGCTACGCCAACTTTTTCCATCACTACGACGCCGCGCCGCTGTTCATCGTCAATGCCGAGTCCCTTAACCCCGTGGACAAGGCGGAAGATTTCGAACTGCTGTACTCCCGCCTGCTCGCTATGCGCAGCTACCGGGAATTCTTCGGCTACGCCGGCTGACGTCTACGCCCCTCACCCGCCTTACGCTTTTGCTTTCTTTGCTGCCGCGCCCTCTTGTGCCCTGCACAAGATTGGGGTTAACTGCCGCCGCGAGGAGGACCTGCCATGAGCTACCTGCAAGATAACGATAAACCCGTGACCCTTTTCGAGCTCGGAAAGATGCGCGCCGAGGGTCGCAAGATCACCATGCTTACCGGCTACGACGCCAGCTTTGCGGCACTGCTGGAACGCAACGGCGTGGACGTGATCCTGATCGGAGACTCCCTCGGCAACGTGCTGCAGGGACAGAAGACCACGCTGCCGGTGACCATGGAACACATGGTCTATCACACCGAGTGCGTGGCCCGTGGCTGCAGCCGCCCGCTGATCGTCACCGATCTGCCCTTCGGCAGCTACACCGAGAGCCCCGCCCAGGCCATGCGCAACTCGGCGCGCCTGATGGCGGCCGGAGCCCAGATGGTCAAGCTCGAAGGCGGCGCCTTCATGGCCGAGACGGTGCGTTTCCTGGTCGAACGGGGCGTGCCGGTGTGCGCCCATATCGGCCTCACACCGCAATCCGTCCATCAGCTCGGCGGCTACCGCGTACAGGGCCGCAGCGAGGAAGCCGCAGCGACCCTCAAGGCCGATGCGCTGGCCCTTGAGCAGGCCGGTGCAGCAATGGTCGTACTGGAGATGGTGCCCTCGACGCTCGCTGCCGACGTCACCGCCAACCTGACGTCGATGGCGACCATCGGTATCGGCGCCGGCGTGGACTGCCATGGCCAGGTGCTGGTGCTGCACGACCTGTTGGGCGTCTTCCACGGCAAGCGTCCACGTTTCGCCAAGAACTTCATGGACGGCGCCACGAGCATCGACGAAGCGGTCGGCCGTTATGTCGCCGACGTCAAGGCGGGCCGTTTCCCCGGCCCCGAACACAGCTACTGAAAGCCTTCAATGCAGACCCATCACACCATCGCCGGCCTGCGCGCGGCCCTTGCCGGGGCCGGGCGTGTCGCCTTCGTCCCCACCATGGGCAACCTCCACGACGGCCATATCGCGCTGATGCGCGAAGCACGTACACAGGCCGACGTGGTGGTGGCGAGCATCTTCGTCAATCGTCTGCAGTTCGGTCCCAGCGAGGATTTCGACAAATACCCGCGCACGCTGGCCGACGACTCGGCACGCCTCGAGGCGGCCGGCGTGGACTTCCTGTTCGCACCGGATGAAAAGGAGATGTACCCCGCCCCCCAGCACTATCACGTCGAGCCCGACCCCGCCCACGTGAACATCCTGGAAGGCGCGGTGCGGGCCGGCCACTTCGGCGGCGTTGCCACCGTGGTGCTGAAGCTGTTCAACATCGTGCAACCCGACGTGGCACTGTTCGGCAAGAAGGACTACCAGCAGCTGATGGTGCTGCGCAACATGGTCCGCGAACTGGCCCTGCCCATCGAGATCATCGCCGGCGAGACCATCCGCGCCGACGACGGCCTCGCCCTGTCATCGCGCAACGGCTACCTGAGTGCCGCAGAACGGGCCGAAGCACCGCGCCTCAACCGTCAACTGGTGTGGATCCGCGAACGCATCGCTGCCGGCGAGCGGGACTTCCTGAAACTGGAAACCGAGGCCGTTGCCGAACTGGCCGCCCACGGCTGGCGTCCCGACTACATCACCGTCCGGCGGCGCAGCGACCTGCAGACACCGGGCCACGCCGATGAAGCGCTGGTCGTGCTGGGTGCGGCACGACTCGGCGCCACCCGCCTGATCGACAATCTGGAAATCTGAAAACAAGGAAGGCTGTTCGAGGACAGCCTTCCTTCCCGTCAAGTTGCCGCGTGGTGGAAATTCGCCGCCACGCGAGCCTCGCCGGAGTCCTCCCGGCGCTTGACTTGCCCAAAGGCTTCCGCAAGGAGCAGGCACTGACGGATGTCCTCAATGAGGAATTCGCGCAGGTTCACCGCCAGGCCGAATTCGCTCACCTCCAGCTGCGCCGTGCAGGCCAGCCGGATTTCCTGCAGCACCGCCGGATACACCGGATCCTGCACGAGCAGGCTGGCCAGGCGGGCCTTCAGATGCGGCACTGCATCCTCCGGAACCAATCCCTGATCGAGCCCTCTGCAGGAGTGCAGGATCTGCTCGCGCACGAGCCGGTGCTGCCCCATGGCCTGGGCGGTGAACATCCGCGTCAGCAACGTTTCCCATTCCTCGGCCAGGCGCCTCTGCTCGGCCTTCCGCTCGCGCCAGGTCTGGGCGGCAATGACGGCCAGCGCGAAAACCCCAAATCCACAAATCGATACGATGAGCATGGCGCACCTCAGTCCAACCGCATTCACTCCGATGTTTCAAGAGTAAGCAGTGTCCGAAATGAGCAGTACCCAAAAGATCACGGTTGGCAACGCACTCAGGCATTTTTCACAACCCAACGTGAACTGGCTCACGCCATGGAGATCAAGACCTGGTGCGGATCAGGGCTCAGACCACGGGCGTCACGATTGTCGCCCGCCCCTCCCGCGGCGAAGTCCCGATACCGACGAAGTCAGAAGCCGTCCGCAAGACGCCGCGGTTAAAGCCAGGCACTCGCCCAGACACCTCAAATGCGCCGCACAGTGGCTTGCACTCTTGCGCTCTTCCACCCAAGCTATACACTCTGACTAGCCTGCAGCAGGGGGCTGCAGGCCCTGAGGAGACGAACAATAAGGAGGGTTCAAGACAATGGCTGCAACGGTTCAACAGATTCTTCAGACCAAGGGCGCCGCCTGCCACGCGGTAACGCCCGATACCACCGTGCTGCAGGCCCTCCACCTGATGGCCGAGCGTAACGTGAGTGCGGTGCTGGTCATGGAAGGCGAGCGGCTGGCGGGCATCTTCACCGAACGCGACTACGCCCGGAAGGTCGTGCTCAAGGGCCTGGCCTCCAAGGACACCAAGGTCGGCGACCTGATGACGCCCAACGTGCTCACCGTGTCCCTCACCCATACGGTGGATGAATGCATGTGCATCATCACCAACAACCACGTGCGCCACCTGCCGGTGGTGGATCACGGCAAGGTGGTCGGCATCATCAGTATCGGCGACGCCGTTAAGTCGGTGATGGAACAGCAGCAAGCCACCATCAACCACCTGGCCGGCTATATCGCCGGTGATCTGGCCACCTGAAACCCCGTCTGCGGGCCCGGGGTAACCGGCTCAAGGCCCGCCCCGCCCCTCATCGGGCAACTCACCTGGCAAGGTCAACGCCGCAGGAAAGCGCACCACGACGGCCAACCCGTATCCGCCTTCCCGTGACAGGCCAGGCTCGAAGTCCAGCCTGGCACCGGCAATCTCGACAATGCGGGCGACAATGGACAGGCCCAGCCCGCAGCCGTCCGCATCATTGCCGGCGCCCCGTGCAAAGCGGGTCAGCATCTGCTCACGTAACTCCGGCACGATGCCCGGGCCATTGTCGGCAATTCGCAGCGCGGCCGAATCGGCGTCGACCTGCACGACGACGCTTCCCCCTTCGGGTGAATAGCGCAGCGCGTTATCCACCAGGTTCCGTATCAGCACCTCCAGCCACCAGCGGTTGCCGCCAACGACCAGGCCACGGCCCGGCTCGAGCGCCAGACTCTGCCCGCGGCGCAAAGCCTGTGGCGTCAGGATGGAACACACCATCTCGGCGAGCTCTACCAGGTCCACCGGGCCGTCCGCCACACCTCGCCCTTCCGGGTCCAGGCGTGCCAGCGTCAACAACTGCTCCACCAAGTGAGTCATGCGCTCGACTCCCGACAGGACCTGGTCCAGCGCGTGGGAACGGACGCCCTCGTCCGTCGCCCTGCGCGCCACCTGGGCCTGAATCTTGACGGCCGCCAGCGGGGTGCGCAGCTCATGGGCGGCATCCGCGGTGAAGCGCCGCTCATGGTCGAGCGCCTCGGTCACCCGAGACACCAACGCATCGAGCGAACCGACCAGCGGTGCGATTTCCTCCGGCAGCGCCCCGTCGACCCGCACCGGCACGAGCCGGCGCGCATCCAGCCCGCCCACCGCCGTGGCGACGGCCTGTACCGGCCGCAGCGCGCGGCTCACCACCGCCCAGATCGCAACGGCGATCAGCGGCAGCCCGAACAGGATCGGCAGCAACAGGTGCAGGGCCACCTCACCGGCCAGGCGATAGCGCGCGCTATGGTTCTGGCCGACAATCACCCGATAGGGGCTGTGTCCATGGTCGATGGTGACGAAGCGCCACAGCTCGCCACCCAGTTCATGCTCATCGAACCCGGTCTGCAGAGTCACGGGCTGCTCCGGCATCTCCGCAGAGCGCACCAGCAATTGCCAGTGGCCCTTGTCATCGTGCATCAGGGCCTGGAAGGCCACCGGCAACTGATAGGCATGCTGGTGCTCAGCCATTTCCTGGGCGACCTGGGGCGACTGTCCGGCCGCCACGATGGCCAGCAGAGTCTCCGCCACCTGCATGAGCTGGGCATCGAAGAGTTCGTCGGCCTCCTCGTGGGCAATGCGGAAGGCCACCACCGCCGACAGGCTCCACAAGACCGCGACGGCGATGATCAGCATCGCCACCAGGCGGCGGCGCAGGGAATAGACGGAGCGGGCCGCCGTCACCGCGGCGCCTCATCCACCATGTAGCCCACGCCGCGGACGGTGCGGATCAGCTCGCTGCCGAGCTTGCGGCGCAGGTGGTGGATGTGCACCTCGAGCGCGTTGCTTTCCACCGCCTCGCCCCACGCATAAAGCTGTTCGTCGAGGACCCGCCGGGTCAGCACCCGCCCCGCCCCATCTAGCAGCATGCGCAGCAGTTCGAACTCCTTGCCGGTCAGCAGCACCGGCTCGCCCTTCAGCGTCACCGTCCGGGCGGCCGGATCGAGCGTCAGCTCGCCATGGCGCAGGCAGGCGTCCGCCCGCCCCTGGGAACGCCGGACCAGTGCCCGCAGGCGAGCCGCCAGCTCATCCAGATCGAAGGGCTTGACGACGTAATCGTCCGCCCCCTGATCGAGGGCCCGGACCTTGTCCGCCACCTGGTCGCGGGCCGTCAGCACCAGCACGGGCACAGGATTGCCGGCGGCACGCAGCGTCGCCAGCACGGCCACACCGTCCTTGCGTGGCAGACCGAGATCGAGCAAGACCGCGGCAAAGCTCTCGCAGCCCAGTGCGGCCAGCGCCGCCTCCCCATCGCGGACCCAGTCCACCACGAAGCCGGCGCCCGTGAGCCCGGCCTTCACGCCGTCGCCCAGCAGGCGGTCATCCTCAACCAGCAGAACACGCATCCGATGCGGCCCCTTCAAACACAGGCAACTTGAAAACGAAAACAACCGCAGCAGAGGACATCCCTCTCCTGCGGCTGGACAGGGTCGCACAAGTCGGCACACGTCCCGGCGATCACGTCCTCCAGCGGAGTCCGTGACCACTCTAATGGGCTTCCCTTAGGAAATCCTTATCGCGCCGATCTCTCAGAAGCTGAGGCGATAAGACGCACCGGTCGGCCCGAGCACCCAGTTGCCGGCACGCACACCGACATACGCACCGACCGCGTCCCAGGCCAGATCCTTCCACGAAAAACGGTTGCAATCCTGCTGGGAATCGTAGATCTCCTTGGCGACGCCAGGGACCAACGCCAGGCCGAAGGCCGTCCACGGATCGGACGACAGCCGCGACGCACCGACACCAAGCGCCGCGGATACGCCCAAATGCGCAGCCTTGTCGCTGCCGCCCCAGTCATCGTGGTAGCGGCCACAGGCCTCAGCAGAGCCGGCCAGGCCGGCAAGGATCATCAGGGTTGCCAGGGTTTTCAAGCTGAACCTCATAGGGAAATTGAATACCGCCCGCATGATACGGGAGTCCCAAACGGCATCAACGGGTTTCAGCCATCAGACACGGAGCGACGCCGGGGAGGGAACCTGCGGCGTCACGATTGGACCAATGAGAACCCCAACCACAAACGCAGGGAGATCGTCATGGAATCGCACGTCCACAACATCGCCAGCCTGTTCGCCCAGCTTGGGCTCCCCAGTGAAAGCAGCGCCATCGATGCTTTCATTGCGGCCCACTCACCGCTGCCCCACGATGTCCCCTTGAGCGAGGCACCGTTCTGGTCGCCCGTTCAGGCGGCCTTCCTGAAAAACGAGATTGCCGAGGACGCTGACTGGAGCGCCGTGATCGACACCCTCGACGTCCAGCTGCGCGCCGCCGGCTGAAGCCTATTCCTGCAACAGGAAGCGCCGGGGATCGACGCCCCACTTCTCCGGCGTTTCTGCAGACACGATCCGGTCCACATTTCCCGGCCGACGGGACAGGTCGATCACTTCAGGCTTGGTATAGCCGTTCGAGCGGGTCGAAAAGAAGATCCGTACCCGCGGCGTCAACAGGCTGCCTTCGTTCTGCTCGATCACCACGCCAAGCCGCCCCGACTCCAGGCGCACCAGGCTGCCCACCGGATAGATGCCGACGCAGCGCATGAAAGCCTGCAGCAGTTTCTGGTCGAAGTGGTCGGCGCTCCACTCCCACATCTTGCGCAGCGCCTCGGCCGCCGGCAGCCCCTTGTGGTAGCAGCGGTCAGCGGTGATCGCATCGTAGACATCGACGATCGCCGCCATCCGCGCCATCGTCGAAATCGCATCGCCGGACAGTTTGTCCGGGTAGCCATGTCCATCCAGGCGCTCGTGGTGATGGCGCGTGATGTCCAACGGCACCGGGCCGATGCCCGGCGTTTCCAGCAGCACCGCGTGGCCGTCGCCCGGATGGCGCTTGATCATGTCGAACTCGGCATCCGTCAGTCGTCCTGGCTTGTTCAGCACCGCATCCGGCACCCGCATCTTGCCGATGTCATGGAGCAGACCACCAATTCCGCCCTGGCGCAATTCGTCACCGCTCAAGCCCAGCGAACGACCAAAGGCGATCATCAACGTACACACGCTGACCGAGTGCAGGAAGGTGTAGTCGTCCTTATTCTTGATGCCGATCAGGCCGAGCAGCGCCCCGCTGTTGCGCAGCACGGAGCCCGTAATCGCCTCGACGACCGGCTCGGCATCCTCCAGCGACACCGCCCGTCCCAGGCGCACATCGCGCATCATCGTGCGCACGACCTTGTGGGCCTGCTCATGCACCTTGCGCGCGCGGGCCATTTCCTCATGCACCGACACCCGCAGCACATGATCGTCGGGCATCGCGAGCACGGCCTGAAGCTCCTGCTCGACCGCCGCCTGAACCTCCGATGCGGCTACGGCCTCAGTGTCGTCGAGGCCACGGGCATTATCGATGTAAACGTGCTGGATGCCCGCTTCGACGATGCGCTGCAAGTCCTCGCCCTTGAGCAGGAACTGGGCGCGCCAGAATGGATGGGACATCCAGTCCCCGCATAGTTCATGGACGAACATTCCGGCTTTAAGGCGACTGACGGAGATTTTCTTTAGCATTCGAATTAAACAAATTTAACGTTTTTTTCGTTTTAAATGCAGGTTCTCACAAAAGGCCGCAATCGTCACTTCCCAACTCAGGCATCTCGATACCGATCGTGATGAATTCCATGCTCCCGTGCTGCAAAGCACAAGATATACAAACGCTATAATCCCGACTCCCTAAGCCGCTTACAGTCAATCGTTCATGGACATCATCCTGCTTCTCAAGGCCCTGATCCTCGGCGTGGTCGAAGGCCTCACCGAGTTTCTGCCGATCTCCAGCACCGGCCACCTGATTCTGGCCGGTGATCTGCTCGACTTCAATGACGACCGGGGCAAACTGTTTGAAATCGTCATCCAGTCCGGCGCCATCCTGGCCGTCGTGTGGGAATTCCGTGAGCGCATCATCAGCACTTTCGCCGGCCTGGGCCGTCAGCGCGAGGCCAACCGGCTGGTTCTCAATCTGTTCATCGCCTTCCTGCCGCTGGCCATTCTCGGGCTGGCTTTCGGCAAGAAGATCAAAGCCGTTCTATTCGCCCCGCTGCCAGTGGCCACGGCCTTCATCGTCGGTGCCTTCGTGATCCTGTGGGCCGAGCGCCGCAACCACCGCATCCGCATCGAGACGGTGGACGACATGCGCCCCCTCGACGCTCTCAAGATGGGTATCGCCCAGGCTTTCGCGCTGATCCCTGGCACCTCCCGCTCGGGCTCGACGATCATTGGCGGCATGCTGTTCGGCCTGTCCCGCAAGGCAGCGACCGAATTCTCCTTCTTCCTGGCCATCCCGACCCTCGGCGTCGCCACGGTCTACGAGCTCTACAAAGAGCGGGCCCTGCTCAGCGCCGACGATATCAGCATGTGGATCGTCGGCTTCATCGCGGCCTTCGCGTCGGCCTTTTTCTGCGTGCGCTGGCTGCTGCGCTACATCTCCAGTCACGACTTCGTGCCGTTCGCGTGGTATCGCATCGCCTTCGGCATCATCGTGCTTGCGACCTGGCATTTCGGCCTCGTGGAATGGACGGCCCAGTAATCGACGCCACCGACGGAGCGCCTGAAGACCGGGCCACCGTCGGTCCCTGGCAGGTTTGCAAGCAGCTGCTGGACCTCCACGACACCCGTCGTGCCCGCACGCTGCCGCTCAAGTTGTACCTGCCCGAAGGCCGGGCACCGCGGGGCTTGATCCTGTTTTCCCACGGGCTCGGCGGCTCCCGCGACGGCGGGGCCGACTGGCTGGCCCACTGGAGCGGTCAGGGCTTTGCAGCCCTCGCCGTGCAGCACCCCGGCAGCGACGCGAGCCTGCTGCGCAACAATTCGCCCCTCGGCCTGCGTCACGCGCTGAAAGCGGCGATGAACCCCGAAGAACTCGCCCGCCGCGCGGAGGACATCCGTTTCGTCCTGTCCCGCATCGGCCGTGATGCTGCGCTGGCCGCCATTGCGGACGTTCAGGGCATCGGCCTGTCGGGCCACTCCTTCGGCGCGGTCACGGTCCAGCTGCTGGCCGGCGAGCGCCGCCCGCAGCATCCGTCCGTCACCCTCGATCCACGCGTGCGGGCGGTCCTCGCCCTCAGCCCTTCGGCCCGCTTTTCGGACCAGGGCCCCAGCCTCGACCACCGTTTCGGCAGCGTCCACCTGCCCTTCTTCAGTATCACCGGCAGCCGCGACGACGGCATGGGCCTGTCCGACATCACGGCTGCCAACCGCGAGCTGCCCTACCGCCACATGCCCGCCGGCGACAAATACCTGCTTGTCTTCGCCGGTGGCAACCACCTGGATTTCGCCGGGCAAGCCAGCGCAGCCGAGGGCGCCGTATTCCGTCTCCGCCGCGAGCCTGCCCCGTTCCAGCACGCGCTGCTGGCCGCCTCCACCGCGTTCTGGCAGGCTTATCTGGCCGGAGACGATGAGGCCCGCGGCTGGCTCACCACAGCGCTGCCGCACCAACTGCGCGGCGACGACCGCTTCGAATACAAATGATCATCTACCTCCATGGTTTCCGTTCCGGCCCCGAATCCTGGAAGGCCCGCAGCCTGCGCGCCCGCGTAGCAGAACATGGCCTGACCGACGCCTTCTGGTGCGAACAGCTACCGGTATCTGCCCATGACGCCATTGCGCTGGTCGACGCCCGGATCGCCCGCTGCACCAGCACGCCGACGCTCGTCGGCAGCTCCCTCGGTGGCTACTACGCCACCTACCTCGCAGAGAAGCACGGCCTGCAGGCGGTACTGATCAACCCGGCAGTCATCGCGCCCCTGTCCCTGTCCGCCTACCTGGGGCCGCAGACCCATATGTACACCGGGGGAACCTTCGATTTCACCCAGGTCCACATCAACGAACTGCGGGCCATCGAAGTCCCCGTGATTACGCGCCCGGAACGCTACTGGCTGATGGTGGAAACCGGTGATGAAGTCCTCGACTACCGCCACGCGGTAACCCGCTACGCCGGCAGCCGGCAAACGGTGCTGGAAGGCGGCGATCACAGTTTCACACGCTGGGACGACTACCTCGACCCGATCCTGCAATTCGCCGGGCTGCTGCCATGACTGGCAGCTTCGACGCCCGCCGTTTCAAGGCTCTCGAACGCAGTGGCTTCAACCGCATCGCGGGGCGCTACGCCGATGGCGCGCCACTACGGGCCGGGCTGCAGCAGGCGCTGCTCGATCTCGCCGCGCTACGCCCCGGCGAACACGTCCTAGACCTGGCCGCCGGCCCTGGCCTGCTGGCCCGGGACGCCGCACGCCACGTCGCGCCCGGCGGCTGGGTACTGGCCAGCGACATCGCCGAAGGCATGCTGGCCGAAGGCCTGCGCCGCGCAGCCGATGAAGGCCTTTCCGATCTGATCGCTGCAGCCTGCGACGCCGAACACCTGAGCTTTGCCGACCACAGCTTCGACGTGACGCTGCTGGGCCTCGGCCTTTTCATCTTCCCGGACCCGGCGCTGGCCCTGACAGAGATCCGACGCGTCCTGAAACCCGGCGGACGCCTGGCCCTGTCCGTGTGGGGGCTACGGCAGGACGTGCCCCTGATCCGCTGCGCCCAGGACTGCATCGCCCGCCTCCTGCCGGCCCCGAAGGTTGAACGCCCCTCGGTATTCCGTCTCGGTGCCCCTGAGGCGCTGAACGCCCTGCTAGCGCAGGCCGGCTTCTCCGACATCCGTATCGAAGCCTGTCCCGTCACCTGCCATTTCGACAGCGCAGCCACCTACTGGCAGGCCTTCCTCGACCTGGCCGGCGGCGCCGCGGAAGCCCTGTCACGGCTGCCCGATGGAACACGACAGCGCCTACAGGACGCCGTCGCCGACGAACTCGCCCCCCATTGCGACGCCGACGGCTACACGCTGGAGAGCACCGTCCTCGTCGCCTGCGCCCGCCGCTAGGCCTCGTCCGGGTTTCCCTTCACCACGCCAAAGCGCGCCAGCGTGCGCTCCCGCGCCTGGGCGTGATCCACGATGGGAGCCGGATAGTCCTTCCCGATCACGCAGCCGGCCAGCTGCTGGTCGATCGGCGGCATCGTCCACGGCGCGTGGATGAACTTGGCCGGCACCTTGGCCAGCTCCGGCAGGTAGCGGCGGATGAAGGCCCCGTCGGGATCAAACTTCTCTGATTGAGTAACCGGATTGAAGATTCGGAACCAGGGCTGCGCATCGCAACCGGTGGACGCCGCCCACTGCCAACCGCCGTTGTTGGCGGCCAGGTCGAAATCGTTGAGATGCTCGGCGAAGAAGGCCTCCCCGCGCCGCCAGTCGATGCCCAGGTCCTTGGTCAGGAAGGACGCGACGATCATCCGCAGGCGGTTGTGCATGAAGCCGCTGTGCAGAATTTGGCGTATCGCCGCGTCGACGATCGGATAGCCGGTCCGCCCCTCGCACCAGACTGCGAACCACTCCGGCTTGTCGTCCCAGCGCACCTGGTCGTATTCCGGCCGGAAGCTGGCGTTCACCACATGTGGGTGATGCCACAGGATCTGGAAGTAGAAGTCCCGCCAGATCAGCTCCGACAGCCAGGTGTCCGCCCCCTCGCCACCCAGTTCGACGGCCGCCCGCGCCAGTTCGCGGATCGACACCGTACCGAAACGCAGATGCACCGACAGGTAGGACACGCCCTTCTGTGCCGGAAAATCACGCTTCGCCTTGTAGCGACCGATGCGCTTCAGGAAGTCATCGAACAGGCGCCGGCCGCCGCCCATGCCGGGCGTGATGCCCAGCTCATGCAGATTGGTCTTGTCGAAGCCCAGCCCGGCCAGGCTCGGCATCATCTCGCCGGCCGGCAACGGCGCAAGCCGCGCGGCGTACTTTTCGACCGGATAGGCCTTGAGATGGAATGGCGTCAGCGTCTTCAGCCAGGCTCGCCTATAAGGCGTGAACACCGAGAACGGCGAGTTGCCCTGGGTCAGCACCTCACGCTTCTCGAAGATCACCTGGTCCTTGAAATCGGCGAAGCCGATGTCCAGCACGCGCAGGCGTTCGGCCACCTCCCCGTCACGCGCAATCGCCGCCGGCTCGTAATCCCGGTTCGTGCACACCGTGCCTACGCCGAGGGAGGCCGCCAAGGCCGGAATCAGCTCCTTCGCCGACCCATGACGGACGATCAGGCCGCCGCCGCGGGCACGCAGCGCGGCATCCAGTTCGACGACGCTGGCGTGGATGAACTCCACTCGCCGGTCGCAGCGGCCCGGCAGTCGGTCGAGAATGTCGGAATCGAAGACGAAGGCGCAGAAAACCTGGTCGTGGTGCTTCAGTGCGTGGTACAGCGCGGCATGGTCGAAGTCGCGCAGATCGCGGCGGAACCAGACGAGAGCGGAAGACATGGACGGAACTCGGGGCACGGGATGCACGGAGGCCGAAGCATGCCTCAAATTTGCCGCCATAATCCCCCCACATCCCCGACCTCGGCTTAAAATACGCCCGTGACTACGACGACCATCAACCTCACCGATCATTTTCTGATCGCCATGCCTGCCATGGCCGATCCGAACTTCACGCGCACGCTCACCTACATCGCCGAGCACAACGAAAACGGCGCGATGGGCGTCATCGTCAACCGGCCGACCGACATGCGCCTGGCCACGCTGTTCGAACGCATCGACATCCCGTTCGAGCAACCGGACTTTGCCGATCTGCCGGTCTATTTCGGCGGCCCCGTGCAGTCCGACCGCGGCTTCGTGTTGCATCGTCCGGCCGGCAAATGGCACTCGACGCTGAAGGTCAGCGACGACATCGGCATCACCAGCTCCCGCGACGTGCTGCAGTCCCTGGCTGCCGACGGCGAGCCCGCCGAAGTGCTGGTCGCCCTCGGTTACGCCGGCTGGTCCGCCGGACAGCTCGAGCACGAACTCGCACAAAACGCCTGGCTCACCGTGCCGGCCGACCTGAGCATCGTCTTCGACCTGCCCCCCGAGGAACGCCTGGCCGCCGCCATGCAGTTGCTCGGCATCGATTTCGCCCAACTATCCGACACTGCCGGTCACGCGTGAGTACTGTCCTCTGCTTTGATTTTGGCCTCGCACGCATCGGGGTGGCAGTGGGAGAGACGGAAACCAGCCACGCCCATCCGCTCACCGCGATCGCCGAGGAGGCTAACGCCGTCCGTTTTTCCGCCATCGAAAAACTGCTGGCCGAATGGAAGCCTGCCTCCCTGGTCGTTGGCCTGCCGACTCACCTGGACGGCTCCGAGCACGCCATGACGGCCCGCTGCCGCCGCTTCGCCAACCAGCTCCATGGCCGCTACGGCCTGCCCGTGGCCCTGGTGGACGAACGCCTGTCCTCCGCCGAAGCGGAAGAGCTCCTTTCCGAAGCCGGCCACCACGGCTGGCGCAAGCAAAAGCCGCGACTGGATTCCGCAGCCGCCCAGATCATCCTGCTCCAGTACTTCGAAAGTGCCAAACATGCAGCTTCCTGAAGCCGAACAGCTCATCGGCGCGCTGGCCGAATCGATGCGCCCCCACGTCTCCCCCGCCACCTGCCTGGTCGGCATCCACACCGGCGGCGTGTGGCTGGCCGAGCGCCTGCACGCGCTGCTGGGCCTGTCCCAGCCACTGGGCAGCATCGACGTGAGCTTCTACCGGGACGATTACTCCGCCAAGGGTCTGCACCCGCAGCCCCAGGGCTCCAAGATCCCCTTCGATGTGGAAGGCACCCACATCGTCATCGTCGATGACGTGTTGTACACCGGCCGCACCACCCGCGCGGCCCTCAATGAACTGTTCGACTACGGCCGCCCGTCCCACGTGGACCTGGCCGTGCTCGTCGATCGCGGCGGACGCGAACTGCCCATCGCCGCGAGCTTTTGTGCCCTGACCCTGCCGGAACCCCTGCCGGCCGGGCAAAACCTCCAACTTGAGCGCGACGACTCCGGCGCCCTCACCCTGAGGCTGATCCATGCGTAATCCCCAACTCAACAAGCACGGCGAGCTGCAGCACCTGCTGACCCTCGACGGCCTGCCCCGCGGCATCATCACCCAGATCCTGGACACCGCAGCCCCGTTCACCGAGGTGGCCGAGCGCGAGGTCAAGAAGCTCCCGCTGCTGCGCGGCAAGAGCGTCTTCAACCTGTTCTTCGAGAACAGCACGCGCACCCGCACCACCTTCGAGATTGCCGCCAAGCGCCTGTCCGCCGACGTCATCAACCTCAACGTGTCGACCTCGTCCACCAAAAAGGGCGAAACCCTGCTCGACACCGTGGACAACCTTTGTGCGATGCAGGCCGACATGTTCGTGGTGCGCCACGAATCCAGTGGCGCGCCCTACCTGATCGCCCAGCACCTGGAGAACACCGGCCGCGACCACATCCACGTGGTCAATGCCGGCGACGGTCGCCACGCGCACCCGACCCAGGGCCTGCTGGACATGTACACGATCCGGCACTACAAGAAGGAATTCCACAACCTCACCGTCGCCATCGTCGGCGACGTGTTGCACTCCCGCGTGGCCCGCTCCCAGATCGCTGCGTTGACCACCCTCGGCGTGCCCGAAGTGCGCGTCATCGGCCCCAAGACCCTGCTCCCGACCGATGTCGAGAAGATGGGCGTGCGCGTCTGCCACAGCATGGAAGAAGGCCTCAAGGGCGTGGACGTGGTGATGATGCTGCGCCTACAGAACGAACGCATGAACGGCGCACTGCTGCCCAGCCCGCAGGAATTCTTCAAGGTCTGGGGCCTCACCGCCGACAAGCTGGCGCTGGCCAAGCCCGACGCCATCGTGATGCACCCGGGCCCGATGAACCGTGGCGTCGAGATCGACTCCGCCGTTGCCGACGGCGGCCAGGCCGTGATCCTGCCCCAGGTCACCTTCGGCATCGCGGTCCGCATGGCCGTGATGAGCATGCTCGGCAGCCACTGAACCGGATTCCCACGATGACCATCCATATCAAGAATGGCCGCCTGATCGATCCGGCCAACAAGATCGACGCCCTCCAGGACCTCTTCATCGCCGACGGCAAGATCGTTGGCGTCGGCACCGCGCCTGAAGGTTTCACCGCCGCCCGGACCATCGACGCCAGCGGCTACGTCGTCGCCCCCGGCCTCATCGATCTGGCTGCCCGCCTGCGTGAGCCTGGCTTCGAATACAAGGCCACGCTGGAATCCGAAATGGACGCCGCGATGGCCGGCGGGATCACCAGCCTGGCCATCCCGCCCGACACCGACCCGGTGCTGGACGAACCCGGCCTCGTCGAGATGCTGTGCTACCGGGCCAAGAAGCTCAACCGCGCCCACGTCTACCCGGTCGGCGCGCTGACCATTGGCCTCAAGGGCGAACAACTGTCCGAGATGGCCGAACTGGTGGAAGCCGGCTGCGTGGCCTTCAGCCAGGCCAACGTGCCCATCCTCGACACCCGCGTGCTGGGCCGCGCGATGCAGTACGCCGCCACCTTCGGCTTCCGCGTGTGGCTGCAGCCGATGGATCCCTACCTGTCGAAGGGTGGCGTCGCCCACGACGGCGAGGTCGCGTCCCGCCTGGGCCTGCCCGGCATCCCGGCCAGCGCCGAGATCGTCGCGCTGTACACCTACCTACGCCTGGCCCGCCAGACCGGCGCCCGTCTGCACATCACCCGCGTGTCCTGTGCCGAGAGCCTCGACCTGATCGAGAAGGCCCGTGCCGACGGCGTGGACGTGACCTGCGACGTGGCCGCCCACCACCTGCACCTGAGCGACCTGGACATCGGCTACTTCAACCCCCACTGCCACGTGGTGCCTCCGTTCCGCGGCCAGCGCGACCGCATCGCACTGGCCCGGGCACTGGCCGACGGCCGCATCAACGCGATCTGTTCGGACCACACCCCGGTGGACGACGACGCCAAGCAGACGCCGTTCAGCGAATCCGAACCCGGCACCACCGGCCTCGAACTGCTGCTGCCGCTGACCCTCAAGTGGGCCCAGGAACACCAACTGCCACTGATCGACGCGCTGGCGCGCATCACCTCGGAAGCCGCCAGGATCGCCGGCATCGCCAAGGGCGGCCACCTGTCCGTCGGTGCCCGTGCCGACGTGTGCATCTTCGACGCCGACGCCCATCAGCTGATCACCCGCAGCATGCTCAAGAGCCAGGGCAAGAACACGCCCTTCCTTGGCCTCGAGCTGCCCGGCAAGATGCGCTACACCTTCGTCGAAGGCACGCTGATGTACGACGCCAGCCAGTACAGCCGGAACTGAGGCCGGTCGGCAACGACTCCGCTCCAACGACAACGGCGCCCGCGGGCGCCGTTGTCGTTTCCGGCCGCTGGATTGCCGCTACTTCAGCTCGCCGCGCAAGGCCTTCTCGATCGCCCGCACCGCCTCCTGGTCGTCCGCCGGCAACGGAATCCCGTTCTGCTCCGCCGGCGCGTCGTCGAACTGCACCGGCGCGTCGCCCGGCATGCCGTCGGTCGGCACGATGATCTCGATCCGGTCGATATCGACCTTGTCGTGCTTCTCCAAGCCCATCGTCACCAGCTGCGGGAACAGGATGACCAACGCCACCATGAGGATCTGGATCAGCACGAAGGGCACCGCGCCCCAGTAGATGTGCGCGGTCTTGATCGACGGCGGCGCGACGGAACGCAGGAAGAACAACGCAAAGCCGAAAGGCGGGTGCATGAACGAGGTCTGCATGTTCACGCCCAGCAGTACGCCGAACCAGATCAGGTCGATGCCGAGCTTCTCCGCCACCGGCGCCAGCAGCGGCACGATGATGAAGGACAGCTCGAAGAAGTCGAGGAAGAAGGCCAGTACGAAGATCAGCAGGTTCACCGCGATCAGGAAGCCGACCTGCCCGCCTGGCAATGCCGTAAGCAGGTGCTCAACCCACAGATGACCTTCCACGCCGTAGAAGGTCAGTGAGAACACCCGTGCGCCAACCAGGATGAAGACCACGAAGGTGGTTAGCTTGGCTGTGCTTTCCATCGCCTGGCGCAGCAAAGGGATGCCGAGACGCCGCCGCAGTACGGCCAGCACCAGTGCGCCGAAGGCCCCCATCGCACCGCCCTCGGTCGGCGTAGCAACGCCGAGGAAGATCGTGCCGAGCACCAGGAAGATCAGCAGCAAGGGCGGCACCAGCGTCGTCAGCACCCGCAACAACAGGCGCGTGCCGTGCAGCGTACGCGCTGCCACCGGCAAGGCCGGCGCATAACTTGGGCGAAAGATCGCCACCAGCGCCACGTAAGCCGCATAGAAGGCCGTCAGCAACAGCCCTGGAATCAGCGCGCCCTGGTACATGTCGCCCACAGGGCGGCCCAGCTGGTCGGCCATCACAATCAACACCAGGGATGGCGGGATGATCTGGGCCAGCGTGCCTGACGCGGCGATCACGCCGGATGCCAGCCGTTCATCGTAGCCGTAGCGCATCATGATCGGCAGGGAGATCAGCCCCATCGAGATCACCGAAGCCGCCACCACGCCGGTTGTCGCAGCGAGGATCGCACCGACGAAGATCACCGCAAAGGCCAGGCCCCCACGCACCGGCCCGAACAGCTGGCCGATGGTGTCGAGCAAGTCCTCGGCCATGCCCGAACGTTCGAGGATCAGACCCATGAAGGTGAAGAACGGGATCGCCAGCAGGGTGTCGTTGGACATCACCCCAAAGATCCGGTCCGGCAGCGCCTGGAACAGGGATGGCGTGAGCAGCCCCAGCTCGATCCCGAGCAGGCCGAAAACGATGCCGTTGGCGGCCAGCGCGAAGGCCACCGGGTAGCCGAACAGCAGGAACAGAATCAGTGCCCCGAACATCAGGGGCGCCATGTTGGCAGCGATGAACGCCATCAGGTCCGCCCCCCGCGCTGTGCCTCGATGGCCTGCGCCAGCTCGCTTTCGGGCGTGACCGCCGGTGGCCTGGCGTTCGGATCACCGATAAGCCCCTGCAGAAAGGCCACCCGCTTGATGAGCTCGGAGACACCCTGCAGCACCAGCAGCGCGAAGCCCACCGGCACCAGCGCCCGCACCGGCCACACCAGCAGCCCGCCGGCGTTCGACGACTGTTCGCCAACCCGGTAGGACTCGACGAAGATCGGCCACGACAGATAGACCACCGCCACCGCCATCGGCGCCATGAAGAACACGGTCCCGACGATGTCGATACACGCCTGTACCTGCGGTGAAAACCTCCCCGCCACCACGTCGATGCGCACGTGCTCGTTCTTCAGCAACGTGTAACCGCCGCACAACAGGAACACTGCCGAGAACAGATACCACTGGATCTCCAACAGACCGTTGGAGCTGAAATTGAACAGGTAGCGCACAAAGGCATTGCCGGCACTGACGAGGGTGACGACCAGCACCAGCCAGGTCGCTGCCTTGCCGACCCGCTCGGTGAGCGCATCGATGAGGCGTGAAAACTTGAGCAGGGCGTGCACGTCCCGCGTCTCCTTTAACGTATTGAAGGCACGCCCGCAGGGCGCAGCCCATGTTCTTTGGCTCCGGATTATCGGCGAGATTGGCTCTGCGCTCACGTGCCGGCAACACGCCGCCTGTGTCGCGACCGGCAGGTGTGCAGCGCAGCACCCTGCCACGACGTGAGATACTCGGCTTTCCGTTCACCCTCTCCCGCACCGCAGCAATGTCTACACGTATCTGCCTGGTTCGCCACGGCGAGACGCCCTGGAACACCGAGCGCCGCCTTCAAGGCCACATCGACATCCCCCTCAACGATCATGGCCTGATCCAGGCCAAGGCCACCGCCGCCAGCCTGGCCGGCGAGCGCTTCGACGCCGCCTACAGCTCCGACCTCACCCGCGCCCGCCAGACCGCCGAGGCCGTCACCACCCGCAACGGCCTCGACCTGACCCTCGACGCCGGGCTGCGCGAGCGTCACTACGGCATCTTCCAGGCCCTGACCTACGATGAAGCCCGCGAGCGCTTTCCCGCCGAATACCACCGCTTCGAGACCCGCGATCCGGACTTCGCCTTCCCCGAAGGCGGCGAGAGCCTGCGGGAATTCGCGCGCCGCATCCACGACAGGCTGAACGCCATTGCCGACGCCCACCGCGGCGGCACGGTGCTGGTCGTCACCCACGGCGGCGTGCTCGACATCGCCCACCGCCTGGCAGCCGGCAAGCCGCTGGAAACCCCGCGGGACTTCACCATCCCGAATGCCGCCCTCAACTGGATCGGCCACGACGGCAACAGCTGGTCGCTGATCTCCTGGGGCGAGCAACGCCACCTGGACAGCGCACTGGACGAACTCAACAACGCCTGATTTCAGCACTTCGGCATCGGAAACCCTAAAGTTTCCCGGGACTCCGCCGATGCCCCGGACGAGCACGCAGCCCGTCCGGGGCGCGAACCGGCAGGAGTCCCGTCATGCTTAGATTCAACCGCCAGTCTCTCGTCCATCAACTGTCCCTCGCCGCGGCACTGGTCAGCCTGATCATATTCGGCGCACTGATCGCGTTCACGACCTATTTCGCCGAGAACGCCGCGTTGGCCAAGACAGAGGACGAGCTCACCCATCAGGTCACAGGCATCGTCCGCATGCTCGAACTGAGCCATGACAACGCGATCGCCCACGCCAGCCGCGGCGCCAACCGCCTCAAGACAGCCCTCGGCACGCTGCGCATCGGCCCGGAGACAGTCAAGGCCGGCAACTACGACGTGCCCGTGGTGCATGCCAACGAGCGCACGCTCAACGGCAACATCGCGCTGCTCGAGTCCCTGCGCCAGCAGATCGACGCCGACCCCGCCCTGCTGCTGCGCTCCGGGGACGACTTCGTGCGCGCCGCCACGCTGCTGAAGAACAAGGACGGCAGCAGCGCCGAAGGCAGCGCCCTGGCCCCCAACAGCAAGGAGAGCGCCGCCCTGCTGGCGGGCAAGAGCTACGCCGGCGTGGTCAAGCGCAGCGGCAAGTACTACATCTCGGCCATCGAACCGCTGACCGACGGTGCCGGCAAGGTCGTCGGCGCCTTGTCCACCCGCGTGGACATCAGCGGCGACATGGAGCGCCTGTTCAAGGCCCTCGCCGAGGTCAAGTCCGGCAGCAGCGGCTACGCCTACGTGCTGGCCCCCGCCGACGACACGGCCAAGAGCGAACTGGTCTATCACCCGAGCCTCGGCGGCCGGCAGATCGGCGAAATCAACAACCCGACCCTGACGCGCATCGTCGACGAGCAGATCCGCCGCAAGCAGGGCGCGATGACCTACAAGTGGTCACGCACCCCGGGCGGCCCCGAGACCGATCCGAAAATGGTGGTCTTCGAGACGGCGCCGTCCTGGGGCTGGATCGTCGCCACCGGCAGCTTCATCGACGAATTCACCGTCGAAGCCCGCAGCCTGCGCAACACCCTGATCGCGCTGTGCATCGGCGGCGCCTTCCTGCTGGCGGTGGTGCTCTACTTCATCACCCGCAACCGCCTCGCCCCCATCCACGCGGTTCTTGACGCGACCCGGCGCATCGGCCAAGGCGACCTCACCGTGCGCTTCCCAGACGCACCTCCCGACAGCCACAACGAGCTGGACCTGATCGCGCACTCCCTCGACACCACCACGCGCCAAGTCGGAATGCTGATCGGTGACGTGATGCGCACCGGCAATGCGGTTCGCAACGCTGCCCGTGCCTTGCGCCAGGGCTCGGACGAAGTGGTGAATAGCACCACCGCGCAGAGCGAAGCCGCAGCCGGCCTCGCCACGGCCATCGAGGAGTTGGCCGTCAGTGTCACCCATGTTTCCGATAGCGCCGCTGTCGCCCGCGACATGATGCAGCAGGCCCAGGTTCATGCCGACGAAGGGAGCGGCCGTGTGCGCAGTGTCGTGGAAGGCATGGGGCGGATTGCCGGAGAAATCGATGAGGCCGCGGTGGCGGTCCGCCAACTGTCCGAGCGCTCGGCGCAGATCTCCAACATCGGCAAACTGATCAACGAAATTGCCGAGCAGACCAACCTGCTTGCCCTTAACGCCGCCATCGAGGCTGCCCGCGCCGGCGAGAGCGGCCGCGGTTTCGCGGTAGTCGCCGACGAGGTTCGCAAGCTGGCCGAGCGCACCGCCAACTCGACCCGCGAGATCTCGGTGACGGTAACCGAGGTGCAGAGCGAAGCCCAGCGGGTCGTCACGATGATCCAGGGCGTCACCGCGGGCGTACGCGACGGCGTCGGCCTTGCCACCGAATCGGGTGCCATGCTGGAGACCATCCGCAGCGAGAGCGTCCGTACCACCGCCGCGGTCAACGATATCGCCGACACTACCCGCGCCCAAAGCACCTCGAGCCAGGACGTGGCCCACGGCGTCGAGCGCATCGCGCAGATGGCCGCGCAGAACAACCAGATCACCCGCCGCACCCACGAGCAGACGACGACCCTCGAACAACTGGTCGCCGACCTCGAAACCAAAGTCGGCCACTTCCGAATCTGAACTTATCAGTCACGATTATGGGCACGGCAGCTTTCGGCAAGCCCGAGGTGCCGTGTTAAACTCCGTTTTTGACTCAAGTCCACCTGGATCGCCATGTTTTCCAAGCAAAATACCCTCGCCAAGGTCGACCCCGAACTCTGGCAGGCCATTGAGGCCGAAAACCGCCGTCAGGAAGATCACATCGAACTGATCGCCTCCGAGAACTACGTCAGTGCAGCTGTCATGGAAGCCCAGGGCTCCCAGCTCACCAACAAGTACGCGGAAGGTTATCCGGGCAAGCGTTACTACGGTGGCTGTGAGCACGTGGACGTGGCCGAGCAGTTGGCCATCGACCGCCTGAAGGCCCTGTTCGGCGCCGAAGCCGCCAACGTCCAGCCGAACTCCGGCTCCCAGGCCAACCAGGCCGTCCTGATGGCCTTCGCCAAGCCTGGCGACACCATCATGGGCATGAGCCTCGCCGAAGGTGGCCACCTGACCCACGGCATGCCGCTGAACATGTCCGGCAAGTGGTTCAACGTCGTGGCCTACGGTCTCAACGAGAAGGAAGAGATCGACTACGACAAGATGGAAGCGCTGGCCCGCGAGCACAAGCCGAAGATCATCATCGCCGGCGCCTCCGCCTACGCGCTGCGTATCGATTTCGAGCGCTTCGCCAAGGTCGCCAAGGAAATCGGCGCCATCTTCTGGGTGGACATGGCCCACTACGCCGGCCTGATCGCCGCCGGCTACTACCCGAACCCGGTTCCCCACGCCGACGTGGTGACCTCCACCACCCACAAGACCCTCCGCGGCCCCCGCGGCGGCATCATCCTGATGAAGGCCGAGCACGAGAAGGCGATCAACTCCGCCATCTTCCCGGGCCTGCAGGGTGGCCCGCTGATGCACGTCATCGCCGCCAAGGCCGTCGCCTTCAAGGAAGCTGCCGGCCCCGAGTTCAAGCAGTACCAGGAACAGGTCATCGCCAATGCCCGTGTGATGGCCCGCGTCCTCGGTGAAGAACGCGGCCTGCGCATCATCTCCGGCCGTACCGAAAGCCACGTGTTCCTGGTGGACCTCCAGTCCAAGAACATCACCGGCAAGGAAGCCGAAGCCGTCCTTGGCAGCGCCCACATCACCGTCAACAAGAACTCGATCCCCAACGATCCGCAGAAGCCCTTCGTCACCTCCGGCATCCGCATCGGCTCGCCGGCGATGACCACCCGTGGCTTCACCGAGATCGAAGCCGAGCGCATCGCCCACCTGATTGCCGACGTGCTCGACAATCCGAAGGACGAAGCCACCATCGAGAACGTGCGCGCCAAGGTTTCCGAACTGTGCCGCAAGTTCCCGGTGTACGGCGCCTAAGCTGCACCAGCGACAGGGACGCGCATTAGCCCATGCATTGCCCCTTCTGCGGCGCCGACAATACGCAGGTCACCGACACCCGTGAAAACGAGGACGGTGACACCGTACGGCGCCGCCGTCGCTGCCTGTCCTGCGACAAACGCTTCACCACCTACGAGCGCATCGACCTCAAGATGCCGCAGGTGGTCAAGAAGAACGGCAGCCGTGCCGACTTCAACCGCGACAAGCTCCTCGGCAGCCTGAAACTGGCGCTGCGCAAGCGGCCCGTCACCGCCGAAAACGTCGAAGCCGCCGTCGATCGTATCGAGGCCAAGCTGCTGTCTTCCGGAGAGCGGGAAATCGCCTCCGAACGCATTGGCGAACTGGTGATGCGCGAGCTCAAGAAGCTCGACAAGGTCGCCTACATCCGCTTCGCATCGGTCTACCGCGCCTTTGCCGACGTGGACGAATTCTCGGAAGTCATCCGCGAAGTCACCTCCCGGCCCCGCGGCCGCCCCCCCAAGGTTTCCTGAAGGTTCCACCGCCATGAGCGCCACCGCCGACGACTACCGGTGGATGGCCCGCGCCCTCGAACTGGCCGAGCGCGGACTGTTCACGACCACCCCGAATCCCCGCGTCGGCTGCGTCATCGTGCGTGACGGCGCGATCGTCGGCGAAGGCTGGCACGTGCGCGCCGGCGAGCCCCATGCGGAAGTGCACGCCCTCGCGATGGCCGGCGAGCAGGCTCGCGGCGCCACCGCCTACGTCACGCTGGAGCCCTGCTCCCACCACGGCCGCACGCCCCCCTGCGCCGATGCGCTGATCAAGGCCGGCGTGGCCCGCGTCGTGGCGGCAATGGAAGATCCGAACCCGCTGGTCGCCGGGCGCGGCCTGGCCCGCCTGCGCGACGCCGGCATCCCCACCGTCTCCGGCGTGCAGGAAAACGAAGCCCGCGAACTCAACATCGGCTTCATCTCGCGCATGACCCGCGGCCGCCCGTGGCTGCGCCTGAAAGCGGCTGCCACGCTGGACGGTAAAACCGCACTGAACAACGGCGTCTCCCAATGGATCACCGGCGACGACGCCCGCCGCGACGCGCACCGCTGGCGCGCCCGCTCCTGCGCGGTGCTCACCGGCATCGGCACCGTGCGCGACGACGATCCGCAACTCAACGTCCGCGCCATCCCCACCGAGCGCCAGCCCCTGCGCATCGTCGTGGACGCGCGCCTGGAAACACCGCTCAACGCCAAGATCCTCGATGGCGGCCGGGTGCTGGTGGCCGGTGCTGTCGACGACGCCGAGCGCATCGCCGCACTGCAACACCGCGGTGCCGACGTGCTGATCCTGCCGAACAACGGCGGGAAGGTGGATCTGCCGGCGCTGATGAGCGAACTCGGCCGCCGCGGCATCAACGAGGTGCTGGCGGAAAGCGGCTTCAAGCTCAACGGCTCATTGCTGCGGGAAGACTGCGTGGACGAGTTGATCCTCTACCTCGCGCCCGCCCTTGCCGGCGACGACGCCCGCGGCCTGTTCAACCTTCCGGCGCTGAGCAGCCTGGCCGACAAGCGGGAACTGGCTTTCCGTGACATTCGCCAGATCGGCCGGGATCTGAGGATCGTCGCCCGCCCTGTCTGAACGGGCGCCTCTCAGACACAAAATTCATCACACCGACACTCGTCGGAGCGGTCAACGCGCGAGCATTCGAGCCGTTAACTCCACATATCTGCAACACGACCGCTCCATGAAGCCCGCACACCTGATCGGCTCCGTCATTCTCGCCTGCCTCGCGGTTTCCTCCTGGGCAGAGACTGCCCTCGTGCTGAACTCGGGGGACGAGAACATCAGCCTCATCGACACGGCCAGCTACAAGGAAACCGGCCGTATCCCAGCCTGCAAGGAACCCCACCACCTGATGGCGACACCGGACGACAGTTCGGTGATCGTCGCCTGTGCGATCTCCAACGAACTGGTCTTCTTCGACCCGCGCACGGGCCAGGAACAGAAGCGCGTCAAGAACATCTCCGACCCCTACCAGCTCGGCTTCTCGCCGGACAAGAAGTGGTTCGTCGCCAACTCCCTGCGCCTGGACCGGGTCGATCTCTACAAGGCCGCCGACTTTTCCCTGGTCGCCCGCGTCCCAGCCGCCAAGACACCGTCGCACATGGCCTTCGACAAGGCCAGCCAGTACGTCTTCGTCACACTGCAGGAATCCGATGAGATCCTCGCCATCGACCTCAAGACGCAGCAACCGATCTGGAAGATGAGCGTCGGCCCGACCCCCGCCGGCATCTACATGACACCCGACGACAAGTACCTGCTGGTGGCGATCATGGGCGCCGATTATGTGGAGGTCATCGACTGGCGGGCGCGCAAGTCCGTCAAGAAGATCACCACGGACAAGGCCGCCCACAACTTCCTGGCCCGCGGCGACGGGCGCCATGTCTTCGTGTCCAACCGCAGCATGAAGGGGAGCATTTCCCTGGTGGACACGCAGACCCTCAGCGAGGTCGAACAATACGATGTTCCGGGCGGCCCCGACGACATGGAGATCCGCGCCGACGGCAAGGAGCTATGGGCCACGGCGCGCTTCGCCCGCAAAGTACAGATCCTGGACCTGCAGCAGAAGGCGGTATCGCGCTCCATCCCTGTCGGGCGCTCGCCCCACGGCGTGTACTTCCTCAAGCACGCGGCGAGGCGGTGATGCATATCCAGCGCCGACTGCTGGCCCTGGCACTCGCCACTGCGCCCCTGGCGACTCAAGCGGCCGCCGCCGGAGAGACATCCTGCAAGGGCACGGTCTACCTCACGCTCGACACCGGCAACATGCGCTACGCGGAACCGATTGCCGAAATCCTGCAGAAGCACCACATCAAGGCAACCTTCTTCGTCGCCCAGGAAAAGACCAGCCGCGGCGACATGGCCCTTGACCCGTCCTGGGCACCGTACTGGAAAGCCCGCGTGGCGGAAGGGCACGCCTTTGGCAGCCACACCTGGCGTCACGGCACGTTCCGCAAGGATCTCGACGACGGCCGGGTGGCTTACCAGTTGATGGACGGGCAGCGCGAGAAGCTCGATGCCGCGCAGATCTGCGCGGAAGTGAAGCAGCCGGACAAACGCTTCGCCGAACTCACCGGCCGCCACTTCGACCCGATCTGGCGCGCCCCCGGCGGCCATACGACGCCCCTCACGCTGAAGGCGGCCAGGCAATGCGGCTACCGGCATGTGGGCTGGTCGGCAGCCGGCTTCCTCGGTGACGAACTGCCGTCCGGCGCCTATCCCAACGAAACCCTGCTCAAACGGGCGCTTGCCAACATCAGGGACGGGGATGTCCTGCTTGCCCACCTGGGTATCTGGTCGCGCAAGGATCCCTTTGCGCCGATGCTGGATCCGCTGATCGCCGGACTCAAGGCCCGCGGCTTCTGCTTCGCCACCGTGAGCGCGCCGTGATGGACTGGCTGGTGGACTTTTTCGTCAGCGCCCAGGGGTGGCTTTTCGACACCCTGGTACAACCACTGCTGTTCGCAGTCGGCCTGGCGAGCTACACGGAAATGGGCTTTGACGGCGTCGAATTCGTCCTTCTCGGCGCCATCGAGCTCGGCGCCGCCTTCGTGCTGCTGCGTCCGCTGGAGGCCCTGTGGCCGGCCGAGAAGTGGGCCGAACGCGGCGCCGTTCGTGTGGACGTGCTCTACTCCATCCTCAACCGCCTGGGCGTCGTTCCGCTCGCGGTGTTCATCCTGCTGGCTCCGGGTTTCGGCGAACTGGAAGGCTGGCTGCGCTTCCATGACGTCATTCCGCATCAGCTGGAAGACTGGCTACCTGCCCTCGACTACCACCCGCTGGCCAGTTTCCTGATCTACCTGGTGATCCTCGACTTTGCCGAATACTGGCGCCACCGCCTGTCGCACACCTGCCGCTGGTGGTGGGCACTGCACGGCATCCACCACTCCCAGCGGCAGATGTCCTTCTGGACGGACTCGCGCAACCACCTGCTCGACGACCTGATCGCTGGCGTCTGGTTCGCCTGCCTGTCTCTGCTGATCGGCGTGCCGCCGGGCCACTTCCTGGGCCTGCTGATCGCCCTGCGGCTGGTGGAAAACCTCTCCCACACCAACACCCGCCTCCGCTTCGGACACGTGGGCGAAAGACTGATCGTCGGGCCGCTCTACCACCGCTGGCACCACGCGCTGGACCTGCCTGCCGACCCGCGTTTCCGCTACGGCTGCAACTTCGCAATCCTGCTGCCGGTGTGGGACATGCTGTTCGGCACCCTCTACCTGCAGGACGACATCCCGCCGACCGGCATCCACGAAAAGACGCCGACCGAGATTGCCGCCCGCAACAATTTCTGGCAACAGCAGAAACTGGGCCTGAAGCAGTTCGCCAAAGCCCTGCTCAAGCGGAACGACACCCGGCGTTCAGCGTGACGCGCAAACCGCGCAGCCCGGATCGCGGCCCAGCCGGATCGTCCGCCAATCCATCGCCAGAGCGTCGAGCAGCAACAGGCGGCCCGTCAGGGTCTCGCCGCAGCCCACCAGCAACTTGAGCGCCTCCGCCGCCTGCACCGCACCGACGATGCCGGTGATCGGCGCAAACACCCCCATCACCGCGCAGCGCACCTCCTCCACATCCTCCCCTTCTGGAAACAGGCAGTGGTAGCAGGGACTGTCGTCGGCGCGCAGATCAAACACTGACACCTGCCCATCGAAGCGCACCGCAGCACCGGACACCAGCGGCTTGCGGAGAGCCACACAGGCCCGGTTGATGGCATGGCGGGTAGCGAAGTTGTCGGAGCAGTCGAGCACCAGGTCGGCCGCAGCAATCTCGACTTCCAGCTCCGCCCCTTCGAGCCGCCGGCCAATGGGCACGACACGGACTTCCGGATTGAGGCGCGCCAGCGTATCGCGGCCGGACTCCACCTTGAGCCGTCCGACACCTTCCTGGCTGTGCAGGATCTGGCGCTGCAGGTTGGTCAGATCAACGGTGTCGCCATCCGCCAGCACCAAGGTTCCGACACCGGCTGCCGCCAGGTACATGGCGGCCGGAGAACCCAGCCCCCCGGCGCCGACAACCAGCACGCGGGCGGCAACGATGGCATCCTGCCCTTCGATGCCGATCTGGGGGAGCAGGATATGGCGCGAATAGCGCAGCAGCTGTTCGTCGTTCATGACTGAATGGGATTGGAAGAGATCGTCCGGGCGAACGGCCCGGAATTATTTGAAATCGCGCAGATCCGGCGGCGTGTCGTCGTGGTCGCCATGCGGATGAGCCGCGTAGGCGTGGATGTAAACCTCGTGGGACTGCTTGATCAGCCGTTCCGGAGAGCGCAGGTTATGCACCTGGGTCTCCTCCACGTAGTAGATCAGCGCCCGGTGCAGACGGACCAGCAAGGGGCGGTCGAGATGGAAGCCAGCGTCAGACAGTGCATTTTCGAGACGCTCGAGGGTGTAATCGAGCACGTTGTAATGCACGATCAGCGACAGCACGTCACGCCCCGCCTCGACCCTCACTCCCGCCAGGACTTCGAGCGATCGTTGCGCCTGCGCTACCTGACCGGGCGGGAGATCCTTGAAGCGGATCTCCCGGCATTTCGCCAGGCCCGTGGCAGCATAAGGCGCCGGACTGCCATGCTTCCGTCCGGCCAGCTTGTAAGCAGTCTCACGTCGCATGATCGAACCTCCAGCACGCTGGTCACTTGCCGCTATTCTGGAGGATCTGCAGTCCCTTGAGCAAATTCACCGCCTGGGTCAGCTGATAGTCGTCCTTGCCGGCAATCTCGAACGGCGGCTTCAGCTCGTCGTCGTCCTTAGACTTGTCCTTGTCACGCCCCTTGGCCGGCACATCCTTCTTAGGCGCTGCCGGCGCATCCATCTTGACGACCTCCGGCTCCTTGCCATTGGAAAGGTGGCGCTCCAGGTCGGCCTCCCGCAGATGATCACGGGACGAACCGTTCGGCGTTTCTTCCACGACGATGTCCGGCGAAATACCCTTGGCCTGGATCGAACGACCGCTCGGCGTGAAATAGCGCGCAGTGGTCAGCTTGATGGCCGCATTGTTGTTGAGCGGCAGGATGGTCTGCACCGAACCCTTGCCGAAGCTCTGGGTGCCCATCACCACGGCCCGCTTGTGGTCCTGCAGCGCACCGGCGACGATTTCCGATGCCGAAGCGGAGCCGCCATTGACCAGCACCACCATCGGCACCGTCTTGATGGAAGCCGGCACGTTCTTGATGTAGTCGTCGCGGGAGCCACGCAGGTAATCATCCGGCGCCGCCAGATACTTGCGCTTGGCGTCGTCGGTACGGCCATCGGTGGAGACCACCACGGCCTGCGGCGGCAGGAAGGCTGCCGACACACCGATGGCGCTGTTGAGCAGCCCACCCGGGTCGTTGCGCAGATCGAGAACAAGCCCCTTCAGGCTGCTCTGCTTCACCAGCCGATCGAGATGCTGGACCAGGGATGCCGCCGTCTGCTCCTGGAACTGGACGACGCGCACGTAGCCGTAGCCCGGCTCCACCAGCTTGGACTTGACGCTCTGGACCTTGATGACTTCCCGCGTCAGCGTGACGACAATGGGCTTGGGCTCGCCCTTGCGGGCGATGGTCAGGACGATATTGGTTTTCGGCTTGCCGCGCATGCGCTTGACCGCGTCGTTGAGCGACATGCCCTTCACCGACGTCTCGTCGAGCTTGATGATCAGGTCTCCGGCCTTGATTCCCGCCCTGAACGCAGGCGTATCCTCGATCGGCGAGATCACCTTGACGAAGCCGTCTTCCGAGCCGACCTCGATGCCGAGACCGCCGAATTCGCCCTGCGTGCCGACCTGCAGATCCTTGAAAGCTTCTGCGTCCAGATAGGCCGAATGCGGATCGAGATTGGACAACATGCCGCTGATCGCATAGGTGATCAGCTTCTTGTCCTCAACCGGCTCGACGTAACCCTGCTTGATGGCGTTGAAGACATCCGCCAGATTGCGCAACTCCTCGACCGGCAGCGGCGAAAGGGCCGTCTTGTCCGCATTTGCCGAGAAATTGAGGCTGATGAGAATCCCGGCACACAGCCCCGTGAATACCAGGCCGGCTTGCTGCAGTTTGCTGCGCATAAAGTCTCCGTCAGGCGCGGGGCTATCCCCGTTCAAACGCCATCCATTCCCGCAAACGGGTTGTTCTGCGTATCGAGATGAGTATAAACCGGAAAGGTTCCCCGACAGCGCACACCGCCCTGCAGGGTCTCGATTCCCCCGCACCCGCACCAGGGTGCGAAAAAATGCTATTTTATAATATTAGGTATGTAAAAACCTTCGACTTCGTGAACGCCAGAACCATCGACCTCATCGCCAAGCAGGAGCACATCGAAACGGCCGCCCGGGCCCTAAAGGCGATCTCCCATCCTTTACGCCTCAAGATTCTTTGCGTGATCGGTGGTGAAGAAGTCTGCGTGCAGGACATCGTCGAAGCCGTCGGCACCTCCCAGAGCAATATCTCCCAGCATCTCGCCATCCTCAGGGACAAGGACGTACTGCTGACCCGCAAGGACGCCAACCGCGTCTACTACCGGGTCGGCGATCCCCGCACCCTGCAGCTGATCGCGATGATGCGCGAAGTATTCTGCGGCGAAGACGCCGAATAAACTGCCCCCTTCATCCCAACCGGAGCTTTTCAGTGGAATTCCTCCAGCACAACTGGTACTGGGCTGCGCTCGCTGCCGTCAGTGGCAGCCTTCTTCTCGCCACATCCCTGCGCGGCGGCCGCGGCGGCATTTCGCCCGCCCAGGCCACCCAGCTGATCAACCGGGAAGACGCCATCGTGATCGACGTCCGCGAAGCGGCCGAATATGCCGGTGGCCATCTGCTCAATGCACGCCACATTCCCCTTGGTGATCTGCCCAACCGCCTGGCCGACCTCGAAAAATTCAAGAACAAGCCTGTTATCCTCAACTGCCAGACCGGCGGCCGCTCCTCGTCGGCCTGCGATGTGCTGCGCAAGGCAGGCTTCACCCAGGTGCATAATCTCGAAGGCGGCATCGCCGCGTGGACCGAAGCCGGCATGCCGGTCAGCAAAAAGAAGAAGTGACGCCATGCAACCGAAAATCCTGATGTATGCCACCGCGGTGTGCCCCTACTGCGTCCGCGCCGAAGGCCTGCTGCGCCGCAAGGGCGTGACCGAAATCGAGAAGGTCCGCATCGACCTCGACCCCGTCCGCCGCGACGAGATGATGGAGCGCACCGGCCAGCGGACCGTGCCGCAGATCTACATCGGCGACTACCACGTGGGCGGCTGTGACGACCTGTTTGCCCTCGACCACCAGGGCAAGCTCGACCCCCTCCTGCGCGGCGAGCCCAGCTGAACCACGCAACCATCATCCGTTCAACCCATTTCACAACCGGAAAAATCAACATGGCTGACACCACGCAAGACCCCGTCTTCTCCATTGAAAAGCTTTACGTCAAGGATCTGTCGCTTGAAGTGCCGAACGCACCGCAGATTTTCCTCGAGCGCGAAACCCCCCAGATCAACGTCCAGCTGCGCACCGAAAGCAATGCGGTGGACGAAGGCATCTTCGAAGTCGCCCTGACCGTCACCGTCACCGCCCAGCTGCCCGGCGACAAGACCGTGTTCCTGGTTGAAGTGGCCCAGGCCGGCATCTTCCAGATCCGCAACGTGCCGGCGGAAGATCTCGAGCCCATCATGATGATCGGCTGCGCCAACATCCTCTTCCCGTACGCCCGCGAAGCGGTGTCCGACGCCGTGTCCCGCGCCGGCTTCCAGCCCGTGATCCTGGCTCCGGTGAACTTCGAGGCCATGTTCCAGCAGAACCGCGAAGCGGGCCAGCAATCCGGCACCGACGTTCCCATCCAGTAATGATGCTGCGGCGCCCCATCACCGCGGCGCTGCTCGGCCTGCCCCTCGCCCTCGCGGCGGCGCAGGCCGGCGCCTCGGACTTCCGCTCCCTCGCCGAACCGGCCATCCTTTACGATGCGCCGTCGAAGCAGGGCAAGCCCATGTTCGTCATCCAGCGCTACACCCCGGTCGAAGCCGTCGTAAACATCGATCGCTGGGTCAAGGTGCGCGAACCGGCCGGCAGTATGCTGTGGCTGGAACGCCGCCAGCTGTCCGAAAAGCGCACCGTCATCGTCACCGCCGCCCGTGCCGACATCCGGCAAAAGCCCGATGGCGCCGCGCCGCTGGCTTTCGAAGCCGTCAAGGACGTGGTCCTCGAGCTGGCCGACAAGCCTGCCGACGGCTGGGTCAAGGTCAAGCACCGGGACGGTACCGTCGGTTTCATCCGCGCCAATCAAGTCTGGGGACTCTGAGCGCCATGCGCATTGCCGTCTTCGGGGCCGGCGCCTGGGGCACCGCCCTGGCCCTCGCCTTCTCCCGCAATCACGACGTCGTCCTGTGGAGCCGCGAATCCGCCGAGATCGCCGCCATGCGCAGCGACGGCGAAAACCGCCGCTACCTGCCCGGCATCCCGCTATCGTCCAGCCTGCAGCTGTCCGACGACCTGCAGGAGGCCGCGCAAGCCGACCTGCACCTGGTGGTCACACCACTCGCCGGCCTGCGTACCACGGCCCGCGCACTGCAGACCGCAGCCCCCGGCACACCGCTGCTGTGGGCCTGCAAGGGCCTCGAAGCGGGCACCGCCAAGCTGCCGCACCAGATCGTCGTCGAAGAGTTGGGCGCGAGTGCGGCCTGCGGTGTCCTCACCGGCCCAAGCTTCGCCGCCGAAGTGGCCCAGGGCCTGCCCGCCGCCGTCACCATCGCGGCCAGCGACATAGAATTCGCCCGCCACTGGGTGCACGTTCTGCACGACAACCGCCTGCGCCTGTACGCCAACGACGACGTCGTCGGTGCCGAAGTGGGTGGTGCGGTCAAGAACGTGATGGCCATCGCCGCCGGCGTGGCCGACGGCATGGGCTTCGGCCTCAATGCGCGGGCCGCCCTGATCACCCGTGGCCTGGCCGAGATCACCCGCCTGGGCATCGCCCTCGGCGGCCGCCGCGATACCTTCATGGGCCTCGCCGGGCTCGGCGACCTGGTGCTCACCTGTACTGGCGACCTGTCGCGCAACCGGCGTGTCGGCCTGCTGCTGGCAGAAGGCAAGAGCCTGCCGGACATCCTGGCGGCGCTAGGGCATGTGGCCGAAGGCGTCAGCACGACCCGTGAAGTTGCCGCGCTGTCCGAACGCCTTGGTGTGGACATGCCGATCACCAGCGCGGTCGATCAGGTCCTGCGCGGCACGCTGTCGGCACGGGACGCGGTGGAGCAGCTACTCGCCCGCGACCCCAAGCAGGAATAAGCTGCAGCGCTGCCGGCGCGCTCAGGCGCCGCCGGCAAACCCCGTCTGACGCCACGCCTCATAGACCACCACGGCCGCCGCATTGGAGAGATTCAGGCTGCGGTTGCCGGGACGCATCGGAATGCGCAGGCGGCGGTCGTCGGCAAACTCCGCATGCAGTTCCGGCGGCAGGCCGCGGGACTCCGAACCAAAGACGAACACGTCCTCCGCCTCGAAGGGCACGTCGGCGTAGTTGCGGCCGCCATGGGAAGTCAGCGCGAAGAAGCGCCGCCCCGCCAGCGCGGCCTTGCAGGCCGGCCAGTCCTCATGCACGGTCACCACGGCCATGTCCCGATAATCGAGGCCGGCGCGGATCAACTGCTTTTCTTCGAGCGTGAAGCCAAGCGGTTTGACGAGGTGCAGACGGGCGCCGGAATTGGCGCACATGCGCATGATGTTGCCGGTATTCGGAGGAATCTCCGGCTGATGGAGGACGACGTGGAACATGGGCGCGGATTGTGCCCGCCCCGCGCAGAGCGATCAACCCGGCGGCGGCGTACGCGCCAGCACCCGGTTCTCCACGCTGAGCGCACCGACGCCTTTCAAGGTCCGCGCCAGCTCGGCCAGCGTCGCGCCAGTGGTCATTACATCATCCACGACCACCACGCGCAGCCCTTCGACCCGGGTCGTCACGCGGAACGCGCCGCGCACGTTGGCCGCCCTGTCCCTCCACGGCAAACCGGCCTGGGGCGCGGTGTTCACATCGCGCTCGATGCCATCGCAGACGAAGGGAATGTCCCAGTGCCGCGCCAGCGAACGGCCGAGTTCGGCCGCCTGGTTGAAGCCCCGGCTACGCAGGCGGGACGCATGCAACGGCAGCGGCACGACAAGGTCCGCTTCCGGAACCGCGGCGGCGGCCATCCGGTCCACGAACAGTCGTGTGACCGCCAGGCGGTGGCCATACTTCAGCGCGTGCACCAGGCGATCAACCGGAAAACCGTAATCGAGAGCCGCCACGGTCCGCTCGAAGGGTGGCGGCTTGCGCAGGCAACTGCCGCAGGTCAGCCCGTCCGAAACCGGCAAGGCGCAGCACGGGCAACGGGCAAGGTCCGCACCGGGCAACCCAGCCGCGCAAACTGGGCACAGCACCCCGCTTCCGCTCGGCGCGCCACAGGCGAAGCACTGCTGCGGGAAAAGGATGTTCGCCCCGGCCTCCAGCCAGGCCCGCCATCCAAGCACTTGATTTGACAAGTCCTGACCCCTTCGGGGAAACTAAAAGGCTTCGTAATTTTGAATTACAGCCAAAAAAAGGGTGCATGACAATGACCGCCACCGTCGCCCACGCAGAGAGCGCTCCTTCCACCACCACGCCCGCGCGCAAGCGCTGGAGCGTCGCCGAGGTCGAGGCCCTGTTCGCCCTGCCCTTCAATGACCTGGTCTTCCGCGCCCAACAGGTGCACCGGGAGAACTTCGAGCCCAACGCCGTCCAGCGCTCCACGCTGCTGTCGATCAAGACCGGCGGCTGCTCCGAGGACTGCGGCTACTGCTCCCAGTCGTCCCGCTACGATACCGGCCTCGAGAAGGAATCCCTGCTGCCGCTCACCGAAGTGCTCGAGAACGCCCGCGCCGCCAAGGCCAAGGGTGCATCCCGCTTCTGCATGGGCGCCGCCTGGCGCGGCCCGAAGGAAAAGGACCTCGCCCCGGTGCTGGACATGGTTCGTGAAGTCAAGAAGCTGGGTCTGGAAACCTGCGTCACTCTCGGCATGCTGAAGGACGGCCAGGCCGAGCAGCTGAAGAATGCCGGCCTCGACTACTACAACCACAACATCGACACCTCGCCGGAATTCTACGGCCAGATCATCACTACGCACACGCTGCAGGATCGCCTCGACACCCTCGACAAGGTGCGCGACGCCGGCATCAACGTGTGCTGCGGCGGCATCGTCGGCCTCGGCGAAACCAAGAAGAGCCGCGCCGCGCTGATCGCCGAACTGGCCAACATGAACCCGCCGCCGGATTCCGTGCCCATCAACAACCTGGTGCAGGTGGAAGGCACGCCGCTCGGCAACAACGAAGCCATCGACCCCTTCGACTTCGTGCGCATGATCGCCGCCGCGCGCATCACCATGCCGAAGAGCTACGTGCGCCTGTCCGCCGGCCGCCAGGAACTCGGCGACGCGGTGCAGGCCCTGTGCTTCATGGCCGGCGCCAACTCGATCTTCTACGGCGAGCGCCTGCTGACCACCGAAAACCCGGACGCCGACGCCGACGACAAGCTGTTCGCCCGTCTCGGCCTCACGTCCTTCTGAGCGACCGCCCATCCATGACCATGCCGGACTTCGAGCTCGACCCGCGCCTCGTGCGGCGCCGGGCCGAGCGGGCGGCAGCCGGCTACGCCAGCGTCGACACCCTGGCCCGGGAAATCTCCCGGCGCATGGCCGAGCGCCTCGACTACATCCGCATCGAGCCGAAGCGCGTCCTCGACCTGGGCTGCGGCCCGGGTGCCGATCTGCCGAGCTTTGCCACGCGCTACCCCGACATCCCGCGCGTCGCGGTGGATGTTTCACCGGCGATGCTCGCCCAGGCCCGCGGCGAACGCGGCCTGCTCAAGCGCATCATGCGTTTCGGCAAACCGTCCGATCCCGACTTCGTCTGCGCGGATGCCACGGCGCTGCCGCTGGCCCGCGGCAGCGTATCGCTGGCGTGGTCCAACCTGATGCTGCAGTGGCTGCACGATCCCCTGCCGGCCCTGAAGGAAATCCACCGGGTGCTGGAAGTCGGCGGCATGCTGATGTTCGCCACCCTCGGCCCGGACACCCTGAAGGAATTGCGCGCCGCCCTGCCGGCGTCGGACGCCGAGCACCTGCACCGCTTCATCGACATGCACGATCTGGGCGACGCCCTCGTCGGCGCGGGCTTCTCTGACCCGGTGATGGACATGGAGATGCTGACCGTCACCTACACCAACCTGGACGACCTGTTCCGCGACCTGCGCGTCAGTGGCTCCAACAATGCCGCGCTCACCCGCCCGCACGGGCTGGTCGGCAAGCGCCACTGGGAAAGCCTGCGCGCCAATTACGAAAAGCTGCGCCGGGACGGCCGCCTGCCGGCCTCCGTCGAAGTCGTCTACGGCCACGCCTGGAAAGCCGCCCCAAAGGTTGCCGACGACGGCCGCGCCATCATCCGATTCGAGCGCAAACCCGTGTGAGCATGCATCCCGTCTGGCTGTTCGACCTCGACAACACGCTGCACAACGCCAGTCCGCACATCTTCCCGCAGATCAACCGGAGCATGACGGCCTACCTCATGCGCCAGCTCGATCTGGACGAGGCGGCCGCCAACCGGCTGCGCGTGGATTACTGGCGCCGCTACGGCGCCACGCTCACCGGCCTGATGCGCCATCACGGCACCGACCCGCGGCATTTCCTGCACGATACCCACCAGTTCCCCGAACTGCACCGCATGGTGGTGTTCGACAACGCGCTGCGCCACCTGCTGCGTCGCCTGCCAGGCAAGAAGATCGTCTTCTCCAACGGCCCGCAGCACTACGCCGAAGCCGTGCTCGACATCATGGGCATCCGCCACCTGCTGGCCGACGTCTACGCCGTCGAGCAGATGCGCTACCACCCCAAGCCCAAGCAACGTGGCTTCCTGCACCTGCTCAAGGATCACCGGCTCAATCCGGCACGCTGCATCCTGGTCGAGGACAGCGCCGAAAACCTGCGCACCGCCAAGCGCCTCGGCATGCGCACGGTATGGATCAGCCGCAGCCTGCGCCAACCTGATTACGTGGATGTCCAGCTGCCCAGCGTACTCGGACTGATGCGCCATACCATGAGATCCGGTGCTTCGGGGTAAAATGCCGGATTCCGCTACTCACACAGCGAGTCCGCCATGCCCTTCGCCCAGACCGAAAACCTAAACATCGCGGCCTTCGACCGCATGCCCTCCCCCGAGGAAATCACCGCCAGCGTGCCGCTCACCGACAAGGCTGCGCAGGTCGTCCTCGAAGGCCGCCAGACCCTGCAGGCCATTCTCGACCGCAAGGATCCGCGGGTTTTCGTCGTCGTCGGCCCTTGCTCCATCCATGATCCGGTTGCCGGCCTCGACTACGCCCGCCGCCTCAAGAAGCTCGCCGACGAAGTCTCCGACACCCTGGTGCTGGTGATGCGGGTCTATTTCGAGAAGCCGCGCACCTCCACCGGCTGGAAGGGCTACATCAACGATCCGTACATGGACGACTCCTTCCGCATCGACGAAGGCATGGAGAAGGCCCGCCGCTTCCTGCTCGACGTAAACGAAACCGGATTGCCCGCCGGCACTGAAGCGCTGGACCCCATCGCGCCCCAGTACTACGGCGACCTGATCTCCTGGACCGCCATCGGCGCCCGCACCTCCGAATCCCAGACCCACCGGGAAATGGCCTCCGGCCTGTCCACCCCGGTTGGTTTCAAGAACGGCACCGACGGCTCCCTGGACGCCGCCGTCAACGGCATCTTGTCGGCCTCCAGCCCGCACAGCTTCCTCGGCATCAACGGCCAGGGCCAGTCCTCGATCATCCGCACCCGAGGCAACCCCCACGGCCACGTAGTGCTGCGTGGTGGCGGCGGCCGTCCGAACTACGACACCGTATCGGTCTCCCTCGCCGAGAAAGCGCTGGTCAAGGCCAAACTGCCGGCCAACATCGTCATCGACTGCTCCCACGCCAACTCGTGGAAGAACCCCGACTACCAGCCGCTGGTCATGCGTGACGTCGCGCACCAAATCCGCGAAGGCAACCGCTCCATCGTCGGCCTGATGATCGAGAGCAACATCGAGGCCGGCAATCAGCCGATCCCCGCCAACCTCAGCGAGCTGCGCTACGGCTGCTCGGTGACCGACGCCTGCGTGGACTGGAGCGCCACCGAGGAGATGATCCGCAATACCCGTGACATCCTGCGCGAAGCCCTGCAGCAACGGAGCGCCGCCTGATGAATCTCGTCGTACAGGGACCGCAGGTCGAAACCCGCGCCCTGAAGGATCTGGCCGCCCTGACGGCCTCTGAAGGCATCGGCCGCATCAGCAATACCGCCTTCCGGTTGATCGGCGCCAGCAACAGCCCCGAAGTGGCCGACTACTGCGAGCGGCACGCGCTGGATTACGCCTTCGTGCCCGAAGACCGGCGCCTGGTCGATTACAGCCTGTTCGTCACCGACATGGACTCGACGCTGATCACCATCGAATGCATCGACGAAATCGCCGACATGCAGGGCCTCAAAGCGGAAGTGGCTGAGATCACCGAAGCGGCGATGCGCGGCGAACTGGATTTTTGCGAATCCCTGACCCGCCGCGTCGCGCTGCTCGCCGGTCTGCCGGTGGAGGCCCTAGAACGTGTCTTCAGCGAGCGGCTCAAGCTCAATCCTGGCGCGGAAGCGCTGATCGCCGGCCTCAAGCAGGCAGGCATCGTCACCGTGTTGGTATCCGGCGGCTTCACCTATTTCACCGAACGCCTGCAGCAGCAACTGGGCTTCGACTACGCGGTGGCCAACGAACTGGAAATCGAGGACGGAAAGCTGACCGGCCGGGTCAAGGGCGAGGTGGTGGACGGGGAAGTCAAACGCCGGACGCTGCTGCAGGTCTGCCAGCAGCGCGGCTTCACCGCCGACCGCGTCATTGCCGCGGGCGACGGTGCCAACGATCTGCCGATGCTCAAGGAAGCGGGCGTCGGCATTGCCTATCACGCCAAACCGGTCGTCAGGGCAAAAGCCACCTACGCGCTGAACCACAGCGGCCTCGACGGCATCCTGAACCTGTTTGCCTGACAACGAAATTAGTGCGACTGGCACGAGCGCGTAGCTGCAGAAAGCCGAAGGGCCCTTCGATGGAGACATGCCGACCGGTACGGCCTGCCTCCCGCGCGGCCTCCTGAACGTAGCTACTCGCGACCAGTGCGAAACCGATACTAGCGATGGTTTGTCAGGAACACCGTGCAGCAATGCACATGCTGCACGGCACAACTTAATGTATGTCGAAAATCTTTACACTGATCAATCCATTGGGTATAGTTATTTGATGCCTATCAAAAAGACGATACTCGGCTTTTTTGTAGCGATCGCGTGTTCCGGCGCGGTCCTTGCGTCGGAGCCCTCCAATCCTGCCAACGACGAAGCCCTTCCGGCTTCCATGTTCGAGCGCTACACCGATTCGATCCGTAGTCTGGTCGACCGTAGCCTGAACTTCCTTGGTGTTCCCTACCGCTTTGGTGGCACCAGCCCGCTCACCGGATTCGACTGCAGTGGCTTTGTCGGCAAGGTGTTCGCCGACGCCCTCGGTTTCGGCATGCCGCGCACGGCCGCCGAAATGTCCCAGATGGGCGAGCAGGTCAAGTTTGCCGAGCTGAAGCCGGGTGATCTGGTGTTCTTCAACACCATGCGCCGTGCCTTCTCCCACGTGGGCATCTACCTCGGCAACTACCAGTTCGTGCATGCGCCTTCGACGGGCGGCGTGGTCCGCGTCGAAGACATGCGCCTCGACTACTGGGCGGCCCGCTACGACGGCGCCCGCCGGGTCCTGCCCAACAGCCAGTCGCGCCAGCCGCAGTCCAACTAAGCACGCAATCCCGCCAGACACACGGCCCTACTGGCCGCACTCCGGCCAGCGCCTGATATCCTGTCCGGTTCCGGTTCGTACCGCACCTGATCCGACATGATTCCTTGGCTCGGCAGCAAACCCGTCTTTCCATCGGTCACCCGCGCACTGCACGAACCCAACGGGCTGCTGGCAGCCGGCGGCGCACTCACGCCCGAATGGCTGCTCGCCGCCTATCGGCACGGCATCTTCCCGTGGTTCAACGACGGCGAACCGATCCTGTGGTGGAGCCCGGATCCCCGCATGGTCGTCTTTCCGGACCAGGTCCGCGTGACCCGCTCCCTGCGCAAGACGCTGCGCAACGCCGCTTACGAGGTTCGCCTGGACCACGACTTTCCGGCGGTGATCCGCGCCTGCGCCGCACCACGCGATCCCCGCGGCGGCACCTGGATCACGCCCGAGATCCAGAACGCCTACATCCGCATGCACGAACTCGGTTATGCGCACTCGGTCGAAACCTACATCGACGGCGAACTGGCCGGCGGGCTCTACGGCATGGCCGTGGGGCGCGCCTTTTACGGCGAGTCCATGTTCAGCCGGCGCACCGACGCCTCGAAGATCGCCTTCGTGCACCTGGCCCGCTTCCTTGAGCAACGGGAATTTCGCGTGCTAGATTGCCAGATGACGACCTCGCACCTGGCTTCGCTGGGGGGACGGGAGATTCCGCGCTCAAGCTTCGTCGGACTGCTGGACGAAGCCACGCGGGAAGGCCCGCCGCCCGAACGCTGGCCGCTGAACGGAGCGCAAGCCCCCTGGACGTAGCCCATGCTGAAGGACTATCCCTACTCGCTGCTGCAGTTCTACGCCACCGCGCCCTACGCGTGCTCCTACCTGCCGGACCGCCAGGCCCGCTCCCAGGTCGCCACGCCCAGCCACCTGATCGACACGCCGCTGTACAGCGAACTGGTGCACTCCGGCTTCCGCCGCAGTGGCATCTTCACCTATCGCCCCTACTGCGACACCTGCCGCTCGTGCATTCCAGTACGCATCCCGGTGGCCAGCTTCACGCCCAACCGCAGCCAGCGCCGCGCCTGGGCCACCCATGCCGACCTGCTCCCGCGCGAGATGCCGCTGGAGTTCATCGAGGAGCACTACGCCCTCTACCAGCGCTACCAGGCCACGCGCCACGCCGGCGGCGGCATGGACCAGGACAACCGCGAGCAGTACGCCCATTTCCTGCTGCAGAGCCACGTGGACAGCCGTCTGCTCGAATTCCGCGAGAACGGCATCCTGCGCATGGTCAGCGTCATCGACTGCCTGACCGACGGCCTGTCCAGCGTCTACACCTTCTACGACCCCGATGCAGCCCACGGCAGCCTCGGCACCTTCGGCATCCTGTGGCAGATCGAAGTGTGCCGTCAGCTCAAGCTCCCCTATCTGTACCTCGGCTACTGGATCCGCGACAGCCGCAAGATGGCCTACAAGGCTCGTTTCCGTCCGATCCAGGGACGTGTCGGCGGACAGTGGCAAACCCTTACCGACGCCGATCTGGACACCCTCGACTGAAAGCCCTCCCATGCGCTTCCTGCAGCACACCACCGCCGCACTGCCCCTCCTTGCCTGCTGCACGCTGGCCGCCGCCGCGCCCAGCCTCGACGATTTCCAGAACGCCCCGCACCAGGACTGGCTCACCGTCTCGGGCGTATCCCACCACTTCCAGCCCGACCGCCGCGACTGGCGTGAATTCAATCCGGGCGCGGGCTTCGAGCGTGCCTTCAGCGGCACTCCGTGGGTCGCCACCGCCGGCTACTTCCGCAACAGCTACGACCGCAACACCTTCTACGCCGGCGCCCGCTGGATGCCTCTGCAGGCCGGCCCGTTCCGCTTCGGCGCCTTCGGTTTGGTGGGCAGTGGCTACCCATCGCCAGTGCTGGTTATCCCGACCGTCTCGGCAGAATTCGGCCGCGTCGGTGCCAACCTCGTCGCCTTGCCCAACCTGCCCGGCTACAGCGGCTACCTCGGTCTGCAATTCCGTTTCGCCCTCGACTGAAACCCGAAACAGGGTTTAGAAACAGGACTTTGCCGCGCTGCGGTAGAATGCGGGATGCTCTACGAACTCGCACGCCCCATTTTCTTCTCCCTCGACGCGGAGACCGCCCACGAAACCGCCCTCGCCGGCCTCAACCTTGCCGGCCGCCTGCTGCCGGCCGGCAAGCCGCACTCCGCCAGGCCGGTGGAGGTCATGGGCCTGCAATTCCCGAACCGCATCGGCATGGCCGCGGGTCTCGACAAGAACGGCGAGATCATCGACGGCCTGGCCCGCATGGGCTTCGGCTTCATCGAGATCGGTACCATCACGCCGCGCGCCCAGCCCGGCAACCCCAAGCCGCGCATGTTCCGCCTGCCCGAAGTGAAGGGCATCATTAACCGGATGGGCTTCAACAACCACGGCATCGATGCGCTGATCGGCAACGTGGAAGCCGCCAAGTTCAAGGGCATCCTCGGCATCAACATCGGCAAAAACGCCGACACGCCGATCGAACGCGCCGCCGACGACTACCTGATCTGCCTCGATAAGGCCTATCCGCTGGCCAGCTACATCACGGTCAATATCTCGTCGCCCAACACCAAGAACCTGCGCCAGCTGCAGGGTGAATCCGAACTCGACGCGCTGCTCGGCCAGCTAAAGGCACGCCAGGCCCAACTCGCCGACAAGCACGGCCGCTACGTGCCGATCACCCTCAAGATCGCACCGGACCTGGACGACAGCCAGATCACCAACATCGCCGACGCGCTGCGCCGCCACCGCATCGACGCGGTGATCGCCACCAACACCACGCTGGCCCGCGACAAGGTTCAGGGCATCCGCTATGGCGACCAGCAGGGCGGCCTGTCCGGCGCACCGTTGTTCGAGGCTTCCACCGCCGTCGTCGCGGCCCTCGCCAAGGCGCTGCAGGATGAAGTCCCGATCATCGCCGCCGGCGGCGTCTTCGACGGGCGCCAGGCCCGCGCCAAGCTGGAGGCCGGTGCCAAGCTGGTGCAGGTCTACAGCGGCCTCATCTACCGCGGCCCGGCCCTTGTGCGTGAAGCGGTCGAGGAGACCAAGGATTTCGTCTGAAATCGCACACCGGCCGCCGTGCCGCCCGCACTGGGCTTGAGTGCGGCACGGCCGGCGCGGGATAATCCCAACTTATCGTCACTCCGACACCGACAGCCATGAGCAGCTACCTTTTCGTGATCCTCGGCGCGGTTCTGGTGAATAACGTCGTCCTCGTCCGCATCCTCGGCCTGTGCCCCTTCATGGGGGTGTCCAAGAAGCTGGACGCCGCGATGGGCATGGGGGCGGCCACCACCTTCGTGCTGACCCTCGGCTGCGGCACCAGCTACCTCATCGACCACTACGTGCTGATCCCGGCCGGCGTCGAATACCTGCGCACGCTGGCCTTCATTGTCATCATCGCCGCCATCGTGCAGGTCACCGAGCTGGTCATCCAGAAGACCAGCCCGGTCATGTACCAGGTGCTGGGCATCTACCTGCCGCTGATCACCACCAACTGCGCGGTGCTCGGCGTGCCGCTGCTCAACGTGTCCCTGCGCCACGATCTGGTCGAATCCCTGCTGTTCGGCTTCGGCAGCTCGGTCGGCTTCTCGCTGGCGCTGGTGCTGTTCGCCGGCATCCGCGAACGCCTCGACGGCGCCGACGTGCCAAGCCCCTTCAAGGGCACGGCCATCGCGATGATCACCGGCGGGCTGATGAGCCTGGCCTTCATGGGCTTCGCCGGCCTCGACAAGTACCGCTAACCCTCCGCCACATCCGCTCCCGGCCCCGCCATGTTCACCGCCCTTCTCGTGATGACCGCCGTCGCCCTGGTGCTCGGGGCGCTGCTCGGCTACGCCTCGCTCAAGTTCAAGGTCGAGGGCGACCCGCTGGTCGAAAAGATCGACGCCATCCTGCCGCAGACCCAGTGCGGCCAGTGCGGCTTCCCCGGCTGCCGCCCCTACGCCACCGCCATCGCCTCGGGCGAAGCAGAGATCAACCAGTGCCCGCCGGGCGGCGAGGAAGGCATCCGCAAGCTCGCCGACCTGCTCGGCCGCGAGTTCAAGTCCCTGTCCGAAGAACACGGCGTCGAAAAGCCCAAGTCCGTCGCGGTGATCGACGAGGCCACCTGTATCGGCTGTACTCTGTGCATCCAGGCCTGCCCGGTGGACGCCATCATCGGCGCCGCCAAGCAGCTGCACACCGTCGTTGCCGGCGAATGCACCGGCTGCGAGCTGTGCGTGGCGCCGTGCCCGGTGGACTGCATCGCCATGGAACCCATCATCGACACCCTCGACACCTGGAAGTGGCGCTACCCGGTCATCCAGATCAAGCAGGCCGCCTGATGCTGCGCAAACTCTTCAAGTTCCACGGCGGCGTCAAGCCGCAAACCAACAAAACCGAGTCCACCGCCCAGCCGATCAGCGCAGTGCCGCTGCCCGAACGGCTGGTGATTCCGCTGCACCAGGCGGTAGGCGGCCACCCGCGCCCGCTGGTGGCACCGGGCGACAAGGTCTTCAAGGGCCAGCGCATCGGTGGCGCCGACGGCAGCCTGTCGTCCGCCGTGCATGCCTCCACATCCGGCATTGTGCGCGACGTGGCACCGGCGCTGATGCCGCACACCTCGGGCCTCACCACCCTGTCGGTGGTCATCGAGCCGGACGGCGAAGACCGCTGGGGCGATCTGGACAAGGTCAATTACCGCACGACGCCCCCCGACGAACTGCGCGACTTCCTGCGCGATGCCGGTGTCGTCGGCCTCGGCGGCGCCGTGTTCCCGAGCTACGCCAAGCTCAAGCCCGGCAAAGAAGGCCGCCTCAAGACGCTGGTCATCAATGGCGCCGAGTGCGAGCCCTTCATCACCTGCGACGACCTGCTGATGCGCGAACGCGCCGCCGACATGCTGGAGGGCATCGTCGCCATGCGCCACATGCTGCAGGCCGAAGAAGTGCTCATCGGCATCGAGGACAACAAGCCTGAAGCAGTCGCCGCGGTGCGGGCCGCCATCGCCGCCAGCGGCCAGACCGGCATCGAGGCCGTCGCCATTCCCACCCGCTACCCGGCCGGCGGCGCCAAGCAGCTGATCCGCGTGCTCACCGGCATCGAGGTGCCCCACGGCCGTCGCTCCACCGATTTCGGCGTGCAATGCTTCAACGTCGGCACCGCCTACAGCATCTTCGAAGCGCTGGAATTCGGCCGCCCGCTGATCTCCCGCGTCGTCACCGTGGCCGGCAACGTGGACCAGCCGCGCAACTACGACGTCCTCATTGGAACGCCGATGGACCACGTGGTGCGCCAGTCCGCCGCCCGTCCCGACACCGACCGCTACATCATGGGCGGCCCGATGATGGGCGTGCGCCTGCCGGCCTTCGACGTGCCGGTGGTCAAGGCCACCAACTGCATCCTGGTCGGCAGCCCGGCCCTGTTCCCGCCACCGCCGCCCGAGATGCCGTGCATCCGCTGCGGTGAATGCGCCAAGGCCTGCCCGGCGGATCTCGCCCCCTTCGAGATGTATTGGTTCTCGCGCTCGAAGAACTTCGGCAAGGCCCAGGAATACCACCTGTTCGACTGCATCGAATGCGGCTGCTGCAGCTTCGTCTGCCCGTCCCACATTCCGCTGGTGGATTACTTCCGCTTCTCCAAGAGCGAGATCTGGGCCCGCGAGCGCGACAAGTCTTCCTCCGACGCAGCCCGCGATCGCTTCGAATTCAAGAACTTCCGCCAGGAACGGGAGAAGCAGGAGAAGGCCGAGAAGCTCGCCGCCAAGGCCGCCGCGACGCGCGAAAAAGTCACCGCCGACAGCCAGGCCGGCACGGCCAGCCCTGCCGCGGAAGCGCCCGACACAGCCAAACCAGCCGCCCCGTCCGCCGAAGACACCAAGCGCGCGCTGATCGCCGCCGCGATGGAAAAGGCCCGCCAGCAGAAGGCCCAGATCGCACCGAAGAACACCGAACAGCTCAGCACCGAGACCCAGGCCGACATCGCTGCAATCGAAGCCCGCCGGGCTGCAGCAGCCACGCCGCCGACTCCGGATGCCTGATCCAGGCCACACACCGATGATCAACTCCCCCTTCGTCCGCAAAGCGGCCAGCGTCCAGCAAGTCATGCTGCAGGTGCTGCTGGCCCTCGCACCGGGCATCGCCGCCTACGTGTGGTTCTTCGGTGCCGGCATCCTCGTGCAGCTCGCCCTCGCCTCCGCCGCCGCGCTGGCCGGCGAAGCCGCCATGCTGGCGATCCGCGGCAAGCCCAAGGCCCTGTTCCTCGGCGACCTGTCGGCCATCGTCACGGCCTGGCTGATCGCCCTCACCTTCCCGCCCATCGTGCCCTGGTGGCTCACCGTCACCGCCACGCTGCTGGCCATCGTGGTCGTCAAGCAGCTCTACGGCGGTCTCGGCCAGAACCCCTTCAACCCGGCGATGGCGGCCTTCTGCCTGATGATCGTCGCCTACCCGGCGCTGATGTCCCAGTGGCCGGCGGCCGGCCAGCTGGACTTCGCCAGCCAGTTGCAGCTGATCTTCGGCGGCGCCCGCCAGGTGGACGCGATCACCGGCGCCACGCCCCTCGACGCCCTGCGCACCGCGCTGCGCGCCGCCGCCAATCCGGGCTCCCAGCTCCACGGCCTGCGTGCCGCCCAGCTGATGGACGGCCCGGCTTACGGCGCGCTCGGCGGCAAAGGCGGCGAGTGGGTGGCCCTCGGCTTCCTGCTCGGCGGCCTGTGGCTGCTGCAGCGGCGCATCATCACCTGGCACATTCCCGGCGCCTTCTGCCTGGCGCTGGCCGCCTCGGCCGGCCTGCTGTGGGCGGTCCGCCCCGAGGGCTTTGCCTCGCCGGTCTTCCACCTGGCCTCCGGCGGCGCCATGCTGGGCGCCTTCTTCATCCTCACCGACCCGGTGTCCGGCGCCACCACGCCGCGTGGCAAGCTGCTGTTCGCCGCCGGCGCCGGCGTGCTGACCTTCGTGATCCGCGCCTTCGGCGCCTACCCGGACGGGGTCGCCTTCGCCACGCTGCTTATGAACCTGTGCGTGCCGCTGATCGACATGAACACCCAGGCACCAGTCTTCGGCCACAAGAAGGATTGAGCATGAGCCAATCGACCATCCTGGGCCTGTCCACCCGCACCGCCGGCGCGATGATGGCCTTCACCGCCGCCTTCACGGCGCTGATGGCCTTCACCTACGAGGCCACCCACGAACAGATCGCCGCCTCAGCCAACGACGAGAAGATGAAGCTCGTCACCGAAGTGCTGGCCTCCGACGCCTACGACAACACGCTACTGGACGACTACGTGCAGCTCGGCCCGACCCGCGAGCTGGGCCTTGACCACGGCGGCCGCGTCTATCGCGCCCGCAAGGCCGGCGCCCCCACCGGGCTGCTGCTCGAGGCCACCGCGCCCGATGGCTACAGCGGCAACATCGACCTGATCATTGCGATCCGCCCGAACGGCACCGTAAACGGCGTGCGCGTCGTGGCCCACCGGGAAACCCCCGGCCTCGGCGACTACATCGACCCGAAGAAGGACAAGGACAAGAAGTCCCCGTGGATCGGCCAGTTCGCCGGCCTGAGCCCCGCTGCGCAGCCTCTCGACGCCTGGAAGGTGAAGAAGGACGGCGGCCAGATCAACAGCCATGCCGGCGCCACCATCAGCGCCCGCGCGGTGACCAACGCCGTCGCCCGCGCCGCCCGCTACGCCGGCGCCAACCGGGACCGCCTGTTCGGCGCGGCCACCGGCGCATCCCTCTGACAAGGAGCGACAACCATGGACTTGCGTGCCTATCGCGACATCGCCTGGAACGGCTGGTGGAAACAGAACCCCGGCGTCGTGCAGATCCTCGGCATGTGCCCGACGCTGGCCATCACTACCAACATCGTCAACGCCGTCAGCCTGGGCCTCGCCACCGTGCTGGTGATGGCCATGTCCAACCTGGCCTCCTCGCTGCTGCGCAACTTTATCCCCTACGAGATCCGCATCCCGGTGTTCATCCTGATCATCGCCGCGCTGACCACCGTTGTGGACCTGGCGATGAACGCCTACCTGCACTCCCTGTACCTGGTGCTTGGCATCTTCATCCCGCTGATCGTCACCAACTGCATCGTGCTGGCCCGCATCGAAGCTTTCGCCGCCAAGAACGAACCGCTGGCGTCCACGCTGGACGGTGCTGCGATGGGGCTCGGCGCGACGATGGTGCTCACCGTGCTCGGCGCGATGCGCGAACTGATCGGCAACGGCACCCTGTTCTCGGGCATCGAGATGGTCATCCCCGGCGCCCATGAGATCCAGGTCTTCGGCGGCGACTACCCGGGCTTCCTGACCTTCATCCTGCCGCCCGGCGCCTTCTTCGCACTGGGCTGTCTGATCGCCGGCCGCAACTGGCTGGAAGCCCGCCGCCAGGCCCGCGCACGCAGCAATCCGCCGGCCCCGCAGGCACCCGCGGCCCCCGAACCCACTTCCGCCGAGCCTGCCTGATGCCCGACATGCGCCTGGCCGCCGTGGCCGAAGCCTTCCGCCGCCTGCGCGAAGCCAACCCCAACCCGACCACCGAGCTCGAATACGCGACGCCTTACCAGTTGCTGGTGGCCGTGGTGCTGTCCGCCCAGGCCACCGACAAGGGCGTCAACATTGCTACCCGCAAGCTCTTCGCGCTCGCCCCGACGCCGGAAGCCATGGCCGATCTGGGTGAAGAAGGCATCGCCGAACAGATCAAGACCATCGGCCTGTTCCGCAACAAGGCCAAGAACACCCTGGCCCTGTCCCGCCAGCTGCTGGAGCGTCACGCCGGCGAAGTGCCCAACGACCGGGAGGCCCTCGAAGCCCTGCCCGGCGTCGGCCGCAAGACCGCCAACGTGGTACTCAACACCATCTTCGGCGAACCGACGATGGCCGTGGACACCCACATCTTCCGCCTCTCCAACCGCACCGGCCTGGCCCCCGGCAAGGACGTGCTCGAAGTGGAAAAGCGCCTGCTGCGCCGCATCCCCAAGGAATACATGCGCGACGCCCACCACTGGCTGATCCTCCACGGCCGCTACGTGTGCATCGCCCGCAAGCCCAAGTGCGGCGAATGCATCATCCGCGACCTGTGCCTGTACCGCGACAAGACGGAGTGAGCACCACACCCGCCACCGTCCTGCAACGAAATCACACTATTCAAAAAACCAACGCCCCCAACGACCATGTTCGATCCCTCCCGTGACCAGGCCCGACAGTTCTTCGTCAGCGCCTGGAGCAAGCACAAGAACCGCGAAGTCCTGACCCAGCTCGAGATCATCGCCGCCGACCTGGTGGCCCATCACCCGGAATACCACGCGCTGCTGGAAGATCCGGACGCGGTGATGAAGGACTTCAGCCCCGAGGACGGGCAGGTGAATCCCTTCCTGCACCTGTCCCTGCACCTGGCCATCGAGGAGCAGCTGTCCATCAACCAGCCGCCGGGCATCCGCGAAGCCTTCGAGCAATGTCAGGCCCGCCACGGCGACCGTCACGCGGCGCTGCACGACGTGCTCGAATGCCTCGGCGAAACGATCTGGAAAGCCCAGCGCGACAAGGCGCCGCTGGACGCCCACTCCTACGTCGAAGCGGTACGCAAGCGCGCCACCCGCTGAAACCTCCGCCCGATGCAATGAAACGGTAATCCACCGGGCCCACCATCGGGCCCATGCATTCCAGTCCGTCCCAGCCCCTCGCGGGCCGCATCGCCCTCGTCACGGGCGCCAGCACCGGCATCGGCCGGGTCACCGCCCGGCAACTCGCCCTTCAAGGTGCCCACGTCTATCTGGCCTGCCGTTCCGAAGCCCGTACCCGCCCGGTCATCGACGAGATCCAGCGCCTCACCGGCCACGCCGCTGCCGAATGGCTGGAGCTGGACCTCGCCGACACCCGTTCGATCCGCGCCTGCGCCACGCGCTTCCTGAGCACCGGCCAGCCACTCCACCTGCTGGTCAACAACGCCGGTCTGGCCGGCGCCCGCGGCTTGACCCGCGACGGCTTCGAGATGGCTTTCGGCGTCAATCACCTGGGCCATTTTCTGCTCACCGACCTGCTGCTCGAGCGCCTCAAGGCCTCCGCGCCGGCGCGCATCGTCACCGTCGCCAGCCGCGCCCACCGCCGCGCCCCGCCCATCGACTGGAGCGCGGTGCAGAAGCCGACCCGTTCCCTGACCGGCGTGCGCGAATACGCGGTGTCCAAGCTCGCCAACGTGCTGTTCAGCGCCGAACTGGCCCGCCGGCTGGACGGCAGCGGCGTCAGCACCTACGCGCTGCATCCGGGTGTGGTGGATACCGAGGTGTGGCGCGCCGTACCGCGGCCGCTGCGGCCGCTCCTGAAGCTGCGCGGCCTGCTCACGCCGGAGGAAGGCGCCCGCACCACGCTGCACTGCGCAGTGCACGCCCCGGCCGGCGAGAGCGGCCTGTACTACGCCCAATCGACGGTGACCGCCCCGACCGACCGCGCCCGCGACTTCCGCCTGGCCGCAGAGCTGTGGCGGCGCAGCGAGGAGTGGGTCGCCGACCCCGGCCGCCACGGCTGATCCCTGATCCCGGCACCGAGCTGCGTCACCCGGCCCAGCGCAGGCACTGGCAACGCACCAGTTCGGGCAGCAGCGGATCGGCGCCGTAGTGCTCCCGCAGCCACGCCGCATCGTTCGTGCGCGTCGCCGCGTCGTGGGCCAGCGCGGCGCAGGCGGCCTGTGTGCCCAGCACCGCCGCATGCGGGCCGATGCGGTTCACCAGCGCGACGATCGCGTCGCCAAGCACATGGCGCTCACCGCTTTCAGGATCGACCCACACCCCCTCATAGCCGAAGCGGCAGGCCTGGAAGCGGTTGAAGGCATACACGAGGTAGTCGTCCTCGGCTGGCATGAAGGGCTTGTCCACCATCAGCCAGCGGGCGATGGTCTGGATCAGCGCGGCCAGGCGCGCCGCCCGCTCCACGCACAGTGGCGTATCCAGCACGCGGACTTCGATCGTGCCGTACTCCGGCTTCGGGCGGATGTCCCAGTAGAAGTCCTTCATGCTCTCCACGACACCGGTCCGCGCCATCTTCTCGAAATAGACCTCGAAATCGGACCAGGTCAGCACAAAGGGCGCCCGACCCGACAGCGGAAAGGCAAAGATCGAGTTGAGGCGGGCCGAATCGAAGCCGGTATCGTGGCCCTGCACATAGGGCGACGACGCCGACAGCGCGATCAGGTGCGGGATGAAGCGCGACATACCATGCAGCAGGCGCAGCGCCTCGTCGGGCCCGGGGCAGCCGATGTGCACATGCTGCCCGAACACCGTGAACTGCTTGGCCAGGTAGCCGTACAGATCGCTCAGGTGCTTGTAGCGGACGCCATCGGTGATCCGGCGCTCGCCCCACAGCTGGAAGGGATGGGCACCGCCGCCGCAGATGCCGATGTCGAGGCGGCGGGCGCCTTCCAGCAGTCCGTTGCGCAGCGCCGTGAGCTGCGTCAGCACGTCGTTGTAGTCTTCGCAGATGCCGGTGGCGATCTCGATCATGCTCGACGTGATCTCCGGCTTCACATCGCCGACGAAGCCCTGCTGCTCGAGCACCCGCAACAGATCCGGCGCCGCCGCGACAAGGTCGAAATCGTGGGTGCCCACCAGCTGGAGCTCCAGCTCGACCCCCAGGGTCAGCGCACGGGAAGTGGAAAAGGCCTCAAGCGACATGGTGGGCCTCCTTGCCGATATTGGTCTCGCCACAATGGCGCAGCGCCCACTGGGTCGCAATCGGACCGGCGATCTCCATCACCGCGGCAGCACCGGCCAGTGCCGCTGCCACGTGCCGGCCCAGGTCGGGGAAGGCCAGGTACAGGCTGGCGGTCAGCAGGAAGGCCGTGCCCGACATGGGGAGCAGCGCAATGCCCAGCGCCACCGACTGCCCCATCGACAAGCCCGACAGCCGCCCGAACAACACGCTGCCGCCCACCTTCGCGGCCGCCCGCAGGACCACCACCGTCACGCCAGCAAGGCCGCCACCGACGATCAGGCGCCAGTCCGCCGCCATGCCGTTCACGACGAACAGCAGTACCACCAGCGCGCCACCCGCGGTGCCGAAGTGGCGCGGCCACAGGCAAGGCCGCAGATCACGGCTGCGCAGCACCATGCCGGCCAGCAGCGGCACCAGGATCGGCGATGCGCCGGTAAGGCGGACCAGCACCAGTGCCAGAAACAGCAGGCCGATGAGCAGCAGCACGCTGTTTTCGTTGGCCAGGTCGAGGCGCCGCCGCGCGACGCCGACCGCCGCCGCCAGCAGCAGCGCCAGCACGCAGGTGCTCACCAGATAGCGCAGCGGCGCCTGCAGGGACTGCAGCACGTGCTGCCCATGGGCCTGCCCGAGCAACACCAGCAGCACCTGCACGGCGAGCACCGCGTAGATCGTGTTGAGCGCCGACAGCATCAGCAGGCGCTCGGTCACCTGGCCGCGGGCATGCAGCTCGGAGGCCACCCGCATCACCACCGCCGGCGAGCTGACCATGCACACGGCCCCCACGGCGATCGAGCTGCCGACCCCGAGCCCGAGGTAGTGGCCGATGCCGAACACCATCACGAAAGTCATGCCGGCTTCCGCCAGGCTGGTGGCAATCAGCCACGGGTTGTCACGCAGCCAGTGCAGGTGGACACGGCTGCCCAGTTCGAAGAGAAGAACGGCCATCGCCACCTCAAGGCCGTGGCGAAAGCCCTCCGACAGGGCCAGCCCGCCAGCGTCGAGATGACTCGATGCAAACAGGCCGACCAGCGTATAGCCGACGATGCGCGGCCAGCCGAAGAGGCGGAACACCGCCTCCCCGGCCAGTGGAGCAATCACCAGCAGCATGGCCAGCCAGAAGCTGGTGTCGAGAGGAGCTATCCAACCGGGAAGAAAAGAAAGATCGGGCGCCATGCAATCTCCTACCGGACGATCGCACACCCAATCGCAAACACCAGGCGCGGATCGTCGAAGAACGGCGAATCATGAATCCCCGCCCCCATTCCAGCAGGGCATGAGCGCGGGGGGCGTTCTTCGTAGAGGCAGCGCGGCGCGGTAAGTTCCGGCCTCAGGGTCCCGAAATGGGCTTTGCACAGCGGCCACAGCATTGGCGCCGAGGCCGCCGGCAAGGCCCGGCCTACTCGTGGCGCAGGGCTTCGATGGGGTCGAGGCGCGCCGCCCGACGCGCCGGCACATAGCCGAACAGCACGCCGATGGCCGCCGAAAACCCGAAGGACAACAGGTTGATTGCCGGGTTGAACAGGTAGGGCACATGCATCAGCGCAGCCCCTCCGATGGACGCCAGCGTGGCCAGCACGACGCCGACGATACCGCCGAGCGAGGCCAGCGCCACCGCCTCGATGAGGAACTGCAGCAGCACCTCCCGCTCCAGCGCACCGATGGCCAGGCGGATGCCGATCTCCCGCGTCCGCTCGGTGACCGACACCAACATGATGTTCATGATGCCGATGCCACCCACCAGCAGGCTCACCGCCGCCACCGCGCCGAGCAGGCCGGTCATCACCTTGGTGGTGCCGGACAGCGTTTCGGCGATCTGGCGGGTGTCCATCACCGCGAAGTCGTCGTTGTCGCCGGGGCCGATGTGGCGGCGCTCACGCATCAGCCAGGTCACCTGGTCCTTGGCGGTGTCCATTGATGCGTCGTCGCGCACCGACACCATCAACGTCGCCACATCCACCGAGCCGGTGAGGCGGCGCTGCACGGTGCGCAGCGGCATCACCACCAGGTCGTCCTGGTCGTTGCCCATCGTGGACTGGCCCTTGGACGCCAGCAGGCCGATCACCTCGCAGGAGAACTGCTTGACGCGGATCTGCTGGCCGACCGGGTCCTGCCCGCCGAACAGCTCGCGCCGGATAGTGTCGCCGATCACGCACACGGCCGCGCCGGCGCGCTCTTCCGCCTCGTTGAAGATCCGCCCCCCCGCGATCTGCCACTTGCCGGTGGCGAACCAGTCGCGGCTGGTGCCGGTGACGCCGGACGACCAGTTGCGCGACATCGCCACCAGCGTGACGCTCTTGTTGCTCACCGGCACCACCGCGGCCAGCCCGCTGACCTGGTTGCGCAGGGCCTCCACGTCGGCCACCTTGAACTGGGCCGCGCCCGCCGAATCCCGCCCGGGGCCAAGGTGCTGGCCGGGGCGGATGATCAGCAGGTTGCTGCCGAGGCTGGCGATCTGGTCCGACACCGCCTGGGTCGCCCCGTTGCCGAGGGTGACCATGGTGATCACCGCCGACACGCCGATGACGATGCCGAGGATGGTCAGGAAGGAGCGCATCAGGTTGCGGCGGATCTCCCGCAGTGCCAGCAGCAGCGCATTCCAGATCATCGCGCGCCCTCCTCTGCCGGCAGCCCGTCCTTGCGCGTGTCGCTGGCGATGCGCCCATCGACGAGCCGCACGATACGGTGGGCGTACTCGGCCATGTCCGGCTCGTGGGTAACCATCAGCACGGTGATGCCCTGCTCCCGATTGAGGCCGGCGAGCAGGTCCATGATCTCCCGGCTGCGCTCGGTGTCGAGGTTGCCGGTGGGCTCGTCGGCCAGCAGCAGGGATGGCCCGGTGACCAGCGCCCGGGCGATCGCCACGCGCTGCTGCTGGCCGCCGGACAGCTCGGCCGGCGTGTGATGTTCCCAGCCCGACAGGCCGACGGAGGCCAGCGCGGCGCGTGCCAGTTCGTGGCGACGGGCCGCCGGCTCGCCACGATAGAGCAGCGGCAACTCGACGTTCTCCTGGGCCGAGGTGCGTGCCAGCAGGTTGAAGCCTTGAAAGACGAAGCCCAGCGCATGGCGGCGCAGCATGGCCCGCTGGTCACGGCTCAGACCTTCCACCGCCAGGCCGCGGAAGCGGTAGCTGCCGCCGCTGGGCGTGTCGAGGCAGCCGAGGATGTTCATCAGCGAGGACTTCCCCGAACCGCTGGGGCCCATGATGGCGACGAAATCCCCCTCCTCGACGGTCAGATCCACGCCGCGCAGGGCCTGGAAGGCCGCCGCCCCACTACCGAAGCTGCGGGTAACGCCGGACAGCACGATCAGCGCCTCGCTCATTTCTTCGCCGCCAACGCCTCGGTGATCACCTCGGCGCCGGGCGGCAGCGCCGCGCCCCCATCCACCGGACGGATCTCCGACACTTGGCCGTTGCTGCCCAGCACGCTCACCTTCACGGCGAGCGGCTGACCGTCCTTGAGCAGCCAGAGGGTCTGGGTACCGTCCTTGGCGGCGGCATCCGACGCGGCCTTGGGCGGCGGCGCCGGCGGACGCGGCATCAGGCTGGCCAGCAGGCTGCGTTTCTGGGCCTCCTGCTGCACCGGCGGCGAGAAGCGCAGCGCCGTATTGGGCACCAGCAGCACGTCCTGGCGACGGGCGGTGGTGATCTCGGCGGTGGCGGTCATGCCCGGGCGCAACATCAGCTCGTCGTTCTTGACGGACAGGATGGTCAGGTAGGACACCACCTGATCCTTGGTCTGGGAGCCCCAGCCGACCCGCGTGACGGTCGCCGGGAAGTTGCGCCCCGGCCAGGCATCCACGTGGAAACGCGCCTCCTGCCCCTCCTTCACCTTGCCCACGTCGGCCTCGTCCACATCCACCTGCAGCTCCATGCGGCGCAAGTCCTCGGCCAACGTGAACAGCACCGGCGCGGTCATCGCCGCTGCCACTGTCTGGCCCGGCTCCACCTTGCGGGTCAGCACGATGCCGTCGATCGGCGAATGGATGGTCGCCTTGGACAAGCTGATCTCGTAGGTGCTGAGCAGCGCCTTGGCCGACGCGACAGAGGCTTCGGCGGCCTTCTGGTCGGCCACGGCACGCAACGCAGCCGCCTCGCCGCTGTCCAGCTCCGCCTTCGACGGCACCTTGCCGCCGGACAGGCGCGCCACCTCGCGCAGGCGGGCCAGGCTGGCCGCGGTTTCGGCCACCGTCGCCTGGGCCTGGCGCACCTTGGCCTCGGCCGCTGCCAGGTCGGCCTTCGACTGCCTCACCTGATCCTTGAGCTTGGAAGTATCGAGGCGAGCGATCACCTGCCCCTTTTTCACGTGGTCATTCACGTCCACCAGCACCGTCTCGATGATGCCGGACAGTTCGCTGCCCACGTCCACCGAGTTGGTCGGCTGCAGGTTGCCGGTGGCCGATACGTTGATGACCAGCTCGCCCTTGCGGACCTGTTGGGTGTGGTAACTCGGCCCTTCGTCGCCCCCACTGCCGAACAGGACAATACCGGCGGCCAACACCAGCACAGCCGCTGCACCACCAATCAGCAGGCGCCGGCGACCGCCAAAGCGGCCCTGGCCGCTGCTGAGAACGAGTTCACGGAGCGCGTCCGCAGACGGAGATTCAGGCTTGTTCATGCGTCTTTTCCGGATTTGGGTGCTGCCTCGTCGCTGTCGGCGGACCATCCGCCACCGAGGGCTTTGTAGAGCTGGATCAGTGCCGTCACACGCTCGGCCTCTGCCGAGGCCAGACTGTCTTCGATGCTGAGCAGGCTGCGCTCAGTCGTCAGCACGGTCTGGAAGTCGATCAGGCCTGATGCGTACTGGTGCCGGGCCAGCAGCGCCGCGTTGCGGGCCGCCTCGGCAGCGCTGGCCAGGGCCTCGCGCCGCTGACGGCTGTTGGCCAGCGCGACGAGGGCGTTCTGCACGTCCTCCAGCGCGGTCAGCACCGTCTTCTCGTAGGCAGCCAGCTGCTGTTCGCGCACCGCGTCCTGCACCTCGACCTGGGCGCGCAGGCGGCCGGCATCGAACAGTGGCCCGCTGACCGCCGCCGCCAGCGAGCGGGCCACCTGCCCGCCGCCACTGAAGGTGGACAGGCCGAGGGCTTGCAGGCCGATGGAACCGGACAGGCTGAAGGATGGATACAGCGCCGCCTCCGCCTGCCCGACGCGGGCCGTCTCGGCCGCCAGGCGCCGTTCGGCGGCGCGCACGTCGGGGCGCTGGCGCAGCACCTCGGCGGGGATCAGCAGCGCGGTGGCCTCCGGTAGTTGCGGCAACAGTCCGCCGCGGGGGGCGCCCTCCGCCGCGGACAGCCATTCGTGCAGGCTGCCCGGCGCACGCCCGGTGAGCAGCGCCAGGCGGTGCTCGGCCTCGGCACGGCCGGTGTCGAGGGTCGGGATCGCTGCCCGGGTGGTTTCCCGGTTGCTGCGCGCCTGCTCTACGTCGAGGCTGCCGACCAGCCCGGCCTGGGCGCGCCAGTCGGTGATCTGCAGGGTTTCCGACTGGCTGGCCAGGTTGTCGCGGGCGATCGCCAGGCGCGCCTGGAAGGCGCGCAGTTCGATGTAGTTGAGGGCCACTTCGGCGGTCAGGCTTACCTGGGTGGCGTGCAGGTCGGCCAGGCCGGCTTCCAGGTCCGCCTCGGCGGCCTCCAACCCACGGCGGGCGCCGCCGAAAACGTCCGGCTCCCAGGCGGCGTCGAAGCCGGCCTGGTACATGCTCTGCGATGCGCCGAGGGCGGTGCTTCGGCTGGCACCGGCGGACGCACTGAGGGTCGGGAAGCGCTTGGCCGAGGCCAGGTCGCGGCTGGCCCGGGCGGCCCGCAGCGCGGCACGGGCACTCTTCAGGTCCGGATTGGCCTGCAGCGCCTCGTCCATCAAGGCACTCAGTTGCGGGTCGGCCAGCTGGGTCCACCAGCGGGCCAGGGCTTGCGGATCGGCCTGCCGCGTCCCCTCCACGGGTACGGACTGCCAGGCGGCCGGCACATCGGGCCGGGGGGCCCGGTAGTCCGGGCCGACGCTGGCACAGGCGGCCAGCAGGCAGGCCAGCAGCGCCGGCAAGCGGCGCGGGGGTTCGATCGACATAAGGAGAGCGGAAGGGCCGCACACGCTGTGCAGCGACCGGCCGATCATTGCCTTTCTGCGGGTAAGCCGCGGTTAGCCCACCGTAAAGCTGCGTTAAGGCGGCGCACCGAGAGTGGATTTCACCCCGCAAATGTAAAGCGGGCCACAAGGGCCCGCTTTGATCGAACGCATATTCCGGGGGCCGCGGCCCCTCAGGATCAGACCACCACGGTCTGGGCCTGGCCTTCGGCTCGGGCTTCGATGGTGCCCAGCTCGTACACCGTCTCGCCGGTAGCACGCAGCTGCTCAGCAGCCGCAGCAGCATCTTCCTGAGCGACGATGACGACCATGCCGATGCCGCAGTTGAACACGCGGTACATCTCCTGGGCGTCCACGTTGCCGGCCTGCTGCAGCCACTGGAACAGCGGCGGCAGGGTCCAGGCGTCCTTCTTGAGGACCGCGGTCAGGTTCTCGGCCAGCACGCGGGGCACGTTGTCGAGCAGACCGCCGCCGGTGATGTGGGCCAGGCCCTTGACCAGGCCATCGCGCTTTTCCATCAACGCCAGCAGGGACTTCACGTAGAGCCGGGTCGGCTCCATGATCACGTCCTTCATCTTGCGGCCGTGGAAATCGGCCTCCAGGTCGGGCTTGCTGACTTCGATGATCTTGCGGATCAGGGAGTAGCCGTTGGAGTGGGCGCCGCTGGAAGCGAGACCCAGCACCACGTCGCCCGGACGGATCGTGGAGCCGTCGATGATCTTGGACTTGTCGACAGCGCCGACCGCAAAACCGGCCAGGTCGTACTCGCCGTCCGGGTACATGCTGGGCATCTCGGCGGTTTCGCCGCCGATCAGCGCACAGCCAGACAGCTCGCAACCGCGGGCGATGCCCTCGACGACGGTAGCGGCGGTGTCCACGTGCAGCTTGCCGCAAGCGAAGTAATCGAGGAAGAACAGCGGCTCGGCACCCTGCACGAGGATGTCATTGACGCTCATCGCCACCAGATCCTGGCCGACGGTGTCGTGCTTGTTGAGCTGGAAGGCCAGCTTGAGCTTGGTGCCGACGCCGTCAGTGCCAGACACCAGCACCGGCTCCTTGAACTTCTTGGAGATCTCGAACAGGGCGCCGAAACCGCCGATGCCGCCCAGCACCTCCGGGCGCATGGTGCGCTTGGCAAAGGGCTTGATACGGTCGACCAGGGCATCGCCGGCATCGATATCCACACCGGCATCGCGATAAGTAAGGGAGCTCATGGGTTCTGTGATCTTCTTTCAAGAAAATTGCGGGGCGGCCCGGCAGGCATCCAGTACAGAGGGAATACGCTCTTCGGGTTGAGCGCCCCGCCGCGACCGGCTACATTACAGGCCTTGCGGCGCGAAAGACCGGTTAGCTCCGCCCTGCGCACGCAAATAAACCCGAATTTTAGCCGAAATGTCGCCCGACCGCCCCTTTCAGGTGCGTTCCCGCGAGAGCGCCCCGTGAAGCAACTCACTCTCGATCTGCACTCCGACACCCCGCCGCTGCTGGAGAACTACGCCGCCGCGGCCAACGCCGACCTGCTCGCCTCCCTCTACGAGGCGGTGCCCCTGTCGGACGTGCCCCAGCACCTGTTCCTGTGGGGCGACCCCGGCAGCGGGCGCAGCCACCTGCTGCGCAATGTGGTCAGCGCCGCGGCCCAGGCCGGCCGCCCGGCCTGCTACCTGCGCGCCGGCGACGTGGACAACTACCTGCCGGAAGCGCCGGGCCTGCTGCTGGCCATCGACGACGTGGAGTCCCTCGGGCCCGAGGCGCAGATCGCGCTGTTCCGTGCCTTCAACGCCTCCCGCGGCCTGCGCATGACGCTGATCACCAGCGGCTGCGCAGCCCCGCTGCACCTGCATGTGCGCGAAGACCTGCGCACGCGCATCGGCCAGTGCCTGATCTTCGAGGTCAAGGCCCTCACCGACGAGGACCGCCATGCCATCCTCGACGCCCAGGCGGCCACCCGCGGCCTGCGCCTCGAACCGGAAATCGTGCAATACCTGCTGCGCCACGGCCGCCGCGACCTGGCCAGCCTGCTGCGCACCCTCGACGCCCTCGATGCCGCGTCGCTGGAGCGCAAGCGCCCGATCACCCTCCCCCTGCTGCGGGAAATCCTGCAGCGGGACAGCACACTATAAGAACCTTCCTGAACAGAGCCCCCGATGGAACTCGTACTCTTCGACCTGGACAACACCCTGCTCGCCGGCGACTCGGATTTCGAGTGGGCCCAATACCTGATCTCCCGCGGCGTGCTCGACAAGGAAGTCTACGAAGCCCGCAACCAGGAGTTCTTCGACCAGTACAAGGCCGGCACGCTGGACATCTTCGAGTTCCTCGACTTCCAGCTGAAGCCGCTGGCCCGCCACAGCCGCGAGCAGTTGGACGCCTGGCACCGGGAGTTCATGGACGCGCGCATCCGGCCGATGATGACCGCCAAGTCGGTGGCGCTGGTCAACAAGCACCTGGACGCCGGCGCCATTGTCGCCATCGTGACCGCCACCAACAGCTTCGTGACCGGCCCGATCGCCCGTGCCTTCCGCATTCCGCACCTGGTCGCCACCATCCCGGCCCAGGAGAACGGCGCCTTCACCGGCAAGCCGCGCGGCACGCCGGCCTTCAAGGGCGGCAAGATCGAGCGCGTTGAAGCCTGGCTGGAAAGCCTCGGCCTGTGCTGGGGCAGCTTCCAGCGCAGCTGGTTCTACAGTGATTCCCACAACGACCTGCCGCTGCTGGGCAAAGTCACCGACCCGGTGGCCGTCGATCCGGATGACACGCTACGCAAGCATGCTGACACGCTCTGCTGGCCGGTGATCAGCCTGCGCGGCTGACCACCACAGGCGCGCCAACGTTCACAAGCCGTTGGCGCGGAACCACTCCAGCATACGCCCCCAGCCGTTGGCGGCATCCGCGGCGCGGAAGCTCTGGCGGTAGTCGGCATGGAAGGCGTGACCGCCTTCAGGATAGACGATGATGTCGGCCTGCTTGCCGGCACCTGCAAGCGCCTCGCGCATCGCCCCCACATCCTCGAGCGGAATAGTGGCGTCCTTGCCGCCATACAGACCCAGCACCGGCGCATGCAGGCTGCGGACGACATCAGTGGGGTGGCGCGGCGTCATCGGCGTGGACTTTCCGGTCAGGCGGCCATACCAGGCGACCGCCGCCTTCAGTTGCGGATTGTGCGCGGCATACAGCCACGCGATCCGTCCGCCCCAGCAGAAGCCGGTCAGGCCCAGACGCTGCGGGTCTCCCCCGTTCGAGGCGGCCCACTCCGCGCACGCATCCAGATCGCTCAGGACCTGGGCGTCGGGCACTTCGGCGACGATGTCGGTCATGATTTCCTGCACGTTCGGAACGCCCATCGGGTCGCCGTAGCGCTGGAACAGATTGGGCGCGATCGCCTGGTAACCCTGGCGGGCCAGGCGCCGGCAGGTATCGCGGATGTATTCGTGGATGCCGAAGATTTCCTGCACCACCAGCACCGTCGGAAACGGCCCCTTGCCGGCCGGCTGCACCCAGTACGCGCGCATCGCCGTCTTGTCGATGCCGCGGATGTGGATGTCACCGGCCACCAGACCGTCGGACGAAGTCTGGATCACGCACTGCCCGCTGCGCGGACGAACGGCCAGTGCATAGCTAGCCGCCAGTGCATCGTTGACGAAGACCTGGCGGCTGAGGGGGAGTCCCGGTACCGGGCTGTTGAAATCGGAATCCTCGACCAGCATCCAATTCACCTCATAGGGACAAGGCCGCAAGGATACCGCAAGCATCGGGCGGAACAGAACGCCCCCGACGCGTCAGGCCGGTCTCACCCCCAGGCCGCCATTCTGGTAGTACCGGTTTCCGCAGCACGCTCGAACCAGGCCCCAACCTCCCGCCCCGAGCGGCGGGCACCGCCCGCAGCCGCCAGCCGCGGTGCCGGACGGGACAGGTGCTGACGGGTGAAGGCTTCCATCAGGGTGACGTGCTTGCCATGCACGTGGATCAGCCCCTCGTCGGAGAGCTCGCGGAAGATGCGCGACAGGGTTTCCGGTGTGAAGCCGAGGCGCGCCGCCAGCACGTGCTTCGGAATCTCCAGTTCCAGTTCCAGTTCGATCGGTCCCGCCGCGCTGCCATTCTCAGTGGCCAGGCGAGCCAGGTAGTCCACAACCTTGGCAGTGCCACTCTGGAAACAGTCCGCGGCAATGTCGCGCTCGATGGACGACTGGCGCTCGGCCATCGCGCTCAGCATGCGGCGGGCGACCTCGGGCTCATGCTCCATGGCCCGGAAGATGCCTTCCCGACCGACAGCCAGCAGCACTACCGGCGTGACTGTCTCCACTGTCGACACACAGGCCGCATCGGCGAACAGTTCCGCAACGCCGAAAACCCGGCGCGGCGACAGGATCTCGATGACCTTCTCGCCGCCATCCGGCGACGACACCGCCGTTTTCAAGTGGCCGGACATCACGTGGTAGATGCCACGGGGCCGATCACCGGCCGCGTAGACCACCCTACCCTTGGGCAGGGCAAGCACCTGCGACGCCCGCGCCACCTCGCCGACCACGGCAGGAGACAAGCCACGGAACAAGGCAATTTCACCCAGCACCAAGCTCAGATCGTCAAAACTGGTATGCATCACTCACCTCGCCAATCGTCATGTCGGGCCATCGGAAAAATGATTGCGCCCTGTTGATATGGAACGCAGTCTAGAAGTCCCACCCGGCCAGAAGTTTGATTTAGATCAGAGTTGCCGATTCAGCACAAATGCGTAAATTACCCCCAAAGAGGTAATGGAAAAATAGACAAAACAAGTCACCACGCCATTGTTTTTTTTGAAATTTGATCCCCACGCCGGGAAATCCGGGCAGTTTCGCGGGAAAGCCTCGCCCCCTCCTTTTCTACTACCATTTTCCATACCCCCCGCCCAGCCGGCAGTCGCGTCCAAGGGCCTCCCGGACGCACAATCGCGACTGCCGCCCCGCCAGGAGTCACCAATTTGAACCGCGCCCGTTCCGCCACAGGCCCCGACCCGCTGAACACGCCGTCCGTCGTCCGCCGCCTCGGCATCTGGATTGCAGCCATCGCCAGCCTCGCCGCCGTGTCGATCCTCGCCTCGATCACCGTCGCCGAACTGTCGTCCGGCGAGGCACGGGCGATCAATCTGGCCGGCTCGCTGCGCATGCAGTCCTACATCATCGGCGCAGCGGCCGGGCGCCGCGACGACCCGGCACGCCTTGCCGCCGCCCTTGCCGAGTTCGACATCCGCTACCGCAGCGCCGACCTGACCCACGCGGTCCCGCTTCGCCCCGATGACCGCTTGCGGCGCGCCTACGTCACGGTCGGCGATACCTGGCAGCAGCGCTTCCGCCCGGTGGCCGAGCGCTCCGCGACGGGCATGGCCAGCGAACAGGAAGTACGGTCAGCCACCGAAGACCTCGTCGAACAGCTCGACCACCTGGTCGCCCTCGTCGAAGAGGGTCTGGAAGCCAAGCTGCAACTGCTGCGCATCGTGCAGGGCATCTCCCTGATCCTGCTGCTGATCGTCGGCGCCAGTGCGGTCTTCCAGTTGAAGCGGCACGTCGTGCAGCCGCTCGGCCATCTGCTGAGCTCGGCGCGCATCGTCCGCCGCGGGGATTTCGGCGTGCGCGTGCCGCCGCGGCAGCCCGACGAACTGGGCCAACTCGGCGAAGCCTTCAACTACATGGTGGAGGATCTTTCCCAGCTCTACGCGCAGCTGGAAAACCGCGTGCAGGAAAAGACCGAGGAACTGGCCCTCAGCAACCAGTCCCTGCGCCTGCTGTATCGCACCACCCGCGCCCTGTCCGAGAAGACCGCAACCCGGGAGACCCTGCTGCAGGTGCTGCAGGAAGTCGATGCAGTGATCGGCATCCGGGCCGTTGCCCTGTGCCTGAAGAAGGCCGACTACACGGACATAGTGCCGACCGATGGCACAACAGCCCCGGCCATGCTGGAAGCCCTGATCCAGGCTGCGGGAAGCGAGGCTGACGGGCAGGTCCGCACCCATGAAGACGTGGCGGGGCACGCGCTACTGATCTCGGTCCCCTTCTTCGACGGCACCCTCAGCCACGGCGCCATGCTGCTGGCCCCACCGGCCGGCCAAGCCCTCGCACCATGGCAGCTCGAACTGCTGGAAACGGTGGGCCGCCACGTGGGCGCCGCCCTCGCCACCAGCCAGCGCAACGAGGAACAGCACCGCCTGGCACTACTGGACGAACGCTCGGTGATCGCCCGCGAACTGCACGACTCCCTCGCCCAATCCCTGTCCTACCTGAAGATCCAGGTCACGCGCCTGCAGACCATGCTCGGCCGCAGCCCGACGCCCGAACCCGTCAATGAAGTCGTGCGCGAACTGCGCGACGGCCTCAGCGAGGCTTACCGGCAGCTGCGCGAACTGCTTACCACCTTCCGCCTGCGCATCGACGGCCGCGGCCTGCCAGCTGCCATCGACGATGCGGTGCGTGACTTCCACCGGCGCACCGGCCTCACGCCCGTGCTCGACAACCGGCTCGGCGGCATCGCCCTGCCACCGAGCCGGGAGATCCACGTGCTGCAGATCATCCGCGAGGCGCTCTCCAACATCGAGCGTCACGCCCACGCCGCCCATGTCCACATCCGCCTGGAACATGCGGACGACGGTCTCCTGCGCGTCAGCATCGACGACGACGGCGTCGGCTTCGATCCGCAGGCACTGCCTCTGCATCGCTACGGCCTGGTGATCATGCGTGACCGCGCCCAGAGCCTCGGCGGAGAACTCGGGATCAGCCCCCGCAACGACGGCGGCACCCGTGTCGAACTCCGCTTTCCCGCCACCATCCCCATCAACGAAAACCCGGCGCCCAGCCAAGGAACGCAGCCATGACCGCCCCCGCCCTCAGCTCCGTCATCATCATCGACGACCACCCCCTGTTCCGCAAAGGCGTCTCCCAGCTGATCGCCCTCAACAACGAGCTCCACCTCATCGGCGAAGCGTCGAGCGGCGAAGAGGGCCTCGAACTGGCCAAGGCCCTCGAACCCGACCTGATCCTGCTCGACCTCAACATGAAGGGCATGAACGGCATCGAAACCCTCAGGGCCCTGCGCGACGCCGACCTCGCCGCGCGCATCCTGATCCTCACCGTGTCGGATGCTGCCGACGACCTGGTGGCCGCCATACGCGCCGGAGCCGACGGCTACCTGCTGAAGGACATGGAGCCGGAGGAACTCCTCTCCCAGATCGTCGAGGCCCAGCGCGGCCGCATCGTCATCAGCCCCAGCCTCAACGGCCTGCTCGCCCGCTCCCTGCGGGAAGAAGCCCAGGCCGCCGAACGCAGCATCGCGCCGCTGACCGAAAGGGAGAAGGACATCCTCGGCTGCCTGGCCAGCGGGCTGTCCAACAAGCTGATCGCCCGCGACCTCAACATCGCCGAAGGTACCGTCAAGGTACACATCAAGAACCTGCTGAAAAAGCTGAAATTCCGCTCCCGCCTGGAGGCCGCGGTATGGGCCATCGACCAGAATCTGCGACCCTGAAAAAACTGCTTGCGCCGGAGTGAGAAATAAGACCACCCCCTGCCATTCCACTCCCGCCAGAATGGATACGCAGCCCAAGGACATAGGCGCTGCATGCCCGAATGTGCCGTGAGTTCCCATCCCGGACATGGAGGCGGAAAAATTGTGAAACATTTTGTGCCATGCACACGAAACACGGCCTCCCGGCATTAAAGAACTGTTCCGGGGTGCCGCTATAGAAATCGGAAAAGCGCTTTCAATTCATGCACATGGGGTATCCGGTGACAGATCCTGCAAACATCCGCAGCGAAAAGCAACCAATCCGGCACCGGCAGAAAATTCGCCTCATCCGATAAACCACGGATACCAATGGAAATTCGGAAAGCAAGCATTCATCCGAAATAAGCCGAACAAATAACGCTTCCAGTCCATACAAAATGAAATCGCGCCTCTCCGGATTCACGCTGCTCGAACTGCTCATTGCCGTGGCCATACTCGGCATCCTGGCATCGGTCGCCATCCCCTCTTACCAGAGCTATATCCGCAAGAGCCGCCGTGCCGACGCAATCGTCGCGCTGAGCCGCATCCAGCTCGCCGAGGAAAAGTGGCGTGCCAACCACACCAGCTACGACAGCCTCGCCAACATCGGCGTTGCCAACACCTCTGACCAGGCTTACTACTCCCTGGGCGTAGCCAGCGCGACCGGCACCGGCTACGTCGCCACCGCCACGGCGGCCAGCGGGACATCGCAGGCATCCGACACCGGCTGCACAGCCATGACGGTCACCGTTAATGGCGCGCTGTCACCCACCTACTACGGCGCCACCGTCACGGGCCAACCCGGCCTGTACTACGGGCCGAGCCAGACATGTTGGGCAAAATGAAAAACCTTCTTCTGCGCCGCCAATCCGGTTTCACCCTCATCGAAATGATGGTGGTGATCGCCATCATTTCGATCATTGCGAGCATTGCCGTACCGTCGTTCAGCACCTTCTTCGACCGTTACCGGCTACGTGGCGCAGCGGATGCGCTGTTCGGCGACCTCCAGGCCGCACGCATGGAAGCGCTCCGCAATAACGGCACCGTATTCGTGAACTTCACGACCGGCACCAACTGGTGCTACGGCATGAAACTGGGCAGCAGCTGCGACTGTACGAAAGCCAGCACCGATGCCAACTACTGTTCCCTGAAGCTGGTCAATGCCCAGACCAACACCGGCGTGACGATGGCGTCCAGCGCCTTCTCGGCCGACCCGTCCATCGACCCGCTGCAAGGGCTGGTGTCCCAGGCCGGCAACGTGGTCTTCCAGTCCACCGCCGGCACCCAGGCCCAGGTTGGCCTCAGTCTGCTGGGCCTGGTCTCGATCTGCACGCCCAGCGGCTCAAGCTCCGCAGGATATCCATCATGCTGAAATCTGCCGCTGGCCAGCGGGGCCTCTCGCTGACCGAACTCATGGTCTCCCTGAGCATCGGCGTGCTGCTGATGCTCGGGCTCACCACGTTCATGAGCGGCACGCTGGTCAATAACACCAGCTCGGTCAAGACCATCCAGTTCAACCAGGAAATGCGCGCGGCCATGACGTTGATGATCCGCGACCTCCGGCGCTCCGGGTACTGGGGCAGCACGAGCTACACCACGGGTGCGCTGTCCGGCGTCGGCTACGGCACCACCTACTCGAACCCCTTCTCAAACGTGGATACGGGCACCGCCAACTGCATCCTCTACCGCTACGACAAGAATAACAACAGCACGCTGGACTCCGGCGAGTACTTCGGCTTCAAGCTGAGCGGCACCGGCATCCAGATGCTCAACAGCGGCACAAACACCAGCAGTTGCAACAGCACTCCGGGCTGGACCGCCCTCACCAACACGTCGAACCTGAATATCACCGGCCTGACGTTTGCGGAAACCGACTCTGCCCCCGTCTATACGACGTACGGAGCCACCACCGGCCCGAACATCAAGGTCCGCTACGTGACCATCACCCTGACGGCGCAATGCGCCACCGATAGCACGATCCAGCAAACGCTGAAGGAAACGATCAGGCTCGGGAACGACTTGTTCAGCCCGAACTGAGAGGCATGACGTCCATGAACCGCCCCCATCATCCCAGTGCATCCCCGCGGCGCCAGCGTGGCGTGGCAACCCTCTTCGTCTCGCTCGTCGCTCTGGTCCTGATCACACTGGCAACGCTGTTCGCCAACCGGAATGCGATCTTCGAGCAAGTGACCTCGGCCAACCATTATCGCTACAGCCAGGCTTTCGAAGCGGCCGAGGGCGGCCTCGAATATGCGATTGCGTGGCTGGGCACCAAGGGCAATCCCAACTGCAACGCGGACCCGACGACCTGCCCTTACACGGTAGCAGTGGGCGCCACCGGGGCCGCGTGGGTAGCTGACACGACGACTCATCCGCCCTACGACCAGAAAAACACCGCCTCAATCGCGGCCCAGTCCTTTGGCGGCTATACAGCAACGATAACCCTCTGGCGCAACAGCGCCTCGCCGCTGCTGGTCGAGATCGTCTCGGTGGCCACCGGCGACGCGACCGCGACAGTCAGGCAGATCGTCAACGTAAATGCCCTGACATTTACCTCACCCAATGTTCCCCCTGTCGTCGTGAATGGCTGCATCAACAACGTCACGGGCACCCCGGAGATCAATGCCCAGAACGCGGTGTCCAACGCGATCATCTCGTCAACGGGGCCAATCGGCAGTTGCATCGACCCCGGCCACTTCGACGTGACCGGGCAGACCGTGACCAACGGTTTCGCCGGCACAGCATGGCAGCAGGTCTTTGGTACCGACAAGGGGAGTATGCTGCAAGCCGCCCAAAATCAGGCGAACGGCGCGATCGGCGGCCCCATCTACTATTACGATTACGTCGTGAATACGGTCGGCACTGTGTGGAACCCGCCGGCCGGCTCCACCGGTTCGGCCACCTCGCCGGTGATCGTCATCTTCGACAACCCCCCCGGCAGCGACTGCCCCAAGCTCAACGGAAACATGGTCCTGTACGGGATCGTCTATTGCAACAGCGGCCTGGACATGACGGGCTGGGGCAACACGACCATCTACGGTTCGGTAGTATCCGATAGCGCGATCACGAAATTCACTGCCAATACCGTGATCAATTTCAATGCCGCGGCGGATAATCCAGTGAATTACAACGTATCGCCCGTCATCTCCCGCGTGAGCGGATCGTGGCGCGATTTCTGAGCAAGGGCTCAACCTTCCGGACAAGGCAGCGGATCATGAAGACACACATCGCCCCCGCGCCGCGCGGCTTCACCCTCCTTGAAGTGCTCGTGGCACTCGTGGTGCTTGCCACGGGCCTGCTCGCGCTGGCCAAGTTCCAGGGCACACTGATGCAGGACAATACCCTGTCCAAGCAGCGGACCGAAGCCACGATGTACGCCCAGCAGAAGATCGAGACGCTACGCTCCTATTCTTTGATATCCAGCTCCACTCCCGGTATTGCCACATACAGCAACATGGCGACGGGCAACGATAGCGTGACGGGCACCAGCGCGACGTTTACCCGCAGTTGGACCATCACTCCCCACACCGGCACCAGCGCGCCTCAATACACCACCGTTGCGGTCAGCATGGTCTGGACGGACAACGGCGGCACCCGGCAGACCTACACCCTGAGCACCAACATCGCCGCCAACGCCCCGATCAACACCGGCCAGCTGATCGGCACGACGACGACTACGGTACCCACAACCACGACCAGCAGCACCTCGTCAACGACATCCACATCCACGTCCAGCAGCACCACCAGTACATCCACCACATCGTCCACGACGAGCAGCACCACGACCAGCAGTACCACGACGACGACTACGGTCCCCATCGCCACGACGACGACAACGACCAGTACGACAACCACCACCACCCAGTGCCAGACGACCATCTCGGGTACAACCCAGAAGAACTGGGACACCGTGAGCAGCAGCCCCAGCGGCACGTGCTCCGCGGGTCAAAAGACCTATAGTTGTATAGTCACTGCCGGACGGGGTACGACCATTACCCTCACCGAAAACAACGGCGCCCAACAGCAGACCTCCGCCAACTGCGGCTCAGTCACCGTCAATATGTAGTAACACAGGCCTCTGCCGGACACCGGCGGAGGCACTGCATGCGATGTGTCGTCCATGGTGACTCTCCCCGACAGCCTGTTGCCTGCCCCCCAAACCCGGCCACGGCCGGGTTCGCTTTTGGTGGATGTGCTGGTCGCCCTGCTGTTTGCCGGCCTGCTTGCTCCCTTGCTACGCCTCGATCTGGTGACCGGCCCCGAATTGCCGACCGGGGGGGACATGGCCTCCCACGTCCTCTACGCGTGGCTGTTCGATCGAGAGGCGCTGCCGCGCGGACAGCTCACCACCTGGCTACCGGAAGTCTTCGGCGGCTATCCGCTGCATGCCTATTACTTTCCGCTGCCCTTCGTGGTGGCAAGCCTGCTGGGCAAAGTGATCGGCCTGGCTTCCGGCCTGAAATGGGCCATCGTCCTGCCGGCCCTCCTGCTGCCCGGCACCGTCTTCTCGGTATCCCGGCATGTTCTGCGCCTCAGCGCGCTCGCCGCCTTCTGCGGGGCGCTGGGCGCCCTGTCCTTTCTCGCTCACGAGCAGAACTCAATCTGGGGCGGCAACCTTTTGAGCCTGCTCGCCGGCGAGTTTGCCTACAGCTGGGGCCTGCTGCTGGCCGTCCTCACACTGGCCGCCTGGGTTCGGGCGATACGCGGCACCGCATACGGCTGGATCCTGGCCGGCATCCTGGAGGCCCTTACCGCGCTGGGTCACGGCTATCCGCTCCTGGTCTGCGGCTTCGGGAGCTGGCTGCTGCTGATCGATGCGCCACAACGCGGCACCGCCGCCCGGACGCTACTTAAAGGGCACGCCCTGGCCTTCCTGTTGCTGGGCGGCTGGCTATGGCCTCTTCTGGAGATGCACGGGTTCACCATTCCCAATGACGGCAGCAGTACCACCGACCGCTGGGAGGCACTGCTTCCCGAAGCGCTGTGGCCGATCCTCACCGGCGGAGTGCTGAGCCTTCCGCTAATGCTCAGGGAGGCACGCTTCCTTCCGTCACAACAGCCCCACTCCATCCTGTATTTCCTGCAACTGACAGCCCTCATCATCGTCCTGTGGATGCTTGCCGACCGCATCGGGCTGCTCGACATCCGCTTCCTGCCCATGGCCTGGCTCTTCGGCGCCATCGCCGCCGGCTGGTCGATCGGCACCGTCGCGGCCAGCCGGACGCCGCCCCGGGTGCATGCACTCATCGGAGCAGCCCTGCTTGCAGGCCTGGTAACGTGGCTGGCCCCGCGGACACAGCAGGCACCTGAGTGGGCCCTTTGGAATTTCAGCGGCAACGCGAACAAGCCCGGGTGGCAGGCTCTCGCCCGATTGCTTCCTGCCATGGCGGGCTCGCCGGACTCTCCCCGACTGTTGTTCGAGCACGATCCAGCCAATCTCGATCTTGGCTCCACCCGCAGCCTGGAGGCGCTTCCGATGCTTCTCGGAGGCCGCCCGGTGCTCGAAGGTCTTTACATGGAGTCCGCCGTCCTCGGCCCGGCGGTATACCAGTTGCAGTCGGAAGTATCCGCCCACCCCTCATCTCCGCTGTCCCGCTTTCCAAGCGGGCAGCTCGATCCTGCAATGGCAGTCATCCACATGGGGATGCTGCAAGCGACCCAGGTTCTGCTCCGAAGCACCGAGGCCAAGCACAGCTTGCTCGGCAGCGGACTGTTCGAACAGGTAGCCGACAGCCCGCCCTTCCTGCTGCTACGCCCGAAGTCCATCGACGCGCGGCTGGTGGACGGCACAGCCCACCCGTGGGTTTTGAAGCCCCGCCAAGGATGGATGCAGGATAGTCACGCCTGGTTCAAGTCCCGTGCAAGACTGGAAGCAGAGTGGCCGGTTTATATCGATGCACCCGATCCAGAGCTAAGTGCTGCCATCAAACGCCATCAACAGCCTGTGCAAATCAGCGAGCTGCAATTTGCACGGGATCGGCTGTCCTTTACAACGTCGGCCCCAGGCCAGGCTCACCTTATCAAGATCAGCTACCACCCTCGCTGGCAACTGGAAACGAAAGGCAGCCTCCACCTGGCAGCGCCAGGTTTCCTGCTCGTCGTACCGGAGGAAACGTCCGTCCGCCTGGTTTTCGGCACAACGACGATCGGCCACTGGGGCGCATGGGCAAGTTGCCTGGCCCTGTTGGGCTGCCTCGCAATGGCATGCCTGGCACACCGACTCAAACGGAATGAAATCCCGACGGACGGCAACCATCCTCGCTGGGGATACCATGCAACTGCTCTTCTCATCATGGCAGTGGCTGCATGCTGGCTCTACGCAAGCGCGCCGGATCGAATCTATGCAAAGGCATGGAGCGCGATGCGGGCAGAACACTTCGACGACGCTGCCGTTCTTTTCCTCGACGCCCGGCAACACCGCCGGGCACCTCCCGCCCGGGAAGAAGCGCTATTCTGGGCGGCCAAGGCCTTCGAGGGGGCCGGCAAGCGCGCGCAAGCCTGCTCCGCTTACCGGGAGCTCTTCGGAAGCGGCTCCGGGTTCTGGGTTCCCGAAAGCCTGTTCACTTACGCCCAACTCATGCAGGAAGACGGCCACCCAACCCAAGCACGCGAAGCCAAAGAGCGCCTGAAACGGGAGTTTCCGAACAATGAATGGAGTCGGAAACTCACATCCAGTCCGCAGTAACGCCTGAGAAAAAGCGCGTCCTTCATGCCCCACACGCGCCGGAAAGCCAACTGCCATCAGCCCGGTGCGCGGTAGACCAGCACCTTCAGCGCACGATCGCTGGAAACATCGGCAAACGCGGCCGGATTGGCCAGCCGCTCCTCAAAGCATAACTGCGGCGCGATTTCCTGCATCCGCTCCTGCAGGAAGGCCACCCCCAGCTTTGGTGAATTCAGGCACAGCAAGGCCTGCCCGCCCGGCGCCAGCAGGTCCGGCAGGCGCCGCATCAGCCGGATGTAGTCCTTCTCCGCGACGAAGCTGCCCTTCTGATAGCTGGGCGGATCCAGGATGATCAGATCGTACGGACCGCCGCGCGTGATCTTGCCCCATGAACTGAAGATGTCGTGCGGCAGGAAACGCGCCCCGTCCACCAGGCCATTGAGCAGGTGATTGCGCTTACCGATGGCAAGGGCCCCGTCGCTCATGTCCACGTTGGTCACTTCCCGTGCCCCGGCCTGTAAAGCCACCACGGAGAAGGCGCAGGTATAGGCGAACAGGTTGAGCACCTTGATTCCGGGACGGGCCGCGATGTGCTCGCGAACCCAGCGCCGCCCCTCGGCCATGTCCAGAAAGAAGCCGTGGTTGAGCCCCTTGAGCAGATGCACCCGGAAACGCGCCCCACCTTCCTCGACCACGTGCGGCTCCGGAACACTCCCCGCCATCAGCCGCGTCTCGGCCCGGGCCTCGAAGCGGTATTGATAAACCCAGTTCAGCGGCTGCTCCGGCTGGAGCTGCGCCCAGCGACGGGACAGTGCTTCGTGGACGCAGCCCAACTCCTCATCGCTTGCGGGCAGGAAACTGGTCAGCACCCACACCGGCGGATAGACATCCAGTGTCCAGTGCTCACAGCCGGGAAACAGCCCGCCTCGCCCGTGAAACACACGTCCGGCATCCGCGGGCATGGTGGCTTCGGCGATGGCATCGAGCAGTGCTTGCATAGGAGAAACCTGAAACGTGAAGAAGGCACGATTTGGGGGCAACAACGCCCGTCGTGCGCAAACACGCACAAATCCGACGCTTGCCCACGAGGCGTCCGTAGAAAAGCAAAAAGCCCTGAAAATCAGGGCTTTTTGCTTGAACCATGGCGGAAAGGGAGGGATTCGAACCCTCGATACGGAGAACCGTATACCGGATTTCGAGTCCGGCGCATTCGACCACTCTGCCACCTTTCCGCTCGAAGTCAGCAATTATATAGCACTTCGAAGAAAAAGCCAGTTATTCGGCGACTTTTGTTTGCCCTGCGGTAAATTCTTCGTAAGCACGCACCGCCTCTGCCGCATACATCAGGTTCGGTCCGCCGCCCATATAAGTGCAGATAGCTAACGTTTCCATGAACTGCTCCCGGGTTACCCCCAGGCGGATGAGTGCCTTGACATGGAAGCCAATGCAGCCGTCACAGCGCGCCGTCACACCGATCGCCAGCGCAATGAGCTCCTTCTGCAGCGCACTCAACGCCCCCGCTTTCATCGACTCCTTTGCCAACATATTGAAGGCACTCATGGTTTCCGGGATTTCGGAACGAAGCGTAGCGAGTCCTTTGGAAAGGTCGCCGGTAATTTGAGTGAAGGATTTGCTACTCATGGAGAGCCTCCAATATTCAGAATATTAATAAATTCTAATATATTGGATATGCCTTCCCCTGGAAACCGGGCGGGCGTATACCCGCCCGGCTTTTGCCTTACAGCGCAGCCTGCAGCACGGTCAGACCGCCCATATAGGGCTGCAGCGCGGTCGGGATACGTACCGAGCCATCAGCCTGCTGATAGTTCTCGAGGATCGCCACCAGCGTGCGACCAACTGCCAGACCAGAGCCGTTGAGGGTTGCCAGCGTCTCGTTCTTGCCTTGTGCGTTCTTGAAGCGGGCCTGCATGCGGCGGGCCTGGAAGCTCTCGAAGCAGGAGCAGGACGAGATCTCGCGGTAGGTGTTCTGCGCCGGCAGCCACACTTCGAGGTCGTAGGTCTTGGCCGAACCGAAGCCCATGTCGCCGGTGCACAGCACGATCTTGCGGTACGGCAGCTCGAGCTTCTGCAGGATCGCCTCGGCGTGGCCGGTCAGCTCCTCCAGCGCGGCCCAGGCATTTTCGGGCTTCTCGATGCGGACGAGCTCCACCTTGTCGAACTGGTGCTGGCGGATCATGCCGCGGGTGTCCCGGCCGTAGCTGCCAGCTTCGGAACGGAAGCATGGCGTGTGGCAGACGAACTTCATCGGCAGCGCATCGGCCGGCACGATCTCGTCGCGGACGATGTTGGTCACCGGCACTTCGGCGGTCGGGATCAGGTAGAACTTGCTGCCGTCGGCCTTCGGCACCGAGAACAGCTCTTCCTCGAACTTGGGCAACTGGCCGGTGCCGTACATGCTGTCCGCGTTGACCAGATAGGGCGCGTACAACTCAGTGTAGCCGTGCTCGCCGGAATGGGTGTCCACCATGAACTGGGCCAGCGCCCGGTGCAGACGCGCCAGGCCGCCCTTCATCAGCGTGAAGCGGGCGCCGGAGATCTTCACCGCGGTTTCGAAATCCAGCCCGCCCAGGCGGGTGCCGATGTCCACGTGGTCACGCACTTCGAAGTCGAAGCTCGGCACCGTGCCCCAGCGGCTCATCTCCACGTTGTCCTCTTCGGAACGGCCCACCGGCACGCTCTCGTGGGGCAGGTTCGGCAAGCCGGCGATGAAGGCGTTGAAGCGCTCCAGCAGTTCGGCAAGGGCTGCTTCGTTGGCCTTCAGCTCGTCACCGATGCCCGCCACCTCGGCCAGCACCGCAGAGGCGTCCTCGCCCTTGCCCTTCAGCTGGCCGACCTGCTTGGACAGGGTGTTGCGACGGGCCTGGAGCTCCTGGGTGCGCGTCTGGCGCTCCTTGCGCTCATCTTCGAGGGCCTGGAAGGCGGCCACATCGAGCGTCGTTCCACGCGTAGCCAAACGCTCTGCAACAAAGTCCAGGCGGGTACGCAGCAATTGCACATCAAGCATGGGAATCCCTATTCAAATCAGAAGCTAGCAGGCCTGGAAGGCGGATCCGGAAAATGCCGAACACAACCTCCAGTTTTCAGTTATATTGCAGTGCAACATCATGTTCTTCGCTGCCCGAGATACCAGACACAATAGAAATCAAGAAGTTAATAGCTCGTTTCGAGCCAAAGTCTTCTTGATTTAACAAGCTCACCGGTCACAATTAAAGAAAAGGCGTCCGTAGACGGCGCTGTTTTCATGCGACCAAATCCATTGAAGGAGACACACCAATGTTGTCCATCCGTGACTGCCTGGATTACTGCGACCTGACCGACGAAGACGTTGCCATCATCGCCGAACACCATGACATTCCCGAAGTGGCAGCCGCCCAGATCGCTTGTGGGCTGGTCCAGACCCGCGAGGGAACGCTGATGCTGACCCAGTTCATGCGTGAGCTGGTGGATGAAGCTGAGGAAAGCGGCGATCGCAGCCGGGCACAGCGTTTCCGTGCAGCCCGCGACCGTTTCATTGCCAGCCATCCCATCCAGCACTAAGCACCATCGTCGCCTGCGCGGGCTTCATAGTCCCGATCCAGTTCGCGCAGGCGGGCCAGTTTTTCGGCGATCTTCGCCTCCATGCCCCGCTCGACCGGCACGTACCAGCCCGGCTTCGCCATCCCCTCCGGAAAGTAGCTCTCCCCCGCCGCATAGGCGCCCGGTTCGTCGTGGGCGTAGCGGTAGGCCTTGCCGTAACCCAGCTCCTTCATGAGCTTGGTGGGCGCATTGCGCAGGTGGATTGGCACCGGACGCGACACATCATCGGCGACAAATTTGCGCGCCGCATTATACGCCTTGTACACCGCGTTCGATTTGGCCGCACAGGCCAGGAAAACTGCCGCCTGGGCCAGCGCCAGTTCGCCTTCCGGCGAGCCGAGGCGTTCATACGTGGAGCAGGCGTTCAGGCAGATTTCCAGAGCCCGTGGGTCGGCCAGGCCGATGTCCTCGATGGCCATGCGCACCAGGCGCCGCCCCATGTAGAGCGGCTCGGCGCCGCCGTCGAGCATGCGGCACAGCCAGTACAGAGCAGCATCCGGATCGGAGCCGCGCACCGACTTGTGCAGCGCCGAGATCTGATCGTAGAAGGCTTCGCCGCCCTTGTCGAAACGGCGCAGGTTCCGCGACAGGGCTTCATCGATGAAGGCCGGCGTGACCGGATTGATGCCGGCCGTTGTCGCGGCGGTGTGCACCTGCTCGAGCAGGTTGAGCATGCGTCGAGCGTCACCGTCGGCAAAACCGGTCAGACGATCCCGCGCATCGTCCTCGAAAGCCAGCTCCGCGCACGCGAAGGCCCGGGCCCGCTCGAAGAGATCAGCCAGCTCGTCGGCGGCCAGAGGCTGCAGCACATACACCGCCGCCCGTGACAGCAGCGCCGAATTCACCTCGAAGGACGGATTCTCGGTGGTCGCCCCGACCAAGGTGACGAGCCCCTGCTCCACGTAGGGCAGGAAGGCATCCTGCTGGGCCTTGTTGAAACGATGCACCTCGTCCACGAACAGGATGGTGTGGCGCCCGCGGGTCCGCGCCACCTCGGCCTGGGCGATCGCCTCGCGGATGTCCTTCACCCCCGAGAAGACCGCCGACAGCGCCGTGAACTCCGCGTCGAAGGACTTCGCCATCAGGCGCGCCAGCGTCGTTTTGCCGACGCCCGGCGGGCCCCACAGGATCATCGAATGCGGCTTGCCGGACTGGAAGGCCAGCGCCAGCGGCTTGCCCGGCCCGAGCAGGTGCTTCTGGCCGATGACCTCGGTGATCATCTTGGGGCGCATGGCCTCAGCCAGCGGCAGGCGCGGCGGATCGAGGGCGTCGAAAAGATCAGCCATGAAGAATGTGTGGGCTCACTCGCCGACCAGATCGGCGCCCTTCGGCGGCACAAAGCGGAACAGCCCGGCATCCAGCGTCGGATTGCGCTCCATGTGGCCGAAGTTCAGCGACGTGGTCTGGCCGAAGTTGTCGTTGAGGATCATCGCCTTCAGCTGCCCACCGGCAAAGCCCATGCGGATGCGCTCGAAGCTGCTGTCGCTGGCCTTCGGCGTCGCCTCGACCCATTCCAGGCCGTCGGCGCTGCCGGCATCCTTCAGCACGAAGTTCTTGTCGAGGGAGTTGTCGCCGGCCAGGATCGCCGCCGGCGTCGTACCAAGGGCCTGGCCGAGCTTCTTGGTGGTGACCTGGTTGAGCTCCTGGTCGTAGGCCCACAGCTTGCTGCCATCCCCCACCAGCAATTGGGCGTAAGGCTTCTCGTAGGTCCAGCGAAATTTGCCGGGGCGTGCGAAGGCGAACGTGCCGGCGGCCTGTTGGGGCTTGCGGCCGGACTTGGACATGACCTGCTGGGTGAAACTGCCCTTCGCGCTGCGGGTGCCTTCCATGAACTGCTTCAACTGAGCCAGCGCATCGGCGTGGGCTGAACCGGCAGCAATGAACAACGCAAGCCCGAGGGCACGCAGGGTGTGGGTACGGCGGCGGATCATCATTCTCCTTCGCGGGCTGGAGCAACCACTTCGCGGTTGCCGTTGGAGCCCATCGGCGTAACCAGGCCGGAGCGCTCCATCTGTTCGATCAGGCGTGCCGCGCGGTTGTAACCAATGCGCAGGTGGCGCTGGACCAGGGAAATCGACGGCCGACGGGTCTTGACGACGATCTCGACAGCTTGGTCGTAGAGCGGATCGGCCTCGCTGCCCTCCCCACCTTCACCACCGCCGAGCAGATCGCCGCCCTCCTCTTCGGACGGCGTCAGCACGCCCTCGATGTAGTCCGGCGCCCCCGTGGTCTTGAGGAATTCGACGACCTTATGGACTTCGTCATCCGCGACGAAAGCACCGTGGGCGCGGGTCGGCAGGCCAGTGCCCGGCGCCAGGTAGAGCATGTCGCCCATGCCCAGCAGGCTTTCCGCCCCCATCTGGTCGAGGATGGTGCGGGAGTCGATCTTGCTGGACACCTGGAAGGCCATGCGGGTCGGGATGTTGGCCTTGATCAGGCCTGTGATCACGTCCACGCTGGGACGCTGGGTAGCGAGGATCAGGTGGATACCTGCCGCCCGGGCCTTCTGCGCTAGGCGGGCGATCAGTTCTTCGATCTTCTTGCCGACCACCATCATCAAGTCGGCCAGCTCGTCGATGACCACGACGATGTAGGGCAGCTTTTCGAGGGGCTCGGGGCTGTCCGGTGTGATCGAGAACGGGTTCTTCAGCGGCGCGCCGGCCTTCACGGCCTCGGCCACCGCCTTGTTGTAGCCGGCCAGGTTGCGCACGCCGAGCGCCGACATCAGCTTGTAGCGCTTCTCCATCTCCGCCACGCACCAGTTGAGCGCGTTGGCGGCGTGCTTCATGTCGGTGACGACAGGCGCCAGCAGATGCGGAATGCCCTCGTAGATCGACAGTTCGAGCATCTTCGGATCGACGAGGATCAGGCGCACGTCAGTCGGCTCGGACTTGTAGAGCAGCGACAGGATCATCGCGTTGATGCCCACCGACTTGCCGGAGCCGGTGGTGCCCGCCACCAGCAGGTGCGGCGTCTTGGCGATGTCCGCCACCATCGGCTGACCGCTGATGTCCTTGCCCAGCGCCACGGTCAGCGGCGAAGTCATGTCATGGTAGGCGCGGGACCCGAGAATCTCCGACAGGCGCACGGTTTGGCGCTTGGGATTGGGCAACTCCAGCGCCATGCAGGCCTTGCCCGGCACCGTCTCGACGACGCGGATGCTGACCAGCGACAGCGCCCGTGCCAGATCCTTGGCCAGGTTGACGACCTGGCTGCCCTTCACGCCAACCGCCGGCTCGATCTCGAAGCGGGTGATCACCGGGCCCGGATAGGCCGCCAGCACCTTCACCTCGACGCCGAAATCGGCCAGCTTGCGCTCAATCAGGCGGGACGTGAATTCCAGCGTCTCGACGGAAGGCGGCTCGACGTCGTGGGACGGCTCATCGAGCAAGGATAGCGGCGGCAGCGCACCACCCGGCAATTCGGTGAACAGGTGCGGCTGACGCTCCTTCTCGACCCGCTCCGACTTCTCGACCTTGACGACAGCCGGCTCGATGCGCACCGGCGGCGGCGGCTCGACCTCCTCCTTCTTGCGCTTGATCTCGACCACTTCCTCGCGCTTCTGCGCCACCTCGCGGCCGACGCGGCGGTCCTCCCAAGTCTGGAAGCCGTTGGTGGCGAAGATCCACAGCCGCTCCAGACCAGTGCCGAGCAGCTCGGAAGCCTCGACCCAGCTCACTCCGGAAAACAGGCTCAGGCCACCGGCGATAGCACCGAGCAGCAGCAGGGTTCCGCCGGTAAAGCCCAAGTATTGCAGCACCAGGTTGCCGAATTCGATACCGATCACCCCACCTGGCTCGAGCGGCAGGCTGGCCTTCATCGAATGAAAGCGCATCGCTTCCAGTCCGCTGCTGGCGATCAACACCATCAGGAAACCGACGACGACGATGAACAGGGAGCGCCGATCGGCCCCGAACACCAGCTTCAGGCGCCGGAAGCCGATCGCCAGGCCGAACCCCAGGAAGGCTACCCACCACCAGGCGGACACACCGAACAGGTAGAGCAGCAGGTCCGACAACCACGCGCCGAACCTACCGCCCGGGTTGCTGACGCGCTCGACCTGCACGGCGTGGGACCAGCCCGGATCGGCCTTGGAATAGCCGAACAGGATCATCGAGAAATACAGGGCCAGCACGCCGAGGAACAGCCAGCGGGCTTCCTGCAGCAGGCTGGCGATCTTTTCGGGCAGCGGAAGCGGGCGGGTGGAGGGAAGTTCAGACATGGTTCGGCGAGGATCGGGCGCGGCGGAAGCGGATACCAAAAAAGCAAAAGCGCGGCTCTTCACCGCGCTTCGATTATAAACCAGGGTCTCTGGTCGTCCCTTCCCCGTACGTTTGCGAATACGTAAGGAAGGATTTCCTGACCAGTCACAAGTCGTAGATCTTCTCTCTCAGGATCACGCCACCGTCGGTTTCCTCGATCAGGCCACGCAGCCCCAGGTCCTTCATGACCCGGCTGACCATCTCGCGGGAGGCACCGATCATCTTGGCGATGTCCTGCTTGGAGATCTTCTTCTTCACCACCTTCACGCCATCGATCTCCTCCGACATCTCGAGGAGCAGGCGCGCCACGCGGCCATAGACGTCCATCAGCGCCAGGCTCTCGATCTTGCGGTCGGCGTCGCGCAGACGGCGGGTGAGATTGCACATGACGTGCCAGGAAAGCTCGAAGTTCTCCTGCATCAGGCGCTTGAAATCGGATTTGGCGATCGTGACCAGGTCGGACGGGGCCACGGCCACGACCGACGCGGAACGGGGGCTGTCGTCCAGCACGCCCATTTCACCGAACATTTCCCCTTGCCCAAGGATGGTCAGGATCACTTCGCGGCCGTCCTCGTCGCTGACCATCACCTTCAGGTTGCCGGTCAATACGAAGTACACGAAATCGGTACGGTCGCCCTCATGAACCACCGCGGCACCTCGCGGTACGCGCCGCATCATCGCCACGCGTGCCACGGTTGCCAGCCGGTCGTCGCTCAGGCCCTGGAAGATCGGGAAGGTCCGCAGGGCAATGGTGGACACGGAGCTGGTGACGGTCATAAAGCCTCTCCTCGGCGGGACGCTAACTAATTTTTCGGCGACGTGACTAAATTGTCGTTCAACTGCTGCAATTAAGTATAAATCAAACTGACGTCATATCACGCTCGGCCGTGATGCCAAACACCACCAGCACGTCCATAAATCCCGACGCGAGCGGGAACCTCGCGCTTTATAATTGGTCTTCCTCGCCTCACAGACAAGAAAGACCCACGAAGATGGCTACCCGACACATCAAGCTCCTGATCCTCGGCTCCGGCCCCGCCGGCTACAGTGCCGCAGTCTATGCAGCCCGCGCCAACCTGAACCCGGTGCTGATCACCGGCATCGCTCAGGGCGGCCAGCTGATGACCACCACTGAAGTGGATAACTGGCCCGCCGACGCGGATGGCGTCCAGGGCCCGGAGCTGATGGCCCGCTTTGAGAAGCATGCACTGCGCTTCAACACCGAGATGATCTTCGACCACATCCACACCACCCACCTGACGGAAAAGCCGATCCGCCTGGTCGGCGATGCGGGCGAATACACCTGTGACGCGCTGATCATCGCCACCGGCGCCAGCGCCCAGTACCTGGGCCTGCCGTCCGAAGAGGCCTTCTCCGGCAAGGGCGTGTCGGCCTGCGCCACCTGTGACGGCTTCTTCTACCGCAACCAGGAAGTCGCCGTGGTCGGCGGCGGCAATACCGCCGTCGAGGAAGCCCTGTACCTGGCCAACATCGCCAGCAAGGTCACCCTCGTGCATCGCCGCGACAAGTTCAAGGCCGAGCGCATCCTCGTGGACAAGGTTCATGAGAAGGTCGCCGCCGGCAAGATCGAACTGGCCCTCGACTCCACGCTGGACGAAGTGCTGGGCGACAAGACTGGTGTTACCGGCATGCGCGTCAAGAGCGTCAAGACCGGCGAAACCCGTGATGTCGAGCTGAAGGGCGTGTTCATCGCCATCGGCCACAAACCCAACACCGACATCTTCGAAGGCCAGTTGGAGATGGAGAACGGCTACATCGTCACCAAGGGCGGCCGCGAGGGCAACGCCACCGCCACCAGCGTGCCGGGCGTGTTCGCCGCAGGCGACGTGCAGGACCACATCTACCGCCAGGCGGTCACCAGCGCCGGCACCGGCTGCATGGCCGCGCTCGACGCCGAGCGCTACCTGGACGGCCTGGGCCTGGCGGGCTAAAACCGCCTGTACGCCCCAGAACGGACCGGGGCAACCCGGTCCGTTTCCATTTGGACCCCCGCTTTTCACCATCATGGCCAAGGACAAGCGCCCCGCCGGACTCGATGCCCTCAGGGCGATCCGGCAGCAGGTACCGAACAGCACGCTGAAGACGGTCATCGCCCGTCCGGCGGCAGCCCCGACACGCCCGGCGGCAACGGAGCCTCCGCCCGAAGACGACGCGGCCTTCTTCCGCAAGCAGGTCGGCACGCTGCAGGCCATACGCGGCCAGGACCGGGCCGAGATCGCCAGGCCCAAGCCCGTCCCGCGGCCCCGCCCCCAGGTCATCGAAGCGGAGCCGGAAACACCGCGCAGGCCCCGGCACGTCGACGAGAACGATCCCTCCGCGGTGTTCCGCGCCGCCCTCGGCGACATCGCGCCGATCAAGGACTTCAACCGCGTCGACCTGAGCGGCCAGCGCCAGCAGGCCAATCCCCAGGTCAGCGCCCTCGAGGACTGGGAAGCCCCGGAGGCGGCCGTCGACGAGCGCGCGCTGCACGACCCCGCCGAACTGTTCCGCCACATCGCCGGCAAGGTCGCCCCGCTGAAGGACAAGAACCTCGCCGCGGTGGCCAAGCCGGTGCCCGCCCCGCTGCCCCGCAAGCGCGAGGAAGACGAGCGGGAAGTCCTGCGCGAAGCACTGGAAACCCCGCTGAGCTTCGAGGACCGCCTCGACATGGGTGACGAAGCCGCCTACCTGCGCGTCGGCCTGCCGCGGCGGGTCCTCACCGACCTGCGCCGCGGGCGCTGGGTGGTGCAGGGCGAACTGGACCTGCACGGCCTGACCCGCGACGAAGCCCGCGCGGCGCTGGCCCATTTCATCGCCCAGGCCGTGCTGCAGGGCCGCCGCTGCCTGCGCGTGATCCACGGCAAGGGCCACGGCTCACCGGGCCGCATGCCGGTCCTCAAGCACCTGTCCCGCGGCTGGCTGGCCCAGCGCGAAGACATCCTCGCCTTCTGCCAGGCCCGCCCCCACGACGGCGGCGACGGCGCGCTGCTGGTGCTGCTGCAAGCCGGGACTGCCACGCGCAGCTGATGCATCCCCGGTGCGGCCGACGCGCCCCGGGAAATTCCGCTTTTATTTCAGTATGTTCTAATACTCTTAAAGAGTTCCGGGCGTTTTTTGGCGCTTTCTTCAGTGCTCTTCGGCGATTCTTGCCCGCCGTCAATTTTTTTCCGCGTCCGCCCCCCTACAGTGCGCTGCGACAGATTGCCGCAGGGGCAGAGCGCCATCATCGGCGCCCCTCCCCGCCTGGTCTGGAAATGCAGCCCGCATCGCGCGGCCCGCTCGCACTCAGCTTAGGGACATACGGAGACCATCTACAATGAGTATCGAAGACATCAAGCACGACGACGCCAGCCCCGTTCCGGCCCGCCGCAAGTTCCTGAACTCCGCCGCCCTCGCCGGCCTGGCTGGAGCCGGCCTGTCCGTCGGCCTGTCCGCCTGCAAACAGGAAGCCGCCGCCCCGGCCGGCACGCCGGCTGCAGCGCCTGCCGCCCACACCGGCGGTGAATACGGCAAGTACGAAGTGCCCCCCGGCCAGCTCGACGAATACTATTCCTTCTCCAGCGGCGGCCACTCCGGCGAAGTGCGCATCTACGGCATGCCCTCCGGCCGCCTGTTCAAGCGCATCCCGGTCTTCAACATGGACTGCCTGGTCGGCTGGGGCATCACCAACGAATCCAAGGCCATCATCGGCACCAAGCCGGACGGCAGCCTCAAGTACCACACCGGCGACACCCACCACGTTCACCAGTCCTACACGGACGGCATGTACGACAGCAAGTACATCTTCGTGAACGACAAGATCCACAGCCGCCTGGCCCGTATCCGCATGGATACGATGGAAACCGACAAGATCATCGAGCTGCCGAACATCCAGGGCTTCCACGGCACCTTCCCGGACAAGCGCGATCCGGTGGACGAGAAGATCAATCACACCACCCGCGTGTTCTGCGGCGCCGAGTTCTCAATTCCGTTGCCCAATGACGGCAACGACATGACCGACCCGACCAAGTACCACTCCCTGTTCACCTGCGTGGATGCCGAATCCATGGAAGTGCGCTGGCAGGTGCTGATCGACGGCAACTGTGACTTGGTGGCTACCTCCTACGACGGCAAGCTGGCCGCCACCAACCAGTACAACACCGAGATGGGCGCCCACTACCAGGACATGATGTCCTCCGAGCGCGACGCCTGCCTGTTCTTCAACGTCGCCCGTATCGAGGAAGCGGTCAAGGCCGGCAAGACCAAGACCTACGGCAGCTCCAAGGTTCCTGTCGTGGACGGCACGAAGGCCGCCAACCCGGACCCGAAAACCGCCCTCACCTGCTACGTACCGATCCCGAAGAACCCGCACGGCGTCAATGCCAGCCCGGACGGCAAGTACTTCGTATGCTCCGGCAAGCTGTCCCCTACCGCCAGCGTGATCCAGTTGGATCTGGTGCTGAAGTGGTTCGATGGCGACCTGAAGGATCCGCGCGACACCGTCGTCGGTGAACCGGAAATCGGCCTCGGCCCCCTGCACACCGGCTTCGACAACAAGGGCAACGCCTACACCACGCTGTTCCTCGACAGCCAGATCGTGAAGTGGAACGTGGAAGCGGCCATCCAGGCCTTCAAGGGCGACAAGAACGCCAAGGTTGTACTCGACCGTGTGGACGTGCAATACCAGCCGGGCCACGGCTTCACCTCGATGGGTGAAACCAAGGCGCCGGACGGCAAGTACTTCCTGTCCGACAACAAGTTCTCCAAGGACCGCTTCCTGCCCGTCGGCCCGCTGCACCCCGAAACCGCGCAGCTCATCGACATCAGCGGCGACAAGATGAAGGTCGTGGCCGACCATGCGGTGTATTCCGAGCCGCACGACTCCATCATCGTCAAGCGTGAGTTCATCAAGACCCGTCAGGTCTACAACCTGGACGACTTCCCCAATGCGATCAAGGACCCGAAGGAATCCGGCGTCGAGCGCAAGGGCAACAAGGTCACCGTGAAGATGGTGTCCCAGGCACCGGCCTTCAGCCTGCCGGAATTCACCGTCAAGAAGGGCGATGAGGTCACCATCATCCTCACCAACCTGGACAAGGTCGAAGACTTGACCCACGGCTTCGCGATTCCGAAGTACGACATCAACTTCATCGTGAACCCGCAGGAAACCAAGTCCGTCACCTTCAAAGCCGACAAGCCGGGCGTTTATTGGTGTTATTGCACGAACTTCTGCCACGCTTTGCACCTCGAAATGCGTAGCCGGATGATCGTAGAGAAGTAAGCCCGTTCGGCAACCCGTTCCTTATCGACGAAGTAATTTGGGGAGACGTCCGCGTCTCCCTTTTTTTTGTGCCTGCGGTCGGCACGCAAGGCGACGCCAGACAAGGTACTGCGGCAAATTGACTCAGCTTAAGGCGTCGGCCGCCACACATCCTCACAATCTGTCGACATCCTGATCGATCGGAGTCACCGATGTTCGCCCTGCGCGCTCTGCGCCGCCTTCTCCCCGCCCTGGCCGGACTCGTCCTCGCCAGCGCGGCTCATGCCAACACCTACGAGGTCAAGCTCCCCCCTGAATTGGGCACGTCGCCGAAGATGTGCGACTACGCGCCGTGCACGGAAGTCATGCCCGGCGCCACCAGCTTCTCGGAACGCAAAGGCCAGCCCCCCTTCGTCGAAGCCTACAAGGACGAAGGCGGCCAGAAGAAGCTTCTCGGCTACGTCATGCTGTCCACCGACATCACCGACACGCCGGCCTACTCTGGCAAGCCTGTCGTGACGCTGATCGGCATGGACACCGCCGGCAAGTTCGTCGGCGTGAAGATCCTCAAGCACTCCGAACCGATCCTGCTGCTCGGCATTCCCGAATCCCTGCTGATCAAGTTCAACAACCAGTACCTGGGCAAGTTCGTCGGCGACAACATCGAGATCGGCAAGTCACGCCCCGACGAGAACATCATCGGCCTCGACGCGATCACCGGTGCCACCGTCACCGTCATCGCCCAGAACCAGGTGATGATGACCTCCGGCACCACGGTCGCCAAACAGGTCGGCATCCTCAAGCCGGTGATCCGCCCGCAGGCCAAGTTTCCGCCCGCCGCGGGCACGCCGTCGTGGAGCGACCTGGTCGCCGACGGCAGCGTGCAGCACCTCACGGTGAAGCCCGAGGAAGTCGGCCTGAAGGGCGACGGCCCCTACATGGACCTGTGGTTCGGCTACCTCAACCAGCCCACCCTCGGCCAGGCCATTCTCGGCAAGGACGGCTACGCCAGCCTGATGAGCCGCCTGAAGGACGGCGAACACGCCATCTTCATCATCAAGCCCGCCGGCATGGACTCCTTCAAGGGTTCCGGCTTCGTGCGCGGCGGCATCTACGACCGCGTGCAGGTTCGCCAGGACAAGGACGCCTTCACCTTCCGTGACCTGGACTACGTCAATCTGTGGAGCGTCGCTGCCGCCGGCGCGCCGGCCTTCAACGAATCGGCGATCTTCATCATCCGCGGCAAGGGCTTCTCCGCCGCCTACCCGTGGCGGCTGGTCTTCCTCGGCAACAAGATCGACAAGGAAACCGCCGCCAAGACCTTCGCCAACTTCGACAAGGAATACTGGCTGGCCGACAAGTACCTGGAAGGTGGCCGCCCGGTGGTGGTCAAGCCCGACCCGACCTGGCTCAAGGTGTGGAAGGAACGCGCCGTCGAGATCGCCGGCTTCATCGTCTTCCTGCTCGCCATCTCCGCCGCCTACGCCAGCCGCGACAAGCTGGTGCGGCGCGCCAACCGCCAGCGCCGCTGGCCGGTCAATGCCTTCAAGTACACCGGCTGGGTGATCTCCATCGGCTTCGTCGGCTTCTCAGCCATGGCCCAGCCGTCCATCACCCAGGTGCTCACCTGGTTCCACAGCCTGCTGTTCCAGTGGAAGTGGGAGCTGTTCCTGTCCGACCCGCTGATCTTCGTGTTCTGGGTCTTCATCATCGTCACCGTCTTCATCTGGGGGCGCGGCTTCTTCTGCGGCTGGCTGTGCCCCTTCGGCTCCCTGTCGGAACTGCTGTTCCGCCTCGGCCGGCTGGTCGGCCTCAAGCGCTTCCAGTTCCAGTTGCCCAAGCCCCTGCACGACAAGCTCAAGTGGGTGAAGTACGTGGTCTTCTTCGGCCTGCTGGCAGTGTCCTTCTTCAGCATGGGCCTGGCCGAGAAGCTCGCCGAGGTGGAGCCCTTCAAGACCACCTTCCTGGTCGGCATCACCAACCGCAGCTGGCCCTACAGCCTGTTCGCGGCCGGCCTGCTGGGCCTGTCGATCTTCATCGAGCGGCCGTTTTGCAAGTACCTGTGCCCCCTCGGCGCCTCGCTGGCGATGCCGACCACCTTCCGCTGGTTCGGCCTCAAGCGCAAGGACGAATGCACCTCGTGCAAGGCCTGCGCCAAGGGCTGCGGCTCCCAGGCCATCGACGCCAAGGGCAACATCGACCAGCGCGAATGCATGCTGTGCCTGGACTGCATGGTGCTCTACTACGACGACCACGCCTGCCCGCCGCTGGCCCAGGAACGCAAGCGCCGCACCAAGGCAGGCCAGCCGCTCACGCCGATCAACGGCAAGGGTTACTTCATCCCCATCCATCAAGTGCCGGCCGAACCGCAGAAGAAAGGAGCCACGGCATGACCATCGCCGACCGCAACGAACTGCGCCAGCCCGCCTACGGCGAAGCCCATGGCCTGTCCTGGCTCGTCGCCGAAATCCGCGACCACCTGTGGCCGTGGGCCGGCAAGGGCCAGCCGGCCCGCAAAGCAATCCAGGGCGCCGGCTTCGCGCTGGCCATCGCGGCCACACTGGCCTGGGTGATGGCCGCGCTCGGCCGCCTGGAGGCCGGCGCCATCATCGGCTGGTGGTTCGGCTGGAGCGTCTTCGAGGTGCTGGTCCGCCTCGACGCCAAGCCCTACGTGAAGGAAGGCCCCTGGTGGGGCCGCCTGTACCGCCGTGCAACGGTGATGGACATGATCTGCTACGTGAGCTTCAAGAACCTGCTGATCGGCGCCGTGCTGTTCATCGCACTGAAGACCGCGGGCATCCTGATCATCTAGACTTTACCCAGATCCGGCGGCCGGCCTCACACCGGCCTTCTGCCGGGCACGCAACGATCTATCCTGAAGAGAAGGAGGCCGGCGCGCGGTCCTGCGGGACGTCGCCGCCGCGGGTGACAGCATCGTCCCCTCGCCTCCCCGTGGACGGTCTCGCCGGTCACGTACGGCGGCAACAGCCGATCGCCAGCGGCCTGACCCACCACCTGCAAGCCGGGGAGCAATCTGGCACAGGAGTCATGCCATGAAGCGATTCGCCAAGTACGCGCTGGCCTTCCTCGCGCTGCTGCTCGTCGCCACGGCAGCCCAGGCCTGCACGGGCCTGGTCCTCGACGCCGCCAGCGGCAAACCGCTGGCCGGCGCCCTCGTCACCCGCGGCAAGGACATGCTGACCACCGGCGCCGACGGCCGTTACGCCTTTCCCGGCAGCTGTGCGACGGTCGCCGCCCGCGCCATCGGCTACCGCCGCGCGGCGGTCATACCCCCCGACGGTGAATCCGCGCCGACGATGCGCTTGGCTGCCATCCGCCCGAAGGCGCTGTACCTGTCCTTCTGGGGCATCGGCCACCAGGGCCTGCGCGAAGCCGCCCTCGAGCTCATCGAACACACCGAACTCAACGCGCTGGTCATCGACGTGAAAGGCGACCTGGGCGGCGTGCCCTATCCCAGCACCGTTGTCACGGCGGAGAACATCGGCGCCAGGAAGGTCACCACCGTTGCGGACATGGGCAAGCTGATCGCCCAGCTGAAGGCGAAAAATATCTACCTGATCGCCCGCATCGTCGTCTTCAAGGACGAACCGCTGGCCAATGCCCACCCCGAATGGGCCGTCAAGACGAGCGCCGGCGCGCTCTTCCGCGACCGGGAAGAACTGGCCTGGATCGACCCTTCCCGGCAGGAAGCCTGGAACTACAGCCTCGACCTGGCCGTGGAGGCGGCGCGCCTCGGCTTCGACGAGATCCAGTTCGACTACGTGCGTTTCCCCGACTCGCCGGGCCTCACCTTCTCCGTCGCCAACACCGAGGAAAACCGCGTCGCCGCGATCTCCGGCTTCCTGGCGATGGCGCGCAGCCGCCTGCTCCCGTACAACGTCTTCCTCACCGCCGACATCTTCGGCTATGTGTTCTGGAACACCAACGACACCCTCATCGGCCAGAAGCTCGACGTGCTGGTGAGCCGCCTCGACTACCTCGCGCCCATGCTCTACCCCTCCGGCTTCAAGTTCGGCATTCCCGGCTATACCAACCCGGTGGCCAACCCGAACGAAATCGTCTTCCTCACCCTCAAGCATGGCATCGGGCGCACCGGCATCTCGCCGCTGCGCCTGCGCCCGTGGCTTCAGGGCTTCCGCGACTACGCCTTCGACCAGCGCAGCTTCGGCGGCCCCGAGATCCGCGAACAGATCGAAGCCACCGAGAAGATCGGCACCAACGGCTGGATGCTGTGGAACCCCCGCAATGCCTACACGGCGGACGGACTTGGCAAGAAATGAGCTACGCCCTGCGCCCCGACGGCCAGCGGAAGCGGCAAGGACCGCATAGCAGCGGCCTCTTCGCGCGACTGTGGCTGCTGCTCGCGGTATGCCTGTCATTCCAGGCCATCGCCGCCAGCCAGCTCAACGGAGCCCGGCTCGACGCCGCCATCACCCCCATCGTCGAAACGGAGATCGCTGCCGGGCACATTCCCGGCGCGGTCGTGCTCGTCGGTGAAGGCGATACGGTCGTATACCGGCGCGCCTTCGGACAACGCGCCCTGGTGCCGGCACCGGAGCCGATGAGCGTCGACACGGTCTTCGACCTGGCCTCCCTGACCAAGGCCGTCGCCACCACGCCGGCCGTGCTGCAACTCGTCGAACAGGGCCTGCTCGACCTCGACGCGCCGGTGGTCCGCTACTGGCTGCCCTTCGCCGCCCAAGGCAAGGACGCGATCACGGTCCGCCAGCTGCTGGCCCATACCTCAGGGCTGCCGGCCGGCATGGACGTACGCCAGATCACCGCGCCCGACGAAGTACTGAGCCGCATCGCATCGATCAAACCGCAGAAGCGCGCCGGCGGCGACCCGCTGTACAGCGACCTCAATTTCATCGTGCTCGGCGAACTCGTCCGGCGGGTGTCCGGCCTGCCCCTCGACGAGTACTGCCGGCGCCGGCTGTTCCAGCCCCTGGACATGCAGGACACCGGCTTCCTGCCGCCGGCCGTACAACTGCCACGCATCGCGCCAACCACCTGGAACGGCGACGGCCCGCGCCGCGGCGTCGTACACGATCCGCTGGCCGCCCGCCTCGGCGGCGTGGCCGGCAGTGCCGGGCTGTTCGGCAGCGCCGACGATCTGGCGCGCTTCGCTCGCGCCGTGCTCGACAACAACCCGGCCCTGCTGAAGCCAGCCTCGATCCGCGCGCTCTTCCTGCCGCAGACCTACCCGGCAGCCCCGCCACGCAGCCTGGGCTGGCAGCCGCAGGCGCCGCTCGCCGCCAACCGGGCAGCGCTGCCGCCTTTCGGTGCCATCAACCACCTGGGCTACACCGGCACCGGGCTGTGGATCGATCCGCTGTCCGGCGTCTATATCGTGATTCTCAGCAATCGCGTGCATCCCAACGGCGGGGGCGACGCCGCGCCCTTGCGGGCCCGCATCGTCGATGCCGTCGCGTCGTCCCTGCCGGCGCTGCCGGCCGAACGCATCGTGGCGGCCTACCCCGAACTGTCCGAACGCGTGGCGCCCTACCTCCCGAAGGCCGTCCCGCAGCCGGTAAGAACCGGCATCGACGTGCTCGAAGCGGACGCATTCGCGCCGCTGCACGGCCTGCGCATCGGCCTGCTCACCAACCGCAGCGGCGTCGATTCCGCCGGCCGGCGTGACATCGACGTGCTGGCCCATGCGCCGGGCGTCACGCTCGTCACCCTGTTCAGCCCCGAACACGGACTCGCCGCCAACCAGGAAGGCCGCATCGGCGACGACAGCGACAGCCTCAGTGGCCTGCCGGTGCGCAGCCTGTACGGCCAGGACCGGCGGCCGACGGCGGCCATGCTCGACGGCCTCGACGCCGTGGTGGTGGACCTGCAGGACGCCGGCACCCGCTTCTACACCTACGCCAGCACCCTCGCCTACCTGATGGAGGCCGCCGCCACGCAGGACCTGCGCGTCATCGTGCTAGACCGCCCCAACCCGCTGCGCGCCGACCGGGTGCAAGGCCCGCTGCTCGACGCGGACCGGCGCGGCTTCACCGGCTACTGGCCGCTGCCGGTACGCCACGGCCTGACCCTCGGCGAATTCGCCCGCCTGTTCCAGGCCGAAGCCGCCCTGGACGTGAAGCTGCAGATCATCCCCATGCAGGGCTACCGCCGCGACATGTGGTACGACGACACCGGCCTGCCGTGGCTGCCACCGTCGCCGAACCTGACAAACCTCGCCGCCACGCTGCTCTACCCAGGCGTCGGCATCGTCGAGGGGGCGGAAGTCTCCGTCGGCCGTGGCACGCCGACCCCCTTCGAGTTGATCGGCGCCCCGTGGGTCGACGGCCCGCAACTGGCCGCCGAACTGGACAGCCTGCAGCTGACCGGCGTGCATTTCAGCGGCACCCGCTTCCAGCCGGTGGCGGGCCCCTACGCCGGCGAAACCTGTCAAGGCGTGCACATCATCGTCGACGACCGGGACGCCATCGACACACCGACCCTCGGCATCGCCCTCGCGGCAAGCCTGCACCGCCTCTACCCGAGCAAGTTCACGCTGGACCGGATCCTCGGCAACCTGGGCAGCCGGGCGACCCTCGACGCAATCCGCGCCGGCACGCCACCGTCGGCCATCGCCGCCGCCGGGCGGGACGCACTATCGTCCTATCTCACCCGCCGAGCCACCTTCCTGCTCTACGAGTAGTGAGCCGGCGCCCGCCCCGCGACGCGCGGCTCAGGTCTTGCGCTCCAGTTCATCGTAGGCCGACAGCGTAACCCCCGCGCCGGCCAACGCCTCGCGCAGGTGCTTGACCTCCTGCTTGGTGAACTCGTTGCCGTGGTGCGGGTGATGGATGAAGAACTCGTGCCGGTTCAGCACGATGCGGAAGCGCGCGCCGTGATTCGGCTCGACCGCCGCCCCCAGGTGATTCAACAGGGACTCCACTTCACGCCACTGGATGTTGCTGCTGAGCGGATCGCGAAAGATCGCTTCCAGCACGTTCCGATGCTTATGACTCATGGCTTGCTCCTCCCGTTGTCTACAACGGCATTCTTGCACCATCACCACGGCGATGGCAGCGCTGTGGCAAAGGCGACACACCTGGCAGCAGATGACGGGCACCATCCCCATGGATCGAATGAAAGTCGTGATGTAAATGACAAGAGTCACTGCCAACATGGTGATAATGCAAAGTCTGGTCAGCCCAGCATGAACCGACAACAGACCATGAACCCCTCAACCGACCACCAACCCGATCCCAACGCCCAGTCGACAGCATCCAGCGCTGAGCTGGCACGCCTGCAGCAACTCAGCAACTGGTACGAAAAGGCCCTGCGCGTCTCCAATATCGGCCTCTATCGCTGGGAGTCCACCAGCGACAAGTGGTTCTGGTCGGACAAGGTTTTCGAGCTTCGCGGCTTTCCGAAGGACAAGCGCTACGTGAATCCGGAAGCCTTCTACGCCCGCGTGCATCCGGACGACCGGGCCCCGCTGCTCGCCGCCGAGATCGCCTGCAAGAACGGCCAGGCCCCGCTCAATATCGAGTACCGCTTCATCCTGCCTTCCGGCGAGGTGCGCTGGCACCGGGAACTCGCCGACCGCGTCGTCTACGGCGAAGGCGGCGAAGCGCTGTGCGGCGCGCTGATGGACATCACCGACCAGAAGCGCGCCGAGCTGGCCATTGCCGAGCAGCAGGAATATCTCGAATCCCTGGTCAACGAACGCACCATGGCCCTGCGCATCGCCAAGGAAGCGGCGGAGAGCGCCCACCGGGCCAAGAACATGTTCATCGCCAACGTCAGCCACGAACTGCGCACACCGCTGAACGGGATCATGGGCATGACCAACATCGCGATGAAAAGAAGCGATGATCCCAAGGTGCAGGACTGCCTCGGCAAGGCGCGCATTTCGTCCCGGCGCCTGCTGTCGCTGATCAACGACCTGATCGACATCGCGGACATCGAGGCCGAGCGCGTCGTGCTCGAACACCAGCCATTCATACTGGCCGACATCTGCCAGGAGGTGGACCGCGTTATCCGCCCCGCCGCCGACCACAAGGGGCTCGCCTTCCGCATCGACATCGCGCCGGCCCTCGCCACGCGGACACTGGTCGGCGATGCGCCGCGCCTGACCCAAGTCGTCCTGAACCTCGCCGACAATGCCGTCAAATTCACCACCCAGGGTCGCGTGGACATCCGCTTCGACATCGAGCGGGAGACAGCGGATGCGCTGACCCTGCGCTGCGATGTCGAGGACACGGGGATCGGCATTCCGGCAGCCGAGCAGGTGCGGCTGTTCTCCCTCTTCGAACAGGGCGATGGCTCATCCACCCGCCGCTACGGCGGCGTCGGCCTCGGACTGGCCTTGAGCCAGAAACTCGCACACCTGATGAACGGCGGAATTGTGGTAAACAGCCGGCCCGGCACGGGCTCCACTTTCCGCTTCACCAGCCTGCAGGCGGTAGCCTGACTCAGCGCTGCAATCCAAAACCAATGACCCGCAACAGCTTGAGCTCCAAATGAACCGCCGCATCGACAACCATGTCTAGACTTCGCTTCCCCCGCCTCGGCATGCGGGCCTGGCTGCTCGTGCTGGCCGCCCTCGGCGTGATCCCCTTCTTCCTGTTCTCCGCCTACACGGTTTCCGAGAGCGACACGGCCCGCCACACCGCCATGGAAGTCGGGCTGCAGCAGCGCACCGAGGCCGCCGCCAGCGCCGCCAATGAGCGCCTCAAGATGGCCCTCGGGCAACTCAACGGCATCGCCACCTCCGCCTCGGCACAGAACCGGGACCTGAAAGGCATTTACGAACACGCGCGGCGGGTGATGGACCTGAACCCGGACGCCGTGTCGATCACCCTTTTCGCCGCGGACGGCCGGACCTTGTTCTCCACCTCCGAGCCTTTCGGCAGCCGGACGCTGCCGGTGGACGACCAGGGCGACATGAAGCGCGTCTTCTCGACAGGCCGGCCGGTCGTGTCCGGTGCGCTGCGCAACCCCGCCTCCGGCCGCTTCGAGACTGCCCTGGGTGTGCCGGTCATCCTGCAGGGCCAGCCGGCTTACGGCCTGCGCATGAATCTCGCCGCCGAGTCCTTCAACAGGCTGCTGTTCGAGCAGCGTTTTCCCGGCGACTGGACCGGCGTCATCGTCGACGAGCAAGGCCTCGTACTGGCCCGCTCGCGGGTGCCGGACGAGTTCATCGGCAAAAAAATCTCCACGACGCTGCAAGCGGCCCTGAACCAGGGCAAGCGAGGCATCTTCGAAAGCGCCACGCTCGACGGCGTGCGGGTCAGCACCTCGGTCACCTACGTGTCGGACTGGGGCTGGCGCGTCATCGTCGGCGCCCCGGTGGACGCCCTCAACGCCACCTTCTACACCCCTCTGCGCAACCTGCTGCTGGCCGGCCTCGGCTGCGCAGCCGTGGCCGGCCTCGGTGCCCTGTGGCTGGCCCGCGCGCTGACCCGCCAGATCGCGGCGCTCGCCGAAGCGCCGCGTGCCCTGCAGCGCGGCGAAGCGGTTCCGCCGCCCAGGACATTCGTGCGCGAACTCCACGACATGCACGCCAGCCTGATCGAGGTGGAACGGCGCGAGCAGCGCATGAACATCGACCTGCTCAACGCCACAGTGCGCCACGAAGAGCTGGCCGACATCCTCGACAACGCGGGCGTCGGCATCTCCCTGATCAAGGATCGCAAGGTACTGTGGGCCAACCGGAAGATGGGCGAGATCTTCGGCTACACACGCACCGAAATGGAAAACCAGCCGACGCGCCGCTTCTACCTGAACGACGACGACCACACCGCGCTCGGCGATGTGTCCTACCCGACGCTGGCCAAGGGGCTGCAGCACACGCTGGAGCTCCGCATGCGGCACCGGAGCGGCGCACCGCTATGGATCCGGCTGTCCGGCCGGCCACTGGCGGGGGCGCCTTCCGAACACGACAGCATCTGGATCCTGGAAGACATCAACGAGCAGCGGGCCAACGACCAGGCGCGGCAGCGCCAGCTGGCTGGCCTGAGGGCCCTCAACGAGCTGGGCGTCCTTCACTACGACGCCCTGGAGGATGAGCTGCGGGCCGTGCTGCGCATCGGCGTCACCCAGTTCGGGCTCGACATCGGCATCATCAGCCGGATCGACGGTGACATCTACAAGGTGGTTTCCCAGGTTTCCCCGCCCGATACGCTGGAGGACGGCCAGGAGTTCCCCTACGCCGACACCTACTGCGCGATCACGCTGGCGCGCGACGACGGCGTGCTGACCATTGCCCATATGGCAAACTCAGCTTACGCCAAACATCCCTGTTACCAGCGCTTCAAGCTGGAGGCCTACATCGGCTCGCCCGTCTACGTGGCCGGCCGCCTCTACGGAACGGTGAATTTCAGCGCCCCGTCGCCGTACTCCCGTGAATTCGACGGTCGGGATGAGGAGTTCATGCTGCTCCTCAGCCGCTGGATCGGCGCCGCCATCGAACGGCACCAAGCCCAGGAACGGGTGGCGGAAACCGACGAAAAGCTGCGCGGACTCTTCGCCATGTCGCCGGTCGGCATCGCGCTGACCGACATGGACGGCCACTTCATCGAGTTCAACGAATCGTTCCGGAGCATCTGCGGCTACTCGGAATCCGAACTGAAGGCCATCGACTACTGGGAGCTGACGCCCACCAAGTACCAGGCGGCAGAAATGCAGCAGCTGGAGTCCCTCGAACGCACCGGCCATTACGGCCCCTACGAAAAGGAATACCGACGCAAGGACGGCAGCCTGGCCGCCATCCGGCTCAACGGCGTGACCATCAAGAGTGCCGATGGTGCCCGCTACATCTGGTCGTTGGTCGAGGACATCGCCGAGGAAGTACAGCGCAACGCCGAACTGGCCCGCCACCGCGAACACCTGGAAGAACTCGTCGCCGAACGCACCACGGCGCTGTCCATCGCCAAGGAAGCCGCCGAAACGGCCAGCCGTGCCAAGAGCACCTTCCTGAGCAACATGAGCCACGAGATCCGCACGCCGATGAACGCCATCATCGGCTTCTCCCACATGCTCGCGCACAGCAATCTCAGCCCGGTGCAGCGCCACCGGGTCGACCGCATCTCCAGCGCCGCCAACCACCTGCTCGGCCTGCTCAACGACATCCTCGACCTGTCCCGGATCGAGGCCGAACGCCTGACCCTCGATGCCACACCCGGCGACCTGGCCAGCGTCCTGCATACCGTAGACAATGTGCTCACCGACAAGGCCGCGGAAAAGGACCTGCATTTCGAACTGTCCATCGCGCCGGAGCTCGACGGGCTGAGCCTGATCTTCGACCCCCTGCGCCTGCAGCAGATACTCATCAACCTGATCGGCAACGGGATCAAGTTCACCGAACACGGCGTCGTGCACCTGTCCGTCGTGATCGAGGCGCAGACGCCGGCTGACGTGCAGGTGGGCTTCAAGGTCGTGGACAGCGGCATCGGCATTGCCGCCGACCAGCTTCCCCGCCTGTTCTCGCCCTTCGAGCAGGCCGATGGCTCGACCACGCGCAAATACGGTGGCTCGGGCCTCGGCCTGTCGATCACTCAGCAGCTGATCCAGCTGATGGGCGGACAGCTGGAGGTCGACAGCGCGGTGGGGGTGGGCAGTAGCTTCTCCTTCTCGCTGCGCTTCCCCCGCGCCCAGGCCGGCAGCGCCCCTTCCCCGCTGTGGCACGCGCCGCAACATCCGCAGGCCCGGCCAACGCCGGCCCCCGACACTCTCGACGGCGCACGCGTGCTGCTGGTCGAGGACGACCTTGTGAACCAGGAGATCACGCGCGAACTACTGCTCGACGTGGGCATCCGCGTGGACGTCGCCGACGACGGCCTCATCGCCCTCGAGATGGCCCGCGACACCCGCTACGACCTGATCCTGATGGACATGCAGATGCCCAACATGGACGGCCCCAGCGCCGCACGGGCGCTGCGCAAGTCCGACCTGCACCGGCGCACGCCCATCGTGGCGCTCACCGCCAATGCCTTCGCCGAAGACCGGCAGCGCTGCCTGGACGCAGGCATGGACGACTACCTCAGCAAGCCCTTCAATCCCGCGGACTTCTACCAGATCCTGCAGAAATGGCGGCAAGCCCACCCACAGGTACACCTCGCACCGTCGCCGGACTAGGGCCCGCCGGGCTTTCCGGCCACGCTGGCACTCTCGTTGCTATCCGCTCCTGATCGATTCATCCCCGAACAAGAAAACGGAGCAACAACAATGCTAAGCAAGGACGAAGCCTTCGCCCGCCTGACCAGCCATCCCCTGCCGGCCAACCCGTGGATCTACGCCACGGACGAGGCCATCATCATCAAGGCGGAATACACCGACACGATAGAACGCCTGCTACGCTGGGTGCCCAAGGCCCGCTGGAGCGCACGGCAGCGCTGCTGGATCGTGCCGCTGGGCGGACTGGAGCTGGTCCGCTCGGTGCTGCCGGAACTCAGCCGCCTGGCGGAAGCCATGCAGGACACGCCCTGCGCAGCGGAAGCCGACCCGGACGGTGCCCCCGGCCAGATCACCGACGAGCAGGCCCGCAAACTGTTCCGCGACTGCGCTCGCAAGCTCTATGGCAGCGACTGGCAGCGGGAAACCGCCCGGGCGCTGAGGCGCGACGAAGGCACGCTAGCCTGCTGGCTGATCGGCGAAGGCGTCGTCGAGGCGGCACCGGAACAACTGCTGTGGGAGATGCTGGCGCTGATGCGCCAGCGCGTGCAGGACATCGGAGCCAGCGCCGACGCGCTGGCCGTGCGCATCGGCCCGCGCCAGTAAGCCGCGGCGGGCCGCGTCACCGCCGGCCCGCCTCCGTACCGCTCAGAGCGGCCGGACCTGATCCGCCTTCAGCGTGAAGCGCAGCCCGTCCATGCTGTCGAACAGGGCCGGCGGCACCTCGTAGAAGAACTGGTTCTCGTACCAGCATGCCGCGTAGGGCAGGAAGGCCGCCGTCTGCGGCAGCTCCAGCACAGTCTCGCCGGCGGCACACAGGGTGACGCCGAAACCGCTGTTGTCGGCCAGTGGCACGTTCTCGTCACCAAAGACTTCGAACTGCACGATCACGCGGGCCGTCTCGACCGCCCCTTCCAGCGCCTTGGCGGCGGTGATGCGGATGTTCTGGTAGCGGCGCCCGGCCGTGCCGTCCTCGAACAGCTGCAGGAACTCCGGCAGCGTGCCCTTCTTGATCACCGTGCCCTCCAGCAGCGGCACCCCCAGTTGCGTCAGGCTCAGGCCTTTGGGCTTGGCAATCGCCAGATCGATGTGTGTCGTGTTCTCGGCCAATGTGGGCACAATGCAGGTCTCCATGGAAGATTTGCGACAAAAACAGGGGCTTTGCCCCCTACATATCGCCATCTAGCAGATTCGATGCCATTGGATGACGCGCAGCACCCCGCGTGGCGCAAGTCCCTATCCGCACATATCCCAACGCTAATAGTGCACATCAGCTTCCGGCGACACTGCCGCGCCGGCGAGCCCCTAGACTTGGGCGCACAACAAACGTCCAGGAGGCAGACATGGCTTACCAGATCAAATCGATCCTCTACGCGTCGGACCTGACGCCGCGCTCCCCGGCGGTCTTCCGCCATGCGGTCGGGCTGGCGGCGAAATTCGACGCCAAACTGCATGCGATGACCGTGTCGCTGCCGGCCACTGGCCTGCCCTACATGGAATTCATGTCCGAAGAGAAATTCGACGCCATGCGCGCCGCCGGCCAGAGTAAGGATGAGGACCTGCTGCGCCAGCGCATCGGGGTCTTCACCGAGGCCCACCCGGAAATGGATGTGGCCAAGGTGCTGACCAGCATCCGCGCCGTCGAGGGCGACCCGGCCCGCTGCATCCTCGACATGGCCAAGCACGTGCTGGCCGACATGATCGTCATGGGCTCCCGCGGCCACAGCGCCATCGGCGAACTCATCCTCGGCTCCGTCGCCCACAAGGTCACGATGAAGGCCGACGTGCCGGTCATCCTCGTGCCGATCGACCGCTGAAAACAAACGTGCCCCCTCCAGCACCAGGCTGGAGGGGGCACGTTGCCGGAACTGCGCTTACAGCGGACGCAGACCGGTGTGGACGATGGTCCCCACGTGCTCGCCGCGCAGCGCGGCGGTGATGCGGCCCGGCACCAGGCCATTGACGACCTGCACACGTTCCAGGTGACGGGCATTGGCCATCACGTCGAGCAGCGCGCGGTCGAAAGGCAGGGTTTCCTGCTTGGCGAGATCTGCGGCGCTCGTCTCGTGCAGCAGCTCGGCCTTCGCCCCGTCGGCCCCGTTCGGGTCGGTGGTGTAGACACCATCCACGTCCTCGACGATGGTCAGCCCCGCCGCGCCGAGCGCGTCGGCCAGCAGGAAGGCGCCGGTGTCGGCTCGGTGCACCGGAATGCGCGAACCCGGGAACTCGTGGTGGTGATACGGAGGGAAGGCACTGCCCACCACCGCGCGGGCGGCGGCAAGGTGGATCGCCAGCTGGCTCGCGATGGTCGGATGCTCCACGTAGGACACCCCTTCCGGCGCCAGCAGCGACGCGAGGATATGGCCGTTCTGCCCCGCCTCGCTGGCCGCCAGCGGCGCCAGGGAGCCGACCGGCAGGCCCAGATCGAGGCCCACGCCATACAGGTGGCGGGCGCGGATGCCGGCGCCGGTGAGGATCAGCAGGCGGTGCTCGGGCAGCACCTTGCGCAGTTCCTCAACGATCGGCAGGATCGCCTCGGCGCCGCGGTCCATGATTGCGCGGCCACCGATCTTGACGACCTGCAGCCACGGCAGCAGGCGGATCGGGCGAACACCCGCAACGGGACGGACGAGATCGCCGTCGAGAAGGGTCTGACGCGCCAGCGGCGAGGCCAGGTGTTTGGTGGTATTGGTCGTTTCAGCCATGGCGGTGGTTCTCAGCTCGCGGTGATGAGGGTACCGACGTGCTCACCTGCGAGCGCGCGGGTCAGATTGCCGGGGACGAGGCCGTTCACAACCTGCACCTGGCGGACGTAGCGGGCGTCCTTCAGCAGGTCGAGCACCGGGAACTCGAGGATTGAATCGTGCAGCCCGGCCGCCTTCATCTCATCGACCGAGATCTTCGGAATAAACTTGGCGTCCTTCGACGTCTTCGGATTGGCGGTGTACAAGCCGTCCTCGTCCTTCACGTAGATCATCGACTTGCAGCCGAACTGCTCGGCCACCAGGAAACAACCCGCATCGGTACGGTAAGGCGGAATCACGCCCTCGGCCCCCGGACGGATCCACAGCTTGTACGGCGGCATGCCGCTGAAGACGACGCCATGCACCTCGGCCAGGAACAGCGGCACCGCCGACATGCCGGCGCTATCGACCATGGAGATACCGTGCTGGGCCAGTAGCTGGCCCAGCATGGCGGCATTCTGGTCGGCCACCGAGGCGCCAAGCTGCGCCAGCACACCGGCCGGCAGATTGAGGCCGGCGGCGATCGAGTACAGATGCCGCGCGCGGGTCCCCGCGCCGGTACCGATCAGCAGCTTGTGCGCCTTGCGCGCCGCCACGATCTCTTCCACCAGCGGATAGACTGCGGAACGACCGCGGTCGATGACGCTCTGGCCGCCGATCTTGATTACCGTTGCATCCGGCAGGATGCGGAATTCCGGCGCCTGATCCGCCGCCGCCAGAAGCTGCGCGTCGGTCAGCGAACGCTGCATGAGGAGCCCTTCGAGCTCCGCCGTCGTGTTGGTCATATGAGTCCTTTCATCGTATCGATTCACTGCCGCACCCGCGCTTAACCCGCAATTTCACTGAATAACCAGGAGTAAGCAGGCGAAACCACTTTCGACAGGCGGTGCCCAGTGCATATCAGGCGTGCACATAACATGCACATCACGACGAAATGATAGGAAATAGCGCTATATAGATTCAACCGTACGTCATGAATAACGCCATATATATGGCAATTCGCACCAACTTGGTTCATGAATAGACGCCAATACTCAACACTGGTGCATTCAAAAGGGAAATAGGATTAAAAGAAAAACAAATCCATTACCCTTATTCCGCTTCAAATCGAAATAGATCCACTGCGAAGCCGCCCAGTTGGCGCGCCGTACCTTCGAGACCGCACTACGTTCCGGCGCCTCCGGGACCCGATCCCTCCCGCCGCAAACCGAGCTCGCCCAGCGCCGATTGGCGCCTTTCCCGTTTTGTTCAAAATTTCGCCAAGGATCGACAAGAGCCCTCTGGCCCAGCGCTCATAGATTTGTCTTCGACACGACCGCAACCACGCCCCAGGCACGGCAGCACGTGTCGCCACCTGCGCCGGAAACCGGCCGGTGGCCATTTCCACAACAACGAGGCAACGGAGACAAAAATGAGCACGCAATACATCCCGCAGAACCCTGCCACCCAGCAGCCCCAAACCGAACATCTCGACGCGCTGGTGATCGGCGCCGGCGTCGCCGGCCTGTACCAGTTGCATCGCCTGCGCGAGATGGGCCTGAAGGTGCGCGCCTATGAAACCGGCAGCGGCGTCGGCGGCACCTGGTACTGGAACCGCTACCCCGGCGCCCGCTTCGATTCCCAGGCCGAGATCTACCAGTACTGGTTCTCCGAAGAGCTGTACAAATCCTGGCAGCCGTCCGAGCGCTTCCCCGCGCAGCCGGAGACCGAGCGCTGGCTCAATTACGTGGCCGACAAGCTCGACCTGAAGAAGGACATCCAGTTTGGCACCCGCATCGCCTCGGCCCATTTCGACGAGGCCGAGGACCTGTGGCGCATCACCACCGCCGACGGCGCAACGGTAACCGCCCAGTACCTGCTCGCCTGCTGCGGCATGCTGTCGGCCCCCATCATCGACCGCTTCCCGGGCCAATCCAGCTTCAAGGGCGAAGTGCTCATCACCGGCCTGTGGCCGAAGGAGCCCGTGGATCTGAAGGGCAAGCGCGTCGCCGTGGTCGGCACCGGCGCCACCGGCATCCAGGTGATCCAGACCATCGCGCCGGAAGTCGGCTCGATGAAGGTCTTCGTGCGCACGCCCCAGTACATCATCCCGATGCAGAACCCCAAATACTCGGAGCAGGACTGGCAGAAATGGGGCGAGCGCTTCCATGAAACCAAGCAACGCGTGCGCACCACTTTCGCCGGCTTCGACTACGACTTCGACGCCGGCCCCTGGGACGAAAAGACGCCCGAGGAACGCACCGCCATCCTTGAGCGCAACTGGAACGACGGCTCCCTGGCCCTGTGGCTGGCCTCCTTCCCCGAAATGTTCTTCGACGAAGCCGTCAGCGAGGAAGTATCGAAGTTCGTGCGCGCCAAGATGCGCGACCGCCTGCAGCACCGCGCCGACCTGTGCGACCTGCTGATCCCGCAGGACTACGGCTTCGGCACCCACCGCGTGCCGCTGGAGAACAAGTACCTGGAGGTCTACCTGCAGCCCAACGTGGAAGGCATCGATTGCCGCAAGGCGCCCATCGAGCGCATCGTCCCCGAAGGCATCCAGACCGCCGACGGCACCGTGCATGAGGTAGACGTGATCATCCTGGCCCTCGGCTTCGACGCCGGTTCCGGCGCCCTGAGCCGTATCGACATCCGCGGCCGTGGCGGGCGCTCCCTCAAGGACCAATGGAGCCAGGAGATCCGCAGCTCCATGGGCCTGCAGGTGCACGGCTACCCCAACCTGTTCACCACCGGCGCACCCCTCGCCCCCTCCGCCGCCCTGTGCAACATGACGACCTGCCTGCAGCAACAGGTGGACTGGATCACCGACTGCATCGCCTACGCCCGCAAGAACGGCAAACAGGTCATCGAGGCCACCCAGGACTTCGAAGACGCCTGGGTGCAGCACCACGACGAGACGGCCGCCGCCACCCTCGTCGTCAAGACCGACTCCTGGTACATGGGCTCCAACGTCGAAGGCAAGCCGCGCCGACTGATCTCCTACATCGGCGGCGTCGGCCACTACAACCGCCAGTGCGACGACCTCGCCAGCCAGGGCTACCCCGGCTTCGCCATGCGCTGAGCCAAGCCATCGACCCCAGGAGGAGACAAGACCATGAACACCTACTACACCCAGGAAAACCACGGCCCCTTCAAGCTGATCGACATCGGCCGCCTCGAACTCGAAGAAGGCGGCGTGCTCGAAGACTGCACGCTGGCCGTGGCCACCCACGGCCGCCTCAACGAAGCGCGGGACAACGCCATCCTGGTGCCGACCTGGTATTCCGGCACCAGCAAGATCATGGAGCAGGTCTACATCGGCCCCGGTCACGCCCTCGACCCCGAGCGCTACTTCATCATCGTCGTCAATCAGATCGGCAACGGCCTGTCCCTGTCGCCCAGCAACGCGCCGGCCGACATCGCCGGGCCGCGCTTCCCCCGCGTGCGCATCGGCGACGACGTGCGTGCCCAGCACCGGCTGCTCGTCCAGCATTTCGGCATCGAGCGGCTGGCGCTGGTGGTCGGCGGCTCGATGGGCGCCCAGCAGACCTACGAATGGGCGGTACGCTACCCGGAGATGGTTGACCGCGCCGCGCCGATTGCCGGCACGGCGCGCAACACCGAGCATGACTTCGTGTTTGCCGACACGCTGATGGAAGCCATCACCACCGATCCCGGCTTTCGCGACGGCAGCTACGCGTCGCCTGCCGACGTGGCCGCCGGCCTGCAGCGGCACGCCAAGCTATGGACGGTGATGGGCTGGAGCACTGAGTTCTTCCGCTGTGGCCGCCACCGGGTACTCGGCTTTGATTCCATGCAGAGCTTCATCGAGCTGTTCATGAACGGCTACTTCGGCCCGATGGACCCGAACAACCTGCTGTGCATGGCCTGGAAGTGGCAGCGCGGCGACGTGAGCCGCCACACCGGCGGCAACCTCGCCGAAGCGCTCGGCCGCATCACGGCCAAAACCTTCGTGATGCCGATCAGCCACGACATGTTCTTCCCGCCCACCGACTGTCTGGCCGAGCAACAGCTCGTCCCCAACAGCGAGTTCCGGCCGCTCAACAGCATCGACGGCCACCTCGCCCTGTTCGGCACCGACGCCAACTGCATTGCTGAAGTGGATGGCCATCTGAAGGAACTGCTGGCGCAACCGATCACCTCCGGAAGGTGATGCCCAGGCGGCCCTGACCGGCTGCAAGTGCAGGCGCCCCTCTCTTCAGGACGCGCCTTTCGGGCGCATCGGCATTGCCGTTGCGCCCCTTTTTTATGCGCCGCCGCCCTCTTTGCGCATGCGCGCCGGCGTCGTACCCATCCGTGCCCGCATCACCCTCGTCAGGTGGGCCTGATCGGAGAAACCGCAATCCAAGGCCACCTCCTTGATCGCCAGTTCCCCCGCCGTCAGCAGTTGCACCGCCCGCTCCAGACGCCGCCGCGTCACGTAGTCGTAAGGCGAAGCCCCCGTCGTCGCGCGGAAATGCTTCGAGAAGGTCCACACCCCCAAGCCCAGCGTCGCCGCCATCTGCTCGATGGAAATGCTGTCCTGCAAGTGGGAATCCAGAAACTCGTTCAAGCGCCGCATACGCGCCGGCGACAACGGCCCCGCCGGCACCTCGTCACGAAACTGGATGCACGCGTAATGGCGGAACAGATGCACCGCCAGCTGGATCGACAACGCCTCCACGTACAGGCTGCCGCCAAAGCCCTTCCGCTCCGCCTCCGCGGTGATCGCATCGACGATGCCCATCACCACCGGGTCCCGCGCCTGCAACACATCGTGCAGCCGGATGTCCGCCACCGCCCGCTCGGTGATGTCCGCCGCCACCCGCTGCATCAGCGCGTCCGACAGATAGGTGTGGGACACCTCTATGCACTCGGTCCAATGCCAGTGGGACGCCTCCGAACGGGTCAGCAGGGAAAACTCCCCCGGCGCACACTGCCGCCGCGTCCACCGCCCCTCCACCCGCCGATCCATCGGCGTCTGCCCGGTTTGGTAACGGACCACCATGAAATGGTCCATCGGCGGAATCGCCACATCGAGCCCGGTATACAGATAGGACCGATGACCGACGTCCTTCCACCCCAGCCCATCGCTGGCCGACAACACCCGCCCCGGCACCCAGGTCGGCAAGTCTTGCGGAGAGATCAAGGAACCCATGGCGGACGCGTTGAAAGGAGGGAAAAAGAGGCGCGCCAACGCGCCTCGCTTAATACACCTCTAGGATATGTCCACGGACAGATCAAGAAAACTGCTTTGGCGATAAGGATATAGAAAGGGAACGGACGCCACTCGTCCAAGTCGACACGGACGCACACAAGCCGCGCCACTGTCACCACAGCAGCGCGGCCAAGACCTACAACAACTCAGACCGAAGCATCCTTGTGCCCCGGCTCCTTGTCCTCGGCGGACTCCGATTCCGGCTCCGCCTTGTCCTCGTCCGCCCCCAGCACCCGTTGCCGCGCATTGCTCACCAGTTCGCTCGACGCATCGACAACCTGCTGGCCGGCCGCCTTGGCGCGGTCGGCCACGGAGCCAGCGAGTTCGGCGGCTGACGACACGGCGGACTTGCCGGCCTCCAGCGCATCGTCAGCCAGTTCCTTGGCGGCATCGGAAAGGGATTCGATACGCTTCGACGCGGCTTCTGCGACTTCCTTCGCCTCGGCATTCACATTGGAGGCCAATTCTTCCGCGCCGTGGGCGATGGCGGTTCCGGCATCCGAGACCTTGTCGGTCAGGTTCTGGGCCAATTCCTTGGCTTTGTCAAAAAGACTCATGCTCAGCTCCTTGAGAATGGGATCGAGCTATCAGCGTAGTACGCGGCCATGATGCGTGTGTGACGAAGCCAAGGAGGCAAAGCCCGTAACCCCGCCGACAATGGGTAGACGACGAGCCGGCGCAACCGGATCAGCGGGCTACCAAATAGCAGGTCCGCCTAACAACAGCGTGACGCCGAGAAGGATGAATGCCGTCCCCATCGCATAAGGGAACCACTGGGCGTTACGCCAGAATTTTTCGAGAAAGACCGCTGCTGTCAGCACAAAAATCCACACCAGATTCATCACACCGAATACGAACAACAGCACCATGATCATCCAGCAACAGCCTGCGCAGTAGCTGCCGTGCCGCCATCCCAACAGAAACCTGTTTTCGATCTTGTGCGTCAACAGGAATCCGAGCGGAGAACGGCACTGGTGCAGACAGGCATTCTTCAGCGGGCTGAACTGGTAGACGCCAGCAAGAATCAGCAGGATGCCGCTGAATGCGGTGCTCGAACTCTCCATCATCGGTGAAACCAGACGCCACTCCAGCAAACCCCACTGCGCCAGCGTGGCCACAAGAGAAAAGACAGTCCACACAGCCAGATAGCCAGCAACGAAACGGAACGTCCACAGCCACGTGCGCCGGCCATCCGCTGCGGCCTGATCGATGCGGCGCAGCATGAGCAACAACGGCAGAACCGATGGCAGCATCATCCCCGCCATCATCACCGTCCACATCAGGAAGACCATCGCCAGGTCATCCGCGCCCCAACCCACCATCCTTGGCATCAGCAGCCAGTCGGCGGAGACATCCATGTTGCTCATGCCCCACGTCATGGCGACGAGGTAAACCCACGCGGCGACCGTCATCGCGCCGATCAAGAGCCAGACGGTCGCGCGGCTCCCATGCTGCAGCGGCTCGGAGCCGGACTCACGGTTGGTAGGCGAATGGAGAATAGAAGCCATTGCGCTCACTGATATCCAGTTCGATGCCGTGGTCGTGGATGCTCAAGCTATCCGACTTCGCCAGTACCGCAGGGAATCCGGGCACCGGGGTCATTGGCACGTTTTCTATCGTCACCGGCTTTCCGCCCTGCCCCTCCACGGCTGCGATATCCATCGCGATCACGCTGCCGACGCGCAAGGCACGCTTGTTGCCATCGGCCTTGAACTCGATCGGGACCGATTTGACCCCCATCACCTCTCCGATGAGAGGCGCCAGGGCCGATAGCGGCCCGCCAGCCTGTCCCGAGAAGATCGCCCCCATGGCTTCCTGCTGAGCGGCGCTCGCTTTCTCATCGAGATACAACGCGACCTTCCAGCGGGTTTTCAGCATATGGCCAGGCGCATAGGCCAACAGGGCGGCATTGAAGCCATCCAGGGAAATGCCGTTGTAAGTGCCCGAGTCGATGTGCCATGCGATAGCCGCCGTGCAATCGTCGTCGGTCGGCGCCTCCAATAAGACGCAGGGACACATGGAGGTGCAAGTGCAGGCCTCAAAATAGGTTCCGCTGACCTGCCAGGTAGAAGAAGACATTGCGGCTCCTCCTTCACGTCGACAACCGGGTCGGGCTCATCTGCTCTTCTATATCCCCGGTACGACTCCCTTAGTATCAGAATAGTTGACTGATCTAGTGCGTCAATTCCTTTCCCCGGCGCTCTCAGGAAGCCACAAGCAACGCTTTTCGACGTCAGAAGAGATTGACCGATGCGTCAGGCCACGAGCTTCCTGATCGAGGCAATCACCCGCTCCGCATCGAAGGGTTTGATGACGTAATCCTGAACGCCGCTGCGGATGGCCGCGCTGACCGTTTCCCGGTCGGCCCGGGCCGTCACCATGAGGACGGGTAGATCGGGGTGAACCGCGCGCAGGCAGGCCACGGTATTCAAGCCGTCGATCTCCGGCAGATCGACGGCCAGACAAACGAAGTCGGCCTCGTGGCGCTCAACGGCCATCAGCCCTTCGAAGCCGGAGCCCGCTTCATCCACCACCTCGAAGCCGTTGTCTTCAAGGATGACGCGCAAGAGGCCCCGCGCCAGCGCATCCCGGTCGACGATGACGGCACGGTGCTGCGCCCCCTCGCGCCGTGGCACAGCCTGCAGGCCTTTCCGGCACGCCATGATGGCCCTCACCTGAAGGAGTGCAGTCAGTACGTTGGCTTCATTCAAGGGCTTGCGTATGTAGCCGAGCGCACCGCAGTCCATCGCATCCCTTGCCACCGCCCTTTCATTGTCCATGCCCATCACTACAACCGCAGTCTCCGGATTGTCGGCAATCACGGCACGAAGAGCATCGGGCATCGACGACGCCAGGAGGCGCAGATCGAATATCGCGATATCGGGCTGAAGACGCCCGACACTCGCAAGCGCTTCCGTCGACGTGCGCGGGGTCGCCAGCACATGCGCGCCCTCATGGGCCACCATCGTCGCCAATACCGACCGCGTCTGCGAATTGGTATCGGCAACGATGAACGAACATCCTTTCAGACCGACTGACATCCTGGCAGGCCTACCCCCACTGAACGACAATCCCGCAGCCCCATGACATCTACGTACCGATATCTGCCAGAACCAAACGGGTTGAACACGTCGTCCGCGATTACCTATCGACAATGCTCATATTTTCCTCTTGAAGCGCCCGGTGGGCTTGAGCCGGATCAAGAAGCGCATCCCCAAGGGTTGGCGGCCTTTCCGCTTACGCAGCCAACGCCCTGAAGCAAAACTGTCACACAAAAGTTCTAGGCTTGAGCTATGTGGATCTTGAGCCTACTGAAACCCGGCAGCCAGGCGCCCGCTCTTGGACGTGAGCAGGCCGAAGATCCGCTGCCGTTAGCCGTTCCCTACTCGCGGGACAGCGTATGCCTCAGCCCCATCGAGCTCATGCGCTTCTCCAGGGCCTACCCCTCGTTCCGGATCGCCAACGGACGATCCCTCTTCCGCGAAGGAGCCTGGGGCAATTCGATGTATCTGCTGATCGACGGGCGCGCCGAAGTGAGCGCCGATGAACATCTCGTCGAAGTTCTCCTCCCCGGCACCCTCATCGGCGAAGCCAGCCTGCTTACTCCCGGACCGCGCACGGTGACGGTGACGGCCCGGACCAGCTGCGAGTTCATCGAGATCACCGAGCAGGCCTTCTACGCGATCATCCGGGACACCCCGGAGTTCGCAGCGTTCGTTATGCGGGTCCTCGCCAAGCGGCTGCAGTCGGCAGCCCTGTACCCAGAGACGCGGCCTGCGAATACGTTTCCTTCAGCTATAACGAGAACAGGCATCTAGCCGTCGGCCGCCAGCACCGCTGGCAGCGACGACAGTGCTTTGGTCCGAAGGCAGACCGATGCCCGTGCGGTGTATTGCAACAGTTCAACGGATGGCGGCATAGAGTCAAATCCCGCGCTTAGACCATCACGACCGATCCCCATCCAGTCATGAAGAGTGCTTGCCGGGCAGCACGCCTTTTCCCATCCCTGCTTACCGTCATCATCGTTCTGCTGGCGGGGTGTACGACACTACCACCGGGTTCGGACTTCCCGCGCGACGTTTCATCCGCGCTGCCTCATCCGGAGGAAACCCGCCTGGGGAGGCAGTTTTCCATTGCCGCACGCCAACATGACGGAGACTCCGGGTTCCGCATCATTCCGGTTGGTGCCGATGGTTTTCTGGTCCGAATGCAGATGATCAACGCGGCGGAACGCACGCTTGATCTGCAGTACTTCATTTTTCGGGGGGATGAAACCGGCCGACTGCTGACCGATGCGGTCCTTCGCGCGGCAGATCGCGGCGTGCGGGTGCGCATCCTGATCGACGATGGTGAAACAGAGGCCGGCGACGAGCAGATTGCTGCACTGGAAGAACATCCCTCCATCCAGATCCGGCTCTTCAACCCATTCGCCTACCGCGGCAGCATCCAGTCCTTACGTGGGCTCGAATTCATGTTCAACGCCTCCCGGCTTGACTATCGGATGCACAACAAGCTGCTGGTCGTCGACAACGCCATTGCCCTGCTCGGCGGGCGCAATATTGGTGATCAGTATTTTCAGATCGATCCAGACACCCAGTTTGCCGACGACGACGTATTTGTCGCCGGCCCAATCTCCAGCAAACTCTCTACCACCTTCGACGAGTTCTGGAAGAGTCCCCTCGCAATCCCGATGGCCGCCCTGTCCCCGGAAGCAGCACCTGAGCGCAGCTTGCGTGAGCGGCGTCAGGCCATGCGGGAACAACGTCGCCCGCCGTCATCCGCCAGCACGGGCTATGCAAATCGCGTCGCCACCGGCGAGCCCTTTGGCGGAATCCTTTCCGGCCGCCTGCCATTGATCTGGGCACCCGCCCGGGTGATCTACGACAGCCCCGACAAGAAGCGCGTGGAAAGCGGAGCCATGGTCGGCCGCCTGATGCAGCGAGCCGTTGCCGACGAAGTGGCTGCAGTGGATTCGGAACTGCTGATGGTCACGCCGTACCTGATACCCGGACACGAGGGCATGCGCTTGTTCAACACACTGCGCAAACGCGGCGTGAGCATTCGCATCCTCACCAACTCACTGGAATCATCATCCGTGCTGCTGGCACAGGCTGGCTACATGGCCTATCGCGTACCGTTGCTGGCAAGTGGCGTCCAGCTTTACGAAATACGCGCGCGTCCCGGCAACGCAAAAGGCACTGGCCAAACTGCAGCCATGGCACGACTTGGCAATTACTCCCTGCACGCGAAGTTGTTCGTGTTCGACCGACAACGCTTGTTCATTGGCTCGATGAACTTTGATCAACGGTCCATGCATCTCAATACTGAAATTGGCCTGATCATCGACAGCCCCGCGCTGGCCCAACAGGTTGTTGCCCGCTTTGAAGCAATGACGCAACCCGCCAATGCCTATACGGTGAGCTTGCGCCCGCCCCCTTACGACAATGGAAACCCAAACCTCGTCTGGCACACGGAGGAAAACAAGATGAGCGTCGACTACACCGTCGAACCCGCCAGAAATGCGTGGCAGCGCATCAAGGCCACCTTCCTGTCCTTGCTGCCAATTGATCGGGAACTATAAGTCCCGAGTACCCGACCTTCACCCCACGACCGCGTCTAGAACGTCACTCGCAACTCTCTTCGGGCAGCCCGAACGCGATCACTGCATTACCCGACGCAATGTTGAACAGCTTGTTCCCGCCAGCCGCAACGACGAGATATTCCCTTCCATTGCGTTCATAGACGACAGGCGGTGCATTAACGCCGGCGCCTGTCTGGAAGCGCCACAACAGTTTGCCGGTCCGGGAATCGCGCGCCGTGAAGTGCCCATCCGCTTCCCCCATGAACACCAGGCCGCCGGCGGTGGTCGTCACGCCGCCGGAGAATGGCCGGCTGATGCGTTCCTGCCATGCGAGCTTGCCGGTCGCCGGATCGATTGCACTGAGCGTCCCGTAGGTCTCCACGTCCTTTGGAAAGCTGAGCACGTTGACCTTATTGCCCTTCTCGTCGAGCTCCAGCGTGAAGCGGCTTGGATAATGGCTGCCGCCGACATACGCCCACCCCGTCTCGCCACTGAAAGCAATCGGAGGCCAGTTCGCACCGCCCGCCTCACCCGGCACGGCAAGCACCCCCTGAGCATCCTTTGCACGCTTGAAGAGGCTGGTCTGTGGCACAAACCCGTCCGAACGCCGGATGACCTCCCCCGTGATCCGGTTGAAAAAATACATCCAGCCCGATTTGGTCACCAAAGCGATGCCGGGTACTTTCCCTTCGCTCGTCGGAACATCAATGAGCATCGGCGACGAGGCCAGGTCGTAGCCCCACACGTCGTGCGGCGTCACCTGATGGAACCAGCGCAGTTGGCCAGTCCGCACATCCAGCGCAACCAGTGATGAGGTATAGAGATTGTCGCCGGGTCGGTACAAGTCGGCGTAGGGCGCGGCGTTACCCGTGCCGAAGTAGAGCAAGCCCAGCGCCGGATCGAGCGCCGGCGAGGAACTGATGGAACCGCCTCCCCGTTTCCAGGCATCGCGAAACTTCTCCGCATTCGCACGTTCGGCATCCAGATCCCGATCCAGCGCATCGCCCATCGACGTCTGGCTGACAAAACTCCCCTCCCAGCCATGGTCCTTGGTCGAGTACCAGCGCCAGACAAGACGCCCCGAATCGGCCTCGTAGGCCGAGATGAAAGCGCGCATTCCGCTGCGCGGGCCGGACCGGCCAAAGGCCGCTCTCGCCGTGTCATCCTCATCCCCGAAAACATTGGAGTATCCGGCCCCGGTGGTGCCAACGATGACCAGCCCGTCATAGACAAGAGGCGCCATGTTCCCCGCAAAGCGCGACCACTGCGACGTTTCTTCTTTGGGCAGATCACCCATCTTCTGGACTTGCCGTGGAGCATCCGCGGCACCGGTAGCGGGATCCACCACCGGCACATCCCAAACCAGCTTGCCGCTGTTGCGGTCGACCGCGATCAACCGCCCGTCGGCGGTGATCTCATAAAGCCGCCCGTAGCCTGCCGCCAGGCCGCGGCTATGGGAGCCGCAGCACAGAACGTCCGTCGCCATCTTGTGCGTGTATTTCCAACGCACCTCACCCGTGGCGCCATCCAGCGCCACGATGTGATTGCGGGGCGTCGTCAGATACACCGTCCCGTCAAAGACGATGGGGTTGGTTTGAAACGTGCCGTCGACCCCGGTCTGGTATATCCATTTCGGCACCAGACGAGATACGTTGCCGCGATGGATCTGGGTCAATCCCGAATAGCGTTGATTTGCATACCCGTGGCCATAGGTGAGCCAGTCGGCGTCCTTACCCGCAGCACCGAGCAATTCCTCGCTGGTTTGCGCTCGCAACAAAGGGGACGCGGCATAGAGCACCACGAGGCAAAGTGCCCGCAATACCCGAAAGCCATTTACGGGCAGGACGCCACGTGTGGATTTCCGGCTCATGGGAGCGGAGTCTCCAGCCATTTCGGAATTACCGCCCGCATCCTCAGGAGGCGGCCGAAGTACAAGGAAGCGGACATGCTGTGACTCCAGGTTATTTGAATGAGCTCAACATCGCTCGAACTCGATTCTAGAGAGTCAATAGCTGTCCGCCAGGCCCAAACCGGGGAGCGTGGAAATCCCTCCCTCTTCATCGGGCAAATTGCCCAGACAGCGGCGACGCCGCCAACGTGTTCCGGCGCATGGAAGCGGAAATGAGATTATCGTTGCACCCAACCACCACAGACAGGGAATACCTGCCCCACGAAACAATTGGCCTGTGCACTGCAAAGATAGGCGGCGAACTCTGCATCCTCCCTTGCAGAGACCAGACGACCGAGCGGAACCTCTCTCTTGAGTCGTTCCTGAAAACGCGGGTTGGATTGCACGTCAGCAGGAAAATAGGTTGGGTTGTCTACGAAGTTTTGGGCAATGGCGTTGATCTGGATGTTGTGTGCGGCCATCTCGGCGCCTACTGACTGCACATAGGCAAGCTGCGCACCTCTGGCAGCACTATAGGTGGATGCACGCCTCATACCCCGCAGAGCAGATGCGCTTCCCATGACCAGTATTTTTCCTGCTTGCCGCTCGATCATGGGTGGCAGGGCAACGCGAAAGAGTCGGGGAAGCGGATCCACCAACGCTGCAAACGTCGCCCTCCACTCCTCTTCAGAGGCCTCAATAGCCGGGGTGTTTGGCGCCGGAATCGATAAATTGGCGACAAGAATATCCACATGGCCAGCAGCAGCAAAGATTGCGGCAGGTTCATCCTCACCGATCAAGGTAGCAGTACTTGGTATTACCGTGGCACCATGTTCTGCGAACACTTCGCATAGCGTCGGTCCCATGAAGGTATCGGAGTGGGTAATCAGTACCCGCTTGCCTAGTAGATTGAGTTGATCTGGCATGCTCCCACCTGTCAAAGTATTTGCATGTTAGTGGAGAGAAACACACAGCCTCCAAGATGATCCGGTTTATGAGGATGCTGGAGCTGTTCGACAGTTATCCGATCACAAGGTTGCAACCCATTGGCACGCATGGCATCGCCGATATTGCCAATCTGGAATTCCAGCAGATAAGCTCACCGCCATTTCCATCAGGAGTGTCCACCATGACCCGCGACGCACAATTCGAACAGGGGCTGCAAAAACGCAAACAAGTGATGGGCGAGGCCTTTGTCGACAAGGCATTTGCCAATGCAGACGCCTTCACCGCGCCCCTCCAGGAACTCGTCACCCGCAACGCCTGGGGCACGACGTGGTGCCGCGATGGACTCGACCTGAAGACCCGCAGCCTGCTCACCCTGTCGATGCTGACCGCCCTCGGCCGGGCAACCGAACTCAAAGGCCACGTGCGCGGCGCCGTAAACAACGGTGCCAGCGTGAAGGAAATCCAGGAAACACTGCTGCACGCCACCGTCTACTGCGGCTTCCCCCTCGCCATCGACGCCTTCCGCTCCGCCCAGGATGTATTGAAGGAAATGGGGATGATTACAGACTGAAATTGAGCCTATAAACGCTTCGCCCGGTCATGCTGGCCGATCGACGGGCACACCGGGATGAGCACGCAGGTACATCTCGGCAAGCGTCTCCTCCCCCCACTATCAAGCCGGCAATATCACTTCAAATATTGCGCCGCCTTCAGGACGATTCGCGGCCGTGAGTTTCCCCTTGTGGCGCTCTACGACAGCTTTACATAGTGCCAGCCCAAGGCCCGTGCCACCGGCACCGGTCGCCGTGCGCGAACTCTCGTAGAACGGCTCGAAGATGGCGGCCAATTCCTTTTCGGGGATACCACACCCCTCATCAATGATCTGGATGCACAGGGCAATGGCACGGGACGGGGTCAGCTGCGTCAGAGCCGGCCTATCCTCAAGTTTGACGATGATTTTCGATTGCTCCGGTGAATAGCGCAGGGCATTGCCAATGAGATGCTCCAGCACCTGGCGCAAGAGTGCCTCATCACCAAAGATCACCGGGAGCGAAGAGTGATTCTCTATCACAATATTCTGCCGTCGCCTTTGCGCTGTTCCTTCCATCATGGCGCAACATTGAAGAGCGAATTGCGAGGGCGATAGCTGGCGTAGATTTTCAGCTGCCACAACCGAGTACTCTGCCCAGGTGGCCTCGGCGAGCTTCAATAGCGACTCGATAAGCTGGTGCAAGCGCTGCCCAGACAGCTCGATCTTTTCGAAATACTCGCGCAGCTTTTCCCGGGGTGCGCTACCGACCTTACCTTTACCGATCTGCACAAAGCCGAGAATCCCTTGCATGGGCGTGCGCATTTCATGGCTCACGTTGGACATGAACCGAGTCTTGACTGCATTGGCAGACTCCGCTTCCGCTCGCGCCGTAGCAAGCTCCGCTGTGCGCACCAGCACGCGGCGCTCCAGTTCGAGTTGTGCCTGCTTACGTTCGGAAATGTCCCGAAATAGAAACACGAATTTATTGGCCGGCGCAGGCATGTGAGTAACGCTGACCTCAACGTCGAGCAAGCGCCCGTCGCAGCAGCGATGCCGGCTTTCATAACGGTCGAAACCCCTCTCTCGAATCCGGTGCAGCATCTCGGGAATGGTCTCGGAGTCACTCATCTCCTTGATGTCCCGTATATTCATGCGCAGCACTTCCATACGCGCATAACCCAGCATGCGGCAGTAGATTTCATTGACATCAATACAGCGGCCTTCCGCATTCGCCAATACGAAACCATCCGGCGTGGTATTCAAAACTCCTTGATACTCCCCCTCGACCGTGATCAGCTTGTCCTGCGTCAGCTCCAACTGCATTCCCAAATAGGCCATGTGGGAGACTGCGCCAGTCAATAGCCCAGCTATCGCGATCAGGATCCCGCCATACGTTGTCGCCATCATGTTCGCGTTGAGTGCGCCATAAACAAGCTCGCTCAGGCGCAGCAAAAAGCCGACCACCAACAAACCATGGAAACCTGCAATCACCAGCGCGCTGCGGTTTTGCAGCCTCCGACCGATCTGCCAGGCAATCAAAGCGATATAGCCAAACAGAACCAGGAGTAGCACATGGATGTACCCAATGCGCAGGGCAACATCATCAAGGCCGATTCTGATGAACTCGAAAATGGCGATGGCGACGATGGCGCCAAGCACGATCCAGGACCTTGGCCACGGCTTGCCGACTTCATGACGCAACGACTGAATACGAACGAGACTGCCCAGCACAACAAGGAAATTGGCCAACGGATAGCTTACCCAGGCCGGCACTTGCAAACGCAAGCCAAACAGGAGGGTCCCGACCCCGATCAGGATACCGCTGGCACACCATAGCCCGAGCTTCAGCGATGGCGATCTGGACAATGCCCACCACGTGAAGGCTGGCATGACCAGAATTATTATGCCGGCAAGCTGGAAGGCCGTCGGGATATGAAAATCACTCATGTTCGTACTACGTGCAGTCGAGTGGCAGGAAATCGAAAAACTGCGTTCGCTGGCAGGCCGGCGCGTTGCTTCTCAATATTCTAGGGCTATCACTGTTTGCAATCTTTAAACAATTGTTCGGCAGCCCACGCCTGCCCATCCATGGTCGATTGACGGAAGGTACGCAGCCGCGGCAGCGTTGCGCATTCCGGGCGATAGACCAGGTAGTAGGCCAGTTCCGACTGAAAATCGATCTCGGGGAAGAGTCTTGCCAAGCCCCTGCAGATTTCGATTGCTCTTGATCATCCAGTCCGACTCGTCGTGATTAGAAGGCACGACTGATCGTGATCAACGCCTCCGGCAAGTTGCTTTCGTCCGATCGCTTCACTGTGGATGGCACCTTGATCGACGCCTGGGTGAGGAGCGCCTGGTTGATGGCCCTGCCGACGGAGTAATGGTCCGAGTGCAAGTGGCTAACAGCAACACCTGACGCCCCCCAAGCAAAGCGATCACGAACGCCCCCAGGCTGGGGCCTATTGCTGCAGCCAGACTACCGACCGCGCCCAACACCGCCATGCCGGCCACCCAGAACACCGGCTACGGTGAGGCGGTGCTGGGGTGCGATCTTGGTACTGTCTGCTCCATGGTGGCGGGTGAGGACATGACGGCCTGACTATCCGAATCGGTCATATGGAAGGTCAGAATTGATTCAGGCGAGCCCGAACGTCTTCCGCAGCCCCTTCTCAACCGGGGTCGCAGGCATGAAGCGGCGCAACTTGGCCAGAAGAGAGGCCTCGCCTTTGGGCGTATGGCGCATCTTCCAGGCTCCCAACGCGGCATCGACAATCGTGGCGGCGACGCCATCGGGCATGGGCGCCTTTTTGACATTGTTTTGAATTGCCTGGGAAACGACACCGAGCTCCTTGTTGTAGTCAGGAATTCGGGAGACTGCCTGGGGTGCATTGAGATCCAGGTTGGTCTTGGTAAAGGAGGGTTCGACAAGTGCCACGCGGATACCGAATTGGCGCACCTCATGATCCAGGGTCTCGGACAGTCCTTCAACGGCGTGTTTGGAGGCCGAATAGAGCGCCATATATGGCGCCGGCAGAAAGCCCAGCACCGAACTGACGTTGACGATGCGACCAGAACGCTGCTCGCGCATCTGCGGCAGCACGGCTTTGATCACGCGCAAAAGCCCGAAGAGGTTGGTGTCGAACAGCGTTTGAGCTTCGGCAATCGACGTTTCTTCCGTCGCACCCAGCAGGGTTACGCCTGCACTGTTGACCAGCACGTCGATCCGCTTGGCATGAGCAATGACTGTCTGGATTCCGCGTTGAACCGATGCATCGTCACGGATATCCATCTCAATCAGTACAACACCGGGAATTGGCATTGCCTTGCTGGTGTTGCGTACGGTACCGAATACTCGGCAACCACGTTTGGCAAACTTCTCCGCGGTGGCGCGTCCAATGCCGGACGACACACCAGTAACCAGTACAACTTGAGCATTCGACATGGCAATTCCTTTTCAGCAACAGAGGATTGAGGAGTGAGCCAGGGGCAACCGCCAATCACTGGTGCGAGTGAGCGGGCCTGATCTTGAACCAGATGGAATACATGGCAGGCAGGAACACGAGCGTCAGGATCGTCCCGGCAAAAGTGCCGCCAATCAGCGTGTAGGCCAGCGTTCCCCAGAACACCGAATGGGTCAGCGGGATGAAGGCCAGGATCGCAGCCAGTGCAGTCAGGATCACCGGACGCGCGCGCTGCACGGTCGCTTCGACAAGCGCACGGAAAGGGTCCAGCCCCGCCCGCTCGTTTTCACGAATCTGCCCGATCAGGATCAGCGTGTTGCGCATCAGGATGCCCGACAGCGCGATCAAGCCAACCAGCGCATTGATGCCGAAGGGCTGCTGGAACAGAAGCAGCGTCGGTACCACGCCGATCAGTCCCAACGGACTGGTCAGGAAGACCATGACCATTCCGGCGATAGAGCGGACCTGCAGGATGATGATCAGCAGGGTGGCGGCTAGCATGATGGGGAAGATCGGCAGCATGGCGACCGAAGCCTTGCCCGATTCTTCGATGGAGCCGGCCTCCACGATGCGGTAGCCGCTCGGCAGCTTGTCCATGACGGGCTGGAGCTGCTTGGTCATGGCCGTCGACACGTCCGGCGGCTGCAAGCCTTCGGCGATGTCGCCGCGCACGGTGATCGTCGGCGTGCGGTCACGCCGACGCAGGATGGGGTCTTCCATGCCCACCTCGACCTTGCCCACCTGCGACAGCGGGATGCGCTGCCCAGCCGATCCGACCAGCGTGAAGCCTGCGATCTTCACTGGATCGAGACGGGCACCGCCGGCCGAGCGACCGACGACCTGTACCGAGCGGATATCCTCCCGCACCTCCGTCAGCGGTGCCCCGCTCAGCAGGAACTGCAACTGCAAGGCGACCGAGCTGGAACTCAACCCAACCGCCTGGAGCCGGTCCTGGTCGAGGGTGAAGTGCAGGGTCGGGACACGCGGGCCCCAGTCCGTATTGACGGTGCGCATCATCGGGCTGGCGTGCAGAACGGCCTCGACCGCAGCGGAGATCTCGCGCAGCTTGTTCGGGTCCGGCCCCATGACACGGTAGGCCACGGGGAACGGCGAAGGAGGCCCGAACACGATCTGGGTGACACGCACCCGCGCCTCGGGCGCCAAGCCGTCGGCTATCACCTGACGCAGTCTGAACTTGAGGGCTTCCCGTTCCTTGTCGTTGCCGGTGAGCACCACGATCTTGGCGAAGGACGGATCGGGCAGCTCAGGTGCCATCGCCAGGAAGAAGCGCGGTGCGCCTTGGCCGATGTAAGCGGTGACGACCCTGGCTTCCTCCTGCTTGGCCAGCCAGGCTTCGACCTTCGCCGTCGCGGCGCTGGTCTGCTCGATCGAGCTGCCGTAAGGCATCTGTACCTCGACCAGCACTTCAGGCCGGTCGGAGGTCGGGAAGAACTGCTTCTTGACCACGGCCATACCCAGCACCGCCATCACGAACAGGCCGATCACCGTGCCGGCAACGATCCACTTGCGGGCGATGACGCGCCCCAATATCTGACGGAAGCGGTTGTAGCGCGGCGTGTCGTAGATCGCCTCGTGCCCCCCCTCGACTTTCTTGAGCTCGGGCAAGAGCTTCACACCGAGGTAAGGCGTAAACACCACCGCCACCACCCAGGAGGCGATGAGTGCGATACCGACGATCCAGAACATGTTGCTGGTGTATTCACCTGCCGTGGAGCGCGCGAAGCCATTGGGCATGAAGCCGACGGCCGTGACCAGCGTGCCGGACAGCATGGGTGCCGCCGTATGACTCCAGGCATAGGCCGAGGCCGCGATGCGGTCATAGCCTTCTTCCATCTTCACCACCATCATCTCGATGGCGATGATAGCGTCATCAACCAGCAGCCCCAGCGCCAGGATCAGCGAGCCGAGCGTGATGCGGTCGAAGTTCTTGCCGGTGGCCGCCATGATGACGAACACCGCCGCCAGCGTCAGCGGTACGGCTGCCGCCACCACAATGCCGACGTGCCAACCCATGCTGACGAAACACACCACCATCACCACCAGCAGGGCGACGAAGAACTTGACCATGAACTCGTCCACCGCCGAGCTGATGTTGACGGACTGATCGGTGACCTTGGTCAGTGTCATGCCCAGCGGGAGTTCCGCGTTGATCTTGGTGACTTCTGCCCCCAGTGCCTTGCCCAGGTCGAGCCCGTTCCAGTGGTCGCGCATCACGACGCCGAGCAACAGCGCCGGCTCGCCGCCGTTGCGAACCAGGAAGGTGGCGGGGTCTTCATACCCCCGCTCGACGCTCGCCACATCCGACAGCTTCAGGGTGCGGCCCTGCGCAACGATCGGGGTCTGGCGGATCTTCTCCAGCGAGTCGAAGGCGCCATCGACGCGCACGAAGACCTGCGGCCCCTTGGTTTCGATCGAGCCGGCGGGCGTCAGCACGTTCTGGCTGTTGAGCGCGGCGAAGATATCCTGCGGCGCGACACCCAGCGTCGCCAGGCGGTCGTGCGAGAAGGACACGAAGATGCGTTCGGGCTGCTCTCCGATGATGTTGACCTTCTTGACGCCGGCGACATGCAGTAATCGCTGGCGCAGCGCTTCCGCGTCGCGCACCAGCAGTCTCTGCTCTTCGCCCTTGGCCTTGAGGGCGAAGAGCGCAAAGGTCACGTCCGCATATTCGTCGTTGACCATCGGACCGATGACGCCTGCAGGCAACTTCTTGGCCTCGTCGCTGATCTTCTTGCGGGCCTGGTAGAACTCCTCCTGGACCTCCGCAGGCGGCGCGCTGTCGAGCAGCGAAACCATGATGAAGGCCAGCCCGGGGCGGGTGAAGGTTTCCGTGCGGTCATACCAGCGCAGTTCCTGCATCCGCTTTTCCAGCGGTTCGGCGATCTGGTCCTGCATCTCCTGGGCCGTCGCACCCGGCCAAGCGGTGACGATCGTCATCTGCTTGATCGTGAATGGCGGGTCTTCCGCACGCCCGAGCTTGAAGAACGCAAGAATGCCAGCAGCCGAGATCAGGACGATCAGGAACAGGGTGATGGCGCGTTCGCGTACCGCGAGTGCCGACAGGTTGAAACGCCCCTCGCTCACGGACGCGCTCCTTCAGCCGCAGTGGCGACGGCGAGACCCGCCACCCGGACCTGCTCGCCTTCGCGCAGCAGATGTGCGCCGAGCGCAACGATCCGTTCCCCCTGCTTGATCTGACCCGCAACGTAGGCGCCGGTGTCATCCATGCGCTGAACCGCGACCGGTCGCCAGGACACCTTTGCCGGCTCGCCGTTGATGGTCCACACCCCGGGTCCTTTGCCCGCGTCGAACAAAGCGCCAATCGGCACGTGCAGACCGTCTTGCCCTGAGAAACGTCCATCCGGGATCTGGATTACGACCGTGGTGCCCAGCGGTGCGTTTGACAGTTCACCATCCAGCACATACCGCGCCTCGAAGGTACGCGTAAGTCGATCCGCCGAGTTGGAGAGCTGCCGGAGCCTGGCCGGAACGCGAACGTCTTCCTTGCTGAAGAGGCTGGCTTGTCCAACGGAGCCAAGGGCAGGACGAAGCGTTTCTGGCAGCTGGATAACGGCCTCGCGCCGTCCGGCGTGGGCCAGGCGCACCACGACCTGCCCCGCATTGATGACTTGGCCGGGTTCGGCCAGCGTTTCCACGACCACCCCATCGCCATCCGCGACCAACTCGGCATAGCGGCTCGCATTACGGGCGACATCTGCCTGTGCCTCAGCGGCCCTGAGTTGGGCTTTCGCGGCATCTGCAGCGGCCTTGATCTGATCGTAGGCCGAAGAAGAGATGGCGCCGCTACCGCGCAGGTCGCGGTAGCGCGCCTCATCTTCAGCCGTCTGTTGCGCCCGAGCCCGCGCGGCGGCGACGGCCTCCTGCTGCGCCTGCGCAGCAAGCTTGAGATCGACGGGATCGATGCGCATCAGGGGCTGGCCGCGCTTGACGGTTTGCCCTGCATCCACGAGCCGCTCCAGCACCTTGCCGGAGACGCGAAATCCGAGGTCGCTTTGTACCCGAGCGGCTACGGTTCCCGTGAATGAACGCGATGCAGAAGTCGCCCCTTGAACAACCGCGGCACGCACCAAGGGGGCTTCGGTACGCGGATCGTTTGGCGTCGCTTCACCGCAAGCGACCAACGCAAACGGCAATGCGCAAATGGCAGTAGTTGTAGCGATGCGACGCCGGAGCATGAAAGTCCCCTTGTGAAATATTCAGGACTTTCATTCTGGTACTAGTGACCAATTACGTCAACAGTCACAAATCCAGTATGCGTTCACGGAGACAGACTGCGCAGCACCAGACTGGATAACTGGCCCGGTGCTTGGTCGGTGTAATCAAAGCTGTATTGCAGGAGCAGCGGGTTAAGGTAGGGGCGCATGACCAGGTAGATCGCCATCGTCGTTTCGTCCAATGGTGTCTTGCGCTCGAAGTCCCCGCTCTGACGGCCCTCCAGCAAGATCTCCTGAAGCAACTTCTGGATGTGTTCCTCATAAGCACGCGTGGCCTGCCATCGTTCCGTCGCGGCCGATGCGGCGATCTCGTAGAGCTTGCGATCCTGGAAGAACAGACGAAGGCTGGACTCGACAATGGCCTTGAACATCCGCCGCAGCTTCTCGGGCGGCGGGTCGGCTTGGGCAACGGCCGCGCTGACCTCAGTCTCAATCTGACACAAACAGTTTGCGCAGATCATCTCGCCAATGGCTTGCTTGGATTCGAAGAACTTGTAGATGTAAGCCTTGGAGAAACCGATGGCCTTGGCGAGGTCGGAGACGGTCGTCTTCTCGTAACCGTAGCGGCTGAAATGCTCCGTCGCCGCGGCGACAATTTGATTTCGCACCTCGTGGTCGGCGGGCCCCCGGGTTGCAGCAGGATAAGTCGATGAGCTTGTTTTCTTCATAGCCTGCAGCTTACGCCGGTCGAAACCATTGGACAATTTGTGACCATTTCGTACTATAGTCACAAAATATCTTCCGAGGATGAATCCCCATGCTGCCGAAACATACCTTCGCTGCGCTCATCGTTGCCGGCCTATCAACAGGCTGTGCTGTCGGCCCGGATTACGTTCGTACTGATGTGCCCTTGCCAGAGCACTTTCAAGGACAGCGCGCTGTAGAACACAGAGACGCAACAGCCAATGCGGACCTTGCCGCGTGGTGGACGGGTTTCGGCGATCCGCAACTGACCCGATTCGTGACGCTGGCGCTGGCGCAAAACCTCGATCTGGCACAAGCAACTGCACGGGTCGCTCAAGCGCGCGCAGGGCTAGGCGCTGCAAATGCAGCGTTAGTGCCATCTGGCAACGTTAGCAGTCAGGCCGCCAGAGCCTATCAATCCGTCGAAACTCCGTTGGGACGGGTTTTGAATTCGGCCCCAGGCTTCGACCGCTATGGCACCGCTTACGAAGCCAATCTTGGTGCAAGCTGGGAACTGGATGTGTTCGGAGGGCTACGCCGCGGGCAGGAAGCTGCGCTCGCCGAGTACCAGGCATCGGAAGCTGGTGCAGTTGCTACACGCTTGGCGGTGGCAGCCCAAACCGCTGACATCTACATCAGCATACGTGGATTGCAAACCCGTCTGGAAGTCGCCCGAGAGCAAGTCAAGACACAGCAAAACCTGCTCTCGATCATCAGTCTTTTGCATGCGAAGGGATTGGCTGCCGAACTTCAAGTCAGGCAGGCTGAAGGAGCCCTTGCCCAAGTCCAAGCGTCAGTGCCCGCCCTTGAGACGGGTCTGGAGGCAGCCATGAATGCTCTCGATGTAATGCTGGGCTCACTGCCCGGAACACATCGGGCAGAACTGGCTGAAGCGGGCCTTATACCTGTCGCACCGAAAATCACAGACACCGGATCACCCAGCGAGTTGCTCAGGCGGCGGCCTGATCTGATCGTGGCGGAGCGTCGCCTCGCCGCCACAAGCGCCCGCATTGGTATCGCCATCGCGGAGTATTTCCCCAAGGTATCGCTCAGCGGATTGGTTGGCAGCGCAACATCGGTGGCCAGTGGAAATCTGTTCACCGGCGGCGCCAGTCAAGCCGCTGGCGTACTCGGTCTGCGCTGGCGCCTGTTCGATTTTGGCCGCATCAATGCGCAAATCGAGCAAGCAAAGGGTCAGGAGGCCGAGATGTTGGCTGCGTATCGTCTTGCCGCCCTGCATGCTACCGAAGACGTTGAGAACACTTTTTCGGCCTTGGTTAAGCGCGAAGAGCAGGCGACAGTGCTTGCCCGAGGCGTGGACTCGCTTGCCCGTGCGCGTGCAGCCTCGTTTGCTGCCTATGAGAAAGGGACGGTCAGCCTGATCGAAGTCTTGCAGGCCGACGATAACTTGCTACGTGCATCCGATGCGCGAGCGCAAGCGCGAACGGAATCAGCCCGCGCAGCAGTCGCTGCCTTCAAGGCGCTTGGCGGAGGATGGCAGCCCGGCGAATTTAAGGCGCTCGCAGCCCGATAAGGAAGGGCAATCGATACAGAATACGTAAGCGCCCGGCCAACTCATCTTCCTCCGGCCCTTTAGCTCGTGAAACACTCCCCTGCCCGCGCCGATACCCACCACGTCACCTAAACAGTGGTGATCGGGCGTGAGAACCCGATTGAATCACGGCCGATGAAGGCCACGTTTGACGCGGCTTTTTCTTGTCGGAGCATGGTCGCGTCTGTCCAATGGCGGGCCCTGGTCGCCATGACCCGCGGCAACGCCGGCGACGTGTTCCGACGCATGGATGCGGAAAACCAGGAACACTACTTGTGGGCCTGCGGCATGATCGCGGACGAAGCCAGGGAGTTGCTGGGGAGGATTGAGGGGCGCGGGTTTGCGGGGCGGGGTGATCGGGAAGGAAGGGAACGCGTGTAGAGGTGTTGCGGGATGGCAGGAACGGAAAGCAGTGCCTGCCATCTGGCGGCGGTTCTGATGATGCCGAAGTGAGATACCTGTTGCGCGTCTGCTTGTCGGCCTTTGCCGACGGTCACGTTCAACGGAAGGAGTGGCAGCTATGAGACAGTCAGCTGACGCCGAGCGTGTTTCAGCGCTGAACGACAACTCTCCCGGCCTTTCGCTCAGGTTCGCTCGACTGCCGGGTTAGCCCTTGGCAGGCAGAGAAAGGACTTTTGGCGCATGGCTTGTTGCCCATTGCTCCGAGTCGCTAGCGATCCAGGGCACTACAATCAATGCCCGGCAACCCCATGCCTTTTCAGCCTTTTCGATCATGTCCGCGGAAGCGAACAGTGCCAAGACGACAGGAGCGGAAGAATGGTTCTTTAGCGTGGCTTGGGAACACATTGACACTCCATGTTGCTCAGAGAGCTTCAATGTCTTTCCGCTCGCCAATGCCTTCACATGGCGCTCTGACCAAACTTGGTTAAGCACGGTATTGGCCGCGTGTTTCAATGCGGGAACGAGCACCAGACCGTTTGCGTTGTGCTTTTCGCACAGAACCTTCAATGCTTCGACACCGATCGCGACGGCCGTTGGATCAGGACCGTTGGACGGGACGAGAAATCGTTCTTTGTTCATGGGGCGCGTGGTAACAATGAAAGGGCCAACGTCGACGCTCAGCGGACGCCGAAGGCGGTCCGCGGGCACAGCAGGTTAGGCCTTGAGGTAGATGCCATTGCGGACGTCGCTTTCGGCAATTTTGGCAAGCTCTTCAACTATGCGGGCCTTGTGCTGAGAGAAGTAGCCTTGCCCCACCTCAAAAGTAGCGGAATATTCAGGACTGACCTGCACTCCGTCCAAGAAGACTTTTAAAGCATAGCGGTCGTCAAGAACCGCTTCGCGAATCTCAAACGTCTTTCCCTCGTGCTTAAAACTACGACTCATTGATGATTCTCCTTAGTAAAGCCTAACGTTGAGCTACCCGTCGCTGCGCCGCTCATTGGAGCAGCGTCCAGCGACCGAAAAGAGCGAGGTTGAGTGCCATGTTAGCAGGCTGATGCAGAACCCAGTGAACGATCCGGCCACCCACCTGTCCTAGCCGTATCCTTCAAACCCCAGGCACAGCACCGATGCGCGGCGAAGTCGATCCCCAGTCCTCGATGTTCCACTATTTCTCGGTCGAGTCCCGGATTCCGGCCGATCATCCGCTGCGTCCGGTGAAGAAACTGGCCGACTCGGCACTCTCGGCGATTTCCGCGGAACTCGATGGGCTTTACGCCAAGGGCGGCCGACCGTCGATTCCGCCGGAGCGGTTGCTCAAGGCGCAGTTGCTGATCGCGTTTTACTCGGTGCGCTCGGATCGGCAGTTCTGTGAGCAACTCGATTACAACCTGCTGTTTCGCTGGTTTCTCGATCTGGACCTGGAGTCGGGTGGATTGGATCAATCCAATTTCAGCCGCCTGCGCGAGCGATTGGTGGAAACGGACATCGCCCGTCGTTTCTTTGACGAAGTGGTGCGTCTGGCCCGCAAGGACAAGCTGCTGTCGTCCGATCACTTCACCGTGGATGGCACCTTGATCGACGCTTGGGCATCCTTCAAGAGCTTCAAGCGCAAGGACGACGACGAGCCCCCCAAGCCCGGCGGTGACGGCACCGGCATGGTGGACTTCAAAGGCGAGAAGCGTTCCAACGCCACCCACCGGAGCACGACCGATCCCGACGCGAAGCTCATGAGGAAAGGCAACGGCCAACCGGCCAAGCTCAGTTACGGCGGCCATGCGCTCATGGAGAACCGCAGCGGCCTGTGTATCGATCTGCTCATCACCGATGCGACGATGGCCGAACACAAAGCGGCTCGCCAACTGCTCACCCGCGCCCGGCGCCGCAGGATTCATCCCAAGACGCTGGGGGCCGACAAGGGCTACCACGTGAAGGACTTTGTCCAGCATTTGCGCGAGCACAAGATCAAACCTCATATCGCCCGAATTGAAGGACGCAAGACACCGGGCCTCGATGGACGGACGACCTGCACCGAAGGCTACAAGGTCAGCCAGCGCAAGAGAAAGCGGGTTGAAGAGATCTTCGGGTGGTTGAAGACGGTGGGTGGAATGAGAAAGACCCGTTTCATCGGAGAAGCCCGAACCCAGATCGCCGCCTATTTGTCGGCAGCGGCGTACAACCTGCTGCGGATTGCGAAATTGCAGACGATGGGGAGTGCGGCATGAAGCGGCACTTGGAATCGGGTGAAAACCCATTTCCCTGCCCAGTCTATGGGCATAAAAATGGGATTGAGAATCCAATTTCGGGAATGAAGTCATGAGAGATCAAACAACGGGCTTCAGGCTGGACGTGGAGTCTGAGCTTTTTGCATCGGCCTGTTAGAGCCCGGCGGACTTAACGTAAGTAGCGGCATGACGCCCAATAGCCGTAAAGGTGAAGCCTAGTTCTCCGGGGCCAAATAACTGCACCCGTCGGATGGTGTTTAAAGATTCAAGGACTTCCAACTCTTGATCGACAACTAGTTTGCCGCTCCAGAATTGGGGCCCTGCCTTAAGCGCGGCAATAACATCACTGAGCCAAATCGCTTTAGCAGTTTGTTCAAGGTCACCCGTGGAGAATTTCTTTTCCTGTGGTGGCGTACCCAGTATCACAGAAAGCAGCTTGATCTGGACCGAAGTAAGGCGCGCCAGATGCTCCAAAACGGAAAGCTTCTTAGCATCGTTGGCATGCTCGACAGTTCCGCAAGTTGCCACTAACCGACCTAGTGCATCGATTTTTGCCTTGTCGGGCTCATATGAGGCTTTGTCGGAGAGAATTTTGAACGCCGCTAACGCTTCTTCCGAAGAAAACCAATCCTTATCGATTGCCTGCTGCCCCAGCTTCTGAACTTCATCTGACAGCGATGCAACAGCCGCTTCCATGTTGCGCATACGGATGGCATCAGCCTTATCAAATAGAAGATGGTCGAGGGCGCTGCCGGCCACTGGGATTGATGAGACGGCGGCCCTCAGCCACGAAGTACCGTCGGGTATGTATTTCTTAATGTCGCTCATTTTTAAGGGCTCTAACTTTGTTTTAGGGCGACAGTCTTGCCGCATAAAATCGGAATGCCGGACAACACGCTTTGCAAGTTACTGTTTAGAAGCAGGAACTACGCACAAGGCAAAAGAACAAGACAGGAAAAGCAGCAGCCGTTGCATGGTGGGTTGAATCGATCATGTGGAACCTAGGTGTATAGCATACCGTCTCGCCCAAGTGGCTGCTATCTGGATCGGATGACGACAGGCCGATGCTACCCTGTTAGCATCCGTGCCGATAGCAGTCCTTCGCCATGAGTTTAAAAATTAGGCTCCGATCAACAGCAAGGAGTCTGTCATGGAAAACCGTGAACATCGGGAGACTTGGAACAAGGGGAAGCTGGTTGGCCAGAAGGCGCCGCTCAAACTCAAAGACATCTGGGCCATCCGCATTCACCTGCAGAAAGCTCACGAGGTGCGAGACCTCGCCATGTTCAACCTTGCTATCGACAGCAAACTCCGAGGCTGTGACCTCGTCAGCCTACGGGTTCGCGATGTGACGCACGGAGGCCAGATGCTCTCGCGCGCAAATGTTGTCCAACGGAAGACGCAGCGGCCCGTCCAGTTCGAGCTCACGGAGCCGACGCGTACGCCAGTGGCAGCCTGGATCGCGAAGGCCGGCTTGAAGCTGGAAAATTCTCTCTTCCCGAGCCGACTGCACAACTCCCCGCACGTCCCCACCCGTCACTATGCGAGGATCGTCGAGCACTGGGTCGTAGCGGCTGGTCTCGGTCCTGCCGCCTACGGCACGCACTCGATGCGACGTACGAAGGCGTACTTTGATCTACAAGCGCACGAAGAACCTGCGGGCTGTCCAACTCCTGCTAGGCCACTCCAAGCTTGAGTCCACGGTCCGCTACCTTGGCATCGAGGTCGATGATGCCTTAGAGATCTCAGAGCAGGCCGAGATCTGACCCTGAAGCGGTCTTCTCGCAGAGCATCGGAGACGCGACGGGGGGCCGCTCCGCTCAGATAGTTGCCCTGATAAACGAATGGCAGCGAACCTTGAGGTTCAAGGTGTTGGCCCCAATCGCAATTTTGATACTTAGTAATTAATCAGTCACCTCAGTAGGATGGTAACAGCTTTTTTTAAGGGAAAAATATGCTGCCAACTACTAATCAACTGCCGACGCTAGGCTACCTGCACAAGGTCGTGTGCAACTGCCTAGGGTTATGGAACAGCGATAACGAAGATGTTACTTTCCACGTCGCCGCCACGGAGAAAGATCGGCGCGCCGCGTTGCTGCAGGCTTTCAAGGCAATTAAGAAAGAAGGTGGCGGGTATGGATCCCTCGACGAGCTGATCGCGGTGACTACCCATTTTGCTCCCAAGGACACGCAGAAGGTAAAAAAAAGCAGAACAATCCAAGACTACGTAAATCATTTTTCAAAAAACGACTTTGAATCCGTCGATGAATATAGTGAGTTACACCAATACATCGAGGTTCTACTTACCGAACGTTATACCCCCTGGGGCGTCTCCGAACTGGCGGTAAGGTTTTACATATCAGCACTTGGTCACTATCGGGAGTTTATTAGAGAGCACGCCTGCAATGCGCAAAGTCAGACGCACAGCTTTCAGTGTTTTCTCAGCCAAGATCTTCTCGCGCTGCCGAAGACACTAACCCGCGAACTATTACCAGGCGACACTTGGCCAGACGCGTCGCTGAATGAGCCGTGGCCCTTGAAAGGGTTCGCAGATGGCGCTTGCCGGATCACCGGTATTTCACTGCATAAACTTCATCAGTACCACGAGTTTCAGCAAGAAGGACCGCTCTATGAGCAAGCATGGAGCCGTGACTTCAGCGCCCAGCGGGTCAACACTCGGTCAAAGCAGGTGATCGATCGACTACGTAAGCACAGTAGGATGAAGTGGGAAACCTTTTATCCAACCCTTCAACCGCTGACCTACCACCTGCCGAAGGCGGTCAGCGAAAAGGTATTCGCGATTCATGCGTTTGCGGCAATGATCGCGCACAACCTCAATGTCCATGTGGCAGGTTTCGGGCCATTCGCGCCTTCGGAGCGAGGCTGCTTGACGAACCACCTGGCAGAGCGCAGCCATTCAATTCCCAGCAGCGACTTGATGGATCTGCAACTCAACGGTTACATCATTACCGACGAATCTGTCGCTCAACAGGCGCCCTACCGCTATCAAGCGCTGCTCGACAGGATCAGGAGCTTACCTGGCTCACTCAACCTCGCCGCAGACATGCCCGGCAGCGCTGAGCTCGCTTACAAGAATGAACATAGGCGGTTCACTGAAGGGGCTTGGCATGTAACGTTAGAAACTGCCCCCAGTTGGCTCATCGAATGGGCACGCGCCCGTGATGCGATGTTTGCCCGTGACAGCCTGCTGGCTCTCTCGCACTTCAAGTCAGCGCTTGAACAGGCAAAGTACGCCGCCGGGCCACTATTCGTCTCTTTTTACATCCAAGTATGTGCGTTCTGCAAATCTCAGTATCGATTGCTTTCCGAGCGAAATGAGGTTGAGTTGTTTGATCGCTTTTACGAAGGCTTGGGCCAGAGCGCAGCAAATTATGCAGGATTGATTGGCTATACTCCACAGTACGTGCGAAATCCCGAAACTCTGATGCCCCATACAACACTTCCTCTGAAGACTCAGTGGTTTATCAGAGAAATCGACGCATTCGCAAGAACCTTACGCTGCTGAAACGCCCCGAATTCCAGGGCGCTTCCAGCTAAGCATGGCATTTAAAAAAATGCATCACTACGCCGGAGAGTGATGTAACCCTCAGTTATCCGGCATGGAGAAAGAAAATGAGCAAAAATGGCGGTAACGGCGGTGGCCGTAGTGGTGGCTCCCAAGGCGGTGGTGGGAAAGGTGGCGGATCAGCTGGAGGTGGTCGTGGCCAAGGGAATGGCGGTGGATGGCCCAGTGGAACAGGCAATCCATCTGGTGGAGGGCGCAGCAATGCACCCGCTGGCGGTGGGAAAAAGTAAGTCGGGCGCTGGTTAGGCCTAATAACTCCGTCGAGAGAGATAGTCCGGCACGGCTGCTGTTCTTTGTTACACGACTTCCGAGTACGGGCTGAACTAAGGGCCGTTGAGGGGCGTGCCCGGTCGTAGCCTCAGGCTGAGAGCGGTCCTTGAAGGTCATCGGCGGCTGAACGGCCGGTGACCGACAGATTGCAGCCTATCCCCGCTCATCAGGCCACTGTCAGCAAAGGCCGATGAACAGCCTTTCAGATCAACGGCAGAACCTCGGCCTCAGCTGCCGGTGGCTTGATGGCGCAGTCAGGCAGCAATGTGCTGGTCACCTGCCGTTCGAGCGTCAGGCGACGGTGAACGGCGGCTTCTCCATCCTGCCAACTGGAACTACCGACCCTGAGCCGACGGTCACTAAACCAGACCGTGTGACCGCTATGCAGCGGTTGCGGCCATTCGCGATTGGCCCCCTAGATCGCGTTGCATGGCGGGAAGCAGTCATTGCCCGTTCTCTGTACCATGACGTAGCGTTATAGAACGCAACCTTGGGGGGATGATGGTTTCTGGGCGACGACCTAGCAATTCGAAGGCACCTGATGTCGTCAGGTATGGGGGCAAGGACCATGCGGGCCCGGCCAGCATCTATTGGTCTACAGAGCGTGCGCCCGCAGTGTCACTCGCCACGTTCAGCGCCCGATTTCTGCGCCTGGTCAAGGCCGGCGCGCTTTCCTCGGAAAACATCGACGAAGCCCTCTGGCTCACTGCGGATGAGTTCAGGCGTAAGTACGGAGCACGCCGCACTCTGGTCGAAATTGATGGGCAGTCGACCGACATACAGGCCTACTACTCGGCTCACTCTACAGAAGCGGTGGTGGACTATCGAAACTTCTGGCAGCGTGTGCGTGCACTGGCTAAAGGCAACCAACTCTCTGGCGACACTCTCTCGCATGCTTTGACCCTGCCAGCGGCAACCTGGCGGAGCTTTTACGGCGGTGGTCGTCGCAAGGGCTTCGTCTATGACGGTGACGAGTATCCCGAGCAGTCAGGTAAGCACTTTCACAGCGTTGCGGCATTGCTGCACACGCTGAACAGGTACGAAGATCGCGCGTTGGTTTGGTCTCGGCTGAAGGCCGGCTGGAACCTTGACGACGCGCTCTCAGTTCCTACGGCCTTCGCCAGTCACCGGTCCGGTTCGATCTATCGCGTCATACGCCGCAAAACCGGCGCCGTGTATGTCGGTCTTACAGTGACTTCGGTCGAACAGCGTTGGGCCTTTCATGTGCGCAGAGCAACTGAGGGGTCGACATCGAAGCTCCATATGGCGATCCGCGAGGACGGAGCCGCGGGATTCGATATTGATGCCCTCGAAACCGGCATCATGGACCCCCTCTTGCTGCCAGCCCGTGAAGCCTTCTGGGTTGAGCGTCTGGGTGCGCTAGGGCCTCAGGGTCTCAATACAGCCAAGCCCGGTGGTCTAGGAAGCCCGGGCGGCAAGATCGTCCAGTATGGAGACGAGACGTTTCGGTCCATCGAGGAAGCAGCCGATGTGCTGAGTGCGCGCCTCGGCATGGCGAAGCATGTCATTCGCACCCGGCTCCAGAAAGTCCTGCCCCTCCCGGAGGCAGACAAGGTACGGCAACGTAGCTGGCATCCAGAAGCCGGTTCTGACCTATTCCGACGCTGGAAATCGATGCAAAAACGGCACGCTGACGCTGTCGTAGCCGAATGGGTCGGCAACTATGACAGCTTCAAGGCTGATGTATCACCTGTGCCTGCCGACATGGAGTTGGTCCGGAAGCGACCTAATGAGCCCTGGGGTCCCGGCAACTTCGAATGGGTCAACACCCAAACCAAGATCGAGAGGGTGCATGGCAAGGAGCTCACGGTTAACGGGGTCAGCTACCCCTCGTTGACTGCTGTAGCCAGAACACATGGCATCGGCGTGAGCACACTGAAGAACCGCATCAACCAGCAGGGCATGTCTGTTGAGCAAGCCATAGCCGCGCCCCTGGCCGCCACTTCTTACAAGCACTCCCAACACCCGATAGTGGTCGATGGCCGTGAGTTCCGGTCGAAGCGTCAGGCGATTCTCTATATCGCAGAAACGCGAGGCATCACGGAAGACCAGGCCAAGTACCGCTTCAACACGGGCGCCTTCTGAGCTCTCGCAGTCTAGGCCGTGCGAATCAGCGGGCCGCCCACCGGGATGCGTTTCAGTTCAAGGCGGTCTGGGTCCAAATGCCGCGCGAGGTTGAATGTCGGTTAACGAACTCGACATTCGCAGTGACTGCTTGCGGCGAATGACTCCGTTCAGCCTGAACCCGTCTTTGCCGGCTCCATCCCTGCATGACTGCTTCTGGCCGAAAGTACGTGTTCGACATGATGCCAGAAAGCGGCCACACGAGCAGTTGCTCGTGTGGCCGCAGATGACTAACTAGATCTCCGTCTGCTCCGAGATCTCCAGTGCATTATCCACCTCGATGCCAAGGCATCGCACCGTGCTTTCAAGCTTCGAGTGTCCCAGCAGGAGTTGGACGGCCCGCAGGTTCTTAGTGCGCTTGCAGATCAAGGTCGCCTTCGTACGCCGCATCGAGTGCGTACGGTAGGCGGTTGGATCAAGCCCGGCCGCCACGACCCAGTGCTCGACGATCCTCGCGTACTGCCACGTGGAGATGTGCGGGGAGTTCCGTACCCGGCTCGAAAAGAGGAAGTCCTCCGACCTCAATCCCTCTTTCGCAATCCAGGCAGCCACAGCCGTGCGTGTAGGCTCGGTCAGTTCGAACTGCACGGGTCGCTGCGTTTTCCGCTGCACAACCATCGCGCGTGAGAGCAACTGGCCTCCGTGCGTCACGTCGCGCACCCGTAGAGCGACGAGGTCGCAGCCTCGGAGCTTGCTGTCGATCGCCAGGTTGAACATGGCAAGGTCTCGCACTGCGTGCGCATTCTGGAGATGAATACGAATCGCCCAGATGTCTTTGGGTTTGAGGGGTGCCTTCTGCCCAACCAACTTCCCCTTGTTCCAGGCGTCCCGATACGGATGTTCGCGGGTCTCCATGATTGGCTCCTTGCTGTTTATCGGAGTCAAATTCTTGAACTCATGGCGAAGGGCCGCTACCGGAACGGATGCTGGGGGGGTACTATCGGCCATCAAAGGTCATTGATGATTTGTCCAGATAGCGGACGTCCCAGCCGTCTTATTTGTGTCCATTATGTTGAATGGAATTCGCTGGGAATGCTTCCTCGTTTTACGATCGATTTCGGACTCATAATTCCTGGATGTGCATCCATTCATATATGGACCTAAGGGGTCCGTTTAATAGCAGCTAGGCCTCACAGGAGAGTTATTTGCGAACCGTCTTCGAAGATGAACCTATAGACCTTGAACAACCGATCTGGCGCTATTTTAAGACAGAGCGTTTTCTAGAATTCCTAAAGACCGGATATCTTTACTTCGCAGCAGCCCGACAATTTCAAGACCCTTTCGAAGGTGCTGTTGCAGTACTTCCTCCGGGCTTCCCCGCTGACCCGCGCTATGCAGGAATCGAGCCTGAAGATAGGGCCTTCGAGGAACTACGGCGCCTCACGAAAATCAATTGTTGGCACCGAGCCCAGTACGAGAGCGACGCGATGTGGCAGTTGTATGCTGGAGCGTGGAAAGGTGTCGCAATGCTCAGCACCCCGAGTCGCATCACAGCTTCTGTGGAACCATTCCGACTGAAACCTGAATACGGCTATGAAAATCTTTGGGCCGGAAACGTCCGGTACGTTGATCTTCTCAAAGAGCGGCTCGGAGTAAGTATGCTTCACCGCTTTTGGTACAAACATTTAGCGTTTTCTTGGGAAAGGGAGTTCCGTCTCGCAATCTCCCTCCGGACAGCAGAAGAATTCGGAGTCCCAGTTCCAGCGGAAGGCATCAACGTGAAGTTTGACGTACCGCAACTCGTCTATCGCATCTTCATCGGCCCATCGCTTCCCCCATCCGACGAGCAGGCTGTTCGTGAAGCCGCGTCAGCGATTGGCCTTAGCGAGTGCATACGGACATCTAGTATGCTGGGTACACCAAGGTATAAATAAATGGGTAGCGCAAACGCTTCAACATCTAACACACTCGGCCTAACTGGGCGGTCAAGCGAACGCGAACAAGGGCTATGCGTTAAGTATTTTCATGGTCCTTGTCGGCACTCTACCGGCACCGCTTACCTAGGGCGTTAGACACCATGCCTTTTGACTTCGTTGAACCAGAAGAATTTTTCCGTCAGTTGAATGACAACAAAGACTTTTGCTGCGGGCTAGGTAAGGTCATGTTGGCAGCCGGCATGCTTGAATCAACTTTGCGCAGCTACCTAAATGCAAGATCTATTGATTACAACCGAACAGCTACACTTGGCAGTTTAGTGAAAAAGCTCAACGCTGCCGATCTTCTCACCGAAAACGGCAAGAGCCACTTTGATGACATAACCAGGAAGCGCAACTATCTGGCTCACAATCTCTACGGATTATTTAACAAAGAGCTAGAGGAAACGATACTGCCCAGGGAGCAGTTGGTTTCAATTGATGCGTTAATCTTCATTGATAGGGTCGAAGCGCTCGCTCAAGATTTTGAGTTCTTTTCAAACCTTGTTGCAACCGCTGATCCGTCGAAGGCAAAGCTACTGTGAATCAACCTTTACCTAACAATTTCGTCTAGAAGGACCGTCCACAAACTGCGCTTATGGATTCCCTTTGCGCCCCCTAACGTCAAACGCTCCTAGACGGCAGCTTTTCCTACGTCTGACAGACCGCTTTGGGTCGGATCCTGCCCGCCTGCAGCAGGGAAAGCTGCCGTTCGGACTCGAAGTAGCCTGGATGACCGCTGACTGCCTGATAGCAGTCATTTCTTCCGCTGGCCATGAGCGTCTGCAATGGCCGACAAGCAGCCCCTCCATCAGCGGAGTTGATTAACCAGATCAGCGCCCTCAACCGATTCAGCCCCCCCCCCGAAGATCGCACAACGCTATGCATGAAGGCTGGCAGTCGCCTTCAGTTGATCAGCAAACTCTTATAGTTTGTGATGCATCGAGGCTCCCATGAGATGACACATGAAAACTATGACAGTTGACCATATTGGGTAGTGCAGAACTTCACTCTTGACGGCAGAGCCCCCTCGACGTGACAAGGCCCAGCAATCAGCTGGGCCTTGTGGGCTTTGCGTAACGCCCTCATCTCATACCGTCGAACGGCGGTCTACGTCGTCGCCTCCTCCACCTTCCCTGCCCTCGCCCGCGATTTCCGTTCCGACTTCTTCTTCAAGCCCAGCGCCGCGACCTGGTCGGAGTCCACGCCGTATTGCGCCTTGAACTGGTTCTTCACGCCGAGGATTGCAGCGTGGAATTCGTGCTGGACGGCGACGGCGGCATCGCGGGCGGCGGCGTAGGTATTCTGGGTGTGGGTTTCGGTGTCGAGGGCGCTCTGCAACTTGTTGAACAAGGCTGTCACGACGTCGAAGCTGTAGTCGGTGTTGGCCGGCTTGTAGTCGGGGATGGCCTTGAGGGCACGGTAGATTTCCAGGTCAGCGTATACGACCTGGGTGGGGAGACGTTTGAACAGCGGGTTTGCCATGAATCCTCCTGCGTGTGGTTTGGAAGGGAATGCGAGGCCTGTTTCATTTATGTTAAACAGGTGCAAATATCCACACAACATTATTTTTCGATGTTCACGGCGAATATTCAATGTTGACGTCGCAACATCGTATGTTCACATCGCAATGTTCTATGTTGTGACGTCAACATGCTTTGTTGACAGGGGAACATGGCATGTTGACCGTCCACTAAGCATGTTGTGGCGGCAACATTGATGAGTGCGTCGTGAACATTCGATATCGGGATGGCATTGTTCGATGTGACGGCTGCAACATCGTGTTTAGACGCGGCACTCTTTACCGTGCACGCGGCTTCGCGTAGTCTGCGCGGCCAATCCTTTCGGCATACTCTGTCAACATCGACCGAGCGCCTTTCACTTTCGTCTGTTCCGGCTTTCTCCATCATGTCGCAGCGCCTCGCGGTTTTCGATTTCGACGGCACGCTTGCCGATTCCTTCGATGCTTTCCTTGTGTCCCTCAACGAGGTGGCCAAGCGGCATGGTTTTCGGGGTATTGCGCCGGATGCGACGGAAGAGCCGCGCAAGATGTCGGGGCGGCAGTTGATGGATTACCTGGGGATTCCGTTCTGGAAGGTGCCGGCGATTGCGGTGGACATGCGGCAGCGGGTGCTGGCGCATATCGACATGGTGCAGCCCTATCCGGGCACGGCGGAGGCCTTGCGGGCGATTGCGGACCAGGGCACGACGCTGGCCTTGGTGACATCCAACTCTCGCGAGGCGGTGCATGCGGTGCTGGGTGGGGAGACGCTGGCGCTGTTTGCGCAGGTGCATTGCGGTGCGTCCCTGTTCGGCAAGCGTTTCAAGCTGCAGGAGTTGCTGTGGTCGAGCCGGCTGAAGCCGCTCCAGGTGGTGTACGTGGGTGACGAGATCCGCGATGCGGAAGCCGCGGCGGCGGTGGGCATGGCGTTCCTGGGGGTGGCCTGGGGCTTTACGCGGGCGGCGGAGTTTCAGAAGTATTGCCGGCATCCGCTGGTGGAGCGCATGGAAGACCTGCCAGCGGCGGTTGCGGCGGTGTTGCCGGGCTGAAGTGTCGCCAAGCCGTTGCCCAGATCTTGCAGGTCAACTTTGCAAACCGGCTAAGAAGCTCTAACAAAATGAGTTTTCCGCGCAGTTCAGTTTTCGCCAGCAAATAAGGCTGCAGGCGATCTTGATAAAGGCTTCGTGAATGACGGCCAATCGCTCGAATCGGACCCGCAGGCGTCGGTAATTCTGGAGCCAGCCGATGGTTCGCTCGACCACCCAGCGGGTTTTGCCCAAGCCGCTGCCGTGCGGCGTGTTGCGCCGGGCGATCTCGGTCTTGATGCCTTGAGCGTGAAGGGGCCGGCGGTACTTGTCGTGATCGTAGCCACGGTCGGCCTGGATGATGCGGGGCTTGGAGAGTGGGCGCCCCCGCTTGCCACGAATAGGTGGAATGGCTTCGACCAAGGGCAAAAGTTGGGTTACGTCGTTGCGATTGGCGCCGGTCAGGATGACCGCCAACGGAATGCCCTGCGCTTCGGTGATCAGGTGGTGCTTGGAGCCGGGGCGTGCGCGATCGGTGGGATTGGGTCCTGTTTTTGACCCGCACCCACAGCACGAATGGAGGAAGAATCGACGATGCAACGGGACCAATCGATCCTGTCGGCCGTGCGTAAGCGAGCCAGCAGTACCTCATGCAGCCTGTCCCAGACACCCGCTTCCTGCCAGGCACGCAGGCGCCGCCAGCAACTCATGCCCGAGCCGCAGCCCATTTCCTGGGGCAGCATCTCCCAAGGGATGCCGCTTTGCAGGACGAACAGGATGCCGGTCAGAACCGCTCGATCATCGAGCGGCTTGCGCCCCGGATACTTGTTCCGACGGGGCTTGGCGGGAGGTAGCAACGGTCCGATCAAGGCCCACAGATCGTCGTCGAGAAGTGCTTTGGCCATGTCCTCTATTCAAAGAAACAAGGCCGAGGTTAACGAAATTCGACCATCGTGAACAGGGGGAAATGGGTCTTTTTGTTAGGGCTTCTAACACCTCCTTCTGGCCAATCAGTGGGGTGTTGGATGACGACCTAAGAAGACCTAACAAAATGAGTTTTCCGCGCAGTTCAGTTTTCGCCAGCAAATAAGGCTGCAGGCGATCTTGATAAAGGCTTCGTGAATGACGGCCAATCGCTCGAATCGAACCCGCAGGCGTCGGTAATTGTGGAGCCAGCCGATGGTTCGCTCGACCACCCAGCGGGTTTTGCCCAAGCCGCTGCCGTGCGGCGTGTTGCGCCGGGCGATCTCGGTCTTGATGCCTTGAGCGTGAAGGGGCCGGCGGTACTTGTCGTGATCGTAGCCACGGTCGGCCTGGATGATGCGGGGCTTGGAGAGTGGGCGCCCCCGCTTGCCACGAATAGGTGGAATGGCTTCGACCAAGGGCAAAAGTTGGGTTACGTCGTTGCGATTGGCGCCGGTCAGGATGACCGCCAACGGAATGCCCTGCGCTTCGGTGATCAGGTGGTGCTTGGAGCCGGGGCGTGCGCGATCGGTGGGATTGGGTCCTGTTTTTGACCCGCACCCACAGCACGAATGGAGGAAGAATCGACGATGCAACGGGACCAATCGATCCTGTCGGCCGTGCGTAAGCGAGCCAGCAGTACCTCATGCAGCCTGTCCCAGACACCCGCTTCCTGCCAGGCACGCAGGCGCCGCCAGCAACTCATGCCCGAGCCGCAGCCCATTTCCTGGGGCAGCATCTCCCAAGGGATGCCGCTTTGCAGGACGAACAGGATGCCGGTCAGAACCGCTCGATCATCGAGCGGCTTGCGCCCCGGATACTTGTTCCGACGGGGCTTGGCGGGAGGTAGCAACGGTTCGATCAAGGCCCACAGATCGTCGTCGAGAAGTGCTTTGGCCATGTCCTCTATTCAAAGAAACAAGGCCGAGGTTAACGAAATTCGACCATCGTGAACAGGGGCGAATGGGTCTTTTTGTTAGAGCTTCTAAGAACACGCCTCACACCACTCAAAAAATCAGAATCACCAAGCACCAACAATATACTTATAATGCATAAAAAAATAGAAAAATCGAGCGATACGCCATAGCGAGACAGCTACTTAGCATCGGGAGATCATGCATGAAGATACTTGGCTGGATACGGTACGGTGACAAAGCGGCTTGCGGCGGATCTGTGGTTGAGGGTGACCCGACATTCAAAAGCCATGGTCGTCCGCTCGCCTACTACGGGGCACGCATTGCCTGCCGCAAGAATTGCCTGATCACGCAGGCACATCCATGCTTCACGTTACCCAATGGCCGCAATGTGCCGCACCACGGGCACATCACCACTGGCGGTTGCCCGCTCGAATCCACCCTGAACGATGTCCATGGATGGACAAATGAGGGGGACGAGGCCATTCCTGAAGAGTTCATGCAGGATTCCAATGGTAAATGGCTCTCCATGCTTGCCCCCCTTGAACATGAAGATTACGGCCATGATCAACACCTGATTCTTGAGGATCAGGACGGACAGTTGCTCGAGGGTATTCCGTATCGGCTCATTGATGTCCGGGGAACAATTATTGAGGGGACAACAGCAATAGACGGGAAAACGGGGAGCGTTGCCGGTAACAACGGCGAGACGCTGGACTGCGACATTGCCAAGGAACCCAAGGCATGAGCGCAGAAGTCCTATCCATGCTGACAGTCCGATCAGTTGCGCTGACGCCAAAAAACGACACTCAAGGAGTCAAGATCAGACTCAAGGTGTTCTGGAAAACCATTAGATTCTGGACATTGGCAGACGTGAAGGATTTTCAGAAGAGTGTCCCGAACATCGCCGAGCGCCTTCGCACTGAACGCTACTGGAGCACAGACGGCAACATTCACACCAACAAGTTCACCTGTGAAGATTTTGCCATTCGTGTGCTTTGCGAGTATGCCGCGCCGAAAGGCCTGCCGGTCAAACTGACGACCGGCGTACGGACATTCCGCAATATGGAGATGTACAACGCCAACGAGCATGACAAGCACGCCTCGAACATCTATGGCTTTTCGGAGATGGTCATGCGCTCCTACGGTGCGCCTGACATGCAGCGTATCGGGATCAATACCATTGCCGTGGAAACCCCTGAAGAGTTGCAGCCCGGTGACATTCTGGCCCTAGCAGGCCGATGCAAAAAGCTCAGACTCCACGTCCAGCCTGAAGCCCGTTGTTTGATCTCTCATGACTTCATTCCCGAAATTGGATTCTCAATCCCATTTTTATGCCCATAGACTGGGCAGGGAAATGGGTTTTCACCCGATTCCAAGTGCCGCTTCATGCCGCACTCCCCATCGTCTGCAATTTCGCAATCCGCAGCAGGTTGTACGCCGCTGCCGACAAATAGGCGGCGATCTGGGTTCGGGCTTCTCCGATGAAACGGGTCTTTCTCATTCCACCCACCGTCTTCAACCACCCGAAGATCTCTTCAACCCGCTTTCTCTTGCGCTGGCTGACCTTGTAGCCTTCGGTGCAGGTCGTCCGTCCATCGAGGCCCGGTGTCTTGCGTCCTTCAATTCGGGCGATATGAGGTTTGATCTTGTGCTCGCGCAAATGCTGGACAAAGTCCTTCACGTGGTAGCCCTTGTCGGCCCCCAGCGTCTTGGGATGAATCCTGCGGCGCCGGGCGCGGGTGAGCAGTTGGCGAGCCGCTTTGTGTTCGGCCATCGTCGCATCGGTGATGAGCAGATCGATACACAGGCCGCTGCGGTTCTCCATGAGCGCATGGCCGCCGTAACTGAGCTTGGCCGGTTGGCCGTTGCCTTTCCTCATGAGCTTCGCGTCGGGATCGGTCGTGCTCCGGTGGGTGGCGTTGGAACGCTTCTCGCCTTTGAAGTCCACCATGCCGGTGCCGTCACCGCCGGGCTTGGGGGGCTCGTCGTCGTCCTTGCGCTTGAAGCTCTTGAAGGATGCCCAAGCGTCGATCAAGGTGCCATCCACGGTGAAGTGATCGGACGACAGCAGCTTGTCCTTGCGGGCCAGACGCACCACTTCGTCAAAGAAACGACGGGCGATGTCCGTTTCCACCAATCGCTCGCGCAGGCGGCTGAAATTGGATTGATCCAATCCACCCGACTCCAGGTCCAGATCGAGAAACCAGCGAAACAGCAGGTTGTAATCGAGTTGCTCACAGAACTGCCGATCCGAGCGCACCGAGTAAAACGCGATCAGCAACTGCGCCTTGAGCAACCGCTCCGGCGGAATCGACGGTCGGCCGCCCTTGGCGTAAAGCCCATCGAGTTCCGCGGAAATCGCCGAGAGTGCCGAGTCGGCCAGTTTCTTCACCGGACGCAGCGGATGATCGGCCGGAATCCGGGACTCGACCGAGAAATAGTGGAACATCGAGGACTGGGGATCGACTTCGCCGCGCATCGGTGCTGTGCCTGGGGTTTGAAGGATACGGCTAGGACAGGTGGGTGGCCGGATCGTTCACTGGGTTCTGCATCAGCCTGCTAGCTCACGACACGAAGGGCAAGGCATCGGGTGGATTAGCACACCATATTCAGGTATTGATCGCCAAGAACGACAACGCTATTGCGATCCTTCAAGGCAACTCGGACTACACCATTCATCGTCCTATGACCTGGATCAACAGACTCCTCGGCAGGAATTCCGCAGATCCCCAGCAGAGCGCATATGCTGGGTTGCCGTTGGAGCACGGCATCTACACCAATCATGGAAATGGTCGATGGGATTACGAGAATACTTCGACCCATAACCGCAGCAGTGACTTCATCAAGTACTTCGATCTATTCCGCTGGAACTTCATGGCATTCAACCAATGAATCTGACTCCGTTCGAGGGCTTTCTTGCAGCGATGGCTGATAGTCAGTTCTCAGGCATCTTTTATGTTGTCGCGCTTTTCCAGCTTGCTTTGCTGATTGCCGGCTTCTCCGAGCACGCTCGAAGAAGCCGGATGCTGGGGGTCCTTGTAGCCATCTCACAACTGATCTTGCCGGTGTTGCTCGCGTTTGGCGTCTACTACGCAACGAGGCCAGTTGCATAACTTGGCCGCCAGGTCCCGACAAGTTATCTGAGCATGCTCTTCTGAAAGGTGATGGCGATTGCGGCGGTTTTGCTGGGCTGAAGCCGGCTGGCGGGGCTGCCGTCCGCAGGAATGAGCCGGCACCACCGTCGTTCCGCAACACAAGCGCGGGAAGATCGATGACATTCAAGTCCATCGATCTGGCCGCGCGCCGCGCGATCCCCCTATACTGGCGCCGTGAGGTCAGACAACGAATCCCAAGTGCGAGAAGACCAGCCCCCAAGCTTGTTGCGCCGCCTGCGTTGGCCCCTTGGCGGGCTGATGGTGGTCATTGTTGTCGGTGGCGGCCTGCTCGTCGCCGACGAGGTGAAGACTTCGCGCTTGCAGGCGCATTACCTGGCGCGCTACGCCGCCGACCTGAGCTATGCGGTGGTCGATGGCAGCAGCGACGCCATCCGCACGCCGGCCCACGGCCCCTTCGATGAGCGCATGGGCTACAGCGAACTGCCCAAGATCGGTACCCGCCTCACGGCGCACGGCTTCCGGCTGATGCGGCAGGCGCACTTCTCCGACGCGCTGCTCGATTACACCAGCCGCGGTTACTTCCCGCCTTACCGGGAAAAGACTTCGGCCGGCCTCACCGTCACCGATTGCCGCAACGAGACGCTGTACCGCTTCCGCTATCCCTTCCGGGCCTATGCGGACTTCGCGGCGGTACCGCCGCGCATTGCCCAGGCCCTGACCTTCATCGAAAACCGCGATCTGCTCGACGACGACCGCCCCTTGATGAACCCGGCGGTGGACTGGGTGCGTTTCGGCCGCGCCGTGCTCGGCCGGGTCGGCCGCCTGGTCAATGAGGATTTCGATGCGCCGGGCGGCAGCACGCTGGCCACGCAGATCGAGAAGTTCCGCCACTCGCCGGACGGCGTTACACCCAACAGCAGCGAGAAGCTCCGCCAGATGGTGTCGGCCAGCGTCCGTGCCTACCGGGACGGCGAGCAGACCCTGCCCCAGCGCCGTGACCTGCTGGTGGACTACCTCAACACGGTGCCGCTGTCGGCGGCGCCCGGCTTCGGCGAGGTCAACGGCCTCGGCGATGGGCTGTGGGTGTGGTTCGCCGCCGATTTCAACGAGGTCAACACGCTGCTCGCCGCCCCCGAGGACGGTGGCCCGCGCCTCGCCGCCCAAGGCCGTGCGCTGCGCCAAGTGGTGGCGTTGATGATCGCCCACCGCCGGCCAACCTACTATCTCGCCCCCAAGGGCCGCGAGAGCCTTGGCCAGCTCTCTGCGAGCTACATCCGACTGTTTGCCGAGAACGGCATGATCGGGCCTGCGCTGCGCGATGCGGCCCTGGCCGAACCGCTGAAGTTCCGCGACATGGTGGCCAACCCGGCCCTGCTGCCGGCCGACGCGGGCAAGGGCGCAACGGCGATCCGCAACCGCCTGGCGGGCCTCCTCGACGCGTCGCTGTACGAACTAGACCGCTACGATGCGGATGTGGCCACCACTCTCGACGGCACGCTGCAGCAGCGTGTGAGTACTTTCCTCGGGCGCCTCGATGAGCCGGAGTTTGCCCGGCAGCAGGGCCTGATCGGCGAGCACATGCTCGAGACCGCCAACTGGGGCAAGGTGCGCTACAGCTTCAACCTGGTCGAGGGCACGCCGGGCAGCAATCGCGTGCGCGTGCAGACCGACACCACCGACCAGCCCCTCGACATCAACGAAGGCAGCAAGCTCGAACTCGGCTCCACCGCCAAGCTGCGCGTGCTGACCACTTATCTCGAGATCGTCGCCGAGTTGCATCAGCAACACGTGACCAAGACGCCGGCCGAGCTGCGCAAGCTGCAGGTGGACCCGCACGACCGCATCAGCCAATGGGCCCTCGACTACCTGGCCCACGCCACCGACCGCGGCCTGCCGGCCATGCTGCAGGCAGCCCTGGCCCGCAACTACTCGGCCAGCCCGGGCGAGAGCTTCTTCACCGGCGGCGGCGTCCACACCTTCAACAATTTCCGCAAGGAGGACAACGGCCGCATGCCTACCGTGCGTGAGGCCTTGCAGGGTTCGATCAACCTGCCCTTCGTCCGCCTGATGCGCGATGTCGTGCGCCACGCCATGTACCAGGTGTCCGGCAGCACGGCGCAGTTGCTGCAACAGGCCGACGACCCGCGCCGCGCGGACTATCTGGCCCGCTTTGCAGACAAGGAAGGGCAGGTCTTCCTGCGTCGTTTCTGGAACAAGTACCGGGGCAAGAAGGCCGCCGACATCCAGGACGATTTCCTCGACGGCCTGCATCCCAGTGCCGAGCGCCTCTCCGCGGTCTTCCGCTATCTGTCGCCGCAGGCCTCGCCGGAAGCCCTTGGCACCTTCCTGCAGCAGCGCCTGGAAGGCAGCAAGCTGAGCGCCGAACAGATCGGCAAGTTGTACACGCGCACGGCACCGGAGGCCTATGACCTGACCGACCGCGCCTATGTCGCCCGCGTCCATCCGCTTGAGCTGTGGCTGGTGAGCTATCTTTCAGCCAAGCCGGAAGCCAGTTGGGACGAGTTGGTCAAGGCCAGCACCGCCGAACGCCAGGCTGTCTATCGCTGGCTGTTCCGCACCCGCTTCAAGGGCGCGCAGGATTCGCGCATCTTCACCATGCTGGAGGTCGAGGCCTTTCTCGACATCCACCGCCGCTGGGCCCGTCTTGGCTACCCCTTCGGCCATCTCGTGCCCTCGCTGGCTACCGCCCTCGGCAGCTCCGGCGACCGCCCGGCGGCGCTGGCCGAACTGATGGGCATCATCGAGAACGACGGCATCCGCCAGCCCACGCTGCGCATCGACAGCCTCAACTTCGCCACCGGCACCCCTTACGAAACCCGCTTCGCCAGCGGCGGCGAACAGGGCGAACGGGTGATGGCGCCGGAGGTGGCTGCTGCGCTGCGCAGCGCGCTGTCCGAAGTGGTGGAAGGTGGAACGGCGCGGCGCCTGGCCGGCGCCTTCAAGCTTGCCGACGGCAGCACGCTGAATGTCGGCGGCAAGACAGGCACCGGCGACAATCGCATTGTGCTCGGCCGTGGCGCAGCCCGCGGTGTTGCGCTGAACCGCACGGCGACCTTCGTTTTTTATCTTGGCCCGCGCCATTTCGGCACGCTGACGGCCTATGTCATCGGCCCGGACGCCGCCCGCTATCGCTTCACGTCGGCGCTGCCGGTGCAGATCCTGAAGTCGATGGGTCCGCTGCTGCTGCCGGCGCTGGAACCGGCAGCAAGCAATCGCTGCCCTGCCCCGCCGGCCGCGCCCCGCAGCGTGGTGGTCGCCTCATCGAACGCAGCCGCCACCGGCGCGGTGGACGGTGCGCCGCCGGCCACGGCCAAGCCGTAATTGATCGCATCTTGCCGGAGAGAGGCCCGCGGCAGCCCCTGCAGCGCGCTACGCGGCCGCTGACTTCACCTACATCAAGGCCGCCTGCGACATTCCGCCGCAGACTGGCGGCCAGAGTCACTTCCCGTCAGCTGCTTCCATTCCGTCCATGCTGCTTTCTCGCCTCACCCTTCGTTCTGTCGTCCGCAGTGGCCTTGCCACCCTGCTGGCCGTGCCGGCACTGGCGGCCCATGGGGCCGACTGGCTGGTGAAGCCGGGCGAGTCGATCCAGGCCGCGCTCAACCGCGCTGCCGCCGGCGACACGGTGCACGTGGCCCGCGGCACCTACGCGGAAAACCTGCGTATCGAAAAGCCAGTGAAACTGGTCGGCGACAGCCGCCCGACCCTCGATGGTCAAGGCCATGGCGACACGATCCGCGTGGTGGCCACCGATGTGAATATCGAGGGCTTCATCATTTCCAACTCCGGCGCCGACCTGGGCGCCCAGAACGCCGGCGTGTACATCCAGCCGGGCGCAGACAGGGCCCGCGTGGCGCATTGCGATTTCAGCTACACGCTGTTCGGGCTGTGGATCGAGAAAGCCCGCGACGTGCGGGTGGAATACAACATCATCACCGGCAAGCGGGACGTGGATTCGGCCCAGCGCGGCAACGGCATCGAGCTCTACAACAGCGCCGGCGCGCAGATCATCGGCAACCACATCAGCTTCGTACGCGACGCGATCTACGTGGACATCACCAACCACGCGGTCTTTCGTGGCAACAAGATGCACCACAGCCGCTACGGCACCCACTACATGAACTCCCACTACAACCTGTGGGAGGACAACGAGAGTTATTTGAACCGCGGTGGCCTGGCGCTGATGGAGGTCCGCAACCTCATCGTGCGCAACAACAAGGCCTGGGGCAATTCGGACCACGGCATCATGCTGCGGACGATCCAGGACTCCGTCGTGGAGAACAACGTGGTGGCCGGCAATGCGCGCGGCTTCTTCATCTACGACGCGGAGTACAACACCCTGCGCAACAACCTGGTGGTGGACAACCAGGTGGGCGTGCACCTGTGGGCGGGCTCGGTACGCAACACGGTGGAGGGCAACGATTTCATCTCCAACCGGGAGCAGATCAAGTACGTGGCCACCAAGGACGAGCCCTGGGGGGGCAAGGTGGGCAACCACTGGAGCAACTACGTGGGCTGGGACCGCAACGGCGATGGCCACGGCGACGTGCCCTACGAAGCCAACGACATGGTGGACCGCCTGTCGTGGCGCCATCCGATGGTCAAGCTGCTGCTCGCCAGCCCGGCCATCCAGACTTTGCGCCTGATCGCCCAGCAGTTTCCGCTGCTGCGCGCCCCCAGCATCGTGGACAAGAATCCGCGCATGCGCCCCGAACATACCGATTGGAGAAACTGGCTTGGCAAGCACTATCGTTGAAGCCCGCGGCGTCACCAAGGACTTTGGGTCCATTCAGGCGGTGAAGGGTGTCGACCTTTCCATCGCCGCCGGTGAGCTGTTCGGCCTGATCGGCCATAACGGCGCCGGCAAGAGCACGCTGTTCAAGATGATGCTCGGGCTGATCCCTGCGACCCGCGGCGAGATCCGCCTGGACGGCGAGTCCGTGACCGGGCCGCGCTTTCGGGATACGCGCCGCAAGATCGGCTACCTGCCGGAAAACGTGGTCCTCTACGACAACCTGACCGGCATCGAGACGCTGTATTTCTTCGCCGACCTAAAGGCGGTGCCGCGCAGCAGTTGCGCCGCGCTGCTGGAAAAAGTGGGCCTCGCCCACGCCGCCGGCCGGCGCGTGCGGGAATACTCGAAGGGCATGCGCCAGCGCCTCGGCTTTGCCCAGGCCCTGCTTGGCAAGCCGCGCCTGTTGTTCCTCGACGAGCCGACCACCGGCCTCGACCCCGGGGCGATCCGCGACTTCTACCGCATCCTGCGGGAGCTGCGCGACGAGGGGGTGACGATGGTGCTCACCTCGCACATCCTCGCCGAGATCCAGGAGCGCGTGGATCGGCTGGCGATCATGGAAGGCGGCGTGATCCGCGCGACCGGCACGGTGCAGTCCCTGCGCGAGGCGATGAACCTGCCGCTGACGCTGGAGATCGCCGGCGGCGCCGGCCTGCGCGAGCAGGTGGCGCGGGTGCTCGAAGGCCTCGCCGTCGACAGCATCGACGATTCGGGCTACAGCCTGCACATCCGCCTGCCCCGCGAAGCCAAGATGCCCGCCCTCGCCCGCCTCGCCACCCTTGGCGAAACGCTGCGCGACCTCCACGTGCGCGAACCGTCCCTCGAGGACGTGTTCTTCGGCTACCGGACCTGAACCATGTTCTCCATCGACTTCAGACAGATCGGCATTGTGGCCGGCAAGGAATTCTGGGACCGCATCCGCAACCGCTGGGTGCTGGCCGTGGCCGTGGTGTTCACGGTGTTCGCGCTGGTGATCGCCTATTTCGGCGCGGCCCAGCAGGGCACGGTGGGTTTCCACTCCATCGACGTGACCATTGCCTCGCTGGTCAGCCTGGTGATCTACCTGATCCCGCTGATCGCCTTGATCCTCGGCTTCGACGCCATCGTCGGCGAGCGGGAACGGGGCTCGCTCGACCTGCTGCTGACGCTGCCGATCACCCGCAAGGAGCTGATCCTCGGCAAATACGCCGGGCTGGCCGGCGCGCTGGCCTTCTCCACCATCGCCGGCTTCGGCGCGGTGGGGGTGATCCTGTCGCCGCAGCTGGATCTCAACGCACTGTTCCACTACGCCGGCTTCATGGCCTCGGCGATCCTGCTCGGCTTCGCCTTCCTGAGCCTGGCGGTGATGCTGTCGGTGTTTGCCAGCGACCGCACACGGGCCTCGGGCCTGGCCATCGGCACATGGTTCTTCTTCGTGCTGGTGTTCGACCTGCTGATCCTCGGTGCGCTGGTGGTGACCGCCGGCGACTATGGTGGGGAGGTTTTCCCCTACCTGTTGCTGCTCAACCCGGCGGATGTGTTCCGCGTGCTCAATGTGTTCAGCCTGGACGAGGTGCGCACGCTGTACGGCCTCGCCACCGTGTTCCCCGAAGCCCTCAGCCATCCGGCCACCCTGGGCGGCGTGATGCTGGCGTGGATCGCCGGCCCGCTGATGGTAGCCATCTGGAGATTCGAACGATGAAACGCCCCTCCCCCTTCAAGGCCCTGCCGCGCCTGGCCGCGCTGCTGCTGGCAGCCGGCATGCTGACGGCCTGCGGCAAGACGATGGACAGCAGCGTCGCCCCGACGGAGATCGGCAAGGAAACCTACTGCGCCCTCGACGGCATGCTGCTCGGCGACTATCCCGGCCCCAAGGCGCAGATCCACTACGCCGGTCAGCCGGAGCCGGAGTTCTTCTGCGACACGATGGAGATGTTCTCCATCTACCTGAAGCCGGAACAGGCCCGCAAGGTGGCGGCGATCTACGTGCAGGACCTGGACAAGACCACCTGGGAAGAGCCGAAGGGCGCGTGGATCAACGCGAAGGCGGCCTTCTACGTGGTGGGCTCGAAGAAGCGCGCCGCGATGGGCCCGACGCTGCCGTCCTTCGGCACCCGCGAGGGAGCGCAGAAGTTCGCCGCCGCCGAGGGCGGCAAGGTCGTCGCGTTCTCCGAAGTCACCCCTGAAATGGCCCGCCTGGATGGCGGCGCATTGCACGATCAGAGGATGTAAGCCCGATGGACAATTTCTACGACAAGGTTCCCGCCGAGCGCGCGCTGGAGATCCAGCGCGTGTCGCGCCTGATGTACGAAGTGCGCGCCGCCCGTGACGACATGCTGGCCCGCCTCGGCGCCGCGGATGCCGAGCAGGCGCTGGCCTGCATCGTCGACGGCCAGTTGCCCGAGCATCCGGGCTACGAACACTATCTGTCGGTGCGCATCCTCAACGGGCTGCACAACCAGGTGCGTGCCGAGCTGGCCGCCCTCGTCAGGGAGGCCCAGGAACAATGAACCTGCATATCGAACTCGCCGCCCGCGTGGAAGAGGATTTCGGCGCCCACCTGGAATCGGCGCCTGAGATCAAGCTGGATGCGCTGATCCTGCGCCTGGACAACGGCGTGGTGATGGAAGCGCGCATTGCCGCCCCCGACGCCTATGTCATCGCGTGGGCCTGGGGCGAGGCGGAGCTGCGCATCGACACTGCACCGGTACACAAGGATCTGGCCACCTGGCCCAACCACCTGCACGCCGCCGACGGCAATCTGCAGCACGATCCGCTGACCGTTTGCGGTGCGGCACCGTGGGACAACCTGCGCGCGGTGCTCGATGCGGTGCTTGCCGACCCACTGCTCGAACGCAAGTCCGCCCCTTAAGCCCCAAGGAGCTTCGTCATGCTTTCTCGCCTGTCCCCTGCCCGCCTCGCCGCACCGCTGCTGGCGCTGGCCCTGTCGATGCCGGCCTTCGCCGTCGATCTCGCCGCGCAGGCCGTTCCCCGCTCGGCGCGCTGCCCGGTGTGCGGCATGTACCCGGCGCGCACGCCCCAGTGGGCGGCGCAGATCGTCTTCAACGACCAGAGCGCCAGCCATTTCGATTCGCCGGTGGATCTGTTCCGCTTCCTCAACAACATGGTGTTGTTCGACAAGCAGCACAAGCCGGCGGATATCGGCGCGATCTACGTGGCGGATTACGAGCGCAAGACGCCGGTGGATGCGAAGAAGGCCTTCTTCGTGCTCGGCTCGAAGGCCACCGGCCCGATGAACGATCCCAACCTGCCGGCTTTCGCCACCCGCGAGGCGGCGGAGGCCTTCACCAAGGCCCAGGGCGGCAAGGTGCTGGCCTTCGGCGAGGTGACGCGGGACGTGATCAAGAGCCTCAACGGCGGCGAGCACCACCACTAGGCGCCCCCCGCCGCTGGCGGCTTACAACAGGTATTGCTCGATGCGGCTCACCGGCGCGTTGCGCAACAGGTAGAGCTGCGGATTGACGCGCTCTGCCGACTTGCCATTGAGAGTGATCGGCACCGGCTCCCGGTCGAGGATGCACAGGCGGCGGCTGACGCAGTCGGCGCGCCACGGCGGCAGCGCGGTCTTGCCGCGCTCCTCCACCGCGATGCGGGTGAGATGGAACTGGTCGGCGGGCTTCTCCTTGTCCACGCGGGCGCGGATGGCATCGCGCGCCTTGTCCAGGCTGCCTTGCTGCACGCACAGGTCATACAGCGCCGCCAGGCAACGCACGTTGTCGATGCGGATCGGGTTGAGGCCGTGCAGCCACGATAGCGCGGCGATGAGCTTGCGGCCATACACGTCGTACGCGTACTGCAGGGTCTCGGTATAGAAGGCCGGGACGCGGCCGACTGCCTGCAGCGCGGCTTTCCAGGCCGGATCGAAGTCGGTCTTGCGTCCGCCGCGGGACAGGGCATCGGCCCAGGCCACCTGTTTGGCCAGGCTGGGCAGCTTGAGCATGGCCTGCCACTCGGGCCACAGCGTGCCGAAGCAGGCCTTGAGGGCCGCCTCGTCACGCACCGCGAAGCGCTTGAAGAGTTCCTGCAGCGTGCCGGTCTTGAGATTGACCTGCAGCGGCCCGAAGGACAGGCCGGCGCCGTCGAAATTGCCGGTGACCTGCTGGAAGGGATCGCCGCTGGTCTCGAAGGCGGCGGTGACGCGCAGCGCGTTGGCGATGGCGAGTTCCGGACGCACCGCCGGCAGCGCGGCGGGATCGGGCATTTCCAGGTAAACCAGCTTGCCTTCCTGCTCGACGCGCTGAAAATGCCCTTCCTGCGCGAGACGGGACGCGGACTTGAACAGCTCTTCCGGCTTGGCGCTGCTCACCCACACGAAACGCCCGTCCAGCCCCTGCCCGATGCCATCCACCGGCAGCACCGAGGCGATCTTCAGCGGCATGCCGATGGCGTCGCGCAGCACCTGCACGGAACCGACCAGCTCCCGGTGGATATGCACGCTGCCGTCCGGCCTGGCGTACTCGCGCAGCTGGAAGCTCGGCGTCACGCTGCCCGCCGCCGGGCCGCCCACCAGGAAATCGTTCTCGTACTTGAATCGTGTCGCCATCTCGTCCTCGTCCGGTTGGTACCGGCACGCTAGGCCGGTGTCATCCAAAATTAGACGAGGCGCATCGAAGTGCCAAGGAATATGCGTTTTGTTTTGCTACGGCGTGTCGCTGGAATGCACGACACGGAAGCGCCGCCCGTCCCAGTAGAGCAGCATGTCGATACCGGCCTCGCTGCCGAGCAGGATGCCATCACCCCGCCAGCGCGGCGCAAGAGCACGCCAGGATTCCGCTTGGGGCGCATTCTGGGCCAGGACCTGCAAGGGCGCGGGGCCTTCGTTCCAGATGGGGGTGGAAAAGAAGCGGCGGTTCTGGATCATCGTACAGCCAGCGTAGCGATCCACCACCAGCATGAAGGCCACGCCGGCATTGCGGCGCAGGCGCGCATTCCACGGGTCCCAGGCCAGCGCCGGGATGGCGGTACGGGACTGGCGGCGCACCCACAGGCGGTCGGGCGCGCCGTCACCATCGAAGTCGCCGCTCAATACGCTGACGCCGTCAGGCGGGCCGGCCTTGCACGGCGTGGCGGCGTGGGTGGGAACAGAGATCGTCAACAAGGCGGCCAGGCCGCCGCAAAACAGCATTCGATATGTCATGCCTTGGGCAGACTCAGCTTCCATTGGTCGAGATAGGGTGTCGGATCGATGAGGTCGGCACGGCGCAGGAAGGGAATGCCATCCGCACGCCGGGCGGACTCGTCCTCGCTGACGGTCAGGCGGCCGCTGGCGGTGCCGGCATACATCTCCAGGTGCAGCATGGCGCTCGGTACGTTGACGCCGACCAGGTGCCCGACCTTGGCGATGAACTGGCCGGCCGTCACCCGATCACCCTTGCGCAGCGGCGAACCGGGCTGGATCTCGCCGTAGCGGATCAGGAAATCCCCGTGGTCGATCTCCAGCGCGTCGGTTCCGGCGTAGAAGGCATAGGGATCGCGGACCACCACGCCGGCGCGGACAGCATGGACGGTGGTGCCGATGGGCGCATAGAGGTCGCAGCCGGCGTGGGCCCGGGCGCCGCTGCTGCGGTTCGATCCGTACGCTCGGGGCGGCTGGGTCCAGTCCACCCTGGGCAGCACGGGCAAGGGGAAGCAGGCGGCGCCGCTCACCGCGCTGCCAGCAATGCCGCCGGCGGTCATCAGCAGGTGCTGCCAGTCCTGGCTCTGCACGGCGATCAGGCCGCTCGGCGCGAGGTTGGAGAGGATCTGGAACGCCTTGATCGCGGCCACCGTCGCGGAATTCTTCGGCGGACGGGCAATGCCGCCGTCGACGCCCGCCGGATCCACCGCCGGCCTGGCGAGCCGCCGGGCCGCCTCGGTCAGCAAGGTCTGAACGGTGATCACATCGGCCTTGAGGTTCTGGGCGCCCCGTTCCCAGGCACCCACGGATGCACTGATATCCATGTCCGTCTCTCCTTCAGGGCCGCTCCATGCCTGGCGCGCCACCCGCCGCAGCCCGAGTATTGAAGCATAGTCGGCCGCGCGGCACAGTCATCCCCGGTGCGTCGCCGGGCATCCGCGGAGGCAGCCGGGCGTGCCCTCTTCGGGCGGACCGCAACGGAGCCGGCGGGCCGCTCGGCCTGCGGCCTCCGTCAGCAGATCAGGCGCCCCGCGAGGCCAGGAAGGCCGCGAACTCGGCGCCGACTTCCGGGTGGCGCAGGCCGAGCTCCACGGTGGCCTGCAGGTAGCCCAGCTTGGAGCCGCAATCGTAGCGGACGCCCTTGAACTGGTAGGCGAGTACCGCTTCTTCTTCCAGCAGGGACGCGATGGCGTCCGTCAGCTGCAGTTCACCGCCGGCGCCCGGCTTGAGCTGGCGCAGGTGGTCGAAGATCCGCCCGGTCAGGATGTAGCGGCCGATCACCGCCTGGGTGGACGGCGCCTCCTCGGGCTTCGGCTTCTCAACGATGCCGGTGACCCGCTGGATGTCACCCGTATCCCGCTCGGTGCTGACGATGCCGTACTGCTTGGTCTGCTCGCGGGCCACGTTCATGACACCGAGCACGGAGCAGCGGTGGTAGTTGTACACGTCGGTCATCTGCTTGAGCACCGGGGTCTGGCCCTGGGAGTCGAGCAGGTCGTCGGCGAGGAGCACCGCGAAGGGTTCGTCGCCCACCACCGGCGCGGCGCACAGCACCGCGTGGCCAAGGCCCAGCGCTTCGGCCTGGCGGATGTAGATGCAATTGACGTGGGACGGCACTGTGTCCCGCACGATCTTCAGCAATTCGCTCTTGCCGCGCATCTCCAGCTCGGTCTCGAGCTCGTAGGCCTTGTCGAAGTGATCCTCGATGGCGCGCTTGGAGCGCCCGGTGATGAACACCAGGTCGGTCACGCCGGCCGCCACGGCCTCTTCCACCGCGTACTGGATCAGCGGCTTGTCCACGATCGGCATCATTTCCTTCGGACTGGCCTTGGTCGCCGGCAGGAAGCGGCTACCCAGACCCGCGACGGGAAACACCGCCTTCGTTACTTTCTTCATCGTCCCTTATTCCCCGAATAATTGGCCCTGGTCGCCCGGCGGTTCCGGTTCGACCGATGCAAGCAGGACGCGCAATGCGTCTTCGTCCAGGATTATGACACCGAGTTGTTGCGCCTTTTCGAGCTTGCTGCCCGCTTCGGCGCCGGCCACCACGTAGCTGGTCTTCTTGGAGACGGAACCGCTGACCTTACCGCCGACCGCCTCGATCATCGCGGCGGCCTCGTCGCGCCGCAAGCTCGGCAGCGTGCCAGTCAGTACGAAGGTCTTGCCGGCCAGGCCGCCTTCGGTCGGACGACTCGGCGCCGGCGCGGTCTCCGGCCAGCGCATATCCCGGCGCAGCGCGGCGATGACATCCCGGTTGTGCGCTTCGGCAAGGAACTCGGCGATGCAGCGCGCCACCACCGGCCCCACGTCCGGCACCGCCAGCAGCGCGGCCTCGTCGGCGTCCTGCAGGGCTTCGAGGCCACCGAAATGGCGGGCCAGGTCCTTGGCCGTCGTCTCCCCGACATTGCGGATGCCCAGCGCGAAGATGAAGCGCGCCAGCGTGGTCTCGCGGCTGGCGTCGATGGCCTGCACCAGATTGGTCGCGGATTTTTCGCCCATCCGTTCCAGCCCCGCCAGCACCTCGGTGTTCACCCGGCCGGCGTCATAGAGATCCGCCGGTGTCTTGACGATACCGGCCTCGACCAGTTGATTGACGATCTGCTCGCCGAGCCCATCGATATCCACCGCCCGCCGACCCGCGAAATGCAGCAGGGCCTGTTTGCACTGGGCCGGGCAGAACAGGCCGCCGGTACACCGCGCCACCGCCTCGTCCTCGCCGCGCACCACGTGGGAGCCGCATTCCGGGCAGGTCGGGTAGGCCTTGAGCAGGTCGAAGCGTTCCAGCTCGCCTTCTCGCCGCTCGACGATGGGGCCGACAACTTCCGGGATCACGTCGCCGGCGCGGCGCACGATGACCCAGTCGCCGAGGCGCACGTCCTTGCGGTCGATCTCGCCTTGGTTGTGCAGCGTGGCGTTGGTGACCGTCACCCCGCCGACGAACACCGGCTCCAGCCGCGCCACCGGCGTCAGCGCACCGGTCCGCCCCACCTGCACGTCGATGCCGATGAGACGCGTCGCCACTTCCTGGGCCGGGTACTTGTGGGCTACGGCCCAGCGCGGCTCGCGGGACACAAAGCCCAGCTCCATCTGGCGAGCGATGCTGTCCACCTTGTAGACCACGCCGTCGATGTCGAAGGGCAGGCGCTCGCGCTGCGCTGCCATCTCGGTGTGGAAACGGGCCAGCGCTTCCGGCCCCTCGGCGCGGGTACGGTGCTCGCAGACCGGCAGGCCGAAGGCCGCCAGTGCATCGAGCACGCCGCTGTGGGTATCCGGTTGCGCCCAGCCCTGCACGTCACCAAGGCCATAAGCGAAGAAGGACAGTGGCCGCTGCGCGGTGATGCCCGGGTCGAGCTGGCGCAGGCTGCCTGCCGCAGCGTTGCGCGGATTGACGAAGATCTTCTGCCCTGCCGCTTCCTGGCGGGCATTGAAGTGTTCGAATTCGTCGCGGCGCATGTAGATCTCGCCGCGCACCTCCAGCACCGGCGGCACCTCGCCCTTGAGGCGTAGCGGAATCTGGCGGACCGTGCGTACGTTGCGCGTCACGTCCTCGCCGGTACTGCCGTCGCCGCGCGTCGCTGCCTGGACCAGTACGCCGTCTTCGTAGCGCAGGCTGATCGCCAGGCCGTCGAACTTGAGTTCCGCTGCGTAGCCCACCGGCGGCGCCTGCTCGTCGAGGCCCAATGCCCGGCGCACGCGCTGATCGAAATTGACAGCGCCCTGGTCGGTGGTGTCCGTCTCGGTGCGGATCGACAGCATCGGCACCACGTGGGCCACCGACGCCAGCTCGGACGACGGCTGGCCGCCGACACGCTGGGTTGGCGAATCCGGCGTCAGCAGCTCAGGGTTGGCCGTTTCGAGGTCCTGCAATTCGCGGAACAGACGGTCGTACTCGGCATCCGGCACGGTCGGCGCATCGAGCACATAGTAGGCATGTTCATGGCGTTCCAGTTCGGCGCGCAGCGCCGCCGCCCGGGCACGGGTTTCCTGACTGACAGTCATCCGTACCCCGCTCAGGAAAAGAGGCGCTGCGCCAGCGGCGAGCCCGGCGCAATGTCGCACTCGGCCATCTGCCCCTGGAACTGTTCGATCTGGGCCCGGATCAAGCCGACGGCCTTGTCGCCGAAGGGGTTGCGGTTGTCGTCTACAACAGCCCCGTTGAGCGCCTCGGCCAGCTGCTGGGCAAAGCCCATCATGCGCTCGAAGACGCGCACACCATCGGCCACGCGCGGCACGTCCAGCGTCAGCGTCACGCCCTTGGTGATCAGGCCGCGCATTTCCTCGGCCGCAAACAGCACCGGCTCCAGGTTGCCGAGCACGAACTGGCTGTTGCCCAGCTCGTCACGGGCATGGAAGCAGCCGTCGCCGAGCAGTTCCAGCCCGGCGGCTTCCGCCAGGCCGCGCAGCTTGGTGCCGGCGAAGGCCTGACTGCGGGCAACCACGTTGACGCCGATCTGGATGTCCACGCCGGCGCAGAAGCGGTCGAGCTCGGCCGCCCGCGCCAGCGCCTCGTTACGAGCGGGCAGCGACGGGATGGCCATGAAGATGTCGCACATGCGTTGCAGGCTGTCGGACAGGTGCACCAGATCGCCCTCGCCCGCCGGACCGCGACGGTCCGCCAGCTGCAGCGCCGCGCAGACCCAGTGGTAGGTGCCGGCGCTATGGGCCGTCACCGGCTCCCAGCGGTTGGCGGTATCGGAAAAACCGAACCAGCGCACCGGCTTGGCGATGTCACCGCACTGCTGCGTGGCGGCCTGCCACAGGCGGGCGGCGACCAGCGGCTCGATGGATTCGATGCGGATCACCCAGTCGGCCCGCTCGTCCACCTCGGGCGGCAGCAGCGGCGGTACCCGCCGCGCGCTGGCCTCCTTGACGGACTGGGCACTCGGCACCGCCCTCGCCGGCGGCTCGGCACTGATCACCGGCTCGACCCGCTCGGCGCCGCTTCCCGTCGGCAGCTCGCTGAGCACGGGCTCCTCCTGCACGCTGGCGGTGGCCTGCTCCGTCTGTTTGCGGTGCTTGCGTTCCTGCCACTTGTTGAACGCGAAGATGCCGATCACCACGGCACCGCCGGCACCGACCAGACCCATCTGCAATTCGTTGATTGCCATCGATTTCCCTTGTATTCCGGACTACGCTGCGGCCGTTTCGGCCAGACGCAGCGCTTCCTCGATATCCACTTCCACCACCCGCGACACACCTTGCTCCTGCATCGTGACACCCACCAGCTGCTGCGCGATTTCCATCGTGATCTTGCTGTGGCTGATGAACACGAACTGGGTTTGCGACGACATGCGCTTGACCATCTGGCAGTAACGCTCGGTGTTCGAGTCGTCGAGTGGCGCGTCGACTTCATCCAGCATGCAGAACGGCGCCGGATTGAGCTGGAACATCGAAAACACCAGCGCAATCGCCGTCAAGGCCTTTTCGCCGCCCGAAAGCAGCTGGATGGAACTGTTCTTCTTGCCCGGCGGCTGGGCGACGATCGTGATCCCCGCATCGAGGATCTCGTCGCCGGTCAGCACCAGGCGGGCCTCGCCCCCACCGAACAGCATGGGGAACAGGCTGCCGAAATGGCGATTGACCGTATTGTACGTCTCCTGGAGTTGCTCCCGTGTTTCCCGGTCGATACGGCGGATTGCATCCTCCAGGGTTTCTATGGCACCGAGCAAGTCCTCGGTCTGCATGTCGAGGTAATTCTTGCGCTCCGACGCGGCTTTCAGCTCGTCCAGCGCGGCCAGGTTGACCGGCCCCAGCTCGGTGATCTCCCGCCCCAGACGAGCCACTTCCCGCTGCAGCGAGGTCTCCTTCAGGTCCGGCACCAGCAACGGCAGCAGCGCGGCTTCGTCGGCCCGGGCTTCCTCCAGGCGCGCGCCGTGCTGGGCTTCAGCCATTTCCGCGGCCTGCACGCGCAGGCGCAGGTCGGCGACGCGTTCGCGCTGAGGCGCCGCCCCATGCTCGGTGCGCTGGCGCTCCTCCTCCAGCGCCCGCAGGCGTCCGTTGGCATCCTCGAGGATGTTGCGGCTCTCCGCCAGCGCGGATTCCCGCGCCGAGCGCAGAGCTACAGCCTCTTGCAGGGCCGAGGCGACCGACACCTCGTCGATCTCCATCAGCGTTTCGCGCCGCTCCGCCAGTTCGTCGGCGATGCGTTCGAGCTGCTCGGCGGCCAGCGCCCGGTTGCGGGCGATATCTTCGAGCTTGCTGGCGCATTCCCGCTCGGAATGGCGGGACTCCTGCAACTCCCGCGACAGGGCCTGCTCCAGCGCGCGGGTCTCGCGCAGCGAACGTTCGCGCTCCTGCCGCACGGCTTCCGCCGCATCCAGGCGGCCCCGCTGCAGCTCGGCCATTTCCCGACTGCGCTCCAGCTCGGTCTCGGCGCGCATCAGACGGTCCCGCTCGGCCTGCTCGCCGTGGGCGATCTCGCCGAGGTCGCGGTCAATCTGGCCGCAGCGCTCCTCGTAGCGCAGGCGCGCCTGGTTGAGCTTGAGCACTTCCACCTGCTCGGCGTGGACGCGGGCCTGCAGCGCTTGCGCCTCGCGCCGCAGCTGGGTCAGGGAGTCCTGCAGGCGGGTGGCCTGCTCTTCCGCCTCGCCCACGCCCGCGTGGGCCATCGACGCCTCTTCCTGGGCGACATCCACTTCCGCCGCCAGCTGGTCGATCTCCCGCTGGCGTTCGATCACTCCATGGGTGCGGGAATCCGGCGCGTAGTGACTGAGGACGCAGGCATCCAGCTGATGCCCTTCCCGGGTCAGCAGCCGCAGGCCATGCAGCTCCGCACGCCGCGCCAGCCACGGCCCGAGATCGTCCACGACGAAGACCTGCGCCAGCCAGCTGGCGAGCAGGGGCGACAGTTCGGCGTCGGTCTGCACGAGGGACAGCAGCGGACGCGCGCCATCCGGTGCATTGCCTGACGCAGACAGCTCCGGCGCCGCATCGGTGAGCAGGAAGGCCACAGCGCCCGGCACCCGGTCGGCCAGGGCCGCCAGCGCAGCACGGCCGTCGGACGCCGGCAGAGCCGCCAGGCGCTCGCGCAATACCGCCTCCAGCGCCAGCTCCCAGCCGGCTTCGACACGGATGCGCTGCCACAAGGGCTTGAGCGCCTCCAGGCCATGGCGTTTGAGCCAGTCGCCCAGCTGCCCCTGGGCCTGCACCTTGTTCTGCAACTGGACCAGGGCTTCGCGCCGCGCCCGCAATTCGGTCGCCCGGCGCTGGGCCTGGCGCTCCGCCTCCAGCGCCTGCTTGAGGGCTTGCTGGGCCCCCGGCAGGCCGGCCTGCCGATCGGCGATTTCGCCCTGGTGGCGAGCCAGGGTGTCCTCGGCCTCCTCCAGCGCGGCCTCCCTTTCGGCCACGGCGCGCAGGTCCGGCGCCTGCACGGAGGCTTGCTCCTGCTGCAGGCGCACCCGGCGCTGGGTCAGGGTTTCGAGGGTCCGTTCGCTGCTGACCCGGTGCGCCTCTTCAACGCGGATCTGCTGCTCGGCCTGGTTGAGTTCGCGCCGCACGGCCGCGGCGGTGGTATCGGCGGTGCGCTGGGCCTCCTCTGCCTCCGGCAGGCGCTCGCCGACTTCCGCGTGCCGCGCCTCGGCCTGTTCGGCGCGCAGGCTGGCGTTTTCCAGCAGGCCTTGCCAGCGCTCGGCGTCGGCACCCAGGTTTTCCTGCTGGCTGCGCCACTGGGCGTCGTCCCGCTCCAGCTGTGCCAGGCGACTTTCCAGCAGGCGCCGGCTGTCGCGCAGGCGCGCCAGTTCGCCTTCGAGGCGGGTCAATTCGGAGCTCACCGTAAACAGCGCGCTCTGGGCCAGCTGCACGCCTTCGTTGGCCGACATCTGGTTGTCCCGTGCGGCTTCAAGCTGGGCTTCCAGTTCCTGCAGGCGGGTCGAATCCGCCTCGATGCGGCGGGTGGCGTCGGCAAGCTCCTCGCTCAGACGCGCCCGTTCGGCGCGCGCCTCGTTGCGCTTGAGTAGCCACAACAGGTTCTGGCGTTCAGACAGGCTGGTGTTCAGCCGGTGGTATTTTTCGGCCACCGCGGCCTGGGCTTCCAAACGGCCGAGCTGCTGGCCGAGCTCGTTGCGGATGTCGTCCAGGCGCGCCAGATTGTCCCGCGCGTCGGTCAGGCGACCTTCGGTCTCCTTGCGGCGTTCCCGGTACTTGGTAACGCCGGCGGCTTCCTCGAGAAAGCCGCGCACCTCTTCCGGGCGGGCCTCGATGATGCGCGAGATCATCCCCTGCTCGATGATCGCGTAGGCCCGCGGCCCGAGGCCAGTGCCCAGGAACAGGTCGATCACGTCCTTGCGCCGGACCTGCACGCCGTTGATGAAATAGGTGGATTCGCCGCTGCGGTCGAGGACCCGCTTTACCGCCACTTCGGCATAGGGCTTCCACTGGCCGGCGGCGCGTCCCTCGGCATTGTCGAAGACCAGCTCGACGCTGGCCCGCGACACCGGCTTGCGGGTCGTCGAGCCATTGAAGATGACGTCCTGCATCGACCCGCCGCGCAGCGCCGAGGCGCGCGACTCGCCGAGCACCCAGCGCACCGCGTCGATGATGTTCGACTTGCCGCAACCATTCGGCCCGACGACGCCCACCAGGTTGCCCGGGGTGAGCACGGTCGTCGGGTCGACGAAGGTCTTGAAGCCGGCAAGCTTGAGTTTGGCGAGGCGCACGGGATTCCAGAAAACGAGGGACAGGAGGCGGGAACGCCGCTGATGCTGCAGTGCCGCATTAACGGCCGCCGCTATAATACCACCGGCCCAAAACGAGGCCACAGGGCTGACTGCTCTCCCCCATGCCGCACCGACAGCGGCCAAGCCGGGCCCCGCGCCGGCGCCACGAATGCCCATCGAGGGCCCAAACACAGGACATCCGCCGAAAGTGAATCCGCATCTCCAGGAACTCCACCCCTATCCCTTCGAAAAGCTGCGTGCCCTGTTCGACGGCATCGTGCCGCCGGCGGAGTACTCGCCGATCCGCCTGTCCATCGGCGAACCCCAGCACGCCACGCCGGCCTTCATCCGCGACTCACTGATCGACAACCTCGGCGGCCTGGCCAACTACCCCACCACCCAGGGTTCCGAACAGCTGCGCCAGTCCATCGCCGGCTGGCTGGAGCGTCGCTATGGCCTGCCTTCCGTGAATGCCGGCACCCAGGTGCTGCCGGTCAACGGCTCCCGCGAGGCGCTGTTCGCCTTCGCCCAGTGCGTCGTGGACGGCTCCAAGCCCGGGGCACTGGTGGTCTGCCCGAACCCGTTCTATCAAATCTACGAAGGCGCGGCCTACCTCGCCGGCGCCCAGCCCTACTTCATCAACAACTTGCCGGAGGACAACTTCGGGTCGAACTTCGACTCCATCCCCGAAGCCGACTGGCAGCGGATCCAGCTCGTCTACGTATGCTCGCCCGGCAACCCGACCGGCCGCGTGCTGTCGCTGGATGAATGGAAACGCCTGTTCGAGCTGTCCGACCGCTACAACTTCGTGATCGCCGCCGACGAGTGCTATTCGGAGATCTACTTCGACGACGCCAATCTGCCGATCGGCGGCCTCGAAGCCGCGCATCGCCTCGGCCGCAGCGATTTCCGCAACGTGGTGATGTTCTCCAGCCTGTCCAAGCGCTCCAACGTGCCGGGCATGCGCTCCGGTTTCGTGGCCGGCGATGCGGCCATCCTCAAGCGCTTCCTGCTCTACCGCACCTACCACGGCTGCGCGATGAGCCCGTCCGTGCAGGCGGCCTCCGCCGCGGCCTGGAACGACGAGGCCCACGTGGCCGAGAACCGCCGCCAGTACCGCGAGAAGTTCGACCGCATCACCCCGCTGATCGCCGCCCACCTGGACGTGGAACGCCCCGATGCCGGCTTCTACCTGTGGTCGCGGGTGGACCAGCTGGGGCTCAGCGATACCGAATTCGCCCGCCGCCTGCAGGCCGAATATAATGTAACGGTTCTGCCCGGCAGCTATCTGGCGCGCGAAGCCCACGGCGTCAATCCCGGCGCGGGGTTTGTCCGTATCGCGCTGGTAGCCGAACTGGCAGAGTGTGTCGAGGCGGCCACCCGAGTCGCCACTTTCGCCCAACGACTTTCGAACAATTCATGACTGCATCCATTCACATCATGCCCAATCACGAAAACCCCTTCGCCGCCCTCATCGAAGAACTATGGGAGCGCCGCGCCGACCTGTCTGCCGCCAGCGCCACCAAGGAGCAGATCGAGGTCATCGAGCATGTGATCGAAGAGCTGGACCAGGGCAAGCTGCGCGTCGCCGAAAAGATCAACGGCGAGTGGGTCACCCACCAGTGGATCAAGAAGGCCGTACTGCTGTACTTCCGCACCCATGACAACAAGATCATGCAGGGCGGCGACACCCGCTACTTCGACAAGGTGCTGACCAAGTTCGACAACTACGACGCCCACGATTTCGCCGCTGGCGGCTTCCGCGTCGTGCCGAACGCCGTGGCGCGCAAGGGCAGCTTCATCGGCAAGGGCGTCGTGCTGATGCCCTCCTACGTGAACATCGGCGCCTACGTTGGCGAAGGCACCATGGTCGACACCTGGGCCACCGTCGGTTCCTGCGCCCAGATCGGCAAAAACGTGCACCTGTCCGGCGGCGTCGGCATCGGTGGCGTGCTGGAGCCCCTGCAGGCCAACCCGACCATCATCGGCGACAACTGCTTCGTCGGCGCCCGCTCCGAAGTCGTCGAAGGCGTCATCGTGGAAGACAATTGCGTCATCTCCATGGGCGTGTACATCAGCCAGAGCACCAAGATCTACGACCGTGCCACCGGTGAAATCACCTATGGCCGCATCCCCGAAGGTTCCGTGGTGGTCAGCGGCAACCTGCCCTCCGCCGACGGCAAGTACAGCCTGTACTGTGCCGTGATCGTCAAGAAGGTGGACGCCCAGACCCGCGCCAAGACCAGCATCAACGAACTGCTGCGCGACTGACCTTCCCCCCTTCACGGGCCGCCCTCCAGGGGCGGCCCTGTTCTTTTCTCGGGCCGCCCGATGATCATCGACAAGCTCTTTGCCCTGATGGCCGAAAAGAAGGCCTCGGACATCTTCATTACCGTCGGCACCCCGATCCACATCAAGATCGACGGCAACACGCTGCCGATCAACCAGCAGTCGATGGATCCGACGATGATCCACCGCATGGCCTACGAAATGATGTCGCCCGAGCAGGTCGAGCGCTTCGAGAAGCACAAGGAGATGAACCTCTCCTTCGGCCGGCGGGACATGGGCAACTTCCGGATCAACATCTTCTGGCAGCGCAACAGCATCGCCATCGTCGTCCGCTACATCCTCGGCGACATTCCGCGCCTCGACAGCCTGGGCCTGCCGCCGGTGCTGTCCGAAGTCATCATGGAAAAGCGCGGCCTGGTTCTGGTGGTCGGCGCCACCGGCTCCGGCAAGTCGACGACCATCGCGTCGATGATCGACTACCGTAACGAGAACCGCTCCGGTCACATCCTGACCATCGAAGACCCGATCGAATACTTGTTCAAGCACAAGATGTCGCTGGTCAACCAGCGCGAAATCGGCAGCGACACGCTCGACTGGCAGAACGCGCTGCGCAGCGCGATGCGCCAGGCCCCCGACTGCATCCTGATCGGTGAAATCCGCGACCGGGAGACCATGCAGGCCGCCCTCGCCTACGCCCAGACCGGCCACCTGTGCCTGGCCACGCTGCACGCCAACAACGCCTACCACGCGCTGAACCGCATCTTCAGCTTCTTCCCGCTGGACGCCCGCACGCTGCTGTCCCTCGACCTGGCCGCGACGCTGCGCTGCATCATCTCCCAGCGGCTGGTCAAGCGCCCGGACGGCGGCCGCATCCCGTCGGTGGAGATCCTGCTGCATTCCCGCCAGGTGGCCGAACTCATCGAGCGCGGTGAGATCTCGGCGATCCGCGAAGCCATGGAGCAGAGCCTGGCGCAGGGCTCTCGCACCTTCGAGCAGGACTTGTTCCGCCTCTACAAGGAAAAGCTCATCACCCTCGACGAGGCGCTGGCCAACTCAGATTCGCCCACCAACCTGTCCTGGCTGATCAACAACGCCCAGCTTGGCCCCACCGGCGGCGACAAGAACAACAACACCCGGCCGCCCTCCACCATCGATTTCGAGCGGACAGAGCCCGACGGCTCCTCCTTCCGGGAGTTCACCCTCGAACTCAACAACGACGACTAACAACAAGACATGAACGCCCCCCAGACCACGGACCTGCCGACCCAGGCCCTGACCCGCGAACTCATCGCCCGCCCGTCCGTCACCCCGCAGGACTCCGGCTGCCTCGAACTCATCGCCGCCCGCCTCGCGCCGCTGGGCTTTGTCTGCGAACGTATCGACGGCGGTGGCGTCAGCAACCTGTGGGCCCGTCGCGGCACGCAGAGCCCGCTGGTGGTCTTTGCCGGCCATACCGACGTCGTCCCCACCGGCCCGCTGGCCGAGTGGCATTCCGACCCTTTCGTGCCCACCGAGCGTGACGGCTTCCTGTACGGCCGCGGCGCCGCCGACATGAAGTCGTCCCTGGCGGCCTTCGTGACCGCCATCGAAGCCTTCGTCGCCGTCCATCCCGACCACGCCGGTTCGATCGCGCTGCTGTTGACCTCGGACGAGGAAGGCGACGCCACCCACGGCACCACACTGGTCGTCGAAACCCTCCGGGCCCGTGGCGAGACGCTCGATTTCTGCATCGTCGGCGAACCGACCTCCGTCGATACCCTTGGCGACACCATCAAGAACGGCCGCCGTGGCAGCCTGTCCGGCAAGCTGACCGTAAAGGGCGTGCAGGGCCACATCGCCTACCCGCACCTGGCCAAGAACCCCATCCACCTGGCCGCGCCGGCCCTCGCCGAGCTGGCCTCCGTCACCTGGGACGAAGGCAACGAGTACTTCCCGCCCACGTCCTGGCAGATGTCCAACATCAAGGCCGGCACCGGCGCCACCAACGTGATTCCCGGTGCGCTGGAAGTGCTGTTCAACTTCCGCTTCGCGACGGTGCATACCGCCGACGACCTGAAGGCCAAGGTCCATGCGATCCTCGACCGCCACGGCCTCGACTACGACCTCGCCTGGACCCTCGGCGGCAAGCCCTTCCTGACGCCCCGCGGCAGCCTGGTGACGGCCCTGTCCGGCGCGATCCGCGACACCGTCGGTCTCGATACCGAACTGTCCACCACCGGCGGCACCTCCGACGGCCGCTTCATCGCCGACATCTGCCCGCAGGTCGTCGAATTCGGCCCGGTGAACGCCACCATCCACAAGCTCAACGAGTGCATCGCGGTGGACGCCATCGAGCCCCTGTCCGCGATCTATCGCCGCACCCTCGAAAACCTGTTGACTGCATCGGAACCGGCATGACCCACCACGACGAACACGACCACGCGCATGACCACGACCAAGAGGACGAGCATGAACACGAGCATGGCCCGCTGGCTGAACTCGTCACCGTGCGCGACTGGATTCGTTACGGGGTCACCCGCTTCAACCGGGCCGGCTGCTTCTACGGCCATGGCCTGCAGGACGCCTACGACGAGGCCGTCTACCTGATCCTGCACACCCTCGCGCTGCCCCTCGACCGCCTCGAACCCTTCCTCGACGCCTGCATCCCCAGCGACGAGCGGGAGGACATCTTCGAGGTCATCGAGAAGCGCGCGGCCGAGCGCCTGCCCGCTGCCTACATCACCGGGGAGGCCTGGCTCGGCGACTTCCGTTTCAAGGTGGACCCGCGCGTCATCATTCCGCGCTCCTACTTCGCCGAATTGCTGCACGACGGTTTCGGCCCGTGGATCACCGATCCGGAAGCCGTCACCTCGGCGATGGACATGTGCACCGGCTCCGGCTGCCTGGCCATCCTGATGGCCCATGCCTTCCCCAATGCCGAGATCGTCGCCGTGGACATCTCCCAGGACGCCCTTGACGTCGCCGCCGAGAACATCGCCGCCTATGGTCTCGAGGGCCGCATCAAGCTGGTGCTGTCGGACGGCTTCGCGGCGGTTCCCGAGCAGAAGTTCGACTTCATCCTCAGCAACCCGCCCTACGTCACGCAGGAATCCATGGACAGCCTGCCGGCGGAATACCTGCACGAACCCGGCCTGGCCCTCGGCTCCGGCGAGGACGGCCTCGACCTCGTGCGCAAGCTGCTGGTCGATGCGCGCCGCTTCCTGACGCCAGATGGCCTGCTAGCCATCGAAGTCGGCCACAACCGGCACATCGTCGACGAAGCCTTCCCCAGCCTCGCCCCGACCTGGGTATCCGCCCCGGGCGGCGATGACAAGATTTTTGTCCTCGAAGCCGGTCAACTATCGTAAAAGTGATTTTCAGCGAGAAATCGGTCAACCTATTCCTGCTCCTGCCGTACTTATGATCATGTGCGGGGGTTGGACCCTTCCGGATCCAGCCCCACCCAATGGAAAGACACACACAAGAACATAAAGGCAGGATCAAGGAGTCCCTATGGCGACCGATCGCCCGATTCTTCTCGTCGAGGACAATCCCGACGACGAAGCCCTGACGCTGAGGGCATTCAGCAAGAACAAGATCAGCAACCAGGTGGTGGTCGCCAGGGATGGGGTCGAAGCGCTGGATTACCTATTCTGCACCGGGCAGCATGCGGCACGCGACCCGCTGGTGATGCCGGCCTTCGTGCTGCTCGACCTCAAGCTGCCGCGCATCGACGGCCTCGAAGTGCTGCGCCGCATCCGCGCGGACGAGCGCACCGCTCTATTGCCAGTGGTCGTGCTGACCACCTCGAAGGAACACCAGGACATTTCCGAGGCCTACCGCCTCGGCGCCAACAGCTACATCCGCAAGCCGGTGGATTTCGAACGCTTCCTGCAGGCCGTCGGGCAACTGGGCCTGTACTGGCTGTCGCTCAACGAGCCATCCGAAGCGACGACGCCCTAACAACGGCCCGGCCCTGGACGGGCCAGGCCCTGTGGCGCTAGGCGTCGCCCTTCGGAGCCGCTTCGCCGCTGAGCCAGTCGGGGTTGGGCAGTTCGTCGAAGGCGTGGCCGAGGGCTTCGCTCCAGCGGTTGCGGATCATCGCGAAGTATTCGTTCTTCGCATCGATGCTGACGTGGGACGAAATCTTGAGCTCATCGGTCTTGAGGATGGCCAGATCGAGGGGCACGCCCACCGACAGGTTCGAGCGGATCGTCGAATCCATGGAGATCAGCGCCAGCTTGGCCGCCTCGTCCAGGCTGGTCTGGCTCTTCACGACGCGGTCGATGATCGGCTTGCCGTACTTGGACTCGCCGATCTGGAAGTACGGCGTATCCGGCGTGGCTTCGATGAAGTTGCCGGCCGCGTAGATGTGGAACAGGCGCGGTGCTTCATCGCCGATCTGCCCGCCGAGAATCAGCGCCGCGGTGAAATCGATGCCGAAGCTCTGCAGCGCGTCGGCATCCCGCCGATGCACCTCACGCAGCGTGTCGCCCACGTGCCGGGCCGCCTCGAACATGTTCGGCACCGACCACAGGTTTTCCCGCCCATCCTGGGCTGCCATCGCTTCGCGCAGCATCGACACCAACTGCTGCGTAATCGCCAGGTTGCCCGAGCTCATCAGGACCATCACCCGCTCGCCGGGGCGCTGGAAGATGGACATCTTGCGGAAGGTATTGATGTGGTCGACGCCCGCATTGGTACGAGAATCCGACAGGAAAACCATACCCGCATCGAGCAGCATGCTGACACAATAAGTCATGGGGAAAGTCCCAAAAAAAGGCGGTCCGGATGCGGGACCGCCGGGAGAGTTTGGAAGCTGTGTAGTGCGCCGGCGGGTCAGCGACGCAGATCGTCAAGAATGGACTTGATCTCGGCGCGGATGTCACTGAGCTGCCCGCGCAAACCGGCGGCCTCTTCCACGTCTTCGAGCTTGCGCACCCCCAGCTCACCGAGCTGGTTGCGCGCGCCGGAAATGGTGAAGCCGTCCCGGTACAACAGTTCGCGAATCCGGCGAATCAGCAGCACTTCGTGATGCTGATAGTAGCGCCGGTTGCCGCCCCGCTTGACTGGCCGCAGCTGGGTGAACTCCTGCTCCCAGTAACGCAGCACATGGGGCTTGACCCCGCACAGATCGCTGACCTCACCGATGGTGAAATAGCGCTTGGCGGGAATCGGCGGCAATTCGGCTATCGCCGGAACTTCACTTTGCGACATCGCTCAGTTGCTCCACATTGGCCTTGAGCTTCTGGCTGGCGTGGAAAGTCACCACACGCCGGGCGGTGATGGGGATCTCTTCGCCAGTCTTGGGATTTCGACCAGGACGCTGCGGCTTCTCACGGAGCTGGAAGTTGCCGAAGCCAGAGAGCTTGACGCAATCCCCCCGCTCCAGCGCCAGGCGGATTTCCTCGAAGAAGCACTCGACCATGTCCTTGGCCTCGCGCTTGTTGAGCCCCACCTGTTCAAACAGCATGTCGGCGAGTTCCGCCTTGGTAAGTGTCATACCCATATTGACTCAAGCCCTCAGCTTCGCGCCGAGGTTTTCTTCGGCATGGCGGGTCAGGGCAGTCATCGCGGCATCCACTTCAGCGTCCTCCAGAGTCCGCTGAGTTTCTTGCATAACTACGCGGAAAGCAAGGCTTTTCCGGTTCGGCTCGATACCTTTGCCCTGGTATTGGTCGAACAGTTCGATGCGCTGCACAATAGCCGGAGCCACCTGCTGCAGGCCCTTCAGCAGACTTGCCGCCGTCACATTCTGCTCAACCACCAGCGCTAGGTCACGGGTCACCGCTGGGAAGCGGGACAGTTCCTTGTAAGCCGGCGTCACCGTGCCGAGCAGCGCGTCGAGTTCGATCTCGAAGGCCACCGGCGCCGTACCCAGCTCATAGCGCTGAACCCAGATCGGGTGCAGTTCGCCGATGAAACCGATTTCGCGGCCATCGAGCAGCACACGTGCGGAACGGCCTGGATGCAGGGCCGGATGGGAGGCCCGCTCGAACTCGGCGACACGCGGGAACAGCAACGCTTCCAGGTCCGCCTTGACGTCGTAGAAATCCACGTTGCGGTTGGACTCGCCCCACTGCTCGGCCTTGGCCAGGCCGGCCGCCAGCGCCGCTGCACGCAACGGCTGGTGGTACCCCTCCACCGGCTTGCCCGCGGCATCCTTGGCGAAGCAGCGGCCGATCTCGAAAACACGGACGCGATTGGTCTGACGCTTGCGGTTGGTCACCACGTTGGACACCAGACCACCGATCAGGCTGGAGCGCATCACGCTCATCTGGCTGGCAATCGGGTTGGCCAGGCGGACCGGATCGGCGTTGCCGCTGAAATCCTTCTCCCAGGCTTCTTCGACGAAGGCGAAGTTGATGACTTCCTGGTACTCGCGGCCGGCGATCAGGCGGCGAATGCTCATCGTGTCGCGGCGGGCCTCGGGGCGCGGCAACATGCTGATCGGGCCCTTCGGGGCGACGGTCGGGATGTTGTCGTAGCCGTGCAGGCGGGCGATTTCCTCGATGAGGTCTTCCTCTATCTCCAGGTCGAAGCGGTAGGAGGGCGGCGTCACGACGAAATCCTCGCCGTCACGGGCCACCTGGAGATTCAGGCGGATGAACATCTCGGCGACGTGGTCGGCCGTCAGCTGAATACCCAGCACGCGGCGCACACGGGCAGCGCGCAGGCGGATCGGCGCACGGGCGGGCAGCTTGGCCGCATCGACGACTTCGTTCACGGGACCGGCGGAACCACCGCAGATGTCCAGGATCAGGCGGGTCGCCCTCTCGATGGCCTGGCCAGCCAGCGCGAAGTCGACGCCGCGCTCGAAGCGGTAGGACGCATCCGACGAGAAGCCGTAGGCGCGCGCACGGCCGGCGATCGCGTCCGGCGCGAAGAAGGCGCTCTCGAGGAACAGATCGGTGGTTTCCAGGGTGATGCCGCTTTCCTCGCCGCCCATGATGCCGGCCAGTGCCAGCGCACGGGATTCGTCGGCGATCAGCAGGGTGTCGGCCGCCGGCGTCACGGTCTGACCGTTGAGCAGCAGCACCTGCTCGCCCGCCGTCGGGAAACGCACGTGAATGGCGCCGTTCAGCTTGGCCTCGTCGAAGGCATGCAGCGGCTGGCCCAGTTCGAGCATCACGTAGTTGGTGACGTCCACCAGCGCGCTGATCGAGCGGATGCCGCTGCGGGCCAGGCGCTGCTTCATCCAGTCGGGCGTCGCGGCCTTGGCATCGACGCCGCGGATGATCCGGCCGGCGTAACGCGGGCAGGCTTCCGGTGCATCGAGCATGATGCCGCGCACGGCGTCGTGGACCGGCGCCACTGGCTCGCTCGCCGGCAGGCTGAGCGGCTTGCCGGTCAGCGCCGCCACTTCACGGGCGATGCCGGTCAGGCTCAGGCAGTCTGCGCGGTTCGGCGTCAGCTTGATGGTGAACAGCGTGTCGTTGAGGTCGAGGTATTCGCGCAGGTCCGTGCCGACAGGCGCATCTTCCGGCAGCACCAGCAGGCCGTTGCTCTCTTCGGAGACGCCCAGCTCCTTGGCGGAACACAGCATTCCGAAGGATTCGACGCCGCGCAGCTTGGCCGCCTTGATGCCGAAGCCGGCCAGGTCGGCGCCCACCAGCGCGCACGGAATCTTGATGCCCGCGGCCGCATTCGGCGCACCGCAGACGATCTGCAGCAGCTCGCCCTGCCCCGCGTCCACCTTGCAGACGCGCAGCTTATCGGCGTTGGGGTGCTTTTCAGCCTCGACGATCTGCGCGACCACCACCTTGGAAAACTGGGCGGCCACGCCGTCCTGCTCTTCCACTTCCAGCCCCGCCATCGTGAGCAAATGCCCAAGCGCATCCGAATCGAGGTCCGGACTGACGAAGCTGCGCAACCAGAGTTCTGAGAATTGCATGGCTTACCTGAATTGACCGAGGAAACGAAGATCGCCTTCGAAGAACAGGCGAAGGTCATTGACGCCATACCGCAGCATGGTCAGCCGGTCGGGCCCCATGCCGAAAGCAAAGCCGGTGTAACGCTCGGGGTCGATGCCGCCGAAGCGCAATACGTTGGGATGAACCATGCCGCAGCCGGCGATCTCCAGCCAACGCCCCTTCAGCGCGCCGCTCATGAACGCCACGTCGATCTCGGCGGACGGCTCGGTGAACGGGAAAAAGGACGGACGGAAGCGCACCTGCAGGTCGTCGCTCTCGAAGAAGCTGCGCAGGAAGTCGGCAACCACGCCCTTCAGGTCGGCAAAGCTGACGCTCTCGCCCACCCACAGGCCTTCGACCTGGTGGAACATCGGGGAGTGGGTGGCATCGGAGTCGACGCGGTAGACGCGGCCCGGCGCGATCACGCGCAGCTCGGGCATCGTGTCGCAATCCTTGTAGGCCTCGACGTGGGCCTGCATCGCGCGGATCTGGACCGGACTGGTGTGGGTGCGCAGCAGCACGCCCTCGCCGTTTTCCAGATAGAAGGTGTCGTGCATCGAACGGGCCGGATGGTTGGCCGGGGTGTTCAATGCCGTGAAATTGTAGAAGTCGGTCTCGATCTCCGGCCCTTCGGCCACATCGAAGCCAATGGAGCGGAACAGTTGTTCGACACGCTCCAACGTACGCACCACCGGGTGGAGACCACCGATGCCGGCGCCACGGCCAGGCAGGGTCACATCCAGCGCTTCGGCAGCCAATTGCGCTTCGAGCGCGGCCTGTTGCAGCGCATCGCGGCGCGCGTTGAGCTGCGCTTCGATGGCGGCCTTGGCCTTGTTGATCTCGGCACCGGCTGTCTTGCGGGCTTCCGGATCGAGTTTGCCGAGGCCCTTCAGCAGTTCAGTGAGGGAACCGCCCTTGCCCAGGTAGCGCGCCTTGGCGGCCTCCAGGGCTGCTCCGTCCGCGGCGGCGGCGAAATCCACGCCGGCTTGCGCGACGAGTTGATCGAGTTGATCCATTTTTCCTGTCTTATCCCGGGTTCAGGACAAAAAAAAGGAGGCTAGGCCTCCTTTTTTCGTGCTACGCAAGATTACGCAGCGAGCTTGGCCTTGGCTTGTTCGGCGAGCGCCGCAAAAGCGGGCTTGTCGAACACGGCCAGGTCGGCCAGAACCTTGCGGTCCACTTCGATGGAGGCCTTCTTCAGACCGTTCATGAAGCGGCTGTAGGTCAGACCAACTTCACGGGCGGCCGCGTTGATACGGGCGATCCACAGGGCACGGAACTGACGCTTGCGCTGACGACGGTCACGGTAAGCGTACTGACCGGCCTTCATCACCGCCTGCTTGGCGATCCGATATACGTTCTTGCGACGGCCGCGATAGCCCTTGGCTTGATCGAGGACTTTCTTGTGGCGGGCGCGAGCGGTTACACCGCGTTTAACTCGGGGCATTGCGTTCTCCTAAATCAAGCGTAAGGCATCATTGCGCGGATGGACTTTTCGTCCGAAGCATGCACGGCAGTCATGCCGCGCAGCTGGCGCTTGCTCTTGGTGGTCTTCTTGGTCAGGATGTGGCGCTTGAACGCCTGCGAACGCTTGATGCTACCGGAAGCGCGGATCTTGAACCGCTTGGCGGCGCCGCTCTTGGTCTTCATCTTGGGCATGAAGTACTCCACTTATATCATGGTGCCAGGTGGCTTCCGACTTTCGGAAACGCTTCAACAACCCGTCACCACTTGTTCCGGCGGACTATGCTGTCCACCGTACTCCGGAGCCCGAAGGCTCCGAAAATCCTTAGTGCTTCTTCTTCGGCGCGATGACCATGATCATCTGGCGCCCTTCCATCTTCGGCATCTGCTCGACCTGGGCGATTTCGTCCAGGTCGGCCTTGATTCGCTCGAGCTGGCGCATGCCGAACTCCTGGTGAGCCATTTCGCGACCGCGGAAACGGAGCGTCACCTTGGCTTTGTCACCATCGTTCAGGAACTTGATCAGGTTACGCAGTTTGATCTGGTAGTCGTTCTCGTCCGTACCCGGACGCAGCTTGACCTCCTTGACCTGGATCTGCTTCTGCTTCTGCTTGGCCTCGTGGGCGCGCTTGGCTTCTTCGTACTTGTACTTGCCGAAGTCCATCAAGCGACACACCGGCGGCTTGGCCATCGGCGCGATCTCTACCAGATCTACACCGGCCTCTTCAGCCGCTTCCAGTGCAGCACGCAGAGAAACGATGCCGATCTGCTCACCGTCCTCACCCGTCAGGCGCACTTCCGGCACACTAATTTCGCCGTTGATGCGCAGCTTCTTTTCCTGAGCGATGGTTCAAATCTCCTATGAAAACAAAAAATCAGGCCGTGCCAGCAAACGAGGAAACCTCTTGCTGCCAACGCTCAACAACCGAATCGAGGGTCAGTTGACCGAGGTCTTGATTGCCTCGGGCGCGCACGGCCACTACATTAGCTGCCTTTTCCTTGTCGCCCACGACAAGGATGTACGGCAACTTACGCACGCTATGTTCGCGTATTTTATAAGTAATCTTTTCGTTGCGCAAATCGGCCTCAACGCGGAAGCCGCGCGCGCGCAGGGAACTGACCACTTCCGTGACGTAATCCACCTGGGATTCGGAGATATTCAGCACCACCGCCTGCACCGGCGCCAGCCACATGGGCAGGGCTCCCGCATAGTTTTCGATCAGGATACCGATGAAGCGCTCCAGCGAACCCAGAATGGCGCGGTGCAGCATCACCGGCGTATGGCGACCGTTATCTTCGCCCACATACTCGGCCCCGAGGCGGGTCGGCATTGAAAAGTCCACCTGGACGGTACCGCACTGCCAGGAGCGGCCAATCGCATCCTTGATGTGGAACTCGATCTTCGGACCATAGAAGGCGCCCTCACCCGGCAACTCCTCCCACTCCAGGCCGCTGGCACGCAGCGCGGAACGCAGGCCACTCTCGGCCTTGTCCCACACATCGTCCGAGCCCACCCGGCTATCCGGACGCAGCGCGAGCTTGACGGCCACATCCTTGAAACCGAAATCCGCATAAACCTTGCGAACCAGTGCATTGAAGGCGGTGACTTCGGCCTCAATCTGATCTTCTGTACAGAAGATATGCCCATCGTCCTGCGTGAAGCCACGCACCCGCATGATGCCGTGCAGCGCACCCGACGGTTCATTGCGGTGGCAGGCTCCGAACTCGCCGTAGCGGAGCGGCAGCTCGCGATAGGAGCGCAGATCGGAATTGAAGATCTGGATGTGCCCCGGGCAGTTCATAGGCTTCACCGCGTAATCGCGACTTTCCGACTCGGTGGTGAACATGTTGGCCTTGTAGTGCTCCCAATGGCCGGACTTCTCCCACAGGGAACGATCCAGGATCTGCGGGCAGCGTACCTCCTGGTAGCCATTGTCGCGATAGACGGCGCGCATGTACTGCTCGACCGCCTGCCAGACCGTCCAGCCATTGGGATGCCAGAACACCAGTCCCGGCGCCTCTTCCTGCAGATGGAAGAGATCGAGCTGCTTGCCCAGGCGGCGGTGATCCCGCTTCTCGGCCTCTTCCAGCATATGCAGGTAGGCCTCCTGGTCTTCCTTCTTGGCCCAGGCGGTACCGTAGATGCGCTGCAGCATCTCGTTCTTGGAGTCGCCGCGCCAGTAGGCGCCAGCCACCTTCATCAGCTTGAACACTTTCAGCTTGCCAGTGGACGGCACGTGCGGGCCGCGACACAGGTCGGTGAAATCACCCTCCCGATACAGGGACACATCCTGATCTTCCGGGATCGACGCAATGATCTCGGCCTTGTAATGCTCGCCAATGGACTTGAAGTACGCCACGGCCTCATCCCGCGGCAGCACACGGCGCTCAACGGGAATATCACGCCTGGCAAGCTCGGCCATGCGCGCCTCGATCGCCACCAGATCTTCCGGCGTGAACGGACGCTTGTAGGAAAAGTCGTAGTAGAAACCGTTTTCGATCACCGGCCCAATGGTCACCTGCGCTTCCGGAAACAGTTCCTTGACCGCATAGGCCAACAAGTGGGCCGTCGAGTGACGGATCACCTCGAGACCGTCAGGATCCTTGTCCGTGACGATCGACAGCGCCACATCGGACTCGATCAGACAGGAGGTATCAGCCAGTTTGCCTTCAATCTTGCCGGCAAGCGCCGCCTTGGCAAGGCCAGTACCAATCGACGCAGCAACCTGGGCAATGGTTACAGGCTGCTCAAAACTGCGAACAGAACCGTCGGGCAGGGTGATGTTGGGCATGATGGCTCGCTCAAAGGAAAAATCTGGGCAAAAAAAAAGTGCGGCCGAGCCGCACTTTTTTCTCTACCGAAAAACGCCTTACAGCAGACTCGACCCTACTTAGCCTAGAAAGCTGCAAGTTCGAAACATTGCGTTTTCCTCTTAGGTGTTTGGTAGGCGCGATTGGACTCGAACCAACGACCCCCACCATGTCAAGGTGGTGCTCTAACCAGCTGAGCTACGCGCCTAAGAAGCCCGCATTATAGATGAACCTCAGAAACTGTCAACACTATTTTCATTCCCCGCTTCCATCTGCGGCCAGGCCGCCAGAAAGCGCTGCCAATGGGGCGCCGCCACACGACCGAGAGACTCCCGCACGAATGCGATCTCCACGTCGTACTGCGCCTTGTCGAGCGCACCACGCATCAGCTGAAAACGCAGGAACACCAGGTAGGTGTTGACTACATCAGTCTCGCAGTAATCGCGGATCTCACCAATGCGCCCTTCGCAGTACCCCTTCCAGACTGCCGAACCATCCATGCCCAGCTTGCCCGGAAAACCCATCAGCTTGGCCAGATCATCCAGCGGCGCATTGGCTCGCGGCTGATACAGCGCGAGCAGGTCCATCAGATCCAGATGGCGGGTATGGTAGCGGCTGATGTAGTTGTTCCACTTGAAATCGCGGGAGTCGTGGAAATCACCATCTCCCAGATCCCAGTACCGCGGCGCGGCGATGCCGTGCAGCATGCCGCGATAATGCAGTACCGGCAGATCGAAGCCGCCGCCGTTCCACGACACGATCTGCGGAGTGAAACGCTCGATACCGTCAAAGAAGCGCTGGATCAACTGCCCTTCCGTGCACTCCGGCTCCGACAGGGAAAAGACCCGGAACTGGCTCGCATCCCGCAACGCGCAGGAAATCGTGACGACCCGCTGCAGATGATGGGGCAGGAAGTCGGTGCCGTTCGCTGCCCGCCGCTGCTGAAACGCGAACTCGGCCACCTCCTCGCCCGGGAGTTCAGCGGGCAACCCGTGCAGGACGCGAATCCCCTCGACATCCGGGATCGTCTCGATGTCGAAGACGAGGGTGGTGGCCAAGGCAGCCATCAGGCAGGAAATACCCCGGTGGACAGATAACGGTCACCTCTGTCGCAGACGACCGAGACAATGACCGCATTCTCGACCTGCTCAGCCAGGCGCAGCGCGACATGCATGGCGCCGCCGGAGGAAATGCCGGCGAAGATGCCCTCCTCCCGCGCCAGACGGCGGGTCATTTCTTCGGCGTCAGCCTGAGCCACGTACTCCAGGTGATCAACCTTGCTCTTGTCGTAGATCTTCGGCAGATACGCCTCAGGCCACTTGCGGATCCCTGGAATCTGCGCGCCTTCGGTTGGCTGGCAACCGATGATCTGGATCGCCGGATTCTGCGCCTTCAGGTAGACGGAGACGCCCATGATGGTGCCAGTAGTACCCATGCTGCTGATGAAGTGGGTGATCATTCCACCGGTCTGTTGCCAGATCTCCGGCCCGGTGCCATCAATGTGCGCCTGGGGATTGTCCGGATTGGCGAATTGGTCGAGGATCACGCCACGACCTTCATCGCGCATTTTTTCGGCCACGTCTCGGGCCAGCTCCATGCCGCCCTCTTTCGGGGTCAGCACCAGCTCGGCACCGAAGGCGCGCATCGTCTGCCGGCGCTCGATGCTCTGATTCTCCGGCATGACCAGGATCATGCCGTAGCCGCGGATCGCCGCCGCCATCGCCAGCGCGATACCGGTGTTGCCGCTGGTTGCTTCGATCAGCGTGTCGCCAGGGCGAATGTCGCCACGCAACTCAGCCCGCAGAATCATCGACATCGCCGGCCTGTCCTTCACCGAGCCCGCCGGGTTGTTACCTTCCAGCTTGGCCAGGATGACGTTGTTGCGCCCTGCAGTAATACGCTTGAGACGGACCAGCGGGGTTTGCCCCACGTAGTCCTCGAGTGTTTTGAATTCCATGATTCCGTCCAATGGGATGCCGGATTGAAGCGATCATACCGAATGCCGCCTCAAGCCAGACAAGCAAACCCTGAGCCATCCATTCAGCACCGCGTGCGCCTGGCTCCGCCGGATGAAAAAGGGGCTTCCGACGGAAGCCCCCGAAACAATTTGTCAGTTTTGCGCCAGACTTACGGCCGGCCGATGCTCAGGTAAGTGAGGCCGGCCTGACGCGGCAGCTTCGGATCGAAGATGTTACGCCCATCGAAGATGATTGGCGCCTTCAACTTCTCCTTGATGACCGCGAAGTCAGGACTGCGGAACTCCTTCCACTCGGTCACGATCAGCAGCGCATCTGCTTCGTCGAGGGCCTGCATCGGGCGCTCAGCGTAACGCAGGCGCGGCTCATCGCCGAAAATCCGGCGCGTCTCCGGCATCGCCACCGGATCGTAAGCCGTCACCGTCGCGCCACGGCGGAACAGCTCGGCGATGATCACCCGGCTGGGCGCCTCGCGCATGTCGTCGGTGTTCGGCTTGAAGGCCAAGCCCCAGATGGCGAAATTGCGGCCGGACAGGTCTTCGCCAAACTCGGCGACGACCTTGTTCACCAGCACGAGCTTCTGCGCATCGTTGGCATCCTCCACGGCATTCAACACGCACAGCGCATGCCCTTCGTCCGAGCCGGTCTTGATCAGCGCCTTGACGTCCTTCGGGAAGCAGGAACCGCCGTAGCCGCAGCCCGCATACAGGAAGTGATAGCCGATACGCGGGTCGCTGCCGATACCCTGGCGAACCAACTCAATGTCGGCCCCGAGGGATTCGGCCAGCAAGGCCAGTTCGTTCATGAAGCTGATACGGGTGGCCAGCATCGCATTGGCGGCGTACTTGGTCAGCTCAGCGCTGCGCAGATCCATGATCAGCAGCTTTTCATGGTTGCGCTGGAAAGGCGCGTACAAGGCCTTCATCAGGAAGATAGCCTGATCGTCCTCCGCACCGACAACGATGCGATCCGGACGCATGAAGTCTTCGACGGCAGCCCCTTCCTTGAGAAACTCAGGGTTGGAGACGATGCTGTACGGAATGGACTCGCCACGGGCGTCGAGCTCGGCCTGCACGGCCGCCTTGACCTTGTCCGCCGTGCCCACCGGCACGGTGCTCTTGTCGACGATCACCTTGTAGTCTGTCATGTGCCGGCCGATAGCCCGCGCTGCCGACAGCACGTACTGCAGATCCGCAGAACCATCTTCGTCAGGCGGAGTACCGACGGCAATGAACTGGATCGTGCCGAACTGCACGGCAGCCTGGACATCCGTCGTGAAATGCAGACGACCAGCCGCGACGTTACGTGCCACAACCTGATCCAGGCCCGGCTCGTGAATGGGAATCCCGCCTTCCTCAAGAATCCGGATCTTCTCCGGATCCAGATCGAGGCACAGCACGTCGTTGCCCATCTCCGCCAGACAGGCCCCTGACACCAAGCCCACGTACCCAGTACCGACTACAGTGATTTTCATACACTCATTTCCAATGATGAATCCAGAAAACGCGCCAACTGCCCGCCCCTGGAAACGCTAAGGGGCCAGATCGAATTCTTCCGTCCGTTTGGGCGGATAGGTTTCCCATCCACCGCACGCAGGACAACGCCAATAAAACTGCCGCGCCTTGAAACCACATGCCTCACAGCGATAACGTGCTACGCGCCGGGTATGGCCATGGACCAAGCCTTTTACCAGCTCGATATCGGTCCGCTGAGCCGCCGGCGCAGTAAGAAGTGCGGCCTCAAGCAACTTATCGAGGCCCAGCAGCGTGGGATTGCGGCGCAACTCGTCGCGCACCAGGCTATAAGCGGCCTGAGCGCCCTCCTGCTGCAGCTCCCACTGGAACAGGGCATCGAGCAGATCAAGCGAGGGATACTGTTCCAGATAGCTGCGCAGCAGCTGCATGCCCTGCTCCAGCTCGCCCAGACGTCGATAGGCGTCCATGATCCGCTCTGCCACCAGCGCGAGATAAACCGGATTCTGGCTTTCGACCCGCTTCCAGGCCTCCAACGCTCCGCGGTCATCCCCGCGCGCGGCATGGAGATCGCCAAGCAACATGCTCGCACGCACGGATTTCCGGTTCATTTCAAGCGCACGAGCCAAACTCTCGGCGGCGTCGTCAAAACGGGAATTTGCCAGATCGGCGGCCGCAAGCTCGCAATGGAAGTTGGAAACCTCCTTCTCCCAGAGCACGCTCTCGTGCTCGGGCAGTGCGTTTGCAGTATCGATGGCCTTGCGCCAGTCCTTCTCCTGCTGATAGATGTCCAGCAAGTTCTTCAGAGCGAAATCATTGGCCCGCGTACCGCGCAACTGCAGAAAGACAGCCTCGGCACGATCGAGCAGGCCCGCCTTCAGAAAATCCAGCCCAAGCTCCGAAAGCGCATGCAAACGCTGATCCTCGGAAAGATCATCACGATCAACCAGGTTCTGGTGCATGCGGATGGCCCGATCAGTTTCCCCGCGACGGCGAAAAAGGCTACCCAGTGCAAAGTGCAGTTCGACTGTCTGGTTATCGATTTTCACCGCCTCAATGAAGGCATCGATCGCCTTGTCCGGCTGCTCGTTGAGCAAAAAATTAAGGCCCGTCAGATAAGTGCGCGGTAGTGCCCGCGACTCCCGGACCAAATGCTTGATGTCGATTCTGGCCGCCAGCCACCCCAGCGCAAAGAACAGGGGGAACGCCAGCAGCCACCAGAGTTCAAATTCCATAGGTACTAGTAGCTTTCGGGAAGATCGGGACCGCTCACGACAGGAACGCTACTGCGCGCCTCCGGGGCGCTGCTGGAGCTCGCCCGGCTACGGAGAAAGCCGATCTCGCGATGCTGGCGATACACGGTTGCCAGCGTTGCCGTCACACCGATCAGTACGCCGATGACGACAAAAAGCAGAATGACCAGCACCAGCGGCACCTGCCACTGAGCACCGAAGAAGAAATGCAGGACGACAACCTCATCGTTCTTGAGCGCGAAACCAAACAGCACCAAGAAGAGGAAGAGCCTGACAAGCCATATGAGAGCACGCATGGCCGAAATTATCCCCGACGTGGACAAAAAAAAGAAGGCGGCTTACGCCGCCTTCCTGCTCGAGCTTCTGGCCACCGGACGAGACCGCATCTCAGACGGAATCAACCCATCATATCGACGCGTTCCCGCAACTCCTTGCCTGCCTTGAAATGCGGAACATACTTCTCCGGCACTTGCACCTTTTCACCCGACTTGGGATTGCGCCCAACGCGCGGGGGGCGGTAATTCAAGGCAAAGCTGCCAAAGCCGCGGATCTCGATGCGATCACCCCTCGACAAGGCGTCGGTCATCGCATCGAGAATCATCTTGACCGCGAACTCGGCGTCCTTCGCAACCAGCTGGGGAAAACGCTCCGCCAGCCGGGCGATGAGCTCCGACTTGGTCATGCCCGAACCGCTTACTTCTGCTCGTTGAGCTTGGCCTTCAGCAGCGCACCGAGGTTGGTGGTGCCGCTGGCTGCGGAAGCGCTGTCAGAAGCCAGCTTGCTCATCGCTTCGTTTTGCTCGACCTGATCCTTGGCACGGATGGACAGGTTGATACCGCGGGTCTTGCGATCGACGTTGACGATCAGGGCCTCGACGGACTCACCGACCTTCAGCAGCTGGGACAGATCGTCCACGCGGTCACGGGAGAACTCGGACGCACGCAGGTAGCCTTCCACATCGCTGTTCAGGCCGATCACGGCGCCACGGGCATCCACGGACTTCACGGTGCCAGTCACGAGGGTATTCTTGTCGTGGGTAGCGATGAAGTTGGTGAACGGATCCCCATCAAGCTGCTTGATGCCGAGAGAGATACGCTCCTTCTCGACGTCGATGTTCAGCACCACGGCCTCGACTTCGTCGCCCTTCTTGTACTGGCGAACAGCTTCTTCGCCGGTCAGGGACCAGGACAGGTCGGACAGGTGAACCAGACCGTCGATGCCACCTTCCAGGCCGATGAACACGCCGAAATCGGTCAGGGACTTGATCTGGCCGCGGACCTTGTCGCCCTTCTTGTGGTTGATGGCGAAATCGTCCCACGGGTTGGACATGCACTGCTTCATGCCCAAGGAGATACGACGACGGTCTTCGTCGATTTCCAGAATCATCACTTCGACTTCGTCGCCCAGCTGGACAACCTTGGTCGGGTGGATGTTCTTGTTGGTCCAGTCCATTTCGGACACGTGCACCAGGCCTTCGATGCCCTGCTCGACTTCAACGAATGCACCATAGTCGGTGATGTTGGTAACCTTGCCGAACAGACGGGTGCCCTGCGGGTAACGACGGGAGATGCCGACCCACGGATCTTCGCCGAGCTGCTTGAGGCCCAGGGAGACGCGGTTCTTCTCTTGGTCGAACTTGAGCACCTTGGCTTCGAGTTCGTCGCCGACGGACAGAACTTCCGACGGGTGACGGACACGGCGCCATGCCAGGTCGGTGATGTGCAGCAGGCCGTCGATACCACCCAGATCCACGAATGCGCCGTAGTCGGTGATGTTCTTGACGATACCCTTGACGACGGTGCCTTCCTTGAGGGTTTCGAGGAGCTTCTGACGCTCTTCACCCATGGAAGCTTCCAGCACGGCGCGACGGGAAACGACGACGTTGTTGCGCTTGCGGTCGAGCTTGATGACGCGGAATTCGAATTCCTTGCCTTCAAACGGCGTGGTGTCCTTGACAGGACGCATGTCCACCAGGGAACCCGGCAGGAATGCGCGGATGCCGTTGACCATGACGGTCAGGCCACCCTTGACCTTGCCCGTGATCATGCCCTTGACCAGGATCGCGTCGTTGAGCGCCTTGTCGAGGTCGTTCCAGGCAGCGATACGCTTGGCCTTGTCACGGGAAAGGCGGGTTTCACCGTAGCCGTCTTCGAGCTGCTCAATGGCGACTTGAACGTAGTCGCCAACCTGAGCGGTCACTTCGCCGCGATCGCTGCGGAACTCGTCGATGGGGATGTAGCTCTCGGACTTGAGGCCAGCATTGACGACAACGAAGTTCTGATCGATCCGCACGACTTCAGCGGTGATCACCTCGCCGGCACGCATTTCCTGACGATTGAGGGATTCCTCAAACAGGGCGGCAAAGCTTTCCTCGAAGGAAACAGGGGTGGCAGTGGACATATTGAAAAAAAGAACCTTACAACCGTCGCGAAACGGCTCCTGGTTGAACATACCTTCCCGTTCCTCATGGTTCGGGAAGATCCTTTACAGCAAAAAATTAGTTGTGAGGCGCGACCCGCTCGATCACGAAATCGACCGCCTGCTGGGCAGTCATTCCGGACGTATCGAGCAGCACCACGTCTTCGCCCCGCGTCAAAGGCGCAACGGCGCGCTGGGAATCCCGCGCGTCACGTTCATGCAAGTCTTTGAGCAGATCTGTCATGTTAGCAGCCATTCCTTTATCGATCAACTGCTTATAGCGTCGCTCCGCACGCGTCTCCGCGGAGGCGGTCAGGAAGATCTTCAGGCCGGCATCGGGAAAAACCACCGACCCCATGTCACGCCCTTCCGCCACCAAGCCGGGCGACTTGCGGTAGGCCCGCTGCCGCCAGAACAGCGCGTCGCGCACCGCCGGCAGCACCGCCACCTTGGAGGCACCCGCCGAACACTCCTCGCTACGAATAGCCTCGGTCACGTCGTCACCATCCAGCAACACCCGATCACCGTCGAAACGCGCCGGCAGCGCCGCGGCGATGCTCTCCAGACGGGGCTCGTCGTCCAGCGCCACCCCCTGCCGCGCAGCGGCCAACGCCACCAGACGGTACAGCGCACCGCTGTCCAGATGATCGAAGCCCAGCGCCTCGGCCACCCGCGCCGCCACGGTCCCCTTGCCGGAGGCCGACGGACCGTCGATCGCCACCACCGGAGCCGGCGTCGCAATGCCCGCGAAGGTTGTGAAGTAAGCCGGGAAGGTCTTGTTCACGCACTTCGGGTCGTTGATGCGCACGTAGGGTCCACCCAATGTCGCCAGCGAGAAGCACATCGCCACGCGATGGTCGTCGTAGGTATCGATCACCGCCGGCTTGAGCTGCGCAGGCGGAATGACCTTGATGCTTTCCGGATACTCCTCGACCGTGGCGCCGAGCTTGCGCAGCTCGGCAGCCATCGCGGCGATGCGATCGGTCTCCTTGACCCGCCAGCTGCCGATGTTGCGCAGCACGCTGGGCCCGTCCGCGAACAGCGCGGCGACCGCCAGCGTCATGGCCGCATCGGGGATGTGGTTCAGGTCGAGGTCGAAGGCCTTCAGGCGGCCGGATGCCGGCGCGCTCGCCTCGATCCAGTCTTCGCCCCAGACGATCTGCGCCCCCATCTTCGCAAGCGCCTCGGCAAACTTGACGTCGCCCTGGATGCTGCGGCGCCCCGCCCCGACCACGCGGACCGGACCGCCGCCCAGAGCCCCCGCAGCCAGGAAATAGCTGGCCGTCGATGCATCCCCTTCCACCGCAATGCGGCCGGGCGACGTATAGCGCTGGCCAGCCGGCACGATGAAACGGCTCCAGCCCTCGCGTTGCACAAAGACGCCGAAGCGCTCCATCAGGTTGAGGGTGATCTCCACGTAGGGACGGCTGATCAGCTCGCCCTCCACCTCGATGACCAGCGGCTTGTCCCGTGCCACCAGCGGCGCGGCCTGCAGCAGACCGGTCAGGAACTGGCTCGACACGTTGCCGCGCACGCTGACCCGCTCCGCAGCAAGATCCGCGGGCTTCAGCGCCAACGGCGGATAGCCCTCCTGTCCCAGCCACTCGACCTGCGCGCCCAACTGTTTGAGACCATCCACCAGGTCGCCGATCGGCCGCTCATGCATGCGCGGCACGCCGGACAGACGCACCTCGGCGGCCTCATCCGCACAACCAGACAAACTCGTCACGATGGCCGGCACCAGAGTACGGATGCTCAGCCCGGAATTGCCGACGAAGATATCGGCCCGCAGATTGCTGAAACGTCCGCCGCAGCCCTTCACGCGTAGCGCCTCGCCCTCCTCCGTCACCGCCACGCCGAGGGCAACGATCGCATTGCGCATCACCCGCGTATCGTCGGAGTCCAGCAGGTCTTCGACCAGCGTATCGCCTTCTGCCAGCGCAGCAAGCAGCAAGACGCGATTGGAAATACTCTTGGAGCCCGGCAGGCGCACCGTGCCCGCGGCCTTCTGCATCGGAGGCAGGTCGATGAATTCCATGAAAACTCCTTTTGATTACTCGCCCGAGGGCGTCGCGGGAAATGCCTTGTCCGCCCACGCGTTGCGGGCGCGACTGGACTCGTCGAAAACCTTTTCTAGAGCAGGTCCGTCACCGGCTACCAGCAGCGCACGCAGATAGGCCAGCTCGGACAGGTAGGCATCCAACTCGGCCAGCAGCGAATGCCGGTTGGCCACGCAGATGTCCCGCCACATCTCCGGATGGCTGCCTGCCACGCGGGTGAAGTCCCGGAAACCGCTCGCCGCGTAGCTGAACAGCTGCTCGGCATTGGCCCGACCGGCCAGGTCATGAACAAGACCGAAGGCCAGCAGATGCGGCAGATGACTGACCGCCGCGAAAACCCGGTCGTGCTCCTGCGGACTCATCTCGTGCAGCACCGCGCCGCAGGCGGCCCACAGCTCACGGACCCGTGCCACGGACTCGGGGGCATTCTCCGGCAACGGCGTTACGACGACCTTGCGGCCGCGATACAGCTCCGCACGGGCCGCCGCCGGCCCACTCTTTTCCGCACCGGCGATGGGATGGGCCGGCACCACGTTGGCCAGATGGGCACCCAGGTGGCGGTAGATCGCCTCAATCACGTCACGCTTGGTGCTGCCCGCATCCGTCACGATGGTTCCGGCGGACAGGTGTGGCGCCATCGCCGCGGCCACCGCATCCATCTGGCCGACCGGCATCGCCAGCAGCACCATGTCGGCACCGTCGAGGGCCTCGGCCCAGTCGGTAGAAATCTCGTCGATCACGCCCAACTGGCGGGCCACCGCCAGCGGCTCGGGCCGCCGGCCGACGCCGACGATGCGATTGACCAGCCGCGCCTGGCGCAGGGCCAGGGCCACCGAGCCGCCGATCAGACCGACGCCGCAGACCACCAGCTTGTCGATCATCTTCACGGTGGGCCCCATTTAGCCCAGCGCCACCGGCAGGGCCTCGAGGAAGCGTGCGTTCTCGCTTTCCAGGCCGATGGAAACCCGCAACCATTCCGGCATTCCGTAGGCGCCGATCGGCCGGACGATGACGCCCTGCTTGAGCAGCGCCTGATTGACCGCAGCCCCGTTGCCGACCTTGAAGGTCACGAAATTGCCGGCGGACGGGATCCAGTCGAGGCCGAGCTCGACGAAACCGGCGGTCAGTTGAGCCATGCCGGTGCGGTTGAGCTCGTAGCTGCGCGCGAGGAATTCGTCGTCAAACAAGGCTGCGGCGGCGGCCACCAGACCGAGGCTGCACACATTGAAAGGCTGGCGCACCCGGTTCAACAGATCAATGACAGCCGGACTGGCCAGACCGTAGCCGACGCGCAGCCCAGCCAGGCCATAGGCCTTGGAGAAGGTGCGGCTGATCAGCAGGTTCGGGAAACGCTTGAGCCACGCGATCGCGTCGTAACGCTGCTCCGGCGACAGGTATTCGGTGTAGGCCTCGTCGAGGACCACCAGCACATGCCCGGGCACGCGGGCGAGGAAGGCCTCGATCTCCGCTCCAGGCAGGAAGGTGCCAGTCGGATTGTTGGGGTTGGCAATGAACAGCACCCGGGTCGCCGGCGTAATGGCGGCCAGCATAGCGTCCAGATCATGGCCGAAGTGCTTGGCCGGCACCTCGATGCCCCGTGCGCCCGCCTCCTGCGTCGCCAGCGGATACACCGCGAATGCGTGCTGGGAATACACAGCATCGATGCCCGGCCCGAGGAAGGCGCGGGCGGCCAGTTCGAGCACGTCGTTGGAACCGTTTCCCAGCACGATCTGGTCGTGGCCCACACTGTAGCGACGATGCAGCGCGTCCTTCAACTCAAAGCCGTTGCCGTCTGGATAGCGGGCGATGTCCGCCACCACCTCGAGCATGGCCTCACGGGCCTTCTCGCCGACGCCCAGCGGATTCTCGTTGGAGGCCAGCTTGACGATGGATTCCTCGGCCAGACCCATTTCGCGCGCCAGCTCGGAAATCGGCTTGCCGGGCTGATAGGGAGAAATGGCCCGGATATGAGCGGGCGCCAGATCGCACAAAGACATGAACAACTCCTGGGAATCAGTACACAGCCTGGGGGTAGGAGCCCAGGATCTTCAGATAGGCGGCGTTGCGTGCCAGGTCATCGAGGGCGGCCTTCACTGCCGGATCATCGCGATGGCCGTCGATGTCCACGTAGAACACGTATTCCCACAGGGCAGCGCGGGCCGGACGCGATTCGAGACGGGTCATCGAAACCCCGGCATCAGCCAGCGGCGCGAGGAGTTCGTGCACCGCACCCGGACGGTTGGTGGCCGACATGATCAGCGATGTCTTGTCCGCCCCGGTGCGCCCCGCATCATGGCGGCCGAGCACCAGGAAGCGCGTGGTGTTGTTGGGCTCGTCCTCGATGCTCTCGACCAGCCGCGGCAGGTCGTAGCGCTCGGACGCGGCTTCGCCGGCAATCGCCGCCACACCGGGCTCAAGAGAAGCCAGACGCGCGGCCTCCGCATTGCTGCCGACCGAGATGCGCGGCACGCCCGGCAGGTTGCCGTTCAGCCATTCATGGCACTGGGCCAGGGACTGAGCGTGGGAATACACCTTGCGGATCGCCGACAGCTCCGTCTCACGGGTCAGCAGATTCTGGTGGATACGCAGCACGACCTCGCCGCAGATCTTCAGCGAGGAGCCCAGCAGCAGATCGAGGGTCCGGCCAACCGCCCCTTCGGTGGAGTTCTCCACCGGTGCCACGCCGTAGTCCGCATGCCCGGCTTCCACTTCACGGAACACGTCGTCGATGGTCGTCTGCGGGGCCAGGCGCGCGGCGTGCCCGAACTGCTTGACCGCGGCGCTCTCAGAGAACGTGCCGAGCGGCCCCAGAAAGGCGACACCCAGCGGATTTTCCAGCGACAGACAGGCCGACATCACTTCCCGGAAGAAGAAAGTCACACTTTCGTTCGGCAGCGGCCCTTCGTTCAGGGACTGGATGCGCCGCAACACCTGCGCCTCCCGCTCCGGCCGGTAGATATAACCGGCGTCGCCATACCTGGCCTTGATCTCGCCCACGTGCTGGGCACACTTGGCGCGCTGGTTGAGCAGCGCCAGCATCTGCGCGTCGATGGTGTCGATCTGCTCGCGCACCACGCCGAGCTCACGCAGCATCTCGTCGTTCATGCCTTCTCCTCGTCCGTAACGCTCACGCCTTGCGCGCGGCGAAATCCTGCATCAGGTCCACCAGCGCCCGCACACCGTCCAGCGTCATCGCGTTGTAGATGGATGCGCGCATGCCGCCCACCGACTTGTGCCCCTTCAGGCCGGACAGCTGCCGCTCGGCGGCCTCGGCCAGGAAAGCGGCATCCAGCGCCGGATTGGCCAGCGTGAACGGCACGTTCATGCGCGAGCGGAAAGCCTCCTGCACCGGGTTGCGGTAAAAGCCGCCGCTGGACGCAATGGCATCGTAGACGAGCTGCGCCTTGGCGATATTGGTCTGCTCCACCGCCTCCAGGCCGCCCTGCGCCAGCAGGTCCTTGAAGATCAGGCCGGCCAGGTAGATGCCGAAGGTCGGCGGCGTGTTGAGCATGGAGCCGTTCTCCGCCATCGTCGCGTAGTCCATGACGCTCGGCGTGATCGCGGAGGCCTTGCCTAGCAGGTCTTCGCGCACGATCACGATGACCAGCCCGGCCGGGCCGATGTTCTTCTGCGCGCCGGCATAGATCAGGCCGTAACGGGACACGTCCATCGGGCGCGACAGAATGTGCGAGCTCATGTCCGCCACCAGCGGCACACCCGCCGGCGCGGTCGGCAGATCGAACATCTCGACGCCGTGGATGGTCTCGTTGGTGCAGATGTGCAGGTAGGCCGCCTGCGGATCGAGCTTCAGCTCGTCAGCCCCCGGCACCCGCATGAAATTGTCGGCTTCGCTCGAGCCGGCCAGGCGCACGGCGCCGAAACGCTGGGCTTCCTTGTAGGCCTTCTTGGACCACGAGCCGGTGACGATGTAGTCGGCGGAACGCCCGTCCAGGAGGTTCATTGGGATCTGCGCGAACTGCTGCGTCGCGCCGCCCTGCAGGAACAGCACCTTGTAGTTGGACGGGATACCCATCAGCGTGCGCAGGTCGGCCTCGGCCGCCTCGATCACACCGGTGAAATCCTTGCCCCGGTGGCTCACTTCCATGACGCTCATGCCGGTGCCCTGCCAGTCGAGCAGTTCGTCGCGCACCTGTTCGAGCACCTTGCTCGGCAGAACGGCAGGGCCCGCCGAGAAATTGAAAATCCGCATCGTCTGAATCCTTCCTCAGTTCGCTCAGGCTTCCGGCGCAGCGCCTTCGGCCCCGGCCTCGCCCGTCACGTCCTGCTCTTCTTCATCGCCTTCAAGAATCTTCTGCACGCCGGACAGCTTGCTGCCCTCGTCCACCGAAATCAGCGTGACGCCCTGGGTGGCACGACCCATCTCGCGGATCTCGGCCACGCGGGTCCGCACCAGCACGCCACCGGTGGTGATCAGCATGATCTGATCCTTCTCGGTCACCAGGGTTGCCGCCACCACCTTGCCGTTACGGTCGGAGGTCTGGATGGCGATCATGCCCTTGGTACCGCGGCCGTGGCGGGTGTACTCGCCGATCGGCGTACGCTTGCCAAAACCGTTCTCGGTGGCCGTCAGCACGCTCTGCTCTTCGTTCTCGGCCACCAACATGGCGATCACGGTCTGCCCGTCCTCCAGCGTCATGCCGCGCACACCGCGGGCCTGGCGGCCCATCGGACGCACGTCGTTCTCGCTGAAGCGCACCGCCTTGCCGGCGTCGGAGAAGAGCATCACGTCATGCTTGCCGTCGGTGATCGCCACCCCGACCAGGTAGTCGCCCTCATCCAGGCCCACGGCAATGATGCCGGCCTTGCGCGGGTTGGAGAAGTCGGTGAGCGGCGTCTTCTTGACCGTGCCCTCGGCGGTGGCCATGAAGATGAAATGCCCTTCGTCGAACTCCTTGACCGGCAGCACGGCGGTAATCTTCTCGCCGTCGAGCAGCGGGAAAAGGTTGACGATCGGCTTGCCACGGGAGTTCCGAGTGCCTTCCGGCACTTCGTACACCTTGAGCCAGTACAGGCGGCCTCGATTGGAGAAGCACAGGATGTGGTCGTGGGTATTGGCGACGAAGAGCTGGTCGACAAAATCGTCGTCCTTCACCGCCGCCGCCTGCTTGCCACGACCGCCGCGCTTCTGGGCACGGTAGTCGGTGAGCGGCTGACGCTTGAAGTAGCCGGTATGGGACAAGGTCACCACCATGTCCTGCGGGGCGATCAGGTCTTCGATGTTGATGTCGGCGGTGTTCATCACCACCTCGGAACGCCGCGGGTCGCCGAACTGCTGCTTGATGAGCGTCAGCTCGTCACCGATGATTGCGGTGATCCGCTCCGGGCGGGCCAGGATGTCGAGCAGGTCGGCGATGTTGGCCATCACCTCCTTGTACTCGGCAACGATCTTGTCCTGCTCCAGGCCGGTCAGGCGCTGCAGGCGCAGCTCAAGGATGGCCTGGGCCTGGGCGTCGGACAGGCGGTAGCCCTGGGCGGACAGGCCGAACTCCGGCGCCAGGCCTTCGGGACGGAAGCTGTCGGAAGTCGCGCGGGCCAGCATTTCCTCCACCAGCGCCGAGCGCCACTCGCGCCCCATCAGCGCTTTCTTGGCTTCCGGCGGGGTCGGCGCGGCCTTGATCAGCGCGATGATCTCGTCCACGTTGGAGAGTGCGACAGCCAAGCCTTCGAGAATGTGACCACGCTCGCGCGCCTTGCGCAGTTCGAAGATCGTGCGGCGGGTGACCACTTCGCGGCGGTGCGCCAGGAAGCACTCCACCATCTGGCGCAGGTTCAGCAGACGCGGCTTGCCGTCCACCAGCGCCACCATGTTCATGCCGAAGGTGTCCTGCAGCTGGGTCTGCTTGAACAGGTTGTTCAGCACCACGTCAGGCACTTCGTTGCGCTTAAGCTCGATGACCACGCGCATGCCGGACTTGTCCGACTCGTCACGGATCTCGCTAATGCCCTCGATCCTCTTCTCGTTCACCAGCTCGGCAATCTTCTCGAGCAGGGTCTTCTTGTTAACCTGGTACGGAATCTCGTCGACGATGATCGCCTGGCGATCGCCCTTGCCGATGTCTTCAAAGTGGGTGCGCGCACGCATCACCACGCGGCCACGGCCGGTGCGATAGCCCTCGTGTACGCCGGACAGGCCGTAGATCAGACCCGCGGTCGGGAAGTCCGGCGCCGGCACGATCTTGATCAGCTCGTCGATCGACACGTCCGGCTCCTGCAACAGGCGCAGACAGGCATCGACAACTTCGCTGAGGTTGTGCGGTGGGATGTTGGTCGCCATACCGACGGCAATACCGCCGGAACCGTTGATCAGCAAATTCGGGATGCGCGCCGGCAACACCAGCGGCTCCTTCTCCGAGCCGTCGTAGTTCGGCCCGAAGTCGACCGTTTCCTTGTCGATGTCGGCCAGCAGCTCATGGCCGATCTTGGCCATGCGGATTTCGGTGTAACGCATGGCCGCCGCGCTGTCGCCGTCCACCGAACCGAAGTTGCCCTGGCCGTCCACCAGCATGTAGCGCAGCGAGAAATTCTGTGCCATGCGGACGATGGTGTCATATACGGACTGATCGCCGTGGGGGTGATACTTACCGATCACGTCACCGACGATACGGGCGGACTTCTTGTAAGCCTTGTTCCAGTCGTTGCCCAGTTCGTGCATCGCAAACAGTACGCGCCGATGCACGGGTTTGAGGCCGTCACGCACATCCGGCAGGGCTCGCCCGACGATCACGCTCATCGCGTAATCCAGGTAGGCGTGACGCATCTCGTCTTCGAGGCTGATAGGGAGAGTTTCTTTGGCGAACGGGATCATGGCACCGCGGGAATCGACAGTTCGTCGAAAAGACGAAAAGACGCGAGTTTAGCACGCCGCGAGAGCCCTACTCCCGCCTGCGCTACCCCACCACGGCACGGCCCCGGCCAATTGTGACAGCCGCAGCGCATATGCTCTAATCGACCAACCCCGACCGGACACGACGCGGGACACCCTTTCGCCCAATACAAACAACGAGAACAGCCATGACGCCCATCGAGGTCGACCTGCTCATCGAGGCGCGCTGGATCATCCCGGTCGAGCCCGACGACACCACGCTGGAACACCACACTGTCGCCATCCGCGACGGCAGGATCGTCGAGATACTTCCAACCGGCGAGGCCCGCGCAAAATTCTCGGCGCAAGAACATGTCCAGCTGCCCGAGCACATCCTGATCCCGGGCCTCGTCAATCTACACTGCCATGCCGCCATGACGCTGATGCGCGGCCTGGCCGACGACCTTCCGCTGATGCGCTGGCTGCAGGAAGCCATCTGGCCGGCCGAAGCACGCCACGTCTCCCCTGCCTTCGTGAGGGACGGCAGCTTGCTGGCCGGGGCGGAGATGCTGCGTGGCGGCATCACCACCTGCAACGACATGTACTTCTTCCCTGAGGCGGCCGCCGACGCATTCGACCGCCTCGGCATGCGGGCCGTACTGGGCATCACCGTCCTGGAGTTCCCGTCACAGTACGCGGCGGACGCAGATGACTATCTGCACAAGGGACTCGCCGCCCACGACCAGTGGCAGAACCATCCTCGCATACGTTTTGCCTTGGCCCCCCACGCCCCCTATACCGTATCCAATCGCACATTCGAACGGGTTGGCGCGCTGGCGGACGAGCTCGATCTTCCTGTTCATATCCATATCCACGAAACGGCTACGGAAATTTCCGACAGCTTGCGCGACCATGGACAACGCCCCCTCGCCCGTCTCGATGACCTCGGACTGCTGGGACCCAACCTGATCGGTGTGCACGCCGTCCACCTCGACAACGAAGACATCGAACGCCTGGCTTTGCACAACTGTTCTGTCGCCCACTGCCCGACGTCCAATATGAAACTGGCCAGCGGCGCAGCGCCAATCTCCACCCTGCTGGATAGACACATCACGGTTGGATTGGGTAGCGATGGCGCGGCTAGCAACAACCGGCTCGACCTGTTTCGCGAAATGCACCAGGCCAGCCTGCTCGCCAAGCTGAGCAGCTGTGACGCCTCCACCCTCCCCGCCCACCAGGCCCTGCGCATGGCAACGCTATACGGCGCCCAAGCACTCGGACTCGACTCGACCATCGGCTCCCTCCTTCCCGGTAAAGCCGCCGATCTATGTGCCGTGGGTGTAGACGACGTGGACGACTTGCCTTGCTTCGATCCGATCTCGCACCTGATCTATGTACTTGGCCGGCGCGTTGTATCAGATGTGTGGGTTGCCGGCGAACGGCGTGTAGCCAGCGGAAAACTGTTGCAAATAACCAACACCGAGCTATTGAGCGCCGTCCGGCTATGGCAGAATAAGTTCCGCCAATGAATTGGATATGCTGCCTGAGTGCCTTGCGGCAACTCAACTTCAGCAAGTAAGTAATTTCCGGTTCTACCCCCTTTGCCTTGCGACGAGGAAAACGATGATCAAACAAGCCAAAAAACAACTGCTGATTGCCGCCGCAATGGCCGCTCTCGGCCTGTCCGCCTCCGCGAGCTTCGCCAAAGATGTCGTCGTGGATACGAAAGGCGAAGTCCCCTACGTGATCGACGCCCGTTCCGTTGTTGCCCGTAGCGGCCACGACCTGTGCTGGCGCACCGGCTACTGGACCCCGGCGGCTGCCTCCACCACCATGGCCGGCGAGTTCCCGGTTGGCTGCGAGTGCGACAAGGACGTCGTACCCCAGGACAAGTGCGTGAAGACCGCTGCTGCCCCGGCTGCTGGCGCCAAGAGCGCTCCGGCTCCGGTTGCCGCTCCGGCCCCCGTTGCTGAAAAGATCAAGCTGGCTGCCGATGCCCTCTTCGAATTCGACAAGGCTGTCCTGCTGCCCGCCGGCAAGACCAAGCTCGACGACCTGGCCGCCAAGTCCAAGGACGTCAAGCTGGAAGTCATCCTGGCTGTTGGCCACACCGACCGTATCGGTGGCGACGCCTACAACCAGAAGCTCTCCGAAAAGCGCGCTGCCGCTGTGAAGAGCTACCTGGTCAGCAAGGGCGTCGAAGCCAACCGCGTCTACACCGAAGGCAAGGGCAAGAAGCAGCCCGTCACCGGCGACTCCTGCAAGAACCTCGGCAAGGAGTCCGGCAAGAATAAGAAGCTGGTCGACTGCCTGCAGCCGGACCGCCGCGTGGAAATCGAAGTCATCGGCACCAAGTAATCGCCGATACGCTGGTTCCGCGCCAGTTCGCAAAAAGCCCTGCACTGCAGGGCTTTTTGTTTTTGAGCGCGGGCCAGCCTCTCGCATACAATCCCAACCTGATTACCGACCACTGCTGATGTCCGACTCCATGAACGCCGATCCCGCCGAACTGCAGAAATTCAGTGACCTCGCCCACCGTTGGTGGGACCCGGAATCTGAATTCAAGCCTCTCCACCAGATCAACCCCCTGCGCCTCGACTGGATCGACTCCGCCGCCGGCCTTACGGGCAAGCGTGTCGTCGACATCGGCTGCGGCGGCGGCATCCTGGCCGAATCTATGGCGGCCCGTGGCGCCCAGGTCACCGGTGTGGATCTCTCCGAAAAAGCCCTCGGCGTCGCTCGCCTGCACCTCTACGAAAGCGGCCAGACCGTCGATTATCGACACATTTCCGCCGAAGACATCGCTCGCGAGAATCCCGAAGGCTTCGACGTCGTGACCTGCATGGAAATGCTCGAACACGTTCCCGATCCGGCCAGTACCATTCGCGCCTGCGCCGCGCTGGTCAAACCCGGCGGGCATGTGTTCTTCTCCACCCTCAACCGCAACCTCAAGTCCTATCTGATGGCGGTTGTCGGCGCAGAATACGTCCTCAAGCTGCTGCCCAAGGGCACCCATGAGTACGCCAAATTCATCAAGCCGTCCGAACTCGCCCGCTATGTGCGCGAAGCCGGACTCGATGTAGAAGACCTGACCGGGATGCATTACAACCCGCTCAGCCAGGTCTATTCCCTCGGCCCCAATGCCGATGTGAATTACCTGATGCGGGCTTCAAAGCGTGGCTGAAGCCGTCTTTTTCGACCTGGACGGCACACTCGCCGACACCGCACCGGATCTCATCGGCACACTACATCGCCTTCAGGCCGAACACGGACGCCCAGAAACACCGTTCGAGCAACTACGCCCGATGGTTTCCAACGGCGTGCGCGGCTTGCTCGGTATGGGCTTCGGACTGACGCCTGATATGGCCGACTATCCGCCAATGGTCAAACGCTTCCTAGACCTGTACGCCGACGCCCTCTGCGTCGAAACTCAGCTCTTCGCAGGCATGGCCGAACTCCTCGACGCACTTGACGCCGACGGTATCGCCTGGGGCATCGTCACCAACAAGGCCGAGCGCTTCGCACGCCCCATCATCGAAACCCTCGGGCTCGCCGAACGCAGCCACTGCATCGTAGGTGGAAACACCGCCGCCCGCGCCAAGCCTCATCCTGATCCACTACTGCACGCCTGCCAGGTTTCCGGCACCAACCCACTGCAGTGCCTCTATGTTGGCGACGACATCCGCGACATCACGGCGGGGCGCGCCGCCGGCATGAAGACCGTGGCCGCCGCCTACGGCTATCTCGGCAACGGCGCCGCAATCCAGGCCTGGGAAGCGGATGTAATCATCCAGCACCCATTGGAAATCCTGGAGCTACTGAGAAGACCTTGAGTTTGTGTTAGGATACGGAACTTCCAGCTCAGGCTGGAAACCAATGCATGTAACAAGCATGGGGCCGACCTGGCTTCGACGTGGGTTGCAAAGCAGATCAGTGCATACCGAGGACCAGTTACCTCGTAAATCCACTGGAAAACTACAAACGCCAACGACGAGCGTTTCGCTCTGGCCGCTTAAGGCCTAAGCCACTGCACTGATTCGTTCCTGGGTCAGATGGGGTCAAACCCAATGCAGTGTCATTTACAGGAACTAGCAACAGATCGGGTTACTTGGTCTCGCGCGAAACTCTAGGTGACTCGCCTGTAGTCGGCCTGCCGATTGGCTAAACTCCGGGTTAAATTCAAATTAGTCGGCTAAGTATGTAGAACTGACTGTAGAGGGCTTGCGGACGGGGGTTCGATTCCCCCCGGCTCCACCAGAATCGAGTCCGGGATGTTCCGGAGAAGGCCGAGAAACCTAGCAATATCAGGGTTCTCGGCCTTTTTTACGTCTGTAGTGTTCCGGTACAGGCTATTGCAAGCCGGCCCTTCGTGGGGGCATTATTGGAGGAATGGATGCCCCCAACGCCCCTAGATCCCGCCTCCATTGAGGCACTCCGCCCGCGCGGCACAACCTACAAGGTAACGGACGGACTTGGGCTCTACCTCGAGATCCGCCCCAACGGCGCGAAGTACTGGCGCCTGCGCTACCGATGGGCAGGCAAGCAAAACACGCTCTCCTGTGGCGTGTATCCGGAAACCAGCCTTGAATGAAGCAGCACGTGAGCGGCGAGATGCCGCGAGATCCCTTCTTGCGGCCGGCGTAGATCCGAGCGATCACGCCAGGAGCGTATCCGAAAGAACGACGAGCAGGCCCGCCAGAAAACAGCCACCCGCTTCCTGCTGGATAGCGATGGTGCGCTTTCTTTCCGCCTTGGCGCCCGCTACGTCACCTTGACTCCATCTTGAAACAGCCGAGCTGCGCGGCCCTGGATGCAACCCGCAGCGTGCCCCCACGAGGTGAAAAATGCCCCTAACCGACTCCGCTATCCGCTCCGCCAAGCCGGGCGAGAAACCAGTCCGGATGTTCGACGGCGGCGGCCTGTACCTTGAGATCTCACCGGCAGGCGGGAAACTCTGGCGCTTGAAATATCGCATCGACGGGAAAGAGAAACGGCTGTCCTTCGGCGCCTATCCTGATGTACCCCTCAAAGCGGCACGCGACCGCCGCGACGAAGCCCGCCGTCTCCTATCGACCCGGGCGAACACAAGAAGGCCCACAAGAACGCCTGCGCCGACGCTGTGGCCAACAGCTTCGAGACGGTGGCCCGCGAGTGGTTCACCAAGATGCTCCTACCTGGACACTCGACCACGCTGACAAGATCATCAAGCGCCTGGAGCGCGACGTGTTCCCGTGGATCGGCGACAAGCATATTGCCGACCTGAATGCCCCCGAGGCGCTGACTACGATCCGCCGCATTGAAGCCCGTGGAAGGTTGGAGACGGCCCACCGTGCGCTCCAGAACTGCGGCCAGGTGTTCCGATATGCCGTGGCGACTGGACGCGCTGAACGCGACCTGACCGGCGACCTGCGCGGCGTCCTCCCCCCGACCCGTGAAAAGCACATGGCCGCGATCACCGCCCCGGCCGAGGTGGGCGCCCTGCTCCGCGCCATCGACGCCTTCCGGGGCCCCCTGATCGTCCAATCAGCCCTGAAGCTGTCGGCCCTGGTGGTTCGTCCGCCCTGGCGAGTTGCGACAAGCCGAGTGGGTAGAGATCGATCTGGACAAAGGCGAATGAAACATCCCGGCCAGCCGGATGAAGGGATGGGCCCGCAAAGGTATCACGACGCCGCACCTCGTCCCGCTGGCGCCCCAGGCCGTGGCGATCCTGCGCGACCTGAAGCCGCTGACCGGGCGTGGACAGTTCGTGTTCTCCGGCCGAGATCCGAAGAAGTGCATGAGCAACACCACAGTGAATGCAGCCCTACGCCGCATGGGCTACGACACCAAAACCGAGATGACCGGGCACGGCTTCCGCGCGATGGCCAGCTGGGTTCTGTATCAACTGCTAACACCTGAGCAAGGGTTGAATGCAGGCGTTGGCGGGATCTTGTTTTGTGTTGCCGGCCAATACAAAAAGCCCCCGCAGAGAACTCTGCGGGGGCTTCGATGGGTTAGTCTGACGATGACCTACTTTCACGCACGGCTGTGCACTATCATCGGCGCGGTCTCGTTTCACGGTCCTGTTCGGGATGGGAAGGGGTGGTTCCAAGACGCTATGGTCGTCAGACTATAACTTGTACCGCTCAGGCGCGCTTTCGCGCTGAGCGTCAAAGGGAAGAAGTGTTCTGTGGGGTGTGTGACTGCGCTGTGCGCGGTGTTCATCTTGCACTTTTTTGCAAGGTTATAGGATCAAGCCTCACGGGCAATTAGTACTGGTTAGCTTAACGCATTACTGCGCTTCCACACCCAGCCTATCAACGTCGTGGTCTTCAACGACCCTTCAGGGGAATCAAGTTCCCAGGGATATCTCATCTTGAGGCGAGTTTCCCGCTTAGATGCTTTCAGCGGTTATCTCTTCCGGATTTAGCTACCCGGCGATGCGACTGGCGTCACAACCGGTACACCAGAGATCCGTCCACTCCGGTCCTCTCGTACTAGGAGCAGGCCCCCTCAAATATCCAGCGCCCACGGCAGATAGGGACCAAACTGTCTCACGACGTTTTAAACCCAGCTCACGTACCACTTTAAATGGCGAACAGCCATACCCTTGGGACCGGCTACAGCCCCAGGATGTGATGAGCCGACATCGAGGTGCCAAACTCCGCCGTCGATGTGAACTCTTGGGCGGAATCAGCCTGTTATCCCCAGAGTACCTTTTATCCGTTGAGCGATGGCCCTTCCATACAGAACCACCGGATCACTATGACCTGCTTTCGCACCTGCTCGACTTGTCGGTCTCGCAGTCAAGCCTTCTTTTGCCATTGCACTATCAGTACGATGTCCGACCGTACCTAGAAGACCTTCGTACTCCTCCGTTACCTTTTGGGAGGAGACCGCCCCAGTCAAACTGCCTACCATGCACGGTCCCCGATCTGGATTCACAGACCTAGGTTAGAACCTCAACGACACCAGGGTGGTATTTCAAGGACGGCTCCACCAGAACTAGCGTCCTGGTCTCAGCGCCTCCCACCTATCCTACACAAGTCCCGTCAAAGTCCAATGCAAAGCTACAGTAAAGGTTCATGGGGTCTTTCCGTCTAGCCGCGGGGAGATTGCATCTTCACAAACACTTCAACTTCGCTGAGTCTCAGGAGGAGACAGTGTGGCCATCGTTACGCCATTCGTGCAGGTCGGAACTTACCCGACAAGGAATTTCGCTACCTTAGGACCGTTATAGTTACGGCCGCCGTTTACCGGGGCTTCGATCAAGAGCTTGCACCCCATCACTTAACCTTCCGGCACCGGGCAGGCGTCACACCCTATACGTCCACTTTCGTGTTTGCAGAGTGCTGTGTTTTTAATAAACAGTCGCAGCCACCGATTCTCTGCGGCCTCTTCGCCCTTCGGATGTACTCCTACAAGCTACCGAGGCATACCTTCTCCCGAAGTTACGGTATCAATTTGCCGAGTTCCTTCTCCTGAGTTCTCTCAAGCGCCTTAGTATCTTCTACCTGCCCACCTGTGTCGGTTTGCGGTACGGTCACTCTATGACTGAAGCTTAGAGGCTTTTCCTGGAAGCAGGGTATCAATCACTTCGGTCTCAAAGAGACCTCGTCGTCACGCCTCAGCTAAGCTCTCCGGATTTGCCTAAAGAGCACGCCTACACGCTTAAACCGGGACGTCCAACACCCGGCTGACCTAACCTTCTCCGTCCCCCCATCGCATCATAGAGCGGTACAGGAATATTGACCTGTTTCCCATCGACTACGCATTTCTGCCTCGCCTTAGGGGCCGACTCACCCTGCGTCGATGAACGTTGCGCAGGAAACCTTGGGCTTTCGGCGAGGGTGCTTTTCACACCCTTTATCGCTACTCATGTCAGCATTCGCACTTCTGATATCTCCAGCATCCTTTACAAGACACCTTCACAGACTTACAGAACGCTCCCCTACCATCTCTTACGAGATCCGCAGCTTCGGTTCATGGCTTGAGCCCCGTTACATCTTCCGCGCAGGACGACTCGACTAGTGAGCTATTACGCTTTCTTTAAAGGGTGGCTGCTTCTAAGCCAACCTCCTAGCTGTCTATGCCTTCCCACCTCGTTTTCCACTTAGCCATGTATTTGGGACCTTAGCTGGCGGTCTGGGTTGTTTCCCTCTTGACGATGGACGTTAGCACCCACCGTCTGTCTCCCGTGTATCACTTTCCGGTATTCGGAGTTTGCTATCGCGGGGTAGATCGCAATGACCCCCCCAACGATTACAGTGCTCTACCCCCGGAAGTGTCCGCACGAGGCACTACCTAAATAGTTTTCGGGGAGAACCAGCTATTTCCAAGTTTGTTTAGCCTTTCACCCCTATCCACAGCTCATCCCCTAATTTTTCAACATTAGTGGGTTCGGACCTCCAGTGCGTGTTACCGCACCTTCATCCTGGCCATGGATAGATCACTTGGTTTCGGGTCTACGCCCAGCAACTGAATCGCCCTTATCAGACTCGCTTTCGCTACGCCTCCCCTATCCGGTTAAGCTTGCTACTGAACGTAAGTCGCTGACCCATTATACAAAAGGTACGCAGTCACCCCTTGCGAGGCTCCCACTGTTTGTATGCATGCGGTTTCAGGATCTATTTCACTCCCCTCCCGGGGTTCTTTTCGCCTTTCCCTCACGGTACTGGTTCACTATCGGTCGATCACGAGTATTTAGCCTTGGAGGATGGTCCCCCCATCTTCAGACAGGATTTCACGTGTCCCGCCCTACTTGTCGCACGCTCAGACCCGCCGGCTACTTTTCACATACGGGGCTATCACCCACTATGGCCAAGCTTTCCAGCTTGTTCTGTTAAGTAACCGGTTTAGTCGTGCAGGCTCATCCCCGTTCGCTCGCCACTACTTGGGGAATCTCGGTTGATTTCTTTTCCTCGGGGTACTTAGATGTTTCAGTTCTCCCGGTTCGCTTCCACTGACCTATGAATTCAGTCAGGGATACCTCAAAAGAGGTGGGTTTCCCCATTCGGATATCGGGGGATCAAAGCTCCATTGCCAGCTCCCCCCCGCTTTTCGCAGGCTTGCACGTCCTTCATCGCCTGTGATCGCCAAGGCATCCACCACATGCACTTTGTCGCTTGATCCTATAACGTTGCACTCTGATTGCTCAGAGACAAAGCTATCGACGAACTCGCGCTTGTGCGCATCACCACTGTGCTGGTTCAAAGCCAGCAGTGATGCAAATGCAATCACACAACCCATGTAGCCTCTGTCTCATCAACAGACGCTACACACTTCTTCCACTTTGTTAAAGATCGAACAGTCTTACTGGCAAAAACCAGAACAAAGCACACGCACCGTGCTGCTTTGTTCTGATCTCTGGTGGAGGCAGTCGGGATCGAACCGACGACCCCCGGCTTGCAAAGCCGGTGCTCTCCCAGCTGAGCTATGCCCCCTTTGATCGCTTGGTGGGTCAGGTAGGAATCGAACCTACGACCCCCGCCTTATCAAGACGGTGCTCTAACCGACTGAGCTACTGACCCCCATTACTGTTTCGAGGATCAGCCCAGACAGCCCGACATCAGCCCGCGATGTCTCACTGCCTGACGCCCAGCCTCTCACTGTTCTTTAAAAAACAACCGATAGGTTGTGGATACTCGATTCAGAGGTTTTTCTCTAGAAAGGAGGTGATCCAGCCGCACCTTCCGATACGGCTACCTTGTTACGACTTCACCCCAGTCATGAAGCTCACCGTGGTAAGCGCCCTCCTTGCGGTTAAGCTACCTACTTCTGGTAAACCCCACTCCCATGGTGTGACGGGCGGTGTGTACAAGACCCGGGAACGTATTCACCGCAGCATGCTGATCTGCGATTACTAGCGATTCCGACTTCATGGAGTCGAGTTGCAGACTCCAATCCGGACTACGATCGGCTTTCTGGGATTGGCTCCACCTCGCGGCTTGGCAACCCTCTGTACCGACCATTGTATGACGTGTGAAGCCCTACCCATAAGGGCCATGAGGACTTGACGTCATCCCCACCTTCCTCCGGTTTGTCACCGGCAGTCTCATTAGAGTGCCCAACTTAATGCTGGCAACTAATGACAAGGGTTGCGCTCGTTGCGGGACTTAACCCAACATCTCACGACACGAGCTGACGACAGCCATGCAGCACCTGTGTCCAGGCTCTCTTTCGAGCACCAAGCCATCTCTGGCAAGTTCCTGGCATGTCAAGGGTAGGTAAGGTTTTTCGCGTTGCATCGAATTAATCCACATCATCCACCGCTTGTGCGGGTCCCCGTCAATTCCTTTGAGTTTTAACCTTGCGGCCGTACTCCCCAGGCGGTCAACTTCACGCGTTAGCTGCGTTACTCAATGAGTCTCCTCACCGAACAACTAGTTGACATCGTTTAGGGCGTGGACTACCAGGGTATCTAATCCTGTTTGCTCCCCACGCTTTCGTGCATGAGCGTCAGTACTGGCCCAGGAGGCTGCCTTCGCCATCGGTGTTCCTCCGCATCTCTACGCATTTCACTGCTACACGCGGAATTCCACCTCCCTCTGCCGTACTCGAGTGATGCAGTCACAAACGCAGTTCCCAGGTTGAGCCCGGGGATTTCACATCTGTCTTACATCACCGCCTGCGCACGCTTTACGCCCAGTAATTCCGATTAACGCTCGCACCCTACGTATTACCGCGGCTGCTGGCACGTAGTTAGCCGGTGCTTCTTCTGTCGGTACCGTCATCCCCCCGAGGTATTAACCCGAAGGATTTCTTTCCGACTGAAAGAGCTTTACAACCCGAAGGCCTTCTTCACTCACGCGGCATGGCTGGATCAGGCTTTCGCCCATTGTCCAAAATTCCCCACTGCTGCCTCCCGTAGGAGTCTGGGCCGTGTCTCAGTCCCAGTGTGGCGGATCATCCTCTCAGACCCGCTACGGATCGTCGCCTTGGTAGGCCTTTACCCCACCAACTAGCTAATCCGACATCGGCCGCTCGTATAACGCGAGGTCTTACGATCCCCCGCTTTCCCCCTCAGGGCGTATGCGGTATTAGCGTAACTTTCGCTACGTTATCCCCCATTACACGGCACGTTCCGATGCATTACTCACCCGTTCGCCACTCGCCACCAGGCCGAAGCCCGTGCTGCCGTTCGACTTGCATGTGTAAAGCATGCCGCCAGCGTTCAATCTGAGCCAGGATCAAACTCTTAAGTTCAATCCAAAAACTCCAGAAACCTGACGATTTCTGCAGATACTTCAATTTCTTTGTGGCTTCTGATATAAATCAGTCACCCCTCGAAACCGAGCACCCACACCTATCGGTTGTTCATCTTTTTAAAGAACTGCTGCAGAAGCAGCGAAGAGGTGCGCATTATACAGAGCTTTTTAACCCTGTCAAGCATTTTGTTTCAGCACTTCGAAACAAACTACTTAGCGCGCCAGCACCGAAACACACAAACCGCTTCAGCACCGCCTCCTCACCCCGTAGCGCTTATTGCGTAACGCGCTGCAGCGAAAGAGCTGCGCATTATAAAGAGTTATCGGAATGCGTCAACACCATTTGGGAAAATAATTCTCGAGGCGCCGCAGGGACGCCAATGTACGCCTCACCGGCTGCCACTTCGCACACGCCAAAGGACTGCGCCTAGCTTCAAGCCACGCAGTCACTTACATCGAAAATCTGGGGTCGTACTTCCCAAAGCCCAAACTGCGGCCTAGGGCATGCGCGTCAGTCACGGCTCGCCCACCGACACCCGACACCCGACACCCGACACCCGACACCCGACACCCGACACCCGACACCCGACACCCGACACCCGACACCCGACACCCGACACCCGACACCCGACACCCGACACCCGACACCCGACACCCGACACCCGACACCCGATTTCAGCGTAATGGCCGCACATCAATCAGCGCCAGACCCCGCTGAATGAAGCGCAGCCTCGGTGCGATTCGACACGTTCAATTTGTTGAGAAGCTGCTGGACATGGTTCTTGACCGTCTGGGGGCTCAGCCCGAGCGCTTCGGCGATCTCCCGATTGGACAGGCCATTGCGGATGCCGGCCAGCACCTGGCGCTGTCGCGGCGACAGGCCTGATTCCACACTCTTTGAACAACCGGCATCCAGATGCAGGCCTGCCAGTGCATTGACTAGATAGGGCTGCAGGAGTTGTGCGAAGTAGGCTTCCCGCGCGCCGGGCGCAATGGGAAGCCCCAGGAAGATGAAGACGCAGGCCCCGCCTTCCATAGCCAGTTCGCTGGCGTGTAGCAGCGCCACACCACCAGCCAGCGGCCCCAATGCCTTCGCCAGGGTCGGACAATCTGACAACGGATCCACACGCGACGGAAGCCTGTCACGGGCCTGCCACTGGCGAACGCACTCTCGACTCAAGACTTCGCCGGCCTTCCGGACGCCCTCCTCCACACCGACCGGCAGCGGCAGGCGGGAGAACACTTCGGCACGTCCGCCGCCGGACCAATGGCTCAGGCACACCAGCGTTTCATGGGGCAGGAAGCTCTGCAGCCCACCCTGGGTCCACAAATAGAACTGGTGGCTGCGCCGGATGCGGATGGCCTCGTCCAGCACCAGCGGCAGACGCTCCCGGTCGAGGTCGGTAAGAAGCATCATCGCAGAGCCCCTCTCATTGCCTTGGCGCAGCCAAAGGACGATGCGGGGACGTAATGTCCGCCGGGCGGAACAACCAGTCGCTATAGCGTGCCCCTGAAGCCGCACCGCGCGGGCTGACCCACTCGGGCAAGCCGTCGGTGCGCAGCGCCTCGCGCTCGGAGCGGCTGTGCAGCCCGACGATGCGGCCGCCCTGCCGCTCCACCACCCAGTCCGCCGCGCCGGTCATCGGGTCGCGGTACGGGCGGCGCAGGTGGCGCCGCACAAAGGGCACGCGCGGGTCGATGAGTAGCGCGTCCAGTGTTGCCGGAGCAGCGGCCGGATCGTCGGGCTGGGCGGCCTGGTAGCTGGCCAGCGCGCGGGCGAATTCGCCGCCGATGAACAGCAGCTCGGCCTCCCGCGCCCGCTGGGCGGTGATCGACCACAGGCCGCCGAAGCGGGCCAGGCCGAAGCCCAGGGCCGCCACCGCGAACAGCATCAGGAGATAGGTGACGCCGCGCTGGCGTGCCCGCGTGCTCATAGCTCGCCGAACGGGCGCCCGTCGCGGGCCGTGCCGGGGGCGTTGCTGTGCAGGTCCCACACGCCGCTGCCGCCGGGCGGGGCTACCAGCAGCCAGCCGTCCCTACGTTCGGTGAGCGGGTCCACTGGCGCGGTGCGCAGGTAGCGGCGGTCCACCAGCTCGTCCAGGTCCTGCGGATAACGCCCGGTGTCGCCACGGAACTTGTCGATGGCGTCGCGGGTAACCGCCAGCGTCTCAGCCAGGGCCGCCTCCCGCGCCCGTTCCAGGTGCACGAAGTAACGCGGCGCGGCAATCGAGATGAGCAGCGCGACGATGGCCATCACCACCAGCAGCTCGATCAGTGTGAAGCCCCGGCGGGCCCGGTTCGGCATGTCCATCACCATTCCCGGTAGGGCACGCCATCGAGCCCACTGCCCGGTGCGCGGGAATACACGTCGTACACATCGCGCCCTTCCCGCGGCGCGTCGGGCGGGCTGGCGTAGCTGCGCAGGCCCCAGCCGGCCGCGGCGTCCTGACCGCTGGTGTCGAAAGGGTCCCGCGGGATCCGCCGCAGGATGTAAATGCGCGCCTGGCCGGGGGCGCGGGCGTCGGGCATGCCGCGCACCAGGTCTTCCAGCGTCTCGGGGTAGCCGCTGCCATCGGCGGCACGGGCGATGCGCCCTTCGTCGGAGTAACGCTTGTAGGTGTCGATGCCCTCACGCAGCTGGCGCAGGGCCAGGCGCAGTTCGCTCTCTTTGGCGCGCTGGGCGGTGAGCTGAGCGACCGGCACCGCGATGGCGGCCAGCACCGCCACCACCGCCACGGTGACAACCATCTCGATCAGCGTGAAGCCGCGGCTGCTCATATATATAGGGCTCAGGGCGCGATGCGCACCCGCGCCGGCGCGGGGCTGCTCAACGGCTGGACCGATCCGCCTGCACGCGCGTCGCTCGCCAGCAGGCTGAAGACGGTATTGCCGGCGGCTTTGGCGCGGGCGCGGAAGCGCGCATCCACGCTCCCGCTGGCCGGCATGCGCAAGGCCAGCGCGTCGCCCCCCTCGCCGGGCTGGTCGAGGGATTCGACCAGCGTCGTGTCGTAGGCCAGCAGCAGCGGGCGCCCTTCCCCGCTCGCGCCGCTGACGTGCACCGCGAAGGTCTCGCCTGGACGGACCTGCTCCGGGGCGTCCAGCTGCAGTTCGCCGGCCGACGCGCCCGTCGGCGTCGCCATCACCGGCGCAGGCGCAGCCTCGGCCCGCCGTGTTCCAGCCGCCGGCCCCGCCACGGGCGCGAGCAGCAGCGGCGCGGCCCCCACCGCCGACTCCGTCCCCGCACCAAACGTGGCACTGGCCAGCGCCGGCTGGTTGAGATTGCGCAGCACCCGTGGGGTGATCAGCAGCACGATCTCGGTCTTGTTGGCCACGTCACGCTGGCTGCTGAAGAGCCGCCCGAGCCCGGGCAGATCGCCGAGGCCCGGCAGGCGGTTGGCGGCACTGCGCTCCTCGTCGCTGATGAGGCCGGCCAGCACCTGGGTCTCCCCGTCCTTCAGGCGCAGGGACGTGGCGGCGCTGCGCGTGCCAACCTGGTAGGCCAGGGAGTTGGACGGGCCGAGGACTTCCTTGACCACGCTGCTGACCTCCAGATTCACCTTGATCGCCACCTCCTCGTCCAGGTGCACCGAAGGCTCCACCTCCAGCTTGAGGCCCACGTCCAGGTAATTCACCGAGGCCGATACGCCCACGTTGGCGGTGGAGGTGGTGGTGAACACCGGCAGCTTCTCGCCGATGTGGATGCGCGCCTTGTCCCGGTTCTTCACGCGGATGCGCGGGTTGGCGAGGATGTTGGAATCCCCGTCCTGGTCCTTCAGGTTGAGCAGCAGGCCGGGGTTGGCCACGTAGGGCACCATCGCGCCGGTGTTGCGCAGGTTCACATTGCCGCTGAGCAGCTGGCCGCCCAAGTTCTCGGTGATGGTGGTGCCGGTGGTGGTGGTCACCGCGCTGGTGGTGTTGGGCTGCAGCAGGCCGTAGCCGATCTGATCGGGGAAACGCAGGCCCAGTTCGAGCAGCTTGTTGCGGCTGATCTCCAGCACCTCCACTTCCAGCATCACCTCCGGCTCGGCCAGGTCGAGGCCGGCGATCAGCCGCTCGGCGAGGCGCACCGCGTCGGGCGTGTCCTTCATCACCAGCAGGTTGAGGCGCTCCTCCACAAAGACGTCCTTGGTCTTGACCATCTGCTTGACCAGTTCCATGGCCTGCTTGGGCGACGCGTTGGCGAGGTAGAAGCTGCGCGTCACCAGCTCCTGGTAGTCCTTCTGCTTGGCCGGCGTGTTGGGGTAGATCAGGATCGAGTTGTCGTTGAGCAGCTTGCGTTCAAGCTGCTGGGTCACCGCCAGCAGCTTGAGCACGTCGTCGATGCTGCTGCGGCGCACGAAGATCGACACCTTGGTGTCGGGTCGCACGTCCTTGTCGAGCACGAAATTGAGGCCGGACTCCCGCGACAAGACCTCCAGCACGCCGCGCAGCGCGGCGTCGCGGAATTCGAGGGTGATCGGCTTGGCGAGAGGTCCCTTCAGCGCCACCGGCAGCGGATCGCGGGCGGCGGTACGCTCGTCGAGCCGGCGCATCACGCCACGCGCCACCGCATGGCCGGGCTCGGCGGCCAGCACGCTGCGGGCGACCTGCTCTGCGCCGACGAAGTCCTGCGCGTCGAGGCGCTTGCCAGCCTCGGCCGCCATCCGGTTGCGCTGGCGCTGGGCGGCGATCGTCTCCAGCCCGGCGACCACCCGCGGGTGATTCGGGTCGTACTGGCGCGCCAGCACCAGCGCCGCCTCGGCGTCCTCGAAACGGCCGCCGGCCCGCGCCTCCTCGGCCACGGCCAACTGGCGCAAGGTCAGGCGGTCGCGCTGGCGCAGGTAGTAGCTGCGCAGCGCCAGGTTGGCGGGGTCGGCGGCGACCTTCTGCTGCAGCTCGCGCAGGGCCGCGTCTGGGGCTCCGCTGGCGAAGGCCTGGCGGCTTGCCTCCAGGGCGGGGTTGGCGGCGCAGGCGGTCAACAAGGCAAATACGAGGGCAAACGCGGCCCCGGCGCACAGGGTACGGAACGGACGTCGTGGCTTCATGGATTGCCTGTGCTCAGGCTCTGGGTTTCGTTGAGGGGCAAATACAGGAAGTCGATGCGCTGGCGGCTCACCGCCGTGACCCGGTAGCGGCCATCGAGCACGTCGCCGGGGCGCACCGCGCGGACCTCGTCCCGCTCCAGCAGGAAGGCCGCCGGCGGGCCGCCATCCTCCAGCGCGCCGCCGTAGCGGTAAGGCAGCGGCGGTGCGACGGGCTTGGTGTCGACGACTGGCGAAGGTGGCGGCGGCGGCAGGAAGCTGCGTGCGGGGAAGAGTTCGCCCGGCGGTCCATCGGCCGGCGGACGCGCGCCAAGGCGCAGTTCGCCCAGCGGCGTGGCCGGGATGGCGGCCGGACGTGCACGGCCGGCCTTGCGCAGCGGCCGCGCACCGCCGTCGCCCTCATCGTCCAGCCCGGCGGCCCACCAGGCGGCGGCAAGGACGGCGCCCAGCGCGAGGATCAACCCATGGGCGCGTTTCATGAGCGCCCCCGCAGGAAAATCACCAGCCGGACCCGCGCGTCCAGTTCCTCGGCGCCGATGTCGGCGCGCTTCAGCAGCAGCCCGTCGATAGCGACCTCCGGCAGTTCGGCCAGCAGGTCGCCGAGCCACAGGCGCAGCGCGGCATAGCGGCCGTGCAACGGCAGCTCCAGCGCCACCTGCTCCAGCGGCGTGCCGGTCACCGGCGTGGAGCGGTAGTCGGCCTTGTCGGCGGCGAGGCCGCGGGCCAGCGCGTAGCCGTGGATGCGCACCAGCAGATCGGGCAGGCCGTCGCTGGCCGGGAAGGCGCCGTAGTAGGCGTCGAGGCGCTCCCGCTCGGCGGGCGGCGGCGGCAGCGCGTGGCGCTGCTGGCGCAGCAGGCTGCGGCTCTGGCGGTCCAGCATGTCGGCTTCGTCGGCGAGGGGCCGGTTGCCGCTGATGTCGAAGGCCAGCGCGAAAACCATTAGCGCCACGCCGAGCACGCCGGCCCAGCCGGCGCCGCGCAGGATCCGCTGGGCTTCCGCTCGTAAGCTGGCGAGGCGCGGCGCCGTCACGGCTGCGCCTCCCAGCGGGCCTGCAGGTCGAAGCCGACCACCGGGAGCGGCCCGTTCTGGCGGAAGGCGTAGCCCGCCAGGCGCACGTCGCGCAGCGCCGGGATGGCTTCGAGGCGTTTCACGAAGGCGAAGACCTCGGGCAAATTGCGGGCCTCGCCGCTGAGCTTGAGCCGCCCCTTGGCGCCGTCCTGGTCCATCTCCAGCAAGGCCAGGCCCGGATCGTCGGCGGCGCTCTCGAGGGCCGCCAGCAAGGCGTTCCAGTCGCGACCGAGGCCGGCCACCACGCCGAGGGCCGCGCGGCGTTCGGGGTCCGTGAGTGGCGCCACCGGTGGTCGGACCGGATGGGCCACGGCGCTCTGCCGGCGCGCCCGTTCATCGGCATGGCGCGCCTCGGCGAGGCGGGTTTCGGCCACGTCGAACTCATGCAGCACAGCGAATGCGGCGAGCCCTCCGCAGGCCAGCATCAGCCAGCCGAGCGCGCCGGGCGGTCGGCGGCGGCCGCTGAAGTCCAGGTCCACTGCCGCCGGCACGGCGCGACTCACGGACGGGCCTCCACGCAATCGGCGTGGGTCCAGCCGGCCGGCAGCGGCGCGTCCGTCGGCAGCACACCGGCCACGTAGAAGGTGCCGGCGGCCGGTGCGTCCGGCAGCGTGGCGAGCAGCGCGATCAGGCCGTCCACCGCAGCGCGGCCATCGGCCTCGCCGACCGGCAGGCTGCGCAGGGCCCGCCAGGCGCCAGCCGCCCACACCCCGATAGTGACGCGCCCCGGCTCCCGGCGCGCGAAGGCGCCGTCGCCACGGAAACGGCGGCGGGCCCAGTTGAAGTCGGCCAGGAAAGCCGGCTCGACCGCCCGCAGGCTCAATCGGCGCTCCCTCGCCCAGTCCCGCAGCGCGTCGTGCAGGGCGAGCGGCAGCGCCGCGGCGACACACTGCGGCCCGGCGGCGTTGCGGTCGGCGAGCGCCACCCAGGGCCCAGCACCGAAAACCTCGACAAATCGATGTTCGACAAAAACCCGTCGCTCGTCCGCCGACAGCCCCTTCGGCCAGGTCACACGCAAATAACGCACGTGGCGGTCGGCGACGGTGACGTGCAGGCGCGAGAAGCGCGGCAGCGCCGGCAAGGCGGCCAGCGCCTCGCCCCAGTCGGCGTCAACGACCGGCTGCTCGATCACACCGGCCCGCCGCTCCAGCCGCAGCGCATCCGGCCCGATATGCAGCGTCGCGCGCTCAGGCCACGAAAGTGACACGGTTCAGCTCCTGCAAGGTGGTGAGACCGTCGCGGACCAGCGCCAGGCCGGCGTCGCGCAGGCTGGCGAAGCCGCGCCGGCGAGCCGTCGCCTTCAGCTCGCGCAGCGGCGCGCGGGCGATGATCAGGTCGCGCAGCTCGTCGTCGAGGATCAACACCTCGGCGATGGCGTGCCGGCCCCGGTAGCCTGTGCCGCGGCAGGCACCGCAGCCGCTGCCGGCGCGGAAACGATAGCCGCTCATGCTCGCCAGGCCGGAGTCGGCGAGCAGCGCGGCGTCGGGCGTGCACTCGGCGCTGCAAGCCGGGCAGTTCACGCGGATCAGGCGCTGGGCCACCACGCCGTTCAGGGCCGCCACCAGGTTGTAGGGGTCGATGCCCATGTGCATGAAGCGGCCGATCACGTCGAAGACGCTGTTGGCGTGCACAGTGGTGAACACCAGGTGGCCGGTCAGCGCGGCCTGCACGGCGATCTCTGCGGTCTCCGGGTCGCGGATCTCGCCGACCATGATCTTGTCCGGGTCGTGGCGCAGGATGGAGCGCAGGCCGCGGGCAAAACCCAGGCCCTTCTTCTCGTTCACCGGAATCTGCAGCACGCCGGGCAGTTGGTACTCCACCGGGTCTTCGATGGTGACGACCTTCTCCTGCCCCGAGTGGGTTTCGGACAGCACGGCGTAGAGGCTGGTGGTCTTGCCCGAGCCGGTCGGCCCGGTGACCAGCAGCATGCCGTAGGGCTCCATGGCGAGGCGGCGCAGCGTGGCGCGGGTGGCGGCGTCGAAGCCGAGGGTCTCGAGGGTGAGGGCCGCCATCTCGCGGGTCAGGTGTTCCTTGTCGAGCAGGCGCAGCACGGCGTCCTCGCCGTGGATGCTGGGCATGATGGAGACCCGGAAGTCGATCGGGCGGCCGGCGGCGTGGACCTTGAAGCGTCCGTCCTGGGGCACGCGCCGCTCGGCGATGTCAAGCTCGGCCAGCACCTTCAGGCGCGACAGCACCTGCTCGGCCAGTTCGCCGCCCTGGGCGCCGCCGGCCCGCGTCAGCACGCCGTCCACCCGGTATTTGACGACCAGCCCACCGGGCACACTCTCCAGGTGGATGTCGCTGGCCCCCTGCTGGATGGCGTCGTAGAGGGTGGAGTTAACCAGCTTGACCACCGGGCTGGCGTCGCTGGCGATGCGCCGCAGGGACAAGTCCTCGCCGTCGTCCACGCGGGCCGCGGCGGCTTCGCCGAGCACGCCGGCGACGACGCGGCCGGATTCCGCGTGGCGGGCCAGGCAGGCGGCCAGATCGTCGCGGCGCGCCAGGCGCAGCGCGAAGGGTTCGGCGAGGCGGCCGCCGAGGCCGTCGAGCAGGTCGGTGTCCTGCGGGTCGGCGACGGCGATCAGCAGCCGCCCGTCGTCCGCGCGGCCGGCGAAGGCGTCGCGGCGCAGCGCGTCGTCGAAAGGCAGCGCGGCAAAGTCGGGCTGCAGCGCGAACAGTTCGGCGTGGCCGATGGCGGCAATCACTGGATGCTCTCCGCCACCTGGAAGATCGGCAGGTAGAGCATCACCAGCACCACGCCGACGCCCACCGCGATCACCAGCATCAGCAGCGGCCCGGCCAGGCGGGCCACCAGTTCGAGCCAGCGGGCGTTGTCCTGGTCGTGGAAGTCGGCGGCGCGCTCCAGCATGTCGCCGAGGTTGCCGGCCTTCTCCCCCACCGCCAGCATGCGCAGCGCCACCGGCGTGGCGAGGCCGTGGGCCTGCAGCGTGGCGGTGAAGCCCTGCCCTTCGCGCACCGCCGTCCGGCTGGCCAGCAGGCCGGGCCGCAGCACCGGCGACAGCAGGCCCTCGACCATACCCATCGCCGCCACCGCCGGGATGCCGCCGCGCAGCAGCATGCCCAGCGTGCGGTACAGGCGGGCCAGCTCGAAGACGCGCAGCCGCTCGCCGAGGCGCGGCAGGCACCAGGCCAGGCGTAGGAGCGCGGCACGGCTGTCGGCGCGGACGGCCAGTGCCCCCAGCCCTCCGAGCGCGGCCACGACAGCGCCGCCGATCAGCCCGCCATGGGCGTCCATCAATTGCCCCCAGTCGAGCAGCAGGCGCGACATCCACGGCAGCTCGCCGCCGACACTCTCGAAGACTTGCGCGAAGCGCGGCACCACAAAGAGCAGCAGGAACAGCATGACCGCCCCGCCCACCACCAGCAGCAAGGCCGGGTACACCGCGGCGGCGACCAGCGTGCCGCGGATCGCGTCGAGCTGGCGCTGGTAGGCCACGTAGCGGGACAGGGCGGGCTCCAGGTCGCTGGTGTGCTCGGCGGCGCGCACGGTGGCCACGTACAGAGGCGGGAAGGCGGCTGGCTGGGCTTCCAGCGCGGCGGACAGACTGCGGCCTTCCCGCAGCCCGTGGCCGAGGGCGTCCACTACCGCGCGCAGAGCCGGGCGGGCCTCCTTCTCGGCGAGGGCGCCGAGCGCGTCGGCCAGCGGAATGCCGGCGCGCAGCAGGGCCACCAGCTCCTGGTTGAACAGCATCAGCGGGAAGCGCGCGCCGCGGGCCGGCCGCCCCAGCGGCGCAACCGACAGCACCGCCAGGCGGCGCTCGGCAGCCAGCGCGCGGGCGGCAGCTTCATCGACGGCATCGACCTCGATGTCGACCACGGACGAGGCCGCCCCGAGGGCGCGAACACGGAAACGCATGGCTCACCAGTTGACGATGTCGGCGGCCTCGCCGCTGCCGCCGGGCTGGCCGTCGCGGCCGAAGGAATACAGGTCGAACTCGCCGTGCTCGCCCGGCTGCTGGTACTGGTAGGGCTTGCCCCACGGGTCGTCGGGCACCGCCTTCTTGAGGTAAGGGCCGGCCCAGCGAGCGGCATCGGCCGGCTTCTCGGTAAGGGCGCGCAGGCCTTCCTCGGTCGTCGGGTAGCGGCCCACGTCGAGGCGGTACTGGTCGAGCGCCTTCTCCAGCCCGTCGATCTGCGCCCGCGCCGCCTTCACCTCCGACTTTCCGATGTGGGCGAAGAACTTGGGCCCGACGTAGCCGGCCAGCAGGCCGATGATGGTCATCACCACCAGCAGTTCGAGCAGCGTGAAACCCCGCAGGCGACGGGAACGGCGGGGACGATCGGGACGGAAGGCGGGCGTATGCATAGCCGGCGAAGGCTAGCGGCGCTCCATGACAGGGATTTGAAAGGCAGACGACAGCTTCCATTTTGCCTACGGACTGTCTTATGGCATACACCATCTTCATTACACGATCATTCGCCCGGCCTGATCCGGTCAGCCCAGTTTTGGCGGTTTGGGCAAGGCGATCCCTGTAGCCTGCGGTGCCTAAAGTGGCGGGCTCTTTCAAGAAAGAACACGGAGCCCCCAATGCCCACACCCCATCGTCTCGCCTCGGCCCTGTGCGCCGTCGGCCTGCTGTCTGCCAGCGGCCTGGCCGCCGCATCCGACGTCGTCATCAGCCAGATCTACGGCGGCAACGGCAACACCTACAACGCCGACTACGTGGAGCTGTTCAACCGCGGCGCCACGGCGGTCAACCTGTCCAACTGGTCGGTGCAGTACGCCAGCGCCACCGGTACCGGCAACTTCAACGGCAACGGTGTGGCCGCCGTGAGCGGCACCCTGCAGCCCGGCCAGTACCTGCTGGTGCGCCTGGCCACCGCCACCACCGGCGCGGCCGTGCCGACGCCGGACGCCACCGGCAGCAGCAACCTGTCGGCCAGCGCCGGCAAGGTGATCCTCGCCAACGTGGGCACCGGTTTGGCCTGTAACGGCAGCAGCGTGCCGTGCTCCGCCGAGCAGAGCGCCCAGATCGTCGACCTGGTTGGCTACGGCAGCGCCAACTTCAAGGAAGGCTCGGCCACCGCGCCGGCCGCCAACGGCACCACCGCCCTGTTCCGCGCCAACGGCGGGTGCACCGACACCGACCAGAACGGCACCGACTTCGCGACGGGTACGCCGTCGCCGCGCAACAGCAGTTCGCCGTTCAACCAATGCGTGTCCGCGCCGGTGAACGCCGCCATCGTGCCGAGCTGCGGCCCGCTGGCCGTGCAAGTCGGTAGCGCCGGCAACGTGGTCCTCACTGCCACCGATCCGGACAGCATCGTCACCGGCGCCGCCATCGTCGGCACGCCGGTTTCCGGCATCAGCCTCAGCCCGGTCACCCCGGCCGACGCCGACGGCGGCACCGCCAGCGTGAGCCTGCAGGCCGCTGCCGGCCTTGCCGTGGGCAACTACCCGGTGCTGGTGCAGTTCAGCAATAACGAATCCCAGAGCGCCAGCTGCACGGTGGACGTGAGCGTCAGCGCCGCGCCGGCCGTTACCCCGGTCTACGAGATCCAGGGCAGCGGCGCCACCAGCCCGAAGGTCGGCGAGACCCTCACCACCGGCGGCGTGATCACCGCGGTGTTCCCCAACCTGAAGGGCTTCTACCTGCAGGACCCGAGCGGCGACGGCAACCCGGCCACCTCCGACGGCATCTTCGTGTACGTGAACAGCGCCACCATGCCGGCCGGCGTGGCGGTGGGCAACCGCATCACCGTCAAGGGCACGGTGGCCGAGTTCAACGGCCTGACCGAACTGACCGCCCCGAGCGCCGTCACCGTGCAATCCACCGGCAACAGCGTGCAGCCGGTGGACGTCACGCTGCCGGAAGCCGTGAATGGCGACCTGGAGCGCTACGAAGGCATGCTGGTGCGCATCGTCAGCCCGATGAGCGTCGCTCAGAACTACTTCCTCGGCCGCTACGGCCAGCTGACCCTGTCGGCCAACGGCCGCATCGAGAAGGCCACCAACCGCTACGCAGCCGGCACGCCGGAGGCCATCGCGCTGGCCGACGAGAACCAGCGCCGCCTGCTGGTGCTGGACGACGGCTCATCCCTGCAGAACCCCAGCCCGACGCCCTACATCGGCGCCGGCAACACCGTGCGCGCCGGCGACACGGTGAACGGCCCGCTGGTCGGCGTGCTCGACCAGGGCCCGATCAACGCCAGCAGCCCGGCCGCCATCGACTACCGCCTGCACCCCACCGAGGCGGTGAGCTTCACCCGCGCCAACCCGCGTACCACCACGCCCGCCGGCGTCGGCGGCAATGTGAAGGTGGCCAGCTTCAACGTGCTCAACTACTTCAACGGCAATGGCACCGGCGGCGGTTTCCCGACCTCCCGCGGGGCCAGCACGGCCGCCGAGTTCGAGCGCCAGCGCACCAAGATCATCGGCGCGATCAAGGCCATCAACGCCGACGTGGTCGGCCTGATGGAGATCGAGAACGACGGCTACGGCAGCACCAGCGCCATCCAGGACCTGGTGAATGGTCTCAACGCAGCGATGGGCGCCGGCACCTACGCGGTGGTGCCCGATCCCTCCACCGGCACCGGTACAGACGAAATCAAGGTGGCGATGATCTACAAGCCGGCCTCCGTCACCCGCGTCGGCGCGTCGCTGTCCGATCCGGACGCGATCAACAACCGCCCGCCGCTGGCCCAGACCTTCGCCGCCCTCAACGGCGAGAAGTTCTCGGTGATCGTCAACCACCTCAAGTCGAAGAGCTGCACCGACGCCAGCGGCGCCGACCTCGACCAGGGCGACGGCCAGGGCTGCTACACCCCCCGCCGCGTGCAGCAGGCCGCCCGCCTGCTGTCCTTCGTCGAGCAGGTCAAGAGCGGCGCCGGCGACGACGACGTGGTGCTGATCGGCGACATGAACTCCTACGGCAAGGAAGACCCGATCAACGCCCTCACCGCCGCCGGCCTGGCCAACCAGCTCGCCGCCTACGAGAGCAACGCCTACTCCTACGTCTTCGACGGCGAGCTGGGCTACATCGACCACGCGTTGACCACCGCCTCGCTGACCAGCCAGATGGGCGGCGTGGGCCACTGGCACATCAATGCCGACGAGCCCTCCTTCCTCGACTACAACCTGGAGTTCAAGCAGCCTGCCTGCCCGGCCTGCGAGCCTGACCTGTACGCCGCCACGCCCTACCGCTCGTCCGACCACGACCCGGTGGTGATCGGCCTGCAACTGCTGAAGAAGCTGGACGGCACCGCCGGCCGTGACACCCTGGTCGGCACGCCCGGCGACGACGTCATTGTCGGCGGCGACGGCGCCGACACCCTCACCGGTGGCGGTGGGGCCGACATCTTCGTGTATCGCAACATGCGCGAAGCCGGCGACACCATCACCGACTTCACGCCGGGCACCGACCGCGTCGACGTCAGCCAACTCGGCGTCACCTCCGACAACCTGGGCCGTGGCGTGCTGAAGCTGGTCCAGACCGCCGCCGGCACCAGCGTGCAGTTCGACAGCGACGGCGATGCCGGCAGCGCCCTGCCCCGCCCGCTGGTGCTGCTGAAGGGCGTGCAGGTCAGCGCCCTCGACCTGCGCCGCGACTTCATCGTCCAACAGCTTCCCCAATAAGGAGAACCCTCCATGCAACTGCATTCCCTGATTTCCCGCTGCGCCGCCGCCCTGCTGGTCGCCGGCGTGCTGGCCGCGCCCGCCCACGCGGCGGTGATCAACGGCGACTTCGGCGCCGGCCTGACCGGCTGGGCCACCCTCGGCGACGTGGCGGCGGTCAACGGTGCGACGCTCACCACCGCGTCCCTGGACGTGGATGACGCGCCGGCCGGCGCCGCGGCCTTCAACGTGTCCGGCACCGCGGCGGCCCCGGTCGGCATGCCCGGCGGCATGGAGAGCTTCGTCGGCCTGCCCCTCGGCGGCCTCGATCCGGATCCGGCGGGTGGCACTTGGGCCTTCGAGGGCTCGGCACTGAAGCAGACCCTGGCGGTCAAGGCCGGCGACACGTTGAGCTTCGACTGGCTGTTCTCCACCCACGAAGACCCGCGCAACGGCATGAACGACTACGCCTTCGTGATTATCGGCCAGACCCTGATCACGCTGGCCGACGTCTTCGGCGGCGCCACCGGCAGTCACTTCAGCACCACCTTCGCTGCCGATGGCAATGTGGACCTGGCTTTCGGCATCGTCGATGTGAACGACTACGTCGGCACCTCGGCGCTGAGCCTCGCCAACATCCGCCTGGATGCCGCCCACCGCGTGCCGGAGCCCGGCAGCCTGGCACTGGGCCTCGGCGGTCTGGCCCTGCTGGCCCGCCGCAAGCGGCAGAAGTGAGGCATCAATGAAAAAGCGGTGCCGACGCTTCCACGCCGGCACCGCTTTTATGACTCACACCAATCGGCGCAAACCGATTTGCCGGATCGGCTCCGGCAACCTACCTCAAGGCTGCACGAAACCAGGCGTTCCCAAGGCGTCATCGTCCTTGTCGGCTTGAGGCGCTGCGGGTCCGAGCATCCAGTGGCGGCTGACAACCTTCCATTGCTCCGGCGAAAGGAACACTTCGACGACCTGCATCTGGCGTGGCTCCGCCCGCCTGCGCCGTTCCCAGCCCATCGGGGATTCTCCATCCGTCTGCCGACGCTCCCCTTTCAAGCGTCGATCGACACCATCCCAGCGCCTGCCGTTTCCATTCGTGGAATTCATGGCTCTCTCCCAAGCGGCACTCGTACGAGATTCTCCGCACGTATTGCCCATTCTGGTGCGAACTAAGTCGCAACGGGAAGAGAGTTAACAATCTTTATATCAGCGCCGCTGGCGCCTGGGGCCCTCGCTGGCGGTGATCGACACAACCGGTGTCTTCTGCCCGCGCACCACCACCGCGCCAGTGTTGTCGAGGATGCCCGATGGCCCGGTGACGAAACCGATATGCTCGGCATGCAGCAGATGCCGCGACGGCGCCATCAGGCGGAGCTTGTACCACTTGCGGAAGTTGTCCTGGACCAGCAGCGTGCTGTCGTCCTCGGCCACCCAGTCGCGGATGCCGCGGCCGTTCACCGCCGGGATGGAGAGCTCCGGCGCGTTGGTCGGCTCGCTCTTGCCGGCCTCCTCTTCCGCCGCCGCCAGGCCCAACCAGCCAATGACCACGCCGACGACGGCCAGCCACACCAGCAGGATCACGTAACGCATCGGCCCTCTCCTTCAGAACATGCCGCGAAAAACACTCAGCTCCAGCGCAGGTCGGTTCGCGACAGCGGAAGCTGGCGAACCCGCTTGCCGGTGGCGGCGAAGATCGCGTTGCAGACGGCCGGAGCCAGCGGCGGCAGCGCCGGCTCGCCGAGGCCGGTGACCGGGTAATCCGTCTTGACGAAATGCACCTCGATCTTCGGCGGTGCATCGGCAATGCGGATCAGCGGGTAGTCGTTGAAATTGCCCTGCACGATGCGTCCGCGCTCAATGGTGAGTTCCGGGAACATCAGCGTGCCGAGGCCGTCGACGACCGAGCCTTCGACCTGGTTCTCGGCGCCGGACAGATTGACGATCTGCGCGCCAATGTCGGTGGCCACCACCACCCGGTCCACCTTCAGCGTGCCGTCCCTGGTCACCGTCACCTCGGCCACCTGGGCAATGTAGCCTCGGTGGCTGAAGTGGAAGGCGATGCCCTGGCCCTGCCCCTTCGGGAATTTCTTCCTGCCCCAGCCAGCCTTGTCCGCCACGTGCAGCAGCACCCGGCGCATGCGGCTGACGTCGTAGGGCGTGCCGCGCTCGCCGCTGCCGGCGACGATGGCCTTGTCGCCCAGGATGTCGAGGCGGAATTCCAGCGGATCGCGCCCGGCGGCGTGGGCCAGCTCGTCGATGAAGCTGTGGAAGACCCATGCGAACACGCAGCTGCCCGGCGCGCGCCAGGGCCCCATCGGCACGCCGCATTCAATGGCGGATTGCTCCAGCAGGCAGTTGGCAACCCAGCGGCCGGGAAACTCGTCCCCCGACAGGCTGCCGCCGGCGCCCGGCTCCAGGCTGGTCTGGCCGTCGCCGGTCACCGGGTTGGCGAAGGTCACGAAATGGTTGTGCCAGGCGATCAGCTGGCCCCGCGCATCGACGCCGCCGCGCAGGAAGTGGAAACCGGCCGGCCGGAAATGGTCGTGGCGCAGGTCATCCTCCCGCGTCCACGTCAGCTTGACCGGCGCCTTCACGCGCTGGGCGATGGCCGCCGCCTCGACGATGTAGTCCGCCGACAGGCGCCGGCCAAAGCCGCCGCCACTGCGCGTGATGTGCAGGATGATCCGGTCCTTCGGAATGCCCAGCGTGGCCGCGACGACGGCCTGCCCGGCGGCCGGGTTCTGGGTCGGCGCCCACAGTTCGAGCGTGCCGTCCTTGTAGTGGGCCGTGCAGTTCTGCGGCTCGAAGCTGGCGTGGGAGATGAAGGGGTAGCTGTAGGCGGCCTCGACGGTCTTGGCGGCGCCGGCCAGCGCGGCGCCCACGTCACCGTCCTGGCGCAGCACGGCGCCCCCCTGCTTGGACAGCCGCTGGGCCTCGGCGACGAAGCCGGCCCAGCTCTGGTCGGCAAAGCGCCCTTCGTCCCAGTCCACCTGCAGCTGCTTGCGGGCGCTCCACGCCGCCCAGGTGGACTCGGCAACGATCGCCACGCCCGGCAGCAGGCCGCGCAGGTTATCCGTACCGGCGATCACGAAGGCGTCCTTCACACCGGGCAGCGCCTTGATCGCCTCCAGATTGGCCAAACGGACCTTGCCGCCGAACACCGGGCTCTTCTCATATACCGCGTAGAGCATGCCCGGCAGCTGGGTGTCGATGCCGAACAGCGGCTGGCCGGTGACGACCTGGTGGTTGTCCACGCCGCCGATACGCTTGCCGAGCAGCTTGAAATCCTTCGGGTCCTTGACCTGCACGTTCTTCGGATCGGGCACCGGCAGCGCCGCCGCCGCGTCCACCAATTGGCCGTAGCCCAGCGTGCGCTTCGACGGGCGGTGATGCACGGCCGAATCTGCCGCGAAACACTCGCCGACCGGCACCTTCCAGCTGCGCGCAGCCGCCTCCACCAGCATCAGCCGCGCCGCGGCGCCGAGGCGGCGAAAGTCCTCGTAGTTGGTCGGTGTGGATGTGGAACCGCCGGCGCTCTGGCGACCGTAGGCCGGGTCCAGATCGCCCTGCACGATACGCACATCCTTCCAGCTGACCTCCAGTTCCTCAGCGATCACCGCCGGCAACGAGGTCTTGATGCCCTGGCCGATCTCCGGCTGCTTGGACACTAGCGTCACGACGCCGTCGCGGCCGATGCGGATGAAGGCATTCGGCTTGAACCCGGCGCCGCCGGCGACGGGCTTTTCGAGCCGCTCGACGGCCTGGGTCGTGCCGTTCAGGTAAAAGCCGAGCACCAGCCCACCACCGGCTGCGGCAGACTGGCGGAGGAAATTGCGGCGGCCGGCGCTGGCGAGATCGGGGGCGTTCATTTACGACCTTTCTTGTCGGCGGCGGCCAGTTCGGCGGCCCGGTGGATGCCCTTGCGGATGCGCAGATAGGTGCCGCAGCGGCACAGGTTGCCGGCCATCGCGCCGTCGATGTCCTCGTCGCTGGGCTGGGGGTTCTCCTTTAGCAGCACCGCAGCGGTCATGATCTGGCCGGCCTGGCAGTAGCCGCACTGGGGCACATCGAGCTCCTTCCAGGCCCGCTGCAGCGGGTGCTCGCCCTGCGGATCGAGCCCTTCGATGGTGGTGACCTGCTTGCGGCCGACGGTGGACACCGGCGTCATGCAGGCACGGGCCGGCACGCCGTTGAGGTGGATCGTGCATGCGCCGCACTGGCCGATGCCGCAGCCGTACTTGGTTCCGAGCAGCGACAGGCTGTCGCGCAGGACCCACAACAGCGGCGTTTCCGGTGCCGCCTCGACGCTACGGCTGCTGCCGTTGATGGACAGGGTGTATTTGCTCATGGAATGGGTCGGTCCGGATGGTTGAAGGCGGGCCCTACAAGCCTGAAAGATAGTCTGCCAGCGCTTCGATGTCCTTGTCGCCGAGCGATCTGGCGATGTGGTTCATGACGCCGTCCGGACTGTTGCGGCGGGTGTCGCTGCGCCAGTCCTGCAACTGCCCGCGCAGGTAGAAGCGGTGCTGGCCGCCGATGGCCGGATAGGCCAGGCTGCCGGCCACCCGCCCCTTACCGTCGGCCCCGTGGCAGGCGCTGCAGGCCGGAATGCCGCGGGCACCGTCGCCCTGCTCGAACAGGCTGCGGCCCAGCGGGTTGCTACTGGCTGCGGCGCCCTTCATCGCCGGCTGGGCGGCAAAATGGGCCGATACGTTGGCCAGCTCGGCATCGCCCAGCTCCTGCGTCAGCGCCTGCATGATCACGTTGCTGCGCCGGCCGTCGCGGAAGTCGCGCAGCTGCTTGTACAGATAGACCGCCTGCTGGCCGCCCAGGCGCGGGTATTCGGCCACGGTGCTGTTGCCGTCCGGGTTGTGGCATTCCTTGCAGACGTTGTCGTCGGACCAGGCCTTGCCGACCAGCGGATCGCCGATGCGGTCCGCCGCCGCGGCGCTACCGGCCGCGCACAACGCGCCGAGCAGCAGCATACGAAGTGAAGACGGAAGCCACATTGCGCTCACCCCTGCGGCCGGATCGGCTTGAAGCGGTCGTGGCAGGCCCGGCAGTCACGGGCGATGCCCAGCGCCGACTCGTAGGCGGCGGCGAAATCCCCGCGCTCCGCCAGGCTCGCTGCCCTGGCTGCCCGCTGACGCCCGTCCCAGGACAGCAGCAGCGGATCGTCGTGCTCACCGCGGGCCTCGTAGAAGCGCTCCATCAGCCCGTACAGGCGCTCCAGCTCGCGGGCCTCGGCGCTGGCCGATGCGGCGTCCTGGCGCTTGAGGGCGAGCAGCACCGACTGGCTGTGGCGGTCAATCTTCTGCATCCACACGTCGAACTCGAGGATGCTGTCGGCCGCCGCGGCGCCGGCGCACAGCACGCCGGCGCTCAAGGCGACGACCGCCAGCAGGCGGGGAAGGACGCGCTTCAACGCACCCCGCCCGCCAGCGTCTGCACCCCGTCGAGGGCCTTGTCCACGTTGGCCACCGGCTGGAGGCCGGCCACCGTGGCGGCGAGCTGGGCGCCGGTCGCGAGGGTCTTCATGGGGGTCAGTCCTGCTTGTAAACGTTGTGGCAGGCCTTGCAGGTCCGGCCGAGTTCGGCGGACGCGGCAGCGGCGCTGTCGAAGTCCTTGGCGGCGACGGTGGTCACGATGCGCGCGGACAGGTCGATGCTCTTCTGGGACATCTTCACGCCGTCCTCAGCATCGCCTTTCTTGACGTAGTGGTCCACCACTTCCTTGAAGAGCTTCTCCAGCTCCTTGGCGTCGGCGGTGGCGGTCTTGGCGTCCTTGATGCCGATGGCGGCATCGGCGCTCTTGAAGGTGTCTTCCACGTTGCGCATGAAGTCTTCGTCCACCGCCCCGGAGGCGGTGAGCGCGGTCGTGGCGAGCAGGCTGGTCAGGGCAAGGCGGAACAGTTTTTTCTTGTACATGGGGTCAAGCTCAGGGTGAATGCCGGCGGGCATGGCGAGGGCCCCTGCCCTCGCCCCCCGTTGCCGGTCAGGTGATGATTTCCGGCACCACGTCGCCGAAGACGGTCGTCGCCTTCTCCTGGCGGCCCTGGTACTGGAAGGTCAGCTTGCGGTGGTCGAGGCCCAGCTGGTGCAGCAGCGTGGCCTGCAGGTCGTAGGTGTCGACGATGCCGGACGTGGCGCGCAGACCGATCTCGTCGGTGGCCCCGTGGGTGTAGCCGGCCTTGATGCCGCCGCCGGCGATCCACGAGGTGAAGCCCCACGGGTTGTGGTCGCGCCCGTCGCCGGTCTGGCCGTAAGGCGTGCGGCCGAACTCGGAGGTCCACACCACCAGCGTGTCCTTCAGCAGGCCGCGGGCCTCCAGGTCGGCGAGCAGGCCGGCGATGGGCTTGTCCACCAGCTTGGCCATCGTGCCGTGGTTCTTCTCGATGTTGTTGTGGGCGTCCCAGTCCGGCAGGCTGTCGTCCGGCGAGCCGGAAATCACATGCACGAAGCGCACGCCCTTCTCGACCAGGCGGCGGGCCCGCAGCAGATTGGTGCCGTATTCCACGGTGGCCTTGTCGTCGAGGCCGTAGAGCTTCTTGGTGGCGTCGGTCTCCTTGGACAGATCCACCGCCTCCGGCGCCGACTTCTGCATGCGGTAGGCCAGGTCGTAGGAGCGCAGGCGGGCTTCCAGTTCGGTATCCGCCGGGAAGCGCGCGGTGGTGCGCTGGTTGAGGGTCTTCAGCAGCTCCAGCGTGTTGCGCTGTTCCGCGTCGGACACGCCAGCCGGGCGGTCCAGGTACATGATCGGCGAATCGCCCTGGCGGAAGGCCGTGCCCTGGTACACCGCCGGCAGGAAGCCGGAGCTCCAGATCACCTGGCCGCGCCCGCCGCCGCCGGTGCTGCGCCCGTTGGCGAGCACCACGAAGGCCGGCAGGTCGGGGTTGTTGGTGCCCAGGCCGTACTGGATCCACGAGCCGAGGGCCGGGCGGCCCGGCACCAGCCCGCTGGTGTGCAGCTTGAGGGAGGCGATGACGTGGGTCGAGCCTTCGGTCTTGCTGCCCTTCAGGAAGCAGATCTTGTCGGCGTGCTGGGCCAGGTTGGGCACCAGGTCGGAGAACCAGGCGCCGCTCTCGCCGTACTGCTTCCAGCTGCGCTTGGTGGCGTAGAGGGCACCGACGCCGCCGTCGGTGGCCGTCTTGAGGTTCTTCGAAAAGGAATCCGGCAGCGGCTGGCCGTGCAGCTTGACCAGCTCCGGCTTGTAGTCGAACAGGTCGAGGGTGGACGGCGCGCCGGCCATGTGCAGCCAGATCACCGCCTTGGCCTTCGGGGTGTGGTGGGGCTGCTTGGGGGCCAGCGGGTCGAGGTACTCGGCGGCCTGCACCGAGGAGATGAAGCCGCCGCCGGGCAGCACGCCACTGAAGGCGAAGGCGCCGATGCCATAGCCGGCATTGACGAGGAAGCGACGACGGGCGTTGTGATCGTGAGTCATGATGTATGTGTTCCTGCCTTGTTTTCGCTGCGGTGCTTACAGGCGGTAGAGGAATTCGTTGGAGTTCACCACGGCATGGACCAGCTCCACGAAGGCGGCGCTGCGGGCCGGGTTGGCCTTGTCCCGGGCGGACGTTTTGGCGCCGCCGGCGCTGTCGCCGTCGTCATCAGAAGCCTTTGCCAGCTTGGCCTGCTGGGTGTCCAGGTAGGACAGCAGCGTGGCCCGCTCGAACCTGTCGGGGCTGCGGCCGTAGAGGGTCTTGAAGAGGCCGTCCACCTTCTCACGCACGGCGCCGGCGTCCTTGGCGCCGACCGGGGCGACCACCTTCTTCCCGCCGGAGATCTGGCCGGCGACGACCTTCTCTTCCTTGTCGAGGAAGGCCAGCAGGGAGTCCTTCTCGGTCTTGTCCGGGTTGCGGCCGAAGGCGATCTGGTACAGGCGGTCGAGGCGCGCGTTATCGCTCTCCCCCACTTCGCGGATCACGCGGCCGGCCAGCGCCTTGGACCACTCGAAGACCAGGTCGCTATTGACCAGCGCCAGCGCCTGCGGCGCGGTGGTGGTCACCTCGCGGCGGCCATGGACCAGCTGCGGGTTGGCCCAGTCGAAGGTGTCGAGCAGCGGGTACGGCGTATTGCGGCGCACGAAGATGTAGGCACTGCGCCGGTGCTGGTCGGCCAGACTGTCGGAGACTTTCCACGCGTTGCGGTTGTCGAAATTGACCGGCACCGGCGGGAACACCGACGGGCCGCCGATCTTTTCTTCGAGCAGGCCGGCGGCGTACAGCAGGGAGTCGCGCACCTGCTCGGCGTCCAGACGCTGGCGCGGGAAGTAGGCCAGCAGCTTGTCTTCCGGATCGATGCTGACCAGCTCCTCGCGGTGGTCGGACGACTGGCGATAGACGCTTGACAGCAGGATCTCCCGCTGCAGCTTCTTCACGCTCCAGCCGTTCTTCACGAAGCTGTCGGCCAGGTAGTCGAGCAGCGCCGGATTGACCGGCTTCTGGCCCATCTTGCCGAAGTCATTGACGGTATCCACCAGGCCGCGGCCGAAGTAGTTGTTCCACACCCGGTTCACCAGCACCCGCGCGGTGAGCGGGTTGGACGGGCTGGCAATCCAGTTGGCCAGCGCGGTGCGCCGGCCGGACGAGGCGGCGGTGGCGACGATCTGCGGGTTCTGGCCACCGGACAGGGCCGCCGGCAGCGCCGGCTGGACTTCCTCCAGCTTGCGGTCGTAGATGCCCTTGAAGAGCACGAAGGTGGACGGCGAATCGCTGTGGCCGAGCTCGGTGGCGGTGGAGATGTTGCCCGGGTCCTTCGGCTTGAGCTCGTCGAACTTCTTCAGCTCGGCCGCCACCTTCTCGTACTCCGCGTACTGGGCCTTGTCCTTCTCCTTCATCTGGTTGGCCGCGTTGCGGGTGCGGCCGGACATGGTCCACAGGTTGCGGTGGTAGATCCAGCGGTCGTAGGCGTTGCGTTCCTTCTCCGGCTTGTTGATGGAGTCGCGGGTCTCCGGCACGAAGCCGAGCAGGCGGTCCGCCTCCAGCTTGTCGATGTAGGGCTTGAGCAGGGTTTCCTGTTTGGCGCGGACGTCCTTGGTGGCGTCTTCCCACTTGGCGAGCTTGGACGAGTAGTCGGCCAGTTCCTTGCCGGACAGCGGCGTAACGTCGTCGCGGAAGCTGGTGTTAACGAAGTAGGCCTGGAGCTGGTAGTACTCCTTCTGGCTGAACTTGTCGAACTTGTGGTTGTGGCACTGGGCGCAGTTGGCGGTGGTGGCCAGGAACACCGAGCTGACCGTGTCGGTCAGGTCGTTGGCGATCTCCTGCTTCTTCAGGTTGAGGTCGCGGGCGTTGATCTCGTCCGGGAAGTTGCGCAGGAAGCCGGTCGCCACCAGTGCATCCTTGCGGTCCGGCCACAGCTCGTCGCCGGCCAACTGCTCCCTGATGAAGACGTCGTAGGGCTTGTCGTCGTTGAAGGCCTTGATGACGTAGTCCCGGTAGCGCCACATGTTGGGCCGGGTGCCGTCGGTGTTGTAGCCGTCACTGTCGGCGTGGCGGGTCAGGTCCAGCCAGCGGCGGCCCCAGCGCTCGCCGTAGCGCGGCGAGGCGAGCAGGCGGTCCACCAGCTTCTCGTAGGCGTTGGGCGACTTGTCATTGACGAAGGCTTTGACCTCCTCGGGGGTCGGGATGATGCCCCAGGTGTCCAGCGTGACGCGGCGGATCAGCGTGGCCCGGTCCGCATCGGCGGACGGCTTGATGCCCTTGGCTTCGAGCTGGGCCAGGATGTGGGCATCGATCGGGCTGCGCACCCACTTGGCGTCCTTCACGGCCGGCGTGGCCGGACGCGCGACGGTCTGGTAGGCCCAGTGCTGCTGGCCCTGGGCTGCGCGGGCCGGACGTACTGGTTCGGCGGATGCGGCGGGCGCGGCATCGGCGGCCAGCGCTGCCACCGACTCCAGACTCATGACCCCGACCAGGCTCCAGGCCACCGCCAGGGATGCGGCTTTTCTCTTCATCGTTTCAACTCCATGTGCCTGCGTCGACTCGTCACCGAACCTCCGCATAGAAAACCTGCATTCGGTTCAGCGGGCGGGCGGAGCGGCCGCCATCGATGCCGGCGTCGGCGACATGGCCAAGTGCGGGCTCTTCATTGCCGTGAACCTTCCAATGACAGATTGGATGAGCCGACGCTTGCGCATCGGCATGCAGGCTTTCAGCAGAATCCATGCCGCTCCACGCCAGCACGCATCCCATGGTCATTGAATGGCGATCAAGAATTCAATTTTTCAATCGCTTACAAAACCTCCCGGGTCCGGCGAAAATCCCTGCCGACGGCCTCGATGACGGCGGGTAAAAGGCCGGCCTGCTGCGCGGCCAGCACCGGGCACAACGCAAATGCTGCACCGCCAACAGAGGCTGCCCAGCACCGCACGGCGCCCTCTCAGCGCTGCGCGGACAGGTAGTTCGCCAGCGCCCTCACCTCCTCGTCGCTGAGGGATCTGGCGATGCGGTTCATCACCCCGTCGCGGCTGTTGCTGCGGTCGCCGCTGCGCCAGTCGAGCAGCTGCTTCTCCAGGTAGCGCCACTCCTGCCCGCCGATCGGCGGCGAGGCGGCGCCCAGCCCGGCGATCCCCTTCCCGGCCGGACCATGGCAGGCCACGCAGGCATCCACGCCGCGGGCCGGATCGCCGCCCTCGAAGAGCTTGCGCCCCACCGCGTCGTCGCCCTTGCCGTCACCCGCCATCGCCTTCTGGCTGGCGAAGTACGCCGCGATGTCGGCGATGTCGGCCGGATCGACGGTGCGCGCCATCACCGTCATCACGTCGTGCTTGCGCGCGCCGCTGCGGAAATCGGCGATCTGCTTGACGATGTAGTCGGCGGGCAGGCCGCCGAGCTTGGGATGCCGACCTTCGGAGCTGGCACTCTGGTCGAAGCCGTGGCCGTCGACGCCATGGCATTCCTGGCAGCGCTCGTCGTCCGACTTGCGGGCGCCGGCGACCGGATCACCGCTACGCGGTGCGGAGGCGGCCGCGACAGGCACCGCCCCCGTTACCGACTTCCCCTTGCTCTTTATTGCCTGGGCCGCCACCGGCCCGGACAGGAAGGCTGCCAGCACCAGGGCCACGCAACCTCCCGCGCCCCAGGCCAGGCCCGGGGCCTTGCGAACAGTCAAACTCAAACGATGACCCTCAGCGCCTTGCGGACGCCAGCCGCGTCACCGTTTCGAGTGCCTTCTCGACGTTCTCCACCGGCGCTACGCCGCCGATCGTCGCGGCGACCTGGCCATCGGGTTTGACGACAAAGGTCACCCGGTCCACGCGGCCGTGGTCGATGTCCTCGCCGCGGGAGTCCTTGCGCCCGGCCGGCACGTCGGCCACCGCCAGGTTGAAGGACTTGGCGATCCGGCCATCCGGATCGGAGGCCACCGCAACCTTGCTGGCGCAGTACTGCGGGTCCGCCGAGAAGGCGTTGAGCCGCTTGATGCTGTCGAGGGAGACGCCGATCACCGTCGCACCGGCAGCGTTGAACTTGTCGATGTTCTCGGCGAAGGTGTGGGCCTGCAGGTTGCAGCCGCCAGTGAAGGCCGATGGGTAGAAATAGACCACCACCGGCCCCTTTTTCAGCGCGTCGCGGAAGGAGTAGTTGAAGGCCTTGCCGGCCAGCGAAGCCTGGGCGCTGAATTCCGGTGCCTTGTCGCCCTCGTTGAGGGCCGCGAACGCGGGCGCCGCGAGTACGCCGGCGAGCAGCAGGCCGGACAGGAGAGATCGCTTCATACGGGATCCAATTGGGGAATTGCATGTTGTTCGTCGGATGGCGCACCGCGCCACCCTGCGGGAATGGCGGGCGCCGGTTCTCCCGGCACCCGCCCGGCAGCACCAGCCCTCAGGCCAGCAGCTCCTTGACGACCTTGCCGTAGACCACCGTCGGACGCTCGGAGCGGCCGTTGTTCAGGAAGGTGGTCTTGAGATGGTCGAGGCCCATCAGGTGCAGCACGGTGGCGTGCAGGTCGTAGGTATCCACGCCCTTCTCCTTGTCCGCCACCTGCAAACCGATCTCGTCGGTCTCGCCGTAGGTGAAGCCGGCCTTCAGGCCGCCGCCGGCCATCCACTGGGTGTAGCCCCACGGGTTGTGGTCGCGGCCGGTGCCGCTCTCACCCCACGAGGTGCGGGAGAACTCGGAGGCCCACACCACCAGCGTGGTGTCGAGCAGGCCGAGGGCCTTCAGGTCGGTCAGCAGGCCGGCGATGGGCTTGTCCACCATGCGCGCCTGGGTGGCGTGGTTGCCGTCCAGATCGCTGTGGGCGTCCCAGCTGCGGCGCTCCTGGTCGGAGACGTTGCCGGGATAGCCGGACACCACCTGCACGAAGCGCACGCCGCGCTCCACCAGGCGGCGGGCGCGCAGCAGCACCTTGCCGTAGCTCTCGCTGGTGGGGTCGTCGATGCCGTACAGCTTGAGGGTGGCTTCGGACTCCTTGGAGAGATCCACCGCCGCCGGCGCGGCCGTCTGCATGCGGTCGGCTAGCTCGTAGGACTCCAGGCGGGCGCGCAGCTCAGTGTCGGACGGACGGCGGTCGCCGCCGAAGCGGTTGAGCTGCTTCAACAAGTCCAGCGACGCGCGCTGCTGGGAGGCGGAACGCAGGTCCGGGCGCTCCAGGTAGAGGATGGGGGATTCGCCCGGACGGAAGGCGGTGCCCTGATAGACCGCCGGCAGGAAGCCGGAACTCCAGTTCACCGAGCCGGCACTGGGTTCCTGCTCGCCGTTGTAGAGCACCACGTAGGGCGGCAGATCCGGGTTCAGGGAGCCCAGCGCGTAGGTGATCCATGCGCCCAGCGACGGACGGCCCGGGTTCAGGTCGCCGGTGTTGAGCTTGAGGATGGAGATGTCGTGGGTCGCGCCGACGGTCACGCTGGATTTGATGAAGGTCAGCGTGTCGGCGTGCTGGGCGAGGTTGGGCAGCAGATTGGAGAACCACGCGCCGCTCTGGCCGTACTGCTTCCACGTGCGTTCCTTCGAGGCGAACAGCTTGCTCACGCCGCCCTGGGTGGATGTCTTGATGCCCTTCAGGAAGGACGCCGGCACCGGCGTACCGGCCAGGCGCTCCAGCTCCGGCTTGTAGTCGTAGAGGTCCAGCGTGGACGGAGCGCCGTTCTGGTGCAGCCAGATCACCGACTTGATCTTGCCCGGGAAGTGCGGCTGCTTGGCTGCCAGCGGGTCGATCAGTTCGGCGGCGGTGGCCGCGTTGATGTAGCCGAGACCGGGGATGAAGCCGGTCGCAGCGGCGGCGCCTAGCCCGAGACCGCTCTTGAGCAGGAAGTCGCGACGGTTGATGCTCATGGTTGTTTTCCTTGTCGTCAGATGTTGGGGTCGATCAGAAGCGGTAGGCGAAGTCGTTGGAGTTGGCGACGGTGTGCACCAGATCCACGAAGGCCGCGCCGCGCACCGGGTTGATGGCGCCCGGGACCTTCAGGCCGATGGGCACCGCAGCCTCGAACTTGCCGTCAGCCACCTTCTTCTGGACGATCGCCTCTTCCTTGTTCAGGAACTCCTTCAGCGCCGCCAGCTCGGTCTTGTTCGGCTCGCGGGAGAACAGGATCTGGTACAGGCGGCTGAGCTGGGCGGACTGCTCCTTGCCCGCTTCGTTGATGATCCGGCCGGCCAGCGCCTGTGACCAATTGACCACGATGTCGCTGTTGAAGAGGGTCAGTGCCTGCAGCGGGGTGGTGGTCACGTCACGCTTGTGGTGGGCCTGCGACGGGTTGGCCGGGTCGAAGTTCTGCAGCAGCGGATACGGCAGACTGCGGCGGCTGAAGATGTAAATGCTGCGACGGTTCCAGTCGGCCTTGTCCTTCGACACCGTCCATTGGCGGTTGCCGTCGAAGTCGGCCTGGCCGCCTTCCAGCACCTTGGCGATCGGCGGGAACACAGACGGACCGCCGACCACATCGGTCAGCTGGCCAGACGCGTACAGCAGCGCATCGCGGATCTCCTCGGCCTCCAGGCGCTTGCGCGGATAGACCGCCAGCAGCTGGTTCTTCGGATCGATCTTGGCGACGTCCGCACGCTCCTCGGACGACTGGCGATAGACCGCCGACAGCAGGATCTCCTTGTGCAGCTTCTTGACGCTCCAGCCGTTCTTCACGAAGGAGCTGGCCAGGTAGTCGAGCAGTTCCGGATTGGTCGGCTTCTCGCCGGCGCGGCCGAAGTCGGCGACGGTCGGCACGATGCCCTTGTCGAAGTACTGGCTCCACACGCGGTTGGCGTAGACCCGCGGCGTCAGCGGGTTGTTGGGGCTGGCCAGCCAGTTGGCGTAGGCGGTGCGGCGGCCGGACGAGGTGGCGGTCGGCTTGATGTCGAGCTTGTCGCCGCCCCACAGGGCCGGAATGCCGGGCTGCACTTCGTCGGTCGGGCGTTCATGGATGCCGCCGAAGCGCACGAAGGTCGGCGGCGAGTCGGAATGACCCAGCTCCGTCGCAGCGGTGATGTTCACCGAGCCGCTGATCGGGCGCAGGTTGTCGAACTTGCGCAGCTCGGCCTGCAGCTTCTGGTATTCCTTCCAGGCCGTCACGCGGTCGGGGGAGTAATCCTGGTGCTCCTTGCTCTCGGCGGTCAGGCGCAGGTAGCCGGCGGTGTCGGTGTCCGGATTGAAGACCGTCTTGTGGCGGAAATTCACCCAGCGGTCGAGGGCGTTCCAGTCGCTCTCGGCCTTGAAGATCGATTCGCGGCTGTCGGTGAGGTAACGCTCCTTCTGGTACTTGATGGCCGCTTCGCGATAGGGCTTGAGGATTGCCGCCTGCTTGTCGCGGATTTCCTTGGTGGCCTCGCGGTACTTGGCCTGCTGCTCGGCGAACTTCTTGTCCCACGCGGTTTCCGTGCCTTTGGCCAGCGGCGTGCGCTGGTCGAAGGACGTGTTGGCGAGGAAGGCCTGCAGCTGGAAGTATTCCTTCTGGCTGACCTTGTCGGACTTGTGGTTGTGGCAGCGGGCGCAACCGATGGTCGACGCCAGGAAGGTCTCGCCGATGGTGTCGGTGATGTCGGTGGTGATCTGGTACTTGCGCTGCACCAGGTCGCGGGAGTTGGCGTTGTCCGGATAGCCGGCGATGAAGCCGGTGGCAATCTTGGCCTCCTGGCTGTCCGGCCACAGTTCGTCGCCGGCCACCTGTTCGCGGATGAAACGGTCGAAGGGCTTGTCGTCGTTGAAAGCCTTGATCACGTAATCACGATAGCGCCAGTTGTTCGGGCGGGTCGAATCGTTCTGGAAGCCGGAGCTGTCGGCGTAGCGGGCCAGGTCGAGCCAGCGGCGGGCCTGGCGCTCGCCGAAGTGATGGGAGGCCAGCAGGCGGTCGACGAGCTTTTCGTAGGCGTTCGGCGACTTGTCATTGACGAAGGCCTTGACCTCTTCCGGCGTAGGCAGCAGACCCCAGGCATCGAGCGTCGCGCGGCGGATGAAGGTGGAGCGGTCGGCTTCCGACGACGGCTTGATGCCGTTTTCCTCGAGGCGGGCCAGCACGAACGCATCGATCGGCGTACGCACCCATTTCTGCTGCTTCACTGCGGGTGCCTGCTGCTGCTTGACGGGCTGATAGGCCCAGCCGTTCGGCACCGCTTTGGCGGCTACCGTCGCCGGCGCCGCAGCGGCCTTGCCGTCCCCTTCCGCGTGAATGAGCGGCGCACTCAGCGCCAACGCAACCGCGATATAGATCCCTTTTCTTTTTGACATCAACCAACTCCCAAAGGCCATTTAATGACAACCGAAAAGCGTCGGACTGGCGAACACGCCGGCCACCACCCGATGCGATTCCTGGAAATAGATAAGGCGTCACGGAAGTCCGGGGTGAAAGCCACAGAAGGACGCTCCGAACGCAGCGACCATTTCATTCGCATCAAGCATGCCAATACCCGGAGAGCGTCACAAAAGCGTCGCACTCCACGGCAAACCAATGTTTCAAAAGGATCTTTTTCGTCAAGGCAAGATGCCGGACAGCGCTTTTCGGAAAGCCCCTGCAGCAGACGATGTTGAAGCAGCAGCACGTTCCGCCAGCGCGCTGCTGCCCAGCACACAGCCCCTGTCCGCAGGCAGGCAGCGAATTGCCCCGGGAACAAAAAATGGCTGATAAAAGCCGTCCATTCATATCCCGACAAGGGCTGCTCAGATAATCACATCAACAAATCCAGAGTTGCGCACAATCAAACAGCATATCTTTTAAAGATATGCAAAACCGCGCTAGTGGATACGCACATCGACTTTAATTTTTCCCATTAAAACAATCACAAGGATTGAATTTATTTACAAGACAACAAGCCGTTAAACCGGAAGTTCGATTGGCACAGCGGTTGCTGGCAGCATTTCGTCCATTTACATATCAGTAGAAAACGAGAGCTGCCACCATGACCGACCGATCCCACCGAACACCTGATTCCTATTCTGCGTTTCCGCCCGCCTTCCGCCGCAAACCGATTTCTGCGCTGCTGATCGCCGGCCTCGCCATTTCGTCCACCTCATTGCACGCCGCGGAAGACAAGACGGCCACCGAATTGCAGGGCGAGCTGAACCGGGCCAATGCGGAAATCCAGCAGCTCAAAAAGGAACTCGAAAAATCGCGTGGCACGCCCACCGCCGCGGCGCCAGCGGCCGCCCCCGCAGTGGCAGCGCCCCCCACGCCCGAGGAGGCCGCCGAAGCCGTCAAGCCCCAGTCCCTGGATTCGGTGGTGATCCGCAGCCGCCGCCAGCTGGAAAAGCTCCACGACGTGCCGGTATCGGTTTCCGTGGTGTCCGGCGGCGAGCTGGCGCGGGAGCAGGCTTCCGACTTCGAGGCCATCACCAAGCGCCTCGGCAACATCACCTTCAACCAGAACAACACCCGCGGCTCGTCCCTGTCGATCCGCGGCCTTGGCCGACGCGGCTTCACCGAAACCCAGGACCCCAGCGTCGGCATCATCGTCGACGGCGTACCCTACGGCCTGTCCCAACTCGGCAACTTCGACTTCTACGACATCCAGTCGGTGGAAGTGGCCCGCGGCCCGCAGGGCACGCTGCAGGGCAAGGGCGCCAGCGCCGGTGCCCTCACCATCACCAGCAAGGCCCCGTCCTTCACGCCCAGTTCCGACCTGGAGATCACCTACGGCCAGCGGGAAACCGTGATGCTGAAGGGCGCCCTCGGTGGCCCGATCATCGATGACCTGCTGGCCTGGCGCGGCTCCTTCATCGTGGACAACCAGCGCGGCTACTACACCGTCGCGGAAGACTCGAACAAGCAGCTCGACACCATGTACAACCGCAACCGGGTCAGCGCCCGCACGCAGTTCCTGCTGACCCCGTCGCCGGACTTCAACGCCAAGCTGAGCGTGGACATCCAGCCGCGCGCGCCGCAGCTACAGAACGGCCTGACCAACTTCGTGGACACGCCGCTCAACTACGCCAACGGCACACTGGTGGACCCCAGCGGCACCGGCGCCCGCACCCGCCTCAACCGCAGCTGGTTCGCCGGCCGCAATTTCAACTACGACACCTACATCAACAGCATCACCCGGGAAGGCAAGGTCTACCAGAACGAGACCCAGGGCCAGATCGCCTCCAGCAACGGCGCCGTCGCGGAGCTCAATTACAACCTCAACGACACCCACACCCTCACGTCGATCACCGGCTACCGCCAATACACCTTCCAGGCCCGCAATGACGAGGGCACCCCCTTCGACATCAGCAAGCTGGGCGGCGGCAGCGTCTTCTACAACCAGGCCAGCCAGGAATTCCGCCTGACCGGCAAACCGAACAAGCTCATCGACTACCAGACCGGCATCTTCCTGCTGCGCACCGAGGACGAGGTCGAATCCCGCTCCGGCTACGGTGCCGACGCCGGCGCCTGGTTCGCCAACAACGCCCAGTACGGCACGCTGATCACCAACGCCGGCACCAACGTCGGTGCCGGCCGCGCGCTGGCCACCGATTCCCTGAGCGGCCTCTACAAGTGGGGCGAGCAGTACATCAAGAGCTTCAGCAAGGCGATCTACGGCCAGGCCAACATCCATGTCACCGACCAGCTGACCGTCACTGCCGGCCTGCGCATCGGCACGGAGGCCCGCTCGACAACGCAGTTCAACGCCCTCAACAACCTTGGCTACGGCACCGCGCTGAACCCGGTCTCCGTCCGCATCGACGGCGCCGGCAACACCCAGTCCTTCGGCGGCTTCAGCTCGGTGGCCTACACTACGGCCAGCGTCGCCAACGGCACCGCCGGCAACCTCACCGGCACCAACAGCCCAGCCCAGCTGGCCCAGGCCAACGCCATCGCGCAAAAGTATTTCGGCGTCGCCAACTATGCGGACCTGAGCGCCGTCCAGAAGGCCCAGGTGGCCGCCGCCAAGGCGATCCGCGCGTCGCAGATCGCCACGCTGGTCAACAACGTACGCAGCGACTACAAGGACCAGCTCTATTCCGCGGTACTGAGCCCGAAGTACAAGATCAACGACGACATCACCGCCTACGCGAGCTGGCAGTACGGCGAAAAGTCAGGCTCGGCGCTGGTAGTGAACGGCATCCCGACCACGGTCAAGCCTGAAAAGACCAACGCCTACGAGCTGGGCATCAAGACCTTCCTGCTCAACAAGACGCTCACGCTCAATGCCGATGTCTTCCTGATGGACATCAAGGACTACCAGCAGACGGTCGTCGCGGTGGATGACTTTGCCACCCAGGACAACATCAAGAACGGTATCGCCAACCCCACCGCCTATGCCAGCGTGCAGGGCAACGTGAACAAGGTGCAGGTCTCCGGCGTCGAGCTGGACGCGACCTACAACGGCATCCCCTTCACGAGCTTCCGCCTGGCGGCGTCCTACAACGACGCCCGCTACAAGGATTTCAAGAACGCCGGCAAGCCATCCGAACTGGCCTATCTGTCCAACCCCTTCATCGACCGCAGCGGCACGCGGCTGGGTGAAGCCCCGTACTGGCAGGCCAACCTGAGCGGCGAATACCGCCGCCCGGTGTTCGGCGACAAGGTCTTCCACGCCAGCTTCACCACCGCCTACACCGGCAAGGCCAACACCGACGAGCTGATCTCCGACTACGCCTGGGTGCCCGACCACGCCACCACCGACCTGGCCATCGGCCTCGGCCACGTCAGGGGCAACTACGACGTGACCTTCATCGCCAAGAACGCCTTCAACGACACCGCCCACGAGCAGGGCTGGGCCAGCTACACGCCCTACCCCTACCCACGCTGGTACGGCATCGTGTTCAGCGGCAAGCTCTGATCCGGCCGGAGTGACCGGAAATGCGCCCGCCCCGCCACCGGGCGGGCGCAGCTGCATCGCAACAAACAATCTGAATGCGCGGCTGCTGCCTAATCAGCACCGAAATCGTTTTTCATTTGCTTACGTCTTTTTGACGATTCTTATCCGTCATTACGTAAATAAGACCAAAGCCGGCAAAAAAATCACTGTATTTCCACGACTTATTGGACGGAATATGGATTTCCTTATTTCTTATAAGCCCGATTAGCCGGCGTGGCATAGCTATTGCGGAATGTGTCCTCGAATATTTCCAAGAGGAACACTCCCGTCATGACCAGCCACACCCAGGTTCGACCGCGCTCCATCGCCCGTCGCAACGCCGCCCGTTTCCGCCTGTCCCCCGTGGCCGCCGCCATCGCCGCCGTTTCGGTGCTCGCCAGCGGTGCCGTCCACGCCCAGGAAAAATCCAGTGCCGAGCTGCAATCGGAAATCAGCCGCCTCAAGCAGGCCCTTGAAAAAGCCCAGCAGGAACTGCAGCAGAAGGAAGGCGGCAGCGCGCCCGCCGCCTCCGCCGCGGCAGCCCACGAAACCGCCGCGCCGGCCAAGGAAGAACCCACCGCCCTCGACGCCGTGGTGATCCGCTCCCGCAACCGCATCGAACGCCTGCAGGACGTACCGCTGTCGGTCTCCGTGGTCACCGGCAAGGAACTCGACCGCCTCGGCGCCGGCGACATCGCAGAGATCACCAAGCGGGCCGGCAACATCTCCTGGAACCAGGGCAACCAGCGCACCTCCAGCCTGTCGATCCGCGGCATCGGCAAGCAGGGCCAGACCGAGGCCCAGGACCCGCCGGTCGGCGTGATCGTGGACGGCGTCAGCTACGCCTACAACGCGCTGACCTCCAGCTTCAACTTCCACGACATCGAAGCAGTGGAAGTTACTCGCGGCCCCCAGGGCACCCTTCTCGGCAAGAACGCCAGCCTCGGCGCAGTCAACATCGTCACCCGCAAACCCTCGTTCACGCCCAGCGCCGACTACTCCCTGACCTTCGGCCAGCGCGACCGCCTGATCGGCAAGCTCGCCGCCGGCGGCCCACTGATCGACGACCTGCTGGCCTGGCGCGGCAGCTTCGTCGTCGAAAAGGGCCGCGGCGACATCTACAACGCCAACAACCCGGACCTCACCTACCAGAACATCGAGCGCGTCTCCGGCCGCGTCCAGTTCCTGCTCACGCCGACACCGGACTTCAACGCCCGCGTCTCGCTGGAACTACAGCCCCGCTCGTCCGAAACCACCAACGGCCGCACCATCTACACGCCGACACCGGCCACCTACGCCAACGGCTCCACCAACCCGCTCAGCACCGACGCCTCGACGCGCCTGGGCCGCCGCTGGTTCACCCAGGGCAGCTACAGCTACGCCAACAACTACCTCTACGGCGGCGGCCAGAACGCCGTCAATGTGGATGCCGCCCGCGGCCTGGTCACCGGCAGCCGCGGCGCCTCCGCCGAGCTCAACTGGGACCTGGGCAGCCACACGCTGACCTCCATCTCCGCCTACAAGGACTACCACTTCAATGCGGTGAATGACGAAGGCACGCCCTTCGACATCAACACCAACTCCGGCGGCTTCTGGAACGACTACCGCCAGGTCAGCCAGGAAATCCGCCTGAGCTCCAAGCCCGGCGGCTTCGTCGATTACCAGACCGGCCTGTACTTCATCAACGTCCACAACAGCAACGACTACCGCAAGTCGTGGGGCAACGACGCCGGCGCATGGTTCGCCAGCACCGCCCAGTACAACCGTCTGGATGCCGACGCCGCCGGCCGCTCGCTGATGCAGAACTCCCTCGGTCGGCTGTCCATGTCCTTCAACAGCCCGACCGGCTACCAGGCGATCAACAACAAGAGCACGGCGATCTTCGGCCAGGCCAACTGGCACATCACCGAGCCCTTCACCATCACCACCGGCCTGCGCCTGACCCAGGAAGACCGCACCAACACCGGCAGCAGCTACATCAAGGACAACGGCAACGGCGGCGAGCTGAACCCGGTCTCGGTCAATGGCGTGCAGCTCGGCGGCTTCGATTCCGACGCCAAGGGCGTGCTGGGCACCAACAATGCAGCGCAACTGGCCGTCGCCAACCTGGTCGCCCAGAAGTACTTCAACCTCGCCTCCTACTCGGCCCTCTCCGCCGCCCAGAAGCAACAGGTGGCCGATGCCAAGAACATCCGCGCCTCCAACATCGGCGTGGTCTTCAACAGCACCGAGGCCGAGCCCTACCGCGCGGTGCTGCCGGCCTTCGTGATCAGCCCGAGCTACAAGTTCAACAACAACCTGACCGCCTACACCTCTTGGCAACACGGCGAGAAGGCCGGTATCGCCCAGCTCACCAACGGCATCTCCAACCAGGTCAAGCCGGAGAAGAACGACTCCTTCGAAGTCGGCTTCAAGTCCGCGCTGCTCGACAAGACGCTGATCCTCAATGCCGACGTCTACGTCACCAACATCCGCAACTACCAGCAGACCACGCGGGTTCTTGACGCGTACACGACCGCCCTGAAGGCCGACGGCACCGTCTACTACACCAACGCCACCGGCAACGTGCCGAAGGTGCAGTCCAAGGGTGTCGAGTTCGACGGCGTGTATGCCGGCATCAAGAACACCACGCTCCGCTTCTCCGGCGCCTACACGGATGCCCGCTACAAGGACTTCACGAACTCCGCGCAGCCCAACGAGAACGGCTACACCGGCGCGGCGCCCTACCAGGACGTCTCCGGCCAGACCCTGCCGGGCGCCTCGAAGTGGACCTTCAACGTCGGCGCCGACTACAACCGCCCGGTGTTCGGCGACAAGGTGTTCCACGCCAGCTTCAACACGGCCTACTACAGCCGCTTCAACTCCGACGTGTCCCTGTCCAGCTACTCCTGGATTCCGGACTACAGCGTCACCGACCTGTCGGTGGGCATCGGCAAGGCCGACCGCTCCTACGACGTAAGCCTGCTGGTGAAGAACGCCTTCAACGACAGCACCCCGCTGTCCGCCACCTGGAACAGCTACACCCCGGCCGTTCCGCGCTGGGTCGGCGTGATGTTCACCGGCAAGCTGTAAGCAAAAGCCCTCCCCTCATACAAAGACTTCCCCCGGGCCACCGGGGGGATCTTTGTTTCCGGCCCCTGTCGTCCGTCACAAGAAGAGCACTCCGGTGAAACGTCTCCTGTGTCGGTTCCACCGCCGGGCCAGCCGCGCCTGGCCACCGACAGCCCGGCGAGCTGAATACCATCTTTACAACCACTCCAGGAAACACCGCATGAAACGCACCACCCTCATCGCTGCCGCCCTCGTCCTCGCTGCCGGCGCCGCCATCGCCCAGCAGGTCACCGAGGCCCCCAAGCTGCCCCTCGGCTTCTTCGTCACCAGCATTGGAGTCGGCAAGGGTGCCGACCTGGGCGGCCTGGCCGGCGCCGATGCCCACTGCCAGAAGCTGGCCGCCGCCGTCGGCGCCGGCAACCGGACCTGGCACGCCTACCTGAGCACCCAGGCCGCCGACGGCCAGCCGGCCGTCAACGCCCGCGACCGCATCGGCAAGGGCCCGTGGGCCAACGCCAAGAATGCCATCATCGCCAACGACGTGGCCCACCTGCACGGCGACACCGTCGAGCTGGGCCAGCTCGGTAGCAACCTGCACCGCACCACCGCGCTGACCGAGAAGGGCGATCCGATCAAGGGCGTCGGCGACACCCCGAACCAGCACGACATCATCACCGGCTCCAAGCCCGACGGCCGCGCCTACGCCGACGCCGCCGACCACACTTGCAAGAACTACACGAGCAGCGGCGAAGGCAGCGTGCAGCTGGGCCACTCCGACCGCACCAACCGCGGCGCCACCGGCGGCAACGTGTCGTGGAACTCCACCCACGGCAGCCGCGGCTGCAGCCAGGACGCGCTGATCGCCACCGGCGGCGCCGGCTACTTCTACTGCTTCGCCACCAACTGATCCACCCCACCCCGGCCTGGCCGGGGCCTCTGCGCGGGGCCTGGCCCCGCCCGATGACCGCCATGCGCCACTTTCCGATCGCCCGCTTCGCCGCCGGCCTGGCCATGCTGGCCTTGAGCCTGGCCACCGATGCCGGCTTCGCCGCGTCGTCCCGCGCCAGCACGCCGCAGGTCGAGGCCGAACTCGTCGCCTCGGCCGCCGCCATCCACCCCGGCGACGAGATCCAGCTCGGCGTGCGCCAGAAGATCATTCCCCACTGGCACACCTACTGGGTCAATCCCGGCGACTCCGGCCTCGCCACGCAGATCGCGTGGACGCTGCCCGACGGCGCCCGTGCCGGCGACATCCAGTGGCCGACGCCCGGCCGCTTCAAGCTCGGCCCGGTGGTCAACTACGGCTACGAAAACGAAGTCACGCTGCTCACCACCGTCACGGCGCCGGCCAAGCTGCCGGCCGGCGGACGCTTCCCGGTGAAGGCCACGGTGGTCTGGCTGGTCTGCCAGGAAAGCTGCATCCCGCAGCAGGTCGAGCTGGAGCTGACGCTGCCCGTGCAGGCCGCCGGCAGCGCCGTCGGCCCCGGCAGCCCGCTGATCGAAGCGGCCCGCGCCCGCCTCCCGGCAAGCAGCCCGTGGCCCGTCGACGCCCGCATGGGCAAGGACGCGCTGACGCTGCGCATCGCCGATACGCGGCTGGCCGCCCGTTTCGCCAGCCAGGCCCCCGGCGAGCTGTGGTTCTACGCCGAGCAGTGGGGCAAGACCGCCCACGACGCGCCGCAGCCGGTCGCGGTGGTCGGCAATGCCCTCGAGATCCGCATCAAGCCCGGTGACGAGCCGCCGAAGGATGGCGAAACCCTGGCCGGCGTGTTGAGCATTCGCGACGATGATGGCCAGACCCGCGGCTACCGCATCGCCGCGCCGGTGTCCGTCGCTGCCGGGGCCAGCGCCGTGGCGCCGCCAACCGGCGACAACGCCGGAAGCTCCGACCTCTCCATCGGCATGGCCGTGCTGCTGGCCCTCGCCGGCGGGCTGATCCTCAACCTGATGCCCTGCGTCTTCCCGGTACTGTCGATCAAGGCCTTGTCGCTGCTGCGCCACGCTGGCCACGACCGCCGGCTGGTCCGCCTGCAGGGCCTCGCCTACACCGCCGGCGTGCTGGCCAGCTTCGCGGCCCTCGGCACCGTGCTGATCGCCCTCAAGGCCGGCGGCGCCCAGGTCGGCTGGGGCTTCCAGTTCCAGTCGCCGCCCTTCGTGCTGGCGGTGGCCTACCTGATGTTCGCGGTCGGCCTCAGCCTGTCCGGCGTGTTCACGCTGGGCGCCTCGGCGGCCGGCATCGGCGCCTCGCTGGCCGACAAGCCGGGCTATGCCGGCAGCTTCTTCACTGGCGTGCTGGCCACGGTGGTCGCCACGCCGTGCACCGCCCCCTTCATGGGCGCCGCCCTCGGCTTCGCACTGGGCCAGCCGGCGCCGGTGCTGCTGGCAGTGTTCCTCAGCCTCGGCCTGGGCCTCGCCCTGCCCTATCTGCTGCTGTGCTTCTGGCCGGCGCTGCAGCGTGCGCTGCCGCGCCCCGGCGTGTGGATGGAATGGGTCAAGCAGGCACTGGCCTTCCCGATGTACGGCGCCGCCGTGTGGCTGGTGTGGGTGCTCGCCCAGCAGGCCGGTCCCAACGCCATCGCCATCGCGCTGGGCGGCATGCTGGCCATCGCCTTCGCCGCCTGGCTGTACGACAGCAGCCGCAACGCCCACGTGTTCGCCCGCCACGGCAGCACCGGCCTGGCTGTGCTGACGCTGCTCACGGCGTTGCTCGGCGGCTACGCCGGCGTGCAGGCCGCGGCCACGCCAGCCACCGCCGGCGCCGCCAAGCACGCCTGGGAGCCCTACAGCAAGGCCCGCTTCGACGAACTGCGCGCCGCCGGCAAGCCGGTATTCGTCAATTTCACCGCTGCCTGGTGCATCACCTGCCTGGCCAACGAAAAGGTCGCCCTCAGTGACGCCGGCGTGGCCGACGCCTTCCGCCAGGCCGGCATCACCTACCTGAAGGGCGACTGGACCAACCAGGACCCGCAGATCTCCGCCCACCTGGCGGAGTTCGGGCGCAGCGGCGTGCCGCTCTACCTGCTCTACCCGGCCGGCGCCGGCAACGCGCCGCAGGTGCTGCCGCAGCTGCTCACCCCCGCCACGGTCCTGTCCGCCATCGCCGCGGCTGGGCCGGCCACCGCTTCCTCCAAACTCGCCAAGGAGTAATCACCAAGCCCTACGGCGGCTCGGTGAAGTACGCTGACTAAGCCACGCAGCAACGAACGAGGGGCGGGCCGCCGACTACACGGCGCCCCGCCCCTCTTCCATTCAAGCTGCCATCCCGCCACGGCGGGAATCAGATCGCGGGACGATCAGTCCCCCCGCTCGCTGCGGCGCTCCAGGTCCTGCTCGAAGGCGGCGATGATGGCCTCTTCGCGCGTGTCGAACAGCGGCCCCGGCAAGCCGGCGTAGCTGGCCAGCGTCGGCGCCTCGCTGTCTTCACTGGAGAAGTGGAACAGGAACTCCCCATCCGGCGTCGCATACACGCTGAACAGGCTGTTGGCGTACACCACCGGCAGCTCGGCCGCCAGGCTGCCGACCTCCACGTCGTAGAGTTCGCAGGCTGCCTCCAGCGCGGCTTCGTAGCTGTCCTCAAACGGACTGTCCTGGTAGGTGTCGTCGTCGATCTCCACGCCGACCGCTTCGTACACATAGCCGCCCGCCTGGGGCACGTGCCAGATCGCGAAGTCGATGTGTTGGAAAACCTTGCTCACCTGCTGGGCCATTTTTCGTCTCACTGATTGATGCGTGTTCGGGCCCGAACTATAGCAATGCCGGACGGACGCGGCGCGTCGGCGGCCGAATCCGGCCCCCAGGTTCGCCGCCGAATCCGCTCCCAATCCAGTCCCCTTTGATCCCGGTTAAAGCCCTCCGCCGCCCGCCGGGCCCAGAATGCGCGACCGGAATCCGAACCGATGGCACAAAAAGACATGCAGACCAGACCGTGGATCACCCTGGCGATCAGCGCCCTCGCGCTGCTGGCCGCTCCCCAGGCGTCCTTCGCCGCCGACGCCCATCACCCTCATCACGCCCATCACGGTGCCGCGCCGGCCGCCGGGCTGCACCTGAACGCCGGCGCCCAGTGGGAAACCGACGCCCCGCTGCGCCAGGTGATGGACGACATCAACCGGGCGCTGGCCGGCGCGCTGCCGGCCATCCACGGCGAGCGCTTCGGCCGGCGCGACTACGCGGCCCTCGCCGCCACCGTCGACCAGAAGGTCGCCTACGCCGTCGAACACTGCCGGCTGGCCCCGGAGACCGACGAAATGCTGCACCTCGTCATCGCCGACATGCTCGGCGGCGCGGAGATGATGCGGAGCAAGCTCCCCGCCCGGCGCCACGCCGGCGCCGCGCGCCTGCAGCGGGCCCTGCAGGACTACGGCACCTACTTCCAGCACCCAGGCTGGCAGCCCGCGGCCGACTGACCAACCCGCCCCGTAAACGCAAAAAACCCGACGGCACGGGGGGCACCATCGGGTAGCGCTTCGCCCCTGCCGCGCAGGGGCGTCCGTCATCCTGTTCCGGAGGCTTACTGCAGCAGCGACATGACCATCTGGGACATGCTGTTGGACTGCTTCAGCATGGCGGAGCCGGCTTGCATCAGCATCTGCTTGGAGGTCATGTTGGCGGTTTCGGTGGCGTAATCCACGTCCATGATGCGGCCCTTGGCAGCGGAGGTGTTGGTGCTCATGTTGGCCAGGTTGTTATAGACGTGGTCCAGGCGGTTGGAGGCGGCGCCGAGGGCGGAGCGCACGGTGCCGACTTCTTTCAGCGCGGTATCCAGCAGGGTGATGGTGGCGGCGGCGCCGATTTCGGTACCGGCACCGGCGGAAGCCGCCTTGTAGTTGTTGGCGCTGGCGGCCACCAGGGCGGCGTCCAGGGTGCCGCCGGTCTTCAGGCTGGCGCTGATGTCCACCTTCATGGTTTCGTTGGCGCTGGAACCGATCTGGAAGGTCACGCCGGAGGCGTTGGCCAGGGAGCCGCTCGCCGCATCCAGCAGCTTGGAGCCGCCGAAGGAGGTGTTGGAGGTGATGTTGTAGAGTTCCTGCGACAGGGAGTCGTACTCGGACTGCATCGCGGCCTTGTCGTCGGTGTTGGCGGTGCCGTTGGCGCCCTCGGTGGCCAGATCCTTCATGCGCTGCAGGATGTCGGTGACTTCCTTGAAAGCGCCTTCGGCGGTCTGCATCATCGAGATGCCGTTCTGGGCGTTGCGCTGGGCCACCGCCATGCCACGGGTCTGGGCGTCCAGACGGGTCGCGATCTGCAGGCCGGCGGCGTCGTCCATCGCGGAATTGACGCGGTAGCCGGTGCCCAGGCGGGCCATCGAGGTGGACAGGTTCTTCTGCGTCGCGCTGAGGGAATTCTGCGAGGTCAGGGAAGCGAGGTTGGTGTTCAGGCTGAGCATGGCAAGACTCCTTAAGAGGTTTTTCGTTGCGGGCACCGTTTCCTGCGCCCTCATCAGTCAAAGGCGACCTCCCCGGTGGAGTCCTTAAATCGATCTGCAGGAAATTTTCGCGTGATGCGCAAAAAAACGGTGGCGGGATCGAGCGCGCGGGCGCGCATCGATCACGGAAATGGCATGAAAGGGAAATGACGGCCGGAATCCCGGAGAGTGCGCCGGGCGGCGCGGAGGAAGCGAGCCGTGACGGCGAAGCCGCCCGCCACGGAGGATGCGGAATTCAGCCCTGGGCGGCCAGCAGCGCAGTGACGCGCTCGCGGGTGAGGCCGCGGGTGGCTGGCAGCAGGTCGGCCAGCATGGCGAACGAGGCCGTGCCGGCCTGCGTTTCGAATTGGGCCGCAAGGGCCGCGGCGCGGCGCGCCTGCTCGGCCGCGGACGGATCGCCGGCCTGCGCCGCCAGGCTGTTCAGCGCGGTATCGGCACCGCGCTGCAGCGCGCCCACCTGTTGCCCGGCCTGCACCACATCGCGCAGGGTCTGGCGCAGCGCGGTCGGGCTGTCGGTCTTCCAGCCATCGGTGCGGATTGCCGCCGCATCGGCGTCAATCCGCACGCGGCTGAACTGGCCGGTCGGATAGCGCCGGCCCTCGCCTCTCACCTGCAGGCTGTCGCGCACCGCCGGCCAGTCGGCTTCGGTGGCGCTGAACTGCAGCACGCCGTCGGCATCCGCCGCGACGCGCACACCGAGCGGAGCCAGCGCCAGATCGAGGCGCCGGCCGAGATTGACCGGCGACAGGCCCGGCTCGACGGACACCGGCGCCGACGCCTGGCCGCGTACCGAAAACTGCAGTCTCTCCGCGTCCCCCGCGGCGACATTGGGCGTATCGAGGCCCCGCAGGCGGAAGCCCTGGCGGGCTGTGCCGGCATCCACCAGGCGCAGCGCGCCGTCCACGCTGCCGTCGGTGGCCGCCGGGCGGCTCTGCCAGAAATCGGCAAAGCGCCGCACCTGCTGCGGCGCCCGCGCCTCGGCCGCTGGCTGCCCAGCCAGCGCGTCACCGAGGCCTTTCTTGAGATCGGACAGCAGCGCCTGCGCGCGGCCGGTGAAAGCCTTGGTCTGCTGCAGCGCCGAGGCCTGCCGGTTAAAGCCTTCCTTCAGGGCCAGTCCGCCCCCCGTCGGCAGGGCGAACTGCGCGGCGCGTTGCGCCAGCGCGTCCCGCCCCGCCGCGGCCGAACCAGGTGCCCGTGCGGCGGCGACGGAAGCGCCGGCCGCCGCCGCGCCGCGGGCCTGGATAGCAGAAATCTGCATCGGTGCCGCCATCGATCAGATCACGTCGAACAGGGACAGCTGGCTGACCCGCGCGTAGGCCTTCTGCGTGGCCTGGGCGGCTTCGCTGTAGCCGTTAAGCTTGGTCACCGCGTCGCCGTAGTCCAGCTGCCCGAGGTCGATCAGCGCCTGCTGGTTGGACAGGCTGACATTGGCGAAATTGCCGTCGAGGGTTTCGAGGATGTTCTGCATGCCGCCCAGGTGGGCGATCTTGCTGCTGACCTGCCCGGTCGTCGTGTCGATGGTGTCGAGCGTGGCGGTCAGCTGCGTCCGCGTCGCCGGGTCGTTGGCGCTGGCGCCCGGCGCGGACAGCATGCTGACGGTGCTCTCCAGCTGGTTGAGCATGGCGGCCATCTCGCCGACCGTCACGTTGGCGCTCTGCGTGACGCCGTTGCCCACCGCCACCTGCTGCTCGCCGGCGTTGCCCTGGTAACTGTAGCGGGAGCCGAGGGCTTTCGTCGGGTCGTAGACGATGGGCTGCGTCGCCGTCTTGGTGCCGGAGAACAGGTAGCGGCCTTCCTGGTCCTTGGCGTTGGCGCCGTAGAACAGGCTGTCGCCGATGGCCTTCAGGGACGAAGACATGGCGGCCACGTCCTCCGAGGTGTTCGAGCCGTCCAGCGCCCACACCATCAGGTCGCGGGCGCTCAGCATGTCCGAGTTCATGCTGTCCAGGCTGGCCTCGTTCTGGCGCAGGCGCACCTGCAGCGCGCCGATGTTGTCCCGGTACTGCTTCACCGCAGCCTCCTCCCGGTTCAGCCGGGACAGGCGCACGTCGGTGATCGGGTCATCGGACGGCAGCAGCAGCTTCTGCCCGGTGGACATCTGCTGCATGACGCTCTCGAGGCGCGACGAGGCGGTCTGCAGCGTGCGGCTCATGGTGCTGTGGTACTGGGTGGTGGAAATGCGCATCGCGGGCCTCACTGGTTCTCAAGGGATACTGTCTGCTCCGCCGCCACGCCCTGGTGCCGTTCCAGCTCGCCCAGCGCATGTTCGACGATGGCTTGCGCCGGCGCCGACAGATCCGTGAAACGGCACCCGACCACGTATTGCTGGCCGAGCAGGAAAGTCTGCAGAACCCGCCGCGAGCGGACTTCGAGCTCGGCCTGGAAGCCGCTGCCCGGCCCGAGCTCCATCCACACCCGCGGCAGGCGCCGCCCGACGTACAGCAGCGCGGCCTGCGCCGGCGAGGCGCGCAGGCCGATGCCGCCGCGGGCGACGTTGTCCACGCCCAGCACGCGCAGCCGCCCGCCCAGCGTGAACTCGGCGGTGAACGGCAGGCCGACCGGCGCATGCACGCGCGCATAGCGGCGGCGCTGCACGAAGGCCTCCTCGACGGCGGCCGGGCCGCCCCCGGCGCCGACGGGCACGGATGGGACAACGGACATCGTCAGCCCAGCATCGACAGCGTGGCGTCGAACAGCTCGTTGGCCACCGCAATGACCTTCATGTTCGACTTGTACATCTGCTGGTACTGGACCAGGTTCATCGCCTCCTCGTCCTGATTGACGCCCCTGGTGGAGGCCCAGCTGTCCTCGCTCTGGCTGCGTACCGTCTCGGCCGTCTTCAGCGAGGTCTGGTTCTGCTGGCTGTCCATGCCGAGCTTGCCGACCAGCTGCGTCACCGCGTCGCCGAGGCTGACGCTGCCCAGCGCGCTCAGCGCCAACGGCGCCTGCTGCTGGGCGAGCAACACCTTCAGGTTGGCGCTGTCGCCGGGCAGCGTGGCATCGCCGGAAAAGCCGAGATCCTGCGCGGAGACCGAAGGGTCGACCCGCAGCATGCCGGTCACGCTGCTCATGTCGAAGATGAACAGCGGCTTGCCAGGGCTGCCGTCCAGCGCGAAGCCGGCGCCCAGCTGAGTGTTGAAGGCCGTCGACATCTGGCTGGCCATCTCGGTGATCGACTGCATGGTCGGCACCAGCACGCTGCGCTCCAGGCTGTCGAGCCCGCCGAGCTGGCCGCCCAGGCCGCTGACCGGCAGCTTGAAGCTCTCCTTGGCGAAGCTCACGCTGAGGGTCTGCGAGCCATCGAGCTGGGCGCTCACGCCCAGCGTGGCGGCGATGGAGCCGACCACCAGCGGCTGGCCGGAGCGCAGGGACACGCTGCGCGTGCCATCCTGCTGGTCCACCACCTGCACGCCGACCAGGCTGGCCAGGGAATCGATCTTCTGGTCCCGCTCGTCGATCAGCCCGGACGCATTGACGCCGGCGGCCTGGGCGGCGGAGATCTGCTTGTTCAGCGTCGCCACGTCCGTCGTCAGCGTGTTGATCTGGCCGACCGCCGCGGTGCGCTGCTGCTGCACCGACGCGCGCTGGTTGGACAGCACCTGGTTGAGGCTGTTGAAGCGCTGGGCCATCGCCTCGCCGGTGGTGATCACCTGCTGGCGCAGCGGGCTCGACGTGGGGTCCACGCTGGCCGCGTTGAGCGCGCTGAAGAAGGCGTCCAGCCCGCTGTTGAGGCCGGAGGTCGTGTCGCCCATCACCTGCTCCAGCTGGGTCAGGTAGGGCTGGGTCACGTTGTACTGGCCGAGGCTGGTCGCCGCCCGCCACATCTGCTGGCTCTTGTAGCTGTCGGCGAAGCGCGTCAGCGCCGACACCTCGACGCCATTGCCGGCGGACAGGCCGCTGTAGGCCGGCTTGAGGGCGGTCAGCAGCACGCCCTGCCGGGTGTAGCCGGGGGTCATGACGTTGGCGACGTTCTGGCTGGTCGCGTTGAGCGCGGCCTGGGCGGCCAGGCTGCCGGACAGGGCGTTGTTGATGAGGCTCATGGCGGGTTCTTCCTGTAGCGGGGCGCCGGCAAGGCGGCGAACCCCTTCCTGACGGAAAGGCGACCCCTCAGGGCCGGGACTTAAACGGGGTCGCGCCCGGCACCGGGCTGGCGGAGGAGGACTTCACCGCCGCGCCACCGGCCGCCGGGCTGCGCGCATCGGGCAGCAGCTGGGCAAGGATCGCATCGGCCACGCCGAAGGCGCGCTGCCCGGCGAGCACGTCGGCGAGCTTGCCGTCGGCGATCTCCAGCATGTCCTGGTTGATGTGGCTCTGGAATGCGCTGTCCTCGTCGGCCATCTCCCGCGTCACGCTGCGCATCTGCTTGAGCATGTCGGCGATGAAGAAGGACTCGAACTTCTCGGCGGCGGCCACCACGCGGGCGCGCTCGGCGTCTTCGCCCCCGGCGCCGCGCGGCATGTCGAGGACGCTCTCGGCAGTGGTCGGGGCGGCGGGCGAAGGGTTGGCGGAATTCAGTTTCACGGCGCGCTCCTAGATGACGATCAGCTCGCCGTCGATGGCGCCGGCCTGGTCGAGGGCCTGCAGGATCGCCATCACGTCGTCGGGATTGGCGCCGATGCTGTTCACGGTGTCGATGATGGCCTGCAGGCTGACGCCGGACGGCCACTTGAACATGTGCCCGCCGCTCTGCTCCACCTTCACCTGGGACTGGGGCACCACCATCGTCTGGCCGCGGCCGAAGGGACCCGGCTGGCTGACCTGCGGCATCTCGGAGATAACCACCTTCAGCGAACCGTGGGAGATCGCCGCGGCGCGCACGCGCACCCCTTCCGAGATCACCACGGTGCCGGTGCGCGAGTTGAAGATGACCTTCGGGCGGTTCTCGCCGATGTCCACCGGCAGCATCTCCAGGTCGGCCACGAAGGCCACGCGGCGGGTCGGGTCGGGCGGTGCGATGACGTCCACGCTGGTCGCGTCGCGGGTGGTGGCGAGCTGGCCGTAGCGGCGATTGATCGCCTCGACAATGTTGGTCGCGGTGCGGAAATGCGGGCGCTTGAGGCTCAGGCGGATCGTCGGCTGGATATCGAAATCACTCTCGATCTCCCGCTCGACGGTGGCGCCGTTGGGAATGCGCCCCGAGGTCGGCGTATTGACCGTCACGCTGGAGCCGCTGGCGCCCTGCGCCGTCACCCCGCCGACCACCAGCTGGCCCTGGGCCAGCGCGTAGATCTCGCCGTCGGCGGCGCGCAGCGGCGTCAGCAGCAGCATGCCGCCGCGCAGGCTCTTGGCGTCGCCCATCGACGACACCGTGATATCGAGCTGCTGGCCGCGGCGGTAGCCCGGCGGGAAGACCGCGCTGACCATCACCGTCGCCACGTTCTTCAGGCGCGACGCGTTGCCCTCCGGCGGCTTGATACCGAACTGCTTGAGCATGTTGCTCACCGACTGGCTGGAGAACTTGACCTGGGTGCTGTCGCCGCTGCCCTGCAGGCCGACGACGAGGCCATAGCCGAGCAGCTGGTTCTCGCGCACGCCCTCGACGCTGACCAGCTGGCCGAGGGCCTGGGCGGCATGGGCCGCGGGGACGGGAAGGAGCAGCGCGGCGGCAAGGCCGAGGAGGCGCAGACAGGTGTTCATGGACGGACTCTCAGAAAGGGCTCCAGGGGCTGTTGAAGAAGCGGTTCAGCCAGCCCGGCTCATTGGCGTCGGCCAGCGTGCCGCGCCCGGAGTAAGCGATGCGCGCGTTGGCGATGCGCAGGGACGAAACGCGGTTCTCGGTGTCGATGTCCGATGCGCGCACGTAGCCGGCCAGCCGCAGCAGCTCCTCGCCCTGGTTCAGGTACAGGCTCTTCTCGCCGCTGACGCGCAACAGGCCGTTGGGCAGCACCTCCTGCACGATGACGGTGATCGCCCCCTGCAGGGTGTTTTGCTGGCGGCTCGACGCGTTGCCTGCGAAGTTGCGGTTGGCGTCGAAGCCGAGGCCGGTGCTCTTCACCGCCTTGCCGAACAGGGTGACCGGCGCCAGCGTCGCTCCGCTCTTCTTGTCGATGGCGGTGTCCGCCGACTTGCTGGCCTGGGTGGTTTCCTCGAGCTGCACGGTCAGCACGTCGCCGGGGCGGAAGGCCCGGCTGTCGGCGGTGATCGCCCACGGCAGCTCGCTGGAAAACACACCGCCGGCCCGCGCCTTGCGCGGCATCGGCGCCGGGATGTTGGGCCGGGTGCCGTCGTCGAGGGGCGGGATCTGGGCCGGCTGGATGGCCGCGCACGCGGCCAGCAGGCCGGCCGCACAGGCGGCCAGTCCGTTCCGGAGACGTGACAGGGCGTGGGCGGCAGGCATCTCAGCGGGTCGCCTGGGCCAGGTTCTGCATCATGTTGTCGGCGGCGGACAGGACCTTGGTGTTCATCTCGTAGGTCCGCTGCGCGGCGATCATGTCCACCATCTCCTCGACGACCTGCACGTTGGAGCCTTCCAGCGCGCCCTGCTTGAGCTTGCCGAGGCCCTCCTCGCCGGGATTGGCCTCGGTCGGCGCGCCGCTGGCGGTCGTCTCCTGGTAGAGGTTCTCACCGAGGGCCAGCAGGCCGGCCGGATTGACGAAGTTGGACAGGGTGATCTGCCCGACTTCCTTGGCGATGGCCGAGCCGGACTGGGTGATCGACACCGCGCCGGTGTCGCTGATGGTCACCGAGGTGGCATCGGCGGGGATGGTGATCTCCGGCTGCAGCGGGCGGCCCTGGGTATTCACCAGCTGGCCTTCGGCATTGACCTGCAGCTGGCCGGCGCGGGTGTAGCCGACTTCGCCGCTGGGCTGCAGCACGCGGAAGAAGCCTTTGCCGAGGATGGCCACGTCGAGCGGCTGGCTGGTGGTCTGCAGGCTGCCGGTGGTAAACACCTTCTGCGTGCCGACCAGGCGCGTGCCGTTGCCCAGCTGCACGCCCACCGGCGAGCTCGCGCCGGTGTTGTTGCTCTGGGTGCCGGGCTGGCGGTCCACCTGGTAGAACATGTCTTCCATGACCACCCGGTCGCGCTTGAAGCCGACGGTGTTCACGTTGGCGATGTTGTTGGCGATGGCCTGCAGCTTGGCATCCTGGGCCTGCACGCCGGTCTTGCTGATCCACATGGCGGGATTCATGGTCTTTTTCCTTTATTCGGAGATCAGGTGATTGCCGCTGGCGGCCATCGAGTCGGCCGATTTGAGCAGGCGCATCTGGATTTCGAAGTCCCGGTTGAGGCTCATGGTCGCGACCATTTCCTCCACCGCCGAGACGTTGCTGCTTTCCAGGTGGCCGCTGCTGACCGTCACCGTCTCGTCGGCCGGCAGGGCCGCGCCGCTGCGGCTGACGATCAGGCCGGCTTCGTTCTTGGTGAGCTGGGCAGCGTCGGCGCGCACCAGCTTCAGGCGGTCCACCGGCTGCATGTCGCGCTGGCCGGGGGACAGCACGGAGATCGTGCCGTCGGTGCCGATCTCCGCCTGGCTGAAGGGCGGCAGCACGATCGGGCCGCCGTCGCCGAGCACCGGGTGCCCGTTGGCGGTCAGCGCCCCTTCGCCGTCGACGGCCAGGTTGCCGGCCCGCGTATAGGCCTCGCCGCCCTGCCAGCTCACCGCCAGCAGGCCGTCGCCGCCGATCGCCACGTCCAGCTCGCGGCCGGTTTCACGCACGCCGCCGCCGCGCATGGTGAGGCTGTTGGCCTGCAGCTGGCTGAAGTGGCGGCTGTCGTAGCCGTAGCCGGCCACCGCCTGGCTGGTGGCCAGCTCCAGGTCGGCCCGGAAGCCGCTGGTGTCGGCGTTGGCCAGGTTGTTGGCGCGCACCTGCTGGGCGTGCAGCGCGCGCTCGGCGCCGCTCATGATGGTGTAGATCAGCGCGTCCATGGCTTAGATCGCCTGCATCAGGTTCTGCATCATCTGGCTCTGTGCCGAGATCACCTTGGTGTTGGCCTGATAGTTGCGCTGGGCGGTCATCAGGCTGACCAGCTCGCCGGTCAGCTCGACGTTGGACTGCTCCAGCGAGCTTGTGGCCAGCTTGCCGGCCAGGCCGCTGCCGGGCGTGAAGAACAGCGGCGTGCCGGACTCGTTGGACATGGTCCAGCTGGTGCCGCCGGCCGGCGTCAGCGCCCCTTCGTCGGGAAAGGTCGCCAGCGCGAGGGTGCCGGAACGCTGCTTCTGGCCGTTGCTGTACTGGACCATGATGCCGCCGTCCTCGGCGATCTGGACGCTGCTCAGGGAGCCGGAAGCGTAGCCGTTGGCGGCGTTGGCGCTGGTGGTGGCCTCGCCGGCGAACTGTGTGGTGCCAGCGTAGTTGATGTTCACCGTCAGCGGCGCGGCGCCGGTCGGCGTGCCGAGGGCCAGCGCGACAGCGGCGGCCGGGGCGGTGAGCTGGCCGGCGGCGTCGAAGGTCAATGGCGTGGTGGCGGCCAGCGTGGTGCCGTCGAAGCCGTACTGAACGGTGACCTGATTGGTGCCGGTCTTGACGAAATACTGGGTCACGCTGTGCTGGGTGCCGAGGGAGTCATACACCATCGAGACCATCGAGCCGTTGAAGGTCTGCGGATCGGTCGCGTCGAAGGGCGTCACCGCCGGTACGCTCCAGTCGGCCGACATGTTGGCCACGTACTGCAGCTTGTCGGTGGCCTGCGCCGCCATCTGGCTGGCCGGCACCTTCAGGTCGCCCATTGCGCCCAGCGTGGCGCTGCCGGCGATGGCCGCATAGCCCTGCACGCGGCGGCCCGAGCCGTCCACCACGTAGCCGTCCTTGTTCACCGAGAAGACGCCGACGCGGCTGTAGACCGACTGGCCGGCGATGTCCTTGCTGACGAAGAAGCCGCGCCCGAGGATCGCCGCGTCCATGGCGCGCCCGGTGCTCTGCACGCCGCCGCCGACGTTGATGCTCTGGGTCAGGGACGACACCGAGGCGCCGGTGGACTGGGAGCCGGCGTATTCCGACGCGAAATCGGCGCGGCTCGACTTGAAACCGTAGGTGCTGGAGTTGGCGATGTTGTTGCTGATGGTGTCCAGCTGGGTGTTGACCGCATTGATGCCGGACAGGGCAATTTCGAAGCTCATGATGGATTCCTTGTGACGGGGCTATTCGTTGGGCTCGGTCGGAAAACTCAACCCGCGGGACTGCTGAAACCGGTGATCGCCGACGAGGCGACCTCGCCGACGTTGGCGACCTTGAGGAGCACGCCCGAGCTCGCCGAGACGCGCACGCTTTCGAGCTTGCCGGTGATGTCCACCGCCGGCGTCTCGCCGCCGTCGGTCTTGACGGCGATGCCGTAGCGGCCGGGCGCCAGGCCCAGGCTGGCCGGGTCGATGCTGAAGCTGTTGCTGCCCACGCCGCGGCTGCCGAGGGCCACGCTGTACGCCTGGCCCAGCGCATCGGTCAGCACCAGAGACGTGGCACCGCTGCCGCTGGCCAGCTCGAAGCGGCCGCTGAGGGCCTGGCTGCCAAGCTCCACGCTGTCGCTGCGCACGGCCACGTCGCTGCCGACGCGGGCGCCGAGCAGCAGGGTCTGCAGCCCGTCCATCTGCGTCGCGGCGCTCTTGCCCTGGCTGACCAGGGACTGCAGCGCCGAGGTCTGGCTGAGCTGGCTCAGCTGGGTCACGAACTGGGAGGCGTCCTGCGGGTTGAGCGGGTCCTGGTTCTTGATCTGGGCCACCAGCAGGGTCATGAACATGTCGCCGGTGGCGTCCAGCCCGTTGGCCTTGACGGCGGTGCTATCGGTGGCGTTGCCGGCCGCGCCGGTGGCGGAGTTGAAAACGGCGCTCATCTCAGCTCTCCCCCATGCGCAGCAGGGCCTGCTGCATGCCCTTCACGCGGCCGAGCACTTCCACGTTGGTCTCGAAGGCGCGGGAGGCTTCCATCATGTCGGTCATCTCGGCCACCGAGTTGACGTTGGGATAGAACACCATGCCGTCCTCGTTGGCCTGGGGGTTGCCGGGCTCGTACACCTTGCGCACCGGCTCGCTGCTCTGCACCACGTCGAGCACGCGCACGCCGGCGGCCGGCGTCTGGCCGTCGGCGCCGCCCTGGTAATAGGTAGCGAAGACTGGCTTGCGGGCGTGGTAGGTCTTGTCCTCGCTGGGCGCGGCGGTCTGGGCGTTGGCCAGGTTGCTGGCCACGGTGTTGAGGCGCAGGCTCTGGGCCGTCATGGCCGCCCCGGCGATCTGTGCAATGCTCCTGAACGACATGTCTTATTGCCCCTCGATGACTCGGGCCAGGCCCTTGAGTTTCATGTTGATAAAGCTCAGGCTGGTCTGGAAATCCGACGCGTTCTGGGAGAACGCCGCCTGCTCGACACCCAGCTCGACGGTGTTGCCGTCGGCGCTGGCCTGGTTCGGCACCCGGTAGCGCAGCTCGGCCGCGTCGCCGCCGGGCACGCCGCCCTGCCCCGCCAGCGCCTCGCGGAGGCTGGTCGAGAAGTCCACGTCGCGGGCCTGGTACCCCGGCGTGTTTTCATTGGCGATGTTGGATGCCAGAATCCTCGTCCGCTCGGCACGCAGCTTCAGCGTGTCGGCATGGACTCCAAGAGCCTTGTCGAAATCGATACTCATGCGTTTTCCCCCCAAAACCAGATTCGTAATCAATGCCGCGCTCGCCGCCCTGCTGGCCGCCGGCACCCTGCCGGCCCGGGCCGACGCCACCGGCGACGTGGCGCGGGCGGCGCGCCAGTTCCTCAATGCCGAAGCGACGCGCCTGGGGCTCGTGGAGCCGCAGTTCGCCGTCGAGGTGGTCGGCAGCCCACCAAAGGCGCAGCCCTGCGCCAAGCCCGTCAGCGTCGAACCCGCCGACACCCAGTTCCCGTCGCGCATGCGCTTCGTCGCCAACTGCGCGGCGGCGGGCTGGAGCGAGACATACACGGTGCGCGCCGAGGTCAGCGCCCGGGTCGTGGTGGCCGCCAGCCAGCTCAACAGCGGCCAACCCATCGGTGCCGACGACCTGCGGCTGGAGCGGCGCACGCTGGTGAGCCTGCAGGACGCGCTGTCCGATCCAGCCGCGCTGGTCGGCATGGCCAGCCGGCGCGCGCTGCGGCCGGGGCAAGTGGTAGACCGCCGCGCGCTGGCCCCGGCGGTGCTGGTGCGCCGCGGCGCCAGCGTGACCATCGTGGCGCGCAACCAGGGCATCCTGGTCAGCTCGACCGGCGAAGCCACCGAGGCCGGGCGGCGCGACGACGTCATCGGTGTGCGCAACAGCGCCACCGGCCGGGTGATCCGGGCGCGGGTGACGGGCGCGAATGAAGTGGAGCCGGTCGGCATCGTTCAATCCCCCGACTGAAGCCGCGCGGCGATGCGCGCCAGCTTGGCCGCATACTGGGGATCGGTGGCGTAGCCGCCCTGGGCCAGGCCGCGGGCATAGGCGGCGACGTCGTTGCCGGTGTTGAGCGCCCCCTTGTATCGGGGGTTGTCGAGCAGCAGGCGGCCGAAATCGCGGAAGGCCTCGCCGGGATTGGCGTAGCTGCGGAAGCGCTCGCTGCGGGTCAGCTTGGCGCCGCCCTCGTATTCGGTGGTGGCGATGCTCGCGCTGTCGCCCTGCCAGGCCGCACCGGCCTTGATGCCGAACAGGTTGTGGGTGGTGCTGCCATCGGACTGGCGGATCGGCCGCTGGCCCCAGCCCGATTCCAACGCCGCCTGGGCGGCCAGGATTTCCGGCGACACGCCGAGGCGGCGCCCAGTCTCGGCGGCCAGCGGTGCGATGGCGTCGAGGAAGGCGCGGCTGTCCGCTGGCAGCCCGTCCGCGGCCACGCCGGCGCTGGCCGGGCTGTCGGCCGCCGCCGGCGCCAGGCCCTGGCGCAGCAGGTAGGCGCGGGCCGCCGCATCCAGCCCGCCGACCGCGCCACTGTCACCGCCGCCGTTTTCGATGAAATCCGTCACCTCCCGGTTTACGTCGCGCATCAGCGCGGCGAAGTCGCCCTTGCCGGCCATGCCGATGGGCAGCGCGATGTCGTCGGTAATCGCGTCGAAGGCGCCGCCGGTGCGGAAGGCGGCATCAGGCCGGAGCATAGACATCGTCTCCATCCTTGAGCACACGCTGCATGATCTCGTGCTGATCCATCAGCAGCCGGCCGTTGCGCACGTTGAGGGCCTTGCACTCGCGCACCAGCATGCCCAGCCTGGCCCAGTCGTCCGCGGCGGCGGCACGCTGGCTGACAGGCAGGTGAGCCAGCAGCGCCGGCACGGCGTCGGCGGGCGGCAGGCCCTTCAGCGCGGCGGAGAACACGCGCAGCAGCCCGTTGCGTTCCTGGCGCCGCCCGTCGAGGGTGTTGCACAGCGCAACGATCTCGTCGGCGAGCCGGGCCAGCCGGCCGCCGTCGTGGTGCAGGGATGCGTCGAACTGCCCTTCGAGCCGTTCCCGCAGCCGCTCGTAGTCGGCCACGTCCGCACGCACGCCGGCGGCAAGGCGGAGCAGCGCCTGGGCGGGCGTGGCGGGCTCTGTCGGCTGGGTCATGAGCGGCTGCCGTGGTAGCGGTCGATCAGACCGGCCAGCTTGCCCGCGTCGAAGGGCAGCTCTCCCTTGGCCAGGGCGTCGCGCAGGGCATCCACCTTGGCGCGGTCAATCTCGGGCATGCCCTGCAGGGCTTCCTTCGCCTGTTGCAGCACGGCCGATTGCAGCGGCGCCTGCTCGGCGGCGCCGGAGGCCGGAGTGACGGCGGGCGCGCCGCTGACCGGTGCGACCTCGGAGGCCGCCGCGGCGGACGTCATGGGGATGGAAGGACCGGAAATCTTCATTCGGGACTCTCTGGATTTGGTTCGCATGGGCTTAGCGGGCGGCGCCCTCAAGCAGGCTGCGCACGTCGGCGCCCTGGCGGGCGGACGCATGCTCGCCGGCGCGCGGCAGGCCGACATTCACGCCGTCGATCAGCGGGGCCACCGCGGCGGGCATGCCGAAGGTGGCGGACAGGCTGCGGGCCTGCTCGCTGCTCAGGATCAGCAGTTCGATGCGGCGGTTCACCGCCGCGCGGGGGTTCTTCGGGTCGAGGGGCGCGCGGTCGGCCATGCCCACCACCTGCAGCACGCTGTCCGGGCGCATGCCGCCGGCCAGCAGGTTGAGGCGCGCGCGCATGGCCCGCTCGTTGGACAGGGTCCAGTTGGAATAAGCCGACGGACCGGCGTCGGCGTACTGCATGGCGTCGGTGTGGCCGAGGATCAGCATCTGGTTCTCGATGCGCGCGAACAGCGGCCCCATCTTGCGCAGCAGCGCGCGGAAGGGCTCGCTGGGCAGCGCCGAGCCTCGGGCGAACATGCCGCTCTGGTCGGTGTCGTGGAGCATCACGCGCAAGCCCTGGGCGCTCACTTCGGTAAGCAGGTTGGCGGCCAGGCCGGTGTCGGCGCTGAGGCGCTTCACGACTTCGGCCAGCTCCTGCATGTCGGCCGCGCTTTCGAGACGGCTCTTGGTCAGCAGCGGCTCCCGTCCGGCATTGCCGTCGCCGGTGGAGCGCAGCTTGCCGTTGGGGTCGTCGCCGTGGTCGGGCACCGGGAAACGGTCGATCAGGCTGCCGCGCGGCCCGCCCACCGCCTCCGCCCGGCGGCCCGCGCCGTCCTCCATGAGATCGCCGGTGGCCGTGCGCGTGATGTCGGCCAGCTGCTCGGCGTTGCGGGCAGCCATCACCCACAGCACCAGGAACAGGCACATCAGCGCCAGGCAGAAATCGGCGAAGGCGACCTTCCAGGCGCTGCCGTGGCCCTCGTCGTCGTGCCGGCGGGAGACCCGCTTGACGACGGCTTCGCCGTGCTTCTTGTCGGCCAGGCTAGGCATTCGCGCGTGCTCCGCCGCGACGCTGCATCACCGCGTCCGGATCGCCGCTGAGGGCCATGATCCAGCTCTCCAGTTCAGCGAAGCTCGGCTTGATGTTGAGCTGCACCAGGCGCCGCCCGGCGTCGATGGACAGCAGCGCCGGCTTGCCCGACACGTGGGTGACCAGCACCACCTTGACGCACTCGAGGGCCGACAGCTCCTGGGTGACGACCTGCTTCATCATATTGGCGAGAGGGTCGAAGAGGCCGTAGCAGAAGAAGATGCCGATGAAGGTGCCGACCATCGCCGCCGCCACGCGCTCGGCGATCTCCGCCGAATTGGCGCCTTCGCCGACGGTGTTCATGGCCATCACGATGCCAAGCACCGCGGCCAGGATGCCGAAGCCCGGCATCGCCTCGGCGATCTTCGACAGGGACTTGGCGGGCTGATTCAGCTCGTCGTGGATGGACTCCAGCTCCTGCTCCAGCACGCCTTCCAGCTCGTGGGCGTTGATCTTGCCCATCGCCATCAGGCGGAAGTTGTCCACGATGAAGGCCAGCAGCTTGGGCTCGTCGAGGATCAGCGGGTAGTTGCGGAACAGCGGGCTGTTGTGGGGTTCCTCCACGTGGGCGTCGAGGGCCTTGAGACCGCCGGCGGCGGTCTGCAGCAGCTCGTACATCAGCAGCAGCAGCTGACGCTGGAACTCGCGCCCCTGCTTGCGGCTGGTGACGATCTGGCGGATCTGCAGCCAGGTCTCGGCCAGCACGTGGCGCGGGTTGCCGAGGACCAGCGCGCCGAAGGCGGCGCCGCCGATGATCAGCAGCTCGACCGGCTGCCAGATGACCTTCAGGATGCCGCCGCCGAGCACGAAGCCGCCGAAGACGGTGCCGAGGACAATGACGATTCCGATTAGCTGTTGCATGTGCGTCGCTCCGCCGGGCTGGCGTTCAGTGCTGCAGGCACGCCCGCATCTTGCGGAGCGCCCCCTTGTTGATCTGGCAGACCCGCGCCTCGGTGAGATCGAGCACCGCCGCGATCTCCTTCAGGCTCAGGTCGAATTCGTAGTACAGCTGGATGACCCGCTGCTCGCGCTCGTCGAGGGCCTGCAGGGCCTGCTCGATGCTGCGCCGGCGCACCAGCTGGGCTTCCGGCGACGGGCCGTCGGCGGACAGGCTGCCCATCTCCTGCAGCACCTCGTCGAAGCTGACCAGCACCTCGGCGTTCTCGGCGAGCAGGAACGCCTGATAGACCTCCGGGCTCAGGCCGAGGGCCTGCATCACCTCCGCCTCGCTCGGCTCGCGGCCGATGCGGCGGCCGAGGGCGCGGATGCTGTCGCGCAGGCGGTGGCTTTCCTGGCGCACGCTGCGCGGCCGCCAGTCCTGGCGGCGCAGCTCGTCGAGCACCGCGCCACGCACGCGCATCGACGCGTAGGCGCCGAACTTCTCGTCAGGCGTGCCGTAGCGGCGCAGGCAGTCGAGCAGGCCGAGCAGGCCGATCTGCTCCATGTCCTCGCGCTCCATCGCCGCGCCCACCTGGGAGCGCAGCTGGCGCACGATGCGCTTCACCAGCGGTGCGTATTGCAGCAGGTAGCGCTGTTCGACGGCGCCCCCCTGCAGTTCGGCATACCCCGCGTACATGTCCATGGCCGCTTACTCGATGATCAGCTTGCTGACCATTGCCTCGACGAAGGGCTTCTCGCCGTGTTCGCGGGCGTAGCGGTCGTTGAAGGCACGGTTGATGTTGGCGGCGAACTCCTCGAGGGTCATCGTCGAGGCCTTCTCGTGGGAGTAGCGGGACAGCTCCATCACCGCCACGCTGCGCAGCAGCGGCAAGTGTTCCTTGGTGCTCTTCTCGCTCTTGATCGGGGTCTTGAAGACCAGGTCCATCGCCAGGTAGTGGCTCATCGACTCGCCGGCGTGGCCGCGCAGCATGACGATCACCTTCTCCAGGTTGATGTAGCGGTAGTCCTGCGGATCGACGGCCGGCGCCTCGGCCTTGGTGCCGCCGTCCTGCGGCCGCAGCACCCACCAGGCGGCGCCGGCGCCGACGCCGGCGGTCAGCAGCAGCGCGCCCACCGCCAGCAGGGATCGTTTCAGTTTGCTCATCTCGTTCATTCCTCGTTGCGGGCCAGGCGGAAGGACGCCGTCCCGCCGTCGGCCTCGTCATCGCCAAGCGCACGGCCGGGGTTCTGTTCGGACTGCGCCTGGCGCTGCCGCTGGCGCTCGCCGTCGCCCTGCCCCGGACGGGACGAGGCGCTGTCGGCGGCCACCTGCACCGTCACCTCGCCGGCGTGGCGCTGGCCGAGGCCGTGGCGCAGGCTGTCGCTGATGTCCTGCAGCTGGCGCAGCACCTCGTTGTGGGTGGCGCTGAGATTGATCTGCAGCGCGCCGTCCTGGTGGCGGATGGCGATCTCGATGCTGCCCATGCGCGGCGGCTCGAGGCGGATCACCGCACTGTCGATGCCCCGCTCGGAGGCAAACTGCAGCCGCTCGCCGAGGGCCTGCGCGAGGGGCTGGCGCCACTGGCTCGCATCGCCGTTGGGCAGGCGCAGTGGCGCATCCGCGCTACGCGGCGTGCCGGCGTCGGCGAGGCCGACGGGCAGCACGGAAGCGGGAACGGAAGAACGGTCGGCACCATCGGCCTGCAGCGCGCGGGCGCCCTCGCCGGCGGTGCCGTCCGACATCGCGGCGACAACCGCTGCAGCGGCGCTGCGCTCGGGCAGCGGCAACCCGCCGGCGGGCATGACCGAGGCGGACATTCCAGAAACTGACGGTGCGGCGGACTGGGCGGCATCGGCCGGCTCAGCGGCCACCGGCGCCGGTTCGCCCCGCGCGGCGGCCGGCAGCGGGCGCCAGGCCTCCTGCCCCGCTGCCATCGCCATGGCGATGGCCGGATTGCTTCCCGCGTCACCGGCGGCCGGCCAGCTCGCCGGCCCGGCGGAGGCGCCGGCGCTGGTCGCGTTCATCCTGGCCGCGGCACCATCCGGCGTCGCCGGCGACTGCGTGGCCTCGGACGGCGCCGCGGCTACCGGCGCCGGCTCGCTCCGCATGGCGGCCTGCAGCGGGCTCGAAGTCCCCTGCCCTGCAGCCAGCGCCATGACGATGGCCGGATTGCTTCCCACGTCGCCCGCGGCCGGCCAGCTCGCCGGCCCGGCGGAGGCGCCGACGCTGGTTGCGCTGGTCTTTGCCGCGGCACCATCCGGCGTCGCCAGCGACTGGGCGGCGGCCACCACCATCTGCGACGGCGGCAGCAACGCGGTGAGCATGGCCGGCATGCCCTGCAGCGGGGCGACCAGCGTGTCGTCGGTGGCTGCCGGAGTGGCGGGGTCATCGCCGTCGGCTGGGGCTGCATCGGCCGACGGTGATGACCCCGCCACTGCCTGCGGGTCCGCCTGACCGGCCAGGCAGGCCAGCAGCGCTGCGTCGAAGGGCGTGCCTTCCAGGCCGTTGTCGTCGGTGCTGCCGGGCGTCGCCGGGAGATCCGCGCTCGCCGCGGCCACGAAGGCCGGCAGTGGGGCCGTCGCCAGCCGGGCGTCAGAAACCACGATGCTCATGCGCGCCGCTCCCACTGGTCGTATTCGGCCATCGCGTAGGCCATCCAGCCATCCCGGTGGGTACACATCTCGGTCAGCCGCCGCTCGAGCCGGGCGGCCTCCTCGGCGCAGGATTCGCGGGCCATGCGATGCACGGCGGCAAGGGCGTCCACCGCCTGCCGCTCTGCGCTGCTGAGCGGACAGCCGGCGCCGAGCTCGGCCAGCAGCGCGGCGATCTCGCTGTCGATGCGCGCGACGGCCACCCACTGGCGGGCAGCCGTCGCGGCGCGCAGACGGGTTGCCGCCGAGGCCAGGACATCCAGCCGCTTAGCCATGGCTGGCCTGCATCCCTTCCCAGCCGCTACGCAGCGTGGTCAGCAGCCCGACCACCTCATCGACGATGCCCACGTCCAGCGCCACACCGGCCTGGTATAGACGGCGGCCACAGTAGTCGTAGAGCTGGCCGAGGCTGGCCACCACCTCGCTGCCGGAGTCGAGGTCGAGGGCGCTGGCCAGCCCGTTGAGCATGCCGAGGGCCCGGTCCAGGCTGTGGGCCTTCTGTTCGTAGCGGCCGGCCTCGATGTGGGCGCGGGCGCGGAACAGTTCCTCGAGCAGACCGTCGGTCAGGATCAGCACGAGTTGGACCGGCGAGGCCTGAGCGGTCTGCGCCGCCAGGTTTTCGCTGTGATAGCTCTGATAAGCGGAGTGATGCACGGTGGTGGTCCCGGTGGTTCGATGAAGTCGCTCAGCCGCTGGTGCTCAGGCTGCTGAACATGTCGGAGGTCTGGCTCATCTGGTCCTGCAGGGTCTGCAGCGCGGTGAATTGCTGCAGGTAGCGCTCGTAGTAAAGCTTGAAGGTGGCGTCGAGGCGGGTCTGCTTGTCGGTCAGCGCGGTCTGTGCACGCTGCAGCGAGTCCTGGCGGTTCTTGAGGAGGCCGTTGGCGCTGTTGAGCCACAGGCCGGCGTAGTCGTTGAGCGTCCCGAGCAGGCCGCTGCCGCCAGTGATGGAGGTGCTGCCGAAAACCTGCGACAGGCCATCCGGATGGGCCGCCAGGGCTTTGGCCAGCTTGCTGCTGTCGAGGCTCAGGTTGCCGTTGCGGTCGCTCGTCACGCCGAGGTCGATCACGCTCAGGCCGCCGAAACTCTGGCGCAGGATGCTGCTCAGCTTGCCGCGCAGCGCACGGATGCCGGCGTCGGACGCGAAGACGCCGGCGCTGGTCTTGCCGTCGGCGCTGCCGGACGCGGTGAGGCTGTCGAGCACCTTGTCGAGGGCGTTGTAGGCATCGACGAAGCTCTGCACATTGGCCGCGGTGCCGCTCGCGTCGCCGGCCACCGTCAGCGTCACCGGCGTGGCGCCGGCGCTCATGGCCTGATTGAAGGTGATGCTGACGCCCGGGATCGACGTGAAGGTGTTGCTGGCCTGCTCCAGCTTGATGCCGGTGCCCTGCGCGCCCAGCCAGACCACTGCGTTCTGGGCCGCTGCCAGCACGTTCGGTGCGGCCCCTAGGGCGGTCTGCAGGGTGCCGCCAGGCAGGCCGCTGGCGTCGATGCTGATGTTGGGGACGACGCCCGTCACGGGATCGGCGGCGCCGCCGGTCTGGGCCGCCGTCAGCACCAGCTGGGTCTTGCCGTTGGCGCTCACGATGGCGGCGGTGAGCTTGCCCTGGTTGTCCGGGGCGAGGTTGATGGCGCGCGCCACCTCCGCCTGGGAGATGGTGCCGTCGCCGTCCGTGTCGGCCAGCGTGACGTTGATCTTGGCGCCGTCGGGCATCTGCACGACGATCGGGCCGCCCTCCGATGCCGCCGCGGCGGGCAGGTCCTGGTAGGCGACCTGGCTGCCGGTGGCCAGCTTGTCCACGAAGAAGGAATAGCTGCCGGCCTGCGCGGTGGCGTTGGCCGTCGCGGTGCCGATCGCCGTATTGCTGAAGGTGGCCGTGTTCTGGGTCAGCCCCTTCTTCGTGCCGAGGGCCGTCAACGCGGTGTTGAAGGTGCTGAGCGCCGAGCGCAGGGACGTCAGTGCCGTGGACGTGGCCTGCGCCTTGTTGGTCTGGGTGGTCAGTTGGTCCTGGGCGGCCTGGGTGTAGGCGGTGGCCAGGGAATTGGCCATCGAGGTCGGATTGATGCTCGTGCTAGCCATGGAGCTCTCCTACGGGGCAAGAAGTGGATCGGAATACGCCCTGGTTAAAGGCGACCGGATCCGCTCCGGACTGAAATCCCGCGTGCATTCCGTTGCTCATGCCCGCCCCCGCCACCAGCTCTGGGTGGCCAGTTCGTCCTGGCGCTTCTGCTCGCCCCGGGCCTCTTCCCGCTGCAGCACGCGCAGCTTGCCGTCCAGCACGCGGGTCAGCGCTTCGTGGCGCTGCACGGCACGGGTCAGCTCGACCTGGGCCAGCTGCAGGTCCACGTCATGGCGCAGCACCTCGTCGCGCTGGTTGTCGGCGAGGCGCATCACCGCCTGCTTGTAGTCGCCGCAGTTGAGGGACAGCGCAACGACGTGGGCGGAGGCCCGGCCTTCGGCGCTGGCGCTGGCGTACAGCTGTTCGAGGCGCGTCAGCGTGGCGCGCTGGCGTTCGAGCTGGGCGCGGCGGCCGGCCAGTTCGCCGACCAGGCTGTCCTTCTCGCGGCGGCGCTGGTCAACGACGGCGGCCAGGCCGCGCAAGGTCTTGGGATGGGTGCTCATGCCAGCAGGCTCTCCAGTCGGGCCAGGGTGTCGCCAAAGGGCGCGGCCTCCCGCGTGCCCTGGTGCAGGAAGGCCTCGATCTGCGGGTACAGGGCGACGGCGCGGTCGGTGGCCGGATCGGCACCGGCGACATAGGCGCCCAGCGGCAGCAGGTCGCGCACGCGGGCGTAGCGGGAATACAGGGCCTTGATCTCCCGCGCCGCCGCCTGCTGCGCGTGGGTCGTCACCTGCGCCATGCAGCGGCTGATGGACTGGGCGATGTCGATGGCCGGGTAATGGCCGCGGTCGGCCAGCTCGCGGGACAGCACGATGTGGCCGTCGAGGATGGCCCGGGCGGTATCCACCACCGGGTCCTGCTGGTCGTCGCCTTCGGCCAGCACGGTGTAGATGGCGCTCATGCTGCCCTCCGCGTGCTCGCCGTTGCCAGCGCTCTCAACCAGTTGCGGCAGCAGGCCGAACACCGACGGCGGATAGCCGCGGGTGGCCGGCGGTTCGCCGAGGGCCAGCGCCACTTCGCGGCGGGCCATCGCGTAACGGGTGAGGGAATCGACCAGCAGCAGCACGTTCTGGCCCTGGTCCCGGTAATGGGCGGCGATGGCGTGGCACAGCTCGGTGGCGCGCAGGCGCATCAGCGGGGATTCGTCGGCCGGCGCAATGACGACCACCGCGCGGGCCAGCCCGGCCGGGCCGAGGGACATGTCGATGAACTCGCGCACTTCGCGGCCGCGCTCGCCGATCAGGCCGACCACCACCACGTCGGCGACGGTCTGACGGGTGATCAGGCCGAGCAGCACGCTCTTGCCGACGCCGCTGCCGGCCATCAGGCCGACGCGCTGGCCGCGCCCGAGAGTCAGCAGGCCGTTGATCGAGCGCACGCCGACGTCGAGCACGCCCTCCACCGGCTTGCGGCGCAGCGGATGGACGTGCGGCGGCCGCGCCGCCAGCGGATGCTCGCCGCCGAGGCGGCCACGGCCGTCCACCGGCTCGCCGAGTCCATTGACGATACGCCCCAGCCAGGACGGCCCGATCATCAGCCCGCCCTGGTCGGCAGCCGGCAGCACGCGGGCGCCGGTGGCCAGGCCTTCGGGGCGCTTGAAGGGCATCAGGTAGGAAACGTCATTACGGAAGCCGACCACCTGGGCCGCGATCCACTCGCCGCTGGCAGTCTCGATGCGGCAGCACTGGCCGGTCTGGAAGGCGCAGCCGGTGCTCTCCAGCAGCAGTCCGGAGGCGCCGACCAGGCGCCCGGTGAGCGTGGCCACCGGGATGTCGGCGAATTCGAGCTGGCGCAGCGCGGCGGCGATCACGGACGCCCCTCCTCCTCGCCGTCCTCGGCGAGATGGCTTTCGAGCTGTTCGATGCAGGCGGCCAGGCGCTGGCGGCAACCCGCGTCGGCCTCCCGCCCGTCGGCGCGAACGCGGCATTCGCCGGGTTCCAGGCGCGGATCGGCGATCAGCGTCCAGCGCGCGGCACGGTCCGGCGCCAGCTCGAGGATGCGCTGGCGCTCCTCGGGATTCAGGAAGACCTCGACCCCTTCGCGGGCCGGCGGCATCGTCGCCAGGGTTTCGTCCACCAGCGCCAGCAGCTGCACTGGCTGCAGCGCCAGCTCGCTGCGGATGACCTGGCGGGCCACCTTGGCGACCAGGTCCACCACCTCCCGGCGCAGCGCGCCCTGGTAGTCGGCCTGCAGCTGACGCAGGCTGGCGATCAGCGCGTCGATCGGCGCGCTCAACGTATCGAACTGCACCTGCACCTCGCGCCGGGCCTCGTCGCGGCCGACGCGCAGCCCTTCGGCACGGCTGTCGGCCATCCCGTCCGCGCGGCCCTGGGCCTGGCCCAGCGCATGCCCTTCCCGGTAGCCCCGCTCCATGCCCTGCTGGAAACCGTCGGCAAGCAGGGCCTGAGCTTCCGCCGCCGCAGCCGGCGAGGCCGCGGCCACCTGGGACAGGGGCGGGAAACGGTAGGGGCGCAGGCCTTTCATTCGACCGTCGCCTCGGCGAACAGCTGGATCTCGATCTCGCCGGCATCGACGAGCTCCTTGACCTGGCCCATGATCTCGGCGCGCACCTGCTCAACGCGGCTGCGCGGCACCGGGCCGCTGCGCCGCATGAGTTCCTCGAAGCTCTGCGCCTGGCGGCGCGGCATGGCGCGCAGGATCGCGTCGCGCACCGCCGGCTCGGCCCCCTTGAGGGCGATGGCCCACTGGTCGAGGGCCACTTCCTCGATGAGGCGGGTGATGAGCTCGTCGTTTTGGCGGGACAGGATGTAGAAGTCGTACATGCTGACCTCGATCTCCGACACCATCTCGGGATCGTGGGCGCGCAGCATTTCGACCATCTGCTGGCGGTTGCCGGGCAAGCGGTTGAGGATCTCGGCGGCATGGCGTATGCCTTCCACGCTGGCGCTCTGCAGGCCCAGGCTGTCCAGACAGCGGAGCACCATCTCCTCCAACTCGATCAGCAGTTCGCGGTCGATCTCGGTAAGGCGCGCCACGTTGAGCAGCACCTGGTCGCGGCTGTCGGTGGGCAGTGCATCGACGATCTCGCTGGCCAGCGCGGCCGGCAGGAAAGCCAGGAACACCGCCTGCATGCGCACGTGTTCGTTGATCAGCTGCTCGGCCAGCCACTTAGGAGAGGCCCACTGCAGGCGCGCCATCTTCGGGCGGATCTCGTCGCCGTAGATCTTGTTGAGCACGCTGCCGGCGATGTCGGCACCGAGCGCCAGGTCGAGGGAGCGCCGCAGGTAGGTGCGCGAGGCGCCATGCACGCCGCTCTGCTCCCGGTAGTCGTCGAAGAAGCGCTGCAGCGAGCTCTTCACCACCTCCACCTTGATGCCGCTCATCCGCGACATCACCTGGGTGACTTCCAGCAGCTCGTCGCGGGACAGGCAGCGCAGCACCGCGGCGGCGGGCTCCTCGCCCATCGACAGCAGCACGATGGCGGCCTGTTCCACCGGCGTCGGCGTGGCGCCGGGCACGATCATGTCGGGCAGATTATTCGCTTCGGCCATTTTTCTGCATCCATTGGCGGACCACTTCGGCGACGCGCTCCGGCTCCTTCGCCGACAGCACCTTCAGGTGTTCGACCATCACATCCACCGGCGAACCCGGTGCCGGCAGGTCGTAGTTTTCGAGCAGGCCGGCAACCGGCATGCGCTGGGCATCGGGCGCGGCCAGCGCGGCGGGGGACGTCGGCGCCGCCAGTTCCGGGCTGCCGGGCTCCTGCGCCTCTTCCAGTTCGGTGACGGTGCCGGCGGCGGGCCGCGCCAGGCGCTGCTGGGCCAGCTTCATCAGCGGACGAACGACGAACAGGAAGGCCAGCAGCAGGCTGATCGCATAGGCCGCCCAACTCCCCATCTCGATGACGTTGTCGCGCTGCTGCCACCAGGCCACGCTGTCATCCACCGGCTTGCGGAAGCCGCTGGCGGTGACCACCAGGCTGTCGCCGCGCGCCGCGTCGATGCCGAGGCCGCTGCGCAGCACCTTGTCCACATTGGCCAGCGCCTCCGGCGTCCATGTCTTGCCGTCGGGGGCGGCGGCGTTGTTCATCACCACTGCGACGGAGAGCTTCTTCAGGCGGCCGCGGCTGCGCTTCACCTGGGTCACGCTGCGGTCGTAGGCGTACTGGCGGGTGGTGGCGTTCTTCTTGGTGGTCGCCGCCTCCGGCTCCTCATCGGCCTTGCCGCCCTCGCCCTTCACGCTCACCGGGCGGTTGCTGAGGGAGCCCGGCACGCCGACCGCCAGCGGATCGCGGCCGTTCTCGATGCGCGTCGCCTCGTTGGTGATCTTCGGCGCCTCGCCGTAGCGTTCGGTGGTTTCCTGGATGCGATCGTTGTCCACCTCGGCGGTGACGCTGACCTTGAAGTTGCCCGTGCCGAGCATCGGCGTCAGCAGATCGTCGGCATTGCGCCGGGTTTCGTCGCGGAAGCGGTGGGACGCGTCGTTGAGCTGGGCGCCCTCGAAGCCCTCGCTGAGATCGACGCGGGCCGACAGCAGGTTGCCGGCCTGGTCGACCACGCTGACCCGCTGCGGGTCGAGGCCGGAAACGCTGTTGGCGACCATGTTGATGATCGCCGCGATCTGTTCGGGGCTCAGGTTGCGGCCGGCCTTCAGGGCCAGCACCACCGACGCGGTGCTCTTTTCGCCGTCATTGACGACGAATGACGAGGAGCGCGCGATGGACAGATGCACCCGCGCCGAATCCACCGCGTCGAGGGTCATGATGCTCTGCACCAGTTCCCCTTCCAGGCCACGGCGGAAGCGCACGTCCTGCACGAACTGGCTGACACCCAGCGGGTCGTTGCGGTCCATCAGCTCCAGCCCCTGCGGCAGCTTGGCAACCACGCCCTTGGCGGCCAGCAGCATGCGGACCTCGCCCAAGCGCTTGGCGGGCACCAGCACCTGGCCGGAATCCGGATGCAGGCGGTAGGGAATGCCCTGGGCCTCGAGCAGAGTGATCATGTCGGCCGACGCCACCTTCTCGCGGCTGCCGAACACCGGCTTGTAGCCGGCCTGGTCGTTCCACGCGAACATCAGCACCAGCGCGGTGATCGCCAGCGCCAGCAGCACGATGGGCAGCAGGCTCTTGACGAAGCCCGGCGGCAGCTTCGGCAGGCCACCGGGGGTGCGCAGGCGGGCCAGGGCGGGAGAGAGGGAGAGATTCACGAGCGGCGTCCCGGGGTGCGCTTAGAGCGGCAGCTTGATGAGGTCGTCCATCGCGCCGACCATCTTGTTGCGGACCTGCATCAGCATCGAGAAGGACAGGCTGGCTTCCTGGCTGGATAACATCGCCCCCACCAGATCGTCGCTGCGGCCGCTGTCCACATCGGCCATGCGCTCGCCGGCGACGCGGTCCTTCTCATTGACGCCCAGCACGGCCTGCTTGAGGTGCTCGCCGAAGCCGTCGGCTTCCGGCCCCGCCGCATCCAGCGGGTTGGCCGCCGGCACGGCCAGATCGGCGGCCGGCAGGCTGCCCTGCAGCTTCATCAGGTCGGCGCCGATCGACGCCAGCATTTCAGTCACCACCACACTCTCCTTCGGAAACGGGATGCGCCGGAATCGCGCCCCGCACGCACCAGCCGGTGGAGCGGGATTCAATCGCCAATTGGCGTTGCGTTTTTCGGGCAAAAGGAATCCCTCGCACGCTCGATGCGGCAATTGAAAAACGAACGAATTAATCGACGAATAAAAATTGAAAAGGCAATAAGGCCGGAATTAAAACCGGACGCAAATAGACCTCGCGCCGAATTGAATCGGGCGAATGGGATCAGGAGAAAACCCTGATCCGGATCCAGGCGTACGGAGGGCAGGCGAACGACTCCATGCCAAGACGGCCTTGGTGCGTATTCAGACGAGAATGTGACGGTTCATGCGCTTTCCCTCATCGATGTGCTCGGGGCGCACACATGGGAAAGACGAGGCGCAGCCGCCAGAAAGGCGACAACACAGACCCGGCGCGGCGTGCAGGCAAAGCCCACACGGACAACAGCCGGCGGAACCGAGTCAGCGGTTCCAGTCTGGCAACCCCGCTATCGTAGCCCGTGAGAGAGCTTTAGACCGGAGGCTTTGCGACCCCGTCTTTCGAACGGGTGTGCCCAAATTTAAGTTTTCGCGGTTTTTGTCGCGAGATGGAGTGATTATGCCTAGAAGCTTTCCGGCAGGCAATCATTTTTTTCAATTTGAATTCAGACTGAATTAATCGACGGACATTCCATCAATTCCTGTTGCGCGAAATCCAATTAATCCTCAAACTAAAAAGCAATTAGACCCAGGTCTTTCTGGATTGAAAACTCCGGAAACGCCATTCGCGGGCGAAACGCGACCGGTATTCGACTCGAATTGCCGGACAATCATTGGTAATACACACATGCAGAAATCCGCAGCGCCGCGCGGTGGAATGACGCTCGATCCTCTCTCGCTGGGGCGCCCGCTCCACCTGCTGGAGCGCTTCACCGTGCTCGCGCGGGACGATCTCGACGAAGCCCTGCGCGGCAGCCTCAACCGCCGCTACCGCGCGCAGTTCGAAGTCGCCGAGGTCCGCCTCGTGCCGGTCGACGGCCTCCCCGAGCATCGCCGCTGGAACGGCTACGCCCACGAGCGGGGTCGCATCGATTTCGCGCTGGACCGTCAGCTGTTGCTGTGCGCCCTCGACTACCGCTACGGCGCCCATCCGACCACACAGGCCGGCCCCCGGGACGAAGCCCCGGTGACGGCTACCGAGGAACGCCTCGCCGCACTGCTCGGGCGGCGCTTCGCCGGCGTGCTCGTCGATCGCCTGGAAGGGCGCGCGCCGTCCCACGACGGCAGCGCCCACACCGGGCGCCTGCTCGGCGATGCGACGACGGCATTGCGCCGCCAGGGCGCCTGGGCCCTGCGCGTCGGCGTGCGCGAGCGGGCCCACGGCATCGACGGCGGCATGTACTTCCTGCTCGAGGAGGCCTGGCAGCGCCATCTACTGCAGCAACTGGCGCCCACGCGGGATCGCCCTGGCGAACCGTCCGCGGCCCAGCCTTTTCCACGCCGCCTGCAGCTCGGGCTGACGGCCCGCCTGCTGGAAAAGGACATCCCGCTGGGGCGCCTGCTCGACCTGCGGGTCGGCGACGTGGTCCCGGTAAGCATGGGGCCGTCCGACGTACTGATCGACGATTCCCGCGTGTTCACGGCCCAGGTCGTGGAGCACCGGGGCAAGCTTTGTTTAACCGCTTTTGAAGATGTGGAGTGAATGGGATGGACCCGATCAACCCGAGTCTCGAAGACATGCTGGGCGATTTCGACGGTGAAGCCGCTGACTTCGGCCAGGCCGCCGAACCCGCCCCGGCCCCGCGCCCTGCCCGGCCGCTGGCCCAGATGCTGCGCAAGATCCCGGTCCGGCTGACGCTGGAAGTCGGGTCGACCAGCATCTCGCTGCAGGACCTGATGAACATCGACCGGGACAGCGTCATCGAGCTCGACACGCTGGCCGGCGAGCCGCTGCTGATCAAGGTGAACGGCACCGCCATCGGCCGTGCCGAAGTCGTGCTGGCCGGCGAGAACTACGGGCTGAAGGTCGTCGAGCTGTGCGACCTGGACCTGAGCTCGCTGACGTCATGAGGCTGGCGGCATGACATCGTTGCGCGCACGCCTGGGGCCGGCAGCCTTGCTCGGCCTGCTGGCGCTCGGGCTGCTGGCCCTGCCCGACCTGGCGGTGGCCGATCAGATCGGGTTGTTCACCAGCTCCACCCAGGGCGCCAAGACCGAACTGACGGTCAAGACCCAGGTGCTGATCATCATGACCCTGCTCGGGCTCCTGCCCGTGCTGGTGCTGATGATGACCAGCTTCACGCGCTTCGTCATCGTGCTGTCGCTGCTGCGCCAGGCCCTCGGCCTGCAGCAGGGCCTGCCCAACCGCATCATCACCGGCGTGGCGCTGATCCTCACGCTGCTGGTCATGCGCCCGGTCGGCGACACCATCTGGGAGAAGGCGCTGCAGCCCTACGACCAGGAGAAGATCGGCCTGCAGGAGGCCCTCTCCATCGCCGAGCAGCCCCTATCCCGCTTCATGCTCGCCCAGACCAGCAAGAGCGCGCTGGCCCAAGTCTCCCGGCTGGCCGGCGAGAAGACCGTCGACAAGCCCGAGCAGCACGCCTTCACCGTCAAGCTGGCGGCCTTCGTGCTCAGCGAGCTGAAGACCGCCTTCCAGATCGGCTGCATGCTGTTCATCCCCTTCCTGGTCATCGACCTGGTGGTGTCGTCGGTGCTGATGGCGATGGGCATGATGATGCTGTCGCCGCTGGTCATCTCGCTGCCCCTCAAGCTGCTGCTGTTCGTGCTGGTGGACGGCTGGACCCTGACCGTCGAGACGCTGGTGACCAGCGTGCGCGGCCTGTGAACACGGAGCCCCGATGCTGAGCCCCGAGATCGCCGCCGACCTGATCGGCGAAGCCCTGCAGATGGTCATGGTGCTGGTCGCCGTGCTGGTCGTGCCCGGCCTGGTGGTCGGCCTGCTGGTCGCGCTGTTCCAGGCCGCCACGCAGATCAACGAGCAGACCCTCAGCTTCCTGCCGCGGCTGGTCGTCACGCTGCTGGCGATCACCCTCGCCGGGCGCTGGATGACGTCCTACGTGATGGACTTCTGCGTCGCCGTGTTCCGGCGCGCCGCCACGCTGGTGGGCTGAGCCCGCCCCCGCCGCATCATGGAAGCGCTCTTCGGCCAGCTGCTCGCCCTGCTGCACACCCTGTGGTGGCCCTTCTGCCGCAGCCTGGCGCTGTTCAGCGCGGCACCGGTGCTCGGCGAGAACATGCTGCCGGTGCCGATCCGCGTGCTGCTGTCGCTGCTCGTCGCGGTGGTCATGCTGCCGGTCGTCGGCCCTTCGGCACACATCGATCCCTTCTCGATGGCCGGCCTGCTGGCCACCGGCGAACAGGTACTGATCGGCTTCGTGATCGGCCTGGCCTTCCACCAGCTGATGGCCATCCTCGCCATCCTCGGCTTCCTGGTGTCGTCCCAGATGGGCCTCAGCATGGCGGTCATGAACGACCCGATGAACGGCACCTCGTCGGACGTGGTGTCCGGCCTGCTCTACATGCTCGGCGTCATCGTATTCTTCTCCATCGACGGCCACCTGGTGCTGACCGGCGTGCTCGCCGAGAGCTTCCGTTCCTGGCCGGTGGGCCGCGGCTTCGAGTTCCTGGCGCTGCAGACCCTGGCCCTCAACATCGCCTGGGTGTTCGCCGCGGCGCTGCTGCTGGCCATCCCGATCATCTTCTCGACGCTAGTGGTGCAGGTCGGGCTCGGCTTCCTCAACCGCGTGGCGCCGGCCCTCAACCTGTACGCCCTCGGCTTCTCGCTGATCACCCTGTTCGGCCTCTACATGCTGGTGCGCATCGTCGGCTTCGTGCCGGAACACTACGTGCGCATGACCAGCCAGGTGTTGCGCCTGCTCCACCACGACATGGGGCTGTGAGCGATGGCCGACACGTCGACCGAAGACAAGAGCGAAAAGGCCTCCGCGCAGAAACTGCGCAAGGCCCGCGAACAGGGCCAGGTGGCCCGCTCGCGGGACTGGGCCACCGCCCTCGGCCTGCTCGTCAGCCTCAAGCTGCTGCTCCTGCTGATGCCGGGCTACCTGGCCGACTTCCGCGCCCTGTTCGGCGTCGGCTTCGCGGCGCTGGACGGCGGCGCCACGCTGGACAACCTGTGGTCCATCGCCTTCACGACCACCATGCTGCTGCTCGCCAAGATGCTCGCCCCGCTGTTCGCGGTGCCGCTGCTCGTCTCCATCGGCTCGCTGGTGCCGGGCGGCTGGGTGCTCAGCGGCGAGAACCTGAAACCCAGGCTGGACCGCCTCAACCCGCTCTCCTACGCCGAGCGCCTGACCCAGCCCAAGCACCTGGTCGAGCTGGCCACCACCGTCATCAAGGCCACCGCGCTGGGCCTGGTGCTGTGGCACGTGGTCAGCAGCGGCCGCGAGTCTTTCATGCAGTTGCAGGCCCAGCCCCTCGACCAGGCGCTGGCGGGCGGCGCCGGCCTGATGGTGGACGGCATCATGGCCCTGTGCGCGGTCTTCGTCGTCTTCGCGCTGGTGGACGTGCCGGTGCAGCACTTCATCTACCTGCGTGGCCAGCGCATGGGCCGGCGCGAGATGAAGGAGGAGCACAAATCCACCGAGGGCCGCCCGGAAGTGCGCCAACGCATCCGCCAGATCCAGCAGCAACTGGCCCGCCGCGGCGTGCGCAAGACGGTGCCCGGCGCCGACGTGGTGATCGTCAACCCGCAGCACTACGCGGTCGCCCTCAAGTACGACGCTGCCCGCGCCGAGGCGCCCTTCGTGGTGGCCAAGGGCGTGGACGAGATGGCCTTGTACATCCGCGAGGTGGCCACCGAACACAAGGTCGAGATCGTGCCGCTGCCGCCGCTGGCCCGCGCCATCTACAACACCAGCCAGGTCAACCAGCAGATCCCGGCCCCGCTGTACCGCGCGGTGGCCCAGGTGCTGGGCTACGTGCTGCAGCTGAAGGCCTTCCGCAACGGCCAGCGCCCGCAACGCCCCGACCTGCCGGACGCGCCGCCGGTGCCGCGGCAGTTCCTCGACACCGAAACCAACACCTGAGCTGCCGCCGGCAACCCATTCCAGCCCGCCTCCTGACGGACCACGAACCACGCCCATGAACACCCTGCGCCAACTCCTCTCCGACCTCAGCCGCCACCGCGTCGCCGCGCCGCTGTTCGTGCTGACCATCCTGTCGATGGTCATCCTGCCGCTGCCGCCGGTGGTGCTGGACGTGTTGTTCACCTTCAACATCGTGCTGGCGCTGATCGTCATCCTGGTCAGCGTGAATGCGCGGCGGCCGCTGGATTTCTCGATTTTCCCGACGATCATCCTGGCCACCACGCTGCTGCGCCTGACCCTCAACGTGGCATCCACGCGGGTCGTGCTGCTGCGCGGCCACGAGGGCACCGGCGCCGCCGGCCAGGTCATCGAAGCCTTCGGCCACGTGGTCATCGGCGGCAACTTCGTGGTCGGCCTGGTGGTGTTCGTGATCCTGATGATCATCAACTTCATCGTGGTCACCAAGGGCGCCGAGCGGATCTCCGAGGTGTCGGCGCGTTTCACGCTGGATGCGCTGCCCGGCAAGCAGATGGCCATCGACGCCGACCTCAATGCCGGCCTGATCAACCAGGAGAAGGCCCAGCAGCGGCGCCGCGAAGTGGCCGCCGAGTCGGACTTCTACGGGGCGATGGACGGCGCGTCGAAGTTCGTGCGCGGCGACGCCATCGCCGGCATCCTGATCCTACTCATCAACATGCTCGGCGGCGTCGCCATCGGCGCACTGATGCACGACCTGAGCCTCGCCGACGCCTTCCGCCTGTACGCGCTGCTGACCATCGGCGACGGCCTGGTGGCGCAGATCCCGGCCCTGCTGCTGTCCTCCGCGGCGGCCATCGTGGTGACCCGCGTCGGCAACGACGGCAAGGACTTCGAGCAGCAGGTGGCGGCGCAGATGCTGGCCTCGCCGGCCGTGCTGTACGGCGCCGCCGGGCTGATGGTGGCGCTGGCGGCGATCCCCGGCATGCCGTGGCTGGTCTTCCTGGCCTTCGGTGGCGTGCTCGCCTTCGTCGCCTGGCGCCTCGGCCGCCGCCCCGCCGCGCCGGCCGAAGCGGATAACGCCGCCATCCACGCCGCGCTGCTCACCGAGAGCGCCCCCGAGCTGGACTGGACCGGCCTGCCCTTCGTCGAGCCGCTCGGCATCGCCGTCGGCTACAAGCTGGTCGGCCTCATCGACAGCGCCCAGGGCGCGCCGCTCAGCAAACGCCTGGCCGGCATGCGCCAGGGGCTCAGCGAGAGCATGGGCCTGCTGCTGCCGAAGATCCGCGTGCGCGACGACCTGACGCTGAAGCCAGCCCAGTATTCGGTGCTCCTCAACGGCACGCCGATCGCCCAGGTGCTCACCTACCCGGACCAGCTGATGGCCATCCCGTCGCCCCAGATCTACGGCGAGCTGGACGGCACGCCGGGCGTCGAGCCGGCCTACGGCATGCCGGTCATCTGGATCGCGCCGGAACAGAAGGCCCACGCGCTGGGCCTCGGCTACCAGGTCGTCGACGTGGCCAGCATGATCGCCACCCACGTCGCCAAGCTGATGCGCGACCACCTGCCCGAGCTGATCGCCCACGAGGACGTGCCGGCCCTGCTGGAGCGCCTGACCGCGGTGGCCCCCAAGCTCGCCGCGGCCCTCGAGAAGGCCTACAGCCACAGCCTGCTGCTGAAGATCTTCCGCGTGCTGCTGGCCGAGAACGTGTCCCTGAAGGACATCGTGCCGATCGCCACCACGCTGCTCGAAAACGCCGAGGCCACCCGCGACCCGATCCTGCTCGCCGCCGAGGTGCGCTGCACCCTGCGCCGCCAGCTCGTCGCCACGCTGGCCGGCCCGAGCGGCGAAATGCGGGTCTTCAACCTCGGCGGCGAGCTGGAGAACATGCTGCTCGGCTCCCTCAACCAGGCCCGCCAGGGCGGCAAGGCGGCCCTCGACAACTACCCGATCGACCCCAACCTGCTGGCCCAGCTGCAGGCCAACATGCCCCAGGTGCGCGAGCAGATGAAGCAGCAGAACGTGCCGCCGATCCTGCTGGTGATGCCGCAGATCCGCCCGCTGCTGGCCCGCTACGCGCGGCTGTTCGCCCCCGGCCTGTCCGTGCTGTCGTACAACGAGATCCCGGAGCAGCGGGAGGTCAGCATCGTCGGCTCGCTGGGCTGAGCCCTGCCCCGCCGCGGGGGGCCCGGCCGGGCGTCCGCATATGTTTTGCAGAATTTCTTGGTTCCGCCCGCGGCCGGGTGGAAATAGATTTGGCAGCCGGACCGCCCGTGCGCGGCCGCACCCGATCCACCAAGGAGTCTCCCCATGGCCGCAGCCACCGCATCCCACCTCAACCCGCTGGCGCGGGATTTTCTCGCCCGCCTGCCGCAGGAACCCGTCCCCGGCAAGCAACTGCACCGCACGGAGAACGGCACGGTGGTCGGCGACTGGTTCGGCTTCGAGCTGTCGAGCGCCTTTCAGCCCATCGTCGATGCGACCAGCGGCACCGTCGCCGGGCGCGAAGCCTTCCTGCGCAGCCACGGCCCGGACGACGACGGGCTGTCGCCATGGACGCTGTTCTCCGCCGCCGCCGAAGATGCCCGCCTGATCGCCCTCGACCGCCTGGCGCGCACCGTGCATCTGCTCAACGGACTGGCGGCGGGCAACGAGGCGCCACTCTTCCTCAACGTGCACGGCCGCCTGCTGGCCGCCGTCGGCGACGACCACGGCCGCGCCTTCCGCCGCGTGGTGGATGCCCTCGGCGTGGCACCGGACAGCATCGTCATCGAAACGCCGCCGGAAGCCAGCGCCCAGCCCGACCTGCTGGCCTTCGTGCTGCGCAACTACCGCAACCACGGCTTCCGCGTGGCGGTCAACGTGGAGTCCGCCGCCCAGTGGCAGGCCATCGCCAACACTGTGTGGCCGCAATTCGTGAAGGTGGACCGGCGCAAACTCGGCACCGGCATCGAAGCCCACGAGCGCCTGAAGTGGCTGGCCGCCCTGCGCGAGGACGCCCACATCATCGTCACCCACGTGGAAGAGCCGGCACCGGAACTGGCCGCCGACCATGTGCTGCTGCAGGGCTACGCCTACGGCCACCCGGTCGGGGCGAGCGCATTCGCACAGGAATTGCGTTCGGGGAACTGAAAGCGCGCCGCCGCCCCCACCGGTCGCCCCGTCGCCGCTCAGGCGGGCCGCCAGCGCCAGCGCAGGCTGCAGAGCCCGGCAGGATCGCCCGCCGGACGGTCTCGCGAAGGATGACCACCATGGGGATTTGCCCGGCTCCACCGCACCGGCTGCCGATTCTGGGCGGCGCAGCGTCAGGACGCCTATTTTTCCGTCGTCGTGACGGGCGCGGCGGCGCTGCCCGGACGCCGCAGTTCGGCCTGTTCCGAGTGCTCGATGAGCGCCGCACCACTGATGCCGAAGGCCGCCGCGACCTTCAGCACGGTGGCCAGGGACGGCACCGCGTTGCCCCGCTCGACCTCACCGGCGTAGGACCGGCTGAGGCCGGCCCGGTCGGCGAAGACCTCCTGGGACCAGCCCCGCGCCTCCCGCAGCTGACGGACGGCCAGCCCGAAGCGGCGATTCAGCGCGGCCATGGGGCGGACCGCTCCTGGCCGGCGAGCGCATGCTGCAGACCGGCCTGGGTGATGTGGCTGCCCGGCGGCACGCTGTGGGTCAACCACACGTTGCCGCCGATGCTGGAGCCCTCGCCGATGGTGATGCGGCCGAGAATCGTCGCGCCGGCGTAGATCACCACGTCGTCCTCGATGACCGGGTGGCGCGGTTGCCCCTTCTCAAGGCCGCCGTCGGCGCCCACAGAGAAGCGCTTGGCGCCGAGGGTCACTGCCTGATAGAGGCGGACCCGGTTGCCGATCACCGCCGTCTCGCCGATCACCACGCCGGTACCGTGATCGATGAAGAAGCTGTGGCCGATCCCGGCGCCCGGGTGGATGTCGATGCCGGTGGCCGAGTGGGCCAGCTCGGCGACGATGCGCGCGATCAGCGGCACGCCGAGGCGGTACAGGCGATGGGCGATACGGTGGTGGATGACCGCCAGGATGCCCGGGTAGCACAGCACCACTTCATCCACGCTGCGGGCCGCCGGATCGCCGAGGAAAGCGGCCTCCACGTCGGTATCGAGCAGCGCCCGGGTGGACGGCAGCGTTGCCGCGAACTCGCGGACCACATGGATGGCCTGGCGGCGGATCGCCTGCTCGTCGACATCGCCATGGCGGGCCTGGTAGGCCAGTTCGAGGCGGACCTGTTCGAGCAGCCCGTTCAGCGCCGCGTCCAGCGTATGGCCGACGTAGAAGTCTTCACTCTCCTGGCGCAGGTCGGCCGGGCCGAGGCGCATCGGGAAGAGCGCTCCGCATAACTGTCCGACCACCGTGGCCAGCGCATCCCGCGACGGGAACTCGCGGCCGCCAGCCTCGCGGCTGCGGCCCTGGGCCTCGCGCCAGCGATCGCGCACGGCCCGCAGGCCGCCGACCACCGCGCCAAGGTCCCAGTGTTCGGCCGCGACGGATTCGTCGTGCGTGCTCACGGGCTCGCGCGAGTTCATGCCGGCAGGCCCGCGGCGTCGAAGACGCCTTCGAACAGCACCGAGCTCAGGTAGCGCTCACCCGAATCGGGCAGGATCACGACGATGGTCTTGCCCTCGTTCTCCGGCAGCTTGGCCAGGCGCACGGCAGCAGCCACGGCAGCACCGCTGGAGATGCCGGACAGGATGCCTTCCTCGCGGGCCAGGCGGCGGGCGAAGTCCACCGCCTCTTCGTTGCTGACCTGTTCCACGGCATCCACCAACGACAGGTCGAGCACGCCCGGCACGAAGCCGGCGCCGATGCCCTGGATCTTGTGGGGGCCAGGCTTGAGCGGCTCGCCGGCGCGGGACTGGGTCAGGATCGGGCTGGCCGACGGCTCGACGGCCACCGACTGGATGGCCTTGCCACGGCCCTGCTTGATGTAGCGGCTGACGCCGGTGATGGTGCCGCCGGTGCCGACGCCAGACACGAAGATGTCCACCGCGCCGTCGGTATCGTCCCAGATCTCAGGGCCAGTGGTGGTTTCGTGGATAGCCGGGTTGGCCGGGTTCTTGAACTGCTGCAGCAGCACGTACTTGTCCGGATCGGAAGCAGCGATCTCCTCGGCCTTGGCGACCGCTCCGCTCATACCCTTGGCGCCTTCGGTCAGCACCAGCTTGGCGCCGTAGGCGGTGAGCAGCTTGCGGCGCTCAATGCTCATGGTCTCGGGCATGGTCAGGGTCAGCGGAATACCCTTGGCGGCGGCGACGAAAGCCAGCGCAATGCCGGTGTTGCCGCTAGTCGGTTCGACCAGTTCCTTGCCGGGGCCGAGCAGGCCGCGCTGTTCGGCGTCCGCCACCAGAGCCGCGCCGATGCGGCACTTCACGGAATAGGCCGGGTTGCGCCCTTCGATCTTGGCCAGCACCGTGGCGGAGGCGCCGTCGGTGATGCGGTTGAGCTTGATCAGCGGGGTGTGGCCGATGGACTGGGCGTTGTCCGCGTACCATTTCGACATGGGAAAGCTCCTTGGATCAATCAGTTTGGATAGGTGAATGTCTTTGCTGCACTGCGGAGCACACTACGCCCACCGTTCCAGGCAGCGAACCAACAATAATTCAGTAGGTTTGCAACTCAAACCGGATAAGCATTCCACTTTTTATGAATATACAGATTCAGTGGGACAGCTCGGTGAACACGTCCCAGTTGAAGCGGGTGCGGTGGCGCAGGCGGGCCAGCGCACCGCGCTTGCCGCGGTTGGTGACCTTGCCGTCGTCGATGCTGCCGAGCGGCAGGCCGGTGTAGGAATCCCGCAGCGCATTGAGCAGCACCAGGCCCTGCGGCCACGGGCCATGCCCCGATTCGACGTTGATGTGCCCGGCCAGGCCGATGTCGATGAACAGGCTGCCCCAGCTGTCCGCCCAGTGAGCCGTCTGCTCGATGCTGGCCCAGGGGTCATTGCCGCTTGCCACGACCATGCTCGGCACGCCGATCGGCGAAGCCGGAATCCACTCGGCCAGCCCGCTCTTACAGGCGATGTCGCGCGGGTCGCGCAGGCCGAAGGCGGTGAAACGGTCGGGGTCCGGCGGCGCCACCAGCAGCAGGCCGGCGACCCTCTCCGGGCGATCCGCCGCCGCCACGACCGAAGCCAGGCAACCGTAGCTGTGGGCGACCAGCCACACCACGCCGGCGGCCTCGTCGATTTCACGGCGGACTTCCGTGGCCCAGCGGGCCAGCACGGGGACATCCCAGTCGATGTGGCGCACCCGGCGCACATCGGGCAATTGTTCTTCCAGCCAGGTCTGCCAGTGGCCGGGGCCGCTGTTGTTGAGTCCGGGAACGATCAGGGTGGTTTGCAGCACGCGAACGCTCCTGCAAAAGGCGGCCTTGCGGCGCCTCGATGAAAAAAACGCCAGGCTTTGGGGGCCTGGCGCGGTTCCGGTGTCTTCCGGCACTAGGGCCGGAACGCCCTCGCCTGTTACTTGATGCTGATCTGGTCGAACACACCGCCGTCGGCGAAGTGGGTCTTCTGGGCCTTGGTCCAGCCGCCGAAGACTTCGTCGATCTTGAACAGCTTGACCGGCGCGAACTGCTTGGAATACTTGGCCGCGACCTTGGCATCGGTCGGGCGGTAGTAGTTCTTGCCGGCGATTTCCTGGCCTTCCGGCGAGTACAGGTACTTCAGGTACTCTTCGGCGACCTTGCGGGTGCCGCGCTTGTCGACGACCTTGTCCACCACGGAGACCGGGGGCTCGGCCAGGATGGAGATGGACGGCGTGACGATGTCGAACTTGTCCGGGCCGAGCTCCTTGACGGCCAGGTAGGCTTCGTTTTCCCAAGCGATCAGCACGTCGCCGATGCCGCGCTCGGCGAAGGTGGTGGTCGCGCCGCGGGCGCCGGAATCCAGCACCTTCACATTGCCGTAGATCTTCTTGACGAAGTCCTTGGCGGTGGCGTCGGTACCGGCCGGCTGCTTGAGGGCGTAGCCCCAGGCGGCCAGGTAGTTCCAGCGGGCGCCGCCGGAGGTCTTCGGGTTCGGGGTGATCACCTCGATGCCGGGCTTCGCCAGGTCGTTCCAGTCCTTGATCTTCTTGGGGTTGCCCTTGCGGACCAGGAAGACGATGGTGGAGGTGTAGGGCGAGGCGTTGTGCGGCAGGCGCTTCTGCCAGTCGGCCGGCACCAGCTTGCCATTTTCGTGGAGGGCGTCGATATCGGCGGCCAGGGCCAGGGTCACCACGTCGGCTTCGAGGCCGTCGATCACCGAGCGGGCCTGCTTGCCGGAACCGCCGTGGGAAGCCTTGACGGTCACGTCTTCCTTGGTCTTGGCCTTCCAGTACTTGGCGAAGGCGGCGTTGTAATCCTGGTAGAGCTCACGGGTCGGGTCATAGGAAACGTTCAGCAGCGTGACGTCGGCGTGGGCCAGGCTGGAAAGGCCGAGAACGAGGGCGAGAGACAACAGCGAGCGGCGGGCGATGCGCGATTTCATTGGGCTTCCTATTAACTAACGATGAGTGAAACCGAGTCTAGAGACGAAGATTCGAATGGCGAACCAAGAAAAATTCGTTTGCTTATTCCTGCCGCAGTGAATTCCTAATCAGGGATTTGCCGCAGCAGGAAACGCAGTGGATGGGGCTCAGCGGGACGCGCTGGCCTGGCCGATGGCGGTGCGCAGATCGTTCAGCGTGACGACGCGCGGGCCGTGCAGCGCAGCGATCTGCTCCACGTCGAGCCCGAGCTTGCGGATGTTGTCGTAGAGATTCACCGAGTACGGGTTGAGACTGGTTGGCGGCGGCACGTTGGCGGCCGTCGGCGTGTAGGCGTCGGCCTCGATGAGGATCTTCTCGGCGGGCAGGTAGATCAGTGCGAAAGCGTCGCTGTGGCCACTGCCGGCGATGCTGTGGATCTCGATGCGGCGCTTGCCGTCGGTCAGCACGCGCTTGCCCTCCACGGCAGCGAACTGGGCGTTCTTATGGGACTTGGCCAGGCTGTCCGGATTGATGCTGCGCTGCGTCCCCCAGATCTTGCGGTAATAGGCCACGTTGGCCGCCGGCGTGACGATGGTCGCGCCTTCATTGACGAAGGTGCGCAGGCCACCGGAGTGGTCGAAGTGGGCGTGGGTGTTGACCAGAAACCTGATCGGCTTGCCGGGGATGGCTTCCTTGACCTTGGCGATCACTGCCTGGGAGCGCTCCTCGTTGAGTGGTGCCTCGACGACGACCACGTGATCCTTCTGCTCGATGGCCACGCTGTGGTGGGTGCCGCCGGTCAGGTACAGCACGCCTTCGGCGAGCTTGGTGACCGTCACCGTCGAGGCGGTGGGCTTGGCGTTCACCACCTCGGCCGGCACCGGCAGGTCGACGGCCGGGTTGGCCTTCACGTCGCTGATCTGCAGGTCGAGCACCGGGTAACCGCCCTGCACGCGCTCGATCTGCGACGGAAAGTACAGGTTGCCGAAGTTGCGGTAGCCGAAGAAGCGGGTCTCGACGAGGGTGTCGCCGAGCACCGGGTTGTCGATCCAGGTGCGCACCTTCACCACCTGGTTGGCGGCGTTGATGATGCCAACGAAGCGGTAGTGCCCGTCGACGGTGAAGCTCACCTCGGCCTCGCCGGCCTTGACCACGCTCCTGGCGTTGTTGGCCTGCGCCGCGCGCAGGAAGCCCTGCGGCGTGGACCAGATCTCGGCCAGCCGCTCGGCGAGCGCGGTGGGCTGCGACGTCGGCGCCGGACTGGCGGCATTGCCGGTGGGCAGGTTCCAGGCGTGGGCCCCGCTGACGTACTGGTCGACCTTCTGCTCGACGGGCGCCGGGCGCAGGCGGCCCGGCTCGATGGTCTGGCTGCGGGTGATCTGCACCCGCGCGCTGGCGCTGTCGTAGTTGAAATCGGCGGCGTAGCGGCTGACGTCGAAACGCGGCCAAGCCAGCGTGGGGTTCGGCGCCTGGCCGAACTGGAACCACTGGCCGGTCCCGGTGAGGGACAGGGAATGAGTGTCCGCCGCGTTCAGGGCCTTGACGGCGCCTTCCAGGCTTTGTGCCGCCACCGGCATGCTGGCGGCGAGAGACAGGGCTGCGGTAACACCGATGACGGGAAGTACGACCTTGCGCATGAAACCCCCTGAACATGGGCCCGCGAACGGGCCTTATCGAGTGAATGATGTTCAGGCTTCGGCAAGAAGCATACCCAGCTCAGATCCCTGGCCGGGAGGGGCACGGCGAGGCTTTGTTTCTTCAGGGGTTTTCGGGCCGCTCTGCAAGCTGCGTGCAAGCTGGGGCAGAAAGGGCCACGGGCTGCCGGATGTTTCGCATCCAGCAGCCCGTGGTGGAATTACAGCAGGCAATGGGGAATTCCGGGCAGCGGCACCGGAGGCCGGAAATCAGATCTCGAACCAGCCCGGCAAGGCGCGGCGGTAGCGGCGAACCTCGACGAGGGTCGTCGGCACCAGGTCGGTGATGATCTGCCACAGGCGCTCGCGGCCCTGCCGCGGGGATCCGATAGCAGCAGTGTTGAGGGTCTCCCAAGCGTGCCAGTCGACGTGCTCCATCTCCTCCTTGTCCGCCTCCGGCATGTCGCGGGCGCTGACGCGCATCACCTCCAGGCACTCGACGATCTTCTCGTGCAGGGACGGCGAGGCGAACAGGGATTCCCGGTCCCGCCCGGCGGCACAGCGGACGATCGCCACACCGGCATCGTGCAGGTTTCCGAGCAGCGCACTGCGCAACACAGCGTTGCCGACCTGGGGAGGCGTTGCCGCGTTGGCGCGGCGGGGAACGGGGGAATTGCTCATGTCGATCTTTCCAGTAATACAGCCGGACCAGCCGGGGCGTGCATTTTCGTCCTAATGTATGTACGAAATATGACTCGGCGCGCAGCTAGTTGTAAGCAAGGAATGCACATCGCCAGTGTGGAATTCGGCCAGAAAGCGCCGGATCGCGGGCTCGAAGCGGCCGGCATCGATCAGGAAGCCGTCATGCCCATGCTCGGAATCGATGGCGATCAGGCTGGCCCGCACCAGTTGGCGGACAAGAGCAAGTTGATCCTCCAGCACGTAGAGCGCGTCCGACGGCACCGAACCGACCAGCACCGGCTGGCGGATCTGCTCCAGCGCCAGCCGGCAGCCGCCCCGTCCGCGCCCGATGTCGTGGGTGTCCATCGCGTCGAGGAGCACCCGGTAGCTGTGCGCGTCGAAGCGGCGGGTCAGACTATCGGCGTGATGGCGCACCCAGCCCTGCACGGCCAGCGCATCCGGATCGGCGGCCCGCGCGCCGAAGATCTCCTCGGCCGCGCTGCGCCCGAAGCGCCGGCCCAGCGATGCCGGGCTGCGGTAGCCGACCATCGCCATCGCCCGCGCCGCAGCGAGGCCCGCCAGCGGCGGATCGGACGGATCGTAGTGGCCGTTGCGGTACTTCGGATCGGCAGCCAGCGCCAGGCGCTGGGCTTCGCTCCACGCCACGCACCAGGGCGAATGGGCCGCCGACGCGGCGATCGTCACCACCGCGCCAACCCGCTGCGGATCGAGCAGCGCCCACTCCAGCGCCTGCAGGCCGCCCATCGACCCACCGATCACGAAGCGGACTCGGCGGATGCCGAGGGCGTCGGCCAGCGCGATCTGCGCCCGCACCTGGTCGCGAATGGTGAGGCGCGGGAAACGCGCCCCCCACGGCCGCCCGTCCGGTGCCGGCGTCGTCGGCCCGGTGCTGCCGTAGCAGCCGCCCAGCACATTGCTGCAGACGATGAACTGGCTGCTCGGGTCAAGCGCCCTGCCCTTGCCGAACAGCGGCGCCCACCAGTCATCGGCATCTGCCGAGCCAGTCAAGGCGTGGCAGACAATCACCGCGTTGTCGGCCCGTGCCGACAGCTGGCCCCAGGTCCGGAAGGCGATCTGCGCGCCGGGCAGGCTGTCGCCCGACTCCAGCGCGAAGTCACCACCCATCTGGAACAGGCGGGTCTGGTCGGACAGGCGCACAGCGCTCATGCCGCCGCTTCCAGCCCAGCCCGGCGCAAGGCGTGGTCGAAGTCGGCCTTGATGTCCTCGATGTGCTCGATGCCCACCGACACGCGCACCAGATCCGGCCGCACGCCGGCGCTCTTCTGCTCGGCCTCCGACAGCTGCTGGTGGGTGGTCGACGCCGGGTGGATGACCAGCGTCTTGGCGTCGCCGACGTTGGCCAGATGGCTGGCCAGTTCCACGTTGTCGATGAAGGTCCGCGCCGCGTTGGCGCCGCCCTTGATGCCGAAGTTGAGCACCGCACCGAAGCCGTTTCGCAGGTACTTCTTGGCCAGTTCGTGATAAGGGCTGTCTTCCAAGCCGTTGTATTCGACCCACGCCACCTGCGGATGGGCCTTCAGCCAGCGGGCCAGTTCGAGGGTGTTCTCCAGGTGGCGCTGCACGCGCAGGGACAGGGTCTCGACGCCCTGCAGCAGCTGGAAGGCGTTGAACGGCGACAGGCTCGGGCCGATGTCGCGCAGGCCTTCGACGCGGGCACGGATCGCGAAGGCGATGTTGCCGAAGGGGCCGCCGCTGCCGAAGACCTCCCAGAAGTTGAGGCCATGGTAGCCCGGCGCCGGCTCGGTGAACAGCGGGAACTTGCCGTTGCCCCAGTCGAACTTGCCGGAATCGACGATCACCCCGCCGATGGACGTGCCATGGCCACCGATCCACTTGGTGGCCGACTCGACGACGATGTCCGCGCCGTGGTCGATCGGCCGGGCGATGTAGCCACCGGCGCCGAAGGTGTTGTCGACGATCAGCGGAATGCCGGCCGCGTTGGCGATCTGCGCCAGCGCCTCGAAATCGGGGATGTTGAAGCGCGGGTTGCCGATGGTCTCCACGTACAAGGCCTTGGTGTTGGCGTCGATGGCGCGGCGGAAATCCTCCGGGTCGTCGCCCTCGACGAACTTCACGTCGATGCCGAGGCGCGGCAGCGTGACCTTGAACTGGTTGTAGGTGCCGCCATACACATAGCTGGTGGACACGATGTTGTCGCCGGCCTGGGCGATGGTGGTGATGGCCAGGAACTGGGCGGCCTGGCCGGAGCTGGTGGCCACCGCGGCGACGCCCCCTTCGAGCGCGGCGATGCGCTGTTCGAAGACGTCGGTGGTGGGGTTCATGATGCGGGTGTAGATGTTGCCGAACTCCTTCAGCGCGAACAGGCGCGCGCCGTGGTCGGCGTCATTGAAGGTGTAGGACGTGGTCTGGTAGATCGGCACGGCGCGGGCATTGGTGCCCGGCGCCGGCTGCTGGCCGGCATGGACCTGCAAGGTTTCGAAGCGGTAGGCGGCTTTGCGGTCGGTCATGGAAGCGCTCCTTGGTCTATCTGTATCGGTCTGTTGTCGTTGCCTATGCCGGCCTGCTCAGGCCCACACGCCGCTGCGGCGGTCCTCGACGCGCTTGGCCTTGTGGGTGGCGCGGGGCAAGGTGTCGGGCGGCAGGATGGTCACCACCGCGCTGACGCCGGTGATCGACTTGAGCTGGCGCCCGAAGTGGTGGGCCAGTTCCTCGTTGCTGCCGGTAAATGCGGCGCTGCGCTCCAGCTCCACGGTGAGGCGGTCCAGGTGGTTTTCCCGCTCGACGATCAGCCGGTATTCGCCAGTCAGGTTGTGGTCGCGGCGGGCGATGGCCTCCACGTCGCTGGGGAAGAGGTTGGCGCCCTTGATGATCAGCATGTCGTCCAGGCGCCCATGCACGCCCTGCAGACGGATCGACGTGCGGCCGCAGCCGCAGGGCTCGGACGTGAAGGACACGATGTCACCAGTGCGGAAGCGGATCATCGGGCGGGCGCTCTTCTTCAGCGTGGTCAGCACCAGTTCGCCGCGGCCGCCCTCTTCCACCGGCTCGTTGGTCTCCGGGTGCAGCACCTCGACGAGGATGTGGTCCTCGGCCCAGTGCAGGCCGTCCTTCTCCTCGCACATGCCGGCGCAGGAGCCGAAGATGTCCGATAGTCCGTAGTAGTCATACACCGACGCGCCCCACAGATCCTCGATGCGCTGGCGGGTTTCCGGGATCGAGCCGCCGGGTTCGCCGGCCACGAAGATGCGCCGTACGGCGAGGTCCTTGCGCAGGTCGATGCCTTCCTTGATCGCCGTCTCGCCGAGGTACCAGGCGTAAGACGGCGTGGTCCAGATGGCCGTCACCTGGAACTGGCGCAGGATGGCCAGCAGGCGCTCGGACGGCACGGTGCCAGCGTGGATCGACAAGGCACCGAGCTTCTGCGCACCGAGCACGCAGGGGCCTCCGACGAACAGGGAAAAGTTCAGGGAATGGGCGTAGCGGTCTTCCGGACGCAGCCCGGAAGACCAGAACTGGCGCGCCTCGTAGTCGATCCACTCATCGAAGTCAGTGGCGCTGAAGGGCGAGGCCGTCGGCACGCCGGTCGAGCCGCTGGATGCGGAGATGTAGACGATGTCCCGCTCAGGCACCGCCACCAGATCGCCGAAGGGCGGCAGTGCCAGCTGACGTTCCCGCAGGGTCTGCTTGTTGATGAAGGGGAAGCGGCGGATGTCGTCGAGACTGCGCACCTCTTCCGGATGCACGCCGGCCGCGTCGAAACTGGCCCGGTAGAACGGGGAGTTGTAATAGGCGTGGTGCAGGTGCTTCTGCAGCAGCTGCAGCTTCAGGGCATCCCAGTCGGCGCGGGACTGGGTTTCGAGGGCTTCGTCCCAGAAGGGGCGATGGTTTGGGGCAGGCGCGGAGAGGCGGGACATGATACGGACCAACGAATACTCGAAGGCCCGACTCTAGTCCCGCCCCTCCGGGGGCCCAACCAAGCAATTCTTATGAGCTTAGCAGCTGCATGCCGAATAGCTTTTCAGTTGCAGTACCGAAATCGCCCGTTTTTCAGCCCTGCCAGGGCTGGGCCGGCGAGCCGCTCCACGCCGTCTGGGCCGGCAGGCTTTCGCCCTTCATGACCAGGGTCAGCGGCCCGAGGCGCACGCCGTCGCCGATCCGGCTGTCGTACAGCACGGTGCCGCGTACGCCGACCGTCACCTGCGCGCCGATGTCGATGCGGCCGATCTTCATGATGCGGTCTTCGAACAGGTGGGTCTGCGGCCCCGACCAGGCGTTCAGCTCGGCCTGGTCGCCGATCGTCACGCAGTCGAACTCGGTGATGTCGGTGGTATCCATATACACGCCGCGCCCGGTGTGCACGCCTATCAGGCGCAGGACCACCGGCAGCATCGGCGTGCCGCGCAGGTATTCGAGGAAGTTGGGCACAGCGATGGACTCATAGACGCTGGTGACCGCCTCGCTGACCCACACGAAGGGCGTCCACATGGGGATCGCCCGCGGCCGGTAGCGGCCGATCAGCAGCCACTTGAGCACCACCACCAGCAGAAAGCCGCCGATGCCGTAGCAGATGCCCGCCAGCGTCAGCTGCCAGGACAACTTGAACCAGTTCTCGTCGGCGGCGGCCGGCATGGCGGCCAGCACGATCACGTAGCCGACGCCGATGATCAGCGACAAGGGAATCAGGATGCGTGCCGCCTCGACGATGCCGCGGCCGATGCGCCGCCAGATGGACGGGCGGAAGGTCAGCGAATCCGGGAAACCCATCACCTCCTCGCGGGACGGCAGCTCCAGCGCCGGTGAGCCGAGCCAGGTCTGGCCGGAGGCCATCCGCTCGGTGGCGGGCGCCTTCGACTGCACGCCGAGCAGCACGCCCGGCGGCAGCGTCGTGCCGTCCGGCACGTAGGCGCCGTTGCCGACGAAGCTGCGCTGGCCGATCACCGTGTTGTCCACCGACATCCAGCCGGCGTCGATCTTCTCGTCGCCGAGCATCACCGCGTCAGCGATGAAGGCCTCGTCGCCGAGGGTCAGCATGTCCGGCACGATGCCCATCGCGGTGGAGATTTCCGCGTCGCGGCCGATCTTGGCGCCGAGCAGGCGATACCACACCGGCGCGTAGATCGTCGCGTACACCCCGTGCAGCACATTGAGGCTGGCCACCTGGATCTGGTTGGCCAGCCACTTGCGGCAATACACGTTGCTGTGCACGGGCCAGGTGCCCGGCAGCAGGCGCGGCAGCACCAGCCAGCGGATGGCGGCGGCGATCAGCGCGGTGCCGATGACCAGCACGCTACTGGCCGGCAGCGCCAGCACCGTATAGCGCATGACGGCCCACAGATAGCTGTGGGCACCGGCGGCCGACGGATCGAAGGCGCCGTCGTCGAGCGCGTCGATCAGCACAAAGGTCGGGAAGATCGGCAGGAAGAACAGCAAGGCCGTCATGGCGGCGCCCAGCCCGAAGAAGACCGCTTCCAGCTTCCGGCGCAGGGCACTGACCGGGGGCCGAACCAGCCTTTCCTTATCCGTCAGGTGGCGCACGTAACGAGCCGGCGAACCGTCCCACACTTCCCGCTCGCCGATCCGTCCGCCCCGCGGCAAGGCCGCCAGGCCTTCGATGCGCCCGTGGGGCGCGATCGTCGTGTCGTCCTCCAGCACCACGTAGGAGCCGACATTGCTCTCCGCGCCGATGTCGATGGCGCCGACGATCAGCTCCCCACCCTCGACCCGCACGTTCTCCAGGTTGACCTGGGAGCCGATGCTGGCGCCATCGCCGACGGACAGCAGCCACGGCTGGCGGATCGTCACCGAGCCGATCACCACGTCCTCGCCGATGCGCGCGCCCAGGGCCCGCAGATAGCCGCAATACAGGGAAGAGCCCGACAGCAGATAGGCCGGCGCGGTCTGCTGCAGACGGTCAGCCAGCCACCATCGGAAATAGGTCGCACCCCACAGCGGATAACGCCCTGGGCGGATACCGACCAGCAGGATCCGGCTGCCGACAACCGCCACGCCGAAGGTGACGAGGTAGGTGCCGAGGAAGACCAGCATCGACGCGCCCATCGCACGCCACACGCTGTCTCCCGGATCGCCGGTGAAGAAGTGGTAGGTGAAGAACGGCGCCAGCCAGTTGAGGATGTGCAGGCCGATCATGAAGGGCAGCGTCACCGCCTGCGCGAGGCCGCACAGGAAGCGCCGCAGCGGCGGCACCTGCACGAAGGGGCGCGAAGTGACGGCCGAGTGGCGGCGGGCGCCCTCCTCCATCGCTGCCGCAATGTCCTGGACGCGACGCTGGCAATACACGTCGCGGACGGTCATGCCGGTGAAACGCGGATCCGTTCGCAGCGAAGAAACCAGGCGCGCGGCCAGCAGGGAGTGGCCGCCGAGATCGTTGAAAAAGTCACTGTCCCGACGGATCGACAACCCCGGGAAGAAGCGGGCCAGACCGGCAAACAGCGCAACCTCCGCCTCGGTGGCCGGCTCGTCCGACTCCGTCGCGATGATCGGCGCGCTCATCGGCATCGCGCGCAAGACCTTGCGGTCGATCTTGCCCGAGGTCAGGCGCGGGATCGTCTCGATCAGCTCGAAGTGGCTCGGCACCATGTAGGACGGCAAGGTCTCGCGCAGATGGGCGCGCAGGCCAGCCACATCCAGCCGCCCACTCTCCGCCGCCATGATGTAGGCAACCAGTTGTTCGAGGTCGCCGACCGGCTTGAGCACCACTGCCGCCGTCGCGTTGACGAGCCGGCGGGTCAGCGCCGCCTCGATCTCACCCAGCTCGACGCGGAAGCCGCGCACCTTGACCTGGTCGTCGGCCCGCCCCAGGCACGCCACGCGGCCCTCCCCGTCGATGCGGGCTAGGTCGCCGGTGCGGTAAAGGCTTGCCTCATGGGGATGCTCCGCCCACGGATTGGGCCGGAATTTCTCGCTGGTCAGCTCGGGCCGTCCCAGGTAGCCAGCGGCAACCCCCGGTCCGAAAATGCACAGCTCGCCGGTTTCGCCAGCGGGCAGCAGCTTCATGTCGGCATCGACGACGAGCAGGCCATAGTTGGGCAGCGGGCGGCCGATGGTCACCGCCTCGCCCGGCGTCAGCGCCGTGATGCTGGCCGAAACGGTGGCCTCCGTCGGGCCATAGGTGTTGAAAACCTGCCGCGATGGCGTCGCCCAGCGGTCGGCCACCGACTGCGGGCAGGCCTCGCCGCCCAGATTGATGAGCCGCAGACCGGGCACATCGGTCGCAAAAAGCGCGAGCAGCGTCGGCACCGCATGCAGCACGGTGATGCCATGATCCTGCAGCGCCTTCGGCAAGGCATCCGGATCGGCGGTGATCTCCTGCGGCGCGATCCACAGGCTGGCGCCGACCAGATAGGCGATCCAGATCTCCTCGAAGGACATGTCGAAGGCGACCGAGAAACCCTGGTAGATCCGGTCATCGCCGCGAATGCCGAGCACCTCGTTCTCGCTGCGCAGGAAATGGCAGATCGCCCGCTGGCTGATCGGCACGCCCTTCGGCACACCCGTCGAACCCGAGGTGTAAATCACGTAGGCCGGATCGTCCGGGCTCGCGCCGCTCCGGCGACGCAAGGGCGACAGGGCATCACGCAACAGCTCCGCCGGCGACCACGCCGGACATTCGATCGTGGGACGTTCCCGCTGCGTGATCAGCCCTGCGCCCTGCGCGTCCTTCAGGCACACGGCAACCCGTTCGGCCGGCGCATCCGCGTCGAAGGGCAGCCAGGCGGCACCGGTCTTGGCAATGGCCAGCTGGGCCACCAGCAGTTCGACACCTCTGGGCAGCCACAGGCCGACAATGTCGCCGGGCTTCACACCGGCCTCGATGAGGTGATGCGCCATCAGGTCCGCGCGCGCGTCGAGCACACGGTAGGACAGGCACTCCGTTCCCCAGATCAGGGCCGGATGCTCGGGATGGCGACGCGCGGTCGCCTCGAAAAGGTCCGCCAGGGTTTCTTCAGCGAGGAAATCCGGTCGGAGGGGGCCTTTGACAATCATCGGAGATCAGCAGAGTCGGTCACCCCCTGCCCACGTTCCGCAAGGCGGACGTGGCAACGCGCAGTGGAAGCGCTCGGGCTCCAACTGCGGCAGGGAATCACGGGATGTGGATGCGGCAGGCGTTGTGCCAGGAAAAACGACACATGCTTATAGCAGAACCCCCTTGCAACTGACTGACCGGATGCCCGTACAGACAGTGACAGGAGGGAACAGCGGGAAGCGGGCATCGATAGCATCGCCAGTAAGCCGTATTTGCCGATTTCGGCAGTGGAAATGAAAATGGAGCAAAGTCGATTTTGACTTTGCTCCATTTTCATTTGAGTGCAAATAAAATTTCTATTTGCACTTGAATTGGTGGTCGGGGAAAGAGGATTCGAACCTCCGGCCCCTGCGTCCCGAACGCAGTGCTCTACCAGGCTGAGCTATTCCCCGACGCTTTACTGCTGAATTAGCGCTGCTTTGCTAATTCCCTAAAACAGAAGACGTTCATTTTACACTTAATTTCGACTTTGTAAAGTATTTTTTAAATACTTTTTAAATCTGCCGAAGCTCAGTATTTCCGTGCAACTGCGAAGGACGACAATTCTACCAACGATTCCTTAAAAATGGAAGAGGGAAGTTGATTAAGTGCATTAAGCGCGAGCTTGGCCTCTTCTTCAGCCACCTTACGGGTGGCTTCGATCGCACCGGATTCACGAATGGCACTCAGCACCGCTGCGAAGTCGTCCCGTCCGCCGGTCTCGATGGCCTTGCGTACACAGGCCGCCTGCTCGGACGTGCCGTGCTGCATGACGTGGATCAGCGGCAGGGTCGGCTTGCCTTCGGCGAGGTCGTCGCCAATATGCTTGCCGGTATCCGCTTCTTCGCCGGAATAATCCAGCACGTCGTCGATCAATTGGAAAGCCGTACCGATATGCATGCCGAAGGCAGCAAGGCTGTCCTCGAGTTCCTGTCCGACGCCACCCAGAATACCGCCGAGCCGAGCCGCCGCTTCAAATAGCTTGGCCGTCTTGTAACGGATCACGCGCAGGTAATCGTCCACTGCGACGTCGGCGTTGTGGCAATTGAGCAATTGCAGGACTTCGCCTTCGGCAATCACGTTGGTGGCGTCCGCGAGAACGCGCATCACCTTCATGTTGTCGGTGCCGACCATCATCTGGAAAGCGCGGGAATAAAGGAAATCCCCGACCAGCACAGAAGCCGCATTTCCGAACAAGGCATTGGCCGTCTTGTTGCCACGGCGCAATTCGGACTCGTCGACCACATCATCGTGCAGGAGCGTCGCGGTGTGAATGAATTCCACGACCGCCGCCAATTCACGATGGTAGCTACCCTGATAACCGGCCGCGCCAGCGGTGAACAAGACCATGGCCGGACGCAGTCTCTTGCCGCCACTGCCGATGATGTACTCGGCCACCTGGCGGATGAGGACCACGTCGGAGTAGAGGCGTTCCCTAATGACGGCGTCAAGCGCCTTCATGTCTTCGGCGATCGGCGCGTAAAGCTGCGTGAGAGACAAGACCATGCCCAGGATAGGAAAAACGCGATGGTAGGGGCCGACCGCGATGGCGTCAAGCCGCTCCGGTCAAGTAATTCACGACTCCGTCACGGGGGCGGACAAGCGATCGGGACGGTCGGAAAACACGCCGGAAACACCCCAATCCAACAGGCGCCGAGCTTCCGCGCGGGAGTTCACCGTATAGACCATTACCGCCAAACCCGCCTCGCATACGGCGGTGACATCTTCCTCGGTCAACCCGTTGCGTGACAGATTAAGCGCAACGCAGGACAGTTGCCGCGCGGTATCGACGGTAGCCTGCGTAAGACACTCCGCCAGCAAGGCCCGCGGAAGGTCGGGAGCTTCCTCGATGGCGGCTTCGAGCGCTTCAATGGAAAAGGACGACAGCAGAACCTGCTGGCCAGTTGCGCCGGCGGCACGCAGCGCACGCCCGACGACCTGCCCGGTCTGCCTGTCATGGCCGACAGCCGGCTTGATTTCCACGTTGGTAGCCAGCCCGAGGCGCCGGCAGCTTTCGAGGGCCGCGGCAAAGGTGGGAATCGTCTCGCCGGCGAAGGCCGGATGGAAGCGACGACCAACATCGACGGCCGCCAACTCCGCCGCGCTCAGTTGGGCAACCTGCCCCGGGACACCGGCGGTGCGCTCCAAGGTTTCGTCGTGAATCAGGAAGGGCTGGCCATCCGCGGACAGCATCACATCGAATTCTACTGCCCGGCAACCGAGCCGGGCGGCGATCTCGAGGCCGGCCAGGGTGTTTTCCGGCGCCAGCGCACCGCCACAGCGGTGCACCAGCAGCTCAGGCCACGCCCAGCCGGTCATAGTCGCCCGAGCCTCGATCAGTCCAGCGCGCGCGAGCGGGTCACCGCATTGTCGAGGGCCAACTTGGACGGCTTGCGATCGTCCCAGACGGACTCCAGCTCTTCCTCGATGATGCGACGGACCGCGGCGCGCTGCGGGTAGCTGCTCGCCCGGGACACGGAGCTCACCGGCTTGTGGGTCAGCTGCTGCACGCCGATGCGGATAGCGGCCAGGTCATCCGCCAGCAGGCGGCTTTCAGAAGCCAGCAGGCCGGCCCGGTTGAGGGGCAGGTAACCCGCGGTGCGCTGCCATTCCACCTGGCTCTCGCTGCTCAGCCAGAAGCTTACGAAACGGGCGATGGCCTTGTACTCGGCCGGCTTCTTGCCCGCGCCGATCCACATTGCCGGACCGTCGGCAAGGGTGTTCTGCGGCGCACCGTAATAGTCTTCATGGTACGGCAGCGTCGCCACGCCAACCTCGAAGCCGGCCTGACGCTGCAGGGTCGGGAAGGCGGCGGAAGGCGCGGTAAGCACCGCGCACTCGCCCTTAGCGAAGCGCTCGGTGGCTTCGTCGTCGCGGCCGAAGAGGTGCAGGTAGCGGGCCTTGACCCAGGAAGACAGCATCGCGACGTGCTTGACCTCGAGCATCCCGTTGATGGTCAGGCTGGCCTTCTTGCCTTCGGAGACAACCGGCTCGTTGTGCCAGGCGCTCATGTTCTCGACCAGGATCCAGGCCGGCTGGGCGGTGGTGTAAGGACAGGTGGCTCCGTGCGCAACCAGCTGGCCGAGGGTCTTCTGCAGGGCCTGCCAGGTCTTCGGCGCGTTATCCGGATCGACACCCGCATCGCGGAAGGCCTGCTTGTTGTAGAACATCACCGGGGTCGACAGACCGACCGGCAGGGCAACCAGGCGATTGGCGCCGTCGAGCGGCGTCGGCGTCATCATCGCCGGCGCGCGCAGGGTGTCGAGGTGCTCACCGGCATCCTTCATGACCTGGTGGAGCGGACGGTAGCGCGGCGCACCGCTCAAGAAGCCCGGCAGATCCCGCTCGCCAAGGATCATCATGTCCGGCAACGCACCGTCGTTCCAGCGGCGCTCACGCACCACCACCTTGACGGCCGGATTGGTCGCGTTGTAGCGATCGACCAGTTTCTGCAGCTGCTCGCCCTTGTCGGCGCCCAGGCTGTGCACCAACTCGACTTCTTTCACGGCGGCATCCGCCGGCGTGACACGGGAGGCCTGGGGTTTGGCGGCCGGCTGCGATTTGGCAGCGGCCATGACCGGGGAGACGCACACAGCGCCGAAAGCCGCCAGCAGGGCGGTACGACTGAAGATATTCATGGGGAAGGGGTCCATCGACAGGAAGACGCGAATCAGGCGCTGATTATAGTAAGAAGCGCCCTGCTCCGCCCGCCCGGATTCGTGACAAGACGTTCAAGTCCCCCGCGCAGGGGCCGTTTACGGGTCAATGCAACGCGACCCGCGAGCCATGACGAGACTCTCCCTGCGCCTCACGTTTCCGATTATCGCAGCCGCCGCCCTGCTCGGCGGCTGCGAACGCCTGGGCATCCCCGACCCGAGCAAGGCCGCCGCCCAGACCGAGGCCGAAGGCAAGGCGATCGGCAGCGCCTGCCGGCACGCGGGGCGCGCCATCGAAGACTGCTTCACGCTCAACCAGGGCGCATCCAAGGCCTCAGTGTTTGCCGGCTGGAAGGAAATGAACGACTACATGGCGGAGAACAAGATCGGTGAGGTCGCACCGCAGCTTCCTCCGCCCCCACCGCCCGGAGCCAAGCCAGCCAAGGCCAAGAAGGCGGAAGCCGAAACACAGGACGACAGCAAGGACAGCGAGGACACCGCCAAGGCCGACGCGGCTGAAGAAACGCCGCGCAAACGTCGCCGCTCCAGCGAATGACGGCGTCGGCGCGGCCTATCCGGCGGCAGTATCTTGCCCGGGCAGGCCGCGCCACCAGTCGATGAACGCATCCACCGCCATGGCTGGCGCATAAAGATAGCCCTGCGCACAGTCGCAGCCCATGCCGGCCAGCATGCCTTCCGTTTCGGCGTCCTCGACGCCTTCCGCCACTACCTCCAGGCCGAAGGCGTGCGCAATGCGGATCATCAGCTCCACGATGGCGCGATCGCTCGTCGACTCGACGATGCGCTCGACGAAGGACTTGTCGATCTTCAGTTCGTCCACCGGCAGACGGCGCAGATAGTCCATGGACGAATAGCCGGTTCCGAAATCATCCAGCGCCACACGCCCGCCGGCCACCTTCAGCGCCTCCAGCGTACGCACGGACATGCCTTCGCTCGACACCAACCCGCCCTCGGTCAATTCGAAGCACAGCTTCGACGGGTCGATCCGCCAGGTCTCGCAGGTCTGGCGGATGAACAGGGGCAGCTCCGGATCCTTCAGGTCCTCCGCCACCAGATTCGCCGACACCCGCAGCGGGCAGGCGGCAGCCTCCAGCGCGGCGAGGCTCTGCGCCGCCTGCTGGATCACCCAGCGCGACAGGTCGGCCATCAGCCCCAGCCGTTCGAGAACACGCAGAATCCGGGCAGGCGACACCACCCGCCCTTCCCCGTCCGTCCAGCGCAGCAGGGCTTCGGCGCCCACCGGGCGCCGGGACGGCAAGGCAACCTGCGGCTGCAGGTAGAGCTGGAACTGACGCGCTTCGAAAGCCCGCGCCACTTCGGTCTCGAAACGCGCATCACCATCGGCCTGGCGCGCCACGTCAGGGCAATACACGTCGAAGAGCTGACCTGAACGCCTGGCCACGTTGACAGCCATTCGGGCGGCCTTTTCCAGCGCCAGTACATCCCGAGCTTGTTCGGGTGCCCAGCTGCCCCCCGCACAAAAGCGTCCCCGCAAGGCCGGAAAGACATTGCCACGCGCCGCCTCACAGGCATCCACCAGCTTGTAGGCAGCCAGCGACACCTGTGCCGCCGCGCGCAGATCGGGAAGGATCACCGCCCACTCGGCATTGCCCAACGCGCACAGGACGTCCCGCGGGCGCAATACGGCCCGCATCGCGTCGGACAAGGCCAGGCGCAGGCGGTCCTGCTCATCCAGTGCCAGCACATCGGCCGCACCACCCCACTCTGCGGCAACGACCACGAGGCCCAGCATGCAGTCCTCGCCGGCCTTCCTCAGATGCTCCTCCAGCAGGAGCAGGAAGCGGCGCCGGTTGGGGATGCCAAGCACGGGGTCACCATCTTCAGCACTGATTCGGAAAGCCTGCTCCTGCTCGACGGTCGCCTCGGCCAGCACACCACCGAGACAGAGCCCAAGGCGTACCAGCGCAGCCTGGATGTCCAGTTCGAGACGATGGGCCACATGGCGCTCGCCAAGCAGTTCGCCCTGACACTCCGCCAGCAGCGCTTCGATCGCCAGGAACGGAAACTCGGCCACCGCACCGGCGAAATAGCATTCGAGCCAGCGGACCACCAGGCCCTGCAGCCAGGCCGGCGAGAAATCCCATTCGGCAAAGCCGGCCAGATCGGCACAGAAGGTCCCCAACGGAGGGCCACCTTCGTCCTCGGCAAGGCCCGCGAAGCGCGCGGCCAGGCTTGCAGCCAGGGCTGGTGGATCGATGACACGGCCGAAGGCCCGGATCGCCGCCTGCTCGGACAGCCCGATACCGTAGCGCAGTAGCAGGCGCGCCAACGCATCTGCGTCCAACGTTGATACAAAGGGGCTTCCGGGGCGCACGGGCAGCGTATTCATGCCAGATAGAACTCCGAAGGCACCACACCATGAGCCCCCGGCGGCAGAGCCTTCACGATGAAATACTGCTCGCCCACCGCGCCCGGCCGATCGTATAGAAGGTCCACCGTCTGCGGATAAGCGTTCGGCTGTTTGTCGGGCCCGAGCAGGATCATGACTTTCGGCTTGAGGCGGCGGATGCGGTTCTGGGCGACGACGACGGCAACCTCGCCGGAGTTGAGCTCGACCAGCATTCCCACCGGGTAGAGGCCAATGCACTGCACGAACTGATCGACCAGGCTCCCCGAGAAGCGGCTGCCGCGCTGGGCACGCACCGCATCGAGGGCGGCCTGCGAGCTTTCCGCCGGCCCATAGGGCCTTTCGCGGGTCATCGCACAATAGATATCGCAGATGCCGGCGACCTCCCCCATGATACCAATGGCCGCCCCGCTCAACCCCGCCGGATAGCCACTGCCGTCCAGGCGCTCATGGTGCTTGGCGACGATATCGAGCATCAGCGGACTTGCATGGGGCGACGCGGACAGGATCTGCCGCGAGTAGCCCACATGGGTCTTGAATATCTCGTACTCCATGGCCGTCAAGGCACCAGTCTTCTGCAGCAGCCGGGCGGGCAGGCGCAGCTTGCCGACGTCCTGCAGCATGCCCGCCATCCCCAACGTCGCGATGCCATCCTCGCTGAGGCCCAGGGCGCGACCGAAGATCATCACGTGGGCCGCCACGTCGAGGGAATGGTCGTAACTGTAGCGATCCATCTGCTTCAGGCGCACCAGCCACAGCAGCGCATCCGGATTGCGGGCGACGCTCAGCACCATCTCAGCGACCACGCTGCGCACGCGCTCCAGATCAGGATTCAGGCTGCGCTGCACATCGGTCGCGATCTGCTCGAGCACACACGTGGCGCGCTCCATGACCGGCAGTGCCGCGGCGATCTCCGTCTCGAGTGGCGTTTCCGTTCCGACGACATACGCTCCCGCCGCCGCATCGACGCGCCGTACTTCCTCCTGTCCTTCCAGCCCACCCGAACGCAGCGCCCGCAACAGCGCGAAAAAATCGAGGGGACGGCGCCGGGAAACCACTTCGGCCTGCAGGACACCCGGAACCGGCCGGAGCCCTCCCGGCCCTTGCTGCTCCTGCGGATCGGCGCGCCAGGCATCACCCACCGAGCGGCTCCGGTCTACGTACACGAAGCGGCACTCCCGTCGCACCTGTTCGAGCATCGTCTCGTCCTCGATCAGGAAGCCCTGCAACAGGAACGACGACTCGAGCCAGGGACGATCCAGTTCGGCCACGAACATGCCGACACCAAGGTCACGGGCGGCTACGATTTCCCTCAATGCACTTCTCCCGGACGACAAAAGCCCTCTTGGTCAAGGGGCCGGATTCGTGAACCGCTGGTGTATGGCCTCGATCCCGGTGAGCACGGCTTCCGGCAGCTTCAATTCGGCAGCCCTCAGGTTGGCGTCGAGCTGGGCGACGGATGTCGCTCCGAGAATGGTACTGCCCACCAGCGGCTGGGCGGCCACGAAGGCGATCGCCAATTCGGTCCCCGTCAGGCCATGCTGCTGGGCCAGGTCGACATAGGCCGCCACTGCGGGACGGACATTCGGCTTGTCGTAACGCTGCCCGAAACCAGGAAACAGGGAAATACGGCCGGACGCCGCGGGATCTTCCAGGTACTTTCCAGTCAGGTGTCCGAAGGCCAGTACGGAATACGGCAGCAGGCTGACCTTCTCGCGGAAGCACACCTCCGACAGCCCCTGCTCGAAGACGCGATTGAGCAGGCTGTAGGCGTTCTGGATGGTTGCGACGCGCGGCAGCCCCAGTTCACCGGCAACCCTCAGGAACTCCATCACCCCCCAGGGATGTTCGTTGGACAAGCCCACGTAGCGGATCTTGCCCTCCTTGACCAGTCCACCGAGAACCTCCAGCTGCTCGCGGATCGGCGTCGCCGGTCGCTCCGCCGCAGGATCGAAACGCGATTGCCCGAACATCGGCTGATTACGGGCAGGCCAGTGCAACTGGTACAGATCGACGTAATCGGTGCCTAGCCGCCGGAGGCTGCCTTCAAGCGCGGTCCGGATGTTGTCCCGATCGAGCGCCTGCGGACCGCCGCGGATCCACCCCATCCCGCGCGCCGGTCCGGCCACCTTGGTGGCCAGCACGACCTTGTCGCGGGCCTGCCCCTTCAGCCACGAACCGACGATCGACTCGGTCGCCCCATAGGTTTCGGCCTGAGGCGGCACCGGGTACATCTCGGCGGTATCGATGAAATTCACACCGCGGGCAAAGGCCGCATCGAGCTGGGCATGCCCTTCCGCCTCGGTGTTCTGCCGGCCAAAGGTCATCGTCCCGAGGCATACGGGCGACACCTGCAAGTCGCTGTTCCCCAGCCTGCGATAGTCCATGAACACACTCCCAAACCCGGCAAAGAGACGGCTCCGCCGCAACGATCGGTTATCATCCGCCACCAGTCGGCCAGCCCGCCACGCCGGTAAATGGCAGCGGCAGCCCCTGAGTATTCCGGAATTCTACACATCCATCCTGCTCCGACACTCATCCAGCCCTTCATGTCGTCTGTCAACCAGCCTCACCCGGCACTCGGCGTTCTCGTACAGTGCCGGCCCGGCTTCGAAGCCGATGCCGCCCAGGAACTCCAGGCGGAGAGCCGCCGCCTCGCCGGCCGGGTCGAAGCACACGCCAACAGCGGCTTCGTTTACCTGGCGCTGGACACACCGGCTCCCCACGACGAAGTGCGGCGCCGCCTGGACATCTCCCGGCTGATCTTCGCGCGCCAGGCCTTTCAGGTTCTGGCCATCGTCGCCGATCTGCCCGAGCGCGACAGGCTGACGCCCCTGAAGCAAGCCATCGAGTCCTTCGGCGAACGCTTTTCGGATCTGCTGTTGGAAACCCCGGATACCAACGACGGCAAGGAGCAGTCGGGCTTCCTGAAGCGCTTCGGCCCCCTGCTGCAGACCGCGCTGCTCGAAACCGGCCTGCTGCGCCCCGACACGCCGCACCTGCCGCGCCTGCATCTTTTCCTTGTCGGCAACCGGCAGGCCTGGCTCGGCCTCAGCCTGCCGAGCGAATCCTCGCCGTGGCCGATGGGCATTCCGCGCCTGCGCATGCCGAAGGAAGCACCGAGCCGCTCCACCCTAAAGCTCGCCGAAGCGATCCTCACGCTGCTGACCCCGGACGAACAAAAGACCACGCTGCGAGCCGGCCTGCAGGCCGTCGACCTGGGCGCCTCGCCCGGCGGCTGGAGCTGGCAGCTGGCTAGTCGGGGGCTGCGGGTGACCGCCATCGACAACGGCCCCCTCGCGCCGTCGGCGCTGGCAACCGGGCTCATCACGCACCAACGCGCCGACGGCTTCACCTGGCGCCCGAAGAAACCGGTGGAGTGGATGGTCTGCGACATGGTCGAGCAGCCCTCGCGCATTGCGCCGCTGATGGCCGAGTGGATCTCCAGCGGACGCTGCCGGCACACGATCTTCAACCTCAAGCTGCCGATGAAGCGCCGGCAGGAGGAAGTGGAACGCTGCCGCGCCCTCATCGACCAGCGCCTGCGCCCTGCCGGCATCAAATATACATTGCGAATCAAACACCTTTACCACGACCGTGAAGAGGTTACGTGCTATCTGACGCGGCGCTGACGGCTCTCCGATGTATAATGTTCGACTACTTAAATGCTGCGGTGCACTAAACAAACAGCACCGCCATCGTGACCACATCCATGTCGTTTTCCGAACTCGGGCTCATCCCTGAAATCCTGCAGGCCGTCACCGACGCCGGCTACTCCGAACCCACCCCGATCCAGCGCCAGGCGATCCCCGTCGTTCTCGCTGGACACGACGTCATGGGCGGAGCCCAGACCGGCACGGGCAAGACCGCAGGCTTCACGCTGCCGCTGCTGAACCGCCTGGCCCGTCACGCCAGCACCTCGACCAGCCCAGCCCGCCACCCGGTGCGCGCCCTGATCCTGGCGCCGACGCGCGAACTGGCGATGCAGGTGTTCGAGTCCGTCAAGTTGTACTCCAAGCACCTGCCCCTGCGCAGCACCTGCATCTATGGCGGCGTCGACATGAACCCGCAAATCCAGGAACTGCGCCGTGGCATCGAGATCGTCGTGGCAACACCGGGCCGCCTGCTCGACCACGTCCAGCAGAAGACCATCGCCCTCGGCCAGGTCGAGTTCCTGGTCCTCGACGAAGCCGACCGCATGCTCGACATGGGCTTCATCCCCGACATCCGCCGCATCCTTGCGCTGCTGCCGGCCAATCGCCAGAGCCTGCTGTTCTCGGCCACCTTCTCGGACGAGATCAAGAAGCTCGCCGACCAGATGCTGAAGAATCCGCAGCTGATCGAAGTGGCTCGCCGCAACATGGTCAGCGAGACGATCACCCACGTCGTCCACCCGGTTTCCAGCGGCCTCAAGCGCAATCTGCTGGCCCATCTGATCCGTCACGAAGATCCGTCCAACCAAGTGCTGGTTTTCGTGGACACCAAGTTCGCCTGCAGCCGGCTGGCCCACTTCCTCGAACGCCACGAAATCTCCGCGGACTCCATCCACGGCGACAAGAGCCAGCAAGCACGCACGGAAACCCTGGACAACTTCAAGAACGGCAAGATCCGCGTGCTGGTCGCAACCGACGTGGCCGCACGCGGCCTGGACATTGAAGACCTGCCCTCGGTGATCAACTTCGAACTGCCACATACAGCGGAAGACTACGTCCACCGCATCGGCCGAACCGGCCGGGCCGGCAAGAAGGGCAAGGCCGTCTCCCTGGTCAGCGCCGAGGAGCGCCACCGCCTGGCCGACATCCAGAAGCTGATCAAACTCGAGATCCAGCAAGAGGTCGTTCCCGGCTACGAGCCTGAAGTGGACTTCTTCGAGGGTGAAGCGGCACGTCGCCGCAAACCCGCTGCGCCGGCGGCGGCCCGTCAGCAGCCCGACAACGCCTCAGCGGGCGATCGTCGCAAGCGCACTACCGAGCGAGAACGCCCCGCTCCGCGCGGCCGCCAGCCGAATCACATCGCACCGGACGGCTTCGACTTCAGCAAGCCCTATGAAGCCCCGACGCACGCGCCTCAGCAAGGCAGTTCCGCGCCTGCAGCAGCAGGGCGTGACATCCACAAGGCCCAACGCCCCATCGCCTTCCTGCTCGGCGGCCTCGGACGCAAGGCCTGACAGCCCTCTGTGGCAATGCCGCTTTCAGCATTGCCACCACCAAAAGCAAAAAAGCAAAAAGCCCTGATTTCTCAGGGCTTTTTGCCATGTATTCTTGGGGCGACATACCGGTTTCGAACCGGTGACACCTGGAATCACAATCCAGTGCTCTACCAACTGAGCTAATGCCGCCACTGATTCAGTGGGCTTTTTGCACCTCCCGGAGGAGATGTAACCCCAGCAAAAAAGCCAACCCTCATGAGCTGGCCTAAATGCTTGTTTCTTATGGTGCCGCTGACCGGAATCGAACTGGTGACCTTCGCATTACGAATGCGCTGCTCTACCGACTGAGCTACAGCGGCTCCAAGAAGTCGACAATTATATATACGAAGGCTACGCTACGCAAGTGGAACTTGCGTAGCGTAGCCTTCCAAACCACTCACCACCAAGTCACTCACGAATGATCCGCCAGTTGACAACCCGGGGATCCCCGGACTCAGCAACCGCTTGCTCAAAGACCACCATCTTGCCGTCCGCGGTCGTCCCGATGATGACGATCTTGTTGCCGAGACGTACCAACCTGATCCCGGTCAAGCCGGTAGAGCCTCCCTCCAGGTACTGCACGGGAGTGCTGAGGCTACTCGAAGTCGTATAGAGAACCGACTGACCCGTCCCATAGTTCACCGAATAGGTACGGGACGTACCTGTGACATTGCAGGGATCACTATTTAGCAAAGAGCCCGTCCAGCTCAAAACGCCGTCAAAAGTCTGCAGGCCGACGATGATCCGCTCCCTCACTGATCCGGAAGCTCCCGTCAGATCGTAGAACCAGCCCATCGGTTTCGATTCCGTCAGCTTGGCCCCTTCAATCAGATTACTGGCCTGGCTCATCAACGAACGCGTCGCCGGAAAACTCCCGCCCGAAGGAAACGCCATCTGGTTGCCGGCAGTACCATAAGCGGTACTCTGCGTGCCATCCCTGATCGCATAGACCGTCTGAACCTGCGAGTTCGGTTGATCCTCCGATGCGAGCAGGCGCCCCGTGCCAACGAAAACGTAACGCTTGAGATCATCTGCCGAATACTCGACCCGCGGAATGGCGGTCACAGGCTGAGCGGTCCCGTCCGGTGACACCAGTGTTGCAATCTTGGTCGGACTGGGAATAGATCCAGAACCGGTGAGATCGAAGCGCCATACATTGCCATTCAAATCCCCCCCGTAAACATAGTCGACGGTGTAATCCTGATAATTGGGAGTGAATCCGGCTATCTGTGCCAGACCAGCCGGACTGGTAGCCGACCCAACCCCCGTGTAAACCGCCTGCAGCAGCGCCCCGTTCTGCGGATTCACGACAAACAACACACCCTGCCCCGCGTTGGGACCGGAAATGTTGTTATACCCCCCTGTCAGCAAGACCACCCACCCCCATTTGGTCGTCTTGACGATCAACGGTTGGCCGAAGCTGTAGCCCATGTCGGCATGGGAGAACTCCCACAGGACCTTGCCCGCGGCATCAGCTTCCGTCATGCCAGCAGTGACGTCGGTTACATCCACTCCGATATAGCTGCGCCCCCCTTTGCCTTCACCCACCACCAGCAAGGTACGCCAATTGAATGTTGAAACATCGGTGGGGACGCTCCCGCCAGACCGGGAAAAATCAACGCTGCGAACCTCGGGCGTCGCATTCATGTAGTAATGGTGGGAATAGGTCGGCCGCGCAAGCGCCTGAATACCGCTCGTTTCAGGCACATCATCGGGCCCGGCGTAGAGCGCGTACGGCACGACAGCAAACAATTCGTTACCGGCATTGGCGGTGCTGCTCGCATCGAAAGCATGCAACATGCCGTCATTTGCTCCGACATAAACCACCGGGGTCCGACCCTGCTTGCTGCTCACAAACTGGGAATAGCCCGGATTGTAGGCATCGCCATACCCCTCGTTCGGCGCTCCCACATAAACGACCTGCGAATCTACGATATCCCCCAGGAGGCTTTCTCTTTGGCGATAGAGCTTTGTCGTCGACGCCGTGCTTTCGTAAGTCCGGTCACCCCGCAGATAGTTCAGCACCTGCTGTCCATCCACGTCATTGCCCGTAGGCGCAACCGACGTTTTGCTCAGATTCAACTTCTGCTTGACGCCCAGGCTGGCAAAGCGAAAAGTGGCACCCATCAGATTCGCCGCCGTGATCGCCGCGGATTCATCCTTGGCCACCAGGGTCACGATCTTGCGTGCGGTATCCCAGCCGGAACCTGCCGCGAGCGTACTCAGCTTGGTCGCCGCACTCCATAGCGTCGTAGTTACCGGCTGGCTGCCGCTGTCAAAAGACGTGATGGACGACGCCAGTACATCCCCTTTCCAAGAAGATGCATCGTAGGTGCCCACATAGGAATTTCCTCCACCCGATGCCAAATTCAGTTGCGGAGAAGACAGGGCCGAACCTGCACCGGCCCCTGAACCCGAAGCGATGCTCTTGAAAGCGCTCTGCAGGCCTGAGACCATTGCATCAGGGGTGTTGGCAGGGAAATAATTGGTGGGCAACGGACTTGCAGTCTTGTTGTTCAGCGTGTCCGAATAGGTACGCGCTGGAGTCCCATCTGCCTTCTTTTCATACCAGGTGTCGTTGGCCGCATCAAACGGCCCCACGGAACCGTCCGACTTCTTATAACCGCCATACTTGGTCGCCAGCCAGTACTGGTCGTTCTTCATGTTCGGAATGGTGGCCTCCAGGACATCCATCCAGTAGGTAGTGATGTTCTGAACGCCCGCGAGGTCACTCCGAATGTCGCTGCTATGGGCATAGTAGGCAATACCTGCTATGAGGTAACTATTCTCATTAGGGTTGCTCGGATTTACGGACTGGTTCTGCCTGGTAGTGCCCAAGCTGCCGCCGAGCCCTTCAAGAACACCAACCTTGTTCGTCCAACTGACCGCCGTACCACCAGCCATGTCGGCATCCACTCCTGGAGCAGGAGAAGCAGCCCCGGAAAGATTGTTCAGATCATATTGCGAGTTGGTATCCCCAATCCCGATGATGTAGTTCTTCTTGCAGGACAACGCGCCCGAGGTCGGATATTTTGGATCAATCGCCGGATCAGTCCACGTCGTAAATACAGGAAAATAATCACGTAGCTGCGAATTGAGTCCAGATATATATGAAGGCGTTGGCTGGAGCGCCTTGAAATACTTTACCACCTCCGCATACAACTCGCTGACCGGATCATAGTACTTGTATTTTTGTGCATCCCGACCAAAGCGATTCAGGTAGTTAATCGTACCACTATAAGTGGCGCCCTGGATCGCATTCATGCCGTACGGATCTTTCAAGAAACTGCCAGTCGCCCCAATTTCCGACGAAACAGGCTGAATTTTTGCTCGTAAAACGCCACCATCCTTACTGCTATTCGTCACGCCATTGGCATCGGCATCATTGGCAGCAAAAAGCCCCAGATATCCGAAGGCGCCAAAATACATCTTGTCCTTGTATTGCTGTATCAGTCCGACAGGCTTCCAGACCGTCTTCGCACCATCCCCACTTGTATACTTCTGGCAATTCGCCTCCAGCAGGGAAACACCGTTCACCTTTTCGTCACGACAAACCTCGACACGCACGTCGAATTCGATACAGGGATTTGTCGTGTTCTTCAGGCATGTACTGTCTTCCGTATTCCACGCAACTTGCCCTGTCTTGGTCGCATTAGGCCAATAATAGGTGCTGCTGGACAAAGTCACTGGCCCGAACCGGACTTGCACCCCGCGCCCGCCGTTCCGGATACCAAGCGTGGTTGCCGAAACCTTCGTCAGCGTCGTATCGGTATAAGCGGCCAGATTTGCGCTTGCCAATACCCTATCCGGAAAGTTACTGGTCAGATAGCTTCCCTGCTGAGAGGCATAGGCGCGCTCGAGCACCGTAAGCCCGTAAGGCGCCGACGTCGCATCGGCAAACGCTACCGGCAGGTCCACGCTGCGGTAGCCCCCCGTCAAGGCCCAGCGGAAGGCATCGATGCCCTGCATCGTCGCCCAGTTCATGAAGTTTCCGCTCCACCGCCCCGCCTTTCCGGTACAGGAATAAGCAGCGGCCTTCGTCGTAAAGTCGGCAGGCTTGAAATAACCCGCATTACTGGAGTTATTCCCCGTCGCGACCGAAGAGTCCTTCACATAGGAATAGCACTTCAGCGGATCGAAATATCCCAGATAAAGGGTATTTCCACTGGTATCGAAAGTCGCGCCCTGGTGAGCCCGTGTAATTGCCGTCGGAAACTCCACCGACAGGGCCAGCATCACGTTGGCAGGCACATCAGAAACCCGGATCGGTTGATCGGCCAGGGGCGTCGTATCCGCCAATACACGGCCAGTCCCCACCCAAGCGATAAATCCGCTTGCAACAACCGACGCAAAAAGACGCCGGCCAGAAGCCCACGTTTTCATTTCCAGTATTCCTCGCTGCTTCATCATTTCACGCGCGTCGTCACGATTGCCTGGGCATAGGTCTGCGTATTGCGCGGACCATCGCTCCGGACAGTAATACGGTAGAGGGGCAAAGAAACGGCCCCAAGAGGATTATTGCGGGTATCGCCCCCCACCTGCACACGGTCCGACACCGAACACATGTTCTCGTTGGACGGGCCAAAATCGGTACACATCCGCTCGATCAGGAAACGGACTACATCGCCGTCTTTCTTGTCGATTGGCTTGACCGTGAACTTGGCGTCGAAGGTGGTGGCGTCCGTCAAAATGGCAGGAATGCCATTCGCGTCAGACTGCAGCAGGCGCGGTGAGTAATTCATGGCGAGCCATTTGGCTGCGTCGGCACACGCACCTGCAGCACAGCCTGTATTCGAATCGGCGAAAAGAGAAAAATTGGTGGACGTCATGACCTTGAACGCTTCGTTCAAGCCGACAGTGGAGCGATTGACGGTATCCCGCTTGAACGCCAGGTTGCCGGACAACAGTGCGGAAGTATCGACGGAGCGCAGCAGCGCCACGCCGCCCAGCATCATCACCACCAGAACCACCAGCACGATGGCCAGGATGGTTCCCCCCGATCGGGATGGCCTGGAAGAAAAGAAATTGCGTGGGATCGATGCCATGGCAACACCTAGGATTTCGGAATGGATTTCATGTTGCGCAACGGAACCACCCAGTCGAACACCTGATAGACGTAAAACTGGTCGCTCCCCGTCAAATCGCGCGTCACTTTCTTGTCATCACCGAGGTCCTTGAACAGCACCAACTGGGTGGTCTTGGCGTCCGTAGAGCCGGCCCGGGACGAACGCAGCACGACACCAATACGAATCGCCTTGATCTGGTCGATCTTCTGCTGGGTCGCCGCCTTGCCGTCCATCAGGCTGCCCGCATCCCACCCCGCCGTAGCCGGCGAAACCCACTCGTCGATGATGTTGTCGTTGGCCAACCCGCCATTGGCGCCATCGTCCAGACCGTAACGCGCCTTGAGCAGGACGACGTTCTCTCCAAAAGCCTGCACGCCACGACGTTTGAGAAGGTCATACTCGACAAACTCGCCATTGGCGTTGATGCCAAGCAGCGAGAACACCGGGTTAGCTTCCCGCCCGAGATGGAAAGCCGACGGGCTACTCGCCGTCGACGACAGCAGCCCATAGGACGAAGCGGCGGCATTCAACGTGACCACCGTGTAGGACGCCGGTGCTACGACTGCAGCCGCCGCGGGCACCACCTTCAACCCCAGCGACGCATCGCTGACGACGGCACCATTTGAAAAATCGCTGGCAGCCTGCACGATCTGACAGTCGCCCGGTTGATCGACTGCCATGGGCACGGACAGGAAAAGGTCATCGACACTTTGCGCGGCATTCTTCAAACCGAAGCCATTGGTGTTCTTGAAGGACATGAACGTACCCTTCGCATCCGACGCATAAGCCATGTCCCGATTTGCCGACGGCGAGCCGCCAGCCATGACAACGATCAGATCGGAGCCGGAGTCACCACCATCCTTGATGCCCACCGGCAACACCCGCACCGTCTGGGGAAAGTTCGCAAAGGGCTCGGGAAAGGCAGCCCCAGCCGGCAGCACTGCCGTATTGGCACGACTGACCATCAACCGGCAGCCCCACACATTGCGGCCCTGAACGAAGGACGCGCCAGCCTCCTGGAGCAGGACTTCGAGCCGGCTCCCGACGATTGCGGCCGCCTGAGTCACGTCCGCGGTGCCGCCCAGATTTCGGCGGAATGAATCGCTCGCACTGAACGACTTCAAGACCACCAAGGACGCGATAAGGCCGACGGCCAACCCGACCATGACCTCGACGAGACTCACACCGAGCTGCCGCCTCGCATGACACCGGCGCGAAACGATTTCCGAATACATGTGCGCTTCCTAGAAAAGCATGGTGCTGGTGGTGTACGAGCCCTTGACTTCGCTGGTCTTGCCATCCTTCGAAGTCGTGCCGGGCATCGTCCATTCGATGGTCACCATCGCCACCAGGGTCTGCTTGGTATAAGCGGGAGATGTCCAGTCGATGCTCACCGTGGCATTGGGCAAATAGCTCCCGCCCAGGACCCGGTCCTTGTACCAGGCCTGGAATTTCGAGCCCTTCTGGGCGTAATCCGACTGGACCGTTGCGATATCGGACATCGTCATCTTTGCCAGCAACTCGTCGGCCAGCAGTGCTGCCTCGGTGCGAAAGCGGCTGTCCGTGGCGATCTTTGTCGATGTGGCCTGAAAGCCGATCATTCCCAGGACGCCGAGCGAGAAGATCAGCAGCGCCACCAAGGCTTCAAGCAAGACATAACCCCGCAGATGCTTATTCACGGTGTGCCTCCCCATTACGGTTGCGGACAGCTGTCTGCCGGCACGAGCGGCGCACAGGCATAAGACGTCCCGGATGCAGCGGATGGATCGCACATTTTCACGGCCCCCCCCGGCGTCACGAAAACGCACAGGGCACGGTCTGCCCCGCTTCTGCTGACCCGATAGATCTGGTATTCGGTCAACCCGACCCCATCGATCGTCGATCCACGCCCGGTTCCGCTGAAGACCACGCTGGCCGGTCCGGTTATCGTGAGATCGGGCGAAACTTCGGACATCGGCTGCCCGCTTACATAGGCCAGCTTGGTATCGGCGAGCGGTTTGAAACTGCTGTCCAGCACGCGCACGGCCCAGTTCTTGCCATTGCCGGCGGCGGCAAGGGACGAGATCGCCGCAACCGAGGGCGTGTCGTTGGTCAACAGGAACTCGACCCGTGCATTGCGACGGATGGCCTCTGCCTCTGCCTGCCTCAGCCCGTTCTGCAGCCCCTCGGCCCCCACCGTCACCGAGTTGCGCAGGATCCAGTCCTTCAACGAAGGCATCCCGATGGCCATCAAGATTCCTAGAATGGTCACCGTGATCATGAGTTCCAGCAGCGTGGCGCCCGCCTGCAGCCGTTGGCCAGCCGGGGTCAGCATGATGTGACTGCCTTGCTCATCAGCCAGCAGGACTGCGCCCCGCCGACAGACGGCGTCTGGGAGGTCTTCTCACCGGCCTGGTTGATGGTGTAGGTAAAGCCATCCATGCCCTTGGCCGACGAGCCTGTCGCCGTGATCGTGAAGCTCGTCTGGGAGCAGCTGGACATGCTGACCGTGAACGGCGTGTCCGCAAAAAGGCCGCTGAACAGATCCGGACAGGTCGTGTTGCCCATCGCCGATTCGTAGGTACGATTGGAGTTGAAATACTGCTCCATGCGGACTTTCGCTTCGGACAAAGCTTCCGTCCCCTGCGCGATCTTGCCGCGGATGATGTGGTCCATATACGCAGGTACCGCAATGGCAGCGAGGATGCCGACAATCGCCACAACGATCATCAGCTCGAGCAGTGTCATGCCTTTTTCATGCTTCATCTATCCATCTCCTTTCATCGTACGATGGCATATCGCAAAGCATGACGCGAGCGTGAATCGACCAGCGGTCCGAGGCTACCGACAGACGGAAGGGCACGTGCGCCGGCCCCGCATTAAAGTGCAATCAATGTCCCTCATGGCTGCACTCCCTGTGCTTTCCGCCGGTTCTCCTTCGGCTGCGCCGCGCCGCTTTGGCCTTGCCCTGGCGTTGTCGACGCTTGCCCATCTGCTCACCCTCGCCGCCTTTACCACCAGCGGGGATCGGCCCTCGACGACGGGTGGCCGCTCCGCTCGCGACGTTCCGCTGTCCGTCACCCTGGTGCATCGGGAGCCCCAAACGGAGGCCGACACACCGCCACCCACTCCGCCCGCGCCGGACGACCCCCAAAGCGATACAAGGGGTCCGAAGCCCATGCTCGCGGACGCCCCGGCTCTCGACGAAGTTCCGGGTCCGCTTCCAGCGACCACCACCGCCCCGGCTCCGGCGGACGCCACACCTGTCGACGAAGCAGTCCACCTCCAGGGCCCCGCAGCGTCCCAGCACATTCCGCCCCGCTTCATTCCGATGGCCGAGCTGACCCGCCCGCCGGAGCTGATCAGCTACGTGGATGAGAAACGCTGGCCGCGCATGCCGGGCGTACCGGCGGGCTCGTTCCGCCTCGAAGTGTCGGTCGGCACCGACGGACTCGTGAAAGAGGTTCAACCGGAGTGCGAGGAAGCACTCTGCGAAGCCGCCCGCATCTACGTGGACATCGTCAGCAACTGGCGCTTCCTGCCCGGTGAAGTGCTGGGTACGCAGGTTCCCAGCCAGATCGTCTTCGAGTTCCAGGTGAAGGGGGACAGCAACTTCCCCGGCATCGATCAGCAGCCCGCGCGCCAGTAATCCGGCCGGCCGAACACCCCGCGCAGATGATCGATGAGCAGCCGCACCCGCAGCGGCAGGCGACGGTTCTGGGGAAAGACGGCGTAAATGCCGGTGGCCGGCGCGGCCCATTCGTCGAGCACCGACACCAGGGCTCCGTTCGCCAGGTCGCTCTCCACCTCCCACATGGAACGCCAGGCCAGGCCGATGCCGCCGAGCGCCCATTCGTGCAGCACCGTACCGTCGTTGCACTCGAAACGCCCCGACACCTTGACGGTGCGCGCCCGGCCCGGCGCGTCGAGATCGGCAAACACCCAGCCCCGCTGCGGATCGAGGGACAGGCAGTCGTGACGGGCCAGTTCATCCGGGGTTTCCGGAATGCCGTTGCGGGCCAGGTAGGACGGGCTCGCCACGACGACCCGCCGGTTGTCGGCGAGGCGCACCGACACCAAGCTCGAATCGCTCAGCTCGCCGATGCGGATCGCGCAATCGACGCCTTCGTTCACCAGGTCCACCAGGCGGTCGCTGAGATCGAGGCTGCAGGTCACCTCCGGATTGGCGGCCAGGAAATCCCGCACCAGCGGCGCCACATGACGCCGGCCAAAGCCCGCCGGTGCCGACACCTTGATGTGTCCGCTGGCCTTCACGCCACCCAGGCTCACCGACGCCTCCGCATTGGCGAGGTCGTTGAGGATGCGCTGGCAATCCTCCAGGAAGGCACTACCCTCGAAGGTAAGACTCAGCTTGCGGGTGGTGCGCACCAGCAGCTTCACCCCCAGGCGCTCCTCCAGCGCATCGATGCGCCGCCCCATCATCGCCGGCGTCACGCCCTCGGCGCGGGCCGCCGCCGACAGGCTGCCGCGGGTCGCCACGCTGACGAAGGTTTCGATTTCCTTGAAGCTGCTCACTTGATACTAAAAGTAAAAAATCATTTGATTTTATTATGGCTTCTTTTTTGTTTAGTCATTGAATAAACTTCGCTTCAACGTGGTGGAGGAGACGCTGATCGAGCGGCGCCAGCGGGCAAAAGCCCGGCAGAAGCGCCCCGCAGCACCACCAACAACAACCGCTTTACCGACAAGGACCTCAAGAGCATGGCGCACGCGCCCCGAATCCAGGCTGTTGCATTCGATGCCTTCGGCACGCTCTTCGACGTTTACTCGGTGGGCCTGCTGGCCGAGCAGCTCTACCCGGGCAAGGGCGCCGCCCTCGCCGAGCTGTGGCGCATCAAGCAGATCGAATACAGCTTCATCCGCACCCTGTCCGGCCGCTACAAGCCCTTCTGGGACATCACCCAGGACGGCCTGCAGTACGCCGCCGCCAAGCTCGGGCTGGAGCTCGACGCCCAGCGTCGCACTCAGCTGATGAACCAGTACGCCTGCCTGTCGCCGTTTCCGGAGAACCTGGGCGCGCTGCGCACCCTCAAGGAAGCCGGCGTCCCCACCGCCATCCTGTCCAACGGCACGCCGGAGATGCTGCAGGTCGCCGTCAAGAGCGCCGGCATGCACGGCCTCTTCGAGCACGTGCTGTCGGTGGATGCGGTGCGCAAGTACAAGACCGCCGCCGACGCCTACGCGCTGGCTCCGCAGGCCTTCGGCTGCGCCGCCGAGCGCATCCTGTTCGTGTCGTCCAACGGCTGGGATGCAGCCGGCGCCACCTGGTTCGGCTATACCACATTCTGGATCAACCGCAGCGGCCAGCCCCTTGAGCAACTGGACGTCACCCCCACGGTCCAGGGCCGCTTGCTGACCGATGTCGTCGATTACGTGGCGCGCCACCGTGCCTGAGCAACTTCAAGTTTTTTCAACTTCTCAACCAGGAGTCATCATGAGCCTCACCCTCCCCGCCGGCATGCAGATCAATGCCCCGATTCGTCCGGGCTACGAAACCATCCTCACCCCGGAAGCCCTCGAGCTGGTCGCCAAGCTGCACCGCGCTTTCGAAGGCCGCCGCCAGGAACTGCTGAAGGCCCGTGTCGAGCGCCAGGCCCGCATCGACGCCGGTGAAATGCCCGACTTCCTGCCGGAAACCAAGCACATCCGCGAAGGCGACTGGAAGGTCGCCCCGGTGCCCGCCGCGCTGCAGTGCCGTCGCGTCGAGATCACCGGCCCGGTCGAGGCCAAGATGATCATCAACGCCTTCAACTCCGGCGCTGACTCCTACATGACCGACTTCGAGGACTCCAACTCCCCGAACTGGGACAACCAGCTCCAGGGCCAGGTGAACCTCTACAAGGCCATCCGCCGCGAACTGTCCTTCAAGAACGAAGCCGGCAAGGAATACAAGCTCAACGACAAGATCGCCACGCTGCAGATCCGTCCGCGTGGCTGGCACCTGGACGAGAAGCACGTGACCGTTGACGGCCAACGCGTCGGCGGTGGCATCTTCGACTTCGCCCTGGTCTTCTTCCACAACGCCAAGGAACAGATCGCCCGCGGTGCCGGCCCCTTCTTCTACCTGCCGAAGATGGAAAGCCACCTGGAAGCCCGCCTGTGGAACGACATCTTCGTGATGGCCCAGGACCATTGTGGCGTGCCCCAGGGCACCATCAAGGCTACCGTGCTGGTCGAAACCATCCTCGCCACCTTCGAGATGGAAGAAATCCTGTACGAACTGCGCAACCACTCCGCCGGCCTCAACGCCGGGCGCTGGGACTACATCTTCTCCTGCATCAAGAAGTTCAAGAAGAACAAGGACTTCTGCCTGGCCCAACGCGGCGCCATCACGATGGAAGTACCCTTCATGCGCTCCTACGCGCTGGCCCTGGTGCAGGCCTGCCACAAGCGCGGCGCGCCGGCCATGGGCGGCATGTCGGCGCTGATCCCGATCAAGGGTGATCCGGAAGCCAACGAAAAGGCGCTGGCCGGTATCCGCCACGACAAGACCCGCGACGCCAACGACGGCTTCGACGGCGGCTGGGTGGCTCACCCGGGCCTCGTCTCCATCGCTATGGAAGAGTTCGTCAAGGTGCTGGGCGACAAGCCGAACCAGTTCGAGAAGCAGGTCGAAGGCTCCTTCGGCCCGGCCCAGTGGCTGGACTTCCGTCCCACCACCCCGATCACCGAAACCGGCCTGCGCAACAACATCAACGTCGGCATCCACTACCTCGGCTCCTGGCTGGCTGGTAACGGCTGCGTGCCCATCCACAACCTGATGGAAGACGCCGCCACCGCCGAAATCTCCCGCTCCCAGGTGTGGCAGTGGGTGGTCAGCCCGAAGGGCATTCTCGACGACGGCCGCAAGGTCACCGAAGAGCTGGTCCGCCCGATGATCGCCGAGGAACTGGCCAAGGTGAAGGCCACCGTCACCGCCCAGGGCGAGGACACCGCCACCTACGATCAAGCCGCCGAGATCTTCGACAAGATGTCGCTGACCCCGGAATACCCGGAATTCCTGACCCTGCCGCTGTACGAGGCGATGGAATAAACGGAGCCTGCGCTTCGTTACGAAAACGGCACCTGCGGGTGCCGTTTTTTCGTCTACCCGCCCGGCGGCAGGCCGCTCAGCCGCGCCGGGCGGCCTTGTCCAGGTGGTTCTCCACCACCCGTGCCAGCTTGATCGCCGCCGGGCGGATCAGCTCGTCCGGCACTGCTGCAAAGCCCAGGTTGAGCCCTGGTTCGCTGCGGCTACGGTCCATGTAGTAGAGCGACAGGGGCCGCACCACCACGCCGTCGGCCAGCGCATCGGCAGCCAGTGCCGCGTCGTCCACCGGCGCATCGAACAGGTACACCAGCTGCAGCCCGGCATGCCCGCCGGAGACCCGCACGCTGTTGCCCAGCCGCGTGCCGAGCTCATCGAGCAGGATGTCCCGACGCGTGCGGTAGATACCGCGCATGCGCTTGATGTGGGCGGTGAAATGGCCTGAATCGATGAACTCCGCCAGCGCCGCCTGATCGACCATCCGCCCCTCGCGGAACAGCTCCGCGTTGCCGATCGAGAACGCATCGACCAGATCCTCCGGCACCACCATGTAGGACAGGCGCAGGCCGGGGAACATCACCTTGCTCAGGGTGCCCACATAGATCACCCGCTGGGTGCGCGACAGGCCGAACAGGGACGCTAGCGGCTGGTTGTGGTAGCGCAGTTCGTTGTCGTAGTCGTCCTCGATGATCCACGCCCCGCAGCGTTCGGCCTGCTCCAGCACCTCCAGACGCCGCTCCAGCGACAACACCACGCCGGTCGGGTACTGGCTCGACGGCGACAGGCACATGATGCGCGGCGGCGCCTCCCAATCCTCGGGAGTCGGTGCGATGCCGCCCGCGTCGAGGGGAATCGCCCGCACGTCGAGCCCCGCCGCGCGCAGCACGTTGCGCGAGCCCCAGTAGCCCGGCTCCTCGATCCAGGCCCGGTCGCCGTGGTCGGTGAGCATCCGTGCGCACAGGTCCACCGCCTGGTGGGAACCGTTGAGGATCAGGATCTGGCGTGGCGAGCACTTCATCATCCGCGTCACGTGCAGGTACTCGGCGAGAGCCACCTTGAGCGGGCCGTAGCCGCCGTGGGCGTACTGCAGCAGGTGCGACTGGGCCGGCTGGAAGTATTTGCTGAGCAGGCGCCGCCAGATCGCGAACGGGAAGCTCTCGGTGTCCGGCACCCCCGGCATGAAGGCTCCGCGCTGGATCCGGCTGCTGCTGCTCGCCGCCGCGATCTCCCCGCCGCGCCGCGACAAGCCCTCCCGCCGCGTCCCGACCAGCCGCTTCGGCGGCGGATGGCGGCCGACCCGCTGCAACGCCTCCGACACGTAGGAACCGTCGCCGATCAGACCCTCGATATAGCCCTCGGCGAACAGTTGCTCGTAGGCCCGAAGCACCGTATTGCGGCCCATGCCCAGATCCCGGGACAGGGAACGGGTGCCCGGCAGACGGGTGCCGGGGGGCAGCTGCCCATCGAGAATAGCCTGGCGCAAGGCCAGAAAAGTGCGGATGCGCAGCATCAGCCCTTCCGGCTGGCGGGCCAGGTGCTGCTGCAGCAATTCGACGATCAGACGGTTATCCATGGCAGGGCAAAAGTGGCGTCAATCTTGCGTCAGTCAGGGGTTTCGGAGCAGCGGCAGCGCCGTTCTGCAGCGCAATACGCGCCGGCCGGCAGACAGGTCCACCGGCCCCGAATGGAAAGGTTCCCGCAAAGTGGTTCCTTCCAGTGCGTAAAAAGTGGCTCTCTACAGAACCGCTTTCGCACCCTACTATGGCCTTAACGAACTCGCAACAAACGGCGCCAACCTATCCGGCCCCGCTGTGAACCGCACCCTGGAGGAATACCCAATGGCCGCACAATCCGGCAGTACCGGGCAGGAAGCCCACGTCACCTTCACCCGCGTCCAGAAGACCTACGACGGTGAAACCCTCATCGTCCGCGATCTCAACCTGGAGATCCGCCGCGGCGAATTCCTCACCCTGCTCGGCCCCTCCGGCTCCGGCAAGACCACCTGCCTGATGATGCTGGCCGGCTTCGAGACGCCGACCTCCGGTGAGATCCGCGTCGGCGGCACGGTCATCAACAAGGTGCCCCCGCATCGCCGCAACATCGGCATGGTGTTCCAGAACTACGCACTGTTTCCGCACATGACGGTGGCCGAGAACCTGCGCTTCCCCCTCAGCGTGCGCAAGCTGCCGGCCGCCGACATCGACGCCAAGGTCAAGCGCGCCCTCGCCATGGTGCGCCTCGAAGCCTTCGGCAACCGCTACCCGCAGCAGCTCTCCGGCGGCCAGCAGCAGCGCATCGCGCTGGCCCGCGCACTGGTCTTCGAACCCGAACTGGTGCTGATGGACGAGCCCCTCGGCGCCCTCGACAAGCAACTGCGCGAGCACATGCAGATCGAGATCAAGCACCTTCACGACAGCCTCGGCATCACCTTCGTCTTCGTCACCCACGACCAGGGCGAAGCGCTGACCATGTCCGACCGCATCGCCGTCTTCGACCGCGGCGAGATCCAGCAGATCGACAGCGCCGAATGCCTTTACGAGGAACCGGCCAACGCCTTCGTCGCCGGCTTCATCGGCGAGAGCAACACCTTCCAGGGCACTTTGCTCGAACGTAACGGCGACGCCTGCGCGATCCGCCTGCCGAGCGGCGCAGTGGTCCAGGCCCGGGCCGCCGACGTGGGCGCCGTGGGCAGCAGCGCGGTGGTCTCGGTGCGCCCCGAGCGCATCGTCCTCAACGGCGCCTCCGCCGGCTGCGAGAACCGCTTCAGCGCCAAGGTGAAGGAACTCATCTACCAGGGCGACCACGTCCGCGTGCAGCTCGACCTCGGCAACCAATCCAGCCTGATGGTCAAGGCGCCGATCTCCCAACTGAGCCATGAGCTGCGCCCCGAACAACCCATCGAGGTCGGCATCCCGGCCGCCCACCTGCGCGCCCTGGCCCCCACGCCGAGCGCCTGACGAATCCGCTGCACCCTTCGTTCCTCCCAATCCACGCCATCCCTCACCCGGAGAACCACCACCATGCATGCCCTCAAAACCATCGCCCTCGCCGTCTGCGGCATCCTGTCCTGTAGCAGCGCCATGGCCAGCGAACTGACCCTGATCTCCTTCGGCGGCACCAACCAGAAGGCCCAGGACAAGGCCTTCTACCAGCCCTTCATGAAGAGCAGCGGCAACAAGATCCTGCCCGGCGAATACAACGGCGAGCAGGCCCGCGTGAAGGCCATGGTCGAAGCCCGCAAGGTCACCTGGGACGTGGTGGAGGTCGAATCCCCCGAGCTGGCCCGCGGCTGCGAGGAAGGCCTGTACGAGAAGCTCGACTACAGCAAGATCGGCGGCAAGGACGAATTCATCGGCAAGGCCGTCACCGACTGCGGCATCGGCTTCTTCGTGTGGTCCACGCTGCTCGCCTACAATGCCGACAAGCTGAAGGCCGCCCCCACCAGCTGGGCCGATTTCTGGGACCTGAAGAAATTCCCCGGCAAGCGCGGCATGCGCAAGGGCGCCAAGTTCACCCTCGAAATAGCCCTGCTCGCCGACGGCGTGAAGCCCGACCAGGTCTACAAGCTGCTCGCCAGCAAGGAGGGCGTCGACCGCGCCTTCAAGAAGCTCGACCAGATCAAGGGCTCCATCCAGTGGTGGGAAGCCGGCGCCCAGCCGCCGCAGATGCTCGCCGCCGGCGACGTGGTGATGAGCTCCGCCTACAACGGCCGCATCGCCACCGCCCAGAAGGAAGGCAAGAACCTCAAGATGGTATGGGGCGGCAACATCTACGACGTAGAGTCCTACGCCATTCCGAAGGGCGCCCCCAACCGCGACCTGGCCTACAAGTACCTGCAGTTCTCCAGCAAGGCCGAGAACCAGCAAGTCTTCTCCGGCGAAATCCCCTACGGCCCGACCAACCTGAAGGCCGCCAAGGGCATGCCGGCGCAGATCGCCGCCGAGCTGCCCACCTCGGCCGCCAACATCGCCAGCGCGCTGCCCAGTAACACCCAGTTCTGGGTCGAGCACGGCGAAGAGCTGGAACAGCGCTTCAACAGCTGGGCCGCCAAGTAAACAGACCGCCGAATGACGCCCGCCATGTCCCCGAGCAGCGCCTCCCCCTCCCCTGCCCTGGATCTTGGCCGGGCGTCACCCGACCGGGCTCCGGCCCCGACGACCACCATGGATGAAGCCCCCATGACCGCCACCACCCTGAGCGCTCCCGACGCTGCCGCCGCGCCCGCCGAACGGACTCTGCCCCTCAAGACCCGCCTGCAGCGGGCCGAGCGGCGCAAGAAGCTGCTGCACCTGGCGCTGATCGCCCCCCTCGCCGTGTTCCTGCTGCTGACCTTCCTGTGGCCGATCGGTGCGCTGCTCAAGCGCAGCGTGGACAACCCCGAAGTGGTCGGCGGCCTGCCCGCCACCGCCGCCGCGCTGGAGCACTGGAACGGCCAGGGCCTGCCGCCGGCCTCGGCCCTCGCCGTCTTCGTGAAGGAAATGGAAGGCGCCCGTGGCAGCACCGAACTGGCCTCCGCCGCCAAGCGCCTCAACACCGAGATGACCGGCTACCGCAGCCTGATCATGAAGACCGCCCGCAGCCTGCCGCTGCCCGACGGCAGCAACCCGCAGGAAGGCCTCGCCGCCATCGACCCGCGCTGGAGCGAAACCCGCACCTGGCAGGTGATGGCCCGCGCCGGCCAGCCCTACACCAGCTACTACCTGCTGGCCGCCCTCGACCACGTGGTGGATGCCGACGGCGCCATCGTCGCCGCCACCGAAGACCAGGCCATCTACCTGGACGTCCTCGGCCGCACCTTCTGGATGAGCCTGGTGGTCACCCTGTGCTGCCTGGTCCTCGGCTTCCCGCTGGCCTACCTGCTCACCAGCCTGCCCACCCGCAGCAGCAACCTGCTGATGATCCTGGTGCTGCTGCCCTTCTGGACCTCCATCCTGGTGCGCGTCGCCTCGTGGATCGTGCTGCTGCAGTCCGGCGGCCTGGTCAATCAGGCCCTGCAGGCCCTCGGCCTCATCGACGAGCCCCTGCAGCTGGTGTTCAACCGCATCGGGGTGTACATCGCCATGACCCACATCCTGCTGCCCTTCATGATCCTGCCGCTGTACTCGGTGATGAAAGGCATCTCGCCGATCTACCTGCGCGCCGCCCAATCCCTCGGCTGCCCGCCGTTCCAGAGCTTCTGGAAGGTGTACTTCCCGCAGACCCTGCCGGGCGTGTTCGCCGGTTCCCTGCTGGTCTTCATCCTGTCGATGGGCTACTACATCACCCCCGCCCTGCTCGGCGGCCCGCAGGAGCAGATGGCCAGCTACTTCATCGCCTTCTACACCAACGAGACGATCAACTGGGGCATGGCCGCGGCGCTATCCACCGTGCTGCTCGGCGCCACCCTGCTGCTCTACGTCGTCTATTCCCGCTACGCCGGCCAGGGCCGCAACGCGGCCAAGGCCCGCTGAGATGAAGGACGCCCCCCGATACGCCTGCGGCGTCTCCCCCCACTGGGGGGCAGGCCGGCCGCTTCGGAGCGGCCGTGCGCGGCCGGCCTCAGGCCCGTGCCTGACGACTAGCGCACAGCGCTAGGGATAACTGAGAGGAAAAACCCATGTTGCAAGCCTACGCCTCGCCCCTCGAACGGACCTGGTTCTACGCCCACCGGGTCATCGCCGGCCTGATCCTGCTGTTCCTGATCCTGCCGATCCTGGTCATCGTGCCGCTGTCCTTCAACTCGGACTCCTTCCTGATGTACCCGATGGCCGGCGCCTCCCTGCGCTGGTACGAGGAGATCATCGGCTCCGAGGTGTGGCGCAACGCGCTGCTCAACAGCCTGATCGTCTCCCCGGCTGCCACACTGCTGGCGGTAGTCCTCGGCACGCTGGCCTCCATCGGCCTGGTGCGCAGCGACTTCCCCGGCAAGGCGCTGCTCACGGCCATCCTCATCTCGCCGATGGTGGTGCCGGTAGTCATCGTCGGCGTCGCGGTGTATCTGTCCTTCGCCCCCCTCGGCCTGGCCGGCAGCTACACCGGGCTGATCCTCGCCCATGCCGCCCTCGGCGTGCCCTTCGTCATCACCACCGTCACCGCCACCCTGCAGGGCTTCGACTACAACCTGGTGCGCGCCGCCGCCAGCCTGGGCGCCAACCCGGTGCTGACCTTCTTCCGGGTCACCCTGCCGCTGGTCGCGCCGGGAATCGTCTCCGGCGGGTTGTTCGCCTTCGCCACCTCCTTCGACGAAGTGGTGGTCACGCTCTTCCTCGCCAGCCCCGGCCAGGCCACGCTGCCGCGCCAGATGTTCGCCGGCATCCGCGAGAACATCAGCCCGGCCATTGCCGCGGTGGCGACGATCCTGATCGTACTTTCCACCCTCATGCTGCTGACCCTCGAATGGCTACGCCAGCGCTCCGAAAAGCTGCGCACCGGTAAATCGCGCTGAGCATTGCGCTAAAAACCTAAACCCCTGATCCACCTCCGCTTTTTTATCCCACTCGTGTCGGGAGAGCCCTTCTCATGCCCAAAATCTGTGATTCCACCCTTCTTCGCCATGCCGCCTTCATCAACGGCGAGTGGTGCGGGGCCGACAACGGCGCCACCAGCGAGATCCTCAACCCGGCCAGCGGCGCCAGCCTGGGCCCCGTGCCGGTGATGGGCACGGCGGAAACCCGCCGCGCCATCGACGCCGCCAACGCCGCCCTGCCGGCCTGGCGCCGCCTGCCCGCCGCCCAGCGCGGCAAACTGCTGCGCGCCTGGTTCGAACTGCTGCTGGAAAACCAGGAAGACCTGGCCGTCATCATGACCTGCGAGCAGGGCAAGCCCCTCGCCGAGGCCCGCGGCGAAGTGGCCTACGCCGCCTCCTACCTGGAATGGTTTGCCGAGGAAGGCAAGCGCGCCTACGGCGAGACCATCCCGTCGCCCTTCCCCGACCGCCGCCTGATCGTCACCAAAGAGCCGGTCGGCGTATGCGCCGCCGTCACGCCGTGGAACTTCCCCGCCGCGATGATCACCCGCAAGGCCGGCGCGGCCCTCGCCGCCGGCTGCACGATGGTCCTCAAGCCGGCCCCGCAGACCCCCTACTCGGCCCTTGCACTGGCCGTGCTGGCCGAGCGCGCCGGCATCCCCAAGGGCGTCTTCAACGTGGTCACCGGCGACGTGGCCAGCTCCGCCGACATCGGCGCCGAGCTGTGCGCCAACCCCATCGTGCGCAAGCTGTCCTTCACCGGCTCCACCGCCGTCGGCGCCCGCCTGATGGCCCAGTGCGCACCGTCAATCAAGAAGCTGTCGCTGGAACTGGGCGGCAATGCCCCCTTCATCGTCTTCGACGACGCCGACCTGGACGCCGCCGTGCAGGGCGCTCTCGCCTCCAAGTACCGCAACGCCGGCCAGACCTGCGTGTGCGCCAACCGCCTGCTGGTACAGGACGGCGTGTACGACGCCTTCGCTGCCAAGCTCGCCGAGGCGGTCAAGGCCCTCAAGGTCGGCGACGGCCTGGAGCCCGGCACCACCCAGGGCCCTCTGATCAACGAAGCGGCGGTCCAGAAGGTCGAGCGCCACGTCGCCGACGCGCTGGCCAAGGGCGCCAGCGTCCTCACCGGTGGCAAGCGCCACGCCCTCGGCGGCAGCTTCTTCGAACCCACCGTGCTGACCGGCATCACTACCGACATGGCCGTGGCCCGCGAGGAGACCTTCGGCCCGATGGCCCCGCTGTTCCGTTTCGTCACCGAAGCCGACGCCATCCGCATGGCCAACGACACCGAGTTCGGCCTCGCCTCCTACCTCTACAGCCGCGACATCGGCCGCATCTGGCGGGTTTCCGAGGCGCTCGAGTACGGCATGGTCGGCGTCAACACCGGCCTCATCTCCACCGAGGTCGCCCCCTTCGGCGGCGTCAAGTCCTCCGGCCTCGGCCGCGAAGGCTCCAGCCACGGCCTCGATGACTACCTGGAGATCAAGTACGTGGCCCTCGGCGGCCTCGACAGCTGATCCCCTCAAGCCCCTTTCCATCAAGACATTCAGACCTTCATACGGAGAACAGCAATGAACCAAGCGCTTCAACAACAAAACGCCCACATGATGGCCCGCCGCTCCGCCGCCCTGCCCCGTGGCGTGGGCCAGGCCCACTCCCTGTTCGTCAGCCGCGCCAAGGGCGCCGAGCTGTGGGACGTGGAAGGCCGCCGCTTCATCGACTTCGTGGCCGGCATCGCGGTGGTCAACACCGGCCACTGCCACCCGAAGGTCGTCGAAGCCGCCGCCGCCCAGATGGAAGCCTTCACCCACACCTGCTTCCAGGTCGTCGCCTATGACGGCTACGTGACCCTCGCCGAGCGCCTCAACGCCCTCGCCCCGGTGGCCGGCCCGGCCAAGAGCTTCTTCATGAGCACCGGCGCCGAAGCCGTCGAGAACGCCGTCAAGGTGGCCCGTGCCTACACCGGCCGGCCCGGCATCATCGCCTTCAACGGCGCCTTCCACGGCCGCACCTGCATGACCCTCGGGCTGACCGGCAAGGTCGATCCGTACAAGCTGCGCATGGGCCCCTTCCCGGCCGAGATCTACCACGCCCCCTTCCCCTGCGAGCTGCACGGCACCAGCATCGACGAAGCCATCCACGGCATCGAGCTGCTGTTCAAGAACGACATCGAGCCGGCCCGCGTGGCGGCCTTCATCATCGAGCCGGTGCAGGGCGAAGGCGGCTACTACCCGGTGCCCACCGAGTTCCTGCAGCGCCTGCGCGCGCTGGCCGACAAGCACGGCATCCTGATCATCGCCGACGAGATCCAGACCGGCATGGCACGCACCGGCAAGGTCTTCGCCATCGAGCACAGCGGCGTGCAGCCGGACATCATCACCATGGCCAAGGGCCTCGGCGGCGGCTTCCCGATCTCCGCCATCATCGGCCGCGCCGAAGTGATGGACGCCGTCTCCCCCGGCGGCCTCGGCGGCACCTATTCCGGCAGCCCGCTGGCCTGCGCCGCCGCGCTGGCCGTGCTCGACGCAGTGGAAGAAGAGAAGCTGTGCGAGCGCGCCGTGCAGATCGGTGAGCGCATGCAGGCCCGCCTGCGCGACATGGCCAGCTGGGCGCCGTGCATCGGCGACGTGCGCGGCCTCGGCGCGATGGTGGCGATCGAGTTCTTCCATGACGCCGAGCGCACCCGCCCGGCTCCGGAGATCACCAAGGCCCTGGTCGCCGAAGCCTTCAAGCGCCAGCTCCTGCTGCTGTCCTGCGGCAGCTACGGCAACGTGATCCGCCTGATGACGCCGCTGACCCTCGACGACGCGCTGCTCGAAGAAGGCTTCGACGTGCTTGAAGCCAGTCTGCGCGCGGTCCTCGCCGCCCAGGGCTAAACGCCCTCCCGCCGCAGTCCCCGTCCCGGGGGCTGCGGCCCCCTACCCGATAACACGGGGTTCACCCCGGACCGAATTTCGATGCGCCCCGCCGCGCAGGGGCGCGCCTTGCCTGCTGAAACCGTTTTCATCACCGTCAAATTGGGAGTCCGCACCATGAAGAAGCCGCAACTGATCCTCGCCCTCACCGCCGCCGGCGTCCTTTCCCTGCCCGGCGTCGCCTGTGCCGGCGAAGTGGAAGACCTGAAAGCCATGCTCCTGAAGATGCAGGCGCGCATCGAGCAGCTGGAAAACCGCCCGGTCGCCGCCGCCCCCGTGGCCGCCGCAGCGCCGGCGCCGGCCCTCAACCCGGCCGACGTGGTCACCCGCGGCTCCATGCCGGGCTCCTTCAAGGTGCCGGGCACCGAGACCTCCATCAAGTTCGGCGGCTATGTGCAGCTCGACGCCATCTACGACATCAAGGGCAACCAGGGCCGCGCAGTGAGCGCCGCCGACATCGCCCTCGACGGCAGCGCCGACGCCAGGCGCAAGGGCACCACCACCTTCAGCGCCCGTACTTCGCGGATCAACATGCAGACCGCCAGCCCCAGCGAGCTGGGCGAGATCAAGACCAAGATCGAGTTCGACTTCTTCACCGACGAAGGCAGCGAGACCTACACCAACTCCGCCCGCCCGCGCCTGCGCCACGCCTACGGCACCGTCGGCAACTGGCTGGCCGGCCAGACCTGGTCCAACTTCATGGACCTGGACGCCATGCCCGAGACCCTGGAGTTCAACGGCCCCACCGGCCAGGTCTTCATCCGCCAGCCCCAGCTGCGCTACACCACCGCCGTCGGCAGCGCCAGCCAGTTCTCCGTATCGGTGGAAAACCCCCAGACCGACGCCCGCGACAACGGCGGCAACGTGACCGCCATCGACCGCGGCGCCGACCTCACCGCCAAGTGGCAGCACAGCGGTGACTACGGCCACTTCAACGTGCGCGCCCTGGTGCGCCCGCTGAAGGCCGACGACGGCAACGGCGATCACCGCGCCTCCACCAACGGCTGGGCACTGGGCGTCGGCGGCTCCCTCAAGCTGGGCGCCAACGACACGGTGCTCTACCAGCTCAACGGCGGCCAGGGCATCGGCCGCTACATCCAGGACGTATATGGCGCCGCCGCCTACGACGCCAGCACCGGCACCCTGTCGGCCCAGAAGGCGGCCGGCGGCTACCTGGCCCTGCAGCACTTCTGGAACACCGTGCTGCGCACCACCGTGTCCCTCAACGCCACCCACATCAACAACAAGACCGGCTTCGGCGACATCACCGGACTCAACACCGACACCCGCCAGGTGCACGCCAACCTGATCTGGAAGGCCGCCTCCCAGCTCGACGTGGGCATGGAATACGTGTGGTCCCAGCGCAAGGTTGAAGGCGGCGCCGAAGGCACCTCCAGCCGCGTCCAGGGCGCCGTCAAGTACAACTTCTAACCTCCCTGGGGCGCCGGTACAGCGGCCATCCCGCCGGCGCCCTGCACTCCTCCGCCCCCCAAGGAGACACCATGCTCGACCCCTTGCCTTCCTACCTCCGCCCCGGCAACGACGCCGGCCCCTGGGGCGTCTACATGCAGCAGATCGACCGGGTGACGCCCTATCTGGGCGAGCTGACCTACTGGGTCGACACCCTCAAGCGCCCCAAGCGCGTCCTCATCGTGGACGTGCCGGTAAAAATGGACGACGGCACGGTGGCCCACTTCGAGGGCTACCGGGTGCACCACAACACCTCCCGCGGCCCCGGCAAGGGCGGCATCCGCTTCCACCAGGACGTGACCCTCTCCGAAGTGATGGCGCTGGCCGGCTGGATGACCGTCAAGAACGCCGCCGTCGGCGTGCCCTACGGCGGCGCCAAGGGCGGCATCCGGGTCGACCCGCGAACCCTCAGCCACGGCGAGCTGGAACGCCTGACCCGCCGCTACACCAGTGAGCTCAACGTGCTGATCGGGCCGGACAAGGACATCCCGGCACCGGACGTTAACACCAACGAACAGATCATGGCCTGGATGATGGACACCTACTCCATCAACCAGGGCCGCACCGCCACCGGCGTCGTCACCGGCAAACCGCTGAGCCTGGGCGGCAGCCTCGGCCGCCGGGACGCCACCGGGCGCGGCGTCTTCGTGGTGGGCGCGGCGGCGGCCAAGGACGCCGGCATCCCGATGAGCGGCGCGCGCGTCGCCATCCAGGGCTTCGGCAACGTGGGCGGCACCGCGGCGCGCTGCTTCCACGAGGCCGGCGCCCATGTGGTAGCCGTGCAGGATGTGTCCGGCACCCTGTTCCACCCGGGTGGGCTCAACGTCCCGGCCCTGCTGGCGTGGGTCGCCGCCGGCCGCCCGCTGGCCGAGTTCCGCGACGGCGAGCGTATTCCCGACGACAGCTTCTGGGATGTGCAAAGCGACTTCCTGGTGCCCTCGGCGCTGGAGCAACAGATCACCCTCCACAACGCCCCGCGCATCCGCACCCGCATCGTGCTCGAAGGCGCCAACGGCCCGACCACGCCGGAGGCCGACGACATCCTCGCCGCGCGCGGCATCCAGGTGGTGCCCGACGTGCTCGCCAACGCCGGCGGCGTGACGGTGAGCTACTTCGAATGGGTGCAGGATTTCTCCAGCTTCTTCTGGTCGGAGGACGAGATCAACGCCCGCCTCGACCGCATCATGGAAGAAGCCTACGTGCACATCCGCGACACCGCCCGCGCCCGGCAGGTGAGCCTGCGCACCGCGGCCTTCATCCTGGCCTGCGAGCGCATCCTCAAGGCGCGCGAGATGCGTGGGCTGTATCCCTGAGAACCTGCGGTACGACCGGCAGCAGCCCCGCCGGTCCGCTCAAGTAGCGGTATGAGGGCTGGCCTGAAGGGGGCTGGAAATTCAGACGGCAGCCTGCTCCAGCGCGAGGAGATGCGCGGGGTCGGCGCCACTCACGCGGACCCGCTTGCTGCGCGAGGTGTCGCCGCTGACCAGTTCGACGGATGCCTTGGGCACTCCGCAGGTCTTGGCCAGAAAGGCGATCAAGGCCGCGTTGGCCTTGCCGTCCACCGGCGGCGCGGCGAGACGGATCTTGAGGGCCTCGCCGTACAGGCCGGCGAACTCGGTCTTCTTGGCGCCGGGCTGGATGTGCAGCGTCAGGATCACGCTGCCGTCGGCAGCCCGGCTCAGCCAGGTCATGCTCAGGCCAGGCCGATCAGCATGTACTTGCCCATCGCCAGCGCGCTGAGCAGCACCTGAAGCACCAGCAGCAACGCGATCGGCGTCAGGTCCACCCCACCAATGGCCGGGATGACGCGGCGGAACGGACGCAGGAAAGGCTCGGCCAGCGCGTTGATGACGCCCGCCATCGGCGCGTAGGGATTGACCCACGACAGGATCGCCGACATCAGCACGACGCCCATCAGCAGGTACAGCGCCGCCTTGAGGGTTTCGAGCAGGCCGACGCCCCACATCACCACCAGCAGGCTGACGGGATCGGTGATGCCGATGATGCCGCGCACCCACAGCGTGACGAACACCACCAGCGTCTGCACGATCCAGGCCGGCAGCAGGCTGGCGATATCCAGCCCGAAAAGCCCCGGGATGACGCGGCGCAGCGGCACCACCACCCAGTCGGTGGTGGCCAGCACAAAGTTGCCGATCGGGTTGCGGAAGGAAATCCGCTGCCACTGCATCACGAAGCGCGCCAGCAGCACGCCGGAAAGCAGACTGCCGAGGGTTTCGACGATGGTCAGGAACAGGTTTCCGAGCATGGTCGGCTCCGTTCTCAGTCGCGGCCGAGCTGTTCGCCCAGCTCGCGGCCGCGGGCCTCGGCCGCTGCCACCGCGCGGGTCACGATGGCCGGGAAGCCGTCGGCGGCGAAGGACGCCAGCGCCGCGGCGGTGGTGCCGCCCTTGGAAGTGACGCGCTCACGCAGCACCGCCGGGGATTCGTCGCTGCTGGCCGCCAGCTTGGCCGAGCCGAGCACCGTGTCGATGGCCAGCTTGCGGGCCGTGTCGGCATCGAAGCCGAGGGACTCACCAGCCGCCTGCAGGCATTCGATGAAGTGGAAGACATAAGCCGGGCCGCTACCGGACACAGCGGTGACGCCGTCGATCTGCGCCTCGTCGACCACCCACACCACGCTGCCGACAGCCGCCAGCACCTTGGCGGCGGCGTCGCGCCCATCCGCATCGACGGACGGGTCGGCGAACAGGCCGGTGATGCCGGCGCCGATCAGGGCCGGCGTGTTGGGCATGGCCCGCACCAGCTTGCGGTAATCACCCAGCCAGCGGCTGATGTCGGTCAGGCGCAGGCCGGCGGCGATGCTGACCACCACCTGCGTGCTCAGGCGGCCGGCAATCGGCGCCACGGCGGCCTTCAGCTGCTGCGGCTTGACCGCCAGCACCAGCACGTCGCAGGCCAGCGCTTGGTCGTCGAGGGATTCGACGGCGCGCACACCGAAGAGGCTTTCCAGCTTGGCGCGGCCTTCGGCCGACAGCTCGACGGCCTGCACGTCCGCCGCCTTGAAACCTTGCTTGACCAAGCCGCCGATCAGGGCCGCCGCCATGTTGCCGCCACCCAGGAAGGTGATTTTCATCGGATTCGTTCCACCAGTTGGATTCAAAGGGAAATGCTTCAGGCGCGTGATCCGAAGATCGCCGTGCCCACGCGGACCATCGTCGAACCTTCGGCGATCGCCGCTTCGAGGTCGTCGGACATGCCCATCGACAGCGTATCAAGACCGTAGCCGGCCCCATTGAGTTCATCGCGCAGGGCCCGCAGGCTGGCAAACCGCGCCCGCTGCACGGCCACGTCGGAGGTCGGCTCGGGGATCGCCATCAGCCCGCGCAGACGCAGGCGCGGCAGCGCGGCCACGGCCCTCGCCAGTTCCGCCAGTTCGGCCGGTGCCACGCCGCTCTTGCTGTCCTCGCCGCTCACATTGACCTGAATGCACACATCGAGCGGCGGCAGATGCACGTCACGCTGCTCGGACAGGCGCTCGGCGATCTTCAGGCGGTCGATGGAATGCACCCACGCAAAGTGGTTGGCGACCTGCCGCGTCTTGTTGCTTTGCAGGGGACCGATGAAATGCCATTCGAGACCGAGGCCACTCAGCGCCTCGACCTTGGCCACACCTTCCTGCACGTAGTTCTCGCCGAAGGCCTGTTGCCCCGCGGCGGCGGCCTCGCGCACGCTGTCGGCGGGCCAGGTCTTGCTCACCGCCAGCAGGCGGACTTCGGCCGGCTGACGCCCCGCCGCCTGCGCCGCCGACGCGATGCGCATGACAAGGTTTTGAAGGCGGCCGGAAATGCCTGACTTATAATCTTCCAAAGCGTGAATCTGGGCTAAAGAGGCCGTTGAGTATAGCATCGGCCCTGGCGCGGCCCGTTTTGCACGCTCAGCCCAGTCACCCGTAATCCTGCAGCACGCAACGAGTCACCACGATGGACATCACCGAACTGCTCGCTTTCACCGTCAAGAACAAGGCATCCGACCTGCATATTTCGGCCGGCCTGCCACCGATGATCCGCGTGCACGGCGACGTGCGCCGCATCAACCTGCCCGCGCTGGTGCACAAGGACGTCCACGGCATGGTGTACGACATCATGAACGACTCCCAGCGCAAGCAGTATGAGGAACAGTTCGAGACCGACTTCTCCTTCGAGATCCCCAACCTGGCACGCTTCCGGGTCAACGCCTTCAACCAGAACCGCGGCGCCGCGGCGGTCTTCCGGGTCATTCCGTCCAAGGTGCTGACCCTCGAGGAACTCAACTGCCCGAAGATCTTCAAGGACATCGCCATCCAGCCGCGCGGCATCGTGCTGGTCACCGGCCCGACGGGTTCGGGCAAGTCCACGACGCTGGCGGCGATGGTTGACTACGTCAACGAGAACGAATACGGCCACATCCTGACCATCGAGGATCCGATCGAATTCGTTCATGAGTCCAAGCGCTGCCTGATCAACCAGCGGGAAGTCATGCGCGACACCCACTCCTTCAACGCGGCGCTGCGCTCGGCGCTGCGGGAAGACCCGGACGTGGTGCTGGTCGGTGAAATGCGCGACCTGGAAACCATCCGCCTGGCCCTGACCGCCGCCGAAACCGGCCACCTGGTGTTCGGCACGCTGCACACCTCGTCCGCCGCCAAGACCATCGACCGTATCGTGGACGTCTTCCCGGCCGCCGAGAAGGACATGGTCCGCGCGATGATGTCCGAGTCCCTGCGCGCGGTGATCTCCCAGACCCTGCTGAAGACCAAGGACGGCACCGGCCGTGTCGCCGCCCACGAGATCATGATCGGCACCCCGGCGATCCGCAACCTGATCCGGGAGAACAAGGTCGCCCAGATGTACTCGGCGATCCAGACCGGTCAGAACGTCGGGATGCAGACCCTCGACCAGTGCCTGGCCGATTTGGTCCGGCGCAATATCGTGGCGGGCGCCGAAGCCCGTCTGAAAGCCCAGAACAAGGACAGTTTCCCGGCCTAAAGCCTCTTCGTCCCCGTCCTAAAACCGCAACAACCACCGGCCGCGCCGGTGACAGGAACGCACCATGGAACGCGATCAGGCCCTCAAGTTCATGCACGACCTGCTGCGGCTGATGCTGCAGAAGAATGGCTCCGACCTCTTCATCACGGCGGCCTTCCCGCCGGCGATCAAGATCGACGGCAAGATCGTGCCGCAGTCGAACCAGCAACTCACCCACACCCACACCATGGAACTGGCGCGGGTGATCATGAGCGACCGCCAGGCCCAGGAATTCGAAGCCACCAAGGAGTGCAACTTCGCGATCTCTCCGCCGGGCATCGGCCGCTTCCGCGCCAACGCCTTCATCCAGCAGGGCCAGGTCGGCATGGTGCTGCGGACCATCCCGCAGAAGATCCCGACCTTCGACGACCTCGGCCTGCCGCCGGTGCTGAAGGACATCACCATGTCCAAGCGCGGCCTGGTGATCTTCGTCGGCGGTACCGGCACCGGCAAGACCACCTCGCTGGCGGCGATGGTGGACTACCGCAACGAGAAGAGCTACGGCCACATCATCACCGTCGAAGATCCGATCGAGTTCGTGCATGCCCACAAGAACTGCATCGTGACGCAGCGGGAAGTCGGCATCGACACCGAATCCTGGGAACCGGCGCTGAAGAACACCCTGCGTCAGGCCCCGGACGTGATCCTGATGGGCGAAATCCGCGACCGGGAAACGATGGACTACGCCATCGCCTTTGCCGAAACCGGCCACCTGTGCCTGGCCACGCTGCACGCCAACAGCGCCAACCAGGCCATCGACCGGATCGTCAACTTCTTCCCCGAAGAGCGCCGCCACCAGTTGCTGATGGACCTGTCCCTCAACCTGCGGGCGCTGATCTCCCAACGCCTGTTGCCGATGTGCGACCGCAAGGGCCGCGTGCCGGCAGTAGAGGTCATGCTCAATTCGCCGCTGATCTCCGACCTGATCTTCAAGGGCGAGATCCCGGGCATCAAGGAAGTCATGAAGCGCTCCAGCGAGCTCGGCATGCAGACCTTCGACCAGAGCCTGTTCGACCTCTACGAGCGGGGCCTGATCAGCTACGAAGATGCCCTGCGCAACGCCGACTCGATGAACGACCTGCGCCTGCAAATCAAGCTGAAAAGCCGCCGCGGCGACCGGGACGCGATCTCACCGGGCCTCCAGAACCTCGACATCGTCTAAAGACGCCCTTAAAGCTACTGCGCGGCCCGATCTCGCGACTGCGGTGCTCGCCGTACTCTTGTACGGCGGTGCTTCTCGTCACAGCATCGGGCCGCTCGCTACGCCTTCTTCCCCCGTTCGGGCGCTTCGGTTCGAGCGAGGCGGCTTAGTTATCTGATTCTGCAGGCTTCGGTTTGCGGGCTGAGCCCGTGACCATCAGATATTCGAACAGACGGCATTCGATGGCGCCATTGAACAGCGGGGTGCGCTTGCTGGCCTTGAGGCGGACGCCCTTCGGCAGTGCCGGGTCACCCGTGAAGAAGTAACAACGCCAGCCGGTCCAGTTGGCCTTCAACGCATCGCCAAGCTTGGGGTAGAAGGCTTCCAGTTCGGCGGTATCCGACAGGCGCACGCCGTAGGGCGGGTTGGCGATCAGCACGCCGGCCGGTGCCGGGGCCTGAAGGTCGAGCAGATCGGCCCGCCCCACTTCCACACAGCCCTCCAGGCCCGCGCTGCGCAGGTTCACATAGGCCTTGCGCTGCTGGGACTCGAGGATGTCCGAACCGTAGATCTCCAGCTTGCGCGGCGCCTGACGGCGCGCCTCGGCGGCCTTGCGGATCGGCAGCCAGGTATCACGCTCGTAGTGCTTGAAGCGCTCGAAGGCGAAGTGTCGCCCAAGGCCCGGCGCCACGTCGAGGGCCATCTGGGCCGCTTCGATGAGGAAGGTGCCGCTGCCGCACATCGGGTCGCACAAGGCCTCCTCGCCCGGCTTCCAGCCGGTCAGGCGCAGGATGCCGGCGGCCAGGTTCTCCTTCAGCGGCGCTTCCACCGCGGCCTGCTTGAAACCGCGCTTGTAGAGCGGATCGCCGGAGGTATCCAGGTACAGCGTGACGGTATCCGCCGACAGGAAGGCGTGGATGCGGATGTCCGGCGCCTGGGTGTCCACGTTCGGGCGGCGGCCGGCGACGGTGCGGAAGTGGTCGCACACCGCGTCCTTGATCTTCAGCGTCGTGAATTCCAGGCTGCGCAGCGGCGACTTGTGGGCGGTGACGAACACGCGGATGGTCTGGTCGGGCGTGAACCAGCGGGCCCAGGTCGGCGCGTAGGCGATGCGGTACACGTCCTCCTCGCTGCGGTAGCGGCCCATGCTGATCTGCCACAGCACGCGGGTCGCCAGGCGGCTCTCCAGGTTGGCGCGGTAACACAGGGCCCAGTCGCCGGAAAACTGCACGCCACCAGGAATATCCTTGGCATCGGTGGCGCCGAGGGCGCGGAGTTCATCGGCGAGGAGCGGCTCGAGGCCGCGGGGACAGGGGGCAAAGAAATTCAAGATTGCAATCCGTTCGGAAAATCAAAAGGGCTTCAGGACGACCAGGAACACCACGACGAACAGCACCAGCACCGGCACTTCGTTGAAGACGCGGTACCACACGTGGCTGCGCGTGTTGCGCCCTTCAGCAAAGGCGCGCATCAGGCGGCCGCAATACAGGTGATAGACGATCAGCAGCGTGACCAGCGCGGTCTTGGCGTGCAGCCAGCCGCCGGCCAAGCCGAAACCGAACCACAACCACATGCCCAGGCCGACGGCCAGGATGCCCAGCGGCGTCATGAAACGATAGAGCTTGCTCTCCATCAGCGCCAGGCGCTCGATGGTGGCCTTGTCGGTGACCATCGCGTGATTGACGAACAGGCGTGGCAGGTAGAACAGGCCTGCAAACCAGCTGACGACGAAAATGATGTGCAGGGCTTTGATACTCAGATAGAGCATGGTCTCGACTCGGAGGATGAAAGTATTCAGGAAGCGGCGGGACGCGTGCGCAGCGCATCGGCAACCGTCGGATAAAGCAGGCGCGCGCGCAACTCCCGCTTGATGCGATCGTTCTTCAGACGGCGGGACTCGGCCATGAAGGAAAGCGTCAGCTCCGACAGGCGGCCGGCCAGTTCGGCCCGTGGCATACGGGGCGGACGCGGCAGGCCCAGCGTGTCGGCGACCAGGTCGAAATACTCGCCCATGCGCAGTTCGCTGTCGTCGCAGGCGTTATAGACCCGGTTCGGCCCTGCGCGGAACAGGGCCAGGGGCAGCAGGTGCGCCAGGTCGTCGGCATGGATGTGGTTGGTGAACACGTCATCTTCCGGCGCCAGCACCGGGTCGCCCTTGTGCAGGCGGGCCACCGGCAGGCGCTCGAAGGCATCGTAGATCCCCGGCGCCCGCAGGATACTCACACGGCATCCGGTGCGCTGCCCGAAGGCCCGCAGATGCGCCTCTGCAGCCATGCGCCGGAGGCCACGCGCCGACGCCGCCCGCGGCGCGCGCGTCTCCTCGACCCGGGCACCGCCGCAGTCCCCATAGACACCGGTGGTACTAATATAGCTTAGCCGTCGTGGTAGACTTCCGCGATGCACAAGAGCTGCCAGCAGATGTCGGGTACGCGGATCATCTCGCCCCACGGCGGGCGGCGGCGCGCAATGCACTATGTAATCGGCAATACCGGCGAGACGTCTCAGGCTGGCGAGCTGATCCAGGTCGGCCACGATGGGCTGCGCGCCCAGGGCCCGCAGTGCGGCACCCTCCTCCGCCCGGCGGACCACCGCACGCACGCAAAAGCGCCGCGCCAGCCACGGAATGATCCGGCGGGCCACGTCTCCGCTGCCGACGATCAGCACTTTCTTCATATTTCGACGTTTCATTAATCGATTATCTCACGGCCACCCATCATGTCGTTCCAGGTCACCCTCCAACCCAGCGGACTCCAGTATTCTGCCAAAGCCGACGAAACCCTCCTCGAAGCCGCCCTCACGGCCGGCCTGCTGCTGCCTTACAGCTGCCGCGACGGCGCCTGCGGCGTCTGCAAGAGCCAGGTCCTGTCCGGCGAGGTGGACATCGGGCGTTACTCGGAATCCACGCTGACCGCCGAGGAGCGCGAGCGTGGCCTGACCCTGCTGTGCTGCGCCCAGCCCCGCTCCGACCTGAGCATCGAGGTACGCCAGGTGACCCGCGCCGGCGACATCCCGGTCAAGAAACTGCCGTGCCGCGTACAGAAGATCAGCCGCGTTGCCGACGACGTGATCGCCCTCGAGATCAAGCTGCCGAGCAGCGAGAAGTTCCAGTTCGTGGCCGGCCAGTACATCGACTTCCTGCTCGCCGATGGCAAGCGGCGCAGCTTCTCCATCGCCAACGCCCCGACCGGCGCCGACTTCCTCGAACTGCACATCCGCCTGGTACCCGGCGGCCAGTTCACCACCCACGTCTTCGAGAAGCTCAAGGAAAAGGACATCCTGCGCTTCGAAGGCCCGCTGGGCAGTTTCCGGCTGCAGGAGGGTTCGCCGAAGCCCGTGGTGCTGCTGGCCGGCGGCACCGGCTTCGCGCCGATCAAGAGCATCGTCGAGAACGCCATCACCACCGGCCTCAAGCGCCCGATGACCCTCTACTGGGGCAGCCGCAACGCGGCCGGCCTGTATCAGCTCGACGTCGCCCGCAGCTGGGAAGAGCACCTGCCGGGCTTCCGCCTCGTACCAGTGCTCTCCGATGCACCTGCCGGCGACAACTGGACGGGCCGCACCGGCTTCGCCCATGCGGCACTGATGGCCGACCTGCCCGACCTGTCTGGCCACGAGGTGTATGCCTGTGGTTCGCCAGCGATGATCGACGCGGCCCGCAAGGACCTCACCGAGCGCTGCGGCCTGCCGGTGGAGGCCTTCTACGCCGACGCCTTCAGTTTCTCGAACGACGCCCAGGCGGCCTGAGCCCGCGTAACGGAGCCCCGAGTCCATGAGCAATGCAGCGCTGATCACCCGCGAACCCGTCATCAACAAGCAGTACAAGATCACCGCCAACCGGCTGGTCGTTCACGCCACGTCGGTACCCCAGGCCGTGGAAACTCTCGACGGTCTCGCCGACGCGTGGCCGGCCACCCATCCGGTATTCGTCAGCCTGTACAAGCTGGTTCCAACGCCCGACCTGCTGGAATGGATCGCGCCGTCCAACGCGATGATCGAGATCCCGACCCAGTCCATCGGCCATCCGCTGACGCTGCAGCTCCTCCCCCAATTGCAGGCCAACGGCGTCAGCCTCAACCTGACCTGGTATCAGCCCGACACGGTGCTCCCGCCCAACGTGCCGTGGCGCTTCGTGATCATCGACGCCAAGCGCCACCCGCTGCCCGCCGATCCGCCGGGCCTGTCCCTCGCCTGGGGCCTGCCCGACGTGCCCAGCTTCAAGGAATCAGTCGCCCAGGGCTACGACGGCGCATCCGGCTGGTTCTTCCTGCGCGGCATCAAGACCGACGGCAAGCTGGCACCGTCCCACGCGCAGATCGTCCGGCTCATGAACCTGGTGCGCAAGAACGCCGAGGTGAAGGAGATCGAGACCGTCCTCAAGCAGGACGTGGCCCTGTCCTACAAGCTGCTGCGCTACATCAACTCGGCCGGTTTCGGACTGATGTGCGAGATCCAGTCCTTCCGCCACGCGGTGACCATCCTCGGCTACGAGAAGCTCAACAAATGGCTGTCGGTGCTGCTCGTGTCGGCCAGCCGCGACCCGTCCGCGCCGGCGCTGATGCAGACGGCCATCGCACGCGGGCGCTTCATGGAAAAGATCGGCTCGGCCTTCTTCGACAAGGGCGAACTGGACAACCTGTTCATCACCGGTGCGTTCTCGATGCTGCACCTGCTGCTCGGCGCCAGCCTCCAGACGGCCCTGGAAGAAATGCACCTGCCGGCAGGCATCGCCGACGCACTGCTCACCGGCGATGGCGTGTATGCGCCCTTCCTCAAGCTGGCCTGTGCGCTGGAAGGCTTCGACGCGAAGAACCTCACTGCCCAGGCGGAAGCGCTCCATCTGTCGGCGGAGCAGGTCAACCGGGCCCACCTCGAAGCCCTGTCCTTTGCCGACAGCCTGCAGTTCGGCTGACAGACGCCCGCAAGGCCCTACCACCAACAACCGTCATACTCTGCGGCTAGATTGGCCCCCATTGCAAAACTCTCTGGAGATTGCCATGGGAATCTACAACCTCGTCCTCGCCTCGCCCCGCCAACCCAATGCGCCGCGCCTGGTGGCCCGTCACGTGGATCCGTCCTGGCTGAAACAGCGAGGCTATGAAATCGCCCGCAGCCTCGGTGAGGCCGCAGCGGTGTGGACCGCTGAAGCCACCGCCGGCCGCCACGGGCTCGCGCTGCACTGCCGCAGCGGCCACGCGCTGACCATCGAAACGGAATAAGCCGGAAGTAGTGCGCGCCGGACAGGCGCGCTCGGGGACTCAGCGCCCGAGGGGCTGCAGGGTTCCCGGATCGATACCCTTCTCACGCAGGCGTGCCTGCGCGGCAAGAGCTTCCTTGCGATCGGCAAACGGCCCCACCACCACGCGCATTTCCAGCTGGGACGGAATTCCGACCTGGGCGAGCCGCGCCCGCAAGGCCTCGGCGTTGGCCGCACTGGTGAACACACCGAACTCCAGCACATAGGGCCGCGATGGCTGCGCCGGGCTGGCGGCAACCGGAGCCGCTGCATTCGCTGCCGGCACCGCGGGTACGGCCTGGCGCTGCGTCGACACCGCCGGAGCAGCGGGCACGGCCGGCGCGGCGGCAACGGAAGGACGGGCAGCCGGGGGAGCAGCCGGCGCCGGACGCGGGGACTCCTGGGGCGCGGGCTGATGCGGAACAGCCGCAGCAGTCGGCGCCGATGCGCTTACCGCCGGTGCCGCAGGAGCAGGCTGCTGGGCAGGCGCGCCCCCCTGTACCGGCGACGCCGGCGCATGGGCCGTACTGCCCGCATGCGGCGGCACACCTCGACTGACCTCGCCGATACGCCCGCTGCGCATCGCGCGGGACGGCGCCTCCGTATCCGATGCGACGTCACCGCCCGGCAGCATCGGCGGCGCGGACTCCTCCTGGGGCGCCGCCGCCTCCGGTGCGGCTTCCTCGCTCCCGGCCCGCAACACATCCGGCGGCGCATCCCGCCCCACTTCAGGCGTCACCTGGGCCGGCGCGATGGGTCGGGTCGGCAGCGGCGCTTCGGCGGGCGCCGGCGGCCGGGACGCATAATCGAAAATGGCGAGCCCACCGAGCATCGCGGCGATCAGCCCGCCGGCCACGCCGGCGCGGATCAACAACTGCTTGCGCGGATCCTCGTCGCCTGCCACGTCGTCAGCTGCGTCATTATTGCGTTCCGTCATGATCCGCTCTCCGCGCGCGCCAGAGCACAAACCAGTTCGGCCTCGGCGACCGAAATTCCGCAGTGCTCCGCAACCTGTGCCGCACTCATGCCCCGCCCCGCCAGCAACATCGCTTCCGAGTGCTGCGGCGAAACCGGACGGGTGTATTGGGAACGCTCCCGCGCCGCCTGGGCGGCCTGCTGCTGTTCATTGCGCGCCTGCTCGCCGATCTGGTCTACGTCGTGGCGCATCACCGCCAGTTCGCGGCGCAGAAAATCGCTGTCGGCCCGCAGGCGCGTTACATCCTGGCGCAGTTGCTGGATTTCGAGTTCGTTGAGCAAATCCCTGGATACTTCGGCCTGCTCCTGGTCCTGCTCGGGCGCAGGCAGAGGCGCCGGCGACCGCCCTACCGGCTTATCGGCGATCTCCGCGCGCGACGGCTCCGGCGCGGCGGGCTGCGCAGCGCCACGCCGATGGCTTGCAAGGCGGAACAGCACCACCACCAGGTAGAGACTCAACACGGCGACCAGCGCCAGGATCACCTCGCGCACACCGATATTTATCATCGCGTGCGCTCCCCGGCCGCCCTGTCGTACCCGTTTGATTCAAACCCGATGCAGATAATGATCGTTCCCCTGATGGCAGCCGGCCTGCACGGCCGACGAGTGACGCTGGATAATAGCCGCGCCGACCCTCACCGACAATGTGGCAGCCCCCTGGCACGCCCCTTTTACTCATGTTCTTTCTGAAAAAGCTCGTTTCCGCTCTTCTTTTGCCCCCACTGGGCCCTCTTCTGCTCGTTGCAGTGGGCCTCCTGCTGCTGCGCCGCCACCCACGTACCGGAAAACTCTTGGCCTGGAGCGGCCTGCTCGCGGCCCTACTGCTGGTCACACCCTTGTCGGTCGCACCGCTGGTGCGTGGCCTCGAAGGCGGCTTCATGCCGATCGACGAAACGACGCTGCGCCAGGCCGACGCGATCGTCATTCTCGGTGGCGGCATGCGCCAGTACGCCCCCGAGTTCGGCGGCAAGACAGTCAATCGCCTGACCCTCGAACGCTTGCGCTACGGCGCCCGTCTGGCACGCCGCTCCGGCTTGCCGGTCATGGTGAGCGGCGGCACGACGCGGCCGTCGCAAAAGGAAACGGAAGCGGAACTGATGAAGGCGGCCCTGGAGGATGATTTCCGGACTCCCGTGAAGTGGATCGAAACCCGCTCGCGGGACACTCGCGAGAACGCGGACTTCAGTGCCGCCATGCTGCTGCCGGCCGGCGTCCACCGCATCGTGCTGGTCACCCATGCAGCCCACATGCAGCGCTCGGTAGAAGCGTTCGAACACGCCGGCCTTCAGGTCATGCCGGCGCCGACCGCCTATCTCAGCGGCCCCTCCGGTGGCGACGACGCCCTGGCGGCAATGCCGAGCATGAATACGGCCTATGCCGGCTGGTATGCCGTGCATGAATGGCTGGGACTGCTGGCCTATCGTCTCAACCGTTGAAGCGCGGCTTGCGTTTGCCCAGGAAAGCATTGATCCCCTCGTCAAAGTCCGGCCGCGCCGCACAGCGGGCAAAGGCCTCGGCCTCCAGCTGCAGCTGGGCATCGAGGGAATGGCAGGCCGACTGGCCGAGCAGGCGCTTCATCTCCGCATGGGTTTCCCGCGGTCCGTCGACGATGCGGCGCACCAGCTTGTCGACGCTGCCATCCAGCTCCGCCAGCGGGACGACCTTGTTCACGACACCGAGCCGCAGCGCCTCCGCGGCGTCGAAGCGCTCGGCAAGCAGCAGCAACTCGTAGGCCTTGTGCCGCCCGACGATGCGCGGCAGCAGCCACGACACGCCACCGTCGCCGCTCAGCGCGATGCTCGCGTAGGCGGTGGTGAAATAGGCGTTGTCGGCCGCCAGCACCAGGTCGCAGGCCAGCGCGAGGGACAGACCGAAGCCCGCACAGGCGCCCTGCACACGGGCGACCACCGGCACTGGCAAGCTGACCAGCGTCTCGATGGCCGGATTGATGTGCTGCTCGATGGTCGCCCGGAAGCTGGCCAGCCGGCTCTCGGGGGACAGATGCAGCTGGCCGGCGAAATCCTTCAGGTCGCCGCCAGCCATGAAATGCTCGCCGGCCCCGGCGACCACCACGACCCGCAAGTCCTTGCGGCGGGCCAGCTGGCCGGTCGTCTCGGACAGCGCCGCCATCATGTCGAAGGACAAGGCGTTGAGGGACGCCGGACGATTGAGCGTGAGGGTCGCGACACCGGCATCGATGTCGAGCAGGATGGGTGCAGTCATGATCTCGTTCTCGCGATGACGTTTTGGTTGGATCTCGGTGACATCATTGTCCGCAAAAAAAGGACGACGGAAAGTGCGCCCGTCGTCCCGACCAGACGTACTCAGAGCTTCTCGAAGACGCCCGCCGCGCCCATGCCGGTGCCGATGCACATGGAGATCATCCCGTAGCGTGCCTGGGTACGCCGGAAGGCACTCATCAGCGTCGCCGCGCGGATCGCTCCGGTGGCGCCAAGCGGGTGGCCTAGGGCGATGGCGCCGCCCTGCGGGTTGACCCTGGCCGGGTCGAGATCGAGTTGTTTCATCACCGCCAGCGCCTGGGCCGCGAAGGCTTCGTTGAGCTCGATCCAGTCGAGATCGCCCTTGCCGATACCCGCCGCCTTGAGGGCGCGGGGAATCGCCTCGATCGGGCCAATGCCCATGATCTCCGGCGGCACGCCGGCCACCGAATAGCTGCAGAAGCGGGCGATCGGCGTGACACCGTAGCGCTTCACCGCCGCCTCGGACATCAGCAGCACAGCGCCGGCGCCATCGGACATCTGGGAGCTGTTGCCGGCAGTCACCGAGCCCCTGGCGGCGAACACCGGGCGCAGCTTGCCGAGGCTCTGCAGCGACGCATCGGCCCGCGGTCCTTCGTCGGTGTCGCAGATCCGCTCGACGACACGCACCGCACCGCCCTCGCCGGGCACATGGGCACGTACGATGTAGGGCGTGATCTCATCCCGGAACGCCCCGGCGGCAATCGCCGCGGCCGCCCGCTGATTGGACTGCACCGCAAAGGCATCCTGCTCGTCGCGGCCGATCTGCCATTGCTGGGCGACCTTCTCGGCGGTGAGGCCCATGCCGAAGGCGATGCCCAGGTTCTCGTCCTTCGCGAAGATATTCGGGTTGAGGGACACCTTGTTGCCCATGATCTGCGGCATCACCGTCATGCTCTCGGTGCCGGCGGCGATCATCACGTCGGCCTCGCCGAGGCGGATCCGCGCCGCGGCGTCCGCCACCGCCTGCAGGCCGGACGAGCAGAAACGGTTGATGGTGATGCCCGGCACGGTGTTGGGCAGGCCGGCCAGCAACACGCCAATGCGCGCCACGTTCATGCCCTGCTCCGCTTCCGGCATCGCACAGCCGACGACCACGTCGCCGATCTCGTGGGCGTCCAGCCCCGGCACCTGGCCCACCACCGCGCGCAGCACGTGGGCCAGCATGTCGTCCGGCCGCACGTTGCGGAACATGCCGTTGCGCTTGGCCACCGGCGTACGGGTCGCGGCGACGATATAGGCGTCCTGAATCTGTTTGCTCATGGTTTCGTCTCCGTCCTTCAGTTGCGCAGCGGCTTGCCGGTTTCCAGCATGTGCACAATGCGCTGCTGGGTCTTTTCGGTCTTCAGCAGGTCCACGAACTGGGCCCGCTCCACGTCGAGGATCCACTCCTCGGACACCCTGGCATTGGTATCCACTTCTCCACCACACAGGGCGGTGGCTGCCGCCTTGGCGACGCGGTAATCCCAGGCGGAGATAAAGCCGCCTTCGCGCATGTTGATCAGCATCATTTCGCAAGTGGCGATGCCGTTGCGGCCGGCCACCGGAATCGCCCGCTGGACCAGCGGCGGCTGGTAGCCCGACTCGGCCAGCGCCCGGGCCCGATGCAGGGCCACGTGCAACAACTCGCGGGCGTTGAAGACGATGTCGTCCGAAGCCTTGGCGAAACCCAGCTCGACGGCCTGCAACGCGCTCTTCGACACCGTCGCCATCGCGATGGTCTGGAACATGTTCTGGATGAAGGGGAACACGTCGCCGCCCGCTGTCCGGCTGGCCAGGCTCGCCGCCTGCAGCGCGAACTCCTTGCAGCCGCCGCCGGCCGGAATCAGGCCGACACCGGCCTCGACCAGGCCGACATAGCTTTCCAGCGCCAGCACACGGTGGGTCGCGTGCATCGTGAACTCGCAGCCACCGCCGAGGGCCATGCCCTGCACCGCCGCGACGGTCGGCACCATTGCGTGCTTGAGGGCCATGGAGGCGCGCTGGAACTTGGCGACGGTCTTCTCGAGCATGTCGAACTGGCCGGCCTTGCAGGCTTCCACCACCTGCTGCAGGTTGGCGCCGACGGCAAACGGCGCCTCGTGCCAGATCACCAGCCCGTCCAGATCGCGCTCGGCACGGGCGACGGCCTCCAGCACGCCGTCCAGCACCTCGTCGCCGATGCTGTGCATCTTCGACTTGAAGGACAGGATGCCGATACGCGCATCCTTCGCCGGCAGGTTCCACAGACGGACGCCGTCGTTCTCCCACAGGGTCTCACCGACATCCGGCGCGGCTTCGCCCAGCACCTGCTCCAGGAAGAGCTGGCGGCCATACACCGGCAGCGCGGAACGGGGCTTGAGCGCCGCATCCGTCGCGCTCCACGAGCCTGCGACCTCATGCACGCCCTGGCGACCGTCGAAGACCCACGCCGGCAGCGGTACGGCGCTCATCGCCGCTCCGGCGTCGATGTCGGCCTTCACCGCCTCGGCAACAGCCTGCCAGCCTGCGGCCTGCCACGTCTCGAAGGGCCCCTGCGCCCAGCCAAAGCCCCAGCGCATCGCGAAATCCACGTCGCGGGCGTTGTCGGCGATGTCGCCCAGATGGAAGGCACAGTAATGGAACACGTCGCGGAAGATCGCCCACAGGAACTGCGCCTGCGGGTGGCTGCTGGCGCGCAGCTGGGCGAATTTCTCCACCGGGTTGCGGTTCTTCAGGATCGCCGCCACTTCCGGCGCCACCTCGCCGGCGCTCGGGCGGTAGTCCTGCTTCGCCAGGTCGAGCACGACGATGGCCTTGCCGTCCTTGCGGAAGATGCCGCCCTTGGTCTTCTGGCCAAGAGCGCCCTTGGCGATCAGCTCGGACAGCCAATCTGGGCTCTTGTAAAAGGCGTGCCACGGATCGCCTGGCAACGTGGCCTGCATGGTGCCGATCACGTGGGCCAGGGTATCCAGGCCGACCACATCGGCGGTGCGGTAGGTAGCGCTCTTCGGGCGGCCAATCAGCGGGCCGGTCAGTGCATCCACTTCATCGAAACCGAGGCCCAGCCGCGCGGTGTGGTGCATCACCGCGAGGATCGAGAACACGCCGACGCGGTTGGCGACGAAGTTGGGCGTGTCCTTGGCGCGCACGATGCTTTTGCCGAGGCGGGTCGTCAGCCAGCTTTCCAGAGCGTCGAGGGTCGCCGGATCGGTGGTGCCGGTGGCGATCAGTTCCACCAGTGCCATGTAGCGCGGCGGGTTGAAGAAATGGATGCCGCAGAAGCGGCTGCGCAGCGCCACCGGCATGCCTTCTGACAGGGTCCCGATGGACAGGCCGGAGGTGTTGGACGCGAAGATCGCATCGGCACGGACGTAAGGCGCGACCTTTGCGTAGAGGTCGAGCTTCCACTCCATCTTCTCGGCGATGGCCTCGATGATCAGGTCGCAGCTGCGCAGTTGCTCCAGGTCGCTGCCGTAGTTGGCGACGTCGATGAACTGGGCGCGGTCTTTGGCCGCCAGCGGTGCCGGCTCCAGTTTCCTGAGGCCTTCAACAGCTTTCCTGGCGATGCCGTTGGGGTCGCCCTCCTTCGCGGGCAGGTCGAAGAGGACGACCGGCACGCCGGCGTTGGCGCAATGGGCGGCGATCTGCGCCCCCATCACGCCAGCACCAAGCACAGCCACCTTGCGAATGATCAGTCTGCTCACATGCGTCTCCTTTTGGCTCGGCCCGTGACCGGACCTTTGTCATGAACCGCGGACGACATCGCCGCAGTTGAATTTGAACAATCGTTCAAATCTTAGCGCAATGATTCCTTCAGGTACAACATGGATTAAAAATCAGGTGCTTGCCAGCCCAACCGGCGGCACCCCGGCAGGCGCCTGGAAACCCGCGACGATGAAGGGCCGCAGCCGCGCCATGATGGCCTCCGGCTCGCCTGCATCGGCCAGCGCGTAAGTCTCGGTCATCCGCATCACGTCCTTACCGGCCATCGCATAGGCCACGATGCCAACGAAGAAGTACATGCGCCACACCACGTCATCCTGGGAGAGCTGCGGCAGCGTACGCATGAAGGCCTGGCGGTAGCGGTCCACCGCCTCCCTGTACTCTGTCGGGAAGAAGGCCTCGGTGCCCGGCCCGGGCTCGTAGAAGGCCCGCCCGATGAGCTGCTTGAAGACCTCGCCGGGAATGCTGTCCTTGCGGGTCAGGCGCAGCGCCGACGACAGGAAGGCATCCACCAGCACATCCACCGGGATCGGCGCGCCGGCGGCATCGGCCTCCAGCTTGTCCAGGTAGCTCACGCGGCTGCCGCCACGGCTTCCCAGCGCCCGTTCATACACGGCCTCCATCAAGCCCTGCTTGGAGCCGAAGTGATAATTGACCAGCGCCAGCGGCGCTCCGGCAGCGCCGGTAATCATGCGCACGGAGGTCGCGGCGTAGCCGTTCTCCATGAACAGGCGCTCGGCAGCGTCGAGGATGCGGGTCTTGACGTCAGGCAGGGAGGAGTCGGAACGGCCCATCGGGAATCAGCAGCAAAGTCCCCGGATGAACCGGGGAACGGTTGGAAAAGAAAAGCCGGCCAGCGATCAGAACGCCATCGAATACTGGGCGCCAAAGATCCACACCCGCGCATCATAGACGCCAGTGACCCGGCCGCGGCCCAGGGCCGTCTGATTGTTGTCGATGTGGGACTCCGGCACGTACAGGTAGGCGACACCCACGTCGACCGCCGAATCCTTGTTCACCTTGAGCTGCGCACCGGTGGTGAACCAGGTGCGGTTGTTGTCCGGCAGGGACACCAGGCGGTGCTGCGGGTCGCGCACCGGGGTCTGGTCGTAGGCCACGCCGAACTTGAGCTTCAGCGTGTCGCTGTAGCGGTAGTTGGCGCCCAGCGCATAGCGCCAGGTGTCGCGGAAATCGGTGTCGAGGGTCTGCGCCGTCACGCCGTTGAGCAGCCCGGAGGTGCGCACGATATCGACCTTCGGAATGCTGCTCCAGCCGGTCCACGACAGGTCGCCCAGCATCTCCCAGCGCTCGTCGAGCTTCTGTGTGACGCTGAGGATGAAGGTTGCCGGCAGGTCCACATTGGCCTTGGCGGAGCCCGTCGTCAGGGCGGCGGTAGCGCCCGCGGCGGGGCCGTCGACCTTCAGGTCGCCTTCGAGCTTGTGGCGGACTTCGGAACGGTAGGACACCCCGACCTTGGTCGTCGGGCTCAACGTGAACAAGGCCCCCAGGTTCCAGCCGAGGGACACGTCGTCGGCCGAGAAGGTCCCGTGGGTAGCCGCCAGGGCCGCCGCGGTCACTGTCGCCTGGCGGCGGTAGTCCACCTCGATGCGCTGGATGTTCAACCCGCCGCCGATGGAGACCTTGTCGTTGAGCCGATAGGCCAGGCTCGGGTTGATGTTGTAGGTCTTGATGTCGAACTTGATCGCCTGCGCACCGCCAAGCCACGGGTCGTCGTACTCAGTGATCAGGCCGAAGGGCGCGCCGAGGCCGACGCCGGCATACAGATCCTTGGAGAGCGCCCAGGACAGGTAGGCATTGGGCAGGAAGGCCCAGCTCCCTGCATCGCCACCGTTGCCGGCCCCGCCCAGCACGCCGGTGCTGGAGCCCCGGTCGGAGAACTTGAAGGTCGGACGCACGACGGCCAGACCCACCGACACCTCGCGGTCCTTCAGCTGGGTCATGCCGGCTGGGTTGAAGAAGATCGTGCTGGCGTTCTCCGCCACCGCGGCGGAACCCGCATAGGCGTTACCGAGGCCGCTGGCATTCTGCTCGAGCAACTGGAAGCCTGCGGCGGCGGCCTGACCGCTGGCGAGGCCAAGGGCAAGCAAGGGCATCAATCGGGCAATGGTCTTCATCTTCATACCTGTGTCTCCTCACTAGGGCGCTTTAGTTGTGTGCAACCACGGGGAGCGCAAACCCGCGGCGATTCTAGAGCCCCGACGGGCTGCTGCTACGCAGAAAATCGGGGCTCTGTTGGATTCATGCAACAATCTCCGGCGGAACTTCGCGCTTCACGCCATTGGCATCTACCGCTACGTAAGTCAGCGTCGCCTCGGTGACCTTCACGACCACCGGGTTCTCGGGGTTGCGTTCCGCATAGACCTCCACGTCGACGGTGATCGAGCTCTTGCCGATGCGCACGATCTCGGCGTAGAAGCTGACCATGTCGCCCACCGAGATGGGTTGCTTGAACAGGAAGGAATTGACGGCGATGGTGGCCACCCGGCCGCGGGAGCGCTTGTGGGCCGGCACCGCACCGGCGATGTCCACCTGGGACATGATCCAGCCGCCGAACACGTCGCCCGCCGGGTTCAGGTCACGGGGCATCGGCATGACCCGCAGCACGGGGATCTTGCCGGAGGGCAATTGGGTGGGAATGTTGCACATGGAAACTCCTGTCAGCGCCGGCTGCCAGAAGACGCAGCCGCGCGGGATTGGTGGAAGGGTCCGCCGGTGAAGGGCGGAAAGCCGGCCCCGAATATAACCCCGGCGTCCGCCAGATCGGCATCGTCCACCACGCCTTTCGCCACGCAGGCTTCGGCGGCAGCCCGCAGGGGCGCCATGATCCGCTCCGCCAGACCGGCCGGTATCGCCCCCGGCCTGCCCTTGCGGGCCTTGCCGTCCTTCCACGCGTAAAAGCCCTGCCCGCTCTTCTTCCCCAACTGGCCGCGCTCGACCCGCTCGGCCAACGCCCGCGGCATCACCGCACCGGCGCCGGCCAGGGCCTTGCCGGCCGCCACGGCGATGTCCAGGCCGACCGTGTCCACCAGCTCGATCGGCCCCAGCGGCATGCCGAAGGCCACCAGCGCCGCGTCTATGGTTTCCGGCGCGATGCCCTCCTCCACGCAGCGCAGGGCCTCGTACATGTAGGGGCCGAGCAGCGCATTGACGAGGAAGCCCGGCTCGTCCTTCACCGGCAGCGGCAGCTTGTCGAGCCGGCGCACGAAAGCCGCCGCCCGCCGGAAAACCTCGTCACCCGACTGCGCTGTCCGCACCACCTCCACCAGCGGCAGCACCGCCACCGGATTGAAGAAATGGATACCGACCAGCCGTTCGGGCTGCATCAGCGCCGTCGCGATATCGGCGATACGCAGGCTGGACGTGTTGGACGCCAGCAGCGCGTCCGGACGGGCCCGCTTTTCGATGTCGGCGAACAGCGCCCGCTTGGCCTCCAGGTCTTCGAAAATCGCCTCGATGATCACGTCGGCCTTCGCGACACCATAGCCGGCCGGATCGGGAATCAGGCGATCCAGCGCGAAGCGGGCCTCCCTCGGCTTGCTGCGGAACTTGCGCCCGAAACGCTGCACGGCGCGGGCGATTGCCGGCGCGATACGCTCGACCGACTGGTCCTGCAGCGTGACCATCATGCCGCGCAGTGCGCACTCGGCGGCGATATCGCCACCCATCACGCCGGCGCCGAGCACATGCACGTGGCGCGGCCGGAAATCGCCATCCTTGCCGAAGCCCTTCAATCGCTCCTGCAGGAAGAACACGCGGATCAGGTTGCGCGCCGTCGGCGAACGGAAGATCGCGCCCAGCGACGATGGCGAAGCAGCCGGCACGGCCAGCGCGTTGCCGCCGTGATTGGCCCAGGTATCGATGATCGCGAAGGGAGCCGGGTAATGCTCGCGGCGCACCTTCGCGGCTGCCGTCTTGCGCGCCTTGGCAGCGACGATGCCGCGCAGCGGCCCGTTCATCAAAGCCTGCGTCATCGACAGCCTGCGCGGCGGCCGACCGGACATCAGCAGGATCCGCGCCGCATCCTCCATCACCCGCAGCGGCACGCAGTCATCAGCCAGGCCAAGGCGCTTTGCCTTCGGCCCATCGACGCCCTTGCCGGTCAGCATCATGTCGAGGGCTGCCGCCGGGCCGATCAACCGCGGCAGGCGCAGCATGCCGCCCCAGGCCGGCATGATGCCCAGCATCACCTCGGGCAAGGCCAGGCGCGTGCCGGGCTCGTCCACCACCAGACGGTAACGGCAGGCCAGCGCCAGCTCCAGCCCGCCGCCCATGCAATGGCCGCGCACCAGTGCGAGAGTTGGAAAGCGCGCCGCGGCCAGGCGTTCGAACAGGCTCCAGCCCCGCTCCACCAGCTTGCGTGCCCCGTCGGCGGAATCGATGCGGGTGAACTCCTCGATGTCGGCCCCGGCAATGAAGCCGGCGGCCTTGCCGGAGCGGATCACCAATCCGCTCGGCGGACGCACGGTGAGCTGATCGAGGATGGCCTCCAGTTCGGCCATCACCCGGCTACCCAGCGTGTTGGCGGCGGCGCCCGGCACGTCGAGGGTCGCCCAGGCGATGCCGTCCGAGTCCCGTTCCAGCTTCCAGTTGAGCAGTTCCATCACAGGGCCTCCACCAGCATCGCACCGCCCTGGCCACCGCCGATGCAGATGCTGGCGATGCCGCGCCGGCCGCCGCTGCGGCGCAGGGCCAGCAGCAGATGCAGCACGATGCGTGCGCCACTCGCCCCGACCGGGTGGCCGAGGGCCACCGCGCCGCCATCCACATTGAGGCGGGCGGGATCGATGGCCCCCAGCGCGCCGGGCAGGCCCAGCCGCTCACGGCAGTAGGTGTCGTCCTGCCAGGCGCGCTGGCAGGCGATCACCTGCGCCGCGAAGGCTTCGTTGATCTCCCACAGGTCCACATCGTCGATTGCCAGCCCGTGGCGCTGCAGGATCGGCGTTGCCGCATGAACGGGGCCGAGCCCCATCTGGTCCGGCTCCAGGCCGGCCCACTGGCTGTCGACGATGCGCCCGATGGGTTGCAGGCCGAAGCGTTCCACCGCCACGCCGGAAGCCAGCACCAGCCAGGTGGCGCCGTCGGTGATCTGGGAACTGTTAGCGGCGGTGACACGGCCGTATTTCTTGTCGAAGAAGGGCTTCGGCTTGCCCATGCCGGCCATCGACGCATCCCGGCGCAAGCCGTCGTCGGCGCCATGAACCGTCCCGTCAGCGCCGATCAACGGCACCAACTCGTCAGCAAAATGGCCGCCGTCCTGGGCCGCGGCGACACGCCGGTGACTCTCGACGGCGTAGGCGTCCATGTCCTGCCGCGTGATGCCGAACTTCCAGGCAAGGTTCTCGGCGGTCTGCCCCATCAGCTGGCCGACGATGGGATCGGTGAGGCCTTTCATGATGCCGATCACCGGCGCCAGGTGTCTCAGGCGAAAACCCTTCAGCGCCGCCAGCCGTTCGCCCCAGCCATGCGCTGCCATCCAGCCGGCTAAGACGCGCACCATTTCATCCGAGAACAGCAGCGGCGCGCGGGACAAGGCATCGACGCCACCGGCCAGCACCAGTTGCGAACGGCCGCAGCGGATGTTGGCGATCGCCGAATCGAGGGCCTGCATGCCCGACGCGCAGTTACGCATCACCGTCCAGCCCGGCACCTTGAGACCGCAGCCCATGCGCAGCGCCACCACGCGGCCGATGTTCACCTCGTCCGGCGACGGGCTCGCACAACCGAGGATAACCTCGTCGAGCTGATCCGGCGCGAAGGGCTGGCGCAGCAGCAGCGCGCCACCGGCCGCCGTGGCGAGATCGGCGGCGGCGAACGGCCCCGGGCCACTACGCGCCTTCAGAAAGGGGGTTCGCGCCCCGTCGATGACGTAGATCGGCTCGTTCATGGTTCGCAAGGATCCCTTTCCTCAGGCGCGCCCGATCCCGCTCAGGCGGCCTTGTGCTGGGGTTCGGTGATCTCCGCCAACGCATCGCGCAGGCCGAAATCATAGGGAAAATCGTCCACGCGGATCACCTTGTCGCGCAATTCGCCGCGGCGCTTGATCAGCGCGTATTCGTCGCCCGAGATGATGCCGCCGGCCACCGCCGCATCGTACAGCGCGTCCACACCCCCGCCGACCAGCAGACCGGGCGTGAAATGGCCCTCCCTGATCGCGCGGCGCACCTTGGCCTCGACCGGCTCCGCCGCAATCGTGGCGTGCAGCGCGGCCTCCAGCGCACCGACCGGCTCTTCCATGTCCTTCGGCAGATACACATCGGAGGTCAGGCGGTCGCGGGTTGCCGACGGCTCGATGAGCAGACCTGCCACCTGATGCCCGAGCACGTCCGACGGCACGACGTAGGGACGCCCGAGCGGGAAGACCACCAGGCGCCGCAGCAACATGGCAAACAGGCGGTTGGGGAAGTTGGCGATGGCGCCCTCGAAGGCATTCTGCGCCTTGAACATGCAGTCCCAGATGGCCCAGTGCATCAGCGGTGCATCGGCGGCCTGGCGGCCTTCGTCCTCGTAACGCTTGAGGGTGGCGGAGGCCAGGTACATCAGAGACAGGATGTCGCCGAGGCGGGCCGACAGCTTCTCCTTGCGCTTCAACGCGCCGCCGAGGGTGCCCATCGACACGTCGGACAGCAGCGCAAAAGCCGCCGAGAAACGCGTGAGTTGCTGGTAGTAGCGGCGGGTTTCCGGCGCCACATCGGCCGGCACAGCCACGAAATGGGAGCCGGTCAGGCCCATCACCAGCGCCCGCACGGCATTGCTGACGGTGTAGCCGATATGGCCCCAGAAGGCCTGGTCGAAGCCCGTCAGGTTGCCGCTCCGCGCCGCGTCCATCTCCTTCAGCACATAGGGATGGCAGCGGATCGCCCCCTGGCCGAAGAGGATCAGGCTGCGGGTCAGGATGTTGGCGCCCTCTACGGTGATGCCCACCGGGATCTGCTGGTAGGCGCGGCCGAGGAAGTTCTGCGGCCCCAGGCAGATGCCCTTGCCACCGATCACATCCATGCCGTGATTGACCGCCTGGCGGGCCCTTTCTGTGACGTGATACTTGACTATGGCCGACACCACCGCCGGCTTCTCGCCGAGGTCGATCGCCCCGGCGGTCATCACCCGCGCCGCATCGCACAGATAAGCATTGGCCCCAATGCGGGTCAGCGCCTCCTCCACGCCTTCGAAACGCCCGATGGCGGTCTTGAACTGGTAGCGCACGCGGGCATAGGCGCCGACCGTGCGGGCCGTCATCTTCAGCATGCCGGTGTTGGAGCCGGGCAGCGAGATCGAACGCCCCGCCGCCAGGCATTCCATCAACATCCGCCAGCCCTGCCCAGCCATCTGCGGGCCGCCGATGATGAAGTCGAGGGGCATGAACACGTCACGCCCGCGGATCGGCCCGTTCATCCACACCGCATTGAGCGGAAAGTGGCGGCGACCGATATCCACGCCGGGATGATCGTGGGGCACCAGCGCGCAAGTGATGCCCAGATCCTCCACATCGCCGAGCAGACGATCCGGATCGTAGAGACGAAAGGCCAGGCCAAACACCGTGCACACCGGCGCCAGCGTGATGTAGCGCTTGTCGAAGCTGACCCGCATGCCCAGCACCTCGCGCCCCTGGTACTGGCCACGGCACACGACGCCCGCATCCGGAATCGACGCCGCGTCGGAACCAGCCCACGGGCTGGTCAGCGCGAAGGCGGGAATATCCACACCAGCGGCCAGCCGCGGCAGGTAATGCTGTTTCTGCTCAGGCGTGCCGTAGTGCAGCAGCAGCTCAGCGGGGCCGAGCGAGTTGGGCACCATCACCGTCACCGCCGGGGCCGACGAGCGGGTGGACAGCTTGGTCACCACCTGTGAATGGGCGTAAGCCGAAAAGCCCTTCCCGCCATATTCCTTGGGAATGATCATGCCGAGAAAACCACGTTCCTTGATGTACTTCCATACTTCGGCCGGCATGTCCTGGTGCTGGGTCATCTCCCAGTCGCGGGTCAGGCGGCACAGCTCGGCGGTGTCTTCGTCTAGGAAACGCTGTTCCTCGGCAGTGAGCTTCGGCACCGGGTAGGCCAGCAGCTTCCGCCAATCCGGCCGGCCGGCGAACAACTCACCCTCCCACCACACCGTGCCGGCCTCCAACGCATCCTTCTCGGTCTGCGACATGGACGGCAATGCCTTGCGGAAGGCCCGGAAGATCGACGCGGTAACCAGGCTGCGCCGCAGCTCCGGCAGCAGGAACAGGGCACCAACCGCCGCCACACCACCAATCACTCCGCTTGCCAGAACCGGCGACCAGCCAGTGATGCCCGCCAGCACGGCCAGCCACGCGAGGACCGAGGCATACCAGACCAGGAACGGCGCCCGCCAACAGGCCAGCGCAGCCATCAGGAACGGGAGGGAAATCAGGAACATATAGGACATCGCAGGTCTCCTCTTGCTCGGCGCCGTCTCCGCAGCGCATGTTCATTCGTATGCTAACGTTCTTTTCCGATCCTGATATGACGCAACTCAATCCATCAACGCAGTCGAAATTAATTCAAACGTACGTTTTAATCATACAGCCGTTTCATTTCCCGTCAACACCTGCGCAGTCACGAACCCGAAGCTTTGCTGCCAGCGAAGAAGACAATACCCACGGAGCGTGGACAAACAACCCAGCTTATTAAGCAATAAAAATATTCACAAACATGACGCCATCGGTACATCTAGAATGGATTTGTCTCCTCCACCCTCCTCCTTTGGTGTGGATTTAGCCCGAGCCTTCAAGCGCTCGGGCTTTTTCTTTTTGTACCTGGCATTCTGCAATGAAAAAACCCTCGCAAGGAGGGTCTCATGGGGATGTTCAACTTCAGGTTTCCCGCGCCTCCGTCACCGGCAGGAACGCCCCACCGGCAATGGAATCACGCAGCGCCGGACGGAACTCGCCGACGAGCCCGCATCAGAAGCGGCCGAGCTTGCGGTACAAGGTGTTGCGGCTGATCCCGAGGCGGCGGGCAGCGGCGGAAATGTTGCCGTTCTCCGCCTCCAGCGTACGCTGGATCATGTCGCGCTCGATCTCCTCCAGGCGCCCGAAGCTTGCCGCGCCACCGGCGGCCGTTGCGGCTGCGCTGTCGGCAAGACCACCCAGCTTGCTGCGAACGGGCGCGGCGGAGGCCATCGCCGGCATCGCTTCGCCGATTTCCTCGAAGATGTCGTCCGGCAGGTGCCAGGTCTCGATGATGTCCTCGTCATCGTCGAGCAGCGCGATCGCCACCTTGATGACATTGTTGAGCTGGCGGATGTTGCCTGGCCAACGGTAGTTCAGGAAAGCCTGCATGACCTTGTGAGACACCTCCACATGCCGGTCGGGGCCCGCCTCGTCACGCATCAGTTTGTCGATCAGGCGGTCGATGTCGCTGCGCTCGCGCAGGGACGGCAGATTGATGCACAGGCCGTTGAGGCGGTAGTACAAATCCTCACGGAAGCCGCCCCGCGCCACTTCCTCCTTCAGGCGCCGGTGGGTAGCGCAGACCAGCGTGATGTCCACCGGAATGCTCTTGTTGGTCCCCAGCGGCGTTACACAGCGTTCCTGCAGCACGCGCAGCAGGCGGGCCTGCAGGGACAGCGGCATGTCGCCAATTTCGTCGAGGAACAGGGTTCCGCCGTGGGCCTGCTGGATCTTGCCGACCGCGCCTTCCTTGCGGGCGCCGGTGAAGGCCCCGCCGGAGTAACCGAACAGTTCGGACTCGATCAGGGTTTCGGGAATCGCCGCACAGTTGAGCGCCACGAAGGGCCCCTGGGCCCGCGGTCCACTGTTGTGGAATGCTTTGGCGAACATTTCCTTGCCGGCACCCGACTCACCCTGAACGAGGATCGGGATGTCGCGCCCGAGCACCCGCACCCCCTTGTCGATGGCGGCCTGCAGGCGCTCGTCACCGGTAGCCAGGGTGTGCAGCGTGAGACGGACCTGCGGAGCCGGCTCCGCCTCCACGCGGGCCGGACGGGCCGCGCGTTCGCTACGGGTTTCCGTCCCGGTGGGGGTCGCCACCGGCATCGATGCGAAGTTGCCGCGCAGGCGCGCATAGAAGCGCTCGCCGTTGCGGCCGGCAATGGCGATGAGGGATGAAGGGTCGCGCCGTGCGCGATCGATCAGCGTGCCCAGCGGCACGTCGAACAGCATGCTGTAGTGGCGGCGCGGGAGGTCTTCGCGGCGCAGGCCGAGCAGTTCGAGGGCAGCCTGGTCGGCGCCGACGATGTCGCCATCCGGCGAGATCGCCAGCAGCGCCTCGCACATGCTGCCCACGTGATCCGGGCGAGCGTGGAAACTGAGCAGGCCCTGGTGGGCGAATTCGGATTCGAACAGACGCTTTTCGATGATGCGGGACGACATTTTCACCAAGCCGAGGGAGTGACGCTGGAACGCGCGATAGTCGCTGGAGATGTCGAGCACCCCCATCAGACGGCCCTGGGCATCCTGGATCGGAGATGCGCTGCAGGTCAGGGACGCGTTGCCCTCGTAGAAATGCTCGGAACCGAAGACATTAAGCGCACCGCGCTCGGCAAGGGCTGTCCCGATGGCGTTGGTACCGCGGTCGAACTCGTGCCAACTAGCCCCCGGATGCAGGGACACCTGCTCGGCCTGGCTCAGGAAATCGGGATCGCCGTAGGTCTGCAGCACCATGCCGCGGGCGTCGGCGAGGATGACCATGCTGTGGGAGTTGCGGATCTGCTCAAAGAGATGCTCAAGAACCGGCTCGGCATGGGAGATCAACGTGCGGTTACGCTCCCGCGCTTCCGACACCGCCCGCACATTGGGTTCGCCGCACTCGAGGCGGGTGGGGTCGAGGCCGGCCTGCCGGCAGCGCTCCCAGGAACGCAACACGCTTTGGTCGAGCAAGGCCTCCGGAAGCTCTCCCCGGCCGAAATACAGCGACCGCGCCTCCAGGAGACTCAGAGCCCGAGCCTCAGCGCTGAAAGGAACCTGCATCATCTCTCCTCCTCCGTTTGAACGGATTGTGCGCCAGCTCTAGCCGGCATCGTGGTGTGCGCCAAAATGTAGCAGCTGGACCACATTTCAGCAATGTGACTGCTCCACCCTTCCGCTTGTTCAGCAAAACTCAGGCCAGTTTATAGGTCTATAAAGGAAACTGGAAAAAACCTGTTGTGGCAAAGGTGTCCCATTTCACAACGCCGCCCTTTGAAAATTGGCACGCCCCTTGCTGAAAGATTCACACACGGCGACCGCCCACTCGCGGTTTGCTCGACGTAATCCAAACACATGACCAAAGGTGACCCAGGTGACTGTCCGTAATTCCGCCCTTCTCCGTGCCCTCTCCGCCGCCGTGCTGACCCTGGCTGCAACTGCCGTCATCGCCCACGGCGACGTGACTCCCCAGGCCGTCGACACCTCGACGCTGCCCTCCGTTGGCAAGGACTGGCTGCCGAAGAACCCCTTCCTGGGTAACAAGGAGGCGATCCGCATCGGCTCCTCCGCCTTCAACCAGAACTGCGCCCGCTGCCACGGCCTCGGCGCGATCTCCGGCGGCATCGCCCCCGATCTGCGCTACCTGCCGGCGGGCCAGGAAGGCGACGAGATCTTCCTGAACCGCATCCGCCATGGCGCCACTCGCGACGGCCGTGTGTACATGCCCCCGTTCGAAGGCATCCTGAGCCAGGAAGCCATGTGGACCATCCGCTCCTGGCTGGAGACCGTTCGTGAAGACTGATCGTCGCCGCTTCCTGCTGGCCGCCGGCGCGGCGGCCCTGGCCTCCAGCCTGCCGGCCCACGCCGACGCGCTGGAAGAGATCAGGAAACGCGGCAGCCTCCGGATTGCCGTGTACAACAATTTTGCCCCCTACTCCAACCAGGGCAAGGGCATCGACGTGGAGCTCGCCGAAGCCCTTGGCAAGCAACTCGGCCTGAATCCCCAGGTCGTCGGCTACAACGCCGACGAGGACATGGACGACGACCTGCGCAACATGGTCTGGAAAGGCCATTACCTGGGCACCCAGCCGTCCGACGTGATGATGCACGTGCCGGTGGACTCCTACCTGCAGGGCAAGAACGACAAGGTCAAGATCTTCGGCCCCTATCACCTGGAAACGGTGGCTGTTGCCCGCGTGCAGCGCATCGGCTCGATCCGCGGCTCCGCCGCCACGGCGCTGGAAGTGTTCACCCGCGAGAAGATCGGCGTCGAAGGCCGCAGCCTGGCCGACGCTTTCCTGCTCGGCGTACTGAACGGCCGCCTGCGCGAAAACGTGGTCCATTTCGGCAGCGTGGAAGCCGCCATCGAGAAGCTGAAGGCCGGCGAACTGGCCGCCGTGATGGGGCCGCGCTCGGAGATCGAAACCGCCCTCGGCAAGGACAACCGCTTCGTCGTCGAAGTGGTCCAGATGCCGGAGCTCAAGATCAACAGCTGGCCGCTGGGCATGGCCGTCAAGGCCGACGAAACCGGCCTCGCCGACGCCATCGACAAGGCGCTCAAGGAACTCGAAAAGAACGGCACGGTCGCAGCCATCTTCGCCCGTTACGGCGTCACCTACGTCAAGCCGACCCTCTGAGACCATGACCCACCAGTCCTTCACCTTGCGGCAGCTCCTGGCGAGCTGCTTCCTGCTGCCGGGTGCAGCCCTCGCCGCTCCCTTCGCCTACGTTCCCAACGAAAAATCCGCGTCGGTATCGGTGATCGACACTGCCACCGACGAGGTGGTCGCGACCCTGCCCGGCGGACAGCGGCCACGGGGCATCGCAACGGACGGCAAGAACCTGTTCATCAGCGAGGCACCGAGCAACGGCCTGGTGGTGGTCAACATCGCCAAAGGCAAGCAGGTCGGCAGCATTCCGCTCGGAGAGTCACCGGAAGGCGTCAGCGTTTCCGCCGACGACAAGCTGGTGGCTGCCGCCGTCGAGGAATCCAACAGCGTGGTGCTACTGGACACGGCCAAGCAGCGCAAGCTTGCCGAAATCAAGGTGAAGGGCAAGAACCCGGAACACGCGGAATTCAGCCCGGACGGACGCTGGCTGCTGGTCAGCGCCGAAGAAGCCCAGCAGGTGGACCTGATCGACGTGAAGGCCCGCAAGCAAGTCGCCAGCATCGAGGTCGGCAAGCGTCCACGCGGCATCGGCTTCACACCCGATGGCAAGCGCGCCTACGTGGCGTGCGAGATGGTCAGCACCGTCTACGCCATCGACATGGGCAAGCGCAAGGTCATCGCTGAAATCAAGGCCGGCAACTTCTCCAACGGCGTCGCCATGGCGCCGGACGGCAGCCGCGCTTACGTCTCGAACGGCAAGGACGGCACCGTCAGCGTGATCCGCACCAGCGACAACCAGATCGAAGCCACCGTGCCGGTTGGCAAGCGCCCGTGGAACATGGCCATCACTCCCGACGGCCGCAAGCTCTACGTGGCCAACGGCCGCTCCAACAGCGTCTCGGTGATTGACACCGAACGCCTGGAAACCATCAAGGAAATCCCCGTCGGGGAGCTCCCCTGGGGCGTCGTCGTCCGCTGACCCCCATCTGCGCCGCCGTCCGGCGGCCGCAGGACACCCTTTTGTAGCGCATCAAAAAGAAACACCTGCTCCAGCCTGGAGCAGGTGTTTTGCACATCTGTAGCGGGAAGATCTCCCGCGCTCCCGGTTCAGAGCTTCAGAATCCACTCCACGGCAGCCTTCAGATCGGCATCGCTGATCTTGTCCGGACCATGGGGGGGCATCGGGATCTGCCCCCAGGTACCCGTACCACCGCTGCGCACCTTGGCGATCAACATGGCCTCGGCCTCCGGATGCCCCTTGTACTTGGCAGCCACATCCTTGTAGGCGGGGCCGACGCGTTTCTGGTCGACGGCGTGACAGGCCACGCAACGGGCCTTCTTGATGATCTCTTCGGATGCCACGGCCGGGGTCGCGGCGGCGGCTCCCAGGGCGACGATGCACAGCAGGTTGGCGAATTTCATGAGCTCCTCCTTCTAGTCATTCTTGACTGACTGGTTATCAAGACAGCGGCCAGGGCCGCGACACGGCACGACTATCCACTGAACCGCATCACCCACCATAGGCAGCAAAAAGCGTGCAGATCAATGCCAGTCGGCCGCAACAGCAAAAATCCTTTCCAGACAAAGGCTTGACAAATGAATAAAGCAAACACCGGGGCGTACGCATGTTCCGCGGCGGAACACCTGCTCCATCCCGTTACGTCGCCCTGAACACTTGCTCCACTTCATGCACACGGCGCGTGCCAAAAAACCCGTTCAAAAACATGGATATAGATCTTAAGCGCTGATTTTTATGGAGAAACGCGGCTCAATTGACGGGCACGACAAGCACTTTCGAGGCGGGTACGCTTCGTGCTATTCAGCAGTTGTGAATAATCAGGATCCCCCCTCCTCCTTCCCGCTCAAGGCCATCCTGCGCTCTTGGGAACGCTGCGCGGCCGATGGCCTGCGCCCGACTGAGCGCCTGCCAGCCACGAGCCAGCAGGGCAACCTGGCCGACCGTCTGGAAGCCAATGCGCGACTGGTCGCCTACGCCCAGCCGATCATGGAGCACCTGCACCAGCAGATCGCCCACTCCTCCTCCACGATCCTGCTCGCCGACGATTCCGGCGTCATTCTGCGCTCCGTCGGCGATTCGGATTTCCTGGAAAAAGCCGCCCGCGTATCCCTCAAGCCAGGGCACTCGTGGGCCGAATCGGTGATGGGCACCAACGCCATCGGCACCGCGCTGGCCGAACAACGCCCGGTGGCGGTGATGGGGGATCAGCACTACCTCGAACGCAACAAGTTCCTCGCCTGCGTCGCCACGCCGATCCACGCGCCGACTGGCGGTGTGCTCGGCATCCTGGACGTATCAAGCAACCTGCAGATCACTCAGACCCACGCCCAGGCGCTGCTGCAGACCACCGCCGAGATCATTGAAAACCGGCTGATCGAAACCGTCAATGACGCAGCGGTGCTGGTCCGTTTTCATTACCAGGCGGAAGCACTGGCCTCACCGCTGGAAGGGCTCGCCGTCTTCGACGAAGCCGGTGCACTGCTCGCGTGCAACCGCCGCGCAGAACGCCTGCTCGGGCTGGCCGATACCCGGCGCAACGAAAAGCCGCCGTTCTGGGACATCTTCGAGACCCGCTGGAACGCCGTGCTCGACCACGCGCTGCAGACCAGCGCCGATCCGGTCCGTCTGCGCAGCCGCCAGGGCCAGGAACTGGTCGCCCGCGTGCTGCTGACCAACATGCAGCGCATGCGGCCAATGAACGCGCGGGACGTACAGGCAACCTTCTCCCCAACCGCACCGAGCGGCCCGACCCTTGACGAACTGGACCTCGGCGACAAGAGCGTCAGCCACGCCATCCGGCGCGCCCGACGCATCCTCGGGCTCGACATTCCGCTGCTGATCCAGGGAGAGACGGGTTCCGGCAAGGAAGTCTTCGCCCAGGCCTTCCACGCCAGCGGGCCGCGCCGCAACGGTCCCTTCGTGGCGATCAACTGCGCCGCCATCCCGGCCAACCTGATCGAGGCCGAGCTGTTCGGCTACACGGCCGGCGCCTATACCGGCGCCCGCGGGGAAGGCGCCCGCGGCAAGCTGCGCGAAGCCCACCAGGGCACGCTGTTCCTCGACGAAATCGGCGACATGCCCCTCAAGCTGCAGGCCGTCCTGCTGCGGGTCCTGGAAACCCGCCGCGTCACGCCGCTGGGCGGCGGCCCCGAGGAGGAAATCGACCTGTCCCTGGTCTGCGCCAGCCACCGTTCGCTGAAAACCCTGTGCGAAAGCGGCGACTTCCGCCCTGACCTGTATTTCCGCCTGTCGGCGATGAGCCTGTCCCTCCCGCCGCTGCGGGACCGCAGCGACATCGAGGCGCTGGCCCGGCGCATCCTGCAGGACGAATCGCCCCGGCGGCCGGTGCGCCTGTCCGCCGCCGCCCTCGACCTGATCCGCCACCACCCGTGGCCCGGCAACATCCGCCAGTTGAAGAACGCGCTGCGCCTGGCCGTGGCGATGCTGGGGCCGGACGACGACACCCTCGGCCCCGAACACCTGCCCCACGACCTGGTGGACGATCCAGACACGCCGGCCCAGCGCCCTGCCGCCCAGAGCCTCCGGGCCGCCGAAGGACGCCTGGTGGAAAGCACCGTGGCCCGTCACAACGGCAACATCTCGGCGGCGGCGCGCGAACTCGGCATCACCCGCACAACCCTCTACCGCAAGCTGCGCCAGCTATCGGCCTCGTGATCCGGACAGGCCCGGCGTGGGATACTCGGGCTTTGCGCTCTCCGCCCACCACCGTGCCCTCCATCACCTCCATCCTCTCGCGCCTGGCGGCCGGCCTGTGCCTGACCGCCGTGCTGACTGCCTGCTCACCAGCTCCCAGCCCGCTGCCGGACCAGCTCTCGGCCGAGTTCCAGCCCGGCATGCCCCTTGACGACGCCCGCAAGCGGCTCAGCGCCCACGGCACCACCTTCTCGGAAAAGAGCAACGCCGAGTGCCAGGCCCTGGTCGAGCGCAGCCCCAACGTTTCCCAACTGCCGCCCCAGGGCGGCCCCTGCATGTTCGGCAAGATTCCCCTGTCCCGCAGCTGGTTCGGCGGCAAGAGCGACGTGATCCTGCAACTCGTCTTCGGCGCGGATGGCCGGCTCGTGGACGGGCACTTCGAACAGATCGACAGCCTGCTGTAAGCCCGGAAAAAGCGAACCCCGGACGGGGGGGACGTCCGGGGTTCTCGGTACTGCATCCTTCACGGCCGCAGCCGTGCGTATCGCGTGCTTACTTGGGCGCCAGGGTCAGGATCCACTTCACCAGTTTCTTGGCGTCGGCTTCCTTGATGGCGACCTTGTTGGGAGGCATGGCCAGACCGCTGACCTTGTCCTTCCAGTGGCTGCCGTAGGGGTTGGAACCCTCGAGCACCACACGGGTCAGGAAAGTGTCGGCACCCGGCTTGCCCTTGTAGGCCTTGGCCACGTCCTGCCAGGCCGGGCCGATCGGGGCCATGCCGTTCGGGCCGGGCGTGCCGGACTCGATGGCGTGACAGGTCAGGCAGCCGCTCTTGCTGGCCAGCGCCTTCATGTCCTCATCCACCGCGGCGTTGGCTGCCGTGGCGACCAGGGCCAGGCCCGCCAGCAGCGCCGTCTTGCGTAAGGCGTTCATCTTGTTTCTCCTTGGCTAAAAAAAGTCTCCACGCCACCCGTTCGGTAGCCTGAAAACGTCGCCCGCATCCGCCCTTTGGCAGAACGCAGGCGGAATCCCGGAATGATTTCGGGAAACATGGGCCTCAAGCCTGCACCAGAGGCAGACTGAGGCGAATCTGCAGACCGCCGCCCGGCGCATCGGTGAGCCAGCACTTTCCGCCGGCCATCTCGGCGCGCTCGCGCATTCCGAGCAAGCCGCCGCGGGAACGCGGCACCACCTCTTCGGCCTTGCCGACACCATTGTCGGCGACAGTCAATTCCAGCACCTGTCCCTTGGTCTGCAAGGACAGGCGCACACGGCTCGCCACGCTGTGACGCAGCACATTGGTCAGGGCTTCCTGCAGCGTACGATAAAGCGCGAGGCCGGCATGGGGCTCCAGCGGCGGCAGGGACGGCGGAAACTCGGCCTCGATGCCGATCTCCGGCACCCGGCCACGCCAGCCGCGGACGAGATCATTGAGGGCGTCCACCATCTGCAGCCCTTCGAGGCCATGGGGGCGCAGCTGGGACAACAGGTTCCGCACCTGGGCCAGCATTCCGTTGGTCTGGCTGCGGATGTCACCGGCGATGGCCGCCAGCTGCCCGGCCTCGGCACGGCCGGCCTGGCGCTCGATGTAAGCCGCCGAAACATTGACGGCGGTCAGCGCCTGCCCCAGTTCGTCGTGGAGTTCCCGGGCCAGCTCCCGGCGCTCGCTCTCCTGCAGCTCCAGCAGCTGGCGGGCGAGCAGCTGACGCGCCGCCCGCGACTCGGCCAGTTCGCCGGACAGGGTTTCGATGGCCTGGGCGATGCTGGCGAACTCCTTCAACTGGAAGGGAGGCAGGCGCACCTGTTCTTCTCCGCGTCCGAGGCGGGCCAGGCCCTGTTCGAGCAAGCGGACCGGCTTCAACGCCCGATGGGCTGCCACCCATGCCACAGCCGCCATGCCCAGACAGAACACCACCAGCGTTGCCAGGTTGCGCACGCCGTCGCGCAGCACTTCGTGGATTTCGGCACGGGGATCGGCGCGGATCACCAGCACCTCGTCGCCGAGCGGAATACGGCGCTCATGGGCAACGCGCCCGTCGAGCAGATAATCGGCAAGGGTCGCCAACAGGCCCGCTGGAGCAGGCGCGGCGGCCCCTTGCTCCAAATTGGAGCGCTCCACGGACACCGCAACGTGTCGCAACTGACCACCTGCCAGCAATTCACGCAGTTCGCTCGCCCGGCGCCCCGGCGCGGTCCCGACCGCCAGGATCACGTCGGCCAGGCGGGTCGAGGCTTCCATTTCCTCGGCCACGTCCTGCTGCAGGGCCAGCCCGACCCATGCCACCGCCGCGACCGACAAGGCCAGCGCAAAGCCCAGCACGTACCCGAAAAGTCTCCAGCGCAAATCCATTTGCGTCTCCTTATATTCCCTTTGGGGTAGGAAACAGCAAGGCATGTGCCAGTTGCAGCCGGTAACACCCGCCGCCACACGGATAGAGGGGATCGGCGATAATCGGCAGCCTTTCCGATCCGTTTGCCATAGCCTTGACCCGCCCCTCCATCCGTCCTGCTCGGCGTGGCGACCTGGACGCCATCCTGCAGATCCAGGCCCGCTGCTACACCGCCATCGTCCCCGAATCGCCGGGCTCGATGGGCGCCAAGCTGGCCGCCGCGCCCGACAGTTGTTTCATCGCCGGCCGGGCCGATGGCACACCGGTCGCCTACCTTCTGGCCTTGCCCTGGCGCTTCGACGACCCGCCGCATCTGGACGCCCAAACCTGCCAGTTACCAGCAGATGCCGACACGCTCTATCTGCATGATCTCGCCGTGACCCCCGAAGCGCGCGGCAGCGGTGCCGCCGACGCCCTCGTCGACGCCTTCATGGCGGCCCTGGCCGCCAGCCGCCTCAGGCGCGCCAGCCTGATCGCCATTCAGGGCTCGACCGGCTGGTGGGCGCGTCACGGTTTCGAAGCGGTGACGGCCACACCGGCGCTGGCTGAACGCCTGGCTGGCTATGGCCCCGACGCCCGTTACATGCGCCTGCAGCAGCCCGGCGGCATCCAGCTCCCATACTAGATCTCCCCCGAAGCCCATGCGCGCCTTCCTCGGCCTTGCCCTGCTCGTCCTCGCCGGCTGTACCACCGTTGTCGCCAAGGTCCAGCTCGACCACGAACTGGGCCGCCCCGACCCGGCCCGCTACGACGCTCCCACCGTGCCCGTCGCGCCGACCCCCGACTACTGGCAGCAGGTCCGTCCGATCCTGGACCGCCGCTGCGTGACCTGCCACGCCTGCTACGACTCGCCCTGCCAGCTCAAGCTGACCCGCTACGACGGCATCACCCGCGGCGCCAACCCGGACCCGGTCTATGCCAATGCCCGCCTGCGGGCCGCCAGCCCGACCCGCCTCGGCTTCGACGCCCACAGCACCGTGGAATGGCGCGACAAAGGCTTCCACCCGATTCTCAACGAACGGGCCGCCACACCGGCCGCCAACCGCGAGGCCAGCGTGCTGTACCGCCTCCTGGCCCTCAAGCAGCAGAACCCCGGCCCCAGTTCGGGCCAGCTGCCGGACGAGCGCTTCGACTTCTCCCTCGACCGCAGCCAGAGCTGCCCCAAGGTCGAGAGCATGGACAGCTTCGTCGCCGAGCATCCCGAATGGGGCATGCCCTACGGCCTGCCGGCGCTCAGCCAGAAGGACCACGACATCCTCGCCCACTGGATCGAAGCCGGCGCGCCCTACACGCCACGCCCAGCGCCGCTGCCGGCGGTGCAGGCCCGCGTCGCCGAATGGGAACGCCTGCTCAACGGCAACACGCTGCGCGACCGGCTCGCCGCCCGCTACATCTATGAACACTGGTACGTGGGCCAGCTGTATTTCGACGAACAGCCGGACTACCGCTTCGAGCTGGTTCGCAGCCGCAGCGCCCCCGGCCAGCCCATCGACGTGATCGCCACCCGCCGCCCCTATGACGCGCCGGGCGTCGAGCGCGTGTATTACCGCCTGCGTCCGCTGGAGGAGACGCTGGTCGCCAAGACCCACATGCCGCTGGCCCTCGACCCGGCCCGGCTGGCCCGCCTGCGGAAGTGGTTTTTCGATGCGCCGATCGCGGTGGCCAGACTGCCCGACTATTCGCCAAAGACGGCCACCAATCCCTTCGCCGCCTTCCGGGCGCTGCCAGTGGACGCCCGCTACCGCTTCATGCTCGACGATGCCCAGTTCACGCTGATGGGCTTCATGAAAGGCCCGGTGTGTCGCGGCCAGGTGGCCCTCAATGTCATCACCGACCACTTCTGGGTGCTCTTCTATTCGCCGGAAAGCGAAGCAAATCACCAGGTCCAGGGCCTCCTCGACGCCACCCAGCCCAACCTGCGCCTGCCTGCCGAGGACGACAGCAGCACCGGCATACTGGCCTGGCGCCGCTACGCCCAGGCCGAAAAGGCCTACCTGCGCACCAAGGCCGACGTCATGGCGCGCGGCGCGCGCATCCAACCCCCGCAGATCGGCGAATTGTGGGACGGCGAGGGCCGCAACCCTACCGCCGGCCTGACCGTCTTCCGCCAGTTCGACAGCGCCTCGGTGGTCCGCGGCCTCGTCGGCGAGCGGCCGCAGACCGCGATGCTGCTCGGCTACCCGTTGCTCGAGCGGATGCACTACCTGCTGGTTGCCGGCTTCGACGTCTATGGCAATACCGGCCACCAGCTGGCCACCCGCCTCTACATGGATTTCCTGCGCATGGAGGGGGAAGAGAACTTCCTGACGCTGCTGCCCCTGAAGGACCGCCAGAAAGTGCTCGACCGCTGGTACCGCGGCAATCCCGAGCACATCCGGGATTTCGCCGACGCCGCCACCTACTACCCGGGCGAGACCGGCGTGCGCTACCGCAGCGGGGACACCCTCGGCGAGCTGTACCGCAACGTCGCCCAATACCTGCGCCCGGTACGGGAGAAGCCGCTCGACCTGGCGGGGAACGGCTTCACCGCCGAGCAGCTTGCCCAGCTGCGCGCCCTCGGCAAGGTGGCCGGCCAGCCCGCGTCCCGGCTGCCCGAACACAGCCTGCTGGTCCTGACCAACCCGGATGGCGCCATCCACGTGGTGTCGGTGCTGCGCAACAGCGCCCACAGCAACGTCGCCGAACTGTTCCGCGAAGACACCCGCCGCCTGCCCGACGAAGACACGCTGAGCGTCCTCGACGGCATCGTCGGCGCCTACCCCAACACAATCTTCCAGCTCGACGCCGACGAGTTGCCGCGCTTCGTGCGCGCGGTGCAGACCCTCGCCAGCGATGACGACGTGCAGCACCTCACCCAGCGCTTCGCGGTCCGCCGCACCGATTCGCGTTTCTGGTCGGTCAGCGACGCGATCCATGCCCACTGGCGCCAGGTCGCCCCGCGCGAAGCCGCGATCCTCGACTACAGCCGGCTCGAGAACCGTTGATCCCGGTCCGTCCATTCATTACAATAATGAGAACTATTATCAAATAGCCAGCCACCGAGGCATGTTCCTAGGCAGCCAGCAAGCGACCCGTGCCCAGGAGCCTCCATGCATCGCCACCCCGCCGCGACCGCGGCTTTCGTCCGTTCTCCCCTCGCCTGCGCCCTTCTCGCGCTGTTCACCCTGCCGGCCAGTGCCGCCGAAGACGTCACCCTGGCGCCCGTCAAGGTCGCCGCCCAGACCGATCAGGAGCCGCCATCCGAACGCAGCGGCGCCTACACGGTGCGCCGCAGCCGCTCGGCCACCGGCCTGAACCTGTCCCTGCGCGAGACCCCGCAGACCGTGTCGGTGATCACCCGCGCGCAGATGGACGACTTCCAGCTCAACAGCGTCAATGACGCCCTGTCCGCATCGTCCGGCGTGATGGTCGAGAAGATCGAGACCAGCCGCACCTATTACACCGCCCGCGGCTTCGACATCACCAGCTTCCAGGCCGACGGCGTCGGCATGCCCTTCATCTACGGCAACATCTATGGCGACATGGACGCCGCCATCTACGACCGCGTCGAAGCGGTTTACGGCGCCAATGGCCTGATGACCTCCACCGGCTACCCGGCCGCCACCATCAACTTCGTGCGCAAGCGCCCGACGGTGGACCTGCAGGCCAGCGTGAAAGGCACGCTCGGTTCGTGGAACACCTATCGGCTGGACGCCGACGTGTCCCGCGCGCTGGTGGAATCCGGCGCGATCCGCGGACGCCTGGTGGTCGCCCGCGAGGACGGCGACTCTTACCTGGACCGCTACGGCCTGGCCAAGACGGTCTTCTATGGCGTCGTCGAGGCCGACCTCGGCCCGGCCACCCAACTGACCATCGGCCACAACGAACAGGCCAACAAGGCCCGCAGCCCGATCTGGGGCGCACTGCCGATGTTCTACACCGACGGCACGCAAACCAACTACAGCCGCTCCACCAGCCCCGCCGCCGACTGGGCCTACTGGGACACCACCTACAAGACCACCTTTACTGAACTCACCCACGAGTTCGACAACCGCTGGCAGGCCCGGGCGGTGCTGACCCGCAACGACAACAGCAACGACAGCGCCCTGCTCTACGTCTATGGCCGCCCCGACAAGACCACCGGCCTTGGCGTGCTCGCCTACCCGGCGCGCTACAACGCCAGCAATCAGCAGACCCAAGCCGACGTGCAGCTCAGCGGCCCGTTCCGCCTATGGGGGCAGGAACACGAGCTGACCTTCGGCGCCAACTGGTCCAAGTCCGAACTCAACGACGCCACCCACTATGGGCGCGGCATCGGCACAGCCCTGCCGGCCCTCGACAACTGGGACGGCAGCTACCCGATGCCGCTCTTCGACGCGTCGGTGGACGGCAGCGCCTTCACTTACCGCCAGCGCAGCGTCTTTGCCGCCACCCGCATCACCCCCACCGACGGCCTCAAGCTGATCGGCGGCGCCCGCGCCACCCGTGCCGACAGTGACGGCATCTCCTACGGCACGGCCCGTAACAGCAAATCCAGCGACGTGACGCCGTACTTCGGCGTGGTGTACGACCTCAGCCCCAACCTGTCCGCCTACGCCAGCCACGCCGACATCTTTACGCCCCAGTACCAGCTGAACGCCAGCGGCAACGTGCTGAAACCGGTGGAAGGCCGCAGCAGCGAAGTCGGCCTGAAGGGTGAGTTCTTCCAGCGCCGCCTCAACGCCTCCCTGGCCTTCTTCCGCACCGTACAGGACAACCTTGCCGAAGTCGCCGGCTACAACGGCACCAAGGCCTACTACGGGGGCATCAACGCCCGCTCGCGGGGCTTCCAGTTCGACATGGCCGGGCAACTCACCCCGCGCCTCGAAGCCAACCTCGGCTACACCCAGCTGTCGCTGCACGGCGACGACGGCGAGGACGTGCGCACCTACACGCCGCGCCGCCTGCTGCGCCTGGCCGCCACCTACCGGCTGCCGTTCATCGAAAAGCTGAAGATCGGTGCCAACCTCAACCACCAGGGCGACGTGTACGCCATAGCCGGCAGCGACGAGCTGCGCCAGAAGGCCTACACGCTGATCGGCCTGACCGCCCGCTACGACATCAGCAAGCAGCTCAGCGTCAGCGCCACGCTGCGCAACCTGACCGACGAGAAATACCTGAGCAGCCTTTACTGGGGAAGCTACGGCCAGGGCTATTACGGAGCCCCACGCAACGGCAGCATCGCGCTGGCCTGGACCTACTGAGGGTCACACCATGCGCCCCTTGCTGGTTCGCCTGCACCGCTGGTTCGGTCTGGCCGCCGCCGTGTTCCTGTTCATCGCGGGCCTGACCGGCGCGGTGATCTCCTGGGACCACGAGCTGGACGAATGGCTGAATCCCCACCTCTTCCGCGCCACCACACCGGGGCAGCTGCTACCGGCCACGGAACTGGCGGCACGCCTGGAGGCCGCCGATCCGCGCCTGCGGGTGCGCTACCTGCCGCTGTCGGTGGAGCCGGGGCACAGCTTGGGCGTATTCGTCGAGCCGCGCATCGACCCGGCCAGCGGCAAGCCCTTCGCGCTCGGCTTCAACCAGGTCGCCCTCGACCCGGTCAGCGGCGCCGTGCTCGGCCAGCGGGAATGGGGAGCGCTGTCGCTGCAGCGGGAGAATGTGCTGCCCTTTCTCTACAAGCTGCACTACAGCATGCACATCCCTGATGGCTTCGGACTCCAGCTCGGGGTGCTGCTGATGGGCATCCTGGCGCTGGCCTGGGTGCTCGACTGCGTAATCGCGCTGGTGCTGTCCTTCCCGTCGCGGGCCGCCTGGCGCCGCTCCTTCGCCTTCCGCTGGAAGGCCGGCGGCTACCGGCTCAACTTCGACCTGCACCGCTCGGGCGGTGTGTGGCTCTTTCCGCTGCTGCTGACCCTCGCCGTCACCTCGGTGGCCATGAACCTGCGCGAGGAGGTCGTGCGCCCGCTGGTGGCCCGGCTCTCTTCCCTGTCGCCGTCGCCCTTCGCCGACCGCACTCCGGCGCCGCCGAACCAGCCGGTCGAACCCCTGCTGGGCTTCGAGGACGCCGTCCGGCTCGCCAACACCGAAGCCGCCCGGCGGGGCTGGCAGGTGCCGGCTGGCGGCGTCATGCTGTCGTCGCCCTTCGGCGTCTATGGCGTGGGGTTCTTCGAGGTCGGCAACGGTCACGGTGACGGCGGGCTCGGCAACCCCTGGCTGTACTTCGACGCCCGCGACGGCGCGCTGCTCGGCAGCAGCATTCCCGGCGAAGGCAGTGCCGGGGACATCTTCCTGCAGGCCATGTTCCCACTCCATTCGGGCCGCATCGCCGGGCTGCCCGGACGCATCCTGATATCCCTGTGCGGGCTGGCCGTGGCAATGCTAAGCGTCACCGGGGTGGTGATCTGGGCCCGCAAGCGCCGGGCCCGCAGCCTCAAGGAAAAGTCGGACAAATCGCCGGCATCTACGCAGCGCGCGGCGGCAAGCGCCTGAACGCCCGGAGCAAATAAAAACGCCCCTCACCGAGGGGCGCTGAACACGGCTGAAACCCAGGGCTCAGGGAAGGCAGAGCTTGCCCAGCACCGGCACCGACTGGCCGATGCTGTTGCCAACGATCGTGAGATTGCCGGTGACCTTGGAGTAGGCGCCCTTGTTGTCGCTGCCACTGATCAGGATCTGCTCGCTCACCGCCACCGGGTTCCCCATCTGCCCGGTCGTCGCGTCGAAGGTCGGCTGGATCACAATGACATCGGTGGTGTAGAGCGTGGTCTGGTAGCTGCCCTTGCCGATCGTGATCGCGCTGCGGGCGGTCTGCACGATCTGCCGCGGAACGGCCGGGCTGAAATCGGACGGAATCACCGCCGGGGCCACGGTGCCGACGCCGTTCACGCCGACCAGCGGCTCCGCCGTCACCCCCGCGTAACCGCTAGCCGCCGGCAGGCCGATGATCGACAGCTGAACGGTGAAACAGCTGCCAATGTAAGTGTGGCCGGGAACCTGGGCCGCAATCTGGCAGCTCGCGTCGGGCAACAGCCGGACCGTGCCGGCCACCTGATTGCAGGCGGCACCCGCCGTTCCGGCGACCATGCTGATGGCGAGGGGAACAAGGATCTTGGGGGCAATTCGGCGCATCATGGTAGGGAGACCTCCTGAGTGGATCGAGAACATTTGCATTAGGACAACGTCAACGCATCATGCCTAGCGCAAGTGCCTATTTCACGAATGCCAAACAGATAAGCGTGACGTATTTCACGCTCAAGGGCAGTCCTGTCCCACAAAAGGCGACATGGCCCAGCTTCAGCACGATAAGACGATGGACTTGCAATCACAGCTTGTGCGGTGCAGCATCCACGCCTCAAGTTAGGCCACCCTCCACCGATATGAGTCCACATCGCGACTCGCCGCCCCTGCCATGATCGTTCGCCCCCGCCCGCGCCTGCGGGAACTCTTCTTCATCTGGAAGGGTTCCATCATCCCGCTGATCCTCCCGCAGGTGATCTTCGTCACCGTGGTCGCCGCCATCGTCACGCTGATCGCGGCCCTCACCGGCCCGCGCTTCCCCGATTTCGCAACCGGCCCGTTCACCTTCCTCGGCCTGTCCCTGTCGCTGTTCCTCGGCTTCCGCAACAACGCCTGCTACGACCGCTGGTGGGAAGCCCGCAAGCACTACGGCAATCTGCTGGTGGTGATGCGCAGCCTGGCACGCGACAGCCAGCTACTCGACGGCGATGCCGCCGGCCGGGCCCAGCGTGACGACGTGCTGCGCCTATGCACTGCCTTCGTGAAGGCCTTCACCGCGCGCCTGCGCGACCGGCCGATCGCCGCTGCCGCCCACGCCGAGCTGAGCGCCGACGAGCTCGCCACCGTGAGTGCCAGCCGCAACATACCCGACAGCATCCTGCGCCTCGTCACCGGGCACCTGCTCGACGCCCACCGGCACGGCCGCCTGGACTCGATCACGTACACGGCCCTCGCCGAGCACGTGAACCAGCTCACCGCCATACAGGGGGCCTGCGAGCGCATCCGCTATACCGCGCTGCCTTTCGCCTACACGCTGCTGCTGCACCGCACAGCCCACATCTACTGCGTGCTGCTGCCCATCGGCATGGTGCATTCCCTGGGCTGGGGCACCCCGCTGCTGACCGCGCTGGTGGCCTACACCTTCTTCGGGCTGGACGCCCTCGGCGACGAACTGGAGGAGCCCTTCGGCACCGCCCAGAACGACCTGCCCCTCGACGCCATCACCCGCGTCATCGAGATCGACCTGGGCGAATACCGCGGTCTCGATAAGCTGCCGGAGCCACTGCAGGCGCAGGACTTTGTGCTGATGTAAGACCACGGCAAGGCCTGCCCGCCTTGAGCAGGCTTAAGACGCGCTTAAGATCCCCCGGCGATAATCCGGATCATGCCTCGTGCCGGAGTCCCCATGTCGCCCTCGCATTCAGCCGTCCGCCCCCTGCCCTCCCTGCCTCGTGCGCTCACGGCCAGCCTGCTGGTTTTCCTGCTGTCCAGCCTTCCGTACGACGCGGCGCAGGCCGGCGACGCCAATTTCGTCGCCCTGTCCGCCGCCCAGAGCCAGGCCCTCGGCATCGCCACCCGCAAGGCGGGGAGCAACGGCAATCCGGCCGCAAGCGGGCTGCCGGCCACCGTCAGCATCCCCAACGACCAGGTCCGGGTCATCGCCGCACCGCTGGCAGGCGTCGTCGAAAGCCTGGAAACCGCCCCCGGCCTGACGGTGAAGAAAGGCCAGCTACTGGCCCGCATCGCCAGCCCGCAGGCCCTCGAGTTACAGCGCGACCGCATCCAGGCCGATGCCCAGGCCAGCCTCGCCCGTCAGAGCCTCAACCGGGACGAACAGCTGTTCCGCGAAGGGCTGATCGCCGAATCGCGCCTGCAGGCCAGCCGCGCCAATGCCACCCAGGCCGCCGCCCAGGCCGCCGAGCGCCGCCAGGAGCTGAGCCTGGCCCAGCACAGCGGTGGGCAGACCCTCAGCCTCGTCGCACCGATTGCCGGCAGCGTGCTGGAGCAGCAGGTCAGCGTCGGCCAGCGGGTCGAGCAGTCCGCGCCGCTGTACCGCATCGCCCGCCTCGATCCCCTGTCGGTGGACATCCAGGCCCCCCTCGCCGTGGCCAGCCGGGCCCGCGTCGGCACGCCGCTGCGCATTCCCGGCACCGGCACCAGCGGCGAGCTGGTCGCGGTCGGCCGGGCTGTCGATGCATCCAGCCAGAGCGTGCTGTTGCGCGGCCTGATCACCCACGGCGCGCAGAACCTGCGCCCCGGCCAGGCCGCTGCCGTAGACCTCGATCTGCCGGCCGACGGCGGTAGCGGCGCGGCCCAGGTCCCCGCCACGGCACTGCTGCGCCACCAGGACAAGCAATGGGTATTCATCGTCGCCAGCGACGGCAAGAGCACCGGCTACCGGGCCGTGCCGGTGAGCATCAGCGGCCGGATGGGCGACACGGCGCTGGTCGGCGGCCTGCCCGCCGACGCCACGGTGGTCACCACCGGCGTCGCGGCGCTGAAGGCCAACTGGCTGGGCATCGGGAAAGAATAAGACCATGCTGTCCCGCCTCATCGAGTTCTCGCTCACCCAGCGCCTGCTGGTGCTGGTCGCCACGCTGCTGTTGATCGGCGCCGGCGTGCAGGCCTGGAACGGTCTGCCCATCGACGCCTTCCCCGACGTATCGACGACCCAGGTCAAGCTGATCATCAAGGCCCCCGGGATGACGCCGGAAGAGGTCGAGACGCGCATCACCGTGCCCATCGAGCAGGAAATGCTGGGCATTCCGCACCAGCGCATCCTGCGCTCCACATCCAAATACGCGCTGGCCGACGTGACCCTCGACTTCGAGGACGGCACCGACATCTACTGGGCCCGCCAGCAGGTCGGCGAGCGCCTGGCCGGCGTGATGGGCAACCTGCCGCCGGGCGCCGGCGGCGGCCTCGCACCGATCACCACGCCCCTCGGCGAGATGTTCATGTTCACCATTGAGGGGCCGCTGTCCCTTGAAGAGAAGCGCACCCTGCTCGACTGGACGATCCGCCCGGCGCTGCGCACGGTGCCCGGCGTGGCCGACGTGAACAGCCTCGGCGGCGAGGCGCGCAGCTTCGAGATCGCCCCCGACCCGGCCGCCCTCGCCGCCCGCGGCCTGACGCTGGCCCAGCTGCAGGCCGCACTGGAGGCCAACAACCGCAACGACGGCGCCGGCCGCCTCAACGAAGGCGAGGAAACCCTGCTGGTGCGCGCCGAGGGCGCCATCCGCAACCTGGACGATGTACGCGCCATCGTGCTGAAGAGCGACGCCGGCAATGTAGTCCGCGTTGGCGACGTGGCCAGCGTGCGCATCGGCGCGCTGACCCGCTATGGCGCCGTCACCCGCAGCGGCGAAGGCGAGGCCGTCGAAGGCCTGGTTCTCGGCCTGCGTGGCGCTAACGCCGGCAAGGTGGTGGACGGCGTCAAGGCACGCCTGGCCGAGCTCGCCCCGCAACTGCCGCCGGGCGTGCAGATCGTGCCCTTCTACGACCGCAGCGAGCTGGTCGGCCGCGCCATCCACACGGTGTCGAAGGCGCTGGTGGAGGCCATCGTGCTGGTCGTCGTGCTGCTGCTGGCCTTCCTCGGCAACCTGCGCGCCGCGCTGGTGGTGGCGCTGATGCTGCCGCTGGCGGCACTGGCCACCTTCATCGCGATGCGCCAGGTCGGCCTGTCGGCCAACCTGATGAGCCTCGGCGGCCTCGCCATCGCCATCGGCATGCTGGTGGATGCCGCCGTGGTGGTGGTCGAGAACATCGAAACCCAGTTCGCCGAAGGCGGCGCCGCGGCCAGCCAGCCGCGGCTGCACCTGGTCTTCCGCGCCACGCGGGAAGTCGCCGCGCCGGTCGCCTCCGGCATCCTCATCATCGTCATCGTGTTCCTGCCGCTGCTGACGCTGGAGGGCCTGGAAGGCAAGCTGTTCGGCCCGGTGGCGATGACCATCGTGTTCGCGCTGTCGGCCTCGCTGCTGCTGTCCCTGACCGTCGTGCCGGTGCTGGCCTCCTACCTGCTGAAGCGCGGCGAGGCCCACGAACCCTGGCTGATCCGCAAGCTGCAGGCAGCCTACGCGCCACTGCTGCAGTACGCGCTGGCCCACGGCAAGCGGGTCGCGGCAGCGGCCGGCGTGTCGCTGCTGGTGGCCGCCGCCGCCTTCGTCAGCCTCGGCAAGACCTTCATGCCGACGATGGACGAAGGCGACATCATCATGCAGCTCGAAAAGCTGCCGTCCATCAGCCTGGCCCAGACCATCGATACCGACCTACGCGTGCAGCAGGCGGTGCTGAAGGCGGTGCCTGAGGTGAAGGCCGTCGTCGCCCGCTCGGGCGCCGACGAGCTGGGCCTCGACCCGATGGGCCTCAACCAGACCGACACCTTCCTCGTCCTCAAGCCCCGCGAGGAATGGCGCAAGGCAGACAAGGACTGGCTGACCGATCAACTGCGCGCCGTGATGGAGAACTTCCCCGGCATTGCGCTGACCTTCACCCAGCCCATCGACATGCGCGTGTCGGAGATGCTCACCGGCGTGCGCGGCGACCTGGCGATCAAGCTCTACGGCCCCGACCTCAACACCCTCAACCACCTCGCCGCGCAGATCGAAGGCGTCGTCAAGGCGGTGCCCGGCGCCGAGGACACCATCACCATCCGCAACGAAGGCGTGCAGTACCTGAAGATCCAGGTGGACCGCCTGGCCGCCGGCCGCTTCGGCCTCAACGTGGAGGACGTGCAAAACACGCTGCGCAGCCTGCTCGAAGGACGCATCGCCGGCACGGTGATCGAATCCACCCGCCGCGTGCCGCTGCTGATCCGCGGCCCGGCCAGCCTGCAGAGCGATCCGGAGGCCTTCGCCGCGCTGCGCATCACCGCGCCGGACGGCCACAGCCTGCCGCTGTCCAGCATCGCCAGGGTCGAGCGGGTGGATGGCCCGGTCAAGGTGGACCGGGAAAACGCCCAGCGCTACGCGGTGATCCAGTCCAACGTGCGCGGGCGCGACCTGGTCGGCTTCGTCGACGAAGCCCGCGCCGCGGTAGCCGCCAAGGTGCCGCTGCCGAACGGCTACCGCCTCGCCTGGGGCGGGCAGTTCGAGAACCAGCAGCGCGCCGCCGCCCGCCTGATCGTGGTGGTGCCGGTCGCCCTCGGGCTGATCTTCGTGCTGCTGTTCTCCACCTTCGGCTCGGTCCGCCAGGCCCTGCTGGTACTGTCGATGGTGCCCTTCGCGATGGTCGGCGGCGTACTTGCGCTGGCGGTTTCGGGCGAGTACATGTCGGTGCCGGCCTCGGTGGGCTTCATCGCACTGCTCGGCATCGCGGTGCTCAACGGCGTCGTGATGGTCAGCTACTTCAACCAACTCCACGCCCGCGGCATGCCCATCGCCGAGGTCGTCGTGGAAGGCGCCAAACGCCGTCTGCGCCCGGTGCTGATGACAGCCAACATCGCCGCCCTCGGCTTGGTGCCGCTGCTGTTTGCCACCGGGCCGGGCTCCGAGGTGCAGCGTCCGCTGGCCGTCGTGGTGATCGGCGGCTTGTTCAGCGCCACCGCCCTGACCCTGCTGCTGCTCCCCGTCCTGTACCGCCGTTTCGGCGTCGCCCCCGTCGCCCCCGAGGTTGCAAGCCAATGATCGTCGATCCCCCGTCCCACGTCGTGCTGACCCTGGTGCTGCCCATCGAGGTGGAGGACGCCTTGCTGGAAACCCTGCTCGAACACCCGACGCTGGCACCGGGCTTCACGTCCCAACGGGTCGAAGGCCTGGGCCAGCGGGTCACCTTCAGCGGCACCGCCGAACATGTGCGCGGCCGCGCTGCCTGCTGCCGGGTCGAACTGGTCGCCCCACTCGGCGATGCCCAGGCCCTACTCGACATCCTGCGCGAACGCTTCGGCACCAACCGGGTGTTCTTCTGGATGATGCCGGTGATGGCCAGCGGGAGACTCGCATGAAGCCACAGGCCTACCCCATGGGAAACAAAGCACTCGTTCTCGAGCGGCAATCGAACCGCATCGGGCGAATGAACTCGCCTCTACGATTCCTGCTGCTGGCGCTGCTCCCCGTCTCCGCCCTCGCCGGCCCGGCCGCCGATGCGCCGGACCTGCCACCGCAGGCCCAGGTGACCAGCGTGCTGCGCGGCAGCCCGATGGTCAGCGCCGCCGGCGCCATGCTGGAAGCCGAGGAAGCGCGCAGCCGGCGCCTCGCCGCCGGCCCCCACGAATGGACGCTGCGCCTCACCGACCAGCAGCGCCGCGTGCGCACAACGCCGACCGAGCGCTTCAACGAATGGGACGTCGGCCTGGAACGCGCACTGCGCCTGCCCGGCAAGGGCGAGCTGGATCGCCAGCTCGGCGCCGCCGGCATCGCCAGCGCCAAGATCGGCCGCGGCGATGCACTGCACGAGGCGAGCCGCGCGTTGCTGACCGCATGGTTCGACTGGTTGCGCGAGCAGGCCGGCACAGAACAATGGCGCAAGCAGCGCGACGTACTGGCCCGCCAGGCCAGCGTGGTGAAACGCCGTGTCGAGCTGGGCGACGCCCCGCGCCTGGAAAGACTGCAGGCCGATGCCGCGCAGGCCCAGGCCGAAGCCCAGCTGGCCCAGGCCGAAGGCCGTGCCCAGGTGGCCGCCGAAAGCCTGCGCCGCCTCTACCCCGCGCTGAACCTGCCCGACAGCGTGCCCGAAGTGCCGCCGGAGACCGTCGGCCAGGACGCCGCCAAGTGGATCACCGCGATCCTCGAACACAACCATGAGCTGGGCGTCGCCCGCTCGGAAAGCCTGCGTGCCCGTATCAGCGCGAGCCGGGCCGAAGCCGAACGGCGCCCGGACCCCAGCGTCGGCGTGCGCGTGGCCCGCGAGCGTGACGGCGAAGAACGCCTGATCGGCCTGACCCTCAACCTGCCGCTGCCCGGTGAAGGCCGCCGCGCCGACGCCGACGCCGCCGTCGCCACCGCCCAGGCCAGCGCCCACCGGGAAGCCGGCATCCAGCGCCGCATCGAAGCCGAAGCTGCGGCCCTGTACCGCCGCGCGACCGCCGCGCGGACCGGCTGGCTGAGCCAGCAGGCCGCCGCCGAGGCGCTGTCGCGCAGCGCCGACCTCAGCGAACGGGCCTGGCAGCTCGGCGAGGGCAGCCTGTCGGACACCCTCAACGCCCGCCGCCTGGCCCACGAGGCGCGCCTGGCCGCCAGCCTGGCCCGCCTCGACGCCAGCGAAGCCCGCTACCGCCTGCTCCTCGACGCCCACCAGCTGTGGGCGCTGGACATGGACGACGACGAGCACGGCGAACACGATCACCCCTGAGCGGGCATGCCCGGCGAGTGCAGCCCGATGCGGTTGCCCTCGCTGTCGGCGAACATCGCGATGTAGCCGATCTCCGGGCTGATCTGGGTCTTCGGCAGCAATACCTGCCCACCGGCCTCCACCGCACGGGCCAGCGGCACCGCGAGGTCGTCGCCGCCATCCAGATAGATCAGAATGCCCTGCTCGCCGGGCCGGGCCTGCGGCGCGGCCAGCAAAGCCCCGCCGGTCGCCGGCTCGACGTACGGGAAGACGGCCATCTGCATGCCGTGCATCGCCTCACGGCGCAGGCTGACCGCAAAGGTCGCCTCGTAGAAACGGACCGCCCGTTCCAGGTCGGCGACGGGGATTTCAAACCAGTTGATCAGGGTCTTGGCCATGCTGTGCTCCTTCATGCGGATTGATTGGAGCCGCCATTCTGACCACCTGCTCCTGACAGCCTTCCGTCAGTAGCCCCGGCGCAATCGTCCGGTTGGCGCGGTATCCTGCCAGCCTTGTGTCAGTAGCCCCCAGCCACGGGCGGGCGGAGCCCGAGCGCCGCCCGTGATGTGGACCGGGGCTGTTTCCCGTCCGGAGTCCCTGCATGCGCCGCGCCGACCGCCTGTTCCAGATCGTCCTCCTCCTCGACCGCGGACGGGCCGTCACCGCCCGCGAACTGGCCGAGGCCCTGCAGGTGTCGGAGCGCACCGTATACCGGGACGTCGCCGACCTGTCCCGGTCCGGCGTGCCGATCAGCGGCGAAGCCGGCGTCGGCTACCTGATGCGTGCGGGCTACCGCCTGCCGCCGTTGATGTTCGACGCCGACGAACTCGCCGCCCTGGCCCTCGGCAGCCGCATGGTGCGCAGCTGGGCCGACCCCGAACTCGGCCGTGCGGCGGAACGCGCGCTGCTGCGCATCGAGGCGGTGTTGCCGAAGAAGCTGCGCGACGATCCGGCCCGCGACGCGCTGCTGGTACCCGGCTTCCACGTCCCCGACGCGATGCGCGCCCCGATGGCAGAGCTGCGCGAGGCCATTGCCACCCAGCGCAAGGTCAGCGTTGCCTATACGCGGGCCGACGGCGCAGACAGCGAACGAATCATCCAGCCGCTCGGCCTGGTGTTCTGGGGCGAAACCTGGACCCTCGGCGCCTGGTGCGAACTGCGCGGGGAGTTCCGCAGCTTCCGCCTCGACCGCATCCGCAACGTCGTCGCCCTCGACAGCCACTTCGAAGGCGAAGGCATGCTGGCCCGCTATCTCCTGTCCGTCCAGCAGGCGTCTGCGAAGCCATCTGCCTCCAGGCCGGCGACGCACGGTGCGCCAAGGCCCGGGCCCGCCACCGCATGACACCGCTTTCCAGCCCACTGAGCGGAGCCCGCCCCTGCGGAAATCCGGCAGAAAGCTGTCGAAGGGCTTACATATAATTGCGAACAACTCTCATTTGCGTTACAGTTGTAAGCAGATCCTACGGGCAAGCCAGCCATCCGCTAGCCAAGCCAGCCAGCCTCAGGTCCTGAATTCCACCGCCCCACCGGCGACATTCATCTCAGGAGGCCAAATTGGCACGCACTAAAACCCGTCACCAGAGCTTTCACCCCCCCCACCGCAACGCCGCACCCGAGCAAGCCACCGGCAGCACCACCGAACGCGTCATCCTGCCCCTCGGCGCGATGATGTTCGCCGCCTCGATGAACGGCTGGGCCCAGACGCCCGCCGCCGAGGATGACGTGAAGACCCTAAAGCCGGTGGTCGTCAAGGCCGCCGCCGAGGCCGAACAGGGCAAGGACAGCCTGCGCACCACCACCACCCGCATCGGCAAGGGCCAGCAGCAGCTTCGCGACATTCCCCAGTCGATCACCGTGGTCACCGAGAAGCTCATCGACGACCGCAAGATCGACACGGTCAAGGAAGCCCTCAAGATGACGGCCGGCATCACGTTCCTGGCCGCCGAAAATGGCGAGGAAGACATCCGCCTGCGTGGCTTCGCGCTCAACACCACCGGTGACCTGTTCATCGACGGTATGCGCGACCCGGCCTTCTACGACCGCGACACCTTCAACCTGGACCGCCTCGAAGTGCTGCGCGGTTCCGCCTCCATGCTGTTCGGCCGTGGCTCCACCGGCGGCGCAGTCAACCAGGTCAACAAGCAGGCCCAGCTGTACGGCGAGAACCAGGTGGACGTGACCCTCGGCAGCCACAACTACCGCCGCGCCGTCGCCGATCTCAACGTGCGCACCGGCGACAACGAAGCCTTCCGCTTCAACGCGATGCGCACCATCGCCGACAACAACGGCGCCGGCGCCAGCATCGACAAGCAGGGCTTCGCCGCCGACTACCGCTGGGGCATCGGCACCACCGACGAAATCGAGGTCGGCTACTACCACCTCGACAACAAGAACGGCATCAACTACGGCATGCCATGGATCCGCCCGACCGCCACGTCGCCGGCGTCGTCCACCGTCATGCTGCCGGTCGACCCGAAAACCTATTACGGGATGGCCAGCGACTACAGCAACGGCACCGCCAACTACGCCACGCTGATCCACACCCACCGCTTCTCCGCAGATACCGAACTGGTCACCAAGTTCCGCAAGGGTGACTTCGAGCGCGACCTGCGCGGCAGCGCGATGCGCTTTGCCGCCGCCACGCTCCAGCCCGGTGGCGTGGCCGCCAGCCTGGCCACGCTGAACGACGGCACCGTGCTGTCCCGCGGGACGCAGCTCAAGATGCAGAGCATGGAGAACTTCTTCGCCCAGAGCGACCTGTCCTCCAAGTTCGACGCCTTCGGCTTCAAGCACGAGGCGGTGACTGGCGTGGATTTCGCGTGGGAGAAGAAGAAGGTCTTCGGCGCCCGCAGCGCGGCCCAGGGCGGCATCGTGCCGATCAAGGCCAATACCACCCTCGGCACGCCCTTCGATGGCGCCACGGTGGACGAAGCCAGCCGCACGCTCTCCAAGACAGGCGAGTTCGAAAGCGTGTCCGGCGGCATCTATGGCCAGGACCTGATCCAGATCGCCGATCACTGGAAGCTGCTCGGCGGCATCCGCTACGACGCCATGTCGGGCAATTACGACCAGTTCAACCTGACCACCAACGCGATCACCAACTACAAGCAGGGCATCTACAAGTGGAGCCAGCGTGTTGGCGCGATGTACCAGCCGAACCCGCTGCAGTCCTACCACCTGTCCTACGCCACCTCGTTCAACACCTCCGGCGACACCTATTCGTACAGCACGCAGAACCAGGACACCCCGCCCGAGAAGAGCATGAACCTGGAGCTCGGCGCCAAGATCGAATCCGCCGACCGCCGCTTCAGCACCCGCTACGCGCTGTTCCGCTCGGTCAAGCTCAATGAGCGCAACACCGACACCCTGATCAACCTGTCGGTGCTGTCCGGCAAGCGGCACTCCACCGGCGCCGAGTTCGACTTCACCGGCCGCATCACGCCGCGCTGGGAACTGTGGGGCTCCTACATGTGGATCTGGGATGCCGAGATCGACAAGGGCGTTGCGGACAGCGAAGCCAAGGGCTCGCGTCCGTCCCTGATCCCGAAGCACTCCGGTTCGGCGTGGACGACCTACCAGTTCACCGACAAGCTGCGGGCCGGCGGTGGCGTCAACTTCCGCAGCAAGATGAGCCCCAATCGCAACCCCGGCTGGTACTCGGAAGGCTACATGACGGCGGATCTGATGGCTGAATACGCGGTAGTGCCGGACAAGGTCATCATCAAGGCCAACGTCAGCAACATCACCAACAAGCTGTACGCTGACGCCCTCTACACGTCGTTCTACATTCCTGGGGCAGGCCGGCTGTATATGCTGACCTCGACCTTCAAGTTCTAAGTCGTTCCCGCGGGCGGAAACCTCTTTCCGCCCGCATCAACACAGGCTTTCACCATGCTCCTGCAGATCCCGGATGTACTGAGCGCAGCAGAAGTCCAGCAGGTCCGCGGCCTGCTCGCCGATGCCGCCTGGGCCGACGGACGCAACAGCGCCGGCCCGCTGGCCGCGCAGATCAAGAACAACCAGCAACTGCCCCGCGACAGCGACGCCGACCGCGCCATCAGCAGCCTGATCCTGGGCAAAGTGGAACGCCATCCGCTGTTCCTCACCGCCGCCCTACCGAAGAAGATCTTCACCCCGCGGGTCAATCGCTACGGCGGCGACACGCCGAGCTACGGCGCCCACATCGACAACGCGATCTGCGTCGCCACGGACGGACGCCGCGTGCGCACCGACGTGTCGTGCACGGTCTTCCTGTCCGATCCCGACGAATACGAGGGCGGCGAGCTGCTGGTCGAAGACACCTACGGCAGCCGCGGCGTGAAGCTGCCCGCCGGGCACGCCGTGCTCTACCCCGGTACCAGCATCCACCGCGTCACTCCCGTCACCCGCGGTCACCGCATCGCCAGTTTCTTCTGGATCGAAAGCATGGTGCGCAGCGACGAGCAGCGCCGCCTCCTCTTCGACCTGGACATGAGCGTCATGCGCCTGCGTGAAAAACACGGCGACAACGACGACGCCATGGCACTGACCGGCACCTATCACAACCTGCTGCGCATGTGGTCCGACACATGAGCGCACCGCGCATCGACACCCTGCCGCCCGGCGTGGTCAGCCTCGGCGACCACGAAGCCCACGCCCGCGGCGTGCTCGACACCAACGCCTGGGCTTACTTCGCCGGCGGCGCAGCCGACGAACTGAGCATCGCCGACAACAAGCAAGCCTGGGATGCCCTGCGCCTGCGCCCCCGCGTGCTGCGCGCGCTGGCCGGCGGCCATACGCGCGTGTCGCTTCTCGGCCGCGAACTGGCTCACCCGCTCCTGCTCGCCCCGGTCGCCTACCAGCGCATGGCCCATCCGGACGGCGAACTCGCCACAGCCTGCGCCGCCGCCGCCCAGCAGGCCGGGCTGGTGCTCAGCACCCAGGCCAGCCTGCCGCTCGAGTACATCGCCGATGCGGTGCGCAACGACCCGGACCGCGGCCCCCTGTGGTTCCAGCTCTACCTGCAGCACGACAAGGGCTTCAACCTCGAACTGGTGCGCCGCGTCGAAGCCGCCGGCTACGAAGCGCTGGTGCTGACCGTGGATGCACCCTGCCACGGCGCCCGCGACCAGGAACGCCGCGCCGGCTTCCGCCTGCCGCCGGGCGTCCGCGCGGTGAATCTGGACAGCCTGCCGCCCCGCCTCGCCCGCCCCCTCGCCCCCGGCGCCAGCGGCCTGTTCGACGATCTGCTGCTCGACGCACCGGGCTGGGACGACGTGGCCTGGCTGCAGGCCAATACCCGCCTGCCGGTGATCCTGAAAGGCATCCTGGACCCGGAGGACGCCCGCGAAGCGAAGCGCCTGCAGGTCGGTGGCCTGATCGTCTCCAACCACGGCGGGCGCACCCTCGACACCAGCCTGCCCACCGCCACCGCACTGCCATCCATCGTGCATGCGGTCGGCGACAGCCTGCCGGTGCTGGTGGACGGCGGCATCCGCCGCGGCACCGACGTGCTGAAGGCGATGGCCCTCGGCGCCAGCGCGGTACTGATCGGCCGGCCCTACATCTTCGGCCTGGCCAACGCCGGCGCCCTCGGCGTCGCCCATGTGATCCGCCTGCTGCGCGACGAGCTGGAAATCGCCATGGCCCTGTGTGGCTGCCGCACGCTGCAGGACATCCCGCCCACGCTGCTGGTGGCGTAAGTGCCGCAGAGCCGGGCTACGCCCAGCCCGCCCCTCGCGGGTAACAAGGAAACCTGGGGCGGCCCGACGTTTACTTGAGAGCGCCGCCTACCAGGACGCTGTTTCATCCGCCTCCGGCCGATAGGCTGCAAAACGCTCGGCCAGGAAATCCACAAAGACCTTCACCTTGGCGCTGAGCAGATGGCGCTGGGGATAGACGGCATGGATGTCCGCTACCGCCCCGACCCACGGCGCCAGCACGCGCCGCAGTTCGCCACCGCGCAGATGCGGCGCCACATCCCATTCCGAGCGCAGCACAATGCCGTGGCCGGCCAGCGCCCAGCCCACCGCCACCTCGCCATGGTTGCTGCTCAGCCCGCCGCGCACCTTCACGGTGGTCTGCCGTTCGCCATCGGTCAGCTCCCAGCTGTTGTAGGCGCGGGTGTTCTCACGGATCACGATGCAGCGGTGGCGGGCCAGCTCCTGCGGATCGGCCGGCTCGCCATTCGCCGCCAGATAGGCCGGCGATGCGCACAGCAGACGCCGGTTGGCGGCGATCCGCCGGGCCAGCACGCGGGTATCCGGCGGCGGGCCGAAGCGGACCCCGACGTCGGTAGCGGTTGCCGTCAGATCCAGTGGCCGGTCGGTGAGCTGCAGGATCACCTCCACTTCCGGGTAGCGCAGCGCGAAATCGGCGATGGCCGGCGCCAGGTGGCAGCGCCCGAAACCCAGCGTCGCATTCACGCGGAGCAACCCGCGAGGCTGCTCGCGGCTGGCCGACAGGCCACGCTCCAGGGTCTCGATGTCGCGCAGGATGCGCGCGCCTTCGTCGAGATAGCGCTCGCCCTCCGGCGTCAGGCTCTGGCGTCGCGTCGTGCGGTTGAGCAGGCGCACGCCGAGGCGCGCCTCCAGCGCGGCCAGACGGCGGCTCACCGCCGGCGGAGTCACGCCCAGCTCGGCAGCCGCAGCGGCCAGGCTGTCCTGGCGGGCGACGACGGCAAAGAAGGCCAGATCAGATGAATCCTGCATTCGTGCGCTTCAGGTACGAATCAAATTAACCTGAAAGCATTGTATCTCCGCCAGCGGTCCTTAAGATGGAAGCCGGGTCTTCCCTCGCCAAGCCATCATGTCCATCCCCGACCTCCTCGCATTTCTCCCGGCGCTGATCCTCGGCGCCGCCCTCGGCTTCTTCGGCGGTATGTTCGGCATCGGTGGCGGCATCATCGCGATCCCGCTGTTCGTCATCGGCTACGGCATGGAGCAGCCGCTGGCCCAGGGCACGGCGCTGGTGATGATGGTGCCCAACCTGATGGTCGGCTGGTGGCGCTACAGCCAGCGCCACCCGGTACCCTTCCGGCGCGCGCTGGCGATCGGCGTGATCGCCATGCTCACCACCTGGGGCACCGCGCATTTCGCCAACGCGCTGGACCCGGCCACGCTGAAGGTGCTGTTCTCGCTGTTCCTGCTGGCGATGGCGCTCAAGCGCATCTTCCCCGGCCGTTCCCGCCAGGCCACCACGGCGCCGCGCCTGAATGAACGCCACGTGCCGCTGGTCGGCCTGATCGGCGGCAGCAGCATGGGCCTGCTCGGCATCGGCGGCGGGCTGGTTGCCACACCTCTGCTGACCAGCCTGTTCGGCCTGCGCCAGACCGTCGCCCAGGCCTTCGCGCTGGCGCTGGTCACGCCCAGTTCGCTGATCGCGCTACTGGTCTATGCCGGCGCCCACCGGGTGAACTGGGCGATGGGCCTGCCAATGGCGGCCAGCGGGCTGTTTACCGTGTCGGCCGGCGTGGCCTTCGCCCACCGCCTGCCGGAAAAGACCATGCAGCGCGCTTTCTCCGGCCTGCTTCTGATCGCCGCCCTATGGCTGCTGGTCAGTCCGCTGGTGATGGGCTGAGCGCCCGGACTTACACGCGCAGGCGCCCGACCTCGTTTTCCAGATCGCGGGCGACACGCAGCAGCTCGGACGCCTCGCTGCGGTTTGACGCTGCCGACTGGCTGGTCTCGGCCACCGAGCGGGCCACCGAATCGATGCCACCAGCGATCGTCTGGCTGGCCTGGGTCTGCTCCCGCGTCGCGCGGGCGATGTCGGCCACCGCCTGGGAAGTGCGCTCGGCCCGCTCATGGATGGACTGCAGCGCCTCGCCGACCTGGCGCGACGCCGCCACGTTGCGATCCACCTGCTGCACCGCCTTGCGGGCGGAGTCGGCCACCGACGACACGCCATCCTGGATGCTGTTGAGGATGGCGTCGATCAGCGACGCGGACTTGCCTGACTGCTCAGCCAGCTTGCGCACCTCGTCGGCCACCACCGCGAAGCCACGCCCCTGCTCGCCGGCGCGGGCCGCTTCGATGGCTGCATTGAGGGCCAGCAGGTTGGTCTGTTCGGAGATGTCGCGGATCGCGTTGAGCACCCGGTGGATCTCCGCCGACTGCTGGCCGAGTTGCTCGACCTGGGTCGCCGCAGCCTGCACGGTGCGCGCCGTTTCGTTGAGCTGTTCGATACTGCCTTGCACCGAGCCGACGCCTTCCTGCACCGCCCGTGACGTTTCCTGCGTCAGTTCGAGCGCGTGGGAAGCGTTGCTGGCCACCTGCTCCACACTGACCGTCAGCTGCTCGGTGGTGCTGGCCATCGCGCTGGCGGAATCGCTCTGCCGGCGGGTCGCGTCGCCGAGCGATTCGGAGGCCACCGACATGTTCTGCGCGGTGCGCTGCAGGTGGTCGCTGGTCTGGCGGATGCTGCCGCTCAGAGTGCGCATGGACTCCGCGGCAGTGTTGATGCTGCTGCCGATCAGGTCGATCTCGCTGCGGCTGCGGGCATCCACCTCGGCGCGCACGGTCAGGTCACCGCTGCCAAAGCGGGACACCAGCTCGGCCAGGTGCGACAGGGGCTTGAGGCGCAGGCGCAGGAAATAGCCCAGCGCCAGGATCAGCAGCGCCCCGCAGGCCACCGCCAACAGCGCAATGTCGTTGCGCAGCCCGTTGGCGTCTTCGACGAACTCATCCACCCACGAGCCGCTGGCCACCATCCAGTGCAGATCCGGCAGCTCACGGACGACCACCATCTTGTCGACCTCGGGGTCGCCCCACTTGTAGACCAGCGTGCCGTTGCGCTTCTCCACCAGACTCTTGATGACGCCCTGGGTGCGCGGGTCCAGGTCGGCCAGGGACTTGCCCTCGAACTTCGGGTGGTAGATGAAGCGCACGTCCTTCGCGTCACCCGACGGCACCGACACGATGTACGGGTAGCCGGTCTTGCCAACGCGGATCTGTGCCAGCTTCTCCTTGATCAGCTTGACGTTGCTCTCCGCGTCGACGCGCATCGTCACCGCGCCGATCACGTTGCCGGCGGCGTCCTTGAGCGGATTCGCGGCCAGCACGAACATCTTGCCGTTGCGCTCGATGGCGCCCAGGTAGGGCTTGCCAGTCAGCAGGATGGACGGATAGTCACCGGTGGAACTGACCTTCTCGCCGTGCCGGTAGTTGCCGTCCTTGCCTTTGAGCAGCGTCACCGCGCGATAGAAGCCGTCGCCCTTGCGCACCAGGAAGGACGGCTCCCGGTCTTCGTAACGCTGGGCGTAATCCTGCAATAGCGCCACGTTGGCGCTGACGACGGTCGAGCCGATCGCCAGCTCGGGCAGGGTTTCAGCACCCGCCGGCAGCTCCCGCCCAGTCAGGCGCGGCGTACCGGGGAAACTGGCGGAGAACTGCGTGACGGCGTCGGCTGCCCGCGCCTTCAGCGCATCCTGCGCATAGGCAAGCATGGCGACGGTCATGTCCGCCTGCTGGGCCAGGGACTCTTCGGCTTTCTTGAGCGCACTCTGGCGCGACAGGGCGGCAACGGTGGCGACCAGGACAACCACCATCAGGGCGATACCAAGGGTGCACAGCAGGACGACCTGCCGGACCAAGGGCTTGTGCTTGAGCATGTCTCTTTGTTCTTTTGTTGGCGTTCATCGGTTCTCCCGGCGCAATACGGCGTGCATACCGTAGTACGGGAGAGCCCGGGGATATCGGCTCAAAACGGGCTGTCTTGAGGCTGCAATAAACGCAAACGGTCTTTTTTCATGCCCTCGGCGTTCAGCTCAGGCGAATACGTCGGCCAGCTTGATCGACGGACGCACCCCCACGTCCTGACGGTGGGAGCGGATCCAGCGTGCCGCCCGCGCGCGCCCGAGGTCGCGCAGTTCGGTCAGGAAGGCCCGCGTGGCGTTGAGCTTGCTGGCGCTGCCGGCATCCACCAGCTCCTCGGCCTCCACCATGTGGAAGCGCAGGCGGGTCAGCTTGCGCTCCAGCCGCCCCTGGGGCAGCCAGTTGCTGCCCTCCTCGATGTAGCTGCGGGCGTGGGCGATCATGCGCATCTCGCGCAGGAAGGTCGTCGAGAAGCCCAGCTCCACGCTGCGCGCGGCGATCTCGTCGGCGGTGCGGGGCGCTTCCGGGCGCACCAGCGGGTTGAGCAGCACCAGCAGGATGTCCGGCGTGGCGCATTCGTACATCAGCGGATAGATCGCCGGGTTGGCGGTGAAGCCGCCGTCCCAGTAGTCCTCCCCGTCGATCTGCACCGCGTGGTGCATGGTCGGCAGACAGGCCGAGGCGAGCAGCGCCTCCTCGGTGAGCTCGCGGGTGTGGAACAGGCGGACCTTGCCGGTGCGCACGCGGGTCGCCGCGATGAACAGCTGGAGCGGACAGCTGCGGCGGATGCGCTCGAAATCGAACTGGGCGCGCACCACGTCGCGCAGGGGATTCAGCTCAAAGGGATTGAGCTGGTAGGGCGAGAACATCCTGGTCAGGCCCAGCATCATGCCCACCGGGGCCGGCAGCGACCCGTCGCCGGCGGGGTTGAAGCTGTGCAGCAGATCGAGCTCGAAAGGCGTGGTGTCGGACACCGCCTCCCAGAACGCCGCCAGGCTCTCCCGCGCGCCCTCCGATCCACCGCGGGTCCAGCCCTGGGCCAGCGCCACGGCGTTCATCGCGCCGGCGCTGGTTCCGCTGATGCCGTCGATCTGCCAGTCGTCTTCCAGCAGGCGGTCGAGCACACCCCAGGTGTAGGCGCCGTGCGCCCCGCCGCCCTGCAGCGCAAGGCTCAGGGATGGAGCGACAAGGTCCCGGGTTTTCCAAAGCTTCTTCAACATGGACGAAATACCTCCATTCAGGTGCTGCGGCTTGGATTGCTGCACCGCAGCATACATGATGGACGTCCGTCGATGACGAAAGTTCGCGTGGAATCGGATATGCCAGCCGGGAATGGCGGCTGCCCCGGCGGGTCGAATGGAAGCCCGGGAACGGCAGGCAAGCGTTCCCGCCAGGTGCCGCTACGGACTCAGTTGCCGGCCTCCGGCGCTTTTCCGCCCAACCCGCCACCGGCGTTCTTCGCCAGCAGCACCGCCGCCACCAGCCGGCGCGCCGCCAGATCGCTGGCGCTACGCTGGGCGCTGAGCAGGGTGGCCTGGGCGGTGACCACGTTGAGGTAGCTGACGGTGCCGGCCCGGTACTGGTTGAGGGCGATGGTCTCGGCCTCGGCGGCGGCAGATTCTGCGGCGGCCTGCTCGACGCCGGCCTCCTCCAGCACGCGCACCGCGGCGAGGTTGTCCTCCACCTCCTGGAAGGCGGCCAGCACGGTCTGCCGGTAGGTCGCCACGGCCTGTTCCCAGACGCCGACGGCCTGGCCCACCGCGGCCTTCTTGGCACCCGCGTCGAACAGCGTCGCCGCCAGCGTCGGGCCGAGGGACCAGTAGCGACTCGGCACGGTCAGCAGATCCTCGATCTGCGAACGGCGGAAGCCGGTGGAGGCGGACAGGCCGAGCACCGGGAAGCGCGCCGCCTGGGCCGCGCCGACGGCCGCATTGGCGGCGGCGACGCGGCGCTCGGCGGCGGCGATGTCGGGGCGCCGTTCGAGCAACGTGGACGGCAAAGTCAGCGTGACCGGCGCGGCGGCGAGCGGGCCCGCCACCGGCGGCAGCTCAAAGCTGGACGGCGCCTGGCCGACCAGCACCGCGATGGCGTGCTCGTACTGGCTGCGCGACAGGCCGGCATCCAGCGCCGACGCGCGGGTGCTGCGCAGCTGGCTTTCCGCCTGGGCCACGTCGGCCTTGGTGGCGACACCGGCGGCGTAGCGGTTGCGGGTCAGCTCGAGGGAGCGCTCGTAGGCCGCCACCGCTGCATCGAGCAGCGCCTTCTGGCGGTCCGCCGCGCGCAGCTGGAAGTAGGTCTGGGCCAGCGTCGCATGGGCCGACAGGCGGGCCGCGGCGAGGTCCGCCTCGCTGGCCTGCACCCGCTCGTCGGCGGCCTCCACGTTGCGGGCGATACGCCCCCACACGTCGGCCTCCCAGCTGGCGGTGGCGCCAAGGCTGAAGCTGTTGACCGGCGGCGCGTTGCCGGCGCTGGCGGTGGACGCCGCGCTGGCCGAGCGCGTCGCGCCGAAAGTGCCGTTGATGGTCGGGAACCAGGACGCGCGGGCCGAATCGGACAGCGCCTTGGCCTGGCGGTACTGGGCCTCGGCGGCGCGCAGGTTCTGGTTGGAGATGTCCACCTTGGCCTGCAGGCCGTCGAGCACCGGATCACCGAACACCGTCCACCAGGTATCGCCGGAAACCGGGTCCTGCGGACTCGCCGGGCGCCAGTCGCCGGCCGCTTCCTTGAAGGCCGTGGGCGTCTCCACCGTCGGCCGCACGTAGTCGGGGCCGACGGTACACGCGGCCAGCAGGAGGCACGGCAGCACCATGCCGATCACGTTCATTTTCTTTTTCATCTTCAAAGGGCGCTCTCCGCCTGCAATGCCGCCGCGGGCTTGGGCTGGCGGCGCAGCCGGTCGAGCATCACGAAGACGACCGGCGTGGTGTAGAGGGTCAGGATCTGGCTGAGAATCAGGCCACCGACGATGGCGATGCCCAGCGGCTGGCGCAGCTCGGCGCCGTCGCCGGTACCGATGGCCAGCGGGATGGCGCCGAACAGGGCCGCCAGCGTGGTCATCAGGATCGGCCGGAAACGCAGCAGACAGGCGTGGTGGATCGCATCGCGGGCGCTGGCGCCCTGGCGCTGCAGCGCGATCGCCACGTCGATCATCATGATGGCGTTCTTCTTGACGATGCCGATCAGCAGGATCACACCAATCATCGCGATCAGGCTGAACTCGGTATCCATGCCCATCAGCGCCAGCAGCGCCCCGACGCCCGCCGACGGCAGCGTGGACAGGATGGTGATCGGGTGGATCAGGCTCTCGTAGAGCATGCCAAGCACGATGTAGATGGTCACCACCGCGGCCAGGATCAGCAGCGGCTGGGTGCTCATGGACTTCTGGAAGGCGCCGGTGCTGCCCTCGAAGCTGGTGCGGATGCTCACCGGCACACCGATGCGCGCCACCGCCGCGCGGATGGCGTCGGTGGCCTCGCCGATGGAGCGCCCATCGGACAGCGCGAAGCTGATCGTCGAGGCTGCCGCGCCGCCCTGGTGGCTCACCGACAGCGGCGCCAGCGTGGACACCACGCGGGCTACCGCCGACAGGGGCACCTGGGCGCCGGAGGACGACACCAGGGTCAGCCGCGCCAGGGATTCCGGCCCCTGCAGGTAGTCGGACGCCGCCTCCATCACCACCCGGTACTGGTTGAGCGGGTTGTAGATGGTGGACACCTGGCGTTGCCCGTAGGCGTTGTTGAGCGCCGTCGTCACGGCGCGCATGGTCAGGCCGTAGCGGGCCACCGCGTCGCGGTCGATCACCAGCGTGGTCTGCGGCCCCTTGTCCTGCTGGTCCGAGCTCACGTCGGTGATCTCGTCGAGGCGGCTCAGCGCGTTGCGGATGCGCGGCTCCCACAGGCGCAGTTCATCCAGGTTGTCGGACTGCAACGTGAACTGCTGGCTGGAGTTGCTGGAGCGCCCGCCGATGCGGATGTCCTGCACCGGGTTGAGGTACAGGCTGGCGCCGGGCACGTGGGCGAGCTTCTTGCGCAGGCGGCTTACGATGGCGTCGGCGGACTCCTTGCGCTCGCCGATCGGCTTGAGGGTGATGAACATCGAGCCGGAGTTGATCTGCCCGCCGCCGGTGAAGCCGACCACGTTGGCGACTGCCGGGTCGGCCCCGACGATGGCCAGGAAGACGTCCATCTTGCCCTTCATTGCCTGGAAGGAGATCGCCTGGTCGGCCTCGACGAAGCCGCGGATGCGCCCGGTGTCCTGCTGCGGGAAGAAGCCCTTCGGGATGGTGTTGTAGAGATGGACGTTGGCCGCGATGGTGGCGAGCAGGATGCCCAGCACCAGCCACGGGTGCGCCAGGGCCCAGCCCAGGCTGCGGCGGTAGCCGTCCACCAGGCGGTCCAGCGCGCCGCCGGCGAGGCGGTCGAAGCGGCCGCGCTCCCCTTCCGGCGGCCGCTTCTGCAGCAGGCGCGCACACATCATCGGCGTGGCGGTGAGGGACACCACCATCGACACCAGGATCGCCGCCGACAGGGTGATCGCGAACTCCCGGAACAGGCGTCCGACGATGCCGCCCATGGCCAGGATCGGAATGAACACGGCGATCAGCGACAGGCTCATGGAGACCACCGTGAAGCCGATCTCCCGCGCACCGCGCAGGGCCGCCTGGCGCGGCGCGAGGCCTTCGTCGATGTGGCGCGAGATGTTCTCCAGCACGACGATGGCGTCGTCCACGACGAAGCCGGTGGCGATGGTCAGCGCCATCAGCGACAGGTTGTCGAGGCTGAAGCCGGCCAGGTACATCACCGCGAAGGTGCCGATCAGCGACACCGGCACCACCACACTGGGGATCACCGTCGCGCGCAGGTTGCGCAGGAACAGGAAGACCACCATCACCACCAGCGCCACCGAGATCATCAGCGTGTGCTCCACCTCGCGCAGGGAGCCGCGGATGGTCGGCGTGCGGTCCATCACCACGTCCAGGTCGATGGCCGGCGAGATGCTGGCGCGCAGGTGCGGCAGCAGCGCGGTGACCCGGTCCACGGTCTCGATGATGTTGGCGCCGGGCTGGCGGTTGACCATCAGCAGCACCGCCGGGCGGCCGTTGGCGTAGCCGTAGTTGCGGTCGTTCTCGATGCCGTTGCGCACCTTGGCCACGTCGGACAGGCGCACCGCCGCGCCGTTCTTCCACGACACGATCAGCGGCTTGTACTCGTCGGCGGTGCGCGCCTGGTCGTTGGCGCCGACCTGCCAGGCCCGCTCGCCGTCCTCCACCACGCCCTTCGGGCGGTTGGCGTTGGTGCCGACGATGGCGGTACGCACGTCGTCCATGTTGAGGCCGTTGGCGGCCAGGCGGTCCGGATCGAGTTCGACGCGTACCGCCGGCAACGAACTGCCGCCGATGGAGACCTGGCCGACGCCGTCCACCTGGGACAGGCGCTGGGCCAGCACCGTGGACGCGGCGTCGTAGAGCTGGCCCTTGGTCAGCGTGTCCGACGTGAGGGCCAGGATGATGATCGGCGTCTCGGCCGGATTCACCTTGCGGTAGGTCGGGTTGTTCGGCAGGCTGGTCGGCAGCTGGCCGCGGGACGCGTTGATGGCCGCCTGCACGTCACGGGCGGCGCCGTCGATGTCGCGGGACAGCTCGAACTGCAGCGTCACCCGTGTCGAGCCGAGGGTGCTGTAGGAGGTCAGCTCGGTAACGCCGGCGATCTGCCCGAGAATGCGCTCCAGCGGCCCGGCGACGGTGGCCGCCATGGTTTCCGGGCTCGCGCCGGGCAGGTTGGCCGAGACCGAGATGGTCGGGTAATCCACCTGCGGCAGCGGCGACACCGGCAACAGGCGGAAGGCGATCGCGCCGGCCAGCGCCACCGCCAGCGTCAGCAGCGTGGTGGCGACCGGGCGGAAGATGAACAGGCGGGACAGGTTCATCACAAACCGCCTTTCCGGAGTGCGTCTCCGGATGCAGGAACCCGGCGGAACTGCTGAAGGGCGAAGGGGTTCGCCCTCGCACCGGCCATCATGCCGCCCTCCCCCGCCGCGCCAGGCGGTCGAAGGCCAGGTAGATCACCGGCGTGGTGAACAGCGTCAGCACCTGGCTGACCAGCAGGCCGCCGACCATCGTCACGCCGAGCGGGTGGCGCAGTTCGGAGCCGACGCCGGAGCCCAGCATCAGCGGCAGTGCGCCGAGCAGCGCCGCCAGCGTGGTCATCAGGATCGGGCGGAAACGCAGCAGACAGGCCTGGTAGATGGCCTCCCGCGGCTCGAGTCCTTCGCGCCGTTCGGCATCGAGGGCGAAGTCGATCATCATGATGGCGTTCTTCTTGACGATACCGATCAGGAGCACGATGCCGATGATGCCAACGATGCCCAGCTCGCTGCGCGCCACCAGCAGCGCCAGCAGCGCGCCGACGCCCGCCGACGGCAACGTGGACAGGATGGTGATCGGGTGGATGTAGCTCTCGTAGAGCACGCCGAGCACGATATACATGGTCACCACGGCGGCGAGGATCAGCAGCAGCGTGTTGGTCAGCGAGGCCTGGAAGGCCAGCGCCGCGCCCTGGAAGCTGGTCTCGATGCTGGCCGGCAGGCCTAGGTCGGCCTCGGCACTGCGGATCGCCTCCACCGCCGCGCCGAGGGATGCACCCGGCGCCAGGTTGAAGGACAGGGTCACCGCCGGGAACTGGCCGATGTGGTTCACCGCCAGCATCGCCGGCCGCTCGACGACCCGCGCCACCGCCGACAGCGGCACCTGGGCGCCGCCGGTGCCCGGCACGTAGAGGTTGGCGATGGCCGCCGGGCTGCTGCGGAACTCCGGCTTCACCTCCAGCACCACGCGGTACTGGGTGGCCTGCGTGAAGATGGTGGACACCAGGCGCTGGCCGTAGGCGTTGTACAAGGCGTTGTCGATGGCGGCGGTGCTGACGCCGAGGCGGCTGGCGCTGGCCCGGTCGATCTCCACCCAGGCCTGCAGGCCCTTGTCCTGCAGGTCGCTGGCCACGTCGGCGAGTTGCGGCAGGCCTTTCAGGCGCTCGACGAGGCGCGGCACCCATTCGGTCAGCGCCGCCGAGTCCGGCGACTGCAAGGAGAACTGGTACTGGGTGCGGCTGACCTTGTCCTCGATGGACAGATCCTGCACCGGCTGCATGTACAGCGTGATGCCGGCCACCTTGCGCACCTCCGGCGTCAGACGGCGGATCACCTCGCCGGCGCTGGCGTCCCGCTCGGCGAGCGGCTTGAGGTTGATCATCATGCGTCCGCTGTTGAGGGTCGCGTTGGAACCATCCACGCCGATGAAGGACGACAGGCTGGCCACCGCCGGGTCCTTCAGCACCACCTCGGCCAGCGCCTGCTGGCGCTGCGACATGGCGTCGAAGGAGATCGACTGGGCCGCTTCGGTGATGCCCTGGATCGCGCCGGTGTCCTGCACCGGGAAGAAGCCCTTGGGAACGAAGACGTACAGCAGCGCGGTCAGCGCCAGCGTGCCGACGGCCACGACGAGGGTCAGGCCCTGGCGGTCGAGCACCCACTGCAGCATCACGCCATAGCGGGCGATGACGCGGTCGAAGAAATCGCCCATCACCTTGTAGAAGCGCCCCTGCTCGGCCTCCGGCACGTGCTTGAGAAGGCGCGCGCACATCATCGGCGTGAGGGTCAGGGACACGAAGGCGGAGATCAGGATGGCAATCGCCAGCGTGATCGCGAACTCACGGAACAGCCGGCCGACCACGTCCGCCATGAACAACAGCGGAATCAGCACGGCGATCAGCGAGAAGGTCAGCGAGATGATCGTGAAGCCGATCTGCCTGGCGCCCTTCAGCGCGGCCTGCATCGGCGATTCGCCCTCCTCTACGTAGCGGGCGATGTTCTCGATCATCACGATGGCGTCGTCCACGACGAAGCCGGTGGAGATGGTCAGCGCCATCAACGTGAGGTTGTTGAGGCTGAAGCCGGCCAGGTACATCACCCCAAAGGTGCCAACCAGCGACAGCGGCACCGCCACGCTGGGGATGATGGTCGCCGGCACACTGCGCAGGAACATGAAGATGACCATCACCACCAGGGCGACGGCCATCATCAGCTCGATCTGCACATCGTGCACCGAGGCGCGGATGGTGGTCGTGCGGTCGGACAGCACGCGCACCTCCAGCGAGGCCGGCAGGCTGGCGGTCATCTGCGGCAGCAGCGCAGTGACCCGGTCGGCCACCTCGATCACGTTGGCGCCCGGCTGGCGCTGCACGTTGATGATCACCGCCGCCTGCTCATCGGCCCAGGCGGCGAGACGCAGGTTCTCCGCATCGTCGGCCAGGTTGGCGATGTCGGACAGGCGCACCGGGTTGCCGTTTTTATAGGCGACGATCAGGCTGCGGTACTCGTCGGCGGAACGCAGCTGATCGTTGGCGTCGATGGTGGAGGCCCGCTGGGGGCCGTCGAAGCTGCCCTTGGCCTGGGTGATGTTGGCGTTGGCAATGGCCGTGCGGATGTCCTCCAGCCCCAGCCCATAGGCCGCCGCCGAGGTCGGGTTGACCTGCACGCGCACCGCCGGACGGCGCCCGCCGGCGATACTGACGAGGCCGACGCCCGGCACCTGGGAGATCTTCATCGCCAGGCGGCTTTCCACCAAGTCGTGGATGCGCGTGATCGGCAAGCTCTTCGAGCTCACCGCCAGGCTCAGGATCGGCGCGTCGGCGGGGTTCACCTTGCTGTAGGTGGGCGGCGCCGGCAGATCGGTGGGCAGCAGGTTGGAGGCCGCGTTGATGGCCGCCTGCACCTGCTGCTCGGCCACGTCGAGGCTCAGCGCCAGGCTGAAGCGCAGCGTGATCACCGAGGCCCCGCCAGAGCTGGTGGACGACATCTCGTCCAACCCCGGCATCTGGCCGAACTGGCGCTCCAGCGGCGCGGTGATGGCCGAAGTCATCACGTCCGGGCTGGCGCCGGGATAAAGGGTCTTGACCTGGATGGTCGGGTAATCCACCTCGGGCAGCGCCGAGATGGGCAGCAAGCGATAGGCGACGAGGCCCACAAGCAGGATGGCGACCATCAGCAGGGAGGTCGCCACCGGCCGCAGGATGAACGGACGGGACGGGTTCATGCGTTAATGCCCCTGACGACCGCCGCCGTTGTTGCCGCGCTTTCGCTCCCGACCCGGCGCATCCACGGCCTTCGGGTCGATGGCCTCGATCTGGGCCCCGTCCTTCAGCTTGTCGAGGCCGTCCACGACCACCCGGTCGCCGGCGACGAGGCCATCCTCGACGACGGCCTTGTCGCCATCCACCGGCCCCAGCTTGACCGGCACCGACGCTACCTTGTTGCCTTCGCCGACCTTGTAGACATAGCTGCCCTTGGCACCTTGCTGGACGGCCGCGGTCGGCACCGTGACGACGCCGGACAGGGTGTCGAGGATCAGGCGCACATTGACGAACTGGTTGGGGAACAGGCTGCCGTCCTTGTTGGTGAAATCCGCCTTCAGCTTGACAGTGCCGGTGGTGCTGTCGATCAGGCTGTCCACCGCCAGCAGCTTGCCGTCGGCGAGGTGGTTCTTCATCTCCCGGTCCCAGGCCTCGGCGATCAGCCCCTTGCCGTCGCGCACGCGCTTCATGACCGCCGGCAGGCGGTCTTCCGGCACCGGGAACACGGCGGTGATCGGGCTCACCTGGGCGATGGTCACCAGCCCGGTGGTATCAGAAGCCTTGACGATGTTGCCCGGGTCCACGACCCGCAGGCCGGCCCGGCCGGTGATCGGCGCCTTGATGGTGGTGTAGGACAGCTGCAGCTCGGCGCTCTTCACCGCCGCCTGATCGGCCTGCACGGTGCCCTGGTACTGGCGAACCAGCGCTTCCTGGGTCGCCACCTGCTGCTCGGCAATCGAATCCTGGCGCAGCAGGCCCTTGTAGCGGTCGAGGTCGATCTGCGCGTTCTTCAGCAGCGCCGCGTCCCGCGCCAGCTGGCCACGGGCCTGTTCCAGCGCGGCCCGGAAGGGATCGGGATCGATCAGCGCGAGCACATCGCCGCTATTGACCGTCTGGCCTTCGGTAAACTTCACCGCCAGCAGCGGCCCGTCGACCCGCGAGCGCACCGTGACCTGGTTGCGCGGCACCACGCTGCCGAGGGCCGGCACCATCACCCGGATGTCACCGGTAGCGATGGTGGCGAGGCTTACCGGGGTCGGCCGCTCGCCGCGTCCGTCACGGCCGCCGCGCGGTCCATTGGCCGACTTGCCGCCACCTCCGCCATCCGCGTCCGCTGGGCTGCGGTGGGTGTAATACCAGCCGCCACCACCCGCCAGGGCCAGCACGATGAGCCAGGGAAGAAGACGACGACGGGGACGGGACGTAGAGTCGGACGGAGCAGGGGAAGGGCTGGACATGGAGCGTTTTTCCGGAAGGCGCCGGCCCGCTACAGGCCGGCAGGTCGAAGCCACCGAGAGGCGGTCGCAATCCTACACGATGCATTCGTAAGACTGCGTAAAGACCCCGTAAGGAAAAAACTGTTCGCGCAATTTCACTAGGGCGGAGCGGAAATACCTCACAAGCATCTCCCCGACGCATGCCGGATCACTCGACGTCGGACACCTGCAAGCGCACGGAAGAGGATTGCGCCGGCTCCGGGAACCTGGCGGACGGCCGACGGCGCGGCCCGCTCGCCGAGCGGGCGCGGACCTTGTGCCGCCAGCGCAGCCAGCCGGTGACGAACAGCAGCGCTGGCAGCAGCCCGGCCACGCAGGCCAGGATGCGGCCGGGCAACCCGAAGGCCTCGCCGTTGTGCAGCGGATGCATCCAGGCCAGGAAACCGTCGCCGGCGGATTCCCGCAGCGGATCGCGCACCGCCAGCACCTGTCCATCACTCGGGTCCAGCCACACCTGGGAGCGGGGAAAACGCCGACCGGGCTCGCCGGGCTGGTGGAAGCGCACCGAGATCGGCCGCCCTGCGCTACCGGAGGTCTCGACCCAGCGCAGTTCCGCATCGGGAAAAGACTTGCGCGCAATGCGCACCGCCGCGTCGAGGGAGATCGGTGCAGCCCCATCGTCCAGCAGGCCAGCCGGTGGCCGGTAGGCTTCCCGCAACGGCGACGCGCCGGCGACCAGATCGCGGGTGAAATCCGGCAGGGCCAGTGCGCTGCCGGTCAGCGCCAGCACCAGCAGCACCGGCAGGCCATAGACGCCGCCGAGCACGTGCAGATCGTAGGTGCAGCGGACGGCGCCGCTGCGCAGCACCGGCTTCAGCGCCGCGGCCAGGCGGGCACGGCTGGGCCACCACAGGTAGAGCCCGCTGAGCAGTGAAAACGCCAGCACCAGGCCGAGGATGCCGACCGCCGTCTTGCCGCCCTCGCCCGCCAGCAGCGTGTAATGCAGGTCGAACAGCCAGGTCGTCGCGTAGTCGCCCCAGAAGCGCGCGCTGGTGATGTCCAGCGTGTGCGGATCGAGGCTCAGCATCAGCGGCGCAAAGCCGCGCCCGGCCGTTTCCGGCGGGTTGTAATAGCGGGCCAGCACCGGCGCGTCCGCCGCCAGCGGCATCTCGATGCGCCACGGCCCGTCGCGCAGCGGGTAGCGGGCGCGCAGGACGTGGAATACCGCCTCCGGTGACGGCGCGGGTGCCGCGGCGCTGACGCGGATCTGCGGATTGAGCAGGCCATCCACGTCCAGGTAGAACACCAGCACGCTGCCGGTGAGCCCCAGCAGCACGAACAGGCCGCCGGCCAGCAGGCCCACGTACAGGTGCAGCTTGACCCACAGGCGGCGCAGTTCGCGTTTCATCAAATATCAGAACTTGACCGCGATGCTGCCGTAAACGCTGCGCGGCGCGCCCGGCGCGTGCAGGGACTGGGCGCCGTCCCACCAGGCGTATTCGTTGTAGCGGTCGAACAGGTTGCGCACCTGCACCTCGAGATTGATGCGCGGGCTCAGGCGGTAGGCCGCCGCCACATTGGCCAGCGTGTAGCCGCCGAACTTGCCGGTGCTGTTGGTCCGCTCCAGGTAATAGCCGCTCTGCCCGTTCACCCACGCCGACAGGCGCCAGGCCTCGCTGGCCTGGTAATCGGCACCCAGGTTGTAGAGCAGGTGCGGCACGTGGTCGATCTCCTTGCCGACGGTGCCAGCCGAGGCCGCGTCGGCCTGCAGGATCTTCGAGCGCTGCAGCGCGGCGCCGACCCACAGGCCGAGCTGGCGCGTGGGCTGGGCGTTGAGCTGCAGGTCCACGCCCTGGCGGCGGGTCTGGCCGATGTTCTCGGCGTCGTTGGACGGATCGTTGAGCTTGCGCCGCGCCTCGTTGGAGGCGGTCTGGCGCCAGGCCGCCAGGCGGCCTTCCAGCCAGGCCAGCGGACGGAACTTGACGCCGGCCTCCCAACCTTCGTTGATCGACGGCGACAGGTCGGCCGTCTGGTTCACCTTGTAAGAAGCGGTGCCGACGCCGACCTGGAAGGTCCGCCCCCAGTTGCCGTACACCGAGTACGCGTCGGACAGCGCATACACCGCGCTCATCTTGGGCTGATTGATCGTGCCGTAGTCGTTGATGTCGTAGGTCTTGCCGTTGAGGTGGTTGGTGTAGGTCCCGTCCACGCGGTCGGCACGGAAGGCCGGCGTCAGGCTCAGGCCGGGCAGCGGCTTGAGCACGGCCTGCACGAAGGCACCGGCGGTGTCGAATTCGAAGGCCTGGTCGCGGGTCTGGCTCTGGCGCACCTGGCTGACGGTGTTGTAACGGGTGCTGCGGTTGTCCTGGCGCTCCACGTCGAGGCCGCCCATCACCGACAGGTCGCCGAGGACCGTCTTGCCGGCGCGCCAGGTCAGCGTCGTGGACGCGCCGCTGTGGGTTTCCGCAACGACGCGCTCTTGCTGGGACACATTGGCCGAGAAGGTCACGAAGCGGCGGTCGTCCAGGTTGTTCAGGTAGACCTGGCCGGTCCAGAACAGCTGGCTGCCCAGCGCGGTTTCCGCCTGCAGCGCCACCTGGGTAGCCAGGCGGCGGTCCGCGTCGGTCGCGTTGTGGGCCGGCGACTGGTCCGGATCGGCGCGGCGCTGGGCATCCGTCAGGTAACCCGCCTCGTCGGCGCGGGCGGTGGAATGGCGCAGGATCAGGCCGAAGCGGCTGTCGCTGCCTTCCGGCGTGATGAACCACTTGGCGCTGAAGGCGCCGTTCTCGGCACCGGAATGGGCCCGGTAGCCATCGGTCGAGTTCACCGCCAGCGCGTAGTTCTGCGCCAGCGCACCCTGCTCGATGCCCGCCGCCGCCTGCAGCTCACGGGTCTGGAAGCTGCCGAGAGTGGCCCGCCCCTGCACGTAGTTGCCGCCACTCTTGGTAATGATGTTGGCGTTGCCGGCGATGTTGTGCAGGCCGTAGCGCGGATCGTTGGTGCCGCGCACCACCTCGATGGATTCGATGTCCAGCCGCGGCGCCAGATCGATGTAGGGCATGTTGCCGTCGTTGCTGTTGGACGGCACGCCGTCGATCAGCAGCTTGACCGCATTGATCTCCCCTTCCCCATTGAAGCCACGCATGGAGAACTTGCCGGACGTGGTGCCCTGGCCGAACTGGGTCAGCATCACGCCGGGCAACTGGCCGAACAGCTGCCAGTTGTTGGCCACCGGCTGATTGGCGATGCGCGCCTCCGGCAGAATGTCCACCGAGCTCAGCACCCGCCGCGCCTGCAGCGGGCCATCGGTGCTGCCGCTGACAACCACCTCGCCGAGGGTCAGCGCCACGCTGTCGCCGTTTTCGGCGGCCTGGGCCGGAAGCGTCGCCAGCATGGAAACGGCAACGGCGATGGGGGTCAGTCTTGCGGAAATCATCGGGGGCCTCGTCGGTCGGGAATTCGGCCCGGACTGTAGCAAGGCAGCCCCGCAAAGTTTCTTGATGCGGGCCAGGAAACAGGCTGTTGCGACACTATGTCGCAGCAAGGGCCAGCCCTCTGCCGCATCTCGCCTCCGCGTTCTTGACCTGGAGCAAGCCCGGGCTGGAAATGTCCGTCCGGCCCTTGCCCCTCGATCAGCAGTGCCTAATATTGATGGCGTAACACGGTTCCAGCCCCGGACGCATGGCCGGCGGGCGGCCCCAGGGATGGATGACGGCCCGCATGCATGGGGAGATGACGATGAAGATGTTCAGACAATGCGTCCTGGCCGGCATGGCGAGCCTGTTGATGGCCGGCGTCGCCGTGGCCCAGCCAGGCTCGGGTATGGGCGGCGGCGGAATGGGCGGAGGCATGGGCCCCGGCATGATGCAGGGCGAACGGCCATGCATGAAGGCCGATGCCACGACGAAAGCGGACATGGGCCCCAACTGCGGCTGGCGCATGAACCGCCGCAACACGCCGGGCATGGGCCTGATGACACCCGAGGAACGCCGCGCCCACCGGGACAAGATGCGCTCCATGAAGAGCGCCGAGGAATGCCAGGCCTACATGACGGAGCACCATGCGCAGATGGCCGAGCGGGCCAAGGCCAAAGGCCTCACGCTGCCAGCGCCGCGCAGCAATGCCTGCATGCGCTTCGGTACGTCTGCCACACCGGGCGCAGCACCCGCGGCACCCGCAAAATAGGCGGCCGGCATCCGGGAAGCCCGTCCGTCCCCTGCGGGACAGAATGATCGTCGGCGCCCCAGCGGTTATGCTGGCGCGCTGACGACTTCACATTCCACCCCATGTCGCCCCACGACGAACCTGCGTCCCACCCTGCTATTCCCGACAGCGTCTTCGAGTTGGCCCGCGAACATTTCGCGGCAGCCGGACGGACACTGCGCAACGTGCGCCGGGATTTCCACGAATGGCATCTCGGGCGTCCGCATTACGCGCTGTGGGCCATCGACGTGGACCTGCCGGCGGTACGGCAGCTCGTGGAAGACGCGGCCCGGCGGCTGGATGACGTGCTGCTCGACGACTACCGCCGCCAGCCGCACATCACGCTGGCCCTGTGCGGCTTTCCGAGCCAGCAACCGGCGCATCCGGACGACTTCGGCCCGGCCGGGCTGGAGCGGCAGCTCGACGCGCTGCAGCGCGTCGCCGGCGCACCTTTTCGAATGGAGATCGGCGCTCTGGCGAGCTTCACGTCGGCGCCCTTCCTGCGCGTCAGCGACGTGGACGGCGGCATCGGCCGCCTGCGCCAAGCCTTGTGCGGCCCGCGCACCGAGCCTGGCGGCCCGTATACGCCCCACGTCACGGTCGGCCTGTATGGCGGTGAATGGCCCACCGCAGCGCTGCTCGAACGCTTCGACGCGGGCCCGCGGGAAGTTGTCCACTGCACGGCCACGAAGCTCAGCCTGATGTGTTACGCAGCATCCGATATCGGTGGTCCGCTCAACACGCTGGGGCAATTCGACCTCGTCCACGGACGCTGGGAAGACCTGGATTCACGGACGCCCCCCACCCTGGACGCCGGCCAGGCGCTGCCTAATTTTGCAGCAATGTTAAAAAACGCTGACCGATCAGTGACATGAAAGTCCCCCTCACACCTTATCCACAGGGTTGACCACGTCTGGTGGGGAAAAAAGCGGGGAAATGCCCACAAATCCACATCCCCATGCAGCGGCATCCGTCATGTGCATTGCACAAAATTGAAGCAAACACCAAAAGTACTTCTGGATCAGTGACCTGGACCCACCTTTCACAACTTACCCACAGGGTTGACCACGGCGGACGGGGATAACCCACAGCCCGCACGGCTCTTGCAAACCCAAATATCCACAGCATGTGGTCACCGGAAACAGCCCGCAAACTCGCCATCAGCGCGTTCAAAGAGCTGCACAATTTTGTAGCAGCCACAAAAAGCGTTTAACTTTCAATAAACTGCTTACACCCCTCACACCTTATCCACAGGGTTGACCACGATCGGCGGGGATAACCCACAGCTTCGGCAAGAATCCACAGGGCGCGGCTTGCCGGCCAACAAGGTGCATTGCACAAAATTGAGGCAAACACCAAAAACGCTGCCCAATCAGCCCTCTAGGGGTGTGTTTCACAACTTACCCACAGGGTTGACCACGGCAGACGGGGATAAAGCTCAGCTGCGGTGGGTGAAATCCACACGGGACGGCCGCCCCGGCAGATCCAGCGCGGCGACGGCCGCCGGACTGCGGGCGACGATCCGCCCGGCACGCAGCACCAGCAGGCGCGTCGCCCGCAGGCGCAGCGCCTCGATGGGATCGCCGGCCTGCAACAACACCAGGTCGGCGCGGCAACCCGGTTCAAGGCCGTAGCCGTCCAGGCCCAGGATGCGTGCCGGCGTCGCCGTCACCGCCGCAAAGCAGGCGCGCATGCCGTCCTGGCTGGTCATCTGCGCCACGTGCAGGCCCATCGCCGCCACCTCCAGCATGTCGCCGCTGCCGAGGCTGTACCACGGGTCCATCACGCAATCATGGCCGAAGGCGACCGGGATGCCGGCGGCCAGCAGTTCCGGCACACGGGTCATGCCGCGGCGCTTCGGGTAAGTGTCGTGGCGGCCCTGCAGCGTGATGTTGATAAGTGGGTTGGCGACCGCCGCCACACCGGCCTCGGCCATCAGCGGCAGCAGCTTGGACACGTAGTAGTTGTCCATCGAGTGCATGGACGTCAGGTGGGAACCGGTCACCCGCCCCTGCAGACCGAGGCGCTGGGCCTGGAAGGCCAGGCTCTCGATGTGCCGCGACAAGGGGTCATCGGACTCGTCGCAGTGCATGTCCACCGGCAGGCCACGCTCGGCGGCCAGTTCGCACAGGACGCGCACCGACTCGGCACCGTCGGCCATCGTGCGCTCGAAATGGGGAATGCCGCCGACCACGTCGACGCCCATGTCCAGTGCCCGCTTCAGGTTGTCCAGCGCACCGGGGCTGCGCAACACGCCATCCTGCGGAAAGGCCACCAGCTGCAGGTCCAGGTAGGGCCGCACCTTGTCCTTCACGTGCAGCAGGGCTTCCACCGCCAGCAGGCGCGGGTCACACACATCCACGTGGGAACGGATCGCCAGCAGGCCCTTGGCCACCGCCCAGTCACAATAGGCCAGCGCCCGCTCCACCAGCGCCTCCTGGGTCAGCAGCGGCTTCAGCTCACCCCACAGGGCGATACCTTCCAGCAGCGTGCCCGACTGGTTCACCCGCGGCAGGCCGTAGGACAGGGTTGCGTCCATGTGGAAGTGGGCGTCCACGAAAGGCGGCGTGACGAGTTGGCCGGCCGCGTCGATGAATTCCCCCGCTTCGCCGGCCAGCGCGGCCTCAACCGCGGCGATGCGCCCGTCGCGGATGCCGATATCCATGCCACGGCGGCCATCGGGCAGGTTGCAGTTGCGCAGGATCAGGTCGAACACGGGAAATTTCCTTCCGAAATGGGGGGTGCGAGGCCGCAGCCGCGCAGCACCAGGTTCAGCACATGGGCGGTGGCCCGCCGGTAATCGGCCGGTCCCAGGCTACGGCGGTTCAACACCGCGCAGACCTGGGTCTCGAAATCGGCGTAGGTCTGGGTCAGCGCCCACAGGCTGATGAACAGATGCACCGGATCCACCGGCGCCATCCGGCCGGCGGCGACCCAGGCTTCGATCACCGCTGCCTTGTCGGCCACCAGCAGGCGCAGCTCGTTGCGCAGATAGTCGCCGATCTCCGGCGCGCCGTGCAGCAACTCGTTGGCGAAGACCCGCGACGCGTCCGGGTGCTCGGCGGTAAGGCGCATCTTGGCCTCGATGTAATGGGCCAGCGCCGCGCGGGGATCGGCGTCGGCGTTGATGCGATCGGTCTCGGCCAGCCACAGGCGCAGGATGTGCGCCAGCACGGCCCGGTAAACCTCGGCCTTGGTGCCGAAGTAGTAATGCAGGTTGGACTTGGGCAGACCCGCCGCCAACGCGATCTCCGCCATCGTGGCGCCCTGGAAGCCGGCCCGCGCGAAGACCTGTTCGGCGGCGGCGAGGATGGCGGCCTCGTGCTGGCGCCGGATGCGCCCGCCGCGCGCGGGCGTGTCCAGCGTGTCCACGTTCCCCGGCGGCGGCGCTACCGTCATTTGGTACCGAAAATGCGGTCGCCGGCGTCGCCCAGGCCGGGCACGATGTAGCCGTGCTCGTTGAGGTGGCTGTCCACCGCGGCGGTCGTCACCGACACGTCCGGGTGGGCCTCCTGCAACGCGGCCAGGCCTTCAGGCGCGGCCAGCAGGCACACGAACTTGAGGCTGGTCACGCCGGCCTCCTTGAGGCGCGACAGCGCCGCGCTGGCCGAATTGCCGGTGGCCAGCATCGGATCGACGACGATCACCAGACGGTCTTCCACGTCGTCCGGCAGCTTGAAGTAGTACTCGATGGCCTCCAGCGTTTCCGGATCCCGGTACAGGCCGATGTGCCCGACCCGCGCGCCGGGTAGCAGGTCGATCATGCCGTCGAGCATGCCGTTGCCGGCCCGCAGGATGGACACCAGGCACAGCTTCTTGCCGCTGATCACCGGCACCTTGCAGGCGGCCACCGGCGTGGTCACGTCGATCAGCTCGGTGGGCAGGTCGCGGGTCACCTCGTAGGCCAGCATCGAGGCAATCTCCCGCACCAGGCGGCGGAAGTTGTCGGTGGTGGTCTCGGCGCTGCGCGCCATGGACAGCTTGTGCTGAAGCAGGGGGTGGTCGATGACGGTAAGGGGTGCGCTCATACAGTCCTCCAGTGCGTGCGGTGGTTTCAGAACACGGTGCCGTCGCTGATCAGCTTCACCGGCGGTGTGCCGCCGGCGCGGCGCTGGGCGGCGATGCGCCGGCCGGCCGACCAGGTGCCGCCTTCCAGCACGCGGGCCAGCGGAAAAGCCTCAGGCGCCAGCCCGAGCAGTTCGCGGACGGCGAGCGCGAGCCGGTCGAGGCCGATGACGGTCAGCGCCCGCCATTCGACGATGGGCGGCGCATCCACCGTCCAGGTGTGCTGCCAGAAGCGCTCATCCCGCGGACGGATGACGCCGAAGTCGAGCAACAAGCCACCGTTGCGATACTCGGGCAGGCCGGTCAGTTCGTCCAGCCCGGTGATCGTCAGCCCCGCCGTTTCCAGCGGTTCGAGCAGCGAGTAAGTCAGCCACTGGGTCAGCTTGTGGAAGGGCAGCAGGCCGTCCTCCAGCGCCGGATGGGCCCAGCAGTCGCCGAGCGGGACGCCCTGCAGCACCACGCGGCCCGGCCACACCGGGCCAAGGGCGCGCAGCAGCGTGCCGAGCACGAAGGACGCGGCGAGCTTGCCGTCGATGGCGTGGGCGAGCAGGTAATCCACCAGCGTACCGGCGCGGGCCGGCGTGCCGAACACCGCCGGCGTCGCCTCCATCACCGCGCCCAGGCGTTGCAGCAGCGCGCTGCGCCCTTCCAGCCCAACCAGCGGATTGGCAGGCCCGACCTGGAAGGCCGTGGCCAGCACCTCCGGCGTCAGGCCCTGCAGCGCCGCCGCATCGCAGCGCAGCGGGCTGCCCGGATCGGCCGACAGCGCACCGCTGGCGAACAAGGCCAGGCTGGCCACGCCAAGCCCTTCGGAGCGGCCCAGTTCCATGCCGCCGGCCACGTCCCGAAAACGCCACTCGGCACCCGCGCCGGCATCCAGCAACACGCTGGGGATGACCAGATCCACCGCCACGCGGGCCCGCTCCAGCGGGTCGCCGTCCAGGCCGTGGGAGCCGGCCAGTACGCCCCAGCGGTCCCTACCACCGGCCTCGAAATGGCGCCAGCGGCTGTGGTAGGGCACGTCGAGATCCGGGTAGTTGAGGCGGATGGTCTGCGCGACGTACTCGGCGCACGGCAGCAGCTGCTCCGCATGCCAGCTGAAGAAGGGCGACAAGCCGGCCTCGGCGCGCGCCGTGACGACGCGGCAGCGCTCGCGCACCGCCGTCGAACTCAGCAGCGGCGCCGCCGGATGGCCGGCGGACACCGGCGTGTGCCATCCCGATCCATGGTTCATGCGTGCAGCCCCCTGCCCTTGGCCACCGCCAGCTCGGCCGCGCTCGGCGGCGCCACCGGCGTGAAGTAGCCCGCTGCCGTCTTGGCGTCCATCTCCACCCGCGCGTCGGCGGGAATCAATTCGTCGGGAATCGCCACCTGCTCGACGACCTGGATGCCGGCGGCAGTCAGCGCCCCGTGCTTCATGTTGCTCATCGACGCCCAGCGGTCGATGCGCGTGATGCCGAGCCAGTGGAAGACGTCCGGCATCAGCTCCTGGAAGCGCATGTCCTGCACGCCGGCGACGCATTCGGTACGCTCGAAGTAGGTCTCGGCGCGGTCGCCACCGTACTGGCGCTTGCGGGCGTTATAGACGAGGAACTTGGTCACCTCGCCGAGCGCCCGGCCCTCCTTGCGGTTGTACACCACCAGACCGACGCCGCCACGCTGGGCCATCTCGACGCACACCTCGATGCCGTGGGCGAGATAGGGCCGGCAGGTGCAGATGTCCGAGCCGAACACGTCGGAGCCGTTGCATTCGTCGTGAACGCGACAGGCCACCCGCGTCTCCGGGCGGCCGAGCAGGCTCACGTCGCCGAAGAAATAGAGGGTCATGCCACCGATCGGCGGCAGGAAGACCTTCAAGTCGGGCCGCGTAACGAGCTCCGGGAACATCCCGCCGGTCTGCTCGAACAGCGCCCGCCGCAGCGCGCTCTCGGTGATGCCGAAGCGCTCCGCCACGCCGGGCAGGTACCACACCGGGTCGATGGCGGCCTTGGTCACGCGCACGTCACCGTTGGCTTCGAGGATGTCCCCGTCCGGCACCAGTCGGCCAGCCTCGATGGCGTCGCGCAGTTCCGGCATGTTGATGTGGGCGGTGGTCACCGCGATGGTCGGGCGGATGTCCATGCCCGCCGCGATCTCGGCGGCGAACTCCTGGGCCGCCCGGTGCCCCCATGGGTCGAGGGACACGATGTGCCCTGCGTCGGCCCACTGGGGATGCGGGCCGATGCCGGTGGCCGGCACGGTGTTGGTGAGGTCCGGCCGGTGGTTGGCCTGCAGGTTGCCGGCTGCCACCGCCAGCGCCCGATACACCGAATAGGAACCGGAGTGGGTGCCGATCACGTTGCGCAGCGCCGGTTCGGCCAGGCCCGCCACCAGCGGCCCCCGCTCGGCAGCGGTAGCGGCGCCCCAGTTAATGGAGGACACCGACCGCCCGCGGCTGGCGCGGGGATGGGAAGTCAGAACGATATGGGACGCCATGCTTCGCTCCTAAAAACCTGACCATATGGTCAATTTTTTCCTAGCGAGTTCCATGCCATCGGAAATCAGCCGGTTTTGAGGCCCGGAATGGGTCAATCACGCACTATTGCAGTGCACCACCCCTGCCCGGCGAACCCGGTCGGTGCAAGACACCCGTCGCTGTCACCCGGAATCTGGCTGGAATCCAACTTGAATTCGGCCCACCTGAAAGCCCAACGCCACCCTTTCACAAAAACATTTACACAAATACAATTGATATCAATCGATAGCTGTAAGCCCAGAACTGATCCCCGTGTGCCCTTCGCCGGCCCCCTGTTGTGACGGATGCACCCGCATCCATGAAGCACCAACCGCCCCCGATCGCCTCCCCACCGACCAGGCCCTCGCGCCTGCCCGGACGGCCCGCCTGCCCCTCGGGCGCGAAGGCCACGTCATCCCGTCATCCCAACCGTTTCCCTCCCACCACTCCTGGAGTTACTCCGTGAACAAGTCCCTGCTGTCCACCCTTGCCTGCAGCCTCGTGCTGGCCGCTTGCTCGACCACCGCGCAGAAACCCGCCGCCTCGACCGAACAACCGGTTTCCGCCGCCCAGGCCGCACCGGCGCCCGTCGCTGCGCCCGGCCTGTCCGCCGCCGAACTGGAAGCCCAGAAGCTGAAGGCCCAGCGCGAAGAGCTGGCCAAGAAGAGCGTCTACTTCGCCTTCGACAAGTTTTCCGTCGAAACCAAGTACCGTGACGTGGTGAAGCAGCAGGCCGATTTCCTGAGCGGCCACGCCAACGACGCGGTGACCGTGGAAGGCAATGCCGACGAACGCGGCAGCCGCGAATACAACCTGGCCCTCGGCCAGAAGCGTGCCGAGTCCGTGCGCAAGGCGCTGGTGCTGCAAGGCGTGCCCGATGCCCGTATCGAAGCAGTCAGCTTCGGCTCCGAAAAACCGCGCGCAACCTGTGCGGAAGAGCGCTGCTGGGCTGAAAACCGCCGCGTGGACTTCCAGCACAAGGACAAGTAAGCCATTCGCCGGCTCCCGGTGGGAAACAGGCCGTGAAGCGTCCGACGATCAGCACCCGGCGCAGCGGCCTGCTCAGCACCCTCCGCTGGCGGACCCGCATCACCCTCTGGCTGGCTGCGCTGGCGGCCGGGGTGATCGTGGCGGGATTCGCCAAGCTGGCGGAACTGGCACTCGCCCTCTTCGGCGAACTCTCTTCAGGGAAGCCCTGGCTCCCCTTTCTGCTGACTCCATTGATCGGCATGAGCACCGTCTGGCTCACCCGACGCTGCTTCCCGGGAGCACAGGGCAGCGGCATCCCTCAGGTGATAGCGGCAACCCGCCTGGCCGCGCAGGGAAAGGCAGTCCAGCAGTTGGTCTCCTTGCGCATCGCATTCGGCAAGGTGAGCCTGGGCGCGTTCGCTCTGATCGGCGGCTTTTCCTCCGGTCGTGAAGGCCCTTCGGTCCAGGTGGCAGCCTCGATCCTCCACGCTGCGCACAAGCTGCTTCCCAATACCCGCGCCTTACGCGCCTCGGATCTCATCCTGGCTGGCGGAGCAGCAGGCGTCGCAGCCGCCTTCAATACGCCGCTCGCGGGCATTGTCTTCGCCGTTGAAGAACTCGGACGACGCCTGGAAACCAGGACCAGCGGCGTGCTGGTCAGCACCATCATCCTGTCGGGTCTGGTCGCCATCGCTTTGCTTGGCAACTACAACTACTTCGGGCATGTAAGGGATGGACGGGTCGACCAATCCTTGCTGCTACCCGTAATAGCCGCTGGCGTGGCCTGTGGAGTGTTCGGCGGACTGTTCAGCCGGCTGATGCTGTGGCCGACGAACTTTCGGGGACACGCGCTGTGGCGCTGGCGCGAGGCGCACCCGATCCTGTTTGCAGGCAGCTGCGGCGTTTTGGTGGCACTGACCGGCTTCATCAGCGGCGGCCTGTCCTATGGCAGTGGTTATACGATTACCGCCCAAGTCGTCGCCGGCCAGATAGCGCTCCCGTGGTACGCCGCGCCCTCCCGTTTTCTGGCCACACTGGCCAGCTACTATTCTGGAATTCCTGGAGGCATCTTTGCCCCCTCGCTGGCGATCGGGGCGGCCATCGGATCTCCCCTGACGTCCCTGCTCGGTATCGGCGAAGGCACTCCCGCCATCATCGCGTTGTGCATGGCAGGCTTCCTGGCCGCCGTCACCCAGGCTCCCATTACCGCTGCGATCATCGTCATGGAGATGATCGACGGACATGGAATGGTCATCAGCCTGATGGCCGTCACGCTGATCGCCAAGGCGATTGCCTCCCGCATCAGCCCCGAGCTCTATCAGCAGCTCGCGCTCGGCTTCCTGCCCGGACCGCCACAGGGCCCCACGCAACAGCAGCCGCCGCAAACGCCCTAGCCAGCGATATCAAGCCCCACCGCGCGGCGTCCCGCCCGACAAGGTGCCGTGGGCTTGAGCCTCGGCCCACAGGGCGCGTGCGAAGGTTTTCCAGATCACCCCGCCATGGCTCTCGAAGCCGATGCTGGCGCTCTCCTGCATCGTACGCAGCATCAGCGCCGCCAGGCCGAACAACTCGACCTTGGCAAGCAGCTGGTAGTCGATGGGCCTGACCGTCGCCCGCTGCACATCCGCCGAATTGTGTTCGATTGCCTCCCTGGCAAGGGCGCGCACCTGTTCCGTATTGGTCCAGTCGATACCGAGGGCCACCCCTCTGCGCTCGATCTCGCGCTCGATGTCCTGGGTGTCCTGCAGATAGTTTTCGAAGCCGGCCATGGAATGGTTCCTGAGATAGCGACGAACCGGTCGGCCGTCACAGAGTTGAATATCGGATTGAACCCACCCGCCCCGAATGGTTTCCGGAACGGGCAACAAAAACGCTCAGCGCCCACGCGCCGCCGCGGAGAAGGCGTCGAGCAGCGGCAGGCAGTCGAGCAGATCGGTGCGCCCTGGGGTATGGAATTCAGGATGCCACTGCACGCCAACCAGGAAGCTGCGGCCGGAGTGGCGGATCGCCTCGACCATGCCGTCGTCGGACGACACCGCCTCGACGACCAGATCGCGGCCCACCGTCTTCACGCCCTGGTGGTGGATGGACACCACCCGGCCGCCCTCGGCACTCCCGAACCAGCGCTCGAACTGACCTTTTTCCTCGAAACGCACCGAATGGTGGTGCAGATCATAGGCCTCGGCCTGATGCATGGACGAACCGCCGAACTGGGTCGGGATGTCCTGGTAGAGCGAACCGCCAAAGGCCACGTTGATCAGCTGCATGCCGCGGCAGATGCCGAGCACCGGTTTGCCAAGCTCGACGAATTCGTGCAGCAGTTCCATCTCGTAGGCATCGCGAACCCGGTCGCCGGTCCATTCCTCCTTCAGCGGCTGCTCGCCGTAGGCTTCCGGACTCACGTCCGCGCCGCCCTGCAGCACCAGGCCATCGAGGTATTCGGCGTAATCGCGCAGGCGGATGCTGCTGCGGTGGATCGGCCCGTCCTTCAGAATGGACGGCACCATCAGCACCAGCACGTCCCGCGACATGAGCCACTGGGCGATGGATTGCTCGAGCACCTGCAAGGTCTTCGACTCGAGGCCCGTCGCCCCGGCCTTCGGATGGAACAGGCGGGCCGACAGCCCGATACGGATCGTCTTGGTCCTTGCCACGCTCGCTCTCCTTCCGGGGCTGGCGCCCCGCAACGTCTTACAGATCGGACAGCGGCTTGTCGACGCTCCGCTCGTCACGCGTCTTCAACTGGCTGATGACACTGGCCAGCCCGGCCTGGAGCCGCAGCAATTCATCTTCGGACAGGCCTTGCAGAGCCTCCGGCAAGATGCCCTCGACCGGGCCGGGCGCCGCCTTCAGCACGTCCGCCGCGCTGTCGCTGACCTGCAGGCCGACCCGGCGCTGGTCTTCCGGCTTGCGGCGCTTGGTCACCAGGCCGCGGGTCTCCAGCTTGTCCACCAACTGGCTGCAGGTGGACTGATGGATCGACAAACGGCCCGCCAGTTCCGAAACGCCGATGCCCGGGGTACGGGCGATCTCGTGCAGCAGCCACAGCTGGGAGCCCGATACGCCGCAGGTTTGCTCGACTTCACGGAAATGCTGCTTCACTGAACCATAGATGAGACGGAACTGTTTGAGGACCACAAAGGCCAAAGATTCCTCTGTGGGGCTGGTGGCGAGCGCCTTGGAATCGGAGTTTGCTAAATTCATTTACGGAAATTATATTGATACCAATTCAGTTTACTCAAGACAGTCCCGCGTTCCCGGCCGCCACCGCCAGACCCGGACGCTTCACGCCCACCCAGATTTTTCAGGAAACACCCATGCCCGCAACCGCCCCCGGCCTGCCTGACCGCGCCGCCGGCTCGCTGAGCAGCCTTCGCGCCGCCCTCTTCCCCCTTGCCTGTGGCCTGCTGGCCAGCGGCGGACTCCTGCTGACCAACAATGGCCTGGCCGGCGCCCCCGCTCCGGGCAGCGCCATCGCATCGACCGCCATCGCCGTGCAGCCCACCGGCTGGCGCAGCCTGGCCGGGGAAATCGCCCGCCTGGCCCGTGCCGTCGGTTTGAAGACTGCCTGGCAGGACGACGCCCGCTCGATCAACCTGACCGTGGACACCACGCAGGCCTTCGAGAACCGCCAGGCCCAGCTAAGCCCCGCCTACACCTCGCTGCTCAGCGAGATCGCGCTGCTTGTGCAGGCACGGCCGGAGGTCCGCCTGATCATGACCGGCTTCGGCAACACGCCGGCCACCCAATACAACCCCGTGCTGTTCGGCCAGCGCCTGCGGGCTCTGCAGGTCTTCTTTGCCGAACGCGGCATCGCCATCGGCCAGATCGAAACCATGGTCAAGGACGTGGATGCCGCGGGCGACCACGACGCGCCATCCGGCCGCGCCGCCCCCGGACGGCTGATCAGCCTGCGCTTCGCACCGGCCTGACCTTGCCGGCAGCCAGTTTGGCCCGCGCCCGCGCCTCTTCCACATCGGCACCGTTGGCCACCGCAACGCCCATGCGGCGCCGCGCAAAGGCCTCCGGCTTGCCGAACAGGCGCAGGTCGGTGCGCGGCACGGCCAGCGCCTCGGCCACGCCTTCGAAGACAATGCCGTCGGCCTCCATCCCACCATAGATCACCGCGGACGCGCCCGGCTCGCGCAGGCTGACATCTACCGGCAGGCCGAGGATCGCCCGGGCGTGCAACTCGAACTCGGAAAAGCGCTGGGAGCACAGGGTCACCAGGCCGGTATCGTGGGGCCGCGGACTGACCTCCGAGAACCACACCATGTCGCCCTTCACGAACAGCTCGACACCAAACAGGCCGCGCCCGCCCAGGTTGGCAGTGACGGCGCCGGCGATCTGCCGCGAGCGCTCGAGGGCCACCGGGCTCATCGCCTGCGGCTGCCAGGATTCGACATAGTCGCCGGACACCTGCACGTGGCCGATGGGGTTGCAGAAATAGGTCTGCACCGTACCGGAGGCATCGCAGGCGCGCACGGTGAGCTGGGTGATCTCGTAATCGAAGTCGATGAAGCCCTCGACGATGACCCGTCCCTGGTTCACGCGGCCACCGGCGGCGGCATAGTCCCAGGCCTTCTGTACGTCGGCCGGCCCCTTCAGCAGCGACTGGCCCTTGCCGGAGGACGACATCACCGGCTTGACGATGCACGGGTAGCCGATCGCCGGCTGGCCGTCAGTGCCGTCGATGGCAGCCTGCAGCTCGGCCAGGGAATCGGCAAAACGATAGGGCGACGTGGCCAGCCCCAGCTCCTCGGCGGCGAGGCGGCGGATGCCTTCGCGGTTCATCGTCAGGCGCGCGGCGCGGGCGGTGGGAATCACCTCGGCCAGCCCTTCGGCTTCGATCTCGACCAGCGTGTCGGTGGCGATCGCCTCGATCTCCGGCACGATCAGGTGCGGCTTTTCCTTTTCGACCAGCGCCCGCAGCGCGGCGCCATCGGTCATCGGGATCACATGGGCGCGGTGCGCGACCTGGTGGCCGGGGGCGTTCGGGTAACGGTCGACGGCGATCGTCTCCACCCCGAGGCGCTGCAGGGCGATCAGCACCTCCTTGCCGAGCTCGCCGGAGCCCAGCAACATCACGCGCAAGGCAGAGGGAGAAAGAGGGGTACCGAGTTTCATGACGGGCTCCGCGTCGATTGAGAGGCCGGAATTATACGGACTGCCCGCCGCGGGTGCGGACAGTCCGGGCCCGGCACCTGGTTCAGGACACGCGGAAGCGACCGATCTGCTGCTTCAGGTTGGTGGCGATCCCCTCAAGCTGATGGGCAATTGCCGTAGTGTCGCGGATGGTGCTGGTGGTGTCCTCCACCATGCCGGCGATCTGCTCGACCCGCTGGGCAATGGCCGTGCTCGCCGCGCTTTGCTCGCGCGTGGCATCGGCCACGTCACCGACCCGCTGCAGCGTGGCCCGCGCGCCCTCCTCGATGGACTTCAGCAACTCGGCGGCGGACGCTGCCAACTCGACCCCTTCCTGTACTTCCGGTAGCGCCGCGTTCATCGCGCCGACGGCACCGCCGGTGTCGCCCTGGATGCCGACGATCATCTGCTCGATCTCGGTGGTCGCCGCGGAAGTCCGTTCGGCCAGCTTGCGCACCTCGTCGGCCACCACCGCAAAGCCGCGCCCCTGCTCGCCAGCCCGTGCCGCCTCGATGGCGGCATTGAGCGCCAGCAGATTGGTCTGGGCAGCAATCTCCTTGATCACGTTAGCAATCGACGACACCTGGCAGGCCCGCTCCTCCAGCGCCCGGATACGCCCGGAGGCATCGGTGACGGTATCCGAAATCTTGCGGATCGCCGACGCCGCCAGGCCGACCCGTGTCGAACCTACCCCGGCGAGTTCGACGGCCTCCGTCGAGTAACGCGAGCTGTCGGTGGCGCTATCGGAAATATGGCTGGAGCTGACGGTCAGCTCCTCGATGGCGGCCGCCATTGCCGACGTGGCATCCGACTGCTGGTCGGCGGCGCCGGCAATCTGGTCGGAAGCCACCGCGATGCGCCCAGCGCTATCAACCAGACTGTCGGCCTCCCGGTTGATCTCCGCAACAAGGCTCCGCAAGGCCAGGACCATCGTTCCGGTCGCGTGCAGCAGACTACCCGACGGCGCCTCGCGCACTTCCACGCTGAGATCCCCCGCTGCCACCCTCTGCATCACGCCAGCCACTTCCGCGGGCTCGCCGCCGAGCTGACGCAGGATACTCGCGCCCAGCTGCCAGCCGAGGGCGCTCAAGGCCAGAAGCAGGACCACCGCAATGCCACCAAAGACCCGGGCAGTCGCGGCATAGGCCTTGTCGACATCGTCCATGTAAACGCCGGTGCCGACCGTCAGGCCCCACGGCTCGAAGAGCGCCGCATAGGCCAGGCGCGGTTCCGCCGCCTGCCCCTGGGCCCGTGCCCAGGTGTAGTCGATAAAGCCCCCTCCCTTCTGTGCAGCAGCCACGAATTCGCGGATCGTGTATTTGCCACGCGTATCCTGAACGTCCCACATGCGTTGCCCTTCCAGTTCCGGCCTGATCGGGTGCATGAAAGTCGTGCCGTCGCTCAAATACAAAAAGATGTATTCGTTGCCGCTATAGCGCAAGCCGCGCAGGACGTCCTTGGCACTCTGGCGGGCCTGCTCGTCGGATATCTTCCCGTCCCGCGCCTGGGCATGGAAATACTTGACCACGCTCAGCGCACTGTCGACCTGGCTCTTCAGTTTGTCCTGCCGTTCCTCGAGCATGCTCGATTTGAGCTCATAAAGGGCAATCGCGCATAGCGCCACCAATCCGAGTAAAGCCAGGCCAACCAGCGCCTGGATACGGGTGGATACACGCATGGAGTTCGCAACTTTCATTTATTCCTCCCACAGTTTTTTATTCGGACGACGAATTTCGCCGCTTTTCTGTTTCCCCTCATTTATTACGACCATCGCACATCGAGTTGAATAGCGATTTTCTATTCGCCTATTGATTTCTTGCATTTTGTTGACGAAACGCAAGAAGGTTTCAGTGCCAAGCCGCGTGATGGAAAAACAGCAAATGAAGCGCCGTCTTCTGTCATACACTGCTGCGCCACCAGATTTGATTTGCCGGAAAACGCGCAAACAGGAGGAACCCCAAATGCGTCGCCACACCCTGCCCTGCCTGCTGCCCCTTGCCCTCGCCACCGCACCGGTGGTCGCCGCGGCGGACACCAAGGCCTATATCGTGCAGTTCCAGGAATCCGCCGTGCAGGCGCCGGTCCGCAACGCCGTGCGTGACGGGCGCGTCGATGCCGACCCGCAGAACTGGGGCTATGTGGACAAGCGCGTCCTCGAGCGCACGCAGGATGTGGAAAGCCGCTACAAGGTGAAGGCACGCCACGCCTTCAGCAAGGTGATGAAGGGCTTCGCCGCCGACCTGACCGAAGCCCAGCTCACCCAGCTGAAGGCCGACCCGACTGTGCTGGCCATCGAGGAAGACCAACCGGTCTATGCCAGCGCCCAGAGCATCCCGTGGGGCGTCACGAAGACCCGCGACAACCTGTCCTCCACCCTGGCCGGCAACGGCAGCGGCACGGTCGGCGGCGTCAATGTGTATGTGATCGACACCGGCATCGCCAGCCACACCGACCTCAACCTGGTGGCCCACACCAACCTCGCCGGCGACGGCAAGAACTACGACTGCAACGGCCACGGAACCCACGTTGCCGGCACCATCGGCGCCAGGGACGACAGCGCCTACGTGGTCGGCATGGCCCCGGGCGTGCCCCTGACCGGCGTCAAGGTGCTCGACTGCACCGGCGCGGGCTACACCTCCACGGTCATCAAGGGCGTCGACTGGGTCACCGCCAACGCGGTAAAGCCGGCCGTAGCCAACATGAGCCTCGGCGGCGGCACCAGCACCATGCTCGACAGCGCCATCACCAAGTCGGTCAATTCCGGCGTGATGTACGCGATTGCCGCCGGCAACAGCGCGGTGGACGCCTGCACCCAGTCCCCCGCCCGCGTAGGCGGTTCGCTGGCCGGCGCGATCACCGTGGCCGCCACCGCCAACAACGATACCGAGGCCTCGTTCAGCAACTACGGAACCTGCGTGGACATCTGGGCGCCGGGCGTCAGCATCCTGTCCACCTATCTCAACAACGGCATGGCCACCGCCTCCGGCACCTCGATGTCCAGCCCCCACGCGGCCGGCGCCGCAGCGCTGTACCTGTCCCGCTACCCGACCGCCACGCCGGCCATGGTCGAAGCGGCGATCAAGCAGGGCGCCGTCACGCCGGGCACCCTCAGCAAGAACGGCCAGGCCATCAAGCGCCTGGACACCCTGTCCTTCTGATCCTCCGCCGCCCGCCCCCACCAAGCATCCCGCTGGGGGCGCGGCCAACCGCCCGGCTTCCTCCATCCGGGCAGGCCAGCCCCACCCCGTCGATGCCCCGCCCCTTGCATCAGCCTCACACGGGGGTCGGACTTGTGGCCGCCGCACATTACAATGCGTGCCCGCCTCCCCGAGCACGACGCGCAGCATGGCCATCCAGCTTCTCCCCGATCATCTGATCAACCAGATCGCCGCCGGCGAAGTCGTCGAGCGGCCGGCCTCGGTGCTCAAGGAGGTGCTGGAAAACGCCATGGACGCGGGCTCCACGGTGGTCGAGGTGCAGCTGGAACAAGGTGGCGTGCGGCGTATCCGCGTGGCCGACGACGGCTGCGGCATCCCCAAGGACGAGTTGCCCCTGGCGCTGGAGCGCCACGCCACCAGCAAGATCGGCAGCCTGGACGACCTGGAACACGTGGGCACGATGGGCTTCCGCGGTGAGGCGCTGGCGGCCATTGCCGCGGTGTCGCGGATGAGCATCACCAGCCGCGCCGACGGCGCCCCCCACGCCTGGCGCATCGACGCCGATCCCCGCGAGCTGGCCCCCGCCGCTCTCAACCACGGCAGCGTGGTGGATGTGGCCGACCTGTATTTCAATACCCCGGCGCGGCGCAAGTTCCTGAAGAGCGAAGGCACCGAGTTCGCCCATTGCGACGACGTCTTCCGGCGCGTCGCGCTGGCCCGCCCGGACGTGGCGCTGCAGCTGTCCCACAACGGCCGCGTCAGCCACCGGCTGCCGTCCGGCACCAAGGAGGCCCGCGTACGGTCCCTGCTCGGTGACGACTTCCTCGCCGCCGCCCGCCTCGTCGAAGCCGAGTCGGGCCTGCTGCGCCTCAGCGGCTACGCCTCGCTGCCGGCCTATTCGCGCAGCAACCGGGATGCCCAGTTCTTCTACGTCAATGGCCGCTTCGTACGCGACAAGCTGGTCACCCACGCGATCCGTGAAGCCTACGCCGACATCCTGCACGGCAGCCGCCATCCGGCCTATGTGCTGTTCCTGGAACTGGACCCCTACGGCGTCGACGTGAATGTGCATCCGGCCAAGATCGAGGTGCGCTTCCGTGACTCCCGGGCCGTGCACCAGTTCGTCTATCACGCGCTGACGCGGACGCTGGCGGCCTCCGGCGCCGGCGGCGCGGCCGCCACGGTGGACGGCGCCCCGCAGCAGCAGGATGCACCGGTCCAGAGCAGCGTCCGTTATCCCTCCCCCGGCATCCAGGCCCAGCCCTACCAGAGCCGCCTGGCGATGGAGCCGGCGTCACGGGCTTATTACGATTTCGCCGCCGCGGCCCGCCCGGACACCCCGACAGGACCCCGCGTGGACGAAGCCCACCCGTCGTCCACCACCTTCCAGCCGACCGCGACCATCGAGCGGGACAGTACGCCGCTGCCGGCCGGCGACCTGGCGCCGCCCCTCGGCTACGCGCTGGCCCAGTTGCATGGCGTGTACATCCTGGCCCAGAACGAAAGCGGTCTGATCCTGGTGGACATGCACGCCGCCCACGAGCGCATCCTCTACGAACGCCTGAAGACCCTGCTCGACGGCACACCCGGCATGCAGCGCCTGCTGATTCCGGCAGTGTTCGGCGTCGGCCCGAAGGACATGGCGAGCGCCGAAGAGCACGCCGACCTGCTGGCCCGCATGGGCTTCGAGATCGGCCCGGCCGGGCCGCAGGAGCTGGCCGTACGCAGCGTGCCGGCGCTGCTCGCCCGCGCGCCGGTCAGCGAGCTGGTCCGCGCGCTGCTGGCGGAGCTGCGCGACTATCCGGCCAGCGAGGTCGTCACCGCCCGCCGCAACGAACTGCTGGCGACCATGGCCTGCCACGGCGCGGTGAGAGCCAACCGCAACCTGACGATCCCGGAAATGAACGCGCTGCTGCGCGAGATGGAAGCCACCGAGCGCGCCGACCAGTGCAACCACGGCCGCCCGACCTGGACGGCCCTGAGCATGGCCGAGCTCGACAAGCTGTTCCTGCGCGGACGCTGAGCGCGCCCTGCCCGCCACGGGCAGGCCGGCTCAGGCGCTGCGTGCAGCCTCGCCGGCCCACGGCCACAGGGGGCCGCCATCCATGCGCTGCAGCTTGCCGAGTACCGACGCCACCGGCAGCGGCCGGTCGAAACGGTAGCCCTGGAACTCGTCGCAGCCCAGATCGCGCAGCAACTGGTGCTGCAGGCCGGTTTCGACCCCCTCGGCGACGACGGTCAGGCCCAAGCTGTGGCCCAGGCTGATGATCGCGCGGGAGAACTGCAGGTCTTCCGACTCCGGCTGCAGGCCATCGACGAAGGATTTGTCGATCTTGATCACGTCGATCGGGAGGCTCTTCAGGTAGGCCAGGCTCGAATAGCCGGTGCCGAAGTCATCCACCGCCACCGTCAGCCCCCGCGCCTTCAGTTCTGCGAGGGTATTGATCATGCGCTGGGGGTCCGCCATCAACTGGGTCTCGGTGATCTCCAGTTCGATGCACTGGGGCGGCAGGGCATGGCGTTCGAGCACGCTGAACAGGCGCGCTGCAAAGCCGCTGTCACGGAATAGCTGCACCGAGCAATTGATGGCCACCCGCGGGCAGGCCAGGCCGGCGCGCTGCCAGCCATCCAGATGGGCGGCGACGCTGCGGATCACGAAATCGGTGATCGGCACGATCAGGCCGGTTTCCTCCGCAATGCGGATGAAGCGTGCCGGCGACACCGGGCCAAACTCCGCACTGTTCCAGCGCAGCAAGGCCTCCATCGCGCGCAGCTCACCGTCGCGCCCGAGGCGCGGCTGATAGACCAGGGACAGTTCGCTGCGCTCTATCGCGCTGCGCAGCGCCATCTCCAGCGCCAGGCGCTCGGTGGCATTGGCGCCGATCTCCGGCGTGAAGCGGTGCACCCGCGCCCGCCCGGCGGCCTTGGCGGTGTACATCGCCGCGTCGGCCTGCTGCAGCAGCTGCGGCAGGTTGCGGGCATCCTCGGGGTAATGGGCCACGCCGATGCTGGAGGTCACGGTGACCTCCTTCTCGCCGAGCATCACCGGCCGGGAGATCGCCTCCTGCACCCGTGTCAGCACGGCCTCCACGTTGCCGCCCTGGGCGTCGTCCTCGAGCATCAGCACGAATTCGTCGCCACCGTAGCGGGCCAGCACGTCGGTCGATCGCAGGCACTGGGACAGGCGGTAGGCCACCGTCAGCAGCAGCTTGTCGCCGAACAGATGGCCCAGCGAGTCGTTGATGACCTTGAAGTTGTCCAGATCGATGAAGGCCACCAGCAGGTTATCGCCACGCCGGTCGGCCCGCCGCGCGGCCTCCTCGAAGCGCTCGGCGAAGCTCAGGCGGTTCAACAGCCCGGTCAACTGGTCGCGGGTAGCCTGGTAGCGCAGGCGGTTTTCGGCTTCCCGCTGGGCGGTGATGTCGCGCACCGAGCCCTCGTAGTACAGGAAGTTACCATCCACGTCGCGCACGCTGTGGGCGCTCTCGGAAATCCACACGATGCTGCCGTCGCGCCGGCGTACCGCGGAGACGAACTCCCGCACCTCGCCATCGGCCTGCATCTGCGTGATGAAGGCGGCGCGCCGCTCCGGGTCCACGTACAGCTGCCGACCCACGCTGCGCAGCTCGGCGATCAGCTGGGCCGGCGAATCGTAACCGTAGATCGCCGCCAGCGCCGGATTGGCCGCCAGGTACACGCCGTCCTTGGAAGTCTGGAACAGGCCTTCGCTGCCCGAATCGAAGATGCTGCGGTAACGCAGCTCGGCATCTGCCAGCTGCTGCTGGGCCGCCACCTCGTCGGTGATGTCCTTGATCTGCGCCTCGGTGTACAGCACCCCGCCATCGCCACAGCGCCCGGCGCCCTGCTCGCTGACCCAACGCACGCTGCCGTTGCGATGAGCAATCCGGTAATCGACCCGGTAGCGCCCCTCAGCCTGGGCCGCCTCGAGCACATGGGCCATCAGCGAGGCCTTGTCTTCGGCAACGACGAGGCGCTCGAACAGCGCGCCGTCCCGCATCAGCGCCTCGGCCGACCAGCCGCACAAGGCCTCGGCACCTTCGCTGACGAAGGTCAGGCTGCGCTCACCGGCGCCACCGACCAGTTGCCCCTGGATCACCATGCCCTCGAGGGCGGCCAGCACCCGTTCCGCCAGGGAGGCGTCCACCGCCCCCGCCGCCGGAACCAGCGCCACCCGCGCCGCGGCCTTGCCTGCCCCGAATGTCACCCGTCCGTTCATGCCCTACCCATCAATTCGTCGCCGACCCGACCGATCCACACGAACACCGTATCGATCGCCTCCGTCGCCAGTCTGTAGAAATCATCCACCGGGTAATCGACCCGTTCACGCAGGAATTCGGCCCGCACCACATGCACCAGACGTTCGGCGGCATTACGCGCCACCAACGCCTCGATCGGCGGCGCCACATCCCGGTAGCGCTGATTGGCGGCGACTAGCAGGGCCTCCGCCGACGAACACTGGAAGAACAGGCGGGTGCGCTTGAACGGCGAACACCGGCCCTCCGCGGCAATACCACAGCACAGGCCGCGGATCTGCCCCAGCGCCTCGGCCAGTGCCGGCAACTGGCAGGCATAGGCGCTCACCAGCCGATCCCGCTCCCGGTCCAGGCCCGCCCATTCGTCCACCAGACGTCCTGAGCGTTCGAGCACGCGTTCGAGCAGACGACAATGCCGCAGGAAGAGGATCTCGTCCGGGCACACGTCCCGACCGGCAAGCAACTGATGCCAGGCCGCCGCCAGCGTGGCGACAAAATCCCGTTCGCCGCCGGCATCGCCGTCCGCCCCTGGCGGACAGGTCTGCAGCGCCCGCTCGATGGCCTGCGACACCGCGCGCTGCACGAGCGGCAACTCCGCCTCGAGCCCCGGCCCCCCCGCACACAGCGCACGATGGCGCTGCACCGGTCGCAAGATGGCCAGCAGGGCGTCCGTGAAACGGAAATCGGCACGGAACTGGCGGAACCCCGCCGGCGCACAATGAACGACAGCCCCCATCAGTTCTCCCTGGACGTACCGGCAGAACAAGGGCGAACAAGAACCGGCCCAAACGACGGGCAGCTGGCGGATCGAGGCGAAATCACGGGATGTCTTCGAAGGAATTACGGGGATTGTGCACTGCAATTACGGGGTTGGCGAAGCAATCTTTAACGACTGTGACACCGAGAAGACAATGGAATGCCGGCCAGACGCCCCCTTCCGGCCAACAGGACACGCGTGACTCAGCTGGCCCCGATGGGACATCTCCGGCCCACTGAAAATGACAGCCACATCCCCCCTCCAAACTATCAAGGTTGCCTTCGACTCCACCACACGCGAAAATGAAAAGTTATTCCGCACTACCGCAATTTCCGTGAAACTCGAACGCATTCTGCAGAACCAGGGCTTCGGCAGCCGCCGCCAGTGCCGCCAGTGGGTGGAGCTCGGTGAAGTCCGCATCAACGGCGAGGTCGTGGACGATCCCGGCGCCGAGATCGACACCGCCGGCCTGGTCTTCGAAGTCGAAGGCCACAGCTGGACCTATCGCGACAAGACCTACGTCGCGCTGTACAAGCCGGCCGGCTACGAGTGCTCCCACGAGCCCAAGCACCACCGCAGCGTGTACTCCCTGCTGCCGCAGCAACTGGTGGCCCGCAACGTGCAGAGCGTCGGGCGCCTGGACCAGGACACCACCGGCCTGCTGCTGTTCTCCGACGACGGCGCCTTCATCCACAACCTGTCGTCGCCGAAGAAGCACGTGCCCAAGGTCTATCGCGCCGAACTGGCCGAAGCCGGCACGGAGGCCCTCGTGCAGCGCCTGCTCGAGGGCGTCGATCTGATCGACGAACCCCAGCCGGTGCCGGCCCTGCATGCGCAGCTGCTTGCCGAGCGCACGCTGGAAATGAGCATCGACCTGGGCAAGTACCACGTCGTCAAACGCATGATCGCCGCCGCTGGCAACCATGTGGAGCAACTCCATCGCAGCGGTTTCGGCGGCCTCCAGATCGGTGAAGGACCGCTGGCCGGGCTCGCCGAAGGCCAATGGGTCTACCTTGAAGAGGCCGACCTCCAACAATTGCATCCCGCCGCCAGAAAGGCCTGATCATGACCGACACGCTCCGCCGCCGCGCCCCGCTGCCCACCCGCGATGGCACACTGAAACTCAAGCCGCGCGCGGCCGGCACCGCCGAGGCGGCCCCGCAGGCCCCCGACAGCCCCAAGCCCAACAAGGACTGGCGCAAGCCGGCCGCCGGCAGCCAGGGCCGCAACCGCACCAAGGCCTCCTTCCCAGAGCAAGCCAACACGGAACCCGAGCGCCGCGGCCCGCGCCCGCCCCGCGACGGGGACGCCCCGCGCCAGGGCGGCGACCGCTTCCGCGACGATCGTCCGCCCCGCCCGGCCGGCGACCGGCCTGCCCGCCCCTTCGGCGACAAGCTGGCCCGCCCCTACAGCGAACGTACCGGCGGAGAGCGCACGGGCGACGAACGCCCGCGTAGCGACCGCTCCCGCGACGACCGCCCCCCCCGCCCAGCCGGCGACCGGCCAGCCCGTCCCTTCGGCGACAAGCCGGCCCGCCCCTACGGCGAACGTACCGGCGGAGAGCGTACGGGTGGCGAACGTCCGCGCTGGAGCGAAGAGCGCCCGGCCCGGCCCTTCGGCGACCGCCCGCCCCGGCGTCGCGACGACAGCCGCGGCAATGACGACAGCGCACCGCAACCGGCCAGCCGCCCCCGCGGCGAGTTCGGCAAGGCCGCGGAGGCCCGCCCGCCGCGCCACGAGCGCAAGCAGTGGACCGGCGAGCCGCGCCCGGCGCCCACCCCGTCCCCGCTGCGCGACGACGGTTCGATCCGCCTGTCCAAGCGGATGACCGAACTGGGCCTGTGCTCGCGCCGGGAGGCCGACGAATACATCGAGAAGGGCTGGGTCCGCGTGGACGGCCGCGTGGTCAGCGAACTCGGCTCCCGCGTCAAGCCGAACCAGAAGGTCGAACTCGACCGCCGCGGCCAGACCGCCCAGGACAGCCGCGTCACCATCCTCCTCAACAAGCCGGTCGGCTATGTGTCCGGCCAGGCCGAAGATGGCTACGAGCCGGCCAGCGTGCTGATCACCGCCGAGAACCGCTGGGCCGAGGATCCGTCCGAAAACCGCTACCTGCGCACCCACCACCGCGGCCTCGCGCCAGCCGGGCGGCTCGACATCGACTCCATCGGCCTGCTGGTGTTCACCCAGGACGGGCGCATCGCCCGCGCGCTGATCGGCGACGACTCAAGCATCGAGAAGGAATACCACGTGCGCGTCGAGGGCAGCCTCACCGACGAGGGCCTCAAGCTGCTCAACCACGGCCTGTCCCTCGACGGCGACGCGCTGCGCCCGGCCAAGGTCAGCTGGCTCAACGAAGACCAGCTGCGCTTCGTGCTGCGCGAAGGCAAAAAGCGCCAGATCCGCCGCATGTGCGAGCTGGTCGGCCTGAAGGTCGTCGGCCTCAAGCGCGTGCGCATCGGCCGCGTGATGCTCGGCAACCTGCCGCCGGGCCAGTGGCGCTACCTCGCCGCAAACGAGCTGTTCTGAGCGCCCACCCGGGCGACACGCGCGTGACATATCACGCCTGTAGCGTCCGGGCTGCGGGTTAGAATTCCCGGCCATGGCTGCCCCGCAAGGGGCTCCTCCGCCCTGGCCGGGCTGGAGGATGCCGCATCCCGCGCAGCATTCCACCCGCGACGTGACCGACAACGATGCTCCTTTCCTTCCTGTACCGTGCCCTGCTCGTGCTCCTGGTCGGCCTGGCCTGCGCCCCGGCGTGGGCTGAGCTGGACGAGACCTACGAAGGGATGCTGGTCCCCAACGAATTTGGAACCCTCATCCCGGTCACGCTCCAGCTGAAGGAACGGAGCGGCCAGCTGGGCGGCAGCCTCATTGCCGGCGCGCCGTTCAACGTGACGGCGCAGATCGTGTCCGGCGAGAACCGGTACGGGCAATGCAACATGAAGATCCCGCTGACGCCGTCCTTTACCCTGCGGCTGTACGGCAGCTGCCAGGAAGCCCTCTTCGAGGGCCGCTACACGATCTACACGACGCTGAAGGACGACAAGCCGAGAGGCACCTTCCGCCTGGTACGCAAGGAGATCGTCAAGAAGGCCGACGACGAGGACCAGCCGCGGCGCAGCAGCGTGGCGCCGCCGAGCGGCAGCGTCACCGAGTGCATCAAGACCAACACGCGTTGCCTGCTCGCCTGCCCGCAGGGCGACTACAACGTGGAGTTCCTGTGCTCCAACCGGTGCCGAAACAAATACCGGGCATGCAAGGCAAAGTTCTCTGCGGTCCCCGCCCCAAAGGCGGCCGGCCGCGACCTGCTGCCGGACGCCACCAGCACGCCCATGCGCTGAACGACGTGCAGCCCCCTCGCACACACCGGGCTGCCTCTGCTTCGCCCTGAAGGTATAATGCCCGGTTTTCCCGCACCAGCCAGGGCCCCGATCATGGAAGCAGAACGTCTCAACGCCATCTCCAACAAGCTCGCCGACCTGAAGGCCCGGGAGCTCGAACTTCGGAGGTATCTTTGACTACGATTCCAAGGCTGAGAAGCTGATCGAAGTCAGCAAGCAACTCGAAGATCCGGACATCTGGAACGACGCCAAGCACGCCCAGGAACTCGGCAAGGAAAAGAAAACCCTCGAAGGCGTCGTGGTGACGCTGCAGGAAATCGAGCAAGGCATTGCCGACGGCAAGGACCTGTTCGAACTTGCCTCGATGGAAGAGGACGAGGACACCATGCAGGCCGTCGAGGCCGATGTGGCCAGCGTCGAGGGCCGGGTCAGCGAACTCGAATTCCGCCGCATGTTCAGCAACCCGATGGACAGCAACGCCTGCTTCATCGAAATCCAGGCCGGCGCCGGTGGCACCGAGGCCCAGGACTGGGCTGGCATGCTCGAACGCATGTACCTGCGCTACGCCGAACGCAAAGGCTTCCAGGTCGAACTGCTGGAAGAGTCCGAAGGCGAAGTGGCCGGCATCAAGAGCTGCACGATCAAGGTCGGCGGCGAGTACGCCTACGGCTTCCTGCGCACGGAAACCGGCATCCACCGCCTGGTCCGCAAGAGCCCCTTCGACTCCAACGCGCGTCGCCACACCAGCTTCACGTCGGTGTTCGTCTTCCCCGAGGTGGACGATTCCATCGAGATCGAGATCAACCCGGCTGATGTGCGCACCGACACCTACCGCGCCTCCGGCGCCGGCGGCCAGCACATCAACAAGACCGACTCCGCGGTGCGTCTGACCCACATCCCCACCGGCATCGTCGTGCAGTGCCAGAACGACCGTTCCCAGCACCGCAACAAGGACGAAGCCTGGTCGATGCTGCGTGCTCGCCTCTACGAAGCCGAGCTACGCAAGCGCCAGGGCGAGCAGCAGAAGCTTGAGGACGCCAAGAGCGACATCGGCTGGGGCCACCAGATTCGCTCCTACGTGCTCGACCAGAGCCGCATCAAGGATCTGCGCACCAACTACGAAGTCGGCAACACCCAGGGCGTGCTCGACGGCGACCTGGACGGCTTCATCCAGGCCAGCCTGAAGCAAGGCGTGTAACGCGCGGTGGGGCCGCCAGCCGGCCCCACGCCCTCCCCTCTTTCCTGATCGAACCGCTACATGCTGCGAATCCTTGTCTGGCTGAGCGGCAGCATCGCGCTGCTGGCGGCGGCAGCCGTCGTCCTGGCCTTCCAGGCGGTGGAAGACACGCCGCTGGTCACATCCGGTGCCGCGCCGACACCGGCCGCGCTGATGCGCGCCAAGGCGATCCTGCGCAAGAACGACCCGCGCAAGCTCACCCGTGACGAACGGCGCGAGATCGACATCCCCGCGCCGGACCTGGATGCGCTGGTAGCCCTCGCCGCCCGCCGCGGCCTGCAGGCCGACACCCGCGTGGACCTGCGCCAGGGCGGCGCCGAGCTGCGCTACTCCGCCCAGCTGCCGCGCAATCCGCTCGGCAGCTACCTCAACGTAAACGCCCAGCTCGGTGCCGGCGCCGACGGCCTGCGCTTCGAGCAGGTGCGCGTCGGCCGCGTGCCGGTGCCGCCGGCACTCTTCCAGGCCGCCCTCACCCATTACCTGCAGCGCACCCAGCTCGCACCGGACCTCGCCCTGCTGGCGCGCAGCATCGACCGGATCGCCGTCACGCCGACCGGCGTCCGCATGGCATACACCTGGCAACCCGAGCTGCTCGACTCGGCGCGCGCGCTGGCTATCGAACCGGCCCGGCGCGACGGCCTGGCCGACGCCCAGCGGCGCCTGGTGGCGCGCATCGACAGCCTCGGCAGCCGCTCCAGCGCGCCGCTGGCCGCGGTACTTGGCCCGCTGCTGCAGGAAGCCGGCGAGCGGCGCAACGCCGGCGAACGCAGCAATGCCTACCGGGACATCCTGCTCGTCACCGCCGCCCAGCTGTCCGGCCACGACATCGCGCTGCTGATTCCCGAAGCCCGCCAGTGGCCGCGCGCCCACCCGATCACGCTGACCCTGCGCGGCCGCGAAGACCTCGCCCAGCATTTCACCGTCTCCGCCGCGCTGGCCGCGTGGGCCGGCGAACCGCTGGCCAACGCCATCGGGCTCGACAAGGAAGTCAGCGACTCCCGCGGCGGCAGCGGCTTCTCCTTCGTCGACCTGGCCGCCGACCGGGCCGGTACACGCCTCGGCGAACTCGCCGCACGCGATCCCGAGCGTCTCGCCGCGGCGATCTCCGCCGGCCTGCGCGACGCCGCCCTGCTGCCACCGATCGACGGCCTGCCCGAATCCATGATGGCCGACGAGTTCCAGCGCCGCTTCGGCGGCGTCGATGCGCCGGCCTACAAGCGCATGGCCGACGAAGTCGAACGCCGCGTCGCCGCCCTCGCCCTGTTCCGCTAAGCCCCGCATGAACGAAGTCCGCCTGGAAGAACTGCTGGCCCCCGGCGTCGCCGCCGACGACGTCCCCGAACTCGCCCCGCTGATCCAAGCCCGCCCGCTGCTATCCGCCTTCAGCACGCTGTTCCACGGCAGCGAGGCCGAAGTGCTGATGCGCCTCTTGGTGCTGCGCGAGATCGGCAGGGAGACCGACGCCCCGCGCTGGGAACCGGAGCAGCTGCGCCAGCGCTTCTCCTTCCTCGACCACGTCAAGCTCGAGACGGTGCTGCGCCGCCTGCGCAGCAACGGCCTGCTGGAGATCGGCGATGACAACCTGTATGCGCTGTCCGACCTCGGCCGCAACGCCGTGGCGGCAATCGGCATGCTGGTCAGCTTCAGTGCCGAAGACGACCTGGAGCTGGGCTTCCTCACCGCCCAGCTGGCCGGCCTGCAGGCCGTCGGCAGCGTCACGCCGGAAGCCCTCGGCCACCTGCTCGGCAAGCTCAACGACCTGGCCTGGCACTTCGAGGAGGCCATCGCCTCCGGCTCCGAGTTCCGCATCGCCGACGCCCGCCGCCGCCTGTCCGCCAACACCCGCTGGATCGAAAAAGGCACCGAAGTCCTGCACCAACTGCTGGCCGATCCCGACGTGCCCTTCGACCTGGCCCGCATCGCCCAGCGCATCGGCCTCGCCCAGTCACGCCTGGCCCGCGTGGACGCGGCCTTCCAGCGGGCGGTGAACAAGATCGAAGCCCAGCGCGTGACCCTCGGCGGCTCCGGCATCTCGTCCAGCGACGTGGCCGCCTGGCTGCGCAGCCTGGACGCCCGCAAGCTGGCCGGCCTGGCGGTCGGCTGCCTCGCCCCGGCGCCCGAACTCACCCTGCTGGCCGGCGGCCACGAACTCCTCGACCGGGCCGAAATGGCGCTGTCGGAAGAAGCCCGGCAGATGGAAGCCGACATCGCGCTGCCGAACACCGAGGAAGCCCCCAGCCGCAACCAGCCGGAACAGGAAGACCTGCGCCTGCTCCAGCACTTCAGCCAGCGCCTGTCGCGCCTCACCGAACCCGGCCAGGCGCCGGCCAGCCTGGCCAGCGTGGTCACCGGCGGCGGCTTCCCGGCCGCCTCCTACCGCCTGTCCCTGCTGGCCCTGCTGGCCGACGGCGGCGGCGAAGGCGGCGCGACGCCGGCCGACGGCCCGATCGGCGAGTTCATGCGCCTGCCCCTCGAAGTGCGCTTCGACGCCGCCACCGTGAAGGTCGGCGAAGACGAGATCGCCGCCATGTCCGCCGGCCTGGTCGGCGCCCACGGCAGCCTGCCGGCCCCCGAAGCGGTGCCCGTCCTCGACGCCGCGCCCGAATCCTCCGCATCCCTTTCCGACCAAGCCTGATGGAACAACAGATCCGGACCCTCACCGCCCGCCTGCTGGCCAGCCGCAGCCTGCCGCGCACCGACCCGCTGGTGCGCCGCGCGCTGGTGGACGAGACCTTCCGCGTCGAACTCGACGCCCGCCTCGCCGCCGTCGGCCTGCAGCTCATCGACAACCCCTACGCCGAGCACGTCGCCACCGCCCTCACCGAGGACATGCACGAGCCGGTGTTCGGCGCCACCCGCGAGTACGCCGCCAGCAACATCGGCCTGACCCGCGACCAGCTGGCGCTGCTGGTGGTCATCTGGGCGCTGATCATCCTGCCCAAGCGCGAGCGCCAGGTGAATCGCCAAAAGCTCGGCGACGACGGCCAGGGCGACATGTTCAGCAAAGACGCGCCGGTGGAGCGTGGCGACGCCGTCTCCAGCCCCATCGTCGAAGCCTCCCTGCTGGCCGACTTCGCCAACACCCTCGGCCACAAGACCTACGTGCAGGGCAAGCTGCTGTCCCGCCTGGCCCAGCTCGGCTTCATCGAGCGCAAGGCCGGCATGATCCACGAAGGCCCGCTGCTCGACGTGCTGCTCGACTACCGCACCCTCGCCGACCGCATCGTGCACGGCACCCTCGGCGAAGTGCTCGCCCAGGCCGGACACCCGCTGCCCAGCCTCGAAGCCTTTGCAGAGGACGACACCGCCCACGTCGAAGAGGCTGAAGCGGAGGACGACTACTAATGTTCCACATCAAGCAACTCGAACTGGTCCACTGGGACTACTGGCGTCGCTTCAGCCTGCCGCTGGACGCCCAGATCATCACCATCGTCGGCCCCAACGGCTCCGGCAAGACCACCCTGCTCGACGCGCTGCGCACCCTGTTCGGCCTGCGCTGCTCCGGCAAGCGCGACTTCCGCCGCTACGTGCGCCGCGCCAACCGCAGCTTTGCGTGGATCCGCGCGGTGGTCGCCAACCGACCCGGCAGCACCGGCAAGCGCCCCTTCTTCCCGTGCCTGAAGGACGAAGTGACGCTGGCCTGCCGCATCCGCCGCGCCGGCGGCGACTGGACCCGCGACTACGCCATCGCCGACGGAGACGTCCCCATCGAGACGCTGGAAGCCAACGAAAACAAGGCCGTCGAATGGGTCGGCTACCGGGACTACCAGAGCCGCCTGGCCTGGGGCGGCCTGACGCCGGCCATCGCCAAGGTGCTGGCGCTGGAGCAGGGCGACACCGACAAGCTGTGCGAATACTCGCCGAAAGCGCTGCTCGAACTGGTCTTTGACGTGTTCGGCGACAAGGAAGTGCTCGACAACTATGCCGCCGCCCGCGAGGAGCAGAGCAACGCCGAGAAGGAGCTCGAAGCCCTCGGCCTCGACCTCGACCGCCTGCGCGCCCAGGCCGAAGCCAAGCGCCTGGAAGCCGACCGCTTCCTAGAATGGAAGCAGCTCAACGACGAAGCCACCGCGCTGGCCGGCGAGATCGTGCCGCGCCTGGAGGCCGCCGAGCTGATGCGCGACATCGAGCAGGCCCGCGCCGACATCGCGCGTGGGCGTCTCGACTTCCAGAAAGGTGACGAGGAGCTGGCCGGCCACAAGGCCCGCACCGCCGAGGTGGAAGCCGAAAAGGCCGCCGCCGAAACGGAACGCAAGGCCGCCCGCAGCCGCGAGCTGGAAGCCGAGAAGGCCCACCTGACCGCCCACGACGACGTCCGCGACTTCGAGAAGCTGCTCGCCGAGCGCTCGGCCCTGCGCGCGCGCCTGGCCCGCGAGGCCGGCGACGGCGCGGTGGACCTGGAAGCCGCCTACGCCAAGGCCGACGCCCGCCTGCTCACGCTGCAGCGCCAGGAACGGGCCGCCATCGCCGCCTTCGAGGAAAAGACCACCCAGCTGCGCGCCACCCGCGAACACCGCGGTCCGCCGCCCGACGGCGAAGTCAGCCGCTTCCGCAAGCGCCTCGGCGACGCCAGCATCGCCCACCGGGCCCTGTCCGAAATCATCGAGGTCACCGACCCAGACTGGCAGGGCGCCGTCGAAGCCGTGCTGCGCCCCTACCGCAACGTGATCCTGCTCGAACGGGAACAGGACCGCCACGCAGCCTGGGCGCTGGGGGAGCAGGAACGCTTCCGCCACTTCATCGTGCCGGAACTGGAAGCCGCGCCGCCGGCCGTCGACGGCTCGCTGGCCGAAGTGATCCGCTTCGCCGACGACGTGCCGCGCTGGCTGGCCGACCTGCTCAACCGCATCCAGCGCGTCGAGGACGCCGACTCTGCCCGCCACCTGCCCAAGGAAACCGAGTGGATCACCCGCGACGGCTACCACCGGGAACGTCGCGGCGCCCGCCACCTGGGCAAGCCGACCGAATTCCATTTCGGTGAGCTGGCCCGCAGCGCCCGCCTCAAGCAGCTCGACGCCGACATGCACAGCATCGACGCCCGCCTGCGCGAACTACGCCCCGAGCTGGATGCCGCCAAGGAAGAAACCGACGCGCTGCGCGCCCGCCTGCACGGCATCGAAGCCGCCCAGCTTCTGGCCGCCCGCGCCGAAGCCTTCGAACAGGCCGAGGCCGCGCTGCCCAACGCCAAGGCGCGCCTCACCGCCGCGATTGCCGCGCGTGCCGACTCCAAGGGCGACGTGGATAAGATCGACCAGCGCCTGCGCGGCGTCGACATCGAGCTCGACCGCCGCAAGCGCGAGATCTCTGCCCTCGCCCGCAAGGCCCAGGAACTCGCCGAGAACGAAGCCCCGCGCCGCCGCGAGCAGGCCCGCCGCATCCAGCGCCTGCGCCAGCTGCGCCGCAACATGCCGGCCGACTGGCGCGAACCGCAGCAGACCGCGCTGCTGGTGGACAAGTACGGCGACGCCCGCGGCGCCCGCACCGACCTGGAACGCCTGCGCCAGCGCCTCAACGACGGCGACTGGATCACCGACGACACGGTGCTGACCCTGGCCGGCCGCCTGAAGGCCGACCTGCAGCAGCGCGAACGCGACTACGCCGAACGGGAAGCCTACTTCGCGACGACCCGCCGCCTCACCTCCGACGCCCGCGCCGCCTACATCGCCAAGCTGCGCATCACCATCCGCCAGTACGGCAAGAACCTGCGCGCCCTCGGCGACCTCGCCAACGTGGACGTGGACTGCCCGGTGCCGGTGTTCGAGAACGAAGACCGGGCGCTGGCCTCCGCCGGCCTCGAAGTGCGTTTCGACTTCGACCGCAAGGGCGCCGTCGGCCTCAACGACGGCGAAGCCTCCGGCGGCCAGCAGGTCATGAAGTCGCTGATCCTGCTGATCGCACTGCTGATGGACGAAGCCCGCCCCGGCGGCTTCGTGTTCATCGACGAGCCCTTCGCGCACCTGGACATCGCCAACATCGACCGCGTCGGCACCTTCCTGCGCGCCACCCGCGCCCAGTACCTGATCACCACGCCGGTCACCCACAACGCCAACGTCTTCGCGCCGGCCCAGCTCACGCTGGTCACCCGCAAGAAGAAACCCGGCGACGACTGGGCCCCGCCGATCGGCCTGATCCAGCGCAACGTCTGAGCGGGGCGGCGGAACTATCCGCCGCCTCCTCATGACAAAACCATGCTACAAAGGAAAAGGCGCACGAAAAATGCGCCATCATTCGTTACGCTGCCTGTTTTGGGCTTCAGAATCCACCGCGACGGACGTTAATCGGCCCTCAAGACCCAGACCCGACCCATTCATGCGCCAGCCCCCGGCGGCCCTGCCCGATTCCTCCCGCACCTTTGCGCTGCTTGCCAGCGTGGAAACCCTGTCGCGCATCCGGGACCTGCGCGAGATCTATCGGCACACCACCGAGACGGCCATGCGCTTTCTCGACGGCAGCTATGGCCTGCTCTTCGCCGTGCGCTTCACGCCTCCGGAGCTCACCGTCGGGCTGCTCGGCTACTGCGTCGCCGACAGCACTGCGACCTACTGGGACGACGTCTGCGACGGCCGCTCCTGGCTTCCGGTAGACCCGCTGCTGTCCAGTTGCCTGCATGCCGATTTCGGCCACGCAGCGGTACGCGAAGGCGATACCTGGCGCCTGGCCTTCGCGGTCGGCTCCCTTGGCCAGGCCCGCTGGGTGCTGGAGATCCATAGCCCCAAGGAACCCACCGAAGCCGACTGCACGGCCCTCGGCCTGTTCCTGCGTTGCTTCGACAACCAGCACCACGGCTGGGAATACGCCAACCTCGACACCCTTACGCGGCTCCTCAACCGGCGCACCTTCGACGACGATTTCGAACGCCTGATCGCAGCCGCCGAACAGGCCGAACAAGCACGCCTCGATGCCGATCGCCGCGAGTACGGCCTCACCGTCAGCCAGCCATGCTGGCTCGCCGTGGCCGACATCGACCACTTCAAGAGCATCAACGACAACTACGGCCACCTGTTCGGCGACGAAGTGCTGCTGCGCATTGCAGACCTGATGCGGCAGAGCTTCCGCAACCACGACAAGCTGTTCCGCTTCGGCGGCGAGGAGTTTGTGGTCATGCTGCGCAATGTCACCGAAGACAATGTGCAGGGCATCTTCGACCGTTTCCGCGAAGCCGTCGCCCAGCATGAGTTCCCACGGGTCGGGCGCGTAGCCTGTTCGGTGGGCTTCGCGCGCATCGACCCACGCCTGTCGCCGGCCGAGCTGCTCGGCCGCGCGGATGAGGCCCTGTACTACTCCAAGGAGCACGGCCGCAACCAGGTCAATGGCTTCGACGAACTGGTGATGAGCGGCAAACTGCGCCTCACCATCCCGGCCGGCCAGGCCCAGATCCAGTCCGACATCGACGAGATCTTCCTGTAGCCGGGCACCGATCTCGTGCCCGGCCGCGACGGGCGGGCCGGAATATGTCAAAATTCAGGGCTTTGCGGCATTCCGTGCATCCTTGCCGCGCCCATTTCGTTGATTTAAGAGCCCATCATGTCCGACCAGACCTCCTCGCCCGCCCAGGATGAAAACCACCTGATCGCCGAGCGCCGGCAGAAACTCGCCGAATGGCGTGCCTCCGGCAAGGCGTATCCGAACGACTTCTCCCGGGAGAACACCGCCGGCAAGCTCGACGAGGTCTATGGCGAGAAATCCGCCGAAGAGCTCGAAGCCCTCCCGGTCGAGGTCAAGGTCGCCGGCCGCATCATGCTCAAGCGCGTGATGGGCAAGGCCAGCTTCATCACCATCCAGGACCTGTCCGGGCGCATCCAGCTCTACGTCACCCGCGACAGCATCGGCGAAGAGGCGTACGCCGACTTCAAGCACTGGGACATCGGCGACATCGTCGGCACCGTCGGCGTGCTCTTCCGCACCAAGACCGGCGAGCTGTCCATCAAGTCGTCCGAGCTGCGCCTGCTGACCAAGAGCCTGCGCCCGCTGCCCGACAAGTTCCACGGCCTGGCCGACGTCGAAACCAAGTACCGCCAGCGCTACGTGGACCTCATCATGAGTGAGGAATCGCGCCACACCTTCGTGGCCCGCAGCCGCCTGATCCAGTCGATCCGCAACTACATGACCGGCCACGGCTTCCTCGAAGTCGAGACGCCGATGATGCACCCCATCCCCGGCGGCGCCGCAGCCAAGCCCTTCGTCACCCACCACAATGCCCTCGACATGCAGCAGTTCCTGCGCATTGCGCCGGAGCTCTACCTCAAGCGCCTGGTGGTCGGCGGCTTCGAGAAGGTCTTCGAGGTCAACCGCAACTTCCGCAACGAAGGCCTGTCGCCGCGCCACAACCCCGAATTCACGATGATGGAGTTCTACGAGGCCTACGCGGACTACCGCAGCCTCATGGACTTCACCGAAGGCCTGCTGCGCCACGCCGCCCGCGAGGCACTGGGCACCGAGGTGTTCACCTACCAGGGCCGCCAGCTGGACCTGTCCAAGCCCTTCCACCGCCTGACCATCGTCGACGCGATCCGCAAGCACCACCCCGGCTTCACCGACGCCCAGCTGGGCGACACCGAATGGCTCAAGCAGAAGATCAAGGACTTCGGCGAGAAGGTCAAGCCGGGCGGCCTCGGCAGCCTGCAGCTGCAGCTCTTCGAAGCCTGCGCCGAAGCCGAGACCTGGGAACCGACCTTCATCATCGACTACCCGGTCGAAGTCAGCCCGCTGGCCCGCGCCTCCGACAGCAACCCGGACATCACCGAGCGCTTCGAGCTGTTCATCGTCGGCCGCGAAATCGCCAACGGCTTCTCCGAGCTCAACGACCCCGAAGACCAGGCCGCCCGCTTCCAGGCCCAGGCCCAGGCCAAGGACGCCGGCGACGAGGAAGCCATGTACTACGACGCCGACTACATCCGTGCGCTGGAGTACGGCCTGCCCCCGACCGGCGGCTGCGGCATCGGCATCGACCGCCTGATCATGCTGCTGACCGACAGCCCAGCGATCCGCGACGTGATCCTGTTCCCGCAGATGCGTCCGGAGTAAGCCCATGACGGTCATGCCGTCGCGCTGAAAAGACAGAAGCCCGTACGGTTTGCGCCGTACGGGCTTTTTTTCGCACTCGCCCCGGGCCACAAGACGCCCTGCGCACCCGCCGCAACGCTCCCACGGAAAGCCTGCCATGCAACGCCTCACCCGAACCCCGCTCCTGCTGCCGGCCCTCGGCGCCCTGCTGCTCCTGGCGGGCTGCAGCGGCAAGACCAACGACGCCGGCTTTCAGGGTTACGTGGAGGGCGAATACCTGTACCTGGCCGCCCCGCAGGCCGGCTATCTGAAATCCCTCGACAGCCCCCGGGGCAGCCGGGTGAAGGCCGGGCAGCTGCTGTTCGCCATCGCCACCGACCCCGACAGCCAGGCCCTGGCCGAAGCGGAAGCCCGCAGCGGCTCCGCGAAAGAGAAGCTGGAAAACCTCAAGGCGCCGCACCGGGCGCCGGAGGTCGCCGCCCTCGAAGCCCAGCTGGCCTCCGCCGTCGCCGCCCGCCGCCTGGCCGACACCCAGTTGGCCCAGCAGGACGCCCTGTTCCGCCAGCGCTTCGTGGCCCAGGCCCGAGTGGACGAGGCGCGCGCCAACCGGGACCGCAGCGTCGCCGCAGTCGAGACGGCCCGCCAGCAGCTGGAAACCTACCGCCTGGCCCTCGGGCGCCAGGCCGAGTTGCGCGGCGCCGAAGCCGATGTACAGGCCGCAACCGCCCAGGCCGCCCAGCGGCGCTGGGTCGTCGAGCGCAAGACGGTCAGCGCGCCGGCCGTCGGCGAGATCGCCGAAACCTACTATCGCCCCGGCGAATGGGTGCCAGCCGGCGCACCGGTGGCCAGCCTGCTGCCCGACAACCGACGCCGGCTGCGCTTCTTCGTGCCGGAAACCACCGTCGCCACGCTGAAGCCCGGCCAGGCCGTCGAAGCACGCTGTGATGCCTGCCCGGCGCCGATCCGCGCCACCATCGACTTCATCGCACCGCAGGCGGAGTACACGCCGCCGGTCATCTACAGCCGTGGCAGCCGCGAGAAGCTGGTGTTCCGCGTCGAAGCCACCCCTGCCGCCGAACAGGCCGCCAGCCTGCGGCCGGGCCTGCCGGTGGATGTCAGCCTGGCCGGGCACTGACATGGACGAGCTGGTCATCGACGTCACCGGGCTCAACAAGCATTTCGGCGACAAGCACGTGGTGCGCGACCTCGGCCTGCAGGTCCGCAAGGGCGAGATCTACGGCTTTCTCGGCCCCAACGGTAGCGGCAAAACCACCTCGATCCGCATGCTGTGCGGCCTGCTGACGCCGGACAGCGGCAGCGGCACCTGCCTGGGCCTGGACGTACTGAAGGACAGCGCCGCCATCAAGCGCCAGGTCGGCTACATGACCCAGAAGTTCTCCCTGTGGGACGACCTCAGCATCGTCGAGAACCTGGACTTCGTCGCCCGCATGTTCGGCATGGCCGACCGGCGCGAAGCGGTGGACCGGGCCATCGACGAGCTGGGCCTCGGCGGGCGTCGCAAGCAGCTCGCCGGCACCCTGTCCGGTGGCTGGAAGCAGCGCCTGGCGCTGGCCAGCTGCCTGCTCCACCGGCCGCGCCTGCTGCTCCTCGACGAACCGACCGCCGGTGTCGACCCGAAGGCCCGCCGCGACTTTTGGGAGGAGATCCACCGCCTGTCCGCAGCCGGCATCACCATTCTGGTGTCTACCCACTACATGGACGAGGCCGAGCGCTGCCACCGCCTGGCCTACATCGCCTACGGCAACCTGCTGGCCTCCGGCACCGCCGACGAAGTCGTCGCCAATTGCCGGCTCAACACCTGGGAGATCGCCGGCGAGGGCATTCACGGGCTGGCCGGACGCCTGCGCCAGTTGCCAGGCGTCGACCTGGTGGCCAGCTTCGGTACAACGTTGCATGTCAGCGGAACGGATGCCGCGCAGCTGGCAGCCAGCCTGCAGGCCCTGCAGAAGGAAACCGGCCTGGCTGCGACGCTGGTCGCCCCGTCCCTCGAAGACGCCTTCATCCACCTGATGCAACACACCGCTGACCCGCTGGGGAACTGACACCGTGGCCCGTTTTTCCTTTTCCCGCTGGCTCGGCATCCTGATCAAGGAATTCATCCAGCTCCGCCGCGACCGCCTGACCTTCGGCATGATCGTCGGCATCCCGATCATCCAGTTGATGCTGTTCGGCTTCGCGATCAATTCCGACCCCAAGCACCTGCCCACCGCGGTGGTGATGGCCGATCCGGGCCCCTTCTCCCGCGCCTGGGTGGCCGCCATGCGCAACAGCGATTACTTCACCATCGTCGGCAGCGTGGACGAACGCCAGGCCCAAGCCCTGCTGGACCGCAGCGAGGTGCAGTTCGTCGTCACCTTCCCGCCCGGCTTCAACCGCGACCTGGTGCGCGGCAAGCCGCCCACGCTGCTCGTCGAGGCCGACGCCACCGACCCGATGGCCACCGGCGGCGCCATCTCGGTGCTCAACAAGCTCGGTGCCGAAGTCTTCGCCGCCGACCTGCCCGGCTTACAGCCACCGGCCAGTCAGCTCGTGGACCTGCGCATCCACCGCCGCTACAACCCGGAAGGCGTCACCGCCTATAACATCGTGCCTGGCCTGATGGGCGTGATCCTCACGATGACCATGGTGCTGATGACCGGCCTGGCAATGACCCGCGAACGGGAACGCGGCACCTTCGAGAACCTTCTCGCCACCCCGGCCACGCCGCTGGAGGTGATGACCGGCAAGATCGTGCCCTACATCCTGATCGGGCTGCTCCAGGTCACGCTGATCCTGCTCGCCGCGCGCTGGATCTTCGATGTGCCGATGCACGGCAACCTGCTGCTGCTCTACGGCGTGGTGCTGGTCTTCATCTGCGCCAACCTGACCCTCGGCATCACCTTCAGCTCCATCGCCCGCAACCAGCTGCAGGCGATGCAGATGACCTTCTTCTTCTTCCTGCCGTCGATGCTGCTGTCCGGCTTCATGTTTCCGTTCCGCGGCATGCCGGAATGGGCGCAGACCATCGGCAATGTGCTACCGCTGACCCATTTCCTGATCCTCGTGCGTGGCATCCTTCTCAAAGGCAACGACATGAACATGCTGTGGGCGCAGATCTGGCCTATTCTCGCCTTCATGGCAGGCGTGCTCACCATCGGCCTGAAGACTTTCCGCCGGACGCTGGACTGAGAACAGGGCGTCAACAACCGCAAATCCGCGTAATGGATCAGATAAATGTTTCATAATGCCGAACTTGGCAGGATCACTGTGGCCTGCCCCGTTTTTGCCGAATCATGACCACCCGCCCCCGATCCGTCCCCGCAGAAGCCGCGTCGTCCTCCATGACAGAACTGAAGTCGTATTCGCTGCCCGAGCTCGAAGAACTCGCGGAACAGATCAAAGCCGAAATCCTCAAGCGGGAGCAGGAAGAACAGGAAGCCGTCCGGCGCCAGGCCGAAGAGGCTGAACGCGCCGCGCGGGCCGCCGAGGAAGAAGCCGCGCGCCTGGCAGCCGAAGCCGCCGCAAAGGCCGCCGCCGCAGCGGAAGAAAAGGCGCGTGCCGCGGCCGCCGCCAAGGAGCGCAAGCAGGCCGCCGAAAAGGCCCGCCGTGAAGCCGCGGAAGCCAAGGCGCAGGCGCAGGCGCAGGCCCAGGCCGAAGCGGAAAAAGCGAAGGAAGCCGCGCAGGCGGAAATCACCTTCGCGGAAGCCGCCCCGCCGGCTCCAGCTGAAGTACCGGAAGTGCCGCCGGTGCGCTTCATGCACCCGTCCAACCGCGCCCTCACCTGGTCCGGCGCCGGCCCCAAGCCCGACTGGGTCAATGCCTGGCTGGCCACCGGCGGCACGCTGTACGCCCTCGAAGTTGCCGCCGAGAAACTCGCCCCCAGACCCATTCCGGCCAGCCTCCGGCCGCGCTGAAACCTCGCCGGCGAAGATTCGCCGGTCCCCGTCCTAAAGCCCGCGTAAAAGTGTTTCGAGCATCATCGTGCTGACGGAAGCGGCACGATGTGGGCGCGTTTAAGCGCCTTCTGCAGGATCTTGAACACGTCGCCGTCGAAGGCCGGTCGGGCGCGTTCCAGCAGCGCGAACACCTCCGCCTCGTCCTTCGCCGTGCCCAGGTAGCACCAGTTGTCCACCACGTGCACCGCCGTGCCCTCGCGGATGCCCACCGGCCCGGCATGGGGCCAGGCGTCGACCTTCAGTTTCTGCAGCGCCATCATCAGGCGGGCGGTATGCATCGCGCGGCTTTCACCGCCGACACAGACGCCACGGCAGCGCTTCAGCTGGTAGCCGAAACAGGGCTGGCCGGACGGCTGCTTCTCGAGCCCGAGGCAGACCTGGCACAGGTTATGTTCTTCGGCCAGGCCGCGCAGCGTGCGCAGCGCCGTCGCGCGGCTGCCGAAAAAGCCGAACAGGTCGTCACCCCAGTTCTCTGTCAGGTCACGCGCGTACACCAGTTCGGGGCGTCGGCCGCCCTCGCCGTCCTCCACCAGCCGCCACGCGCACAAGTCGGACTGGCGGCGCAGGCGGCGGTTGTGGATCGGCTGGCGAGTTTTGACCAAGGACGCTTCCAACAGCAGGGCCTCGATCTCGCCGGCCGTCTCTATCCACTCGACCCGCCGCAGCTGCTGGGAGAGGGCCATCTCCTTGGCGTTGCGGTGGTCGGCGCTGAAATGGGACAGCACCCGTGTGCGGATGTCCTTGCTCTTGCCCACGTACAGCGGCAGGTCGTTCTCACCGAAGAAAAGATACACGCCGGGCCGCTCCGGCAGCTCGTCGAGGACCGACTCGTCCAGCTGCGGCGGCACCGACGGCCGGCCGGTCAGCCGCGCGATCTCGGCATCGATCCGCCCCTCATCGAAATGCCCGTGGATGTGCTGCCAGAACTGCCAGATCAGCTGGGCGTCGGCCAGCGCCCGGTGGCGCTCGCCGACCCGCAGGCCGTGCCGCTCGATCAGGCTGTCGAGGCCGTGACGCTTGTGCTCCGGATACAGGGCCCGCGACAGCTTGACGGTGCACAGCACCGGCGGCCGCAGGGCCAGCCCGGCCCGCTCGAAGGCGTTGCGCAGGAAGCCGTGATCGAAGCGCGCGTTATGGGCGATGAACAAGCGCCCGTCGAGCCGCGCATGGATGTCCGCCGCCACGTCGGCAAAGCGCGGCGCATCCGCCACCATCTCGTTGCTGATGCCGGTCAGGCGGGTGATGAACTCCGGAATGCGGCTGGACGGGCGGATCAGCTGCGACCACTCCCGCACGCCGTCCTCGTCCACCTCGACGATCCCGACCTCGGTGATTCCCTCTTCGGTGGCCGCGCCGCCATTGGTCTCGATATCGACGAAGGCCAGCCCGCGCCAGCGTCCGTTGGCAAGCTGCACCGGGTCAGCCCCGGCGCCAGCCGCCCGGCCGGCGCCGGGGCGCCGCGTCCTCTTCGGCGGGCTTGGGCTTCGGCATCAGCAGGTTCTTGCCGCCAACCGACTTGGACGCCTGGTGGGCGCGCACGGCCTCGGCCACCTGCTCCTCCTGCATGACGATGGACGGAGTCTTCTCCGCCGGCTCGTATTCGGAGAGCTTTTCCCGCAGCAGGAAGATCCGCTCGGCGGTGTCCGCCTTCTTCGGCAGGCGATGCACGAGCTGCACGCCGGCTTCCGTCAGCGCGTAGCGGCCGTCCACCTCGACGATCAGGTCGTGGGTCGCGAAACGGCGGAAGGCCTCGGCCCAGCGCGCCTCGGAGCCGACACCGCCGTCGAGCAAGTCCGCCGCCGCGACGATCTCGACCATGTCGGCCGGCCTCCGTTTGGTGGCAAGCAGCATGGACAACAGCAGGAGCGCATCGACATCTTGGATTGGATACATGGGTGACCTTGGAAAAAACGGCCCTGAAAGCCGGATGGAAACGGAAAACGCCGGCTGAACGCCACCGCGGGCGTTGTCCGTTTCGGAAATGAATGGGATCGGCCCGCATTGTAGATCCCTACGGAGCGCAGAGGTGCCCGAAGACGCATCCCGGCCTCTCCTGCTGTCCACCGCCGCGGTGTCGGGCGGCCCGGAATTGCGCTTGCGCATTTCCTGAAAACCGCCGCTGCCCGCCCCTCTGCCCGATTTGCGCAGTTGAGAAAATCACAGCCTCCGCCACCCTGGCGAGGGCTTTCTGCGCACCGTCACGCCCCGCACACGGACTCATATGAATCAATTACTTGAGATCGAAGCCAGCCTATTTGCAGCCGATCCGGACGGTGTGGCACAGGCGTTGCAATGGAGCTTTCCACGGCACCGGCAGAGTGCCTGACAGGAGACACCATGCAAGACAACGCCTTTTCCCCCGTGGGCAGCTTCAACCCCGCCCGCCGCTTCATCCGCATCCGCAATCAACGTGACGACGGCTTCGTCGAGTTCGACTTCGCCATCGGCGACGCCGAACTCAGCGTCGAACTCATCCTCCCCCGCGCGGCATTCGAGGCCTTCGCCGGCCTGCCGGGCACGGAGCGCATGAACGAGGACGCCGCCGCCCGGGCCTTCCGGCGGCAGCAGTCCTACCTCTACGGGACGCCGGACGGCGCACCCGAATCCCTGCACAACAACAATCAGGAGACTTGAACCATGAGCGTCGAGATCCGGGTCGCCAGCATCGACCCGATACGCCAGACCTTTGCCCGCACGTCGCGCCGCTTCGGCGCCGACAAGCCGGCCAGCCGCTACCAGGAAGCCAGCTTCGACCTGCAGCCCCGCGACAACTTCCACTACCGCCCGGTGTGGGACCCGCAGCGGGACATCTACGACCGCCGCCGCACCGCCATCGAGATGCGCGACTGGGACGACTTCCGCGACCCGCGCCAGTACTACTACGCCACCTACGTGCTCAACCGGGCCCGCATGCAGGAAGCCGCCGAGAAGAGTTTCGAGTTCGTGGACAAGCACGGCCTGATGGCCACGCTGAGCGCCGAACAGGTGCGGGACATCGAGACCCTGCTGCTGCCCCTGCGCCATCTGGAATGGGCCGCCAACCTCAACAACTGCTTCATCACCGCCTACTGCTTCGGCAGTTCCATGGCCCAGGGCGCCATGTACGCCACCACCGACCGCCTCGGCATCGCCCAGTACCTGTCGCGGATCGGCCTGCTGCTGGACGGCAACTCCGGCCAGTCACTCACCGACGCCAAGGCCCGCTGGCTGGGCGACCCGGCCTGGCAGCCGCTGCGCCGGCTGGCCGAGCGCTGCCTGGTGCAGAAGGACTGGTTCGAGCTCTTCGTCGCCCAGAACCTGGTGCTGGACAGCCTCGTCCATCCGCTGCTGTACGCCCCCTTCCACAGCGGCGTGGGCGACGCCGGCGGCGCCTACCTGGCGATGCTCACCGAGTTCATCAAGGACTGGTCCGCCGACAACCAGAAGTGGGTCGATGCCTGCCTGAAGATCGCCGCTGCCGAATCGTCCACCAACCGCGCCCAGCTGTCCGCCTGGGCTGCCGAATGGAAGGGCCTGGCCCTCGACGCCCTCGCCCCGCTGGCGCACTGCGCCGCCCACCTGGACGGCCCGGAACGCCTGGCCGCCGCCGCCCGCGCGCTGGACCAGCGCATCGCCAAGCTCGGCTTCGACGCCGCCTGAAGAAGGAATACCTGATGAGCTCCATTCAAAGCACTGTCTTCATGGCCCTGCAGACCAATGACGACACCCGCCCGATCATCGAGGCCCTGCAGCGCGACAACCCCGACGCGGTGATGCACCGCCTGCCGGCGATGGTCAAGATCGACGCCCCCCGGCGCCTGGTACTCAGGCGCAGCACCGTCGAGGAGATCCTCGGCACCGACTGGGACCTCCAGTCCATCAACCTCAACCTCATCTCCCTGTCCGGCAACGTGGACGAGAGCGAGGACGAAATGATCCTGCACTGGAACCGCTGACGAGGAGCCCCCAAGCATGAACACCCAAAACACCCGCCGTCCGGCCGGCAAGAAGCTGAGCCTCAAGGAAAAATACGCGCTGATGACCCGCGGCCTGGGCTGGGACACCAGCTACGAGCCGATGGACAAGGCCTTCGACCAGCTCGGCCTGGAAGGCATCAAGATCCACGACTGGGACAAGTGGGAAGACCCGTTCCGCCTGACCATGGACGCCTACTGGAAATACCAGGCCGAGAAGGAGCGCAAGCTCTACGCGGTGCTCGACGCCTTCCAGCAGAACAACGGGCACCTCAACATCTCCGACGCCCGCTACGTGAACACGCTGAAGCTGTTCTTCACCGGCATCACCCCGGCCGAGTACAACGCCCACCGCCTGTTCGCCATGCTCGGCCGCCAGTTCCCCGGCCCCGGCGCAGCGATCGCCTGCCAGATGCAGGCGGTGGACGAGCTGCGCCACGTGCAGACCCAGATCCACAGCATCAGCCAGTACAACAAGTACTTCAACGGCCTGCACGACCACACGGTGATGAACGACCGCCTGTGGTACCTGTCGGTGCCCAAGTCCTTCTTCGAGGACGCCATCTCGTCGGGGCCTTTCGAGCAGATCATCGCGATCTCCTTCGCCCTCGAATACCTGCTCACCAACCTCGTCTTCATGCCCTTCATGTCCGGCGCCGCCTACAACGGCGACATGGCGACCGTGACCTTCGGCTTCTCGTCCCAGTCGGACGAAGCCCGCCACATGACGCTGGGCCTGGAGTGCATCAAGTTCGTGCTGGAGCAGGACCCGGGCAACGCGGCCATCATCCAGCGCTACCTCGACAAGTGGTTCTGGCGCGGCTACAAGGTGCTCGGCCTGGTGTCGATGATGCTCGACTACATGCTGCCGAAGAAGGTTATGTCCTGGAAGGAAGCCTGGGAGATCTACTTCGTGCAGAACGGCGGCTCTTTGTTCAACGACCTCAGCCGCTACGGCCTGCGCATGCCCAAGTACTGGGAGCAGAGCGTCGCCGAGGCCGAGCACCTGTCCCACCAAACCTGGAACGCCTTCTACAACTTCTCCGGTGCCGCCGCCTTCCACGTATGGCTGCCGTCGGACGAGGACATGGCCTGGCTGGCCGAGAAGTACCCCGACACCTTCGACCAGCACTACCGCCCGCGCATCGAGCACTACCGGAAGCTGCAGGCCGAGGGCAAGCGCTACTACAACCCCAGCCTGCCGATGCTGTGCCAGACCTGCCAGACCCCGCTGATCTTCACGGAGATGCACGACCCCACGCGGACCAGCCACCGGCAGCTCGAGCACGACGGCGACACCTACCACTTCTGCTCCGACGGCTGCCGGGACATCTTTGCCGGGCAACCCGACAAGTACGTCAGCGCCTGGCTGCCGGCCCACCAGATCCTGCAGGGCAACTGCGTCGAGCCCGGCGCCGAGACCGCCGGCGATCCGGGTGCCGACGCGCTGCGCTATTTCCACGTGGTCGCCGGCCAAGACAACCTGGACTACGAAGGCTCCCCCGACGAAGCCAACTGGCTGCGCTGGAAGGGCCTCGACAAGACGCCCCCGGCCGCCGCGGCCTGAACGCCCAGGGCGCCCCCACGGCACCCGCCCTTCCCCAATCCATACAGACAGGTGCCGCGCCCACGAGCGCGGCCCATGGAGACACACATGCACACCCACGCGCAACAAACGTCCGTCCCGCCCCTGGTTCGCGACCGGGTCGACAATTTCCACGGCCAGCAACTGCTCTACGTCGGCTGGGACCACCACACGATGATCTGCGCCCCCATCGCGCTGCTCGTTTCCCCCGAGCTGCGCTTCGGCGAAGTGGTCGACAGCCTGCTGCCGGCCAGTGCCTTCGCATTGCACCCGGAGTGGCCGCAAATCGACTGGGCCCACGTCGAGTGGCTGCTCGCCGACCGCCCCTTCACGCCGGCGCGGGACGCCACGCTCGCCGCCCAGGGTCTCGGCCACAAGGCCTACCTGCGCCTGCGCACGCCGGCCCTGCGCGGCATCGCCGGCAGCGGCGCGTGAGCCGGGTGGCGCCATGAGCTACACGGTCACGATCGAACCGCTCGGCGCCAGCTTCGACGTCGAGGAGGGACAGACCCTCCTCGACGGCGCGCTGCGCCACGGCATCTACCTGCCCCACGCCTGCTGCCACGGCCTGTGCGGCACCTGCAAGGTCCGCGTGGTGGATGGCGAGGTCAGTCACGGCGACGCCTCGCCCTTCGCGCTGATGGACATGGAGCGGGACGAGGGACGCTGCCTCGCCTGCTGCGCCACGCCGGAAGGCGATGTCGTCATCGAGGCGGACATCGACGAGGAACCCGACCAGCGCCCGATCCCGCTGCGCGACTTCAGCGGCCGCGTCGCCGCGCTGCAGGACCTGACGCCCACCATCAAAGGCGTGACCATCGCCCTCGACGGCGACGGCCTCGACTTCCAGGCCGGGCAGTACGTCAACCTGGGCTGGCCCGGCCTCGCCCAGCCGCGGGCCTTCTCACTGGCCAGCGCGCCGGCCGACGGGCGCCTGGTCGAGCTGAACATCCGCCGCGTACCGGGCGGCGAGGCCACCGGCTACATCCACGAGCGCCTGCAGGTCGGCGATCCGGTCACCATCAGCGGGCCCCTCGGGCGCTTCTTCGTGCGCAAGTCCGATCCCCAGCCGATCCTCTTCATGGCCGGCGGCTCCGGGCTGTCCAGCCCGCGCTCGATGATCCTCGACCTGCTGCACAGCGACGGCGACACCCGCCCGATCACGCTGGTGTACGGCGCCCGCAACCGCGCCGAGCTGTACTACCACGCGGACTTCGTCGAGCTGGCCGCCCGCCATGCCAACTTCCGCTACCTGCCGGCCCTCAGCGAGCCCACCGCGGACTGTGCCTGGGACGGCGCCACCGGCTTCGTACATGACGCGGCGTGGTCACTGTTCGACGGCGACTTCCGCGGTCACAAGGCCTATCTGTGCGGCCCGCCACCGATGATCGAGAGCGGCATCCGCACGCTGATGAAGGGCCGCCTGTTCGAACGGGACATCCACACCGAGAAGTTCCTGTCCGCCGCCGACGCAGCCCAGCAAAACCGCAGCCCGCTGTTCAAAAACCTCTGAGGCTCACTCCTCCCTGTCCCGCTCCAGCCGGTAAGCCAGCTGGGCGCGGGACATGCCGAGCAGGCGCGCGGCGTGGGACAGGTTGCCGTTGGCGCGCTTCACCGCCTCGCGCATCGCGCCGCGCTCCAGCGCCTTGAGCGGCATCGCCAGGTCCAGGGCCCGCTCGACGAGGTCCTGCACTTCGGCGCCGTCGGGCTCTTCCACGTCCTCCACCTGGCTGGCCGGGCGCACCGCGCCGCGGGGGTCCATCGCCAGCAGCCCGTCGCCCAATGCCTCCTCGGCCTGGAACAGGTGGTGGCGGTCGATGGCGCGGTCTTCCTGGGCGAGGATCAGGCCGCGCTCGATGAGATTCTCCAGCTCGCGCACATTGCCCGGGTAGTCGTAGCCCAGCAGCGCCGCGATGGCCCGGTGGGTGAAGCCGGACACCCGCTTGCCGTGGGCCGCCGAGAACTTGTTGATGAAGTGATTGACCAGCAGCGCGATGTCGTCGCGCCGCTCGCGCAGCGGCGGAATGCGGATCGGGAAGACGTTGAGGCGGTAGTACAGGTCGGCGCGGAAGCGCCCGTCCCGTACCGCGGTGGCCAGGTCCACGTTGGTCGCCGCCACCACGCGCACATCCACCGCCCGTGACGACAAGCCGCCGACGCGCTCGATCTCCCGCTCCTGCAGGGCCCTCAGCAGCTTGGCCTGGGCCGGCTCGTTGAGGGTGCCGATCTCGTCGAGGAACAAGGTGCCCTTGTCGGCCCGCTCGAAGCGGCCCTTGCGCGCCTCGCCGGCGCCCGTGTAGGCGCCCCGCTCCACGCCAAACAGTTCGGCCTCCAGCAGATTCTCGGGGATCGCCGCGCAGTTCAGCGCAACAAAGGGGCCTTCCGCGCGCTTGCTGAGGCGGTGCAGCATCTTGGCGAAGCGCTCCTTGCCGACGCCGGTCTCGCCGAGCAGCAGCGTCGCCGCATTGGTGCCCGCCACCTGGCGCAGCTTGTGGCAGGCGGACAGGAAGCCGGACGAGGCACCGACCATGAAATCGCAGTCCGACGGGCCGGCCGGCGCGCCGCTGGCGTCCTCGAAAGGCGAACGGCGGCGCACCAGCGACGCATTGACGAAGTCCTCGGTGCGCAGGAAGCCCAGGTCGGCCTCCACGTCGCCCCACTCGTCCACCGGCTTGCCGATGATGTGGCAATGGGCGTGGCCGGCGCCGCGGCATTCCACCTCGCGGAACAGGATCGGGCGGCCGAACAGCGCGCTGTTGAAGCCCGACGCGTAGCCGGCCTGCATCCAGCACACCGGCTCGGCGGCGACGCCGGCGGCCTCCATGTGAGTGGTCGCCTCGACGGAGTCGTGCCAGATCTGCTCCACGTAATGCACGCCCCGCTCCACGTCGATGTCGATGCGGATCGGCTCCACCGCGACGAAGCCCTCCAGCGCGTGCATCTGCGGCCCCACCGCGAACACATCGATCAGCCGGCGGCTGCCGCGCAGCTTGATCGCCAGCGTCGCGTCGCGGGCGCCGGCGGAATAGCCGATGCGTGTGAACAGCGTCCGCGCCTTGTCCACGCCGAGGGTTTCCAGCAGCTCCCGGCGCAGGCCGGCGAACACCGACGCGCGCAGCAGCACGGTGCGTTCGTCGTCGAGCCAGATGCGCCCATCCTCCGGCGCGAAGCGCAGGCGCGCGGCGATGTCGCGCAGGTCCGCCAGGCGCGGCACCGTGCCCTGCCCGTCCGCCTCGATGCGGATCGCCGCGTGCTCGAAGCGGGCGTCCATGCCATGGTCCTTGTTCATGGGTCGTCTCCCCCGGTCTTTTTTTGTCGTCCGCCCATCTTAGGGCACGGACTGCCGTGGATAAAAAAATGCCCCGGGATGGCCGCAACATCCCGGGGCCAGGTCGACCGACCTGAGAGGAGAGGAAAGACTGAATCGGTCGAGGGAAACATCCGCCCCGGCATGAGCCTGCGGCCGGGGAGCCTCACCGACGGGCTAGTCGGTGAAGCGCAGGGGCAATGCGCCGGGCCGCTGGCAGCACGCGACGGCGGCGCCATTGCGGGACGGGATCACCCCGTCGTTCATACGGCGCTCTTGCCGGAGAAGTTCACGCGGCAGCTGCCGAGGCCGCTGATCGTGCACACCAGCTCGTCGCCGTCCTGCACCGGCACCAGCGGGGACTGGGAGCCGGACAGGATCACCTCGCCGGCCTTGAACGGGATGCCCAGCGGGCCGAGGGTGTTGGCGAGCCAGGCCACCGCGTTGGCCGGCGACCCCTGCACCGCGGCACCGGTGCTGGTGGAATGCAGTTCGCCGTTGCGTTCGAGCACCATGGTGGCGCCCGCCAGGTCGAGCTCGCGCGGATCGCCCTTGGCCTTGCCGAGCACGAAAACGCCGCAGGAGGCGTTGTCCGCCACGGAGTCCTGGATCTTGATCTTCCAGTTGCGAATGCGCGAATCGATGATCTCGAAGCACGGCACCACGTAGTCGGTGGCGCGGATCACGTCCGCCGCGGTGATCCCCGGCCCGACCAGGTCTTCCTTCAGCACAAAGGCCAGCTCGGCCTCCGCCTTGGGCTGGATCAGCGTGCCGAGGTCGATCGCGTCGCCTTCCTGGAACACCATGCCCGACGTGAGCTGGCCGAAGTCCGGCTGGAAGACGCCGAGCATGTCCTGCACGGCCTTGCTGGTGACGCCGATCTTCTTGCCGACGATGGTCTCGCCGGCGGCGAGGCGGCGGGCGATGAACGCCAGCTGGATGCGGTAGGCGTCCTCGATGGACAGTTCCGGCTCCCGCTCCAGCAAGGGCGGCACTGTCTCCCGGCGCTGCCACGCGGAAAAGAGTTCGGCCCCGTAATGTTCGATGGTCTTGCCATCCATATGAATTACCTCTGGTCTGATGAATCAGGTGCCGCCCAGCCCAACCGGCGGCGGGGCGAGGCGGACGATGCGCGAGAAGAGCTGCTGGTAGAGCGGGTCGAGGCCGCTGACCCCGGCGCCCGCCAGCAAGCGACCGAGGGGGTCGTGGTTGGCCGCGAAGGCCTGGTCCATCTCCGCCCAGTCGGCCTCGCTCAGGCTGCGCTCGGCGGCCGGCAGCACGATCTCCTCTTCGAGGCGCATGTGGTCCTCGTAGAAGCGCAGGTAGACACCGACACTGGACTCGAAGACGGCGCGGCGCTCATCACCGAGCAGTTCCCAGGCGAGCAGTTCGTGCTGGAGGCGACGCACGGTCTCCTCGCCGCGGGCGTGCTCCCGGTCGAGGCGTGCCACCACGTCGCCGACCTCCGGCGCACGCGCCACCACGCGCGGGAAGAGCAGGCTGGACTCGATGGGGTGGTGCTGCTTCTCGGGGATCTCGTCGATGTAGAACAGCATCGCGCGGACCACCTCGAAGTAGGCGACGCAGTCTTCCCCCGGCCCCATGCGGACCATCATCGCGAGGGACTGCAGCATGGCGGCCAGCGACGCGTGTTCGTCGCGGATGACCTGTTTCGTCAGCGTGCTCATAGGCTCACCTTGGGCATCAGTTGGGAAGGTGCGGGGACCGGCGCCGGCACCTCGGCCGGAACCGGCGCAGCGTCGAGCTTGAGGATTCGCCGCGTCGGCAGCATCTCAAAGCCCAGGCGGCGCTGCAGGAAGCCGCCGAGCCCCTCGCGGAAAAACAACGTCATGGCGATGGCCAGCAGGCCGAGGCCCATCTGGTACCAGGTGCCGTAGTCGCTGAAGAACTTGTTGAGGGCCCAGAACACCACGGCGCCGATCAGCGGCCCCTCGATGCGGCCGATGCCGCCGATCATCACGATGAAGATCGCGAAAGCCGTCCAATTCACCCCGAAGGCGGCGTCCGGGCTGATGCGCAGGTTGCTGACGAAGTACAACGCCCCGGCCATGCCGCAGCCGAAGGCAGCCACCACATACACCGCCAGCTTCATGCGGGCCACGCCGACGCCCTGGCTCTCGGCCGCCACCTCGCTGTCGCGGATGGCCTGCAGGGCCAGGCCCTGCTTGCTGCGCAGGAACAGGTACACCAGCGCGATGGCCGCCACCACGCAGCCCAGCGCGACCCAGTAGGTGGTGTGCTCGCGGGTTGCCCGGCTGATCCCGCGCAGCGCCGTGAGGCTGGTGCCGGAGCCGCCACCGACCGCCGACACGTTGGCGATGCTGAGGCGGAACACCTCGGCGATGACCCAGGTGCCGATCGAGAAGTAGCCACCCTGCAGCCGGAAGGCCAGCCGCGACACCGGCAGAGCAGCCAGCGCCGACACCAGCGCCGCCAGCGGGATGGCCAGGAAGGGATTGAAGCCGAGGAAGTTGCCGAGGCTCAGCATCACGTAGCCGCCAAGCCCGAAGAAGGCCTGCTGGCCCACTGACACCATGCCGCCATAGCCGGCCAGCAGGTTCCACATCATCGCGAAGATCAGGTAGCAGGCGATCTCGACGAACTCCCGCATCCACGACGATTCGCCCCAGAAAGGTAGCGTCGCAGCCGCGACGCACAGCGCAGCGCCGATCCCGATGGTCGCCTGGGACGCCCGGGTGCTGCGAATGACGGTTGCACTCATGTCTCTCAACCCTTCGTTTTCGGAAAAAGGCCGTTCGGGCGGACGAGCAGCACGGCCAGGAAGACCAGGTGCCCGAACCACACGCCCCAGCCCGGATCGAACTTGAAGCCCACCTGCTGGCTGACGCCGAGGACCAGCGCGCCGACGAAGGTGCCCCAGAAGGAGCCCATACCGCCGATGATCACCGACTCGAAGGCGAACAGCAGGAGCAACGGGCCGTCGGCCGGCGACACCGTCGTGCGCAGCCCCTGGAACAGGCCGGCCAGCGCGATCAACACGAAGGCCAGGGCCGTCGCCACCGAATAGACCTTGGCCGAGTTCAGCCCCATCAGCTCGGCCGCCTCGCGGTCGTCGGATACGGCGCGGAAGGCGCGGCCGAGGGATGTCGTCGAGAACAGCAGCTGCAGGCCGGCGGTGCAGGTCAGCGCCGCAACCAGGATCAGCAGCGGCAGCGTGCCGACGTAGATGTCCCCGCCGAGGTTGAGGCTGCCGGTGGCCAGTTCGCCCGCATCCAGCGAACGGGGGTCCGCCGAGTAGATTTCCAAGAGCGCGTTCTGGATGACGATCGACAGCCCGAAGGTGACGACCAGCGACGGCAGCGGGTCCTTGCCGAGGGTGCGGTTGAGGACGGTCCGCTGCAGCGCGTAGCCGACCGCGAAGGCCACCGGCAGCAGCACGACGCCGGCCATCACGAAATGGCCGCCGACCAGCGGCGCCACGGAGATGGCGGCAAAGCCGCCGGCCACGATGAGGTCGCCCTGGGCGATGTTGGTGAGGCGCATGACGCCGAACATCAACGACAACCCGAGGGAGAACAGGCAGTACAGCCCCCCGAGCAGCAGCCCCTGAATGATTGTTTCAGTCATGTCTAGATTCCAAAGTAGGCCTGGCTGATCTGCTCGCGGGTGAAGCCGTCGCTGCCCCCTTCGAGGGACACGCGCCCTTCCTGGAAGCAGTACAGGCGTTGCGACACCCGCTGGGCGACCATCACGTCCTGCTCGACGATCACCACGCTCATGCCTTCGGCGGCGATGGCCGGCAGCGCGTCGTAGATCTCCTTGATGACGATGGGCGCGAGGCCCAGGGAGATCTCGTCGCACAGCAGCAGGCGCGGGTTGCTCATCAGCGCGCGGCCGATGGCCACCATCTGCTGCTGCCCGCCCGACAGGGAGGTGGCGGGCACTTTCCGCTTCTCCTTGAGGATCGGGAACATGCCGTACAGGCGCTGCAGGCTCCACGGCCCCGGCCGGCGGGCGTAGCCGCCCATCAGCAAGTTCTCCTCGACGCTCAGGCTGGGAAACAGGCGGCGCCCTTCCGGCACCAGCGCGACGCCCTGGCGCACGATGTCGCCGGGCACGCTGCCACCGCTGGGCTTGCCATCGATCAGCACGGTTTCCGGCGCTACGCGCACGAGGCCGGTCACCGACTTGAGGAAGGTGCTCTTGCCGGCCCCGTTGGCGCCGATCACCGCCACCGTCTCGCCTTCGCCGATGTGGAAGTCGATGCCGAACAAGGCCTGGGCATCGCCGTAATGGGCCCGCAGGCCCACCGTTTGCAGGAAAGGCGCCGTCATGCTTCGAGCCCCATGTAAACGCGCCGCACGTCCGGGTTGCCCATCACCGCCTCGGGCTCCCCTTCCGCCAGCTTCTCGCCGAAATTGATGACCAGCAGGCGGTCGGCGATGGACATCAGGGCGTGCACCACGTGCTCGATCCAGATCATCGTCGTGCCCTCTGCCTTGATGCGCTTCAGTTCCGCCACCAGCTCGGCCGCCTCGTGCTCGGTGAGGCCGCCGGCGATCTCGTCGAGGAGCAGCAGCTTCGGTTTGGTGGCCAGCGCGCGGGCCAGCTCCAGGCGCTTGCGGTTGAGCAGCGTGAGGCTGCCCGCCGGCTTGTTGGCATGGGGCAGCAGGCCGGTCTTGTAGAGGATCTCGGCCGCCGTGTCCCAGGCCTGGCGCTCGCTGAGGCGGGCGCCGAAGCAGGCGGCGGTGACGAGGTTCTCGAAGACCGTCATGTTCCCGAAGGGATGGGGCACCTGGTAGCTGCGCCCGATGCCCGCCCGGCAGCGCTGGTGCGGCCGCAGGGCGGACACGTCCTGCCCCGCGAAGGTGACGCTGCCCGCATCGACGCGCACATCACCGGATATCAAATTGAACAACGTTGTCTTGCCGGCGCCGTTCGGCCCCAGGATGCCGAGCGTCTGGCCCTCCTCGACGGAGAACGAGACATCCCGGGTCACCTTGAGGGTGCCGTAGCTCTTGCTGACGTTGTCGACCCGTAGCAGCACGTCGATCTCCCGGGCCGCGCTCAGAGCGGGAAGACGGCCTTGACCCAGAACGCGGCGCCGTCGGCGCGGTTGCGCACGGCCATCTCGTCCTGGTACTTGGCGGTGATGAACCAGCCCTTGCCGCTGTCGTAGCGCACCGACGGACCGAAGGCGACGGCACGGCCCTTGTTGTTGTCGATGGTCACGCCGTTCTGCGAATCATTGGTGAGCTGCTGGTAGTAGTAGCCGCCGACGCCCAGCGTCCAGCCGCCGCCCACGCCCCAGCCGGCGGAGTAGTCGACGATCAGCTCCTTGCCGTCCTTGTAGTCGGTGTCGTCGTTCTTGAAGTTGTAGGTCCACATCGTCTTCAGGTCGGCGTTGAAGCCGTGGGGCTGGATGTAGCTGAAGCCGAGCACGGGCTGCAGCGCCCAGTGGTTGCGGCCGATGTTGGCCACATCGCCCTTCTTGTAGGCGCCGGTCGGCGCGTAGATGTCGAGGGCCAGCACGCTGTGCAGCTTCTCGGAGAGGTGCCAGCCGAGCACCGGGCCGAAGGTCATGTCGCCGAAGCCGGTCTTGCTCTGCTGCACGCCGGAGGCCACGTTCACGTCGAGATTGACGATCGGCAGGATGGCCTGCACGCCCAGCGAGGCGCCCGCCACGACCATCGGCGTCACATACACGACCCGCGGCACGATGGCGTTGGCGGTGACCTTGAAGGTGGACGGCGTGACCACTTCGCCGCCGTTGCCGCGCACCGCATCGGCGCTGTAGTGCTGGTACCAGGCCATGCCATACAGGCCCGGCGGCGGCAGTGCGCAGCAGGTGTAGTTCTCGGCGCCCACCGGGTAGATCGTGCCGCCGCCTTCGGTAGCTTCGGCCGCACCGGCCAGGGCTGCCAGCGCCAGAGCAAGGGCTGCGTTCAATTTATTGTTCATGGTCCGACTCCTCCTTTTTTTGGATGTGCGCGCCCCTGCGGGGCGCGACCTAGGTCGCCCGCATTGTCTCGATACGGGTTATGGGTGATGCCGGCTGGGGATCAGCCGTATTTGATGGGCAGCAGCTCGGCCTGAACGGGAATCATCGGGGCTTGGCTGTTATCGACGATCACCAGTTCCAGGCCCTTGCCGCGCTTCTGCCACTGGCCGGCGACCAGCGGGGTCTTGCTGATGTTGGGCACCGGCCCCTTGCGGAAGTCGATGTGGCCGACGACGGTGTCGAGGCTGGTGCCGCGGATCGCGTTACGGATTGCTTCCGGGTCCTTGCCGCCGGAACGCTTGAGCACGTCCAGCGCGGTTTCGAACAGGGAGTGCTTGAGGCCCAGCGGCATCGTCCAGGGCTTGCCGCTGGCGGCCATGTAGGCGTCGGCCAGCTGGCGCGCGCTCTGGCCGGTGAGGCTGGACTTGAACGGGTGCGCCGGGCTCCACATCAGCTCGACGGTGAGCCCCTCGGCACGGTCGCCGAAGGCCGCGATGGCCGCCGGGAACTCGGTTGCCTTGGCCACCGTGACGATCTTCGGGCGGAAGCCCTGCTGGCCGGCCTGGTTCCAGAAGTTGGCGAAATCCGGCGGCGGCACCACGCCGGTCACGATGTCCACGCCAGCGCCCTTGAAGGCCGAGATGAAGGACGAAAAATTGTTGATCGGCGACTGGAAGCGGCCGCGATCCACCACCTTGAAGCCCTTCGAGGCCAGCACCGGCGGGAAGCCCAGCTTGCCGTCACCCCACGCGTTGCCGTCCTCATCGTTGGGCCACAGGCCGCCGACCGCCTTGGAGGTGGGGATCTTGCCCCACAGGCTGGAGAAGGCACCGATGATGTCTTCCAGGCCCCAGAAGAAGTGGTAGGTCCACTCGAAGCCCTGCTTCGGGTCGCCCTTGCGGCCGAAGAAATAGGGCTGCCACGGGGCATCGTTGGTGATACAGGGCACGCCGTTGAGCTCGCACTGGTCGGCCACCGGGTTGGTGGTGGCCGGCGTGGAGGACGCGATAACCAAATCGACCTTGTCGCGCAGGATCAATTCGGCTGCGGCGGCGCCGGCGCGGTTCGGATTGGACTGGGAGTCCTTATAGACGATCTCCACCGCGTATTTCTTGCCACCGGACACGATGCCGCCGGCCACCGCCTTGCGCACCTGCTCGAGGGTGAAGGCATCGGGTTCCGCAAAGGCCGCCAATGGGCCGGTCTGTGGGCTCACATAGCCGATCTTGAAGGTCGTCCCGCCGGCGGCGCGCACCCACGGCGCGGCCAGCGACGTCGCCGCCACGGCGGCCCCGGACTTGAGGAGGGTGCGGCGAATGTGGTTTACCGTCATTTTTGTCTCCTGATATTTTTTCGTGTCTAATGTTCGCCCCGCCTGCGCCGGTAATTGGCATTGCGAGTGAATTGACGCTTTCTTGATGGCGGATGGGCAGGAATTGCCCGATGCCTGCGGCGAATTCTCGGCCCGGCGAAATGGCACGTCCAATATCGTTTTTGTCTTCAACTATACCGGGGAGGTATAAATGGAGTTGCGCCAGCTAAGGTATTTCGAGGCCGTGGCAAGCACCCTCAATTTCAGCCGTGCTGCCGAACGCCTGCACATCGCGCAACCTCCCCTGTCGCGCCAGATCCAGCAGCTCGAGGAGGAACTCGGCGTCCCGCTGCTCGACAGATCGAGCCGGCCGCTGAAGCTCACCAACGCCGGCAGCTTCTTCTACGACCAGACCGTGCAGGTCTTGGCCCGCCTGAAAGAGATCCAGAAAGCCACGCGGCGGATCGGCGCCGGCAGCACGCGCTGGATGGGCATCGGCTTCGTGCCGTCGATCCTCTATGGCTTCCTGCCCAACGTGCTGCAGCGCTTCACCACCGAGAACGACAAGCTCGACATCTCCCTCTCCGAGCTGACCTCCGTGCAGCAGGCCGAGGCGCTGAAGGCCGGGCGCATCGACGTCGGCTTCGGCCGCCTGGCGATCCAGGACGAAGGGTTGGAGAACATCGTCCTCACCGAAGAGGCGCTGGTCGTCGCCGTCCCCAGCAACAGCCCGCTGACCCGCGAGGCCTCGATTCCGCTCAAGCGCCTCGCCAGCGAGGTACTGGTGCTCTACCCCGCCTCGCCGCGCCCCAGCTTCGCCGACCAGGTGCTGCACCAGTTCAGCGTGCGTGGTTACGAGATCGGCAAGACCTACGAGACCAACGGCCTGCAGACCGCCATCGGCCTCGTCGCCGCCGGCATGGGCGTGACACTGGTGCCGGAATCCGTGCAGCGCCTGCGCCGCGACGATGTGACCTACCGCCCCCTCGTCGAGCAGGGCCTGACCTCCCCGCTGATCATGACAATCCGCACCGGCGACACCTCGGCCCACGTCGCCACCTTCCGCGCGATGATCGAAGCCGCGCTGGTCTCGCCGGACGCAAGCTGAGCCGTCACCGGCCGCCCACTACTATATCGATCAGGTATGGAGAGCAACCCCATCAGTATTTGACGCCATCCTCCTTTGCTTCGACCATTACAGCATGACGTGGTCGGCACGCCCGGCCCGCCAATAAGAAACATGCGCATCGCATTGCGCGGATGATTTATTCAAGACAAATAAATCTGCTGATCGAACCATTAAAAGGAGGATTCAAATGTCAATGACGGGAGTATTGCGGCCGGGACACTGCCAATTGCGCGTTCTGGACCTGGAGGAATCGGTCAATTTCTATACCAATGTATTTGGCCTGGTCGAAACGGGACGGGACAAATCGGGTCGCGTCTATTTCAAATGTCATGACGAGCGCGACCACCACAGCTTCATCATCCGCGAAGCCGACCGCGCCGGCATGGACTTCTATGCCTTCAAGGTGCGCGACAAGGCCACGCTGGAAAAGCTCAATTCCGACCTGCGCGCCTACGGCGTGCCGACCGAACGCATTCCGGCCGGCGAACTGCTCGAAACCGGCGAGCGCGTGCGCTTCGAAGTACCCACCGGCCACCTGATCGAGCTCTATGCTGAGAAGACCGCCGTCGGCGATGGCCTCGGCTATGTGAATCCGGACGTGATCATCGAGAACCGCAAGGGCATCTCGCCGGTACGCCTCGACCACTGGCAGATCCACGGCGCCGACCTGGATGGCAGCCGCGACCTGTTCGTCAATGTGCTCGGCTTCAGCCTGGTGGAGAAGATCCTCGGCGAAGACGGCAAGACCGACATGGCCGTGTGGCTGAGCTGTTCCACCAAGGCCCACGACATCGCCTTCGTGCGCGACGAGCGCAACAACACGCTGCACCACGCCTCCTTCCTGCTGGAAACCTGGGAGCAGGTGCTGCGCGCCGCCGACCTGATGGGCAAGTACCGCGTCTCCATCGACAACGGTCCGCTGCGCCACGGCATCACCCGCGGCACGACGATCTACTCCTTCGACCCGTCCGGCAACCGCCTGGAAACCTTCTGCGGCGGCTACGACTTCTATCCCGACATGCAACCCTACACCTGGACCTGGGACGAACTGGGTTCGGCGATCTTCTATCACACCCGCGCCCTCAACGAGCGCTTCCTGACCGTCGTGACCTGACGACGGTGCCGCGGACGGGCTGACGCCCCGGCCCGTCCGGCCCTTCCCTCTGTCTGACCGAGCGACGTCCCCGCGCCCTGCGCGGGAGGCGAAGGGCCCGCTCACCCTCTGGAAACGCAAATGGATCTTCAACTCCTTGGCAAACACGCACTGGTGACCGGCTCGACGGCGGGCATCGGTTTCGCCACGGCCCAGCGCCTCGCCGCCGAAGGCGTGGCGGTAACGCTCAACGGGCGCACCGCGGCCGGTGTCGACGCCGCCGTCCAGCGCCTGCGCGCCCTCCTCCCCGACGCGCGGGTGGACGGCATCGCCGCCGATCTCGCCGGCCCGGACGGTGCCGCCCTTCTGGCGGAACGCTGCGAGCACGTGGACATCCTGGTCAACAACCTCGGCATCTATGAACCGAAGCCTTTCGAGGAGATCAGCGACGCGGACTGGCTGCGCTTCTTCGACGTGAATGTGATGAGCGGCGTGCGCCTGTCCCGCGCCGCCTTCCCGGCCATGAAACGGCGCGGCTTCGGGCGGATCATCTTCGTGTCCAGCGAATCCGGTCTCAATCCGCCGCCCGAAATGATCCATTACGGCATGACCAAGGCCGCCCAGCTGTCCATCGCCCGCGCCCTCGCCGAGGCGAGCAAGGGCACGGCTGTCACCGTCAATGCGGTCCTGCCCGGCCCGACCCGCACCGAAGGCTCCCGGGCCTTCACCGAGCGCCTGGCCCGCGAACAGGGCATCGACGAGGCTCAGGTGGAGCGCAACTATTTCGCCGAGGAGCGCCCTGCTTCGCTGCTCGGCCGCTTCATCGACCCGGCCGAAGTGGCCGCCACCATCACCTACCTGTGCAGCCCCCTTGCCGCCGCGACCAACGGTTCGTCCGTGCGCGTCGATGGCGGCATCGTGCGCAGCATCGTTTGACGAACTTTCCCGAGGACATTGCGATGACCCAAAAAATCAAATGCGCCCTGATCGGCCCGGGCAACATCGGCACGGACCTGCTGGCCAAGCTGCAGCGCAGCCCCGTGCTGGAGCCGGTGTGGATGGTCGGCATCGACCCGGAATCCGACGGCCTCAAGCGCGCCCGTGAGATGGGCCTCAAGACCACCGCCGACGGCGTAGACGGCCTCCTGCCCCACGTGCTCGCCGACGGCGTGCAGATCGCCTTCGACGCCACCTCCGCCTACGTGCATGCCGAGAACAGCCGCAAGCTCAACGAGCTCGGCGTGCTGATGGTCGACCTGACCCCGGCCGCCATCGGCCCCTACTGCGTGCCGCCGGTCAATCTGAAGCAGCACGTCGGCCAACGGGAAATGAACGTGAACATGGTCACCTGTGGTGGCCAGGCGACGATCCCGATGGTCGCCGCGATCTCCCGCGTGCAGCCGGTGGAATACGGCGAAATCATCGCCACCGTGTCCAGCAAGAGCGCCGGCCCCGGCACCCGCAAGAACATCGACGAATTCACCCGCACCACCGCCGGTGCGGTCGAGAAGGTCGGCGGCGCCAAAAAGGGCAAGGCCATCATCATCATCAACCCGGCCGAACCCCCGCTGATGATGCGCGACACCGTGCATTGCCTCGTCGAAGGCGACCCCCAGCAGGACGCGATCCGCGAATCCATCCAGGCCATGATCCAGGAAGTCCAGAAGTACGTGCCCGGCTACCGCCTGGTCAATGGCCCGGTCTTCGACGGCAACCGCGTCTCCGTCTATCTCGAAGTCGAAGGCCTCGGCGACTACCTGCCCAAGTACGCCGGCAACCTGGACATCATGACCGCCGCCGCCGCCCGCACGGCCGAGATGTTCGCCGAAGAGATCATCAAGGGCAGCCTGACCCTCCAACCCATCACCGCCTAAGGAAAGCACCATGGAACTCAAAGGCACAAAAATCCCGCACGAGCCCACCGCACGGCCGCCCGAAGGCGGGCGAGATCCCCTCGGGGGATCGGCGGCCGTAACCGGCAGCCGAGGGGCCGTCACTGTGCATGACATGACCCTGCGGGACGGCATGCACCCCAAGCGTCACCTGATGAGCCTGGAGCAGATGAAGAGCATCGCCACCGGCCTCGACGCCGCCGGCGTGCCGCTGATCGAAGTTACCCACGGCGACGGCCTGGGCGGCAGCTCGGTGAACTACGGCTTCCCGGCCCACACCGACGAGGAATACCTGTCCACCGTCATCCCGCTGATGAAGCAGGCCAAGGTCTCGGCGCTGCTCTTGCCGGGCATCGGCACCGTCGATCACCTGAAGATGGCCAAGGAACTGGGCGTCTCCACGATCCGCGTCGCCACCCACTGCACCGAGGCCGATGTGTCCGAACAGCACATCACGATGGCCCGCAAGCTCGACATGGACACCGTCGGCTTCCTGATGATGGCCCACATGAACAGCCCCGAAGGGCTGGTCAAGCAGGCCAAGCTGATGGAGAGCTACGGCGCCAACTGCATCTACGTGACCGACTCGGCCGGCCACCTGCTGCCCGAAACCGTCAAGGCCCGCCTCAGCGCGGTGCGTGAAGCGCTGAAGCCGGAGACCGAACTGGGTTTCCACGGCCACCACAATCTGGCGATGGGCGTGGCCAACAGCATCGCCGCCATCGAAGTGGGCGCCACGCGCATCGACGCGGCCGCCGCCGGCCTGGGCGCCGGGGCCGGCAACACGCCGATGGAAGTGCTGATCGCGGTGTGCAGCCTGATGGGCATCGAGACCGGTGTGGACGTGGCCAAGATCACCGACGTCGCCGAAGACCTGGTGGTGCCGATCATGGACTTCCCGATCCGCATCGACCGGGATGCGCTGACCCTCGGCTACGCCGGCGTGTATGGCTCCTTCCTGCTGTTCGCCAAGCGCGCCTCCAAGAAGTACGGCGTGCCGGCCCGCGACATCCTGGTCGAACTGGGCCGCCGCGGCATGGTCGGCGGGCAGGAGGACATGATCGAAGACACGGCCATCACGATGGCGCGGGAGCGGGGGCTGACCGTATGAAGCTCGATACCAAGACCATCGCCCAGTTGGCCGAACACCTGGAAAACTGCCAGCTGGAAGCCCGCGACACGCCAAAGATCACCGACCAGCATCCGGACATGGACTGGGACGATGCCTACGCGATCCAGCGGGAAATCCTCCGCCGCAAGCTCGGGCGCGGCCGCCGCGTGATCGGCCTGAAGGCCGGCCTCACCTCCCACGCCAAGATGAAGCAGATGGGCGTCACCAGCCCGGTGTTCGGCTTCATGACCGACGACTACGTGGTGCCCGACTGCGGCGAAGTGAAGGTCGCCGAGCTAATCCACCCGAAGGTCGAGCCGGAAATCGCCTTCGTGCTCAAGCATGCCCTGCGCGGCCCCGGCTGCCACGTGGGCGCAGTGCTGGCCGCCACCGAGTATCTGCTGCCGGGCGTCGAAGTGATCGACAGCCGCTACCGCGACTTCAAGTTCGACCTGAAGAGCGTGATCGCCGACAACACGTCGGCCAGCCGCTTCGTGGTTGGCGGCGTACCGACGGCAGCGACCGGCATCGACCTGGCCACCCTCGGCGTCGTCATGGAGAAGAACGGCGAGCCCGTCGCAATGGGCGTCGGCGCCGCAGTGCTGGGCAACCCGGCCTCTGCCGTGGCGATGCTCGCCAACCACCTGGCGAACCACGGCGAGGAAATCCCCGCCGGCGCCGTCGTGCTCTCCGGCGGCATCACCGAGGCCGTGGCCGTGGCAGCGGGCGACACCGTCACGCTGCGGGTCCACGGCATGGGCGCCACGACCCTGCGCTTCGTTTGACCCCACCCACCGAGAAAAGGAAGACAGCAATGCCGTTCGCACAAATCTACATGATCGAAGGCCGCAACGAAGAGCAGAAGCGGGCCGTCATCGAGAAGGTCAGCCAGGCGCTGGTGGAAGCCACCGGCGCGCCGAAGGAAGCGATCCGCGTCTGGATCTCGGAAGTGCCCAAGACCAACTGGGGCATCGCCGGGCAGACGGCGAAGGATCTGGGGCGCTGACCCCGCGCTCCCAGGATCCAACGATGTGGCGGCCCTCCCCGGCCGCCACATGAACATCCGGCGTCGGGCCCCTGCAGCCCCGGCACACCGGCGACGGGAAAGGCTCCACCAAGAAGAGCGTCCCGGCAACCATCCATACGGAGGAGACCATGGCTGAACGCCATTCCATTCATCTCGCCAATACCGACGAGCGCTACACCTGCGCCGAGAGCCAGGACATCCTGCGGGCCATGGAAGTCCTCGGCCGCAAGGGCATTCCCGTTGGCTGCCGCGGTGGCGGCTGCGGCATCTGCAAGGTGCGCATCACCCACGGCCAGTATGAAATCCGGAAGATGAGCCGAGCCTTCGTCAGCGAGCGCGAGGAAGGCTCCGGCGTCGTCCTCGCCTGCCGTGTGTTTCCCCGCGGCGACCTGCACCTGGATGCACTGGACGTGCTCGCCCGCTGCGTGGAACGCAAGGCGAAGGCTGGTGCCTCGGGTTAGCACGCCCTTTTCCACTTCCCCGCGCCAAAGCACGGCACCGTGCTACGCACAGCAAAAAGGCCCAAGCTTACGCTTGGGCCTTTTTATGAATTCGAGTGGTGGAGGGGGAAGGATTCGAACCTTCGAAGGCAGTGCCGTCAGATTTACAGTCTGATCCCTTTGACCGCTCGGGAACCCCTCCACGGGGTGCTGCTGATTTGAAGTGCCAGCAAGCAAGACTTGTTGGCACTCTTTGAAACTTTGGTGGACCGAATGAGGATCGAACTCACGACCTCCGCATTGCGAACGCGGCGCTCTCCCAGCTGAGCTATCGGCCCACGCGAAGCGCGCATTATAGCGAACTTGGGTGCAGATGCAAATACTTCGCGTACGTTCAGGTTTCGTCGTCTTCGCCCGACCCCACCGCCGCACGCCCGAGGCGATCAATCACCGCCCCCCACACCGCCTCGTCCGGCAAGGCTTCGACAAGGATGCGGACGGCCGGTGACTCATCGAGGCTGCGCAGCGCCGCATACAGATCATGGCCATAGCCGGCTGGGTCGGCGGGTGCCGCGATCCAGATCACTTCAGCCGGCAGATCCACCGGCGCCGGACGGCGAGCCAGCACTGCATCACCGGCCTGCAGTCGAGCGGGAATGCTCTCCGCCAGCACCAGTTCCAGCGGCGTCCGCGGCGCGTAGTGGGCAGCCAAAGCGCCAGAAACGCGGGGCGCGGCATCGGGCTGGGCTTCCTCGCCGCGCAGCCGCGGACGGCGGCCGATGACGCGGGCGATGTCATCCACGCCGATGGCGCCCGGACGCAGGATTACCGGCACGTCCCGCGACAGGTCGAGGATCGTGGATTCCAGGCCGACCTCACAGGCACCGCCGTCGAGGATCATGGCTACGCGATCGCCCAGTTCCTGCCGCACATGCTCGGCGGTGGTCGGGCTGATCCGTCCGAAACGGTTGGCCGACGGCGCTGCGATGCCGGAGCCGAAGGCGCGCAGCAATTCCAGCGCCACCGGATGATTGGGCACGCGCAGGCCGACGGTGTCCTGTCCGCCGGTGACCACGTCGGGCACGCCCTCCTCCTTCTTCAGGATCAGGGTCAGCGGCCCGGGCCAGAAGGCGCGGGCCAGCGCGATGGCTTCCTTCGGAATGTCGCGCGCCCAGGTGGTGAGCTGTTCCGCGTCGGGCAGATGGACGATCAGCGGATGGTCGGCCGGACGGCCCTTGGCGGCGAAGATCCGCGCCGCCGCGTCGGGGTTCAGTGCATCGGCGCCGAGGCCATAGACCGTCTCGGTCGGCAGGGCGACCAGTTCGCCCTGGCGCAGCAGTTCGACTGCGCGCCGGATATCATCGCCCATCACCATTGCTGCTTACTCGTCGCGGATGCCGATGGCCGCGCGGGCCGCCATGGCCTTGGCCAGCACCTCGGCGGAATCGTCGCCGACCACCGTGAAATGGCCCATCTTGCGGCCGTGGCGGGCCTGGTGCTTGGCATACAGATGCAGGCGCAGACCGGGCACGGCGTGCAGCAGGGTCCAGTCCGGCTCCCGGTAGCGGCCTTGCGGCGAACCACCGTCGTACCACAGCTCGCCGAGCAGGTTCACCATCACCGATGCGCTGTGCTGGCGTGCCTCGCCAAGGGGCAAACCACATAGCGCGCGGACCTGCTGCTCGTACTGACTGGTCACGCAGGCGTCGATGGTGTGGTGGCCGCTGTTGTGCGGGCGCGGTGCCATTTCGTTTACGTAAAGCTCGCCGCGGGACACGAAGAACTCCACCGCCAGCGTGCCGATGAAGCCCAGCCGCTCGGCGATGCGTTCGGCGTACTCCTGGGCCGAATCCCGCTGGCAGGCAGAAGTCCGCGCCGGCGCGATGGACACGTCGAGGATGCCGCGACTGTGCTGGTTCTCGACGGTCGGGAAGCATTTGACCGTTCCGTGCTCGTCACGGGCCAGCACCACCGACACTTCGTAGTCGAGGCTCAGCATGCGTTCCAGCACGCAGGGCTCGCCCTTGAACTGGCGGAACGCGGCCAGCGCCTCGGCAGCATTGGCGACGCGGGCCTGGCCCTTGCCGTCGTAGCCGAAACGCGCCACCTTGAGGATTGCCGGGTAGAGGCCGGCATCCGCCGCGGCGATGTCGGCTTCCGCCTGGATCACCGCGAACGGCCCGTGGGGCAGTCCGTTGTCGCGCAGGAAGGATTTTTCCGCGATGCGGTTCTGGCACACCGCCACCGCCGCCGCGCCGGGACGAACCGGCACGAACTTGGCCAGGTAGTCGAGGGTCGCCGCCGGCACGTTCTCGAACTCGGTGGTCACCGCGGCGCAGGCTTCGGCGAGCTGGTCGAGGGCCGTGAAATCGTCGTAACCAGCCTGCAGGTGGCGGTCGGCGATCAAGCCGGCCGGGCTGTGGGGATCCGGGTCGAGGACCCACACCTTGTAGCCCATCTCGTGGGCCGCAGCAACGAAGAAGCGGCCGAGCTGGCCGCCGCCGAGCATGCCGAGGGTGGCGGGCGGAAGAATCATCGTTTCTATCCTGCGAAATCAGACAGGGTCGAGGGTCATTGCCAGTACGCTGGCGGTCTGCTCGGCGCGGAAGGCATCGAGCTTTTCAGCCAGCGCCACATCGGTACCGGCCAGCAGTGCCACCGCGAACAGGCCCGCGTTGGCGGCACCCGCCTCGCCGATGGCGAAGGTGGCGACCGGAATGCCCTTCGGCATCTGCACGATGGACAGCAGCGAATCCTTGCCCGACAGTGCCTTCGATTGCACCGGCACGCCCAGCACGGGCACTGTCGTCTTGGCGGCGATCATGCCCGGCAGGTGGGCCGCACCGCCGGCACCGGCAATGATCGCCCGCAGGCCCCGCGCACTCGCTTGTTCCGCATATTCGAACATCAGGTCGGGGGTGCGGTGGGCGGAGACCACGCGGGCCTCGAAGGGCACGCCGAAATCCTTCAGCACCTTGGCGGCGGCCTGCATGGTGGGCCAATCGGAATTGGAGCCCATGACGATGCCGATGACGGGTTGTTGCTCGCTCATTGTTCAGGCCTTCCGGGCTGCGCGGGTTGCCGACTCGACGGTGTTGGCGAGCAGCATGGTGATGGTCATGGGGCCGACGCCGCCGGGCACCGGGGTGATCGCGCCGGCCACGTCCTTGGCGGATTCGAAATCGACGTCGCCGCACAGCTTTCCATCAGGCAGACGGTTGATGCCCACGTCGATGACGACCGCGCCGGGCTTGACCATGTCGCCGGTGACGAACTTCGGCTTGCCGATGGCCGCCACCAGGATGTCGGCGCGGCGGGTGTGGAAGTTCAGGTCGCGGGTGCCCGAATGGCACACGGTGACGGTGGCGCCGACGGCGGTGAGCAGCATCGCCATCGGCTTGCCGACGATGTTGGAGCGGCCGATGACCACGGCCTCGGCGCCACGCAGCGGCATGTCGATGCTCTTCAGCATCTCCATCACGCCGTTCGGTGTGCACGGCACGAAGGCTTCCTGCCCCTGGGACAGGCGGCCGACGTTCTCGGCGTGGAAGCCGTCCACGTCCTTCTCGACGGAAATGGCCTCAAGCACGGCCTTCTCGTCGAAGTGCTTCGGCAGCGGCAACTGCACCAGGATGCCATGCACCGACGGGTCGGCGTTGAGCTCGGCGATCTTGCCCAGCACGTCGGCCGGCGCGGCATCCTGCGGGTATTCGAACTTGAGGGACTTGATGCCGGCCTTCTCGCAGCCGGCCACCTTGTTGCGGACGTACACGGCGGAGGCCGGATCGCCCCCCACCAGGATTACCGCGAGACAGGGCTGGGTGCCCTGGGCGGTCAGTTCAGCCGCCTTCGCGGCGAGTTCTCCGCGCAGTTTCGCGGAAAGCGCGTTGCCATCGATAATGCGAGCCGTCATGCCGCTGCCCCTCAGGAAAAACCCGTGAGTTTACCATGGCTTGCACAGAGGGCGAATTCGGGTTTTGAATGGCTGCGTAAGGCGTCACGGGGGCGGGCAAGCGTGGAAGCATCCCGTGGGATCGCAGGCGCTTGCAGACGGCAGCGGCCACGGCATGCCTGCCCTGCCCCCGGCAACACTCAGGCCCGGTTCACCTCGATGGCCATCACGTTCTGCACCAGCTCAGCCAGGGACTGGGCGGCCATCTTTTCCATCACGCGGGCGCGATGGACTTCGACGGTCTTGATGCTGATCCCCAGCACGTCGGCGATCTGCTTGTTGAGCTTGCCGGCGATGATCAGCTCAAGCACCTCGCGCTCCCGCTGGGTGAGCTGGTCAAGGCGGCGCGCCACCTCCGCATCCTGGCGGCGGCGGGCGCGGCTTTCCTGCTCCTTGGCCAGGCACTGGGTGACGAGGCGCAGCAGCTCGGCATCGTTGAACGGCTTCTCGATGAAATCCACCGCGCCTTTCTTGAGGGCGGCCACCGCCATCGGCACGTCGCCATGGCCGGTGATGAAGATGATCGGCAGCGTGCAGTACTGGGCGCGCAGGCGCTCGTGCAGCTCCAGCCCGCTCATGCCGGGCATGCGCACGTCGAGCAGCAGGCAGCCGTTGAACTCCGGCCGCCAGGCGCGCAGGAAGTACTCGGCGGACGCGAAGGCCTCGACCTTGAAACCCTGCGATTCGAGCAGCCAGACCAGGGAATCGCGCAGGGCTTCGTCGTCATCCACCAGGTAGATGATCTGTTCAGGCGTCGAGGCTGGCGGTTTCACGGATGGTCTCCAGAGGCAAAGTGAAGCGGAAGATACATCCTCCCGCGGGGTTGGCGTCTACCCATAGACGCCCTTCGTGGAATTCGACGATGGAACGGCAGATGTTGAGCCCCATGCCCATGCCTTCCGACTTGGTGGTGTAGAAGGGCGTGAACAGCCGCTCCCGCGCCTCATCGGACAGCCCGGGGCCGTGGTCGGCGATCTCCACCTCCACCTGCTCGTGCTCTACACAGTGGGCTGACACGATCAGCACGCGTTCTTCGGCCGGCGTGTCACGCATCGCTTCGATGCCGTTCTTGACCAGGTTGAGCACCACCTGCTCGACCATCACCGCGTCGACGAACACCTGCGGCAGGTCGTGCGGCAGCTGGTTCAAGACCTGCGCGCCGTGGCGGCGGGCGTCCACCTCGAGGAAGCCGATCGCGTCGTCCACGATGCCCGCCAGGGACACCGGCGCGCGGCGCGGCTCGCTCTTGCGTACGAACTCGCGCACGCGGCGGATGATCTTGCCGGCCCGCTCTGCCTGTGCGCTGGCCTTCTGCATCGCGGTGAGGATGTCCTCGCGCCGGTATTCCCCGGACTGCAGCCGATTGACGCAGCCCATCGAGTAATTGGCGATGGCGGCCAACGGCTGGTTGAGTTCGTGAGCCAGCGTGGACGCCATCTCGCCCATCGTGATCAGGCGCGAGGTGCGCTGCAGGCGCTCCTGCTGGGCGCGGTTCTCCTCATCCACTCGTTTGCGGTCGGTGACGTCGGTGGCGATCGCCATGCGCACCACGCGGGCGTCCACCCAGCGGATGGCGCGCTCGCGGATGTGGTACCAACGCCCCGACAGCGTGTTGCGCAGCTCGCCGTCATACAGTTCGCGGGGCACGTGGTCCAGCGTCAGGCGACGCGGGTCCACGTCGTACCACTGGGTATCCGGCGGCGTCGGCAGGCCGTAGCTCCCGACCCGCTGGCCGACAGCGTCGAAGCCGTAAATGCTCTTGAAGGCTCGGTTGGCGAAGAGGATCTCGTCGCTGGCCGCGTCGGCCACGTACACCGCCGCATCGAGGCCGTCGAGCACCGCGACGAAACGCTCGTGGGCCGCTTCCAGTTCGGCGCGCACCCGCTTCGGTTCGGAGATGTCGGTGATCGACGCCATCCAGCCGGTCTGCCGCCCTTCCCCGTCGATCAGTGGCGACAGGTAGAAGCGGGTGTCCAGGCGCTGCCCGTTCTTGCGCCGGATACGCATCTCGAAGCCGGTGTTCGGCGCGTTGCCGGCGAGGGTCAGTTCGAGGTTGCGCTGCAGCGGGTCGTAGCTGTCCTTCGGCCAGTAGGGGAAAGGCGCCCGCGAGCCGACCAGTTCCTCCCGCGACCAGCCGGTCATGCGGCAGAAGGCCGGGTTCACGTAGATGATCTCGCCATTCAGATCGATGGCGCGCAGGCCGGTGACCAGGGATTCCTCCATCGCCTGGCGGAAGGCGTACTCGGCGCGCAGCGCCTCCTCTGCCGCCTTGCGCCCGGTGATGTCGTGGGCGACGGCGTACATCAGCTTCTCCTCGGGCACCGAGTTGACGCTCCAGGCCAGCCACTTGTAGGTGCCGTCGGCGCAGCGGCAGCGGTTCTCGAAGGCGCCCGGCGTGCCCGAGGCGAGGCTGCGCAGGTGCTCGATGGTCTCGGCCACGTCCTCGGCGTGGATGAAGTCGAGGAAGGAGCGCCCGGGCAAGTCGTCCGGGCGATGGCCGAGGATCCGCTCGAAGGCCGGATTGCTGCGCCGGAACTCCCCGTCGAGGCTGAGAATCGCCAGCATATCGAGGGACAGGTTGAAGAGGCGGTCCCGCTCCTTCTCCACGCGCACGCGGCGGCGCATGTGGGCGCGCAGCAGCCACAGGCTCCACAACACGAACACCGACAGCCCGACGATGACAATGATCGGAAAGCCCTTCGGCAGATCGCTGGCCACATGGTAGGCCGTCGCCTGCAGGGACAGGCCGTTGCCCGGCGGATCGAGTTCCACCGAGAAGGCCAGGCTCTCGTCGAGGGGATGGGCCGCCGAGTTCATGCCCAGCACTTCGCCCTCCGGGCCGGTGAAGGCCAGGCGGTACTTCTCGCCAAACCAGCTCGGCACCAGGTGCGTGACCATGCGCTCGATGGAATACACCGCGATGATCGCACCCAGCGGGGTCCGCCCCTGCTGCACCGGTACATAGACTTCCAGCACCGCCATGTTGCGGCCGTTCACATAGGCCTCGCCATATACCGGCCGCCCGACGTCCCAGGCCCGCGCCAGCACCGCCGCCTGGGTGGCCGACAGCGCATCGCCGGCCAGCCAGTCAGTAGTATCGAAAGGCGCCGTCCATTTGACGCGCTGCCCGCCGGCCACCCACACCACGTTGACCAGCTCGGGATTGTTGGCGATGTGCTGGTTGGCCCGCACCTGGAAGGCGTCGGCATCCAGCGTGCCCGCCGCCAGCTCGCGGGACAGCTGGGACAGGAACTCCTCGGTGCCCTGCATGTGCAGGCGCATCGTCTGTTCGGCCCACTGCACGTCGCGCGCCAGCGCGTTGCTCTGGGTCTCACGTTCCTGGTGCTGCAGCGTCCACACGATGACCAGCATGGCCAGCGCGAACACCAGCACGGCAATGTAAGGCGCCGTCCAGTACCAGTCGGCACGGGGCAGCGCGGAAGATCGAGACTTGTTCGGCATTTGCCTTTCATCCTGCTAGGGTCCGCCAGGGCCGGGCATCCGGGCTTACCCTAACCGGGCAGCCCTTGTCCCTCCAGGCACGACGGGCCGGAGGCTACGGGTTTTCACCAATACCCGCCCCCCAGGCGACGGAATAGCTTGCGACGTTCATCCGCAGCGACTTGCAACAACACCTACAACGACAGGCGGAGACACCCTTGCTTCGAATCGTGCGCCTGGCCGGCATCGTCGCCTTCAGCCTGACCGCGCTGTGCGCCAGCGCCGTCGAGCCGATCAAGGTTGGCGTGTCCGGCCCCTTCACCGGTGGCTCGAATCCGATGGGCATCGCGATGCGCGACGGCATCCGCCTGGCCGCGCAGGAGATCAACGAAGGCGGCGGCATCCTCGGCCGGCCGATACAGCTGATCGAACGGGATGACGAAGCCCTCCCCGAGCGCGGCGCCCTGGTCGTCCAGGAGTTGATCAACCGGGAACGCGTGATCGCCGGTCTTGGCATCGTCAATACCGGCGTCGCACTGGCCAGCCAGCGCTTCTATCAGCAGGCCCACATCCCGATGATCACCTCGGTGGCCACTGGCTCGATCATCACCAAGCAGTTCCTGCCGCCCCAGTACCCGGACAACTACATCTTCCGCGTGTCAGCGCCGGACGCCATCCAGGCCGCGATGATCGTCGAGGAGGCGGTCGAGCGGCGCCACCTGCACAAGCTGGCGATCTTCCACGACAGCACCAATTATGGCCAGCTCGGCCGCGAGGACCTGGAGCGCGCCCTCGAACGCCACGGCATCAAGCCGGTCGTCATCGAGCGCTTCAACATCCGCGACGTGGACATGACACCGCAGCTGACCCGCGCCCGCACCGCCGGCGCCGAAGGCATCCTCACCTACGGCCTCGGCCCCGAGCTCGCCCACCTTGCCAACGGCATGGTGCGGATCGGCTGGAAGGTGCCGCTGGTCGGCAGTTGGGCGCTGGCCATGTCGAACTTCATCGACAACGCAGGCCCCAACGCTGAGGGCACCCGCATGCCGCAGACCTTCATCCAGGAAGGCGAGACGCCGCGGCGCAAACGCTTCATCGAACGCTACCGCAAGGCCTTCGGCGTGGAACGCATTCCGGTGCCGCCGGCAGCCGCCCAGGGTTATGACTCCATGCTGCTCCTCGCCACCGCCATCCGCCAGGCGCGTAGCACCGAAGGGCACCGCCTGCGGGAGGCGCTGGAATCGCTGAAGGAACCTGTAGAGGGCATCGTCATGGTATATGATCGCCCCTTCTCCAAGACCGACCACGAGTCCATCGACTCGACGCGCATCCCGGTCATGGGGGAAGTACGTAACAGACAAGTGGTCTTCGCCTACGACGAAGACCGGAAGCGGGACGCGTTTCACAAATGATCCCGCCACGCGGAACACCCATTTCCGCAAGCGGCCGGGGGTTTTCTCCCTCCCTCCCTCGCCCCCGGCCGTTTTTTTTCCTCAATCCGTCGAACGAAGCTTCGCCGGCCGAGGCCTTCGGGCCCGGCTGGCGCTAAGCCTTGCGGACACACCCTCTGATGTCCGCGTTCCCGCTCCTCGCCAATCCACCCCACCGTCGTTCCGCACGGGCGCAGTCGCGCCCGCAGTCCGTCCACCGCAGCCCGCCACCGGTCAAAAAAACAAAAATTTACTCAGAGTAGAAGTTCGCCCTTATTGCACATTGCGATAGTTCGTTTTATATTGCGAAAAATCAGGACCGCGATCCGGTCCGCGCAGGTTTGCAGTGAAGCCCCGCTGTCGCCACCCGCGACGGCTATCCACAACCCGCAAGTCATGAGGAGACAAGACCATGGCCGCGAATACGCAAAACATCCTGGCTGACATCGATGCCCAGGAAACCAAGGAATGGCTGGACGCACTCGAAGCAGTCGTCGCTCAGGAGGGCTCCGAGCGGGCTCACTTCCTGATCGAGAAGCTGATCGAAGCCGGACGTGAAGAAGGGATCGACATCCCCTACTCCGCCAACACCCAGTACATCAACACCATTCCGGCCGACCAGCAGCCCAAGTACCCGGGTGATCCGGACATGGAGATCAAGCTCCATTCCTATATCCGCTGGAATGCCATGGCCATGGTCGTGCGCGCCAACAAGCACACCAACGTGGGCGGCCACATCGCCTCGTTCGCTTCGGCCGCAGCCCTCTATGACGTCGGTTTCTCCCACTTCTGGAAGAGCGTCGACCACGAAAGCGGTGGCGACCTGATCTTCTTCCAGGGCCACTCGGTGCCGGGCGTCTACTCCCGCGCCTACATGCTCGGCCGCCTGTCCGACGAGCAGATGGACAACTTCCGCCAGGAAACCGACGGCCAGGGCATCTCGTCCTACCCGCACCCCTGGCTGATGCCGGACTTCTGGCAGTTCCCCACCGTCTCCATGGGCCTCGGCCCCCTGTGTGCGATCTACTCCGCGCGCTTCATGAAGTACCTCGCCAGCCGCGGCCTGATCGACGCCGCCAAGGCCGAGCAGCGCAAGGTGTGGGCTTTCCTGGGTGACGGCGAGACCGACGAAGTCGAGTCCCTCGGCGCCATCGGCATGGCCGCCCGCGAGAAGCTGGACAACCTGATCTTCGTGATCAACTGCAACCTGCAGCGCCTGGACGGCCCGGTGCGCGGCAACGGCAAGATCATCCAGGAGCTGGAAGCCGAATTCCGCGGCGCCGGCTGGAACGTCATCAAGCTGATCTGGGGCACCCACTGGGACGCCCTGCTGCAGCGCGACACCAAGGGCATCCTCAAGAAGCGCATGATGGAATGCGTGGATGGCGAATATCAGACCTTCAAGGCCAAGAACGGCGCCTACGTCCGCGAGCACTTCTTCAACACGCCCGAACTGAAGGAACTCGTCGCCGACTGGACCGACGACGACATCTGGCAACTGAACCGCGGCGGCCACGATCTGTTCAAGATCTTCTCCGCCTACAAGGCCGCCTCCGAGCACAAGGGCCAGCCGACCCTGATCCTCGCCAAGACCATCAAGGGCTTCGGCATGGGCCAGTCCGGTGAGGCGATGAACATCTCCCACCAGCAGAAGAAGCTCGACATCGAGTCGATCAAGCGCTTCCGCGACCGCTTCGGCCTGCCGGTGCCCGACGACCAGCTCGCCGAGCTGCCCTACCTGAAGTTCCCGGAAGACTCCGCCGAATACAAGTACATGCGCGACCGCCGCATGGAACTGGGCGGCTTCCTGCCCAGCCGCCGCCGCAAGGCCGACGCGCTGCCGGTGCCGGCCCTCGACACCTTCGGCGCGCTGCTGAAGGCCTCCGGCGAAGGCCGCGAGCTGTCCACCACGATGGCCATCGTGCGCATCATGAACACCCTGCTGAAGGACAAGCAGATCGGCAAGAACATCGTCCCGATCGTGCCCGACGAGTCCCGCACCTTCGGCATGGAAGGCATGTTCCGCCAGTACGGCATCTGGAACCAGCAAGGCCAGAACTACGTTCCGGAAGACCATGACCAGCTCATGTTCTACAAGGAAAGCGTCACCGGCCAGGTTCTGCAGGAAGGCATCAACGAAGCCGGCTCGATGGCCGACTGGATCGCCGCCGGCACCGCCTACAGCGTGCATGGCGTGCAGACGATCCCGTTCTACATCTTCTACTCGATGTTCGGCCTGCAGCGCACCATGGACCTGTGCTGGGCGGCTGCTGACCAGCGCACCCGCGGCTTCCTGATCGGCGGTACCGCCGGCCGCACCACGCTGAACGGCGAAGGCCTGCAGCACGAGGACGGCCACAGCCAGCTCCTCGCCAACATGATCCCCAACTGCATCAGCTACGACCCGACCTTCCAGTACGAAGTCGCGGTGGTCGTGCAGGACGGCCTGCGCCGCATGTTCGCCGAGCAGGAAGATGTCTACTACTACATCACCGTGATGAACGAGAACTACGAGCACCCGGAAATGCCGGTGGGTGCCGAAGCCGACATCATCAAGGGGATGTACGCCTTCCGTAAGGGTGGCGAAGGCGCGCTGCGCGTCCAGCTGCTGGGCTCCGGCACGATCTTCAACGAAGTCATCGCCGCTGCCGACCTGCTCAAGAACGATTGGGGCGTCGAGGCCGACATCTGGGGCTGCCCGAGCTTCAACGAACTGGCCCGCGACGGCCAGGACGCCAGCCGCTGGAACCTGCTGCACCCGCTCGAAGCGCCGCGCAAGTCCCACGTCGAACAGAAGCTCGAAGGCGCCGTCGGCCCGGTCATCGCCGCCACCGACTACATCAAGCTGTTCGCCGAGCAGATCCGTCCCTTCGTCAAGAACCCGTACATCACGCTGGGCACCGACGGTTTCGGCCGCTCCGACACCCGCGAGAAGCTGCGCCACTTCTTCGAAGTGGACCGCCACTGGGTCACCCTGGCCGCCCTCAAGGGCCTGGCCGACGAAGGCAAGATCGACCGCGACAAGGTTGCCGCCGCACTGGTCAAGTACAACCTTGACCCGTCCAAGCCGAACCCCCTGTCCGTCTGATCGCCGAGGAGTACAAACATGAGCCAACTCATCGAAGTCAAAGTCCCCGACATCGGCGATTTCTCCGACGTGCCGGTGATCGAACTGTTCGTCAAGGTCGGTGACACCATCAAGGTGGACGACGCCATCGCCACGCTGGAATCCGACAAGGCCACGATGGACGTCCCGTCCTCCGCCGCCGGCGTCGTCAAGGAAGTGCTGGTCAGCCTCGGCGACCGCGTCTCCGAAGGCGCCGTGCTGATCAAGATCGAAGCCGCCGGCGCTGCGGCGGCGGTGGCTGCTCCGGCCCCTGCTGCAGCGGCCCCGGCTCCGGCGCCCGCTCCTGCCGCGGCGCCCGCCGCCGCCGCTCCGGCTGCCGCGCCGGCCGCCGGTGGTGGCGTGGTCGAGGTGAAGGTGCCGGACATCGGCGACTTCTCCGACGTGCCCGTCATCGAGCTGTTCGTGAAGGTCGGCGACAGCATCAAGGCTGAAGACGCCATCGCCACGCTGGAATCCGACAAGGCCACGATGGACGTGCCTTCCTCCGCCACCGGCGTGGTGAAGGAAGTGCTGGTCCAGCTCGGCAGCCGGGTCTCCGAAGGCGCCGTGCTGATCAAGGTCGAAACCGGTGCCGGCACAGCCGCTCCGGCTCCGTCCCCTGCCGCCGTCGCCGCAGCGGCAACTCCGGCCGCTGCCCTGCTGGTGGACGGCGCCCCGGCGCTGGCCGCTCCGGTCGCCGCCGCGGCCGCCATTGCCGCCGCCGCCCCGTCCGCCGTCAAGCTCGGCGGCAAGGTGCACGCCAGCCCGTCCGTACGTGCCTTCGCCCGCGAACTGGGCGTCGATCTGGCCCAGGTCAAGGCCACCGGCCCGAAGAACCGCATCCTGCAGGCCGACGTCACCACCTTCGTGAAGGGCGCCATGAGCACCGGCGTCGTCCCGGGCAAGGCCGTCGCCGCCGCTGCCGTCGGCAGCCTGGGTGGCGGGCTCGACCTGCTGCCGTGGCCGAAGGTCGATTTCGCCAAGTTCGGCGAAGTCGAGGTCAAGCCGCTGTCGCGCATCAAGAAGATCTCCGGCCAGAACCTCGCCCGCAACTGGGCGATGATCCCGGCCGTGACCTATCACGAAGATGCCGACATCACCGACCTGGAAGCCTTCCGCGTCCTGATGAACAAGGAGTACGAGAAGTCCGGCAAGAAGCTGACCATGCTCGCCTTCATCATCAAGGCATCGGTCCGCGCGCTGCAGGAGTTCCCCGAGTTCAACACCTCGCTCGACGGCGACAACCTGGTCTACAAGAAGTACTTCAACATCGCCTTCGCAGCCGACACCCCCAACGGCCTGGTCGTGCCGGTGGTGAAGGACGCCGACAAGAAGAGCGTGTTCGACATCGCCGCCGAAACCGGTTCGCTGGCCAAGCTGGCCCGTGACGGCAAGCTGAAGCCGGCCGACATGTCCGGTGCCTGCTTCACCATCTCCAGCCTTGGCGGCATCGGCGGCACCTACTTCGCGCCGATCGTCAATGCGCCGGAAGTGGCCATCCTGGGTGTCAACAAGTCGGTGATGAAGCCGGTGTGGGACGGCAAGCAGTTCGTGCCGCGCCTGACCCTGCCGATGTCCCTGACCGCCGACCACCGCGTGATCGACGGCGCCCTGGCGACCCGCTTCAACGTGTACCTCGCCCAACTGCTGGCCGACTTCCGTCGGGTCATGCTCTAAGGAGACCGCCATGAGCCTCGTAGAAGTCAAGGTTCCGGACATCGGCGATTTCTCCGACGTCCCGGTCATCGAGCTGTTCGTGAAGGTTGGCGACACCATCAAGGTGGACGACGCCATCGCCACGCTCGAATCCGACAAGGCCACGATGGACGTGCCGTCCTCCGCCGCCGGCGTGATCAAGGAAGTCCGCGTCGCCCTGGGTGACCGGGTCGGCGAAGGCAAGGTGCTGATCGTCGTCGAAGCCGACGGCGCTGGCGCCAGCCCGGCTCCTGCAGCCGCCGCTGCACCGGCTCCGGCCGCTGCGCCCGCCGCGGCAGCGGTGGCCGCTCCGGCTGCCGCCAGCCACGCCGGAGCGGCCGACGTCGAATACGACATGGTCGTCCTCGGCGCCGGTCCCGGCGGCTACTCGGCCGCCTTCCGCGCCGCCGACCTGGGCCTCAAGACCGCCATCATCGAGCGCTACGCCACCCTCGGTGGCGTGTGCCTGAACGTCGGCTGCATCCCGTCCAAGGCCCTGCTGCACGTGGCGGCGGTGATCGAGGAGGCCGAGCACGCCTCCGTCGCCGGCGTCAGCTTCGCCAAGCCCTCCGTCGATGTGGACGCCCTGCGCGCCCACAAGGACAAGGTCGTCGGCAAGCTCACCGGTGGCCTGGCCGGCATGGCCAAGGGCCGCAAGGTGGATGTGATCCGCGGCTACGGCAGCTTCCTCGACCCGAACCACATCGAAGTCGAGGAAACCACCGGCGACGCCCAGGACAAGACCGGCGCCAAGAAGGTCGTGAAGTTCAAGCAGTGCATCATCGCCGCCGGTTCCGCCGCGGTGCACCTGCCCTTCATCCCCCGCGACCCGCGCATCGTCGACTCCACCGGCGCGCTGGAACTGCGCTTCGTGCCGAAGAAGATGCTGGTCATCGGCGGCGGCATCATCGGTCTGGAAATGGCCACCGTCTATTCGACCCTCGGCGCCCGCGTCGACGTGGTGGAAATGATGGACGGCCTGATGCAGGGCCCGGACCGCGATGCCGTCAAGGTATGGGAGAAGCAGAACGCCAGCCGCTTCGACAAGATCATGCTGAAGACCAAGACGGTCGCCGTGGATGCCAAGGAAGACGGCCTCTACGTGACCTTCGAGGGCGAAGGCGTATCTCCGGAGCCGGTCAAGTACGACATGATCCTGCAGTCCGCCGGCCGTGCCCCCAATGGCAAGAAGATCGGCGCCGACAAGGCCGGCGTGATCGTCACCGACCGCGGCTTCATCCCGGTGGATGCGCAGATGCGCACCAACGTGCCGAACATCTTCGCCATCGGCGACGTCGTCGGCCAGCCCATGCTCGCCCACAAGGCGGTGCATGAAGCCCACGTGGCGGCGGAAGTCGCAGCCGGCCACAAGGCCGCCTTCGACGCCACCGTGATCCCGGGCGTGGCCTACACCCATCCGGAAGTGGCATGGGTCGGCTACACCGAAGCCCAGGCCAAGGCCGAAGGCAAGAAGGTCGAAACCGCCAAGTTCCCGTGGGCCGCCAGCGGCCGCGCGATCGCCAACGGTGCCGACTACGGCTTCACCAAGCTGATCTTCGACGCGGAGACCCACCGGGTCATCGGCGGCACCATCGTCGGCCCGTCGGCCGGCGACATGATCGGCGAAGTGTGCCTGGCCATCGAGATGGGTGCCGACGCCGTGGATATCGGCAAGACCATCCACCCGCACCCGACCCTTGGCGAAACCGTCGGCATGGCCGCGGAAGTCGCCCACGGCAGCTGCACCGACGTGCCGCCTGCCCGTAAGAAGTAAAAAACGTACCGATCCCTGTTGCAGCGTTGTTTTGGCGGCCTTTTGGCCGCCATTTTTTTGCCCGTTCTCCCCGCCGCTCCACCGCCCGAGATCGGCGACAGATACCGCACCAGCCCGGCATCACGCTCCCGAGCGGTGCTACGCCCCCGGCACGCTAGCCCTGACCGTAGCCGCAACGCCGCTCAACGCCACACGCCCCCACGCGGCGTGAAGCTGTCCAGCACCTTGATGTAGCTGCGCCGCGCCACCGCGTCCGGATCGCGCAGGTTGGACTGGCACATGCTGCCTTTGAGCTGCGCGATGGAGTGGTATTCCCGCTCGACCATCCAGGCTTCGATATCCTGCAGGATCTGGCGCAGGCGCTCGGGGCCGTGGTTCAGCAGGCAGGACGCCAGATGCACCACGTCGGCGCCGGCCAGCAGCAGCTTGAGCGCCTCGTCGGCGCTGTGCACACCGCCGGTAGCCGCCAGCGTCATCCGCGTCTGGGCCCGCAGGATGGCGATCCAGCGGATGCGTAGCAGCGCTTCCTCGCGGCCGGACAGATGCAGTTGATCGACGATGCGCAGACTGTCCAGGTCGATGTCCGGCTGGAAGAAACGGTTGAACAGCGCCACGCCACTCGCCCCGACCAGCTCCAGCCGCCGCACGAAATGCGGCAGTGACGAGAAGAACGGCGGCAACTTCATCACCACCGGAATCGTCACGATGCTGCGCAGTTCGGCCAGCAGGGCCACGTAGCGGGCCTCGACGGAATCGCCGCTCTCCGCCGGATCCGCCGCCACGTGATAGACGTTGAGCTCCAGCGCATCGGCACCGGCCTCCTGCAGGGCCAGGCCGAGATCCACCCAGCCGGACGGCGTCACCCCGTTGAGGCTGGCGACGACCGGGATGGACAAGCGCTGCTTGACCGTCCGCAGGTGCTCCAGATAACGCTCCAGCGCGCCCTGAAACTGGCCGTGGTCGGGCAGGAAGCCGGACGATTCGCCGTCATGGAAATCCGCGTGCAGCAGGAAGCGGTCGGTCATCGCGTCCTCGGCGAGGATCTCCTCCTCGAAGAGGGAATGCAGCACCACCGCCGCGGCACCGGCGTCCTCCAGGCGCAGCAGGGAATCGAGTTGCTTCGCCAGCGGCGAGGCGGACGGCACCAGCGGGTTCTTCAGCGTGAGGCCAAGGTATTCGGTCGTCAGGTCGAGCATCGCAAATCTCCGTCGTCAGGCACCCGTCTTAGGGGCATCCGCATGCCCTTCGGCCAGCGCCTTGTATGTCTGGAAGCGTCGGTCGGCTTCCTTCTGGGCCTCCGCCAGCAGACGCTCGGCCGCTTCCGGATGGCTGCGGGCAAGCATCGCAAAGCGGGTTTCGCTATCCATGAAGGCCTTGATCGGCTGGCTCGGCGGCGCCGAGTCGAGCTTGAAGGGGTTGGCGCCGGCCTCCTCCAGCCGCGGGTCGTAACGGAACAGCGGCCAGTGGCCGGACTTCACCGCCATGTCCTGCTGATGCTGGTTGTAGAGCAGGTCCACGCCATGGGCGATGCACGGGCTGTAGGCGACGATCAGCGACGGGCCAGCATAGGACTCGGCCTCGTGGAAGGCCCGCAGCGTGTGCACGTCCTTCGCGCCGTAGGCCACCGTCGCCACGTACACGTGGCCGTAATCGGAAGCCAGCCGGGCCAGGTCCTTCTTGGCGGTCGCCTTGCCACCGGCAGAGAACTTGGCCACTGCACCAACCGGCGTCGCCTTGGAGGTCTGGCCGCCGGTGTTGGAATAAACCTCGGTGTCGAGGACCAGCACGTTCACGTCGTAGTTCAGCGCCAGCACGTGGTCGAGGCCGCCATAACCGATGTCGTAGGCCCAGCCGTCACCGCCGATGATCCACACCGAGCGGCGGATCAGCCATTCGGCGAGGGAAGCCAGCTCCTTCGCGCGTGGATGGGCGCTGCCCGCCAGTGCTTGGCGCAGCTGGGCGACCCGCTCCCGCTGGGCACGCAGGCCGACCTCCTGGCGCTGATCGGCGGACACCAGCGCTTCCGCCAGATCGCCGCCGATGATTGACGCCAGCTCTTTCACCAGGCTCTGCGCGTAGCCCATCAGCTGGTCCGATGCCAGGCGCATGCCGAGACCGAACTCGGCGTTGTCCTCGAACAGGGAATTGGACCAGGCCGGCCCACGCCCGGCGCCATTCACGGTGTAAGGCGTGGTCGGCAGGTTGGCGCCGTAGATCGACGAGCAGCCGGTGGCATTGGCCACCAGCATGCGGTCGCCGAACAGCTGGGTAGCGAGGCGGATGTAGGGCGTCTCGCCGCAGCCGGCGCAGGCGCCGGAGAACTCGAACAGCGGATCGAGCAGCATCGCGCCGGGGATGGTGGCCTGCTTGAGCTGGCTGCGGTCGAATTCCGGCAGCTTCAGGAAGAAATCGAAGTTGGCCCGCTCCTGCTCGCGCAGTGGCGCCTGGGTTGCCATGTTCACCGCCAGCCGGCTGACATTGGACTTGTCGTGGATCGGGCAGGCTTCGACGCAATCGCCGCAGCCGGTGCAATCCTCCGGCGCCACCTGGTAGCTGATGTGGGTGCCAGCGGGGAAGTCTTTGCTCTTGGCCGGCACATGCTTGAACGTCGGCGGCGCATCGACAGCCACCTCGACCGGGAAGGCCCGGGCGCGGATCGCCGCGTGCGGGCAGACGAACACGCACTTGCCGCACTGGGTGCACAGGTCCGGCTCCCACACCGGGATTTCCAGCGCGATGTTGCGCTTCTCGAACTGTGCGGTGCCGCTCGGGAAAGTGCCGTCCGCCGGCATCGCCGACACCGGCAGGCGATTGCCCTCACCGCGGTAGATCGGCAGCGTGATGTCGCGCACGAAGTCGGGCACGGCCGCGGTCATCGCCGGCCGACTCGTGTCGCCGTCGCCATGCAGGCCGACGAAGGGCACTTCGTGCAGATTGGCCAAAGTCACGTCGATGGCCTTGTGGTTGAGGTCGGCCAGGCGCCGGCTCTTGCGGCCGTAGGTCTTGTCCACCGCTTTTTTGATCGCCGGGATGGCCTGCTCCCGCGCCAGGATGCCGGAGATGGCGAAGAAGCAGGTTTGCATGATGGTGTTGATGCGCCGCCCCATGCCACTTTCCTGGGCCACCCGGTAGGCGTCGATCACCCACAGGCGCAGGCCGCGGGCAAGAATGCCGGCACGCATCGCCGCCGGCAGGCTGGACCACACCGCGTCCGCCGGCTCCGGCGTGTTGAGCAGGAAGACGCCACCCGGCGCCGCGTGGGCGAGCAGGTCGTAGCGCTCCACGAAGACCGTCTGGTGGCAGGCCACGAAGCCCGCCATGCCCGCCTCCACCAAGTAGCTGGAGCGGATCGCCGCCGGCCCGAAGCGCAGGTGCGACACCGTCACCGCACCGGACTTTTTCGAGTCGTAGACGAAATAGCCCTGGGCCTGCAGCTTGGTGGCCTCGCCGACGATCTTGATCGAGTTCTTGTTGGCCGACACCGTGCCATCCGCGCCCAGGCCCCAGAACACCGCATGCTGCAGGCGGCGGGACGCGTCGGTGCGGAAATCCGCGTCCCACGGCAGCGACAGGTGCGTGAGGTCGTCCACGATGCCGACGGTGAAGCGACGCTTCGGCGCTGTCGCAGCCAGCTCATCGAACACCGCCTTGGCCATGCCCGGCGTGAACTCTTTGCTGGCCAAGCCATAGCGGCCGCCGATCACCCGCGGCATCGGGCGCAGGCCGTCGGCCGCGGCTTCCGCGCAGGCGGTCATCACGTCCTTGAACAGGGGTTCGCCGTCAGAACCGGGTTCCTTGCAGCGGTCCAGCACGGCGATGGCCTTCACGCTGGCAGGCAAGGCTTCCAGCAATGCCGCCGCCGGAAACGGCCGGTACAGGCGCAGCTTGAGCACGCCGACCTTCTCGCCGCGGGCCAGCAGGTGCTCGACGGTCTCTTCGGCGGTCTCCGCAGCCGATCCCATCACCACCACCACCCTTTCCGCATCGGGCGCGCCGACGTAGTCACACAGGCTGTAGCGCCGGCCGGTCAGCCCGGCAAAACGGTCCATCGCGTCCTGCACAAGGCCGGAGAAGGCGTCGTAATAGGGATTGGCCCGCTCGCGGGACTGGAAGAACACGTCCGGGTTCTGCGCCGTACCGCGGATCACCGGATGCTCCGGCGACAGCGCACGGGCCCGGTGGGCGGCCACCAAGCTGTCATCGATCATCGCCCGCACCGCGTCCGGCTCGACGGCGACGATCTTGGCAACCTCGTGGGAAGTACGGAAGCCGTCGAAGAAATGGATCACTGGGATGCGCCCGGCGAGGGTCGCCGCCTGGGCGATCAGCGCCATGTCCTGGGCCTCCTGAACCGAGTTGCTGGCCAGCAGCGCGCAACCGGTGGCACGGCAGGCCATCACGTCGGAGTGGTCGCCGAAGATCGACAGCGCGTGGGTCGCCACCGCCCGCGCCGCCACATGCAGCACGAAGGGCGTCAGCTCACCGGCCATCTTGTAGAGGTTGGGGATGAACAGCAGCAGGCCCTGGCTGGCGGTGAAGCTGGTGCCCAGCGCGCCGGAGGTCAGCGCTCCGTGCAGCGCGCCGGCCGCACCGCCTTCCGACTGCATCTCGATGATCTTCGGCACCACGCCCCACAGGTTGGGCTTGCCCTGGGCCGCCCATTCGTCGGCCCATTCGCCCATGCTGGAGGACGGAGTAATCGGGTAGATGGCGATCACCTCGCTGCCGAGATAGGCCATCCGTGCGGCGGCTTCGTTGCCGTCGAGGTTGAGACAGGTGCTCATGACGACTCCCTGCGGGGAAACGGCGCCCTCCGACAGCCCACAACGGGCCGGCACAAGACGCGACGCAGCAATGGAGGGAATCATAAGTCCGCCCGCCTGGCGCCCCCTTTGACATGGCGCAAAGGAGGATTCGACAGGCCCGGCGCAGCAGCGCTGCCGCCAGCCCCCCACCTTGGCCGGACACCATCAGGCTTCGGCAACCGAACATGCAAGGCGCATTCATGCTTGACGCGCCCGGCAGATCGCCAGCATCATGGGCCCATGAACTTCCCGAAGACTTTCCCGACCATTTGCATCCGCCGTCGCGCACTGCGCGCATGGCGCGTTGCCGCTTGTCCGGGGCCGGGATCGGGGTAGTTCGCAGCAGCACTCACCGACATCACCAGGGGCCGCGGATCATCAGACCGCGGCCCTTTTCTTTGCCCCTCCGGGATTCATCCCCCCCCCTGCCACGAAAGGTGCGCCATGCCGGTTTCCCTCGCCTACCTCGCCATCATCCTGATCTGGTCCACCACCCCACTCGCCATCCGCTGGAGCACCGAAGGCGCCGGTTTCGCCTTCTCCGCGCTGGCCCGCATGCTGATCGGGGCGCTGGTGGCCGCGGCGATCCTGCGCGTCGGGCGAATCGGACTGCCACTCCATGCCCGCGCGCGCCGGGCTTACCTGATCGGTGGCGTCGGCCTATTCGGCATCATGGCGCTGACCTACTGGGGCGCGCGCTACGTGAGCTCCGGGCTGATCTCCGTGATGTTCGGACTCTCGCCGCTGATGGCCGGCCTGCTGGCCGCCTGTTGGCTCGGGGAGCGTTCCCTGACGCCGACGAGATTGGGCGGCACGCTGCTCGGCGCAGGCGGGCTAGTGCTGATCTTCATGCCAGACGGTGCGGCCAGCGGAGCCAACACCGCGGCCGGCCTCATCGCCCTGCTGGTGGCGGTGTTCATCTCATCGCTAAGCCTGGTCGCACTGAAACAGATCGGCGACGACAGCCCGCCGCTGGCCACCACATTCGGCTCCCTGGCGGTGTCGCTGCCGCTGTTCGGGCTGTTATGGCTGACCGACGGCGCGGCGCTGCCCGCCACGTTGCCCTCGCGCACGGCGGCGGCCATCGGCTACCTGGGCGTCTTCGGATCGGTGATCGGCTTCGCGCTGTACTACTACGTGATCAAGCATCTGGAAGCCTCGAAAGTCGCGCTGATCACGCTGATCACGCCGGTGATGGCGCTGGTGCTCGGGCATTTGCTCAACCGCGAGGAGATCGGCACGCAGGTCATGGCCGGCACGGGCATGATCCTGCTCGGCCTCGTCGTCCACGAGAGCGGCACCTGGCGGCCCGCCCTCGGACGGCTGCGCGGCGCCCGCGGCTGAACGGCCCCACGCGGACCGGCGCGGCTCAGACCGCGTCGAAGGCGGCGTGGTACTGGACAGTGCCGGCCAGCCCGGCCAGGTGGCCCGGCTGCAGTTCGACGATCAGGTAGGCCTCGTCCGGCACATCATGCGCAAAGCGGATGCCGTGGCGGGAAGCCGGCACGAAGCCGAAACGCGGGTAATAGGCCGGATGACCCAGCACCACCACGGCGCCGGCGCCCGCCTCGCGGGCCTGGCGCAGGCCTTCGACGACCAGTGCCGAGCCGACGCCGCTACGCTGGTAGTCCGGGCGTACCGCCATCGGCGCCAACGCCATCAGGCGCGCGCGCGGATGGCCGGGCAGATGGACCGGGGTAAGCAGGATGTGGCCGGCGATGACGCCCTTGTCGTCGGCCACCAGCGACACATAGGGGAAGATATGCCCGCGCAGGGCATCCACCAGATCCGCCTCGGCCGGGCTTTCGAAGGCGGCGAGGTTCACCTCGCGGACGGCGGCCACGTCGGCCGGGGTTTCGTTGCGGATCCGCACGCGGCAAGTTCTCCAGGCAATCGGGCAAGCCCGGCAGGATGCACGTCCTGCCGGGCGGCGTCCACCCTCTCAAGGAAACGTCGAGCCGCCCCAAGTTTCCTTCTCCCCCACGGGGGGCGGGCCGGGCGCAGCCAGGCCCTGGGGGCACACTCACCTCTCAGCCTGCACCGCCTCCAGGCGCTCCTTTCGCAGGGACAGCCACACGGACGTGCCGATCAGCGCGGCCACCACGCCGAGGGACATCCCCACCGGCACATGCACCAGGTCCACCAGCAGCATCTTGCCGCCGATGAAGACCAGCACCGCGGCCAGGCCGAACTTGAGCAGCGAGAAGCGCTGGGCGAAGTCGGCGAGCAGGAAGTACATCGCGCGCAGGCCGAGGATCGCGAAAATGTTGGAGGTCAGCACGATGAAAGGGTCGGTGGTGATCGCGAAGATCGCCGGGATCGAATCCACCGCGAAGATCACGTCGGACGCCTCCACCAGCACGAGCGCCAGGAACAGCGGCGTCGCATAGCGGACCATGCGGCCGCCCTCCTCCCGCTGCACGAAGAAGCGCTGGCCATGGAACTCGGAGCTGATCTTCATGTGGCCACGCAGCCAGCGCACCACCGGGTTCCGGTTGAGGTCTGTTTCATGTTCGGCGCTGACGAACATCTTCACACCGGTCAGCAGCAGGAAGGCGCCGAACACATAGAGCAGCCAGCTGAACTGGGCAATCAGCCAGGCGCCGGCGAAGATCATCAGCGTACGCAGCACGATCGCACCAACCACGCCGAACAGCAGCACCCGTTTCTGCAGCGCCGGCGGCACCGCGAAGAAGGAGAACAGCATCAGCCACACGAACACGTTGTCGACGGCCAGCGCTTTCTCGATCAGGTAGCCGGTGACGAACTCCAGCGCCCGCGCGTTGGCCACCTCGCGCCCGGCCGTGCCGTCCAGATACCACCATAGGGCGCCGGCAAACAGCAACGCGACGCTGACCCACACCACCGACCACAGGCCGGCCTCCTTCAGGGACACCTTGTGTTCCTTGCCGCCGCCGACCACCAGCAGGTCGATAGCCAGCATCACCAGCACAACGGCCGCGAAGCCCGCCCACATCCACCAGGTACCAATGCTTTCCATGTGAAATCTCCCAAAACGGAACCAAACAAAAAGGCCTTTCGTCCAGCGATGACGAAAGGCCAATGAGCTTGGTCCGGCGGGGGAGCCGGTTTTGCCGAAAGACACTTTGCCATCGCGGCAAAGGTCTTGCTCACAGTCGCCCTTGATTCTCGAACGACTGCCCGGTAGCCGGGAGATCAGCCGCGGCGCCGTGCATGGCACGGCGGGTTCGCACGGCATTCTCCGTCTTGACGGCCCACCGACGTGGAGCTACTCCCCTTTGGGACAATCGAAATATAGAGGCCACTCCGGCAGAACGCAAGGGCTGACCCGCGGACTCAGCTCTCGTCGGGCAGCATGCCGAGGAACTGGGCCTCGATGGTGTCGATGTGGGCAACACCCATTTCGGCGGCGATCTCGCGGCACAGCTCGAAGGCGTCGAGCAGGTCGGCCCGCGTGGTGCAGTTGCGCAGGCGTTCGCGCACCGGCAGATCGGCCTGACGCAGGCTTTGCTCCATCGCATTGAGCAGGTACAGGCGCGCCAGCGCCAGGGAACGGCGGCGGCCGGGCTGGGGTTCGGGCCGTGTGAGGGGCCCCTGCAGGCGCGCCGCCGGCTGCACCGAAGCCCTGCTGGCTGGCGGCAAGCCTCCGTCCAGCGGGGCGATCAGCCCCAGCTCGCGCAGCTCAGCCAGCGCCTCGCGGATGTTGCCCAAGGCGGCTGCCGAAGCGCACAGCTGGCCAACGCTATTGCGGCCATCCACCAGGATCAGCACGGTCCGCAGACGGTTCGGCACCCGACGGCTGCGGTTCGCGATCTCCGCCAATCCCTCCGCCGTCTTCTCCAGAATCCATTCTTCATTCATTGCGCATACCCTCGCCTGCAACCACATCGGCGCCGAGCATACGGTATGAAGACTTCAGCCTTGTGACATCCGTCACAGCTGCCCGGGCTGGCGCCGGCTCCGCCCTCGATGGCGGAAACTCGCCGGCGCGTGGGCGAAGATGACCGAGAAGACCAGCACACCCCAGAACAAGGCCGGCCGCCGGGCCTCATCGATGAGAAACCAGCCGAGCAGCCCGAACTTGACGAGCAGGGACAAGCCTGCCGGCTCCGCCAGCCAGCGCGGGTTGGACCACGCATCGAGAGCCGCCATGGCCACACCGGACAGCACGAGCAGCACGGGGAAATGCGAATCCGCCACGCCTCCGCCGACCAGGCCGGCACCAACGCCGACCACGCCGGCGAGGTGCGCTGCGCGCAGCGCCACACCCAGCCAGCGCCGACCCGGAAAATCCCGATAGCGGGACGGAGCGCTCACAGGCTCACCTCAGTCCGCCGTCGGCGGCTCCCAGCTGTAACCGCGCCGCGCCAGCTCAGCGGTGATCAAGGCCATCGCCTCGTCGACGCGGGCGGTCGGCCCCTTCATGCCCAGTTCGATATGGCGCCGACCGCCCTCCCCGCCGACACTGGGCAGGCTGAACAGGGTCGCATCGGGAAAGTCCGTGGTGATGCGCTCCATCAGGTCGATCAGCTTTCCCTCCATCGCGTCCCACACGATTACCGAGCGTTCCACGTAGTCGGCCTGGTGGTACAGGTGCTTGAAGCGCGTGTCGAGCACCCATTCGACCATCGGCCAGGCCATGATCGGAAAGCCCGGCACGAAGAAGTGGTTGCGGATCGAGAAGCCGGGAATCTGGTTGTAGGGATTCGGCACGATGTCGCTGCCTTGCGGATAGACGCCCATCTGCAGGCGCTGCGGCGTGGTCTCGTCGCCGAAGCGGGCGCGGATCTCGGCCTCGGCCTGCGGGTGCAGGGCCAGCGGCAAACCGAGGGCTTCGGCGGCCGCCTGGCGGGTGTGGTCGTCCGGCGTGGCGCCGATACCGCCGAAGCTGAACACGATGTCGCCGCTGGCGAAGCTCTCCTTCAGGGTCTGGACCAGGCGCGGGCGCTCGTCGCCCACGTAGCGCACCGAGGCCAGGCGCAGGCCGCGGGCCTTGAGGAGCTCCAGCACCTTGGCCAGGTGCTTGTCTTCCCGGCGGCCGGACAGGATTTCATCACCGATGATGATGGCGCCGAAAGCCGGCTGGGCTGCTTGAGTCATTCACTGCACCTCGATGATGTTCTCGTTCTGCCGCGTCACACGTAGCGCCGACAGCAGGTAATGGACGAAGGCCAGCCCCGCCAGGGCCGGCGCAAACAGGTTGAGGACCGGCACGTGGGCCATCACCGCTCCCACCAGGCCGACGCCGAACAGGCCGCTGGCCTCGCGGCGCGGCAGATCCTTCATCTCGAACTTGTCGGCGTGGGCCATCAACGCATCGTAGCGGAAGGCCCGCTGGTTGAGCCACGCGGTCAGCAGCAGGGAGATCAGCAGCCCGACGCCGGGGATCAGCCACAGGGGCAGGCTGAGGATCAGCAGCACGAGGAACTGCAGCACCGAGGTCAGCGCGTTCCACACGCTGCCGATCTGGCTGCCACCGGCCCGCCGGGCCACGTCGGCGTAATCGACCGCGGCCACTTTCTCGGTCATCAGCGGCAGGGCCACCGCCGCCACCAGCGTGGCGGCCGTCACGTAGATGATCGGCAGCGCAAGCAGCACCAGGCCCAGCTTGAACATGAACAAGGCCACCAGCAGCGCCGTTTCCGAGTCGGCCAGCCAGGGACCGACCAGCGGCAGGTGGGTGATCAGGTCAGTGCCGACGGCCACGATGCTGCCCCAACTGAGGATCAGCGCGGTGGTCCACAGGGCTGCCGCGGCGAGCGTCGGCCACAGCAGATGCCACAGCACACCCGGCCGGCCAAGGCTGCGCAGCGCGGAGAAATAGGACAACAGGACGGATTTCATGCTTTCGGGACTATCCTTTCAATGTTGGGTACGGGCATCACGGTGGCTACTCTGATGGATCGCCGCAATGGCCGATGGGTTCCGCAACGCAGCATCAAGGTCTAGCGGCGCCCGTCGCCCGCCGTCACGCCACACTCCCGCAGGCCGCGCGCCACCGCCTCCGCCGTCAGGGCCCGCCGCGCGGCGCCGGCCAGCTGGCGCTCCTCTTCGCGATTGACGATGACGCCAGCCTCCAGCAGCACCGCCGGCACGGTCGCGGCCCTCAGCACCGCCAGATTGTCGTAGTAATACACGCCCTGCGTCTCGTCGGCCCATTCGAGCCCCAGGCCGGGCGCCAGTGCGGCATGGTGGGTCGCAACCGGCAGGCCGGCGTCGCGCAGGGCCGCGCCGATGGCGCGGGCGCAGGCCAGGCTCCGCTCCAGGCGCGGGTTGAGGCGCGACACGTACAGCGAGAAACCGGCGAAGCCATCCGCATGACGCAGCGCTTGGCCCTTCCACTCCCACGCTTCCAGCTGGCTCTCCTGCACCGAATCATGATGGACCGACAGGAAGAACCCCGCTCCGGCCGCCTCCGCCTGGCGCGGCCGTTCCCGCAACTCGGCCATCTCACCACGCCAGCCGATCAGCCGCACCGGCACGCCCTCCACCGCCAGCCGCCCCGCCAGCACCGCGGCGAGGGACTGGTTGTATTCGAATTCGGTGATCCCATAGGCGCTGGTCGCCCCTGGACGCTCCAGGTAGTGGCCGACATCCACCGCCACCGGCACCGCCTCCGCCACGCCGGCCAGCGCAGCCAACAGCAACGCCGCGAGCCGACGCGTCACTCCTCGCTCACCTGGCGGGCTCGGAAGCCCTTGTCGGCCAGCATCGCCAGCAAGCCCTTCGGTCCACCGAAATGCCCGGCGCCGACGGCGATGAAGGGGCGCTTGCCATTCCGCAGGCGGGCCACGATGGACTCGGCCATCTCCCGGTTACGGCTGTCGAGCAGCTCGACGAGCATCGGTGTCATCGCTTCGACGCTGGCTTCCTCGCGCAGCATGCGGTCCACCCCCACGCTGTCGCCGCGCCGCCAGGCTGTCAGCAGGCGGCGGAAATAGGGCTCGGCCTCATCCCTTTCGATCAGGCCAAGCGTTTCGGCCAGGCTGGCCACCTGGGCGGCGTCGCCGCCGGCCCCCATCGCCGCCACCTGCCGCTCGACGGTCTCCAGCGCCCACACGGACTGGCCGCGGGCCCGCGCGCTGCGGGCCAGCCACAGGTCGACGCCCTGGTTGGTCCCCAGACCGGCCCGCTGGGCCGACTGCAGCGTCAGCAGCGCGCCGACCATCCAGGGCTGCAGGCGCTGCATGGCGTCCGCTGGCAGCCCGAAGCGGGTCAGCACACGGGCCAGGCGGACCCGCAGGGCGGGCGGCAGCATGTCGTCGAGGCGCCGCCCGGCGGGCAACAGGCTGGCCTGCAGCAAACGCGGCGACAGCGCCGGATCCTCCGGATCCAGTTCCAGCCCGAGGCTGTCCGCCTCCGCCAGCGCCGCCCGGACCCGCCCCGGCAGCGGAAAACAGCCCGCGTCGCAGACGTGGATCGTGCCGTACAGCCAGGCCCGCGGCCGGCCCTGTTCGTCGCTGAGTTCCCACAGATACAGCGGCCCCTTCGCCACCGCACTGCCGGTAAGCACCAGAAGGCCCAGCAGCAACCAGGCCTGCCTCCACCACCTCATCCCCATCCTCACGCCCACATCCCACCCGCTACAATGCGCGTCCACAGAAAAGGCGCATCATGCCCCAAACACAGCCTCTCCCGCCCGCCATCCTGCTGATGGGCCCCACCGCCAGCGGCAAGACCGCCTGCGCGCTGTCCCTCGCCCAGCGGCTACCGGTGGAAATCGTCAGTGTCGATTCGGCCTTGGTATACCGTGACATGGACATCGGCACCGCCAAGCCCAGCCGGGACGAGCAGGCCATCTGCCCGCACCACCTGATCGACATCGTCAGCCCCGAGGAAACCTATTCCGCCGCCCGCTTCTGCGAAGACGCGCGCCGCCTGATGAACGAGATCACCGCCCGCGGCCGCATCCCGCTGCTGGTCGGCGGCACCATGCTGTACTACAAGGCGCTGCGCGAAGGCCTGTCGGACCTGCCGGAGGCCGATGCCGAACTGCGCCGCGAGATCGAGGACGCCGCCGCCCGCGACGGCTGGCCGGCCCTGCACGCCGAACTGGCCCGGCTGGATCCGGACGCCGCCGCCCGCCTCGAACCCAATGACGCGCAGCGCATCCAGCGCGCGCTGGAGATCGTCCGCCTCACCGGCCAGCCGCTGGCCGCCAGCTACGCCCGCCGGGAAGAGCAGACCGACAGCCACCGCTACATCCCCCTCGCGCTAACGCCCGGCGACCGGGCGGTGCTGCACGCCCGCATCGCCCGCCGCTTCGACACCATGCTGCTGGCCGGCTTCATCGATGAAGTCGTCGCGCTGCGCAAGCAGTACCAGCTCGACCCGAATCTGCCGTCGATGCGCTGCGTCGGCTACCGCCAGGCGCTTGAATACCTCGACGGCTACATCGACCTGCCGACGATGCGCGACAAGGGCATCTTCGCCACCCGCCAGCTCGCCAAGCGGCAGATCACCTGGCAGCGCAACTTCCGCGAGAACTGGGGCGACCTGGTGGAAATCGACTGCCTCGCCGACGACCTGGCAACGCAGGTGTGCACACGCGTCGAACAGGCCTTGTGAGCACGGCCCGCTTGCCCGGATACTGAACGGCAGGTATCGACTCTCCGCCAGGAATCCCGCCATGCCCTTCCTGCATATCCGCTCCCAGCCCTTCCCCGATGCACGGGACACCGGGCCGCTGCTCGACGCGATCCGCCTCGATCTGGCCCACGCCGCCGGCCTGGCGCCGGAGCAGGTCTCCGTGAGCTGGACCTTCCTGGCCGAACAGCACCCGGCCGTCGCCGGGCTGGCAATGGCGCTGATGTCCGGCAACGCCCAGCCTGTGCTGGCCGAACTGCGGGTGACGGAAGACGGCATCGGCGCCGTCCGCGCGGATGCGCTGCTGAAGGCGGCCGTCGCCGGCATCGCGCGCCATGCGGGGATCCCGGAAGACCAGATCTTCGTCGCCTACCGTCCGACCACGGCGGACAGCGATACCGAATTCGATACCAGATCGATAAGCCGCTGGTAAGCTGCGGCGTCCTTACGAGTGGATTCCGCCGATGCGTAGAACCCTGCAGCCCTTGTATGCCGTGCTGGCCTTGGCCGTGGCCGTCACCTGCACCACAGCCCATGCCGAGCGCGGACCCGACACCCCTGAAGACATCCCGCCGGTCGAAGCCCCCGCCGAAGACGCCGTGATACCGACGGCCCCCGCTGAACCGCCCGGACCCACGGCCCAGGCGATCATCCCGGCGCAAGCCACCTGGATCACCCCACCCAATCTGCCCGAACTGCGCGCCGCCTGGCTGATCGGCACCGAAACGGCCCCCGGCCCCTACGCGCTACGCCTGCGCCTGGCCCAGGGCGGGCGCATCGGCGTGCATGTGCATCCGGACGACCGGATCACGACGGTGCTGTCCGGCACCCTGTACGTAGGTTTTGGCACCATCTTCGACGAAACGCGGGTCCAGCCCATCCCGGCCGGCGCGGTTTACCTGGCCCCCGCCGATCAGCCCCATTACGTGTGGGCGCGGGACGGCGACGTGGAATACCAGGAAAGCGGCTTCGCCCCGACGGCGACCAATTTCGACGTGCATTGAAGCTAGATCTGTCTGTAGCCGCCCCGGGAAACCCCGGGTGGCCACAGACAGACATCGTCATCAGGCGGTGACGGTGATCGAAGGAGTGCTGCTGTCGCTCGTGCTGCCATTGTTCGAACCATAGGTGCGCATCAGATCCATCAGGCGGTGCATCATCCGGCCATCGTGGTGGCTGGACACGGAGCTCGACGCGGTAGCGGACGCCGAATCGGTAGAAGACGTCGCCGTCGCGCTCGCCGAGGCGGAGGCCGTGGTGCTCTGGGACTGCTCGTACGCCATCGCCTCCTGCAGCGTCACCTTGCCGTCGCCGTCGGTATCGGCCTTGTCGAAGTTATTGACGACATCGGAGATCACGCCGGAACGCTGGCTGTCCGTCGAGCCGATGGCCTGCAACTGGCTGGTGAGTTGATCCTTGGTGAAACCGGTGTCGTTCTGAACGCCACCGTCCCCATCGCCATCCCTGTGGTGACCATGGCCCGCACCCTGCATGCGGCTGCTGAAAGCCTGGCTGTCGAGGGCATCGGCGAGCTTCTGCAAGCCGCTCGAGAACTCGCTCTCCGTCACCTGCCCGTTGCCGTCGCTGTCCAGCGCCGAGAAGAGCTGGGTGGCGTCCGTCGAGGCTTGGCTCGATGCCGACGAGGACGCAGACGAATCCGTCGCGGTACTGGAGGCTGAAGACGACGCGGACGAATAGACCTGGTTAAAGGCCGACTCCAGATCGCTTTCCTGGATGTAGCCCTGGCCCTTGGTGTCGAGTTTGGAGAACAGCTTGCTTGCCAGCTCGGCCGGATCGGGGCGCGTTCGCGTCGTGTATGCCGAAACGGAGCTGTAGTTACTGCCTACGCTGCTGACCATGGTGCATTCCTTTCCGTAAGTGACCGGGAAAAGCCGAGACGCTTTCCGGGCCCGCCTCCGCGAACTGCGGACCAGGCTCTGCTCTCTAGCAACTTAACGGCCGGAATGCCCCTGCCTGACCGACACAAGCGGTTAAGACGGGTAAAGTTGGGTTAAGCCAAACACCCTGAAACAGCACATTCCCGCGGCTTTGGCACGGGATCGGAAGCACCACGACGGCCTGCCGCGGCCCGGCGGAAAAAACTGCCGGCGGGATCCACCAGCCACTGCCGCAAAGGGCAGCATGTCCCGCCAGCCTCTCGACCCATTTTGGGGAAAATCCCGCCCACCGGCAAAAGTCGCCCACCCGGCCGGCAAACCGGCGGGCGCTTCAGTAATGGCCCCGCCCTTCGCAGCCCGGCTCGGGGTAGGGATAAAGCATATTGAAGGCCTCGCTGCGGCCATCCGGCTGCACCAGGCGCACGTGCTCACGGCGGAATTCCCGGGCCTGCCGGAGGCCGCAGGCGTGGGCGATCATATCGATCTCCCGGTTCATGTTGCGGGCGTAGTTAGCGACCCGCAGGTATTTCTCCTCCACCACCAGCCCGCGCTGCAGCTTGGCGTTGTGCGTCGTGATGCCGGTCGGGCAGGTGTTCTGGTGGCAGCGCATGGCCTGCACGCAGCCCAGCGAGAACATGAAACCCCGCGCAGTGTTCACGAAGTCCGCCCCACAGGCCAGCGCCCACGCAGCCCGCGCCGAGGTGACCAGCTTGCCGGAGGCGATCACGCGGACCCGTTCGCGCAGGTCGAACTCGATCAGCGTATCCACCACCCGCGGCAGCGCCTCGTCGATGGACAAGGCCATGTGGTCGGCCAGCGCCTGCGGCGCCGCGCCCGAACCGCCCTCGCCGCCATCCACGGTGATGAAATCCGGCGCGTCCTGCGGCCCGCGCCGCACGATGGCCTCGCACAACTCATGCATGAAGCGCCGCCCGCCGATGGCCGTCTTGATGCCGGTCGGCTTGCCGGTCACGCTGCGCACGCGCACGACCATGTCCAGCAGCTCATTGACGTTGGCCACGTCCCGGTGGCGGTTGGGGCTGATCGAATCCACGCCCACCGGAATACCGCGGATCGCCGCGATCTCCGGCGTCACCTTGGCGGCCGGCAGCACGCCGCCCTTGCCCGGCTTGGCGCCCTGGGACAACTTGATCTCGAAGGCCCGCACCGTCTCGTGGGCAGCCAGCTCGCGCAGGCGCGCGTCGGACAGGTGGCCGTCGGCGTCGCGCACCCCGTACTTGGCGGTGCCGATCTGCACGATGATGTCCGCCCCGCCCTCCAGGTGGGCCGGCGCCAACCCGCCCTCGCCGGTGTCGATCCAGCAGCCGGCCTCCGCCGCGCCCCGCGACAAGGCCTGCACCGCCGGCTTCGACAGCGCGCCGTAGCTCATGCCGCTGATGTTGACGATGGAGCGCGCGGTGAAGGGCTTGGCCGCGTAACCTACCCCGATGGTCAGCGACGCGGTGGGCTCCTGCTCGTCCTCCAGCACCGGGAAGCCGGCGTTCACGAAGATCAGCGCCCCCGGGTGACGCATGTCGTAGGTGGAGCCGAAACCGATCACCCCGCCCTCGTTCTTGGCGAGGCGATACACCCAGCCGCGGGTGGCCCGGTTGAAGGGCATCTCCTCCCGGTCACCGAGGAAGAAGTACTGCCGGAAATACTCGCCGAGCTGCTCGAAGAAGTAACGCAAGTGCCCAACCAGCGGGTAGTTGCGCAGAATCGCGTGCTTCTTCTGGGTGATGTCCTGCACATACCAGTAGGTCGTACCGCCCACCAGTATCAAGGCGATCAAGACGCCCAGGCTGACCTCCAGCACCCCCATCATCGTCCCCATGCCGCGCTCCCCCCAAGTGTTAGAATTCGGGCCGATACATCTTAGGTGAACCCCGATGGAATTTGCAGAACAGCTTCGCGTTGAAGTCCAGCGCTCCGTGGCGGCCTCCCTGGCCGAAGACATCGGCACCGGCGACCTCACCGCCCGCCTCATCCCCACCAACCGCACCGCCCGCGGCCGCGTGATCACCCGCGAAGACGCCGTGCTGTGCGGTACCGCGTGGTTCGACGCCGCCTTCACCGCGCTGGAGCCCGACGCCTCGGTGATCTGGCACGCCCGCGACGGCGAGCGCATCAAGCCCGGCCAGCTGCTGTGCGAAGTGGATGCCAGCGCCCGCGCGCTGCTCACCGCCGAGCGCACCGCGCTGAACTTCGTCCAGCTGCTGTCCGGCACCGCAACCCTCACGTCCATCTTCGTGCAGGCCGTGGCCGGCACCCAGGCCAAGATCGTCGACACCCGCAAGACCCTGCCCGGCCTGCGCCTGGCGCAGAAGTACGCGGTCAAGGTCGGCGGCGGCACCAATCATCGCGTCGGCCTCTACGACGGCATCCTGATCAAGGAAAACCACATCATCGCCGCCGGCAGCATCAAGGCCGTGATCGAGCAGGCCCGCGCCATCGCCCCGTCCAACGTGTTCATCGAAGTCGAAGTCGAGAACCTGGTCCAGCTCGAGGAAGCCCTCACCGCCGGCGCCAAGATGATCCTCCTCGACAACATGAGCCTCGACGAGATGCGCGACGCGGTCGGCATCAACAAGGGCCGCGCCGAGCTGGAAGCCTCTGGTGGCGTCAACCTCGAGCGCGTGCGCGCCATCGCCGAAACCGGCGTGGACCGCATCTCCATCGGCAGCCTGACCAAGGACGTGCGCGCCATCGACCTGTCCCTGCGCCACGTCGAGGAATAAGCTGCAATCCACGCGGGCCCGGCCGGATGCCGGGCCTTTTTCATTTCAGGAATCGTGTCTCCGACCATGAACATCGAATTCGACGGTCCCGTCTCCACCGCCAACGCGAACACCCTGCGCCAGGTCATCGAAGCCCTGCTGGAACGCATCCAGGACCGGGACGAGGAGCTCGACCTGTCCAGCCTGTCGCGCATCCGCGTCGTCGACGACCTGCCCGCCGCCGAGCAGCACTTCGGCGCCGCGCCGGTCGCCGATGAGCACCTGTCGCGCCTCGTCGCCGACGAGGGCAAGCTGGCCCTGCTCTTCGATGGCAGCAAGCTGTGGCAGATCCTGTCCAGCGATGGCGCCGAGATCGCGCGACTGATCCACCACCTGCACAAGGAATGCTGGCGCCTGCACGATGCCCAGGCCACCCCGGAGGCCGCATCCGACGCGCCACTGGCCAGGGCACTGGCGCCCATCGTCAGCGCCATGTGGCAGGAATACCGCATCAACCGGCGCAGCGCCTGGTCGGTGCCCGCCGACGCCGACCTGCTGCTGAACCACCTAGCCGCGCTACTGCAGGCCCTGCCGGACGGCATGCAGGAGGAAATCACCCTGTACTTCGCCGATCAGGACCTGGACAGCCTGTTCGCCAAGAGCATGGGCCGCATCGCCCACCTGATGCAGGCCGTCGCCCACGTGCAGGGCTATCTCGACGGCCTCGGCCAACCGCTGTCCGCCATCAGCGCCGAGATGCACGAGCTGGTGTCCAAGTCCTTCCTGTCACCGATCTGGGCCACCACCGCCCAGCACCTGGCCGCCGGCCACGCCATCGGCCCCGGCGAACTGGCAGACATCCCGCTGCGCCGCGACGTGCAGGCCGCCTTTGCCAGCTTCGGCTTGCAGATCCGCGAGACCGACGACGGCAGCGACGTATGGGTGGACGTGCAACCGCTGGCCAAGCCCGAAACCCTGCACTGAGCCGCCCGGCTCAGGAGGCTTCCGCGAAGCAGGCCCGCTGGCGGCCTCCGCTCTTGGCCCGGTACATGGCCTTGTCGGCCATGGCGATCAGCTCCGTGGCGCCGGTCGCGTCGTAAGGGTAACGGGACACGCCGATGCTGCCGCCGGATTGCAGCGCCTGGTCCTTGTGCATGACCGGCTGGGCCAAGGCCTCCAGCGCCTTCCCGGCCACGTGGGCAATGGCTTCGGGATCGTCGGCGCCGTCGAGCAGAATGATGAACTCGTCGCCACCCAGGCGGGCCACCGTGTCGCTGGCCCGCACCAGCTGCAGCAGGCGCACGGCAGCGGCGCACAGCACCGCATCCCCGGCCGCATGGCCGAGGCTGTCGTTGATGGTCTTGAAGTTGTCCAGGTCGATGAACAGCAGCGCCAGGTGCCCGTCGTTGCGCCGCGCATGGGCCAGGGCCTGGTCGAGACGGTCGAGGAACAGGCGTCGGTTCGGCAGGCCGGTCAGGCTGTCATGGCTGGCCAGTCGGTCCAGCGCCCGCTGCTTGTCTTCCAGGCTGTCGAACTGGGCGCGGATCTGCTGCTGCATGTCCTCGATACTGCGCGCCAGCACGCCGATCTCGTCCTGCCGCCGGCTCGGCAACTGCGGCCACACCACACCGGGCACGAAGCCGCGCACAGCCTGCACGATCTGATGCAGCGGCCGGGTCAGCGCCCGCGCCAGCATGAAAGCCAGCAGCACCGCCAATGCACTGAAGCCCAGCACGACGCGCAAGGTCGCCGCGCCCAGGCGATCACTCTGTTCGATCACCGCGGCGAGGGGCTGGGAGAGCCCGAGCACGAATTCGTCCTCGCTGTGCAGCGTCGTGAAATGCTGGCGCACGAAGGCCGCCACCACGGCCGCCTGCCCGGCCGAGCGGGAGGTGGTGACCAGCTGCCCGGACGAGCCGTCCTTGTCGGCCAGCAGGGCCTCGGTAGCGGGGAACTGGTCCTGCACGCGGGCGCGCTGCCCGCGATCGAACGCGAAGGCCTGCCCGGGATCGGGATGGATCAGGAAATCGCCGCTACCGTTGCTCAGGTACAGCTGCAGGCCGGCCGGCAGGTCGGCGGCCAGCTGGGCGAACAAGCCGTTCAGGTCCACGTTGATCACCACCAGGCCGAGGACCGGCCCGTCCGGCCTTTCGCGGATCGGGGCGGCCACCTGCAGGGACGGCTTGCCCTGCCCAGCATGGGCCCTGACCTCGTGATTGATCCCGGCGCGGGAAACGAACACGGCCCCCGGCGGCAGGCGCAGCGTCTCGAAGACATAAGGGAAATGCCCCTTCTCCTGCAGCTCGTCCCCTTCGATGCGCACCACGCCGTTGGCGTCCCGGTCGACACGGATCCGCTCCAGGCCGTGGTCGGCGGCATCGATGAGGCGCATCTGGAAATACTCCGGATGGGTCTCCAGCATGCGCTGGAAGAGCAGCGCCACGTTACGCTCGCTGGTCACCTGCAGGATCGGATCGGCGCGCCGCAGCAGGCGGGCGGCCTGGGGATGCTCGGCGATCAGGCGCACATCGCGGGCGGTGTTGTCGAGGCCGACCGCAAGCTGGCGCACCAGCACCCGTGTCGACGTGAGCAGGCGCTCCTCCGCCGCCGCCACCAGCATCGCGCGGCTTTCGGCATAGCCGTAATAGCCGGTCAGGCCCGCCGCCAGCACTCCGACGAGGGCCAGCGCGAGGCCCAGGCGCACCGCGATGCTCATCCTCATGGCGCCAGCACCCGCGCGGCCCGGTCACCCGAATGGATGCGCGCCCACAGGCGCTCGCGGCGGGGCACGTCTTCGACCGCGGCCAGCCAGATGATGCGGTCCGACGCATTCCGCGCGTCCGACTCAACCAGCGTGTTAGCCAGGCCCTGGCGGCTGACCAGCAAACCGCTGGCCGTATCGCCGAGCAGGTGGTCGATCCACGCATGAACCAGATCGACATCCCGCGCGCCACGGGTGATCGCCCAGCAATCCAGCCAGGCCAGCGCGCCTTCACGGGGGATGACGTAGCCCACGTCGGCCCCGGCGGCCCGCAGCATGTGCAGCTGCTGCAAACCGTAGTTGGCAAACATCAGCGCGACGCGGTGGCGCAGGAACAATTGCACCGACTCCTCGGGACGGTTATAGAAGCCGAGTACGTTGCGGCGCAGCTCGATGAGCTTGTCCACCGCCCGCTCCCATTGCCCGCCCTCCAGGCGAAACGGCGTCGGCAGGCCGAGGGCCTGTGCCGCCAGGGAGAAACTGTGCACACCGCCGCTGTAAGCCAGCACCCTGCCCTGGTAACGGGAATCCCACAAAGCCGTGATGGAGGTTGGCGCGTCGGTGAGTTGGCGGCGGTCGTAGATCAGCCCCATCGTCGAATACGTGTAGGGAATGCCGTAGGCCGCAGCCTGGCCCCCGCGGACATGCACCAGACCGGGGATCTCGGCCAGCTTGCGGAAACGCGGCAGCTGGCGGCGGGTGCCGGCGATCCGCGCCGGATCCACCGGCTGCACGAGGCCCGCCGCGATGTAGCGCTGCAGCTCGGCGGTATTGACTGCCATCACGTCGAAATCGCCGCCGCCGTTGGCGCTGACCTTCTGCCACAGGCTTTCGTCAGAATCGACGACGGTCAGCTCGACCTTCGCGCCGCTCTTCTTCTCGAAGCTGCGGACCACCTCCGCATCCGCGTAGCCCGGCCAGGCGAGTACGCGCAACACCCCGGCCGCGTGGGCGCTCCCCGCGAAAAGGCCGGACAGGGCTCCGGCCACCAGCATGAAAAACGGCGCCAGACGAATGGACAAGCCACGCAGACTCATGCCGGGCATGATACGCGTGGCCCCTTGCCCGAGGCTGGCACTGCTTCACTCCAATCCAGTGCCGGAACGCCCATTCCGGGGCTGCGCGTTACAGCAACGGGCGTATTTGCTCCAGCAGCGGCAGCAGTTCGTGCGCCAGTCCCTCCAGCGCTGCCCGCGCCCCGGCAACGGCATCCCCGTCCCGCGCCTTCAGCGGCGCTTCGACGGCGGCCGCCTCCTGCTGGATGCGCACGAGGCCGAGGCTGGCCGCACTTCCCTTGAGCGAGTGAGCCGCCCGCTGGGCACCGTCCAGGTCGCCGGCATCCAGCGCAGCCTGGATACGCCCGACCTCGCCCTCGTGGGTGTCGACGAACATCGCGAGCAGACGCCGATAGGTCGCGAATTTGCCGCGAACCATGCCCAGCCCGAAGGCCATGTCCACGCCGTCGATGCCGGCCAGCCGTTCGCGCAGCGCCTGCTCCCGCTCTTCCGCTGCCGCGCCGTCGTTGCCGCCGTGGCGGGCCACCGGCGCCTGGACACGGGCAGGCATCCAGTGGATCAGCGCGGCAAACAGGCTGTCCGGATCCACCGGCTTGGCGACGTGGTCGTTCATGCCCGCGTCCAGGCAGGCGCGCCGGTCCTCATCGAAGGCATTGGCAGTCATCGCCAGGATCGGCAGGAACTGGCACTGGGGCAGACGACGCAACGCCCGGGTCGCCTCCAGGCCGTCCATGTGAGGCATCTGCACATCCATCAGGACCAGGTCGTAGGCCGTGTGGCCGGCCTTGTGCAACGCCTCCACGCCATCGTTGGCCACGTCCACGCGCAGGCCGGTTTCCTCCAGCAGCGCGAGCGCCACCTCCTGGTTCACCGGGTTGTCCTCGGCCAGCAGGATGTGGCGGCCGCGCAGCGGCGAGAGGTCGAGCGCCGCCGGTGCCGCACGCGGCGGCGCAACGCCGGAGAAGACCTCGACGATGGCGTCGTGCAGCATCGACGGCGTGACCGGCTTGCTCAACTGGGCCTGGATGCCCATCGTGCGCAACTGTTCAGTGGTCCACTCGCTGCTGTAGGCGGTGGCCAGGATGATCCTGGCGTCGGAGCCGAGGGCCAGGATCCGGCGGCTGGCCTCGATGCCATCCATGCCGGGCATCGCCCAGTCCATCAGGATCAGGTTGAACGGGCTGCCCCCCAGCAGGGCCTCGCGGGCCAGGGCCACCGCATGCTCGGCGGAATCCGCCGTGACCACCCGCGCCGAGAACGCAACGAGCATGTCCTCCAGCGCCGTGCGGGCGTCGGCGTTGTCGTCCACCACCAGCACGTGCAGGTTCTCGTCGAGCTTCACGGTGCAGCGGGCCGGCGGGGTGCTGGCCGCCCGCTGCAGCGGCAGCTCGAACCAGAAGGTGCTGCCCTTGCCGAGCGTGCTGTCCACGCCGACCTGCCCGCCCATCAGCTCGACCAGGCGCTTGCTGATCGCCAACCCGAGGCCGGTGCCACCGAACTTGCGGGTGGTCGAAGCATCGGCCTGCATGAAGGCCTGGAACAGGCGGCTACGCTGCTCCTCGCTGAGGCCGATGCCGGTGTCGCTGACCTCGAAGCGCACCATCACCGCACTGGAGTCCTCACCCAGCAGGCGCGCCCGGAAGATCACACAGCCGGCATCGGTGAACTTGACCGCATTGCTGGCGAAATTGACGAGGATCTGCCCGAGGTGCATCTGGTCGCCGTGCAGCACCGTCGGGATGGCCGGATCGATGCGGTTGATGACCTCCAGGCCCTTCTCTGCGGCCCTGTCGCAGATCAGATCGTTGAGATTGCGGAAAACCCGGTCGAGCTCGAAATCGGCGTTCTCGATGGTCAGCTTGCCGGCCTCGATCTTCGAGAAATCGAGGATGTCGTTGATGATGCCTAGCAGATGCCGTGCCGCCTGGGAGATCTTGTCGAGCTGCTCGATCTGCCGCGAATCCACCGCCGAGCGGCGGATCAGGTGGGTCAGGCCGACGATCGCGTTCATCGGCGTGCGGATCTCGTGGCTCATGTTGGCGAGGAAGCTGCTCTTGAAGCGGCTGGCGTCCTCCGCGGCATCTTTGGCCACCGCCAGCTCGCGGGTGCGCCGGTCCACCAGGTCCTCAAGATGCAACTGGATGTCCCGCAGTTCGTGGGTGCGCTGGTCGAACATGCCGGCCAGCTCTTCCAGCTCGTCGTGGGTACCCAGCGGCGCGCAATGGCGCTCCGGGCTGCCGTCGGCGGCGGCCACCCGCTGGCGCAGCAGCAAGATGGGGCGCGACACCGAGAAGCCGATCCAGTAGGCGATGGCGATCGCCACCAGGGTCAGGACCAGGCCCAGCAGCGCCACGTCGCCGATGGCGCTGAAGGCCGGTGCGAGGTAGTGCTGGCGCGGCGCCGACACTTCGAGCTGCAGTCCGAGGCCATCGAGGAAGCTGCGACTGTTGTCATTGACGGCCTTGCGCGCGATCAGCAGGTCGCTGACATCGGAGGCCGGATGCGCGAACAGGGTCTGGTCCGCCACCAGCAGGCGGTGGCCGAGCAGCGGATCGGCGGGCAGCACGCGACGGGCCACCGCGCCCAGGTCGTACACCACCACCAGCACCCCTTGCGTGGTGCTGTAATAGGTCACCGGCACAAAAACGACCCAGTGCCCGTGGCTGCGATCGATCAGGTAGCTGACCACGCCATTGGCCAGCGTGCTGCGCAGTTCGGCCGAAGCCTCATAGGTCGGCAGCGTATCCAGCGTCGAATACAGCGGCTTGCCGTCATAGCCGAGCAAGGCCACGGCGAAGACGTCACGCCCCTCGCGGAAGTTCTTGATCAGCTCCGGCAGGTAGGTTTCGCGCCCTTGGGCATCGTTGAGGCCGTTCACCACCAGCGGGTTCCTGACCAGCACGTTGGCGCTTTCGAGCAGATAGTCGAAGCGCTGCAGCAGCAGCCGGGCATCCTGGCGGGCCCGCTCCTCCAGTTCGTGGGTCAGGTTGGTGGTGATCGCCGAATGCAGGCGGAAGCCCACCGTGGTTGCCACGGTGACCATCGACAGGGCGACGAACAACCCAAAGACCCAGGTGATCCGCCGGCGGACGCTGCGGGTGATGAAGGCCAGTTTCATTCTGCGGCCACGATACGGCCGCGGGCGTCGAAACGCGCCAGGCGCAGTTGTCCGCGCTCGAGCGCATCGTGACGCTCCGCAGTGAAGGGCTGCTTGTAATCGCGCAGCACGCCCGGGTAAGCCCCCAGGGATTCCAGCGCGCTGCGCACCGCGGCATGATCGTCCGGCCGCGCCTGGCGCGCCGCCCGGGCCAGCATGAGGGTCAGCTCATAGGCATGAACGCTGGCGATCAGCGACGGCACCATCTCGTCCCGGCCGAGGCCGTAGCGCTCCCGGTAATGGTCGAGGAACTTTCGGAAGCGGGGGTGCGTGGCCGCATCGTCCATCAGGATGGACTGCACGAAGCGCAGATCCACGTGCTGCAGGGCGCCCTGGGTGGTCTGCCAGAAATTGCCACCGGTCAGCGCCGCGTGCGCGAACACCGGCAGGGGCTTGTCCTGGCGCGCCAGCGCCTGCACGATCTTCTGGCTCTCGAGCGCATTCGCCACCAACACCAGCGCAGCCGCATCGCTGCTGGCAATCGCGCGCAACCGGGCCTCGGTCCCCGCATCTCCTACATTGAACCACTCGATCTCCACGCGGCCGGCTGGCAGCTTTTCGATGAACGGCTTGAGCACCTCGTCGTTGCTGCGCCCCCAGGCAGAGCGCTCGAGCAGCACGACAACCCGGCCGCCGAGGCGCAATGCGTGCTCCAGCAGGAAGGGCGCCGCCAGGCTGTCGCTGACCGAAACCCGGAAGGTGTAGTTCGGGCGATGCCCGTGCTCGACCAGGCCGCGCCCGGTTCCCCACGGAATCAGGAAGGGGATCTGCAGGCGATGGATGTCCTCCAGCTCGTCCGCGATGACGGCCGTCTGCACGCCGCCGACGACGGCCAGCAGCGACGGCATGGCCGCGAAACGGGCGAGGTTCTGCCGCCCCACCTTCGCATTGGTGCCATGGTCGAGACCGACCACCCGCAGCGGTACGCCCCGAATGCCACCGTCCGCGTTGATCTCCTCGACGGCCAGCTGCACCCCCCGGTAGATGGCCCCACCGCCCTGGGCGCTGCGCATCGAGAAATCCGCATCGATGCCGACCACCAGCGGTGGCGGACGCCTCGCACCGGCCGCGGCCTGGGCCCCCTCCTGCCGCTGGTGGCGCAATTCCTCGGTCTTGACCAACAGGTCATAGCCCACGTCGAAGCCGAACTTGTCGGCAATCAGCGCCAGCGCCTTGCGGAAGGCCTCGCGCTCCTCTGGTGTCAGGGTATGGATCTCCACACCTGCGGCACGGACGGTCTCGATGAACTGGGCTTCGCGACGCGACGTTTCCTCGCGTTCCCACACTGTGAGCGCCTGGGCATTGCGCGCGACGACTTCCCGCAGCTCCGGCGACAGGGACTCGAACACGGCCTTGCTCGCCGAGAACACGTAAGCCAGGTAGGCATGATTGCTGAGAGTCAGGTGCTTCTGCACCTCGTGGAAACGCATGCCGACGATGGCCACCAGCGGGTTTTCCTCGCCGTCCACCGCACCATCGGCGAGTGCTTTGTAGGTGGCGTGAAAATCGATCGGGATGGCCTGGGCACCGAGTACCTCGAACTGATCGGCGATGATGCGGCTCTTCATCGTGCGGATGCGCAGCTTCGCAAAATCCTGCGGGCGGCGGATCGGCGTATTGGCGGTGAATTGCTTGAAACCGTTTTCCCAGAAGGCCAGGCCAACCAAGCCAATCCCGTTGAGTTTGGACAGCAGCATGCGTCCCGGCTCGCCGTCGAGCATTGCATACAGCTCTTCCCGGCTCGCGAAGTAGAACGGCAGGTCGGCGTATTGCATGGCCGGGATCGCCGAACTGAGCTTGGCAGTCGGCGTCAGCACCAGGTCGAGCTTGCCGCTGCGTGCCATCTCGAGCATCTGGTCGTCGCTGCCCAGCTGCTGGTCGGGAAACACAGTGACCTTCAGCTTGCCCTTGCTCTGCTCGCCGACCTGTTCAGCAAAACGCAGCGCCGCCGCATGCAGCGCACTGCCGGCGGCGATGTTCAATCCCAAGCGCAGCTCACGCACATCACTGGCCGCGGCCCCCGGGCCCGCCGTACCACCGGACACTTCCGGCCGCGCCCCGCGCGGGCCGGACCACCACAGCACCAGCAACACACCGATCACCACGAAAACCATCAGCGACAGCACACGAATCGGGTGTTTGCTCATCAGTTCTTCTATTCAGGCGGGGTGGTCAATGATATACCGATCGAAACTCCCTTGTGCCGGCATGGTTTTAGCACAAACCTTCAGTCACCGCCGAGGATGACGGCAGGGCGGAGCCGCCGCACCCAACATCAATAATGCGGCGGAATTTCGTCGCGCAGATCGCGGGCCTCCGCCGTCGGCGTGGCGGACTGCATCTGCTGGTAGAGCAGGCGGATCTGCCGCTGCAGCGCATCGATCTGCTCCTGCTGGCGGTGGACGGTCATGTTCAGACTGTCCACCAGGTCTTCGGTGAGGGCGAGCTTGATCTCGATCTCGGTCAGTCGGGATTCCATGGCGTCCCCTTCGGCGGGATGTGGTCGGAGGCGGATTGTCCCAGTGCGGCGGGCCGGACGCCAGAGGCTGACACCCCGCCCCGCTCAATTCGGTGTGCCAAAGACCGAAAGGCCTCTAAAATTCACGCCTCCCCCACTCCCATCGCTCCACGGGAGCACCGCCATGAGTCCCCACAAAAAATCCATCGCCGGCAAGCTCATCCTCGCCCAGATCGTTGCGCTGCTGGTCGTCGTCGCGGGCGGCGGCATCGGCGCGGCCTCCCTGCTTGGAGCCCTCGATCATTACAAGAACGGGGTCACCGGCCTGAAGGACGCCCAGACCGAGATCCAGCGCGTCGAAAGCCATTTCAAGATCCAGGTGCAGGAATGGAAGAACGTGCTCTTGCGCGGCAAGGATCCGGCCAAGCGGGACAAGTACTGGAAGGGCTTCGAGGACGAGGAGGCCTTAGTGCGCGACAAGCTGACTGCCCTGCAACAGAACCCGGCGGTCAGCGGGCAGGCCCGGCAGCGCATCGGTGAATTCCTCGACGCCCACCGGCAGATGGCCGAAGGCTATCGCCGGGGGCTGGAAGCCTTCAAGGCCGCCGACGGCGACCCGCAGGCCGGCGACACGGCCGTCACCGGTATCGACCGCACGCCGACCAAACTGCTCAACGATGCCGTCGAAAATATCGCCCAGGCGGCGGCCCAGGCCCAACAGGACGCCGATGCACGGGCCCGCCAGGGCGTCATCGTCGCTGTGGTGGCCATGGGCCTGGCGCTGGCCGGCGCGGTGGCGCTCTTCGTGGTGCTGATCCGCCGCTCGATCGTGGCACCGACCCATACGCTCGTCACAACCCTGCGCCAGTTGGCGGACGGCAATCTCGGCCACCCGCCGACGCTCCGCATGGACGGCGAAATCGGCCTGCTCGCCGACAGCGCCGAGAGCCTGCGTCGCCAACTGGTGGGCCTGATCGGTGAAGCCAAGCAATCCGCAGAGGCCGTCCACCAGGGCTGCGCCGCAATGGATGCCAACGCCACCGGCATCCTGAGCGACACCCATCGTCAGAGCGATGCGGCCAGCGCTTTGGCCGCGACGATGGAGGAAATGAGCGCCGTCATCCGTACGCTTGCCGAAGAATCCCGGCGCGTCAGCCAGGAAGCCGCCGAGGCCCGCAGCAGCACCCAGGCCGGCCAGCGGATGGTGAGCGCACTGATCGGCGAAGTGCACGACGTTGCCGACGGCCTCGGCAACACCCAGGCCGTAGTATCGAAATTCGTTGCCAGCACCGGCAACATCGGCCTGCTGACCCAGCAGGTCAAGGAAATCGCGGACCAGACCAATCTGCTGGCCCTCAATGCTGCCATCGAGGCAGCCCGCGCCGGCGAGCAGGGCCGCGGCTTCGCCGTCGTCGCCGACGAGGTACGCAAGCTGGCCGAAAAATCGGCCCAGACGGCCGATCAGATCGAAGCCGTGACCCGCAGCCTGGCCAACGACTGCTCCGCAGTGGAGAAAGCCATCTCCGACAGTAACGACCGGCTCTCCACCGGCGTCGCACAAAGCGACGAGGCGGCGCGCCAGCTGGAGAACACCATCGCCGCCACCGAGGCGGTGAATGCCAGTATTTCCGCGATGGCCGACCACGTGCGCGAGCAGGATGCCGCCATCGGCAACATCACCAGCACGGCCGACGCCCTCGCCCGGCAATCCAGAAGCAACGCCGAAGCCGCCCAGCGCATCCAGCAGGAAACGCGGGACCTGCAACGGCGCGCCGACACCCTCCGGCAGTCGATGGGGGCATTCCGCCTGTAGGTCTGCCGCGGCTCACCCGTCGCGCCGGGCCAGCACCATCAGATTGCGCGGCGTGAGGCTGCGCTCACAGAAGGTGCCGACATCCACCCGGAAACCGGCTTCCTCGAAGCCGCGCGCCAGGTCCATCACCAGCCACATCTCCAGCGGGCGGCGGAAGGCATGGCGGACGAGCTCCAGGCGGCGGACTTCGCCACGGCGCCGTTCGCCGACCGCCAGCCAGTGCGCCCAGTCCACCTGCGCCGGCAGACTGACGCCCTGGCGCCGCGCCACCGCCTCTCCGTAAGCGGGAAAATCACCGGACAGCAGCTGCGACTGCATCGGCGGAAACGGCCGGATGGCCTCCCCTTCCAACGCATTGCGCAGCGCGATGAAGCCCAGCTTCCAGGCCTGGTCGCGGGCCAGGCGCTGACGCTGGCGCTGGGGTGCCGTCACGGTTTCGGTCACCGCCAGGCGCAGCGCGCGCCCGTCCAGCGGCAGCGAGGCTTCGCGGCTGACCGGCCGGTAGCCGTCCTGGGCACCGCGGTAGTAGCAGCACGGCGCGATCCGGTAGGCATGGGCGCCGTCACCGCCCGCGCTGCGCACGAGGGAGCGGTGGAGTTCTCCGCAGGCATGCAGGGCCAGCACCTCGCGGCCACGCACTTGGGCCCGCGACGACGCTTCGAGCGCATCGGCGCACACCACCTGCTGCGCCACGCCGACGCGGGCCGCCAGCCGCCCGGCGTCCGCGCACAGCTCCGGATCGATCTCCAGCGAGCTCACCGGCTGTCCGTCGCTGAGAGCCAGCCGGCGACCGAGGTGGCCCTTGCCGGCGCACCACTCCAGCAGCGGCGCCGCCACCGCCGGCCCGTGGCTGGCGAAAGCTTCGATCTGGGCCCGCTTGCGGCCAGGGATGAACCAGTCGAAATGCGGCCCGCTCGGCGCCAGGCTGCGGGCCGGCAGCGGTGCCACATCGCTCAGGTAGCCCAGTTCAACGGCAAGCGGCAGATGGCCCGCCAGCCAGGCGCGGCAATCGTCCGGCGACGCAACCAGGGCTTCAAGCGCAGCATCCTCCAGCCCTAGCACCGCCTCCGCCAGGGCCGGCCACTGCTCGCACCAGGCCGGGCGATGCACATAGAATGGGGGCGGCCGCCAGAAGGCCTGGTGGTCGTGCAGCAGCGACTGAAGCGCAAGAAAGCGCGCGCGATGATTCATGATTCCGTTTTACAACCCTGCCCCGCAAGATCAGGAGGACAACGCAGCATGGCCGCATCCCTGCCCGACTCCGAAGCCGTACTCGATTTCTGGTTCAAAGAAAGCACGCCCAGGCAATGGTTTGCCCGCTCGGACGAATTCGACCGCCTCATCGTCACCCGTTTCGGGGCGGTGTACGCGGCAGCGGCCAGCGGCGAACTGCACGCCTGGCGTGCCACCGCCGATGGGCGGCTGGCCGAGATCATCGTGCTCGACCAGTTTTCCCGCAACCTCTTCCGTGACGACCCACGCGCCTTCGCCTGCGACGGCATGGCCTTGATACTGGCCCAGACCGCCGTGGCCGCCGGCGCCGACCTCGAACTGCCGGTCGCCCGCCGCGCCTTCCTGTACATGCCCTACATGCACAGCGAATCGGCGCTGATCCATACCCACGCGGTCCGCCTGTTCAGCCAGCCTGGCCTGGAGAGCAACCTGGACTTCGAACTGCGCCACAAGGCCATCATCGATCGCTTCGGGCGCTATCCCCACCGCAATGCGGTGCTCGGACGGCCGTCGTCACCGGAAGAGATCAGCTTCCTTCAAACGCCCGGCTCTTCGTTCTGAAGCCGTGACCACCCCCAGAAATCCAATTTAAACCACTGAAAAATATCATTTTTATCACTTAACCCGGCGCTGAATCGAGCGGGTGTGGCGAAGTACACACCCGCCACCCCGCGTAACACTTTTCCCCACTGCGAGCACGGACAATCGGGACACCGCGATCCGATCTACCGCTCCCGTGACTCACCACACCGCCTCCGCCCCCGACTCCACGCTGGCCTACGGCCTGTTCCTGCGCTTTCTCGATTCGCGGCTCGAAAAGCATTTCAGCGCCTATTACACCGACTACTACCACCGCTTCGCCCAGGCCAGCCTGGTGCTCGGCCTGCTCCTCGTGCTGGGCGACTGTGCGGTGGATTTCATGGTATTCCCCGACGTCAGTGCCAACCTCGGCCGCCTGACGCTCAGCGCGCCTTTGCTGCTGCTGGCCATCGGCTATTCGTTCACCGACACCGCCAGGCGCAACTGGCAGGCCGTCATGGCGGGCTCACTGGTCTGCATTTCACTCAGCTTGTTCTGGGTTCTGGCCCGCATCGACAACCAGGGCGGCGCCGGCGGCCTGTCGTCGTGGGTCGGCGTGCTCAACTTCACCTTCCTCGAACTCTACATCTTCGTGATTCTCGGCGTGCAGTTCCGCATCGCCTTCGGCGCGGGCCTCACCATCCTCGCCGCCTTCATGTATGCGATCCGGGCCGGGATCAGCAGCGAACTCCATGCCTTCGCCTACTGGAGCTACCAGGCCCTCACCGTCTTCATCCTCGCCGCCGGGGTCGGCTGGTGGAGGGAATGGTTGATCCGCCGGGACTTCCTCGCGCGTACGGAGCTGGAGCGCGCACGGGACGCCGCCGAAGCGGCCAGCCTAGCCAAGAGCACCTTTCTCGCCAACATGAGCCACGAGATCCGCACGCCGCTCAACGGCATCCTGGGCATGTCCCACCTGCTCCAACGCGGCGCCACATCAACGCAACAGCACCAGCTCGACAAGATCATCGGCTCCGGCCGCCATCTCCTCGGCGTCATCAACGACATCCTCGATCTGTCGCGGATCGAAGCGGACAAGCTCGAACTATCGCAGTCGCCCTTCACGCTGCCGGAACTGTTCCACACGCTGGATGCACTGATCGGTGGCGCCGTGCGCGACAAGGGGCTGCTGCTCGCGATGGACATCGCCCCGGCACTGACCGACCTCCAGTTCATCGGCGACGGCCAGCGCGTCGGCCAGGTGCTGCTGAACCTGACCGGCAACGCGCTGAAGTTCACCGCCGAAGGCGGCATCAGCATCCGTGCCCACAAACTGGAAGACGACGAAACCGGCCTCGTGCGGGTCCGCTTCGAAGTCAGCGACACCGGCATCGGCATCCCGCAGAACGCGCTGGAGCGGATCTTCGAGGCCTTCGAGCAAGCCGACCACTCCACCACCCGGCAATACGGCGGCACCGGTCTGGGACTCGCCATCAGCCGGCGCCTGGTCAGCCTGATGGGCGGCAGCATCGGCGCCGACAGCGAGCCCGGCAGTGGCAGCACCTTCTGGTGCGTCGTGGGCTTCGCCGCCGTTCCAGCAGGCGCAGCCCCCCTCACCGCGCCAGCCGGCCTCTTGCAGCGCCCTCTTCCACGGGGAGCCCAGGTGCTGGTGGTCGAAGACGAACCGGTCAACCTGGAAATCACCCGCGAATTGCTCGAAGAGGCCGGCCTGCACGTGGATTGGGCCGAGAACGGACGCATCGCCGTGGAAAAAGCAGCCGGCAAACTATACGCGCTGATCCTGATGGACATGCAGATGCCCGAGGTGGACGGCCTCGAAGCCACCCGCCGGATCCGCCAGCTGCCTGAGTACGCCCGCGTACCGATCCTGGCGATGACGGCCAACGCTTTTACGGAGGACCGGCGTCGCTGCCTGAGTGCCGGCATGGACGACTACCTGATCAAGCCCTTCGAGCCCGATGCGTTGCTCGACGCAATGGAACGCTGGCTGGGGCTGCCGGCTGAACAGGACGTCGGCATCGTGGTTCAATAAGGCCTTTCGACCCCAGCCGGAGCCCCCGACCGTGAAGCGCCTTTCCACCCTCATCCTCTGTCTTGCCTGCAGTGCAGCCCACGCCCACGCCCCCTTCACCGGCGAGGACTTCAGCGGCACCTACGACTGCACCGGCGACGACAGCCACGAAGGCAAGTACACCGGCACCGTGACCCTCGAACGGGTGCCCGGCCAGAGCACCGGCAAGCTCGGCGCCTACAGCTTCAAGCTGGAAGTCCCCGGCTACGGCGCCTACCCGGGCCACGCCGCCGCCAACGGCCGCCAGATGGCCATCCACTTCGCGCTGACCGACGCCAGCACCAAGGACTACGGCACCGGCATCGCCGCCTTCAGCAAGACCAAGGGCGGCAAGTGGCGCTTCAGCAAGTACTACTACGAGCCCGAATTCAAGGACGGCAACTTCGGCACCGAGACCTGCGTGCACCGCTGAGCAAACGCAAATCCAGGCCCGGCGCGGGTCTTGGGGCCATGGTCGACGCCCCCCGCGGGACCGGGGATAATGGCGGGTTGCGAGCTGCCGGACGAGCAGCGTACTCACCCCCGAGAGCACCACCATGACCCATTCCCGCAAGCAGCTCGAACTCCTCGCCCCCGCCAAGAACGCGGACATCGGCATCGAGGCCATCAACCACGGGGCCGACGCCGTGTACATCGGCGGCCCGGCCTTCGGCGCCCGCGCCAACGCCGAGAACACCATCGCGGACATCGAGCGCCTGACCCGCCACGCCCACCGCTTCGGCGCGCGCATCTTCGTCGCCTGCAACACCATCCTCCACGACGAGGAAGTAGCCAGCGCCGAGCGCCTGATCCGCCAGCTCCACGAAGCCGGTGCCGACGCGCTGATCGTGCAGGACATGGGCCTGCTGGAGCTCGACCTGCCGCCGATCCAGTTGCACGCCAGCACCCAGACCGACATCCGCCACGCCGACAAGGCGCGCTTCCTGCAGGACGTGGGCTTCTCGCAGATCGTGCTGGCGCGGGAAATGACGCTCACCGAGATCCGCAAGGTCGCCGCCGCCACCGACTGCGCGCTGGAGTTCTTCGTGCACGGCGCGCTGTGCGTGGCCTTCTCCGGCCAGTGCTACATCAGCCACGCCCACACCGGCCGCAGCGCCAACCGCGGCGAGTGCTCCCAGGCCTGCCGCCTGCCCTACGACCTCGCCGACAAGGACGGCAACCTGGTCGCCAGCAACCAGCACCTGCTGTCCATGAAGGACAACAACCAGAGCGCCAACCTGCGCGCGCTGGCCGAGGCGGGGATTTCCAGCTTCAAGATCGAAGGCCGCTACAAGGACATGGCCTACGTGAAGAACATCACCGCCCACTACCGCCTGCTGCTCGACGAGATCATGGAGGACACGCCGGAATACAGCCGCACGTCCGCCGGGCGCAGCACCTTCCTGTTCCAGCCGCTGGCCGACAAAACCTTCAACCGCGGCGCCACCGACTACTTCGTCAATGGCCGCACCGCCGACATCGGCGCCTTCGACTCGCCCAAGTTCGTCGGCGAGCCGGTGGGCAGCGTGATCCGCCTGGACGGCAAGCAGCGCCGCTGGTTCGACACCACCAGCGCCGTCGAGCTGCACAACGGCGACGGCCTGAGCTTCTACGACCGCAAGGGCGAACTCGTCGGCCTGCGGGTGAACCGCGCCGAGCGCGTCGGCGACGATTTCCGCGTACATACCGCCGACGCCGTGCCGGCCGAGCTCTTCCCCGGCAGCGGCGTGTTCCGCAACCGCGACCACGAGTTCGAGAAGATGCTCGAGAAAAAGTCCGCCGAGCGCCGCATCGGAGTGGATCTGCAACTCACCGAAACGCCGGACGGCTTCGCGCTGACCCTCACCGACGAGACCGGCGTGTCCGCCTGCGCCGAACTGCCCCATGCCAAGGAGCCCGCCAAGGACGCCGAGCGCGCCCTCGCCGGCCTGCGTGACAACCTCGGCAAGCTCGGCGCGACGATCTTCACCGCCCGCGCCATCGAGCTGCAGCTCGACCAGGCCTGGTTCCTGCCCGCCGGCGCCATCAACGCGCTGCGCCGCGAGGCTGTCGAAAAGCTGGAAGCCGCGCGCCTCGCAGCGCTGGCGCCGCTGCCGCGCCGGGCGGCGGTCGAACCGCCGGTGCCGTATCCGCAGACCGAACTCAGCTACCTGGCCAACGTGCTCAACCAGAAGGCGCGGGACTTCTACCAGCGCCACGGTGTGCAACTGATCGAGGCCGCCTACGAGGCCAACGAGCACGTGGACGACGCCTCGCTGATGATCACCAAGCACTGCCTGCGCTACAGCTTCAACCTGTGCCCGAAGGAAGTGAAGGGCATCCGCCCCGACCCGATGACGCTGATCAACGGCAAGGAAAAGCTGACCCTCAGATTCGACTGCAAGCGCTGCGAGATGCACGTGGTCGGCAAGATCCGCCAGTCCGTGCTCGACATGCCCGCCGTGCCGGTGGTCTTCCACGCCAAGGTGCCGGAAGGCTTCCACGCACCCCACTGAACGCCGTGGAGGACAGGTTCATCCGCCCTCCATGCCTCCGCCAAACTCCGTCCCCGTCCCCATGAAGATCGCCCTTGCCGTCGTCCTGTTGATCCTGGCCCTGATCGTCGGCCCCGCCGCGTGGCAGTACGCTCACTTCGACCCGAAGGCGGTGCCCACCTCCGGCCTGCCGTGGCAGATCGACGTGCTGCCGGGAGGCGAAGCGCGGGTCTTCGGGCTGACCCTCGGGCGCAGCACGCTGGCCGACGCCCGCGCCCGCTTCGGTGAGGAGTTGCAGCTGGCGGTGATCGCCGAACCCAACGAGACGGGCAACGTGGAAGGCTATTACGAGAGCGTCACCACCGGCTTCGTGGCCGGCAAGCTGATCGTCACGGCCGACTTCGACAAGGCCGCCATCGAAGGCATGCGCGAGCGCTCGCCGAAGACCGAGTACATGCAGAGCACCACCCGCAAGGCCACGCTGGCCGACACCGACCGGGCCGCCGCCCTCGCCGCGCGGATCCGCGGCCTGGCCTTCATCCCGAGCGTCAATCTGGACGACGCGGTGGTCCAGGAACGCTTCGGCGCGCCGGCCGAGCGCATCCGCGTCAACGACCACCTGGAACACCTGCTCTACCCGGAAAAGGGCCTGGACCTGGTGCTCGACAGCAAGGGCAAGGAACTCCTGCAATACGTCGCGCCGGCCCGCTTCGAGGCCCTGCGCGCGCCGCTCAAGGCCCAGGCCGCCGCGCCGGCCAAGCCCTGAACCCGGCTAGCTAAGGCCGGCTCACTGCGCGGGATCAGCCCCGCGCGCGCACCCAGTCGATGATGCCGGCGGCGCTACGGAAATCGTCCGACGCGCGCACCGGCACACCATTGTCCCGCTCGCCCCACATGCGCGCCAGCGCGTTGCCGGGGCCGATCTCCAGTACCACGTCCGGCTGCATCTCCAGCACCGCGCCGAGGCAGGCGTCCCAGTCCAGCGGCGTGCTGATCTGGCGCGACAGCGCGTCCATGCCGTCGGCCGCAGTGCGGGCCGCCCGTCCGTCGATGGCGCTGAAGACCGGAAAGGCCAGCCGGCCGCTGCGGTACGGCGCCAGCAAGGTTGCGAAACCGACACTGGCCGCCGCCAGCAAGGGCGTATGGGATGGCGTGCCGACGCCGAGGCGCACCACCCGGCTCGCCCCCGCCGCCTGCGCCAGTTGTTCGGCTTCGACGAGGCCAGCGGCGTGCCCGCCGAGCACGAAGTGGTCCGGCCCGTTGCGGATCGCCACCAGCAGACCGCAGCGCGCCGCCAGTTCCGCCACCACCTCGGCACGCAGGCCGAGCACCGCCAGCAAGCCGGCCGGGCCGTCCACGCAGGCATCCATCAGCGCCGCCCGCTGCACGCACAGCGCAACGCCGGCCTCCAGCGGAAAGGCGCCGGCGGCGCAGCAGGCCGCCATTTCGCCGAGGGAATAGCCTGCCACGGCCACCGGCCGCGGCAGCGCAGGTTGCAACTGGCGCCACAGGTGCATCTGGTAGGCAAAGATCAACGGCTGGGCGACCCGGTTGGCCTGCAGCTCGGCAAGGGAAAGCGCCACCGTGTGCCATGTCTCCGGGATCGTCTCAGCTAGCGCCGCACCCAGTTCGGGCGATGCGCCTTGCCGCAAGGCATCGAAATGAGCGGGCTGCTGGTTCCCCTGCCCGCTGAACAGAATTGCCAGGCGCATGGGTGGCCTCAGAGTGCGTCGAGAAAGAGCGTGACCCCGAGCAAGTCGGCGCTGCCGCCGGGGCTCAGGTTACGCGCGACGAATTCCCGGTGGATCTGCTGCGCCCTCGCCTCCCAGCCCTCCGCGGCCACGCCGCCGGCAGCGAGGAAATCCAGTGCACACCACTGGGCAAAGGCCAGCCCTTCGGGCCCGCCACGCCACAGCAGGTTGGTATCTTCGAGGCGGGCGATCAGCGCGAAGAGGCACTGCAGCGCGGCGCGCTGGGGATCGCCGGTCAGGCGCAGGGCCTCCCGGTAAGCCGGCAAACCCACCTCCAGTGCAGCAGGAAATCCATCCGCCGCCTCCCGCCGGGCGCCGCCGCTACCGTAGCGCCGCGCCACCTCCGCGCCGTGGCTGTGGGACGCGGGGCTGGCCGATCCGAGGATCGCCGCCCCCCAGCGCCGCGTCACCTCGGCGCACACATCGGTCGCGGCAAAATCACGCCCCTCCGCATGCAGCGCGCCGGCGGCGGCGCACAGCAGCCCGATGTTGAAGATCGCCCCGCGGTGCGTGTTGACTCCGCCGGTCGCCTGCAGCATCTTCGCCTCCGCCGCCACGCCGAGCTGGCGCAGCGGCTCGAAGGACGGGCTGGCGGCGCCGACACGGGCGATCTCGGGAAAGTAATCGCGCAGGGACTGCAGGCTGCGCACGAAAGTGCGGAAATCCATGTCCGTGTGGCTGCCGGAATCGGCCGGGCTGACCAGACCGGGCTTCGGCGACAGCGCCACCTCCCGGTACAGGGCGCGGATGGCCAGGCTGCCGACGCGGGCCGCGAAGCCCTCCACGGAGGCGGTGGGCAAAACGGCCGGGCAGAAATCCTCCCGGCGCAGGGCAAGGGCGTCAGACATGCAGCGCATCCTCCTCGAACTGTTCCAGCACGACCGCCAAAGGCAACAGACCGACGTCGACGCCGCCCTTCACGAGCACCTTCGCGTCGGGCTTGCCCCAGGCGGCACCCAGCTCCCGCCAGGCCACCGCGCAGCCGTCCGGGAAGCGGATCTCCCCGTCGAGCCCGCAGGGCAGCGCCACAGCACCATCGGCGAGCAGACGCAGACAGGCCTCGGCCTGGGCGGCGGAGGCCACGTCGCAGATCAGGTCCACGTCGGACTCCGGGTGGCGGTAGCCCTCGCCGCTCAAGGCCTCCCAGGCCAGCGAGCCGTAGACGCCGACGCTCACGCCGGCCGCCGCCAGCCGCTCCGCCAGCGCGGCCAGCGGCGCGGCCACGTCGTCGGCCAGGCGATGCAGGCACTCGGCAACGGCCAGCGGACGGCGGACCTGCAGCAGATCCGCCCGCTCCACCAAGCAGCCGACGCGCCGGCGCCCTTCGGCGGCCGGCAGGGTCAGCCCCAGCAACGCTTCACTGCCGCCGGCCAGCTGGCGCGCTACCACCAGCGGCCGGCCGGCGGCGATCCACGCGGCAACCCGCGCCGACAAGGCTTCGTCGAGCGCCCCGCACAGGAAGCGCACTGGCGCCCCTGCGCGCACCATGGCCAGATCGTGGCGACGCATGGCCGCGTGCCTCAGGCCGACACCACGGCCGCCGCCGTGGCGACGGCGAGATGGCGCCCGCCCCGCTCCGCACCGCGGGCCATCCGCTCGTCGACGGCTGGCCCGGCGGCCTGCTGGCCAGCCAGCGCCGCCTCCAGCAGCGCGGCACGCGGCGCATCCCAGATCGCCTCAATGGCACCCATGCGCAGGTAGTTCTCGGCGCCGGGCGCGAAGGTCGGCGACTCGGCGGCGAGTTCCTGCAGGCGTTCGTGGGGGATCTTGGTAACCCGCGCCATCGCCTTCAGGTCCATCACCCGCACCTGGGCGTCGGCCAGCGCGTAGGTCTTGTCCGCCATCAGGCCGAAGGACAGAAAGCCGCCGCTGACCGCCTCGCCGGTGACCAGTGCGAGGCTCACATGCCCCTGCCGGCGGGCCAGATCCACGCAACGGGCCAGATGGGCCAGGCTGCCGTTGAGGCACAGCAGTTCTTCCGCACGGGACAGGGCCTGGCCCTTGGTATCGACGAGGAAGACGATGGGCCGGCCGGGATGCTGATCCACCACGTCGAGCACCCGCCCAGCCAGGCCGAGGGCGATGTCGTGGCCGATGGCGGCGGCGTCGGTGGTGCCGAGCACCGCCACCGTGCCGAGGGCGGTCTGGGCGCAGCCGGCGACGAGCTGGCCGTGGACGCTCACGTCGTGTCCGGCCGGGAAGAGGCCGTCGAGAATGTGCTGGAGGCTCATGCCGGCAATCCTTTCTTCAGGGCGACCAGGCTGTCCCGGTCCATCAGCGGAATCTGTCTGGGTTCGGCAACGCCAAGGGCCTGCCACACGTCGAGGCCGTCACGCAGACCGGCGAAACGTTGGCGGCGCTCGGTCAGGCGTGCCTGCTCGGCACGCAGCGTGCTGCTCGCCGGTACGGGTTCCTGCCAGCCGGCGAGCAGTGCGATGGCGCCGTCACGGAAGCTGGCCGCATCGTCCTCCACCAGTTCGGCGCAGTCGCCGGTCAGGTAGCGGTGCTTGCCGCCGGTCACACGCCACACCAGCGCGCGGTCCTTGGAGTCGAACTCCTCGACGCCGGCGACGGTCTCGATGACCTCCGGGCCGGACAGGGCCAGCCGCCCCTCCTCGGACATCACGATCGCCGAGCACAGGCGCGACACGATACCCATGCCGCCGAAGGCGCCGCAGCTGCCGCCGACCAGCGCAATCACCGGCACGCCGGCCGCGCGGGTGTCGAGCACCGCACGCATGACTTCGGAAATGGCGATCAGGCCGGCGTTGGCCTCGTGCAGGCGCACGCCGCCGGAGTCCGCCATGAAGATCACCGCCGCCGGCTTCTCCTGCGCCGCGCGGCGCAGCAGGCCGACGATCTTGGCGCCGTGGATCTCGCCCACCGCCCCGCCCATGAACTGCCCTTCCTGGGCGATCACCAGCACCGGCCGGCCGCCAAGGGTCGCGGAACCGACGATCACGCCATCGTCGAAGGCGCCGGGGATGTCCAGCACCGCCAGGTGCGGGCTCGGCTCGGAGGCCTCCGGCGGCAGGAATTCGCGGAAGCTGCCGGCATCCAGCACCGCCGCCACACGGGCACGGGCGCTGGCCTCGAAGTAACTGCGGCGCAGCACCAGCTGGTTGGCCACGGGCGCGTTCATTGGACACCTCCGGTGTATTCGCCGAGGGCCTGGCCCAGGCGCAGGCTGACGACCGCCGGGGTCGCCCCCATGTCGTTGATGGCGATGCGGGTGCCTCCGGCCGCGTGGCGGGCAGCGAATTCGGCGATGACGGCCTCCCAGATGCGGCCGAAGCCGCGGGCCGAGGTCTTCACCGACACGACGCAGGCGTCGGCCTCGTCGCCCGGGCGGATCAGGATCTCCAGGTTGCCGGAGCCGACCACGCCACACAGGGCCGCGCCGGCGGCCGGCGTGGCGGGCTGGGCGGGGAAACGGAATTCGAGTTTTTCCATGGGGCTCACCAGTTGCGGAAACGGGCCGGCGGGGCATAGAGGCCGCCCGACCAGCGCACGAGGTCTTTGATGGAACGGGCCGCGAGCAGGTCGCGGTTGGCCCGACGGGGATCGATGCCCAGGTCTTCGGCGCGGCGGATCACACCGCGCTGGCGCAGCTGCTCGACCATCTGGCGGTCGCGGGCCATGCCCACCGGCGTGAAGCCGGCAACGCCGCGGATCGCCTGCTCGCGCTCTTCCGGCGTGCGGCACAGCAGCAGGTTGGCAATGCCCTCCTCGGTCACGATGTGGGTCACGTCGTCGCCGTAGATCATGATCGGCGGCAGCTCCATGCCCATGCTCTCCTGCAGCTTCCAGGCGTCCAGTTCCTCGACGAAAACCGGCGCCATGTGCTCGCGGAAGGTCTCGACCATCTGCACGACCAGCTTGCGGCCACGGATGGCGTTCGGTCCGCCGGCTTCGCGGCCGGCCTTCAGCCAGGCCGGCGAGGCGTGGCGGCGGCCGTGGGGATCGGAGCCCATGTTGGGCGCGCCGCCGAAGCCAGTGATGCGCCCCAGCGTGGCGGTCGAGCTGTTGCCAGCCAGGTCCATCTGCAGCGTCGAGCCGATGAACATGTCGCAGGCGTAGAGGCCTGCTGTCTGGCTGAAGGCCCGGTTGGAACGCATGCTGCCGTCCGCGCCGGTGAAGAACACATCGGAGCGGGCCGCGATGTAGTTCTCCATGCCGACTTCGGAGCCGAAGCTGTGGATGGACTCGACGCAGCCGGACTCGATGGCCGGGATCAGCGTCGGGTGCGGGTTGAGCGCCCAATGGGTGCAGATCTTGCCCTTCAGGCCCAGCTCGGTGGCGTAGGTCGGCAGCAGCAGCTCGATGGCGGCGGTGTCGAAGCCGATGCCGTGGTTGAGGCGCTTCACGCCGTACTCGGCGTAGATGCCCTTCAGCGCCATCATCGCCATCAGCACCTGCACGTCGGTGATCTGCGCCGGGTCGCGGGTGAACAGCGGCTCGATGTAGTTGGGCCGCGGCGCGACCACGTAGAAGTCCACCCAGTCGGCGGGGACGTCCACTCGCGGCAGCGTATCCACCAGCTCGTTCACCTGGGCGATCACGATGCCGCCCTTGAAGGCCGTCGCCTCGACGATGGCCGGCGTGTCCTCGGTGTTGGCGCCGGTGTACAGGTTGCCGGCGGCGTCCGCAGCGTGGGCGGCGATCAGGCACACGTTCGGGGTCAGATCCACGAAGTAGCGCCCGAACAGCTCCAGGTAGGTGTGGATCGCGCCGATCTCGATCTGGCGGTCCTGCACCAAGCGGGCCAGGCGGCCGCCCTGGGGGCCGGAGAAGGAGAAGTCGAGCTTGCTGGCGATGCCGCGCTCGAACAAATCCACATGGCTGGGCAGGGCCAGCACCGACTGCACCATGTGCAGGTCGTGCAGGCGTTCGGGGCTGCAGTCGGCCAGGGTTTCGGAAAGGAAGTCGGCCTGCTTCTGGTTGTTGCCTTCGAGGCAGACCCGGTCGCCTGGTTCGATCACCGCTTCGAGCAGCTCGCCGACGCGAGGCGCCTCGACGCGGCGCGCCAGCCCGAGGGCAGCGGCCCGTTCCAGGCGCTGCTGGCGGCCACGGCGACGGGTGTCCCAGGCTCCGGCAGGATGGGGAGCGTTCATGGAATCTCCTGTTGTGTCAGGTTGGGGAGTCGGCTCAGCCGACGATGGCCTTGGTGGCCAGGAACAGGACCGACGGGCCCATCAGGCAGCCCAGGCCGGTGTGGAAGGTGGCGACCAGCGCGCCGTAGGGCACCAGGCGCCGGTCGGTGGCGGCAAGGCCGGCCGACACGCCGCTGACGGTGCCGGCGAGGCCGCCGAAGACCATCGCCGAGCGCGGGTTGTCGAGACCCATGAAACGGGCGGCGACCGGCGTGAACACCATCACCATGATGGCCTTGATGAGGCCGGTGGCAATCGCCAGCGCCATCAGGTCGGAGCTGGCGCCGATGGCCGCACCGGTCACCGGGCCGACGATGTAGGTCACCGCGCCGGCGCCGATGGTGGTCATCGCCACCGCGTCGGTGTAGCCCATCGACCAGGCCACGGAGGCGCCGACGATGAACGGAATGATGGTGCCCAGCAGCAAGGCCATCACGCCGACCAGGCCGGCCTTCTTCGCTTCATCCACCTGCACCTCGAAGGCGGTGGCGACGATCGCGAAGTCGCGCATCATCGCGCCGCCCATCAGGCCGATGCCGGCAAACAGCTTGAGGTCGGCGAGGCCCTTGCTGCCACCGGTCTGGATGCCGCCCCAGTAGGCCAGCGCCAGGCCGATCACGATGGCGATGGCCGAGCCATGCACGCGGCCGAAGGTGAGCTTGCGGGACAGGTGGACCGAGATCCACATGATCAGGCCGACGAAGGCGAAGGCGCCGACGAGGCTGTTTTCGCGGATGGCGTGTTCAATCATTTCCATGCTGGTCTCCTCCGGCTCAGGACTCTTCGGCCACGGTGCCGGTCTGCCAGGCGGTGTCCTGGCGCTTCGGTCCCGTGCGGTTGATCAGGGCAATCGTGCAGGCGCACAGCAGCACTGCGCCGATGGCAGAGATCAGCGCCACCGGGCCGCCCTTGAGGGCCGCCACCACGTTCTGCTGGGCGGCCATGGCGACCACCACCGGGATGTACATGGCGGCCCAGAAACCGACACCCGCTTCCGTGGTGTCGGGCATCAGGCCGCGCTTGTGCAGATAAACCCGCGCCGAGATCAGCAGCATCATTGCGATGCCGACGCCACCGACGTTGGCCTTCACGCCGATGAAGGCGCCCAGCAGGTCGCCTATATAGACGCCGAGCAGATGGCAGGCGGCCAGGATGGCCGTTCCGTAAATGATCATTTCGTTTCCTCCTTGTGTGGCCAAGCCACGGTGATGGGTTTAAACGAGCTTCTTGATGAGCTTTCAACGCGACCCATGAATTCACCAGTGACGCTTATGTATTCATAAGTTTTGTTTGTGTATACAAGATTAATCTCCGTGGACACAAAGTCAAGGGCTTTGTATAGTCAATCGAAAGGAGCCAAAACATGGACGCACTCAACCCCACGCCGGTCCGGCGCTCGGAGCAACTGGGCGAGGAAATCGAGGAACGCATCGTCACCGGCGTGTACCCGCCGGGCATGCGCCTGGACGAACAGGAACTGGCCGCCGCCTTCGGTGTGTCGCGCACGCCGATCCGTGAGGCGCTGATCCAGCTGGCGTCGATCGGCCTGGTGGAGATCCGCCCGCGCCGCGGCGCGACCGTGCCGGAAATGAGCGCCGACCGCCTGTGCGAGATGTTCGAGGTGATGGCCGAACTGGAGTCGATGTGCGGTCGCCTGGCCGCGCGGCGCATCCTGCCGGCCGAGCTGGCCCGCCTGCGCGACGCCCACCAGGCCTGCGAGGAAGCACGGGACGCCGGCAAGCCGGATCTGTATTACCAGCTCAACGAGGTCTTCCATCGCCGCATCTACGAAGCGAGCCACAACGGCTTCCTCGCCGAGCAGGCCACCGCGCTGCACCGCCGCCTGCGCCCCTACCGGCGCCTGCAGCTGCGGGTGCGCAACCGCATGCAGTCCTCGTTCTCGGAGCACGCCGGCATCGTCGAGGCGATCGTCGCCGGCGACGGCGAACAGGCCGCCAGCCTGCTGCACGCCCACGTGGTGGTGCAGGGCGAGCGCTTCACCGACCTGGTCGCCACGCTGCGCCAGATGAACGCCCCGGCCGAACCGGAAGCCGCTACCGTGCAATAGCGCGCGCCGCGCCCATGGAAACGTCGGGCCGCCCCAGGTTTCCGCCCCCCGCGGAGGGCCGCTGGGCGCAACCCGGCCCTGGGGGTTCTTATAACGCGGCGCGGCCGCGCAATTCGCCTGGCGTCACGCCGAACATGCTGCGAAAGGCAGCGATGAAGGCCGACGTGGATTCGTAGCCATGGGCCAGGGCCACGTCCGTCACGCTGTCGCCGGCCTCCAGCGCATCGAGGGACAGCAGCAGGCGCAGGCGCTGCCGCCACTCGCCGAAGCCCAGCCCGGTCTCCTTCACGAACAGGCGCGCCAGCGTACGCTCCGACGCCCCCGCCTCGACGGCCCACTGGGCCAGGCTGCGCGTGTCGTCCGGCTGCTCCTGCAGCGCCGCGCAGATCACCCCGAGGCGCCGGTCTTTCGGCAGCGGCAGGCCGAAGCCGGCCCGCGGCAGCCCGGCCAGCTCGTCCAGCAGCACCGCCACCAGCCGCCCCGCCGGGCCGGCCTCGTCGTACTCCACCGGTAGCTCGCCGATACGCCGGATCAGCTCCCGCACCAGCGGACTCATCTCCAGCACGCAGCACTCGGCCGGCAGCGCGGCCGCCGCCGCTGGCGTGACGTACAGGCTGCGCATCTCGGTACGGCGGCGATTGACCACCTGATGCGGCAGGTCCGGCGGAATCCACACCGCGAAGCGCGGCGGCGCCACGTAGTCGCCGGCGGCCGTGCGCACCCCGAGCACGCCGCTGCTGGCGTAGGACAGCTGGCACCAGGGATGGCTGTGCTCCTCGGTCCATGAACCGGGGGCCAGGCTTTCGTGGCGGTTATAGAGCGGGCGCGGCAGGCTCGCCAGGCTCGGCACGCTGCGCTTGTTGGGAGCGGTCATGAATGTTTTGTCTGTTAATCGCCATTCGTTGTCGATCTGTCGTTAGAAAGACAGCCTGCCACGCCTTAGAGTGCACCACCATACCCATAACGAGACGGAGCCCATCGTGCCCTCCAACCCCAACACTGCAAGCGGCCTCCAGCAACTGCGCACCTGGCTGCACAAGGAATGGTTCCTCGTCGGCATGCTCGGCGCGGTCGTCCTCGCCAGCCTGCTGCCCGACCTGGGCCGCAGCGGCGGCGTGCTGCACGGCGATGTACTGACCGACATCGGCATCGCCATCGTGTTCTTCCTGCACGGGCTGGGCCTGTCCTTCACCAGCCTGCGTCAGGGCATCATGAACTGGCGCATCCACGCGGTGGTGCAGAGCATGACCTTCGCGGTGTTTCCGCTGGTGTGGTTCATCGCCGATGCGCTGGTCGGCCAGTGGCTGCCCCGCGACCTGGCGCTGGGCTTCTGCTACCTGTGCGCGCTGCCGTCCACCATCTCGTCGTCGGTGGCGATGACTGGCCTGGCCCGCGGCAACGTGCCGGCGGCGATCTTCAACGCCACCCTGTCGAGCGTGCTGGGCATCGTGCTGACGCCGCTGCTGGTGACCCTGTTCACCCACGTGGACGGCCAGGGCCTGCCCTTCCTCGCAACCGTGCTGAGCATCGCCAAGCTGCTCTTGCTGCCCCTCGTGCTCGGCCAGCTGATGCGCCCGCTGCTGCACGCCTGGCACCAGCGCCACAAGAAGCTGACCACCCTGCTCGACCGCTGGGTGATCCTGATGCTGGTGTACTCGGCCTTCTGCGACTCGGTGGCTTCGGGCCTGTGGCGCAACAACGGCATCGGCACCCTGCTCACTGCTATGCTCGGCGCCGCCCTGGTGCTGGCCCTGGTGCTGGTGCTGACCACCTGGCTGTCGCGGCGCTTCGGCTTCAAGGTGGAGGACGAGATCACAACGGTGTTCTGCGGCTCGAAGAAGACCCTCGCCTCCGGCGTGCCGATGGCCAAGCTGCTCTTCGGCGCCAACCCCGCCATCGGCCTGATCGTGCTGCCGATCATGTTCTACCACCAGATCCAGCTCTTCGTTTGCTCGCTGCTGGCCAACCGCTACGCCCTGCGCAAGGAGGCCGCGGCCCCCCATTGATGCGGCAGCGCGTCATAATGGCGGGACACCACCCACACCCGCCTTATGACGCCATGAGCACCGAATCCGCCAGCACCGTCCGTCACTTCGTCACCTACAGCGGCGTCAGCCTGCCGCTGAACCTCACCTCGCCGCTGGAAGACGCGGACCTGCGCAACCGCATCACCTTCTACCGCGCCTACTACGACGCGGCCGACCGCATGACCACCTGCGAGAAGGTCGTCTACGGCGAGATCGAATCCGCCCACCACTACAGCTACTACCCGAGCGGCGCCCTGCAGCAGGCCAAGGTCGTGCAGGTGATCGACGAGGAAACCACGCTGATGGACTACGCCGAGGACGGCACCCTGCTCTCCTCGACGACGCTGGACGACTGAGCGGCGCGGAACTTCGCCTTGGCCACCCAGTCTGCAGAACGTCGCCGCTGCCTCAGCTGCAACCGCTGGGGCGGTGAACGGCTGCCCGGTGCCGAGCCCGACACCGTCGAATACGATGAGGACAACGACCGCGGCCCCTGCCAGGAAGGCCCCTGGCACGGCACCAGCCGCCGCGGCCCGCGCAACGCCTGCGGCCAGTGGCTGAAGTGGATCGCCCTGGAAAGCGCCCCGGCGGCGCCCGCCCCTGCCCCTCCGGACCACACCGACCCATGACGACCCCAACCGACACGCCCGAATTCCTCGTCGCCTGCCTGTGCGCCGCCTGGTGCGGCACCTGCCGCGACTACCGCGCCGGCTTCGAAGCCATGGCCGAACACTTCCCGAACGCCCGCTTCCTGTGGCTCGACGTGGAAGACGAAGCCGACCTGCTCGATGACTACGACGTGGAGAACTTTCCCACAGTGCTGATCCAGCGCGCCGAGGACGTGCTGTTCTTCGGTACGATGCTGCCACACCACCACCTGCTGCAACGCACCGTCGAGACCTTCCACGCCCAGAGCCCGGAAGAAAGCCACCACTACGCCCACTCCGACCCCTTGCGCAAAAGCTGGCAAAACGAATACAACCTGCGCAAGGCACTGGCCGACAGAGCCGACGACTGAGTACAAGAACACATCAAGAGGAGAGAGACATGGACGACTGCATTTTCTGCCGCATCGTGCGCGGCGAGTTGCCCGCATCGAAGGTTTATGAGGATGAGCACACCCTCGCCTTCCTGAACATCATGGCCGGCAACCCGGGCCATACGCTGGTCATCGCCAAGCCCCACCGGGAGAACATCTACACGCTGGAGGACGAGCTCGCCGAGGCGGTGTTCCGCACCACTACGCGGGTTGCCAAGGCGGTGCGGGAAGCCGCCGGCTGCGAAGGCGTATCCCTGTTCCAGGCCAACGAAGTGGCCGGCGGGCAAACCGTCTTCCACTTCCATCTCCACGTGCTGCCCCGCGTCACCGGCGACAAGCTGCCGGGCGTGTGGCCGGCCACCACGCCGAGCCGCGTCGAGCTCGACGAGATGGCGGCCCGCCTGCGCGCAGCACTCTAGCCCCCGCCGAACGCCGCCGGCCCCGCCCCTCGCGAGAGGCGCGGGGCTGTTTTCCATTGCCTCACCGATCATGATGCCGCGCCAGAGTGGCATCCCGAGACCATGCACATTCCCCTGCTGAGCCCGGAGGCACCCTTCGCCATCTTGCTGATGCTCGTCAGCGGCGCCCTGATCTTCGGCCCGCTGCGCAGTTGGCGGCGCTCCCTCGTCAATACCGGCGTGTTCTTCACCGCCTGCCTGCTCGGCGACCTGCTGGCCGGCAGCCTGGAAGGCCACGTGGAACCCGCCGCACTGCACTGGCTGCGCCAGATGGCGGTGTTCGGCGAAGGGCTGGCGGTGATCCGCTACCTGGGCCTGGCCCTGTTCGACGTGGTGCTGCCGCGGGTCGGCATCCGCATCTCCGGCATCCTCGGCGACATCCTGGTCATCGTAGGCTACGTGGCCTGGGCCTTCCTGCGCCTCAACCTGGCCGGCATGCAGCTGTCCCACCTGCTGACCACCTCGGCAGTCCTCACCGCCGTGGTCGCCATCTCGATGCAGGAAACCCTCGGCAACCTGCTCGGCGGGCTGGCCCTGCAGATGGACAACTCCCTGGAGATCGGCGACTGGATCCAGATGGACGACCTCGCCGGCCGCGTCAGCGACATCCAGTGGCGCTACACCGCCATCATCTGCCGCAGCGGAGAGCGGGTGCTGGTCCCCAACAGCCATCTGATGAAGAACCGCTACGCGCTGATCTGCAACAAGCGCCAGACCCTGCCGCTGCAACGGCGCAGCGTCGGCTTCGACGTGGATCTGTCGGTACCGCCGGGCCGCGTGACGGGCACCGTGCTGCAGGACATCTCCACTGCCCGCATCCCCAATGTCAGCGCCACGCCGGCGCCCCAGTGCCTGCTGCTCAACTTCGGCCCAGGCTATGCCCATTACGCGGTGCGTTACTGGCTGCTCGATCCGGGGCCCGACGAATCGACGGACTCGGAAGTCCGCCACCACATCCTCGCCGCGCTGCAGCGGGAGGGGCTGCGCCTGGCGGTCAGCGACCAGACGATCCACCTGGTGGCCGAAGGCGAAGCCCACCGGGAAGAGGTCCGCGCCCGCGAGCTGAACCGCCGCCAACAGGCCATCGCGCAGATCGACCTGTTCTCGCGCCTGTCCGAGGCGGAGCAGCTGGAACTGGCCGGCCGCCTCGTCAACGCGCCCTTCGCCCGCGGCGACATCATGACCCGCCAGGGCGCCATCGCTCACTGGCTGTACATCATCGTCAGCGGCGAAGCCGAAGCCTGGTGGCAACCCACCGACGGCAGCCCGCCGCGCCTGCTCGAAAAGCGCGGCCCGGGCAGCGTCTTCGGCGAGCTCGGCCTGATGACCGGCGCACCGCGCCGCGCGACGGTGGTTGCCGCCACCGACATCGAGGCCTACCGTCTCGACAAGGCCGGCTTCGAGCACATCATCCGCAGCCGGCCTGAGCTCGCCGAGGGCATGTCGTCCATCCTCGAAGAGCGCCTAAGCCATTTCCATGCCCTGGAAAGGGGGTATGCTGAGGACAAAACCGGCCAGAATGCCAACCGGGGCTCGGAAGTTGCCGCCCTGGGCAAAAAGATCCGAGAATTCTTCGGTCTCTGAGCCATATAACAACGTCACTACGCGATCCACCACCATGCCAGAACGCTCCGCCACCCTCGCCCCTGCCCTGGCGCAGGCCCTCACCCTCCGCAGTGAATTGATCGCCCGCCTGGAAGCCGAACAGACCAACGCCTACCGGCTCTTCCACGGCACAACGGAAGGCCGTCCCGGCCTCACCGTCGACCGCTACGGCGACCTGATCCTCGTGCAGAGCTTCCACAGCCCGCTGAGCGTGGCCGAAGAAGAAGCCGTCACGGCCTTCTATGCGGAAGCCTGTGCGGGGCTAGACCTGGTCTACAACGACCGCAGCCACTCCAACTCGCGCGTCAGCAATCCGCTGCCGCCCGCCCAGCTGGCCAAGGCCGAAGCCCTGCGGGAGTTCTCCGAACTGGGGGTCAAGTACAACGTACAGGCCCGCCACGCCGGGCAGGATCCGTGGCTGTTCCTCGACCTGCGCGCCGCACGCCGCAAGGTGATGGCCGAAGCCGCTGGCAAATCGGTGCTCAACGTGTTCGCCTACACCTGTGGCGTCGGTGTCGCTGCCGCCAAGGCCGGCGCCCGCCATGTGGTGAATGTGGACTTCGCCGAATCCAGCCTGTCGGTCGGCAAGGCCAATGCGCGCCTCAACGAACTGCCGATCCGCTTGCGCTTCGTGAAGAGCGACGCCTTCGCGGCGATGCGCCAGCTGTCCGGCATCGGCCAGCCGAAGGTGGTGCGCGGCAAACGCATGCCGCCCTTCCCGGAACTGGAGAAACACAGCTTCGACGTGGTCTTCCTCGACCCGCCCCGCTACGCCAAGAGCGCCTTCGGCGTGGTGGACCTGGTCAACGACTACCCGGCCCTGCTCAAGCCGGCCCTGCTGTGTACGGCCGAAGGCGGCGCACTGGTGTGCTGCAACAACGTCGCCCAGGTGGACCGCGACGCCTGGGCCGACCAGCTGGTGCGCAGCGCCCGCAAGGCCGGACGCGAGGTACGCGCGCTGGAATGGATCACGCCGGAGGAGGATTTCCCGAGCACGGACGGCAATCCGCCGCTGAAGACGGTGCTGCTGCGGGTTTGAGTCCGCGCGGATTCGGCCCGCAAACTGCGGGTTCGAATCCTTCCCTGGCCGCTTATTCGTCCGCGTCCGGGTCCCGCTCGTCTTCCTTCGCCGCCGCCGCGGCGGCCCGCATGGCGGCGTGGGCCTCCATCATGGCCGCACGGGTCGTCGGCGTTTCCAGGCTGACGCGGCCGAGGGCACCGTCGCGGTAGTCCTGCAGCAGGATCAGCGACGCCTTCTCGATGTCCAGCGCCCCGCCCTTCAGGCGGCAACCGCGGCGCTGGGCGATCGCCTCCACCAGCGCCGGGCCGTCCAGGCCATCGACAGCCACGCCATAGCGCTTGGAAACCAAGGCCGGATAGCGCGCCAGCAGCAGGTCGCCGAGGAAGTTCGCCACCTCCTCGTCGATCACCGCGTTGCGGCCGATGGCGTGGCTGGCGGCCAGCATGAAGCCGTCGGAATCGTGCTCGATCTTCGGCCACATCATGCCCGGCGTGTCGATGAGGGTCGCCGTCGGCGACAGGTCGAGGATCTGCTGGCTCTTGGTCACCGCCGGCTCGTCGCCGACCTTGGCCACGCGCCGCTTCAGCAGCGCGTTCATCAGCGTCGACTTGCCCACGTTGGGGATGCCCATGATCATCATGCGCAGCGGCTTCAGGCGATCGTTGCGGTGCGGCGCCAACGGCCGGCACAAGCCGACCACCTTGGCCACGTCGCTGGGCTTCTTGCACGACAGCGCCACCGCATTGACGCCCTTCTGGGCGTTGTAGTGGGCGATCCACTGGGCCGTCACCGCCGGATCGGCGAGGTCGGCCTTGTTGAGGATCTTCAGGCACGGCCGCTGGCGATGCAGGCGCAGTTCGCGGATCATCGGGTTGCTGCTCGCTTCGGGCAGGCGGGCGTCGAGCACCTCGATGACCACATCGATGCGCTCCATGCTCTCCGCCGCCTTCTTGCGGGCGGACGTCATGTGACCGGGAAACCACTGGATGGACATGGGCGTGCGTTGAATCAATGAAAGCCCGCCATTATCAGGGCAAAATGGCGTCCCTCGAAGGAAATCCCCGGAAACACCGCACCATGAACCACGAAGAAATCATCGCCGCGACCCGCGAATGGATCGAGAAGGCCGTCATCGGCCTCAACCTGTGCCCGTTCGCCAAGTCGGTCTACGTCAAGAACCAGGTCCGCATCGTAGTCAGCGATGCCCGCCACCTCGACGCCTTCCTTGAGCAACTGGACGAGGAACTGGACCATCTGGCGTCAGTGGATCCCGAAGTCACCGATACCACGCTGCTGGTGCATCCGACGCTGTTCCCCGACTTCCTCGACTTCAACGACCTGGTGCAGATCGCCGACGAGGCCGTCAGCGAGCACGAACTGGACGGCGTGCTGCAGATCGCCAGCTTCCACCCGGACTTCCAGTTCGAAGGCACCGAGGCGGACGACATCACCAACTACACCAACCGCTCGCCCTACCCGACGCTGCACCTGATCCGCGAAGCGAGCATCGACCGCGCCGTGGAAGCCTTTCCGGAAGCCGAGATGATCTACGAGCGCAACATGGAAACCCTGCAGAAGCTCGGCATCGCCGGCTGGAAGGCCCTCGGCCTGGCCGAGTCCAAGAAGCATGGCCAGGAATAAGCCCGCCGCGGGCGCGGCCCGCCCGGCTACCGACGCCAGGCCGGCGGTCCATCCGGAGATCCGCCCCGGCCAGTCGATCGAGCTGCTGAAGGAACTACACATCCTGACCCGCGACGGCCAGCTCAACCAGGACAGCCGGCGCAAACTCAAACAGGTCTATCACCTGTACCAGTTCATCGAGCCGCTGCTCGCCGAGGTGCTGGAGCAGCACGGTGACCTGAGCCTCGCCGACCACGGCGCCGGCAAGTCCTATCTGGGCTTCATCCTCTATGACCTGTTCCTCAAGGCGAAAGAGGCCGGCACAGTGTTCGGCATCGAGACCCGCGCCGAGCTGGTCGCCCGCTCCCGCGAGCTGGCCGAGCGGCTGAGCTTCCCGCGCATGCGCTTCCTGGACGTGAGCGTCGAGGAATCCACCCGCTCCACCGAGCTGCCCGAGCGCATCGACGTGGTCACCGCGCTGCACGCCTGCAACACCGCCACCGACGACGCGATCCAGTTCGCCTTCGCCAAGAAGGCCCGCTTCGTGGTGCTGGTGCCCTGCTGCCAGGCCGAGGTGGCCAGCGTGCTGCGCCAGAACAAGAACGCCAGCTTCGGCATGACGCCGCTATCGGAGATCTGGCGCCACCCGATCCACACGCGGGAATTCGGCAGCCAACTCACCAACGCGCTGCGCTGCCTGCAGCTGGAAGCCCACGGCTACCAGGTCACGGTGACCGAGCTGGTCGGCTGGGAACACTCGATGAAGAACGAGCTGATCATCGCCCGTCACACCGGCCAGCCGCGCAAGAACGCGATGGAGCGCATCGAGGCGATCCTGGCGGAACTCAACCTCAACGAGCTGCGGAGCCGCTTCGCGTGCTGAGCGCCGGGCTGGCAGCGGCAGCGGCGCTACTTGTCGCCGTTGCGCCGCGGCTGCCACGCCTGCGCGAGCGCTACGACGACACGGCGCTGCAGCCGATCACCGGCCAGCCCACGGGCGATGCCGGCCCGGCGCCGCTAGATGCAGCACTGCAGGATTGGGTCATGGAAGGTGCCGGGTCAGGCTCCACGCTGCTGCCCTGGCGCTTTCCCGCCGCGCCATGCCCGCTGGCCTGCGCCGTCATCAGCCCGAGGCAGCGGCATCGCGTGCATGCCTTCGGCTACCGCCTGGCCGGCTATCACCAACTCGACACGCGCAGCCGCTTCGGCGGCATCGCCTACCGGATCGGCGTACAACTGCGTCCGCTGCTGTGGTTCCTGCCACGGCGGAACGATGAGCCGTGGGACGACGCCTGGCTGACCGACGTGGATGAAACCCGCCTCTCCGCCTTGGCCGATTGGCGACCGCGGCGCCCGACGCTGATCGTGCTCGATGCGGCCGCAGCCGGCTTCGCGCCGCGCGTCATCGATGCGCTCAACGCGGGAATCAGCCGCAACGGTCATCAACAGCCGGTCCGCCTGCTGATCCTCGGCGACATCGACCACCAGGACGCGGCCTCCGCCGCTTACCGGGATTTCCGCGACCAGCCCGATCAACGGAACGGATAAGCGTTCATCTTTCCGAGAGTGTCCTTCTGGACGGGCTTCGGCTTGGGCTGCACCGGCTTGACCGGCGGCCAGCGACGGCCATAGATGGAGGCAGGATAAACCGCGCTCCAGTGCTCAGCGTCATCCTTGCCCTGTTCGCGCTGCTGGGCCTCTGCCCGCCTTTCCGCATCCAGGCTGCGCTGACGCTCGGCCGCCTCGGTACTGCGCCGGGCATCCAGCGCATGTGCATCATCGAGCAGACGCTCGCCACGCCGGCGCGCTTCCGCCTCCTCCTGCGGAGTCAGGGGTGGCGGCACCTCGACGGCCTGCACCCGGCTATCGGCAGCGCAGGGCCCATCGGTGTAGGTCACCCGGCCATCGCTGCCGACACATTTGAAAACGGCCAAAGCCGGCCCCGCCAGCACCACGCCCAGCAGCCCCGCCCAAATCTGCGTGCCACGCATGAATTCCTCCCGTCACCGCATCCAGTTTGAAGACTAGATCCATTCTGCACGGCTGACGAGCATGGCGCTCACGGACGGAACACCCGCAGGGCTAGGCCTCCTGAACCCCGTCCACGTCCGGAACGAAAAGCAGCGAACGCCATTCGTCGTCGAGCAGGAAACTCTCCGCATCCGGGCCACAGATCCACCGCACCCAGCGCCGCACCGCGGCCAACAGGAAACGCCTCATCTTCATCTCCCACCGATCTTGCCGATCCGGGCAAGGGAACGCCCGTGATGACGATGGTAGGCAAATCCGGTGACAGCTCTCTTGCAGAATCGCTGCGGGCGAATGAAGGTGTCGTGCCGCGCCCGCGCGCTGCCGGCGGGTCTATCGCCACAAGCGGCAGACGAACGAAAACGGGGAAACCGATCACTCGTTTTCCCCGTTGCATTCTGGAGCGGCAGAAGAGTCTCGAACTCTCGACCTCAACCTTGGCAAGGTTGCGCTCTACCAACTGAGCTACTGCCGCGTACTACTGGAGGCGCGAGCCGGAGTCGAACCGACCTACACGGATTTGCAATCCGGTGCATAACCGCTTTGCTATCGCGCCTTAAATCAATCGGGGAAGCAGGTTTTGCTTCCCCGTAAAATCTGGAGCGGCAGAAGAGTCTCGAACTCTCGACCTCAACCTTGGCAAGGTTGCGCTCTACCAACTGAGCTACTGCCGCGTGACAGACCGCCATTATAGGCAAAATTTCTTGTCTGTCAAATTAAACCGCAATCTTTCTACTGGCTGCGCTTGATCAGCTCCGGCCACGCACAGCGCATGTAGTAGCCCATGGACCACAGTGTCAGCACCGCGGCCACGTAGATCAGCAGCGTGCCGATACCCATGCTGTCGAAGCCGAGGATCGGTGCCTGGAACAGCAGCAGTGGAATCGCCGACATCTGGGCTGCCGTCTTCAGCTTGCCGACGAAGGCCACAGCCACGCTGCCGGCCGCCCCGACCTTGGCCATCCACTCGCGCAGCGCCGAGATGGTGATCTCCCGACCGATGATGACCAGCGCGATCAACGAATCGACGCGGCCGAGGTGCACCAGCACGATCAACGCCGCCGCCACCATCAGCTTGTCGGCCACCGGATCGAGGAAGGCGCCGAAGGCCGAGGTCTGCCCCAGACTGCGCGCCAGGTAGCCGTCGAACCAGTCAGTCACCGCCGCAGCGACGAAGGTCAGCGTGGCGACCAGGTTCTTGTCGCCCGGGGACATCACGCTTGCGGGAAGGTAATAGATGCCGACGAAAAACGGGATCAGGGCAATGCGTGCCCAGGTAAGCGAATTGGGAATATTGAAGAGCATGTCGGCGTTCACTGGCTATCGCAGTGAATTGTATATCTGTTCGGCCAAGTGCCGGTTGATACCCTCGACACGGCAGAGGTCTTCTACCGTGGCATTGCGCACACCGTCCATGCCACCGAAGGCCGCCAGCAGCTTGCGCCGCCGGGTCGGGCCGACGCCGGCGATGTCTTCCAGGCGCGAGGTATTACGCGTCTTGGCCCGCCGCGCGCGGTGGCCGGTGATCGCAAAACGGTGGGCTTCGTCGCGGATTTCCTGGATCAGGTGCAACGCCGGCGCGTCCGGACGCAAATGTACGGGCTCGCGGCCGTCCGGAAAGACCAGCTCTTCCAGCCCCGGCTTGCGGCTCTCGCCCTTGGCGACGCCGAACATCGTGATGGCTTCCAGGCCGAGTTCGGCCAGCACTTCCTTGGCCACGCCCATCTGGCCCTTGCCGCCGTCGATGAGGATCAGGTCCGGCTGCACGCCCTCCCCGGCCGCCACCTTCTCGTAGCGCCGGGTCAGCGCCTGGCGCATCGCCGCGTAGTCATCGCCGGGGGTGATGCCACTGATGTTGTAGCGGCGGTACTCGGACTTCTTCATCGCCTTGCCGTCCCACACCACGCAGGAAGCCACCGTGGACTCACCCATCGTGTGGGAGATGTCGAAACACTCGATGCGGTTCGGCGTGTCGGCCAGGCCGAGGGCATCGCGCAGGGCATCGAGGCGCTGTTCGCCGCGGGCGGACTCCTGCTCCCGTGCCAGCAAGGCGAGGCCGGCGTTGTTCTCGGCCATGCCCATCCAGGCCCGCTCGTTCTCGTAGCGCGCTGCCATCACCACCACCTTGCCCTCGACGACCTCTTCGAGAGCCTCCTTGACAGTGGCAGGCTCGAGATTGACGAGGATCTTGCCGGGCAGCGGCTGATCCAGATAGTGCTGCTCGACGAAGGCCACCAGCGCGTCCAGCGGCGTGCAGCCCTGGGCGTTGCTGGGGAACAGTGGCCGGTCGCCAAGGTGCCGGCCGCCGCGGATCATCGCTAGGTTGACGCACACCAGCCCGCCCCGCTCTACCGCCGCGACGACGTCCACGTCCTCGTCCTTGGCGCTTTCGACGAACTGCTTGTGCAGCACGGCCTGCAGGTTGCGGATCTGGTCGCGGTACATCGCCGCCTTCTCGAAGGCCAGCGCGTCGGAGGCGTCCTGCATGCGCTTCGACAGGTCGTCGATCACGTCGCCATGGCGGCCGTTGAGGAACAGGCTGGCCATCTGCACGTCGGCCGCATAGGCGTCCTTGTCGATGAGCCCGACGCAAGGCCCGGTGCAGCGCTGGATCTGATGCAGCAGACAGGGCCGCGAGCGGTTGCTGAAGGTGGAGTCCTCGCAGGTGCGCAGGCGGAAGATCTTCTGCATCAGGTGCAGGCTCTCCCGCACCGCCCAGCTGTTGGGAAACGGCCCGAAGTAGCGCACGCCCTTCGCGAAACCGCCGCGGTGATAGTAGATCTGCGGGAAGTCGCCGCCGGACAGCGCGATGTAGGGATAGGACTTGTCGTCCCGGAACAGGATGTTGTACTTCGGCCCAAGGCTCTTGATGAGATTGTTCTCGAGGATCAGCGCTTCGGCCTCGGAACGGGTGGCGGTGGTGTCCACCCGCTGCACCTGGCTCACCATGATCGCGATGCGCGGGCTCAGCTGGGTGCGCTGGAAGTAGGACGACACCCGTCGCTTGAGGTTCTTGGCCTTGCCGACGTAAAGCACCGCCTCGTCGGCGCCGATCATGCGATAGACCCCGGGCTCCTCGGTCAGCGTGCGCAGAAAGGCCTTGGCGTCGAAGCTCACGGCAGGGGTCCAGATCAGGCCAGCGCCAGCACGGCGTCGCGAGCAGCGCGGTAATCGGCCCAGTCGGCCAGTGCGGCCGGCGTCGCCGGAGCACTGCCGGCCCGCGGACGGAGCGCGGCAATGCGCGCGGCGCTGCCGGCATCGACCACCGGATGCCATGCATCGAGCAGACGCACGGCGAGTTCGGGCCGGTTGCACACCAGCACCATGTCGCAGCCGGCGCCATGGGCGGCTTCGGCGCGGGCAACGATGTCGCCCGCCACACTTGCGCCTTCCATCGTCAGGTCGTCGCTGAAGATCACGCCGCCGAAGCCGACGCGCTGGCGCAGCACGTCTTGCAGCCAGAAGGGCGAGAAGCCGGCCGGACGCGCGTCGATGTTGCGGTAGATCACGTGGGCCGGCATCACGCCGCCCAGCTCGCCGGCCAGTTGCAGGAAGGGCTGCACGTCCTCGGCCCACACGACGTCGAAGCTCCGCTCGTCGACCGGGATCGCCACGTGGGAGTCCGCTTCCACCGCGCCATGCCCCGGAAAATGCTTGCCGACCGCCTTCATGCCCGCCGCGGCCAGGCCACCGACGACTGCACGGGCGAGTTCAGTAGCCACCTCAGGCTGGCGGTGGAAGGCCCGATCTCCGATCACCGCGCTGACTCCATAATCCAGGTCGAGAACCGGCGCGTAGCTCAGGTCCACATCATGGGCGCGCAGCTCGGCCGCCAGCACCAGGCCGGCCTGGCGCGCCGCGGCACGAGCGGCCGCGGGATCGCTGTCCCACAACTCGCCGAAACGGCGCATCGCCGGCAGGCGCGTGAAGCCCTCGCGGAAACGCTGCACACGTCCGCCTTCGTGGTCCACCGAGATCACCAGGCCCGGGCGCACCGCGCGGATCGCCGCGGTCAGCGCCCGTAGCTGTTCCGGCTCGGCGTAATTGCGGGCGAACAGGATCACCCCGCCGACCAGCGGGTGCTGCAGGATCTCCCGCTCCTCGGCGGTGACTTCGTGCCCGACCACGTCGAGCATGATCGGACCGGGCGGGGTATGGGATGGCTTCATGGCTTCTCGATGACAGCAAAGGCGACGACGTAATCGGTTTCGTCGGAAAGACTCAGATGGGCGACCAGCCCACGTTCCTGCAGGTAGTCCGCCAGCGCGGGCGCATATTCGAACACCGGCTTGCCCAACGCATCGTGGCCGACCCACAGCGCATGCAGCGTGGCCGGCGCGGCAACGCCGATGCCGAGGGCCTTGCCGAAGGCCTCCTTGGCGGCGAAGCGCTTGGCCAGCAGGCGGGCCGGGGCACGCGCCTGCGTGAAGGCATCCCGCTCGGCGTCGGCCAGGATGCGCGTGGCAAAACGTTCGCCGTGGCGGGACAGGGCCTCTTCCATGCGGGCGACCCGCACGATGTCGGTGCCGACGCCGTAGATCACGGCCGTACGCCGCGCTCCGCGGCTTCCCGCATCAGGCGCTTCATTTCCCGCACCGCCTCGCGCAGGCCGGTAAACACCGCGCGGCTGACGATGGAGTGGCCGATGTGCAGTTCGCGGATGCCCGGCAGGCGGGCGATCGGCTGGATGTTGTAATAGTTGAGGGCGTGGCCGGCGTTGAAGCGCATGCCAAGGCCACGGATCGCCTCCCCCGCCGCGGCGATCTTGGCGATCTCGGCCAGCACGGCAGGACTTTCCGCGTCCCGCCCGGCCGCATGGAAGGCATGGGCATAAGGCCCAGTGTGGATCTCGCAGACCCGCGCCCCGATGCGTGCGGCGGCCTCCACCTGGGCAGGCTCCGCATCGATGAAGACGCTGACGATGATGCCCTGATCGGCCAGCCGCGCGACCGCCTCCTTCAGCCGGGCCTCCTGGGACACAATGTCGAGACCGCCCTCGGTGGTCACCTCGTGGCGGCCTTCCGGCACGAACATCGCCATTTCAGGCTTCAAGCCACAGGCAATGCCGACCATCTCATCAGTGGCAGCCATCTCCAGGTTGAGCTTGATCTGCGTGAGCTCACGCAGTTTGCGCACATCGGCGTCCTGGATGTGGCGGCGGTCTTCGCGCAGGTGCACGGTGATGCCGTCGGCGCCGCCGAGATGGGCCTCCACCGCAGCCCACGCGGGGTCGGGCTCCCAGGTGCGACGGGCTTGGCGCAGGGTAGCAACGTGGTCGATATTGACGCCGAGTTCGATCAAGACGGATCTCCGGGAAAGGCTAAGAGTTCGGTGAAGACGCGGCGGGACTGCAGCACTTGCCCGCCGAGGTAATACTGGATCAGGCGGCGCATCAGGGCCTTGCTCTGGGCGAGGGTCTCCGGATGGCGGAAATTGCCCTGCGTCATGTCGAGCAGCGTACGCCCGCTGACGGTCACGGCGTCGTCGGCGACTTCATCACCCACCTGCACAACGCCGCGTTCGGTTATATAAGTGTAGAAAGCATCGGGCCGGACGGGGGTTCCGTCCTGTTCCATATCCAGGCTGAGGCCGTAGCCGAGCTCCTGCAGCAAGGCCAGTTCGAAGCGGCGCAGCACGACCTCCTGGGATTCGTTGGCGGCCAGCGCCCGCAGCGCCTCGCCATAGGCCTTGTGGAGCGCCGGATGGGCGTCTTCCCGCGGCAGCAGGCGCATCAGCAGTTCATTGGCGTAGTAGGCGCACAGCAGGGCCTGACCGCCCAGCAGCGGCTGGCCACCCTGCCATTCGGCACGCACCAAGGTCTTCATCTCGCCGCCGCCGCTCCAGTCGATCAACAGCGGCTGGAAGGCCATCAGCACTCCGCGTAGCTGGGACATCGGCCGCCGTGCGCCCTTGGCGACGAGTCCGACGCGGCCGTAGTCGCGGCTAAACACCTCGACGATCAGGCTGGTCTCCCGGTACGGATAGCTGTGCAGCACGAACCCCGGCTGCTGGTCGACGCGCGGCCTGGCGCTCACGGGGAAAGCGGCTTATTCGTAGCCGAGGCTCTTCAGAGCCCGTTCGTCGTCAGCCCAGCCGCTCTTCACCTTGACCCACACCTCCAGGAAGACCTTGGATTCGAAGAGCTTTTCCATTTCGACGCGGGCTTCGGTGGCTATGCGCTTGAGGCGCTCGCCGCCCTTGCCGATCACCATCGCCTTGTGGGGCGCCTTGTCGACGATCACCGCCGCGTTGATCCGGCGCAGGCCGGGCTCGGCCTCGAACTTCTCGATCTCCACCGCGATGCCGTAAGGCAGTTCTTCGCCGAGCTGGCGGAACAGCTTCTCGCGCAGGAATTCGGCGGCCAGGAAGCGCTCGCTGCGGTCGGTGATGTCGTCCGCATCGAAGATCGGCTCGCCTTCCGGCAGGTAAGGCGCGGCGGCCTTTAGCAGTTGGTCGGTATTGCGGCCCTTCTCGGCGCTGACCGGCACGATCTCGGCAAACGGATAGATCGCACTCACCTTCTGCAGGAAAGGCAGCAGACGCGCCTTGTCCTCCAGCATGTCCACCTTGTTGACGACCAGGATCACCTTGGCGCCTTCCGGCAGCAACTTGACGACCTGCTCGTCCTCGGGGCCGTAACGGCCGCTCTCGATGACGAACAGCACCAAGTCTACGTCGGACAGCACCTGCGTGACGGTGCGGTTCATGGCCCGGTTGAGGGCATTCTTGTGACGAGTCTGGAAACCCGGCGTATCGACGAAAATGAACTGCGAGGCGCCCTCGGTCAGCACGCCGGTAACCCGGTGGCGGGTCGTCTGCGCCTTGCGCGAGACGATGCTGATCTTCTGGCCGATCAGCCGGTTGAGCAGCGTGGACTTGCCGACGTTGGGGCGCCCGACGATGGCCACGAAGCCGGTCCGGAAAGCGGACTCGGCGGGAGATTGAATGTCACTCATTGCTTCGGTAGGAGTTCCAGCGCCCGCTGGGCGGACTGCTGTTCGGCAGCGCGGCGACTTACGCCGATGCCGCGGGTCTTGAGGCCGAGGCCGGCGACTTCGCACTCGACCTCGAATTCCTGTTGATGGGCTTCGCCGCGGGTGTCGGCGAGGGAATAACGTGGCAGCGGCATGCGCTTGCCCTGCAACCATTCCTGCAGCGCGGTCTTCGGATCCTTCAGCGCACGGGCCGGATCGAGGTTGGCGATCGACGCTTCGTAGAGTCGGTCGATGACCACCTTGGCCGTCTCGAAACCCGCGTCCAGGAAGACCGCCGCGAAGATCGCTTCAAGCGCGTCGGCGAGGATGGACGGACGACGGTGCCCGCCGCTCTTCAGCTCCCCTTCTCCGAGGCGCAAGTAATCTCCGAGCTTCAGGCCGTCAGCCAGGCGGTGCAGGGTTTCCTGGCGAACAAGGTTGGCGCGCAGGCGCGACATGTCCCCTTCGCGCAGCTCGCTGAAACGGCCGAACAAGGCTACCGCCGTCACGCAATTGAGGACGCTGTCGCCGAGGAACTCCAGCCGCTCGTTGTGAGGAGAGCCGAAGCTGCGGTGAGTCAGCGCCTGCTCCAGCAATTCAATTCGGGAAAAGCGATGGCCGATGGCCTTTTGCAACACATCCAGCTTCATGACGGATTACTTGCTGACCGAGCTGGCGGAAAAATCGACGAGCAGACTGACGTTGGAAAACAGCGGAACCTTGCGGGAGTATTCCACCGAAATCACGATGTGGCCGCCCTCCTTGGTGATGTCGAGATCGGCGGCGGAGATACTGGTGATCTCGTCGACGATGGCACGCTTGGAGAAATCGCTGCGCAACTGGGTCACCGTTGCCGTCATCGGGTCCGCACCGCCCGCCACCGCGGAGATGGCCCGCTTGATACCGAAGTACTCACTCACCACCGGTACCATCTTGAAGGCGACCAGCAAACAGGCGCCCAGCAGGGCGCCGACAAGAAGCACTCCGATCAGGCTCAGGCCCGATTGTCTCTTTCGCGTCATCATCAATGGAAGCTACCGATACGTTTGAGGTCGCTGAAATTGAACCAGATGAAGAAGGCCTTGCCGACGATGTTCTCTTCCGGCACGAAGCCCCAGCCCCGGCTGTCGAAGCTGCCGTCCCGGTTGTCGCCCATCATGAAGTAATGACCGGCAGGTACCGTGCAGGACACGCCGCGGCTAGTATAGGTGCAGTTCTCGCGGAACGGGTACTGGGTGACCTGGGAAACGAAGGCCGGCGCCTCGTTCTCGACGATGATGTTGTGCTCCACGTCGCCGAGCTTCTCGGTGAAGCGCGGCGAGTAGTACAGCCGGTCGGCGTGCAGGTAGTCGCCCGCCGGCTGCTGCGGCATGGCCTGGCCGTTGATGGTCAGTTTCTTGTCGAAGTACTGCACCTTGTCGCCCGGCAGGCCGACGACCCGCTTGATGTAGTCCAGCGACGGATCACCGGGGAAGCGGAAGACCATCACGTCGCCGCGCTTGGGCTCATTGACGGCGATCACCTTCTTGTTGATGACGGGCAGGCGGATGCCGTAGGTCCATTTGTTCACCAGGATGAAGTCGCCAACCAGCAGCGTCGGAATCATCGAGCCGGACGGAATCTTGAACGGCTCGACGACGAAGGAGCGCAGGCAGAACACCACCAGGATCACCGGGAAGAAACTCGCCCCGTACTCCACCCACCATGGCGACTTGGCCCCGATCGCCCGCCGCTTGCTGGCCACGAAGTGATCAAGCGCCCACAGGACGCCGCTGAGCACCAACAGAACAAACAGAATCAACGCGAAATTCACGCCTGCACTCCTGAACCGGCCAGCGGCCGGTTATTTGCCTTCATCGACCCGCAGCACGGCCAGGAAGGCCTCCTGCGGAATTTCCACGTTGCCGACCTGCTTCATGCGCTTCTTGCCCTCTTTCTGCTTCTCGAGGAGCTTCTTCTTCCGCGTGATATCGCCGCCGTAGCACTTGGCCAGCACGTTCTTGCGCAGAGCCTTGATGGTCTCGCGAGCCACGATGTTGGAACCGATCGCGGCCTGGATGGCCACGTCGAACATCTGGCGCGGAATCAGCTCACGCAGCTTGGCCACCAGTTCGCGGCCGCGGTACTGGGAGTTGGCCCGGTGCACGATGATCGACAGCGCATCGACCTTCTCGCTGGACACCAGCACGTCGAGCTTGACCAGGTCGGCCGCGCGGTATTCCTTGAACTCGTAGTCCAGCGACGCGTAGCCGCGGGAAACGGACTTCAGCTTGTCGAAGAAGTCCATCACCACTTCGTTCATCGGCATGTCGTAGATCAGCTGCACTTGGCGGCCGTGGTAGAGCATGTCCACCTGCGCGCCGCGCTTCTGGTTGCACAGCGTGATCACCGGACCCACGTACTCCTGGGGCAGAAAGATGACGGCCTTGATGATCGGCTCGCGCACCTCGTCCACCTTCGACAGATCGGGCAGCTTCGACGGGTTGGAAATCTGCTCGACGGTGCCGTCCTTCATCAACACTTCGTACACCACGGTCGGCGCCGTGGTGATGAGGTTCATGTTGAACTCGCGTTCCAGACGCTCCTGCACGATCTCCATGTGCAGCAGGCCAAGGAAGCCGCAGCGGAAACCGAAGCCCAGCGCCTGGGAGACTTCCGGCTCGAACTGCAGGGAGGCGTCGTTGAGGCGCAGTTTTTCCAGCGACTCGCGCAGCTGGTCGTACTCGTTGGACTCGACCGGATACAGGCCGGCGAACACCTGCGGCTTGATCTCCTTGAAGCCGGCCAGCGGCTCGGTGGCCTTGCGGTTGGCCAGCGTGATGGTGTCACCGACCTTGGCCGACTTGAGTTCCTTGATGCCGGCGATGATGAAGCCCACCTGACCAGCGGACAGGCTTTCGCGCTGCAGGGACTTGGGCGTGAACACACCGACCTGCTCGCACAGGTGCTGGGCGCCGTTGGACATGAACAGGATTTTGTCCTTCGGGCGGAGAGTGCCATCCACCACCCGCACCAGCATCACCACGCCCACGTAGTTGTCGAACCACGAGTCGATGATGAGGGCCTTCAGCGGCGCATCGGGATCACCCTTCGGCGGCGGAATGCGGGCAATCACGGCTTCGAGGATGTCCTCGACGCCCATGCCGGTCTTGGCCGAACACGGGATCGCGTCGGTCGCATCGATGCCAATGACGTCCTCGATCTCCTGCTTGGCACCATCAGGATTGGCCTGGGGCAGATCCATCTTGTTGAGGACCGGTACCACCTCAACGCCCTGGTCGAGCGCCGTGTAGCAGTTGGCCACGGTCTGCGCCTCGACGCCCTGGGAGGCGTCCACCACCAGCAGGCCGCCTTCGCAGGCCGCCAGCGAACGGGAGACTTCATAGGAGAAGTCCACGTGTCCCGGCGTGTCGATGAGATTCAGGTTGTAGATCTGGCCATCGCGGGCACGGTAGTCGAGCGCCGCGGTCTGGGCCTTGATGGTGATGCCACGCTCACGCTCGATATCCATCGAGTCGAGCACCTGGGCTTCCATCTCCCGTGAGGAGAGACCACCGCAAAGCTGGATGATCCGGTCGGCCAGCGTAGACTTGCCGTGGTCGATATGGGCAATGATCGAAAAGTTTCTGATGTGTTGCATGTCGGCCATGAAAAAGGGTGCCGGTGGGCACCCTGAATAAATTTTGTTTGCCTGGCAAAGACTTGGATTCTAACCGATACGCCGGAAATGAGCACGGACCGCCGCTTCGTCGAGGAAGTAATGACACAGTTCGGTCTCGCCCGCCAGCACCACTGGCACCTTTTCGCTCCACACTTCCTCGAGCTCCGGAAAGGCATCCACGTCCACCACCTCAATGGCAAAGCCCAGTTCCTGCTGCAAGGGCGCCAGCGCATCGACAAGATCGTGGCACAAATGGCACCACTCCCGGCTCAGGACAGTCAGCGTGTGTTCAGCGCTCAATCGTTCTCACCGGCACGAAGGTCTGGAAATCGCCGCGCAACACCAGCAGGGTCACGGTCTGCCCCGCTTCGAGGCCGGCAACAACCTTGTTGAAATGATCCACCGAGCGGATGTCAGTACGCCCGCCCTTCACCACCAGCGCCAGGATCGCGTCGCCGGACTGGATTTCGGAGGCCCGCGCCGACGCACTGCGCAGCGCATCGACGACCACCCCGCCACCGGCAAAACGGGCATCGCGCTTCTGTTCGGCACTGGGCTCGACGACCAGGATGCCCAGCTTGTTGGGCGAGCTGTCCGGCCGGGCGACCTTGCCCGCGACCTTGCGCACCTTGTCGTCGGGCAACTCGGCCACCACGACGGACAGATCGCGCGTCACGCCCTTGCGCCACACCTGCAGCGGAACCTTGTTACCCGGCCGAGTGCTGCCGACAGCCCGCGGCAAATCGCCCGACACGCCGATCGTCCGGCTGTCGAAACGCAGGATGATGTCGCCCTGCTCGATGCCGGCCTTCTCCGCCGGGCTACCCTTTTCGACGGAACTCACCAGCGCGCCGACCGGCTTGCCCAGCCCGAAGCTGTCGGCCAGTTCGCGGGAGACCTCCTGTATGACGACGCCGACGCGCCCGCGCTGCACGCGGCCATTGCTGCGCAACTGGCCTTGCACCTCCATCGCCACATCGATGGGAATCGCGAAGGATAGACCCATGAAACCGCCGGTACGGCTGTAGATCTGGGAGTTCATTCCGACGACCTCGCCCTTCATGTTGAACAGCGGGCCACCGGAATTACCGGGATTGATCGCCACGTCCGTCTGGATGAAGGGCACGAAGCTTTCCTGCGGCAGGGAACGCCCCTTGGCGCTGACGATACCGGCGGTCACCGAATTCTCGAAACCGAAAGGCGAACCAATGGCCACAACCCAGTCGCCGACCCGCAGCCGGGAAGGATCACCCAAGGTGACCTTGGGCAGGCCGGTGGCCTCGATCTTCAGCAGCGCCACGTCGCTGCGCGGGTCCGCCCCCATCAGGTGGGCTCGGAACTCGCGCTTGTCGGTCAGCTTGACGATGATCTCGTCAGCACCTTCGACAACGTGCGCATTGGTCAACACGTAGCCGTCCGGGGAGACGATGAAACCGGAGCCGAGGGAACGGTTGTCCGGTTCGACCCGAGGCGCGCCCGGATGACGGGGCATGAAGCGCCGGAAGAAGTCGAACATCGGATCGTCCTCATCCAGACTCGGCACCGGCCCCTTGCCCTGGCGCACCGCCTGGGTGGTGCTGATATTGACGACCGCCATGCCCTGGCGCTCGGCCAGCTCGGCAAAATCCGGTAGATCCCGCGACAACGCAGCAGCCGGCACACTGCCTGCCAGCAGACATCCCGCCACCAGCAGTGCACGACAACACTGGAGCACGGCCTTCATTGCCCGCATGCTCCTGCCTGATCCGCCCCCCCGCGCACCAGGCGCATGGGCAGATCCTGCTGCATTCCACGACTCCGCCGACGCCCCCACGCGGCGGCAGCCAAACCGCCGGCCAACGCCCCCAGCGCGGCCAGCAGATCGGCACTGCCGTCCTCCGGGGCCACGACGGCGCCGCAAACAGCTCCGGTGATGACGCCCAGCACCGGCCAGCCGTAGGCGCACAACGCAGCCTGCAAGGGCACGCGATCGTCGATGACGACGCCGACCGATTCACCAGGATATGCCTCGATGTCGTTGACCACCCTCACGCTCCGACTGATCGGCGCCAAGGGGCGAGCAAGATTGACGCCGCCACAGCCTCCCGGCTCGTTGCAGCGACCGCAGCCCTGGGCCACGGACACATCCACCCACGCATAGCCGGCATCCAGCCGCTGGACGACACCATTGACCCGCATCAGCGCTTCCGCATCTCCACGCCATCGGCGATGCGCACCAGCGCCTGCTGCGGCACCTCACCCAGCACGGTGATCAGGTGATCGGACACCGTGCGGCGGAAGATGTTGAACGCCCCGGACGAACTCATCCCGCTCTGCAGGTTGTTCTTGGCCGGCATGGGCTCGATGAACACGGAAATCGCCGCGAGGCCGTCGGAAAACACCACGTGATAGGCCTCGCCGCGCTCCTTGCGCCCCTGACGGGCCACCGACACGACCTGACGGAAACCGGGGATGGCGTTCTTGAAGACCCAGCCGGTATCTTCGACCTTCACATCGCTGCCGCGCGCGTTGACCACCTTCCAGTCGCTCGAGCGCACGAAGCGGGGCTTGACTTTCTCCTTGTCGAACGGGGCGCCCACCTGGACTTCGGTAAAGGCGAACTGCTCGATGTTCTCGCCCTTCTCACCGACCAGACGCGCCCGCAGCAGCAGGCCGGAACCCACGTCGGCCCAGAACTGGTGGCCGAAGCGCATGTCATCCTTCGGCTCAAGGATGATCTGCTGGCTCTCCATGCCGACGATGCGGACCATCTCGCCCTTGCGGATGCGATAGTGCTCTGCCAGCGCGCTGGGGGATTGCGGCAGGCGTGCAGGGAAACTGCGGCGCGCCGTCGATTGGTCGATGATCAGGAGCTTCTGGTCGGGCAAAAAGCACTGCACCTCTTCGTTGTTACGCACCACTTCGCGCGGACTGCCATCGAGCGCTTCGAGCTTCTCGTATTCGCCACTGCCGTCCACCAGGTGGGCAATGCGCGACGTCTCGACGTTCTTGCCGCTCTGGTACGTGAAAGTACCCGTGTAATTGAGCTTGTGGGCCGCATTGGAAATGCGTGCAAGCCAGCTGAGCGGATCTGTCGGAACGTCGGCCAGGGCGGAGCCACTCCATGCCCCCAGCGCCACCAGGCAACAGAAAAAATGCTTCATCGCTGGCTGGCCACCTGGGTATCCGAAACGGTACGCACATACAGGGCCACGCCCGGCATGGCCGCCGACGGCGCCAATGCCTGATGGGCGAACAGATATTCACGCTCCGACATTTCACTGTTGGCGGCCAGCTTGGCCGGCGCCCGGTCCAACGCCACCGCCGCAATGGGCGCCTTCTTGGCCTGGGCCATCTGCAGGGCATCCTGGCCGGAACCGTTCAGGTTCATCGCCACCCAGCCGACAGCCGCCACCCCCATCACAGACGCCGCGATAGGCATCAAATGACGGACCCAGCTTCCCCCGATTTCACGCTTCGGCGGCGCCAGAACGGTAGGTTCGTCATCCAGGCACAGCATCACATTACGAGTGAAGTCCGACGACAGGACCTGCTCATCGCGCAACAGATCTCCGATCAGGCAATAGTTCTCCCACTCCTGACGCAATGTGCCGTCCCGCTTAAGGGAATCGAACATCCGCGTCGTCGCATGCTCGTCGAGCGCGCCGTCGAGCAGGGCAGAAACCTTTTCTTTCATCGTCTTACCACCTTTTATTCGGAGCCGTATCGAGCAACGGCTTGAGCTTTTCAGAAATTGCTTCCCGCGCGCGGAAAATCCGCGAACGGACGGTGCCGATAGGGCACTCCATGATCGTGGCGATCTCCTCGTAACTCAGGCCTTCGATCTCGCGCAGGACTATCGCCGTTCTCAATTCTTCAGGCAGCGCCTCCATGGCCACATTGACGGTGTCGCCAATCTGCTTGGTCATCAGGAGGCGTTCCGGCGTATTGATGTCTCGAAGCTGGTCCCCTTCCTCGAAAGTCTCGGCCTCTTCGGAATCGAAATCGGTCGTCGTGGGCGCGCGCCGCCCCTGCGAAACGAGAAAATTCTTGGCAGTGTTGATCCCGATGCGGTAAAGCCACGTGTAAAAAGCGCTGTCCCCACGAAACGACGGCAAGGCACGATAGGCCTTGATGAACGTCTCCTGGGCGACATCCTCCACTTCGGCTGGATCTCGGATCAATCTCGACAACAGACGGGCAAGCTTGCGCTGATACTTGGAAACAAGCAGGCCAAACGCCTGTTTGTCGCCGCGCTGCACACGCTCGACCAACTGCTGGTCAATTTCGCGATCGCTCATGGTCGGGAAACAAATATCTTCGTAGTCGTGACCTGAAGGGTCACCGGCCCAGAAGTATATCCCGAGAGCCGCCAAAACCTGGCCAAAGTACCTCCTAGACCCTGCCGCATCCGTATAGTTCAGTCGTCCTCAGGGTTGTTTTGCGACTAACTGCACGTGCTATAGTCGGCCCTTCGCAAAACAGCCCACCGCGGCAATCCCACCGAAGTGACCGCTTTTGACGTGCTCATTCTGGGCAGTGGCCTGGCCGGACAATCCCTGGCTCTGCGCCTGGCAGACAAACTCAAGATCGCCCTCGTTACCAAACGCTCCCTCGAAGACAGCGCCAGCGCCTGGGCCCAAGGCGGCATCGCCGCAGTTCTCGATCCCGCCGACGACACCGAAGCCCATGTGTCCGACACCCACACAGCCGGCGCCGGCCTGTGCTCCGACAGCGCCACGCGCTTCGTCGTCGAGAACGGCCCCCGCGCAATCCACTGGCTGATCGAGCATGGCGTCCCCTTCACCACCGACCCCAGCACCGCCATCGGCTACCACCTGACCCGCGAAGGCGGCCACAGCCACCGGCGCATCATCCATGCCGCCGATGCCACCGGCGCCGCAGTACAGGCCACGCTGACCGAACAGGTCCGCCGCCACCCGAACATCACGATCCTCGAGCAGCACATCGCCATTGACCTCATCACCGGCACCAAGGTCGGGCGCTCGGATGAAGGCTGCCTCGGCGCCTACGTGCTCGACATCGCCAACGACGAGATGCGCACCATCGCCGCACGCCACACGGTGCTGGCCACCGGCGGCACCGGCAAGGTCTACCTATATACGACCAACCCCGACACCGCAACCGGCGACGGCGTGGCCATGGCGTGGCGCGCCGGCTGCCGGGTCGCCAACATGGAATTCATCCAGTTCCATCCGACCTGCCTCTACCACCCGCAAGCCAAGTCCTTCCTAATCTCCGAAGCCGTGCGCGGCGAAGGCGGCGTGCTGCGCCGCCCGGACGGCAGCCGCTTCATGCAGGATCACGATCCGCGCCTGGAGCTCGCCCCGCGTGACGTGGTGGCGCGCGCCATCGACTTCGAGATGAAGAAGCACGGCCTGGACTGTGTCTTCCTCGACATCAGCCACAAGCCGGCGGATTTCCTGCAGAGCCACTTTCCGAACATCCTGGCGCGCTGCCTGGAACTGGGCATCGACATCACCCGCCAGCCGATCCCGGTCGTGCCAGCGGCACATTACTCCTGTGGTGGCATCGTCACCGACCTGCACGCGCGCACCGATGTGAAGGGGCTTTACGCGATTGGGGAAAGCGCCTGCACGGGCCTGCATGGCGCCAACCGGCTGGCCAGCAACTCCCTGCTCGAATGCCTGGTCTTCAGCGAATCCGCCGCCGCCGACATTCTCGCCAATCCCCGCCCCCTGCCCGACAACCTGCCCCAGTGGGACGAAAGCCGGGTCACGGACGCCGATGAGACGATCGTCATCTCCCACAACTGGGACGAATTGCGCCGCTTCATGTGGGACTACGTAGGCATCGTGCGGACCAACAAGCGCCTCGAGCGCGCCCAGCACCGCATCCGCCTGCTGGCGCGGGAAATCGACGAGTACTACAGCAATTTCCGTGTTTCCAACGATCTGATCGAGCTGCGCAACCTGGTCGTCACCGCCGAACTGATCGTCCGCAGCGCCCTCAAGCGCCAGGAAAGCCGTGGCCTGCACTTCAGTCGCGACTATCCGGAAACCCTGCCGAAGGCCCGCGATACCACCCTCCGTCCGCCGCGCAAGCGCAGCAGCTTCGTGCGTGCGCCGCTGCCGCGAGACTAAGGCGAATCCTGCGGGCCCTCGAGACGCATCCGGGCCCGCAGACGCAAGCACACCTGCAGTTCCGTCCACGCCGATGGCGCGAGCTGATCGCGCAGCAGCATCAGCGCGCCGGTTTCCCGCTCGCCTTCAACCTGCCAGACCAACCAGACAGCCGGATAAGTCACCACGCTTGCCGGCAGCAGATTCAGCCTGTGCTCCAGTAGCCCATCCGGATCAAAGAGCAGCACTCCATCCTCCAGCAGCCCCAGAGGCTCCGGCACTCGACGGCAATGACGCCAGCAATGCCAGCCTGATCCCGCCAGCACCAGCCACCCGACTGCACCGGCCACTCCCAAACCAAAACCGAGCAGAAATGAAAAAGCCGCCGCGAGATGCAGCGCCACAAGAAGCATGGCGAGCAGCCGCGACGGCCTGAACTCAATGACGGTCATGGACGCGCGGGTTTCCGTGCGTCCATGTGGTCAGATCTTGCGGAACACCAGGGTACCGTTGGTACCACCGAAGCCGAAGTTGTTCTTCATTGCCACGTCGATCTTCATCGGGCGGGCAACGTTCGCGCAGTAGTCCAGATCGCACTCCGGATCCTGCTCGAAAATATTGATCGTCGGTGGCGACACCTGGTGATAGACCGCCAGCGTCGTCAGCACGGACTCGAGACCGCCCGCACCGCCAAGCAGGTGGCCGGTCATCGACTTGGTGGAGTTAACCACCAGACCCTTGGCGACATCGGCACCGAAAGCCAGCTTGATGGCCTCCGTTTCGTTCTTGTCGCCAAGCGGCGTGGAAGTGCCGTGCGCGTTGAGGTACTGCACTTCATCCGGGTTCACGCCGGCGTTCTTCAGCGCATTGACCATGCTGCGACGCGGCCCGTCGGTGTCCGGCGCGGTCATGTGGTAGGCATCGCCGCTCATGCCGAAACCGGCCAGTTCGGCATAGATGCGCGCACCACGCTTGACCGCGTGTTCGTACTCCTCGAGGACCAGCACGCCAGCCCCCTCGCCCAGTACGAAGCCATCACGATCCTTGTCCCACGGACGGCTGGCCGTGGCGGGATCGTCATTGCGCGTGGACAAGGCCTTGGCGGACGCAAAGCCACCAACAGCCAGCGGCGTGACGGTGGACTCGGCACCGCCGCAAACCATCATGTCAGCGTCGCCGTATTCGATCATCCGGGCACTGGTGCCGATCGCGTGCAGGCCGGTGGTACAGGCCGTGACGACCGCGATGTTCGGCCCCTTCAGACCAAACATGATCGACAGATTACCCGAGATCATGTTGATGATGGTGCCGGGGATGAAGAACGGGGAAATCTTGCGGGGACCGCCGGCGAGGAAATCGTCGTGGGTATCCTCGATCATCGGCAGACCGCCGATGCCCGAACCGATGTTGACACCGATCCGGTGGGCATTCTCCTCGGTCACCTCGATGCCCGAATCACGGAAAGCCTGGATGCCCGCGGCAAGGCCGTAGTGGATGAACCCATCCATACGACGCGCTTCTTTCGGCGAAAGATAGGCACCAATATCGAAGCCCTTCACTTCACCGGCGATTTTTGCCGAGAAATTTGTGGTATCGAAACGGGTGATCTCACCGATGCCGGAACGACCATTCAGGATGGCGTCCCAGGCTTCAGACACGGTATTGCCGACCGGCGAAATAACGCCAAGGCCGGTGACGACGACTCTGCGACGGGTCAAGGCAGGCTCCGAAAACTTACTTCTTCAGGTGGGCGGTGACGTAGTCGATCGCTTGCTGAACGCTGGTGATCTTCTCGGCTTCTTCGTCGGGGATCTCGCACTCGAACTCTTCTTCCAGAGCCATCACCAGCTCGACGGTGTCGAGGGAGTCGGCGCCCAGATCATCCACGAAGGAGGATTCGTTCTTGATTTCGGACTCGTTGACACCGAGTTGTTCGGCAACGATTTTCTTGACGCGCTGTTCGATATTTTCCATGTGTTTACTCCTTCCCTGATTACGGGTGTGAATTCAAAAACCTTCGCATTCTACCAAAAACATGCCCCCCCGCCAGCGTGGCGAGGATCAGGCCATGTACATACCACCGTTCACGTGCAAGGTCGCGCCAGTCACGTAAGACGCAGCCGGCGACGCCAGGAAGCCCACCACGGAGGCGATTTCTTCCGGCTTGCCGAGACGGCCCAGCGCGATCTTGCCCTGCAGCGCCTCGCGCTGCGCTTCCGGCAATTCCTTGGTCATGTCGGTGTCGATGAAGCCCGGCGCAACACAGTTGACCGTGATGTTGCGACTACCGAGTTCCTGCGCCAGCGCCCGGGTCATGCCCGCCACGCCAGCCTTGGCGGCCGCGTAGTTGGCCTGGCCCGGATTGCCGGAACTGCCGACCACCGAGGTGATGTTGATGATCCGGCCGACACGCGCCTTCATCATGCCACGCATGACCAGCTTGGACATGCGGAAGACAGCTTTCAGATTGGTGTCGATGACCGCATCCCACTCACCATCCTTCATGCGCATGGCCAGGTTGTCGCGGGTGATGCCGGCGTTATTGACCAGCACGGCCACCGCGCCGAAATCCTTCTCGATCGCACCCAGCGCCGCTTCACAGGCCTCGGCATCGGTCACGTCGAGGGCCAGGCCGCGACCTGCGATACCTGCCGCCTCGAGGCCGGCCTGAATGTCCGCCGCACCGGCTTCCGAAGTTGCCGTCCCGATCACCGTCGCACCCATGCGCCCCAGTTCGAGCGCAATGGCCCGTCCGATACCGCGGGACGCACCGGTCACCAGTGCAACCTGTCCCTGCAAAACCTGAGTCATACCGCCCCCGTTGTCTTCAGAATCTCTTCCAGGCTGGCCACGTCGGCGATCGCGCCGCCCTGCAGGCTGCCTTCGATACGCTTGGTCATGCCGGCCAGCACCTTGCCGGGGCCGCATTCGAACACATGCGTCGAACCACGACGGGCGATCTCGCGCACCGTCTCGATCCAGCGCACCGGGGAATAGGCCTGGCGCACCAACGCATCCTTGATGCGCGCGGGCTGGTCCTCGACGACCACGTCCACATTGTTGAGCACCGGAATGGCCGGCACCTTCAGCTCGATTTCCGCCAGGCGCGCAGCGAGACGCTCGGCCGCCGGCTTCATCAGCGCACAGTGGAACGGCGCGCTCACCGGCAGCAGCACGGCGCGCTTGGCACCGCGCGCCTTGGCCACGGTGATCGCACGCTCGACGGCAGCCTTGGAGCCCGCGATGACGATCTGCCCCGGGGAGTTCAGGTTGGCGGCGGAGACCACGTCGCCCTGGGCCGCTTCGGCACAGGCCTCGACGGCTGCATCCTCTTCCAGGCCGAGCAGCGCGGCCATCGCGCCTTCGCCCTGCGGAACCGCTTCCTGCATGGCCTGCGCGCGCAGGCGCACCAGCCTGACCGCTTCGGCCAGCTCAAGGGAACCGGCCGCCACCAGCGCCGAATACTCGCCGAGGCTGTGACCGGCGACCAGGGCCGGCACCGCACCACCGCGGGCGATCCACTCGCGATACACGGCCACACCGGCGGTCAGCATCAGCGGCTGGGTATTGACGGTCTGGGCCAGCACCTCGGCCGGACCTTCCAGCACCATCTGCCACAGATCCTCGCCGAGCGCATCGGATGCCTCGGCAAAAGCCTGGCGAATCACGGCGGACTCGCCGTAGGCATTCATCATGCCCACGGACTGGGAGCCCTGCCCCGGAAACACAAACGCAAAATTCATGATCCCTACCCTGTATGGTGACTGATTCTTGTTGCTTGTTCTTTAAAACTCGAGCAGCGCGGCGCCCCACGTGAAGCCGCCACCCACGCCTTCGAGCAGAAGACGCTGCCCGCGCTGGATGCGCCCGTCACGGACGGCCTGGTCGAGTGCCAGCGGAATAGACGCCGCCGACGTATTGCCATGCTGGGCGACCGTCGCGATGACCTTCTCCATTGGCACGCCGAGGCGCTTGCCCGTCGCCTGCATGATGCGGATGTTGGCTTGGTGGGGAATCAGCCAGTCCACCGCGTCGAGCGGCATGCCGGCCTGCTCGGTGACTTCGCGCGCCACTTCGCTCAGCACCTTGACCGCGAACTTGAAGACGGCCTGGCCATCCATGCGCAGGAAGGGATCGCCGGTCACGCTTCCGCGATTGACCTGCCCGGGTACGCACAGGATGGGATTGTGGCTGCCGTCGGCGTGCAGCGCCGTGGCCAGGATGCCGGGCTTGTCGGAGGCTTCCAGCACGACCGCGCCGGCACCATCGCCAAACAGCACGCAGGTACCGCGATCGTTCCAGTCGAGGATGCGCGAGAAGACCTCGGCCCCGACGACCAGCGCCCGCTTGTTGCTGCCCGAACGGATGAACTTCTCAGCGGTGGCCAGCGCGTAAGCGAAACCGGTACACACCGCCTGCAGGTCGAAAGCCGCACCACCATTGACGATACCCAGGCGGGCCTGCAGCAGCGCTGCGGTACTCGGAAAGATGTAATCGGGCGTAGAGGTCGCGACGATGATCAGGTCGATGTCCGCCGGCTGACAGCCCGCCGCCTCGATCGCCCGCACCGATGCCTCGTAGGCCAGCTGGCTGGCGGTGACGTCCGGCTCAGCCAGATGGCGGGCGCGAATACCGGTACGCTCGGCAATCCACTCGTCCGACGTATCGATGCCGCGCGCCACCAAATCATCGTTGGTAACAGGTTCGCCGGGCAGAAAACTCCCGGTGCCAGCCACTCGTGCATAAATCATGCAACGGACCTTTCACGTTCCATTCGTTCGCTGATACGTTCTATGAGGCGATTGCGCGCGGCTTCCACGGCCCGCCAAACCGCCTGCTCGAAAGCAAAGGCATCGGCCGCGCCATGACTCTTCACCACCACGCCACGCAAACCCAGCAGGGCCGCGCCGTTGTAACGCCGGGGGTCCAGCTTGCGCTTGAAGCCCTTCAGGGCGGACATCGCGAAGAGCGCCGCCAGCTTGGTCAGCCAGTTGCGGGAGAACTGCTCGCGCAGGAATGTGGCCATCATCTGGGCCAAGCCTTCGGACGTCTTCAGCGCCACATTGCCGACGAAGCCGTCGCAGACGACCACATCCACGGTTCCCTTGTAGATGTCGTTGCCTTCCACGTTGCCGTAGAAGTTGAGCCCACTGGCACGCAGCAACTCGGCAGCCTGCTTGACGACCTCATTGCCCTTGATCTCTTCCTCGCCGATGTTCAGCAAGCCAACGCTGGGACGCTCGTTGTGTTCGACGGCCGCAACAAGCATCGCGCCCATGATGCCGAACTGCAACAGATGCTCGGGCGAGCAGTCCACATTGGCCCCCAGATCGAGCACATGGGTTTGCCCACGCAGCGTCGGCAGCGTACTGCAGATCGCCGGGCGGTCGATACCGGGAAGAGTTTTCAGGACGAAACGGGAAATCGCCATCAGTGCGCCGGTATTGCCGGCAGACACCGCCGCCTGGGCCTCCCCGTCTTTGACGAGGTTGACCGCGACGCGCATCGACGAGTCCTTTTTATTGCGCATGGCCAGAGCGGGCGATTCATCCATGCCGACCACCTCGGTGGCGCGATGGATGCGCAGGCGCTCTCCGAACTCGGCCAAGGCCGTTCCGAGATGGGGCTCGATGGCCTCCGGACGCCCGACGAGGATGATCCGGGTGTCGCGATCTTCCCGCAGGAAATGCAGGGAAGCCGGCACGGTCACCGAGGGGCCGTGATCGCCCCCCATGCAGTCAATAGCCAGGGTGACAGTCATTCGGCGCAAACAGAGAGGAGCATGTGTGAAAACGGCGCGAGCGCCCATAGGCGTCGCGCCGCTCGCGGACCGGGGAAATTACTCGCCCTTGGCCTTGGCAACCTTCTTGCCACGGTAGACGCCGGACGGCGACACGTGGTGACGCAGGTGCACTTCACCGGTGGTCGGCTCGACGGCCAGCGGGGGGGCAATCAGGAAATCGTGGGAACGATGCATACCGCGCTTGGACGGGGACTTTTTGTTCTGTTGAACAGCCATGGAACACTCCTTGAGGAATACTTAAACCTTGCCGCGCAACTGGCGCAGAACGGCGAAGGGCGAAATTTCTTCATTGCCGTCGGCTTTCACCGGCGGTTCGCAATTTTCGTGGCGCGGCACCAAGGGCAAGGCGAGGAGCACCTCGTCTTCCACCAAGGCCAGCAGGTCGGTCTGAGGCTCCACCTCAAGGGCATCGACCTCATCGTTCTCCAGCTCATCCTCCGGCAATTCCTCACCGGCACGAAGCAACAGGAGACGATTCCGCACACTGCAAGGCCACACCAAAGCCTCAAGACAGCGCTGACACTGCAACACCAGGTCACCCTGGACCCGCAGATCGACGTAGAGCTTGCCCTCGTCGTCACACTCACCTTGAAACTCGAACGTCACCGTGCCGACCGGCTCCAGCAGCGAATCGGCCAGACGACCGAAACTCTTTACCGGCACCGCTCTTTGCACGCTACGCCCGTCTCTGGCCAGCGCCCGCAGGTCGATCACGAAGCTTTCTTGCGACATAAGCGGGGCATGATATTATTTTCGGCTCCCCGTGTCAAAACCCTGCTTGATTGCGCCAGTCATCGCGACTGCAGGCCTCCCGCTACGATGAAACTCGTTCTCGCCTCCACCTCGACCTACCGCCGCGAACTGCTCCAGCGCTTCGACCTACCCTTCGATGTCGCCCGCCCGGACATCGACGAAACCCCGCTGCCCGGTGAGGCGCCGCAAGCCACAGCCGAACGGCTCGCCGTCGAAAAGGCCCGCGCGGTCGCCGGCCAGTTTCCCGACGCCCTGATCATCGGCAGCGACCAGGTGGCCTATATGGGCGACGCCCGCTTCGGCAAACCTGGCACCGTCGAGCGGGCCATTGCCCAGCTCAAGTCGATGAGCGGCCGCACGGTCATCTTCCACACCGCCCTTGCCCTGCTCAATACGCGCAGCGGCCACGTGCAAGTGGATGCCGTACCGACCGAGGTCCGCTTCCGCAGCCTGAGCGACGACGAGATCGTGCGCTATGTAGACAAGGAGCGCCCGCTCGACTGCGCCGGCAGCGCCAAATCGGAAGGGCTCGGCATCACGCTGCTGGACGCCCTCAGCGGCGACGACCCCAACGCCCTCGTCGGTCTGCCGCTGATCGCGCTGGCCCGCATGCTGCGCAACGAAGGCATCGCCCTTCCCTGAAAGCCATGAACAGCGGCACCCTCTACCTGATCCCGGTCAGCCTCGGCCCCGCATCCACCGGACTGACCACCCCTGCCGACGTCGCCACCCGCGCCCGCAGCCTGAGCTATTTCGTCGTCGAAAACGCCAAGACGGCCCGCGCGGAACTGAAGCGCTTCGAACACCCGCAACCGCTGCGCGACATCGACATCCGTGAGCTGCCCGAAAAACCCTCCACCGCCGACCTGGACACCCTGCTCGCCCCCCTGCTCGCGGGCAGCGACGCCGGCTTGATGTCGGAGGCCGGCTGCCCGGCCGTTGCCGATCCGGGCGCCCTGCTGGCCCGCCGCGCGCACGAACTGGGCATCCGCGTCGCACCGCTGGTCGGCCCGTCATCCCTGCTGCTAGCCCTGATGGGCTCCGGGCTCAACGGCCAGAGCTTTGCTTTTCACGGCTACCTGCCGGTGGATGAAGAAGCCCGCAACCGGCGCATCCGCGAACTGGAAGCCGAATCGGCGCGCTTTTCCCGCACCCAGCTGTTCATCGAGACCCCGTACCGCAACGAGCGGATGTTCGAAGCGCTGCGCGGCGTCTGCAAGGCCGACACACGCTTGTGCGTCGCCCGCGATCTAACCCTCGACAGCGAGTGGATCCACACCCGCCCGGTCGCCGAATGGAAGAAGATCGCCGCACCGGAACTGGCCAAGCGACCGACCGTCTTCCTGATCCTCGCCGCCTGACGGCAGTCAGCGCACCGTCGCCTTTCCCAGCGTGTTCATCAAGCTTTCGGCCATATCGGTGCCGAAGCGCTCTGCAAAACGCTCGGCCAGCCCGGGCTTCTGCGTGAAATCACGGACGCTCTCCGCCTTGATGACATCCCGCGCCACGGAGGCGACAGTGCCGAAACCATCGGCCAGGCCGAGCTGAACACTCTTCGCGCCGGTCCACATCAGGCCGGAGAACATGTCCGGCGTCTCCTGCAGGCGCGCACCGCGCCCTTTCCGTACCGCCGCGATGAACTGCCCGTGGATGTCGCCCAGCATGGACTTCGCATGCTCAAGCTGCTTCGGGTTCTGCGGCGAATACGGATCGAGAAAGCCCTTGTTCTCTCCCGCCGTCAGCAGGCGGCGCTCAACACCCAGCTTGCCCATCAACCCGGCAAAACCAAAACCATCCATCAGCACACCGATCGATCCGACGATGCTAGCCTTGTCCACGAAGATCCGGTCCGCCGCCACCGCCACGTAGTAGCCGCCCGACGCGCAGACATCCTCGACCACCGCATACACCGGCACCTGCGGATGCAGCGCACGCAGCCGGCCGATCTCGTCATTGATGATGCCTGCCTGCACCGGGCTACCGCCGGGACTGTTGATGCGCAGCACAACGCCCTGGGTGCCGCTGTCGTCGAACGCCGACTGCAGGGCCGCCACAATCCGCTCCGCGCTCGCCTCCCCCTTCGCGGCGATCACGCCATCGACGCTCACCAGTGCGGTGAAGCGCCCGCCATCAAGCGGTTCCGCTGCGCCGAAATCACCCAGGATCCACAGCGCGAGCCCCACGTAGAACACGGCCACCAGCTTGAAGAACACGCCCCAGCGGCGACGGCGCTTCTGCTCCGCCAGCCCCTCCAGCGCCAGTTTTTCCAGCACCCGGCGCTCCCAATGTTCAGACCCGCTTTCGTCCATCGCTATTCGTCTACAAGAAATACCATTCCATCGCGCTCTTCGACGGAGAGCGCCAGCAAGCGCTTACCCCGACACGGCCCCGCCACGCAGCGGCCGCTCTCCGGTTCATAGAGGGCACCATGGGTCGCGCAGATCAGGTAAAGACGTTCGTCGTCGAAGAAACGCCCGGGCGTCCAGTCCAGCTCGATCGGCACATGGGCGCAGCGATTCAGGTAGGCATGCACCCGCCCGCGGAAACGCACGACAAAGGCCGGCTCTTCCCCGGTGACTCGGGTGACGCTGAAGCGCACCCCGTCCTCGCCCTCGCGAAGCGCGTCCGATGGACAGATCAGGCGTTGCGTTCCAGCCATTCCCGCAACTCCGCCGGCGAATGCACACAGGCCAGCGGCGCCTCCGCCTGCAACTGCTCCACCGGATGCGCCCCGAAACTCACCGCCAGCCCTTCCACCCCTGCATTCCTGGCCATCTGCAGATCGTGGGTGGTGTCGCCGATCATCAGGCACGACGTCTGAGCCACGCCCAACTCGTCCATCAGTTCCTCGAGCATGGCAGGATGCGGCTTCGAGAAACAATCATCGGCACAGCGGGTCGCGTGGAAGTATTCGCCTAGCCCCGAAAACGCCAGCGCCCGCTCCAGCCCCTTGCGGCTCTTGCCAGTCGCCACCGCCAGCAAGTGCCCACGCTCACGCAGGGCTGCGATCAGCTCGACGGTGCCATCGAACAGCGTCAGCTGATGATCACCGGCGAGGTAGTGATGGCGGTAACGCTCGACCATACGCGGATACTCCGACTCCGCCAGCTCGGGCACGGCGTAATGCAGCGCATCGCTGAGGCCGAGGCCGATCACGTGGCGAGCCCGGGCATCCGACGGCATCGGCAGACCGAGGTCGGCCGCCGACGCCTGGATCGCGCGCACGATGGCCGCCGCCGAATCCATCAGCGTGCCATCCCAGTCGAAGACGATCAGTTCGAAACGCTTAGCCATACTCCCTCTCTTCCGTTTGCTCGACCTGCACCACATGGCGCTCCAGCTCCGGCGGCAGCGGCGCCTCCAGCTCGATCAACTGGTCCGTCAACGGGTGATGGAAGGCGAGCTTCACCGCGTGCAGGAACATCCGCTTGAACCCCTGCTTTTCGAGTTGCTTGTTGAGCGAAAAATCCCCGTACTTGTCGTCGCCGCACAAGGGAAAGCCCAGATGACTCAGATGCACGCGGATCTGGTGCGTGCGGCCGGTCTTCAGCTCGACCTCGACCAGGCTGTAGCTCTGCCAGCGCTTCAGCAGCCTGACGATGCTATGCGCCGGCTTGCCCTCGGGGTTCACGCTGACACGACGCTCGCCACCTTCGGTCAGGTATTTGTGCAGGGCCAGCTTCACGTGCTGCATCGGGTTCAGCCAGCGCCCAGCCACCAGGGTCAGGTAGCGCTTGCGCACCTTGCCTTCGCGCATCATGTCGTGCAGCACGGTCAGCGCGCTACGCTTCTTGGCGACGATCAACAGGCCCGAGGTCTCCCGGTCGAGGCGATGCACCAGCTCGAGGAACTTCGCCTCCGGTCGCTGGCGGCGCAACTGCTCGATGACGCCGAAACTGACGCCGCTCCCCCCGTGCACGGCCAGGCCCGCCGGCTTGTCGAGGACCAACAAAGCGTCGTCCTCGAAGACGATGTCGAAGGGCTTGCCGACCGGTATGGCCGGCCCCGCCGCTTTCTCGGCGAGGCGGATCGGCGGAATGCGCACCTCGTCGCCGAGCTGCAGGCGATAGGTCTGATCCACCCGCCTGCTATTCACCCGTACTTCCCCGCTGCGCAGGATGCGGTACACGTGGCTCTTCGGCACGCCCTTGCAGACGCGGACCAGGAAGTTGTCGATGCGCTGCCCGGCACTCGCGTCATCCACGACTACACGCATCACAGAGGGGGCTTTACTCAAGGCCATCTTTTTGAAATATACTGGCGAGCGGTTTTTCGGTTCTGATGCGTCGCATTTGCCCACGCGTGTTGTGAAGACTTCAACACCGGCCTGTGCCACGCCGGAGCGACTCGACACTGGTCAAGCACCAGGGTCACACCCGCTCCCGAAACACCGCAGGAAGGTCCATCGCCGGACAAAAAGAGGGCGATGGTACTGTATTCGACAATAAACTTGTACTTATTGCGCGCTAGCGCACACGCAGTTTGACGGCCCTGAATTCAGGGACGGTGAGGAAGTTCTGGAGAGCAGGCCCGAGGTCGCAAAGGGAAATGCCGTCGTACCCGAGAGTACGGCACGGCAAAGGAGTTGCGAGACCAGTCGTGCCCCAGGTTCATCACGGTCCCCAGCGGAAAATCGCGGTTCAGGGTGCATAGACGAACCCCGCCGCCCACATTAGTTTGATATTCCCCTCGATGAAGGATAGTCGCGACAACGCCAAACTAAGTCACCGCAGTTAAGCGGTGGCGCGGTTCGTCCTGCCCGTGTGCTGCGCGGGAGAAGAAGACGAATGAAGCGCATGCTCTTCAATGCAACGCAGGCCGAGGAACTCCGCGTTGCCATTGTCGACGGTCAGAAATTGATCGATCTCGACATTGAGTCGGCCGCCAAGGAACAACGTAAAAGCAACATCTACAAAGCCGTCATCACGCGCATCGAGCCCAGTCTCGAAGCCGCGTTTGTCGACTACGGCGCCGAGCGCCACGGCTTCCTGCCGTTCAAGGAAATCTCCCGCTCTTACTTCCAGCCTGGAGTCGAAGCCAGCCGTGCTTCCATCAAGGAAGCGCTGAAGGAAGGGCAGGAGCTGATCGTCCAGGTCGAGAAGGACGAACGCGGCAACAAGGGGGCCGCCCTCACCACCTTCGTGTCTCTGGCCGGCCGTTACCTGGTGCTGATGCCCAACAACCCCCGTGGCGGTGGCGTGTCCCGTCGCGTCGAGGGTGACGAGCGCGCCGAACTGCGCGACGTCATGGACCAGCTCGAAGTCCCGGGCGGCATGAGCCTGATCGCCCGCACCGCCGCCATCGGCCGCAACGCCGAAGAGCTGCAGTGGGACTTGAACTACCTGCTGCAACTGTGGCGTGCCATCGACGGCGCCGCCGAATCCCAGGCCGGTGCCTTCCTGATCTACCAGGAAGGCAGCCTGGTGATCCGCGCGATCCGTGACTACTTCCAGCCGGACATCGGCGAGATCCTGATCGACACCGACGACGTGTACGAGCAGGCCCGCCAGTTCATGGCCCATGTGATGCCGCAGAACGTGAACCGCGTGAAGCGTTATCACGACGACGTGCCGCTGTTCTCCCGCTTCCAGATCGAGCACCAGATTGAGTCCGCCTACTCGCGCCAGGTCAGCCTGCCGTCCGGCGGCGCCATCGTGATCGACCACACCGAAGCGCTGGTGTCCGTGGACGTGAACTCCGGCCGCGCCACCCGCGGTGCGGACATCGAGGAAACCGCCTTCAAGACCAACTGCGAAGCCGCCGACGAAGTGGCCCGCCAGTTGCGCCTGCGCGACCTCGGCGGCCTGATCGTCATCGACTTCATCGACATGGAGTCGCAGAAGAACCAGCGCGAAGTCGAGAACCGCCTGCGCGATGCCCTGCGCTACGACCGCGCCCGCGTGCAGACCGGCAAGATCAGCCGCTTCGGCCTGCTCGAGCTATCCCGCCAGCGCCTGCGCCCGGCCCTCGCCGAGACCAGCTACATCCCCTGCCCGCGCTGTAACGGCACCGGCCACACCCGCAGCACCGAATCGTCGGCCCTGCATATCCTGCGCATCCTCGAAGAGGAAGCCATGAAGGACAACACCGGCGCCCTGCATTGCCAGGTTCCGGTGGATGTGGCGACCTTCCTGCTCAACGAGAAGCGCGACGACATCGCCAAGATCGAGCTGCGCCACAAGGTCACCTTGGTGCTGATCCCGAATCGTCACCTGGAAACCCCGCAACACGAGATCGTTCGCCTGCGCCACGACCAGCTCAACAGCGAAGACACCAGCCTGCCGAGCTACCGCATGGCCACCAAGCCGGACGGCGAAACTTACACCCCGCCGTCCGCCAACCCGGAACGCCCGGTACGCCAGGAAGCCGCGGTCAAGGGCATCACCCCCGACCAGCCCGCGCCGGTCGTCGAAGCCAAGGCCGCGCCGGCCGCTGCCGTGCCGGAAAGCCAACCCGGCCTGCTGGCCCGCATCTTCGCGTTCTTCCGCGGCGAGAAGCAGCCCGAGCCGGCACCTGTCGTGGCCCAACCCGAAACGCCGCGCCGCGAATCCCGCCCCCGCAACGAGCGCAACCGCCGTGACGGTCGCGACACCAACCGCGGCCGCCGGGATGGTCAGCGCGAAGAGCGCAACGAACGTGGTGAGCGTGGCGAGCGCCAGGAGCGCAACGACAACCGCGAAGCCCGCGAAACGCGCGAGCCCCGTGACAACGCACGCAACGCCACCGCCGGCGAAGCGCAGACCGAGCAGCGCGAAAAGCGCCAGCGCGGCGAACGCCAGGAACGTGGTGAGCGCGAAGGCCGCAACAGCGAACGCGGTGAGCGTGCCGAGCGCGGCGAACGTCGCAGCCGCAACAACCCGGCCCCCAAGGCTGCCGAAGCCGAAGGCATCGTCGCCAGCGCCGAGCAAGTGACCGCCAACGCCGTGGCCGCAACTGCGGCACCGACCGAAGCCAACCCGGCATCGGCCGAAGGCGAAGGCAACGAACGCAGCCGTCGCAGCCGTCGCGGCCGTCGTGGTGGCCGCCGCAACGAGGAAGCCAACTCCGTCGAAGCCGCCGCCCAAGGCGAACTGGCGATCGGCGATGAGGCTCAGGCAGGTGCCGAGCAGGAAGTCGCTCCGGCGGCCGAAGCCGTCGTCGCTGCTCTGCAGCCCGTCGTCAGCGAAGTCCCGGCGGCTGAAGCCAGCCCGGTGGTCGTCGAAGCTGCGCCCACCGTAGTCGTGGCGGAAGCCGTCGTGGAAGCCGCTCCGGCCGAAACGGCAGCCATGGCCGAACCCGCCGTCCAAGCCCCCACCGACACTCAGGTCAAGCCCGATCTGATCGAACAGGCCGTCGCGGCCATCGGCCAGCCCGCAGTCGAACAGGCTCCTGTCGAGCCCGCTCCGGTCGTCGTGGTCGAAACGGCTGCTGTCGAGGTGATGAGCAGCCCGCTCGTCGAAAGCGAAGCCGTTGTGGCACCGCTCGTCGCTGCCGTCGAAACCCAGCCCGAAGTCGCTGTGGAGCAGCTGACCCCGGCCGCCGCTGCCGAACAGGAAGCGGCTCCGGTGCAGGTCGAAGCCGCGCCCGTCGTCGAGGCCCAGTCGGAAGTGCAAGCCGTCGTTACCAAGACCAGCCCGGAAGCGCCGATCGTGGCGCCCATCGATCTGTCGGGCAGCGGCTTGGTGCTGGTGGAAACCCGCGCCGATGCCGTAAAGGCCTTCCAGGCTGAGGTTCCGGCCGAAGAGGCTGCGCAGCCGGCACGCCGTCGCCGCACCCGCGTCGCCACCCCGGTCGTCGATGAGCCTCTGGTCCAGGTGGAAACCTCCAACAAGTAAGGGCACAACGCTACCAATAAAAAGGCCAGCCTTTCGAGGCTGGCCTTTTTGTTTGGCGGTACGGGACGCAGGAGCTGCCGTCGCGGCCTGGCGCTCCTGGCGTTGCCCGCTCTTCAGCCCACGGATTGCCGGCGGCGATTGACCTCCGGAAGGATCTCGTCGATGAGCCCCTGCACGGCGTCCTCGCACATGTCGAGGACGGCATCGAAGCCCGTCGCACCACCGTAATAAGGATCGGGTACGTCGTCCCGCCGGGACATGCGGGCATAGCTCATGAACATGCGCACCTTGTGGCGGGTGCCTTCCGGTGCCTTGTCCCGCAGGTATTGAAGGTGGTCCCGGTCCATCGCCAGCAGCAGATCGAACTCGGCAAAATCCTTGGCCTCCACCTTCCGTGCCCGCAGACGGGAAAGATCATAGCCACGCCGCGAAGCCGCCGACTGGGAGCGCGGATCCGGCGCCTCCCCCACGTGATAACCCTGTGTTCCGGCGGAATCCACACCGACCTCATCCCCCAGCCCGGCCATTGCCAGCCAGCGACGCGCCACACCCTCGGCCGTCGGCGACCGACAGATGTTGCCAGTGCATACGAACAATATTTTCATTCTGTGCTCCCCTCCTACTGACAATTTAAGCAGGCGGCAGGCAGAACGTACAAGAGTGAGAACCACGTTGATCAGTCTTTCTCAGCCGGTGGCGTTGGGTGAAGCGGACGAATCGTGCCCTTCGGCACCAAATGCCTGCTGGCGCAGACGGAACAGACGGTCCCGTGTCGCCGCGGCTTTCTCGAACTCCAGGTTGCGGGCGTGCTCCTGCATTTCCTTCTCGAGCTGCCGGATCGTCCTGGCCAGCGCCTTCTCGTCGAGTTGCTGGTAGTCGGCACGCCCTTCGGCTACAGCTGGAGTCTTCCTGTCATCCGTCCCCGCATCATAGACACCGTCGATGATGTCCTTTATGCGCTTTGTCACGGACTTAGGCGTAATACCGTTAGCCTCGTTGAAAGCCAGCTGCTTGGCACGCCGGCGTTCCGTTTCATCGATCGCGGCGCGCATCGAATCGGTGATCCGGTCGGCGTAGAGGATTGCCGTGCCATGCAGGTGGCGCGCCGCGCGGCCGATCGTCTGGATCAGCGAGCGCTCGGAACGCAGGAAACCTTCCTTGTCCGCGTCGAGGATCGTCACCAGCGACACTTCGGGAATGTCCAGGCCTTCCCGCAGCAGGTTGATGCCCACCAGCACGTCGAACTCGCCGAGGCGCAGGTCGCGGATGATCTCGACCCGCTCCACGGTGTCGATGTCCGAGTGCAGGTAGCGCACCCGGATGCCGTTCTCGGACAGGTACTCGGTAAGGTCCTCGGCCAGGCGCTTGGTCAGCACGGTCACCAGCACCCGCTCCTGCACCGCAAGGCGCAGCTTGATCTCGCCGAGCAGGTCGTCCACCTGCGTGGTCGCCGGCTTGACGACAATGATCGGGTCCACCAGCCCGGTCGGGCGCACCACCTGCTCGACCACCTGGCCCTGGTGCTCCTTCTCGTAGGCCGCTGGCGTGGCCGACACGAAGACGGTCTGCGGCAGCAGGCGCTCGAATTCCTCGAACTTCAGCGGCCGGTTGTCCAGCGCCGAAGGCAAGCGGAAGCCGTACTCGACGAGGTTTTCCTTGCGCGAGCGGTCGCCCTTGTACATCGCCCCGACCTGGCCGATCGACACGTGGGACTCGTCGATGAACATCAGGCCGTCCTTCGGCAGATAGTCGATCAGCGTCGGCGGCGCATCGCCGGCCTTCCGCCCAGACATGTGGCGGGAGTAGTTCTCGATGCCCTTGCAGAAGCCCAGCTCGTTGAGCATCTCCAGGTCGAAGCGGGTGCGCTGCTCAATGCGCTGGGCCTCGACCAGCTTGCTCCCCTTGTAGAACACCTCCATGCGCTCGCGCAACTCCTCCTTGATCGCCTCGACTGCCTTCAGCACCGTGGCCCGCGGCGTCACGTAATGGCTGGACGGATAGACGGTGAAGCGGCTGAGCTTCTGCTTGAGGTGCCCGGTGAGCGGATCGAACAGCGTCAGGTGCTCAATCTCGTCGTCGAACATTTCCACCCGCAGCGCGTGCTCGGCATTTTCCGCCGGGTAGATGTCGATCACGTCGCCGCGCACACGGAAGGTGCCGCGCTTGAAGTCCACGTCCGCGCGGCTGTACTGCATGGCCACCAGGCGCTGGACGAGATCCCGATGGACGATCCGCTCTCCTTCCCGCAGGTGCAGCACCATGCTGTGGTAGTCGCCCGGATCACCGATACCGTAGATGCACGACACCGACGCGACGATCACCACATCGCGGCGCTCCATCAGGCTCTTGGTGGCCGACAGGCGCATCTGCTCGATGTGCTCGTTGATCGCCGAGTCCTTCTCGATGAACAGATCGCGGGACGGCACGTAGGCTTCCGGCTGGTAGTAGTCGTAGTAGCTTACGAAGTACTCCACCGCGTTCTCCGGAAAGAACTCGCGAAACTCCGAATACAGCTGCGCCGCCAGTGTCTTGTTGTGGGCCAGCACCAGCGCCGGCCGGCCGCAGCGGGCGATGACGTTGGCCATCGTGTAGGTCTTGCCGGAGCCCGTCACGCCCAGCAAAGTCTGGAACATCAGACCGTCTTCGATGCCCTCGACGAGCTTGCGGATTGCCTCCGGTTGGTCGCCGCCGGGCTGAAAAGGTTGGTGCAGTCGGAACGGGCTGCCTTCGAAAACCACCACACGCCCGCTATCGGATTGATCGACCATGATAAAATTACAAGTTCAAGTCAGGCTTTGAACAGCACCTTGCTTCAAGCCCGACTTCGTTGGACAAGCCCGCATTATCGCCCAGCGGCCGGCACAAGGTGCCCCGCTCCCTTCGCCCCTTTTGGAGACCCCATGAGCTCTTCGATCTTTGCTGCGGTGGAAATGGCCCCCCGCGATCCGATTCTTGGCCTGAACGAAGCCTTCAACGCGGATACCCGCAGCACCAAGGTCAACCTCGGCGTTGGCGTTTATTTCGACGACAACGGCAAGATTCCCCTGCTGGCTGCCGTCAAAACCGCTGAAAAGACCCGCCTCGAAGCAGCCCCCCCGCGCGGCTACCAGCCCATCGAAGGCCCCGTTGCCTACAACAGCGCGGTGCAGAACCTGCTGTTCGGTGCCGACAGCGCCCTCATCCGTGACGGCCGCGTCGTCACCGCCCAGGCCCTCGGCGGCACCGGCGCCCTGCGCATCGGCGCCGACCTGATCCAGCGCGTCGTGTCCGGCGCCACGGTCTACATCTCCGATCCGTCCTGGGAAAACCACCGCGCCCTGTTCGAGGCTGCCGGCTTCCCGGTCGAAACCTACCCGTACTACAACCCGGAAACCCGCGGCGCCAACGCCGAGGCGATGATCGCCAAGCTCAACACGCTGCCGGCCGGCTCCGTGATCGTGCTGCACGCCTGCTGCCACAACCCCACCGGCGCCGACCTCACCGAAGCCCAGTGGGCCGAAGTGGTCAAGGCCTGTGCGGCCCGCGGCCTCATCCCCTTCCTCGACATGGCCTACCAGGGCTTCGCCGACGGTATCGAGCCGGACGCCGTCGCGGTGAACCTGTTCGCCGCCTCCGGCCTGTCCTTCTTCGTGTCCAGCTCGTTCTCCAAGAGCTTCTCGCTGTACGGCGAGCGCGTCGGCGCCCTGTCCGTCGTCACCCAGAGCAAGGACGAGTCCGCCCGCGTGCTGTCCCAGCTCAAGCGTGTGATCCGCACCAACTACTCCAACCCGCCGATCCACGGTGGCGCGGTCGTGGCTGCCGTGCTGTCCACCCCCGAGCTGCGCGCTCAGTGGGAAGCCGAGCTGGCCGGCATGCGTGACCGCATCCGCGCCATGCGCACCGGCCTCGTCGACAAACTTGCTGCCCGCAACATCGATCAGGACTTCTCCTTCGTCATCAAGCAGCGCGGCATGTTCTCGTACACCGGCCTTAGCACTGCCCAAGTCGAGCGCATGAAGACCGAGTTCGGCATCTACGCGGTCGGCACCGGCCGCATCTGCCTGGCCGCGCTGAACAGCAAGAACCTCGACTACGTCGCCGACGCCATCGCCGCCGTCATCAAGGCCTAAGCTTCCGCCGCACCGCCCCCGGCCCGTGCCGGGGGCAAAATTCGCGCAAACCAGCTTGACGTTTCAGCAACGTCTTCCTATACTTCGCGCCTCTGTTCCTCGATAGCTCAGTCGGTAGAGCGCCGGACTGTTAATCCGTAGGTCCCTGGTTCGAGCCCAGGTCGAGGAGCCAGAAAAAATTCAGGTCATTTGCACCCAATCGGATGCAGATCGCCAACCCGTCAGATCCTCGATAGCTCAGTCGGTAGAGCGCCGGACTGTTAATCCGTAGGTCCCTGGTTCGAGCCCAGGTCGAGGAGCCAAGACAAGCAAGCAGAAAAGCCAATCCGCAAGGGTTGGCTTTTTTGTTGTCTGGTCGATTGCTGGTCCGGGGTCGACGATGCCGGAGACTGGATCGCCCATCGAGGCATGACCGCTCCGCCCTAGCCGTGCTTGATGCGACGTCATGGCGATCTCGGCCACTCGTCACGCCATGCGGCCGGTTCTGCCGCAATAGCGGTGCAGCTGGCGCCCCCTATCCGACTGCACGTGCCCCGCCCGCCGCGAAGCTCTCACCGTGGCTCTACGCCGGGAAACACAGCCTCTTCAACGCACTCGCCCGTCACCAGACCGGCACTCAGACGGATTCGAAGCGACCAATCGTCTTGGTGTCATTCTCGGCAAGGGGGTCTATGTAGTACGTCAATTGACACCGCGTTCTACGTGGACTCGCGGCTCGCCGACCGCCTCCCACTCCGACCGACAGCCAGGCCACCTCAGCAGCCCCAGGCCCTCGCGAGCCCGGAACGGCTTCAATCCGCCCAGTTGGGCGGATTCATCGGTCCATTTCACACGCACGGGGAACCGCTTGATTCTCCCGTGTCGCCGAATCAAACGGTTCGCACACACGTGAGGAATGCTCATCCAGCACAGGGGCATTGACAAATGAAGGTGCCCAGCTCGATCAAGCGCATGGTTTGAGCGACATGATTGGGCCCAGATGGAGTACTGAAATAATATACAGTACAATGTAAACAAACGTACCTATCGCAGTACCTTCTCGCCCCCTCCGGGTATCGAAGGCACCTATCGAAGAGGTAAAATCCGCGCGCTGAATGCTACGCGCCCTGGCGATTCCACTAGCATTTGACGGCGCGCGAGTCGCGCCTTTTTCTTTTTTGACGACACAAGAACCATAACGACGAAGCATGGCCCAGCGCAGACCCATTCCGGTAATCGACCTTTTCGCCGGCCCCGGCGGCTTGGGAGAAGGTTTCTCGTCGCTTCTGGCCCAGGATCACTCGCCCTTCTTCTCCCTGAAAGTCTCGGCGGAGAAGGACCAGACGGCCCACAAGACGCTGTCCCTTCGCGCGCTTTACCGCAAGTTTCCCCGAGGCAAGGCCCCAGACTGCTACTACGAACACATTCGCGGCGAAATCTCCCGCGAAGCTCTCCTCTCCCATTCCAACGCAGCCGAGGCGGGAAAAGAAGCTTTGGAGGAGGCGCGTAACTTTGAATTAGGAAAGGACGCCCCGGAAGACCTCGACAGCCGGATTCAGACAGCTCTGGCCGGCGCGGACGACTGGATCCTGATAGGCGGGCCTCCATGCCAGGCGTACTCCATAGCCGGACGCTCCCGCCGGACGCGGGAATCGCAGGAAAAGTTCGAGAGCGACGAGAAGCACTTCCTCTACCGGGAGTACCTGCGCATCATCCGCAAGCACAAACCGGCCGTGTTCGTTATGGAGAATGTGAAGGGGATGCTCTCCTCGCAGCACGGAGGCTCACCGATCTTCGACAGAATCGTGGCCGACCTGTCCGCGCCGGGCGACGGACTCGAATATCAGATTCGGTCCCTAGTGAAACCCGGCATCGCCGGAGAGATAGATCCACAAGACTTCGTCATCGAGGCGGAGCGCTTCGGCATTCCCCAGGGGAGACACAGAGTCATCCTGTTCGGGATTCGTTCGGACGTCGCACGTTCGGTCCCGGAGCTTTCTTCCTCACCAGAGGAGTTCGTCCTGGGGAGGGAGAACTTGAAAGTAACAGTCGGAGAAGTGCTGTCCGGCCTTCCTCCCCTTAGAAGCAGACTGTCAAAGGAACCCGACGGACACGAAGAATGGCTTTCCGCTCTGGCTGAGACGAACGAGGAGCTTCGCTGGCACCAGTCCGAGAAGCTGGAGGCAGTCTTCAAAGAAATAAGTGGCGCCATCGAAAGAGCCCACCTTCATGTTTCTACCGGAGGCCCGTTCATGCGTCACGATACGGCGCTCAACGATATGCGGGCCAGACTGGACAAGTGGTATATCGACAAACGTCTTGGCGGGGTGATTCAGCACGAGACGCGCTCGCACATGCGCTCCGACCTCCACCGCTACCTCTTCGCCGCAGCCTTCGGAAAGGTGAAAGGGTATTCGCCGAAGATCGCCGACTTCCCGACACCCCTACTTCCGAAGCACGACAATGTTTCCTCGGATAAAGTGCCGTTCGCGGACCGCTTCCGGGTTCAGCTGGAGGGGTCTTGGTCGTCCACCGTGGTCGCGCACATAGCCAAAGACGGGCACTACTTCATTCACCCCGATCCATCGCAGTGCAGAAGCCTGACGGTACGCGAGGCCGCTCGCCTCCAGACCTTCCAGGATAACTACTTCTTCGCCGGCAACCGAACCGAGCAATACACTCAGGTCGGCAATGCAGTTCCTCCTCTTCTCGCCCGCAAGATCGCCAGGGTAGTCTGGAAGTTCATGGAGGCGTGGAACCGGAGCCGAACTCCCCGCAGACTTCGGCCCCCCTGACCCAGCCGGCCAGTAGCTCAGGAAGATCCTCCCGGACTCTGGACGAGCGCGTCGCGCACTCCCAGACGACCAGAACACGCCAGCCCGCCGACAGCAGAGCATCTCGCACTCGTCGATCTCGTTCGACATTGGCGGAGAGCTTGGCCTCCCAGAACTCACGACGCGTAGCCGGCATTCTGGCGTAGCGGCAACCTGGATGGGCGTGCCAGAAGCAGCCGTGGATGAAAACGACAACTCGACGCCCCGGGAGAACCACATCAGGACGCCCCGGTAGATCTTTCCGATGGAGGCGAAATCGGAAACCCGCCGCGAAGAGAGCCTTGCGGACGACAATTTCCGGCTTCGTGTTCCGTCCTCCGATGCCGGACATCATCCGGCTTCTCGTTGCTGCGTCGACGACGTCGGCCACCGAATCAGCCCTGCCGCGCTTCAGGAACGTCCACGGATGGTGGAGAGAACGGTTGTGCGAACATCGCCTCCTTGCACTCCGGCCGCTTGGCCCACTCAGAGATCATCTTCCCGTTCGCCGTCACGTGCAGACGTTCATTCACCTCCCGAGCCCATATCTCGACCTGCTCGAGGAACTGGTGTGAGACGCCCTGATTCCTCCAGACCTTCTCGAGATCGAAAACGTCGCGATAGGACTGGGCCACGACGGCAACCGTGTAGGCAGCCACGTTCGCCAGGAAGGCGGACACAAGCGGACGAGCCGTTTTGTGGACGGCCTTGAACACCAAGGCCTTTGCGACGAGGGCCTTGAAGAACGCGGGGGCGGGCACGAGCGGAGCCCCCGCCGCTTCAGCCTCGCCAAGCCCCGTCATGAAGCGGTCGAAGCACTTCTGCGTTCCAAGGCTGACGACGTCCGGCCTGACGTCCCACGCCATCAGATATTTCGCCAACTCTGTCTTGGTGATCTTGCGCGAGGGCGGAACGGACTCCTTTAAGGCCTTCAACCGGGCCGGGGTCGTCCCTTCGCGCGAGAGAAGGGTGTTGTAGCTTCCCGCGGCCCGCTCGTAGAACCAGCGGCCCACCCCATCAGGGCAGTAGACGGACAGGGACAGCCGCTCGACGTCCACGTGGAAGGGCTTGTTCGCCGACAGATCGGATTGTCGGACGGCATTCTGGGAGTTCGCGTAACGCGATATGTCTGAGACCAGAGCCTCCTCCTTCGTCGGATCCGCCTCCCTCATGACGATGATTTTCGCGGGGACTCTGACCTTGCTCAGGTCGGTATCCGGGTACTTTTTCTTCGCAAAGTAGAGCGAGGCTGTGGTCTGCCCCCCGTTCACGATCTGCATACCCCGAAGCCAGACGATTCCGGGGGAGCCGTCCTCGGCCCGCGCAAGCTTCATCTCGTCGGCGACCAAGACGATACCGTTATTGAAGGCCATGAAACGCTCGGGAGTAACGCGCAGCGTGCTCTGAATGCCGGCATTCACACCCTTGGCCTTGACGCTCAGGAACGAGCGCACATTGGCTTCCAGAAGCCGAGGGCCGAACTTCTCGTAAACGTGGCGCAGGGCCTCACCGGGGACTGCGGTCAGGGCGTAATCGTAGTCTCCCGTCTGGCCAGGGACGAAGACGCAGGGCAGAGGCGATCCTGAAACCTCATTGAAATCGATGACAAGCTCGTCTCGCGGCTTGCCCTCCGAGCGATGACGGAACAATCGCTCAATGTCCATGACTTCGAGACGGACTGACTTGCCGCCGACATCCCTGGGCTTGAAGCTCTTCGACTTGGCAACGCCGTCCGTGAGGACGAACACCCGGACTTGTTCGAGGCCGTCGTATATTTCCCTGATGGTCAAGGCGAGGGAGTGAGTGTCGCTGGACGGGTCAAGCTTGTCGGCAAGACGCCCCGATGCACAGAGTTCAAGGAAGCGGACGCACTGCTGGGCCGCCGTCTTGGAGTTCTGGTCCTGAACGGGCGTTATGGTCTCAAATCCCTCGTAGAGGCTGACGAAGAGGTCGAGCTGATCGGCGTCGTCGGAGATGGCATAGCCGCTGAGTCGCAAGTTGGCATTCGCCACCTTCCCCTGAAAATGGCAAACGACTGGCTCGAAGGTCATACCGGCATCGACGAGGTGCTGCATCACCACCTCGCAGAACACCAGTTCCGCGAAGGGGGAGCCTTCGCTCATCTGCGCCGCTATCTCGGTCCGCGTCTCGGCGAGGAAGTCGTCGAGGGTCATTGGATCTCTCCTAGTTGCAAGAGGACCTCGTCGAAGTCGCGCAGGAAATCTCCGGCGTGGTCCAGATTGATTTCGTAGAGGGCGCGAGTCACCCCGGCGGGAACGACTCCCGACGTAAGGCGCGGGAAGCCCTCGACGACGGAGAAAACCCGACTCTCCTTCGGCTCGAATCTTCGAGAATACTGGCCAGCGTAGGCCTCCGCGTAGCCCGCGACCATGAGTCGCTCCCGCAGATAGTCAATCGCCCCGGGCTCGTCCCCGAGACGCCGCCCCACCTCGGAGACCATCTCGGGAAGCGTAGCGCCCCCCTCGCCTCGCACAAACCTGACAGCGGCGAGAAAGAGCGGAGAGGCGACGGCATCGTCCAACTGCTCCAGTGAACCGATCTTCACCGGGAACCCCGACGAGGACATCGTCGCCTTCACCTCGATCGCCCCGTCTCCGAGGAGAAAGTCCTGCGGAGCGTCGTCCGGCCCGACCCAGCCCCTCAGCACGCAATCCGGCAAGACTCCGGCGTCGAGAAGACGAGCCATGAAGTAGAGTTCTCCCGCCAGACCGAGCTCCGCTTCGGGACTCAGAGGCCCGGCTCCGCGCGACATGAACTGCTGCCACATGTGCACCCTGCGCAGCATGGTCCTGAGAACGGCCGTCTCGCCCTCCCCCGCGTCGGCGTCCATGGCTCCGGCAACGTCACCGACCATCTCCGCGAACAGTTCGGGACTACCCGACTCCTTCCTGGACAGAGCTATCCACGTCCTGCCGTCGCCGAACGGGTCCGCCCGGACGACCTCGAACCCCTTGCCCTCCGGAAGACGCTCGGACGATCCGAGACGGACCGTGGGAAAGCGGGCGAGAAGAGCCTCCTCGTTGCCCGGAAAGCGTCTAGCCGCCATGAGCTCGCAGACTCCCGCAGGGGCCACGGGGATGCCGAGCCAGCCGCCCTCCTCGTCGCCTCGGCCGGACAGAGCCGCCCATACGGCTAGGAACTCGTCAATCGGCCGGGGCATACTCGGTCTCCCAGAGAAGATGATCCACCTCGTATTTCACAGTCGTCGTCGAGTGGCTGGTAGGGAAGCTGATCCCGAAGCCGACTACGGGCATAGAGCCTTCGGGCAACCCGGTGTCCTTCTGATCGATCGGATAAAGAAGCAGGAGGCCGCGCTCCGGATGAGCAGGAACGCTGTCGTCCCCCAATCCGCGCACTCGACGCACCCAGACTCCTCCAGGGTATTTCGGCGGCTCCTTCCCGGTCTCCTCCGTTCCTCGCCCGGGGTCCCGCGCCCGATCCTCCAGCGTAAGCCTCATGGCGGCAAGCCAGGCCTCTTCGTCGAGGTCGATCGCCTCGTCTCTCGGCGAGAGAAGCCGGCCGATGGAGTAGTGCTCCATGTTGGAGTTGGGCTTTCGGACGATCATGTGCTCTAGGGCGTATTTGCCGCAGAGCTCGAACGGCCCTCCGTCCGCCCCGTCCTTGCCGCCAATCACCGCGACGGTCCATGAGGTGAGCTCGCCCTTGGCCGACATCGCCTTGACGAAGTCCGCCAGCACCGCGCTGTTCACCTTTCTGGCAGCCGGATGCGTCAGATAGGTTGAAAGGAACTCGACGACGTGCTCGGCAGGAACGTTTTCCCATAGGACGCCCCTCCACTCCTGAACGCCTGATCCCCGCCTGCGCGAGACGAGGCCTCCTCCCTCCGTCGGAGCTCCAGCCGCTTCGAGCAGGCGCTCCGTCGCCGCAAGATTCCGCTCGATGATCGATGCGTCACGATGAAAGGCGACGGTTTCAAGCACTGAGCCGCTGAACGAGACTTGCAGGGTCTTCGCGCTGCGCATCTTCATGGGCGACGTGACCATGAGAACCGGATGCGACTGGACCTTCATGCCGTAGGTCTCGGGCGTCGCATGGATCTTCGCCATCGTGTCGAACTCCTGGCGAAGCTCCTCTGCCGCGTCGGCGATGTGGCCGAACCACTCGACGAGGTCGGAGGTCGTGTAAAGACGACAAAGATCGAGGTAGCCGGGACGGTATCCGAACCACCTGCCCATCTGCATCAGGGTGTCGTACATTTTGGTGGTGCGGACGAAGTAGCTGACACAGAGGCCTTCCAGCGTCAGCCCCCGGGCGAGCTTGTCGCCGCCTACGGCGATGACCTTCAGCCCGGTCTCCTCCCGCTCGGCGTAGTCCAGCACGTCGCCGGCCGACCCGTTGATGGCCCTGACCCCGTTCGCAAGGTCTTCGAGTACCTCGGGGAGAACAGACTCGACATCCTCCCAGCTGGGAAGCTCAAACTCGCCGGACGTCTCGTCCATGGCCGTCGCCACTGCGGCAGAAGTTGGAACGAAGTCATCCGCCCAGAGCTCACGCCACTCCGCCAGCAACTCGTCCCTCTCCACCGCGCCGAACCCCCGAAGACGCTTGCGGAAGCTCTTCACGAGGTCGTCCACCTGTCGGCGGACCTCCTCCTGAACAGCGGTGTAGCGCGTCACGTGAATCAGCATCGAGCAGTGCCTGTCGCCCTGCCCTCGAAGGACGCGCACCGCGCAGCAGAGCACGAAGGCGGAAAGCGCCTCTCGCAGAGACGGCGGAACCTCGTCGCGCCCCTCAAAAAGGGGGACGTGGTTCTTGTCGTGCCTAGAGGGCATCCATCCATCCTCGCCTGAGGCGTCAGTCTGGTCGTCCACCTCGCGAGTCAGGGGCAGACCGCCCGCTCTGCCTTCGATCGAGCGCAGCCCGAAGACGCGGGCGGGGCCGACGTAGTTCGAGGGAGCGGAGATATTGACGATGAATGACTGAGGGAACAGATCTGGCCCCTCATCCTTCGTAGTCTTCCGGCGGTCGATGAAGATGTTCGCGAATGGCGTGGCCGTATATCCGACGTAGGCCTTCCGGGCAAACGAGTGGAGAATCTTCCGGATGCGGCTGTTAATGGCCTTCGGCTGATACTCGTCGTCCACTGTGCCGTCCTTGTTAACGATCTGATCCCCGGTGTCGACGGAGGCGTGATCAGCCTCATCGTCGATCAGCAGCAGAGGAAAGCCCGAGACGAGGGGGCGGCCGTCCGCGTCCTTGGCGTCGGCGACGTGGTTGCGAATCCATTTGAGCAGGCGTTCGAGCACCGTCTTGTTCTTCTTGACGACGAATAGCCAGGGCCGCTGCTCCGGGGAGATGGCCAGGTGCTTCGCGACCTTGGTGTTGAAGTCTCCGTTGTCCGATCTGTTCGTCGCGCAATTCGGGCGAATCTCCGCATCTCGCCCGTTCTCACCGACGCCGATGTAGCGGACTACGTCATTCTTGGCCGAGGTCTCGTAGCCCAGGAACCCCTCTTCCAGACGAATCTGGGTCTGGGACCTGAGGTTGTTGTGCAGGCCGGCGAGGACGATGATGATCTTGTAGCCCGCGTCGGCCGCCTTGCAGATCAGGCCGGTGTAGTTCCCCGTCTTGCCTGACTGGACGTGCCCAACGACGAGGCCCCGCCGATCCCAGCAGCCCTCCCTCAGGGGATCTTCAAGCAGTTCCAGAATCTTGTTGGTCGCCTCATCGAGGGCGTCAACGGCCTTCAGTGACATCTTGCTTTCCAGGAAGTCGCGGTAGCGCTGCCAGTACCGCCAGTCCTTACGGCGCGATGCGTTGAGCCAGTCCTTGTGGCCCGTCTTGTCGGAGAGCATCGTGGCCCCGCCGATCCACAGACTGAAGCGGCGGATGAGCTCGTCGCGCGCCTCCGTCCTGTCGATATCCTTGCCCGGGTAGAGGTTGTCGGCGACGAAGTCGACCTTTTCCATGATGAGCGTCGGCGTGACCGAGCCCTTGTCCATATCGGCCGCCAGCGTCGTCTGGACGATACTGACTAAACCCTGAAACAGCTTGCTCTGCTCTTCCGTCATCCAGCGTTTCCTTCGTCAGGCTTCGTCGCGACGTCCGGAAGGGCCGCGACGAGTTTGGGGTAATTCTGAAAAGGCTCGGTGGAGGACAGCGCACGGACGGCCGCCTCCGGGGTCATGCCGCGCCGGCCGATCATGTCTCTGAAGAGGGTCAGGAGCACCGTCCTCACACCGTCGGGAGCCGTCTCGGACTCGCCCGAGAAGCCCGTCCTCGGGGTATCCTTGTTCTCGGCGGTGTCGAGCCAGATGCGCTGAACCGGAACGGTTTCCTCGACGACCCGCAGCATCGCCTTGACGAGGTCCTTCCTGTCCCCGCAAGCCTCAATGACGGCGGCGACGGCGGGATGTTTCTCGTCGATGCGGTATCGGACGCCGCTCCGCAGGCGCTCGACCCACCAAGCCTGCTCGATCGGCGCACCGCCCGGCCCCGGTGTGGGCGAGCCGCGGAAGGCGAAGACCTTGCGGGCCTTTTCGCGCGTGTTCTCCGCCAGACCGGTCAGCCACGAGCGGACGAAGACCGGCGGCCGCGCCGTGGACTTCCTCACGTCGATCTTCCAGTCGGCGTCGGCCGAGTTCGGGATGTCCACTCTGATCCGCGCCAGACGGTGCGACTCCTCCCTGTTCCACGCCCTTCCCTTTCCGAGTCCGAGCCACCCTCCCGCCAGCAGCAGGCGCTTGTTTCGATAGACGTAGAAGCCCTGCTGGGACGTCCATCCCTCCGGACCCCCGGCCTTCGCAAAGTCGTCGTCGGACAGCTTGTCCTTGTGGGGGAGCACGTGACATTGAGCCTCGACCGAGCCGGAGGGGGTGGAGATCCGTGCGACCGGAGACTCCCACGGCTTGGCCGGATGTCCCGTCATGAAGGGGTCCCACGGGACCATGGGCTTGTCGTTGACGAACAGTCGAAAGTCCGGCCGATGTCCTTCCAGCAAGCGATGGAAAATCATGGCGAGACGGGACTCTACGTCGATGGCGAGGTCGGCGAAGTGGTCGAAGTCCGAGCCGGCAGTGACCACCCGATCCATCCTCTCCCAGAGGACGAGCGTCCCCGAGCGTAAAGTGGCAAGAGGCTCTAGAAAACGCTCCGAGCCGGGAGCCGGCCCCTCGAACATGCGCCATCCGCCCTCCGGATCTGAGGCGATGGCGTCGAGGTCCCAGCGTAGGCAGACGATCTTTTGCCCCTCTCGCTTCGACACCACAGTGAGCCTGCGACACTGTGAGAAGGACGCCGTCTTCAGCCCTAGACCGAAGCGCCCCAAGTCCGTCGAAGCCCTCTCGTCGAGGGGGTTGATGGTCCCAAGCGTCATGGCAGCTTCGAGTTCCGGGTCGTTCATGCCACGGCCGTCATCCAGAATCGAGATCGTGCTGTCGGGCCCCTTCCAATCGAATAACAGACGTACCTCGCGAGCACCTGCGGATACTGAGTTGTCCACAACGTCAGCCACAGCGGTGGCGGTCGAGTACCCGAGGCCTCGCAGCGCCTCCATCATGGCCCCAGCTTTCGGGGGGGCATACCTGGCGCCACAACTCGTCATATTACAAAAACATCCTTCTGAACTTTCTGAAAGCCGAAAGCAATAAGCCGGCGACCGAACGCCCTAATCGCTGGCGTTGATTGATAGGGAGCGACGATCATCAACTCCCCGCCTTCGGCACGATTGTCATGGACTCTCAGCCCGAGCGTCCTTGCCTCGTCACGGAATCTTGAGGCTAGATCATCTCTTTTGACCTCGGGAGCTGGAACTGCATTGATGACTGTGTTCCCCCCGGTATGAGCCACGCCTTCGGTTGGATCCAGTTCTTCTCTGATGCCCCGTGGCTCATCGGGAGGGGTAGAGCGTCGGGATGCACCGGAATGCCCCAGGAACGGAGTCAGCGTCTCCCGTCGACTCTCACTCGACAATCGACGCATGGCTTTCGACTCAATCTGCCTGATGCGCTCTCGCGTTACCCCAAAGTGCAGCCCGAGCTCCTCAAGGGTCATCGTGTCCTCGCCTGTCAGGCCGAAGCGCAGAAGGATTACTTCCCGACTCCTTTCATCAAGGCAATCCAGCATTCCGAGAAGGGTCGAGCGCAGGGAGGCATGCTCGGCGACGTCCGCTGGGTCGAGGGCATGCGTGTCCGGAAGGCCGTCCGCTCGCAGCAGTCCTGTATCGGGGTCGATTTCATCAAGGGAAACAGCTTCGTCGAACATTGACAGGAGCACGTGAATCTTCGCGAGGGGCGCGCCAACGCGTCGCGCGGTCTCAACCATGCTCTCGGGACGTCCGAGCCGTGCCTCCACTTCATTCTTTTCTCTCAGGACATTTCTAGCCGTCTCCTGAATGTGGACTGGGGCTCTGACGACCCTGCCTGTGTCGGCTATGGAGCGTGAGACCTGTTGCCGAATCCACCACGTCGCATAGGTGGAGAACCGGAAGCCTCGGCGCCAGTCGAAACGCTCGACCGCCTTCATGAGACCGATGTTCGCCTCCTGAACGAGATCGTCGAGCGGAATTCCCGACCAGAGATGCTTCTTGGCGATGGATAGCGCGAGTCGCAGGTTACTGAGGATCATGCGATCCCGCGCCGCCGCCTGGCGTTCGAGAGCCTCGACAAAGTCGCGTCCCGCACCGTCCCGATCAGCCTTTCCAGTCAGCTCAAGGAGGAAGCCGCGCGTCAGCCGCGCATCTTCCAGAGCCTCTGTTGTACGACGGGCGTCTCCCCTGGCGGCTTCGACAGCGGCAACGGCATTCACGAAGAAGAAGCTCTCCTCGTCCAGTTCCGAATCGTCATCCTCGTCGCTCTCGTCGTTCGCACAGACCGGCCGCAAATCCGACTCATCATCCACCCCCGGCTCCGGTCCCGCGGAGAATGACTCCGCGTCCGCCTCCCCTCGCGCGACTCGGGCAGCAGCGCCGGACAGGGCAGAGAGGCCCTCCGGCCACTGCGCCAGGGCCGACAGGGCTGCTCGACCAGCCTCCTCCATCTCGCGTCCCAAGGCGATTTCCTCCTCGGCCTCGAGAAGATCTCCGCGGATATCCTTCGAGTAAAACCTGAACGGGTCATTTCGGCCAGAGGCAAGCTCCTCTGCAAACTCCGTCGCCTCCGTCAGCAGGTGCTCCTCCTCCAATGTGGGTTCGGCTTGAAACGGCTGCTCCGACCCAGTCCATTCAACGACAGTCGCCCCAAGCTCTCCGACGACTGCGGCCAGAAGCCTCTCGGCCTCGTCATTGCGGCTCCCATCGACGTTCGAGCAGACCTTGATCAGGTTGCCCTCTGAAACCATTCCCTCGCGCAGAGCAGTGAGAAAAAGGTCCCTGACTACCCCCGTCCCCTCGTCGCGAGCGAGTGGAGCGGCTCTGACGGGCAGATGGAGGTCTACGTCCCCCCAGTCCTCGTCGCGATCCACTACTTTGTGCCGTCCGATGCTTTCGTGAACCTGCCTAGCCGCCTCAATGACTGTCTCGTCCCCCTCCGGGGCTGTGACTTCCTCCTCCGCCTCCCAGTCGTCGGCGGATAGTTCATCCAGCGGCTCGTCGTCAAACAACACGACGTCAGCCGCCTCCTCGGAGGCAACGTCGAAGATGGAAGCCTCGACCCCGCTCTCAGGACCCGGGGGAACCTCCCAAGGAGGCGTGGCTTCCGACTCATCGGCAGAAGCGCCGCCGAAAGTTTCCAACAGAAGGCGCTCGGTCGGGATTGGTAGTGACTCCGCTGCCCCCTCAACGGAAACGACCTCCTCCTCGTTGAAGAGCGAACCAGGATCTTCCGAAGGAGCCCCCCCAGAAGGTTCGGGAGCAGCTCTGCGGGCCAGGGCCTCCATCAGCAGCGCGATCGTCTCGGGGCATCCGCCCTTTCTAGCGTGAGCCAGAGCGTCCATGCCGCATTCGTCCGCAAGCGCAGGATTTGCCCCTGCATCCAGTAGCAGCCGGACTGCGCCCTTCCTCCGCTTGGCCGCCGCTAGAGCTAGCGGCGTGGCCCCTGAGCCGTCTCTGGCATCCAGATCGTCGCCTCGGCGAATGTGGAGCTTGACTGCCGTCTCGACACCCGAAATGGCCGCGAGCCTAAGGAGGGCGTTGAGCTTCCTCACTGGACTATCCAAGGGCGGGCTCCTACGGGAGGTAGCCGGGAGCGATGAACGCGCTGTCCACACCCTCCAGCACCGTGCGATTCCTTAGCCAGAGACAATACTCGGGGCCTCTGAGGGAATGCCCTTCGGAGCAGTCAACGCTCCATCGGCGCAGGACGTAGCCCGCGAGAGCAGCCCTGGCCCGGATGCGCAGGACCCCGTCCATCATCGGATAGTCCAGAGCGGCCAGTTCCGAGCGCGGAAAATCCGGATGGGGAACGACTTCCATCTCCACTTCACGGAGCCACTGGATGTCATAAGCAACGGACTCCTCGGATAAAGGCATGCCGGAGACAACCCGAACCGAGCGGACGCGCGTCAGGACGAAGTCGCGGAAGGAAGAGGTCCTTCGATCGAAGGCCCGTACATGCCAGCGCAGACCATTGTCCGCCAAGGCAAGTGGGACGATTTCCCGCTCGGTCACCCCGCTAGACGATGACACGTAGGACAGAGAGAGGATGCGCCTTCCGCTAATGGCTCGGGTCACTGCCGCGAGCACCTCAATCGCTGGACGGTTTATTGGAACAGGATACTCACAGGGCACAAGACCGCTCGCCGCCCCTCCTAGCCCGTCCCCAAAACCTTTGGACAAAGCGGACAGTGCGCGATCCAAGGAGTGCTCGAACAGGGGCTTGAACTCGTCGGTTGCCCGATAGGTCTTCGAACTTCCATCGAAGCGGATGTTGTCGGGAGCGAGAGCTCGATAGCGAGCGAAATCCCTAGTCGCTACGGCAGGGGCGACATCGAACCTTCCCGAGATGTCCGCGCGGGAGACCTCACCGAGGAAGAAAAGTCTGAAATCTACGTGGACGAGCCTCTCTCTCCGAGCCCCTCCCGCCTCCTGAACACCCGCTTCCAAGAGATTCTCGCCGCTGTCATGATGACGATGGATTCTACAGACGGGCCAATAGCCTGTACACCTTCTAATCTTTTTGATTAGCAGATAACTGTCGCCTGCCCGTTGCAGCCTCCAGCCCGATCCTTCTAAAACATCCCATCGTCGATTTCACCCCCGAGGTCACGATGCCCACCTCTATCCTCCCGCCGCCTCGCCCTGCGCTCAAGCCCAAGCCGGTCACCCCGCTGCCGCTCGGTTTCCTCACCCGCGCTGCGGCGCTGCCCGGCGGCCGTACGCTGGCCGTCGCCCTGGCCCTGTGCATCCAGGCCGCCTCGACCGGTACAAACACCATTACCTTCAGTTCGTGGATGCGCGCCCGCTTCGCCATCTCTGACGATGCGGCGCTCGATGCGCTCAACCGCCTGTCAGCCGCCGGACTGATTGAGGCCGATCGACGCCGTGGCCGCTATGCCGTGGTCACGCTTCTGATCCCGAACGAAGGCTTGCTCGGAGTGCAGGCCTGAAATCGTCTTGAACGCGGCGCGCGAGAAGAAGGGGTAGGTGCAGGTCACCCTGCACCTACCCCTTCTTCTTGCATCCTCGTCATAACCGGAGTTCCCCCGCACGCGATTCCTCGCGCCCGGGTCGTGGAGGCTCCACAGGCCTCGTCAGGCCAACAATACGCTGTTCGCACCAGTTGAGGCGGCCTGCCTCAACCGGCTCCCGTCAGAGCCCTCCCGTCGATCCGCATATCATTTCTATGATCCAGCCGGATCTTTTCCAGCCCCGCTCACCCCCGGTGAGTGGGGCTTTTCTCTGTCCACGCCGCCGATGCTTCGTAGCACCGGCATCGCTCTTTCGGAGGTCTTCATGCCGGATTCCCTGATGTCCATCCGTTCTTTACCCACCTCGACCCTGCTCGGAGTGCTGGTCGGCGATGTCGCCGCGAAGGTGCTCTGCGAGCGCCCGCTGGTCGAGCTCTTCCAGCTCCATGCCCGCCCTACGAGGGTCCGCGAGGTCTCCGCCGACTTTCGCGTCGCCCATGTTCTGGGAGCCGCCAGGGAGCTGCTGACCCGAGCCCTGGCCGAGGCCGTCGAGCTGGGCGATTGCCTCGATAGCCCGCAGAAGGTCCGTGACCTGCTGCGCCTGCGCTTCGCGGACCGGCCTCATGAAGTCTTTGTGGTGGTGCTACTCGACAGCCAGCATCGGGTACGGGAGGTCGTCGAGCTCTTCCGCGGGACCTTGTCCCAGACCTCCGTGTATCCCCGCGAGGTGGTGAAGCTGGCACTGCAGCACAACGCGGCGGCGGTCCTCCTCGCCCATAACCATCCGTCCGGAGCCTGTCAGAATTTTTGTGTTTGAGGCATAACGTAAGCCCTGAAAGGGAAGGTTATGCCAAGGAAGAAACAGAAACAGCCCCTGCCCGCCGTTGCGGAGTTGCCGGAAGAGGCGAAGCGATGGCTGGAGCAGATGGTGACAGGTCCGATGACGGCAGAGGCGGTCGAGGACGTGATGCGCGGTTTCAAGAAGGCGCTGATCGAGCGGGCGCTGCAGGCCGAGATGAGCCATCACCTTGGCTACGCAGCGGGCGAGGAGAAGCCTGAATCGAGCGCCAACCAGCGCAATGGCACGAGCGGCAAGACGGTGCTCACCGACGAGGGGCCGCTGCGCATCGACGTGCCGCGGGACCGTGCCGGACAGTTCGAGCCGAAGTTGATCGGCAAGCACGAACGGCGCTTTACGGGTTTCGACGACAAGATCATTGCGATGTACGCCCGCGGGATGAGCGTGCGCGAGATCCAGGCATTTCTAATGCAGATGTACAACACAGAGGTGTCGCCGGACTTCATCAGCCAGGTCACCGACTCGGTGATGGAAGAAGTGCGGGAGTGGCAGAGCCGGCCACTCGAGGCGATGTACCCCGTGGTGTTCTTCGATGCTTTGCGGGTGAAGATCCGCGAGGATGCGGTGGTGTGCAGCAAGGCGGTATTCCTGGCGCTGGGCGTGCGCTCGGACGGTAGCCGGGACATCCTGGGCCTGTGGATCGAGCAGACCGAAGGAGCGAAGTTCTGGCTGAAGGTCTTCAACGACCTGAAGCTGCGCGGCTGCGACGACATCCTGATTGCCGTCACCGACGGTCTGAAAGGCATGGCCGAGGCGCTCGAAGCGGTGTATCCGCGCACGACGCTACAGACCTGCATCGTGCATCTACTGCGCAACAGCCTGGGCTACGCCGGCTATAAGGACCGTCAGGGGCTCGCCGATGCCTTGAAGCCGATCTACCAGGCGGTGAGCGTCGAGGCGGCGGAGGCGGCGCTCGAGGCGTTTGCAGAAGGGGAATGGGGGCAGCGCTTCCCGACCATCACGCTGTCGTGGCGACGGGCCTGGGAGCAGGTGATCCCGTTCTTTGCCTTCCCACCCGAGGTGCGCCGGGTCATCTACACGACCAATGCTATCGAGAGTCTTAATGCGCGGGTACGCAAGATCATCAAGACGCGGGGCCACTTCCCGACGGACGAGGCGGCGACCAAGTTGATCTGGTTGGCGCTGCGCAACATTACGGCCGAGTGGAAGAAGCCGATGCTGTACTGGAGGCAGGCGATGAACCAGTTTGCCATCCTCTACACCGATCGTTTCATCCCGGCGATGACACGATGAGCCGATTCTTCCTGCCCTGCCGCGGCAGGGCAGGAAGAATCGAACCGCCTTGAACACAAAATATCTGACACTCCCTCCGTCCGGCAGCCCGGAGCCGAGCCAGGCCGACATCGCGCTCACCGATGTGCTGAAGAAAACCTTGGCCCTCGTGGATGTACGCGTGCTCGATCACTTCATCGTCACTAGCACGGCCTCGCCGCTGTCCTTCAGCGAACGCGGGCTGCTGTGAGCCCGCCCTGTCGGGTAGGCAGGTTGAGGCGGGCTGCCTCAACTGAACAGGCGATTGTCCCGCTCCTTCGCTGGGCGGCCGTCCTTCCCCTCGCTCCGGAGCCTGCCATGTTCGCCGACCGCGCTCAGCCATCCACCGCCACTCCCCTGGCCCATGACGATCCCGTCAGCGCTTACCGCTCCGCCCTGCAGTGGTCCCTCATGACGCTGGACGCGGTCGAGGAGGCGCTCCACTTCCCGGTCGTGTCGCTCGCCGTGGAACTCGCCTGCGACGGCGACTATGCCCGCACCGTCATCGAGTCCTACAAGATGCTGCGGATCGAGCGGGCGGTCGCCCACGCCCGGGAGCGCTGTGCCGCGCAGGTCCTCGATCATCTCCATGCCGCGTTACGGCAGAGCGGCCGTTTGCCGAGCGATGACGCGCTCCATCTGCCGCTCGACCTCACGCACCTTCCAGCGCTCTACCGTTCCGGCGCGCCGTTCGACGAGGTGTGGGTGGACGTCATCCGGCTGCTGCGCTGAGCCCTTCCCCTTCCTTTCCTGTCCTTTCCCTGCGCCCCGTCAAGCTGCCTGGCTTGACGGGGCGTTTTCGTTGTCCGTTCTGTTGGAGACCCCATGACATGCTCTCGACTGTGCTTTCCCGTATTGCCCTGGCCGCTGTGCCGGGCGCTGGCCCCTTGCTGTCTGTGCTCGTGCCGATCGTGGCCGAGGCGGTGATCAACCACGTCACTCAGCGCCAGAGCGACATCCACCGCTCAACCGGCTGACCGTTCCCTTTCCGCGCTTTCATTCCTGATCGCCCCGTGGCCCACCGGCCCCGGGGCGAACTTTTTATGGAGACCCCCTCATGGCTTCACGTTTCCCTGCCGTCGCGCCGACGGCCTATCACCGCCTGCTCGAATCGCGGGCACCCACCCTTTCTGGCAGCTCGGCGATTCAGTACGCGCTGCTGACCGATCCCGACCACGCCGAGGTCTTCCTGCTGATCACCGCAGCCGAAGGCGGCGGCAACTTCAACCGGGAGGTGGTCGGCATCGATGCGCTGGAAGCGGTCGTCGATGCGGCGCCGGCCGGCAAGCCCTTCGGCTCGAAGCAGCTCAAGGGCGGCTTCACCGGGCGCAGCAACAACAATGCGCCCTACGCCTGCGCGGCACTGATCGCCCAGGGCCTGCTCGCCAAGTCACCGGACGCAAAGTTCGGTCTCGTGAAGGCGGGTGACTGGGATGCCTGGCGGCTGCAGATGATGGCACTGCCGGGCGAGGTCTTCGTGTTCCCGCCGGCCCCGGTCGAAGCGACCTCGCCGGCCTTGGCGGCATCCGCGGAGCCGAAAGGCAAGAAGAAGGACAAGCGCGGCGGCAACCGCTTCGTCCCAGTCGTAGCTACGGACGAGGTCGGCGAGGAGGTGCACGATGCAGATCCTGCGTAATCCGTCTGACGTGGCGGCGCTTGACGCCTAGGTGCTGCGCGCGCTGATCGAGCGACGGCTCGACGAACGGGAACTGGGCGAGGATTTCGACGCCGATCTGCACGGGCCCTACATCGTCATGGCCCCCGGCGATGCACTCCCGGCGGTGGAAGCGGCGGTCGGCATCCCGCTCCTTACCAATCCGGTCACCGGCGTGACCTACGGCGATCCCGCCTTCAGCCCGATCTTCGAGTACGCCGGTCGGCATGCCCGCTTCTACGAGCTGGTCTTCGTGCCGGCTGACGGCGATGCAGGCGTCACGCTCTTCGTGCCCCGCGATCCGGATGTGGAGCCGCGACTCTTGGCGCTGTGTGCCGAGTATGCCGTCACCGAGCCGGTGGAGGTCTAGCCGTGGGGCGTTTCCGCCCCTAAGGACCAGCCCCTTCTTTCGTCCCTTGACCTGTTACGCCCGATGCGAGGACCGCATCGGGCGTTCTGCTTTCTGGAGAACCCTATGAACCAACCCCCAAAGCTGCGCTTCAGTCCCGGAGAGATCGTCGCGACCCGCGGCGCCGACACCCTGCTGAACGAGCAGAACCTTCACCCCGTCCGGCTGCTGGCTCGCCACCTCTCCGGCGACTGGGGCGAGGTGGGCCCCGAGGATGCCCAGGCCAACACGAGGCGGCGCTCCAGACCGGTGCGCGGCTGCTGTCGGTCTATACGGTCGCCGGGATCAGGCTCTACGTGATCACCGAGGCCGAGCCGCGGGCAGTGACGACGATCCTCCTGGCTGACGAGTATTGAGCCATGATCCCGTCGAACCATCCCATCCCGCGGGATGCCGGCGTCGCGCGACTGGTCGGTCAGCTCGATGCCAACCACTATGAGTGCTTCGCGGAGCGGGCCGGCATCCTGGAATTCGAGGCCCGCATGCCGCGGATCGAGGCCGAGCGGCTGGCGCTGATCCAGACCCTGGCCCGTTACGGCTTCCCCCACGCACCTTCGGTCTGGCTGCTGCAGGTCGAGCCCGGTGGTGCGACCCAATGGGTGCTCACAACCGATGAGGTCGCGACCCGCCACCAGCTCGCGAACCTGGGCCTCACCGACGTGACCACCGTCGATCTGGCCGACGTGCTGCATCGCCAGTTTGGCGATCGGGCCTGGCTCACCACGGCGCCGTAAGGCGGTCCCGCCACCCCGCCGGAAACACCGGCAATCGACCGGCGCCCGCCGGCCGCCGCCCTCCCCCGCGGCCCGCCCGTCCCATCGTTTCAGCCGTACCAAGACCCGATCCCGCCCCGTCGTGATCCGGGACGACACGCACCTCGGACTTAAGAGACTGAGTGCGCAGGGACGTGCGCGGCCGGCGGGCAGGCGGGGATCAGTCCTGTCCATTCCTTCTTCCCTTGATCGAGGAGATTTCACGATGAACCGTGCCACACGCTTCCGCTTCACCGTCCGTGCCATCGAGCAGTTACCGCCCTGCCCCGCTGATGCGCCGGGTAAAGGCTATGAAGTCAGCGACACGGAGGTGCCTGGGCTGCGCCTGTCCGTGTCGAAGGCCTCCGGGCGCAAAACCTTCTGGCTGCGCTATGTGTTTCGCTCCCGCAAGCGGGCGATGCGCCTGGGCGAGTTCCCCGCCACGCCGCTCGCCGATGCCCGACGTCTGGCCCTGGAGGCCCGCAGCCAATTGGATCGCGGCATCGATCCGCAGGAAGGGCGCGATCTGGAGCGCAGTTCGCCGACGCTCTCAAACTTCGCGAAGGACTACCTGGACGGCTACGCCAAGGTCCATAAGCGGAGCTGGCGGGATGACCAGAGCAAGCTCGACCTGCACATCCTTCCGTTCTTCGGAGCCGAACGCCGCCTGTGCGACATCCAGCGCCGGGACGTCGAGCGCTTCATCGGGGCGGTGCGCAAGACCCATTCACCGGCCACGGCGAATCGGTTCCTGTCCTTGCTGTCGGCGATGATGCGGCGCGGGGTGACCCTCGGCGTCCTGCCGGACAATCCCTGCCGCGGGATTCCGCGCTTCCGGGAGAACTCGGGCAAGAGCCGGTATCTGAGCCTCGAAGAGGTCGGGCGGCTGGTGGTGGCGATGGACAAGGACCCGGCGCCGTCGGTGATGGCGGCGCTGCGCTTCATGCTTCTTACCGGGTGCCGCCGCAGCAATGCCCTCAAGGCCCGCTGGGAGCACATGGATCTGGAGCGGCGCATCTGGTTCATGCCAATGACAAAATCGGGCAAGCCGCAGTCCTCCCCCTTATCGGACGAGTGCATTGCGCTGCTGGAAAGCCTGAAGAGCCGGCAGGCGAGCCCCTGGGTGTTTCCGTCGCCAACAGATTCGACGAAGCACTTATGCGATCCGCGTAAGGCATTCGCGAGAGCGCTCGCTGCGGCGGGCATCCGGGGGCACGTTCGTTTACATGATATACGACATACGCATGCATCTTTAGCCGTTAGTCATGCTGGACAGAATCTATTTATTTTACAAAAATTATTACATCACCATAGTCCAATCACCAGCATGGTCTATAGCCACCTGGCCGACTCGACCCTGGCCCGAGCCTCCCAGGCGATCTCGGATGTGATCACGCGGGCCACGCAGGCAGCCCAGCAGGACGGTGGATCGGTTAAGACGGAAGGCGTGTCAACGCCTGACCGTTGAATGGTCACCTGCTTGGTCGCCCGTCGAGGGCGACCGGCGGGTGGTCATTTTTTTGGTGTCAATTTTGGTAAGGGGGTCTATATCGTTACCGATTTGACACCATGCTCTTGAGCCCGCTTCAAGGCTTCGATCGCCCCTCTTTCGGTGTCTTCCATGTTCATCCAGTAAGCGCCCGGCGTCTCCCCCAGTTGAAATGAAAGTCCGCCTCCATGAGATTCGGGAGTTACCTGTATAGAACCAGTTACCCACTGCAAGTTTGAACATGCGTCCCACATCACACCTTCGAAAGTATCAGTCATGATGCGCTATATAGGTCGGATGCTACACAGGGTTGAGCGACTTCCCGCCTTACGGCTCAGTGAATTTACCCTATGACAAAGTGCTTTTCAAAGCCCCTCCTTACTTGCCCGAGTCCCTTCACATTGCGTAACCGGCTCTTCGAAGTGGAGAACTGAAGCCTGCATCACATCGACCTGCATCGACCAGTTAGGACCGTTGTACAGACGAATATATTTCTCTAGTGACTTCCGCAGAGCCCCCAACGAAACCGGCAACGGATGAACTTCTATACTGTCAAGGTCTGCTTTTGGCCCTCGTGGATGGAACTTGAATGCAGGACGAAAATGGTTCCACCGACGGGGGACGACAACCTGTCTCATCTCTTCCACTAATCGCGCCCCATCGATGAGTGCCGGAGGCAGCAAGACATCATCCACGAGACTCGCCAGCTCTTTGAGTTGCTCGCGCATCCCCTCGGCAAACTCGACGAGCAATGCCGCCGGGGGCTGGATTCGATAGCCTCCCGGGGTCTTAGTGACGCTAAAGCTCAGATCGGTTTTTGGCTCTTTTACAGGTCGGCCTCGGGGGGGTTTTTGCGCTGGGGCGCGCGCCTCAGGCCAAGTGGGAAGGTGCACAACTCGCGCTCGAAGCAATTCGCTAACCTCATCGTAAGCGAGCATGACCAGCCCCCAATGCCCTTCGCACGAACGGACTAGGACATGATGAAGCAGGAGGCGGGTCTGGAGATTTCGATCCCTTGCGACTCTCCAACCAGCCGGAAACCCGCTAGCTTTCAGTGCCGCATAGAGGGATGACCGACCTCGGCCAATCAATGACCTGAGCTCGGATCGCTCCTTAAGTGCGGAATACAACTGATGTCGCGAAAGCCCTGTGAGTCGCGAGAACTCGATCCACGCGACGCACAGAAGAGGTTCTACGTCCGCACTGGGGCGGCCCCTTGTGGGCAACTCAACAGGAGTCTCCAACAACTCGCAGGCGATGCGCATGTAACGCAGGATCGTCTGTTCCGAGATGGTCTTTTTCCCCGACGCGAGATACGCCTCGTGAACCGAACGCGCTGTCGGCGCCGCCCGCCGAGACGACTCCCCCCCACTCTCGGCACAGTCGATTAGATACCGTTGGACCCAGTTGAGCAGTTCGGGACTCACCCGAGATCGAGGTTTAGCCGCCAATTTTTCAAGAAAATGTGTCGAATATACGGAAAAAATCGCTCCTATCAGGCTATATCGGCTTTCTTTATAAAACAATAGTTTAAAGACTTTTGTCACATAGCTCCGCCTAAGCCACGGCCCATATAAAACAGACTTTATACTTTAAAAATCAACAAGTTAACAGTTGAACAATCCAGTTTTCGTGAGTACAGTTCGCTGCAGCTGCACAGAAAAAACGGCAGCTTTCGATTACTTCTTTATCTCGGAGGTCATTTGTGAAACTGGTGTTCAACGACGTCGCCCATGCCACCCGGTCTTGCCCCCACGCGGGCAGCTAGGTCCAGCGTCATGTCCAACGATTTGCGGCAACTCGTGGCGGCACCCCATGCACTCTTCGTTGCCCTGCTCCCGGGTAACGACGCACCTCGAATCACGCCGGGGTCTGCAATGCAGCGGCCCTTGGGCTCTACGGCACACCAAGAAGGCCGGGTAGAAACGCTTCACGGGTCGAACGCTGGCACGCACACTTCGATCGCGCCCCGCGATCTTTCCGGACTGCAACCTGTCAAGTCCTCTCCGACCACGCGCCGGCCGCGTGGTCACAAAATGCCTTACGCCACTGATCTGAATATGCCGGGCGACACTCGAATCCTGTCGCCAAGAATCATGGAGGCACTCACGACGAACGCTCCGACGACGGCATTGGTTGATGGCTCAACGTCCGCCTCAGTAGGCACTCCACGCCGTTCCCCCGTCGAGGTCCATTCTCAGATCCAGAAGGAAGTCATCTTGCGGGTGAATTGGCCGGACCCGACCTGGCTTCTCAGTTACATCAAGCCGAGCACCTGCACGCACACGCACAAAACGCTGGGCCGACTCAGTGCGATGACTGAATTCGATGCCATTGTGAAGGCCCGTGAGTTCTTGGCCACGCTGGAAGCAGGAGGCAATCCCCTCGCGGGCGAAATGACGGTTGCCGAGTATTTCGAGGAATGTCGACTGCCATGGGCCCAAGCCACGAAGAAATCGTGGAAAGACGATCTCGGAGTCTTTAACCGCTACGTTCGACGCAAGATCGGCAAGCTCGTCATGAAGAAGGTGACACGCCGTCACCTGCAGCAGTTGATCGATGCTTTGCTTGAAGGCGCCGAACCGACCGATCGCCGCGAGAAGATCTCGAAGGGGACGGTGTATCAGGTGATCGCCCTCCTGAAGGCGCTCTTCAACTGGGCGTTCAGGAACGGAGACATTGCAGCGAACCCGGCAGCCACGATCCGCCAGCTGAAGCTGAACAACCAGCGACGGGAGCGTTACACGGCCGAACAACTAGCAGTCATTGGCGTGCATCTGCAGGAAGCCCCACCTCCGGTTCGCCTGCTCTTCGTAATGCTGCTGGCCTTGGGAGCGCGCATCGGGGAACTGCTCAACGCGAAGCATTGTGACGTTGATGAACTCGGCTGCACGCTCTACATCGGCCCGAACAAGGCGGACCGCCCTATCCGCCTTCCCATGCCACCGATGGCGATGGTGGCCTATGAGGAACTGAAAACACTGCGTCGACTTGGTAATCCCTATCTGTTCCCGGCGAACTGCGGCTCAGGCCCGATGACGGCGCCCCGCAAGGCATTCAAGAAAGTCCTCGTGGCGGCAGGTATCGAGAACCGGACGTTTCACGATGCGAGAAGGACGACTTGTTCGACAGCTCTCGAATGCCCTGGCGTGACCCTCGTAGACGCCTCCCGTGCCCTTAACCACAGCTCAGTTCGGGTCACGGAATCGCGGTACCTCGTAACGGGTGATGAGCGCATCCGTAACGCGCTAACGCTGGCAAGTGATCGACTCAATGAGCACCTGAATGCAGCCCTTTAAAGGCTCCCCCTGGCAATGCGCATCTTGAAACCGGGGTTGAACACCAACCGTTTCATCAATCGACTTGGCGCCAGAGGCGCGAGGAGGACCACCAGCATGACCATCGAAATCCACGGCGACGAGCGGGATTGGGAGCCCGACGGCTTCTATTACGACGGCCCGTGCTACATGCCCGAAGAGGACGGCAATGGGGATTACGACCGCGAAGATCGCGATGCGTACGCAGGCGAGCGTAACGACGCCAATGAGCACGAGACTCCGCGACAACTGAAGCCGCTGCAAATGCGGCACGTCACCAAGGTCCGGCGCTATATCGACGACGAGTTTTAACAGGCAGGACGCCTGTTGGAAGGTGTGGGGGCAGCACCGTCTTTGCTTGCCGGCGATTGCCGGTGCCGCCACCACGAACAGTAACGGCCATTTTACAAGGAGATTGCCATGGCCTATCGCAACACCAAACACTTCTACGCCCCCGGTGGGAAGACGGGTTTTCGTTATGACCAAATCGTTCGAATCGAAGCCTTTGTCACGGGAGTGGGAATCTTCGATCTGCGCGACAAAATGCTTACGTGGGTGCCAACGAGCAGCTACGAGCAAGCGCTTGCTGTCGTAGAAATGCTGATGCCCTGCTGGGAGAGCCATGACCGTATCGAGCCGGACTGGACGGTCCTGGAGACTGAGGCGGAGGTCGAAGAGGGCATTGAGCACTACGAATAAGGACTAAACGGCTGAACAGCCCAACAACGCCCGAGCGAGCCGCCTGCCTCCAGAGACAGGCGGCTCTCTTTTTGTCTGCCGATCGAGGGTTTCAGTATCGGCTCATATGCCGACTATCGATACCGATCGGTGTCAATCTCCGAAAAGGGTCTATAAAACATGGCAATTGACACCAAACCGACGATGCTTGGACGCTTCGTCAGAGCAGGAAGGACCGGGATCGCTTCAAACGCAAGCGGAGCATGGACACCGCGATGGAGCTGATCGTCGATGAGCCAGTTGCTGGCCCGCGCTCAAACCTTGAAGCGCTCCTCACTCACCTGGACGGCGTCTTCCGACCACTCATGGAGAGCGCGGAGATCAAGCGAGGTCCCCCGTCCTCCACCGCACCCGCTGAAATTGGCGGGAATCTCCCGCCCCCCCCTGCTTCGGGGGTGTTGTCGCCCGAGGACCTAGCGAAGCTCAACACGTTTCTGGCGACGCATATGCAAGCGCCACCACTACCTCCCATGGCACAGCCGGTGGTGGGAAATATACCTGCCGACGGCAAGCGTGTGCCGGCGCGCCGGGGTCTCGGACCTCCAGTTTTCATTGGCTTCGATGCCGAATGGGAGTACCGGAAGAAAGGCCGCAACTTGCTGTTGTCGGTCCAGTTCTATGTCGTCGGGCCGACCGGCAAACGCTACAACAAGGTCATCCACTTCGTCGGTAAGGATGCCTTGCCGGGTCGCCCATCGCTGGCCGAGGCGCTGAACGAACTGCTTGATGAGGCTGAGATCGGATGCGTCTTCGATGAATGGCCTTGCGAGGTGTTCCTGGCGGGCCACTTCACGCGAGCGGATATCTCCGTCTTCAGGGATTTCAAGCAGTTCCGCCCTCAACTCCAGGCGGTCAATGGCACCCTTGCGACGACGGCCCGCCCAGTCAAGGTGAAGCTGCCCCTCAAGGAGGAGCAGGCCGAGCGGCTCAAGCACCGCTACCGCTACGTGGTGGGCGATAACTTTGACCCGCGCGTGCTGTCGGTGCGTATCGTCGATTCGGCGCGGCTGGCGCCGCCGGGTACGCCCCTCGAGAAACTCGGGGACTGGCTCGGTGTCCCCAAGGTGCGGCTGCCCAGGGGATACCCCAAGTCCCAGATGCGAAAACTGCAGCGAGAACTGCCTGGGGTGTTCAAGGCCTACGGCCTGCGGGACGCCGAAATCGCGGTCCTCTATGTGCTGTGGGTCCTGTGGTTCTGCGACCGCTATCTGGGCCTCAAGGGCTTGTCGGCGACGGCAAGCGGCCTCTCGGTGCGCCTGGCGCAGTTGTGCATGCGCCGTGACGGCGTGCATCCGGACGTGGCCCTGAACTTCGATAAGGTCCGGCGCTGGCGCTGGAACGAGGCCACCGGGCGCCCAATCTCCCAGACCCAGCGGGTGCCGACGCGGGTGCGGGGCTGGTTCGAGGCCTTCTTTGCCGACGTCTATATGGGCGGGCGCAACGAGTGCTACTGGTTCGGCCCAACGCCAATGCCGCAGCCGTGCCACCGGATGTTCGACCATGACCTGGCTGCGTGCTACGTGGTGAGCCTCGCGGGGATCATGAGTCTCGACTACGAACGGATCGAGATCACCCGTGACCCCGAACGCTTCCGGGGGCATGTGGCGGGCTACGCCGAGGTGGAGTTCCGCTTTCCGGAGGGGACGCTGTATCCGTGCCTCGCGGTGATGATGGAGAAGTACGGGCTGTGGTACCCGCTCTCCGGCGTGGCCCTGGCCACCGCGCCGGAGATCGAGCTGGCACTGGAGATGGGCGCGGAGATCACGATCCGCTTCGGGGTGGTGATCCCGTGGAAGAGCCGCGAGGCCGTATTCGCAGAGAGCGCCAAGCGCTTGCGGCGCGAGAAGGCCAAGCAGGACGCCGACAAGAGCTTGTGGCTGGAGGCAGACGGGGATGTCTTCGTGCCGACAACGGAGATGCAGTTTCCGCCGGAATCCCACGGGGATGTGGGGTACAGACCCTTCGAGTCGGGATCCATCTACACCCGGGCGATGCGTCTGAAGTTCGACAAGAAGTCCCTCCCCCACCAGTTCATGAAGCTGGTGGGGAATGGCGTGTATGGCAAGACCGGCCAGGGCTTCAAGGGCAAGCGGGCGCTGGACATGGAGGACCTGAAGTATCGGGCCATTGGGCCGTCCGGGATTTCGGAGCCGGCGGTGGCGGCGCTGGTGTCGGGCTTTGCACGGGCCGTGCTTGGCGAGATCCTGTGGAAGCTGCCGGCGGGCGCGCTGGCGGTGTCGGCGACGACCGATGGCCTGCTGGTGGATGTGGAGACGCTCGATCTGTCCGGCACGATGTGCCAGCGCTTCCAGACCCTCGTGGACCGGATTGCGCCGGGCACCGGGATGACGGAGCTCAAGCACCTGATCGGGCAGGCGGTGGCGGGCAAGACCCGCTTGCAGCTGACCGGGCTTGCGATCGATGGCCAGGAGCCGGTGGTCGCCAAGGGCGGCATCAAGGTGCCGCTCGACAGCGCCGAGGGTGACGAGGAGAAGGAGCGCGAGCTGATGCGCCCGGAAAACCAGAACCGCTTCATGCTGGACCTCTTCGCGAACCGCCAGCCCGGCCAGACCATCCAGCGCCCATCCCTGATGTCGCTCGGTGAGATGGTGCTCAACGACTGGGACCTGCAGACCGTCGATACCGAGGTGCGGCTCAACATGGAATACGACTTCAAGCGTCGCCCGGTCGATGCCCGCATGGTCCGGATCGAATCGCTCAGGGTCGAGCATCTGGCCTTTGCGACTGTGCCGTGGGACAACGCCGCGGAGGGGGAACTTGCCCGGATGCTGTTCGACCGCTGGCGGCAAGGCGAGCAGGACAAGGACGGGAACTGGGTGCGGCCAGCCCATTGCCTCAAGACCATGGCAGATTGGACCGCATGGCAGGCCTTCTACGGGCTCTATGCGGGCAATCACCAGCGGCGGGCTCGCTTCCAGGCGCTACAGGCCGCTTCAGAGACCACGGCGGGCAAGACGAACAGCGCGCCCGGCGAGGGGCAGCCAAAGCGCCTCCGCGGCCCCACCGGGCAGGTGTACGCGACCGCCCGGACCGGCATCCTCGGCACCGCGATCCGGACCTTCCTGACCGCTTATGTACAGCGGGCGTGGGGGCTGGAAGGTGCAGACCTGTCGCAGGCGATGCTCGCCGCCTGGCTGACCGAGGTGGGCTACCCGGTCAAGGTGCATGACGTGAAGAACGCCGGGCGCTCACAGCTGCATGAGCACGTGTCGCCTGCGACGCCGGAGGTGTTGGCGTTCCTCGAGGTCGTGAAGGCGCGGTTTCCGGGGCTGGAGACGGGGCGGTTCTTGGTGCGGGGGTAATCTGTTGGTGTGATGAATGTAGGAGGGGCCGCGACTGCGGCCCCTTCCTCGTTCTGGCGGGATGCAAACGCGATCACGCGGATTGACTATCTGTCGCCTCATACCACTTGCATCTGGACCTGATCAGGAGAGGATGGTTAGAATGCATGCTGGTGCCCACCCTACTTGCACGCGAGTAAAAACAGGCAACACAGCACCAGTCGTCATATCCAGATAGACCTTCTCTTTTGAGCCTCGTGGTCGGGGACTTAAACGCGTGCACCTGCCCCTGATCGATGAGGTTTTCAGGAAAGGTTGATCATGACGATCAAGTCACTCGCATTCGACGCGCAGCAGTATCTGGAAGTCCAAACCGGCGCTGCCTTTAAGCGTGGCCACCTCTACGAGCTGATGGCCGCCGCCTTGGGTTTCAAATCCCACGCCTCCTTTGGTGCTGACCACGTCTTCACGCATGGTGGCATCACCAGTCAACGTCCAGCCACACACGGCGATTCGGTGGGGCGTCGCTGCCTTGAGCTGAACTACCCTCCGGAAACGGCGCTTCAGGTTGCCCGGCTACTCCCTGCCTATCTCTCAGAGCGAGAGATAGGCGCAATACGGATTACGGATCTTGTCGCACATCTACGTTACGACACCCATAGAGTGACTGATCATGGTTTCGACGAGTTTGATGACGAGGATGAAGACGTCGCGTTTGATCCGTGGATTGATCCTGCATCCCCCGCTTCCTCCGTCCTGCTTGAGGGGCTGACTGCCGCGGCCGAAAAAGGAAACGCCGACGCTCACTACGCCCTGGCTCTCATCTATGCCCCCTCGGATGATCCCTTTGACGAACCGAGTTCCGGCAGTGAGTACTGGTACAACGAAGAGCGTAACGGCCGCGTACTCACTGGCGTCGAAAAGGAATGGGCAGACGCATATTCGGCCACGCTCCATCGTGATGGGAAGTACGAACACCACCTCCGGGCCGCCGGTGCGCTTGGCCATGAAGCTGCCTTGCTCGAAATGGCAGAGCAGTTTGGTGATCCAGCCTTCTTCGAGCAACGAACCGCCTTATCCTCCGGTATCGACGCGGCTTATGTTGCCGACCTCGCCGAACAACTCGGCCGCCCCAAGGATGCATGGCGTTACTGGACGATGGCAGCGCAAAAGGGCGACACCGAAGCCATGCGAGAGCTGATCGAAAGCTATGATCGGTCGAACCTGCAGCAGTGCTGGACTTGGTTCTACCTTGCCAAACGGCTTGGCACTGATCTTTCGAGGGATGAGTACCGAGCCATCAACGAAGATGGCTCGGACTACGATGACGATGTTGGTGGTCCTGCCTACGTCAGTGGTCGGGACGGCGTGGTGCTGGAGCCAATTGATGGCAACCAGGACGCTGCGGCTCAACGAGCAGCCGCCACTCTCTATCAAGTCATCGAGGCTGGCTATAAGACGTAATCAAGGCTGACGAACCAATCGCCGCACATTCTGCGGCGATTGGTACTTGCTTTCACCGCAATCCGGCGCTGTGCCCACTATCGCTGGCACATCTCTCACCGGAAGATCATGGTCCCGGTCCGGGTGACAGGTAATTGCATACTGCCTCGGAACCATCTGAATTGTGCCGTGACTGCAGAGCAAGACGTCCTCGATGAACCAGAGGTAACACCAGTCACGATGGAATCGCCGGGCTGTTTGAGTTGTTCAAGTGTAATCCATGGACTACACTCAGCTCATGCTTGAAATCGTTCAAAGTACAACCTTCTCGCGCTGGCTCACCAAGCTGAAGGATCGGGCCGCCGTCATGCGCATTAATGCCCGAATCCGCCGCGTGGCGGAAACCGGTAACTTTGGTGATACCAAGCCGGTCAGAGATGGAGTCAGTGAAATCCGCATCGATTATGGCCCGGGTTACCGGCTCTACTACCAGCAGCATGGTCCGATCATCGTGGTGCTGCTTGCTGGAGGGGATAAGAGCACCCAGGACGCCGATATCAACCGAGCGATCGAGATTGCGAAGGAATGGAAGCCATGAGCGAACAATTTTCCCGTTGGGACCCTGTTGATCACCTGCAATCCGAAGAAGACATGGCGATGTATCTGGACGCCTGCCTTGAAGAAGATCCGGGTGATGGCAGCGTTGTGCGCGCTGCACTCAATGACATAGCCCGTGCCCAGGGCATGACCCAACTGGCCAAAGCAACCGGAATCACGCGTGAAGGCCTCTACAAGGCGCTTTCACCCGCCGGGAACCCGGAGTTCTCGACGATTCTGAAGGTCATCAAGGCACTGAAGATCAAGCTCCACGCATCGGCCGGTGGCGAGCCGTTAGCGACTGCGTGAGCAAGGTGTGCGATAACAAGCTGCTCCCAGTGCAGATTGAGGAGTTGATGGCTCTGAGTGCCTTACCGGACAAAGCCATCGACTATTCGGACATTCTGGCGAGCACACCGGCCGAGTGGCGAGAGGCTCAAGTCGGCCAGTTTTACCGACCAATAAAGAAGCCCTTCGCCGGTTCATAGCAGGGGTGAAATCCTGCGATCTGGTTAATCGCTGGTCACTCACAAGCAACTGAGAACGTGCCTTACCGCGCGCCCAAGCCCTTGGAAATCCAGGCGGAGTGCCTCATCCGCCGCGAGACTTCTCCGGACTGTTAATCCGTAGGTCCCTGGTTCGAGCCCAGGTCGAGGAGCCAAGACAAGCAAGCAGAAAAGCCAATCCGCGAGGGTTGGCTTTTTTGTTGTCTTGGCGATTGCGGGTCCGGGGTTTCAATACGTACCGCCATCACGTAAATGAGCACGTCGAGGCGGCGATCTCTGACGATCAGCGGTCCCGCCGGGCGTTGAGATGAAATACCCGCTGAAGCATTCGCATGAGCGGCATGGCCTTGCCCCCCGGTCTCACGTCGGGCAATTTCCCCGGCGTTTTTGCGGCATCCTGTGGGTTGATCGAATTTGACCGCCCTGCCATGTTCCCCGCCCCCCGCCTGCGTCCCCTCGACCTCAAGCGCCATCTCTTTGTCCGCGTCAGCCTGTTCGCACTGATCGTGCTGCTGCTGGGTGCGGTGGTGACGCTGCTGGAGGCGCGCTACCGCGTGCATGATGACATCCAGCGTACGGGCGTGGCGATCCGCCAGCTCATTACGGAAGAGATCAATCGCAACTACTCGGCCTATGACGCCACCCTAGCCGAGCTCAACCTCGATTTCACCGCCTTGAAGGCGATAGGACAAGTGATCGATTTCTGCATCGAGATGAGCGATTTCCACACCCACGCCGCCCATCGCCGGTGCTTTGCCGAGACCATCGACCTGCCCGCGCCGGTGGAGGCCTTCATGCGCCGGGTCGTCGGCAGTGATGCGGAGTTCCGCGGCAGCATCGGGCAATACCCGGGCATCACCGGCGGGCAGTTGGTGGTCACACCCAACTATGGACGGGAGGTGCTCGAGCTGGCGCTGAAACTGGGCAATCTGGTAGCGGTGAGCGTGATGATCCTGTTTCTCAGCTTCTTCGTGTATCGGCCGGTTCGCAACGCTCTGGCCCCCTCGGAGGCAATCCTCGGCACGCTCAGCCGGATGGAGGGAGGCGACCTCGAGGCCCGCATGCCCAGCTTCGCGCTCATCGAGCTCAACCGCATCGCCGAAGGCTTCAACCACCTGGCCGACCGCCTCGCCTGCACCATCCACAGCCAGCAGCGCCTCGCCCACCGGCTGCTGTCGGTGCGCGAGGAGGAGCGCCAGCACCTGGCCCGGGAACTGCACGACGAGTTTGGCCAGTACCTGGCGTCCCTCAACGCCGAGGCGGCCTTCGCGCGGGAGCTGGCCGACGAGAGCGTGCCGGCCCTGCGCCCGTGCGTGGATTCCATCGTCAAGACCGTCGCCCATATGATGGAAACCCTGCAGCAGATCCTCCACCGCCTGCGCCCCATCGGGCTCGAGGAGTTCGGGCTGGTGCCCAGCCTCCAGCAGCTGATCACCGGCTGGAACCAGCGCAGCCGCGGGACCCGTTTCACCCTCACTGCCGACGACGAGCTCGACGGTCTGCCGGATAACATCAACGTGAGCCTCTACCGGATCATCCAGGAAAGCCTCACCAACGCCGTCCGCCACGGCCTGCCCGATCAGGTGGACGTGACCCTGCGGAGGGAGCCGGCCGGGCTGACCCTCGAGATCCGTGACGACGGCCAGGGGGTCCGCAGCGGGGAGGACGCCGGCCAGGCAGGCAAGCCCGGCGGCTTCGGGCGGCTGGGCATGGAGGAACGGGTGCTCGCGCTGGGCGGCTCCCTGCGCATCGCCCCGGCGCCGGACCGGGGTACGCTGGTGAGCGTGCATCTCCCCCTCGCGAACGCCGAAGAGACCACCACCAAGGAGCCCCTGTGATCCGAATCCTGCTCGTCGATGACCACGCGGTGGTCCGCGAAGGCTACCGCCGCCTTCTGGAGCGCCGTGCCGACCTGCGCGTGGAGGCCGAAGCCAGCTCCGCCGAGGAAGCGCTGCAGATCCTCCGTGAAGGCCAGCCTGATCTCACCATCCTGGATCTGTCCCTGCCCGGCATGGGCGGCATCGAGCTGACCCGACGCATTCTCCAGCGCCAGCCGGAAGCCTGCATCCTGGTCTTCAGCATGCATCGGGACCCGCTCTTCGCGGCCCAGGCGGTCCGCGCCGGAGCGCTGGGCTACGTGACCAAGAGCAGCAGCCCGGACGTTCTGATACAGGCGGTGTACAAGGTAGCCCGGCGCGAAAAAGTGCTGAGCCCGGACATCGCCCCGGAGATGGCGCTCACCCTGCTGGAAGGGGTCAGCAATCCGGCCGAGGAACTGTCCCCCAGGGAGTTCGAAATCCTGCGCCTGCTTCTCGACGGGCTCGACGTCGAAGAGATCGGCAACATCCTCAACATCAGCCCGAAGACGGTGCAGAACGTGCACTATCAGATCAAGACCAAGCTGGGCGTGCGCACAGACCTCGAGCTCGCCCGGCTGGCCATGAAGCTCAAGCTGATCGGCTGAGGCCCGGGGGCAGACCTCACTTTTTCAGGGCGTAGACCTGAAAGGTGTCGCCGGCCTTGTAGCCGAAGATCTGGTTGCCGCCCGCCGCCACGCCCACGTACTGCACGCCGTCGATCTGCCAGGTGATGGGCGGCGCATTGACGCCCGCGTCGAGCTGGTCACTCCAAAGCGTCTGCCCGTTGGCGGCGTCGTAGGCGTTGAAGCGGCCATTGCCCTCGCCCATGAAGACGAGGTTTCCCGCCGTGGCCAGCACCCCACCGACCAAGGGCTGGGCCGTCTTGTGCTGCCATTTCATCTTGCCGGTGGCGAGGTCGATGGCCGACAGTACGCCCCACCGGGGAGCGTCCATCAGCGGCTCCAGCGTCGTGTACTCCACCGCGGGCTTGGCCCCGGTGGCGGGGATCACACGCTTGGTGTACTTCACCGGCCAGTGGATCGCCGGCACGTAGGCCACCAGCCGCTTGGCATCCACCGAGGTGGGCGACCAGTTGATGCCGCCCAGCACGCCGGGCAGGATCACCTGCCCTTCCGGCGTGGGGTTGGTGAAGGTGTTCTGGTGGACGACGAATTCGTCCGACTTCTTCAGCAACTCACCGGTCAGGCGGTTGTGGATGTAGTACCAGCCGATCTTGGCGGCCTGGCCCACCGCCGGCACGAGTTTGCCGTTGTGAGGGTAATCGAACAGCACCGCCGGGCTCGCCACGTCGTAGCCCCACTGGTCGTGGGGCACCTGCTGGTAATGCCAGCGGATCTTGCCCGTCTCCACGTCCAGGCACACCAGCGACACGGTGTACAGGTTGTCGCCGGGCCGCGAGGTGCCGTCCATCTGCGGCGACGGATTGCCGGTGCCGAAGTAGAGCAGCCCGTTCTCGGAATCGATAGCTGGCGTGGACCACGCCGAGCCGCCGCCGTAGCGCGCTGCGTCGGGATATTTGGACAGGTCGGCACGCTCCTTTTCGATGTCTCTATGGAACGCCACACCGTCCGGCGTGGTACGGCGGAACTCACCCTCCCAGTTGCTCGGGGCAATCGTGTCGAACTGCCACACCCGCTTGCCGGTGTTCGCATCGAAGGCCGCCAGAAAGCCCGGCCGGCCGTAGTTGCCGGCAAAGCCCACCACCGCCCCCAGCGGCGCACCGTCCCGGTCGGAATCCAGGTGCAGGCCGTAACCCACGCCCGTCACCCCGATCAACACCTTGCCCTTGTACACCACGGGGGCCATGGCGATGCCCACGCCGGACTGCCCGGCGATGTTGGCCTTGCGCAGCGGGTCTGCCTCCGTGAGGGTGGTGACGGACTCCTGCCGGGCGCTGTCGGCGTCGGCCACCTCCACGTCCCACAGCACCTTGCCGGACCTGGCATCCAGCGCCACCAGCCGTGCATCCACGGTGCCGATGAAGACCTTGCCGTCCGCCACCGCCACACCCCGGTTGGCTGGCCCGCAGCACAGCGGGTAATCCTTTTTGCGCGGGTGCTCGTAGCGCCACAGTTGCTTGCCGCTCGTCGCATCCAGCGCGACCACCCCATTGAAGGGCAGCGACAGATAGACGGTGCGATCCACCATGATCGGTGTGGTCTGGAAGGTGGCCTTCACGCCGCTATGGTAAGCCCACGCCCGGGTGAGCTTACCCACGTTGCCGGTGTCGATCTGGTTCGGCGTGGCGTAGCGCTGGTTGCTGAGGTCGAGGCCGTAGCTGGGCCAATCGATGTCGGCAGCAAAGGCCGGCGCGAGCGCCAGGGCGCAGAGGGCTGGGAGCAGTCGGATGGATGTGCGCATCTTTCGGTCCGAGTATTGAGGGGCGGGATCAGTTGGTGCGCGGGGTCACACCATGGCGCTTGAAGATGGCCGCCACGGTGCCGTCCTTCTGCAATTCGGCCAGGGCGCCACCGAGGGCCGTGGCAAGCTCGTCGGAGTCGGCCTTCACCGCCATGCCGATCGCCCAGCGCTTGGGGCTCAGCTCACCCAATTTGGCCTCCTCGAGGGCAAAGCGGGTCTCGCCGACCAGGGCACCTTCCAGTTCGGCCAACGGCGCCATCACTGCCGCCACGCTGTCTTCCTGCAGCGCCTTGACGGCCTCGCCGATGGAACGGAAATGGGTGATGTTGGAACGCAGCCGCCCCTGCAGCACGCCGCCCAGGAAGGAGTCGGCCAGCGTGTCGCCCTCGACGCCGATCTTCTCGCGGGTAAACACCTCCAGCGCCACCGCCGCAGAGCCACTGGGAGCCGGGATACGGCTGGCCACCCGCGCCATGCCCATCACCTCCTGCTGGTAGGCGCCAAAGATGCGGGCCTGCTCGTTGTCCTTGGCGAACTCGGAATCCACCGGTACGCGCAGCATCACATCCGCCGGCTCGCCCCGCAGATAATGGCCTTTCCAGACCATGTTGCGCAGATCGTCCCCCATGTCTTCGCCAGCCTTGAAACCGATGATATCGGCCTGCAGCCCCAGCTTGGCCGCCAGAGCCTGGCCCAGCTCCACGTCGATCCCCTTGCCCGCATCGGAATACGGCGGGAAATTGTTGTACACCGCCACCTTCAGCCGACCACGCTTGTGGATGACGTCCATTTGTTCGTCGGCGTGGGCCGGCAGATGGCAGGTGAGCAGGGCGGCGGCCAATCCCAGCAGAAGCTGGCGGCGAGGGAAGCGTTTCATCGTTTGTCTCCACAAGGGTTGGGAATTCTTTGTCGTTCATGCTGATTCTAGGCGCCACCTCCAGCGGTGGGAGTGCTCGGGTGAGAGGTCGGGCAATTTTGTCGGGCACGTCGGGCAAATTGCCCGGGTCGTCAGGAAGCAGTCCTCAACGCTCCCATATCCGCTCTCCGGAGAGCGCCTCCCGCCTCCCGCCTCCCGCCTCCCGCCTCCGGCTTCACGACAGCCCCTCACCAGGCGTGCCGAAGCTCCCAACTTGCGACGGCCCGGAACGCCGGGCGCAGGACCGCCGCTTGAAACAATCGGCATACCCGGTCGTGCTTGAATTTTCCTGCCGCTCACCTAACTTGAAAGAGCCTTCGTGCCGGTAATGCGTGGGCGATCGAGCGACGTGGCCATTCGCGGGGCCATCAAGGCCCGGTGGCCTCAGTCCAGGATCGTGACGCAGTCTTTCCGGCAGCGCCGTGTACCGTACGATTCTTTTGGCAGCGTCGACAGCAGCAGCGCTCTCCGCCAGGTATGGGCGCAGGGCCCGGATGCGCGCTTCCCTTTCCGATTCCTTCGAACGATGACATCGCAGTTTTGTGGAGGCACACGTGGGGTTTCCGCAGTACGACGTCTTCATCAGCTACGCTCACGCCGACAATGAGATCCCCGAAGGGACGATTGGGCGCTGCGGGTGGGTCACGGCCCTTGCAAACAACCTCAATGTCGGGCCGAACGTCCTGAAGAAGAGCCTGTTCATCGATCACCAGCTCAAGCCCGGCGACGAATTCAGCACCGACCTGTTGAAGAAGCTCGAGAACAGCCGCCTGCTGGTGCTGCTGCTGTCCCAGAACTACATCGACTCCAAATGGTGCGGGCAGGAGCTCGAACACTTCATCCGCTGCCACGGCAGTGACCCCGACTCGCCCGCCGATGTGATCGTGGTCGAGCTGTTTCCGTTCGAAGCGCTGGAGAAGATCCCCGACGGCATCCTCAATCTCCGCAAGCGCCTGATCCATGCCAAGTTCTGGTACAGCCCGCCCGACAAGTCTTCCCCCTGCGTTGCGGGCTACCCGACGCCCGCGGAGTGCGGCGACGATGGCAAGCAGCATTACTGGAGCGTCCTGGAGCAATTGCGGGCAGCGGTCGATGCGCGGCTGCGTATCCGGCAGGCGGACGTAGCGCCCCCCGAAGCCGCCCGCCCCGCCGCGGTTGCGCCGGCCGCAAGCACGGGCCCATCGGTAGTGGGCACCGTGCTGCTCGCCGACGTCACCGAAGATCTGGAAGCCCATCGCAACGCCGTCAAGCTGGCACTCGAACCGGAGGGCATCGCCGTGCTGCCGGATGGCGACTACGTGGGCCTGAGCGCAGAGGAGTTCGAGGCCGCCTTCAACACCGACCTGGCGCGCAGCAGCCTCTTCATCCAGCTCCTGTCCCCCACCCCGGGGCGCAAGGGGCGGGGCTACAGCGCGCCGCTGCCCCAACTCCAGTTTGCAGGCGCCCAGGCATCCGGCAAGCCGATGATGCAGTGGTGCGAACAACTGCCGGCGAGTGGATCGATCACCGACCCTGCCCACGGGCGCCTGTTCCAGACCGAATTCCTGCGCGCCACCAACCTCGCCAACTTCAAGGCCGAAGTGATCGAGCGCATGCATGCCGAGCACAAACGGCGGGAACTGGAAGCGAAGGCCGCGACACTGCCGGCCGCCACCAGCGGCAAGAAGCTGCTCTTCGTCGACGATCTGGCCAGCCAGCCCGAACTCAACACCCGGCTCAGACGCCTGATCAAGGAGCGGAACTGCGACATCCGCAGCCTGCCCCCCTCGGCCCCCCTGGGCTGCGATGGGATCGACATCAAGGAAGTGCTCAAGCCCTGCCGCGCCGGCCTCACGATCTACACGGACCCGAGCCGGTACGCCACCGCCTTCAACCGTCTGATGTTCTTCCTGAACCAGATTGCAGAAGCCCGGCTACCGCTCGCCCGCTGGGGCATCTACCTGCAGGAAGGGGACGTGGCGAGCGTCTTCGGCATCGACTCGGCCGACGTCGTTCCGGTGGACGAGCACGGGCTCGACGCCTTCCTCCGCGCGCTCTAGGCCATGGACCGCATCACCCTCGCCCTGCCCTCCCCCTTTGTCGGCCTGCGGGCCTTCAGCGAGCGCGAGGCGCTGCTCTTTTTCGGGCGTGACGAGCACGTGCGGGATCTGCTCGCCAAGCTCCAGCGCCAGCAGCGCTTCATCGCCGTGATGGGCAGCTCTGGCAGCGGCAAGTCCTCCCTGATCCGCGCCGGGCTGGTACCCGCCCTGCATCGCGGGGCACTGTCTGCGGTAGGGCATCGCTGGAACGTCTGCATCTTCAAGCCGGGGGACGCGCCGCTGACCAATCTGAGCCAGGCCCTCACCGAGGACCCACGCTGGTGCGACTGCGACGACCGCCCGACGTCGGTCTCCCTGTTGAGCGCCCTGCTCGCCGTGAGCCCCGTGGCCCTTGCCGACCTCTACCGCCAGCGCGCCGAGCGCTTCCAGGGTGAAGCACTGCTGCTGGTGGTCGACCAGTTCGAAGAGATCTTCCGCTTCCGGCAAAAGCGCGTCGACGAAGCCGAAACCTTCATCCGGCTTTTGCTGCGCGCGGCGTCCGAGCCGCTGCCGATCCATGTCGTCATCACCATGCGTTCGGATTTTCTCGGCAACGCATCGGCCTTTCTCGGCCTGCCGGAGGCCATCAACAGCGGCCTGTACCTCACACCGCGCCTGGGGCCGGATCAGCTCAAGTCGGTGATCGCCTCACCCCTGGGCCTGGTCGGAGGCGAGATCGACCCGGTACTGGTCAATCGCCTGATCAACAGCCTGGGCGGAGCCGACGAGTTGCCGGTGCTGGAACATGCCCTGCTGCGCATGTGGAATCGGGCCCGCCAGGAAAGCCGTCAGCGCATAGAGGACGCGGACTTCATCGCCATCTGTTCGCCGCAGGGGCCGGCAAGCACGGACGGCGGCCTCCCCTTACCCGTCCATGCCATCGACAACCACGCCTCCGAGATCTTCCACGCCCTCTCCCCCGACGCCCAACTCGTCGCACGCCGGATGTTCCTCGCCCTGGTGGAACAACGGGAAGGGCGCGATGTGCGCCGCCCCCAGACGGTTCGGCAACTTGTCGAACAGGTCGGTGCGGAGGCACGCGATACCCTCCTGGCCGTCATCGAACGCTTTCGCGCCGACGGCGTGGGCTTTCTCCAGCCGCCAGCGACGGAGCGTCTCGACGACGACACCGTGATCGACATCAGCCACGAGAGCCTGATGCGCGTGTGGGGCCAGCTCAAACTCTGGCGCGACGAGGAAGCACGCTCGGTCCAGACCTTGCGCCGGCTGGCGGAAACAGCGGCCCTATACCGCAATCGCAACACTCTAAAGCTGGTCCCCCCGGAGCTCGACACCGCCAAACTCTGGCGCGCGCGCCAGCAACCCACCGCAGCCTGGGCCGAGCGCTATTGCCCGGACTTTGCCGAGGTGATGCGCTTCCTCCAGCTGAGCGAGGCCGCATGGGACGAAGACCTGCGGAGCAAAGCCGCCACCGAGGCCGCGCAACGCAGCGCGGAAGAACAGCAACGCCAGCGCGAGGCGAGCACCCGGCAAAACCGGCGCTGGGGGACGGTGCTGGGCAGTGTCCTGCTCACCGCCTTTATCGCCATGTTCTTTCTGTGGACCGATGCGCGGAATGAGGCCAAAGCCGCGAGAGAAGCCGAGCGCGCTGCCGTCCTAGCCAAGGAAGAAGCCGAAAAGCTGCAGCTCAGCAAAATACAGAACGAGCTCAAATCTCAAGATCTACTGGTCGACAAGCAGCGCCAGGCGTCCCTGCTGGAGCATGTCAATGGAGCGCTCCAGCTTGCCCTCAAGAGCGCATCGGCCGACACGCAGGCGCGCGTCGAAAAAACACTCAACGAGCGGCCACTGGTCTACATCCAGTACGCCGATCCGGCTCAGGCCAAATTCGCACAGCAGCTGAGCCAGCATCTCAATGAGACCAGCTACTCGTCACCCGGCGTCGAACGGGTCGGCAACGTACCGTCGCGCACCGAGTTGCGTTACTTCCGCCAGGAGGACGCCACCACCGCGCTCACCCTGAAAGCAAAACTGGAGCAATGGAATACAGGCCCGGTGCAGCTTCAGCTGCTGGCGGGCAAGTCAACGGGACAGTTGCGCCACTTCGAACTGTGGCTGGCGAGTTCGACCAGCACTGACCTGGCGGCCCGCGTGGCCGACCTAAACTCGGACAACCGCGCGATGCGCTTGGCAGCCGGGCAGTTGCTGCAGTCCCAGTATCTTGACTCCCCGAAAGCCATTGCGCTGGTGCTCGATACCTACACCCCCCAAAAGCTGGACACACTGACCACGGAGGGGCGCATCAACGGCCTCTACTACCTGTCGCGCAGCGCCCCGGAGGCCTGGACGCCCGAACTGCTGGCGCGCGGGCGGGACGTCGCCCGCAGCCTCGATGAACGCGACGCGCGCGGCATAGGCATCGGCCCGCAGACGCGCGCAGAGCTCAATGTGTGGAAGCAGAAGGTACTCAAGATGGCACCGGCAACCAACGGAAGAGACACGGCATATTAGTTGATCTGGATAATGCGGCATCCTGTTCCTGAAGCACGCCATGAAACGCCACGCCTTCGTCGCCATGCCGTTCGGTACCAAGCCCGACTGGAAAACCCCGCGCATCGGCAAGGCCAAGGAATTCTGGGCCCGCTACGACGACTGGGCCGCCCTCATCGAACGGGCCCGCAAGGCCGAGCGCCCGGAAGACATCCTCGTCCTCGCCGACGAGGCGCCGGTCATCCCCCTGCGCGTCGAAGCCCGTATCAAGGCCGGCAAGGCCCTTCTCGCCGGCAAGCATTTCCACTTTGCGCTGGAGCAGTTCGACGCCGCCCTCGAAGCCGCCCCCAGCCATGTGGACGCAGCCCGCCAGCGGGGCCTGTGCCTGCAGCGCCTGGGGCAATCCGATGATGCCCGCGCCACCTACGACAAGATCCTCGCCGACCATCCCGGCGACGCCGAGACCTGGTCCGTCCTCGGCCGTCTCAACCAGGACGCCTGGGTTGCGGCCTGGAATCGCGAAGGCGCAACGCCCGCCCAGATGCGTGAGGATGCCGCCTGCGCGGAGGCCCTGCTCCTCAAGGCCATCGGCAGTTACGCCAGCGCCTTCCGCAATGCCCCCAGCCACTACCACTCGGGCATCAAGGCCGTCACCCTGCTGCGGCTTTACGCCGATCTGGTCGACAAGCCCACCGATTTCGACGACGAGGCCGACTACATGGCCGGCGGCGTCGGCTGGGTAGCCAACGGCCTGATCGACGATCCCCGGGAAGGCTACCGGGCCCGTGTCACCCTCGGCGACCTGCGCGTGCTCCACGGCACCCCGGAGCAGGTCACCGAAGCCTACGAATTCGCCATCGCCAGTGCCGACCAGGACTGGCTCACCCTCGGCGCCACGCTCGCCGAACTGCGACTGCTCGCCGCCATCGGCTTTGCGCCGGACAACGTCGCCGCCGGCATCGCCACCTTCGAGCGTGCGCTGGCCCACCTGCCGCCCCCGCAACAACGCTGGCAGCCGGAAAAGACCTTCCTTTTCTCCGGCCACATGGTCGACGCCCCCGGCCGCAAGCTACCCCGCTTCCCTGCCGACAAGGAGGCCATCGCCGCCGCCGCCATCGCCAGGGCCCTCGACGACCTCCACGCGGGCAATGAGGATCTGGCCCTTACCCAGGGCGCCTCGGGGGGCGATCTGCTGTTCGCCGAAGCTGCGCTTGCCCGCGGCATGCGCGTGCAGCTCCTGCTGCCCCTGCCCGAACCGGACTTCATCGCCGCCTCCATCCTCCCGTCCGACAACGGCGAGGCCTGGCGCAAGCGCTACGACGCGCTGCGCGACAATCCCCTGTGCCTGCCGCCGCGCGTCATGCCGGACAGCCTCGGCCCGCTGCCCAAGGACAGCCAGGGCAAGCCTGTCAGCCCCTTCGAGCGTTGCAACCTGTGGCTGCTCAACAGCGCATTGGCGCTTGGCATCCGCCGCACACGCTTCGTCTGCCTGTGGAACGGCAGCGGCGGCGATGGCCCCGGCGGCACCGAACACATGATGAAGGAAATCCAGGACCGCAACGGACAGGTCACGTGGCTGGATACCCGGACGATGTGGTGAGTCCGCTCCTCAAGCGCCTGCGCAACAGGACTCGGCGTCAATGCAGGGCGAGCAGATGGATGCACAGCGAGACGGTGAGCACCGAGCCCATGGTCGTCAGCAGGACGACACGGGACACCAGCGCCGCGTTCCGGCCATACAGGCTGGCCAGCATGAAGGGGCCGGTGCCGGTTGGCAGCGCGCTCAGCAACAGGGCCGAATTGGCCCACAGCGCCGGCAGTTCAAAGACGCGAAAGGCCAGGAATGCGGTGATCAGCGGTTGCAGCAGCAGCTTCGCCAGCACCAGCCCGGCCGCCCCATCGCGCCCCCCTTCGTGCTTCTCGGCCAGGAAGAGGCCCAGCGACACGAGGGCGCACGGTGCGGCAGCAGTCCCGAGCAGGCCCAGGAACTGCCCCAGCGACGGCGCCAGTTGCCCGCCAGCCACGGCCCAGCAGCCCCCCAGCACGGGAGCCACGAGCAAGGGGTTCGTGCCCAGCGCCTTGCCCACTTTGACGACGGCGCGCAGCGGGTGCCTTTCCTGCTGCAGACTGATCTCGATCAGCACGATGGCGACGGCGAAAAGCACGCAGGCCACGATCAGCGTCGCAACGATCGCCGGCAGCAACCCGGCGTCGCCGAGCACCAGCACGCACAGCGGAATCCCGACGAAGCCGGTGTTGGCGTAGGCGGCGCCGAGCCCGTCGATGCTCGCATCGGCAAGCCGGCGCGGGCTGCGCATGCGCAGCAGGACGGTGGCCACGAACACCAGCACACAACCGCCGGACACCGACGCGATGAACCCCGGCTGCCAGATCTGCGACCAGGCGGCCGTTGCCGTCACCTTGAACAGCAGGGCCGGTAGCGCCAGCCAGACGACGAAGCGGTTGAGCTCCGTGGCCGCCGTTGCACCGAGGCGCCCGGAACGGCGGCAGATGTAGCCGGCCAGGATCAGTCCGAAGATAGGCAGGACGACATTGACGATGGAAGACATGGGCGCGGCTCTGCAATGGGTACAGGGCAGCTTAGGATTTCAAACCGATACGGTCCAATGCTATATAAGGCAGCGATCAATACGGAATCAGAATCAATGCCCATCGATTTTCGTCAGCTGCGCTATTTCGTCGTGCTCGCCGACACCCTGCACTTCGGCCGTGCCGCCGCACTGCTGCACATCTCCCAGCCGCCCCTGAGCCGCCAGATCGCCGCCCTCGAAGAGGAACTCGGCGTCCCGCTGTTCAAGCGCACGTCCCGGCAGGTCGAGCTGACCGCGGCGGGACGGCATTTCCATGAGCAGGCCGCACGTATCCTCGCCTCACTCGACTCGGCGGTGCGCACGACCCAGGCCACCGGGCGCGGCGAACTCGGCGTGCTGCGCATCGGCTTCACGATGAGCGCGGCGTGGAGCGTGCTGCCGCGGCTGGTCAGATCCTACGGGAACGCCTTTCCCGATGCGGACATCCAGCTCAACGAAGTGCTGCCACGCGAGCTGAACGCATCCCTCGACTCCGGCCAGACCGATATCGGCATCGCCTTTCCATGGCAACGCCCGGCCGGCCTCGAATACCTGCGCATCCACGCCGAGCCCCTCTGCGCCGTGCTTCCCGCGGGGCACAGGCTGGCCCCGGAGCGCGAGATCGCGGTGGGCGAACTCGCCGCCGAACCCTTCATCACCTTTCCCGCGAACACCGCGCCGGCGCTGCACGAGCTGGTGATCGGCAGCTGCCGCGAGCATGGCTTCGAACCGCGCATCCGCCTGGAAACGCATCTCCAGCAGACGATCGTGAACCTGGTTGCCGAGGGGCTGGGCGTCTCGCTGGTACCCCAGTCGATGAGCCGGATGCAGCTGCCGGGCGTCGTGTTCCGCCCGGTTTCGGCAGCGCGGATGGTCGAACAGGGCGTCATCTGGGCGGTGGACAACGACAACCCGTGCCTCACCGGCTTTCTGGACTGCGCCGGCAAACTGGCGGCGGAGCTGCCTCCCGGCGGCTGAGCCCGCCAGAAACGCGCGGGCTACGTCATCAGGCCCGCTTCAACGCAGCCGACGAAGCCTGCCGTCCGACGCGCGCCGGGCCGGCGCCCGCTGCGGCGCTCAAGCGGAAACGGGTGACGATTTCCATCAGCCCGCGGGCCTGGCCTTCGAGGCTCTCGGCCGCGGCCGCGGCCTGCTCCACCAGCGCGGCATTCTGCTGCGTCACGTCATCCATCCGCGTAATGGCCTGGGTCACCTGACCGATCCCCAGGCTCTGCTCACGGCTCGCGCCGCTGATCCCGGCCAGCAGTTCCGCCACCTGCCCGAAGGCCGCGACGACCTCCTGCATCGTGGCGCCCGCCTCATCCACCTGGGCCGCCCCGCCGGCAACCTTGTCCACCGACACGGCGATCAGCGCCTTGATCTCCCGAGCGGCCACCGCACTGCGCTGCGCCAGCGCGCGGACCTCGTTTGCCACCACCGCGAAGCCGCGCCCCTGCTCACCGGCCCGCGCGGCTTCCACCGCCGCGTTCAAGGCCAGAATGTTGGTCTGGAAGGCGATGCTGTCGATCACGCCGATGATGTCCGCGATCTTGCCGGAGCTTTCACGGATGTCCGCCATCGTCGTCACTACCCGCAACACCGCCTCACCGCCCTGCACCACCGCATCATTGGACTGGCTGGCCAGCAGGTTGGCGCGCTCGGCGTTGTCGGCGTTCTGCCTGACGGTGGCGTTCAGTTCCTCCATCGAACTGGCCGTCTCCTCGAGGCTGCTGGCCTGCTCTTCGGTCCGGCTGGAGAGATCGGCGTTGCCCGCGGCGATCTCCCGGGCCGCCGTGTTGATCGCCGCGGCCGCCCCCTGCAGACTACCGACCAGCTCCCGCAGATGCGCCACCGTGGTGTTGGCGTCATGCTGCAGGCGGCCGAAGGCACCGTGGTATTCGCCCTCGATCCGCTGAGTGAGGTCACCACGCGCCAGCGCCTCGAGAATCCGCGACACTTCGCCCAGCCCCACATCGCTCACTTCCATCAGGCGGTTCAGGCCCTCGATCATCCGGCGGAATTCGTGCTGGAACAGCGCCGTGTCGCCGCGCGCCTGGAAATCACCATGAGCCGCGGCCTCCACCAGCGACTGGATCTGCACGTTCACCTTGTGCAGCGAGCCCTTCACGCCGTCCATCGCCTCGGTGATGCGGGCCTGATGGCCGGGCAAGCGGGGCATGTCCACCGACAGATCCCCAGCCGCATAGCATTTGACGACTTCGACCACCTGCCGGCTAACCGCGATGTGGGTGTGCACCAGCCCATTGATCGAGCGGGCGATGCTCCCATAGACCCCGGGGAAACGCCCCGCATCGATCTGGTGATCGACCATCCCGGCCTCATGCTGGCGGGCGTTCTCCGCCTGCGCCTCGGCAAATCCCCTGAACGTCTCGACCATGCGCAGCATGGACTGCAGCAACTGCCCTGTCTCGTCCTTGCTGACCACGTCGATCCTGTCGGGCAGATTGCCGGCCGCAACGGCCTGGCTGATGGCCACCGCCTGGGCCAGGGGGCGGCTCACGCTGAGACTGATCCGCCACGCGGCGAATGCGCCGATCAGCACCATCAGCGCCGTGGCGGCGCCGAGCCCACGCTGCATGAGCGTCACTTCCGCATCGAAAGCCTGGCGGGCCTCCCGGGTTTCCACCGACTGCAGCTCCAGCAGCTGCGCAAAAGCCGCGCCGATGGGCTTGTCGGCACCCGCAATCGCCTTGTCCACTTCGGTCACCGTCGCGCCGCCCGCCCGCATGTCGACGACCCGCGTGATCGCCGCCCGGTATTTCTGGCTGCCCGCAGCGATCTCCTCCAGGGCGCGCTGGGCCTCGCCACTCACCGCCCCCAGGGCCCGGTATTCGCCGACGATGCGTTCGATGGCCGCCATGCTGCCGGCGAACTTCTGCGGATAGTCTCCGCCCCGCAGCAGCGTATTCTTGAAGTAGTGGATGCCGTCGCCGAGCGCCACCTGCCCCTGGTAGGCGAGCCGCTCCCGCGCCACCATCCGGCCTTCAAATTCGTCGAAGCGGGAGCGCAATTCCACCAGGTGGTAAAAGACCGCGATCGCAACGACCAGGCCGAGCGCCAGTACGAAGCCGAATCCGACAGCCAGGCGCTTGCCGATCGTCAAGTTGTTCATGGTGCATTTTCCTTTGCTGACAGGTGCGCCGGATGCCACTCATCGCGGCAGGCGCTCCGGCTTTAACGGCAGACGGCGGCGTTTTTTGATGTCGCGGTGTGCAGAAGACACGACGACCGGCTTGTCCTTCCCCGCACCGCCCCCCATAATTTTTGCAGGAAGGCGTTCTGCGCCTTGCCCCAGAACAAGGCCACAGGCCGCTGGGCGTCGTATAACGGCGCCTGCCCGTATCCGTCCCGCACAGAGATGAACCAGAGAGTCATTCCCCTCGCCGACGAGCGCCTGCTCGGGCAACTGCCCAAGATCCCGCGGGAGCTCAGCGCACCGACCGGCCACCTGCTCGACAGCCGGGGCCGCCCGGTGCGGGACCTGCGCATCTCGGTCACCGACCGCTGCAACTTCCGCTGCGTGTACTGCATGCCCAAGGCGGTGTTCGACAAGGACTACGCGTTCCTGCCGCGGGAATCCCTGCTGTCCTTCGAGGAGATCACCCGCCTGGCCCGCCTGTTCGCCGCCCATGGCGTCAGCAAGATCCGCCTGACCGGCGGCGAGCCGCTGCTGCGCCGCAACCTGGAGCAGCTCATCGCGCAGCTGACCGCCATTCCGGGCCTTGAGGTCACGCTCACCACCAACGGTGTGCTGCTGCCCAAGAAGGCGGCCGTGCTGAAAGCCGCCGGCCTCAAGCGCGTTACCGTCAGCCTGGACTCCCTCGACGACGAGGTCTTCCGAGCCATGAACGACATGGACGTGCCGGTCGCTGACGTGCTGAAGGGCATCGACGCCGCCACCGCCGCCGGGCTCGGGCCGATCAAGATCAACATGGTCGTCAAGCGCGGCCTCAACGACCACGAGATCCTGCCGCTGGCGCGCCATTTCCGCGGCAGCGGCCACATCCTGCGCTTCATCGAATTCATGGACGTCGGCAGCTCCAACGGCTGGCGCATGGACGACGTGGTGCCGTCGGCCGAAGTCGTCCGCCGCATCCACGCCGACTTCCCGCTGGAACCGGTCGATCCCAACTACACCGGCGAGGTGGCCGAACGCTGGCGCTACAAGGACGGCGGCGGCGAGATCGGCGTGATCTCCTCAGTCACCCAGGCCTTCTGTTCCACCTGTACGCGGGCCCGCCTGTCCACCGAGGGGCGCCTGTACACCTGCCTGTTCGCCCAGAGCGGCCACGACCTGCGCACACTGCTGCGCAACGGCCGCAGCGACGCCGAGCTGTCGGCCGCCATCGGCCACATATGGCAGGGCCGCGGCGACCGCTACTCGGAGATCCGCACCGCCGAGACGGCCGCCCTGCGCAAGATCGAGATGTCCTACATCGGGGGCTGACATGACGCTGCCCAGCAGAGACGACATCACCGGCCTGCTCCTCGCCGGCGGCCTGGGGCGCCGTATGGGTGGCATCGACAAGGGGCTGGCCCTGCTCGATGGACAGCCGCTGGCCACCCACGTGCTGATCCGCCTCGCCCCGCAAGTCGGCAGCGTGCTCATCAACGCCAACCGCAACGGCGAGGCCTACGCCCGCCTCGGCGCCGCCGTCATCCCCGACCTGCAGGGCGATTTTGCCGGCCCCCTGGCCGGGCTGGAGGCCGGGCTCGCCGCCTGCCGGACGCCTTACCTGGCCTGCGCCCCGTGCGACTCCCCCTTCCTGCCCGCCGACCTGGTGTCACGCCTGGCCGACGCGCTGGCCGCCGGACGGGCCAGCGTGGCCGTCGCCCGCACCGGCGAACAGTTGCATCCGGTCTTCGCGCTGATGCGCCAGGACGTGCAGGCCGACCTGCAGGCCTTCCTGCACGCTGGTGGACGCCGCATGGAAAGCTGGCTGCAACGCCTGTGCTGGGTGGCCTGCAGCTTCGACGACGAGGCCGAGGCCTTCACCAACATCAACACGACGGACGAACTCCGCGCCCACCATCCTGGAGATATCCCGCAGTGACGTCCCTGAACCAGCAATTCACCTGCAACGACGCCTACGACCCGAACGCCCTGCCCGTCGCCGTCGGCCGCCAGCTGATCCTCGACGCGGTGGCGCCGATCGAAGGGGTCGAACACCTGCCGCTGCGCGAAGCCCTCGGCCGCGTGCTGGCCGAAGCGGTCGTCTCGCCGATCGACGTGCCCGCCCACGACAACTCGGCGATGGACGGCTACGGGCTGCGCGGCGCGGACCTGCGCAGCGCTGGTGAGACGACGCTGCAGGTCATCGGCAGCGCCTACGCCGGCCGCCCCTTCCCGCGGGCCGTCGGCCCCGGCGAGGCGGTGCGCATCATGACCGGCGCCCCGCTGCCCGACGGCGTGGACACCGTGGTGATGCAGGAAGTCGTCAGCTGTCTCGACGACCAGCTCACGATCCCGGCTGGCCAACGTGCAGGCCAGAACGTGCGCAAGGCCGGCGAGGATCTGCGCGCCGGTGTTCCCGCGCTGGCTGCCGGCAAGCTGCTGCGCCCCGCCGAGTTGGGCCTGATCGCGTCCCTCGGCATCAGCGAGGTCAGCGTGCGGCGGCGCCTGCGGGTCGCCATCTTCTCCACCGGCGACGAGGTCGTGCCGCTCGGCACCATCGCCCGCGAAGGAGAGATCTTCGACAGCAACCGGTACACGCTGTTCGGCATGCTCACCCGCCTCGGTGTCGAGGTCATCGACCTCGGCGTGGTGCGCGACGACCCGCTGGCGCTGGAAGGCAGCTTCCGCGAAGCTGCCTCGATCGCCGACGTGGTCATCACCAGCGGCGGCGTATCGGTCGGCGAAGCGGACTTCACCCGCGGCATGATGGACAAGCTCGGCGAGGTGCTGTTCTGGAAGATCGCCATGAAGCCCGGCCGGCCGATGGCCTTCGGGCGCCTCGGCACAGGGAGCGATGCCGCCTGGCTGTTCGGCCTGCCCGGCAATCCGGTCGCCGTGATGGTGACCTTCTACCAGTTCGCGCGCCCGGCCCTGCTACGCCTGGCCGGCGTCGACGCCCCGGGCCTGCCGCCCGAACTGCGCGCCCTGTGCACCGTATCGATCCGCAAGGGCCGCGGCCGCACCGAATTCCTGCGCGGCGTGCTTTACGCGGAAGACGGCGAATGGAAGGTGCGGAGCACCGGCGCGCAGGGCTCAGGCATCCTTCGCTCGATGACCGAGGCCAACTGTTTCATCGTGCTGGGCCCCGAGCAGGGCGACGTGGCCGCTGGTGACGACGTGACTGTACAAATTCTGGACGGTTTGATCTGAGACCGTGATACAGCTGACGGGAAATTACAGAGGGGTTGCATTAGGCACTATTTTCTAGTGCAAAATTTCATCTTTGCAGTTTCCAGGCTGCTTCCAAACAACAGCCAAGAACGGACCATGAACACCAACGTTCCCGAAGGCACCAAGCAAATCGTCGACGGACGTGAACGGGTCTTCTACTCCGGTTACTGGGTCAAGACCTACCAGGTTCCCGAGGACACCCTCCAGGCCAAGCGCAAGCTGATCGGTGCCCTCACGCGCCGCCTGTTCAATCACGTCGAGCACGGGCTCAACATCCCCGGCAGCCGTCTGACCGAGGCCCGCAAGAGCTACGAGGACGAAACCAACGAGGACCGGCGCCGGGTCAAGGGCGCCATGCTGGCCGGCGCGCTGTTCAACCGGGCGGCGGACATCTTCACCAAGCTGGTGGAACTGCAGAGCGTCGGCATCGAGATCCAGTCGGACAACGCGCTGATGCGCGAATGCGGGCGCTGCCTGCAGGAAGCCCTCGGCCTCGGCCGTCTGGTGCTGCACCGCTCCGGCGAGGAAGGCATCGACGAGCTGTGGGGCGAGCCCTTCAAGGCCTTCTCGATCCCACTCGAAGACTTCTACGAGAGCCGCTACGTCAAGATCGGCATGACCCTGCGCGACGTGGACCTGATTGCCGACGCGATGGTCGAGACTTTCGAGCCACTGCCCTGTTTCACTGGCATCGAGCCCCATATCCGCGCCTTTGCCCGGGCCGCACAGATCAAGACCGAAACCCTGCGCACCGACCCGGACATCTTCGACATCTGGACGAGCTTCGTGACCGCCGCCGAGCGCCTGTGCAGCCACTTCAACAACGCCGCCATGCCCGCCAACATGGAAGATCAGCACGTGGTCGCCGATGGCCGTCTGCTTATCCAGCACGGGCGCGATCTGGTCAGCTACATCACCCGGGCGCGGACGCCGATGCCCAAGAGCACCACCGAATACATCGAGCGCTGCAAGGCCTACGCCGAACGCTGCGCCCGCCTGGCAGGCTGAACACCGGCACATCCGCCCCTGCCTTCTTCCCTCCATCCCCCGAAGAGGATACGGCCATGACCGACAAGAACAACAACACCTCCCGTTCCTCCGGCAGGGGCGCCCGGCGTGTTGCCAGCGGCGACATCGCCCCGCGCAGCACCCCTGCCGGCATCGAACGCTTCGTTGTCGACGAAGCCATCGATGCCGCCCAGGACGCCAAGGCCAGCGCAGTGAGCGACATCGTCGCCACGCTGGCCCGGCATGACGCCCACAGCATCGCCGAAACCCTGCAGGCCATCATGGCCGGCGCATCGCCCGACGATGCGGCGATCCTGCGTAATGCGCTGCTCGCCGAAGACGAAGCCGTCTACAAGAAGCTACCTTCCCACCCGGACGAGGAACTCGCAGATGGCTGGCGCGAGGGCGGCTACCCGTACAAGAACCTGATGTCGCGCAAGGCCTACGAGAAGCAGAAGTACCGCCTGCAGGTGGAACTTCTCAAGCTGCAGGCCTGGGTCAAGGAGACCGGCCAGCGCGTGGTGATCCTCTTCGAGGGCCGCGACGCGGCCGGCAAGGGCGGCACCATCAAGCGCTTCATGGAGCACCTCAACCCGCGCGGCGCCCGCGTCGTCGCACTGGAAAAGCCCAGCGAGACGGAGCGCGGCCAGTGGTATTTCCAGCGCTACGTGCAGCACCTACCTACTGCCGGCGAGATCGCGCTGTTCGACCGCTCCTGGTACAACCGGGCCGGCGTCGAGCGTGTGATGGGCTTCTGCAGCCACGACGAATACCTCGAGTTCATGCGCCAGACGCCGGAGTTCGAACGCCATCTGGTACGCAGCGGCGTGCACCTCATCAAGTTCTGGTTCTCGGTGAGCCAGAAGGAGCAGCGCCGCCGCTTCAAGGAACGCGAGAACCACCCGCTCAAGCAGTGGAAGCTGAGCCCAATCGACATGGCCTCCCTCGACAAGTGGGACGACTACACCAAGGCCAAGGAAGCCATGTTCTTCCACACCGACACCGCCGACGCACCGTGGACGGTGATCAAGTCGGACTGCAAGAAGCGCGCGCGCCTCAACGCCATGCGCTACGTGCTGCACAAGCTGCCCTACGCCAACAAGGACCTCGAGCACATCAACGCCCTGGACCCGCTGCTGGTCGGCCGTGCCCACGTGGTGTACGAGCGCGGCGAGCACGCCAGCCCGCTGCTGTAACCGGTTTCCCCCGCCCCGTCCCGGCAGGGATGGGGAGTAGTCCTTCACGCTTCTGCACGCCGTGCCGCGGCGCAGTAAACTCGGCCCGTGCCCATCGAATCCGCCTTCCCCCCTTTCGCCTTCTTCGACAACAATCTCGACGCCGACGGCGGCGCCTGGCTGCTCACTGGCCTGATCGAGGAGGTCGTCTGCCACGATGCCGACAGCTGGCAGCCTTGCCTGCAACGCCTCGACGAAGTCGCCCGCAACGGCGCCTGGGTCGCGGTGGCCGCCGCCTACGAACTCGGCTACGCCATCGAGCCCCGCCTGCGCCCCTTGCTGCCGGCTGGAAATAGCCCGCTGCTCCAGGCCTGGATCTTCGAGCGTGGCGACTGGCTGGATGCCGCCGCCAGCGAAGCCTGGCTGACGGCCCAGGCCGGCCACGCGCCCGGCGGCGTCGGCGCGCTGCAGGCGGACATCGGCGAAACGGCCTATCTCGAACACATCGAGCGCATTCGCCGCTACATTGCCGACGGCGACTGCTACCAGGTCAATTACACCTTCCCGTTCAGTGGCCAGGCCTATGGCGCCCCGGCGGCCCTGTACCAGGCCTTGCGCGCCTCCCAGCCGGTCCGCTACGGCGCCTTCATCCGCCACGCCGGCGGCAGCATCCTGTCGCGCTCGCCGGAGCTGTTCCTGGAACGCAGCGGCACGACGCTCAGCAGCCTGCCGATGAAGGGCACCGCGCCGCGCCATGCCGACCCGGCCACCCTCAGCACATCCGAGAAGGACCGCGCCGAGAACGTGATGATCGTGGACCTGATCCGCAACGACATGGGCCGGCTGGCCCCTGCCGGCGGCGTGCGGGTGGACGAGCTCTTCCACGTCGAGCCCTACCCGACGGTGTGGCAGATGATCTCCCGCGTCGTCGCCGAACCGGTCACCGCCGGGCTGGCGGAGATCTTCCGCGCCTTGTTCCCCTGCGGCTCGATTACCGGAGCGCCGAAGATCCGCGCGATGGAGATCATCCGCGAACTGGAGGCGAGCCCCCGCGGTGTGTATTGCGGCGCGCTGGGCTTCATCCGCCCCGGCGGCGATTTCCGCCTGAGCGTGCCGATCCGCACGCTGCTGGTGGATGCGGATGGCCAGGCGAAGCTCAATGTGGGCAGCGGCGTGGTCTACGATTCGAGCCCGGCCGGGGAATGGGCGGAATGCCATCTCAAGGCGCGGTTCCTGACGGCCCTGCCGACGCCGCTGCGGCTGATCGAAACCCTGCGCTACGCGCCGGCGGAAGAAGAGGCCTTCCCCTTCCTGCCCGAACACCTGGAACGCCTGTCGGATTCCGCGCGCTGGTTCGGCTTCCCCTTCGATGCCGACACCTTCCGCCGGGTGCTGGCCGGCATCAAAGGCGACGTGTCGCTGCGGGTGCGCATCACCCTCGACCAGCAGGGCGACCTCCGCGTCGAGACCACACCGCTCAGTGCGGGCGCACCTGCCGCAGCACCGACGGTGGTGCTGTCACCCCATCGGGTGCGCAGCGATGACCCGCTGCTGCGCCACAAGACCACCGCCCGCCGGCTCTACGACCAGGAGCTCGCGCGGGTCATGGGCGAAGGCCATTTCGACGCGCTGTTCCTCAATGAACGGGACGAACTGGCCGAAGGCGCACGCAGCAACCTGTTCGTGCAAAAGACTGGGGAATTGCTGACGCCGCAGCAGGACGCGGGGCTGCTCAATGGCGTGCTGCGACGCCGGCTGCTGCGGGAAGGCCGCGCGCGGGAAGCACGGCTTACAGTGGAAGATCTATGCCAGGCCGAAGCCCTATTCGTCGGCAACGGCCTGCGCGGACTCACCCGCGTACAACTCGCCCCCTGCAAGAGCGGGCTCAATCGCCCGACAGGCGACTGAGCCATCGCGGGCAGACAGCACATCCGCCCGACCAACAGGCCGCCTCCGGCATTCACCGGAGATCGGCCGTAGAGCACTTACTTCGCGCTCTTGCCCTTCGGCACCACCGACAGGCGCTCCACCAGCGCACGGGTACCGGCGGTGGACTCCTTCAGCAGAAGCTGCACGCCGGCACGCAACAGTTCGGACTTGGTGCAGATCCGGCCGGCCTTGGCCAGCGTCTCGCGGAGGGTCTTGAGCTGGGCGTGCTCGCTCTTCGGCATCGAGAAGGAATCGCGCACAACCTTCTCGCGGCTGGCCTTGACCGGCTTCTCGGCCTTTTCCGCCTTGACCGGCTTTTCCGCCTTCGCGACCTTGGCTGGCTTCGGCGCCTTCTCGACCTTCTCGACCTTTTCCAGCTTCGCGGGCTTGTCGGCCTTCACCACCTTAGCCTTCTTGGCCGGAGCCGGCGCTTCTGCCACCACGGCCACCGGCTTGTCCTCGGCCTTGGCCTTCACGCCGGGGGCCTTGGCAACCTTGGCCGCGGCAGGCGTGCGCTTGGGCGTGGCGGGCTTCGCGGCCCGAACCGGCTTCACGACCGCCTTCACCGGCGCTTCAGCGGCGACCGCGACGACAATCGGAGCCTCGACGGGAGCCGGCGCTGCAACCACGACTTCCGGCTTGCTCTCCACCACCGGGGCCGGGGCAGCCGCAGCCGGCTCGCTCACCACCACGGCCTCCACCTTGGCGGGCACGGCGGCTTCGGGCAGGCGGGTTTCGAGGGATTCCGTTTCCTGCTGCAGCGTGGAACGCAGCGCAGACTTGACCTTGCTGTTCATACTTTCTCTCCTGTGAGTTTCAAGACTTCCACAACCAGTTTGTCCACTTCCCGGGCAGCCTCTGCACCGGCGCGACCGAGCTGATACACCGTGCCGCCGATCACCGCGCTCTGCGCGAAGGCATTGCGCTGGGACAGGGCCGCGCCCAGTACCGGGAGTGTGAAATCGCGCATCACCTCGAGGACGTCCCAGGCGAGATTGGTGCGCACCACGCGGTTCGGCACCAGCGCCGCCTTGAGTCCCTTGCGGCTGGCCTGCACCTGCAGAATCAGGCGTTCGACGCCCTTGGTGGACCACAGATCGGCCGGGCTCGGCACCACCGGCACCAACGCCACGTCGGCTTCCTGCAGCGCCGCCAGCGTGGCCGCGTGTTCGATGGACGGCGGACAGTCGAGAAGCACCATGTCGGCACTCCGCGCCATCTGTTTGACGAAGGCACGCAAGCCCTCGGGCGGCACATCCAGCCGCGATACCTGGGCCGGGAAGCCCTCTACCGCAGACTGGGCCCAACGCAGGGCAGTCTCCTGGGGATCGAGATCGATGATGGCGACCTTGCGCCCGCTGCGTGCGAGCCCACCCGCCAGTTGCATCGTGAGCGTCGACTTGCCCGCCCCTCCCTTCTGGGACAGGACGGTAATCACCCTTGGCTTGGCCACTCAACCCCCTGATTGCGTAATACCGTATTATTTTTGCGCGAACGGGATCACTTGGCAAGTCGAAATGAGAACGGCAGGATGGAGGCGGTCACAGTCCTGCGCGCATCAACGCCGCAGACAGGTGCCAATAAGGAGGGAAAAATGAGTGCGAAGATCAGGATCTGGCAGGGCGACATCACCACGCTGGCCGTCGATGCCATCGTGAATGCGGCCAATTCGTCGCTGCTGGGTGGTGGCGGTGTGGATGGGGCCATCCACCGGGCCGCCGGGCCCGAACTACGGGCCTATTGCGCCGGCCTGGGCGGTTGCCCGACTGGCGAAGCGCGCATCACGCCGGGATTCCGGCTGGCGGCGCGCCACGTGATCCACACCGTCGGGCCGGTGTGGCATGGCGGTCAGCACGGCGAAGCCGAAGCCCTGGCCGCCTGCTACCGCAACAGCCTGCAACTGGCCGTGGATCACGGCCTGCGGACGCTGGCCCTGCCGGCGATCAGTTGTGGCGCCTACGGCTTCCCGCCGCAGGACGCCGCCCGGATTGCTGTCGCCGCCTGCCGCACTACGGCAGACGCCAACCCGCTACTCGAAGACATCGTGCTGGTCGCCTACGACCCGCACATCAAGGCATTGCTAGACGCAGCGCTGGCCTAGCAACCCTGCGGGACCAGGCCCTGGGGCGCCGCAGGAGCGGCGCGTGCAGGCGTCCCGCGGCCGTTGCAGACGCGCAGGCCGCGCGTTCCCAGCCGCATGCACTGCACGCCGGCCTCGCTCGGCAGATCGACGGCATCGCCGTCTTCCACCTTGTCGATGCGCAGCAATTCGAGAAACCGCCGGGCAGCCTCCCGGCAATCGAAAATCGTCAGACGCCCGTCATTGGCGCACAGCCAGCGACCGTTCAGCGTAATGCCGAGGCAGTTGTGGCAACCACCTGTCAGCGCATGCAGGCGAATCCGCACCTGCCCCAACAGCGACAGGCGGGCGGCGGCCAGTTCGAGCCACGTGGCGTGGCGTTTCTTGATGTCCATGTTTATCTCCTCCATCTTTTTTTTTGTCATCCGCCGGCCCTGCAATATCCACACGGGGCAAGACGCTGCAAGGAGCATTATCTACCAATGCCGGGGGCCTCGGCGAGGTGACGATTCCCGTAACGACCACCGGGAAAACCCGGAGTAGATAAACGGCGTATCATCGGCGCGCCAATACAGTGCGCCTAAAAAAATGGAGAAAAACACGATGAAACTGGAAACCCTGGCCGTCCATGGCGGCTACAGCCCGGACCCGACCACCAAGGCCGTCGCAGTCCCGATCTACCAGACCACCTCCTACGCCTTCGACGACACCCAGCATGGTGCAGACCTGTTCGACCTGAAGGTGGCAGGCAACATCTACACCCGCATCATGAACCCCACGCAGGCGGTGCTCGAAGCCCGCGTGGCGGCCATGGAAGGCGGCATCGCCGGCCTGGCCCTGGCGTCCGGCATGGCCGCCATCAGCTACGCGATCCAGACCATCGCCGAAGCCGGTGACAACATCGTGTCGGCCTCCACGCTGTACGGCGGCACCTACAACCTGTTCGCCCACACGCTGCCGCAGATCGGCATCCACGTGCGCTTTGCCGACTACCGTGATCCGGCCTCCTTCGCGCCGCTGATCGACGAGCGGACCAAGGCCATCTACTGCGAATCCGTCGGCAACCCGCTCGGCAACATCACCGACTTCGAAGCACTGGCCGCCATCGCCCACGCCCACGGCATTCCGCTGATCGTGGACAACACCGTACCGTCACCCTACCTGTGCCGCCCGATCGAGCACGGTGCCGACATCGTGGTGCACTCCCTCACCAAATACCTGGGTGGTCACGGCAACTCCATCGGCGGCATCATCGTCGATAGCGGCAAGTTCCCGTGGGCGGAGCACAAGGAACGCTTCCGCCGCCTCAACGAACCGGACGTGTCCTACCACGGCGTGGTGTATACCGAAGCCCTCGGCCCGGCCGCCTACATCGGCCGCGCCCGTGTAGTACCGCTGCGCAACATGGGTGCCGCGATCAGCCCCTTCAACGCCTTCCTGATCCTGCAGGGCATCGAGACCCTCGCCCTGCGCATGGACCGCATCTGCGAGAACACCCAGAAGGTTGCCGAGTTCCTGAAGAGCCATGCCAAGGTGGCGTGGGTCAATTACGCTGGCCTGCCCGAGCACCCCGACTACGCGCTGGTCGGGAAGTACATGGGCGGCCGCGCGTCGGGCATCCTCAACTTCGGCGTGAAGAGCGCGGACGGCGACGGCAAGGCCGCCGGCGGACGCTTCCAGGACGCCCTCAAGCTGGTGACCCGCCTGGTGAACATCGGTGACAGCAAGAGCCTGGCCTGCCATCCGGCCTCCACCACCCACCGCCAGCTGTCACCGGAAGAGATGGTGAAAGCCGGCGTTTCCGAAGACATGGTGCGCCTGTCCATCGGCATCGAGCACATCGACGACATCCTGGCCGATCTGGACCAGGCGCTGGCCGCGGTCTGAGCCACGATGCACGGTCTCCGCTTCCCAGCCCCACAGGGCGGGAAGCGGCCCCGTTCAGGGCAGGTGGCAGCCGATGACCTGGTAACCCGGACCACCACGCAGCGCCTGGGCGCTCTGCAGCTTGAGCGTGCGCGAACCGAGCTTGGCAAAGACCACCCCGCTGCGGACTGCCCCTGGCTCGCAGACTATCCTCAGCACCCGCCCGCGCACCGGTGGATCGCACAGAATTCCACTCCAGCTCCGCCCTCCGTCATCGAGGACGATGGGTTGTGGATCATCCGAAAGGCGCTGCACGCCGACGGACGCCTCGCCGTTTTCATTCACGCGGACCCGCCTGACTACCCCCAGCACCCAGCGTCCGCTCTCTCCCAGGTGCGCCGCCAGCAGCGCGCCGACCCGGCACACTTCGGGGTCCACCGTCGTGGCATGGACACCGAAGCCGTTGCGGCTGGCGTCCTGCAGCGTCCACGCCGCAGCCGGCCGCAACAGCGCCTCGGCGGAAATCAGCGAGCGGATGAAGCCCAGTCCCGTCGCCAGGGCCAGCGCCTCCCCCACCGGGTGGCGGCGGAAGCGCCGTGTCGGCGGCTGAGCCCCCCAGTGGCGGACCAGGTGGCGGATTGCCGCAGCCATGATCGTGCCGTGCATGCCGTCGAAGCCGGCGCCTGCACCGCCGTCCCGCCCCAGCTCACCGAGCATCGGCAGCGCATCGGCGGGATCGAAATAACGCATGGCCGCCGACGGCTCATCCGGCAACACCAGACAGCGTCGGGGCGGTGACAGGGTTTCCAGGTCGAGCGCGAACAGCTGGCCCTTGCCGGGCTGCTCGCGCAGATCCATCGCATGCTGAAGATGACGCATGAGCTTGTCGATCGCCTCGATACGCTCCGGCGCCAACTGGTCGAGGCAGGCGCTCTTCATGGCCACCAGCCGGACGAACTCCCGACGGATTGTCGAACGGGTCTCGCGCCCTTCCCGGAGCAATACGGGGCTATCCAGCTGCTCCAGTTCACAGGCGGTCCGATAGGCCTCGCCTGCGCGGCGCCAGGTTTCCGCCGACAAATCCTGGTAATCGAAGGCCGCCCACTTCATTTCCCCGTTGGCGCAGCGCACCGAGCGCAGCAGCATTTCGAGCTGCACGGCGGGCTCCTGCGGCGACGCCAGCACGAGTTCGTAGGCGCGCCCCAGGCTGGCGTGGAAATCCTGGCCGAGCGCCTTGTAGCGCACGCTGCGCGCGCCCAGCACATTGGAAAGGTAGAGACTGGCCGCCTGGCGCAGATGGGGCTGCGCGGCCTCGTCGAGCAGAACCACGAGACGGGCCAGTTCGGCCGGCGGCGGCGAGGCTTCATACTGAAAGGAGTCCAGCCAGCGGATCAGTTCGATCAACGCCGCAGGTGCTGCACTGGACGCAACACCGCCCAGCACCTGTTTCAGCGACCCGGCTTGAAGGAGCGGATGCACCCCTTCGGCAACAGAACCAAGCACCATGACGACCGCCATCCTCCCCGTAGGCCCTACCGGGCAATCCCCTCGCAAGGCGCGGCGATGGTAGCACAAAGGACTATTGGCGACGCCAGCGCCACCGCCCCGGAGTCGTGGAAAGCCGCATCCCCGGTCCACGGCACATCGGGTAAGATTCAAGCTTTTGGCGCCCCATGCGACAGTACCTCGAACTCATGCGCCACGTGGCGGAACGCGGCCACCGCAAGGACGACCGCACCGGCACCGGCACCCTTTCCGTCTTTGGCTGGCAGATGCGTTTCGATCTCGCCGAAGGTTTCCCGCTGCTCACCACCAAGAAGCTGCACACCCGCTCGATCATCCACGAGCTGCTGTGGTTCCTGCGCGGCGACACCAACATCCAGTACCTGAAGGACAACAAGGTTTCCATCTGGGACGAATGGGCCGATGAAAACGGCGAACTCGGCCCGGTGTATGGCAAGCAGTGGCGGCGCTGGGAAACCCCAGACGGGCGCAGCATCGACCAGATCGCCCAGCTCATCGAGGCCCTCAAGAAGAACCCGGACTCCCGCCGCCACATTGTGTCGGCGTGGAACCCGTCCGAAGTGGACCGCATGGCCCTGCCGCCGTGCCACGCGCTGTTCCAGTTCTACGTGGCGGGCGGCAAGCTGTCCTGCCAGCTTTACCAGCGCAGCGCCGACATCTTCCTCGGCGTGCCCTTCAACATCGCCAGCTACGCGCTGCTGACGATGATGGTGGCCCAGGTGTGCGGCTACGAGCTCGGCGATTTCGTATGGACCGGCGGTGACTGCCACCTCTACGTCAATCACCTGGAACAGACCCAGCTGCAGCTGTCCCGCGAACCACGCGCGCTGCCGACGATGCGCATCAACCCGGACGTGAAGAGCATCTTCGACTTCAAGATCGAGGACTTCACGCTGGAAGGCTACGACCCGCATCCGCACATCTCCGCCCCGGTGGCCGTCTGACATGGCGCGCCCGCTGCTCGCCCTGATCGCCGCCTGCGCCCGCGGCGGCGTCATCGGCATCGACAACCGCCTGCCCTGGCACCTGCCGGAGGACATGAAGTTCTTCCGCGAAACGACCCGCGGCAAGCCGGTGATCATGGGCCGCAAGACCTGGGAATCCCTGCCCGACGCGTTCCGCCCGCTGCCCGGCCGGCTGAACATCGTGGTCAGCCGCAACCCGGACTTCCAGGCCACCGGCGGCCAGGTCGTCACCAGCCTGGAAGCCGCGCGGGCGGCGGCTGGCGACGCGGACATCGCCTTCGTGATCGGCGGCGCCGAGCTCTATCGCCAGGCCCTGCCGCTGGCCGACCGCCTGCTGCTCACCGAGATCGACCAGGACTACGCCGGCGATGCCTTCTTCCCGGACTTCGACCGCAGCGTCTGGCAAGAGGCCTCCCGCCAGCCCCACGTGGCCGAATCGGGCCTGCCCTTCGCCTTCGTCAGCTACGAACGCAGCACCTGAGCCCCATATCCAGCGCGGCACAGCCCGCTGCACAATGAAAAACGCCGCGGCTGAAACCGCGGCGTTTTTCATGCAAGGCTCGGCAGGACTCAGCCGCGCACGCAATCCACGTAGTAATGGATGCGCCCGTCGCGCTCTTCCTTCACGAGGCCATGCACGTCGGTCTCGAAGCCCGGGAAGCGGTCGTTGAACTCCCGCGCAAAGCGCAGGTACTGGACCACTGTCTTGTTGAAACGCTCGCCTGGAATCAGCAGCGGGATGCCCGGCGGGTACGGGGTCAGCAGCACGCTGGTGACGCGGCCTTCCAGCTCGTCGATGGGCACCCGCTCGATTTCCCGGTGGGCCATCTTGGCGAAGGCGTCGGCCGGCTTCATCGCCGGGACCATGTCCGACAGGTACATCTCGGTGGTCAGGCGTGCCACGTCGTTCTGCTTGTAGATGTCGTGGATCTGCTGGCAGAGGTCATGCAGGCCGATACGCTCGTAGCGCGGGTGCTTGGCGATGAACTCGGGCAGCACGCGCCACAGGGGCTGGTTCTTGTCGTAGTCGTCCTTGAACTGCTGCAGCGCGGTCAGCAGCGTGTTCCAGCGGCCCTTGGTGATGCCGATGGTGAACATGATGAAGAACGAGTACAGGCCGGTCTTCTCGACGATAACGCCGTGCTCGGCCAGGTACTTGGTGACGATCGCCGCCGGGATGCCGAAGTCGTCGGCGAAGTCGCCGTCCACATCGAGGCCCGGGGTGATGATGGTGGCCTTGATCGGGTCGAGCATGTTGAAGCCCGGCGCGATGTTGCCGAAACCGTGCCAGCGCTCGGAGTCGCGCAGCATCCATTCTTCGCGATCGCCCACGCCTTCGTCGGCGAGGTAATCGGGGCCCCATACCTTGAACCACCAGTCGACGCCCCACTCCTCGTCCACCTTGCGCATCGCGCGGCGGAAGTCGAGGGCTTCGGCCAGGGATTCCTCCACCAGCGCGGTGCCGCCCGGCGCTTCCATCATCGCCGCCGCCACGTCGCAGGACGCGATGATCGAGTACTGCGGCGACGTGGACGAGTGCATCAGGTAGGCCTCGTTGAAGATGTCGCGGTCCAGCCTGCGGGTCTGGGAATCCTGCACGAGGATCTGCGAGGCCTGCGACAGGCCGGCCAGCAGCTTGTGGGTGGACTGGGTCGAGAACACCATCGACTCACTGCAGCGCGGACGATCGGCGCCCATCGCGTGGTAATCACCGTAGAAGTCGTGGAAGGCCGCGTGGGGCAGCCAGGCTTCGTCGAAGTGCAGCGTGTCGATCTCGCCGTCCAGCATCTCCTTGATGGTCTCCACGTTGTAGAGGATGCCGTCGTAGGTGGACTGGGTGATCGTCAGGATGCGCGGCTTCTTGTCCTTGACCGCACGGGCAAAGGGATTGGCCTCGATCTTGCGGCGGATGTTGTCGAGCTTGAACTCGTCCAGCGGGATCGGCCCGATGATGCCGAAGTGGTTGCGGGTCGGCGTGAGGAACACCGGGATCGCGCCCGTCATGATGATCGAGTGCAGGATCGACTTGTGGCAGTTGCGGTCCACCACCACGATGTCGTCCGGCGCCACGGTGGAGTGCCACACCATCTTGTTGGAGGTGGACGTGCCGTTGGTGACGAAGTACAGGTGGTCGGCGTGGAAGATCCGCGCCGCGTTGCGCTCGGAGGCCGCCACCGGGCCGGTGTGGTCGAGCAGCTGGCCGAGTTCGTCCACCGCGTTGCAGACGTCGGCGCGCAGCATGTTCTCGCCGAAGAACTGGTGGAACATCTGGCCGACCGGGCTCTTCAGGAAGGCGACGCCGCCGGAGTGGCCGGGGCAGTGCCAAGAGTACGAGCCGTCGGCCGCGTAGTGGGTCAGCGCACGGAAGAACGGCGGCGGCAGGGAATCCAGGTAGGCGCGGGCCTCGCGCACGATGTGGCGGGCGACGAACTCCGGGGTGTCCTCGAACATGTGGATGAAGCCGTGCAATTCGCGCAGCACATCGTTCGGGATATGGCGGGAGGTGCGCGTCTCGCCATACAGGAAGATCGGGATGTCAGCGTTACGGAAACGGACTTCCTCGACAAATGCACGCAGGTCGGCGATGGCCTTTTCGGTGGCCTCGGGTGACGAGAACTCCTCGTCGTCGATGGACAGGATGAAGGCCGAGCCGCGGCTCTGCTGCTGGGCGAAGGACGCCACGTCGCCGTAGCTGGTCACCCCCAGCACGTGCGGGCCTTCCTTCTCGATGGCTTCCGCCAGGGCCCGGATACCCAGCCCGGACGTGTTTTCCGAACGGAAGTCCTCGTCGATGACGATGACCGGAAAATTGAAGCGCATGCTCGACTCCTCGATGCCCGATTTTCGGCCCGGGCGGATCAACAAAAAGCGTTGGGCGGACTTGCGTGCTTGCGCATAGTCCGCCCGGTATCTGCAAGGTTACAACAGAAATATTTCAGATCTTCGGCAGCGTCACGCCGGTCTGGCCGAGATACTTGCCGCCGCGGTCCTTGTAGGACGTGGCGCAGGTTTCATCGGACTCGAAGAACAGCATCTGGGCGACGCCTTCGTTGGCGTAGATCTTGGCCGGCAGCGGCGTGGTGTTGGAGAACTCCAGCGTCACGTGGCCTTCCCACTCGGGCTCGAGCGGCGTCACGTTGACGATGATGCCGCAGCGCGCGTAGGTGGACTTGCCCAGGCACACGGTCAGCACGCTGCGCGGAATGCGGAAGTACTCGACGGTGCGCGCCAGCGCGAAGGAGTTCGGCGGAATGATGCACACGTCGCCGGTGAAATCCACGAAGTTGCGCTCGTCGAAATTCTTCGGGTCGACAATCGTGGAGTTGATGTTGGTGAAGATCTTGAATTCGTTGGCAACGCGCACGTCATAGCCGTAGCTCGACGTCCCGTAGGACACGATCTTGCCGCCCTCATTCTGGCGCACCAGTTCGGGGGCAAACGGTTCGATCATGCGCGCATCGCCTTCCGCCATGCGGCGAATCCACTTGTCCGATTTGATGCTCACGCGGGGCCCCTGCACAAAAACGCGCATTCTACATGCAGAGGCCCGCCATAGAGACGCCAATTGCAGGCATTGATGCAATGCCGCAACTACTTCTTCTTTTCCTCTTCCGGATCGTCCTTGACCACGTCGTAGATACCCTTGCCGACCTTGAACGGCACCTTCACGACTTCGACGCCCACATCCACCGCCGCACCGACGACGGTGCCGACCACGCAACCGCCCAAGCCCATGCAAGCGGCCGCCAGCAGGCCGGTCGCCAGACTCCGCATCAGGCCGCTCACGTGTTCTGCACCACGATATTGGGGAACTTGTGGCTCATGTCCTTGGCCCGCTCGGCGATGCTGATCGCCACCTTGCGGGCGATGCCCTTGTAGATCTCGGCGACGCGGCCGTCCGGGTCGGCGACCACCGTCGGCACACCGCTGTCCACTTCCTGGCGGATCTGGATGTCGAGGGGCAGCGCGCCGAGGAAGGGCACACCGTAGTCGGCGCACATGGCCTGGCCGCCGCCGGTGCCGAAGATGTGCTCCTCGTGGCCGCAGTTGGAACAGATGTGGATGCTCATGTTCTCGACGATGCCGATGATCGGCACGCCGACCTTCTCGAACATCTTGAGGCCCTTGCGGGCGTCCAGCAGCGCGATGTCCTGCGGCGTGGTGACGATCACCGCGCCGGTCACCGGCACGGTCTGGGACAGGGTCAGCTGGATGTCGCCGGTACCCGGCGGCATGTCGATGACCAGGTAATCCAGCTCGTCCCAGTTGGTTTCCTTCAGCAGCTGCTGCAGCGCGCCGGTGGCCATCGGGCCGCGCCACACCATCGGCGTTTCCACGTCCACCAGGAAGCCGATGGACATCACCTGCAGGCCGTGGGCGTGCAGCGGCTGCATGGTCTTGCCGTCGAGGGAGTCGGGACGCTGGCCGCCGATGCCCAGCATCTGTGGCTGGGACGGGCCGTAGATGTCCGCATCCAGCATGCCGACGCGGGCACCTTCGGCCACCAGCGCGAGGGCCAGGTTGACCGCGGTGGTGCTCTTGCCGACGCCGCCCTTGCCGGACGCCACGGCGATGATGTTCTTCACGCCGGGCAGCAGCTTGACGCCCTGCTGCACCGCGTGGGCAACGATCTTGCTATGCACGTTGGCGCTCACATTGCCGACGCCGGGCAAAGTCTTGACCTGGGCGATCAGCGCCTGGCGGATCGCGTCGATCTGGGTTTGCGCCGGGTAGCCCAGCTCGATGTCGAAGGACACGTCGGCACCGCTCACGCGCAGGTTCTTCACCAGGCGGGAGGAGACGTAGTCCTTGCCGGTATTGGGATCGACGAACTGCTTCAGGCAGTCGAGGACGCTCTGGTCGGTAAGGCTCATGGTATCGGGGGCCGGCGAGCGGCGGAAAAATGAAAACATGGTGAACGGCACGCGGGGCAAGGTAAACCCGAGTAATTTTGTCCAGTTTACCAAAACAGGCAGGTTCCGCGAGGGCGGAATCGCTTTGGTAGAATGCCGGATTCAGAACATTCGTGCATCAGGCCAATCCATGACCCCCCCGCGCAAGATCCTCGTCACCAACGCCCTGCCCTACGCCAACGGCGACATCCACCTTGGTCACCTGGTCGGCTACATCCAGGCCGACATCTGGGTGCGCTACCAGCGCATGCGCGGCAACCTGGTGCACTACGTCTGCGCGGACGACACCCACGGCACGCCGGTCATGCTGCGCGCCGAAAAGGAAGGCCTGACGCCCGAGCAGCTGATTGACCGCGTGCATGGCGAACACTCCCGCGACTTCCGCGATTTCAGCGTCGAGTTCGACAACTACCACTCCACCCACAGCGGCGAGAACCGCTGGTACGCCGAAGACATCTACACCCGCCTGCGCGACAACGCCAAGCTCATCGACACCCGCGCGATCGAGCAGTTCTACGACCCGGTCAAGGAGATGTTCCTGCCCGACCGCTTCATCAAGGGCGAGTGCCCCAAGTGCGGCGCGGCAGACCAGTACGGCGACAACTGTGAAGCCTGCGGCGCGGCCTACGCCCCCACCGAACTGAAGAACCCGTACTCCGCGGTGTCCGGCGCCAAGCCGGTGCTGAAGACCTCCGAGCACTACTTCTTCCGCCTGTCCGACCCGCGCGCTGTCGAGTTCCTGCGCGAATGGACCCAGGGCGTCACGCCCGACGGCGAACGCCGCCTGCAGGCCGAAGCCGCCAACAAGATGAAGGAATGGCTCGGCGAGGCCGGCGAGAACAAGCTGTCCGACTGGGACATCTCCCGCGACGCGCCCTACTTCGGCTTCGAGATCCCCGGCGCGCCCGGCAAGTACTTCTACGTGTGGCTGGACGCGCCGATCGGCTACTTCGCCAGCTTCCGCAACCTGGCTGCCCGCCGCAAGGACATCGACGTCGCCGACTACACCGAAGCCGGCCCGGCGGCCGCCACCGGCACCGAGCTGATCCACTTCATCGGCAAGGACATCCTGTACTTCCACGCGCTGTTCTGGCCCGCGATGCTGCACTTCGCCGGCTACCGCACGCCGACCCAGCTGTGCGTCAACGGCTTCCTTACGGTAGACGGCGCCAAGATGAGCAAGAGCCGCGGCACCTTCATCACCGCCCGCTCCTACACCGAGCAGAAGCTCAACCCGGAGTGGCTGCGCTACTACTTCGCCGGCAAGTCCAACGGCACGATGGAAGACGTGGACCTCAACCTCGACGACATGATCGCCAAAGTCAATTCCGACCTGGTCGGCAAGTTCGTCAATATCGCCAGCCGCTGCGCCGGCTTCATCGCCAAGCGCTTCGACGGCAAGCTCGGCGCCCATGACAGCACCGCCGCCCTCGACTGGGACCTCTCCGAGATCACCGCCGCGTACGAAACCCGCGATTTCAGCCGCGCGCTGCGCAAGATCATGGAGTTCGCCGACCAGGCCAACGGCTACGTCAACGACAACAAGCCGTGGGAGCTCGCCAAGCAGGAAGGCCAGGAAGCCCGCCTGCACGTGGTGTGCACCACCGCCATCAACATCTTCAAGGCCCTCACCGGCCTGCTCAAGCCGGTGCTGCCGACGCTGGCCGCCCAGGTCGAAGCCTTCCTGGCCGTCGCGCCGCTGAACTGGGACAACCTGCTGGCCCCGCTGCCCGCCGGCCACGCCATCGGCGCCTACAGCCACCTGATGACCCGCATCGAGCGCAAGCAGGTGGACGCCCTCCTCGAAGCCAACCGAGACTCCCTGGCCCCCGCCGCTGCCGCCGACGCAAAACCGGCCAAGGCCGCCAAGAACGGCAAGGACGCCCACTCCGAGCAGCGCCACGCCCAGCACCAGGCCCACGTGGCCGCCACCGAAGCCGAGCAGGCTGCGGAAACCGAGCCCTTCATCTCCATCGACGACTTCGGCAAGGTGGACCTGCGCATCGCCAGGATCGTCTCCGCCGAGCACGTCGAAGGCGCCGCCAAACTGCTGCGCCTGCAGCTCGACATCGGCGAGGAGCGCCCGCGCCAGGTCTTCGCCGGCATCAAGAGCGCCTACGACCCCGCCACGCTGGTCGGCCGGCTGACCGTGATGGTCGCCAACCTGGCCCCGCGCAAGATGAAGTTCGGCATGTCCGAAGGCATGGTGCTGGCCGCCTCCGACAGCAGCGGCGAAGTGCCGGGCCTGTTCATCCTGTCGCCGGACAGCGGCGCCACCCCGGGCATGCGCGTCAAATGAGCGCCTCGCCCCTGCCCCGCCTGACCCTGGCCTTCTGGGCCTGGGCGGCCATCGACATGATCGGCGTGCTGGTCCTCGCGCTGGGCGCGGCCTACCTCATGGAAGACCGCGCCTCCCTGCTGCCCGGCTTTCCCGCCAACAGCCTGCAAGCCTGGATCTGCGTGGGCGGCGGCATCGTCGCCGTCTTCATTGCCGCGGTGAAGATGCTGGTGGAAGTCATGCATGCCGCGTCCCGCGGCAAGCGGGCCGCCAACGACAGCCACTTTTCCGGCTAACCTGAAGGAAGCGCAAACATGCCCATGACCGCCCGCAAACGATGGTTCATCCAACATCGCACTGGGCCCGGTCTCACCCCTCCGCAAGGCGCGCCAGCCGGCGCACACCCGATGTTCCCTCATTTGCGGAGGCCCCATGGCCAAGATTGCGTTTCACCCCAAGCTCCTCGACACCCTGCCGGGTTATGACGGCAGCCAGTTCAGTCGCGATGCGTCCGCCGGCCTGACGGTCGGCGTCCTCGCCCTGCCCCTCGCGATGGCCTTCGCCATCGCCTCGGGCATGTCCCCCACCGCCGGCATCTGGACAGCCATCGTCGCCGGCTTCCTGATCTCCGCCCTCGGCGGCTCCCGCGTGCAGATCGGAGGGCCGACCGGCGCCTTCATCCCGATCATCTACGGCATCGTCGCCGACTATGGCGTGCAGAACCTGCTCGTCGCCACGATGCTGGCTGGCGCGATCCTGGTGGCAATGGGCGTGTTCCGCCTCGGCAACCTGATCCGCTTCATCCCCAAGACGGTGGTGATCGGCTTCACCAACGGCATCGCGGTGGTGATCTTCCTCGCCCAGATCAAGGATTTCCTTGGCCTGCGCATCGAGCACATGCCCGGCGAGTTCTTCGGCAAGGTGGAAGCGCTGGCCACCAACCTGCACACCATCGACATCCCGACCGTCGCGCTGTCGATCGTCTCGCTGATCGTGCTGCTGTCGTGGAACCGGCTGGCCAAGCGCTTCACGCTGCTGGCCCGCATGCCCGGCCCTCTCGGCGTGCTGGTCGTCGCCACCGTCGCCAACGCACTGCTGCAGCTGCCGGTGGAGACCATCGGCAGCCGCTTCAACGGCATTCCGCAGGACCTGCCCACCTTCGCGCTGCCCGAGCTGTCGCTGCCCATCCTCGGCAAGCTGATCTCGCCGGCCCTGACCATCGCGCTGCTCGGCGCCATCGAATCCCTGCTGTCGGCCCGCGTCGCCGATGGCTCCATCGACGACCGCCACGACCCCAACCAGGAGCTGATCGCCCAGGGCGTCGCCAACATCGCCGCCCCGCTGTTCGGTGGCTTCGCCGCCACCGGCGCCATCGCCCGTACCGCCACCAACGTGCGCACCGGCGGGCGCAGCCCGGTGGCCGGCATGGTGCACGCGCTGGTGCTGCTGGCCGTCGTGCTGGTGCTGGCCCCGTTCGCCAAGCACATCCCGCTGGCCACCCTGTCGGCGATCGTCGTCGTTGTATCCATCAACATGGGCGAATGGCATGAGTTCCGCGGGCTGGGGCGCTTCTCGCTGAACTACCGGGCCATCCTGCTCGCCACCTTCTTCGTCACCGTGGTTTTCGACCTGACGCTGGCAGTCGAGCTGGGCATGGTGCTGGCCAGCCTCGCCTTCATCTACCGCATGTCGGACCTGACCCGCGTCGAACGCCGGCCCCTCGGTGAACTGGCGATGCTGCCGCAGTTCCTCTACCCGGACGGCACGCCGCGGGTGGTCGCCTATTCCCTGTACGGCTCCCTGTTCTTCGGCGCGATCCACAAACTGGAAACCCTGCTGGCCCCGGCGGAAAGACACCCGGAGATCGTCATCCTCGAGATGCAGCACCTGGTCAGCCTCGACACCACCGGCCTGGAAGGCCTCGAAAGCCTGTGCAGGAACCTGCACAAGCGCGGCTGTGCGCTGATCCTGTGCAATCTGAACTCTCAGCCCGGCTCACTGATCGAACGCTCGGGCTTTGCCGGAGAAGTAGGCCCCAACAACATCTGCGGCGACCTGTACGGCGCCCTCGCCCGCGCCAGGGAACTGCTCCCGAGGTTCATCGATGAAGACAACGTCTGATCCCGCCGCCCGCCTGTTGCGCATCCACGGCATCGTGCAGGGCGTCGGCTACCGCAACGCGCTGCACGCCCAGGCCCTGCACCTGGGCCTTGCCGGCTGGGTGCGCAACCGCAGCGACGGCACCGTCGAGGCCCTGGTCGCCGGCCCGGCAGCGGCGGTGGAGGCGATCATCGACTGGAGCCGGCGCGGCCCGCCGGCCGCCCGCGTCAGCAGGGTGGACTGGGAGAGCGCCGAGCATCCGGGGACGCCAGACTTCAGCCGCGCCGACACGCTCTGAATGCCGGCCGGAAATGGCGTTAGAATGCGGCAATTCGCCATCAGCAGCAGCATTCACGACAGCCTCTCACTCGACGTGGTCGCGCCCCCCCATCCAGAAAGCAACGACGGCCTCGATTTTTCAACCGCCCTGTTCGAACGCTTTCCCACCCTGATCTGGCGCTCCGGCACCGACGCCAAGTGCTGCTATTTCAACCAGACCTGGCTGAAATTCACCGGCCGCACGCTGGACGACGAACTGGGCGACGGGTGGACCATCGGGATCCACCCGGAGGATTTCGACCGCTGCATCGGAACCTACCTCCAGCACTTCGCGGTCCAGACCCCCTTCGAGATGGAGTACCGGCTGCGCCGCCACGACGGCGCGTACCGCTGGATCATCAATACCGGGCGGCCGGTCTTCGACGGCAACGGCGAATTCACCGGCTACATCGCCTCCGCCCTGGACATCACCGACCGACGCAACACCGAAGCCGAACTGCGCGAACGCGAGGAGAGCATGCGCACGCTGCTCGCCTCGATGGGCGAAGGCGTCATCCTGCGTGACGCCCAGGGACGAGTGCTGCTGCACAACACCAGCGCCGAAGAGATCTTCGGCCTCAACGCCACAGAAATGCGCATCTGGGAGCTCGGCCAGGACAAAGGCCTCGTCCGTTATCTCAACGAAGACGGCGGGCCAGCCGACATCAACCAGATCCCGTCCATGCTGGCCCTGGCCAGCGGCAAGCCCCAGGCCGGCCCCCTCGGCGTCGAACGGCGGGACGGTAGCCTGCGCTGGGTGTGGGTCAATTCGGTGCCGCTTTACGAGGACGACAGCGCCACGCCCCGCGGCGTCATCACCACCATCGCCGACATCACCGCCCGGCGGGAGAGCGAAGAACAGCTGCGCCTGGCCTGGACCGTGTTCCGCAACAGCGTCGAGGCGATCATCGTCACCGACGCCAACCAGCGCATCCTGTCAGTCAACAAGGCCTTCACCGAGGTCACTGGCTACAGCGCCGAAGAGGCCATCGGCCAGACCCCGCGACTGCTCAAGTCCGGCCATCACGATCCGGCCTTCTACGAAGCCATGTGGGGCGAGATCGAGGAACACGGTTTCTGGCAGGGGGAGATCAACGACCGCCGCAAGAACGGCACGCTCTACCCTTCTGCGCTGTCGATCAGCGCCGTGCGCGACAACGCCGGGCGGATCAGCCATTACGTGGCGGTGTTCTCCGACATCACCGAGCGCAAGGCCTCCGAGGCGCGCATCGCCTTCCTGGCCCAGCATGACGCGCTGACCGGCCTGCCCAACCGCACCCTGCTCCACGACCGTCTCGAACAGGCCCTCGCCAACGCGGTACGGCGACAAAAGCGCATCGCCCTGCTGTTCCTCGACCTGGACCGCTTCAAGACCATCAACGACTCCCTCGGCCACATGATGGGCGACCAGCTGCTGCAGGGCGTGGCGCTGCGCCTGTCGGCCTGCGTCCGCGAGACCGACACGGTCAGCCGCCAGGGCGGCGACGAGTTCCTGATAGTCCTCACCGACGTCGAAGTGCCGGCCGACGCCGCCCGCGTCGCCGAGAAGATCCTCGACCGCCTGCGCGAACCCTTCCAGATCGACACCCAGCAGCTCGGCACCTCGTTCTCCATCGGCATCGCCCTCTATCCCGAGGACGGCCAGGACGTCGAAAGCCTGATGAAGAACGCCGACACGGCGATGTACCACGCCAAGGAAAGCGGGCGGGACACCTACCGCTTCTTCGACGAGGTGATGAACGTCAACGCACTGGAACGCCTGCACCTGGAAAACGCCCTGCGGCGCGCCCTCGAGAACAACGAGTTCCAGCTGTATTACCAGCCCCAGGTGGACCTCGCCACGGGCCGCATCATCGGCATGGAAGCCCTGCTGCGCTGGTTTAGCGGCACACTGGGCGGCGTGCCGCCGGCCCGCTTCATCCCGATTGCCGAGGAATGCGGGCTGATCGTCCCCATCGGCCGCTGGGTACTTCACGAAGCCTGCCGCCAGGCCCGCCACTGGCAGGACGCCGGCTTTGAGCCGGTGCCGGTGGCCGTCAACCTGTCGGCGCTGCAGTTCCGCCGGGAAGACATCATCGCCACCGTCCGCGACGTGCTTGAGGCCAACGGGCTGGACGGCCAGTGGCTGGAACTGGAGCTCACCGAATCCCTGCTGATGCAGTCCGGCAACGCCGTCGAGGACACGCTGGCGCGCCTGAAGAAGCTCGGCGTGCGGATGTCGATCGACGACTTCGGCACCGGCTACTCGAGCCTGGCCTACCTGAAGCGCTTTCCGGTGGACCGCCTGAAGATCGACCAGAGCTTCGTGCGCGACCTGGATGAAGATCCGGACGACGCGGTGCTGGTACGTACCATCATCCAGTTGGGCCGCAACCTGCGCCTGGAAGTGATCGCAGAGGGCACCGAGACGCCGGAACAGATGGAGTTCCTGCGCCAGGAGGGCTGCACCGCGGCTCAAGGCTACCTGTTCAGCCCGCCGCTGCCGGCCGATGCGGTCACCGGCCTGCTGCACATCGGCACGCTACCGGCCGCGCCGCTTACGCCAGAGTAAACAGCCTTGTCATCGCCGCCAGGTAGGCGGCGACGGCGGGCTCGCCTTCGGCCGGCGCCCAGCCGCCCCACTCGGCATCACTCAGCGGCACATAAGGCCCCGACTTGGCCTCGGCAAAGACGGTGCCGCTGTCGAGCGCCACGATGGAATGCCACACGACCGGCGGCACGTCATAGCCCAGCACGGTGCCGCCAGCCCGCATGACCTGCGTCTCCGTAACCGCACCAGTGGAATCGAAGATCAGCACGCCCAGGCTGCCGCGCAGTACGATCAGGGTTTCCGCTTTGTCCGGATCCAGGTGGCAGTGGGGACGCACGTAGGAATCCGGCTCCATCGCCACCAGCAGGCGCTGGGCCGGCGCGCCCAGGTCGGTGTGCAGATTGTGATGGGCCCGGCGACGCGGCAGCGTGCGCGCCTGCGCCACCAGCCCGTCGAGCAGCGCCGCGTCGAAGAAACGGATGCCCACGCCGCTCAGCTGTACAGCACTTCGACGGCTTCCGGCGGCAGCCAGTCGCGCAGGCTTTCGAGCAGGCTGTCCTCCGGGCGCACCCGCCAGTTCGGCCCGAAGGGCACGTCGCCTTCGGCGTTGGCATTGCGGTAGCGCACGCGGATCGGGCATTCCCCTTCGCGGAAAGGCTGCAGCAGGCTGGCCAGACGTTCGGCAGCAGCCACAGCACCGCCTGTTTCGCCAACCTCGCCGTTGAGCCGGAGCTGCAGTGCCTTGGCAAAACGGCCGCGGGCCTCGCCGAGCGTCAGCAGCTTGTCGGCGACGATGCGCAGGCCACCGGAGAAGTCGTCGTTGCTGACCTTGGCCTCGACCACCAGCACCTCGTCCACGACGATGCGCTGGCGGTTGTTGTCGAAGACCTCGGAGAACACCGACACCTCCCGCGGCGTGGTGCCGTCGTCGAGCAGTACGAAGGCGATCTTGCCGCGGGACGTTATCTTGGCGCGCACCTCCATCACCACGCCAGCCATCGTGATCAGTTCCTTGCTCGGCTCGACCTGGGACAACGGGCGCCGCACGAAGCGCCGCACCTCTTCCCTGAAGGCATTGAAGGGGTGACCTGACAGGAAGAAGCCGATCGCCAGCTTCTCTTCCTTCAGCTTCTCGCGCTCGCCCCACGGCCGCACCTTGACGTAGTCCACCATCGGCGCGGCGGCTTCGCCGGGCACGTCGAAGAGGCCGCTCTGCAGCGCGTTGGCGGCGATCTGCTCGGCGGCTTCCATCGCAATGCCGACGCTGGCCAGCAGCGTATGGCGATCCACCGGCTGGGTCGGCGCCACAGTGTCGAAGGCGCCGGCGCGGATCAGCGCCTCGATGACGCGCCGGTTGGCCATGCGCTTGTCCACGCGACAGGCGAAGTCGAACAGGTCCTTGAACGGGCCGCCGGACTCGCGGGCCGCCAGGATCGCCCGCACCGCCGGTTCGCCGACGCCCTTCACCGCCCCCAGGCCGTAGCGGATGGTCTTGGAGTCGGTGGGCACGAAGCGGTAGTCGGACGCGTTCACGTCCGGCGGCAGCACGGTGATGTGGTTGGCGATCGTGTCTTCGTAGAAGATCTTGATCGTGTCGGTGTTGTCCAGGTCGGCCGACATGGTGGCGGCCATGAAGGCCGCGCAGTGGTAGGCCTTGAGCCAGGCGGTGTGGTAGGTGACCACCGCGTAGGCCGCCGTGTGCGACTTGTTGAAGCCGTACTCGGCGAACTTGGTCATCAAGTCGAAGAGCTGCTCGGCCAGCGCCGGGTCGTAGCCCAGCTTCTTGGCGCCGTCGGCAATCGTCTCCCGGTGCTTGGCCATCTCCTCGGGCTTCTTCTTACCCATCGCCCGGCGCAGCATGTCGGCGCCGCCGAGGGTGTAGCCGCCGATGATCTGGGAGATCTGCATCACCTGTTCCTGGTACACGATCACCCCGTAGGTGGGTTCCAGGCAGGCTTTCAGGTCCGGGTGGAAATAGTCGATCTCCTGCTGACCCTTTTTGCGCAGGATGAAGTCGTCCACCATGCCGGAGCCCAGCGGGCCCGGCCGGTAGAGCGCCAACACAGCGATGATGTCTTCGAAACGGTCAGGCGCCAGCTTCTTCAGCAGCTTCTTCATCCCGTCCGATTCCACCTGGAAGATCGCGGTGGTGTTGGCGTCGCGGAGGATCTGGTAGGCGGCCTGGTCTTCGAAGCCCAGGCTCATCAGGTCGATCCGCTTGCCGGTCAGGCGCGCCACGTAGTCGAGCGCCAGCTCGATGATGGTGAGGTTGCGCAGGCCGAGGAAGTCGAACTTCACGAGGCCGACGCCTTCCACGTCGTCCTTGTCGTACTGGGACACCGGCGTGGCGTCCTCTCCGTCGGCAATGTACAGCGGGCAGAAATCGGTCAGCTTTCCGGGGGCGATCAGCACGCCGCCGGCGTGCATGCCGACGCCGCGGGTCAGGCCTTCGAGCGGCTCGGCGAGGCTCCACAGCTCCTGAATCGACTCGCCGTCGTTGCCGTCGGCCATCAGCTCGTTGATCTGTGGCTCCTGCTCGCGGGCATCGGCCAGCGACAGGGGCTTGTTCTGCACCACCGGAATCAGCTTGGACAGGCGATCGCACAGGCCGTAGGGCAGGTCGAGTACGCGGCCGACGTCGCGCACCACGGCCTTGGAGGCCATCGTGCCGAAGGTGGCGATCTGGCTCACAGCGTCCTTGCCGTAGCGCTCGCGCACGTATTCGATAACGCGATAGCGGTTGTCCTGGCAGAAGTCGATGTCGAAGTCGGGCATCGACACCCGTTCCGGGTTCAGGAAGCGCTCGAACAGCAGCGCGTATTCGAGCGGATCCAGGTCGGTGATGCGCAGGCTGTAGGCCACCAGCGAGCCGGCGCCGGAACCCCGCCCCGGGCCGACCGGCACGCCGTTCTGCTTGGCCCAGTTGATGAAGTCCGCCACGATCAGGAAGTAGCCCGGGAAGCCCATCTGCACGATGGTGTCGGTCTCGAACTTCAGGCGGTCTTCGTAGCGCTGGCGCTGGCCCTCGCGGACGGCCTCGTCCGGGTACAGCTCGCCCAGGCGCACCTCCAGGCCGGCCTTGGCCTCGGCGATCAGGTAGTCGTCGAGGGTCATGCCTTCCGGCGTCGGGAACAGGGGCAGGAAGTTCTTGCCGAGCTGGACCGTCAGCGAGCAGCGGCGGGCGATCTCGATGCTGTTCTCGAGGGCCTCGGGGATGTCGGCGAAGAGCTCGCACATCTCCGCCTGGGTCTTGAAATACTGCTGCTCGGTGAAGTCCCGCGGGCGCCGCTTGTCGGCCAGCACGTTGCCCTGGGAGATGCACACCCGCGCCTCATGGGCCTTGAAGTCCTCGGGCCGGGTGAACTGGATCGGGTGCGTCGCGACCACGGGCAGGTCGAGGCTGGCGGCGATCTGCAGGACCTCGCGGATGTAGGTCTCGGTGCCCGGATGGCCGGCCCGCTGGATCTCGATGTAGAAGCCGCCCGGAAAGCGGCGCGCCCAGTCGGCGGCCAGCTGTTCGGCGAGGCGGGTGTTGCCGTTGGCCAGCGCATGGCCCACGTCGCCATCCTTGGCGCCGGACAGGCACAGCAGGTCGCTGGCGCTTTCGGCGGTCAGCCACTCGCGGCGGATCTCGGCGCGGCCGCGGTACTTGTTCTCCATGTAGGCCTGGGTCAGCAGCTCGCACAACTGGCCGTAGCCCTTGCGGTTCTTGCAGATCAGCAGCACGCGGCTCGGCTTGTCCCGGTCCACGTCATTGGTGATCCAGGTGTCCATGCCGCACACCGGCTTGATGCCCTTGCCGCGGGCGCCCTTGTAGAACTTGACCATGCCGAAGAGGTTGGCGAGGTCGGAAATGCCCAGCGCCGGCATGCCGTCGGCGGCGGCGCGGGCGATGGCGTGGTCCACCTGCACGATCCCGTCGGAGATCGAATACTCGGTATGGAGGCGCAGGTGGATGAAGCGGGGGGAGTGAGTCTCAGGCATCCCGCGATTTTACCCGCCCCGGGGAAACGGGTTCACCCCTTGTCGGAGATTTCTCCGTCGGCCGGCAGGCGGCTGACCAGCAGCTGGTCGATGCGGTGGTTGTCCACGTCGAGCACCTCGAAGCGGTAGCCCGCGAAGTCCACCCGGTCGGTACGGCGCGGAATCTTGCGCAGGTGGTACATCATGAAGCCGGCAATGGTCTCGTAATGCTCGCCACCGTCCTCGTCGTCGATGTCGAGCACGCGCATCACGTCGCTGGCGGCGGTGGCGCCGTCCACCAGCCAGGAGTTCTCATCCCGGCGCAGGATCTGCTCCTCCTGCACCTGGTCCACGTCGTCGCCGACCAGCGCCCGGATGATGTCGTTGAGGGTGATCACGCCGACCACCAGCGCGTACTCGTTGACGATCACCGCGAAGTCCTCACGGGCCTCGCGCAGGCGCTCCAGCACCTCGGCCAGTGTCAGCGTGTCAGGGAGCGCCAGCAGCGGGTTGATCGGCGCGTCGGCCTTCATCGACAGCGACTGGCCCGCCAGCACGCGGTTGAGCAGATCCTTGGCATCCACGTAGCCAACCACGTGGTCGATGTCGCCGTCGCACACCGGGAAGCGGTTGAAGGGCCGGCTGGTGATCTTCTGGCGGATGCTCTCCTCGCTCTCCTGCAGCGTGAAGAAGACCACGCTGTCGCGGGTCGTCATTGCCGACGGGGCGCTACGGACGTCGAGGCCGAAGACGTTCTCGATCAGCGCGTGTTCCTGCTCGGCCAGCACGCCGGCCGCCGCCCCCGCCTGCACCACGGCGACGATCTCGTCCGGCGTCACCGTCTCATTGCGCGTTGTCGGCACGCCCAGCACGCGGAACATCAGCTCCGCCGCCGAGTTGTAGAACCACAGCAGCGGTCGCAGCCAGCGGATCAGCAGACTCATCGGCCCCGACACGGCCATGGCCAACCGCTCCGGCGAGGCCATGCCAAGCCGCTTGGGCATCAGGTCTGCAAACAGGATGAACAGCGAGGTCACCACCGTGAAGGACGCCGCGAAGGCCACGGTCTCCAGGTAAGCCTCCGGCAGCAGCGGCGCCAGCACCGTCGTCAGCCACGGAGAGAACACCCCCTCGCCGACGATGCCGCCCATGATCGCCACCGCGTTGAGCCCGATCTGCACCAGCGTGAAGAAAGGCCCCGGCTGAGCCCGCAAGGCCAGCACGCGGGCGGCGGCGGCCTGCCCATCCTCGGCCAGCACCGACAGGCGGACCTGCCGCGATGCCGCAATGGAAATTTCGGACAGCGCGAAGAAGGCGCTGATCGCCACCAGCAGGCCGATCAGCAGGAGGTTTTCGAGCAGATCCATTTTCCTGACCTCCGTCCGGGCTCACTGGCCCGGCTCTTCCACCGATTTGCGCAAGCGCATCTGCACCAGGATGGACTCCGCCTCCTGCTGCAGGTTTCGCGACCGCTCGACCCACTCGACGTCACGGGTCTGCAGGGCCTGGACCAACGCCTTCAGCGCGTCGCGCCGGGCCGTCGCGTAGAGGATCAGCTCCCGCCGCTGCCACTCCCGGTGGGGCGGTGCCATGCGCCACGACAGCTGCACCACCTGGCGGTCCCAGCGGGGGATCAGATCCCGCTCGAGGATGTCGAGCGCAGCCGCCTCGGAGGTCCGGCGGCCCCGCACGGCGTCCATCAGCTGGGACTGCTCCCGCTGCAGCTCCTGCTCTTCCAGCGCAAAGCGCTGCACGGTCTGCTGGTAGAGCGTATCCACCTCGATTCCGTGCGCCACATCGGGCGTCATGCGCCACAGCACGGCGCCGATGAGCACCACCGCCACGCCACCTGCCAGGGCCCGTGGCCCCAGCCAGCGGACCGGCCGCTGCGCTTGCACCGGCTCGGCCAGCGCGGCGCCGAGGACGAAGCCGCCCAGCAGGCCGCCGAGGTGGGCCGCATTGTCGATACCGGCGATGGCGAAGCCGGCGAACAGTGAGTAGCCCAGGAAGCCGAGGGTTCCCGAGCGCATCTCGCGAAACACCTCGGCGGGCACCGAACCGCGCTGGATCATCAGATAGCCCAGCATGGCCCCGTAGACCCCGAAGATCGCCCCCGACGCCCCGACGCTCACTGCGCTCTGGCGCCACCACAGACTGGCCAGGTTACCGAGCAGGCCGGCAACGAGATACACCACGGCAAAACCCGCGCGCCCGAACAGACGCTCGACCACCTGCCCTGCCTGGTACAGCGCAAACATGTTGAGCCCGACGTGGAGCAGGCCGCCGTGCAGGAACAGCGCCGTCAGCAGACGCCAGCTCTCGCCTTCCTGCACCCGCAGCGCAAAATTGCCACCGGCGCGGATCAGCAAGTCGGCCGGGATCTGCAACAGATTCATGGACAACGCGGCCAGCCCGACGAAAACCAGGACATTGACGGCCACCAGCGCGACGGTCACGTCCGCACGGGGCACCCGCGCAAACAACTGGTCGATGAAAGTATCGTAATTCAAGGGGCGGAAAGGGCTCGGCAGGACGATGGCGGCGATTATACGCAAGCCAGCCGCATGCCCCTCAGCTAGCAGGATCGGCACGTCATTCGCGGAGGATTCCTCACCCCGCCGCCTGCATCCTCACCCAAGCCGGCCCACTGCGCTAAGATGCCGGGTCAAGCTGTCTGCCCCGGAACACCCATGATCCACGTTCTGAAACACGTCGAATCCATCACCCAGCACCGCGACCGTACTCTGCTGGAGTTGGGTGTGGCTTCGGCCCTGTTCGAACTGGTCAAGGCCCTCGAAGTCAATCTCTACAAGGTCATCGAACACGGCAAGGACAACTTCCTGACCCAGGTCGTGCATGTCGGCCAGGCCGGCGTGCACTACGTGCAGGATGAGCTCGACGACACCGCGGAGACGATTCCGGTCGCCCAGCGGCCGGAGATGGCGGCCTGCGTCGAGCAGAACCACATTGTGCTCCGCCACCTGGAGGCTACCGGCCGATACCTTCACTGCTTCCCGATCCTGGCCGAGCGACGGGTGCTCGGCGTGCTGGAGGTGGTCTGCAGCGCGCAGCTCAGCGAAGAAAACCTGGGCACCGCGGAGGGCTTTCTCGGCCTCTACCGCAACTACCTGAGCCTGCTCGACTACAGCGAGCGCGACACCCTCACCGGCCTGCTCAACCGCAAGACCTTCGACGAGAATCTCGGCAAGATCCTCAATGCGCTGGCCGTTCAACGCGGCAACCCGGAAGACGACGTGCCCATGCGCCGCCGGCAGCAGGACGACGGCACCCACTGGCTGGCGGTGCTGGATGTGGACCATTTCAAGCGCATCAACGACCACTTCGGCCACCTTTACGGCGATGAAGTGCTGCTCTTGCTGGCCCGCCTGATGCGTGACAGCTTCCGCCACCAGGACCGCCTGTTCCGCTTTGGCGGCGAAGAGTTCGTCGTCGTGCTGCGGGCCGGGAGCGAAGAAGAAGTGGCGCAGGCTCTGGAGCGGCTGCGCGAAACGGTGCAGAACTACCCCTTCCCGCAGGTCGGCCAGGTCACGGTCAGCATGGGCTACACCCATATCCGTCCCCAGGACACCATCCCGGAAATCGTCGGCCGCGCGGACGAAGCGCTTTATTTCGCCAAGGAAAACGGCCGCAACCAACTCGCCTGCTACGAAACCCTGCAAGCCGATGGGCGCATCGCCGTCCGCGAACAGGCGACCGGCAGCATGGAACTGTTCTGACACGGCAGGCGGCACGCCAGCGCCGACTACCGGCGCAGCCGAAGCCCTGGCGAATCCGCCCCTACTTGCTGGCGGCCTGGGCCGGCAGATCCCTGAGAGCCTGCTTGCGCTCCTCGTCCGCAGCAAACATCAGTGCCTTCTGCTCCGGTGTGAGCTGTACCTTCAGATCGTTCTCGAGGGAATTGTAGATGCGCGCCATGCGCTCGATCAGCCGCCCCTTGGCAGGAATCGCGCGCGCCACCTGCTCCCGGGTCGCCCCCGAAATGGTCATCAGCTTCTGGACAAAGGTTTCGTCAATGCGACGGGCTTCCGCCTGCATGAAAGCCATTTGAACCGGCGTCAGCGACACCGCCGGCGGTGCCGCGAAGGCGGTCGGCAGACAGGCGCCCAGACTCAGGGCAAGAAGCCCGGCGCGGAGGAAGGAAACAGTCATTTTCACGGGATCAGAACGGTGGAACCCGTCGTCCGTCGCGCCTCCAGCTCACGGTGGGCAGTGGCGGCGTCCTGCAACGGATAACGCTGGTTGATGTTGATGCGGACCTGGCCCGACGCCACGACGCCGAACAACTCGTCGGCCATCGCCAGCAGGTCTTCACGGCGGGCCGTATAGGTGAATAGCGTCGGCCGGGTCAGGAACAGCGAGCCCATCCTGGCCAACAGCCCGAGATCGAAGGGCTCGACCGGGCCGGAGGCGTTGCCGAAGCTCACCATCATGCCGAGCGGCCGCAGGCAGGCCAGGGAATCCAGAAAAGTGTCCTTGCCGATGGAGTCGTACACCACGTGGACGCCAGCGCCACCGGTCAGCGCCCGCACGCGCTCGGAAACCTTTTCACGCGTGGACACGATGGCATGATCGCAACCGTGGCGACGGGCCAGCTCGGCCTTCTCGTCCGAACTGACGGTGCCGATCACCGTCGCACCGAGGGCCTTGGCCCACTGGCAGACGATCAGGCCCACGCCGCCGGCCGCGGCATGGATAAGGATAGTGTCGCCGGGCTGCACCCGGTAGGTACGACGCAGCAGATACTGAGCGGTCAGGCCCTGCAGCATCATCGCCGCTCCCTGCTCGAATGACAGGCTGTCGGGCAGTTTCACCAAGTGCTGGGCCGCGATGTTGCGCAGCTCCGCGTAAGCCCCGAGCGGACCGCCCGCGTACGCAACCCGGTCTCCCGGCTGGAATTCGGTGACGCCCTCCCCTACCGCCTCGATGACGCCGGCGGCTTCCTGCCCCAGGCCGGACGGCAGCGGCAGCGGATAGAGGCCGGAGCGATGATAGGTGTCGATGTAATTGAGGCCGACCGCATGATGGCGGACCTGCACCTCGCCCGCAGCGGGCGGCGGCACATCGACCTCGACCCACTGCAGGACCTCGGGGCCGCCGGTACGCTCGAAACGGATCAGATGAGACATGCTGCACCTCGCACAGGCATCAGTTGTAACTGAATTGTACCGGAGGCGCATAAACATCGTGATCCCGGAGGACGAATGAATTCGCCCCTACGTGGCAAGCCACAGTAGGGGCGCTCAGGCATCCATCCCTGGCGCTGCGGCGAGGCGGGATCGCCTCCACCGCAACGAGGTACTGACTCAGACCGACTTTTCGGTGCGCTGCTCAAGGGCATCCACGACGGCCAGGGCCGTCATGTTGACCAGGCGGCGCACGGAGGCCGACGGGGTCAGGATGTGCACCGCACGGGCGGCACCGAGGAGGATCGGGCCGACCGACACGCCTTCGCCATGGGCCACCTTCAGCAGGTTGAAGGCGATGTTGGCGGCGTCCAGGTTGGGCATCACCAGCAGGTTGGCTTCACCGGTGAGGGTCGATTCCGGATGCAGGCGGTCGCGGATCTCGGCGGACAGCGCGGAGTCACCGTGCATCTCGCCATCGCACTGCAGCGCTGGCGCCTTGTCGCGCAGGATGTCGCGGGCCGCGCGCATCTTGAGGGACGAGGTGCTGCGGGCACTTCCGAAGTTGGAGTGGGACAGCAACGCCACCTTCGGCTCGATACCAAAACGCTTCATTTCCTCGGCCGCCATCAGCGAGATCTCGGAAATGTCCTCGGCGCTCGGCAGCTCGTTCACGTAGGTGTCGGCAATCGCCAGGATGCGCTTGGGCAGCAGCAGCATGTTCATCGCCGCGAACAGCTTGGCGCCCGGCTTCAGGCCGATCAGGCTCTCCACGTGGCGGTAGTGGTGGTCGTAGGAACCGGTGGTGCCGCACACCAGCGCATCGGCGTCGCCACGGCGCAGCAGCATGCAGCCGATCAGCGTGGAGTCGCTGCGCAGGGCCTCGCGGGCGGAGTCCGGCGTCACGCCGTCGCGGCCCATCAGGCGGTAGTACTCCTGCCACAGCTCGCGGTAGCGCGGATCGGACTCGACGTTCACCACGTCGAAGTCGCGGCCGGCCTGGAGGTTGAGGCCGAACTTCTCGATGCGCATGTCGATGACCGCCGGGCGGCCGATCAGGATCGGACGGGCCAGGTGCTCGTCGACCACGGCACGCACGGCGCGCAGCACGCGCTCGCTCTCGCCTTCCGCGTAGAGCACGCGCTTCTGCTCGACGGGGATCGCCTTGGCGGTGGTGAACACCGGCTTCATGATGATGCCGGACTGGTACACGAACTCATTGAGGCTCTGGACGTAGGCGTCCATGTCAATCTGGCGGGTCGCCACACCGGAATCGATGGCAGCCTGGGCGACGGCCGGCGCGATCTTGACGATCAGGCGCGGATCGAAGGGCTTCGGAATCAGGTAGTTCGGGCCAAAATTGAGGTCGGCGCCGCCGTAGGCCTGAGCCACCACGTCGGACTGCTCGGCCTCGGCCAGCTCGGCAATGGCCTTCACGCAGGCCAGCTTCATTTCTTCATTGATCTTGGTAGCGCCGGCGTCCAGCGCGCCACGGAAGATGAATGGGAAGCACAGCACGTTGTTGACCTGGTTCGGGTAATCCGAACGGCCGGTGGCGATGATCGCGTCGGGACGGACTTCCTTGGCCAGTTCCGGCAGGATTTCCGGCGTCGGGTTGGCCAGCGCGAAGATCAGCGGCGTGGCGGCCATGGTCTTGACCATGTCCTGCTTCAGCACGCCGGCAGTGGACAGGCCGAGGAACACATCGGCGCCGACCATCGCATCAGCCAGCGTACGGTATTCGGTGTCCTGCGCGTAGCGGGCCTTGTTGGCCTCCATCTTCTCGTCGCGACCGACGTAGATCACGCCCTTGGAGTCACAGACGTAGACGTTCTCGCGCTTGATGCCGAGGCCGCACCACAGGTCCAGACAAGCGATGGCCGCGGCGCCGGCGCCAGAACACACCACCTTGACTTCATCGATCTTCTTGCCGACCACCTTCAGGCCGTTGAGCATGGCCGCGGCAGAAATGATCGCGGTGCCGTGCTGATCGTCGTGGAAAACCGGGATGTTCATCCGCTCGCGCAGCTTCTGCTCGATGTAGAAACACTCGGGCGCCTTGATGTCTTCCAGGTTCACACCACCGAGGGTCGGCTCGAGGGCCGCGATCATGTCGATCAGCTTGTCCGGGTCGTTCTCGGCCAGCTCGATGTCGAACACATCGATGTTGGCGAACTTCTTGAACAGACAGCCCTTGCCTTCCATCACCGGCTTGGCGGCCAGCGGGCCGATGTTGCCGAGGCCCAGCACCGCGGTACCGTTGGTGATCACCGCCACCAAGTTGCCGCGGGAGGTGTATTCCTGCGCGTCAGCCGGATCGGCCACGATTGCGTCGCAGGCTGCCGCCACGCCGGGCGAGTAAGCCAGCGCCAGGTCGCGCTGGTTGGTCAGGCCCTTGGTGGGCACCACCGCGATCTTGCCGCGCGTCGGTGCGCGGTGGTATTCGAGGGCGGCGGCAATGAAATCCTTATCCATGTTCTCTCTTCTCTCAAAACGGGTATATCGCGTCCGTCCCCGGAACCGACGTCGGGTCGGCAGCGGCGGCAGCGAAAGCGATGTGTGCCGAAAGTCTGAAATATGTGGATGCCCGGATCGGGCATGAGTCTTATATATGACAGCCGAACGCCGGGATCGCCGAAAGTCCGACTGGAGCTGGCATGCCGGGAGATGGCATACCCGCTACGTCTTGTTTGCCGGGAGTTTAACCGAGCAAGCGCGATAACGCACCTTCGGTAAATACGGACTCCCCCCGATTGCGTGGCACAATCGCACCCGCCTGAAAATGCACGGACAGACAAACAGAGGAACGAAGATGCGACGCGTGGTGTTCAATCAGAAAGGTGGCGTAGGCAAGTCCACCATCACCTGCAACCTGGCGGCGATCAGCGCCCAGCAAGGCCTGCGCACGCTGGTGGTGGACCTGGACCCGCAGGGCAACTCCACCCACTACCTGCTCGGCGACGCCGCCGACAACGTGGACGACACCCTCGCCGGCCTGTTCGAGCAGACCCTGTCCTTCAAGTTCAGCCCCAAGAAGACCGCCGAGTTCGTCCACCCGACGCCCTTCGACAAGCTGTCCATCCTCCCGTCGCACCCGATGCTGGAAGAGCTGCAGAGCAAGCTCGAATCCCGCTACAAGATCTTCAAGCTGCGCGACGCCCTCGACGAACTGGCCGACGACTTCGACGCTGTGTTCATCGACACGCCGCCGGCGCTCAACTTCTACACCCGCTCGGCGCTGATCGCGACGCAGCTGTGCCTGATCCCCTTCGACTGCGACGATTTCTCCCGCCGGGCGCTCTACGCGCTGATGGAGAACGTGCAGGAGATCCGGGCCGACCACAACCGTGGCCTCGAAGTGGAAGGCATCGTCGTCAACCAGTTCCAGCCCCGCGCCAGCCTGCCCCAGAAGCTGGTGCAGGAACTGATCGACGAAGGCCTGCCGATCTTCAAGACCTACCTGTCCAGTTCGATCAAGATCCGCGAAAGCCACGAACAGGCCAAGCCGATGATCCACCTGGACCCGAAGCACAAGCTGTCCCAGGAATTCACCGCCCTCCACGCCGAACTGCGCGGCGCCTGATCCCGCCCGCCCGGCAAGCGAGAGCTGCCGGGCGCGCCGAGCTCACTTCAAGGGCTTGCGCAAGGTCACGAGAATCCAGCCGCGCAGGAAGGCCAGGCTTTCGACCTGGCTGATGAGCTTCTCGAAGCACATGCCCATGAAGAACAGCAGCCCGTTGAACATCAGATAGTTGGGGTACTGGCTGACGTACTGGAAGCCGCTGACTTCAAGGCCCGCAGCGGCGGCCAGATCGGCCACCTGACGCGGGCTGTTGGTCTTGTAGGCGGTCGGGAAGGTGTCCTCCTCGGCGCGCCCTTCCACGTACTTCACGATTTTGCCGTGGAAGTTGTTGGGCACCATGCGCGCCACCATCGTGCCGTAATCCCAGATGTTGGCGGTCAGGAAGACCACCGAGCCGCCCGGCCGGAGAATCCGCGAAAACTCGCGATACACGGACTCGGGATCGGTCAGGTGCTCGAAGACGCTGCGCGACATGATGAGATCCACGCTGGCGTCCGGCAGCGGCAGGCGGCCGAGATCGGCGTTGTAGGTCTCGATACCGGGCGTGCTGTCGGTGAAATCGACCAGCTCGACACCGATCAGGCGCTCGGCCTTGCCCAGGTATTTCCTCAGGACCGGCATCGTCCGGCCGCAACCCGCGTCCAGCAGGGTGTCCGTCCTCTTCAACAGCCGGTTCACCTCCTCCTCGTACAGACGGTAGGGGTGCGGGCTGTCCTTGTAGTACTTATCCAGAAGCTTTTCAGCAAGCGCAGTCATTTTTCTCGAATCCTCGAAGAGGAGATGAATGTCGACGATCGGGTGATCGAACGTCCCCCGGCAGACTCTCGGCGCTGGGGGCGCGGGCATCGGCGAGCCTTCTGGAAAGTGCGAAAAGGGCAAGCGGCCGACTTCATTTTTGCATAAACCGCCTTACATTCCCGCACTTTTCGGTCGCCGCCGTGTGGAATTTCCGGCTGACTACGACCCTGCGCCATCAGGCACCGGTGAAACGCCAGTCCGGTGCGTGAGCCTGCAGCCAGTATTCCAGCGCCATGACGATCCAGACCATTTCCCCGTAGTAGCCGGGATGCTCCGGCAGGTGCTTGTCGAGCACCTCGCGCAGGAAGGCCTGGGGCATGACGCCACGGGAGCCGAAGGACTCCAGCGCATCGCTGGCGAGCTTGCGCAGGCCCGGATGCTTGATGGCCCACACGCCGAAGGGCAGGCCGAAGCCGTGCTTCTTCTTGGTGATGATCTCGTCCGGCAGGAAACCGCGCAGGGCCTCCTTGAACATCCAGCGCAACTTGAGCCCCTTGAGCTTCCACTCCGTGGGCAGGCTCAGGGAAAAGTCGAGCAACTCGTCGCTCAGCAGCGGGAAACCCACGTCCAGCCCAGCCAGGCGGGTCGTGCCGACGACCTTGGGCAGGTCGTTGTCGGCCAGCGTGTATTTCCAGTCGAAGGCGAGCATGTGATTCACCAGGCTGGCCTCCCCCACCTCGGCCCAGGTGGCGCGCTGCAGCTGGCCGGGCCCATGCACGTCGATGCCCTGCAGGAAGGCCGGCGTGAAGACCTTGTCCATGCCGAGGCGGATCAGCAGGTTGTAGATCTCCATCCGGTCGGGCAGCGGGATCGACGCCTGCTCGACGTAGCTCACGCCCTTGCGGACCAGCGGAATGCGCTTCATCCCCGGCAGGGCGGAAATGGGCTCGACGACCGCGGAACGCAGCAGGGACGGGATGGTGTTGTACCAGCCGAAAATGCGCTGCATGGCGTAGCGGGCATTACCGCCGAACAGCTCGTCGCCGCCATCGCCGGCCAGCAGCTTGGTGATGCCATCGGCCCTGGCCTGGCTGGCACAGATCCAGGCGGGCACGGCGGAGGAATTGCCGAAGGGCTGGTCGTAGGACCGCGCCACCTTCGGAATGCCGTCGATCAGATCGTCGGGGGTGACGTAATACTCGTGGTGATCGGTCTTGAAATGGCGCGCCGCGATGCGCGCGTACTCCATCTCGTCGTAGCCCTGGGCATCGAAGCCCATGGAGTAGGTCCTGGCCGGCTTGCCGCTGATGCGGCAGAGCATGCCGGACACCGTCGAACTGTCAGTGCCGCCGGACAGGAAGGCACCGGTGCCCTCGCCCACGTATTCCCGCTCGACGGAGGTCTGCACGATCTCCATGAAGCGCCCCTTGGCCTGCTCCAGGCTCATGCCGGGGCGCTCTTCGAAACGCGGCGTCCAGTGGCGCGCCAGCTTCAGCACGCCGCCCTGCCACTCCAGCCGCGATGCCGGCAGCAGGCGGCTCACCTCGTTGAAAATGGTGTTCGGCGACGGGATGACGTGGAAGTAGAGGTAGTTGAAGACCGCCTGGGCGCTTACGGAGCGGCTCCGCACCGGCACGCCGTTGGCCCGGTCCGACAGGGCCAGCGCGCCCCCGTCCTCGGCATAGCACCAGGGATCGGAGTCGAAGCGGTCGTTGAACAGCGTGACCGCGTTGCGGCGGGTGTCGATGAAGGCAAGGGCGAAGCGCCCCGCGATGTCTTCGATGGCCGCGCTCCCGCGGCTGGCAAACAGGCCCAGCCAATGGTCGGCCGGACGGATGCCGCCACTGGCGCCGCTGCGCGGGCTGCCGCGCACGATGCAGACCAAGCCGTCCTTCTCGGCCAGGGCGGCCGGACGCCGGACACGCAGGCGCCCACCGCACCATTCCCCCACCCACTGATCGCCGTCCTGGCGGATCGCCAGCTCGGCCGCCGGCGCGGCGGACGCTTCGACATGCACCTCGATCAGGGACTTGCTATCCAGTTCCGACTCCAATTCGCCGCCTCCAAATGAATTCATTCAAACAACATGCAAACAATATTGTCATTGAAATCCATTACACGGGTATCAACTTTGCCACTGCCAGCATCAACCACTTGCTGCCGGCCTCGGCAAACTTGACCTGGACACGCGCGTCATTGCCGCTTCCTTCGGCCGAAACGATGACCCCGTCGCCGAAGCGCGCATGGCGCACGCTCTGGCCGATCGCCAGCCCACCCAGGTCGCGGGACTTCTGCGGCGGAGGCGGCGGCATGCTCGGCGCGGCGGGCCGCGACGTACCGGGGTTGTAGTAGCGGGTGGACGGCTCGGACACGAAGCTGCGCCGCGGATTGGGCGGCGTCAGCCACTTCAGCAGGCCCTCGGGGATCTCTTCCAGGAAGCGCGAGCGCAGGTTGTAGCGGACCTGGCCGTGCAGCATGCGGCTCTGCGTGAAGCTTACATACAGGCGCTGGCGGGCCCGCGTCACCGCCACGTACATCAGGCGCCGCTCCTCCTCCAGCCCGTCCAGTTCGAGGGCGCTGTTTTCGTGAGGGAACAAGCCCTCCTCCAGGCCGGACAGGAAGACCACGTCGAACTCCAGCCCCTTGGCCGCATGGACGGTCATCAGCTGCACCGCCTCCATGCCCACGTCGGCCTGGTGATCGCCGGCTTCCAGCGAGGCATGGGCGAGGAACTCGGCCAGCGTCGAGCCGTGTTCCCCCGGCACATCGCCGGCGCCCAACTCAGCGCTGAAGTTGGCCGCCGCGTTGATCAGTTCATCCAGGTTCTCCAGGCGCTCCTGGCCTTCCTTCTCCGCCTTGTAGTGGGCGCGCAGGCCGGACAGCTCGATCACGTGATCGACCATCTCGTGCAGGCGCAGGCTGGCCGTCTCCTGGCGCAGGCGCTCGATCAGCGCCACGAACTGGGCCAGCGCCGCCCCCGGCTTGCCGCTGAGGTGCGGCACCGTCTGGTACAGCGGCGTGTTCCACGTCCGCGCCGCATCGCCGAGCACCTCCAGCGAGCGGGCGCCGATGCCGCGGGTCGGGAAATTGACGACCCGCGTGAAGGCCGTATCGTCGTCCGGATTGGCGATCAGGCGCAGATAGGCCAGCGCATGCTTCACCTCCTGGCGCTCGAAGAAGCGCAGGCCGCCATACACACGGTAGGGAATGCCGCTGGAGAACAACTGGTGCTCCAGCACCCGCGACTGGGCGTTGGAGCGGTACAGCAACGCAATGTCGGCACGGCTCATGCCATCTCGCACCAGGGACTGGATCTCCTCGACGACCCAGCGCGCCTCGTCGGTATCGGTGAAAGCCTCGTAGACGCGGATCGGCTCGCCGGCGCCGCGGTCGGTCCAGAGCTGCTTGCCGAGGCGCTTGCTGTTGTTGGCGATCAGCGCGTTGGCCGCATCGAGGATGTTGCCGTGGGAGCGGTAGTTCTGCTCCAGGCGGATCACGCTGCCGACCTTGAAGTCCTTTTCGAAGTCGCGCATGTTGCCGATCTCGGCGCCACGGAAGCGGTAGATCGACTGGTCGTCGTCGCCCACGCAGAACAGGCTGGCGCAGCCTTCGCGCCCGCCGTCGGCGAGCAGGCTCAGCCAGCGGTACTGCAGCACGTTGGTATCCTGGAACTCATCCACCAGGATGTGGCGGAAGCGCCCCTGGTAATGGCGGCGGATCGGCTCGTTGCGCTCCAGCAATTCGTAGCTGCGCAACAACAACTCGGGGAAATCCACAACTCCCTCGCGCTGACACTGTGCTTCATACTCCATGTAAAGCTCGACCCGGCGTCGGGTGTAGTCGTCCCAGGCCTCGACCGCCGCGGGGCGGGTACCCGCCTCCTTCTGGCCATTGATGAAGTGCTGCAGCTCCTTGGGCGGAAACTTCTCGTCGTCCACGTTGAGGGCCTTCAGCAGGCGCTTGATCGCCGCCAGCTGGTCGCCGGAATCGAGGATCTGGAACAGCTGCGGCAGGCCTGCATCACGGTAGTGGGCGCGCAGCATGCGGTTGCACAGGCCATGGAAGGTGCCGATCCACATCCCGCGGGTATTGACCGGGAACATCGCCGACAGGCGGGTCAGCATCTCCTTGGCGGCCTTGTTGGTGAAGGTCACGGCCAGGATGCCCTGCGGGCTGCAGTAGCCGTTCTGCAGCAGCCAGGCGATGCGTGTGATGAGCACCCGCGTCTTGCCCGAACCGGCGCCGGCCAGAATCAGGGCGTGCTGGGGCTCGAGCGTGACGGCTGCGAGTTGTTCAGGATTGAGATTGTCGAGCAGCTGGGACATGGAGCGATACGTAAGGCAGCGAAGGCCGCCATTCTAGCGCCCGCCCGGAGCTCAACCGAGGCCCAGGTTTTTTGTGACAAATTACCTCGCCGAAAATGAAAAAAACACCGCCACAACTTGCGGCCGGAGTCGCAAGCACCTAAACTTGAGTTGTGCAATGCAGCAAACAAGCCGTATCGAGGGCTAACAAAGCTACGTAGAATCAGGGAAACGCGCCGCAAAACACGGTTTTGCAGCGCACCACAAAGCCGCCAACGAGCGGCTGTCAGAAGTAGCCCCGCGTTGTTTGATGCTCCCCATACCGGAGTAACAGCAAATGAAGACACCTAAAACCCTACCCTGGCACGCCCGCAAGGCCGGCGTGTCCGTCGAGAGAGCAGAAGCACTGTGGCGCAAGGCGCTGCGCGAAGCCACCGCCGATACCGGCTGGGTCGGCACGTCCGAGTTCTGGGGCGCCGCCGAAGGCCGCTTCCTCGAGCTTCTGAAAGAAGAGCAGAACACCCTCTGCACCCCGCACATGGAAACCTTCATGCGCAGCCAGCACCGCATGGGCCTCTTGCCCCTGCTGGCCGCCGAGCAAATGTTTTCTGCAATGTCCGCCAACTGGCAGCGGTTTTGCGACGAGATGAGCAAGGCAGCCTGAGCGCTGCCAGACGGCCCTCCAGAGGCCGAGCCAACCGGGTTTTTCTCCCTCCTCTCCCTCGTGGAGATTGACGGCGTCTGTCGCAAGGCAGACGCCGCTTTTTTTTGTCATAGCGTCCGCACTCCATGCCGGGCGTGGCCGGTCGAAAGCCTGCAACGGGCTGCTGCTATAATCCGACGCTTTGCATCTGCCCACCGGAGTTTAATGTGCTGATTTCCAACGCCTTTGCCCAGGCCGCCCCGGCCGCTGGACAAGACCCCCTGTCCAGCCTCACCGGCGTCCTGCCGCTGATTTTCATGTTCGCGGTGTTGTGGTTCCTGATGATCCGCCCGCAGATGAAGCGCACCAAGGAACATAAGGCCCTGCTCGACGGTCTGCAGAAGAACGACGAAGTCCTGACCCAGGGCGGCATCGTCGGCAAGGTCGTCGCCCTCAACGACGCCTACGTCACCGTCGAAATCGCCGCCAACACCCAGATCGTCGTGCAGAAGGGCGCCATCAGCGCCGTGCTGCCCAAGGGCACCCTGAAGTCGATCTGATCCGGCTGACGGCCGGGGCCCCACCTCGGCCGTGCTGATGCGCCGCTGCGCCACTGCGCCTGTCATCCACCCTTTCCGCCCGACCATGAACCGCTACCCCCTCTGGAAAAACCTCCTCATCGGCCTCGTGCTGCTGTGGGGTCTGATCTACACCCTGCCGAATTTCTACGGCGAGGTGCCCGCTGTCCAGGTATCCAGCGGCAAGGCCACCCTCAAGCTGGACGCCGCCGCCACCCTCAAGCGCGTGGAAGAAAGCCTCGCCGCAGCCGGGCTCCAGCATGACGGCCTGTTTGCCGACCTCAACAGCGTGCGCATCCGCTTCCATGACACCGACACCCAGCTGAAAGCCAAGGACGTCGTCGAAAAGGCCTTCAACCCCGACGCCAGCGACCCGTCCTACGTGGTCGCCCTCAACCTGCTGTCGGCCAGCCCCCAGTGGCTCACCAGCATCCACGCGCTGCCCATGTACCTGGGCCTCGACCTGCGCGGCGGCGTGCACTTCCTGCTGCAGGTCGACATGAAGGGCGCCGTCACCAAGCGCCTCGACGCCACCACCGGCGACTTGCGCACCCTGCTGCGCGACAAGAACGTCCGCCACACCGGCATCACCCGTGAAGGCCAGACCGTCGTCGTGCGTTTCCGCGACACCGAAAACCAGTCCCGCGCGAAGGCCGTGATCACCGCCAACACCAACGACCTGCAGCTGGTCGAAGGCCAGGACGGCGCCGACTTCAAGCTGACCGCCAACCTCACCCCGCTGGCCCAGAAGACCATCCAGGAATTCGCGATCAAGCAGAACATCAGCACCCTGCACAACCGGATCAACGAACTCGGCGTGGCCGAGCCGGTGATCCAGCAGCAAGGCCTCGACCGCATCGTGGTCCAGCTGCCCGGCGTGCAGGACGTGGCCAAGGCCAAGGACATCCTCGGCCGCACCGCCACCCTCGAAATCCGCATGGTGGACGAGACCCCGGGTGCCCTCGAAGCCGCCATGACCGGCGCCGTGCCGGCCGGCACCGAGCTCTACAACGAGCGCGGCGGCCGTCCGCTGCTGGTCAAGAAGCAGGTCGTGCTGACCGGCGAGCGCCTCACCGACGCCCAGCCCGGCTTCGACGGCCAGACCCACGAGCCCGCCGTGCATCTCACGCTGGACGCCGCCGGCGCGCGCATCTTCAAAGACGTGACCCGCGAGAACGTCAACAAGCGCATGGCCATCCTGCTCATCGAAAAGGGCAAGGGCGAAGTCGTCACCGCCCCGGTCATCCGCGGCGAAATCGGTGGTGGCCGCGTGCAGATCTCCGGCCGCATGAGCTCCGAAGAAGCCACCGACACCGCGCTGCTGCTGCGTGCCGGCTCCCTCGCCGCGCCGATGGAGATCATCGAGGAACGCACCATCGGCCCGAGCCTCGGCGCCGACAACATCAACAAGGGCTTCCACTCCACGCTGTGGGGCTTCATCGCCATCGCCGCCTTCATGTGCATCTACTACATGCTGTTCGGCTTCGTGTCGGTGATCGCCCTGGCCTCCAACCTGCTGCTGCTGGTGGCCCTGCTGTCCTTGCTGCAGGCCACGCTGACGCTGCCCGGCATCGCCGCCATCGCGCTCACGCTGGGTATGGCGATCGACGCCAACGTGCTGATCAACGAGCGCATCCGCGAGGAACTGCGCAACGGCTCCAGCCCGCAGGCGGCCATCCACGCCGGCTACGACCGCGCCTTCGACACCATTCTCGACTCCAACGTCACCACGCTGATCGCTGGCATCGCGCTGCTCATCTTCGGCTCCGGCCCGGTGCGCGGCTTCGCGGTGGTGCACTGCCTGGGCATCATGACCTCCATGTTCAGCGCCATCCTGGTCTCCCGCGGCCTGGTGAACCTGATCTACGGCAAGAAGCGCAAGCTCGAGAAACTGGCCATCGGCCAGGTCTGGAAGCCGGGCGTCTGACGCGTACAGAACACGAAACGGACACGCAAAATGGAATTCTTCCGGATCCACAAAGACATCCCCTTCATGAAGCACGCGCTGGTGTTCAACGTCATTTCGTTGATCACCTTCCTGCTCGCGGTGTTCTTCCTCGCCACCAAAGGGCTGCATTTCAGCGTCGAATTCACCGGCGGCACGCTGATGGAAGTCAGCTACAGCGAACCGCCGGCCCTCGAAAAGCTGCGTGAAGCCCTCGCCAAGGAAGGCTACCAGGACGCCCAGGTACAAAACTTCGGCAGCTCCCGCGACGTGCTGATCCGCCTGCCCAACCGGGACGGCATCGAAACCGGCAAGGTCAGCGAGAAGGTCATCGCCAGCCTCGGCGCCATCGAAGGCCCCAAGCCCGAGCTGCGCCGCGTCGAGTTCGTCGGCCCGCAGGTCGGCAAGGAGCTCGCCTCCGACGGTGCCATGGCCCTGCTGCTGGTGATCGGCGGCATCGTGGTGTACCTGGCGATGCGCTTCGAATGGCGCTTCGCCGTCTCGGCGATCATCGCCAACCTGCACGACGTGATCATCATCCTGGGCTTCTTCGCGCTGTTCCAGTGGGAGTTCTCGCTACCGGTGCTCGCCGCCACCCTCGCGGTGCTCGGCTACTCGGTGAACGAATCGGTGGTGGTCTTCGACCGCGTCCGCGAAATCTTCAAGAAGAAGCGCGGCCTCACCACCCCGCAGGTGCTCGACCACGCCATCACCAGCACCATCAGCCGGACCATCATCACCCACGGCTGCACCCAGATCATGGTGCTGTCCATGCTGCTGTTCGGTGGTGAGACCCTGTACTACTTCGCCCTCGCGCTGACCATCGGCATCTGCTTCGGCATCTACTCCTCGGTGCTGGTCGCCAGCCCGCTGGTCATGTGGCTCGGCGTGTCCCGCGAGCAGTTCATGCAGCCCAAGAAGGAAAAGCAGGAAGCCGTCGTCTGATCCACGTGGATCGGAGCATCACCCTGTGGGTGCTGGATCTCGACAGCCCCACCCAAGACTGCGCCCGTGCCTGGTCCCTGCTCGATGCGGGGGAGCAGGCACGGGCGCAGCGCTTTGTGCGGGAGCGTGACAGCCGCCGCTTCCTGCTGCGCCGTGCCGCGCTGCGCGAAATCCTGGCGCAACACACGGGGCTGTCGCCCCACGCCCTGCCCTTCACCCGCAATCCCTTCGAGCGCCCCTTTCTAGCCGGCATCGCACTGGATTTCAACACCTCCCACAGCGACGGCCTCGCCGTCGTCGCCGTCACCCGCCACGGTCGCGTCGGCATCGACGTGGAACGCCGGCTCGACGACGCACTGGACCCGGCCATTCTCCAGCCCCACCTCACCCCGGCCGCCTACGCCACCTTTCTCCACTCCCCGCCCGCCCGGCAACGGCACGCCTTCTACGACTGGTGGACCCGCATCGAAGCCTTCGCCAAGGCCCGTGGCACCGGCATCGTGATGTCGCCGCCACCGCCGCTGGACGGCCTGGAGACGGACACCACGCCCCGCGATCTGCCAGACGACAGCGGCGCATGGCGCACCTGGCACCCCACCTCCATCCAGCTCGCCCCCACGCACGCCGCCACCCTCGTGGCGTCCTTCCGCCCCGACGACATCCAGCTTGCCCACTGGCCGCATCCGCCCCGTTGAGCGCTCCATCGGCGTAATTTCCGACATCGCGGTAATGAATTCTTTCGCAGGCGCGCTCAAAGGACTAAGATGCAGGCAACCCCATCTCGACAATGGGAATGAAGGGCAAACTCATCGAAAGATGAGGACGCAAAACCTCCGGCCTAAAGCGCACAAGGCGCTACGGTAGCGGGGTTGCCGGCACCTCGAAGCTCCGTGCTCCACTTAATGCATTCGATGACGTCGTCAGCGTGGCCCTGAAACACTCAAGGAATCAGGGTCATGAACACAGCCACCTCCCGCCGCTTCGCATTCCAGCGCGCCGTCGTCTCGGCAGCCATCGCCTCCGCCTTGCTCAGCGCATGCGGCGGCAGTGGAACGAACTCCGACACCTCATCCTCCCAGCAGAGCGCAGCGCCCCTGGCGTCAGCCGCCACCGTCCTCACGATGGACCTGGCCGCCCTGCCCGCGGAAGTCGCCGCGCAGACCGTCACCCCGGCCTTCCACATGGCCCCCGCCCTGCTGGACGAACCGGACAACAGCGACCTGGCCGGCAACAGCGCCTCCGCTCAGCGACACCCCCATTCCCAGCAGATCCCGAGCGAACTCCGCGCCCTGTCCTCGCGGCAGCTCACGCCGCAGGGCATCGCCGCGTTTCGCCGTGTCCATTCCACCGGCATCCCGTACCTGGAAGACAGCACCAGCCTCACCCCGCTGGCCACCAGCAGCAGCGTCGTCACCTACACCCCGGCGCAGATCCGCGCCGCCTACGGCATGACCGCGCTGCCCACCGCTGGCAGCACGCTCACCGCAACGCAGGCCGCCCAGCTGGGCGCCGGGCAGACGATCTACATCATCGCCGCCTATCACGACCCGAACGTCGCCAACGAACTCGCCACCTTCAACACCAAGTTCGCCCTCCCCACCTGCACCACCAAGGCCATTGCCAGCACGGCCAGCCTGCCCCTCACGGCGGCCAGCAGCAGCGCCTGCGAGTTCTCCGTCGTCTATGCCACCGCCGCCGGCGCCATGACCACCACAACGCCCGCCTACAACTCGGGCTGGGCAACGGAAATCGCCCTCGACGTGCAATGGGCCCACGCAACCGCTCCGCTGGCCCGCATCGTCCTGCTCGAAGCATCGGATGCCTCCCTGAACAGCCTGCTTGGCGCCATCAAAGTCGCCAACGCCATGGGCCCGGGCGTCGTCTCGATGAGCTTCGGCGCCAGCGAAGGCAGCTGGACCAGCTCGGTCGATAGCGCCTTCACCGGCACCAACATGACCTACCTCGCCGCCACCGGCGACTCCGGCGCCGGCGTCTCCTGGCCCGCCGTTTCCAGCAAGGTGCTCGCCGTCGGCGGTACCCGCCTGACCTACAGCGGCACCAGCGCACGCAGCGAAGTCAGCTGGTCGGGCACCGGCGGCGGCACCAGCGCCTACACCGCCACGCCCAGCTACCAGACCAACAGCGTGCCGGGCATGGGCACCGTCGCCAAGCGCACCGTTGCCGATGTGGCGTTCAACGCCGATCCGACCACCGGCCAGTACGTCGCGGTGCAGTCCCCGAGCAGCAGCACCGTCAGCTGGCTCAGCGCCGGCGGCACCAGCCTGTCCACGCCCCAGTGGGCCGGCTTGATCGCAGTGGCCAACGCCTCCCGCGCAACAGTGAGCAAGGCTCCAGTCGGCCTCCCGCACCCGCTGCTGTACACCCAGATCTCCACCGTCCCCGGCAACTACGCGGCCGCCTTCGCCGACATCACCCAGGGCAGCAACGGCACCTGCACCACCTGCTCGGCCCATTCCGGCTACGACACGCCGTCCGGCCTGGGCACCCCGAACGTCAGCAGCCTGGTCACCCAGCTCACTACCGGCAGCACCAGCACACCGAGTGCCGCCAGCGCCCCGACCGTCACTTCGGCCAGCATTTCGGGCAGCACCGGCGTCGCACTGACCTTCACCGTCGCCGCCAGCGCCCCTAATGCGCTGAGCTACACCCTGAGCGGCGCGCCCAGCGGCATGAGCATCGGCAGCAATGGCGTGGTCAGCTGGGCCGCCCCCGTCGCCGGCACCTACCCGGTAACCGTCACCGCCACCGACACCGTCACCGGCCTGAGCGGCCAGGGGCTGTACACGGTGACCATCGCCGCCGCCAGCGCCCCGCTCGTCAGCGGCGGATCGATCACCGGCAAGCCCAAGACCGCACTGTCCTTCCAGGTCACCGTCACCAGCCTCAACCCCGTTACCTACAGCCTCAGCGGCGCCCCCAGCGGCATGACCATCGGCAGCACCGGCATCGTCAGCTGGGCGAAGCCCGTCGCCGGCAGCTACAGCGTCGTCGTCACCGTCAAGGATACGAAAACCGGCCTCACCGGCCAGGCGACCTACAGCATCCTGATCAGCGCGGCGACCGGCCCTGCCATCAGCGCAGCGGGCAGCACCGGCGTAGTGGGCACGCGGCTCAGCGGCTCCATCGGTATCACCGATCCGGGCGCCAGCTACGTCACCATCACCATTGCCAATGCACCGCTCGGCATGCAGTTCTCCCTCAGTGGTCAGGCCGTCCAGTATTCATGGAACTCGCCGGTCGCCGGCAGCTACACCCTGCTCGTCACCGTCGTCGACTCAGCCGGGCTCAGGGCCCAGGCCAGCGTTCCCATCACCGTGACCGCCAAGTAAGCGGAAACTCCAGGAGCCGCATCATGGAAGCCCTCAAAGCCGCCGTCGCCGCCAGCCTGCTCTGCGCCGCAGCATCGCTCTACGCGGTGGAACCGCCCCCAACAGCGGTGGCCACCCCACCGCACCAGGTCATCCCCGTGCCGCCGCCGGCCGATGTGCCCACCGGGCAGCCGGCGACCGCACCGGGTAAGCAGGCCGATTTCAAGGCCGTCATGCATCCGCAGCACCACAAAGCCCACGCGTCGGCCAAGCACCCGTGCAAGCACCGCTCCCACCCGACGGCAGCCAAGAAAGCCGCCCCAGAACCTAAAACCCCCTGAGCGGCCCGGCCGCCGCATCGAAGCTCACGCAGCGGGTGCATTCAGCACCCGCACACGCCCTTCCGTCTCCCGCACCAAGCGCTCGGCCAGCGCCTGCCGGGCATGGGCTTCGCCGTGGATCAGGCGCACCTCGGCCGGCAAGACCGGCATGCGGGTAACGAAGCGCACCAGGTCGTTCTGATCGGCGTGGGCCGAATAGCCGGACAGGGTGTGGATGCCGGCGCGGATGTCGATGCGCTCGTCGTCGATGTCCACATAGCCCCCCTGCGGCCCCCAGGTCTGGATCGCATGCCCCGGCGTGCCGCGGGCCTGATAGCCGACGAACAGCACATCGTGGCGCGGGTCGTGCAGCATCGCCTTCAGGTAGTTCATCACCCGTCCGCCGGCGCACATGCCGCTGGCAGCGATCACCACCGCCGGCTCACCGCTGCGCGCCAGGCGGCGCACGGTGGCCTCGTGCTCCGCGTGGTCTTCGACACCACGCAACTGCTCGAAGGCCAGCGGCTTGCGGCCGGCACGCACGCGGGCCAGCCCCTCCTCATCCCAGAACGGCTGCAGCTCCCCGTATAGCCGCGTGAAGCGCCCGGCCAGCGGCGAATCCAGATAGAACGGCAGCGTCGCCCAGCTTGCCGCGTGGGGCCCCGGCTCGCGCTGCTGCTGGTACAGGATGTCCTCGAACTCGTAGAGCAGCTCCTGGGTACGGCCGATGCTGAAGGCCGGCACGATCACCGTGCCACCATTGCCCAGCGCCTTCTCCACCACCGCCTGCAGCTGCCGGCGCCGGTCATGGCGGTTTTCGTGGATCTTGTCGCCGTAGGTGCTCTCCAGCACCACCACGTCCGCCGCCTCGGGCGAGCGCGGCGCCGGCAGCAGCGGCGTGAACGGCGCCCCCAGATCACCGGAGAACACCACCCGCCGCACATCGCCACCGGCCCGGATGACCTCCACCTCCACGTAGGCCGAACCGAGGATGTGCCCGGCGCGCTGCAGGCGAATCCGGCAGCCGGCGCCCTTCTCCCCCTTCCCGTCGAAGACCCGGTACCAGGTATTCCACTTGAGCGGGCGGATGCGCTGTTCGACCATCTCCAGGTAACGCTCCACCAGCCGCGCATCGCGGCTCACCCCAAACGCGAAGGCATCCGCCAGCACCACCGGCAACAGCTTGGCCGACGGCTCGCTGCACAGGATCAGCCCCTTGAAACCCGCCGCCAGCAACCACGGAATCCGCCCCACGTGGTCGATGTGCACGTGGGTCACCACCAGCGCCCGCACTGCGTCGAGCGGAAAGCCGATTTCCAGCCGGTCCTGCGCCGACAGCCCGTCCGGCGCCGTCTCCGCCCCCTGGAACAAGCCGCAGTCGATCAACAAGCTGTTGATGTCGTCGATGAAAAACTGGTGACACGAACCCGTCACCCCGTCAAAAGCGCCGTGATGGATGATGTTTGCATTCATGGGAATGCAGTTTATACGGCCTTACCAAAAATTCCATACACATAAGCTGGCGCTTTGCGCGGATCAAGCTGCCCACCCCACGCAAGCCCAAGCCCTGTATCGACGTTGCCATCCGAGCCTTCGCTATATATCTTTGTGTACAACGAAATTTCCGGAGCTGCCGTCATGAACCACCCCACCCATCTTTTCCAGGCCGACAACGCCGCCGCCTCAACACCCGCCTGGATGGAAGACGCCTTCGCCCCGCAGGCCAAGCTGCCCGCCGGCAGCTTCGTCCGGCGGCGCACCCGGCTGCACGAACTGGACGGCTACTTCCACTGCTCCCTGATCGGCACCTGCCTGAGCACCGCCGACCTGCGCAAGCTCGTCCCCAAGTATTCCGAGCTGGACCGCAACAAGGCCAGCGACCTGGACATCCACCACATGGCCGTCCGCCTGTCCGGCGAAGGCGGTCCCGGCGCCAAGGCCCTCAACAAGCGGCTCGACACCCTCTACGCGGCCGAACTCAAACGCTTCCAGCGCCACAAGAACGACGACGAGCTCTATGCCGCCTGGACAGAATGCCTGCAGCACGGCGACATCCCCGGCGTTTACTGGGCCCTGATGACCCACCCGGCCACCTCGCTCAGCCTGCGCCAGCTGGTATTTGGCGAAGTGCACATGCTGTCCCACCTGGTGGGTGCCGCCAACCGCGCGGACATCCGCCGCCTGCTCGCGCTGGAAGAAGACAACGCCCGCCTCAAGGAGAAGGTAGAACGCCAGCAAACCCGCCTGCAGGACCTCGCCCAGCAGCGCAGCGCCCTCGAACACCAGCTCGCCACCGACAGCCTGCCCGCCCCCGCAGACATCCGCATCGCCCAGCTCGAAGCCCAGCTGCTCGCCCTCGAAGCCGCCCTGCAAACGCAGAACCAGCAAGCCGCCCACCAGGAGGCCCGCGCCAACCGGCTCGAAGAACGCCTACAGGAAGCGGAAGGCAAGGCCTGGGAACTCAAGACCGCCCTCACCGAATCGCGCCGCTTCGGCGACGAGATCCGCGCCGAGTTCGAAGCCCTCGACCGCCACCTCACAGCCCAGTTCTCCGACACCAGCGGCCCCCAGAGCAGCATCGCCGACGCCCTGCGCGGCAAGCGCATCCTCTATGTCGGCGGCCGCCCCCACTCCTCCCAGGCCATCCACGCCATGGTCAAGGCCGCCGGCGGCGAACTCGTCCTCCACGACGGCGGCATCGAAGACCGGCGCGGCCTTTTCGCCACTAGCCTGGCCAATACCGACCTGGTCGTCTTCCCCACCGACTGCGTCGGCCACAACGCCGTCACCCTGCTCAAACGCGCCTGCGAACGCCACGGCGTCCCCTACCGCCCCCTGCGCAGCGCCGGCCTCGCCAGCTTCGCCGCCCTCGCCGCCGAACTCGCCCGCACCCAAAGCCAGGACACCGCCTGCTCCCCCGTATCCCGCTTCTGCCTCCACCACGGCTGAACCCCGGCGGGGCTTCGCGGCGCCGCTAGCCTTTGCCGTCTGTCACCCACGCCCTCACCTTGCCGGCCGGCATCGGGCGGGCGATGGCAAAGCCCTGGGCGGTTTCGCACCCCAGGCGCGTCAGCTGGACCACGTGGGCCAGCGTTTCGGCCCCCATGGCAACCACCGGCCAGCGAAACGCATCCGCCAGGGCCAGGATGCTCCGCACGACGCCACGTTCATCCGGATGTTCCAGCATGCGCCCGACAAAGCGACGGTCGATCTTCAAACGCACCGGTGGCAGGCCGCTCAGATAGGTGAAACGCGCAAGACTCACCCCAAAGCCATCGATGGCAAAACGGATGCCCCGCTCCCTGCACGCCCGCACCTGCATCAGCAATTCCGGCATCTGCTCGATCAATGCCCGCTCCCGCACCTCCAACTCAAGATCGGCGGCAGACACATCCGGATAGGCATCGATCAACGCCCCGATGTAAGCACTCAAATTGCTGCGCTGGAGCGAACGTGCCGAGATATTCACGCTGACCGGCATCCGCAACCCCACCGCACGCCACGCCGCCATCTGGCGCACGGCCTCGTGCAGCACCCACAGATCGATCTTCTCGGCGGCCTCGGCGTCGTCCAGCAGCGCGCGAAAGTCCCGCGGCAGCAGAACTCCCCGGTCCGGGTGGCGCCAGCGCAGCAAGGCCTCCAGCCCCGTCGCCTGCTGTTCGCGCAGCCCCAGCTGGGGCTGGTAGAACAAGCAGAACGCCCCGCGTGCGAAACACTCGAACCCTCGCCCAAGCCGGTGCGCCGTCGCCAGATTCAGCAGGGCATCCGGGTTGTCACACTCAAACATCGGCACGCCTCACGCCCCAATCATCGTCAAACCGGAAGCACTCCGCCCAGGCCCGCACCTGCTCGGCCGGCATCGGCGGCGCCACGCAAAAGCCCTGGATCACATCGCAGCCCAACTCCGCCAACAGGCTCGCATGCGCGGCCGTCTCCACCCCCTCAGCCACCACGGTGTGATGGAACGCATGCCCCAGGCCCAGCACGCCCGCCACAATGGCGCGGTCCTGCTCATCGTCCACCATGCCCGCCACAAAGGAACGATCGATTTTCAGGCAGCCCACCGGCAGGCACTTGAGATGGCTCAGGGACGAAAAGCCCGTACCGAAATCATCGAGGGCAAAGCTGATTCCCCCCGCAGCGCAACTTTCAATCTGCGCCCGCACCTGGGCAATCGGCGCAATCAAGGCCGTCTCCAGAATCTCCAGCTCCAGATCCACTGGCGACACCTCCGAACTGCGCGCAAACAAGCCCTGCAGATACGCACACAAACTGCCACGCCGCAGCGCATGGGGAGACACATTCACGCTCACCGACGTCCTGAAACCCGCCCGCCGCCATGCCGCCAACTGCCCCACCGCCGCCTGCAACACCCACAGGTCGATCCGCTCTGCTGTCCCCGGATCGGCCAGCAACCCGGCAAAGTCCTGCGGCAGCAACACCCCACGGGTCGGATGGCGCCACCGCAGCAAAGCCTCGAAACCCACCAGCCGGCGCTCGCCCAGCGCCACCTTGGGCTGGAAAAACAGACAGAACGCCCCCTGCCCGTGCCCCGCGTCGCCGCATATCCCGGCGGAATCCCATCCGGCAGCGCGCTCATCACCATCACCTATCACCGGCTTTCTCCTCCACGCGCACCGCCGGGCTGAAACGCTCCGGATACAGCAACTGCTCCTCGTTGATCACCTGCCGGCCCAGCGCCTCCGCCAGACGTGCCGCCAGCTCCGGCGACGGGCGCTGCACACCGCACTCCAGCGCCGAGATATGCGGCTGGGTCACCTGGACCAAACGTGCCAACTGTTTCTGCGTCAGCCCAAGGCTCATGCGTACAAGGCGCAGCGGTGTTGTCATCAAGCAAACCTCATATGCGAAACGTGTATCACAAACTATAAGTTTCGATTATTAGACAAGTCAACAGTATTTGTTATTTACTGAAATATAGGTATTACCTATATTTTTAGTCCCATGAAAATTGGACAACGAATCAAGGCAACGCGGGAACTGAGAGGACTCAGCCAGGGAGAACTCGCCCGCAGAGTAGGCGTATCGCAGCCTGCAGCATCCGAATGGGAAAGCTGCCGGACCGAACCCACCGTCGAGAACCTCCGCACCATCGCCGTGGAACTCGACCTGTGGTTCGAATGGCTTGTCACCGGACGCGGCGCCCGCGACTACGATCCCAACCAACCCCAACCACCCGAATACCGGGTCGCGCCCCCGCTCCCCGCCGACGAGCGCGACCTCCAGGCCGCCTACCGCAAGCTCACCCCCGCCCGCCGCGAAGCCCTGCTCGACTTCCTCAAACGCTGGGGCTGAACGCCCTCAGACCGAACACCCCGCGTTCTCCCCGCTCGCGGGGCATCCCGCCTCCCCGCGCCCACCAAGCGCCCTTCGCCACACCTCCCACCGCCCCGCGCAGGCCGCCCACCGCCGGCGGCGTGCGTGCCGTCCTCCGGCGTACGCCCTCCCTTCCACAGTGCTCCCGCACTCCCCCGCCCCAGCGCCACAAAATATTCACAACAGATATTCAATTAGAGTAATCTGCAGATCCGCGCAACGTTTGGCCTGGGCCGCAAAACCAAACGGTGGCGACACAAGAAAAATCCGTTCCGCCGCCTGACGCAAAGCTCCAGCGGAGCCGATGGACGATTTTTCGGACCCCAAAAAACAATATTTCATATGAAAAAAATATTTTTTCGCGCGACAAATCCATCTTGTCACACCCCGCCGCGCGGGCGTCACGCCGCAAAACCATCAAGACGCGTGACGCAATGTTTTTGACGCATGGCGCAAAACGCGGGGCACGCCGCCCGCTGTTTTCTTCACGCCGACGCCCGATTTCGTCATATGAAAAAACCTTCCGTCGGCAAGAAAAATCCGGTTTTTCGGATGAAAAAAAGATTTTTCCCCGAGAAAAAATCGTCCGGCGGCGCCGCCAACTCCCCACGTCAGAGCACCTAAAAACCCCGCAAAGCCAGGCGGGGCGCGGGTTTCCAGGCTCATGCCCAAACCTGCGCAAGAGCTTCAAGGTTCATTGAGCGCTTCTTTCAACCAAGCAGCACAAACTGGAGACGATGGAATGGCAAAGAGTTACTACATGCCCAAGGACGACAACGGCAAGGTGGCCCTACTGGACCTGCTGGCCACCCGCCTGCCGATCTACGCGGACACCCTCGAGATCAGCCCCGCCGACCTTGCCAGCCTGCAAGCCGACGCAGCCGCTTTCCGCTACACGATCAATGCCTATAACGTCATCCAGGGCAATGCGCGCCTGTGGACGGCCTTCAAGAACCTGCAGCGCGACGGCGGCGCCGGCACCGGCGCCTTTCCACCGGCCGCCAACCTCTCCGCCCCGGTGCCCACCGTGCCGCCCGGCATCATCCCGCGCGTCACCGCACTGATCGCCCGCATCAAGACGGCCCGCAACTACACCGAAGCCATCGGGCAAGACCTCAGCATCGTCGGCAGCAACCAGGTCGTCGATCCCGACGGCTGGAAGCCCATCATCGACATCGCCCTCAAGGCCGGCCGCCCCGTCATCCAATGGACCAAGGGCGACGCCGACTCCATCGAGATCTGGGCCGACCGCGGCGACGACAAGGGCCTCAACTTCCACACCATCACCACGGACCCGGCCTACACCGACGCCAGCCCCGCCCCGGGCACGTCTGCCCTGTGGAAATACAAAGCCATCTACCGCCTGCGCGATGAGCAGGTCGGCAACTGGAGCGATGTGATCAGCGTAGCCGTCGGCAGCTGAACGCCAGCTGTGCCGGGCCTGGCACAGCCGTTGGGGGGCGCTGTCGCCCCCTGCCGAAGCACCCCGGCAGCCGGTCTCAAGTGAACGGTCTCAAGTGAATTAAGAGCCGGAATCCGATGCCGCAGGTCACAGACTCCTGGCCTGGATTGACCGCAATATCAATGTCATTACGGCTTATCGGGTGGTCATTGGCCGGAGCAGTCACGCGATAGGCCTGAGCATTCGTGCAACAGGCTTTACCCGGTTGTTTCCAGGCTGCCCCGTACCGATCCCATTGAATGGTTCATGCCATGGATAAAGATACCGAGTTCTCTGTGATCTTCGCGCTGGACGGGCAGCAGTTCGCGCTGCCGCTGCCGATGGTGGAAAAGATCGTGCGGGCGCTGGCCATCACGCCTTTACCCAAAGCCCCCGCCATCGTCTCGGGAATCATCGACTTCCACGGCGAGATCGTGCCGGTGATGGACATCCGTCTCCGCCTCGGCCTGCCACCTCGGCCCATCGCCCTCTCCGATCAGATCATCATTGCGCGCACGCCCCATCGCCCCATCGCATTCGCGGTCGAAAGGATCCTGGACGTCGCGGAATGGCGCGACGAGGACGTAGTCCCGGCCGAGGCGGTGGTAGCGGGGGTCGAGTTTCTCGGCGGCGTACTCCGGAACCAGGCCGGCGTAATCCTGATGTACGATCCGGGCGCCTTCTTCCTGCCGGCCGAACATCAACAGCTCGACCAGCTGACGAGCTAGGCCAGCAGTATGGACACACCGGCCGACACCTTCGACGATCCGCTTCGCAGCGCCCTCTGCGAAATGCTGTCGATACGCCTGGGTCTGCATTTTCCACCGGAGCGCTGGCCAGACCTCCTGCGCCGCATGGCCCCCGCAGCTTCGGAACTGGGTTACCAAACGGTTCAGGACGGCCTGCACGGTTTGCTGGCCAAGCCCCTGGGGCAGCGGGAGCTTGAGGTGGTGGGGCGCCACCTGACCGTGGGAGAAACCTACTTCTTCCGCGACCCCGAGATCTTCGCGGCCCTGACGCAGCACCTGCTGCCCGACCTGATCCGCCACCGCCGCGACACCACGCGGCGCATCCGCATCTGGAGCATCGGCTGCAGCAGCGGCGAGGAAGCCTATTCCATCGCCATCACCGTGGCGAACATGCTGCCCGACCTGAAGCAGTGGACGATCTCCATCCAGGCCACCGACATCAACCTGCACGCCCTGGCCCGGGCCAGGGAAGGCATCTACGGCAACTGGTCTTTCCGCGCGCCGCTCCCTCTGGCGTCGCAACGCTGGTTTTCCGTCCCGCGCGCCGGCCATCGGGCCGTTGCACCGCAGATCAAATCCCTGGTGAGTTTCGCCTACCTCAACCTGATGGACGACCGCTACCCGGCGGTCGAGACCAACACCAACGCCATGGATCTGATCTTTTGTCGCAACGTCCTGATGTACTTCCATCCACAACGGGTGGCGGAAGTCCTCGAGCGGATCGGCAACAGCCTGCTGGACGGCGGCTGGCTCGTGCTCAGCCCGGTAGAAAGCGCATTGGTCACCGCCCCCCCGCTACGCCCTCGCCACCTGCCGGGCGTCCTGTTCTATCAAAAGGCTGAAACGGACGGCAACCCGCCCCTTGCGCCGGGCCCCATAGCGCATCCCCTCGAACCGGCATCGAGCGGCGCCGGATCCCATGGGCGAATATCACCCCCGATTTCCGAGCCTTCGTCCCCTCCGTCAGTCCCCGCCTCATCCCCCAGCCCACCCCCGCTCCATTCCCCTCCCCCAGCTGCAGCGGACCTCGCGCAGATCATGGTCCGGCAGGCACGCGAGCAGGCCAATCACGGTCTGCTCGCCGAGGCCCTGGCCTCCTGCGACACCGCCATCGCCCACGACAAACTCAACCCGGCCTGGGCTTTCCTGCGGGCCTCCATACTGCTCGAACTGGGGTATGACGATGACGCAGCCGCGGCCTTGCAGCGCACACTGTACTTGGACCACGACTTTGTCATGGCCCACGTCACCCTTGCAAATCTGCTGCAGCGCCGCAGCCGTTATGCGAGTGCGTGCAGGCACTACCGCAATGCCCTGGAATTGCTCGCGCAACTAGACGCGCAAGAGGTTCCGCTGGAGGCCGACGGGATGACCGCCGGACGCCTGCGGGAGTACATCGCAGCAACCCTCGAAGCAGGTGGCAAAGCCACAACCCGGTCAAATGGGGTGACGACATGAGCAGGCAGAAAGCGGCTGCGCCCCGGCGCGGCATCGACTGGAGCGATGTCCACCGCCGCGTGGAACAGGTCCGGCATGCCGTGGAGAGCGGCGCCACCCCGGACGCCAAGGAAACGGCACGCATCCTGGCGGCCAGGGCCCGAGCCCTGGCCACGCCCAACCGGGCCGAAGCCGACGGCGAGACCATCGACGTGATCGAGTTCCTGCTATCCGGCGAACGCTACGGCATGGCGTTCACGTATGTACGGGAAATCTTTCCCCTCCTCGACCTGACCCGCCTGCCCTGCACCCCACCCTTCGTGCTCGGCATCGTCAATGTCCGTGGCGAGATCGTCTCCGTGGTCGATCTGCGCAAGTTCTTCGACCTGCCAGAAAACGGGCTCGGCGATCTCAACAAGGTCATCGTCCTGCACTCGGCGGCGATGACTTTCGGAATCCTGGCAGATAGCGTTGCGGGGGTCCGGACCGTACCGCGGAGCGAACTGCAGCCCTCCCTGCCGACCCTGACAGGCCTGCGGGAAAGATACCTTCTGGGCGTGACCGGCGACCCCATGGTCATTCTCGACGCAGCCAAGCTGCTGGCCGACCCGCGCATCGTCATCGACGAATCGGTGGACGCATGACGGGGACAACTACCGAAAAAAGGAGCCGACGATGAAAGCCTCGATAGGTACGAAGCTCTGGCTGAGTTTGCTGGCGGTCCTGGCGGTCCTGGTGGCGGTAGCGGGGCTGTCCTACCTGAGCACGATAAGACAGGCGGAAACCGTGCGATGGGTCACCCACACCCGGGATGTGCAAGGAAAGCTGAAGGATCTGCTGATCTTGCTGCAGGATGCCGAAACCGGGCAGCGGGGCTACCTCATCACCGGCGAAGACCGCTATCTGTCCCCTTTCAGCTCGGCGCTGAACGGCATCGACAGCGCGTTGCGGTCGCTCCGGGAACTGACCGCAGACAACGCCGCCCAGCAGAGGCGGCTGGACACCCTGGGCCCGCTGCTGTCGGGCAAGCTCGACGAACTCAAGGAGACCATCTCCCTGAGGAAGGACAAGGGCTTCGAGCCGGCACGGCAAATCGTCGTGACGGACCGGGGAAAGAAAGCCATGGACGACATCCGCGGCTTGCTGAACGACATGGAAAACCAGGAACTCTCACTCCTCAAAGTGCGTGAAGAGGAGGCCCGCGTACAAACGGACAACACGGCGCTGGCCATCGTCGGTGGCTTGCTCGCGGCGATGGGGCTGGTGCTCTGCGCCGGACTCTTCCTGACCCGGCATATCGCCCAGCCGCTAAGGGCCGTCAGCGACGCGGCCGAGCAGATCGCCGCCGGCAATCTTGCCGTCGATCTGTCTCCAGGCGCGCGGGACGACGAAGTCGGGGTCCTGATGCGCACCTTCGCCCTCATGGCCAGATCCCTGCAGGACATCGCCCTGGTGGCGGACAGGATCGCCGCCGGCGACCTGACTGCCCGGATCGCCCCACAATCGAGCCAGGACGTGCTGGGCAACGCCCTGTCGACGATGGTGACGAACCTGAGCAAGATGACCCAGGAGGTCGGGGAGAGCATCAACGTACTGGCCGCCTCGTCGAGCGAGATCGTGGCGGCAACAGCCCAGGTGGCATCGAGCTCGGCAGAGACGGCAACCGCCGTGAGCCAGACCATGGCAACCGTCGAAGAAGTGAAGCAGACCTCCCTGCTGGCGGCGGACAAGGCCAAGCAGGTTTCGGAAACCGCCATGCGCACGATGGAAATCTCAAAGAGCGGACGCAAGTCGGTGGAAGACTCGCTGGAGTCCATGCACCGGATCCAGGAACAGATGGAGTCCATCGCCGAGAGCATCGTGCGGCTTTCCGAACAAGGCCAGGCCATCGGCGAGATCATCGCCACCGTCAACGATCTGGCGGAGCAGTCGAACCTGCTCGCGGTCAATGCGGCGATCGAGGCCGCCAAGGCCGGTGACCAGGGCAAGGGCTTCTCGGTGGTGGCGCAGGAAGTGAAGAGCCTGGCCGCCCAGTCGAAACAGGCCACGGCACAAGTCCGGGCGATCCTCGGCGACATCCAGAAAGCCACGGGCGGCGCGGTCATGGCGACCGAACAGGGCAACAAGGCGGTGGAAGCCGGCGTCAGGCTATCAGCCGAGGTGGGCGAATCGATCCGCATACTGGCCGAGAGCATTGCCGAGGCGGCACGGGCCGCCACGCAGATCGCCGTCTCGTCGCAGCAGCAGCTGGTGGGCATGGACCAGGCCGTGCTGGCCATTCAGAACATCCGCGAAGCCAGCATCCAGAACGTGGCGGGCACCAAGCAGACCGAAAGCACCGCGCAGAACCTCCATGAACTGGGCATGCGGCTCAAACAATTGATCGCCCGCTACCAGACTTGACGGCGCAGCCCCAAGAAAGCCATGGACAAGAACGACGAGGCCTTCCGCAAACGTCTCCTCGCCACGTTCCGGAACGAGGCGGCGGAGCATGTCCAGGCGCTTTCCTCGGGCTTGATCGCCCTTGAAAAGACAGCGGAGCCCGACCAGCGGCAGGACATCGTCGAAACCGTCTTCCGCGAGACCCACAGCCTGAAGGGCGCCGCCCGGGCGGTGGGCAAGAGCGAGATCGAGACGCTCTGCCAGTCCATGGAGAGTTTCTTTTCCCTGCTCAAGCAGGGCAAGGCCGACCTCTCCGCAGGGCAGTTCGATCTGCTCAACGAAGCCGTGGATGTGCTGAGCGCCCTGTTGGGCAGCGTCGAAGAGGCGCCTACCAAGGCCCAGTTGGCGGCAGTCCGGGAGCTGCGCCAGCGCCTGGGTGCCAACGGCCCCCGGAACACGGAGGCGCCCGCCCCCGTTGTTCGGAATGAGATGCCCCCGAATCCCCAGGCTACGCCGAGCGCCTCACCGCCCGAAGACAGGGCCGGCGACGCCGGCCCCGCGGCGGGCAAAGCCCCCCCCGATCCGCCCCCGCTCCGCAGTGGGGATACGGTGCGGGTACCCGTGGCACGGCTGGACGCCATCCTGTTCCAGTCGGAATCCCTGCTCGCCGCCAAGCTCACGGCCCACCAGCGGGTCGTGGACATTCGCGCGGCCCAGGCCGGCTTCATTGCGCTGGCCCGGCAGCGAGCCCGGATCGCACCGGAGGCCAGGGCCTTGCAGCGGCGCCTGGAACGCAGCGAACAGCGCGGGGACGCGGGCAACCGGCGCAAGGGCGACACGCGCTTGCGCCGGTTGCTGGAATACCTGCTGCAGGAGGATGACTTCATCAAGACCCACGCGATGCGCCTGGAAGCCCTGGCCAAGGCGGCCGAACACGACTGGCGCAGCCTGGGAAGCATGGCCGACGGCCTGCTCGACGACGTGAAAATGGCGCTGATGCTGCCCGTCTCCTCGGTCGCGGAGGTGCTGCCCAAATTCGTCCGGGACGGCGCCCGCAGCCAGGGCAAGGACGTGGATTTCAGGATTCGCGGCGCCGAGACGGAGATCGACCGGCGCATCCTGGAAGACCTGCGCGACCCTTTGATCCATCTGGTCCGCAACAGCCTCGACCACGGCATCGAGAAGCCGGAAACGCGGCTGGCGGCGGGCAAGCCGCGACGAGGCCTGATCGAGCTGAGCGCCAACCAGGTCGAAGGCAGCCGCATCGAGATCGTCATCGCGGACGACGGTGCCGGCATTCCCCTCGACAAGGTCCGCGATGCAGCCCATCGGCTGGGGCTGGCCCGCCCCCCTGGCAACGGCGACGCCGGCAGCACGGTGCTCGACGACTCAGCCTGCCTGGAGCTGATCTTCCAGTCCGGCGTGTCCACCAGCCCGATCGTCACCGATCTGTCCGGCCGCGGCCTGGGGCTGACCATCGTGCGGGAGAAGGTGGAGCGCCTGGGCGGCTCGGTCTCGGTCAGCGCGCCCCCCGCCGGGGGAACCCGTTTCCGGCTCGTACTGCCCCTGACGCTGGCCACCTTCCGCGGCGTACATGTGCGCTGCGGCGAGCAGGAGTTCATTTTCCCGACCACACATCTGGCCCAGGTGGCGCGGGTCGCCAGACAGGCCATTGCCACGGTGGAGAACCGGGAGACCGTTCCGCTGAACGGCCAGACCGTGTCCCTGGCACGCCTCGCCCAGGTGCTCGGCATCCCCGCCGACAAGGCGCAAGTGCGAACGGAGAGCATGCAACTGGTGGTCGCGGGGACGGGAGAGAACCGCATCGCCTTTCTGGTGGATGAAGTCCTGGGCGAGCAGGAAGTACTGCTCAAGGGCCTGGGCCGGCAATTGCGGCGCGTGCGCAACATCGCCGGCGCCACCGTGCTGGGCACTGGCCGGGTGGTGCCCATCCTCCACGTCCCCGATCTGCTCAAATCGGCGCGGCATGCCGCGCTTTCCCCGGAGCCCGCCACCGAGGCCGACGCGACGCGCAAATCCCTGCTGGTGGCGGAGGACTCGATCACCTCGCGGATGTTGCTCAAGGGCATCCTCGAAGCGGCCGGCTACGACGTGAAGACCGCGGTGGACGGCCTTGACGCCTACACCCAGCTGCGCACGGAGCCCTTCGATCTGCTGGTGTCCGACGTGGACATGCCGCGCATGAACGGCTTCGATCTCACCACCAAGGTGCGCACCGACAAAGCCCTGGCGGACCTGCCGGTCGTGCTGGTCACGGCCCTGAGCTCCCGCGCAGACCTGGAGAGGGGCGCCGAAGCGGGCGCCAATGCCTACATCGTCAAGGGCAGCTTCGACCAGAGCAACCTGCTGACAGCCATCAGAAGGCTCCTGTGATGACCGGCGCCAAACGTATCCGTGTCCTGGTCGTGGAGGACTCCGCCGTGCAGCGCGAGCTGCAGGTGCACCTGCTCAACAGCGATCCGCAACTGGAGGTGGTGGGTACCGCCAGGGACGGGCGCGAAGCGATAGAACAGGTACGGCGCTGCCTGCCCGACGTGGTGACCATGGATTTCCACATGCCCCACCTGGATGGTGCTGCGGCCACCCGCATCATCATGGAAAGCCAGCCGGTGCCCATCGTGGTGATCTCCGGCAGCTCTGCCCAGCATGAAGTGGCCGAAACCTTCCGGGCGCTGGACGCCGGCGCGCTGGTCGTCATCGAAAAGCCCTACCTGCCGGATAGCGAAGCCGCCCGCAAGATGGTCGAAACCGTCAAGCTGATGGCCGAGGTCAAGGTAGTGCGGCGCTGGCCCGCCGCCCAGACGGGAAAAACCGCGCCGGCGCGGACCGAGCCGGACCCGACGGCTCCGGTGAGCCTGGTGGCCATCGGCGCATCCACGGGTGGCCCCCTGGTCCTGCAGACCATACTGGCCAACCTGCCGCGGGACTTCCCCGCGCCCGTGCTCATCGTCCAGCACATCAGCCCCGGCTTCACAGAAGGATTCACCGAATGGCTGGCCGCGGCCAGCGGCTTTCCCGTGCAGATGGCCACCCAGGACAGCCGACTGGAACCCGGCCGGGCCTACGTGGCCCCCGACGGCCTGCACATGACGGTCAAGGACGACGGCCGTGGCGGCCACAGGATCGTATTGACCGGCGACGAGCCGGAGAACGGACACCGGCCTTCCGTCTCCCGCCTTTTCAACTCCGTGGCGGGGGCCGTGGGAGACAAGGCGGTGGGCGTACTCCTGACCGGCATGGGCAAGGACGGCGCGGCCGAACTGGGCCTCCTGCGCCAGAAGGGGGCCGTCACCATCGCCCAGAGCCGCGAAAGTTCAGTCGTGGCCGGAATGCCCGGGGAAGCCATCCGGCTCGATGCAGCGGCCCACATCCTGGCGCCGGCCGAGATTGGCGGCCTGCTGGCGATCCTGGTGAAACGCCGCAACGGCAACAGCATTCACGAACCGTCAAAGCGTTGAGAAATCGAGGTACATCATGCCCCCCCACAATGAACCGAGCGCCGTGGATATCCTGATCGTCGAGGACAGCCCCACCCAGGCCGAACAACTGTGCTACCTGCTGCAACAGCATGGCTACCGGACCCGCACGGCGGCCAATGGCCGCCTCGGTCTCGAAGAAATCCGGCGTTGCAAACCGACGCTGGTCATCAGCGACATCGTCATGCCCGAAATGGACGGTTACGCCCTGTGCCGGGCCATCAAGGCCGACGCCGAGCTCAAGGACATCCCGGTGGTGATCGTCACCTCCCTGTCCGGCATCCAGGACATTGCCCGCAGCCTGGAATGCGGTGCCGACAACTTCATCCGCAAGCCCTACGAACCCCACACGCTGCTGGCGCGGGTCGAATACATCCTGCTCAACCTGGAACTGCGCAAGGGCAAGCGGATCAACATCGGCCTCGAAGTCTACCTGGGCGGCAAGAAGCACTACATCACTTCGGAGCGGGAGCAGATCATCGACCTGCTGATCTCCACCTACGAAGAAGCGGTGCGCATGAACGAGGAGATGCAGCAGCAACAGATCGAGATTACCCGCTCCAGCCAGACCCTGGCCGGGCTCTACCGCATCGCGGACGAATTGAACCGGGTGAGCACACCGACCCAGGTTTGCGAACTGGCCCTGCAGGCCACCATGGACCTCCCCAAGTTCGAGGCCGGCTGGATCTATCTCGCCGAAGCGGAGGGCAAGCAGCGCTACCGACTCGTCGCGGCCAGCAAGGCCGGCGCCGCCACTGCACCGCAGAGTGCGGACACCCCGGACTGGATCGGGGACATCTCGTCTGCCACCGCCACCGGACGCCAGGCCCGCGTGCCGCTCGCCCTGGAGCGGCGCCACCTGGGGGTCATCCAGCTGCTGGCCGTCGATGGCGAGAGCTTCAACGACGAGGACCTGAACGTCCTCGACACGATCGGCAACCAAGTGGCCGTGGCCCTGGAGCGGGCGCACCTGCACCAGCACCTCGAAAACCTGGTGGAGCAGCGCACCGCGGCCCTGCAGGCCGAGGTGGTCGAGCGGCGCCGGGCCGAAGAGCGGGTGGTCAGCCTCAACCGTATCTACGCGATGCTCTCCAGCATCAATACGCTGATCGTGCGGGTGCATGAACGGGAGGAGCTGTTCCGCGAAGCCTGCCGAGTCGCAGTGGAGTTCGGCCACTTCGGCTTGGCCTGGGTGGGGATGGCGGGTGCGGACAGCGAGCAGATAAAGCCCACAGCCTGGCATGGCGGGGACCTGTGGGCCGGCAGTGTCGGCTTCGCCGCGACCGATGTGGTCCACCTGGACGGGGCCTTGATCGACGAGGCGATACAGCAGCGACAGCCCTTCGTCTGCCGCAACCTGGCCCACGCCGGCGGCATGCCCCTGGCGGCGCTTGCCGCATCGCACGGCTACCACGCCCTGTGCGCCCTGCCCTTGCAGGTCGACAAACAGACGGTGGCCCTGATGTTCCTCTATGCGCACACCCCCGAGGTATTCAATGCCGACGAGATGCACCTGCTGGAGGAATTGGCCGGAAACATCTCCTTTGCGCTCGACCATATCGCGAAGGAAGAACGCATCAATTACCTGGCCTACTACGACGCACTGACCAGCCTGCCCAACCGCGACCTGCTGCTGGAGCGCCTGCGCCAGAGCATCGGTTTTGCCCAGCGCCACAACAGCGCGGTGGCGGTGATCTGCCTCGACCTGGATCGTTTCAAGATCGTCAACGACGGCCTCGGCCACTATGTCGGCGACAAGCTGCTCCAGACCGTGGCGAGCCTGCTGTCGGGCCTGTTGCGCGACGGAGACACGGTCGGCCGGCTGGCGGCGGACAAGTTCGTCATGATCTGCGCCGACCTGCGCGACGCGGATGATCTCCCCCCCGTCATCGAACGGCTGCAAGAGGTGCTGCGCACCCCCATCTCCATCGGCGAAGAGAACACCAATCTGACCGCCAGCATCGGCGTCAGCGCTTACCCCCAGGACAGCGACGATCCGATCACCCTGGTCAAATACGCCGAGCTGGCCATGTACCAGGCCAAGGAGCGGGGCGGCAACCAGCATCGCCTGTTCACCGCCGAACTGGATACCCGGGTCTCCGAGCGGGTGAAGCTGCAAAACCGCCTCGGTGCGGCGCTGGAGGCCGGGGAGCTGGTGGTGTATTACCAGCCCCAGGTCAGCGCGATGAACGGCGTGGTGTGCGGCATGGAGGCCCTGATCCGCTGGCGCCACCCACAACTTGGCCTGGTGCCCCCGGGGCAGTTCATCCCCGTGGCCGAAGAGAGCGGGCTGATTATTCCCATCGGAGAGTGGGTGCTGCAGGAAGCCTGCCGGCAGAATCAGGCGTGGCACGACGAGGGTCTGTCGGACTTCCCGGTATCGGTCAACGTCTCTATCGCCCAGTTGCGCGACAACCGCCTGCTCACCTGTGTGCGCAAGGTGCTCGACGAGACCGGCCTCGATCCTCGCTATCTGGAGCTGGAACTGACCGAGAGCATGATGATGGAAAACCCGGAAATGCTGATCGCCTTCCTGCAGCGCACCCGGGAAATGGGCATACAGATCTCCATCGACGATTTCGGCACAGGCTATTCCAGCCTCAATTATCTGAAGCGCCTGCCCCTCGACCGGCTCAAGGTGGACTACAGCTTCGTCCGCGACATCACCCGCGACCCGGCCAGCGCCTCGATCTGCCGCGCCGTCATCGCCATCGCCCACAACCTGCGCCTGGGAGTGGTGGCCGAAGGGGTGGAAACCGAAGGCCAGGCCAGCTACCTGGCCCGCCACTATTGCGAAAGCCTGCAAGGCTATTACTTCAGCAAGCCCGTACCGGCGGACGAGATCACGACCTTGCTGCGCGGGCACGAACCCCTGATCAAGCTGGCCTCGGAACAGAGTGCCCGGCGTACCCTGCTGCTGGTGGACGACGAAGAGAACGTTCGCAACGCCCTGCGCCGCCTGCTGCGCAGCGACGGCTACCAGATACTGGTCGCGTCGGGCCCCATCGAGGCGTTCGAACTGCTGGCCACCCACCGGGTGGGGGTCATCCTGGCCGATCAACGCATGTCCGAGATGAGCGGCACCGAGTTTCTACGCCGCGTGAAGGACATCTACCCCGATGCGATCCGCATCGTCCTGTCCGGCTATACCGATCTCGATACCGTCACCGCCTCGGTCAATCAAGGTTCGGTATATAAGTTTCTGGCCAAGCCCTGGGACAACGACGCCCTCCGCGAAGTCCTGCGCGAAGCCTTCTGGCGCTACGAACTCTCCAAGGGCATCGCCACCGACTGGTACTCGGGGGGCGGCATCAAAGGTCTTCACGGCGGGCAATGACGCCTCACCGATCAACGGCAAACGTCCACAAGCACTTCCCTCCCTCAACTGGACCGCTGACGGATCGGCACTCGCCTGCCGCGTCGCGGCCAACCTCTCCGCCCCGGTGCCCACCGTGCCGCCCGGCATCATCCCGCGCGTCACCGCGCTGATCGCCCGCATCAAGACGGCCCGCAACTACACCGACGCCAGCCCCGCCCCGGGCACGTCCGCGCTATGGAAATACAAGGCCATCTACCGCCCGCGCGATGAGCAGGTCGGCAACTGGAGCGATGTGATCAGCGTGGCCGTCGGCAGCTGACCGGCAAAAAGGGCAAGGGGCCGTTTCCGGCCCCTTGCCCCTCCACTGGAACGAGGCGGAATCAGCCGCGGTTGAGTCCCAGCAAGCCCATGGGGCCATTCGAAGTGTTCAGCACCACCGATGCGATGCCACCGCCCTGTTGTTGCTGCACGCCGTAGATACTCAGGTTGCCGGTGTCGAAGGCGAACACGTCGGCACCGATTTTCACCAGCAGCTTGGCGGTATTGGGAAACCAGGCGTAGGCCATGTCGTTCTGGCTGCCGGAACTGGCCGGGGCGCCGAAGCCTTCGGGCCACCAGTTGCCGGAAGACATGAAGCCGCCACCCGCCTGCGGCATCGCTGCCGGCTCGGGTTCGCGGTGCTGCGACAACTCGGTGAGCAATGCGCCGACGCGCCACTTGAGGCCGTCATTGAACATGTCACCGATCATCATCATGCCGCCGCTCATCCACTGCCCCATGCCGCCCAGTTCCGGGTGGCTGAACTGGGCCTGGCTGAAGCCGCCGGCCCGCAGGGCCGAGTAGGCTGCGCGACCGGCGTCGGGGCTGAAACCATGCTTGAGGGCAATCTCGTCGATCGTGCTCATGGGGGAAATCTCCTTATTGAATGAAAAGCGAAGGCCCGGCGTTCAGCCGAGGGGAACAAGGCGGGCACCGACCAGCAGGCCTGCGCCATCGTCGGTGGACAAGGCCTCCGCACAGCGCCAAGGCAGCACAGCCCCCGCTACGGGGTCCTGGATCGCCTCGATGTCGATCTTGGGCGCATGCGCGCCAACGGCGCCGAAAATGGTGGCAAAGGACACATCCGCTGCGTCGCGGCCGGAGCCGAAACGCATCAGCCCCAGGGGAATCGCCGTGCCCGAGGGGTCGAACAGATACCAGCGCCCCCCCAGGAAAACCTCCACGTATGCGTGAAAATCGCTCGGCCCCAGCGCAGGATCCGCACCGTAGTCGATGCCGGTTACAAACCGTGCGGGAATACTGAGGGCCCGACACAGCGCGATCATCAGATGGGCGAAATCGCGGCACACCCCGACCCGGTCGCGCAGCGTATCCATTGCCGAGGTACTCGCGTTGGAGGTGGCCGACTTGAACTGCACATGCGCCTGCACCCACTCGCAGATCGCCCGCACCCGGGCATAGCCCCGCGGCATCAGTCCGAACTGACGCATCGCCACGTCGTACAGCAGATCGGACTGGCAATACCGGCTGGGATAGAGATAGACCAGCGCATCGGTTGGCAGCTGCGCCACCGGCACCTCTGGAATCACGTCCGCCACCGCCATGTGGTGCTGCAACTCCAACGTGGCGCTATAGCGCAGGCGCAGCGGCCCTGCCTCGGCCCGCAGGCGCATGTAACGGTTACCGCTGAAGGCGTCGGTATAAACCTGTGGCAGGAGGAACTGGCCGACCTCCATCATTTCGGTGACGACCCGCTGGTAGCGGGTGTGGGCGGCGTGAATATTGAAAATGAAGTCGCAGCCCGGCGACATTACGTCGTAATTGAGCTCAGCGGAAAAACGTAATCTGATCATTGAAAAGCACAAAAACACGCCTTGACGCAGAGTTGCGGGTCACCGGACGCGGCGGACTGACCATCGCAAGCATTAGCAAACCAAGGCCAATACCCGCAGATACCCTCGCATCCTACTCCCCAGTCTTGCCCGGGGGTGGTCGGCGTGCCTATATTGCAGATGCCCCAAACGCAACAACGCCCGGCTAAACCGGGCGTTGTTCGCTTTCCACTCCACGGAAGACTAACAGTCCCCGTACTCCTGAATCCACGCGATCAGTGCCCGCGTGGACTGGTCCAGCCCGTCGGTATCCGTCTCCCCGTTCAGCGCCGGCAACAGGCGGCCGGCGAGCTGCTTGCCGAGCTCCACGCCCCACTGGTCGAAGGAATTGATGCCCCAGATCACCCCCTGCACGAACACCTTGTGCTCGTACAGCGCCAGCAGCATGCCCAGGTAGTAAGGCACGATGCGCGGCAGGATGATGGTGGTGGATGGCTGGTTACCGGCAAACACCTTGTGCGGCAGCAGGGATGCCATCTGGTCCGCCGGCACGCGGGCGGCTTCCAGTTCGGCGCGGGCCTCCGCTTCGGTCTTGCCGAAAGCCAGCGCCGCGCTCTGGGCCAGGAAGTTCGCCATCAACGGCGCCTGGTGCCCCGGCAGCGGAAAATCGCTCTGCGCACTGGCAATGAAGTCACAGGGCACCAGCCAGCCGCCCTGGTGCAGCAGCTGGAAGAACGCGTGCTGCCCGTTACTGCCGATCTCACCCCATACAATCGGGTTGGCCTGACAGGACAGCGGCTGTCCATCGCGCCCCACCGTCTTGCCGTTGGATTCCATCTCCAGTTGCTGCAGGAAGGACGGCAGGAAACGCAGGGACTCGTGGTAAGGCAGCACCGCGCTGGTACTCGCCCCAAGGAAATTGGTGTTCCATACCCCGATCAGCGCCATCAGCACCGGCAGGTTGCGCTCGAAAGGCGCCTCGCGGAAATGGTTGTCCATCGCCTGTGCGCCGGCCAGCAAACGCTCAAAGCCATTCATGCCGATCGCCAGCGCAATCGGCAGGCCCACCGCTGACCACAGGGAATAACGCCCGCCCACCCAGTCCCACATACGGAACACGTTGGCGGCCGGCAGCCCGAAGACTTGCGCCTTCTCCGTCGCCGACGTCACGGCCACAAAGTGCAGCGGCAAAGCCCGCGCCGCATCGTCCCCCGCCGCCGCACACAACCACTCCCGCGCCGTGTGCGCATTGAGCATGGTCTCCTGCGTCGTGAAGGTCTTGCTCGCCACGACGAACAGCGTCGAACGCGGATTCAAGGTATTCAACAGCTTGGCCAGATGTGCGCTATCCACGTTGGACACGAAATGCATCTTCAGACCCTGGTGCTGATAGGCCGACAAGGCCCGCACCACCGTCTTCGGCCCCAGGTCCGACCCGCCGATCCCGATATTCACCACATCGCGGATCGCCTCGCCGGAAAAACCGCGCCACAGACCGCCACGCACCTTCTCGGAAAACTCCCGCATCTGGGCCCGCACAGCACGGACTTCAGGCATCACGTTGCAAGTGGCGGAAGGAAACACGCCAGGCTTCATGTAACGCAAGGCCGTATGGAGAACCGCACGGTCTTCGCTGACGTTGATCTTGTCGCCGGCAAATAGACGCTTGCGCCAACCTTCCAGATCGGCGGCCTTCGTCAGCTCAAGCAGAAGCTCGATGGTGCGCTGATCGACACGCTGCTTGGAGAAGTCGACGAGCATGCCTTCGAGTTCGAAGGAGAGGTGCGAAAAACGCTCCTGATCCGCCGCGAACAGTTCACGAAGATGCGCAGAGGCAGTAGCCTCACGCTGCCTAATCAAGGCTTTCCAAGCGGGCGTATTAACATTAAGCATATACAATTTTCTTAAAGCACAAACAAGTCAATTAAATCAACTCGCGACTACCGAACTCCCAAGAAAAGGCCGGCAATTCATACCCCCGCAAGATCGCTAAAGCTATAAGCAAGGGACTCCTACCCATCTACGCCAACACCCCGCTCGAAAAGCAAAGCCGCGCATCTACGCCGACCTCAAGGAATGATACACCTCCGAAGTGAAACGGCCGATCCTTCTCCAATCATAAGACTCCCTCATGAGCGCAGCCCCTTCTGATGCGAGCCTATCTCGTAAAGAAGTGTCTTCTAGAACCCTTACTATTTTATCAGCCAGCACCGAAGAGTCACCCTGAGGGAAAACCACTCCATTCTTCCCATCGGTAATAACCTCAACCATCCCTGGCAAGTCAGATGCAATCACAGCTCTTTCATAACTCATTGCCATGAGAAGAACACCACTTTGGTAAATTTTTCTGTAGGGCAAGGCGACAACATCAGCAGCTGAATAATAATAGGCAGCCTCTTCGTCTGGGATATACCGGATATTTTTTATAACGCTGCCAGACAAATTCAGCTTATCAATGAGCGCACCATAAGTCTGAAAATCATCCTTCCAAACCTTCCCGGCGATCAGCAACTTGGCCTTTGGCCGATGCTGCACAACTTTCGCCATAGCTTCAATAAGAACATCCAGCCCCTTCACCGACTTGATCTGTCCAAAAAAAAGCACAACATCCTCGTCTTTACCCAACCCTAAATACTCTCTTGCCCGCCCTCTTGAGATCTGATTATTGATAAACGGGATATAGTTACCGTGGCGAATTTTTGCCACTCGAGGGTGCTCAACGCCAGAATATCTGAGCAACTCATTCTGGCTCACCTCGTTATGCACAATGAGCTTATCGGCCATCCCAAAAACTAGACTGGCCATCTTCCCGCCACCGCCGCTAGAAAAACTCTCAACATCATGTACGGTAACGACGATTTTTCGTCCAAAGAGTTTCGCCAAGACAAGCGACACATACTCCATCAATCCAGTGTGAAAGAAATGAAAGTGAACAACGCGATCATTGCTGGCACTAGACGCCCTGAGCGAGACGAGCAGTCCCTTCAAGTACCTGTACGCGCGCAGGAATTTACTGCCATCCCCATATATCCCCTTAAAAACCAAGTCACACTTAAAAGATGCATTTTCCTTAGGCTTGGTCTTGTCACACGTATAAATAGTTACCTGCTCCCCAGCCTCCGACAATCCATCGGCCAGGCCAAAATCGTAATAATCCATTCCACCATGTCCACCGACAGGCTCAATTATCGCCACCATTTGTACAAACCCTATTTCTCGTCACACACGACAGATTGATTTTTAGAAAAGAATTTCTTTAGAACACTCAAACGAGGGGAGTCGGAGGTCTTTGATAACTTTCCCTCACTGTCAAGCGTTACTTCCGGACTCCATACATCGGCCTCTCTGAAGGAGTGATAAAACCACCCCCAACCGTTTGACTCAAATACAGATATCAGCTGATCTACGTACCAATCGCCTTGAACTCCAGCATAGTTCGACGCGCCAAACTCCCCAATAACAACTCGCCCCCCCTGAGCCTTCAACAGAGCCAACGTCATATCAATATATGATTTCAACCCGTACTGTGTCGTCAATGGAAACGGCAACCCCTTTTTCTTAGCGAAAGCCAAAACCCCTTGATGCGTGAACTCACCAGGCTCATAGTAGTGAATAGATTTCACAAAATTTTCACCACTGAATTTGGACAACCACCCAACACTCTTGTATTGACCAGACGGAACTCCCGTCGGCCCCAACCTAATTGGCGGCTGAACCAATATCGGAATGTGGTAACTGCGCTCTTTAAAGACGTCTGCAACATCTCGCAAAAATGAATCATACACATCTTCATTTTTATCAGACGGTGCCGGCTCATTGATCACATCAATCCCAACTATATACTTCTCATTTCTATACCGATCGGCAAACTGGCGAAACCCCGTCTGCACTGATTTTCGAAATACTGGATCCAACCAAATTCGATCCCCTGGAGAACCACTGAATTTCTTCACACCCCCAGGATAAGTATGAAAATCAACTACGATTCCAATTCCATTCTTTCGGGCAAAATCAACATACCCATCTAACACTTTAGTAGCGGCGTCATTAAGCTTTCCATCCTCCAAAAACAAGGACGGATTTACAAATGAAACGCGAACGACGTTTACATTGACACTCTTCAAAAACGAAAAATCGTTTAAAGAAAGAGAAGTACCTACATTCACCCCCCGCCATACCGCGTCAGGATTCCCACAAGAATAGGAATTAGCCGCCACACCAAATGTAGAGAAAAGCAGCGTCAAAATAGCTTTACGCATAACTACTCCATTATCGTTGGTTAATCGCGGCAGCTCTAACAACCCGAGCCCTATCGTACATAGCAGCCACGATTGCATAGCAAATCCAAATAATTAACTGAATACTGTCAGCTCTGAAGGACCACCCTTGCATCCCGGTAACCAAAACCAAAGATAGGACAACAAATGCAGACTGCAAGAGATTTCTCTCTTCGACCGTCTGAAGATTCTTCTTTGCAAAAAAATAGGCTTTTGCGATAGCAAAAAGCAGCACAAGAAAACTAAAGAATCCAAGCGCCCCCGTCTCAGAGGCGATAAGCAGATACATATTATGAACAGGGTATTGGAACGCTGCAGCAGCTTTGTAGAAATCATAGCCCGACATTGAATAGATAAAGGTATTCCAACCTATACCTAAAATAGGCTTATCCACGATCATTTCAAGTGCGATTGCAGCCAAGACAAATCTTGTCTCTGTATTCGACTCCGGAGCATTAAAAAATCGCTCGTACAGAGATTCGAAATTAATCAAAACGGCCATCAAAAAAACAACGAACAAAGGCGCCAGCGCATACCAAGCAGCTCTATTTTTGTAAAGCCCCTTCCCACGGGAAGACTGAAAGGTAAAAAATATAGCAACAAGAACAAAAACATATAAAGCTATTTGCGTTCTCGAATAAGTCAACAGCAGCATTCCAAACGCCGCAGCAATTGAAGCTACATATAGGAATTTGCCTTTGAAGTGTATCGCTCCCATAACACAAAACGGCAAAAGCATATTAACAAACAGACCCAATAAGTTTGGATGGCGCAAAGTTCCAGAAACGCGAACCAACCCCCCCTCCACAAACACTTCCTTTACTTCAGCGGCGTCCTCCGTAACCTCGGCTTCACCCGCCCCCAGCTGTCCAAGAGAAACTAAAAACTCCGCAAAGATCAAAAGCATTGCAGCGGGAATAAGCGCCCCCCAGGAGTTAGTGGAACGAAATGAGCGACGCAGCAACAAGAACAGAACGAAGACCTTGAAGTGCCTAGCTATTTCATAAACGGTAAACTCTGGCTTCACCGAATTAAAAATAGACAAGGAAGAAAGGCAGACAAACAAGAACGCCGAAACATTAATAAAATCAGACGCCCTTCTAAACTTGCCATCCCAATACTTGTTGATCAAATACGGAAAAAGTACAAACAACACCAAATCGTACGGTGCTAGCGCGAACTCAGCCCCACCAATATGAATTGAATCGCCTAACAATCGAAGTCTAAAGTTTAGCGCCCCCGCAAACAGGAGGAAAAAAACGCCATAGAATGATAACGACCGCTTTTCCACAATATCCTCCTAAGTGGTCAACGACTTACCTAGTCGAATAAATGGCTTTTCAATCCAGTGATGTACAAGAATAGAGGAGCCAAGAGTCAGAAAAACAACAGCGCAAACGAATCCACCAAGATTCAAAATCGAACCTTGAACAGGAAATCCATTTTTGAAAAACAAAAAGCCCACCATGTCAATAACAAAGACATGTATAAGGTAAGTGGAATATGAAATCTTCCCAATCCAAGCTAGCGCACGCCCTTGAAGCACGGAGCGTACCCTAGCGACAACAGGCCGAATAATCTCGAAGCGCTCCTGAAAAACAAGGACCGTCACGGACATCACCCACAATCCGGCCGAAATAAAGGAAGATACTCCCTCGCCTGATGCAACTATTGCACCAAGTGCAAGAGCCAAGCAAACAAGAAATAATTTGTTTTTATTTCTCCCACCAGATCCTCCACTAAAGAGACTTGCGGTACAGATTCCAATAAAGAAGAACGAGAATCTAGTGGGGAAAAATGCCCCATAAGAAAAAGTGAAACCAAGGTGACTGAGCACGAGAGAAAAAAACAGCATTGCCGCAAGAGTGAGCCCCCCCATCATTGCGGACCTACTTATAAGAACAACCAACGCTGGAGCCACAATATAAAATTGCCACTCAAGGGAAAGGCTCCAAGCCGGCGGCAAAAAAGCATCGCCCGCATGCGCCATTAGTTGATCCGGCACGCTTCCTTGCATCAGACTAAGCGCCAATACCAAGTAACTGTAGAAGTCACGCTTTAACACCATCGCGTAATCGGAATACGCCTCAACTTGAGCTACAGAAAGCCAACTTGCTTGGGTCCTAGCTACGATGCGCTCATCAAAAAAGATGATCGATATAAAAAGACAGATAAAATATACGGGAAATATCCTAAACCATCGTCTTACAATAAATGCCCCGTACCCCGAACTTCCTTTTGCCAAAATGGCTGTAGCGATAACAAAGCCGCTCAAACATATAAAAACATTAACAGGCATAACAGTCGCCAGAAGAAATTTCTTAGCAACCATCGGCAAGAAATCGAGCGACACAGCAAGATAACTATATATATGCCCCAAAACGACCCACCACGCCATTATTCCGCGTATGGACTCCAACTCAGAATAAAATGCATGGTGATTACGAGAGGAATACAATTCAATAACCCCTTAGGCAAACATCGTAGAAATTTTTTCCACAATTTCTCGGCGCGCGCCATCCGAATCAATGCCACTCGGCTTTGACAGCAACTTATCATAATCATATTGTTGCATATCAATTGCGCGATCGGCCTCGCCTACATATTCGAGAAACTTTACATTCTTGTCAGAGTAGTTATACAAGCCGTAGGGCACTCCTAAGCAGTGAGCAACAACGGCTGGATGCAAGCGAATAGAAAGGAGATACACAGATTGAGCAATAGTACCAACAACATTGCGTACGGATGCACCGCTGACTACTCTGCACCTCAATCCGTGATTCCGGAAAAAAGCCTCGGCTGTGCTGCTGACATCCTGGTCAATCTCGACATCCCCAACAATGATGCTTATATCCTTCACATTGCTCCTAGTACATACCTCGAGCGCGTGAGACAACAGGGAAGAAAGCACATTACTTGGATTATTCACATATTGCGTCAAGTCACGCAGGCAAATAGCGACCTCTTCGGATCTTTTTGTTTTCTCTCCAAATTGAGCGCCAAACGCCAAGTCGGGAACGGAGCTCAAATGAGACTCGCCCTTGACTGCATACTTTGAAAAGCACTTCCGTGACGCCTCATCACGGAAGAAAACTTTTTTTGCCAATAGGGACGCCAACACCAAGGTGAATTTGGTTTTGAGCTTACGACACTTATCCACCCCAATTCCCATGTAATAGACGGGGGTGCCTACGAGCCGCGCAATTAACATATATTTAACTCCGCCCGTACCTCCCTCATCCATAAAGCATGTTCCTCCACCCCATACGATGAACTTGGCACCCGCTACAAGGCGTACATAGTCAGAGACACGGCTACCTCTCCCTACGCGATAAACGACAATCTTCACTCTGTCTGCGTACTGAGACGTCATTGACATCAACATCTCTTGATCGCCGTATGTACAGAGCACGATCTCCTTACAACGCTGCGAGAGATTTTCAATTAGAACGCTCAACATGAGGAGATCTCCGAAATTCCCCCCGTAGTATCCAATCACCACACACTTCATCTTTTGCCCCTACATCTCAATTCAAGCCAGCGCGGTCTATGGATTCCAAGAACAACTTAAGATACAAGACAAAAACAAAGAACTCTGACGCAACGACAGACCAGGCAACTTTAGAGTTCCCTCCCTCAGCCACCGAGTAGAGTATAAAAATCACCTGCAAAAGAACTGCGAACCCGGAAATTAGAACCTTTCGCTTCACCGAGTACTCCGACATAAGCGCGGCCCCAAAGGCGGTCAGGGAGTATCTGAAAGGTATCGCAATCACTAATACACCAACAATATCAATAGCTGAAATATACTTCTCTGAAAACAAAGCAGGAATAATATACGGCGAAATGAAGTAGAGGATCCCTGAGACAACCGCCCCAGCCACAAATCCAATTGCGGAATGTCGAAGCGGCAACCACCCAAGAACGCCCTCCGCCTGAAGACGGTGATATTTTGGAAGCATATGCAAACCAAAAATAACGTTAGGCAAGAGGTAGGCTGCTGTAATTAGCGTATTTGCAACCGAAAAATTCGCGGCGGCCTCAACCCCTAATGAAACTCCAGCTAGTGCAACAATTATTTGAATTTGAGCAACATTCACAACACCATTTAGTGCATACGGAACACCACTCGCTATAAATTTCAGAGCATGAAAGAACTGGCTTTTAAGGTGCAGCAACCTTAGAGACCATTCACTTTTTTTTTCGCGAAAACCAAAACAGAATGCGAGCCCGACGAACACATTTGCGGCACCTAGCAACCAAGCAGCCGCGACTAAATTCATATTAAATAGAAGCCCGCCAGACAACACAATAAGGCGCCCGAATGGAAGTACCGCCTGAGTATTTGCAACAGATCGACCATTTCCGCTCAGCTGCCCTAATGTTGTGACAAATCCCTGGACACCGAACGCAAAGTAATACGTCGCTAGGAGCGCAACCAACCACGCGCTAACGCCTCCGAAATTGAATGCAATCACTGTTCCGAGAAAAAAGGTTGCGCATAGAAAGACCAACGCAGACAAAGCAATCGGAATCAGCGTATCGGCATCCTCGGGCCGCATCGAAACTCTTCTCAGCAATAGCCCATTGACACCAGCGCTACAAAGTGGCGCAGCAATAACAAGCACAGCGGCTATCGTTGAATACGTTCCAAACTCAACCTTAGTTAGGCGGTGTGACAGTAGCAATTGAATTGCAAGTGTTGCGATCGCGGCACCAAAAGATGAGAACAACAAGCGAAGTACTTGTGACTTCATTAGATTTGTTCGCACTCGGCCAGCACCTTGCCCGCCTGATCCTTGGCCGACAGCAGCGGCGCACCGTCCAGTTCGTGCAGCGGCCAGTCGACACCCACCATCGGGTCGTTCCAGGCCAGGCTGCGCTCGAATTGCGGGGCGTAGTAGTCGGTCGTCTTGTACAGGAAGTCCGCCGACTCGCTGAGCACCACGAAGCCGTGCGCGAAGCCCGCCGGCACCCAGAACTGGCGGTGGTTGTCTTCCGACAGCTCGACGCCTTCCCACTGCCCGAAGGTGTCCGAGCCCTGGCGCAGGTCCACCGCCACGTCGAAGACGCGGCCCTTGACGACCCGCACGAGCTTGCCCTGCGGTTGCTGGATCTGGTAGTGCAGGCCGCGCAGCACGCCCTTCCCGGAGCGGGAGTGGTTGTCCTGCACGAAATCCACGTCGAGGCCGGTGGCCTCGCGGAAGCCGCGGGCGTTGAAGCTTTCCATGAAGAAGCCGCGGGCATCCCCGAAGACCTTCGGTTCGAGGATCAAGAGGCCCGGGATGCGTGTCGGGGTGACCTGCATCAGAACACCTTCTCTTCGAGGAGGCGCAGCAGGTACTGGCCGTAGCCGTTCTTGGCGAGCGGGGCGGCGAGCTTTTGCAGGTGGGCGGCGTCGATCCAGCCGGCGCGCCAGGCGATCTCTTCGGGGCAGGCGATCTTGAGGCCCTGGCGCTTTTCGATGGTCTGGATGAACAGGCTGGCGTCGAGCAGGCTTTCGTGGGTGCCGGTGTCGAGCCAGGCGTGGCCGCGGCCCATGACCTGCACGTCGAGGGCGCCCCAGTCGAGGTACTGGCGGTTGACGTCGGTGATCTCGAGCTCGCCGCGCGGGCTGGGCTGGATGGACTTGGCGACGTCGACGACCCGCTGGTCGTAGAAGTAGAGGCCGGTGACGGCGTAGCGGCTCTTGGGGACCTTGGGCTTCTCTTCGAGGCTGATGGCGTGGCCGTGGGCGTCGAATTCGACGACGCCGTAGCGTTCGGGGTCGGTGACCGGGTAGGCGAAGACGGTGGCGCCGTCTTCTTTCTGGGTGGCGGCGCGCAGGTCGGCGGCGAGGTCGTGGCCGTAGAAGAGGTTGTCGCCGAGCACGAGGGCGCTGGGATTATTGCCGACGAAGTCTTCGCCGATCAGGAAGGCCTGGGCGAGGCCGTCGGGGCTGGGCTGGACGGCGTACTGGAGGTTGAGGCCCCACTGGCTGCCGTCACCGAGCAGCTGGGTGAAGCGCGGGGTGTCCTGGGGGGTGGAGATGATCAGGATGTCGCGGATGCCCGCCAGCATGAGGGTGCTGAGGGGATAGTAGATCATCGGTTTGTCGTAGACCGGGATGAGCTGCTTGGACACCGCCAGGGTGGCGGGATGGAGCCGGGTGCCGGAGCCGCCGGCGAGGATGAGGCCTTTGCGTTGCATGGTGGGGTCCTGGGTCAGTTCGGGAGGATTTCGGTGAGCATGCGTTCGACGCCCTGCTGCCACGCGGGCACGGTGAGGCCGAAGGCGGCCTGCAGCTTGCGGGTGTCGAGGCGGGAGTTGGCCGGGCGGGCGGCGGGGGTCGGGAAGGCCGTGGTGGGCACCGGGCGGATCGCGTCCAGCGCGACCTTGAGCGGGATGCCGCGGGCGCGGGCGAATTCGATGACGTGGCAGGCGTAGGCGTGCCAGGTGGTCTCGCCACCGGCGACGAGGTGGTAGAGGCCACCGAGGTCCGGGTTGGCGAGGGTGGCGCGGGCGGCGTGGGCGGTGACGTCGGCGAGGAGCTCGGCGCCGGTGGGGGCGCCGTGCTGGTCGTCGATGACGGTAAGCGCATCGCGTTCGGCGGCAAGCCGGAGCATGGTCTTGGCGAAGTTGCCGCCGCGGGCGGCGTACACCCAGCTGGTACGGAAGATGAGGTGGCGGCAGCCGCTCTGGCGGATGAGGTCTTCGCCTTCGAGCTTGGTGCGGCCATACACGGACAAGGGGCCGGTGGGCGCTTCTTCCGTGCGCGGGGCATCACCGCTGCCGTCGAAGACGTAGTCGGTGGAGTAATGGACCAGCAGCGCACCCTGCCTTGCCGCTTCGCGGGCGAGGACGCCCGGCGCGAGGGCGTTGAGCGCACGGGCGAAGTCGGGTTCGCTTTCGGCCTTGTCGACGGCGGTGTGGGCGGCGGCGTTGACGATCAGGTCGGGGGCGACGGCGTCGACGGTGGCGGCGAGACTGTCGGGGTCGGCGAAGTTGCCGGAGAGGCCCGGCGCGCCGTCGTGGTCGAGGGCGATGACCTCACCCAAGGGGGCGAGGCTGCGCTGCAGTTCCCAGCCGACCTGGCCGTTCTTGCCGAAGAGGAGGATCTTCATCGGGGGCGTCCTTTCAGCGGGCGGTGTAGTTCTTTTCGAGCCACTCGCGGTAGGCGCCGCTTTGCACGTGGGCGACCCAGTCCTGGTGCGCGAGGTACCACTCCACCGTTTTGCGGATGCCGGTGTCGAAGGTCTCAAACGGGCGCCAGCCGAGTTCGCGTTCGATCTTGCGGGCGTCGATGGCGTAGCGGCGGTCGTGGCCGGGGCGGTCGGCGACGTAGGTGATCAGGCGGCTGTAGCTGCCGGCGGGGTCGGGCTTGAGTTCGTCGAGCAGCGCGCAGAGGGTCTTGACGATGTCGATGTTGGGTTTCTCGTTCCAGCCGCCGACGTTGTAGACCTCGCCGGGGGTGCCGGCGTCGAGGATGGCGCGGATGGCGCTGCAGTGGTCGGTGACGTACAGCCAGTCGCGGATCTGCTGGCCGTCGCCATAGACGGGCAGCGGCTTGCCGGCCAGTGCGTTGGCGATGATCAGCGGGATGAGCTTCTCGGGGAAGTGGTACGGGCCGTAGTTGTTGGAGCAGTTGCTGGTGGTAACGGGCAGGCCGTAGGTGTGGTGCCAGGCGCGCACGAGGTGGTCGGAGGCGGCCTTGCTGGCGGAGTACGGGCTGTTGGGCTCGTAGGTCTTGGTTTCGGTGAAGGCGGGGTCGTTCGGGCCGAGGGAACCATAGACCTCGTCGGTGCTCACGTGGTGGAAGCGGAAGGCGGCCTTGGCCTCGCCTTCGAGGCCCTGCCAGTAGGCACGGGCGGCTTCGAGGAGGGTGAAGGTGCCTTCGACGTTGGTGCGCATGAAGTCGCCGGGGCCGTGGATGCTGCGGTCCACGTGGCTTTCGGCGGCGAAGTGGACGATGGCGCGGGGCTGGTGTTCGGCCAGCAGGCGGTCGATCAGGGCGCGGTCGCAGATGTCGCCGTGCACGAACACGTGCCGGGCGTCGCCCGCCAGGGAGGCCAGGTTCTCCCGGTTGCCCGCATAGGTCAGGGCGTCCAGATTGACGACCGGCTCGTCACGCGTTGCAAGCCAGTCCAGTACGAAGTTGGCGCCGATGAAGCCGGCGCCGCCGGTTACGAGAATCATGTTGGTACCTTCACCCACAGAAATTCAAAAAGCCTAGAAAGACGTATTACGCCCTGTTCGATTCATACGAGTTCTGCGCCGATTCCCCGGGCACATAACGGAGCAGCAATGCTTCGTACTCCCCGAGAATCTTTCCCCAGGTGAAATGATGTTCATGACGCTCACGACTCACCGAACGCAGCGCATCCAGGCGCTCGGGATTCGACAATAGATCGGTGATGGCCGTATCGGCTTGATCTGCACCATCGAAATAAACAGCCCCACCATCTACGACCCAGCGATTGAAGCGGTTATCGTGGGCCAGGACGGCATTGCCTGCCCCCAACGCCTCCACCAATGACGGATTCGTTCCACCGACCTGATGTCCGTGGACATAAAACAGCGAATGAAACCGCAATGCCGACACCACGGCCGAATCGTAAATTGCACCGACAAACTTGACTTCATCGCTAGCTGCGTCAAGTACCGACCGGTGATAAGGGTTGGCTCGATCGTACTTTCCCAAAACAACCAGCTTGATACCGCGGGGCCGCCGAGAGAAACCAGAAACGATTTCGAGAAGCGAGTTCTCAGGCTCAGGACGTGCAATCACCGTTGCAAACTTCCCCGGCTCCAACCCCATGCCCCTGACAGGAGCCTCGTCAGCGGCTTTGACAGACGGGGCGCCATAGGGAATGACAGTGATTTTTTCCGATTTGACCCGCGTTTCGAGGTGACGCTTGATTTGTGGATGGTCTGCGACCAGATGATCACCAAAAAGAGAGCCCGCCCAGTCATTCAGCCAAAACCAGGTCTTTGCAACAATTCCCCATTTGGCTCGCGCCCATTCGATGCCATCCATGTTGATGACATTCTTGAGGCCAGCCAAACGCAAACGGGCGCAGAAGACAGCCGTGTTGTAGCCAAGAGTCAGCATCACACCGCTCTTCTCCTTGGCGGCATGCGCAATCGTGAGCCAGTCAAACACGACAGTGCTTGCCGCCCCATCACCTTTCACCGGGATATTCACTCTGCGGATACCCTGCCACTCGTCTTCATAAACCGGATTTGTACCTTCGTGCTGACAATAAACCGTCACTTTCCAGCCGCGGTCACGCAGATAAAGTGCCAGGCGTTCGGCAAAAGTTTCAAAGCCGCCATGTGCAGCTGGAAGCCCCCGGATACCCAATATTGAAATCTGCAGATCGTGCTTCATCGTTGTTTCCGTTTCGATGTGCCGCCGCACTTGAACATCGGCGGCACAAATGACCAATGATTAACCTATGTCCGCAAAAAAGGCGCCGAAACGCCTTTTCTGGCCAAAAGTCGTAACGTGACGTCCTTGGTTACGCCTTTTCCTTGTACGAATAGCGATACACATAGCCCTTGTAGCCATAGCGGTAGCGCTGGCGGTCCGTATTCAAATCGTTGAACACGAAGCCCTTCACGTGTACGCCAGACTGATGCAGGCGTTTGACAGCCTGCTCCAGTTCGCGGATCGGGTGGCGGCCCGCGCGGGCGACCATCAACGTTGCGCCAACGTGGCGGCCGATGATGGCCGCGTCCGACACAGCGAGGATCGGCGGTGCATCGACGATGACCGTATCAAAGCGCTCGCTCAGGTGTTCAAGCAACTCCTCGAAGCGCAGGTGCATCAGCAGTTCGGACGGATTGGGCGGGATCTGGCCGGTGGTAATGACCCACAGATTCTCGACCGCCGTCGGCTTGACGATGCTGTCGATGCTAGCGCTATCCGCCACATATTCCGACACACCGTTTTCCCGACTGAGACCGAATTCCTTGTTGATGTGGCCACGTCGCAGGTCGGCATCGACGATGACCACACGCTTTCCAGCCTGCGCCAGCACGGCACCAAGGTTCTTGGAAATGAAGCTCTTGCCTAAGCCAGGACTTGAGCCGGTAATCAGCAGAGAGTTCTGCTGTGCATCGAGTAGTGCGAAATGGATCGTCGTACGCAGGCTGCGCAAACTCTCGATGGCATCATCCTCTGGATTTGAGATGGCCAACAAGGAACCTGCCCCCTTGACGCTCTTACCATGTTTATTGATTGTGGCTTCTTCCTTGCTATGGGGAATCGACGCATACACCGGCAGTCCGAGCTTCGACTCCACCTCTTCCGGATCCTCGACCACTACATTCAAGCTACGCAACACCCATACAACAGCAAAACCAGCAATCACCCCCAAGAAGCCGCCAATCGCAAAGATGGCAATGGGCTTTAACCCAACTGGTTGAGTCGTCACCGCCGCCGGGTCGACAATACGCACATCGCCGATCGTGCCAGCCTTGGTGACACGTAGCTGTTGGGCTGTATTTACCAAATCAGTGTACAGCGTGGTGTAGACCTCTACGTCCCGAGCTAGACGCAACACGGTCTGCTGAGTATCCGGCAGTTTTGAGATGACCCCATCGAACTGAGCCCGGCGGGCCTTGAGCTTCTCCATCTTGGCGTCGGCCGCTTGAATACGCGGATGCTCAGACGTGAAGTATTGGCGGAGTTCGTCTCGCTCCTGCTTCAAGGCTACTATCTGGTTATCGACGTCAACGATAGAACCGAGAACGCTCTGAGTTTCGATGGATAGATCCAGCGAGCCCCGACTCTGCCTGTAGCCGTTATAGGCCGACTCAGCAGCATCCAACTGGCGTTTGACTTCGGGCAATTGGGTTTCGAGAAACTTAAGAGTGTTCTCCGCCTCTTCCGAGCGACGCTCGACGTTCTGACGCACGTAAGTGTTAAGAATGTCGTCCAGCACTACACCGATCTTGTCGGGGTCCTCACCTTTCAAGCTGACCTCTAGAATGCCAGACTTCTTACCCCGCTCTTTAATCGCATATTGTTTGGTGAGTTTGTCGAGCGCTTCATCTGGCGACAAGCGAACCAACTTGAAGCGCGTTCCCGGACGAGCAACTACTCTTGGAACAAAGATGGAGTAACCTTTTGCCGATGCTCGCTCTCCGACCTTCCCGACAAGAACAGGGGCATCATCGTCGGAAAATAGTTCAAACGCGCCCCCTTCCCCGAGCACAAGAGTCACTTTCTTGTCGAGCCAGTCTCGGGGGACGTCCAGTGCATCAACCTGGATTTCCTCACCACCCCACGCGTAGCTAGACAAGCCGAGCCAAGGCGTATTTAGGCCTTCATCCTTATATCGTCGCGCAATCGCTTGCCCAACAAAGGGAAAATGGACGGGATCAGCTTGGATGTTAAGACGTTTTTTCTGAATGACCTTTTCCAGGACCATGCGGGAATTGAGGATTTCCTGCTCAGCAGCGACCGTTGTGTCGCCACCGATCCCCAACAGGGGGCCTAAGTCCTTCAGTGCCGCCATTGCACTGCCTGCCCCCCCTGGTCCACTTTCCTCAACTTGCACGAGCGCGTCCGCCCGATATACCGGCTTGACGATGAACACCCATGCCGCACCCAGCAGCACGCCAAGTGCGGTGACTGCTGCGATGATCCAACGGTACTCCATGAGGATGCCGAGAATCTCCCCTAGAGACAGGCCTTCTTCATCCTCGTCATCTAGCCGCGAATAGATTTGCGATTGGGGCACCGGAGCTAATTTAAGTTGATCGTGTTCCATGAACGGTCCGTAGTCATATGTCTCGCATGCGCCCGCCGTCATGGCAGGGCGGGGCTGTATGAATTACTGGCCTAGGCCGAATTCTCCAAGCTTATTATTGCCGGCCGCCAAACAGCGGATAACGCGCGTTGCTGGTCTGGTAGAGCATCTGGGCGGTGGGCAGGATGTTTGAAATCACCCGGTTCCAGCGCACCACGTCGGCAGCGTCCACGTAGACGATGTCCCGCGGGCGCAAGGGGAACTTGTCTGCCAGCAGCATGGAATCCGGCGAGCTGCCATCCAGATGAAAGAGTTCAGGCGTATCACCCTCTCCGCGCATCACGTAGATCCACTTGGGATTGGACTTTTCCTGGCTGATATAGCCAGCATCCGCAAGAGCCTCGGCCAGAGTGGAACGCTTCTTAGTCATGACCAGGGAGCCGGGCTTGGTGACCTCACCCAGAATGAAGACCTTATTGAAGCTGCGGTCGGCCACGTTGAGGATGTCCCCGGCTTCGAGCAGCGCGTTCTGCTCGGTGGCGCCGTTTTCGTACATGGACTGGATATCCACACGGTAGGTAAGGCCCTTGCGGGTGAGCAGCACGTTGCTGTAGTCCGCTTCCGGAGTGAAACCGCCCGCCAGGTTGACGGCCTCAAGTACCGTCATGGGGATGTCGGTGATGTACTGCTGGCCGGGCTTGCTGACCTCACCCACCACATAGACACGCTGGCTGCGGAAGGCTGCCATGCGTACGTCGATCTGGGCCTTTTCGATGTACTTGGAGAGCTTGCCGATCAGTAGTTCACGAATCTGCCGGGTGGTCTTGCCTGCCACCGGGAGCACGCCCACGTAAGGATAGAAGATGGTGCCGTTTTCCGACACCACGGTACCCGCCTGATCGGCTGAGCGGTACTGACCGGCCGGGGTGGTGAGCTCAGGGTGATCCCAGACGACGATGGTGAGGATGTCGCCGGGGCCGATCTTGTAATCCGGCGGGGCCGGAATGGTAGGCGCCACACGGCGGCCTTCACCAGCCAGCGCGGACTGGCTAGCGGCCGGTTTGGGCGGCTGCGCGTTACGGAACTGCTCGATGATCAGTTCGGCCGTGATCGGCTTGATCTTGACGTTGTCCGGCACTGGCTCGGCGGCATCCGGCTGCCTGACCGGCAGCTTGATGGCGGATTGATCCCGCATGGAATACGCGCGATCGCCCGGCACCATGGCGCAGCCCGCACCAAGCAGGGATGCCACGGACGCTACCAGAAGCGCACGCGAGAGGGATTTAAGCGAGGAACAGGAAAAGCTGGGTGATGTGGGCAGATCTGTGGAGTCGCTCATGGTCCAAATTCGCTTGCGGGAGCCGCCTTTCCGAAGACCCATTCTGGCTGCCGGCACCTTGCACCAGCCAGCCTTTCCGGCATCTTTCCCCGCGCCAGAAACGATCAGGTGAACAGTCTTCGGCCAGGCCGACACCCCCTGTTATACAGATGACGAAAGCACTAGCGGGCCGCCGGTAAGCAGTAGAAAACCGGCCCGGCCCAGGTTTTTTGCAAAGAGCTTGGGTACTGATTTTTGCCGGCGAATCCTAACATGCATACGGCGCATTTATTGCATATGGATGATCCGCCGCTGCCCGGAAGGGGCAAACAAAGCGTCACACTTTGTAAGCAAGTCCTGCTAGGAAACGCGCTTGCCGATCAGAAAAAGGGCGAGGGCCAGCCCGCTCAGGAGTTGCGCAAGACCGCCTTCGGCGTCGTCCTTTGCCCCTTCTTGCGAGACGGAGCGGGTCTTGTCTGCACTGGTGCTACTGCGCCCCATCAATTGAGCTGACACGCCCTGGCCGCCGTACAGCAGCCCCTCGGCACTGGCCACCACAGTGGAAGCCATGCCGCTGGCAACCTGAACACCGCCTTCGAGACCGCGGGCCACAACAGCATGGCCCCCTTCACCACCCACCGCCCACGAAGGGCTTGCAGCGAACATCCCGACGGCTACAACGAATGGAAGAAAAGTCTTGTTCATGATGGCAGCAAAACCACTTCAATTATGGATGTATGCCATACAGCAAATATCAGGCCAGATGGTTGTGACGCGGGCATGGGATTTGTTAAATTCACAACAATTCATTGTGTTGTGATGTGGGGCGTTTTTTGCGACTGCAGCATGGAGCGCAAAAGTTTGTGTCGACTGTTAAATTTTCCGACACTAACTAAAGTTATAGACGCTGTTCAGTGCCATAAAAATGGCATAGCCACGAATTGATAATTCATGTAACATAAGTTATGTTGTTGTTTATAAAAGATTTTATTCCGTTTATCACAAAACCAATTTGGGCTCTATGAATTTTGATACGCTCAAAATGGGTTTTGTAGCCATTTGGTATATTCAGCTCCATGAATACTGCAGTGCACAATCCTGGCGGAATCAAAATGTACGGCTCGGTTGAAAACCATCATAGTTTTTTGCGTCCCAGCTACACACTCACGTCGGCCGTGGAGGCATTTCTTTACCCGGTGACCGCGGTTGTCATACTGGCGGCGTCGGCACTGGCAGCCGGGGCGCACTTCGGGTCTGCCTACGTGGTGCTCGCACTGCTCTCGTTTTCGCTGCTTTTTCCAGGCGTCACGCGCTTCAACGAGCCGCCCCGCCGGGTTATCCGCAAGGTGATGACGAGCTGGTTCCTGTTTGTGCTGCTGCTGGGCAGCTTTGGCTTGGCCAGCGGCTACCTCGATCACTTTCCCCGCCCCTCCCTGGTAGGCTGGGTTTTGATCACACCGTTTGCGCTGCTGCTTACCCATTTTGTTTCACGCCACGTGCTGCTGGGTGTGCTGGCCAAGAGCGAGCGGCAGCGTACGGCGGTGGTAGGCGGGGTGAATGAAGTGGGCCTGCGCGTCGCACAGCAGTTTCTCGACAACCCCTACCTGGGCTGCCGGGTTGCCGGCTTCTTCGATGACCGTTCGCTGGACCGCCTGCCCGAGACCAATGGCCTGCCCACGCTGGGGCGGATCAACGAGCTGGCCGAGTTCGTCAAACTGAACCGTATCGACCACATCTATCTGGCCCTGCCGATGGCCAGCCAACCGCGCATCCTGCAGTTGCTTGACGATCTCAAGGACACCACGGCATCGATCTTTTTTGTGCCGGATATTTTTGTGACCGACCTGATCCAGGGGCATTTGCACTCGGTGGGCAACACGCCGGTGGTGGCGGTCTGCGAAACGCCGTTCACAGGCTTCCGTGGCCTCGCCAAGCGGCTGTCGGACATCGTGCTGTCGTCGATCTTCCTGGTGCTGCTGGCGCCGATCATGCTGGTACTGGCCATCGGGGTGAAGATGTCTTCCCCTGGCCCGGTCATCTTCAAGCAGCGTCGCTATGGGCTGGATGGCAAGGAGATCTTGGTCTACAAGTTCCGCTCCATGCGCACCACCGACAACGGCCCGGTGGTGAAGCAGGCTACCAAGGGCGACCCCCGCATCACGCCCCTCGGCGCCTTCATCCGCAAAACGTCGTTGGACGAGCTGCCCCAGTTCATCAATGTGCTGCAAGGCCGCATGAGCATCGTTGGCCCCCGCCCGCATGCAGTGGCCCACAACGAGACTTACCGCAAGCTGATCAAGGGCTACATGGTCCGCCACAAGGTTAAGCCAGGCATCACCGGCTGGGCCCAGGTGAGCGGCTATCGAGGCGAGACGGAGACGGTGGACAAGATGGAGAAGCGCATCGAGTTCGACCTGGAATATCTGCGCAACTGGTCGCTGGGCTTTGATCTGTGGATCATCTTCAAGACCGTGGCCGTGGTGGTCAAGGACAAGAACGCGTACTGATCATCAAGCCAGCACGGAACGAAAAAGAGGCCAGGAGATGATCCTGGCCTCTTTTTTTGCCCTCACATCGTGCATGAGGGCCTTTATGGTGCGTGATGCTCAGCGACCGCGGGCATCCCCCCAGCGCAGCGGGAACTCGTCGTCACCGACGTAATAGGCGTCACCCTGGCGATTCACGCAATACTGGGGCGAAATGATCATTTCGCTGAAGCGCTGGCCTTCGGCGAGGCGGGTGTACTCAAAGAGGATGCTGCGCTCGACGCGCACACCGGGCTTGAGGTGGCTGCCATGGCCGATCCAGGTGGGGCCGATGACGGACACGCCCGGGTCGATACGGACACTGGAGCCAATATAGACGGGGCCGACGATCTGCACGCTGTCCCACGCGATGGAGGTGTTGGGGCCAACCCACACACCCGGACGGATCTCCTTGCCGGGCATGTCCATCTGGGCGACTTCACCGCTCAGCACACGCTGCAGAACGGTCCAATAGTCGCTAAGGCGGCCGATGTCGATCCAGTTGAAGAAGCGCTTCTGGGCGTAGAAGGGCAGCTCCTTTTCGACAAGCAGCGGAAAGAGTTCGCTGCCGATGTCGAAGGCCCTGCCTGGCGGGACGAGGCTGAGTACTTCAGGCTCGAACAGGTAGATGCCGGTACTGGCCAGGGTGGATTTGGCTTCGTCAGGCTTGGGCTTTTCCTGGAAGGATTTGACGTGGCCGTCGTCGTCGGCGACGACGACGCCGTAGTTCTGCACCTGGTCGCGAGGGACGTCGAGGGTGACGACGCTGGCGACGGCCTTCTTGGAGCGGTGCTCGTGGATGGCGGCGCCGAGATCCAGGTCAATGATGGCGTCGCCGCAGATGACAAGGGTGGTCTCATCGAAGAAGCCGCTGAAATCCTGGATCCGGCGCATGCCGCCGGCGGAGCCGAGGGGCTTGGGCACCACTTCGCCATGGTCGCGGACACCTTCGTAGGAGTAGCCGATGGAAACGCCCCAACGATGGCCGTCACCGAAGTAGTTTTCGATCTTGTAGTGGTTGTAGGCCACGTTGATCATGATTTCGCGGATGCCATAGCGCGCGAGATGCTCGATGAGATATTCGAGCACCGGCTTGCCCAGGATCGGAACCATGGGTTTTGGAAGATTCTTGGTGAGCGGACGAACCCGCGTGCCCTGCCCTGCGGCAAGGATCATGCCTTTTGCCAAAACACCACTCCTGTCATGAGCGGGCCCTGGAGGACTGCCGTGGGACGGCGGCTCCATTCCCGCGAGAGTTACAAGGTTTCCTTCGGCATAGATTTTAACATTTCCAAGAACATTGGAATGAACCCGATGGCATTTTGCAACGCAAAATAATTATTTACATATCAAATGCGCTTGAGCCACACCAGTATCTGCTGATGGATCAGGTCATACGCGGCCTGGTGAGCCGCATCGCCACGACGATACGGATCGGGGATTTCAAGCTTGTTCCAGTGACCAATCAGGAAAGTCTTGCCGCGGGCAGTGGGATCGAGACCAAGAACGTAGTCAAGATGGTGTTTTTCCATCACCAGGATGAGATCGGCCCAACGGGTATGCTCCCGCTCGATCTGGCGCGCACGGTGAGCCTCCATGGGCACCTGGCGGGCTTCCATGAGGGCCAGCGCAGTTTCATCAGCAGCATGACCGACGAGCGCCCCAATGCCCGCGGAGCGCACGTCAGCCGGTCGGGCTGCGCACTGGAGTTCATGACGCAGGAGATATTCGGCGACGGGGCTACGGCAGATGTTTCCGGTGCAGACAGTCAGGATATTGTGGAACACGGAGAATGGTCTCGAATGGACGAATCAGCCGTGCATTTTACGCGCCTGCCCTGCCATTCTGCATTTTCCTGACAGCGGGCTTGCATGATGGGCGCGTAAACGCAAAAAGAGGAGCCCTTGGGCTCCTCTTTTATGCTTGGCGGAGTGGACGGGACTCGAACCCGCGACCCCCGGCGTGACAGGCCGGTATTCTAACCAACTGAACTACCACTCCGCGCTAACCTCACCGTTTCAACCCGCTCGGGCTGAAACTGCCTGCATGTTGCAACAGGACTTGAATCCTGGCGTCCCCACGGGGATTCGAACCCCGGTTATCGCCGTGAAAGGGCGGTGTCCTAGGCCTCTAGACGATGGGGACCCGGTACTACTTAACTTGTGGTGGAGGTAAACGGGATCGAACCGATGACCTCTTGCATGCCATGCAAGCGCTCTCCCAGCTGAGCTATACCCCCACGATACTGCACTTATACTGGCGTCCCCACGGGGATTCGAACCCCGGTTATCGCCGTGAAAGGGCGGTGTCCTAGGCCTCTAGACGATGGGGACCTACAAATTTTGGCGGAGTGGACGGGACTCGAACCCGCGACCCCCGGCGTGACAGGCCGGTATTCTAACCAACTGAACTACCACTCCACACTCAAACCTTCTGCTCCAGCCTGTCGGGGCTGAAACTGCCTGCATGTTAGTGCAGGACTTGAATCCTGGCGTCCCCACGGGGATTCGAACCCCGGTTATCGCCGTGAAAGGGCGGTGTCCTAGGCCTCTAGACGATGGGGACCCGGTACTACTTAACTTGTGGTGGAGGTAAACGGGATCGAACCGATGACCTCTTGCATGCCATGCAAGCGCTCTCCCAGCTGAGCTATACCCCCACGATACTGCACTTATACTGGCGTCCCCACGGGGATTCGAACCCCGGTTATCGCCGTGAAAGGGCGGTGTCCTAGGCCTCTAGACGATGGGGACCTACAAATTTTGGCGGAGTGGACGGGACTCGAACCCGCGACCCCCGGCGTGACAGGCCGGTATTCTAACCAACTGAACTACCACTCCGCACTTAAACCTTCTGCTTCAGCCCGTCGAGGCTGAAACTGCCTGCCTACTGCTGCAGGACTTGAATTCTGTGGTGGAGGTAAACGGGATCGAACCGATGACCTCTTGCATGCCATGCAAGCGCTCTCCCAGCTGAGCTATACCCCCCCCGAAGAAGTGCGCATTCTAGTCGCCTTATCGATCTTTGTAAACCTCTTTTTGAATTTTTATGAATCAGGGTGAAATGCCCACCTGCCAGTGGCGTTTATGCGGCCGCAGAGATGCGCAGGACACACTCAAAGCCGAATGATCGCCCACACAGGAATCGCCTCTCTGGAGAGCTCTGCTACGGCGCTATGGGCCACTTGCAGCCGAGTTCAGCCCCCTCCCCCAGAAGCGGCTCAAAAGACCGTACAAGAAGACTTCATCGCAGGGGGAGGACTAGAGCAGCGCCCACAGGGCAATAAAAAACCCCGCCGAAGCGGGGTTTGACCCTTCGACAGAAAGTGTCGATTGATCAGGCGGACTTGCGGCGACGCAGGGCAGCCATGCCGGCGAGACCCAGGCCAGCCAGAGCCATGGAAGCAGGCTCCGGAACCGTCAGGCGCACAGCGGCATTGACTGCGAAGGTGCCGTCGATCTTGCCATCACCATTGCCCAGGGGGCCCGGGAGATTGTCGAGGCTCGAGAACAGACCGCTGAAGCCGGTGCCGTTCTTGTCGGTTTCGGTCACGTCGATGGTCCAGGTACCGTTGCCGAGGCTGTGGGCCACGGAAACGGTACCGTCACCGATGGCGCCACCCAGCGAACCGAACAGGTTGCCGAGCAGCAGGTTGAGGGCGGAGGCACCACCAGAGAACGCACCACCCGTCACGGCAGCGCCGTTGGAGGTGAAGGTGTTGTTGGTGAAGTCGTAGATGAAGTGGCTACCGGTCAGGCCGGAGCTGGAGACTTGACCGGAACCGAGAGCAACCCAGGTCGGAACGTTGGAAACCAGTTCAGGGCCGGGGATCAGCGGGGACACGTCGATAGCGGTGGTGCCCTTGCGCTCGGCGGAGATGATGCCGCTGCTCGGGACATACAGATCCACCAGGCCAGTGACGTTGGTCAGCTTGATTTGGTAGGTGTCGGGGGTGGCATCGGCGAAGCCGCTGATGGAGAAGGAGCCGCCGAAGTTGGCGGTGGAGGTGTACACGCCGGCGTGGGCGACGTTGGCCGCACCGAAGGTCAGTGCTGCACCGATGGCGACTGCGAGTTGCTTCTTGATCATGCTTTAGCCCTTTCCGCTGAGTTCACAGAATTGAATCCGGGAATTTGAATGCCAATTCATATGGGTTATGAGATTGACGAAGACGTATCACGACCAGGGCGAATGCAAAGTGCGTGCCAGCTATATTAAGTTTCGGTAATTACAAAGGAATCTCATGCTGGGTTTCCCTCTCCGTCAGCATGTGTAAAAAAAACTGACACTTTTTGTTAAATGACTGGGAGGAACTCCCTTGCGTCATACGACCTTGCCCGGATTCATTGTTCCAGCTGGATCCATGATTTTTTTGATGCGACGCATCAATTCCAGCTCAATGGACGATTTGTATACCGGAAGGATATCCCGCTTGAGCTGACCGATGCCGTGCTCGGCCGAGATGGATCCGTCGAGGGCGGCAACCAGGCTGTGCACGATGCGCCCGACTTCAGCCGTACGACTGATGAAGGTGTCGTTTTCGTCGCGTAGCGGGCGGGACAGGTTGTAGTGGAGGTTGCCGTCGCCAAGGTGGCCGAAGGCGACGACGCGAACGCCGGGATGAGCCTCTTCGAGCGCCCGCCCTGCCCGCTCGAGAAATTCGGGGATGGCACTGGTCGGCACGGAAACGTCGTGCTTGATGCTGAAGCCTTCGCGCTTTTGCGCTTCCGAGATGTTTTCGCGCAGGGACCACAGAGCGGCCGCCTGCTTTCCCGAACGGGCGACGACCCCGTCATGGACGGCGGCATCGGCAACGGCCTGTTCAAGCTCGGCCTCCAGGAGTTCGGCCAGGCCGGCATCTTCTCGGGTATCAGTGAGTTCCACCAGCACATACCACGGGTGCGCCGCAGCCAGCGGGTCGCGGGCGCCGGGAATGTGCAGCAGCACGAGTTCAAGGGAGATCCGGCTGACCAGTTCGAAAGCAGTCACCCGGTCGCCGGCCACGCCACGCAGGCGCGACAGCAGCGCCACGGCGGCGGCGGGGCTGTCGACCGCCAGCCAGGCGGTGACAGTGTTGCGCGGGCGGGGAAACAGCTTGAGCGTGGCAGCGGTAACGATGCCCAGCGTCCCCTCGGCACCGATGAAGAGGTGCTTGAGGTCGTAACCGGTGTTGTCCTTGCGGAGGCTGCGCAGGCCGTTCCACACCTGACCGTCGGGCAGGACCACTTCCAGTCCGAGTACCAGTTCGCGGGTGTTGCCGTAGCGCAGAACCTGCACGCCGCCGGCGTTGGTGGAGATGACGCCGCCAACTTCGCAGGAGCCTTCGCTGGCGAGGGACAGGGGAAAGAAGCGGTCGGCCTCCAGCGCAGCGGCCTGTACGACGGCCAGCGGTGTCCCGGCTTCGACGGTGATCGCGTTGTTGGCCGGGTCCACGCGTCGGATGCGCCGCAGGCGGGACATGTTGACCACCACCGCGGCGCCGTCGGTCAGCGGCGTGGCGCCACCGCACAGGCCGGTATTGCCGCCTTGGGGCACGATGGGCGTTCCGCTGGCGGCACAGGCTGCCACGACGGCGGACACTTCGGCGGTATCCGCCGGAAACACCACAGCCTGCGCCGCGCCGGTGTAACGGCCCCGCCAGTCGGTGAGAAAAGGCGCCATGTCGTGGGACGCCGCGAGGCAATGGGTGGTGCCGACGATTTCGCGCAGGGTGTCGATCAGGGCAGACATGGGGTGGAACTCGCTAGGCAGGAGGTGGAAACATGAACCCGCAGCGTGGCTGCAACAGACGCGGTGTCAGCGTTGTTCCAGCGCGCGCCGGATGGCCGGCAGGGCGACTTCGACGGCGGCTTCGCCTTCGGCGATGGCTTCTGCGCCTCTGTGATAGTCCATCAGCCCGAGCTGGGCAAGGCGCGGTGAGATCAGCACGTCGGCGGGCTCACCGGCCAGACGGCTGCGGGCAATGCGCACGGACATGATGGAGATGCTGTCCTGCATCACGCTGAGCATGGAGGGGAGTTCTTCGCCATCGCCTGCTGGCGTTTGATTGTCATCGCCGCTGCCATTGCCGTTGCGGCCAAAGCGCGCGAGGAGCTTGCGGGACCAATGGGGCACACCGTTGCCGTTGCCATTCCCGACACTCCCCTGCCCTGCCGGCGGCCTATTGCGCCAGGCCCAGCCGACCACGTCGGAGTTGAGTTCGACGGCGATGACCAGGTCGGCCCCCATGGCGCGGGCGAGGGACACCGGCACCGGATTGACGAGGGCACCGTCCACGAGCAGGCGGCCGTCCTGCCAGACCGGGGCGATGAGGCCGGGCAGCGCGATGGACGCACGCACGGCGGCGGAGACACTGCCTTCCCGCAGCCAGATTTCGTGGCCACTGTGCAGATCGGTGGCGACGCAACCAAACTGGTGCGGCAGCGCGGTAAAGTCGCGGTCGACAAACTGGCGCTCAAAGAAGGAGATCAGCCGATCCCCCTTGATGAGGCCGCCCCGCAGGCCCATGTCCATCAAGCCGACGACGCGCTGCCAGCCCAGGCTTTCGACCCAGGTGGCAAGCTTTTCGACATCACCGGCGGCGGCCACGGCACCGACAAAGGCGCCGATGGAGCAGCCGCTGATGATGGTCGGTTCGATGCCGGCCCGGACCAGCGCCCGCAACACGCCGATATGCGCCCATCCCCGCGCGGAACCGCTGCCGAGTGCGATGCCGATGCGGGGAGCGCGCTTCATGGGATTGCCTTAGATCGGCTCGGCGTAGAGGTCGTGCACGTCGCAGTCGGTGATGCGCACGCGGGCGAATTCACCGGGTTCCAGGTTCTCACCGGCGGGGATGATCACCAGACCGTCGATTTCCGGCGCGTCGCCCGGCGAACGGGCCAGGGCGCCCTCCTCGTCGATTTCGTCCACAAGGACGGTCATCTCGCGGCCGATGAAGCGCTCCAGGCGCTCGGTGGAGATGTCTTCCTGGAACTCCATCAGCTGGATGCGGCGCTCTTCGCGGATTTCCTCGGGCACTGCACCGGGCAGATCGTTGGCCGTCGCGCCTTCGACCGGCGAGTAGGCAAAGGCGCCGACGCGGTCGAGCTTGGCTTCTTCGAGGAACTGCAGCAGTTCTTCGAAATCGGCATCGGTCTCGCCGGGGAAGCCGGTGATGAAGGTGGAACGGATGGTGAGATCCGGGCAGATCTCCCGCCAGCGGCGGATACGCTCGAGGTTGTTCTCGGTGCTGGCCGGACGCTTCATGGCCTTGAGGATGCGCGGGCTGGCGTGCTGGAAGGGCACGTCGAGGTACGGGAGGATCTTGCCTTCGGCCATCAGCGGGATCAGCTCGTCCACGCTGGGGTACGGGTACACGTAGTGCAGGCGCACCCATACGCCCAGGTCGCCGAGGGCGTTGCAGAGGTCGTAGATCTTGGTGCGGACGGGCTTGCCGCCCCAGAAGCCGGTGCGGTACTTGGTGTCGACGCCGTAGGCGCTGGTGTCCTGGGACACCACCAGCAGTTCCTTGACGCCGGCATTGACGAGGTTTTCGGCTTCGCGCATCACGTCACCGATCGGCCGGCTGACCAGGTCGCCACGCATCGACGGGATGATGCAGAAGGTGCAGCGGTGGTTGCAGCCTTCGGAAATCTTGAGATAGGCGTAGTGGTTGGGGGTGAGTTTGATGCCCTGCGGCGGCACCAGATCGATGAAGGGATCGTGGGGCTTGGGTAGGTGCTTGTGCACCTCGTGCATGACCTCTTCCGTGGCGTGCGGGCCCGTGACGGCCAGCACCTGCGGGTGAGCCGCCATCACCACGTCATCCTTGGCGCCCAGACAGCCGGTGACGATGACCTTGCCGTTCTCGGCCAGGGCCTCGCCGATGGCGTCGAGGGACTCTTCCACTGCGGCGTCGATGAAGCCGCAGGTGTTGATGACGACGAGATCGGAGCCCTCGTAGGATGGGGAAATCTCGTAACCCTCGGCCCGCAGGCGGGTAAGGATGTGTTCGGAATCCACGAGGGCTTTAGGACACCCTAGAGATACTACACCTATACTTGGCGGTTTCTTGCTCATAATGCGGAATTGAGATGACCAAACCGAGAGTATACAGCTACCTACGGTTTTCCGACCCGCGGCAGTCGGCGGGATCGTCAGCCGACCGACAGACTGAGTATGCCAGGCGGTGGGCGGCAGAACGCGGGATGGTGCTGGACGAGGGACTGACAATGCGCGACGAAGGCCTGTCCGCGTATCACCAGCGGCACGTGACCCAGGGTGCCCTGGGCGTGTTTCTCGCTGCGATCTCGGACGGCCGGATCGCAGCGGGATCAGTGCTGATCGTCGAGGGCCTCGACCGATTGAGTCGGGCGGAACCCATCCTAGCGCAGGCCCAGCTCTCTCAGATCATCTCGGCCGGCGTGACGGTGGTGACGGCATCCGACGGTCGCGAGTACAACCGAGAGACGTTGCGCGCCCAGCCCATGGACCTGGTGTATTCGCTGCTTGTGATGATCCGGGCCTACGAGGAATCCGACACGAAGAGCCGGCGCGTCAAAGCGGCCATCCGGCGGCAGTGCGAGCAGTGGATTGCTGGGACGTATCGCGGCGTGATCCGCAACGGAAAAGACCCCGCATGGGTGCGCTGGACTGGATCGGCCTTCGAGCTGATTCCGGAGCGGGCAGAAGCCACTCGACTGGCGATCGCGCGATATCGGATGGGAGATGGTGCCGTACGGACCTTCAAGCACCTTGGCAGCGCCGGCTTGACGCTGACACCAGCCGGAGGAACGGCTGCGAATCTCTACAAGATGATGCGGGTGCCGGCCCTACGAGGCGCAAAGCGCATTGAAGTGGACGGAGAGTCTTACGAGCTGGAGGGGTACTACCCTCCTCTGCTATCCGATCAGGAATGGGCTGAGCTGCAGCACCTACTAAGCGATCGGCGCCGCCGGCGTGGCCGCGGGGAGATTGTCGGATTCATCACGGGCATGAGCATGACGTATTGCGGGTACTGCGGCGAGGCGATGGTCGCGCAAAACATCATGCACAGGGTGCGGCCAGACGGCACCCTGGCGGATGGTCATCGACGACTGATTTGCTGCGGGTATAGCGCTGGGAATCAATGCCCTGTTCCCGGGAGCATTTCCATTGTCCCCGTTGAGCGTGCGCTATTGACGTGGTGCGGCGACCAGATGAACCTGACTAGCTTGGTTGCTGGCGATGGGCAGGCAGAAGCGATTCGCGGCAGGGTGACTGAGCTACGCAGTCGGGCGGCAAAGATCGAGGCGCAAATCGAGCGAATCACCGAAGCGCTGTTTTCCGATGATGCTCCACCGGCTGCCTTTGCCCGAAAAGCACGGGAGCTGGAGGCCGAGCTGGAGTCCCAGAAGACGGAGATCCTCGACGCGGAAGGCCAGCTGGCGAGGCTAGCCAGAACGTCGACGGAAAGTAGCGCAGAGGTGTGGATACGTCTTAGAGACGCCGCCCTTGAGATGGACTCAGAGGCCCGCCTGCAGGTGCGAAAGTTGGTGTTGGATACGTTTTCAAAAATCGAGATCTACCACCGTGGCACACCCCCTCAGCAGGGTAAGAAGCCGCCCATACAAGTACAGCTGACGTCGAAAACCGGCGTACGGCGCATCCTGATGATTGACCGCCGCACAGGCGACTACACCGCCGGATGGAATGCGCAGGCGGTGGCGAGGCCTCTTTACCCTACAGGGCCTGCGGAGTGATGGACTCCGGGTTACACAAAGACACGCTGGGCAGCCTGGTAGAATGCCAGGCGCTCTTCGGCGCCATTGGCGCCGCCGTTGATGCGGCGGGTGATGGCAGCGAAGTTGCCGTGGTCGGCGAGGTCGTTGAGGCTGTTGGCAGCCCAGAACCAGGCGGCGGACTGGGCTGCGGCTTCGGGCGTTTCGAGGAGCTCGGGGTTGACCAGCAGGCGCTCGTCGCCGTAGAGGGCAAGGCTGCAGGCGCGGTAGTTGGCGCGGCCGGTGATCTGGATGAGTCCACGCCCCCGAAAGCGGGGACCATCGCCCTTTTCGAAGTTGCCCAGGTCGCGTCGGCCTTCATAGGCGCGGCCGTCGGCAATCTCCCGGGTGTAGAGCAGCTGGCCGGACTCGTGGGCGAGCTGGGCGAGGAAGGCGGCCTGGCGGGCAGAGGTGGTGATCTTGCGGTTTTTCATGGCCCGGTTGAGCGGGCCGACGAAGAGGCTGGCGCGCTTGCTGCCGGACTTGGGCATGATCTTGAGGAGTTCGGAGAGGGTCATGGGCGGCGACGATCCAGGGCAATAACCATGGCTGCGCCGACGATGAGCAGGGCGGCAGCGAGGTCGGGGATGGCGTGAGCGAGCAGCACCGACGCTAGCACCCAGGCCGCCGGGCCGCCGAGGGCGACCCAGGCGAGGATGAAGGGTAGCGAGGTGTCGCGGGTGGCGCGGTTGATGACCGCAATGGTTTTGATGCAGAGGACAGCGGCGGCGCAGGCGACGAAGAAGAGGAGCTGCAGGGTCATTTGCGGGCTGCTCCGATTTTTTCGCCGAGGTATTCGAGGATGCCGGCGATGCCGGCCCAGCCGATGACGAGAGCAGCGGGATAGCGGAGCATTTCAGCCGGGATGCGCTCGATGCTGGGAATGAGGACGCCGGCGACCAGGGTGGCTGGGGTGGCGCACCAGGCGGCTAGGAGCGTGCTGGAGCAGACCTGGACGATGCGCCACGCGACGCCGCCCTCGGCGGCTTTGCGCAACGCCCAGATGCTGCCGACGAAGCCGGGCAGCACCAGGTCGATAGGCAGGCCGGTGGCGACGCCGGCGACGGTGATGAGGCCGCCGGCGAGGGCCGTGGCGCCTGTTGTAGTGGTCGGCTCCGGCATGCGCGCTCCTTTACGGCATGGCCGCGAATGCCAAGCAGCGGAAATCCTCATACGACGTGACCGTGCTGGCACCGGTGACGATCTTGTAGAGGGGCATGCGGCCGGAAGTCCAGCCCGTGGTATTGCTGCTGACGACACCCACTGCCGTGGCCTCGACGTAAACCGTGGCGCTGGCTGGCAGCGAGAGAGAGCCGTTGGCGATACGCGTGGGGGTGCCGGAGATCATGAGGACGGCACCGTAGTAGGCCCATGTGAGTGCGCTGGATCCGGCAGCGCGGCGCCCGAAGTGCGTGGCGGGGCTGGCGGCATCGAAAAGCGCATTCGCAGTCACTTCTTTCTGCGCCTGGGAAGTGCTGATTGTGTCGAGATTGCTGGAGCTATTCGCCATGATGAGTCCTTACGGGTACGTGATTGCAGTGGCCGCAGTAAAAGTTGTGCCGTTTGTGCTGCGGTAGAGCTGCGGGCCGGTATCCGTGCTGGCCATGATCGCGAGCACGCCGCTGATTTGAGCGAGACGGAAAAGCGCCGGGGCATTGGAGCCGTCGCGGGTCAGTGCAGGAATGCCCGTGATCGATGCGCCCGCGGACCAGGAGCCACCGCTGGAGCGGGACAGGATCTTGCCGGCCGAGTCATACAGATAGCTGGACGTGCCCAGGTAGTACGGGCCACGAAGGTAGCCACAATCCACGCCGCTCCAGCGCCGATCCGCGGCATTAACGATCTGCGTGACGGTATTGCTCCATGCGACACCGTCGGCCGATTCGCAAATGCGCAGACGCCGGACGCCTCCGCCGTCAAGCGACACGCTGCCGAAGATGGCCACGCCGTTTGCGATGCCACCCCACAGGGGATAGTCGGCGTAGTAAGCGTAGTCGCCAATGTCGAGGGCCTTGATCCAGCCCGTAGCCGCGGCCGGATCGGCCGTCCGGTAGATCTTCGTTCCGACGACGGCGAGCCACTGGCCTGCGATGTAGTGCAGGCTATCGACCCCCAGGCCAGCCAGCTCACCGCCAAGCGGCCCGCCGTCGGTCCACGTGTTGCCGTCCGTCGAGCGGAAGGCCCGGGGAGACGGGTACGTGAGCGCAACCATCTTGCTGCCGTCACTTCCGAGGGCGACAGGGAACTGACCGCCGATAACTGGCGAGCTGCGCTGCAGCGGCTTGCTGGTGTCCGTACCGTAGATTGCTAGAGTATCGCCGCCCGTGGAAATGCTGCTATTGATCCATGCGCACCACGCGGAACCCGCTGCCGCGAACTTGGGCCAGAAGCCAGAAAATAGCGGAGCCGGCGTGTCCGCACCAATCTGCGAATACGTCGTGCCATCCGTCGAGCCGTGATACCGCGCGACGTATGCACCGGACACCCAGCCCCAGTCCGAGACGAGCAGCTTGCCGTTGCATGCGCCGACCAGGACTTGCTGGGCCAGGCCGTCGGGGATGGCCGTGGGCGGCGTGGTCACGATGCTCGCGGCCGAGAGCGGCAAGGAAAGCGTGGCCGCGCACGGCAGACCGCGCCCGACTGTAGCGCTGATCTGATAGACGCGCAGGCTCAAGCTTAGGATCGGCGCGGCAAAGTCGGCTTGCTGCAGTGCATACGCGTACACAACCGTCGGCGCTGTCGCGGTCAGCGTGCGGACGACGGTAGAGCCGGACAGGATCTCGATGGCATAGGACTCCGAGGTCTCGCCGAGGGATGCGTCGGCACCGTCGCGCCATTCGCCGCCGACTCGGGTGCGGCGCGTCCAGTTGATGACGATGTTGCCGGCGGCGTCGCGGCCGGCGCCGACGAGCACGGGCGACAGGGGCTTGAGGCCTCGGCCCGTGTTTGCCCAGCTCGTACGGGATGCGTCATCCAGGCTGGCGCCGGCGGTGACGGGCGCGTAGAGCCGGGTAACGCCGAGATCGCCGAGGGCGCCGTCGATGCGCGCCAGGCCTGCGATGCCTTCGAGCAGCACAAAGCGCTCGCCGACGGCATGCGTGGACATGGCGTCTTCCGTACCTTTTCTACCGCGCAGAAAGCCGGACAGCGTGTAGGTATTTGCAGCGATCAGGGTCGCATCGCGGTACTGGATGAGCTCGTCGCCGAGCAGCGCGGCGTTGCCGCCATTGAGCATGCCGAGCAGCGTGATGCCAGCCAGCTCTTGCCCCGCCGCGACTTGCACTGTGACGGTGTTGGTCTCATCGACGGCGTTGCCGCCCGACCAGTTTCCGAGGGCGGTCTTTGCGGTACCCATGGTTGCGGCATTGGCGACAGTCTGCACGCCAGACCATGTCGCGCCACTATCTGCAGAGGCATAGAGCGTTCCGCCAGGCCACGCACCGAGGTAGCCGGACATGGCGACGTAGTAGCCGGCGCTGTCGTCTGCATCGCGCAGGAGCGGGATGTCCATCAGCGCAAGGCGGGTGGGGCCATTGAGCGTGACGGACTGAGCCGGGACGCCAGCGGCGGCGGCAGCGGGCGGTGCAGACTGATAGATGGAGGCATCGTCAAAGACCGCGCTCATCTTTCGGATGAGGCCCTGCTCTTCGATTTTTGTGATGCGCAGATTGTAGGTGGCCGTGGGACCGACGATCTGGACGGGGTCGGTAACGCGCAGGCCGGCGTACTTAAGGCCGACGGCAAAGGTGACGGTCTTGCGGGCTGTGAAGGCATCCCACAGCAGGACGTCCGCCGCGCGGCTGGCTTGGGCGGCAGACATACCGATGGGCAGCTCGAGGCGGGCCACGTTGGTGGCTGGCGCAATGGGCCAGAGCTGGCCGGACGTGGATAGCCGATTGCGGCGTGCTGTCTGGCCGGCGATCTGGTAGTCCGCCGCGGGGTCGTTATAGACGACAGTGGCGACGGTGGGCAGCTCGGTTTCGTCGGCGGCGGTGATCGTCAGGGGGTCGGGGGTGTCGCTGCTGTCGTGGGCGGCGAGATCATCCCACGGGATGACGGCGACCTGTGCACCACCGCGGGGCACGAAGGCCAACTTGCCGGCGTCTTCGGCAACGTCGAACGGGCGGAACTGGCGCAGGGGGTCAATGGCCGCCCGGGCCGTGCCCTGCTGAGCGACGACGTAGCCGGTGACGGTGTCGGTGAGCTGCGTGACATCGATGTCGCTGGGCTGCAGGCCGGCGCGGGTACACAGGCTGGAGACGATGCTGGCGAGACTGGGTGAGGCGCCGGACAGGGCCGGCAGGCGGGTGTGGACGCAGAGGCCGTTGCTGGTGATTGTTACGCAGAGGCCATTCTCTGCAAATACGGACGGATTGGTGAATTCATAGGGCGTAATGCCTTCATTGTTGCCGTACTGAACGAAGACCTTGATCACTCGCATTACATTGTCGGAGCCGATCTGCATAAGCCTTACTTCGCCGCCGCCGGCGCCGCGAGAAGCCCAGACGTATTCGAGATTCGACTCCATCATCCCCGCCGAATTGGCGTGCGCGCTACTGCCCGGCCCGAACAAATATTCAGATTCGTAGCTTGCGATTGTGCCCTGCTTGATCAGCTCCGCCGAGGAGCCCGTCCATTCTGTGATATGCCACTGATCTCCCGTATTACTCCCGTTGAAAGATCCCGCTGGCGCTGTGATCGACAAGATATGACGACCGTCAGCAGAGAGGCAGCATGTAAGTAATTGCCGACCGACAGGCAATCCGCCGTCGGCCTGGAGCGCGAAATCAGCCGCGCCTCCAGCCCGCAGCAGCTGGGCACTCCCGATGATCTGACGGTATGAGCTGAGGAAGTAAAGCGGACGCCCATCCCACAGGCGCCCCACACTCCAATATGTATTAGAGCCGGAGGTGTATTGAATGATGGGCCATTGAGACTCCGACGAGACCCGAGCTTCGGATCCGAGGTAATTGCCGTCGAAATCGTAAATATAGGTCGTGCCCCCTACTCCGCCGGCTACGCCGACGCGAATGACATCGTCGGCAGAATACACTGTGGGGTAGCCGAGGCCGGCGATGGCAGTTGTGCGCCATTGCTGCGGGATGGTCGCTGCAGCCAGGCGTCGGAATGGCACAGAGATGCCGGATGCAATGACTTCAAACGTCAGGTTGGGAACGGAATTGCCAAACTTTTCGAGCTGCAGGACGCTGAAAACCACATACGCCATGCCCCGATAAGCCGGCGTTTTTCCTATGCCGGACAGGGCTTCGAGGGTGGGGTCTGGCATCTGGGTTTCATCGCCCAGGTAGATCTTGATGCCGGCGGCGATCTTGCCCGAAGCGAGCAGCGTGGAGGCGCTGGCGGACGGGCGGGTATCGTAGATCAGGGCGCCGTTGGCCCAGATGCGTCGAACACCGACGATGGGGCCAACGCACAAGCCGACGGCGAGGTCGACATCGTACGTGTACGTAGTGCTCTGCGGGCCGCCCTTTCCAGCGCCACTGGTATGGCTGCGCTCGCGCTTGGGGCTGCATTGCAGCACGTTGCCGGCGATGCGGACGGCGCCGAATACCAGCGGGATGGGCGTGCCATCAGTAGCGGACTGGACAGTGAGGTCGGTAAGGCGCGGGCCGCTGATCTTTTGCGGGTCGATGAGCGCGCCGGCCAGGCTGCCGGCCATGAAGCCCCATTGGGCACCGGCAGGGCCGGCGACCATAAAGCCGATGGCGGCGCCGGCGAAGGCGGTAACGGTGGAGGTGCTCACAGCGCGGACTCCGGAAAATAGTAGATAGCGGTGATGCGATCGCCCCAGACGTCGTCCAGGTAGTGCTCGACGACGCGGCGGGCCTGGGCGTAGGCATGGATGAGGGACAGGCCGCCGGCGGGGTGCTCGGCGAGCAGGCCGACGTGCATGTCTTCGGACTCCCAGCGCATGAGCACGATGCAGCCCGGCGTCAGATCAGGGGCGACAAAGAGCGCGGCATCGAGGGCGTTGCGCAACAGGCCGCCCGACGGGGTGCGGGCGTAGCCGGTCTGGTCGGGCGTAGCGATGCCGAGCTCGGCGGCGACGCCGACGATCAGGCCGATGCAATCGACGCCGATGCCCCTGAGGCGGCCCTGGTGGTGGAAGGGCGTACCGATCCAGCAGCGGGCGGTGGCGATGATGTCGTCGGGCGTGGGCATTACAGGCCCCCTGCCTTGAGCAGCTCGTCCATCCCCGGTCTCCACGGCTCGCCCCGAAAATTGACGACGTTGGAATAGCGGGTGTAGCAGTCCTCGACCACGCGCTTGCCGCAGCCAGGGATGAGACTGTAGGCATCGCCCACTGCGACGGGGTACGGCATGGGTAGCGCGAGCACCAGCAGGCCGGGGACATAGCCCTTGATCTCCATGCTGCGGCCCTGGTTCTGGCCACTGGTGAACGTGATCTTGCCGCCGTCGAAGGTGCCGACGGCGCCGGGGAATTGCAGCTTTCCGCCGCCGGTGTAGGCGCTGTAGTTGCGGGTGTCGAGGTTGAGTACCAGGTGCGTGCTGTCGGTGATGGAGCGGATGGTGGTGTAGGTGCCGTTGACACTAGTGAGGCCGTAGGCCAGCTGGCCATTGACGCGCTCTTGCGCGGTCATGCCGACAACGTCGGAGAGCAGGACGGTCTGGCCGGCAGTGAGGCCGACGGTGCTGGTGACGGTGGCGATGGCGTATTGCGCCTGGGTGAGGCCGGTAATGGTGAGCGCGCCGGTCGGACCGGGCTCGGTACGGGCGGTATCGCCGAGGGTGCGATTGTCGGGGTCGACGCCGGTGATGGTGCCGGTGACGGTGTAGCCGGTGAGGTCGATACCGCAGCGAGCGTCACCGAGGTCGGCGCGGCAGCGAGTACTGGAGAGCTCGCCGACGGTCTGCTGCAGGGCCTGCGCGAGTCCGCGGAATTCGGCCTGAATAGTGCTGCCGAGAGTGACGGCGCCGAGGCGGCCCTTGCGCAGGATGCGGCTGCCAGCCGTGAGATCCCGGTAGTTGATCTGCTCGATAAGGACGGTGGCGTAGTTCCACAAGCCGGACTCCAGATCGGCCGCGGGGATGACCTGGTCGTTGAGCATGGCAGTGATTTCGAGGTTGTCGACGGCCATGTCGGCGGTGGAGACGATGCTGGAGGGGCTGTAGGTGCCGGACAGGTAGGTGACGCCGTTGTAGCGGATGTCCGCGTCGTGGTCAGTAAAGCCGGAGACGACACCATCCAGCCGGGTGACGGTGACGAGGGTGCACAGGGTGGTGCTGGTGCCGGCGTAGTGAGCCAGCAGGGGGGCGGAGAGGGTCATGCGATGCTCCGGGTTTCACGGAGGGTGAGGCCCTGGGCGACAAAGAGCCCGGGAGCGATCTCGGTGAGCTTGAGGGCGTCGGAGGCGAAGCGGACCGGGACGTCGAACAGGCCGGTCCAGGCCAGGGCATCAGCGGCCTGCGGGTACTTGGCGCCCGTGCCTCCAGATCCGGTGAGTGCAGACGTGTTGACACTGAGAGTGTAGGCAGCGCCGGAGACTCCCGAGATGGTCCAGGCCTGGCCGTTGAGAGCGGCACCAAGGGTGCCGGACAGGCCGGACAGGTAGAGCTTTTGGCCGGTGGAGAGGCCGATGGCGCTGGCCAGCGTGACGACGGTACTGGCGCCGGGGGTGATGCTGGAGATGTTGGCGCTGGCGTCGGACTTGAAAGTGACGATGCCGGTGGTGCTGTCGAGACTGACCTGCCCTGCCCCAGCGCCGTATGTGACGGCACTGCCATTGCGGGTGACGCCGATGGTGCCGGTGGGCTTCTGGATTTTGCGGTCGGTGATGAGGCTGCCGACGGTGTAGCGCTTGACCATCTGATAGGTGGGCAGGCCAGTGCCGACGCCGGCGCCGAGAATGCCGCGGCCAGCGTCGGAGAAGTCCGCCGTGTCGCGGTAGCGGAAGGGAATGGCACGGCCCTTGAGGGCATGTACCCAGTCGAGCAGGATGGCCTTGCGGACTTCGTCGAAGGGAACGTTGTCGCCGTTCCATTCGCCAAGGGATTGCTCCCAGTTGGCGTTGGCCTGCTCGGTGCCGGCGCGAAAGGTGACGATGTCGGTGGAGTAGGATGGGCCACCGACGAGGCCACTGACGAATTCGAAGGGGAAGCGTGGGCTTTCGAGGAAGGCCATTTCAGTCCTCGGCAACGATGCGCCAGCGGGTGTGGCGCAGGACGGTGCGGACGATCTTGTCGGTGTCGGGCTTGGCGCCGGTCAGTACAGCGAAGAGGCTGCAGCTGGCGATGTAGTAGTGTGCCCACCAGGGCAGCGAGGCACGAACGGTGACTTTTGGGGGCTGCATGGCGGGGCTCCTATCCATTGCGGAGGCTGGCGCGGCGAAGGGCGGCAGCGGCTTCGGCGCCGATCTGCTGGGCAGTGCGGCTGTCGGCCACGCCGCCGACGTTGATGTGCATGGTGACGTTCTGGTCGCCCTTTCCGGCACCGGCGAGCATTTGCGGGAGGTGGGCGTTTTCCTTGCGGGTGAGGATGCGCTCGCCTTCATGGATCATCGCCAGGCCGGTCTTGGGGACGTAGGGCGTGCCGACGTCAAACGAGCCGATGAACTTGGAGCCGAGAGACGCCAGGCTGTCGAAGAGCGTTCCACTGCCGCCGCCGGATGCCCCGCCGACCGCGCCCTTGACGCTGCCGCCGATGGACTGCATGAGCGGCCCCATGAGCTGCTGCTGGAGCAGCATCGAGAAGATCTGCTGGGCGACGTTGTCGATGATCTTGCCGAGGGACTTGAAGGACAGCTCGCCATCGAAAACGACGCGGGCAATTTCTTTGGAGGCATCGCGGCCCCAACCTTCGATCGCCTCCAAAAGGAGCTCGAACTCGCCCTTGCCTTTGTCGGCGACGTTGCCGAGGGCTGCGGTGGCGGCCTCCTCGAACTCCTTTGCGGAGATGGTGCCGCGCTCGAAGGCGTCGGCGAGGAACTGCATGGTGTCGCGGGTGCGGTCGAGCTTGGCGGTTTCGGTGTTGGCAAGCAGATCGTTGAGGCGCTTGGTAGCGGCCGCAGTGCGCTCAGCCTCGACGGTGGCGGCGGTCTGGGCGATGACGAGCTCACGCCAGGCGTCGGGCATGCGCTCCCACTCGGGCTGGCGCATGAGGTCGTAGAGGACTTGCTGGGAGGCGGTGAGCTCGCGGCCGACATCGCCGGCGGTGCGCTGGGCTCGAAAAAGGCCGTCCATGGCGCGGGCGTAGGCTTGTGCAGAGCCGACGTCCTGGCCGAGAGTGGGGTCTTCCTTGGGGGTTTTGCCTTCTTTATCCTTGCTGGGGACACGCGGGTCGAAGCCTTGCAGGGCATCGGACTTGGCGTTGGCCTTGGCACCGCCGTTGGCGCGCTCTTTCAGCAGCCCGTCACGGGCCTTGATGGCGTCCTTGAGCTCTTTGCTGTACTGAGCGATTTCTTCCTGAGCACCCTTGATATTGCGATCGATAACCCAGCCGATGCCGAGCCCGGAGGCCTTGAGCTTTTGCTGATCAATGAGTTCCTGCCGGGCTTTGGTGAGCTTGCCGAAGGTTTCGGTCACCGTCGTCTCAGCGCGCTTGAGCTCGTCCAGATCGATACCGAGAAGCTTGGCACCGCTGCCGCCGAGGCCGCCGATCAGCGTGCCCCAAAAGGCGCCGTATTCCTGCCGGGCGCGGCGGGTGAAATCGATGATCTCGTTGAGGGCGGGGATGACGTCGTTGCCGACGGAAAGTTTGAAGTCGGCAAAGGAGGCGCTGAGGCGCTTGACGGACTTGTCGAATTTATCGGCCTCCTCTACTTGCTGCTGCGTGATGCGGGTGTATTTGTCGCCGACCTCAACGATATCGTTGAGCACGGGGATGAGCTTGCCGCCCTCTTTGCCCAGGAGTGCGGAGACGACGGCAGCCTTGCCGGTGCCATCGCTGTATTTTTGGATGGACTCGGCGATCTTGATGAGGGCCTGGTCCGGGCTGAGCTTGAGGAACTCGTCAGTGTTGAGGCCGAGGGCCTGAATGGCGCGGGCGGCAGCGGTGGTGGGGTCTTTCGCATCCGTCATGGATCGGGACAGGCGCTTGATGGCGGTGTCCATTTCTTCCATTGGCGCGCCGTTGAGGGCAAATCCGGCACGGACGCGGGAAAGCCCTTCTGCGGTGGCGCCGAAGCCCTCCTCCAGATCCTTGAGGGTACCGAGGACGGCGACAGTCTCGGTGACGAAAGCGCCGTAAATCCCGGCTGCAGCAAAGCCACCGAAGACGCCGGCAAAGCTGGCGGCGATGCCGGCCACCTGCATTTGCGTTTCGGACAAGGCTGCCGAACCCTGGCGCTTGAGGGAGTCCCATGCCGCGCGGGTCCGGTCTTCAGCGGTGAGGATGATCTTGGATTCGTTTGTGGCCATGATCAGCTGTTGAGGCAAGCGCGGGCAGTGAGTGCGGCGTGCTGCAGGAGGGTGAGCACGGGCTCATCGAGGGCGATACCGTGCGCGGCAGCGATGAGCGGCAGCGCGGTGTAGTCGAGCTTGAGGTAGACCGGGCGGCGCTCACCAAGGGCAATGTCCCACTGGCCATCCATCGCCTGCAGGAGACTTAGGACGGGCCAGTTTTCGGGCCAGACGCGCACGTCGTGGTCGTAGTCCTCGGGCCGGAGGCCGAGGCGAGCGAGCTGTCCTTGCGGCCGCCGGGTGTAGAGCATCTCGACGGCCGCGGTCAGTTTCCCAGGCGGGACTCCGTGAGGTGCTTGACGTACTGCTTGAGCACCTCTTTTCGGGAGGCCGGATATGCCGTGATAAAGGCGGCGAGGTTGTCGAGGCTGAAGGGGACAGGCGTGCCGTCCTCATAGAGCGGCCCGTCCGGCCAACCAACGATGAGCTCGCCGAGCACGTCTTCGATGCTCTTGCGGCCGGCATGGAGGTCGGCCAGGGCCATGACTTGAACGAGCACATCGGGGACGATGAGCTCGCCGCTTTTGGCCAGCGCCCGGGAGATGGCCTGCAGGCCATCCTGATCGATCCAGCTGGCAAAGAGGATCTTGAGCTCGTCGACGGTTTTGTGCCGGAATTCGAAGCGCAGCGTAGCCAGCTCGGCCTTGCCGGGGATGGTGAGCTGGATCGGGGCGACAAAGGTGGGGGCTGGGCAGAAGCGGATGGCCATGACGGGCGCCTTAGTAGCGGGTGACGGGGGCGTCGAGGGACAGGGTGACGGTGTAGGTCATGCCGACGTTGACGGTGTAGGAGGAGTTTTCGGTCATGGATACGTAGCCGTTCCAGTAGACCGTTCCGCCATTCGGCAGTGTGAGGCGGAAGGCAGTGCGGGCCTTGCTCTTGGCCGCAGCACGGCAGGCGATGTAGCTGGGCCGGGTAATGTCGTCGTCGATTTTGAAGCTGATCGAAACGGCGTTGGCGACGGTGGGGAGCTGCTTTTGCTTGTAAGCGGAGAGCGGCTGGTAGTTCCAGAATTGTTGATCGCCGCCCTGGTCAGCCAGGTCGAGAACCAGGGGGAATTGCGTCCACGCGGTGATCTCGCGGACGGAGCCGATGCCGGAGCCGGCCGGATATTGGACGCCGACGGTATCGACGTTGAGGAAGGTGGCATCGTTGGTCGACAGGGCAGAAACCTTAGCGATCTGCCCATCGATGCCACCCCAGCCGGACGTGATTTCGACGATGTCATTCATCGCCACGCCATGGCCGACAGCCAGCGTGCCGACTGCAGAGGCCGCATTGGTGATAGCCGTCATGACGGCAGCGGTGCCGTAAGTGCTGGCAATGTCGAGAGTAGAGCCGTTGGGCAGTTGCATGATGGACTCCTGTTACATCGGGATGGAGAGGTTGTTTCGAGCGCACTGGAGCAGGATCCGGTAGCGCGCGGTGAGGTGGCCGACCTGGGCTTCGCCCGTGTCGGATTCAGTTTCGGTACTGACGGGAGCCGCGATTTTCGGGCCGAGGGTGGCATCGGCCAGCAGGGCCAAGTGGGCGGCGACGTGGGTGGCGTCGGTAGCGGTTTCGTGGCTGGCACCAACAGCCCAGATGTCGAGCTCGACGACGAGATCGATCTGCAGGACCGAGAGACCGATGGCATCGAAGTCGGCGCTGGCGCGGCGGATGTTGATAGCCGGGCATTCGGCAGGAGAGAAGGCGGTGTCCCTGCCCCGCTCTACTCGATGCGTGGAAAGGGCGGCAGAGAGGACGGTCTCAAACCGGGCGAGCGCAGTCTCGATGACGGAGGCGGTCATGGTCAGGCGATTCGGGTGACGGCCGCGACGTGCTCGAGGCCATCCTCGGTGGGCTGCGGCTGCTCGACAATGCGCCAGGATTCGGCGCCGAGCTGAAAGACGTCGTCGGTTGTAGCCGCCGGGAAGTCGGCACTGATGTACTGGATGGTGGGCGCTGTCATCACAAACTCACCGCCGAAGGTGCCGCCGGACGCACGGGTGAAGAGCACCAGGTGCGGGTCAGATGCAGCGCCACCCGCAGCGGGAGTGAGCGTGGCAGAAGTGCCGAAGTCGGCGTAGAACAGGGCGAGGTCGGCGGAGATGTCCATGCCCGCAGGATGGCGGGCAGGGGGTGAAATTTCTAGGCAAGGAATTTCAGCGAAGAAATAGAAAACCCGGCTCCAGGCCGGGTTTCCATACCGATGAACTCGGCGCCCAGATCCTGCTGGGTCAGTGCTGCGAATGAATGCGCGAGGGGGATTAGACTTACGGCGTGATGAGACGAGCCGCGAACTGGCGTACATCGACGGTCACAGTACCGGCTGCGCTGGCGTACATGTTGATCCGGTTGTTCCAACTCGAAGAGGTGACGCCGGTCGGCATCAGCATGCGAGGAGTACGCATCCGGCGGCTGAAGCCCGCGGCCCCGAACGGAATAGCGCCTGCGCCGCGCCCGGCGGTCTGGTCGAAAACCTTGGTCGAGTAAGTCACGCCGCCCGTTACCGTTGCACCGCAACTCAGGGTCATCTGCTTGAGCACCGCCTGGCTGCCGGCCACAACCGTGACATCCGCCTGCGTCTCCAGCAGCCTGCCACCCAAGTAGCGAGCGGCGAGGCCCGGCGTGCCGAAATACACCATGTCGCCGGCCGCCGCGAAGGTAATCGCCAGGCGCTGGATGTAGCCGACACCATCGGGTGCCGCGTACAGTGAGGCCACAACGTTCGGGGAGCCAACGCCGCGACCGCAGTCAAAACCCTGGGCCAGCGCGCCCGTTACCCCTGTGTTGAGCGCCGGGGGCGTACCGGCGCCAGCCAGCGGGTTGTCGTTGCGGATCTCGGACGTGCTGTCCAGCAGGTAGCTGTCGCCGTTGGGGACGAAGCTCCAGCCGTCGCCAAACAGGCCGGCACAGCGGCGGGCGTAGGCACTGCCGATCAAGAAGGCGCCGATGTTGGTCCAGTGCGTACCATCCCACGTGTAGCCGGCCTTGGGAGCGCCCGTGATCTCATCGGCCAGCAGACCCCAGGTGCGGACGTGGGCATAGCCCGCGCGAACGGTCTCCTGCGCAGACAGCCACTTGTTGACGGCCAGGGCATCGATGATGTTCTGGGAGGTGAAAGACTGGCGCGGCCCGATGTCAGTTACCACGATGACCGTGCCCTTGGCCGAGATCCGGTCGAAGATCGTGGCCAGGTTGGCGATGATGTATGCAGCGTTCTTGCCCTGGACGATGTCGTTGGTGCCGAGCGCCACATTGACCACAGCGGGCTTGTATGCGAGCACGTCAGCATCCAATCGGGCCAGCACGTCATCGGTGTTGTTGCCGCCGATGCCCGCATTGCGGATTAAGTAAGTCGGGGCGCCGAGCTGGGCATTGCCCTCCTCAAACTGGCTGTTGTCCACGATCCCGACGTAACCGCCGCCCTGGTAGTAAGACAGCGGAGATGCATATACGAAGGTGGGCGTATCCTGCCCCCAGCCGTTCGCCACCGTTGAGTCGCCCACATCGATGCGCGGAAGCAGTCGTGCCCCCCACTGCGAAATGACACCAACCGTCGATTGGATCAGGCCGTTTTTAATCCCCCCATCCAAGAGGCTTGCCTCGACAGGGACCTTATTGCCCGGACTGGTGGGCTTGGTGACATAGGCTGCCACGCCACGCTGGACGAGGTCGGCTTCGAAGGCGGCGCCGTAAGTGAGCGTGGCGCCATCGACTGAGACGAGCGCCCCGGAGGGGCCGAAGAAAGGGGCAAGTGCTTTGATGGACATGGGGGCTCCGGGGCGACAGGTGGATCAGGCGTTTTCTTCGGCGCCGGCCTTGACGGCCTTGTCGCGGTCGGCGATGGCGACCTTGGCGGCCTTGATCATTTCGGGGCCGGCGGTGTTGGGGGCGCCCTTCTCGGGGTCGTCGGTCTTGCTGACGTAAAGGGCACGGCCGGAGATGACCAGGGCGCGGGCCGTTTCTTTGTTGACGTCGGGGAGGTTGGGGGCCTCGACGACCTGGCCGCCGCGGTCGTCGCCGAAGTTGACGATGGTGGTATCGATGATGAGGACTTGCATGGTGAGCTCCGGGTGGGTGCTCGGCCCGCAAGGGGCCGAGGGGCAATGTGATTACGTGTGCACTACGGGGTCAGGTGGTGAGCCAATCCTTGACGGCTGCAAAGCTGGCCGTGCGCCGCGGCCCCATGTCGCAGTCCTGCAGGGCAACGACGCGCTTGCCGCCGCTGGTGGACATGGCGTAGGGATCGAGCATGACGTCGAGGCCACCCCACAGGGCGAGGATGAAATCGGACCAGTTGCCGAAGATGCCCGCGGAGCAGACGCCGGTGCTGGTGCCCTTGGTGAGGTTGGAGGGCACGGCATTGGTGACGTAGGCGTCGTAGCCCATGACGTCATAGACACCCGACTCGCGACCCTTGGTCCACACGGGCTGGCCGTTGGTGCCACTAAAAACCTGGGTCTTGCGCAGCTTGCCACGGGCCTTGCCATTGGTGAGGTAGGCCAGGGTTCCAACATCCGCATTGGCAACGGCAACAGCCGTTTCAAGGTCGACCAGGTGGTCGTACAAGGGGGCGCTGCCGTTGGTACCGGCGGCGACGGCGCCGATGCCGGAGGTGTTGAGGATCCCGGTGGGCTCTCCGCCGGAGCCAGCGCCGTTGATGGCGGCAGACAGGATGCCCTGGGCGATCTGCGCGGCGAGGTCGGCGCGGACGAAGGCCTCGACGCTGATGCTGGACTGGAGCAGCAGGCGGCGGGTGTAGTCGGTAAAGGCGCCGATGGTCTTGGGAGTGTAGGTGACCTGGCCGATAGTCTGCTGCGACTCGGTCGGGGCATTGCCTTCGGTGACCCAGTAGGTGGTGGCAGCGCCAGTCTGGCTGGGGATGGCAATGTTGCCGTTGAGGTCGGCGAGCGTGGTGATGCCCATACGGTCGAGGACCAGAGCATTGCGCAGGAGCTCGATAAAGCTGGAGCCCAGCAGCTGAGTGGCGACGAGATTGCCGCCGGCCGTACTGGTGCCAATGTTGAGGTCGCGGAAATTCTGGGCAGCGCCACCGGCGCGAGCGCGAGAGATAAGGGCTTGCGCGGCGCGCCAGGCATCCTTTTCAGACAGCTCGATGCCGCGGGACAGGACATCCATCGGGATGGTGAGAGCAGCGTCGCGGTCTTTGCCAGGGCGGGTATCGCCGCGCTTGTCTTGCGCGGCGCGGCTGCACTCCAGTTCGAACGGGGCCAGGGTGTGGGCATTGATGGGATCGGAGGCAGCGAGGAGCGCGCGGCAGAGGCTGTAGCTCTTGACTTCGCGGGGGCTCATGCCGATCTCGGGGGATTCGGCGGCACGGAACTGGCCGGTATCCTGCAGCTTGCGGGTGACCTGGGCGCGGAAGGCTTCGGCGGTGGTGCCGGAATCGATGGCCACATTGGCGAGATCGTCGATGCCGTCGAGCTGCCGGAAGTGGGCGGCGGTGTTCTGGATCTCGCGCATGCGTTCGCGTTCGGCCTTAAGGCCGTCGGCGGGGGCAGCGGGTGCGGTCGAGGTGGCCGCGGGGGCGTTGTCGGGGGTGGTCATGGATCGTGCTCCGGTGGTGGCGCCCGCGGTGGGCGAAAGTTGGATGACGCGGTATTGCGGTTGGGCGGGGTCGCCCTGGTTGGCTTCGAGGGGGCTGGCGCTACGGCCGAGGCCGACGGTGGCATCGGCGGGGATGTCGACGAGGGAGATTTCGAAGGGCGTCCACTGGGTGACGCGGTATTCGGCGGGCATGCCTTCGGTGGACTTGACAAGGATGCGCTCGTCAATGCTGTAGCCGATGGAGACATTGCGGACGAGGCCGTCGGCGATGTCCTGGCGCAGATCGCCCAGCGCACCTCGGCGGGAAATGGCGACATTGGCCATGAGGCGGGTGCCGTCGAGCCAGGCTTTTTCGATGACGCCGATGCCGGCGAGCGGGGTGTCGCCGATGCTGCTCCAACGGTTGTGGTTGGCGAGCAGCGGGGCGCCGCCGTTGAGGCGGGTGAGATCCACTTCAGTCGCCTTGTGGCCGAGCACCTCGATCCAGTCGTCGTCCCACCAGCTGCAGCGCAGGTAGGGTTCCTCGGACGAGACGGATAGCTCGAGGCGCAGGAGTTGAGCGGCGGGCTGATCGTCCTCGCCCTCCCCTTCCCCGCCGTCCATTTCGGGATCGGCGGGCGGGTCGGCGGGGTCGAGGAGGCGGATCTTGAGCTGGGCCGGGAAGTAGCGCTCGAGGCGCCCGTCAATGCGGCTGCGCGTCCCGATAGCGTGAGGAGTGGTGGCGGTGGGCATGGTGGGAGTCTCGCGGCGAGGGGGTGAAATTTCTAGGCAAGGAATTTCAGGCGGAGGCCTTGTCGCCGCCGGTATCGGCGCCACCGTCGGCGGAATCCTGGGCGGCAGAGGGTGCGGGCTGGTTGGGGGTGGCGACGGCGCCGTTGCGGGCGATGTCCTCATCGATCTCGGCCTGCATCTCGTCGGGGTCTTGCGCGGCGTTGAGCCAGATGCGGCGGCGGCTGATGAGCTTGGCGCGCAGGAGGATTTCGTTGGCAGCGGCGCCCTTGTGGGGATCGATGGGTTCCCAGCGGCGGCCCTGGAAGGCGGCGGCGGAGAGGTAGTCCGGCAGGCGGCTGTACTTGAGGATGGCGGGTGCGCGGAGCAGCAGGTAAGGGAGCGCGGCCTCGAAGATGCAGGCGTGCAGCCAGCTGATGAGATCTGCCTGCAGGCGCTGGTAGTGGTAGCGCTCGGCGGTCATACCGACTTGCGCCGAGCTGTAATTGACGCTTTCGAGGTCGTTGCCGATGGAGGTATAGGACACGCCGCGGGCGCTGCACCAGGCACGCAGATGCCCCTTGACGAAGCCTTCAGCGCTGACGTTGGGCCACTTGCTTTCGAAGGGCGTGAAGTCGTAACCCTGCGGGAGGGTGTCGAACTGGCCCGGCATGGTGGTGTTGTACTTCTCGGCCGCGGCCATGATCTGGCGGACCTCTTCCGGCGTGAGCTCTTTGCCGGCGGCTTTGGCGGCGTCGAGGGTGGCGGAGACGATCTGGTCGGCGAAGCCGCTGGGCGCTTCGCCGTCAATGGACTTGAAGAAGCCTTCACGCCGAGCGGCGTTGATGGAGGCGACGGCGGCGGATTCTTCGAAGGCCTTGGTGAGCCAGATGCGCCGGGCGCCATTGACGAGGCCCGGAACACCACGTAGCTGGCCGACTTCCTGGACGTGGTAGTAGTGACGGATCTCGGCGGCGGGAATGCGGACGTGGCGGCCGACCGTGATGTAGCTGGTGGGCGAGTCGTTGGGGTCGGCAAGCAACAGCCAGTAGGCGACGGGCAGGTTGTCGTTGTTGATCTCGATGCCCATGCGGATGCGGTTGCTCCCCCAGTCCCGGTTGAGGGTGGTATCGAGGAGCGTGACCGGCAGCATCTGGACCTGGAAGCCGAGCGGGCCAGCGCCGGGGCGCAGGCGGTAAAGGATGGCGCCATCGGTCTCCAGCGCGTTGAGGGCGAGATCCTCGATCTGGCGGCCGGTGTAGCCGGCGACATCGGGGCGCGCCCAGAACTTTTCCCACAGGGATTCGAGGGCAGCGTTGGCTTCGGTATCGGAGACGGACTTCCCGCCAGGGCCAGGCTTTTTGAGGCGGGACTGCATGCGGATGCCGGTATCGCCGCAGGTGTTGTCATGCAGATCGGACAGGTACTTGATGGCCCACTCGTTGTTGCGGGCGATGCCGCGCGCCCGGGCGATGAGCGTGGGGAGCTGCATCTGCAAGTCTTGATTGATGGCGCCGCAGTGCGTGGGCCAGGAGTCGGTCCAGGCTGGGGTCTCGGCGGCCTCGAAGCTGCGGGCGGCGTGGCGGATGGCGGCGTGCATCTGCTGCTGGACTTGCCCGGCAGCGCTGGAGATGGTGCGGTCGAGCCAGGCCTGGCGATCGGCGGCGGCTTCGGCGGGGGCCGCCGGACGGAAGATGCGGTCGAGGAAGCCCATGGGTCAGATCTTTGTGTAGACGCGGCCGGGGGTGCCACCGCTGAGGATGGCGAGAGCGGCATCCTCTTTGGCGACTTCGGCCTTGTAGTAGCGGATGAGGTCGAGGATTTCGGCGGTGCCGCGGAATTGCATGGTGCGGCCGGCGATGGTGTAGGACTGGACGTGGGCTTGGCCGGCGCTGACATACTTGGCGAGGGCGGATTCGCAATCGGCCAGGGCGATGCGGTTGGGGCTGCGCCCGTCGAAGGTGCTGGCCTGCAGTAGGTTGGGCAGGACGCTGAGGGCACGCTGGCGCAAGGTGCCGCGCTGGGCAGCACCACCCGCACCACGCTCGACATAGAGCACCAGGGTAGCCGGGCCGGCAGGCCAGGCGGCGGTAAGGGTGGCCGAGGCGGAGAAGGCCCAGTCAGTGCCCGAGGCTGTGCCAGTGAGGTCCTCCGCCGTGCCGGCCTTGAAGAGGATGCGGACCTTGGCGACCCAGCCGTCAGCAGCCGGGAAGTCGGGGAGGCTTTCGGTCCAGTCGGCGGAGTCGCCGGCGCGGAGGGTATCGGGGCTTGTCATGCCCCGGAGGATGGTTTTTAGGGGTGGAAATTTCTAGGCAAGGAATTTCAGGCAGCGGCTGGGATGCGCTGGCGCTGGGGGATGGGCGGCAGCTGACCCGGGGTTATTTCGCCGAGGCGCAGCAGGAAGAGCCACCAGATGGCGAGGGGCATGGCTTCATCCCGGTCTTCGTATTTTTGCCAGGTGCGGGCAGTGGTGGAGACGATGGTGGCGCACTGGAGCTGGGTGTAGCCGTGGGCCTGGCGGGTAGCGGTGACCAGGGCGGCGGGCGGGCGGTTGGTGAGTTGGATCGGAGTCATACCCACTTCCAGGCAGTGCGGCCCGGAGTATCGTTCCAGACGACATCCCCTTTTTCAACTGATTCAAAAACCTCGATAACGCCGCGCGGCTTCATGTAGCGATGGGTTCCGGCCTCGATGTAGTCGTGGCAACGGGCTTCCCTCTCCGCAAGGTCCGCATTCTCGTGGGTGCTGTAGATGCGCATTTCTGGGTCGCCATTTTCGAATCCAGGGGCATTAACGACGGCAAATGTGCTGGGCATGATTTAGTCCTTTCTTTGAGATGCGGGAGGAACATTGCGAAGATGCTGAGGGATTAGATCGAGCACAGCTTTTGGCCCCATCACGTCACCGCCCTGCGGGTTGGGGAGGCAATGGCAGGCCGAATACATGGCAGCCCGAGCTGCTGCCGCGTGATCTTCACTACCGCCGCCATCCAGACCAGTCAGGTGCCGGCCGTTTTTCTGGACGATGGTTATCTCATAGCGCAGCGTGCGCGGACACCAGCTCACGATGACGGTGGATCTCATCGCATCGATACTCCGACGAGATTACAGGCCCATTCGGTCTGGGCTTCGTCGCCCTCCGGGCGGGTGTCGAACACCTGGCGCGGAATCACGCGGCGGCCTACTTCAGACAGACGGCTGTTCTGCACCAGAATTTCCATCTGACGGTTGCGCAGCTCGGTAAAAAAAACGCGCTTGCCCCAGAACTGCGGAAGCTGCTTGTTGAAGGGCGCCTTGGATTCAGGATCGAAATAAATACCGGTCTCTCCGTCGTACCACTGGCCGAACTGATCCTGACGCGGCATGTCGGCTTGATCCATCCATTTGTCGAAAGACATGGTTTTCATGATCTTGCTCCTAGCTGGCTGTCGGTCGCATTCATCGCGTCCATGTGTTTACAATAGCACGAATATTGTTCGTGTCAAAATTTATTTTAGGTTTTTTAGTTGCTGTACGCGGCGGACGGAGATGCCGAGCATGCGGGAGATGGTGGCGGCGTCGGCCTGGTCACCAGCCGCGGCGATCTGGTCGAGGCGGGTGCGCTTTTTTTGGGACTGGACGTAGATGCGGCGGGTGCCGAAGTTGGCGCGGATGAGGCGCTCGAAGCGGTCCCAGACGTCGGGCGGCACGTCTTTGAGTTCGCGCTTTGCCAGGGCGAGGACTTCCGTCAGGTTATCCACGGCGTGCTTCCTTGCGCTTGGCCATAAGCGAGGCCCAGCTCGGCGCGGTGGTCTGGGCGGCAGAGGATGCGGGGGTGGATTCCGCCGCCGACGGAGCCGGCTGCACGGAGGCCTGTGCAGGCGTGTGCACTTGGGCACCCTCCTCTTCCGGGTCGAGCATGTTGATCTGGCGCAGGCGGAGCTCGGCGAGGTCCCATTGGTGGGGCTTGCGGAGGTGCAGCTTGAGGTGGCGCGACAGATAGACGGCCTGGACAGTGCAGTCGAGAGCCTCGTTGCGGCGGTCGGTGCGGGCCTTCCAGCGCTTCTTCCGGGGGTCAAAGCGTGATGGGATCTTGATTTCGGAGAGCAGTTGCTCATAGAGATCGTCTCGGACGCCTTCATACCAGTGCATGCGGCCGGGGCCGTTTCCGGTGAGGCGGATGCGGCCGTGGCCGGTGGCGCCGCCGAGGATGAGGTCCTTGGCCTTGGCGGTACCGATGATGTGAACCTGGACGCCAAAGCGGCTGGCTTTAGTGGATTTGTTGTTGGGATCGATGGCCTTGGGCGGCGTCCAGATTTCGACGCGGCCTTCGTCGTCGGGGGCGCCCTTGGTCGCAAGGACGGGACGATCGGCGCGATTGTGGCGACGGACGAAAGCATAGACGGCGTCCGAGGTGTTGCCGTCGCCGCAGTCGATGGACACGGCGCGAACGGGGATCCGGGCGCCGGTGGCGTGGTGGACTTTGCGGGCCATGAGCAGCTCGAGCTCGAGCCAGGAACCGGCGTGCGCAACGATAGTCTGGCCGTAGAGTTCGCCCCAGTAGGCGAGCCACATTTCGTCACCGCGGCCGATGGCCCAGACGGTCACGGCCAGGCGGTCGTGCTGGACGTCGACGTTCATGACGACCTCGATGCCGCCGACGGGGATGGACCATTCGAGGTATTTCTCGGCGCGGGCACGGAGCTCGTCTTCTTCCGGCAGCTCGCCCTTGTACTCCCAGCATCGCCCGCGGGTGCTGTTTTCGAAGGCAATCATTTCGGTAGGGTCGCCCTGCTCCAGCAGGTGCAGCGCCCGCAGGTATTTTTCGGCCAGCCGTGGAACGTAGGAGCCCTCGAAAACAGCCAGGAGTTCGTTGCTGTAGAAGCCAGGATCAGGGCTTTCAGTGGTGGGAAGCCAGCCGTAAAGCGGCGGTACAGCCGCCGCCGCGCGAATGTTGGCGACCCGCTCTTCGTCGGTCCATAGGCCGCCGCAGTGCGGGCAGGTATAGAAGGCATCCTCCCAGCGGGCACGACCATAGATCGGGCGGGCTGGATAGCGCTCGTCGATGGTCGGGTCGGCCAACTCTTCGGGGCTGAGGTTGAGGCCGGGGATGGTGACGTGCTCGAACTCGGGGCTGTGCGATTCGCCGCAGTGGTGGCAGAAGGCGTAGAAGTAGCGCTGGTCAGTGGTCTGCATCTCCTTCTCGACCTGCGACGCGCCCTTGGCGGTGGGGGTTCCGCCGATCAGCTCGAAGGATTCGCGGACGGTCTTGCCGCGCTCGCGCAGCAGGGCGATGGAGTTACCCTGGCCACGGACGTCCTTGGCAGTGTCGTCCGGCTCTTCGACGATGCGGACCTTGGCGGTGGTGGACTTGACGTCGGCCGGGGAATTGGAGGCAACGAACTTGATGAGGCCGCCATCGAATTTTTTGCGGGTGGTGCTATTGCCGTCGGTGCGGGACTTGAGCCGCAGGCGGCGACTCAGAGCCTTGGTGCTCCGGATCATCGGGTCAAACTTCTCGGTCGCGAAGTCCTTCGAGGACTGCACGCGCGGGAACATGACCACGATGATGCAGGGGTCGCGGTGTATGTGGTAGCCGAGGATCGAGCAGACGAGGCCACCCGTGTGCGCCGCCTGCGCAGCTTTTTGGTGTACGACGCGACGGACCTTTCGCTCAGAACAGGCGGCAAAGATCCCGCGCATTGCCGGGATGTTGTCGAGCGAGAACGGGCGCGGTGGATCACCACCGAAGTCGGGGGACTCCTCGGTGCTGAGGCGGCGGTACTTCTCGACCCACTCGATCATGGGCTCCTTTGGCCTCGGCCGGAACTTCGTGAAGGCGCGCGCAAGCATCGCGTTGAGCGATCGCATGGCCCAGGGGGCGTGGATGCGCTTGCCGGGGGCGTTCACTCGTCGTCGCCCTCCAGCTGGTCGTCCTCGTCCTCGTCGAGGTCGTCCTGGTTCCACCGGCTCAGCTCGGTCAGGAAGGCGTCGAATGTCTCAGTCAGCATCGCCTCGACTTCGTCGGCGGTCTTTCCGAGCGCTCGCCGCGCCAGCGGTACCGCATCGCCGCGCAGCCGTTCACGCGCTGCGATGATGGCCCCGGTCATGCGGGGCTCAATTTCAGCAGCGGGGATCAGCAGGCCGCGCTCCCTCATGTTGGCCATCTCGATCTGATCGGCCTTTACGCGAGCCAAGCGATCAGAAGGCGTCTCGGTGCAAGCCTTGCGGACCTCGCGCGCGACCAACCAGTTGATGCAGGCGTCGCTCTCGTACTCCGACGGGATCCCCGGCGATCCGCGCAGCGCGATCGGAAACCCGGCCTCCTGCCACTCCACGATGGTCTTCGGCGCCACGCCAAACAGGCTTGCAATCTGTTCCTGCCCGATGATCCGCACTTACTTACCTCGCTGCTCAACAAAAAACTGGAGAAAATTCGGGGTCGTCTCGCGCCGTAGGGGAGGCGGCGTGGAAGGACCCAGAAGGGGGTCGGCTGGCCTGGTTTCGGGGCTGGACCACCGTCCTGAGCGGAAGTTTGGGCCGGTGGCGGTGGCGCCGGGCATGGGGTGGGCGGCGAGGACGATCACTTGTAGATCCACGCGACGTTGTGAAGCTCGCGGCGCCAGTTGTCTTCAAAGCGGTCTAGCATCAACCTCCGCACTGCCTCATTGACCCTGCGAACATTGAACATTTGGACTACATCAATGGTGTTCACTGCCTTGATGGGAAGGCGGCGCTTTCCCTCTCGAATGAACACCGTGCGCCCCTTGTTACCGATGAAAGCGCCGGGGATCAGCTTTCGGCCGCCGTCTCGACGGATCTGGAATTTCAGCTGCTGACGCTGGCCAGACTTGAGCAGCCGGCCGCCGCCTGTATGAAATGCAATCAGGTTCATCGAGCGGCCCTGTCCGCGCTTGGATGCCTCAAGAAAGACTTCGAGCTTGTAGCCTTCGCCCACCTTTCGTGCGGGCTTGGTACTGAGGCGATCGCGCACTTCCGACTGCTTGATGCGGTAAGCGCGGCTGATTTGCCGAGCCATCTCGGCTTCACCCTGGCGGATGGTTGAATTAAGGGCACGCATAGTCGCCGAGTTGGCGTGGCGGTCGCTCACAGCCTTCATTTCTTCTATGAGTTTCGGGAAGTCGTGCTTGATGGTGATGGTGATCGGGATCATGGCTGGCGAATCCAGAACGTGCAGGTGCGGCCGCTGTCGGGCGGGCAGCGGCGCAGGGGATGGTTGGGGGTATAGACCGGATGGAGGTCGGCACGGGGGCCGGCACAGTAGGTGTTGCCGAGGCCGGGATGGGCCTGGTAGGCGCAGGTGGTGCAGCTACGGACGATGAGCGTGGAGGTGGTGATGCGCAGCCAGGTGGCCCAGGCGTCGAGGAGGACGGGGTTGCCGCTGGCCATGTCGGCCTTGGCCTGGGCAGTGAGGGCCTCGATGTCGGCTTCGGTCCAGCCAGTGTAGGCCAGCATGGGCATGAGGGCGGCCCACTGGCGGCGCATGTGGGCGAGATCAGCCATGATGCGCACCGATCTGCCCAACGTTGGGAAGGTTGGGAGCAGGTTGGGAAGGCTGAAACCCGCGCCATTGCTGCCCCTTCCTAACCTTCCTAACGTTCCTAACATGAAATGATGGGTGGGCGCGTGCGCGCACGCGTGCCCGCCCGCCCGCCTGCCCGCACGCCCCCGTGTGTGTACGCGTGTACACGCGGGAGAACAGGTTAGGAAGGTTGGGAAGGTTAGGAAGCGCCAGTGCTAGCGCGGCTTCCAGGGGTTCCCAACCTGTTCCCAACCTTCCCAACGTTAGGAAGTTGGAAAGAGCGAAACGGCTGTCAGAAGGGCGCACGATACCTCCTTCCGGATTCCATGTCGTCCTCTTCGAGCTCGATGGACGCTGACGGCTGACCAGTGTGCGACGTGGCCCCATTTCGAACGGGGGGCTTGTACCAATACCTGGTCATGCCGTTGCGCTTTTCGATGCGCGTACAGCCGAGTTTGCGCAGGGCGATGCCGATGCGCGTTTGCATGTCACGGGTGAGCTTGGAGGCGTCCAGCTTGAGGCATTCGGTCGCCGCCATGTAGGCGCTAAAGTCCGCTACGCGGGCATAGACCCAGTCGTGTAAGGCGTCGACAAGATCGTCTGGCGCTTCACGCTTGAGCTGCTCCGGGTCGAAGATGGTCTTTTGCTCTTCACGGGTAGGCCACCAGCGCTCACCCGCCTTGTAGGCAGCAAGCGCTTCAGCAAAGAGCTGGACCCTTGCCGCCTGCAGGCCTGCAATGTCCAGCTCATCCGTGCAATCGACGGGCCAGAAGCGGCGGCCGCCAGTCGGGTCCTTGTTCCACTGCCATTCGTTCGTTGAGCCCGCGAAAACGAGCTGCCGCGGGACGCGGATGTCTCGGCGGCCATAGACCGGCCTGTACTTGTCTTCGCGGCGGGAAAGGAAGCTCTTTTGCTTCGTGGATTCGGTCCGTGCCAAGGAGCCTAGCTCGGCGAACTCGTGCAGCCAAACCCCTTGCAGGGCTGACATGGCGTCCTTGTTGTGCAGGTCGAGGTCGGTATCCATGAACCACTCGCCGGCCAGCGCGCGTAATGCAGTGGATTTCTGGAGGCCCTGGTCGCCTTCGAGCACTAGGCAGTTGTCCATCTTGCAGCCCGGATCGAGCACGCGGGCAACCATACCGATAAGGTAAAACCTCGCCACCATGCGGACGTACTGCGAATCGATCACCTGCATGAAGTCGCACAGCCAGTGATCAATCCGATTGACCCCATCCCACACAGGGAGACTCGCAAGCCAGTCCTTCACGGGATGGAAGGCATTCAGGCGTGCCAGGACCTCTACGGCCTCGGCGACATTGGCTGAGGTCGGAGTCATCCGCTCTTCGTGTGTCAGCCAAATGGCTGTACGGGTGTCATCAACACCAGACCACTCGCCTATACCCTCCTGGGCATCGTACGGAGCTGGACGCAGCTTCACGGTGCGCTGGGCGAATTCGTCGTAGGCGATGACGCCAACCCACTCTTCGCGGCGCGTGAGCACGTCGTGAATGTTGGCGAGGCAGCCGGTGACGTTGCCGTCCTTGTCGGTGCGCAGGCGGTAGCGCCAGGCGTCGGGGTCGTCCCAGTCGGGCGGCGGCTTCGGGGCGCGAGGGGGCTTGCCTCCCCTGCCCTTTTTTGCCGGCGCAGCATCTTCCGACGGTGGAGGGGCTTCCGGGGGCTCAGGATCGGGGGCCGTGGAGCACTCGGGCGGCAAAGGTGCCGGGGCTGGAGCAGGATGGCACTGAACGAGGCGCTGGCGCATCCAGGCGGCCAGCTCGTCACCGACCAGGCCACCCTCGACGGCATCGGCGATATCCCAACCGTCGGGCACTTCGCCGACAGCCGGCAGAGTCACGTCCCAGATGCGGCAGTCGAGCTCGGCGAGGATCTCGCGGATCTGGCGCATGGTCTTGATGCCGGGCTGCTCGGCGGCGGGCAGGTAGGGCTGCGCGGCCGGATCGGCACCGGCATCAGCCTCGGCCCGGGAGAGCTTGCGGCGCTTGGAATCGCAGTCTGCCCAAGTAATGACCTTGCAGCCGGCCAGAATGGACCAGTCGGCCTTGTCGGCGGCCTTTCCACCGCCGGGCCAGGCAATGGGGATGAGATCGGGAAGCTGCTCCCAGGCCACGTCGGCACACTTCTCGCCCTCGACCACCAGGACGGTCGCATCAGGTCGCGCGGCCAGGCGGTGGAGGCCATAGAGGGGGCGCGGGGCATCCCACTGGAGCCAGCGCCAGGCGTAGCGGCCGGACTTTTCGTTGCGGGCATACGTGAGCGGGATGATCTCTTTTCCGCCGTCAGACGAGCGGAAGCGGCAGACGTAGCCGAGGAGTTCGCCATCAATTCCCCGGTACATCCACTTGCGCTCAGGGATACCGCGGAATTCGTGGGCCAGGGGCGCTGCCTCAGCATCATCCGGCACGGGCAGCACGGGAACCCAACTGGTGCGACGCTCGCGGGTAGCCTCGCCAGCCGTCGGCGATGGGGGCGCAGTGCCCGCCCGGTGCTCGACGGGCGCGGCCTGACCCTTGGGCGGCGGTGGAACGAGATCCGGGCAGCCGAGGAGGTCGGCCAGCTCGCGCGCGGCCGTAACGCGCTGCTTTGCAGTGGGCTTCCCGCCGCCATGGAAGAGGTAGGTGTAGAGCTCGACCAGGTCGCCGCCCTTGTCGTCGGACGCAAAGTCACCCCAGGCGCCATTGACGAGCGAGACGCTGAAGCTGCCCTCATGCTGGTCGGCGCGCAAGGGGTTTCGGCAGCGCCATTCGCCGCCGAGCTTGTAACCGCCCGGCAGCCACTGCCCCAGCAGCCACTCCGCGCGCGCGAGAGCCTTCTCAGCGAGCACATCGAACTTTATGAGGGACATGGTCAGCGCCCTGTACGGGCCTCCCAGTCACGGCGGCAATCGGCATCGCACCAGCGGTGATCGGCCTCAAGCGGCTCGCCGCAGTTGAGGCAATGGCCGGTGGCGGCGGGGCCTTCGGGCTTGCGGAGCTTGAGGCAGGCCTCGCGGGCCAGTTCCTCTTGCTGGGTGGCGCGGTCATCGTCGGTCATGACGCCACCACTGCGCGAAATTCGACGGCGGCGGTGATGAGCTGGTCGAGCAACGGCAGGAGGCGGGTGCGCTCGTCGGGGTCGAGGCGGCCGTCCTGCAGATCGCTGGAGGCCTCTTGCGTGGCCTCGCCGACCGCGGCCGAGAGCTGCAGGAAGCCCAGCATCGCCTCGCGGGGACTGCATCCCACGCCTACCGGCACCGTGGTGCGGGCGCACATCATGGCGAGGTAGTTGATGGCCTCGACGGGCTGCAGCTGCTCGATGGTGGCAAGCAGCATGTCGGCCGAGGGGGTGGCCTGGTCGTAGTTGGGATTGAGGGCGTTGGCCATCACCTGGGCATTGCGCCCCTGCAGGTGAGCCAGGGCGGTGATTCCGCCGGGGTGACGGTCTGCCGCAGCCCGGAGGGCGACAAAGAAAGGACGGTAGCGGTCTTTTACCGGGGCCTTCGGGACCGTGTGCACCGGGGGTTTTTCACGTGTCGACATGACTGCATTCCTCCTACAGTTGAGCCATCAAGTTCTTGTTTTGGGGTACAGCGATGTCACATCCGAGCAGCAAAAAAATCCCGTCCGCATCTTTCGACACGGACGGGGAAGCTACTGCGGAGGAGACAGTAATCATGGTCATTCGCCTGCTGCGGTACTGGATGGCGCGGCAGGACCGGGCGTCGGGACGCCTTGCTCGGACTGGACGGCTTTGGCGACGAGACCGCGGATTAAATCGAAGTGGGCGACATGGACCTTGTCTGGTATGCCGCGGCTGCGCCAGTTATTGACGCGGGACGAGGCATGCGGGGCGTTGGCAATACCGAGCAGGCCGGCAAAAGCCGTGCTTCCGCCGGCGGCATCGATGACTTTGCGGGAGAGATCTGCGTCCATGCACACATTACACAATATGTGTGCGCTCAATGCAAACAGTTTGTGTCCAAACAGAATGTGTAGCCGGGGACAATAGGCCATGCACGAAACAACACAGCGCCTATATCAATTCGCAGCGGAGAAGCTCGGCATCAAAGAGCCGGCGCGCCTTGCCGCCCAGCTCGACGTGTCCGGCCAGACGCTTGGCAATTGGGTTTCGCGAGGGATGCCCCATAAAGCGATGATCAAGGCAGAGAAGCGCATCGGCGTGCCGGCCAGGTGGCTTGAGGAGGGTGACGGAGGAACGCCTGATCCGCTACACGTAGCAATGGAGCCGACCGCCGGCTATGGCGATCTGTCGGTCAGCGCCTGCACCGAGCAGCTGCTGACATGCATTGAAGGCGCACTTGGCGCCGTTGGACTTACCCTTGAAACCCTCGGTGGCCGGGAAAGCTTATTCAACAAAATTAGTTTGGGACTATTACAAACTGCAAATGTGAAAAATTCCGCAAATAATCCTGGACCCGCACCGCACAATCCCGAACGGCATGCAAGGTTTGCGTCAGAAAATATGGATTCAAAACTGGCCGGGCTTATGCAAAAAAAATCCCCAGCTGGCAAGGCTGGGGACGGGAGTTAGCTTTAACGGACGAAGGGCCGCTCTTGTGGATGCAGCATGGCGACAGTCACACCTCGACCCGACCTGCCGGAGGCACCCGGCAGGCGCTATGCTTTTCAGTCATCTAACAATGCCGTTGCGATCAGGAACCGAAGCAACGCTTTCACAGCGATTTCTCGCCGGGTATCCATGAGCCCGACAAGCCTGGAGTCGTATTTATTGTCGTGCTTGAGCAACGTGATGCCGGCCCCATCCGCCTCACCCCGATCGGCCACTCGGGCCGCCTCACGGAGTGCAGTTGCAGTTCGAGCCGAGTTGGTGGATCGAATATGGTACGGTCCGCGCTTGATAGGCATGCAAATCTGATAAAAATGATAATTTCAATATATCGATATTTTACTACCTAAAATAGGCATACGGACCGTGAAATCAAGAACAACCGCAGCCATCCTGGCATTCTTTCTCGGGGGCCTGGGCATCCACCGGATGTACCTGGGCAAATACATCACCGGAATCCTGTACCTGCTTTTTTGCTGGACGTATGTGCCGGCTATCCTGGGCCTATTGGAGGGCATCTACTACTTCATTTCGTCCGACGCGGAGTTTGACCAGACCTACAACCCCGAGCAGGCCGCAGCTGCGCGAGAAGCAGCCCGGTCTGTAGCCTGCCCGCACTGTGCCGAGCTGGTAAAGCGTGAGGCCAAGGTGTGCAAACACTGCGGGCGGGACATTGCCCCATCTGACTCGCCAACATAGATCAAACCCGCCGATCCGACGCCCGCTCATGCGGGTTTTTTTTCGGCCCGACTCACACATTTTGTTTGACAACAAAACACACAAGATGTGTAATCAGTCCATCACACCCACCGAAGCTGGTCGCTGACCACCGGGCGGGGAGTGTGGAGGACAGTGTGAAAACGATTGCACAAGAGGCATCGGTGATTGCCGATCGCTGGTCAAAGACCCACACCGATGTGCCCTTCTGGGCTATTGAAGACGCGCTCGACCTACTCGGCGAGGCAAAGAAGGACATCCTCAAGCTGGCCAACGAGCTCTCCAAGATGGAGCAGACAGCTCGATATTTCTTTGATGACTCCAAGCTTGGCGCACTCCAGGCCGCGAACCTTGGGGATACCAACTCTTTCGAGCGAGCAGTACTGATCACACTCAAGCTACTCGGCCTGCTGGACCCCTGCGAGGCTATGAGTGCACATAACGAGATCAAGGCTGCCCATGCCCGCCACTGGCGTCGCCGCTCCGAAGGCCTTCCGGTGCTGGAGCGCTGACCATGCGCCGCGCGCCCATCCCCCCGTGCCGCAACGGCGAACCCTGCGGACTCGGCCTGTTCTTGATGATCGTCGTCGGTGGCCTGCTGATGCTGGCTGGCGTGGGCGCCGGCGTGCTGCTCGGCCTTTCGAGCGTGCTCGGAGGCTGACATGGATCTCTTTGCGATCTTTCGCCGACACCTGCCCCACCTGGCCGACAAGGCCCATCACGCGGCACCGGACATCTACGACCTCGAGGACCTGCTGGACGCAGCCGATGCCGCCGGCTTGAGCCGGGCCGAGGTGGGCTGGCTGGCCTGGCGCGAGTTCTTCGTGGTGGTGGAGGACGCGCTGGCCGCACCGTGGATCAACTTTCTGGCACGGCATGGCTATCGGGCGGCGAACGCCCGACCGATGCAGGGCGGCAAAGGCGTGACGATCGGCCTGCGCTCCGAGGACGGCCGGCAGCTGCACCTTGTGATGGAGGTGCCGACATGCGCCGTGTGATCCGCTACCTGCGCGAGCACCGCGATACGGCGGTGTTCGTTGCCTGCCTGCTGGCCGCCCTGGTGGCCACGCAGATCTCCGACGACTGGGCGGATTCCCGCCCGCAACTTGCGGAGGCCCAGCCGTGAGCTATTCCCACACCGATGCCCGGGCGCAGGTTCCTCCCGATGAAAACTGCCAGCGCTGCACGGGGGTGATCCATTCGATCAGCCCGAGCCAGGTGCATCGCTGGACCTGCAGCCATGGCCTGCATATGCAGCTTGCCTGCACCCACTTCGTCCCCCTCCCCGATGGCCGCAAGGCGGTGCCGGTGCCCTGCGCCCAGCTTGCCTACAGCCGCGACCCCATTCCTTCGACCCGGAGCACGCAATCATGAGCATTCCGCAGAGCCAAAGCCCCCGCTATCTGATCCTGTCCACCATTGCCAAGCATGTGGAAGCCGGCATCGAGACGCTGCTGGCCGAGACGGGGCTGGAGCGGAAGGTGTTCACGAGCAACGTCAACGCGTGCATCAACATCACTCTGCCGCTTGTGGCCCGCAAGCGCGACGACGCGGGCGGTAGCGTGGCTTACCGACTGACGGCCGAGGGCAAGAAGTGGGTGGCCCGGGCGCAGAAGGCGGTAGCACTGAATGACGATATCAAGGCGGCGGCAGGCAAGGCCGAGACGAAGGCCCGCAAGATTTCCACCGCGGTGGCGGACCAGCCCGCGGACGACAAGCCGGGAGTGTCGGAAACAACCCCGGATGCGGCGATTGCGGAGGGGCGTTCCTCCCTTTCCGAAGGCGCCGTCCGTCCCGAGAACGCCCCTTCCGAAAGCGCTGCTCCCCCGGCGCCGACGGAAGGGGGCGACGGTTTGGACATGGACATGCTCCCGCGGCATTTGCAGATGCACCTGCAGATTCGGGAGGCCCTCCAGGGCTACATCACTGAAGACATGGGTCACATCCCGCTACCCGAGATCGTGGCAGGCCTGGTGCAGAGCCACGAGCAGCTGCTAGCCGAGAACAATGCCCGAGTCGAGACGGAGAAGAACATCCAGGGCCTACTGGGCAAGGCCTATGACGAGTTCGGCCAGATCCTTCCAATCGTAGAGCCCTACAGCCGCGACGGCGAGCCGATGCACGTGACGGTGCAGATCATGAGCAGACTGATCGACGCACAGAGCACGATGCTCGATGTCAACCAGCGGCTAGTCGACATGGTCAAGCGGCTGTCTGGCTCCATGGGCATTGGCGTGATGGCGCAGATCCAGGGCGCCGACCCGCTGGAGCTGTTCGAGGCCGAGGTGCTGCGGATCACCAGCCAGGCCGTGGAAGATGACCGGCAGATCGAGGCGACGTATGACGTGCTGGCGCCCCTCTTCCCAGCCACCGATCCGCGCGATCCGTCCGATCTGGGCCTGTGCGTGGTGGCCAAGGCCGTGGCCGACCACCTGACTGGAGCACCCGACGCATCGGGCGGCCCTTACGTGATCAGCGCCGGCTACCAAGTGTGCGACGGCCTCGAGGCGGCAAACGAAGCGGCCGTGCAGATGGCACTGGCCAGCACCACCGGCACAGTTGTCATCGCCCGTCCGCTGCAGGTGGCCGAAGTGCGGCCGAGCATCCAGCCCTGGGAGTCCACGCGATGTGCCGCCGCCACAGCCCGCTGCAGCAGCTGATCGAAGCCAAGCAGATCGCTCGCGACCACGGATGTCTCGTGGTCGAGAGAGCGACTTCCACAGGCATCCGCTATTTGCTGTATCGCAAGAACGAGTACGGCCCGAATGTCTATCTGGGCCAGCGGCGCACGTGTGAGGCGATCCGTGAGCTCGTTTGCAAAGTCACCAATTTTCGGTGAATGAAAAATGGGGATTGAAAGATGAGCCTAATTCCGCGATTTCACGTCGTCGCTCTCGATGACGACTGCACACGATGGGCATGCCAGCGACAACTCGATGACGGCTCTTTTGAAACCATCGCTGGGTTTGAAAGCGAAGAGGCGGCAGAAGAAGCTTGCGATCGAATTAACGAAGATCTGGCGAATGACGAGGACGCACTGGAGGCAGAACTTGCCCGAGCATATGGCGCGAACCAAGGAGGCAACCATGGGGATTGATCTGGACAAGCTGGATCAGCTGGCGAAGGCGGCCGGCGGCAAGGGATGGCAGCAGGGTCGGCTGCTCGACACGACTGAGACGAAACGGTTTTCGGAAGAGGCCAAGCAGTACAACGAGAGGTGGGAGAGCCTGCACCTTTTCTCTGACTTCAGCTTGGCTGATGAGGGGCGCAGCAGGCATCACGTGGGGACATTCGATGTTCCGGAGCACGCGGCCTATTGCGCCGCCGCGAACCCCGCCGTCGTGCTTGAGCTGGTGCGCCGGCTGAGGAAGGCCCAAGTTGATTTGGACGAGCTGCGCAACCGGCCGCCTGCGGCATGGCGCGTCAAGCTTCCGACATGGCCTGACTTCGGTGCATGGAATGACGCCGGAGACGAAGATGAGTATGCCTATTGGGCTGCTCATGAAGGTGCCGAATTCCAGTACGCGATCATCGTTCAGGGTGCTGGGCAACAAGCGAAGAGCGGGGATTGAATATGCATAGCCAAGACTACGATCCCGATGCTCCCTACGCAAAGGCGATGCAGTCGCAAGTGCTGGGGGTAAAGACGATTTGTCCAGGACCGTATCAGCCACGCAAGACGTTTAACCCGATCAAGCATGAAGAGATGAAGGCCAGCGTGCTGAAGCATGGAGTGCTGCAGCCGATCATAGTGCGCCCATGGCCGGCACACTATGAAACTCCAGAAGGAATGGATCGTCCGCTATACCACCTTATCGCCGGTGAGCGCCGGTGGCGGGCATCAAGCGATGCGGGCCTCGAACTGATACCTGGCATGGTCAAGCATCTTGGCGATGAAGAGGTACTGGAGATCCAAGTGATCGAGAATCTCCAGCGCGATGACCTCAATGCGCTGGAAGAAGCAGAGGGATTTGAGGCGCTGCTTAAATTCGGGAATTACACGGCCGAGCTGCTGGCCATGAAGCTCAACAAGAGCCGAGGCTACGTGTACGGGCGCCTCAAGCTGCTCGCCCTGGGGCCCGCAGGACGGGAGGCCTACCGGAGCGGTGAGCTGGAGAAGAGCGTAGCGCTGATGGTGGCGCGGATCCCGCCGCAGCTGCAGGATAAGGCGCTGGCCGAGGTGCTCGGCGACGGGCACCCCATGTCCGCCAAGGTGGCAGCCGAGCACATTGGCCGGCGGTACATGCTGGACCTGAAAACGGCCCCCTTTCCCGGCAATACGCTGGAGCTGGTGCACGGCCATTGCAAGTCCTGCGAAAAGCGCACCGGCAACCAGCCGGATCTGTATCGCGACGTGCGCAGTGCAGACGTGTGTACAGACCCCTCCTGCTATGTCGAAAAAAAGGAAATGCACCTGCAGGAGCTGATCGCCGAGGCAAAGAAGGCCGGCCAGGTGGTGCTGAGTGAAAAGGAAGCCAAAAAGGTTGCGCCGTGGGGGCTGTCATCGAGCCTGGACGGTGCGATCAAGCTGGACGAGAAGTGCTTCCAGGTCGCGTCGGAGAATGGCCAGCACAAGACCTATCGGGAGGTACTGCAGGACACGCCCATCCCGACGCGCCTGCTTCCCCACCCCGAGACGGGGCGACTGGTGGAGATTGTCGACAGGGACGAAGCACAGAAGGCCATCAATCGCTTGCTACGGAAGGACGTGGAGGCGCTGCCCAGCCATATCGCCCAGGAGAAGGCGCGAGAAAAAGCCGCAGCGGCGGAGGCGGTATTTCGGCGGGCGTTGTTCGCGGCGATCTCGACCAGCGCCAAGACCCTGCTCGGCAAGCCGGCACGCTACCCAGGCGGTCCGGACCTGGCCGACATGCGGCTGATCACGCGGCAGTTCTGGACGCGGATCTACCACGAGAGCCAAAAGCGCATTGCGCGGGCCTGGACAGCCGATATTGATCAGCTCTTTTCCGATGACCATGCCCGCATTCACCACCTGACTGGAATGGTGGAGGACATGCCATTCCCCGAGCTGACCCGGCTGTGCATCGAGTGCGCGCTGGTTGGAATGACGGACGTTCCGGGCTATTCCAGCGATATCACCACGCCGTCCCAGCTACTCGACACCGCGCGCCGTTATCACGTCGATCCTGCCGCCATACAGGCCGAGCTCGCAACCAAGAAGCCCAAGTCGGGCAAGAATCCGCCGCCTGAAAACTTGCCCCTACCGATCGAAGCTGCGCAGGCGGAGGGGGAGGAGGCGGCTGCGCAAGGCCAGGAAGCCGCGGAACCGACTACGGCTGCGCAGGCGGGGGGAGCGGAGGCCGGCGAGGCGGTTATCGAGGCCGCTGGCGCGGCGAGGGACGAAGGGATTAAGAGCAGCCGGTCAAGCCCGGCTGGAGGGACGAAAAAACAGCGCCAGGCCGGCCAGAAGGGCCAGGCCGACGCGCAGAGCAGCCTGGACGGGATGGCTGCATGAGCAACTCATGGGCCGTATATCGAGACTTACGACAAACCTTAAGAACCCCACTCACACTGAAAGAACCTATGACGATCATCACTCTCGGCAAATCCTATCGCGACCGCATCACCAACTTTACCGGCATCGCGACGGGCTTTGTGCAGTACCTGTCCGGCTGCAACCAGGCGCTCATCTCGCCGAAGTCGGCCGACGGCTTCACCCTCCCCGACAATCACTGGATCGATGTCCAGCGCCTGGAGGCCCTGCCCGGCGACGCCGTCGTCCTCGACAACTCCACCACCCCGGGCTGCGATCGCGCGGCACCGAAGCGCTGAGGAGGCCAGCATGTTTCTGACCGGACTCGCACGACTCGGCCGCGATGCCGAGGTCCGCTTTCTACCCGACGGCACGCCCGTCGTCCAGATGGCATTGGCAACGAACTTCGGCAAGAAGGACGCACAAGGCAACCGCAAGGTACAGTGGATTGAAGGCAGCTACTTCGGAGAGGGTGCGCAGAAGGTAGCGCAATACCTGGTGAAGGGACAGCAAATCGACGTGGTGCTCGAGGAGCCGCATGTCGAGCAGTTCAAGAAGAGTGATGGCACCGTAGGCGCTGCCCTGCGGGCGAGGGTGCTGCGGCTGGAGTTTGCCGGGAAGGCGCCGGAACGGCCGGCTGGCCAACAAGGCCAAGGCGCACCGGCAAGCCAGCCCGCGCAACAGCCCAGCGCCAACCGCCCTGCCAACAACACCATGCCGCCAGCTGATTTCGGCGGATTTGACGACGATATTCCGTTCTAGGCGCTACTTAGGAGGCTGCATGTTCCCCGATTCAGCACCCCTGCAGAATGCGACAATCATCGGATCAACCGCTACAGGATTGATTATCAAGACTAAGGACGGCCGAACTGCCAAGCTGGCTATCGTAGACGATGCCGGCAACGTGATCGATGACAGCCCCGACGTAGCCCGCGAAGCCTGGGCAGTCGTTGTATCGGTCTACAATAACGTCCTCCAGTCCCAAGGCCATCTGGTTGTCTATACCTCTCCCGCCGGTATGCGGACCTGCACTCACAAGGAACTCAAGAAGGTAGCGTAAGCCATTGATAGAAAGCGAATAGCCCGGGCTAAGCCGGGCTATTTTTTTGTCTGATGCAAATGTATAGATAGATTGTTATTTGGACATCCGAGAGAGACAAACCCCACTTTGGGGGCGACCGGGTGCTTGGCTTGGGTCATGCGCTGAAAACCTGAAGGGAAAAGCATAAGGGCCGCGACAACAGCGCGGCCCCGTTGAGTTACTTGTTCGGCGTGCCAGGAGGCGGCTCACTGGCCGGCGCCTGCGGGTCTTTCTTGTCGGCGGGGAAACCTGCGCCGAAATTCGGGAACTGGAACCCGGAGAACAGATTGCGCGTCTGGCTGTCGAGTTGCTCCTGCATCTGCGTGTACATTTTCTTGCTCTGTTCCATGTACGCGCCCATCATGCTCTGCATGGCCGGCCCCTGGAAGTTCAGGAACTGGGCCCACAAATCCTGGTTGACGGTGGCATTGTCACCGTAGACCGAACGGACCTGCTCCTGCATCTTGGCCTGCATGTCGGTAAAGGCCTTGATGTTATTCTCGAGATACTTGCCCATCATGCCCTGCATGGCATTGCCATAGAAGCGGATCATCTGGGACAGCAGGTCGCTGGTGAACATGGGTGCACCACCGGCCTCCTCTTCGAGAATGATCTGCAGCAGGATGTTGCGGGTCAGTTCTTCACCCGTCTTGGCGTCGACAACCTGGAAATTGGCGTTTTCGAGGACGAGTTCCTTCACGTCAGAGAGCGTGATGTAGGAACTGGTCTGGGTATCGTAAAGGCGGCGGTTCGGGTACTTTTTTATCAGGCGAATTTGATCAGCCATCTGTGTCTTCTCCTCGGCGAAAGGTTCGCCGCGGATGATTATACTGCGCTGCGCAAGAAAAAGCCCCGCACGGGGCGGGGCTTCCGTGAGCCATTTTGCAACCGATTACTGGTAGTACAGGCCGCCGTTCACGTTGAGGGTGGCGCCGGTGACGTAGCCAGCCAGCTCGGAGGCCAGGTAGGCCACGGCTGCACCGATTTCTTCCGGCTTGCCGAGACGCTTGGCGGGCACGGTTTCGATGATGGCGTTACGGACTTCTTCCTTGATCGCCATGACCATGTCGGTGCCGATGTAGCCCGGGGCGATGGCGTTGACGGTAACACCCTTGGTGGCCAGCTCGGCAGCCAGGGCCTTGGTGAAGCCGATCACGCCAGCCTTGGCGGCGGAGTAGTTGGTCTGGCCGGCCTGGCCCTTGACGCCGTTCACCGAGGAGATGTTGATGATGCGGCCAAAGCCACGCTCGGCCATCTTCGGGGAGATGGTGTGGGTGACGTTGAACAGGCTGGTCAGGTTGGTGGCGATGACGGCATCCCACTGACCCTTTTCCATCTTCGGGAAGAACTTGTCGCGGGTGATGCCGGCGTTGTTCACCAGGATGTCGATCGGGCCGACTTCAGCGGTGATCTGCTCAACCGCGGCCTTGCATTGCTCGTAGTCGGAGACGTCGAAGCCGTACACCGGCACGTCCAGGCCTTCGGCCTTGCGGGCTTCAACCCACGCATCCTTGGCGGGGTCGCCCGGGAAGAAGTTGCCGACCACACGGACACCAGCGGCAGCCAGGGATTTGACGATTGCAGTGCCGAGACCACCGACTGCGCCAGTAACGAGAGCGATGCGTTGAGTCATTTCACTTTCCTTTTTGTTGCGGTGCCAGATGAACACCGATTAGAACATATGCTGACCGCCGTTGATAGAGATGTTGGCCCCGGTGACGAAGGCCGCCTCGTCCGATGCCAGATAGGCAATCAGACCGGCGATCTCCTCCGGCTTGCCGAGGCGGCTCATCGGAATCTGCGGCAGGATCTTGGTTTCGAGGACCTCTTGCGGAATGGCGGTGACCATCTTGGTGCCGATGTAGCCCGGCGAGATGGTGTTGACCGTCACCCCTGCCTTGGCCACTTCCAGCGCGAGCGCCTTGGTGAAGCCATGCATTCCGGCCTTGGCGGCGGAGTAGTTGGTTTGCCCGAAGGCCCCCTTGATACCATTGACCGACGACACGTTGATGACACGCCCCCATTTGCGCTCGACCATGCCGTCCATGACCTGCTTGGTCATGTTGAAGACGCTGTCGAGGTTGGTGCTCATGACGGCGTCCCAGTCAGCCTTGGTCATGCGCTTGAAGGTCATGTCGCGGGTGATGCCGGCGTTATTGACCAGCACGTCCACGGGGCCGATGTCGGTGGCCACCTTTTCGACGCACTGCTTGCACGCGTCGAAGTCGGCCACGTCGCAGGGATAAGCCTTGAAGCCGTAGCCCATGTTGTTCATGGTCTGCAGCCACTCGCCGGCCTTTTCGTTGCCCGGCGAATAGGTTACGACCACCTTGTAACCAAGGGCAGCCAGCTTGATGCTGATCGATTCCCCCAGGCCACCCATACCACCGGTCACCAGTGCTACTCGTGCCATGTTTTTCTCCCTCCTTGTTTCGATGTATGCGGGGGTCGCGCAGACGTCGACAGTGCCCCCACCACCTACTCACTGCCGACGTGTTCTTTATTGGTTTTTGTCGGTCTTCAATCGCAAGCCGATTCAGGCTTTTTCTTTTACGTAACGTCCGGGCGCCGCTTCGATCACTTTGTATTTGGCATTGCCCGGCTTGTTGCGCGCAGCCACCTGGCTACCACTGCGCGGCTTGAGCCATTCTATCCAGTGCAGCCACCAGCTGCCCTTCTGTTCTGTGGCAGATTGCAACCATTCTTCGGGAACCGAGGCGGTGGACTCGCTGGTCCAGTAGCTGCGGCGGTTCTTGGAGGCCGGATTGATGGCGCCGGCGATGTGGCCGCTGGCACCGAGCACGAAGGTGGTTTCACCGCCGAGGATCTGGCGGACCAGGTAGGCGCTGGCCCACGGCACGATGTGGTCTTCGCGGGTAGCGAGCAGGTAGGCCGGCAGGTCGACCTTGCCGAGGTCCACCTTGACGCCGAGCATGTCGAGCTTGCCGGGCACGCGCAGGTTGTTCTCGAGGTACATGTTGCGCAGGTACCAGGCGAGGAAGGGGCCGGCCAGGTTGGTGCTGTCGGAGTTCCAGTACAACAGGTCGAAGGCTTCCGGGGTCTTGCCCTTCAGGTAGTTGCCGACGACGTACTGCCAGATCAGGTCATTGGCGCGCAGGCTGGAGAAGACCTGAGCCAGTTCCTGGCCGCGCAGCAGCCCGCCCTTGCCGATGGCGGCCTCGCGGGCGGCCACCGAGGCTTCGTCCACCAGGCAGCCGATTTCGCCGGCGTCGCTGAAGTCGAGCAAGGTGGTCATCAGCGTGAGGCTCTCGGCCGGATCTTCGCCCTTGGCGCGCAGCACGGCGAGCGCGGACGACAGAATGGTGCCGCCGACGCAGAAGCCGAGCACATGGGGCTTTTGCACCTTGGTGACTTCACGGACGACCTGCAGCGCAGTGATCGGGCCTTTTTCCAGGTAGTCGTCCCAGCCGAAGTGGGCCTCTTCGGCCTTGGCGTTCTTCCACGACACGAGGAAGACCGTGAAGCCCTGCTCGACGATGAAGCGCACCAGGGAGTTCGCCGGCTGCAAGTCCATGATGTAGAACTTGTTGATGCACGGAGGGACGATCAGCAGCGGCGTCTTGTGGACCTTGTCGGTCAGCGGCGCGTACTGGATGAGCTGGATCAGCTCGTTTTCGTAGATGACCGAGCCCGGCGTGGTGGCCAGGTTGTGACCAATCTCGAAGGCCGAGTCGTCGGTCATCGAGATGCGGCCCTTCTCCATGTCGCCGATCAGGTTCTTGATGCCCTGGGTGATGCTCTCACCCTGGGTGTCGAGGGCCGTCTTGATGAACTCGGGGTTGGTCGCCGCAAAGTTGGACGGGGACATGGCCTCGACGTACTGGCGCGTGAGGAACTGCATGCGCGCCTTGGCGCGACCGTCGGCGATGGGCAGCGCATCGGCGAGCTTGCCGAGGTAGTCGGAATTGAGCAGGTAGGCCTGGCGGATGTAGTCGTAGACCGGGCTGGAGGACCACTCGGGGGCATTGAAGCGGCGATCGCCGGGCTGCGGCTTCACCTGCGGCTCGACAGGCTCGCCCGGTTTGGTCTGGGCGATGCTCGCCCACAAGCGGGCATGGGCCTCGGCCAGGGACTTTTGCAGTGCGGCGAGCTCCGCGGCTTCGGGCGGCGGGACTTGCTGAGCCGCTGCCGGCGCCACCTGCTGGATGGCGGCGTTCTGCTTGCCGAGGAAATCGAGGAAACCTTCGGCCAGGGACTGGCCGAACTTGAACATGCCCTGCAGGGCTTCTGCGGACTGCTCCGGTGTTACAGACATCCAGCTCTCCTTTGTTGTATCCGACCAGGAAAATCACAGCGCAGTTGTTGCCGGAGCGGGCAGACGCGATGCAGAACTGCACGCGTCTCGACCCCGGGCCCGTACGACGGCCTGTAGAATCCGGGTATGTATATTGTCGCTATCGCTTGGATTTTCGTCGCCTTGATGGCTACCGTGACTGAAACCACGGTTGTCGGCGCCGTTCTTACGTTCTTGTTCTACGGGCTTGCGCCGCTCTCCCTGTTTTTGTGGATTTTTGGCACATCGGCCCGCCGCCGTCGCCGCTTAGCCCAGCGCCCGCTCGGCGAGGGGGTGGGCGAAGACGATGGAGGCAATGCCGGCGGCAATCAATAATACCTGCTGGATGGTGGCGCGCAATTCCGTTCGCTTGTGCAAACCCGGAATGAGATCCGCCACGGCCACGTAGATCATACTCGCGGCTGCCAGGGCGAGGAACATCGGCACCAGCGCCTGTACGCGGGACAGCGCGAAATAGGCCAGCAGGCCGCCGACCAGGGTTGCAACACTGGACAGCAGGTTGAAGGCAAGGGCCTTGGCGCGGCTGTAGCCGGAGTGCAACAGGATCAGGAAATCGCCGACTTCCTGCGGGATTTCGTGGGCGATGATGGCCAGCCCGGTGACGATGCCGAGGGGCGTGCTCTCGACGAAAGCCGCCGCGATGAGGATGCCGTCCACGAAGTTGTGGAAGGTGTCGCCGACGAGAATCAGCAGGCCGCTGCGCCCGTGGTCGTGACCGCCGCCGCCATGGTGGTGATGTTCGTGGCCGTCGCAGCCTTCGTCATGGCAGTGGCGCCACAGCACCAGTTTTTCGAGCACAAAGAAGATCAGGATGCCGCCGAGCACGTTCATCGCGGCGCGCTCGGGGCTTTCCGCCGCCTCGATGGCGTGGGGCAGCACCTCCAGGAAGGAGGCGCCGAGCAAGGCGCCGATGGCGTAGCTGATCAGGATGGGGACCCAGTTGGGGCGCGCCGCAAAGGCGAACCCGGAGGCGACCAGCACGCTGAGCAGGCCGCCGGCGAAACTCATGAAGATGATCCAGGCAAGGGGAGTCATGGCTCTACAGCTTTCAGGGGGCCGGGCAGTATAGCTTTAGTCGCCGTCTCGACTGCGGGGACTTAAGCCAGCCAGATCAGGCTGGCCATGCGGCCGGTCCGGCGATCGCGCCGGTAGGAGAAGAAGCGCGCCGCGTCGGTGACGGTACAGGCGTCGCCGCCATGAACGGCGTGGACACCCAACCGGGCCAGGCGCTGGCGGGCCAGCAGATAGATGTTGGCAAACCATTTTCCGGGTAGCGCGCCGGGGCGGAAGGCCGCATCGGCGGCGGGATCGACGGCCAGGAAGGCGGCACGAACCTCGTCGCCGACTTCGAAGGCTTGCGGGCCGATGGCCGGGCCGAGCCAGGCCAATACCTCAGACGGCGGCACCGCCATCCTGGCTACGGTCGCTTCGATGACACCATCAACCAGGCCCCGCCAGCCCGCATGAGCCGCGCCGACGACGGTGCCGGCACGGTCACACAGCAGCACCGGCAGACAGTCGGCAGTCATCACCGCGCAGACCTTGCCCGCCACCCGGCTCACCGCAGCGTCCGCCTCGGGCACGCCCGCATGCTGCCCGGCGGCGTCGACAACGTGGATGCCATGCACCTGGTTGAGCCAGCAGGGTTCATCCGGCAGTTCGGCGCGCAGCACCGCCCGGTTGGCAGCCACCAGGGCCGGCTCGTCACCGACATGAACGCCCAGATTGAGGGAGTCGTACGGCGCCGTGCTGCTGCCGCCGAGGCGGGTGGTGGACAGGGTCCGCACGTTGGCAGGCGCTGGCCAGTCGGGATGAATCCAGGAAGCGGCACTCATGGCTTGGGGTTCTCGCGCAGGATTGCCAGCAGGCTCTCGATGTCAGCGGCCAGCGGCACATCCCAGCGGCCGGCCTCGCCGCTGCGCGGATGGATGAGGCCAAGCTGCCAGGCGTGCAGCGCCTGGCGCGGAAAGGCATCGAGCCGCGGATCGGCGCTGCGGGCCTTGCCATAGGTGGTGTCGCCGACCAGCGGGTGGCCGATGTGCGCCATATGTACACGGATCTGGTGGGTACGGCCGGTTTCCAGCTGGCACTCGACGAGGCTTGCACGGGCAAAGCGCTCGATGACGCGGTAATGAGTAACCGCCTCGCGGCCGCCAGGCACGACAGCCATCTTGGTGCGCTGGACCGGATGGCGCCCGATGGGCGCGTCCACCACGCCACTCGGCGACGGCTCGCCATGCACCAGCGCATAGTAGTGACGTTTGACGGAGCGCGCCTGCAGCTGGCGCACCAGGTCGGTCTGAGCTTCGAGGGTCTTGGCGACGACCAGCAGGCCACTGGTGTCCTTGTCCAGGCGATGCACGATGCCAGCCCGCGGCAGTTCGCGAAAGACTGGGCTGTGGAACAGCAGCGCGTTGAGCAGGGTACCCGACCAGTTGCCGCTGCCCGGATGGACGACCAGGCCGACCGGCTTGTTGATGACGGCGATAGTGTCGTCCTCGAAGACCACCTCCAGCGGGATGTCCTCGGCCTGTTCGGCGAGCATCGCCTCGGAGGGCTCCGGACTGACGAAGAGGGTCTCGCCGCCCCACACCTTGGACTTGGCATCCGGCGAAGCGCCGTTGACGAGGATCCGCCCGGACTTCAGCCAGGACTGCAGGCGACTGCGGGAATGTTCAGGAAAAAGGCGAGCGAGGGCCTGGTCGACACGCAGACCGGCACAATCATCGGGAATCGACTCGCGTCGCGGCGAAGGGGAAGAAGAGGCTGGGCTATAATCGAGCCAGTCTTCTTCCAATGAGTTTTCAATGGCGCATTTCACCCTGCGTAGTTTAACGCTTACCGGCTTCCTGCTGCTTGCCGGCTGCAGCAGCCTCCCCGACCAGGTGGACGAAACCGTCGGCTGGAACGCCCAGAAGCTGTATTCAGAAGCCAAGGAGTCCATGTCGGATGGCGCTTGGGACCGCGCCATCAAGATGTTCGAGAAGCTTGAGTCGCGCTACCCCTACGGCCGTTACGCGCAACAGGCCCAGCTCGAGGTGGCCTACGCCTACTACAAGTCGAACGAGCCGGCCTCGGCCGTCGCCGCCTGCGACCGCTTCATCAAGCTGCACCCCAACCACCCGAACGTGGATTACGCCTACTACCTGAAGGGGTTGGCGAACTTCAACGAAGACCTGGGGCTGCTCGGCTCGCTGGCCAACCAGGATTTGTCGGAGCGCGACCCGAAGGCGACCCGTGAATCCTTCGACACGTTCAAGGAACTGGCCCAACGCTTCCCGGACAGCAAGTACACGCCGGATGCCAAGCTGCGCATGCGCTACCTGGTGAATGCGCTGGCGTCTTATGAAGTGCACGTGGCCCGCTATTACTACAACCGCGGCGCCTATGTGGCGGCGGCCAACCGGGCCCAGGGCGCACTCAAGGACTTTCCCCAGTCGCCGGCCATGGAAGAGGCCCTGTTCCTGATGGTCAAGAGCTACGACGCGCTGAAGATGAACGACCTGCGCGACGACGCCGACCGCGTGCTGCACAAGAACTTCCCGAAGAGCCGCTACTTCGCCGCCAACGGCTCGACGTCCAGCAACGCTCCGTGGTGGAAGATGTGGTGAACGCCGGAACAGCGAATCTCCATGGATGAAGCAGTCCGCCTGGCTCTCGCCAAATGGCCGAACGTACCCTCGTGCACGGGCTGGCTGCGCCTGAGCCGGCGCGGGGAGTGGTGGGTACCCGAAGGACCGATCCGTCATGCCGGGCTGCGCGGCTTCATCGGCCGCAACTACCTGACCACGACGGACGGACGCTGGTTTTTCCAGAACGGTCCGCAGCAGGTCTTCGTGGATCTCGACTACACGCCGATGGTGCTGCGCCTTGCCGACCCCGACCGGCTGGAAACCCATACCGGCCTGCCCGTGGCCGCGCTCGACAGCGCCTGGCTGGACGAACACGGCAATCTGCTGCTGGGTAGCGAGTACGGCATTGCGCTGCTCGACGACCGCGACCTGGCGGCGATGCTGGACCACCTCGATGGCGACCTGGAAGCGGACGACAGCGCCATCACGCTGAACTGGGGCAGCCAACGCCTGGCCGTCGGGCGTATCCGCCAGGCCGAGGTGTCGGCGCGCTTCGGCTTCATCGACAAACCGGCCTGATCCGGCCGGCTGCCGCTACAGCAAGGGCCGGCACGCAGCCGCCCCCTTCTCTGCCACTCAGCCGCGGCCGTACTTGTCTTCGAAACGAACGATGTCGTCTTCACCCAAGTAGGCGCCGGACTGCACTTCGATGATCTCGAGGGGCAGCTTGCCGGGGTTGGCCAGACGATGCACGTGCCCCAGCGGGATGTAGGTGGACTCGTTCTCGCCAAGCAGAAAGACCTTGTCGCCATTGGTGACTTCGGCGGTGCCCTTCACGACGATCCAGTGCTCCGCCCGGTGGTGGTGCATCTGCAGGCTCAGGCGCGCGCCGGGATTGACGACGATGCGCTTGACCTGGAAACGCGGGCCGGCGTCGATGGAGTCATACCAGCCCCACGGACGGTGAATCTTGCGGTGCGCCGAGGCCTGGCTGCGCTGGCCAGCCTTGAGGGTGGCGACGATCTGCTTAACGTGCTGGGTCTTGTCCTTGCGCGCAACCAGCACCGCATCGGGCGTTTCGACGACGACTACATCATCCAGGCCGACACAGGCGACCATGCGGTCCTGGGCGTACACCAGCGTGTTGCGGCTGTCCTCGAACAACACATCGCCACGGGCCACGTTGCCGGCGTCATCCTTGTCGGCGATCTGCCACAGGGCGTCCCACGCGCCGACATCCGACCAGCCGGCGGACATGGGCACGACGCTACCGGAAATACCCAGATCGGTCGCACCTGCCAGTTTTTCCATCACCGCGTAGTCGATGGAATCGGACGGACAGGCCTTGAAGGCATCCTTGCCGACACGCACGAAATCGACGTCACGGGAACCGGCCTGCCAGGCTGCCACGCATGCCGCGTGCATCTCGGGCTGCAGTTGTGCCATGGCCTTCAGCCAGACACTGGCACGGACCATGAACAGGCCGCTGTTCCAGAGGTATTCGCCGCTCTCGAGATAACGCTGGGCGGTCGCCGCATCCGGCTTCTCGACGAAGGCGGCGATGGCCTTGCTGCCATCCGCACGGTCGGCACCGAAACGGATGTAGCCGTAGCCGGTTTCGGCATGGTCGGGGACGATGCCGAAGGTCACGATGGCGTTGTCCAGCGCAGCCGGGATGCCCGCGTCGATCGCGCCCTGGAAACCGTCCAGATCTCGGATCACGTGGTCGGCCGGCATCACCAGCAGCACAGGATCGGCCTCCTGCACCGCCAGGGCCGCCAGAGTGAGGGCCGGCGCGGTATTGCGGCCGAAGGGCTCAAGGACGATGTTGCTGCTGCTCTTGCCGCTCGCGCGCAGCTGCTCGGCGGTGACGAAACGGTATTCCTCGTTGCAGACGACCACCGGCTCGGCGGCCACCGGCAGGCGGCCGCCGAAGCCGTTCAGCCGCCCGGCCGTGGCCTGCAGCATCGTTTCGTTGCCGACCAGCGCCAGCAACTGCTTGGGGTACTGCTCGCGGGACAGGGGCCACAGGCGGGTGCCGGAGCCCCCGGAGAGGATGACGGGTTGAAGTTCCATGGCTCGATGAGGACTTTCACAAAATTGAAGCGCTGCACAATGCCATATGTTTTAACACAAAGTTGCCAATAAAACTCCCCCGTCATTCACGATTCACATATCCGGCATGCCCTCTTCCATGCCGGCAAGCCAGCCGCCAACCACCTTCTCAACATCCTCGACGCCGGTTTTCTTGAGGCTGGAGAAGAGCTGCACCGTCACATGCTCACCCAGCGGCTCGAGTTCCTTGCGCACCGCGGCGAGGGTTGCGGCGGCTTCACTGCGGGTGAGCTTGTCGCTCTTGGTGAGCAGCACGTGGATCGGCCGCCCGCTCGGCGCAAACCAGCCGATCATCGTGCGATCGAGTTCCTTGAGGGGATGGCGGGAATCCATGATCAGCACCAGGCCGATCAGATTGGGGCGCCGGGTCAGGTAGTCCTCGAGCAGATGCTGCCACTGGCGGCGCACCGCCTCCGGCACTTCGGCATAGCCGTAGCCGGGCAGGTCCACCAGCACGGCGCCGTTCTGCAGGCGGAAGAAGTTGATCAGCTGGGTGCGGCCCGGCGTCTTGGACACAAAAGCCAGCCGGGTGTGGTTGGCGAGGGTGTTGATGGCACTCGACTTGCCGGCATTGGAGCGCCCGGCAAAGGCGATCTCGGGGCCACGGGGCGCAGGCAGGCCGCTGGCCTTGGCAATGGAAATTTCGAACTGGGCGTTACGGAAGAGAGGCATGGGGAATGGCGTGGAGCTTGCGCGCTGGAGCTTTATTGCATCGCGCAAATGACTGGAATTGCTATAGAATAGCAGGTTTGAGACTTCCACATTCTTGGCTTCCGAGGACATCATGATCAAGCGTTCCCTGCTGCTTTCGTTGCTTCTGGCCACCGGTGCAGTTCAGGCTGAAGAGAAGGCTTCGGCCCAACCCGATCTGGCCAAGGCCAAGCAGACTGCAGAAACGGTCTGCGTTGCGTGCCACGGCGCAGACGGCAACAGCCAGATCCCGACCAACCCGAAGCTCGCGGGCCAGCATCAGGAATACCTCGCCAAGCAGCTGCGGAACTTCAAGAGCCAGGACGGCAAGCCCGCCGAGCGTGCCAACCCGGTGATGGGTGGCATGGCCGCTCCGCTGTCCGACGACGACATCAAGGGCCTGGCGGCCTACTTCGCCGGCCAGCAGCTCAAGCCCGAAGCCGCCAAGAACAAGGCCACCATCGAACTCGGCCAGAAGCTGTGGCGTGCCGGTGACCTGAAGCGCGGCATCCCCGCCTGTGCCGCCTGTCACGGCCCTGCCGGTGCCGGCCTGCCCGCCCAGTTCCCGCGCTTGTCCGGCCAGTTCTCCGACTACACCGAAGCCCAGCTGAGGGCCTTCCGTGCCGGCGAGCGTGCCAACGACCCGAACAAGATGATGCGCACCATCGCCCTCAAGATGACCGATCCGGAAATCAAGGCCGTCGCCGACTTCGCTGCCGGCTTGCGCTGAGTCAAGGCGCCTTTTCGCGCTGTCCGACTATAAAGAAAGGGGTGGTTCCGACCACCCCTTTTTCCATTTCCGCCCCGCTTATCTCGACGCCATTCATGCGACAGCGCAGCACTTCCCGCGCCTTCTACGAGCTGATCAGCTCGATGCGCTTTGCGATCAGCCTGCTGACCATCCTCGGGATCGCCTCCATCATCGGGACGGTGCTCAAGCAGAACGAGCCCTACAACAACTACCTCAACCAGTTCGGCCCCTACTGGTTCCCGTTCTTTGAAGAGCTGGGCCTTTACGCGGTCTATAACTCGGCCTGGTTCCTGGTCATCCTGGCCTTCCTGGTGCTGTCCACCACGGCCTGCATCGTGCGCCAGACGCAGCCGATGCTGAAGGACATGCGTAGCTTCCGCGAGCACGCAAAGGAAGCCTCACTGGCCGCCTTCCAACACCACGAACGCCTGCATACAGCCCTTCCCACCGACTCCGCTGCCCAGAAGGTTCAGGCCTACCTGGCCGCCAACGGCTTTCAGAGCCGGAGCGGCGCCCGCGAGGACGGCGTGCTGCTGGCCGCCAAGCAGGGCAGCTGGACACGCGTCGGCTACTTCCTGGCCCACTCGGCCATCGTGCTGATCTGCATCGGCGGCCTCCTGGACGGCAACCTGCCCCTCAAGATGCAGATGGCCCTCGGCGGCAAGACGACCACCTCGGGCAACCAGCTGATCTCCGACATCAAGCCGGAAAGCCGGCTGGGGCTGGACAACTGGAGTTTCCGCGGCAACGTCTTCATCCCGGAAGGCAAGAGCGCCAACGTGGCGATCCTCAACGTGAAGGACGGCATCCTGCTGCAGGACCTGCCCTTCACGGTGTCCCTGCGCAAGTTCCACTTGGAGCACTATTCGACCGGGATGCCGAAACGCTTCGCCAGCGACATCCTGATCACCGACAAGGCCAGCGGCAAGTCCGTCGAGAAGACCATCGAGGTGAACAAGCCCTTCGAGTTCGACGGCATCATGATGTACCAGGCCAGCTTCGAGGATGGCGGCTCGCGCCTGCACCTGCTCGGCCACGACCTGCGCAGCGGCGGCAAGACGCCCTTCCAGGCCGACGCTACCGTCGGCGAGGCCATCAAGCTCAAGCAGGACGGCCTCGACTACACGCTGGAACTGGGCAGCTTCCGCCCCTTCAATATCGAGAACATGGCCAACGAGGAGCCGGAGGCTGAGACCAGCACGGTGTCCAGGCTCGAAAAGCACCTCGGCAGCGGCGCCCGCTCGGTATCGAAGAAGGATCTGCGCAACGTCGGCCCGAGCTTCGAATACAAGCTGCGTGACTCCGCCGGCCAGGCCCGGGAGTACCAGAATTACATGCTGCCGATCGAGCAGGACGGCGCCTGGTACATGCTGGCCGGCATGCGCGACACGCCGGCAGCGCCGTTCCGCTTCATGCGCATCCCGATGGACCAGGACGGCAAACCGGACAGCTGGTTCACGATCCGCGGCATGCTCCTCGACAAGAGCCGCCACGCGGAGATCGCCAACCGCTTCGTCACCACCGCCCTGGGCCCGGATGCGGGCGAGACGGTGCGCGAGCGCCTGCGCGAAACCACCCGGAAGACGCTGGAGCTGTTTGCGCTCGGCGGTTTCGAGAGCCTCGGCAAGTTCATCGAGAGCACCGTGCCCGCCGCGGAGCGCGACAAGGCTGCCGACGTGTTCGTGAAGATCCTCGAAGGCTCGACCTGGGAAGCCTGGAAACTGGCCCGCAGCGCTGCCGGCCAGCCTCCGCTGGAACTGGACCAGAAGCTCGGCCGCCTGCTGCGCGACTCCCTGAACGCCACCAGCGACAGCCTGCATTACGGTGCGCCGGTGTATTTCCAGCTCGCCAGCTTCGAGGAAGTACGCGCCACGGTGCTGCAGGTGACCCGCTCGCCGGGTAAGCCGGTGGTGTATTTCGGCTCCCTGCTGCTGGTGCTGGGTGTCTTCGCAATGCTTTACATTCGCGAACGCCGGCTCTTTGTTTTGATCAAACACAACGGCGACGCACTGGTGGCCCTCAGCGCCAATCGCAAGTCGATGGACGTGGAAGAAGCCTTCCAGCGCCACCGCAAGGCTATCGCGGCCCTGCTCGACCCGGCCACCGCGCCGCCCGCCCAATCCTGATCCGAGGTCATACCCATGGACATCGCCCACTCCGGAACCCCGTCCCCGCTGCGCCGCATCGGCCTTGGCGACAGCCTGTTCGCGCTGGCTCTGGTCTGCGCAGCCGGCTTCGCCCTGAGCCAGTACGGCCGCTTCATGGACATCTACGACAAGGCGATCCTCGCTGCCGTCGTCCCGTCCCTGGCCGCCATCGGCTGGGCCTGGAAGCCCTTCCGCGGTTTCCTCGTCGCCGCCGCGGCGCTGGCCCTGCTGAGCATCACCCTGTACGGCGGCGATCTGGCCCGCGCCGAACAAGCCTTCTTCCTCAAGTACCTGATCTCCAGCCAGACGGCGATCATGTGGATGAGCGCGCTGTTCTTCATCGCCACCGGCGCCTACTGGATCGGCCTCATCGCCCGTTCCGACTTTGCCGAGAAGACCGGCTCGGCGCTGACCTGGAGCGCCGTGACGATGGGCACTACCGGCCTGCTGGTGCGCTGGTACGAGAGCTACCTGATCGGCACCGACGTGGGTCACATCCCCATCAGCAACCTGTACGAAGTCTTCGTGCTGTTCTCGCTGATCACCGGCCTGCTCTACCTATACTACGAGGGCCACTATGCAACGCGCCGGATGGGTGCCTTCGTGCTGCTGGTGATCTCGGCGGCGGTGGCCTTCCTGCTGTGGTACACCTTCTCCCGCGAAGCCCAGGAGATCCAGCCGCTGATTCCGGCGCTGCAGAGCTACTGGATGAAGGTGCACGTGCCGGCCAACTTCATCGGCTACGGCGCCTTCGCGCTGGCGGCGATGATCGGCGTGGCCGACCTGCTGGTGCGCAAGGGCATCCTGGCCAGCCGCCTGCCGCCTGCGGAGGTGCTCGACGACGTGATGTACAAGGCGATCGCGATCGGCTTCGCGTTCTTCACCATCGCCACCATCCTCGGCGCCCTGTGGGCCGCCGAAGCCTGGGGCACCTACTGGCAGTGGGACCCCAAGGAGACCTGGGCCTTCATCGTGTGGCTGAACTACGCGGCCTGGCTGCACATCCGCCTGACCAAGGGCTTGCGCGGCCCGATGCTGGCCTGGTGGGCGGTGATCGGCCTGGTGGTGACGGCCTTCGCCTTCGTCGGCGTCAATATGTTCCTGTCAGGCCTGCATTCCTACGGCTCGCTGTGAGCACTGCCTAAGCCTCGTTGCGACGGGGCCGGCCGCCTTCCAGGCGGGCGATCTCTCCGGCACTGAAGCCCGCCTTTCGGCGGGCTTCTACATTCAGCGGCTTGGGTGGCCAGGGGGCATCGAATTCGGTCATCAGGGCGAGATAGGTCGCTTCCGGCTCCAACCCACGCTCGGCGCAAAAATGGCGGAACCAGTGGTCGCCCAGCGCCACGTGGCCAATCTCGTCGCGCAGGATGATGTCGAGCACCGCAATCGTCGCGTCGTCGCCGATCTTTTTCAGCTTGGCAACGATCGGCGGCGTGGCGTCCAGCCCCCGCGCTTCGAGCACCCGCGGCACCAAGGCCATGCGCGTCAGCGGATCGTCGGCAGTCTTGACGGCCATGTCCCACAAACCGCGATGGGCGGAAAAGTCGCCGTAAGCAAAGCCCGCCGCGGCAAGCCGCTCGGTCACCAGGCCGAAGTGGTAGGCCTCCTCCTCCGCCACTTGCAACCAGCCGGCGTAGAAGTCCGCCGGCAAGCCACGAAAACGATAGACGCAGTCCAGCGCCAGATTGATGGCGTTGAATTCGATATGGGCAATTGCGTGCAGCAGCGCCGCCAGCCCCTCGGTAGAAGAGGGTTTGCGGTGCGGCACGGAGGTATGGGCGATCAACTCGGGTCGATCCGGCCGGCCGGCATCGATCACCGGCAACACGGGGCAGGCGCCTTCATCGGCAGGGCGCGGCAGCAAGCCCTGCTTCCAGTCCCGGCACAGTTGCGCCACCAGTCTGGATTTTTCGGCGGGATCAGGACACATCAGGGCCGCGTAGGCCCGGGCGTACATATCTTCAGGGGTTTCCGGCATGGCGCGATGGTACACCACCAAAAAACGAAAGGCCGCCTACATGGGCGGCCTTCCGCGGGCGCGATGACGCGCCTCTTTCTCCCCCCTCAATCACGCAGTCTTGCGCGCAGCCTCCCGGCGAGAGCTGGCAGCCGGCTTGGCGGCCTGTACGGCAAACGCCACATCCTTGAGCTGCTCACCGATCTTGCCGAAGTTCTCGAAGGCCGCCACCTGGGCCTCGACGCCACCACGCAGGACATCAAACCATGCATCGAAACCGGTCGGCGCGCCTTCCGCCAGACGGTCGATGTTGTGCCGGATCTGGCCGGAAGCCGTTGCGGCGGTATTCCGGAAAGCCTCGGCGAAAAGCTGGCCAACCTCGAGCAGCACTTCGTACTGCTGACGCGCCGTTTCGGAGGAACGCTGCAGCTGCGGCTGGAAGAAGCGGGCCTGCCAGTCAGCCAGGCTTGCCACGTCACGAACCTCGAAGAAGCCGGCGGAACCGGCCAAGGCCTCGCGAGTGAACTCCAGGTTGCTTTCAAGTTGCAGACGAACGAGCTTTTCAGCCTGATCCGCCAGGCCCTGCGCCAGTTCGATGAACTTGTCGAGCTCGGCGCCCTGCAGCGGCGCGAAACGTGCAATGCTGACCACGGTCATTCAAATCTCCTGTCAATTTGACGGTTTTCCATGGGTGTCTCCCCCATCCTTCCAGATTCGGTCCCGGACGGCACGCAGGCCATTCCGGCGCTGCGCATCGAGGTGCAGCAAAGAAGTTGGGCGGAGTATGTCATTGTCGGCCGCGGCCATGAAGACGGCATTTTCCCCGCGTCAATACAGGGAAAACCCTGATCCCATCGAAACTCAGTCCGTGTAGTAGCGGGCTTCGATCACCAGCCTGACCAGTTCAGCCAGGGATTCGACCTGCAGCTTTTCCATGACCCGCGCCCGGTGCTGCTCGACGGTCTTGATGCTGATGCCCAGATCCTCGGCGATCTGCTTGTTGAGGCGTCCCGCCACCATGCCGTCCATGACGTCCCGCTCGCGGGTCGTCAGGCCGTCCAGACGCCCCTGCACAGCATTCCACCGGGCCCCCTCCCGCCGGCGCTGGGTGGCCACCTGCACCGCTTCGCTGACGCGGTCGAGCAGCACCTGTTCGTTGAAGGGCTTCTGCAGGAAATCGAAGGCACCCGCACGCATGACCCGCGCCACCATCGGCACGTCGCCATAGGCGGACACAAAGATGATCGGCACGCGCTGGCCGATTCGTCCGAGGCGGTCCTGCAATCCAACGCCACTCAAGCCCGGCATGCGCACGTCGAGCACCAGGCAATGGGCACGCTCCAGCGCCTCGCCGTCATCCAGGAACTCCATCGCGCCCGGGTAGCAACGCACCGGAAAACCGAGGGTTTCGACCAGCAAACCGATCGACAGACGTACGGCATCGTCGTCGTCGACCACACAGACAAGCGGCCTGTTCATATTCGTCTCCCGGTCGGAAATCACTGCTTCTTATCGTTGTCCCAACAGGGTCGCACCCCCCATTCTTGCATGTACGCCCCTACCCAGCAGGCGGCGGCAGGGACAGGCAGAACGTAGTGCCCAGCCGTGTACTTCTTTCGACCCACATGCGACCGCCATGGTTCTCGATGATGGTCCGGCAAATGGCCAGGCCGAGACCGACCCCATCGGGTTTGGTGGTGACGAAGGGCGCAAAGGGATCCTCGCGCACGGTCTCGGCCAGACCGCCGCCACTGTCGCTGACCACCACTTCCACCATCCCGTCGGCGCCCTCGCGGGTCTCGATGCGCAACAGCCGCTCGCCCGCGACCTCGCTCATCGCATCAATGGCGTTCTTGGCCAGGTTACTGAGCACCTGCTCCAGCTGCACCTGATCCCCCTGCACCCAGGGGGACGGCTCGGCCAGCGCCAGTTGCCACTGCACCGCATGGGCGCGCGCCTCGAATTCCATGAAACGGACGATATCGGTCACGACGCCATTGATGGCAAGCGGCGCGGTCAACAGATCGTCCCTGCGGACGAAGCCGCGCACGCGATGCACGATTTCTCCCGCCCGCAGCGCCTGCTCGGCAATCAGCTGCAGTGGCCCCCGGATGCATTCGCCCACAGCCCCCAGTTCGTCCAGACGCCGCAAGGCCACAGCGCTGAAATTGCGCAGGGCAGTGAGGGGCTGATTGAGTTCGTGAGCCAAGGCCGAGGCCATCTCACCCACATGGATCAAACGGGCGGCACGGGCCAGTTCCTGCTGCTGACGTCTCTCCCGTTCGGCGCGGAGGTAATGGTCGTGCACATCGCGGACAGTGCCGATCATGCGCAAGGGCTTGCCGTTACGGTCCCTCTCCATGATCTTGCCGCGCAGGGCCACCCAGCGATACGCCCCGTCCTCGGTGCGCAGCCGGAACTCGACCTCGGTGATCGGCCGCACACCCGCCAAGTGTGCGGAGAAAGCTGCCACAGCCGTACGCACGTCATCCGGGTGCAAACGGGACGGCCAGATATCGTTGCCGCGCAGCGGCCGGTCTGCCGGCAAGCCGATGATCGCCCGAAACGTCTGGCTGACGTTTATCTCACCGCTTTCCAGCGCCCAGTCCCACAGGGCGTCACCATGCCCCTCGAGGGCAAACTGCCACAGCCGCTCGGACGCCTGCAATGCATCAGACAAGCTACGCGCTTCATGGATGTCCCGATATACGCCGATCATGCGGCGGGGCCGCCCCACGGCGTCGCGGGCGACCACTCGCGCCCGCGACGCCATCCAGCGATACTCGCCGCTCTTGCAGCACAGCCGGAACTCGGCGACAAAATCCGGCGATTCGCCGGACAGGCAGGCGGAGAGCTTGCGCTGTGCCTCATCCCGGTCGTCCGGGTGCAGCAAGGCTCCCCACTGGAGGCTGGCGGTTTCCTCGGGCACATACCCCAGCATCTCGCTCCACAACGGGCTCCGGTACAACACTCCGCTGTGGAGATCCCAGTCCCAGACGCCCTCGCCAGCCACCTCAAGGGCCAGACGCCAGCGCTCCTCATCCTCGCTCAGGTTCGCCAAAACGGTGCTCCCTCCGCCTTCGCGTTCCACCTGCAGCCCCTTGGCGGCTTCGCGCCCCCAACGGGGCGCCCTCAGTCCGAATAAAGACGGGCAGATGCAGGAATGCAAGCCCCGCCGCCTCCACCAGCCTGACATCGACACACATGGACACATTCCCGGGCAAATGCACTCGCCCGGCGAGCTGCCCCACCTTCAGCGCAGGCCACCGCCGGGCATCAGCCCCTTCATGGCGCGCATCATCTTCTGCATGCCGCCCTTGGAGAACTGCTTCATCATCTTCTGGGTCTGCTCGAACTGGCTCAACAGGCGATTCACCTCCTGCACCGTGACCCCGGCACCGGCAGCGATGCGGCGCTTGCGCGAGGCCTTGAGGAGTTCCGGCTTGGCGCGCTCGATCGGCGTCATCGAGTTGATGATGCCCTCGATGCGCTTGACGGCCTTTTCCTCGACGCCGCCCTGCAGCTGGCCGGCTGCCTGAGAAAACTGGGCCGGCAGCTTGTCCATCAGGCTCGCCAGACCGCCCATCTTCTTCATCTGGCCGAGCTGCTCCTTGAAGTCGTTGAGGTCGAAGCCCTTGCCGCTCTTCAGCTTCTGCGCGAAGGCCTTGGCCTTTTCCTCGTCGACGCCACGACGGGCGTCCTCGACCAGGGACAGGATGTCGCCCATGCCGAGGATCCGGCTGGCCATCCGCTCCGGGTGGAATTCCTCGAGGCCGGCCAGCTTCTCGCCGACGCCGGCGAACTTGAGGGGTTTGCCGGTGACATGGCGCACGGACAGGGCAGCACCGCCGCGGGCATCACCGTCGAGCTTGGTGAGCACGACGCCGGTCAGCGGCAGCGCGTCGTTGAATGCGCGGGCGGTGTTGACCGCATCCTGGCCGAGCATCGCGTCGACCACGAACAGGGTTTCGATCGGCTTGACCGCCGCATGCAGGGCCTGGATCTCCTCCATCATCGCCTGGTCGATGGCGAGCCGGCCGGCGGTATCCACCAGCAGCACGTCCATGTAGTGGCGGCGCGCGTAATCGACCGCAGCCAGCGCGATGTCCACCGGCTTCTGGTCCGGCGTGGATGGGAAGAACTCGATCCCGGCCTGCTGGGACACGGTTTCCAGCTGGGCGATGGCGGCCGGACGATAGACGTCGGTGGACACCGCCAGCACCTTCTTCTTCATCCGCTCGGCCAGCATCTTGCCCAGCTTGCCGGTGGTGGTGGTCTTGCCGGCGCCCTGCAGGCCAGCCATCAGGATGATCGCCGGCGGCTGGGTAGCCAGGTTGAGCCCGGTATGGGCGCCGCCCATCAGCTCGGTGAGCTCGCGGTGCACCACGCCCACGAGGGCCTGGCCCGGCGTCAGCGAACTGAGCACTTCGGTGCCGACGGCCTTTTCCTTGACCCGAGCAATGAAGTCCTTGACCACCGGCAGCGCCACGTCGGCTTCGAGCAGGGCCATGCGCACTTCGCGCAACGCGTCCTGGATGTTTTCTTCGGTGAGGCGAGCCTGGCCGCGCAGGGTCTTGACGACTTTGGCCAGTCGCGTTGTGAGGTTATCCAGCATGATGGTTTGGAACCGAGGCCTTGGAGTAAACTTGAACAATGCCCGCGATTCTACTTCATCTGCTCCCCGCCTCCCTGTATGCGCTGCTCGGCCTGCACTTCTGGCATAGCCGTTGGCATGCGCCGACCCAGCCTCCCCGTCAGGGATTGAGCCTGCGGGAGCGGATCGCCATGCTGGTGGCGCTGGCAGCCCACGGCGTCTCCCTGCACGGGGCCTTCTTCTCGCCGGAGGGCCTGCATTTCGGCTTCAGCCTGGCGCTGTCGCTGATGCTGTGGCTGGCCATGCTGTTCTACTGGATCGAGAGCCTCTACGCCCGCCTCGAAGGCCTGCAGACCCTCGGCATGCCGGTTGCCGCGATCTGCGCGGCACTACCAGCCATCCTGCCGGCCCCGCACCTGCTGGAGAACACCGCCTCGCCACTGTTCCGCGCCCACTTCGTGGTGGCCATGCTGGCCTACAGCCTGTTCACACTAGCCGCGCTGCACGCCATGCTGATGGCCATCGCCGAACGCCGCCTGCACGGCGCCCGCCTGACCCGCGCCTTCGCATCCCTGCCGCCTCTGCTGACGATGGAGACCCTGCTGTTCCGGCTGATCAGTATCGCCTTCGTGCTGCTGACCCTTACGCTGGGCTCAGGCATCCTGTTCTCCGAGGCCCTGTTCGGCAAGGCCTTCCGCTTCGACCACAAGACCGTCTTCGCCATCGTGTCGTGGGGTATCTTCGGCAGCCTGCTGATCGGGCGGCAGGCCTGGGGCTGGCGCGGCAGGAAGGCCCTGCACTGGACCCTCGCCGGCTTCGTGGCGCTGATGCTGGCCTACGTGGGCAGCCGTTTCGTCGCCGACGTGCTGCTCAGCCGGCCGGCTTGACAAGACTGCACCCGGACTGAATACTCGCCCGCACGTCATTTCTCCCACGCCTCGTGGACAGCATCCCCCTCTCCGCCCAGTCCGCCATCCTGGCCGCACTGCTGGCCTTGTCCGGCTTCTTCTCGATGGCCGAGACGGCCATGATGGCCGCCAACCGCTACCGCCTGCGCTCGGCGGCCCAACTCGGCTCCCGCGGTGCCCGGCTGGCCCTCGAACTGCTCGACCAGACAGACAAACTGCTCGGCATCATCCTGCTCTTCAACAGCCTGGTGAATGCCGCCGCCGCCACCCTGGTCAGCGTCATCACCGTGCAGCTGTTCGGCAGCGAAGAATGGGTACTGGGCATCAGCACCCTGCTGGTGACTTTCCTGATCCTCGTCTTCTCGGAAATCACACCCAAGGTCGTCGGCGCCAACCATGCCAACCGTCTGGCCTGTTTCGTCAGCTACCCCCTGGCGGCGCTCCTCAAGGGCCTTTACTCCGTCGTCTGGTTCATCAATCTGTTCGTGACAGGGCTGCTCAGGCTGCTGCGCCTCGACGGAGGAAACGCCCACGACACCCACACGCTGTCCACCGAGGAGTTGCGTACGCTGGTGCTGGAATCCGGCGCCTTCATTCCCCCCAAACACCGCAGCATCCTCCTCAACCTGTTCGAGCTGGAGGACATCACCGTCGAAGACGTGATGACCCCGCGCAACCAGATCGAGGCGGTCAACGTCGCCGATCCGCTGGACGTCATCCAGCGCCACCTGGCCACCTGTTACCACACCCGTCTGCCGGTCTTCGACGGGGAAATGAACGCCGTCATCGGCGTGCTGCACGTTCGCCGCGTACTGGGCCAAACGCTGGATCACGACCTGGCAGTGGCCGACATCCGGACCATGCTGTCGAGGCCCTACTTCATCCCGGCCAGCACGGCGATCTACTCGCAGCTCCAGTTCTTCCAGGAAAACCGCGAGCGCCTCGGCCTCGTCGTGGACGAATACGGCGAGTTGCTGGGCCTCGTGACGCTCGAGGACATCATCGAGGAGCTGATCGGCAAGTTCACCACGACGGCGCCCGACGCTGCGGACAAACTCAGCTGGGGAGCCGACGACAGCGTGCTGACGGATGGCAGCCAGCACCTGCGTGACCTGAACCGCAAGCTCGGCCTGTCCCTGCCCCTCGACGGCCCCAAGACCCTCAACGGCCTGATCCTGGAATGCCTGCAGGACATTCCGGAATCCGGCGTCTCGGTGAAGATCGCCAATGTCCCCATCGAGGTCGTCCAGGCCGAAGACCGCAGGATCAAGACCGCCCGTATATTCCGGCCACACAAACGCAAATGACCGTACCTGGTGTGCAGGCTTTACAAGCCTTGTCCGCGGCGGCATGATCGCCGCACGCCCCCGGCGGCCGCTCAACCCTATCGACGCTTCGGCATGTCTGCTAATCCCCAGGTCGCACTGAGCGGCCTCGCCCGCGCCCTCATCCAGCATGGCCGCCTGCTTGAAGCAGAGGCGGTCGGCTGTTCGTCGCCATCGGGCAATCCCAACGACTTCATCATGGCAGTCATCCAGCGCGGATTGATGAGCGCGCCGGACATCGCCCGCTTCGCCGCCGAGACCTTCGGCTCGCCGGTGCTCGATCTCGCTGCCTTCGATGACGCCTTCATCCCGGCAGACGCCATCGACCGCAAGCTGATGAACAAGCATCAGGTGGTCGCCCTCGGTCGGCGCGGCAACAGGCTGGCCCTCGCGCTGTCCGATCCGTCCAATCTGCGCGTGCTCGACGAGATCCGCTTCCAGAGCGGGCTGGCTGTCGATCCGGTGGTCGTCGAGGCCCCAAAGCTCATTGCCCTGGTGGAGAAGCTGTCGGAATCGGCCGCCGACGTGATCAAGGATCTCACCGGCAACGAATTCGACATGGACCTCCTTGGCAAGGAGGGCGCCGCCGAGACCCAGCAGCAACAGCAGGACGAGACGCAATCCGAGGTGGACGACGCGCCGGTCGTACGCTTCATCCAGAAGTTGTTGATCGACGCCATCAACGAAGGTGCGTCGGACATCCACTTCGAACCCTACGAAAAGTATTACCGGATCCGCTTTCGCACCGACGGCATCCTCCGCGAGATTGCCCAGCCACCGCTGGTGCTGAAGGAGAAGATCGCGGCGCGCATCAAGGTCATCTCCCGGCTCGACATCTCCGAAAAGCGCATCCCCCAGGATGGGCGGATGAAGCTCGTGCTGTCAAAGAACAAGGCCATCGACTTCCGGGTGTCGACGCTCCCCACGCTGCATGGCGAGAAAATCGTGATGCGGATTCTCGACCCGACCTCGGCGATGCTGGGCATCGAGGCCCTTGGCTACGAGCCGGATCAGCGGGACGCCCTGATGGCCGCGGTCGAGCGCCCCTACGGCATGATCCTCGTCACTGGCCCAACCGGCAGCGGCAAGACGGTCTCGCTCTACACCTGCCTGAACATCCTCAACAAGCCCGGAGTCAATATCAGCACGGCGGAAGACCCGGCGGAAATCAACCTTCCGGGGATCAACCAGGTCAACGTCAACGAAAAGGCCGGCCTCACCTTCGCATTCGCCCTGCGTGCCTTCCTGCGCCAGGATCCGGACGTGATCATGGTCGGCGAAATCCGTGACCTGGAAACCGCCGAAATCTCCGTCAAAGCCGCCCAGACCGGCCACCTTGTGCTCTCCACGCTGCACACCAACGACGCCCCGTCGACGCTGGAACGCCTGAAGAACATGGGCGTCGCGCCGTTCAACATCGCCTCGTCCGTGATCATGATCACCGCCCAGCGCCTGGCCCGTCGCCTGTGCACCTGCAAGCAGCCAGTGGACATCCCGATCGAAGCACTGATTTCGGCCGGCTTTTCCGAAGCCGAACTGGACGGCAGCTGGCAATCCTACGGCCCCAAGGGCTGCGAACGCTGCAAGGGCAGCGGCTACAAGGGGCGCCTCGGCATTTACCAGGTAATGCCGATCTCCGAGGAGATCGCACGTATAATCATGACAAACGGCAATTCGATGGACATTGCAGCCCAAGCCCAGTTGGAAGGCGTCCGAGATCTGCGTCAATCCGGCCTGCTTAAGGTCAAGCAGGGCGTCACCTCCCTGAGCGAAGTCCTAGCCTGTACGAACGAGTGATCGCCTCAAGCGGAACCCCCTGATGGCCACAACGAGCACAAAGAAGCCCGCCCCCCGAGGCGCCAGCACCACCCGCGAGCATCTCTTCGTGTGGGAGGGCAAGGACAAGACCGGGAAAATCATCCGTGGCGAGATGCGTGCAGCCACGGAAACCGTGGTCCAGACCATCCTGCGGCGCCAGGGCGTGCTGGCCCACAAGGTCCGCAAGCAATCCTTTGCCCGCGGCCGCAAGATCAACGACAAGGACATCGCCCTGTTCACCCGCCAGCTGGCCACAATGATGCGCTCGGGGGTGCCGCTGCTGCAGTCTTTCGACATCGCTATCAAGGGTTGCGGCAATCCCTCGCTGAGCCGCCTGCTCAACGACGTGCGCGCCAACGTGGAAACCGGCAGCAGCCTGTCCCAGGCCTTCCGCCGCCACCCCGAACATTTCGACGCCCTGTTCTGCAACCTCGTCGAGGCTGGTGAACAGGCGGGTATCCTAGACTCCCTGCTCGATCGTCTGGCCGTCTACAAGGAAAAGATTCTTGCCATCAAGAGCAAGATCAAGTCGGCCATGTTCTACCCGATCGCCGTGGTGGTGGTGGCCACCCTGGTGGTGGCGGTGATGATGCTGTTCGTGGTGCCCGAGTTCAAGAAGGTCTTCACCAGCTTCGGTGCCGACCTGCCCGCGCCGACCCTGTTCGTCATCGCCATTTCCGACTTCTTCGTCCAGTACTGGTACATCGGCTTCGCGCTGATCTTCGGCTCTGTCTTCGGTATCGCATACACCTACAAGCGCTCGGTGCCGATGCAGGTCGCCGTGGACAAGGCCATGCTGCAGATTCCGGTGATCGGTGAAGTGGTTCGCAAGGCCACCATCGCCCGGTGGACGCGCACCCTCTCCACGATGTTCGCCGCCGGCGTGCCCCTCGTCGAAGCGCTAGACTCGGTGGGCGGCGCATCCGGCAACGTGGTATACAAGAACGCCACGAAGCAGATCCAGTCCGATGTGAGCACCGGTACCAGCCTCACTGTAGCCATGCAGAACTCGCTGGTCTTCCCCACCATGGTGGTGCAGATGGTCTCCATCGGCGAGGAATCCGGCCAGCTCGATTCGATGCTCGGAAAGGTGGCGGACTTCTTCGAACGCGAAGTGGACGACGCTGTCGCCGGCTTGAGCCAGTTGCTCGAGCCCTTGATCATGGTCTTCCTCGGAGTGGTGATCGGCGGCCTCGTGGTGGCCATGTACCTCCCCATCTTCAAGCTCGGCGCCGTCGTCGGCTGACCTGCCTACCGCAACATGGACATCCTGCAGGACACGCTCGTCTTCCCGGCACTCTGCGCGCTGCTCGGCCTTTTCGTGGGCAGCTTTCTCAACGTGGTCATCCATCGCCTACCGCTGATGATGGAGCGGGAATGGCAGGAGGAGGCCGCAGCCCTGCGCGGCGAGGAGCCGGGCACACCGCAGCCGCGCTTCAACCTCGCAACGCCGCGCTCGCGCTGCCCGCACTGCGGCCATCTGATCGGGGCGCTGGAGAACATCCCGGTCGTCAGCTACCTGCTGCTGCGCGGACGTTGCCGGCACTGTGACGGACCGATCAGCGTCCGCTACCCGCTCATCGAAATGCTATGCGCGGCCCTGTCCTGGTTCACCGCCCACCACTTCGGCTTCGGCATGGCCGGCTGGGGTGCGCTGGTCTTCGTGTGGGCCCTGATCGCCCTGTGCTTCATCGACCTGGACACCCAGCTGCTGCCCGATAGCATCACGCTGCCGCTGTTGTGGCTGGGCCTGCTGCTGAACCTGTCGGAAACCTATACGGACCTCTCCAGCGCAGTGGTCGGCGCCTCGGCCGGCTACCTCACGCTGTGGGCGGTGTTCTGGCTGTTCAAGCTCACCACCGGCAAGGAAGGCATGGGCTACGGCGATTTCAAACTGCTCGCCGCATTGGGTGCCTGGCTGGGCTGGCAGGTCCTGCCGCTGACCATCCTGCTCTCCTCGGCGGTGGGTGCCGTGGTGGGCGTGGCGCTGATCGTCCTGCGCCGGCACGGCCGGGAAATCCCGATTCCCTTCGGTCCCTATCTGGCCGCCGCCGGACTGCTGGCCCTGTACTGGGGGCGTCCGCTGACGCAGGCCTACCTGGACATGCTGTAGCCCTCCGGACCTTGAAACTGGCACCCGCGCCCCCACATGGTGGACTGCGGGTCTGTTTCGCCCGATGTTGCGATGCGTTAAACTTCGCCCCATTGACTTTCCGGAGCTCGTCATGCCTATCTACGAGTACCGCTGCGGCAGCTGCGGCCACCAAAAAGACCACCTTCAAAAGATGAGCGATGCCCCGCTCACCACCTGTCCGGCCTGTGGCGCGGAAACCTACGCCAAGCAACTGTCGGCGGCCGGTTTCCAGCTCAAGGGCAGCGGCTGGTATGCCACCGACTTCAAGGGCGGCAGCGGCTCCAGCCCGAAGACCGAGGCAGCAAAATCCGAAAGCCCGGCGCCGACGCCCTGCGGCGGCAGTTGCGCGTGCCACTGACCCCGACGCACGCGAACTGCGCTGAATGAAAAAATACTTCGTCACCGGGCTGCTGATCTGGATCCCCGTGGTCATCACCTTCGTGGTGCTGGCCTGGATCGTGAACACCCTCGATCAGATCCTGTTGCTGGTCCCCGAGGCCCTGCGCCCCGAGGCCTTCCTCGGCTTCCACCTGCCCGGCATCGGCGTCATCGTCTCGGTGCTGCTGATCCTCGTCACCGGCCTGGCCGCCGCCAATTTCGTCGGCCAGCGCCTGGTGCGCTTCTGGGAAGGCGCCCTGTCGCGCATCCCGGTCGTCAAGTCGATCTACTACAGCGTCAAGCAGGTCTCGGACACCCTGCTGTCCAGCAACGGCCAGGCTTTCCGCAAGGCGCTGCTGATCCAGTACCCGCGTGAAGGGATGTGGACCATCGGCTTCCAGACCGGCGCACCAGGCGGCGACGCAGCCCACCACCTGGGTCCCGATTTCGTCAGTGTTTACGTGCCGACGACGCCGAACCCGACTTCCGGCTTCTTCCTGATGCTGCCCCGCAAGGACGCCATCGAACTGGACATGAGCGTCGACGAGGCCCTCAAGTACATCATCTCGATGGGGGTCGTGGCACCGCCCGTGCATCGCACACCCGCCCCACGGCCGGCGCCAGCCCTTCAGAATCACTAAACGCGGTTGCCTTCCAACCGCGTTCCGCTTTTTCCAGGAATACTGATCCCACCATGCGAACTCAATACTGCGGCCTCGTTTCCGCCGCCTACCTCGATCAAATCGTGACCCTCAGTGGCTGGGTCCATCGTCGCCGCGACCATGGTGGCGTGATCTTCATCGACCTGCGCGACCGCGAAGGTCTCGTGCAGGTCGTCTGCGATCCAGACCGCGCCGAGACGTTCAAGGTGGCCGAATCGGTCCGCAACGAGTTCGTCCTGCAGATCACCGGCAAGGTCCGTCGCCGTCCGGCCGGCACCGAAAATAGCGGCCTGGTTTCCGGCGAGATCGAGGTGCTGTGCCACGAGATCGAAATCCTCAATACTTCCGCCACGCCCCCGTTCCAGCTCGACGAGGAAAACCTCTCCGAGACGACCCGCCTGACCCATCGCGTCATCGACCTGCGCCGCCCGCAGATGCAGAAGAACATGATGCTGCGCTACCGCACGGCCATGGCCTTCCGCCGTTTCCTCGACGCCAAGGGCTTCATCGACATCGAAACGCCGATGCTCACCAAGAGCACCCCGGAAGGCGCCCGCGACTACCTGGTGCCGTCCCGCGTGCACGATGGCCAGTTCTTCGCGCTGCCCCAGTCCCCGCAGCTCTTCAAGCAGATGCTGATGGTCGCCGGCTACGACCGCTACTACCAGATCGTGAAGTGCTTCCGTGACGAAGACCTGCGCGCCGACCGCCAGCCCGAATTCACCCAGGTCGATATCGAGACCTCCTTCCTGACCGAAGCCGAGATCACGGCGATGATGGAAGAGATGATCCGCACGATCTTCAAGGAAGTGCTGTCCGTCGAGCTGCCCAACCCCTTCCCGCGCATGAGCTACGGCGAGGCCATGGACCGTTTCGGCTCCGACAAGCCCGACATGCGCGTGACCCTCGAACTCACCGACGTCACCGACGTGGTGAAGGACGTGGCCTTCAAGGTCTTCTCCGGCCCGGCCAACTCCGGCGGCCGCGTCGCGGCGATCCGCGTACCGGGCGGCGCCAGCCTGTCCCGCGGCGAGATCGACGAATACACCAAGTTCGTCAGCATCTACGGCGCCAAGGGCCTGGCCTACATCAAGGTCAATGACGCTTCCCAGCCGAACGAAGCCGGCCTGCAGTCTCCCATCGTCAAGAACCTCAACGAAACCGCGCTGCGCACCATCCTCGAGCGCACCGGCGCCCAGTCCGGCGACCTGATCTTCTTCGGCGCCGACAAGACCAAGGTCGTCAACGACGCCCTCGGCGCACTGCGCATCAAGCTCGGCCACGAGAAGGGCTACGTCAACGGCAAGGCCTGGGAACCCCTGTGGGTCGTGGACTTCCCGATGTTCGAGTACGACGACGAAGACAAGCGCTGGACCGCCTGCCACCACCCCTTCACCAGCCCGAAGGACGAGCACCTGGAACTGCTGACCAGCGATCCCGGCAAGTGCCTGGCCAAGGCCTATGACCTGGCCCTCAACGGCTGGGAAATCGGCGGTGGCTCGGTGCGTATCCACCGTGCCGAAGTGCAGGAGCAGGTCTTCTCTGCCCTGAACATCGGGCCGGAAGAACAGCAGGCCAAGTTCGGCTTCCTGCTCGACGCCCTCAAGTACGGCGCCCCCCCGCACGGTGGCCTGGCCTTCGGCCTCGACCGCATCGTTACGATGATGACCGGTGCCGAATCGATCCGTGACGTGATCGCCTTCCCGAAGACCCAGCGCGCCCAGTGCCTGCTCACCAACGCCCCGTCGCCGGTGGATGAGAAGCAACTGCGCGAACTGCACATCCGCCTGCGCAGCAAGGCTCCGGAAGCCCCGGCAGCCTGAGTGCCAGCGCACTCATGACAAAGGGCGAACGGCCAGAGGCTGTTCGCCCTTTTTTCTGGCGGACGGGCCAAACCTCCGCCGCGCCATTCTCGCGGGCTCAGCCCTCAAGAATGGTCACCCGCAGCCGTAGCTCTTAGCAGTCCCCGATATGACTCCTGCCGCCGTGATCGACCTCAACAACATCTCCGCCCTCGTCGTTGAAGCCAATCCGAGCATGCGGACCCAGCTCCGCAACATGCTCAACATGAGTGGCATCAGCAAGGTACAGTTCGCCGTCACGGCCGGCGTGGCCGTCCGCAAGCTGCGGGAGTCGCGTTTCGACCTGATCCTGTGCGAATACCACCTCGGCGACGGCCAGGATGGGCAGCATCTGCTGGAAGACCTGCGCCATCACCACATCATCCCGCTGACCACCCTGTTCCTGATGGTCACCGGCGAACGCCAGTACGAGCGGGTCATCAGCGCCGCCGAACTGGCGCCCAACGATTACATCCTCAAGCCCTTCGCCGCCGACACGCTGCACGACCGCATCGAGCGCGCCCTCGAGAAGCGCGATGCCTTCATGCCGGTCTATCGGCTGATCGAACTCGGCAATGCGCCGGACGCCATCGCCGCCAGCCTCGCCGGTGAGGAAAAGCACCCCCAGTGGACCGTGGACTTCATGCGCCTGCGTGCCGAGCTCCATCTAGCAAGCGGCAACGGCGATGAAGCCTTCGCGCTGTATGACAAGATCCTCGCCACCCGCAGCATTCCGTGGGCCCGGCTGGGGCTGGCCAAGGCCCTGCACATGCAGCGCCGTTACGCCGAAGCCGAGGACATCCTGCAGGGGCTGGTGGCCGAGAACGACATGTTCCTAGATGCCTACGACTGGCTGTCGCGCACCCGCGAGGCCGCCGGCGAACTGCAGGGCGCGCGCAACGTGCTGGCCACAGCCACCAACCTGTCCCCGCACCGGGTCGGCCGCCTGCGCCGGCTGGGCGAACTGGCAATCGAAACCGGCGACCACGAGACCGCCGAAAAGGTGCTCAGCGAGGTTGTGCGCAAGGGCAAGTACTCGGACTTTCGTGATCCGGAAGACCACGTCCGCCTCGTCCAGGCCCAGCTCGGCAAAGGCGACACCACCCAGGCGGAAGCCACCATCCGCGACCTCGAACGCTCCATGCTGGGGCTCGACAAGACCCGCAGCTGCTCATCCCTGTCGAGCGCCCTCGTGCATTTGAAGAAGGGCGATACTGTCAAGGCCGGCGAAGCCATCAAGGCCATAGCCAATGACGGCGCCGGCACCGCACTGTCCCAGAACCTCAAGAAGGAACTCGCCCGGGCCTGCTTCGCCAGCCAGATGGAGGAGCACGGCACCGAGGTCATCCTCGACCTGATGCGCAACGCCACCGACGAGCGCTCGCTGGAAAGCACCAAGCGCATCCTGCGCGAGGCCGGCAAGAGCGAACTGTGCGAGCAACTGCTGTCGCGTACCCAGGGCGAGGTCAAGGACCTGGTCGCCGAAGGTGCCCGCAAGGCCCAGGGCGGCGACTACGAAGGCGCGGTGCAGTTCATGCTCAGCGCGGTCCGCAAGATGCCGACCAACATCCACGTGCTGTTCAATGCCACCCTGGCGCTGCTCAAGTACGTGGAGAACTGCGGCTGGAACGAGCGCTTCGCCGAGCAGGCACGCAGTCTGATGGAACGAGCCCGTCAGCTCGACCCAGGCAATTCACGCCTGCCGGCGCTCACCACCTACTATTACAACCTGCTGAAGAAGTACGGCATCCGCCCCTCCTCCTGAGGTGCCACTGCTACACTGGCGGCGTCACCCGCGCTTCCGGCCCGCCATGTCTGCACTTTTCCGACTGCTCGTCGTCGTCCTTCTGTGTGTCGGTTTCACCGCCCAGGCCCGCGACCTACCCGACTGGCTGCGCCGCGAGCCGGCCAGCCTGGCGGCCGCTACGCTACCGCCTGAAGCCCGCGACACCCTGGCCTTGATCCGCCAGGGCGGCCCCTACCCTTACCGGCGCGACGGCGTCACTTTCCAGAACCGCGAAGGCCGCCTGCCGGATGCCCCGAACGGTTTCTACCGGGAATACACCGTCACCACCCCGGGCTCCCGCGACCGCGGCGCCCGGCGCATCATCAGCGGTGGCCGCCCCGCCACGGTGTTCTACTACACCGACGATCATTACCGCAGCTTCCGGCGGATCCAGGATTGAACATGAACGCCCCTGCCTTTCACACGCTGCTGCCCCGGGCCGAACGCTCCGGCATCTATCACCTGCCCTACGCGACCGACCTGGCCCTTGAAGAGGCCGCCGAAAGCCTGGGCTATGCGCTGTTCCGCCTCGATCTCGCCCGCATCACCGACAAGGCAGGCTTCCTGGCCGCCATCGGCGAAGCCCTGGACTTCCCCGACTGGTACGGGCACAACTGGGACGCGCTGGCCGATTGCCTGAATGACATGTCCTGGATGGAAGCGGACGGCTACGTGCTGGTCCTCGACCATGCGGATGCCTTTGCCGCCGCCAACCCAACCGATTTCGGCACAGCCCTGTCGATCCTGCAGGAAGCCTCCGACGCCTGGCGGGAGGACGGTGTGCCCTTCTGGACCCTGGTCGGCATCACCGCCGACGGCATCGCCTGGTTGCGCGACCTGGAATGAGTATCTGCAAACAGCCGGTCTCGGTGCTGGTCCTGATCCACACGCCGGCTCTGGATGTCCTGCTGCTGGAACGGGCCAGTGGCAACGGCCTGTGGCAATCGGTGACCGGCAGCCGCGAAGACGACGAAAGCCTGGCCACCACAGCGCTGCGGGAAGTCGCCGAGGAGACCGGCATCCAGGCATCGCCCGACACGCTGGTGGACTGGCAGCTGTCCAACCGCTTCGTGATCCTGCCGCGCTGGCGCGGCCGCTACGCCCCGGGCGTGACCCACAACACCGAACACGTCTTCAGCCTGTGCGTGCCCACGCCGATCCCCGTGCAACTGGCGGCCGATGAACATACCGCAGCCCTGTGGCTGCCCTGGCAGACCGCTGCCGGCAAGGTCTTCTCATGGACTAACCGGGACGCCATCCGCCTGTTGCCGCAGCGTATCAACGCGGCACCGCGCGCTGCGCCGCAGCCTCCGCGATCCGACGCTTGAGACAGTCCGGGCAGTAGCAGGCTCCCACGTCGCCGGCTGGTATCGCCGGGACATCCAGCGCCAGCGGCAGGCTGGCACACCAGCACTCAGTCAGGTCAGCGTTCATGCCACAGGTGAAAGCCGCACCACAGGCCGGGCACCGGTTGGTGGCCGCCACCTTGTCCTTCTGTTCCATCGTCTCGCTCCGTTTGATCCACCTCAAGTCTACCCTGCCCCGCCCTTGAACGACGGCGCCCCTCTCCCTATACAACAAGCAGGGAGGGCCGAAAACCCTCGATCAAGGCCAGCAGAAGAAGGAGACCACCATGAGCAACATCACTCGCCGTGACCCTCTGGACGATCTGTTCCACGGCTTTTTCGTTCGCCCGGTCGAGTATGCGGGCGCGCCCGTCGAAGCACCGCAGATGCGTGTAGACGTGAAGGAGGCCGCTGACGCCTACCAGGTGCATGCGGAGTTGCCGGGCGTCAAGAAGGAAGACATCCACATACACATCGACGGCCAGGTGGTGTCGATCAGCGCCGAACGCAAGCAGGAAAAGGAGGTGAAGGAAGGCGAACGGGTACTGCGCACCGAGCGCTATTTCGGCGAGGTATCCCGCAGCTTCCAGCTTGGCGCCGATGTGGATGAAGCAAATGCCTCGGCACGCTTCGCCGACGGCGTGCTCGAACTGACATTGCCCAAGAAGGCTCCGGCCCGGAGCAAGCGCCTCGTCATCGAGTAAGGCTCCATCCACGCAACATTTGAGCGGCAGCATGGAGCGGGAGGAGCGATCCTCCCGCTCTTTTTGTTTCACTCTTCCCGCTTCTTGTTTGAGTGTCGCCTCATTACAATCGCGGGCACACCAAAACAACCTTGCGCTGCAACACATCATGACCGCTGCCATCGACACCTCCGACCTGACCCCGGCCCAGAAAGCCGCCATCATCGCCGAAGCCCTGCCCTACATCCGGCGCTTCCAGGACAAGACCCTGGTCATCAAGTACGGCGGCAACGCGATGACCGACCCGCACCTGAAGGCCTGTTTCGCCCACGATGTGGTGCTCCTCAAGCTGGTCGGCTTCAACCCGGTGGTGGTGCACGGTGGTGGGCCACAGATCGAGAACATGCTGTCCCGCGTCGGCAAGAAGGGCGAGTTCGTGCAGGGCATGCGCGTCACCGATGCCGAGACCATGGAAGTCGTGGAAATGGTGCTCGGCGGCCAGGTGAACAAGGAGATCGTCAATCTGATCAACCAGGCCGGCGGCAAGGCGGTGGGCGTGACCGGCAAGGACTCCAACTTTATCCGCGCCAAGAAGCTGATGATGGAGAACAAGGACGCCCCAGGCGATCTGATCGACATCGGCCAGGTCGGCGACATCACGCAGATCGACCCAAGCCTGATCTCCTTCCTCGACAAGGGCGACTTCATCCCGGTCATCGCGCCGATCGGCGTGGGCCCCGACGGCGAGAGCTACAACATCAACGCCGACGTGGTGGCCGGCAAGCTGGCCGAAGTGCTGAAGGCCGAGAAGCTGGTGCTGCTGACCAACACCCCGGGTGTGCTCGACAAGGACGGCAAGCTGCTGACTGGCCTGACCCCGCGCCAGATCGACGAACTGGTGGCCGACGGCACCCTGTCCGGCGGCATGCTGCCGAAGATCGGCTCGGCCCTCGACGCCGCCCGCAACGGCGTAAAGAGCGTGCACATCATCGACGGCCGCGTCGAACACTGTCTGCTGCTGGAAATCCTCACCGACCACGGCGTCGGCACGATGATCAAGAGCAAGTAAGTCCGCTACCTCTATGGAACTCCGGGGCCGGTCGGATACTCTGCACTTCCCCCAGCCCCGGCTTTTCCGCTCCGCCTCCATGTCCGACCGCCACACACGCCCCCTCGCCCTCGCCCTCTTCGTCGTCTGCAGCAGCCTGCTCGCCTTCGGCCTCTACCTCCAGCACGTCAAGGGCATCGAACCCTGCCCGATGTGCATCATGCAGCGCTATGCCCTGCTGGCCTGCGGCCTCATCGGCCTGGGCGCCGGCCTGCACAACCCCGCCACCAAGGGGCGCTACGCATGGTCGACGCTGCTGGCGGTCGCCGCCCTGGCCGGCGCCGGCGTGGCAGCACGTCAGTCATGGATCCAGTGGTATCCGCCGGAAGTCTCCGAATGCGGCCCAGGCCTGGAATACATGCTGGAGAGTTTCCCGCTGTCCTCCGCACTGCCGATGATCTTCCGCGGCGCCGGCGACTGCTCCATTGTCGACTGGACCTTCCTCGGCCTGTCCATCGCCAACTGGTCCTTCCTGGCTTTCGCCACCATCCTGGTCAGCCTCGCCGTGCATCTGCTGCAGCATCGCAAGTCCGCAGCCTGAACCGACGCCCCAGCTCAGGGCGAGGCGCACCAGCCAAGTGCGCCTCGCTGCCTCTCCGCCCTCCCCTCCTCCTCGTTTTCCCCGTATTTGCCGGGTTTGACGTAATGGCACGGCCATTGCTTTATAGCCATTCAACGAATGTGCGCATGAAGCAATAAAGGCTTTGCTGCATTGCGCACTACCTGAATCCAGGTGCTTGTTGCGCGCCGCCCCCGAGGCTGGCGACGCGGTCCGGCCAACGACGGCCCCGCCGCGATCAACGACGATCTCTCTCCTGCTCAAGGCTTACCCGCCCGCATCGGTCCTGTGCGTCCGGTCCGGGGAGAATCAATGTCGGAGGAATCATGCGCAAACAGAAACTGGTCATGGTCGGCAACGGGATGGCGGGCGTCCGCACGCTGGAAGAGCTGCGGAAAATTGCCCCGGACATGTACGACATCACGGTCTTCGGTGCCGAGCCGCATCCCAACTACAACCGCATCCTGCTCTCCCCGGTGCTCGCCGGCGAGATGACCATCCAGGACATCATCCTCAACGACCTGCAGTGGTACGCGGATAACGACATCACGCTGCACCTGGGCGCGCGGGTCACCGGGATCGACCGTCGCAACCGTTCCATCGTCGCCACCGGCAAAGATGGCCAGCCGATCACCGTCGATTACGACCGCCTGCTGCTGGCCACCGGCTCGACCCCCTTCATGCCGCCGATTCCGGGCAAGGACCTGCCGGGCGTGATCTCCTACCGGGACATCAAGGACACCGACGAGATGATCGACGCGGCGTCCAAGTACCAGCACGCGGTGGTCATCGGCGCCGGCCTGCTGGGCCTGGAAGCAGCCAACGGCCTGGCCCTGCGCGGCATGGACGTGACCGTGGTGCACATCTCCGACTGGATCATGGAGCGCCAGCTCGACCGCACCGCCGGCAAGATGCTGCAGGCCGCCCTCGAAGCCAAGGGCATGAAGTTCAAGCTCAACGCCCAGACTGCCGAGCTGGTGCAGGGCGAATCCGGCCGCGTCTGTGCGATCAAGTTCAAGGATGGCGACAGCCTCCCCGCCGACCTCGTCTGCATCGCCGCCGGCATCCGCCCCAACGTCGAACTAGCCGAGAAGGCCGGCATCCACTGCAACCGCGGCATCGTCGTCAATGACACGCTGCAAACCTACGACCCGCGCATCTACGCCGTCGGCGAATGCGCCAACCACCGCGGCACCGCCTATGGCCTGGTGGCGCCGCTGTTCGAGCAGGCCAAGGTCGCCGCCAACCACCTGGCCATGTACGGCATCGGCCGCTACCAGGGCTCGGTGACCAGCACCAAGCTCAAGGTCACGGGCATCGACGTGTTCTCAGCTGGCGACTTCTCAGGCGCCGAAGGCACCGAGGACATCGTCCTCCACGACCCGGGCGTGGGCGTCTACAAGCGCCTGGTGCTGAAGGACGACAAGCTGGTCGGCGCCGTGCTGTACGGCGACACCAAGGACGGCGCCTGGTACTTCCAGCTGCTTAAGGACGAACAGGACATCCGCGACATCCGCGACAACCTGGTGTTCGGCAACTCCCACCTGGGCGACGTCGGCCACAAGGGCAACAGCCTGGCCGCCAGCATGCCCGACACCGCCGAGGTGTGCGGCTGCAACGGCGTGTGCAAGGGCACCATCGTCAAGGCCATCAAGGAACAAGGCCTCTTCACGCTGGAGGACGTGCGCAAGCACACCAAGGCCTCCAGCTCCTGCGGCTCCTGTACCGGTCTGGTCGAGCAGATCCTCGCCTCGACGATCGGCGGCGCCTACCAGCCGGCCGACTCCAACAACAAGGCGGTGTGCGGCTGTACCGACCATTCCCACGGCGACGTGCGCAAGGCCATCCGGGACAACAAGCTGTTGTCGGTAGCCGACACGCAGAAGTTCCTGGCCTGGAAGACGCCCAACGGCTGCGCCACCTGCCGCCCGGCCCTCAACTACTACTGCCTGTCCACCTGGCCCCACGAGGCCATCGACGACCCGCAGAGCCGCTTCATCAACGAGCGGGCCCACGCCAACATCCAGAAGGATGGCACCTACTCGGTGGTACCGCGCATGTGGGGCGGCCTGACCACCCCCGACGAACTGCGCGCCATTGCCGACGCCGCCGAGAAGTACAAGGTGCCGACCGTCAAGGTGACCGGCGGCCAGCGCATCGACCTGCTCGGCGTGAAGAAGGAAGACCTGCCCGCCATGTGGGAGGACTTCGCCAAGGCCGGCATGTGCTCCGGCCACGCCTACGGCAAGAGCCTGCGCACCGTGAAGACCTGCGTCGGCGCCGAACACTGCCGCTTCGGCACCCAGCGCTCGATGGAGCTGGGCGTCAAGCTGGAGAAGATGCTGTTCGGCATGTGGAGCCCCCACAAAGTCAAGCTGGCGGTGTCCGGCTGCCCTCGCAACTGCGCCGAATCGGGCATCAAGGACGTGGGCGTGATCGGCGTGGATTCCGGCTACGAGCTGTACATCGGCGGCAATGGCGGCATCAAGACCGAAGTGGCTCAGTTCTTCTGCAAGGTGAAGGACGACGACGAGGTCATGGAATACGGCGGCGCCTTCATCCAGCTCTACCGGGAGGAAGGCTTCTACCTGGAACGCACCTGCCATTACCTGGAGCGGGTCGGCATGGAGCACATCAAGAAACTGGTCCTCGAAGACGAGGCCAACCGCAAGGCGCTCTACGAAAAACTCCTCTTCGCGCTGCAGAACTACAAGGATCCGTGGGCCGAGATCTTCGAAGACAAGAGCGGCGGGATCCACAAGCGTCAATTCGAGATCATCAAGGTTTGAGGAGCGCCCGCAAATGAGCGAATGGAAACGAATCTGCGCCGTCAGCGACGTGCCGGTACTGGGCTCCCGCGTGGTGCATAGCGAGGACGAAGGCCGCATCGCGCTGTTCCGCAACTCGGCCGACCAGGTCTTCGCGGTACGCGACCGCTGCCCCCACAAGGGTGGCCCGCTATCCCAGGGGCTGGTCCACGGCACCACGGTCACCTGCCCTCTACACAGCTGGAAGATCCAGCTCGACGACGGCCAGGTCGTACCGCCGGACGTGGGCTGTGTGAAGCCCTTCCCGGTCAAGGTCGAAAACGGAGAGGTCTTCCTCTCCTTGTAAGGGTTTCACGCGCGGGGGCGGTCCTGCGCAAGCAGTCTCCCCTACCGCCCCCGTCGCGTGATCCCCTTCAGCCCTTTCCCGATTTCCCAAAATGCCCAGGCAGCGCCCCGAAAGGCGCAGCCAGGCCCCGTTCGTACCCAGGAGTTTGAAATGGACCGTAAATCCTTCCTGAAAGCCGGCCACACCCCCACCCTGCTGGCGGCCTTCCTCTACTTTGACCTCGCCTTCATGGTGTGGGTGCTGCTCGGCCCGCTGGGCGTGCAGATCGCCAAGGACCTTGGCCTGACCCACGCCCAGAAGGGCCTGATGGTTGCCACGCCGGTACTCGCCGGCGCGCTGCTGCGCCTCGTGATGGGCGTGCTGGTGGATCACCTCAAGCCCAAGATGGCCGGCGCCATCGGCCAAGTCATCGTGCTGTGCGCGCTGGCCTTCGCCTGGCACTTCGGCATCCACAGCTATGAAGAGACGCTGGTGCTGGGCCTCTTCCTCGGCGTAGCCGGCGCGTCCTTCGCCGTCGCGCTGCCGCTGGCCTCCCGCTGGTATCCGCCGGAACACCAGGGCACTGCGCTCGGCATTGCCGGCGCCGGCAACTCCGGTACCGCCATGGCCGCGCTGTTCGGCCCCGGTCTGGCCGCCGCCTACGGGTGGACCAACGTGTTCGGCCTGGCGCTGATCCCGCTGTCCATCGTCTTCGTGCTCTACCTGGTGCTGGCCAAGGACGCCCCCGAGTGCCCGCCGGCCAAGTCCTTCGCCGAATACCTGAAGGTGCTCAAGGACAAGGACTCTTGGTGGTTCATGTTCTTCTACTCGGTGACCTTCGGCGGCTTCGTCGGCCTGGCTTCGTCCCTGACCATCTACTTCAACACCCAGTATGGGCTCGACCCGAAGACCGCCGGCTTCTTCACCGCCGCCTGCGTGTTCGCCGGCAGCATGGTGCGCCCGATTGGCGGCAACGTGGCCGACCGCATCGGCGGCATCAAGATGCTCACCACCATGTATGCCCTGGCCGCCATCTTCCTGGCCATCGTCAGCTTCGACCTGCCGGCGGCCTGGATGGCCCTCGCGGTCTTCGTCTGCGCCATGCTGTCCCTCGGCATGGGCAACGGCGCGGTGTTCCAGCTGGTGCCCCAGCGCTTCCGCAAGGAGATCGGCGTGATGACCGGACTGGTCGGCATGGCCGGTGGTGTCGGCGGCTTCTACCTGGCCTCCAGCCTCGGCTACAGCAAGCAGGTCACCGGCAGCTACCAGGCCGGCTTCCTGATCTTCGCGTGCCTGGCCATCGTCGCGCTGGGTGGTCTTACCGCCGTCAAGAGCCGCTGGCGCACCACCTGGGGCGCTCCGCACCTGACCAGCGCCAAGATCTGAGCATCCCTTCCCTGCCACTCATCTGAACGGATCGGAACCGGGGCATACTCCCCGCTTCCGATCCGCGCCGTTTACGACCATGACCGCGCCCCGCCTCCTCGCCGCCCTCGGCTATTCGTCCCTCACCGGCCCCCGGCCGCGCAACGAGGATTTCTGCGGCGCCGTTACGCCGGAAGGCCCGGAGCTCGACGCCAAGGGCATCCTGGCGGTGGTGGCCGACGGCGTGGGCGGCCACGCCAACGGCCGCGAAGCCTCGGAATACACCGTCCGCGGCCTGCTCTCCGACTACTACGCGACGCCCGACACCTGGGCCGTCAACAAGTCCCTCGACACCGTACTGGCCTCCCTCAACCGCTGGCTGATCTCCCATGCGGCGCGCACGCGTGAAGCGGCCGGCATGGCCACCACGCTGTCCGCCGTGGTACTGCGCGGGCGCCGCTACTACCTGGCCCACGTGGGCGACTCTCGGATCTACCGGCTTCGCGCCGGCAAGCTGGAACAGCTGTCCACCGACCACGTGTGGGAACACCCGGAACTCAAGAACGTGCTGTCCCGCGCGGTCGGCCTCGACGCCCACCTGTCGGTGGATTACGCCGACGGCGAACTGGAAGCCGGCGACGTCTTCGCACTGATGAGCGACGGCGTGTGGGGCCAGCTCGGCGATCGCAAGATCGGCGACATCCTGCGTGCCGAGCAGGACCCGCAGGACGCCGCCGCGCGCCTGGCGATGGGCGCCGAGGACGGCGGCAGCCAGGACAACTGCACCGCGTTGGTGCTGCGCGTGGATACGCTGCCGGCCGACAAGCTGCGCGACAACATCGCCCGCCTGCAGCACCTGCCGCTGCCACCGCGCCTGAAGGTCGGCCAGACGCTGGACGGACTGACCGTCGACGCGGTGCTGCATGAGTCCATCGCCACGCTGCTGTACCGGGTCAGCGACGAGCAGGGCCAGCCCCGCGTGCTCAAGACGCTGCGCCCGGAGCACGACGACCCGGAAGCCGCCGCCGCCCTCGCCCACGAGGAATGGCTGGCCCGGCGGATCAACGACAGCTGGTTCCCGCAGGTCGTCCCCTACCCGCAGCGCAACCACCTGTACTACCTGATGAGCTGGCACGAGGGCTCCACCCTCAAGGCCCGGCTGGACAGCGGCCACCGCTTCGGCACCGGAGAGGTGGCGGACCTCGGCGAGCGTATTCTGAAAGGTGTTGCCAGCCTGCACCGGCTGTCCATCGTGCACCGGGACATCAAGCCGGACAACCTGCACCTGGACGCCGAAGGCCGCTTGCGCATCCTCGACCTGGGCGTCGCCGCCTCCGACGCCACCGCACAGGGCCAAAAGTTCGAGGAGATCAACAACCCCGGCACGCCCAGCTACATGGCGCCGGAGCTCTACGGCGGCAAGAGCGTGGCGGCCAGCGAGCAGACCGACCTCTACGCCATTGGCGTGACCCTCTACCAGCTCCTCACCCGCAAATATCCCTACGGCGAGATCGAACCCTTCCAGAACCCGAAGTTTGGTGACCCGGTACCGCCGACGCGCTACCGCCCGGACATTCCCGACTGGCTCGAAGCGGTGCTGCTGAAGGCGGTCGCCCGCGAACCGAAGGCACGCTTCGAGACCGCCGAGGAATTCCTGCTGGCCCTCGAACGGGGCGCCCGCCGCCCGCTGGTCGTACCGCGCAAATCGCCGCTGATGGAACGGGACCCGCAACTCGGCCTCAAGCTGCTGGCGGCCACGTCACTGGTGCTCAACGTATTGCTGGTGTACCTGCTGCTGGTGCGCTGACGGCCCGGCGCGGGCCCATGAATTTTCCGTGAAAGGTCGCGCCTGCGCGCTCCGCGCGCTACCATCTATCGCTTTACGCAAGGAGATAGCGCCATGCAATACGGCGAATTCGATGCCAATTCGTTGATGTACATCACAAACCGGCCCGAGCTCGTCTTCGTCCGAGGCAGTGGTTCCTGGCTGTACGACGAACAAGACAAGGCCTATCTCGACTTCGTGCAGGGCTGGGCAGTGAACTGCCTGGGCCACTGCCCGCCGGAAATCAGCGAGGCCCTCGCCACCCAGGGCGCTCAGCTGATCAACCCGAGCCCGGCCTTCTACAACGGTCCGGCCATCGAACTGGCCGGCCTTCTGACCCGCCACTCCGTCTTCGACCGGGTGTTCTTCGCCAACACCGGCGCCGAGGCCAATGAAGGCGCCATCAAACTGGCCCGCAAGTGGGGCCGCCTCAACCGCGACGGCGCCTACGAGATCATCACCTTCGAACACGCCTTCCACGGCCGCACGCTGGCCACCATGTCGGCCTCCGGCAAGCCGGGCTGGGACACCCTTTTCGCACCGCAGGTACCGGGCTTCCCGAAGGCCAGGCTGAACGACCTCGACTCGGTGAAGGCCCTGATCGGCCCCCAGACCGTCGCGGTGATGCTCGAGCCCGTGCAGGGCGAAGGCGGCGTGATCCCCGCCGAACCGGAATTCCTGCAGGCCCTGCGCGAACTCACGCGCGAACATGGCCTGCTGCTGATCGTCGACGAAGTACAGACCGGCGTGGGCCGCACCGGCCGCCTGTTCGCCTATGAGCATGCCGGCATCGAGCCGGACATCATGACCCTCGGCAAGGGCATCGGCGGCGGCGTGCCCCTGTCGGCCCTGCTGGCCCGCGAGGCGGTATGCTGTTTCGAGCCCGGCGACCAGGGCGGCACCTACAACGGCAACCCACTGATGTCAGCAGTCGGCGCGGCGGTGATACGCCGCCTGACCAGCCCGGGCTTCCTGGACCAGGTCGAGGAAACCGGCCGTTATCTGTCTGCCGCCCTCAACGACCTGGTCGTCCGCCACGGCCTCGTCGGCGAACGGGGCCAGGGCCTGCTGCGCGCGCTGATCCTCGACGACGAACGCGGCCCGGCGCTGGTGAAGAGCGCCCTCGAGCATTCGCCCAAGGGTTTGCTGCTCAACTCGCCGCGCCCCAACCTGCTGCGCTTCATGCCGTCGCTGACCGTCAGCACGGCCGAGATCGACGAGATGATCGGCGTTCTCGACACCCTGCTGCACGCCACCCGCAAGGCCTGACGTAGCCGACGCCATCCCCGAAACCGGCTCCCGCAAGGACCGGCTCAGGGGATGGCACAAGCACCTCCGACGACATGCTGCACCTCCGCCGCGCCGCCCTTCTCGTCGCCATCAGCGCCCTGCTGACGCCCCTCGCCCACGCCGACACCCTGTGGCACTGGCACTACGAAGGCCCAGGCATCCGCGCCAGTGGCACCTTCACCACCACCGACACGGCAGACGCCGCCGGCCTCCATCGTGTCACCAGCATCAGCGGCGAGCGCAACGGCGATCCCATCACCGGGCTCTACCCCGCGGGCCAGGCCATTCCCGGCAACGAGCCCTACGCCGTCGACAACCTTGTCCGCCCCGGCGGCAAGGGCCAACTAACGCTTCACGGCTTCGGCGTTGCGCTGGCCTCCGGAGCGCACGCCAACCCCTTCTTCGATCCGGCCCGCCCCGCGCCGGGCTACATGGAAGTCCTCATCACGCCCGCCGGCTTCCGCGAACAGCCCGTCCGCTTTTCCGCCAGTCCAGCCGGCAAGCCCTAGGCCGACGCACTCAGCCTTTGGAAGGGGCTGGGCAACAGCGGTACAATGCTGATTTTCCGGAACAAAGCAGCCCAGAACCGTTGAGCCACGGCCCCGGTCCTGCTGTCTTGTCCTGAGTCCACCCCCGCCCCGGTTTCGCCCCCGGCGCGGGTCGCGCACTTCGACGATGCCTGCACTGGCTCCGAAGTGACCTGTTTTTTCAAAGGAATTCCATGGCTCTCCAATGCGGCATCGTCGGCCTGCCCAACGTCGGCAAATCGACCCTCTTCAACGCCCTCACCAAGGCCGGCATCGCCGCCGAGAACTATCCCTTCTGCACCATTGAGCCCAACGTGGGCATCGTTGAAGTGCCCGATCCGCGCCTCGATGCCCTGTCCGAAATCGTCAAGCCGCAGAAGGTCCAGCCCGCCATCGTCGAATTCGTCGACATCGCCGGCCTGGTCGCCGGCGCCTCCAAGGGCGAAGGCCTCGGCAACCAGTTCCTCGCCAACATCCGCGAGACCGACGCCATCGTCAACGTGGTGCGCTGCTTCGATGACGAGAACGTCATCCACGTGAATGGCAAGGTGGACCCGCTCGCCGACATCGAAACCATCGTCACCGAACTCGCACTGGCCGACATGGCCGCCGTCGAAAAGGCCATCCACCGCGAGAACAAGAAGGCCCGCTCCGGCGACAAGGATGCCCAGAAGCTGGTCGCCATCCTCGAAAAGCTGCTGCCGCACCTCAACGAAGGCCAGCCGGCACGCACCATGCAACTCAGCGACGACGAGAAACTGATTCTCAAGCCCCTGTGCCTGATGACCCTCAAGCCCGCCATGTACGTCGGCAACGTGATGGAAGACGGCTTCGAGAACAACCCCTACCTCGACCGCCTGCGCGAGCACGCCGCCAAGGAAGGCGCTCCGGTCGTCGCCCTGTGCGCCAAGATCGAAGCCGAGCTGGCCGACCTGGACGACGAAGACAAGATGGCCTTCCTGGCCGACCTGGGCCTCGAAGAACCCGGCCTCAACCGCCTGATCCGCGCCGGCTACAAGCTGCTCGGCCTGCAGACCTACTTCACCGCCGGCGTGAAGGAAGTCCGCGCCTGGACCATCCACGTCGGCGACACCGCCCCGCAGGCCGCCGGCGTCATCCACACCGACTTCGAACGCGGCTTCATCCGCGCCCAGACCATCTCCTACGAAGACTTCATCGCCTTCAAGGGCGAACAGGGCGCCAAGGAAGCCGGCAAGATGCGCTCCGAAGGCAAGGAATACGTGGTGAAGGATGGCGACGTGCTGAATTTCCTGTTCAACGTGTAAACCGAATCTGCTTTATCACGGCATATCAGGCCGGATCAAAAACCCCTCGAAAGCCCCGCGAATGCGGGGTTTTCTGTTTCTTGCCGTATCACCTGAAATCTTCTCCTCTCAGTCAAAACCGGGTACGATTCCGGGTACAGGGTAAACGGACCCCTTAAAAAAACCGGGTATGAGTGAGACCCCCCGAGAGGCCGCCATGTTGACCGACACGAAATGCCGCACCGCCAAGTCAAAGGACAAGCCTTACAAGCTGTCCGACGACAAGGGCCTTTACTTGGAGGTGAAACCCAACGGCGTGAAGGCGTGGCGCTACCGTTTCGAGTTGGGCGGCAAGGAAAGTGTGTTTGCCATCGGCGAGTATGTGAGCGCCCCCAGCACGGAAACCCCTGAGGAAGCGAAGGCACGTCGGGACGGCGGGCGGTTCACCCTGGCCGAAGCCCGCGACGAGCGAATCAAGGCGCGGGGCCTAGTGAAGCAAGGCGTCAACCCGGCGCATAGCCGCCAGCTAGACAAGATCAAGCGGGAGCAGGAAAACGCCACAACCTTTGACGCCGTCGCCCGTGAATGGCTGGCCCTCAAGGATTGGGAGGAAGTCACGAAGAAGCGCCGGCTAGACATGCTGGCCCGTGTGGTCTTCCCGAAAATTGGCGCTCTGCCCGTGAAGCAAGTTACCCCCGCCCATATCTTGGACGTGTTGAAAACGGCCCAAGAGAAAAACGGCCCTTCTGTGGCAGCCGAGGCAAAGCGCACCATGTCCGGGGTTTTCGAGCTTGCCGTATCCACACTGAGGGCCGACGCCGACCCGGTTCATCCGGTACGCAAGGCACTTCCAGCGAACAAGACCCAGCACAAGCGCCCCCTAGATACCGACGAGATTGGCCGAATTCTTCGGGACGTTGAAACCCACGGCGGCCGGCATGAAACCATGGGCGCTTTCCGCCTCATGTGGCTAACCCTTTGCCGCCCAAGCGAAGCCGTCGAAGCCGAGTGGACGGAGTTCGACCTAGACGCTGCAATCTGGCGTATCCCGGCGGAACGCATGAAGAAGCGCAAGGCGCATGTCGTACCGTTGCCCGCCCAGGCTGTGGAATTGCTGCGGGCGCTGCACGGCATCACCGGCCGCCATAAGCACGTATTCCCCGGCCGGGACGACAAGGACAAGCCCATGGCCGTGGCTTCCTTCCGGCAAATGCTTAACGTGCTGGGCTGGGGCGGGAAATACAGCCCCCACGCCACCCGGACCACGGGCAGCACGCGGCTAAACGAAATGGGCTACCCGGCGGACTGGATAGAGCGCCAACTAGCCCACGCCGAGCCCAACGCCGTGCGCCGCACCTATAACCACGCGGAACACCTGGCCGACCGTGCCAAGATGATGCAGCAATGGGCGGACATGCTGGATTCGTGGAAGAAGGGCGACAGCTCCAAGGTCATACCGCTGCACGGGGCCGCAGCCTAGAAAAAGGAGCTTTGAGCTATGAAGAAGAAGGAGATTCGTACCCTGATTGCGGCGGACGGGGATCGCGCGGACTGGCTTGCCAATTTGCCCACGACGATTCGCGACCTTAAGCAGTTTCAGCAGAGCATTAAAACTGAGTTTAAGGAAAGTGCGGTCGAACGTTGCCGGCAGCAACTCAAGCAATCGACCGCCAATTCTGTCGGCGGTCGGGCTCTCAAAAAGCCAAATGTGACGCGTGCAGCCCTCGAAACCTTCCGGGAGAAATTCGCTTTTGACTCAGACGGGGAGCGTGGATGGATCAAGGCCGCACGCCTGGAATTTGGCATCACGGAAAACACCATCCGCGCCCGCCTGAAAGAGAATGAATGAGAAGCGAACGCTACTGAGCGTTTAGCCCGACGGCGGGCTACCCATGCAAGATTATTCGTGCTGTCTCTCTTCATCGCAAAGGACAGCACACCATGGCAACCCGCAAAGACCCTAGCGCAATCCCCGACGCGCTAAGAAACTTCGATTCCCTCCCCGATTCCGCGAACGTTCGCCAGCCCGTTGTACAGGCGCTGGTCGGCTGTTCGTCGGCCACAGTCTGGCGCATGGTCAAGCGCGGCACCCTGCCCGCCCCCCGCAAGCTGTCGACGAACGTGACCGCCTGGAATGTGGGCGACCTTCGCAAAGTCCTTGCAGCGTAGGGGGCGCGATGTCGATCAAACTCCCCCTAATCCCTGGCCGCCAAGCGAAAGGCCACCCCCCTCGTAATTGCCGCGAACAACGCGCCGAAATCGAACGCCGCCGCCGCGAAGAGTTCGCACGCCTGAATGTGGCAATCGGCCAGCGACTCAAAGGAGCTTTCTAAAATGATTGCAATCAATCGACTCGCTTGGCGTGCTGTCGCCAAAGCAGCCAGCGACCTCAACATTGCCCGTCGTTTAGCCTCTCGCGCAATGCTGGGAATCAATGACGCCAACGCCCGTAGACGCTTTGCCTTGGCAATGGACGCGGCGCCCCCGCTCCCCTCTCCGAATGACGGGCACAACTGGGCAACACTCGAAGTCCTAGGTGTTACCCGTAACACCCTGCCAGCGATTCTTGAAGCCTTGGGCGTTCCTGAAAACGCTCTTAAGGAAGCAATGGCCGACCCTGATCTTGCATATCAGCTGCTCAAGGAATTCGGGCAACACTACAAGGAGCGCCAACAATGAGCATCCGTACCGATATTGAGAATGTCACCGCCAAAATTGCCGAGCTTCGCACCCTGTGGCATGACCTGGCAGCCAAGGGGAAGCACGCGGAAGCTGTTGGCGTAGAAAACGAGATTGCCGGCCTTGAACGTGCAATCGCCCGCTATGAAATCCAAGCGAAGGCCGAAGGCACCAAGCGCAAGCACCAGCGAGCTTTCGACGCCGCCGAATGCACGCGCAAGCAGATCGACGCCCACAAGGTAGCCCGCGCCGAGCTTGAAGCTGTTGTCGCGGAAGTTGAGGCGGCAGTGAAGGCTGTCGACGCTGCTATGGAACACCTCCAGCCGGCGTTTATGAAGTGCGCCGCCTCTTGGCCCACCTGGCAGAAATTCAAAGACCCAGAGCAGCAGCAGGCTTACGACGAGGAATTGGGGGTGGACAAGTATCCGTGCTTTGATGCCTTGCGCCTTCGCCTGCGTCTTCCTGTGGTCCTGGCGATCCTTAGCCATCGCGGAAATCGTGGCCTTACTGAGATTCTTAACGCCGCCGACGCACGTTTCTAAAACAAAAAACCCCATTCGTGTTTGGAGAGGCACGAACAGGGTAAATACAGCATAGGTACTGAAATTATGAACAGTAAGGAGTCTTCTGTCACTCTCCCTTGCTCTATTGAGCATTACAGCTTCATGATGCCATGGCCGGCGGATGGCAAGCCGGGGCAATGCTGGGGTGCGAAATGCGCCGCCTATACCGCTGTGAACGACGGCTGGGGGTACTGCCTTTTCCATCAAGCTATCCGCGCAATGGGGAATGATGCCAAGCACGGAAACGAAGAAGTACGCCGTGTGCTGGAAAAGCTGGGGGTGAAATCATGACCCCATTGGCTTACAGCCAAGGGCACACCATTGGGGACAATTGCCCGGAACAACACAGGGCGGCAAGCTGGGAAGAGTTCGTCGCCGTCTTCGACGCCCCGGATATCCTCCGTTCCGTAGCAAAAGGCGGGCGCTATCTCTGCGGCCCGATGATGCCCGGCCAACCTGCGGACAAAGCGGCGGTCGCTACGTGGCGTTGCAACGAACTGGCCGCCCCTGTGACTTGGATAGCCTTCGACTTCGACAGCCTAGACGGCCCGGCGGCCCTCGATACGCTTGTCGGCATGTGCCGGGCTATGTTCCGTTGCCTTTGGCACCACACGGCCAGCAGCACGCCCCAGCGGCCCCGCATTCGCGTCGTAGCGCCATTGGATAGGGAAGCCACACCGGCCGAGATTGCGGCCCTTGCTGCAACCCTTGGGCCAATCATGGGGGCGCTACGGGATACCAACCAAGACCGCACGTCGCAACCCCTGTACCTCCCATTGTGCGGGGCTCAGGTAATGCGCTGTGACGATGCCCCGCCAATCATTGTTGACATGTGGTTGCCGGCTGCCCCCGTGGTTGCTCTCCCGCCCCCTGTGGCCCAAGAGTGGACGGCCGCCCCGTGCGAGGAATGGCGCGGCCCGGCGGACAACGACGACCTGCTACGCCGGGCCATGGGAAGCAAAAGCGCCGCGTCGGCCTTCGGCGGCCGCGCTTCCTTCGCGGACCTTTGGCAAGCCGACCCCGTTGCTTTGACGCGGGCATATCCGGCCGCCGGCCGCGTCGACGGAGCCCCTTACGATGCCAGCCAAGCCGACGCGGCCCTGGCCCAACATTTGGCCTTCTGGACGGGTAAAGACTGCGAACGCATCCGGCGACTAATGGACCGTAGCGCCCTGGCCCGCGACAAGTGGGACCGGGAAGACTACTTGCCCCGCACTATCCTGGGGGCGGTCGCCCGTCAATTTGAAGTCTTCGTCGACGAGGCAACCCGGCGCCGGGAGCAAATCGAAGAGGCTATGCGTATCGGCGAGGGCTCCGACGAAATCCGCCTTGCTGGCACGATCACGCTTGACGAAATGCTGCCCCGCTTCGTCTTCATCCAAGACGGCCAGCAAGTGGTCGACTTGCAGCAACCGCAACACATCGCGGCCTTGGGGGACTGGAAAGCGACGTTTAAGGCGTCCATGACGACCCTTGAAGTGAAGGGGCAATTCAACATGGACGGCACGCCGAAGACGAAGACTTACGAAACGGCCGCCCTGTGGGAGAAGAGCCCGCAACGCCAAATTGCCCAAGCCGTTACCTTCCTGGCCGGCGGCAAGCGTGTCGTGCGCGACCCCAAGGGCCGGGAGGCCGTGAATACTTGGAACCCGCCCGAACGCTCTACGCCACCGGGCGACCCCTCAACTTTCCTTGAGCATGTGGGCTACCTCTTCGGCGACGATACCTCGCGCTTTCTCGATTGGCTGGCCCACATAGAGCAGCGGCCGGGGGAGCTTCCGCAATTCGGCTGGCTGCACATTTCAGACAAGCAAGGGACCGGGCGCAACTGGATTGCCGGCGTCATCGCCCGCCTGTGGCCTGGATATGCAGCCGTAAATTTCGACCTGTCCGCCTTCTTCCGCACCGGGTTTAACGACCGCCTTTCGTCCAAGATCATTGCCGTCGTCGACGAAATCAACGAGGGGGCGAACGAATCCAAATGGCGTAACGCGGAAACCATGAAGAGCTTGGTCAACGAGGGGCAGCGGACCATTAACCCGAAGTTTGGCCGCATCCGGGAGGAATTCAACGCCTGCCGCTGGCTGGTCTTTTCCAACCATCGCGGCGCCCTGGCCTTGAATGAAACCGACCGCCGCTTCAACGTGGTTATAAGGGAAGGCGTACCCCAAGCCCCGGACTATTACGCCCGCTTGTATGCAGCACTGAAGGAGCCGGGATTTATCGCCGGGGTCGCCCATTTTCTGCGAACCCGCGACCTGTCCACCTTCAACCCTGGGGCACACGCCGTCATGAATGCTGCAAAGGAAGCCGTGATATCGGCGAACCGCACCGAGGCCGACGAAACGTTGGTCGACGTGGTCAAGCACTGGCCCGCCGATGTAATCCAGTCGTCAATGCTGGGGGAACTGATTACCGGACTGCCTGGCGGGAAGATCACACCGGCACACCGGCACGCCTTGGAGCGTCGAGGAATACGGGGACGGAAAAAGCCGGTTTGGTTTGGCAATTCGACTTGCCGCGTGTCCATCCTTCGCAACCCTGAACGCTGGGAGGGGGCGGACGCCAACTTGATTGCAGCGGAACTTGCCAAGGTTCCCCAGCAATTGCCGTTTGGCGGAATCCGGGCTTATCTGGACAACCTCACAGCGGCATGACGAACCCAGCGCCTTACGCTCCTTACGCTTCTTACACTGGTTCTATTTAGAGCAAAAAGAATTTCTAAATTTATTCCCAATTACCCCGGAGGTCCGTAAGAAGCGTAAGGAGCGTAAGGCAACAAGGAGCAAACCCCATGAACATCGAAGACCTTTTGCGGAAAGCGATTGGAGCGGAAGCCAAGGCAACGAAACGTAGCCCCGGCGCAGTCGCCAAGGTGTGGGCGTTGACCTATGCTGACGCGGCCGTTGCCCTCTTTGAATCCCTGTGGCCCAACAACCGCAAGGCACGGGCGCTGCTAGACGTTGCGCGGGCCTACCATTCGCGGAAAGCGGAGCTAGCGGACTTCGACCGCGCTTGGGGAGACTTCAAGAAGTCCCGGAGCAGCCGCTACCGGGCCGCCATCCTGGCCCATGACGCCATCCTTGCGGCTACAAGCGCTGTACGGGGACCGCTGGCAATCGAACGCCTGGCAGAAGCCGCCGTCGCCTTGCGTGAAGCCGAAAGGCTAGCGCCTGGATGCCCATTAGCCAAAGTCGGCAAATTCCTAAGCACCCATCATGAGCACCCCTGAGCTACGCCGCAAGCTGCGGGACTTCTGGAAGGAATGGGACCGTGTGGCAGCCCTGCGGCGCCGGATAGTGGACACGGTGAAAGCCGCCGAGAAAGCCCGCTTCGAGTTCTTCTGTGCCCATGGCTTCGCGCCGCCGGTTCGCTTCCCTGACTATCCCGAGTTCCCGCCGGAGTGTGAGGGCATGACTTGCGGGGCCAAGGCCAAAAGCACCGGGGAGCCGTGCAAGTCCGACCGGATTTACAGGAATGGCCGCTGTAAGTTTCACGGCGGACTATCGACGGGGCCGAAGAGCGACAAAGGAAAGCTGGCTGGGCTTGGCAACCTAAAACAATTCACCGAACCCCAAGGACTACCCCACAAAAGCTAACTTTTCGCTCTGTCACACATCGAAGACAAAGACATAAATTAGGTGCAAAATCCGATTGCCAATTTTCATAGGAGCAACTCGATGGCATCGAAACCCGCTGCATTGATATGGATAGCGCTTGCAGGAGTAATTGCGTTTGTCGTGTTTAGTCCAAAAAACGATAACTCGCAACGCAAAAAAATAACGGCACAAGTGGAGTCGGTCACGACTCTTCAAACGGCGCCCTTAAATGTGATGTTCGACTTCAAGGTAATTGCTAACGGTGGAATGCCAATCGTCGAGATAGGGACCAATCTTCCGCCAAAAATAAAGCTAATGGGGCTTCTGGCCAGCCCCCTCTCGCAAGGGGGAGTTGGCTATGGGGCGCAAGCACCCGGCTCGGTATCGAACAACCACGTCGCTCAGTTTGGCCCATTTTCCAAACTTGGAGAGTCTATTCCAGCAGGGAAATACCAGTTCACGGTGAATACCGTTATTCCAGACGACCAATCGGAAGAAATAAAGATTTTCGGTATCAATGGAGCGAACCTTCAAGGAAGCAACGTAAGCACTTTGCCGGGTACGCCGATTAAGTTCGCTTCTCAGACCTTTTCGTTCGAGATCAATGATGGGGGCCTGATTAGTTCTAACCAGAAAGGCACTAGGGAATCTCCCCCCGAGGATGTGGCATTGCTGATCGCTAAAGAAGAAAGGCTAAACGACAAATGTAGAGGCGGTTCGGGCGACGATCCGGCAACAGCTACAGCGTGCGATGAACGCGAAGCTGTACTTGCCGAGATTAAGGCTAAAAATTGGTGCTGGGGAAACGATGGGCAAGTCGGGGCTGACCGAGTTTGGGGGCGCTGCAAAAAATGAAGAACCTCTTGCTCTTTGCTTTGATGCTGTTTTTTTCGCTACCAGCACTCGCGTCGAACACCGACGATGCCAACGCCTGCCTAGGCTCCATCAGAATTGCCTTGAGCGCCTACAAGAAGTCGACGCTAGATGCGCAACACCCTGACACGACCCGCCTAAATCAAATGGTGGAGTTTTACGCCGCCGAGTACCCGTTCACTTACGTCATGGACGACGCCAAGTTCATGGTTCAAAAATTCGCTACCGAGATGAAGCAGGCCGGATACCACAGGGGCAACTATGAGGTGCTGGACGTGTACGCCGAGAAGGTGTCACAGGTTTGCAAGGAACTGATTCACTACACGCCGGCCGAAAAAGCCGAGCGGGACAAGTGGCAGGCCGAAGCGGCAAAACGTGGCAGGCTGCTCTATTCTCCTTCCGATGACAAGGGGACGCCTAAGTAACGGCGTGCCTCTCGGAATGCTGGGCGTCAGGTTTTCCTTACTCCACAAGCCTGTCACAATGGACAGTGGCGACGACAAAACCGGGTACGAAACCGGGTACACGGAAAGAGATGAAACTATGATTACCATTAACTATGCGGCTTTGTGGCCCCTACTTCCCGTTTAACGTGTAGCCAGCCCGCCTGATCAAACAAGAAACCCCGCACTTGCGGGGTTTCTTGTTTGGGCTCCACGCTCAGACACGCCGGCGCTTGCTGCGCCTGTGCCACAGGCCAACGGCGGTCACGCCGAAGAAGCCACCGTAGGCCGCCAGGGCAATGCTGGACGCCTCCAGCGGCGCATCGCTGCCATCGCCGTCCTTCAATTCGGCGGGGAACGGCCGGGGCGGCACGGGAATGATCTTCCAGTCCTTCCGATCTGCCGGCGCACGCTGCATGTACTCGTCGATGGACGCGACCGGAGCCTGTCCGAAGGCCCGGGACGACGGGAACTGGGGAATCCGCACATACACCAGCGCCTCGATGTCCTCCGCCAGCATCGCCTCCAGCCCGGACGCAGACTGCTTGCCGGCCACGAGTCGCGCAAGGATGTCGCGGCCGATAGCCTCGAAAGCGACGAAGGGATAAAGGGCTGTCCGCTCCGCGGACATGTAATCGAAGGCCTTGCGCCCGCTGTCGAGGCTGCCGTCCTTCACGGCCATGTACGGCAGGCCAGCAATCGCTTTCAGCATGCTCGTCGGCCCCTGCTTCGGAACCTGCCAACCCAACGCACGCAGGGTGTCGATACTGATGCCCGCACAGTTGGCAGTGGCATGGCGATAGACGAAATCGTGGCGATAGAAATGGTTGAAGACCCGCGAGATCGCGCCTTGATACAGGGCCGCCGCCCTGTCCTGCTTCAACACCGCCACCAGCATGTAGGACGGCCGATACCAGGCCTGACCGCTGTTGACATCGCCCATGTAGGCGTCCATCGGCAGCGATGACGCGATGATGCCCTTCTCGCTGACCGAATCCAGGTTGTAGAAGTTATTCACCAGCCAGTCGCGCCACTCCCCCTTTTCCCCGAAACGCCCGGTCGCGATCGCGAAATGACCACCGTGCGCTTCGTCGTCGTCGCCCTGGGCGCCGTTGAGCATCACCGCCAGCACCGGCTTGCCGCTCCACCCCTGCGGACCCGGAGCCGCGCGCTGCCACAGGACGCGTGCGGCAAGAGGCTGGCGTGCGCCACCCTCCTCCGCCCGCACCAGGGAGTCGAGCGTCTCGTTCTCGGCCAGAGGCTTGAACGGCACTGACGCCGCATCGAGCCGGAAGTCGTCCGGCCACACGCTGCGTGCAATGAAGCGTCCGTTGTCCATGTGCCCGCGCATGGACAACGCGCGCCCGGCGAAATAGTGCGCGCTCTGCGTGTCGTAATAGGACTGGTTGCTGGCGAGACGGGGTACCACCGCAAACGGCAGGCTCATACCGGCCGGGCCGGTGATCGTTGAGCCATCCGCAGCCAGCCGCCACGCTTCGGCAACCAGCGGCGCCCCAACCCAGGCCAGGGGCGGCAGACCACCCGAAGGCACACCCTTGCCGGCCGCAGCCCACTCCGCAACGTCGCGCTGTGCCGGAAGCCCCCGGCTGAAACCGGCCGGATCGACCTTGGGCACCGCGATCCAGTCATCCCGGAAATACCACAGCGCCTGCGGAATCGTCGGACACGCCGTACAACCCCCATTGGCCAGGCGGAAACTGGTGGCGGAGACGAGCCCCAGATTTCCCGACTCCATCGCCCCACGAATCCCCTGCACCTGCTCGGCGGCACGCGCATTCCCCCCGCCAAGCCCAACAGCCAGCGCCACACCGCGCACCAGCCACCCGATATACGTCATGTCGTCATACTCCAGAAAACGAAGAAACCGTGCGGGATGCAGTTCCTGGGAACTGCTCCAGATTCAGGGCCGAGGCGCGGTCTATGCCGTCGCGTACTCGAAATACCCCTGCTCGCTCGCCTTGATATGGATGTGCGCCACGCCCTCGCCTTCCGCCATGCGCGCCAGAACGATCTCGGCGACGCCGGGCAGCAGGGATCCATCGAGAATGTGGTCCACGTTGCGGGCACCGGAATCCACCTCGGTGCAGCGTTCGAGAATGGCGTCGATGACGGACTCGTCCCAGACCAGGGCGGCCTGGTGATTCGCCGCCACACGATCACGTATGCGCTCCAGCTTCAGCTGGATGATCTGCAGCAGCACTTCGTCCGGGATGGGGAAATAGGGCACGACCTTCACGCGTCCGAGAAAAGCCGGTTTGAAGGCCTTGCACAGTACCGGCCGCAGGGCATCGGCGAGTTCATCAGCCGACGGGAGTGCCTCGGGCTGCTGGTTCAGGCAAGCCTGCATGATCTGGGAGGAGCCGACATTGCTGGTGAGGATGATCAGCGTGTTGCGGAAGTCGATTTCGCGCCCTTCTCCATCCTCCAGCACACCCTTGTCGAAGACCTGGAAGAAAAGCTCGAGGACATCCGGATGCGCCTTCTCGACCTCGTCGAGCAGGACGACGCAATAGGGATTGCGCCGCACAGCCTCGGTCAGGACGCCCCCTTCGCCGAAACCGACATAGCCCGGCGGCGCCCCCTTCAGCCCTGAAACGGTGTGGGCCTCCTGGTATTCGCTCATGTTGATGGTGACCAGGCGCCGCTCACCACCGTAAAGGACGTCCGCCAATGCCAGCGCCGTTTCGGTCTTGCCCACCCCCGACGGCCCGACAAACAGGAAGACCCCCTTCGGCTTGTCGGGATTCTCGAGCGCAGCGCGGGATGTGCGTACGCGCTGCGCAATGGCCTCCAGGGCATGGTCCTGACCGACGACCCGCTCCCGGAGCAGGCGATCCAGCTTGAGAACTGTCTTGATCTCGTCGCCCACCATCTTGCCGAGCGGAATGCCGGTCCATGAGGAGACTACCCCCGCCACGACGTGACGATCCACATGCACCGGCACCATCGGCCGGTCTCCCTGCAGGGCGCTCAGACATTGCAGCGTGTCCTCCAGCGCCTGGCGATCTGCATCTGAAGGAAGCGCCGGCATTGCAGCCTCATCCATCCCCGGCACGCGGCCATCAGGATGGGACGTCCGCCAGCCTTCGAGACGCGCCCTGATCTCGAGGACACGTTCGACGAGGCGACGCTCCTCACCGAGACGGGCGTGACTCCGTGTGAGTTCGGATTGCAGTTCCTGGATACAGGCTTCCAGCTCCGCGATCCTCTCCACATCAAGCGGCAGCTCCATCGACTCCCGGCGCACGGCCGCGAGCTCGGCCTCCACCTGCTCCTGCTTTTTGCGCAATTGTTCGATCATCAAGGGCGTCGCCCCATGGGCCAGGGCCACTCTGGCGCATGCCGTATCCAGCACGCCGACGGCCTTGTCCGGCAACTGGCGTCCGCTGATGTAGCGATGGGACAGGCGTACCGCTTCGGTGACCGCCTCGTCCAGTACGCGCACCCCGAAGTGCTGTTCCATCAAGGGCACCATGCCGCGCAGCATCGCGGCTGCGACGGGTTCGGCAGGCTCATCGACCTTGACCACCTGGAAGCGCCTGGCCAGCGCGGCATCCTTCTCGAAGTACTTCTTGTACTCCGCCCAGGTCGTTGCTGCGATGGTACGCAGCTCGCCCCGCGCCAATGCCGGCTTCAGAAGATTGGCCGCGTCATTCTGTCCGGATTGCCCGCCGGCACCGATCAGGGAGTGCGCTTCGTCGATGAACAGCACGATCGGGGCCGGACTTCCTCTGACCTCCGTGATGACGCCCTTCAGGCGATTTTCGAACTCGCCCTTGACGCTGGCACCGGCCTGCAAGAGGCCCATGTCGAGCACATGGATGTTCACGCCCCGCAGCGCAGCCGGAACGTCATCCGCGGCAATTCGCAGCGCCAACCCCTCGACGACCGCCGTCTTGCCGACGCCAGCCTCCCCGGTCAGGATGGGATTGTTCTGCCGGCGACGCAGCAGGATATCGATGAGCTGGCTGATCTCGGCCTCCCGGCCAATCACAGGATCGAGCCCGCCCGCCCTCGCCTGCTGCGTGAGGTTGGTGGTGAAACGATTCAGTGCAGCGCTCTCCCTCTCGGCGGGCGTGGCAGGCAGCTCGTCCTCCCCGAACGACGGGTCCAGCCCTGCATCAGCCCCTCCGGTGTATTCGACGGAACCCCGCGTGACTTCGTCGAACCTGTGCTTCAGTTCGTCCAGCCTCACCCGGGACAGCAGGGATGTACTACGCGCCGCAATCTGAGCCAACTCCGGCTCGGTCAACAAGGCCAGCAGAAGATGCCCTGAACGAATCAGCGGCAGCTTCGCGTCGAGGGATACAATCAACCAGGCTTGGGCCAGCAGCTTGGGAATCCGGACGGAAAACACCGGAGTCCGGCTGCTTCCCGCCCTGAAGCCCTCCATCTCGCGGTTCAGTTCATGCTCCACCGCCCGGGCGCTGATGTCATTGCGCGCCAGGATCAGGGAAAGATCCAGATCGGACTGTTCCAGCAGCGCGACGAACACGTGCTCGATATCGACCTCGTGATGACCGCGCGACATGCACAAGCTGGCGGCACGTTCCGCGGCCACCCGGCAGCGGGGATTGAGTTTGCTGATCAGCACTTTGAGAGAAGCCGTCATCGGAAGCCCTTAATCCGAACAATGAACAAGAAAGCGCAGATCCCCACGATCGCGGGTTTCCGCGCGGGATCTCAGGAAAGTGTCGTAACCCAGCCGTCCGCCCCGCAACGTTCCCAACCTGGCCGGGCGAACCTCCGGAGCGCGCAATTGCAGGCAGACCTCACACTCGAACTGCCCTCCCGTCGCAAAACCGAGCAGCCTGGCAAGCGCCATTGCCAGCTCGCCCATGGGCAGAAACGAGACGTAGCGGTCGTAGTTCAGGGAGCGGATATGAATGCGGATGCGGAGATTCCGCTGCCAGACCCTATCGCCGAGCAAGGTGTTAACTCCAAGCACCGCGTTGTGCCCGCCCACTGCGGACCGCTGGCCGGCAGGCGCCTCGTACCAGCGCCCAACGAACTGTTCGACGGCGACATCCGCCTGGAAATACGCGCCCAGGACCTGCCTCAAGGCGCTGGCGGAAACCGGACGCTGACGAAGGAGACCGGCGAAGAAAGCCAGGGACTCGTCATCGATCGGCCCGGTCTTCCGCTGCAGCCGCTCCCGAAGTGCAGCCTGACCGAGCCCGAGCAGGGACAGCAGCTGCGGCAGGAAATGGTTCCGGCGATCCGTCTCGTAGAGATACGGAAGCTTGTATTTCTTCCACGCGCGATAGAAATGGCCAACGGCACGATTCACGAATAGGTCGAGGAATGCCCGCCCCGCGACGTCACGACCATGCCGCTCACGCTCGACAACCCTTTCCGTATAGTGCAGCGGCAGCGTGCCGCTCACCCCCAGCATGCCGATGAAGCCCGGCGTGATTTCGACGCGTTCGATGTCCGGATCCGAATCCTGCCCGTTGAAGGAGATGGACATTGCGTCGATCTGGCTGGGCGCAAAGCCCAAACGCAGGGAGTTGCGAAACAGGATCCGTTCGGACACCGGATCGCCGCCCTTTTTCCGCAACAGCAACTCGTACATGCGTACGAGCTGGAAGAACTCGTATGCCGCGGGCTCCTGCTGGCTGTGCTCGATCAGGCTAGGACCGAATCGCCGCTGCGAGGTGCGCATCGGATCAATTCCTCCCCGGTTCGTCCCGAAAGGATCACCAGTTGAACGAAGCTGTTCAGGCCCACATACAAACCCAGGAAACGGTCCAGGCAGGATGCAAAGACATGGAGACCGCTGCCCACGAAACTCGACTCGTCGATGCTCAGACGAACCTCGAAGCCTCTGACGAAGCAGGCGAATGGTTTGCCCTGCATCCAGACGGTCTTTTCCTGCCGTTCGATGGACAGCAGCCCCTCGAGTCTCCGGCGGGACGTGGCCGTCTGCGGCAGGTCGTACAGCGCCAGCATTTCCTTGAATGCAGCCAGGCCGCTCCCGGTCAGGGAGAGGTGATTCAGGGAGAGATGGGAAATGAGACGCCACTGCGCGTCGCCACGGTGATCGAAACGCCAGGGTTGCGACGGCTTTTTCAGCAGGCGCACAACAACTGCCTGAGAGCCGCCGCCGAGGAGCAGGTCTCCATCCGTCCCGCCCCAGGACATCAGGGTCGGCAACTCCCGGTTCGAACAGGTCAGCCGGAGGCTCAGGACATCATTCTTGGGTTGAAACGGATCGCAGTCCGTATCGACCACCGACAGCAGGGTTTCGAAACCCGGACTGCTCTCCGCAAGCATGCTGTCGCGCTGCGCAAACCAGTAATGGCCGTGCAGATCGGGCGTTTCCCCGTGCCGCAGGGAGAAGAAAGGACGAAACTCCACGATCGACTCACCTTCAGGGGTCTGACGCACCCGGTGCACACTGTCGATCGAATACACCTCGTATGCCGATGGCCGGCGCCCATCAGCCACGACCGGGTAGGTGGACGTCTGCCCCGATACGCGGATGGGGTCGCCGCACTGCTCGAACAGATTGACGACAGGGACGCACCCCAGGCGCAGATTGTGCGTTGCCAGGGTCTTCAGCAAACGCGATGGGTCACCGTCGGAGCGCAGGCCCCCCAACGCCACATGCAGGCGGACTCGCTGCTTGGCATGAATCGATGGGGGCAGGCTACGCAGATCCAGATCGAAAAAATTGAATTTTTCAGGGAAGCAGAAATACTCGGTCAGATATCGATAGGCTTCGTGAGCCGACGGCGGCATCTCGATGAGCGCCTCATCGGGCGCAAAGCCAACCGTACCGAGCATCTCTTTGGAAACCGCTTCCCAGCGGGAATCATCACCCTCTGCGTAGATTTTCAGGCGGTTCAGGAACAAAGCATCCCGTAGCGCCGAGGCGACCGAGGGCTCGGCATCGATATAGAAACGGAGCTTTCCCATCTCATGGATCGCACGGCCTTCCGACGCTCCGTCCAGCCGCAGGGCGAACGACAGGATGGCGTTGCACCCCAGGGGCAGCAGGACACCCGCGGGGGCACTCCCCACCGGGTCGAACTTCAGATCGGCAACGGCAACAGGAGGAAGCGCAAGCTCCCATGCGGTCCTGAAACGACACGCGGCCCCCTTGATCGGCCTGGACTGGACTTCCGTGCCCCTTGGAACGAGGAAGGAATCCGCAGACGCCTCCTGCTCCGACGGGGAAAAGCAGGCGATGGCGCAACTCGGAAATGCGCGAAGATAGTGCGGGTAGAGGACGCTCAACAGCGCCTCGGTGAATTGGGGGTAGCCATCCTCGATCTTCTTCGACACCCGCGCCGTTAATAACGCGAAGGATTCGATCATCCGTTCGACATGCGGATCTTCGCAGCCGTCGCCCGACAGCGACAGCTGCGCGGCGACCTTCGGATAACGTTCGGCAAACGCCCGCCCGTGATTGCGCAGAAAGGCGAGTTCGCGTTCGAAATAAGGCAGCAGATCCTTCATTCAAGCCCCCGCCCGCATCGATCGCTGACTCACGGAATACTGCAGGCAGGTCGGCTGCAGCGTGGCATCAAAAGCGACGCGCTCCTCGGCGAGACTGACGATCAGCATGGCATGGATTGAAAAAAGCAGCGCATTGACGGTCTTGTGCTCAGGCTCGAGTTCGACCCGCACATCCTTCAGACGCGGCTCGTGGGCATTGATGGCCGCCTCGATGGCACTGCATATCCGGCGCCGGTCATGAACGCTGACCAGGTTCAGGCCGGCAAAGTCCGCCAGCCCGAAACCGATAACCGAACGGGCGGCCAACGGACAGTCCTTGTGCAGCACATCATCAACGACGATCCGCGTATTCAGGAGTGCCTCGAGATCCCGCGCCACGCCATCGATGAGTTGCGCCAGGCTGTGCCGTCGACGCGCGACAGCACCAGGCAATTCTTCGAACAGCTTGTCGAACAGGGATGGTTCGAATCCATTTGCCATGGCAATCCCGATCCCGCGCGCCCCAATGCGTGTTACGTGAGATTGGGCGTGTTCTTGGCGAGGTTCCAGGCACCCTGGATATTCACCTTGCCAGACTTGGTCCCATCGATATTGAGTTCATCGTAGGTCCATTTCACCGCCGAGTATTTGAGGGTGAAACTCTCTTTCGGAATCCCCTCCTCCGCGACAACCGGCGAGACGGATGCGACGATCACGTTCTTCAACTCGATCTTCAGATACTGGTGCCGGTTCTGTGTCGCCGACGGATTTCCGGTGGTGTTCTTTCCACCAAATGCCCGATAGAAATAGATGATGACATCGTTCACGACCAAGCCCGACGAACAAGCCTGATAGAGTTTCGGACTGGACCCGTCGATGTCTTTTGTGAACACCATTTCATCATGCTCCACGCGCTCCGCGGTATGCCCGCCGGCAGCCGAGGCGGTGGCAGACTTCGGTTGGCGCATCGTGTGGCTCCAGCTGTACACCTCGACGGTGTCCTTGTGCTTGGAATCCCGGGAGTCGCCCTTGATGTCGCTACCCTTGAACTCGATGTAGATATCCTTCATTCCTGCCTCCGCCCTTCACGTTGATAAGGTCAATTCTTTCCGTTCGGTAGCTCTGCCACCAGACGCAATGACACGGACAATTCGTCCAGCTGGAAATGGGGACGAATGAATGAAACGGCACGATATGCCCCCGGTCGGCCGGGTATTTCGCTGACTTCGATTGCGGCCTCTCTCAGCGGAAATTGCGCCTTGGTTTCCTGCGAGGCGGAATCGTCGGTCGTCACGTAATTGTCGATCCAGCGCTGCAGATAGCTCTCGATATTCGCCGCGGTCGCGAAACTGCCGATCTTCTCCCGCATCATCGCCTTCATGTAATGGGCAATCCGCGAGACCGCAAAGATGTATTGCAGCTGGGCCGACAGGGTCGCATTGGCGTTGGCGGAATCCGTGTCGTACTTTCTGGCTTTCTGGGCCGACTGCGCGCCGAAGAACGCCGCGTAATCGGTATTCTTGCAATGGACCAGCGAGATGAAGCCCAGATCGTTCAGTTCCTTCTCCCGGCGGTCCGTTACCGACACCTCCGTCGGGCACTTCAGGACGACCTCGCCATCGTCGGTCCGGAAAGTGTGTGTGGGCAGATCTTCAACCAGCCCGCCCCCTTCCACACCCCGGATAGCGGCACACCACCCGTGCTGATCGAAGGCATCGGTGAGGCGCGCCGCAAAGGCGAAGGCAGCGTTGCACCACAGGTATTTGTCGTGATCGGCGCCGTCCACATCCTCGACATAGTTGAACCCGTCCGTCACCAGCCCATCAATCGGGTTGTACGGCAGACGCCCAAGGAAGCGCGGCAATACCAGGCCAACATAGCGCGCATCTTCCGAGCTGCGGAAGGACTTCCATTTCGCGTATTCGACGGTATCGAAGATCTTTGCCAGATCACGCGGTTTGCCCAGCTCCACATAGGAATCCAGACCGAAGAGCTGGGGCGCCGCCGCCGTGATGAAAGGCGCATGCGCCGCGGCCCCGATATGGGACATCTGTTCAATGAAGAACATGTCTTCGGGCTGGCGAGTCACCTCGAATTGCCCGACAAGGGCTCCGAACGGCGCGCCACCGAAGGTTCCAAACTCCTCCTCGTAAACCTTCTTGAACAGCGCACTCTGATCGAAATCGATGGCCGAGCGGAAATCCTTGACCAGGTCCCGCTTGCTCGCGTTGAGCAGCTTGATCTTGAGATGCGTTCCCGTGGATGTCTTCTTGCACAAGTAGTGCAATCCGGTCCATGCCCCTTCCAGAGCCTGAAACTCCGGCGCGTGCATGATGCAACTGAGCTGCGCTGAGATCAGTCGATCCAGTTCCGCGACTCTCGCGTCAATGGCAGCGGCAAGATTCTCGGATACGGTCACTTCACCCTCAAGAACCTGGCTGACCAGCTCCCCGATGATGTCCTTCGCACGTGCCCGTTCGGGTGCCGACTGGGCAACCTTGCTTTCCTCGACGATCCTGTCCAGCAGACTGGGTTCGGCATCATTCTCTGCAACGGTCGCCACGAGTTGAGGAGCAGCCATTACCGCCCCTCCCCGGAAGTTCCGGCCTTCAAGGCCTTCAGATCCTCGGTATTGGCCAGTACCTCGCTGAGCAAATCCTCGAGTTTCTCGTTACCGGCGAGCTTGTTACGCAAGTCCGCCAGCTTGGCCCGCGCCTCCTGCAACCTCCGCAGGGGTTCGACCTGCCGTGCGACGGACTCCGGACGAAAGTCATCGAACTTCCTGAAGGTGAGCTGCACCCCGAGTTCGCCTCCGTCTTTCTGAAGCGCATTCGGGACCTTGAAAGTCGCCCGCGGAGCCATCGATGCCATCACATCATCGAAATTGTCCATGTCCACGTTGACGAACTTCCGGTCGCGCACCTTTCCTTGCGGCACCTCGGACTGGGCGGCGAAATCGCCCAGCACGCCGACCACGAATGGGAGCTCCTTCATTTCGATCGCGTCGCCCACTTCGACGTCATAGGTAAGCTGGACCCTCGGCGGCCGTACCCTTTGCAGCTGCTTCTGAATACTCTCTTTTTTTGCCACGGCTGTATTCCTGTGATTGTTGGTCAGCCCGGATTCCCCGGAAGGACGGGCAGGCTCGCTTACTTCAGTGCGTCGAAGGGATTTCCTCCCGCAGCTGAGGGACGGGCGTCACTGTCCGCAGCTCCTTTGCGCCGGGGTATGGGGACCGACTGCGGTTTGGGCTTGGCCGGGCGCGCGTCTCGCCGGGAATCGACAGTCGGAACCAGGACGTCCTCACCAAGGGTTTCCCGCATCACCTTGACGAGCCCCACCGCATCGGAGTGGGCGCTCCCCTTCAATTCGGTATCGCTGCGCAATTCGTTCAACGACTGCCCGGCAACCCGCAGGCCGGCGACAGCGCGAATGACCTTGGCCGAGCGATCAGCAGGATCCCTGAGCAGGACCTCCTCCGCGGCGGAGATGGCCTGAGCATAGCTGCCGGCATCAAAGTAAATCTTGGCCTTGCGCGCCCATGGCTCCTTGCGTTCCGGATTCCGCCTCGCCATGTCATCGAGGAGTTTAATGGCGTCTTTCTGGCTGCCTTGCTGCAGCAGGGAGTCCACCGATTTTCCCGACACCTCAAGCGCCGCATTGAATTCATCGGGCTTCAGCGAAGGACCGCCTGAAGAAGTACATCCCGACAACAGAAAGACAAGGGCGAGCGACTGAAAAGTTCTTCTCTTCCACATAAGGATTCATTCGTCACGAACAGGGAACAGGGCATTCACGAAAATGACAATAAGATATTACACAGCCATCAAAATTCACACAATAGCTAATTTGAATATCTGGATGTACTATACGCCAATGCCTCAACATAGTCTCCCACCCGTCTTCCATCTGCTTGCCCTGGCAACCTGTGCATTGCTGACGGGTTGTGGAGGCGCGGCACTTGTCCAGGCTGCAGGTGGCGTGATCGACATTGCGTTGAACACCTCAGGGCTCGCAGCCAGATCAGGAAACGGCAAACAAACAGCCGAAATTCCGCTGAGGATTCAGGCTGGCGAACAACTCAATACGTCCAGCGACGGCAAACCACTGTCATTGGTCGTCAGGGTCTATTCGCTGCGTTCCACGGAGCGCCTCAAGACGCTCACGTATGAGCAGCTGACAACCCCCGAAGGGGAAAAGGAAGGCCTGGGTGATGACCTGATATCCGCTCGCGAACTCGTCCTGCTGCCAGGCAAGAACTACACGATGCAATTCCGCGGCACTCCGGAAACAACTGCCATCGGTGTTGCGGGCCTGTTTCGCGCTCCCCATGCCGGACGCTGGAAGCTCGCTTTCGCATCGGGCACGGCTTCCGAAATCATCATTGGCGCCCATGCCTGCGCCTTCACGACGAGCTCAACCACTCAAATCCCCGACCCTGACCGCGGACCGGCCAGCACCCTTTCCGGGATCCGATGCAATCGCTAGGTGACTTCAGACGATGAGCCATGCACAACCCTTATGGGGCGAAGGCCTGTTTCTCCGGCCCCAGCACTTTCAGCAACAGGACATTCATCTCGACTCGACGAACCGTCGCACGCTCCTGACGGCAAACCCCTTTGCCTGGGGCGTCAGGGAGCTGGAGCTCGACCGGGATGCAATCAACAGCGGCATTCTGCGTTTCAACCGGATAGACGTGGTTTTCCCGAACGGCGACACCCTGCTCGCCCCCGATGTTGACCAACTGCCCCCGCCTCTCTCCCTGAACGAAACTGCGCTGAATGACGGCGGAACGGAGTTTCACGTCGCCCTGCGACACCTGAACCATCAGGGCAGCAATTGCACCCACGACCTCTCCTCTTCGTGCAGCAGCCGATACCTGGTCGTATCGTCGGAAACGCATGACCTGTTCTCGGACGCGAGCGAGACGGAGATCGCCCTATTGAGCAAGATTGCCTACATCAGACGGGAAGGCGAACCGAGCGAACAGTTTCAAAGCCTCCCGCTCATCCGGATCTGCAAGACTTCGAGCAACGGCTTCGAGGTAGATCCCGTCTTCATCCCCCCTTCGATCAGCCTGCGAAGCAGCCCGCGGCTCCTGCTCATGCTTCAACGACAGATCGATGCACTCCTGGCAAAGGTGGAAGCGCTTTATGGTTTGCACCGGGAGCCATCGAAGAACATCATCGAATTCCGCTCGGGAGATATCGCCTCGTTCTGGCTGCTGCATACCGCCAGCACGGCTTGCGCCACGCTCACCCACCTGCTGCGCAATCCGCAGAACTCCCCGGAACGACTGTTTCACGAACTGCTGCGCCTGTCCGGCGGACTGCTGACATTCTCCCGGCACCACACGCTCAACGACCTTCCGGGCTACGACCACCTGCATCCGGGCCCCTGCTTCGCACGCCTGGACGCGCTGATCCGGGAGCTCCTGGACACGGTCATTCCCACCCAGCATTTCGCTATTGCGCTGACGAAACCCAAGCCCTCATTCCATCTGGGGCAACTGGACTCCGACAAGATCGATGACAAGACGCGCTTCTTCCTGTCGATCCGCGCGGCGCACCCCCAGTCCGAGATCATCGAGTCTGTCCCGTTCCGCCTGAAGGTCGGAGCCCCGGATGACGTGGAGAAGCTGGTTCTCTCAGCGATGGCCGGCGTACGGCTCAGTCATGCCGTTCAGGTGCCAGCCGCCATCCCAGTGCGGCCCGGCGCATGCTACTTCTCCCTCGATGGGCACGGCCCTCTCCATGAGCGGATGCTGAAGGCCCGGTCCGTCATGATCTACGCCCCTGAAAGCTATCGGGATCTGGAAATCGAGATGATTGCGGTCACAGCATGAATTCAATACCCAGCCTCTTTGCGGAAACGCCGCAACCCACAACGACCGTCAGCGAAATCCCCCAACCGGGAACGCCCACGCTGGTCGACCTGCTCTACGATGGCTTTCACATGCTCATGCTGCTCCGCACGGGCCGCCTGCCGGAAGACGCGGAGCGGTTTTCCAGCGCCGTCGAACACCTGCTGGATGCATTCGAACGCAAGGCGAAGAAGCTCAACTTCGACAGCGACGACATCCACGATGCCAAATATGCATTTTGCGCAGTCGTGGACGAGTTCATCCTGTCCTCCCGGAATCAGATCAGGGAGACATGGGAGCGCCGGCCACTCCAGCTCCTGTTGTTTGGCGAGCAGTTGGCCGGAGAGCACTTTTTTGACCGCCTCGAGCAAGCACGCAGCCATGGCACGCGGCGCCTCGCCGTGCTCGAGGTATTCCAGATGTGCCTGCTGACCGGATTCAAGGGCCGCTACGTGCTCGAAGGCCCGGAGAAACTCCGCTACCTGACCTCGCAACTTGGCGATCAAATCACGCATATCAAGGGCAAACCCAGCGGGTTCGCCCCCAACTGGGCGCCACCGGACAACATCATCCATACCATCAGGAACGACATTCCCGTCTGGATCGTCATGTCGGTCCTTGCACTGCTCGGCCTGCTGGCTTATTCCACCCTGCTATGGCACGGCCGGGACAGCATCTCCGACGCACTCAGCGCATACACCAATGTCGTGCAGTCACCGGCGAACCAACCCAATCTGACGATCACGCTGCCGTGACTGTCAGATTGGGCCTGCCGGCGAACAAGTGAAGCCGGCCCGGCTACTTCACGATGGCGGTAATGATGTCCACATCGCGTTCGACTCGCTGAACGCCCGCATCAGGAGCAGGCCTACCTACGCTAGCGGCTCCCTGCCCCTTGATCACCGCCGGTTTTGTAACGCCGGCGAGGCGTCTATCGACTGGCTTTTGTGCTGCCACTCGGCCAGTTGCGGCAAGCACGGCACCACGCTGCCGCTCTTTGCGCACAGCGACGACACCGACCGGCTTTCGTGCAACGCCAGAACGCACGTCTCGCTTGGGCGACACTTTCGCCCGGGAGGGCTTTACACCGTCCGCATGCGCAACCGGAACCCTCTTTTCCGCATTGACGGGCATCGCGGTTCGCACCGGCGTACCGTGCTCAGGCGGCACCTCCAGCAAGGGCGGCTCGCGCATGATCTCGACGATTCGGGCAGCACCGCCATCTCGCAAAGAGGCGACCTCGATGCGCTTTTCTTCCGCCATCCGCGCGTCACGCGCAGCGCCAACCTCCTCCGTCCGCTCTCCGACGTGTCCCATCCACGCAATAACAGCGAGCGCTCCAGCAACGAGCCCCCCCACGCCTGCGATGCGCCCCCCCACCCTCCTTGCCCTCTTCGGCAATGCCTGCACGCCTCCAGACGAACTCAGATCGCTCAGGATATTGACCGGTGAAGCCACGGCATCCACAGGCATCCCGTGACGCCTTTCGCGAGCCGTCCCGACTTCAGCATCCACCATGATGAATTTTCCTTTGTCATATTTTTCCATTTCGATAAAATACCAAAAATTTCCCATATGACATATCCACCCATGTCTCTCCTCAAGAAAAATGACGGGCTCAATGCAATGACGTCCAGCGTCCCGGCCCGCCCGCTGCGGGGAGTGGGGCGAGGACGAACCGAGTGATCCTCTATGGCGTACTGGCCTACTTCCTGCTGATCGCGGCAGGGGTGGTCCTGTTCGTCCTGCCCGGCTCCTCACCCCGGATCTGGCGCCTCCTGGGCAAACGACACGAGCCCGACAGAACATTCCCGCAGCAACACCAGGCACCCACACGGGATACGCGGGCCAACAAATGGACTGGCAACGTACTGTCAAGGACGAGGGATCTGCTTAAGGCGGTATGGCAGCGCCCTGTTCTCAGCCTTGGAGTCGTTATCCTGTTGACCGCCCCGTCCCTGGCGATCTTCAGCCTGAACATCTCCCGAGTTTTCGAATTCGACGGTAATGGCACCAGCGCCGACCGTCAGATCACCGCCCTGCTCGAAGGCGAGCGCCTCATTCCGCCCCCTCCGCTTCCACCCGAAGTGTTCACGACCCGTGAAGTGGAAATCGTCCACCCCGGCATCGCCCATGCCAGCCGCAACTGGCAGCAGCTGGACCCGGAGTTCACCCAGCGGCTTCTGATCGCCTTCAGATTGATGGAGGAGCGGCATGGATACCGCATGACGCTGATCGAGGGTTACCGGAGCCCGGAGCGGCAGGCACAGCTATTTGCCGAAGGCGAACACGTGACAAAAGCCAAGGCCAACATGAGTTATCACCAATATGGCCTGGCCGCGGACTGTGCATTTTTCAGGGACGGAAAGATCGTGATTTCCGAACGCGATCCCTGGGCCATGCGCGGCTATGAGCTTTACGGACAGATTGCCGAGCAGCTTGGACTGACCTGGGGTGGACGATGGCAACTCAAGGATTTCGGCCATGTGGAACTCCGTCGGAAAAATGTACTAGGCCAGGCGGCTCGCTAAAACGCGACCTGAACAGATACCTCCCCGTGTGATCGGCTGACAAATCTACGATGTCCATATACCGAAACCTACTTACCGCCCCCAGGACTCTCGCCCTTCTCGGAATGGCTGCACTGGCCCTCATGCTTCTCCTCGGCGCACGGCTGCTCGATCTGCCCATGACATGGGCACTCGTCACCTGCGCTGTGCTGGCGCTTGTCGGAGGTGGCGTGTGGCTGGCCCGGCGTCTGAAGGCGCGGCGGGAAGGACAGGCCATCGGCGAGATGCTGGAAGCCCAGCACGATGCCCCACGCCCCCGGGAGGACGCAGACCCCGACCAGGTGGACGACCTGAAACGCCGCATGCAGGACGCGGTCAGGAAGATCAAGACCTCCAAGCTTGGCCAGCTGTCGGGCCCTGAAGCACTGTACGAACTGCCGTGGTACATCACCATCGGCAATCCGGCTGCCGGCAAGAGCACCGCCATCGTCAATTCGGGATTGCACTTTCCCTTCGACGATGGCGGCAACGCTGTCATCAAGGGTATCGGCGGGACGCGGAACTGCGACTGGTTCTTCACATCGGAAGGCATCCTGCTGGACACGGCCGGCCGATACGCCGTCAACGAGGAAGATCAGCCTGAATGGCTGAGCTTTCTACACCTTCTGAAAAAGCACCGCTCACGCGCGCCCATCAACGGGATCCTCGTTGCCGTCAGCATCGGTGAGCTCATCCACAATGAACCCGAATTTGCACTCAACCTGGCCAAGGATCTCCGCCAGCGGGTTCAGGAACTCACCGAGCAACTGGAGGTTTTCGCGCCCGTCTATGTCCTCTTCACCAAGGCGGACTTGCTGCGCGGCTTCCACCATTTCTTTGCCGACATGGACTGGACCGAAAGAGAGCGCGCATGGGGGGCGACGATTCCCTACGAACACGCGAGCAAACTCGATGCAGTCGCGCTCTTCGAGAAATATTTCGATGAGCTCTATCTCGGACTGCGTGCGGCGAGCATTGCCCACCTCTCCCACAACAATAGCGGGGACACCTCACCGGAGCTGCTGACCTTCCCGGCCGAATTCGCAGCCGTCAAGCCGGCCCTGCGTTCATTCATTGCGACCCTGTTCGAGGAAAACCCATTCCAGTTCAAACCGGTCTTTCGTGGCTTCTACCTCACCTCGGCCATCCAGACCACGCATGCGCCGGCACTTTCCAGCGAACGCATTGCCCAGGAATTCGGACTTTCAGGTCTTCCGCCCCCGCCGGATACAGCAAACTCGGTCCAGGGCTACTTTCTCAAGAAGCTCTTCTCGGACGTCATTTTTGCGGACCGCAACCTGGTCCGACAGCACACGACCCGTTCCCGCTACCTGTGGCGTCAGGCCGTCATCGTCGGAGGACTCGCAGCCCTCGGTTTCGCACTGGCCGGATGGAGCTGGTCGCACATGAACAACCTCAGCCTGCTCCGGAACGTCGAGCAGGACCTTGCCAAGGCCATCAAGGTCCAGGAGGGCCGCGCCGACCTCCAGTCCCGGCTCGAAGCACTGGAAATTCTGCAGGACCGACTGTTCCAACTGGAGCACTTCAACGAAACCCATCCGATGTCCCTGGGGCTGGGCCTGTACCACGGCCAGCAGATGGCCGACAAACTGCGCCGGGAGTACTTCGCGGGCGTCAGTGCCGTGATGCTCCATCCCGTCAAGAACGCGCTGGAAGGCTTCCTTGGTGAGGTCAATCAGCGCAGCGACACGCCCGCCTCCCCGGCCCAGGCCAATGAAGCCCCCGCCCGCGCACTCACGCAATACAAGAACGCCAATGCCGCCGATGTGGAGGATGGCTATAACGCCCTGAAGACCTACCTCATGCTGTCCAGCCACGAACATATCGACGTCGGGCACCTTTCAGACCAGATTACCCGCTTCTGGCGCGGCTGGCTCGAAGCCAACCGCGGCGCCATGGAGCGGGACAGGATGATTGCCCTGGCAGGACGCATCGTGTCCTTCCATCTGGAACACGCCGGCTCCGCCGACTGGCCGACGATCAGCAACAACGTCGCGCTGGTGGATGGGGTACGCGAGAAGCTGCGACGGGTCGTCCGTGGAATGCCGGCGGCCGAACGCGTATATGGAGAAATACGCGCGAGGGCCTCGACACGCTTCGCACCGATGACCGTAGCCAGCATCGTCGGCACTGACAATGCCCCGCTGATGAGTGGCAGCCGCGTGGTCTCGGGCGCCATGACCGCCGAGGCCTGGAAGGAATACGTTCAGCCGGCAATCAAGGATGCGGCAACCAGTGTCCAGAAGAGCGTCGACTGGGTCCTGCAGACTTCCAACAAGGACGATCTGACGCTGGAAGGCAGTCCCGAGCAGATCCAGAAGACCCTGACCGCGATGTACAAACGCGATTTCGCCGAGGAATGGAAACAATTCATCCTGGGGGTCAGCATCACCCCCTTCCCCACCTTCCCGGATGCCGTGACCGCCATGGGACGCCTCGGCGACACCCAGGCATCCCCCGTCGGAAAACTGCTCAGGACCATTTTTGAACAGACGGCCTGGGACAATCCGAAACTGACCCACGTCGCGCTGCAGAAAGCCCAGGGCGGGCTCATGGAATGGTTCAAGCAATCCGTGCTGCAGATGGCACCGGCCCAGGTCACGCTGGATGGCAGCTCACTCGCCAAGACCGCGGAGCCGGTCCTCGGGCCGGTAGGCCGGGAATTCTCGGGTATCGACCACCTTGCCGCCCCGCGGGAGGGCGGTGAGCCTTTGCTCGAGACCTACCTCAAGCTCCTGTCAAAGATCCGCTCCCGCTTGAACCAGTTGAAGAACCAGGGCGACCCCGGCCCTGGCGCGCTCAAGGTCATGCGGGAAACCCTGGACGGCAACAACTCGGAGTTAGCTGACACGCTCAAGTTCGTGGATGAGCAGATGCTGACCGGAATCCCCGACAGCCAGCGCGCCACCCTTCGTCCCCTCCTGCTCCGCCCCTTGCTGGAGACCTACGCGGCAATCATCAAACCCGCCGCGGAGGATCTGAACAAGACTTGGTCAGCTCAGGTGCATGCCCCTTTCGCGAGCCGGCTGGCGATCAAATATCCCTTTTCCCCAAAGGCGGGGATCGAGGCCTCGCCTACCGAGATTGCCCAGATGTTCGGCCCGGAAGGCGCGATCTCGAAGTATGTGGAATCCACCATGGGCGCCCTGGTCATTCGTCGCGGCAACACCATCACCTCCCGCACATGGGGAGATCTGGGGCTGAGCCTGCAGCCCGAATTCACGGCCGGCTTTTCCCGCTGGGTCTCGCCCCTGGAAGGCGGTGCGGCAAGTGACTCCGGGCAGGGCGGGAACATCCCGACGCAGGCGGTCTTCATGCTGAGGCCACAGCCGTCCCCCGGCACGACGTCCTACACGCTGGAAATCGACGGCCAGAAGCTCAGCTACCGTAACAGTGCGCCCCAATGGGCCAATTTCGTGTGGCCCAGCACCTCGGGTACGCCCGGCGCAAGAATCACCGCCATCACCAACGACGGCAAGACCGTCGATATCGTGAATCACCCCGGCCGGTTCGGCCTCGAAAAGATGATCAACGCGGCCCAGCGCAGCAAGCAGGCGGACGGGAGCTTCCGCTTGAGCTGGAAGAACGAAGGCACCGAAATAAGCCTCGATCTGAAAGTTGTGAGCAACACGCAAGCGCAAGGATCGTCAGCCGAAAGCCAGGGGCAGCGCGGACTGGGCGGCCTATCCCTACCCGACAAAGTAGTCCTGCTTGCGCCCCCGCAGCCACAGGTGCAAGCCGTGGAGGCCCGCTGATGGATCCCCGTGCGACCTATTTCGGCAAGACCCAGCACCATGCCGACTTCGTACGCGGCAAGGGACAGCAGAAACTCATCCGCCTGCTGGATGACTGGCTGTCGCGAGCCATGGAGCGCCTGTCCTACGAAACGGACTGGAAAGCCACCTACGACAATACCGGCGCGCTGGATTTCGCCTTCGTCAGCCCCGCCAACAAGCTCGCCCTGATCGGCAGCATGCGCACAAGCCGGGACAGCTCCGGCCGACGCTTCCCGTTCCTGACGACATCAACGATCGACAACAATGATGCCAACCTGTTTCGATGCGCACCGGCCGCAGCGGGAAAAACCTGTGACACGCTATCCGGCCTGGCGGATGCCGCGCTGACGGGCATGAGCCTGGACGTCCTCCAGGAAAAGCTGGACCACCTGGATTGCGCCCTTGATGTCGACAACGCGATGGCCTGCGACCCGCTCGGCAACTTCCTGCGCGGGACGACACTGGCCGGGCTGTCCACCATCCTTGGTGGAGGAAGCGGCACAGAAGCCGTGGCCAGAACGGTCCTCGCGGTCGGTCTCGTCATGCAGCAGCTTCTCAGCGGCAGGAATTCCCCCATCGACAAGGCGCTGGAGCTTCCGCTTCCCATCCGGAACCATGAGGCGTACTGGCAGGTGGCCGGACTATGGCTGTACCTGATCACCGCCTTTGTCCGGGCCCCATCAATGGAATTGCAGCTCATATTCGAGCAGGACGGAACGCGGCCGCACATGCGCGTCGGACTCAGTGGAGCAACCGCCGCACCGCTGTGCACGGCTTTCATGGGGCCGCACGCCGACGAACACGGGCTATGCCTGATCGACCCGCCCTGGGTCGACGAGCATCTCCTTCGTCACAGCGACAAGGGATTGACCAAGCTCACCAGTTACCTCGCCCAGCCGGACATGAGCCTGGAGCACATTCTCGTCACCTTCCGGGAAGCCTTCCTGACGGCATGAACATGAACATCCTTCCACGCATTGCCGCCGGCCTCCTGTCCCTGTCTTGCCTGCATGCCACCGCCCAGCAGACGGCCGACGCCTCCACCCGTCCCTCCAAGCCAGCCGATGACAGCGGAGCCAAGGTCGTCGCCTCCGGCAACGTCCCTGACGCGGCGGCGCGCCGGGCCATCATTGGAAGATTGATCGCCCTCTACGGCGAAGACCGGGTTGTGGACCGGATTGAAGTCGGTGGCGTACTTCCCAGCCCCAACTGGGTTGAGAACATGGAGAAGATACTCACCGGCAACATCAGGAATGTGCACGACGGGAAAATGCAGATCAACGGAACCCGGATTTCACTCCAGGGCAACGTCGCCAATGCGGCGCTACGCGAGCAAATCTCATCTTCCATTGCCGCATCCGTGAGCCCCGGCTATTCGGTGGTCAATACGCTTGCCGTTTCCAACTCCCGCCAGGATCTGCTCGACCAGACGCTCTCCAACCGGATCATCGAATTCGAAAGCGGATCCTCCACTCTGATGCCTGCAGGAAAGACCATTCTCGACGAGATGGCTGCAGTCATGAAACGCATCAACACCCCCAGCATTCGTCTCATCGGCCACACCGACAACGCAGGAAGCCGCCAATCCAACATCGAGCTCAGCCTTGCCAGAGCCAATGCGGTGCGCAGCTACCTGGTGGAAAAAGGGATTCCCGCCGCAAGCCTGAGCACCACCGGAGCCGGCCCGGACTCCCCGATCCGGAGCAACGACACGCCCCAGGGGCGTGCCCAGAACCGCCGGATCGAGTTCCGTTTCACCGAGTAAGCCAGTCTGGAACCCCGGCGCCCTGCGCGCCGGGGGGCGCGATCAGCGGGGCCGGCTTTCCCAGATCTTCTGCAGACGCTTCACCGACACCGGCATCGGCGTCTTCAACTCCTGCGCGAACAGGCCGACGCGCAGCTCTTCGAGCAGCCAGCGGAACTCCTCCAGCTGCGGATCGGTGACACCGGCCTTTGCCTTGGCCAACCATTCGCGCTCGTAGGGCTGGGCCAGGCTCTTCCAGTCGGCCATCAGCTGGCCGTCACGGGCGGGATTGGTGCGCAGCTTGTCGATGCGCACGGTGGCCCCCTTCAGGTAGCGCGGAATCTGCGCGATGCGCTCGTAGGGCAAGGCCACCAGGAAGTTCTTCGGCATCAGCTTGGCAACCTGGGCATTGATGTCGGCGACCACGTCCGGGAAGGTCTTCAGGCCGGCAAGGCGTTTGGTCAGCGTGGCGTGTTCGACGATCAGCTGGCCGGTCAGGCGCATCAACTCCTGGGCCACCAGCGTGATGCGCGGCTTGGCTTCCTGGCAGCGCTTGGCGAAGCCATCGGCGTCCGTCGGCAGGGGTTCGAGCAGGCAGCAGCGCTCCAGCGTCGCCGTCACCAGCTGGGCCTTCAGCTCCGCCTCGGTGCCGTAGTTGATGAACTGCAGGGCCAGCTCGCGGATGCCCGGCAGCTTCTCGATGGCCTTCACCTGGGCCGACAGCTCCAGCGCGAACAGCCGCGCGAGGCCGCCGCGATGGACCCTGGCGGCCTCCTCCGGGGTGTCGTAGGGACGCAGGGACACGCTGTTGCCGTCGTCGTGCAGCGCCGGAAAACCGACGATCTCGCGGCCGGCGACCTTTACTTCGAGGAGTTCCGGCAGCGCGCCAAAGGTCCAGCCCGTAAAGCCGGACAAGGTCTTTTCGGCAACGGTGGCCGGCGCCGCGGCAGGTGCCGCTGTGGCCTTGCCGCCGGCGGACGGTGCGGATTTCTTTGGCGCCGGCGCGTCCGGCGCCGCTGGGACGATGCGCGCGCTCTGGAAGCGCGCCGCCACCTGGTCGCGAAACTTGGCGCGCAGTTCGGCCAGGTTGCGGGACTGACCGAGGATGCGGCCGTGCTCGTCCTGCACGCGGAAGTTCATGAAGCAGTGGGGATTGAGGTTCTCCGGACGGAAGCTCTCCATCGGCAGCTTGAGGGACACCCGCTCCTCGACGAAGCGCTGCAGCATCTTGACCAGCGACTCGTCGGTGTCGAACTCATCGGCGTCATAGCGCTCCATGAAGGCCGCCGCGCTGTCTGCCATCGGCTGCAGGCGGTGGCGGTGCTTCTGCGGCACGGTGCGCAGCAGCGCATGCACCTTCTCCTCCAGCAGGCCCGGCACCAGCCATTCGCAGCGGTTGGCGGGAATCTGGTTTAGCATCGCCAGCGGCACCGTCAGCGTCACCCCGTCGTCAGCCTCGCCCGGCTCGTGCAGGTAGGCGAGCTTGAGCTTCTGGCCGAGCACTTCCAGGCTCGACGGGAAGCGGTCGGTGGTGATGCCTTCGGCGTCGTGGCGCATCAGCTGGTCGCGGGACAGCTGCAGCAGCTTGGGCGCCTTCTTCTCGGCGGCCTTGCGCCAGGCCTCGAAGCTGGCCATGTCGAGCACTTCCGGCGGCAGCTTGGCGTCGTAGAAGGCGTAGATCAGCTCCTCATCCACCAGCACGTCGGGGCGGCGGGACTTGTGCTCCAGGCGCTCGATCTCCGCCACCAGGCGCCGGTTGTGGGCCAGGAAGGCCATACCGCGGGCCGGGCCCTCGGCGATCTCGCCCTGCACCAGGCCTTCGCGGATGAACAGCTCGCGGCACAAGGCCGGGTCGATCTCCCGGTAGCTCACGCCGCGGCGCGGATAGACGGTCAGCCCGTACAGCGTGCCGCGCTCCCAGGCGCGCACCGCGCCGCTGGCCTTCGACCAGTGGGGTTCGGAGATATTGCGCTTGAGCAGGTGCCCGCCGACTTCCTCCAGCCATTCCGGCTCGATGCGCGCGAGGCAGCGGCCGAACAGGCGCGAGGTATCCACCAGCTCGGCGCACATGATCCATTTACCGGCCTTCTTGGCGATGGCGGAGCCCGGATGGGGCCAGAACTTGATGCCGCGGGCCCCCAGGTAGCTGCCGGCGGCGGGGCCCGAGGCGTCCTCGATCTTGCAGCCCAGGTGGCCCATCAGGCCGGTCAGCAAGGCCTTGTGGATCGCCTCGTAGCTGGCCGACTCCTTGTTCTCCTTCCAGCCGTGCTCGGTGCACAGGGTGTGCAGCTGGGTGAACACGTCGCGCCATTCGCGCAGGCGCAGCCAGGACAGGAAGTTCTGCTTGCACCAGGCCTTCTGCTTGCTGGAACTCTCGTGGCGCTGGACTTCGTCCCAGGCCTTCCACAGGTTCCAGTACCACAGGAACTCGGACTTCTGGCTCTCCTCGGGACCGCGGAAGCGGGCGTGGGCCTGGTCGGCGGCAGCCTGCCGCTCGGGCGGACGCTCGCGCACGTCCTGCGTCGACAGCGCGGCGGCGATCACCAGCACCTCCGAAAGGCTGGCCCGGTCGCGGGCGGCCAGGATCATGCGGCCGATCTTCGGGTCGAGGGGCAGCTTGGCCAACTCGCGCCCGATCGGCGTGAGGTTCATCGTCGCCGCGCCCTCGACCTCCTCCACCGCGCCCAGCTCGGCCAGCAGCTGGTAGCCGTCGGCCACCATGCGCGGCAGCGGCGCGTCGATGAACGGAAACTCGGCCACTTCGCCGAGCTTCAGGGACTTCATGCGCAGGATCACCCCGGCTAGAGACGAGCGCAGGATTTCCGGATCGGTGTGGGCCGGACGCTTGTTGAAGTCGTCCTCGTCGTAGAGGCGGAAGCAAATGCCATCACTCACCCGGCCGCAACGGCCGGCCCGCTGGCGGGCTGCGGACTGGGCGACCTTCTCGATCTGCAACTGCTCAACCTTGTTGCGGTGACTGTAGCGCTTGACCCGCGCCAGGCCGGTATCCACCACGTAACGGATGCCCGGAACGGTCAGCGAGGTTTCCGCCACATTGGTGGCCAGTACGACGCGACGCCCCTTCGACGGCGCAAACACCCGTGCCTGCTCCTGCGCAGACTGGCGCGCGAACAGCGGCAGGATCTCGGTGCCGGCGGCGTGATGGGCCTTGCGCAGCGCTTCGGCAGCCTCGCGGATCTCCCGCTCGCCGGGCAGGAAAACCAGCACGTCGCCGGGGCCGCTGCGGTGGGCTTCGTCGACGGCGTCCACCAGCGCGTCGTAAAGGTCGCGGTCCGGGCCGCGGTTGTCCTGGCGCGGTGGCGGCTCGCCGGGCCGGGCCGGCTTGGGCTCGTCTCGCTCTACCGGCCGGTAGCGCATCTCGATGGGGAACAGGCGGCCGGACACTTCGATGACCGGCGCTGGCTTGTCGTCGGAGCCGAAATGGCGGGCGAAGCGCTCCGCGTCCAGCGTGGCGGAGGTGACGATCAGCTTCAGGTCCGGCCGCTTTGCCAGCAGCTGGCGCAGGTAGCCAAGCAGGAAGTCGATATTCAGGCTGCGTTCGTGGGCCTCGTCTATGATCAAAGTGTCATAGGCCGAGAGCAGCGGGTCGCCCTGGGTTTCGGCGAGCAGGATGCCGTCCGTCATCAGCTTGATGTAGCTCTGCGGGCCGATGCGGTCGGTGAAGCGGATCTTGTAGCCGACGGTACTGCCCAGCTCGCTCTTCAGTTCCTGGGCGATGCGGCTGGCGGTGGCGCGGGCGGCGATCCGCCGCGGCTGGGTGTGGCCGATCAGGCCCGCGACACCACGGCCAAGTTCCAGGCAGATCTTGGGCAGCTGGGTGGTCTTGCCGGAGCCGGTCTCGCCGCACACGATGACCACCTGGTGCTCGCGGATCGCCGCGGCGATCTCGTCCTTGCGCTGGTTGACCGGCAGATCGGGCGGGAAGTCCGGTTTGGGCAGCGCGTTGGCACGGGCGATGCGTTTGGCCGCCGAGTCGGCGATGCGCAAGCGCAGCGCCTCCGGCAGCTCGTCGAGGCTGCGCGGGCGCTTGGGCAGACGGCGCAGGTCACGGCGCAGACCGGGCCGGTCGGCGGACAGGCATTCTTCGAGCAGGGAATAAGGATCCATGCGGGGATCGTTACGTTCGGACCGATGTTGCGGTGATGCCATGCGGGAATACGACAAAAAACGGTTGAAGGTGCCCCGACCTGCCGTGACAACCAGGACAGACAGCGGGCGGCGAGGCGGTGCGCTCAGCTGCGCAGACTATGACCCAATCCCATACCCAGTGCGGGCATCGACAGCGTCCCCAGGAGCATATGCACCAACACGTTGAAGTGCAGACCGAAACACCCGCGCAGCCAGGTGCCGAAGGCCACACCGACACCAATGGCGACGAAAGCCAGCCTCGGAAAGCGTTGGGCGTGATCGAACAAGGCTGCGGATTTTACCCCGGCGACGCGCCCCCCGCCCGACGAGGCTGCAAATCGGCCCGATGAGCTCACTTCAGCAACCCTTGCCGGCCGGCCGCGCACTCAAGAACAGCAATCCCGCAGCCGATAGCTATCATGTTCGCCGGGATGCCTTCCGGACCGGAGCCGCGGCAGCCACCTTGGTGGCACAGGAACACCGGAACCCCGCAGCACATGGAGACACGATGCACACCCCCGACAGCCGCCCCGCGGCGACCTCCCCCCTCCTCTACCAGGCGCGCTTCGATTCCCGCTCCGGCGATCTGGTGGGCATGCAGGTCCTGGCGGCAGGCTCACCCCATCCCGAGGTGCAGCTCCTGGTTTCCGGCAGCGATAGCGAACTCGACACGCTGCGCGGCGCCTGCCAGCAGCTTGCGGCCTGGCAGGGCAGTACCGGCCGGCCGCTGTGCCTGGCGCTCGGCGCCCGCCTCGAGCCCTTGTGCGAACCGGGCTTCGTCCACGCCCTCGGCGCCATCCTGCTCGAAACAAGGCTGGCCCCCCGCAGCCTGGAAATCAGCATCATCACGACCCGCGACGAAGTACCTGACGAGATGCTGGCCGCGCTGGTGCAACTGCACCGACTGGGCATCCGCTTCGCCATCTGCGCCACCAGCCCGGCCAGCACGCGGGTGGCGTGGACGGCCCAGTTGCCGATCGACAGCATCGAAGTGCCGGCCGGCCTCGTCCAGAACGTGGCGGCCGCTCCGGAAGGAGTCGCCATCGTACGGGCCCTGCTGACCCGCGCCCACCGGATGGGGCGCCAGGTATGCGCGACGGACATTGCCAGCCCCCAGGCCAGCACCGTGATGACGGCGGCCGGCGCCGACACGCTGCAGGGCTCGCTGATCGCCCCCCCCTTGCCGGCGGACGACTTTTCCGCGCTGCTGACCAGCGACCATCGGCTCGATGCAGCGCTGCTGCGGGGGCCGGCCACCGAGCGCACGCTGCTGCTGGTGGACGACGAGGACAACATCCTGTCCGCCCTGCGCCGCCTGCTGCGCCGCGACGGCTACACGATCCTCACCGCCAGCGACGGCAAGCAGGGCCTGGAGGTGCTCGCCGCCAATCAGGTGGACGTGATCGTCTCCGACCAGCGCATGCCCGGCATGACCGGCGTGGAGTTCCTGCGCAAAGCCAAGGACATGTGCCCGGACAGCGTGCGCCTGGTGCTGTCCGGCTACACCGACCTGCAATCGGTCACCGACGCGATCAACGAAGGCGCCATCTACAAGTTCCTCACCAAACCGTGGGACGACGCGATGCTGCGCGCCAACATCGAAGAGGCCTTCCGGCGCAAGGCCCTGTCCGATGAAAACCAGCGCCTCGCCACCGAACTGCAGCACGCCAACCAGGAACTGGCCCGCATCAATGCCCGCCTCGAAGGACTGCTGGCCGCCCAGCAACATCGCCTCGGCGTGGACGAAGCCGCGTTGACGCTGGCCCAGGAAGCGCTGGCGGTCATGCCGCTGCCACTGCTGGGCATCGATCCGGACGGGATGATCGCCTTCGCCAACCAAGCCGCCGAGCACCTGTTCGCCGACCGGGCCCCACTGATGGGCATGAGCGCTGACGAAGTCCTGCCACCGCCGCTCGCCGCCCTCTCCGGTAGCATGGAAGGACACTGCGAAGCCCTGTTCGACGGCGTACACTTCTGCGTCGAGGCCCGCCCCCTTGGCGGCAACGGCCCTCATCGCGGCACCCTGCTGAGCTTCACCTGCCGGAACCCGGCCTGACCCATGAGCAAGATCCAACGCCTGCCCCTCGATCAAATCCAGCCTGGCGCAGTACTGGCCGAAGCTGTCGCCGACGCCCACGGCGCCGTGCTGCTGCCGGCCGGACTGAGCCTGACCGAGACACACCTCGCCAGCCTGCGCCGCCGCAACATCTCCATGCTGGCCGTCGCCGCACCACCCGATCCGGCGGAACTTGCCCGCCGCCACGAAAAGATCCGCGAGCGGATCCTGTTCCTGTTCCGCCACAGTGCCGACGACCCGGCAGCCCTGGCCCTGCAGCAAGCGGTGCTGGCCTTCCGTCAGGAGCAGGAGCAATGACTGACACGCCAAACCTGGCCGACGTGGCTGGACGTATCCGCAGCCTGCCGGCCATGCCCGCAGTCGCCCTTGAACTGCTGCACACCCTCACTGAAATCGATGCGTCATCGGCCGATCTGACCGATCTGGCCCGCCGCATCGCGCAGGACCAGGCCATCACCGCCCGCGTGCTGCGGGTAGCCAACTCGCCGTTCTACGGTCTGCAATCGCGGGTTGCCTCCATCCACGACGCCATCACCGTACTCGGCTTCTCGGCGGTCCGCTCCCTGGTACTCGCGGCGGCCGTGATGGCCAGCCTGCCCGGCGGCCCGTGCACGGGGTTCAGCCAGGATCGCTTCTGGCGCCACGTGCTGGGTACCGCCGCTGCGGCCCAGGCCATCGGCAAACGCCTCGGCCGCCCGTCGGAAGCCCTCTTCATCGCGGGCCTGCTGCACGACATCGGGCGCCTTGCGCTGGTTGTGCTCTATCCCGCCCGCTATGCGGCCACGCTGGCCGCAGCCCTTGAACAGGACCGCACGCTGCGGGACATCGAACTGGAACACTTCGGCTTCGATCATGCGGCCGTCGGCGCCAGCCTCGCCGAACACTGGCACTTTCCCGAGAACATCGTGGACGCCCTCGCCTGGCATCACCAACCGGACCGGGGCAAGGCCGACGGGTTGGCGGCCATCGTCCATTACGCCGACGCCATCGCCCAGGCCCTGGACCTGGAGGAGGCGGAAGACAGCCAGGTTGCACGCCTGCAGGACAACGCGGTGAATGGCCTTGGCCTTGACTGGGATACCTTGCTGGCCGTCCTCGCCGAGACACAAACCCGTTTCGACAGCTACCGGCTGATGCTGGGCTAGGCCATGCCTGATCACGACGCCTACCCGCTGCCCGCCAGCCTGTTCCCCCTGGCCGAATCCGTCAGCGCCGGCATTGCGCTGCACCGGGGCGGCAAGATCCTGTTCGCCAATCGCACCATGTCGCGCCTCACCGGCTATTCGCCGGGCGAGCTGATGACGCTCGACCACTGGGCCTTCTTTCCGCCCAGCGTGCAGCAGCGCGTCCGCGAGCGGGCCGAGGCCCATCTTGTGCAGGAGAACGTACCGACAACCCGCTGCGAGACCGCCATCGTCACGCAAGCCGGTGACCTGCGCTGGATCGAATTGTCCATTTCCCACCGGGAGATCCTCGGCGAACGCACGGTGATCGGCTGCTTCATCGACGTCACCATCCGCAAGCAGGCCGAGGCCGCCCAGCAACAGGCCCAGCAGCTGCTCACGCAGATCATCGACGGTGACCCGGTCCCGACCCTGGTCATCGACGCCCGCCACACGGTCACGCACTGGAATCGCGCCTGCGAACAGGTCATCGGAATCCCGGCCACCGAAATGGTCGGCACCACCCGCCAATGGGCGGCCTTTTATCCAGCCGAACGGCCGATCATGGCCGACCTGATCGTATCGGGCGAGATCGACAACCTGCTGCACCTCTACGGCCGCAAGAAGCTGCGCCGCTCGCCGGTAATAGAAGGAGCCTACGAAGCCGAAGACTTCTTTCCAGGCATGGGCAAGCATGGGCGCTGGCTATACTTCACCGCCGTCCCCCTGCGCAATGCCCTCGGCGCCGTCATCGGCGCGATCGAGACCCTGCAGGACATCACCGAGCGCAAGACCGCCGAGATGGAGCTGCGTGCCATGCAGGCCGACCTGGAGGCCAAGGTCACCGAGCGCACGGCCCAGCTCCAGCAGGCCAAGGCTTCCCTGGAACAGGACATCGCGCGGCGGGAAACCGCGGAAACGGAACTCCTGAAGCGCTACGCCGAACTCACCGAGCTCAACTGCCGCTTGCAGGAAACCCAACAGCAACTGGTCCAGTCGGAGAAACTCGCATCCATCGGCCAACTCGCTGCCGGCGTCGCCCACGAGATCAACAACCCGATCGGCTACGTGAATTCCAACCTTCGCAGCCTCAAGGACTACATGGCGCAGATGCTGGACGTCGTCGATGTCTACGAATCCTGCGCGGCGGCACTGCCGGACGCCGAGCGCCAGCGCATCCAGGCCGCCAGGAAAGCGGCGGATTTCGACTTCCTGTGCGAAGACATCGGCCAGCTGATCAACGAATCCCAGGAAGGCACCGAGCGGGTCAGCAAGATCGTGCAGGACCTGCGCGACTTCTCCCGCGCCGACACGAGCCAGGAATGGCAAGCCGCCGACCTGCACCACGGGCTGGACAGCACCCTCAACATCGCCAGCAACGAGATCAAGTACAAGGCCGACGTGCTGCGCGAATACGGCAATCTGCCCCCCGTCGCATGCCTGCTGCCGCAGCTCAACCAGGTGTTCATGAACCTCTTCGTGAATGCCGCCCAGGCGATGCCCGACGGCCGCCGCGGCACCATCACCGTGCGCACCGGCACGGCGGGCGATGAGGTGTGGATCGAGGTGGAAGACGACGGCAACGGCATGCCCCCCGACGTGTGCGACCGGATCTTCGACCCGTTCTTCACCACCAAGCCGGTTGGCAAGGGCACCGGGCTCGGCTTGTCGCTTTCCTACGGCATCATCCAGAAACACCAGGGCCGGATCACGGTAAACAGCACGCCCGGCGTCGGCACCACCTTTCGTATCACCCTTCCCATTCACCGCAAGGCCCCGGCCGGAACCCTCCAATGACCCTCGCCCCGACAACCGACAACGCCAACTTCACGATCCTCTGCGTGGATGACGAGGCCAACATTCTGTCCTCCTTGCGTCGGCTGTTCCGCCCCCATGGATATACCGTCCTGGTGGCGGGCGGTGGTGCCGAAGGCCTGGAGACCCTGGCCAAGGAGCATGTGGACCTGATCATCTCCGACATGCGCATGCCCGGCATGGACGGTGCCACCTTCCTGGCCGAGGCGCGGCGTCTGTACCCCGACACGGTACGCCTGCTGCTCACCGGCTATGCCGATATGGATTCGACGATCGCCGCCATCAACGCCGGCCAGATCGCCCGTTACGTCGCCAAACCATGGAACGACCAGGACGTGGTCCTGACGGTGCGGGAAGCCCTCGAGCGCAAGGCGCTGGAACGGGAAAAAGCCCGCCTCGAAGCCCTCACCCACGCCCAGAACGAAGAATTGAAGAGCCTCAACGCCAGCCTCGAACAAAAGGTCGAAGCCCGCACCGCTGAGCTGAAAGCCGCCCACGAGAAGCTCAAGCAGAACTTCCTGACCTCGATCCGGGTGTTCTCCAACCTGATCGAACTGCGCGAAGGCCTCATCTCGGGGCATTCCCGCCGGGTTGCCGACCTCGGCCGCAAGCTCGCCAACCGACTCGGCTTCCCGCCACCCGAAGCGCAGGACGTGATGATCGCCGGCCTGCTTCACGACATCGGCAAGATCGGGCTGCCCGACGAACTGCTCGCCAAGCCGATATCGCACATGAGCGGCGACGAACTGGGCGTGCTGCGCAAACATCCGATGGCTGGCCAGGCCGCGCTGATGGGCCTGGAAAACCTGCGCCGCGCCGGCACGTTCATCCGCGGCCACCACGAACGCTGGGACGGCCAGGGCTACCCCGACCGTCTGTCCGGCCTGGCGATTCCCTATGGCGCGCGGGTACTGGCGGTGGCCAACGACTTCGACAGCCTGCAGATCGGGGCCATGTCGCCACGCAAGCTCAAGGCCGAGGAGGCCGTCACCTTCATCCAGCAGAACCGCGGCAAGCGCTACTGCCCTCAGGTGGTGGACGCGCTGATCGCCGAGCTGGGCGCGACCGACACCGCAGCCGCGATCGGCAATGAACATCCCCCGTCATCCCTCAAGCCCGGCATGGTGCTGGCCCGCGACCTGGTGACCCGCGACGGCGTGATGCTGCTGGCGGCAGATTTCGTCCTCGACGAAAACCTGATCCGCCAACTGCGCGAACTCGAGGCATCCGAAGGCATCCGGCTGACGATCGCCATCCGCCCGGAGCGCAAGTAGGCCGCAGCGCCTCAGCCCGCCGCCGGTGGCGGCAACAGCGGCAGCACGTCCTCCGGAATGAAGAAGGCGCTGCCGAGCATGTCGACCAGCGCTTCGCAGCCCATCGGCATCGCGAACAGATAGCCCTGAATCAGGTGGCAACCCCGCTGGATCAGCGCCTCCAACTGAGCGACCGTTTCGACCCCCTCGGCTACCACCTCCAGCCCCAGGCTGTGGGCCAGGCCGATCACTGCCTCGACGATCGCCACGCCCTGCCCGTCATCCAGCTCATTGACGAAGGAACGGTCGATCTTCAGCGCATCCACCGCCAGGCGGCGCAGGTAGGCCAGCGACGAGTAGCCGGTGCCGAAATCATCCACCGCGACACGCACCCCCATGTCGCGCAACTGGGCGAGGATGGCCGTGGCATGGTCGAGGTCACGCATCAGCACGGTCTCAGTCAGCTCGAACTCCAGCCGCGACGCCGCCACGCCGGTGCTCGCCAGCACTTCGCGAACGGTGGGGATCAGCTGGGCGTCCATGAAATTGACGCCGGACAGGTTGATGCTGATGCGGAAATCCGGCGCCAGCCGGTGCTCCAGGCGCAGTAGGTCGGCGCACACCTTCTCGAGCACGCGGCGGGTCAGCGGCACGATCAGCCCGGTTTCCTCGGCCAGCGAGATGAATTCCGGCGGCGGCACCGCCCCCCGGCTGGCGTGGGGCCAGCGCAGCAGCGCCTCGGCCTTGACGACCACTCGCCGCCGGATGTCGACGATCGGCTGGTAACACATGTGCATTTCATCGTCGCCAATCGCCCGGCGCAGGTCGCTCTCCAGCGTGAAGCGCAGGAAAGCCGCCACCTTCATGTCCTCGGAGAACAGCGCCAGCGGATCGCCCCGCCCACGCTTGGCGTGGTTGAGCGCCGTTTCGGCCGCCTTCAGCAAGGCATCGGCGTCGGTCGCATGATCCGGCATCACGGCCAGGCCGATGCGTGCCGACAGGGTGATCTCCTGCCCCGGCACGCGGATCGGTGCCCGCACTACCTCCAGCAGACGCTCCGCCGTATCGAGCAGATCGGCCACCGAACTCACGTCATTCACCAGCACACCGAATTCGTCGGCCGCCAGGCGCGCCACGCGGAAGCGGGTCGAATAGCCGCCCCCCGCGCCTTCCGCCGGCAGGCGATCGCCCATGGCTTCACGCAGGCGATGGGCGATCAGTTGCAGCACCTGGTCGCCCCTGTCCGGCCCCAGGCTGTCGTTGATGCGCGCGAAGCGGTCGATGTCCACCACCATCACCGCGCAACGGCTGTCGTAGCGCAGGCCACGGGCCGTGGCGCCAAGCAGGTTCTCGCGGAAATACTCCCGGTTGGGCAGGCCGGTGAGGTGATCGAAGTAGGCCAGCTGGCGGATGCGCCGCTGGGCATCGACCTGTTCGGTGATGTCCTGCACGCTGCCTTCCATGATCAGCCCGCTGGCACCGCGCCCGTCATCGCGACGGGCCGGCTCGACGGTTTCCTGCACCGTGCGCACACTGCCGTCGGGCCACACGACCCGATAGGTCAGCTGGTAGCCAACGCCATCCCGGGCACCAGCCAGGGCGAGCTGCACGGCGGCGCGGTCGGGGCCATAGACGCGTTCGAGAACAGCCTCCATGTCATCGCCGAAGGCCTCCTCTTCGCAGCCGAACAGCCGGTAGAACTGGGCCGAGCGCCGTACCCGTCCGGTCCTCACCGCCCACTCCCAGCTGCCCAGGCGGGCAATGCGCTGGGCGTTCGACAGGCTCTCCTGGCTGAGGCTCAGTGCCTGCAGCACTTCGGCGGAACGCAGCACGTAGCGCAGGCGGAAACGCAACAGGGTCCAGTTGATCGGCTTGGAGATGAAATCGGTCGCCCCGGCGTCGAAGGCCCGCTCGACCGATTCGCTGTCGTCGAGGCCCGTCAGCATGATCACCGGCACCAGGCGCCCCGCCGGCAACTGGCGCAGACGCCGGCATACGTCGAAGCCGCTCGGCCCCGGCATCATCACGTCGAGCAGCACCAGGTCGGGCTGGATCTCATCGAACAGGGCCAGTGCCTGCACCCCATCCTCGGCTTCCGTCACCACAAAACCGTCATCCCGCAGGACCTCGGTTGCCATCATGCGGGTCACCGGATCGTCATCCACCACCAGGATGCGTGCGCGTTCGCTCTCAGTCATCGTCCCAGCCGGCCTTCCCTCCGGACCATCTTCATTTCGGCGCATCTTCCCCGATCAGGGCTTCCTTGTGCAAAACCTGGCGGCAGGCCTCCCAGGCATCCGCAATCCCCTCTACGTCCACCGCCCGCGGCGGCTCTCCGGCCTTGATGCGTTCATCCAGGCGCCGCGCGCACGCGGCCAGGCGCAGCGCCCCCACCGCATGGCAACCTGACTTCATCTTGTGGGCCAGCGCGCGCACGGCTTCCGCGTTGCCCGCCGCCAGGCCGTCCCGCAGCCCCTGGATGTGGCGCTCGGTTTCGGCGACGAACAAGGGTAGCAAGCGCTTCAACATCGGCGCCGCACGATCGCCGTTCACCCCGGGCAGGGCCATCAGCGCGTCCAGGTCCAGCGCCGGCTCGCCGGGCGAATCGGTCGCCGGCAGCGGCGGCGTCCGATCCGTGGCGGGCCGGAAGAGGGATTTGGCGGAAGTTCGATGTTTCAAGGGTTTCACCGGAAGCAAGGTCTGCAACGGCAGCAGGGGCTGTGGCCCCGCCACCGGCGACCGTTTTACCCAAACATCGTCCCGCCGAATGCCTAACAATGCGCACCCCGAACCAACTCGCAACGAGTCGGCGGGCTCTTGTGCGAAAATTCACGCACCGCCGGCCCGCCCGTCGCCCGGCGACCATCGGATACAATTGCAACATTCCTTCCCCGGCATTCCGGCGGCAAACAGCCCGCCTCAAGGTAAGACCAGATGACTGCACCCACTTCTCCGGCCGACGAAGCCGCTACGCCCAGCAATTTCATCCGCAGCCTCATCGACGAGGACCGTCGCCTCGGCAAATGGGACGGACGGGTCGAAACCCGCTTCCCGCCGGAGCCGAACGGCTACCTGCACTACGGCCACGCCAAGAGCATCTGCCTGAACTTCGGCCTCGCCGAAGCCTACGGCGGCGCCTGCCACATGCGCTTCGACGACACCAATCCGACCAAGGAAGAACAGGAATACGTCGACGCGATCATCGAGGCCGTACAGTGGCTGGGCTTCGGCTGGGGCGAACACCTGTATTTCGCGTCGGACTACTTCGACAAGATGTACGCGATGGCCGAGCACCTGATCACCGTTGGCAAGGCCTATGTGGACTCCCTGTCCGCCGAGGAAATGCGCGCCTACCGCGGCACCCTGTCGGCCCCGGGCAAGGACAGCCCCTACCGCAACCGCAGCGTCACCGAAAACCTGGAGCTGTTCCAGCGCATGAAGGCCGGCGAGTTCCCCGACGGCACGCACATCCTGCGCGCCAAGATCGACATGGCCTCGCCCAACATCAACCTGCGCGACCCGGCCATCTACCGCATCCGCCACGCCACCCACCACCGTACCGGTGACCGCTGGTGCGTGTATCCGATGTACACCTTCGCCCATCCGATCGAGGATGCGCTGGAGGACGTGACTCATTCCATCTGCACCCTCGAGTTCGAAGACCAGCGCCCGTTCTACGACTGGCTGCTGGACAGCCTCGCCGAAGGCGGCTTCTTCCCGCGCCCGGTGCCGCGCCAGATCGAGTTCGCACGCCTCAACCTCACTTATGTGGTGCTGTCCAAGCGCAAGCTGATCCAGCTGGTGGACGAGCAGCATGTGGCCGGCTGGGACGACCCGCGCCTGCCGACCCTCGTCGGCGCACGCCGTCGCGGCTTCACGTCGGAAGGTTTCCGCATGTTCGCCGAGCGTATCGGCGTCTCCAAGTCCGACTCGTGGATCGACATGAGCGTGCTCGAAGACTGCATGCGCGAGCACCTCAACGAGGCCGCCGAACGCCGCGTCGCGGTGCTCGACCCGCTCAAGCTGATCATCACCAACTACCCGGAAGGGCACACCGAGCGCTGCCACGCGCCCAACCATCCGCTGCACCCGGAACTCGGCAAGCGTGAAATGCCTTTCGGCCGCGAGCTGTGGATCGAGCGCGAGGATTTCATGGAGACCCCGGTCAAGGGCTATCACCGCCTCTATCCGGGCAACACGGCGCGCCTGCGCTACGGCTACGTGGTGAAATGCACCGGCTGCGAGAAGGACGCCGACGGCAACGTGACCGCCGTGCGGTGCGAATACATGCCCGACTCAAAGTCCGGCACCCCGGGCGCCGACAACTACAAGGTGAAGGGCAACCTGCACTGGGTATCGGTGGCCCACGCCTACACGGCTGAAGTGCGCCTCTACGACCGCCTGTTCGCCCATGCCTATCCCGGCGCCCGCCGGGAAGGCGACGCGGAAGACCTGGAGCGCAGCTTCCTCGACGACATCAATCCGAACAGCCTGAAGGTCATCACCGCCCAGCTTGAGCCGGCGCTGCGTGCCGCCAGGCCGGAAGCCCGCTTCCAGTTCGAACGTCACGGCTATTTCGTGGCTGATCGCGTGGACTCCCACGACGGAGCACCGATCTTCAACCGCACCGTCACCCTGCGGGACACCTGGAAGAAATAAGCCCACTTCGTGCCCGGACGTCATTCCGGCAATTTCCCCCCCGACACGGCGACAGCAGTGCCGGGGGGCGTGTCTGCCCACAACACCGCGGGCGCATGCCTGTGGAATTGCCCACACTTGACATACCACCGAGGATGCACTTGTCTCAAGCTATTGGCACAATAGTCGAGTACAAGTGAATACAGACCGATCACGCCAGCCATGCACCGGCGAGACCGGCCTTCCACCATCCGAAGCCCCGCCATCCCCCAAGGCCTGACACGATGCTGAGCAAGCTCTCGATCCGCGTCCGTCTGCTGCTGGCCAGCACTGCGGTTCAGGTCGTCATGCTGACCCTGCTGCTGACCAATAGCGGACGACTGATCAACGAGGCGACGACAGCCAGCCTGAGCACCCTCATCACCCAGAACGCCGCGATCCTCAACGTCGTCACTGCCGCCTACGTTCCCCAGGGGCGCTATCAGGATCTGCAGGACGCCCTTGGCGAACTGCTCGGCAGCAGCCATGAAGGCCTGGTCTATGTGCGCATCGCCGATAGCGCCGGGCAATTGCGGGTCCGTGCCGGCATGCCGGAAATGGATACCCTGCCGCCACCGAACGAAGAGAGCGCCGGCAGCCTCGGCAATTACACCGGACACTCGCTGATCCACGTGCGCCGCCCGGTGCTGCTGGAGCACAACCAGGTGGGCTTCGCGCAGTTCGGCGTCTCCGTCGCACCACTGGTGCTGGCCAGGCAACGCATCCTCAACCAGGGCATCGCCATCGCAAGCGCCGAGGTGCTGCTCACGTTACTGCTACTCGGCGCGCTCGGCTACCTGCTGACCCGTAATCTGGGACGTCTGCTGCGCGGCAGCCAGGCCATCGCGGCGGGGCGGCTGTCCCACCGCCTGCCCGAGCAGGGCAACGACGAACTCGCGCAACTATGCCGCCACTTCAACCGCATGGCCGCCGCGCTGCAGTCGCGCATCCAGGAACTCGAGAGCACAGCCCGCCAGCTGGCCCTCAGCGAGGAACGCTACGCCCTCGCCACGCGGGCCGCCAACGATGGCCTGTGGGACTGGGACATCGCCAACGGCAAGACCTACTTCGCCCCGCGCTTCGCCGAGATCCTTGGCCTGTCCTTCAACGCCTTCACCGACGACCAGCGCTCGATCATCGACCACCTCCACCCGGACGACCGGGAGCCCTTCCGCCTGCGCGTGATCGCCCACCTGAAGCGGGAATCCGCCCAGCTGATGGCCGAGCACCGCATCCTTCATGCGGATGGCGACTACCGCTGGATCCTCATCTGTGGCATGGCGGTATACGACCCGACCAGCGGACGCGCAATCCGCATGGCCGGCTCGATCAGCGACATCCATCTGCGCAAGCGCGCCGAAGACCAGCTGATCCACGATGCGCTGCACGACGGCCTCACCGGGCTCGCCAACCGCGCGCTGTTCGTCGAGCACCTGCAGAACACCCTGCGCCACGCCGACCGGGCCACCGACAACCTGTTCGCGGTGCTGCACGTCAATATCGAACGCTTCCACGTGGTGAACGACAGCCTCGGCTATTCTGCCGGCGACGACCTGCTGCGCCTCGTCGCCTCGCGCATCTGCGCACTGGCCCGCCCCGGCGACGTGGTCGGGCGGGTCGCCGGCGACCAGTTCGCGGTGCTGCTCAACGACATCCCGGATGCCGGCGAGGCAATCCGCTTCTCGGAAAACCTGCAGACCCGACTGGCCGTCAGCGCCGAGCTCAACGGCCACCAGCTCTACCCCAAAACACGTATCGGCGTCGTCCTCGGCAGCGGCGGCTTCCACAGCGCGGAAGACCTGATGCGCGACGCCGACAATGCGATGCACCGCTCCCGCAGCAGTGCCGAAGCCTCCATCACGGTGTTCCAGTCGGCCATGCACCAGCAGGTCCTGCGCGACCTGCAACTCGAATCCCAGCTACGGGCCGCCCTCAAGGACCAGCACCTGGTTGCCCACTTCCAGCCCATCGTCGATCTGCGCGACAGCCGCATGGTCGGCTTCGAGGCCCTCGTCCGCTGGCCCCAGGCCAGCGCCCGGCGCATCGGCCCGGACGTGTTCATTCCCGTCGCCGAATCCCTCGGTCTGGTCCATGAACTGGGCATGCAGATGCTCGAACAAAGCTGTGTCTGCATGAAGCACTGGCGGGAGCAAGGCCTGGCCGACGAGAACCTGTCGATCAGCGTCAACCTGTCGGCCCGCCAGCTGACCCAGGCCGACCTGGCCGACCAGATCGTCGCCTGCATCGAGCGCCACGGCCTGCCGCCGGGCGCCCTCAAGCTGGAAATCACCGAAGGCACCCTGGTCACGCGCAAGGAACTGGCCATGCACCAGCTCGGCAAGCTGCGGGCCAAGGGGCTGCGCATCCTCATCGACGACTTCGGCACCGGCTATTCGTCCCTCAGCTACCTGCATTCGATTCCCTGCGACACGATCAAGCTCGACGGCTCCTTCGTCCGCGAGATCGAAACCATTCCCCGCCTGCGCACCATCGTCGAAGGCAGCATCCGCCTGGCGCACGAGCTGGGGATGAGTGTCGTTGCCGAGTGCATCGAAACCCCCAGCCAGGCCGAGATGCTCAGGGATCTGGGCTGCGACTACGGCCAGGGCTACCTGTTTGCCGCCGCCGAACCGGCCGACAAGATCCAGCTGCGGCTCGAAGCCCAGAGAGGTGGAACATGAAGCGCCTGAATATTCTGCTGCTATCGCTCACCGCGGCGCTTGCCCAGGTAGCACAGGCGGACACCCCATCCCCACTGAGCCTGTCCGGCTTCGGCACCCTCGGCGCGGTGCGCACCGACAACGCCGCACGCGCGTTCCGCGCCAACAGTGTCAGCGACTCCGGCGCCGGCGCATCGTTCGACCTGTCGGTGGATTCCGTGCTCGGCGTGCAGGGATCCCTGCAGATCGGCAACCGCCTCGACCTGACCGTGCAATCCGTGGTCCGCAAGAGCCCTACCGGCAGCTACGACCCACGCATCACCTGGGCATTCGCGAGCTACCAGGCCACCCCGGAACTGCTGCTGCGGATCGGCCGCACCCGGCTGCCCTTCTTCATGTACTCCGATTCGCTGAACGTCAATTATGCGAATCCGTGGATCCGGCCGCCGGTCGAGGTCTACAGCCTGAACCCGCTGTCCGACATCGACGGTGCCGACGCGCTGTACCGCCGGCAGTTCGCCGACACCGACGTCGAACTGCATGCTTACACCGGGAACAGCGCGATGAACATCCGCGGCGGTTCGGCCAATCTCGACAAGATCCGCGGCCTGAAAGCCTCCTTCAGCCGCGGCGGCCTCACAGCCCAGATCAGCTATGCCCGGGCGGACATGTCCCTGCGCTGGTCGGACGACCATTTTCTGAGCCTGCGGCAGGCCCTCATCGCGACCGGCCACGGCGCCATCGTGCCGGAACTCTCCGGCACCGACGGCAAGACCAGCTTCATGTCGGCAGCCCTGCAATACGACCAGGACCGCATCCTGCTGATCACCGAAGTCGCGCGCCGCAATGTGGACCGCTACATCGACTCCGCAATTGGCTGGTACGTCACCGCCGGCTACCGGATGGCCAGCTTCACACCCTACCTGACCTTCGCCCGCCAGCGGGAGATCGCGCCGGTCAGCTCCGAGGTCATCGGAACCCCTGCGCTCGATTTGGGTCTGGCAGCCTTCAACGCCGGACGCAACAAATCCCAGCGCAGCATCGGCGCCGGCCTGCGCTGGGACGCCGGACGCAATATCGCAGTGAAGGCCCAACTCGAACGCATCCAGCCCGGTCCCGGCGGACTCGGCATCCTCATGCCCAGCCAGGTCAGCGACTACCTGAAGCCGGACGGGCCGACGCACGTCCTGAGCCTTGCCGTGGACTTCGTGTTTTGAGCCCCATGCGCCCGGCCGGAATCCTCCTCCTGCTCTTTGCCGGCCTGCTCGCGCCGGCCGTGAGCCATGCAGAACTCGTACTGGTTGCCAACGGCCGCAACCCGGCCATCGAGCTCAGCCATGAGCGCGCCGAAAACCTCTACCTGGGCACCACCACCACCCTGGCCGACGGCACCCCCGTCAAGCTCATCGACCTGCCCAACGGGGCCTCGCGCGACGACTTCTATCTGAAGCTCACCGGCAAGAACCCGGCTCAGATCCGCGCGTACTGGTCCCGCCTGGTATTCACCGGCCGCGCCCTGCCCCCCCGGGAAGCCGGCTCGATCGCCGAAGCACGCCAGTGGCTGATCGATACACCCAACCTGGTCGGTTACATGGAGCGCGCCGACGTCCCGCCCGGCGCCCGCATCCTGTTGCGCCTTCCCTGAAGGGCCGGCAAGGTCAGTTTGACGACTGCCCTTTCTTCACATATACTTGCGCGTTCCCTGCAAACTCTTTACTCGGAGTACATCCATGTACGCGGTCATAAAAACCGGCGGCAAGCAGTATCGCGTCGTCGTCGGCGAAAAACTCAAAGTAGAACAGATACCGGCTGACGTGGACTCGCAAATCACTCTCGACCAGGTTTTCATGGTCGGCGAAGGCGAGTCGGTCAAGATCGGCACCCCCGTTGTGGCTGGCGCCACCGTAACGGCCACCGTGGTTTCCCACGGCCGTCACGACAAGATCAAGATCTTCAAGATGCGTCGTCGTAAGCACTACCAGAAGCATCAGGGTCACCGTCAGAACTACACCGAGCTGCGCATCGACGCGATCTCGGCCTAAGGAGAATCCGACATGGCACACAAAAAGGCTGGCGGCAGTTCACGTAACGGCCGCGACTCAGAAAGCAAACGCCTTGGCGTCAAGCGCTACGGCGGTCAATTCGTCCTCGCCGGCAACATCATCGTTCGCCAGCGCGGCACCGAATACCACCCGGGCGAAAACGTCGGCATCGGCAAGGATCACACCCTGTTCGCGCTGACCGAAGGCACCGTTCAGTTCACCGTCAAGGGCGCCAGCAAGCGTCGCACCGTGAACATCGTGCCCGCCGCCGCTGAATAATTTCAGCTCGCGCACGTTCAAAGCCCTATCTGTGGATAGGGCTTTTTTCTTTCAGGGCATCATCAAACGCCCCAACCGGAAGCTCCCATGAAGTTTTTCGACGAAGCCCGTATTGAAGTCATCGCCGGCGACGGCGGAAACGGCGCCGCCACTTTTCGCCGCGAAAAATACATCCCCATGGGCGGCCCGGACGGCGGCGACGGCGGCAAGGGCGGCGATGTATACGCCATTGGCGACCGCAACCTCAACACCCTGATCGATTTCCGCTACAAGCGCACCTTCCTCGCCGAACGCGGCGAGAACGGCCGCGGCGCCGACTGCTATGGCAAGGGCGGCAACGACATCGAGCTGCACATGCCGGTCGGCACCATCATCACGCTGCAGGAAACCGGCGAAGTCATCGCCGACCTGGACCACGACGGCAAGCGCGTGATGATCGCCAAGGGCGGTCGCGGCGGCCTCGGCAACCTGCACTTCAAGACCAGCACCAACCGCGCCCCACGCAAGAAGACGATGGGCCAGGAAGGTGAGCGCAAGAGCCTCAACCTGGAGCTCAAGGTGCTGGCCGACGTTGGCCTGCTCGGCATGCCGAATGCCGGCAAATCCACCTTCATCCGCGCCGTGTCGTCCGCCAAGCCGAAGGTTGCCGACTACCCATTCACGACCCTCGCCCCCAATCTGGGCGTGGTGCGAACCTCTGAGAACCGCAGCTTCGTCATCGCCGACATTCCCGGCCTGATCGAAGGCGCCGCCGACGGCGCCGGCCTCGGCCACCAGTTCCTGCGCCATCTGCAACGCACCCACATCCTGCTGCACATCGTGGACATCGCCCCCTTCGACCCGGAGGCCGACCCCGTCCGCGACGCCCATGCCATCATCGAAGAGCTGCGCAAGTACGACGATGAGCTGGTCAACAAGCGCCGCTGGCTGGTTCTGAACAAGCTCGACCTGATTCCCGACGACGACGAACGCCAGGAACGCATCGTCGCCTTCCTCGAAGCCTACGGCCCGGTAGAGCGCCATTTCGAGGTCTCCGCCATCAGCCGCGCGGGCTGCCAGGAGGTCGTTTTCGCGATCCAGGACATCCTCGACGAAGAAAAGGCCGCCGCCCAGGCTGCCGCCGATGCCGCAGCAGCGGCCCGCACCGCCGCCAGCATCGATGACGAGGAAGAGGCGGACGGCGCTGAGGATATCGACGACGACGAAACCGATTACGAAGACGAAGAAGACGACGATGAGATCCGCAATTCGTAACGCCCGCCGACTGGTCGTCAAGGTCGGCAGCGCCCTCGTCACCAACAACGGCGAAGGCCTGGCCGTCGAAGCCCTGGCCGACTGGGCCCGGCAGATTGCCGCCCTGGCGGCCTCCGGCAAGGAGATCGTCCTCGTCTCCTCCGGCGCCATCGCGGCGGGCATGCAGCGCCTGGGCTGGACCAGCCGCCCACAGGAAATGCACCAGTTGCAAGCCGCCGCCGCCGTCGGCCAGATGGGCCTGGCCCAGGCCTACGAAAGCGTCTTCTCGCAGAACAGTCTGCACACTGCCCAGATCCTGCTGACTCACGAGGACCTGGCCGATCGCACGCGCTACCTCAATGCCCGCTCGACCCTCGTCACACTGCTCGAACTGGGCGTAGTGCCGATCATCAACGAGAATGACACCGTCGTCACCGACGAGATCAAGTTCGGCGACAACGACACGCTGGGCGCCCTGGTCGCCAACCTGATCGACGCGGACGCGCTGATCATCCTCACCGACCAGCAAGGCCTGTACACCGCCGATCCGCGCAAGGACCCGGCCGCCACGCTGATCTCCGAGGACCGCGCCGAAAACACCGCCCTCGAAGCCATGGCCGGCGGTGCCGGCACCGGCATCAGCAAAGGCGGCATGATCACCAAGGTGCGCGCCGCCCAGCGCGCCGCTCGCAGCGGCGCCCACACCTGCATCGCCAGCGGCCGCGAAGCCGACGCACTACTGCGCGTTGCTGCCGGCGACAGCATCGGCACCCTGCTCTACGCCACCAGCACGCCACTGGCCGCCCGCAAGCAGTGGCTCGCCGACCACCTGCAACTGGCGGGCAGCCTGACCCTGGATGCCGGCGCAGTCGAAGCCTTGAAAGACGGCAAGAGCCTGCTGCCGATCGGCGTGATCGCCGTGGACGGCGAGTTCTTCCGCGGCTCCGTCGTCGCCTGCCGCGGAGAAAACGGCAAAGAAGTCGCCCGCGGCCTGATCAATTATGCAAGCAACGACACCCGCCGCATCGCCCGCCACGCGTCCAGCGAAATCGAGGAGCTGCTCGGCTTCTCAGAGGAGCCGGAACTGATTCATCGGGACAACCTGGTTCAGATCGGCCGATAAAACCCATCTAAGCCCCAAAAGCAAATGGCCACCAAACGGTGGCCATTTGCTTTTGGGGCTGCCCTTCACTACACCGAACGACAAGCCCATGAAAAACGGGCACCCGAAGGTGCCCGTCAATTTCCGATTCAGACGAAGTCTGAATTAGAAGGAGTGACGCAGGCCCAGCTGAATACCCTGAACGGTAGCGCCAGTGGTGTTCAGACCGGCAACGCTGGTGGTCGGGTTGATGCCGACAGCGTTGTTGCCGAAGTCGTAACGGGCGTTGTTGTCGTTGTTCAGGTGAGCGTACACAGCCTTAAGCATGGTGCGCTTGGACAGGCTGTACTCGTAACCGACTTCGAACAGCTTGGCGCCGGAGTCGCTTTGGCTGTTGCCGTCAACCTTGACGTCACGAGCAAAGTAAGCCTGAGCCAGCACCTTGCCAGCCGGGGTCACGTTGAAGGTGCCGCCGAGGCCCCAGACGTTCTGGGTAGCAGTGGCGCCGCCGAAGTGGTTGGCACGAGCTTGGTCGAACAGAGCACGCACGGTGGCGATGCCGAAGTCGTAGGAACCACCGATACGGAAATCGGCAATGTTGGTGCCAGCGTCGTTGCCGAGGCTAACAGCGTTGTAGGTCACAGCACCCATGATCGGGCCGTTGGCGTACTTGACACCCACGTCGTAGCCGGTGGTGTTGGCAGCAGCAACGCCGACGTTGTGGAAGGTCTTGTTTTCGTTAGCCACGTAAGCAGCGGTAACGTTCAGGCCGTAGTACGTCGGGGAGACGTAGGCGATGGCATTCTTCCAGCGGGTGTCGAAGATGGACGCGCAGGTGGTGGAACGGTCGCAAGCGCCGCCGCCAGCGTAGCCACCGGTGGAGCTGGTGGTGCCAACCAGGTTGTTACCCAGCTTGCCCAGCAGAGCAGCATTGCCGCCGATGCCGGTAGCGCCAGCGTTGACGTCCAGAGCCACGCCCAGAGCGCGGGTCGGGCCGGTCAGGTTGCCCAGAACCACGGTACCAAAGCCGCTGGCCAGGCCAACGAAGCTGTCACGGCTGGTGGACAGGCCGCCGTTGTTGTCGAAGGAAACACCGCTTTCGTACTGGAACACGGCGGTCAGGCCGTTGCCAAGAGCTTCAGCGCCCTTGAAACCGATGTAGGAAGAGTTGGCGGAAACACGGGTGGTGTTGCCGAGGTCGGTGTTGCCGTTGGTGTTGGAAACACGAACCACGTCGAAGGAGCCGTCAGCGATACCGTAGACGGTAACGTTGGCTTGAGCGAAGGCGCCGGTGGAGGCCAGGCCGGCAACGGCCAGAGCGATCAGTTTCTTTTGCATATGTTTCTCCTCTTGATTGAAGACTGGCACGCGCTGCTTGCGCAGGGCCGACCAATTTCACCTCTCTAACGAGAAGTTGGCCTGCATTGTCAGCGCTTGGCAAAGCCGAGGGCAAGGACAGCGTTGTTTTTTGGATGCGAAGCAGCAATGGAGTGTTGCAAGTTCGCAACACGGAAGACGGAGAGCAGGCGCGCCGTGCAACAGCCGCATGACAAGGCTTGCAGATGTACGGGTTTTACACAGTGTGCGGCACAGCATTAATATAGGAAGCTTGCTATATATTATTAAGCGTCGTTGCAACCGGACCCGTTTCCATCATGGACAAGAACCGAATCCTTCGTGAAGCCGCCGTCACCAGCAACCTGGTCCGCCTGTCGCGCATCTACCGCCGCGCCGTCAACGACGCCGCCCTCGCCCACGGCCTGTCGGACGCGCGTGTGCTGCCCATCATCCACCTGAGCCGCCTCGGCGACGGCGTGCGGCATGGCGTGCTGGCCGAAGACATGGGGATCGAGGGGCCGTCGCTGGGCCGTCTACTCGACCAGTTGTGCCTGACCGGCCTCATCGAGCGACGCGGCGACGCGGCCGACAAGCGGGCCAAGCTGCTGTACCTCACCGAGCAAGGCCACGCGATGGCGGCCACCGTCGAGAAGCTGATCGAGGACCTGCGCAGCAAGCTGCTCGCCCGCGTGGCGGACGAAGACCTGGAGGCCGCCCTGCGGGTCTTTGCCGCCTTCGATGCCGCACTCCATCCCGAGAGCGGCAATGAATAAGCTCCTGACGGCCCTGCGCTTCGAGCGGAGTGCGCTGCTGTTCTCCTTCAACAGCTTCGCGGCGGCCATGCTCGCGCTGTACGTAGGTTTCAGCATCGGCCTGCCGCGGCCTTACTGGGCGATGATGACGGCCTATATCGTCAGCCACCCGCTGGCCGGCGCCGTGCGCTCAAAGGCGATCTTCCGGCTGGGCGGCACGCTGGTCGGCTCGACGGTCGCCCTGCTGCTGGTGCCACCGCTGGTGGATTCGCCGGTGCTGCTGTGCCTGGTGATCTCGCTGTGGATCGGCGCATGCCTGTTCGTTTCCCTGCTCGACCGCACCCCTCGCAGCTACGTGCTGATGCTTGCCGGCTATACGGCGGCGATCATCGCCTTCCCCAGCGTCAATGCACCGGACCTGATCTTCGACGTGGCCGTCGCACGCTTCGAGGAGATCTCGATCGGCATCGTCTGCGCCACCGTCGTCCATAGCCTCATCTTTCCGCGCCCGGTCGGCGGGCCCCTCGTCGGCCGCCTCACCAGCTGGCTGGGCAGCGCCGACCAGTGGGCCCTCGACGTGCTCCACGGGCGCAGCGCCGCCGAAACGGACCGCGAGCGCCGCCAGCTCGCCGCAGCGGAGACAGAGATCCACCTGCTCTCCAAGCACCTGCCCTTCGACACGTCCAACCTGCGCGAGATCACCAACGTCGTCCATGCGCTGCACAGCCGCACGCTGGTCCTGATCCCGATCATTGATGGCCTGAACGACCGGCTCAGCGCACTGCGGGCTGATGGCCATGCGCTTTCGCCCGAGGTCGCTCGCCTGATCGACGCCGTCGCGGCATGGATCTCGGACGGTGCGGACCGTGACCGTGCCGACCCTTTGCTCAGCGAACTGAAATCCGTCGCAGCCGCCACACCCCACGACGCCGACTGGGCCACGCTGCTCTCCGCAAGCCTGCTGACCCGCCTGGTCGATCTCGTCGAAACTCTCGGCGACAGCCACACCCTGCTCGATCACGTACGCCGCAACAAGCCCCTGTCGGCAGAACTAGCCGGGCAGGTAGGCACACACGAACACCGTCCGCTGCACAAGGACTACGGCATGGCTCTGCTGTCCGCTGCTGCCGCCAGCATCGCTGTGCTGCTGTGCTGTGCCCTGTGGATCACCAGCGGCTGGCGGGACGGAGCCGCCGCCGCGATGATCGCTGCCGTGGTGTGCTGCTTCTTCGCGACGATGGACGACCCCAAGCCGACCATCGCCAGCTTCGGCCTGTTCAATCTGGTCGCGCTGCCGATCGCCGCCGTGTTCCAGTTCACCGTAATGCCGCAGATCAGCGATTTCCCGATGCTGGTGCTGGTGCTGGCGCCAATCCTGCTGCCGATGGGCGTTTATATGGCCGCACCGCGCACCCTGGTGCCCGCCATGGCCATGATCACCGGTTTCTGCAACGCGCTGGCCCTGCAGGAGACCCTGAGCCGCCAGGACTTCGCCGACTTCATGAACGTGAACACCGCGATGTTCGTCGGCGTCCTCATCGCCCTGTGGGTCACCGGCTTCATGCGCTCGATCAGCGTCGAGACCAGCGCGCGCCGCCTGCTGCGCCACAACTGGCGAGATCTCGCCCACCACGCCCGGGCCGGCGCGTCGGCCGACCCCATCGCGCTGGCCGGCCGCCTGCTCGACCGCCTGACCCTGCTCACTCCCAAGCTCGCCGCTGCGTCCCAGAGCGGCGAACTGCGCGGCGTCGATGTGCTGCACGACCTGCGCATCGGTATGAACCTGGTCACGCTGCAGAAGGCCAGCCCGAGCTTCGACGTCATCACGCGCGATCTGGCCGAGAGGGCGCTGGCCGGTGTTGGCGAACATTACTCGCAGCGTTCCGCCGGCCGCCTGATGGACGCCCCCGCCAGCCTGCTGGCCAATATCGACCAGGCGCTGCACGCCATCGCCGAACAGCCGGCGTCGACGGCCAAGCTCGCCGGCCTGTCGGCCATGGTCGGCCTGCGCGGCAACCTGTTTCCCAAGGCCGTGGCTTATCACGCCACCGGCCCGCTCTCGATGAAAGGACCTTCCGCATGATCGGGGAACTCAACCTCGACGGCGTCCTGGTTTCGTCGATCCTCGTGTCGACGCCCCTGGCGCTCGTCTGCTCCTTCCTGCTGCGCCGCGTGTTCTCGCTGGTCGGGCTGTACCGCATCGTGTGGCACCCGGCCCTGTTCGACGCCGCGATCTTCATGATCGTCTGGTCCCTCGTCATCCGCCTGCCCATGCCCTCCCTCTGATTGAAGGTGATGCTCCCGTGAAACCGCTCCATCTCAAACTGCTCCGCATCGCCGTCACCCTGGCGGCCGTCGTCCTCGCCCTCTTCGCCTCCCAGCGTCTGTGGGATCACTACCAGGTCGAACCGTGGACCCGCGATGGCCGCGTGCGCGCCGACATCGTGCCGGTCACGCCCGACGTGTCCGGCCTCGTCACCCACGTGGCGATCCACGACAACCAGTTCGTCAAGCAGGGCCAGGAGCTCTTCCAGATCGACACCGAGCGCTACCGCCTGGCCGTCAAGCAGGCCGACGCAGCGGTCGCCACCGTGCGCGCCAACCTCGAGCAGGCCCGCCGCGAAGCCCGCCGCAACGCGCAGCTATCCAGCCTGGTGGCCCAGGAAACCGTCGAACAGAGCCGCGAAAAGGTCGAACTCGGCGAAGCCCAGCTGGCCCAGGCCATTGCCAATCGCGAGCTCGCCGCCCTCAACCTGGGGCGCACGAAGATCGTCGCGCCGGTGGACGGCTACCTCAGCGACCTGTCCCTGCGCTCGGGCAACTACGTGACCGCCGGCAAGCAGGTGCTCGCCGTGCTCGACACCCATTCCTTCCACGTGGACGGTTACTTCGAGGAGACCAAGCTGCAGGGCGTCAAGATCGGCCAGGCCGCCAAGATCCGCATCATGGGCCGCGAACAGGAACTGCGCGGCCACGTGGAGAGCATCGCCGCCGGCATCGAGGACCGCGACCGCGCCAACGGCAACAACCTGCTGCCCAACGTGAACCCGGTGTTCACGTGGGTGCGCCTGGCCCAGCGCATTCCGGTGCGCATCGCCCTCGACGAAGTGCCGAAGGACCTCCAGCTGGTTGCCGGCCTGACCGCCACGGTGGCCGTCGTCGACAAGGACGGCAAGGTCGAAGGCGTCGCCCCGGCAAACAAGGGCGGAGCCGGCAAATGAAAGCCCTGCACACCCTTGGCGTGGTCGGCCTCGCCCTCGGCCTGGGCGCCTGCACCACGGTCGGCCCCGACTACCACCTGCCGGCAAAGGCCGTCGTCAACCTGCCCGCCGCCCAGGGCGCCTTCATCGGCAGCAGCAACGCCAGCGTCCGCAGCGAGCCGCTGCCCGCCAACTGGTGGAAGCTCTACGACGACGCCACGCTCAACGGCCTCATCGAAACCGCCTTTGCCGCCAACGCCCAGCTGCGCGTGGCCTCTGCCAATCTGCTGCGGGCCCACGCCATCGTCGCCGAGGCCGAATCGGCCAGCGAGCCCGGCGGACGCCTCAGCGCCGCGGTGGCCCGCGAAAAGGTCGCCGGCCAGGCCTACCTGCTGAACGAGAGCATTCCGCCGATGAACCTCGGCATCGGCGGCCTCGCCGCCTCCTACCAGCTCGACCTGTTCGGCCAGTTGCGGCGCCTCACCGAAGCGGCCGAAGCCGACGCCGAAGCCAGCCAGGCCGCCGTCGACCTGGTGCGCGTCAATATCGTCGCCGACGTGGCCCGCGCCTACGTCGAAGCCTGCTCGGCCGGCTACCAGAAGCAGGTCACCGAACGCGCCCTGCAACAGCAGGAAGACAACCTCCGCGTCGCTCGCAAGCTGGTCGACGCGGGGCGCGGCACGGTCACCGACGTGACCCGCGCCAGAGCCCAGGTCGAGCAGATCCGTGCCTCGCTGCCGACTTACGATGCCCGCCGCAGCACCGCACTGTATGCACTGGCCGCGCTCACCGGCCGCCCGCCGGCGGAGTTTCCGAAGGCCGTTGCGAGCTGCATGCAGCTTCCCAGACTGAACGCACCGATCCCGGTCGGCGACGGCACCGCGCTGCTCAAGCGCCGCCCTGACATCCGCCAGGCCGAACGGGCGCTGGCCGGCGCCACCGCGCGCATCGGCGTGGCGACGGCCGCCCTCTACCCCACGGTGTCCATCGGTCTGAGCGCCGGTCTTACCGGCCTTCTCCACGACCTCGGCCAGCCCGACACCCGGCGCTGGGGCATCGGTCCGCTGATCAGCTGGACGATTCCCGGCGGCACCGAATACGCCCGCATCGAGATCGCCAAGGCCGGCGCCGAAGCAGCCCTCGCCCACTTCGACGGCGCGGTACTCGGTGCCCTGCGCGACACCGAGACCGCACTGGCCGTCTATGCCCGCGAACTCGACCGCAATGCCGCGCTGCGCACCGCCCGCCAGGACGCTGCCGAAGCGGCCCACCAGGTGGAAACCCTGTACCGCGGCGGACGCGCCCCCTACCTCAACGACCTGGACGCCCGACGCAACCTCACCAGCGCCGATGCCGCCCTCGCCGTGTCGGACAGCCAGCTGGCGCTGGATCAGGTCAACCTGTTCCTGGCCCTCGGCGGCGGCTGGGAGCAGGCGTCGAACAACAAGCCAGGCCATTCCGCCGAGGCCGCCGGACACCACTGAGCGGGCGGGACAAGGCAAAAAAAACCAGCCCGAAGGCTGGTTTTTTTTTGCGACGGCAAAGCCGGCGACTTACTTCTGGCTGAGCACCCAGGACACGAGGGTCTTGGCTTCGGCCGGAGTGACCTGCGGGTTGGGGGGCATCGGGACCTGGCCCCAGACGCCGGAACCACCCTTCTGGACCTTCTCGACCAGCTTGGCTTCGGCGGTCTTGTCGCCCTTGTACTTGGCAGCCACGTCCTTGTAGGCGGGGCCGACGACCTTCTTGTCCACAGCGTGGCAGGCCAGACAGTTCTTGGCCTTGGCCAGATCCATACCGGCATCGGCAAAGGCGGCGGACGTGCCCATCAGGCCGGCGATGGCGGCGACAGCAACGAGTTTCTTCATTGTGATCCTCTCGAGTTGTGTGGCGGAAAAAAGCTGCGCGGAGTCTACGCCCCGCCTTCGGGTTTGCCAATTGCCGCGAGAGCGGGATCAAGCGCCGACCAGGCAGCAAACGGAGGCAGACAAGTAACGCCCGAGCACAGCCAAGCGTTGACGGCCTCCCCGGCCGGCTTGTCGAGTACCGGCGGCAGGTCGGGCACGCCCGGCGGCAGCGCCACACACAACAGGCCGGGTCGATAGCTTCCCGCCACCCGACGTGACCACTCGGGCAGCGCACTCGACGCCCCCCGCAGCACCAGCAGGGGCGGCGGCTGCAGATGCTCGGCCAGCGCCACGGCGAGGCTCGCGAAGCCCATAGGACTGGCCACCAGCGCGGCGTGGAAGGCCTGCAGCGTGCGCTCGGTAGCGGCCAGATAGCGCGTCTCGCCAGTCAGGTGGCCGAGCCGCCCAAAGACCTGCGCGGCGATGCCGTTGCCGGATGGCATCGCGTTGTCGTGGCCGCTCTTCGGACGATGGATCAGCGCTTCATGATCGTGGCGGGTGAAGAAAAAACCGCCGCCGGCCCGGTCCTCGAAGGCATCGAGCAGCACGTCGGCCAGGTCTTCGGCGAACTCCAGGTCCTCCGGCCGGTAGGCCGCCTGCAGGTTCTCGATCAGCGCGGCGATCAGCAGCGCATGATCGTCCAGGTAGGCGTTCAGATGGGCCCGCCCGTCCTTGTAGGTCGCCAGCAGGCGGCCATCCTGCCAGAGGGTCCCGCGGATGAAATCGATGGCCTGCGTCGCCGCCGCCAACCAGTCGTCGCGGCCGAAGATGCGCGCTGCGTGGGCCAGGCCGTGGATCATCAGCGCATTCCAGCTGACCAGCAGCTTGTCGTCGCGGCCGGGACGCACGCGGCCCTCCCGGCGGGCGCACAGCTTGGCGCGGGCCCGCTCCAGCACGGCCTCCGCGTCGGGGAGCGTCATGCCGAGCTTGTCGGCCACGCCGGCGAGCGGTTTCGCCACGTAGAAGTGCCAGTGCGTCTCCTCGAAGTTGGGCGGCCGCGCCACGCCGTAGTGCTGGGACAGCACGCGGTACTCCAGATCGTCGAGGCATTCGCGCACCTCGGCTTTGTCCCACACGTAGAACTTGCCCTCCTCGTGTTCCGAGTCGGCGTCCAGCGACGACGCGAAACCGCCTTCCGGCAGGCGCATCTCCCGCAACACCCATTCGACGGTGCGCTCGGCAACCCGGGCGAACAGCGGCTCGCCGGTGAGCGCCCAGGCATCGGCATACAGCGCAAGCAAGGGCCCGTTGTCGTAGAGCATCTTCTCGAAGTGGGGAATGTTCCACCAGCCATCCACACTGTAGCGGGCGAAGCCGCCGCCCAGTTGGTCGAAGATGCCGCCTTCGGCCATGCCGCGCAGGGTTTTCAGCGCCATGTCGCGGGCCGCCACGTCGCCGGTGGCGACAAAACGGCGCAGCAGGAAATCCAGGTCGGCCGGGTGCGGGAACTTGGGCGAGCCGCCAAAGCCGCCGTGTTCCTCGTCAAAGGTGGACGCCAGCCCCTCCTGCAACGCACGCAGCGGCGCGCCGCTGAAATCCGACGGATGGGTGCTTCCGGTCGTCTCGCTGCGGGCCAGCGCGGCGCGCAGGCCGCGGTTCTGTTCGTCGATGGTCTGACGCTGGGTCGTGAAGGCTTCATGGACCCGCTGCAGCAGATCCGGGAAACCCGGCAGGTTGTAGCGCGGCTCCTTGGGGAAATAGGTGCCGCTGAAGAAGGGGCTGCCGTCCGGCGTGAGGAACACCGTCAGCGGCCAGCCGCCGCCACGCCGCGCCAGCATCTGGTGGGCGGCCTGGTAGATCTGGTCGAGGTCGGGCCGCTCTTCCCGGTCCACCTTGATGTTGACGAACAGGCGGTTCATCACCGCGGCCACCTCAGGGTCTTCGAAAGACTCATGAGCCATCACGTGGCACCAATGGCAGGCCGAGTAGCCGATGGACAGCAGGATCGGCCGATCTTCCCGGCGGGCCAGGTCGAGGGCCTCCGGGCTCCACGGCCACCAGTCCACCGGGTTGTCGGCATGCTGTTGGAGGTAGGGTGAGGTTTCGTGCTGCAGTCGGTTGGGCATTGGGGGGCTCCCGCTGGGTTTTGTCGGCTTTGTAGGGCGTCGTGCGTTGGAGCCCCGGTCCAAGCAAAAGTTGTGCAGTGTGTGTCAAGGAGACGTCGGGCCGACCCGGTTTCCGCGTCCCCCGCGGGGGACGGGCCGGACTGCGCCCGGCCCTGGGGGCGCTCAGAAAGCGATGGCCACCGCGAACTGCAGGCGCACCCGATGGTCCCGCTGGCCGTAGGCAAGATCCAGCGCGATGGGCCCCGCCGGGCTCTTCCAGCGCGGGCCGAAACCGTAGCCGAAGTTCATCTTGAACAGCTGGCGCTCGTCGTTGGCGTTGCCGGCATCGACGAAGGTCGCCACGCCCCAGTCGCCGGAATACCAATGCACGTACTCGGCGCTGGTCACCGCCAGATAGCGCCCGCCGACCGTGGCGGTGCCGTCGCGCACACCCAGGCTTTGGTAGGCGTAGCCGCGCACGCTCTGGGCGCCGCCGGTGCGGAACAGGAAATCCTGGGGCACGCCGTCGCGGGACGGCGCCACCGTAACACCGCCCTCCGCCCGCAGGATCAGCACGTCACGCCTGGCCACCGGCACGAAGAGCTGATAACGCCCATAGAAGCGTGCGAAATTGCGGTCGGACAGCAGCATCTGGGCCGCGCCGCCCACCTGCAGGTTGAGCACCTGGCCATCCCGCGGGTCGAGGATGTTGTCCACCGCCCGCCGGGTCCACGACCAGTTGGCCGCCAGGGCTTTGCGGCTGGACGGCAGGCTGCCGTCGGGGGTCAGGGTTTCGCGCTGGAAATTGAGGGACAGACGATTCTCGATGTTGCCGCGCGGAATGGTGCGCACCACACCGATGGACTGGCGCTGGGTCTGCAGCCCGGAGATGTCGGTGTGCTCGGCCAGCGCACCGACGCTGTCCAGATAGCCCGCCGAAGACGGCGGCAGAAACACATCCGCGTAGCCGAGCTGACGGCGCTGTTCGAGGCGGATGCCGCTGACAAGGTTGTAGGCGCGGTCGAAGAAGTGAGCATCCCGATAGGTGGTTTCGATCCGGTAGCCGGTGTTGCTGCTGGCACCGACACCGAAACCGAGGCGGCGCGGCAGGGCTTCGGTGAGCTGGACGCGCACCGGCACCATCTCCGGCGTGGCCGACTCGCGGTCCACATCGACCACCACCGAGGCGAAGTACGGCGTGTTCTGCAGCGCCGTCTGGAAGCGCAGCAGGCGGTCGAGGCTGTAGGGTTCACCGGCCTTCGGCGGCTGATAGCGCTCGATCAGCGACGGCTCGTAACTGCTGAGGCCGGTGATCTCGATCTGCCCGAAACGGAAGACGGGCCCGGAGTCCACATCGACCGACAGCGTCGCGCTGGCCGTCTCCGGGTCGATCAGCGCATGGCTGGCGGTCATGCTCGCCGCGGCGTAATCGCGGGCGCCCAGCGCGTCCATCAGTTGCTGCTTGGCGGTGTCCCAGTCGGCCTGCCGGAAGGGATGGCCGGCGGGCAGGCCCCAAGCCGCCTTCAAGGCCGCGATGCGCGCCGGGCGCTCGCCTTCGGCGCGGCTCACGTCGCCGCTGAAATGCAGGTTGACCTGGCCGATCGTGGTCCGCCGCCCGGGCGTCACGACGATGCGGAAGACCCCGCCCGCCTCGGCGCTCTCGATGGACGGGGAGAAATAGCCTTCGGTCGCCAGAATCTCGCCGATTTCCTTGCGCGCCCGGCGCAGGATGGCCACCCGCCCGCCCTCGTCCAGCCCGCCTTCGGGCCGCTGCTCAAGGAAGTCCACGTGTTTTTTGAGCAGGGCCTGCAATTCATCCGGAGCCTCCAGCTCGACACGGGTGTCGACGGCCTGCACCCAGGCCGCCGCCCCAAGGGCGAGGCAAGCGAACAGCAGGCGAAGGGCGAATGGACGGCGCAGCACGGGGCAAATTCTAGCAGCCCCTTCCAGCAGCCCCTATTCCATCCGCGTTCTGCCGCTGGCGCCATGTGCTACCCATCCCCCATCCGCAGCAAGCCGGTGTTACCGCCCGTCGCCGAGGTATTGACGGTGACGCAACGCTCGTGGACCAGGCGCTCCAGCGCGTAATCCGGAGCGGGGGCGAGGAAGGGCAGGATCGCACCGCCCCTCTCAGCGAACACTTTCCGCCAGCGCGCCGTATCCTCCGGCGGCAGGTCCGCCAGCACGGCAAGCCACACGCAGGTGAGCACATCCGCGCTGGGCTCGACCCAGCTACGAAGCACCTCCGGCAGCGACGACAACCAGGCTGCCGCAGCCTCGTCCTCCGCCGGGAACAACAGGCGATTGTCGGTGGCCAGCGCGGCGGCCAGTTGGTGCAACCACGCCTCGGGACGGTCTGCCAGCCCCAGGACGGCACCACGGGAATGGAAATGGAGCGTATTGCGCTCCCCCGTCGGGCCAGGCAGCGACAGGCTCAGGCCGGCCAGGGATGACCGACGATAGGTGGCAATCCGTTCGCGCAGTCCAACTTTGATCGACTCGTCAGGCAGGGACAGTACTGGCCCCGCCAGCCAGGCATCCAGCACATCAAGCGCCGGCCTTGCCGGACGCGGCAGATCCGGCAAGGGTGGCAGCGCCCTGCGCACGAGACGGCGCAGGCTCAGGGGCCCGCCGGCCTTCGGCCCGGTGCCGGACAAACCCTCGCCGCCGAAGGGTTGCACGCCGACCACCGCACCGATCATGTTGCGGTTCACATACACGTTGCCAACCGGCATGCGCCGGACGATGCGCTCGACAAAGGCATCCACCCGCGACTGGATGCCCAGCGTCAGCCCGTAGCCGCTGGCCGCCAGCATGTCGAGCAAGGCGTCCAGTTCGTGCGCCGCGTAGCGCACCACATGCAGCACGGGGCCGAAGACTTCCCGTTTCAGGTCGTCCGGCGCATTCAGCTCGATCACCGTCGGCACCACGAAATGCCCTTTCAGGCAGCCATCCGGCAGGCTGCAGGCCAGCACCGGGTAGCGGTTGGCGCGCATGGCATCCACGTAGGCGTCGATCTGCACGCGGGCGGCGGCATCGATCAGCGGGCCCACGTCGGTGGCGAAGTCGTCGGGGCGGCCGACGCTCAGTTCGGCCATCGCCCCGTCGAGCAGGTCGAGCACATGGTCGGCGATGTCCTCCTGCACGCACAGCAGGCGCAGCGCCGAGCAGCGCTGGCCGGCGGAGTCGAAGGCGGAAGCGAGCACATCGGCGACAAGCTGCTCCGGCAAGGCCGTCGAATCGACGATCATCGCGTTGAGGCCTCCGGTTTCGGCGATCAGCGGCACATCGCCCCGGGCCGCCAGCACCCGGTGGATGGCTGCGGCGACCGCTGTCGAACCAGTGAACATCACGCCGCAGACACGCGGGTCGGCCACCAGGCGCGCGCCGACGGTTTCGCCCGGCCCGGGCAGGCATTGCAGCATCGGGCGCGGCACGCCGGCCTCATGCAGCAGCGCCACAGCCCGGTCGGCGATGAGGGGCGTCTGTTCGGCGGGCTTGGCCAGCACCGGGTTGCCGGCGGCCAGTGCGGCGGCAATCTGCCCGACGAAGATCGCCAGCGGGAAATTCCACGGGCTGATCGCCACCACCGGCCCCAGCGGGCGGCTGCCGGCCAGATCGCCGGCGCGCAGGCGGCTGGCGTAGTAGCGGCAGAAGTCCGCCGCCTCGCGGACCTCGCCCTGGGCGGCGGCATAGGTCTTGCCGGCCTCCCGCACGATCAGCGCCACCAGCGCATGGCTGCGTGCCTCCAGCGCCAGGGCCGCCCGCTCCAGGCACAGGGCGCGCTGTTCCGGCGCGTCCGCAGCCCAGCCCGACGCGTGGGCGGCGGCCGTCTGCAGTGCCACCTCCACGTCCGCCATGCTGGCCCAGCGCACCAGGCCGACCACTTCGTCGAGCTGCGCCGGGTTGCAGACCGGCCGTTCGTCGGCCCTGTCGATCCCATCACTCACCTCCGCCGCGATGCGCGGCCCCACCTGCGGAACGTCCGCCCGGCTGTGTTCGAGGGCGCTCAGGAAGGCCCTCCGCACCCCGGCCGCGGCCAGGTCGAAACCACGGCCGTTGCGGCGTTCGGCGTACAAATCAGCGGGCAGCGGGATCAGCGGATGGGGCCTGCCGCCGCTCGCCAGCACGCCGGGCAGGGGATCGGCCACCAGCATGGCCAGGGGCACCGCTTCATCCACGACCCGGTTCACAAAACTGCTGTTGGCGCCGTTTTCCAGCAGGCGCCGCACCAGGTAGGCGAGCAACGTGGCGTGGCTGCCCACCGGGGCATACACACGGACCGGACGGCGCAGGGCCGGGTCCTCCGCCAGCGCGATCTGCTGGAACAAGCTCTCGCCCATGCCATGCAGGCACTGGAACTCATAATCACCAGGGTGGAAGTTGCCGCCGAGCTCCAGCACAGCCGCCACGGAGTGCGCATTGTGTGTGGCGAACAGCGGGAACAGTGCATCCGGCGCCGCCAGCAGGGCGCGGGCGCAGGCCAGGTAGGCCACGTCGGTATGGACCTTGCGCGTATAGACCGGGTAATCGGCCAGTCCATCCTGCTGCGCTCGCTTGATCTCTCCATCCCAGTAGGCGCCTTTCACGAGGCGCACCATCAGGCGCCGGCGGTGACGGCGCGCCAGCGCCACCAGCCAGTCAATGAGCGCCGGCGCGCGCTTCTGGTAGGCCTGTACGACAAAGCCCAGCCCCTGCCAGCCGGCCAGTGCCGGGTCGGCAGCCAGCGCCGCCAGGACGTCGAGGGACAGTTCGAGACGGTCGGACTCTTCCGCGTCGATGGTCAGGCCGATGTCCTGGGCCTTGGCCAGCAGACACAACTGGCGCACCCGCGGCACCAGCTCGCGCATCACGCGCTGGCGCTGGGACCAGCCATAGCGGGGATGCAGGGCCGACAGCTTGATCGAGATGCCGTTGCCCTGATACACGCCGCGCCAGCGGCCGTGGGCGCCCACCGCGTGGATGGCCTGGGCGTAGGCCGCTGCATAGCCGGCCGCATCGTCCGCAGTGACAGCAGCTTCGCCGAGCATGTCGAAGGAGTACAGATAACTTGCCGCGGCGCCGCTGGCGGTGCGCTCCAGCGCCTCGTGGATCGTCTGCCCGACGACGAACTGCTGGCCGACGAGACGCATCGCCCGCTCCATCGCCTCGCGGACCAGCGCCCCGCCGCTTCGCTGCAGCAGGCCGAGCAAGGCGCCCGGCATGCGCCGCTCCTCGTCGGGCGTCAGCAGGCGGCCGGTCAGTGACAGGCTCCAGGCCGCCGCATTGACGAACAGGGACGGACTGCGCCCGATGTGGGCCGCCCAGTCCCGGTGGCACAGCTTGTCGCGGATCAGCGCGTCGCGCCCGGCCGCATCGGGAATGCGCAGCAGCGCTTCGGCGAGGCACATCAAGGCCACGCCTTCGTTGCTGTCGAGGGAGAACTCGTTCATCAGCGCATCGACGCCGGTGGCCCGGCGGCGCGTGCTGCGTACGCTGGTGGCGAGGGATTCGGCAAGCGCCGAGATGCGCGCGGCCTGCAGTCGGGGAAAGCGGGCTCCGTCGATCAGCGGCGCCAGCGCCTCCGCCTCCGGTCGTCGGGCGGCGTCTTCGATCCGACGGCGCAAGGCGGCCAGGTCGGCATCGGAAGACAGGCATGAGGGGTCGAACGGCGCGGTCATGTCATCACCAGGCGAGAGCTGCGTACGCCCGGTTCGACCACGGCCGGAGAAAACGATTCAACCGGACCCGCACACGGGCCCGGTTTTCAAGCAGGAACGGCGGTCAGCCTTCCAGGTGGTAGCGGGTCACCAGCTCCACTTCGTTCTTGGAGCCGAGCACCACCGGCACACGCTGGTGCAGTTTGGTCGGCTGGATGTCGAGGATGCGCTCGCGACCGGTGGTGGCGGCGCCACCGGCGGCCTCGACGATCATCGCCATCGGGTTGGCTTCGTACATCAGGCGCAGCTTGCCGCCCTTATCCTTCATCTTGCTGTCGAGCGGGTACATGAAGATGCCGCCGCGGGTCAGGATGCGATGCACGTCGGCCACCATCGAGGCCACCCAGCGGGTGTTGAAATCCTTGCCGCGCGGGCCTTCCGTGCCTTCGCGCAGTTCACGCACGTAGCGCTGCACCGGCGCTTCCCAGAAGCGCTCGTTGGAGCCGTTGATGGCGTATTCCTTGGTGTCCTCGGGGATCGTCATATACGGGTGGGTGTAGATGAAGCTGCCCATTTCCCGATCGAGGGTGAAACCATGCACGCCGTCGCCGACGGTCAGCACCAACTGGGTGGACGGGCCATACACCGAGTAGCCGGACGCCACCTGAGCGGTGCCAGGCTGCATGAAGTCCGCTTCGGTCGGCGCGCTGACGCCTTCCGGACAGCGCAGCACCGAGAAGATCGTGCCGACCGAGATGTTGACGTCGATGTTGGACGAGCCGTCGAGCGGATCGAACAGCAGCAGGTAGGCGCCCTTCGGGTATTCGCCGGTGATCGGACGGATCTCCTCGACTTCTTCCGAGGCCATCGCCGCCAGGTGGCCGCCCCATTCGTTGGCCTGGATCAGGATGTCGTTGGCGATCACGTCCAGCTTCTTCTGGGCCTCGCCCTGCACGTTGTCGCTGCCGGCCTCGCCGAGCACGCCGGCCAGGGCGCCCTTGGACACATTGACGGCGATGGCCTTGACGGCACGCGCGACGACTTCGATCAGCAGGCGCAGGTCGGCGCCCATCAGGCCCTTGCGCTGCTGTTCGATCAAAAACTGGGTAAGCGTGACTCGACGCATGACTCGATTCTCCGGAATTGCCTGTGAAAGTACGGATTATCGCCCGGAACGATGCCTTCCGTCGTTTATGATTAGCAGCTGGATTGCCCGGGACGGTCGCCCGCCCCTTCCGAAAACTATAAACAAGGCATCATGGAAGTCCTCGTCATCGGCGCCGGCCTGGCTGGCGTCACGAGTGCCTGGTATCTCAGCCAGGCCGGTTGCAAGGTCACCGTCGTGGAGCGCCAGCCCGGTCCGGGCCTGGAAACCAGCTATGCCAACGGCGGGCAGATCTCGGTCAGTCACCCCGAACCCTGGGCCAACCCCGGCGCGCCAGCCACGGTGCTGCGCTGGCTCGGCCGCAAGGACGCCCCGCTGCTGTTCCATCCCCGCGCCGATGCTGCCCAGTGGCGCTGGGCCCTGGCCTTCCTGAGAGAATGCCTTCCGGCACGCACGGCGCGCAACACCGCGGCCATCGCCCACCTGGCCGACTACAGCCGCGATCAGCTGCGGGCCCTGCGCGCCGCCACCGGCATCGAATACGAAGCGGGCACCGGCGGCATCCTGCACCTGTTCATGGACGCCAAGGAGTTTGAACACGTCCCGGCCAAACTGCAGATCCTGCTGGACCTCGGCATCCGCGCCCGGATCCTCGACCCGGACCAGGCCGTGGCACTGGAACCCGGCCTCGCCTCCATGCGCAATCAACTCGTCGGCGTGCTGCACGGCATCGACGACGAATGCGGCAATGCCCACCTGTTCTGCCGCGCGCTTGCCGCAAAGGCGCAGGAGGCCGGCGTCCGCTTCCTGTTCAATACGAGAGTGGAGTCCTTCGAGGCGCGCGAACAGCGCATCCAGGGCCTGCGCGTAAGGGACGCGGACAATCGACAGGACACGCTGCAGGCCGACGCCTACGTGCTCGCCGCCGGCAGCTACAGCCCCCTTCTGGCCCGCTCGCTAGGTGAGCGGCTGCCGATCTACCCGGTCAAGGGCTATTCCATCACCGCACCGATCATCGACGCGGAGCGCGCACCGCAGCTCAGCCTGACCGACGAGGCGCGGCGCGTGGTGTGCTCACGACTAGGCAATACCTTGCGCGTAGCCGGCACCGCAGAACTCGATGGCTACAACCTGGAGGCCGACCCGGCTCGCCGCGCGGCGATCGTGCGCTGGCTCGACGAATACCTGCCGGGCGTCGCCGATGCCAGCCAGGCCGAACACTGGTGCGGCCTGCGCCCGACGACACCGGGTAACGTGCCGTTGATCGGCCCGGCCCGCACCGGCAGGCTGTTCTTCAACACCGGACATGGCACCCTGGGGTGGACGCTGGCCTGTGGTTCGGGCCAGGCCATCGCCGACATCATCAGCGGGCGGCAACCCGAGCCGGACTTCCCCTTCCTGCAGCGCAGCTAGGCGCCTCAGGCGTCGGCCGACTCCTCGAACAGGATGCGATAGACGAAGGCCGACAGCACGACCTGTTCGGCGTGCGGCATATCTTCGAACTGGACACCGTGGTGGACCTGGGGCTTCTCCCCCTCCACCGTGGCCGTAGCATGCACCGAGCGCAGCACCGCCGGGATGGTCAGATATTGCTCGATCTCATTCACCACCACGCGGAACTTGATCGCAATCCGATCCTCCCTGACGCCCATCGGCGCCTTGGCAAGCAGCATCGCCCCGCCAACGCTCAAATCGAGAATCGTCGCCGCGTGGGAACGCCCGTCCGCTCCGCTCACCGCGGCAATCAGATTGACCCTGGCACGGGCCCCGCGACGGACCACCAGGCCACGGACCTGGCTCGGATAGGTCAGGTGCAGATGGGGAAACGGGACATTGGTGACCTTGAAGATCGTCGTGCCGAAGGCATACACGCTCTTGCCGGAGAACATGCGGACCACGAAGGTCTGCCCTTCCCGCATCAGCAGCACCTTGCCATCCTGGGTCGGGGTGGTCACCAGGATGCTCTTGCCCTTCAGGTAGCCGATCAGCTTAACGTAGTAGCGCTGCTGCCCCGCATCGTTCTGCATCTGCAGTTGCAGCGTGTCACCGATATCCAGCTTGATGTCATCGAACGCGCACAAGTCGTCCGACGGGCGCTCTCCGCTGTCCGTATTCAACCGCGTCTCACGAACGTTGAGCTTGCGGAACAGCCCGCGCTCCATCAGGGCGCGCTTCTGGCTCTCCGTCTCGACAACCACGCCGCGGGCCAGCAGCAACTGCCTGTTCTCATCGTAGAGCGGCCACTCGACCGGCTTGCCAATCTCGATGTCACCGGTCTTGATTCGCATGTAAGACATAAGCCACCCACAGTCTGCCCAACATGGGGCAGATATCGACACGCCGCGTTACGACTTTAGGAGCAACCGGGCCAGCAAGCAGCCGGCAACACTATTTTGCGTCTGGATTGGTCGCCATGCGCCTCAACAGTGCCGCGGACACGTGGGCCAACCCCGCCGCCTCGATTCGCGCCAGCAATGCGGTGATCCGCTGGCCCCGCCGCACGGAGGCCAACTTGTCCACTTTACCGTCATCCTCACACAGTCGCCGCAACTCCTTCAGATCGGCCAGCGCCGGCGGTAAATAACCGGCGTTGCGCAAGACTCGGTTGCTCATGCGGACTTCGGCGGGAACCAGGAGATCGTCGTCCAGCACCAGAGGCTGCCCTTCGCCGGGCAGGCCGGACAACTGTCCGCGGGCGATGGCCTCGCAGATACGTTGTTCCGCCAGACCGTCGAAAATGTTCACAGCCCTGCTCCAGGGAGCCCGGATCAAGCGGCTTCGGACTCTGCCTCGGCCTTCGCGGGCGGCGTGCAGCAGGCGGACGAACCGTCGGCGCAGCCTTCGTCCTTCGGCGGATTGCGGATCTCGCCGGTTTCCGTATCGAAACCGATGGACTCAAGATACGCGGCGAGTGCCGCATCCATCGAGGCCACGTGGTTGTCGAACCACAGCGGCAGTTCCTGGATCAGCTGCCGGCCAAGGGCGGCATCCCCCCGCTCCAGGCGCTGACGGACATCGCGGCAGACCGCCAGCACGCGATCGTGCTCGGCCTTGTGGCAGCCGGGAAAGCCGACGATTTCCATCCAACGGTTTTCCTGGTCGAAATGCTCGACGGTGTGCTCGATGAAGGCATCCATCGCCACCAGCAGGGCTTCGCCGGACACGCCCAGCATGGCGTTGTAGGCCTCGACGAATTCCTGGTGGGTCTGATCCATCGGCCCCAGGCCGAGGGCAAGTTTGTCAGTCCATTCCATGGCAGCCATGACGGAAAACCTCAAAGAGTGAAACGGGGCGCCACTCTAACCCGAATGGCGCGGCCTGGCCCTGAGCCAGATCAAGCACCACCCAGGCCCCGGCGCAGTTTTATTTGACGAGCTTGAGGTGACTGCGGAGGCCCCCCTTGGGCGGCTCAGGCGTGTCGTCGTCGGGCGTTGCCGCCGCAAGCTCGGGCGCTTCTTCGGCGTCCAGACCAGCCTCGCCGTCGGGCAGCCCGGAAACCTCGAAGGCCATGCCGTGCCCGTTCTCGCGGGCATAGATCGCCGCCACGTTGTCGACCGGAACCGAGATGTTCTGGGCGACACCGCCAAAGCGGGCCTGGAAGGCAATCAGCTCGTTCCCCATCACCAGACTCTGGGTCGCGGTGGGGCTGACGTTCAGCACGATCTGGCCGTCCTGCACGAAATTGAGCGGGACGATCGTATGCTTGTCCACGGCGACCGCCAGATAGGGCGTCAGGCCCTGATCGGTACACCACTGGAAGATCGCCCGGATCAGGTAAGGCTTGGTAGAGATTTCGCTCATGACGAAGACCTTCCGGCGAATGCCAAAATGAAGAGTCGCAGCGGGGCCGCCACGCGGCGGCCCCCGTTTGGCAATCAGCGCCGCATGACCTTTTCAGACGGGGTCATCGCATCGATGAAGCCCTGGCGGCTGAAGATGCGCTCGGCGTACTTCATGAGCGGCGCCGCGGAACGCGGCAGTTCAATGCCGTAGTGGTCCAGGCGCCACAGCAGCGGCGCGATCGCCACGTCGAGCATGGAGAACTCTTCACCGAGCAGGAACTTCTGCTTCGTGAACATCGGCGCGAGCTGGGTCAGCTGGTCGCGCACATGCGCGCGCTCCTTGTCGGCACCCTTGGGATTCTTCTCCAGGGCGTCGATATGCGAGAACAGCTCGAACTCGAAGGTGTGCAGCAGCTGACGAGCGCGGGCGCGCATGATCGGGTCAGGCGGCATCAGCTGGGGATGCGGGAAGCGCTCGTCGATGTATTCGTTGATGATGTTGGATTCGTACAGCACCAGATCGCGATCCACCAGCACCGGAACCCGGTTGTACGGATTGATGACCGCGATGTCTTCCGGCTTGTTGAAGAGATCGACGTCAATCACCTGGAAATCCATGCCCTTTTCGAAGAGCACGATACGGCACCGGTGACTGAAAGGATCTGTCGTTCCGGAATACAAATTCATCATCGTTGTGTTACCCCACGGATACAAAAAAACATGCACCACGCGCCGAGCGCGTGGTGCGTCTTGCTAAAAGACAGCAAGGCACTGCATCGACCGGAATGCGCCGATTAGTGCACGTCTCTCCAGTAGTTCTTCTTCAGAAGATAGGAAAGAACGAAGAGAAGGCCAAGGAAAGCGATCACGGCAGTACCGATGGACTTGCGCGTCTCGGCCATTGGCTCACCCATCCAGACCAGGTAGGAGACGAGGTCGGCCACGGCGTGGTCGTACTCTTCGGCCGTCATCTTGCCCGGCTTGGCCGGCGCTTCGATCTCGATTTCCTTCGACTTGCCGCCATGGCCGTCGTCGTGCTCGTTGATCTTGGCGGTCGGTTCTCCCTGCAGTTCGTACAGTACGTGCGGCATGCCGACGTTTTCGAAGACCTTGTTGTTCCAGCCGGTCGGACGGGCGTCGTCGCGGTAGAAGCTGCGCAGGTAGGTGTACAGCCAGTCAGCGCCACTGCCGAACTCGGACGCGCGCGAACGGGAGATCACGGTGAGATCCGGAGGCGCGGCACCGAACCAGGCTTTGGCTTCGTCACGCTGCATCGCGATGCGCATCGGCTCGCCGATCTTGTCGGCCGTGAACATCAGGTTGTCCTTGATCATCTGCTCGGACAAACCGATCTGCTGCAGGCGGTTGTAGCGCATGTAGCTGGCGCCGTGGCAGTTCAGGCAGTAATTGACGAACAGCTTGGCGCCGTTCTGCAGCGCAGCCGGCTCGGTGGAGACCGGAGCCTTGTCCAGGTGCAGTTCAGGGCCGTTGGCCAGGGCCATCAGCGGCGTGAACAGAAGAGCTGTCAAAAGTTTTTTCATGGCTTTCATTCTCATTAACCGGTCACACGCTCGGGCTCGGGCTTGCACTTGTCCATCTTCGACCACCACGGCATGGTGATGAAGAACAGGAAGTAGTACAGGCTGAACAGCTGGGCCACGGGAGCGCCCGGGATCACGCCGAAGAAAGCATAGGAAGGCGGCTTGGTACCGAGGAAGCCAAGAATAGCGAAGGCGATGACGAACAGAGCCAGCAGGGACTTGTAGATCGGGCCACGGTAACGGATCGACTTCACCGGGCTACGGTCGAGCCACGGCAGGAAGGCCAGGATCACCACGCCGGCACCCATCGCAACCACACCCCAGAACTTGGCGTCGAGGCCGAACAGCGGCCACACCATCGCACGCAGCAGGGAGTAGAACGGGGTGAAGTACCACACCGGCGCAATGTGCGGCGGGGTCTTCAGCGGATCGGCCGGGATGAAGTTGTTGTACTCGAGGAAGTAGCCGCCGCCTTCAGGTGCGAAGAACACGATGAAGGAGAAGACGATCAGGAAGCCAACCACGCCCACGATGTCCTTGACGGTGTAGTAGGGGTGGAAGGGGATGCCGTCCAGCGGGTGGCCATCAGCGCCCTTCTTCTTCTTGATCTCGACGCCATCCGGGTTGTTGGAACCGACTTCGTGCAGCGCAACGATGTGGGCAACGACCAGGCCGATGAGGATCAGCGGCACGGCGATGACGTGGAAGGAGAAGAAGCGGTTCAGGGTCGCGTCGGACACCACGAAGTCGCCACGGATCACGATGGAGAGATCGGGGCCGATGACGGGGATCGCGGAGAACAGGTTCACGATGACCTGGGCGCCCCAGAAGGACATCTGACCCCAGGGCAGCAGGTAGCCCATGAAGGCCTCGGCCATCAGGGCCAGGAAGATCAGGGTGCCGAAGACCCAGATCAGTTCGCGGGGCTTGCGGTAGGAACCGTAAAGCAGGCCGCGGAACATGTGCAGGTACACCACCACGAAGAACGCGGAAGCGCCGGTGGAGTGCAGGTAGCGGATGATCCAGCCGCCCGGCACGTCACGCATGATGTACTCGACGGATGCGAAGGCCGCCGGGATGCCGGAAGCGTTCAGTGCGGCATCCGGCTTGTAGTGCATGACCAAGAAGATGCCGGTCACGATCTGGATCACCAGCACCAGCAGGGCCAGCGAACCGAAGAAGTACCAGAAGTTGAAGTTCTTGGGTGCGTAGTACTCGGTGAGGTGCCCCTTGATGGACGACGTCAGCGGGAAGCGCGCGTCAACCCAATCCAGTACCGCTTGAGCTTTGGTGGTCATCGTTTATGCCTTTCCGTCTTCGCCGATCAGAATCTTGGTATCGGCCAGGTACTTGTGCGGCGGAACCTCGAGGTTGTCCGGCGCCGGCTTGTTCTTGTAGACGCGACCAGCCAGATCGAAGGTCGAACCGTGACAGGGGCACAGGAAGCCGCCTGCCCAGTCGGCGCTCACGCCGCTCTCGGCACCGGTCTTGAACTTGTCGGAGGGAGAACAGCCCAGGTGAGTACAGATGCCGACCGCAACCATGATCTCCGGCTTGATGGAGCGGGTTTCGTTCTTGGCGTACGCCGGTTGCTGCGGCTTGTCGGAGTTCGGGTCGCTGACCAGCTCATCCGTTTTTTTCAGGGAATCCAGCATGTCCTTGGTGCGGTTGATGATCCACACCGGCTTGCCGCGCCACTCGACGGTCATCATCTGACCCGGCTGCAGCTTGCTGATATCCACTTCAACCGGAGCACCGGCTGCCTTTGCTCGTTCGGACGGAGTCAGGCTACCGACGAACGGAACGGCGACGGCCACTGCGGCCACGCCCCCCGCAGCCGACGTTGCCAGCAACAACTGGCGTCGCCCACCGTCCATTTTTTGATCCACGCTCATGGCCCACTAACCTCAATAAAAGAGACTTCGAAGATCGCAATACGGAAAACTTGCGGAGTATAGCGAAAACCCTTATCCAAAAAAAGTCCCAATACGCTAAACCCGCGCCAGCATTGGAAAATATGGAATTCGAGGGTTCTTTATCGAGGCATGAAAGATCCTTTTCGTGCCTATCGAAAGTGCGTTTTTATTGCAGCGCGACAGGCAATTGAGACACAGCGACGGCATAATCCGGAACCGCCGCCGACCGCGCCTGCCTTCGCCAACGCCTTGAAACGAATTACCTCTCGCCTTGCTTGCAGGCTGACCCTGCTGCTGCCACTCATCCTCGCCGGCCATGCCCATGGAGAAGAGCTGCCGGCGGCGCTCGAGGCCAGCCTCACCCGTGCGGGCATCCCTCGCACCGCGGTTGCAGTGCTCGTACAGGATGTGGACGGCAGCCCCGCGCTGCTGGAGCACCGCAGCACCCAGGCCATGAACCCCGCCTCGGTCATGAAGCTGGTCACCACCTTTGCGGCGCTGGACCAGCTCGGCCCCACATACAGCTGGACCACCCGCATATCGAGCGCCGCCGGTACAAAACCGCAAGGCGGCACGCTGCCCGGAGACCTGTTCATCACCGGCGGCGGCGACCCCAGGCTGTCACGGGAGCGGCTGTGGTTGCTGCTGCGCGAGCTACGGGCCCAGGGGATCCGGCGCATCGCCGGCGACGTGATCACCGACCGCTCGTTCTTCAGGCTCCCTCCGCACGACCCAGGGGCCTTCGACAGGCGCCCGCTGCGCCCCTACAACGTCGGCCCAGACGCATTGAGCGTGGATTACGGCGCGGTGAGCGTCCGTTTCAGGCCTTCCGCGGAGGGTGTCAGCGCTACCATCGACCCGCAGCCTAGCGGCCTGTCGCTGGACAGCAGCATCCGCCGGACGGGGAACGGAGCCTGCGGCGACCCGACCGCCCAGCTCAGCGCAACGACCGCAGCCAGCCCCGGCGGCGGCACCAGCTTGCACATCGAGGGCAGCCTGCCGCTGGCCTGCACAGAGAGCTTCGACTGGAACTTCGCCCCACTGCCGCCGGACCAGCTCTTCGAAGGCCTGTTCCGCAGCCTGTGGCGCGAACTGGGCGGCGAGCTGGATGGGCGCGTCCGGGATGGACGGACACCGCCCGACGCGCGCCTGCTCGCCGAAAACCGTTCTGCCAGCCTTCCCGAGGTACTGCGGGACATGAACAAGTGGTCGAACAACGTGATCGCGCGGACCCTCCTCGCCACGCTGGGCGCAACCGCAGAACCCGGAGAAGATTCGCCCACGGCTGGCGCCCGGCGGGTTGCCCGCAGCCTCGCGGCAAACGGTATCGACACCGACCAACTGGTCATCGAGAACGGTGCCGGCCTGTCGCGCGTCGAACGCGTCACCGCGCGCAGCCTCGGTCAGCTGCTCGTGGCCGCCTGGCGCAGCCGCACGATGCCGGAACTCATCGCGTCGCTACCGATTGCCGGCATCGACGGCACGGCCAGCAAGCGCCTGGCAGGCAGCCCGGCGCGGGGCTCGGCCCACGTCAAGACCGGCACGCTGGACGGCGTACGCAGCCTGGCCGGCTATGTGCTCGCACGCAACGGGCACCGCTACGCAGTGGTACTGCTGATCAATCACCCCAATGCCAGCGCCGGCCGCGACAGCCAGGACGCGATGCTGGAATGGGTGGCGGACCGCTGAAAAACTTACGCCGCGTCGGTCAGCCCTTGTGGGCGTGCTCGCGGAGGGCTTCCAGGGGAATCACTTCGAGGGCGGCGATGTGGGTCGCGGCCAGCACCACCGGGGGCGCATAACCGGCCTCCCAAGCCTCGCGCCAGCGCATCGCGCACAGGCACCAGCGGTCGCCCGGCTTGAGGCCGGCAAAGCGGAATTCCGGGCGCGGCGTGCTCAGGTCGTTGCCGCGCATCGCACTGAAGCGCAGGAACTCGGCCGACACCCTCACACACACGTGGTGGCGACCGAGATCGTCCGGGCTGGCATCGCAACAGCCGGTACGCTCCCAGCCGGTCAGCGGATCGTAGCTGCAGGCCAGCAGCGGACCACCCAGCACGTTCAGGGCATTGCTGACGGGAAGATCTTCAGTGCTCAATCGGGATACCCCTGGGGATTGGAACTCTGCCAGCGCCACGCGTCGGCACACATCTGCTCGATGCCGCGAGTCGCCCGCCAGCCAAGCTCACGCTCGGCCAGACCGGGTTCCGCATAGCACTGGGCCACATCGCCGGGGCGCCGCGCGACGATCTCATAAGCCACCTTGCGACCGCTGGCGTTTTCGAAGGCCTTCACGACTTCGAGCACGCTATAGCCGCGCCCCGTACCCAGATTGACCGTCAGAACGCCAGGTCGTTCCGTGAGACGCCGCACCGCCGCCACATGCCCGACCGCCAGATCCACGACGTGGATGTAATCCCGCACGCCGGTTCCATCCAGGGTCGGATAATCGCCGCCAAAAACCCGCAGTTGCGGCAAGCGCCCGACCGCCACCTGACTGACGTAGGGCATCAGGTTGCTGGGCAGGCCGTTCGGATCCTCGCCGATGCGGCCGGACGGATGGGCGCCGACCGGATTGAAGTAACGCAACAGGGCGACCCGCCATTCGGGATCGGCCGCCGCCAGATCAGACAGCACGAACTCCATCATCCACTTGGTGCGGCCATAGGGATTGGTCGGACCGGTGGGGAAATCCTCGCGGATCGGCACGCTGGCCGGATCGCCATAGACCGTTGCAGACGAGCTGAAGACCAGGGACTTGACGCCTGCCTCGGCCATCACTTCGGCCAGCGCCACCGTCCCCGCGATATTGTTCTCGTAGTAAAGCAGCGGCTTGGCCACCGACTCGCCAACCGCCTTGAGGGCCGCAAAGTGGATCACCGCATCGATGGCGTGGGCACGGAAGACCTCGCGCATCGCCGCCTTGTCGCGGACATCCACATGATGCACGGCAGCCAGCGCACGCCCGGCAATCTCCTCAACGCGGCGCGGGGCCTCCAGCTTGCTGTTGCAGAAATTGTCCACAACGACGACATCGTAGCCGGCGGCCAACAATTCGACGCAGGTATGGGACCCGATGTAACCGGCTCCGCCGGTGACGAGGATGGTGGGCATGCAAATTTCCGGGTGGCAGATAATGCAAATATGATACCGCGAGACATCCCCACTGCCGACATCGACGGGGCTCAGATCGCGCCCTGCTCCCTCAGACCGGCAATGGTCTCATCCACGTAACCCAGGCCGCGCAGGATCTCATCGGTGTGCTCGCCAAGGCGGGGCCCCAGCCATTCCGTCGAGCCGGGTGTTGCGGTCAGGCGCGGCACGACCCCCGGAATGCGCATCGGCGTACCGTCCGGCAAGCGCACCGATTCGAACATGCCGCGGGCGATGAACTGCGGATCACGGAACATGTCTGCCACCGAGAACACCGAACTGGCCGGCACCTCGGCGGCCTCCATCGCTGCCAGCACGGTGTCGCCGTCGCGCTCCACCACCCACGCTTCGATCACCGCATAGATCTCGGCAGCACGCCGGTCGCGGCCGGCGTTGTCGGCGAGGTCTGGCGCCTCCGCCAGATCCTGCCGGCCGACGGCAAGCATCAGGCGCTTGAAGATCGCATCACCATTGCCGCCGATGATGATGTGACGCCCATCCCGCGTGGTGTGGGTGTTCGACGGCGTGATGCCCGGCATGATGTTGCCGGTGCGCTCGCGCACGAAACCGGCGACGTCGAACTCCGGCACCATGCTCTCCATCATCGCAAAGACGGCTTCATACAGCGCCACATCCACCACCTGGCCGGTGCCGCCGTTCACCTCCCGGTGGCGCAACGCCATCAAGCCGCCAATGGCCGCCCACAGGGCCGCGATGGAGTCGCCGATGGAGATGCCGGTACGCACCGGAGGACGATCCGGAAAGCCGCTGATGTAGCGCAGCCCACCCATCGACTCGCCGATCGCGCCGAAACCCGGGCGATCCTTGTACGGCCCGGTCTGGCCGAAGCCGGACAGGCGCACCATCACCAGGCCGGGGTTGGCCGCAGACAGCACATCCCAGCCGAGCCCGAGCTTCTCGAGCACGCCGGGGCGGAAATTTTCGACGACGATGTCGGCCTCCGCCGCCAGCCGACGCACGATGGCCAGGCCTTCCGGGTGCTTCAGGTTCGCGGTCAGCGATTTCTTGTTGCGGGCCTGCACCGACCACCACAGGGACGTGCCCTCGTGGAGCTTTCGCCACTTGCGCAGAGGGTCGCCACCGTCCGGCGCTTCGACCTTGACGACCTCGGCGCCGAACTCGGCAAGGATGCGGGTACAGAAAGGCCCGGCGATCAGGGTACCGAGCTCCAGCACCTTGACCCCGGCAAGGGGTTTGACTTCCTGGCTCATGAACAGCCTCGCGGCGAAAGACGGAGAAAGGCTAAAGGGAACGACGCTCGACCAGCGCCTGAGCGATGGTGCCGGTATCCGTGTGCTCCAGCTCGCCACCGACCGGGATGCCGCGCGCGATGCGGCTGACCTTGATGCCACGGCTGCGCAGGAGTTCGGAAATCATGTGGGCGGTCGCCTCGCCCTCGTTGGTGAAGTTGGTGGCGAGAATCACTTCCTGCACGGCACCGTCGCAGGCCCGATGCAGGAATTTCTCCAGCCCGAGCTCCCGCGGCCCGATGCCATCGAGAGGCGACAAGCGCCCCATCAGCACGTAATACAGGCCGTGGTAACTGTGCGTCTGCTCCAGCATGGCCAGATCGGCCGGCATCTCGACGACGCACAGCTGGGTCGCATCCCGCTGGGGATTGGCGCAGCGGTTGCAGACTTCTTCTTCACAGAAGGTGTTGCAGCGGGAGCAATGGCGCAGCACCTCGAGCGCGTGCCCGAGGGCTGTCGCCAATCGCGCCGCGCCGCGCTGATCCCGCTGCAGCAGATGGAAGGCCATCCGCTGGGCCGATTTCGGCCCCACGCCCGGCAGGCAGCGCAGGGCCTCGATCAGGACGTCGAGAGTGGACGGCGAGCTCATCGAGCCCTCTGCATGCGGGAACGTGTCATGCGGCCGATCAGAACGGCAGCTTGAAGCCCGGGGGCAGGTTCAGCCCGGCAGTGAATCCGGACATCTTCTCCTGGGTTGTCGTCTCGACCCGGCGCACGGCGTCATTCACCGCCGCGGCGATCAGATCTTCCAGCATTTCCTTGTCATCCAGCACGGACGCATCGATGTTCACGCGACGCACGTCGTACTTGCAGGTCATGGTGATCTTGACCATGCCGGCGCCGGACTGGCCTTCAACCTCGATACCTCCGAGGCTGTCCTGCATCTTCTTCATGTTGTCCTGCATTTGCTGAGCCTGCTTCATCAGGCCGGCGATGCCGCCTTTCATCATGGTGATGTACTCCAGATAGGTTCAAAGGGGTTTGACCGAGGCTTCTTCAAGCCTCGCATCGAAACGTTGGATAAGTTCGCGGACAAAGGGGTCCTGCTCAAGAGACACAACCGCCGCGGCATGACGCTCGGCCTTTTCGGCCTGGTTACGCTGAGCCGGCGTTGCGGTGGCGATGGTACCGACCTCGATGCCGACACGGACCGGCCTGCCGAGATGGGCAGTCAGCGCCTCCTGCAGGCGCTCCGCGCCACTGCGGTTGATCTGCAGCAGGTGCTGGTGGGACTCGGACAGGCGCAGCCTGAAGCTGTCACCCTCGACGCCCAGCAATTCACAGTTCTGGGCCAGCTGCAGATTCAGCGCGCCCAGCCCCAGCTGGTTCAGCAATCCATGCCAGTCGTCGCCGGACGCCGGCAGCGCGCCAGGCATGCCGGCAGGTTCGCGGGCCCTGACCGGCGTCGGCTCGACAGGACGGACCGGCTCGACCCGCTCAGCCTGGGCCGGGCGCGGCTCGGAATGGCAGACGGGAGCAAGCTCATGGGCTTCGGGCGGCAGATCTTCCCACGGTGGAACGCTGCTGCCGTAATCAGACGATGTTTCCCGCTGCGCAGCGGCCGCGGGTGCCACACGGGGCGGCTCCACCGGCGGCGGAGTCTCGACGAGTTTCGGCGAGGTGCGCAGCTCATCGGGGCGGCGCGCTGCCGGCTCCGGCATCGCAACAGGAGGCCGGGCAGCCTGAACGGGCGCGGTGGCCGCCGAAGGCGTAACGCCGGCCACGGCACGCGGCATAGCAGGACGCAATGCGACCTCTGGCAACGGCCGGCCCTGCCCAGCTCCGCCGCCCCCGGCCAGCACGCCACCAAGCGCCGCCGGCTGTTCGGGCCGGAATGCGAACAGGCGCAGCAACGTCATCGAGAAACCGGTGACGTCATCCGGCGCCAGCGGCAACTCATCCCGCCCATGCACTGCGATCTGGTAGGCCAGCTGCAGGAATTCCGCGTCGAAGGCCTCGATGTAGGGCGCCAGCCGGCTGGCTTCACTCTCGTCGGCCAGCGCCGTCGGCGCCAGCTGGCCCAGCGCGATGCGGTGGATGAGGCCGGCCAGCGACTGCAGCGCCGACTCGAAGGACAGGCTGCGCGCCTCCATGGCCTCGACGGTCGCCATCAGGGCCTGCACGTCATTGCTGCGCAACGCATCGAGGACCGCATACAGGTGGTCGTCACCCACCGTGCCAAGCATGTCCTGCACGGCCAGCTCTTCCACCTTGCCGGCGCCGTGGGCTATGGCCTGGTCGAGCAGGGACAGGGAGTCCCGCATCGAACCGCTGGCCGCCTTGGCGATGTGGCGCAGCGCACCCGGCTCGAAAGGCACATTCTCGGCCTCGAGCAGGCGCGTCAGGTGGCCGATGATGTGCCCCGGCGGCATCTGCTTGAGATTGAACTGCAGGCAGCGGGACAGCACGGTGACCGGGATCTTCTGAGGATCGGTCGTCGCGATGATGAACTTGACGTGCTCGGGCGGCTCTTCCAGGGTCTTCAGCATCGCGTTGAAGGCATGCCCGGTCAGCATGTGCACTTCGTCGATCATGTAGACCTTGTAGCGCCCCTGCACCGGCGCATAGACCGCCTGGTCGAGCAGCGCCGCCATGTCGTCCACACCACGATTGGACGCCGCATCCATTTCCACGTAGTCGGGGAAACGGTCCGCGTCGATGGCGGTACAGGCCGAACATTGGTTGCACGGCGTCGCCGTCACACCCGTCTCGCAGTTGAGCGCCTTGGCGAGGATCCGCGAGATGGTCGTCTTGCCGACCCCCCGCGTACCGGTGAACAAGTAGGCGTGATGCAGACGTCCGGTGGACAGCGCATGGGTCAGCGCGCGCACGACATGTTCCTGCCCGACGAGCGTCTCGAAACTGCGCGGGCGCCACTTGCGGGCAAGTACTTGGTAAGCCATGGCGGAATTCTAGCAGGCCGCCCGCCGGTCAGTCCGACGGATACGGGCAAGGGGATGCAGAAACACAAAAACAAAAAGGGCGCCCCACTGGGACGCCCTTTTCTGAATTTGGGGTGGCGAGCCTGACCCCCGGCACTTGCAGGGAACGGCTGTGGCTGCTGCCTTCCGGCCCTGACCAGGTTCACCGCGCTGCAATGCGGGGAGACCCGCCACGAGGCATTCTAACAGCTTGCCCCCGCCACGCCTAATCCTTTTGGAAATTCAGCGGCAGGCGGATGTCGACCGCCAGCCCGCCTCCGTCCCGGTTGCGGGCGCGGATCTCTCCGCCATGCGCCGTCACCGCCCGCCGGGCGATGGCCAGACCGAGCCCGAAGCCGCCTGCAGAGCTTCCATTCGCAGCCCGGTAGAAGGGCTCAAAGATCGCCTCCAGGTCGCTTTCCGGCACGCCCGGCCCGCGATCGGCGACCCGCAGCACGAACTGCCCCTGCTCCACCCAAGCCTCGACATCGACCTTGGTGCCTTCACCAGTGTATTTCACCGCATTGCGGATCACGTTCTCGAAGGCGCGCTGGATCAGCTCGCCACGGACCCGCAGTTCCGCCTCACCGCGCCCGGCGAAATGCAGCTCGCGGCCTTTCGAGTGGGCTTCGAAACGGGCATCATCGGCAATTGCCGCGGCGAGGTCCACCAGCTCGAGCACATCCTCCCGGCTGTCGCGAGTGCCCGCATCCAGTCGGGCGATGGTCAGCAACTGTCCAACCATTTCGTCGAGCCGCACCGCCTCGCGTTCGATCCGGTCCAGCGTCACGTCGAGCTTGGCAGGATCCTGCCGCGCCAGCCCGATCGCCACCTGCAGGCGCGCCAGCGGCGAGCGCAGCTCATGGGACACATCGTGGAGCAGCCGACGCTGGGCGCCGATCAGGGATTGCAACTGCTGGGCCATGCGGTCGAAGTCCTGGCCAAGGTCGGCAATCTCGTCGCGCCGCGCGCCCATCAGCGGCTTGACGCGGGTTTCCAGCCGCCCTTCGGCAACAGCTCCCAACGCCCAGCGCAGGTTTCTGATCGGCTTGGACAGGTACCACGCCAGCAGCGCGCTGAACGCCACGCTGGTCAGCAGGCCAATTCCCACCGGCATCCACGGGCTCGGCTCGGCAGGCCGACCGAAGCCCGGACGGAAGTCCCGCGGCGGCTCACCCGGCGGTCCGGCAAGACGCGACAGGGGCGGCAGCGGAGGACGCATCTCCGGCCCGCCTGCCGGCACGAACAGCAACCAGCTGCCACTGCCGGCCGGCAACTCGACCAGACGCGCGGCCCGATATGCCTCGCCCAGCGCAGCCTGCTGCCTGGCGGCGGCCACCGACTCAGGGGTCGTCGGCCGCCCGAGCAAATCGTCGCCCTTCTCATCCACCACCAGCAGCTGCGGCCAACGCTCGCGCGACAGCTCGGTCAGCATGGCGCGCAAGGCCGCCGGCCCGCCGTGGCGCAACACGGACTCGGCCACCGTCACCGCCGTCGTCGCCCGCCCGCCCCCCGCGACGAAGGGATCCCGCTCCCGGCCGAGGCGCTCGAGCTCGCTCTGGTGATGGAACCACACGGCGGTACCGACGCCGGCACTGGCCAGCAGCAGCGCCAGCCAGAACGCGAAGAAGAACTTCCAGAACAGCCGGCCCAGTCTCATTCGCGCACCAGCTGATAGCCCAAGCCACGCACCGTCTCGATCCACGACCGCCCGTCAGGACGCGTGCCCAGCTTGTGGCGGATGCTGGAAAGGTGCACATCGATGCTGCGATCGAAGCGCGCCAGCGGCCGGCCCAGCCCCTGCTCGGACAGCTCCGCCTTGCTCACCACGCGGCCGGCGTTACGGGCGAGCACCTCCAGCAGGTTGTATTCGGTACTGGTCAGCTCCAGCGGCGCCCCCTGCCACTGGGCGCGGCGCATCTGCGGCCACATGCACAGCGCGCCGGCGACCAGCGGCCCGCCATTGGCGGTCTCGGTGGGCGCAGCCGCCTGGGTCCGCCGCAGGATCGCCCGCAGGCGCGCGACGAGTTCCCGCGGCGTACACGGCTTCGGCACGTAATCGTCGGCGCCCAGTTCCAGCCCGACGATGCGGTCCACATCGTCGCCCTTGGCAGTCAGCATCAGCACGGGCACCTTGCTCTGGGCACGGATGCGGCGCAGCGCCTCGATTCCTCCTACCCGCGGCATCATCACATCGAGCACGACGATGTCGTAGCCGCCGGCCAGCGCCGCGGCGACGCCGGCCTCTCCGTCATGCACGCAATCGGCCGCAAACCCTTCCTGTGCGATGTATTCGCTCAACATGGAAGACAGCTCCACGTCGTCGTCCACCAGCAAAACCTTGCTCATCTCGTATCCACCTTCATGACCTCAGCGGAAATGATACGTGCGGGCGAGGCCGGAGCCACGCGCAACGGCAGGTGTTTTTACCGGCATTTACATCCCTTTACACGTCGCAAACCGGGATTAACAGCCTGCTCCGCGAAGATTTCACTCAACTTCCGCGGCATCTCCATCATTGTCATGAAAAAGTGCTTTCGCCTGACGAGCCTCGCCATCGCCCTGCTTTTCGGCGCCGGCGCCAGCGCTGCGCAGCTGCCGGATCTGGGCGAGGCATCGGCGGCCATCGTTAGCCCGCAGATGGAACAGACACTCGGCGCCCAGAGCATGCAAAGCCTGCACGCCAGCGGCGCCTGGCTCGACGACCCGGAAGTCAATGCCTACCTAGAAAACCTGGGGCGGCGCCTGCTGCAGCGCGACCCGGAGACGGCCCGCGAGTCCTTCGAGTTCTTCGCCGTCGCATCCAATGAACTCAACGCCTTTGCGCTGCCCGGCGGACATGTGGGCGTCAATACTGCGCTGATCCTCGCCACGCAAAACGAAAGCGAGCTGGCCTCAGTAATGGCCCACGAAATCAGCCACGTCTCCCAGCACCACATCGCGCGCCAGATCGCCGGCCAGGCGGGCAATCAGGTCCTGTCCATCGCCGCGATGCTCGGCGCCCTCATCGCGGCGGGTACCGGCAACGGCCAGGCGGCCATGGCCGCGATGACCGGCGTCGGCGCCGCCCAGATCCAGAGCCAGATCAACTACACACGCGAGCACGAACAGGAAGCCGACCGCATCGGTTTTCAACTGCTGACCAACGCCGGCTTCGACCCGCGCGCGATGGCCAGCTTCTTCGAGCGCCTCCAGCAGGCCACCCGCCTGGCCGACTCCGCCAGCGTCCCGTCCTACCTGCGGACCCACCCGCTGACCCACGAACGCATCGCCGAGGCCCAGGACCGGGCATTCGCCAGCACCTACAAGCAGGTGCCGGACAGCCAGGAATACAAGCTCGTCCGGGCCCTGCTGCGCAGCTACGAAGGCCAGCCACGGGAAGCCGTGGCCCGTTTCACCACTGATCTGCAGGAAGGCAGTTACCGGGATCGCAACGCCCTCCGCTATGGCCTCGCCGCCGCCTATCTGCGCGCGCAGGATTTCCCCGCAGCCGAGAAGGAACTTGCCGGGCTGGAACGGGAGAAGGTCCATCACCCGATGATCGAGGCGCTCGCCGGCCAGGTGCTCACCCAGTCAGGGCAGAACGAGGCCGCCCGGCAGCGCTATGAAGCCGCCCTGAAGCGCTATCCCGGCCATCTGCAACTGGTCTACGACTACCCTCGGCTGCTGATCAAGACCCGGGACTTCGGACCCGCGCTCCAGTTTGCCGAGGCGCATCTCCTGCAGCGCCCGCAGGACCCCGACCTGCACCAGATCGCAGCGGAAGCGGCTGCGGCCCAGGGCCTCAACCAGAAGTCGCACCTCCACCAAGGGGAGTATTACGCCGCCATCGGCAACACCCGCAGCGCCCTCGAACAATTCGAACTGGCACTGAAGAGCGCCGATGGCGACCACCGCGACCAACTCATCGTGGAAAGCCGGCTGGACGCACTCCGCGCCCGGCAGAAGGAAGAGCAGCAAACCAGGGGGACGTCCGCCCAATACGCGGAAAAACTCTCTTTACCGGCATTTACAGGCAGGTGACCGCCCTTTACCCCGTTCGCCGCGAGAATTTCAGTCATCAGGCTGATCCCCCTGATGTACCCAATCAACGTTTGGAGACTGCAATGAAACTGCCTCGAAATCTTCTTTCCGCCCTGCTGGTGAGCATCGGCATCGTCGCCATTCCGTTCGCCGTCCAGGCTGGCGGGGCCGGCGGCCACTGCAATAGACCGGCTCCGCATGGTTTCGGTCCGGGGATGGAATCCGGCATGCACGGCGACGGCATTCCCCCACTGCCCTTCCTGCGCGACCTGAACCTGACCGAAGGCCAGCGGGACCAGATCTTCAAGATCTTCCATGAACAGGCCCCGACATTCCGGGAGAAGGCCAAGGAAATCCGCAAGAGCCATGAGGAGCTTCGTGCCCTCACCTTCTCGGCCCAGTACGACGAAGCCAAGGTCAAGGCACTTGCCGAGCAGGGCGCCAAGGCCGAAGCCGAAATGGCCCAACTCCGCGCCGCGAACCTGAACAAGGTCTATCAGATCTTGACCCCGGAACAGCGCAAGAAGGCGGATGAGCGCAAGGCCGAATTCGAAGCCCGCGGCTCCCGCCACCTGCAGCTCCCGCCTCCCGCGGACGGCCGCGCTCCGGCACGGCGCGGCTGAACGGTCCGTTCCCGCGCACGTGCCCAGGGTCCGGCAAGCCTCTCGCCCGTGAGATGACCAGATCGCCGCTGAGCGATCTGGTCGACTCCTTTTCAGCGGCCACCCAGCTCAATCCTGAAACCCACCCTCTTCAACTCATAAGGAATGCACCCATGCGCGACCTCGACCCAATCGACCGAAACATCCTCGACCACCTACAGCAGGATGGTCGCATCACCATGACAGATCTGGCCACGCGCATCGGTCTGTCGGCTACGCCCTGTACCGAACGGGTCCGTCGGCTGGAGCGCGAGGGCTTCATCACTGGCTATCATGCCCGCCTGAACCCCCACGCACTGGGCCTGAAACTGCTTGTCTTTGTCGAAATCCGCCTCAGCGCGAAATGCGAGGAGATTTTCGACAAGGTCAAACAAGAACTGCTGCAGATCCCATCGGTGATGGAGTGCCACATGGTCTCCGGGGACTTCGACTATCTCGTCAAGGCCCGGCTCGCCGAAATGCACGACTATCGCAAGCTGCTGAGCAGCATCCTCCACCAGCTGCCGCCCCACGCGGACTCCCGCAGCTATGTGGTCATGGAGGAACTGAAGGAAAGCCTGTACGTGGCCACCTGACGGCGGAGCCACGCCCTGTGAAGACAGCGCGCTGGCCCAACTGCCGTCAATCCGCAGCCGGAGCAGCCGAGCACTCCAACCCCAGCAGCTCTTCCATCCGGAACAGCACGGCCTCGTCCTTCACCACACTGCGCAGCCATTCATGCAGGGGCATGCGCCCCCATCGGGCTGCCTTGTCGGCCAGGTAGGCCACCGGGCTGTGGGGCTCGGTCTGCCGGAAATAGGCGGCGATCAGCTCGAGCTGCTGGATGGCCTGGGCGCGCGACTGGATGGCCTGCACGCGGAACTCCGCTCCGCCCCCGCCGCCATGAACCGGTGCTTGAGCCGGCACATGCAGGGAGCCGGACTCGGCGGCGGCTGGCGCCCTGACAGCCCCGGCGTCCTCGCCCGCCCCCAGATACGGCCTGAGACTTCTGGAAAGATCATCCAGGACATCGATGCTTGCGCCGAACGACGGACCAGACTCGCCCATCCGGGCATCGAGGAAACCACGTAGCCCCTGCATGCAGGCCGTGAGGCGCTCGATCCCGGCGAGACTGGCAAGAAGGTGCTGCCGCGGCGTGTCACGCATCGCGGCATCGAGGGTGGCCAGCACATCGCCGGGGCGACCTTCGTCGGACTCATGCCCCGACTGTTCCGCGTCCGCAGCATGGCCGCGCGCCCGCTCCCGGGCCAGCAGGCTGAAAACCCCTTTCGGTGAATGCGACAGGGGAAGCTCGCGCAGCAGCCGTACCGTCTGCGCCAGCCACCAGTCGAACACTCCAGCCCGCGGCTCCTGGTTTCCATCCTCCTCCGGCAGGGGATGCAGCCCGTCCCAGAAGCGCTCGCACAGACCGAGCAGAAGTTCGTAGCCATCGGCCAGGCCGGCCAGGCCGTCACGCTTGCAGCGGGCTTCGGCAAACCAGGCGGCAACACGCAGATCCTTGGTACGGCGCGCCAGCAGGTCCGAACTCAGGCGCACGACAGCGGCCCAATCCGCCTCCTTGATCTCCGCCACCCACTCGCCTTGGGCGAGGGTCGGATCGTCGAAGCGCCGCGCCTCCTGGAGCGCATCGAACTCCGCCGAGAACGACAAGTCCTCGCCACACGGACCAGCGGAGTTTTCAAGCGGGGACAGCAGTTCCGGAAGATTCATCGAGGCCTCCTGCAAGGGATCTGAAAAGGCCAGGATGATGCACAAAAAATACACCAATGTCATCAATCGGGAGCCCCCCCTACCCGTGGAGCACTCGCTCCATGCCGGCTCGACGTCCATCGCGCAAAAGCAGCAGGCGCGGTGCAACCCAAACGAAAGGGGCGCTATACGCGCCCCTTTTTGTTGTCACTCAGCGGCAGCCTCTATGTGCCCCTTGCTGACGAAGCGCGCCAGGAATATGCCTAGCTCGTACAGCAGGCACATCGGGATGGCCAGCATGAGCTGGGAAACGACATCCGGCGGCGTGACGACGGCGGCAACCACGAAGGCCCCCACGATCACGTAGGGACGCGCCTCCTTGAGCTTGGCCACATCCACCACGCCCATTTTGGTCAGGATGATGACGAAGACCGGCACCTCAAAAGTGATGCCAAAGGCCAGGAACATGGACATCACGAAGGACAGGTACTGCTCGATGTCCGGCGCCGGCGTGATGCTCTTTGGCGCAAAGGTGTTAATAAACTTGAAAACAGTGCCAAAGACGAAGAAGTAACAGAACGCCATCCCCGCCACGAACAGCACCGTACTGCCAACCACCAGCGGCAGGGCCAGACGCTTTTCATGCGCATACAACCCCGGCGCAATGAAAGCCCAGGCCTGATAGAGGAGGAAGGGCAAGGCAATGACGAAGGCCACCATGAGAGTGACTTTCATCGGCACGAAGAACGGCGTGACGACGCCCGTGGCAATCATGCGGGTGCCTTCGGGCAGGGCCTGCATCATCGGATGGGCGAGAACGTCGTAGATATCGCCGGCCCAGGGCATCAGGCAGGCGAAGACGACCACCAGCGCAACCACGCAGCGCAGCAGGCGGTCGCGCAGTTCGATGAGGTGGGAGATGAAGCTGTCTTCCTGAACGCTCATGTTGTCTTGGAACTCTTGGATGCGGGCTCAGGACGGTCGATATCGAGCGCCAGCTGGCGCTCGTCCAGTTCCGGACTGGGCATCACCATCGTATCGGGCATGGCTTCAACGTCCAGCGGCGACGTGGCAGGCGCAGCCTGGGCCAGTTGCTCCGGAGCCGCAGATACAGCCGTCTCCACGGCAGGTTCAGCCGAAGCCTTGAAACTGCTTTCCAGGTCGGCAACGGCCGACGACGCGGACTGCAGAGACGAGGCAACGCCGCTTTCGATTCCGGCGACCTCGCTCCGGACCGTGGACTCGAATTCCATCGCCGACTTGCGGGCCTCTTCCTGCAGGCGCTTGAGTTCGTCGAGCTGCATCTCGCGATTGATGTCCGATTTGACGTCGGCCACATAGCGCTGCAGACGCCCCAGGATGTGGCCGGTGGTGCGTGCCACCTTGGGCAGGCGCTCGGGCCCGAGCACCAGCAGGGCTACGATACCGATGACTACGAGTTCAGAAAAACCGATGTCGAACATTCCATCTGCCTAAGGAGAGTGAGCGCTGATCGCGGGCACACCGCATCAGAAACGAAAAGAGGGGCGTGATGCGCCCCTCCTCCGCGACTGACGCGGGAACGGGATCAGGACTTGTTCTTTTCCCGCGCTTCCGCGTCGATGGTTTGACCGCTGCCAGAAGCGATCTTCTGGTTCGCGTCGCCGGCTCCCTGGTCGGCATCACGCATGCCTTCCTTGAAGCCCTTGACCGCCCCACCGAGATCCTGCCCGATGTTGCGCAGCTTCTTGGTGCCGAACACGAGCATCACGATCACCAGAACGATCAGCCAGTGCCAAATGCTGAATGAACCCATTCAAAAATCTCCTTGAAACTACCGTTTAAGCATCGGCCCGACCGGCTCTTGCCCACCAACGATGTGCATGTGCACATGCATGACTTCCTGCCCGCCGACGCGACCGGTATTGATGATGGACCGGAAGCCATCGGGACTTCCTTGATCGGCGGCAATCTGGTTGGCCAGGACCAGCATCTTGCCGAAGACGGGGATGTCTTCCGGCGTGGCGTGTGCCAGCGACGTGACATGCTTCTTCGGGATGACCAGCACGTGGACCGGACGCTGAGGCTGGATGTCCTTGAAAGCCAGCACCTCGTCGTCTTCATAGACCTTTGCCGCCGGGATCTCGCCCCGGACGATACGGCAGAACAGACAGTCGTGCATCGCGAAAATTCCCTTACTTGGCGCTGCGGGACTTCTTCTCGTCGATGCCCGACACGCCTTCGCGGCGGCGGAACTCGGCGAGCACGTCGTCCACCGACAGACCGTAGTGGGCCAGCAGGACCATGGTATGGAACCACAGGTCGGTGACTTCCCACACCACGTGCAGCAGATCCTTGTCCTTGGCCGCCATGATGGTCTCGGCGGCTTCCTCGGCGACCTTCTTGCATATGGCGTCGGTGCCCTTGTGGAACAGGCTGGAGACGTAGGAGGACTCGGGGCTGGCTTCCTTACGCTCGGCAAGAGTTTGCGCCACCCGGTGCAGCACTTCGATGTCGATCATTTGTATATGTCCTTCGGGTCTTTGAGAACCGGTTCCACAGCCTCCCAGCGGCCGTCGGCGAAGTATTTCTGGAAGAAGCAGCTGCGCCGCCCGGTATGGCAGGCAATGCCGCCGACCTGCTCGATCTTCAGGAGCACCACGTCGTTGTCGCAGTCGACACGGATCTCACGAATCTTCTGCGTGTGGCCGGACTCCTCGCCCTTGTGCCACAGACGCCCACGGGAACGCGAGAAATACACCGCTTCACCGAGTTCGGCAGTCTTGGCCAAGGCCTCGCGGTTCATCCACGCGAACATCATCACGTCGCCGGTTTCGGCATCCTGGGCGATGGCCGGGATCAGCCCATCCTTGTCCCAGGCCAGTTCGTCGAGCCATGCAGAATTGCTCACAGGCGCACCTCGATACCGCGGGCGCGCATCAGCTCCTTGGCTTCGCGCACCGTGTGATCACCGAAATGGAAGATACTGGCGGCCAGCACCGCATCCGCCCGCCCCTTGGTGACGCCATCGGCGAGATGGTCGAGACTGCCCACGCCGCCGCTGGCGATGACCGGAATGGACACCGCATCGGATACCGCGCGAGTCAGTTCCAGGTCGAAGCCGTTCTTGGTGCCGTCCCGGTCCATGCTGGTGAGCAGGATCTCGCCGGCACCGAGGGACTCGATACGACGCGCCCATTCGATGGCGTCGAGGCCGGTGCGATTGCGCCCACCGTGGGTGAACACCTCCCACTTGCCCGGCGCTACCTGCTTGGCGTCGATGGCCACCACGATGCACTGGCTGCCGACCTTGCCAGACGCATCGGCCACCACTTGCGGATTATTCACCGCGGCAGTGTTGATGCTGACCTTGTCGGCACCGGCATTGAGCAGGCGGCGCACGTCATCGACGGTCCGCACACCGCCACCGACGGTGAGCGGAATGAAGACCTGTTCGGCGACCTGCTCGACTACGTGCAGGATGATGTTGCGGTCGTCGGAGCTGGCGGTGATGTCGAGGAAGGTGATCTCGTCGGCACCCTGCTCGTCATAGCGGCGGGCAACCTCGACCGGGTCGCCGGCATCGCGCAGTTCGACGAAGTTGACGCCCTTGACGACGCGACCGGCGCTGACGTCGAGGCAGGGAATGATGCGTTTGGCCAGCATGAATCAGTCCGCCGGGCTCAGCTCGTCGGCGCGAGCCTGAGCGGCAGCGAAGTCCAGCGTGCCTTCGTAGATCGCACGGCCGGTGATAGCGCCGGTGATGCCTTCGGACTCGACCGCACACAGGGCTTCCACGTCGGCCAGCGCCGCAATGCCGCCGCTGGCGATAACCGGAATGCGCAGGGCCTGGGCCAGCTTGACGGTGGCTTCGATGTTCACACCGGACAGCATGCCGTCACGGCCAATGTCCGTGTAGATGACGCCTTCGACACCGTAGTCCTCGAACTTCTTGGCGAGGTCCACAACGTCGTGGCCGGTCAGCTTGGACCAGCCGTCCACGGCCACCTTGCCATCCTTGGCATCCAGGCCGACGATGATGTGGCCCGGGAAGGCGCTGCACGCATCGTGCAGGAAACCCGGGTTTTTCACCGCAGCGGTGCCGATGATCACGTAGCTGAGGCCGGCATCGAGATAGCGCTCGATGGTGTCCAGGTCGCGGATGCCGCCACCGAGCTGGACCGGGATCTCGTCGCCGACTTCCTGCAGGATGGACTTGATCGCCGCTTCATTCTTCGGCTTGCCGGCGAAGGCACCGTTGAGGTCCACGAGATGAAGGCGCCGGGCACCTTGGTCGGCCCAGTGACGGGCCGTTGACCGGGGGTCTTCGGAGAAGACCGTGGCAGCGTCCATTTCGCCTTGTTTCAGGCGCACGCAGTGACCGTCCTTGAGGTCAATAGCGGGAATCAGCAGCATAAGAGGAAAGACGGTAAGGAGTTGAAACGGAATGCGGGATGACGAAAAGCCGCGCTTCAGGAATCTCAGGGATTCCAGGTAACGAAGTTGGACAGCAGTTGCAGGCCCGCGTGCGCGCTCTTTTCCGGGTGGAATTGAATGGCGAAGATATTAGCCTGCGCTACCGCGCCGGTAAAGGGGATGCCGTATTCCGTGGTGGCCGCCACAATGGCGGGATCCGCCGGGTCCACATAATAACTGTGCACGTAGTAGAAACGGGCGCCGTCCTCGATGTTGGCCCACAGGGGATGCGCCTGTTTCTGCCACACCTCGTTCCAGCCCATGTGCGGAACCTTCAGGCGCGAACCGTCGGCTGCCACCATCTTGTCAGCGGGGAAACGGCGCACCTCGCCGCGGAAGATGCCAAGCCCCGGCACATTGCCTTCTTCGCTATGCTCGAAGAGCATCTGCTGGCCGATGCAGATCCCCAGGAAGGGCTTGCTGCGGGCCGCCTCGAGCACTGCCGGGCGCAGGCCGCGGGCATCCAGTTCACGCATGCAGTCGGGCATCGCGCCCTGCCCCGGGAAAACCACCCGCTCCGCCGACAGCACTTCGGCCGGATCCGCGGTGATGACAACCTCAACCCCTTTGGAGACGTGCTCGATGGCCTTGGCCACCGAACGCAGGTTGCCCATGCCGTAATCGATGATTGCGATCTTGCTCACAGGGCCCCCTTGGTGGAAGGCACCACACCAGCCTGACGGGGATCCGGCGTAACCGCCATGCGCAGCGCACGGCCAAAGGCCTTGAACACCGTTTCGCACTGGTGATGGGCGTTGCGACCCTTCAGGTTGTCGATGTGCAGGCTGACACCGGCGTGATTCACGAAACCCTGGAAGAACTCATATACCAGCTGGGTGTCCAGCGCGCCGATCGCACCGGCGGTGAAGGGCACGTCAAACTCCAGGCCCGGCCGGCCGGACAGATCGACGACGACCCGCGACAGGGCTTCGTCGAGGGGCACGTAGGCATGACCGTAGCGGGTCAGCCCCTTCTTGTCGCCCAGCGCCTTCGCAAAGGCCTGGCCGACGGTGATGCCGACGTCCTCGACGGTGTGGTGGCCGTCGATGTGCAGGTCGCCGGTGGCCTCGATGTCCAGATCGAAGCAGCCATGGCGGGCGATCTGATCGAGCATGTGGTCGAAGAAACCGATACCGGTATTGAGCTGACTCTTGCCCGAGCCGTCCAGGTCGACCCTGACCCGGATCTGCGTCTCAAGGGTATTGCGGGATATTTCGGCTTGCCGCATTGCGCTTATTTCCAGAAAAACGGTGATGGACTTGGAACGAATGGGGCCATGATAGCATCTAGCGTTTTTACAGTCCCTTGCGGCACTTAGGGTGCTGCGCCGACCTGCCATGAGCCGTTTCTGGAGCCCCGTCGTCCACGGCCTGACCCCTTACGTTCCCGGCGAGCAGCCCAAGCTCGCCAACCTGGTCAAGCTCAACACTAACGAGAACCCCTACCCGCCGAGCCCGCGCGTGCTCGACGCCATCCGCGCCGAGCTCGGTGACGATGCGGACCGCCTGAAGCTCTACCCGGATCCAACCGGAGCACAGCTGAAGGCCGCCGTCGCCCGCCATTTCGACGTGGCGCCGGAGTGGGTTTTCGTCGGCAACAGCTCGGACGAAGTCCTCGCCCACACCTTCCAGGCCCTGCTCAAGCATGACGCGCCGCTGCTGTTCCCGGACATCACCTACAGCTTCTACCCGGTGTACTGCGGGCTGTATGGCATCGATTTCGAAGCCATCCCCCTCGACGGGCACTTCGCGATCCGCGTGGACGACTACCTGTCGCGCGGTGCCGACCGGGTTGGCGGCGTGATTTTCCCGAATCCGAACGCGCCCACCGGCCGCCTGCTGGCGCTCGACGAGATCGCCCGCCTGGCGGAAGGCCTGCCGGACAGCCCGATCGTCATCGACGAGGCCTACGTGGATTTCGGCGGGCTCGACGCAATCCCCACCGCCGTAGCGCTGGTGAAGCGCTACCCCAACGTGCTGGTCACCCAGACCCTGTCCAAGTCGCGCTCCCTTGCCGGCCTGCGCACTGGCTTCGCGATCGGCCAGCCGGAACTCGTCGAAGCCCTGACCCGCGTGAAGGACAGCTTCAACTCCTACCCCCTCGACCGCCTGGCCCTCGTCGGCGCCAGCGCCGCGCTGGACGACGAAGCCTACTTCGAGCAGACCCGCCGGCAGGTCATCGCCAGCCGCGAAACCCTGTCCGGCGATCTCGCCGGGCTGGGCTTCGAGGTGCTGCCATCTGCCGCCAATTTCGTGTTCGCCCGCCATCCGACCCACGATGCTGCGGCCCTGGCCGCAGCGCTGCGCGAACGCAGCATCATCGTGCGCCACTTCAAGGCTGCGCGTATCGATCAGTTCCTGCGCATCACCGTGGGCACCGATGCGCAGTGCACGCTGCTCGTTCAGGCGCTGAAGGCGATCCTGGCCTGATTCTGCGGGTGCCGGCGTTAACGAAAAAGCCGCACCCTCGGGTGCGGCTTTTTCACATCCAACCAAGGGCATGAATCAGCCCTTCAGACGCATCTCCGCCGAACGGGCGTGGGCCTGCAGGCCTTCACCGTGGGCCAGCACCGAGGCGATCCGGCCGAGGGTCTGGGCGCCCTGCTCCGAAATGTCGATGAGGCTGGTGCGCTTCTGGAAGTCGTACACCCCCAGCGGGCTGGAGAAGCGCGCACTGCGCATCGTCGGCAACACGTGGTTGGGGCCGGCGCAGTAGTCGCCGAGGGCCTCGACCGAGTAGTGGCCGATGAAGATCGCGCCGGCGTGGCGGATCTGGTCGATCCACTGGTACGGATCGGCCAGCGACAGCTCCAGGTGTTCCGGCGCGATACGGTTGGCGACCTGACAGGCTTCCGCCAGGTCACGCACCAACACCAGGGCACCGCGATTGGCCAGCGACGTGGCGATGGTGTCGCGGCGCGGCATTTCCGGCAGCAGGCGGGCGATGCTCGCCTCCACCTGGGCAATGAAAGCTTCGTCGGTACACAGCAGGATCGACTGGGCAAGTTCGTCGTGCTCGGCCTGCGCGAACAGGTCCATCGCCACCCAGTCAGGATTGCCGGTGCCGTCGGAGATGATCAGCACCTCGGACGGCCCTGCCACCATGTCGATGCCGACGGTGCCGAAGACGCGGCGCTTGGCGCTTGCCACGTAGGCATTGCCCGGACCGACGATCTTGTCCACCTGCGGGATGGTCTGCGTGCCGTAGGCCAGCGCGGCCACGGCCTGGGCGCCACCGATGGTGAACACGCGATCCACGCCGGTGATCGCGGCGGCGGCCAACACCAACTGGCTGCGCTCGCCACGGGGCGTCGGCACCACCATGATCAGCTCGCCGACGCCGGCCACCTTGGCCGGAATCGCGTTCATCAGCACCGAGCTGGGATAGGACGCACGGCCACCCGGCACGTACAGGCCGACGCGGTCCAGCGGCGTGACCTTCTGGCCCAGACGGGTGCCGGCCATGCCTGCGGACTCGTCGTTGTAGCGCCAGGACTCCAGCACCTGCCGTTCGTGATAGGTGCGCACGCGCGCCGCGGCGGCTTCCAGCGCCTGGCGCTGCTCGTCGCTTAGCCCCGCCAGCGCGGCCTCGAGCTGAACCCGCGGCAGCTCCAGCGCCGCCATGTCGCTCACATCCAGATGATCGAAGCGGCGGGTGTACTCGACAACCGCTGCGTCACCTTTTTTGCGCACGTTCGTCAGGATGTCGCCGACCGCCTGCTCGATGGCCGCATCGGTGCTGCCTTCGAAGGCCAGCAGCGCATCCAGCGTGGCGATGAAGTCGGGTTCGGCGGAAGACAGGCGACGGATCTGGGCGCTCATTTCTTGATGGCTCCTGCAAAGGCCTCCAGCACCGGCTGGATCAGCTCGCGCTTGAGCTTGAGGGAGGCCTGATTGACGACGAGGCGGGAGCTGATCGGCATGATGTCCTCCACCTCCACCAGGTTGTTGGCCTTCAGCGTGCTGCCGGTAGACACCAGGTCGACGATCGCGTCGGCCAGGCCGACCAACGGCGCGAGTTCCATGGAGCCGTAGAGCTTGATCAGGTCCACGTGCATGCCCTTGGCCGCAAAGTGTGCCTTGGCCGCTTTCACGTACTTGGTCGCCACGCGGATGCGCGCACCGCGCTGGACGGCGGCGGCGTAGTCGAACTCCTTCGGCACGGCCACGCACAGGCGGCACTTGGCGATATTGAGGTCCAGCGGCTGGTACAGGCCGGCGCCACCGTGCTCCAGCAGCACGTCCTTGCCGGCGATACCCATGTCCGCCGCACCGTACTGCACGTAGGTCGGCGTATCGGTGGCGCGCACGATGACCAGCCGCACATCCGGCCGGTTGGTGCCGATGATGAGCTTGCGCGACGTCTCCGGGTTATCGGTCGGCGTGATCCCCGCGGCGGCGAGCAGCGGCAGGGTTTCCTCGAAGATTCGGCCCTTCGAGAGGGCAAGCGTAATGCCGTTCAAGATGATGCTCTGTGTGCGTAAAGCGCGATTCTATCCGATTCGGGGAGCCCTTCGCGCCCGATGCGGCGGGACGTTTGCGCAGCGTCCCCTTTCTGCTAGCCTTGGCTCGTGGCTGAACCGCCGTCCGGCGGGATCGGCCATTTTCTTTTGATCGAACCTAAGGAGTACCCAGTGAAACCCGAAATCATCGTGTCCACCCGCGACCTCGAACGCCTCGAAGCCCTGCTGTCCAAGCCGCCCACCCGTAACCGCAGCGATCTCGACGGCCTGCGCGGCGAGCTAGAACGGGCCACCGTAGTCGACGATGAGGACATGCCCGCAGACGTGATCAGCATGAACAGCCGCGCCCGCTTCCGCGAGGAAATGTCCGGACGCGAATACGATCTGACCCTCGCCTGGCCCCACGACGCGGGCAGCAGCGACGGCAAGGTATCGATTTTTTCCCCAGCCGGCAGCGCCCTGCTGGGATTGTCGGTGGGCCAGATCATCGACTGGCACACCCCTGACGGCCACGCCATCCAGCTGAAAGTGCTGGCCGTGACGCCGGGCAGCTAGCCCCGCCTCAGCCATGGGCCGCCGAGGCGGCCCACCCGATTACGCGGCTCAGCGAATTCGCCGGACGCGAGCGCCGAGCGCAGACAGCTTCTCTTCCAGACGCTCGTAGCCACGATCCAGGTGGTAGATGCGATCCACCGTGGTTTCGCCTTCGGCCACCAGTGCCGCGATGATCAGGCTCGCCGACGCACGCAGGTCGGTCGCCATCACCGTCGCACCCTGCAGACGCTCGACGCCCTTCACGAAGGCCGTGTTGCCGTCGATGCGGAGGTCCGCCCCGAGACGCTGCAGCTCGACCGCATGCATGAAGCGGTTTTCGAAGATCGTCTCGCGGATCACCGCCGTGCCGTTGGCCACCGCGTTGATCGCCATGAACTGGGCCTGCATGTCGGTCGGGAAAGCCGGGTAAGGCGCGGTGCGCAGGCTCACCGACGTGAGCCGCTCGGGCGCCTTCAGGCGGATCGCGTCGCGCTCGCCGATCACTTCACAGCCGGCATCCATCAGCTTGTCGATGACCGCATCCAGGTAGCTGGTGGACGTGCCGGTCACGCGGACATCGCCGCCGGTGATGGCTGCCGCGCACAGGTAGGTACCGGTCTCGATGCGGTCCGGCATGATGCGGTGGGTTGCACCATGCAGGGCCGGCACGCCCTTGATGCGGATCACGTCGCCGCCGGCGCCGGAGATCTGCGCGCCCATCGACACCAGGCAGTTGGCCAGATCGACCACTTCCGGCTCGCGGGCGGCGTTTTCGATGACGGTCTCGCCGTCGGCCAGACAGGCCGCCATCATCAGGTTCTCGGTGCCGGTCACGGTGACCATGTCGGTGAACAGGCGGGCGCCCTTCAGCTTGGGCACCTTGGCGTGCACATAGCCATGCTCGACCTTGACCTCGGCCCCCATCGCCTGCAGGCCCTTGATGTGCTGGTCCACCGGGCGGGCGCCGATCGCGCAGCCGCCGGGCAGGCTCACCTGCGCCTCGCCGAAGCGGGCGACGAGCGGGCCGAGCACGAGGATGGAGGCACGCATGGTCTTGACCATCTCGTAGGACGCAACGGGGTTGTTCACCCCACCGGCATCCAGCGTGACGGTGTCGCCATCACGGCTCACCTTGACACCCATCTGTTCGAGCAGGCGCAGCAGCGTGCCAATGTCGTTGAGACGCGGCACATTGGTGAAGGTCACCGGTTCGCTGGTCAGCAGCGCCGCACACAGGATGGGCAGCGCGGCGTTCTTGGCACCGGAAATGGCGATCTCGCCGGACAGGCGGACGCCGCCTTCGATCAGCAGTTTATCCATGCATCAAAGGGCGATCAGCCCAGTTCCTTCTGCAATTCTGCCCATTGGCCGGGCGTAAAGGTCGACAACTGGAGGGCGTGGATCTCGTTGCCCATCAGCTTGCCCAAGGTGGCATACACCGCCTGGTGCTGGCGCACCCGCGGCTTGCCTTCGAAAGCCGGGCTGACGACGATACCCGTGAAATGGGTGCCGTCATCCCCTTCGATCTGCAGGAAATCACATTCGAGACCTGCAGCAATCAGTCGTTCGATTTCAGTCGCCGGAAACATAATCACTCCTCAGGCCCGCAGCTTGTAGCCCCTGGCAAGCATTTGCAGGGTGAGCACCGCGAGCACGACAAAACAGACAGTCACGACTCCGAGGCTCGCCCACGGCGAGACATCGGAGACTCCGAAAAAGCCATACCTGAACCCGTCAATCATGAAGAAAAACGGGTTGAAATGCGACACCCCCTGCCAGAAACCCGGCAGCGAATGGATCGAGTAGAACACGCCGGAGAGCATCGTCAGCGGCATGATCAGGAAGTTCTGGAAGGCCGCCAGCTGGTCGAACTTGTCGGCCCAGATCCCCGCGATCACGCCGAGGCTCGCAAGAAACGCGCCGCCGATCAGCATGAAGGCGACGATCCACAGCGGTTCGGCGAAAGGCAGGTGCGCAAAGGGCAAGGCCGCCAGCAGCACACCGATGCCGCACAGGCTGCCGCGCAGCACCGCCGCCAGCACGTAGGCGGAATAGAACTCCCGGTACGAAATTGGCGGCAACAGCACAAACACGATGTTGCCGGTGATCTTGCTCTGGATCAGCGACGACGAGCTGTTGGCGAAGGCGTTCTGCAGCACCGTCATCATCACCAGGCCCGGCACCAGAAAAGCCGTGTAATTGACGCCCGGAAACGGCTGAACGTGATCCTCCAGCACATGGCCGAAAATCAGTAGATAGAGCACCGCATTGAGCACCGGCGACAGCACCGTCTGGAAGCCTACCTTCCAGAAGCGCAGGCACTCCTTGTACAACAGGGTCTTGAAACCTTCCATGCTGCCTCAGTTCTGGTTCATCACGCCGACGAAGACCTGTTCCAGGTCGGGCTTGCCGAGGGCCATGTCGACGATCTCGGCACCGGCGGACTTGAGGCCGGCAAGCAGATGCCCGACCTCGTCGAAATTATCGAAGCCAAGCACCCATTGCAGGCCATCCCGGGAAAGCACGTGGCCCTCCAGCCCCGGCGACACGACAACGGGCTTCGCCAGCCGCAGTTGCAGCGTATGGCTGGCGAAACGCTGCAGCAGATTGGCCGTCGTGTCCAGTGCCACGATGCGCCCCGCCTTCAGCATGGCGATGCGTCCGCACAGGGACTCGGCCTCTTCGAGGTAGTGGGTGGTCAGCACGATGGTGTGGCCATCCTCGTTCAGCTTGCGGATGAACTGCCACAGGCCATGGCGCAACTCCACGTCCACGCCGGCAGTCGGCTCGTCAAGGACGATGACCGGCGGACGGTGCACCAGCGCCTGGGCCACCAGCGCCCGGCGCTTCATGCCGCCCGACAGCATGCGCATGTTGGAACTGGCTTTCTCGGTGAGGTCCAGGTGATGCAGGATCTCGTCGATCCAGTCGTCGTTGTTGCGGATACCGAAGTAGCCCGACTGGATGCGCAGCATCTCGCGCACGTTGAAGAACGGATCGAAGACCAGCTCCTGCGGCACCACGCCGAGGGCCAGGCGCGCGGCGCGGTAGTCGCGGACCACGTCGTGGCCCATGACTTCCAGCGTGCCGGAATCCGGCCGTGCCAACCCCGCCAGGGAGGAAATCAGAGTGGTCTTGCCGGCCCCGTTGGGGCCGAGCAGGCCGAAGAACTCGCCCTGGGCCACCTCCAGGTCGACGCCGGCCAGGGCCTGCAGGGAACGGAAACGCTTGGTGACGCCGGCAATGCGGATCGCTGGACTCATAAAACCCGACAGGCTCAGCGAGCCAGAGAAAGAATGGAATCGACGTCGTAGAGGGACGCGAGACAGACCAGAGCCGTTGGCGCCCGGTCGATGGAGAGCTGATGCCCGGCGGCCCTGCTGCTGCGCTGCCAGCTCAGCAGCAGGGCCAGCGCAGCGGAATCCACCTGCGTGACGCCAGACAGGTCGACGACACGGTCGCCACCGACGACCTGCTCGCGCCCAGCCTCCGCCACCGCCGCAACGGTAGCGATGGTCAGCGGGCCGCTGAGACTCAGGCGTGCGCCTTCAGCCTGGATCATTTTTTGGCAGCGACCGCGGGGTCGATCTGCTTGTTCTTGTCCTTCAGGGTCTTGATCAGCCCATCGATGCCGCCGGCGCGCACTTCCTGTCCGAACTCGTCACGGTAGTTGGTGACCAGACTCACGCCAGCCACCAGCACGTCGTAGACCTTCCAGTTGTCGCCCTGCTTCTCGAGGTTGTAATCGATCTGCACGGCCTTGGCACCCGCCTGGCGCACTTTGGTACGCACGATCACGTCGGTCTCCTCGGGCTTGGCCTTCAGCGGTTCGAAATCGATCTGCTGGTCACGGTACTTGGTCAGAGCATTGGAATAGGTGCGCACCAGCAGCGTCTTGAATTCCTGGGTCAGCGTGCTCTTCTGGTCGGCGGAAGCCTGCTTCCAGTCCTTGCCGACGGCCAGACGGGTCATGTGGGCGAAGTCGAAGTAAGGCAACACCTTGGTTTCGACCAGACTGACGGCTTTGCGGGTGTCACCGGACTGGATGGCCTTGTCCTGACGGACGATGGAAATCACGTCATCACTGACGCTCTTGACCAGCACATCGGGCGCCACGGTATTGGCAGCGGCGCTGAACTGGATGCCAAGGCCCAGTACCAGCGCGGCAAACAGGGAAGTGAGGCGTTTCATTGGCTTTCCTTCTTGTCGGGGGAGGAAGATTTATCAGTGGCAGCGCCAGCCGCATTCGCGTCGGTGGCCGCCTTGTCCTTATCGGAGGAGTCATCGTCGTCCAGATCTTTTTCGCGCGGCGGCTGGCCGTCGAAGATCTGGTTACGGCGGTACTGGATGTAGAAACTGCGCATGTAGCCGTACTTGTCCAGCGCGGCCTCTTCGGCGGCCGTATCGGCCCCCAGCAGCGCAGCCCGCTTGCTGACGAAGCGCAGGCCGGTCAGGCTGTTGCGAGCGCCGACATCCTCGAGCTGCATGAGCGGATCGAAATGGAAGTCGCCGATGAGCGACACGCCATCCCGGACATTGCTCGGCCCCAGCAAGGGCAGCACAAGGTAAGGACCATCACCGACGCCCCAGCGGCCAAGCGTCTGGCCGAGGTCTTCGTCATGCTTTTCGAGGCCAATCTCGCTCGCAACGTCGAAGACGCCCAGCAGGCCGACCGTGGAGTTGAGCAGGAAGCGCCCGCCGTCGGAGAGACCGTCGACGAACTTGCCCTGTAGCAGGTTATTGACGCCGATCCATACGTCCGCAATGTTGCCGAAGAAGTTCGCGACACCCGTCTTCAGCGGCAGCGGCGCCTGATCGTAGACCTCGGCCACCGGACGCATCACATACTTGTCCGCCTTTTCATTGAGCTGGAAAGTAGCGCGATTCATTGGCTCAAGGGGATCCTTGGGATGCCCGCCGGGCCCTGCACAGCCCGCCACAGCGAACGCCAGCCCAATGGCCAGCGCGCTCCGTCGCAGCAAGGTCGATTCAGGTTTGCTGTTCTTCTTCATTGTCATTCCGGCCCGCGCAAAGCGCGCGGCGCTCTCTGTATTGATCCGCCCCCGCAAGCCTTCTTCCTTACTTTGCGGGTGCCTGCTCTCCTTCAGCCGCCTTGTTGAACATGAACTGGCTGATCAGCTTCTCGAGAACAACGGCGGACTGGGTCTTTTTGATGACCTCACCTGGCGCGAGTGTCTTTTCCTCCCCGCCGGGATCAAGGCCGAGGTACTGCTCGCCGAGCAGGCCTGAGGTCAGGATGTTGGCAAACGTGTCTGTCGGGAACTTGTAGCGCCCGTCCACCGAGAAGACAACTTCGGCCTGAAAGTGTTCATTGTCGTAGCGAATTTCGGTGACCCGCCCGACCAGCACGCCGGCACTCTTCACTGGCGCACGCACCTTGAGGCCGCCGATGTTGTCGAAACGGGCGCTGAGGGTATAGGGCGACTGGATGTCCGACCCGGAAATGCTGGCGACCTTGAGGGCCAGGAACAACAACGCGGCGATACCCATTGCCACGAAAACACCGACCCACAGGTCGAGCGTCGTGCGACTCATCATAGACCTCGGAACATGAAAGACGTCATTACAAAATCGAGCGCCAGAATGGCCAGCGCGGAGCTCACGACGGTACGCGTGATCGCCCGGGACACCCCTTCGGCGGTCGGCACGCAGTCGTAGCCTTCGAACACGGCGATCAACGCGACAGCAACACCGAACACGGAGCTCTTGAAGACGCCGTTGAGCACGTCGTAACGGAAATCGACGGCCGACCGCATCTGCGACCAGAAGGCACCGTCATCGACACCGATGAACACCACCCCGATCAGCCAGCCACCGAAAATCCCCATCGTCGAGAACAGCGCCGCCAGCAGCGGCATGGACACTACGCCGCCCCAGAAGCGCGGCGCCACCACACGGGCGATCGGATTGACCGCCATCATGTCCATCGCCTTGAGCTGCTCGGTCACCTTCATCAGGCCGATTTCCGCCGTCACCGCCGAGCCAGCCCGGCTGGCGAACAGCAGACCAGCCACGACCGGGCCGAGTTCCCGCAACAAGGACAAAGCCACCATCGTGCCCATCGCCTCGCTGGAGCCATAGCGCTGCAGGATTTCATAGCCCTGCAGCCCCAGCACCAGGCCAACGAACAGGCCGGACACCAGGATGATCAGTAGCGACATCACGCCGCTGAAGTACAGCTCGCGGATCGTCAGGTGCAGCCGCATGAAGGACTGCCCCGAGTAACGCAGGATCAATACGAAGAAACGGGCGATGAAGCCCAGTTGCCACACCCCGCTGATCGCTAGGGAGCCCAGCCTTCGCAATACGTCACCCATCAGCCGGCTCCTCCGACCAGCGCCGTCGCGTAGTCGCCGGCGGGATAGTGGAAAGGCACCGGGCCATCGGCCTCGGCGTGCACGAACTGATGCACGAAGGGATCGGAGGTGTTACGGATCTCGTCCGGCGTCCCCTGGGCGACGACCCGCCCTTCGGAAATGAAATAGATGTAGTCCACGATCTGCAGGGACTCCTGGATGTCGTGGGTGACGATCAGCGAGCTCGCGCCAAGCGCGTTGTTGAGGCGGCGGATCAGCTGCCCGATCACACCAAGGGAAATCGGATCGAGGCCGGTGAAGGGCTCGTCGTACATCAGCAGCATCGGATCTAGGGCGATCGTCCGCGCCAGCGCGACGCGGCGCGCCATGCCACCGGAAAGCTCCCCCGGCCGCAACTGGGCAGCACCGCGCAGGCCGACAGCATGCAGCTTCATCAGCACCAGATCGTTGATCAGCTCCGGCGGCAGATCGGTGTGCTCGCGCAGCGGAAAGGCCACGTTGTCAAATACCGTCATGTCGGTGAACAAGGCGCCGAACTGGAACAGCATGCCCATGCGCCGGCGCAGCGTGTACAGATCCTCGCGGTCCAGCGTACCGACATCCTGGCCGTCGACCAGCACGCGACCGCCGACCGCACGCTCCTGCCCGCCGATCAGGCGCAGCAGAGTAGTTTTGCCACAACCGCTGCCTCCCATGATGGCAACCACCTGACCACGCGGAATGGACAGGGAAATGTCGCGCAGGATCATCCGCTCGCCATAGGCGAAGCGCACATTCTCAAGACGGACAAGGGGCTCGGACATAGGAAAATGCTGCATTGCGGGAGCGCGATTGTAACAGACGCATCTGGCCATGACATACACCACGGCTTGATATGAAGAGGAAATGTCTCGTCACATCAATGTCTTGAGCGCGCCCCTGCGGGCTTTACCGGACCGGTTTATAATGCGCGGTTTCGTTCCATCCGCGACTTTTCCGCCCATGCAGGACAAATACCTCCCCGCCGATATCGAACGCGCCGCCCAGCAGCACTGGGACAACTCGGAAGCCTTCCGCGTCACCGCCGACGAGTCGAAGCCCAAGTACTACTGCCTGTCCATGTTCCCGTATCCGTCGGGAAAGCTGCACATGGGCCACGTGCGCAACTACACGATCGGCGACGTGCTGTCCCGCTTCCACAAGATGAAGGGCTACAACGTCCTGCAGCCGATGGGCTGGGACGCTTTCGGCCTGCCCGCCGAGAACGCCGCGATCAAGAACCAGGTGCCGCCGGCCAAGTGGACCTATGACAACATCGCCTACATGAAGCAGCAGCTCAAGTCGCTGGGTTTCGCCATCGACTGGAGCCGCGAGCTGGCCACCTGCACCCCCGAGTACTACAAGTGGAACCAGTGGCTGTTCCTGCGCATGCTCGAAAAGGGCATTGCCGAGCGCAAGACCCAGGTCGTCAACTGGGATCCGGTCGACCAGACCGTGCTCGCCAACGAGCAGGTCATCGACGGCCGCGGCTGGCGCACCGGCGCCCTCGTCGAGAAACGCGAGATCCCCGGCTACTACCTGAAGATCACCGACTACGCCGACGAGCTGCTGTCCGACCTGGACACCCTCGGCGGCTGGCCCGAGCGCGTCAAGCTGATGCAGGCCAACTGGATCGGCAAGAGCACTGGCGTGCGCTTCGCGTTCAGCCACGACATCACGGGCGACGACGGCCAACTCATCAACAATGGCGAGCTGTGGGTGTTCACCACCCGCGCCGACACCATCATGGGCGTCACCTTCTGCGCCGTGGCCGCCGAGCACCCGCTGGCCCTGCACGCTGCCAAGGACAACCCGGCGCTGGCCGCCTTCATCGAGAAGTGCAAGCACGGCTCGGTGATGGAAGCCGACATGGCCACGATGGAGAAGGAAGGCCTGCCCACCGGCCTGTTCGTCACCCACCCGCTGACCGGTAAGCAGGTCGAGGTATGGGTCGGCAACTACGTGCTGATGAGCTACGGCGACGGCGCCGTGATGGGCGTGCCCGCCCACGACGAGCGCGACTTCGCCTTCGCGAAGAAATACAGCCTGCCCATCGCGCAGGTCGTCGCCCTCGGCGACAAGCCCTACTCCACAGGCGCCTGGGAAGAGTGGTACGGCAGCAAAGACGGCGCCTGCGTCAATTCCGGCAAGTACGACGGCCTCGGCTATGAAGCCGCCGTCGACGCGATCGCCGCCGACCTGGCTGCCAAGAACGTCGGCGAGAAGAAGATCCAATGGCGTCTGCGCGACTGGGGCGTCTCCCGCCAGCGCTACTGGGGCTGCCCGATCCCCATCATCCACTGCGACAGCTGCGGCTCGGTGCCGGTGCCCGACGACCAGCTCCCGGTGGTGCTACCCGAAGACTGCGTGCCGGACGGCTCCGGCAACCCGCTGCACAAGCGCGCCGACTTCCTCGACACCCCCTGCCCGTGCTGCGGCAAGCCGGCCCGTCGCGAGACCGACACCATGGACACCTTCGTGGACTCGTCCTGGTACTACGCCCGCTACGCCACCAGGTTCGGCGCCGACAAGATGGTGGACGACGAAACCGGCTACTGGATGACCGTCGACCAGTACATCGGCGGCATCGAGCACGCCATCCTGCACCTGCTCTACTCGCGCTTCTGGACCAAGGTGATGCGCGACATCGGCCTGGTCACCTACCGCGAGCCCTTCGCCCACCTGCTGACCCAGGGCATGGTTCTCAACAACGCCTTCTTCCACAAGCCCGAAGGCGGCGGCAAGAACTACTTCTGGGAAAGCGAGATCGACATCCAGAAGGATGCCAAGGGCCAGATCACCGGCGCGACATTGAAGAAGGACGGCACCGTGCTCGAGCACGAGCTGACCACCATGTCCAAGTCGAAGAACAACGGCGTGGACCCGCAGTCGCTCATCGAGCAATACGGCGCCGACACCGCTCGCTTCTTCATGATGTTCGCCGCGCCGCCCGAACAAACCCTCGAATGGTCCGACGCCGGCGTCGAAGGTGCCTATCGCTTCCTGCGCCGGGTGTGGAGCTTCGGCCACGTGCTCGCCAGCGAGATCCGCCCGCAGATCGGCGCCGAGCGCAGCCTGAACGGCGCCAAACTGCCGGAGGCGCTGGCCGGCTTCCGCCGCGAGATCCACCTGCTCCTCAAGCAGGCCAACTACGACCTCGCCAAGCAGCAGTTCAACACCGTGGCCTCCGCCACGATGAAGATGCTCAACGCCATCGAAAAGGCCCCGCGCGAAGGTGCCCTGGCCGCCGAGGTGATCGAGGAATGCTTCGGCATCCTGCTGCGCGTGCTGTCGCCGCTCACCCCGCACATCAGCCACGCCCTGTGGGCCGAACTCGGCTACGGTGAGGACATTCTCAAGGCCGCCTGGCCGGAGCCCCTCGACGCCGCGCTGGTGCAGGACGAGATCGAGTTAATGCTGCAGGTCAATGGCAAGCTGCGCGGCGCACTGCGCGTGCCGGCCGATGCGGCCAAGGACGCGATCGAAGCGGCCGCACTGGCCAACGAGGCCGCGGTCAAGTTCATGGAAGGCAAGCCGGCCAAGAAGGTCGTCGTCGTTCCCGGCCGCCTCGTCAACATCGTCTGCTGAACGAAAAAGGGGCCCGCATCATGCGTACCGTCGCCTGTCTCTCGTTCCTTGCCCTTCTCTCAGGCTGCGGTACAGCCACAGAGAGAGTGGTCTACGAAGGCATCCGGCAGGAGAACGCCCGGCAGCAAGGCCAGCCGGGCCACGACACCTCGCCGGATCCGGCGGGCCCCGACTTCGACGCCTACTCCAAGGAACGCCAGCGCCTGCAAAAGGAATCGCGCCCATGAGCCAGACCCCGTCGTCCCCCGCCCGCCGCCGGGCCCTCGCCGCCATCGGCGCCGTGCCGCTGCTGCTGGCCGGCTGCGGCTTCCAGCTGCGCGGGCCACGCCCGCTCCCCTTCGAGTCGATCTACCTGGGGATGTACCAGTACTCCGACCTGGCCGCGGCCATCCGGCGGCAGATCCGCGCCGGCAGTGAAACACGCATCGTCGATACGCCGGAGGGCGCCCAGGTCCGCCTGGAGGTGCTCGCCGACGCAAGAGAGAAGGCAATCCTGGCCCTCAACGCCCAGGGCCGCGTGCGCGAATATCAGTTGCGCCAGCGCTTCTACTTCCGCGTTGTGGACAAGGCCGGCCGCGAAGTCCTCGCGCCCAACGAAATCTACCTGAAGCGCGACCTCGCCTTCGACGACTCCCAGCTGCTCGCCAAGGAACAGGAAGAACTCCTGCTCTACCGGGACATGCAGGGCGATCTGGTGCAGCAGCTGATGCGCCGCCTGGCTGCGGTGAAGATGCCGGAAGCCGAGCCCAAGCCGTGATCCTGCGTCCGGAGCAGCTCGCCGCCCAACTCGACAAGCCCCTCACCCCGCTCTACCTGCTGCACGGCAACGAACCGCTGCTGGTGCTCGAAGCCGGCGACGCGATCCGCGCAGCCGCCCGCAAGCAGGGCTACGAGGAGCGGGAGGTGCTGGTGGCCGGCCAGGGCTTCCGCTGGGAGTCCCTGCAGGCCGCCGCCGGCAACCTGTCCCTGTTCGGCACCAGCAAGCTGGTAGACCTGCGCATTCCCAACGGCAAGCCCGGCCGCGAAGGCGGCGAAGCGCTGCAGCGCTACGCGCGCAATCTCGACGACGGTGTCGTCACCCTCGTTACACTGCCCGAAATCGACTGGGCAACCCGCAAGTCCGCCTGGTTCGTCGCCCTTGCCGAAGCCGGCGTGGCGGTCGAGCTCAATGCGCCGGAACGGGAGCGCCTCCCGGAATGGATCGCGCTGCGCCTCAACCGCCAGCAACAGAAAGCGGATGCGGACGCGCTGAACTTCATCGCCGATCACGTGGAAGGCAACCTGCTCGCCGCCCACCAGGAAATCCTCAAACTGGGCCTGCTCCACCCACCCGGACCACTGAACCTGGCCACGGTGCGCGACGCGGTGCTCAACGTGGCCCGCTACGACGTGGACAAGCTGCGCCAGGCCCTGCTGGAAGGCGACGCCGGCCGTTGTGCCCGCCTGCTGGAAGGCCTAAAGGGCGAAGGCGAAGCGCCGCCGCTGGTGCTGTGGACGCTCGCCAACGAGATCCGCACCCTCGCCAGCCTCCGCCTCGGCCTGGACGAAGGCCAGCCCCTGCCGAACCTTCTGAAGGCCGAGCGCGTCTACGATGAACGCCGCAAGCAGGCCATCCAGCGCGCATTGCCGCGCCTGACCTCCGCTATCCTGCGCACATCGATCTTGCACGCTGCAAAGATTGACCGGATGATCAAGGGTCTGGCCAGCGGCGACGTATGGGATGAATTCCTCCAGCTGTGCCTGCGCCTTACCCGCGCCACAGCCACCCAGCAAGCCCCGGCCCGGCGCTGAGCCCCGCGCCACCAACCGAGACGAGACGACGAAGATGGACATCAAGACCTACATGCAGACCGTCGGTCGCCAGGCCCGCGCTGCATCGCGCGGCGTGGCTGCCGCCTCCACCGACGCCAAGAACAAGGCCCTCCTCGCGATGGCCGCCGAGATCCGCGCACGCAAGGCCGAACTGGCCGCCGCCAACCGCCAGGATCTGGAAGAAGCCCGCGCCAACGGCCTCGAACCGGCCATGATCGACCGCCTGACCCTGTCCGAAAAAGGCATCGAAAGGATGGCCGTCGGCCTGGAGCAGGTTGCCGCGCTGCCCGACCCGGTCGGCGAGATGACCGACCTCAAGCGTCGCCCGTCCGGCATCACCGTCGGCAAGATGCGCGTGCCGCTGGGCGTCATCGGCATCATCTACGAAGCCCGCCCCAACGTCACCGCCGACGCCGCCGCCCTGTGTCTGAAGTCCGGCAACGCCGCGATCCTGCGCGGCGGCAAGGAAGCCCTGCACTCCAACCAGGCGATCGCTGCCTGCGTGCGTGCCGGCCTCGCCGCCGCCGGCCTGCCGGAGGCCGCCATCCAGGTCATCGAAACCACCGATCGCGCCGCCGTCGGCGAGCTCATCACGATGCCCGAGTTCGTGGACGTCATCGTGCCCCGCGGCGGCAAGGGCCTCATCGAGCGCATCTCCAACGAAGCCCGCGTACCGGTGATCAAGCACCTTGACGGCAACTGCCACGTGTACGTGGACGAATTCGCCGACGCAGCCAAGGCCCTCGCCATCGTCGAGAACGCAAAGACCCAGCGCTACGGCACCTGCAACACCACCGAATCCCTGTTGGTGGACGCCAGCGTGGCCCGCGCCCAGTTGCCCGCCATCGGCACCATGCTGGCCGGCAAGGGCGTCGAGCTGCGCGCCTGTCCGATCTCCCTCGCCATCCTGCGCGAAGCTGGCATTGCCGACACGCAGCTCAAGGCCGCTTCGGAATCGGACTGGAGCGAGGAATTCCTCGCGCCGATCATCGCCATAAAGGTCGTTGACGGACTCGACGAAGCCATTGCCCACATCAACACCCATTCGTCCCAGCACACCGAAGCCATCGTCACCGAGAATCACACCCGCGCCATGCGCTTCCTGCGCGAAGTGGACTCCTCCTCGGTGATGATCAACGCGTCGACGCGCTTTGCCGACGGCTTCGAATACGGCCTCGGCGCGGAGATCGGCATTTCCACCGACAAGATCCACGCCCGCGGCCCGGTTGGCCTCGAAGGCCTGACCAGCCAGAAGTGGATCGTATTCGGAGAAGGCCAGGTCCGCGCCTGACCCAGATAGCGCCCCGGGGCGTTATCGCACGCAGTACCCAAACGCCCGCTCGAAGCGCAGACATGCGCAACGAGCGGGCGCTTTTTATGACCCGCCAAACGGCAAGGCCTTTCCCGGCGACCAATAGCGATCGGCTCGTCCCTTCGCCACCCATCTCACGTGCCCTCGACTGCTATTGCGGAAACTCAATTCGCCAACCGCGACAAACTCGCCAGCCGCCATATGCGTACGCGAAAGCCGGGATTGCGCGTACCCCTGGAACCCGCGCATCAACACATGCGGATCCGCATCAAGTGCTTTCCGGCAATACCCCCGACGCCCACCGGGGAGTCGTCTGGTCAGACCGCCGATATACCTGGCACGGCATTTCCCAATGGCACGCAACGAATCCGCCCAAGCCTGAATAGGCCGCAGCCCGAGCAGCGAAGAAAGCCACCACCCGGCAAAGCGAAGCGTCCTTGCCGAGGCGGCGAAGCGGGGCGCACAATCCGGCCATGCCCTCCTCCCCTTTGCGCAACGCCGGCGATCCTTCGCCCCAGTTCGCGGCCGTCATGCCGATGCCATTCGGCCACATCGGTGTTGCCACGCGCGCAGGCTTTATCGAGCAAATCGTCTTTTTGCCGAGCGAGCACCCGCTGCAATCGGCACGCGACGAACTGGCCGAAAAGGCCGTCGCGCAAATCGCACGCTATCTGCAGGACCCCGACGCCCAATTCGTACTGCCGCTGCTCATTCAGGGGAGCCTGTACCGCCGCCGTATATGGGCCGCCATCGCAACCATTCCCTGTGGCCGGACGCGCACCTACGGCGAGCTTGCAAAGGACGTCGGCAGCGTTCCCCGCGCGGTCGGGCAGGCCTGCGGCGACAACCCCTTCCCTCTCGCCATTCCCTGTCACCGGGTCGTCACGCACTCCGGAATCGGCGGATTCGCCCACAATGAAAAAGGCTACCTGATCGACATCAAGCGCTGGCTATTGGCCCACGAAGGAAATTCGGGCCGCAGCGGTGAAATTCAGGGCAATCTCTTCGAAACTCCACGGGATATTTTCGGTCAACCCGATCTGTAGCCCACGATTCATTTCCAGTAAAGCCATGTCCCGCCAAGATCACAATGCGCCGGAAACACCGGCCACCCGCTTTCTGCGCCAGCACAAGGCGGCCTTCTCGACCCATCTCTACACTTACGAGGAACATGGCGGCACCCGCGTATCGGCTCGGGAGCTTAATGTTCCCGAGCATGCGGTCGTCAAGACACTGGTGATGGAGAACGAAGCGCGCCAGCCCCTGATCGTATTAATGCACGGCGATCGCAAGGTTTCGACGAAGGAACTGGCGCGGCAGGCCGGCCACAAGCAGGTCAGCCCGTGCGATCCCGCAGTAGCACAGCGCCACACGGGCTATCTCGTGGGCGGCACCTCCCCATTTGGCACAAAGAAGACGCTGCCCGTCTTTATGGAAAACAGCATCCTCGACCTGCCGCTGATCTATATCAACGGCGGGCGCCGCGGCTTTCTCGTCGGGGTTCACCCCCACGACTTGCTGCAAATACTCAAGCCCAAGCTGGTCAGCGTGGCACTGGAATAAATGGAAATAAAACACTTGCCAAATCACCGGAAAACGGTGGCAAAATAAGACCAGCAATAAAGATCCTACAAGACGGCACCTTACGACCGCCTCGCCACATCAACTCAGCTCAGCTCCAAGCTGAAGGAAAGAAACGCCATGGACATCTCCTCGCTCTCCCTTGCCGAATTGCGCCGCCTGCAAACCAAAGTCGAAACCGAGATTCGGCGCCGTTCCGACTCCGCCAAGAAAGACCTGCTGAAGCGCATGCAGAAGCTGGCTGCAGAACACGGCATGAGCCTGACCGAAGTCATCGGCCAGGAAAACACCGAAAAGGCCGCGCCGGCGGCCCCCAAGAAAGCCGCTGCCAAACCCGCCAAGAAGGCGGCCGCCAAGCCAGCTTCGGTAATCAAGTTCCGTCACCCGGAAAATGCCGCCATCGGCTGGACCGGCCATGGCCGCAAGCCCCAGTGGGTCATCGACTGGCTGGCCCAGGGCAAGCCCCTCGACGAATTGCGCGCAGAAGCGCCTGCCGCGGCCTGATTGCCGGCCGGGTTTGCCGCATGCTCAATGCGGCAAACCCGCGGTCGGAGAGTGCGGCGGCGGCGCCAGTCCGTCGCGGCCGCGCTCAATGAATACGCCCACACGCTTCACATCCTTCATTACCCCGATCTTCGCTATGGCGAGCTTGACCCACGGGGCTCCGAATTCATCGAACAGCAAATTGACGATGAATTCGCCTAGCGTTTCGATCAGATTGAATTGCCGAACGGCCAGCTCATTGCGGATCCGTTCGATCACCTTCGCGTAGTCGATGGTGTCAGCAATGTCGTCATGCTCCGCCGCCGCATCCGGCACGCCGAACGTGAGATTCAGCTCCAGCGTCTGCTCAGCCGCTCTTTCGCGCGGATAAATCCCGACACGGGATTTCACCCGCAATGCCTCGATAAAAATAAAATCCATCATTCGTCCCAGCTAAAATTGCGCCCACCCTGGTCAGCGCTCAACACAACATGCAACTCGCGCTTCTGCTCGCAGCCGCCTACCTGCTCGGCTCAATTCCCTTCGCGGTCGTCGTATCCCGACTTTTCGGCATGGCCGACCCTCGTACCTATGGCTCCGGCAATCCTGGCGCCACCAATGTCCTGCGCAGCGGCAACAAGCTCGCCGCCGCCTTGACGCTATTGGGCGATGCATTCAAGGGCTGGCTGGCCGTTACGCTGGCCGCTTACTTTGCCGCCTCCCAGGGCCTGGGCATGCCGGCCATCGCGGCAGCGGGTCTTGCCGCCTTTCTCGGCCACGTCTTCCCCGTATTCCTGGGTTTCAAGGGAGGCAAGGGCGTTGCCACCGCCGCCGGCGTTCTGCTCGGGGCCAGCGGCTGGCTCGGGCTTGCCACCCTCGGCACATGGCTTTTCGTGGCCTTCACCTTCCGCTATTCATCGCTGGCGGCCCTGAGTGCGGCGCTGGCGGCTCCGCTGTTCAGTGCCCTGCTCGGGCTCGACAACACCTGGATCATCGCCATCAGCTGCATGTCCGCCCTGCTGATCTGGCGCCACAAGGACAACATCAAGCGTTTGCGCGCCGGCCAGGAAGGGCGCATCGGCAGCAAGAAGAAAAAACCGGCCTGAAGCCCCGCGGCTCAGGCTACGACGGGCGGAACGATTTCCTGCAGGCTCCAGCGGGGGCGGACCGCAAAGCGGCCGCTTCCATCACCGCCCCGCTCCCCTGCAGCAAAGCGCAGGGCGCCGGCAAACGCGATCATCGCCCCGTTGTCGGTGCACAGCTCCAGCTCAGGGTAATACACCCTGGCCTTCCGCTTCGCGGCCGCGGCATCCAGCTGGGCTCGCAACACCTGGTTGGCACCGACCCCGCCCGCCACGACCAGCTGCTTCAGCCCGGTATGACGCAAGGCCGCCATCGACTTGGCAACCAGGACGTCCACCGCTGCGGCCTGGAACTCGGCCGCCAGATCGGCCTTGTCCTCTTCGCGGAAATCCAGCGCCGTTGCGGCCGTCAATACTGCCGTCTTCAACCCGCTGAAGCTGAAATCGAAATCCTTGCTGTGCAACATGGGGCGCGGCAGCTTGAAACGACCGGGCGCCCCCCGCAGCGCCAGCTTGGCAAGCGCCGGCCCGCCGGGATAGCCCAGGCCGATGAGCTTGGCCGTCTTGTCGAAGGCCTCACCAGCCGCATCGTCGACCGTCTCACCGAGCAGCACGTAGTCGCCGACGCCAGCCACCCGCATCAATTGCGTATGTCCGCCGGAAACCAGCAGGGCCACGAACGGAAAGGTGGGCGGATCAGCTGACAGCAGCGGCGACAGCAGATGCCCTTCCAGGTGATGCACGGGCAGCACCGGCACGTTCAGCGCAACGCCCAGCGCTTCGGCGACACTCGCACCAACCAGCAGCGCGCCAGCCAGCCCCGGACCGGCCGTGTAGGCGATCGCGTCGATATCGCCCATGGCCAGCCCCGTCGCATCGAGGGTCTCCCGCAACAGCAGCGGCAGACGCCGGATATGATCGCGGGACGCCAGTTCCGGCACCACGCCGCCATAGGCCGCATGGAGATCGATCTGGGAGTGCAGGCGATGGGCCAACAACACGCCCTTGTCGGTGTCGTAGATCGCGACACCCGTCTCGTCGCAGGAGGATTCGATACCCAGAACAAGCATTGCGCGGTCCGCGGAAAAACCGGGATTTTACCCTGTGACGGAAGACAAAGCGAAAAGTGGACTTGGTAGACCCAAGCGACTTGGTTATACTCTTATTCTTTCCGTCCAAAGAATTTTCAAGGAAGCACGCAATGCCGGGTATCCGCGTCAAAGAAAACGAGCCGTTTGAAGTCGCCATTCGCCGCTTCAAGCGCACCATTGAAAAAGTGGGCCTGCTGCCCGAACTCCGCTCCCGCGAGTTCTACGAGAAGCCGACTGCCGAGCGCAAGCGCAAGCTGGCTGCCGCGGTCAAGCGCCATCACAAGCGCCTCCGCAGCCAAACCCTGCCCCCGAAGATGTACTAAGCAACACCCCGAGTACACGCTTCCCGATCGCCACGCGATACGCGCTTCTGCGCGAGCGCGTGGCGTTTGTGCTTTTCCGTTGCGCCGAATTCGCCTCTCCGGCGCCGCCGGCCTAACGGCCGTCTCCAGCAAGGAACCCCCATGTCTCTCAAGGTCCGCGTCAACGACGACATGAAGGCCGCCATGCGTGCCAAGGAAACCGCTCGCCTGTCCGCCCTTCGCCTGCTTCTCGCCGCCATCAAGCAAAAGGAAGTGGATGAGCGCATCGAGCTGGACGACGACGCAGTGGTCGCCGTCGTGGACAAGATGCTCAAGCAGCGCCGCGACTCCGTCGCCCAGTACGAGGCCGCCCAGCGCTTCGACCTGGCCAGCGCCGAGCGCTTCGAGATCGACGTACTGACCGCTTACAAGCCCGCCGGCCTGAGCACCGAACAGATCGTCACGATCATCGACGCCGCCGTGTCCAGCACCGGTGCCAGCGGCCCGGCCGACATGGGCAAGCTGATGGCCGTCCTCAAGCCGCAACTGGCCGGCAAGGCCGACATGGCCGAGGTCTCCAAACTGGTGAAAAGCCGCCTCGGCAACTAGGATTCATGGGGACGGCGCGCCGGTGCGCCTGCCCTAGATCATGATTCCGCAATCCTTCATCCAGGATCTTCTCGCCCGCGTCGATATCGTCGAGGTCGTCGAACGCTACCTGCCGCTCAAAAAGGGGGGCGCGAATTATTTCGCCTGCTGCCCTTTCCACGGAGAGAAGTCGGCGTCGTTTTCCGTCAGCCCGACCAAGCAGTTCTACCACTGCTTCGGCTGCGGCGTGCACGGCAGCGCGATCAGCTTCCTGATGGAATACAGCGGCCTCGGCTTCGTCGATGCCGTGAAGGAGCTCGCCTCCAGCGTGGGCATGGAAGTCCCCCAGGACGATTTCACGCCCAAGCATGACCGCAGCCGCGAGCAATCCCTCACCGAACAGATGGCCCAGGCCGCCCGGTTCTACAAGGAACAGCTCAAGCGCAGCCCGGTCGCCATCGACTACCTGAAGGGCCGCGGCCTGACCGGAGAGATCGCCGCCCGCTACGGCCTCGGCTACGCTCCGGAAGGCTGGCAATCCCTGCAGGCCGCCTTTGCCGACTACAGCGTCGCCAGCCTGCTCGAATGCGGCCTGGTCCTCGAAAACGAGCAGGGTCGGCGCTACGACCGCTTCCGCGACCGCATCATCTTCCCGATCCAGGATCAGCGCGGCAACGTGATCGGCTTCGGCGGACGCGTTCTCGGCAAGGGCGAACCCAAGTACCTCAACTCGCCGGAAACCCCGATCTTCGAGAAGGGGCGCGAACTCTACGGCCTCGTGCAGGCCCGCCAGAGCATCCGCGAACAGGGCGCCGTCCTGGTCGTCGAAGGCTACATGGACGTCGTCGGACTGGCCCAGTTCGGCGTCGCCAACGCCGTCGCGACCCTCGGCACCGCCGCCACGCCGCACCACATCCAGAAGCTGCTGCGCCTCACCGACCGGGTCGTGTTCTGCTTCGACGGGGATGCCGCCGGACGCCGCGCCGCCGGGCGGGCCCTCGAGGTCAGCCTGGAACACCTGGCCGACAACAAGACCATCAGCTTCCTGTTCCTCCCCGAGGAGCACGACCCGGACAGCTTCGTGCGCGCCGAGGGCCCCGACGCCTTCCGCACCGCGATGAACGGCGCGCTGCCGCTGGCCGAATTCCTGCTCGCCGAACTCAGGAAGGACATCGATCTGTCCACCGCCGAAGGCTGCGCCAAACTGGTCCACGAAGCCAAGCCGCTGGTCACCCGCATCGGCGCCCCGCTGCTGCGCCTGCAGGTCATCAAGATGCTCGCCGAAGTGGCGGGCTTCACCCAGGCGGAAGTCGAGCGGGCCTTCGGCATCAAGGCAGCCGCGGCCCCACGCCAGTTCGACGACAACCCGCCCTTCGAGCGCAATTTCCGCGGTGGGCGCCGCAACGGCTCGGGCTTTCCGCGCCTGACGCCACGCCAGGCACCCCAGAGCCCGGTCGAAGCCCTGCTCAAGGTCGTCGTGCTGCACCCGCTGTGGGCCGCCCGCCTGCCCATCGACCTGCTGCCCGACGACACGCCGGAAGGTCGTGCGCTGATCGCCATCACCGACGCGATGAGCGTCGGCGATCTGCCGACCCACGGCATCGGCGCGCTGCTCGAACATTACCGGGACACCCCGCACGCCGAACTTCTGGCCAGGATCGCCGGTCAGTTGGCCGATACGGCCTTCGACGACGCGACGATTGAACCCTTGTTCAACGACACGATCCAGAAGCTCGAAGCCGACGCCGTCAGCCACCAGATTGAATCATTGACCACCCGTGACCGGGAAAGCGGCCTCAATCCGGCCGAAAGAAGACAGCTCGCAGAGTTACTACTGCACAAACAGAAACTCCGTGTACGCACAAAAGCATCGGATTCGTAATATAATTTTCGGTTTCGCGAAATTCGCCGCGAGCCAATCGACGACACATCGAGGATAGCCATGACCACCGACAAAGCCAAACAACCGCGCAAAGCACCAGCCAAGCCGCGAGCCGCGAAGGTCAAGGACAAACTCGCCCCGATGATCGCCGAGGCCCCCTCGGCGGAAGAGGCCGAGGTTCGCCGCACCCGGTTGAAGAGCCTGATCGCCCTCGGCAAGGAACGGGGTTACCTGACCTACGCCGAAATCAACGACCACCTGCCCGACGACCTGGTGGACGCCGAGCAGATCGAGTCCATCATCACCACCTTCAACGACATGGGTATCCAGGTCTTCGACGTGGCCCCGGCCGCCGAAGATCTCCTGATGTCCGAAGTCGCCCCGACGGTGGTGGATGACGAACAGGCCGAAGCCGAAGCCGAGCAGACCCTGTCCGCCGTCGATTCCGAATTCGGCCGCACGACCGACCCCGTCCGCATGTACATGCGTGAAATGGGCACTGTCGAGCTCCTCACCCGCGAAGGCGAAATCGAGATCGCCAAGCGCATCGAGGAAGGCCTCAAGCACATGATCCAGGCGATCTCCGCCTGCCCGACGACGATCGCCGACATCCTCGAAGCCGCCGACAAGATCTCCAAGGACGAGATGCGCATCGACGAGCTGATCGACGGCCTGATCGATCCCAACGCCGTGGAGGAGATCGAGGAACTCGCCGAAAGCGAAGACCTGGACGACGTGGACGACGCAGAGGAAGAGGAAGACGAAGATGACGCCGGTGGTGGCGGTGCCCAGTCAGCCTCCCTCATCAAGCTGAAGACCGACGCGCTGGAGCGCTTCGCGGCCCTGCGCGACCTCTATGAGAAGATGTCCGCCACCCTGCAGAAGAAGGGTTTCCAGGACAAGATCTACCTGAAGTACCAGGAACAGGTCTCTTCCGAGCTGATGAACATCCGCTTCACCGCCCGCACCACCGAAAGGCTGTGCGACGCGGTGCGCCACATGGTGGACCAGGCCCGCGCCCACGAACGCAAGATCCTGCATCTCTGTGTGGACAAGGCCAGCATGCCGCGCCCGCACTTCATCAAGAGCTTCCCCGGCAACGAGACCGATCTCGACTGGCTGAAGAAGGAGATCGCCAACGGCCCGAAGAACGCGCCGGTGCTGATGCGCATGCAGCCCGCCGTGCTCGAGGAGCAGCAGAAGCTGATCGACCTGGAAGCGCGCATCGGCATCCCGCTGAAGGAACTCAAGGACATCAACAAGCAGATGTCCACCGGTGAGGCCAAGGCCCGCCGCGCCAAGCGCGAGATGACCGAGGCCAACCTGCGTCTGGTGATCTCCATCGCCAAGAAGTACACCAACCGCGGCCTGCAGTTCCTCGACCTGATCCAGGAAGGCAACATCGGTCTGATGAAGGCCGTGGACAAGTTCGAATACCGCCGCGGCTACAAATTCTCCACGTACGCCACGTGGTGGATCCGCCAGGCCATCACCCGTTCGATCGCCGACCAGGCGCGCACCATCCGTATCCCGGTGCACATGATCGAGACGATCAACAAGATGAACCGGATCTCCCGCCAGATCCTGCAGGAAACCGGCAATGAGCCCGATCCGCAGACGCTGGCCGAGAAGATGGAAATGCCCGAGGAGAAGATCCGCAAGATCCTCAAGATCTCCAAGGAGCCGATCTCCATGGAGACCCCGATCGGCGACGACGACGACTCCCACCTGGGCGACTTCATCGAGGACAACGCCACGCTGGCCCCGGCCGAAGCGGCGCTGTACTCCAGCCTGCGCGACGCCACCAAGGAAGTGCTGGACTCCCTCACTCCGCGGGAAGCCAAGGTGCTGCGCATGCGTTTCGGTATCGAGATGAACACCGACCACACGCTGGAAGAAGTGGGCAAGCAGTTCGACGTGACCCGCGAGCGTATCCGCCAGATCGAAGCCAAGGCCCTGCGCAAGCTGCGTCACCCAAGCCGCTCCGAGCGCCTGCGCAGCTTCCTCGACAACGAAGCGTAATCAAGCCACACCCCGTCGTCCGGCCTGCGTTTCATGCCGGACGACGGGCAGCAGCCTCGCCTCGATGGGGCACAGCTGCTAGAATCGCGGTTTCGGGCCTGTAGCTCAGTCGGTTAGAGCAGAGGACTCATCAATGGTGACTTTCGCCGGAAACGGCGATTGAAAAATCGGGTGAATTCAGGGAACCCTGCCCGCATGAGAATGCGAATGGCAACCCTGAGCCAAGCCGGGGCTACAGCTCCGGAAGGTGCAGAGACTAGCGGAGGGATCGAGTTCCCTTAATGACCGCCACGAGCGCCCGACGCCTGAACACGTCAATGCAGCTGCCGACGTGAAGGCGATGAGATAGTCCAGCGCACGCAAGACGCCCTGCCCCTGCGGCAGACGCATCGGCGACGAAAGTCGCAGTGTGACGAATCCTTTGGTCCAGGGTTCGAGCCCCTGCGGGCCCACCAGATCAACCCCAGCCGAAACCGGCTGGGGTTTTTCATTTGCGGATGCCAATCTGCGCCGCCCGACCCGTCAGTCCCCTGGTTCCGTCAGTCCGCCGATCCGCCAGACATCCGCCTCAGCACCACGGTCATGCGGCCCGGCAGAGCAATCGCCATCCGCGACCTATACTGGGTGTGCACGGGTGCTTCCCTCCGTACTCACTGCGGGACGGGAGCGACGCAGATGACGACGATTTCCTCCATCCTTCCACTGAACGCGTATTACCTGCCGGTTCAGACGACAGGGCGGGCCATTGCGTCGTCGAACACGCCACTGCTTTCCAGCACCGTGGTATCCCTGTCGGCAGAGGCGCAATTGCTGGGCGCCCTGAACGGGGACCAACTGGCCACGAACAGCACCAATCCCGTCTCGCTGTTCAACTCGATTGCCGAAGCGGGTACGTTCACCAGCGCCTTCCCCAGCGGCGTGAGCTCCCAGGGCGGCGGACAGTTCGAGTCGGCGTCGTCGATCCTCTCGGCCTTGATGCAGACGACGCTGGAGTCCGGGATCTATTCCTCCACCGGGGTTCTGGCAGACACCCTGCCCTCCAGCATGACCGGAGAATGGCTGAGCCTCTTGCAGGCCGAACCCGCCTTGGCCAGCGTGGCAATCGCCGCGACGCTGAATGAAGGGCTGGTCGGCAACCTCATCTCCACGTTCGCCTGACGGCACCCGGCGTTTCCGTATAAATTCCCGTCCATGAAAGGACAAGCCCTCTTTCGCCGTTTCGGCTACGCGCTGAACGGCGTCATCATGGCCTTCCGCCGGGAACGCAGCATGCGCGTGCACGGCCTGGCGGTGCTCGGCGTCATCATCTTTCTGGCGGCCACCGGCGCACCGCTGCTGTGGTGGGCCCTGGTAGCCCTGGCGGTGGGGCTGGTGCTCGTTGCGGAGATGGCCAATACGGCCATTGAAACCCTCGCCGACCTGCTCCATCCGGGTCAGCACCCGGAGATCGGCATCGCCAAGGATGTGGCGGCCGGTGCGGTGTTGATCGCTACGCTGGTGGCGATCGCCGTCGGCCTCGCCTACCTGCTGCGCTAAAGCCTGCTACGCTGAAGCGCCCGGTTCAGGCGTCCCGGCCGGTCAGCGTGAACATCCCGGCCTTGAAGCTGGCAGCCATCATGTCGGCCTTTTCGATGGCCGTCTGCGCCGCTGCGGGCGGCAGAAACTCCACCGCCGCCTCGCGGAACAGTTCCAGCCAACGGTCGAAGTGCTCGGCCTTGACCGGCAGGCGCACATGCACCGGGTAGGGCGAGCCGCCGTAACGGTCGGTGCCCAGCAGCACGCGGGACCAGAACGCGCGAATCACCAGATGGTGGTGATCCCAGTCGTCCACCTCGGCAGCGAAGACGGGGCCGAGCAGCGCATCGGCTCGCGCCCGGGCATAGAAGCCATGCACCAGCGCGGTGATGTGTTCCTCGGTCAGTTGAGCGTCGGTCCCCGTCATCGTTCCTTCTTCCTTCTATCTATCAGCCCAGAGCGGCCAGCGCAGCGTCGTAGTTGGGCTCTTGCTTGATTTCCGGCACCAGCTCGCTGTGCAGGACCTTGTCGTTCTCGTCGAGCACCACCACCGCGCGGGCGGTCAGGCCGGCCAGCGGACCGGCGGCCAGGGCCACGCCGTAGTTCTTGATGAATTCACTGCCACGCAGGGTGGACAGGGTCACCACGTTTTCCAGGCCCTCTGCGCCGCAGAAGCGGGACTGGGCAAACGGCAGGTCGGCGGAGATGCACAGCACCACGGTATTGGGCAGCGTGCTGGCGGACAGGTTGAACTTGCGCACGGAAGTGGCGCAGGTCGGCGTGTCAATGCTCGGGAAGATGTTCAGCACCTTGCGCTTGCCAGCGAAGCTGGCCAGCGGGGTGTCGGCCAGATCCTTGGCGACGAGGCTAAAGGCCGGTGCGGTCTGGCCCTTCTGCGGCAGATCGCCTTCAACGGGGACGGGGTTTCCGCCGAGGGTAACGGTAGAAGACATGGAGGCACTCCTGGGGTAGTGAAATGAATTGATGTTGTTGTGATCGGCCCGCTAGCGCTCATGCAGCCACCGGGCCGCGCCATCTTAGGCGCTGGCGGAGTTTCCTGCCAGTACCCGCAGTCAGTAATGATCACAGGGTCTTCAGGTACTCCAGCAGCGCCTCCTTGTCGCCCGCCGGCAGGCTGCTTCCGAACTCGTGGCCCTGGTTGCCGCCGCCCTTGACCCCGGTGTCGAAATGCGTGCCGACGCGCCGGGCCTCGTCCCCGTCAGTGATGAAGCCAACCCGCTGCGGGTCGTATACGTCGTAGCCGCTCCAGAAGATCTTCGGCCGGGCCGCTGCCGGCTCCAGCAGATCCCGCAAGGTCGGCACGGAGCCGTTGTGCAGATAGGGGGCGCGCAACCAGATGCCGTCCAGGAAGGGAATCTTGTAGCCGTTGAGGTCCTCTTCCACCAGCCCCTTACGGGGTATGCCCATCGCGGTGACGACCTGATTGGCCTTGATCGCAGCGCCCTTGTTCCAGGTATCCAGGCGGGCCCGGTCGGTGCCCACCTCGTCGAGGGGGATGCGCGTGCCGGTACGTTCGCTGGCGTGGCAGCGGGCGCACTGGGCGTCGAACACCGCCTTGCCGGCGGCCGCCTGCCCGGCATCGACCGGGAAGGGGTAGCGCGGCGGCTGCAGGCTGGAGAGGTAGTCCTGCAGCCACTGCACCTGCTTGAGAAAATCCGCCTTGTCGGCCGGCGGCGCGCCCAGCACACCGAGGGCCGAATCGATGATCACCGAGCGCACGTCGTGGCTGTCGCCCGCATAGTTGGGCAGCTGGCCGCGCTCGGCGTGGTACTTGCCCAGGTTCCAGATCGCCGGGATGTCGCCCGGGCCGAAGGTGTCATCCATCGGCGCGCGGATCATGAAGTACTTGGTGAGGTTCATGCTGTCGTCTCGCCCGCGCCCCCACTCGGGAAAGTCCGTGCGGTAGATCCACGCGAACTGCGCCTCCCGCTCCAGCAGGCGCTTTTTGGTCATAGGAATGATCAGGAAGCGGTACAGCAGCTTGTCGATCAGATCCAGCTTGGTCACCCGGTTGATCTCCGCCATCAGGATGTCCGCCTCGAAGCGCGGATCGGCGGCGCAGTCGATCAGCAGGCGGAAGAAGTTCTCGATGTTGAGGGTGTGCCCTGGGCCGCCGACGACGAACACCGGGTTGGAATCCGCGCTCTTCCGGTAGCTGGTGGTATGGCAGGCGGCGCAGTTGTTGGCGACCCGCGGAAAGCCGATGGTCTTCTTGGTGAAGCCGGCCGGCAGTTCCTGGCCCTGCTCCCACGACACCCCGAGGGCCGCGTAACCGCCCGGCACGGTCTGCCCGTCCTGGCGGAACTTCTCGGGGAAGACCCGCGGCAGCACGTAGAAGATCCAGTACGGAATCCCCGCATCGTGCTCGGCACCGATGGAGCCGTACTTGAAGCGCATCTCCGGCGACTCGAAGACCCAGGCCGGCTGCGGCTCCTCGCGGAAACCCCGGTCCCAGGCCAGGTAGGCGCCGGCGATGATCAGCAGCAGCAACACGGACAGGCCCGCGCGCAGCCAGGCGCGGCGGGTTTCACGACGGTCGGCAAGCATGGCAGGCTCCCGTTCAGAAGGTCTTGAGGAATTCCACCAGCGCGGCCTTGTCGGCCTCCGGCAACTCAGTGCCGTAGGCCCGCCCCTCGTGGCCGCCATTGCCGTTGCCGGGCTGGCGGGTGTCGTAGCTGAAGAACTTGCGGCCCTCCATTTCCGGCTGGTCGGACACGAAGCCCACCTTCAGCGGATCGAACACGTCGTTGCCCCGGTAGAACACTGCCGGCCGCCGGGAAGCCGGCTGCAGCAGGTCGAACAGGCTGGGCACCGAGCCGTTGTGCAGGTAGGGCGCGCGCAGCCAGAGGCCATCCAGCGGCATGTTGGCGTAGCCGTAGGTCTTGTGGAAGGTGGTGAAGCGCCACGGGTAGCCGGCGTAGAGCGTCGCCTGGTTGACCGCCAGCGTGTAAGTGTAGGAATCCAGCCGCCGCCGGTCGGTACCGATCTGCGCGATGGGCGTCACGTGCCCCACCCGGTCGCCGCTGAAATCCCGCCCCGACGCACCATGGCAACTCGCACAGTATTCCTTGTAGATCGGCGCTCCACGGGTCGCCAGGGCCTGGTCGATGGGGAACAGCTTGCCGAAGGCCGGCGGTTCGGCGCCGAGAATCCAGTCCTCCACGCGCTTGATGCGCGGCAGGTCGATGGTCGGCGGCGTGGTGCCGGTGCCGAAGGCGGCGCTCTTGTTGCGCTCGGTCATGTCAGTGTTGTTTCCGTCCCAGTGCAGTTCCATCATCCGCGGCTCCCGGCGCGGACGCTGCAACCAGATCGACGGAAAGTCCGCCGGCGCATCGAACTCCTTCGGGTCGAGCAGGTGCATCGGGAAGTTGAAGATCACCTTGGCCGAGTTGAAGGTATCCACCCGCCCCGGCCCCCACGGCTGCTGCTGGAACACCCATTCGAAGCGCCCCTTCAGCGCCAGCACCCGGTCACGCATGATGGCGATGGCCGCCGGATAGACCACTTCCCGGTCGAACAGGTCGAGCCCGGCGCCGAGGCGCTGGATCTCGGGAACCAGATATTCCGTGGAGAACTTCGGGTCCGCCGCACACTTGAAGAAGAAGGTCTCGAAGGCCTGCATGTCGAACAGCGCCGCCGGCATGCCCACCACCAATTGCGGCGGTGCGTCCGGCGCCTTGCGTACGGTGCTGGTGTGGCACACCGCGCAATTCACGAAGACCCGGTCGATGCCCTGGTAGCGCCGCTTCGACGTGCCCACCGGCAGATCGCGGAGGTGCCCGTTCGGTCCCTTCTCGTAGATCATGCCGAGGGACTCATAGCCCTTGCCTGGCAAGTACTGCCCGCACACCTGCGGCAGCGCGCGCCAGATCCAGTACGGAAAACCCATCTCGTGCTCGCCGCCGGTGGAGCCGTACTTGAAGTGCTCGACAGGGTCGGCGTAATCCACCGGCGAATCGCCACTGAAGCGACCAAGCAGCCACAGGCCCACCGTCGCCGGCAGCAGCACGGTGATGGCAAACAGGATCATGAAACGCTGGCGCCAACGGCTGGCGGGTGCGGCTGGGCTCGTCATGTTCTTCTCCTCGTCGTCTAGCGCGCCGCGGCCACCGGCGCCAGGCAGGGGCGCAGCGCTTCGTAGCCCCCCGCCAACAGTCGATCCACATCCGGTTCCCGCCCGGATTCGCTACGCAACTGGGCCGCCACCACCGCCTCCAGCGCGGCCCGGTCGCCGCTCTTCGCCCACGCCTCCGGATCGCTGTGGAAGGCCGGCAACATGCTGGCCGGCGGCATCGGCGTCTTCGCCCGCCCGGACGGCGCGCGGCGCGCCATCGCCAGGCGCACGTAGATCCGCGGCGCGCACTGGCGGATGCGGGACTCCAGCTCGGCCGCCGGCCCCTGCAGGAAATTCGGAGGAAAGGACTCCGCGCTCAGGTGACACGCGGCACACCAGGCGTAGAAGCCGGCCAGGTCCGGACGCACAGCCCCGCCCGTCGCCACACCCGGCGAGCTGGCCGGACGCTCCAGGCGCGGCACGGCCGGCACCGGCAGCCTGGCGACGATGGCGGGCTCGCCCAGCTGCGCCAGCACCGCGCGGATTAAGCCGCTGCCGGCAATCGCCGGCGCATCCAGCAGGCTTTCCCCCTGCGGGCTTGCAGCGATCCCCAACAAGGCCGCCTCGGCCACCTGTCCATCGGCACGCAGGCGCAGCCGCAAGGGACCGGCGCCATCGCGCAGGCCACGCACGTCCACCGTCTCGAGCACGTTTCCACCGGCCACGCGAACGCCGCCCTGCGCCCCCCGCAACGGGAAGCCCGGCAGCGGCGGTTCGCCAGCCAGGCTCAGGCGCTCGACGCGGCCCGCCTGCCGGTCGAGCCGCAAAGAAGCGCCGCCCTCACCCTTGCAGTCAGCCACGTATCCACCAGGCGCCGCGGTACAAGTCAGCGTCACTTCCCGCCGTGGCAGACGCGCAGCCCGCCGCGCCAACGCGGCCCGCAACCGTGGCCAGTCGCCGTCCTCGACGAACTCCGCCACGCCGGCCACCGCCTCGGCGATGGCCTCCGGCGCATCGCCCCGCCACCAGGCCTCCGCCGGCCTCGGCAGCAGCGGCTCGAAGCGCGCCGGCACGTTGGAGAAGGCGACCCGCGCCGACGCCGCCGCCGGCCATTCGGTCATGCCTTGCAAGGGGTTGCGATTGGGCAGGTCCGGGCGTCCAAGGGCCAGCCCGGCTGGCCAGCGGCGTGCCGCGGTGGCCCGCAGCGGGCGTCCGACGGCGTCGTCGAAAGCGGCGTCCGGCACCGCCATGCGCCCGTCCGCCAAACGCAGGCGCAGCGCCGCCGCGAAGAGACCGGCCCGGCAACGCCGCCCGGCCTCGCCGTCGCCACAGCCTTCGCGCCACAGGCGCTGGGCCAGCGCGAAACGGTTGGCCCGCCGCACCGCGTTGTCGATGGCATAGGGCAGGTCCACGCCGCGCTGCGGCGGAATACCGTAGAAGGATCGTCCGCTGGCCGCCAGCAGCGCGGCGACCGCCGGGTTCGCATTGGTCTCATCCCACAGCGCACGGGAGAAGATCGGCGCGCCGTTCTGGTGGCAGGCGAAGCAGATGTTGCGGTTGGCGTAGAAGACCTGCGGCCGGCCGCCGGAGCGATAGTCCTTGACCAGCTGGAACTCGAAGCGGCCAGCGGCCTCGTTGAAGCTGATCACTTCCAGCACCGCCGACTTTTCCTGATAGCCGATGTAGAGGCGGTCCTTCAGCAGGAAGGGCGAGCCTGCGGCCGGCGGTGAATCCACAGCGACGACCACCCGCGGGTAGTCGAAGTAATCCGGCGCCGCGGCGGTACGCTGCAAGGAGCGCCCGAGCGGGATGAGCACCCGCTTCACCGGCGGCAGCGCGCTGGCCGGGTCCCGGGCCAATTCACGGTCGACGCGCGCCAGCAATCTTTCAAAGGGAAAGGGCAAATCGTGCGCCCCGCCCTCCCCCGCGAACAGGCGGTCGAACAGGGACTGGCCGAGCGGCGGCAGATGCGCGCCGGGCTCGGCCGGATTCACGATCCAGACCGCAGTCCCACCGGTCTGCGGTCCATCAGGCGTCCCTGCGGCAACCATGTTTGCCGCAGCGGCGAGCAGCACACCCGCCAGGCGGGCACGACAGCACGGAAGGTTCATCGCGGCGCTCCACGTCGCCGCCCCTCAGCGCCCCGCCGACGCGAGGACCTTGCGCTGCTGGGTGCCCGGCCAGCAATCCTCCTGCACCGCGCCGGTTTTCACGAAGGCCTCTTGCCCCTTGTCGTCCATGTCCTTGTTGTAGAGCGTGAAGTTGAGGGCGAAGCCCTTGTCCAGGTAGGCACGCCCCAGGTAGAAGCCCGGCCGGATCATGCGGATCTCGTCACGCACCCGCAGCCCGCGCCGGCCGGCGAGGAAGTCCGGGTTCTCCTGGTAGCCGGGAATCTCGTCGGTGAAGAAGTAGTCGATGATGATCGACTCCCGCCGCGCATCCAGCAGGCTCTGGCCGCAGTACAGCTTGGCGGGGAACAGCAGCCAGGTCTGCTTGCCGTTGAAGTCCATCTTCTTCGGCTCGCCCTGCACCAGGCCGATCTTCTTCAGCACGGCCAGATCCTCGATGCGGTTGCGCAGCACGCGATCCTGGCGGTAGAAGACCTTGCCGCGCCACAGGGCCTCGCCGACGTCCTCCAGCACCAGCCCCTTCAGGTTGAGCACCGTGCCGGCAAAGCCGCCGACGATCTCCGACAGACGGAACTTGCCACTGCTGCCCTTGGGCAACAGGATGCGGCCGTCGAAGGCGCCGTCGGGAATCGGCCCGGCGGTCAGGCGGGCGTAGATCTGGTCGAGCTGCTCCTGGTCCAGCGTAGCCAGGTAGTCCGGCGTCAGCTTGGCCAACTCGGCGGTTGGGATCGGGTAGAGATAATCGACCTGGGCCATGTCCAGCTTGGAGGAATAGCTCTTGTCGTAGGGCGCGAACGGGATGTTCGGCGCCTCCACCTTCTTGCTGCAGGCACTCAGGCCCAGCACGGCGGCGACGGACACAAGGGCGACGGCAGAAGCGGTTTTCATGGCGTCGCTCCTCTCACAGGGTTGCCAGGAAGGCGGTGATGGCCTTCTTGTCCGCTTCGCTCAGGTCCTCGCCGAAGCGATGGCCCTCGTTCTCGACGAGTTGGTCGCAGGTCACGTAGTTGGCGGCGAGGAAGTCCCGCTTCTCGCGCAGGATCTCCACGAAGCGCGCCGGGTTCTTCAGCACCTCGTCGGCGAGCGCCTGCAGGGTCGGGATCAGGTCCTTCTTGCCGGCCGCCTCCAGCCGGGCCGGATCGCGCTTGGCGAGAAACAGGTCACCGATCAGCTGCTTGTGCAGCAGGCCGTTGAGGAAGCCGGCGCTCGCCCCCATCGGAATGCGCGCCTGGCCGAAGCCGCCTAGCGGCTTCTCGGTCTTACCCTCCAGCGGGCGGATGCCCACATCGACGATCAGGTCGGCGTTGGTCAGTGTCACCTTGCGGCCCCGCTCCTGCGGGTGCAGCAGCTCGAACATGGAGCGCCTGTAGAGATCGAAGCGCCCTTCCACGCTGGGGTCGTAGCGCACGCAGGCGGGCTGCTCGGCCAGCAGCTTGTTGTCCGGCCCCGCGTAACGGGCGCGGAAGAAATCGTTGTCCTTGTTGGCCGGGTTGCCGCACACCTCGGGCCCGATGGCGTTGTTGTGCATGAAGGGAGCGGTAGCCCACACGTTCACCAGCGAGATGTTGCGCATGTAGCCGCGCCCGCCGTTCTTGAGGTCTTCCCGCTGGGGCAGATCGGCCACCGAGGGCCGGCCGCGCAGGGTTTCCGACGCGTACTCCTGATAGAGATGGCCGGCCATGTGGTTGGAATGCAGCGCACGGCAAGGGAAGGTGCCGACCTCGGTCACCGGCGTGGCCTGGTCGTTGCCGAGGAAATCGGCGCGCACCTTACGCGGGTGGGCATCATTGGTGGCGGCGAAATCCCGGCTCTTGAACGGCCCACCGTCCGCCTCGGGAATGCTGGAATGGCAGCGCGCGCAGTTCTCGGCAAACACCGTCTGGCCACGGGCCACGGCGCCCTTGCCGAACTCTTTCTCCAGGTCGGCGGTCAGGTCGGCGCGGGTGTACGTGGCGCCTGGGCTCTTCAGCTTGCGGGCGTTGGCGCGGGCCGCGAAGAGATCCATTTCATCCGACTCGGCGGACGTGAAGAAATCCAATACGTTCTGCAGACGGTCTTCCACCGCCCGGAAGTTCGGGCAATCGCGCCGGCACTGGCCGATGTTGAAGGGCGTCTGGCCGAAGCCGCGCTGCTCGGGGTCCACCTGACGCATGTCGCTGAAGTGATTGACCCAGCACTGCTCCGAGCAGGAGCCGATGTTGAAATACACCCGCTGGATCGCCTCCAGCGCACCGATGGAGTCTTCCCCGCCTTTCAGGATGTGATGCACGCCGGGCAGCACAACCTTCTGCCCGCCCAGGTGTACGGTGGTCGTGTCGTCCTTGCGCGTAGAGAACTGCCAGCACTTGCCCTGCCGGCCGGGCTCGCACCAGCACTTGGACTCGTCCTTCTCCACGCCGCAGTCGGCCACCTTGCGCCACTTGGTGACGGTGTCGCCCTTGAACACCGGGCGCTGGGCCACGTTGATCAGCGCGTTGATGGTACCGGGGTTATTCACCTGGTCATGGGAGATCGCCGAAGTGTCCGTCACCCCCGGCCGGGCGTGGGCAAACATCTGGTATTCGAGCGACGACTTGGACATGCCCGAGCCGAGCAGTTCGGACATGCGGGTGTACTGGTTGCCGATCAGTCCCTTGATGTTCTCCCACTTGGGATGGGCCGGGTCGGCCGGCGGGTTGAGGGGATCGAAGGCGATATGACAGGAGCCGCAGGAGGTACCGATCAGGAAGGGCGGCTCGACGGACGCGTCGGCCAATTTGCTGACCCGGCTGTCGGACTCGATGCCGGTGGTCGCGTCCATCTTGCGATCGAAGCCCGCCCAGTTGCCGGCACCACCGTTGACGGCCTTCCACTTGGTCGCATCGAAACGTGGGTTGGGAAACTTGCGGATGCCCAGCGCGCCGGTCGAGGTGCCGAACTTGAGGTCGCAGGCGCTGTGGCGCTGGTCGAGGGTCCCGCCCTTGGTGTGTGGGTCGTCCGGATCGAGGGCTGCGTCCTTCAGGCCGCAGGCCGGGTCCACGTAATCCGCCTTGCCAACATGCTTGAGCAGCACGTCGTCGCCGGGGCACCAGTCGAAGCCATAGGTCTCGTCCATCGACTTGGCCGGACAGTTGGCGTCGCCGGGCTTGCAGCAGGCCGGATCGTTGATGATGCCCCAGGCCCAGAAGCGGTCGTCGCGCTGGTCGGAGCGCAGCACCCGGAACCAGTCCACCAGCACGCCGACGCGCTGCTGGAAGGTGTAGGTGTGGAAACGGTCGTTGCCGGCGGTGGCCTTGAACCAGATCAGGCGGCCGACGCATTCGGACTCGTTGAGCCCCTCGCGGGCGCAGGACTCCCGGTACGGCGCATCCTGGTCCACACTGCCCGCATCGGGTTGCGGGGCTGCCGTGGCAACCGGCGCGGCCGGTGCTGCGGCAGCCGGATTATCCGCATGGGCCTGCTGCCAGCCGGTCTCAAAAACCGGGGAGCGGAATGCCAGATAAGAACCGCAAAGAACAGCCACGACCGCCGCGAACGCGGCCACATATGCGCGCTTCATGGATGCGTCTCCTTCCCTGAAGGGAGCATGGCCGGCGCTCATGGTGGCCGCGGATGGGAGCTAGCGCCCCTGAAGCGGATGCGTGTTCTCTCTGTCGGGGCCGGTCATGATGGTGTTATAGCAGAGTTCCCGAGAGCGGCAATCCGCGTGCGATTGACGCTTACGGCAGGCCCTGGTCCCAGTACGGCACGGGCCCGATGCGCTCGGCCAGATAGTCCGCCAGCGCGCGCACCCGGCTGGGTACGTAGCGGTTGCTGGGGAATACCGCATAGATACCCAGCTCGGGCCCCGGAAAATCGGCCAGGATGCGCGTCAGCAAGCCGGCCTGGATTGCCGGCGCGGCGATGAAGCTCGGCTGGTGGCAGATGCCGAGGCCGCGCTGGGCCATCTCCACCAGCGCGTCGCCGCTGTTGGCCTGCAGGCGGCAGCGCACCGGCACCCACAGCAGTTCCTCATCGACGAGGTAGGGCCAGCTGACCTTGGCGGTGCCGGTGTAGCCCAGACACTGGTGGGCCAGCAGATCCTCCGGCTTCTGCGGGCAGCCGTGCCGGTCAAGATAGGCCGGCGAGGCCAGCGTGACCATCCGCGCCACTGACAGGCGCCGCGCCACCTGAGTTGGGTCCAGCTGCGTGGTGATGCGGATGGCCAGGTCAAGGCCGCCCTCGATGAGGTTCACCTGGCGGTCGTCGAAGTCCATGTCCAGGCTGACTTCAGGATAGGTGGTGACGAAATCGGCGACCAGCGGCACCAGATGGCGCACACCGAAGCTCATCGGCACGCTGATGCGGATCGGCCCGCGCGGGCGGCGGTCGCCACCGGCCAGGTCGCTCTCGGCGACGCCGACCAGGTCGAGGATCTCCCGACTGCGTTCCAGGTAGGCCAGCCCCGCCGAGGTGAGCTTGAGACTGCGTGTGCTGCGGGCGATCAGCTTGACGCCCAGGTGGGCCTCCAGCGCAGCGATCTGGCGGGTCACCGCCGAGCGGGCCAGCCCCAGGTGATCGGCAGCGGCGGTGAAGCTGCCGGCCTCAGCGACGCGGACGAACACTTCCATCGCATGCAGACGATCCATTGTTTCAAATCAGGCAACAAACATTTCACCATTAAAGGCTATTTCCGTTCCAATCGAAAGCATAAAGTTCACTCCACCAACCAACACCCAACAAGAGAGAACTGCCGTGATCCTCGTCAGCGGCGCCAATGGTCGACTCGGCCGGCGCATCGTCCAGCACCTCATCGCCCGCTCCCCGGCCCCCGTGGCCGGCCGGCTGGCAGTGAGCGTCCGCGAGCCCGCCCGGGCCGCCGACCTGGCGAGCCGCGGCGTGGAGATCCGCCACGGGGACTTCGACCGGCCGGCCACGCTGGCCAGCGCCTTCAGCGGCGTCGAGCGCCTGATTTTGACCGCCACCGACGGCCCGCGGCCGCAGCGCATCGCCCGCTACCGCCAGGCCATCGCCGCCGCCCGCGACGCCGGCGTGCAGCACGTCTTCTACGTCAGCCTGCTGGACGTGGCCGCCGACTCGCCGGCCGAATGTGCCGCGATGCACCGGGAAGCCGAAAGCGCGCTGGCCGACAGCGGCCTCGCCCACACGGTGCTGCGCAACACGCTGTACGCCGACGACCTCCCCCAATTGGCCGGGCCGGCGCTGAACGACGGCATCCTGGCGCTGCCGGCCGGCGAAGGGATCGTCAGTCTGGTGTCCCGCGACGAGCTGGCCCAGGCGATGGCCGCCGCCGCCCTCGCCCCGCGCCTGGAAAAGCATGTGTATGAACTCACCGGCCAGGTCGCCAGCGGCTACGCGGCGATCGCCGGCAAGATCGCCCGGGTCGGTGGCCAGCCGCTGCGCTACACGGCAATCACCGAGGCCGATTACGTCGCCACCCAGCAGCAGGCCGGCCTGCCGGCATGGCAGGCCAGTGCCCTCGGCAGCCTGTTCCGCGCCGTCGCCGAAGGGCGCTTTGCACGCACCAGCAATGATTTCGCGGCCTTGGTCGGCCACCCGCCCAAGTCCCTCGACTGCATGATCCACGAATACTTCACCCCGAGGAGCGTCTCATGACCGCCCGCCAACCCGTCCTCTTCGTGTCCCACGGCGCGCCCGACGTGCTGCTCAACCCGGGTGCCACCGTCCATCTGTGGGAACGCCTTGGCGCCGACCTGCCGCGCCCCCGCGCGGTACTGGTGATCTCCGCCCACTGGGCGGCCCGCCAGCCGACCGTCAGCACCGCCGCGACGCCGGAAACCATCCACGACTTCGGCGGCTTCCCGCCGGCCCTGTACGCGATGGAATACCCGGCCCCCGGCGCGCCGGACGTAGCCGCGCGGGTCCGCGAGCTCCTCGCCGGCGCCGGTCTGCCGATCGAGGAAGTGCCCGACCGCGGCCTCGACCACGGCGCCTGGATTCCGCTGAAGGCGATGTACCCGCAGGCCGACCTGCCGGTCGTCCAGCTCGCGCTGCAGCCCTACGCCGGCACCGACTGGCACCGCCGCCTCGGCGTCGCGCTGCGCCCGCTGCGTGACGAAGGGGTGCTGATCCTCGCCTCCGGCGCGGTGACCCACAACTTCGGCTGGCTCACCTGGGGCACCAACAGCACCGTCGTGCCGCAGGCCCAGGCCTTCTCCGACTGGCTCGGCGAAGCCCTGTCCCGCGACGACCGGCCCGCCCTGCTGGACTACCGCCGCATCGCCCCTCACGGCGCCGATGCCCATCCCAGCGAGGAGCACCTGCTACCGTTGTTCGTCGCCCTCGGCGCCGCCGAAAAGGACGAAATCCCCCTCCGCCTGGAACCGGAATACACCTACGGCGGTCTGGCGATGGACGCTTACCTGTGGCAAACAGGCAGTGCGTCCCCTTTCCGCACGGAGCAATAAAAATGAACCAACCCACCGCACGCTATACCGGCCCCGCCATCGCGGCCCACTGGCTGATCGCCATCCTGATCCTGGCAGCCTTCCCGCTCGGCCTGTACATGCACGGCCTGCCCCTGTCGCCGAACAAGCTCAAGCTGTACTCGTATCACAAGTGGATCGGCATGACGGTGCTGCTGCTGTTCGTGCCGCGCATCCTGTGGCGCCTCACCCATCGCCCGCCGGCGCCGCTGCCGATGCCGGCCTGGCAGCACAAGATCGCCGAGGGCACCCATCACCTGCTGTACCTGCTGATGTTCCTGGTACCCCTGTCCGGCTGGCTGATGAGCTCGGCCAAGGGCTTCCAGGTGGTGTATTTCGGCGTGCTGCCGATCCCCGACCTGATCGGCAAGGACAAGGAGCTGGGTGAGCTGCTCGAGGAAATGCACGAAGTCCTCAGCTGGTCCCTGATTTCCCTGGTCGGCCTGCACCTGGCCGGCGCCCTCAAGCACCACATCATCGACAAGGACAGCACCCTGCGCCGCATGCTGCCCTTCGGCAAGTAAGCCGCCCCCAAATACAAGGAGAGACACCATGAAGATCAATCACATCGCCCTGTCCGCCGCCGCCCTGCTGCTGGCCGGCGCCGCCCACGCCGTCGAGTTCAAGCAGGTGGATGCCGCCAAGAGCAGCCTCGCCTTCACGTCCAAGCAGATGGGCGTACCGGTGCCCGGCAGCTTCAAGAAGTTCGCCGCCCAGCTAGCCTTCGACCCGGCCAAACCGACCGCCGCCAGCACCACGCTGGAGATCGACCTGGCCAGCATCGACGCCGGCTCCAAGGACGCCAACGACGAAGTGGTCGGCAAGCAATGGTTCAACGTCAAGGCCTTCCCGACCGCCAAGTTCGTGTCCACCGGCGTCAAGGCCCTCGGCGGCAACCGCTTCGAGGCCGTCGGCAAGATGACCATCAAGGGCCAGACCCGCGACGTCACCGCCCCCTTCACCTTCAAGCAGGACGGCGCCAACGGCGTCTTCGACGGCGCCTTCGTGCTCAAGCGCATGGACTTCAACATCGGCGAAGGCCCTTGGTCCGATGTCAGCGCCGTCGCCAACGAAATCGAGATCAAGTTCCACGTCGTGGCTGCCCCGGTGGCCGTGGCCAAGAAGTAATCCCCAACAACCCCCAACCCCAAACCTCAACGTAAAACGGAGATTCAGCATGAAGAAACTCGTCACCCTGGCCATCGCCGCCGCCCTGTCGTCCGCCGCATTTGCTGCACCGGAAACCTACACCATCGACGGTACCCACACCCTGCCGCGCTTCGAGTACAGCCACCTCGGCTACTCCATTCAGCTGTCGCGCTTCGATAAGGCCAGCGGCACCATCACCCTGGACAAGGCCGCCAAGACCGGCTCCGTCGACGTGACCATCGACACCACCTCGGTGGACACCGGCTACCCGCTGTTCAACCAACACATCCAGGGTGAGGATTTCCTGGCCACGGCCCAGTTCCCGACCGCCACCTACAAGTCCACCAAGGTGAACTTCGACGGCGACAAGCCGACCACCATCGAAGGCAACCTGACCCTCAAGGGCATCACCAAGCCGGTGACCCTGACCGTTGTATCCTTCCACTGCATGCCGCACCCGATGCTGAAGAAGGATGCCTGTGGCGCCACCGCCACCGCCAAGGTCAAGCGCACCGATTTCAACATGGGCAAATACGCCCCTCACGTAGGCGATGAAGTGACGATCACCCTGCCGGTCGAAGCCTACAAGCCGTAAGCCCTCCGGCGCGCGCCCGCGCCTCCCGCCGGACGAATGGGCATATCTTTCGGGATATGCCCATTTTGGGCGAATTTTGACCACACCCCTGCGTATGCTCCGTATAATTACGGGCTAGCGTTCAACACGCCGAGCAACATCGCCCCAACCGGCGATTTTCCGGATTGATCTGTTTCTGTCCCAGCTTCGTCGAGCATCCGGCACACCGTGCCAGAACCGCATCGGCCACCTTTCCTTCCCGCAGATCCTGTCCGCCCGAGCAGGCCGCAGAGCCCGCTCGTGCCCGCATGTTGAGCATCGATTCCTGCCTTCCGGAGGACACGCGAACCCATGCGCAGTGAAGCTCTAAGAATGCCGGCGATAGATGCCCTCAAGGCCATCGCCTGTGTATTGATCGTGCTGCACCACCTGGCCTTTTACGGCCCGATGGCGGATGTAGCCAAACCCCTGATGCCGACGCTGATCGAAGGCCTGGACGTCTATGCCCGCATGGCGGTGCAGATCTTCCTGGTCGTCTCCGGTTTCCTGTTCGCATCCAAGTTCGCCCCCGCCGGGCTGCCGACGCCGATCGTGCCGCTGTACGCGCTGCTGCAGCGCTATACCCGCCTCGTCGTTCCCTATTCCGCCGCGCTGCTGATCGCCATCTGCTGTTCGGCGCTGGCCGGTCTGGTGATGGACCACCATTCCATCTCGTCGGCCCCCGACCTGCCCCGCCTGCTGGCCCACGTGTTGTTGCTGCACGACCTGCTCGACCAGGAAGCCCTGTCGGCCGGCGTGTGGTACGTGGCCATCGACTTCCAGCTCTTCGCGCTGGGCATCCTGCTGCTGTGGCTGCCAACCCAGCTGGCCCACCGCCAGCCAGCCCTGCGCGCCGCCGCGCCGCTGCTGATCGGCGGCATGACCATCGCGTCCCTGTTCTACTTCAACCGGGACGCCTGGTGGGACGAGAGCGCCTTCTACTTCTTCGGCGCCTTCGGCATGGGCATGCTGGCCTGGTGGGCGTCCGGCCGCGAACTGGCCGGCCGCTGGCTGGCCCTGCTGGCCCTGCTGGCCATCGCCGCACTGAGCGTGGACTTCCGCGGCCGCATCGCCATCGCCGGCACCGTCGCGGTCTTCCTCGGCCTGGCGCGGTGGACCCACGTGCTGCACACCATGCCGCTGCCGGCCCCGCTGGCCCGTCTGAGCCGCATTTCCTATTCGGTGTTCCTGGTGCATTTCCCGCTGTGCCTGCTGGTCAATGCCACCATCACCTACTTCTTCCCGACTAACCCGGTCATCAACGCGGCCGGCCTGCTGGTTGCGCTGTCCGTCAGCATCGCCGGCGGGTCGGTGTTCTATCGCTGGGTCGAGAGCTACCCCTTCCCGACCCGCATGCGCCTGCTGTTCCCGGCCGGCGTCGTGGCCAGCGGCTGGCTGACCGCCCTGGCGGCCGCCAACCTGACGAACTGAGCTTCGTCCGCACCACACCTTGCCCGGCGGCGCGATCCGCTGCCGGGCAACGCACCACCCACCACCTCTCCCCCGCAGTACGCCCCGTCGCCTCAGCCCTGCCTCAGCAGCGCCGCCTCGTCCACGTCGTCGATGCACTCCGGCTGCATGAAGCGCAGCGCGTAATCCCGATACACCCCTGCCTGCACGAACAGCGCGAACAGCTCCGCGTCAATGTGCGCCGCGTCGCGCATGCGCGCCATGATCGCCATCGCCTCCGACAGGCGCTTGCCGCGCTTGTAGGGCCGATCCACCGCGGTCAGCGCCTCGAAGATGTCGGCGATGGCGATCATCCGCGCCACCGGGCTCATCTCGTCCCGGTGCAGGCCGCGCGGGTAGCCGGTGCCGTCCATCTTCTCGTGGTGCCCGCCGGCGAGTTCCGGCACCGCCTTCAGATGGCGCGGGAAAGGCAGCGCGGCGAGCATGCGGATGGTCTGCACGATGTGCTCGTTGATCTTGTAGCGGTCCTCCTCAGTGAGGGTGCCCCGCGCCACCGACAGGTTGGCCAGCTCGCCACGGTTGTAGAGCAGCTCCGGCACCGCCATGCGGAAGCCCCACGGGTTGTCCGCCGCGATGCGCTCCTCAGGGCGGCGCTCGATGCGGTGCTCGGACTTGTCGGCCAGCAGCGCCTCCTGCACCGGCAGACTTGTGGCCGGCTTGCGGCGGCGCTCGTCCTCGGAGACGCCGAGCCGGTCGTCGAAGGTGCGCAGCCAGGTCCGCCCGGCGATCTGCCGCAGGCGCTCGACACGCTCCGGCGCCATCGCCTCGCCACCCTGGTTGCACGACGCCACGAAGGCGAACTCCTCGTCGAGCTGGGCCCACGCTTCGGTCAGCCGTGCCCGTTCTTCGACGGCATCCGCCCCATCGGCGATGGCACGCCAGCATGCCACCTCCGCGTCGCGCTTGAGCACCTCGAAACGCATTCGCACCTCGTGGATGCGGTCGTAGATCGTCTCCAGCTTGGTGGCCTTGTCCACCACGTATTCCGGCGTGGTGACCTTGCCGCAGTCGTGCAGCCAGGCCGCGATATGCACCGCCTCCCACTCCTCGTCGCTGAGGCAGAAATCGCGGTACGGCCCCTCGGTCGCCGCGCAGGCCGCCCGCGCCAGCATCTTCGACAGCACCGGCACCCGCGCGCAGTGGCCGCCGGTGTAGGGGCTCTTGGCGTCGATGGCGCCGGCCAGCAGGCGGACGAAGGACTCGAACATCTGCTTCTGCGCATGGATCAGGCCGCGCGTCTCGACGGACACCGCCGCCGAACCGGACAGCGCCTCGACGAAATGCACCAGCTCCGGGTCCGGCGCCTGCCGGAACCACAACACCAGCAAGCCCAGACGCTGCTGCTTGCGGTCGAGCAGCGGCACCGCCAGATAGGCCAGCGTGTGCTCGCCGATGGCCTCGCACAGACCGGTGCAACTGCGCCCGGCGCCGTGGCCGGAGCGTAGCTCGCCAACGGCCGAGCGTGCGCCGGCGGGCACCAGTTCGGCCATCGCCTCGCCCAACGGCGCAACGGGCATCGGCAGGCTGTTGCCATCGGCTCCACGCAAGGCCACCGCATCCAGCCCGTCGCCACCGTCACCGTCCCGCGCCAGGTAGAGCCCCCCTGCCCGTGCGCCGACCACCGCCAGCGTCTCGTCCACCAAGCGCGGCAACAGGCGGTCGAAGTCGGACTCCTCGGCAATCAACGACGCAATGTCGAGGAAGCGCCGGACGGCGCCCTTCATCGCCCCCAGATCCGCCGCCAGATCGTCCACCTCACGCACCACCGAGCGGGTCTTCACCGCCCCTGCGAAGTCGAAACGGCGGATCGCCGCGGTCTCCACGGCCAGTTCGCGGATCGGCCGCGCCACCAGGCGGGCCGTCCAGTAGGTCAGCGGCAAGGCCAGCAGCACGACGATCAGCGTCGCGGCGATGGAGCTGTTGCGGATCTCCCGGGCCTCGGTGAGCAATTCCTCATCGGGGATCGCCACGCCGAGATAGACCGGCCGGCCACCCTGCAGGGACAGCTGGGCCACCGCCCCATGCCAGCTGCGGCCGCCCGACGCGAAGGCAGTCATCGGCATCTCGCCGGATCTGTCGAGCCCAGGCAAGCGGGCTGCCAGCCCCGCCAACCCGCCACCGTCCAGCGCGGACAGCAGCGGCCGCTCGACCGTGCCGCCGACAGCACGGGGCTGCCAGCCCGGCTCCGAGTAGGCGATCACCCGTTTGTCCACGTCGAACAGCACCAGCTGCGAGCCCGGCGTAATGCGCTGGCGGCGCAGCGTGTCATCCAGCGCGGCCAGGCGGATGTCGGCCCCCACCACCGCACGGCCGGACTCGGCACGGCGCGCCAGCGTCATGCCGAGCTTGCCGGTGGCCGCGAACAGGTAGGGCGCGGTCAGCACCGAGTCGCGGCTGCCCATGGCCTGCGTGTACCAGCCGCGCCGGCGCGGATCGTAATTGCTCGGATATTCCGGGCGCTCCCGCAGCTTCAGCTCGGCCAGCGCATCGTCGAGGAAAATGAAGCGGCCGTCCTGCCCGGCGATGCTCTGGATCACATAGGCCGCCCCCCGCGGCGCGCCGAGCTGGCGCCGGTCCTCGTCGCTGGTGAAGCGCATCAGCAGGAAGAAGTCGCCGGTCGCGTAGCCGACGTAGAAGGAACTCACCGATGGCGTGGCCAGCAGCGCCTCCTGCAGGACCGCCAGGCTCTCGCGCCGCTCGGCCAGCGTGCCGGTCCGCACCAGCGGCTGCAGGGCCAGCAGGCGCAGGCTGGCGTTGACGGGCTGCAGCAGGCTCTCCATATCGCCCGCCGTCTGCTGCGAGATGCGCCCCAGCAGATCGCCGGCGGCCCGCTCCAGCATCTGCGCGCTGCGCGTGTAGGACAGCCAGGCGATGCTGCCGCCGGCGAGCAGCACCAGCACGAAGAACAGCGTTGAAATATGGATGTGCAGCGGCCAGCGGAAACGACGTGCCGGCCTGGAGGGTGAGGTTTCGGCCGCCATCAGGATGCTCCCTTTCCGCTAGTGTCCGGCGAGGGCGCGCCGGTATTCGCCCGGCCGTGCGCCGGTCCACTTCTTGAACGCCCGGTGAAACGCGCTGGCCTCGGCGAAGCCCAGCTCCAGCGCGATGTCGAGCACCGATTTGTCCGAATGGCTGAGCTGGCTGATCGCCAGGTCGAGACGCAGGTCGTCCTTGATCGACTGGTAAGACTGGCCTTCGTCGAGCAAGTGCCGGCGCAACGTGGACACCGAGAAATGCAGCTGCTGGGCGAGGGTCTCGAAGTCCGGCCACGCGTCCGGCGGCAACCGCCGCAGGCGGCGCCGGATGCGCGCCACCAGCCCTTCGCTGTTACGGTACTTGACCAGGAAATTGGCCGGCGCGCTGCGCAGGAACAGCTTCATCGTGCGCTCGTTCTGCACGGTGGGCATGTCGAGGAATTCGGCTGGAAAGGCGATCTCGGTGCATGCGTCGCCGAAGCGCAGGTCCGGCGAGAACAGCACCCGCCACTCGGCGCTGAAGTCCGGCTCCAGGCAACGGAAGCGCGCATGGCCCAGCGGAATGCGCCGCCCGATCAGCCAGCAGGCCAGTCCGTGCAGAATGATCAGGAAGGTGCCGTAGGCGAAGGCCCGCCGCGGCTCGGCCTGGCGGTCGATGATCTCGACGCGGGCCGTCTCGCCGTCGCGTACCAGCACGCCTTCCAGGTCGTCGAGGAGCAGCCGGAAGAAGCGCAGCGCCCGGCGCAGCGCCCGTTCCAGCGTGTCGCAATGGATCACGCTATGGCACAGCAGCGTGAAGCTGCCGGCCTTCATGCGGTGGGAATCCATGCCGAAGAACTCGTCGTCCATCACCTGGGCGATGAGGTGCCACAGCACCGCGAAGTGCTCCGACGACACCCGCGCCTGCGGCGCGTTGAGAAGTTCCGGCGAGATGCCGGCCTGGTTCAACAGCGCGTCCACGTCGAAACCGCGCGCGCGAACTTCCACCAGCGCTTCATGGACGAAGCCGATGGAGATCGTGCCCTTGTCGGACGTGGGTTCGCTCATGGAAATCCGGCCGGAAACAGGAACAGGGAAAGGGTTCGGGACGCAGCCCCGGAAGCGCGCCCCCGACGGGCTGCCGGAACCACGCCTCGCCGCGCCACACGGGGCTTTGCGCCCTTTCGATGTGGCAAATTCTATCATCCACATTGAGCGTTTTAGGCATGGAAGCCAGCCGGGCTTGTGCCTAGACTGCGCCCCACATCGTGCCCGCTTGGGCGGGCCATTCAGCCGACAGCAACGAGGAGAGAGATAGATGGAAATCCAGAACAACGTATTCGTGGTGACCGGCGGCGGTTCGGGCCTCGGCGCCGCCACCGCGCAGATGATCGTCGCCAAGGGCGGCAAGGTCGTGCTGGCCGATGTGAACAAGGAAGCCGGTGAAGCCCAGGCCCGCGAGCTGGGCGCCAACGCCCGCTTCGTCGCCACCGACGTGACCGGTGAGGACAGCGCCAAGGCGGCCTTCGCCGCCGCCGTCGAGCTGGGCACCCTGCGTGGCCTGGTGAACTGTGCCGGCATCGCCCCGGCCGAGAAGGTCGTCGGCAAGGAAGGCGCCCACAAGCTGGAGTCCTTCGCCCGCACCATCAACATCAACCTGATCGGCACCTTCAACATGACCCGCCTCGCCGCGGAGATCATGAGCAAGAACGAGCCCAACGCCGGCGGCGAGCGCGGCGTGATCGTCAGCACCGCGTCGGTGGCCGCCTTCGACGGCCAGCTCGGCCAGGCTGCCTACGCCGCGTCCAAGGGCGGCGTGGTCGCCATGACCCTGCCAATCGCCCGCGAACTATCCCGCACCGGCATCCGCGTGATGACCATCGCCCCCGGCATCATGGAAACCCCGATGCTGCTCGGCATGCCCGCCGACGTGCAGGAGGCCCTCGGCAAGATGGTTCCCTTCCCCTCCCGCATGGGCAAGCCGGCCGAGTACGCCGCGCTGGTGGAACACATCTTCAGCAACAGCTACCTGAACGGCGAAGTGATCCGCCTCGACGGCGCCATCCGCATGGCCGCCAAGTAAGCCCCTTCCCCACCGAATTCGCGAAAGGCCACACACCATGAGCACCCACGACCCGATCGTCATCGTCTCCGCCGCCCGCACCCCGATGGGCGGTTTCCAGGGCGACTTCGCCAGCCTCACCGCGCCGCAGCTGGGCGGCGTCGCCGTCAAGGCCGCTGTCGAGCGTTCCGGCCTGCCCGCCGACGTGGTGCAGGAACTGATCTTCGGCTGCGTGCTGCCCGCCGGCCTCGGCCAGGCGCCGGCCCGCCAGGCCGCCCTCAACGGCGGCCTGCCCCTGTCCGCCGGCTGTACCACCATCAACAAGGTGTGCGGCTCCGGCATGAAGGCCACGCTGCTGGCCCATGACCTGCTGGTGGCCGGCAGCAGCGACGTGATCGTCGCCGGCGGCATGGAGTCCATGAGCAACGCCCCCTACATGCTGCCCAAGGCCCGCGGCGGCATGCGCCTCGGCCACGGCCAGGTGCTCGACCACATGTTCTTCGACGGCCTCGAAGACCGCTACGGCAAGGAAACCAACGGCCGCCTGATGGGCACCTTCGCTGAAGAATGCGCCGCCTCCTACGGCTTCACCCGCGAGGAGCAGGACGCCTGGGCGATCACCTCGACCACCCGCGCCCAGGCCGCCATCAAGGACGGCTCCTTCGAGTGGGAAGTCACCCCCGTCACCGTCGCCGGCCGCAAGGGCGACGTGACCATCGCCAGCGACGAGCAGCCGCCCAAGGCCAACATCGAGAAGATCCCGAGCCTCAAGCCGGCCTTCAAGAAGGACGGCACGGTGACCCCGGCCAACTCCAGCTCCATCTCCGACGGCGCCGCCGCCCTCGTGCTGATGCGCGCCTCCACCGCCGAAAAGCTGGGCGCCAAGCCGCTGGCCCGCATCGTCGGCCACACCAACCACGCCAACACCCCGGCCCTGTTCCCCACCGCCCCGGTCGGCGCGATGCAGAAGCTCCTCGCCAAGGCCGGCTGGAGTGCTGGCGACGTGGATCTGTGGGAGATCAACGAAGCCTTCGCGGTGGTGACCATGGCCGCCATCCGCGACCTCGCCCTCGACCCCGCCAAGGTCAACATCCACGGCGGCGCCTGCGCTCTCGGCCACCCCATCGGCGCCTCCGGCGCCCGCATCATCGTCACCCTCCTCGGCGCCCTCAAGAAAACCGGCGGCAAGCGCGGCATTGCCAGCCTGTGCATCGGCGGCGGCGAAGCGACGGCCCTGGCCGTCGAGATGCTGTAAAGAAAGGACCCACACGATGATCCTCACCCAAGAACAGGAAATGATCCGCGACTCCATGCGTGCCTTCGCGCAGGAGCGCCTCGCCCCCTTCGCCGCCGAATGGGACAAGCATCACACCTTCCCCGCCCAGGCCCTCAAGGAACTCGGCGAACTCGGCGCGCTGGGCATGGTAGTGCCCGAGGAATGGGGCGGCGCCGGCATGGACTACATGAGCCTGGTGCTGACGCTGGAAGAGATCGCCGCCGGCGACGGCGCCACCTCTACCATCGTCTCGGTGCAGAACTCCCTGGCCTGCGGCATCACGCAAAAGTACGGCACCGATGCGCAGAAGGAAGAATGGCTGAAGCCCCTCGCCCGCGGCGAAAAGCTCGGCTGCTTCTGCCTCACCGAGCCCCACACCGGCTCCGACGCGGCGGCCATCACCACTCGGGCGGACAAGGACGGCGACCACTTCGTGCTGAACGGCGTCAAGCAGTTCATCACCACCGGCAAGCACGCCCAGATGGCCATCGTCTTCGCCGTCACCGACAAGGCCGCCGGCAAGAAGGGCATCTCCTGCTTCCTGGTGCCGACTGCCACGCCCGGCTTCATCGTCGGCCGTACCGAAGAGAAGATGGGCCAGCATGCCTCCGACACCGTGCAGATCATCCTCGAGAACTGCCGCGTGCCCGCTTCAGCCCTGCTCGGCAAGGAAGGCGAAGGCTACAAGATCGCCCTTTCGAACCTGGAAGCCGGCCGCATCGGCATCGCGGCCCAGAGCATCGGCATGGCCCGCGCCGCCTTCGAGGCCGCCATTCGCTACGCCAAGGAGCGCGTCACCTTCGGCGTGCCGATCATCGAGCACCAGGCGGTCAACTTCAAGCTGGCCGACATGAACACCCTGCTCGACGCCGCCCGCCTGATGGTGTGGCGCGCTGCCCAGCTCAAGGACGCCGGCAAGCCCTGCCTGAAGGAAGCCTCGATGGCCAAGATGTTCGCCTCCGAAGCCGCCGAGAAGATCGCCTCCGACGCCATCCAGATCCACGGCGGCGTCGGCTACACCAGCGACTTCCCGGTCGAGCGCATCTACCGCGACGTGCGCATCTGCCAGATCTACGAAGGCGCCAACGACATCCAGCGTCTGGTCATCGGCCGCAGCATCGCCGCTGAATAAAGCCAGGCATCAACCATAACGAGGCCCCCGATCTCGCGCGGCCGGACCGCACCGTAATCGATTACGGCGGCGTTCCGCCTCTCGATCTCGGGGGCCTCGTTGCAACTTCTGCGCACGTTCCAGCGCCAGTCCGCACAAGAACCAATCAGGAAGGAGACAACATGGGTCCTCTCCACGGCGTGAAAATCGTCGAATTCGCCGCCCTCGGCCCCGCCCCGATGGGCGCGATGATCCTCGCCGACCTCGGCGCCGAGGTGGTGCGCATCGAACGCAAGCCGCCCCCCAACGCCAAGCCCGGTTTCGAGATCTTCGATCCGCAGCGGGACATCCTCAACCGCAGCCGTCGCGTCGTGCGCCTCGACCTCAAGAAAGCCGAGGGCCTGGACGCCGCACGGCGCCTGCTTGCCGGCGCCGACATCCTGATCGAGGGCTTCCGCCCCGGCGTGATGGAGCGCCTCGGCCTTGGCCCCACCGAGAGCCTGGCCGCCAATCCGCGTCTCGTCTATGGCCGCATGACTGGCTGGGGCCAATACGGGCCCCTGTCCCAGAGCGCCGGCCACGACATCAACTACCTGTCCTTGTCCGGCGCGCTGCACGCCATCGGCGAGGCCGGCGGCAAGCCGGTGGTGCCGCTGAATCTGGTGGCCGACTGTGGCGGCGGCGCGATGCTGCTGGTGGTCGGTGTACTGGCAGCCCTCACAGAAGCGCGCAGCTCCGGCCACGGCCAGGTGGTGGACGCGGCGATGACCGACGGCTCGGCGCTGCTGATGAGCATGATGTACACGCTGAAGGCCATGGGCCAGTGGTCGCAAGCGCGCGGCACCAACCTGCTCGACGGCGGTGCGCCGTTCTACGACACCTACCGCTGCGCCGACGGCAAGTACATCTCCATCGGCCCCATCGAACCCCAGTTCTACGCACTGCTCCTGCAAAAAGCCGGCATCGACGATCCGGATTTCAGCCAGCAATGGGAACGCAGCCGCTGGCCAGAACTGAAAACCCGCCTCGCCACCCATCTGGCTAGTCGCAGCCGCGACGCCTGGTGCGCGCTGCTGGAAGGCAGCGATGCCTGCGTGGCGCCCGTTCTGGACATGGACGAAGCACCCGAACACCCGCACAATCGGGCTCGCGGCACTTTCATCGAGGTCGGCGGCGTCGTGCAGCCGGCCCCGGCCCCACGCTTCAGCCGCAGCATTCCCGCGCAGCCCCGTCCGCCGGTCGTCGATGGCACCGGCGAGGACGTGCTCGCCGACTGGGGTTTCACCCCGGCGGAGATCGACGGGCTGCGCACGGCGGGGGCACTCTAATAAAACAGCGACAACAGGAGAACCAAGTGGAATATCAGAACATTCTCGTCGAGACCCGCGGCAAGGTCGGCCTGATCACCCTCAACCGTCCGAAGGCCCTCAACGCCCTCAATGACGCGCTGGTGGACGAACTGGGCGTGGCCCTCAACGGCTTCGAGGCCGACGAGAACATTGGCTGTGTCGTCATCACCGGCTCCGAAAAGGCCTTCGCGGCCGGCGCCGACATCACGATGATGGCCAACTTCAGCTACATGGACGCCTACAAGGGCGACTACATCACCCGCAACTGGGAACGCGTGAAGACCTGCCGCAAGCCGATCATCGCCGCGGTGGCCGGCTTCGCCCTCGGCGGCGGCTGCGAACTGGCGATGAGCTGCGACATGATCTTCGCCGCCGACACCGCCAAGTTCGGCCAGCCCGAAGTCAAGCTGGGCATCCTGCCCGGCGCCGGCGGTACCCAGCGTCTGCCCCGCGCAGTCGGTAAAGGCAAGGCCATGGACCTGTGCCTGACCGCCCGCATGATGGACGCTGCCGAAGCCGAGAAGTCCGGCCTCGTCGCCCGCGTGATCCCCGCCGACCAGCTGGTCGACGAGGCTCTCAAGGCGGCCGAAACCATCGCCGGCTACTCCCTGCCGGTGGTCATGATGATCAAGGAATCGGTGAACCGGTCCTTCGAGAGCAGCCTCAACGAAGGCCTGCTGTTCGAGCGCCGCGTCTTCCATTCCGCCTTCGCGCTGGACGACCAGAAGGAAGGCATGGCCGCCTTCGTCGAGAAGCGCAAGCCGGAATTCAAGAACCAGTAAGCCTTGCCCTGAGCGGGGATTGGAAGGGGGCTGCGGCCCCCTTTTCCGTTGGCGTCCGGCGGCGAGGCCGGATTCGCCGGGGTCAGGCGGAGAATCCGCCATCGACCAACAGACTGGCGCCGGTGATGTAGGCCGCCTCGGGGCCGGCCAGATAAGCCGCGAAACTCGCCACCTCCTCCGCCGAGCCGTAGCGCGGCAGGGCCATCAGGCCCTTCAGGGTCTGCGCAAAATCCCCGCTGTCCGGATTCATCTCGGTGTCGATCGGGCCCGGCTGAATGTTATTGACCGTGATGCCGAGCGGACCGAGGTCGCGCGCCAGGCCCTTGGTCAGCCCGACGATGGCCGCCTTGCTCATGGCGTACACCGAGCCGCCCTGGAAGGGCATGCGGTCGGAGTTGGTGCTGCCGATGGTGATGATGCGGCCGCCCCGGTCCATGTGCTTGACCACCGCCTGCGACGCGACGATCACGCTGCGCACATTCACGGCCAGCGTGCGATCGATGTCTTCGAGCGGAATCTCCGCCTCGGCAACATTGCCCAGGGCCAGCACACCGGCGTTGTTCACCAGGATGTCGATCTTGCCGTAGGTGTCGGCGGCCAGCTGCACAGCAGCCTTGATCTGCACGGCATCGGCGCTGTCGGCCTTGATCGCCATGGCGCGACCGCCGGCGGCTTCGATCTCTGCGACGACTTCCTGCGCCTTGCCGGCCGAACTGGCGTAAGTCAGCGCCACGGCGGCACCATCACGTGCCAGCCGCCTGGCAATGGCGGCGCCAATGCCGCGCGAACCGCCCTGAACGAAGGCGACCTTGCCGACCAGATGATTGACTTGGGCTTGTACGTTTTGCGCCTGCTTCGACATGATGCTTCTCCTTGAGTGGTTTGGCACCGCCTTATCGCGACGCCATGGAGCGCACTATCCGCCGATCACTTCATCGCGATAAGCCATGAATTCCTTTATTCTTTTTAAACCAATAGTTTCAAATAGACCGACTAGAGCGGGTCTGAAAAGCGCATGGAAACCTTAGGCAGCATCGAATGCTTCGTTCGCAGCGCCGAAGCCGGCAGCTTCTCCGAAGCGGCACGGCGCCTGGGCTTGACCTCGGCCGCCGTGGGCAAGAACGTGGCCCGGCTGGAGGCCGGCCTGGGCATACGCCTGTTCCAGCGCAGCACGCGCAGCCTGCGCCTAACCGAGGCCGGCACGCGCTTCCTGGCCGAGGTCAGTAACAGCCTGGCAACTATCCAGAGTGCGGTCGCCAACCTGGCCGATACGGAAGGACAAGCCGCCGGCACGCTGAAGGTCAGCATGGGCAACGCCTTTGGGCGCGAGCACATCGTGCCCCTGCTCAGCGACTTTCTCGCCCTGCATCCGGCCATCGTGCCCGACTGGCATTTCGACAATCGCCAGGTCGATCTGATCGCCGAGGGTTTCGACGCCGCCATCGGCGGCGGCTTCGAGCTCCCTCCCGGCCTGGTCGCCCGCGAACTGGCGCCGGCGCACATGGTGCTGCTCGCCTCCCAGGCCTATCTCTCCAATAAACCCGCAATCACACATCCGGACCAGCTGAAACAACACGCCGGCATTCTCATTCGCTCGCCGCAAACCGGGCGTATCCGCCCGTGGGCACTGATCAACAGCAAGGACACCCGCCATAAGGAACAGAGGCCGATAGACATGCAGGTCCGCATGACCATGAGCGACCCGGCCGCTGCACTTGAGGCGGCCGAGCAGGGCCTGGGCATCGCCGTCGCCAGCATGCCCAACGCCCAGCCCTATCTCGCCAGCCTACGACTCGTCCGCGTCCTGCCGGACTGGTATGCCGATGCCGGCGCCCTCTCGCTCTACTTCCCTGCGCAAAAGCTGCTGCCGGCCAAGACCCGGGCTTTCATCGATTTCGTCGTGTCCCATTTCCGTGAACACAAGCTGGCGCAACGCTTCAGCGCCTACTGAATCAACCCGGCTTGTGCCGGTGCATCTGCCTCGCCGCGATTAACGCCCGCACTTCATCCGTGAGAAGGCTTGCAGCGGTGTCTGTCACGTGCAGCGCCGGGGCAACGAAAGCGTGGCTTATGTCGGGCTGCCGAGCTTGATGTATTCCGTCCATCATTCCTGCGATTTTTACGCAGACAAATAAAGTCCACGTTTTTGTTGTCATCTTAAACAAAGACAAATATAGTCTGCGTTATGGCACATCTAACCGTTAGCGTCGAATACGGCATTCACTGCCTCCTGTGGCTCGTCGGCTCAGGGGACACTGCGCTGAGCAGTCGCGACCTGGCAGAGTTGCAGGGCATCTCGCCGAGCTTCGTCGCCAAGATCTTCCCCAAGCTCGAAAAGGCCGGCATCGTTGCCGCCAGCGAGGGCGTGCGGGGCGGCTACCGCCTGGCCCGGCCGCCGGAGGAGATCAACTTCCTGCACATCGTCGATGCCATCGAAGGCGACAAACCGCTCTTCGATTGCCAGGAGATCCGCAGCCGCTGTGCGGTATTTGGTGAAACGCCGCCCGACTGGGCGACCAGCGGCGTGTGCGGCATCCACAAGATCATGCTGCAGGCCGAAAAAGCGATGCGTGACGAGCTGGCGACCCACTCCCTCGCCGAGGTGGCGACCAGCTTCAGCCGCAAGGCACCCGGCGAGTTCTTCGTCGAGGTCCATGACTGGACCAGCGAGCGCACCGGCAACCGCAAGCCCGGCCGCAAGCCCAAGCCCCCGGCCTGATACTTCGCGGCGCGGCATGCCGCCCGCGCCGCCCTCCCCTTAGGTCAATCGCCCTCGGCCCCTGCCGGATGTGCCGAGCGAATTATTGCGCCCCTGCGCAAGGCCCCTCTACGTCCGGCGTTTGCTAGGAGTACATGGAATGACGCAGCAAATTGTCATCGCGGGTTCCGGCTTTGCCGGTTTGTGGGCAGCGCTGTCGGCAGCCCGTGCAGTCGGGCTGGCCGGCAGGACGGACGTCGAGGTGGTGGTGGTGTCCCCGAGCCCCACGCTGGTCGTCCGCCCGCGCCTTTACGAAGCCGTTATCGAGAACATCGATCCGGACCTGCTGGCGCTGTTCGCAGCGACCGGAGTCCGCCACATGGCCGGACGGGTCGAGTCGATCCGCAGCGACCGTCATGAAGTCGAGGTCGTCAGCAACGATGGCGCACGCAGCACCCTGGGTTACGACAAGTTCGTGCTTGCCACCGGCAGCACGCTGTTCCAGCCGCCTGTCCCGGGCATCGCGGAGTTCAGCTTCAATGTGGACCAGCTGGCCAACGCCAAGACCCTCGCGGCACACCTCGCCGCCCTGGCGACATGCCCCGCAACACCGGCGCGCAACACGGTGGTCGTCGTTGGCGGCGGTCTCACCGGCATCGAGACGGCGGCGGAAATGCCGCAGCGCCTGCGCGGGATTCTGGGCACGGAAGCCGAGGTTCGCGTGGTGGTGATCGAACAAGCGCCGGGCATCGGCCCCGACCTGGGCCCGGAGCCGCGACCGGTCATCGAGGCGGCGCTGGCCGAGTGCGGCGTGGAGATCGTCACCGGCATCGCGGTGACGGCCATCGACGCGGGCGGGATCACGACTTCGGCGGGACAGCGCATCGAAGCCAGCACCGTCGTGTGGACCGCCGGCGCCCGCGCCAATCCGCTCGCTGCGCAGATTCCCGGTGAGCATGACGCCCAGGGCCGCGTCCACGTCGATCCCTACCTGCGCGCCAGCCAGGCGGCCGACGTGTTCGTCACCGGCGACGTCGCCCATGCGGCCACGGACGACCAGGGCAACGTGGCCCTCATGTCCTGCCAGCACGCGCTGAGCCTCGGGCGGGTCGCCGGCCACAATGCCGCCGCCGAACTGATCGGCCTGCCGCTGCACGCCTACAGCCAGCCCAAGTACGTGACCTGCCTGGATCTCGGCGCCTGGGGCGCGCTGTACACCGAAGGCTGGGACCGCCAGATCAGCCTGACGCGGCAGGACGCCAAGAACCTCAAGCGGGACATCACCACCCAGTGGATCTACCCGCCGGCCGCAGACCGCCAGGCCGTCTTCGCCATCGCCAACCCCGACTATGTGATCGTGCCCTGATGGCACGCGGCCTGCAGCCCTGCCCCTAACGCAAGCGGGCACGGCGGCAGGCCGTCGGGACAAACTTCCCATGGGGGCCGATGAAGCGCCCCCAACAGGATCAGACCTTTACTTCACCTTCAGCACGCCCTCGTCCCACTTGGCGTGCTTTTCCAGCCCGAGCAGGTTGGCGACGGTGGCGGCGATGCTCGACAGGCCGGCGGTCGGGGTCTGCTTGAGGCCCAGCTTGCCGCCGCTGACGTTGTCGTAGAGGATCAGCGGCACCGGGTTGAGGGTGTGGGCGGTCTTGGCCTTGAAGGAGCCGTCCTTGTTGAGGGCGGGCTGCTTGGTCTTCTTGTCCAGTTCGAACATCTCGTCGGCATTGCCGTGGTCGGCGGTGATCAGCGCTACCCCACCGGCGGCGTCGATGGCCGGCAGCAGCCGCGACAGGGCCAGGTCAACAGCCTCGACGGCAATCGCCGCTGCCTGGAAGTTGCCAGTGTGGCCGACCATGTCGCCGTTGGCGTAGTTGCAGCGCAGAATCTTGTACTGGCCGGACTGCAGCGCGGCGATCAGCGCGTCGGTGATCTCGGCGGCCTTCATCCAAGGACGCTGCTCGAACGGCACCACGTCGCTGGGGACTTCCTGCCAGGTTTCGCCTTCGAACTTGCCGGAGCGGTTGCCGTTCCAGAAGTAGGTCACGTGACCGAACTTCTGCGTCTCGGAGCACGCGAACTGGGCCAGGCCGGCCTTGCTGAACCATTCGCCGGAAGTGTCCTTGATGGCCGGCGGAGCCACCAGGAAGCGCTTCGGCAGCTGCAGGTCGCCGTCGTACTGGAGCATGCCAGCGTAGGTGACCTTGGGGTGGCGCACGCGGTCGAACTTGTCGAAGTCGTCCTCGACGAAGGCGCGGGTGATCTCGATGGCCCGGTCGCCGCGGAAGTTGTAGAAGACGACCGAATCGCCGTCCTCGATGGTGCCGATGGGCTTGCCGCCGTCAGCGATGACGAACTCCGGCAGATCCTGGTCGATGGTGCCCGGATGGCGCTCGCGCAGGCCGTTGATGGCCGCGGTGGCGTTGGCGAACTGGGTGCCTTCGCCGAGCACGTGGGTCTTCCAGCCCTTGTCGACCATCGGCCAGTTGGCGTCGTAGCGGTCCATGGTGATGTACTGGCGGCCGCCGCCGGAGGCGATGCGGGCGTCGAAACCGTCGGTGCTGACTTCGGCCAGGAAGGCTTCGAAGGGCACCACGTATTCCAGCGCGCTGGTCTCGGGCACGTCGCGACCGTCGATGAGCGCGTGGATGCGCACGGTCTTCACGCCTTCGGCCTTGGCCTGCACGACCATCGCCTTGAGGTGGTCGATGTGGCTATGCACGTTGCCGTCGGAGAACAGGCCGATGAAGTGGATCACGCCACGGCCGGACTTGGCGCCGGCTACGATCTGCTGCCAGGCCTCTCCTTGCCAGATCGAACCGTCGGCAATCGCGTTGGCCACCAGCGCGGCCCCCTGGGAATACACCTGGCCTGCGCCGATGGCGTTGTGGCCGACTTCCGAGTTGCCCATGTCGTCGTCCGACGGCATGCCGACGGCGGTGCCGTGGGCGCGCAGGGAGATGTTCGGATAGTTGGCGAACAGGCGGTCGAGAGTCGGCTTGCGGGCGGCGGCAATGGCGCTGCCGGCGTCGTTCTTGGGCAGGCCGTAACCGTCCATGACGATCACGACGACCGGGCCGGCCACACCGGGGAAGGCGGGGTATTTCTGCAGCATGTTCACTTCCTTGATAAAAATTCTGGGTCCGGCCTCAAGCTTCGATGTCCCGCAGCGAAGGCATCAGCACATCGACTTCGGCGGTGCTCCTCTTGGGCCCGGCGGGCGCAAGATCGGCATAGACCGACAGGTCCTCGGCATTGGGGCGCCCGACCAGCGCCGCCAGATCTGAAAAGCGCAACCCCTGGCGCACCAGCCAGGCGGTGCAAGTATGCCGCAAAGCCTCCGGCGTGATGCTGGCTGCATTGACCAGTCCACCGTCGAAGGCGGCGCAGGCGAGCATGGACTGCACATCCTCGGTGCTCAGCGCAGTACCGCCCTCCCCCTGCAGCAGCGGCGCATCCGGCGCCCCGGCGTCCACCGTCAGATCCTTGAGCAGCCAGGCCGGCACCGGCAGCGTACGCGCCGCGGCGCCGCCGACCTTGAGGGTTCCGGCTGCGCCATCCAGGTCAGCCGCGCGCAGGGCCAGCGCCTCGCTCGAGCTCAGGCCAAGGAGGAGCAGTGCCACGACATCCCGGGCCTTGCCGGGCGCCGCCGCCAGCAAGGCGGTCAATTCGTCCTGGCGCAGCTCCCGCAGGCTCGCCGCCGCAGCCGGCAGCAGGCCCGCGGCGGCCCCCGCCGGAGGCAGGCTGGCAATGTGGTTCGGCCCCAGCATGGCCTGCGGAGCACCTCCCGGCATCATCCAGGGCTGAGGGATGATCAGCGTGGTGTTGCTCGGCGCCGCCTTGGCCGGCGGCGGGCGGTTGAACAGTTCGACGAACCAGATCGCCAGCAGGCCCAGGCCGAAGGCCAGGCCGAGGACGATCAGGCCATCGCGCAGGTAGTTCGGACGAAAGGCCGACTGGGGCACATTGGCGGCCTCGACGAGACTCAGAGACGGCAGGCGGCTGCGCTCGCTGGCCTCCATCTTGGCCAGACGCTCCAGCGCCTCGCGGCCGGCCTTCTCGATCTGCGCCAGGTCGTTCTCCAGGGATTTGACCTGCACGAAGCGCTCCGAGAAGTTCTGGATCGAGCCACGCTGGGTGCTGATCTGCGCCTGCAGCCTCTCAGCGGTCGCACGGCTGCTGGCCACCTCCTCCTGGGCTGCCGCCAGCGCCATCTGCTGGCCATTGGCGCGCTGGGCATCGATCTGCCGCTCCAGCTCGGCCATCCGCGAACGCTGTGCGCGAGCCCGCGGATCCATGCTGAGGAAGCTCGGCGTATAGGTGCGCTCCAGTTCCCGGTATTCTTCGCGCCACTGGGACAAGCGCGCCTCCATCCCGGCGAGGGCCGAATCATCCTTCGGATTGGCGCCCCATTTGCCCGCGTCGATACGCTCCTGCAGGGCCCGCAGGCGGGATTCGGCAATCGCGACCTTCTCGGTGGCCGTGCTGAGGGAGGCGCTCAGGCCCTTCATCTTGGAAACGGCTTCGTTCTCGTCCCGCTCGGGGGAAACTACCCCGTTCCTGGCCCGAAAGGCGTCCAGCCGATCCCGTCTTTCGACGGCCGCCTTTGCCAGCGAGGCGGCCTCCTCCCGTGCCCGCGTCAGCCCTTCGCTGGCCGCCGCGCCGAAGGAGGCCTTCATTTCCGTCGTGTACTGTTCGATGAGCGAATTCAGCACCGCCGCCAGCAGTTCCGGCTTGGGGCCGATCGCCTGCAGTTCGATGACGCCAGTGCCCTCCACCGGGGCGACCCCGATCATGGTCTGCAGCTCGGCGGCCGGATCGCTCCCCGTCAGCGGATGCCCGCTGTCACCGAGCGCCCGGGCCACCTTGTCGAGCAGCGGACGGCTGGTCAGCACCTGCACCTGGGTCAGCAGGTCGGCCTGCCCGCTTTCGCCTCCGGCCGGCGCGGACGTGCCCCGCGGCACATCGGAGCCAGCGGTGAACTGCACCCGGGCGGTCGCCCGGTATTCAGGGGGGCGCAGGAAATTCCACACCAGGCCCGGCACCAGGATCAGCAGGAAGACCACGGAAAAAACCCGCAGGCGGCGCAGGTTGCTGCGCCGGGTGGCCAGTACGCCGTCGCTGTCGGGTGTGATATCGAGTTCGAGGAAGGAACGCAGGGCCGACACGATCTGCATGATGGGATCACCCACAAGTGGTCAAGGAGCCTCCGCGCCCGCGGCACGGAGAAAATCGAGCGCGAATATTCGGTGCCCCCGCTTCGCCGGTCAAGCCGTCACGCCATCGCAGGGGATCGCACAGCGTGCCGCGAGTGGGCACGGGGGCGGAACTGCCGCCGGTCACGATAGTAATCCGCGTTTTCGCTGTTTGGCGTGACACCTGGAATGCCCAGCAGAGGCAAGGGCCGCAGCGCCGCCGGTGCCAGCGCGTCGGCGATGCTGGCGAGATGCGCGGCCAGCCAGGCGTCGGCCTCCGCCTGGCGCTGCCCGACCGGCAAGCCGAGCCAGGCCTCATCCACCTGCCGGTAGATCGCCTTGGCGCACAACCCCGTGAAGGGCGCACGCAACTGGTCCCAGGTGGCATGCCCGAAAACCAGGAAGCGGGTGCTCTCGGCGAGGCGCTGGCGCCGCCGCCAGAACGCCTCCTCCCATTCATGAGCGGCCAGCAGCTGCAGGATTTCCGCATCGGAACCGGCCACCAGCACACCGCACTCGTCGAACTGGGTCAGCGCGTCGCGCAGTGGGCCGCGCCCGTTCAGTCCAGCGGAGGAACGGGCCTCGAAGGCCTGCAGATGCAGCCGGTTGCAGGCCGACTTGCTGCGCGGCCACACGCACCAGGCCAGCGCGTTGAAGAAGTCGTGCCAGTCGTCGGGCCGCGTCGGCACCGCGTCGTGGCCGGCGATGTAGGCCTCGTAGACGGCGCCTTCCACTGGCGGCACGAAGCGCAGCCGGCGAACGTCCGCGCCAACAGTCGCCTCGGCATACAAGGCATCGAGCGCGTCGTGCCCCGGCAGGCCCTGCGCCGTGAAACGCGCCAGCAAGCCGGCCAGCCCGTCGAACAGCGGACGGTCGGCCAGCGCCGCCGGAACGTCGACAGACGCACTCATTCGGCGGAGGGCTTGATCGGCTTGGACTGCTCGGTGGCCTCGACGAACTCCAGCGTGTCGTTCTTGCGCGTGAAGGTACCGACGAGCCGCCCGGGCGGCTCCTCCGGCGGGTCGTCCCAGCGCTGGAACTCGCATCTTTCCGTGCCGGCGAGATACCAGTTCTTGCCCTGCTTGAGGGCCCACAGGTAGTCGCCAGCTTCGTAGACCTCCATCTTCACCGCGCCGGCGACACCGGGCTTGATCTCGTAGCGGCGCAGGCAGGTGGGCATGCGCGACACGACGATGGACTGGGCCACCTCGTCGCTCCAGAACCAGCGCTGCTCGCGCAGCAGGGAGATGGAGTGGTCCTTGCCGTCGATGAGGTAGGCGATGCCGTCATTCTCGCAGGCGGAGAGCAAGGGCACGGCGGCGAGGATCAGCAGCGTCTTGAGGACAGAGGTCGCGCGCATCGTCGTATCGAGAAACTCAGACCAGTTTCCAGTGGATCTGCTCGCCGCCGCGCAGCGGCACCAGCGGATCGCCCGGCAGGTAGTCAACGCCGGCCGGCACGTCCCAGCTTTCCTTCGCCAGCGTGATCGTGTCGGTGTTACGCGGCAGGCGGTAGAAGTCCGGGCCGTTGAAGCTGGCGAAGGCTTCCAGCTTGTCCAGCGCACCGGCCTGCTCGAAGGCCTCGGCATACAGCTCGATGCCAGCGTGGGCGGTGTAGCAGCCGGCGCAGCCGCAGGCGGACTCCTTGGTGCTCTTGGCGTGGGGCGCCGAGTCGGTACCGAGGAAGAACTTGTTGCTGCCGGACGTGGCGACCTTCACCAGCGCCTCCCGGTGGGTCTCGCGCTTGAGAACCGGCAGGCAATAGTGGTGCGGCCGGATGCCGCCGGCAAAGATCGCGTTGCGGTTGAGCAGCAGGTGGTGGGCGGTGATGGTCGCCCCCACATTGGGGCCTGCCTCGGTTACAAACTGCGCCGCGTCGGCCGTCGTGATGTGCTCGAAGACGATGCGCAGGGTCGGGTAGCGCGCTGCAAGCGGCGCCAGCACGCGATCGATAAAGACGCGCTCGCGATCAAAGATATCAACGTCAGCATGGGTTACCTCGCCATGAACACAGAGAACGATGCCCGCCTCGGCCATCCGTTCGAGCACGGGATGGACCTTGGCGATGTCGGTGACGCCCGCGTCCGAGTTGGTCGTCGCGCCGGCCGGGTAGAGCTTGGCGGCGGGGATGAAGCCGCTGGCGGCGGCCTTGTCGATCTCTTCGGGCTTGAGGCTGTCAGTGAGGTACAACGTCATCAGCGGCGCGAACTTGAGGCCGGCCGGCACAGCGGCGAGGATGCGCTCCCGGTAGGCCGCGGCCTGCTCCACGCTGGTCACCGGCGGCTTGAGGTTGGGCATGATCAGCGCCCGGCCGAAACGGCGGGCGGTGTCGGGCACCACCACAGCCAGGGCGGCGCCGTCGCGCACGTGCAGGTGCCAGTCGTCGGGGCGGGTGAGGGTCAGGTTCGGCATGGCGAATTTCCGTCGGCAGATGACTAATTCAACATTTTAGCAGCCCGCCCCGGCCGCCTGCAGCTTCAGCCGCCCTTGCGCCCGGTGACCATGGCCCGGGCCAGGTTCTCCCGCTGCACGATGCTCATCACCACCACGCCGGCCAGGTGCACCGCCACGCAGCCCAGCAGCCCGTCGGCCAGCCCCTGGTGGAGCTCGATCAGCCAGTCGTCGCCCCAGAAGGCGTCCAGGCGGGCCATCCAGCCGGTCACGCCGAGGGCGATGATCAGCATCCACAACAGGTAGGCCATCCACTGCCCGACCGGATTGTGGCCTACGCCGGTATGGCCTTTGCCGCGCAGCAGATCAGCCAGGTGTAAGCGGATCGCCTGCCAGCCGGGCAGCGGCAGGGCGGCGGTCGAGCCGCCTGCTGCCATCAGCCCGTGCACGAGGCGCAGCAGCACCAACGCCACCGCCACGTAGCCGGCGAGCCGGTGGATCTCTCCGCTCTCGTTGAAGGAGTTGAACAGCACAAGCCCTGCAACGCCCCAGTGCGTCAGACGGACGAGACGATTCCACACGGGGCGCGGGCGAGCTTCGCGATGCACTTACTGCTCGATCTCGGCCTTCACGATGGCCAGGGTCTTGGTATCGAAATAGATCTCGACCTTCTTGCCTTCCTTGTTCTTGCCATAGATCTCGTAGCACGAGCCGTCGATCTTGAACTTGCGGACCTCGTACTGGGCCTCCAGGCGTGCCTTCGCTTCTGCCTCGGGAATCCATTCGGACTTGGGATGGGGCTCGCACTTGGCGCCAGCAAAGGCGGCGGCGGGCAGCAGGGCGATGGTGAGGGCGAACAGGGTGGAACGCATGACGGATACCTTTCATGAGCCGGCCAAGGCCGGGGTTGAGGGGAGCAATTCGGACATTAGCATTAACGCGAATGGTTCTCAATAGCAAATTGATCGCCATCGCCGCCCTCCCCGTCTGCCCCCGGCTCATCCGGATTTCCGACCTTCTATCCAGGCCTCATCCGGAAAACCGAACACATCTATGCCGTTCGGCATCACCACGCCATTTCGAATCAATCACTTGCAACGCCTCCTGCATGGTCGGACGGCTGGCACAGCCCGTGCAAAGAGAAGTCAGCGCGACGCTGCCGCGCCAATAAAACAGAACATTGGAGACACCGACCATGCACGCCCCACCGAAGTTCGTCCTGACCTGCCTGCTCGCCGGCGGACTGGCTCAGTCCGCCGCCGCCCAGGAATCGCCGACCCTCAAGAAGATCAAGGACAGCGGCACCATCTCCCTGGGCCACCGGGAGTCGTCCATCCCCTTCTCCTACTACGACGACAAGCAGCAGGTCGTCGGCTACAGCCAGGAGCTGATGCTCAAGGTCGTCGACGCGGTGAAGGCCAACCTCAAACTGCCCAGCCTGCAGGTCAAACTCACCCCCGTCACCTCCCAGAACCGCATCCCCCTCATCCAGAACGGCACCATCGACATCGAGTGCGGCTCCACCACCCATAACGCCGAGCGCGCCCGCCAGGTCGCCTTCTCCGACACCCTCTTCATCATCGGCACCCGCCTGATGACCAAGAAGGAGTCCGGCATCAAGGACTTCCCCGACCTCGCCGGCAAGAACGTCGTCACCACCGCCGGCACCACCTCCGAGCGCCTCATCCGCAAGATGAACGAGGACAAGAAGCTCGGCATGAACATCATCTCCGCCAAGGACCACGGCGAGGCCTTCCTCACCCTCGAGACCGGCCGCGCCGTCGCCTTCATGATGGACGACGCCCTCCTCTACGGCGAAATGGCCAAGGCCAAGCGCCCCGCCGACTGGGTCGTCACCGGCACACCGCAGAGCTTCGAGGCCTACGGCTGCATGCTCAGGAAGGACGACCCCGGCTTCAAGAAGGTCGTCGATGCCGCCCTCGCCAAGACCATGACCTCCGGCGAGGCCGAGGCCATCTACAAGAAGTGGTTCACCCAGCCCATCCCCCCCAAGGGACTGAACCTCAACTTCCCGCTCTCCGACGCCATGCTCAAGCTCTACAAGGCGCCCAACGACAAGGCTTTCGAATGAGCCCCGCCGCCCACCCCACGCCCGAATCCAGAAAAATGAAGAGAACGACCCGCATCACCCTGGTCACGCTTGCAGGCCTCGCCGCACTGAATGCCCACGCCGACTCCAACGTGGTGTTCTATGGACGCATCAACGCCACCTTCGAAAACGTCAAGGCGGAACAAGGCCCAGCCCACAACGTCGTCAATGACAACGCCTCGCGCATCGGCTTCCGCGGCACCGAGGAACTGGGCGGCGGCATGGCCGCACTCTTTCAGGTCGAAAGCCGCATCCGCGTCGACGGCAGCGACTCCACGTCCCTGGCCAGCCGCGACAGCTTCGTCGGCCTGCGTACCGCCCAGGGCACGCTGCGCCTCGGGCGCACCCTCGGCCCGGCGTACTACGCACTCTACGACTACATCAGCATGCACAACCACGACTCGGGCTATTCCGCCGATGCGCTGCTGTCACCGGCCGTCAGCGGCAACTCCACCGCCGCCGGCGGGCGCATGAACAACACCGTGTGGTACACCAGCCCGACCATCGCCGGCTTCACCTTCGAGGCCGACTACGCGCTGCTGGACGAGGCCCCCGTAACCACCGGCACCAAGCGCACGCCCCACCACCTCGGCCTGGTCGGCAGTTACGACCAGGGCCCGCTGCACGCCGCCATCACCTACGTGTCCGCCCAGAACACCAAGGACCTGGATGGCAGCGACGCCGTCCGCCTCAACAACGACCGCGCGATCACTGCCGGCGGCAGCTACAACTTCGGCCCCCTGGTGCTCGGCGCGCTGTTCGAGCGCTCCCGCCGCGACACCCTCACCGACGCCGTCAGCCGCAACTACTACCGGGTCGCCGTGATGGCCCCGGTCGGCGCCCACGAGTTCCACCTCAACGTCGGCGTGGCCGGCGACTACAGTGGAACCCACGACACCGCCGGCAAGCAGTACACCGTGGCCTACAACTACAACCTGTCCAAGCGCAGCAAGCTCTACGCCTACTACACCCGGATCGACAACGACAGCGCGCAGACCGTCGGCGGAGGCGGCGCCTACAGCTTCCTCGGCACCGCCGCCGGGCTGGACAACCGCTCGATCGCCGCCGGCATCCGCCACAACTTCTGATCGCCCCCCAAACCCATACCCCACACCCAGGAGACCCACCATGAACCGTCTGTTCACCCGCCCCTTCGTCCTGTCATCCCTCCTCGCCGCCAGCCTGGCCGGCGCCTTTCCCGCCGCCTACGCCGACGGCAAGCCCCACGTGGTGATCCTCGCCACCGGCGGCACCATTGCCGGGGCCGGCGCCAGTGTCGCCAACAGCGCCACCTACCAGGCCGCCAAGGTGCCGGTGGACAAGCTCATCGCCGGCGTGCCGGAACTGGCCAATGTCGCCGAGGTCCGCGGCGAGCAGGTCTTCCAGATCGCCTCCGAGAGCTTCACCAACGACAACCTGCTGACCCTCGGCAAGCGCGTCGCGGCCCTCGCCCGCCAGCCGGACGTGGACGGCATCGTGATCACCCACGGCACCGACACGCTGGAAGAAACCGCCTACTTCCTGAACCTGGTACTGAAGACCGACAAGCCGGTGGTGGTGGTCGGCTCCATGCGGCCGGGCACCGCCATGTCCGCCGACGGCATGCTCAACCTCTACAACGCGGTGGCCGTGGCTGCGGCCAAGGACGCTGCCGGCAAGGGCGTGCTGGTCACCATGAACGACGAGATCCACACCGGCCGCGACGTGAGCAAGTCGGTCAACATCAAGACCGAAGCCTTCAAGAGCCCGTGGGGCCCGCTGGGCATGATCGTCGAAGGCAAGACCTACTGGTTCCGCGCCCCCGCCAAACGCCACACCACCGGCACCGAGTTCGACATCGACAAGCTCGACAAGCTGGCCCCGGTGGACATCGCCTACGGCTACGGCAATGCCACCCCCACCGCCTACAGGGCCTTCGCCGAAGGCGGCGCTCGCGCCGTCATCCACGCCGGCACCGGCAACGGCTCGGTCAGCGGCGCAGTCGTACCGGCCCTGCAGGAACTGCGCGGCAAGGGCGTGCAGATCATCCGCTCGTCCCGCGTGGTCGGCGGCGGCTTCGTGCTGCGCAACGCCGAGCAGCCCGACGACAAGTACGACTGGGTCGTCGCCCACGACCTCAACCCCCAGAAGGCCCGCATCCTCGCCGCCGTGGCCCTGACCAAGACCCAGGACAGCAAGGAACTGCAGCGGATGTTCATGGAATACTGAGCAAGAACGCGGAGAGAAGCACCGCCCCCGCCGGCCCGGCAGGGGCGCTGCGGGGGCTGTATCCTTGAGCGGAGACGCCTCCACCGCCGGCCGGCGGGCGGGCGCATCCTTCCCGCCCCCGCCACCCCACCAACGGAAGCACACCGACACTCGATGACCGACACCCCTCCGGCACCGGCCCCGCAGCAGCTGCCGCCCTCGCGCTCCGTGTCGCCGAACCCGCTGATCGTCGCCGCCTTCCTGCTGGTGATCGGCCTGATCGGCATCGGCGGCTACCGGGCCAGCGAATACCAGGGCATGCAGACCCTGCGCACCGACGCCGGTCATCGACTGGACCTGTTCGCCGCCGCCGTGGACGGCATCGTCAACCGCTACGCCCACATCCCGGCCACCATCCAGCTCAACGAAGAAGTCCTCAACGTGATGCGCAGCCCGCGCAGCCCAGCGAGCGTACATGCCGCCAACCGCTTCCTGCAGCAGCTCAACGAGCACATCGGCAGCATTGCGATCTTCGTGGTGGACCCGCGCGGCATCGTGCTCGCCTCCAGCAACTGGAACCACCCGAGCGAGAACTTCGTCGGCGAGGACCTGTCCTTCCGCAGCTATTTCGCCGAAGGCCTCGCTGGACGCGTCGGGCGCCACTTTGCCATCGGCACCACCCGCGGCGAACCGGGCTACTTCGTGTCCACGCCGATCCGCGACGGCGAGCGGGTGGTCGGCGTGGCCGTCATCAAGATCAGCCTCGGACAACTCGACCAGGCCTGGGAACTGCTAGGCGCACCGGCCCTGATCGCCGACGGCAACGGCGTGGTGATCCTGTCCTCGGTGCCCGAATGGCGCTATACCGCCCTCAAGCCACTGCCCCTCGACACCCGCGTGGACGTCAAGATGAGCCGCCTCTACAACGAAGGGCCGATCGGCGACTTCCCGGCACGCATAGAGGAAGACTCGAGCCCTGAAGGCCAGGTCGTGCATATGTCGATTCAAAACGCCCGCGCCAAACCGCACCCTGGCTTCGCCGGCAGCTACCTGGTGCATGGGCGCGGCCTCCAGGACGTGGGCTGGCGCCTGCTGATCTTCTCCGACCTGCGCCCGGTACGCACCCAGGCCCTCGGCCACGGCGCGCTGGCCGCGGTGGCCACCGGCTTCGTGCTGCTGCTGCTGCTGGTACTGGCCCAGCGCCGGCGCATCGTGCGCCAGAAGCTGGAAGCCAAGGAACTGCTCGAACAAGCCAACGCCCAGCTCGAAAGCAAGGTCGCCCGCCGCACCCGTGCGCTGACCGACACGAACGCGCGCCTGCGCAAGGAAGTGGCCGAACGCCAGCAGGCCGAGCAGACCCTGCGCGCCGCCCAGGACGAACTCGTGCAGGCCGCCAAGCTGGCCGTGCTCGGCCAACTGGCCGCCGGCATCACCCACGAGCTGGCCCAACCCTTGGGCGCCATGCGCACCCTGTCGGGCAACGCCATCGAATTCATGAAGCGCGGCAACCTGCCGACCGTCGAGCAGAACCTGACGATCATCGCCCGCCTGGCCGACCAGATGGGCCGCATCATCACCCCTCTGAAGACCTTCGCGCGCAAATCGCCGGCGGTACCTGCCGCCGCCGACCTGGCACACGCCGTCAGCGCTGCGCTGTTCCTGCTCGACCAGCGCCTCGGCAAGGCCGGCGTCACCATCACAAACCACTGCGAACCCGGCCAGGCCATCGCCTGGTGCGACCAGAACCGCCTCGAACAGGTGCTCATCAACCTGATCCGCAACGCCGGCGACGCAATGGCCGACAGTGAGCGCAAGGAACTCCTCATCGAAGCCGCGCCCCGCGCCGACGGCGACCTGGAACTCGTCATCGCCGACAGCGGCTGCGGCCTGCCCGACGACGGCGCGCTGTTCGAACCCTTCTTCACCACCAAGCCGGCCGGCGAAGGGCTGGGCCTCGGCCTGGCCATCTCCCGCGACATCGTCCGCGAATTCGGTGGCGACCTGCGTGCCGAGAACCGCCCCGAAGGTGGTGCCCGCTTTATCCTGCAACTCCCTGCCGCCCCGAAAGAACCGTCATGATTCCCGAACTCCGCGTACTCATCATCGAAGACGACCCCGACGTACGCCTCGGCTGCGAGCAGGCCATGATGCTGGCCGACATCCCGGTGGAAGGCGTCGGCTCCGCCGAGGACGGCCTGGCGCGCCTCGCCGCCGGCTTTCCCGGCATCGTCGTCACCGACATGCGCCTGCCCAAAGCCGACGGCATGGAAGTGCTGCGACGCTGCCAGGCCATGGACGCCGACCTGCCGGTGATCATCATCACCGGCCACGGCGACGTGACGCTCGCCGTCGAGGCCATGCGCAACGGCGCCTACGATTTCATCCAGAAACCCTTCTCGCCGGAACTGCTGGTGGACGTGGTGCGCCGCGCCCTCGACAAGCGCGGGCTGACTCTCGAAGTGCTCGACCTGCGCCGCCGCCTGGAACAGCGCGACGGCATCGAAGCCAAGCTGATCGGCCGCTCGCCGCAGATGGCCCGCGTGCGCCAGCTGATCAGCGACGTGGCCGGCACCAGCGTGGACGTCCTGGTGCGTGGCGAAACCGGCACTGGCAAGGAGCTCATCGCCCAGTGCCTGCACGAACTCTCGCCGCGCAAGAGCGGCCCCTTCGTGGCCCTCAACTGCGGCGGCCTGCCCGACAACCTGCTCGACAGCGAACTGTTCGGCCACGAGGCCGGCGCCTTCACCGGTGCCCAGAAACGCCGCATCGGCAAGATCGAATACGCCAACAAGGGCACCCTCTTCCTCGACGAACTGGAAAGCATGCCACTGGGCGTGCAGATCAAGCTGCTGCGCGTGCTGCAGGAGCGCGTCGTGGAGCGCCTCGGCTCCAACCAGCTGCAGCCGGTGGATTGCCGGGTCGTCGCCGCCACCAAGGACGACCTCAAGGAACGGGCCGAACGCCAGACCTTCCGCGCCGACCTCTACTACCGCCTCAACGTGGTCACCATCGACCTGCCGCCGCTGCGCGAACGCCGCGAGGACATCCCGCTGCTGCTCGAACACTTCCTGCTGCAAGCCGCCCACCGCCATGAACGTCCGCTGCCCAGCGTGCCGCCCGAACAGATGCGCCGCCTGATGGCCCACACCTGGCCCGGCAACGTGCGCGAACTGCGCAATGTCGCAGACTGCGTGGTCCTCGGCGTCGGCAAGGACGTCCTCGGCGGCCCCCCCGGCGACGCGCCACCGGCCTCGCTGGCCGAATCGGTGGAGAGCTTCGAGCGCAGCCTGATCGCCGCCGAACTGCGCCGCCAGGGCGGTAGCCTGGCGCGCAGCGCCGAGGCCCTGCGCGTGCCCAAGACCACGTTGCACGACAAGCTCCGCAAGTACGGCCTGCAGGGCGGCGACAGCTGAGCCCCCTGGGCTGGGCGTAGCCCAGCCCTCCCCCCGCGGGGGACAAGGAAACTTGAGGCGGCCCGGCGTTTCCTTGAGAGGCACCACACCGGCCCGGTGCTGCGACATCGTGTCGCAGGGCCGGGCCGGCGCCCTCGGCTAAGCTCTGTCGCGTTCCGCCTGGCCAGCCGGCCGCGGCAACCGAGAGCGCGCCCCATGAAAAGATACCTCTGCACCCTGCTGGCCGCCGTGCTGGCCCCCGCGGCCCACGCCTCCTGCGGTTCGTCCTTTTGCACGGTGGACACCAACTGGGATACCCAGGGCCTCTCCAGCTCTGAAGGCCTGCGCCTTGACGCGCGCTACTCCTACGCCAGGGCCAACACGCTGCGCGCCGGCCATTCCCGCATCGCCGCGGCCCCCCCCAGCGGCAGCGACGAGGAGATCGAGAACCAGCGCAGCGTCAACCGGCTCCTCAACCTGGACGCCGAATACACCTTCAATGCGCACTGGAGCGCCACGCTCAGCCTGCCGGTGGTGATGCGCGACCACCGCCACACCTTCGACTCGTCGATCGACGGCCCCTTCACCCAGTCGGCCAGCTTCCACGAGATCGGCGACATGCGGGTCGTCAGCCGCTACCGCCTCGATCCGGGCAACCCGTTCTCCGGCGTCGGCCTGCGCTTCGGCCTCAAGCTGCCGACCGGCGCCACCAACAAGACCATGAACCCGCCTGATCCGGCCGATCCGGGCACGCCCTACGCGCTGGAGCGCTCCGCCCAGCCGGGCAGCGGCAGCACCGACGCCATCCTCGGCGCCTACTACTTCCAGATTCTGCCGGGCACCGGCTGGGGCTGGTTCGCCAGCGCCCAGCTGCAGACCGCCGTCGCCACCCGTAGCGACTACCGCCCGGGCACCGAGGTCAAGCTCGACCTGGGCACCCACTACGAACTGGCCCCGGGGCTCACCGGCCTGCTGCAGCTCAACGCACTGCACCGCTCGCGGGACGGCGGCGGCGCCGCCAACCCGGCATCGGGCGGCCACGCCTTCTACCTCAGCCCCGGCCTCAGCTACGCCGTCGCGCCGCACACCCAGGTCTATGGGCTGCTGCAGCTGGCGGTCAGCCAGTACGCCAAGACCGACCCGCTGGATCCGCAAGCCGGCCAGCTCACGTCGCCGCGCAGTTTCACCGTCGGCCTCAGCCAGCGCTTCTGAGCCGGGCTGCCGCCCGTCACGCCTTCAAACCCTGGTTCCCCGCACCCAAGGCGGGGAATTCGTCACTCGCCCACCCAGCAGCAGGTCATAAGACGACACCCTGACGCCCTCCATACTCACGCCATTTTCATATAAGAAAGGCATGAGAATGCTGAACACATGGAGACAAGGGTTGCTCGGCGGGTGCCTGCTGGCACTCATCCTGGGTTTTGCGGCAAACCGCCCGGCACGGGCCGAAACGGTGGTGATCGGCCAGAGCGCGCCGCTCAGCGGCGTACTGGCAAGCACCGGCAAGGAGATGGCGCTGGGCGTGCGGATCGCCATCGACGCCGCCAATGCGGCCGGCGGCGTCGGCGGCCGCACCCTGACCCACGTGGTCAAGGACGACGGCTACCAGACCGCCGAAACCGTGCGCCTGACCCACGAACTGATCAATCGCGACAAGGCGGTGGCGCTGATCGGCTATGCCGGCACCGGCAACATCGCCGAACTGCTCAAGCACGGCGTGCTGGCCGACGGCAACATCGCACTGATCGCCCCCTACACCGGCGGCGAGCCGCTGCGCTCGCCCTACAACCCGTGGATCTTCCACATCCGCGCCAGCTACGGCGACGAGACCGAGGCCATGGTGCGCCAGTTCGTCGCCTCCGGCCTGCAGCGCATTGCGGTGTTCTACCAGAACGACCCCTTCGGCCAGGCCGGCCTGGCTGGCGTCGAACGGGCCCTGGAAAAGCACAAGCTGAAGATCGTCAGCAAGGGCAGCTACGAAAAGAACACCGAGGACGTCGCCGCCGCCGTGCGCGACATCGCGGCCGGCGCGCCGCAGGCCGTCATCATGATCGGCGTGGTGCGACCGACCGCCGCCTTCGTCAAGGCCTACCAGCCGGTCAGCCCCGGCACCCAGCTGTTCAGCATCTCGGTGGTGAATGGGCGCGAACTGCACCAGCTGGCGGGGGGCGACGCGGCGCGCGGCGTCGGCATCACCCAGGTCATGCCCTCGCCCTTCAGCGGCGTGACGCGCATCGCGCGGGACTACAGCGCCGCGCTGCAGCGCTTTGCGCCAGGCGCCGAACCGTCCTACACCAGCTTCGAGGAATACGTCGGCGCCCGCGTGTTGATCGAGGCGATCCGCCGCACCAAGGGCACGCCGACACCAGCCACGGTGATGCAGTCCCTCGAAAGCCTGGACATCGACCTGGGCGGCTTCCAGGTGCGCTTCGGCCAGGGCAACCGTATCGGCTCCCAGCGCGTGGAGGTCACCCTGCTCGGCCGCGACGGCCAGCACCTGCACTGAAAACCCGGCGGAGCCTCACAAGGAAACGCCGGCCGACCCCAGTTTCCTTCTCCCCTCGGGGGTCGGGCGGTGCGCAGCCCAGCCTGGGGGGCGCTCAACGCTTCAGCTGTCGCGCAGCTCCAGCGCCCGCTCGTAGAGCGCGTTCTTCGACGCACCGGTGATCGCCGCAGCCAGCTTGGCCGCCTGCTTCACCGGCAACTCGGCGAACAGCAGGCCCAGCACCCGCTCGGCCTCCGGCGACAGGCCCTCGCTGGCCGGCGCCGCCGACACCAGCAGCACGAACTCGCCGCGGGCGCGGTTGGCATCAGCGGCCAGCCAGGCCGGCGCGTCGGCCAGCGGCATGCGCACGATCTGCTCGAACATCTTGGTCAGCTCGCGGGCGACGACGATCTGGCGCGTCGGCTCCAGCGTCGCCGCCAGGTCGTCCAGCGTCTCGACGATGCGGTGCGGCGCCTCGTAAAACACCAGCGTGCCCGGCACGCCGCGCAGGCTGTCCAGCGCGGTCTTGCGGGCCGCCGACTTGGTCGGCAGGAAGCCGTGGAAATGGAAATGCCCGTCGGCGAGGCCGGACGCCGACAGCGCCGCAATGGCAGCGCAGGCTCCCGGTACCGGCACCACCTGAAAGCCGGCATCCTGCACCCGCGCCACCGCCCGCGCGCCGGGGTCGGACACCGCCGGCGTGCCGGCATCGGTGATCAGCGCCACCTGCTTGCCCTCCTCCAGCATGCGGATCACCAGCCCGGCGGCCTCCTGCTCGTTGTGTTCGTGCAGCGCGACCAGCCGCGTCCGGATGTCGAAGGCATCGAGCAAGCGCTGGCTGTGGCGGGTGTCCTCGGCGGCCACCGCGTCCACCGCCTTCAGCACGGCCAGCGCGCGCAGGCTCATGTCCTGCAGGTTCCCCAAGGGCGTGGCCACCACATACAATGACGCCGTCTTATTCAGCGAGGAGGCGGACGATGCGTCGGAAAGGGCAGGATGCATGGCAGGACTGGGGACAGGAGGCGGGGGACGCAGATTGTGGGCGCGCCACCCCGCCGATGCAAGCCGAACACCTGCGCCGTGGCGCGGCGGCCGAGGCGCTGGCCGCCGCCCACCTGGAAAAACACGGGCTGACGATCCTGGCCCGCAACGTGCGCTGCCGCGGCGGCGAGGTGGACCTGATCGCCATCGACCGGAGCAGCGTGGTCTTCGTCGAGGTGCGCCTGCGCAGCAACAGCCGCTTCGGCGGCGCCGCGGCAAGCATCACCGCGGCCAAGCGCCAGCGCGTGATCCTCGCCGCCCGCTACTGGCTGAACGGTGCCGGCCGGCGCTACGCCAACCAGCCCTGCCGCTTCGACGCAGTGCTGCTGGAACGTCTCGACAGCGACGGCATCGAATGGCTACGGGGTGCCTTCGATGCGTATTGAGCACGTCCTGCTGGCGCTGCTGCTCGGCACCGGCATCGTTCCGCCGGTTACCGCGCAGCAGGTGCGCATCCTCGTGCAGAGTTCGCCGCTGGCCGGCTTCCAGTACTACGGCGGCAAGATCCTGTGGGACGAGATGCACGAGGGCGACGCGCTGGCCCTGATCCGCGAGCCCGACAACCCGCACGACCGCTTCGCGGTGCGCGTCGAATGGCGCGGCCGGAAGCTCGGCTACCTGCCCCGCGCCGAGAACCGGGCGGTGGCCGAGGAGATGGACCGGGGCACCGCCATCGGCGGCCGCATCGGCAAGCTGGCCAGGGATCCCAATCCGTGGAAGCGGCTGCACGTGGATGTACTCGTCGGTTTGTAAGCGTATTTCTTCCATAGGGCTGGTCCGCGGGCGCAAATGCTAGAATCGCGGCCAATTTTTCCCGGAGTCAAAGATGGATCTCGTCGCCCGTATCGCGCAGCAATTCACCGACAGCGCCCAGACCAAGCTGGCCGCCCTCGAGTTCATGGCCGAGCCCATCGCCGCGGCCATCGAAACGATGACGCACTGCCTGATGAACAACGGCAAGATCCTGGCTTGCGGCAACGGTGGTTCGGCCGCCGACGCCCAGCACTTTGCCGCCGAGCTGCTGAACCGCTTCGAGATGGAACGTCCGCCGCTGGCCGGCATGGCGCTGACCACCGACAGCTCGACGCTGACCTCCATCGCCAACGACTACGACTACAACCAGATCTTCTCCAAGCAGGTGCGCGCCCTCGGCCAGCCCGGCGACGTGCTGCTGGCCATTTCCACCAGCGGCAACTCGCCCAACGTGATCGAGGCCATCCACACCGCCCACGAGCGGGAGATGCACGTGGTGGCCCTCACCGGCAAAGGCGGCGGCAAGATGGTCGAACACCTCGGCCCCGGCGACATCCACCTGTGCGTCCCGTCCGACCGCACCGCGCGCATCCAGGAAGTCCACCTGGTCACCCTGCACTGCCTGTGCGACGGCATCGATTGCCTTTTCCTCGGAGTGGAAGAATGAACCTAGCCCGCAAGTCCCTGGCCTGGACCGCGCTGGTCCTCGGCACCCTGGCTGCCGCCCAGGGCTGCATCCCGGTCATCGTAGGCGGCACCGGCATGGCCGTCGCCATGGTTTCCGACCGGCGCAGTTCCGGCGCCTACGTGGAAGACGAGAGCATCGAGTGGAAGAGCGTCAAGCGCATCGAAGATGCCCTCGGCGACAAGGTGCACGTCAACACCACCGCTTTCAACCGCAAGCTGCTGCTGACCGGCGAAGCCTTCAACGAGAGCAGCCGCGACGAGGCCGGACGCATTGCCGCCGCCGTCGAGAACGTAAAGGAAGTGGTCAACGAGCTGCGCGTCGCGCCCAGCAGCATCCTGTCCGCACGCAGCAACGACAGCTTCATCAGCTCCAAGGTGAAGGCCCGCTTCGTGGACCAGAAGGCCTTCCGCGTGCAGCAGGTCAAGGTCGTCACCGAAGCTTCCACGGTCTACCTGATGGGCCTCGTCACCCAGCGGGAAGGCGACGCCGCCACCGAGGTCGCGCGCACCACCAGCGGCGTGCAGAAGGTCGTGCGGGTCTTCGAGTACATCAGCGAAGACGAGGCCAAGCGCCTCGACAACACCACCGGCAACAACACCGAATCGGGCAAGTAAGCGGAGCGCTTCCCCCGTTCATGGCCACAAGGCCCTGCCGGATTCCGGCAGGGCCTTTGCATTTGATGGCTCGCTCAGCAGCGACGCGAGTGCTCAGCCCTGCGCACAGGGCCGCAGGCCGGCGGCGCACATCTCCCGCTTTTCAAGGCCGCGCAGCAGCACCAGCAACAGCGTGCCGACTGCCATCATCGCCCCGGCCAGGTACAGCCCCGCCGTGTAGCTGCCGACCGCCGTGGCCAGCCAGCCGGTGACGGCCGGGCCGAGGATCTGGGCGGCTCCGTAGGAAAGCGTCATCTTGCCCATCATCTTGGCCGGACGGGTCGGGTAGTAGCGGCCGGCCATCGTCAGCACCAGGCTCACCATGCCGATGAAGGTGGCGCCGAACAGCAGCGCCCCGACGAGCGCCGCGGCCAGCCCGCCCACGGTGACCGGCAGCACGATGCCGACGATCTGCAGCAGCGCCGCGACGATCAGTGCGTTCAGCTCGCCCGTGCGGCGCGCCACCAGATCCCACAGGATGCAGGCCGGCGCGGCCGCCACGCCGATCGCCAGGAACACCAGCGAGCCCTTGCCGGCGAGGCCCGGCAGACGGTCCACGATGGCGACGATGAAGGTCGCGCTAACCACGTAGCCGATGCCGGCACAGAAATAGGCGGCCATAAACAGGCGCAGGAAGCCCGCCGTCGGCGGCCGGTCCGCCATCTGCGCGGCGCTGTGGCTGGCCGGGTTGCGCCCCGGCGACGGCAGCCAGCGCAGCGCCGGCACCAGCAGCACGGCGCCGAAGGCTGTCAGCGCGAACCACTGCTGGCGCCAGTCCAGCCACTGGCTCATCAGCGCCACCGCCGCCGCGCAGACGGTGATGCCGATGCCGATACCGGCGAAATGGATGCCCAACTCGCTGCGGTGATTGTGGCGGATCAGCCAATTGAGGATCAGCCCGGTGCCGAACAACATGCCCGCCGCGCTGGCCAGACCGGCGACGAAACGCGACAGCGCCCACACCAGTGGATCGGTGCTGAGGCCCATGACCCCGGTGCTCATCACCGCCAGCACCATGCCGATGCGGTACAGGCGGTCCTTCACAACGAGATCGCCGATCAGCGACGCGAGCAGCGCGCCGCTCAGGTAACCGGCGTAATTGACGGCCGCCAGCAAGCCACCTTCGGCCACGCCCAGCCCGGCCTGTTGCTGCATCAGCGGCAGCAGCGGCGTGTAGGCGAAGCGGGCGACGCCCAGCGCCAGCACCAGGCTGAAGATGCCGGCGCCAAGCACGCGGAAACGTTCGGCAGCAGAACTGTGTTCGCTCATGGCGGCAGACTCCTTGCGGTTGGAGCAGACACGATAAACAGACTAAACTATCTCATCAAATGATTTATCAAGAACATTCAGTTCTCTAATGGAGATACGAATATGGAACTCGTCGCGCTGCGCACCTTCCAGGCGGTGGTCGAGGAAGGCGGCATCCTCGCCGCCTCCCGCAAGCTGAACACCGTCCAGTCCAACGTGACGGGCCGCATCCGCCGGCTGGAGGAGGAACTCGGCACCGAGCTGTTCCACCGCAAGGGGCGCGGACTGGAGCTGGCACCGTCGGGGCGGGTGCTCCTCGACTACGCCCGCCGCATGCTGCTGCTCGAACGGGAAACCAGCGCCGCGGTCCGCCAGGTTGGCGAAAGCGCCGGCGAGCTGCGCATCGGCGCGATGGAAACCTTCGCCGCCGTGCACCTGCCCCGCGCGCTGAAGGCCGTGCGGACCCGCCATCCGCGCGTCGAACTGCGGGTCAGCACCGACACCAGCGCCGCGCTGATCGAACGCCTGCTCGACCACAAGCTCGACTGCGCCTTCATCGGCGGGCCGGTGATCCATCCGGAACTGGTTTTCGAGGAGTTGGTGATGGAGGAACTGGTGCAGGTCTGCGCGGCCGGCACCGACCCGGTGCTGCAGCCGGTGATCCTGTTCCGCGAGGGCTGCGCCTACCGCACCCGCGCTCTAGCCTGGCAGCGGGCCAGCGGCCACGCGGTGTCCGATGCGATGGAGTTCGGCACGCTGGAAGGCATCATCGGCTGCGTGTCGGTGGGCCTCGGGTGGACGCTGCTGCCGCGCCGGGTGGTGGAACAGTCGCCGCACCGGGCCGACCTGACGGTGCTTGAAGTGCCGGCGCAGATCAGCCGCGTGCAGACCGGCGTCGCCTACCTGCGCGCCGCACCGCCGATGGCCGCCATCAAGACCCTTGCCGAGGCCGTGGCCACGCTGGCCAGCGGCACCGCCGAAACCTCAGCCCCAGTCTGAGGCCCGCTGGCGCACCACCAGCTCGGCGTAGCCGGTCTGCAGGTCGGGCTCGCGCTGGAAATCCCAGCCCGGCAGGCGCATCAGCAGGATCTCGGCGGTCGTGCGCACGATGCAGCCATAACCCAGGTGACCGCCGATCACCGTGCCGGACGCCGTCGCCACCGCCCCATGCAGGTGGGAACCGTTGGCGGCGATGGTGCCGCTGAGGCTCAACAGCTCGATGTCGCCGTCCCACGCCCGCAGTTCACCGGCGCCGGCCAGGCGCAGATGCGCGCTGCTCAGGCTGCCGATGCCGGCCAGCACGAAGGCCGCCGAACCGCCCTCGGCGAACAGCGCGCACTCCAGCGCGCGGCGCAGGTCCTGGCCGGGGGTCAGGCGAATCGGTTGTACGTCCATGCTCTTCTCCATGCCGGACCGGGCTCATTCCGCCGGGCCGGCCTCGCTCATGAAACGCCGGCGCTCGGCATCCTTGTCGATATGGCTGGCCAGCGCCCGGCACAGGGTTGCCACGCTGTTGGCGGTGCGGGACTCGCGGCGCACCAGCACCCTGGCCATCGGCCCGATGTAGCGGGCAAAGATCTGCTCGACCCGGGCCAGATCGGCCTCCGGAATCACACTGAGCGCTCCGGCCGCCGACGACGACACACTGGCCGAGCTGCGCGCGGCCGTACCGGCAAGCACGCTGCGCGACGAAGCGGCCCCCGACACCGGCCCGGAGGCCGCCACCACGCTGGACAGGAAGGCGCTGCGCGGCGCCGGATCGGGGATCATCGCCGCCAGCAGTTCATGTAGCCCCGACAGGTTCTCGGCCCGCGGCAGGGTCTTGCGGACCAGGATCTTCGCCATCGGCCCGATGTGCAGCGCCAGGATGCGCTCGGCCGCTTCGATGGCCGCCGGGCTCAGGTCGCCACCGACCGCCGCCTGGCGGATCGACAGCTCGGCCACCCGCGCGCTGGCCAGCAGGCTGACCCCGCTGTAGGCGTAAAGCTCATGGTCGCGGGCCTGGGGATCTCGGCGCATGCCGATGTGGCGGAAGTAGTCGCCGGCGTTTTTCTTGAGCTGGTAAATGACTTCGTAGTAGGCCCGTGCCACCAGCACCTGGCCGGGGCTGGAGAAGCGCATCACGCGGAAAGCCGTGGTGATGCCGTCGCCAAGGATGCGCGAGCGCCCGTTGGGGTCGGGCGCCACCCGCACCGGGCCGAGGTTGATGCCCATATGCACGCCGATCCCCGCGCCCGCCGCCGCATCACCCAACTGCACCGCGGTACGCAGCGCGTCCTCCGGATCGCCGACGTAGCAGACCGCGCAGCCTTCCTTGGTATTGACCGCCAGCCGCGTGGTGGGCGGCACCGGGGCGATGGCCTGAGTGAGCATCTGCACCAGGCGCGAGCGCCCTTCCCGCTGGGCCGCCTCGTCGCTGGCCGCCACGGCCACGTCGGCGAACAGCACCGCACCGATGAAGGTGCGCGCCTCCGACGCCGACAGGCCGAGGGGCAGCGGCGCCTCCACCGGCGGTTCGGACGCCTCGCCGCCGGTCGGCGGCGCCAGACAGGCCCGGCGGAAATCCGCCACCTGGCGCGGACGCTTGTCTTCGTCCGGATTGAGCGCCCAGTCGATGGCCTTCAGCATGCCGGCGCCGAAGGCATCCGCGTTGCCGATGTCGGCCGCCTTCGGCATGGCGTCCTCGCGCAGGCGCGCGAAGGCTTCCATCGGCAGCTTGCCGGTGACCATCCAGTACATGACGCCGGCCAGCGCATAGAGGTCGGTCCACGGCCCCTGCTTGCCGTGGCGGTGGTATTGCTCGGCCGGCGCGAAACCCGGCGTCACCACCGCGGTGAGGGTCTGGTCGATGCCGTCCAGCTCCAGCCGGCGGGCCGAGCCGAAGTCGAGCAGCACCGGCGAGCCGTCGGCGCGGATGTAGATGTTGCCGGGCTTGATGTCCCGGTGCAGGAAACCCGCCGCGTGGATCGCCTCCAGCCCGTCGAGCAGCGGCCGCACGATGCGCACCAGGCTCGCCCGGTCGAGGGGCAGGCGCCCCACCAGCCAGCGCTGCAGCGGCTGGCCGGTCTCGTATTCCATCACCATGTAGGCGGTGTCGTTGCCGCGGAAATAACGCAGCACCCGCACGATGCCCGGGTGGTGGAAACTGGCCAGCGCCCGCGATTCGAGCAGGAAGCGCTGCAAGCCCCATTCGAAGCCCTTGGCCGCCTCGCTGGAGCGCGGCCGCACGGCAAGACCGTCGCGCCGCACGGCGAGATCCTTGGGCAGGTATTCCTTGATTGCCACCTGGCAGTCCAGATGGGTATCGTGGGCCAGGTAGGTGATGCCGAAGCCGCCCCCTCCGAGCACCCGCTCGATGCGGTACTCGTTGATGACGTAGCCGGATGGCAGTGCGAACAGGTCGTCCTGCCCCGGCCCGGACGGAAGGTTCTCGTCGCTCACGGTAGCCTGCGGATCAGGTGTCGATCATCTGCATCGCCTTCTCGAGGCTGCGACGCATGCGGTTGAAGGAACTGGCCAGCACAGACACTTCGTCCTTGCCGCCTTCCGGGAACTCCGGCTGGTTGAAGTCGCCGGTGCTGATCTTGTCCGCCGCCTCCGACATGCGCGACACCGGCCGGATGATCAGCCACGACAGCATCAGGTTGAGCACCGCGAAGACCGCGATGAAGACCGCCGCCAGGGACATCATGAAGGTACGGAAGGCGTGGGCGGCATTGTCGAGCGGCACCGACATCGGCACAGACACCACCTGGGCGCCGACCACCTCGTTGAGCTTCCAGCCGAAGCCGTTGGCACTGCCATACACCTTGATCATGCTCGGCGGCGCCGCCTCGGGCGAGCTGTGGCAGGGCAGACAGGCCGCCGTCTCGATGCGGATCGGGTGCGCCACGTACAGCGCCGGACCGGTGGGCGTGTCGCGCTGGCCGGTGATCTCCTTGCTGTCCGGCGTGTTGCGGAAGGTGCCGATCAGGTCGGCCTCCCAGTCCGCCGCCCGGTCTCGCGGGTTGGTCGGGTTGAGGGTGGCTTCCTTGTAGGCGTAGTTGGGGTACTTCTTGTGCAGCTCGTTGAGGGTTTCGGTAGCCGCGTAGGCCGGCACCGTCTGCGGCAGAAACTGCTTGTCCATCAGCGGGTTGAGGTGCGGCTTCACCTGTCCGACGGTGTAGCCACGGATCGCCAGCGCCGCCTCCATGACCAGCCGCGCCTCGCCGAGCACCTGCTCGCGGGCATTCCGGTACAGCAGGTCGTGGGAGATGTAGCCGGCCACCCCGAATCCGCCCAGGAACACCGCCAGCAGCACCAGATTGAACTTCAGTCGCAATCCCATGGGAATCTCCAAAATTGGCCCATGGGCCGCAAGGGCTATCATTTTTGCACATTGCGAAGTCATATTGCAGGCCATCAGCATGTGCCACGAAGCCATCCACGCATCTTTACATTCACAAGAGACGGTACGCGCGCGCGGCCCCCGCCGCGAGCCCCTTCCTATCCAGCAGCGCGTTGCTCAGCCAATACCCCTTACGAAAGCGTGCCCATTACGTCGGTTTCACTCCCCATCAGCACAGGCGCAAGAATATCGTCATGCCATCGCAACCGGCAGCGGCGATCCTCCCTGGCTTTCCCTCGCCCGCCTGGTGCTCCATGCCTTCCACGACCTATTCCCGCCTCGAAGTGGCCGCCGGCTGTCTGCTGGCCAGCCTGTTCCTGCACGGCTGCGGCAGCAGCAACCACGACAGCCAGAACGTGCCCACCGGCACCAAGGCTACGCTGGCCCTGCTGGAAACCACCGATCTGCACACCAACGTGGTCAGCTACGACTACTTCAAGCTCGCCGAAGACAAGTCCCTCGGCTTCGAGCGCACCGCCACGCTGATCAACCAGGCCCGCCAGGAATTCCCCAACACCCTGCTGCTCGACAACGGCGACACCATCCAGGGCACCGCGCTGTCCGACTACCAGGCGCTGATCAACCCGGTGTCCTGCAGCCAGCCGCTGGCCATGTACAAGGTGATGAACGCCGCCGGCTTCGAAGGCGGCGGCATCGGCAACCATGAGTTCAACTACGGCCTGCCCTTCCTGAGCCAGGTCACCGGCAACCGCTTCAACGTGGACGGTCTGGCCGACCCAGCCGCCCAGCCGACCTGCAAGGGCCCCAGCTTCCCGCAGGTGCTGGCCAACGTGAACAGCGTCAAGTCGGGCGCCCCGCTGTTCCAGCCCTACACCATCATCAACAAGACCGTCACCGCCACCGGCCCGGACGGCAAGCCGGTCACCGGCACCGTCAAGGTCGGCATCATCGGCTTCACCCCGCCGACCATCATGAGCTGGGACAAACGCTGGCTGGACGGCAAGGTCTATACCGTCGGCGTCAAGGAAGCCGCCGAGAAGTACATTCCGGAAATGCGCGCCAAAGGCGCCGATCTGGTGGTGGTGATCTCCCACGGCGGCCTCGACGACAGCACCTACTCGCCGACGATGGAGAACGGCAGCTACCACCTGTCCAAGGTGGCCGGCGTGGATGCGATGCTGATCGGCCACTCCCACCAGATCTTCCCGAACGCCACCAGCACCGTCGCCCAGTTCAACCTGCCCGGCGTGGACAAGGTAGGTGGCACCGTGAACGGCGTGCCGACAGTGATGGCCAACTACTGGGGCAAGCACCTCGGCGTCATCAAGTTCGACCTGACCTACGACGGCAAGACCTGGACCATCGACAGGAGCAAGACCGTCGTGCAGGCCCGCTCCACGCAGAACGCCGACAAGAGCTACGTGGCCGTCGACCCGACCGTCGCCGCGGCCATCGCGACCGAGCACCAGGCCACCATCGACTACGTGAAGACGCCGATCGGCAGCACCGACTTCGAAATGTCCAGCTACTTCGCCGACGTCGGCGATCCGGGTGCCATCGAGTTGGTGAACCAGGCCCAGGCCGACTACGTCGCCAAATACGTGGCCGCCAACCTGCCCCAGTACGCGGCGCTGCCAGTGCTGTCGGTCAGCGCCCCGTTCAAGAGCGGCTTCGCCGGCGGCACCGACTACACCGACGTGCAGCAGGGCAACCTGGCGATCAATAACGCCGCCGACCTCTACCTGTACCCCAACACCATCTACGCGGTGAAGGTCACTGGTGCCGACATCAGGAACTGGCTGGAGACCGCCGCCAAGCGCTTCAACCAGATCGACCCGGCGAGCACCGCCCAGCAGGAACTGGTCGGCAGCTTCCCCGGCTACAACTTCGACATATTCACCAGCCCGGACATCCGCTACGAGATCGACGTGACCCAGCCGGTCGGCAGCCGCATCGTCAACCTCAAGTACAAGGGCGTGGCCATCGACCCGGCCAAGGAGTTCATCGTCGCCACCAACAACTACCGGGCCAGCGGCGGCGGCAGCTTCCCGGGCCTGGACGGCAGCAAGACCATCTACGCCTCGCCGGATGCCAACCGGGACGTGCTGATCCAGTACATCAAGACGGCGAAGACGATCACCCGCACCGCCAACGGCTCGGACCGCAGCTGGCGCTTCACGCCGGTGACGACCGCCGGCCAGGTGGTCTTCCACTCGGCGCCGGGCAAGCTGCCCCTCGCCCAGGCCGCCGGCCTGGCCGGCATCACCCAGCTGCAGGCCGATGACGGCAGCGGCAAGAGCCTCGCCCTGTATGCGCTTGACCTTTCGAAGTAAGCCCCGCCAACCGCGCCTCGCCGCCGCCCTGCTGGCCGCGGCGGCGGCCCTGGGCGGCATCGCCTGGGCCAGCCGCGCCCCCCACGCGGCCCCCACGACGGCCGAGCTGGCCCAGCTGCAGATCCTCGCCGGCCCCGGCCGGCAGGATACTGCGCTGGCCCACCTGACGGCCCTGGCCGACGGCGGCACCACCGCCGCCCGCCGCACGCTGGGGCTGGCCCTGCTGAATCGCGGTGACCAGAACGGGATGGCCCTCCTGTGGCTGCGCCGCGCCGCCGAGGACCGCGACGTGGAGGCCCGCTTTCAGCTCGGCAAGCTGTATTCGGCCGGCACCGCCGGCGTTCCCGCCGACGCGGTCCGCGCCTTCGCGTGGTTCTCCGCGGCCGGCCAGGCCGGCCACATCGGCGCGGCCTACTACCTGGGCATCGCCTGGCGTGACGGCTACGGCGTGCAGGCCGATCACACCGAGGCGGCCCTCTGGCTGCGCCGGGCCGCCGACGCCGGCGTTGCCGCCGCGCAGTTCCTGCTCGCCAACGCCTACCGGGAAGGCGACGGCGTTCCTCGCGACAATGCCGAAGCGCTGCGCCTGTACACGGCAGCCGCCGAGCAGGACCACCCGGAAGCCTGCCAGACCCTCGCGATGGCCTACCTCAACGGCGAACTGGGCCTGCAGCGGAACGAGGAAGAAGGCCGCCACTACCTGATGGAAGCGGCCCACGCCCTCAAGCACCCGGCCCTCAAGCCCTGAGCGGCCGCCTGTGACGGAGGGCAAACCCCTCGCTCTCCGCCACGAACCCGCCTCTGCCATCGACCTGACCGCCACCGGCAGGCATTCCCTTTCCTTTACCCGTCGCCCCACCCCGCTGCAGCAAGAGCGCCACACGACGGCGTACGGTGTAATCTGTCGCCCGCCTTGCCCCCACGAACATGCGTGGATGAGGCCCCGCCCACGCGCACCCGCTTGCGACAGGTCAATATCAGCGGGGGCCAGACCCGGACAATAGACCGGCGACCGCAAGCAGCGCATTCCCCGATCAACAAAAAAGAAAGAGCCCGGCCGTGTCCTCAGCACACTTCCGCAAGCCCCTCGCCCCGGTAGTCGTCAGCGCCATCGGCGTCGTCTTCGGCGACATCGGCACCAGCCCCCTGTATGCCCTCAAGGAAATCTTCAACGGGCACCATCCCATTCCCGTCACGCCGGACAACATCCTCGGCGTGCTGTCCCTGGTGTTCTGGTCGATCATGGCGCTGGTCACCCTCAAGTACGTCAGCGTGATCATGCGCGCCGACAACCGCGGCGAAGGCGGCTCCCTGGCCCTGCTGTCGCTGATCACCGAGAACGCCCGCAACCACCAGACCGTAACCTGGGCCATCTCGCTGCTGGGCATCTTCGCCGCCGCGCTGTTCTACGGCGACAGCATGATCACGCCGGCCATCTCGGTACTGTCGGCCGTCGAGGGGCTCGAGATCGTCTCGCCGGACTTCGCCCGCTACGTGATACCGCTGACGCTGGTGATCCTGACAGTGCTGTTCGTCATCCAGAAGCGCGGCACCGGCACCGTCGGCATGTTCTTCGGGCCGGTGATGATTGGCTGGTTCGCCATTCTCGGCCTGCTCGGCATCCTTGAGATCAGCCGCCACCCGGCGGTGCTGACGGCCCTCAACCCGGCCTACGCGGTCGGTTTCGTCACCCACCAGCCGCATCTCGCCTTCCTGGCCCTCGGCTCGGTGGTGCTGTCGGTGACCGGCGGCGAGGCCTTGTACACCGACATGGGCCACTTCGGCCGCTTCCCGATCCGCCTGGCCTGGTTCGGTTTCGTGCTGCCGGCGCTGGTGCTCAACTACTTCGGCCAGGGCGCCCTGCTGCTCAACGAACCGGCCGCCATCGAAAGTCCGTTCTTCCACCTGGGCCCCAACTGGGCCACGATCCCGCTGGTCATCCTGGCCACGCTGGCCACCGTGATCGCCTCCCAGGCGGTGATCTCCGGCGCCTTCTCGGTGGCCCGTCAGGCCGTGCAGATGGGCTTCCTGCCGCGCATGCTGATCGTCCATACGTCGGGCGCCGAAGCCGGCCAGATCTACGTCCCCTTCACCAACTGGACTCTCTACCTGGCGGTGGTGGCACTGGTGCTCGGCTTCAAGAACTCGTCCAACCTGGCCGCCGCCTACGGCATCGCCGTCACCGGCACGATGCTCATCGATACCGTGCTGGTGGCCTTCGTGATGGTCCTGCTGTGGCGCTGGCATCCGGTCGTGGTGGCGCTGGTGATCGGCGCCTTCCTGGCGGTGGACATCGCCTTCTTCGCCGCCAACGCCCTCAAGATCCCCGAAGGCGGCTGGTTCCCGATCGCCGCAGGACTGGGCTCCTTCACCGTGCTGACCACCTGGCGCCGCGGCCGCCGGCTGGTGCGCCGGGAGCTCGCCAAACAGGGCATCCCGATGTCGGTGTTCCTCGACACTCTGTGCGACGTGCACCGGGTGAACGGCACCGCGGTCTTCATGACCAGCTCGAAGGAAGGCGTGCCGGCCGCGCTGCTGCACAACCTCAAGCACAACCAGATCCTGCACGAGCGGGTCGCCCTGGTGACCGTCGAAACGGCCGACACGCCGCACGTGAACGAGATGGAGCGCATCTACCTGCACCGCATGAACAAGAGCTTCCTTCGCATCGTGATCCGCTATGGCTTCATGGAGGATCCGGACATTCCGCAGGCGCTGCAATGCTGCAAGCGCTACGGCGAGCCCTTCGACATGATGGAGACGACCTTCTACGTATCGCGGGAGACAGTCATCCCCAACGTGCTCGGCCGCCGCATCAACCCGTGGCGCGCGCGCCTGTTCGCCTTCATGTCGAAGAACGCCACCAGTGCGACGGACTTCTTCAAGATCCCCAACAACCGCGTGGTCGAACTGGGCACCCAGCTGGTGATCTAGCGGCGACGGGTGGCGCCGGCAGCCGTCAGCGGCCGTCCGCCACGATCTGCGCCAGGCGCTGCAGGGCCGCGTCGATCCGCGGCGAGAAGGGAAAGCCACAACTGATGCGCAGGAAATGATCGAAGCGCGCGGAGTTGGAGAACATCACCCCCGGCGCCACGCGGATGCCCTCCGCCAGCGCCGCTTCGAAAACCGCCTGCGACGAGCGCCCCTCCGGCATCTCCACCCATAACAGCATGCCGCCCCCTGGCATGTTGAGGCGCGTGCCCGCCGGGAAATGGCTGGCGATGGCTTCGGCCATCGACGCCCGCTGGGCCTTGAGCAGCTGGCGCAGTCGGATCAGGTGGCGATCGAAGGCGTGGCTGCCCATGAACTCCCCGAGGGCGATCTGCGCCAGTGCGTCGTTGGGCCGGCTCTGGGCGTGCTTGAGCATGCGCACCCGCGCCTCCCAGCGCCCGCTGATCATCCAGCCGACGCGCATGCCGGGCGCCAGCATCTTGTGCAGCGAGCCGCAATAGATCACGTTGCCGGTCCGGTCCCAGGCCTTGCAGCTCTTCAGCGGCAGATCGTCATCCCCGAGGGCGCCATAGATGTCGTCCTCCACCAACGCAACCCCGTAGGTTTCGCACAGGACCACCAGGCGGGCCTTCTCGGCATCCGGCATGACGGAACCGAGGGGATTCTGGAAATTCGGCACCACCACCACCGCGCGGATCCGCTCGTGGGTCTGGTAGGCCAGTTCGAGGGCCTCCACCGACAGACCGCGGCTCGGGCTGGTGGGGATTTCCAGCGTCCGCAGGCCCAGGCTCTCGATGACCTGCAGCAGACCGAAATAGGTCGGCGACTCCACCGCGACCACGTCGCCGGGCTGGGCCACAGCGCGCAGGGCCAGGTTGATCGCCTCGGTACAGCCGTGGGTGACGAGGATCTCGTCCGCCGTCGGCTGCATGCCGGCGGCCAAAGCGCGCTGCGCCAGCACTTTGCGGAAGCCCGGATCGCCCTGCGGCGGAACCGGGCTGACCAGCACCTCGGGACGCCGCCGCAGAGCCCGCAGCGCGGCGTTCTTCAGCGCCTCCTGGGGATAGGCCTCGGGCGCGCCGAAGGCCAGCGCCAGGTTGGTATGCACCGGGAAGCGCTCGCACCTGGCGACGAAGTCCGACACCCGGTCGTGGATGCCGCTGAAGGACGCCGGATCGGGCAGCACCTGCCGCGGGTCCGGTTCGCGTACCGGCTGCAGCTGCGCGTGGCGCTGGCGCAGCACGTAGTAGCCGGAACGGGCCCGCGCCTCCAGCAGGCCTTCGTCCTCCAGGCTGCGGCAAGCCTGCAGGGCCGTGCTCAGGCTGACCCGATGGGTCCGCGTAAGGGTGCGCAACGAGGGCATGCGCGCCCCCGGCACCAGTACGCCGGCATGGATCGCGCGCCGGTAGTGGCCGGCGACGCGGGCATACAGCAGGTCTTCGAATTCGGCGTTTTCCATCGCCCGATGATCTCCGATCGGAACGCACCGACACAGGCACAGATCGGCACAAGACGCACCATAACAGTCCGTCGGCACCGCCGCTGTACCGGCACAGAAAGTCCGACCCTGTGTCTGTCGGCACGAGCCCCCGATCCGTAGGCTGGAGCCATTCTTCACCGCCAGGAGTCCTCACGATGCCAGCCCCGATTTCCGCCATCCGCAGCCTGCGCTTTCACGCCGGGGAAACGCGCCTGCTCCAGTTCGACGCCGGCACCCGCCTGGTCGTCCAGGACGGCCGGCTGGCCTGCACGCCGCCGCCGCGCTGGCTCGGCGAGCAGCTTCAGCACGCTTCGCAGATCCTCGAACCTGGCGTTCCGCTGCAACTGGAGGAAGGCGGCTGGACAGGACTGCGGGCGGCCAGTGACGGCACGCTGCTGATCGTGCCGCAGCCCGCCGAGGCCGGCCTGCTGCCCACCCTGCTGGCCGGGCTGCGGCAATTGCGCCGGCTCGAACTGGACTGCCTGCGCCGCGAACACCAACTGTTGCAGCAACTGCTAGGCACGCCGGAACCGCCCACCGATCTAGAGGCCGTCACCCCGCGAGATGAGGTGGAAATAGACCCGGTCAGGCAGCCAGCGCAGCACCTTCATGATCCGCGTGAAGCGGTGCGGGAAATGGATTTCGAAGGCACCGCCGGCAAAGCCGTGGATGATGCGCCGGGCGGCGTCCTCGGCCGAGATCAGCGCCGCCGTCTCCGGGTCGTTCCTGGCGCTCAGCGGCGTGGCGACGAAGCCGGGGTTGATCAGGAAGACCGACACACCGCGCGGCGCCAGGTCGAGATAGAGGATCTCGGCGAAGTTGATCAGCGCCGCCTTGCTCGGCCCGTAGGCCAGCGCCTGGGGTAGCCCCCGGTAGCCGGCCACGCCGCCGAAGATGGCGATGGCGCCGGCGCCTTGGCGGATCAATTGGGGCACCACCGCAGCGACACCGTCCATCACGCCCAGCAGGTTGGTGTGCACGGTCTGCCGGGCCGAGTCGGTGGTCAGGTCCCAGGCCCGTAGCGGGGTATAGGTTCCGGCGCTGATGATGACCAGATCGACACCGCCCCAGCTGTCGAGGATGTTCAGCATGGCCGGCGTGAAGGCGCCGGCGTCGGTGACGTCGAGGGGCAGCACCAGCGCGTCGTGCAGTTCCGCCGCCAGCTGGCGCAGGCGCGGGGCGTTGCGCGCCGACAGGGCCAGCCGCGCGCCGCGCCGGTCCAGCTCGACGGCCAGCGCCGCCCCGATGCCCCTGGACGCACCGATGATCCACACCCGCCGGCCTCGCCAGTCGGTGATGGGCGTATTCGTCGGACCGAACCAGGTCATCGCCGCTCCCGCTTCCAGTGACCCGCAAACCACCCTCCGCAAGCGCGGATCGGCCGCCACCTGTCTTCAGCGTAGCGCACCGATGCGGGCTCTGCCGCCCTAAGCCCGGCCTCCGCGGGGATCAGGGACGTTCGGCGAGGGCCCGCTCGACGGCGGTGACGAAGGTCTTGTTGTCCGGCGCCGTCGTGCTCGGGAAGCTGAGCACCTTCTGACCACTGCGGTCGATCAGGTATTTGTGGAAATTCCACTTCGGCTTCTCGCCGGTGATGGACGCCAGCTGCTTGTAGAGCGGATTGGTGGCGCTGCCCACCACGTCCGACTTGCCCAGCATCGGGAACTTGACGCCGTAGGTCAGCCGGCAGAAATCGGCGATCTCCTTGTTGTTGCCCGGCTCCTGGCCGCCGAAGTCGTTGGACGGGAAGCCCAGCACAACCAGCCCCTGCTCCTTGTACTTGGCGTACATCTTCTCAAGGCCGTCGTACTGGCCGGTGAAACCGCAGTAGCTGGCGGTGTTGACCACCAGCACCACCTTGCCGCGGTACTGGCACAGGGGCTGCGGAGATTCATCCTGCAGGCGCGGGAAGGTGTAGTTAAGCAGCGCCGGACAGGCCTGCCCGGCTTCGGGGAGTGCTGGCGCCGCTGGCACCACCTTTGCTGCGGGCTCCGCCGCCACCACCGGCAGCGCCAGGCCCAGCAGCGCGCTCAGTACAACGCGGGATAGGACTGCATTCATTCGGATCTCCAGTCTGCTCGTTCCAGCGGAAGCCCCTTGCCCCCGCCCGATTGCTGGTGGACCCGCACCGCCGGCACGGAGTTCGCGCCCCCTCTCCGCGACGACTCGCCCCTAAGCGTAGCCGGGTGCCGGCTGGATGCGCCGGCGCGGCACCTTGTCCATCGACCAGTTGTCGCGCCCCCAGGCCCACACCGCCGCCAGACCCGACTCTGCCAGGTCCGTCGGCGGGCACTGGCCGAGGAAGTCCAGCACGTCCGCCAGCAGCCGGGCCGGCTCGCCCTCGTCCACCGCGCGGGCCAGCGTCTGCTTGGAGAGCTTCTCGCCGGCGGCGTTGCAGGCCACCGGGAGATGGGCGTAGGCCGGCACAGGAAAGTCCAGCAGGCGCTGCAGCAAAATCTGGCGACAGGTCGAATCGAGCAGGTCGGCGCCGCGGACCACCTCAGTGATGCCCGCCTCTGCGTCATCCACCACCACCGCCAGCTGGTAGGCGAACAGGCCGTCGGCGCGCAGCAGCACGAAGTCGCCCACGTCGGCGGCCACATCTTCAGCGATGGTCCCCTGCACGCGGTCGTCGAAGCTCACCGTGCCGGGCGCCACCCGCAGGCGGTAGGCCCGCGCCGCGCGGCCCGGCGGCAGGCCGTCGCGGCAGGTGCCGGGGTAGCGCCGCGTGCCATCCCGGGCCAGCGCCGAATCGGCCATCTCCTTGCGCGTGCACGCACAGCCGAAGATCCGGCCAGCCGCCTGCAAGCGCGCGAAGGCCTCCCGGTAGACATCGCCGCGGGCGCTCTGCCAGACCACCGGGCCGTCCCACTCGAAGCCGAAGCGCTCCAGCGTGTGCAGGATGCCCTCGGCGGCACCGGGCACGCAGCGCGGCGTATCCACGTCCTCGATGCGCAACAGCCACTGCCCACCCTGGCTGCGCGCCGACAGGCAGCTGCCGAGGGCCGCCACCAGCGAACCGAAATGCAGCGGGCCGCTCGGCGACGGGGCGAAGCGGCCGACCACCACCCCACGCCCCGCATCCGCCTCAAGACTCATGCGCGCGCTCCATCAAAAGCGCCCCCGGCGCCACAAAATGCAAATCCAAACACATATCTTATGACTTTTGGCATATTCCTCCGACCGCCCGGTGCCGGGATAATCCCGGATTCCTGCGCAGGCTCGCCGCCCGCCATTGTCGCAGCCCCGAACGGCGGCGCGAAGCCCATGCCAGGCCACTGCCCCGGTGCAACCGCCACGTTCTCGTCCCTCGCATGAAGTCAGGCTGCCTCCTCCCCCTCAATCCGGCTCTGATGCTGGCCCCCGCAGACGACGGCCGGCACAGCCGGGCGCGCTTCCGCGTCCATTTCATCGCCCAGCTGGCCTGCATCGTGGCCGTCGCCGCGCTGTGGCCGCAGCTGTCCCAGCCCTACCCGCTGCTGGCCTGGTGGCTGGGCACCGGCTGCATCCAGCTGCTGCTCGCCACCCAGCCCCTGCGCCGGCGAAGCGCCATCACCCAGGCCGACGACGGCGCGCTGCAAACCTATCTGGCCAGCGTCGGCGCCCTGCTCGCCGGGGCTGCCTGGGGCGCCCTGTCCCTGCTCGGTCCCTACGAGTCCAGCCCCCACACCCAGCTCACGCTGTTCCTGATCCTCGGTGGGGTGATCGTCGCGGGGGCCGGCTTGCTGGCACGCAGCCGCGGCACCTACGCGATCTTCACCGGCACCGCCCTGCTGCCGCTGTTCATCCAGACCCTCGCCAGCCCGCCGCCGGCCCTGCCACTGGCGGGGCTGTGGCTGGGCGTCTTCGCGCTGCTCGCGGTAGCCATCAACGACCTGCTGCACGGCAGCCTGCGCGCCATGCCACTGTCGGACGGCGAGCACTGGCGCCGCCACCAGACCATGCTCGACCACGCCAGCGAGGCGATCGTGCTGTCCCACGGCGGGCGCGTACTGCACAGCAACCAGCGCTTTGCCGAACTCATCCACGACGGCCCCGGCAACATCGCCGGCCGCCGCCTGGCCTCCTGGCTGGCCGACCGGCGCGAATGGCGGCGCCACGCCCGCGCCGCGGTTAGCGCCTTCCTGCGCGGTCAGGCTTACCGGGAATCCGCGCGCCTGCGGCGTGGCGACGGCAGCATCTTCTGGGCCGACATCGCCGCCCAGGCGGTGGATCCGGGCCCGGCGCCCCGACAGATCGTGTGGATCGTCAGCGACATCAGCGAACGGGTCGGCGCCACCGCCCGCCAGCAACTGGCCAGCGCCCAGCTGCACGACTTGCTCGGGCATAGCGCCGACTGGTACTGGCAGACCGACGCCCAGCACCGCCTGACCCGCATCACCCGCCACGGCGCCGACGACAACCACCTGGCGGACAGCATCGGCCGCCACTGGTGGCATTTCCACCGGGCCGACGGCGTGCCCGCCGGCCAGGCCGCCACGCTGCGCGCCTTCGAGAACCGCCACGGCTTCCGCAACCTGCTCCTCGAAGTCCCCGACGAAGGCCAGCCCCGCTGGCTCAGCATCTGCGGCATGCCGCGCGTCAACGAGCACGGCGCCTTCATCGGCCACCACGGCATCGCGCTGGACGTCACCGAGCAGGTACGCGGCAACGAGCGGGTGCGTCACCTGGCCTACCACGACGCCCTCACCGGCCTGCCCAACCGGCGCCTGCTCACCGACCGGCTGCACCAGGCGATCACCCGCGCCCAGCGCCAGCACAGCCAGGTCGGCGTAGTGCTGGTGGATCTCAACGACTTCAAGGGCATGGACGAATTCGACGGCCAGGCCGCCGGCGACCGCCAGCTGCTCGACACCGCCAACCGCCTGCGCACCTGCGTGCGGGCCTGCGACACGGTGGCCCGCCTGGACGACAACGATTTCGTGATCCTGCTCGCCGAACTCGAACGCCCGGCCGACGCCGACCAAGTCGCCGCCAAGGTGCTGGCCGCACTCGACCGCCCCTTCGGCGACAGCGCACCCTATACGCTGCTCGGCACGCACGTCGGCATCGCCACCTTCCCGCTGGACGCCGACGACGCCGACGGCCTGCTTACGCTGGCCGACGCCCGCGCGCTGCAGGCCCGCCAGCTCGGCGGCCCGCGCATCGCCCACGCCTGAAAGCGGCCCTGTGGCCGCCCCCGCCGCTACAATGGGGCGACGCCCTCACCCCAGCCCGCAGCCCCGCCGATGAACACGCCTTCCTGCCCCCTCCCGACCGCCGACGGCGAACACGCCTGGCCCACCAGCCGTCAGACCACGGTGCTGCGCGTGGATGGCGACCAGGCCCACCGCGACCTCGACGAAGTCATCGAGGAAGTGCCGGTGGCGCTGGTGTACAACGGCATCTCCCACGCCGTGCTGCTGGCCACACCGTCCGACCTGGATGATCTGGCCCTCGGCTTCAGCCTCAGCGAAGGCATCCTCGCCGCCCGCGGCGAGCTCTACGACTGCGAACAACACCCGCATCCGCGCGGCATCGAGCTGCGCCTGCAGGTCGCCTCCGAACGCTTCGTAGCCCTCAAGGAACGCCGCCGCAACCTGGCCGGCCGCACCGGCTGCGGCCTGTGCGGGCTGGAGAGCCTCGACGCCCTCGCCCGCCCGCTGGCCCCGCTGCCGCCCGGCGAGCCGGTGCCCGCCGCCGCCATCGGCCGCGGCCTGGTCGAGCTGCCCGGCTGGCAGCGCCTGCGCCACACCACCGGCGCCGTGCATGCCGCCGCGTGGATCGACCGGGACGGCCGCATCCACGCGCTGCGCGAAGACGTCGGCCGCCACAACGCCCTCGACAAGCTCCTCGGCCACCTGGCCCGCCAGGGGCGGCCCACCGAGGACGGTTTCGTGCTGGTCTCCAGCCGCGCCAGCTACGAGATGGTGCAGAAGGTCGCCGCCGTCGGCATCCGCACGCTGGTCGCCGTATCGGCGCCCACCGCGCTGGCGATCCGCCTCGCCACCGACACCGGCGTCACGCTGGCCGGCTTTGCCCGCGACCGCCGGCTGGTGGTGTACAGCCACCCGCAAGGCATCACGCCGTAAGGCGCGCGCTCACACGTAACGCAGGCGCCGGCTGCGCTCCAGGCGCTCGGCGAATTTCGGGAAATCCAGCCCGGTGCGCGTGCGCAAGGCCTTGGCCTGGTTTGCGATGTCCCGCCAGCGGGGCGCGAAGGACGGCGCCCGGAAGGCCAGCACGATGTCGTTGCCGTCAGGAATCGCCATCGTCAGCAGACGGTCATCGAAGACCTCGGCGATCATCGCCAGGTGGTCCTCCCGGTCGGCCTTGTCGCCGGCCAGGTTGGCGACCATCACGCCGCGCCCGGCCAGCGCGTCATGCACGCTCTGGTAGAACTGCGTCGAACTCACCGAGCCGGACAGGCCGTGACGGTCGAAGGCGTCCATCATGATCACGTCCGGCCGCTCCTCCCAGCCGGCGCTGCGCAGCACGTGGTCGGCGCCGTCGCCTTCGATGACCTGCAGGCGCCCGTCGTCCGGCGGCAGCTCGAACTGCTCGCGGAAGGCGATCACATGGGGGTCGATCTCCACCACGGCGATCCTCGCCGAGCCGACATGCCGGTAGCAGAACTTGGCCAGTGAGCCGCCGCCGAGGCCCAGCATCAGCATCTGGCGCGGACGCGGCAGGAACAGCAGGAAGCTCATCATCGCCTGGGTGTAATCCAGCTCCAGCGCGAAGGGGTCCTTCAGGCTCATCGTGCTCTGGATCAGCGACAGCGAGAAATGCAGGGTCCGCGTCATGCCGTCGTCGATGACGAAGGGCTTGTCATAGGCGCCGGAAACCACCTGGCGCAGGATCCACTGAGTGTCGCAATCCGCCGCTTCGAGCAGGCGGATGGTGTCGGAATCGGAGAAGAAAGGGCTCGGCAGGACGAGCACGGAAGCGGCAAGGGACATCGGGACAGAGCGTCGGCAAGGCCGGCAGCGCAGTGAGACAAGCATGGATTGTACGACCGTCCGCGGGCCCGTACCGCCCGGCGCACGCAGCGCAGGCCTTCACGCACCTGCTTCACGTACCTAAAGTAATGTCCAACGACGCCGTATTTACCCCAACAGGATTTCTGCCAAGGCGGAAATCAAAAAAACAGATGAATCAGTGGGAGACGCATGATGTCCATTCTTCAACGCCTGCAGCTCTTGGTGGGCTGCGCAATCCTCGGACTAATCGTCCTGACCGGGGTAAATTACTACGAGACCGACCGGGTCTTCGAGACGACCAGCCAGGCCAGCGCCAACGTGATCCCAAGCCTCATCCAGCTCAGCGATGCGCGCCTGTGGTATAGCCGCAGCCGCCTGCGCGCCGACCGCCACGTGATGCAGGATGACCCGGCGCAGATGGAGGCCACCGAAAAGTCGATCCGCGAGGCCCAGGCCAGCACCACGAAAGCTCTCAAGGATTACGAAGGCCTGATCGCCAACGCGCAGGACCGCCAATACCTCGAGGCAGAAAAAGCCACCCTCGCCGAGTTCGACAAGCTCCTCGACGAAACCCTGGCCCTGTCCCGCACCCAGCGCAAGGCCGAGGCCCGGGAACACCTGCTCAAGCACGTGCCGCTGGCCCGCAAGTTCGAGAGCCAGCTCGACGACCATTTCCAGTTCAACAAGACACTTGGCGAACAGGCCACCGTCGAAGCCCGTGAGATCAAGGACCGGGCCAGCACCACCGCCATCGTGGTGCTCGTCGTCGCCGCCGTCCTGCAGGGCCTCATCAGCGTGACGACGACCCGCTACCTCAAGCAGCGCCTGTCCGACGCCAACCGGATCGCCGGGCGCATCGCTGCCGGCGACTTCACTGCCGGCAGCGACAGCCACGGCCCGCGGGACGAGATCGGCAAGCTGCTGGAGGCGCTGCAATCCATGCGCCAGGACCTGGCCCAGACCATCCGCGACATCATCGCCAGCTCCGAGAGCGTGGCCGGCTCCGCCGCCCAGCTGTCCAGCACCGCCCAGCAGGTGTCCTTCAGCTCCAGCCAGCAGTCCAGCTCGACGGCCGCGGCTGCCGCCGCCGTCGAAGAGCTGACGGTGAGCATCGACCACGTGGGCTCCAGCGCCGACGACGCCAATCGCCAGGCCAGGGACGCCGGCGACAAGGCCGCCACCGGCGCCCGCGGTGTGGACGACGCCGCCAGCCGCATCGGCCAGGTCGCCAACCAGGTGGACAGTACCGCCGAGCGCATCCAGGCCCTGTCCGAGCAGGTCCGGCAGATCGACCGCATCACCGTGGTGATCCGCGAGGTCGCCGACCAGACCAACCTGCTGGCCCTCAATGCCGCCATCGAAGCGGCCCGTGCCGGCGAACAGGGCCGCGGCTTCGCCGTGGTGGCCGATGAGGTGCGCAAGCTGGCCGAACGCACGACCAGCTCCGTGCAGGAGATCAGCCAGGTGGTCGGCGCGATCCAGCAGGGCGCGGTGGATGCCGTAAACAGCATGCAGTCCAGCCGCGAGCTGGTCGGCCAGGTGGTGATCAGCGCCCGTACGGCCGGCGAATCGATGGGCGAGATCCAGGCTTCCACGCGGACCATGCAGGGCGCCATCGAGACGATCTCCGACGCCCTCCACGAACAGCGCGGCGCGTCCACCGAACTGGCCCGCAACGTGGAGAACATTGCGCAGATGTCCGAGGAGAACGCAGCGGCGGCCGCATCCGCCGCCGATACCGCCGGCCGCCTGACCGGCGTCGCGGACCAGCTGCGCAGCAGCGTGGCCCGCTTCCGCGTCTAAGCTAACCGGCGGCGCCCGCCGCCTCCAGCAGGCGCAGCTTGCGGTACATCGTCGCCCGCGCCACCCCCAGGCAGCGGGCGGCAGCCGACACGTTGCCGGCACATTTCTCCATCGCCGCCCGCACCGCATCGAGCTCCACGTCGCGCAGGGACGCCTGGCCGTCCGGCGCGCCAGCGCTTACCGCAGCCACCGGCCGGCCAGCATCCTCCAGCAACTCCTCGGGCAGATGCTCCACATCGATCAGCGCCTCGCCGTCGGCCAGCGTCAGCGCCAGGCGCAGTACATGGCCCAGCTGGCGGATGTTGCCCGGCCAGGCATAGCCCAGCAGCAGCCGGCGGGCCGCCGCCGATAGCGGCGGACAGGGCCCGTCGCCGGCCTCCCGGGCCAGCAGGCGCTCGATGAGGGCTTCCCGGTCGGCCCGCTCGCGCAGCGCCGGCAGGCTGACCCGCACGCCCTTGATGCGGTAATACAGATCCTCCCGGAAGCCCCCGCTGGCCACCAGCTCGTCCAGGCTGCGGTGCGTCGCGGCGACGATGCGCGCATCGAAGGCGATCAGCTTGGCCCCGCCCAGACGCGTGAAGCTGCGCTCCTGCAGCACGCGCAGCAAACGCCCCTGCAGTTCCAGCGGCATGTCGCCGATCTCATCGAGGAACAGCGTACCGCCCCGCGCCAGCTCGAACTTGCCGGGCGCCCCGCCACGCCGGCCGCCGGTGAAGGCGCCGTCCTCGTAGCCGAAAAACTCCGACTCGATGAGCCCGGCCGGCAGGGACGAACAGTTGATCGCCACGAAAGGCCCGCCTGCGCGCTCGCAGCCGTCGTGCAGGTGGCGCGCCAGCACTTCCTTGCCGGTGCCGGTCTCGCCGTTGATGAGCACCGGGATGTCGCGCTGGAACGCCCGCCGGGCGATCTGCAGGGCCCGCTCGGCGACGCCATCCACTTCGCTCGGCTCCGCCCCGGCGGGCACCGCGACCTGCAGCGTGCCGGCCCGCTGCGCGGTGCGCGCGGCTTCCCCCAGGCAGGCCAGCAGCGAACCCTTGCGGGCCGCCTCGAAGCGTGCCTCGAAGCGCAAGCCGCCGTCGCTCCACACCACGCCCTGGGCCAGGCGACCGGACAGGGCCAGGCTGAAGGTCTCCGGCGGGCAATCGAACAAACCTGCGAAGTCCATGCCGGCCTGCCCTTCCGCCGCCAGTTCCAGCAACTGGCGGGCCGCCCCGTTGGCGCCCAGCACCTGCCCGGTCTCGGCGAAAGCGATGACCCCTTCGAGCGGCGTACCGAGCAGGTCCGGACGGTAATGGAAACCCATCGTCAGCGCTGCGCCGAGGCCGGCCAGCATGCGGTTCTCCACCGCTCGCGCGGCGATCGCCAGCGGCTCCAGCACCGTCACCGGCCCGCCGTTGCAGTAGCGGGTGGCGTCGAGCACGCCGGCCAGGTCGCCGGCCGGGTCGAAGATCGGCACCGACGCGCAGGAAAAGCCACGGATCTCATCGAGAAAATGCTCGGCGGCGCGCACCACCACCGGCTGACGGTCCACCAGCGCGCAGCCGGGGCCGGTGGTGCCGATGCTGCTTTCGCCGATCGACCGGCCGACCTCGAAGATCCGGTCCATGTCCCGGTAGGCACTTCCGCTGCCGAACAAGGCCTTCACCACCACCCCGTCGGCGTCCGTGCACACGATGCCCCAGCCGCCGCGGGCCAGCGCCGCGCGCAGCTTCTCCATCTCCGGTAGCGCATGTTCCACCAGGCGGCGGTTGCGCTCCTCGATCCACCCCACCTGCTGGCGCGAAATCGGGCTGAACACGCGCCGGTCGGCGGCCCCCAGCCCCTGCCCGCGCGAACGTTCCCACGAGCGGATCACCGCGTCGGAAACGAGGCCGGTCGGCATCCGTCCTTCGTCGAAGAAATCGCGCCGGGCCCGTTGCACCCGCGCCTCGAAAGTTGTCAGCAGCTCGCCCACGAATTGTCTCCTCGATACGGCCAGTAACGAGTCAACCGGCGGCGCCGGACTGACTCGTTTCAAGTCAACCACCCATCCCGGCGTTTTCTCCGGGCGCTCCCTTGGCGGCAGCAAAGGCCTGATTTTTTGTGATTTTTACGTATTACCCGAGGTCGGCACGGATGCTGCAAATCGATGTGTGCGCCACCGGGAGTCTGCTCCGCGACCCCGCGGAAACGCGTTCCACAGTAAAGAACTTCAACAAACGAAGTCAATCAGGAGACACGATGCACCCTCACGCCCCCCGCCGCCGGCGGATTGAACCTGCGCTCGCCGTGGCCCTGCTGGTCACCTTCGGTCTGACCGCCGGCTCCAGCTTCGCCGAACCCGCCAAGAGCTCACGCGAACACATCGCCGCCGCCACCGCCCGGGTGGACGAGAAGGCCGTCCGTGCCAACGCCGCGACGAGCCGCGACTGGCCGACCTACGGCCTCGACTACGCCGAGACCCGCCACAGCAAGCTCACCGGCATCAACGCCGGCAACGTCAAGCAGCTCGGCCTGGCGTGGAGCTACAACCTGGAGTCGACCCGCGGCGTCGAAGCCACCCCGCTGGTGGTGGACGGCATCATGTACGTGTCGGCCTCGTGGAGCGTGGTGCACGCGGTGGACGTGCGCAGCGGCAAGAAGCTGTGGACCTATGATCCCAAGGTGCCCCGCGAGATGGGCTACAAGGGCTGTTGCGACGTGGTGAACCGCGGTGTGGCGCTGTACAAGGGCAAGGTCTTCGTCGGCACCTTCGACGGCCGCCTGGTCGCCCTCGACGCCGCCACCGGCAAGCCGGTGTGGGAGAAGGACACCATCGAGGACCACAGCCACTCCTACACCGTCACCGGCGCACCGCGGGTCATCAAGGGCAAGGTGATCATCGGCAACGGCGGCGCCGAATACGGCGTGCGCGGCTATCTCACCGCCTACGATGCCGAGACCGGCGAGCAGAAGTGGCGCTGGTACACCGTGCCGGGCGACCCAGCCAAGCCCTTCGAGAACGAAGCCATGGCCAAGGCCGCCAAGACCTGGGACCCGGCCGGCAAGTGGTGGGTCAATGGGGGCGGCGGCACCGCCTGGAACAGCATGACCTATGACCCGGAGCTCAACCTGATGTACGTGGGCACCGGCAACGGCTCACCGTGGAACCACCGCAAGCGCAGCCCCGGCGGCGGCGACAACCTCTACCTGGCCTCCATCGTCGCCCTCGACCCGGACACCGGCAAGTACGTCTGGCATTACCAGGAGACGCCGGGCGACAACTGGGACTACACCTCGGTGCAGGACATGATCCTCACCGACCTCGTCCTCGACGGCAAGAAGCGCAAGGTGATCCTGCACGCGCCGAAGAACGGCTTCTTCTTCGTCATCGACCGGACCAACGGCAAGTTCATCTCCGCCAAACCCTTCACCGAGGTGAACTGGGCCACCGGCTACGACAAGAACGGCCGCCCCATCGAGACGCCCGAGGCCCGCTCCCGCGAGGCCTTCGACAGCGTCCCCGGCCCCTTTGGCGGCCACAACTGGCACGCCATGTCCTTCAACCCGAAGACCGGCCTGGCCTACTTCCCGGTGCAGAACGTGCCGCTCAACCTGGCCGAGGACAAGGACTGGAGCCCGAACGCCCCCCGGCCCGGCCAGCCCCAGGCTGGCACCGGCTGGAACACCGGCATGCTGATCAACACCCAGCCGCCGAAGAGCAAGCCCTTCGGCCGCCTGATCGCCTGGGACCCGGTCAAGCAGAAGGAGGTTTGGCGCCAGGAATACGCTTCGCCGTGGAACGGCGGCACCCTCACCACCGCCGGCAACCTGGTCTTCGCCGGCACCGCCGACGGGCGCTTCGCGGCCTACAGCGCCGACAAGGGCGACAAGCTGTGGGAGGCCCCGATCGGCACCGGCATCATCGCCCCGCCGGTCACCTACGAGGTGGATGGCCGCCAGTACGTGTCCATCGCGGTGGGCTGGGGCGGCGTGTTCGGTCTGTCCCAACGGGCCACCGACAAGCAGGACCACGGCCGCGTCTACACCTTTGCCGTCGGCGCCAACGCGCCGCTGCCCCAGCCGCAGCCCTACGCCCTCGGCGAGCTGATCTCCGGCGTCAAGTACGACCCGGCCCACATCGCCGAAGGCACCAAGCTCTACGTCAGCAACTGCGTGTTCTGCCACGGCGTGCCCGGTGTCGACAAGGGCGGCAACGTACCGAACCTGGGCTACGTGCCGTCCAGGGACATCGAGAACCTGTCCGACTTCGTCTTCAACGGCCCCTTCGTGAAGAAGGGCATGCCCGACTTCAGCGGCAAGCTCAGCGCCGCCGACGTGGAGAAGATCAAGGCCTTCATCCAGGGCACTGCCGACGCCGTGCGGCCCAAGCCTTGAAGCACAACCGTCGTCACTGACGCACCGCCTCCTCCGGAGCAGCAGCTCCCTCTTGCCGCGGTCCCCACCCTCCCCTTCAGGCGGACCGCGGCCCTTTTATTGCGCAGCACCCAGACCATAACAACCAGGAGACAAGACCATGACCACCACCCAGCGCTTCGCCCTGCGCCTGTGCGCCGCCAGCCTCCTCGCCGCCGGCCTGTCGGCGGGCCCGGCCTTCGCAGACGTGCGCCCCGATCCGGGCGACTACACCGGCCTGCCCGCCGGCACCAACCTGCTCCTCGCCTACGCCCAGTTCCCCCGCGGCGACAAGGTGTACAGCAAGGGCAACAAGGTCGTCGACAACCTGGACCTGTCGGTCAATGCCGGCATCCTGCGTTACGTGCACTTCATGAAGCTGGGCGACTACATCATCGACCCGCAGATCATCGTGCCCTTCGGCAGCCAGAAGATCGGCCTGTCCGACAGCAAGACCAGCGGCCTCGGCGACGTGATCTTCGGCGCCACGCTATGGACCCTCGCCGACCTGGCCAAGGGCGAGCACCTGGGCTGGTCGGTGTTCTTCACTGCCCCCACCGGCAGCGACAAGAACCAGGGCTTCGCCCTCAGCAACAACCGCTGGGCCACCGACCTGCAGGTCGGCTACATCCGCAAGCTGTCCGACAAATGGACCCTCGACCTGATCGGCGAGACCGAGTTCTACCAGGACCAGCGCGACACCAAGGCCCAGAAGGACCCGCTGCTGCAAGCCCACGGCCACCTGCGCTACCACCTCAGCGACGCCACCTACGTCGCCGCCACCTACCGCCACGCCTGGGGCGCCAAGGAGAAGCTCGACGGCGTCGAGCTGTCCGGCGCCAAGAACAACGGCACCGCGATGCTCACCTGGGCGTCCTTCGTCGACAAGCAGTGGCAGGTCCAGCTCCAGTACGCCCAGGACCTGAAGATCGAGGAAGGCCCCAAGACCAGTTCCCTGCAGGCCCGGGTGCTGTACGTCTATTGATCGCCCCCACCACGAAGAAGGAGACACGCCACATGAACCGCTTTCATGGAATCGAACTGAACCCCGCCACCGCCGCATTCCTCGCCGCGCCCCGCAAGATGCTGATCGGCGGCGAGTGGGTGGAGGCCCTGTCCGGCACCACGCTGCCGGTCATCGACCCGGCCAGCGGCGAGGCCTTCTGCCACGTGCCGGCCGGCGAGTCCGCCGACGTCGACCGCGCCGTGCAGGCCGCCCGCCGCGCCTTCGAGTCCGGCGAATGGCCGCGCCACCGCCCGGTGGACCGGGAACGCCTGTTGCTGAAACTGGCCGACCTGCTGGAAGCCAACGCCCAGGAGTTCGCCGAGCTGGAAGCCCTCGACAACGGCAAGCCGGTGACGATGGCCCGCCACGTGGATGTGGCCCTGTCGGTGGATTTCATCCGCTACATGGCCGGCTGGGCGACCAAGCTTGAAGGCGCGACGATGGAGCTGTCGGCCCCCCTGGTGCGCGACCGGGAGTTCTTCGGCTTCACCCGCCGCGAGCCGGTGGGCGTGGTCGGCGCGATCATCCCGTGGAACTTCCCGCTGCTGATGGCGGTGTGGAAGATCGCCCCGGCGCTGGCCGCCGGCTGCACGATGATCCTCAAGCCCGCCGAGGACACCCCGCTGACCGCCCTGCGCCTCGGCGAACTGGCCCAGCAGGCCGGCTACCCGGCCGGCGTGCTCAATGTACTCACCGGCCTCGGCCACACCGCCGGCGCCGCACTGGCCTCCCACCCCGGTATCAACAAGGTCGCCTTCACCGGCTCGACGGAAGTCGGCAAGCTGGTCGGCAAGGCCGCAATGGAGAACATGACCCGCGTGTCGCTGGAGCTGGGCGGCAAGAGCCCGGTAATCGTCCTCGACGACGTCGATCCGGCGGTCGCCGCGGCCGGCGCCGCCCAGGCCATCTTCTTCAACCAGGGCCAGGTGTGCACCGCCGGCTCCCGCCTGTACGTGCATCGCAGCCGCTTCGACGCGGTGGTGGAGCAGCTCGCCAGCATCGCCGACGGCATGAAGATCGGCCCGGGCATCGACCCGAGCACGCAGATCGGCCCGCTGGTTTCCAAGGTGCAGCAGAACCGCGTGCTCGACTATGTGCGCAGCGGCCTGTCGGAAGGCGCCCGCGCGGCGGCCGGCGGTGTGGGCAGCGACGGCCCGGGCTGCTTCGTGAAGCCCACCGTGCTGGTGGACGTGCATGAGGACATGCGCGTGGTGCGCGAGGAGATCTTCGGCCCGGTGGTCGTCGCCCAGCCCTTCGAGGACCTGGACGACATCGCCCGCCGTGCCAACGACACGCCCTACGGCCTCGCCGCCAGCATCTGGTCCAACGACCTGGCGCGGGTGCACCGCCTGATCCCGAAGATCCAGGCCGGCACCGTGTGGGTGAACTGCCACAACATCATCGAGAGCGTGATGCCCTTCGGCGGCTTCAAGCAGTCGGGCATCGGCCGCGAGGCCGGCCGCTCGGCGCTGGAGCTGTACACCGAGCCGAAGTCGGTGATCATGATGCTGTAAAGGCCGACGGCGCTGCCGGCCCACATTCAGGCCAGCAGCGCCACCGACTTGATCTGCGCGACGACCGGCAGGCCTTCGCGCAGGCCGAGCTGGTCTTTCGACAGGCGGGTGATGCGCGCCAGCAGCGGCGTGCCGCCCGCATCCAGGCGCACCAGGCACTGGGCCGGGTGCGCCGCGTCGCCGAAGCCGACGATGCGCGCCGGCAGGCGGTTGACGATGCTCGACGGGTGTTCGCCGGTCAGCGCGATGCTCACGTCGCGGGCCTGGATTTTCAGGCGGGCCCGCTTCCCGACGTCGAGGGCCTTGCGCGTCACCTTGATGACGCCGCCGGGGAAACCCAGGCGGGTCAGCTGGTAATCCTCGTCATGGCCGACGACCTGGGTGTCCACCAGCACCGCCGCGTCCTCGTCGAGGGCCAGCGTCAGATCGAGGCGGGCCAGCAGCTCGGCGGTCGACCCGCAGGCCGTCACCCTGCCCTGCTCCAGCAAGACCATGTGATCGGCCAGCCGCGCCACCTCGTCCGGCGAATGGCTGACGTACAGGATCGGCGTCGCCAGCTCGTCGTGCAGGCGTTCGAGATAGGGCAGGATCTCCTGCTTGCGCCGACTGTCCAGCGCCGCCAGCGGCTCGTCCATCAGCAACAGCTGCGGACTGGTCAGCAGCGCCCGGGCGATTGCCACCCGCTGGCGCTCGCCGCCGGACAGCGCGGCGGTGCCGCGCTCCAGCAGATGGCCGATGCCCAGCAGTTCGACCGCCGCCTCCCAGCCGACCTTGCGCTCCGCAGCGGCGATGCGCTTCATGCCGAACTCCAGGTTGGCGCGCACCGACAGGTGGGCGAACAGGCTGGCTTCCTGGAACACATAGCCGAGGGCGCGCTTGTGGGTCGGCAGGAAGATCCGCCGCGCGTCGTCCTGCCAGCATTCGCCGTTGATCTCCACGCGCCCGACCGGCCTCGCCAGCCCGGCCACACAGCGCAGCAGCGAGGTCTTGCCCGAACCCGAAGCTCCGAACAGCGCGGTCACGCCGCGGCCGGGCAGATTCAGGTCCGCCTCGAGGGTGAAATCCGCCAGCGGCAGGCGGCACTGCAGCTGGATGCCGGCGTCGCTCATCGCCCGCCTCCCAGCCCGTTGCGCCCGCCAACGGCGTAGAGCCCCAGCAGCACGATGAAGGAAAAGGCCAGCAGGCCGGCGGCGAGGCCGTGGGCCTGGCCGTACTCCATCGCTTCCACGTGGTTGTAGATCTGCATCGAGATGACCCGCGTCTTGTCCGGGATGTTGCCACCGATCATCAGCACCACGCCGAACTCGCCCACCGTATGCGCAAAGCCGAGGATGGCCGCGGTGATGAAGCCCGGCCGGGCCAGCGGCAGCGTGACCGTGAAGAAGGTGGCCAGTGGCGAGGCGCGCAGCGTCGCGGCGACCTCCAGCGGGCGGTCGCCCATCGCCATGAAGGCGTTCTGGATCGGCTGCACGACGAAGGGCAACGAATAGATGATCGAGGCCACCACCAGGCCGGTGAAGGTGAAGGGCAGCCGCCCGAAGCCGAGGGCCTCGGTGAAGCGCCCCACCGCCCCCTGCGGCCCCATCAGCACCAGCAGGTAGAAACCCAGCACCGTCGGCGGCAGCACGATGGGCAGCGACACCACCGCTCCGATCACGCCGCGCAGGCGCGACCGGGTGCGGGCCAGCCACCAGGCGATGGGGGTCCCTATGATCAGCAACAACACCGTGACGAGGGTGGACAGCTCGAGGGTCAGGCGAACCGCCGACCAGTCTTCCGGTGTCAATTCCATCGCTCAACCATCGATCAGAGTTCGTACCCGTAGGACTTGATGATCGCCGCCGCGGTCGGCGACTTCAGGAAGGCGGTCAGCGCCTCCACGCCGGCATGCCCCTTGCCCTTGCCGAGCACCACCGCGTCCTGACGGATCTGGCTGTAGTACTTGGACGGCACCAGCCAGTAGGAGCCACCGTCGATCAGCTTGCCGTCCTTGTGGATCTGCGAATAGGCGATGAAGCCCAGCTCGGCACTGCCCGACGACACGAACTGCTGGGCCTGGCCGATGCTCTCGGCGAGGACGATCTTGGGCTGCAGGCTGTCGGCCAGGCCGAGGGCCTTGAGGGTTTCCATCGCGGCCAGGCCGTAAGGCGCCAGCTTGGGATTGGCGACGGACAGGTGCTCGAACCTGGCGCCCTTCAGCACGTCGCCCTTGTCGTCCACCACGCCAGCCTTCGGCGACCACAGCACCAGCTTGCCGATCGCGTAGGTGAAGCTGCTGCCCGCCACGCCGTCGCCTTCCTTGACGAGCTTGGCCGGGGTTTCGTCGTCGGCCGCCAGCAGCACCTGGAAGGGCGCGCCGGACTTGATCTGGGCGTAGAACTTGCCCGTCGAGCCGAACACCAGCTGGGCCTTGTGGCCGGTGGCCTTTTCGAACTCGGCGGCGATCTTCTGCATCGGCGCGGTGAAGTTGGCGGCCACCGCCACCGACACCTCTTCAGCCTGGGCCAGCAGGGAGGAGCCGGCGAGGACGGCAAACAGCGCGAGCGAACGGAAGGAAGGTTTCATCGAAGGACTCCGGTCAGGTTGAAATTCAGTCGAAGATGGCGAGGATCACCGACGTGGCCTGGAAGACCGCACAGGCCGGCGTGCCGATGGCGAGGCCGAGGTTGTTGATGCTGTCGTGGGTCACCACCGAGGTGACGGTGCGCCCGCCGGGCAAGGTGATCGTCACTTCCGAGCTCACCGGCCCTTCGTGGATGCGGCTGACTTCGCCCCACAGGTGGTTGCGGGCAGTGGTGCGCGCCTGCGGATCGGTGATCAGCAGCACCGATGGCGCCTTGACGAAGGCGTGCACGTCCTGGCCGATGCCCAGTTCCAGCGTCTCGGCACTCTCGCGGGTGATCACCGCGACGATTTCGTTGGCATCGTCGAGACGCACCCGCACCTCGAAGCTCACCTCGCCTTCGCGCAGGCCACTGATCGTGCCGGCGAACTGGTTGCGCGCGCTGGTACGCATCGACATGCGGCGCAGCAGGGTCTGGAACTGGCGCATGCTGCCCTCCCCGCCGTCGCCGAGGCGAGCCGACAGGCGGTCGATGGCTTCCTGGTATTCCTGTTCCACCGCCCGGTACATCGCGATGACGCGGCGGCCGTAGTCGGTGAGGTTGGTACCGCCGCCATGCTTGCCGCCCACCGAACGCTCCACCAGCGGCGCCTCGGCCAGGTTGTTCATCGCGTCCACGGCGTCCCACGCCGCCTTGTAAGACAGCGGTACGGCCTTGGCGGCCTGGGAGATCGAGCCGTAGCGGTCGATGGCCTCCAGCAGGCGAATGCGCGTGTCGCCGAGAAAGGTGCCGAACTCGGTATCGACTGTCAGCTTCCCGACAAGCTTGTGGTGAATGGTGCGGCGGGTTGTCATTATTGTTCCTATATATATCGATATACAACGGAGCGTACTGTACTCCAGCAAATAGCGGGCCACCAACCCGCAGCGCGGCACGCTTGAAAGGAATCGACGCCCTTGCGCAAGCGGGCGGCACCATCGCATGCTGGCACCCGCAGCCATCGTTTCCGGAGAACGTCCCATGAAGATCAGCGCCCGCAACGCCTTCGACGGCACCATCGACGCCATCACGCTCGGCACCATCAATTCCGAGGTGGACGTGGCGCTGCCCGGCGGCCTGAAGATCGTCGCCACCGTCGCCAACGACGCGGTCAGGGAACTCAACCTCGCCGCCGGCACCCCCGTCCAGGCCTTCGTCAAAGCCTCGTCGGTACTGCTCGTGGCCGGCGGCACGGGGGCCAGGCTGTCGGCCCGCAACTGCCTCGACGGGACGATCTCGGCGATCACCGAGGGGCCGATCAGCACCGACGTAGCCCTCACCCTCGGCAACGGGCAGACCGTCCACGCCACGATCACCCATGAAAGCTCAGTCACCCTCGGCCTGAAAGTCGGCGCTCCGGCCACCGCCGCGTTCAAGGCCCCATCGGTAATCCTCGGCCTCGTCAGCTGAGCGCACCAACCCGGTTCCGCCCCCCTTCCTCCGGCACGCACCGCGATACGCGCCACACAAGCTGCTGCACTGCGCCGCAGCGCCCTATATGCACTTAAATACAGCGAACGCCCAATCGCAGTGCATTTGCGCAGCTTATTTGCGTATCAATCAGGAACCAGTTTCTCCCCCCAGGTAATCCCCCTCGCCTCACAGGCTTTCAAGAAAGGCCAGCAGCGCACGACGCTCCCCAACCGGCAGTGCTGCGAAGCGCTTGCTCGCCACCTTCGCCTCGCCGCCATGCCACAAGATCGCCTCGGTCAAGCTGCGCGCGCGGCCGTCGTGGAGATAGCGCTGCTGCTCGCTGATCGTCTGCGTCAGCCCGATCCCCCACAGCGGCGGCGTGCGCCACTCCCGCCCCGAGGCCGCGAAATCCGGCCGGCCATCGGCCAGCCCGGAACCCATGTCGTGGATCAGCAGATCCGTATAGGGCGCGATGGTCTGCCCGGCGAGGCGCGGGAAACGCGGCGACGCACCAGTCGAGAGGCTCGGCCGGTGGCACTGCGCACAGCCGCTGGCAACGAACAGCGCCTCGCCGCGCCGCACGGCCTCGCTGTCCGCATTGCGGCGGGCCGGCACGGCCAGGTGGGCCAGGTAGAACTCCGCGTCGTCCAGCTGGCGGGCGCTCAGCTCCGGCGTACCGCCGTTCGGCGCCTGCCGGCAGGCGGACTGCGCGGCGGTACAGTTCTGCGCCGGATGCAGGTCGGACGTGATTCCCAGGTCGCCCAGGAAAGCCCCGGCGATCTGTGCGCGCAGCGTCGGCATGTTGGCCTTGTAGCCGAAGCGGCCGGCCTCCAGTGCAGCGGTTTCCGGATTCCACACCCGGTTTACACGCCCTTTCACGCCGTCCGCCTTGCGCTCCGCGGCCAGCGCCGCCAGGGTCTGCGCCGACACCGCATCGAGCAGCCCCATGCCCACCACCTGCTGGCCGACCCGCGGCGAGGTCAGCACCCTGCCGATGGCCCCGTAGCCCAGTTCGGTGAAAGCCAGCCGCGGACGGCGCAGCGAGACCACTTCGCCATCCGCCAGCCGGTGCTTGGACTCGATCCAGCCCAGGCGCACGCGCCCCTCGCCGGGCACGCCGGGAATGCCTTCCTCGTTGAACTGGTCGCCATAGGCCGGGTGGGGTCGCGGTCCGCCATGCGGGCCCCGCCCGACCACCGACAGCCGTACCAGCATCGACTGCATGCGCTCGTCCGGCTGCTCCGGCGGCAGGCCGCGGCCGTTGCGGGCGTGGCAGGAGATGCAGGCCAGCCGGTTGTACAGCGGCCCGAGGCCGTCCACCTGGTCGTCCTTGGCCGGCGCCACCACCCAGCTCTGGTTGAACAGGGAGCGGCCGTGGAAGAAACGGTCCCGCTCCGCGTCGGTCAGGCCGTCCAGCGGCCGCGCGAAAGCCTCACGGCCGGCGTCCGCCACCTGCCAGTCCGCCGAGGCCCGGGCCGGCGCCCCGGCGAGAATGCCGCACACCAGCAACAGAAAACCCAGCCGCCGCATCAGGCTACCCCCAGCAGGCTGGCAGCCTTCGCGTAACGCTCATCCACGCGACTCGCCCAGGTTTTTTCCAGGCCGGCGGCCAGCGCCTCGGCGGCCGGGTCGTCGCGGCGGGCGAAGAAGGCGCGCTGGATCGCCGGATCGTCGACCTCCGCCTCCTTCAGCGGCGGCGCCGTCAGCAGCGGCCAGACCGTATTCCAGGCCGCTCCGTCGGCCGCATGCAGGCGCCGCCACAGCTCAACGAGGCGCGCATGGGGGCGCACGAAGGCCTGCCCGAAGGCCGCCGCAATCGGCGCCGCGCGGCCGCGCCCACGGGCGTTGTCGTAGAGATAGCCGCCCCGCGCGGCGGTGGCGAAGGGATCGTGGTAGCCGGCCGGCAAGCCCGCGTAGACCGACGGCCGCACCGGCAGCTTGCGGATGTCCGGGTGGGCGAGGATCTTCTGCCCGGCCTCGGACAGCACGAAGTCCACGAAGGCCTTCGCGCCGTCCGGGTTCGGGCTGCCGGCGGTCACCGCGATGTGGGCCGGATTGACGCCGCCCTGGCGCGGGTAGATGAACTTGACCGGCGCACCGTTGGCCACCGCCGAGGCGACGAAGAAGTCGATGGACAGCCCGATGCCCTTGCGCCCGCCGCCGATCTCGTCGCTGACGAAGGTGCCGCCGCGCCCGGTAAAGGCCGCATTGGCCGCGATGGCGCTCCACAGCGCCCAGCCGATGTCCCAGCCGTAGGCCTGCAGCGGAATGTCCACCAGCACCGGCGCGAAGCCCACCTCCACCGGGTCCGGCACCGCCAGGTGGCCGGCATACACCGGATCGGCCAGGTCGCTCCAGTCGGCCGCCGCCGGCAGGCCGTGGCTGTGCAGGTAGGCCGGGTTCACCGCGAAGCCGTAGCCGGCCACCTCGGACGCCGCATAGAAGCCGTCCGGATCGTTGATGACACTGCCACCGACCCGCCCCGGCAGGCCCTCCAGGCTCACTGGCAGCTTGCGGAAAGCATGCTCGTCCTTGAGCTGGGCGTAGGTCTTGGGCGACGCACTCCAGTACACGTCCACGCCACCCTGCCCCGCCTGGCGCAGGTAGGGCAAGGCGTCGTGGGGCATGCGCCAGACGATGCGCAGACGGTACTGGGGCCAGGCCTTCTCGAAAGCGGCCTCGAAACGCGACACCACCGCGTCCGGGTAGGCGGTGAGCACCACTACATCCTTCGTTGGCGCCGCCCACAGGCGGCTGGACGCCCCCGCCGCCGCAAGGGCGCCGGCGGCACGCACGAAGGCGCGGCGGGAAGGTTTGTGCAGGCTGTCCATGACCACGTCCTCAGAACTTGTAGGAACCGTTGGCGAACCACATGCGGCCGGGCATCGGGTAGCCGTCGGCCAGCGCGTAGTTGGCATCGAACAGGTTGGTCGCGCCCACCTCCAGCGCCCACGCCGGCACTGGTTTGTACACCGCCTTCACGTTGGCCAGCGCAAAGCCACCCATCTTCACGTAGGTCGCCGCGTTGCCGCTGCCGTAGGCCACCATGCGGCCGTTCTCCGCATCCACCGAGGCCTGGTATTCCCAGCGGTCGGCGGGCTTCCAGCTGGCGTAGGCGAACAGGCGGTTGCGCGGGGTGTCGGTGAGCGGGGTCGTCGAGGTCCGGTTCTCCCGATCGAGGTAGGTGTAGTTGCCGCCCACCGTCCAGCCGTGGCCGAGGGTCTGCTCCAAAGACAGCTCGACGCCGGCATGGCGCGCCTCGGCGATGTTCTGCAGCTGCGCACAGGAGGTCGCCGCGCCGACGCCCGGCTGGTTGCACAGGGACACCGGGATGATGTTCACGCGCTGCATCAGGTTCTCGATGCGGCTGTAGAACAGGCTGGCCTGGCCGCGGGCGCCGCCCCACGGGCTGCCGCGCAGGCCGGTCTCGACGTTGAGGGCGCGCTCGGGCTTGAGGTCGGGGTTCGGCAGGCCGCTGCCGAGGGACGCCGAGTAGCGGTCCTTGATGGTCGGGAAGCGGGTCTTGTGGGCGACGCTGGCAAATGCTTCGGCCCCGCCGCCAAGCTTGCGGGTCAGCTCGGCCAGCCAGTTGGTGCCGGACGTGGAGCCGGTCGGCCAGTAGTACACCTCCTTCGCGTCGCGCTGGTCGTGGCTGGCGCCGAGGCGCAGGCGCCACAGGTCGGACACGCGGATCATGTCCTCCACCGCGATGGAGGTGGTCACATCCCGGTAGTTCTTGCGGAGGGCCAGGCCGTTGTCCTGGTGCTTGTCTTCCTTGTAGTGGTAGGCGATGGCCAGCTCGTGGCCGCTGAACGCGAAGCTGTCCAGCTCGACCGACACGCCGGTGGTGGAGTCCTTGTACCAGCTCGGGAAGTTGGTGGTGTTGGCGATCAGCGAGGAATAGCTGCCGTTGGAGTAGGCGAGGATCTTGTTGTCGTAGTTGTCCTGGTACACCCGAGCCTTGACGACGTGGTCCTGCCCGACCGCCACGTTGGCGATGAAATAGGTGCTCTCCAGGTTCCAGTACGGCCACTGCCAGAAGCGGCTGTTGGCGCCGCCGCCGATGCTCAGGTACTGCCCCGGCGCATTGCCGGCGTAGGGCGGGTTGCCCTTGCGGCCGTTCTGTTGAACGTAGCCGATGGCGTATTCATCGGTGGCGTTGGGGGTCAGGCCCAGCTTGAGGGACAGGCGGGAGTCGGTCTGGTAGGAGTTCTCCCGGTGACCGCCGTCCTCCAGCACGTTGCGGGTCGCGTTGCTGGCGCTGGTCGGAATGGACTTCGCCGAGTAATTGTTCGACAGCGGGAAGTAGTTGCTGTCGGTGTAGGACGCGCCGAGCTGCATGTACCACATGCCCTGGTTGCTGCCCACGTTGGCGGCGTATTTCTGCAGGCCGCCGGCGCCGAAGCCGGCCCGCAGGTCGCCTTCGAGTTCCTTCACCGGCTTGCGGCTGACCAGGTTGATCGCCCCGCCCAGCGTGTTGGGTCCGTAGAGCAGCGATGCAGCGCCCTTGGCGACGCGGATCTCCGCCAGGTCGAAGGTCGTGAAGCGGCCGAAGTCCACATAGCCGTCATAGGGCACGTAGGCCGGAATGCCGTCGATGAACAGCGGCACCTGGCGCACGTCGAAGCCGCGCAGATAGACGATGTCCTCGTTGCGGCTGTTGCGGGACAGGCTGATCCCCGGCGTCAGCGCCACCGCATTGCCGAGGGTGTCGCGGTTGAACTGGCGCAGGGCCTCGCCCTTGATCACGGTTTCCCCCGGCACCGCCGCATCGACCGGGCTGGCCACCACATCCACCGTACCGAGCTGGAACACCCCGTCCGCCGCCACCGCCGATCCGGCCAGCGCCGCCGACACGCCGCTCATCACCCACGCCTGCATCTGTTTCTTTTTCATCTTCACAGAGACCCCCTGAACACCATCTATATAAATTTGTATATATCGAAAGACAGATCTTTTTCCGCTCAATCCCAGCAATGACCGTGCCTGCGGAAAAATCCTTGTGCACCGCACACAAACCCAAGCAGAACTTTGTATCGATGTGTAACTTACTACATAACGATGTCTGAAACCCTACAAATTGAAGGCTTATTGAGCTCCACCGCAAATAACTTGATCCGCCGCAAGAATGGACTTCGCACCGTTTCCGTACGCACCGAAACAGGCAAGACAGCCTTCATTTGGGTGCAACGCAGCAAACAGGCACGCCAGGTGCTAACAACGCTATATCAGTAACAACATATCGAATAAGGTTCGTGTCCACCATGAGAATCCGCTCCGCCCCGCGCCGTCGCCCGACGGCCCGCCCCTCCATTCCCACGCCTGTCGCCGCTGCGGTCGGGGCCGCCTTCGCCAGCATTCTCATTTCCGCCGACCTGCGCGCGGCCGACACGCCGACGCTGGGCGTGGTTCAGGTCACCGGCACTGCGGAACCCGGCTACGCCGGCTTCCTGTCTTCGCGGCCGGACACGTCCGCCACGGCGTACCAGGTCGGCCCGGACGGCCTCGAGACCTTCGGCGCCGCAGGCGGCACCAATCCCTACACGATGGTTTCCGGCCTGCCGGCCGTGAAGGTGCAGGCCCTCGATCCCTACGGCCTGACCAGCCGGATCGGCGGCAACAAGGGCATGCGGGTGCGCGGCATCGCCGCCTGGCACGGCGCCGTCGGCACCGTGGATGGCCTGACCCTGTCCAACATCAACCCCGGCCCCGGCTATCTGCAGATGTTCGACGTGGAGAACCTGGCCGGCGTGAGCCTGGCCCAGGGGCCGATCGCACCCGATCAGGCCGCCCTCTTCAACACCGCCGGCGCCCTCGACAGCCAGATCCTGTGGCCGACGCAGCAGGCCGGCGGCAGCTTATCCGCCGCCAGCGGCGACAACGGTTTCGAGCGCTACTTCGCACGGGTGGACAGCGGCAGCTTCGGCCCGGCCAATACGCGGATCGCCGCGTCCGCCTCCACCGCCCGCGCCAACCTGTGGCGCGGCCCCGGCCAGGCCGAGCGCGAGAACTACCTGCTGGCCGTCGCCACCGACCTGGGCAAGCTCACACTCAAGCTGCTGGCGGTGAACAGCAACATCGACCAGAACAACTACAAGCCGCTGACCGCCGCCCAGGCCCTCGACCTGTCCACCTACCGCTACACCGGCTACGACGCCAAGCCGGTGGCCGGCAACTACCAGAACTACTACGCCTACAACCGCCAGAGCTTCAACAACCAGGCCTACATCGGCGAGGCCGAATACCGCGTCAGCAACGACACCCGGGCCCGCCTCAAGTTGTTCAGCTTCGACGAGTCCGGCTCCACCTTCGATGCCAATGGCACCAACAAGGTCCGCCAGTGGATCATGGAGCACAACAGCTTCGGCGCCAGCGCCGACGTGGAAACCCGCATCGACGCCACCCGCCTCAAGGCCGGCTACAGCTACACGTCGATGCAGCCCCCCGGCCCGCCCAACGCCCAGCGCTTCTACACCGCCACCGCCAGCGGCCTGAGCTGGGCCGCCGCCACCGCCAGCAGCAGCAACCAGGGCTGGACCACCCTCAGCGAAGTCACCGGCCGCCACGTTTTCCAGACCCTCTTCGCGATGGCCTCCTGGCAGTACCAGGCGCTGCAGGTCGAAGGCGGCCTGCGCTGGTTCCAGGAAAAGATGCCGAGCCTCGCCGAGTACACCAAGACCGGCGTCGGCGACGTGTCCTACCGCGCCGCGCTGGCCGCCTCGCCGGGCGTCTCGGTGGCGGTGGACGGCCAGACCGTCGACAAGGTGCTGCCGTGGTTCGGCCTGCGCTACGCCTTCACGCCGGCCGTCGAAGGGCGCTTCTCGGCCGGCCGCAACATCGGCCCGGCCTCCTTCGACATCTGGAACAGCAACATCCGCAACCTCAAGGCCAGCCAGCAGGCCCTCGCCCAGAGCCTGTGGAACAAGCTCAAGCCGGAAACCGACGACGCCGCCGACCTCGGCCTGCGCCTGCGCTTCGCCCAGGGCTACGTGGAGCCGACGGTCTACTACGCCAGCATCAACAACAAGTCGGTGAACGTGTATGACCCGACGGTCGGCCTCAACTACGGCCAGAACATCGGCAACGGCCACCTGGCCGGCGTGCAACTGGCCGCCGGCTGGGAACCGCGCCCCAGCCTCAACCTGTTCGGCAGCGCGTCGTGGAGCCGCGCAGTGTTCGACGAGAACCTGAGCACCGCGGCCAGCACCGTCGTGGCCGTCAAGGGCCAGCAGTTCCCCGACACCCCGCGCCTCATCGGCACCCTCGGCGCCGAATGGAAGGCCGGCGACTTCCGCGCCGTGCCGCTGCTGCGCTACATGGGCGGCCGCTACGACGACTCGGTGCATACCAACCGCTTCGGCGGCTACACGCTGGTGGACCTGGAACTGGGCTACCACTGGCAGATCGGCCCGACCCGCGTGGATGCCAGCCTCAGCGCCCTCAACCTGTTCGACCGCAAGTACCTCGGCCTGATCGACTCCGGCGACCTGCAGACCGGCACCACCAACTATTACCCCGGCAACCCGCGCACCCTGCTCGGCAAGCTGGCGCTGAGCTTCTGAGGTCCGCGATGACATCCCTCAACCTGCGGCGCCTGACGCCGCTGCTGGCCGGCCTGCTGCTGGCCGTCGCCCGGCCCGCCACCGCCAACCCCACGCCACCGGTACTGCACGTGGCGGTGGTCGGCGGCCCGGTGATGGCCGGCGTGTGGCCTGAACTGGCCCGCCGGGCCAGCAAGGCCACCGGCGTTGCCATCGAACTGGTCGCCGCGGCGCCCAAGGAGAGCGTCGTACCGGTCTTCCAGCACGGCGAGGCCGACCTGCTGGTGATCCACGGCAGCGACGAGACCTTCCAGCTCCTCGCCGCGGGCTACGCCGCGCCGCTGCGCGCCTGGGCCCTCAACGAGCACGTGCTGGTCGGCCCCGCCAGCGATCCGGCCGGCATCGCCGACGCACCCGACGCCGCCGAGGCGCTGCGCCGCATCGCCGCCCACGACGCGCCGCTGCTGGCCTTCCGCGATCCCGGCAGCTTCACCATCGTGCAGCACCTGTGGCGCCAGGCCGGCCTGCGCCCCGGCCCGCGCCAGCAGCTCTACGACGACGCCGAGCGCCCGCAGGAAGTCCTGCTGTCCGCCGCCCGCCAGGGCGCCTACGCGGTGGTCGGGCACATGCCGGTAGCCTTCGGCAAGATGCCCGACGCCGGTCTCAAGGTGCTGCTGAAGGGCGATCCGGCGATGCGCCGGGTCTTCGTGGTGGTCGAGCCCGGCCCGCGCCATCCGGCCGACGGCCCGCGCCGCCGTCTGGCCCACCGCATCGCCGACTACCTCACCGGGCCCCGGGGCCAGGCCGATCTCATCGCTGCCGACCGGGCCGCCGGCGGCCCGTGGATCTTCCCCCTGTCGGCCACCGGCCGGCGCCTGCCCAGCCCGGAGTAAGCCATGCGTTTTCTTCTCGCCCTCCTCCGCCCGATGAGCCTGCTGGCGCTACTGTTCCTCGCCGCTCCGCCTGCACCGGCACGGGAGATCGTGGACATGGCCGGCCGCCGTGTGCAGGTGCCGGAGCGCATCAAGCGCGTCTACGGCTCCGCCCCGCCGCTCAGCGTGCTTCTGGCGATGGTCGCGCCCGAGACGATGGTCGGCGTCAACCTGGTCTTCGAGCCGGAAGCCCGCCGCTACCTGCCCGCCGGCCTCGCCGACCTGCCGGTGCTCGGCGGCGTCTATGGCATGGGCCGCGCTGCCAACCCGGAGGAAGTGCTGGGCACCCGTGCCCAGATCGCGCTGGCCTGGCAGAGCCCCTTCGTGGACCGGGAGATGGTGGAGAACTTCTTCGGCCGCATCGGCATGCCGGTGGTCTTCATCCACCTCGACACCCTCGCCGACTGGCCGGCGGCGCTCCGCTTCACCGGCCGCCTGCTGGGCCGTGACGGCAAGGCCAGTGAAGCCCAGGCCACCTACGTCGAGAAGGCCCTGGCCCGCCTGCAGGCCGGCATCGCCGCCATCCCCGAAAAGGAACGAGTGCGCGTTTACTACGCCGAAGGCCCGGCCGGCCTCACCACCGACTGCCACCGTTCCTTTCACACCGAGGCCATCGAACTGGCCGGCGGCTACAACATCCACCGCTGCGAGCCCCGTACCCACATGGGCATGGAGGCGATCAGCCTGGAGCAGGTCATCGCCGCCGACCCGCAGGTGATCCTCGCCCAGGACCCGAAGTTCGCCGCCGCCGTGCGCAGCGACCCGCGCTGGCAGGCCATCCGCGCGGTGAAGGACGGCCACATCTACGCGGTGCCGCGCTGGCCCTTCAACTGGCTCGACCGCCCGCCCTCCGCGATGCGCGCCCTCGGCGCCCAGTGGCTGGCCAGCGTGTTCTACCCCAACCGCCTGCCGCTGGACCTGCGCCGGGAAACCCGCGAGTTCTACCGTCTGTTCCTGCACACGCAGGTCAGCGACGGCGACCTCGCCGAACTCCTGCCCCGTCCCTGACCCTTTTTCCGGAGATTGCCCGCATGTGCCAGGCCCCTTCCTCGACCGCTCCGTCCGCTTCCAGCACCTCCACCACGGAGCTGCCGCTACTGTCCGCCGACGCTCCCGCCTGTGGCTGCGGCGGCCCGGCGAACTTCACGCCGCAGTTCGGCCACACCTGCATGCGCACGCGCCACTTCCCCTTCACCATCGACGAAGCCGCCCGCGAAACCTGGCTGGATCTCCTGTGGCAGGCCCTGGACGAGGAAGGCCTCCCCGACGACGTGCGCGAGGAATACTGGAACTGGCTGGAAGCCATGTCGATCCGCATGATCAACCGGCGTACCACCAAGGCGGCGCCGGCCCGCCGCCCCTACGCCGCAATGGCCGCCCAGCGCGGCCCCACCGCTCTCGCATGATGTGAGACTCCAGCTCGCGTAAAGCGCGCCTTGGCCGTGCACCGGCAACGGAGCACGGCCTTTTTTGGGTGCATGGCAGCGGAAACCCACGCCCCTGGCCGCGCTCCGGCCCGCTCCGCACACCGCCCAAGGCACGCCGCCGCGGCTCCTGCCCACCGGCACGCTATTTGCACAAGTACATAACGAAACGGCGTGATGCGCCAAATCCGGCGCAAGGCCACGGTTTCTGAAGTACAACCGACAAAGACTGTAATAACAACGACACTGACGGCCGACACGGCCGGAGTTGCCACCGACAAACGAGGCTCGACCATGTCTCACGCAACGCTATATACACATCAATACTTTGACATCCGCCCCGGCCACACCCGCCGCACGGAAACCTCGATCCGCTGGAACGAGGGCCTGCCCCCCGAATGGCAGGAGCAGGTCATCGCGCCCCTGTATTTCGACCACTACATGGATTACGTGGTCACCGCGGCCCGCATCCTCGGCCGCGACGAGGACGACAACGCCTGCTACTGCGCCCACAGCTACGTGCTCGAGGAAAGCCGCGGGCCGGAGATCCCCACCGCCTTCCGCACCCTGGCCTACGCCGAGTCCCTGCGCGCCTGGCGCCTGCGTGACGGTCGCTGGCTGATCCACCGGGTGGTCGTCCGCGACGGCGAGCTGGACAAGGCCCACGGCTTCTTCTCCCTCGCCGAATCGATGCCGCGCTGAGGCGGACGGGATGAACGCCACGGTGCATGCCCCGGCAGCGGGCCCCCGGCTCGGCGCGGCGGGCGTCGTCCTCGCCGCCCACGGCCTGGCCGCGGCGGGCCTGCTGGCCCTGAGCCCCCCGGCGCCGCAGACGGAAGCACCGAAGATCCTGCAGGTCGCCTGGATCGCCGAACCCACGGTGCCCACGCCGCAGCCCCCCGCAGCACCAACAGCCACGCCACCGACGCCCCGCCCCCAGCAGGCCCGCACCGCAGCCTCACCGGCGCCCCGGCCGGCAGCGCGACCATCAGCGGCACCGTTGCAGTCCAGCCGTCCGGTGGCAATGCCCCCCTCACCGGCCACCTCAGCCGCCCCTGCGCCCAGCGCCCCCCCACCGGCCGACAGCACCCCGGACAGCCGCGCCCACGAATCTCCCGCGCCCCGCGAAGCCGCCACGCCAGCGTCGCACAGCGCCGCCCCGGTGACGGACAGCCCGCCGCATTTCGACGCCGACTACCTGAGCAACCCAGCCCCCGACTATCCCGCCGCCAGCCGCCAGTTGCGGGAACAGGGCAACGTGCAGCTGCGGGTCTTCGTCACCACCGACGGCCGCGCCGGCGACATCCGGGTGCATCAAGGCTCCGGCTTCGAGCGCCTCGACCAGGCAGCCATCGACGCGGTGCGCCGCTGGCGCTTCGTCCCCGCCCGTCAGGGCGACGGCCCGGTGGCCGCGTGGGTCATCGTCCCCATCAACTTCACCCTGCGGAGATCCTGACCATGGCAGACAGCAGCGGCATCCTCCATTCCCTGTCCCACGCCGACGCCCTCGGGCGCCTGGTGCTCGCCGCCCTGCTCGCGATGTCCCTCGCCTGCTGGTACCAGATCGCCCTGAAGAGCTGGCAGGTCTTCCAGCTGCGGCGCCAGGGGCGGCTGTCCGCCGCGGGCCTCACCGCCTGCGCGTCGCCGGCCGCCTTCGAGCGCCTGCTGGCCGCCCAGCCGCCAAGCTGTCCGTGGGTGCGCCTGTCCCGCCTGGCATTGGACGCCTGCCGCCAGTGGAACGGCCGCCGCGACGGCCAGGCGGCGATCCAGCTGTCGGCCCCCGACGTGTTCCTGCTGCAGGCCTTCAACCGCGGCCTCGCCGAAGCGGGCGCCCGCCTCGACGCGGGCCTCGCGCTGATCGGCTCGGTCGCCGCAACAGCCCCCTTCGTTGGCCTGTTCGGCACCGTGTGGGGCATCTACCACGCCCTCGTCGGCATCGGCGCGGAAGGCGCCGGCAGCCTGGACAAGGTCGCCGGCCCGGTCGGCGAAGCGCTGGTGATGACCGCCTGCGGCCTCGCCGTGGCGATCCCAGCGCTGCTGGCCTACAACGCGCTGGGTCGCGCCAACCGTCGCCTGCTCGACGAACTGGAAGGCTTCGCCCATGAACTACTGGGCTTCCTCGTCAGCGGCCTGGCGCCGGCCATCGATGAAGCCCACGCAGCAGCCATGACTGCGCCCGCCCACGCAGCCCCCGTCGCGAGGGCCGCGTGATGGGCTTCTCCCTCACCCCCGGCGGCGAGCGCCGCCCGATCGCCGAGATCAACATGATCCCGTTGATCGACGTGATGCTGGTGCTGCTGGTGATCTTCATCGTCGCCGCGCCGCTGCTGACCCACTCGGTGCAGATCGAACTGCCGCGTGCCGCAAGCGCCCCGACGCGGCCCCGCCCCGACGCGATCCGCCTGGGGCTGACTGCCGACGGGCAGCTGTTCTGGAACGGCCAGGCGATCTCCAGCGCCGAACTGGAAAGCCGCCTGGGCGCCGCCGGACGGCTCAAGGCGGTTCCCGAACTGCACCTGCAGGCAGACGCTGCCACCCCCTACGGAGCCGTGGCGCGCAGCATGGCGACGGCCTCCCGCCAGGGGGTGAGCCGCATCGGCTTCGTCAGCGACCCGCGCCCGGAGCCACGATGAGCCTCGCCCGCCATCCCCTGCTGCCGCTCCTCGGCCTGCCGGCCCTGCTCGGCACCGCCATGCTGGCCGCGCTGAGCATAGGCCGCTACCCGCTGCCGATGGACGACATCCTGCACCTGCTCGGCGCGGCGCTGGGCTGGCGGCCGCTGCCGCCGGAAGAGTTCGAGGTGCTCTACAACCTGGTCGTGCGCATCCGCCTGCCGCGGGTCCTCGCCGCGGTGCTGGTCGGCGCCGCACTGGCCAGCTCCGGCGCGGCCTTCCAGGCGGTCTTCCGCAACCCGCTGGTATCCCCCGGCCTGCTCGGCGTGCTGGCCGGCGCAGCCTTCGGGGCGGCCCTCGGCATCCTGCTGTCGCTGGACTGGCTGCAGGTCCAGGCGCTGGCCTTCGCGATGGGCGTCGCCGCGGTGGCCATCGGGGTCGGCATCGCCACACTGTTCGGCGGCGGCGCGATCGTCATGCTGGTGCTCGGCGGCATCGTCAGCGCGGCGCTGTTCTCGTCCCTGCTGTCGATGGTGAAGTACGTCGCCGACCCCTACAACCAGCTACCGGCCATCGTTTACTGGCTGATGGGCAGCCTCGCGGTGGCCGACCTGACCCAGGTCGGCAGCCTGGCCCTGCCGATCGGCGGCGGCGTGCTGCTGCTGTCGGCCCTCGGGCGCGCCCTCGACGCGCTGTCGATGGGCGACGATGAAGCGCGCAGCCTCGGCGTGCCCGTGCGCGCGGTGCGCTACACGGTGATCGCCGCCGCCACGCTGGTCTCGGCACTCACCGTATCGCTGGCCGGCATGATCGGCTGGGTCGGCCTGATCGTGCCGCACATCGCACGCCTCCTGGTCGGCCCCGGCAACAGCCGCCTGCTGCCCGCCAGCGCCGGTCTCGGCGCCCTGTTCCTGCTCGGCGCCGACAGCCTGTCGCGAACCTGGAGCACGACGGAGATCCCGATCGGCATCGTCACCGAGCTGATCGGCATCCCGGTCTTCCTGCTGGTTCTCGGCCGTGCCCGGAAGGCGTGGGCATGAGCGCCGTGCTGCTCGCCCGCGGCCTGCGCTACGCTTGGCGCGGCCGGACCGTGCTGGACGGCGTGGACCTGCAGGTCGGCACCGGCGAAGTGGTGTCCCTGCTGGGCGCCAACGGCGCCGGCAAGAGTACCCTGCTGCGCCTGCTCCTCGGCCTGCTGCGCCCCGCCGCCGGCGCGATCCACCTCGACGGCACGCCCATCGCGTCGATCCCGCGGCGCCTGCTGGCCCGCCGGCTGGCCTATGTGCCGCAGGTGCATGTCAGCCCGTTTCCCTACCGGGTGCGGGATGTCGTGCTGCTCGGCCGACTGCCCCACGCCGGCCTCACGGGCCGTCTCGGGGCGGCCGACCGGCAGGCAGCGGACGAGGCCCTCGCCCGCCTGGGCATCGCACACCTGGCCGAACGCCCGTACACCGAGATCTCCGGCGGCGAACGCCAGCTCGCGCTGATCGCCCGCGCCCTCGCCCAGGGCGCCCGCCTGCTGGTAATGGACGAACCGACCAGCGGCCTCGACTACGGCAACCAGCTGCGCCTCCTCGAACTGCTGCGCAGCCTGGCCGCCGACGGCTTCGGCGTCCTGAAGACCACCCATCACCCGGACCATGTACTGCACGGCTCCCACCGCGTGGCGATCCTGCGGGACGGCCGCATCGCCGCCGACGGCGCCCCGGCGGAGATCATCACCCGCCCGCTGATGCGCAGCCTCTACGACGTGGACGTGGAGCCTCACCGCCTCGCCGACGGGCGGCTGGTCTTCGTGCCGGCGACGGTTTCCCCGGCGATCTGACGCCAGACTGATGAATAGATAATTTCTATTCAATGCAGAGAATCAATTAACTGGACGCTCCCTCCCGCCTCCACCGATACTGGCCTCACCACGCTCCGCAGGGCTTGCCGCGTGCGTCGCCGACCGCCGGAATCTCCGCGCGATCTTCATATCCAACCCAAATGACGGGATGCAGGAACCATTGGGACGGAGACGCTGACTACACAGAAGCCGGGGCTTTTCCCGCGTGGCAGCGACCAAGGGCGGCGCAACCGCCTTCCCGTCGGCGACGCGCGACCCGCCCTGCTGCTGCAGACCGTTCAGCACATACATCGGCACGCTCCGGCCACAAGCCGGCCCAGTGCCCATAAGAAGAAAGGAAGCATCATGCCCCCCGACACCTGCCACGACGCCGTCGCGCCGCCGGCCCCCAGCCTCATCCAGCTCATTGGCCGCCAGAGCCTGTTCCTGATCGGCTGGGCCTGTTTCGCGGTGGGCACGGTGGGCCTGTTCCTGCCGCTGCTGCCCACCACCATCTTCTGGATCGTCGCCGCATGGGCGTGGAGCAAGAGCTGTCCGCGCCTGCAGCATAAGCTGTACACGGTTCCCGCGGTCGGCCCGCATGTGCGCGCGTGGATGGAGAGCGGCACGATCAGCCGGCGCGGCAAGCATTTCGCCCTCGGCGGCCTCAGCTTCGGGCTCGCCATGAGCGTCTTCGCGCTGCAGAACTCGCCAGTGCTGCTGGCCATCGCCGGCCTGCCGCAGATCGTCGCCGGCGTTTACGTCGCCACCCGGCCGGAAGCCTGAGGCTTCCGGCCCCGGCGCTGGCGTGCGGCGCCCCGAAACGCAGCACGCCAGCGCCAAAAAACACCCCAAAGAACCGCCAAAGCCCGTACAATTCTGGGGCCTTGCGCAAGCCAATCAGCGTACAGGTCACTCTTTCATCCGTTTCGACTGATCGCCCCGCGATCACGAACTCTCGTTGCGTCCGCCCCGATTGGTGCCGCTTCCCAAGAGCGGTCAGGCCGTCGCAGGAGCCCGACATCCCATGACTCAAGTCCAGTCCGCCGCCCCGGCGCCGGTTGCGATTACTTTTGCCGATCTCGCCCTCAGCGAGCCCATCCAGCAGGCCATCGCCGAAACCGGCTACACGGCCCCCACCCCGATCCAGGCCCAGGCCATCCCGCAGGTTCTCGCCGGTGGCGACCTGATGGCCGCCGCGCAGACCGGTACGGGCAAGACCGCCGGCTTCACGCTGCCGATCCTGCACATCCTGTCGGAAGCGCACGCCCATAACCAGAAGGCCGGCCGCCCACGCTGCCTGATCCTCACGCCGACCCGCGAACTGGCGGCTCAGGTCGAGGAATCCGTGCAGACCTACGGCAAGCACCTGCCGCTCACGTCGATGGTCATGTTCGGTGGCGTCGCGATCAACCCGCAGATCACCAAACTCAAGAAGAAGGTGGACATCCTGGTCGCCACGCCGGGCCGTCTGCTCGACCACCAGAACCAGGGCACCATCGACCTGTCCGGCGTGGAGATCCTCGTCCTCGACGAGGCCGACCGCATGCTCGACATGGGCTTCATCCGCGACATCAAGAAGATCCTCGCGCTGCTGCCCAAGAAGCGCCAGAACCTGCTGTTCTCGGCGACCTTCTCCGACGAGATCAAGGCCCTCGCCGACGGCCTGCTGCACAACCCTGGCTTCGTCGAGGTGGCACGCCGCAACACCGCCTCCGAGCTGGTGCAGCAATCGGTGCACCTGTGCCCGCAGAAGCAGAAGCGCGAACTGCTGGCCTTCCTGATCAACAAGCACCAGTGGTTCCAGGTGCTGGTGTTCACCCGCACCAAACACGGCGCCAACAAGCTGGCCGAATACCTCGCCAAGCACGGCATCCCGTCTGCAGCCATCCACGGCAACAAGAGCCAGTCGGCACGCACCCGCGCGCTGGCCGACTTCAAGGACGCCAAGCTGCAGGTGCTGGTCGCCACCGACATCGCCGCCCGCGGCCTCGACATCGACCAGCTGCCGCAAGTCGTCAACTTCGACCTGCCCAACGTGTCGGAAGACTACGTGCACCGCATCGGCCGCACCGGCCGGGCCGGCGCCTCCGGCGCCGCCGTGTCCCTGGTGGACCGGGAAGAGCTGCCGCTGCTGAAGGACATCGAGCGCCTGATGAAGCGCCTCATCGACAAGGTCGAGGTGCCCGACTTCGTGCCCTCCGCGGCCCCCGCCGAGAGCGACGAGCGCCCGCCCCGCGAACCCCGCGGAGCCCATAACGGCGGCCGCGATCGCCGCCAGGGCCAGGGTCAAGGTCAATCCCAAGGCCAGAAGCAAGGCGAGAAGCAGGGTCAGGGTCAGAAACAAGGCCAACGCCAGGCCAAGCCTAAGGGCCAAGGCCAGGAGCAGGCCCAAGGTCAGAGCCAAGGCCAGCAGTCCCGCCCCCAAAGACAGGGCCAAGGACAAGGTCAGCAGGGTCAGGGGCAAGGCCAGGGCCGCCCCGCCCGCCAGGGACAGCCGCAGGACCGCCAGGGTCGTCAAGGTCGCAACCAGGACGGCAAGCCCCAGGGTGGCGGCGAACCGGGCAACCGCGAGCAACGCGCCCCCCGCCAGAATGCCAACTCGGACGACGATTTCGGCAACCGCGTCGATTACAAGTCCAAGGCCAAGCCGCAATACCGTGACCCGGAAGCCAGCTTCAACCTCCACCGCCAGGGCAACGGCGGCCAGGGGGGACGTGGCAAGGGTGGGAACGGTGGCAACCCGAACCGTGGCACGCCGGCCGCGCTGGAAGAAAGCACCCGTCCGGCCGTCACCCTGACCGGCCGCAAGACCGGCGACATCAAGCCGGCCGCGCTGTTCTCGCCGCGCAGCAACAACGGCAACCGCTGAGGAAGCCGGCGCCCCGCCCTGCGCGGGGCACGCAACAACAAAAAACGGCACTTTCGGGTGCCGTTTTTTGTTGCTCCAAACAAAGGGGCGCCCCCTTTGCAAGGGCAATACACCAGCACCGCTGGCGTCGCACAGGGAACTCCCGCAGCGAGGTCCGGTCTTGACAGAAGATCCCGCGCCGACCCACCCCAATCAGAACCCAGCGCTTGAATGGGCACACCCCGCCCCCATATCGGATCCACGCCCCGCACTTCCCTCCTCTCCAGCCCATGGAAAAGAAAACCCAGTTCAGCCTCTGGTACTTCGTCTTCGCCCTGTTTGCGATCTTCACGCTGCACGACCTGTGGGTGCAGATGCGCACCGTCGAGCCGGTGCCCTACAGCGAGTTCCAGCGCATGGTGAAGGCCGGCGAGGTGGCCGAGATCGCCATCGCCGACAACACCATCCAGGGCACCTTCAAGCAGCCCCTGCAGGACGGCCGCCAGAAGTTCGTCACCACCCGCGTCGATCCGGCGCTGGCCAAGGACCTCGGCCAGTACGACGTCAAATTCACCGGCGTCGTCGAGAACACTCTGTTCCGCGACATCCTCGGCTGGGTGCTGCCGGCAGTCATCTTCGTCGCCATCTGGATGTTCGCGATGCGCAAGTTCGCCGGCAAGCAGGGCCTCGGCGGCGGCTTCATGAACCTCGGCAAGAGCAAGGCCAAGGTCTACGTGGCGGCCAATACCGGCGTCAGCTTCGAGGACGTGGCCGGCGTGGACGAGGCCAAGGACGAGCTGAAGGAAGTCGTCGGCTTCCTGAAGGATCCGCAGCGCTACGGCCGCCTCGGCGGCCGCGTGCCGAAGGGCGTGCTACTGGTCGGCCCGCCGGGCACCGGCAAGACCCTGATCGCCAAGGCGGTGGCCGGTGAGGCCGGCGTGCCCTTCTTCTCGATCTCCGGCTCCGAGTTCGTCGAGATGTTCGTCGGCGTCGGCGCGGCCCGCGTGCGCGACCTCTTCGAGCAGGCCCGCGCCAAGGCCCCGGCGATCATTTTCATCGACGAACTGGACGCCATGGGGCGTGCCCGCGGCGCCTTCGCGATGGGCGGCCACGACGAGAAGGAACAGACCCTCAACCAGCTGCTGGTGGAGCTGGACGGCTTCGACTCATCCTCCGGCCTGGTCCTGCTGGCGGCCACCAACCGCCCCGAGGTGCTAGACCCGGCGCTGCTGCGCGCCGGCCGCTTCGACCGCCAAGTGCTCGTCGACCGCCCCGACAAAAAAGGCCGCATCGCGATCCTGGCGGTGCACATGAAGAAGATCGCCCTCGCCCCGGACACCGACCCCGAGAAGGTTGCCGCGCTGACGCCGGGCTTCTCCGGCGCCGACCTGGCCAACCTGTGCAACGAAGCGGCGCTGGTCGCCACACGGCGCAACGGCCAGTCGGTCACCGTCGACGACTTCACGGTGGCCGTCGAGCGCATCGTCGCCGGCCTCGAAAAGAAAAACCGCGTCCTCAACGAGCACGAGCGCACCGTCGTCGCCTACCACGAGATGGGCCACGCGCTGGTCGCCATGGGCCTGCCCGGCACCGACCCGGTGCACAAGATCAGCATCATCCCGCGCGGCGTCGGCGCCCTCGGCTACACCATCCAGCGCCCCACCGAAGACCGCTTCCTGATGACCCGCGCCGAGCTGGAGAACAAGATGGCGGTGCTGCTGGGCGGCCGCGCGGCCGAGCAGATCGTCTTCGGCGAAGTATCCACCGGCGCCGCCGACGACCTGCAAAAGGTCACCTCCATCGCCCGCTCCATCGTCATGCGCTTCGGCATGGACGCCGAGCTCGGCAACGTGGCCTACGACACCGACAAGGCCAACTTCCTCGGCCAGAACGCGGCCCCGCCGCAGGAGCGCGCCTACTCCGAGGAGACCGCCCGCGAGATCGACTGCGCGGTGCGCCGCATCGTCGCCGCGGCCTTCGAGCGCAGCCTGTCCATCCTCACCGCGCGCCGGGCGATCCTCGAGGAAACCGCCCACGACCTGCTGGCCCGCGAGACCCTCGACGAAGCCGACCTGAAGGCCATCCACGCACGTATCGAATCGGTATAGGCAAAACGGGCACACGCGCGGCAGCCGCCCGCCTGGCGACGGAGCGGGCTACAATGCCCGCACTGCGCGCCAAGGCGCGCCCCGCCTCGCTTCGCCGCCGGGCGACGGGCGAAAGTACCCCATCCGTGATCGTTCGACATCCCGTGGAGGAAGCCGCTCATGTCCTGTACCCGCAAGTTCGCCCTCGCCGCCCTGGCCCTGACCGCCGGCCTCGCCACCCTGCCGGCCGCCGCCCAGGAATCGCCGACCCTCAAGAAGATCAAGGACAGCGGCACCATCTCCCTGGGCCACCGGGAGTCGTCCATCCCCTTCTCCTACTACGACGACAAGCAGCAGGTCGTCGGCTACAGCCAGGAGCTGATGCTCAAGGTCGTCGACGCGGTGAAGGCCAACCTCAAACTGCCCAGCCTGCAGGTCAAACTCACCCCCGTCACCTCCCAGAACCGCATCCCCCTCATCCAGAACGGCACCATCGACATCGAGTGCGGCTCCACCACCCATAACGCCGAGCGCGCCCGCCAGGTCGCCTTCTCCGACACCCTCTTCATCATCGGCACCCGCCTGATGACCAAGAAGGAGTCCGGCATCAAGGACTTCCCCGACCTCGCCGGCAAGAACGTCGTCACCACCGCCGGCACCACCTCCGAGCGCCTCATCCGCAAGATGAACGAGGACAAGAAGCTCGGCATGAACATCATCTCCGCCAAGGACCACGGCGAGGCCTTCCTCACCCTCGAGACCGGCCGCGCCGTCGCCTTCATGATGGACGACGCCCTCCTCTACGGCGAAATGGCCAAGGCCAAGCGCCCCGCCGACTGGGTCGTCACCGGCACACCGCAGAGCTTCGAGGCCTACGGCTGCATGCTCAGGAAGGACGACCCCGGCTTCAAGAAGGTCGTCGATGCCGCCCTCGCCAAGACCATGACCTCCGGCGAGGCCGAGGCCATCTACAAGAAGTGGTTCACCCAGCCCATCCCCCCCAAGGGACTGAACCTCAACTTCCCGCTCTCCGACGCCATGCTCAAGCTCTACAAGGCGCCCAACGACAAGCCCTTCGAGTGAGCACCTGACTGCAGGCGGCGGAAGCCGGCCCGGACACGCCGCCGGCTTCCGCTGAACGTAGAGGCGAACGCCTTCGCAGCCGCCACCTTCCGCAAGGAGACCCGCATGGGCTACCAATGGAACTGGAGCATCTTCGGCAGTCCGGTCCCGACCGGTGAAACCACCTACCTGGTCTGGCTGCTGTCGGGCCTGCAGACCACCATCGTGCTGTCCCTGTCGGCCTGGCTCGTCGCGCTGGCCCTGGGCAGCCTGGTCGGCGTGCTGCGCACCGCTCCGAACAAGGCCTTGTCCGGCCTCGCCGCCGCCTACGTGGAGATCTTCCGCAACACCCCGCTGCTGGTGCAGCTGTTCAGCTGGTACTTCGTGCTGCCGGAGCTGCTGCCCTTCGGCCTCGGCGACGCCTTCAAGCAGCAGCTGTCACCGCTCACCCAGCAGTTCCTGGCAGCCATGCTGTGCCTGGCCTTCTTCACCAGCGCCCGCGTCGCCGAGCAGGTCCGCGCCGGCATCGGTGCGCTGCCCCGCGGCCAGAAGGCCGCCGGCCTGGCCCTCGGCTTCACGCTGCCGCAAACCTACCGCCACGTGCTGCTGCCGATGGCCTTCCGCCTCATCGTGCCGCCGCTCACCTCGGAGTTCCTCAACATCTTCAAGAACTCCGCGGTGTGCTCGACCATCGGCCTGCTCGAACTGGCCGCCCAGGGCCGCCAGCTGGTCGATTACACCGCCCAGCCCTACGAGTCCTTCATCGCCGTGACGCTGCTGTATCTCGCCATCAACGTCGTCGTGATGGGCCTGATGCGCATCGTCGAGGCCCGCACGCGGGTGCCCGGCTACCTGGGGGGCAAGTGACATGTACGAATTCGACTGGTCCTCGATCCCCGGCGCCCTGCCCTTCCTGTGGGAGGGCATGAAGGTCTCCCTCGAGATCACCGTCTGCGCGGTGCTGTTCGGCATCGCCTGGGGCACGCTGCTGGCCATGGCCCGCCTGTCCGCCCTCAAGCCCCTGGCCTGGCTGGCCGCCGGCTACGTCAATCTGTTCCGCGCCATCCCGCTGGTGATGGTGCTGCTGTGGTTCTTCCTGATCGTCCCGCAGGTGCTGCGCGGCTTCTTCAATCTCGATCCGAACACCGACGTGCGCCTGGCCTCGGCGCTGGTCGGCTTCGCGCTGTTCGAGGCGGCCTACTACTCGGAGATCATCCGCGCCGGCATCCAGTCGGTGCCCAAGGGGCAGATCTCCGCCGCCTCCGCACTGGGCATGAGCTACGCCCAGGCGATGCGCCTGGTCGTGCTGCCCCAGGCCTTCCGCAACATGGTGCCGCTGCTGCTGACCCAGGCCATCGTGCTGTTCCAGGATACGTCCCTGGTCTATGTGTCGGCGCTGGCCGATTTCTTCGGCGCCGCCTACAAGATCGGCGACCGGGACGGACGGCTGGTCGAGCTGCTGCTGTTCGCCGGCGCCGTCTATTTCGTGATCTGCTTCGCGGCCTCCCAGGTGGTCCGCCGTTACCAGAAAAAGCTCAACGCCCACGTGGCGCACTGATTTCCGGAGCCCGAGATGATTTCCATCCAGAACGTTTCCAAGCACTACGGGGCCTTCCAGGTCCTCACCGACTGCTCCACCGAGGTCAAGAAGGGCGAGGTGATCGTCGTCTGCGGGCCGTCCGGCAGCGGCAAATCCACGCTGATCAAGTGCGTCAACGGCCTGGAGCCCTTCCAGAGCGGCACCATCAGCGTGGACGGCATCTCCGTCGGCGACCCGAAGACCGATCTGCCCCGGCTGCGCAGCCGTGTCGGCATGGTCTTCCAGCACTTCGAGCTGTTCCCGCACATGAGCATCACCGACAACCTGACCATCGCCCAGATCAAGGTGCTCGGCCGCGGCCGGGACGCCGCCACCGACAAGGGCCTCAAGCTCCTCGACCGGGTCGGCCTCAAGGCCCACGCGGACAAGTTTCCCGGCCAGCTCTCCGGCGGCCAGCAGCAGCGTGTGGCGATTGCCCGCGCGCTGGCGATGGACCCGATCTGCATGCTCTTCGACGAGCCCACGTCGGCCCTCGACCCGGAGATGATCAACGAAGTCCTCGACGTGATGGTCGAGCTCGCCCACGAGGGCATGACGATGATGTGCGTGACCCACGAGATGGGCTTCGCCAAGAAGGTCGCCAACCGCATCCTCTTCATGGACAAGGGCCAGATCGTCGAGGACGACGACAAGGACAGCTTCTTCGGCAACCCGCGCTCCGAACGCGCGCGCCAGTTCCTCGCCAAGATCCTGACCCACTGAGCCCAGCGCCATGCCCCGTCCGCGCATCCACCTGCTGGCCACCGGCGGCACCATCGCCGGCGAAGCCGATCCCGCCGCCGACAGCCCCCGTTACCGGGCCGGCGTACGCCCGGTGGAACAACTCCTCGCTGCCGTCCCCGGCCTGGACGCCACCGCCGAGCTGAGCGCCGAGCAGATCCTGTCCCTCGACAGCAAGGACATGACCCCCGCCGACTGGCTGGGGATCCTGGCTGCCGCGCGGCGTGCGCTGGCCGACCCGGCGATAAGCGGCGTGGTGATCCTGCACGGCACCGACACGCTGGAAGAGACCGCCTACTTCCTGCACCTCACGCTGCCCGGCGACAAGCCGGTGGTGCTGACCGGCGCCATGCGCCCGGCCGACCACCCGCAGGCCGATGGCCCGGCCAACCTGCGCGCCGCCGTGTGCCTGGCCGCCAGCCCAAGCGCCCAGGGCAAGGGCGTGCTGGCGGTGATGAACCGGACCGCCTACCCGGCGCGCTGGCTCGGCAAGGCCCGCACGAGCGGGCTGGACGCCTTCGAATCGCCGCGCCCATGGACCGACGGCCGCCCCGACGGGCGCTGCGCCGACCTGAGCCCGGCCACGCTGCCGCGGGTGGACGTGCTGATGGGCTACGCCGGCGCGCCGCCGGAGCTGGTGGATGCCTGCATCGCCGCCGGCGCCCGCGGCCTGGTGCTGGCCCTCACCGGCCACGGCAGCGTGCCCGCCGCGTGGCAGCCGGCCCTCGCGCGGGCCCGCGAACACGGCGTGGCGATCCTGCGCGCCAGCCGCTGCGCTGGCCCGGTGGACCACAACGCCAACGCCGACGACGACCGGGAAGGCTGGCTCACCGCCGGCGACCTGCCCCCCGCCAAGGCCCGCATCGCACTGATGCTGGCCCTCGCCCGTGGCGGCGAAGCACAGAGTTTTCTGCAGCTGGAAGAGTGATTCCGCCACGCGGCTGAATCATTGAGTGGCCTGACGAAAGGCTTTTGACACACCACCCGATCACCGGGGGGCGTGACAAAGATTTTTTGTCAGCCGAAAAATCGGCTTTTTCTACCCAAAAACTGGATTTTTCACGCCAAAGAATCGTCCAGCCGCACGACGGAATCGTTGCGTCACGTCACTAAATCGGCTGGGCACATGAAAAACTCGCCGGGTGACGTGGCAAAAGATTTTTGGCACGCCACCCGATCATCAGGAGATGCCACCCGAGCTTTTTGTCATGGGACAAACGGTTTTTTTCAGCCGGAATAATGATTTTTTCACGGGAAAAAATCATTCCGTCAGCGCACTCGCGGCGTCCCGCGGGAGGACGCCCACTCAGGACGTGGCGCCGCGCCCCTTGCGGGTGAAGGCCACGCGGGCCTCCTCCAGCACCTGAGCCAGCTCCTCGCGGGCCTCCAACGAGGACTGGATCAGCTTGTGCTCGTCGTGGCCGATGGCCTGCTGGCGGGCCAGCACCTCGGCGTCGTGGCGGGCGAAGCGATTGACCATCTGCTCGGCCAGCGCCGGTGGCTCGTTGAGCAGCTCCAGCGTCCACTTGGCCATTTCCAGGCTCGACGGCAGCGCCTCGCGGATCTGCCGCTCGATGCCCAGGTCCATCAGGCGGCTGGCGTGGAAACGGTTGCGCGCCCGCGCGACGATCTGCACGTGCGGGAAATGCTTACGCACCAGCTCGGCGGTGCGCAGGGAGGCTTCCACGTCGTCGATGGCCAGCACGAAGACCTTGGCCTGGCCGATCTGCGCCGCATGCAAGAGATCCAGGTGGGCCGCATCGCCGTAGAAGACCTTGAGGCCGAAGCGGCGCACGGTATCCACCTGGCCGGCATCGGAATCCAGCGCCGTGAAGCTGATGCCCCGCGCCAGCAGCAGGCGCCCGACGATCTGCCCGACGCGCCCGAAGCCGGCGATCACCACCTCGCTGCCGTCCTCCGGCATCTCGTCGAAGTCCCGCGGCACTTCATTCTTCTTGGCGGATTTGGCCAGCCAGTCGCCGAACATCAGCAGCAGCGGCGACACCGCCATCGACATGGCCACCACCAGCGTCAGCTTGTCGGCCTGCACTTCGCCGAGCACGCTGAAGGACTGGGCCGCATCGAACAGCACGAAGGCGAATTCACCGCCCTGGGCCAGCACCAGGGCCAGCAGGCGCGCATCCCCCGTCGTGCCGCCGAACAGACGCCGCAGCACGAACAGCACCACGCCCTTCACGACGATCAGCCCGACGGTGAGCTGGGCGATCTGCCATGGGAACTTGAGCAGCAGGTCGATGTTGGTGGACATCCCGACGGCCATGAAGAACAGGCCCAGCAGCAAGCCCTGGAAGGGCGCGATGGCCGCTTCCAGTTCGTGGCGGAATTCCGAGTCGGCCAGCAGCACGCCGGCCACGAAGGCGCCCAGCGACATGGACAGGCCGCCGGCCTGCATCAGCAGCGCCAGGCCCAGCACCGTGGCCAGCGCGGCGGCGGTGAACATTTCCCGGCTGTTCACCCGCGCCACGTGGCGGAACAGCATGTCCAGCGTCGGCCGGCCGATCACCGCCACCACCGCCAGCAAGCCGAGGCCGACCGCCGGATGGGTCAGCGCCGTCGACCGCCCGGTGCCGAACAGCGGGATCAGGGCCAGCAGCGGAATGACGGACAGATCCTGAAACAGCAGAATTGCGAAAGCCTCGCGCCCATGACGGGTAGAGAGTTCGCGCCGCTCGGCGAGGGTCGGCAGCACGAAGGCCGTCGACGATAAAGCCAGGATGATCCCCACCACCGTCGCCGCCGGCCACGACAGGCCCAGATAGCGGCCGGCGCCGGCCAGCGCCGCCGCCACCCCGAACAGCTGCAGCGCGCCGAGCCCGAACACCGAACGCCGCAAGGCCCACAGCCGCGAGGGCTTCAGTTCCAGGCCGATGACGAAGAGCAGCAGCACGACGCCAAGCTCGGCCGTATGGAGCAGGTTGTCCGGGTCGCGGACCAGCTTCACGCCAAAAGGCCCGATCAGTACGCCGACTGCCAGATAGCCCAGCACCGTGCCCAACCCGGCCCGTTTGAACAAGGGCACAAGAAGCACGGAGGCCAGCAGCAGCGCGGCAAGAGTGGTCAGGGATTGCATAACAGGAACGGGACGTCAGCGGGAACCCCAAGTCTCTCATAAACCGCTGTCCGGAATGCCAATGGAAGAATCTGGAAACACTCGCAGGCACTCGGAAACATTCGCGCCGTCATCACAATATTGGTGTTTTTGTCAGGAATATTTACACACTGCCCAGCAGGTTTCTCCACGGCCACCTCCACGCACGCCCCAAAGCCGCTCCCCATAAGGCCTTACGACAATTTCATCAAAACTGGCACGGCAAATGCTGAAGTTTCGTCAGAAATACCAAACATCGGCCTATCACGAAAGCCAAGAGGAGGTTTCATCATGAAACTCAATAAAAACAATCTACTATCCGCCGTTGCCATAACTTCCGCATTTTTTGCAAATGGTGCGCAGGCAGGCCCGATCGCCATCTACGATGGCCCGGCCATCAACAAGAGCTCCCCGGCCTGTGCCAGCTTCGGCGACGCCGTCAGCTGCTCCCTGCCCTTCCTCAACTTCCTGAATGGTCAGGCCCAGGGCACGACGACGTCGGCCGGCGGCTACGTCGTTCAGTCGTCCCAAGGCCTGCTGAAGGACTCCATCGTGGTCCAGGCCGGCGGCGCCGCCGCACTTAATAACGGCGACACCAGCCCGGCTCCGGCGCTGGTGGAGGACGGCTTCAAGTCGAATTCGGGCAGTGTCAACTTCCTGGCCACCGGCCGCTCGGACGGCACCACGATGTTTGCCGGCAACATGGCCGACCCGAGCAACAACAGCCTGTCCAGCACCCAGGACAACATCGGCACCTGGGACGTCAGCACCACCTGGCTGCGGGACGCACTGACCACGTCGGATGGCTTGCGCCACGAGTTGATGATCATGTTCGACTACAACCAGCCGCAGAGCTCGACGACGTCGATGGACATCTGGAGCCTGATCACGGTGCGCAAGTCCGGTGGCGGACTGCCCGACATCAATTACGAGTTCAACGGCAGCACCCAGGGCTACTCGAGCTTCACGAGCGGCAAGAACTTCCTGAGCCAGCCCTCGGCGTCGGATTTCGATACGGTGTCTGGCACCATCTGCCTGTACGACAACTCGCAGACCCTTGCCTACCCGGGTGGCTCCTGTCCGCACACTTATAACGGCGGCAATCTGGTCACTGAGGTCGACAACTCCCAGGGCACCGACAAGACCGAGTTCGCGGCCTTCCTGCCTGAGCTGAACGCGAACCTCGAGAACTACATCAAGCAGGGTTACGACACCATCTCCGTGCGCATGCTGATGGGCTGCTTCGGCGGCACGGATCCGAAGAACGGTCAGGGCTACCTGTCCAGCGGTCAGACCACCAACTGCGACAGCGGCGGCTTCGGCGACGTGTATCTGATGGGCGGCGCGGCCATGACGCAAGTCCCCGAGCCGACTTCGCTGGCTCTCGCGGCGCTCGGCCTGTTCGGTCTCTATCGCCGTCAGCGCAAGCAGTCCTGATCACCGCCGGTGGCGGGATGATCGAGCCGGGGCCCCGCCCCGGCTCTTTTCATTTGTGCCGCCTCACAGGCCCGGATCCTCGCCGCCGCCCGCCAGCGCCGCATCCACGACCCGCCGGCTGAGGTGCGGCGCAAAGCACTCGATGAAGGCGTAGATGTAGCCGCGCAGCCAGGCGTTCTTTCGCAGGCCGATGCGCGTCGTGCTCGACGCGAACAGATGGGCGGCATCCAGCATGCCCAGTTCTTTGTCCGCCACGGGGTCATAGGCCATCTTGGCGATAATGCCGACGCCGAGCCCCATCGCCACGTAGGTCTTGATCACATCCGAATCGATGGCGGTGAGCACCACGTTGGGCTTCAGGCCGCGCCCGGTGAAGGCCTCGTTGATGCGGTTGCGGCCGGTGAAGGCGAAGTCGTAGGTCACCAGCGGATAACGGGCGATGGCTTCCAGCGTCAGCGGCTGCGTCGTCAGGATGGGATGGCGCAGCGGCGCGACGACGCAGCGGTTCCACTGGTAGCAGGGCAACATCACGATGTCTTCGTGCTCGGCAATGGCCTCGGTGGCGATGGCGATGTCGGCCACGCCGGACAGCACGTAGTCGCAAACCTGGCGCGGGTTGCCCTGGTGGAAGGACAGGCGCACGTTGGGGTAGCGCGCCATGAAGGCCTGCACCACCTTCGGCAGCGCATAGCGGGCCTGCGTATGTGTAAAGGCGATCGACAAACTGCCGCTCGCCTCGTTGCTGAACTCGGCACCGACTTCGCGCAGGTTGTCCACTTCCTGGAGAATGCGCCCGACGATCGTGAGCACCTGCTTCCCGGGCTCCGTGATGTCCACCAGGCGCTTGCCGTGGCGCACGAAGATCTCCACCCCCAGCTCTTCTTCCAGCACGCGGATCTGCTTCGACACGCCAGGCTGGGAGGTGAACAGCGCCTCAGCGGCCTCCGACACGTTGAGGCCATGGCGGGCCACCTCGAATACATAGCGCAGTTGCTGGATGTTCATCGGCGCCAAACCCCGTGGAAGAAGCTGAAAATAGAATATTAGAACTATAAGTTCTAAAGGTTTAACCTAAAACACCTTCTTTGCTCTAACAACACGTTCTACGATGCGCCGCACAAGGAATTTGGGCTTATCATGAGTATCGCTTACACGATTGCCGGCTTCTCCGTGGGTGCCATCGTCGGTCTGACCGGCGTAGGGGGCGGGTCCCTGATGACGCCGCTGCTTGTCCTGCTGTTCGGTATCAACCCGTCGGTGGCCGTCGGGACCGACCTGCTCTATGCCGCCATCACCAAGGCCACCGGAACCGTCGCCCACGGCATGAAGGGCACGGTGGACTGGACGGTGACGCGCCGCCTGGCCACGGGTAGCATTCCCGCCTCGACGATCACGCTGCTGCTGGTGGGCTATTTCGCCCCCGGCGGCATTGGCGGCGCCGGCAGCCTGATCAAGGTTTCGCTGGGTATCGCACTGCTCCTCACGGCGGTGGCAATCGTGTTTCGCAAGCAGATCCAGGCCTACGCGCTGAAGCACTCCGGCGGCCAGGAAAATCCGCAGCGCACCAAGCTGCTGACCATCCTGACCGGTGCCGTGCTGGGCGTACTGGTGTCGATCTCTTCGGTGGGTGCCGGCGCTCTGGGCGTCAGCGCCCTGTTCTTTTTGTATCCGCGGCTGACGACCTTGCGCATCGTCGGCAGCGACATCGCCCACGCGGTGCCCCTGACGCTGGTGGCCGGCATCGGCCACTGGTTCCTCGGCAGTGTCGACTGGGCCTTGCTGGGCAGCCTGCTGATCGGCTCCCTGCCGGGCATCTGGCTGGGCAGCCACATTTCCACCCGCGTCCCCGACCGGGTGCTGCGTCCGATTCTGGCAACCATGCTGGTCTTGGTGGGCAGCAAGTTGATTGCGGCCTGACCGGGCTTACGAATAAACCAGGAAAACGAAATGTACCGTTACGACCCCTACGACCAGAAGATCGTCGACGAGCGCGTCGCCCAGTTCCGCGACCAGACCCGGCGTTACCTGGCCGGTGAGCTGACCGACGACGAGTTCCGCCCGCTGCGCCTGCAGAACGGCCTGTACATCCAGCGCCACGCGCCGATGCTGCGGGTTGCCGTGCCCTACGGCCTGCTGTCGTCCACGCAGGTTCGCAAGCTCGCCCACATCGCTCGCAGCTACGACAAGGACTACGCCCACATCACCACGCGCCAGAACGTGCAGTTCAACTGGCCCGAGCTGAAGCTGGTGCCCGAGATCCTGGCCGAGCTGGCGCAGGTGCAGATGCACGCCATCCAGACCTCCGGCGCGTGCATCCGCAACATCACCTCCGACCCCTTCGCCGGCGTGGCCGGTGACGAGTACATCGACCCGCGCCCGTGGTGCGAGGTGCTGCGCCAGTGGAGCACCTTCCACCCGGAATTTGCCTTCCTGCCGCGCAAATTCAAGATCGCCGTGAACGGCGCCGACCAGGACCGCGCGGTCATCCAGTGCCACGACATCGGCCTCGAGCTGAAGCGCAATGCGGCCGGCGAGATCGGCTTCCGCGTGCTGGTCGGCGGCGGCATGGGCCGCACCCCGATCATCGGTGAAGAGATCAGCGACTTCGTGCCCTGGCAGCACATCATCACCTACTGCGAAGCGATCCTGCGGGTGTACAACCGCTATGGCCGCCGCGACAACCTCTACAAGGCGCGCATCAAGATCCTCGTCAAGGCCCTTGGCCCCGCCGAGTTCAAGCGCCAGGTCGAGGAGGAATGGGCCTTCGGCAAGGATGGCGCCAACACGCTGACGGAAGCCGAGGTGGCCCGCGTCGCCGCCCACTTCACGACGCCCGCCTATGAAGCCCTGCCGGGCGAGGACGCCGGCTACGCCAGCCAGCGCGCCACCAACACGGCCTTCGCCGCATGGGCCCGCCGCAACGTGCTGGCCCACAAGGTGCCCGGCTACGCGATCGTCGTGCTGTCCCTGAAGAACCCGGCCACTGCACCCGGCGACATCACCGCCGAGCAGCTCGACCTGGTTGCCGAGTGGGCCGACGCCTACAGCTTCGGCGAAGTGCGCGCCACCCACGAGCAGAACCTGGTACTGGCCGACGTCAAGCAGGCCGACCTCTTCGCGCTGTGGGAGAAGGCCCGCGCCACCGGCCTGGCAACGCCGACCTTCGGCCTGCTGACCGACATCATCTGCTGCCCTGGCGGCGATTTCTGCGCGCTCGCCAACGCCAAGTCGATCCCCATCGCCAATGCGATCCAGGCCCGTTTCGACGACCTGGACTACCTCTACGACATCGGCGACATCGAGCTCAACATCTCCGGCTGCATGAACTCCTGCGGCCACCACCACGTGGGCCACATCGGCATCCTCGGCGTCGACAAGAACGGTGAGGAGTGGTACCAGGTCAGCCTCGGCGGCGCCCAGGGCAACGACACCAGCATCGGCAAGGTGATCGGCCGCTCGTTTGCCGCCGCCGAAATGCCCGACGTGATCAGCAAGATCATCGACGTCTACCGGGCCCAGCGCCAGGACGGCGAGCGCTTCATCGACACCGTCCGCCGCACCGGCCTCGACCCCTTCAAGCTCGGCGTGTATGGCGAAGCCGCGATCATCGAAAGGAAGCAACATGCCTAAGCTCATCAAGAACGGCCGCGTGATCGACGACGCCGCAGAAATCCTCGTCCTCGACGAAGTCCAGGGCCCCGAGGCGCTGAGCCTGCCCGATGGTCCGGTGTTCGTGCCCCTCGCCGTGTGGCAGGCCCACAAGGGCGCCCTCTCCGGCCGTGCCGGCCTCGGCGTGTGGCTGGACAGCAGTGAGAGCGTGGACGACCTCGAAGGCGACCTGGACAGCATCGGCGCCATCGCGCTGAACTTCCCCAAGTTCACCGACGGCCGTTCGTACTCCAACGCCGCGCTGCTGCGCAGCCGCTACGCCTACAAGGGCGAAGTCCGCGCCATCGGCGACGTGCTGCGCGACCAGTTCTTCTTCATGCAGCGCTGCGGCTTCGACGCCATCCAGCCGAAGACCGGCAAGTACAGCGACGCCCAGCTGGAAGAAGCGCTGAGCAGCCTGAAGGACTTCTCCGCGCCCTACCAGGCCGCCATCGACCAGCCCGAACCCCTGTTCCGCCGCGCCCAGCGCGTGGCCTGAGCGAGGAGACGCCGTCATGCATCCGAACCAGAACCCCAAGCTCGACGATCCGGTGCTGCTCGCCAGCCTGGAAGCCAAGGTCGCCCAGCTCAAGGCCGACCTGGCCGCCTGGGCCGCCGAACTGCCGGCCATCACGATGGCCAACAGCCTCGGCGCCGAGGACATGGTGCTCACCGACGTGATCGCCACCAACCAGCTGCCCATCGAGATCTTCTCGCTGGACACCGGCCGCCTGCCGCTGGAAACCTACGACCTGATGGCCGAGGTGCAGAAGCACTACGGCCTCAAGCTGAAGTTCTTCTACCCGAACCACGAGGCCATCGAGGCCTTCACGCGGGAAAACGGCATCAACGCCTTCTACGACAGCGTCGAGCTGCGCAAGGCCTGCTGCCACGCCCGCAAGGTCGAGCCGCTGGGCCGCGCGCTGGCCGGCAAGCAGGCCTGGATCACCGGCCTGCGCGCCCAGCAGTCCACCACCCGCACCGACCTGCCGAAGCGCCAGTTCGACGAGGGCAACGGCCTGATCAAGTTCAACCCGCTCTCCGACTGGACCGAGAAGGAAGTGTGGGGCTACATCCGCCTCAACAAGGTTCCGTACAACGCGCTGCACGACAAGTTCTACCCGAGCATCGGTTGCGCCCCGTGCACCCGCCCGGTGTCGATCGGCGAGGACGTCCGCGCCGGCCGCTGGTGGTGGGAAAATCCGGAAACCAAGGAATGCGGCCTGCACGTCAAGAAGTGACGGGCACCCAGGAACCATAAAACGAGTAAAGCAATGTCGACGCTCACCAAACAGACCCTGAGCCACCTGGATTGGCTCGAATCCGAAGCCATCCACATCATGCGTGAAGTGGCCGGCCAGTGCAGCAACCCCGTGCTGCTGTTCTCCGGCGGCAAGGACTCCATCTGCATGCTGCGCCTGGCCGAAAAGGCCTTCCGCCCGGGCAAGTTCCCCTTCCCGCTGATGCACATCGACACCGGCCACAACTACAAGGAAGTGGTCGCGTTCCGCGACAAGCGCGCCGCCGAGCTGGGCGAGCGCCTGATCGTACGCTCCGTCGAAGACTCCATGAAGCGCGGCACCGTCGTCCTCAAGCACGAAAACGAATCGCGCAACAAGCACCAGTCCGTGACGCTGCTGGAAGCCATCGAGGAGTTCGGCTTCGACGCCTGTATCGGCGGTGCCCGCCGCGACGAGGAAAAGGCCCGCGCCAAGGAGCGCATCATGAGCTTCCGCGACGAGTTCGGCCAATGGGACCCGAAGAACCAGCGCCCGGAGCTGTGGAACCTCTACAACGCGCGCAGCCACAAGGGTGAGAACATCCGCGCCTTCCCGATCTCCAACTGGACCGAGATGGACGTGTGGCAGTACATCGAGCGCGAGAAGCTTGAGCTGCCGAGCATCTACTTCGCCCACACCCGCCCGGTGGTGATGCGTTCCGGCGCCATCGTGCCGGTCAACGTGCCGCTGATGAACGGCGAGCTGACCAACCTGCCCAAGCCCGGCGAAGAGATCATCGACCTGCAGGTGCGCTTCCGCACCGTCGGCGACATCTCCTGCACCGCCCCGGTGGAGTCCGACGCCGACAACGTCGAGAAGATCGTGCTCGAAACCGCCACCACCACGATCACCGAGCGCGGCGCGACCCGTCTGGATGACCAGACCAGCGAAGCCTCCATGGAACAACGCAAGAAAGAGGGTTACTTCTAAATGAGCGCCCAACACGTTGAAGACCGCGGCCTGCTGCGCTTCCTGACCTGCGGCTCGGTCGATGACGGCAAGAGCACCCTGATCGGCCGTCTGCTGTTCGACACCAAGGCCATCCTCGCCGACACCCTCACCGCCATCGAACGCACCTCCAGCAAGCGCGGCATGACCGCCGTCGACCTGTCCCTGCTCACCGACGGCCTGCAGGCCGAGCGCGAACAGGGCATCACCATCGACGTGGCCTACCGCTACTTCTCGACCGGCACCCGCAAGTACATCATCGCCGACGCGCCGGGCCACGAGCAGTACACCCGCAACATGGTGACCGCCGCGTCCACCGCGAACCTGGCGATCATCCTGATCGACGCGCGCAAGGGCGTGCTGACCCAGACCCGCCGCCACAGCTACCTGACCAAGCTGGTGGGCATTCCCCACGTGGTGGTGGCCGTCAACAAGATGGACCTCGTCGATTACGACCAGGCCACCTACGACCGGATCGTTGCCGAGTACAAGGCCTTCGCCGACCAGATCGGCCTCACCGACGTGCGCTTCATCCCGCTGTCGGCCCTCAACGGCGACATGATCGTGGACCGTGGCGAGCGCCTCGACTGGTACGACGGCCCGACGATGATCGACATCCTCGAAGCCGCCCCCGCCGCCCACACCGAACAGGCCGAGAGCTTCCGCTTTCCGGTCCAGTACGTGTGCCGCCCGCAGGCTTCCGACAACCCCGAGCTGCACGACTACCGCGGCTTCATGGGTCGCGTCGAGTCCGGCGAGATCAAGGTCGGCGACAGCGTCACCGTGCTGCCCAACGGCCTGACCACCAAGGTCAAGGACATCCAGCTGTACGGCGAGTCCCTGCCCAAGGCGATCCATGAGCAGTCCGTGACCCTGCTGCTGGAAGACGAGATCGACATCTCCCGCGGCGACATGATCGTCAGCAGCGCCGAAGTGCCGGCTCAGACCAAGCAGGTCGAAGCCATCGTCTGCTGGCTGTCGGAAACCCCGCTGTCGCCGGCGCGCACCTACTGGCTGCGCCACACTACCCGCGAAGTGAAGGCCAAGGTGGCGAGCATCACCCACCGCCTGGACATCAACACGCTGGACAAGGAAGCGGCGACCACGCTGGCCATGAACGACATCGCCCGCCTGCAGCTCAAGCTGGCCCAGCCGGTCTTCGCCGACAACTACACCGACTCGCGCGCTACCGGCGCCTTCATCCTGATCGACGAATCCACCAACAACACGGTGGGTGCCGGCATGATCACGGGCCTGAACGCCTGAGCCGACGCGTAGGCTGCATTCCCGGCTGCGGCCGGGAGCCGCAAAGCAAAACCCCCGGACTTGCCGGGGGTTTTGCTTTTTGGGAACTGCTGGCGGGGCGCCCTCGGGCGCCCCATGCAACAGCGCGGCTCAGGTCGCGAAGACGTGCTTCACGCGCAGGGTTTCACCGCGCTCGACGAGGCCGATCAGGCGATCGATGTTGGGATGCTTGCCTGGGTTCAGGCGTGCATCCTCACTGTGCTCCTCGTAGATCGCGATGCCCTGGGTTGCCGCTTCGGGAGTGATCGCGCCATGGATCTGCGCCAGGTGGTTGTACACCGCCAGTGAGCCGGCCTGGCCGGGTTTGTTCTCGATGGTGGCCACCACCGCATCGGCGGCATCGATCAGCTGGATCGCAGAGAGATGGGACACGCCCGGCAGAGTCTTGAGCTTGTCGGCAAAAGCCATGTCCGTCTCCTCAGATGCGCTTGGCCAGCTCGGCGGCCTTGCCGATGTAGCTGGCGGGGGTCATCTCCAGCAGACGGGCCTTCTCGGCTTCGGGGATGGCCAGCGTGCCGATGAAGGCCTGCAGCGCGGCCTTGGTGATGCCCTTGCCGCGGGTCAGTTCCTTGAGCTGCTCGTAGGGGTTGGGCACGGCGTAGCGGCGCATCACGGTCTGGATCGGCTCGGCCAGCACTTCCCAGCAGGCGTCCAGGTCGGCGGCCAGGCGGGCCGGCTCGGCTTCCAGCTTGCCGAGGCCGCGCAGGCAGGAGTCGTAGGCCAGCACGGCGTAGCCGAAGGCCACGCCCATGTTGCGCAGCACGGTGGAGTCGGTCAGGTCGCGCTGCATGCGGGACACCGGCAGCTTGTCGGCCAGGTGGCGCAACACGCTGTTGGCGAGGCCCAGGTTGCCTTCGGCGTTCTCGAAGTCGATCGGGTTGACCTTGTGCGGCATCGTGGACGAGCCGATCTCGCCGGCCTTCAGCTTCTGCTTGAAGTAGCCGAGGGAGATGTACATCCAGATGTCGCGGCAGATATCCAGCACGATGGTGTTGGCGCGGGCGGTGGCGTCGTACAGCTCGGCCATCGCGTCGTGGGGCTCGATCTGGATCGTGTAGGGGTTGAAGGCCAGGCCGAGGGATTCGATGAAGCGGCCGTTGAAGCCTTCCCAGTCGAACTCGGGGTAGGCGGACAGGTGGGCGTTGTAGTTGCCCACGGCGCCGTTGAACTTGGCGGTCAGCTCGACGTCGGCGATGGCCTTGCGCACGCGGCGCAGGCGATACACCACGTTGGCCATTTCCTTGCCGAGGGTGGTCGGGCTGGCGGGCTGGCCGTGGGTGCGCGACAGCATCGGCAGCTCGGCATGCTGGTGGGCCAGTTCAACCAGGCGGGCGATGATCTTGTCGAGGGACGGCAGCAGCACGCCGTCGCGGCCGTCGCGCAGCATCAGCGCGTGGGACACGTTGTTGATGTCTTCCGAGGTACAGCCGAAGTGGATGAACTCGGTGACGCGGGTGACTTCGGGGTTATGGCCGAGGCGCTGCTTCAGCCAGTATTCCATGGCCTTCACGTCGTGGTTGGTGGTCGCCTCGATGGCCTTCACGGCCTCACCGTCGGCCACCGAGAACTCGGCGATCACGGCATCCAGCTCGGCGATCGTGGCGGCGGAGAACGGCGCGATCTCGACCAGCCCGGGCGCGGCGGCGAGGGCCTTCAGCCACTCGATCTCGACCTTCACGCGGTTGCGGATCAGGCCGAACTCGGAGAAGTGCTCGCGCAGCGCGGAGACCTTGGATTCGTAGCGCCCGTCGAGGGGCGACAGCGCGGTGATGGGTTGCAGGTTCATGCGTAAAGCCCTTGAGGCGGAAAAGCAAAGTTCTCTATTTTAGCGTCTTGGAGAGCCGTTCGCCGATGATAAAATCCGGGGTTCCCCAACTGCAGCCCATCATCATGAGCAACGGTCCCCAGCAACTCGAACGCTTCATCTTCTGGAGCCGCTGGCTCCAGGCGCCGCTGTACCTCGGCCTGGTCGTCGCCCAGGGCATCTATGTTTATCTTTTCATGGCCGAGCTGTTCCACCTGGTGAGCTCGGTCTTCGAATCCGGCGGCCACATCAGCGAGACCGAGACCATGCTGGTGGTCCTCGGCCTGATCGACGTGGTGATGATCGCCAACCTGCTGATCATGGTCATCATCGGCGGCTACGAAACCTTCGTGTCGCGCCTCGACCTGGAGAATCATCCGGACCAGCCCGAATGGCTGTCCCATGTGAACGCCGGGGTACTGAAGATCAAGCTGTCCACCGCCATCATCGGCATCTCGTCGATCCATCTGCTGAAGACCTTCATCAATGCCGGCAACCTGCCCGAGCACACGATCCAGTGGCAGGTGATCATCCATGTCGTGTTCCTGTTCTCGGCCCTCGCCATGGCGATGGTCGACAAGATCATGAACCAGACCGTCCTGCTGTCCAAACACTAAAGACATCACGTAGAGGGAGCCTCACCCATGACCGCCATCAAACAGGAAGACCTCATCCAGTCCGTCGCGGACGCCTTCCAGTACATCAGCTACTACCACCCGCTGGACTACATCAAGGCCCTGGGCGAAGCCTACGAGCGCGAGGAATCCCCCGCCGCCAAGGACGCCATCGCCCAGATCCTGACCAACTCCCGCATGGCCGCCGAAGGCCACCGCCCGATCTGCCAGGACACCGGCATCGGCATGGTGTTCATCAAGGTCGGCATGCAGGTCAGCTGGCCGGACGCCACCATGAGCATCCAGGAGATGATCAACGAAGGCGTGCGCCGCGCCTACAGCAACCCGGAGAACCCCCTGCGCGCCTCCGTGCTGTCCGACCCCGCCGGTGCCCGCAAGAACACCAAGGACAACACCCCGGCCGTGGTGCACTTCGAGATCGTCGAAGGCCACCACGTGGAAGTGATCTGCGCGGCCAAGGGCGGCGGTTCCGAAGCCAAGTCCAAGTTCGCGATGCTCAACCCGTCCGACGACCTGGTGGACTGGGTCCTCCACAAGATCCCCGAGATGGGCGCCGGCTGGTGTCCGCCGGGCATCATTGGCATCGGCATCGGCGGTACGCCCGAAAAGGCCATGCTGCTCGCCAAGGAATCCATCATGGCGCCGGTGAACATCCATGAGCTGAAGGAAAAGGCCGCCTCCGGCGCCACCCTCAGCCGCGCCGAAGAGCTGCGCCTCGAACTGTACGAGAAGGTCAATGCGCTGGGCGTCGGCGCCCAGGGCCTCGGCGGCCTGACCACCGTGCTCGACGTGAAGGTGCTGGACTACCCCTGCCACGCCGCCAACCTGCCGGTCGCGCTGGTGCCCAACTGCGCCGCCACCCGCCACTGCCACTTCCACCTGGACGGCTCCGGCCCGGCCAAGATCGAACCGCCGAAGCTGGAAGACTGGCCCGCCGTCACCTGGACGCCGGACCTCAAGTCGGCCACCCGCGTCAATCTGGACACCCTGACCAAGGAAGAAGTCGCCGCCTGGAAGCCGGGCCAGAAGCTGCTGCTCAACGGCAAGATGCTGACCGGCCGCGACGCCGCCCACAAGCGCATCGCCGACATGCTGGCCAAGGGCGAAACCCTGCCGGTGGACTTCACCAACCGCGTGATCTATTACGTCGGCCCGGTGGATCCGGTGCGTGACGAAGTCGTCGGCCCCGCCGGCCCGACCACCGCCACCCGCATGGACAAGTTCACCCGCATGATGCTCGAGAAGACCGGCCTGATCTCCATGATCGGCAAGTCCGAGCGTGGCCCCGTGGCGATCGAGGCGATCAAGGACAACAATTCCGCCTACCTGATGGCCGTCGGCGGCGCCGCCTACCTGGTAGCCAAGGCCATCAAGAGCGCCAAGGTCGTCGGCTTTGCCGACCTGGGCATGGAAGCCATCTACGAGTTCGACGTGCAGGACATGCCCGTCACCGTCGCGGTGGACTCCTCCGGCACCAGCGTGCACAACACCGGCCCGAAGGAATGGCAGGCCAAGATCGGCAAGATCCCGGTCACTGTCGCCTGATCACGCCCTGTCGTAGTACCCGAGCCCGGCCATCTGGCCGGGCTTTTTTCTGGTCCGTACAAAATCTTTTGGCATAATCCGGACTCTTTCCGGAAGCCGCGCTGCGGCCCACAGCGATTCCCCATGTTCCGCAAGCTCCGCATCGCCATCCTGCTGTTCATCCTCGCCACCGTCGCCGTCGGCAGCTGGAAATCCAGTGCCCGCAGCACCGCATGGGACAGCACCCTGCATGTGACGGTCTATCCGATCGCTGCCGATCCTTCCGATACGAGCCGGCGCATCGTGGCCGACCTGAAGCCCGAAGACTTCACGGTCATCGGCGACTGGCTGGAAGGCGAGCTGCAGCGCCACGGACATTCGCTGCTGCGGCCCCTGGCGATCAACCTGGCCCCGCCGCTGAACAGTCAGCCGCCGTCCTTCCCGGCCGGCGGCAACGCGCTGACGATGATGGGCTGGAGCCTGCAGCTGCGCTTCTGGGCCTGGCGCCACGATGCCGCCCCAGGGCCACGGCCCGACGTGCGCCTGTTCCTGCTCTACCACGATCCGGCGCTGACCCCGTCGCTGGACCATTCGGTCGGCCTCGAAAAGGGCACGCTCGGCGTCGTGAAGGTTTTCGCCAGTCGCAGCGAGCGCCAGCGCAACGCGGTGGTCATCGCCCACGAGTTGCTGCACACCCTCGGCGCCACCGACAAGTACGACCCCCACAGCCTCGCGCCGCTGTTTCCCGACGGCTACGCCGAGCCACAAAAGCAGCCGCTCCACCCCCAGTCGGCAGCGGAGATCATGGCCGGCCGCATCCCCCTCGATGCCGATCAGGCGCGGATTCCGGACTCGCTGGCACAGACCCTGATCGGGCCTCGGACTGCCCGTGAAATAGGGCTTTAGGAACGCACCGGCGGCCTCGCCACCGATGCAACGGGAAGTGGACGTCCTGCAGGGCTATCACCCGGGCAAGCCTTGCCCAACGGAGGAACTTGAAAAATTGTCGTTTTTGCCGGCAATCCGGCACCCAGCCCGACGCTGGCCACGACCGCCTGACGACCGCGGGATGCGGTCAGCGCGACTCTTCAGCGGATGATCTCGATGATCTCCACGCCCATCTCGTAAACGCCGGCCTGCTCGAGCCCATGACAGCGCCGCACCCGCACGCGGGCATGCAGCGGCATGTAGGTGCCGCCGCTGTCGGCCGGCAGCACGGCAACCTCAAAGACTTCGTCCATTCGCGGTACATGGCTGGAGTGGATGGTCATGCCGCCGACGCCCAGTTCGACGCAGGTCCCGACCACGGTCGGCCCCCCGCCGTAGGGCCGGATACCCACCTTGCAGCCCAGCGGAATGCGGCGATCCTTCCGTCTCTCGGTCATTCGGTCCATGTCAGCAAATTCCTGCGGTCGAAGCGCGCACCATACGAAACTCGGCCCTATCCCGCAAGGCTCCTAAACACTTGCAGGCATGGTGGTGTGACGCTTATCTCACCGGCAGGCCCGGCGCAGGCTCTGCACGGACGAGGCGCAGCTCGCCGTACGCGACCCGCTGGGCAAACGGACGGGTGCTTTCGAGCCCTTCCTGCCACGAGACCACTTGGTAGGACGCAAAGCCCGGCTGTCCAGCCAGTTGCGCCGCCCGACGCATGAACACCTGGCGGGCCTCGCCGTCGCCCCCCGAATGAATGGCCTTCAGGCGCAGGGCCAGCAGGTAGCGGTCGTCGCCCTGACGGGCTTCCTCGATGCTCCAGTTCGGCGCGAAAGGATCGCTGACCACGTAGAAGATCAGCGCGCCCGCCAGCATCGGAGCCTTCAGGTAGCCCGCATCCGAGGCGATCATGACCGCCGCCGGCGCCAGCAGCCACTCCTTCGGCGGCGTGCTGCTGCAACCGGCAAGCAGCGCCAGGCCGAGCAGTGCACAGCGGGGCAACCCAGGCGCCATGGCGTCAGTTGATGTAGTTGAACAGGGACAGGTTGCTGACCTTGATGAAACTCTGCTGGGCGGCCTGCAGGTAGATCTGCTGCTGGGACAGGCTGCTGACCGCCGAAGCATAGTCGGCGTCCTGCAGGCGCGACAGGGTTTCGCTGTACTGCAGGTCCAGGCTGCCGCCGATGTTCTGCTGGGTCTCCACTTCCAGCATGCGCGAGCCGACGCCGGCCTGCACCCGCGAAATGCTGTCCTGCGCGGCGTCCATGCCGGCAATCGCCTGGCGGCCGCCGAAGCGGGTGACGGCGGAGTTGCCCGACTTCAGGGCGCTCACGAAATTGCCCGTGATGTCGAAGGCGCTGGCGACCGTGCTGACCGAGTAGCTGTCGCCGGCCGCCGGGGCGCCGGTCACCGTCAGCGTGACGCCACCGAAGTTGAGGGTCGTGTCCGAACCGCTGATGGTCACCGTCGGGGTGATCGGTGCGGCATGGGTCGGATCGGCCGTGGAGTCGAAGACCTGGTAGGTCGGCCCCGCCGCCACGCTGATATCGTAGGAGTGGCCGTTGTAGCCGCTCAGGCTCATGCCGGAAACCAGCGCCGAGCCGGTATTGCCGGCCGAGCTGAGCGCAAAGGCCGAACCGGCCGGCGCCCGCAGCGTATTGAAGATCTCGTCGCCGGAACTGGTGACCGGCAGATTGCGCGATGCGGAGATCTGCAGCGTGCGCGCACCCTGGTCGCCCTGGTAGGTCATGCCGGTGGTCATGCTGCCGGTAAAGGGCTGCACGTTGCTGGTGTAGCCGCCAAAGATGTATTCGCCGGTGGAGTCCTGGCTGTTCGCGATGCCCTGCAGCGCGGTGTATTGCTCGGCCAGGTCCGATGCGATGCTGGCTTGCTCGCTGCTCGAATAGGTCCCGTTGCCGGATTCGACGGCGCGGGTACGCACGTAGGTCACAAGGTCCGTCGCGGCGCTGAGCTTGCTGTCCACCAGCTTGAGCTGGTCCGACGCGTAGCCCTGGTTGGAGGTGTACAGCGCATTGACGCTCTTCGACTGGGTCACTTCCAGCGCCCGCGCCGATGCGACCGGATCGTCGGACGGCGCCAGCACCCGGCGGCCGGTGGCGACTTCCTTCTGGCTCTTCATCAACTGGCTGTTCTGCGCCTGGATCTGCGCGACGCCGCTGTCGAAAATCATGCCGGTGGTGACTCGCATGATGGCGCTCCTTACTGGCCGAGGGCCAGCACTTGGTCGAAAAGTTTGGAGGCAATGCTCATGACCTTGCCTGCCGCCTGGTATGCCTGTTGATAACGGATCAAATTGGCGGCTTCTTCATCGAGATTTACGCCTGCCACCGACTGCTGGGCCTGAACCGCCTGATCCACCAGGCTTTTCTGCGCGTCACTGTTCACGCTGACCTCGCGGGCCTTGTTGCCGACCGCGCTGACCAGCTGCGCATACACCGACTGGAAGGTTGCCGACGGTTGGCCGCTGGCGGAGAGCATCAGCTTGGTGGTCTGCAGATTGCCCAACAGGACAGCGTTGCGGCTGTCCGACACGCCCCCCGTGTTGGGGCCCAGCTTGAAGGTGTCGTTGGCCTGCGGCGCGCCGTTCATCGTGAAGGACACCCCACCGAAGCTGATCGTCATCCCGCTGGTGTAGGGGATGGAAGCCGCCGGGGCCGCCACGGTGACCGCCGTGCCGCCCGGCGGCGTATAGGTGACGGGCAGGCCGGCCGGGAAGCCGGTCAGCGTACCGCCCGAGTAGGTCAGCGTCAGCGGAGCCGCGCTGGTGCCGAAGCTGGCCAGGTTGGAGGTGCTCGACACCACCGGCGCGGTGATGCTGGCAGACCCCAGGTTGGTACTCGTGGCCGACGCGGTGACCGGCGCCGCCGCCGCGATCATGCGGGTATCGGTAATGGCGACGTTGATGTTGGCCGCCGCGTTGCGGGTGGGCTGGATGACGAAGCTGTCACCCGCTTTGGAGGTTGCTGGCGGCGTGATCGACAGCCCGACCGTTGCGGGGCTCACGGACATGCCGTCGGAAAGCCGGGTCAGCGAATAGTTGCCAACGGCGTCGGTGAAGACGAGCTTGTAGTCGTCGCCGGTCAGCTTGGACACGTCGCCGAACTGCACCGTCGGCGGCGTCGTGGTCGAGCTTGCGTCGCTCAGCACGGTCACGGCGGGGGTCGTGAAGAAAGACGTGCCGAGGTTTCCGTTGAGATCCTGGCCCAGCGCGTGCTGGGCGTTGAACGCGGCACTCAGGCCGACGGCGATCAGGCCGAGCTGGTTCTGCGTCGCATCGAGGGACTCGGAGCGCATCGTCAGCAGGCCGCCGAGCTTGCCGCCGCCGAGCAGGTTTTCCGGCACAGTCAGCGGGGCACCGCTCGGCGTGATGATATTGACGTTGAGGCGGGTCGGATCGGTGGAGGACGGGCGGGCTTCGAGCTTGGTGGCATTGATGCCGACCACCAGCGGCTGGCCGGTACCGATGAAGACCGACATGGAGCCGTCGCTGGCGGTGGTGGTGGACACCCGCACCAGCTGGTTCAGTTCCTTCACCAACTGGTCGCGCTTGTCGAGCAGATCGTTGGCCGGCTGGGACGAACCCGCCTGCTGGGCGATGGCGATCTGGCGATTGACGTCGGCGATCTGCTCGGCGTAGGAGCTGATCGACGTGACAGTGTCCTTGATCTGCCCTTCGACGCCGGCCCGGACGTCGCTGAGGCGGGTTGCCAGGTTCTGGAAGCGGTCCACCAGGCTCTGGGCCGAGGAGATCATCGACTGGCGGGCCGGGATACTGGACGGGTTGGCCGCCACTTCCTGCACCCCCTGGAAGAAGGAATCCACCGCCGGTTCAAGGCCCACCGTGGAATCCGCCAGCATGTTGTCGATCTGGCTGATCTCCGTGCTGTAGGTGTTGTACTCGTTGTACTTGGTGTCGGCGGACAGCACCTGGTTGCTCAGGAAACTGTCGTAGGCCCGCTTAATGGTATCGACCTTGGTCCCTTCACCGAAGAAACCCGCGCCGCTGAACATGGCTGGGTTGGTGCTCTGGACCGTCGTCTGACGGCTGTAACCGGCCGTTCCCGCATTCGAGATGTTGTGACTGGTCGTGATCAGCCCCGCCTGGGCGGCGTTGAGTCCGGTGAGGCCAATATTGAAGATGCTGCTGCCCATGATCCGCGTCCCTGATTCGGAGGTATCTACGGCAGACTACGCAAGAACTTTGCCAGCAACGAACCGGCAAACACCGCCGCTCAGGCGCTGGGTACGGATCCGGCGCCGAGGGCAACCCGCAGGGTATTGCCGTTGATGATGCGGGCGAGCTTGTCCGCGTACATGGGATCGGTGGCGTAGCCGGCGGCCTGCAGGCCACGGGCAAAGCGGGTCGCGTCCGTCTGGCCGACCACCGCCGCATAGCGCGGGTTGCTGCCGATCAGGCGGGCGTAGTCGCGGAAGGACTCTTCGTAGGAGCCATAGGCGCGGAAGCGGGCGCTCTCCGCCGTCGCCTGGCCGTTGCGGTGTTCGGTGGTGGAGGTATTCACCGTGGCGCCGCTCCAGCTGCGCCCCGCCTTGATGTTGAAGAGGTTGTAGCTCGGTGTGCCGTCGGCGTTCTTCAGTTCGTGTTTGCCCCAGCCGGTCTCGAGGGCGGCCTGGGCCACCAGAAAACGCGCCGGAATGCCGGTGGCCTTGCTGGCCTCGACGGCCTGCGGCCACACCTTGTCGACGAAGGCCCGGGCCCGACTGCCGGCCGGCATGCCCGACAACTGCGGGGCAACGGTGCTCGATGCCGATGCCGATGCCGATGCCGATGCCGATGCCGATGCCGATGCCGATGCCGATGCCGCCGGCAAGCTTGCGGCAGGATTTGCCGCTTCGCCACCTACCTTTGCCGCCGGCGACACCGCGGTGTCGAAGTTCCGCTTGATCGACGGTTCCAGCGGCACTGGGCCATCCGGCTGGGTCACCGGCTCCCGCCCCTGGCTCATCTGCCGCTCGATGACCTTGGCGAGGCCAAAACCACGCCCGCGGGTGGAGAGTTGCATGGACATCTGCTGGTCGAGCAGCGACTGGTACATGCGCGTCTCTTCGCTGTCGAACATGCCGCCCTTGGTGGGGGCGGCATCGCGCATGGACTTCATGACCTGCTGCACGAACAAGGCCTCGAACTGGCGGGACGCCGCCTTGATGGCCTCCGGCGAGTTGTCCTTCGTCAGGCGCTTCAGCCCGGACAGCGCGTTCGGATCGAGGGCGTTGATCTGGCTGAAGTCCGCCGCCATCAGATCACCTCGAGCTCGGCCCGCAGCGCGCCGCTGGCCTTCATGGCCTGCAGGATGGCGATCAGCTCAAGGGGGTTGGCCCCCACCGCGTTGAGCGCCTTGACCACGTCGGCGAGGTTGGTGCCGGCCTTGATGTTGAACAGTGTGCCACCGTCCTGCTTGATGTCCACCGAGCCCTTGTCGGTAACCGCCGTCTGGCCGGCGGACAGCGGATTCGGCTGGCTCACCTGCGGCTCGTTATTCACCGTCACGGTCAGGCTGCCATGGGCCACCGCGCAGTTCTGCAGCGCCACCTTCTGGTTCATGACCACCGAGCCGGTCCGCGAATTGACGATCACCTTGGCGGCCTGCACCGCCGGTGTCACGTCGAGGTTCTCGAGGCGACCGAGAAAGGCCACCCGCCGACCGGAATCGTCCGGCGCCAGCACCTGGATCTGCCGGCCATCGATGGCCTGGGCGGACCCCGGCACAAGGCGGTTGATGGCGTCGACCACGTTCTGGGCGGTGCCGAAGTCGGCGTCGTTGAGCTCCACGAAGATCGAGTCGCCCTGCCCCACCGGCGTCGCCACCCCGCGCTCCACCGTGGCCCCGCCGGGAATCCGCCCGGCCGCCAGGTGGTTGACGGTGACCTTGGCGCCGCCGGCAGACCCGCTGGCACCGCTCACCGCGAGGCTGCCCTGGGCCATCGCATAGACCTGTCCGTCGGCCCCCTTCAGCGGCGTCATGACCAGCGTGCCCCCTTTCAGCGAGCGGGCGTTGCCCATCGACGAGACCGTGACGTCGATCTGCTGGCCCGGGCGGGCAAACGGCGGCAGGCTGGCGGTGACCATCACCGCCGCGACGTTCTTGAGCTGCAGGGACTGGCCGGGCGGCAGCGTGATACCCAGGTTGCCGAGCATGTTGATGATGCTCTGCACCGTGAATGGCGTCTGGGTGGTCTGGTCGCCGGAGCCGTCGAGGCCGACCACCAGGCCGTAGCCGATCAGCTGGTTCTGCCGCACGCCGCCGATCGACGCCAGATCCTTGAGGCGCTCGGCCCGGGCCGGCGCCGCGACGGCCAGGCTCGCCGCAACGGCAAGGGCCAGACACAGACGGGACAAGGGGAACATCGTCAGACCTTTCAGAAAGGCATCACGTTCACGAAGAAACGCTGCAGCCAACCCATGTTCTCGGTTTCATCGATGTAGCCGTTGGCCCGGTACTCGATGCGCGCATCGGCGACCTGCGTCGATTGCACGGTGTTGGCGCCGGTCACGTTCACCGGATTGACGATGCCGGAGAAGCGGATGAATTCATTGCCCTGGTTGATGGCGATCTGCTTTTCGCCGGACACCAGCAGGTTGCCGTTGGACAGCACCTCGATGACCGTCGTGGTGATCGTGCCGGTGAAGGCGTTGTTGGCCGCCGCATCCCCCTTGCCACCAAACTTGCTGGCGTCCGACGCCGTCGCGCCGAGCCCGTTGAGCGCACCGGCCAGCGGCACCTTGGCCAGGCCCGACAGGGAGGCGCTGAGGCTGGAGTTGCGCTCTGCGGTGGCCGACGACTTCTTGCTCGCGGCGGTCTGCTCGACCAGGTTGATGGTGATCACGTCGCCGACGAAGCGGGCCCGCCGGTCTTCGAACAGGGGGCGCGAGAAGCTCGGCTGGAAGATCGAGCCGCCCTGGGACGCCTGGGCCGGACGGGCCTCCGGACGGATGGTCATCGGCTGATGGACCGCCGTCGGCGGCGTGCTCTGCAGCGCGGCACAGCCGCTCAGCCCGGCCAGCAACAGCACGGAAAGGATACGGGACAGGGACACGATCAATCTCCGCAGCTAAGGACTTACAGGGACGTCAGCTTGCCGAGCATCGAGTCGGACGTGGACACCGCCTTGGAATTGAGTTCGTAGGCGCGCTGGGTCTGGATCATCAGTACCAGTTCCTCGGCCACGTTCACGTTTGAGGATTCGACGTAGGTCTGGTTGAGCACGCCGACGCCATTGGTGCCCGGCGTGTTCGGGTTGGGCGTGCCGCTGGCCGCGGTCTCGAGGTACAGGTTTTCGCCAACGCTCTGCAGACCGCCGGAATTGACGAAGCTGGCCACCTGGATGTTGCCGATCTGGGAGGGCGCGGTCTGGTTCGGCAGCGTCACCGACACAACGCCGTCCTTGCCGATGGTCAGCGACAGGGCGTTGGAAGGGATCGTGATGGCCGGCTGCAGCGGGTAGCCGCTGGAGGTCACGATCTGCCCGTTGGAATCCTTCTGGAAGGCGCCGTCCCGCGTGTAGGCGGTGGTGCCGTCGGGCAGCAGGATCTGGAAAAAGCCCTCGCCGTTGATCGCCACATCCAGCGCGTTGCCGGTCTGCGTCAGCGAACCCTGGGTATGGTTGCGCTCCGTCGCGATGGGCCGCACGCCGACACCGATCTGCAGGCCGGACGGGATGGTCGTCTGCTGCGTAGACTGGGCGCCGGGCTGGCGCAGATTCTGGTACAGCAGATCCTCGAAAACGGCCCGCGAACGCTTGAAGCCATTGGTCGAGACGTTGGCCAGGTTGTTGGAGATGACGTCCAGCTGGGTCTGCTGGGCCTCGAGGCCGGAAGCGGCGGTCGAGAGGGAACGGATGAGCATGGAGGGCTCCTGGTGTCTGGTTACTGCGGCGGCAAGATCGGCCGGTGCAGCGGATTCAATACTAGACTGAGCAAGAGGTGTTCCAGCTCCGGAGCAGACGAGGAAAGCCCCGTCTATTCCAGTTTAGTCAGTGCCGCTCAGCTCTTGGAAACAAGCTGGGTGGCGGACTGATCCATCTCCTTGGCGGTACTCAGCAGCTTGGTCTGCATTTCGTACTGGCGGGACAGGGAAATCATCGACACCATCTGTTCGACGACATTCACGTTGCTGCCCTCCAGGTAGCCGGCGGCAACCTTGACGGCAGGATCTGCCGGCGCCTGGGCACCATTCGCCAGGCGAAACAGGCCATCGGCGCCGCGCTGCAGGTCCTGCGTGGGCGGATTGACGAGCTTCAGCTGGTCCACGGCGCTGGTGCTGTTGCGCGAACCCGAGCGCTGCACCGTCGACAGCGTGCCATCGGCGCCCAGCTGCACTTCCACGTCCGGCGGAATGGTGATCGGGCCGCCATTGCCGAGCACCGGCAAACCGCTGCGGGTCTGCAGGATGCCATTGGGGCTGAGTTCGAAGCTGCCATCACGGGTATAGGCTTCGCTGCCGTCCGGCAACTGCACCGCAAACCAACCCTGGCCCTGGACCGCCATGTCGAGCCCGCGCCCGGTGCTCTGCAGCGCCCCGGGCGAAAGATCGTCCGAGACGCTGGCATCGACGACGAAGGCCCGCGTCGGCAGCAGCGCGTTCTGGACCGGCACGGCGCGCAGGCGGTGCAGTTCCGCCTTGAAGCCGGTGCTGGTGGCGTTGGCCATGTTGTGCGCGACGGACGCCTCCTGCCCCATCGTGGAGGCGGCGCCGGTCATCGCGGTATAGATCAGTCGGTCCAAGGCTTAGCCCTCTAGGCTCATCAACGCAGGTTGACCAACGTCTGCAGCACCTGGTCCTCGGTCTTGATGGACTGGGCGTTGGCCTGGTAGGCGCGCTGCTGGGTAATCATATTGACCAGCTCGGAGGTGAGGTCGACGTTGGAGTCCTCCAGCGCGCCGGACTGGAGCACACCCAGCACGCCGGTACCTGGCGCATTCGGCTGCTCCGCCCCGGATTCGTTGGTGGACACCCACTGGTTGCCGCCGATGGACTTGAGGCCATTGGGGTTCTGGAAGCTGACCAGATACACCTGCCCCATGACCCGCGACTGGCCATTGCTGAAGTTGCCCAGCACCGTGCCGTCGGCGCTGACGCTCAGGCCCGACAGCTTGCCGGTGGTGAAACCGTCCTGGGTCAGCTGGTTGATCCCGTAGCTGTTGCCGAACTGGGTCGTACCGGCCAGATCCACGTCGAAGGTCAACTGGCTGGTGGCACCGGTCGAGATATCGTAGCCAACCTGGATCTTGGAGCTCGGGCTCTGCACATAAGCCATCTGGGTCGGGTTGGCCGGGTCGATCTGGTACAGGCTGGAGCTCTGGAACACCCCGTTGCTGTCGAAGCTGATCGACATCCAGCGGTTCTCGGTGGTGGCCGGGTTCAGCGTCTTGGCGTCCGGGTTGATCTGCGGCGGCAGCCCATCCAGGCTGCTGTACACATCCCAGGTGTTGGCCTGGGCGGTCTTCACGAAATACAGGGACTGGGTGTGCGGATTGCCGAGGGAGTCGTACACCGTCTGGGACGTGGAGCTGGTATAGCTCGACGGATCGGTGATGCTGAAGTTGGCATTGCTGCCCTGCGTGGTCGTAGTGGGCAGCAAGGACGCGGGCGTGCCGGTAACAGTGATATTGGACAAACGACCGGTACGGGCCGACGTGAAGGTGAGGGCCGGCGTGCTGTCGCCCGACACCTTGATGCGCCCCTTGAGGGAGCTCTGGTCGATGGCGGTCTGGATGGCCGAGGCCAGGGAGCCCACGTCGTTATAGGTTCCTGCCGGCATGTTCACCACCGTGGAGCCAGTTTCGCCGTCGAGCTGGAAGGTCAGCTGATCGGTCGCCGCCAGCGTGAAGGCCGGCGCAGCACCGGTCAGCGACGCGATCGCTGCACTCTTGCCCGAAGCGGCGGTGAGCGACGTGGGCGTGGCCGAACGGGAGTCCAGGTTGACGTTGTAGCCGGCACTGCTGGTCGCCTGCGGCTTGGCGTCGCTGAGGTTGAGCTTGAGGTCGCCGGTAGCACCGGTCAGCACGCCGTTCGCGTCGGCAACCTTGCCGGTCAGACGCAAACCCTGGGCATTCACGATGTAGCCGTTCTTGTCGGTCTCGAACTGGCCGTTCCGGCTATAGGTGATGGCCCCCTCGTTGTCCATGCGGAAGAAGCCCTGGCCGTTGATCGCCAGATCCAGGCCATTGGTGCTGGTCGTGATGTTGCCTTGGCCGAACTGCTGGGAGACCTTGGCAACCTGGGCGCCGATACCGACCTGGGTTCCGCCGCTGGCCAGCGAGGCTGCGAAGACGTCGGAGAACTGGGCAACGGCTTGCTTGTAGCCGACGGTCCCGGAGTTGGACACGTTGTTGCTGATCGCATCGAGCGCCTTGGACGCAATCGACAGGCCGCTCAAACCTTGTTGGAATGCCATTTTCGTCTCCGCTTACAGAATCTGCTTGATGTCGGACAAGCCCACGGTCCCGCCCGACCCCACGTCCAGCGACACGCTGCCGGCGCTGGAACGCAGCACGCTGTTGACCGTGGTGAGGGTCAGCGCTGTCGGCTTCACATCGGTATCGCCCCGGGTTGCACTGACGCTGACCGTGTACTTGCCATCCGCCGCGACGGCGCCGCTGTTGGTCGTGCCATCCCAAGCAAAGTTGTAGACCCCGGCTTCGTCGACGGGACCTAGTTCCATCTTGCGCACCTCGTTGCCGCTGGCGTCCTTGATCGTGACCGTCACCTTGTCCGCGGCACTGGCGACCTCGAAGCCACCGTAAGCCTTGCTGCTCGACAGGGTCAAGGCGCTGCCGGCGACCATCACGCCCTTGCCCACCAGCGCGGCGGCCTGCAGCGCGTCGCTGGACTGGGACTGGTCGAGCAGGGAAGTCAGCGTCGCGTTGAGCTTGTCGATGCCGTTCACGGTGCTGATCTGGGCCAGCTGCGACGTCATCTGCGCATTGTCGGTGGGGTTCAGCGGATCCTGGTTCTTGAGCTGCTCGGTGAGCAGCTTCAGGAAACGGGTCTGCGAATCATCGGTCTTGGCGGTGGTTGTCGTCGAGGACTTCTGCAGGGCAGCCAGGACATCCGCGGCGTTGGTCGAAGTGGTCGAATTGACGGTACTCATCATCGTGCTCCGTTACGCTTACTGGCCAATGGCCAGGGTTTTTTCCATCAGGGACTTGGCCGTCCCCATGACCTCGGCGTTGGTCTGGTAGGCCCGGGAAGCCGAAATCATGTTGGTCATTTCCTCGACCACGTTCACGTTCGGCAGCGCCACATAGCCTTCCCCATTGGCGGCTGGGCTCTTCGGGTCGTACACCATGCGCATCGGTGCGGCGCTTTCGACGATCTGCGTAACCTGCACGCCCTGGGCGCCCGGCCCGGCCATCGGCGTCGCCGCGAAGACCACCTGCTTGGCCTTGTAGGGCTGGCCGTTGCTGGAGGTGATGCTGTCGGCGTTGGCCAGGTTGCTGGCGGTGGTGTTGAGGCGCAGAGCCTGGGCGTTCAGCGCACTGCCGGCCACGTGGAAGACGTTGAGCATGCTCACGATACGCTCCTTATTGGCCCTGGATGGCTTGCTGCATGGAGCGCAGCAGGCCGTTGATGAAGGTGATGCTGGCCTGGTACTGGACCGAGTTCTCGGCAAACGCGCTGCGCTCCGCATCCATGCTCACCGTGTTGCCGTCGATGGCGCCCTGCTCTTCCGTCCGGTACTTGAGGCTGGCGTCCAGCACATTGCCGGCGCTGCCCGGCAGATGGCCGACCGAGGTCGTGGTAAGCGGCAGGCCGCTCGTCTTGCCACCCAGCGCGCCGTTCAGGGCTTCGCGGAAATCGACGTCACGGGCCTTGTAGTTGGGCGTGTCGGCATTGGCGATGTTGGAAGCGATCACCTGCTGGCGATACGCCCGCACGTTGAGCGCTGCCTGGTGAAAGCGCAACTCGTTGTCCAGTCGATCGGCCATTCGATTCACCCCTAAAGTTCGTTTCCATCGGTGCCGATATACAACTCGCCAAACAAGGCACCGCGGTTCTAGATCATTTCAATGCAGCTTCCGTGCCAAGCACTCTACGCCACGGGCACGCCTTCCGATGGCCCAAACAGGCGGTGAATCCCTCGTCAATTTGCGCGACAGGCACCGCAGCTCCAGCGGCAACGGCAAACTTTGCCGCCCATACCGGCAAGTGCCGCCCCTTGCGTCACGCCTGCCGGAAAAGATCTGCTGATTTTTTTCGCACTATCCTGCTGGACGTGGTCGAATAAGGACATCCGTCCAAACCTTCGCCCCATGAAGTCCGTCCTGCTCCGCCTCATGCCCGTACTGGCCCTGCTGGGCCTGTGCACACTGGCGCTCCCGGCCGTCGCCCGCCAGGACCCCGCCCCGGTACGCGCCGAAGTCTCACGCTTCCTCAACATCCAGAGCCGCAGCCTGCCCGGCGAGGTACATGTGCAGGTGGGCGACTTCGCCGCCGACAACGTCCTCCCGCCCTGCCTTCAACTGGAAGCCTTCATGCCTCCCGGCAGCCGCCCGTGGGGCCGCCTGACCGTCGGCGTGCGCTGCCTGGCACCGACCCCCTGGTCCGCTTACGTGCCCGCAGACGTCCGGGTCCGGGGCGTCTATCTGGTCACGGCGGCCCCCCTGCTGGCCGGGCAGATCGTCGGGCCCAGCGACCTGCGCCACGAAACCGGTGAGCTGAGCGCCCAGGCTCCGGATGTACTGACCGACCCGTCACAGGCCGTCGGCTACGCCGCGCGCATCTCCCTGGCCGCCGGCAAGCCGCTGGCCGCCAGCCACTTGCGCCTGCCGCCGGCCGTCGTCCAGGGCCAGCCGGTGAAGGTCATTTCCCGCGGCCCCGGCTTTCAGGTGGCCAACGACGGAACGGCGCTGAGCACGGCCCCCGACGGCCAGGGCGCGCAGGTCCGCCTGAGCACCGGCCAGGTCGTGCGCGGCATTGCCCGCAACGGCGGGTTCATCGAGATCATCACCCCGTAATGCACGGCCTCCATGACATTCAAACGGGTTAAAGTTTTGGCCCTGCGCGTCGTTGACCTGAACGACTTGTGGAAGAAAGGACAAGACCGTGAAGATTGAAAACTCAGTCAAAGCGACCGGTGGCCTGCCGTCCAGCGACGGACGAACCCGTGCAACCAAGGACAGCACCAGGACGCAATCGAGCAGCAGCGATACCGACAAGGTCGAGATCTCCTCCCTGTCGTCGCGCATGCAACAGATGGAAGAAACCATCGCCAGCACCCCCGTCGTGGACAGCGCCAAGGTCGATGAGATCAAGCAGGCCATGAGCCAGGGTCACTTCAAGGTGGATACCGGCAAGGTCGCGGACGGGCTGATCGAAAGCGTTCGCCAGATGCTGGCCACCCAGACCGGGCGCGCCTGATAGAGCATGGCAACCGTCGATCAGACCTTCATTCATCGCCTTGCCGTGCTCATCGGCGAGGAGCGCAGCGGCCTGCAGAGCTTCATCGCACTGCTGCAGCAGGAGGAGGCCTTGCTGATCGCCGGCAAGATCGACACCCTGACGACGCTTGCCGAGGAAAAGACCTCGCTTTACCGCACGCTGCAGCGCCTGTCCGACGACAGGACCGTGATGTTCTCGCGAGCCGGCGCCCGGGTCAGCAACGAGAACATCCGGCTCGCCCTCGGCAGCATGCCGGAAGCGCTCGCCAGCTGGGACGAGGTGATCACCCTCGCCACCGAGGCCAGGGAACGCAATCGCGTCAATGGACAACTGATCCGCGAGCGCCTGCAGAACAACCAGCAGGCCCTGAGCACGCTGCTTGCCGCCGCCGAACATCCACAGATCTATGGCCAGGACGGTCAGTCGCGCCCCACCGGAGGCGGCCGCCACCTGGGATCGGCCTGATCTCGGCCTCGGCGTTCCACTCAGCAGCTCACCCAGTCCGTTCAGCCGGTTCAGAGCCTCTCAGCGTTTATCCTGACCCGAAGCCGCCGGCGCTGCCGCATCCCCTGCCGGCGCCCGCGCGGACGGCAAGGCCGGCTCATTCGACGGCAGGATGGAATCGGCCACGCCTGAAGCTCTGACAGGCTTGTTCGGCTCCGGCTCGGCGACCCGCGATTCGATCAGGATCGTGACGCGGCGGTTGCGGGCACGCCCGTCCGGCGTGGCATTGTCGGCGACCGGCCGTTGATCGCCGTAGCCCGCCGCCGTCAGGCGTGCAGGCTTGACGCCGTTCTCGATGAACAGGCGCACCACGCTGGAGGCCCGTACAGCAGACAACTCCCAGTTGGACGGAAACATCGCGGTCGCAATCGGCGTCACGTCGGTATGCCCTTCGACGGTGATCGGAAACTCCGCTCCGGCCAGCACCTGGGCCACCGCACGCAACGCCCTGACGGCCTCCGGCCCGAGCTGGGCGTACCCCGGCGCAAAGAGCACGCTTGCGTTGATCTCGACGGTGATCCCGAACGCCCCTTCGGTGACCCGCACCTGACCATCGGCCACCAGCGGGGCCAGCACCTTGCGGATCTCCTCGGCCATGTTGCGCACCCGCTCGGCCTTCGAACGACGCGCCTCGTCGGTCTCGCCGGCCGCATTCGGTGGCGTTGCCGTGCTCGGGCGGATTGGCGGGATCGGATTTGACGCGATCCGTGGGTTGTCGCTGTTGGCGATGTTGCGAAAGGCGTTCACCACCGAATCGGACATGATCCGGTACTTGCCCTCGTTGAGCGACGACAGGGAATACATCACCACGAAGAAAGCGAACAGCAGGGTGATGAAGTCGGCGTAGGAGACCAGCCAGCGCTCATGGCTCTCGTGCTCGTCTTCCCGCTTTCCACGCCGCCGCGCCATGCCCTTAGCCCACGTACCCGCTCAGACGGCGTTCGATAATGCGGGGATTGTCGCCATTTGCGATCCCGACAAGTCCGTCGAGCAGCATCTCCCGCATGGAGACCAGCGTGCCGATGACGGCCATGAGCTTCTTCGAGACCGGCAGGAAGATCAGGTTGGCCGAGCCCACGCCATAGATCGTCGCCACGAAGGCGACGGCGATCCCAGAACCGAGGCGCGACGGATCGGACAGATTCTCCATCACGTGGATCAGGCCCATCACCGCCCCCAGGATGCCGATCGTCGGCGCGTAGCCACCGGCCGCCTCCCAGATCTTCGCGCCCTGCCTCATCTGCGCCTCCCAGGTGTCGATATCCACCTCCAGCACATCCCGCAGGCGCTCCGGCTCGACCCCATCGACCAGCAATTGCAGGCCCTTCTGAATGAAGGGGTCCTCCAGCGCCGGAATCTGCGCCTCCAGGGACAGCAGGCCTTCCTTGCGAGCCACGTGGCTCCAGTCGACGATCTGCGCGATCAACTCGGCGTGGTTGAGCGCCGGCGGGACGAAGACCCAGCGGACCATTCGGACCCCGGTGCGGAAGACCTGCAAAGAACTCTGCAGCATGACCGCGCCAAGGGTGCCGCCGATGACGATCATGAAGGCCGTGGGCTGGATCAATGAACCTACATGCCCGCCCTCCAGCACCTGGCCGATGAGAATTGCCGCCAGGGCAAGGGTGATCCCGATAAGACTGATGCTGTCCATGCGCGCCCTCTGGCCGTGGTTCAGGATGCTGCCGGACGCCGGCCGCGGCCACGGCCTTCACCCTTGGCCTTCGCCATGCCCTGCGCCGCCCCGGAGATGCGCGCGCGCAGCCGCGCGATAGCCTGGCTGTGCAACTGGCACACCCGCGATTCGGATACGCCGAGAACTTCGCCGATCTCGCGCAGGTTCATGTCCTGCTCATAGTAGAGCCCCATCACGGTCTGCTCGCGCTCCGGCAGATCGTCAATGGCCTTCACCAGCACGTCCCGCATGTTGCCCTCGAGCAGCAGGGTCAGGGGATCATTCCCCTCCAGCGTGATGTGGCGCTCCAGATAGTCGTCCTCCCCGTCACCGGAGAAATCCTCGAAATACACCAGCTGGTAGCCGCGGGCTTCCTGCAGCATGTGCTGGTACTCGGCGAGGGGCAGCCCGAGGGAGTCGGCCAGTTCCGTTTCCGTGGGCGGCCGGCCGTTCTGCTGCTCGAGCTGGTGCACGGCGGCCTCGATGCGCCGCATGTCCCGCCGCAGGCTGCGCGGCAGCCAGTCGTTCTCGCGCAAGCCATCGAGCATGGCACCGCGCACGCGCTGCACCGCATAGGTTTCGAATTGCGCCCCCAGGCCTTCCTCATAGCGGTTGATCGCGTCGAGCAGGCCCAGCATGCCGTTCTGGATGATGTCCTCCACCTGAACGCTGGCCGGCAACTTGGCCATCAGGTGATAGGCAATGCGTTTGACCAGCGGTGCGTACTGGACAACGAGTTGCTCTTTATCGAGGGTGCCGGAGGCGGTGTACATCTGTCATCAGCTTTCTGATCTGGGTTTCCGGGGCCGTCCGCATGTTACGAGACCCCCACCGGCAACGCTACGCTTCTCAATGCCCTGTGCGACACAATCCACGAACGGGTCGATTCAACCGGCCATTCCGGCCTGGGTCGACCAGGCACGCAGGCGCCGGATGAAGGCGCCGGCACCGTCGGCAGGATGGCGCGCGCCGAGCGGCGTCGTCATTGCCTCGGCCAGCGGGTCGCGCTCCACCTCACCGCGCCACACCAGCGGCAGGCCGACATGGCGGTTACTGAAATCCTGCAGGCTGGCAAACAGGGCGGTTGCATCGGCCCGGTCGCGGGCCCCGCTGACGGCAATCTCCAGCGACCCCGCGCCGGCGGCGGCCAGCCCCTTGATCCATTGGCAGGCCCCCCGCGCGCCGACGCCGCTCGCCTCCACCACCAGCAGGCGGCGCCCCGCCGCGCGGGCGAAGGGCGTCAGGCGACGGGCATCACCGACCGTGTGGATTGCCAGCAGGTCGGCCCGGCGCTGCAGCTCGGTGATGCCGGCCTCCAGCCGCGCATGGTGGCTGGCGCCGAGGAGCGGAACCGCCTGCACGGTGGCCGCGGCCGGCACGATCCACAGGCCGTCGGTCACCTCACGCATCGTTTCGGTCACATCGTGCTGTCCCTGCAGGGCGCCGAGCAGATCGCCGCCTTCCGGAAAGCCGAAGGCGGCCAGCAGGGAGCCACGCTCGGGCGCGTGTTCGTCGATCGCCACCACGCGCCGCGCGCCATCGGTCAGCGCCAGCAAGGCCTGCACGGCCAGGTCACGGGGTGAGCGGCCCGAGGTGAACAAGGCCACCACGGCTGAAGGCGTACGGCGGAACAGGCGGCGCAGGCCGGCAGCCTGATCGGAAGCATGCAGCATCTTAGAGGCCTCCCCTCAGGCTGGCTCCGCGGCCCTTGGCGCTGGTCGCCAGCATCAGGCCGGCCTCCAGCGGATCGAGGCGGAACGGCGAGCTGGCCGGCAGCTCGCGGAGCGCCTGGCCGAGAAGCTTGTCGCGGTTCGGCAGGTGCAGGTCTTCCGGCACCCGCTGGCCGTTGGCGACGTAAAAGACTTCCACCTGGCGGCGGATCGCCACGTCGAGCACCGGCGCCAGGGACATGGCCTCATCCATCTTGGTGAGGATCACGCCGGCCAGATCGTCACCGGCATAGGCATTGACCACGTCGTCGAGGGTGTCGCCACGGCTGGTCGCATTGAGCAGCAGCAGGCGCGACACCTTGCCCGCGCCGGTCAGCATCGCGGCCTGCTCGGCCACCATCTTGTCGCGCTGGCTCATGCCCATCGTGTCGATCAGCACCATGTGCTTGTCGCGCAGGCCGGCCAGGGTCTCGCGCAGATCGGTCGCGTCGCGGACCACGAAGACCGGCACGCCGAGGATACGGCCGTAGATGCGTAGCTGTTCGTGGGCGCCGATCCGGTAGCCGTCGGTGGTGATCAGGGCCAGTTTGTCGGCGCCATGGCGCACGACGCAGCGGGCGGCCAGCTTGGCCGTGGTGGTGGTCTTGCCGACGCCGGTGGGGCCGACCAGCGCATACACGCCCCCCCGGTCGATGATGTCCACGTCGCTGGCCATGGAGCGGAAACGCTGGTCGAGGGAGGCCTGCAGCAGGCGGTGCGCCTCTTCCGGCGCCTCATCCTCCGGCACTTCCTCGGCCAGCTCGCGGGCCAGCATGGCCGAGAACCCAGCTTCCAGCAGATCCCCGATCAGACGCGTACGGCCCGGCGCGGTACGGGCCATCTCGCCCCACGCAAAGCCGGCAAGCTGGCGCTCCAGCATGCCGCGGATGGCGGCCAGTTCGTTGGCCATCTGGGAATTGGCGTTTTCGAGGGCACGGATGCGCGCCTCCTCCTCGATGCCTCCAGGACGCTGGCGCGCGGCAGCGTCCCGGGCCGGCGCGGCGGGCGACGGAACGGGCTCGCTGCGCAGCGGTGAGCGCGGTGCCGCAGCAGCTGCCATCGCCGGCTCCACCGGCGGGCGCCGGACCTGGGCCGAGGCGGCATTGAAGACTTCCCGATTCAACTCGACTCGCGGCGGCGTGAAGCTCTGCACCGCAGCAGGAGCGCGCTGCGGGGCCGCTACCGGCCGTGACATCGAAGCGGCGGGCGCAGCTGGGGGAACGGACGCAACAGCCGATTGCTGGCGATTGCTTCCCGCCCGCGACAGGCTGACGCGGAAATCGTCATCGAAGAAATCTTCCGGAGGCTTCGGAGCGACCGCCGGCGCAGCTGCAGCCTGGACAGCCGGAGCCTGGCTGCGGGCGCGCTGGGCCTGCATGCTGGCCACGTCGCCGGCCGGCAATGCGAGGATCTCGACGCCTCCATTGGCGGCCCGATTGGAAAGCACCACCGCATCCGGCCCAAGATCATCCTTCAACATGCGAAGGGCCTCGCGAGCGGTTTTGGCAAAGTAGCGCTTGACGTTCATGCTCCTGTCTCCGGGAACGAAGGCCTTCAGGGGCTGGGCGCGTGCACACGCCAGCTGGCACTTCGGTAGCTTCGATTGTCTCCGGACCCACGCCTATTGAAGGCGCAGAAAAGACAGGTTTTAAGGCGCTATTCCTACTGACACCGTCAGAACATGCTCACGAAGTCACGGCGATCATTGCCGATACGCGGATCAGGCGGGTCTCGGGAACCTCGGAATTGGCCACCACCTTGAGACTGGGCACGGCCCTCCGCAGGAAGCGGGACAGCAGCCAGCGCAGCGGTGCGGGCACCAGCAGGACCGCTGGCAGGCCGATATCCTCCATGCGCTGGGCGGCCGCTGCTGTTTCACGCAGCAGCGTGTCGGCCAGCCCCGGCTCGATCGCGCCGCCCTCCGGCCCACCACCGGCCATGGCCTGCATCAGCACGCGCTCGAGGCCGGGGTCGAGAGCCATGACCTGAACTTCCCCATTGCCCGGGAAAAGGCCCTGCACGATGGCGCGGCCAAGGGACTGACGGACGCGCGTGGTGAGCTCCAACGGATCCTGGATGCGCGGCGCGCACTCCGCCAGCACCTCGATGATGGTCCGCATGTCGCGGATATTGACACCCTCGTCGAGGAGGTTCTGCAGCACCCGCTGCACGGTCGACAGCGACAGCAGCTTGGGCACCAGATCCTCGACCAGCTTCGGCGTTTCCTTGGCAATGTGGTCGAGCAGCGCCTGGGTTTCGAGGCGGCCGAGCAGTTCGGAGGCGTGACTGAGGATGACGTGATTCAGGTGGGTGGCCACCACGGTACTGGCATCGACGACCGTGTAGCCGAGCGCATGGGCCTGCTCCCGCTGGCTCGTATCGATCCATACAGCAGGTAGGCCAAAAGCCGGGTCGGTGGTTTCCCGCCCGTTGAGGGGGCCAGCCACCCGCCCCGGATTGATCGCCATGAACTGCCCCGGGAAGGCGGCACCGGTGCCAACCTCAACGCCCTTCAGCACGATCCGGTATTCGTTGGGCTTGAGCTCCAGGTTGTCGCGGATGTGCACCGGCGCGGCAAGGAAGCCGATATCGCGGGCGAACTTCTTGCGAAGCCCACGGATACGCTTGAGCAGTTCCCCGTCCTGCCCCTTGTCCACCATCGGGATCAGCCGGTAGCCGACTTCCAGGCCCAGCACATCCACCGGCGACACGTCCGCCCAACTCGCCTCCTGGCTCTCGGCAGACACAATGGGTGCCGCAGCGGGCGCCTCTTCCTCGACGACTTCGGCCTTGCCCTTTCCGCCCCGCCAAGCCAGAAAGCCCAGCCCAGCGGCGAGCATCAGAAAAACCAGATTGGGCATACCCGGAATGAGGCCGAGAATGCCCAGGATCGCCGAAGTCATCACCAGCACCTGCGGATTGGTGAAGACCTGGCCGATCAGCTGCGAGCCCATGTCGCCGTCGTCACCGACACGAGACACCACCAGGCCCGCCGCCACCGAGATGATCAGCGCAGGCAGCTGAGCTACCAGGCCATCACCGATGGTCAGCAGCGTGTAGTTGTTGGCCGCCTGGGCAAGCTCCATGTTGTGCTGGAGCACACCGACGATCAGGCCGCCGACCACGTTGATGGCCATGATGAGGATGCCGGCCACCGCATCGCCGCGCACGAACTTCGACGCACCGTCCATCGCCCCGTAGAAGTCGGCTTCCTGGGCCGTCTCGGAACGGCGGCGCTTGGCCTCCTTCTCATCGATGAGACCAGCGTTGAGGTCGGCATCGATGGCCATCTGCTTGCCGGGCATCGCGTCCAGCGTGAAGCGCGCGCCCACTTCGGCAATCCGCCCGGCGCCCTTGGTGATCACCACGAAGTTGATCACCGTGAGGATGATGAATACCACCAGGCCGACCGCCGTATTGCCGCCGACCAGGAAGTGCCCGAAGGCCTCGATCACCTTGCCGGCCGCGTCGGGCCCCGTATGCCCCTCCAGCAGCACCACCCGCGTGGACGCCACGTTGAGGGACAGGCGCAGCAGCGTGGTCACCAGCAGAACGGTCGGAAAGACCGAGAACTCCAGCGGCTTGAGAGCGTACATCGCCACCAGCATGACGATCACCGACACCGCGATGTTGAAGGTGAACATCAGGTCCAGCACGAAGGCCGGCAAGGGCAGCACCATCATCGCCAGAATCAGGATGATGAGCAGCGGGCCGGCCAGGGTGCGGATGTTGCTGGGCGCGAAGAGCGTTCGCAGGTTCAGACTACCATTCATGGCCGCCATGGTCCTCCTCCTCCGACCGGATGAAAGGCTGGAAGAAACAGGGATTTACCGTCCAATTCGGAGCACGCCGTGGCGGCGGGCTCAAGCCCCTTCCGGCCGCTTCTCCGCCGGATCCATGCCGGCGGGCACCTCCAGCTGGGCCGGCACCTCTGGCGGCAGGCCGCCCTCGGTAATCCAGTGATTGAGCTGGTACACGTAGGCCATGACCTCGGCCACCACCGTGTAGAGCGTGGCCGGGATCTGGTGGTCGAGTTCGCAATGGGCGTACAGGGCCCGCGCCAGCGGCGGCGCCTCGAGCACCGGGATGCCATTCTCCTGGGCCAGCTCGCGGATGTTGTGGGCGATCAGGTTCATGCCCTTGGCGATCACCACCGGCGCCCCGGCGGCTTCCGGGTCATAGCGCAGGGCCACCGCATAGTGCGTCGGGTTGGTCACCACCACGTTGGCCGTCGGCACCTGGGCCATCATGCGGCGGCGGGACATCTCCCGTTGGGCCGCCCGGATGCGCGCCTTGATCTGCGGATCGCCCTCCTGCTCCTTCATTTCCTGGCGCAGCTCTTCCTTCGACATGCGCAGCTTGCGGTGGTATTCCCACAGCTGATAGGGCACATCGAGCCCCGCGATCAGCGCCAGGCTGGCGACGATCAGCAGCGTCGAATACAGCACCAGACTGGCGAAATCGTCCACGCTGGATTCGATGGGCTGCATCATCAGGCCAAACAGGTGGTCCCGCTCGCGCCATATCACCCACACCCCGACGCTCCCCACCAGCACAGCCTTGAGGCTGGCCTTGACCAGCTCGGCCAGCCCCTGGGTCGAGAACATCCGGCCCAGGCCGGGCAAGGGATTCAGACGGTTCAGATCGGGCGTGAAGACCTTGGTGGAAAACACCCAGCCGCCCATCACGAAGGGCGTGACCAGCGTGGCCAGGACGAGCGCGCTCAACAGAGGTGCGACGGTGAACAGCCCGTCCGTGGCCAGAGTCGACAGGGCATGCCCCATGCCTTCGGGGTCGAAAGCAGCCTTGCGCTCGAAGGACAGGGCATCCTTCACGAGGCCCATCATGCGGTGCCCGCCCCAACGCCCGAGCACATACAAGCCGACAACGCCGACGATCAGCAGGATGAAGGTGGACAGCTCCCGCGAATGGGGTACCTGCCCTTCCTCTTTAGCCTGTTCTAGCCGCCTGCCTGAGGCTGGTTCTGTTTTTTCGGCGTCGCTGTCTTCAGCCACGGACGATCCGGAAGTTGTTCAGGGACGCTCAGGATACGCGCAGACAACGCGGCGCGGCGCAAGGAACAGCAGGATTTTGGCGCGGTATTTCCCGCGCCGGCGTCAGGATTGCGAGCCCCCCAGCAGCCCCCGCAGGCTGTCGGTTTCCTGCTGCAATTCGGCGAGCTTGAGACTGAGCACGATCAGGTGCTCTTCCATCATGTCGAGGATGTCCCGACAGGCCTGCACCGGACTGCCCGCCAGCACACGGGTCATGTCTATCCGGGACTGCAGCGCGGACAGCGGCTCCTCCTGACCGGGATGCATCGCGATGCACTGGCGCAGGGCCACTTCCCTGGCCTGGAAGAAGGCTGCAGGATCATGCTCTGCGAGGTGTTTCCAGTAGTCGAAATCGAAGCCACCCACACGCCCTCCTCCTGCCGGACAAGGCACGCGACACCTTAAAGGCGAAGGGCGGCGGCAGTCAGGACCTATCCTAACCGACCACCGCCCAACTTACGAGCGCCGTATTTCACATGGCCGGCCGGCGGGCGACGTGCTACCGCGCCACCCGGTCGTACGGCTCAGGCCGCCAGCGCGGGCACCTCCAGCCTGGCGAGCAGTTCGCGGCGGGACACGCCACGGGTATCGCCGCCGAGCGCACCCAGCAGTTCCTTCATGTCGAGGATCAGCACGATCTGGCCGTTGGACAGCGTCGTGACGCCGGCCACACCCTTCGGACGGAAATCGTCGAGGGACTTGATCACCGCATCCTCGCGACCGGCGAAGCTGTCGATGGCCAGGATGAAGCTCTGCTCGGCGCTCTGCATCAGCACACCGTATTCCGGCGTCTGCACCGGCTCCCACCCAAGCAGCGTGGTCAGCGGCATGATCGGCAGGACCTCGCCGCGCACGACCATCGTCGCCCGCCCACCGACTTCCTGAACCTCGGCCGGCTCGATCGGCAGGATCTCGCGGACCATCGACAGGGGCACGGCGAAGGGCTGCTCGCCGAGTCGCACCAGCAGCACCGGCAGGATCGCCAGCGTCAGCGGCAGACTGATGACAAAGGTCGTCCCCTTGCCGAGACTGGAGCGGATATCGATGGAGCCGTTGAGCTTCTGGATGTTCGTCCGCACCACATCCATGCCGACCCCACGGCCAGACACGTCGGAAATCTGGCTGGCCATCGAGAAACCGGGCAGGAACACCAGGTTGAAGCTCTGGCGCTCATCCATGGTGTTGGCTTCCTCATCGGTGATAAGGCCCTTCTCCACCGCCTTGGCACGCAGGCGCTCGGCGTTCATGCCACGGCCGTCGTCGGCCACCAGGATCACGATGTGGTCGCCTTCCTGACGGGCCTCGAGGCGCACGACGGACTTCTCCGGCTTGCCATTGGCCAGGCGCTCCTGGGTATCCTCGACACCGTGGTCCACCGCGTTGCGGATCAGGTGGATGATCGGATCGGACAAGTCCTCGATCATCGTCTTGTCGATCTCGGTTTCCTCGCCGGCCAGTACCAGCTCCACGTCCTTGCCCAGGTTACGGGCCAGGTCACGGGCGATCCGCGGGTACTTCTGGAACAGGCGGCCGATCGGCTGCATGCGGGTCTTCATCACCGCGTTCTGCAGGTCGGACACCAGCAGGTCGAGCTGGCTGACCGCCAGATCGAGCGCATGCAGGGTCTCGGTGTCGTTGCGGCCGTTCAGGATGTCGCTGCGCAGCGCATTCAGGCGGTTCTTGGTCAGGCCGATTTCACCGGACAGGTTCAGCACCTGATCGAGGCGCGAGGTATCGACACGGATCGAGTTGTCGCGGGTCTTTTCGCTGTCACGACGGCCGATGGGCCCGGAGGCACCCGGCTTGTCAGTCACACGCCGGCCAACAGCGGCCTTGATGATCTGATCGGGCGTCTTGTGGACCAACGCCTCGTCGGACTGATGCATCACGACTGGTGCCGGGGCCTCGATCGTCACCGGCACCTGGGCCGCGACCTGAGGTGCGGCGGGCCGGGCCCCCGTCACCGTTTCGAACAACGCGTTCCAGTCCGGCCCATCGCTAGCAGGCATTGCCGCCCGAGGCGCAGCAACCGCCGCAGCGGCTTGCGCCGGCGCGGCCTTGACCGGAGCCACCGGAATGGCGGCAGGCTCATGGGACAGCCCGCCGACAATCGCCAGGCGCAGGCTTTCGATCAGGCTGGCTGCGGCAGCCGGCGGCTGCACGCCTTGCTCCAGGTAGCCGAACATGTCGCGAACCGCACCGGTGGACGAAAGGATCACGTCCATCACTTCCGGCGTCACATCCAGTTCGCCATTGCGCAACTTGTCGAAAAGGTTTTCGGTGAGGTGACACAGGGTGACCAGCTCGGCGGCATTCAGGAAACCTGCCCCGCCCTTGATGGTGTGGAAACCCCGAAAAATGTCGTTGAGCAGGCCCTTGTCATTGGGCGCCCGCTCCAGGTCCACCAACTTGTTGTCCACGCCCGACAGGAGATCCCCGGCCTCGACCAGGAAGTCCTGCAACAGGTCTTCCATCCCGCCAAAATCGCTCATTTGCTCTGCTCCTTGTGGGCTCGCCCGCTACTTCCCGGTCAGAAACCCAGGCTCTCCAGCAGGTCATCCACCTGCTCCTGGTTCGATACCACGTCATCACGCCCCACGGCGTTGATCACCGGACCATTCAGGAGACCGTCGTCCACCTTGCGCTCTGCAGGAATCGTCTCGATCAGCACCTGCAGAAGCTGCTTTTCAAGGTTCTGGGCCAGATCCACGACCTTCTTGATGACCTGCCCGGTGAGATCCTGGAAGTCCTGGGCCATCATGATCTCCAGCAATTGCGCATTGGTATCGCGGCTGCTGGCCATGACATTGCCGAGGAAGTCCCGGGTCTCACCCGCCAGCAGCCGGAACTCATCCGGGCTCAGCTGATTGGCGTAGAGGCGGTCCCAGCGGGTGCGCAGCGCACCGGCATCGGCCTCGACCTTGTCCTGGATCGGCTTGGCGATGTCGGTCGCGTTCAGCACCTTGCTGGCGGCCTGCTCGGTCATCTCGGCGATATAGGTGAGACGCTGGCGGGCATCGGGAATCGCGTGGGCCGCCTCCTGCAGGCTGCGGTCATAACCGAGTTCCCGCAGGGTGTCATGCAGTTGCCTGGTCATCACACCGATCCGGTTGAAAACCCCGTCACAGCTGTGCGGACGCGCCTCCTGTTCAGCAGCGGCGGCATCACCCGTGGTGTACTCGCTGGCCACCGAATCGAACAGGGCCTGCAGTTCGTCGTCGTCGCCCCCTGCACTGCTGGCCGGCGAAACTACTTCAAGGCGAGGCGGCGGTGCCGCCGGAGCCGGAGGGGCTCCATCGGCAATGCTGTCGAAAAGGGACTGCAGATCGTCGTTGTCGCCGGATTCATCGAATTTGAGCCGTTTTGCCATGATGGATTTCCGTCTGGTCCGCAGCCCTCAGGCAGCCTTCTTGCCCATCTTTTCGAAAATCTTCTCGAGCTTTTCGGAAAGAGTTGCCGCCGTGAAAGGCTTGACGATGTAGCCGCTGGCGCCGGCCTGCGCCGCCGCGATGATGTTTTCCTTCTTCGCCTCGGCGGTGATCATCAGCACCGGCAGGTGCTTGAGGGCCGGGGTCGCACGAATGTTCTGCAGCAGGGTCAGGCCATCCATGTTGGGCATGTTCCAGTCCGTCACCACGAAGTCGAACGGCAGGGAGTTGAGCTTCTGCAGCGCGATCTGCCCGTCCTCCGCCTCATCCACGTTGGTGAAGCCGAGCTCCTTCAGGAGGTTGCGAACGATCCGGCGCATGGTCGAGAAGTCGTCGACAACGAGAAATTTCATCTTGGGGTCCGACATATTGTTGATCTCCGTTCAATCCCGGTAGGCCCGCATCAGCAAGGGGCGCAGGGTATCAGCCAGGACTTCGGCATCGAATTTGGCCACGTAGGAATCGACACCGACACTTTTACCCATCGCGCGGTTGGCTTCCGACGACAGGGACGAGTGCATGACAACCGGAATGCCCTCGAAGCGGGCGTCCGACTTGATGTTGCGGGTCAGCACGTAGCCGTCCATCTCGGGCATCTCCGCGTCGACCAGAATGAGGTTGAGTTCATCGGACAGGCTGGCACCGCGCTGCTGGGCATGGGTCGCCATGCCTTCAAGGCGCGTCCAGGCCTCGAGGCCGTTGAGCGCATGCTTGTGACGCACGCCGAGCTTGTCCAGGGTTTCCACGATCTTCTTGCGGGCCACCGCCGAATCATCGACGAAGAACACCGTGGCGTCCTGCCCGCCTTCCAGCGGGTGGATCTGGCCGACGATGGCCTCACCGAAGGTGCTGGCAAGGATGGTTTCCACGTCGAGGATGGACACCAGCTTGCCGTCCTGCAGTTCGGTGATGGCAGTGATGAAGTGATGGCCGGACGACGTGACGTTGTCGGGCGCGCGCACCTTGTCCCATTCGACGCGGATGATGCGGTCCACCTCGTGCACCAGGAAACCCAGCGTGCGCTTGCTGTACTCGGTGACCATCATCGAGCCGCCCAGCGGATCACCCGGGGCGGAGATCCCCATGATCTTGGCCAGGGCCAGCACCGGGATGACGTTGCCGCGCAGGGAGATCAGCCCTTCCACGCCAATCGGCATGTTGGGCGCCTTGGTAATGAAGGGGGTACGGGACACTTCCCGGACCTTGAACACGTTGATCCCGAAGATCTCCTGGGTACCCAGCGAGAACAGCAGGATTTCCATGCGGTTGGAGCCCGCCAGTTTCGTACGGGCGTCGACGGCCTCAAGCAGCCCACGATCGACATGATCCATGCTCATCATGCTCCTTTACTTCCTTCAGTCCGCCTTGGCTGCGGTACGCTGGGTGATCAGGCGGCGCAGCACTTCGGCCAGCCGCTGCGGCTCGAACTTGGCCACGTATTCGTCGACGCCCACCGAACGGCCGAGTTGCTGGTTGGACATGCCCGACAGCGACGAATGCATGATCACCGGAATCCCCTCGAAGCGCGGGTCGGTCTTGATCCGTTTCGTCAGGATGTAGCCGTCCATCTCGGGCATTTCCACGTCAGTCAGGATCAGGGCCAGCAGGTCCTTGACCTTGCGCCCGCTCGAAGCAGCAAAGCTGGCCAACTTCTCAAGCTCTTCCCAGGCATGACGTCCATTCACTGCCCCCACGTAGCGAATGCCCAAGGCATCGAGCGTGCGTTCGATCTGCTTGCGGGCCACGGAGGAGTCATCGGCAAAATAGACCGTCGGCGGCTCGTCGGTCATGATCGGCTCGATCCCCTTGAAGAGGAACTCATCGTCATAACGGGTGGTTTCGGACAAGACCTTTTCCACGTCGAGCAGCATCACCAGCTTGGGGCCGGGCAGTTCCGTCACTGCGGTGACCAGACCACCCAGGTTGGCCGTCAGCATTTCCGGCGGCACCCGCATCTGCGACCAGTCCAGGCGCAGGATGGTATCCACCGCCTCGACCAGGAAACCCTGAGTGTGCCCGTTGTACTCGGTGACGATCATGATGTCGCGCGGACCTTCGCTGCCCATGCCGGCATACTTGGCCAGATCGACCACCGGCACCAGCACGCCACGCAGGCTCACCATGCCTTCCACCGACGACGGCATTTCCGGCGCGGCAGTGATGGGCGGCGTCCGCATGACCTCGCGGACCTTGAAGACATTGATGCCGAAGGTCTCGCGCCGGCCGGTACGGGGATCAACCCCGAGTGTAAACAGCAGGATCTCGAGCTTATTTGTACCCGCCAGCCGAGTACGCGCATCAATGTTCTTGAGAAGTTCGGACATGCTCACTCTCCGTCGCAGACCACCTGCCATCCAGATGGGGCAGGCCTCGACTTGGAAGCAATATCGGCGGGGGGCCAACAATCTTGAGGATCGTCAGACACCATTTCCCACCTCTGCATAATGACAAAACGGCCCGCAAAGGCGGGCCGGACTTTCTCGGGAACGCTTCGAATCAGGCCCGGTAGCCTATCCGGAAGCCGCCCCAGTGACGACCATTCACATAAATCGGAGCCGAAATATCGTGCATGATCTCGCCGGTATCGCGCCGGTACGTCTGGATCAGGAACGGCATTTCGTGCTTCCCGCATTGCTTTCCGACCGGATCATCAAAGATACGCTTGCCCCGGTTACCAACGAAATCCTTCTCGTAATCTCCCGTCAGCGCCAGACTGAAGCGCTTGTTGTGGGTTGGAACGTAGCCATTGCGGTCGGTACCGATGGCATATACCAATTCCCCGCCACCATCCAGCAAGCGCTCCTGCACGGCAGGGAAGAGTCGGTCGGTCAATCCGTCGAAGCGCGTACTGTACTTCTGTGGGCGGGTATTGGGAATCGGCTTGTAGCTGTCGTCGAAGACATCGGTCTCGCTGACCTGGCCTCCGGCGATCGCCTGCTCGAGAAGCTGGCCGATCTGCCGGGCCGCTTCCTGCACGGCGCTGGGCATTCTCTTGTGTACGCCCATCGCCTGCTCGCCCTGGGGACCGAGCTTGAAGACGCGGCTGATTTCCTTGAGATTCACCGCAAGCCCGCTCAGGCTCGATGCCTCATCGAGGGTTTCCTGCGCGCCGGCCGAGTTGCGGCCCACCATGTCCATGATCTCCCGCACATGCCCGACGATCTGGTCGGCCTCGCGGCTATGGGCATTGATCGCTTCGGCAATGGCGTCCACCTTCTCCATCGTCTGCTGGGCACCCTCGTTGATCTGCTGGAGGGAGTCGGCCGCCTTCTGGGCCAGCGCAGCGCCAGCGTGGGCCTGGGCACTACCCGCGTCGATGGAGGCGATGGCCGTCTTCGTTTCGGACTGGATCGCGGAGATCATCGTGCTGATCTCGGTCGTCGCGGACGAGGTCCGCTCCGCCAGCTTGCGGACCTCGTCCGCGACCACAGCAAAACCACGCCCCTGCTCACCCGCACGGGCAGCTTCAATAGCCGCATTGAGGGCCAGCAGATTGGTCTGATCCGCGATTTCGCGGATGACCTTGACGATGCCGCTGATGGCCTCGGAACGTTCGCCGAGCGCGGAGATCACCTGGGCGGAATCCTCGACCGAGCGCGCGATCTGCTCGATCTCCCGCGACGCGCTGGTCACAATCTCGGCCCCCTTGATGGACAGCTCGCGCGCCACCTGGGCGTTGGTCGCCGTCTGGCTGGCATGGTCGGCAACCGCGTTGACGCCGGCCGTCATCTGCTCGATGGCCATGACCATGCTCTCCGCGGCGACCTTCTGGCTGCCCGAACCTTCAGCCACGTTCCCCGCATGGCCGGACAACAGGTCGGCAGCCTCGGATACGCGCTGGGCGTCGAAAATCACCTTGCCGACGATGCCCTGGAAGCTGCCGATCAGCTCGTTGAAAACAGCCTCGACCTCACCGACCTTGCCGCTGGAAACAGGCGCCCGACGGGAAAGATCCCCGTCCTTGTGCATTGCCTTGATGGTGTCGTGCAATTCTGCCAGAGGCTGCACGAACATGAGACGGACCGCGAACAGCACAATTACGCCGACCGCAGCGCCGAGAGCAAGCCCCCCAACAGCAAGACCTGCCCCGAGTGGGGTACCGAAAGCCACTCCCAGACCGACGCTGCCTCCTGCGACGATCAGACCGGCAATAAGGGAAAAAATCTGAATTTGCATGATGTCCGGCCAACCCCGTGTATTGAAATGGGTATGGGCAGGCGTGTGCGCCTCCCCCGGGAACCGGCACGCCCCCCGCGCGCCGGAGCCTCCGCTCCGTTACCCGTCATCGACAGGTAACATGAACGTCGCCCACTTATCGGCCAGCCGAAACAGAACTTTAAAGATCACCCAATGCCCGGATCACAAATCCGTCACGGCGACGGCGCATCAACGCAGCCCGTGAGCGGAATGGACAGGCACGTGCTCAGTCGATGGGAAACAACTTTCCGAAATTGGCGATCTCGAGCACCTGGTGGACGCTCCCCTTCGCGTTGGCCAGGCGCACCGTCTTGCCGGCACCCTTGGCCTTGTCCCGCAGCATCAGCAACATGCCGAGCGCGGAGCTGTCGAGATAGGCCACGTTGGCCAGATCGACGGTCACTTCGGAGGTGTCGGGACTGCTCAGCGCCCTGTCGACCGCGTCGCGAAACTCCCGGTGAGAGTTGAAATCGAACCGACCCGAGAGCTGGATGCGGGCCTGGTTCTGTTGGGTACTCACTGTTGTATCCATGTAATGCCTCTGCTGTGCTATGACTCGCTTCTTGCGACTGGCTGGCCGATCCGGCCTCACCCTCGCATTTTCACACTTTTCCGCGCCGCTCACCGCCCCGCAGACGAGCCAGAACACGCTGACCGACATCCTTGAGGGAAGCGACCTCATCGAGCGCCCCGATGCTGGCGGCCTCCCTCGGCATCCCGTAGACGACACAGGAGTCCTGATCCTGCCCGATCGTCCACGCCCCGGCCTTGTGCATCGCCAACATGCCCTGCGCGCCATCCTTGCCCATGCCGGTGAGGATCACGCCGATGCCGTTGGCGCCGATCTGGCTGGCGGCCGAATGGAACAGCACATCGACGGCTGGCCGATGACGGTTGACCGGCTCCGACTGGGCCAGTTCGCACACATACCCACCCGCGGAGCGACGCACCGACAGATGGGAATGCCCGGGCGCCAGATAGGCCGTACCGGGCACAACCCGCTCGCCATGCTCGGCTTCCTTGACCCTCAGCTGGCACAAGCCATCCAGGCGCTTGGCGAAGGACGCGGTGAACATCTCGGGCATGTGCTGCACGAGCAGGATCCCCGGCATTTGCGCCGGCAGCGAACATAGCACTTCCTTGATCGCTTCCGTCCCCCCGGTGGATGCGCCGATCAGGATCAGGCGCTCCTGGAGAACTCTTTCGGGCAAGCTCCCCGAACCTCCTGGAACAGACACGGAACTCTCTCTCTGCAAGGATCCGGCCGCGGTCGCAGCCGGCGCGGCAGACACCCTGGATTGCAGACGGGCCCCACACGCGGCCCGGATCTTGTCACAAATTTCTATACGGTAGGCCTCGATACCCGCCGGCAGGTCGAACTTCGGCTTGGGTAGAAAATCGACAGCGCCCAGCTCGAGGGCCTGCAAGGTCGCCTCAGAACCATGCTTGGTCAGACTCGAGATCATCACCACCGGCATGGGGCGCAGTCTCATCAGGCGCTCCAGGAAATCGAGGCCGTCCATGCGGGGCATCTCGATGTCGAGGGTCAGGACGTCCGGATTGAGGGTCTTGATCATTTCCCGGGCGGCAAGGGGGTCGGGTGCCACACCCACGACCTCCAGATCCGGGGCCGAATTGATCACCTCCGACAGCAAACTGCGCATCAGCGCCGAATCGTCGACGACCAGAACCTTGATTGTCATGCTTCACTTCCAGATCAGGACGGAACCCCTACGCCCCGTCAGCCAAACAGTTCGATGTCACCCTGAACATTATCGCGCCGCAAGCGGGCTTCATACTCACGTTCGCGAGCGATGAGCGTGTCATTCTTCACTCGCACCAGCTTCTTCATCATCACGCGCCCACTGGCCGGGAAGAAATATACCTTGCGCGGATAAATGTCGAGCAGATCCTGAGCGACCACCGGTATGCGCTCGGTCTTCAGATAGTTCAGCACAAACTCGGCGTTCTTTTCACCCACCTGGGCCTGAGTGAGGCTCGCGAGCACCTTCCCGCCGCCGAAGACCTTGGCCTCCAGGCTACTCCGACGCGCGCCCAGCTTGAGCAGATGGTTCAGCAGCACTTCCATCGCGTAGGCACCATAGCGGGCCGACGTGGACAGCACACCGCCATCGCCGCCGTTCTCGGGTAGCATGAAATGGTTCATGCCTCCCAGACCCTTGTCCCGATCCCTCACACAGGCTGTAACGCATGATCCGAGCACGGTGACCAGGACCATGTCGGACGTGGTCACGAAATACTCGCCCGGCAACACCTTCACCGCATCGCAGTCGAATGTCCGGTCGAAGTAACGGTTGCCCGCCAGATGTTCCGCATAACCAGGATCAGGGTGCACGGGCATCGGCCCTTTCGTAAACGGTCCGGCCGAGGGACCGGAAAAGGTCTGCCGAATGCAGGAAGCTCTCCGAATGGCCGGCGAACAGCAGTCCATCCCGCTTCAGCAGCGGCACGAAACGCTGGAGGATGCCATGCTGAGTCGGCTTGTCGAAGTAGATCATCACGTTACGGCAGAACAGGGCATCAAAGGGCCCCTGCACCGCCCAGCTCTTGTCCAGCAAGTTGATGCGCCGGAACTCGATCAGGCGTTGCAACTCCGGACGCACGCGGGCGTAGCCATCCTGCGTTCCAGTTCCCTTCAGGAAGAAACGCTGCATGCGCTCCCGCGACAGGCGTTCGACCCGATCGAGGCCATAAACCCCCTTCTCGGCCGTGGCGAGCACATTGGTATCGATGTCGGTGGCGACGATCTGCACGGGCGGACTCAGACTGTTGAAAGCCTCGCACGCGGTGATCGCCAGGCTGTATGGCTCCTCACCCGTCGATGCAGCACTGCACCAGATACGGAACGGGGAGCGCCCCACATGCTTCTTCAGGCGCTCCGCAAGCATCTCGAAATGGTGTGCCTCCCGGAAGAAAGAGGTCAGATTGGTTGTGAGGCTGTTGACGAAGGTTTCCCATTCGTGCGGCTCGCGCTGGGCCCGGTCCAGATACTCGCTGAACGTGCGGTCTCCCCGCGCCCGCAAGCGGCGGGCCAGACGGCTGTACACCATGTCCTGCTTGATCGGTGACAGGGAGATGCCGGCATGGCGGTAGATCAGGTCACGGACGCGTTCGAAATCCGCAGCCGAGAACTGGAACTCGCGATCCGGCATGGCCGATGCAGGGCTCCGCACGGCAGCCGGAGCCGGAGCCGGCCGGACGCCCGCGCCGGGACGCGACACGGGCGTGCCCAACGACGGCAAGGGATTACGGGAAAACGGTTTTTCCGACATGAAGCTGTTTCTTTCTAGAACTCTTCCCATTCGTCATCGAGGTCGCTACCCACCACCCCGCCGGTACGCCGTACCTTCGGAAGCGGTGCCGCGGCACGCGCGGCCGCCGGCCGCGCAGTGCGCTCGGGCAGACGCGCAACATTATCGGCCAGGGGACGGGGCTCGACAGCGGCCGGTTGCACCGCCTGCTGACCAAGCTGCAAGCGGAACATCGCCACCGAACGGACAAGGCTGCGGGCCTGGTCTTCCAGACTCTCGGCCGCTGCCGCCGCCTCCTCCACCAGCGCCGCATTCTGCTGCGTCACCTCGTCCATCTGGCCCACCGCCTGCGTTACCTGCTCGATCCCGCCGCTCTGCTCCTGGCTCGCCTCCGCAATGTCCGTCACCAGCGCCGACAGCTTCTGGAAGTTTGACACCACGTCTTCCATCGTCTGCCCCGCTTCATTGACCAGCCGCGCACCGTCCTCCACCTTGTCTACACTGTCCGCGATCAGCGCCTTGATCTCCCGCGCCGCCTGCGCGCTGCGCTGCGCCAGGCTCCGCACCTCGCTCGCCACCACCGCGAAGCCACGTCCCTGCTCGCCCGCCCGCGCCGCTTCCACCGCCGCATTGAGCGCCAGGATGTTCGTCTGGAACGCGATCGAGTCGATCACTCCGATGATGTCCGCGATCTTCTTCGAGCTCTCCTGGATCGAGCCCATCGTGCCCACCACCCGCGACACCATCTCGCCGCCCTGCACTGCCACTTCGTTGCTCGAGCTGGCCAGCTCCCGCGCCTGGCGCGCGCTGTCCGCGTTCTGACGCACCGTTGCGTTCAGTTGCTCCATCGAGCTCGCCGTCTCTTCCAGGCTGCTCGCCTGCTCTTCCGTGCGCGCCGACAGGTCCGAGTTACCCGCCGAGATCTCCTGCGCCGCCACGTTGATCGACTCCGCAGCTTCCTTGATCTGCCCGACCACTTCGCGCAGACGTTCCACTGTCGTGTTCGTGTCACCCTTCAGCTGACCGAAGGTCCCGCTGTACTCCGCCGTGATGGTCTCCGTCAGGTCGCCCCGCGCAATCGCGTTCAGCACCCGGGCGAGATCGTTCAGGCTTCCCGCCACCCCTTCCATCAAGCGGTTGATACCATCCGTCAGATCCGCAAAGAAGCCCGTCTTGCCTTCACGCTGCAGGCGGGCAGAAAAATCTCCGTCCGCCGCCGCCGACACGATGGCCTGGATCTCCCGCTCCGCGGCCAGTTCATCAGTGCGGTCACGCCATTCGCCCACCGACCCCAGGCGCTCGCCCGCCGCGTTGAAGATGGGGCTGGTCACAATTTCGAAACTGCGCCCACCGATCTCCATCATGCTGCGCGTTGCCTGCTGCAAACTAGCCAGGCGCAGCCGTGCAGCGGCCTGATCGGCATACAAGCGGGTAACGTCGCTACCGACAAAATTGTCGGCACGGAAACCCGGAACACTCCTGCCGACCTCCCCTTCTATGCCGCGAATGGTCTTCAGCAAAGCTGGATTTGCGTAGATGACCCTGCCGTCCGGCTCGGCGATCCGCACATTCGTCTCCACACTATCCAGGGCTTGGCGAATGCGGGAGTTCTCGTTGCTGACCCGCTGCTGCTCGGCGAACTCAAAACCCAGCTTGACCTGCATCGATTCGATCGCCTGCATGACACGGCCCACCTCGTCATTGCGGCTCACATTGATTTCGTTGTCATAACGACCATTGGCAACACTCTGCGCAGTCCGAACCATCGCCTCCAACGGGCGTGCAATCAGGCCGCGCAGCAGCCCAAAGATGAGCCCTGCAAGCAATACAGTTGCCAACAGGCTGATACCCAGCAGCATGAAGCCGATGTTGCGGGAAACGCTCTCGAACTCATCCATGTAGGTACCGCCGGCGATCAACCAGTTCCATTCGGGAAAACTGTCGAAAGCCACAATCTTCTCGCGGGCCGAGGTCTCGTTCAGTTCGGCATTCAGCCACGGGTAGCGGATCACCCCCTGCTTGCGCTCCAGCATCTCGCGGATAAATGGGCGCCCACCCGCGTCCTTCGATTCGAGGACACTTTGCCCTTCCTTGGCCGGGTGAACGACCAAGGTCCCCTGGGTCTTGCCTGCCGTCGAATCCAACACATAGGCATAGCCCGAATCGCCGAAGCGGATGGCCTTGATCTGCTGACGCAAGGCCGCCATTTCCTCAGCGAACTTGCGTCCGACAAAGGTGGCACCAATCACCTTGCCACTGCTGTCCTTGATGGGTGCATAGCCGGTGTAGGCATCGACACCGAACAACATGACCTTGCCCACATAGCGCTCACCGGCCAGCAAACGGGCATAGGCAGGGCTGTCGTGAGCCAGCGTAGTCCCGACGGCGCGCTCGCCACTCTCCTTCTTTACCGAAGTGGCGACACGATAGAACTCATCCCCCTTCCGGGCAAACAGGGTGGCTACCGCCCCGCTTGCTGCCGTGAAGCGATCCACCTCCTGGGTACGCAGGTTCATCACCGTACTGCCGTTGAGCAGTACCGGCATTCCCTCACCCACAGTATTAACTGTGAAGCCATCCCCCAGACTGGACGCAAAGAGGTTAGCGAGTCGGTCGGTTTCGACTCGTAGGCTCTGTGCCTTGGATTCGACCAACGCCCGCACGGCCGCCACCTTGTCGGAAACCACGGCCAGCCCTTGGGATTCGAGCGCCTCGCTGGCCCGTCCGCGCATGTACAACGAACCAGCCCCGAGGATCACCACCAGCGCCAGCGTCGCCGCCAGTGCGGAACGCGCGGCCAGTGACGTACTGCCCAACCAGCGCCCGAACTTGAGCCCGACACCGCCCGACACGACCTTGCCGTCCATGATCTGCTTACCGCCGGCCTTTCCTTCGCGGAACTGGGCATATGCAGCCTCCGCAGCGCGAATCTTGTCCAGGCTGGCCTTGCGGCGCACCGACATGTATCCAAGGACACGGCCGTTGTCGAAAATCGGCGAGGCATGGGCTTCGACCCAGTAGTAATCCCCGTTCTTGCAACGGTTCTTGACCATCCCGACCCAAGGACGCCCCGCCTTCAGGGACTGCCACATGTCGGCAAAGGCCTCCACCGGCATATCAGGATGGCGCACGATGTTGTGGGGCTGACCGAGCAGTTCCACCTCGGCAAACCCACTGATCGCGATGAAGTCCGAATTGATATAGGTGATCTGCCCCTTGAGGTCGGTCTTGGAAACGATCAGCGTCGTCTCCTTCAATTCAACCTCGTGCTGGGTCACCGGCATATTTATTTTCATCTCGAATCCTTCCCTCGCCAACAGCACACGACGGCCAATGGCCAATCAAATGTTCAAAACTCTTCCCACTCGGCTTCCGCCAGATTCACGGCTCCTGCTTTGATCTTGGGCAACGGTGCGGCGACCTTGCCTCCGCCTCCGCTACCCTTCTCGCCCCGAACGTGGGATGACAGAGTTGTCACACTGGCCTTCGGAACATCCAGCATCGAAACAGGAACGGGAAGCCCGGCACAGCTCTGCTTCATGTGGCGAATTTCTTGAATCGTTTCGTCGGAAAGCACAGAGAACTCATTGAGCAACAAACGCCGTGCCCCCGCGTCATCTCCATCCTGCTTGGCTCGGATGACAGCACCGGCACAGGCATGGAAATCCGCGTGCTTGCTGCGCAGGGCGGTGTAATGGGAATTACCTGCATAGCGCTTGCCCTCCCCATGTATCCAGCAGCCAAGCACACACTTGTCGTCCCGAGAGACAACGCCAGGATCCAGGGCCTCTCCTTCGCCAGAAAGGTAGTTACGCAACTTGTGCTTCCAGCCCATGTGGGCCTGGATCACCCCATCAAAATCCAGGCTGGCCGGTGCCACCTCGCCGCGCGGGGCAGAAAGGCGGAAGGTTGCCACGGACCTTACGAGACTACGGGCCTGCTCCTCGAGGCTCTCGGCCGCTGCCGCCGCCTCCTCCACCAGCGCCGCATTCTGCTGCGTCACCTCGTCCATCTGGCCCACCGCCTGCGTTACCTGCTCGATCCCACCGCTCTGCTCCTGGCTCGCCTCCGCAATGTCCGTCACCAGCGCCGACAGCTTCTGGAAGTTTGACACCACGTCTTCCATCGTCTGCCCCGCTTCATTGACCAGCCGCGCACCGTCCTCCACCTTGTCCACACTGTCCGCGATCAGCGCCTTGATCTCCCGCGCCGCCTGCGCGCTGCGCTGCGCCAGGCTCCGCACCTCGCTCGCCACCACCGCGAAGCCACGTCCCTGCTCGCCCGCCCGCGCCGCTTCCACCGCCGCATTGAGCGCCAGGATGTTCGTCTGGAACGCGATCGAGTCGATCACTCCGATGATGTCCGCGATCTTCTTCGAGCTCTCCTGGATCGAGCCCATCGTGCCCACCACCCGCGACACCATCTCGCCGCCCTGCACTGCCACTTCGTTGCTCGAGCTGGCCAGCTCCCGCGCCTGGCGCGCGTTGTCCGCGTTCTGACGCACCGTCGCGTTCAGTTGCTCCATCGAACTCGCCGTCTCTTCCAGGCTGCTCGCCTGCTCCTCCGTGCGCGACGACAGGTCCGAGTTACCCGCCGAGATCTCCTGCGCCGCCACGTTGATCGACTCCGCAGCTTCCTTGATCTGCCCGACCACTTCGCGCAGACGTTCCACCGTCGTGTTCGTGTCGTCCTTCAACTGACCGAACGTCCCGCTGTATTCCGCCGTGATGGTCTCCGTCAGATCGCCCCGCGCAATTGCGTTCAAGACACGCGCAAGATCCTCCAGACTGGTGGAAACGATCCCCATCAGGTTATTCATACCTTCGGCAACCGTCGCAAAGATACCGACCTTGCCCTCCAGCGACAGACGACGGGCGAAGTCCCCGGCCACAGCGGCTTCCAGCAGCCCGGCCAGTTCCTGCTCGACACGGACCTCGTTGGTCCGGTCCTGCCACTCCACGACCGAACCCAACCTCACCCCCTGCACATTGACGACCGGGTTGGCCACAAGAGCAAAAGTGCGGCCGCCGACCCGTACTGTTGCCTTATGCTCACCCTGCAGACGGCCAAGAAGATTGCGTTGATGACTCGGATTCTGGTGGAAGTCGTCAAAATTACGGCCGATCAGCCCATTGACACTAAAGCTCGGCAGATCACGGCGGATATCAGCCTCCGCGTCTCTCAACATGGCCAGCACCGCCTCGTTGCAATAGACGATCTGCCCATCGTTGTCGGCAAGCATGATGTTGGTGGAGGCCTTGTCCAGCGCGTTCCGTACCCGCGAATTAACCTCCGCCACCTCGTGTTCGGCCAGCAGGCGAGCCTTGAGACTGGCCTGCATGCCATTCAGCGCGGTCGCGATCTCGCCAAACGCATCGTGCGAAACGACCAGCACGGGCTCATCGAGCCGGCCGTCCGCCATACGCTTCACCCCCGCCTGAATCTCGCCGATACCATCAAGCATGGTGCGACGGAATCCGAGAAACAGGTAACCCACAACCAATAGGCTGAAGCAGATCACCCCAATCGCGGTCCAACGCGCCAGATACAGGTGCTCAAGTCGCAACTGGAGAAAGCGATCGAACTCCCTGGCGGCCACGTCAAGAATCTCGTAGTTCGCGTCCACAACCTTGGAGCCCTCGTCGAACACTTGCGTGGGAGCGACGGAAATAGCCTCCCCCTGCACGACCTGCCCGTTGACCAACACCCCAAAGGCCTTGGCCGCCGCGTCGAAGTTCTTGCCCGGCACATCCAGACGGGCGCGCAGTGCCGCATCGTTGCTGCCGACCTTGGTGATGCCCGCCTCAACGCCCTCACGTCCGTCCGCCAAACGCCGCATGAAGACGTTCATATCGATCCGCTCGGCCTCCGTACTACGTTGACGGATGGCCAGCGCAGTACCCAGCGCCCGCGCCCGCCCCGCATCCTCGGAAAGCGCCGGGAGGCGAACAGTGAACAAGTCCATCAGGTAGTAGGTTTCGAGTTCCGGATCGAGCGTGGCGTTGGTTTTGTCGGCGACTAAATTAATGAACCCCCGGACCCGGGCGATGTAATCCGTATGCAGCTTGAAGCTCTCGGGCCCCGAAACGCTGACCGCCTTGGACTGCACCTCGCTCCAACCCTGACGAATCGCCCCCCATTCCGACGCTACCCCCAGGCTCTCGCCAAAACGGGCAGTCACGGCATCACCTTCAGCAATGGCCTTGTCAACCTGAGCACGCAATTCGGCCAATCTGCCGACCAGAGCAGTATTACCACCGATCAGGCCCTGAGCGACCCCTCGATGAGCCTGGAGCGCCTGCATCAGATGACGCGCAGGCATTACCAAGGGCGCAGTCTGGGTTTCCTTTTCAGAAAAGGAGATATCCCCTTCAACCCGGGCCAACAACATGTACGCCAGCACCACCACGGACACCATTGCTATCAGACCAAGCAGGAGCATCTTGCCCTGCACGGACAGGCGGTTCATCACTCCAACCGCGGGAGAGAGAAGGCTACTCATGACGACGACTTTCTTAGGATGTGGGGGTGGCCAGATCGGCAGACTTAAGCAGCAGCCTCGTCCACCAGCGCCATTTCGCTGGAGAGCATCAAGCGTTCGATATCGACGACGATCAGCATCCGTTCACTGAGCGCACCAAGCCCCATGATGTAGGCGGTATCCACCGACGAAGCGAAGTCGGGCGCCGGACGGATCTGCTCGGGCTTGAGGGCAATGACGTCGGATACCGCGTCGACCACCATCCCCACCACCCGGCCGGCGATGTTGAGAATGATGACGACGGTAAAAGGCGTGTACTCGGCAACGCCAACGGAGAATTTGATCCGCAGATCAACGATTGGCACGATCGTGCCACGCAGGTTGATGACCCCTTTGATGAAGCTGGGGGCATTGGCGATCGTAGTGACCGCATCGTAGCCACGAATCTCCTGAACCTTCAGGATGTCGATGGCGTACTCCTCTGCGCCGAGGGTAAAGGTCAGCAATTCCTGCACAGCACCGGAGTCTTCGGACTCCTGCGCGGCAGTGGTCTGGGCGGCCTGCAGCATGGCAACACTCCTCCAAGGGAACACCCGCCTTTACGGCACGAGACACCTTTTCTGAAGCCGGCGACGGGGACCGTGACACCAAAAATCACCCTTGGCGACCGGCGCCCCTTCCGTACGGAGAACCGCCCGCCCTTTCAGGCCGCCGCCGGCAACACCCGCCTGGCCATCCCGACGAGCATGGGCACGTCGAGAATCAGCGCCACCCGTCCATCACCCATGATGGTGGCACCCGCGATGCCCTGAACCCGACGGTAATTGGCCTCCAGGCTCTTGATGACCACCTGGTGCTGACCGATGAGGTGGTCGATGAACAGGGCGGCGCTCTGACCATCTGCCTCGAGCACCACCATGATGCCCTTCGACCAGTCGGTGATCGCGGCAGGAATGCGGAACACCTCGTGCAGGCAGATGACCGGCAGGTATTCGCCGCGCACCTGGATCAGCCGCTCCACGCCGGACACACTCTTCATCATGCCCCGCTCGGGCTGCATGGACTCCATAACATAGCTGAGCGGAATGATGTAGGTTTCCGGTCCGACGCCGACGCTCATGCCATCCAGGATCGCCAGCGTCAGCGGCAGGCGCACGGTGATGCGGGTCCCGATGCCGGCCATGGAATCAAGCTCGATGCGCCCCCCCATCGCCGAGATGTTCTTCTTCACGACATCCATGCCGACGCCGCGCCCCGACACCTCGGTCACCTGGTCGGCAGTGGAGAAGCCCGGCTCCATGATGAGCTGCCAGACATCCTGATCGCTCATCGAATCGCTGACCGCCATACCGCGCTCCCGGGCCTTGGCCAGGATGCGCGCGCGATTGAGGCCTGCCCCGTCATCGCCGACCTCGATGACGATATTGCCACTTTGATGATAGGCGCTGAGGGTGATCGTGCCGGTTTCGGACTTGCCCGCGGCACGGCGCTTCTCGGGTGTTTCGAGGCCATGGTCGAGGCTGTTGCGCACGAGGTGGGTCAGCGGATCTGTAATGCGCTCGACGAGGCTCTTGTCCATCTCGGTGCTCTCGCCGATGGTCTTCAGCTCCACCTGCTTGCCCAGCTTGTGGGACAGATCCCTGACGACCCGCGGGAAACGGCTGAATACCACGGAGATCGGCATCATCCGGATCGACATCACGGACTCCTGCAGATCGCGGGTATTGCGCTCCAACTGCGCCAGACCGTTGATCAGGCGTTCACAGATGACCGGATCCACATTGACCGCGGCCTGGGTCAGCATGGCCTGGGTGATGACGAGCTCGCCAACGAGGTTGATCATCTGATCCACCTTTTCGACGCTGACCCGGATGGAGCCGTTATCGCCTCCCGCCGCGGTCCGTGCAGCCGGCTTGCGGGCAGGCGGCGGCGCAGCGGCGGCTGCGAGCGGCACCGCCCCCCCTGCGGCGCCCCCCCCCTCCGCTGGTTCCGGTACAACGGCCTCCTGTGCGTCCGGCTGGGGCAAAGGCTCGAACAATCCATACGCGGCCTCAGGCACCTCCTCGGCGCGCGGAGGCTCCGCATCGGGTGCCGGCACGTCGTCGAAGAAGCCGTAGGGCTCGGCTGCCTGCTGCCTGGCCAGCAAAGTGGCCACTTCCTGCTCATCGAAAAAGCCGTAGGCTTCCTCGGTCGCAACCGCGCTGGACGCCGACGGAAGAGGCTCGAAGAAACCATAGGCATCGTCGCTGCTGCGCCACTGGGTGGCGCCCGTTACCGCGGGGAGATCCTCGAAGAAACCATAGGCTTCTTCCTCTGCAGCGACGGCAAGCGGCTCGATGCGCAAAGAGGCGGCCTCTGCCACGAAATCAAGCACGCCACGCAGGAAATCCGCATCCACGTCGGTCGCAATGCGCAGGTGGCAATGGCGATCACCCGGCGTGGGCGCTTCCAGCGTATCCACTGTGCCGACACGCCCCAGTTCGGCCAGCAGGTCTGCGAACATATCGCGCCCACCACCGATATCGCCGACCAGCGAAAACAGCAGGTCATAACTCTTTGACGGGGGCACATCCTCGACTGGCGCGGCCGGCGGAAGAATGGCAGGCGCACGCTTGGGAGGCGCATCAAGGGCACGGCACAAGGCCTCGAGCCGGTGGCAGATGGCCTCGGCCGCCTCCCGGTCTGCCTCGTCCTCCCCCCGGTGAGCCGCCAGCAGATTCTTCAGCACATCCCCGGCCACCAGCGATGCATCGACCATCTCGTCCGTCAGGGGCGCCTCGCCCTTGCGTACGCGATCGAGCATGGTTTCGAGGATGTGAGTGACCTCCATCATGTCCTGGAAGCCAAACGTACCGCTCGACCCCTTGATGGAATGGGCCGCCCGGAAAAGGGCATTCACATCCTCAGCATCGGGCGCCCCCGGGTCGATAGCGAGCAGCAACGCTTCCATGCTCGCCAGATGCTCAGCGGCCTCCTCGAAGAAGACCTGGTAGAACTGGCTCATATCTATGGCCATGACTGCCTCCCGTGACGCCCGCCCTGCACCAGCTTTGTCAGCCGATCACCTTCTTGACCACTTCGATGAGCTTCTGCGGATCGAAGGGCTTCACCAGCCAGCCGGTCGCACCCGCGGCGCGCCCCTGCGACTTCATGGTGTCCGAGGACTCGGTGGTCAGCATCAGGATCGGCACCGTACGGTACTGGGGCATAGCCCGCAGCGACTTGATCAGCGACAGGCCATCCATGCGGGGCATATTCTGGTCGGTCAGCACCAGGTTGCAGGCCTTGGCTTTCGCCTTGTCGAGGCCATCCATGCCATCGACGGCTTCAACGACTTCATAGCCGGCACTTTTCAGGGTGAATGAAACCATCTGCCGGATTGAAGCAGAATCATCAACAGTCAGTACGATCTTGGCCATCGTCTATTTCCTAGGGTTCTGAAAAACTAAAACAAATCGATCCCGCCATGCGAGACTTCCTGAGCGCACCCGGCGCCCTGCGCTTCGACAACGACAAGTTCGGCAAGCCGCTTCCGGACCGATTCGGCCGCCTGCGGCAGGGAACGGACATCTCCCGCGCAAACCAGCCGGATCTCGCCGATCAGTGCATCCAGTTCCTGCTCCACCAGGCCCAGCCTCTCGACCCGCCGCTCCACGCGGCCGATCAACTGCGACACGAGATCCTGGAACTGCAGCGCTGTCACCGCACGGTTCACTTCCGCATCCATCGCGTGGGTATGCTCACCCAACTCCCTGATGGCATCGATACGCGCCTTGTTGAGCGTCTCCATTGACGTGAGCACCCGCTCCACCTGCTGCTTCGACTCCAGCGCAAAGTTCATGTCCGTGGACGCCAGCTTGGCGATCGCATCCTCGGTCCCCTTCACCCCTTCGCGCATGGACTTCATGACCACCGCAATCTGCTGGCTGAACTGGGTCGTACGCGTGGACAAATCCCTCACCTCATCGGCAACCACCGCAAACCCGCGGCCCGCCTCACCTGCACGAGCTGCCTCGATGGCTGCATTGAGGGCGAGCAGATTGGTCTGCTTGGCAATCGCGCCGATCTCTCCCAGGATCATCTCCACGTCACTGGCCCGCTTCGAAATGCGATCGGTCAGCTCCACCAGTTCCATACCCAGCTTGCTGTTCGTGATCACGCTATCCACAACCCGCTGCATGACGCCTGAGGTATGGGCAACGAAGTCATCGAAGCGACTGATGCCATCGACGGAATCCCCCTCCTTGGCGAGCCCGAGAGCAATCTCCTGCTGCTGGCCGGTGGAGGACAGGATGCCCTGAAAACTCTGCGTCAGGGTCACAATGGCACTGGACAACCTCGCCTCGACGCTACGGACCTCCTCCAAGACCGCCGCATGCTGCTGCCGGAAGCCCAAGACGGCGTCGCCCAGCGCACTTTCCAGCGTCGCCACTCCAGCCGCTTCCGACGACGACAGCTCGGCCGACACCACAACGGACGATGCAGCCCCCCGCATCAGGAGCACACAGCACCAGCCCATGGCCAGCGCCACGCAAGCAAGCACCTGCCAAACATTGGCACTCAGCAAGAAGGCGGCCGCGCCGGTGACCAGCAAGGACCACACAACGCCTATCAACACTGCATTTGATCGTGACATTTTTCTAGCACCTGGCCCGCAGGATAACCAGCCCCCGCTTATTGCCACCCACCAAATCGCCTTTCCGGACGGAATTCACTGTGCCGGACGCGTCCCTTTTACCATGCCGCTGCGGATATCCGCCGCATCCATTTCATCCCCGTTGCTGACTTCCAGCGTCCGGTTGGTACTCGCCTTCAGCGCTGCCTCGGCATGCCGGTTGAGCACGACGATGCTAATCCTTCGATTGATGGGCGCATTCGGATTAGCGGGGTCGAGCGGCACGGTATCGGCAAGGCCGATCACACGTACCATTTTCCCTTCGGCGAGACCACCGGCCACCAGCTCGCGCCGGGATGCATTGGCCCGGTTGGCAGACAGCTCCCAGTTGGAGAACCCCCGCTCCCCTCCCGCGTAGCGGGTCGAGTCGGTATGCCCGGAAAGGCTCACGTTGTTCTCCACACCATTGAGCGTCGCACCGATGGCCCGCAACAATTCCTGCGTATAGGGTCTGAGTGCAGCACTGGCAGAATCGAACATCGGTCGATTCTGCTCATCCACGATCTGGATGCGCAGGCCTTCAGTTGTGATGTCGAGCAGGAGCTGGTTCTTGAAGGCCCGCAGACTGGGGCTCGCCTCGATGATCGCCTCGATCTGCCCTTTCAGATCCTCGAGCCGGGCGCGCTCCTTCCGCTCTTCGCTCTTGCTCTGGATGCTCTTGCCATCGTCACCTTCTGGCTTGGTCGCCCCCTTCGCGGCCTCGATGTTGATCGAGCGCTTGCCCTCCACGTCGCCGCGTTTGACCTGACCGACCGAACGCGTGAGATCCTGCCCACCGCCAGCGATCGGGCTGAGTGCGTCACCGGCCCCCGAACCACCATTCATCGCAACCTTGAGGGGCGAGCTGAAGAAATCGGCGATGCCCTTCAGGTCACCCTGCGCCGTCGAACCGAGAAGCCACATCAGCAGGAAGAAGGCCATCATGGCCGTCACGAAGTCGGCGTAGGCGATCTTCCAGGCCCCGCCATGGGCGCCGCCGCCGCCCTTCTTGATCTTCTTGACGACGATTGGCTGCTGGGTATCGTCGCTCATTCAGCGCCCCCTCCTGCTTCACGGAGATCCACTGTAGCCAACCTCACTTGCGGCTCTTGATGGCTTCTTCCAACTCGGCAAAGCTGGGCCTGTCGGACGAGAACAGGACCTTCCGGCCAAACTCCACCGCCACCTGCGGCGCATAACCATTCATGCTGGCCAGCAGCACCGCCTTGATGCACTGGTAGATCTTGCCGCCTTCGTCCACCTTCTGTTCGAGCTGCCCGGCAACCGGGGCGACAAAGCCATAGGACACAAGGATACCCAGGAAGGTCCCAACCAGCGCTCCGCCGATCATCTTGCCGAGCACCGCCGGCGGCTGGCCGACTGAGCCCATCACGTTCACCACACCCATCACCGCCACGACGATACCGAAGGCCGGCACGCCGTCTGCAACCTTGGACACAACGTGAGCCGGGCCATGGGCTTCCTGATGATGGGTTTCCATTTCCACGTCCATCAGGTTCTCGATCTCGAATGCATTCAAATTGCCGCCGACCATCATCCGCAGGTAATCGCAAAGGAAATCGACAGCGTGATGATCCTTCGTGAAGGCCGGGTACTTGGACAGGATCGGACTCCCCTCCGGGTTCTCCACATCCCCTTCGATCGACATCAGCCCTTCCTTGCGTACCTTGGCAAGGATCTCGTACAGCATGCACAGCACATCCACATAGAACGCCTTGTTGTACGGCGATCCCTTGAAAATGGTAGGCAGTGCCGCAATCGTTCCCTTGATTGCCTTGGGGCCATTGCCTGCCACGAAGCCCCCAATGGTCAGGCCGACGATTGCGATGTATTCGGTGGGCACCCACAGCGCGGCCAGACTGCCGTGCACTGCATAAGTGCCTAGCGAAGCCGCCAGGATAATCACATAGCCGATGATCAAAAACATCGCTGCAACCTCTATCAGCGGACGCGTCCTTATGGCGGCGCACCCGACGCGTTATTCTTCTTCGGCGATATCGGCCCTCCCCCCGAAAACTTGAGCCCGGGAGGCAAGCCTGTCGTCCCCTTCAATTCCAAAAAAAATGCCGCCACAAGAATGGCGGCATTTTTGGTCATCTGGAACTCAGCTCAAGGCCCGGTGGCCTCCTCTGCCCCCGGCGCCACCTTACGCGTCTTCCCGGCCCGGGAAGGCACATGGCACAAGCCACAGACATACTCATGAATGGGATCGAAGGCATGGGTAACAAACTCCCCGCCACAGCATGTACAGCGCGCCGATTGCAGCAAACTGGCATCAAAGAAGCGGATCAGCGTCCACGCCCGGGTCAGGCTCAAGACCTGTTCCATCTCGAAGGACTCGATGTGCTCGTTGTACAGCCGATAGGCCTGCACAATCGCACCCAGTCCATCCAGCTTGGCATGCTTGCGCACAAAGCGGTACAGCGCCATGAACAGGGAGGCATGGATGTTCGGCTGCCACGACATGAACCAGTCCGTGGAAAAAGGCAGCATCCCCTTCGGCGGCGATACCCCCTTGACCTCCTTGTACAACTTGAGCAAGCGCTCACGGCTCAAGGAGGTTTCCGCCTCAAGCATCTGCATGCGCGCGCCGAGGCGTATCAACTCGACAGCCTTCTGAATGTCCTGCGCCTCAGCCAATACGCTTTTATTACGCACGGCACCTCCCGGGCAGGCTCACAAGGCTCAGGCCAGATCCTCTACCGGACGGCCTGCAGCGAGGATGGCCGCATGCAGATGCGCGGTCCCGCGCTCCCGGCCATGGGCCGACAGCAGATCAACGAGCATCGTGTCGTTGAAGCGGAACTGGCACAGCAACATGTTCGAACTGGCCATCCGTAGGACCTGCGCAGAACTCAGGCCTTCGAGGATCGCGGCCACGTCCTCTCCAATCCCGAGACGGTAAATGGCTGCAGCGCGGTCTTCCCGCAGCATCTGCTGAGCCAGCATCAGGTAAGCGAGATTCAACTCTCTGATTTCATCTTGCATACCATTGGTGCGCATGGTCTTCTCCTCAGCATTCGGCCATCGTATGCGGCAAATTCTGCCGTTACCCGGCAAGGCTCGCCATCCGATGAATACGGATTATGAAGTAAGAAACAAACCACCTGCAAATGTAAGAAAAAATCTTACATGAAAATCAGGATCAGTCAAATCTGCCTGAAAGACCCGCTTGCCCGGCACTGGCCGACCCATCCGGCATGCGCGCCAGCGTGGCCCGGAACTCCGCTGCAGCCACCGGCCTGCCGAACAGATAGCCTTGGAAGAAATCGCAGCCGTCGGTGCGCAGCGCATCCACCTGGCTCGATGATTCAACGCCTTCCGCAATGACGTGAAGACGCATGCTGCGTGCCAGCACAATGATCGCGCGGACAATTGCAGCATTCTCCTCGTCCTCGCACAGATCCCGCACAAAAGACTGATCGACCTTGATCACATCGACGGGAAAGCGCTTGAGGTACGCCAACGACGAATAGCCGGTACCGAAATCGTCGATGGCTACCCTGACCCCCATGTTCTTGAAGGCCCGCAACATCGCCACTGCCGTCTCGGCATCCTGCATCAACGAAGATTCCGTGATCTCAAGCTGCAGGCCAGCAGGCTCCAGGCCGGCGTCCTCAAGCGCACGCCGCACCGACTCGATGAGCCGCGGCTGGGCAAACTGAACCGCCGAGACATTGACCGACACGAACATGCCATCCATACCCATGTCCCGCCAACGCCCACATTCCCGGCACGCCTCCCGCATCACCCATTCACCGAGTTCGATGATCATCCCGCTCTCGTCCGCAATCGGGATGAAGCGGTCTGGACCGATCGGCCCCAGACGCGGATGACGCCAGCGCAAGAGCGCCTCCGCACTCACCACACGGCCGTCGGCACCCTCTACGCACGGCTGGTAGGCCACCCACAGTTCGTTCCGTTCGATGGCGAAGCGCAGGTCACTTTCCAGCGCGATCCGCTCCGCCGAACCGCTCAGCATGTCCGCGTCGAAGATGCGGTAGCCGTTTCCACCCTTCTGCTTGACCGCGCTCATGGCGGTTTCCGCATGGGTCAGCAGGGAAAAGATGTCCCCATCTCCCTCCCGCACCCACGCCACACCAACGCTGACCGACAGAAACAATTCGATCTTGTCCAACACAAACGGCAGTTCGAAGGCCCGCAGCAACCAACGGGCAAAAACCTCCGCAGCGCCGTATTCGCAGACGCCCGGAACAAGAATGCCGAAGGCGTCTCCGCCGAGTCGCGCGACGAGACCGTGAGACTCGGAGCTCTCCAGCAGACGCTTGGCTACCTGGCGCAGCAAGACATTACCGGCCTCGTAACCAAAGCTCGAATTAATCCGCTGAAAGCGGTCCAGATCCACATGAAAGACCGCAGCCTTCAGCTGACTCTGCCGCGCATCGGCCTCCCGCGCCCACTCAGCCAGACGTGCGCACATCAGCTGTCGATTCGGCAGCAGACACAGGGAGTCGAAATAGGCCAGCGCCTGTATCTGGCTACCCGCCTCACGCGCCACCCGGCGGGCCGCAGCCCCGCGCAGTTCCCGGGTGATGACGGGGACAAGGCGAGCGAAATGCCCCTTCGGCACATAATCGCTGACTCCGTCATCCAGCATCGACGAAAAGGCCTGCTGATCGGTGATGACTCCAGAGTAGATCACGAAGGGCAGATCACGGCCACTGTCTTTCAGAACCTGCAACGCCGCGGCGGAATCGAAGCCTGGCATTCGATGATCGGAGATGACGATATCCCAACCCGGCAAGCGCAGCGCATCACGCATTGCATCAGCATTATCGACGCGCTCGCAACGGATCTTCATCCCCCATTTGACAAGCGCTCGCCCCAACAAAAAGACATCGTCCTCGCAATCATCGACCACCAGGATTCCGATGTCTCCGTCACCACTTCCATCACGATTTGCCACGTAGCCGTTCAGACTCATCGATGCGCGACCATCATTTTCAATAGCAAAGATCAGGATGCAACCTGCTGGACATTTTTCATCGGGGCGAAATGACGGGCCCCGGACGCGAAACCTGCACGCTCATGACCCGGTTTCGCCCCTTGTCCTTGGCCACATAGAGCCCCTGGTCGGCACATTTGATCAGGGCATCAGGGTCCGGCATCTGCCCGTCCCGGCTTGCGACGCCGATACTGAGGGAGACCTTGATGGCAATGCCGTTGAGTGGAGTTCGCACATTCTCCACGGCAAAACGCACCCGCTCTGCGCAAGCCAGCGCTGCATCCAGGTTGGTATCCGGGCAGATGACCAGAAACTCATCTCCCCCGGTCCTGGCGACAACATCCTGCGCACGCAGCGCGCCCTTTACCATGCTGGCAACCCGCTTGAGCACCGCATCACCGACATCGTGACCATGGGAGTCGTTATAAAGCTTGAACTGATCCACGTCGATGACCATCACCGACAAGGCACGGCGCGTCCGCGTCGAAACCAGCCACTCCTGCTGGATACGATCCATCGCGTAGCGCCGATTGGGAAACCCTGTCAACGCATCGGTCAGCGCCACTTCTTGCAACCGCCGGTTGGACACGGCCAGTTCAGCCGCAAAACGGCGGATCTCTTCGCGATCCCGATCCACCTCCTGTTGCAGGCGAATCACCCGCTGCCCGGCACGCAGGCGTGCGGCAAGAACCCGCGGATTGATCGGCTTGTTCATGAAGTCATCGACGCCGTTCTCGAACGCCTCGATCAATCGATCGTCGTCATCGAGACTCGTCATGATGAGGATGTAAATGGCGCGCCCGATCTTCGTCTGTCGCAGTGCGCGTGTCAGTTCGAGCCCGGTCATCTCGGGCATGACCCAATCCACGATCATCAACTGGGGCTGGAATTCGAGCGCCATCTCCATCCCGATCCGCCCGTCACCAGCCTCCATCACCCTGTGCCCAACGGTCTCAAGCACCTTGCGCACGACGGTCCGCATGGAAACGTCATCATCGACGATGAGCACGCGCATCGACGGGATCACGCCCGACTCCCCTTCCAGCATCGGCCCCGCCACAACATCAGGGCCGTCCTGAACACCCCCTGCACTGGGCACATCTGCTCGGCGCGCAGCCAATTCCTCGCCGCGAATCGCCAGTTCGTTGAACGGAGGAACATCCTCGGTCTGCAGGGCCAGCAGCGGCCCCCAGGATTGCCATTCGCTGACCACATGGTCGCAAAGCTCGGTCACCGCGCCACGATCGAAGGACAGCGCCGCCCCGATCTCAAACAGTCTCTTCATCAGATTGGGGCGCTCAGGAGCCGCGGCAGTACACACTTCCGCTATGTAGGCGGCCAGATGGAGCGACTGAACAACGACAAACTCACGCGAGCCATCCGCATAGCCCGAATCCTCCGGTGCCTCAGCAAAATAGGCTGTCTCATGAAATATGCGCGGCATCCCCCAATCGGCGAGCATTGCAGCCGTCAGCTGCCGATGATCCATGGCAAACGCCTTTTGCTCCAGCAGAGTCAGGCTGACATCCCTGAATTCCAGCGTCTGCTTCAGTACCCGCTCGTAATCCGCCGGGTAAAGCGTGGCCAGCGCCAACTCGCCAACCCTGGCCAGCAGACCCAGGCAAAACGTCTCTTCCGCAGCAGCGACCCGCGTGCGCTGGGTAATAGCCTGCATGGCGATGCCGTACACCAGACAGCCGCCCCAGTAGCGCTCGTAATCAAAGCCTTGGCAGGCGCCGCCCCGATAATTCGACAAAAGGGAAAATCCCAGCGCAAGCGTACGAACCGCTGGCAAGCCCAGGACCATCAGAGCTTCGTTGACTGACGCCACCGCACGGCGCCCATGGGCCGCTCTGGAATTGGCCGCCTTGATCAGACGCCCGACAAAGGCCGGGTCTGTTTTCACTACGCGGGCCAGGTCATCGATTGAGCTACTCTCCCGCTGAATCAATCTGATGATGGCTAAGGCAACGCCCTTCGGAGACGGCAAATCTCCCGAAACCTTCAATTGCTCGAACTTCGTAATATCAATCGCCGCTGCCATATCCCCGCCTGGCTCTCACCAGCGTTCCCTATCTAGTCCGACTGTATCGGAAGAATCGTGCCTTCACTTGAGCCAAGCCACGGAAGCCGGCGCACAGCCGCAAGCGCTAGGTATACCCCACTGCCATTGAATTAGAATGAACGGAATATCCAAGCCTCTCCGCCAACCATGAATTTCTGTTCCCACTGCGGCGCGCCCGTAAGCCTCAAGGTTCCACCGGGAGACAATCTCCCCCGCCACGTTTGCGACCAGTGTGGAACGATCCACTACCAAAACCCGAAAGTCGTCGTAGGCGCCATTGCCGAATGGGAAGACAAGATCCTCATGTGTCGCCGGGCCATCGAACCCCGCTACGGTTGCTGGACTTTACCTGCTGGCTTCATGGAAAACAACGAAACCACGGGGCAAGCGGCATTGCGCGAGACCCTTGAAGAAGCAGGCGCAAAGATCGAACTGACTGAGATGTTCACGTTCGTAGACCTCCCGCATATCAGCCAGATCCACATCATCTATCGTGCTCGCTTGCTTGATCCCGACTTTGCGCCGGGCGAAGAGTCTCTTGAAGCGTCGCTGATCACGGAAACGGAGATCCCCTGGGATGAACTCGCATTTCGCTCCATCGAATACACGCTGAAATGCTATTTCGAGGATCGGCGTCAGGGCCGCTTCGACCTGCACACGACAACCTTGGCCATCCCCATCCCTGGCACTTACCGATAAGCACGCCGCAAGATCGCGCCCTCCTCAGCCCGTGATCACTCCTGGGCCTCAAACAGAATCGGAAGCTCCACCGCAGCAGCCCCCTTCCCTGCCGGCGCCGGCACCTGTGTGACGGCGCGTCGCACAAGGTCCAGCGCGCGATCATCCAGCGCGGTCCGACCGCTGGACTCAGCCAAACCAACGTCCGGCAACCCGGCGCCGAAATGCACGGCAACCACCACTCGCCCCTGCAGTCCCTGCGCGGCAAGCAGCCCCGAGGCCTTCTGCAAGCGAACGGCGGCCGCTGCCAGCGCGAATCTGTATCGTCCGATCCAGGTGTCCTCTTCCTCACTGGAATCGCCGAGCTCTGAGGGAGATGTCAGGAGCGCCCTTTCCACGGCTAGCGATGGGGCGGCCTGCACACCAATCGCCTGGCGTGTCCGAGACGATGGCTCAAGCTCCATCCGCTGGTGCGACACGATAGCCTTGCCGCCCTTTGCCACCACCGCAGCCTCGCCAGATCCACTGCCCTGCCGCGGGGGATCAGGCGAGGTCGAACTCAAGTCCGCCGTAGCCTGGAGACCGCCATCCAAGCTTGACCTCTGCACGAAGCGAACAACGAATGGCGTCGCCCCGGACACAGGTGCTCGCGGAGCGGGCCAAAACGCAACAAGATGCAGGAGCACCGACACCGCGAACACGGCATACCAATAACGTCCCACACCAGCCCTCCGCCAAGACGGCTCTATAAAACAAAAAGGGCCAGCTTACGCTGACCCTTTCTGTCATCAACTTCCAAACTTATGGCTTACGCCGCAGCTTGTTCAGCTTCCGGAGCTTCAACTTCGCCTTCCGGACGGTCCAGCAGCTCAACGAACGCCATCGGCGCGTTGTCGCCATCGCGGAAACCGCACTTCAGGATGCGCAGATAACCGCCGTTACGAGCAGCGAAACGCGGACCCAGCTCGTCAAAGATCTTGACGACGATTTCACGATCGCGAAGGCGATCGAACGCCAGACGACGATTAGCCAGGCTCGGCTTCTTGCCAAGCGTGATCAGCGACTCAACAACCCGGCGCAGCTCCTTGGCCTTCGGCACGGTGGTCTTGATGACTTCGTGACGCAGCAGGGAATTTGCCATGTTGCGCAGCATAGCCTGACGGTGGCTGCTGGTGCGGTTGAGCTTGCGAAGACCGTTACGGTGACGCATTTGAAATTACCTCTTCTTCGTTACGCTCAACCGAGCTTTTCCAGCCCGGCCGGCGGCCAGTTTTCAAGTTTCATGCCCAGCGTCAAACCGCGCGAGGCAAGGACTTCCTTGATCTCATTCAGCGACTTGCGCCCCAGATTCGGGGTCTTGAGCAATTCAGTTTCGGTGCGCTGAATCAGATCACCGATGTAATAAATGTTCTCGGCCTTCAGGCAGTTCGCAGAACGAACCGTCAATTCGAGATCATCTACCGGACGCAAAAGGATGGGATCGATCGCCGGAGCCTTCGGAGCCTCCACCGCAGTCGGGGTGCCCTCCAGATCGGCAAACACGGAAAGCTGATCCATCAGGACGCGCGCAGCAAAGCGCACAGCCTCTTCCGGATCCACCGCGCCGTTCGTCTCGATGTCGAGAACCAGGCGATCCAGATCGGTGCGCTGCTCAACGCGCGCGCTTTCGACCGCATAGCTCACGCGGCGAACCGGGCTGAAAGACGCATCGAGAACGATACGGCCAATCGCCTTCGACTCGCTGGCGGCCGGACGCTGGTTACCAGGGACGTAACCACGACCCTGCTCAACCTTGATCTGCAGATCCAGCTTGCCGCCCGGAGCGAGGTGAGCCAGCACGTGATCCGGATTGATCACTTCGACGTCGTGGGAGACTTCAATATCAGCCGCCGTTACCACGCCTTCACCAGACTTCGCCAACGACAACGTGGCTTCAGCACGGCCGTGCAGCTTGAGAACCACACCCTTCAGGTTGAGCAGAAGATCAACGACATCTTCACGCACACCATCGAGCGTCGAGTACTCATGCAGTACGCCCTCGATCGACACCTCGGTCGGCGCGTAGCCCGGCAACGAGGACAGCAGAATACGCCGCAGGGCATTACCCAGCGTGTGACCGAAGCCGCGTTCAAACGGCTCCATCGTCACCCGGGCGTGCACCGGCGAAACATTCTGCACCTCGATGATGCGCGGTTTCAGCAGAGCATTACTTTGCATCGACAATCCTTCTATAGAGTCGCGCCATGGGCGCGACCACCATTAACGCGAATACAGTTCGACAACCAGACCTTCGTTCAAGGTCGCCGGCAGTTCGGAACGCTGCGGGTAAGCCTTCAGGGTACCCTTGCCGGCCTTGATGTCGACCGCAAGCCATTCCGGGAAACCACGGGACTCAGCGGCCTCCAGAGCGGCCTTGACGCGGAGCTGGTTGCGTGCGCTGTCGGTCAGCTGAATCTCATCGCCCGGGCGAACGGTGTAAGACGGAATGTTCACACGCTTGCCATTGATCAGAACGCCGTTGTGACGGACGACCTGACGAGCTTCAGCGCGGGAAGCACCAAAACCCATGCGATATGCAACAGCGTCCAGACGACCTTCGAGGAGCTGCAGCAGGTTCTCACCCGTCTGGCCCTTGCGACGATCGGCTTCAGCGTAGGTCTTGCGGAACTGACGCTCGAGCACACCGTACACACGACGGATCTTCTGCTTTTCACGCAGTTGCACGCCGTAACCGGACAGGCGCTGACCGGATTTTTGACCGTGCTGACCGGGAGCGTAGGAACGACGCTCAATCGCGCACTTGTCGGTAAAACATTTTTCGCCCTTCAGGAAGAGCTTCTCACCCTCACGACGGCACTGACGGCACTTGGGGTCAAGATTACGAGCCACTGTTCAACTCCTTGTCAGATACGACGCTTCTTCGGCGGACGGCAGCCGTTGTGCGGGATCGGCGTGATATCGGTAATCGTAGTGATCTTGATACCGAGCGCATTCAGCGCACGCACACTGGATTCACGGCCAGGGCCGGGGCCCTTGACGCGCACTTCCAGATTCTTGATACCGCACTCGATGGCCACCTTGCCAGCCGCTTCAGCAGCAACCTGAGCAGCAAACGGGGTGCTCTTACGCGAGCCCTTGAAGCCGGCACCACCGGAGGTGGCCCAGGACAGGGCATTACCTTGACGGTCGGTGATGGTGATAATCGTGTTATTGAAAGACGCGTGAACGTGGGCAATACCTTCGGCCACGTTCTTCTTGATCTTCTTGCGAACCTTCGCAGCAGTCTTAGCCATGTCTAATCCCTATTACTTCTTGCCGGCGATCGCCTTGCGCGGCCCCTTGCGGGTACGGGCATTGGTACGCGTACGCTGGCCACGAAGGGGCAAACCACGACGATGGCGCACCCCGCGATAGCACCCCAGATCCATGAGGCGCTTGATACTCATCGTCACTTCACGGCGCAGATCACCTTCGACGGTGAACTTCGCGACTTCGTCGCGGAGCCGTTCCATATCGGACTCGGTAAGGTCTTTAATCTTGGCTGCACGCCCGACAGCAGCAGCATCACAAATCTGCTGCGCGCGGGTACGGCCGATACCGTAAATCGCGGTCAGCGCGATTTCAGTGTGCTTGTGGTTGGGAATGTTTACCCCTGCGATGCGGGCCATGCGTTCACCCCAAAATACTAAACATTAAATTATAAAGAATGCGGGTGACCGCATCAACCCTGGCGCTGCTTGTGACGCGGATCCGTGCAGATCACGCGAACCACACCTTTACGGCGGACAATCTTGCAGTTTCTGCAAAGCCGCTTGACAGATGCTTGAACTCTCATTTCTAGCTCCTAACTACTTTTCTGTTATTTCGCGCGGAAAACGATCCGGGCTCTACTCAAATCGTACGGGGTCAGCTGCACAGTCACTTTGTCACCAGGAAGAATACGAATGTAGTGCATACGCATCTTTCCGGAGATATACCCCAAAACGACATGGCCGTTTTCGAGCTTCACCTTGAAGGTTGCGTTGGGAAGGTTCTCCAGAACCTCACCCTGCATTTCAATGTAATCTTCCTTCGACATAAGACTATTTGAGCGGAACTCGCGAACCCTTGAAGTTAGCCTTCTTCAAAAGGCTCTCATACTGGTGGGACATGATGTACGCCTGAACCTGGGACATGAAGTCCATCGTCACCACCACGATGATCAACAAGGAGGTCCCACCGAAATAGAAAGGTACATTCCACTTCAGGATCAGAAACTCGGGCAGCAAACAAACAAGCGTGATGTACACCGCACCAGCCAACGTGAGCCGCATCAGGATCTTGTCGATGTAGCGCGCAGTCTGCTCACCAGGACGAATCCCCGGAACGAAGGCTCCACTCTTCTTCAGATTGTCGGCCGTCTCCTTAGAACTGAAGACCAGCGCGGTATAGAAGAAACAGAAGAACACAATCGCGGCAGCATAAAGAATCACATAGATCGGCTGCCCCGGAGCAAGCGTCGAACCGAGATCCTTCAGCCACGCCATCTTTTCGGACGAACCGAACCACTGGGCCAGCGTCGCGGGGAACAGGATGATGCTGGATGCAAAGATCGGAGGGATCACGCCCGCCATATTCAGCTTCAGAGGCAGATGCGAACTCTGACCACCATAGATCTTGTTGCCAACCTGACGCTTCGCATAGTTCACCAGAATCTTCCGCTGACCACGCTCGACGAAGACAACCACACCCGTCACAACCACCACCAGCACACAAATCACCAGTGCAGTGAAGGGGTGCATGGCGCCAGTCCGCACCAACTCGAACAAGCCACCCAAAGAATTGGGAAGACCTGCCGCGATACCCGCGAAGATGATGATCGAGATACCGTTACCCAGACCCCGCTCAGTAATCTGCTCACCCAGCCACATCAGGAACATTGTCCCGGTAACCAGAGTGGAAACAGTCACGAATCGGAAGGTCAAACCAGGCTCGATAACCAAGCCCTGCTGCGACTCCAGAGCAACCGCAATACCCAGCCCCTGAAAGAGAGCCAGAGCCAGCGTTCCGTAGCGGGTGAACTGAGTGATTTTCCTCCGACCCGCCTCACCTTCCTTCTTAAGCGCCTCTAGTTGCGGAGATGCAACCGTCAGCAACTGCATGATGATCGATGCCGAAATATACGGCATGATCCCCAGTGCGAAGATTGTGAAACGGGAAAGTGCGCCCCCGGAGAACAGATTGAAGACTCCGAGGATGCCCCCTTTCTGGCTCTTGAACAGATCACTCAAGGCTACTGGATCAATCCCGGGAACCGGGATATGCGCGCCGATACGATAAACGATCAGCGCGCCCAGCAAGAACATCAGACGTCGCTTGAGGTCCCCGAACTTACCAGGAGTCGCTAGCGCGGACTGTTGGTTAGCCACGCTAAACCTTACTCGGCAGACTCGACGGAACCGCCGGCAGCTTCGATAGCAGCCTTGGCGCCCTTGGTCGCAGCCACACCGCGCAGATTGACCTTGCGGCTGATGGAGCCGGACAGCACAACCTTGGCAGCCAGCGCGTCCGCAGCAACGATACCGGCCTGCTGCAGAACCAGCAGATCGATGTCATCAACCGGCAGAGCATCCAGCTCGGAAAGGCGAACCTCACCGATACGCGCACGGGTCAGCGACACGAAGCCACGCTTCGGCAGACGACGCTGCATGGGCATCTGACCGCCCTCGAAGCCAACCTTGTGGAAACCGCCGGTACGGGACTTTTGGCCTTTGTGACCACGGCCAGCCGTCTTACCCAGACCGCTGCCGATGCCACGACCGACGCGCTTTGCAGCGTGCTTGGCACCCGCTGCAGGTTTAATCGCATTCAGGCGCATTTAAGCCTCCAACTTAACAAGGTAAGCGACCTTGGTAATCATGCCCCGGACTGCAGGAGTGTCCTGCAGCTCCACCGTGTGGTGGAGACGACGGAGCCCAAGACCGCGGACGGTTGCACGATGGGATTGTTTCGTGCCGATAACGCTCTTGACCAGCGTTACCTTCAGTTTCTTGTCGGACATGACTTACCCCTGAATCTCTTCGACCGTCTTGCCACGCTTGGCAGCGATGACGGACGGTGCGTTGGTGGCCAACAGACCATTCAGCGTGGCACGCACCACGTTGTACGGGTTGGTCGAACCAATGGACTTGGCGATGATGTCGGTCACACCCATCACTTCGAAGACTGCACGCATCGCGCCGCCGGCGATGATGCCGGTACCTTGCGGGGCCGGCTGCATCAGCACATGCGAAGCGCCATGCTTGCCGATCACGGAGTGATGCAGCGTGCCGTTCTTCAGGGAAACCTTGGCCATCTTGCGACGGGCCTCTTCCATTGCTTTTTGCACGGCAACCGGGACTTCACGGGACTTGCCCTTGCCCATGCCGATGCCACCATCACCGTCACCAACCACGGTCAGCGCGGCGAAACCGAGAATCCGGCCGCCCTTCACCACCTTGGTGACACGGTTGATGGAAACCATCTTTTCGCGCAGGCCGTCGTCGCGCTCCTCGGAGGCCTGCACTTTTTTATTACCTTGCTGCTTAGCCATGCTAAACCTCGCTTAGAACTTCAATCCGCCTTCGCGGGCGGCATCGGCAAGCGCCTTCACGCGACCGTGGTACTGAAAGCCTGCGCGATCGAACGCAACAGCCTCAATACCAGCAGCCTTGGCACGCTCAGCGATCAGCTTGCCGACCGCCACAGCAGCGGCCTTATTGCCACCGTTGGACACCTGGGCACGCACATCGGCCTCAACGGTCGAAGCAGCCGCCAGAACCTTGGAACCACAACCCGCGATGATTTGCGCGTAGATGTGGGAGTTGGAACGGAACACGGACAGACGGACTGCCTTCATTTCCGCGATCTTGGCACGGGTTTTCCGTGCACGGCGCAAACGCGATTCCTTCTTGGTGATCATGATCCGCCCTTACTTCTTCTTGGTTTCTTTCAAGGTGACCACTTCGTCGGAGTAACGAACACCCTTGCCCTTGTAAGGCTCGGGCGCGCGGTACGCACGCACTTCAGCAGCAACCTTGCCGACGACCTGCTTGTCGACACCCTTGATGATGATCTCGGTCTGAGACGGGGTCTCAACCTTGATGCCGGCAGGCATCTGGTGCACCACAGGGTGCGAGAAACCGAGGCTCAGGTTCAGCTTGTCGCCTTGGGCCTGGGCACGGTAACCCACGCCAACCAGGGTCAGCTTGCGCTCGAAACCCTTGGAGACGCCTGCAACCATGTTATTGACCAGTGCACGAACGGTGCCGGACATGGCCTTGGCATTCACGGCACCCTCGATGGCGGAGCACTGCAGGCCATCGCCTTCGCGCTCGACCTTGACCGAAGGATGCAGAACCTGGGTCAGCGTACCCAGGGGGCCCTTCACGACGATCTGGCCGCCACCAATGGTGACATCCACACCAGCCGGAACGGCAACGGGATTCTTGGCTACACGGGACATTTCACTCTCCCCTTAAGCCACGAGGCACAGCACTTCGCCGCCGAGACGGCCAGCGCGCGCAGCACGATCAGTCATCACGCCCCTGGGAGTGGACACAATCGCCACACCAAGACCATTCATCACGCGGGGCAGGTCATCGCTACCCTTGTAAACGCGGAGACCGGGACGGCTCACGCGCTCAATGCGTTCAATAACCGGACGACCGGCGTAATACTTCAGGGACAGGGCCAGCTCGGCCTTGCCGGAAGCTTCGGTCACAGCAAAATCATCGATGTAACCTTCGCTCTGCAGAACCTTCGCGATTGCAACCTTCAGCTTGGAAGAAGGCATCGCGACAGAGCTCTTTTGCGCCTGCTGAGCGTTACGAATACGCGTCAGCATATCGGCGATCGGATCAGACATGCTCATATCTATCGACCCCTTACCAGCTTGCCTTGGTCATGCCAGGAACTTCACCACGGAAGGCAACTTCACGCAGTTTGTTACGGCACAGACCGAATTTACGGAAAACACCACGCGGGCGACCAGTCTGCTCGCAGCGATTACGCTGACGGCTCGGGCTGGAATTGCGCGGCAACTGTTGCAGCTGCAGACGGGCGACCATGCGCTCTTCGTCGGACAGCTTGGCGTTATTGATCTGCTCAAACAGAGCAGCGCGCTTGGCCGCATACTTCGCAACCATCTTGGCGCGCTTCTCTTCGCGCTGGATCAGAGACAGTTTCGCCATATCACCCTCAGTTCTTGAAAGGGAACTTGAACGCGGCGAGCAGAGCGCGCGCTTCGTCGTCCGTCTTGGCCGTCGTCGTGATGCTGATATTCATCCCACGCAGAGCATCGATCTTGTCGTACTCGATTTCCGGGAAAATGATCTGCTCTTTGACGCCCAGATTGTAATTACCACGACCGTCAAAACCCTTGCCAGCGATACCACGGAAGTCGCGAATACGCGGCATGGCAATCGTAACCAGGCGATCGAGAAACTCGAACATGCGGGGACCACGCAGGGTGACCATGCAGCCGATCGGGTAGCCGTCGCGAATCTTGAAGCCCGCGATGGACTTCTTCGCCTTCGTGGTCACCGGCTTCTGGCCAGCAATCTTCTGCAGATCGCCAACGGCGTAGTCGAGAACCTTCTTATCACCCACCGCTTCACCAACACCCATATTCAGGGTGATCTTGGTGATACGGGGGACTTCCATGACCGACTTGTAGCCGAACTTCGTGAGAAGCTCAGGCGCAACGGTCTCTTTATAGAATTCTTGCAGGCGCGCCATGACTACCCCTTACGCATCCACTACTTCGCCATTGGACTTGAAGACGCGCACTTTGCGACCATCTTCAAGCACCTTGAAGCCAACGCGATCAGCCTTCTGGGTGGCCGCATTGAACAGCGCCACATTGGAGGTGTCGATCGGCATTTCCTTTTCGACGATACCGCCAACTTGACCCTTCATCGGGTTCGGGCGCACGTGCTTCTTGACGCGATTGATGCCTTCAACGACAACAGCACATTCCAGAACACGCAGAACGGTACCGCGCTTACCCTTGTCTTTGCCCGTAAGGACGGCAACTTCGTCGCCTTTGCGAATCTTATTCACAATAACCCCTTAGAGAACTTCAGGCGCCAGGGAGACGATCTTCATGAACTTTTCGGTACGCAGCTCGCGCGTGACCGGCCCGAAGATACGCGTACCAATCGGCTCGCCCTTGTTGTTAAGCAGGACCGCAGCATTGCGATCAAACTTGATGAGCGAGCCATCCGGACGACGCACACCCTTGGCGGTACGAACCACCACGGCGCTGTAAACATCGCCCTTCTTGACGCGACCACGAGGTGCCGCATCTTTAATACTCACCTTGATGATGTCACCAACACCGGCGTAGCGACGCTTGGAGCCGCCCAACACCTTGATGCACATCACGTGACGCGCGCCGGTATTATCGGCGACGTCAAGCATCGTTTGCATTTGGATCATTTACACTCTCCAACTTGGCTCGCTTGGCGCGACCAGTTTTGGATCCCGTTCGGGTTGATTGGACTTGCACGGAACCGTGCAAGAGCAAAGACAGCAATAATAATGGCTTGCCAATCACTTGGCAAGCCATTTCTACAACATCAACTACTTAAACCGCCACAACCTGCTCGAGAACCTTGGTCACTCGCCAGGTCTTGGTCTTGGAGATCGGGCGGGTTTCCTCGATTTCGACGAGATCGCCTTCCTTCGCAACACCAGCCTCGACGTGGGCATGGTACTTGGCAGTGCGCTTGATCACCTTGCCGTACAGCGGATGCTTCACACGACGCTCGACCAGGACGGTCACGGTGTTCGTCATCTTGTCGCTGACAACGCGGCCGACTTCGACGCGCTTGTTTTTCACTTGTTCAGTCATTTCGCACCCGCCTTCTGACGAAGAATGGTCTTGACCCGAGCGATATCCTTACGGACCTTGCCGAGCTGCGAAGTGTTGCCCAGCTGCTGCGTGGCAAGCTGCATGCGAAGGCTGAATTGAGCCTTCAGCAGCTCGAGCAGTTCAGCGTTGAGCTGGCCGGCGTCTTTCGCCTGCAATTCCGAAGCTTTCATGATTTACCCCACCATCCGGACAACAAAGACGGTTTCGATCGGAAGCTTGGCGGCAGCAAGACGGAACGCCTCACGAGCCAGGGCCTCATCAACACCATCCATCTCGTAGAGAACCTTGCCGGGCTGAATCTCGGCAACCCAGTATTCCGGACTACCCTTACCGTTACCCATCCGCACTTCCGCCGGCTTCTGAGAAATCGGCTTGTCCGGGAACACACGAATCCAAATACGACCGCCACGCTTGATGTGACGGGTCATCGCACGACGAGCAGACTCAATCTGACGAGCAGTGAGACGACCACGCCCAACCGCCTTCAGACCGTACTCGCCAAAGCTAACCTTGGCACCGCGGGTGGCGAGACCCTTATTGCGGCCCTTCTGCTCCTTACGATACTTCCTTCTCGACGGCTGCAGCATCATTCACTCCTGCTTCTTTCTTGGTCCGTTTTGCGCCATCAGCCTGATCGCCGCCAGTGCGGCGCGCGGGCCGCTTGGCACCCGGCTTGCTGTCGGCACCCTCATTGCGACGACGGCCACGACGGGCTTCACCCTCGTTCTCCGTCGCAGCGGGCTGCTCGTTGCGGGCGAGCGCCTCGCCCTTGTAAACCCACACCTTGATGCCGATGACACCGTAGGTAGTGTGAGCTTCGGAAACACCGTAATCGATGTCGGCACGCAGGGTGTGCAGGGGCACACGACCTTCGCGATACCACTCGGTACGGGCGATTTCCGCGCCGTTCAGGCGGCCAGAGCTCATGATCTTGATGCCTTGGGCACCCAGACGCATTGCGTTCTGCATCGCACGCTTCATCGCGCGACGGAACATGATCCGCTTGACCAGCTGCTGAGCGATAGAATCGGCGATCAGCTGAGCATCGGTCTCGGGCTTGCGAACTTCTTCGATGTTGACGTGAACCGGCACACCGATGATGCCCTGCAGATCAGCCTTCAGCTTTTCGATGTCCTCACCCTTCTTGCCGATCACAACACCCGGACGGGCGCTGAAAACGGTGATACGGGCGTTCTTGGCAGGACGCTCAATGACGACGCGGCTCACGGAAGCGTGGGCAAGCTTCTTCTTCAGATGCGCGCGAACCTTCAGGTCCTCGTTGAGCATCGTGGAGAAGTCGCTACCAGCAGCAAACCAACGAGAGCCCCAGTTACGCGTTACCGCCAGGCGAAAGCCAGTCGGATGGATTTTCTGTCCCATGGGTTCCCCTTACTCTCCGACCGTCACGTAGATATGGCAGGTCGGCTTGCTGATCCGGTTGCCACGACCCTTCGCACGCGCAGTAAAACGCTTCAACGTCATGCCCTGCTCGACGTAGATCGTCTTGACACGCAGCGAGTCGATATCGGCGCCGTCGTTATGCTCGGCGTTGGCGATAGCGGACTCGACAACCTTCTTGATGATTTTCGCGCCCTTTTTGGGCGAGAAGGTCAGAATATTCAGCGCCTGCTCAACAGTCTTGCCGCGCACCAGGTCAGCCACCAGGCGACCCTTTTGTTCCGACAGTCGAACGCCGCGGAGAATGGCTTTGGTTTCCATTGTCATTACCCCTTAGCGCTTGGCCTTCTTGCTCGCAGCGTGACCCTTGAACGTACGGGTCAGCGCAAATTCGCCGAGCTTGTGACCAACCATGTTTTCGGAAACGTACACCGGAATGTGCTGACGACCGTTATGCACGGCGATGGTCAGACCCACGAAATCCGGAAGCACAGTGGAGCGACGCGACCAGGTCTTGATCGGGCGCTTGTCATTCGAGGCCCGAGCCGCATCCACCTTCTTCAGGAGGTGAGCATCGATGAACGGGCCCTTCTTAATAGAACGTGCCATGTCTTACCTCTTATCGCTTGTGCCGACGCTGAACAATCATGGAGTCGGTACGCTTGACGCTACGGGTACGATAACCCTTGGTCGGCTGACCCCACGGACTGACAGGCACGCGGCCCTCGCCCGTACGGCCTTCACCACCACCGTGCGGGTGATCGACCGGGTTCATAGCCGTACCGCGAACGGTCGGGCGGATACCACGCCAACGATTCGCACCGGCCTTGCCGATCTTGCGCAGGCTGTGCTCTTCGTTACCCACTTCCCCGATCGTCGCGCGGCACTCGATGTGCACGCGACGGATCTCACCAGAGCGCAGACGAACCTGAGCGTAAATGCCTTCACGAGCCAGCAGCTGAACGGAAGTACCGGCAGCGCGTGCGAGCTGAGCACCCTTACCCGGGATCATTTCAACGCAGTGCAGCGTCGTACCAACCGGAATATTCCGGATCGGCAGCGTATTGCCAGCCTTGATCGGAGCCTCGGAACCGCTTACCACGACCTGACCGACAACCAGGCCCTTCGGCGCAATGATGTAACGACGCTCACCATCGGCGTAGCACAGCAGCGCGATGTTGGCAGAGCGATTCGGGTCATACTCGAGACGCTCGACCTTGGCGACAATGCCGTCCTTGTTGCGACGGAAATCGACGACACGGTAGTGCTGCTTGTGACCACCACCCTTGTGACGCGTGGTGATGTGGCCGTTGTTGTTACGACCGGCGGTCTTCGACTGCTTCTCCACCAGGGAGGCGACAGGTGCGCCCTTGTGAAGGCCGGCGTTAACCACCTTAACCACGGCACGGCGGCCAGCGGAAGTCGGTTTGACTTTAACGAGTGCCATCTTGCTTACTCCCCGGCCGCGAAGTTGATTTCTTGGCCCGGCTTGAGGCTGACGTAAGCCTTCTTCCAGTCTTTACGACGACCGAAAACCTTGCCGAAACGCTTTTGCTTGCCCTTAACGTTCGCAACCTGGACAGCCTTCACTTCCACTTTGAACAGAAGTTCGACTGCAGCCTTGACTTCAGGCTTGGTGGCGTCGCTGGCAACGCGAAAAACGACCTGCTCGTTCTTGTCGGCGATCAGGGTCGCCTTCTCAGAGATCTGCGGGGCGAGCAGCACCTGCAGCAGACGCTCTTCCTTGAATGCGCTCATTGCCAAATTTCCTCCATCTTGGCGACGGCACCCTTCGTGACCAGCACGTTCGGGAAGCGCACCAGGGACACCGGATCGGCCTCGCTGACTTCCAGCACGAGCACGTTCGGCAGATTCCGGGACGACAGGTAAAGATTCTCGTCGAAGGAATCGGTGATCACGAGGACCGATTCCAGACCGAGATTCTTCAGCTTCTGAGCCAGAAGCTTGGTCTTCGGAGCCTCGACGGCAAAATCTTCAACAACCGACAGGCGACCATCACGAGCGAGCTGCGACAAAATGGCAGCCACACCAGCGCGGTACATCTTGCGGTTCACCTTGTGGGAGAAGTTCTCGTCCGGCTTGTTCGGGAAGGCACGACCGCCCCCACGCCAAATCGGGCTGGAACTCATACCGGAACGAGCACGACCCGTACCCTTCTGACGCCACGGCTTGTGGGTGGTATGAGCAACTTCATCACGCCCCTTCTGGGCACGATTGCCAGAACGGGCATTAGCCATATAGGCAACGACGACCTGATGAATCAGGGCTTCGTTGTATTCACGGCCGAACAGTGCGTCGGACGCCTGCAGGGTTGCAGACGACTGACCCTGTTCATTCAACAGCTTCAGTTCCATCGCGCTTCCCCTCAGTTGCCAGCCTTGACAGCCGGACGAACAACCACGTCGGCACCGTCATGACCGGGCACGCCGCCCTTGATCAACAGCAGACCGCGCTCGACATCAACGCGAATCACTTCGAGGTTCTGCACCGTGGTATTCGCGGCACCGAGGTGACCGGTCATACGCTTACCGGGGAACACACGACCCGGATCCTGCGCCATACCGATGGAGCCCGGAACGTTGTGGCTACGGGAGTTACCGTGGGTCGCACGACCGGAGGCGAAGTTGTGACGCTTGATGGTACCGGCATAGCCCTTACCAATCGAAACACCACTCACATCGACCTTCTGACCAACCGCAAAAATATCGACGCCAACAACATCGCCAGCCTTCAGGGAAGCCAGGCGGTCGGTATCGACACGAAATTCCTTAAAAACATGACCAGCTTCGACACCTGCCTTGGCAAGATGCCCGGCAGCCGCCTTATTGACGCGACTAGCACGCCGAACGCCAAAGGTCACCTGAACGGCGGAATAGCCGTCCGTTTCAGCCGTTTTGATCTGGGTCACACGGTTATTGGACACATCCAGCACAGTCACCGGAATGGATTGACCATCCTCAGCAAAAATGCGAGTCATGCCCACCTTGCGCCCGACAAGGCCTAGACTCATTTTATTCTCCTTACCCTGGTTGCGATTGACCAGGACCGATTGTCATCAAAAACTGCGCCAAAAAGCGCAAGGGCCGGATTATACCGGCCCTTGCGCATTTAGCGCAATAGATTCGATTACTGCAGCTTGATTTCGACGTCAACACCGGCCGGCAAATCGAGCTTCATCAGCGCGTCGACGGTCTTGTCGGTGGGATCCACGATATCCATCAGACGCAGATGAGTACGAATCTCGAACTGGTCACGGGAAGTCTTGTTGACGTGCGGGGAGCGCAACAGGTCGAAGCGCTCAATGCGAGTCGGCAGAGGCACGGGGCCACGGACGACTGCCCCGGTACGCTTCGCAGTATCCACGATCTCAAGGGCGGACTGATCAATGAGCTTGTAGTCGAAAGCCTTGAGGCGGATACGGATCTTTTGGTTTTGCATGTTATTTCCCAAAGAGCAGACGGTGCGGCACACCATGCGCCGCACCCGAAAAGCTATTACTCGATAACCTTGGCAACGACACCAGCGCCGACGGTACGACCGCCTTCACGGATGGCGAAACGCAGACCTTCTTCCATGGCGATCGGAGCAATCAGCTTGACAGTCATGGAGATGTTGTCGCCCGGCATGACCATCTCGGTGCCTTCCGGCAGGGAGATCGAACCGGTCACGTCCGTAGTACGGAAGTAGAACTGCGGACGGTAGTTATTGAAGAACGGGGTGTGACGGCCGCCTTCTTCCTTCGACAGCACATACACTTCACCAGTGAAGTGGGTGTGCGGCTTGATGGAACCCGGCTTGCACAGCACTTGGCCGCGCTCGACGTCTTCACGCTTGGTGCCGCGCAGCAGCACGCCGACGTTGTCGCCAGCCTGACCCTGATCCAGCAGCTTGCGGAACATTTCCACGCCGGTGCAGATCGTCTTGACGGTCGGCTTGATACCAACGATCTCGATTTCTTCACCAACCTTGACGATGCCGCGCTCAACACGACCGGTCACCACAGTACCACGACCGGAGATGGAGAAGACGTCTTCGATCGGCAGCAGGAACGGCAGATCGATGGCACGTTCCGGAGTCGGGATGTAGGAATCCAGAGCATCGGCCAGACGGAAGATGGAGGGCTCGCCGATATCGGACTGATCGCCTTCCAGCGCCTTCAGGGCGGAACCCTTGACGATGGGCACGTCATCACCCGGGAAGTCGTACTTGGAGAGCAGCTCGCGCACTTCCATTTCGACCAGCTCGAGCAGCTCTTCGTCGTCAACCATGTCGCACTTGTTCAGATAGACGATGATGAACGGCACGCCAACCTGACGGGCCAGCAGAATGTGCTCACGGGTCTGCGGCATCGGGCCGTCAGCAGCGGAACACACCAGGATCGCGCCGTCCATCTGGGCTGCGCCGGTAATCATGTTCTTCACGTAGTCCGCGTGACCCGGACAGTCAACGTGAGCGTAGTGACGGGTCTCGGTTTCGTATTCGACGTGCGCGGTGTTGATGGTGATACCACGAGCCTTTTCTTCCGGCGCCGCATCGATCTGGTCGTAGGCCTTTGCCTCGCCGCCGAACTTGCGCGACAGAACGGTCGTGATTGCAGCCGTCAGCGTGGTCTTGCCATGGTCAACGTGACCAATCGTACCAACGTTCACGTGCGGCTTTTTCCGCTCGAACTTTTCCTTTGCCATTGCTTGATCCTTGTCTAATTTCGATTAATTACTTGCGATTGCTGATAACGGCTTCCGCGACACTCTTCGGCGCTTCAGAGTAGTGCTTGAACTCCATGGAGTAGGTCGCACGACCCTGGGTCAGGGAGCGGAGCTGCGTAGCGTAACCGAACATCTCGGCCAGCGGAACTTCCGCCTTAACTTCCTTCATGCCGCCAGGAATGTCATCCATACCCTGAACAATGCCGCGACGGGAGGACAGATCACCCATCACGTTACCCATGTAGTCTTCCGGGGTCTCGACAACAACCGCCATCATCGGCTCAAGCAGAACCGGATTGGCCTTGCGCATTGCATCCTTGAATGCCATGGACGCAGCCATCTTGAAGGCGTTTTCGTTGGAGTCAACGTCGTGGTAAGAACCATCGAACAGCGTGACCTTGACGTCAACCACCGGGAAGCCAGCCAGCACGCCATTCGGCAGCGTCTCCTGCAGCCCCTTGTCGACCGCCGGGATGTATTCACGAGGAACAACACCACCCTTGATCGCATCGACAAATTCATAACCCTTGCCGGTTTCGTTCGGCTCGAGCTTGATCCACACGTGACCGAACTGACCACGGCCGCCGGACTGCTTGACGAACTTACCTTCCTGCTCGACCGCCTTGCGAATGGCTTCGCGGTAAGCAACCTGAGGAGCACCGACATTGGCCTCAACGTTGAATTCACGCTTCATGCGGTCAACAATGATCTCGAGGTGCAGCTCACCCATACCCGAGATGATGGTCTGACCGGACTCTTCATCGGTACGCACACGGAAGGACGGATCTTCTGCAGCCAGACGCCCCAGAGCAATACCCATCTTCTCCTGGTCGCTCTTGGTCTTCGGCTCAACGGCAACGTGAATCACGGGATCCGGGAACTCCATGCGCTCGAGGATGATCGGCGCATCCGGATCACACAGGGTTTCACCCGTAGTAACTTCCTTTAGACCCACACAAGCAGCGATGTCACCAGCCAGAACCTCCTTGATTTCTTCACGCTCGTTGGCGTGCATCTGCAGGATACGGCCAATGCGCTCCTTCTTGTCCTTGACGGAGTTCAGGACGGTGGCTCCAGAGTTCAGCACGCCGGAGTACACGCGCACAAAGGTCAGCTGACCAACAAACGGATCGGTCATCAGCTTGAAAGCCAGCGCAGCAAACTTCTCGCTATCGGAAGCCTTGCGCTCGACAGCCTTACCATCATCATCCTCACCCTGGACCGGCGGAATATCGACCGGGGACGGCAGGAATTCGATGACGGCGTCCAGCATGCGCTGCACACCCTTGTTCTTGAACGCGGTACCGCACAGCATCGGCTGGATTTCACAGGCGATGGTGCGGGTACGAAGACCAAACTTGATCTTCTCTTCGGACAGGTCACCGTTCTCGAGGTACTCGTTCATGAGCTCCTCGGAAGCCTCAGCAGCGGCCTCGACCATCTGCTCACGCCAGGACTGGGCATCAGCCTCCAGCTCGGCGGGGATGTCGACATACTCGAACTTCATACCCTGGGAAGCCTCATCCCACAGGATGGCCTTCATTTTGATCAGGTCAACCACACCAGTGAAGGTATCTTCAGCACCGATGGGAATCACGACCGGAACCGGATTGGCCTTCAGGCGGGTCTTCATCTGGTCGACGACCTTGAAGAAGTTGGCGCCGGAACGGTCCATCTTGTTCACGAAGGCAAGGCGGGGCACCTTGTACTTGGTAGCCTGACGCCACACGGTTTCAGACTGAGGCTGAACACCACCCACGGCGCAGTACACCATGCAGGCACCGTCAAGCACACGCATCGAACGCTCGACTTCAATAGTGAAGTCCACGTGTCCCGGGGTATCGATGATGTTGAAGCGATGCTCTGGGAGGTTCATTTCCATGCCCTTCCAGAAGCAAGTAGTTGCAGCGGAGGTAATGGTAATACCCCGCTCCTGCTCTTGCTCCATCCAGTCCATGGTGGCAGCGCCATCGTGAACTTCACCGATCTTGTGGTTCACACCCGTATAAAAAAGGATGCGTTCCGTCGTGGTGGTTTTGCCGGCATCAATGTGAGCCGAGATACCGATATTACGGTAGCGCTCGATCGGGGTCTTCCGTGCCACAGTGCTAACCTTGCCTTCCTGAATTTGCGAGCCCCGCAAGACGGAGCCCGTACAGATACTTACAAATAAGTCGAGCCCCTTTCAGGGCCCGACTTAGACTTCATCGAATATCAGAAGCGGTAGTGCGAGAAGGCCTTGTTGGCTTCAGCCATGCGGTGCACTTCTTCACGCTTCTTCATCGCGGCGCCACGGCCTTCAGCAGCCTCGAGCAACTCACCAGCCAGGCGCTGGGCCATGGACTTCTCGGAGCGCTTGCGGGCGGCCTCACGCAGCCAACGCATGGACAGAGCCATACGACGGGCCGGACGCACCTCGACGGGCACCTGATAGTTGGCACCACCAACACGGCGGCTCTTCACTTCCACGACCGGGCGAACATTGCTCAGCGCAGCGGAGAAGACCTCGAGGGGATCCTTACCAGCGGCCTTGGCAACGATGGCGTCGAAAGCGCCATACACGATACGCTCAGCGACGGACTTCTTGCCGCTCTGCATAATGGCGTTAATGAACTTGGAAACATCCTGGCTACCGAACTTCGGATCGGGCAGGACTTCACGCTTGGGTACGTCACGGCGACGGGGCATGATTGACTCTCGCTATTCTTTGAATGCCGACAATTAAGACTTCTTCGGGCGCTTGGCACCGTACTTCGAGCGGGACTGCTTACGCCCCTTGACGCCCTGCAGGTCGAGGGAGCCGCGCACGATGTGGTAACGCACACCAGGCAAGTCCTTAACCCGGCCGCCGCGGATCAGCACAACGGAGTGCTCCTGCAGGTTGTGACCTTCACCACCGATGTAGGAGATCACTTCGAAGCCGTTGGTCAGACGAACCTTGGCAACCTTACGCAGCGCGGAGTTCGGCTTCTTCGGAGTGGTGGTGTAAACGCGGGTGCAAACACCACGCTTTTGCGGGCAAGCCTCGAGCGCGGGGACCTTGCTCTTGGAAACGGGCGCCTGCCGGCCCTTACGAACGAGTTGATTAATTGTTGGCATAGCTAAGAATTTCCCAAAACACCGAGGCAGCCCGCCAGGGACCGCCTCGGATGGTTATTCCGGCTGCGACTGACTACGATTGGCCAGTCCGCAAAAAGAGGCCGGAGTATATCGCCTTCGTCAAGTTTCCGTCAACCGGCATGCGGAGCATTTTCGGCTTCCGAAGCCTCTACCCGCGGTTCCCAAGCGTGCCCTTCACCAAGATCTTCGCCCAGCGTCTGGGCTTTACGATTGCGGTGATAGGCCAGACCGGTACCTGCCGGAATCAGACGGCCGACAATGACGTTTTCCTTGAGGCCACGAAGCTCGTCACGCTTGCCGAGAATTGCAGCCTCAGTCAGCACGCGGGTCGTTTCCTGGAAGGAAGCTGCAGAGATGAACGAATCGGTAGACAAGGACGCCTTCGTAATACCCAACAACAAGTAGCTGTAGTTGGCCGGCAACTTGCCTTCGACAACGATCTTATCGTTCTCGTCCAGGACTTCCGCACGCTCGACCTGCTCCTCGCGGATGAAACCGGTATCGCCCGGGTCCGTGATCACCACACGACGCAACATCTGGCGAACGATCACCTCGATGTGCTTGTCGTTGATCTTCACGCCTTGCAGTCGATACACGTCCTGCACTTCATCGATGATGTAGCGGGCCAGTGCCTCGACACCCTGCAGACGCAGGATGTCGTGCGGGTCCGCCGGACCGTCGACGATCAGCTCGCCCTTGTTCACAACTTGACCGTCGTGAACCATGACGTGCTTGTCCTTCGGGATCAGAAACTCATGGACCGCGCCATCCGGCTCGGTGATCACAAGACGCTGTTTGCCCTTGGTGTCCTTGCCGAAGGAAACGGTACCCGTCACCTCGGCGAGAACGCCGGCATCCTTCGGAGCGCGAGCCTCGAAGAGTTCTGCCACACGCGGGAGACCACCGGTAATGTCGCGGGTCTTCGCGGATTCTTGCGGGATACGTGCCAGCACGTCACCCACGGACACTTCCTGACCGTCCTTCACGGTGATCAGCGAACCGACCTGGAACGTGATCGAGACGGCGTGCTCCGTCCCGGCGATCCGCACTTCCTCGCCCGTCTCTGTGAGCAGCTTGACCTGCGGACGCACACCCTTGGCCGAGCTGGCACCACGACGCTTGGCGTCGATGACCACCAGTGTGGACAGGCCGGTCACTTCGTCGATCTGCTTGGCGACGGTGACGCCCTCTTCCACGTTCTCGAACTTAACGAAACCGGCGTACTCGGTGATGATCGGACGGGTATGCGGATCCCACGTTGCGAGTTGCGTGCCAGCCTTGATCACCACCCCCTCGTCGACGGACAGCGTGGCGCCGTACGGGATCTTGTGGCGTTCGCGCTCGCGGCCCATTTCGTCGGTGACGACGACTTCGGCCGAACGGGAGATGACGATCTTCTCGCCCTTGGCGTTGGCCACGTAACGCATGTTCTGCGTAAAGCGAATCACACCAGCGGACTTGGCTTCGACGGAGCTTGCCGCCGCAGCCCGGGATGCAGCACCACCCACGTGGAAGGTACGCATCGTCAGCTGGGTACCCGGCTCGCCGATCGACTGGGCTGCGATCACGCCGACCGCCTCACCGGCATTCACCAGGGAACCACGGCCCAGATCGCGGCCATAGCACTTCGCGCAAAGACCGTAGCGGGTCTCGCAGGACAGCGGGGTGCGCACGCGGACTTCGTCGATACCGACGCTCTCGATGAGCTCTACGGCATCTTCGTCCAGCATGGTGCCGGCTTCGATGACGGTTTCCTGGCTGTCCGGGTTGACCAGATCGTCGGTAGTGACGCGGCCGAGAATACGGTCGCGCAGCGGTTCGACAACCTCGCCACCTTCGATTAGCGCCTTCATCAGGAAGCCGCTCTTGGTGCCGCAGTCATCCTCGATGACAACCAGATCCTGCGTCACGTCCACCAGACGACGGGTCAGGTAACCGGAGTTCGCGGTCTTCAGCGCCGTATCCGCCAGACCCTTACGGGCACCGTGGGTGGAGATGAAGTACTGCAGAACGTTCAGACCTTCGCGGAAGTTGGTCGTGATAGGCGTTTCGATAATGGAGCCGTCCGGCTTCGCCATCAGGCCCCGCATACCGGCCAGCTGACGGATCTGCGCAGCGGAGCCCCGTGCGCCAGAGTCGGCCATCATGTAGATGGAGTTGAAGGACTCCTGCTTGACCGTGTTGCCGTTGCGATCGACGACATCTTCCTGGCCGAGCTGGTCCATCATCGCCTTGGCGACCTGGTCACCAGCACGACCCCAGATATCCACCACCTTGTTGTAGCGCTCACCGTCGGTAACCAGACCGGAGGTGTACTGCTGGGCGATTTCCTTGACTTCCTGTTCGGCGGCCTGGATCAGCGGGTGCTTGAGTTCAGGCACCAGCATGTCCTTAACGGCGATCGAGATGCCGGCGCGCGTCGCCAGGCCGAAACCGGCCTGCATCAGCTTGTCGGCGAAGACCACCGTGGCCTTCAGGCCACAGCGACGGAAGGAGGCGTTGATCAGCTTGGAGATCTCCTTCTTCTTCATCGGCTTCTGCAGCACGCTAAAGGGAAGGCCGGCCGGCAGGATTTCCGACAGGATCGCACGGCCGACGGTAGTCTCGTGGCGGGTGATCTTCTCGATCGTCTCGCCTTCGGGGCCGAGATCCCATTCCTTCAGACGGACGATGACTTTGGCGTGCAGGGACACCTGACCAGATTCGTAGGCGCGCTTGACTTCGCCCACGTCGGCAAAGGCCATGCCCTCACCCTTGGCATTCACGCCAACACGCGTCGCGTAGTACAGACCCAGCACGATATCCTGGGACGGCACGATGATCGGCTCGCCGTTGGCGGGGGACAGCACGTTGTTGGAGGCCAGCATCAGCGTACGGGCTTCCATCTGCGCTTCCAGCGACAGCGGCACGTGAACTGCCATCTGGTCACCGTCGAAGTCGGCGTTGAAGGCAACGCAGACCAGCGGGTGCAGTTGCAGGGCCTTGCCTTCGATCAGGGTCGGCTCGAAAGCCTGAATACCCAGACGGTGCAGCGTCGGCGCACGGTTCAGCATAACCGGATGTTCGCGGATCACCTCTTCGAGGATGTCCCACACCACCGGCTCCTGGCCTTCCACCATCTTCTTCGCCTGCTTGATGGTGGTCGCGAGACCCATCAGCTCCAGCTTGTTGAAGATGAAGGGCTTGAACAGCTCGAGGGCCATCAGCTTGGGCAGGCCGCACTGGTGCAGCTTGAGCTGCGGGCCCACGGTAATAACCGAACGACCGGAGTAGTCGACGCGCTTACCCAGCAGGTTCTGACGGAAACGACCGCCCTTACCCTTGATCATGTCGGCCAGGGACTTGAGCGGACGCTTGTTGGCGCCGGTCATGGCCTTGCCGCGACGACCGTTGTCGAGCAGGGAGTCGACGGACTCCTGCAGCATCCGCTTTTCGTTGCGGACGATGATTTCCGGTGCCTTCAGCTCGAGCAGACGCTTCAGACGGTTGTTCCGGTTGATGACGCGACGGTAGAGGTCGTTCAGATCGGAGGTCGCAAAGCGGCCGCCATCCAGCGGCACCAGCGGACGCAGGTCCGGCGGTAGCACGGGCAGCACTTCGAGGATCATCCAGTCCGGCTTGATGCCGGACTGCTGGAAGGCCTCGAGCACCTTCAGGCGCTTGGAGATCTTCTTGATCTTGGCTTCGGAACCGGTGGTTTCCAGCTCGGAGCGGAGCTTCTCGATCTCGTGGGGCAGATCGAGGCTGCGCAGCATCTCGCGGATACCTTCGGCGCCCATCAGCGCGATGAAGTCGTCACCGTACTCTTCGACCTTGGCCAGGTAGTCGTCTTCCGACAGGATCTGGGCACGGTTCAGCGGGGTCATGCCGGGATCGGTGACCACGTAGGCTTCGAAGTACAGCACGCGCTCGATGTCGCGCAGGGTCATGTCGAGCACCATGCCGAGACGGCTCGGCAGGCTCTTCAGGAACCAGATGTGGGCGACCACCGAGGCCAGCTCGATGTGCGCCATGCGCTCACGGCGGACCTTCGACAGCGTCACTTCGACGCCGCACTTCTCGCAAATCACACCGCGGTGCTTGAGGCGCTTGTACTTGCCGCACAGGCACTCGTAGTCCTTCACCGGGCCAAAGATCTTGGCACAGAAGAGGCCATCACGTTCCGGCTTGAAAGTCCGGTAGTTGATGGTCTCAGGCTTTTTCACTTCGCCATACGACCAGGACCGGATCGTCTCGGGAGACGCCAGGCTGATGGTAATGGCATCGAACTCTTCCTCGTTCGGCAGGCTTTGCTTGAACAGATCAGCGAGCAAACTTTTCATCAATCACTCCATCCAGGGTGAGCACGCATCGTCGACATGGGGCGCTTAGTAGCGGTCCAGATCGATATCGATGGCCAGAGAGCGAATTTCCTTGACCAGCACGTTGAAGGATTCCGGCATGCCGGCATCAATCTTGTGCTCGCCCTTGACGATGTTTTCGTACACCTTGGTCCGGCCGGTCACGTCATCCGACTTGACGGTCAGCATTTCCTGCAGCGTGTAGGCAGCACCGTAGGCTTCAAGTGCCCACACTTCCATTTCACCGAAACGCTGGCCGCCGAACTGCGCCTTACCGCCCAGCGGCTGCTGGGTAACCAGGGAGTACGGGCCGGTGGAACGGGCGTGCATCTTGTCATCGACCAAGTGGTGCAGCTTCAGCATGTGCTTGTAGCCGACGGTCACCTGACGCTCGAAGGGCTCGCCGGTGCGGCCGTCGAACAGGTTAACCTGACCGCTGGACGGCAGACCTGCCAACTCGAGCATCCCCTGGATCTCGCCTTCTTCGGCGCCGTCAAAGACCGGCGTCGCGAACGGCACGCCCTTGCGCAGGTTGTGCGCCAGCTCGAACACCTCGACTTCGGTGAAGTCGCTGATCTCTTCCGGCTTGCCACTATCGTTATAGATCTCTTCCAGGAAACCGCGAACCTCGGCGGCACTGGCCTTGGCGCGCAGCATGCTGTCGATCTTGTTGCCGAGGCCCTTGGCAGCCCAGCCGAGATGGGTTTCCAGCACCTGACCGATGTTCATCCGCGACGGAACGCCCAGCGGGTTCAGCACGATGTCCATCGGCGTGCCGTCTTCCATGTACGGCATGTCTTCAACCGGGACGATCTTGGAGACCACACCCTTGTTACCGTGACGGCCGGCCATCTTGTCGCCAGGCTGCAGACGGCGCTTCACGGCGAGGTAGACCTTGACCATCTTCTGCACGCCCGGCGGCAGTTCGTCGCCCTGGGTGAGCTTCTTCTTCTTGGCTTCGAAAGCCAGGTCGAAGTCCTTGCGGGTCTTCTCGAGGGCTTCGCGCACGGCTTCCATCTGGGCCGCGATGGCTTCATCGGCCATGCGGATGTCGAACCAGGTGTAGTGCTCGACGCCGTCCAGGTATTCCTTGGTGATCACGGCACCCTTGGCGAGACGCTTCGGACCGCCGTTGGCGGGCTGGCCGATGATCATCCGCTCGATACGTTCGAAAGCGTCACGCTCCACGATACGCATCTGGTCGGCCAGATCGGTCTTGAAGCCGCGCAGCATGTCGTCGATGATCGACTGGGCACGCTTGTCGCGCTCGATGCCTTCGCGGGTGAACACCTGCACGTCGATGACCACGCCGTTCATGCCGGACGGCACGCGCAGCGAGGTGTCCTTCACGTCGGAAGCCTTCTCGCCGAAGATCGCGCGCAGCAGCTTCTCTTCCGGCGTCAGCTGGGTTTCGCCCTTGGGCGTGACCTTGCCGACCAGCACGTCACCGGCTTCGACTTCGGCACCGATGTAAACGATGCCGGACTCGTCCAGACGGGACAGTTGGGCTTCGCCCAGCGACGCGATGTCGCGGGTGATTTCCTCAGGACCCAGCTTGGTGTCACGGGCGACGACGGTCAGTTCCTCGATGTGGATCGAGGTGAAGCGGTCGTCGGCAACCACGCGTTCGGAGATCAGGATCGAATCTTCGAAGTTGTAGCCGTTCCAGGTCATGTAGGCGATCAACATGTTCTGGCCGAGAGCCAGTTCGCCCATGTCGGTGGAAGCACCGTCGGCGATCACGTCACCGCGCGCAACCTTGTCGCCCACCTTCACCACCGGACGCTGGTTGATGTTGGTGTTCTGGTTGGAACGGGTGTACTTGATCAGGTTGTAGATGTCGACGCCGACTTCACCGGCAACGGTTTCATCGTCGTTCACACGGATCACGACGCGGTTGGCGTCCACGTAGTCTACGACACCACCGCGAAGAGCCTGCTCGGCAGTACCCGAGTCCACCGCCACGGTGCGCTCGATACCGGTACCGACGAATGGCTTCTCCGGACGCAGGCAGGGCACGGCCTGACGCTGCATGTTGGCGCCCATCAGTGCACGGTTCGCATCGTCGTGCTCCAGGAACGGAATCAGCGAGGCTGCCACGGACACGATCTGACCCGGCGCCACGTCCATGTACTGGATCTGGTCGGCGGTCACCAGCATCGATTCGCCGCGGATACGGCAGGACACCAGCTCGTCGATCAGCTTACCTTCAGCATCGATTTCCGCGTTCGCCTGGGCGATCACGTACTGGCCTTCCTCGATGGCGGACAGGTAGTCGATCTGGTCGGTGATCTTGCCGTCAGCCACCTTGCGGTACGGGGTTTCGAGGAAGCCGTACTGGTTGGTGCGGGCGAACAGTGCCAGCGAGTTGATCAGACCGATGTTCGGGCCTTCCGGCGTTTCGATAGGACACACGCGGCCGTAGTGGGTCGGGTGCACGTCTCGCACTTCAAAGCCGGCACGCTCGCGGGTCAGACCGCCCGGGCCAAGGGCCGACACGCGGCGCTTGTGGGTGATCTCGGCCAGCGGGTTGGTCTGGTCCATGAACTGGGACAGCTGGCTGGAACCGAAGAATTCCTTGATCGCAGCGCTGATCGGCTTGGCGTTGATCAGGTCGTGGGGCATCAGGTTGTCGCTCTCGGCCTGACCCAGACGCTCCTTCACCGCACGCTCGACACGCACCAGACCGGCGCGGAACTGGTTCTCGGCCAGTTCGCCGACGGAACGCACGCGACGGTTACCGAGGTGATCGATATCGTCGATCTCGCCACGGCCGTTACGCAGTTCGACCAGCACGCCGACGACCGCCAGGATGTCCTCGTTGGACAGGGTGCCCGGACCTTCGCCGTCCTTAGGGCCGACGGTTTCGTACAGGCGCTTCTGCCATTCCGGCGCCTTGTCGTCCAGCTTTTCCGGATAGGCGCGGCGATTGAACTTCATGCGACCGACGACCGACAGGTCGTAGCGCTCGGGCAGGTAGAACAGGCCCTGGAACAGCGCCTCGACGGCATCCTCCGTGGGCGGCTCACCCGGACGCATCATGCGGTAGATCGCGACACGGGCAGCCCACTGGTCGGCGGTTTCGTCCGTGCGCAGGGTCTGGGAGATGTGCGAACCGCGGTCCAGATCGTTCAGGTACAGCGTGTTGAAATCAGTGACACCGGCGTCCCGCAGCTTGTCGAGAACGTCTTCGGTGATCTCTTCGTTGGCACGCGCAACGAGTTCGCCATCCGGGCTGACGATATTGGTCGCCAGCACGCGGCCGAGCAGGAAGTCGTCCTGCACAGTCACCATGTCGATGCCGGCGGTCGCCAGCTCACGGATGTGCTTGGCGGTGATCCGCTTGTCCTTGGTCACGATGACCTTGCCGGACGCGTCCACAACGTCGAACTTGGCCATCTCGCCGCGCAGACGATCCGGAACCAGGCCGAACTGGGCGCCGTCATCCAGCAGCGAAAACTTCTCAAAATCGTGGAAGGTGGCCAGAATCTCTTCCGGCGTCATGCCGATCGCCTTCAGCAGGATGGTCACCGGCATCTTGCGGCGACGGTCCACGCGGAAATACAGGTAGTCCTTCGGATCGAACTCGAAGTCGAGCCAGGAGCCACGGTAGGGAATGATGCGGGCGGAGAACAGCAGCTTGCCCGAGGAGTGGGTCTTGCCGCGATCGTGCTCGAAGAAGACGCCCGGCGAACGGTGCAGCTGGGACACGATGACCCGCTCGGTACCGTTCACGACGAAGGAGCCGTTGTTGGTCATGAGCGGAATCTCGCCCATGTACACTTCCTGCTCCTTGACTTCCTTGATGGTCTCCTTGGCCGCTTCCTTGTCCAGAATGACCAGACGGACCCGTGCCCGCAGCGGCGATGCATACGTAAGGCCGCGTTGCTGACATTCCTTCACATCGAAGGCAGGCTCACCGAGATTGAATTGCACGAATTCCAGCCGAGCATTGCCGCTGTGGCTGGTAATCGGAAAAATGGAGTTGAAGGCAGCTTGAAGACCCTGGTTTGCCCGGGCTGCCGGCAGAGTTTCTGCTTGCAGGAAGGACGCGTAGGATTCAAGCTGAGTGGCCAGCAGATAAGGCACATTCTTTACAGCTGCGCGCTTGGCGAAGCTTTTACGAATACGCTTTTTCTCGGTGTAGGAGTACGCCATAGATGCTCCGGGTCTGAGAAGTCGGACGTCAGAAGACAAAAGACAGCATTTCGGACACTTGATTCAACGCATGTCGCGCTTTAATCTGCATCGAACGCTCTTTTTTGTCGTCTGGCTTGGACGGGTAAAACAGAAAATAGAAAGCGCAAAAGGGCCGATGCCAAAATGGCATCAGCCCCTTGCGGGAAATCAAAATTACTTGATTTCGACCTTCGCGCCAGCGTCTTCAAGCTGCTTCTTCAGAGCTTCGGCGTCAGCCTTGGCGATGCCTTCCTTCACGGGCTTCGGAGCGCCATCGACGAGGTCCTTGGCTTCCTTCAGGCCCAGGCCGGTAACGGCACGGACAACCTTAATCACTTCAACCTTCTTGTCGCCGGCGGCATTCAGCACGACGGTGAATTCGGTCTGCTCTTCAACAGCGGCAGCAGCACCGGCGGCGCCAGGAGCGGCGACGGCCATGGCAGCGGCGGACACGCCGAACTTCTCTTCGAACGCCTTGACCAGGTCGTTCAGTTCCATAACGGTCAGCGCGCCAACGGCTTCGAGGATGTCTTCTTTGGTGATTGCCATCTCAAAATACTCCAGATCTAATTTCGTACGTTTTGCCGGGGATCGAGCGATCAGGCCGCGGCTTCTTCTTCACGCTTCTTGGCGAGTGCGGCCAGCAGACCGGCAAAGCCGGACACCGGGGCCTGCATGACGCCCAGCAGCTTGGCGAGCAGTTCTTCGCGGCTCGGGATCGCGGCCAGGGCTTGCACGCCGGCCTTGTCGAGCACGTTGCCGGCATAAGAGCCAGCCTTCAGCACCAGCTTGTCGTTGGTCTTCGCGAAATCGGCGAGAACCTTGGCGGCAGCCACGGGGTCAGCGGAGATGCTATAGATCAGCGGGCCGGTCATTTGATCGGCCAGCGCAGCGAAGGACGTTTCAGCCACGGCACGACGGGCCAGGGTGTTCTTCAGCACGCGCAGGTAAACGCCGGCATCACGGGCCTTGGCGCGCAGGACGGTGAGATTGCCCACCTCGATGCCTGCGTACTCAGCCACGACGATGGTCTGGGCGTTCGCTACTTGTGCCGACACCTCGGCCACTACGGCCTTCTTGTCGTCGAGATTCAGACTCAAGGTCTTTCCTCCTATCAAGTCAACACGCGATGAAAACTTCATCGCACCTACGGCGACCTGGATCAGGAGCTTTACCTTTCGTTGGCACGAAAAGCGGAAAATCCTGTCTGGGGCACCGTCTACGCAGGTTTTCTATGATTAAGCCGTCCGGCCGGAACCGGACTGCACCTGCGGTCTTTGACGATCCGGCCGGCCACCCTGCGGTGATCAGCCGTCCCAAAGTTCTTATTGCTGCTGCGCGGCGGCAGTAGCAGGTTCCACGCGAACACCGGCGCCCATGGTGGACGACACGGCAACCTTGCGGAGATACACACCCTTGGAAGCGGCGGGCTTGGCCTTGACCAGCGCGTCGATGAGGGCGTTGATGTTCTGCTGCAGCGCTTCCACGGAGAAGGAAGCACGGCCCACGGTGGCGTGGATCAGACCGGCCTTGTCGGTACGGTACTGAACCTGACCGGCCTTGGCGTTCTTGACAGCGGTGGTCACGTCCATGGTCACGGTGCCGACCTTCGGGTTCGGCATCAGGCCACGGGGGCCGAGGATCTGGCCAAGGGCGCCGACGACGCGCATGGCGTCCGGCGTGGCGATGCACAGATCGAAATCGATCGTGCCGCCCTTCACCTGCTCGGCGAGGTCGTCGAAACCAACCACATCGGCGCCGGCCGCACGGGCGGCTTCAGCCTTGTCGCCCTGGGCGAACACGGCGACACGAACGGTCTTGCCGGTGCCGGCGGGCAGCACCACGGAGCCACGAACCAGTTGGTCGGACTTCTTGGCATCAACGCCGAGGTTCACCGCGATATCGACGGATTCGTCGAACTTGGCAGTGGCGTTTTCCTTGACCAGGGTCAGGGCTTCGGTCAGCGGGTAGGTCTTGTTACGATCGACCTTGGCACGCAGGGCCAGAACACGCTTGGACAACTTTGCCATGTTAGAGGCCCTCCACGGTGATGCCCATGCTGCGAGCGGAGCCAGCGATGGTACGGATAGCGGCTTCGACGTCAGCGGCGGTGAGATCCTTGACCTTGACCTTGGCGATTTCTTCACACTGGGCCTTGGTGATCGTGCCAACCTTGTCGGTATGGGGCTTCGGAGAGCCCTTCTGGATACCGGCGGCCTTCTTGATCAGGATCGTGGCCGGGGGAGACTTCATCACGAAGGTGAAGCTCTTGTCCGCGAAGGCGGTGATCACGACGGGGATCGGCAGACCGGGCTCGACACCTTGGGTCTGGGCGTTGAACGCCTTGCAGAACTCCATGATGTTGAGGCCGCGCTGACCGAGAGCGGGACCGATCGGGGGGCTGGGGTTGGCTTTGCCTGCAGGAACCTGCAGCTTGATGTAGCCAATAATCTTCTTTGCCATTCGGCAACTCCTTATTGAGTACTAGCGCGCGGAAAACCCACGCTCCTCTGCCCTTGCGGGCTCAAAACAGGGCGCCGTAGCGCCCTAGCGGAGTCAAGTCTTTTCGACCTGACTGAAATCCAGTTCGACCGGCGTCGCACGACCAAAGATGGTCACCGAGACGCGGATCTTGCTCTTTTCGTAATTGACCTCTTCGACGGAGCCGTTGAAATCGGTGAACGGGCCTTCCTTCACACGGACCATTTCACCCACTTCGAACAGCACCTTCGGACGCGGCTTATCAACGCCATCACGCATCTGCTGCATGATCTTCTCGACTTCCTTTTCGGAAATCGGGGTCGGCTTGTTGGCCGTGCCGCCGACGAAACCGGTGACTTTCGGCGTCGACTTGATCAAGTGCCAGCTGTCGTCGTTCATCTCCATTTCCACCAGCACATAGCCGGGGAAGAACTTGCGTTCGGAGATGCTCTTCTGACCATTCCGCATTTCTACGACTTCTTCGACGGGAACGAGAATCTGACCGAAGAAATCCTGCATGCCAGCGCGGGCAATACGCTCGACGAGCGCCCGCTGTACCGACTTTTCAAAGCCGGAATAGGCGTGTACCACGTACCAACGCTTGCTCATGATTTTTTCCAGCCCAGGATCAGGTCGTAAAGGGTCCATTCGAGGGTCTTGTCGGTCACCCACAGGAAGACCGCCATGATCACCACGAAAGCGAAGACGATACCGGTGGTCTGGAACGTTTCCTTGCGGGAAGGCCAGGCGACTTTCTTGGTTTCCGCTACGGTTTCGTTAGCGAAAACGGCAAAACGCTGCCCAGGCTCGGTCTTCCAAGCCACAGCAGCGCAAAGCGCGACGCCCGCGAGCACCGAAAGAACACGCAGAACCATTGCCTGCTCGGAGAGCAGATAGAAGCCCACAACGCCGGCCACCAGTAGAACCAGTGCCAGCGCAAACTTGATTTTGTCGGCCATTGAGACTTGCGCCTGAATTAACTATGGCAGGGGCAGAGGGAATCGAACCCCCAACCTTCGGTTTTGGAGACCGACGCTCTGCCAGTTGAGCTATACCCCTGCAGCAGAGACTACGAAGAACCCCGCGGGGAGCAGGGCACTTCGAGTACGACTATCGAGTTTTACTCGATAACCTTGGCAACGACACCAGCGCCGACGGTACGACCGCCTTCACGGATGGCGAAACGCAGACCTTCTTCCATGGCGATCGGAGCAATCAGCTTGACAGTCATGGAGATGTTGTCGCCCGGCATGACCATCTCGGTGCCTTCCGGCAGGGAGATCGAACCGGTCACGTCCGTAGTACGGAAGTAGAACTGCGGACGGTAGTTATTGAAGAACGGGGTGTGACGGCCGCCTTCTTCCTTCGACAGCACATACACTTCACCAGTGAAGTGGGTGTGCGGCTTGATGGAACCCGGCTTGCACAGCACTTGGCCGCGCTCGACGTCTTCACGCTTGGTGCCGCGCAGCAGCACGCCGACGTTGTCGCCAGCCTGACCCTGATCCAGCAGCTTGCGGAACATTTCCACGCCGGTGCAGATCGTCTTGACGGTCGGCTTGATACCAACGATCTCGATTTCTTCACCAACCTTGACGATGCCGCGCTCAACACGACCGGTCACCACAGTACCACGACCGGAGATGGAGAAGACGTCTTCGATCGGCAGCAGGAACGGCAGATCGATGGCACGTTCCGGAGTCGGGATGTAGGAATCCAGAGCATCGGCCAGACGGAAGATGGAGGGCTCGCCGATATCGGACTGATCGCCTTCCAGCGCCTTCAGGGCGGAACCCTTGACGATGGGCACGTCATCACCCGGGAAGTCGTACTTGGAGAGCAGCTCGCGCACTTCCATTTCGACCAGCTCGAGCAGCTCTTCGTCGTCAACCATGTCGCACTTGTTCAGATAGACGATGATGAACGGCACGCCAACCTGACGGGCCAGCAGAATGTGCTCACGGGTCTGCGGCATCGGGCCGTCAGCAGCGGAACACACCAGGATCGCGCCGTCCATCTGGGCTGCGCCGGTAATCATGTTCTTCACGTAGTCCGCGTGACCCGGACAGTCAACGTGAGCGTAGTGACGGGTCTCGGTTTCGTATTCGACGTGCGCGGTGTTGATGGTGATACCACGAGCCTTTTCTTCCGGCGCCGCATCGATCTGGTCGTAGGCCTTTGCCTCGCCGCCGAACTTGCGCGACAGAACGGTCGTGATTGCAGCCGTCAGCGTGGTCTTGCCATGGTCAACGTGACCAATCGTACCAACGTTCACGTGCGGCTTTTTCCGCTCGAACTTTTCCTTTGCCATGTCATCAACTCCGCAAAAAAATCAGAAAACCGGGTACTCACCCTGAGCTGCCGCACCAAATCGTGGTGCCCATGGGCAGGATTGAACTGCCGACCTCTCCCTTACCAAGGGAGTGCTCTGCCACTGAGCTACATGGGCCTCACACACTCAACCTGGAGCGGGTGAAGGGAATCGAACCCTCGTCATAAGCTTGGAAGGCTTCTGCTCTACCATTGAGCTACACCCGCATTACAACGTACGACTCACAATCACCACTCACAACACCGCAACCAGCGGGCGAAGCAAACAGCAAAAACAAAACCGTGGTGGAGGGGGAAGGATTCGAACCTTCGAAGGCAGTGCCGTCAGATTTACAGTCTGATCCCTTTGACCGCTCGGGAACCCCTCCAAACGAGACGCGCATTATAGGCAGGCATAAAAAGGCTGTCAAACACTATTTGTGTTTTTTGTGGAAAGCCCCCTGTTGTAGTGAAATGGGCCATCCAACAGGAAAGCTCTCTCGCCATGAATGATCAGGATGCACTCGTTACCGCCGTTCTCTCTAGCGGCGTAGTCCTGCCGAGCCCCGGCGCCGGCTTTCTGCGCCTGCAGGCAGCAGCGGCGGACGAAGATGCGGGGCCCCGCGAACTCGCCGCGGCGGTCGTCCACGACCCCGCGCTGACAGGCGCCCTGATGCGCGTGGCCAACTCTCCCGTGTTCCGGCCGCGCAACGCCCCCCGCTCAGCCCTGGAGGCGATCACCATGCTGGGCCGGACGCGCACCCTCGCCACCGCCGCCAGCACCACGATGCGCGGCCACTGCACCGGCCTGGATGCCACGGCCATCGAAGCCCTGTGGCAGGCGAGCGCCCGTGCCGCGGACCTCAGCTATCTCTTCTGTCGTAGCGACTCGGCACACCGGGCCTGGGGAGACACGACCTATCTCGCAGCCCTGATGCAGGACGCCGGCGTCGCCGTGCTGTTGCGCCGCACGCCCGAACACGCCCACCTGCTGCGCCACAGCGGCCCGGTGCTGGAGGCCGCCACCCGCGCGGTGGACGCAATGACAGGCTGCGACCACGCCGCAGCGGGATTCCTCGTCGCGCGTAACTGGAAGCTGCCCGACGTGGTCTGCGAGGCGATCCGCTGCCATCACGATCCGCATCTGGCCGCGCGGCTGGCCGACACTCCGCGCCGGATCACGCTAATGCTGGCGGTCGGCCGCCGCCTGCGCGACGGGCCGTCACCGGACTGGACAGACTGGGCAGAACCTGTGGAGAAAGAATTCGGCGTCGACGAGCTCGGCCTCGACAGCCTGTTTGCCGAATTCGCCGCCCGCGATTGAATCGCGGTTTACTGGCGGGAGGTTCCCGCCAGCAGGGCTCCGGCGGCAACAAAGATGCTGCCGAAGACCCGATTGGCGAGCAGCCCCCGCCGCGGGCTGGCCAGCACGCCACGGAAACGGCTCGCCAGCAACGCGTAACACGACATCACCGCGGTATCCAGACTGCACATAGTCAGCGCGATCACCGCGAACTGTGGCGGCTGCGGTGCCTGCGGATCGATGAACTGGGGCACCAGCGCGGCGATGAACACGATCGCCTTCGGATTGCCGAGATTGACCAGGATGCCCTGGCGGTAGAACCCGCGATTCACATCAGCCCCCGCCTCGCCGATGGCCAGGGGCTCACGCCAACGCTGGATCCCCAGCCACACCAGGTACGCCGCGCCGGCCAGCTTGATGACCAGGAAGGCCAGCTCGGACGCCGCCAGCACCGCCCCCAGGCCAAGCCCCACTAGCGCCAGTTGCAGCAACAGCGCCGTCTGCAGGCCCAGAATCGCCTTCAGCGCATGGCGATAACCCAGGCGGATCCCGACGCTCATGCTCAGCACGGCCCCCGGCCCCGGAGACAGCGCCACCACCAGCGTCGTCAGGAAGAAACCCAGCCACAGATGCAAAGCCATATCACTATCCACTCAACCTGCGTCATCACCGAGACGGAAGCGCACCGGCACCACCACGGTATCCTCGATCGGCTCCCCGCCACGCTTGGCCGGCACGAACTTCCAGTGCCACACCGCCGTCGTGGCCGCCTCGTCGAGGCTTTCATGCCCCGAACTCTCGCGCACCCTGACCGCCGTCGGGATGCCATCAACGGACACCCGCACATCGAGGCGCACGATACCTTCCAGGCCACGGCGCCGGGCCATCATCGGATACGCGGGCTTCGGATTATGCAGGTAGCCGGCACCGAAGCCCGGCGGTGAATACGCCGGCGCCGACGCGGCGCCCACGTTCCCTGCCGCGGAACTGGTCGTACTGGGCGTCGGCGTGCCGCCCTGGACAGCCGCCACAGGCGACGCAGTGGATGCCCCACTGATCACCGGCGCGGCGGGCCGCTCGGCCGGCGTCTCGCTCACCAGTCGGGGCGGCGCCGACACCACCGGCACCGGCGCGGGTACCGGCGAATGACGGATTTCCGGCCTGGGTGGCTCATGTCTTGGCTGCTGCGGCAATGACTCCTGACGGGGTGGAAGCTTCGGCTTCTCGGGAAGCACTTCTTCCTGCACCAGACGCGCCTCGAGCACCCGCGGAGGCGTCGTGACGCCGGCCGGCGCCAGCCCACCAAGCCCCAGCGCCGCTCCGTGCAGTGCCAGCGACGCCGCCAGCGCAACCAGCACACCGCGATCCGTCAGCACGGCGTACGGCGCACAAAAACGTGCGGAAGGCCTGGTCCGGCAACCCGGGCGAGGATGGCGACGGCGGAGGATGTGTCGGTCTTCAAGAGGTACTCGTCGTAGTCAGTCGGTACAGCCGGCCCTGCATGATCGGCATCCGGCGGCAGTGCGTAATCTGCCGCTCCGGCCGCCGGGCGGCCTTAAGATCGATCAAGGGCGAAGGGACGGATGCTACCGAATTGTCCACCGTTGGTGGACCTGTCCCGCCGCCACGGCCCCCTTCAGGCCACCGTCCGGGACGCCACAACCTGCCCGCGGGCCAGCCGCAGACCCAGCACGAAGCTGACGAAGACCACCCCGACCACCAGGCCGCCCAGCGCCAGCTCCCTGCCCTCGCCCCAGGCTTCCAGCTCGGGCGACACCATCCGCGCCAGCCCATAGGCCGCCACGAGCAGGCTCATGCCGGCCACCGCCAGCGCCATCACCCGCGACGCCACCCGTGCCGTACCGTCGGCGCGGGCGATCAGGCGGGCGATCCACCAGCCATTGACACCGTCGGCGATCAGCATGCCGAGCATGAAGACCAGCCCCAGCCCGGCCGCCGGCAGCCAGCCGCCAGCCTGCACACCGGCCATCGCGAACAGCGCCGCCTGACTCACCGTATCGAAGGACAACGCGAACAACGCGCCCACCAGCGCCACCCCGCCCGGATGGGCCGCCTGCCCGAGACGCCCCAGCCAGCGTCCTTTCAGGCCCACCGGATGCACCATTTCGTGCGCTTCGGCAGCGAAGACCGCACGCAAATTGAGCACGCCGAGGAGGATCAGGAAGGCGATCGATATCCACGCCCCCGACAGCTCCAGCCATGCCGGCGCCGACCACGCCCCGGACAGCATGCTCACCGCCAGCGCAATGGCCACCACCACGGCACCATGGCCGAGGGAGAACAAGGTCCCGCAATAGCGCGCCCAGCCCGGGTTGGTGCGGGCATTGAAGCGTGTCAGCCCGTCGATGGTGGCGAGGTGGTCGGCGTCGAAACCATGCTTGAGGCCGAGGACGAAGACCAGCAGGACGAGGGCGAGATGATCGGAAGGCAAGGCGGGCATGAGGCGATTGCAGACGATCCGTATGAAGAAACTATCTTAGTTCATACAACATCCGTGCCACAGCTCCGGGCCGCGTCGCCGCAAGCTCCGCCCTCCTGATGACGGCAAGCCGCCTGCCGGCGGCACGCCCACACAGCAAACCGACTTTCCAGCCGGCTCAGGACTTCCCCACCGCGGCCGCAGACCCCACCCACGGCAGACGCAGCACGAACTCCGCACCACCGTCGGGATGGTTGCCGGCACTCAGCGCACCGCCATGGCGCTCGACGATGCCATAGCTGATCGACAGGCCCAGGCCGGTTCCGCTGCCCACCGGCTTGGTGGTGAAGAAGGGATCGAAGATATGCGGCAGATGGCGGGCGTCGATGCCGGGGCCGTTGTCGTGGAAGCGCACCACCACCGCCCCGTCCTCGATCGCCCCGTCGATCTGCAGGCGCGCCGTATCCTGGCCGGCAGTGGCGTCGCCGGCGTTCTGCACCAGGTTCATCACCACCTGCTGCATCTGCCCCGACGAACCGACCACCGGCAATTCGGCCGGCAGGCGGACATCCACCGCAAAGCGCTCCGGCGCCGCCTTGCACACCCAGTTTACCGAGCGGCCGATCACCGCCACCAGGTCGAAGCGGCTACTTTCCTCCCGGTCCAGCGCGGAAAAGCGCTTCAGGCCATCGACGATGTCGCGGGTCCGCTCGGCCCCTTCGATGGTGCCTTCGATCAGCGGATCCAGGTCACCGAGGATGCGGTCGATGCGCAGCCGCTGGCGCAGCTCGCCCAGGACCTCCGGCTGCTCGCAGGCATGCACCGCCGCCAGGTATTCCGCCAGGCGCCCCGCGTAGCGCTTGAGTGCATGGGTGTTGCCGAGGATGAAGCTGATCGGGTTGTTGAGTTCATGGGCGACACCGGCCACCAGGCGGCCGAGGGACGCCATCTTCTCCGAGTGCAGCAGCTGCTGCTGGGTCCGCTTGAGGTCGTCGTGGGCCTGGCGCAGTGCCGAATAGGCCTTGCGCAGCTCCCCCACCGGCCGCCCGGTGATCACCATCCCCAGCGACTTGCCCACCGAGGAATAGCGCGGCGTGCAGTTGACGGACACCGGCACCGCGCTGCCGTCAGCAGCCCGCAGGGCCAGCTCGCAATCATGGATGGGCGCATCGCCGCGCAGCGCGAACCAGCCGTGCGCCACCTCAACGGCCGCCGGATCGGCCAGCAGTTCGAAGAAGGGCGTGCCGCGCAGCGTATCCGCACCCCGCCCGGTGAAGGCCTCCAGGGAACGGTTCACCTCCTCGATGCGCCCGCGCCGGTCGCACACCACCAGGATGTCGGAGATCGAGGTCAGCACCGACAGGATGAAGCCTTGGCTCTCCTCCAGCTTGGCATTCTTCTCCTCGAGGGCGACCTCGTACTGCAGCAGGTCGGAATAGACCTCGTCCATCTTCTGGATCACGTCGATCCAGGCGCCCTCCCCCACGCCTTCCGGCGCCGCGGCCAGCAAGGCGGAGGAATCGGGCAGGCGACGCTCACCGTCCGCCATGCTCAGCTCCGCGGCCGGTAATGGCCATGGGGATGGGTATGCCCATCGGCATGCGGATGGCTGTGGCCGTGGGTATGGCTCTGCGCACCGAATTCCGCCGTCACCAGGTTCAGCGCGCCGTGGCGGATGCCCGGCTTGGCGATCAGCGCATCGGCAAAGGCCCGCACTTCAGCCGTCGGCCCACGCAGGATGACACTTTCCATGCAGTTGTCGTGATCCAGGTGCGCATGCAGCGTCGCCACGCAGAGGTCGTGGTGCTCGTGCTGATCGTGGGTGATGCGCTCCGCCAGCTCGCGCTCGTGGTGGTTATAAACGTAGGACAGGTTGGCGATGCAGTGCCCCGCCTCTTCCCGCGCCAGCCGGTTGCTTTCCAGCTGGGCGCGCAGGATGTCGCGCACCGCCTCGGAACGGTTCGAGTAACCACGGGCGGCGATCAGCGCATCGAACTCGCGGGCCAGGTCTTCGTCGAGGGAGATGGTGAAACGTTCCACGGGGCGCTCCAGGCAAGGTCAGGCAAAGCATTCTGCCTCTCGCCCCGGCGCACCGCAATCGACGCCCCATGCGCTTCGCTGCACTGCGATAATCGAATGACAGACCTATCGCCCCCGAGGACATCCCATGGCCCGCATCCAGATCGAACTGCCCGAGCAGTTCCTCTTCTCGACCGACATCCCGATCTACATCACCCACATCAACAAGGCCCAGCACCTGGACAACGCCGCCCTCATCGGGCTGCTGTCGGAGGCGCGGGTGCGCTTCTTCCGCTCCTTCGGCTACGACGAGTTGGACGTGGAAGGGGTCGGGATCGTGGTCGCCGATGCCGCACTGCAATACAAGTCAGAAGCCTTCCACGGCGAGACCCTGGCGTTCTCGATGGCGCCCGCCGATTTCAACAAGTACGGCTTCGACCTGATGTGGACGGTCGCCGACAAGGCCAGCGGCCGCGAAGTGGCACGCGGCAAGATGGGCATCCTGTTCTTCGATTACACCGCCAAGCGCGCCGCCCTCATCCCGCCCGCCTTCAGGGCCAAGATCGGCGCCCCGGAAATCGCCTGAGCCCGCAGCGCTCAGACGTTCACATCCACCTGCTGCATCGTCCCCACGTGGCCGTCCTCGGCCACGTAGACACCGGTGCTGCGCACGGCGCCCAGCGCAGCGCCTTCCTTCAGCGTGAACGGGGTCGCCGTGCGGCCCAGGTACAGCGCGCCGACACCGGCATCGCGCAGGGAGCGCACGCTGCCGCCACCGCTGGCGTCGGGCGTCCACACGCCGAGGCGGTCGAACACCGCGTCGGCCTCGTCGATCCAGCCGCTGGCATCGCCGTCGTACTTGGCCAGGTCGGCAAAGCCGTCACCACTGGCCGGCCCGAAAAGCTGCTTACCCGAAGTCACCTTACCGCCGCCCACCGCATCGAGCACCAGGAAGCCGCTGCCCTGGCCGAGCAGCGGCATGTCCACCTGCTGGCCGTCGCCCATCAGATCAAAACTGAAGCGCTGGCTGCTGAGGCTGGCCGCCTCACCGGAAAAATTGATTACCAGCGGATCCTTGCTCACCGCATTGCCGGCCCGCAGGCTCACGCTGCTGGTCGTCGTCTCGCTGCGCGCCATCGACAGCGCAACGCTGAAATCGATGCGCTTGCCGTCGGCGGTCTGGATCGTGCCGCTCGCCTCGAAATGGGTTTCCTCCGACTCGGTACGGGTTTCCGTGCGGTCGTAGGCAATGCCGAACTGCGCGGCCTGTACCGTGCCCCCCGCCTGCTGCGCGGTGCTCAGCGAATCGACCGACATCAGGCGGATTCGCTGGCCGGTCAGTTGCTCGATGATGGTCTTGAGCAACGCCAGCTTGGGATCGTTCTTGGTCCCGTCGTCGTCACCCGACTTGGCAACCGTGGCAGAAGCCTGGGCCTGTTCCTGGCGGAGGGCCTGGCGGGCCGCCTGGGACACCACCACGCTGCGCGCGATGCGGCTCTGACCGGCGGCGCCATCCGGCCGACGCCCGCCCCACGCCGACAGGCGCTCGTCCACCGCCAGCGTGGCCTGGCTGCGATGGCTGGCTTGCATATCCATGCTGGATGCGGCGATTTTCATGGCAAACCTCGGTACAGACGTGAAGATGCCCTGCTCTACGGCGCCTCGCCCGGCAACTTTACCGCCACATGAGGGGCCGACAGGCTTTCATGGCTCCCGGCCAGCGGTGGTAATCTGCGCTTACAGAGTCCTGTCGAAGCGCTTACGAAGGGGCTCTAAGATAAAAAGCAGGAACCTTCGCCCTTGCCCTGACCCGGCCCACTCCGGGAGCCCATCATGCCCGTCGTCCGTCTGCTCCGCCCCCTTGCCTTCGCGGCCGTTCTTTTGCCTGCCGCCGCCCAGGCCCAGACCGTGTTGATCGCGGAACCTGTCCAGCTGTTCGCGGGCCCGGCGCCCGATTACCCCATCCTGATGACGCTGGCACCGGGCATGGAAGCCCGCCTGTTCGGCTGCCTGTCGGACTACCAGTGGTGCGACGTGCAGCTGTCCTTCGGGGCCCGCGGCTGGGTCTACGCCGGCAGCCTGTACTACCCCTGGGGAGGCAGCAGCGTACCGATCCTGCAGTACGGACCGACGCTCGGCATCCCGCTGATCAGCTTCTTCATCGGCGACTACTGGGGAGCACATTACCGTCGCCAGCCCTGGTACGGCGACCGCGACCGCTGGCGTGACCGGCCGCCCCCGGCTGCACCCATCATGCATCCGCAGCGGGCCATGCCGCCGCCGGGCGGCTGGAGCCAGCCCTACCCGGCGCCACGCTTCGACCGCGATCGGGAGCACGAGAGGGGACAGGAGAGGGGCTGGGAACGCGAACAAGGGCGCCGGGAGGCCGAGCGTGAGCGCGAACGTGACGGCGACAGGGAACGGGAACGCAACCGGCCGCCGCGCCAGGAGGTCATGCCCCAGCAACAGCAGCAGCCTCCGCGCAACGCCATGCCGGCCCAGAATCCCGGCTGGCACGGCGGCAGCATGCCGAACACCCCGCCCCGCCAGGAACAACACGCCGCACCACGCCAGGAGCCGCCGCGGGCCTTCACACCGCCGCCTGCCCGCCCCGAGCCGCAGCACGAAGCACAACCGCCACGCCAAGAACGCGGCACCGGCCACGACCGTGGCCCGCAGCATCAGGAAGGGCAGCGGGAAGAGCGCCAGGGGAACCGCTGATACGCCCCTCCGCCCTATTGCTCAGTGGACGGTGCAGACCATGCAGGGATCGAAACTGCGCACCACGTGCTGCACCAGCAGGGGCTGGTCTTCCGGCAGGCCGACCAGGGCCTGCTCCAGAGCGCCGGGAATATCCGCGGCGTCCCGCGGCGAGAAGTTCCAGGTCGTCGGCGCGATGATCTGATAACGGCTGATGTGCCCGCCGCGCAGGGTGACCCAGTGCCCCAATGCTCCGCGGGCCGCCTCCACCAGGCCGACGCCGCGCCCGTCGCCGGGCAACGCCACCTGGGCGCAGAACGGGCTGTCGTCCACGTCGCGCAGCCAGTTCTCCATCGCCGGCACAACGATTGCCAGCTCCAGCAGACGCGCAACGACCCGGCTGAACACATTGCCGCCGCCCTGGGCCACCAGTTCGCGGATCAGCGGATGGCCGGCGACGACCTGGCGGGCCAGCGCGCCGCACTCCACCACCTGCTGCTGCCAGCGCGGCGCCTTGCACCACGTGTAGGCGCCCGGCTTGTCCTCCACCGGCCGCGTTTCGCCTTCTGACGGATGGCGCGGCGGCTCGTCCTCCAGCCAGGCATGGCTGACATCCTCCAGCACGTCGCCGGGCAGGAAGGGCTGCAGCGCCCCCGCCGGCAAGTCGAGCACGCCGCGCGGAAACAGCCAGCCGCCGCCGGCTTTCGGATAGGCGCCATGGCTCAGGAAGCGGTCCGTGCCGCGGCCGTAGCGCGCCAACTGCAGATCCTCGGCGATCTCCAGGAACAGGCGGAAATCGCTGACCTCCGCCGGCCGGCTGTCCATCCAGCGATGCAGTGCGACCTGGGAATCGAGGGCCGCGATGGCCTCCAGCTTGTCGCCGAACAGCTGCCGCTCCAGCCAGCCGCGAAACTCCCGCAGCGCAGCAAAAACCCGCAGGCGCTCGGCCGCCTGGGGTGCCCGCGCCACGCCGCCCGGCTGCAGCGTCAGCGAATGGGGCCACTTGCCGGCGAGCAGGCCCATGATCTGCAGGAAGCCCGCCCGTGCCGGCAGTGCGTCGCGCGTCGCCGTTCCGTTGACCGCCTTGAAGCGCGCCTCGGCGGCCGGGAACCAGGCCCGCGCCCGGTAGGCCTCGCGGGCGAAATCCGGCATGAAGAACAGGTAGAAATGGGTGAAATGGTCGGCCAGGTTCTCGGCGGCGAGGATCAGGTTGCCCATCCGGCGGCCATTGGGCGTCGGCTGCACGCCGGCCAGGTCGGCCAGCGCAGCAGCGGCAGCGGCCGACTGGGACACCGAACAGATGCCGCAGATGCGCGGCACGATCACCAGCGCATCCAGCGCCTCGCGGCCGACCAGGATCTGCTCGAAGCCGCGGAACAGCGGCGAATTGACGTAGGCCGCGGCCACCCGCCCGTTCTCCATCTCCAGGCTGACCTCCAGGTCGCCCTCCACGCGGTTGAAGGGGCCTACCGTTACACGCGTCATCTCACTTGAGTCCTGTCTTGCGGATGGCCGGCGCCACCACCGGTGTCTCGGCCACCGCGTTATGGCGCACCCGCGCCGGCGTGGCCGACTTCGACAGGGCCGCCAGGGCGACGAACCAAGCCTTGGGCATGTCCGACGGCAAACCGATCGGAATGCCAGCCACCTTCGGCGTGCGCGCAAAGGGGTGGCCCGGCGCTTCGAAGCCGGGCTCGGTGCAACTGATGCATGGGTAGCCACCATTGGTGCACGAGCCGACGCCGTTCCACGGGCGGATGTTGCAGTCGGCATGGGCCTGGGTGCCCTTGCAACCCATGTGCTCCATCATGCAGCCCAGGTCGCCGGGTTTCTCGGCGCTGGCCTTGAACTCGTAAAACTCGTTGCGCGTGCAGCCGTGGTGCACCAGCTGGTCGGCATAGAAGCGCGGCCGCCCGAGGGCGTCCATGTCGCCTGCGGCGAACTGGCCCAGCGCCAGCGCCAGCAGCGTGTCCACCACCCAGTCCGGATGGGTCGGACAGCCCGCCACGTTGATCACCGGCAGACCGGCGGCCGAGCGGTAATCGACGCCCAGCAGCCCGCCCGGATGCTGGCCGTCGTACTGCAGGCCGATCGCCCCCGCCGGGTTATTGCCGGCGGCGGTGATCCCGCCATAGGCCGCGCAGGTGCCGATGCCCAGCGTGTAGCGGGCGCGGGCCGCCAGCGCCCGCACCCAGGCAATCATCGGCCGGCCGGTGCCGGCCAGCATGTGAAAGCGGCCGCTGCCGTTGGGGCCGGTGAGCAGGGAGCCTTCGACGCATAGCAGGTCGAGGGGCTCGCGGCCGGACTCGAAATCGGCCAGCAGCGCGCGCACCTCGTCACCGGTCGCCTCCGACAGGGACGGATGCCAGGCCAGCTCGATGCCCGCCGACGCCAGCAGGCCAGGCAGATCCCGCGAGCCGGAGCACAGCAGCGACATCGTGCAGCCGCCGCAACCGCCGGACTGCAACCACAGCAGCTTCACTCCGCGTCCCCCGCCTTATCGCCGCCGTCCAGCCCGAAACGGGCCAGCTTGGCGCGCAAGCCGACGCGGGACAGGCCCAGTTCGTTGGCGGCGCGAGTCTTGTTCCAGCGCAAACGGATCAGGGTCTCCTTCAGCACGCGAGCCTCGAGGGCATCGACGCGCTCCTGCAGCGTGCCGCTGAAGCCAACCGCTTCCAGATCACCGTCGTAGGGGCTCTCGTCGCGGCCGTCTGCGCCGGCCTGCAGCACCCGCGGCGCCAGCAGGTGGGCGCCCAGGCGCGGCTCGGAAGACAGGGCCAGCATGCGCAGGATGGCGTTCTGCAGTTCCCGCACATTGCCCGGCCAGCGGTAGGCGGCCATGCAGTTCAGGGCTTCCTGGGTAAAGCCCTCGCTGTCCTTGCCGAGGGCGTTGCGGCTGGCCTCCAGCAGGCGCTCGGCGAGCAGCGGGATGTCCATCGGCCGTTCGCGCAATGGCGGCACGTGCAGCGGCACGATGGCCAGCCGGTAGTACAGATCCTCGCGGAAGCGCCCTTCCCGCACCTCGGTTTCCAGGTCCCGGTTGGTGGCGGCGATGACCCGCACGTCCACCGTCACCGGGCGGGTGCTGCCGAGCGGGCGGAACTCGCCCTCCTGCAGCACCCGCAGCAGCTTGACCTGGAAGGCCGGCGAGGTCTCACCGATCTCGTCGAGGAACAGGGTGCCGCCATCCGCCTGCTGGAACAGGCCGATGCGGTCCTCGTAAGCGCCGGTGAAGGCGCCGCGCTTGTAGCCGAACAATTCGGCCTCCAGCAGCTGATCGGGCAGCGCCCCGCAGTTCTCGATGACGAAGGCCTTGTCGGCACGGCTGCTCTGATAGTGGAGCGCCCGCGCGATCATCTCCTTGCCGGTGCCGGACTCGCCGGAGATCAGCACCGACAGGTCGAACGGCGCCACCTGGGCGATCAGCTCGCAGACCGGGTTGAGCGGGCTGCCCGGCGCACGGGTCAGTCCGTCGAGGCCGAACTCGCGCTTGACCCGCTCGTACTTCATCTCGACGCGCTTCTTCAGCACCGGCCCGGCGGTGCGCAGCTCCAAGCTGAGGCGCTGGTTCTCGGCCTGCAGGCGGTGCAGCTCGGCGGCGTTGCGGATCGCCATCAGCAGGTGGTCCGGCTGCCAGGGCTTGAGCAGGTACTGGTAGATGCCCGCATCGTTGATGCCGGCGATGATGTCTTCGGAGTCCGTATAGCCGGAGATGATGATGCGCACCACGTCCGGCCACTGCTCGCGCACGCGCTTCAGAAAGGCCACGCCGGACTCGCCCGGCATGCGCTGATCGCACAGCAGCACCTGGATGACTTCCCGTTCGAGGATGGTGCCGGCCTCTTCCGCCGACGAGGCGGTGAATACCTCGAACTCCTCGTCGAGGGTGCGGCGCAAGGCTTCCTGGGAACGGACTTCGTCATCCACCACCAGCACCGCCGGTAGGCGGGCAGCGGGTTTGAAAGGAGTATTCATCGGCCGACCTCCCGGTGGCGGGCGAGGTGGCGGGGGGTCCAGGACTGGGGGCTTTTCATCACGAAATGGTAGCGTGCGCCGTGGTAACTGGGGTCGAAGCCGTAGAAGTTGCGGCGCATGTGGGCAAGTTCTTCATCGCGGTAGGTAGCTAGCGGCTTGGCGGCCTCGTCGGCGGCGCGGCGGGCCTGCTTGGCGGCGAGGCGCTCTGCGTAGTCCGGCGCGTCGGCCAGCGCGGTGGCGCGGGCCAGCACCTCGGCCTCGAAGGCCGGCCGGTCGGTGCCGAAGCAGGCGTCGATGAGCCCGCCCTCCACCGCCCGTGGCGCGCCAAGAGGCAGGCGCGCGGCCATGATTGCGCGGGCGCCGTCCGCCCCCACCCGCCGCGGCAGCAGGTAGGTCCAGTATTCCGAGCCGTACAGGTTGCCCATGTTCTTGTAGTGCGGGCTGAGGATCACCCCGTCCCGCGCCCACACGTGGTCGGCGGCCAGCGCCAGGAAGCAGCCGCCGGCGCCGGCATTGCCGCGCAGGGCCGCCACCGTCAGGCGGTCGGTGAGCAGCAGGATCGCGAGGCACACGTCGTCCATCGCATTGATGTTGTCCCACGATGCGTCGGCCGCCGAACCGCCGTCCAGCTGCACGGCCTCGATGCGGTTGAGGTGGATGCCGTTGGACCAGAAATCCGCCCCGCCCTCCAGCACCAGCACGCGGGTCGGCCTGCTGCGGACGAAGTCGATGGCGGCGATCAGGCGCCGACACTGGTCGGTGGCCATCGCCCCGTTGTAGAAATCGAAGGACAGCACACCGACCGCCCCACCCGCCTCCTCCCGGTAGCGCAACTCGGCACCGTCGTCGTCGGCGGCGCGCCACAGCTCGCCGGGTCGCTCGGGCAGGCCGGCGGCCTCGGCGGCGAAGGCGATGGTGGCCGGCAGCTTGATCGCATCCGGCCGGTCGCCGCGCTTCACATGGCCGATCCACACCGCTCCGTCCACTGTGGCGCGCAGCACCGCGCCGTCCCGCCGGGCCAGCAGCGCACCGGGCGTGGCGCCGGGCTCAAGGGGTGCCGGATGGGCGTCGAACAGGTGGCAGGGCACGCCGAACAGGCTGTCCGCCACGCCGGGAAAACCGTCCGCCGCGCGCAGGCGGGCGAGGATCTGTGCGCTGCTGTCGCGCTGCCAGTCGATGGCGCGGTCGGCCTGGCGCATCAGCGGCTGCAGGCCGCCCCGCACATCGCCGTCACCAGGCTGCACGCGACGCGGCTGCCAGCGGCCGGCACGCCAGTCGTCCACGCGGTCGAGGGCGTCCAGCACGGCGGCCAGCGCCGCTTCGGTCACTTCGTTGCGATACAGGCTGGACTTCTTGGCCGGCCGCATCGGAAAGGTCGCACTGCCCCACACCGGGCCGGCGTCCATCTCCGCCTCGGCCTGCAGCACGGTGACGCCCCACTCCACCGCGCCGGACTGGATCGCCCAGTCCAGCGCCGACGGGCCACGGTCGCCAACAATGCCGGGATGGACGATCAGGCACAGCTGGCGCGACCACAGCGACTCGGGAATAGCCCGCTTGAGGAAGGGCGCCAGCAGCACGTCCGGCTGGAACAGCGCGACCGCCTCGTCGGTGACCGAGTCGGCGATGTCGAACTCCACCGATAGTTCATGACCGCGCACCGCCAGCGCCTCGAAGAGGCGCTGGGTCAGGCTGTTGAAACTGTGGGTCAGCAGCAGGATGCGCACGATTTACAGCACGGCCTCGAAGCCCTCGAACTGCGGCGGCCCCAGGTAGATGTCGCGGCTCGTGCCGGCGCCGGCGTGGGCCTTACGGAAGGCCTCAGAGCGGGTCCAGGCCTCGAAGGCGGCCGCCGACTCCCACACCGAATGGGATGCGAACAGCGTGAACTCCGGCGTCGTCGGTCCCTGCAGCAGGTGGAACTCCTTGAAGCCCGGCACCTCGTCCAGGTGCGATTCGCGCTGCTTCCAGATGTCGATGAACTCGGCCTCGCGGCCCGGGGCGATGCGGAAACGGTTCATGGCGATGTACATGGTCGGTCTCTCCTGAGGGGTTAACAAATCCGCGGCAGCTGTTCGCCGGCCAGCCAGTCCACCATGCGGCGGCCGCCGAAGGCGGTTTTCATCTGCACGAAGCGGTGCTCGTCGGCGATCACCTCGCCAACCTTCGCCGCCCGCGCGCCAAGGGGATGGGCGCGCAGCGCGGCGAGCAGCCCGTCGGCCTGCGCCGCCGGGCAGACGGCGATCAACTTACCTTCGTTGGCGATGTTGAGCGGGTCGAGGCCCAGGAACTCGCAGGCGGCAGCGACCTGCGGGTCCACCGGGATGGCCGCTTCGTCGAGGACGATGCCGACGCCCGACTGCTGGGCAATCTCGTTGAGGGTGGCGGCCAGGCCGCCGCGGGTCGGGTCGCGCAGCAGGCGCAGGTCCGGCGCGGCGGCCATCGCCACGGCGGCAAGGCCGTGCAGCGCGGCGGTGTCGGAGCGGATCGCCGAATCGAAGGCCAGGTTCTCGCGCTGGGCCATGATCGCCATGCCGTGATCGCCGAGGGTGCCGGAGACGATCACCGCGTCGCCGGGCCGCGCGTTGGCGCCGGACAGCTCGCACCCGGCCGGCAGCGCACCGATGCCGGTGGTGGTGATGAAGATGCCGTCGCCCTTGCCTTTCTCGACCACCTTGGTGTCGCCGGTGACCACCGGCACGCCGGCCTCCCTGGCCGCCGCGGCCATGCTCAGCACCACGCGCTGCAGCTCGGCCAGCGGGAAGCCCTCTTCGAGCACGAAGCTGGCGGCCAGGTACAGCGGGCGGGCGCCCATCACCGCCACGTCGTTGATGGTGCCGTGCACGCACAGGCAGCCGATGTCGCCGCCGGGGAAGAACAGCGGCGACACCACGTGGGCGTCGGTGGCCACTACCAGGCGCTCGCCGGGGGCCGGCGCCGGCAGCACGGCGCCGTCGTCGCCTCGGCGCAGCCATTCGTTGTCGAAGGCGCGGGCGAAGATGTCGCTGATCAGCTGGACCATCGCGCGGCCACCGCCGCCATGGGAAAGGTCCACGCTGCCGTGGCGCAGGTCGAGGGGGCGGACGTAGGCTTTTTTCATATCAGGGCTTGAACACGAACAGGTCGGGATGGCTGCGGCGGTAGCGGCGCAGGTTGAGTATCAGCGCCGGCACCAGGGAGCGCACGCCGAAGGCCAGTGCCTCATCCACCGTGTCGCGCTGGATGCTGAGGAGGCCGCGGGCGGTCAGCGCCCAGCCGTCCCGGTCGAGGGACGACAGCGCGGTGGCCGCGTCGGTGGGCAAATTGCCGAGGGAGTCGGCGATGACGATCAGGCGGCGGATCGCCTCGTCGCGGGTCAGGCGCAGGGAGAACAGGGTCGCGTCATCGACCCCGTCGGTGAGGGTCAGGATCGCGTGGGCGGCATCCTCGACGATGCCGAGCAGGGCGCCGGTCAACATGGCCGGCCCCCGCGCGTGGAGAGGTCACAGGGCAGCATGGGCGTGTCGTGTCGTTCGGGGCCGAGCGGCACGGCACGCGCAGGCGTGCCCGCCGGGTCAGCCCCGGCTCAGTTGGCTCTCGGTCAGGTGTTTGAGGGTGTCGGCCACCGCCTTGGTGTGGTCGGCCGTCTCGGAAGTCTTGCCGCTGAAGGCCTGGATGTCGGTGAGCATGCCGGACAGGTTGGACACGTCGCCGGCCTGGCGCTCGATCTCCTGCGCAACGCGGCCGATCTCGCTGGCCAGCGTGGAGATGTCGGTGCCGATCTCGCCGGCGCTGGCACGGGACTTCTCGGCCAGCTTGCGCACCTCGTCGGCCACCACCGCAAAGCCGCGCCCAGCCTCGCCGGCCCGCGCGGCCTCGATCGCCGCATTGAGGGCCAGCAAATTAGTCTGATCGGCGATCTGCTGGATGACCTCCACGACGCCCTGGATGCGGCCGCTGGCCTGGGCGAGCTTGCGCGCGCTGTCGGCACTGTCGGCGGCCTGGTGCGTCAGTTCGCTGACCGTGCCGCCAGCCGCATTCACAACCCTTTCCTGCTCGTCGATGTGGACGGACAAATCACCCACCGAGGAATACAGGTCGCCCGCGCAGCTCTCCAGTTGGTGCGCCATCTGGTCGCGCAGGGAATGGGACGACTGCAGCGTCTGTCCGAGGCTGTTGAGGCCGTGCACCACCAGCGCGATGTTGTCGTCGAAGTTCGACGGGTCGAGCTGGCTGTGAAAGGCTTCGGCCTGGTAGTCGGCGATCTGCTTGACGATGACCCGTGACAGGCCGGTCAGCTTGGCGCTCTGGCGACGCAGGAAGAAGGCCTTGAACTCGCCGTAGTGGGCGACGAAGTTGTCCACGTAGTCGTCGCGGAAGGGCGTGCCTTCCGACACACGGAAGAAGAACACCGCGGTGAGTGTCTGGTTCAGGTTGAGGCCGAGGATCTCGCCGAAGGTCGAGAAACCGGCCATCTGCTTGCACGGCAGTGCGCTGCCGACGCGGGACAGTTCCTTGTCGTTGTACAGGCGGCGCAGGATGCAGTCGTTGAGGATGCCGGCCACCGGCGCGCCGGGCTTGCCGGCCATGAACTTACGGAAATCCTGCTCGGTGCTCTGCACCAGGCCAGTCCGGCGGACCAGCATCAGCTCCTCGCCCGGCGAGATGTCACAGTAGAAATTCACGCGGCCGGAGCCCACGTCCACATTCACCACCGAGCGGACGAAGATCTCCTTGCCGACCTGGATCGCGAAGGAGTAATCGGCCAGCTTGCCTTCCAGCTGGGCCGGCTCGCAGCGGAAATGGGCGCACAGCGCGTCGATGAAGGGCACGATGCGGCCATCGGCGGCAATCACCTGGCTGACGTAGCGCTGCTCCAGCGAGGCGCCGATGACCGGGAAGCGCGGGCCGTCCGGCACGAAGTTCTGGCTCTTCAGCACGCCGAAGCGGGTGCCCTTGGCCACCTTCAGAAAGGCGATCAGCGCGTGGTTCTCCAGGCGGCGCGTGCCGTCGTGGATCCAGGTGTTCTTGAAGTCGAACTTGCCGCCGGCCGAGCCGCCGACGAACAGACAGGGGAAGCGCCCGGAATCGTAGAGCGCCTCCATGAAGAAGGACTCGGATGCCGACAGGCCGTCGAACAGCACATAGGCCAGCGTGTCCCGGTAGTCGATGTCCATGTCGAGGCGCACCGCCTCGATGTTGCGGGCGATGCGCGCCAGGCGCTCCTTCACCGGCACTTCGGCCTTGCCACGGCGCAGGTCCTCGCAGGCCAGCGGCACGGCCACCAGCTGGGCGCGGGCGATCAGCGAGGCGTCGAAGCACTGCAGCACGACCCGGTCCCAGTGCTCGCCGGTATGGCAGTACAGGTTGTCGGTCTCGCCGCACAGCTCGCCGGCGGTGGAACACAGCATCACCGGCACACCCGGGAAACGGGTGGTCACGGCGCGGGCAACCTGGTCGATATCCACGTGGGGCGACACGTAGCCGCCGACGAAGGTCGGTGCGATGGATGCGGACGCGAGGCGCTGGGCAACCTCGGACGCACGGCATTGCAGTGTTACGACACCCGGGGCCGGCGCTCCCCGCAGACTTTTGAACAGGTTCATTTTCTTGTCTCCTTGCTCGGCCTCGAACGGACCGTATGGCGGCTTATCGGCCGCAACGAGACGAGATTTAACCCTGTTTTCGGTAATAAATCACTGACCAAACGTGGCTGATTTAAGCCATTGTTCCCTTTCGGCACAAGGACTTGGAAAAAGCGCTCCATCATGCAGCAACAACCGGGATGTCGCGGAAGCGGCCGTAGGTGTAGTGGGCTGCGCAGGCCCCTTCGGACGACACCATGCACGAACCCATCGGCGTCTCCGGCGTGCACACGGTGCCGAACAGCTTGCAGTCGAGGGGCATCTTGACCCCGCGCAGAATGGCCCCGCATTCGCAGGACTTGTGGTCCGGCACGCCCTGGTAGCGCAGGCCGAAACGCGCCTCGGCGTCGAAGCCGGCAAAGCGCTCGCGGATGCGCAGTGCCGAATAGGGCACCGTGCCAAGACCGCGCCATTCGAAGTCGCGGCGCAGCTCGAAGATTTCCGACACCAGGGCCTGGGCCTTCAGGTTGCCGTCCTCGCTAACCGCGCGGGAGAACTCGTTCTCGACTTCGGCCCGGCCCTCGTTCACCTGACGCACCAGCATGCGGATCGCCTGCATCACGTCGAGGGGCTCGAAGCCGGCGATCACCACCGGCTTGCGGTACTCCTCGGCAAAGTGCGCATACGGGCGGCTGCCGATCACCGTGCTGACGTGGGCCGGACCGATGAAGCCGTCCAGCGGCACCGTGCCAAGTTCGCGCACCTCCGGTGATTCGAGGATCGCGGTGATCGCCGACGGCGTCAGCACGTGGCAGCACAGCACGCTGAAATTCTTCAGGCCCAGCTGGGCCGCCTGACGGATCACCAGCGCGGTGGGCGGCGTGGTGGTCTCGAAGCCGATCGCGAAAAACACCACCTGCCGCTGGGGCTCCTTCTGCGCCAGCGCCAGCGCGTCCGCCGCCGAATAGATCATGCGGATGTCGGCGCCCCTGGCCCGCGCGCGCAGCATCGACAAGCCGCCGGAAGCCGGTACGCGCAGGGTGTCGCCGTAGGTGCACACGGTGACGCCACGCTCGAGCGCCAGGCCGATGGCCTGGTCGATGCGGCCGATGGGCAGCACGCACACCGGGCAGCCAGGGCCGTGGATCATGCGCACCTGCGGCGGCAGCAGATCGGCCACGCCGTAGCGGGAGATCGCGTGGGTATGGCCGCCACAGAACTCCATGAAGGCGTAACGCCGGTCCGGCCGCACTTCGCGGGCAATGGCCTCGGCGAGGCCGCGGGCGACCTCCCCGTCGCGGAATTCGTCCACGTACTTCATGCGGACGCCGCCTCGCCGGCCACGTCGATGCCGGCTTCCCGCATCAGCGCCAGCGTGCGCTCGGCCTCTTCCGGGTCGAGGCGGGTCAGCGCGTAGCCCACGTGGACGATCACGTAGTCACCGGGCAGCACGTCGTCCACCAGTTCGAGGGAAATCGTCTTGCGCACGCCGCCCAGGTCCACCAGGGCCTGGCCGTCGGGCAGGAGTTCGACCACACGGGTCGGAATTGCGAGACACATGAATTCAGTCCTTCCTGTTGCCGGGCAGCCCGGCGCTCACCACACGCCCCGCGCCAGCTGCGCGCGGGCCACCCAGGCCTGGCCGAGGGCCACGCCGCCGTCGCCGGGAGGCGCGTGCTGGGCTTCGAACACCTTCAGCCCGCGGGCCTGCAGACGCGTGCGCAGACCGCTGGCGAGCAGGCGGTTGTGCAGGCAGCCGCCGGACAGCACGACCTGGCGGATGCCAGTGGCGAGGGCCGCGTTGCCGAGCCATTGGGCCAGGCCATCGACGAGCCCGGCGTGGAAGCGGGCCGCGCCGCGGGCCGCATCGTCCTCATCGGCGAGGTGATTGAGCAGCGGATAGAGATTGAGCACCGACAGGCCCGCCTCCGGGCGCTCGTCGATGTAGTAGCTGCCGGGCAGCGCCAGGCAGTCGCCGAAGGCTCGCGCGAGGGACTCCAGCAGCATCGCCGCCTGGCCTTCGAAAGTCATCGTGTCGCAGATGCCGAGCAGGCCGACCGCCGCGTCGAACCAGCGGCCGAGGCTGGTGGTCGGCGGGCAGCGGGTGCCCTTCTGCAGCATCACCAGCACCTGCTCGACGCCGGCCTGTTCGGGGAAACGCCGCGCAGCCTCGTCACCCCGCCCCAGCGCGTGCAGCACGCCGCAGGCCATGCGCCACGGCTCCCGCGCAGCGCGGTCGCCGCCGGGCAGCGGCAAGGGGCTGAGGTGGCCGAGGCGGCGGAACTCGGCGCCATCCACGTAGAGCAGTTCGCCGCCCCAAGGCATGCCGTCGGTACCGAGACCGACGCCGTCGGCGGCCAGGCCGAGCACCGGCCCTTCAAGGCGATGCTCGGCGCACACCGCGGCCAGGTGGGCGTGGTGGTGCTGGACCGGGATCGCCGGGATGTCCAGGCGCTCGGCCAGCGCCAGCGCGGCCTGCGTCGAGTAGTAATCGGGATGGGCGTCATGGGCCACCGCCGCCGGCTGTACCGACAGGATGGACTGCAGGTGTTCGGCCGCCTCGTCCAGCGCCGCGCAGGCCGCCGGGTTGTCGAGGCCGCCGATGTGCTGGGACAGGAAGGCCTCACGCCCGCGGGCCAGGCACAGGGTCGCCTTGAGGTGGGCACCGAAGGCCAACACCACCGGGCCGTCGTCGGGCAGTGGCAGGGACAGCGGCGTGAAGCCCCGCGCGCGGCGCATGAACTGGATGCCAGCCCCTGCTGCTTCATGCGGCCCGGCCGGCAGATCCGGACGCAGGCGCAGCACCGAGTCGTCGCAGCGCACGACGATGTCCCGGTCGTGCATCAGCAGCACGTCGGCGATGTCGGCCAAGCGTTCGAAGGCTTCGGCGTTGTCCTTCACCAGCGGCTCCCCGTGGGGGTTGGCGCTGGTCATCAGGAGGCCCAGCGGCTGCGTGTCGGCCAGCCACGCGGTGCCGGCCGGTCGGCCGGCGGCGTCGTGGAAGATCAAGTATTGCAGCGGCGTGTAGGGCAGCATCACGCCGACTTCATCGAGGCCCGGCGCGATGCCCGGGAACATCCGGTCGAAGCCCGGCAGCTTTTCCAGCAGCACGATCGGCCGCTCGGGACTTTCCAGCGCCGCAGCTTCCGCCTCCGACACCCGCGCCCAGCGCTTCACGCTGGCCAGGTTGGCGAACATCAGCGCCAGCGGCTTGTGCGGGCGGCGCTTGCGCACCCGCAGGCGGGTCACCGCGTCGCCGTCGGCGGCGTCGCAGGCCAGGTGGAAACCGCCCAGGCCCTTCAGCGCGACGATCTCTCCGAGTTGCAGGCGGCGCAGCGTCTCGCCCACCGGGTCGCGGGCCAGCGCACGCACGCCGTGAGGTTCGTAAAGGCTCAGATGGGGGCCGCAGATCGGGCAGGCGTTGGGCTCGGCATGGAAACGCCGGTCGCCCGGAAAGGCGTACTCGGCCTCGCAGTGCGGGCACTGCGGAAAAGCCACCATGCTGGTGTGGGCGCGGTCGTAGGGCAGGTGGCGGGTGATCGTGTAGCGCGGGCCGCAGTTGGTGCAGTTGATGAAGGCGTAGCGCCAGCGGCGGTCGTCCGGGTCGAACAGCTCGCCGAGACAGGACGGGCATATCGCCGTGTCCGGGCCGATGGCGGTGGCCACCGCGCTGTCGGCGCTGGGCAGGATCATGAACTCGGTGCGCGCCAGATCAGGCGCGATCACCTCCGGCTCGATGGAGTCCACCCGCGCCAGCGGCGGCGATTCGCTGGCCAGGCACTGGGTGAAGGCATCGAGGATGGCTTCACCACCCTGGATCTCAATTTCCACGCCGGCGCCATCGTTGCGCACCCAGCCGGTGAGCCCGAGCGTGCGGGCGAAGCGGTAAACAAAGGGCCGGAAGCCCACGCCCTGCACGACGCCACGCACGCGCAGGCGGCGGGCAACGCAGGTCGGATCGACGATCATCAGCATCGGCGCGTCACCCCTTGGCGGCAAGCCGGGCTTCCAGCTCCGCGATGCGCGCGCGCAGTTGGGCGACGGTCTGCTGACGGCCGGCGCGGGCCTCGCCGCGACGGGCGTCGATCCATTCCAGCCAGTCGGCAAAACCGGCGCCAGTGGTGGCGGACACCTGAATCACCTCGAGCCGGGGATTGACCCGCCGCGCGAAGTCGATGGCCTTGTGCACGTCGAAGCTCAGGTAGGGCAGCAGGTCGATCTTGTTCACCAGCATCAAGCGCGCGGCGGCGAACATGTCCGGATACTTGAGGGGCTTGTCCTCCCCTTCCGTCACCGACAGCACCACCACCTTGGCGGCCTCACCCAGGTCGAAGGCAGCCGGGCAGACCAGGTTGCCGACGTTTTCGACGAGCAGCACGCTGTCTTCCGGCGGAGTCAGTTTTTCCAGCGCGCGGCCGACCATGTGGGCGTCCAGGTGGCAGCCCTTGCCGGTGTTGATCTGCAGCGCGGGCGCGCCGGTGGCGCGGATGCGCTCGGCGTCAAAGCTGGTCTGCTGGTCGCCCTCGACGACGGCGACCGGCACCTTGCTCTTCAACTCTTCGATGGTGCGCACCAGCAGCGTGGTCTTGCCGGAGCCCGGGCTGGACACCAGGTTCAGCGCCAGGATGCCCCGGTCGGCCAGCCAGCTGCGGTTGCGCTCGGCGTAGCCGTCGTTCTTGGCGAGGATGTTCTGCTCGATCTTGACCATCTGCGCCTGGCTCATGCCCGGCGCGTGGGCGCCGGCCGGGCCGTGGCCGTAGTGCACGCTGCCGTCGCCATGGTCGTGGATGTGCTCGCCCTCCTGGGCGTGGTCGTGGCTGTGCACAGAGCCGTCGGCATGGCGGTGGGTGTGCCCATGGGCCGCGGCCGGCACCCACTGGTAGGGCGTGTGGCCGTGCGCATGCTCGTCCGCGTGGTGATGGGCATGGCGATGCACGCTGCCGTCGGCGTGCACGTGCTCGTGTTCATGCTCGTGATCGAGGGCTTCGCCCTCCAGGCGGGTTTCTCCGGTTCCGCAACCGCACACATTGCACATGTCTCAAACCACCTTCATTCGATTTCTAGTTCCTTGACCCGCATCTCGGTGCCGCCGGTGGCCTGCACCTGGTAGCTGCCGCATTTCGGGCACGGATCGTACAGCGCCGCGACGGGCACCGTCTCGGCGCACTGCATGCACCAGCCGCTGCCGGGCACGCTGTCGATCTGCAGCGCCGCGCCGGCAGCGATGCTGTCCTGCATCACCACGTCGAAGCAGAAGCGCAGGCTGTCCGGCTCCACCGATGACAGCTGACCGATTTCCAGCACCACCGTCTTCACCCTATTGAAGCCCTGGCTGCGCCCGGCGTCCTCGACGATCTGGCGGATCCCTTCCGCCAGCGACATTTCATGCATCCGCAATCTCCACTTCATACGCCACGCAGGGGTCGAGCAGCAGCACCGCCCGCTCCACCGCCTCCTGCGCCGCGGCCCGCGTCGTCAGCTCGGCGGGTAGCAGCTTCACGATACCTGTTTCGCCAATGAAATTGCGATCCGTCGGCGCCTCCACACGCCAGGCGGCAACGCGGCCCCCGTCCAACCGCAGTTCGTGGCGCAGCGCACCACGGGCCGTATGGATCCACGCCTCGCCGTGCCCGGCCGCCGGCCGGCCGGTGCTGCCGTAGGGATAGACGTCGTCCGCCGCCAGGGATTCCAGCGCCGCGTGCACCGCCAGCAAACGGGCTTCGAGCCCGGCGCGGATCGCCGGCGCCCCTTCGGCGTCCAGGCGGTTCAACCCTGCCTCAAGCGCCCCTTCGCGGCCACCGCCCCACAGGGTTTCGTCGACCACCCGCGCGGTGGCCGCCACCAGGGCCTGCCGCCCCCGCCCGCGCGCGCCACGCCAGGCCGCGAAGGCTGCCGTCTGCGGCGCCGCGCCGAAACGCCGCGGCCAGTCGAGCAGCAGGCGCCACAGGTGTTCGTGCAGGCACTCGGCCCACAGCAGCCAGCTTTCCGTCGGCTCCTCGGTGGCCCACCCGGCAGCCAGCAGGGCCAGGCGCCCGGCTTCCCGCTGGGCCTGTGCGCACAGGCTGTAGTACAGCGGCACGCGGCTCAGCGCCTCGTCCGGCGTAAGCCCGACCAGGGCCTTGGCGACCGGTGGCCGGAGCAGATGGACCCGCCAGTCGTGCAAACAGCCATCCGCCCAGCGCGCGCTGACGCGCAGCCCGCCGGCAAGGGGGCCATTCATCATCGGTAATGCTCCCGCCTCACGCCGCCGACGCGTTGCCGCGCCCGAACAGCCAGCGCCGGCGCGACATGGGCTCGACCGCCGACGCGTCCACGGACGCCTCCAGCGGCGGGCGCAACAGGGCCAACAAGGCCGCCTGGGCCGTCGCGCAGGCGGCCTCCATCGAATCGAACTCCAGCGCCGGCGAGAACAACGAGCACACCTGGAAGGGCCCGAAGCCGACATCCTCGGCGTGGATGAACTCGTAATCGCCGCTCGGGAAACGCCAGTGCTGCTTGGACAGCGCCGGCACCACCTGCCACGGGGTGCTGCCCGGCAGCAGCAGCAGGTTGATCGCCCACGGCATCACCAGCACTCCGACGCGGACGCCTTCCCAGTCCGCCAGCCCCAGCAGCCGCACGGACAGCACGGGGTTGCACAGCGGCACGTCGGCCATCGCTCCGGCGGCGACGCCGCGGTAGCAGGCCTCGATGCGCTCGACCAGCCCGGCGGCGGCCAGCGGATCAGTCATCCTTCAGCACCATGAACTTGTGCTGCGGCGCATCGCAGGTGGGGCAGCGCCAGTGCTCCGGCAACCGCGAGAACGGCGTGCCGGGCGGAATACCCCAGTGCTCGTCGCCTTCGGCCGGATCGTAGACCGACCAGCAGATGCCGCATTCCAGCTTGTCGGTATCGGCCAGCTTGGCGCCGTCGCCGAGGAAGGAGCCCTCGAACATGCTCAACCCTCCTTCAGCATCAGGATGTATTCGCCCAGGCGTTCGATGGAGTCCGCGTAGTCCTCGGCGGCTGCCAGCACCACCTCCGGCATGTCCACCACCTCGATGGTGTTGAGGATCAGGCTGTCCATGCTGTTGAAGTACTGCACCCACCACACATTGGAGAGCCGCGTGCTGGTGACGCGGCAGTTGCCGTAGCCGCGCGACAGGATCGACACCTCCCGGTGGCCGAGGGCGCCGTACAGGTAGTCCAGATCCGTCTCGGTGACCGGCAGCAGGGTCAGGTTGATCACGTGGGCGGGCTTGCCGAACTGATGGCGGGCGGCCTGCTGCTGGACTTCGGCAAGCAGCGCCTCGCCGTTCATCATGTTGGGCAGCAGCGGCGGCAGGCTCAGCTCGGGCAGCGTGGTGGCGCGCATCGCCGCGTACAGCTCGACCGGCACCGGACCGGCGAAGAGGCGGTCGGCGACGATTTGCCCATCGACGCCCTCCTCCAGCACGCGCCACAGCGCGGCGAAGGCGGTTTCCTGCACGCGCACGCGGCTCGGCGCCAGCGTGAAGGCCGACACCTCGCCAAAGCCGAGGGACTGGGTCAGAACTTCGCGGACGCCGGCCGACTCATCGTCGAGCAGCGCCGTCGCCGGCTGGGCGGCGTCGATGGGCTGGTTGCGCATCACCGCCAGCAGGCCTTCGAGCACCTCCGCCGCCCGCGCGATGTCGGCGGCGCTGGCGGCCTCCGGCAGGCGCGGCGCCTGGAAGGTGTTCATGCCGCTCGGCATGGCCAGGTAGTCGGGCGCTTCGTCGGTCTGCGAACCGGGGCCGACGGGTACGACGGGAATCGGGAAGGGTTTCATGAACAGCTCCTGGCGTCCTGGACAGCAACGGAAATCGGGGGACGGCTGGGGGCGGCGGCAGCCAGGCCTTGCAGCTCGCCGACGAAGGGGCCCCAGTCGAGGATGCCGCTGAAGGCGCCCAGGTAAGCGCCGTCGCGCAGCACGACGACGCTCGGGAAACGGCTGGCGCCAAACCGCTTGGCGAGCTGCGGGCTCACCTGCGCATCGGCGGCGAAGCGCCGCGCCGGCAGGCCGAGGGCCTGCAACGCCTCGGGCAGCACGACGATGACGTCGAGGGATTCGGGGCTGCGCTGGGGGTCGTCGGTCAGCAGCAGCACGGCCAGCCCCGCGCCGGCGTCGAAGGCGGCCGCGTCGGCGACGCGCTCGAAGCCGTGGCGCTCGGCCAGGCGCTTGAGGGCCGCGTCCAGCTTGTCGAGGGACGACTGGGGCGGCGCGAATTGAACGCTCATGAAAGATCCTTCAAGTGATCGGGCAGGCTCGGTTCGCGATCGACCAGGTCGGCGAACAGCGCATCGATGCGCGCATGGTCGCCGGCCATTGCCGCATCGAGCGCTGCCAGCGCGTTGTTGATGGCGGCGGCCCGGTCGGCGTCGATCACCTCCCGCGCGGCGCCGAGAAAGGTCAGCAGCCAGGCGCCGGGCGGCTGTTCGCCGACCAGCGACAGGTCGATGTGCTGCTCGCCGTCCGGCCCGTCGCAGCGGGCCATCCAGCCGGCGGATTCGATAACGCGATACGGTACGCCGAGGCACACGGCTCAGCCCTCCTGCAGGAAGCGCGCATCGCCGAAGCGGCAGGCCTCCTGCTCGCTGGGGCGGCCGGACTCGTAATTGGCCATTTCCAGGCTGCCTTCGTTGAGGCGCGGCCCGGCACCTTCGCGCGGGGCCAGCGGCGAGCCCCAGCGGGCCAGCCATTCGCCGGCTACCGCCAGCGCCGGCTCGATCTGCGCCTTCACCGCATCGCGCAGGCTGCCGCCGAAATCCTCCAGCTCAACCGGCTGACAACCGATCAGCACCAGTTCTTCGGGCAGGCGGCCGAGCAACTCGGCAGACGCCAGCACCTCCTGGAAACCAGTCTGGTGCAGACTCATCTTTTTCGCACCCATGAAGCGCGGCACCTCACTGCCGGTGACGATGCGCAGCGTGCCCGGCGCATCGCCATAATCCACAGCATCGAAGACCAGCAGGCGCTGCGCCTCCTCCACATAGGGCAACAGGTACAGGCCCTGGGTACCGCCGTCCATCGCGGTGACGTTGTCCGGCAACGCATAGCGTTCGGCCAGTGCCTCCACACAACGCACGCCGAAGCCTTCGTCGGCCCACAGGAGATTGCCGATACCCAAAACGAGAATTCGCGGCACGGAAGTCATGAACACGCCTTTGTAACGGGATAGGTTACACAATCAAGTTCCGTGCCGGACTTGGGCTCAGCCGGATTCGTCGCCGGAAAGCGTGTCCGCAAGGCCTGCCTGGCCCAATCCGAGCGGGCGCAAATGCCCCCTGCGACGCAGGGCGGATACCATCATTCCAAACAAACAAAAAATAGAAACACATCCTTCCACCAAAGAACACAAAAAAAGACCATTCGCATACCACCCCCTGCCCGGCAGTCCCGCCCGACATCACGCGCTGCCATGCATATATTTCAAAGACATATCACGGGCAACACAGGAGGAATTTTTCCGCATTGCAACGGAATTTGCGCTGCACTCCCGAACGGAGTGGTTTATTGTCTTGAGCCCATGAAGAAGATCCTCCCCAGCCTCACCGCCCTTGCCCTCCTGACGGCTGCACCGCTGGCCTGGCCGGCGGAAGACAACCCCGAGAAACCAGCGAGTACCGCCGCCGCGGAGACGGAGGGGGACGCACAGTCGGCCCCCCGCAAGATCTCCCGCTGGGAAGATACCGGCATGAGGCCGGCGGAAGCCCGGGAGTGGGAAAACTACGCGTTCAAGCCGCAGGACGCCCTCGCCTGGAAGCACGCCGGCTTTCCACCGCTGGTGGCCCGCACCTGGTCGGACAAGGGGTTCGATCCGGACGAAGCGGCCGAATGGCGTGACTCGACCAAGAACAACCGCACGCTGATGGCGGACCTGGACCAGTCCGATCCGGCCCAATGGAAACGCGAGGGCTTTACCCCGCGCGACCGCCTGGCCTGGTGGGAGGCCGGCTTTGCCTTCGATGATGCAGTGCTGCTGACCCGGGCCGGCATGGGGCCCGCCGATGCCGCCTGGCATGGCCACGAAAAACTGAAAGAACTCAAGAACCAGAGCGGCGAGTCCACCACGTCGTCCAGCACGCCTGCGGCGGCGGACGACTCGTCCTGGAGCTTGCAGGACCTGAAGAGCCTGTATCTGGGCATCCTGCCCCACCTGAAGACCGGGCTGATCATCGCACTGACATTGGTGGCAAGCGCCCTGGCCTTCCACCTGCACCGTAGCCGACGATCCGCCAAGCAAAACGACGACGAGGCCGAACCCGACAGCACGACGCCGGAGAACGACACGGGGCGCCCACCCGCCTCACCAGCAGTCAAGGCCAAAGCGCATGCGCTCCGCACTGAGGACCGCCACCGCCCGGCACGCCGCACCTCGTTCTGGACACCGACGACGCCGACCTGCGTCCACTGCGGCAGCACCGACATACGCATTTCCCGGATCAAGCCGCGTCGGATCGCCGGCATCCAGTTCAGCGAGTATTTCCGCTGCCGCAACTGCGGGCGCCACTTCTCCAATGTCAGCTATGCCCCACTGGCAGCCGCCGGAATCAGCGCAGTGCTGCTATTGACGCTGTGCTCCGCCGGCATCATTCACATGCTGTCACTGATCCCCTGAGCGATCCGGGCCGCCCACGGCCCGGCACTCCCGATACAAGTCCCACTGCAACTGCAACCCCAGCCAGAAAGCCGGCTCCAGCTGAAACAGCAGCGCCAGCCGTACCGCCGTATCCGGCGTCACGGCACGCTTGCCGCGCACCAGCTCATTGACCCGGCGCCGGGAGATCCCCAGCGCCTTCGCCAGCGCATCCTGGGTGATGCCCAGGGGCACCAGGAAACGGCTCTCCAGAAAGAAGCCCGGATGCAGCGGGCGCCTTCCCGGGCGTAGACGCAGAAAGGCCGGAACGCCCTGTTTCCAGGGACGGTCCGGCCCGGGGAGGGAGACCTTGCGGGTCATTGCGCGGTAGTGCGCAACACTCAGTCCTTGAACATCCGCCAGCCCGACACCATCGTCGAGATCAGGCTCTGGCGGCTCATGATGTCTTCACGGATCGCCGCATACACATGCACGACGGCGAAGCTCATCATGATCCACATGCCCAGCCGGTGCAGGCTGTGGGTCTGCATCGAGCCGCCGAGCAGCGGGATCACCCAGCCGAACAGACGGTCGGCCCAGGAGCCGAGACCCAGGCCCTCGCCATACAGCGCGAAGCCGGTGCACAGCATGCCGAAGGCCAGCACGGTGAAAAAGAAGAACATCATCAGCTGCGCCATCGGGTTGTGACCGACGTATTTCTTCGGCTGCTTCTCGAGGAACAGATACCAGCGCAGCTCGAAGAACACTTCGCTCCACCAGTGGCCGTTGAAGATCGGCAGCTTGAAGATCTGGCGCGAATGGTGGTTGCCGACGAAAGCCCAATACACCCGCCCGACCAGCCCTACCGCGAAGATGTAGGCTGCAGCGAAATGGGCGAAGCGGATGTAGCCCATCAGGAAGTTGTCGGACGCCTCGCCAGGCAGCGTCGGCAGCGGCTTGCCGATGAAGTAGCCGCTGACCGCCAGCACCACCATCGCCAGCGCGTTGATCCAGTGCCACAGGCGCACCGGGGCTTCATACACGTAGATCGAGCGTACCTGCCGGCCGTGCCTCTCGGCTTCCAGCATGTCCTGTTGTGACAACATGATCAGCCCTCCCGACAGGCGGCCCCGCAGGGCCTGGCAAACGAAGTGAGCATGGGGGTCATCATTGCCTCCTCAGCGAACCTTGACCGATGCCATTTCCTGTCCGTCCGGCGCCATCACGTGGGTGGAGCAGGCCAGGCAGGGATCGAAGGAATGCAGCGTGCGCAGGATCTCCAGCGGCTCGTCGGGCTTGGCCACCGGGGTGTTCATCAGCGAGGCCTCGAAGGCGCCGATCTGCCCCTTGTCGTCGCGCGGACCGCCGTTCCAGGTGGTCGGCACCACGGCCTGGTAGTTGTCGATACGGCCGTCCTTGATCTTGATCCAGTGCCCCAGCGCGCCGCGCGGCGCCTCGGTGAAGCCGGCACCCTTGGTTTCGGCCGGCCACTTGCTCGGCTCCCACTTGTCGATGTTGGCGGTATTGAGGTCACCGGCCTTCAGGTTGGCGATCAGCTTGTCGAAGAAGTAGCGCGACTTGTGCGCCGCCCACGAGGCCTCCAGGCCCCGCGCGGCGGTACGGCCGAGGGTCGAGAAGATCGCCTGCAGCGGCAGGCCGAGGTCGGACAGCAGCTTGTCGACGGGTTCCTTGAACTCCGGGTTCTTCTGCACGTAGCCGATCACGTAGCGGGCCAGCGGGCCCACTTCCATCGCGTTGCCGCGCCAGCGCGGCGCCTTGATCCACGAATACTTGCCCGCTTCGTCGAGGCTCTCGATCCGGGTCTTGGTACCCTTGGTGTTCTTGCCGAGCTCGAAGTGCGGCTCGGTGACGCCATCGAAGGGATGCAGCCCCTTGGACTCGTCGGCGTACTTGTACCAGCTGTGGGCGACGAATTCCTGGATCTGTTCCGGGTCCTTCAGGTCCACCTCGTGGATCTTGGTCAGATCGCCGCCGATGATCGCGCCGCGCGGCAGCAGCAGGCTGGACGCGGAGTAATCGTTGGCCTTGTCCGGGATGTCGCCGTAGGACAGCAGCGCCTGGGACGAGATGCCGCCGCCGTAGGTCCAGTCCTTGTAGAAGCTGGCGATGGCCTTCAGGTCAGGGATGTAGACGTTGTCGATGAAGTCGATGCAGCGGTCGATGATGGAGCTGACCAGGTTCAGGCGCTCCATGTTGATCGCCCCGACCGCGCCGGTGCCTTCCAGGTTGATGGCGCAGGGCACGCCGCCGACCAGCCAGTTCGGGTGCGGGTTCTTGCCGCCGAAGATGGTGTGGACCTTGACGATGTCCTTCTGGAAATCCAGCGCTTCCAGGTAGTGAGTGACCGCCATCAGGTTGGCTTCGGGCGGCAGCTTGTAGGCCGGGTTGCCCCAGTAGCCGTTCATGAAGGGGCCGAGCTGGCCGGATTCGACGAACTTCTTCAAGCGGTTCTGCACGTCGCGGAAATAGCCCGGCGAGGACAGCGGCCAGCTGGAAATGCTCTGGGCCAGTTCGGAGGTCTTCTTCGGATCGGCCTTCAGCGCCGACACCACGTCCACCCAGTCCAGCGCGTGCAGATGATAGAAGTGCACCAGGTGGTCGTGGATGTACAGGTTCAGCTGCATCAGGTTGCGGATGATGTTGGCGTTCTCCGGGATCTGGATCGCCAAGGCATCTTCCACCGCGCGCACGGACGTCAGCGCATGGGTGCCGGTGCACACGCCACAGATCCGCTCGGTGAAGGCCCACGCATCGCGCGGGTCGCGGCCCTTCAGGATCACCTCCAGCCCGCGCCACATGGTGCCGGTGGACACCGCGTTGCGGATCACGTTCTTGTCGTCGATGTTCACCTCGACACGCATGTGGCCCTCGATCCGGCACACCGGATCGACCACCACGCGCTTGCCGGAGTTATCGAGCTTGAAGCCCTGGGTTTCAAGCACAGTCATTATTTATCTCCCGAATTCTGGTTGTCGCCCTGCTTGTCGCTGCGGGCCCGCGCCAGCGCCGTCACCGCGGCATGGGCGGCAACCGCCGCACCGACCACGCCGGCCGCCGTGCCGCCGACCTTGTCGGCATTGCCTTCGATGGCGAACTGCTTGATGTCGGTGACGCGGTCGTAGAAGCTGCCCTTGTCCCAGAAGCCGTCTTCCGAGCAGCCGATGCAGCCGTGGCCGGACTGCACCGGCCAACTGACGCCGCCGTTCCAGCGCATCGACGAGCAGGCGTTGTAGGTGGTCGGGCCCTTGCAGCCCATCTTGTAAAGGCAATAGCCCTTGCGCGCCGCGTCGTCGTCCCAGTTCTCGACGAACTGGCCGGCGTCGAAGTGAGGACGACGGTAGCACTTGTCGTGAATGCGCTGGCCGTAGAACATCTTCGGGCGGCCCTGGCGATCCAGCTCGGGAATCTTGTCGAAGGTCAGCATGTAGGTGACGACGCCGGTCATCACCTCGGCGATCGGCGGGCAACCGGGCACGCGCACGATGGGCTTGTCGGTGATCACTTTGTGCACCGGCGTCGCGCGGGTCGGGTTCGGCTTGGCGGCCTGCACGCAGCCGTAGGACGCGCAGGCACCCCAGCTGATGATGGCCTTGGCGTCGGCACAGGTTTCCTTCAGCACTTCCACGAAGGGACGGCCGCCGTGGATGCAGAACATGCCATCTTCGTTGAGCGGCGGATTGCCTTCGACGGCAACGATGTAGTTGCCCTTGTACTTCTTCTTGACCTCTTCGATGATCGCCTCGGCCTGGTGGCCGGCAGCCGCCATCAGCGTGTCGTCGTAATCGAGGGACAGCATCGACAGCACCACGTCCTTGGTCAGCGGATGGGCCGAGCGGATGAAGGACTCCGAGCAGCAGGTGCACTCCAGACCGTGCAGCCAGATCACCGGCGTGCGCGGCTTGTTTTCCAGCGCGTGGGCGATCTTGGGTACGAAAGCGCTGCCGAGGCCCAGCGAGGTGGCCGTCAGGCTGCAGAATTTCATGAAGCTGCGGCGCGTGATGCCTTGCCGCCGCAGCACTTCGTAGAACGTTTCAGTCATGGATACCAACCCCCTGGTGGAACATCGGGCCCGGATATGTTCTGATCTATTGCGACGCAAGCGGGCCGGCACGGTCGCACATGGCGAGAGGGGATTTAACAAAAAGCGTGCCCAATTTCGGAACGCTTCAAAAACCCTTATCCGACAAGGCTTTATCAATTCACGACAGGCCGTCGCGCCAATAGCGCCGGGAGACTGGTAATCGACTGACCGGTCAAACGGAAACCATACGTCCACTTCCAAACCAATCAAACGACATAAACCCGAGTTTTCCGATCCCTACGATGAGCGACCTTTCCATCCAGCCCGTCGACTTCGACGACGCAGCCCAGCGCGACGACTTCCTCGTCCTGCTCGACCACTACATGCGTGGCCCGACCGGCAGCGGCCAGGCCATGAGCGACACGCTGCGCACGCGCCTGCCGGACGAACTGCGCCGCCGCCCGACCGTGCTGAGCTTCATTGCCTACTGGAACAAGAAGGAGGAGCGGCAGGCCGCAGGGCTGATCAACTGCGTGGAGGGCTTCTCCACCTTCGCCGGCAAACCGCTGTTGAATGTGCACGACATCATCGTGCATGAAGACTTCCGCCGCCGCGGCATCGCCACGGCCCTGCTGGCCCACGCCGAACAGGTGGCGCGGCAACGGGGCTGCTGCAAGCTGACCCTCGAGGTGCTCGAAGGCAATGCCGGCGCCCGCCAGGCCTACCTGAACAGCGGCTTCGCGGGCTACCAGCTCGACCCGGCCATGGGCCAGGCCCTGTTCATGGAAAAGAAGCTCTGAATCCGCACCGGCTTGAAAGAGGCAGAGGCGGCCCGCGCAACACGTGCTTGCAAATGAGGCCGCTTGCTTACATTTTCGATGTCAAACAGGCGTCAGGCCAGAACGTTAGTGTTCGCAGGCAGGACGATTCGCGCCTGCTCCAATTGAAAGCCCCTTTCCTGCGGAGGAGATCATCATGACCAAGCAGCATCGCAACCTGTTTTCCGCCCTCGTCGTGTCCGCCATGGCTTCCGTTGTCATAGGCAACACTTTTGCGGCCGATGGTCAGTGGGCCAAGACGCATCCCCGTCGCGCCGAAGTGAATGGCCGGCTGGCGAACCAGAATCACCGCATCAATCAGGAAGTGAAGGAAGGGGAGATCAGTGGCAAGCAGGCCGCTGCCCTGCACAGGGAAGACCGGCAGATCCGCCGCGAGGAGCGCATGATGGCCAGCCAGAACGGAGGCCATATCACCAAGCGCGAACAGCGGACCCTGAACCAGCAGGAAAACGCGGTCAGCCGCCAGATCGGCCAGTAAGGGTTCGCGGCCATGGCTCCAGCCGTTGGGAAACTGGGCTGCGCGGTAGCGCTGTTGTTGGCCTTTCTCACGCCAGTGGCGCTGCGCGCGGACGACGGCGCCGGCGAGCGAGCCGCGCTGCATGTCCTCAACCGCCTGAGCTTTGGCCCCGCGCCGGGCGATCTGGCCCACGTCATGCAGGTGGGTGTCGATCGTTATATCGATGAGCAACTGCATCCCGAACGCTTGCCTATACCCGGATCGCTCAGCCGCGATCTGGCGGGCCTCGATTCGGCAAATGCGTCTCCCCGGGAACTCATCGGCCAGTTCCGGGAGGCGCAGCAGGCGGTTCGCTCGGAGGGCGAGGATGCCAAGGCCCAGCGGCGGGAGCTGTTGCGCCGCGTGGCCCTGGAGGCCGGCGAAGCCCGCCTGCTGCAGGCGCTGCAAAGCCCCCGGCAGTTGCAGGAGGTCATGGTCGATTTCTGGTTCAATCACTTCAATGTCTTCGCCGGCAAGGGGCTCGACCGCGTCCTTGTGGAGTCTTACGAGCGCGAGGCGATCCGGCCCTACGCCCTGGGACGCTTCCGCGATCTGCTGGGCGCCACGGCCCACCATCCGGCCATGCTGTTCTACCTGGACAACTGGCTGTCCGTGTCGCCCGATTTCCACCCCCGCGGCGGCGGGCCGGCGGCGAAGACATCCGGCCTCAACGAGAACTACGCCCGCGAGTTGATGGAGCTGCATACCCTCGGCGTCGATGGGGGATATAGCCAGCATGACGTGACCGAGCTGGCCCGCATGCTCACAGGCTGGACCTTCGATGCGCGCACCAGACGGGGCGACGCCCTGTTCTTCTTCGACCCCCGGCGCCACGACAACGGGGACAAGACCTGGCTGGGGCGCCCGGTGACGGCGCGTGGCCAGGCCGAGGGCGAATGGGCGCTCGATGTGCTGGCCCGCCAGCCGGCCACTGCCAGGCACATCAGCTACCAGCTCGCCCAGTATTTCGTCGCCGATGTTCCGCCCCCCACCCTGGTGGAACACTTGTCCCGGCGCTTCCTGGAGACCGACGGCGATATCCGCGCGGTGCTGGCGAGCTTGTTCGCGAGCAAGGAGTTCCGCACCCCCGCCTTCCAGGGGGCCAAGTTCAAGACGCCTTACCAGTACGTGCTGTCGTCCCTGCGCGCTGCGGGTAATCCGGTGCGCAATGTCCGCCCGCTGCTGGGAACGCTCAATCAGCTGGGCATGCCGCTGTACGGTTGCCTGCCCCCCGACGGCTACAAGAATACCGAGGACGCCTGGCTCAGCCCCGATGCGGTGAGCCGCCGCATCGACTTTGCTTCGGCCCTGGCGGGCGGCAGGCTGGTCCTGGCCGAAGCGCCTGGCGAGGGGGGCGGTGCAATGCTGGCCACGGCCGTGCCGAGCGGCGCCGGCCGCGCCCGGGAAATGCGCGACGCGTCCGTCAAAGGGCAGCCCTCGGTGGATGCGGCGCGCCTGCTGACAACCCTGGGCAGTTCCATTTCGGCCAGGACCCGCGCGGAGGTGGAACAATCGGCGCCGACCCTGCGAGCCGCGCTGGTGCTCGGCAGCCCTGATTTCATGCATCACTGACCCTGGAGACACGCGATGCTGCGCCGGGATTTCCTCAAGATGGCGGCTCTGGGTGGCGCCGTGCTGCTGCCTTGCGGGCGCTCGGCCATCGCGGCCCGGGGGGAACCGGGTGCAGCCGGCGCAGGCCGGCTGGTGGTGGTGTTCCTGCGCGGGGCGGTGGATGGCCTGAGCATCGTGGTGCCCTACGGCGAGCCCGAATACTATCGCGCCAGATCGACCATCGCCCTGGCCCCGCCGGGCGGCGAGAACGGGGTCCTGGACCTGGACGGGCGCTTCGGTCTGCACCCGGCCCTGGCGCCCCTGCTGCCGTACTGGCAGGGCGGGCGCCTGGCCTTCGTGCATGCATCCGGGTCGCCGGACCCCAGCCGCTCCCACTTCGACGCCCAGGACTACATGGAGTCCGGCACGCCGGGGCGCAGGACAACCCCGGACGGCTGGCTCAATCGCCTGCTCGGGGCGTTGCCGCCGGTGGCCAACCCCGCGCCGCTGCGCGCCCTCGGCATGGGCGCAGTGCTGCCGCGTGCCCTGGCGGGGCGCCAGCCGGTGGCGAACCTGCCCCTGGGCGACCGGGCCACGCGCCCGACCCTGCTCGACCGGCCCAAGGTCGCCCAGGCCTTCGATCGCCTGTACGACAGCGACGACAAGCTGTCACGGGCCTACCGGGAGTCCCAGCGCGCCCACAAGGAAGCCATGGAGGCCCTCGACCCGGCCCGCCTCGCACAGGAGATGACCACCGCCGACAACGGCGCCCCACCTGCGGCGGGCTTTCCCGGCGACGCGGCCCGCCTGGCGCGCCTGATGCGCCAGGACGGGGGCATCCAGTTAGCCTTCATGGCCGTCGGAGGATGGGATACCCACGCCAACCAGGGCGCAGCCAAAGGCCAGCTGGCCGGGCGCCTGCAGCCCCTGGCCCAGGGCCTGGCCGAATTGGCGCGGGGCCTCGGGCCACGCCTGGACGAAACCCAGATCGTGGTGATGTCCGAGTTCGGGCGCACCGTGCGCCAGAACGGTAATGGCGGCACCGATCACGGGCATGGCAACGTGATGTGGCTGCTCGGCGGCCGCGTCGCCGGGGGCAAGGTCCATGGCCGCTGGCCCGGCCTGGACGCGTCGGCCCTTTATGAAGGGCGCGACCTGGCCGTCACCACGGACTTCCGCGATGTGCTGGCCACGCTCTGCGAACGCCACCTGCGCCTCGCCGACGGGCGCCTGGCGGAGGTGTTCCCGGGGTTTGCAGGCCGGGGACTGCCCGGGCTGATCAGGGCTTGAGCCCTTCCCGGGGGCTGTCCGGAAACGAACAGCCCTGAAGTTTGTGGACCTTTAAAATCGACGATTTGGCATGCACGTCCGCACGCCCTAGCCCAGCTCCGGCGGCACCCATTCCATTTCGTGGGGGAAGAGGCCGACGCTACTCACCGCCGTCGTCTCCACGCAGTTCCACCACATGGTCACCCAGGCGCGGCCCTCCTCATCGATCTTCTCCACCTCGGAGATCGCCCCGACCATGAACATGATCATGTCCAGTTCGTCCTCGTCCATGTCCGGGTCCGGCGAAACGGACAGGATCCGCACATGTTCGCCCACGGTGACCGCCCGGCCGTTCCTGTCCTTCACGCTAACTCTTGCATCCATGTGGGTCTCCCGCTGTCGCATTGTCGAAGACCGCCGCAATCCGGCGGTGTCGAACAAGGCCTTAGCAAGCTTCGAACCACGCCTTCCCAGGCCCGGATAGCGCCCCCGGCGCGGCATTCCAGCCCCCTTGACGCCCCCGGCTTGTCAGGAAGGCGACATCCTGCCGCCGCTTTCCCGCCACGCCGGATGCGGGCTTTGTCGCTGAAACGACACATCGCCGGCCGCTGGGCGGGCCCCGGCATCCGCCAACTTCCGCTTTGCCGACAAGCACTTGAACAGCACACCCGACGACGCACCGGGAGCTGGCACTGTATCTGCTGATAGCTGGGGAAACATCACAAGCGAGCGGAGTCCCCCATGGAAAAACCCGAAAAGATCACCCGCGAGGCCGCCCTCCGGGTGGCCCTTGCCGCGCGGGCCATGCCCAACATCGGCCTGACCCGCCTCATCGAAGTGCTGCAGGAATGCCTCGGCGACAGCATCGACACCGAGACCCTGCGCAACATCACCGTCACCCACCTGAAAACCGGCTTCGGCAGCCTCGACGGCGAAGAGGATGGTGAAGACATCGGCATCGGCCTGGAAGCCATGAAGCTGGCCGTGCGCATCCTGTGGGGCGACGCCGATGACGACGAGGGCCTGCCGCCGCTCGAGCCCTACAACGAAGGCGACATGCCGGGCTCGGTGCGCGTCGCCATCGCCTCCGACTTCGGCCTGGCACTCAACGGCCACTTCGGCTCCTGCCTGCGCTTCCTGGTCTATCAGGTGTCGCCCACCGGGAGCCGCCTGATAGACGTCCGCCACACGGCCGAGGCGGATTTCGCGCCGGACAAGAACCTGTTCCGCGCCCAGCTCATCGGCGACTGCCACGTGGTGTACGTGGTGTCCGTCGGCGGCCCGGCGGCGGCCAAGATCATCCGCGCCGACATCTACCCGATCAAACTGGCGGAAGGCGGCACCGCGGACGAAGTGATCACCAAATTCCAGCACGCGATGGAAAACTCGCCGCCGCCCTGGCTGCTGAAGATCCTCGGCGTCGCCGCCGAGAACCGGCTGCGCAACTACGGCGCCAACCGGGCAGCCGACGACGTACACGTGGATTGACCCCTGCCCTGGAGGACACGCCATGGCCAAGCCGAAACCCGACCACTTCGAGGCCACCGCCGCGCTGATCAGCAACGCCGTCGGCACAGCCCGCGTCTTTGGCGAGAACCCGCGCATCACGCGGCTGGTGGCCAGCAGCATCGGCCGCTTCGCCGCGGAACTGGACAATGCGCCGGATGCCATCCCCGCCGGCACCCAGCTGATCCGCTACGCCCTGGCCCAGATCAGCGAGCAGGACGCGCTGTTCGTGCCCAAGCTGCACGCGTCACTGGAGGAGCTGGCGCGCTAGGCCAGGGCGACGCGACAGACTGCAGGGGCGGGCGCATTCGCACTCCGCAGTCTGAACGACGTCCACGGACGCGGGAACTTGCTCCACAAAAACAAAGCCCGGCTTTCGCCGGGCTTTGTTCGATCACGCTGCAGTGAAACTCAGCGCTGGACCTGCGTCACATCACGCACCGCGCCGGTATCGGCGCTGGTGGTGAGCGCCGCGTAGGCCTGCAGTGCGGCCGACACGTGGCGGACGCGGTTGGCCGGCTTCCAGCCACGGGTGTCCTGGGCGGCGCGACGGGTCGCCAGCACCTCGTCGGACACCGCCAGGTTGATGCGGCGGTTGGGGATGTCGATCTCGATGGTGTCGCCCTCTTCCACAAGGCCGATCGCGCCACCACAGGCGGCTTCCGGCGAGGCGTGGCCGATGGAGAGGCCGGAGGTGCCGCCGGAGAAACGCCCGTCGGTGAGCAGCGCACAGGCGGCGCCCAGGCCCTTGGACTTGAGGTAGCTGGTCGGGTAGAGCATTTCCTGCATGCCCGGGCCGCCCTTCGGGCCTTCGTAGCGGATCACCACCACGTCGCCGGCGACGATCTGGTCGGCGAGGATGCCGGCCACCGCGTCTTCCTGGCTCTCGAACACGCGGGCGCGGCCGGTGAACACCCAGATGGATTCATCGACACCGGCGGTCTTCACGATGCAGCCCTTCTCGGCGATGTTGCCGTACAGCACGGCGAGGCCGCCCTCCTGGCTGAAGGCGTTGGCCTTGTCACGGATCACGCCCTTGCTGCGGTCCAGGTCCAGCTCGTTCCAGCGGCGGTCCTGGCTGAAGGCGACCTGGGTCGGCACGCCGCCCGGCGCAGCCTTGTAGAAGTTGAACACGCCGCTGTCGTGGGCCTGCATCACGTCCCAGGAGGCCAGCGCTTCGCCGAGGGTCTTGGCATGCACGGTGGGCAGGTCAGTGTGCAGCAGGCCGGCGCGGTTCAGCTCGCCGAGGATGCCCATGATGCCGCCGGCGCGGTGCACGTCCTCGATGTGGACGTCGGCCACGGCCGGTGCCACCTTGCACAGGCAGGGCACGTGGCGGGAGATGCGGTCGATGTCCTTCATCGTGAAATCCACACCGGCCTCCTTGGCGGCGGCCAACAGGTGCAGCACGGTGTTGGTGGAGCCGCCCATCGCCACGTCGAGACTGATGGCGTTCTCGAAGGCCTTGAAGCTGGCGATGGAGCGCGGCAACACGGACTCGTCGTCCTGCTCGTAGTAACGGCGGGCCATGCCGACGATGGTGCGGCCGGCGCGCAGGAACAGCTGCTCGCGGTCGGCGTGGGTGGCCAGCACGGTGCCGTTGCCGGGCAGGGACAGGCCCAGCGCCTCGGTCAGGCAGTTCATGGAGTTGGCGGTGAACATGCCGGAACAGGAGCCGCAGGTCGGGCAGGCGGAGCGCTCGATGGCGTCCACTTCCTCGTCGGAGCAGCTGCTGTCGGCGGCCTTGACCATGGCGTCTACCAGGTCGAGGGAGATCACCTTGGCTTCCCACTTGACCTTGCCGGCCTCCATTGGGCCGCCGGACACGAAGATCGCCGGGATGTTGAGGCGCAGCGCGGCCATCAGCATGCCCGGGGTGATCTTGTCACAGTTCGAGATGCACACCATCGCGTCGGCGGTGTGGGCGTTGCACATGTACTCGACGCTATCGGCAATCAGGTCGCGGCTGGGCAGGCTGTAGAGCATGCCGCCATGCCCCATGGCGATACCGTCATCGACGGCGATGGTGTTGAATTCCTTGGCGACGCCGCCGGCCTTCTCGATCTCCCGCGCGACCAGCTGGCCCAGGTCCTTCAGGTGCACGTGGCCCGGTACGAACTGGGTGAAGCTGTTGACCACGGCGATGATCGGCTTTTCGAAATCGCCGTCCTTCATGCCGGTGGCGCGCCACAGGGCGCGGGCGCCGGCCATGTTGCGACCGGCGGTGGAGGTGCGGGAACGGTACTGGGGCATCTCGGGGGACTCCGTCTTCAAACGAATGGTTTGTTGCAATCCTGCATTCTAGCGCTTGCGGCGGCCCGTGCTGCAGCGGACGTGGGAAGCCCCATGATCGGCCCACGTCGTTCGGGTATTTCCTAGCCTTCGCCACGTCCCGGCCGCCAGGCCCTTGTGGCGCCAGCAAAGGCGCTCCGCGGCAGGGCCGCCCGGCTGGCATATCGCAACATTCGTTACATTTGAGCAACGCTGTGGACAAGGTCCGGCCCTAGGCTAGCAGCCATAACGATACGGAGACACCGCCATGAGCCCCTTGCCCATCCTGGCGACGATCATCACGCTCGCCCTCGCCCTGCGACTGGCCTGCCACTTCATCGAGACGCAGCGGCGCCCCATTCCCGTCCGCGCCCGCCGAACCCTCCCAACGAAACGTTGATCCGCCACGCAGCGGGAGGCTCCATGAGCGAATACATCCTCGAAACCGCCGGCCTGACGAAGGAATTCAAGGGCTTCACCGCGGTTTCCAGTGTGGATCTGAAAGTCCGGCGCGGCCACATCCACGCGCTGATCGGCCCCAACGGCGCCGGCAAGACCACCGTTTTCAACCTGCTCACCAAGTTCCTGCCGCCAACCCGCGGCACGATCAGCTTCGACGGGCAGGACATCACCCGCGAGGCGCCGGCGGCCACCGCCCGGCGCGGGCTGGTGCGCTCCTTCCAGATCTCGGCGACCTTTCCGCACCTGACGGTGATGGAGAACGTACGCATCGGCCTGCAGCGGAAGCTCGGCACCGAGTTTCACTTCTGGCGCTCGAAAAAGAGCCTGGACACGCTCAACGGCCGCGCGATGGAACTGCTGGAATCGGTGGACCTGGCCGGCTTCGCCGACACCGTCACCGCCGAAATGCCCTATGGCCGCAAGCGCGCACTGGAGATCGCGACGACGCTGGCGCTGGAGCCGACGATGATGCTCCTCGACGAACCGACCCAGGGCATGGGCCACGAGGACATCGCCCGCGTCGTCGCGCTGATCCGCAAGGTGTCCGTCGATCGCACGATCCTGATGGTGGAGCACAACCTGTCGGTGGTGGCCGACCTGTGCGACCGCATCACCGTGCTGCAGCGAGGCAGCATCCTCGCCGAAGGCCCCTACGCGGAGGTCTCCAAGAACCCGCAGGTGCTCGAAGCCTACGTGGGCTCGGCCGACATGCACGACGCCCACCACTGACCGGAAGCCCGCCCCATGACCAGCGCCTTCGACCCCAAGCCCGAAATGCTGCGCATCCGCGACCTGCACGCGTTCTACGGCGAATCACACATCCTGCACGGCATCGAACTGCACGTCGGCCGCGGCGAGTGCGTCACGCTGCTGGGCCGCAACGGCGCCGGCCGCTCGACCACCCTCAAGTCCATCCTCGGCCTGGTGGGCCGGCGCAGCGGCTCGATCATGGTGAATGGCAAGGAAGTCATCGCCGAACCGACCCACCGCATGGCCCGCTACGGCATCGGCTACGTGCCGGAAGAACGCGCGATCTTCGCCTCCCTGACCACCGAGGAGAACCTGCTGCTGCCGCCCCAGGTGGCCAGCGGCGGCATGTCGGTGGACGAGCTCTACGCGATGTTCCCCAACCTGCTGGAGCGCCGCAACAGCCCCGGCACCAAGCTGTCCGGCGGTGAGCAGCAGATGCTCGCGATGGCCCGCGTGCTGCGCACCGGCGCCAAGCTGCTGCTGCTCGACGAAATCACCGAAGGCCTGGCGCCGGTCATCGTCAAAAAGCTCGGCGAAGTCATCAACGAGCTCAAGGCACGCGGCTTCACGATCATCCTGGTGGAGCAGAACTTCCGCTTCGCCGCGCCGCTGGCCGACCGCCACTACGTGCTGGAGCACGGCGAGATCCTGGCCACGATCAGCAAGGAAGAATTGCCCGGCCGCATGGACTGGCTGCACCACACGCTGGGCGTCTGAACATCCCGACACAACAAGCAGAAGGAGTGAGAGACATGAGCATGAAGAAGACGATGAGCCTGGCCTGTGCCGCCGCCCTCGCCACCTTGTCCGCCGGCGCCCACGCGCAGATCTCCGGCGGCGTGGTGAAGATCGGCGTGCTCACCGACCTCTCGGGCACCTATTCCGACCTGGCCGGCTCCGGCGCGGTGCTGGCCACCAAGATGGCCATCGAGGACTTCATCGCCAAGGAGAAGCCGAACTTCAAGATCGAGGTGGTCACCGCCGACCACCAGAACAAGGCCGACATCGCCTCCAACAAGGCCCGCGAATGGTTCGAGCGCGAAGGCGTGGATACCGCCACCGAACTGGTCACCACGTCCACCGCGCTGGCGGTGATGAAGGTGGCCAAAGAGAAGGACCGCATCGCGATCATGAACGGCCCCGGCTCGACGGCCATCACCAACGAGCAGTGCAACGACGTGACGGTGCACTACGCCTATGACACCTACGCGCTGGCCAACGGCACCGCCAGGGCTGTCACCAAGCAGGGCGGCAAGAGCTGGTTCTTCATCACCGCCGACTACGCCTTCGGCCAGGCCCTCGAGAAAGATGCCTCGGCGGTGGTCGTCGCCAACGGCGGCAAGGTACTCGGCTCGGTGCGCCATCCCTTCCCGGGCTCGGACTTCTCGTCCTTCCTGCTCAAGGCCCAGGCCTCCGGCGCCCAGGTCATCGGCCTCGCCAACGCCGGCGCCGACACCACCAACTCGATCAAGCAGGCCGCCGAGTTCGGCATCACGCCGACCCAGACCCTGGCGGGCCTGCTGATGTTCATCACCGACGTACACGCACTCGGCCTCAAATCCACCCAGGGCATGTACCTGACCGAAGGCTTCTACTGGGACCTCAACGACGAGACCCGCGCCTGGTCGAAGCGCTTCTTCGGCGTGCAGAAGAAGATGCCGACGATGGTCCAGGCCGGCCAGTACTCGTCGATCTACCACTACCTGAAGGCGGTCAAGGCGGCCGGCACCGACGACACCAAGAAGGTCATGGCGCAGATGAAGAAGATGCCGATCAACGACTTCTTCGCGAAGAACGGGCAGATCCGCGACGACGGCCGCATGGTGCACGACATGTACCTGATGCAGGTGAAGAAGCCGGCGGACTCCAAGTACCCGTGGGACTACTACAACGTGCGCCAGACCATCCCGGCGGCGGAGGCCTTCCAGCCCCTGTCCCAGTCGCGCTGCGCGCTGGTCAAGAAGTAATCGCGGCAGCCCCTCTCCTGTGTGGCGGCTGCCGTCGCCGCCACAGGGAGCAGCGTCCCCAACATTGTCTGGTAGCCCGACGCGATACCAGGACTGGAGTGCCCCATGGAAATCTTCGGCGTCCCGACCGCCCTGCTCGGCAGCCAGTTGCTGGTCGGGCTGATCAACGGCTCCTTCTACGCGATCCTCAGCCTCGGGCTGGCGATCATCTTCGGCCTGCTCAACATCATCAACTTCGCCCACGGCGCGCAGTACATGATGGGCGCCTTCGTCGCCTGGCTGGCCCTCACCAAATTCCAGGTCAACTACTGGGTCGCGCTGATCGCCGCACCGCTGCTGGTCGGCCTGCTCGGCGTGATCCTCGAGCGGACCATGCTGCGCAAGCTCTACAAGCTGGATCACCTCTACGGCCTGCTGCTCACCTTCGGGCTGGCGCTGATCATCGAGGGCATCTTCCGCGACCAGTTCGGCATCTCCGGCGAATCCTACGAGGTGCCGGAAGCCCTCTCCGGCGGCATCCATCTGGGCTTCATGTTCCTGCCCCTGTACCGTGCGTGGGTCGTCGTCGCGTCGCTGACGGTGTGCTTCGGCACCTGGTTCATGATCGAGAAGACCCGCCTCGGCGCCTACCTGCGCGCCGGCACCGAGAACCCGCAGATCGTCCAGGCGCTGGGCATCAACGTGCCGCTGCTGATCACCTTCACCTACGGCTACGGCGTGGCGCTGGCGGCCTTCGCCGGCGTGCTCGCCGCGCCGGTGTTCCAGGTCAATCCGCTGATGGGCTCCAACCTGATCATCGTGGTCTTCGCCGTGGTGGTGATCGGCGGCATGGGCTCCATCCTCGGCTCTATCGTCACCGGCATCGGGCTGGGCCTCATCGAGGGGCTGACCAAGGTCTTCTACCCGGAAGCCTCCGCCGTCGTCGTCTTCGTCATCATGGTCATCGTCCTGCTGGTGCGGCCTGCGGGCCTGTTCGGCAAGGCCTGATCCACGGAAACCAGGAGTCAGCGTGAACTCTCCCGCCCAGCCCAGTGCCCTGATCAAGACCGAGGTGCTATACACCGGCCTGTTCGTCGTCGGCCTGCTCGCACCCTTCGCGGTGTACCCGACCTTCCTGATGAAGCTGTTCTGCTTCGCGCTGTTCGCCAGCGCCTTCAACCTGCTGCTCGGCTTTGCCGGCCTGCTGTCCTTCGGCCACGCCGCATTTCTCGGCACGGCAGGCTATGTGTGCGGCCTGCTGGTGCGTGACTCCGGCGTGTCGCCCGAGGTCGGCATCCTGGCCGGCACGGTCAGCGCCGGCCTGCTCGGCTGGCTGTTCGGCATTCTGGCGATCCGCCGCACCGGCATCTACTTCGCGATGATCACGCTGGCCCTCGCCCAGATGGTGTACTTCCTGGTCCTGCAGGTGCCGGCCACCGGCGGCGAGGACGGCCTGCAGGGCGTGCCCCGCGGCCACCTGTTCGGCATCATCGACCTATCGGACAACATCGCCATGTACTACCTGGTGTACGCGGTGTTCAGCCTCGGCTTCTTCATCATCTACCGGACGATCCATTCGCCCTTCGGCCAGATCCTCAAGGCCATCCGCGAGAACGAGCCGCGGGCGGTGTCCCTTGGCTACGACGTGGCCAAATTCAAGCTGCTGGCCTTCGTGATCTCGGCTTCGCTGGCTGGCCTCGCCGGCGCGACCAAGACCCTGGTCTTCCAGCTCGCCTCCCTGTCGGACGTGCATTGGCACACCTCCGGCGAGGTGGTGCTGATGACCCTGCTCGGCGGCCTCGGCACCATCCTCGGCCCGGCAGTCGGCTCGGCGACCATCGTCAGCCTGCAGAACGAGCTGGCCGACAAGGTCGGCTCATGGGTGACGGTGATCATGGGGGCGATCTTCGTCGCCTGCGTGCTGGCTTTCCGGCGCGGCATCGTCGGCGAGATCCAGGCCCTGATCCAGCGCGCCGGCATCCGCTGACGCGGACGGCCGCAGCGTCAGACAGCGACGGCGGTGGCCTTCCTCTTGCGATCGGCGGAGTAGTCCGCGTAGGTCGCAGCCAGCCCGGTTTCGAGGGCGGTTCTCACCGCCAGCCCGAGCGCCGACAGGCGGCCCGTATCGAGCAGCGGCGAGCTGGCCGCCCCCGTCGCTGCAAACTCGATGCGGCCCTCGTAACCGACCACCGCCGCCAGCGCACTGGCCAGCTCGGCCAGCGTCACCCGGATCGCACTTCCCACATTGAGCATCGGCCCGTCGTAGCCCCGCTCCATCAGGTCCACACAAACCGTCGCCAGATCGTCGGCAAAAATCAGATCCCAGCGCGAGTCGGCGGCCCAGGGCAGGAGGACGGACGGCGCGGCGCCGGTCGCCACGAAGCGCTTGCCCTCTCCGCGCGCCAGCCCGAGGCGGGCCAGCACCTCATCCGGAATACGCCCGTAGCGCTTCTCGTCGGCGGAAATCGCGTCGAGCGTATTGCTCTGCACCAGCCTGGCCAGATGCAGCTGGCGCAACAACACAGGGACCGGCCGGTCGCCATGCAGATCGAAGTCGTCCGCCGGACCATAGACGCAGGACGGCACGATACTCACGAAGGACTGGCCGTACTGGGCGCGGTAGGCGCCGCATAGCTGTACTCCGGTCAACTTGGCCTGGCCATAGGCGCCGGCCGCCGGTGGTCCGCTCATCACCGCGGACTCCGCGACGGGCTCCACCGCGCCTGCCGGGTAGATGCCATCTGCCGCGATGAAAGCGAGCCAGCGCACCGCCGCCTCGTAGGCGCCGTGGATGAGGTTGTTCTGGATCGTCAGGTTCTCGAACAGCACCCGGCCCGGCTCTTCCACCTCGCCGGACGGCGGGCGCTCGGCGGCACAGAAGACGTACGCGGGGCGCTGGAACTCGATCAGCTCGAAAACCGAACGCTGATCGAGGATGTCGAGCTGGATATCGTTGCGGACCAGGATGTCGGTGTAGCCGCGGGCTTCGAGGGTACGCACGAGGGCGGCGCCGATCATGCCGCGATGGCCGGCCACGAAGACCTTGTCGTCGCGGGTGGGCAGGCTGGGTGTCGGGTTCATGACAGGATGGCTTCCGGAATGTCACGGACAAACGGCCGGGCCCACCATCTGCGGGCACAAGGAACGGCCGGCTGTCCTCGGGCAGCCTGGCAAGCAGGTAGCGTTCCATCCGGTGGGCTGAACGTGGCAGCCCAAAAGCAAAACGGACGGCCGCAGCCGTCCGTTTCCAGCACCGCACGCCTCCGGCTTAGACCCGGAAACGCGACACTGTCTGCTGCAACTGGCTGGCGAGGTTCTCCATGTCCTGAGCGGCGCGGGCCGTGGACTCGACCGCTTCGTTGTTGTCCCGCGCCATCGCGGCGATCGACTCGATGCTCTCGGCCACCGCAGCGCTGGCCGAGCGCTGCTGCTCCGTCGCCTCAGCGATCTCGTCGAGGCCATGCCCGACCGCCACCACAGACTCATTGCCGGCAGTGATCGCGCTGGACACCGTGGACACCGCTTCACGACTGGACGCCAGATGCTCCAGACCTTGCTGGATGGATTCGCGCACCGCCACCGACTGCTTGCTGAGGCGCGACGTGACCGCGTCGATCTCGCCGGCGGAGCGGGCCGACTTCTCGGCCAGCTTGCGCACCTCGTCCGCCACCACCGCAAAGCCACGCCCCTGCTCGCCGGCACGAGCCGCCTCGATAGCAGCATTGAGCGCCAGCAGGTTGGTCTGCTCAGCGATGTCACGCACCTCCTGGGTCATCGTGGTGATCGCGGTGGTTGATTCGACAAACTGCTCCACCGACGAGGCCATTTCCCGCACCGCGCTCTCCGCATGGCTCACTTCCGCCACCAGCGAATCCAGGGTCCGGCTGCCTTCGCCGGCCTGCTTCAGACTCTCCTGGGAACGCTGGTGCACCCGCTCGGCGCTGGCCGCCACGTTGGCGATGTTGGCCGCCATGTGCTCCACCGACGCCGCCGCATTCATCGACTGATCGTTCTGGCGGCGGGAGCCGTCGGCCACCCGGCCGGCACTGGACGACAGCTGATGGGCCGAACTGGTCACCCGCGCCGCCGACTCGGACACATGCCGCACCAGCTGGGCGATCGTGCCGAGCATCTCGTTGAAGGTGGATGCAGTCTTGCCGATTTCGTCCTGCCCGGCCACGGTCAGGCGCCGGGTCAGGTCGCCCTCGCCCTTGGCGATCTCGGCCAGACTGTTGTTCATCTCGGTGAGCGGATTCACGACAAAACGCCGGATGAAGATCATCACGAAAACGATCAGCGGTATGGACACCACCAGCGCACTGACGATGCTCTTCCACAGGAAGGTGTCCACCGCCTCGTTCACCCGGTCGAGGGAAATCTTCATGCTCACCAGGCCCAGTGGCGTGCCTGGCGTCACCTGGTGGCAGGCCGTACAGTTCTTGCCAAGGTAATTGGTGGCCGCCAGCGCCGGCTTGACGACTTTCAGGAACTCACCTGCGCTGCCATGATCCACCCGCACTAACGCCTTGCCGGTAGTCAATGCCTGCTGCTCGTCTGCGTCGAGCGCACGCATGGGCCGCTTGTCAGGCCCGAACTGCTTGTTAACAGCTTCACCGCGGATCACTTCGAGATCGCGGATGACCGACAGCTGCTTGATCTGGTCGAGAAAGACCTCCCGCTGTCCTACCGTACCGGTGATCATCATGCCGGTCAGGCCGGCCATGGTCATTTCGTGGATGCTGTGCGCGAAGTCTTCCGCCTGCGCAATTGCGATATCCCGGTTGACGCGGGTTTCCCACGCGATCATGCCCCCCCAAGCGATCACCAGCATCAGCCAGATTGCCCCCGTCAGACGTAGCCAGATAGGCGTATCCGATAGCTTGCGCATGCTTACCACCCCAGATTGGTGCCGGTTTTTGATTTCCGGTCAGTTGTTGTCTATGAGGGGTATTACGGCAAAGGCGCTGCAGGCCTTAAGGCCTCGCGGCGAAATCAGCGGGGAGTTTTCGGCTCGGCAGGACGGGTATTGAGGCGCTGGGTCGCACCATTCCAGTCGGCCCGCGCGATCAGCGGCCAGGCCAACAAGGCACGATCGATGGATTCGTCGATGAGGACGGACTCCTCGCGCCGGGGCGGCTTGAGGACGAAGTTCACCACCTCGTTGCGGTCGCCCGGATGGCCAATGCCGATGCGCAGGCGCCAGAAGTCCTGCGTTCCCAGGTGGGCAGTGATGTCCTTGAGGCCATTATGGCCACCCAGGCCGCCGCCGAACTTGACGCGCAACTGGCCGGGGGGAATATCGAGTTCGTCATGCACCACCAGGATCTCGGCGGGCGCGATGCGATAAAAACGCGCCAGCGCGGCCACCGACTGGCCGGAGCGGTTCATGAAGGTCTGCGGCATCAGCAGCCAGACGCCGTCATTGCGGGCATTGGCAGCGAGGCCATGGAAGCGGGCTTCCCTGCTGAAACTGGTGCCCAGATCACGGGCGAGGCGCTCACAAAACCAAAACCCGGCGTTATGCCGGGTTTCAGCGTATTCCGCACCGGGGTTGCCGAGGCCGACGACGAGCTTGGGTACAAGCTGGCTCATACGTTATCGACCTCGCAATCCCGGAGAGAATCAGGCAGCCGGGGTTTCAGCTGCGTCGTCGCCACTACCGCGGACGGCCAGGATGGTCGCCACGACGGGGTCTTCACCGTGGGTCAGCGCCTTGACGCTGGCCGGCAGGACGAGGTTGGACACGTGCACGGAGTGGCCGGAAGCCAGATCCTTCAGGTCAACCTGGATGAACTCGGGCAGGTCGCCGGGCAGGCACTCGAGTTCGACTTCGGTCATGACGTGGGACACGATGCCGCCGTCGAGCTTGACACCCGGAGCGATCTCGGCATTCACGAAGTGCAGGGGCACCTTGACGTGGATCTTGTGGGCAGCGTCAACACGCTGGAAGTCCAGGTGCAGCACTTGCTGCTTGTACGGGTGCCACTGGGCATCCTTCAGGATCACGGACTGGACGGCACCGTCCAGGACCATGCTCAGCACGGAGGCGTGGAAGGCTTCGTTGCGCAGGGCGTGGTAGATCTCGTTGTGATCGACTTCGACCTGCTGGGGAGCGGCGGCACCACCGAACACGATGGCGGGCACGCTGCCGGCACGACGCAGGCGGCGGCTCGCACTCGAACCCTGCTGAACGCGCGACTTGGCATTGAATTGAATGGTCATCAGTACTACTCCAGTAAAAAGCCTGTCCGCGACCAGACAGGCTGAAAAAAGCCGGCGGGCTTTCACCCACCGGCTCAAAACTTGACGATTTACTCGGTGAAGAGCGAACTCACCGACTCTTCGTTACTGATCCGCAGAATGGTGTCGGCCAGCAGGTCGGCGATGGACACCGAACCGATCTTGCCGCAGGCCTTGGCCTCGTCGGACAGCGGGATGGTGTCGGTAACGATCAGCTCGTCGAGATCGGACTCGTTGATGCGGCTGATCGCCGGGCCGGACAGCACCGCGTGGGTACAGTAGGCCAGCACGCGCTTGGCACCGTTTTCCTTGAGCGCCTGGGCGGCCTTGCACAGGGTGCCGGCGGTATCGACGATGTCGTCCATGATCACACAGGTGCGGCCTTCGACCTCACCGATGATGTTCATCACTTCGGACACGTTGGCCTTGGGACGACGCTTGTCGATGATCGCCAGATCGCACTCGAGGCGCTTGGCGAAGGCACGGGCACGAACCACGCCGCCGACGTCCGGGGAAACGACCATCAGGTCGTCGTACTTCTGCTTTTCCAGGTAATCCAGCAACACAGGGGTTGCGTAGATGTTGTCCACCGGAATGTCGAAGAAACCCTGGATCTGGTCAGCGTGCAGGTCGACGGTCAGGACGCGCTGGACACCGGCGGCCTGCAGCATGTTGGCCACCACCTTGGCGGTGATGGGCACACGTGCGGAGCGCGGACGGCGATCCTGACGGGCGTAACCAAAATAAGGAATGGCTGCGGTGATCCGGCCGGCGGAAGCGCGCTTCAGCGCGTCCACCATGATCAACAGCTCCATGATGTTATCGTTGGTGGGAACGCAGGTCGGCTGGAGGACGAAGATGTCCTTGCCACGCACGTTCTCCAGCAGTTCGACATTGACTTCGCCGTCGGAGAAACGCCCCACAGTGGCGGAACCCAGAGACTTGCCCAAGCGGCGCACCACATCTGCGGCCAGTTTGGGGTTGGCGTTGCCGGTGAAAACCATCAGGCTGCCCGAAGCCATGATCACCTCTCGTTACTGCGATGAAGAACAGCTTAAAACAAAACGGGCAGGTTTTTGGCCTGCCCGCATAATTTGGCTGGGGAAGAAGGATTCGAACCTTCGAATGCCGGAATCAAAATCCGGTGCCTTGACCAACTTGGCGACTCCCCAAGAAATCGTTTTCGCTACTTACACAACCCAGCTCTGCAGAGGGTGCCTGTCGAGCCCTTCGGCTACCCAGACCTTCAAACCCTGCGGCGCTTTGGCCAGAACCTGCTCTGCTGCTTCCTTCGTATCGAAGGGAGCGAAGATGCAAGCCCCTGAACCGCTCATTCTTGCTGCCCCGTACTGCGACAACCAATCTAGCGCTTCAGCCACTTTCGGAAACTTTCTGCATGCTGTTGCCTGCATGTCGTTTCGCGTTGTGTGCGTTGCGAAGGCCTGCATTATTAGGATTTCACTATCGCGTGTCAACAGGGGATCAGAAAATATTTCTGAAGTTGGCACGAAAACGCTCGGAGCCACCATTACGTACCAGGCGGGCAGCACGCTCAAGGGGGTCAGATCCTCCCCCACGCCCTCGGCAAAAGCGGTCTCTCCGAAGATGAAGAAGGGCACGTCGGCGCCCAGCTTGAGGCCGATTTCCTGCAGACGCTGGCGAGACAGCCCGCAGCCCCAGATCCTGTTGAGCGCGAGCAACACCGAAGCCGCATCCGAACTTCCGCCGCCCAGGCCGCCGCCCATGGGGATCTTCTTGCTGACGCCGATCTCTGCGCCGAAGGTGCTGCCCGTCGCCGCCTGCAGGGCCCGCGCGGCCCTCACGACCAGATCGGACTCCGCCGGTACGCCGGGAATGTCGATGGAGCGCAGGATCGCTCCATCGTCGCGGCGGCGCAGGGTGATCTCGTCCCCCCAGTCGAGCATGCGGAAGGCGGTCTGCAGCAGATGATAGCCATCCGGGCGACGCCCGACGATGTGCAGAAAGAGGTTGATCTTGGCCGGAGCAGCCACGCGGAGGGTGGCAGCCGGATCGAATTGGGCGAGGGTCACGTCAGGGATTCCAGGTATCGATGATCAGGCGCAGCCGGGTGTCGCCACGGTGGATGTCGATCTTGCGGGGTAGCGCCGCCCGGCCGTCGTCGGTGTATTCCAGGTATTCGACGGTCCATCCCTGGTCGATGACACGCAGCGGGCGTCCCGCGGCATCGAGCTCACGGATCTCAGCCCCGCCCGGCACACGAGCGGTCACCCAGCGCGGTAACTGCGCAAAGGGCGCCTGCACGTCGAACAGGCGCTCGGCCAACTCCGCCGCCGACGCGGCCTCGACGCGCCGCCCGTCGGCGAGAGTCATCCGGGCACCGTCCGGGTCGGACTGAATGCGCGCCAACCCCTGCCCCAGCGGGCCGGAGAACAGCCATTCGTCCCCCTCCTCCGCGTGCATCCATTCGACGCCGACGGCGGCGGTCTTGTCGCCGTCGCGCACCTGCAGGCGGCCATCGATCTCGAAACGGGACAGCGCAGCCAAAGACGGCGCTGCCGGGGCCTTCACGGCTGAAGGTGGCGTCACCGGCTGCATGGCGCAGGCACAAAGAACCAGCGGCAGCAAGCTCGCGGCAAGGACTCGCATCACGGCTTGAATTTCTTGATCACGTCGACGAGCACGGTGTTGTCCGGGTTGGCCTTGGCCGCCTCCCGCCATGTCTTGGCCGCCTCATCCCGCCGTCCGAGCATCCACAGGACCTCACCCAGATGGGCCGCGATCTCCGGATCGGCGCGCAGTTCGAAAGCGGCCTGCAATTGCTCCAGGGCCTCAGGGAGCTTGCCCTTGCGATACAGGGCCCAGCCCAGGCTGTCGATGATGAAGGGATCGCCGGGCAACAGGCTGAGCGCCTTGCGGATCAGCATCTCCGCTTCGTCGAGGCGCATGTTGCGGTCGACGAGGGAATAGCCAAGCGCGTTATAGGCATGGGCCTGGTCGGGCTTGAGGGCAATGACCTTGCGCAGGCGCCCTTCCATCGCCTCGACGCGGCCGAGCCGCTCGGCGGCCAGCGCGGACTCGTACAGCAGGTCAGTATTCTCGGGATCGCGGCGCAGGGCCTCGTCGAGCACCTCGAAGGCATCCTCCGCCCGGTTGGCATCCCGCAGCAACTGCGCCTCGGCGAGCACATACTGGAGCTTGTCCTGGGGCGCCGCGCTGGCCGCGGCCTGCAGATGTTGGCGGCCCTCGGCCAGCTTGCCGCGGTTGGCCAGCGCCTGGGCGAAGCGCACCTGGGCGCCGATGAACTGCGGGCCCGGCGCCACCGCCCGATACCAATTGAGGGCATCGTCGTAGCGCTTGGCATCCTCGGCGATCTGGCCGAGGTACATGCGGATGGTGTCCGGATCGCCGAAACCGAGATTCAGCAGATGGCGGAAATGGGCCTCGGCGGCCTGGCGATCGCCCTGCTGCATGGCCAGCAGGCCCGCCGCATGGACCACGTCCCGGTCGTCGGGGGATAGCTTGAGCAGGATCTCGAACTGCTCGCGCGCCTCGGCGAACTCCCGGCTGGCCACCAGCATGCGGGCCAGCACAATGCGCGCCTCGCGGGATTCGGAATTGGTGCCGAGGTAGCTGCGCAAGGTCTTTACACCGGCGCCAGGCGAGGCCTCCTGCTGGAACTGGGCCTTCAGGATGATCGCCTGCTCCCAGTCCGGCCGGATCGCCAGCGCGCCATCCAGAGCCTCGGAAGCCGCCGCCGTATCACCGGCGACGAAGGCCGCGTTGGCGCGTGCGAAATGCGCCTCGGCCCGGTCCAGATAGGGTTCGGTCAGTTCATTCACCAGGCGCCGGATCAGCACCTTGTCGGGAATCCGCGCCAGCCCGCGGTTGAGCCCCATCAGCGCCACACTGACATTCGGCCCCTGTTGGGCCAGCGCTTTGGCCAGCTGGGCGCTCAGCTCCTCGATACGCTCCTCGTTGGCCAGCGCACCACTGGCCAGCTGCTGAGCCTGTAAGGAGCCGGGATCGAGCTCCAGCCACAGGCGCGACGCCTCGCTGGCCAGATCGGCCTGGCGCGAGACCGCAGCAATTTCTGCGGCCCGCCGGGCGATCCGCGGATCCCGCGTACGCTTGGCCAGATCCAGGTAGGAGCGCGCCGATACAACCAGCTGCCCGCGCGCGCCGGCGATTTCCGCCAGCATCAGCTGGTACAGGATCTGCGGCGTCAGTTGCTGCGCGGGGTACGTCGCGACCGAGTCCGCCACGTCTTCCACGGCGGATTCCTGGGCCCGCGCCACCGTCGCCAGCCCCCCCGCTATCAACAGAACGGCCAGCAGGCGGGCCGGGCGCACGAGGCGAATGAAAGACGTCATCGAAAAGGCTCTGACAAGGTGATGGAGAAGGCCGCAGCCGCCACGCCGGGCGGACGGTGATGGCATCGGCGGCCCCCGGACACCGGTTGGATCGCGCTATTACAATAGGGTTCGGGGCTCGCCGGATGTTAGGCGCTTTCCCCGCCCCCAAGCAAGCAAACCCCAAGGCCAACCCAACTCCCACGCCCATGCCAGAGCTACCCGAAGTCGAGACCACCCGCCGGGGCATCGCCCCCGAACTTGCCGGAGCTACTGTCAGCGCGGTCCTCATCCGCAACGGCCGCCTGCGCCACCCGATCCCCGCCGATCTCGGAGACATCCTCGCCGGCCAGGCCCTGCTGGCGGTGGAGCGCCGCGCCAAATACCTGCTGTTCCGTTTCGCGACCGGCAGCCTGCTCGTGCACCTGGGCATGTCGGGGAGCCTACGCATCGTGCCAGCGGACCATCCGCCCGAAAAACACGACCACCTGGATATTCTCTTCAGCGGCCGGGCACTGCGCCTGCGCGACCCGCGCCGCTTCGGCCTGGTCCTGTGGCAGGCCGGCGACACCGAACATCCGCTGCTCGCCGGCCTGGGCATCGAGCCCCTCGGCGAGGTCTTCGACGGCGCCTGGCTGCACCGGGCGAGCCGTGAGCGCAGGACGCCGGTCAAGCTGTTCCTGATGGACGCCACCCACGTGGTCGGCATCGGCAACATCTACGCCTCCGAGAGCCTGTTCCGCGCCGGTATCGATCCGACCACGCCAGTGGGCGAACTCGGCCCGCGCCGCTGCGCTCGCCTCGCCACCTGCATCCGCGAGACCCTGCAGGACGCGCTGGCCGCCGGCGGCAGCACGCTGCGCGATTTCGTCGGCAGCAACGGCGCACCGGGCTACTTCCAGCAGCAGTATTTCGTCTATGGACGCGACGGCGAAGCCTGCCGCAGCTGCGGCACACCGATCCGCAAACGCATCATGGGACAGCGCGCCACCTTTTATTGCCCACGCTGTCAGCATTGAAAGCTGTTCCTGCCGGCAGCGTTCACGTTTATGCTTGGGATATTCGACGTTTGTGCCGACGAAGCGGCGCCCAGCCAGGAATGAAGCCCGTGAAAGACGCCCATATGCTTGCTGAACACTTCTCCGCTTACACCCAATGGCGCGGCGACGTCGCGACCGGGATCGAGGAGTTGCGCAAATGGTTGCACCTCAATGAAATCGGGGATGCCCAGTCCGACCTGCGCCTGCAATACCTGCTTGATCGCCTGCGCGAGGACAAGCTGATCGTCGCCTTCGTGGCCGAGTTCTCCCGCGGCAAGTCCGAACTGATCAACGCGGTGTTCTTCGCCGGCTACGGCAACCGCATCCTGCCGTCCAGCGCCGGGCGCACCACCATGTGCCCGACCGAACTGCAATGGAAGGCGGGCGACAAGCCGGAGATCCGGCTGCTACCCATCGAAAGCCGCAAGACCAACGCCAGCATCACCGAACTCAAGCGCTACCCCGAGGAATGGCAGATCCGCCCCCTCGACACCAGCTCCGCCGAAAGCCTGCAGCAGGCCCTCGCTCAGGTCGGCGAAACCCGCCTGGTCAGTCGTGCCGAGGCCGACCAGCTGGGCTTCCCGGTCGATGACAGCGGCGACGCCGGCCTGCGCCCCGACGCCGATGGCGGGATCGAGATCCCGCGCTGGCGCCACGCCATCATCCAGTTCCCGCACCCGCTGCTCGAGCAGGGGCTGGTCATCCTCGACACACCGGGCCTCAACGCGATCGGTGCCGAACCGGAGCTGACCCTCAACCTGCTGCCCAACGCCCACGCGGTGCTGTTCATCCTGGCCGCCGACACCGGCGTCACCCAGAGCGACCTGGCCGTATGGCGCGAGCACGTGAACGCCGGCCGCCGCCAGCGCGGCCGACTGGTGGCCCTCAACAAGATCGACGGCCTGTGGGACGGCCTGCGCAGCGAGGCCGACATTGAGCGGGAGATCAACGGGCAGGTCGCCAGCGTCGCCGACACGCTGGACATCGACCCGAGCCAGGTTTACCCGGTCTCCGCACAGAAAGGCCTGGTCGCCAAGGTCAATAACGATGAGGACCTGCTCGCCCGCAGCCGCATCGTCGAACTTGAGGAAGCCCTGTCCACCGAGCTGCTGCCGACCAAGCGCGACATCGTGCGCGACAACACCTACGGCGATGTGAGCGACATCGTCAGCCGCAGCCGCGAACTGCTCAACGCCCGCCTCACCGGCCTGCGCGAGCAGTTGCAGGAACTCACCGACCTGCGCGGCAAGAACCAGAACGTTATCGAATACATGATGCGCAAGGTGCGCTCCGAGAAGGACGAGTTCGAACAGGGCCTGCAGAAGTACTACGCGGTGCGCAGCGTGTTCTCCAACCTGTCCAACAACCTCTTCGGCCACCTGGGCCTCGACGCGCTGCGCGACGAAACCCGGCGCACCCGCGAGGCGATGCTCGACTCCGCCTTCTCCCGCGGCCTGCGCGAAGCGATGAAGGGCTTCTTCGAACACCTGCGCGGCAACCTCCGGAAATCCACCGACGAAGTCGGCGAGATCTCCAAGATGCTCGACGCCATGTACAAGCGCTTCACCGTCGAACACGGCCTCAAGCTGGCCGCTCCGTCGGCGTTCTCGACGCTGCGCTACGAGAAGGAGATCGAGCGTCTGGAAGAAGCCTTCAACAACCAGTTCAACACGGTGCTGACCATCGTCACCACCGAGAAGCACACCCTCACGCAGAAGTTCTTCGAAACCGTCGCCGTGCAGGCGCGGCGCACCTTCGAAATCGCCAACAGGGATGCCGAGCAGTGGCTACGGGCCGTCATGGCGCCGCTGGAAACCCAGGTCCGCGAGTACCAGCTGCAGCTCAAGCGCCGCCTGGAAAGCGTCAAGCGCATCCACCAGGCCACCGACACGCTGGAAGACCGGGTCGGCGAACTGCAGCAGGCCGAAGACCTGCTGGTCCAGCAGCTCCGCCAGCTCGACACGCTGTCCGTGCGCATCGAGCGTGCCCTCGACATGCCCGCCGACAGCAGCGCCGCGGCGGCCCTAGCTGCCTGAGACGAGCGCCGGGCCACGGTCCGGCAGCAAAACAAAAAGGCCGGGCGCTCCCATCGGAGCGTCCGGCCTTTTTGCATCAGGACTGAAGCCGCGTCTTACTTTTCGGCGGTCAGCTTGTGGAACTTCTCCATCAGGTCTTCCTTGCTCTCCGGGTGTTCCGGATTGAAGGGAATACAGTCCACCGGACAGACCTGCTGGCACTGGGGTTCATCGAAATGGCCGACGCACTCGGTACACTTGTTCGGGTCGATCACGTAGATCTCTTCACCCTGGGAAATGGCACCATTCGGGCATTCCGGCTCGCAGACGTCGCAGTTGATGCACTCGTCGGTAATCATCAAAGCCATTTTGCTTTACTTCCTTCGTTACTAACTGTTGATCTTCAAATGCAGCCGCTCGAGTACGCCAGGCTGCACAAACTTGCTCACATCGCCGCCGAGCCGTGCGATCTCGCGCACCATCGTGGCCGATACGAACATGAACTCGTCGGAGGGGGTCAAAAAGACCGTTTCCACGTCCGGGTAGAGCTTGCGGTTCATGCCGGCCATCTGAAACTCGTACTCGAAATCCGACACCGCACGCAGGCCGCGGAGGATGACGCGCGCACCGTTCTGATGGAGGAAATCCATCAGCAGGCACGAGAAACCCTTTACCTCCACGTTCGGGTAGGCCGCCAGCACTTCCTTGGCGATCTCGACCCGCTCCTCGACGGTAAAGATCGGCCCCTTGCCGCCACTGGTGGCCACACCGACGATGACCCGTTCGAACAGGCGCGACGCGCGCCGCACCAGATCCTCGTGTCCCCGCGTAAAGGGATCGAAAGTCCCCGGATATACCGCGATACCGTCCCTCATCCTGCAGCCCTTCCCTGTTGGCAGAAAACCACGCGGCCGTCAGGCGCAGGCAGCAAAGAGGTGGTAATACACCTGCCCGGCCGTTCCGTGCTTGATTCGCGTCAATCCGTCGATACTCTCGATCCCGTGCTCCGCTTCCACATAGGCCACCCCACCCTTGCTCAGCAGGCCGGGCAGCAGTGGAGCGATCCGCTCGATCCAGCCCGCCCGGTACGGCGGGTCAAGAAACACCACATCGAAGGGCTGAGGCGCGGAGCGCGCGAATTTTAGCGCATCGCCCCGCACAATCTGTACACGTGTTGCCTGTAGGGTTTTTGCGTTGTCGCGCAGGGCCGCGAAAGCCACCGGGTCCTGCTCGATCATCGTCACGCCCTCCGCCCCGCGGGATGCCGCCTCGAAACCCAGCGCGCCGCTGCCGGCAAACAGGTCCAGACAGCGCCGGCCGTCGAGTTCCTGCCCCAGCCAGTTGAACAGGGTTTCGCGCACCCGGTCCGGCGTGGGGCGCAGGCCCTTGACGGTGCTGACGTCAATCAGGCGCGAGCGCCATTCCCCACCGATGATGCGGACACGGCTCAAGGCTTGGCCCCCGTCTTCACCGGCACGGTCTTGTCGCCATCGCCCCCGACCACTACCGTCACCAGATGGGCTGGCGACACGTGTCGCTTGAAGGCTTCACGGATCTGCGCAACGGTCACCGCCTTGATCTTGTCCCGATAGGTATCCAGGTAATCCAGCGGCAGGCCGAAACCGCCAATGACGGCCACCTGCTCCAGCATCTTGCGGTTCGAGTCGAGACGCAGCGCGAAACCATTGATCAGGTTGTCCTTGGCCGCCTTCAGCTCCGCCTCCGTCGGCCCCTTGGCGAGGAATTCCTCAAGGGTCGCCGACACCACCTTCAAGGCATCGTCGGTCTGGCTGCCCTTGGTCTGTAGGCCGATCTCGAAGGGCCCCACATCACGCTGAGGCATGAAGTAGCTGTAGACACTATAGGCATAGCCGCGCTTCTCGCGCACTTCGTTGGTCAGCCGCGAGACGAAGCCGCCACCGCCGAGGATGTAGTTGCCGACCACCAGCGGGAAGAAGTCCGGGTCGCCGCGGCGGATGCCGGGCAGGCCAAGGGAGATGTGGGCCTGGGCCGAGGGATTCGGCACACGGATGGTCTGGGCCTGCGGCTGCGTCGTGTTCAGCGTCGCGGTCGCCGCCTCGCCGGCCGGCAGGCCACTCGTCAGACGGGTGGCAATGGCTTCCGCCTCGGCCCGCGACACGTCGCCAACGATGCTCACCACAGCCCGCGCGGCGGTGTAGTTGCGCTTGTAGAACGCCACCAGGTCATCCCGCGTGATCGACGACACCGTGTCCACGCTCGGCAGGCGGCCGTAGGGATGGTCGGGGAACACCGCGGCGGCGAAGCGGCGGGACAGGATCGCGTCGGGCTGGGTGTCGGCCTCCTTCAGGCCGGCGATGCTGCGTGCCTTCTCCCGCTCGACGACGGCCTCCGGAAAGCTCGGCTGCTGAATCAGCGTGGCCAGCAGATCGACCGCGCCGTTACGCTCCTCCGGGTTGCTGAGGGTGCGCAGGGACAGGGACGCGCGATCCATGTCGGCATCGCCACCAATCTGTACGCCCAGGTCGGCGACACGGTTGGCGATGGCCTCTTCGTCCAGGCCGCCGGCACCGGCGTCGAGCAGGGAGCGGGTCAGCCCCGCGACGCCGGCCTTGCCGGCCGGCACCTCGGCACCGCCGGCACGGAAATCCACCTGCACATCGACGATGGGCAAGGCATGGCTTTCGACAAAGAACACCTTGGCGCCGCCGGCAGCGGTCCAGGTCTGGATGTTCAGCCCCGCATGGGCCGACAGGGTCGTCAGGGCCAGCGCCAGCGCCGCCCCGAGACGTTGATAACGGGAAATCATCAGGAAATCACCTCGAAAACGGGGGCGCTCAATGTTGATGCGGCGCAGTGGCCTTGGCACGGGCCTGGGGATCAACCGGCAGCGGATCGAGCTGGGCGACGGTCAGGGTGTCATCACGGAAATACTTCCTGGCCACCACCTGCACCTGCTCCGCGGTGACGCCGCGGATGCGCTGCAGCATCAGGTCGTCGTCCTTCCACGACAGGCCGACCATTTCGTCCATGCCGATCTCCATCGCCTGGCCCATCAGCGAATCGCGCTTGAAGACCTGGCCGGCCACCGCCTGGACCTTCACGCGGCGCAATTCCTCGTCCGACACGCCTTCGTTCTGGATGCGCGCGACCTCGGCGCGCAGCGCGGCCTCCACGTCGGCGACCGTCTTGCCGGCGGCCGGCGCCCCGTCGAGGATGAACAGGGATTCGCCGCGGGCCGAACCGTCGTAACCGGCACCGGCGGTCACCGCCACGCGACTGCCGCGCACGATGTTCTTCGCCAGGCGGGCGCCTTCGTAGCCGTCCAGCACGGCAGCCAGCACCTGCAGCGCGTAGTAATCGTCGTCGCCCTTCACGTTGTGCAGCGTCGGCGCTCGCCAGGCCAGCGCCACGTAGGGCAGTTCGGCCGGCGCCTTCACCACGGTCCGCCGCGGCCCGGTCTGCTCCGGCTCGACAAGCGGCTTGCGCACCGGCAGCGGACGGCTCTTCACCTGGCCGTAGGTGCGCTCCGCCTCCTTGAAGACCGCCTTGTGATCCACGTCGCCCACCACCACCAGCGTCGCGTTGTTGGGCACATACCAGCGCTGGTACCACTCGCGCGCATCGCGGGCGGTCATGTTGTCCAGATCGTTCATCCAGCCGATGATCGGCCGGCGGTAGGGATGGGCCTGGAAGGCGGTCGCCATCAGTTGTTCGATCACCAGGGCACGGGGCTTGTCGTCGGTGCGCAGGCGGCGCTCTTCCTTCACGACCTCGATTTCCTTGCTGAAACCGGCCTCGGTCACCTGCAGATTGGCCATGCGGTCGGCTTCCAGCGCCATCATGCGGCCCAGCCCTTCCTTCGGCACCTGCTGGAAATAGGCCGTGTAATCCTGGCTGGTGAACGCGTTGTCGCGGCCGCCGACCGCGGCGACGAGCTTGTTGAACTCACCGGGCCCAACCTTTTTGGTGCCCTTGAACATCATGTGTTCGAGCAGATGGGCCACGCCGGAGGTGCCGTCCACCTCGTCCATCGCGCCCACCCTGTACCACACCATATGCACCACCGACGGCGCCCGCTTGTCCTCCTTGACGATCAACTTCATTCCATTCGGAAGCACGCTCTCGTAGGGATTGGCCCAGGCCGGGGCGGCCAGCGCCACGGCAAGGGCGACAGCGGACGAGGCGATCCGCAAACTGCGTTTCATCATAGGCTGTTGAAGCATCTGGTAAAATTGAAGAACGATGGCCGCGGGCCGGCGTGTGGCGCGGCATCATAGCGGCATTCCGACGACCCGGCCAACCGGACATGACGGGCCTTTTCACCCCATGCGCCGGTCCGATCGACCCACATTCAGACTCAGCACCCCATGTTTGGTTTCCTCAAGAAAGCCCTCAAGCCCGGCGACAGCCCGGCTCCGGCCCCCGAAGCGCCGGCCGCAGCGCCAGAGGCGGACATCCCCGCCACGCCCGCGCCGCAAGCGCCGGTGCCGCCCCCGGCCCCCGTTGCGGCAGTCCCGGCGCCGGAGCCCGAAAAGAAGCGCTCGTGGATGGACCGCCTGCGCGCCGGCCTGTCCCGCACCCGCGAGCAGATCGGCGGCGGCCTCGGCAACCTGACCAGCCTGTTCTCCCGCCGCAAGATCGACGAGGAGCTCCTCGAAGAACTCGAGACCACGCTGCTGATGGCCGACTGCGGCGTCGAGGCCACCCAGCACCTCCTGAAGGAACTGCGCCTGCGTTGGAAGCGCGACAAGCTGGAAACCGCCGACCAGCTGCAGGGCGCCCTCGCCGAAGGCCTGCTGTCCATCCTCGCGCCCCTTGAGCAGCCCCTCGAGATCAGCGGCCACAAGCCTTACATCATCATGATCGCGGGCGTGAACGGCTCCGGCAAGACCACCTCCATCGGCAAGCTGGCCAAGCACTTCCAGAACCAGGGCAAGAGCGTGCTGCTTGCCGCCGGCGACACCTTCCGCGCCGCCGCCCGCGAACAACTGATGACCTGGGGCGAGCGCAACGGCGTGGCCGTCATCGCCCAGGAATCCGGCGACCCGGCGGCCGTGGTCTTCGATGCGATCAACGCCGCCCGCGCCCGCAACATCGACATCGTGCTGGCCGACACCGCCGGCCGCCTGCCCACCCAACTGCACCTGATGGAAGAAATCGCCAAGGTCCGCCGGGTCGTACAGAAGGCCGAACCCTCCGGCCCCCACGAAGTGCTGCTGGTGCTCGATGCCAACATCGGGCAGAACGCGCTGCAGCAGGTCAAGGCCTTCGATGCCGCCATCGGCGTCACCGGCCTGGTCCTCACCAAGCTCGACGGCACCGCCAAAGGCGGCGTGGTGGCGGCCATCGCCCGCCAGAGCCCGAAGCCGCTGCGCTTCATCGGTGTTGGCGAGCAGATCGACGACCTGCAGACCTTCCGCGCCAAGGAGTTCGTGGACGCCCTGTTCACGCCGGTCGGCGGCGCCACTGAGCAGGCCGACTGACCCGAACTGCCGCACGTCATATGCGACGTGCACCGCCCCGCGTTCTCGCCTATTCTTCCGGGATGACGGGGCGGACCTGACGGACAACAAACCACGCCCCTCCCTGCCGCGGAGAGACGTGGATGCAGCCAGCCCCCGACGCCCGCCCGATCAACCGGGCGGTGCACCTTGCCGACACCCCGGCCTCCCCCTTTCCACTGGGCCACTGGCTGCGCATCGGCCTGCTGCTGTTCACCGCCCAGGCCCTCGCGCTGAGCCTGCAGGCGCTGCTGCTGCTCCATAAAGAGCACGACCTGCTGGTCGGCATCACCGTCTCCCGCATCGCCATCGCCGCGGACCAGGTCCAGGCCACCTTCCAGCGCAGTTCCGCCAACGGCCTGCTCCTCGCCGAGTCGGCCGGCATCCGCCGCCTGCTGCCCCGCCTGCAGACGGAAGACCCGGACATCCGGGCCATCCATGTCGTCGCGGCGGACGGAGTCTCCCTGTTCAGCAGCGGAGCGCTGAGACGCCCCCCGGAACAAGGCGAACTCGATGCCCTCCTCAAGAGCAAGGGCGCGTGGTCGCAGCTGCCGGCACAGGGGCCGCTGCGGGTCGGGCTGCGTCTGGCCGACAACGATGGAGAAGTCGTCGGCGGCGTGTTGTTCGACGTCGATGCCGGCGCGCTGTCGGAAACCCTACAGGCTGCCCGCCGTGCCGCCTGGCCCCGCCTGCTCGCCACGCTGGCCGGGGTCGCCGTCGCACTGCCCCTGCTGCTGGCAGCCGCGGCCCGCTGGGGCAGCACAAAGGCAAGACTGCGCGTGCGCATCCTCGCCGCAGCCCTGCTGCTCGCCGTCGCCAGCAGCCTGGCCCTCAGCATTCAGACACTGCCGAGCTTCTCCGAACGCCTGCACCCAGCGCTGGATGCCAAGGCGCACATCCTGGCCAGCGCGCTGGCCAGGCGGATCTCCACCGCGCTCGCCCTTGGCATTCCCTTCGAACACCTGAACGGCGTCGAGGCCTATTTCGACGACGCCCTCGCCCGCCACCCGGAGATCCTGTCCCTGCACCTGCAGAGCCACGCGCACGACTACCTGCGCGCGCACCCCGGCGAGCCTGGCCACCACGTCGAAGCCACCGTCGCCGGCCCGGACGGCCAGCCCCTGGCCCGGCTGACGGCCAGCACCGACAGCCACGTGGTCCATCGGGAAATGCTCAGCCAGGCCGTCGACCTGGCCATCGTGTTCCTGGTTGCCGTCGTGCTGTTCAACGAAACCCTCGGTGCGATCCTCGCCGGCGACCACATCGACCCGGCCTCCGCCGGTCGCGGACGTCTCGGCCTGGCGCGGCTGGCGGTGTTCCTGCTGATCCTGTCGGAAGAGCTGACCCGCGCCTTCCTGCCACTGCACATCGCCGGCCTGGCCCAGGCGGCCGGCGAACACGGAGCGGCGGCAATCGGCCTGCCGATCTCCGCCTACATGGCGAGCTTCGCTCTCCTGACCCCCTTCGCCGGGCGCTGGGCCGAGCGCTTCGGCACCGCCCGCACCTTCGCCATCGGTGCCGCACTGTCCGCTGCCGGCTTCGGCTGGGCACTGGCCGGCGGCGGCTACGCGGCCTTCGTCGCCGCCCGCTGCCTGTGCGCCGCGGGCTACGCCATCGGCACGATGGCCATGCAGCAGCATTTCCTGCGCGCTGCGGCGGACGGCGAGCGGGCCCGCGCCCTCGCGCTGTTCGTCGGCGCGGTGCAGACGGCGGCGATCTGCGGCGCCCCGATCGGCGGCCTGCTGGCCGAGCAGTTCGGCGCCGCCGCGGTCTTTGCCGGGGCCGTCGGCATGAGCCTGCTGGCCATGCTCGTGCAGCGCCTGGACCGCAGCCCGCCAGCCCCAGCCACGGCCAATACATCCCCACCGCTGCTCCAGCTACTGCTCCAGCGCCGGATCCTGGCCCCGCTGCTCACCGCCGCGCTGCCGGCCAAACTGGCCCTCGCCGGCTTTCTGTTCTACCTGGTTCCACTGGCGCTGCGGCAGGAAGGCTTCGGCAGCGGGTCGACCGGCAGGGCCATGATGATGTATTTTCTGCTAGTCGCCGCCAGCAACCCGTTGGCATCCTGGCTGGCCGACCGCTACGCCTGGGAAAGAGGCCTGGTTGCCCTCGGCGGGCTGGTGATCGGACTCGGTGGCCTGGCCGGGCTGCTCGGCGGCGCGCCGGCGCTTTTCACCGGCATCGCCGCCCTCGGCATCGGCACCGGCCTGTCGGCCGCCGCGCTGCAGGCGATGCTCGGTCGCAGCGGTCCGGCCGCGGTGGTCTTGCTGCGCACCGTCGAGCGCCTCGGCGCGGTGATCGGCCCGCTGCTGGCCGGCAGCCTGCTGGCGGTGGCCGCCTATGGCGGCGTGATGGCGACGATAGGCGCGCTGGTCATCGGCGCCACCCTCGGATTTGCGCTCCTTCAAACCTGGGAAAGGAAAGCCGTGTGAACGTCCCGCTCCGCCTGCTGCTCGCCGTCGCCACATCGGCCACCGCCCTGCTGGCCCCGCTGCCGGGCAGTGCGAAGCCGGCGACGGAAGCCGCCCCTTACCGCATCACGATGCTGCTGTTCCGCGGCTGCGAAGAGGCCTGCCGCGGCTTCCAGGCCTATTTCCGCCAGCACGGCATCGCCGCCGAATTCACGCTGCGCGACGCCGCCCAGGACAAACGCCGCGTCGCCGGCTTCGTGGACGAAGTGCACCGCGACAAGCCGGACCTGGTGGTCACCTGGGGCACGACCGTCACCCAGGAGGCGGTCGGCGACTGGCGGCGTGTCGATCCCCAGCGCCACATCACCGACCGGCCAGTGCTCTTCATGATCGTCTCCGACCCCGTCGCGGCCGGCATCGTGCCCGCCCTCAGCCGCCCGCGCCGCAATGTCAGCGGCACCCTCTACCTGCTGCCGGTGGAGACCCAGATCAAGGCCGCCCGCAGCTACCTGGACTTCAAGCGGATCGGCTACATCCTCAACGAGACCGAGTCCAACTCGGTCAGCACCCGCGACGAGCTCCGCAGCCTCGCCGCCAGCCACGGCTTCACGCTGGTCGAGCGGCGGCTGCCGGTGTCCCCGTCCGGCACGCCGGACGGCAACGCGCTGCCGGGCCTGGTGGACGAGCTCGCCCGCGAGAAGGTGGACCTGCTCTATCAGGGCCCCGACAGCTTTCTCAACAGCCGCCGGGACGCCCTCACCGACGGCGCACTGGCCCGCGGCCTGCCCGTCTTCGCCGCCGCCGAAGCGCCGGTACAGCAATCCCGCGCGCTGTTCGGCGTGGTCAACAAGTACGAGGACGTCGGCCGCTTCACCGCCGCCCAGGCAGTCCGCATCCTGCGCGACAAGGCGTCACCGGCGGACATCCCAGTGACGCTGCCGCGCAACTTCTCCTACCTCATCAACCTTCCGGTCGCCCTCCAGCTCGGCCGCTACCCGCCCCTCAAGCTGCTCGACGTCGCCGAGATCGTCGGCATCGACAGCGGAGAACACTGACATGCGCATCCTGGTCTGCTCGAAGCGGGATCTCCACGGCCTGCATTTCCTCAACCGCCTGCTACCGGCCCTGGCCGGCCACCAAGTCCAGGAAGTCTGGCTATCGGACAAGGCCCGCGACTCGGAAAACGCGGTGCCGGGCCTGGTCGCCCTGCGCTTCCTCGAACGCACGCTGCCGGAGGAACTGGTCTTTCCGCTGGTCGACGCGCTGCCGTCAGGCCCGGACGCGGCCGAAGCCACCTTCGCCGGCCTCGCCGAGCGCTACAAGCTGCCCATCCAGGTGGTCGGCGACGTGAACGGTCATGCCGCCCGCGAGCGGATGGCGGCACTGGAACCGGACCTGGTCATCGTCGCCCGCTTCAGCCTGCTCTTCGACGCAGACACCATCGCCATCCCGCGCTTCGGCATGCTCAACGTCCACCCAGGCGAACTGCCCGTCTATGCCGGCCTGCACGCTCCGCTGCGGGCAGTGCTGGACGGCGCCGACGCCTTCGCCTGCAGCGTCCACTGGATCACTCCGGGCATCGACGACGGCCCGCTGCTGGACGTCCACCGCCACCCCATCGAGCCACGCCGCTGCCTGCTCAGCCAGGTGCGCGAGCTCTACCCGCTGGCCATCCCGACGCTGCGTGCAGTCATCGACGAATGCGCGGCCGGGCGCCGCCCCGCCGGCCATCCCCAGGACAGGCGGCAACGGCGCTACCGCTCGATGCCCAGCGCCGACGAGTTCGCCCACCTGGAAAGCCTCGGCCTGCAGCTGTGGTGTCCGGTCACCTACGCGGGCTGGCTGCAGCGCTTCGTACCCCCTGGCCAGTCCATCCCCCTCCCGCCGGCGATCGCCCGATGAGCTTCGAACGGCAGGTCTTCATCAGCTACGCCCACCTGGACAACCAGCCGCTAACGGCCGACCAGCTGGGCTGGGTGAGCCTGTTCCACAGCACCCTGCAGACCCTCCTCAGCCAGCGCCTGGGCGCCCCGGCCGATATCTGGCGGGACGACAAGCTGCGCGGCAACGACGTGTTCTCCGACGAGATCCTCGATCAGCTGTCGCGCACCGCCCTATTCGTGTCGGTGCTGACGCCCCGCTACCTGAAGTCAGAATGGTGCACCCGCGAGATCACCAACTTCTGTCGGCAGGCCGAAGACGAACACCGCCTGGTGGTCGGCAACAAGGCCCGCGTCATCAAGGTGCTCAAGCTGCCGATCGACGGCAGCGGCACGCTGCCCGAGGCGGTCGGCCAGCTGCTCGGCTACGAGTTCTTCGAGTTCGACGAAGACCGCACGCCCCGCGAGCTGGACCCCGCCTACGGCGACCAGCCCCGCCAGGCCTTCCTGCGCAAGGCCAACAAGCTCGCCTGGGATCTGGCCGCCCAGCTCGAACTACTCCAGCAGCAGCCTGCCGCCAACGACGCCGCGGCAGCGGTCAAACCCGCCGTCTTCCTCGCCGAATGCAGCCGCGACCGCCGCGACGCCCGCGAATGCATCGAGGCGGAACTGGCCTGCTGCGGCTACACCGTGCTGCCCGACCGGCGCCTGCCGGACGACGAGGACGAACACCGGGCCGCGGTCGCCGAACTGCTGGAGCGCAGCGCGCTGTCAATCCACCTGATCGGCGAAGGCTACGGGCGGGTACCGGACGGTGACAGCAGCGAATCGGTCGTCGTACTGCAGAACCGGCTGGCCGCCGAACGCAGCCGCCAGGCCGGCCTGCGCCGGGTGATCTGGCTGCCCGCCGGGGCAAGCGGCACACAACCAGCCCAGCAGGCCTTCATCGACGCACTGCAGCAGGACGCCGCACTGCAGTTGGGCGCCGACCTGGTGAACGGCGACCTGGAAACCCTCAAGGCGGCCATTCATGCCGCGCTGAAGAAACCCGAAGCGGCCCCCGACCCAGCGGCCGACAGCGCCGCCACCGGCACGCCGCGGGTCCACCTGCTGTGCGACGCCCGCGACCGCAAGGACAGCGTCCCGCTCATCAAGCAGCTGCGCGGGCTGGGCTTAGACGTCACACTGCCGCTGTTCGCCGGCGACGCTGCCGAAGTCCGCGAAGCCAACCGCCAGCGTGCGCTCGACTGCGACGCGCTGATTCTCTACTACGGGGCCGGCGACGAGACCTGGAAGTACCACCAGGAGAACGAGCTGCGCAAACTGCAGGGGCTGGACCGGCAGCGCCCGCTGTGCGCCCGCTTCACACTGCTGGCGCCGCCCCTCAGCGACGACAAGGAAGTGCTGCAGGCCCTCGCCGACGCGGACACCCTCGACGGCCTGAACGGCATCGCTCCACAAACGCTGGCCCCGCTTACCGCCGCCCTCGGCCTGGAGCCGGCACCATGAGCAACGCCGCCACACCGACCTGCCCTTACCCAGGCATCCGCCCCTTCCGGGAAGACGAGGAATACCTGTTCTTCGGCCGCGAAGCCCAGGTGGATGCGATGGTGGACACCCTCGCCCGCCAGCGCCTCCTGGCCGTCATCGGCAGCTCGGGCTGCGGCAAGTCCTCCCTCGTCAATTGCGGCCTGCGCCCTGCCCTGCACCGGGGCCTGCTGGCCAGTGCCGGCAGCGCCTGGCGGATGGCCAGCTGCCGGCCCGGCGGCCAGCCCCTGCGCGCACTGGCCGAAGCCCTCGCCCAGCCCGGTGCGCTGCACCAGGCGGCACCGCCGGGGCCGTTCAGCGCCGCCGAGCTCATCGAAGCCACGCTGGCGATGAGCCGACGCGGCCTCATCGACGCCTACCGGCAAGCCGCGCTGCCCCTCGGCACACAGCTATTGGTGGTGGTGGACCAGTTCGAGGAGCTGTTCCGCTACCGCAGCCTGACCGACCCGCAGGATGACCAGGCCACCGCCTTCGTCAATCTGCTGCTCGAAGCCCGCCTGGCGGACGTGCCGATCCACGTGGTGATGACGATGCGCTCCGACTTCCTCGGCGACTGCGCGCGCTTCGCCGGCCTGCCGGAGGCCATCAACGGCGGCCAGTACCTGGTGCCACGGATGAGCCGCGACGAACGCCGCTCCGCCATCGTCGGGCCCGCCCGGGTCTTCGGCGCCGACATCGCACCGACGCTGCTGACCCGCCTGGTGAACGACGTGGGTGACGACCCGGACCAGCTCTCCCTGCTCCAGCACGCCCTCGCGCGCACCTGGGCCCACTGGCTGGCCAGCGGCGACGCGAGCCCCATCGACGGCCGCCACTACGACGCCATCGGCACCCTCACGCAAGCCCTCAACCAGCATGCCGAGGAAATCCACACCGGCCTGACAGCCGCGCAGCAAGCCTTGTGCGCCCACGCCTTCCGCGCACTGACCGACACCAGCACCGACAGTCGCGGCATCCGCCGGCCGACCCGCTTCGGCGACCTGGCCGCCATCGCTGGCGCCGACGCCGCCGGACTGGACGCCACGCTGGCGCCATTCCGGGCCCCCGGCGTGGCCTTCCTGATGCCTCCCGCCGATGTTCCGCTGCAGGCCGGCAGCATCGTGGACCTGGCCCACGAAAGTCTGATGCGCATCTGGGATCGCCTGCGCGACTGGGGCGCACGGGAGGCCGAGTCGGCACGCATGCTGCGCCGCCTGGCCGATGCCTCCGACCTCCATACCGCCGGCGAAGCCAGCCTGTGGCGCGACCCCGAACTGCAGTTCGCCCTCGACTGGCAGGCCCGCGCGCAACCGACCCCGGCCTGGGCCCGGCAGTACGGCCGCGCCCTCGAACCTGCACTGACCTTCCTCGACGCCAGCCGCCGGGCCCGCGACGAAGCCACCGCCGCCGAGCAGGCGCGGGCGGCCGCCGAAAGGCGCGTGGAGGCCGAGCGGCGCCGCAACCAGCGGGTGTGGCGCGTCACCGTCGTCGCCATCGTCGCCGCCACGCTGGTCGCGGGCGTCACCGGCTTCCTATGGCAGCGGGCCGAGAAGGCCGGCGAGATCGCCCTGTCCCGCCAGCTGGCGGCCGAATCCTCCAGCGAGCTGGCCACCGGCAACCTGGCCGGTGCGCTGCAACTGGCCGCCGCCAGCTACCAGCGCGAGCCAACCTTTGAAGCCCGCGACAGCCTGCTCGCCGCCCTCGCCCAGTCGCCCCTCGACTGGTGGCAGGCCGGCCAGAAAGGCGTACAGGCGCTGGCCGTTAGCCCCGACGGACAGCTCGTCGCCAGCGGAGGCAAGGACGGCAGCATCCGGCTGTGGCGTGGCGGCAGCGTCGTCGCCACCCTGCAGGCCCACGCCAATGCCGTGCTGGCCCTCGACTTCAGCCCGGACGGCCAGACCCTCGCCAGCGCCGACGCCGATCACCGCATCGTGCTGTGGCAGGTGGCCGAGCATCGCGCCCGCGTGATCCTCGACGACCACGAAGGCCCGGTGCATGCCCTCGTCTTCAGCCCGGACGGCCGCCGCCTCGCCAGCGCAGGCGCCGACCGGCGCATCGTGCTGCGCGACGGACTCAGCGGCGCGCCGCTGGGCAGCCCGCTGCTGGCCCACGCAGACACCGTCACCGCCCTGGCCTTCAGCCCCGACGGCGAATCCCTGGCCTCGGTCGGCTACGACGGCAACCTGTTCCTGTGGCATCTCGACGGCAGCAGCGCCCCGCTCGCCCGCGCCAGCCACCCCGCCGTGCTGCATGACGTGGCCTTCGCGCCGGACGGCAAGACCCTCGCCACCGCCAGCGCGGACCGGCACGTGTTGCTGTGGCAAGCACCCCGCCTCACCCAGCTCGGCGACCCGCTCGGCGGCTACGAAGCCGGGGTGCGCAAGCTGTCCTTCAGCCCGGACGGACGCCGCCTCGTGGCCGTTGGCGAACAGCGCCAGGTGCGTGTCCATGACCTCACCCAGCCGGGCCGGGCCGCCCTGGAGCGCCCCGGACACACCGGCGACGCGCTGGCCGTGCTGTTCCTGCCCGATGGCAGTTTTCTCACCGGCGGCGACGACGACCTGCTGATCCGCCACGACACCAGCGGCCACGGCCCGCTGAGCAGGCTGCTGACCCCCACCAGGGACACCGTGTGGGCGCTGGCCTTCAGCCCGGACGGACGGCACCTGGTCAGCGCCGATGCCGGGGCCCGCCTGCAATGGCGCGACGGTAACAGCGGCGCGCCAGTCGGCGCCCCCCGCGACGGCCACACCGCGCTGGTCAGCAGCCTGGCCTTCAGCCCCGACGGCCAGCGCCTCGCCAGCGCCGGCCAGGACGGCCGCCTGCTCTTGTGGGACGCGAACGGCGACGGGCCGCCACGCCCCCTGCTGGCGGACGGAGCGCCGCTGCAGCGGGCGATCTTCAGCCCCGACGGGCAGCTTCTCGCGGCCGGCGGGCGGGATGGGCGCATCCGCCTGTGGGCGATGCCCGCCGCCACGCCCCTCGCAGTGCAGCCGGAACACGGCGGCCCGGTGGCCAGCCTGAGCTTCTCCGCGGACTCCCGGCGTCTCGTCAGCGTCGGCTACGACGGCCGGGCCAGCGTATGGGGCAGCCACGACGGACGGCGACTCGCCAGCCAAGCGGCGGCTGGCAGCGGCGCCCTCTACGGCACGGCCTGGTTGCCCGGCGGCGGACAGCTCCTCATCGCCAGCCAGCAACAGGGGCTGCTGCGCTGGAATGCCGACACCACACCCGCGACGCCGCTCGGCAGCACAGGCGGCACGCTGCTCGGCCTGGCCCTTTCTCCGGATGGCCGGACCCTCGCCGGCTTCGATCGGCAAGGCCGGCTGCGCCTGTGGGACACCGCCACCGGCCAGGTCCTGCACGCGCCCCTGCTCCACCACGGCAGCCCCATCCTGGCGCTGGCCTGGCTGCCGAACGGCCTGGGCCTCGCCTCGGCAGACTGGCAGGGCGGCATCACCCTCTCCAGCGGCACGCCCTCCGAATGGGTCCGCCTGGCGTGCTCGCTGGTCGGCCGGATTCCATCGTCCACCGCCGGACGCCCGCTTTCCGCCTGTCCGTCCGCAACCGCGTCCCGCCCTTGACATAGGCAAGACGCCATCTAATCTGATTAATCAGATCGCGAATCGCGGCGCCCACAAAATTAATGACAAAAGCATAAACAGCAGTACAATCGGCGCCGCTTTCCAACAGACAGGATCGGGAGGAGACACCCCATGGCACTGATCATCCCCGGCGTCGAAGTCAAGGTCGTCAAGGAAGTCCTCGCCCCGCAGCTCGCCCCGTCGGGCGTCCTCGGGCTGGTCGGCATCATCGAGAACCCGACCGGCGTCGGTCGGGCAGCCAGTTGGCGCAGCTTCATCGACGGTTTCGGCGCGGCCAGCGCCTTCAGCCTGCCCGAAGCCGCCCAAGCTCTCGGCAACGGGGTCTTCGAGCTGGTCGTCTGCCCGGTTGCCTGCAGCAGCACGGCGAGCGTCAAGGTCCCGGCCGCCACCGGCAACACCGCCGCCTTCACCCTCGTCGCCCGCGCACCGGGGCCGTGGGGCAACGCCATCGCGGTCAGCATCCTGTCGCGCCAGGTTCCCACCGGCAAGAAGCTCGACAGCGGCGAGGATGAAACCCGCACGGTCTTCGACCTCACCGCCCGCTACGCCGGCAGCGATTACAAGGAAGTACACCGCAACCTGTCCGCCGATCCGGCCGACCAGATCCGTAATGCCCGCGACGTGCTCGCCGCCCAGTCTCAGCTGCTGCGCATCAGCGAAGACCGGGACAAGCTCAAAGCCCCCAAGGACAGCCCCGACAGCAAGGACAGCAACGCCGCCGCCTACGCACTGGCCGGCGCCAGCGACGCGGACCCCGACGCCTACCGCCAGGCCCTCGCCCAGCTCGAGAACGAGGCCGACGTGGACATGGTGCTGGTGTCAGTGCAGGACACCAAGGACGCCACCAGGGTCGGCCGCATCTATGCCGACGTGATCAGTCATTGCGACCGCATGAGCGCCCGCAGCCAGGGCCGCATCGGCTTCGGCGAAGTCCCCGGCGCCAGCTCCGCAGAGATTGCAACCGCCGCCGACAAGCTCACCGGTACGCTGGTCTCCGACCGCTTCGTGCTGGTCGCCCCGGCCGGCGTCGTCGGAGCGGTGGCCGGCACCACCGGCAGCCTCGACTACTTCCAGTCCCCCACCTTCAAGCGCCTGTCCGGCCTCGGCGAGCCCGCCCCGGCCCTCGGCGTGGAAGCTCAGCAGGAGCTCCTGCGCAAGAACGTGGTACCCATCGTCGCCCAGCGCGGCCGCGGCATCATCGTGATCCGCGGCCTCACCACCGACGGCGACCAGATTAGCGTGCGCCGGGTCGCCGACCACGCGGTGCGCGGTGTCAAAACCATCGGCGAACTCTTCATCGGCCGCCTCAACAACGAGGAGGGCCGCGGCGCCCTGAAGCAGAAGCTGGTCGAATTCCTCGTCCAGATGCAGAAGGAAGGCGCCATCGTGCCCTCCACCGACGGCACCGACCCGGCCTTCAAGCTCAACGTCTATTCGAGCCAGCAGGACTTCGCCCAGGGCATCGTCCGCGTGGACCTGGCCGTCCGCCCGGTCCGGGCCATCGACTACATCTACGCCACGGTCCTGGTCCAGGTCTGAGCCGAACTCAGCCCGAGCCGCCGTTTTCCCCGTAGCCCCCAGCCTCTCCGGAGAAGCCCGCCATGCCGACCGTTTTTTCCGCCAATCGCTCCAGCGTGCTGGTCGACGGCGAAGCCATCGAAGGCCTGCAGTCCCTGGCCTACCGCGTCGTCACCGAACGTGAGGACATCCGCGCCGTGGGCAGTGACGAGCGCGTTGCGGTGAGCTTCGGCCTGCGCACCGTGCAGGGCGAGATCACCGTCCGTTCGGCCAGCTTCAAGCTCGACGGGCACCTGGACAAACAGGCCCGCTTCCAGCTCGTCGCCAACCTCAAGAAGGACGACGCCGCCGATTCGCCAAAGCGCACGGTCTCCTTCGACGACTGCTACATCGAGGACAAGGCCTTCAGCCTCGGTGCCGGCGGCACCGTCGTCACCGCCTACACCTTCAGCGCCACGCGGATCCGCGAGGAATGAGCCCTTGGGTCCGCTGGAGCTGAACCTCGCCGGCACGGCCTACAGGCTCGACTTCGCGGGCTTCCACCGGCCCCTCGGCGTCGCCACCGACACGCTGGCCGTCACCCTTTCGCCCTGGACTTATCGCCGTCACATGGACACCCTGCGCCTGTGCGCCGCGCCCTCCGCGGCGGGTTTGCGCCTCGATAGCCGAGCCCTCTGCGATGCGGTGCTCGCCGGCGTGGAGGCGGACGATACCGGCCGCCGCACGCTCGCCCCCGTCGCCCTGTGGTGGGCCGCCGGCGGCGACGCCCCCCTCGCCCAGCCACCGGCCGAAGGGGAATGGCTGGTCCTCGGCAGCTACGACAACCCGGCCCGCGCGCGCCTGCGCCCCTGGACCGAGCACCAGCGCCTCGCGGCCCTCGACGCGAGCCTGTCCGGGGAGCACGACGACAGCTGGTTCGACCCGGTACGCTACCTGGAAGGCATGGTCGACGCGTCGGTGGTCACCCTCGACGCCCCCTCCGGCCTGGACGATCTCGACGCCCGCGCCACCGCCCTGCTGCTCCACGCCACCGTCGCCCTCAACGTCATCGACGAAGAAGCCGAGCACCTGCTGCAAGGTGGCGAAGCCGCCCGCCAATGCGCTGCCCGCACGCTGCGGTTGTGCCAGGTGCTGGGCTGGACGCCCACCAAGGTGTGGGCGACGCCCGCCGCCGAGGTGGACCGCCTGCTGCGCATGCTCGACATGCTGCAGCCCGCTGCGCAGACACCCCGCCGCCGCAGCCTGGCCGACCATCCGGACGCCACGGTGATCCGCATCGACGACGACGGTGACGACGAGACCGTGGAAAGGATGTCCCGGTGACGACCGGAACCGAGCTCCTCGTCGCCCGCATTCTCCAGCCCCTGGCCCGCAGCCTGGAGGAGGCGCGGCGGAATCTCACGCTGGAAGTGGACGCAGCTCCGGACGAGGAAGAGGAATACGCCACGCCCCTGTCCTCCGGAACACCCGCTGCGGCCCCCGCGAGCGGGGCGCCCCCGCAGAACACAGCCCACAGCATTCGCTCCTCAAAACAGGAGCTGTCGCCGAACATCGACCGGCCCATCTCCATCCCTGCCGTGATGGATGCATCTCCACTTCCGCCCGCAAGGACAAACGAACCGGCGAACAACGCACGTTTCCAATCAGCTCGTGACACTGCATCCCCCGCAGCGCATCTCCCACAGCCCCTCGGAAAATCAGTCACACAGCACAGGCCTCCCCAGCACACGACACCAACCGACCCGGCGGTTGTGCCTGCCCCCGCGCCCACCTTCCATCACCCTCCCGTCCTTCGGGTTGCTGGCGTGACGGAACACCCGGTAGTCCAACGCGAAGGGGAAGAAACACGTGTGCAGCCACCCGACGAACGGAAGTCCGTTGTGGCGCCTACCTATGCCGGTGATGGCGCAGGACAATCGATCAGGGCTCCCGCGCTGCTGCGTTCCGTTCCGCCTGCGTCCGACTTCGCGGCGGATGCACCCTTATCGACAGACCCGGGGCCCAGTCTGACACCTGTCAGCTCAAGCCCCGCCACCAAGCCAGCCCCTGACTTTCCATCGCGGCGCGACGCCAGCGGACCACCCGCAGCCTCTGCCGGAGAGCCCACGCTGGCCGCCCCCGAGCCTTCCGGCCGACGCCCCAGGCACTGGCGCCTGAAAAGGCCGTTCGGCGATGCGCCCGCGATGCCCTCAGCGCTGGGCGGCGACACGCCGGAAGTGGCGGACACATCACAAACCTCAGCGCCGGCTCCGCAGCCCGTGGCGCCACCTTACCGCAACGCGCCCATCGGACGCGTCGCCGACGCGATGGCCCCCGTTCTCGACAAGGCCTGGCAACTCACCGACAGCAGCCTGCGCGACAGCGACGACAAGCAGACGCCCTCGATGGCCCCCGGCCCGCGCGTCAATAATCACTTCCACGTCAGCGTGGCGCTGGCCAGCGAAAACTCGGCCCCCCGCGACGCGCAGGAACTCGAGACGGCCCTCGTCGCCCTGTTGCGCGATGCGGCCCGCCGCCAGGGGCTGGACGTATGAAGCCGGTCCGCCAGAACGCCTACCAGGTACAGATCGGCAGCGTGCTGGCCAGCAGCAAGGCCAGCGAATCCCACCGCCAGTTGCTGCAGTTGTGCGTCGACCTGAACATGGACGGCCCCGGCGCCGCGTGCTCCATCGAGCTGGCGGACAGCAATGTGGCACCGCCGAGCGCCGGCGACACCGTCACAGTCAAGCTGGATGTCGGCGATGGCGCACAAACCGTCTTCACCGGCACGCTCGCGGAGAGCGCGGCCCGGGCTACCGGCCAGAGCCTCGTTGCCCACGGCGCGATTGCCGAGCTCGGCCGCCACGAAGTGGAAGGCACCTACGACAGCGTGTCCGCCGATTTCATCATCAAGGACCTGATCGGCAAGGTCGGCGCGTCGGCCGGCACCGTCAGCAAGGGACCGGACCTGTCAGGCTGGACGCTGCACCGCGGCCCCACGGCCCTCGGCCACCTGCGCCGCCTGGCCCTGCTGTGCGGTGCCGACCTATATGCGAGCGGCGACGGCAAGATCCACTGCGCGGCCCCCAAGGCGGGTTCCGCCGATCACCGCTTCAAGTTCGGCGAAACGGTGATCCGGCTGGCCATCCAGAAATGCAGCCCAGCCTTCGACAGCATCGAGGTGTGGGGTGAAGGCGCCGCCAGCGCCAAGGGGGCCGACAAGGCCCACTGGCTCAGCACCGACCTGGCCGGCGTCAGCGCCAAGGCCGCTGTCGACAGCGACGGCCAGGTCCAGGCCGGCAAGCTCGGCGCCCGCCCGTTCAGGCTGCGCGAAGGCGCACTGCGCTCCGGCGAATCCGTCGAGGCGGTAGCCAAGGCCTGGGCCACCAGCCTGGCCGCCCGCCTGCTCGGCGGCAGCCTGGAAGTCTTCGCCGCCCCCAAGGTTCAGCCCGGCGACCTCGTTTCGATCGACGGCCTCCCCACCGACCATGCCGCCGCCAGCCTGCTCGGCCAAGGCGGCACGCTGCGCGTCCGCCACGTCCGCCACCTGCTGGATCGCCAGCGCGGCACGCTCACCCGGCTGGGCTTCTGAAAATGAGCGTGCGCATTGGCAAGATCGAACTCACCGGCGTGCAAGACCTGCACACAGAGGAAGCACGCACCCTCGTCGAACAGCGGGTCCCCGAACAGCAAGGCAGCGTGTTCCAGGACCTGGGACGCGAGCCGGTCACCATCCTCATCGACGGCCTGCTGCTCGGCGAAGAAGCCCTGTCGTCCCTCGAGACGCTACGCCAGGCCCATGCCAAGGCTGAGCCCCAGTCCTTCGCGGCCGACCTGGTGGTTGGCACCGATCTCACCGAAGTCATCATCGAAGACTTCAAAGTCCGCCAGGTGGCCGGCTACCGGGACCGCTTCCGCTTCAGCCTGCGCCTGCGCGAGCACATCGAAGCGCCCCAGGCCAGCGACGCCGCGCTGGCCGACGTCGACAACGGCGTCGCCGCCGATGCCGACGCGTGGAGCGACAACAGCCTGGCGGCGGCCGGCGTGCTGCAGGATCCGGCCTCCCTTTCGGCAGCCCTCGCCGCCCAGCCGGCCCTGCTCGACAACCTCGACATGGACGCCCTCGGCGACGCCGTCGCCAACAAGCTCGACAGCCTGGACACCGGCCAGCTCAACGGCGTGCTCGACACCCTCGCCGCCGCCGATCCGGGCAAGGCCAGCGGCTTCTTCGACGCGCTGGGCAAGGCTGGCGCCCTCGGCCCGATGCTGTCCAAGTATGTCCAGGAAGGCGCGGCCTTCCTGAAGCAGCTCGATCCATCCAAGTTCAGCTCGTTGATGAAGGCCTTCTCCGGCGGTCTCGAATTCCTCAACCAGCTCAAGAAAGTGCTCGACGCGGCGGGCCGTCTGGCCGGTGATATCAAGGATCTCAAGCTGCCACCGGAACTCGACCGCATCGTCAAGGGAGGACTGAAGTGAGCAGCGCCGCCGACATCGTGCGCGACCTCGCCGCTCTGGTGCAGGCGCTGGCCGCCCTGCTGGAAACCAAAACCGCCCGGGAGATTCCCAACATCGCCCGCGACCTCGGCGCCCAGCCGCAACTGGCCCAGGGCGTCGACGCGCTCGGCCGGGTGCTCGGCGAAATCCGCGCTGGCGCCGTCCCGCTGCGCCGCACCGCCCTCGATGCCGATGCGCTGGTCGCCCTGCTTGGCTGCATCCCGGGCTTCGTCGGCGGTATCGGCGCGGCCACCGACGCCTCCGGCGACTGGCTGGCCCGCCTCGGCATCGGCCTGGGTGATGCCGCCGGCGCCGCCCGGCAGGTGTCCGGGCCGATCCGCCAGGTGTCCGGCGTGCTCGACATGGGCGTGGAGGTCGCCGAAGGCGCCGTCTCCCTGCTCGCCCCCGCTGAATGGCGCGGCCTCATCAGCGCCCTCGACCATCTTTCCGAAGCCCTCAAGGCCCTCAAGACGCCTGCCCCCCCGACCACCCCCGCCAGCGCCACGCCCGGCGCCGCTCTTTCTGGAGGATAAGCACCATGCCCGACAACACGCCCGTTCCCGCGCCGGCCGCCGACGGCCGCGCCGACAATCCCTTCCGTGCCGTCGCCATCCTGCTCGACGGGGTGCGCGTCGCCCTCGAGAACAGCAAGCGCCAGGACCAGGCACCGCGCTGGGTACGCGTCGTGCGCGTGCGCGAGTTCCGCGACGACGCAATCGCCAAGGGCGTCATGAAGGCTCTCGACGTGCTCACGCTGGCGGTGGCCTACCTGCAGCGCTTCACCCTCGACGCCAACGACCTGTTGATCCAGGGCGACGCCGCCAAGGCCCTCGTCGAGGTCTCCGCCGAGTTCATCAAGACCGCCACCAGCAAGGAATTCATCAACGCCCTCGAACTGGCGGTGGGCCAGGATCCGAGCCCCGACTCGCCGATCCCCGACGTGGCCAACATCATCGACAAGATCGTCCAGATCGCCGACAAGGTGCCCGAACCGGACGACCTGAAAGTCATCGGCGCGTCCCTCTACAAGCTGCTCGGCATCGAGCAGGCACCGCTCGACGAAGCCAAGCTCGGCACCGCCACCGAGAGCCACGTGGTCCTCGCCCACACCGGCACGCTGCGCCTGCTGCAGTTCGGCTTCGACCAGAACTTCAAGCTGCAGAATTTCGGCAAGGGCGCCAGCGTGTCGTCCCTCGACATCAACCGCCTCGGCGCCCGCCGCCTGTGGGAAGCCGGCGCCGACAAGCTGCCGCTCAAGTCGATCGGCAAGTTCGGCGAAGCCCCCGATGTGGAAACCGTGTGGGAGCTCGACTTCTCCACCGACAAGGCCGGCAGCGACGTGCAGGACGCCAACGCGATCCTCGAAGCCCTCGGCTACGTCACCCCCAACGTGGCCGACCGCAAGCTCTTCAGCCCCGAGTTCACCGGCCGCCTGCGCACCTTCCAGCAGCTCAACGAACTGCCGGTCAGCGGCAAGCTCGACAACGCCACCCTCAACCGGCTGCTGCACCTGGACTACGACGCGAAGAACCTCAAGCGGGCCAAGCGCTTCAAGGCCGATGCGCTGCCGAAGGGCTTCGATCCGCTGAAGGCCCCGGCCTGATCCGGCAAACACTGCACACCCGGCCATGAGCGATCCGATCGACATCATCCGCGCGGTGGTCCGCGACGAGCTGCGCAGCCTGCGCCTCGGCGAGCTGGCGGTGGTGACCAGCGTCTTCCCCCACACGGGGAACGACGACGGCAACAACCACGAATGCACGGTCCAGTTGCGCGAAGGTGGCCTTGAGCTGCGCAAGGTCCCCATCGCCACGCCCCATGTCGGCATGGTGAGCCCGCCGCAGGTCGGCGACCTGGTTCTGCTCAGCTACGTCGGCGGCGACCCGAACCGGGCCGTCGTCGTCGGCCGCCTGTATTCCGAGAAGATCAATCCGCCAGTGCACAAAGAGAAGGAATGGCACGCCTTCGCCACCGCGGACGGCGTCAGCAGCTTCGCGATCGACGCCGACGAGTCCTGCATCGTCACCGCCGGCAAAACGGTCGTGACGGTGAAAAAGGACGGCAACATCGAGGTGAAGGGCGAAGCCGACCTGACCATCGAGGTGAAGGGCAAGCTCACGATCAAATGCACCGACTTCACCGTCGACGCATCCGGCAACGTGGACCTGGGCAAGAACGGCGCCGGCGTGATCACCGAGCAATCTCACAAGTGCTACTACACCGGCAAGGCCCTGGTGCCGTCCGGCACCGTCAAGGCCAAGGGCTGACGCGAGGACAACCGACATGCCCGCCCCGACCTCCAGCCAGATCGAATCCCCGGCCAGCGGCTTCCTCAAGGCCGCCGGCCTGCAGGGGGAGGACATTCCCGGCCTCGCCACCGCCATCGCCAACACTACCGGCCAGGCGCTGACGATGTTCCTGTCCCAGGCCATGGTGATGCCCGGCATCCCGGTGGCGGCCGACCCGATCACCGGCAGCGGCGCCACCGCCGGCCCCGGCAAGCTGATGCCGCCGCCGGCCGGCGGACCCGGCGCGTCGCAGCTGGAGGGCCTGGCCGGCGCCCAGTGCCAAGGGCAAGGGCTGCGTGGCGAGGATGCGGACGGCCTGGCGAAGACCATCGCCGGCACCGTCGCCCAGGCCATCAACCTGTTCTGCGCCCAGAGCATGGTGATGCCCGGCATCGCGGTGGCCGGATTCGTCAGCGCCGCCCCGGGCATGCTCCAGCCGGTGCCACTGCAGTCCCCGCTGGAAGGCTTCGCCAATGGCCTGCTCAGCCAGAACGGGCTGCGCGGCGAAGATGCGCCCAAGCTGGCCCAGGCCCTCGCTCAGAGCGTGGACCTGGCCCTCACCCTGTTCGCGTCCCAGGTCCTGGTATCGCCCGGGATTCCCTGCCCGCCTGGCGCCAGCGCCGGCCCCGGACGACTGATGTGAAGGAGGCCACCACCATGGCGACCGCCCCCGACCCGTTCGGCACCGACCTGCGCCTGGTCTTCCCCCGTGAGGAAACCGGCGTCGACCTGGCCCTCGGCCTGCAGGACCTGGAAACCATCGACGGCGTCGAGAACCTGGTCCAGGCCCTGACCCTGCGCCTGCTGGTGGACCGCGGCGAACTGGCCGGCCTCGCCCACCCCCGCTACGGCAGCCGCATCCGCGACCTGATCGGCGAGCCCCTCGACCGCCCCAACCTCGAACTGCTGCGTCGCTACGTACGCCAGGAGCTGCTGCGCGACCCGCGCGTCGAGGAGGTGCTGCAGGTCACCGTCACACCCCACGACGCCCGCCGCGACGGCGTCGACGTGGTCGCCCGGGTCCGCGCCGTCGGCGGCCAGGAAGCTGGCGTGGAGGTACGCATCGATGCCGCTTGACCGGGTCTTCATCAAAAAGGACTTCGCCGAGGTGGTGGACGCCCTGTTGGCCGACATCGGCTCGGGCATGGGCGGCCGCGTGGCACTCACCGACGCCAACGAAGGCAGCGTGGTGCGCACCCTGGCCGAGGCCTTCGCCCGCGAACTGGCGGTCTGCTACGAGCAACTCGATACGGTCTACCGCAACGCCTACCTCGACAGCGCCAGCGGCCCGGCCCTCGACAACGTCGTCGCGCTGCTCGGCATCGAACGCCAGCGCGGCGGCCACCTGGAAGGCACGGCCCTGTTCGGCCGCGGCCAGCCGGCCCCGGAAGACATCCACATCCCCCTCGGCACGCTGGTCGCCGGGCGCGACGTGCCCCTCTTTGCGACCACCGCCAACGCCGTGCTCGGCAAGGGCGAACGCCAGCTGATGGTCGGCGTCCGCGCGGTGGAACCGGGCGGCAACACCGTCAAGGCCAACGCCCTAGCCACGCTGCCGCGGCCGATCGCCGGCATCGACACGGTCGGCAATCCCGGCGACCTGGTCCTCCGCCAGCGGGAGGAAACCGACGACGAGCTGCGCGCCCGCGCCCGCCGGCTGGTGCAGTCCTCCAACACCGGCACGGTGTCGGCGCTGGAACAAGCCGCCCGCAGCCTGGGCATCCAGGAGGTGCAGGTGATGGAGAATCCCGGCGGCAGGCCCGGCGAGGTGGAGGTGATCCTCGGCGACAAGGACATCCCCGCCGACCTGCTCGAAGAGGTGCGCAACCGCCTGGAGGACGTGCGCCCGGCCGGCATCGTGCTGCGCTGCGGGCCGGCGACCCCGGTGTTCGTGCAGGTCACGGCAACGCTGACCCTCAATGCCGAGCTTTCCGAACGGGAACAGAAGGACATCGAGAAACGCCTTGGCGCCACCCTCATCGACTACTTCGGCAAGCTGAAGGTCGGTGAGGCGGTGCGCGAAGCCAAGGTTCGCTCCCTGCTGCTCGGCCATGACGCGATCGTCGGCTGCAGCCGGAGCGGCCAGCGCCCGCTGCTGGAACCCTTCGTGTGGCAGGACGGCAATGGCCTCCAGTCGGTGGCCTACCGTTCCCTGCTCGGCAACGGCGACGTGCTGGCCAGCCCCGGCGAGCGCATCGGCCTGTACCCCGAAGCCCTGCCGCTGCGCCTGAGCATCGAGCCGCCCAAGCTCAATGTGTGGGTGGATGCGAACCTGACCCTCGCCGCCAGCACGCCGACCAACGGCCTGCAGGCACGCGTGACCAGCGCCCTCAAGGATGCCTTTGACAAGGCTACCCGCCAGGCCAGCGAGGACGCGCCGGCGGAGGTCGCCTATGCCACGCTGCGCGCCGCCGTCGCCGCGGTTACCGGCGACAGCGCCCTGGCGCGCCTGCGCGTCACCGTCATCCACGAGCGGGACGGGCTCGCCGAAGAGCTCGACGACGCCAGCGGGCGGGCCCACGTGAGCGTGCGCGAGCAGCACATGCCGCGGACCGTCACGCTGCGCGTGGAGAACGGCGATGTCTGACCCGCGGCGGCGCCGGGAACGCCTGCTGCAGCTGCTGCCACGCATCTATACGGCGCAGCCGGAACGGAGCGCGGTGGCCGCCGTCATCAGCGGTCTGGCCACCAGCCTGGCCCGCCTCGACGACGCGCTGACCCGCGTGCAGTACGACCGCTGGGTCGGCCTGGCCAGTGCGCAGCGGCACGATGCGGACGACGCCAGCGCGGTGGAACAGCTCGGCCAGCTGCTGCAGGTCGCCCGCCTGCCGCCGCGCCTCAACCACGCCGGCTACGACAGACCGTCCCCCGACCGGCTGGAGATCCGCTTCGACCACAGCGCGCCGCGGGACGAAGCGCTGACCGAACTGATCGGCGAAGGCTGGCGGCGCCCGCACAACGGCCGCCCGCCCGTCGATCCGGCGGAAGCCCTCGGCGCCCTGTTCCCCGGCCTCGCCTTCGCGCTCGGCAACGACGAGCTCAGCCTGAGTGTCACCGCCAGCAGCGCAGCCGACACCGATGCCCTGGCGCCCTTCCTGGCTGTGCTCGATCCGGAACCCGGCGAAACCTATCGCCAGCGCCTGCTGGTCACCGCCCGCGTACGCACCGGCGGCTTGACCACCCCGCGGGCGCTGCTGTCCCTGGCAATTGCCGACCTCGGCGCCGAACCCTGCCCGCGCCTGCTGCACCAGCAGGACAGCACGCTCGCCTTCGGCATGCCACCGGGCACCCGCAAGCGCTGCAGCGCCTGCGGCGGCAAGGGCGACATGGCCTGCCCCAACCGCGCCAAGGCCGTCATCGAAGCCTGGCTCACCGAGAACCCGAGCCTGCCGGCCAGCCATGCCGAAAGCGCGCCGCGCCTGCGCCGCCCGTTTGCCATCAGCAATCCGAGCCTGCACCCCGACCGACCGGTGCTGAGCCTCACGATCACCGAACAGCCGGCGGCCTACCCGGCCATCCGCAGCATCGACACCGGCGAGATCACCCTCTACGCGGGCACCGTCAAACCCGGCGAAACCCTGGTGCTTTACCCCGCCGTCACGCCTGCCGAAGCCGCCCCCTTCGACGGCTTCGACGCCCCCGGACACCACGCCTGGCTCAGCGCCCACCTCAACGGGCAGGCGCTGCTGATCGGGCCCGACGGCACGGAACGGGACGTCAGCCACTCGATCTTCTACCTGTGGGGCAACCGCTTCGACGATCCCCAGTCGGCCCTCGGCGCCATGCGCTGCGGCGTGCTCGACCAGCGGGTCCTCACGCCGCGCCTGCAGTGCGGCGGCAACCAATGGATGCTGCTGACTTTCGCCCAGCCCGACGCCGAATTCGCCGACGCCACGACCACCGTCCATACCTCCCGCTTCGCCGGGCACGACGACGTGGGCGGCACCAGCTTCGCGCTGCTCGACGGCTCCATCAGCCGCAGCGACTCCCGCTACGCCTCCATCTTGTTCGAGTCCTTCAGCAAGACCGACACCGGCAGTGCCAGCGAGGAAACCACCGCCAACGCACCGCGCCTGTCCCTGCGCCTCGACTGGATGTCGCGCCCACCGGCCAGCTATCGCCTGCGCATTCCCAAGACCAGCTGGGTCGCCGCCGCCGCCACCCGCGGCGCCCTCAAGCTGCTGCGCAGCGACATCACCCGGGCCACCGCCGCCGGCGTACGGGCGATGGTGGACTTCCCGGAGCCGCCCCGCCGCGAGGACCTGATGCCCGCCGACGGGCTCTCGGTGATCGCCCTAGCCCAGCGCTGGACGGAAGACGCTGCCCCGGAAGACGGAACACTGCAAACCAGCCTCGGCCTGAGCTCGCAAGAGCGCCACGAGCCCGGCGAAGGACGCTTTTCGATGCGGGTGGTGTTCGACACCACCCGCCTGGACTGGAGCCACGCGGGGTGAATCGCCCCGAGGAGTTGAAGAAGATGCCCATGAAGGAATGCCACGGCCTCGCCGGCCGCCTCTCGATCGAACTGCGCGATGCTAGCGGCCGCGTGGTGGAGAAACACCGGATGGACAACCTGATCACCAATGCCGGCCGCAATCTGCTGGCCCGCCTGTTCGCCGGCGCCGCCCAGGGGCCCGAGCTGCGCATCGCCGTCGGCGGCCAGGGCGGCACAGTGAGCCTCGACGACACCGCCCTCGGCGATCCGCTCGATTCGGCCCCGGCCAGTATCCCGAGCATCGCGCTGGCCGACCACGACGGGCAGCAACGCATCACCGCCCGCGTCACCGCCACGCTGCCGGCCTCCGGCAGCGCCGACCCGCAGGCCCTGCAGGAGGCCGGCATCCTGATCAGTCTGCCGGGTGCCGAAGCGGTGCTCTACAACCGCGTGACCTTCCCGCTCATCAACCGGGCGGGCAACCTCGAAATGACGCTAACCTGGGAGGTGATCTTCTGATGGCCGATACACCCGATCCCTATCTCCGCAAGGATCCCGGCGACATCATGCTCGCCGCCGACTGGAACGAGATGCAGGTGCGGGCCCGCAGCGAGCTGCGCGCCCACGACCACACCGGCGATGCCGCCCGTCAGGTCCCCCGCGAAGGCATCCAGGACAAGGCCATCGACGCCAGCAAGATCGACCCGGACATCAAGCTGAGCCTCAAGGAGCTCACCATCGGCGGCCCGCTCAAGGTGACCGGGACCAGCCAGCTCGCCGATATCCGCGCCGCCCTGGCCAGCTTTTCGGGGGCCCGCCTGACCACCACCGGCGACCTGGGCATCGGCACCGACAGCCCCGAAAACGCCGAGGGCTGGAACCGGGTCGCCGACGTGGTCGGCGCCGAGCACGCCAAGCTGTCGGTGCGCGCCGGCAACATCGACGGCCGGCTGATGAGCCATGTGGCCGGCTTCTTCGGCTCCGAACCGGGCATGATCGTCGGAACTAAGAGCCCACACCCGGTCAGCGTCGTCTCCGCTGGCGCGTTACGCCTTCGCGTGCATGCGGCCAAGGCCAGCGACGGTTCCGAAACCCCCATCGTGGACTTCTTTCCGGCCAACAATCCACTGCGCCTGTCGTCATCCTGGACAGGGCAATACGAAGGCACGACGAACGGTGCCGAAATCTGCAACGACACCGTGGTCAACAAGACCCTGATGCTGGTCGGCAACCGCAGTGCTGGCCTCGGTCGCCGCGTATCGGTGTGGGATCGCCTGGAGGTCAACGGCAGCACCTTTTCCCAAGGCATCGACGTCAGCACGGATATCGGCCAGCACATGACTGCCGACGGCACCTTCTACCGCTGGCAGGGGCAGGTGTACATCAATGTGGATGACAACCTGTACATCCGCGACAGCAACCGTGGCATCCGCATGCACTTCGACACCATCAACGGCGTGTTCAAAACCGACGTGCTGCGCCTGGGCGACAAGTGGCGGCTGTCGGGCACCGGCGACCACGAGGCCAACGACGACTGGCTGCGGCTCAAGAACGTGGCCAACAACGCCTACTGGGGCGGCTTCGCCGCGTCGAAAATGTGGACCATGCAAGGCCAGTATCAACAGTCGGACCAACGCCTGAAATGCAATATCCAGGAGATCGACCGGGCCCTGCCCCGGCTGAACCAGCTGCGCGGCGTCAGTTTCAACTGGAAGAGTGACGCCTCGCGGGAAGTCCTCGGCCTACTCGCCCAGGACGTCGAGGCGGTCCTGCCCCAAGCCGTCAGTGAAGGCCCCGACGGCTGGAAGGGCATCGACACCTCGGCGGTGGTGGCCCTGCTGGTACAGGCCGTGAAGGAGCAGCAGGCGATGATCGACGACCTGCGCAGCGCCCTTCCGCTGCGCAACTGACGGAGCGCCCCATGGCCGAACGCCCCGATCCCTACGTGAAGCGCAGCGCCGGCGACATCATCCGCGCCGACGACTGGAACGAAGCCCAGGTGCAGGCCCGCGAGGCGCTGGCCGGCCACGATCACGGCACCGGCAACGGCACCCCGATCCCGCGGGAAGGCATCCGCGAAAAAGCCATCGACGGCAGCCGCATCGACCCGGCCGCCAGCGTCACCGTCCAGAACCTCGAAGTACGCGGCAGCCTCAAGCTGAGCACCCATGACCTGACCACCCAGATCAATGACATCCTCACCAGTCTCGGCAACGCGCTCGGCCGCAGCGGCGGCGCGATCAAGGGCAGCCTGTCGGTCAGCGAGCGCCTGACGCTGGGCAGCGAGCGGGCGCCGAGCAGCCGCCTGCAACTGGGCAACCTCACCGCCATCGACGCCGGCGGACGCACCGAGGCGTGGACCAACCTGGGCTCCAACGCCTACTACGACGGCGCCTGGAAACGCATCGACAGCGGCAAGGCCGGCGTCAACCTGCACATGAACCCGGACGCCGACGGGCAGGAGTTCCGCTTCCTGCGTGTCGAGGCCGATGGCGGCAACCAGCGCAACATCGCCACCCTCGGCAGCAAGGTGTGCGCCATCACCGAGGCCAGCGTCGGGATCGGCACCGGCGCACCGGCCGCCCGCCTGGACGTGCGCGGTGCCATCCACGCCGGCGGCTCCGACCTCTACTTCACCGAGACGGGCCACCGCCACACCGGCTTCGGCAACCGGGCCGGCTATGCTGCCCTCGAGAACGACGGCGGTGACTACAACGCGCTGATGATCCTCGGCCGGTCCACCGGCGGGCCGCTCGGACGGGTCGTGAAGATCTGGGACAACGTGTTCATCGCCGGCAACCTGGGCACCCACGGCTTCTCACCGACCCCCAAGACCCCGGGCTGGGGCGGCGGCATCCACACCTACGACATCGAGGCCGAGGCCACCATCTGGGCGCGCAACAACGTGCAGACCGGCAACCGCGACCTCGCCGAGAACTTCGATACCGTCGAGGCGCTGGAAGCCGGCGACGTGGTCAGCCTCGACCCGGACGGCAACGGCATGCTGCGCTGTCGGCGCAGCCAGGACCCGCTGGTCCTCGGCGTGGTGTCGTCCCAGCCGGGCCTGCTGCTCGGCGCCGACCCGGCCCGGCGCCTCCCACGCCCCGGCGAATACCCGGTCGCCCTGTCGGGCCGGGTGCCCTGCAAGGTCAGCGGCGAGAACGGCCCAATCCGCCGCGGCGACCTGCTGACCAGCGCCAGCCTGCCCGGCCACGCGATGCGCGCCGATGACGCCCCCGTCGGCACCACCATCGGCAAGGCCCTCGACGCCTTCGACGGCGAGCAGGGCCTCATCGACATTTTTGTTTTCCTCCGCTGACCCTCCCCGCAGACCATCATGAAAAACCAACTCGAAGCCCGCCTGAGCGAACTCCGCGACGAATACGACGCCGGCACCAAGGTACTCGCCGACCTGCAGAAGAAGCAGGACGAACTGCGCAGCACACTGCTGCGCATCAGCGGCGCCATCCAGGTGCTGGAAGAAGTGCTGGCTACCGAAACCGCCGCCGACGCCAGCGGCGAGGCCAACGGCCCACGCCTGGTCGCTAACTGAGCGCAGGCCCTCCATGGACGGATCGGTGACGCTCTGCGGCCCTGACGGCCAGCCGGCCGGGAAACGGCAGTTCACAGCCGCCGACGGTCTCAAGCTCACCGTCGGCGTGCCCCCCGGCCGCCGCCTGGCCAACGCCCGTCTGCTGCTGGCGGCCGCGGACGGCGGCGTCCAGACCATCCAGCCGGCGCTGCAGAGCGACGCCGGCGACAAGAACTTGGACGGCAATACCGCCGTCGCGCTGCGCTGGGCCACCGCGGACTGGGGCGAGGAGCGTGCGGTCATCGGCCTCACTGTCATCGCCGACAACCCGCCGCCCAGGAACGGGGTGCGCGCCCGACTCTTCAAGCGCGGCAACTGGCTGCCGGTGATGCCCCTCGACACCCTGCCCACCGGTAGCCGCCAGGGTTTTCCGCCGCAGAGCGCCAGCTGCCTGAGCGTGGAAACCCTCGTCGAAGGCAAGGTCGGCGACACGGCCACTGGCGTCCTCATCCCCGGCACGCTGTCGATCAAGCAGCTCAGCATTCACCTCAGCCAGCAACCCTGCGGCCTGACAGTGGCCGTGGACGACGAAGCCCCGTTCTTCACGCCGGACGGGCCGCTGCCGCTCACGCCCACCGAAGTGGGGGGGCTGGCCCGGGCCCTGAACCGCTACCGCAGCGACCATCCGCAGGCCACCAGCCTGCCGCTGCTGATCCATTCCGCCGGCCACCAAGCCTTCGTCGTGTCGGCGTTCGAGGCCGAACTGGAGGCCCTTCCGCCACCACCGACACAGCCCGTTCCAGGCCCCGGCCCGGCGGATACGCCACGCCCCGGCGAACAGCCCTGGCTCCCGGAGGGCCAGGGCAGCACGGCCCTGGCCCAGCTGTGCGATAGCCGCCACGCGGCGGCCGTCGTGTTGCCACCCGTAGAGAGCGGCGTACTGTCGAGCATCGCGCTGCGCCTGCGCCCCCTTGGCAAAGCCACGCGGGGACAGCTGAGCATCCACCGGGCGACCGGCGCCCTGCCGCAGGACAGCCCGGTGCTGACCATGGACTTCGAACTGCTGGCGGACGAGCCATCGGCGGCGGCCCCGAGCTGGCTGACGGCACGCCTTCCCACACCGCAGGCCCTCGCCGACGGAACCTGGTGGCTGGTCTGCCGGGTGCGCGAAGGCGCCGTGCTGTGGTACGCCGACCCGGAGCGGCCGCCACGGGTGACGGACAGCCGTTACCAGACGGCTGACGGCCCCTGGCTACCCCTCGACGGGCCGGGTAACGCCCCCTGGCTGCAACTGCGGGTCGGAGTGCTGGACACGGCCCCGGCCCCCACCTGAGGACGATCCCATGCTGGGAGCCCTGGAAAACCTGCTGCTGCCCGCCCTGCGGCAAACCTTCGGCGCCGCCCAGGATCTGCAGGGCGGTCCGGCCATCGCCCCTTCCCAGGGGGACAGCCGCGTCGCCCTCCACGCCACCCGTCTACGCCGGCCACGCAGTACTGCGGACGGCGACGCAGCGCCGACCCGGGATCCAGCCCGCCTGGGCTGGCAAGGAACACTGCTAAGCGATGCGGCGCATCCGCTGGATTTTCCGCTGCCGGTCGAGGCTATCGGCGATCTGGCCGAAGTGCAGAGCCCGCCAGGGCGGATCCTGTCCGCCGGCGACGCCTACCTGCTGGATGGCCGCACGCTGCGCTTCTTCCGGCCCCCGCCGGGGCAGGTGGTCGCACGCACGCGTGGCACGCGGAGCGCCGGCTACCGGGAGCGCGGCGAAGGACGCATCGATCTGGAACTGCGGGCCTGGGCGAAGGACCGGGATAGCATCGACACGCTGCTGGCGCGCAGCCTGCAAACCGTGCTGGCCACCTTCGAATCCCTCAACGTCATCGACCTGACAGGCGCCGCGCCGGGCTTCGGACTACGCATGACCCGCCTGCGCGTCGAACTGACGGACGTCACCCGCCACTTCGATACAGCTGCGCCGGCCTGGCTGCTCGGCGTGGCCCGCTGCCGGCTGCACGGAGAGCTGGAACTCGCACTGACGCTGGGTGCGCCGGAAGAGGAAGGACGGATCGCCGACGTGGCGATCCAGTTGCACAGCCCATCGAAAGTGGGCTGAGGACGGGCTGACAAGAAAAAGCGGCAACTCCGTGCCCGGAGCTGCCGCCTTGGAGTGGCGCCTTCGGATGCCGCTCAGGACTCCAGCAGGCGGTCCAGCTCGGCAACGGTACGTTCGGCGGCCTTGCCGTCCCACAGCAGCGGACGCCGCCCGTGCTTGCCCTGGCCGGCCAGCACCTTGGCCGCGTCTTCCAGGATGCGGGCCGGGTCGGTACCGACCAGCACGTTGCTGCCCTCGTCGATGGTCACCGGACGCTCGGTGTTCTCGCGCAGCGTCAGGCAGGGCACGCCCAGCGCGGTGGTTTCCTCCTGCAGGCCGCCGCTGTCGGTCATGATCAGCGCCGCGTCCTTCCACAGGTTGAGGAACTCCATGTAGGACTGGGGCTTGGTGAGCACGACGTTGGGGCCCAGGTCGAGACCGAACTTTTCCAGGTTGCCGCGGGTGCGCGGATGCACCGGGAAGATCAGCGGCAAGTCGGCGGCGATCTTGGTCAGTGCGCCGGCGATGCCGCGCAGGTTGGCCTCGTCATCCACGTTGGACGGGCGGTGCAGCGTCACGACGCCGTAGCGCGGATACTTCGCCTTCAGCGCCTGGGTTTCGAGGCCGCTCTTGTCGGACGCGTCGAGCTTGTCGCGCTGGAACAGCAGGTTGTCCACCATCACGTGGCCGACGTGGAAGACCACAGCGGGGTCTTTGCCTTCCTTCAGCAGGTTGTCGACACCGGCTGGCTCGGTACAGAAGAACCAGTCGGAGATGCTGTCGGTGACGAGGCGGTTGATCTCTTCCGGCATGCGCATGTCGCCGCTGCGCAGACCGGCCTCCACGTGGGCCACCGGGATATTCAGCTTCTTGGCGTCGATGGAGCAGGCCAGCGTGGAGTTCACATCCCCCACCACCAGCACGCAATCGGGGCGTGCCTGCTGGCAGATCTCCTCGAAGGCCACCATGATCTTGGCGGTCTGCGTGGCGTGGCTGCCGCCGCCGGCTTCCAGGTGATAGTCGGGCTTGGGAATCCCCAGCTCGTCGAAGAACACGTCGCTCATCTCCCGGTCGTAGTGCTGGCCGGTGTGGACGATCTTGAACTCGAAGCGGTCCGCCCGGGCCTGCAGGGCCCGCACGATCGGCGCGATCTTCATGAAATTGGGGCGCGCGCCGGCGACGAGGTAGATCAGCGAACGGGACATACGGAGACTCCACGGGCAAAAGATGACAGGGGCACATTATCGCGCGCGCCCCACGAGGCAAACAAAGAAATAGTTGTCAGGCGACCAGCACGACAGCGCGCCAAACAAAACTCAGGCAAAAGTCTCGCACTCGGCCAGCACCTTGCCCGCCTGATCCTTGGCCGACAGCAGCGGCGCGCCGTCCAGTTCATGCAGCGGCCACGCGACACCCACCGTCGGGTCGTTCCAGGCCAGGCTGCGCTCGAACTGCGGGGCGTAGTAGTCGGTCGTCTTGTAGAGGAAGTCCGCCGACTCGCTGAGCACCACGAAGCCGTGCGCGAAGCCCGCCGGCACCCAGAACTGGCGGTGGTTGTCTTCCGACAGCTCGACGCCTTCCCACTGCCCGAAGGTGTCCGAGCCCTGGCGCAGGTCCACCGCCACGTCGAAGACGCGGCCCTTGACGACCCGTACGAGCTTGCCCTGCGGTTGCTGGATCTGGTAGTGCAGGCCGCGCAGCACGCCCTTCCCGGAGCGGGAGTGGTTGTCCTGCACGAAATCCACGTCGAGGCCGGTGGCCTCACGGAAGCCGCGGGCGTTGAAGCTTTCCATGAAGAAGCCGCGGGCATCCCCGAAGACTTTCGGTTCGAGGATCAAGAGGCCCGGGATACGTGTCGGGGTGACCTGCATCAGAACACCTTCTCTTCGAGGATGCGCAGCAGGTACTGGCCGTAGCCGTTCTTGGCGAGCGGGGCGGCGAGCTTTTGCAGGTGGGCGGCGTCGATCCAGCCGGCACGCCAGGCGATCTCTTCGGGGCAGGCAATCTTGAGACCCTGGCGCTTTTCGATGGTCTGGATGAACAGGCTGGCGTCGAGCAGGCTTTCGTGGGTGCCGGTGTCGAGCCAGGCGTGGCCGCGGCCCATGACCTGCACGTCGAGGGCGTCCCAGTCGAGGTACTGGCGGTTGACGTCGGTGATCTCGAGCTCGCCGCGCGGGCTGGGCTGGATGGACTTGGCGACGTCGACGACACGCTGGTCGTAGAAGTAGAGGCCGGTGACGGCGTAGCGGCTCTTGGGGACCTTGGGCTTCTCTTCGAGGCTGATGGCGTGGCCGTGGGCGTCGAATTCGACGACGCCGTAGCGCTCGGGGTCGGTGACCGGGTAGGCGAAGACGGTGGCGCCGTCTTCTTTCTGGGTGGCGGCGCGCAGGTCGGCGGCGAGGTCGTGGCCGTAGAAGAGGTTGTCGCCGAGCACGAGGGCGCTAGGATTATTGCCGACGAAGTCTTCGCCGATCAGGAAGGCCTGGGCGAGGCCGTCGGGGCTGGGCTGGACGGCGTACTGGAGGTTGAGGCCCCACTGGCTGCCGTCACCGAGCAGTTGGGTGAAGCGCGGGGTGTCCTGGGGGGTGGAGATGATCAGGATGTCACGGATGCCCGCCAGCATGAGGGTGCTGAGGGGGTAGTAGATCATCGGTTTGTCGTAGACCGGGATGAGCTGCTTGGACACCGCCAGGGTGGCGGGATGGAGCCGGGTGCCGGAGCCGCCGGCGAGGATGATGCCTTTGCGTTGCATGGTGGGGTCCTGGGTCAGTTCGGGAGGATTTCGGTGAGCATGCGTTCGACGCCCTGCTGCCACGCGGGCACGGTGAGGCCGAAGGCGGCCTGCAGCTTGCGGGTGTCGAGGCGGGAGTTGGCCGGGCGGGCGGCGGGGGTCGGGAAGGCCGTGGTGGGCACCGGGCGGATCGCGTCCAGCGCGACCTTGAGCGGGATGCCGCGGGCGCGGGCGAATTCGATGACGTGGCAGGCGTAGGCGTGCCAGGTGGTCTCGCCACCGGCGACGAGGTGGTAGAGGCCACCGAGGTCCGGGTTGGCGAGGGTGGCGCGGGCGGCGTGGGCGGTGACGTCGGCGAGGAGCTCGGCGCCGGTGGGGGCGCCGTGCTGGTCGTCGATGACGGTAAGCGCATCGCGTTCGGCGGCAAGCCGGAGCATGGTCTTGGCGAAGTTGCCGCCGCGGGCGGCGTACACCCAGCTGGTACGGAAGATGAGGTGGCGGCAGCCGCTCTGGCGGATGAGGTCTTCGCCTTCGAGCTTGGTGCGGCCATACACGGACAAGGGGCCGGTGGGCGCTTCTTCCGTGCGCGGGGCATCACCGCTGCCGTCGAAGACGTAGTCGGTGGAGTAATGGACCAGCAGCGCACCCTGCCTTGCCGCTTCGCGGGCGAGGACGCCCGGCGCGAGGGCGTTGAGCGCACGGGCGAAGTCGGGTTCGCTTTCGGCCTTGTCGACGGCGGTGTGGGCGGCGGCGTTGACGATCAGGTCGGGGGCGACGGCGTCGACGGTGGCGGCGAGACTGTCGGGGTCGGCGAAGTTGCCGGAGAGGCCCGGCGCGCCGTCGTGGTCGAGGGCGATGACCTCACCCAAGGGGGCGAGGCTGCGCTGCAGTTCCCAGCCGACCTGGCCGTTCTTGCCGAAGAGGAGGATCTTCATCGGGGGCGTCCTTTCAGCGGGCGGTGTAGTTCTTTTCGAGCCACTCGCGGTAGGCGCCGCTTTGCACGTGGGCGACCCAGTCCTGGTGCGCGAGGTACCACTCCACCGTTTTGCGGATGCCGGTCTCGAAGGTCTCGGCCGGGCGCCAGCCGAGTTCGCGTTCGATCTTGCGGGCGTCGATGGCGTAGCGGCGGTCGTGGCCGGGGCGGTCGGCGACGTAGGTGATCAGGCGGCTGTAGCTGCCGGCGGGGTCGGGCTGGAGTTCGTCGAGCAGCGCGCAGAGGGTCTTGACGATGTCGATGTTGGGTTTCTCGTTCCAGCCGCCGACGTTGTAGACCTCGCCGGGGGTGCCGGCGTCGAGGATGGCGCGGATGGCGCTGCAGTGGTCGGTGACGTACAGCCAGTCGCGGATCTGCTGGCCGTCGCCATAGACGGGCAGCGGCTTGCCGGCCAGGGCGTTGGCGATGATCAGCGGGATGAGCTTCTCGGGGAAGTGGTATGGCCCGTAGTTGTTGGAGCAGTTGCTGGTGGTGACCGGCAGGCCGTAGGTGTGGTGCCAGGCGCGCACGAGGTGGTCGGAGGCGGCCTTGCTGGCGGAGTACGGGCTGTTCGGTTCGTAGGTCTTGGTTTCGGTGAAGGCCGGATCGTTCGGGCCGAGGGAACCATAGACCTCGTCGGTGCTCACGTGGTGGAAGCGGAAGGCGGCCTTGGCCTCGCCTTCGAGGCCCTGCCAGTAGGCACGGGCGGCTTCGAGGAGGGTGAAGGTGCCTTCGACGTTGGTGCGCATGAACTCGCCCGGGCCGTGGATGCTGCGGTCCACGTGGCTTTCGGCGGCAAAGTGGACGATGGCGCGGGGCTGGTGTTCGGCCAGCAGGCGGTCGATCAGGGCGCGGTCGCAGATGTCGCCGTGCACGAACACGTGCCGGGCGTCGCCCGCCAGGGAGGCCAGGTTCTCCCGGTTGCCCGCATAGGTCAGGGCGTCCAGATTGACGACCGGCTCGTCACGCGTTGCAAGCCAGTCCAGTACGAAGTTGGCGCCGATGAAGCCGGCGCCGCCGGTTACGAGAATCATGGATGTCCTTGGATAAACTATTCAGCCGGGATTATGACAAACTCAAGCTCTTGCGGCACCTGCCGCAACGGCGGAGCAGTGGATGCTCGACGAGTCGTTTCGATTATCTCACCCCAACAAAAACACACGTGTGCACGCGTGGAAGAAAATACCTCGCCCTACCCGGCGAATGCCGTCGGGGTCGGGGATTTCCGGCATGATGGCAAATGCCCGCACGTCGTTGAAGAGGACAGGATGCTGCGCTACCTGCAGCCCGCGATAATCATCCCCACGCTGATCGCGCTCATCCTGGGCACGGTCGCTGGCGGCATCGCGTGGCAGCGCATCGAAACCGGCCATCAGGAAACGCAACAGCGGGCCTTCAATGCCGAAACGAGCGAAATCGCCCTGAAGATCGACGAGCGCTTCAAGGCCTATCGGCAGGTGCTGCGCGGCGCCCGGGCCCTGTTCGCAGCCTCCCGCGAGGTGACACGCGAGGAATGGCGACAATATGTGGATGCCCTGCGCCTGCCGGAAGACTATCCCGGCATCCAGGGGGTCGGGTTTGCCGTACCCGTACCGGCCACCGAGGTAAGCCGCCACGAGCGGGAGATGCATGATCAGGGCTTCGTGGACTATCAGTTGGGCCCGCCGGGGCCACGTGCCGAATACACCGCCGTCCTCTATCTGGAGCCCTTCGACTGGCGCAACCAGCGGGCCTTCGGCTTCGACATGTACGCAGAGCCTGTGCGCCACACCGCCATGGCGCGCGCGCGCGAACTGGGGACACCAACCCTGACTGGCAAAGTCAGGCTGGTACAGGAAACCGCGACCGACATCCAGGCCGGCGTCCTGCTCTATCTACCGGTCTTCCGGCGCGACTCGACGCTGACTACCCCGGCCCAGCGGGAAGCCGCCTTCATGGGCTGGGTTTACAGTCCCTTCCGCATGAACGACCTGATCACCGGTACCCTCGGGGATGCCGCCCCCCGCGTGCACCTGCGCATCTACGACGGCCATGACCCGACACCGTCGGCACTGCTTTTCGACAGCCACCCCACACTGCCGGAGCAGGGGGCACGACGCAGCCGCAGCACGCTAGAAATGGATAACCGGGTATGGACACTGGTTTTCAACAGCACACCCGAACTCGCCGCAATGCCCTCCGAATGGCGCCTGGAGCAGGCGACCATCATTCTGGTCACCGGCCTGTTCGTGCTGCTGACCGTCTCCTTCTGCGCGGCCCGCCAGCGGGCGGTCGAACTGGTCCGCATCAGCGCCTCCCTGCGCCGCAGCGAAGTCCGCTACAGCACGCTGGTCAATCTGTCCGAGGACGGCATCGCCGCGCTCGACGCCCAACTGTGCTTCACCTACCTGAACCCTCGCCTCCTCAAGCTCCTAGGCTTCCCGGAAACGGAATTGCTCGGCCGCCGCTTCGACAGCACGTGGCCCACCGCGGACGCCAGCCGCAGCCAGGCCCTCATCGAACACCTGCGGCACGGTGAGGCCGTCGCACGGGAAGAACAGCTGCACAACGCCGACGGACGGCTGATCACCGTCATCGTCACCCACGCCCCGCACATGGATGAGGCCGGAATACTGCAGGGCGCCATCCTGACTATCACCGACATTTCCGAGCGCAAGGCCGCCGAGGAACGCATCCGCTACCTGGCCACCCACGACCCGCTGACCGGCCTGGCCAACCGGGCCATGTTCATGGAGCAGATGAACAACAGCCTGCTGATCGCCCACCGCCACCGGACGCGCTTCGCGCTGCTCTTCCTCGACCTGGATCACTTCAAGGCGGTCAATGACAGCCTCGGCCACGCTGCCGGCGACGCGCTGCTGCAGGAAACGGCACGCCGCATGCGCCACTGCCTGCGCGCCAGCGATCTGCTCGCCCGCCAGGGCGGCGACGAGTTCCTGGCCCTGCTGCATGACATCCACGGCATTGACGAAGCCTTTGCAGTTGCCGACAAGATCCGCCGCTCGATCGGCGCCCCCTTCGAGCTGGACGGCCAGTCCTGCTCCGTGTCGGTGAGCATCGGCATCGCGCTGTACCCCGACCACGGCCAGGACCTGGAAACCCTGACCCGCAACGCCGACGCCGCCATGTACCGCAGCAAGCTGGGCGGCCGCGACGGGACCACGGCATCGGCCGACACGCCCTGAGCGCGCCGCGATTTACTTGCGGCCGGACCTGCTTCTAGAATCCTCGCCGTCCGTTGCGCCCATATCTGGAGACCCCATGTCCCGCCACACCAAGATCGTCGCCACCCTCGGCCCCGCCTCTTCCGACCTCAGCGTGCTCGAACGCCTCGTGCAGTCGGGCGTGGACGTAGTGCGCCTGAACTTCTCCCACGGCACGGCGGACGATCACATCGCCCGCGCCCGCCAGGTCCGCGAAGTGTCCCAGCTGGTCGGCCGTCCGGTCGGCATCCTGGCCGACATGCAGGGGCCGAAGATCCGCGTCGGCAAGTTCGAGGAAGGCCGGATCACGCTGCAGAAGGACGCCGCCTTCATCCTCGACGCCCAGTGCGAGCTCGGCAATGCCCACCGGGTCGGCCTCGACTACAAGAACCTGCCCCGCGACGTGAAGCCCGGCGACGTGCTGCTGCTCGACGACGGCCGCCTCAAGCTCAGTGTGGAGCGCGTGCTCGGCCACGAGATCCACACCAAGGTCAAGGTCGGCGGCGAACTGTCCAACAACAAGGGCATCAACCGCCAGGGCGGCGGCCTCACCGCCCCGGCGCTGACCGCCAAGGACATGGAAGACATCAAGACCGCCGCACTGATTGGCGTGGACTTCGTCGCAATCTCCTTCCCCAAGGGCGCGGCCGACATGTACATGGCCCGCCAGCTGCTGCGCGCCGCCGGCAGCAGCGCGGTACTGATCGCCAAGATCGAGCGCACCGAGGCGGTTGCCAACCTGGAAGAGATCCTCGATGCCAGCGACGGCATCATGGTGGCCCGCGGCGACCTGGCCGTCGAAGTGGGCGACGCCGCCGTGCCGGCGCTGCAGAAACGCATGATCCGGCTGGCCCGCGAGAAGCACAAACTCGCCATCACCGCCACGCAGATGATGGAATCGATGATCCACAGCCCGGTGCCGACCCGCGCCGAAGTGTCCGACGTGGCCAACGCGGTGCTCGACGGCACCGACGCGGTGATGCTGTCCGCCGAGACCGCCTCAGGCAAATTCCCGGTGGAGGTCGTCGAATCCATGTCGCGCATCTGCCTCGAGGCCGAGAAATCCGCCGAGGTGACGATGGACCGGGACTTCCTCGACCGGGTGTTCACGCGCATCGACCAGTCCATCGCGATGGCCGCCATGTGGACCGCCTACCACCTGAAGGTGAAGGCCATCGCCTCCCTCACCCAGACCGGCTCCACCGCCCTGTGGATGAGCCGCCTGAACAGCGGCGTGCCGATCTACGCACTGACGCCGGAAATCTCGGCCCGCAACCAGATGACCCTCTACCGGGAGGTCTACCCGCTGCTGATGTCGCAAGTCCACGCCGACCGGGACGTGCTGCTGTGGGAAGCCGAGCAGATCCTCCTCGAACAGGGCGTCGTACAGTACGGCGACCTCATCGTGCTGACCATCGGCGAACCCATCGGCGCCGCCGGAGGCACCAACACGATGAAGATCGTGCGCGTCGGTGACACCCCCAGGCCCGGCCCGCAGCAAGCACTTAGCACATGAGCATGGATCCCGGTGTAAACTCCGGGCCCGCCAGACGCGCAGGCGGCATGCCGCCACGCTAGAATCCTGCCTTTATAGTCTTTACCCGGCCAATCTTCCGGCCATCGGAGAAAAACCATGCCTCTCGTTTCCATGCGCCAGCTTCTCGACCACGCTGCCGAAAACAGCTATGGCCTGCCCGCGTTCAACGTCAACAACCTCGAACAAGTCCAGGCCATCATGGAAGCCGCTGCGGAAACCGACAGCCCGGTGATCATGCAGGCCTCCGCCGGGGCCCGCAAATACGCCGGCGAAGCCTTCCTGCGCCACCTCATCGACGCCGCCGTCGAGGCCTATCCGCACATCCCGGTGGTCATGCACCAGGACCACGGCCAGTCCGCCGCCGTCTGCCAGGGCGCCATCCGCTCCGGCTTCTCGTCGGTGATGATGGACGGCTCCCTGCTCGAGGACGGCAAGACCCCCTCCTCCTACGAATACAACGTGGACGTGACCCGCCGCGTGGTCGAGATGTCCCACGCCATCGGCGTCAGCGTCGAAGGCGAACTGGGCTGCCTGGGCTCCCTCGAAACCGGCCAGGCCGGTGAAGAAGACGGCATCGGCGCCGAAGGCACGCTGGATCACTCCCAGATGCTGACCGACCCCGACCAGGCCGCAGACTTCGTCCGTCAGACCAACGTGGACGCGCTGGCCATCGCCATCGGCACCAGCCATGGCGCCTACAAGTTCACCCGCAAGCCCACCGGCGACATCCTGGCCATCGAGCGCATCAAGGAAATCAACGCCCGCATCCCCAACACCCACTTGGTGATGCACGGCTCCTCCTCGGTGCCGCAGGAACTGCTGGAGATCATCCGCGAGTACGGCGGCGACATGAAGGAAACCTACGGCGTGCCGGTCGAGGAAATCGTCCGCGGCATCAAGTACGGCGTGCGCAAGATCAACATCGACACCGACATCCGCCTGGCCATGACCGGCGCGGTGCGCAAGTTCTTCGTCGAGAACCCCTCCAAATTCGATCCGCGCGAGTTCCTCAAGCCGGCCCGCGAAGCCGCCAAGCTGGTCTGCAAGGCCCGCTTCGAAGCCTTCGGCACCGCCGGTAATGCCAGCAAGATCAAGCCGGTGTCCCTGGACAAGATCGCCGCCCGCTACAAGAGCGGTGACCTGAACCAGATCGTCCGCTAAGCAAGGCACGGGGAGTCCGCTCCCCGTCCTCGCCGGCAGTCATGAAACGGGGCCACGCGGCCCCGTTTTCCATGGCACCGCACGCCGGGGGACCCGTCGCGGCGAACTTGTTCGCCCTCTCACCGGCCCAACAGCCAGCGCTACGTCAAGCCCAAGTCCCCAAGCCAACCCGTTCTCCCCCTTTCAAAGGAGCCCCCGATGGCCGCCCCCTGGTCCGCCCTGTTCAGCGCAATTCCCTGGTCCGACGTGATCGCCCATGCCCCGACCGTCGCCAAGGGCGCCCGCAGGCTGTGGCAGAAGGTCGGCAAGCACCACGCCGATGAAGCGGTAGCCCCCGCCGCGCCGGCGACCACCGATCCGGACTCCCGCTTCGGCGCCATCGATGCCCGCCTCGCCGAGCTCGAAGCCCGCCAGCACGACAGCGCCGAGCTGCTCGCCGCCCTTGCCGCCCAGAACGCCGAACTCGTGCGCGCCGCCGAAGCACTCCGCCGCCGCGTGCAGATTCTCGGCGGCGGCCTGCTGCTTCTTGTCGTCGCGTTCGTCGCCAGTCTGTTCCGCTGATCGTTGCTGCGCCGCAACATCCAGTGTGATCCGCGCCACGCCGCATCTGCAGCCGCCCTTGCCAGCGCCCCTGCCGTAACGGCAAGATGACGGCCCGACCCAGCCCGGCCGACAGCGCCGCAGAGCCGCCCACCATGACCCTGCCCGACTATTTCATCGAGCACGACCAGCGCCAGGCCCTCAACGACGAATTCCACGCCCGGCCGCCGGTGCCCCTGGAAAGCCCGCAGCTGATCAGCTATGTGGCGATGCACCACGGGGACACCGCCGCCGACGCCGCGCTGCAGCACCTGCTCGCCCTCGGCAAGCTCCTCGAGCGCCCGATCGACAGCGACGGCCGCCACAGCCTGATCGATTTCGGCACCTTCCAGCTCAAGTGGGAACTGCACAACGAGTTCTCCAGCTACACCTTCTTCCGTTCGGTTGCCCATGGCGAAGGGCTGGAGCACCCCACCTCGGCGCTGGCCGTGGTGCCGGAAGCCTGGCTGCGCAGCCTGCCCGGCAAGCTGATCGTCGCCACCCACGTTGAACTGCGCAGCGTCACCGAAATCACCCCCGAGAGCGTGATGGCCAAGCTGTCGCCGACCGGCAACCAAATGGTCGGCGCCAAGGTGGCCGACGGTGCCGCCTGGGTGTTCACCGACTTCCTGTTCGAGGAAGGCTTCTCGCGCTTCCTGATCATCGACGTGTCCCTGACCCGCCGCCAGGCCGGCCGTACCGTGCAGCGCCTGGTGGAGATCGAGACCTACCGCCTGATGGCCCTGCTGGCCTTCCCGGTGGCCAAGGACGTCGGCCGCATGATCGGCGGCGCCGAGCAGCGCCTCGCCGACCTGATGGACCGCACCGGCTCGGCCCGCAACCCGGAAGACGAGCGCAGCGTGCTGGCCGACCTGACCACCATGGCGGCGGAAATCGAGCACTCGGTGGCCCGCACCACCTTCCGCTTCGGCGCCGCGCGGGCCTATCACAGCCTGGTCATGCAGCGCATCGCCGAGCTGCGCGAACAGCGCATCAGCGGCCTGCCGACCTTCCACGAATTCATGGAACGGCGCTTGCTGCCGGCGATGAACACCTGCGTGACGATGGCCCGCCGCCAGGAAGACCTGTCCAGCCGCGTGGCGCGCAACAGCCAGCTGCTGCGCACCCGCGTCGAGGTCGAGCTGGAACGCCAGAACCAGGAACTGCTGGCCCAGATGAACCGCCGCGCCAAGCTTCAGCTGCACCTGCAGGAAACCGTCGAAGGCCTGTCGGTGGTGGCCATCACCTACTACGCCTCGCAGCTGGTGCAATACCTGGCCAAGGGCGTGAAGCACTACATCGAGCCGCTGACGCCGGAAGGCATCACCGCGGTGGCGATCCCGGTCATCGCCGCGCTGGTCGCCATCGGCACCCATCGCATGCGCAAGCACCTGGCCGCCGCCGAAGGCCACGCGTAGAGGATTCAGCGGAGGCCGTGGGGCTGGGACTCTGACACCGTCGGGGCGAATGAATCGCCCCAACAGGTGGTGACTGATCCGCGCCACGGAACGTGAGCGTTACTCACCTCCGCAGCGTCGGTATAATCGCGTTTTGTCCAACGGACCTGACAGACCGTGACCACTCCGCTCTTCGAATCCTCCATCCGCAGCCTGCCCCTGCTGGGCCGCGGCAAGGTGCGCGACATCTACGCCATCGACGCCGACAAGCTGCTCATCGTCACCTCCGACCGTCTGTCGGCCTTCGACGTGATCCTGCCGGATCCGATCCCGCGCAAGGGCGAAGTGCTCACCGCCATGGCCAACTTCTGGTTCGCCAAGCTCGGCCACATCGTCCCCAACCAGCTCACCGGCATCGACCCGGCCAGCGTCGTCGCCGCCGATGAAGCCGGGCAGGTGCGCGGCCGCGCGCTGGTCGTCAAGCGCCTCACCCCGCTGCCCATCGAGGCCGTCGTGCGTGGCTACGTGATCGGTTCCGGCTGGAAGGACTACCAGGACACCGGCGCCGTCTGCGGCATCGAACTGCCGGCCGGCCTCAAGCAGGCCCAGAAGCTGCCGTTCCCGATCTTCACGCCGGCCAGCAAGGCCGACGTCGGTGACCACGACGAGAACATCAGCTTCGAACAGGCCCAGGCCCGCACTGACGCGCTGCTCGCCGACGCCCTCAAGGGCACCGGCAAGACCGGCGCCCAACTGGTGGCCGAAGCACGCGACGCGGCGATCCGCCTGTACACCGAGGCCGCCGACTATGCCGCCACCCGCGGCATCATCATCGCCGACACCAAGTTCGAGTTCGGCATCGACGCCGCCGGCACGCTGCACCTCATCGACGAAGCCCTGACGCCCGACTCCTCGCGCTTCTGGCCCGCCGACAGCTACGCCGAGGGCATCAGCCCGCCGAGCTACGACAAGCAGTACGTGCGCGATTACCTGGAAACCCTCGACTGGGGCAAGGTCGCCCCGGGGCCCAAGCTGCCGGAAGAAGTCGTCGCCCGCACCGCGGCCAAGTACGTGGAAGCCTACGAGAAGCTGACCGGTAACACGCTGTAAGCCGGCCAGTGGCCATGGGGCGATGACTTCGCCCCATGGCCACTGCTGAAACGAGCACACGGGCCAAAGCCACATGCCCGCATCCAACCCGCTACGGCGGGTTGGATCGTTTACAGCCCAGTCAGCCGACGTGGAAGATGTCGATCAGCGCCTTGCGCTCTTCCGCCGACTCCTCCAGCACCTCCGCCAGCTTGGCCTCGTCCAGGCCCAGCGTGGCGGCCTTGGCCAGACCATGGCGCAGGTTCTCGGTTTCCGTATCCGGCGTGAAGGGATTGCGCGTCTCGGCGACCAGATTGGCGATGAAGATCAGGTCCGGAATCGTACCCGGAGGCCAGGAGCCGCCATAAAGCTCGGGATTGTCGACGGCATCCACCAGCTCCCGCGGCATGTTCATCGCCGCCAGCACCGCCCGCCCGACCGGCGCATGCCAGACCCGCACCAGGTCCGACAGGGGGCTTTCGTCACTGAGCATCTCCGGGTATTCCCATACCCGCGCCAGCAGGAAGAACTGGCCGATGTCATGCACCATACCGGCAAAGAAGGCGGCGTCCGGATCGAGCCGGGTGCATCGCCGCGCCAGCACGCAGGCCGTCGCAGCCACATCCACGCTGTGAGCCCACAGCTTGCGGATCAGCGGCTGATAGGGCCCGAGCAGATCCCGATGCAGCAACTGCTCGGCCGCCACCGCCATGGCCAGCGCCCGCAGCTTGCCGAAACCGATGCGCACCAGCGCCTTCGGCACATCGGTCACCAGGCGCCCGCCCGGGTTGTACCAGACGGAATTGGCCAGGGCCACGGTACGCGCCGCCAGCAAGGGCTCGGCCGACACCATCGCGGAGATTTTGGAAACCTCCATGTCGGGCACATCGAGGGCCTCGAGCACACGCATCGTGACTTCCATGGAGGTCGGGAAGCGCAGCTCCCCCTCCTCCAGCTCCTTGGTGACGGTATGCAGGAAAGCCTGCTCCGCCAGATTCAATGCCTTGTCGCTCACAGCTTGTCCCCTTCAACCCGGCCGCTCCGCACCCGTCGCCAAGGGCGACACTCCGCGCAGAATTCGGCACAATAAAACCACTCAACCGATCACCCGAAGAACATGACCAACACGCCAGCCACCTCGCCCCTGCTCGAACTCTCCGGCCTGCCGCGCTTCGACGCGATCGAACCGGCCCACGTGGAGCCCGCCGTCCGCAGCCTGCTGGACGCCCTGCGCGCCACCGTCGAGCGCCTGCAGGACGACCCCGCCGCGCCCACCTGGGCCAACTTCGTCGAACCCATCGAGAACGAAGGCGAGCGCCTCGGCCGTGCCTGGGGCGTTGCCGCCCACATGCACAGCGTCATGGACACCCCCGAATGGCGTGAAGCCTACAACGTGATGCTGCCGGAGGTCACCCGCTTTTATGCCGAACTGGGGCAGAACCTCAAACTCTTCCAGAAGTATAAGGCCATCAAGAACGGCGCCGAGTTCGCCACGCTGAGCCCGGCCCGCCAGCGCATCATCGACAACGAGCTGCGCGGCTTCCGCCTGTCCGGCGCCGAGCTGCCGGACGAGCAGAAACCCCGCTTCCAGGCCATCCAGGAAGAACTCGCCGGCCTCGGCGCCAAGTTCTCCGAGAACCTGCTCGACGCCACCAACGCCTTCGCCCACATCGTCACCGACGAGGCCGAGCTGACCGGCCTGCCCGACGACGTCATCGCCGCCGCCCGCGAGGCCGCCGACAAGGCCGGCACCGCCGGCTGGAAGTTCGGCCTCAAGATGCCGTCCTATCTGCCGGTCATGCAGTATGCCGACAACCGGGCCCTGCGCGAAACCCTCTACCGCGCCTACGCGACCCGCGCCGCCGAGATCGACAACGGCTACAGCAAGGCCGAGTGGAACAACGGCCCGCTGATCAAGCAGATCCTCGCCCTGCGCGCCGAAGAGGCCGCGCTGCTGGGCTACAGGAACTACGCCGAAGTATCGCTGGTGCCCAAGATGGCCGACACGCCGGAACAGGTCCTGGGCTTCCTGCGCGAACTGGCCGCCAAGGCCAAGCCCTTCGCCGAACGCGACCTGGCCGAACTGAAGGCCTTCGCCAAGGACCAGCTGGGCCTCGACCCACTCGAACCGTGGGACGTGGGCTATGCCTCCGAGAAGCTGCGCGTCGCCCAGTACGCCTTCTCCGAGCAGGAAGTGAAGGAATACCTGCCCGAACCCAAGGTGCTCGACGGCCTGTTCGGCGTGGTCCAGAAGCTCTACCAGGTCAGCATCAAGCCCGACACCGGCCCGGTTTGGCATCCGGATGTACGCTTCTTCCGCATCGAGCGCGACGGCCAGCTGGTCGGCCAGTTCTACCTCGACCTCTACGCCCGCGACACCAAGAAGGGCGGCGCCTGGATGGATTCGGCAATCACCCGCCGCCGTCTCGCCAGCGGCATCGAGACGCCAGTGGCCTACCTGGTGTGCAACTTCCCCGGCCCGGTGGGCGGCAAGCCGGCCACCTTCAGCCACGACGACGTGATCACCCTGTTCCATGAGAGCGGCCACGGCCTGCACCATCTGCTGACCAAGGTGGACGACCTGGCGGTGTCCGGTATCCACGGCGTCGAGTGGGATGCCGTCGAACTGCCCAGCCAGTTCATGGAGAACTTCTGCTGGGAGTGGGACGTGGTCCGCGAAATGACCGCCCACAGCGAAACCGGTGCCCCGCTGCCGAAGGAACTGTTCGACAAGATGCTCGCCGCCAAGAACTTCCAGAGCGGCATGCAGACCGTGCGCCAGCTGGAGTTCTCCCTGTTCGACCTGCAGATCCACATGGACTTCGACCCGGCCACGCGGAGCGTGCTGGACCTGCTCGCCGAGGTACGCAAGGAAGTCGCCGTGCTGGTGCCGCCGGCCTGGCACCGCTTCCCCAACAGCTTCAGCCACATCTTCGCGGGCGGCTACGCGGCCGGCTACTACAGCTACAAGTGGGCCGAGGTGCTGTCGGCGGATGCCTTCGCCGCCTTCGAGGAGGAAGGCCGCCCGAAGGGCAGCGTGCTCGACGCCCAGACCGGCGAACGCTTCTGGAACGAGATCCTCGCCGTCGGCGGCAGCCGCCCGGCGCTCGACTCCTTCAAGGCCTTCCGTGGCCGCGAACCGCAGGTGGACGCCCTGCTGCGCCACAGCGGCATGGTGCCGGCATGACGGCGCGGCGGCTGTTCGGCCTGTTGCTGTTAGCCGCTGCGCTGCCAGCGGCGGCCCAGAGCGCCTATCGCTGGGTGGACGACAAGGGGCGCGTGCAATACAGCGACCAGCCGCCGCCCCAGTCGGTGAAGAAGTTCGACGAGCGCAAGCTGCAGGCCAACCGCGCCACCGCCCAGCAACCCTACGCCGTCAAGAAGGCCGCCGCCGATTTTCCGGTGACCCTCTACGTCGGCAAGGACTGCGGCGACGCCTGCGACAAGGCACGGGCTCTGCTCACCACGCGCGGCATCCCGTTCTCGGAAACCCTGCTGCAAACGGAGGCCGACGTGACCGCCTTCAAGAGCCGCTTCGGCAAGGATCCCTTCGCCCCCAGCCTGCTGGTGGGCAAGAAGCTGGAAAGCGGGTTCGCCGAGGCCGCCTGGAACAGTGTGCTGACCGAAGCCGGCTATCCCGTCAGCAAGCCCTGACTGGCATGGACCTCGCTTGATTTTCCGGTAACGGCCCCGCCGCCGCGGGGCCCTCACCGACATCCAGCGAGGCCTCCATGACCGACACTCCCACCCAATCCGCCACTCTCAAGATCGCCGTCGCCACCAAGGGCCATGGTCAGGTGGACCTGCACTTCGGCCACGCCGACGACTTCCATGTGTACGAAGTCGACAAAGATGGCATCCGCTTCGTCGAAAAGCGCATTGTCGAACACTATTGCCAGGGCGGCTTCGGCGACGAGGACAAGCGCGAGGTAATCATCCGCGCCCTCTCCGACTGCGCCGGCCTGCTCGTCGCCAAAGTCGGCGACGGCCCGAAGAAGCGCCTGCAGGACGCCGGCATCGAAGCCTCCGATGAGTTCGCCTACGGCGCCACCGAGGAGTCGCTACGGGCCTGGTACACGGCCCGCAGCGGGGCCTGAGCGGCCGTAACCCGACCCGGACCGCGGCACCCTTCAGTTTCCCTGCGCTGCATCGCCCCCCAGTACCAGCGCCTGGAAGGCCGCCGCGGCCGGCGTGGGGTTGCGGCTCCAGGCGAAGTAGACCTTGCGCTGCGGCGCCTCGTCGATGCGGGCCCTGAGCAACCCCGCGTATCCCAGCGCCGACTGTTCGGGCACCAGGCCAATGGCCAGGCCCTGGCGCACGATCTGCTCGAGCAGCTCCGCATGGTTGACCTCGAAGGCCACGCGCCGCTCGATACCGGCCGCCCGGAACGCGGCGTCGGTCTGCTGGCGCGGCCCGGTGCCGGCCTGGTAATCCACCAGCGTCTGCCCGGCCAGTTCCCCCAGGCTCAGGCTGCTGCGCCCGGCCAGCGGATGGTCCGGATGCAGGATCGCGACCAGGCACTCCTCGCTGAGGAGGCGCGCCGACACCCCCGCCACCGGCTCGCCGGGCCACACCCCGATGAAGGCCGCATCGGTCTGCTGACCGCGCAGTTCATCGAGCAGCGCATCACTCATGCCGATGTGAAGACGGATATCGACGCGGGGATGGCGGCGATGGAATTCGGCCAGCAAGGCCGGCAGATTGGCCACAGTGAGGGTCGAGATCGTCCCGACGGTCAGGGTGCCGCGGATCTCGCCCGTCGCCGCGGCCATTTCATCCCGCAGGCGGCGGGTTGCCTCCTGCACCTGGCGGGCATGGGCGACGAAAATTCGCCCCGCCGCCGTCAGGGCGACCCGCCGTGACGAGCGTTCGAACAGCCGGGAGCCGAACTCCTCCTCAAGACGGGCCACCTGGTGACTGAAGGCCGACTGGACGGTATGGCAACGCGCCGCGGCCCGCGTGAAATTGCCTTCCTCGGCCAGGGCCAGCACGAAATCAATCTGCCGCAGGTTCATCTCAATAATCTCTTTTCACGATCAAACCAATATCAACAATACATTGGAATGATCAATCCGCCTTGCCGATACTGCCCTCCGCACGTTGATTCCAATTGATCCAGGGCAGACACCCCGGATACCCTGCCGAAGAGAGCCCCCAATGCCCCCACACACCCAAGCCCTGACGCCCGGTCTGGTGCGCCTCATGGCCGCCGCTACCGGGCTGGCCGTGGCCTGTAACTACTACGCGCAGCCCCTGCTGCCCGCCATCGCCGACGACCTGCACCTGGACAGCGGCACCGCCGGCACCATCGTCACGACCGCCCAGCTCGGCTATGCCCTGGGCCTGCTGTTGATCGTGCCGCTGGGCGACCTCGTGGACCGCCGCCGCCTGGTCGTCGCCATGAGCCTGCTGGCAGCCGGCGGCCTGCTGATCAATGGCCTGGCTCCCGGACTCACCATGCTGCTCGTCGGCACCACCATTGCCGGCCTGTGTTCTGTCGTGGCGCAGATCCTGGTTCCCCTCGCCGCCGCGCTGGCAGAGCCCGCCCAGCGCGGCAAGATCGTCGGCACGGTGATGAGCGGCCTGCTGCTGGGCATTCTGCTCGCCCGCACGATCGCCGGGCTGCTGGCAGGACTCGGCGACTGGCGCACTGTCTATTTCGCCGGCGCCCTGGCCATGCTCGCCATTGCCATCGTGCTGGCGCGGCGTCTGCCCAGCGGCGGCGACAGCGTGGATCTTCCCTATCCGCGCCTGCTGCTGTCAGTGCTCCAACTCTTCCGCGAGGAAGCGGTGCTGCGCCGCCGGGCGGTGCTGGGTGCCTTGTCCTTTGCCAACTTCAGCGTGCTGTGGACCTCGATGGCCTTCTTCCTGAGCGCACAGCCCTTCGGCTACGCACCGGCCACCATCGGCCTCTTCGGCCTTGCCGGGGCGGCCGGCGCCCTCGCCGCCCCGCTCGCCGGTCGCCTGGCCGATTCGGGGCGCGGGGAAATCGCGACCCTGCTGGCGCTCGGCATGCTGCTGCTGTCCTGGGTGCCGCTGGGCCTGGCCGCCGAGCACGGCCTGGCGAGCCTGCTGATCGGCGTCCTGCTGCTCGACTTGGCGGTCCAGGGCGTCCATGTGAGCAACCAGGGCGCGATCTACCGGATCCGTCCGGATGCGCGCAACCGCCTGACCGCCGCCTACATGACCAGCTACTTCATCGGCGGCGCGCTCGGCTCGCTCGCCTCCGCCCAGGCCTACGGCATCGCCGGCTGGTCTGGCGTCATCACGGTCGGCGTGCTCCTCAGCACTGCCGGCATCGTGGCCTGGCTCGGCCTGCACAGTCCAGACGCGTGATCTCCGCCCTCGCGGCATGGATCCGCAAGCGCTAAGGCCCCTGTCGCTGGCACAATCACGGCAAACCCATCAGCGGTGAGTCGCCAGGTGTGCAGCCAAGAGCGCATCCAGCGCACCAAACCCGCGCCAATACTGGATTTCAAGACCCCATGAAGATCGCCACCTGCAAGTTAATTCCTCGTTTTGTGTAGCTTCACGCCGTCTCACAAAGGCGCGAAAGCCGCATAAAACCTGGGTTTTCATGCATCAATTAAAATCACCAAACCTCACCCCAGCGCCTATAATTTGTGTAGCTATCTGCGTAGCTAACAAATTGAGATTACGAAATAGGCCCCTTGGGAAATCTAACCGACATCGCCCTTCGCGCATGGATCAAGACCGGGCAACCGGTAGCCAAAGCAGACAGCGGCGGACTCACCTTCACCATGAGCGCTTACCAGGCCAGCCAGAGAGGCGGCACGTGGGTGCTCCGATATCGCTTTGGTGGCAAGGCCCACGAACTCACCCTCGGCCGATACCCTGACATCACGCTGGCCGTAGCTCGCCAGCTGGCAGCGGAAGCCCGTGTGAGAATCAGCCAGGGAGCCGACCCGGCCCGCGAAAAACAACTGGGCAAGATCGAACGCGCAGGCGCAAAAAACTTTCGCGCCTTGGCCAGCGACTACATGGAGAAGGCCTTTCCCCGCTTGGCGGATACCACCGTCAAGCAGCGGCGGCAGCACATCGAAGGCGTTATCCTGCCGAAGCTTGGGAGTCTTCCGGCCCGTGAAGTAACCGGCGCCGACGTCGTGGCCCTGATCGAATCCGTGGGCGCGAAGTCCGTAAATGTGGCGGAGCTGGTCTTCACCGCTCTGTCGGAGATCTTCAAGCACGGTATCGCTCGCCGGGTCGTGGTGACCAATCCATGCGCTGGCATTTCGGTTTCTGCGATCTGCGGCAAGGCAGATCCACGCCGGCTGCGACTCATGCTTACCGAAGCAGAATTGCGGGCGATCTTCCCCGCCCTGCCATCGATCGGCCGCGAAAACATGTTGGCCGTAAAGCTGCTACTCGTGACCTGCGCCCGCGTTGGCGAGCTGGCCCGTGCCGAATGGACTCACGTAGATTTGTCCAAAGGGGAATGGTTCATCCCCGATGAGAACAGCAAGACAGGCAAGGGCTTTACCGTCCCACTGCCACCGTGCGCGGTGGGCTGGTTCAAAGAACTCCAGGAGCTGGCCTGTGGCTCCCGCTTCGTCCTTCCTGCCCGACAGCAGCGGCGCCTGCTCACCCATGGCCAGGAAACGCATTTCGAGCAGCGCGCGCTGAACGCCATTCTGCACAAGCTGTGCGACCGCCTCGGAGACAAATCCCGGCGCTTCACGCCGCACGATCTGCGAAGTACCGCCCGCAGTCACCTGGCGGCACTTGGGGTGCCAGTGCTGATTGCCGAACGCTGCCTGAACCACTCCCTGGGCGGACTGGTTGCGGTGTATGACCAGCACGATTACCTGACGGAGCGCCGCGCAGCACTGGAACTGTGGGCATCGTTCTTACTCGCCTGCGAGTCAGGAAAAGAATGGATCGCACCTGGGGGCAAGGTTGTCCCGCTGCGGGGCCATGCCGCATGACCTGAAGATCAACCGAGCAGCACGCCGCGCCTAGGTCGGCCAACCGAAAACGGGGAGACCTTCACCCCGCTGGCGCGGCACCTATTTTGAAGGGGCGTACGAAGGGACGCTTACATGGAAGCGAATGAAAAAACTGCGCGTAAGCAGTGTATTGACATCCTGCTGGACGACAGGGAGAAGGGATGGGCAAGGAACACCGACATCGAACGTATGCGTGAGTTCTGTCGCGTCGGAGCATCAAACGAAGAGGTAGAGGAGGCATCACGCCGCACGGCGAGGACAGCTTGGGCCTACCGCGACGAACTTGAAGCTAAGTCCTCAGAGGAACTGCGGACTCTTGCTGCTGCTGTCACTCGCCAGCAAGAGGCGGAACGCAGTGCGGCTGAGCAGCGGAGGCGGATTGAAGCGAAGAAGGCAATGTTTCTTAGTTGGGCTCGCAAGCCGTATTGGACTCTGGATGAAGCAGCGACTCTCGTTCTGGGCCATGACCCAGCTACCGTTCGTAATGAACGTTATGGCTTAACTTCGACCGACTCGTTCCATGAATTGGAAGACTTGCTGAGTCGGGCGATTCGTCACGGACAGCTCAAACGAGAAAGCCCACCGAAGACGATCTTGAGTTTTCTCAGGGGCAAAAAGTTTGATGTAGCAACAGGGTTGCTTGAAGCTGTAAAGTCACTAGAACCACAGAAGCCAAAACCAATTGTTGTCCAGCACGTTCCCGCGCCAGAACCCGCTCAGCGGTTATCTGAGCCTCAACCTACCATTCAAGAATGCAAAATGCCGGTTGTCCCTGGCTACGACACCCCGAGTGAGTTGGACGTAATGTTTGAGGCTATACGGAAATTTTGGGTGGATGCAGACCCGAGCAGGCCTCCAAAAAGAGACGAAATCTTCAGCTGGATTAGGGAGCGCGTCCCGTCGGATGCCAAAGCAGATTCCATTGACTCGCTCATTAGACCTACATGGGCACGTCAAGGGGGGAACAAAAAGCAATCGAAGGGGTAACCCCCTGAAACCCTTTGTGGCTGCGGGATTCAAGGGGTTTGACAGAACCCATTACCCCACCCTCCTACAACCCTTTGCAGCGTTACAGCTTTCACGCCCATTCCTAATCTCGCCATGTCTCCCACCGAGGCATGGCGTATCAGCAGGTAGCGCCATGCCTCTCCATCTAAGGACATGGCATGAAAACCCAGGCATCCAGCCGCAAGGCCTTTTTCCCTGACTCCGTCAGCGCGCTCCCGGCGCCTGCTGCAATAGCAATTCCCGATGCCCTCCGTAACTTCGACGCACTGCCCGACTCGGCCTATGTGCGCTTGCCGGTCACATCGGCACTGTTCCAAATCTCCCCCGCCACCACTTGGCGTTGGTCAAAAAACGGCCGCATACCTGCACCTCGGCGTCTCAGCGAGGGCGTAACGGCCTGGAACGTTGGGGATCTTCGCAAAGCACTCCGCGGGGAGGCTTGGAAATGAGCACCGCCAAGTCCTCTCGCGCACCGTCCTTCGCCAAGGATCTGCAGGAAGCGCGTTGCTTGTTGGCCCCTGTGTTCGGCGAGGCCTACTGCACCAAGCGCCCCTGGATGCTGCTGCTCGCAGCGGTATGGATTGCAGCGGACCGCCTGCAGCACCAGGAGCCTGAAGCGCCCTCGATCTCCAGCGATGACTGGCGGACCAGCAATTCCGCCTTGGAAGCCAAGGCACGGGCCCTTGGCCTTCCTTCTCGCCCCGGCGAGACCTGGGAAAAATGGCGTGACCGTGTAGCTCAGAAACTGAGTGGGCGAGGCTGAAGACATGATCGACACCGCCTCGATCCTCTCCCAGTTCCGTGCCGCTGCGGCCGTCCGGGGTCTGCTCCTGCCGGATCGTATCGACGCCGACGGCAAGCTGTACCGGTGCGAGCTGATCGGCGGTCCGAAAGGCAAGAAGGATGGCGCTTATCTGCTGCACTTGGACGGCATCCCGGCCGGTGGCTTCCAGAACTTCAAGGATGGCCTTGAGTGGGAAAACTGGCGGGCCGACGTCGGCCGCCAGCTCACGCCCGAGGAAGAGGCCGCCCACCGCGCCCGCATGGAGGCCCAGCGCGCCGAACGGGAAGCCGAAGCCAAGGCCAAGCGCGACAAAGCCCGTCGGAAGGCGAACGGGATCTGGAACAGCGCCAAGCCGGCGCCGGACGATCACCCCTACCTCGCCCGCAAGGGTGTGCCTTCCTATGGGCTGCGTGTCGGAACCTGGTCCAAGTGGTCGGAAGTCCGTCCGGAGGTATGGGACGAGGTACGCATCCCCAACGCTTTGCTGGTGCCCATGCGCAGCCCCTCCGGCACGCTGCACAGCCTGCAGGCGATCTATGCCGACAAGGTGGACGGCCGCGACAAGGACTTCCTGCCTCACGGCGAGAAGCGCGGCAAGCTGCATTTGATCGGCGAGATCCTCCCCGATCAGCCTGTTTGCATAGCCGAGGGTTACGCCACCGCGGCCAGCCTGCACCAGGTAACCGGCTGGCCGGTTGCCGTGGCCTTCGACGCCGGCAGCCTGGAGCCCGTTGCCCGCGCCCTGCAGGAGGCCTATCCGCAGGCCCGCATTATCCTGTGCGCCGACAACGACGCCTTCGGCCACTGCCAGGCCTGCGAGGCACCGGTTCGGGTGGCCGATGGTGACATCTGCCCGAGCTGCGACCAGCCGCACAAATGCCGCAACGCGGGCCAGATCCGGGCGAATGAGGCGGCCCGGGCGGTCGGCGGTGTCGTTGCCATGCCGGAGTTTGCCGACCCGGAAGGGCGTTGGGTGGGCTACCAGGAATCTGGCAAGGCCCCGACCGACTTTAACGACTTGGCGACTAGCACTCGCGATGGTGAAGGCCCGGCCGCTGTGCGCCGCATCCTCGAAGCGGCAGCGGCTGCGCTCCCGGCCCTACAAGGCGATGACACCCCCGTCGATGTGCCCACGCATGCCCCCGATGTGGAAAGCGCCACCAGTGCCCCGGAGACAGCCTCGGCACCACCAGCAGATGACGTAGCCCAGCCTGCGAAGCGTGCCCGCACCAAAGGCAAGGGCAAAGCCGGCGGTGTGCAGACGCCTACACAAGGCGGCGAGCTGTTCGAACTGCGTGACGGCAACGAAGGCCGAGGCGTCTATCGCCTGAAGGTGGAGCGACGTGGTGAGGGCTGGGAGCAGGTCGAGCAGTTCGTCTGTGCTCCGCTGGAGATCACGCACCTGGTGCGTGATGCGAAGGGCGAAGGCTGGTGCCGTCTGGCGACGTTCCAGGATCACGACGGCCGCCGCCGCCGCGTGCTGGTGCCCGACGAGATGCTGGAAGGCGATGGCGCAGCCCTCGCGAAGTTGCTTCGCGGGCACGGTCTCTTCATCGGCGACAACAAGGGTGGGCTGTTGAAGATGTATGTCAATCGCTCTCGCCCCGCGGCGCGTGCTCGTGTGACGGGCCGGATCGGTTGGCACAAGGATGTGAACGAGTCGGGCCGCTGGTCATTTGTAGTCGGCGGCGAGCGTGACCCCATTGCCACAGAAGGCGCGGAGCTCTGGCTTCACCAGGCGGTGGGAAGCGGTCACGCTCAGTTCAAACAGGAAGGCAGCCTGGAGCAATGGCGTACCCATGTAGCGGCGCTGGCCGTTGGGAATTCCCGCCTCGCTTTCGCTATTTCGGCAGCGTTTGCCGGCGGCCTCTGCTGGCTCCACCCCAACATCGCTGGGGGGTTCCACTGGATGGGAACCAGTAGCCTGGGAAAATCGGGCTTGCTCCTGGCGGCCGCTAGCCTGTGTGGCTCGCCCGAGTTCCGCAAGAGCTGGTTGCAGACAGGTACTGCAGTCGAAATGCTGGCCGCCGGCCACTGCGATGCGCCGCTTCTCCTCGATGAACTCAAACAGTCCGGCAACCCCCGTGATGTGGCCCAAGCCGCCTATATGCTCGCCAGTGGCCAGGGCAAGGGCCGCGGCCAGGCAGCCGGAGGCCTTCGGGAAACGGCGGCATTCTCGCTGTTGTTCCAGTCGAACGGCGAACTGGGCCTGACTCAGTTTCTCGAGGAGAACCAGGAGCGCGCCTACGCCGGCCAGGAGGTGCGGTTCTGCGAACTGCCCGCCGATGCAGAGGCCGGTTTCGGCTGCTGGGAGACACTACACGGCCAGCCCGATGGGGCCCGCTTCTCGGAATACCTCCAGCAGCAAGCTAAAGAGCACTATGGCTCGGCCTATCCGGAGTTCATCCGCCGTGTGCTCGACCACCGGGCCGCAATGCCCGCCGAGTTCGAGCAGCTGCGGACCAGCTTCGAGAAACGCGCCTTGTCCGGCAACGCAGGGTCCCAAGCCATCCGCGCTGCAACCCGCTTTGCTGCCGTGGCCTATGCCGGCGAGAAGGCCACGGAATGGGGCCTGACAGGGTGGCCACAAGGCGAAGCGATCAACGCCGCCGGCCGCCTTTTCCGCGATTGGTTGCATGTGTTCGGAGGCGAAGAGAACCGCGAGCCCCGCAAGATGGTGGAACAGGTACAGGCCTGGATTCAGGCTCATGCCGGCGGTCGGCTGGAAGACTGGCGACGCCCCAGCATCTCCGACACCCACGCGCCGCGGACGATGAATCGGGCGGGCTGGAAGCGGCCGACGAAGGACACCGCCAGTCTCAACGAAGCCGATCACATCTTCGAATACCTGATCTACCCGACGGTATTCAAGACCGAACTCTGCAGCGGATTCGACCCCGCCCAGGTCATCAAGGAACTGCTCAAGCGGGGCCTGCTTGAGCACGGCGACGGCAAGAACGTCCCGGTGAAGGTCCGCGAACCCGGTGCCGGCTACAGCCGCTTGTATCTCCTCACGCCCGCCATCACAGGAAGCCTGGACGGCGACGACTGAACCAGCAGCCCGCGCCGTCGGGCGCAGGTGCGGACTGTCCTTTCCATCGCGCCCTTCAGGAGTATTACCTATGGCATCACTCGGCTCGTTGGCCGTCTCCCTTTCGGCAGAGACCGCCAACTTTGAATCAGCCCTGAACCGGGCCGCCGATCTCACCAAGCAGTTTGGCAAAGCCTCCAATGACAACTTGAACGTCATGGCCCAGGTGGACGCCATGCTCGCGCGAGGCTCGCAGACCTTGACCAGCTTCGGCGGCATCGTCGGAAACGACCTGGTTTCGGCTTTCGATAAGGCCAAATCGGCTATGGCCAACTTCGCAATGGGTTCCCTGGGTGTTGGCGCGGGCCTGGGGGTTTCGGCCATCGTCAGCCAGATGGACAAGGCCATTTCCAGCATGGCGGAACTGAAGGACCTGTCAGAGAAAACCGGCGCTCGTGTGCAGGCTTTGTCGGCGCTCAGTGCCACCGCCAAGCAGGCGGGCATGGAGATGAGCACGGTGGAAACCGGCCTGGTCCGCATGGCCAAGGCCATGTCCGGGGCCGACGACGAAGCCAAGGGCGCCGGCCATGCCTTGAGCACCCTGGGGCTTTCTGCGAAGGAGCTGCGCACCCAGGATACGGCTGACGCCCTCAAGACCGTGGCCGACAAGCTCAGCGAGTACCGCGATGGCGCCGGCAAAACGGCCCTGGCTATGGACCTTTTCGGCAAGAGCGGTGCGCAGTTGCTGCCCTTCCTGAAGGAGCTTGCCGAGCGCCAGGATATGGTCGGCAAGGTGACCGACGAGGCCGCTTATGCGGCCGATCACTACGAAAAAGCCGTTCAGCGCCTCACGGCCGGCACCAGCACGTTTTACCGCACGCTGGCCATGGACGCACTGCCAACGCTCAACACCTTCGTCGACCGCATGAACGATGGGACGAAGATCGCCGGGGGCTTCTGGAAGGCCCTCAACACCTTCGGCATTGGCAGCTTCCTGGGCGGCGCCAAGGTGGATATGGACGAGATCCAGAAGCGCCTGGCCGATCTTCAGGCCCAGCGGACCAGGATCATGTCGACGGTCAATCCGCCCAATCCCGAGATGTCGGCGGGGGCGCTTCGCTATGTGGAACAGCAGATCGAGGCCGTCCAGAAGCAGATTGCTTTCCAGGACCTCCTCAGGGAGAAGCAGGAACGCCCCGTCGTCTATGCGGACAACGCGGCGGCGGTGGCCAAGGCCTACGCCGGTTACAGCGTGGAGATCCAGCGGGCGGCCCAGCTTGCCCTGGCCGCCACCAACTTTCCGGACTCCGCGGTTGCCGAGCAGGCAAAGCCGGATCTCAAGTACACGCCCCGTGCCTCGCCGCTCGATGACCAGAAGATCGTGGATACCAGCCGGCAGGTTCTCGATGGGCTGCTGAAGGAGCAGGAACGCCGCATCCAGATCGAGAAGGATCTCCTGGGTCAGCGGACGGCGATGCTGGAGCGCAGCTACCGGGATGATCTGATGAGCATTGAAGGCTACTACTCTGCTCGGGCCAATGCGATCAAGCTGAGCACGGACAACGCGGCAGTGGCCTATGCCAAGGAAGAACAGATCTTGAAGGACTTCCTGGCCCGCACCACCGACACGCGCCTGAAGGCGGAAGCCCAGAACAAGCTGGCCGATGTGAAGGACCGCAGCGCTCGCTCCATGCAGGACAGCAGCGCCAGGCTGGAGCAAAACGTCTTCGATCAGGCCAAAGCCTATGAGCAATTGGAGCGGCAACTGGCCGGCCTGGATGCACGTTACCAGTCCATGCAGGGCCACGCCGAAGCGGCGGCGGCCATCTCGTTTGACGCCCAGAACAGCGCACTGGTCAAACGCCTGCAGGCGGAAGGACTGACAGACCAACTGGCGAAGATCGACGCCTTGCGAGCCAGCGCCATGGAAGCCGCCTCGACAACGGGAGAGGCCGGCGCCAATCGAGCATTCCGGGCTTACATCAAAGAGGCCCAGGACGCTGGCAAGGCGGTGGAGTCCGCCGTCACGCGCAGCTTCAGCAGCATGGAAGATGCACTGGTCAGCTTCACGACAAGCGGTCGCCTGAACTTCAAGAGCTTTGCCGATTCGATCATTGCCGATCTGGCCCGGATCGCCATCCGCCAGCAGATCACCATGCCGTTGGCGATGTCCCTGCAGGGCTCGGGGCTGCTGGGTACGGGGTTGGCTGGTATCGGCAACATCTTCTCGGGGAACACCAAGGCCAACGTGGCCAAGACGTCCGAAGACTACATCGACGCGGGCGGCATGGGCGGTTCTCCGGGCCTCCTCGCCAACCTCGCTTCCCTGTTGCCGAGCTTCGATGTGGGCACGGATTACGTGCCGCACGACATGATTGCCAAGATCCATGCGGGCGAGAAGATCGTACCGGCATCGCAGAACAAGCCCAGCTCCGAAGGATTCAGCCAGACCCTGCACTTCCACGTCTCCGGCCCCGTGGATGCGCGTACGGTGCAGCAACTGGCCCTGCAGGCAGGCGTGCAGGCCCGTCGTGCCATGGCGAGGAACGGGTGATGGGGACCGTCGAAATCAAAGGCCTGGCCGCGGTGAGCGAGGCGCTGGCAAACCTGCCCAAGCGGGTGGCCAAGAACGCCCTGCGGGCGGCCGTCTATGCCGGCGCAGCCGTGATCCGGGACGAAGCCAGGCAGCAGGCCCCCGAGTACCACGGGAAGGTGGCAGATGGGCACCCGCCGCCGGGCACCCTCAAGCGGGCCATTGCCGTCAAACGGGTGCCGGCGGACAGCACGCGCACCCGCGAGGTGGCACAGGTCTATGTCCGCCAGGCCAAGAACGGATCGGTCGGCCAGAAGAACGTGAAGGCCTACGGCCGGACCGATGCCTACTACTGGCGCTGGGTGGAGTTCGGCACCAGCAAGATGGCCGCCCATCCCTTCATGCGCCCGGCCTTCGAGGCCAAGAAACAGGCTGCGCTCGAAGCCATTGTCACCAAGCTGGTGGATCGCATCGAGCAGGAAGCCCTTCAACTCAACACGACAGGCCCGCAGGCCTGACCCCATTCAGGAGAGTCACCATGATGTTTCAGAAGCAGAAGCAAGACCCCGCCCGCGAGCTGGTGCGCGCCGCCCTTGATCCGATCAAGCAAACCTTGATGACCGAGGTTGGCAAGATCCAGGCGGAGATCCGCGGCGGTACGGAAGCGCTCGGCGAGGTGCAGCAGTTCCAGAACCAGCAGTTCAAGCTGATCAACGATGTGCTCGAACAGCTCAAGCTGCTCGATGCCCGTGTGACGCAGCTCGAAGCCCGGGCGGCCGTTGAAGCCCTGACAGCCGATTGAAGCAGCGTGCCGCACCTGTCCCCAAACGGATGGGTGCGGCCATGCCATGAGGGTTGAAAACTCATGATTGACTGGTCTGAACTTGTCGCCCAATCGTTCCCCGACTTGCCTAAAAATGAGGCAAATTGGCCTTGTTCCGACTCGAATGGTCGGAACAACAGCCAAAATCCCGAAAAGGTCGGAACAGCGGAAAGCCTTGCCAGTACTGGGTTTGCGGGCTCTGTTCCGACTGTACCGACCGTTCCGACCATTTTTGAATGGACGAGGGAAGATAGAAGTGAAAATGGCAATCCAACGTCATTAAAAAGCTCGGTTGTGGGTGGGGCTTCGGAAGGCTTTGCGCCATCGGAAAAAGCCCTCGACCTTGCCTGCAGGCGCTGTGCTTCGTTCCGTCGCCCTGGTCTGTCGGATGGGTACTGCGGTGGCCGGGACGATCTGCCGCCGGCCTATACCCTTGGGCATCCACTGCGCCAGCTCCCCGAGGATGGCGGAGCGAGCTGCAGCCTCTGGCGGCTTCACCCCGCCCTGGGGAAGCATCCTGCCAGGGGGTAGGGGGTATCCAATTTCTGGCAGAGGGCACGGCGGGACCGGACGTCCCGCCATTTTTTTGTGTGCGGGAGTTTCGACCGGGGGGTACTCCCCTCGCCCTGTAGGGGGTAGGGGGGGCAAATCTCTACGGGAATTTGTCTCGGGACCGGACGCCTAGCCACATTTTTATAGAGACATTTTCCAAGGGGTAGGGGGGGCTAAACAGGTTGGGCTTTCCTCTGCATGAAGGCGGGTCGAGTGGCATTTTTTGTGCCCTGGTGCCGGATCGTCGAGCTGGTGCCTTCCTGTGCAGCGCCATCGGTAGCACCAAACCACACCGCGCCTTCATACCCCTGCAGCCCTTGCCGGGCGCGGCTTTCGGGGGTATCCGCGGCGGCCTGTGACAAGGGCGGAGGCTTGGGCATTCCCAAACTGGTCGGAACAGTCGGAACGGTCGGAACAAAAACCGGAAGCCCAGCAGCAGCGCGGCTTTACGGAGTGCAGGTTGTTCCGACTTATGTAGTGAACAAGTCGGAACAACCAATATTAGTCGGAACACCGGCCGAGGTCGGCGCAAGCGCAGTCCATTCGAAACATGGCGCAAATTGCGCCCTGCGCCCACCTCCCCCGGCTTGTCTGGACCGCAGCTAGAAGACAGGCCAGAGTCAATGCAGGCCGCAAAGCCGCTGGAAATCGGACTCCCCGATGATTCGGATTGCCTGTCCCTTTTCGATCAAGGCTTCCGCCTTCCGGTGCTTCGAACTTTGCTCTTCACCGCCTAAACGACGGATGTCCTGGTCACCAACGACCAGAAGCGTCGTGTGCTTTGTGACCCCTTCCGCAACCTCGCATCCTGCGCGGGCGGCCAGCTCCGCAGCTGTCTTACGTGGCAAAGAAAGCGTACCGGTAAAGACCAGCACTTCGCCGTAGAGAGGGCCATCAGGATTTCCTGGGCTGGCAATCTGGGTGCGCGTCGGATCAATAGGTTGTCGAACGCGTTGCATCCAGCCTTCGACATCAAGACCGTTCTCATGAATTGCACGTAGAAGAACTTCACCGGCAGCACGTGCATCTTCCCTGGCATTGTGGTGCAGGAAGGTAATACCCAAGCGCTTCGCGATCTTTCGAAGCGCCCACTTTTCCCCAGGCCAGGCCCGCCGGGCAACACATGCCGTATCTAGCCAAGGCCACTCCGGCGTCCCGATACCGTGCTTCTCACAAGCTCTGGCTAACGCAACCCGATCAAAGGGGGTATGACTCACGATGGTGGCGCCAGTCAGCAGAGGGGCGCATTCGGCGAAGGCTATCGGCCAGCTAGGCGCTCCGCGCACGGCGTCTTCATCGATACCATGAATTGATACGTTGAAGCCGCTGAAGTAGTCCTGGGGATCAACCAGCGATTCCCAGGTATCGAACAGCCGGCCGTCTTTGAAGCGGGCCACACCTATCTGGCAGATGCTGGAAAAGTCGGGATTGGCCGTTTCGAAATCGATAGCAACAAAATCCATGAGATGGCTCCTGTTCGCAACGGGTAGAACAAAAGCATACATGCGATTGTTGAAGAATTCTCATGCCATCCCCTTGACGCGTCCACGATGCCGGGTTGATACTCAACACCGTCACCTAAACAGTGGTGACCGGGTTTGGCGACCCGATTAAAGTAGGCGGACTCAAGCCGCCCCGCGGCTTTTTTTGCGTCCGTAACACCCTTGGTGCGCCCCGATCAATGGCGGGCCGGGTGGGGAGCCCTCACGGGCTGCCGGTGCCTACTTTCCGGTTCGCCAACCCCACTTTGGCCCGCCCCCCGTTTGGCGACGGGGAGCGGATTTAGTCCGCAAAGTAGGAGCATCGCACCATGGCAACCCTCGCCTTGGCGTGCAGACGTCTGCACGCGCCTGTATCTCCCATCCAAACCCTGAACCTGTACCGCGCCCTGCGTCGTTTCGCCGGCCCGGCCCTGGCTTTCCGCCTGACCTTTGCCAGGAGGGTCGGAGCATGAGCACCCGTACCTTCAAGGCGGCGCCGCCCTCGACGCTGCCGCGCCGCACGGGCCTGGCCCCGCTGTTCAGCTTCCTGACGGCCGCCGCCCCGGCCATGCCGGCACCCGTATCCCGCCGCGTGGCCGACATCGCCGCCCTCGACGACCTGCCGCGGCGTCGCCGCCCGTTCGTGAAGGGGGATCGGTCATGAGCCTCCAACGTCTCACCGGCGCCCCGCCGGTCGCACCCCGCAACCGCCGTGTCAAAGTGGCCGAAGTGGCCGCCCACTACGTGGCCCCGATCACGCGTACCCGTCCGCCGCTCAGCGAACTCGACCGGGAAGAACGCTTGCTGGCCCGCGCCCGCAAGGTGCTTGAGAAGCGCCTCCTAAAGACAACTGTCGCAATTGAGTCGCCGAACGAAGTACGCGAGTTCCTGAAGTTCGAACTGGCCGAGGATGCACGCGAGGTGTTCTGCGTGCTCTACCTCGATGCGCAGAACCAGGTTATTTCATTCGAACCGATGTTCGTTGGCACGCTGGCGCAAACCAATGTCTATCCCCGTGAGCTGGTTCGCCGCGCGCTGGAGCTCTCTGCGGCGGCCGTGATCCTGGCCCACAACCATCCGTCGGGGAAGTCTTCACCCAGCCGGGCCGACATCGATCTGACCCGAAGCCTACGCAGTGCGCTTTCCCTGGTCGATGTACGGGTGCTCGATCACATCATTGTTGCCGGGGCATCCCGCCCACTGAGCTTTGCAGAAAAGGGCTTGCTATGAGCGCCCCAAACGCTGACCCTCGCACCGCCTGGCGCTGCTCTCCGGGCCGACGCCTGCCAGCCTATGCCCGTGACCTGGCCGACGCCCGGGCACGGGATCTGGTGCCCACCCAGCGCCAGGTGGTGGTCTTCCTCGACCACTGGCCGGCCGGGCCGGTCACAGGCCTGGGGCCGGCGATCTGCTGCCCGCCGGACTTTCATCCGTCCCGCCTCGATTGGCGCTACCTGGCGGCCCTGTCGGTGCTGGTGGTGCCACTACCGGTACCGGACGCGGTACGCCTGCGCCATCTGTTGGCTGAACTGGTGTCGGCACGCCCCAAGCGGCTGATCCTGCTGCAGCCGGGCGGCACGCCGGCGGCGGAGTTCATCGTCAGCGAGGCCCACGGGCAGGAGGTGCAGCCATGAAGGCACCGCCCCCCTATGAGCCCGCCCGCCTGGAGGAACGGGCCGCCCTGGCCCCGGCGCTGGGCGATCCGCGTACCTGGCCGGTAGCCTCCTGGCCCGATCCCCTGCCGCTTCCGGAAGGCCTCGCGCCGGTCGCCCCGTTCGACTACGCGCTGCTGCCGGATCGGCTGCGGCCGTGGGTGCAGGACGTGGCCGACCGCATGCAGTGCCCACCGGACTTCGTCGCCGTGCCGATGGTGGCCGCCGCCGGCAACCTGATCGGCCGGCGCTGCGCCATCCGGCCCCAGGCCCGCAGCGACTGGCAGGAGTTTCCCAACCTGTGGGGCTGCATCGTCGGGCGCCCCGGCATGATGAAGAGCCCGGCCATGATGGCGGCCCTGGCACCGATCGTGCGCCTAGAAGCCCGTGCGCTGGAGGCATGGACACAAGCCCAAGGGCAATGGCGAGCCGAAGCCGAGATCGCCAAGGCGCGGGCCGAAGCCCGCAAGTCGGAAGCGACCCGGGCACTCCGCAAGGACCCCAACGCCCTGGTGGACGTGGCCAGCTTCCTCACGCCCGATGCAGATGAAGCCCCGATCCTGCGCCGCTACACGGTGGCCAGCGCGACCGTGGAAGCCTTGGCCGAGAAGCTCATCGAGAATCCGCGCGGCCTGCTGGTGGTCCGCGACGAGCTGCCCGGCTGGCTCGCCGGCCTGGACCGGGAAGACGCCGCCGAGCTGCGCGCCTTCCTGATGACGGGCTGGAACGGCAAGGACGGTTGGACCTTCGACCGCATCGGCCGCGGCCATCGGCGTGTGCCGGCGGTGTGCCTGGGCGTGATCGGCGGCGCCCAGCCCGGCCCCCTCGGGGAGTACCTGCGCGCCACGCTGCGTGGCGGGGCATCCGACGACGGCATGCTGGCCCGCTTCGGCCTGCTCGTGTGGCCGGAGACCGGCGGCACCTGGAGGAACGTGGACCGCTACCCGGACGGCCCCGCCAAGGACATGGCCTTCGCCGCGTTTGACGAGCTGGACGCCCTCGATGCCCTCCTTGCCCGTGGTGCCGAGCAGGAAGGCGAGGGTGGTCCACCTTTCCTGCGCTTCGATCCGGAAGCCCTGGAAGCCTTTACCGATTGGCGCACGGGCTTCGAAGCCGGCCTGCGCTCGGGCGAACTGTATCCAGCCCTCGAATCCCACCTGGCCAAGTACCGCAAGCTGGTCCCGGCGCTGGCCCTGACCTTTCACCTCGGGGACGGACACGGCGGCCCGGTCGGCCTCGCCTCGACACTGCGGGCACTGCACTGGGCCGTGTATCTGGAGACGCACGCCCGGCGCTGCTACGGGGTCGCCCAGGGGAGCGAGGCGGACACGGCCCGGCGGATTCTGGAGCGGATCAGGAAGGGGGATCTGGCGCGGGAGGGGTTCGGCAGCCGCGACGTGTGGCGGCCGGGGTGGTCAGGGCTGGCCGATCAGAAGCGCGTGGCCGAGGGCCTTGGGCTGCTGGTGGAGCTGGGGCACCTGGAGGAGTGGCAGGAGCCTTCACGTACCAAGCCGCGGCAACTGTACGTGGTCAATCCCAAGTCGGTGCCGCTCGTGCCTGCACGGCACTGAGGCTGAATTTTGCCCATGTGCACTAGAAACCGAACTGCCAAAACTGTCTTTTCTCAATTTGGCAGTTTTGACAGTGACCATCCGGGGGGCTTTCTCGGTTTTTCTTCCTGGCAAGGCTGCTGTGGCACTGTCGGCACTTCCGGTGCGTGTGTATGCTACACACTATGAACAGTGCCGATGTGATCCGAATGCTCAAGGCCGATGGCTGGGAAGAGGTTGCCGTTCGCGGCAGCCATCACCAGTTCAAGCACCCGACCAAGCCCGGCCGCGTCACCGTGCCGCACCCAAAGAAAGACCTGCCGCCTGGCACGCTGCATTCCATCCTGAAGCAAGCTGGCCTGAAGTAATGGAGATCCTGAACATGCGCTACCCGATTGCTATCGAACCGGGAGACGACACCCGCGCCTGGGGCGTGGTCGTGCCCGATCTGCCCGGCTGCTTCTCTGCTGGCGATACCCTCGATGAGGCCATCGAGCACGCCCGCGAAGCCATCGAGCTGCACATCGATGGGCTGCTGGACGATGGCGAAGCTGTCCCGCCGGCCCGGCCCATCGGTGCGCACCAAGGGAGGCCGGAGTTCGTCGGCTGGATCTGGGCACTGGTCGAAATCGATCCGGCCATGCTCGATGACCAGATCGAACGGGTAAACATCACCCTGCCACGACGGGTGCTCTCCCGTCTCGACCGGGCCGCCAAGGCGGCCGGGGAAACCCGCTCCGGCTACATCGCCCGCCTGGCAATCGGCGGGCACCTGTAAGCGTTCAGTTCATAACCAGCGCCGGGCTTGTCCCGGCGTTGTGCTGTCTGCAGTGCACCGTGCAGACCATGCACGGGTCGATACCCTGCCAGCCTGCCGGGAGGTGGTCGCGCACTTGCATGGGGTGCAAGGTCATGTAGGCCCATGTCTCGCATCTTGGAGATGGGCGGTACTGGGATCGAACCAGTGCTGCGTTACGAAGAAACGCTCCTGTCGCTCTGACGGCGATGTTTGGGTACATCGATAGCCCGGACGGGGGTTCGATTCCCCCGGTGCTTGGCTTACGGGTTCGATTCCTGTTCCGGGCGCCCGTGACACCTGGAATCACAATCCAGTGCTCTGTCGGCTGCGGCAATCGAAGAGATATTTATGGTTGGGCTTTGAATCAATCACTGGTCCCCAGGTTTGCGAGCACGAGCCAAAATCTCCATCCGATATCGATGAGGAAAAGGCACGCGTAAGTAAAAAGGACCAATGCGATCAAAGAGAAGGAGGTAAGCAAGGTGCCGTCAACCAAGATTGCTACGAAAGATGCAATCATGGCTACCGCATAAGCCCCTGAGTTCCAGAACAGGCGCCGCAAAAGAACTCGGTAATGGCCTGTTTTTTGCATATTGCGTAGCAAGCGGTGTCCAGAGATCGATGCTAGGATTGAAAGAGCCGCAATAAGAAAGCCGAGCATCGTCGCAGATATCTGCGCCGCAATACCGACAGCAGATCGCAGTTCGCCACTATTCATGCACAGCAGGAGATCGTACTGCCACAGAAGTCCTCCTAACGCCAATGACAGTACCAAACTCAGTTTAGTGAAGTGCTTCATCTCCCGTTCCAAAGTACTCATCAAGTTGGTGCTGCGCCTGCAATTTTGCGCCTTCGATGGCGTTCCAGACAGCTGTTGACGGGATCTGACCGTTTACTTTTTCGACGCTAATATCTTGGTACACGCGATCGGCAAGTAGATCGATCAGATGTGATGAGTCAGACATTTTTACTCGAAGAGCCTTTGTTTGTGGTGACTGCATTAACAACTTAAGTTTGTTGAGTGCGTTCACCAGACCACGTGACCTTTCTTGTGTGGTGATCTTTGCTGTGAAAGTTGTGGCTCCAGTTGCTTTCATGAAGTCGATACTCTCTTGCGTCCATTCATCATTGGGGTCTGGCGCAAACTTCTTACTCCTGGGTTTTGCAATACGGAATTGGATTGATTTGATCAGACCGCCGCCCTGCAATGCCTTGTATGCGTCAACCGTAAGGATGTCATCCATGTGCACTGCATCATTGGCACCAAAGAGTAACGTCAAATAGTGGGCCAGATTGCTGATGTGACAGCCTTCGAGTGATGGCTGAAAAGCAATGACTTCAAGTCCCGCACGCTCTTGAAAAATAACGAAATGATTTCGTTCAATGATCTCGTGGCCTGCCTCAAGGTGAATAGGCTGCTCCTTTGGATCATTCCGCGATCCCGATAGAGGAGCGTCATCACGAAACCGTACAACGTACCCACGTATCGACCTGCCATCCTTCGATGGGGTGATCCCTCTGACTTGCAATGATTTCTCACCTAACTCCAAAGGCTTCGTCATGCCATCATCTCTACGGGCATCAAGAAGCTGTTTCATGATAGATCCGCCAACAGCGTCGGGCCCAATCCCAGCTCGGTAAAATCTCACAGTAAGTCGTTTAGCGTTGTTCTTCATTTCAATGCAATGGAAGCCGATTTCGTAGAAACAATCCGGGCCTACGCAATGCCCTTGTAGGGTAGTTGAGGGTGTCTCATACGCTAGCGTGATATGTCTCTGTAGAAAATGACGATGTGTATAGATGCGCTGTGACTTGTTCCACTACAAGACCTGATGGATACCAGATGGTGACTACGAGTCTGCATCTGGCAAACAGCTTTGAAGTAGATCAAAACCTTTACCTTTTGAGCCACAACCAAACAGCCCCAAAACACATAGCTCAAAATCGTTGTTTTCTATTTTGAGCTAGCCTATTGTGTGAGCTATAGATTTTGAGCCACATAGAGGCCCGCCATGTCCGCCATCGTTGCCTATACCCGCGTCTCCACCGACGACCAGACCTGCGAAAACCAGCGCCGCGCCATCGCTGAGCGCTACAAGGTGGATAAGTGGTTCTCCGACGATGGTGTGTCGGGCACGGTGGCTGCGACTCAGCGGGCAGGCCTGTCCGCCCTCCTCGGTTATGTGCGGGAAGGTGACGTTGTGGTGGTCGCTGCAATTGATCGCCTCGGCCGTAACACCCTGGATGTGCTGAACACCGTCGAGGCCTTGAAGGAGACCGGCGCGGCCGTGATCTCAATGCGGGAAGGCTTCGAGCTGGCTACGCCTGCGGGCAAGCTCATGCTCACCATGCTGGCTGCAGTGGCGGAACTGGAACGGGAGAACCTGAAGGCTCGCCAGCTCGCCGGGTTGGAGCGAGCACGGGCGGAAGGCAAGCACCTGGGGCGCAAGAAAACGGTGAATGATGGCGAGGTGGTCGCGTGGCGTGCCGGCAACTCGGCCAGCATCAAGGCAACCGCAGAACACTTCCAAATCTCCGTCGCAAGCGTGAAACGCGCTTGTGCAGCTCAACGATAGCCGAAGCCCAGGCTCCCTCCCCCGTCGCGTCGATCAGCAAGCGGCAACGCTACCGTCACTGGCACAATCACGGTAAGCCGACTAGCGGTGTGTAGCTAGATGTGTAGCCAGCAGCACACACAAAAAGACAAACCCGCGCCAATACTGGATTTCAAGACCTCATGAAGATCGCCACCTGGAACGTTAACTCCCTCAAGGTCCGCCTGCCCCACGTCGTCGACTGGCTGGCCGCCAACCAGCCCGATGCCCTGTGCCTGCAGGAGCTCAAGTGCGAGAACAAGGCCTTTCCGCTGGCAGAGATCGAAGCGGCCGGCTACCAGGCCGTCTTCAACGGCCAGAAGACCTACAACGGCGTGGCCATCCTCACGCGCAAACCGCTGGAGAACGTCACGCTGGACATCCCCGCTTTCGCCGACGAACAGAAACGCATCATTGCCGGCACCCTCGACGGCGTCCGCATCGTGTGCGGCTATTTCCCCAACGGGCAGGCGGTCGGTTCCGACAAGTTCGCCTACAAGCTGGCCTGGCTGGAGGCGCTGACCGCCTGGCTGAAGGCGGAACTGCAAACCACACCGCAACTGGTGCTCGGCGGAGACTACAACATCGCCCCGGAAGACCGGGACGCCCACCCGGACTGGAAGGACGAGATCCACGTGTCGGTGCCGGAACGGGACGCCTTCAAGGCCCTGCTGAACATCGGCCTCACCGACGCCTTCCGGCTCTTCGAACAGCCAGAGAAGAGCTTCTCCTGGTGGGACTACCGCATGGGCGCCTTCCGCCGCAATTTCGGCCTGCGCATCGACCACCTGCTGGTGTCCCAGCCGCTGGTAGAAAAATGCACCGCCTGCTTCACCGACAAAGCCCCGCGCAAGCTGGAGCGCCCGTCCGACCACGCGCCGGTGGTCGTCGAACTGGCATGACGGACAACGCCGACGGCGCGCTGAACGCCCCGCTGAACACCCTTTACCCGGTGCTGGCGGCGCTGCCGGCCGCCGCCAACCAACGCCTGCAACAGCACGCCCAGGTCATCAGCGTACCGGCCGGGGCCGTCGTCTTCGACGAACTACAGGCCTGCCAGGGTTTTCCCTTCGTGCTGTCGGGCAGCCTGCGGGTCGTCAAGGCCGCCCCCAACGGGCGGGAACTGCCGCTGTACCGGGTCACGCCGGGCGAGACCTGCATCATCTCGTCGGCCTGCCTGCTCGGCCACACACCCTACAACGCCCGCGGCATCGCCGAGACGGAGACGCGGCTGCTGCTCCTGCCGAATGCCGATTTCCAGGCCCTGCTCGGCGAAGCGGCATTCCGCGACTTCATCTTCCAACTGTTCTCCGAGCGCATTGCCGACCTGATGCAGCTGATCGAGGAAGTCGCCTTCCGCAAGCTCGACCAGCGCCTCGCCGCGCTGCTGCTCGGCAAGGGACAACGCCTGCATGTCACCCACCAGCAGCTGGCCGACGAGCTGGGCAGCGTACGGGAGATCGTCAGCCGCCTGCTGAAGGGCTTCGCCGAACAAGGCCTCGTCGCCCTGTCCCGCGAACAGGTGGAAATCCTGGACCCCGCCGGCCTGCGCCGCGTCGCGACGGGCTGACGGCCGGCAGGCTGTGTAACCAAGGTTACAGACGCCCGTCGCGAAATGCTGTTGAAATACGTACACCTGAATACATCGGCCAAGGAGGCCATCATGAAACGGAACGAAGGTAATCTCGACAGGATCGTACGCGTCGGCGGCGGTGCCGCGCTGGTAGCCTGGGCAGCCCTCGGCGGCCCGGTGTGGGCGTGGATCGGCCTGATGCCGATCGCCACCGGGCTGATCGGTTTCTGCCCCGCCTACACGCTGATCGGCATCAACACCTGTCCGATGAAGAAAAGCTGATCATCGCCACGCACCATGAAAAAGCCCGGCTTGTAGCCGGGCTTTTTCATGGACGGCACATCCGCCTGACTCAACCGGCTGCAACGCCACGCGCCGTCACATGGTTGGCGATGCGCACGAACTCATCCACACCGAGCTTCTCGCCACGCAGGCCAGGATCGATGCCGAGCGCCGCATAGTCGTCCTCGCCGAGGTAATCGCGCAGCGTGTTGCGCAAGGTCTTGCGGCGCTGGCCGAAGGCGGCGGTGACGATCTTGCCGAGCAGCGCGTAGTCGGCCGCCGTGCATTCCGCCGCCGGCCGCGGCACCATGCGCACGATGCTCGACATCACCTTCGGTGCCGGGCGGAAGGCGCCGGGCGGCACGTCGAACACGCGGCCCATGTTGAAGCGGTACTGCAGCATCACCGACAGGCGCCCGTACTCCTCGGTGCCCGGCTCGCCCACCATACGCATCACCACTTCCTTCTGCAGCATGAAGGTCATGTCCTTCACCTTGTCAGCATACTCGGCCAGGTGGAACAGGATCGGCGTGGAGATGTTGTAGGGCAGGTTGCCGACCACCCGCAGCGGCGCGCCGTCGGCCACCAGGCTGCCGAAATCGAACTTGAGGGCGTCGCCCTCGTGGATCGTCAGGCGCTCTGGCGAGTGGGTCGTCTTCAGGCGGGCGATCAGGTCGCGGTCGATTTCCACCACGTGCAGGTGGCCGAGGCGGTCCATCAGCGGCTCGGTCATCGCGCCGAGGCCGGGGCCGATCTCGACCATGCGGTCGCCTTCCACCGGGCGGATCGCCTCGATGATCTTGCGGATGATGTTGGGGTCGGACAGGAAGTTCTGGCCGAAGCGCTTGCGCGCCTGATGTTGTTCGCTCATCCGTTTTTCCTTTCCCACGCGGCCAGCGCGTCCTTGATGCGTGCCACCGCCGAGAAGCCGGCCTGCTCGCCAGCCAGGATCGCCTCATGGCGCTGCTGGAAGTTGGTAGCCGGCACGCCGCGCAGCTCCGGACGGATGATCACGTCGGCGCCGGCCAGTTCGACCTTGCCGAGGGCGCCGCCCATGATGGAGATGGTGTCGAGCAGGACGTCCGCGGTGCCCTGGTTCTTCTTGCCACTCTGACGGCCGGAGATGTCCACCGCGATGATGATGTCGGCGCCGAGGCTACGCGCCTCGCGCACCGGGATCGGCGCCACCAGGCCGCCGTCCACGTACTCGCGGCCGCTGACCAGCACCGGCGGGAAGACACCGGGGATGGACGCCGACGCGCGCACCGCGGTGCCGGTGTTGCCGCGCTGGAAGAGGATCGGCTCGCCGCTCTGCAGGTCGGTGGTGACCGCCGCGAAGCGCCGTTTGAGCCCTTCGATGGGCTTGTTGCCGACATTGGTGTTGATGAAGCGCTCGAGGGCTTCACCCTTGATCACGCCGCGGTCGAACAGGCTCCAGTCGGTGATCGCCGACTCGTCGAGCTGGATCGCCAGGCGCTGCAGTTCGAAGGGACCGTGGCCGGCCGCATAGAGCGCACCGACCACCGAGCCGGCACTGGTGCCAACCACGAAGTCCGACACGATGCCGTTGGTTTCCAGGGCCTTGATCACCCCGATGTGCGCGAAGCCACGCGCCGCACCGCCGCCCAGGGCCAGCGCGATCTTCGGCTTGCGCGCCGCCAGCGGGCGGGCGGGCGCCTCGGCGGATTTCTGCGGCAGGCCGCCACAGGCAGCCAGGCCCAGCACGGACGCGGCGCCGATCAGCAAACGTCGACGGGTATTCATGCCTGACTCCGCCCCTTGGCCATCTGGATGGCCAGTTCGACGGCCGCGAACAGGCTGCCCGGCTCGGCACGACCGGTGCCGGCCAGATCCAGCGCGGTGCCATGATCGACGGAGGTGCGGATGATCGGCAGGCCGAGGGTCACGTTGACACCGCCGCCGAAGCTGGCGTGCTTGAGCACCGGCAGCCCCTGGTCGTGATACATGGCGAGCACCGCATCGCCCTGCTCCAGCGTGTGCGGGACGAACAGGGTGTCGGCCGGCAGCGGGCCGACGAGCTGCATGCCTTCGGCACGCAGGGCGTCCAGCACCGGCGTGATGACCTCGATCTCCTCCATCCCCATGTGGCCACCCTCGCCTGCATGGGGGTTGAGGCCGGCCACCAGGATGCGCGGCGACGCCAGGCCGAAGCGCTCGCGCAAGTCCTTGTGCAGGATGCGCAGGGTGTCGGTGAGCAGCTGACGGGTGATCGCCGCCGGCACGTCCTTCAGCGGCAAGTGTGTGGTTGCCAGCGCCACGCGCAGGCCGCCGCCGACCAGCATCATCACCACCAGCGGCGTGGCGGTGGCTTCGGCGAGGTATTCGGTATGGCCGGAGAACGGCACACCGGCTTCGCAGATGATGCCCTTGTGCACCGGCGCGGTGACCATGCCGGCGAACTCGCCGGACTTGCAGCCGTCGATGGCCCGGTCGAGCACAGCCAGCACGTAGCGGGCATTGATCGCATCGAGGCGGCCGGGCGCGGCCGGCATGGCCAGCGGCACATGCAGCACTTCCAGCGCGCCCTCGCGGGAGGCGCCGTCCGGGCGGTAATCGATGATGTCAAGGGAAGGTTCGACTGCGTGGATGCGTGCCGCGATCATGTCGCGGTCGCCCAGCACGACGAGACGGGCGGGCCATTCGCGGCGCGGCAGGGCCGCGCACAGGTCAGGGCCGATCCCGGCGGGCTCGCCGCTGGTGATGGCTAGAACGGGAAGCTGAGAGGGCATCGGAACGGAGCTGAAGAATGGAAAAAGCCCCTCTGCAGGGGCTGGGGAAAGACTATACGCGCGTCAGACCATCGTCTGAAGCGCGCGTTCCCGGTTTATTTGTCTTCCGTGCGGTAGTCCACATAGGCCCGGTCGCGCAGCTGGCGCAGCCAGTCCTGGTAGGCCTCGTCCATCTTGCGCTCGCGCAGGGCGTTGCGGGCAGCCGCACGCTTGCGGTCTTCGGAGACGTCCTGCATACGGCGCTCTTCCACCTGGATCAGGTGCCAGCCGAAAGGCGACTGGATGGGCTGGCTGAGCTCGCCCGGCTTGAGGGCGTCCATGGCCTGCTCGAATTCCGGCACGGTGTCGCCCGGATAGATCCAGCCCAGATCGCCGCCCTTGGAGGCGGACAGGTCGGCGGAATGGACCTTGGCCAGCTCGGCGAAGCTGGCACCGCCCTGCACCACCCGCTCGCGCAGTTCGGCCAGGCGGCGACGGGCTTCCGCATCGGACACCACTTCGCTGGTCTTGATCAGGATGTGACGGGCGTGGGTCTGCTGCACCTTGGTCGGCGCCGCGGATTCATTGCCGCCGCGACGGTCGAGCAGGCGCACGATGTGGAAACCCGCCGAGCTGCGCAGGATCGGGGTCGTGTCGCCAGGATTTAGGCTGGCCACGGCCTCGGCGAAGAGACTGGGCAGACGCTCCGAACTACGCCAGCCCAGATTGCCGCCGGACAGGGCGTCCGGCGCGTCGGAAAAGCTGGCCGCCAGCTTATCGAAGGGCTCGCCACGGGCGACACGGGCCGCCACGTCTTCGGCACGGGCACGGACACGGGCCAGCTGCTCCGGCGTAGCGCCTTCCGGCGTACGGATCAGGATGTGGGACAGATTGAATTCCTGCTGACCGAGCACGTTCTCCGGGTGGGCCAGGAAGTTGTTCACCTCGGCGTCGGAGATCACGATGCGGCTCTCCACCTCGCGCTCGCGCACGCGGCTGATCAGGATCTCGTTGCGGATCTCTTCGCGGAAACGATCCCAGGACAGGCCGTCCTTCTCGAGGGCCTTGCGGAAATCGGTCATCGACAGCTTGTTGCTGTCGGCGATGCGGCCGATGGCCCGGTCGAGGGTCACATCGTCGACCCGCAGGGAGGTTTCGTTGGCCAGCTGGATCTGCAGCCGCTCCATGATCTGGCGCTCGAGCACCTGCTTCTGGAGCACGTCGGCGGGCGGCAGCGGCGTGCCCTGGCGGGACAGCTGGCGAGTGACCTGGTCGACCCGCTGGCGCAGGTCGGACTGGGTGATGACTTCGCTATTCACGACGGCCACGATGCGGTCCACTTCGACCGGCCCGTTGGCGGCGAAGGCGGACTGGGTGACCAGGTAGGCGGCGAGCAGGGAGACGATCAGTTTCATGGGGCCGGGACGATCTATCAGAAGTCGTCTTCACTGTAGAAGGGGTTGGAACCGTCGTTGATCTTCCCATATCCGGGGATGCTACGGCGGAGCACGTTGATCGGGCTGGAGCCAAGGCTGCCGGCGCCGTTGAAATCGAGCTGGAAGAAGAAAGCGCGGGTCACGTCATTGACACTGGTGGTCAGCTGCTGCACGACGCCGCGGAAGACCCAGCAACCGGCGTTGTATTCGAGGCCGGCCACGCCCTGGTTGAGGCGGTGGTCGCGCAGGTTGCGGTTGTAACGGGCCACGCCATACCAGTTGCCCCACAGTGGCCACTGGCCGGTGATGTCCAGGTCGCGGAAACCGTCCGGGTTGGCATCATCGGTGGAGTAGTTGCGGCGATAGCGCCAGTTGACGCCGATGGCGTGGGCGTAGCTGGGCTGGAAGCGCACACCGAAGTTGAATCTCTCGGTCCAGTGATCCCGCGGGTTGTACTGCCAGGTCGTGTCGAGCTGGGTTTTCGGTGCCAGATTGATGCCGAAGGCGCCCAGCAGGTCGGCCCGCTTGCCGGTACGTGGCGTGCCGCCCGGCAAGACCACCCGCTGGTCGTCCATGTAGTAACGCTGCCCGACCAATGCGCGCACCGTCTCGGCCCCCGTAGCGGGATCGATCAGGCGGGACTGGACCGCGGTGGTGAGCTGGTTGGCGTTGGAGATACGGTCGCCGCCGGTGTAGACGTTTTCGGCGAAGAGCTGCGCGAAGTTGAAGTCGTAGGAGCCCGAATCGAAGTTCGGAATCATCGACTGGTCGCGATACGGCACGTACAGGTAATACACCCGCGGCTCGAGGGTCTGCACGTAGTCGCGGCCGGCAAAGCTGGTATCGCGCTCGAAGGTCACGCCGCTGTCCACCGACATGATCGGCAGCGTCCGGGTCACCGTGTTCTCGCCGACGGTCGTGCGGCGGTCGAGGTCATAGCGCGTCATGTGCACGCCGATCTTCGGAGTGATGTAGAACGCCGAAGTCTGCAGAGGCAGGGACAGCTGCGGGTAGAGCGTCATCCGCCGCCCCTCGTCGAGGGTCGGGTGGCTGAAGGCCACGTACTCGCTGTTGAGCAGGAAGGTGGTACCGCCGGGCAGCTCGGGCCGGTTGGCGGTCAGGGTCAGTTGCGGCAGGCGTTTGTACGGAACCGCCACCGGCGCGCCGTTGGGGTCCTGCAGCGTCTGGTAGGCCTGCACCAAGCCCGTTGCCGTCCACCACCCGCCGCCGGAGTAGCTCACCGCCCCCTGGCGCAGCAGGTTGACCTGCGACGTCAGCGCCAGCCGCGAACTCAGGTCGATGAAGTAGCGCGGATCGGAAACTCCGGAAAAGTCGATGTTGCCGGCCCAGCCGTTGCCGAAGACCTGATTGTGGCGGATCTGGCCGGCCATCCGGCTGCGCCCTTCCACTTCATCGTTGGGCATCCACTCGAAATAGTTCATGCCCCGATACGTCGGCGTGATGTAGCGCGCCTCGTTGCGCATCTGCAGGCCACGCCGCCCCATGTAGCGGGTGGTCAGCGTGTCGTCGTAGTTCGGCGCCAGGTTGAAGTAGTACGGAATGGTGAGGTCGAAGCCGACCTTGTTCGACGTACCGAAGGTCGGCGACAACAGACCGGATTTACGGCTGTCGCCGAGCGGAAAGTCAGCCCACGGCATGTAGGCCAGCGGCACGCCCTTGAAGATCAGCGTCCCGTTGGTCGCTTCGCCCACGCTGCTGTCGTAATCGAGCTCGAGTTCCTTGGCCCTGACGTACCAGTCGGGCCGATCGGGCTTGCAGCTGGTCCAGGTGGCGTTGAAGAAGCGGAACTGGTTCTCACCTTCCATCTGCATGGAATCGGCCGAGCCATGGCCGGTGAGCGGTTGCTGGCTCATCGGTATGGCCTGACCAGGCAGCAGCGGCGCCTCGCCGGGACGCGGGCCGCGCGGCGGGCGGCTGATCGAATAATTCGGCGAATCGAAGGTCCCGACCTGTTCCTGCACCCTCATGCGCGCATGGGGGCCGGTCATCTCGTCCTGGCCACGAGTGATGCGGACATGACCGGTCGCCTCGACCTCGTCGGTCAATTCAAAATACTGAAGCTTGTCGGCCTCGACGCGAGTGTTGTCTCGGGTCAGCACGGCCGAGCCCTCGGCCACCGCATCCAGATCCTGGCGGCCGGTCACCCGGTCGCCGTCGATCACCGTTGTGTGGAGCGGCAGCGCCGCAGCTCCGGCCGTGGCGGGCTGGAGCGTGGTGCCCTTGCGTCCGCCAGCGGCCGGCGTGGCGGCCTTCTTCGCTGCAGCCGGTGCCGGTGCGGATGCTGTCACAGGCCGGGACGGTGCAGCAGCGGCCGGCGCCGACGGCTGCGGCGTGGCGGCGGGCCGGACGGTGGCCGGCTTGCCGAGCAGCGACGGCGACACCACGAAGGGCGGTAGATCTTCAGCACCCGCCCGCCCCCACAGGGCGAAAAGGGCGATGGACAGGAAGCGCAACTGCGTACGTGGTTTCATCCTGGAGCGGGAACCAGCCGGCGAGCCGACCGCTTGGTTTGATAAACTGCCGGATTTTACACGAACACTTCTTCGACTCCCGTGGAACGACGCCAACAACTCCAGGCCTGGATCGCCGCCGAATTTCCCGGCCGCGCCTTCGAACTCGCCCCGGCCAGCGCCGACGCCAGCTTCCGGCGCTACTTCCGGCTGACATTCGCCGACGATCCCGTATCGCAGATCGTCATGGACGCCCCCCCCAGCCACGAGGACTGCCGCCCCTACATCAAGGTGGCCGAACTGTTCGGTGCCGCCGGCGTGCATGTGCCGCAGATCATCAAGCAGGATCTCGCGCAGGGCTTCCTGCTGCTGTCCGACCTGGGCAGCAGCACCTACCTGCAGGCGCTGACCAAGGACAACGCCCACAACCTGTACGCGGAAGCCCTTGGCGCGCTGATGAGCATCCAGCTCTCCAGCAAGCCCGGCGTGCTGCCCGAGTACGACCGCGAACTGCTACAGCGGGAAATGGAGCTGTTCCCGGTGTGGTACGTGTCGCGCCACAAGGGCATCACCCTCACCGACAAACAGGCCCAGCAGCTCTACGAAGTCTTCGACCGCGTCCTCGACGTGAACCTGTCCGAGCCCAAGGTCTACGTCCATCGCGACTACCACAGCCGCAACCTGATGCTGTCCGAGCCCAACCCGGGCGTGCTCGACTTCCAGGATGCCGTCTACGGCCCGCTGAGCTACGACCTGGCCTCCCTGCTCAAGGATGCCTATGTCCACTGGGACGAGGACTTCACCCTCGACCTGCTGGCCCGCTACTGGGAAACCGCGCGCAGCCTCGGCCTGCCGGTGCGCGAGGACTTCACCGACTTCCATCGCGATTACGAATACATGGGCGTGCAGCGCCACATCAAGGTGCTGGGCATCTTCGCCCGCCTGTATCACCGGGACGGCAAGGACGGCTACCTGAAGGACATGCCGCTGGTCCTGCACTACCTGCGCAAGACCTGCGAACGCTACGGCGAACTCAGGCCGCTGCTGCGCATCCTGGAACAGACCGACCCGACCATCACCGAAGTCGGCTACTCGTTCTGAGCCCACGACGATGAAAGCGATGATCCTCGCCGCCGGCCGCGGCGAACGCATGCGCCCCCTCACCGACCACTGCCCCAAGCCCTTGCTGGAAGTGGGCGGCAAGCCGCTGATCGTGTGGCACATCGAGCGTCTGGCGGCGGCGGGCATCCGCGAGCTGGTGATCAACCACGCCCACTTGGGCCGGATGATCGAGGACGCCCTCGGCGACGGCTCGCGCTTCGGCGTGCACATCCGTTACTCGGCGGAAGAAACCGCGCTGGAAACCGCCGGCGGCATCGCCCGCGCGCTGCCGCTGCTCGGCAACGAACCCTTCCTGGTGGTGAACGGCGACGTCTTCTGCGATGCCGACCTTGCCGGCCTGCACCGCGCCGCCGGCACCCTGAGCCCCGGCGGCACGCAGGCCCACCTGCTGCTGGTCACCAACCCGCCCCACCACCCGCAGGGCGACTTCGCCCTGTGCCCGGACGGCCTGGTCCACGACGACGGTGACGAACGCCTGACCTTCTCCGGCATCGGCGCCTATCACCCGGCGCTGTTCATCGGCGTGGATGGCAATCACCCCGCCAAGCTGGCCCCGCTGCTGCGCAAAGCAATGACTGGCAGGCACGTGGCCGGCATCCGCCTGCTCGGCAACTGGGTGGACGTGGGCACGCCGGAGCGCCTGCGCGAACTCGACGCCTACCTGCGCGAGGCCCGTCCCTGCACGCCCTGACGGGATTGCCGTAAGCTCGCAACAAAGCGGCCACCCCACGGTCAATCCAGAATCCAGCCACCGGACATCGCCATGCCCCTCGACATTTCCCCCTTCCAGGCCCGCCGCGCCCGCCTGCTGCAGACCATGCAGGCCGCTGGCGGCGGCGTCGCCGTCATTCCCACCGCGCCGGAACGCGTGCGCAACCGGGACACCCACTACGGCTACCGCTTCGACAGCTACTTCTACTACCTCACCGGCTTCCGCGAGCCCGAGGCAGTGCTCGTTCTGGTGGCCGGCGACACCCCGCGCAGCATCCTGTTCTGCCGCACCAAGGACATGGAAAGGGAAATCTGGGACGGCTACCGCTTCGGCCCCGAGGCGGCGCAGGAGACCTTCGGTTTCGACGAAGCCCATCCGGTCGCCGAACTGGACGAGCAGCTCGCCACGCTGTTCGGCAACCAGCCGGCCATCTTCCATTCGGTCGGCTACGAGCCGGCCTGGGACAGCCGCATCGCCGACGCCCTCAACCGCGTGCGCGCCCAGGCTCGCACCGGCTGCCATGCCCCCGCCCAGATCCGCGACGTGCGCGGCCTGATCGACGAGATGCGCCTGATCAAGGACGCCAGCGAAATCGCCACCATGCGCCGCGCCGCCGAGATCTCCGCCGGCGCCCACCGCCGCGCGATGCGCGCCACCCGCCCGGGCGCCTGGGAATACGAGGTGGAAGCCGAGCTGCTGCACGAATTCCGCCGCCACGGCAGCCAGGCCCCCGCCTACGGCTCCATCGTCGCCGGCGGCGCCAACGCCTGCGTGCTGCACTATGTCGAAAACGACTGCCAGCTGAAGGACGGCGACCTGCTGCTGATCGACGCCGGCTGCGAACTCGACGGCTACGCCTCGGACATCACCCGCAGCTTCCCGGTGAGCGGCCGCTTCAGCGGACCGCAGAAGGCCGCCTACGAACTGGTGCTGGCCTCCCAGGCCGCCGCCATCGACGCGATCCGCCCCGGCGCCGGCTGGAACGACCCGCACGACGCCGCCACCCGCGTACTCGCCCAGGGCTTCATCGACCTGGGCCTGCTCAGCGGCACGCTGGACGGCGTGCTCGAATCCGGCAGCTACCGCCAGTTCTACATGCACCGCACCGGCCACTGGCTCGGCCTCGACGTGCACGACGCCGGCGAATACAAGCTGGCCGGCGAATGGCGCCCGCTGGTCACCGGCAACATGCTGACCGTCGAACCGGGCTGCTACATCCGCCCCGCCGACGGCGTGCCGGAAGCCTTCTGGAACATCGGCATCCGCATCGAGGACGACGCACTGGTCACCGACACCGGCTGCGAGATCATCACCGCCGCCACGCCGAAGAGCGTCGCCGACATCGAAGCCGTGATGGCCGGCGCCTGAGCTCGGCCATCCAATCCGAACGATCTTCATGAACCGCCACGACCTCGTCATCGTCGGCGCCGGCCCGGTGGGCATGGCGCTGGCCCTCGCCCTCAAAGATGCCGGCCTCGACATGCTGCTGGTCGATGCCCGCCCGCGCGGCGCAGCCCGCGACGACCCGCGCATCCTGGCCCTGTCCCACGGCACCCGCCTGACCCTCGAACGCCTTGGTGTGTGGAATCGTCTGCCGGCCACCGCCATCGAGAGCATCCACGTCTCCCACCAGGGCGGCCTCGGCCGCACGCTGCTGCACGCAGAGGAATACGGCCAACCGGCCCTCGGCTATGTGGTCGCCGCCGGCGCGCTGGCCGCGGCGCTGGACGACGCGCTGATGGCCGCCGGCATCCCGCTGCACGACCACACCACGGTCAGCCGCCTGGTGCCCGGTGCCGACGACGTGCTGATCAGCCTCGCCGACGGCCACAATCTGTCGGCCCGCCTGGCCGCCTGTGCCGAAGGCAGCATCGTCAGTGACGAAGATGTCCCCCTCGTCGAACGGGACTACGGCCAGCACGCGGTGATCAGCGTCGTCACGCCAGCCACGCCGCACCATGGCCGCGCCTGGGAACGCTTCACGTCGCAGGGGCCCCTCGCCGCACTGCCCTGCGGCCACGACTGCGCCATCGTGCACACCGCCTCGCCGGATGAAGCGGACGCGCTGCTCGCTCTCGACGACGACGCCTACCTGGCACGCCTGCAGGACCACTTCGGCCAGCGCCTGCGCTTTGCCGCCGTCGGCCCGCGCGCCCGCTACCCGCTGGTACTGCGCTACCGGCAGGAGCCGATCGGACGCCGCACGGTGTGGCTCGGCAACGCCGCCCAGACCCTCCACCCGGTCGCCGGCCAGGGCTACAACCTGGCCCTGCGCGACGTATGGGCCTGCGCCCAGACGCTGATCCGCGCCGGCGGCGACCCGGGCACGACGGAAACCCTGGCTGCCTACGCCGACGCCCGCCGCCTCGACCGGAACGGCACGATCCGCTTCACCGACACGCTGGTGCGCCTGTTCAGCACCACCTTCGGCCCACTCAAGCACGCCCGCGGCGCCGGCCTGTTCGCCCTCGACCTGCTGCCACCGGCACGCCATTTCGTCGCCAAGCGGATGATGTTCGGCGCCCGCGCCTGGCCCTGACCGAAAACCCTTCCGCGGGCGTGAAAATGGCGGTCGCCGCAGCGCCGCAAACCCCGTAGAATCCGCCCCCTGCGCGCCGCCCGGCACGCAGCGGAGCACGGGATTGCGACCATGGCCGAAACCGACGACCTGCAGCAACACGACGACCTCGACAGCCACCTGCGCGAGATACAGCACCTCCTCGCCCGCCACAAGCTGGTGGAAGAGCTCGTCCACCGCCAGGACATGCCCAAGCACGACCTGGTGGAAAGCCTGGTCCATAAGCAGCACGTCCACGAGCTGACCCACAAGCTCGACAGCCTGCACTCCGCCGACGTCGCCCACATCCTCGAAGCCCTGCCGCTCGACGAACGCCTGTTCGTCTGGGATCTGGTCAAGGCCGAGCGAGACGGCGAGATCCTGCTGGAAGTCTCCGACGCGGTCCGGGAATCCCTGATCGAGTCGATGGACCCGGCCTCCCTCCGCGCCGCCGCCGAGCAGCTCGACGCCGACGAACTGGCCGACCTGGCGCCCGACCTGCCCCACGAGGTGATGGAAGCGGTCTACCAGGGGCTCGACCCGGAAGAGCGCGAGCAGCTGCGTGCGGCCATGTCCTACCCGGAAGACTCCGTCGGCGCGCTGATGGATTTCGAGATGGTCACCGTGCGCGAGGACGTCACTCTGGAGGTGGTGCTGCGCTACCTGCGCCGCTTCGACGAACTACCTGACCACACCGACCAGCTCTTCGTGGTGGACCGGGACGAACACCTGCGTGGCGTGCTGCCGATCGACCGGCTGCTGATCAACGACCCGGAAACCGAGGTGAGCGAGATCATGCTCACCGACACCCTCACGCTGGAACCCTCCGACGAAGCCGAAACCGCCGCGCAGGCCTTCGAGCGCTACGACCTGGTGTCTGCGCCGGTGGTGGATTACCACCGCAAGCTGGTCGGCCGTGTGACGGTGGCCACAGTGGTGGACTTCATCCGCGAGGAAACCGAGAGCGAACTGCTCAGCCAGGGCGGCCTGAAGGAAGGCGAAGACATCTTCGCGCCGGTGTGGGACTCGGTGAAGAACCGCTGGTCCTGGCTGGCCGCCAACCTGGTCACCGCCTTCATCGCCAGCCGGGTGATCGGCGCCTTCGAAGGCTCCATCGAGAAGCTGGTCGCGCTGGCCGCGCTGATGCCGATCGTGGCCGGCATCGGCGGCAACTCGGGCAACCAGACCATCACGATGATCGTCCGCGGCATCGCCATGGGCCAGGTGCAGGACGACGCGCTGAGCCGCCTGCTCAAGAAGGAGCTCGGCGTCGCGCTGATCAACGGCATCGTGTGGGGCGGCCTCCTCGGCATCCTGGCCTGGGTGCTCTACGGCAGTGGCAAGCTGGGCCTGGTGATGACCGCCGCGATGACATTGAACCTGCTCGTCGCCGCCTTCGTCGGCGTAATGGCCCCGATGCTCCGCCACCGCATCGGGCAGGATCCGGCGGTCGGCTCCAGCGTGATCATTACCGCCGTCACCGACTCCGGCGGGTTCTTCATTTTCCTCGGGCTGGCGACGATCTTCCTGATGTAGCCGGGACTCCAGCCGGACGCTGCGCAAGCAAAGGAGGCGATCCAGTCGCCCCCTTTTCACGTCCGCTTCAGCGGATTTTCACCCGCCGGCAGCCTCAGCCCGCGTTGGCGGCGAACCAGGCTTCGGCCACGGCGATGGTGCTGTCGATGTCGGCTTCCGAGTGGGCCGCCGACACGAAGCCGGCTTCGAAGGCCGACGGCGCAAAGTAGTGCCCGGCATCCAGCATCGCGTGGAAGAAGCGGTTGAAGCGCTCCCGGTCAGAGACCATCACGTCGGCGTAGCTCTGCGGCACGGCCTTGGCGAAATAAAGGCCGAACATGCCGCCGACGGAATCGGCGATGAAAGTCACACCGTGCTTGGCCGCCGCCGCATTGAGGCCGGCGACGAGGCGTTCGGTACGGGCGGTGAGCACCTCGTAGAAACCCGGCTTGGCGATCTGCTCCAGGCTGGCGAGGCCGGCGGCCACCGCCACCGGGCTGCCGGACAGGGTGCCGGCCTGGTAAACGCCGCCCAGCGGGGCAATCTTTTCCATGATGTCGCGACGGCCGCCGAAGGCACCCACCGGCATGCCACCGCCGATCACCTTGCCGAGGGTGGTCAGGTCCGGCGTGATGCCGAACAGGCCTTGCACGCCGCGCGGGCCGACGCGGAAACCGGTCATCACCTCGTCGAAGATCAGCACCGTGCCGTGCTCGGTGCACAGGCGACGCAGCAGGTGCATGTACTCGGCAGACGGCTTGACGAGGTTCATGTTGCCGGCGATCGGCTCGATGATCACGCAGGCGATCTCGCTGCCGCGGGCCTTGAAGGTTTCTTCCAGTTCGGCCGGGTTGTTGTAGTCGAGCACGATGGTGTGCTTGGCGAAATCGTCCGGCACACCGGCCGACGACGGATTGCCGAAGGTCAGCAGGCCGGAGCCGGCCTTCACCAGCAGGCTGTCGGCGTGGCCGTGGTAGCAACCCTCGAACTTGATGATCGCGTCACGGCCGGTGAAGCCCCGGGCCAGGCGGATCGCGCTCATCGTCGCTTCGGTGCCGCTGGACACCAGACGCACCATCTCGAGGCTGGGCAGCAGTTCGCACAGGCGCTCGGCCATGTCGATCTCGCGCTCGGTCGGCGCGCCAAAGGACAGGCCTTCGAGGGCCGCAGCACGCACCGCCTCGACCACCACCGGATCGGCGTGGCCAAGAATGGCCGGCCCCCAGGAGCCGACGTAGTCGAGGTATTCCTTGCCGTCCGCATCCCACACGCGGGCGCCAAGCGCCTTCTTCAGGAAGCGCGGGGTGCCGCCCACCGAGCGGAAGGCCCGCACCGGCGAATTGACGCCACCGGGGATGGTGCGCTGGGCGCGGGCAAAGAGTTCTTCGTTACGGCTCATGCTGGTGTTTCCTTGTTGGTCAATCGAACAGCCCGGCGTAGGCGGCCGCACGGGCGGCCGGAGCGGGAGCTGCAAATACGTCGCTGATGACGGCCAGCAGGTCGGCGCCGGCGTCGATCAGCGACGGGGCATTGTTGAGGGTGATACCACCGATGGCCGCCACCGGCAGGCCCAGCTCGCGCTTGGCGCGGGTCAGGATGTCGAGCGGCGCCGGCACCGCGGCGGGCTTGGTGGAAGACGGATACATGGCGCCGAAGGCGACGTAGTCGACACCGGCCGCCGCGCCAGCTACGGCGCGAGGCCATTCGCCGTAGCAGCTGACGCCGAGGATGCGCTGCGTGCCGAGGGCCTGCCGGGCCGCCGCCGGATCGCCGTCGTCACGGCCCAGGTGAACACCGTCGGCGTCGATCTCCAGCGCGAGCGCCAGGTCGTCATTGAGCACCAGCGGCACCCCCGCCTGACGACACAGGGCCAGCAGGCGGACCGCCTGTTCCCGCTTCAGGGACGGATCGGCATTCTTGTTTCGGTACTGCACCAGGGCAGGCCGGGCCGGCAGCACATCGGCCACGGCAGCGGCCAACGCCCCGGTGTCGTTCCAGTCCGGCGTCACTAGATAAAGTCCACGTTCGAACATCAGTTCAGTCCTTCTCAACCAGGCTCGGCCTGGACCAGAAAAATCGATCTGGAATGTGCTGCCCCATGCCGGGCCGGAAGGCCGCCTCCAGCGTTCTCCACGTGAAGCGCTGTGCCTCCTGCACCGCCGCCGACATCTCCATGCCGTGGGCCAGCGCCGCCGCCACCGCAGATGCCAGCGTACAGCCTGAACCGTGGTAGCTGCCCGGCAGGCGTTCCCAGGTATCGGCGCGGATCACGCCGCCGCGGCCATACAGGGTATTGATGACCTGAGGCGTCTGGGCGTGGGAGCCGGTGATCAGCACATGTTCGCAGCCCGAATTCAGCAGGCGGGTGGCGCAATCGTAGAGGGAGCCCTCGTCGTGCCCGTCCCGATGCAGGTCGGCCAGGCGGCGCGCCTCGATGGTGTTGGGGGTGATGACGGTGGCTTGCGGCAGGATGAGCTCTCGCATGGCCTCCAGCATCGCCTCGGAAGCGAGCTCATCGCCCCGCCCCGACGCCACCACGGGATCGACGACCACCGGCACATGCGGATAGTCGGAAATGATCTCGGCGATCGCGGCAATGTTGTCCACGCTGCCCAGCACGCCGAGCTTGAAGGCCTTCACCGGCATGTCCTCGAGGACCGCCCGCGCCTGCTCGGCGACGAAATCGGCGTCGATAGGCAGCACATCCTCCACGCCGGCCGTATCCTGGACGGTCAACGCGGTGATGACCGTCAGGGGGTGGCAACCCATGCCTGACAACGTCATAATATCAGCCTGAATGCCCGCACCACCGGTTGGATCGGATGCAGCAAAAACAAGGACTAGGGGAGGACCAGGATCGTTACGGGATATAGTCATTCGAAGAAACAAGGACGCACAAATTTAACTGCGACTGCGCTACCATTCACGATCCAAGCGATTCTAGCCGAAATCACTACGCCGCACCCAAATGGCAAATCCTCCCTACAAGACCTGGATGTGTCTGATCTGTGGCTTCATCTACGACGAAGCAGCCGGCTCCCCGGACGAGGGCATCACGCCCGGTACCCGCTGGGAAGACATACCCCCGAACTGGACCTGCCCCGAATGTGGTGCCCGCAAGGAAGATTTCGAGATGGTCGCAATCTGACCGCCCCCCAGCCCAGTACCATGCCCATTCATAACGATCACGCCACCCGAACCGTTTCCGGAGGTCCCCGGTGAATCTCAGCGGCATCAAGGTCATGGTCATCGACGACAGCAACACCATCCGCCGCAGCGCGGAAATCTTCCTCGCCCAGGCCGGCTGCCAGGTCGTGCTGGCCGAGGACGGTTTCGACGCACTGGCCAAGATCGCCGACCATGCCCCCGATCTGATCTTCGTCGACATCATGATGCCGCGCCTCGACGGCTATCAGACCTGCGCCCTGATCAAGAAGAACGCGCGCCTCAAAGCCACCCCGGTGATCATGCTGTCGTCCAAGGACGGCCTGTTCGACCGCGCCCGTGGCCGCCTGGCCGGCTCCGACGAATACCTGACCAAACCCTTCACCAAGGAAAGCCTGCTGCGCTCGGTGGCCAACCACACCCAGGCGGGCCAGGCCTCCACCAACGACTGACTGCAAGAACCGCGTCCATGCCGATCAAGAAAATCCTTGTTGTAGACGACTCCCCGACGGAGCGCCTGGCCCTGTCGGAAGTCCTGGTGAAAAATGGCTACCAGGTGGTGACCGCCGAAAACGGCGACGAGGCGGTGCTGAAGAGCAAGAGCGAGCAACCCGACCTGATCCTGATGGACGTCGTGATGCCCGGCACCAACGGCTATCAGGCAACCCGCACGATCTCCCGGGACGAAACCACCCGCAGCATCCCGGTGATCATGTGCACCAGCAAGGGGCAGGAAACCGACAAGATCTGGGGCCTCCGCCAAGGCGCGCACGACTACATGGTCAAGCCCATCGATCACGCCGCACTGCTCGACAAGATCCGCGCTCTCGGTTGAGCCCCCATGGCCAAACGGATCAGTCTTCATGAATTCCAGGCCGGGCTTGCCCGACGCCTGGCCGAGGCTCGCGACAACAGGGCGTCGGCCCTCCTGGCCGTCCAGGCCGGTGGCCGCAACTGGCTGGTGGACCTTACCGAAGCCGGCGAGATCCTCGCGGTGCCGCCCCTGGCCCACGTCCCGCTGACCCAGCCCTGGTTCCGGGGCCTGGCCAGCGTACGCGGCAACCTGTTCAGCGTCGTCGACTTCGCCGTCTTCCACGGCGAGCCGCCGATCGCCCCCGCCGGCCATTCCCGGCTGCTGCTCGTCGGCGTACGCCATGGCCTCAACAGCGCGCTGCTCGTGACGCGCGCACTGGGCCTGCGCTCCATCGAGGATTTCATCCCGGTTCCGGCCCCCGCCGACGAAACACGGCCGTGGATCGGCGACCGCCTCCAGGACAGCCGCGGCGGCGCCTGGACCCGACTCAAGGTTTCGGCATTGCTCAATCACTCGCGCTTTCTGGACGCTGCGCTTTCGTGAATTTCATTTCGGGAGATACAGCGGTCTCGATCCGCTGAAGAGGACAATATGGCATTCAAGCTACCAGGACTGTCGAAAGGCAACAGCAAGCCTGCCACCGGCAATGTGGATACGATTCTCGATTCCGGCGAGGGTGTGACCAAGGCGGCACTTCCCTTTCTGGCCGGCAAATCGTCCACCGAACAATTGCGCATCCTGCGCGTCCCCTTCCTGGTCTTCGCTGCACTGACCGGCGCCTTCGTCCTCTACCAGATCCGCGTCAGCCACTTCGGCACCGCCTACGTGACGGCCGGCGGCGAAATGCGCACCCTGTCCCAGCAGATCGCCAAGGCCAGCCAGCTGACCTTGCAGGGAGACTCCAAGGCCTTCATCGAACTGAAGAACAGCCGCGAACAGTTCAATACCCTCCTCGAAGCGGTGACCAACGGCGGCGACGTCAACGGCACCAGCGTGCCGGGCGGCGCCAACGCAGCCACCGATGAACTTGCCACCGTCACCGAGCTGTGGCAGAAGACAGACAAGGACGCCACCGCCCTGCTCGCCCAGGAAAAGAACCTCACCAGCCTGGGCAAGGCCGTCAGCACCATCAACACCAAGAACCCCCAGTTGCTCGAACTCTCCGAGCAACTGGCGTCCCTCAAACTGCAGGGCGGCGCATCGGCCCGCGAGATCGCCATCGCCAACCAGGTCGTGATGCTGACCCAGCGCATCGCCAAGAACGCCAACGCGCTGCTGGTCGCCAATGCCATCGACCCGGAAGTGGCCTTCCTGCTCGGCAAGGACACCAACACCTTCCGCGACCTCATCGAACAGCTGCAGAAGATGACCGCCGACGGCAGCGACGCCAAGACCAAGCTCACCGAACTGGAGAAGGTCAGCAAGGACAACCTCGCCTCGGTGATGGAAATCCTCGGCAACATCCAGCTGCTGGTGCAGGCCAAGCAAGCCGGCAGCCACATCTTCCAGAACTCCGGCCCGCTGCTCGAGAAGACCTCCGCGCTGACCGACGCCTACACCCACGGCTACACCGGCTTCTTCACCTGGGTCAGCCTGGCGATCATCCTCTGTGCGCTGATCACGCTGGCCAGCCTGGCCCTGATGGCCAAGACCTACAACGACGACATCGCTCGTCGCCGCCTGGCGGCCGAACGCCTGCGCGAATCTGCCGAAGCCGAGCGGAATAACACCCAGCAGGCCATTCTGCGGCTGATGAACGAAATGGGCGACCTGGCCGACGGCGACCTTACCGTCCGCGCCACCGTCACGGAAGACATCACCGGCGCCATCGCCGACTCGGTGAACTACACCATCGAAGAGCTCTCGGTGCTGGTGCGCCGCATCAACGACGCCGCCATCCGCGTGACCTCGGCCACCGAGTCTGCCCAGCAGACCTCCGACGAACTGTTGGCCGCCACCGAACGCCAGGCCCAGGAACTGCGCCTCGCCGGTGAAACCGCCCAGAACATGGCGAGCTCCATGAGTGCTGCATCGGAAGACGCGCTGCAGTCCGCTCAGGTTGCCCGGCGCTCCCTGCAGGCCGCCCAGAAGGGCGCCGTCGCGGTGGAAGACACCATCAAGGGCATGAACGACATCCGCGAGAAGATCCAGGAAACCTCCAAGCGCATCAAACGCCTTGGCGAATCCTCCCAGGAGATCGGTGAAATCGTGGAACTGATTTCCGACATTACCGAACAGACCAACGTGCTCGCCCTCAACGCAGCCATCCAGGCCGCCTCCGCCGGCGAAGCCGGGCGCGGCTTCTCGGTGGTTGCGGAAGAAGTGCAGCGCCTTGCCGAACGCTCCGCCGAAGCCACCAAGCAGATCGGCGCGATCGTGAAGACCATTCAGACCGACACCGGCGACGCCGTGGCGGCCATGGAAAACGCCACCCGCGACGTGGTGGACGGTGCTCACCTGTCGGAAACCGCCGGCCAGGAACTGGCGGAAATCGAGCGCGTGTCCGCCGAAACCGCCGAACTGATCGAACGCATCTCCGTCAGTACTGAAGTTCAGGCCAAGGCTGCAACCCAGGTGGCCGAGAAGATGAAGAACATTCTCGCCATCACCGACCGCACGACCGCCGGCACCCAGCAGACCGCCGTCTCCATCGGCGAACTGGCCGATCTGGCTGTCGAACTCAAGGGTTCCGTCTCGGGCTTCAAGGTCTGAGACCCCGATAGCGCACGGATTTCGCCGAAGAACCATTGATGAACCCTGCACACGAACTCGACCTGGGTCCGCTGACCTGGGTCAAAGGCGAGATCGACCTGGCCCTCGGGCGGGCGGCGGAAGCGCTGGCTGAAGCCAGCTCGAGCCCCGACCGCCTCGGCCAGATCAAGTTTGCCCAGACCCACCTGCACCAGGCCCACGGTGCGCTGTCCATCGTCGGACTGGATGGCCTGACCCAGTTCTCCGACCAGCTCGACCGCCTGCTCGGCGAGTTGGCCTCCCAACAGATCGCCTGCACACCGGAAATTGCCCAACTGGCGGCCCGCTGCATCGCTGCCATCGGCAACTACCTCGACGAACTGACCCGTGGCAGGCCCGACCAGGCCCTGCGGCTGTTCGACATGTATGCCGAGCTGGCCGCCGCACGAGGCCAGGAAGCCCCGACGCCCAGCGAGCTGTTCTTCCCCGACCTGAACCAGCGTCCCGAACTCGCCCCACCGGCCACTGACGGTGACGATCCCAAGCAGCTGCGTGGGCTGCGCAGCCGCTTCGAGCGTGGCCTGCTGAAGTGGTTCAGAACCCCTGGCGACCCGTCCGGTCCGCAGGAAATGCGCGAAGCCGCGACTGGCATCGAAAGCCTCCAGACCACACCCGCGGCCCGGGCCTTCTGGCTGGCCTGCTCGGCCTTCTTCGACAGCCTCGGCCTGCAGGGCATCCCTGCTGACGCCATCAGCAAGCGCCTCTGTGGCCGCATCGATGCGCAGATGAGGCGTGTCCTCGAAGGCTCCTGTGTCGTCGCCGAGCGCCTGATGCGCGACGTGCTGTACCAGGTTGCGGTATCCACCGCCCACTCGCCGGCCATCGACGCGATCCGCGCGGCCTACCGGCTCGAACACCTGATGCCTGCGGGCAAGCGCCCCATTAGCGACACACCCCAGGCACCGCTGCTGGCCGGGCTGCGCAGCGGTCTGGCCGATGCCAAGGAAGCCTGGAACCAGTTCGCCAAGGGAAGCGCCATCGGCCTGCCCCGTTTCCAGGACGCCCTGGCCCCCCTCACCGCACTGGCCCGCAGCATCGACCAGCCGGAAGTTTCGGCCCTGCTCGATGAGCTGGGCGCCACGGCCCGCTGGCTGCGCCAGGACCCGCTGCAGCTCACCGACGCCCTGTCCATGGACATGGCGTCGACGATGCTCCTGCTTGAGACCCGCCTCGACATCCACCAGCACGGCGATGACGTCAGCGATGCCCAACTGGCCCAGCTGATAGGGCGCCTGCAGGCCCATCAACGGGGCGAAACGGTTTCGCCGCTGGAGATCACCGACGGCGGCTCCCACAGCCGCCACCTCAATCGCCAACTGGCCCACGAGATCCTCAACTCGCTGGGCGAGGTCGAACAGAACCTGGATAGTTTCTTCCGCGCGCCAAGCCGCACGGACGTTCTCGCCGCAGTACGCGATCCCCTCAAGCAGATCGAAGGCGCCCTGTCGGTCCTCAACGAGGATGGCGCAGTCCGCTTGCTGCAGGACGCTGCGGCCCGCATCCGCGCCCTGTCCGCCAGCGACGACGTGTCGCCGGAACAGCAGGACTTCGAAGAAATCGCCCATCGCCTGTCGGCCCTCGGCATCTACATCGAAGCCCTGCAGCATGGCCCGGCCGACCTCGAGCGCATCCTGCACCCCGACACCGACGGCCAGCACCCCGTCACCAGCATCGAGGCCGAACTCGCGCAGCAGCGCCGGGAAGCCGCCGCACTCGCCGCCGCGCTGAAGGACAATCCGGACGACTCCGGCCTGCGCACCGAGCTGCAGATCAACCTGGAAAGCCTGCGCCAGGACGCCTCGCTGACCGCCAACACCGAGCTTGAGCAACAGGCCCGCCAGGCCCTCAGCCTGCTCGACGCCGGCGCACTATTCAGTGAAACACCACCGATCGCCGCCGCCGAAACCCCGGCCCTGTCCCCCGAGGCCAGCCGGCTGATCGAGGCCAGCGAGGAGGAGATCGACGCAGAACTGCTGGCGATCTTCATCGAGGAAGCCATCGACGTCCGTGCCGCCATCGCCGCCAACTTGGCGCAGCTGGAGCAGGACCCGGCCGATGCGGAGGTGCTCACCGCCATCCGGCGCAGCTTCCACACCCTCAAAGGCAGCGGCCGGATGGTCGGGCTCCGGGATTTCGGCGAAGCCGCCTGGGGCCTGGAACAGACCCTCAACCACTGGCTGCGCCTCGAACTGCCGGTCGACGCCGAACTCCTGCAACTGATCGCGGACGCCGCACAGGATTTCTCGGCCTGGATCGACCAGCTCGAAGCGGGCACCGGCCATCAGAAAGACGTCAGCGCGCTGCTGGCCGAAGCGGCTCGCCTGCGCAAAGAAACAGCCCCGCCCCCGGCACCTGCCGAACCGAGCGCCGTCGAAGCCGTGCGCAGGGCCCCTGCGGAACCCCCCCTAACCGAAATCAGCCTCGACAGCGCCCCCCAGGAAGTGGACCTGGAAGCCTCGATCACGCTGCCCGAGCTCGACTTCGCGGCCACTGACCTGGGTGAAAGCCTCACGCTGGCCGCCGCGGCCCATGCCAGCGCGCTCGAAGCCGTCGACCTTGACTTCCCCAACCTCAGCTTCGAAGAAGCCCATGCGGCGGAGAAACCGGTCAACCAGCCCCCACCGGAGCAGGAGTCCTTCCCCGCCGACGCCATCTTGGAGGCGTCCACGCCCACACCGGTCGATTTCGATCTGAGCTTCGAACTCCCGGTCGAAGACAGGGCTGCGGAAATCCCCCTGCCCACCGAAATCGGGACGCCGACGTCCATCGACGACCTGGACCTGGAAATCCTCGACATCGACGAGGAGCCGGTGAGTGCCCCGGAGTCAGTGGAAATCGAAGCCCTGCTCCCGGCCGATGAACCGGCCGATGATGCGATCGAAGCAACCGAGCCGACGCTTGAGGACACCCTCGAAATCCCGGCCCCGGTCGAGATCCAGGACATCTTCGAACAGCCCGAATCCCTGGAGCTCCTCGAAGACATCAGTCTAGATGAATCCCTTGAGGCCCTGGAGCTCGATCAGGAGCAAGCTGCCGATCACGCCGCGGCCCTCGAAACTGCAGCCGGGCCGGCAGTGGAAGCCGAGCTGGAAACTCCGGCAGAGGTGGAAGAGCCCCTCGCCGAACTTCCTGCCGAAACGCTGCCCGAAGCCCTCCTTGCGGTGGAGGACATCGATATCGCCGCCGAAGGCCTCGAGCTCGAAGAGTTCGAGGAACTCGAGGAGGTGGAAGAAGCCGAGGCCGTAGAGCCGGCGCCGGCAGAAGCGGCCCCCATCGACACGCAGCCCGATATCAGCGCAGGGCCGGACGAAGTCCGCCTGGGCGACATCACGCTGTCCCGCCCGCTGTTCGACCTGTACCTCGCCGAAGCCCGCCAGCATGTGGCCACGCTGCGCCAGGAACTGTCGCGCCTGCCGCTCAATCCGGCGCAGCCCCCGGCCACTGTGTCGATCCGCGCCGCCCATACGCTGGCCGGCATTTCCGGTACGGCCCATTTCAGTGCCCCGCAGCACCTGGCCAAGTCCCTCGAACTGGCCCAGCAGCGCCTCGCCGACCTCGACCAGTCCCCTTCCGCGGAGCAGACGGAAGTATTGATCGACACGGCCGCCGCCCTCGAAAGCATGGTGGTTCAGCTCGGCGCCCGCGTGCTGCCCGATCCGGAGCCAGAGCTGATCGCCCGGCTGGACGCCATCCTGGCCTCCCAGCTGGACGACATCATCGGACTCGCCGCGCCAACGGCCCCGCCCGAGCTCGTCACCGCCACGCTGCGCCCCCGCGAGGAAAGCGCACCACGTCCGGTCGAGAGCAGCCAGGCCGCCACGCCGCTGCGCGACGACCTCGACCCGGAACTGCTGCCGATCTTCCTCGACGAAGGCAACGAGCTGCTCGACCACCTCGACACGGCCCTGCGCGCCTGGCGTATAACGCCGGCCGAAACGGGCCACGTCAGCGGCGTCGCGCGTCTGCTGCACACCCTGAAGGGCAGCGCACGGATGGTCGGCGCGATGAACCTCGGCCAGCACCTCCACGACCTGGAAACCCGCCTCGAACGGGCCCGGGCCCAGGATCCTGGCGGCACGGCGATCATCGACGAGATCGAGTCGGCCCTCGACCATGCCCGTCAAACCCTCGACACGCTACAGAGCGGTCAGGCTGAAGCGGCCCCCGCGCAGCCCGCCGGCGCAGCACCAGCCGAGGACAGCAGCCCGCTGCAGGCCGGCGAGGCCGCCACGCCCGCGGCCCGCACCCAGCTGCGCGTGGATGCCAGCCGCGTCGACCAGTTCGTCAACGAAGCCGGCGAAATCAGCATCGCGCGCACCCGCATCGAAGGCGAACTGCGCACGCTGCGCCGCTCCCTGCTCGACCTCACCGAGAACGTCATCCGCCTGCGCAACCAGCTGCGGGAAGTGGAAATCCAGGCCGACACGCAGATGCAGTCGCGCCTGTCCCAAGTCGAAACCCAGCACACCGAGTTCGACCCCCTGGAGATGGACCGCTACACCCGTCTGCAGGAACTGACGCGGATGATGGCGGAGAGCGTCGGCGACGTGACCACCGTGCAGCAGAACCTGCTGCGCAACCTGGACGGCGCCGAATCGGCGCTGCACGCCCAGTCCCGCATGGCACGCGAGCTGCAGCAATCGCTGATGCACGTGCGCATGGTGCCCTTCGACAGCCTGGCCGAGCGGCTCTACCGCCTGGTCCGCCAGACCGCCAAGGAACTCGGCCGCCGCGCCAACCTGGACATCATCGGCGGGCAGATCGAAATCGATCGCAGCGTGCTCGACGCGATGAGCGGCCCGCTGGCCCACCTGGTGCGCAATGCAGTCGCCCACGGCATCGAGACGCCGGAAGCACGGCGGGCCGCCGGCAAGCCGGAAATCGGCCAGATCACCCTCAAGATCGCCCACGAGGGCAACGAGGTGCTGATCGAATTCCGCGACGACGGCGCCGGCCTCGATTTTGCGCGCATCCGCCGGCACGCCATCGACAGCGGCCTGATCACCGCCGACGAGGAAGCCGACGACAAGCGCCTCACCAACCTGATCTTCGTGCCGGGCTTCTCCACCGCGAGCCTGTCCAGCCTGGCCGGTCGCGGCGTCGGCATGGACGTGGTGAAGAGCGAGACCGCCGCGGTCGGCGGCCGCATCAGCGTAGACACGACGCCCGGCGAAGGCACCATTTTCCGCATCCACCTGCCGCTGACCCTCGCGGTCACCCAGGCGCTGCTGGTGCGCGCCGGCAACCGGACCTTCGCAATCCCCTCGTCGATGGTCGCCCAGGTGCTGGAACTGAAGGCGGAAGCCCTCGAGAAGATCCGCGGCGACCACGGCACCGACTGGCTCGGGGAGCACTACGGCTACCGCTACCTGCCGCGCCTGCTCGGCGACCAGGTTTCGCAGCCACAAGTCGAGCGCTTCAACTGGGTGCTGCTGCTGCGCGCCGGCAGCGAGACCCTGGCCTTGCACGTGGATGCGCTGCGCGGCAACCAGGAAATCGTCGTCAAGAACGCCGGCCCGCAGTACGCCCGGATGGTGGGCTACTCCGGCGCCACGGTGCTCGGCGATGGCGAGATCGTACTGATCCTCAACCCGGTCGCGCTGGCCGGTCGCAGCCCGGACACGGGCGACGACGCAACGCCGATCCAGGCCGGCGTCAGCACGCCGAGCCAGCCGACGGTGATGGTGGTCGATGACTCCCTGACGGTGCGCAAGATCACCGGGCGCCTGCTCGAACGGGAAGGTTACCGGGTCGTCACCGCCAAGGACGGCGTCGATGCACTGGAGCAGCTGCTGACGGTCACCCCCGACGTGGTCATCGCCGACATCGAGATGCCGCGCATGGACGGCTTCGACCTGACCCGCAACATCCGCGCCGACGCCCGCCTGAAGGCCGTACCGATCATCATGATCACCTCCCGCACGGCCGAAAAGCACAAGCGTTACGCGGAGGAAATCGGCGTCAATCACTACCTTGGCAAGCCCTACGACGAAGACGTGCTGCTCGGCCTGATCCACAACTTCGTCACCACGCCGGCCTGACCCGAACGGAGCACTGCTTTCGTCCGGGCAGGGCCCGGGCTTGGCTATAATCGGCTGTTTTCCCGCTTGGCCATTCCATGAATCTGCTCTTCGAAGAGGATGGTGCCTTCAAGACCGGCACCATCCTGACCGACAACGACGCCTCCCTGCAGGTGGAAACGCCCTACGGCAAGCGCCTCAAGCTGAAGAGCAAGGATGTGCTGCTGCGCTTCAACCAGCCCTCCGCCAGCGAACTGCTGGACCGCGCCGACGCCGAGGCGAGCGGCCTCGACACCGAATTCCTGTGGGAAGTCTGCGGTGACGAGGAGTTCGGCTTTGCCGAGTTCGCCCAGGAATACTTCGGCCATGTGCCGAGCCCGGTGGAGTCCGTCGCCGTGCTGCTGCGCCTGCACGCCGCGCCGATCTACTTCCACCGCAAGGGCAAGGGCCGTTTCCGCAAGGCACCGGCCGAGATCCTGCAGGCCGCCCTCGCCGGCCTCGAGAAGAAGCAACAGCAGGCGGCGGCCGTCGAGCGCATGCGCGACGAACTGCTGGGCGGCCAGCTGCCGGAAGAGCTCAAACCGCTGATCCGCCAGCTCCTCTACAAGCCGGACCGCAACCGCCTCGAAACCAAGGCCCTGGAAGCCGCCAGTGCCGAAAACGGCAAGTCGGCGGCCCGCCTGCTACTCGACTGCGGCGCGCTGGCCTCGACCCACGAGCTGCATTTCGACCGTTTCCTGTTCGAGTACTTCCCGGACGGCACCGCCTTCCCGGCCGTCGAAGCGCCGGTCGATCCCACCGACCTGCCGCTCGCCGAAGTGCGCGCCTTCTCCATCGATGATGCCGCCACCACCGAGATCGACGATGCCTTCTCGGTCACGCCGACCACCGACGGCTGGCGCATCGGCATCCACATCGCCGCGCCGGGCCTGGGCTTCGGCCGCGACTCGGCCCTCGACGGGATCGCCCGCGGACGCCTGTCCACGGTGTACATGCCCGGCAACAAGATCACCATGCTGCCGGACGACGTGGTGGCCCGCTTCACGCTGGGCGAAGGGCGCGACTGTCCGGCCCTGTCCCTGTACCTGGAGGTCAGCCGCGACCTGATCGTCACCGGCAACAGTTCGCGCCTCGAACGCGTGCCAGTGGTCGCCAACCTGCGCCACCACGACATCGAGCCGGTCTTCAACGAAACCACGCTGGCCGACGGTGGCCCGGACTTCCAGTGGAAGACCGAGCTGACCCTGCTGTGGGAACTGGCCACCGTCCTAGAGGCCGGCCGCGGCAAGCCTTCCGCCAACCAGAACATGGTGGACTACAATTTCAGCGTCGACTGGAACGAGACCACCGACGACGGCCCCGGCCGCATCGAGATCGGCCGCCGCCCGCGCGGCTCGCCCCTCGACAAGCTGGTCGCGGAACTGATGATCGCCGCCAACAGCACCTGGGGCAAGGCTCTCGCCGACGCCGGTATTCCGGCCCTGTACCGGGCCCAGACCGGCGGCAAGGTGCGCATGACCACCGCCGCCGCGCCCCACGAAGGCCTCGGCGTCGACTGTTACGCCTGGTCCAGTTCCCCGCTGCGGCGCTACGTGGACCTGGTCAACCAATGGCAGCTGATCAGCTGGCTGCGCGGCACGGCACCGACCTTCCCGCCCAAGTCGCCGGAACTGATCGCCGCGATGCGCGACTTCGAACTCACCTATGCCGCCTACGCCGAATTCCAGCGCGGCATGGAACGCTACTGGTGCGTGCGCTGGCTGCGCCAGGCCGGCCATCCGCAGGTGACGGCCCGTGTGCTACGCGAAAGCCTGGTCCGCCTCGACGACATCCCCTTCGTCTTCAAGGTCCCGTCGCTGCCGACGCTGCCGCCGGGCACGCGGGTCCGCCTGGCCCTCGAGCGTAGCGACCTGGTGGACGTGGAAGTCCGCGCCACCTACGTCGAAACCGTGGGCGAAGCGAGTGGTGACCCGCTCCCCGAAGACGAAGAGCTGCTCCCCGACGAGGCGCCGGCTGAAGACGCACCCGCGCCCACCGCCACGGAAGCGCCTCCTGCCGCCGCCTGACCGCGAGTCCCATGCAAGCCCTGCGCCGCCCCCAGCCTCCCCAGCCGAGCGCTCCACCAAGCACTCTGCCAAGCGCGCCTCCCGCCGCCGGCAAGGGCGGCATCTGGCCGACCTTCACCGGCGGCACCGCCCGCTACGCGCTGGAATGGGGGGTCGGCCTGTCCCTGGCCGCTCACACCGTCCTGCTGTCCATCCATTTCGTGATGCCGGACGCGGACAAACTGCGCCACCGGGACAAAGGGCTGGAAGTGGTGCTAGTCAATTCGCGCCACGCCGAGCGCCCCGAGCAGGCCGACGTACTGGCCCAGACCAACCTCGACGCCGGCGGCACCGACGGCGCGGAGGCCCGGCCGAGCACGCCGCTGCCGCCGCTGGAGCAGACCCGCTCCGGCGACAGCCTGGTCGAGGCCCAGCGCCGCGCCGAGGCCCCGGAAACGCCCCAGTCCCAGGTCATGACCGCCAGCCGCAGCCAAGCGGCGCTGCCGGTGAACAACCAGCAGGTCTCGCCCACCGAAGCCCCGCGCCAGGTGTCGGGCTACGATCTCCTTGACAGCTCCGCCGCGGTGGCCCGCATCGAGGCGCAGATCGACAAGGACCTGGTGGATTACTCAGCCCGGCCGCGCAAGAAGTTCATCGGTGCCCGTGCCAACGAATACCGCTTCGCTCAGTACGCCGAAGACTGGCGCCAGAAGATCGAACGGGTCGGCACCCTCAACTACCCGGACGCCGCCCGCGGCAAGCTCTACGGCAGCCTGCTGCTGTCCGTCACCATCCGTGCCGATGGCAGCGTACAGAGCATCGACATCCACCGCTCGTCCGGCCACAAGGTGCTGGACGAAGCAGCCCGGCGCATCGTCCAGCTGGCAGCCCCTTATGCGGCCTTTCCGCCGGACATCCGGCGTGACACCGACGTGATCGAGATCACCCGCACCTGGACCTTCACCAACTCGGACGTGCTGCAGACGTCCGCCAAAAAAGAGTAAGCCCACGATGGACCGTTACGCCGTCATCGGCAACCCGATCGCGCACAGCAAGTCGCCGCGCATCCACACCCTGTTTGCCGCCCAGACCGGCCAGGCCCTCAGCTACGAAGCGCTGCTGGCGCCCCTCGACGGCTTCGTTGCCAGCGTAGAGGCCTTCCGCGCTGCCGGCGGCCGTGGCCTCAACGTGACCGTGCCCTTCAAGCTCGAAGCCTTCGATTTCGCCGACCGCCACACTCCGCGGGCGCTGGCCGCCGGCGCGGTCAACACGCTGGCCCTCGGCCCCGATGGCGTGCTCGGCGACAACACCGACGGCGCCGGCATCCTGCGCGACATCACCGTCAACCTTGGCTGCCCGGTGGAAGGCCGCCGCGTGCTGCTGCTCGGTGCCGGCGGCGCCGCCCGCGGCACCATCCTGCCGCTGCTCGACGCGCAGCCGGCCAGCCTCACCATCGCCAACCGCACGGCCGTCAAGGCCGTCCAGTTGGCCGACGAGTTCTCCTCCGGGGCCCAGCGCCCGCAGGGCTGCGGCTTTGCCGAACTGGCCGGCGAGTGCTTCGACGTGGTCATCAACGCCACCAGCTCCAGCCTGTCCGACGCGGCCCCCGACCTGCCGGCCGGCCTGTACGCCCCCGGCAGCCTGGCCTACGACATGATGTACGGCAAGGGCGACACCCCGTTCATGCGCGCAGCCCGCGAGCAAGGCGCCGCGCGCCTGGCCGACGGCCTCGGCATGCTCGTCGAACAGGCCGCCGAGAGCTTCCTGCTATGGCGCGGCGTCCGCCCCCAGAGCGCCCCCGTTCTCGCCGAACTGCGCGCCAGCCTGTAGGCGCGCCGGCGGTGAAAACCCTCTGGCACTGGACCCGCCGCGGCCTGCTGGCGCTGGTCCTGCTCCTCATCGCCTATCAGCTGTGGCTGCTCGGCCACGTGCTGTGGTGGAAATGGGAGCCGCCGTCGGAAACCAGCTTCATGAGCCTGCGTCGTGAGGAACTGCTGGCCCGCAATCCCGCCGCCCAGCTCCAGTACCGCTGGGTGCCGTACGAGAAGATCTCGGTACACCTCAAGCGCGCCGTCATCGCCGCCGAGGACGACAAGTTCGTGGACCATGAGGGCTTCGACTGGGACGGCATCCAGAAGGCCATCGAGAAGAACCAGAAGAAAGGCAAGGCCGTTGCCGGCGGCTCGACGATCAGCCAGCAGCTGGCCAAGAACCTGTTCCTGTCCCCGGCCCGCAGCTACCTGCGCAAGGCCGAAGAGGCCCTCATCACCGTGATGATCGAGAACCTGTGGGACAAGCGGCGCATTCTCGAGGTCTATCTCAACGTCGTCGAATGGGGCGACGGCATCTTCGGCTGCGAGGCCGCCGCCCAGCGCTATTACCGGGTTTCCGTGGCCCAGCTGGCGCCCGCCCAGGCGGCCCGCCTGGCGGTCATGCTGCCCAATCCGCGCAAGTACGAAAAGACCTACGGTCCACGCCTGGCGGCTCATGCAGTGCGCATCCAGAGCCGCATGCAGTACTCCGAAGTGCCCTGAAACGCTTCTCCCGAAAGGAAGAACCTCACGCCATTGCGGGAAGTCGGCACCTGCCAGACGGATGGCCCTTGAGGTAGAATGCGCTGCTTTTCCCCAGCTGTGCCTCCCCCGATGCAATTCGCCGGATTCACCTTGCGAAACAACCTGTTCGTCGCGCCCATGGCCGGCGTGACGGATCGTCCCTTCCGCCAGCTTTGCAAAAAGTTGGGGGCGGGTCTCGCCGTGTCCGAGATGGTCACCTCCAACTCCCTGCTCTACGGCAGCGCCAAAACCCAGCGGCGCGCCAACCACGACGGCGAGGTGGAACCGATCTCCGTGCAGATCGCCGGCGCCGATCCGGCCATGATGGCCGAAGCGGCCCGCCACAACATCGACCGCGGGGCGCAGATCATCGACATCAACATGGGCTGCCCGGCCAAAAAGGTCTGCAACGTGATGGCCGGCTCGGCGCTGATGCAGGACGAGCCGCTGGTCGCGCGCATCCTCGAGGCCGTCATCCAGGCCGCCGGCAGCACGCCGGTCACGCTCAAGTTCCGCACCGGCTGGAACAAGGCCAACAAGAACGCCCCGATGATAGCCCGCATCGCCGAGGAGTCCGGCGTGCAGCTGATCGCCATCCACGGCCGCACCCGCGCCTGCCAGTACACCGGCAACGCCGAGTACGACACCATCGCCGACGTGAAGACCCGCGTCCGCATCCCGGTGATCGCCAACGGCGACATCACCACGCCGCAAAAAGCGAAGTTCGTGCTCGACTACACCGGCGCCGACGGCGTCATGGTCGGCCGTGCCGCCCAGGGCCGCCCGTGGATCTTCCGCGAGATCGAACACTTCCTGAAGACCGGCGAAGAGCTGCCGCCCCCGCTGGTTTCCGAAATCCTGCAGGTGTGCAAGGAGCACCTCGCCGACCTCTACGCCTTCTACGGCGAAGACACCGGCGTGAAGATCGCCCGCAAGCACATCAGCTGGTACACCAAGGGCCTGGTCGGCTCCGCGCAGTTCCGCAAGACCATGAACACTCTGCCGACCGTCCAGGCACAGCTGGCTGCCATCGACGAATTCTTCGGCAGCCTTGCCGACCGGGACAGCCGCCTGGTCTATGCCGAACCCGAAGAATTCCCCCAGGAGCTTGCAGCATGAGCAGTACCAGCAATGAGATTGCCGAGTCCGTCTGCCGGGCGCTGGACACCTATTTTCGCGACCTCGACGGCGAAAAGCCGAATGCCCTGTACGACATGGTGATCAAGAACGTCGAACGTCCGATGCTCGAGTTCGTCCTCAAGCAGGCCGGCGGCAACCAGACCCTGTGTGCCGAAATGCTCGGCATCAACCGCAACACCCTGCGCCGCAAGCTCTCCGAGCACGAACTGCTCTGAGCGGCGCCCTCCCCGTTTTCCTCCATTGACCGCCGCGGCATCCCCGCGGCCTTCCAGAGAAACACCATGAAAGTCACCCAAGCCCTGCTCAGCGTCTCCGACAAGACCGGCGTGATCGAATTCGCCCGCGAACTGTCCGCCCTCGGCATCGCCCTGCTGTCCACCGGCGGTACCGCCAAGTCCCTCCGCGATGCCGGCCTGCCGGTCACCGACGTGTCCGACTACACCGGCTTCCCGGAGATGCTCGACGGCCGCGTGAAGACGCTGCACCCCAAGGTCCACGGTGGCATCCTGGCTCGCCGCGATCTGCCCGAGCACCTGGCCAAGCTGGAAGAGCACAGCATTCCGCGCATCGACCTGGTGGTGGTCAACCTCTACCCGTTCCAGGCCACCATCGCCAAGCCTGACTGCACGCTGGAAGACGCCATCGAGAACATCGACATCGGCGGCCCGACCATGGTCCGCGCGGCGGCCAAGAACCACGGCAATGAAGCCGGCGGCGTCGGCATCGTGACCGATCCGGAAGACTACGCGGCCATCGTCGCCGAGCTGAAGGGCAACGCCGGCGCGCTGTCCTACAAGACCCGTTTCGACCTGGCCCGCAAGGCTTTCACGCACACCGCCCGTTACGACAGCGCGATCTCCAACCACCTGACCGCGCTGGCCGACGACGGCTCCAAGAAGGCCTACCCGGAGCGCTTCCAGCTGGCCTTCGACAAGGTGCAGGACCTCCGCTACGGCGAGAACCCCCACCAGAGCGCCGCCTTCTACAAGGAATCCGAAGCCCCGGCCGGCGCCATCGCCGCCTACACCCAGGTGCAGGGCAAGGAGCTGTCCTACAACAACATCGCCGACTCCGACGCCGCGTGGGAATGCGTGAAGGCTTTTGACAGCACCGCCTGCGTCATCGTCAAGCACGCCAACCCGTGTGGCGTGGCCGTCGCCGCCAGCCCGCTGGAAGCCTACAAGAAGGCCTTCTCCACCGATCCGACGTCCGCCTTCGGCGGCATCATCGCCTTCAACACCACCGTCGACAAGGCCGCTGCCGAAGCCGTCAGCGCCCAGTTCCTGGAAGTGCTGATCGCCCCCGCCTACACCGACGAAGCCCTTGAACTTCTGAAGGCCAAGCAGAACGTGCGCGTGCTGATCGTGCCGCTGGGCCAGGTCAAGCAGCCGGATTACAAGCGCGTCGGCGGCGGCCTGCTGGTGCAGAGCGCCGACTTCGCGCCTATCACCGCGGCCGACTTGAAGGTCGTCACCAAGCGTGCGCCGACCGAACAGGAACTCGGCGACCTGCTGTTCGCCTGGCGCGTCGCCAAGTACGTCAAGTCCAACGCCATCGTCTATTGCAAGGACGGCATGACCATCGGCGTCGGCGCCGGCCAGATGAGCCGTGTGGACTCCGCCCGCATCGCCAAGATCAAGGCCGAGAACGCCGGCCTGGTGATCCCCGGCTGCGTGGTCGCGTCCGACGCCTTCTTCCCGTTCCGTGACGGTCTCGACGTGCTGGCCCAGGCTGGCGCCACCGCCGTCATCCAGCCGGGTGGCTCGGTGCGCGACGCCGAAGTGATAGCTGCTGCTGACGAGCAGGGCATCGCGATGGTCCTCACCGGCTTCCGCCACTTCCGTCACTGATCCGGGGCCCGTCCATGAAGATCCTCGTCATCGGCTCCGGCGGTCGCGAACACGCGCTGGCCTGGAGGCTGTCGCGCTCGCCGCGCATCCAGAAAGTCTTCGTCGCCCCCGGCAACCCCGGCACCGCCCGTGAGCCGGGCGTGGAGAACGTGGCGGTCACCGCGATCCCCGAGCTGGTCGAATTCGTCCGCAAGGAGCAGATCGCTCTGACGGTGGTCGGCCCCGAGGCGCCACTGGCCGCCGGCGTCGTCGACGCCTTCCGCGCCGCCGGCCTGCCGATCTTCGGGCCCACCAGGCTGGCCGCCCAGCTGGAGAGCTCGAAGGACTTCGCCAAGCAGTTCCTGATCCGCCACAACATCCCGACCGCCAAGTACCGCACCTTCTCCGACTCCGCCGAGGCTCATGCCTACGTGGACGCGGAAGGCGCGCCGATCGTCATCAAGGCCGACGGCCTGGCCGCCGGCAAGGGCGTGGTGGTGGCAATGACCCTCGACGAGGCCCACCAGGCCATCGACGCGATGCTCACCCACAACACGCTCGGCGTGCAGTACGACGAGCGCGGCCCGCGGGTTGTCATCGAGGAGTTCATGGACGGCGAGGAAGCCAGCTTCATCGTGATGGCCGACGGCCGCCACGCGCTGCCGCTGGCCACCTCCCAGGACCACAAGCGCCTGAAGGACGCCGACCTCGGCCCCAACACCGGCGGCATGGGCGCTTACTCACCGGCCCCAGTGGTCACCCCCGAGGTGCACGCCCGCGTGATGCGCGAGATCATCAACCCGACGCTGGCCGGCATGGCCGCCGACGGCCTGCCCTACACCGGCTTCCTGTACGCTGGCCTGATGATCGACGGCAAGGGCGCGCCTCGCGTGGTCGAATTCAACTGCCGCATGGGCGACCCGGAAACCCAGCCGATCATGATGCGCCTCAAGTCCGACCTGGTTGATCTGGTCGAGGCCGCCATCGCCGGCAAGCTCGACAAGATCGAGGCCGAGTGGGACCGCCGCTTCGCACTGGGCGTGGTGATGGCCGCCGCCGGTTACCCGGACAGCCCGCGCAAGGGCGACGCGATCCGCGGCCTGAACAGCGCCGTCTCCGACGACGTGCACGTCTTCCACGCAGGCACCACCGAAGCCGACGGCGAAGTGCGCACCAGCGGCGGCCGCGTGCTGTGCGTCACCGCCCTCGGCGACAACGTGAAGAGCGCCCAGAAGCTCGCCTACGAACAGGTGGACCAGATCCAGTTCGACGGCATGCAGTGCCGCCGCGACATCGGCTACCGCGCGGTCGGCCGCAAGGCCTGACGCCGGCAGCCTTGCCTGGCACCTGTTGATCCTGGCCGGCTCCTTGCAGAGCCGGCCTTTTTCTTTTCCATCGGAAAGACGCCCATGCCCGACCGCAACGCCGTCAAGGCCTATCTCCTCGACCTGCAGGCACGCATCGTCAGCGCCCTCGAAAGCTTCGACGGCAAGCCCTTCGTCACCGACAGCTGGGAGCGCCCGGCCGGCGGCGGCGGTCTCACCCGCCTGATCGAAGAGGGCAACTTCTTCGAACGCGGCGGCTGCAACTTCTCCCATGTGATGGGCGAAGGCCTGCCCCCGTCCGCCACCGCCGCACGCCCCGAACTGGCCGGCCGCAGCTACGAGGCGATGGGTGTGTCCCTGGTCCTGCATCCGCGCAACCCGTACTGCCCGACCGTGCACATGAACGTGCGCTTCTTCATCGCCTCCGCGCCGGGCAAGGACGACGTGTGGTGGTTTGGCGGCGGCATGGACCTGACGCCCTACTACCCCTTCGAGAAAGACGTCCGCCACTTCCACGCCACCTGCAAGGCCGCCGTGCTGCCGTGGGGCGAGGACGAGTACCAACGCCTGAAGGACTGGTGCGACCGCTACTTCTTCCTGAAGCACCGCAACGAGCCGCGCGGCGTCGGCGGCCTGTTCTTCGACGACCACGGCGCCGACGGCAAGGTGGATTTCGATGCGGCTTTCGCAATGACCCGCAGCGTCGGCGACGCCTTCCTGCCGGCCTACCTGCCGGTCGTCGAACGTCGCCGTGACACGCCCTACGGCGAGCGGGAACGCGACTTCCAGGCCTACCGCCGCGGACGCTACGTGGAGTTCAACCTGGTCTTCGACCGAGGCACCCTGTTCGGCCTGCAATCCGGCGGGCGCACCGAGTCCATCCTGATGTCCATGCCGCCGATCGTCAAATGGCGCTACGACTGGCACCCGGAGGCAGGCAGCGCGGAAGAGAAACTCTACACGGACTTCCTCGTGCCCCGCGACTGGGCTTGAAGGGCCTGAGGAACTGAAAGACACAAAAAAACCGCCGGATCGAATCCGGCGGTTTTTTTGTTGGCGCTCAAAATGCAATAACGCCCGGACGTCGCAAGGACGTCCGGGCGTTGCAGAACAGCTCGCCAGAACTGGCTGGCGGCTGATTAGATCTTGCCGACCAGGTCCAAGGACGGGGACAGGGTCGCCTCGCCCGGGGTCCACTTGGCGGGACACACTTCGCCCGGGTGGGAAGCCACGTACTGGGCAGCCTGCACCTTGCGCAGCAGTTCCTTGGCGTCACGGCCGATGCCCAGGTCATGAATCTCGGCGACCTTGATCACGCCTTCCGGGTTGATCACGAAGGTGCCGCGCAGGGCCAGGCCCTCTTCTTCGATCATCACGTCGAAGTTGCGGGTGATCGTGCCGGTCGGGTCACCAACCATCGGGTAGTTGATCTTCTTGATGGTGTCGGACGCGTCGGCCCAGGCCTTGTGCGTGAAGTGGGTATCGGTGGAAACGGAGTAGCACTCGACGCCCAGCTTCTGGAATTCGGGGTAGACGTCAGCCAGGTCGCCCAGCTCGGTCGGGCAGACGAAGGTGAAGTCAGCGGGGTAGAAGAAAACGACGGACCACTTGCCCTTCAGGTCGGCGTCGGAAACCGGAACGAACTTGCCATTGCTGAAAGCGGTAGCCTTGAACGGCTTGATTTCGGTATTGATCAGGGACATAGCTGTTTCCTTCACGGGTTGATGAATTCTGGAGATCACATGATAGGCCCGACAGCCCAATCGCTCAAATTGATTAGAGAAATAATCTGAATTGAGAAAAACTATCGAGCACGACGGGTCGCTGCACGGCTGGGCAAGCCCGAAAATTCTAACGGTATCCGCGGAATTTGAAAAAGGCATGACGAGCCGGCGAATGCCGGCCCGGTAAAACATCAGCGGCGCGACAGCTCCGCTGCCGCCCGGTAATGCCGGTTGGCATCGTCCGTGCGCTCGATACGTTCGGCTAGGTGGGCCAGCTCGACATGGGCCTCCCAGCCCGGGGCAATGGCCAGCGCGGCCTCCAGGTAACTCTCGGCTTTGCCCCACAACTGGGACTGCACGCACAGGCGGCCCAGGGTCAGCAGCAGCTGCGGGTCCCGCGGATGCTTCTTGAGCCATTCCTCGGCCCGGACCAGCCGGCCGCGGATATCGCCGTCGTCGCAGCGGCCGTACACACCGGCCAGCGTCGAATCCCATTCGCCCGCCAAGCGGGCCTCGATGACTTTCTGGGCACCGTCGCTGTCCCCCGCCGCGATCAGCGCGCGGGCCAGTTCGGTCACCACCGCCGCATCGCGCTGCTCGTCCCGCGGCACGCCCTGCCAGTAGGCCTGCAGGGCCCGGGCGTCGCCAACGCGCTGGCGCAGGCCTTCCTGGTGGGCGCGGCGCTTGACCGGCTCGGCCTGGTCCGGGCGCAGGGCCTTGACCTTGACCAGCTGACGCACCAGGCGCACCGCCTCCACCCAGTTGCCCTGGGACTGGGCCGTGCGCAGCGCCAGGCGCAGCGCGGCGATGTGGCGCTGACCACCGGCCTGCAGGTCGGCGATGCGCTCGGCGGCTTCGTCGAAACGACGGCCTTCCACCGCCAGTTCGGCCTCGGTCATCAGGCGCGCGACGCGGACCTCGCCGTCGTGCTCCGCGGCCTTGGCCAGCCAGTGGCGGTAGCGCTCGTCATCACGCATCGAATGGGCCGCTCGCGCCGCGATCAACGCCGCCAGGCCCGGCGACTCGGCGGCCTCGTAGGCGGCGATCGCCTGTTTGAGGGACTGGCCGAAGCGCCCTTCGATGCGCAGTCGGGTCGCGTCATAGAGCGCCTGGGATGCGCGCTCCTTGCTCTTCCGGGCGCGGAAACGCTGCACCGCGCCGGGCAGGGCCATCGTCCGCGAGACCAGGCGGGAGGCGCCGTAGAGCATGCCGAAGCCGCCGAGCAGCAGCAGGATCAGCAGATTGAGGGAAATCTGCACCCGGTACGGCGACCACACCAGCAGCGCATAACCTTCGTTGTAACGGCCGGCCACCGCGAGACCGGCGGCAAGGGCGAACAGGCCGAGCAACCACAACAATCCACGCATCGCCGACCTCAGTTCTTCTTGGCCGACTTGGCGGCATGTGTGCTCGCCGTGGCCTGGGTGGCCTCGACGCGCTTCTCCGGCGCCGCCATCAGGCTGCGCAGCGCGGACTGGCTGGCCTGCAGGGTCGGCAGGTCGACGCCGACCGGCGCCTTGCGCAGTTCAGCCAGATCCTGCCCGGCGGCCTTCACCGACGCGTCATTGCCATCGAAGTAGCGCTCCAGCCACTGGGCGGCGAGGCGTACGTCCTCGCGGAAGGAGTTGCCGTCCCGCGACAGCAGCGCCAGACGGGCATTGAGCAGGCGCAGCTTGAGGTTCTCGCGCAGGAACACCGCATTGCTCGGCGCCAGCAGCGCCGGGTCGGGCCGGTCCATGCGCTCGATGCGGACCAGCTGGCTGAACTCGGCCCAGAAATCCAGCCACAACCCCTTCAGCCAGCCGGCTTCGGCGTGGCCGGCCTTGGACGCATCGCCCCTCGGCTTGGCCTCGAAGGCCAGCGGCAGGTTGTCCAGCCGGCCGATCAGGGTTTCCAGCTTGAGGACCATCCCGCCCGCATCCACCTGCGGCAGCGACTTGAGGGTTTCGATGTCGCCGGCCAGCGCCTTGCGCAGCGGCAGCCACTGGGGACGGTCGATGTTGCCCAGGCGTGCGTCGGCGGTCTGCAGCGCAAACAGCGCGGCCTGCACGTTGCCAGCCAGTTGCAGTTGCTGCACGGCGATGGCCACGGCCTGGTCCACCTCGCCGAGCACGCGGTCGTCGCGGGTGCGGGAGAAGTCCTGGTACATGGCCTCCAGCGCCGCCTGCTGGCCCTGGGAATCGTTCAGGCGCGCCTCCAGGGCGCCCACCTTGCCCTGCAGTTCCTGCAGACGGTCCTGGGCTTCCTTCGCCAGCACGCGCCCTTCCTTGGCCAGGTTGTCGCCGTCGGCGGTGCGACGGGTCAGTTCATCCTGCAGATCGGTGATGCGGCTACGGGTGTCGGCCCATTGCCAGCCCAGCAGGACCAGCGCCACGGCGGCGACGATGAGGGTGGAACCGCGCCGCGAAGCGGGCGCCGACGACGCCGGCTGGGCGGCATCGATGGAGGGAAGGCTCGGAATTTCGTTGCTCATGAAAACGAGTTTAACCCGGATAAGTAGTGTGTTTGCGCTCGGCGAAATGGCCGACGAGGCCATCGATGAGGCCCTGGTCGCCGGCGCCGGTGGCAATCAACGTGGAAAAACCAGCCTCCTGCGCCGCCGCGGCGATGCGCGGGTGCGGCACGAATACCGGGATGTCCCGCAGGGCCGTGGCATCCGGCAAGGCCAGCAGATGGCCGACGCTCTCGCTGCTGGTCAGCGTCAGCGCATCGAGGCGCCCATCCCGGGCGCGGGTGACGACCGGCGCGAAATCTTCCGCCGGCCCGCTGCGGTGATAGCAGGTCAGGTAGTCGACCAGCGCACCGCGGGCCTTGAGGGTGTCGCCGAGCAGGTCGCGCCCGCCGTCGCCGCGCAGGATCAGCACCCGACGGCCAGCCACGGCGGCGGGCTGGAAAGCCGGCAAGGCCAGCACGGCCTCGCTGTCGAAGCCGTCGGCCGGCGCGATCACGTCGGCAAATCCCCGCGCCGCCAGGGCGGCTTCGCTGCCCTTGCCGACCGTCGCCAGCGCCACTCCGGCCGGCCAGGCGCCGATCACCGGCAGCATTGCGTCGAGGGCGAAATGCACCGCGTTGGGACTGACGAAGAAGACCAGCGTGAAATCGCCGAGGCGCCGGGCGGCGGCCTGCAGCGGCGATGGATCGGCCACCGGCGAGATGGTTAGCAGCGGAAAGCGCAGGGGCTCGGCCCCCAGCGCGGCAAGCGCCGCGCACAGGCTGTCGGCCTGCCCTGCCGGACGGGTGATGAGGATGGAGCGCCCGGCGAGGGGTTGCTGGCCGACGGCCATGATCGAATGGCTACAGGCCGGCGAGGATCTCGTCGGCGCCATCGGCCCGCAGGTCTTCGGCCAGCGCCAGGCCGAGGGCCTCCGGCTGGTCGATGGAGCCGCGCCGCTCGGCACGTGCGATGCGGGAACCATCGGGCAGCGCGACGAAGCCGCGCAGCCACAGCTGGCCGTCCTGCACTTCGGCGTAAGCGCCCAGCGGCACTTCACAGCTGCCGGCCAGCGCCCGCGAGGTGGCCCGTTCGGCGCGCACGCAGGCGGCGGAGTTGGGGTTGGCCAGCGGAGCGATCCACGCCGCCACTTCGGGACGATCAGCCAGCGCCTCGATGCCCAGCGCGCCCTGGCCGGCCGCCGGCAGCGACACGTGGGACGGCAGCGTGGCGCGGATGCGGCTGGCGAGGCCAAGGCGGGTCAGACCAGCGGCGGCGAGGATGATCGCGTCGTACTGGCCTTCGTCGAGCTTGCGCAGACGGGTGTCGAGGTTGCCGCGCAGGCTGGTGACCGCCAGCATCGGGTACTGGGCGTGGATCTGCGATTCACGGCGCAGGCTGGAGGTGCCCACCACGGCGCCCGGCGGCATGTCGTCGAGGCTCTCGTACTTGTTGGACACGAAAGCATCCAGCGGCACTTCACGGTCGGCGATAGCCACCAGCGCGAACTCGGGCGCGAGGGTCATCGGCACGTCCTTCATCGAATGCACGGCGATGTCGGCCGCCCGGTCGAGGAGCGCGGTTTCCAGCTCTTTCACGAACAGGCCCTTGCCGCCGACCTTGGCCAGCGGGCGGTCGAGGATCTGGTCGCCACGGGTGGTCATGCCCAGCAGTTCGACGCGGCAGGACGGGTACAAGGCTTCGAGACGGGCTTTGACGTGCTCGGCCTGCCACAGGGCGAGGCGGCTTTCACGGGTGGCGATGACGATGCGGTCGGGCGTAGAGGCGCTCACGGTATTCGGGCTCGGCTGGCGTAAATGGGCGGTTCGGAGGAATGGACAAGGCGGGAACCCACGGGCAAGCTGCAGACTTGCGCAGCGCAGCAATCAGGGTAGGCACCTATGGCGACCATTCGGGTCTGGATTCTAGCATGGCGCCCTGATGCGCCTCCCGCGCCGACCGTAACCGACAGGACAGGATTCCGCCCCCGATGAGCGAACAGACAAGCAGCGAAGACAAGGACCTCCCCCTCCGTGACGACATCCGCCTGCTCGGCCGCGTGCTTGGCGATACCGTGCGCGCCCAGGAAGGCGAAGCGGTGTTCGACCTGGTCGAGACCATCCGCCAGAGCTCGATCCGCTTCCGCCGCCACGAAGACCACGCCGCCCGCCGCGAACTCGAAGCCACGCTGGACTCCCTGTCCCGCGACCAGACCATCGACGTGGTACGCGCCTTCAGCTACTTCTCGCACCTCTCCAACATCGCCGAGGACCAGCACCACATCCGCCGCTCCCGCGCGCACCAGATCGCCGGCTCCGCGCCGAAGGAAGGCAGCCTGGCCCACGCGCTGGAGCGGGCCTTCGAGGCCGGCATGGGCAGTACGGAACTGGCAGCCTTCTTCGACACCGCCAACGTGGTGCCGGTGCTGACCGCCCACCCGACCGAGGTGCAGCGCAAGAGCATCCTCAACTGTCAGATGGCGATCGCCCGCCTGCTCGACGAGCGCGACCGCATGCAGCTGACCCCCGACGAGCAGGAAGCCAACGACGAGGCCCTGCGCCGCGCGGTGCTGACCCTGTGGCAGACGCGCATGCTGCGCACCGAGAAGCTGTCGGTGATGGACGAGGTCAGCAACGGCCTGTCCTACTTCGACTACAGCTTCCTGCGCGAACTACCGCGCCTCTACGCCAACGTGGAAGACCGCCTGGTGGCCCGCGATCGCAGCTGGGGCGCGCTGGAGCTGCCCAACTTCATGCGCGTCGGCAGCTGGATCGGCGGCGACCGGGACGGCAACCCCTTCGTCACCGCCGAGATCCTCGAAAAGGCCCTCGCCACCCAGGCCGAGAAGGCCCTGACCTACTTCATGGACGAGGTGCATACCCTCGGCTCCCAGCTATCCATCGCCCAAGGCCTGGTCAGCGCGTCCGACGCGCTGCTGCGCCTCGCCGGCGCATCGCCGGACGGCTCGCCGCACCGTAGCGACGAGCCCTATCGCCGCGCGCTCACCGGCGTCTATGCGCGCCTCGCCGCCACCTACGCGCAGCTCCTCGGCCACCAGCCGCCGCGCCACGCGGTTGCGCCGGCAGCGCCCTACGGCAGCCCGGACGAACTCGCCGACGAGCTGGAGATCGTGCACCGCTCCCTCACCGCCAACGGCCTCGGCACCCTCGCCCGCGGCCGCCTGCGCCACCTGCGCCGGGCGGTCTCGGTGTTCGGCTTCCACCTGGCACCGATCGACCTGCGCCAGAACTCCGACGTGCATGAGCGCGTCGTCGCCGAACTGCTGAAGGCCGCTGACCCGGCCAAGGACTACCTGGCCCTCGACGAAGCCGGCCGCATCGAGATGCTGCTCGAAGAGCTCGCCACCGCGCGCCCGCTGGCGTCCCCGTGGATCGAGTATTCCGAGGAAAGCCGCGGCGAGCTGGCGATCTTCCGCGCCGCCCGCGCCGCCCACCAGCGCTACGGCAAGGCCGCGGTACCCAACTGCATCATCTCCAAGACCGACGACGTCTCCGACATCCTAGAAGTCGCCGTGCTGGCCAAGGAAGCCGGCCTGCTACGCCCGGCCGAAGGCGTGCTGGACGTGAACATCATTCCGCTGTTCGAGACCATCGGCGACCTGCAGAACGCCGCCGGCGTGATGGACCGCCTGTTCTCGCTGCCCGCCTACATGGCCTTGCTGGCGTCCCGCCGCAAGGAGCAGGAAGTCATGCTCGGCTACTCCGACAGCAACAAGGACGGCGGCTTCCTGACCTCCGGCTGGGAGCTCTACAAGGCCGAGATCGGCCTGGTGGACACCTTTGCCCGCCACGGCGTGCGCCTGCGCCTGTTCCACGGCCGCGGCGGCTCCGTCGGCCGCGGCGGCGGCCCCAGCTACCAGGCCATCCTGGCCCAGCCGGGCGGCGCGGTGCAGGGGCAGATCCGCCTCACCGAGCAGGGCGAAGTCATCGCCTCCAAGTACGCCAACCCGGAAGTCGGCCGCCGCAACCTGGAAGTGCTGGCCGCCGCGACGCTGGAAGCCACGCTGTTCGCGCCGCGCGATCCGGCTCCGCGCCCCGAATACCTGGAAGCGATGGACGAGCTGTCGGACGCCGCCTTCAAGGCCTACCGCAACCTCGTCTATGAGACCGACGGCTTCGAGCGCTATTTCTGGGAATCCACGGTGATCTCGGAAATCGCCGCGCTGAACATCGGCAGCCGCCCGGCGTCCCGCAAGAAATCCACCGCCATCGAAGACCTGCGCGCCATCCCGTGGGTGTTCAGCTGGGCCCAGTGCCGCCTGATGCTGCCGGGCTGGTACGGCTTCGGCTCGGCGGTGCACGCCTACATCGCCAAGCACGGCGACGCCGGCCTGGCCCGCCTGCAGGCGATGCACAAGGAGTGGTCCTTCTTCTCGACGCTGCTGTCCAACATGGACATGGTGCTGGCCAAGAGCGACATCGCGATCGCCAGCCGTTATGCGGACTTGGTCAAGGACGGCGCGCTGCGCGAGGCGATCTTCCCGCGCATCGCCAAGGAGCACGCCAGCACCATCGAGATGCTGCTGACCATCAGCGGCCAGGGCGAGCTGCTGGACGCCAACCCGCTGCTCAAGCGCTCGATCCGCAACCGCTTCCCCTACCTCGACCCGCTCAACCACGTGCAGGTCGAACTGCTGCACCGCTACCGGGAAGGGCACCAGGACGAACGCGTGCGACGCGGCATCCACCTGTCCATCAACGGCATCGCCGCCGGCCTGCGCAACAGCGGCTGATACACGGTGCCGGGGGCCGGCATTCCGGCCCCCGGGCTGGCCCCCACCTACACCGCGTACTGGGTTACCGCAATCTCCATCCGCTCGACAGCCTGATTGAGGATCTGCACCGCCTCACGGGTCACTCCGATGACGGCCTGGTTCTGGTCGGTCATTGCCGACACGCGCTCGACGCTGCCGGTCAGGTGGGCCACCGCCCCCTGCTGCTCTTCGGACAGGCGCGAGATCCCGTTCACCATGTCCTGGGTTTCCGCCATCTGGCTCTGGATGGCCTGCAGGGCTTCACGGGCGTCCTGCACCAGGCGCACCCCCGCCTCCACCTGCACCGCGCCGGCGCGCATGCCATCCACAGCCTTGCCGGTTTCGGCCTGGATGCTGCCGATCATCGTGCCGATCTCCTGGGTCGCCTGGCCGGTGCGCTCGGCCAGCTTGCGCACCTCGTCGGCAACCACCGCGAAACCACGGCCCTGCTCGCCGGCCCGCGCCGCCTCGATGGCCGCATTGAGGGCCAGCAGGTTGGTTTGATCGGCAATCTCGCGGATCACGCCGGAAATGCGTGAAATCTCCGCCGACTGGGTGCCGAGGAACTCCACCTGCTGGGCCGACGTGGTGACTGTTTCGGCCAGCGCCAGGATGGTTTCACTGGCCTGCACCGACAGGCTGGCGCCCTGCACCGATACCTGGCTGGCCGCCTCCGCCGCCGCACGGGTTGCTGCCGCCGACGCGGCGACGGTGCCGATGGACTGGGAAATCTGTTCGATGCCCTGGGCCGCCGAGGCCGTCGCCTCGCCCTGCACCTCCGCCGAACTTGCGCTTTCGGCAACGCCCTGGGCAACCCGGCTGGCCACCTGCTGGACCTGCGACGCCGTATCCGCCATACCCTGGACCGTGGCCTGCACCGACGCGACGAAATCATCCAGCCCACGGCCGATCTGCCCGACGACGTCGGGTCGCGCCAGATGGAAACGCTGATCCAGGTTGCCGCTGGTCAGCAGGCGTTCGATATGGTCGGTGATGGCCCCCAGATCCCGCCGCATGCGCGGCACGAAGAAAGCCAGGAACCAGGCGCTCCACAGCAGGCCGATCAGGCCCAGGCCCTGCAATACATAAGGCGGCAGCTCCGACGCGAAACCCGACACCATCAGCAGGCTGCCGAGCAGGCAGCCAAAACCCACGCCGATCAGCTGCACCGGGAAGGAACCGAGCAGAGCCCACGGCGACACCCGCGCCGGCACCACGCGGCCATGTTCGATACGGATCGACGTGTCGCCATCGGTAATACGCTTGTAGGCCGCTTCCGCGGCGGCCACGTCGCCGGACGCCGGGCGCGCGCGGATCGACTGGTAGCCGGTGACGCGGCCATGCTCGCGCACCGGCGAGGCATTGGCGACGACCCAGTAATAGCCGCCGTCGCTGCGCCGGTTCTTGACCAGGCCGCGCCACGGACGCCCGGCCTGCAGGTCACGCCACATGTCGGCAAAGGCCTGCGGCGGCATGTCCGGATGACGCACCATGTTGTGCGACTGGCCGAGCATCTCCTCGCGGCGAAAACCGCTGACGGTGGCGAAGGCCTCGTTGGCCTCGATGATCGTGCCCTTCAGGTCGGTACGGGAATAGATGAACTCACCGTCCGGCAGCAGGGTTTCCGAACGGGTAACAGGCTGATTGATGCGCATGATGGCTGAGGCCTCGGCTCGGGTGTCCGGACGCAACGACCACAGCCAGCTCGCAGGAACGGCGAGCCGGCTGTCGGCAGGTTACAAGGGAAAGGGAGAAACGGCGTAACCGCCGCCTCTCCGGGGGCGGTGGCTTAGACCGCGCCGCGGGCTTCCCGCTTGGCGTCGGTGGCCAGGCCCATGACTTCGGCGAGGGTGAGCTTGTCGAGCTTGGGCTTGCGGGAGGCCAGGCCATCCACCAGGGTCACGACCTTCTGGGAGGCGGTCTGGCCCTTGAAGTCTTCCTTTTCGTAGCCGATCAGGTCGGCCAGTTCGTTCCAGGTCATGCCGTCCTGCAGCGGGATCAGCTCGACGGTGGCGCCGTTGAAATCGAACAGCACCGGCTTGGCGACGTTGACCACGAACAGGATCGCCTTGGAGCCTTCGGCGAAGTCTGGGCCGTACTTGGCCAACAGCGGTTCGACCAGGTCGAGCTGGTCGAGGGAGCCGGCCAGGAACACCAGCTTGTCGCCGGCGGCGAGGGACACGCCCTGCTTCAGCACGGCCTTCGGCGCGTTACGGCGGCCTTGGGCATCACCGACTTCCCCTTCGATCACCACCAGCTCGCCGCGATAGGCAGCCTTGTCGCCGACGGCTTCCTTGAAGTTCATGTTGAAGAGGAGTTGGTCTTTTTCGTAGCGGTCGTACAGCATGGCGGCTTCCTTGGCAGGTAGATGGCAAATGACCATTACTGTGCAAAAGGAATGCCAGCCCGTACGAAAACGGCCGTGCCTTGCAGGACAAGGCTTTCCGCGCCATCGGCGGACACCGGGGCTTGTCGCAAAGACGACAATGGTGCATCCCCGACGCGCGCAGAAAAGACAAGCCCGGCCGATCGGCCGGGCCCGTTTTCGCCCATTCAGCATGAGTCGAAACGGCGCTGGCTGAGTGACTCAGTAGAACACGCCGGCAGGCCGCCGGCGGCGATGAACTTTCAGCGCTTCCCGCGCGGCCGCGCGGCCGCAAGCGCCGGCGGCTTGCGGACCTCCGGCTGCGCACGGCGTGCACCGACAGGACTGGCGGCCTTGCCGCCGCTCTTGCGCGGCGCGCCGGCTGCGCACTTGCGTCCTTCACCACGGTCGAGGACCACCGGCTGATCGCGCGGCACCAGGTGGCGCGGAGATGCGCCGATCAGGTCGCCGCGGCCCATCGCCCGCAGGGCTTCGCGGATCAGCGGCCAGCCTTCCGGATCGTGGTAGCGCAGCAGCGCCTTGTGCAGGCGGCGCTGGCGGCCGGACTTGGGCGTATCGACCGCTTCGGATCCCGCCGACACCTTGCGTAGCGGGTTCTTGCCGGAATGGTACATCGTGGTCGCCATCGCCATCGGCGTCGGCATGAAGGTCTGCACCTGGTCGAGCTTGAAATTGTTGGTCTTCAGCCAGAGGGCCAGATTGACCATATCCTCGTCCGTGGTGCCCGGGTGGGCGGCGATGAAGTAGGGAATCAGGTGCTGCTTCTTGCCGGCTTCCTTCGAGAAGCGCTCGAACATCTCCTTGAAGCGGTCGTAGGTGCCGATACCCGGCTTCATCATCTTGGAGAGCGGGCCTTCCTCTGTGTGCTCGGGAGCGATCTTGAGCAGGCCGCCGACGTGGTGGGTGACCAGCTCCTTCACGTATTCCGGCGAGCGCACGGCGAGATCGTAGCGCAGGCCGGAGCCGATCAGCACCTTCTTCACGCCGGGGATCGCCCGCGCCTTGCGATACAGCTGGATCAGCGGGCCATGGTCGGTGCCGAGGTTTTCGCAGATGCCCGGAAAGACGCAGGACAGGCGCCGGCAGGAGGACTCGATCTTCGGATCCTTGCAGGCCATCCGGTACATGTTGGCGGTCGGGCCGCCGAGGTCGGAGATGGTGCCGGTGAAGCCCGGCGTCTTGTCGCGGATCTCCTCGATCTCCTTGAGGATGGAGGCCTCGGAGCGGCTCTGGATGATGCGCCCCTCGTGCTCGGTGATCGAGCAGAAGGTACAGCCGCCGAAACAGCCACGCATGATGTTGATCGAGAAGCGGATCATGTCCCAGGCCGGGATGCGCGCCTCGCCATAGCTCGGGTGCGGCTGGCGGGCGTAGGGCTGGCCGAAGACCCAGTCCATCTCCTCGGTGGAGAGCGGCAGCGGCGGCGGGTTGAGCCATACGTCGCGGCAGCCGGGGCCGACGCCATGGGCCTGGACCATCGCGCGGGCGTTGCCGGGGTTGGACTCCAGGTGGAAGGTGCGCGACGCGTGGGCGTACATCACCCGGTCGTCCTTCACCACCTCGTAGGCCGGCAGGCGGATGACCTGGTGGGCACGTGCGGCCTTGCGGGCGGCGACGCGCTCGGCGGCGGGCACGATGCGCACCGGCTGCGCGCCATCCGGCGTCGCCGGGGCGGTTTGCTGGGGCTCCATCGCATAGGGATCGGGATGAGGCTCGACGGGGCCGGGCCGGTCGATGGCGACGGAATCGATCTCCACGAAGCCCTCCGGGTGCCAGCCTGGCTTGACCATAAAGGCCGTGCCGCGCAGATCGCGGATCTCTTCGATCGGCTCGCCGGCGGCCAGGCGATGGGCCAGCGCAATCACCGCCCGTTCGCCGGAGCCGAAGATCAGCAGGTCAGCCTTGGAGTCGGGCAGCACCGAGCGGCGCACCTTCTCGGACCAGTGGTCGTAATGGGCGATGCGGCGCAGGCTGGCCTCGATGCTGCCGATCACGATGTTGGCGTCCGGATAGGCTTCGCGGGCGCGCTGGGCGTACACCACCACCGCCCGGTCGGGGCGCTTGTCGGGCTGCGCGTCCGCCGTGTAGGCGTCGTCCGAGCGCGGCTTGCGGTCGGCGGTGTAGCGGTTGATCATCGAATCCATGTTCCCGGCGGTAATGCCGTAGAACAGGCGAGGCTTGCCAAGAGCGCGGAAGGCGTCGGCGGAATGCCAGTCCGGCTGGCTGATGATGCCGACGCGGAAACCCTGGGCCTCCAGCGCGCGGCCGACCAGCGCCATGCCGAAACTGGGATGGTCGATATAGGCATCGCCGGTGACGACGATGATGTCGCATTCGTCCCAGCCGAGCGCGTCCATTTCCGCCCGGCTCATGGGCAGGAAAGGCGCCCGTTTCAGCTTGGGACGGTAAGGGGGATACGAAAGCAAAGAGGGGGTAGTGCCAGGTTTTTCCATGGGCACGATTGTACGGGAGCCCATCTTGGAACACCCGCGAAACCGGACGTTCCCTAGACCTTCAAGGCTTCCTTGACCACCGGCCACTGGCGCCGGCTGATCGGCAGCTGCTCGGCCAGCCCGTCGAACAGCACGACCCAGTGGGCTTCACCGTCTTCGCCGGTGGTGGCGCGTGCAACGCCTTTCACGGCATGGATGGCAATCAGGCTGTTGCGGTGGATGCGCAGGAAGCGGCCGTCGAATTCCTCTTCAAGCTGCACCAGGGATTCGTCGAGCAGATATTCCCGCTCGCGGGTGCGGGCCACCACGTATTTCTGCTCAGCCTTGAGGAACAGCACATCAGCCACCGGCACCAGCAGAATGCGCCCGCGCTCGCTGACGCAGAAATGCCCCCGCCCGCCCGGCGACAGCTGGCGCAGGGTGTCCTCCGATGGCCGGTGCTGGCGCCGCACCTTGGCCAGCGCGTCGGCGAGGCGGCTAGCACGCACCGGCTTGAGCAGGTAATCGATCGCCGCCAACTCGAAGGCCTGCACCGCGTACTCGTCGTAGGCGGTGGTAAACACCACGGCCGGCGGCGATTCGAGCCGTCCCAGGTGGCGGGCCAGCTCGATGCCGTTCATGACCGGCATGCGGATGTCCGTCAGCACCAGGTCCGCCCGCTCCCGCTCCAACACGGCCAGGGCTTCCACGCCATTGCCCGCAGCACCGATGACGCGGGTCGGGTGCACCTCGGCAAGATCGCCGAGCAGGTCCTGGAGGCGCGTGCGGGCCGGCGCTTCATCATCGACGATCAGCACGGAGAGCGGCGGCACGGCAGTCATCGGGCAACCCTGAAAGGCAGACGGATGCGCACCCGGTAAACGTCGTCCCCCTGCTCGACGTCCAAGCTCGCTTCCAGATCGAAGAACAGCATCAGGCGCTCCCGGATGTTGTCCACCGCCATGCGGTTGCCCACATGGTGCATGGCGACGCCGCATACGGGATTGGCGATCTCGATATGGACTTCCGCACCGCGCCGGGCCGTGGAGATGGCGACGGTGCCCCCCGCCTCTCCGGGCTCGATGCCGTGATAGACGGCGTTCTCGACTAGCGGCTGGAGCATCAGCGGCGGCACCAGCGCCGCATCGGCGGCCGGGTCCCTCGTCCAGTCCACCGCCAGCCGCCCGCCGAGGCGCAGGCGCTCCAGGCTCAGATAGCGTTCGCACAGGCGCGCCTCCTCGGCCAGCGGCACCAGGTCGCGGTTGTCCTGCATCAGGGCCCGGAACAGATCGGACAACTCCTCCAGGGCCTCCTCGGCCCGCCGTGGATTGGAACGCAGCACGCCCAGCACACCGTTCAGGCTGTTGAACAGGAAGTGCGGGCGGATCCGTGCGGTCAGCGCCAGCAGGCGGGCCTCGGCAAGCGCCGGCGCATAGGTTGCGCCACGGTGATGGAAATAGGCCAGCACACAACCGAGGGCCATCCAGGACCAGACCAGGGAACGCCCCAGGCCATAGCCATCCACCGGCGCCAGCAGCAGATGGGAGAGCACGGCCACCACCAGAACAAGTCCGCCCGCGGCGATGGCTCCACCCGGCGTCGGCAGGCGCCCCAGCACGGGCTGGAGCAGGAACAGCAGCGAAACCGACAGGATCAGCGGGAATTCGACCCGCATCGCCATGTCGAGCACGTCCTGCGCAAAGCGGCTGCCAGCCTCGTTGCGGACGAACACCGCCAGCAGGGCCAGTGCATTGACGAGCAGCAGGATGCGCAGCACGACCCCCAGATTGCGGAAGTCAGGCAAGGCCCCCTGGTAGCGCACACGGCCGGCAAGCTGCGGGTTTTGTTTTATACTCATGGGTCAAAAATCGGGCCAAAACCTTGAATCCACGGGATTCTCCACGGGCATAGGCCAACTTAATCGCAGAGAGCATTCGCAATTATGGCAGATCAATCCTCGCCGCAGGACAGCCCCAAGGCCTGGTCCGGCCGCTTCTCCGAACCCGTTTCCGACCTGGTGAAGCGCTACACCGCCAGCGTGTTCTTCGACAACCGCATGGCCGCCCAGGATATCCGCGGCTCCCTCGCCCACGCCACGATGCTGGCCAAGCAGGGCATCATCGGCGCCACCGATCTGGCCGACATCGAGCGCGGCATGGCGCAGATCGTCGGCGAGATCGAGCGCGGCGAGTTCACCTGGAACCTGGACGACGAAGACGTCCACCTCAACATCGAGAAGCGCCTCACCGCACTCGTCGGCGATGCCGGCAAGCGTTTGCACACCGGCCGCAGCCGCAACGACCAGGTCGCCACCGACATCCGCCTGTGGCTGCGCGATGCCATCGACAACATCCTCGGCCTGATCCGCGAGTTCCAACTGGCCGTCCTCGACCTGGCCGAGCACCACGCCGACACCCCGCTGCCGGGCTTCACCCACCTGCAGGTCGCCCAGCCGGTCACTTTCGGCCATCACCTGATGGCGTACTACGAGATGACGCGCCGCGACGCCGAGCGCTTCGCCGACTGTCGCAAGCGGGTCAACCGCCTGCCGCTGGGCTCCGCCGCTCTGGCCGGCACCACCTACCCGATCGACCGGGAATACGTGGCCGGGCTGCTGGGTTTCGAGGAAGTCTGTTTCAACTCCCTCGACGCGGTGTCGGACCGGGACTTCGCCATCGAGTTCAGCGCCGCCGTGTCGCTGCTGATGACCCATCTGTCGCGCCTGTCGGAAGAACTCATCCTGTGGATGAGCCCGCGCGTCGGCTTCATCGACCTGGCCGACCGCTTCTGCACCGGCAGCTCGATCATGCCGCAAAAGAAGAACCCCGACGTGCCCGAACTGGTGCGCGGCAAGACCGGCCGTGCCAACGGCAACCTGATCGCGCTGCTGACCCTGATGAAAGGCCAGCCGCTGGCCTACAACAAGGACAACCAGGAAGACAAGGAGCCGCTGTTCGACTCCGCCGACACCGCCATCGACACCCTGCGCATCTATGCTGACATGATGGGCAGCCGCGTCGAGAACGGCGAAAAAGTCTTCAACGTGCGCGTCAAGCCGGCCGCCATGCAGTCCGCGCTGACCCAGGGTTACGCCACCGCCACCGACCTGGCCGACTACCTGGTCAAGAAGGGCCTGCCCTTCCGCGACGCCCACGAAGCCGTTGCGCTGGCCGTGCGTGCCGCCGATGCAAAGGGCTGCGACCTGCCGCAGATCCCGCTCGAAGAGTTGCGCGCGGCAATGGCTCATGTAGCCGGCGCAGTCGAACGTCTGGGTGAGGATGTGTTCCAAGTCTTGACGGTGGAAGGCTCGCTGGCGGCCCGCGATCACGTGGGCGGTACGGCCCCCAATCAGGTGCGCGCAGCCATCGCTCGCGCCCGTGCGCGTCTGGCCTGAGGAGAGACATGATGGAAAGGATCGGCAAGTACGAGATCCGGCGTTTGCTCGGCGAGAGCGCAACGAGCGCCGTCTATCTCGGCTTCGATCCTTTCAGCCAGCGCGAGGTGGCCATCAAGCGCCTCCATCCGGAGATCCTGCGCAGTACCGACCGCACCGCGCTGTACCACCACCTGCTGCTCAACGAGGCCTCCCTCGCCGGCAAGCTGCAGCATCCGCACATCGCCCAGATCCACGATGCGGTCATCGAGGATCGGGACGCCTACGTGGTGATGGAGTACGTGCCCGGCGGCACGCTGGAGCCCTTCACGAAGCCGGACAATCTGCTGTCCTTCGAGCGCCTCGTGGAGATCATCTTCAAGTGCACGCGGGCCCTCGATTACGCCTACCTGCAGGGCGTCACGCACCGGGACATCAAGCCGGCCAACATCCTGCTCACCTCACCGAATGGTCAGGACATCAAGGTGTCCGACTTCGGCGCGGCTATATTCACGGCCAGTGAGACGACGCAGGTGTCGGGCCTTGGTTCGCCGGCCTACATGTCGCCGCAGCAGGTCCGCGAAATGCCGCTGGATCACCGCACCGACATCTATTCCCTCGGTGTGGTGATGTACCAGCTGCTGACCGGGCAGCTGCCCTTCCAGGCCAGCACCAACGTCAACCTGATCTACCAGATCGCCAACCAGGTCGCCCCACCGCCATCGAGCATCCGTCCTGAAATTCCGCCCGAACTGGATGCCATCGTCGTGCGCGCGATGCAGAAGGACCTATCCGCCCGTTACGCGACCTGGATGGAGTTTTCCCACGACCTGGCCCAGGCCTACCGCAACCGCAACCTCGCAGCGGACGACCGCAGCGAGCCGCCGGAGAGTGCCAAGTTCGAGCGTCTGCGCGCCTTCCGCTTTTTCCGGGAATTCAGCGACATCGAAATCTGGGAGATCGTCCGCTTCGCGGAATGGAGACTGGTTCCGGCCGGCTCCATCGTCATGAAGGAAGGCGAGCCGGGCAATCATTTCTGCATCGTCGTGGATGGCGAGCTGCGCATCATCAAGAAGGGCCACCTGCTCAACGTGCTCAGCACCGGCGACTGCTTCGGTGAGATGGCACTCTTCACGGCCGGACGCGGCGCACGCACCGCTTCGGTGGAAGCCACCGCCGAGACGCGCATCCTGATCATCCGGGCGCCGGCCCTGCTGCGCGCCTCCGCGCTGTGCCAGATGCACTTCTACAAGGGCTTCCTCGAAGTCCTCGCCACCCGCCTGTCCCTGGCCAACAGCCGCATCTCCAGCGTCTGAAGCAAGCTGGCCACCAATGCAAACGGGGCAGCCAATGGCTGCCCCGTCTGTTTTCAAGCCCGCTTAGTTCAGGCCAGCGCTTCGTCGATCAGCTTCTTCAGCTCACCGGAGTCGAACATTTCCTTCATGATGTCCGAACCGCCGACGAATTCGCCCTTGATGTAGAGCTGCGGAATGGTCGGCCAGTTGGCGTATTCCTTGATGCCCTGGCGGATGGCGTCGTCGGACAGCACGTCGACAGAGAACAGGTCCTGCACACCGGAAACCTTGAGGATCTGCGCGGCGGCGGCGGAGAAGCCACAGCGCGGCATGGCCGGCGTACCCTTCATGTACAGCACGACCGGGTGCGTAGTGACTTGTTCGTGAATGATCTTTTGAACGTCCATCGTGGTCTCGCAAATAGAATAGTTGAGCAATTCAGTCGGGAAAGTCTAGGCCTGACGGAGGAAGGCGTCAAGGGCGGCGGCCATGGCTCGTTCTTTCGATACCAGCCAGATCCACTGCCGACGCCACCTCCTGGAAGCCAGAGGAAACAAGCAAGTCACGGACCATTGCTGCCTGATCGTAGCCATGCTCCATGAACAGGTAACCGCGGGGCGCCAGAAAGGCCGGCGCCGCCAGCGCAATCCGGCGCAGATCGTCGAGCCCTGCGGGCCCTGACGCCAGCGCCGTGCGGGGCTCGAAACGCACGTCGCCATCATCCAGGTGCGGATCCGCATCGGCAATATACGGTGGATTGCTGACAATGAAATCGAAAGCTGTCGCGTCCACCGCGGAAAACCAGTCGCTCGCGATGAAGCGCACCGTAGCACCGAGGCGGGCCGCATTGCCACGCGCGACCTCGAGTGCGGCCGGTGACAGGTCCACCGCCATCACCTGCGCCTCCGGAATCTCCAGCGCCAACGTCACGGCCAGCGCGCCGCTACCCGTTCCCAGATCAAGGATGCGCGGCGCGCTCCCCGGACCAATCCGCTCGCGGACCAGATCGACGATCAGTTCGGTTTCGGGGCGTGGAATCAGCACCGCCGAGCCCACCTGGAAAGGCCGCCCGTAGAATTCCCGCTCTCCGAGAATGTAGGCCATCGGCTCGCCAGCCGCTCGACGTTCGAGCCAGGCCGCATAGTGCGCGGACTGCTCGAGCGACAGGCCGCGTTCCGGGTAGGCCGCCACCTGAGCAGCCCCGATGCCGAGCAGCCTGCACAGGAACATGCGCGCCTCGCTGGCCGGGATGCGCCCCCGCGCCGCCGCCAGCGCGGCCCCGAGGGTCCGCTCAGGCATTCTCGTCGGCCAGTGCCGCCAGGAGTTCGGCCTGATGCTCTGCAGTCAGCGCCGCGATGACTTCATCCAGCTCGCCCTGCATCACCGCGTCGAGCTTGTAGAGGGTCAGGTTGATGCGATGATCGGTGAGCCGGCCTTGCGGGTAGTTGTAGGTGCGGATGCGTTCCGAACGATCGCCGCTGCCGACCAGGCTCTTGCGGGTCGCAGCCTCGCGGGCCTGCTGCTCGCGTACCTGGATGTCCTTGATTCGCGCCGCCAGCACACGCAGCGCGGAAGCCTTGTTCTGGTGCTGGGAGCGCCCGTCCTGGCATTCTGCCACGATGCCGGTAGGAATGTGGGTGATACGCACCGCCGAGTCGGTCTTGTTGATGTGCTGGCCGCCCGCACCGGAGGCCCGGAAGGTATCGATGCGCAGATCGGCCGGGTTGAGTTCCACGTCGCCGACTTCATCGGCTTCGGGCATCACGGCCACGGTGCAAGCAGACGTATGGATGCGCCCCTGGGTCTCGGTGGCCGGCACCCGCTGCACGCGGTGGCCACCGGATTCGAACTTCAGGCGGGAATAGGCGCCATTGCCGGCCACCCGGACGATGACCTCCTTGTAGCCGCCCAGTTCGGAATCGCTGGCCGAAATGATCTCGACACGCCAGCCCTGACGCTCCGCGTAACGGGTGTACATGCGCAGCAGGTCACCGGCGAACAGCGCCGCCTCGTCGCCACCGGTACCCGCGCGGATTTCCAGGAACAGGTTGCGCTCATCGTTGGGATCGCGGGGCAGCAAGGCCGTCTGCAGTTCGCCGTCGATGCGCGCCTGGGTCGCCTGGGCGGTCTCCAGCTCGGCAACGGCCAGTTCCTTCATCTCCGGGTCGGCCAGCATGTCCCGGGCGGTGGCTTCGTCTTCGAGCGCCTGACAGAAATCCCGGTAGAGCGCGACGACCGGCGAGATTTCGGCATGCTCGCGCGTGAGCTTGCGGTAGTTGTCCATGTCGCTGGCCGCCTCGCTGCTGGCGAGCAGGCGATCGAGCTCCTGCAGACGGTCGGCAAGATTGTCCAGCTTGTCGCGGATACGCTGTTTCATTGGCATGGGGCCTGCGGCTGCAGGCGAGGACGACTGCCCCGGCAGGGGCTAGTGGTCTCGGTGGAGATTGAAGATACGCTGGACCAGCTCGGCGCTGTCGCCCCGCTGGTCGCCCTCCGCGTCGTTCAGGAAGCGCGTCGGGGCATGCATGAACTTGTTGGTTAGCCCGTGGCTGAGGGCCTCGAGCACCTTCTGCGGATCGTCGCCGCGGGACAGCAGGCGCACGGCCCGCTCAAGTTCGGCCCGGCGCAACTCATCCGCATGGGAGCGCAGCGCCCGGATCGTCGGCACCGTATCGCGGCTGTCGAGCCAATGCAGGAAGCCATCTACGCGTTCATCGATGATGGTTTCTGCCTCGACCACCGCCGCCTGGCGGGATTCGAGACCGGAATCCACCACCTGCGCGAGATCATCCACAGTGTAGAGGAACACGTCGTCGAGCCCGGCGACTTCACCCTCGATATCCCGCGGCACGGCCAGGTCCACCATGACCATCGGGCGATGGCGACGCACCTTGAGGGCCCGTTCAACCATGCCGAGCCCGATGATGGGCAAGGGGCTGCCGGTGCAGGACACCACGATGTCGTAGCCGGCCAGCGCCTCACCCACCTGGTCGAGACGCAGCACATCGCCGCCGAAACGGGCCGCCAGGTTTTCCGCCCGAGACTGGGTCCGGTTGGCGATCGTCAGGCGGCGGGGCTTGGCTCCGCCAAAGTGCGCCGCGCACAGCTCGATCATCTCGCCGGCACCGATGAACAACACCTTCTGGTCGCTGACCCGCTCGAAGATCCGCTCCGACAGATGCACGGCCGCGGCCGCCATCGACACGATGTTGGCACCGATCGCCGTCGTCGAGCGCACTTCCTTGGCCACCGAGAAGGTGCGCTGGAAGAGCTTGTGCATCGTCGCGCCCAGCGTCCCGGCCTCTTCGGCCTGGCGCACCGCATCCTTCATCTGCCCAAGGATCTGCGGCTCGCCGATAACCATCGAGTCGAGCCCGCTCGCCACACGGAACACGTGGCGGATCGCGTCCCGCTGCGGAAATGTATAAAGGTAGGGAGAGATGTCCTTCAGCGCGACCCGGTGGTACTCGGCAAACCAGTCCGCCGCATGCTGGGGCTGCTGGGTCGCAAAATACAACTCGGTGCGGTTGCAGGTGGACAGGATGGCCGCCTCTTTCACCGGCTTGGCCTCCACCAGATCAGCCAGTGCCTGAACCAGACGCTCAGGACGAAACGCGACCTGTTCGCGGATCGACAGGGGCGCGGTGTGGTGATTCAACCCAAGGGCAAAAAGCTGCACGGGAAAAGCCAGGCAGTGGCGAAATTCGGCAAAGCCGGATTATATCACCCGAAAATTTGGCGATAAGGTCGCATCATTACCGCCCGTCCGGCTTGACCGCTTCCGTCAGCATCCACTCGCGAAAAGCCCGCACTTCCGGACGCTCGCTGACGGAATCGGAGATCACCAGATGATAGGCATAGCGGGAAGGCATGGACACATCGAAAGGCAGAATCAGGCGGCCGGCTGCCACATCGGCCTCAATGAGCGGCCGCAGGATCAGGGCCACGCCCTGCCCGCCCAGAACCGCTTCGAGCACGAGCGCAGTGCTCGAGAAGCGTGGTCCCCGACTGACATCGGCCCCCGGTAGACCGGCCAGACGAAACCAGTCCGCCCAGTTCGGACGCCCACCTTCGTCCGGCAAGGACTCATCATGGATCAACACTTGGCGACACACCTCCGCCGGCGCCAGCAGAGGCCCTGAGCGAGCAATCAATTCCGGGCTGCACACCAGCATGTAGTCCGGCGCGAGAATCAGGTCGCATTGGGAGCCTGCGTAACGCCCGGCACCAAAACGCACCATCACGTCGGTCACATCGCCGTGCAGGTCTGCCAGCACCTCGACCGGCTCCCCCACCCCGTCGATGCTGGCATCGCTGCTGGTCAGGCGCAATTCGATGTCAGGGTGCAACGCCGCAAACAGTGGCAGCCGCGGCACGAGCCAGCGCAGCGCAAAAAAAGGAGGGACATGGACCGTCAGCGCACGCGGCCCGCCGTGGCGCGTCGTTTCCACGGCCGCGACGAGATTGGCGAGTCCTTCGCTGACCTTGGGCAGCATCGCAACGCCCGCATCCGTAAGCTCCAGCGCACGCGGCAAGCGCCGGAACAATGGGGTATCGAGATAGGTCTCGAGCGTCTTGATCTGCTGGCTGATCGCCGCGGGCGTCACGAAGAGTTCGGCAGCCGCTCGCTTGAAGCTCAGATGACGGGCGGCCGACTCAAATGCGCGCAGCGCAGAAAGAGGGGGCAATCGATAGCTCATCACGCCAACGAATAAGAAAAGCTTAATCGTAGCATTACAAATACTCGTTTGCTGCACCGCAACACGCGAAATATATTGACGGTACGGCGCGACGAAATAGCCTGCCGCCCGCCTTCCTCTCCTCCCTCGCCAGGTGGCAGGCCGCGCCAACCCTCACTTGAAAGGACACTGCCATGAGCTTCACCGAACTGCGCGATCTTCTTGCCAAGCAGTTGGAACAGCGGGTCGAAGCCGAACGCCATCAAAGCGCCAACGGACACCAGGTTGCAACCGAAGACGACGCCTATTTCAAGGAAGTATTCGCTGGCCTCGTGCTCTGAGCGCGCCCAAGCCGGCAATCACCCAGCACGCCGGCTTACAAATCCATACGACTGGTTACACCCCCTCGTCAGCGCATCTTCTACAGTGGAAAAACAAGCCGTCGGCCTCGACCGACAGTGAAGAGCAACTGGAGAACAGCATGAAAACGATGACGAGAACCTTGGTGCTTGTGCTGGCCATGAGCACTTTCACGGGCTGCTCGAACATGAGTTCCCGGGACAAGAACACGGCAATCGGCGCGGCAATCGGTGGCGTTGCCGGATCGGTGCTGACCGGCGGCAGCACGAGCGGTACGGTCGGTGGCGCAGCGGTAGGCGGCGTGATCGGCCATCAGATCAAGCGCTGACTTCACATCCGAAGCAGCACCTGATCGTAGCGAACGCGGCGGCACCAAACCTCAGCCGCCGCGAATGTTTCAGTCACCACTTGTCAGCGCGGCCATCTCACGGTCCAGTACACCCGCATCCCCGAGATTGAGCTCCACCAGACGACGCAGATGGGTGATGCTGTCCAGATCGATCTCCCTGCAGCGCATGCCGATATGAAGCTGGCCGCCAGTTTGCTCGACATGAGCAATCTCGCCATCCATCGACACCGTGGCATCGCCTATCCCGGACAGAACCAGCCGCAATTGGCAGGCTTCGCCACGTTTGGCGGAACTGACCTGCCCCTCCACAGCGGGACAGGTCAGCAATGCACCTTTCAATGACAGGTCGCGCACTTCGCACGCCAGCCCATGCCCGGCCAACTGCAGCATTGCCCCCTCCTGGAAGTGCACCCGGCTGAATTTCCTGCGTTGTTCGCTCTGCATTTGTAGATCCTCGAGCATTGATACATCGCGGCGCTCACCGCACACTTGGACGAGTCGCTCACTCTCCGTTGAATTCCGGCCTCCGCTTCTCTTTGAAAGCCAGTCGTCCTTCCGCATAGTCACGGCTGTTGTAAACCACCCTACGCAAGCCCTGGATCCGCTCGAAATCCTCCGGGGCCATGGCATGCGCGCCAGCCAAAATCCGTAATTGCTCCTTCATTACGGAAATGGAGAGGGGCGCATTCTCAGCAATACGATTCGCCATAGCGTAAACCACATCGTCCAACTCCACCTTCGGTACGACATGATTGATCACCCCGAGACTGCACAAACGTGACGCTGGCAGCGGAGCGGCGGTAAACAGCATTTCCTTGGCTAGGCGCAGGTTTGCTGCATTCAGAAAAGTCAGCAAGCCCCCCACATTGTAAGGCACGCTCAGTTTGGCTGGCGTTGCCGCAAAGGTCACATCATCCGCAGCGACGATCAGATCACAGGCAAACACGGTTTCACACGCACCACCCCACACGCTTCCCTCGATCATCGCGATGATCGGCGCAGGAAAACTCTCGATCTCCCGAATCAACTTGCGCAACGGATCGCGCCACGCCAGCGGATCGTGTCCGGCCTCTGGCAACTCATTGATGTCGTGGCCGGCAGACCAGACTTTGCAGCCCGGCCTGGCTCGCAGCACCACGCAGCGCACACCTACCCCACGAAAGGATTCCAGCGCCGCCGAGAACTCCTCGACCATTTCCTCACAAAGCGCATTACGCCGGTCTTCCCTGTCCAGGGTCACGGTCGCAATCCTGTCGGCTATCTCTATCTGCAGCATTGGCGCTCCTGTCATGCATCGATCAAACGGCAGCCGTTGTCCCCACAGCTAGCGGCGGCACGGCTCCTTCATGAACTGAAGTCGAGCCCCCCACAACATGGATCTCGCAATTGCGCGCCACCTTGGCTAGGTTGAGAAATATCCATCCCTTCAAGCCAGGCAAGGGGAAACGTCATGTTGCCCGAAACAGAGCCCCGTGCTCCCGCCTTGTCGCCATACGTCCCGATCGCGAAAGACTGACCAGGCAGAACCTGCCTTACTTTGTCGGGATATCCGGGAACAGCGCCGCCAGCCGGGCATTATCCATGCACATGGTCGTCATTCCACCCGATTGCATTTCCCTATGACCCGGCAACCGAGGACAACAGATCATGACTCCCATACACAATCCGCCCCAAGTATCCAAAGAATCAGACAAAACGCCCGTATGTCTTTTCCTGCAGGGCTTCCATCACCAACGCGCTCTTGCGCTTGGCCGTCCAACGCTGGGTTGAGTCTTTCATCGCCGTATTCGGGTATCGTTCCTTTCAGGGATGACCCCTGAGCGGTGTTTCACTGCTTCCATTCACAACTTCAACCATTGCTATTGAACGCAATTGAGCCTTGCCGCTCCATCATGCCCGAACTTGACATTCGGGTCGTTACGCGGCTGTATGGTGATACGGTAAGGGTTGCGCGGGTTCGGGCGGGTGTTCTTGGTTCCGAATTTCCAATACAAAAAGCCCCCGCAGAGAACTCTGCGGGGGCTTCGATGGGTTAGTCTGACGATGACCTACTTTCACGCACGGCTGTGCACTATCATCGGCGTGGTCTCGTTTCACGGTCCTGTTCGGGATGGGAAGGGGTGGTTCCAAGACGCTATGGTCGTCAGACTATAACTTGTACCGCTCAGGCGCGCTTTCGCGCTGAGCGTCAAAGGGAAGAAGTGTTCTGTGGGGTGTGTGACTGCGCTGTGCGCGGTGTTCATCTTGCACTTTTTTGCAAGGTTATAGGATCAAGCCTCACGGGCAATTAGTACTGGTTAGCTTAACGCATTACTGCGCTTCCACACCCAGCCTATCAACGTCGTGGTCTTCAACGACCCTTCAGGGGAATCAAGTTCCCAGGGATATCTCATCTTGAGGCGAGTTTCCCGCTTAGATGCTTTCAGCGGTTATCTCTTCCGGATTTAGCTACCCGGCGATGCGACTGGCGTCACAACCGGTACACCAGAGATCCGTCCACTCCGGTCCTCTCGTACTAGGAGCAGGCCCCCTCAAATATCCAGCGCCCACGGCAGATAGGGACCAAACTGTCTCACGACGTTTTAAACCCAGCTCACGTACCACTTTAAATGGCGAACAGCCATACCCTTGGGACCGGCTACAGCCCCAGGATGTGATGAGCCGACATCGAGGTGCCAAACTCCGCCGTCGATGTGAACTCTTGGGCGGAATCAGCCTGTTATCCCCAGAGTACCTTTTATCCGTTGAGCGATGGCCCTTCCATACAGAACCACCGGATCACTATGACCTGCTTTCGCACCTGCTCGACTTGTCGGTCTCGCAGTCAAGCCTTCTTTTGCCATTGCACTATCAGTACGATGTCCGACCGTACCTAGAAGACCTTCGTACTCCTCCGTTACCTTTTGGGAGGAGACCGCCCCAGTCAAACTGCCTACCATGCACGGTCCCCGATCTGGATTCACAGACCTAGGTTAGAACCTCAACGACACCAGGGTGGTATTTCAAGGACGGCTCCACCAGAACTAGCGTCCTGGTCTCAGCGCCTCCCACCTATCCTACACAAGTCCCGTCAAAGTCCAATGCAAAGCTACAGTAAAGGTTCATGGGGTCTTTCCGTCTAGCCGCGGGGAGATTGCATCTTCACAAACACTTCAACTTCGCTGAGTCTCAGGAGGAGACAGTGTGGCCATCGTTACGCCATTCGTGCAGGTCGGAACTTACCCGACAAGGAATTTCGCTACCTTAGGACCGTTATAGTTACGGCCGCCGTTTACCGGGGCTTCGATCAAGAGCTTGCACCCCATCACTTAACCTTCCGGCACCGGGCAGGCGTCACACCCTATACGTCCACTTTCGTGTTTGCAGAGTGCTGTGTTTTTAATAAACAGTCGCAGCCACCGATTCTCTGCGGCCTCTTCGCCCTTCGGATGTACTCCTACAAGCTACCGAGGCATACCTTCTCCCGAAGTTACGGTATCAATTTGCCGAGTTCCTTCTCCTGAGTTCTCTCAAGCGCCTTAGTATCTTCTACCTGCCCACCTGTGTCGGTTTGCGGTACGGTCACTCTATGACTGAAGCTTAGAGGCTTTTCCTGGAAGCAGGGTATCAATCACTTCGGTCTCAAAGAGACCTCGTCGTCACGCCTCAGCTAAGCTCTCCGGATTTGCCTAAAGAGCACGCCTACACGCTTAAACCGGGACGTCCAACACCCGGCTGACCTAACCTTCTCCGTCCCCCCATCGCATCATAGAGCGGTACAGGAATATTGACCTGTTTCCCATCGACTACGCATTTCTGCCTCGCCTTAGGGGCCGACTCACCCTGCGTCGATGAACGTTGCGCAGGAAACCTTGGGCTTTCGGCGAGGGTGCTTTTCACACCCTTTATCGCTACTCATGTCAGCATTCGCACTTCTGATATCTCCAGCATCCTTTACAAGACACCTTCACAGACTTACAGAACGCTCCCCTACCATCTCTTACGAGATCCGCAGCTTCGGTTCATGGCTTGAGCCCCGTTACATCTTCCGCGCAGGACGACTCGACTAGTGAGCTATTACGCTTTCTTTAAAGGGTGGCTGCTTCTAAGCCAACCTCCTAGCTGTCTATGCCTTCCCACCTCGTTTTCCACTTAGCCATGTATTTGGGACCTTAGCTGGCGGTCTGGGTTGTTTCCCTCTTGACGATGGACGTTAGCACCCACCGTCTGTCTCCCGTGTATCACTTTCCGGTATTCGGAGTTTGCTATCGCGGGGTAGATCGCAATGACCCCCCCAACGATTACAGTGCTCTACCCCCGGAAGTGTCCGCACGAGGCACTACCTAAATAGTTTTCGGGGAGAACCAGCTATTTCCAAGTTTGTTTAGCCTTTCACCCCTATCCACAGCTCATCCCCTAATTTTTCAACATTAGTGGGTTCGGACCTCCAGTGCGTGTTACCGCACCTTCATCCTGGCCATGGATAGATCACTTGGTTTCGGGTCTACGCCCAGCAACTGAATCGCCCTTATCAGACTCGCTTTCGCTACGCCTCCCCTATCCGGTTAAGCTTGCTACTGAACGTAAGTCGCTGACCCATTATACAAAAGGTACGCAGTCACCCCTTGCGAGGCTCCCACTGTTTGTATGCATGCGGTTTCAGGATCTATTTCACTCCCCTCCCGGGGTTCTTTTCGCCTTTCCCTCACGGTACTGGTTCACTATCGGTCGATCACGAGTATTTAGCCTTGGAGGATGGTCCCCCCATCTTCAGACAGGATTTCACGTGTCCCGCCCTACTTGTCGCACGCTCAGACCCGCCGGCTACTTTTCACATACGGGGCTATCACCCACTATGGCCAAGCTTTCCAGCTTGTTCTGTTAAGTAACCGGTTTAGTCGTGCAGGCTCATCCCCGTTCGCTCGCCACTACTTGGGGAATCTCGGTTGATTTCTTTTCCTCGGGGTACTTAGATGTTTCAGTTCTCCCGGTTCGCTTCCACTGACCTATGAATTCAGTCAGGGATACCTCAAAAGAGGTGGGTTTCCCCATTCGGATATCGGGGGATCAAAGCTCCATTGCCAGCTCCCCCCCGCTTTTCGCAGGCTTGCACGTCCTTCATCGCCTGTGATCGCCAAGGCATCCACCACATGCACTTTGTCGCTTGATCCTATAACGTTGCACTCTGATTGCTCAGAGACAAAGCTATCGACGAACTCGCGCTTGTGCGCATCACCACTGTGCTGGTTCAAAGCCAGCAGTGATGCAAATGCAATCACACAACCCATGTAGCCTCTGTCTCATCAACAGACGCTACACACTTCTTCCACTTTGTTAAAGATCGAACAGTCTTACTGGCAAAAACCAGAACAAAGCACACGCACCGTGCTGCTTTGTTCTGATCTCTGGTGGAGGCAGTCGGGATCGAACCGACGACCCCCGGCTTGCAAAGCCGGTGCTCTCCCAGCTGAGCTATGCCCCCTTTGATCGCTTGGTGGGTCAGGTAGGAATCGAACCTACGACCCCCGCCTTATCAAGACGGTGCTCTAACCGACTGAGCTACTGACCCCCATTACTGTTTCGAGGATCAGCCCAGACAGCCCGACATCAGCCCGCGATGTCTCACTGCCTGACGCCCAGCCTCTCACTGTTCTTTAAAAAACAACCGATAGGTTGTGGATACTCGATTCAGAGGTTTTTCTCTAGAAAGGAGGTGATCCAGCCGCACCTTCCGATACGGCTACCTTGTTACGACTTCACCCCAGTCATGAAGCTCACCGTGGTAAGCGCCCTCCTTGCGGTTAAGCTACCTACTTCTGGTAAACCCCACTCCCATGGTGTGACGGGCGGTGTGTACAAGACCCGGGAACGTATTCACCGCAGCATGCTGATCTGCGATTACTAGCGATTCCGACTTCATGGAGTCGAGTTGCAGACTCCAATCCGGACTACGATCGGCTTTCTGGGATTGGCTCCACCTCGCGGCTTGGCAACCCTCTGTACCGACCATTGTATGACGTGTGAAGCCCTACCCATAAGGGCCATGAGGACTTGACGTCATCCCCACCTTCCTCCGGTTTGTCACCGGCAGTCTCATTAGAGTGCCCAACTTAATGCTGGCAACTAATGACAAGGGTTGCGCTCGTTGCGGGACTTAACCCAACATCTCACGACACGAGCTGACGACAGCCATGCAGCACCTGTGTCCAGGCTCTCTTTCGAGCACCAAGCCATCTCTGGCAAGTTCCTGGCATGTCAAGGGTAGGTAAGGTTTTTCGCGTTGCATCGAATTAATCCACATCATCCACCGCTTGTGCGGGTCCCCGTCAATTCCTTTGAGTTTTAACCTTGCGGCCGTACTCCCCAGGCGGTCAACTTCACGCGTTAGCTGCGTTACTCAATGAGTCTCCTCACCGAACAACTAGTTGACATCGTTTAGGGCGTGGACTACCAGGGTATCTAATCCTGTTTGCTCCCCACGCTTTCGTGCATGAGCGTCAGTACTGGCCCAGGAGGCTGCCTTCGCCATCGGTGTTCCTCCGCATCTCTACGCATTTCACTGCTACACGCGGAATTCCACCTCCCTCTGCCGTACTCGAGTGATGCAGTCACAAACGCAGTTCCCAGGTTGAGCCCGGGGATTTCACATCTGTCTTACATCACCGCCTGCGCACGCTTTACGCCCAGTAATTCCGATTAACGCTCGCACCCTACGTATTACCGCGGCTGCTGGCACGTAGTTAGCCGGTGCTTCTTCTGTCGGTACCGTCATCCCCCCGAGGTATTAACCCGAAGGATTTCTTTCCGACTGAAAGAGCTTTACAACCCGAAGGCCTTCTTCACTCACGCGGCATGGCTGGATCAGGCTTTCGCCCATTGTCCAAAATTCCCCACTGCTGCCTCCCGTAGGAGTCTGGGCCGTGTCTCAGTCCCAGTGTGGCGGATCATCCTCTCAGACCCGCTACGGATCGTCGCCTTGGTAGGCCTTTACCCCACCAACTAGCTAATCCGACATCGGCCGCTCGTATAACGCGAGGTCTTACGATCCCCCGCTTTCCCCCTCAGGGCGTATGCGGTATTAGCGTAACTTTCGCTACGTTATCCCCCATTACACGGCACGTTCCGATGCATTACTCACCCGTTCGCCACTCGCCACCAGGCCGAAGCCCGTGCTGCCGTTCGACTTGCATGTGTAAAGCATGCCGCCAGCGTTCAATCTGAGCCAGGATCAAACTCTTAAGTTCAATCCAAAAACTCCAGAAACCTGACGATTTCTGCAGATACTTCAATTTCTTTGTGGCTTCTGATATAAATCAGTCACCCCTCAAAACCGAGCACCCACACCTATCGGTTGTTCATCTTTTTAAAGAACTGCTGCAGAAGCAGCGAAGAGGTGCGCATTATACAGAGCCTTTTAACCCTGTCAAGCAGTTTGTTTCAGCACTTCGAAACAAACTGCTTAACGCGCCAGCACCGAAACACACAAACCGCTTCAGCACCGCCTCCTCACCCCGTAGCGCCTACTTCGTAACGCGCTGCAGCGAAAGAGCTGCGCATTATAAAGAGTTATCGGAATGCGTCAACACTATTTGGGAAAATAATTAGATATCCAAGCAATCAGTATTCCGGAGCGCCTGCGCCGGTATAAGTACCGGCAAAGTTCTCGAAGCGCGTGAACTCACCAATAAAGGTCATCCGGACGGTCCCCGTTGAACCATTACGGTGCTTCGAGATAATCAGTTCCGCCATCCCCTTGTCCGGCGAGTCAGGGTTATAGATCTCGTCCCGGTAAATGAACATGATGATGTCTGCATCCTGTTCGATTGCACCGGACTCCCGCAGATCGGACGCCACCGGGCGCTTGTTCGGCCGTTGCTCAAGACTACGGTTCAACTGCGACAGCGCAATGATCGGCACATGCAACTCTTTGGCCAGGGATTTGACCGAACGGGAGATCTCGGACAGTTCAGCCGAGCGGTTATCGCTTTCCTTTAGCGAAGTCATCAGCTGCAGGTAGTCGATGACGATCAGGCCCAGCCGACCGCACTGGCGGTGCAGGCGACGACAGCGAGCGCGCAAGTCGGTCGGATTGAGGCCCGGCGTTTCATCGATGAAGATCGGTGCCTCATGGAGCTTACCCAGCGCGTAGGTCAGGCGCTGCCACTCCTCGTCATTCAGCTTGCCGGTCCGGATCTTGTGCTGGTCGATGCGGCCAACGGACGAGAGGAAACGAGTCGCCAGCTGGGTGCCCGGCATTTCCATCGAGAAGATGGCCACCGGCAAGCCCGCCTCCACCGCGACCGTCTCGGCGATGTTCAGCGCCAGCGAGGTCTTGCCCATACCAGGACGCGCAGCCAGCACGATCATGTCTGACGGCTGCAGGCCCGAGGTCTTCTCATCCAGGTCGGTCAGGCCCGTCGGCACACCGGTAATGCCTGCCGGCGAATCCCGGTCGTACAGCTCCTGGATACGATCGACCACCTGCCCCAGGATCGGCTGAATCGCCTGAAAGCCGCTGACCGTCCGCGCACCTGCCTCTGCAATCTCGAATACCTTGGCCTCCGCCTCGTCAAGCAGGGTCTTGGCATCCTTGCCTGACGGCGTCAGCGCGCTGGCAGCGATATCGTCCCCCACGGAAACCAGCTTGCGCAGGATGGCCCGCTCCCGAATGATCTCGCCGTAGCGCCGCACGTTCGCCGCCGACGGCGTACTGTTAGCGATCTCGCCAAGATAGGCAAGGCCGCCGACATGCTCAGCCTCACCATTCTTCTCCAGACTCTCGAACACCGTCACCACGTCGGCCGGCTTGCCCATTTCCACCAGCTTGGCGATATGGCGGAAGATCCGCCGGTGATCGTCCCGGTAGAAGTCGGCTTCATTGACGATGTCGCCAACGCGCTCCCACACAGAGTTGTCGATCAGCAGGCCGCCCAGCAGCGACTGCTCCGCCTCAACAGAATGCGGCGGCAGCCGCAGGGAGGACATGACGGGATCTTCAGAATGACTATCGGATTTGCGCATGGGTCTTCAGCAACACAGGAAACCAGTCAGGCTGGCCAGAAAACAAAAAAGGCTGCACGAGGCAGCCTTTTTCATGGGGAGCGAAAGCTCTCCTGACGATCAGTTCTCGCCAACCACCGTGACAGCGATGTTAGCAGTCACATCGGTGTGCAGGGAGACGACGAGCGGGAACTCGCCGACAACCTTCAGCGGGCCTTCCGGCATGCGGACGGCGGACTTCTCGACTTCGAAACCCAGAGCCTTCAGCGCTTCAGCGATGTCGGCGTTGGTCACGGAGCCGAACAGACGGCCATCGACACCTGCCTTGCGGGAGATAGTCACGACGGAGCCTTCGAGCTTTTCGCCACGAGCCTGAGCGGCAGCCAGCTGCTCGGCAGCGATGCGCTCGAGCTCGACGCGGCGGGCTTCGAACTCAGCCAGGTTAGCAGCGTTGGCGCGCTTGGCCTTGCCTTGCGGGATCAGGAAGTTACGAGCGTAACCGTCCTTGACCTTGACCACGTCACCGAGGCCACCCAGATTGACAACCTTGTCCAAAAGAATGATTTGCATGCTGTCTCTCCGGAATTACTGATGCAGGTCGGTGTAGGGCAGCAGGGCGAGGAAGCGGGCACGCTTGATCGCGGTGGACAGCTGACGCTGGTAACCAGACTTGGTGCCGGTGATGCGCGCCGGCATGATCTTGGCGTTTTCGGTGATGAAATCCTTCAGGATGTCCACATCCTTGTAATCGATTTCTTCAATCTTCTCTGCGCTGAAACGGCAGAACTTGCGACGCTTGAAAAGGCTGCGACCGCCACGGTCGTCCTTACGCTTCATTGCTGGCTTGAATGCCATGATTCATTCCTTCAAAAAATTCGATCGTATCGATGTGCAATACAGGCGTCCGGCTACGCAGGCCTTTGGCGGCGAGAAATCCGACGACATGCGCCGGACATCCCAGACGGGCACTGGCGAGCAATTTCGCCTTGTCACCCAGAGCTACAACCTGCAGCTCGAGGCTTACATCCCGCTCCACGCCTGCTTCGACCTGCCGGGACCGGTGTTCCAAGCGTCCTGCCAGCACCGGCACACCACCGGGGGAGTAACGCAAGGCGCCGATTTCGGTCAGGACGCCATCAATCTCAAAACTGTTGCGCTGCGCTTCCTGCAACTCAGGCAGCGGGCTGCTCGGCAGCCGGCTTGGCCTCATCAGCACCGGAAGTCAGGGAACGAGCCTTTTCTTCCTTCATCATCGGCGACGGGGTGGTCACGGCGCGCTTGGTGCGGATGGACAGGTAACGCAGGACGGCGTCGTTGAACTTGAAGCCGTGCTCGAGCTCAGCAATGGTGGACTGATCGCACTCGATGTTCATCAGCACGTAGTGAGCCTTGTGGATCTTCTGGATCGGGTAGGCCAGCTGACGACGACCCCAGTCTTCCAGACGATGGATCTGGCCGTTCTGGGAGGTCACGAGGGAACGATAACGCTCGATCATGGCGGGAACCTGCTCGCTCTGATCGGGGTGAACGATGAATACGACTTCGTAATGCCGCATGGAATCTCCTTGTGGATAAAAGCCCTCCGTCATGCGAACGGTAGGACAAGGTTGCCCGTCGGCGGATAGTAAGAAAACCCTTTCCTATCCCGAGGGAGCCGGTAATGCTGGCACATCCGCGGGCCTTTTGCAAGACCCGCCCAGGCCGCTGCAGGGTCAGCCGTAGCCCCCCACCCCGCCGAAACCACCGCCCTTGAAGGATGCGCAGAGCTCGGAGGTTGCCGCCGCCAGCAGCATCCCATCGACACCGACGGCGATGAAGCGGGCGCCGGCATCCCGGTAGCGGGCCACCAGCTCCCGGTTGCCGCACAGCACGCCGCCGGCCTTGCCGCTGGCCGCGGTACGCCGCAGGCCGTCCTCGATGCGCGCCACGATGTCCGGGTGATTCGGCTGGCCAAGCAGGCCGAAGGACGCGGCCAGATCCACCGCACCGAAGAACACCCCGTCGACGCCCGGCACCGCCAGGATCGCGTCGAGATTCTCCAGGCCGGCACGGGTTTCCACCTGCACCAGCAGGCACATCTGGTCGTTAGCCCGTTCCGCGTAATCGGTGATCCGCCCCCAGCGGGCCGCGCGGGCGATCGAGCTGCCGACGCCACGGATGCCTTCCGGCGGATAGCGCATCGCCTCAACCAGGTGCCGGGCCTGCTCGCCCGACTCGACCATCGGGATCAGCAAGGTCTGCACGCCGGTTTCCAGCAACTGCTTGATCAGCACATGGTCGCCCTGCGGCGGCCGCACAACGGGCTGCGAGTCGTAGGGCGCGATCGCCTGCAACTGCGCGAAGATCGAGCGCAGGTCATTCGGGCCGTGCTCGGCGTCGATCAGCAGCCAGTCGAAGCCGGCGCCGGCGCAGATCTCGGCACTGAAGATCTCCGACAGCCCAAGCCACAGGCCGTACTGCAGCTCACCCGCCAGCAGGCGCTGCTTGAAGCGGTTGTTCTGTAATTCCATGCGGTCCCCATCCTTCACACGTTGTTGTAGTTCAATCCAGCCCGTTCCTCCGGCTGCGGCAAACGCAGCGCCAACCCTGCAAGATCCCAGGATGTGCGCCACGACTGACGCCACACATCATAGGCCACGTCCGGCGCCACAAAAAAATCCCCCGCGCAGCACTGGGCCGCGCGGGGGTCAAGCAACGACCGACAAATTCAGGGAGGAGAGGAATAAAGTCGGTCGCGGGAGACGCAAGGACGAGACCCGAAACTCACGCAGCGCCCGAGGCCGCCGCCCGGGCTCGCGCTTCAACCTCGTCCTTGCGCAACACACTGGCGGGCTCGCCGCCGATGGCCCAATCCTCGGGCGGGACGCGCCGGCAGCAGCCGCGCACCAGATCCCGGCGCACGCCGAGCACATCCACGAGCAGATCGGTGAAGCCCCTCAGCAGGCGCTGGCGCTGCTCCAGCGAACGCCCTTCGAGCACGATGCAGTCGAACCATGGCGCATGCAGCCCGTTGTGCGCCACCAGACCGCCGGCCACCGCCATTTGCAACGGCCGGTGGGGCGTGATGAAGGCGCGCACCCGGTCCACCGGCGCATCGAGTACTTCCGCGTAGAAGCGGCAGGCACCGATGAGCAGGCGTTCGTCCTGCTCGGGCGTGCTCATGCCTTCGACGAGATGGAAATTGACGATCGGCATCGGGAGTCTCCTAAGGCAGGCCGCGGCGACGGCCGGAATCGAGCATCAGGCTGGAGCCCGTCATGGAGTCAGCCTCGGGGGCGAGCAGCAGAGCCACCGCCCAGGCCACCTGCTCCGGCGTGGTGAAACGGCCGATGGACGAATCGGCGAGCATCTCGGCCAGCACCTCGTCCACCGTGATGCCGCGCAGCGCGGCACGGTCGGCGGCGACCCGGCGCAGGCGCTCGGTATCGGCTGGCCCCGGTGCGATCAGGTGCGCCGTCACGCCCCGCGGGCCATAGGCCAGGCTGAGCTGGCGCACCACATTCACCAGCGCCGCATTGGCCACACCGGCCGCTGCCGCGTAGGCCGTCGGCTCGAAGCCGTAATGGCCGCCGATGGCGACGATCCGCGAACCGACCGACAGCAAGCCATCAACCGCCCGTGTCAGGCGCAGCAGGCCGCCGACCTTGATGTTCACCGCATCCACCATGCTCGCCGTCGGCGCGCTGAGGATGCCGCCCGCCACTGCGACACCGGGGCCGTGCACCACCATCCGCACCGGCCGGTTGACGGCCGCGGCAATGGCGGAGATCGCCGAGTCGTCGCCGATGTCGGCCACGCAGGCCGTCAGGCCGGGCACCCGGTCCTGCAGGGCTGCCAGCGACCCGGCGCTGCGGGCGACCGCCACCACGCCGAGGCCGGCAGCCGTCAGGCGGTCCACGATTGCATTGCCGAAGGCGCCGGTGGCGCCGACCACGATGGCCAGTTCTTCTGCCGTATTCATGTTCAGGGGTCCTTTCAACCCGTCAGCACCGTCAGGAAACTCTCGCGCACCACGTTGTCCTGGGCGAAGGTCGCATGGCCCAGTTCGGTGGTATCCCAGGTGAGAGTCGGCGTATCCGGGTAATGCACGTAGCCGCCGGAGAACACTTCGTTGCGGTTGCCCGACGGGTCGAAGAAATAGATCGTTGCGCCGCGGGTCACCCCGTGGCGATTCGGCCCCACGTCCACCGGAATACGGTACTTACCGATCAGGTCCGCCGCGTGGATCACGTCGGTCACCGATTCGAGCAGGAAGGACACATGGTGGAAGCGCCCCGGCGTCGGCTGCAGCACAAAGGCGATATCGTGGGGCGTGGTGGTGCAGCTCAGGAACAGCGCCAGGGACTGGCCGCTCTCGGCGTCGATCAGGCGCTCGCTGAGGTCGAAATCGAAGACCTCGGTGAACAGCCGCGCCGATTCGTCGATGTTCACGCCACCGAGCAGCGCATGGTCGAGGCGGTTGATACGGAAGCCGCGGATCACCCCCTCGTCCGGCAAGACCCCCGGATTGAGCAGCGGCATGCTGTTGCCGGTCTGCTCCTTGTGGGCGTAGAGCTGCATCACGTGGCCGCTGGGCAGCGTAAATTGCAGGCGCCGACCACTCTTCGGGTAGACACCGGCCTCGATGTGCTCCACCTGCAGGCCGAAAGCGCGGATCTTTGGTTCCAGCGTGTCGAGCGTCGCATCGTCGAAGACCTTGAAGGCGAAGTAGTCGATGCCGGCCGAGTCCGCCTCGCGCAGCACCAGGCAATGGTGGTCGTGCTCGTCCCAGGCCTTGTAGTACACCTGGCCGGCGGCGTCGGTCATCACCTCGTGCAGCCCCATGCGCTTGCCGTAGTGCTCGCGCGCTTCGCCCATGTCGAGCACGCGCAATGCGACCTCGCCCATGCGCAGCAGTCCTCTGAGTGCCATGTTTTTTGTCTCCGTTGAAAGGTGTGGATTGCGGGGCGCCTGCGTGGGCGCCCCGTCGTGGCGGGTATCAGGCGGCCACTTCCTTCAGCAGGCCGCGTTCCTTGGCCATGGTCATCGCGGTGTCCATGATCATGTCCTCCTGGCCGCCGATCATCTTCTTGCGGCCCAGTTCCACCAGGATGTCCCGCGCCGGCACGCCAAAACGCTCGGCGGCCCGCTTGGAATGGAGCAGGAAGGTCGAGTAGACGCCGGCGAAGCCGAGAGTCAGGGATTCGCGGTCAACGCGCACCATGTGGTCCATCATCGGCACGATGATGTCCTCGGCGGCATCCATCAGCTTGAACAGATCCACGCCGGTGTCGATGCCCATGCGCTCGCAGACCGCGGCGAACACCTCCAGCGGCGTGTTGCCGGCGCCGGCGCCCAGGCCAGCCACCGAACCGTCGATGCGGATCGCGCCGGCCTCAATGGCGGCGATGGAGTTGGCGATGCCCATGCCCAGGTTGTGATGGCCGTGGAAGCCGATCTCGGTCTCCGGCTTGAGCACGTCGCGCAGGGCCTGCACGCGGGCCTTCACGTCCTCCGGCAGCATGTAGCCGGCCGAGTCGGTGACGTACACCGTGTGGGCGCCGTAGTCCTCCATCAGCTTGCCCTGCTTGGCGATACCGGCCGGGTCGTTGAGGTGGGCCATCATCAGGAAGCCGGTGGTGTCCATGCCCAGCTTGCGCGCAAAGGCGATGTGCTGCGGCGAGGTGTCGGCCTCGGTGCAGTGGGTTGCCACATGCACGCTGCGGGCGCCGCAGTCGTAGGCGGACTGCAGCTCGCGCATCGTGCCGAGGCCGGGGATCAGCAGTACCGACACCTTGGCCTGCTTCATCCGCGAGGCCACCGCCGAGATGTATTCCTCATTGCTGTGGGGTGCGAAGCCGTGCTGCAGGGAGTTGCCGCCCATCCCCGCCCCGTGGGTGACCTGCAGGTAGGGCACGCCGGCGCCGTCGAGGGCAGTGGCGACCCTGACCATCTGGTCGACGCTGATCTGTTCGCGCTTGGCATGCATGCCGTCACGCAGGCACATGTCGTGCAGGATGACCTTGCGGCCCTTCAGGCTGGATGCGCTCATCACGCCACCTCCATGGATTGCAGCTTGATCTTTCCGGCGAGGATCTCCTCGGCGAACATCTCGGCGGTGCGGGTCGCCGCCGCGGTCATGATGTCCAGGTTGCCGGCGTACTTGGGCAGGTAGTCGCCGAGGCCGGCCACTTCCATGAACACCGACACGCGGTGCCCCTTCGGCGTCTCGTCGAACACCGGGCCGTTCACCAGCCGGTAGCCCGGCACGTACTTCTGCACCTCCTTGATCATCTCCAGCACCGAGGCGGTGATGCGCGCCTCGTCCGGCGCCTCGTCGGTGAGGCAGTAGATGGTGTTGCGCATGATCAGCGGCGGCTCGGCCGGGTTGATGATGGCCAGCGCCTTGCCCTTGCGCGCACCGCCGACGACCTCGATGGCGTTGGAGGTGGTGTAGGTGAATTCGTCCAGGTTGGCGCGGGTGCCCGGGCCGACCGACTTGGAGGCCAGGCTGGCGATGATCTCCGCGTAGCCCACGCTCTGGATGCGCGACACCGCATTGACGATGGGAATCGTCGCCTGGCCGGCGCAGGAGATCATGTTGACGTTCATCTCCAGCTTGTCGGCATGCTGGCGCAGGTTCACCGGCGGCACGCACAGGGGGCCGATGGCGGCCGGCGTCAGGTCGATCATCAGCACGCCCAGCTCGTTGAGCTTGCGGCTGTTCTCCGCATGCACATAGGCGCTGGTGGCGTCGAAGGCGATCTGGATGTTGTCTTCCAGCACGTGGGGCAACAGGCCGTCCACGCCGTCGGCGGTGGTCTTCAGGCCCATGCTGCGGGCGCGGGCGAGGCCTTCGGATTCGGGGTCGATGCCGACCATCCACACCGGCTCCAGCACCGGGCTGCGCTGGATCTTGTAGATCAGGTCGGTGCCGATGTTGCCGGAGCCGATCAAGGCACAGCGGATCTTCTTCATGCGTTCTGCTCCTGGGCGGCCCGCGCGGCGGCGCGCTGGGCCATGGTCTGTCCGGCGACGTAGAAACCGTCGGTGGCGTGTTCGGTGATCAGGATGCGGACGGTGTCGGCGCTGCAGTCGAGGCTCTTCGCCACCGCCTCGGTCACCGCCGCGGCGACCTTGTGCTTCTGCTCGGTGGTGCGGCCCACCATCATGTGCATTTCGATAATTGGCATGGGGTTCTCCTCGGGCTTATTCGACGAAACGCATCGACACGCTGCCCAGTTCCTGGAAACGGGCGATCACGCTGTCGCCCGGCTTGACCGCGATGGCCTCGGTGATGCCGCCGCTCATCACGAAACTGCCGGCGGGCAGGCTCTCGCCGAGCTCGGCGAGGATGTTCACCAGCATCGCGATGGCCTCGGCCGGATGGCCGAGCACCGCCGCCGAGGCGCCCATGGCGACGATCTCGCCGTTCTTCTCGAGCACCACGCCGAGGGTCCGCAGATCCAGGTCCTTCGCATAGCGGGCGCGGCCGCCGCCGACGAAGCGGGCCGACGAGCCGTTGTCCGCCACCACGCTGGGCAGGTCGAACTTGAAGCCGGAGAAACGCGAATCGATGATCTCGACCGCCGGCAACACATAGTCCGTCGCCGCCAGCACGGCGGCTGCGGTGCAGCCCGGCCCCGTCAGCTCGTCCTTCATCACGAAGGCGACCTCGCACTCGACGCGCGGATGGACCAGGTCGGCGGTGGAAATGGCGGCGTTCTCCGGCCGCGCCATGCGGTCGGTGAGGAAGCCGATGGACGGCACATCGACACCCATCTGCTTCATCTTGGCCTTGGAGGTGAGGCCGGCCTTCCAGCCGACCTGCTTGTGGCCACGGGCGAGGAAGCGCCGGCGCAGCTCCAGTTGCACGGCGTAACCGTCGCCGATGGTCATGCCGGGATATTCGTCGGTCAGCTTGGGGATGGCGTAGGCGCGGATCTGCGCACCTTCGACGCGCTCGCACAGGCGGACGATGTCCTCGCGGTTAAGGGTGATTTCCATGCTCATGCGGCGCTCCTACCGGAAAATTTGACGCGGCAGCTGCCAAGGCCGCCGACCGTGCACACCAGCTCGTCACCATCGGCGACCGGCACCAGCGCCGACTGGGAACCGGACAGGATCACCTCGCCGGCCTTGAAGGGAATGCCCAGCTCGCCGAGGGTGTTGGCCAGCCAGGCCACCGCGTTGGCCGGCGAGCCCTGCACCGCCGCGCCGACGCCGGTGGAGTGCAGCTCGCCGTTCTTCTCCAGCACCATGCCGGCCAGCGTGATGTCGAGCTTGCGCGGGTCGCCCTTGGTCTTGCCGAGCACGTACACGCCGCAGGAGGCGTTGTCTGCCACGGTGTCCTGGATCTTGATCTTCCAGTCGCGGATGCGCGAATCGACGATCTCGAAACACGGCACCACGTAGTCGGTGGCGCGGATCACGTCCATCGCGGTGACACCCGGCCCCCGCAGGTCTTCCTTCAACACGAAGGCCAGCTCGGCCTCGGCCTTGGGCTGGATCAGCGTACCCAGGTCAATCACGTCGCCTTCCTGGTAGACCATGCCCGACGTGAGCTGGCCGAAATCCGGCTGGAACACACCGAGGAAGTCCTGCACCGGCTTGCTGGTCACACCGATCTTCTTGCCGACGATGGTCTCGCCGCCCGCCACGCGACGCTCGATGTAGCGCAGCTGGATGCGGTAGGCGTCGGCGAGGGTGATGTCCGGCTCTTGTTCGAGCAGCGGCGCAATCGTGCGGCGCTCGCGCCACGCGTCGTACAGCGCGTCGCCGTAGTGTTGGATCTGTTCTTCGTTCATCTCTCTGTCCTGTGGGGAGTGCGTCAGAGCTTCACGCAGATGTTTCTGGTCTCGGTGTAGAACTCCAGCGAATGCACACCGCCCTCGCGGCCGATGCCGGACTGCTTGGAGCCGCCGAAGGGCGTTCGCAGGTCGCGCAGGAACCAGCTGTTGATCCAGGTGATACCCACCTCGACGCGCGCCGCCACGCGGTGGGCGCGGGCCAGGTTGGTGGTCCAGATCGTCGTGGACAGCCCGTAGTCGGTGTCATTGGCAAGCTGCACGACCTCGTTCTCGCTGTCGAACGGGCGGATATGGCAGCACGGGCCGAAGATCTCCTCCTGCACGACCGCCGCGCTTTCCGGCAGGCCGGTCCAGATCGTCGGCTGCACCCAGGCGCCTTCGGCCAGTTCGGCCGGCACGTCGGGCACGCCGCCGCCGGTCACCACGGTGGCCCCCTCCTCCACCGCCTTGCGGTAGTAGGACAGGACCTTCTGGCGGTGCTCCTGGCTGATCAGCGGGCCGTAGTTGGCGTCGTGGTTTTCCGGGCGGCCGAACTTGACCGCCTCGACCTTGGTCTTCAGCGCCGCGACGAACTTGTCGAAGATCGGCCGTTCCACATACACCCGCTCGGTGCCCAGGCAGACCTGCCCGGTGTTGAGGAAGGCCGAGCGGAAGATGCCATCCACCGCCGCGTCGAAATCCGCGTCGGCGAAGACGATGCCGGCGTTCTTGCCGCCGAGTTCGAAGGAGACGTCGCGCATGCCGTTCGAGGCGGCCTTCATGATCGCCGAGCCAGTGCGCGTCTCGCCGGTAAAGGTGATCGCGTCGACGCCCGGATGCTGGGTCAGGAATTCACCAGCGGAATCCGGCCCGAAACCGTGGATCACGTTGTAGACGCCCTTCGGGATGCCCACCGCGTTCATCACCTCGCCGAGCAGCGCCGCGGTGTGCGGCGACTCTTCGGACGGCTTGACGATCACCGTGTTGCCGCAGGCCAGCGCCGGACCGACCTTCCAGGTCATCAGCAGGAAGGGCGCGTTCCACGGGCTGATCACGCCGATCACGCCCTTCGGCACGCGGATCGCGTAGTTCAGCGCGCCACGGCCGTCCAGCGTGGACATCTGGAAGGACTCCGCCGGCACGTTCTTGACCATGTCGGCGAAGACCTTGAAGTTGGCCGCGCCGCGCGGAATGAACACCTGCCGCATGACGTGGGACGGCTGGCCGGTGTCGGCCATCTCGGCGGCGACGAAGTCCTCGAAGCGGCGGGTGATCTCGTCGGCCACGCCGTACAGCAGGTCAACACGCTGCTCCAGCGTCAGCCCGCCCCATTCCCCGTGGAGGGCCGCCCGCGCGGCCTGCACGGCCGCATCCACCTCGCCGCGGCCGGCCTCGCTGATCCGCGCGATGACCCGGTTGTCCACCGGCGAGCGCTTCTCGAAGGTCTTGCCGCTGAGGCCGGCGGTGTATTCGCCGCCGATGAAATTCTCGATGAGACGCATGCTTACCTCGGTATGTTGTCTGGATGCCATCCGGGCTGGGCCGGTATGGAAGCCAGTCTAAGAATCGGCCCCTATACCGTCCAATACTTTAGTTCCGAGTATCGAATACCTTTTAGGTATCAAAATCAGCGTGCGAAATCGGCGCCTCGCGCGCCGATCCGCTCAGATCGCCTTGAACAGCGGGCTGCGCACCTGCTGGGCGTCGGCCGCGGAGATGAACTTCTCGGTGTAGATGTCGCGCTCGAACAAACGCCCCTGCATCAGCGTGGTGATGCAGGCCTCGATCATCAGCGGCGGGCCGCACAGGTAGGCCTTGTTGCCGCGGAAGTCGTTGTCGAAGGCGGCCTTGGCGGCGTCATGCACGAAGCCGCGGAAGCCGCTCCAGCCGGAGCCTTCCGGCTCGCCCGACAGGGCAGGCACGTAGCGGAAGTTGGGGTGCTGCTCGGCCAGCGCCAGGAAGTCGTCGTGGTAGTACAGCTCGTCCCGCGTGCGCTGGCCGTACACCAGTGTGATCGGCAGCTCGAAGCCTTCTTCCAGCAGGTCGAGGATCATCGAGCGCGGGCTCGACAGGCCGGAACCGCCAGCCATGAAGAGCACCGGCACCTGGGCCGACTTCTTCACGAAGAAGCGCCCGTAAGGCCCGCTGATGCGCACCTTCTCGCCGGCCTGCATCTTCTCGTGAACATAGGTGGTGCCCTGCCCGCCCGGCACGATGCGGATGTTGAGCTCCACCTCGCCGTCCTCGGAGGGCACGCCGGCGACGGAGAAGGCGCGGCTGCCGATACCGCCGGGCAGCTCCAGGTTCACATATTGGCCAGCCTGGAAGCGCATCGGCTCGTCGAGCTTGATCCACACGCCCTTGATGGTCGGCGTGAGGGATTCGATGCGCGTCACGGTGCCGTCGAAATCCCGCACCGGCAGGTTCTCGGCGTCCGGGTCCTCCTCGATCTCGGCTTCGATCACCAGGTCGCTCTGGGCCGTGGCGCAGCAGGCCAGGCACTTGCCCTCGTCCCGCTCGAAGTCCATCAGCGCGAAGCTGGAGGCTTCGCCGTGCTCCACCTCCCCGTCGCTCACCTGCACCTTGCAGGTGGCGCACAGGCCGTGGCAGCAGGCGTGGGGCAGGTAGATGCCGGCGCGCAGCGCGGCATCGAGGATGGTCTGACCCTCCTCGATCTCGATGGTCTGACCGAGGGGTTCGATGGTCAGCTCATAGCTCATAGCACCCTCCTCAGGCCGCCGCCGACAGGCTGTTGAGGCCGGCCGTGCGGAAGCGCAGCTGATCCTTGTGGCCGATGCCGTTGGCAGCCAGACTGGCGTCGAAATCCGGCGTCCACGGACGGTTGTCCTTCAGCCATTCGACCTTCGTCCAGTCGAGGGCGGCGGCATCCGGGTCGGCCTGCACCAGGGCCGTCAGCGGGCCTTCGACGAGATCGCGGAAGCGCGTCTCGGGCGGCAGGCACAGCAGGAAGGGCGCGGCAAACAGCAGGTGGCGGTCCCAGCTGGCGTACACGATCTGCTTGCCGCCGAAGTTTTCCACGCTGTCACGCGGCACGCCGATGTATTCACGGATTGCAGCTACGGTCATTTGAGTCTCCTCGTCTCGTCGGGGGGCCGGGGCCGGCCGCCCCGAGCGGTCTGTCTTATTGGTTGGTGGTGGCCAGGCCGCGCCAGGCTTCGAAGTTCTGCTGATCCTCGGAGCCGGCGTAGTCGCCGTTGTCCTTGCCGTCGCGCAGGCTGACCCACTCCATCCACGCGCCCAGGTCGCCGTTGATCGGTGCCTGGAACAGCTGCGGCATCGGCAGCCAGGCCTGCACGTATTTCTCCGGCTCGTTGTCGAAGACGTGCTGGCAGCCGTCGGAGCAGAAGTGGTATTTCTGGCCGTTGTAGACGCTCTCCCGGTGGCAGGTCAGGGTCGGGTCGTCCGGCTCGGTGAATACGGTCGGCAGCTGGCAGCACTGGCACAGCTTGGCGAGGCCGTAGTTCTTGAACGGCGTGCCGGCGTCGGCCAGCTTCTTGATGTGCTTCCAGCGCGGGCGGTAGTACTTGTCGAAGGTGTCCGGATACTTGGCGGACAGCCAGTTCATGTCGTCCTCGGACGGAATCCAGCTGTGGAAGGCGGTGCCGAAGCTCCACTGGTAGAGGCCCAGCATGAACTGGTGGGACATGTGGTCGATGGCCTTCTCGGCGTCGTCCCAGCCCTTCGGCGGCTTGATGCCGTAGCGGGCCAGGTCCTTGAACAGCGCGCCGCCGTTCTCCACGCCGTAGATGTCCCAGGCTTCGCGCCAGGACATCACGCGCTTGGGTAGCATGTAGTCCATCATCGTGCTGACCAGCCCGAGCACGCGGAAGCCGCGCCAGAACCACTTGTCGATCCAGTTCTGGACGATGGGCAGGTTGTCCGGGTCCTGTTCGAGCATGAACTTGATGCACTCGAGGCCCAGCGTCATGTGGCGCGCTTCGTCGGACTGGGCCGAGAAGCCGAAGGTCACCGTCGCCATGTCGCCGTTGTAGGCCGCGCCCGACATGAAGGGCACGAACAGCAGGTTGGTCAGCACGTATTCGAAGCTGAAACCGATGGCGATCATGAACTCGAAGGGCCCGGCCGACATCGCGTCGTCGAAGAAGGAGCGTGCCACCGAGGTGTACCAGATGCGGTCGCGGGTGTCCGCGAAGGCATGGAAACCGTTGTAGTACCGGTTGTAGTTGGACATCGCGTGGATCTGCGTCTGCGCGTGGCGGATCTCGTCGATGGCCTGCATCTGGCAAGCAACCTGGGTGCCGACGCCGGGAAACTCGCGACCGACGCGGGCGAAACCCTTGTGGGCGGCGTATTCGCCGGGGCTGATGGCCTGCAGGAAGATCTTCAGTGCCGACAGGTAGCGCGCGTCGGTCAGATTCAGGTGGCCGTTGTTCTGGGCGTGGGCGTCGATGATCGCGTAGAACTTGCGCTCTTTCTCGGCCTGGTATTTCCAGTAGGCGTCCATCGTCAGGCGGAAGGGGTCTTCCCACTTGTCCCAGTCGTGGATCTTGATGCCTTCGTAACCGACGTAGGGGAAGACGGCGTCCTTCGTCTGATAGGTGGTGTCCCAGCCCAGGTCGCGGGTCAGCGCGCGGTACTTTTCCTTCAGGCCGAGTTTCTTCTTGGCTACTTTCATGTCCATGGCGGTCTCCTCGCTCAGCTGTTCCAGCTCAGGGTCAGGGTTTCGTCGTCCTCGCTCACGTTGCCGGTGAGGGAGATCAGGTTGATGTGCAGCTCCTGCAGGTCGAAGTCGCGGCCGAGCTGTTCCTCGATGGTCGATTTGCGGATCACTAGCTGGCCCTGGGCGTCGATCTTGACCATCGCCGGCTGGCGATTGACGACCGCCTGCGGGTTGTCGATCTCGATCGCCTCGATGATCGGGCGGGTTTCCTCGTTGGCCTGGAGGGCAATGAATACGGTGGACATGGGGACCTCTCAGAGCGGAATGCCGGTTTTCTGGATGCGCGCGGTCAGCGCGGCGAGTTGCTGGCCGACCGCCTCATCGGCTTCGGCGCCAAGGGCCAGCTCGACGATGGGCACCATCGCCGACGCGGCGCGGGCGCTCCAGCGGCGGGTCCAGTCCTGCAGCACGTCACGGTTGTGCTCCGACTCGGCGGCCGCCACCTTGAGCACCGCATCGACCCACTTGCGGGTCTCGTCGAACCAGTCGCTCATGAACTGGGTCAGCATCGCCACCGCCGAGGCGCCGCGCACCGACAGGTGCTCATCGACGATGCGCTCGTACACCAGCGGATACAGCAGGCCATCGAGGGCCACGTTCTGGGCGACGAACAGCTCGAAGGGGTCGCGCAGCACCAGGCAGTCCTCCACGTAACGGCGCAGCGGCTGCCACGCGGCTTCGTCCAGCCAGGCCTGCTTGCCGGCCTCCAGCGCCTCGGTGTCGCCGAGCAGCAAACCCAGACGTGACAGGTACTGGGCGATGCCCAGGTTGTCCATCGCGTGGTACATGCACGGCTGGGTGAAGGTGGTGCCGTAGCCGTAGCCGCAGATGAAGGTGTTGTGCTGGTTGGCTCCCCAGGCGGCGTGACGCAGCGGTACCAGCACCTTGAGGGCGATGGCGCGCAGCTCGTCGGGCAGCATGTCGGCGAGGCCGCGGGATTCGACGAAGGCGAAGTTGGCTTCGGTCGTCTCCTGCTGGCGGGCGCGGGTCAGCGTGTAGGTGCTGTAGTAGAACTGGCGCGGGTCCTTCAACGCGTACCAGTCCTGCATCACGATGCGGGTCAGGCTGGCGTCGTACAGCTCGTTCTCGGGCGCCCAGGTGGGCTTGTAGTGCAGGTTCTCGGCGGCCTGGATGTCGTAGCTGCCTTCCTGGTAGCGGGAGGCCGGCTTGTCACCGAAGCGGCGTACCAGGTGGTCGAAGGCCTGGCGCTGGGGCTGGATGGCGACCGTGCGGAGGTCGATCTGCATGTTGTGTGTCTCCTCGTATCGGGATTATTTGAAGCGGGTGTGGGTGGCGTCGGCGAGGCGCCAGTCCCAGTCGTCCGCCGGGGCGTCGGGGTCGCGCGGCGGCAGCATCTCCACCCGGTTGGCGGTGCAGAATTCGGCGAAGGCCTCGCGGCCGAGGATCATCTCGACGAAGATCTCCGGCTCGCCGATGGCGAACTCGAACTCGACGAAACCGTTGGGACGCTCGCCGCTGAGGCGCACGAAGCGCCGTGCGGTGTCCAGCGGCGGGGGGCTGCTCGTCATGGCCGGCGCTCAGCTGACGACGGACAGGAAGGTCTCGTGCAGCTTGCGCTGCGGGTAATCGAGGCCCTGGCCGAAGTTGTCGAAGGTCCAGGTCAGCGTTTCGTAGTCCGGGTACGGCAGGTGGCCGCCCATGAAGGTCTCGAAACGGTTGCCGGACGGATCCCAGGCGTAGATCGTGCAGCCGCGGGTCACACCGTGGCGGGTCGGGCCGATGTCCACCGCCACCTCGTTCATGGACATGATGTCGCCGGCGCGCAGCACCTGCTCCCAACTCTCCATCAGGAAGGAACAGTGGTGCAGCTTGCCGGGCTCCGGGTACTCGGCGAAGGCAATGTCATGCACCTTCTGCCCGCAGGACAGCCAGATCGCCGCGTTGCCCTGGCCGTCGGGCGTCAGCACCCGCTCGACGAGGTAGAAGCCGAGCACCTCGGTGAAGATCTTCTGCACTTCAGCCACGTTCGGCCCGTAGAGCAGTGCGTGGTCGAAGCGCACCGGCGCGATGCCGTTGTCGCGGGCCTTGTTCCACGGCCCCGGATTGATCAGCGGAATGCCGTTGCCGACCTTGGCCTTGTCCGCATACAACTCGATCGCGTGGCCAGACGGCAGCGTGAAGCGCACCCGCTCGCCGGTCTCCAGCATCTCGCCAGCCGGGATGCGCTCGGTGGCGAGGCCGTAGGCACGCAGGTCGGCGTCGAGCCTGTCGAGGGTCGCCTTGTCGAGCACGCGGAAGCCGAAGAAATCGATGCCGGCCCGGTCCGCCTCGCGGATCACGTAGCTGTGGTGATCGCGCTCGTCCCAGCACTTGAAATAGACCCGCCCCTGGGCGTCGCGGCCGGTTTCCACCAGACCCAGCACCTCACGGTAGAAGCGCACGCTTTCTTCCAGATCCAGCACGCGAACCTGGGCATGGCCAGGACGAAGAACACCGGTAAGCGCCATATCTCGTCTCCTTTTATATGGATGTATCGAACGGTTTTGTTCAGGGAAGCGGGCGATCGGCAGCGGGCGTGCAGACTTTCTTCTGCAGCTTGCCGATCACCTTCACGGAAAGATCGCTGGAGGGGTACACCCGGCAGGCCAGCAGCCGGCGGTGCGCCAGGTCGTCGTCAGAGACGTGGTCCCGGCTCATCGCACGGGTGCTGTATTCGCCTTCAGTGATCTCGACCTTGCAGACGCCACAACCACCGCCACGGCACCCCACCGGGATGCCGCGCAGGCCCAGCCGGTGCAGGCCGGAAAGCAGGGATTCCTGCGGTGCACAGGCATAGCGGACATCTGCGTCTTCGATGCTTACGGTGTGGGTCATGGCGCCTCCAGATGTGTATCGACGTTTTCGTCAATCGGCGGCCTTGATCAGCTTCATTTATGCCGCGCTTAATATATCTAATGCAGGCGCCGTGCCATTCCCGTAAATAACTGATTATTAAGACTTCGCCTCAAGAGGCGAGGAATTGCCCTTTTTGGGCGCCTGACGCTTTTGTCGATGGGGATTTCTTGCGTGACAAAAGCGTCAAGCTGCGGTGCAACAAGTGAAAAAATGAAAATTTCGGCACAAACAGCAAGCCCCCATTGCAGTCCATTCCGGTGCTTTGTCACACCCGCATGCAAATTGGCATGGCGAACACGCACATTGGCATATGGCAGCGAGGATAATCCCGCGATGCCACCAACCCCGACCGCCCCTCGCTCCCCCCACTGGATCGTCCGGGCGCACTGGGTCATGCGCTCGGTTTCCTTCGTCAATGCCTTCGCGTTCTTCTCCCTCCACCTGGCCGGCAGGGGGTACGCAACGTGGGTATGGCTGCTGCTGGCGCTGCAGTTCCTGGTCTATCCGCACCTGATCTACCGGCGCGCCTGCCGCGCGGAGAACTCCCAGCGGGCGGAATTGCAGAACCTGGTCCTGGACTGTTTCCTGATGGCGATCTGGGCTTCGGCCACCGGCTTCCCGCTGTGGATCACCTTCACGGTGCTAATCAGCAGCGCGATCAACAACGCCATCAGCCAGGGCTACCGGGGCATCTTCCTGGCCCTCGGGGCCTTCGGCCTGGGCACCCTGCTCGGCGTCGGCATCGGCGGTCTCCAGCTCATTCCCGAAGACAACCCGTGGATCACCGGCCTGTGCGTGTTCGGCCTCAGCTGGTATCTGCTCGGCATCGGCCGGATCGCCCACACCCGGGCGCTGCTGCTGCGGACCGTGCGCGAGCACCTCAAGCAGCGGGAACAGGAACTGCGCCAGGCCAACGACACGCTGCAGCAGCAACTGGCCGAGAACCTCACGCTGCAGCGCAGCCTGCACGAACAGGCCAACCGGGACGCCCTCACCGGCCTGTTCAACCGGCGCTACCTGATCGACACCTTCGAGCGCGAGCTGGCCCGCTGCACCCGCGAGGGCCAGCCCCTGTGCCTGATGCTGATCGACGTGGACCATTTCAAGCTGGTGAATGACGGACATGGACACCAGGTCGGCGACCTGGTGCTGCAGGAACTCGGCCAGTTGCTGGCCGGCGAGGCGCGCCAGCAGGATGTGGCCTGCCGCTTCGGTGGCGAGGAGTTCGTGATGCTGCTGCCCGGCCTGCCACAATCGGCCGCCCACGAGCGGGCCGAGCATTGGCGGCAGCGCTTCGCCAGCTTCGGCCAGCACCGCGACGATCTGCCGGACACGCTGAGCCTGTCGATCGGTGTCGCGCTATTCCCGACCCACGGCATCAGCCAGGACAGCCTGCTCCGCGCCGCCGACCAGGCGCTCTACAAGGCCAAGAGTGGCGGCCGTAACCGGGTGGTGATCCACGACCCGGCCGAGGCTGAAACAGCGACACCAGCCCCGCAGCCCGCCGCGGGTTGACGCGCCCCCGGGCGCATCAGCCTTCCGCCGCCACCGTTCCCTGGCGCAGCCGGTAGGCCAGTTGGCGCCGCGTGATGCCGAGCAGGCGTGCGGCGTGGGTGAGATTGCCGTTGGCGCGCTGCACCGCCAGCTCCAGCAACCTGGCCTCGTGCCGCTCCAGGTCGAAGCCGTCGTTGAGGATCGCCTCGTACAGACGGTTGCGGCTGTCGTCCCGTTCGTTGCCGACCACGCCGGCCCGGTCCACCTCCGCCCCCGGCGCCGTCACCGGCGCGCCGCCGGCAAACAGGTGCTCGATCTCGATGAGTCCGCCGCTGGGCGCCAGCAGCACGCCGCGCTCGATGAGGTTCTGCAGCTCGCGCACATTGCCCGGCCACTGGTAGCCCATCAGTGCCTGCATGGCCCGGTCGCTGATGCCCTGCAGCTTCTTGTGGTACGACACCTCGTACTTCTCGATCAGCGCCGCCGCCAGCAGCGGGATGTCGCTGCGCCGTTCGCGCAGCGGCGGGATCAGCACCGGGTAGGTCGCCAACCGGTAATACAGGTCGGCGCGGAAACGCCCGGCGGCAATCGCCTGCTGCAGATCCACGTTGGTGGCCGTCACCAGGCGCACGTCCACCTTGCGCACCTGGTCGTCGCCGAGGCGCTCCACCTCGCCGGTCTGCAACACCCGCAGCAGCTTGACCTGGGCAGCCAGCGGCAGGTCACCAACCTCGTCGAGGAACAGCGTGCCGCCGTGGGCCCGCTCGAAGCGCCCCGGCCGCGAGGCCTGCGCGCCGGTATAGGCACCCTTCTGCACGCCGAACAGCTCGGACTCCAGCAGGTCGTGGGGAATCGCCGCGCAATTGACGGCCACGAAGGGCTTGTCGGAGCGGCTGCCGTGGTCGTGGATCCAGCGCGCGAACATCTCCTTGCCGACGCCTGTCTCGCCGAGCAGCAGCACGGTGATCGGGCTGGCCGCCGCCTTGCCGACCAGGTCGAAGGCCGCCTTGAAGCCCGGCGATGCGCCGATCAGGTTGCCGGCCGGGCGGGACGCACAGAGCGTCTTGCGCAGGCGGCTGATCTCCTCGCGCATCTCTTCCAGCTGACCCTGCAGGTTGTCAGGCTTGAAGTAGTCCAGGTAGCCGTCATCGCCCCATTCTTCCGCCGGCTTGCCGACGATGTGGCAATGGGCGTCGCCACAGGCGGTGCAGGTGGTTTCGCGGAAAACGATCAGGCGGTTGAAGAACTGCGTGACGTAGCCGGACGCATAGCCGACCAGCGTCCAGCAGGCCGGATCCTCACCGATGCCGAACTGCTGCAGGTGGGAGTCGGCCTCCCAGGAGTTCTCCCAGTCCACCTCGCCGGCGAAGCTGCCACGCTCCCAGTCGAGATCGGACTGCACGATGTTGGCGCGCACCAGCCCTTCGAAGGCGTGCAGTTCGGGCCCGATGCGGAAGACGTCATCGGGGTCGCCGCTGCCGAACAGTTTCTTGGCCAGTTCGGCGTCCTGCTGGCCGGATGCGAAGCCCATGCGGATCAGCAGGCCGCGGGCCCGCTCGACGCCGAGGGAGTCGAACAACTCCCGGCGCAGCGCACCCATCGCACGGGCGTGGAACAGCAGCATACGGTTCTCGTCGAGCCAGATTTCTCCTTGCTCGAGATTGAAGCGCAGGCGCGAGCGCAGGTTGAACTGCTCGATCAGTCTGGTTTTTGTCATTCCCCTCTCCGCGGCATCGGACGTGCCGTTCGTGGGTGTACTGTACTCCGCCCCTTCCCCGGCTAGGCGATGCCAGCGCGGCGGCCCGCGGCCAGCACCCCGTAGGCTTCCTTCAGCGCCCGGTAGGCCGGGCGCACGCGCTCGATGCCCTGGGTGCGAATCCACGCCAAGTCACCGGCCCGGGCCCGCTCCAGCATACCGCTGCGGGCGCGACGGTAATCCTGCAGACAGCTCTTGAAGCCCTGCACCGCCTGCCGCCCGGCCGCATCCTGCATGGCCCGGTCGATCTGCGTGAGCTGCGCATCGACGACGCCATCCAGCGCCTCGATGCGCTCCACGTGCGGCAGCGCCTGCTCGCGGTTGCGCGAATTGACCACCAGGATGCTGTTGGTGCGCGTCTCCTCGATCGCGTCGAGCAGCGCCACCAGCGCGTCGCGGCGCACGTCGATGGCCACGCTGAGGCCGTTGAGCTCCACCAGCCCGGTCATCAGCTGGCGCAAACCGGCATCGCAGCCATTGACCCGCTCGTCGAGCGCACGCGCCAGGCCGGCCACGCCACCCATCTCGTCCACCAGCCGGCCGCCCGAGGCGGCTTCGCCATTGGCACGGCTGACGATGTTCTCCACCGCCGCCATCGTCTGGCTGGCCCCGTCGGCGATCGCCGCCAGGGTCTGGGCCGCCTCGCCGGTGCTGTCGGCGCTGGCACCGGCCTGCGCCTTGACGCGGCCGAGCAGCACGTTGAGCCCGTCGCTGCCGCTCTCGATGGCGGCGATGATCTCGCCGACGCTGACCGTCGCCTCGCTGGTCCGCTCGGCGAGCTTGCGCACCTCGTCGGCCACCACCGCGAAGCCCCGCCCCTGCTCGCCGGCCCGTGCCGCCTCGATGGCCGCATTGAGGGCCAGCAGATTGGTCTGGCTGGCAATGCCCTGGATGATCTGCACGATCTTGCCGATCTGCTCGATGTGGGCGTGCACACCGGCAAACTCCTGCCCCACCGCGCCAACCACGCCGGCCAGCTCGCGCACGCTGTCCGACATCTCAGCCACCCGGCCGCCGCCGGACGAAGCCCGGGAATGGGCGTCGGCGGCGATGCCGAGCAGTTGCCCGGCCTCCGTCGACACCGCGCCGATGCCGGCCGCCATGCCATCCACCGCCGCCGAGGCGGCAATCGCCAGCTCCGACTGCTGGTCGGCGGTCTGCACCACGTCGGTGAAGGACGACACCAGCGTGCCGGATGACACCATCAGGTCGCGGGCCAGCTCGCCCATGCGGCGCGCGGCGGCGACCTTCTGCTGCAGCAGCCCTTCGAGGCGGTGCACCGAGTCGGCAGCGCTGGCCGACGCGCTCGGGTCGTCGAGCAGGCCACGGATGTCGTCCAGTTGCCGCTGCACCTGGCGCAGCGGACGACGTGCAAGCACGAACACCAGTGCGCCAACGGCAAGCAGCAGGATCAGGCCGATCCCGGAAACGAGAATTTCAGTGCTCATGGAATACCTTCCTTGGGACGGCGGCCGGGAATGACAGCTGCGGGGGCCGACGCACAGGCAGCCCCCGCAGAGTCACCGGCACTCACTCAGCAGCAATGCTGCCTCATGGCTCTTCAGGCCGTCGTGCTACCCGCCTCGTCGTTCATCAAGCGCACGAACAGCTGCCGGAAGGCGAGGTCCTGCTCGCTGCCGACGCGGCAGTCGCCGTTCTGGCGGAAGGCGTCTTCGATGACGCGCCAGTCCTCGTCGCCGAGGAGGCGGCGCGCGGCCGGCAGGATCAGCTTCTCTTCGGTGCTGATGTGCTGCCACTGGGCGTCGGCAAAGCGCTCGATCGCCGCAGCCAGCTCGCCTCCCCGTGCCGCATCCTGGCGAACCTCCACCAGCAGCGCGTCGATGGCCGCCAGTTGGGCGCCGCCGTCCCGGTGCTCGTGCTCCAGCGTGGCGATCAGCGCATCCAGCTCGTCGTCACGGCGGGCCAGCCGGCTGAACAGGTGACGCTCCTCCTTGGGGTGATGCAGCACGTCGGGAAAAGCGCGGATGTAATGGAGCAGCCCCGCGACGAAATCCAGGTCCGGCGCTTCGGCGGCGTCCCCTTTCAACCGCCAGGCCTGGCGGCGCAGGCCATTGACGACGGCGGCGATGGCGCGGTGTTCGTCCTTGATGATGTCGATAGCCGCGCGGGCAGCGTCGTTGACCGCATTGCTTTCGACGCTGGCCACCAGCACCGGCAGGCTGCTGTGGGCCAGCACCTTCTGGGTCTGGGAGCCGAGCACCAGGCCACGCAGGCCGCGATGACCATGGGAGGCCATGAAGATCAGGTCGCAGCCGCGCTCCGCGGCCACGGACAGGATCAGTTCATAAGGCCGTGCGCCGGTGCGGGCCAGCGCCTCGCAGTCCAGCCCGACGGCCCGCGCCGCCACCAGGGCCTTGGCGAGGATCGCGTTGGCCTCGCCCGCCGCCGCGGCGGCAAAGTCCTCCGGCGACAGGGTGCGCAGCAGCGCGCCGTCACCGCTGCCGCCCATGTCCTCGCGGGCGGTGAAGAAAGTGATCCGCGCGTTCAGCGCACGGGCGAATTCGACAGCCTGGGTCACCAGGCGGGTGGACAGCTCCGAACCGTCCAGGGGTACGAGTAGATGCGTATACATGACTGTTCTCCTAGACGACCACGACCTTCTTCTGGCGCAGCAGGAAGTGCCCCAGCGCCGGCAGCAGGATCAGCGCGCCGAGCATGTTCCAGATGAACATGAAGGCCAGCAGGATGCCCATGTCGGCCTGGAACTTGATCGGCGACCAGGCCCAGGTGGCCACCGCAATGCCCAGCGTGATGCCGGTCAGCACCACCACCTTGCCGGTGAAGGTGAGCGCCTTGTAATAGGCTTCCGACAGGCTCATGCCCCCCTTCAGGCGGGCCAGCGTGACGGTCATGATGTACAGCGCGTAATCCACGCCGATACCCACGCCGAGGGCGATTACCGGCAAGGTGGCGACCTTCACACCGATGTTGAGCGCGACCATCAGCGCCTCGCACAGCACCGAGGTGAGCATCAGCGGCAGCACAGCGCAGATCACCGCCCGCCAGGAGCGGAAGGTGATGAAGGCCAGCACCACCACGGCCAGGTAGACCAGGCCGAGCATCTCCACGTTGGCTTTCTTGACGACGATGTTGGTGGCCGCCTCGATACCGGCGTTGCCGGCCGCGTTGAGGATGCGCAGGTCGTCGGTGGCGTGCCGCCCGGCGAAGTCCTCGACCACCTTCACGACGCTGGCGAGGGTGTCGGCCTTGTGGTCCTTGAGGTAGGCGTACACCGTCAGCAGGTCGCAGTTCTGGTTGAACATCTCGCGCGGGGCGCGGGTGATGATGGCGTTGAGGTTGTCCTGGGAGCGGGGAATCTCGAACCACTTCAGGCTGCCCTCGTTCATGCCGGCGTTGGCGACCTTGGCCAGGCCGGCCAGCGAGCTGGTGGCCTCGACGCCGGGCAGCTGCTGCAGCTCGCGCTCCAGCGCATCGACGGCGGTCAGCGTGTCGTAGTGGGCGCAGGCGTACTGGGGCGTCTTCACCATCACGATGTACACATCGCTGCTGGCCGCGTAGTTGGCCACCATGTAGGCGTTATCCCGGTTGTAGCGGGAGTCCGCGCGCAGCTCCGGTGCACCGGGGTCGGTATCGCCGATCTTCAGCTGGAAGCTCACCACAAGGCCGGCGAGGCCCATCGCGGTGCCGACCAGCACGGCGATGGTGGCCCACTTGCGCTGGGTGAACAGGTCGAGGAAGGCCCAGAACGGGTGCTTGCGGTGCGCCGTGTCGCCGGCTTCGGCGATCTCCGCCTGCAGGCTGCGGCGGGCCGCTTCGGGGCTGACCCCGGTGTAGGACAGCAGGATCGGCAGCAGCACCAGGTTGGTGAAGATCAGCACCGCCACGCCGATGCTGGCGGTGATGGCCAGATCCTGGATGACCTGGATGTCGATCACCATCAGCACCGCAAAACCCACCGCATCGGCGAGCAGCGCCGTCATGCCGGCCAGGAACAGGCGGCGGAAGGTGTAGCGGGCGGCGACCAGCTTGTGGGTGCCGCGCCCGACGTCCTGCATGATGCCGTTCATCTTCTGGGCGCCGTGGCTCATGCCGATGGCGAAGACCAGGAAGGGCACCAGCACCGAGTACGGGTCCAGCTCGTAGCCGAGGGTCGGCAGCAGGCCGAGCAGCCACACCACCGCGATCATCGAGCACAGCACCACCAGCAGCGTGCTGCGCAGGCAGCGGGTGTACCAGTACAGCACGGCGGTACAGATGGCGATGGCGGCGGCGAAGAACAGCAGCACCTGCTGCAGGCCATCGATGAGATCGCCGACGACCTTGGCGAAGCCGGTCACGTGGATGGCGATCTTGTCCGACTCGTACTTGGCGCGCAGCGCTTCGATGCGCTGGGACAGCTCGTGGTAGTCGATGCGCGCGCCGGTCTCGGCGACCTTGTCCTGCAGCGGCACCAGCACGATGCTCGACTTGTAGTTGGCCGACACCAGCTGGCCGACCTCGCCGGAGCGCTCGACGTTGAGGCGCACCTGGGCCAGGCTCTCGGCGGAGCCGTCGTAGTCGTCAGGCACCACCGGGCCGCCGTCGAGGCCGTCCTCGGTGACGCCGGTCCACCGCACCGACGGCGCCCACAGGGACTTCATGTAGGGACGGTCCACGCCGGGCAGCAGGAACAGCTCGTCGGAGATCTTCTTCACCGTGTCGAGGTAGTCGGCGTCGAAGATCGTACCGTCCTTGGCCTCCACCGCGATGCGCAGGCTGTTGCCCATGCCGGCCAGCTGGCTGCGGTTTTCCAGGAAGTTGACGATGTAGGGGTGCTTCGTCGGGATCATCTTCTCGAAGGCCGCGTTCAGCGACAGGCCGAAGGCCTTGTAGCCGAGGAAGACGCTGACCAGCGCGCAGAGGACGACGATGACGAGGCGGTTGTTGAACAGCAGGCGTTCGGGCAGAGAGCCGGAGCGGGGATCGAAGGCCGTGAGGTCGCGGATCACCACGCCGTCCGGGATATCGTGGGCGTGACTCATTTCTTTACTTCCGCAGTGAGGGTGGCGGGCTCCACGCGGCTCAGACCGCGGGTGCCGGAAACGACCAGGGCGCCGTCGGCGGCCTGGACCATGCCGGTGAGGCCGGTGGGCAAGGACGCGGCCAGCGGGGTGAAGCGGCTGCCTGCCGCATCGCCGCGCAGCAGCCGGCCGCTTTCGTCGGCCAGCAGCACCGCGCCATCGGCCAGTTTCAGGCCGGCGGTCAGCGTGACGGGCTGGGCCAGTTCGACCTGCGCCCAGCTGGCGCCGTCGCCGCGCCACACATTGCCGCGCAGGCCGTAGGCCAGCAGGCCCTGGCCACCGATGCCCAGCGCGCCGAAGAAGGTGCCGGCATAAGGCGTCTGCAGACGCAGGAAGCTGGCGCCGCCGTCGGTCGAGCGGAACAGCACGCCCTGCTCGCCGGCGACCAGCAGGCCGCCAGAGTCCTGGCCGACAGCGTAGAGGTGCTTGCCACCCGGATTGGGAATGCGCGTCATCAGGGACTGCCAGCTTTTGCCGCCGTCGGCAGTGGCCAGTGCCAGACCGTAGGCACCGACGATCCAACCGTGCTGGGCATCGGCGAAGAACACGCCGAGGAAGGGCTTGTCCGGCCCGTCCTGCAGGAGACCTTCGGCTTCGCGCAGATGGCGGGCTGCCGCGTCGCCGCCTGCGGCGAGCTGCGCACGGGCGTTGTCCAGGACGATCTGCGCCGCCTGGCGGCCGTCGAGCTGGCGTTGCCAGGTTTCGCCGCCGTCCGTGCTGTTGAGCACCGCGCCGCTATGGCCAACCGCCCAGCCGAGCTTGTCGGACACGAAGTACACCGCCGTCAGCGCCACGCTGACCGGCACGCCCTTGGCCTGCCGCCAGCTGCGGCCGTCGTCGTCGGACAGCAGCACCAGGCCGCGTTCGCCGACCGACACCAGGCGCTTGCCGGCCCGGCCGACGGAGAGTTGCAGGGAATGGGCTGCACGCGCGTTGAGCTGGGCCGGCTGCGCCAGCAGGTCCGGCACCGCGCGGCTGTCGGCCGCATCAGCGGCCGGAGTCAGTAACGCGAGCAAGGAGAAGGTCGCGGCGAGGCGCAGCGACCGACGACCGGAGAGAGAGGATCGCATCTTGAACACCTGTTCCGCAGCACCGCTGCGCGCTACCGGTGTTCGCGACACCGGCCACGGCAGGCCGCAGAAAAACAAGGGAAGAACCGGGGTCGGCCGGGCCCGGCGCGGGTTGCGCGCCGGGCCGGCCTTCCTGGGGAGGGAGAACTCAGCGGGCCGCTTCGGCCGCCACCGCGTCGCCGGTGAAGTAGGTTTCCTTCTTGCGCGGCACGATCTTGAAGTCTTCGTCGTTGAGCGCCTGGATCACGCTCATCGTGCCCGCCTGCAGGTTGAAGACGGTTGCGGTCTTCATCATCGTGCCCGGCAGCGCCGGCACCACGAAGGGGGTGACCTGGGTGGTGCGCCACAGCTTGCCCTCGGCATCGAAGCCGTCAGCCAGGCCGATCAGCCAGGTGTCCTCGTCCAGGTAGTAGCGACGCTTGGGCACCGCATGGCGCTTGCCCGCTGCCACCGTGGCCTCGACGACCCACACCCGGTGCTTTTCCCAACGCACGTGGTCCGGATTGAGGTGGTGCTTGCCGATCGCGTCGTCCAGCTTGGCTCCGATGAAGCCGTTGTTGTTGTACGGAATCAGCAGCTCCTTCTTGCCGATCAGCTTCCACTGGAAGCGGTCGAGGGCGCCGAAGAAGCCCTGCACCTCGTCGAAGTAATTGGCACCGGAAGCCACGAAGTCCGGCGTGTCGTAGGACACCGTCGGCGCGCGGCGCACGCGGCGCTGGCCGACCAGGTACTGCCAGGCCTGGCGGGACTGCTTCATGTCGATGCTGTCGCGGATGACCAGCGACTCACCGGCCTTGAACGGCGGCTCCAGCGTGTTGAAGCGGAACATCGCGTACTCGCCGGACCAGCTTTCGGGCGTGGCGTCCTTGTAGTACTGCGGGTACTGGAAGGCGATCTCGTTGCGGGTCGCCAGGGTCTTGCTGCCGTCCGCGTTGCCGACGATGTTCTTGAAGCGGTACTCGATGGACTCGGCTTCGAGGCGCATCAGGTAGTTCCACATCACCTCGACGCCTTCCTTCGGGATCGGGAAGGGCGTGCCGCCGATGCAGCCTTCGAGGGAGTAGCCACCGTCCTTGGTCTTGCAGCGGGTGGCGTTCTTGAAGACGTTGTCGTACACCTCCTGCGGCGCGGCGGCGGTGCGGTGGGACGGATAGACGTCGACGCGGAAACTGTCCGGGTACTTGGCGAGCAGCGCCTTGGTGCCGTCAGACAACAGGTCGGCGTACTGGGCGGCGTTCTTGGCGGTGACCTGGAAGACCGGCTTTTCGTCGGCGAAGATCTGGGTCGGGATCACACCGACCTTCTTGCCCGGCAGCGGCTTGGTGATGCCGCCGTTCCACGCCGGGATGCTGCCGTCCTTGTTGGCGGCCTTCTCGCCGCCCAGCGGGGTTAGCGTGGTCTTCAGCTTGGCGGCCTCGTCGGCAGTCACCGCGGCGTCGGCGGCCTGGCCGCCGGCCAGCAGGGCCACCAGCGCGGTGGCGAGAATCTGGGTCTGGTTCATGTTTGTCTCCTCGTTGCTTGATGCGAATCAGAAGCTGCGCTGGATCGACAGGGACACGAAGTCGCGGTCGCCATGGAAGTTCTGGTAGGACAGCTCGGGCACCGCGGTGCCGTAGCGCACCACCGAGCCGGCCGATCCGATGTAGTGGGTGTAGTTGAGGCTGCCCTGCCAGGTCTTCTGGTAGTCGGCCTTCACGCCGATGCTGACGTTGCCGCCGTGCTCGGACGGGAACAGCGCGCCATTCACCGACGAGCGGCCGCTGATGCCGTAGCTCATGCCGATCGGCACCTGCAGGTCGACGCCCGGCACCACCTGGAAGTACTCGGGCTGGAAGATGAACTGCAGCGCGCTGGCGTCCTTGGTGGCCAGGGGGTCGAGCTGGTCGGCGTTGTCGCTGATCGACAGACGGCGGTTGTAGGCCACTTCGCCGATGAAGGACGCGCCTTCCCACAGGGCGCTGGCGCCGAACACGCTGATCGCCGACATGTTGAGGTGCATCGTCTTGCCGACCGGATAAGCCGCGCGGCTCTTGCCGTTGGAATCCGCGCCGGTGATGACGGCGTTGCCGGAGGCCACCAGCGGCATGTTGTCGCGGAAGGACAGCTCGGCCGCCACGTTGGTCTCGCCGACCAGCGTACTGACGCTGGCGCCGACGGTGCGGATGTTCTCGCCGAAGACCATCACGTAGTCGCCGATGCTACCGGAGCGCACATTGACGCCGGGACGCGCGTAGAACTGGGGCAGCTTGTCGTGGAACTGGGCGGCGTAGAAACCGTACTCGGCGTCGCCCGACTTGAACTTGATCTGGAAGCCGCCCTGGCCGGAGTTGCGCGGCTCGATGTCCTGGCTGCGGTAGAGCACCGCGCCGGGGCCGAGGATCAGGGATTCGCCGCCGACATCCACGAAGTCGGCGAAGCTGAAGTAGCTGCCCGCTGCCGGCAGGCGCGTCTTGCGCCATTCGAGCTGGTAGTAGGCACCGATCGACACGGTCGGGCTGAGCTGGACCTGGGTGGACAGCTGGCCGACCGGACGGGCAATTTCCTTGAACTGGGAGTTGGGGACCGACAGGGCCTTGATCAGGTCGAGGGGCGTCTGCGCGCCGGCGATGCCGTTGTTGCCGAAGAACAGGCTCTCACCGTAGAGCTGCGTGAAGCGGCCGCCCTTCACATTGACGCTCATGTCGCCGGGCGCGAAGTTGATGTAGCCGAAGGCGTCCATCAGCTCGGCCTTGCGGCCGTGCAGCTGCTCGGTGCCACGGGTGAATTCGTCGTAGCGGACGGAACGGGAATTGACCAACGCCCCGCCGAGCGCACCGGGGTTGTCGTTACCGCGGTTGTAGACGTCGTCGTACCACGCCGCGCCGCTGACGCGGAAGCCGAAGTCCTTCTTGTAGCGCATCTCCAGCTCGGACAGCAGGTCGAGGCGGTTGGAGATCAGCCCCTTGCCGAAATTGAGGTCGCCGTCGTTGGTGTTGGCCTGCGGGCCGATGGAGTTGTCGGCCACCGACGGATTGGCGTTGCGCACGCGGAAGGCGGTGCTGTACTTGACGGTGTTGTCCCAGCTCAGGGCCACGTCCGGGTTGCCGGTGTCGAAGGCCACCGCCCCCGCCCCGCCGCTGCCCAGCAAGGTGACGGCCAGTGCCGTGGCGAGATACAGCCTGGCTTGGCGCAGGCGAAACGGGGCCGCGTCGGCGGTCCGGAAAGGACGCTTGTTCATGTCTTCCTCCTCATGCGTGATGTGTCTTGCGTCTGCTTGCCCGTCTGGTGGCGAAGGCCGCGGGCCTGGATCGCAGCGGGTTGATGCGCAAGTTATCGAGCGGGAGGATTACCGTCCAATACCATTATTCCCCCTTCTCAATACCCTACAGGTATCATCGACAGGACTTGCCGGCCGGCACATGACAAGGGGGAATCGAAACGTGGATCTACGTCACCTGCGCTACTTCGTCGCCGTTGCCGAAGAGGAGAACATCGGGCGCGCGGCGGCGCGGCTGCACATCTCGCAACCGCCACTGACGCGCCAGATCCAGCAGCTGGAGGAGGAACTGGGGGTCACGCTGTTCACCCGCACGCCGCGCGGCATGGAGCTGACCCAGGCGGGGGAGCTGTTCCTGGAGGAGGCACGCAACATCCGCGCGCTGGTGGAACAAGCCACCGAACGCGCCCAGCGCGCCGGCCAGGGCAAGCTCGGGCGGCTGGATGTGGGGATTTTCGGATCAGCGATCCTGGATGCGATTCCGAAGCTGCTGCTGGCTTTCCGCAACCGCTATCCGGACGTGAAGGTGGTGCTGCACACGATGACCAAGGCCGAGCAGATCGAGGCCCTGCGCCAGCGTCGCATCTCGGTGGGCTTCAACCGCATGCTGGCCCCGCTGGCCGACCTGGAGATCAAGCAGGTCACCACCGAAACCCTGCTGCTGGCCGTGCCGGCCAGGCATCCGCTGGCTGCCCAGCCGGTGATCCATTTCGCCGAGCTGCAGGAGCACCCGATGGTGCTGTTCCCGACCGGCGCGCGGCCGAGCTTCATCGACAAGGTGATCGGCCTGTGCACCGACAGTGGCTTCCAGCCACTGATCTCCCAGGAGGTGGGCGATGCGGTCACCGGCGTCGCGCTGGTGGCCGGCGGCTTCGGCGTGTGCCTGGTGCCGGACTCGGCGACCACGCTGCAGTTTCCCGGCGTGGTCTATCGCCAGCTGGCCGACACGCCGCCGAACTTCTACGTGGACCTCAGCTGCATCTACCGCAAGGACGACCAGTCGCCGATCCTGGCTGCCTTCCTCGCCACCGTGGACAGCTACGGGGAAGACGCAGCCTGAAAAGACTTACTGGATGATGAAGGATGTGAACAGCGCGTGCTTGACAGGGCCTTCGGCCGGTTTGCGGCGCCCCTGCTTGTCGGTTCTGCCCGGCGTGCCGACGGTGGAGTTGACGGCATCCTTGACCTCTTCGACGAGATCCTCACGGGCCTCGGTCGTCTTCAGCTCCGCCCCCGAGTGGGAACCCAGCAGCAGCAGGATCTTGTGGCGGATGATCGGCATGTAGGCGGTGATGACTGCCCCCTGCGCCGGATCACTGAGGCGAAGGGTGATCGCGATCTGGATGAAGTGGTTTTCCCCACCCGGGTCCTGCGCCAGATTGGTGGTGATCACCTCCAACGCAACGAACTCGCCCCCGCCCCCGCCGCCGCCGTGATCGTTGGCAAGCGCCGGCACGGCTGATCCCAGCAGGCACAGGCAGAGGAAAACAACTCGAAGGATTACACGGGCGCTCAGCATGGACGGGAGCCTCCTCTTCGACGGGTGCATAGCAAAAACGCCCCTTCCGGGGCGTTTTCTGAATTTGGCGGAGAGGGCGGGATTCGAACCCGCGTCAGGGTATTACCCTGAACACGCTTTCCAGGCGTGCGACTTAAACCGCTCATCCACCTCTCCTAAGTGGAGGCAGCACTATATACTAGATTTCAAAAAAGTCAAAGCCTTTTTTGAAATGATCTTTATCAGCCCTCCCCGTCCGGCAGCCGCACGAAGTCCACCAGGGCCTGTACTTCGGCCGACGGCGGTGGTGTCAGCAGGCTGACGACAGCAATGACGATGAAGCCCACCGGTACGCCGAAGACGCCGCAGGAGATCGGATTGATGTCGAACCAGGCCGCCTCCATGCTGCCGCCGAAGAAGGTATGGGTCCGCGCGATGTAGAACAGCGTGATACCAAGACCGGCCACCATGCCGGCAACCGCGCCCCACTTGTTGGCGCGCTTCCAGAAGATGCCCAGCACCAGCGCCGGAAAGAAGGCCGACGCGGCAATCGAGAAGGCCAGGCCGACCATGAACAGGATGCTGTCCGGCCGCATCGACGCCACCCACGCGGCCACCACCGCCACCACCAGCAGCTGTGACTTGGTGATCACCAGGCGGCGCTGGGTGGACGCATGGGGATTGACCATCTGGTAGTACAGATCGTGGGACAGGGCATGGGAGATTGTCAGCAGCAACCCGTCCGCCGTGGACAGCGCCGCGGCAAGCCCGCCGGCCGCCACCAGGCCCGACACTACATAGGGCAGGCCGGCGATTTCGGGCACCAACAGCAGGATCGCGTCGCTGTTGATCGATAGCTCGGCCAGTTGCAGGATGCCGTCGCCGTTGATGTCCTCCACCCGCACCAGGCCCGTGCGTGCCCACGACGCCACCCAATGGGGCAGCGTCGCAATGCTGGAGCCGACCAGATTGCTGTACACCTCCCACTTCGCCAGGACCGCGTAGGCCGGAGCCGTCAGGTACAGCAGAGAGATGAAGAACAACGACCAGAACACCGAGTGGCGCGCCTCGCGGACCGTCGGCGTGGTGTAGTAGCGGGTCAGGATGTGCGGCAGCGCCGCGGTACCCACCATCAGCACGAAACTCAGCGCCAGGAAGTTGTTGCGCGCGCTGGCCTTGCTTTGTGCATCGTTGCCGGGAAAGGCCTCCGCATGGGCCGCCGGATTGACCGATCTCGCGAGGCTGTCCTGGCGGACCTTTTCCCACTTCAGGCGCGCCTCGTCGGGCGAGTGCGGCAGATCGCGCAGGGCCCTCTCGGCGACGGCGATTTCCCGCGCCGACCCGCCGGTGGTGCGCAGCTCATTCACGCGGTGGACCTGGGCGATGCGCTCGGTCGCCAGCGACTCCGGCAAGTCGGCGATCTTGCGTGCGTACTCATCGGCCCGTGCCCGGTACTGGGCATGCACGGCGTTCTCCCGCGGCTCGGAGAACAACTCGAGCTCCTTGACGCCCAGCTCCTGCAGCACCCGGCCGTACACCGCCTGAGGCACCGGCACGCCAGTGATCTTGTAGGACAGGATGGTCACCGGCACCAGGTAGGCGACGATCAGGATCACGTACTGGGCAACCTGAGTCCAGGTCACCGCCCTCATGCCGCCGAGGAAGGAGCACACCAGCACGCCAGCCAGGCCGACGAACACGCCGATTTCGAACTCGATGCCGATGAAGCGGCTGGTGATCAGGCCGACGCCGTAGATCTGCGCGACGACATACACGAAGCTGGCCAGCACGCCGGCGAACACCCCGACGACCCGCGCGAAATGCCCTTCGTAGCGTGCACCGAGGAAGTCAGGGATGGTGAACTGGCCGAACTTGCGCAGGTATGGCGCCAGCAGGATCGCCACCAGCACATAGCCGCCGGTCCATCCGATCACGAAGGCCAGGCCCTCGAAGCCGGCGTAGTACAGGGTGCCCGCCAGGCCGATGAAAGACGCGGCGCTCATCCAGTCCGCCGCGGTGGCCATGCCGTTGAAGACCGCCGGGACGCGGCGGCCTGCCACGTAGTATTCGGACACGTCGGAGGTGCGGCTCATCACGCCGATCGACGCGTAGATGGCGATCGTCGCAAACAGGAAGATCTGCCCGATCCAGTGGGGTGTCAGCCCGAAGCGCTCCCCGACCGCGAGCAGGCCGACGAAGGCCACGAAACCGATGGAATAGAGCAGGTAATAACGGCGCAGACGGCGGGAGAACGCGGCAATGGAAGTCATCCGGCAGAGGCCTCAGCGATCGCCGCGCACGCCAAACCGGCGGTCGAGCCGGTCCATCCACTGCGCATAGAACCAGACGATCGCCAGGAACACCAGCAACGCCCCCTGGGCAGCCATGTAGAAACCAAGCGGCCAGCCCATGAAATCGACGGTATTCAGCTCACCGGCGAACCAGGCCGGCAGGAAACTGACCACGGCCCACAGCAGCAGCAAGGCGCCGGTGAGGCGCAGCGTGGCCCTCCAGTAGACCTGCCTTCTCGTGTCGGTATCACTCATGCATCACTCCCCTGTACGGCGACGGCGTCTGACTGGCGGGCCCGGACAAGGCCCGAGTATAGCGTCCGGCCATATGACTTATAGTTGGTAGCGCAGCGCAAGTAGCTGCTGCAGGCGGCGCCCCTGGCGGAAGGATTCCTTCAGGCGGGCCCGTTCCATCTCGTTGAGCTCGGCCGGCGCCACCTGGTTCGGCGGACGGGTTGCCGCCCGCTGGCGGCGCAGGCGCAACAGTTGGATGAAATCGAAGGCTTCCACGAAGGCCTCCACGTCCCGCGGCGCCCAGCCGAGTGCGCCCCCCGTGGCGCGTAGACGCCCGACCGTCGAGGTGTCGCCGATCCGCATGGACAGCGCAAGAATGCGCGCCGCATCGACGAAGGGCCGGCTGCCGTCGCGCTTCAGGTCGAGCAGGCCGCTGCGGCGATCGACGACAAAATCCCGGAAACGGCCGAGAGGTAGCCCGCCATTCAAGGCGTTGGTGGCCATGAAGCGCAGGAACAGTCCATTGTCGGCGGTGGCCTCAAGCAGCCAGTGCATCAGGCCGGACGCCAGCGCGGCGTCGCCGGCCAGCGCGCGCAGATCGAAGAAGATCGTTCCGTTAAGCAGGTTGTCCGGACTGGCCGCACGCATCCACTCGGCGAACTGTCCCCGCCATTCGTCCATGGACAAGCACCAGCGCGGGTTGCCGGCCATGACCTCGCCACGGCACAAAGGATAACCACAGGCATCGAGCAGCGCATTGACCCGTTGCGCGAAAGGCAGGAAGCGGGAACGCAGCGCATCGGTGTCATCACACCGTTCCGGCAGGAAGACCAGGCCGTTGTCCTGGTCCGTGGCCAGGGTCTGCTCGAGGCGCCCTTCCGAACCGAAACCCAGCCAGCACCAGCGCACGAGCGGTAGCTCGAACTCGCCCTCGGTCAGCTCGATGGCCTTTTGCACGATCAGGTCGTTGAGGATGGAAATCCATTCTCCCAACTGTTGCGCACCCTCGCCCCCATCGATGCGCCCGGCGGCCTCCGCGCGCAGGCGCTGGGCCACCGCCGCGAGGGCCTCGGGGCCGTCAACGGCATGGATCGTCTCGATCAGGTCATCGGTTACCAGGCGTCCGCGCGCGTAGAGGTCGCCACTGCACAGCACGCCGGCAAAACGTCCCTCGTCATCCACCACCACCAGGTGCCGCAGGCCATGGCGCGCGAGGGTCAGCCGGGCCTGATGCACGCTGGCGTCGAGCGGCAGCGCCACCACACCGCCGGTCATGACGCCGGCCACCGCTTCATCGAGGTTGCCGGCAGGCAGCGCCACCCGCTGCAGCGCGTCGCGCTGGGTCAGGATGCCCAGCGGCAGGCCGCGCAGCGGATCGGTCACCACCACCGTGCCGACGCGCTCCACGCACATGCGGCCAAGGGCGTCGCGGACGCTGGTCTCGGGCGATACCGCCACCGGCACACGGCGCAGAAGGGCCGCCAGGCTGTCGGTACGCATTCCCGTCACAGCCCCCGACATTTCCATGGCCTCAGTACCTGACTCGTGCGTAATAGGTCTTCTCTGATGCGCGGCGGGCTTCGCCGAGGGTCCGGATGCCCATTTCCGCCAGCAGCGGGATCATGCGCAGGAACACCTCGCCGGTGACGATCGCGTCGCCCAGCGCGGTATGCCGCCCCAGCACGCTGACCCCCATGCGCTCACTGATCGCCTCGAGGCGGTGGGACTCCTGGGACGGGTGCAGCACCGCCGACAACAGCAGCGTATCGAGCACCGGCTGCGCAAAGCGGATGCCGGTGCTGGCCTCCTTCAGCTGCAGGAAACGCATGTCGAAGGCCGCGTTGTGGGCCACCAGCACCGTGTCTTCCGCAAAGGCATGGAAGGCCGGCAGCACCTTGCCCATCGTCGGCTGGCCGGCAAGCATATCCGGCGTGATGCCGTGGATCCGGGTCGACGCCTCCGGCAACATACGCTGCGGATCCACCAACTGGTCGAAGGACTCGGACTTGCGCAGCTTGCCATTGACGATGCGGGTCGCGCCGATCTGGATGATCTCGTCGCCTTCCGACGGATTGAGCCCGGTGGTCTCCGTGTCGAAGACCGTGAAGGTCAGCTCAGACAGCGGGCAGTCATCCAGTTCGTGGCTCGCCGGTGTCTGCTTGAACAGGTCGAAATCGTAGTATTCGGGCCGGCTGTCGCCCTTCAGGTAGGCCGCTGCCTCGAGCTGCTCCTGCGGGATCGCCGATGGCAGCAGCAGGCGGAAGAACGCGCGATGCTGGGTCTTCTCCCGCTGCAGCCAGATCTCGCCGTCGTGGCGCTCAATCACGTCGCGTACCGTCAACGGCGAGTTCTCGCCGGCGAAGGTCATGGGCTCCAGTTCCCAGGCCATTACCGTCTCTGTGCTCATGGCCTGGCCGGACCAGATCAGGTCCAGGTGGGCCAGGCGCCCGGCGGCACTCAGGCGGAAACGCACCTCGCGCACCTCGAACTCGTCAGACAGGCGGCTGGCCAGGTAGCCGATGGCCTGCAGCAGCGAAAAGCTGTCCACCTTCACCCATACCTGCGGGTCCACATCCTCCAGCTTGGTGGGCAAGCCCAACTTCTTCTCGATGCGCCGCTGGGCCGCGGCAATCAGATCGGCCCCCAGCATCTCGTCGAGGGGCCAGCGGGTCTTGAGGGAATCGGCGAAGGCGTTGGCCGTGTCGTCGAGGCGCGTGCTCATGCCCTGCACCTCGTCGCGGATCACCTTCAGGAAGCGGTCCTTCAGTTCGGCATCGAGGTCCGGGTATTCCAGCATCTCCGCCGCTGCCCGCAGGTTGGCCAGCGCCGAGCGACTGCCCTCGGTGAGGGTATGCAGCATCTGGTCGCGGCGGGTTTCCACCTCGAAGTTGCGCGTGATGTTGTCGAGCATCAGCACGAAGCCCGAAACGGTCGGCTCGCCCTCCGCCTCCCCGCTACTCAGCACCGGTGCCATCTGCACGCGCAGCAGCTGGCCGGCGCGGGTGGTGGTCACGAAATTCGCCACCGGCTGGGCGCTGCGCTGGCGGATGCGCTCCTGCACGCTTTCAAGGGCATGGGCGATGAGGCTGCGCTCGAAGACCATGTAGATCGAGCGGCCGAGCCCGATGATCTCCCCGCCGCCCGCCGCCGTCGGGGTGTCCGACATGGCCTTGAACTGCAGGCGGGCACGGTTGTTGTAGAGCAGGATGCGGCCGTCGAGATTGCAGACGACGACGCTCTGATTGAGCTCGGACATCAGCGCCGCCAGCCGGTTGCGCTCCTCCTCCACCGAGCGGCGGGCCTCGACGATGCGCGCTTCCACGTCCTCCTGCAGGCTGCGCCGCTGGTCCGCCAGCTGATTGACCGACTCGGCAATGCGCTGCAGCTCCAGCGAACCCATCGACTTGAGGCGGCGGGCCGGATCGGTACCGACGATCAGCCCGACCTCGTCGGCCAGCTGGGCCGGCGCCGCAAAGGCCGCCTCGGCGAAGGGCTTCATCAGCGCCGCAGCCGCCCCGGCCCCCACCAGGCCGATCATGATCAGCAGGCCGATGCGGGGGTTGAGGATGGGCTCCAACACCTCGCGCTCGGCGGGCGCCAGATCGCGCCACAGGGCGACGCAGGCCAGCGCGAGAACGCCCACGACCAAGGCGCAGGCGGCCAGGATCACCAGCCCCTGCCTGGATTTGACACTCACGAGGAAACCTCCCGAACGGCGCGCCTTGTCCCCATCGACGGGGTTCAAGCCGGGAGCTCCAGCAGCGCTTTGACCTTGGCCACCAGTTCCCGCGTCGAGAAGGGCTTGGTCATATAGGCATCGGCGCCCATCGCCACCCCCTTGGCCACCTCGGTTTCGCGCCCCTTGGCGGTCAGCATCAGGATGCGCGTGCCTTGCAGTGCAGGCTCGGCGCGGATTTCCTGGCACACCTCATAGCCGTTCTTGCGCGGCATCATCACGTCGAGCAGCACCAGGTCGGGTGCTTCGCGGCGCACCAGATCGAGGGCCTCCTGCCCGTCGCTGGCGATGCACACCGTGAAGCCCTCACGCTTCATCAGGAACTCCAAGGAAATGACGATGTTTTGCTCGTCATCCGCAATCAGTATTTTTTTAGTCATCTATCCCCTCCCCCTTCGTCATCCCGGACGGAAGCGCAGACGCGCTGCTCCGGCCAGACGCGAGAATTTATAGTTTATCTTGCCTCATCTTTCGTTTCTGTTGATTTGCCGCAAGGCAACACAAACGAGAAACACGCCCCCGCTCCCGCCGCGCTCTCCACCCACAGCCGGCCACCGTAATGTTCGACGATCTCACGGCTGATCGGCAGACCAAGACCAGTGCCCTGGGGTTTGTCGGTCATCCCGTCGCCGCCCTGGCGGAACTTCTCGAAGACGATGGATTGCTCGGCGATGCTCAGACCCGGCCCATTGTCGCGCACATCGACCCGCAGGCCCGCCCCCGTTTCGAGCAGTACGACCGCCACCCTCCCTTTGCCCCGCGCCACGAACTTCACCGCGTTGGACAGCAGGTTGAGCACGACCTGCACGAGACGATCCCGGTCCGCCAGCAGGAGCGGCACCTGGGCGGGCAACTGTACGTCGAGTTCGACCTTCTTGTCCTTGAACAGCTGGCTGGTGGCCGCCACGGCCTGCTCGACGACTTCGGCCAGATTGACCTCCATGTTGTGCCATTCGGCATGGCCCGACTCCAGCTTGGCCATGTCGAGGACTTCGTTCACCAGGCGGGTCAGGCGCTCCGCCTCGCTGACGATGATGCCCAGGAAGCGACTGCGGTCGGCCACGCCGATCTCCGGATCCTCGAGCAGCATCTCGGAAAAGGCCCGGATCGAGGTCAGCGGCGTGCGCAACTCGTGGGTCACCGACGACATGAAGTCGTCCTTCAGGCGGTCTAGCTCCTTGAGGCGCTCGTTGGCGGCACTCAATCCGCGGGTGGCCGCCTCGAGCTCCTGCGACTTCTGCTCCAGGCGATGGGAGTAGGCCCGTACCTGGGATGCTTCGTCGAGGATGTCCAGCACCTCATCGATCCCCAGGGGCTCCTCCTGCACGACCGACGCCACCATGACCCGAGCCGATGCGCTGCCAATGGCCCCCGCCAGCGTGGTTTCGGCAAAGTGCACCAGCCCCGCATCGGCCTGCAGCGCCTCCACACCCGCCACGCCACGGCTCTGCGCATACTCCGCAAAGACCTTGTAGGCCCGTTCCCGCCCGATGAAACGACCGATCAGCGGCAGCAGGTCGCCCATCCGGGCGCTACCGCGCCAGAAGGCATCGCCGGCGGGCCGCGTCTGCTTGAAGACATCGACGAACAGCGTGGCCTGCCCAGCCTCCACCGCATTCGGAAGCCGCCACAGGGAGACCCCGACATAGGCACCGATATTCGCGAGCAGGCTCCAGTACAGGCTGTGGGCGATCGGATCGATGCCCTGCAAGCCGAACAGTTCCTGCGGGCGCAGGCTCTCGATGCCGAACAGTCCGGTGTGCAGGAAATCGGCCGGCAGCCAGCCCGATTTGGCAAAGGACGGCAGCAGCAGCGTGTACAGCCACACCGCGAAACCGCAGGACAGCCCCGCCAGCGCCCCGTCCCGGGTCGCCCCGCGCCAGTACATGCCGCCCAGCATCGGCGGCGCGAACTGGGCCACCGCGGCAAAGCTGATCAGGCCGATGCTGACCAGCGCATGGGCCTCGCCGGCAAAGCGGAAATACAGGTAGCCAAGCAGCAGGATCAGCACGATCGCCAGGCGCCGGATGCCCAGCAGAAAGCCGGACAGATCCTCCTCGCCGTGCATCGCCAGCCAGCGGTAGCGCAGCAAGAAGGGCATCACCAGGTCGTTGCAGACCATCGTCGACAAGGCGATGGTTTCGACGATCACCATGCCGGTCGCCGCCGACAGGCCACCGATGAAGACCAGCAGCGCCAGCCAGCCGTCGCCGAAGGACATCGGCAGGGTCAGCACGAAGGTGTCGGCATCGACATCCTGCCCCGCAAAATGCATCAATCCGCCCAAGGCGATGGGCAACACGAAGATGTTGATCAGCAGCAGGTACAGCGGAAACTGCCAGATGGCCCGGCGCAGGTGGTTCTCGTTGACGTTCTCCACCACCCCCACCTGAAACTGCCGCGGCAGGAACATCAGCGCCAGCATGGACAGCAGCGTCATCGCAAACCAGTTGCCGTAGCTGTTGCCGCCGGCCTCCAGCACCATCAGCCGCCGCAGCTCGGGACGTTCGGCTGCACGGGAGAACAGATCCCCGAAACCGTCGAACACCCCGAAGGTGACGTAGGCCCCGACGGCCAGGAAGATCAGCAGCTTGACCAGGGACTCGAAGGCCACAGCGGCCACCATCCCCTCGTGACGCTCGGTGGCGTCCAGGTGACGGGTGCCGAAGAGGATCGTGAAGGCGGCCATGATCAGCGCAATGTACAGCGTCGTGTCGGTCAGCCACGGCAGGTTGGCCACCTTCGCCGGCATGACGATCGCCGGATACTGGATGAGGATCGCAAAGCTGGTCGACACCGCCTTCAACTGCAGCGCGATGTAGGGAATCACACCGAGCACCGCGATGATCGTCACCAGCCCGCCGAGCAGCGGGCTCTTGCCGTAGCGGGACGCGACGAAGTCCGCGATGGACGTGATCCGCAATGTCTTGCTGATCCGCACCATCTTCAGCATCACGAACCACCACAGTCCGACGACCAGCGTCGGCCCGAGGAAGATCGGCACGAAGCCGAGCCCCGACGAGGCGGCCCGCCCGACGCTGCCGTAATAGGTCCAGGTCGTGCAGTACACCGCCAGGGACAAGGCGTAGATGGACGGATTGGCGATGATCGAGCGCCCTGCGTCGGCGCGCTTGTCGCCCGCGTAGGCCACCGCGAACAGCAGCAGCAGGTACAGGAAGGAGACGACGACAACGATGGTGCCGGTCATGGCGCATTCCCTGTGGTGGACGAGCGCGGCGCGTTCATCGACGCACGACCGCCTAGCGCTCGATGATCCAGGCCATCAGCGCGATGAGCACGGCCCAGACCCCGAACACGTAGAGGTAAAGCACGGGAATGCCCGCCACACTGGCCTGCACATCGAAAATGGCCAGCACCGGGTAATTCACCACCACGCAGCCGAACAGGAATAGCGCCACCAGGCGCTGCCCGGTCAACGTCGCCTTGATCATCTTCCCTCCCCGATGCCGCTGTTGTGTTTGTGGTTGTTTTATAAACCGAAACACCAGGCTTGGCGAGCGTTTCGGGCCACCTCGGCAGCGGACGCAAGCGCGCCGGCAGATGCCCGCACAGCCCCTTGCGCACGGAAACGCTGGACGAAAAAAAGGCGCGATGAACGCGCCTTTTTCTCCCCCTCAACCCCCGGTCGAACAGCACCGGGTTCCTCCCCTGTTTTTCCTCGACCAGTCCGCGGTCTCTATGTATTTAGTTTTGTGGCAGCCCGTGGGCCACCTGCTGCGGACTGCCCGGCCTCTCGGCCGGGGATGTCGCGCCCGGCAATTTGCCGGGCCTGAAATTACTTGAGTTGCTCGAGGATCGCCGGGTTTTCCAGCGTCGAGGTGTCCTGGGTGATTTCCTCGCCCTTGGCCAGCTGACGGAGCAGACGGCGCATGATCTTGCCGGAGCGGGTCTTCGGCAGGTTCTCACCGAAGCGGATGTCCTTCGGCTTGGCGATCGGGCCGATTTCCTGGCCAACCCAGTTCTGCAGCTCCTTGACCACCTTGGCGGCTTCGTCGCCGGTCGGGCGGGCACCCTTGAGCACAACGAAGGCCACGATGGCTTCGCCGGTCAGATCGTCCGGACGGCCGACCACCGCAGCTTCGGCAACCTTTTCGTGGGCCACCAGGGCGGATTCGATTTCCATCGTGCCCATGCGGTGACCGGAGACGTTCAGCACGTCGTCGATACGGCCGGTGATGGTGAAGTAGCCGGTATCCTTGTCACGGATCGCACCGTCGCCCGCCAGGTACAGCTTGCCCTGGAAGTCGGCCGGGTAGTAGGACTTCACGAAACGGTCCGGATCGCCCCAGATGGTGCGGATCATGGACGGCCACGGACGCTTGACGACCAGGATGCCGCCCTGGCCCCAGGGCACTTCGGTACCGGTCTCGTCGACCACCGCGGCCTGGATGCCCGGGAAGGGCAGAGTGCAGGAACCGGGGATCAGCGGGGTGGCGCCGGGCAGCGGGGTGATCATGTGACCACCGGTTTCGGTCTGCCAGAAGGTATCGACGATCGGGCAGCGGCTACCGCCGACGTTCTCGTAGTACCACTCCCAGGCGGCGGGGTTGATCGGCTCGCCAACGGAACCCAGGAGGCGCAGGCTGGACAGGTCGTAGTTCTTGGGATGCACGGCCGGGGTGTTGTCCGCAGCCTTGATCAGGGAGCGGATGGCGGTCGGCGCGGTGTAGAAGATGTTGACCTTGTGGTCCTGGATCATCTTCCAGAAGCGGCCGGCGTCCGGATAGGTGGGCACGCCTTCGAAGACGACTTCGGTCGCGCCGCAGGCCAGCGGGCCGTAGGTGATGTAGGTGTGGCCGGTGACCCAGCCGATATCCGCCGTGCACCAGAAGACATCATCAGGCTTGATGTCGAAGGTGTACTTCATGGTCAGGATGGCGTGCAGCAGGTAGCCGCCGGTGGAGTGCTGGACGCCCTTCGGCTTGCCGGTGGAGCCGGAGGTGTAGAGCAGGAACAGCGGGTGTTCGGCTTCGACCCATTCCGGTTCGCAAACGTCGGACTGCTGGGCGAGCAGGTCATCGGCCCAGATGTCGCGACCGGCGACCATGGCGGTTTCGCCGCCGGTTCGCTTCACGACGAGAACGCTCTTGATGGTCGGGCAGCCGCTGGCCAGCGCTTCGTCGGCGATGGACTTGAGCGGGAGGGCCTTGCCACCGCGGTTCTGGCCGTCGGAGGTGATCAGCAGCACGGCGCCAGCATCGTTGATGCGGTCGGCCAGCGACTGGGCGGAGAAGCCGCCGAAGACGATGGAGTGGGTGGCGCCGATACGGGCACAAGCCTGCATCGCGACAACGCCCTCGATGGACATCGGCAGGTAGATGACGACGCGGTCACCCTTCTTGACGCCCTGGCTCTTCAGCGCATTGGCGAACTTGCTGACGCGGCCCAGCAGGTCGGAGTAGGTGACCTTGGTGATGTCGCCCTTGTCGCCTTCGAAAATCAGCGCGACCTTGTCGCCGAGACCGTTCTTGACCTGGCGGTCCAGGCAGTTGTAGGAGACGTTCAGCTTGCCATCGGCAAACCACTTGAAGAACGGAGCCTGGCTCTCGTCGAGAACCTGGGTGAAGGGAGTCTGCCAGTCGATCAGCTCCTTGGCGCGCTTGCCCCAGAAACCCTCGTAGTCCTGCTCGGCCTCGGCGCACAGCGCCTTGTACGCTTCCATGCCCGACACGGCAGCGTTCTTGACCACCTCTTCGGACGGATAGTAGAACTTCTGGGTGGTTTCGCTCGTCATTTTTTCACCTCTCCTCGTGTTATTGAGTGTGCAACTTAGCTTGCGATAAAACCTTGGCTGGGTGGGGAGCAAGACCTTTGGGGCGCGCCTGCTTCTAGTGGCTTTTTCTGGCGGGCCGATCCTTGTTCCGGGCGCCATTAGAAGTTATCAATCTTACACATGACTTACACCCGGAACTGCCCGCCCGACGGGGTTGGGCGCCTCCGATACATGCCCATTTCCAACGAAATACTTTTGTCATAAACTCGGATGACATAACCCTACTGCCATCCCTGTCATGCAGCCTCGTTCCAGCCCGCTCCTGGTGTTCGCCCTGCTCCTCGCAGCCTGCACCTCCGTGCCACCGGCGCTGGACACGGGCACGCACCTTGGCAGTGCAAGCATCACGGCACCTCCCCCCAGAACGGCACCACCACGGGAGACGATGCCGCCCACGCAGCCGCCGCGACAGGGGCCACTGGCAACGTATTCGATCGTCGTCACCAACGTGCGCGTGCAGGACCTGCTGTTCGCCCTCGCCCGGGACGCCCGCATCAACATCGACATCCACCCAGGATTGAGCGGCACGGTCACCCTCAACGCCATCGACCAGACCCTGCCGCAACTCCTGGCCCGCATCGCCAAACAGGTGGACATGCGGTTCGAACTCGACGACCAGACCCTGCTGGTGATGCCCGACACCCCTTACCTGCATCACTACCGCCTCGACTACGTCAACCTCAGCCGTACGGTATCCGGCACGGTGTCCACCAACACCCAGATCGCCACCAGCGCCACCGGCATATCCCAGGCCGGCGGCGGCGCGGCGGCCGGCGCGGTCCCCGTCAGCGGCGGCAACATCTCCACAACGCGCATCGAGAACACTTCCCGCAACCAGTTCTGGGAGTCGGTCGAAAAGAACATCCGCGACCTCCTGCACGAGACCGACAAGATTCTGCCGCAAGGTTCGAGCGACACGCTGATCGAGAGCACCGAAACGAGCAGTTCCAGCGGCGGCTCATCGATCCCAACCGCCAGCACGGCCGGCAACCGCAACCGGACCCCCCAGCAGGCGTCGTCACGCAACAACGCCCGCAGCGGCAACGCCATCGTGCCCGCCGCCACGCAGAACAGCAGCACAACCCTGGTCCATAAATCCACCTTCCGCGAGGCCGCCTCGGTGGTTGCCCACCGGGAAAGCGGCGTCCTCAGCGTGCGGGCCACCGGACGCCAGCACGAGAAGGTCCGCGAGTTCATCGACCAGGTGACGGCCGCCGCACGCCGGCAGGTCCTGATCGAGGCCACCATCCTCGAAGTGAGCCTGTCGGACACCTTCCGGCAGGGCATCGAATGGAGCCGGGTGCTGGCCAGCGGCACCCGCTTCGGCCTCACCGGCCCCAGCCTGGGCAGCGGCGCCGGCAATGCGGTGACGCCCTTCAGCGCCACTTTCGCGAGTGCCGGCGGCGTCGACGCGACGGTCAAGCTCCTCGAAGGCTTCGGGACCGTCAAGGTGCTGTCCAGCCCCAAGTTGTCGGTGCTGAACAACCAGACCGCGGCGCTGAAGGTCGTCGAGGAATACGTCTATTTCAACGTCAAGGCCGACACCATGCAGACGGCCAACGCCGGCGCGCTGACCACCGTCAGCACGACGCCCCAGGCGGTCTCCGTGGGCCTCGTGATGACGGTCACGGCCCAGGTCGGCGAAACCGGCGAGGTCATCCTCAACGTAAGGCCGACCATTTCCAGCATCTCCGACTTCCGCCGCGACCCGAACCCCAACATCCCGGCTGGCATCGCCAACCTGGTCCCGCAGATCCGCACCCGGGAGATCGAGTCCGTCCTGCGCATCGCCAATGGCGAAACGGCCATTCTTGGCGGCCTGATGGAGGACCGCATCGACTACAAGACCGGCCGGGTCCCGCTGGCCAGCGGCGTTCCGCTGCTGGGCGAGTTGTTCACCAACCGCGACAACGGCATCCAGAAAACCGAACTGGTGATCTTCCTGCGCCCCATCGTGCTGCACGGCGGTATGACGCTGGCCGATACCACCCACCTGCGGCGCCTGCTCCCCGGTGAGAGCTTCTTCAGGGAGTCCCCCCACCCCGGCGAGCGCAACTTTCCCGCCGCACCGGCCGACACGCCGGCCCAACCGTGAGCATTCCGTCATGAAAATGGACGCTGTCCCGCGCCCCATCGGTGCCACGTTCCTGCAGCTCGGCCTGATCAGCAAGGATCAGCTCGACATCGCGCTGCACGAGCAGCGCCGTGGCGGCGGCCTGCTCGGCCAGCAGCTGGTGCGCCTCGGCTTCCTGTCCGAGGCGGTGCTGCGCGACGCGCTGGCCCATGCGCTCGAACAGACCAGTGTGGACCTGGGCACGCAGATCCCGGACGGCGAGGCCCTGGCCCTGATCCCCCTTGAGCTGGCCAGCCGCCTCAAGCTGATCCCCCTCAGCTACGACTCGGCCCGTCACCACCTGATTATCGCCACCGGCAACAGCCACGACATCGACGCCAGCGACCAGCTGCTCGGCATCCTCCCGGCCGGCACCCACATCGAGACGCGCCTCGCCGGCGAATCGGAAGTGGCCCGCGCCATCGACCAGTTCTACGGCCACACCCTGTCCATCGACGGCATCCTGCACGAGATCGAAACCGGTACCCGGGACGGCGGCAGCCGGGGCACGCCGCGGGGGGAATACGCGCAGCCGGTGGTCCGGCTGATCGACTCCCTGCTGGCCGACGCCGTCAAACGCGGCGCCTCGGACATCCATTTCGAACCCGAAGCCGGCTTCCTGCGCATCCGCTACCGCCTGGACGGCCTGCTGCGGCAGATCCGCGTGCTGCACAAGTCCCACTGGCCGGCGATGACCGTCCGCCTGAAGGTGATGGCGGGTCTCAACATCGCCGAGATCCGCGCGCCCCAGGACGGGCGCATTTCCCTGCAGGTCAGCGGACGGCCGGTGGATTTCCGGGTCGCCACCCAGCCGACGATTCACGGCGAGAACATCGTGCTGCGGGTACTCGACCGCCACAAGGGCATCGTCAGCCTGGGCGAACTGGGCCTCGCTCCCGCCACGTTCGAGCACCTGAAACAGATGATATCGCGCCCCGAGGGGCTCATCCTCGTTACCGGGCCGACGGGGAGCGGCAAGACGACCACGCTGTACTCGATCCTCAATCACCTCAACACCGAGCACGTCAACATCATGACGCTCGAGGATCCGGTCGAGTACCCGCTGGCGATGATCCGCCAGACCGCCGTTGCCGACGCCGCTCGGCTCGACTTCGCCAATGGCGTGCGCTCGATGCTGCGTCAGGATCCGGACGTGATCCTGGTCGGCGAGATCCGCGACACCGACACCGCCCGCATGGCCCTGCAGGCGGCGATGACCGGCCACCAGGTCTATTCGACGCTGCACACCAACTCGGCCATCGGCGCGATCCCGCGCCTGCTGGACATCGGCATCCAGCCGGACATCCTGGCCGGCAACCTGATCGGCATCGTCGCCCAGCGGCTGGTGCGGGGCCTGTGCCCGGCGTGCCGCGAAGCCTATCCGGCCAGCGCCCACGAACTGCAGCTGCTCGGCCTCGGCGCCAGCCAGCCACAAGCGCTCCTGTACCGCGCCACGGGTTGCGCCCGATGTGACTTCCAGGGCTATCGCGGGCGGCTGGCGATCATCGAACTGCTGCGCCTGAACACCAGCCTGGACGAGCTGATCGCCCGTCGCGCCTCCGCCCGCGAAATCCTCCACGTGGCGCGGGAGCACGGCTTCGCCAGCCTCGCCGAGGACGGTGCCCGCCGGGTCCTCGAAGGCAGCACGACGCTCGATGAACTGGCCCGGGTGATCGACCTGAGCGACTACGCGCGGCAATGACCGATTTTGCCTACCGGGCCATGGACGCCAACGGCCGCCGGGTGCGCGGGCGCCTGCAAGCCATCGACCTCGCCGACCTCGAACTACGCCTGCGCCGGCTCGATCTCGACCTGCTGCATGGCCAGCCCGTCACGGCCTCACCCTGGGCCCGCTGGCAACGCCCCGTCTCCCGGCGGGAGCTGATCAAGCTGTGCTTTCACCTGGAGCAGTTCCTGCGCGCCGGCGTGCCGATCATCGAGAGCCTGTGCGACCTGCGCGACGCGATCCACCATCCGCCCTTCAGGCAGGTCATCGCCGACACCGTCCAGGGCATCGAAGGCGGCCTCACCCTGTCCGAAGCGCTGGCGCGCCACCCGCGGGTCTTCGATCCGGTGTTCTGCAACCTGATCCGCGCCGGCGAACTGTCAGGCCGCCTGCCGGAAATCCTCTGCACCCTCTCCGACGCCCTCAAGCGCGAGGACGAACTCGCCTCCCATTCGCGCCGCCTTGCGATTTATCCCGCCATCGTCATCACCGTCATCCTCGCCGCGCTCGGCGTTGCGCTGCTCCACGTGGTACCCGAACTCGCCCGCCTGTTCCACAGCACCGGCCGGCCGCTGCCCTGGCAGACCCGCCAGCTGATCGTCCTGTCCGGACTACTGGCCGATCACGGCTGGCTGCTCGCCGCAACCGTGTTCACCAGCGCCTTCGGCGCCCGTCTGGCGCTGCTCGGCCACGCCGGGCTGCGCCTGCGCTTCGATGCCGCCCTGCTCCGCCTGCCCATCATCGGTGCAATCCTCACCAAGATCATCCTGGCCCGCTTCACCGGTCTGTTTGCGATGATGTACGCCTCCGGCATCACGATCATCGACGCCCTGAAAACAGCCGAAGACGTGGTCGGCAACAGCGCGCTGCAGCGCGGCCTGCAGCAGGTCGGGCAAGCTATCCAGGACGGCCGGCAGGTCTCCGAGGCCTTCCTCGCCGTCGACCTGTTTCCCCCACTGGTCACCCGCATGCTGCGGGTTGGCGAAAGCACCGGCGCGCTCGACACCGCCCTCGCCAATGTCAGCTATTTCTACGATCGGGACGTCCGCGAGGCGATCGAACGCCTGCAGGCCAGTATCGAGCCGGTGCTGACGCTGATCCTCGGGACGCTCCTGCTGGGCGTGATGAGCGCAATCCTGATGCCGGTGTACGACATCATCACCCACATGCCGCTCTGACCATGGGCCGCCACGTCTTCCTCTACCTCGCGCCGGACGGCCTGCACAGCTACAGCAGGGACAAGCGCAGCCGCACGACCGTGCTCAGGGAACATTTCGCCCCCGAGCCGGCCGGCCAACAGGCCTTCGCCCAGTGGCTGGCGGGGCTGGCGCGCCACACCACCTTCACGATCCTGATCGACCTGCCCGACGAGCGCTTCCGGATCGAGCCCCTTCCCCACGTCCGCGGCCCCGACCGCAAACACGTGCGGGAACGCAGACAGGCGCAGGTCTTTCCCGACACCCCGTTCATCACGCACCAGTACCTGGAGCGGGAGCGCTCAGGGCGGCAGGACGAGCGCGTCCTGCTCATGGCCTTGACGCGGCCGGCGGCCATCAGCCCCTGGCTCGATGCCATCGACGCGGCGGGACACGCTGTCAGACGACTGCTGCCTGTCTCGACACTGTCGGCTGTGCCGGCGCAACGACTCCCCCTTCCCGCCGGCCCGGCTCTCGTCGCACTGCAAACGCCGGCCGGACTACGGGTTTCGTGCATCGACGGCCCACGGCTGCTGTTCAGCCGCCTGTCGCCTGGTCCATCGACGGGGCCCGACACGTCCGCCGCAGCGGAGTTATCCCGCGTCCACCAATACCTGCTCGGCCAGCGGACGCTGGCACACGGCTCGCCCTGCCCGTCCTTCATCATCGGTGAAGCGGCCGAGGCACCACCGCCAGCCCCGGCATCCGGCGAAAACGACGGCCTGAAGATCACCCACATCGATATCCGCCAACTCGCCCGTCAGAGCGGAATCCACCTCTCGCAGGGCGATCACGACAGCCTTCCGCTCCTCCTGTCCGTGGCCGCCAAACCGCTCCGCCGCCTGCCACGCTGCGGTCCGGCCAGCACCTTCCGTCGCTACCGCCTGCGCAGCATCGGCAACGCCGTCCTCGGCCTGGGCGTCGCATGCCTGTGCGCGGGCCTCACAATCGCGCTCTTCGAGTTCGGCGAGATTGAAGAAGCCCAGCTCCGCAGCCTGCAGAACGTCACCCGGCAGCAGCGAACGGCCGCAGAACTCGCCCTGCGGCAGGCCGCGCTAAAGGACCAGCCGCAACCACCGGACAGCCTTCAGGCGCTCGTCGAACACCTTTCCACGCGGCAGCCGACCGCCGGCCCCGAGCCCGCCCTGCAGTCGCTGACCCGCGCCCTCGCACCACTGCCGGCATTCGACATCCAGCGCATCGACTGGAGCGCCAGCCCCGCGGCAGGTACGCCATCCCCGACCGACAGCAACGTCCAGACATTGCGCGTCGAATTCAGCCTTCCCGACGGCGCGGCGCATCTGCACGACAGGGCCGCCCTCAGCACGCACATTCCCGCCGCCTTGCACGGAATGCCAGGCGCCCAGGTCGTCATCGAACGCCTGCCCGCCGAGCTGGATCCCAGCCTTACCCTGCGCGCCACCGAACTGCATGCGGCGCGCGAAGCCGCCGTGCTCGGCATCCGTGTCCAGTTCCCCATGCAACCATGAAGCGTCGTTCCAGCAGGACTCATCCCCTCGCCCGCCCTCTGCTGATCGCCGCAGCCCTGGCCATCGCCGGCGCCACGGCAGCCGGCCTGAGCCACTACCAACTCGGCGAAGCACAGCAGGCCGAGCGCGACGCATACACGCAACTCAGGCAGGTCGAAGCCACGCTCCAGCAAGCCGAAGCGGCCCTGCAGCGCACTCGCGCCACCCTCTCGGCGTGGCAGCAATTGCAGGCCGGCGGCTTGTCGAATGCGCCCGCCCGTGCGGTCTGGATCGAAGCCCTGGAGCGCATGCGTGCCGATCCCGGCCTGCATGTCAGCGAGCTGGATTTCGGCCTCGAACCCGAACGCCCGGTCACCTCACCCGCACAGCCCGAAAGGCTGGCGGGGCTGCGGGAAACAGCACTGCATGTCACCGCCCGGGTGGCCCACGAAGGGCATTTCCTCAGCCTGCTCTCCCGCGTGCAACAGATCGGGCTCAATACCCTGCAGCACTGCAGCCTCAAGCGCGCAACGGATGAAAGCCATGACGGCGCGCCACCGCCGCCGGGCCTTCTCATGCGTTGCGACTTGACCGTCCTGCATATCGACATGCCACCATGAAGCCGCCTGCCGGATGCGTGCTAAGCTGCAATCAACTTATCGCAGGCCGCCAGTCATGGGCATAAGACCACGAATCCTGTTTGTCTCCGAAGCGGTTTCCCTTGCACACGTCGCGCGCCTGAGCGTGCTGGCCAGCACGCTCGATGCAGAATCCTTCGACATCCATTTCGCAAGCAGCGGGCAATTCGACTTCTGCCAGCGGGAACGCACGTGGACCCGGCACACGCTGGAGAGCATTTCCCCGGCCCTGTTTCTTGGGCGGCTGGCCTCCGGCAAACCCGTCTATTCGACCGATGAATGGCGGACGTATGTGCGCAACGACCTGGCCCTGCTCGAAGCCGTGAAACCCGACGTGGTGATCGGCGACTTCCGCCTGTCCCTCGGCATCTCCGCGCGCAAGCTGGACATCCGCTACCTGGCTGTCTGCAACGCACACTGGAGCCCCTACCGGCAGCCCCGTCCGATGCCCGCGCCGGACCTGCCGATATCTGCGTTCGCCAGCCACCGCATCATCGATCCGCTGTTCAATGCCATCTGGCCTCTTGCGTCGAAGTTCCATATCCGCGCGGCCAACACGGTGCGCAAGGAATATGGTCTGCCCGCCTACGCCACTATCGGCGACTTGTATTGCGATGCCGATATCACGCTCTACGCGGACAGCCCGACGCTGATCCCGACCCCCGGTGCGCCCGCCAGCCATCGTTACATCGGCCCCATCGTGTGGTCTCCGGCACTCGATGTACCCGACTGGTGGAAAGACCTTCCCCAGGAACCGCGCCCGGTGTACATCACCTTCGGCTCCACCGGCAAAGTGGACCTGCTGCCCACCATCGTCGCCGCCTGCCAGGCGGAGAACGCCTGCGCCGTCGTGGCGACAGCGGCGCGCGGCAACTTTCCCGCCACGCCGCCAGCGGTGTACGCGGTCCCCTTCCTGCCCGGCGACCTCGCCGCCCGCGCATCCAGGCTGGTCATCGGCAACGGCGGCAGCGCCACGATCCACCAGGCCTTGTCGGAAGGGCGGCCCGTGCTCGGCATCTGCTCCAACCTCGATCAGGTGCTGACGATGGAAACCGTCGCCGAGGCGGGCGCCGGCGAATTCATGCGCGCCAGCGAAGCGTCCCCCCAGCGCCTGCAGCAAGCCCTGCACCGGATCCTCAATACCCCCGCCTATGCAGCACGTGCCCAAGCCTTGCAGGCGGACTTCCAGATCCACCACCCGCGCACGCTGTTTCCCGCCGCTTTGACGGCGGCGCTCGCAGCATCGGCCTGAACCTACCCATCCTGCCCTGTACCATCCGGACTTGTTCCTTGATCAGCAGGACACCCGCCCCGTCAGGAGACCCCCATGAAAGTACTCGTCACCGGTGGCGCCGGCTTCATCGGCTCCACGCTTGCCGGATTGCTCGCCCGCTCCGGACATGAAGTCCGCGTGCTCGACAACCTCAGCGCCCAGATTCACGGCCCGCTGCCGACACACTACCCCGCCAGCCTGAGCGACGCCGAATTCATGCGCGGCGACGTCACGCGACTGGACGACTGGCTCCGGGCCCTCGCGGGCATGGATGCGGTCGTCCACCTGGCCGCCGAAACCGGCACCGCACAATCGATGTACCAGATCGCCCACTACAACGCGGTCAATTCCCAGGGTACGGCGCTATTGTTCGAAGCCCTCTCCCGCGGCAAGGGCCAGGTGAAACGGGTCGTGCTCGGCTCGAGCCGCAGCGTTTATGGGGAAGGCGCCTATGCGTGCGACTGCGCCCCCAGCCACAATGGGCTGGTCTATCCGCCCGCGAGAACGCTCGCCGATCTGCAGGCCCAGTTCTGGGAGCCTCGCTGCCCGTTGTGCGGACAGGCGGGCCGGATCGCCCCCACACCGGAAAGCGCACTGGTCCGCCCGGCCTCGATCTACGCTGCCACCAAGTATGCCCAGGAGGATCTGGTCCGCATTGGATGCGAGGCCCTCGGCCTGGAATCGGTGATCCTCCGGTTCCAGAATGTCTACGGTGAAGGGCAGTCGCTGAACAATCCCTACACCGGCATCCTGTCCATCTTCTCGACACGAATCCGGCGCGGCCTGAGCCTGCCGATCTTTGAGGACGGCCGGGAATCGCGGGATTTCGTCCACGTCTCCGACGTGGCTGGGGCGCTGCAGCGCGCCCTCGAAGCCGAGGTCAGCAGCGGCAGCATCTTCAACGTGGGATCCGGAATACCCACCTCGGTCATGGAACTCGCAACCCTGCTGGTGGAGAAATTCAAGGGCACGGTCGCCCCCCATGTCACCGGCGAATTCCGCGTCGGCGACATCCGGCACTGCTACGCCGACACACGGCAAATCGAGCAGTCGCTCGGCTTCGTCCCGCAGGTTACGCTGGACGAAGGTCTATCCCGTTTTGCGGCATGGGTGCTGTCCGAGCCACTACCCGAAGACAAGCTCGACCAAGCCAACCAGGAACTGAGAGCGCGCGGACTGATGCGCTGAACTACTTCCACCGGAGATATCACCCGCCCCGACGCTTGCCCGGCAATCGCAACAACAGGCCGTAACAAAAGAAAAAGCCGTCCAGTCTGAACTGGACGGCTTTTTCAATTGCTTGCAGTGCTTACAAGTAGCTTAGAGGCTTACTTGGAAGAACGGCGGCGGCTCAGATTCAAACCGAACAGGGCCGCACCAGCCAGCACCAGGGTGGCGGGCTCCGGAACCTTGCGGGTGAAGTTGCTGGCAGCATCGCTCTGCAGCAGCAGGTTCGGGCCGGTGATGCCGTTCACCGGGCCGATGGAGCCCAGGGTCGCACCCGGGACGCCAGCCACGAGAGCGGACGGATCGACCTGGCCGAACGGCAGGCCCAGGTTGGTCTGCAGGAACAGGTTCACCAGGTCATTCACGTTGAGGTCGGTGAAGTAGTTCTTGTCGACGTAGCCAACGGTGGCGCTCAGGTCACCCGTGCCGCTACCGGTAACGGACTTGATGGTCGGGTAGTTGTCGCCGTTGGAGCCGTCCAGCGGCAGCACCGTGGTGCCGGAGGTCGTGGTGAAGGAGCTCTTGCCCACGTCGGTCGATGCATTGTAGGCATCGATGGTGCCGCTCAGGATCTTGGTGCCGTTGCTGTAACCGGTACCGGCCAAGGCGTTGGAGTCCTTCTTGCTGACATAGACTTCGAAGAAGTTGATGCCGCCAGACGCGGTCTGCAGGGTGACGGTACCGTTGCCCGGAACGCCCTGGAAGCCGGTGATGACTTCACGGAAGCCGGCCACGAAGGTCCATTCGTAACCTGCAGCGCTGCTGGAGTTCAGGCCCAGCGGGCTGTACAGGTTGCCGGCGCCGTCGATGGCGGAACCCAGGGTAGCCTGCGCGTAGGTTTGAACGACGTCGCCAATATTCGGCGCAGCGGCGTTCTGGCCCACCACGGTGCTGGTGATCAGGATGGAGTTGGGAGCCCAGTCCAGGGAGCGGATGGCGGTCGAGCTTTCCAGGCCACCGGCGCCGTCGAAGTCGATGTTGATCGCAACGCTAGCTTGCGCGCTGAGGGCGGCCAGAGCCAGGGAGGCGGCGACAAGAGTTTTCTTGAACATTTGGAATTCTCCTAAAACTAGTTGCAGAACACTTATTGTGTGTAAGCTTTCTATTACGCACTCTTATAAGCAACCCCTGTGCCAGCAATAAAAAAACGCTTTATTTCAACAATCTAAGAATCGCAGGACGTTCCCCGCCCGGAGCCAATGCCTGTTTTGTAAAAAAAACCGACAGCCACGCCATCGCTCTTTACCCGAGCTGCCGTTGCGCCGCGCCCTCCGGCCCATCCGTTCCTACACCAGGGCCTTGCTGTATCCTAACTGCACGCACGCAATGGACGTCCGCTTATGTATCTAGATTCATACCGACGCGATATCACGATCGCCCTTCGTAACGTGGTACGCCAGCGGCGGCGCTCCCTTTTCGCACTGGCGATCATCGTCGGAGGTGTGATCGCGATGATGCTTGCCGGCGGCTTCACGCAGTGGATCTTCGACAACATGCGGGAGTCGACCATCCACGCCCAGCTCGGCCATGTGCAGATCGTGCGGCCCGGTTTTTTCGACAAGGGCCTGGCCGATCCTTACTCCTACCTGCTGCCCAAGGATGATCCCCTGATCCAGACCATCGCCCAGGCGCCCGGCGTCAGGACGATCACCCCGCGTCTCGTCTTCACCGGCCTCATCAGCCATGACGAGTCGAGCATCGCGTTCTCGGGAGAAGGCGTGGATCCGGCCCGGGAAGCGGAACTGAGCCGGGATCTGCATATCGTGGACGGCCAGCCCCTGTCGCCCGACGAGCCCAACGGCATCGTGGTCGGCGAAGGTCTGGCCGCCAACCTCGGCATCAAGACCAACGACAAGATCGTCCTGCTCAGCGCGACCCGCAAAGGCAGCCTCAACGCGGTGGAATGCCGGGTCCGCGGGCTGTTCATGACCGCCACCAAGGCCTATGACGATGCCTTCCTGCGCGCGCCCCTGTCGGTCGCCCATCAATTGACGCGTACCACCGGCGCCACCAGCTGGGTGACCCTGCTCGACAGCACGGCCGACACGGACCGCTTCGTGGCCACCATGCGCAGCCAGGCCGGCCGGCAGGACATCCAGTTCGTGCCCTGGCATGAACTGGCAGATTTCTACAAGAAAACCGTCGTGCTGATGTCCCGACAGATCGGCGGTGTGGAACTGCTGATCGCCTTCATCATCGTGCTGTCGATCAGCAACACGCTGTCGATGTCGGTCATCGAGCGCACCGGCGAGATCGGTACTGTCATGGCGATCGGCCTGCCGGCCAAGGGCGTGCTGCGCATGTTCATCCTTGAAGGACTGATGCTGGGCATCATTGGCGGCACCCTCGGCGTGATCACCGGCAGCGTCCTCGCGTCCATCATTTCCTATATCGGCATTCCGATGCCGCCGCCCCCGGGCATGGCCCACGGCTTCACCGGACAGATCAACATCACCGCCGGACTGGCCCTGGAGGCCCTGGCCCTGGCGATAACCACCACGGTGCTGGCAAGCATCTTCCCCGCCTGGAAGGCCTCGCGGATGGTCATTGTCGACGCCCTGCGTCACCAGCGCTGAAGGGATCCCACACCCATGCTGTTCAAGCTCGCACTCCGCAACGTCCTGCGCCAGAAGATCCGCAGCGGGATGACGCTCGCGGCCATCATCTTCGGCGTCATCGGCCTCATCCTGGCCGGGGGCTTCGTCCAGGACACCTTCATCCAGCTCGGCGAGGTGATCATCCACTCGCAGACCGGCCATCTGCAGATCTTCAAGAAGGACTTCATGGAGAAGGGCACCCGCTCGCCGGAACGCTATCTCATCGACTCGCCAGGCACGCTGGCGGCCACGGTCCAGAAACACGCCGGCGTCGACCAGGTGATGGGGCGCATCTATTTCTCCGGCCTCCTGAACAACGGCAAGCGCGACCTTTCCATCATTGGCGAGGGCGTCGAGCCGGACAAGGAAACCAAGCTCGGCAGCTTCATCATGATCGCCGAGGGCCGCCACCTGAAGGATACCGACCGGGAGGGGATCCTGATCGGACAGGGCGTTGCCAAGACCCTCGGCCTCAAGCCCGGCGACCGGGTGACCCTGGTGCTGTCGGCGGCGGAGGGGGCGATGAACACCCAGGACTTCGAGGTCATCGGCGTGTTCCAGAGCTTCTCGAAGGACTTTGACGCCCGCGCCGTCCGCATCCCGCTGGCAGCAGCCCAGGAACTGATGTTCACGAAGGGCGCCAACATGCTCGTGGTGTCCCTGCACAAGACCGAGGACACCGACCGGGTGCTGGCGGAACTGGGCACCGAACTGCAGGGCAGCCCTTACGACGTGCGCAGCTGGAAGAGCCTGTCCGACTTCTACGACAAGACCGTGCAGCTCTACGACCGCCAGTTCGGCGTACTGCAGCTGATCATCCTGCTGATGGTGCTGCTGTCGGTCACCAACAGCGTCAATATGAGCGTCTTCGAACGCCAGGGTGAGTTCGGCACGATGCAGGCGCTCGGCAACCGCTCGCGGGACATCGTGAAGCTGATCATCGTCGAAGGAGCGATCCTGGGCGTCGCCGGCGCCGTGATCGGCGTGCTGCTCGGGGTGGCGGCCGCCCTCGCCATTTCGGCCATTGGCATCCCAATGCCGCCGCCGCCCAATGCCAACGTCGGCTACACCGCCTATATCCGGATCGTGCCGCTGACGCTGGCCAGTTCTGCCTGCGTGGGCATTTTCGGGACCGTGCTGGCCTCGATCCTGCCGGCCTTCAAGGTCACCCGCCAGCAGGTCGTGGACGCCCTGCGCCAGAACGTCTGACGCAGGGCGTTTCCGTGTGGATCAGGAACGGTAGTCCGCGTTGATCTTCACGTAGTCGTAGGAAAAGTCGCAGCTCCACAGCGTGGCTGCGACGTCGCCGCGAGCCAGGTCCACCCGGATCGTGATTTCGGCGGCCGCCATCACGCGGGCGCCGGCCTCTTCCTTGTAGCTCGCGGCCCGTCCGCCCTTCTCCGCAACCAGGACTTCCTCCCCGTTGCTGGCCAGCCAGACACGCAGCGCGGAAACGTCCAGATCGCCGATACCGGCATAGCCGATGGCGGCCAGGATCCGGCCCAGGTTGGGGTCGGATGCGAAGAAAGCGGTCTTGACCAGCGGGGAATGGCCGATCGCATAACCGACCTTGCGGCATTCCTCGCGGTCCTTGCCCCCTTCGATCTGCAGAGTGATGAACTTGGTCGCCCCTTCGCCATCACGCACGATAGCCTGGGCCAACCAGATGGACACTTCCAGCACGGCGGCGCGGAAAGCCGCGTAGTCCGCCGAGGCCGTATCGGCGATGGTGGCATTGCCCGCCTGGCCGGTGGCAATGAGGATGTAGCTGTCGTTGGTGGACGTATCGCCATCCACCGTAATGCTGTTGAAGGACAGGTCCGCCACTTCCTTCAGCACGGCATCCAGCACCGGCTGGGCCACATCCGCATCGGTGGCCAGGAAGCCGAGCATGGTGGCCATGTTGGGCTTGATCATGCCGGCGCCCTTGGAGATACCGGTCAGAGTCACCGTCTTGCCGCCGATCTGGACCTTGCGGGACGTCGCCTTCGCCACCGTGTCGGTGGTCATGATGCCGTGGGCGGCGTCGTACCACCCATCCGCCTTGAGGGCCGCCTTGGCGCCCGGCAGGCCGGCCACCAGGCGCTCCACCGGCAGGGGTTCGAGAATCACGCCAGTAGAGAACGGCAGCACCTGCCCGGGCTCGACGGCGAGTTGCGCGGCCACCGCGGCACAGGTTTCCCGCGCGGCGGCCAGACCGGGCTCGCCGGTGCCGGCATTGGCAACACCGGTGTTGATCACCAGCGCACGGATGTTCCCTGACGGGATATGGGCCTTGCAGACCTGCACCGGCGCAGCGCAAAAGCGGTTCTGCGTGAACACGCCGGCAACCCGGGAGCCCAGCGCCAGTTCAATCAGCGTGAGATCCTTCCGGTTAGCCTTTCGAACACCCGCCTCGGTCACACCGAGGCGAACACCGGCGACGGGGAACAGGGTTGAGGCATCAGGGGGGGAAAGCAGAACAGGCATGGCAGAACTCCGGAAACGAGAGCGGGTGGACAAAGACCCGCAATGATAATCCCGGAGTTGTTACCGACGCACCCGCGCGCGCAAGTCCTCCGCACCCGGACTACGCGTAATCGCTGCCCGAAGCACGCAGGCCCACGGCCAGGCTCGCCTGCAGCGCAAAATGCTGGACGGCGCGCCAGCTCTCGTCATCAAGCGCCTTTCCTCCCCGATCGGCATACAACACGCCGATCTGGCGATTCGGCGTGCCAAAGGGCACGACGAAAGCATGGTTGCAGGCGGTCACCCGCAACAGGCGCCGGATCTCCTTCGGGCTGCGCTTTGGCGTGACCCAGCACGCCACAGCGCTGTCGATCGCCGCATCAATCGCATCCTCAGGATCACCATCCATCGAGAACATGAACTGCGCACACAGGCCGTCGCCTCCCACGCCCAGCGCCGCCTTGCCCTGCAGTTCGCTCCGGTCCGGCGTCAGCAGCGCGACGACCACGCGCTCGAAGCCCACGCCCCGATATACGCCTTCGAGCACCAACTGAAGAATGTCGGCGATGCTGGCCCGGCTCATGGTCAGCGCGGTCAGGTCATGCAGGATGCGTAGCTGCAAGCCTGCATCCGGCCCTGATGGGATGACGACGGCAGGTATTTCCGGCTCCGCCAGCTGATCCCGATGCGGAATGATCTTCGCGGCCTCTGCGGCACCAAAGGTGCCGGCCACCCGCGCGGCCTCGTTGGCATTCGCAATCACCTCGGCCTGCACCACGGAAGGGCTTTGCCCAAGGTAATCCGCCACATCACGGATGGCTTGCCGGCCGGCGGGAGAGTCCCATCCGCTTTCCGCAGCGCGGGCCAGACGGTGCCCGAGCACAACCGCCCTCTCTGGCCCCCGACTACGGGGGTCGCCCTCCAGGGCAGCGGCAACCAGGCTGCCGAGGCGCCATTCCCGCACCAGTCCAACGGAAAGATGGCGCAGCGGGAATCCCAGCACGACCTGCTGCGCTTCCTCCTCACGCATCTGCGACTGGGTGAGACAACGGTCGAGGGTCTGCGCCTGCGCACCGCCAAAACACCAGAACGCCATTTCACCGACACGCGCCAGCAGCGCGGCAATGAAGACCTCCTCGCCAGCGCCGTCGCCCCGACGCGCCGACACCCAGCGCGCCTGCACCGCCGCGTGGAAACTGCGGGCCATCTCGATCTGCACGCGGCTGCGCACGCCGCCCTTCAACAGGGAATCAATCAGCGACACCGACAGCGCAAGCTCCGCCACCGGATCGAAACCCAGCACCACGATGGCTCGCGACACCGTATTGACGCTCTGGCGCGCGTTGTTGAAATAGGCGCTGTTGGCAAGGCGCAGCACCTTGGACGTCATCGGCGCATCCTTGAGGATGACCTGGGCCAGCGCTGACGCGGACGCCCGCTCGTCGCTCATGATCTCGCGCAGGGCCTGGACCGTATGCCCGAAGACGGGCATCTCACACCCGCGAATCCGCTCAATCCACGCCGACAAATCCTGATCGTTCTGACTCATGCCCTCACCTCTCGCCCCATAACGGCCGTCGACTGCCCATCTTGAGGCAGACTGTAAACGAACGGGGCCGGCATGATGCCGGCCCCGCCGTCAATGGGCAGCCGTATCAGCTCAGCTTGCCGTGGCAATGCTTGTACTTCTTGCCCGATCCGCAGGGGCAGGGATCGTTGCGCCCCGCCTTCGGGGCAAGGTTCACTTGCGGCTGGGCCAACTCCCGGTCGGGATTGGCCGTGGCCAGCGCGTCATCGTAGTCGGCGTGGTGATACTGGACGTTCTCCAGCTCGGGGGGCGCCTCGGCATCCTCCAGTTGAGCCTCGGAGCGGATCTGCACGGTCATCAGCAGCTTGGTGACTTCGGTGCGCACCACCTGCAGGAGGCTCTCGAACAGTTCGAAGGCCTCACGCTTGTATTCCTGCTTCGGATTCTTCTGCGCATAGCCGCGCAGGTGGATGCCCTGGCGTAGATGGTCGAGGGCCGACAGGTGCTCACGCCAGTGGGTGTCCAGGCTCTGCAGCATCACGTTCCGCTCGAAGCCGCGCCAGGCATTGATGTCCACCAGGGCGACCTTGTCCGCGTAGGCCTGGGCGCCCGCCTCGAGAATGCGCTGCAGAATGTCCTCGTCGGCGAGATTGGGCTCCGCCTTGACCCATTCGGCCACCGGCAGCTTGAGCTGGTATTCGGACTCCAGCGCCAGTTCAAGCGCGGGGATGTCCCACTGCTCCTCGACGGAATCGACCGGCACGTAAATGCGGAACAGGTCGTGCAGCACGCCTTCGCGCATCGCCGTGATGGTCTCAGCAATGTCGGCGCTTTCCAGCAACTCGTTGCGCTGCTGGTAGATCACCTTGCGCTGGTCGTTGGAGACGTCATCGTATTCGAGGAGTTGCTTGCGGATGTCGAAGTTGCGCTGCTCGACCTTGCGCTGGGCGGTTTCCAGCGAACGGGTCACCATGCCCGCCTCGATGGCCTCGCCCTCGGGCATCTTGAGGCGCACCATGATCGCGTTGAGACGCTCGCCGGCGAAGATCTTCATCAGCGGATCTTCGAGGGACAAGTAGAAGCGGCTCTCACCCGGATCGCCCTGGCGGCCGGAACGGCCACGCAACTGGTTGTCGATACGGCGCGACTCGTGACGCTCGGTACCGATGATCTTCAGGCCACCGGCGGTCAGCACCTGCTCATGGCGGCCCTTCCATTCCTCGCGCAGCGTGGTGATCTGGGCTTCCTTGTCCGCGGCGGACAAGGCTTCGTCCTCGCGGATCAGCGCGATCGGCTTCTCCACGTTGCCGCCGAGCACGATGTCGGTACCGCGACCGGCCATGTTGGTGGCGATCGTGATGACGCCCGGCCGGCCGGCTTCGGCGACAATCTCGGCTTCACGGGCGTGCTGCTTGGCGTTGAGCACGTTGTGCGGCAACTGGGCGCGAGTCAGCAAATCAGACAGCACTTCGGAATTCTCGATGGACGTCGTCCCGACCAGCACCGGCTGACCGCGAGCGACCGACTCCTTGATATCGGCGACGATCGCGTCGTGTTTTTCCTTGAGGGTGCGGTACACCTTGTCGTTCTGGTCCTTACGGACCATCGGACGGGACGTGGGCACGACAACGGTCTCAAGACCGTAGATCTGGTGGAATTCGTAGGCTTCCGTATCGGCCGTGCCGGTCATGCCGGACAACTTGCCGTACATCCGGAAGTAGTTCTGGAAGGTGATCGAGGCCAGCGTCTGGTTCTCGGCCTGGATACGCACGCCTTCCTTTGCCTCGACGGCCTGGTGCAGGCCCTCGGACCAGCGACGCCCGGACATCAGGCGGCCGGTGAATTCGTCGACGATCACCACCTCGCCCTCTTGCACCACGTAATGCTGGTCCTTGTGGTACAGCGCGTGGGCGCGCAGCGCCGCGTAGAGGTGGTGGATCAGCAGGATGTTGCCGGGATCGTAGAGGCTGGTGCCCTCCGCCAGCAGGCCCAGGTTGGCGAGGATCTGCTCGGCGTGTTCGTGCCCCTGCTCGGTGAGCAGCACCGAATGCGCCTTCAGGTCGACGGTGTAATCGCCCGGCGTGGTGATGTTCTCGCCTTCGCCCTCCTGCACGCTGAGCAGCGGCGGCACCGCGTTCATGCGCATGTAGAGTTCGGTGTGGTCTTCGGCCTGGCCGGAGATGATCAGCGGCGTCCGCGCCTCGTCGATAAGGATGGAGTCCACCTCGTCGACGATTGCATAGTTGAGACCGCGCTGCACCCGCTCGGCGACGTCGTACACCATGTTATCGCGCAGGTAGTCGAAGCCGAACTCGTTGTTGGTGCCGTAGGTGATGTCCGCCGCGTAGGCTTCCTTCTTCTGGTCGTGGGGCATCTGCGACAGGTTGCAGCCCACCGACAGGCCGAGGAAGCGGTAGATGCGCCCCATCCAGTCGGAGTCGCGGCTGGCCAGGTAGTCGTTGACAGTGATGACATGCACGCCCTTGCCGGACAGCGCATTGAGATACACAGGCAGCGTGGCGGTCAGCGTCTTGCCTTCGCCGGTACGCATTTCGGCGATCTTGCCATCGTGCAACACCATGCCGCCGACCAGCTGCATGTCGAAGTGGCGCATGCCGTGCACGCGCTTGCCCGCCTCCCGAACCACCGCAAAGGCTTCCGGCTGCAGCGCATCGAGACTCTCGCCATTGGCGACGCGCTGGCGGAACTCGGCGGTCTTCCCACGCAGTTCCTCATCGGACAAGGCCTGAATCTTCGGCTCGAGCGCGTTGACGGTGCGCACCGTTTGCGAGTACTGGCGAATCAGGCGGTCGTTACGGCTGCCGAAAATCTTCTTGAGTAGGCCTGCGATCATTTGATTTGGAAGGGAAAACGCGGCAAAACGCCGATTCTAACATGACGTCCGGACGCGACCATGACGGTCCAGCGGGCGGGCGCCCGCTTGTACGACACGAACGTTCTACATAGCATGGGGGCGCATTCCGGAAATCCAAGCCCATGAGCACCAGTTCGATCGACAATTTCCTCGGCAGCGGCACTGCCCTGTCCCGCCTTCAGGCCCACGCAGGCCGCCTGCTGCGTCTGCAGCGTCAGCTCGATGCGCTGCTGCCCGACTACATGGCCCGCAGTTGCAAGGTCGCCAACCTTAAAGGAGAGGAACTGGTGCTGCACGTCGATAGCGCCGGGCTGGCAGTCAAGCTGCGCCAGGCCGTGCCCAGCCTGCTCATCGATCTGGCCCGAGCCGGCGTGTTGCTGCGCGACATCAAGGTGAAGGTGGCCGTCCGGGAATATCGCCCGGCACCGCCGCCGCAGCCCTCCCGCCACATCAGCGACTCGACCCGCAGCGGGCTCGACCAGCTGGCCGCCGGCCTGCCTGCGGACTCACCGTTGGCCAAGGCCCTGAAGCGCTTCGTAAAAAGTACGGGCTAGACGAACGGAACGAGTACGCGCTCGAGGATCAGCAGTGCGAAGAACAGCAGTGCAACGATGATGGCATAGCGGAACAGGCGCCAGCCCAATGCCAGGTAGCGCCGATCACGCGTGAAGAGGAAGGCGAACACCGACGCGCCGATCCCGATCGCCACCAGCACCGCCACAATGCGCAGGATCAGCACAGCAGTGTCTCAGGCGTTGGCGAGTTCGAACAGCCGCGCCACGGCGGGCGGCGTCTTTGCGTCTTCCTCGAAGGTGACGATGTCCCAGGCGCTGCGGTCTTCCAGCAACACGCGCAGGATCTGGTTGTTCAGCGCATGCCCGGACTTGTAAGCGCTGTAGCTTGCCAGCAGCGAATGGCCGGCGAGGTAGAGATCACCGATCGCGTCGAGCACCTTGTGCTTCACGAACTCGTCTGCATAGCGTAAGCCATCGGCATTCAGCACACGATACTCGTCCATCACGATGGCGTTGTCGAGACTGCCGCCCAGACCGAGCCCGTTGGCGCGCATGAATTCGACGTCTTGCATGAAACCGAAGGTACGCGCGCGGGCAACTTCACGCACGTAGGAGTGCTCGGCGAAATCCACCGTCACCGACGTGCCGGTGCGATCAATGGCCGGATGATTGAACAGGATGGAGAAGCTCAGCTTGAAGCCATCGTAGGGCTCAAGCCGCACCCACTTGTCGCCCTCCAGGTATTCGACGGGCTTGAGCACCCGCAGGAAACGCTTGGGCGCCTTCTGCTCCTCGATGCCGGCAGACTGGATCAGAAACACGAACGGCCCTGCGCTACCATCCAGAATGGGGATCTCGGCCGCATCCACGTCGATGTGCGCGTTGTCGATGCCGAGCCCCGCCAGCGCGGACATCAGATGCTCGACGGTATTGACCTTGGCATCCCCCTTCTGCAGGCCGGAACACATGCGCGTATCGCACACCGCATAGGGGTCGGCCGGCAGGTCCACGACCGGTTCGAGGTCGACGCGATGGAACACGATGCCGGTATCCGGCGCCGCCGGACGCAACGTGAGCGTGACCTTGTTGCCGCTATGAAGCCCTACGCCGGTAGCGCTGACGACGGTTTTCAGGGTTCTCTGCTTCAACATGATGGTCCGGCCTCGCACTCAACGCTTTGAATTTTAACACACCACCTTTGCCGCACCGCAGCAAACGCATTGCACACCCGCCGCCAGAACGACAAACGCGCAGCGGACGGAGGCGACGTCCCGCTGCGCGTTTGGCCGAGCCACCAGGGCGGCCCCTGCCGGATCAGTCTGCCTGCTTGCGCAGGAAGGCCGGGATATCCAGCGTGGACATACCGTTGGCGCTCATGGCCTCGACCGTCGTACGGGACGTGCGGCGGATCACCGCCGGCAGCTCCAGGTTGCCGTAATCCACTTCCATGCCGACGTTGTCGGTACCGGTACGGATCACCTGCATTTCCGGCTTGCGTGCAACAGCAGCACGCACCACGCCGAGGCCGGTGGCGACCACGGTGACGCGAATGCGGTCTTCCATGTCCTCGTCGAAGACGGTGCCGTACTTGACGAAGGCTTCCTGGGCGGCAAAAGCCTGCACGGTGCGCACTGCATCGCGGACTTCAGCCATCTTCAGGCTGCGGTTGGCGGTGATGTTGATCAGCACGCAACGGGCGCCGGACAGCTCTGTGCCTTCCAGCAGCGGAGACACGGCAGCCTGCTCGGCCGCGATGCGGGCACGGTCGAGGCCGGACGCTTCGGCGGAACCCATCATCGCACGGCCCATTTCGGCCATCGCGGTGCGCACGTCCTGGAAGTCCACGTTGACCAGGCCATGCACGTTGATGATCTCGGCAATGCCGCCGACCGCGCAGGTCAGCACGTTGTCGGCGGAACGGAAGCATTCCTCGAAGCTGGCGTCATCGCCATAGACTTCCAGCAGCTTGTCGTTGAGCACGACGATCAGGGAGTCCACCTGCTTGGAGAGCTCTTCCACGCCGCTCTCGGCAACGCGGATACGGTTCTCGAAATCGAAAGGCTTGGTTACCACGGCAACGGTCAGGATGCCCATTTCCTTGGCGATCTCGGCAACCACCGGCGCAGCGCCCGTGCCCGTGCCACCGCCCATGCCGGCAGTGATGAAGCACATGTGCGCACCCTCCAGCGCCGCAGCGATGGCATCGCGGGACTCCTGGGCTGCGGCACGGCCGGCCTCCGGCTTCGCACCGGCCCCCAGACCGCTCTTGCCGAGCTGGACCTTGGTGTGTGCCAGGCAACGGATCAGCGCCTGGGCATCGGTGTTGGCCGCGATGAAATCCACGCCCTGCACCCCTTCGCGGATCATGTGATCCACCGCGTTACCGCCCGCACCGCCAACACCAATTACCTTGATGTTCGTGCCCCCGGTCACCTTCTCAACAATTTCAAACATTTACCTCGCCTCCAAGAGATACTGCGCTGATCGTGCCACTGCGCAATCGGCCCCGTATTTAGTGATAACTTCAAATTTTACCGCTAAATAAAGTACCGTCGCACACCGTTATCCAAATGCAATGAATTCGCTCGCCGGATTCCCCGGCCCTCAGAAATTGCGCTCAAACCAGGACTTCATGCGCGAAAAAACCTGCCCCACGTTACGCGTCTGCCGCGCCTGCAAACCTCGCCGCTTCTGCGCGGCGCCCTCCATCACCAGCCCCATCGCGTTGGCGTAGCGCGGCTCGCAGACCACGTCGGCCAGCGCGCCGTCGTACTTCGGGTAGCCGATACGTACCGGCATGTGGAAGATCTCCTCGCCCAGTTCGACCATGCCCTGCATAACCGCAGCGCCGCCGGCCAGCACGATGCCGGAGGACAGCAGCTCCTCGTAGCCCGAGCGGCGCAATTCGGCCTGAACCAGTTCGTACAGTTCGCACACGCGCGGCTCGATCACGTCGGCCAGCGCCTGACGAGACAGCTTGCGCGGCGCACGATCACCGACGCCCGGCACCTCGATCATTTCGGAGGCATCGGCCAGCGTGTGCATCGCGACGCCGTGGCGGATCTTGATCTCCTCGGCCTCTGCGGTCGGCGTACGCAGCGCCATCGCGATGTCGTTGGTGACCTGATCACCGGCGATTGGAATCACCGCGGTGTGGCGGATCGCGCCCTGCGTGAACACGGCCAGGTCGGTGGTGCCGCCGCCGATGTCCACCAGGCACACGCCCAGTTCCTTCTCGTCTTCCGACAAGGTCGCGTAGCTGGAAGCCAGCGGCTGCAGGACCAGGTCGAGCACTTCGAGGCCGCAGCGGCGCACGCACTTGACGATGTTCTGGGCCGCCGACACCGCGCCGGTGACGATGTGCACCTTCACCTCGAGACGCACGCCGCTCATGCCGATCGGCTCACGCACGCCGTCCTGGCCGTCGATGATGAATTCCTGGGTCAGGATGTGCAGGATCTGCTGGTCGGCCGGCAGCGGCATCGCGCGCGCGGTCTCGATGACCCGCTCGACGTCGATCGGCGAGACTTCCTTGTCCTTGATCGCCACCATGCCATTGGAATTGAAGCTGCGGATATGGCTGCCCGCAATGCCGGTGTACACATCGCGGATCTTGCATTCGGCCATCAGCTCGACTTCCTGGATGACCCGCGAGATCGCGTCGACAGTCGCCTCGATGTTCACCACCACGCCCTTCTTCAGGCCCGACGACGGCTGCGTGCCGAGACCGATCACATCCATGTGGCCGTCCGGCTTGAGTTCAGCCACCACGCAGGTGATCTTCGACGTGCCGATATCGAGGCCGACGATCAGTTCCTTGTATTCCTTGCTCATCGCTTACCTTTGCTTTCTTGCTTGCCCGCCGCCGCAGGCGGTATCGGCCGGAGGGCGAAACCACTGGGGTAGCGGAGGTCCACCACCGCCACGTTCATGTTCAGTTGCGCCTTGGCGCTGGGGTAATGCTTGACGAAACGGGCCAGGCGCTCGTCGATCGGCGCCTTCGGCTGGTCGTGTCCGAGTTCAATGGTGAGGCCGTCGTCCATTTTGAGCTGCCAGGCCTCCCGGGCCGACAGGGAGACGCCGACGAGCTGCTTGCCGAGCGGGCCGAGCTTGCGCGTGAAATCGTCGAACTTGGTCAGCAGCGCGCCGGACGAGCCTTCCGGTCCGCTGAAGACCGGCATGCGCGCATTGCTGGCCGCCGAGAAGACCTCGCCGTAGCGGTTAACCAGGCGCATGTCGCCGGTCTCGCCGACCCGCCAGTAGGCCGAGGCGACGTGCTCCTCGAGACGCACCTCGATACCGCCAGGCCAGTGCCGGCGCACATCGGCGCGGCGAACCCAGGGCAGCTTCTCGAATGCACCGCGCACATCATCCAGGTCTACCGTGAAGAAATTGCCACGCAGGGATGAGCGCGCCGCGTACTCCAGCTGAGCCGTGGTGACCTGGGCCAGCGGCGTCATCACCACTACCTCCCGCAGCGGGTACACCGGCAGGCGGGAAAGGGCCGCCACCGCCGCATAGCCGAGGCCCGCCGCACCGAAAACCATCAGCACGTCGGCGATCAGATTGAGGAGCTGCGGGCGATCCCACAGCCCGTTCCCTCCGGCGTCCCGCACCGGGCGCGCGGCGCGCGCGCGCTTCGCCGGGGCGGCTTTGGCCCCCGCCGGCGGCGGAACGTTGGAGGTGGCGCGCTGGTCAGCCAAGACGCGCTCCGGCAAGGATTTCCAGGCACAGGGCCTCGAAGGGCAGACCGGACACGCGGGCCGACATCGGCACCAGCGAATGGTTGGTCATGCCCGGTGCGGTGTTGATCTCGAGCAGCGTGAAACTGCCGTCGTCCCGCAGGATCAGGTCGGCACGGCCCCAGCCGCGGCAACCCAGCACCTGGGCGCAACGCACGACCGCTGCCTTGATCTCCGTCTCGAGAGCCTCGGGCAGGCCGCTCGGGCAGAAGTACTGGGTGTCGTCGGTGAAATACTTGTTCTGGTAATCGTAGTTGCCCCCCGGCGCGACGATGCGCACCAGCGGCAGGGCCTGATCGCCGAGGAACGGCGCGGTCAGCTCCTGGCCGGTCACGAACTCCTCCGCCAGCACCAGCGAATCGTACTTGGCAGCCAGTTCCCAGGCCGCCTTCAGCTGGCCGGCCTCGGTAACCTTGGTGGCGCCCATGCTGGAGCCTTCATGCACCGGCTTGACGAAAATCGGCAGGCCGAGCTGGGCCACCACCGCATCCCAGTCTGTCTTCTCGTCGAGGATCGCGAAGCGCGGCGTCGGCAGGCCGCTGGCCAGCCACACCAGCTTGGTGCGCCATTTGTCCATGGCGATGGCCGAGGCCATCACGCCGCTGCCGGTATAGGGAATGCCCATCAGCTCGAGGGCGCCCTGCACCGTGCCGTCTTCGCCACCGCGCCCGTGCAGCGCGATGAAGACACGGTCGAACCCCTCTTCCTTGAGGATGTGCAGGTCCCGCTCGGCCGGATCGAAGGCATGGGCATCCACGCCCGCGCCCTGCAGCGCCGCCAGCACGGCACCACCCGACATCAGGGAAATCTCCCGTTCAGCGGACGCCCCGCCCAGCAGGACCGCCACTTTTCCGAATCGACTGCTCACCTCAGTTGCCACCTTATTAGACTCCACCACTCACCAGTTTGCCGGGTACAGCGCCGATACTGCCGGCGCCCATCGTGATCACCACGTCCCCGTCCTGCGCCGCGGCCAGGATGGCCGCCGGCATGTCTTCGATGTTCTCGACGAACACCGGCTCGATCTTGCCCGCCACGCGCAGCGCCCGCGCCAGCGAACGGCCGTCGGCCGCCACGATGGGCGCTTCGCCGGCGGCGTACACTTCGCCGAGCAGCAAGGCATCGACGGTGGACAAAACCTTCACGAAATCCTCGAAACAGTCCCGCGTGCGCGTATAGCGATGCGGCTGGAAGGCCAGCATCAGGCGCTTGTGCGGGAAGGCGCCACGGGCGGCAGCGATGGTCGCCGCCATTTCCACCGGATGGTGGCCGTAGTCGTCGATGACGGTGATCGCACCGCCATTCGGCAGCGCCACCTCGCCATAACGCTGGAAGCGCCGGCCGACGCCCTTGAACTCGGCCAGAGCCTTCACGATGGCCTCGTCGGACACGCCGACCTCGGTCGCCACCGCAATGGCCGCCAGCGCGTTGAGCACGTTGTGGCGGCCCGGCAGGTTGAGCACCACGTGCAGGGGTTCGAATTCCCCGTGGCGACGCAACACATCGAACGTCATCTTGCCGTCCACCGCGTGGATGTTCTCCGCATGCACGTGGGCCGACTCGGAGAAGCCGTAGCGGACGATCTGCTTGGACACCAGCGGCACAATGGAACGCACGTGCTTGTCGTCGTCGCAAAGCACCGCCACGCCGTAGAAAGGCAGGTGCTGCAGGAAATCCACGAAGGACTGCTTGAGCCGCGCGAAATCGTGGCCGTAGGTTTCCATGTGGTCGGCGTCGATGTTGGTGACCACCGAGATCACCGGCGTCAGCAGCAGGAATGACGCATCCGACTCGTCCGCCTCGGCGACCAGGAAATCACCCTTGCCGAGACGCGCATTGGCGCCCGCCGCGTTGAGCTTGCCGCCGATCACGAAAGTCGGATCCAGCCCGCCCTCGGCGAGGATGCTCGCCACCAGCGAGGTGGTCGTGGTTTTGCCGTGGGTGCCGGCGATGGCGATGCCCTGCTTGAGGCGCATCAGCTCGGCCAGCATCTGGGCCCGCGGCACCACCGGAATGCCGCGGTTGCGGGCGGCAATGACTTCCGGGTTGTCGCCCTTGACGGCGGTGGAGGTCACCACCGCGTCGGCCTCGGCGACGTTCTCGGCGGCATGCCCCTGCACCACACGGGCCCCCAGCGCCTGCAGGCGACGGGTCGCCACGTTGTCGCCCAGGTCTGAGCCGCTGACCTCGTAACCGAGATTGAGCAGCACCTCGGCGATGCCGCTCATGCCGGCGCCGCCGATCCCGACGAAATGAATGCTTTTGACTTTGTGTTTCACGTTATTCCTTTAGCCGGCGAGACCGGCGCAGACGTCCGCCACACGGGCCGTCGCTTCCGGCTTGGCACACCCGCGGGCCTTGTCGGCCATCGTCAACAGGCGCTCGCGATCCATCTCCTGCAGCAGCGCGGCCAGGCGCTGCGGCGTCAGTTCGGTTTGTGGCAACAACACCGCCGCGCCGGCATCGGCGAGGAAACGGGCGTTGCCGGTCTGGTGGTCATCCACCGCATGGGGGAAAGGCACCAGCACACTGGCCACGCCGACGGCTGCCAGCTCAGCGACGGTCAGCGCGCCGGAACGGCAGATCACCAGATCCGCATTGGCATAGCGCGCCGCCATGTCGTCGATGAAGGGCAGCAACTCGCCGTCGACGCCAGCGGCCTGGTAGGCCGCGCGCAAGGCGTCGATCTGCCTGGCGCCCGCCTGATGGGTGACCACCGGACGCAGCTCCGGCGCGAGCAGCGCCAGCGCCTTCGGCATCGCCTCGTTGAGGGCGGCCGCGCCGAGGCTGCCGCCTACCACCAGCACCCGCAGCGGCCCGCTCCGGCCAGCGAAACGCTCCATCGGTGGCGCAACGGCCGTGATCTCGGCACGCACCGGATTGCCGGCCCATTCACCCTTCTTCAGCACGCCCGGGAAACCGGTCACCACCTTGTCGGCGACGCCGGCCAGCACGCGGTTGGCCAGGCCGGCGACGGAATTCTGTTCATGCACGACCACCGGTCGGCCGAGCAATGCCGCCATCATGCCGCCGGGAAAGGTCACGTAGCCGCCCATGCCAAGCACCACATCCGGCTTGACGCGACGGATCTGGCCAAGGGCCTGAGCGAAACCACGCAACAGGTTCAACGGCAGCAGCAGCTTGCGCAGCACACCCTTGCCGCGTAGCGCCGAGAAACGCACCCAGGCCATGTCGTAGCCACTGGCCGGCACGATGCGCGCCTCCATGCCTTCCGGATTGCCCATCCACACCACCTTCCAGCCGCGCGCGCGCAGGGCGTCCGCAACGGCCAGACCGGGGTAGATGTGGCCGCCGGTACCGCCGGCCATGACCATCAGCGTCGGCATCAGGCCTTGCCTCCACGCATGATCTGGCGATTTTCCCAATCGATGCGGAGCAGGATCGCGATGGCCACGCAGTTGGCCAGGATGCCGGAACCACCGAAGCTCATCATCGGCAGCGTCAGGCCCTTGGTGGGCAGCAGGCCCATGTTCACGCCCATGTTGATGAAGGACTGCACACCGAACCAGATGGCGATCCCCTGGGCCACCAGCGCGGCGTAGTTGCGCTCCAGCACCACGGCCTGACGACCGATCGCGAAGGCCCGCTGGATCACGATCGCGAACAGCACAATGACCGTCACCACGCCGACGAAACCGAGTTCTTCGGCAATCACCGCGAGCAGGAAGTCGGTATGGGCTTCCGGCAGGTAGAACAGCTTTTCGATGCTGCCGCCGAGGCCGACGCCAAACCATTCGCCGCGCCCGAAGGCGATCAGCGCATGGGACAGCTGGTAGCCCTTGCCGTAGGCGTCCTGCCAGGGGTCCATGAAACCGAGGATGCGCTGGCGGCGGTATTCGGAGAAGGTGATCAGCAGCACGAAGCCCACCGCCGCGACCACGGCCAGCAGCGCGAACAGGCGCACGTTGATGCCGCCCAGGAAGAGCACCCCGAAGGCGATCGCGGTAATCACCACGAAGGCGCCGAAGTCCGGCTCCTTCAGCAGCAGGAAGCCGACGAACAGGATCACGCCGGCCATCGGCAGGAAGCCCTGCTTGAAGCTGCCCATCAAGGGCAGCTTGCGGGCCGTGTAATCCGCGGCGTAGAGGGCCGCGAACAGCTTCATCAGCTCGGACGGCTGCAGGTTGACGACACCCAGCGGCAACCAGCGCCGGGCGCCGTTCACATCCCGCCCCACGTGGGGGATCAGCACGATCAGCAGCAGCACCACGCCGGCGATGAACAGCCACGGCGCCATCTCCTGCCAGGCACGCATCGGAATCTGGAAGACCATCACCCCGGCGATCACGCCGATGGCCAGGAAGACCGCGTGGCGGATCAGGAAATAGGCCGGCTGGTGGCCGAACATGCGGCTGCCTTCCGCCGTCGCGATGGACGCCGAAAACACCATCACCAGGCCCATCAGCAGCAGTGCCGCCGACGACCAGATCAGCGCCGGGTCGAGCTCCCGCGGCTGGCTGAGCGGACGCATCAGGCGATGGACCGCGCGGCCGGTCACCAGCGAACCGTTGTCGCCGGCATGGCGGGCCCAGAAGTCGGACAGGCGGGCAGCGAGTTTCATACGGCACGCACTCCGGGCAGACGTTTCACCGCGTCGATGAAGACTTGGGCGCGGTGGGCATAATTGCGGAACATGTCGAGGCTGGCACAGGCCGGCGACAGCAGCACCACATCGCCGGCTTCGGCGCGGGCATCGGCTGCCAGCACCGCCGCATCCATGTCGGCGGCGTGGAGCAGCGGCACGCCGCAACCGGCCACCGCGGCCTCGATGGTCCGCGCGTCACGGCCGATCAGCACCACCGCGCGGGCGTAGCGACTGAAAGCGTCCTTCAGCGGCGAGAAATCCTGGCCCTTGCCATCGCCGCCGACGATCAGCACCACCTTGCGGCGCAGTCCTTCCAGCGCGGCAACCGTCGCGCCGACGTTAGTGCCCTTGGAGTCGTCGTAATAGGTCACGCCGTCGCCACGCTCGGCGACCTGCTCGACCCGGTGCGGCAGACCGCGGAAGGCCTTCAACGCCGCCACCAGGGCCGGCCGCGGCAGGCCGGCGGCCTCGCACAAGGCGAGCGCAGCCAGCGCATTAGCGACGTTGTGATTGCCGGCCAGCTTCAGTTCGGAACGCGGCAGCAGGCGCTCAGCGCCACGTACCAGCCATTCGCCGTCGGCGGCCTGCAGCACGCCGAAATCATCGGCCCTGGCCGGCGCATCGACACCGAAGCTGAAGACGCGCCGCCCCGGCAGCGCCATCGCCGCCACGCGGGCATCTTCCCGGTTCAGGACCTGCACGCCACGTCCCTGGAAGACCGCAGCCTTGGCAGCCGCGTAGTCGTCCAGCCCATCGTAGCGGTCCAGGTGATCGTCGGTGACGTTGAGCACGGTGGCCGAAACGGCTTCCAGCGCCGGCGCGGTTTCCAGCTGGAAGCTCGACAACTCCAGCACCCACACCGCGGGCAGCGCCTGGCCGGCGGCCTGACGATCCATCAATACATCCAGCGCCGCCGGGCTGATATTGCCGGCGACCACGCCATCGACGCCGCAGGCCCGCACCATCTCACCGGCCAACGTGGTGGTGGTGGTCTTGCCGTTGGTACCCGTGATGGCGACGATCTTCGTCTGCCCGCGCACGCCGAGGGTCTCGAGGGCCTGCACCAGCAGGTCCATCTCGCCGACGACCGGGATACCGCGCTGGCGGGCCGTCTGCACGAGGGGCTGGCGCGGGTCGATGCCCGGACTGATCGCGATGCGGTTCACCCCATCCAGCAGGGTCAGCTCGAACGGACCGGTGACGATCTCCGCCGCCGGCACCTCGCTGCGCAGGCGATCCACGCCGGGCGGCAACGGGCGGGAATCGGCCACTCGCAGCGCCACGCCCTGCCCGGCCAGCCAGCGGGCCATCGCCAGGCCGGATTCGCCGAGACCGAGAACGAGGGTGAGTTGGGCAGTGCTCATGTCGGCTTACCGCAGCTTGAGGGAGGACAGGCCGAACAGCACGAGCATGATCGTGATGATCCAGAAACGCACGACTACCTGGGTTTCCTTCCAGCCACCGAGCTCGTAGTGGTGGTGCAGCGGCGCCATGCGGAAGATGCGCTTGCCGCCGGAGTACTTGAAGTACAGCACCTGCACCATCACCGACAGGGCTTCGGCAACAAACAGGCCGCCCATGATGAACAGCACGATCTCCTGACGGACGATCACCGCGATGGTGCCCATCGCCGCACCGAGGGCCAGTGCGCCGACGTCGCCCATGAAGACCTCCGCCGGATAGGCGTTGAACCACAGGAAGCCGAGGCCGGCACCGGCGATCGCGCCGCAGATCACTGCCAGCTCACCGGCGCCCGGGATGTAGGGCACGCCGAGATACTTGGAGAAGCCCATGTGGCCGGCCACGTAGGCGAAGATCGCCAGCGCCGAGCTGACCATCACGGTCGGCATGATCGCCAGACCGTCGAGGCCGTCGGTGAGGTTCACCGAGTGGCTGGTGCCGTTGATGACGAAGTAGCTCAGGATGATGAAGCCGATCACGCCAAGCGGATAGGCCACGGTCTTGAAGAACGGCACGATCAGTTCGATCTGGGCCGGCAGCGTAGCGGTCAGGCCGAGGAACATGGCCGCCGCCAGCGCGATGGCGGAGGTCCACAAGTATTTCCAGCGGCTCGCCAGCCCCTTCGGGTCGCGATAGACCACCTTGCGCCAGTCATCCACCCAACCCACGGCACCAAAGCCAAGGGTCACGAAGAGCACCACCCACACGTATTTGTTGCGCAGATCGCCCCACAGCAACGTGGTGAAGGCGATGGCGATGAGGATCAGCGCGCCTCCCATGGTGGGCGTGCCCGCCTTGGTCAGGTGGGACTTGGGGCCATCGTCGCGCACCGCCTGACCGATTTTCTTGGCTGCCAGCCAGCGGATCACCGGCGGGCCGAAGACGAGCGACAACACCAGCGCCGTACCGGCAGCCAGCACCGAGCGCAGCGTGATATAGCCGAACACATTGAAGAAACGGGCATCCTTGCCCAGCCACAGGGCCAGTTCAAGCAGCATGCCGGACCTCCCCGCTGATGAAGGAAACCGGACTGCCCACCCTTGTACTGCTAAAAATCATCAAACCTTCTCCGCGATGGCGTTCACGACCCGTTCCATCTTCATGAAGCGGGAACCTTTCACGAGCACCACCGTATCTGCATTGAGCTCCTGCTTCAGCGCCGCGACGAGGTCGTCGAGCTTGCTGAAATGGAAACCGCCTTCGCCGAAATTGCGTGCCGCAATCTCGCTCATCTCACCCAGCCCAAACAGGAAATCAACGCCTTCGCTCTTCGCGTAGCCGCCGATCTCGTCGTGGTACTGGAAACTCTGCTCGCCGATCTCCCCCATGTCGCCGATCACCAGGATCTTGCGGCCCAGGGTGGCGGCCAGCACTGCGATGCCGGCACGCATCGAGTCTGGGTTGGCGTTGTAGCTGTCGTCGATGACCACCGCGCCATTGAGGCCCTTGCACAGGTGCAGGCGCCCCGGCGTCCCGGTGAATCCGCCCAGCCCGTCGGCCACTGCATCGAGGGACACGCCAGCCGCCAGGCAGGCCGCCGCGGCCGCCAGCGCGTTGCGCACGTTGTGCTCGCCCGGCACCTGCAGCCGGAAGCGGACTTCGCCCTGGGGTGCGTTCAGCACGACATCGCTGGCAAAACCGTGACAGGTGCTGCGCGCGGTGACGTCGGCCGCAGCCTTCAGGCCGAAGGTGAGCGTCCGGCGCCCTTCGTTGAGGCCTTGCCAGAAACCGGCGAAGGCGTCGTCGGCATTGATCACCGCGACGCCATCCGAGGCCAGCCCGTTGTAGATTGCCCCCTTTTCGCGGGCGACCTCCTTGAGGTTGCCCATGCCCTCCAGGTGCGCGCGCTGGGCATTGTTCACCAGCGCCACGGTCGGCCGGGCCAGATGGGTCAGGTAGTCGATCTCGCCCGGATGGTTCATGCCCATCTCGATGACCGCCGCCCTGTGGTTGCCCGACAGGCGCAGCAGCATCAGCGGGAGGCCGATGTCATTGTTGAGGTTGCCCTTGGTGGCCAGCACGGCGAGGTCCGGGTCGAAGCCGTCACGACGCGTCTGCTCGCGCAGGATCGCCGCGCACATTTCCTTGACGGTGGTCTTGCCGTTGCTGCCGGTCACGCCGATCAGCGGCAATTCGAAACGGCTGCGCCAGCTCGCGGCCAGGCGGCCGAGCCCCAGGCGCGTGTCGTCGACGATCACCAGCGGCAGCGGCACCGGGTTGGCCGCCGCCCAGGCGCGGTCCACCATCGCGGCTACCGCCCCTTGCGCCGCCACTGCGGACACGAAGGCGTGGGCGTCGAAACGCTCGCCGCGCAGGGCCACGAACAGTTGCCCCGGCTGGATCGCGCGGGAGTCGGTGCTCACCGACGAAAAGGCGGCATTGCCGCCTACCGCCGTGCCCGCCGTAGCCAGCGCGGCTTCCTGGATATCCATCAAAGCAGGTCTCCCTGGGCATCGTTCCAGGCTTGCAGCGCGCCCCGGGCCTGCTCCACGTCGGAGAAGGGATAGCGCACACCCTTGATCTCCTGATAGGGCTCATGCCCTTTGCCGGCCACCACGATCACGTCGTCGGCGGCCGCGGACAGGATGGCCTTGCGGATCGCCTCGGCGCGATCGGGAATGATCTCCACCTGGGGGCCGCCGGTAGCCACTGCGATCTGCTGCAGGATCGCCAGCGGATCCTCGCTGCGCGGATTGTCGCTGGTCAGCACGACGCGGTCGGCCAGACGCGCTGCCAGTTCGCCCATGATCGGCCGCTTGCCGGGATCGCGGTCGCCGCCGCAGCCGAACACGCAGGTCATGCGTCCGTTGCGGGCGGTGACGGTGGCGCGCACGGCGGTCAGCACCTGTTCAAGCGCGTCCGGCGAATGGGCGTAATCGACCACCACCAGCGGATCGCAGACGCCACCCAGGGTCTGCATGCGCCCCTGGGGCGGCGTCAGGCCTTCGGCCACCGAGGCCGCGTCGTCGAGCGTGAAACCGGACGCCATCAGCGTACCGATGACCGCCAGCAGGTTGGAGACGTTGAACTGCCCGACCAGGTTCGGATAAAGATCGGCGGACTCGTTGCCGCAGCGCGCGGTGAAACGCATGCCAGCGGCCGTCGTGGTGAGCTTGTCGGCGATCAGCACACGATTGACCGGCGCCGCGTCGGCATTGCTGGCGATGAGGGTATAGCCGATGACCTCCAGCCCATGCCCGGCCAGGCGACGAGCCTGCTCCATGCCGAAGCGGTCGTCCAGGTTGAGCACCACCGAGCGCAGCCCGGGCATGTCGAACAGTCGGGCCTTGGCAGCCGCGTAGTTTTCCATGCTGCCGTGGTAATCGAGGTGGTCGCGGGTCAGGTTGGTGAACACCGCCACATCGAAGCGCAACCCGTTGAGACGCCCCTGGTCGAGCCCGATGGAGGACACCTCCATGGCCACGGTCTGGGCATCGGCGGCGCGGAATTCAGCCAGCGTGCGGTGCAGGGTCAGGCTGTCCGGCGTGGTGTTGAGGCTCGCCGACAGCGCGCCGGGGAAGCCGATGCCCAGCGTCCCGACCACTCCGCACTTGCGGCCGAGGGCCGCGAAGGCACGGGTCAGCCACTGGCTCACCGAGGTCTTGCCATTGGTGCCGGTCACGCCGACCAGCCACAGGGCTTCCGACGGACGCCCGAACACTTCGTCGGCCAGATAACCGGACAGCGTCGCTAGGCCATCCACCGCCAGATTGGCCACCTGAACGCTGGCATCCCAGACGTAGCCGTTGCGTTCCCATAGCACAGCCATGGCGCCTGCGTTGACGGCATCCTTGATGAAGCGCCGTCCGTCTACCCGATGCCCCGGATGGGCCAGGAAGACATCACCGGGACGCACCTGGCGTGAATCGGCGCACAGGCGCGACACGGTCACGCCGGCCTTCGCCAGTTCATCGAGAATGGCGCGCGCCTTCTGCTGAGGCTGCTGCATTTACATGGACTCCCCGGATGCGGCGGACGTGGTGCCCTGACGGGCGACCTGCAAGGGTTTCAAGGGGGCGTCAGCCGGCACACCCATGGTTCTAAGGGCGCCGCCCATCACCTGCGCGAAGACCGGGCCCGCGACGTCACCGCCGTAGTGCTTGCCGCCCGTCGGCTCGTCGATCATCACCGCGACGATCAGGCGCGGATCGGAAATCGGCGCGATGCCAACGAAGGACGCCACGTACTTGAGCGCATAATGGCCGCCGACCAGTTTCATGGCCGTGCCGGTCTTGCCGCCGACGCGGTAGCCTGGGATATTGGCCTGTGTCGCCGTGCCGCCCGGCTGGACCACCATTTCGAGCATCTGCCGCACTTCGCGGGCCGTCTGCGGCGAGAAAACGCGGGAGCCATGCAACGGCGGGGCATCCAGGCGCGACAGGGACAAAGGCACCATGTCACCGTCGCGGGCAAATACCTGGTAGGCATTGGCCATCTGCATCAGGCTTACCGAGATGCCGTGGCCGTAGGACATCGTGGCCTGCTCGATCGGGCGCCAGCTCTTGGCCGGACGCAGACGACCACCGACCTCGCCCGGGAAGCCAAGCTTCAGCGGCGAGCCGAAGCCAAGACTGTCGAACATCTTCCACATCACTTCGGGCTGGAAGGTCAGCGCCATCTTGGCGGCACCGATATTCGACGACTTCTGGATCACCTGGGCGACCGTCAAGGCGCCATGGGGGTGAGCATCGGAAATCGTCGCGGTGCCGATGGTCATCCGCCCTGGGGCGCAGTTGATGACGGTATTGGACGTGAATTTGCCGTTCTCGAGGGCCAGCGCCGCCGTGAAAGGCTTCATCGTCGAGCCCGGCTCGTAGGTGTCGGTCAGCGCTCGGTTGCGCAGCTGATCACCGGTGAGATGGACCCGGTTGTTCGGATTGAAGGTCGGCGCGTTGGCCAGCGCCAGGACCTCTCCGGTCTTGGCGTCGAGCACCACCACGCCACCGGCCTTGGCCTTGTTGTCGGTGATGGCCTGCTTGAGCGCGGCGTGGGCCAGGTACTGGATCTTGTTGTCGATGGACAGCGCCACTTCCTTGCCGTCCTGTGGCGGACGGATGGATTGCACGTCCTCGACCACGTTGCCACGCCGGTCCTTGACGACCCGCCGGGAGCCGGGCTTGCCAGCGAGCGCCGACTCGTAGGCGAGCTCAATGCCCTCCTGGCCCTTGTCGTCCACGCCGGTAAAGCCCAGCACATGGGCCATGACCTCGCCGCCGGGATAAAAACGGCGGTATTCCCGCTGATCGTGGATGCCCGGCAGCTTGAGCGCGGCGATGCGATCGGCGAGCTCAGGCGACACCTGCCGCTTCAGGTAGACGAACTCCTTGTCCACCGCCAGCTTTTGGTTGACCTCGTTGACGTCCATTTCCAGCAGCCCCGCCAACTGACGCGTTTGGGCCGGATTGAGACGGGCATCCTCGGGGATCGCCCAGACCGATTTGACCGGCGAAGACACCGCCAGTACGTCGCCCTGACGATCAGTGATCTTGCCGCGGGTGGCCGGCACGCCCAGCAAACGGGCGTAGCGGGACTCGCCCTTGGCCTGCAGGAACTGATCATTGACCCCCTGCAGGTAGGCGGCCCGGCCGATCAGCGCCAGGGAGCCACCGAGCAGGCACAGCAGCACGAAACGCGGCCGCCAGGCCGGCAGTTCGGAACGCAGGAGGGGATTGTGGTTGAAGGTGACGCCCTTCTTGGCCTTGGTCATGGCCGCTCCTCGATGGCAATGATCTGCCCAGACTGAGGCGGGCGCATCGCGAGTTTTTCGCGAGCGAGTTTTTCGATACGGGCGTGGGCGGCCCAAGTGCTCTGCTCCAGCTGGAGCTGACCCCACTCTACTTCCAGCTGGCTGGAACGCTGCTGCTCCCGCTCGACGGCGGCATACAGCTTGCGGGCCTGGTGCTGCGAAGCCACCACGCCAAGGCTGCTGGCCACCACCAGCATCAGAAGGAATCCGTTGAGGCGCGCCATGTCAGGCCTCCAGCCTCACGGCAATGCGCATCACGGCACTGCGCGAACGCGGATTGGCGGCCACCTCCTCATCGGACGGCCACACGGGCTTGCCCACCAGCGCGAGCTTTGGCTTGGGCAGATCGGCCGCACGGACCGGCAGACGGGCGGGAAGCTGCGGCGGACGCGACTCGTCCCGCATGAAGCGCTTGACGATGCGATCCTCCAGCGAGTGGAAACTGATCACCACAAGACGGCCTCCCACCGCCAGCCTTGCCACGACCTGCGGCAGGATCAGCGACAGTTCCTCAAGCTCTTGATTGACACAAATCCGTAGAGCCTGGAAGGTGCGCGTCGCAGGGTGCTGACCCGGCTCGCGTGTGCGGACCGCTTTCTCCACGATCGCGGCAAGCTGTCCCGTGGTTGCAACAGCACCCCCTGCCCGAGCAGCTGCAATCGCCTTTGCAATCTCATAAGCAAACCGTTCTTCACCGTATTCCCTCAGTACGCGGGTGATGTCAGCAATAGGCGCTTCCGCCAGCCATTCCGCGGCAGTCACCCCGCGGGTCGTGTCCATTCGCATGTCGAGCGGCGCATCGAAGCGGAAGCTCATGCCCCGCTCCGCCTCGTCCAGCTGGGGGGACGACACCCCCAGATCCAGCAGAACCCCATCCACCCGCTCGATGCCCCGCTCGGCAAGGGCCTCGGCAAAATCCGAGAACGGCGCGTGCACCAGTTCGAAACGCGGATCCGCCACGGCCTGCCCGGCGGCAATCGCCACCGGATCCCGGTCGAACGCGATCAGACGCCCCTGCGGCCCAAGACGGGCCAGGATTGCACGACTGTGCCCGCCCCGCCCGAAGGTGCCATCCACGTAGACGCCATCCGGCTTGATAGCCAGGGCAGCCACTGCTTCTTCCAGTAGCACGGTGATATGCGGCGTATTCATCACAACGGCAGAGCTTCCCAACCAGCAGGCATGAGCTGATCACCCAGCGCGAAGATTGCCTCCTGCTGTTTCTGCCAACCGGCATCCGACCAGAGTTCGAAGTGGTCGCCCTGCCCCACCAGATACACCTGCTTCTCGAGCTGAGCAAAAGCACGCAGTTCCGGCGCAATGAGCATGCGGCCGGAGGAGTCCATTTCTTCGTCGCGGGCAAAACCAACGAGCAGGCGCTTGAGCAGGGCGGAATGTTGATCGAGGCTGGACCCGGCCAGCACCTTGTCACGGATGGGCACCCAGGCCGGCGCCGGATAAATCAGCAGGCAGCGATGGGGGTGGGCCGTGAGGACAAGCTGGTTCTCGGCGAGCTTCGTCAGCGCGTCCCGATGCCGCGCCGGAATCGCCAGGCGACCCTTCGCATCGAGACTGAGCGCTGCAGCGCCTTGAAACATCATTCCCCCACTTCTCCACTCGGACGAACCGGAAAAACTCACTTTTCCCCACTTTCATCCACTTCGCCCCACTTTAGAGGAAAAGAAATACTCGGTCAACTTGACCACTACGTAAATTTCTTTTGGACACAAGCACTTACAGTTCAGAAGAGCGCAAGGCAAATCCGCTTATAAATCAATGCCCATGAGAAGGAATGCAAAAGTGATGGATCAATAGCGCCGCCTGCCGGGCTCCGCCCAGCAAGGAAAAAGAAGGTGAAACAGGACACCACCACGCTGCGGGCAGACCGGAAAAGGCCCCGCAGGTGGAAAAAAGTGGAAAAACCGAGAATGTGGGGGAAGCCCGCCGATAAGCCGGGTTTTGTCGAGCAGCTGGATCTGACGATCCAGCTGCCGGGCAATCATTCCTCTGGTCGACGCGTTGCCACGCCGCTCTAGCAGCCTACCCGGGGACTCCGCGAGCAGCGTCAACGTCCCCCTATTTGGCCTTGCCCCGGATGGGGTTTACCGTGCCGTCACTGTCGCCAGTGCCGCGGTGGGCTCTTACCCCACCGTTTCACCCTTGCCTGATCTCCGAAGAGCCATCGGCGGTCTGCTCTCTGTTGCACTTTCCGTCGCTTTTACCCGAAGGCTATGGCGCCCGGCCGTTAGCCGGCATCCTGCTCTATGGGGCCCGGACTTTCCTCGATGCGCAAGCACCGCGATTGCCTGGCGAACTTCCCGGCGCGCAGTATAACGGTTCAAGCCGGCCGGCGCCCGAAAATCAGCCCGGGTCGCGCAGTTCCGCCGCCTGTTCGACCACCTTGCCGACCACACAGTCCAGGCGGGACATGAAGGCCGGATCATCCATGCTCCCCCAGGCCGTCAACGCGTCGCCCACCGAGATCCCGATTTCCAGCCTGCCGCAGCCACGGTCCCCGACCAAGCCCGGCAGACGCCCGGCGACCTTGCGCCCCAGATGCCCCCCTCCGGCAAAGACCACCACCACGTCTTCGGTGTTGCGCGGATCGACGCCCAGGCTGCGCACCCCCACAGCACGCAGTGCCGCACCGTGGCGTGCCTCGATCTGCTGGACGATCTCAGGATTGCCCTTGGGGCGCCCCCCGTCATCCCGTCCACTCACCTGGAAATACAGCACGGTTCCAACCGCGAGAAGGATCAGCGCGCACAGGCTTATCGCAAGTTTTCTTACATCCATGATTTATACGGTATCCGGCAAGACCATCGTTTCAGGGCGACCTTTACTGCCCCCCCGACAGGCGCATCCAGCCTCAGACAGCCTTGTCAGCAAATATTGCAGAACCCCGTTTCAGTTTCATTTGCTTACATATGTGTTTACCACTCACATACCCCCTCAGCTCCCCGGTGCTGCAATGAAAGCGTCCCGTTCAGGAGTCTAACAAGATGAACACACGGCTCGTCCACTACGCAGCGCTCGCCCTCATCGCGAGCAGCAGCCTCCTCGCCACGTTCCCGGCGGACGCCGACGGACCACGCGGCCACGGCCGGGGACCAGGCGGTTTTCCAGGCGCTCGAGGGCCAATAGGCAGCCCAGGCGGCTACTGGCACCACGGCTATCACGATGGCCACTTGGGTTGGTGGTGGGTTGCCGGCGCAGCTTGGCTATTCTACCCACAGCCGGTCTACCCCTACCCACCGGTTGTCGTCCAGCAGGCCCCTGAGCCCGTCGTGGTTCAGCCGGCACCGCAGCCCGCGGCGCAGAACTGGTATTACTGCGACAGCGCCAAGGCCTACTACCCTTACGCGCAGAGCTGTGCGGAAGGCTGGCGCAGCGTACCGGCAACGCCTCCTTCCAATACGGCGCAGAGCACCACCGCGCCACAGAGCAACTGGTACTACTGCGACAGCGCCAAAGCCTACTACCCTTACGCGCAGAGTTGCCCTGAAGGCTGGCGGGCCACGCCGGCTTCACCGCCACCCAGCAACGTGGCCCCAGGAGGTGCCCCATGAAAGCCCCCTACGTCTTGCTTCCGCTCATTCTTCTGAGCGCCTGCGCCACCCTGCCCAGCGGCCCCCGCGTCGCCGTCATGCCAGCACCCGGCAAGCCTTTCGACTTGTTTGTCGCCGAGGACCGGCAGTGCCGCGCCTTCGCTGAGCAGTCCATCGGCACAGCACCGCAGGACCTGGCCGCCCAGAACGTGGTCAACAATGCCGTCGTGGGCACCGCCGTCGGTGCGGCGGTCGGTGCCCTGGGCGGTGGCGGTCGCGGTGCAGCGACGGGTGCCGCGGTCGGCATGGTCGCCGGAACCGCCAGCGGCGCGGGGCAGGCGAACTACGCTGGCGCGGACGCCCAGCGCCGCTACGACATCGCCTACCAGCAGTGCATGTACGCCAAGGGCAACCAGTTGCCGGGCTACGGCTACCGGCAGGCACCGGCGCCGACAAGCGCCACGCCCTATTACTATCCGCCACCGCCGCCGCGCTGACCGGAACCCGGCCACGGGTGACTTCCCCTGCGCCGTCCGGCACAATCCGGCGCAGGAGAACCTTGCATGAAATTCGATGTACTCGTCGTGGGCGCCGGACTGGCCGGTGCCGCCTTTGCTGCCGCATTGCGCGGCAGCAGCCTGAAGATCGGGATTATCGAGGCCCGCCCGCCCCACCGCCCCGTCGGCTGGGATCCCCGCATCTACGCGATCAGCCCCAGCAACGCGGACTTTCTCGGCTCCATCGGCATCTGGCAGCACCTGGACAGCGCCCGCATCGCCCCCGTGTACGACATGGAGATCCACGGTGACGCCGGCGGACGGCTGGATCTTTCCGCTTACGACTGCGGCCTGCGCGAGCTCGCCTGGATCGTCGAATCCAGCCTGATGCAGCAGGAACTGTGGGAAACCGTGAAACGCCAGCACAACGTCACGCTGCTGTGCCCCGCCGAACCCTCCGCCCTGGCCATGGACGAAGACGCCGCCCGGCTGACGCTGGCCGATGGCCGCCACCTCGAGGCGCGCCTGATCGTCGCTGCCGACGGACGGGACTCCTGGATCCGCCAGGCCGCGGCAATCGACGCACGCAACACGCCTTACGGTGAGAAAGGCGTGGTCGCCAACTTCCGCTGCGAGAAACCGCATCGCAACACGGCCATCCAGTGGTTCTGCAAGGACGGCGTGCTCGCCTACCTGCCCCTGCCCGAACAGCAGATGTCGATGGTGTGGTCCGCCCCGGATGCCCTTGCCGACGAGCTCGTCGCGCTGCCGCCGGCCGAGCTGTGCGCACGCGTCGCCGAAGCCGGCGAATACCGCCTTGGCGCCCTCGAGCTGGTCACCCCCGCCGCGGCCTTCGCGCTGCGCCTGATGCGCGTCGAAACCGTCGTAAAGCCGCGCCTGGCCCTCATCGGCGACGCCGCCCACGCGATCCACCCGCTCTCCGGGCACGGCATCAACCTCGGTTACCAGGACGCCCGCGTCCTTGCGGAACAACTGGCCACGCTGCCCGCCTGGCGGGATCCGGGCGAACTGTCGATCCTGCGCGCCTATGCCCGCGCCCGCGCTGAGGAAACCGCGCTCCTGCAGTACACCACTCATGGCCTCAATCGCCTGTTCAAGCCCGCCGACCCGCTCTTGTCCGGGCTGCGCAACCTAGGACTGAACCTCACCAACCGCCTGCCGGTCGTACGCAATGCGCTGATGCGCTACGCCATTGCCGGCCGGTTCTGAACGCGCCGCCCCTGAACCCGTAGTTTCTGGAGATCCCGGATGAAATTCCCCTTCGTACGCTCGCTGCTCGCCACCCTTCTTCTCGCAGCGGGTGTCGCCCACGCAGCCGACGAAGCTTCGGTCAAGAAGAACCTGGAGAGCTTTCTCAACGCCCCGGCCGTCGACAGCGTCAAGAAAACCCCCTACGGCAATCTGTACGAAGTGGTGCTGAAGTCCGGTGAGCTGCTGTACACCGACGCGGGCGTCAGCTTCATCATCGACGGCAGCCTGATCGATGCGAAGACCCGCAAGAACGTGACTCAGGCCCGCCTGGCCCAGCTGATGAAGATCGATTTCGGCACGCTGCCGCTGGATCACGCGATAAAGCAGGTGCGCGGCAACGGCAAGCGCGTCATCGCCACCTTCGAAGATCCCAACTGCGGTTACTGCAAGCGCCTCGCCAAGGACATGCAGGGCCTCAAGGATGCGACGGTGTACACCTTCCTGTACCCGATCCTGAGCCCCGACTCCACCGAGAAGTCGAAGAACATCTGGTGCGCCAAGGACCGTGCCAGTGCGTGGAACGACTGGATGACCGCCGCCAAGGTGCCGCCCGCGGCTGCCGCCAACTGCGACACCAGCGCCATCGAACGCAACGTGACCCTCGGCCAGAAGCTGAAGGTCAGCGGCACCCCGACCATCTTCACCGCCGACGGCAACCGCCTGCCCGGGGCCGTGCCGCTGGCCCAACTCGAACAGGCGATGACCCAGGCCACCGGCGGCAAGTAAGAAGACTACGCCCGCGATCTGTTGTCAGGCCGCTGCGCGAGTGCGGCGCGGCCTGACAATGGGCTGGCAGCGGGTCGACGGCTGGCCGAACAGATAGCCCTGCAGCCAGTCCGCACCGGCATCCCGGGCCACATCCAGCTGCAGCGGATGTTCGATGCACTGGCACGCCACCTGGGCGCCGAGGCGGCGGATCTCCACGACCAGATCGCTCATCACCTTCCGGGCCAGGCTCAGATGGCCGGCATGGCCGATCAGGCTGCGGTCCAGCTTGACCACATCCGGTGCCAGCGCCTCCAGGCGCTCCAGATCGGACGTGTGGCGCCCGAAATTGTCGATGGCGATCCGGTAGCCCCGCTCCCGATAGCCGGAGATCGCGCGCCGCAGATCCGGCAGCGCCTCGAAACCGTCGTCCGACACCTCCAGCACGATGCGCTCCGGCGCCAGGCCACAACGGGCCAGGATGGATTCGAAGACATGCCCGTGGTGCTCACGGACCGTGCGCAGGTGCTGCGGATGCACATTGAGGGACAGGAAGCCGCCATGCTGGTGGCGTTCCTGGAGGAAATTCAGCGCATGCAGCGTGCGCGCCAGCCGGTCGAGATGCACCAGCTCCGCATCGTCACGGGCATCGAGGAATACCGCCTGCGGCGACAGGCCGACGGCATTGCCCTCCAGCACCTCCAGGTGCGCCTCGTGACCAAGAACTGCATCGCCTTCCCGCGCCATCACCGGCTGAAACAGTGTGCCCAGCAGCATCGAACCGAAGCGCGCCCGCACCCGGCCGTCGGCGATCACGAAGCTCTGCTCCGGCGCGGACGCGCAGGCCAGCTGGTTGCGTTTGTTGAAGTAGTGGACGAGCTCTGTGAGGGGCATGATGTTCTCCCGCGAATGATTCCTGCGGCGCCGGCACGCCGGCTCCAAACCGGAGCACGATACCGGCGCCCCCCATGTCAGCCAACAATGAAATAACGCAAAACTTATTCCCTGCTGCGGCCGCCCGCCGGTTGGCTCAGCGAGGCACCTGATCCCGCGGCCACAGCACCCACATCTCGCCCTTCTGGCGCATCCTCCCGGCCTGCACGCCCGCCTCGGCACCGAAGCCCCAGAAGAAGTCCCCGCGCACGCCGCCCTTGATCGCGCTGCCGGTGTCCTGCGCCAGCATCAGGCGACGCAAGGGTTGCGGGCTGTTGGGATACGTCGTGGACAGGAACACCGGCGCCCCCAGTGGCACGCTGCGCGGGTCCACTGCCATGCTGCGCCCTTCCGTCAGCGGCTGCCCGATGGCGCCGACCGGCCCACCGGCGGAACTGGCCACCTCGCGGAAGAAGATGTAACTCGGATTGGCGTTCAGCAATTCCTGCAGGCGCGCCGGATTGGCCCGCGCCCAGTTCTTGATGCCGTCCATCGACGCCTGCTCCATCTTCATCTCGCCGCGGTCCACCAGCCAGCGCCCTATCGATTGATAAGCGTAGCCGTTGGTGTCGGCATAGGCCAGGCGAACCACGCCGCCGTCCGGCAGCTGCACGCGCCCCGAACCCTGCACCTGCAGGAAGAACAGCTCGATGGGGTCTTCGGCATACAGGATCGTCTTGCCGGCGAACCTGTCGGGCTGGCGCGCCATGTCGCTGCGGGAAAAATACGGCACGACCTTGTTGCCGACCAGGCGGCCCCGCACCCGCTGCCCCTTCAGCTCTGGAAAGATGTCGCCCAGCTCGATGGTCAGCAGATCCTCCGGAACCCCCAGCACCGGCCATTGGTAGCCCTTCGAGCGGGTCCGGCTGCCCTTGATCAGGGGTTCGTAGTAGCCCGTCACCAGGCCCTCCTGGGTCCCGTCGGGATTGACGACCCGCCACGGGTTGAAGCGGGCCTCCATGAAGCTGCGCACCGCCGAGGCGCTGGGACGCGCCCCGAGGGACTTGGCGGCATCGCAAGACGTCTGCCACACCGGCTGGCGCGTCAGCGCACGACAGGACGCCAGGAAGGCCGGCCAGGCTTCATCCAACGCATCGCTCCCCCAACCGGGCAGGTCGGACCAGGACGACGACAGCAGCGGCCGGCTCAGCGCTTGCGGTACGACGCCGCCACTGCGCGCAGCAGGCGCCGTGCCGGACGGCGTGGCTGCGGGCGGCGCGGCCGGGGTATGGGTGGGCGACGCACAGTGGGCACAACCGGCATCGCTGACTGGCTTAGGGGCGCTCGCACAGGCGGCCAGCAGGGATGAGACCAGAACGACGGACAGGCGGGGAAAGGGGCGGAACATGGATGGGGTACACTCGCGGCTTGCAGAACAACCGTTTCAGTATAACCACCGGTTCGCCGGCCGGGCGCACAGAAGGACACTCCATGTGGTTGATCGGTCTTGAACTCGGCGTCGTCGCCGTACTGCTCGCCATCGTCGGACTGGCCCTGCGCAGCCCCAGGAACAAGGACTCGGACTCCCCTCCCCATGACTGACCTGAACCAGTTTCTCGCCCGCGCCGAGCGGGTACTCGAACGCCTCGAAGCCATCCTCCCGGCCGCCCCTACGCCCCCCGACTGGAATGCAGCGATCGCCTTCCGCTGGCGACGCCGGCGCAACGCCGCCGCGCTGGTGCCGGTCGCACATCCGCACCAGATCCGCCTCGACGACCTACAGGACATCGACGACAAGAAGGAACGCATCGTCGCCAACACGCGCCAGTTCCTGGCCGGCAAGCGCGCCAACAACGTGCTGCTCACCGGCGCCCGCGGCACCGGCAAGTCTTCGCTGGTAAAGGCGGTGCTCAACGAATTCGCCACCGACGGCCTGCGCGTGATCGAGGTGGACAAGGACGACCTGGTGGACCTGCCGGACATCGTCGAACTGCTGGAAGACCGCCCCGAGCGATTCATCCTGTTCACCGACGACCTCTCCTTCGAGGATGGCGAGCCGGCCTACAAGGCTCTCAAGAGCATCCTCGACGGCTCCCTCGCCGCGGTACCGGACAACGTGCTCATTTACGCCACCTCCAACCGCCGCCACCTGATGCCGGAGTATTTCGCCGAGAACGCCGCCACCGTGCACAAGGACGGCGAGGTCCATCCCTCCGAAGCCGTCGAGGAAAAGATCTCCCTGTCCGAGCGCTTCGGCCTGTGGATCTCCTTCTACCCCTTCAGCCAGGACGAATACCTGGCGGTGGTGAAGCACTGGCTGGGCGAATTCGGCGTGCCCGCCGAAGCCATTCCGGCGGCCCGCGGCGACGCGCTGCAATGGGCGCTGCTGCGCGGCTCGCGCAGCGGGCGCGTGGCCTGGCAGTTCGCCCGGGATTACGCGGGGCGCTTCGAAGCATGAAGAAGATCGTCCATGTGGCGGCCGCGGTGATCACCCGGCCCGACGGCAGTTTTCTGGTCGGCCAGCGCGCCGCCGACACCTTCTACGCCGGCTACTGGGAATTCCCCGGCGGCAAGGTCGAACCCGGCGAAACCCCGCGCGACGCGCTGATCCGCGAGTTGCACGAAGAACTCGACATGCAGGTGGACGAAGCCTGGCCGTGGCTGACCCGCGAACACGTTTATGAACATGCCCACGTCAGCCTGCATTTCTTCGAGGTACCGGCCTGGCACGGCGAGATTCACGACCGCGTGCATGCCGCGCTCTCGTGGCAACAGGCCGACGCGATGACCGTCGAACCGATGCTGCCGGCCAACGGCCCGATCCTGAAGGCGCTGCGCCTGCCGCGCACGATGGGCATCACGCAGGCAGCGGAAGTCGGCGTGGCCACCCAGCTGACGCGTATCGACAAGGCCCTCGCCAACGGCCTGCGTCTGGTCCAGATCCGTGAAGCCGGGCTGGCCGAAAGCGAGCGGGAAGACTTTGCACGGGAAGCTGTCATCCGCTGCCGCGCCGCCGGCGCCATTGCGCTGGTCAATGGCGATGCAGAACTGGCCCGCCACTGCAACGCCCACGGCGTACACCTGCCTGGCCATCTGCTGGCCGGCACGGCAACACGGCCGGATTTCGAATGGGTCGGCGCAGCCTGCCACAGCCGTGCGGAGCTCGAACAGGCCGCCGCGCTGGGCCTCGACTACGCGATGCTGGGATCCGTGAAAGCCACCGCCAGCCACCCGGGCCAGGCAGGACTGGGCTGGAACGTCTTTGCGGAGCGGGTGCGCAATCTGCCGCTGCCGGTGTTCGCCGTCGGTGGCCTCGATGCGGGCGAGCTCAACACCGCCAAGGCGGCCGGCGCCCACGGCATCGCGGCAATACGGTCGATCTGGAAGGACTGATCAGCGACCGGAACGCAACAGGGGATCCGCCTCGTCGTCGAGAGGCGTTTCCCCTTCCACCCGGTAGGCGTCGGACGCCCAGGCGCCCAGATCGATCTTGCGGCAGCGTTCGGAGCAGAACGGACGGTGAGGACTCTGCGGCCCCCAGACAACGGATGCCCCGCAGGTCGGGCATTTCACCTCGCGAGGTGCGCGCGGTTTTTCCATCAGAGATTGCAGAAAGTCAGCTGGAATGCCACGTCCACGTCCACCTGCCCGGGGCGGGTGACGGTTTCGGCATTCATGAAACGGATGTTGAGGGCGTACTTGTTGGCGCTGGTTTCCGGCACGCAGTGGGCCCCGCCCTGCAGGCGAATGCGGATCATCTGCACGGTGCGGCCACCCATGGTCTGCTGGAAGGCGCCGCGCAGCGCAGTGAGGTCTTCCGGCTGGCCGCTGGCCCGCAGCAGGCGCAGCACGATCGCCTGGCCATCGCGGATCGGCAGCAGCGGCTGCAGCCAGGCGCTCAGATCATGGCGGCGCTGCTCGGCTTCCCGGTTCAGCCAGTGATGGTAGGACGGCAGATCGAATTCGCAGGCTCCACCGGGAATCGCGGCGCGGCTGCGGATGTTCATCAGCCATTCGTTCTCGCGCAGGTACTGGCCGGTCTTGCCGGCCATCGCAAGCAGGGACGCCGACGCCTGTTCGATCTCATAGAGAGCGCCGGACAGTGCGTCTTCGGAAATCTGAGGATTGTTGCGGAAGGACAGCAGGATCTGACGCTGGCGCTCGAGTTCCTGCACGAGATCGACCTTCAGATCCGCCCGGCTGGCGACTTCGAGGATCTCGAACAACGTCAGCAAGGCCACATGGTGTTCGAGTGGGCCTTCGGATGCCAGGAAATGCGCGGCCTTGTCGAAAAGGTCTTCCAGCCTCAGGAGCGTCCGGATCCTCTCGTTGAGCGGATATTCGTAGGTGATCACGCGCGCGCCTGGATATCGATGGGGAAGGTGTCGGTCAGACCGGCGCGAATCATATCACACGCCCTCCAGCTGCGCGGCGAGCGCCAGGTAGTGGTGATGCAGGCCGGCGACCTGCCCCAGCAACTGCGGCAGGTCGCCGCTGTTGTCCACCACGTCATCCGCCGCCGCCAGGCGGTCGGCTCGCCGGGCCTGCACCGCCATGATGGCCCGCACCTGGCAGGCCTCGAGGCCGCTGCGGCCGACCACGCGCTCGACCTGGACTTCCTCCGGACAATCCACCACGCACAGCCGCTGCACCCGTCCGCGGTAAGTCCCGGACTCGATCAGCAACGGCACCACCAGCACCACGTAGGGCGCCTGCGCCTCCCGGCACTGGCGGTCGCTCTCTTCGCGGATCATCGGGTGGAGAATGCCTTCGAGCCGCTTGCGCACGTCAGGGTCCTCGAAGGCCAGCACGCGCATGGCGGGGCGATTCAGGGAACCGTCCTCGGCGATCACCCCGGCGCCGAAAGCGTCGCGGATCGCCGCCATCGCGGCTCCGCCTGGCGCGGTCAGCGCGTGGGCGATGCGGTCGGTGTCGACGACGGCCGCCCCCAACTCGGCAAAGAGATCGGCCGCCACACTCTTGCCGCTGCCGATACCACCGGTCAGCCCGACGACGAAGACATGTTCGCTCATGGGGTGCACTCGAGACGATTGACGCCACGCAGGCGTTCGGAAAGATCGCTGACCACGGTGGCCAGCGTATCGCTGGGCCCGCGCACTTCGAGACGGGAGGCGCCCCCCCCACGCGCCAGCACCTGGACGCCGCGAACCCCCTTCTCCTTCAGAGCTTCCAGCTGACGGCTGGCCGCTGCCTCGCTCTTGTAGAGGCCCAGGGAGATCGCAAACTGGCTCGGCCCGGCTTCCTGCATGACGAAAAGGTCGGAGACACCGAGCTTGCGCAACTCGGCAGCCTTCTTGTCCGCGGCATCCTTGCTGCCCTGCGATGGAACATGCACCCACCAGGACGACGGCGCCTCACCGCGGCCCTCGGTCAGCTTGAAGCCAGAGCCGGCCTTGGCGATACGCGCCGACAACTCCCGCGCCTGATCGGCACTCAGGCCACTGAAGATCACGCAGGCCTGCGGTGCGACCTCCTGGGCGGGCGCTTCCTCGACCTTGCTCTCCACCGCCGGCGGCGGCACTACCGGCGCGGGCGCCCGCCGGACCGGCGGGCGCGGCTCCTCGCCGACCAGACGGATTCCGTCCGGGTTCAACTGGTTGCTCAGCCGCTCCGGCTCCCCATGATGGAGCTCTCCGCCCAGCCAGCCCTTCCACAGGGACAGGGCGAGCAGATTGGCAAACAGCAGGACGATGACGAACACGCGCAATGGGGCCATGTCCGCAAGACTAACGTATCCGCCGCACGCGGAAAAGGCACCCGCCATAGGCGGAACGGCGCACAGCGCCTCAGGCTCCGGCCAGCATGCGGACGAGGCCCTCGAGAACGAGGTTGTCCACAACGCGCACCGGGCATTCGAGATGCGGCGCCAACGTCGCTGCCGCGCCGCCATTGAGCAGGCAAACGGCATCCGCTTCGCTGGCGACGAGGCGGAACATGCGCTCAATGGCCCCGAGCTGGGCCTGCAGGCAGCCGCTGACGATGGCGTCCGCCGTCCGCCGTGGCGCCGTTACGAAGCGACCATCCGAATACGGAAGCTGGGCCGTGTCGCGGGCCAGGGACAGGCGCATCAGATCCAGCCCGGGCAGGATTACGCCCCCGTGGAAGACACCCGTGGCATCGAGCACGTCCGCCGTCGTGGCGGTGCCCGACGTCACTACCAGCGCCCCGCCGGCATGCAGAGCGTGGGCGCCGACGAGGGCCGCCCAGCGGTCCGCGCCAAGACGGGCCGGCTCCATATAGCGATTGACGACCCCGTGGCCTTCAGCCTGCGGCCGGATCCACGCGGCGCTCACTTGGCGGGTGGCGAGCATCGCGCCAAGCCGTCCACCGACAGTGGCACCCGCCACATTGGCGCCGAGCATGCGGCGGATCGGCCCGAAGCCAGCCAGCACATCGGCAAAACCGTCAAGAGCGGTCAGCAGCACCGCCCCCTGCCCCTGCCAGTCCGCACCGTCATGGAGCCCCCACTTGAGGCGGGTATTGCCCACGTCAAGCAACAGATCCATCAGGCCATCCTCAGGGAAACGTCGCCCGACAGCACCCGACGCACGCCATCCGCGGTCTGCAATAGCAAGGCACCATCCTCGTCCACGCCCAGGCAGGTCCCGGCCAGCTCCTCGGCCTCGCCGAGGATGCGTACCGGCAGATCGGCAAAGGCATTCCGCTGCTGCCAGGCACCGCGCAGCGCGCCAAAACCGGCGGCGGCATAGATGTCGAGCAGACGTTTCAAGTGAACCAGCACCACACCGAGCAATTGGCCCGGCCCCGGCTGCTGCCCCAGACAGGCTGCCAGATCGGTCACGCCGGTCGGATAGTCGACGCCGGCATCCGGCGGCAGGCGCCGGTTGATCCCGATCCCGATCACCGCGGCCGGCGTTCTGCCACGCCCCGGCAACAACTCGATCAGGATGCCCGCTAGCTTGCGGCCATGGATCAGCACATCGTTGGGCCATTTGAGCTGCACGCCCTCCACGCCGAGATCCTCCAGCGCCCTCACCACGGCCAGGCCGGCCACCAGAGACAGACCGGCGGGCACCGGCGCCCCCTGCTCGAAGCGCCACAGGGCCGAGAATGTCAGGCTGGCCCCAGGCCACGACTGCCAGACCCGGCCACGGCGGCCTCGCCCGGCCGTCTGCACGTCGGCGGCCAGCACGTGTACGCACCCATCGTCCGGCGGCGGGTCGGCCAGCAGGCGGCTGTTGGTGGAGTCGCACTCTGGCAGGAGCACCACGGAAAACCCGGCGGCGTCACCGCCTAGGGCGGCAGCCACCTCGGCCCCGTCGAGGGCCTCGTAAGCGGAATGGTCCACGGATTACTACCCGGCTGTTGAAAACAAGCGGGCCATTATGAGCCAAGGCAGGAAAGCTGAGAAACGGCAGCGGCAATCCGGCCGCAGCGGAGCCGCGCCGGATTGCCGCTTTATCCGAGAGGGAGACGACCACCTCCCCGTCAGGCACGGGGCCCGGTGGAGCCCCCCGCCCGCTCAGGCGTGGTCGGACTCTTCGAGCCCGAGCTCCTGGATCTTGCGGGTAATCGTGTTACGGCCGATACCCAGCAGCTGGGCCGCCTCGATCCGGCGCCCACCGGTCGCGGCCAGCGCACGGCGGATCAGGATCCGTTCGAAGTCCCGGCTCAGGCGGTCGAAGACCTCGCCCGGGTTCTGCGCCAGCACCCGGTCTGCCTCCGCCATCAGCGCATCGCCCCAGTTGGCCGGCTGCTCGCGGGTCGGCTGGTCCTTCAGTTCGGGCGGCAGGTCCACGACCTCGACGGTCTGGCCGGGCGCCATCACCGTGAGCCAGTGGCACAGGTTTTCCAGCTGACGCACGTTGCCGGGGAAGTCGAGGCTCTGCAGGTACTTCAGCGTCGCGTCGGACAGGCGCTTGGCTTCGACACCCAACTCCTGCGCCGACAGCGCGATGAAGTGCTTGGCCAGCGGCGGAATGTCTTCACGCCGCTCACGCAGCGGCGGCAGGCGCAGGCGGATCACGTTCAGGCGATGGAAGAGATCCTCACGGAACAGGCCCTGGCGGACACGATCCTCCATGTTCTGGTGGGTCGCGGCGATGACCCGCACATTGGCCTTGATCGGCTGATGCCCGCCAACCCGGTAGAAGTTGCCGTCGGACAGAACGCGCAGCAGCCGCGTCTGCAGCTCGGCCGGCATGTCGCCGATTTCGTCGAGGAACAGCGTACCGCCTTCCGCCTGCTCGAAACGCCCGCGGCGCATGGTCTGCGCGCCGGTGAAAGCGCCCCGTTCGTGACCGAACAGTTCGGACTCGAGCAGATCCCGCGGGATCGCCGCGGTATTGATCGCGATGAAGGGCGCGTCCCGGCGCGGGCTGTGGCGGTGCAGCGCGCGCGCCACCAGCTCCTTGCCGCTGCCCGACTCGCCGTTGATGAGGACGGTCGCATGGGACTGGGACAGACGGCCGATGGCGCGGAAGACCTCCTGCATCGCCGGCGCCTGGCCGAGGATCTCGGGCACCGCGCTGAGCACCTCTTCGGTGCCAGCCTGGTGGGCACTTTCGTCGATCGCCCGACGTACCAGCTCGACGGCCTGATCCACGTCGAAAGGCTTGGGCAGATATTCGAAGGCGCCGCCCTGGAAGGCCGCCACAGCGCTGTCCAGATCGGAGTAGGCGGTCATGATGATGACCGGCATGTGCGGGAAACGTGCCTTGACCTTGCTCAGCAGGGCCAGACCCGATTCCCCGGGCATCCGGATGTCGGACAGCAGCACACGGGGCGGCTGGGACACGCCCTCCAGTGCAGACATAACCTCACTGGCGGTACCGAAGCTCTTGTACGGAATCTCCTCCCGAGCCAGGGCCTTTTCGAGAACCCAACGGATCGAGCGGTCATCATCAACTATCCAGACGGCTGCATTCATATCATTCACGCGCACAAGAGTGAAACATGGCAGTGCTCTGCCTTAAACTTAATGCACCATTATGGTGCATTTTCTATACAACCCCTAGCCATCCGCATCCCGCGTGATGGGCAGGAAGACGGTAAAACAGGTCCGCCCCGGACGGGAGTCCACGTCGATAGCCCCCTGGTGCTGATCGATGAAACTCTGCGCCAGGGAAAGGCCCAGACCGCTGCCGTTCTCGCGTCCGGATACCAGCGGATAAAAGATCTTGTCGCGGATCTCTTCCGGCACCCCCGGCCCGTTGTCGATGACCTGCAACTGCAATGCCAGCTTGAAACGGCGCTTGGCCAGCGTGATCTGCCGGGCCGCGCGGGTGCGCAGCACGATCTCCCCTTCCCCCTGCATGGCCTGGGCGGCATTGCGGGCGATGTTGAGAATGGCCTGAATCAGCTGCTCCCGATCACCGGTGATGTAGGGCAGGCTGGTGTCATAGTCGCGGCGCACCTCGACGGACGGGAATTCCGCCAGGATCAGACGCCGCACGCGCTCCAGCACGTCATGGGGATTGAGCTGGGACGGCTGCATCATGCGGTGGGACGTGAGCAGGCGGTTCATCAGGTCCTGCAGGCGGTCCGCCTCGGCGATGATGACCTGCGTGTATTCCCGCAACTGGGGATCGTCCAGTTCCCGCTCCAGCAACTGGGCCGAACCACGAATGCCGCCGAGGGGATTCTTGATTTCGTGGGCCAGGTTACGGATCAGTTCCCGATTCGCCTGCTGCTGGTGCGCCAGCTGTTCTTCCCGCGCCACTTTAAGGTGCGCATCCATCGGACGGAACTCCAGAAGGAGGCGCGCGCCCGCCGCTTCCACGGGCGTGACGGTGCAATCCAGGTGCAGGGCCACCATACCGGGACGGCTGACGGTCAGGTTATGTCCCGTGTAACTCCAGTTATCCCGCAAGACGTTGTTCAAGGCGCTGTCGAGCCCGGCGGGCTCCCCGAGCAGGCGCCGCAGGGAGTAACCAACGATCTTCCGGCTGCTGACGGCAAACAGGTTCTCCGCCCCCGGATTGAGGTAGCGGACCACGAATTCGTCGTCGATCAGGACGACTGCTGAAGACAGCAGCTCGAGACCGGCGAAGGCGGGGGGCGTTGTGTCGAGCTGATCGTTTTGCATACGAGGGCCCAATGCAAGAAGCAGACCAGGCGAGCATACGGCATCCTGCCCACCCTCGCCCCATCCGGACTCAGCGCAAATTGGAGATCTCGCGCTTCAGCGCCTCTACGTTGCGCTCGTGTAGCTGGATCTTGTCCAGCAGGGACTGACGATCCCCCGACCCGCGACGGGAAGCGTCCAGCTCCGTCAGCTGCCGGGTGGCCGCATCGAATGCCCCCTTCTCGGTATTCAGCTCATCTTCCAGGATACGGCGGCGATCCGTGTCACGCGTCTTCTGCGTACCGGCATCGACCCGGGGAAAACCCGCAGCCGAACCACCGGAAGCACCACCCGGGGGCGCCGATTGGGCTGCTGGACGCATCGCCCCCGACACGGACGACACTGCCTGGTCGCGGGCAAGCACGCTGCACCCTTTGGCGGTCGTCCTGCTGTTGGTATAGGTCACATGACCCGCTTCATCGACACACTTGAAGATGTCGGCACGCGCCAGCGGCGAACACAGCAATGCGGCCAGCACCAAGGCTATTCGTAGACTCATCGTCGGTACAGTGGAAACCGGAAGCGGCAGCTAGTTTAGGGGCCGGGCGGGACAAACACAAACCCGGACCCCGGAAACGAAAAAAGGACGGGAATGATCCCGTCCTTCTTCAACGCAGCAACCGGCCAGCATGCTGACCGGCTCCGATCCAAAGATCAGATGGCGTAGTACATCTCGAACTCGACCGGGTGCACTTCGACGCGCAGACGGTTCACTTCTTCGCTCTTGAGGGCGATGAAGGAGTCGATGAAGTCATTGCTGAACACGCCACCACGGGTCAGGAACTCGCGGTCCTTGTCCAGGGCTTCCAGAGCCTGTTCGAGGCTGGAGCAGACGGTCGGGATGAGCGCGTCTTCTTCCGGCGGCAGGTCGTACAGGTTCTTGTCGGCGGGGTCGCCCGGGTGGATCTTGTTCTGGATGCCGTCGAGGCCGGCCATCATCAGCGCGGCGAAGCACAGGTAGGGGTTCGCGCCCGGATCCGGGAAACGGGTCTCGATGCGGCGAGCCTTGTCACTGTTGACGAACGGGATACGGATGGAAGCGGAACGGTTCTTGGCGGAGTAGGCCAGCTTCACCGGAGCTTCGTAGTGGGGCACCAGACGCTTGTAGGAGTTGGTCAGCGGGTTGGTGATCGCGTTCAGGGCACGGGCGTGCTTGATGATGCCGCCGATGTAGTACAGGGCGGTCTCGGACAGGCCAGCGTAGCCGTTGCCGGCGAACAGGTTCTTGCCGTCCTTCCAGATGGACTGGTGCACGTGCATGCCGGAACCGTTGTCGCCAACGATGGGCTTCGGCATGAAGGTCGCGGTCTTGCCGTACTGGTGAGCGACGTTCTGGACGATGTACTTGGTGATCTGGGTCTGGTCGGCACGACGCACCAGGGTGTTGAACTTGGTGCCGATTTCGTTCTGGCCAGCGGTCGCTACTTCGTGGTGATGCACTTCAACCGGCACGCCGCAGGCTTCGAGAGCCAGACACATGGCGGCACGCATGTCGTTAAAGGAATCGACCGGGGGAACCGGGAAGTAGCCGCCCTTCACAGCGGGACGGTAGCCGGTGTTACCGCCTTCGAACTTGATGTCGGAAGACCAGGCACCTTCTTCGGAGAAGATCTTGTGGTAGGCGCCGGACATGCCGACCTTCCACTCGACGGAGTCGAAGATGAAGAATTCGGGTTCGGGGCCGAAGAAGGCGGTATCACCAATGCCGGAAGACTTCAGGTAAGCCTCGGCGCGGTTGGCGATGGAGCGCGGGTCGCGGTCATAGCCCTTGCCGTCGGCCGGGTCGATCACGTCACAGGTCAGAACCAGGGTGGTCTCGTCGAAGAACGGATCGATGTAGGCGGTGTTGGGGTCCGGCATCAGCAGCATGTCGGAGGCCTGAATACCCTTCCAGCCCGCGATGGAGGAACCGTCAAAGGCATGACCGCTTTCGAACTTGTCTTCATCGAAAGCACTGATGGGCACGCCGACGTGCTGTTCCTTGCCCTTGGTGTCGGTGAAGCGGAAGTCGACGAACTTGACTTCGTTCTCCTGGACGATCTTCATGACGTCTTGCGGGGTCATATAACTCACTCCTAACGGGTTGAAGCTGCTGCGCAGTGGATAAAGGTCAACTATTACGACAATTCAGTCGGCGGAACCAACAAGCAGCAAGCATGCCAGCACGCGATTGAAAACACTTCATTGTGCCATAAGGCTAATGCGCAAGGTTCTTAAAAAAACTCGCACCATATAAGTGCATATTTAATACAAATGCACCATTAAGGTGCAATTCTGCAAAGAAGTGAGATCTGCCCCCAGTGTGGCGATGCACCATTGCAGTAATTCCGCAGCCGCTGCTGCAGGCCTGCCAGCCGATCGGCATCGGCGCACCACTCGAAGGGCAGATACACCTCGGCCTCCACGCGTTCGCCGACGTAGTGGAAAACGGCTGGGGCAGCCTGCGGCACGTCGCCGAGCAGCGCATCGAGCTCGGCGACCAGTGCCTCCCGGCCAGGCAGCGCACGCCCCAGCGCGGCGATCTGATCCTCTTCGGTATCCACATGCACCAGCACGTCGAGTACGTCCTGGTGACCGCTACGCACCCGGTGGCGAGCCAGTTCAGCAATGCGGTGCCCTTCCGACACGCTGATCCGCGCATCCACGCGGACGTGGGCATCAACCAGCACCCGGTGGGCCATGCGGCGGGTACGCAGCTCATGAACGTCGATCACGCCGGGCGTCGTCGTCACCGTCTCGCGGATCCTGGCCACCTCGTCGGGCTGCACGCCGGTATCGATGAGCTCGCGCAGTGCCTCGTAGCCAAGCATCGCCCCCATGCGCAGGATCATGAAGCCGACCAGCGCCGCACCAAGAGGCTCGAGGAAACGGTAGCCGAGCAGGCTGCCGCCAATACCCACTGCCACCACCAGCGACGACGCCGCATCGGCGCGCGCGTGCCAGGCGTTGGCCACCAGCATCGGCGAACGCAGGCGCTGGGCCACCGCCAGCATGTAGCGGAACAGGCCTTCCTTGCCGGCCAACGTCAGCAAGGCCATCCACAGGGCCATCGGATGCAGCTGCGGCAAGGACTCCAGGCTCTGCAGGCGGACCGCCGCCGTCAGCAGGAAGCCCGCCCCCACGCCCGCCAGCACCAGCCCCAACACCAGCGACGCGGCCGTCTCGTAGCGCCCATGGCCATAGGGGTGCAATTCATCGGCGGGGCTCGCCCCGTGACGACTCGCGAACAGGACCAGAAAATCGCCGAGTAGGTCGGACAGCGTATGCATGCCGTCGGCCACCAGGCTCTGGGCATGGGAGATCAGGCCGACGGTGATCTGCAGCACCGTCAGCACGACATTGACGGCGACGCTGACCCAGGTTGCCTGCTGGGCCTGGCGGGCGCGGTCGGCGTCGAGGGCCTCGTCCGGCGCGGCGACGGGATGAGCTTCGAAAGACATGACTTGCAGCCCGTAGGGCCGGAGGTATACTCGCAAGCCCGCCATTCTAGCCGGATGTCCGCCATGGGAAAATTAAGCGAAACACTTGCCCTCGCGCAGGAACGCGGCCAAGGCCTGAACGTTCCCTACGCCGGTAGCCTCACGCCCAAGGAGGCCTGGGAAATTCTCCAGCTCGCCCCCGGCGCCCGGCTCGTGGACGTGCGCACGCGCGCCGAGTGGGACTGGGTCGGACGTGTGCCGGGCTCCGTCGAGATCGAATGGATGCTCTATCCGGGCAATGAACCGAATCCGCATTTTCTGGCCCAATTCAAGCGCCAGGTCGACCCGGAAGCGCTGGTGATGTTCCTGTGCCGCAGCGGCGCCCGCTCCAACGCGGCCGCCACGCTGGCCGCGGCGTCGGGTTTCACCAATGCCTACAACATCCTGGAAGGCTTCGAAGGCGACAAGGACGCCAACGGGCGCCGCAACGCGGTCGGTGGCTGGCGCCATGCCGGCCTGCCATGGAACCAGGGCTGAACCAACAGGACTCAATCGATGCAAGCCGTACCGATCAGTTTCGACCGTTTCAACACCCTCGCCGACGCCGACGCGCATGAGCGCATCCGCGCCGCACGCGCCCGCCTCGGCGACAAGGCCGTGCTGCTGTGCCACCACTACCAGCGCGCCGACGTGTACCAGTACGCCGACCTGACCGGCGACTCCCTCAAGCTATCGCGCCTCGCCGCCGAGACCGACGCCGAATACATCGTGTTCTGCGGCGTGCATTTCATGGCCGAAGTGGCGGACATCATGTCCAAGCCGCACCAGCAGGCCATCCTGCCCGACCTCGCCGCTGGCTGTTCGATGGCCGACATGGCCAACCTCGCCAAGGTCGAGCGCTGCTGGCGCGAGCTGGCCGAAGTGCTGGACACCCCCGACACGCTGATCACGCCGGTCACCTACATCAACTCGGCGGCCGACCTGAAAGCCTTCTGCGGCGAGCACGGCGGCATCGTGTGCACCTCCACCAACGCCCCGACCATCCTCGACTGGGCCTTCAAGCAGCGCGAAAAGGTGCTGTTTTTCCCCGACCAGCACCTGGGCCGGTGGACCGGCTTCAACAAGGGCATTTCCCTCGACGAGATGGTGGTGTGGGATCCCGACCAGGAATACGGCGGCCTCAGCGTCGAGCAGATCAAGAAGGCCAAGATCCTGCTGTGGAAGGGCCACTGCTCGGTGCACCAGATGTTCCAGCCGGCGCACATCATCAAGTTCCGCAACCAGTACCCGGACGGCAAGGTCATCTCCCACCCGGAGAGCGCGCTGGAAGTGTGCCGCCAGTCCGACTTCGTCGGCTCTACCGAGTACATCATCAAGATCGTCAAGGAATCCGCCCCCGGCACCCGCTGGCTGGTCGGCACCGAGCTGAACCTGGTGAACCGCCTCGCCGAGGAAGTGAAGCACGAAGGCAAGATCGTCCAGTTCATGGCGCCCACCGTGTGCATGTGCTCGACGATGCAGCGCATCGACCCGCAACACCTGGCCTGGACCCTCGAGAACCTCGCCGAAGGCAAGGTGGTCAATCGCATCACGGTGCCCGAGCACGAGGCCGCGCTGGCCAAGGTCGCCCTCGAGCGCATGCTCGCGGTATCCTGAGCGCATCCCTCGCCAGCCCACGACGGCGCCTGCGGGCGCCGTTTTGCATGGAACGGCGCGAGATGCGGCAAACCGGCGACAGGCGCAGAATGCAGGAAAAAAGGAGACCGCGATGAGCACCACGCTGCGCATCTGCACCTACAACATCCACAAGGGCTTCTCCCAGTTCAACCGTCGCCTGGCCATCCACGAACTGCGCGACCGGCTGCGCCTGCTGGGTGCCGACGTGGTGTTCCTGCAGGAAGTCCAGGGCATGCACCTGCGCCATGCCCGCCATCACCCCGACTGGCCGTCCTTGCCGCAACATGAATTCCTCGCCCGCGACGTATGGCAGCAGACGGCCTATGGCGGCAACGCGGTGTACGAGCACGGCCACCACGGCAACGCGATCCTCAGCCGCCACCCCATCCTGTCCCAGGCCAACCAGGACGTCTCCGACCACCGCTTCGAGAGCCGCGGCCTGCTCCACTGCGAGATTCGCGTCGACGGCGTGGCGCAGCCCGTGCATTGCATCTGTGTGCACCTGGGCCTCACCGCCGGCAGCCGGCGCCGCCAGATGGCGGCCCTGGTACAGCGCCTGGACACCCTGGCCCCGGACGGCTCACCGCTGATCATCGCCGGTGACTTCAACGACTGGCGCAACCACGCCGACGACTGTCTCACGGGGCCCCTCGGCGTAACCGAGGTCTTCACATCGATCCGCGGCCGCCCGGCGCGCAGCTTTCCAAGCACGCTGCCAGTGCTGCGCCTGGATCGCATCTACGTGCGCGGCTTCGCCGTCGATCGGGCCGAAGTGCATTACGGCGCCCCGTGGAGCCAGATTTCCGACCACGCGCCACTGACCGCCCAGATCCGCCCCCGCTGAAACACGCCGCCCCATGAGCACCACCTGGCTGCGCGGCAATGCGCTGACCCTGCTGGAGAACGGAACCGAGTTCTTTCCCGCGCTGCAGGCAGCCATCGATGACGCCCGCGACGAGATCCTCCTCGAGACCTACATTTTCGCCCACGACGACATCGGTCAGACGATCGCCACCGCGCTGATGCGCGCCGCCGCCCGTGGCGTCACCGTACGCCTGCTCGTCGATGGTTTCGGCAGCCGTGAGTTCGTCGCCGAGCACCTGGTGCCGCTAAGCGAAGCTGGCGTCCACGTGCTGATCTACCGCCGCGAGGTCGGGGCACTGCCGTTGCGCCGCCGTCGCCTGCGCCGCCTGCACCGCAAGCTGGCGGTCATCGACGGGCGCATCGCCTTCGTCGGCGGCATCAACATTATCAGCGACTACGAGGCGCCGAGCCTCGACGCGCCCCGCCACGACTATGCGGTGCGCGTCGAAGGCCCGCTGCTCGGCCCCATCCACGCCGGAGTGCGCCACGTATGGGAGTTGGTCGCCTGGGCATCCTTCCGCCAGCGCCTGCGCCTGCCGGCCAGCCCGCCCTTCATGCCGCAGCCCTGCGGCAACGTCGAGGCAGCCTTCCTGGTCCGCGACAACATCCGCCACCGGCGCGACATCGAAGACGCCTACCTGCTCGGGATTGCCAGCGCACGGCGCGAGATCATCCTCGCCAACGCCTACTTCCTGCCCGGCCGCCGCTTCCGTCACGCACTGCTGGACGCATCCCGGCGTGGCGTGATGATCACCCTGCTGGTTCAGGGGCTCGCCGATCACCCCCTTCAACAGCGCGCCACCCGTGCGCTGTACGGCCAGTTGCTGGCCGGCGGCCTGCGCATCGTCGAATATCATCGCAGCTACCTGCACGCCAAGGTCGCCGTCATCGACGGGCGCTGGGCCACCGTCGGCTCGTCCAACATCGATCCTTTCAGCCTGCTGCTGGCCCGCGAGGCCAATATCCTGGTCCGCGATGCCGGCTTCGCCGAGCGCCTGCGCAACCGCCTGCTCCGCGCGATCCGCGACGGCGGGCAGGAAATCTCCGCCGCCAGCTGGCAGCGGGGCCCCCGCCTGCAGCGCCTGCTCAACTGGGCATCCTACGGGCTTGTGCGTCTGATGATCGGCATCGCCGGCTATGGCAACCATCACTGAAAGCCGCCCATGCAGCGCCAGACGGCGCGGCAGCAGCTAACATACAGACCCTCCGAGTCCCCCAGCGATCATCCACCCATGTATTCCGCTCCCGCCTTCGAAGCCAAGATCTGCCCGCCCGACCAACTGCTCGAGCGGATCGCCTCGCTACCGCGCCCGCTGGTGTTCACCAACGGCTGCTTCGACATCCTGCACCGCGGCCACGTCACCTACCTGGCCCAGGCCCGCGCCCTCGGCGCGGCGATGGTCGTCGCCCTCAACAGCGACGACTCTGTGCGCCGCCAGGGCAAGGGCGACGACCGGCCTATCAACACGCTGCAGGACCGCCTGGCCGTGATGGCCTCCCTCGGCTGCGTCGACCTCGTCACCTGGTTCGACGAGGACACGCCGATCGCCCGCATCCTCGAATGCCGGCCCGACGTGCTGGTCAAGGGCGGCGACTGGGCGCCGGACCGTATCGTCGGCGCCCCCGAAACCCTGGCCCGCGGCGGCAGCGTGCATTCGATCCCCTTCGAGCACCAGCGCTCCACCACTGCGCTGCTCGAAAAGATCCGCCGCCTGTAGGCCGACCACGCGGCGGGCAATTATTTGCATATGCACTTTTGGTCTATTGAAGAGCGGCGGCGAACTCTAGAATGAATTAGAGAAACAATAACCACTTTCCTGACACGGAGAATCATCATGCGTATCGCCAATGACGTGACCGAACTGGTCGGCAACACCCCGCTCGTCAAGCTCAACCGCCTGGCCCCCGCCAATGGCGCGACGCTCGCCCTCAAGCTGGAGTACTTCAATCCAGCCCACAGCGTGAAGGACCGCATCGCCACGGCGATGATCGATGCCGCCGAAGCGGCCGGCAAGATCAAGCCCGACACCATCATCCTCGAGCCCACCTCCGGTAACACCGGCATCGGCCTGGCCATGGTCTGTGCCGCGCGCGGCTACAAGTGCGCCTTCGTGATGCCCGAGACCATGAGCCGCGAGCGCAAGCTGCTGCTCAAGGCCTACGGCGCCGAGCTGATCCTCACCCCGGGCCCCGAAGGCATGCCCGGCGCGCTGAAGAAGGCCGCCGAACTGGCCGCCGCCGATTCCCGCTACTTCATCCCGCAGCAGTTCGAGAACCCCGCCAACCCGGCCATCCACCGCCAGACCACCGCAGAGGAGATCTGGGCCGATACCGACGGCCAGGTGGACATCTTCGTGTCCGGCATCGGCACCGGCGGCACCATCACCGGCGTCGGCGAAGTGCTCAAGGAGCGCAAGCCGGACGTCAAGGTGATCGCCGTCGAACCCTCCGCCAGCCCGGTGCTGTCCGGCGGCCAGCGCGGCCCGCACCCGATCCAGGGGATCGGCGCCGGCTTCGTGCCGGCCATCCTCAACACCTCGATCTACGACGAGATCGTGCAGGTGCCTAACGACGCCGCCCTCGACACCGCCCGCAAGCTGGCCACCGAAGAAGGCCTGCTGGTCGGCATCTCCTCCGGCGCTGCCGTATGGGCCGCGCTGCAGGTCGCCGAACGCCCTGAGAACGCCGGCAAGCTGGTCGTCGTGATCATCCCGTCCTTCGGCGAACGTTATCTGTCCACGGTGCTCTACCAGCATCTGGAAGTCTGATCCTTCACTTCAGCGAGACCCCGGCTTGACGACCTTCGACTTCAGCACCGGCCCCCAGCGGGCCGGCTCCGACAGCATCAAGTGGCGCCGCTACGCCGGCCACGACGTGATCCCTATGTGGGTGGCGGACATGGACTTCGCCGCCCCGCCGCCGGTGCTGGAAGCTCTCCACACGCGCATCGACCATGGCGTGTTCGGCTATGCCGACCCGTGGCCCAGCGTTGCCGAGGCGGTCATCGACGGCATCGCCCGCGACCACGCCTGGCAGATCAAGCCGGAGTGGCTGGTGTGGCTGCCGGGGGTCGTCACCGGTTTCAACGTCGCGGTACGCGCAGTCGGCCAGCCAGGCGACGGGGTGTTCACCGCCACGCCGGTCTATCCGCCCTTTCTGCACGCGCCGGGCAATTTCGAGCAGCGCCTGGTCACCACGCCGCTGGTCCAGCACGGCACGCGCTGGGAATGGGACTGGAGCCGCACCGAAGCCGCCGTGGCCGACGGCGTGCGCCTGTTCATGCTGTGCAACCCGCACAACCCGGTCGGCCGCGTCTTCGACCGGGACGAACTCGGCCGCATCGCTGCGCTGGCCGAACGCCACGACCTCGTGATCTGCTCCGACGAGATCCACTGCGGCCTGGTCCTCGATCCCGCGACGCCGCACATTCCCATCGCCTCCCTCGACGAGTCCGTGGCCAAACGGACCATCACACTGATGGCCCCGTCCAAGACCTGGAACATCCCTGCCCTGTACTGCGCCTTCGCGATCATCCCCGACGCCGGCCTGCGCGCCCGCTACAAGCGCGCCATGGCCGGCATCGTGCCGCATGTGAATGTGCTCGGGCTGGCCGCAACCGAAGTCGCCTACCGGGACTGCGGCCCGTGGCGGGAAGCCCTTCTCGAGACGCTGCGCGCCAACGCGGCGCGCGTCGTGGACGTCATCAACCGCCTGCCGGGCCTGGCCACCACGCCCGTCGAGGCCACCTACTTGGCCTGGATCGACTGCCGCGCCTTCCTCGCCGCCCGTGGCATCGCCAACGCGACGGCCTTCTTCGAAGCCGCCGGCATCGGCCTGTCCGACGGCAAGGATTTCGGACAGCCGGGCTTCGTGCGCCTCAACTTCGGCTGCCCGCCGTCCCGCCTGGAGGAAGGCCTGGCACGCATCCAGCGCGCAGTAATTTCCTGACTCTCCTGATCTAGCGCAAGAATCACGGCGGCCCAACGCGCATACTGGGCGCGTTGCTTCCAGCAGCCGGAGGTTCTTGTGAGTACACTCCCTGCCACCCCGACCGCCGCCCTCGACGGTATCCTGCAGCGCCACGGTCATTATCCGACCGAGCTACTGCAGATCCTGATCGAAGCTCAGGATCTCGAAGGCTGGCTGCCTGCGCCAACCCTCACCCATATCGCCCGGTCGCTGCACATCCCGCGCAGCCGGGTCGAGGGTGTTGCCGGCTTCTACAGCTTCCTCTACACGCAGCCGGTCGGCCGCTACCGGGTGCTGTTCTCAGACAACATCACCGACCGCATGCTCGGCAATGCCGAGCTGATGGATGCTCTGTGCCGCAAGCTGTGGATCGAGCCCGGCAAGCTGTCGGAGGACGGCCTGGTAAGCATCGCCACCACCTCCTGCACCGGCCTTTGCGACCAGGGACCGGGCATGCTGGTCAACGGCCGTGCGATCGGCCAGCTGACCCACCGGCGCATCAACGAGATCGCCGAGCTGATCCGCCAGCAGCGCCCCCTCGACCTGTGGCCGGCCGAGTATTTCCAGATCACCGACAACATCCGCCGCAAGGACAGCCTGCTCAACCAGGACATGAAGCCCGGTGCGGCGCTGGCCGCCGTCATCGAGCTGGGTCGCGACGGCTGGCTGCGGGAGGTCCAGGTCTCCAACCTGCGCGGCCGCGGCGGCGCGGGTTTCGCCACTGCGGTCAAATGGGCCAGCGCGCGCAATGCGCCGGGCGAAACCAAAGTCATCGTCTGCAACGCCGACGAAGGCGAACCCGGCACCTTCAAGGACCGGGTGCTGCTCAACAGCTACGCCGACCTGGTCTTCGAGGGCATGACATTGGCCGCCTGGGCGGTCGGCGCATCGGAAGGCTTCCTGTACCTGCGCGGCGAGTACCGCTACCTACTGCCACAGCTGGAAGCCGTGCTGACCCGCCGCCGCGACGCCGGCCTGCTCGGCCACCGCATCCTGCACGAGCCCGGCTTCGACTTCGACATCCGCATCCACCTGGGCGCCGGCGCCTACGTGTGCGGCGAGGAAACGGCGCTGCTCGAATCCCTCGAAGGCAAGCGCGGCACGCCGCGGATCCGCCCACCCTTCCCTGTCACCAAGGGCTACCTGGGCCGCCCGACGGTGGTAAACAACGTCGAGACGCTGGCCAAGACCTGCCTCATCGCCCTCGGCGGTGGTGAAGCCTTCGCCGCCAGTGGCACCGCCCAGTCGGCCGGCACCAAGCTGCTGTCCATCTCCGGCGACTGCGCCGCACCGGGCATCTACGAATACCCCTTCGGCGTGCCCATCGCACGCATTCTGGAGGACTGCGGCGCCAGCGACACCCAGGCCGTACAGGTGGGCGGCGCGGCCGGCGTGTGCCTGGCCGGCTACGAGTTCCAGCGCCGCATCGCCTACGAGGACGTCCCCACCGCCGGCGCCTTCATGATCTTCGACGGCAGCCGCGACCTCTTCGACGTGGCCCGCGCCTTCGTGCATTTCTTCGCCCACGAGAGCTGCGGCTTCTGCACCCCGTGCCGGGTTGGCACTTCACTGCTGCAGGGCTTCATGGACAAGCTGGCCGACGGCCACGGTGCCAAGGCCGACCTGGCCGACATCGACTGGCTCGACCGCCTGCTGAAGAACGCCAGTCACTGCGGCCTAGGCAGCGCCGCGCCGAATCCGGTCATCGACACCCTGCAGAAATTCCGCCCTGCCTACGAGCGGCGGCTGGTGTCCCTCGACTTCGAACCGGCCTTCGACCTCGACGCCGCGCTGGCCGAGGCGCGCCAGCTCACCGCCCGCGACGACCCCGGTGCCCACCTGCACACCCACGAGGAGGAAGAAAAATGACCAAGCAGTTTCTCCTCGACGGCCAGCCGGTTCCCTTCGAGGACGGCCAGACCATCCTCGAAGCCGCCCGCAAGGCCGGCCACTACATCCCCAGCCTGTGCTGGCACCAGGACTTCCCACCCCACGGCAGCTGCAAGCTGTGCATCGTCAAGGCCGCCGGCCGCCACGTGTCCGCCTGCGCGACGCCGGCCAAGGAAGGCTGGGAGGTGGAGAGCAACACCCCGGAAATGAACGGCGAACGGCGCGGCCTGCTGCAGATGCTGTTCGTCGAGGGCAACCACTTCTGTCCGTCCTGTGAGAAAAGCGGCAACTGCGAGTTGCAGGCCCTCGGCTACGAGTACGAGATGCTCACGCCGCGCTTCCGCCACTTCTTCCCGGAACGCCCGGTGGACGCGTCCCACCCGGACATGCTGCTCGACTTCAACCGCTGCATCTTCTGCGAACTGTGCGTGCGCGCCAGCCGCGACGTGGACGGCAAGTCGGTGTTCGCACTGACCGGGCGCGGCATCCACAAGCACCTGGCGGTCAACGCGGAATCCGGCCGGCTGGCCGACACCGACTTCTCGAAGGACGACCTCGCCGCCCGCATCTGCCCGGTCGGCGTGATCCTGCCCAAGGGCCTCGGCTTCGCGGTGCCGATCGGTGAACGGACCTTCGATACCGAGACGATCCGTAGCCGGGCACTGAAGGAGGAGGAATCATGAGCCCGGCTCCCGCCCCTGCCCGCAAGCTGCGCGTCGCCACCACCTCGCTGGCCGGCTGCTTCGGCTGCCACATGTCCTTCCTGGACATCGATGAGCATCTTTTCGAACTGGTCGAACTGATCGAGTTCGACCGCTCGCCGCTGACCGACATCAAGGACGTCGGCCCCTGCGACATCGGCCTCATCGAAGGCGGCGTCTGCAACGCAGAAAACGTCCACGTGCTGCGTGAGTTCCGCCGCCACTGCAAGACGCTGATCGCCCTCGGCGCCTGCGCGGTGAACGGTGGCCTGCCAGCTCAGCGCAATCACCTGCCGTTGTCCGAATGCCTGCGGGAGGTCTACCAGTTCCGTCCCGGCCTCGAGAACGGGCAAATCCCCAACGACCCGGAGCTGCCGCTGCTCCTCGACCAGGTGCGGCCGATCCATGAGGTGGTCCGTATCGATTACTTCCTGCCCGGCTGCCCGCCGTCCGGCCCGGCGATCTGGAAATTCCTCACCGATCTGATCGCCGGCCGCACACCACGGCTGGCCGGCGGACTGCTGCACTACGACTGAGGTTCGCACCATGAGCTTCGAACTGGAAACCGCCGCCAACCGGGAGAGCCTGCGCCGGGTCGCCATCGACCCCGTGTCGCGGGTCGAAGGCCATGGCAAGGTCACGCTGCTGCTCGATAACGCCGGCCACGTGAAGGAAGCGCGGCTGCACATCGTCGAGTTCCGCGGCTTCGAGAAATTCATCCAGGGCCGTCCGTACTGGGAAGTGCCGGTGATGGTGCAGCGCCTGTGCGGCATCTGCCCGGTCAGCCACCACTTGGCTGCCGCCAAGGCCCTCGACCCGGTGGTCGGCGCCACGCGGATCACCCCCACCGCAGAGAAGATCCGCCGCCTGATGCACTACGGGCAGATCCTCCAGTCCCACGCACTGCATTTCTTCCACCTGTCGTCGCCGGACCTGCTGTTCGGCTTCGAGTCGCCAGTGCAGCAGCGCAACATCGTCGGCGTCGCCGCCGCCTATCCTCACGTGGCGAAGGAAGGCGTGCTGCTGCGCAAGTTCGGCCAGGAGGTCATCCGCGTCACCGCCGGCAAGCGCGTGCATGGCACCGGCGCGATCCCCGGCGGGGTGAACAAGTCCTTGAGCACCGACGATCGCAACCTGCTGCGCAAAGACGCCGATCAAGTGGTGAGCTGGAGCTGCGACGCGGTGCGCCTCGCCCGCCGCCTGCACGAGAGCAACGGCCCGCTGTACGACGAGTTCGGCCTGTTCCGCAGCCACCTGTTCAGCCTGGTGCGGGCGGATGGCGCGATGGACCTCTACGACGGCCACCTGCGCCTGCGAGACGCCCGCGGCCAGATCGTCCGCGACGGTATCCCCTGTGCCGACTACGACCAGCACATCGTCGAGGAAGTAAAGCCGTGGAGCTACATGAAGTTCCCCTTCATCCGCGAGCTCGGCCCGGCCAGGGGCTGGTACAAGGTCGGCCCGCTGGCCCGCGTGCAGAACTGCGACTTCATCCCCAGCCCGCTGGCCGAGGCGGAACGCCAGGACTTCATCGCCCGAGGCGACGGCGAACCCATCCACGCACCGCTGGCCTACCACTGGGCGCGCATGATCGAGATGCTGCACGCCGCCGAGGTCATCCGCGATCTGCTCGACGACCCGGATCTGCTGTCCGACGACCGCCTCGCCAGCGGCCCGAAAGGGCGCGAAGGGGTCGGCATCATCGAGGCGCCGCGCGGCACGCTGATCCACCATTACCGGGTCGGCGAGGACGACCTGGTCAGCTACTGCAACCTGATCGTGTCCACCACCCACAACAACCAGGCCATGAACGAGGCGGTGCGCCAGGTCGCCCGCCGCTACCTGGACGGCCGCCAGCTCACCGAAGGCCTGCTGAACCATATCGAGGTGGCGATCCGCGCCTTCGATCCCTGCCTGTCCTGCGCCACCCACGCGCTCGGCAAGATGCCGCTGGCCGTCGAACTGGTGGATGAAGACGGGCAACTCGTGGACCGGGCCGTCTGCGGAGGGTGAGACCTTGCGACTGGTGATTTTCGCCGTCGGCAACCCGTCGCGGGGCGACGACGCCCTCGGCCCGGCCTTGATGGCCGAGCTAGAAAACTGGAATGTGCCGGACGTACGGCTGGTCAGCGACTTCCAGCTGCAGATCGAGCACGCCCTCGATCTGGACGACCGGGATCTGGCGCTGTTCATCGATGCCGGTACGGGCACGCCGGCACCGTTCTCGTTCCGGGAGATCCGCCCCGCCCCCGACTACTCGATCACATCCCACGCGCTGTCGCCGGCCGCCGTGCTGTACGTGTATGAGGAAATCCGCCGGACACCGCCACCGGCTTTCGTGCTGTGCGTGCGGGGTGAGGATTTCCGGCTCGGCGAAGGCCTGAGTTCGTCAGCAAGATTACACCTGGCGGCGGCCCGGCATCACTTGCAGGCCTGTTTGGCGAGCATCGACCTGGAGCACTGGCGAAAACTGGCGAGCTAGCGGAAGCTGCGGGAAAAGACGATCAAGCCCGGTCCCGGTGACGATTACGTTCCGGTCTGCAGCGTGGCCGGTTCCCGCCGGCCCGCATATTCGCGGATCAGCACGGCGATCGCGCGTGCCGTTTCATCGGGCAGCACGACGCTGCCGCGCAGCTGGGCGGCCAGGATCAGGGTGCCGCCGTCATTCTTGCTACGGCAATCACGCACCAGCAGCAACTGGTCGCAGGGCACCTCGTGCCAGGCCGGCGAACGCGTGTCGATGGTGATGCTCAAGGCATCTTTCGTGGAGGCCAACCAGCCGCGGATCTCATCGGTGAAGGCGGCGCAGGACAAGACCCGTTCCGACTCGCCGCAACGGCTGAAACCGCTGGCCCACACCAACTCCTCCTGAAGGCTGGAGCCATCCGGATGCAACACCCCGATGGCGATCCGTTCCGCATCGAGGGCACGCAGCAACTGCCGCAGCGCGCGCAGACTGGCGAAGCGCGCATCGTTGAGATGCCGCACCAGCGCCGCCCCGGTGATGGCCGCTTCGGTAACAAGGTCACCCACGGGCAACCTCATCTGACAGGTTCATTGATTCCCCTGGCTAAACATATCAGCCACGACCCCGATCCGGTCCGCGGCGCCTGGCCTGCCCCGGCTGAAGGTGGACAGGCGCGGCAGGCTTGACAACATCGAACGCGCACAATAACGACAAAAGCATAAACATGAAATATATCATTACTGTTAAATTCTACCGCACAATGAAAATTGTCACATAAGATCCTGACATATACGCCGCGTTCCCCTGCCTGAACGTCGCCCCAACGTCGCAGCATCGTCGTATATCGCGCACCGCACCTTGACCGATTTCAATTCCAGACAAACAGGATGGAATCCGGTTCCGGGCATCGACCGCCGGCGGCACGCAGCCGGGCCGCGTCTGTCATCCCCCCCGGCAAGCATCGGACTGCGGCAGCACCAAAAAAGACCGGCCCCGACAGCGCGGGTCTGTCGGGGCCGATCGATTCCTGTCCTGAAATTGCCCGGGAGCGTTCAGGCCCCTCGCACGCGCCGCTGCAAGGCCATGAGCTTGGCCTGCACATAGCCCTTGAGTTCCCGGAACGGCACCGGCTTCGAATACAGGATGACGTCCGGGGGCAATCCGCCCTGCTCAGCAATGTCTTCATCGGTCAGGCCGCTGACGACCACGATGTCGAGATCCTGCAATTGCGGGTCTGCGCGCAGGCGGCGGATCATCTCGAAACCGTCGATGCCGGGCATGCGGAGGTCGGTTATCAACAGATCCGGCGCCTCGCGACCGATCTCGAGCAAACCGTCGATGCCGCTGGAAACCAGGCGCACCTGCAGAGGCAGACCCCACGACGCGAAAGTATGCTCGTACAACTTCTGCAGGATTCGGTCATCTTCGGCCACCAGCACCTGCAGGGCACCGCCTGGCGCACGGGCCTGGGTCCCCTGCCCGCCCCCCGCCATCGCGCGGGCCCGGAACTCCTCGATGGAGCTCACGCGAATCCGGCGATGCCCACCCGCAGTCTTCCAACCCTCGAGCTGGCCGTTCTCGACCATCTGCTGAACGGTCCCCAAGGACAAACCCAGGCGCTGGGCAGCTTCGGAGGTACTGCAATATTCCTTTTCAGGAGATTCGGGCGTGGCGGCCATGGATCAATAGGGTAATACGACGGCGGTTGCAAAAGATCTTATCAGTTTAGACGGACATGACGAAAAGCTCACGACCAGTACGCCGGAAATGGGCGTAGGATCGCCGGTCCGCAGGATTTGAAGAGATCACCCTAAAAAATCGTCTCCGTGCATATGCCACCCCGCCCCCGTTCGCCATTGTCATGTTCAACATGACAGCGGGCACCTTCAGACAGGCGTACGGCAAGGTCGGGGACACGAGCACGAAAGCGTTGAAAAGACTGGCTTTGTCACGTCAGAACTCACCGCTTCGCATGCTCGCTGGTTCGTATTCACGACAAGGCGTCGGAATTATGACCCACTTGTCGACGTTCGCAAAATCACCGTGCGGAAAGTGGCCGCTTGCACCGGCAAACCGTACGGATGTTAGGCTGCCGCCCTCTCAAGCGAAGACGGATACCCGAGTGTGCTAATGCACGCAGATCGAAGCGGCCGGATGGGCGCATTTTCCGGGCTTATGCTTACCGCATGGGCCGGCTGGCTGGGCCTGGGTTTCACCCTTCTCGGCTCACCCGGCAGCGGAGCCCTCATCGGCTTCGCACTGGCAGGCGCCAGCCTGCTGGCGGCCAACACCCGCTGTCCACGGCAGGGAACGCTGCAGACCCTGCTGGCCGTCGCCCTCGGCACCCTGGCCGCCCTGAGCCTACTGCGCGCGCTGCAGACGGCCTCCCCGCCGACCAGCCTGCCGTCACCAACCAACGCCATCGCGCTGGCCCTCGCGGCCGTCATGTTGGCCGGCCTCCCGAAGGCCAGGAGCCAGCTCCCGCACCTCGCACTGCAGTTGCTGCTGCAGTGGCTGTGTCTTCTGATCCTGCTCGGCAGTGCCGCCCAAGTACTGAACGGCATCGTCGGATTCGACCTCTTCGATTTCGCCGGACGCCACTTTGCCCTCGACTGGGCATCCGCGCTGGCCCTGGCGATCCTCGCCGTGGGCCTGGGACTGACCCTGCTGAACCAGCCCGGGCTGCGCAATTTCTACCGCCACCGCCAGGACCGGCAGGTGCTCGCCGTGGGCAGCGCCATGCTGCTGATCGCAGCCATCGCGGCCTGGCTGATCGGCGTGGGCACCTTCGCCGGCCAGACCCTGTCCCTGTTCCACCACACCCTGCAGTCCGCCCTGCGCGCCAACATGAGCGTCCTCGGCAGCACGATCCGTCACGCCGCAACAGCGGCGGAACAGGGCATCCAGCTGGCCCGCACGGAAAACCTCGTGCGGCTCGGGATCGGCGGCCCGGTGCTGCACACCGAACTGCAGCGCATCCTGATCAGCGGCCAGGCCTCGGGCCTGAAAGCCCTGTGGGTCACGGGCGCCAACGGCCGGATCCTGGCCAGCACGGGCGAGCGTTCCAGCGTCGAGCTCAATCGCCAGCGCATCGACCACCGCACCTGGCTGTTCTGGAACGACGCCTACTGGATCGAAGTACGCATCCCGGTCGGCACCGGCACCCTCATGCCCAACGAGATCGTGGTCCAGGCGCGCCTGGACAGCCTCACAGATGTCCTTAACCACTCCGACAACCTCGGTCATTCCGGCGAGCTTGTCGTGTGCAGATCAAGCGGTCCGAATGTCGACTGCTTCCCGACCCGCCTGACCCCTTACGTTTTCAGCGCACCCAAACTTGTTGATGGTGAACGGATCCCTGCCTCCCGCGCGTTGGACGGTGAACACGGCTTCGGCCTGTCCCGCGACTACCGGGGCAATGCCGTGCTCGCCGCCTACGCGCCGCTGCCCGAATTCGGGCTTGGCATCGTGCAGAAACTGGATACCGGCGACATCCACGACCTGTTGCTCGAACAGTTGCGCATCTCCGCGCTGCTGATCGGCATGCTGGTGCTGGCCGGCTCAGTGCTCCTGTACAGCCGCATCAGCCCGGCGGTCAGCAAGCAGGCCCGTACCCGCCTGCACCTCAGCAAAGCGCAACACATCGGACGCATCGGCAGCTGGGAATACGACATCGCCAGCGGCACGCTGGCATGGACCCAGGACGCCGCCGAAGTACTCGGCCTCGGCCCGGCAGCGGACCTGTCCACCCTCGACGCAGTCTTCGCGCACATTCCCCGCGAACAGCACCAGGACGTCAGGCTGGCCCTCGGAGCCGCCCTCAATGGCGGCATGCCGCTGGACATCAAGCACCAGTTGAACATGGCCGACGGCAGCCGCCGCTGGGTACGCACGCAAGGCAAGGTATTCCACCGACCGGATGGGACCGCCCGCAACATCGTCGGTGTCACCCACGACATCACCGAGCACGTACGGGCCGAAGAAAAGATCCGCCGCCGCGACGTCTTCCTCAACGAGGCCCAGCGCATCGCCCACCTGGGCAGCTGGGAATGGCGCCTCGACACCGACGAACAGCTGTGGTCCGACGAGTGCTTCCGGCTGTTCGGCTATGAGCCGAACGAAGTTGCCGCGAGCCTGGAACAGTTCAAGCGCATGGTCGTACCGGCCGACCTGCCCGCCGTCCTCGCCCACGTGAACACCGTCATCACGACCCGTCAACCGTGCTCCTACCAGATGCGCATCCGGCGCCCCGACGGCGAGATCCGCTACCTTGACAGCCACGCCGAAATCACCTCCGACGTCGACGGGCGCCGGCTGCGCCTGATCGGCACCAACCTCGACATCACCGAACAAGTCCGTGCCAAGAAACGGCTGGCCTACCTGGCGCGCCTCTATGCCGTGCTCAGCAAGGCCAACCAGGCCATCGTGCGGATCCGCGACAGCGCAGAACTCCTTCAGGCCCTGTGCCGCATCATGGTCGAGGATGGCGGGCTGGTGATGGCCTGGAGCTGCCGGATGAAGGACGGCCAGCCCACCCACATCACCCACTGGGGCCACGAAGACGGCTACATCCAGGCGGCGCTGGCGATCTATGCAAGCCTGACGGACGCCCGGGGCCCCACCCAGCGCGCTTCCCTAGAAGGCCGCCACGTGCTGTGCGACGACATTGCCACCGATCCGGCCATGGAACCCTGGCGCGGCCCCGCGCTGCGCCGCGGCTACCGTTCGTCGGCAGCCTTCCACATCCGCCACCAGGACGAAATCACCCTCTTCAACCTGTACGCACCGGAGCCCTACTTCTTCACAGCGGAGATCGTCACCCTCCTCGACGACCTGTGCCAGGACGTGGCCTTCGCCTTCGACGCCGCCCACCAGAACGCCCAGCGCCAGAAGGCCGAAGCCGAACTGCGCCAGCTCAACGAAGAACTGGAATGGCGAGTCGCCGAGCGGACCCGCGCGCTGGAGGACGCGAACCGCGAGCTCGAATCCTTCAGTTCCGCGGTATCCCACGACCTGCGCGCCCCGCTGCGCGGCATCGACGGCTTCAGCCAGGCCCTGCAGCGCCGCTACCAGGACCGCCTCGACGACGCCGGGCGCGATTACCTCGACCGCGTACGGCGCGCAGCCCAGCGCATGGGACGACTCATCGACGACATGCTCAAGCTGTCCCGCGTGGCCCGCGGCCCCGTTCATCGCCAGCAGGTGGATCTGAGCGCCCTGGCCCACCAGATCCTGGATGAACTGCAACGCAACGATCCGGAGCGCCACGTCGAAATCCAGGTTCAGGACGAGCTGACCGTCTTCGGCGACGCCGGCCTGCTGCGCATCCTGCTCGACAACCTGCTCGGCAACGCCTGGAAGTTCACCCGCCACACACCCCAGGCGCAGATCCGCTTCGGCAGCCGGACGGAAGAGCAAGGCCAGGAGTTCTTCGTCGCCGACAACGGCGCCGGCTTCGATCCCGCCTACGCCCGCAAGCTGTTCAAGGAGTTCCAGCGCCTGCATGCGGAGAGCGAGTTCGAAGGCACCGGCATCGGCCTTGCCACCGTCGAGCGGGTCGTGCGCCGCCACCAAGGCAGGGTATGGGCCGAAGGGGCCGTCGGTGCCGGCGCGACGATCCACTTCACCTTGCCGCAGCGGGAAAGCGCAAGGGACAATAAGGCCTGATGCCCCACCGCCACCTTTCATGACGCCCCCCGCCCGCCTGCATGTCCTGCTGGTCGAAGACTCCCGCGACGACGCCGACCTGATCCTGCTGGAACTCGAAATGCACTGGCCGGACATCGTCTTCCAGCGGGTGGATGACGCAGCCCAGATGCGCGCAGCACTGGCCGCCCAGCCCTGGGACGTGGTCATCTCCGACTACCACCTGCCCCGCTTCGGCGCCACAGCCGCCCTTGAACTGCTGCATGAACTGGGCTGCGACCTGCCCTTCATCGCCGTCTCGGGCTTCGTCGGCGAGGAATCCGCCGCCGCCCTCATCAAGGCCGGCGCCTCCGACTTCGTCGTCAAGGACAACCTGCCGCGCCTGCAACCCGCCATCGAGCGGGCCCTGCGCGAAGCGGCCATCCAGCGCGACCACGAACGCGCCCAGGAAGCCCTGCGCCTCAGCGAGAAGCGCCTGCGCGCCATCACCAATGCCGTCGGCGAGGCCTTGTTCACTACCGACGCCCATGGCGCGCTGCTGTGGATGAACCCGGAAGCCGAGCGCCTGCTCGGCTGGACCGAGGAAGAGCTGCTCGGCAAGCAGATCCATTTCATCATCCACCGCCCCGCGGCCGACGCGCCGCCGTCCGACCCGGCCTGCTGTGGCAGCCTGCTGGCGCTGCGCAGCGGCAAGACCCAGCACATCGAGGACGACACCTACCTGCACAAGGACGGCACGCCGGTGCCCGTCTCCTTCGTCGCCACACCGCTCATCGAGGACGGCCGCATCGTCGGCGCAGTCACCGCAGCCCAACCCATCGGCGCCCGCAAGCGCGTCCAGCAGGAACTGCTCGACGCCCGACGCCGCTCCCAGGAGCTGTCGGCCCACCTGCAGTCGGTGCGCGAGGAAGAACGCACCCACATCGCCCGCGAGCTGCACGACGAACTGGGCCAGCTGCTCACCGCCATCAAGATGGACGCCGGCTGGCTGCGCGCGCGCCTGCCCGGCGACGCCGAAGCCCTGCACGGCAAGCTCGCCGGCATGACCCAGCTGATCGACAGCACCGTCGACTGGGTGCGCCGCATGTCCTCCGAACTGCGCCCCGTGATGCTCGACGACCTCGGCCTGCGCGACGCCGTCGAATGGTTCCTGGAAGGCTTCGGCCACCGCCACGGCATCGACTGCAGCTTCGACGCCGCCGCCGCCGAAGACCTGCAGACCGACAAGCCCCGCGCCACCGCGGCCTTCCGCATCATCCAGGAATGCCTCACCAATATCGCCCGCCACGCCGCCGCCAGCCGCGTGCTGGTCACGCTGGAGCGGGACACCGACGCCATCGACATCACCGTCAGCGACAACGGCCGCGGCTTCGATCCGGCCAGCGCTGGCACCCGCTCGTCCTTCGGCCTGCTGGGCATCCGCGAGCGGGCCGAAGCTCTCGGCGGCCACTGCACGATCCGCAGCGCCCCCGGCCAGGGCACCACCATCTCGGTATGCATCCCGCTGGGTGCAGCCACTCCCGACCACGAGGACAACCCCCGATGATCCGTCTCATGCTGGCCGACGACCACAGCATCGTCCGCACCGGCCTCAAGCAGGTCCTCGGCGACGCGCCGGAATTCAGCGTGTGCGCCGAAGCCGCCACCGGCGACGAGGTCCTCGCCCAGGTCCGCCAGTCGCCGCCCGACTTGCTGCTGCTCGACATGTCGATGCCCGGCCGCAGCGGCATCGAACTGATCAAACAGCTGAAGGGCGAATACCCCAGGCTGCCGATCCTCGTTCTCAGCATGCACAAGGAAGAGCAGTACGCCGTCCGCGCCATCAAGGCCGGCGCCGCCGGCTACCTGACCAAGGAGCACGCCGGCGACGAGCTCATCGGTGCGCTGCGCAAGGTCGCCGGCGGCGGCGTTTACATCAGCCCGGCGGTGGCCGAGCGCCTGGCCCTCGAATACAGCGCCCGCCACAACGAACTGCCGCACACCACGCTGTCCGACCGGGAATACCAGATCTTCCAGATGATCGTCGCCGGCGCCACCATCACCGCCATCTCCGAGCGCCTGTCCCTCAGCGTCAAGACCGTCAGCACCCACAAGTCGCGCATCCTGCAGAAGATGGGCATGAGCAGCAGCGCCGAGCTGATCCACTACGCCATCGAGCACCAGCTCGTCGAGCTGCGCTGAAGCGTCCGCGGGCGACATCGTTCGCCCGCCGTCCGCCGCCCCCGCGTCCTGGGCAAATCAGGCCGCCGGCCACGGCGCGCCAGCTGAAATCCATCCCATGTCCCCGCCGGCCCTAGGAATCCTCCTACAGGCAACCGGCCGCGTCCGACAAAAACTTTAAGCCTCCGCCGATATTCGCTCGCCGCGGCGATCGGCACCATTGCGTCCGTAATCCAGGCGCATGACGGCGGCCCGCCCGACCAGCAATGCGCGCAGAAAAATCAGTGCGGCATCCCTTCCCTGCGCCCGCGCAGACGATGGCGCCGCCCGAGGAGAACTCAGCAATGACGGTCAGCGGCCCCATCGACAGCACGCCAGACACCCGCCTTCACGCCGGAGCGCGGCCATGACGCGCCTGGCCGCCTCCCCGCTGCCGGCCCTCGGCGCCGGCCTGCCCGGCGCCCTCGCCGTGGCCGTGATCGGCGCCCCCGCCTGGCCCACCTTTGTCGCCGCCGGCGCCACGCTGCTGGTCAGCGGCGGCATCGGCTGGGCGATCCGCCACGGCCTGCGCCAGGACGCCGCCCTCGCCACCCAGCAACGCCATCGCGAAACGGAAACGACCCAAGTGGAAAAACTGACGCCCTACGTGGCCAGCCTCGACCAACTGGCCGAACGCCTGTTCCCCCTGTGGAGCCGCCAGATCGAGAGCGGCCGCTCCCAGATGGAAAGCGCCGTGGTCGGCCTGACCCTCGCCTTCTCCGCCATCGTGGACCGCCTTGACGTATCGGTGCGCACCGCCGACGCGGCCTCCGGCGCCGCCGACGGCGAAGGCGGCCTGCTCGGCGTGTTCACCCGCAGCGAAAGCCGCCTGCAGTCCCTGATCGAATCCCTGCAGACCGCCAACCGCCACAAGGAAGAGATGGTGGCCGAGGTGAAGCGCCTGCAGCAGTTCATCGTCGAGCTGCAGAAGATGGCGGTAGATGTTGCCGGCATCGCCGACCAGACCAACCTGCTGGCCCTCAACGCCGCCATCGAGGCCGCCCGCGCCGGCGAGGCCGGGCGCGGCTTCGCGGTGGTGGCCGACGAGGTACGCAAGCTGTCCGGCCAGTCCAAGACCACCGGCGTCAGCATGGGCAGCGCGGTGGACGCCATCAGCAAGGCCATCACCGCCGCCGTCGCCAGCGCCGAGAGCACCGCCGTCAATGACGCCCGCGCGCTGCAGGCCTCGGAGGAGGCCATCGGCGACGTGCTCGGCGGCTTCCGCCACATCATCGACGGCCTCGTCGAATCCAGCCACACGCTGCGCAACGAGAGCGCCGGCATCAAGTCCGACGTCTCCGAGGCCCTCGTCCAGCTCCAGTTCCAGGACCGCGTCAGCCAGATCCTCAGCCACGTCCGCGACAGCATCGACGCGCTGCCGGCCCAGCTGGCCGCCAGCCACGCCGACGTCGCCCACGGCGGCTGGCCGCAGCCCCTGCCGGTGGACCGCATGCTGGCCAGCCTGTCCGGCAGCTACGCCACCGCCGAAGAACGCCAGATCCACGGCGGCGGCGCTGCCGCCGGCGACGCCCCCTCAGAAATCACCTTCTTCTAGGAGTACATCCATGGCTAAAACCATTCTCGTGGTGGACGATTCCGCCTCCCTGCGCCAGGTCGTCAGCATCGCCCTGAAGGGCGCCGGCTATGACGTCGTCGAGGCCTGCGACGGCAAGGACGCCCTCGGCAAGCTCGACGGCCGCAAGGTGCATCTGGTCATCAGCGACGTGAACATGCCCAACATGGACGGCATCACCTTCGTCAAGGAGATGAAGAAGCTGCCCGGCTACAAGTTCACCCCGGTCGTCATGCTGACCACCGAAAACCAGGAAGCCAAGAAGGCCGAAGGCCAGGCCGCCGGCGCCAAGGCCTGGATGGTCAAGCCCTTCGCCCCGGCGCAGATGCTCAACGCCGTCTCCAAGCTGATCCTGCCCTGAGCGGCCGGCCGGCATCCAGGAAAGCGCCATGAGCATCGACATCGCCCGGGACGACGGCCAGATCCGCGTCCGCTTCAGCGACGAGCTGAACATCTACACCGCCCCTGCCATCAAGGACGCCCTGCTGGCCCTGCCGGCGGACGGCACGCCCTGCCGCCTCGACCTCGGCGACGTCATCGAAATCGACTGCGCCGGCCTGCAAGTTGTGCTGGCCGCCCTGCGCAGCCTGCCCGCCAGCACCCTTGAAACCTGCAGCACGCCGGTGCGCGACTGCTTCGCCCTGTGCGGCCTCGACGCGCTGCTGCCGGCCGCCCCCACCTCCAGCGGAGCCCAATGAACATGGACATCGATCAGGCCATCCCGACCTTCCTCCTCGAGGCCCGCGAACTGCTGGAACAGATGGAGGACGGCCTGCTGCAGATCGAGAACGGCGCGAGCGACGGCGAGACCATCAATGCCATCTTCCGCGCCGCCCACACCATCAAGGGCTCGGCCGGCATCTTCGGCTTCGACGAGGTGGTCGGCTTCACGCACACCGTCGAGAACGTCCTCGACCGCGTACGCGGCAACGAACTCGCCATCGACCGCCCGCTGGCCGAACTGCTGCTGGCCAGCGGCGACCACATCGGCACGCTGCTGCAGCGCGTCGCCGACAAGGCCCACGGCCACGACCCGGTCGTCAATGCCATCGGCCACGACCTGCTCGGCCAGCTGGCCCGCTTCACCACCGCCTGCACGCTGCCGGTTTCCGCCGCGGCCACCGCCGAAGTCGCGCCTGCCGCCGCCCCTGCCATGGAAAGCGGCGGCGACCGCGCCGTCACCGGCAACTGGCATGTCTCCCTGCGCTTCAGCCGGGAAGTCCTGCAGCACGGCATGGACCCGCTGTCCTTCATCCGCTACCTGGGCAGCCTCGGCGACATCGAGGGCATCGTCACCCTGCCGGACGCACTGCCGGCCCTCGGCGAGCTGGACCCGGAAGCCTGCTACCTGGGCTTCGAGATCAGCCTGAAGAGCGACGCCAGCCACGCCGACATCGACGGCGCCTTCGACTTCGTGCGCGACGACGCCACCATCCACATCCTGCCGCCCCACAGCCCGCTGCAGGCCTACGCCGCCATGCTGACGGCCCTGTCGCCGGAGACGGCCGCCCTCGGCGAAGCACTGGTGCACTGCGGCACCCTCGACGCCGCCGAGCTGGAACGGGCGCTGGCACCTGCCCCCGCCGCGACGACGGCCCTCGTGCCGGTCATCGCCGACGAAACACCGGCCCTGCCCGCCGTCATCGACGCCGCCGTTCCCGCCGTCGGAGCCAAGCCGGCCCGCGACAATGGCCGCGCCAAGACCCTGCGCGTCGATGCGGACAAGCTCGACAAGCTGATCAACCTGGTCGGCGAGCTGGTCATCGCCGGCGCCGGCGCCAACATGATCGCCGGCCAGCTGAAGGCCCGCCGCATGCTCGAAGCCACCTCGACGATGGCGCGCCTGATCGAGGAAGTCCGCGACAGCACCCTCAACCTGCGCATGGTGCAGATCGGCGAGACCTTCAACCGCTTCCAGCGCGTGGTGCGCGACGTGGCCCGCGACCTCGGCAAGGACATCCGCCTGGTCATCAACGGCGCCGAGACCGAGCTCGACAAAACCATGGTCGAGAAGATCGGCGACCCGCTGATGCACCTGGTGCGCAACGCCATGGACCACGGCATCGAGGCCGCCGAGCTGCGCGTGGCCCGCGGCAAGCCGGCCCAGGGCACGATCCGCCTCGACGCCCGCCACGACTCGGGCGGCGTGCTGATCGAAGTCAGCGACGACGGCAACGGCCTCAACCGCGAGCGCATCCTCAAGAAGGCTGTAGAGAAAGGCCTCGTCGGCCCCCAGCAGCACCTCTCCGACGAAGACGTCTACAAACTGATCTTCGCCCCCGGCTTCTCCACCGCCGAGCAGCTCAGCAACATCTCCGGGCGCGGCGTCGGCATGGACGTGGTCAAGAAGAACATCGAAGCCCTGCACGGCAGCATCGAGATCGACAGCATCGAAGGCCAGGGCAGCACGATGCGCATCCGCCTGCCGCTGACCCTCGCCATCATCGACGGCTTCCTGGTCGGCGTCGGCGACGCCTCCTTCGTGATCCCCCTCGACCAGGTGATCGAGTGCATCAAGCTGCCCGCCGTCGAACACCGGACCGACCCGCGCCGCGACTACCTCAACCAGCGTGGCCAGATCCTGCCTTACACCCGCCTGCGCGATGCCCTCGACCTGCCGGCCGGCACCGACGAGCGCCATACCGACCGCAACCTGGTCGTCGTGCAGTACGGCGGCAAGCGCGCCGGGCTGGTGGTGGACAGCCTGCACGGCGAGATCCAGACCGTCATCAAGCCCCTCGGCCGCGTCTTCAGCCGCGTCCAGGGCATCAGCGGATCGACCATCCTGGGCAGCGGCGCCGTCGCGCTGATCCTCGATATTCCGCGCCTCCTGCAGCAGGTCATCGACCGCGCCGCCGCCTGAATCACCCATTCCTGAATTCCCAGCCGGAGAACACACCCATGTTCAGCAATCTGAAAATCAGCCAACGCCTGGCCTTCGGGTTCGGGCTCGTCCTGATCCTGCTCGTCGCCATCGTCTACACGGGCACCACCCGCATGATGACCATCAACGACAGCGTGCAGCAGATCACCACCGTCTACGGCGAAAAAGCCCGCGTCAGCAACGCGATGGTGGACAACCTGCGCGACTCGGCGATCGCCCTGCGCAACCTGCTGCTGAGCCAGGACGACAGCGTCACCAAGACCGAGACGGCACGCCTGGACGCGCGCAAGAAGAGCTACCTGGACGGTGAAGCCGAGCTGGACAAGCTGCTCGCCGCCAACGCCAGCGACGAAGAGCGCGCCCTCGCCGCCAAGATCAAGGGCCTGGCCGCCAGCGTGTTCCGCCAGCAGGAGCAAGTCCTCGACATCGCCCGCCAGGGCCGCACGGCCGACGCCACCGCACTGCTGTTCCGCGAGGTTCGCCCGGCCCAGCGCGAATGGCTGGACAGCCTGGCCAAGTTCGTCGATGAGGAAACCAAGGCCACCGCAATCGCCGCCCGCAAGGCCGGCGACACCTACGACATGGCCCTGAAGAGCATGCTGGTACTGAGCGCCATCGCCATCGCCATCGGCATTGCGCTGGCGATCAGCGTGACCCGCTCGATCACCGGCCCGCTGGCCCAGGCGGTGGGGATTGCACGCGCCCTCGCCGACGGCGACCTGAGCACCCGCATCGAGGTGAGCCGCAAGGACGAAGCCGGCCAGCTGCTGCAGGCCCTGCAGGACATGGTCGAGAAACTGTCCGACATCATCGGCCAGGTGCGCAGCACCGCCGACAGCCTCGGCAGCGCCTCCGAGGAGGTCTCTGCCACCGCCCAGAGCCTGTCCCAGGCCACCAGCGAGCAGGCCGCCAGCGTCGAGGAAGTGTCGGCCACCGTCGAACAGGCCTCCGCCTCCATCAACCAGAACAGCGACAACGCCCGCCTCACCGACAGCATGGCTTCCAAGGCCGCCGAAGAAGCCGCCTCCGGTGGCCACGCGGTGTCCCAGACCGTTGCCGCGATGAAGGAGATCGCCGAGAAGATCGGCATCATCGACGACATCGCCTACCAGACCAACCTGCTGGCCCTCAACGCCGCCATCGAGGCGGCCCGCGCCGGCGAGCACGGCAAGGGCTTCGCGGTGGTCGCCGCCGAGGTGCGCAAGCTGGCCGAGCGTTCCCAGGAAGCCGCCCAGGAAATCGGCGAAGTGGCCGGCAGCTCCGTGCGCCTCGCCGACCAGGCCGGCCACCTGCTGCAGGCCATGGTCCCGGCAATCCGCAAGACGTCCGAGCTGGTGCAGGAGATCGCCGCCGCGTCCGAGGAGCAATCCGGCGGCGTCGGCCAGATCAGCACCGCGATGCACCAGCTCAACCAAGTCACCCAGCAGAACGCATCCGCATCGGAAGAGCTGGCCGCCACCGCCGAGGAGATGAGCGCCCAGGCCGAGCAATTGCAGCAGCTGATCCAGTTCTTCAAGACCGGCGGCATCACGCCCGCCCCGCGCCAGATGCGCAGCGAACCGCGCCACGAGAAGGGCCGCAAGCGCGCCATCGAACGCGCCGACAGCCTGCCGGGCGAACTGGCGACAGCCGGCGCGAACCTGTCCCCGCAGGACTTCGTCCGCTTCTGAGCGGCCTACCCCCACCCCCAACGGAGCCCGCGCATGCAGCCCAGACACGATCCCAGCACCACCCCCGAGCACGCCGCCGAACGGGAGCAGTACCTCACCTTCAACCTCAGCGGCGAGCTGTTCGCCATCGGCATCCTGTCGATCCGCGAAATCATCGAATACGCCCACCTGACCCAGGTTCCGATGATGCCGCGCTACATCCGCGGGGTCATCAACCTCCGCGGCTCGGTGGTCCCGGTGGTGGACCTGCTGGCCCGCTTCGGCCAGGGCCTCACCGAACCCAAGCGGCGCACCTGCGTGGTGATCGTCGAGGTGGACAGCGAGGACGGTATCCAGCAACTCGGCGTGCTGGTGGACGCCGTCAATGAGGTGCTGGAGATCCCCGCCGCCGACGTGGAGCCGCCGCCGTCCTTCGGCGTGCATATCCGCAACGAATTCATCCGCGGCATGGGCAAGATCGGCGAGCGCTTCGTGATCCTCCTCGACGTGAGCCGCACCTTCTCGGTGGACGAACTGGCCGGCCTCGCGTCGGTCGCCGCCGGCGAACCCGAAATCCTCGCAGCCTGAACGTCAGCCCCTCACGCCCCCAAGGAACGACCGTCATGCAACTCAAGTCCTGGAAGGACATGGCCATCGGCAGCCGTCTGATCGCGGTTCAAAGCGCCCTGTCCCTGCTCATGGTGCTCCTCCTCGCGGGCGTCATCGGCCACTACGCCGAACGCTACCTCGAGGATCGCGGCATCGCCGAGATGCAGCGCACCACCCAGCGCCTGCTCGACACCATCGCCACCGCCGACGACAGCCTGCGCCTCGGCATGGAACGCAACCTGGCCCTCTACCGTGCGCCCTACAGCGGCCCGATGAGCATGGACGCCAGCCACCTGATCCCGTCCGGCAGCCAGCAGCTGCCGCAGCTGAAGAGCGGCAACCTGATTCTCAACAACGACATCGAGGCCGCCGACCGCTTCACCGCCCTCACCGGCCTCGTCGCCACCATCTCGGTGCGCCAGGGCGACGACTTCTTCTTCGTCGCCAGCTCCGGCAAGGATGCCAATGGCGCGCGCAACGTGGGCGCCCGCCTCGACCGCAAGCACCCGGCCTACGAACGCCTGCTGCGCGGCGACATCTACGCGGGCCCGTCCAAGCGCGACGGCATGTTCAACTACGCCTACTACCAGCCGATCAAGGACGCCCACGGCGCCATCATTGGTGCCTTCGCCATCGGCATGAACATGAGCGACGGCATGAAGAGCCTGCGCGACAAGTTCCTCGGCATGAAGATCGGCGAGACCGGCTACGCCGCCGTGCTCGACAACAGCTTCGATCCGGGCCTGGTGTATATCCACCCCGCCGCCGAAGGCAAGAACATCCTCGGCGCCAAGGACTCCAGCGGCCGCGAGTTCATCCGCGAAGTCCTGACCAAGAAGAAGGGCATCACCTTCTACCCCTGGCTCAACAAGGAACTCGGCGACACAGAGGCCCGCGAGAAGGTCGCCGTGCATGATGTGTACGCACCGTGGGGCTGGGAGATCATGGTCACCACCTACCGGGATGAATTCACCCGCGAATCCCGCGCGCTGGCAGCGGTGATCCTCGGCGGCACCACGCTGCTGGTGCTGGCCCTCAACCTGGTGCTGTACGGAATGATCCGCCGCCTGGTGCGCCGCCCGCTGCAGCAGGCCGTGAGCACCGCCCGGGTGATCGCCGGCGGCGACTTCACGACCCGCATAGAAGTGCATGGCAACGACGAGGCCGGCCAGCTGCTGGCCGCCCTGCGCGACATGAGCGAGAAGCTGTCCGACATCATCGGCCAGGTGCGCAGCACCGCCGACAGCCTCGGCAGCGCCTCCGAGGAGGTCTCTGCCACCGCCCAGAGCCTGTCCCAGGCCACCAGCGAGCAGGCCGCCAGCGTCGAGGAAGTGTCGGCCACCGTCGAGCAGGCGTCCGCCTCCATCGACCAGAACAGCGACAACGCCCGCCTCACCGACAGCATGGCCTCCAAGGCCGCCGAAGAGGCCGCCTCCGGCGGCGACGCGGTGTCCCAGACCGTTGCCGCGATGAAGGAGATCGCCGAGAAGATCGGCATCATCGACGACATCGCCTACCAGACCAACCTGCTGGCCCTCAACGCCGCCATCGAGGCGGCCCGCGCCGGCGAGCACGGCAAGGGCTTCGCGGTGGTCGCCGCCGAGGTGCGCAAGCTGGCCGAGCGTTCCCAGGAAGCCGCCCAGGAAATCGGCGAAGTGGCCGGCAGCTCCGTGCGCCTCGCCGACCAGGCCGGCCACCTGCTGCAGGCCATGGTCCCGGCAATCCGCAAGACGTCCGAGCTGGTGCAGGAGATCGCCGCCGCGTCCGAGGAGCAATCCGGCGGCGTCGGCCAGATCAGCACCGCGATGCACCAGCTCAACCAGGTCACCCAGCAGAACGCGGCGGCCTCCGAAGAGCTGGCCGCCACCGCCGAGGAAATGAGCGCTCAAGCCGAGCAACTGCAACAACTGGTGGCCTATTTCCGGACCGCAACGCCGGCCGGCCACCGCTGACAAGGACGTCAATGGAAATTCCGTCATCCCCTTCACCCACCGGAGGACACTCCCTGCAGCTGGTCGTCGAGATCAGCGCCGGCATCCGCCAGGTCACCGCCCTGTCCAGCCAGGTGAACCTGGTGGCCCTCAACGCGATGCTGGCCGCCAAGCAGGCCGGCAGCCAGGCCCGCGGCTTCGGCATCGTCTCCGGCGAGCTGCGCCAGTTCAGCGGCCAGCTCGACCGGCAGATGCACGAGCTCGGCGACTTCATCGGCGACCTGGTCCATGCGGTCGCCGAATCCACCCGCATCAGGCTGCACGTCGCCCACCTCGACCAGATCCCGCCCGCCATCCAGCCCCGCCTGGCCGGCGCCGCCATGCGCATCGAGGCCCGCCAGGCCCGTATCGACAGCGACGGCAGCGAGCGCTGGTTCGGCCTCGGCAACCGGCTCGACCACGCGCTGCGCCTGTGCAACACCGGCATCGCGCTGTCCCGCGCGGCCAAGATCGAGGCCGTCTATGGCCAGGCCCTGGCGGCCAGCCTGCGCCAGGTCGCCGACGAGATCGAAGACGCCATCGTCACCATCCTGGGAACCATCAAGCAATTGCGCCGGGCCCTCGCCCGCCACGCCGGCTGAAGCGGCCCCAACGCCCGACAGGAACAACAATGAAAAAAACCACTTCCATCTTCCAGGATGGCGCGCACCAATGGATTGTCGTCGCCCGTGATCCGCAGCGCCCGGACTACCTGATCGACACCAACGAATACCTCGTCGTCGACGGCCAGCGCGCGCTGCTCACCGATCCGGGCGGCTCCGAGATCTTCTCGGCGGTCTTCTCGGCCCTCACCGCCGCCGTCGATCCGCGCCACATCGAAGCCCTGTTCGCCTCCCACCAGGACCCGGACATCATCTCGTCGCTGGCCCTGTGGCTGGAATTCAACCCGGAACTCAAGTGCCACCTGAGCTGGCTGTGGTCCGAATTCGTGCCCCACTTCGGCGGCAAGGACGACACCTTCATCGAGATCCCCGACGAGGGCGGTACGATCCGCCTCGGCCGCCTGAGCCTGGAAGCGCTGCCGGCCCACTACCTGCACTCCTCCGGCAACTTCCACCTGTACGACCGCAAGGCCCGCATCCTTTTCAGCGGCGACGTGGGTGCCGCCCGCCTCACCGGCGACTACCCGCTGTTCGTCGAGGACTTCGACCGCCACATCCGCCAGGCGGAAGGTTTCCACCGCCGCTGGATGGGTTCGGCGGAAGCCAAGCGCGACTGGTGCGAGCGGGCCAGCCAGTTGCCGATCGACATGCTCTGCCCGCAACATGGCGCCATCTACCAGGGCGCCGACGTGATGCGCTTCATCAACTGGTTCGACGAGCTGCCCGTGGGCAGCGGCCTGCGCCGTGGGGTCAGCCCACTGCAAGCCAAGGCGTGAGAAGATCGCCGCCCCCATTCATTGCCCGCCCCTGCGCTGAGTGAGCAAAGCCATGCCCAAGGAGAACGCCGTGCTGCAGATCCTGCTGATCGAAGACTCGGACGACGACGCCGAGCTGTTGCGCCTGGCGCTGCTCGACAGCGCGATACCGGCCCAGCTCAGCCGTGTCGCCAACCGCGCCGGCCTGAGTGCCGCCCTGCGCGACGGAAGCTGGGACCTGATCGTCTGCGACCACCACCTGCCCGACCTGGATGCCCTCATCGCCCTCGACATGATCGGGGCGGCCGGCGGCGGCAGACCGGCGATGCCGGTGATCATCATGTCCGGCACCATGGAAACCGCCGAGGCCGTGGAGGCCATGCACCGCGGCGCCCGCGACTGCATGGCCAAGCACGACCTGCCCAAGCTGCTGCCGATCCTCGAACGGGAGATCGCCCACGCCCGGGCCGAGGCGGAGCTGCGCACCGCGCGGGCCACGCTGCAGCAGCGTGCCGAGCAGAACCCGGTCACCGGCTTGCCCAACCGGGCCCGCCTGGAGCTGCACCTGGAAGCCCTGCTGCACGACCAGGCCAACGCGGCCCTGCTGCTCATCGAAATGGGACGCCGCAGCCACGCGATCCGCACCCTGCTGCCCGACGCCGGCCACAAGCTGCAGCAGGAGATGGCCCGGCGCCTGGCCACCCAGGTCGGCCCCGAGGATTTTCTGGCCCACCTGGACGACGGCAGCTTTGCGCTGGCCCTGCCCCACTGCGACAGCGAGGCCGCGCTGGCCGCCATCGCCCGGCGCCTGAACCACAGCCTGGAGCTTCCGTTCGAGCTCGGCGACTACCGCATCGCGATCAGCAGCCGCATCGGCGCCTGTCCGCGCCGCTCCAGCGACGACGACGCCGAGCACATGCTGCTCGCCGCCACCGCCGCACTGCTGCAGGTGGAGGCACACCGCGGCGGCGCTTACAGCCTGTACACCCCCGACATGCACCGGGTCGGCCAGCGCCGGCTGATCCTGGAAAGCGCGCTGCACCAGGCCCTGGCCCGCCAGGAATTCGAGCTGCACTACCAGCCCAAGGCCGCCATCTCGGACGGCCACGTGGTCGGCGCCGAAGCGCTGCTGCGCTGGCGGCACCCCACGCTGGGCTCGATCTCGCCGCTGGAGTTCGTGCCCATCCTGGAAGACTCCGGCCTCATCGTGGATGTGGGGCGCTGGGTCATCGAGGAGGCCTGCCGGCAGGCCTACCGCTGGCGGGAAGAAGGGCTGCCGCCGATCAACATCGCGGTGAACCTGTCCGCCGACCAGTTCCACGAATGCGGCCTCACCGACACCATCCGCAACATCCTGGCCGAGACCCAGCTACCGCCCGAACGCCTGGTGCTCGAGATCACCGAGCGGGTCGCGGTCAACGGCGAGGCCGAGACGCTCGCCGTGATGGATGCGCTGCACCGCCTCGGCGTACGCATCGCCCTCGACGACTTCGGCGCCGACTATTCGTCGCTGGGCTACCTGAAGCGCTTCCCGATCGATTCCCTCAAGATCGACCGGATGTTCATCACCGATCTGGACGCCAGCGAGGCGGACCGCAGCATCGTGCGGGCCATCGTCGCGATGGGCCACAGCCTCGGCCTGCGGGTCATCGCCGAAGGCATCGAGACCGAGTCCCAGCGGGCTTTCCTGGTCACCTGCGAGTGCGACGTGATGCAGGGCTACCTGTACAGCCGCCCGCTGACGGCCGGTGACTTCGCGCGCTTCCTCACCCTCGCGACCACTCAGCCCGCAGTCGCCGTCGAATAGCCCGGCTGCTGGCGGGAGCTCACCCGCAACTGCAGTGCTTGCTCCGGCCGCAGGGACACATGGAAGCGCGGCTGCGGCGGCGCCATGCCGGCAGGTGCCGACAGCGTAAAGCGCTGCAGGATCATCGCGGTGATCACCTTCATCTCGGTCAGCGCCAGGTGCTGGCCCAGGCACACCCGCGGGCCGGCGCCGAAGGGCAGATAGGCGCCGCGCGGGAAATCCGCCGCAGCGGGGCCGAAGCGTTCGGGCTGGAAGCGCAGCGGCTCGGGAAACCAGCGCGCGTCGCGGTGCATCAGCAACACCGGCAGCATGAACATCGTCCCCGCCGGGAAACGCCAGTCCCCAAGCGCAATCGGCCGGGTCGAGCGGCGGCTGTTGAGCATCGGCGCCGTCGGGTAGAGGCGCAACGTCTCCTGCACCGTCTGGGCCAGATAGGGTAGCTGCGGCAAATCGGCAGCGGATGGCGGCCGATCGCCAAGGCCGAGCCGGACCTCCGCCGCGGCCGCCGCCTGGGCCTCCGGATGGGCCGCCATGCACCAGGCCCACCAGCTCAGCGTCGCGGCGGCGGTTTCATGGCCGGCGAGGAAGGTCGTCATGCATTCATCGTGCACCGCCTGCAGCGGCCAGGCCTGCCCATCGTCCCGGTGCAGCCGCAGCAGGCGTGCCAGCAGGTCGTCGGGCCAGGTGTCCTCCGGCTGCTTCAGACGGGCCTGCAGATGGCGCTCGACGAGGCCGTTGAGCGCCGCCAGCGCCTGCCGCTTGTCGCGCTTCCAGGGCATCCAGTCGGGTGAACTGGCCGGCCAGTAGAACTCCGCATTGGCCGCCGCGCTGACGGTGCGCACCGCCTCCTCGGCCACCCGCGCCTCGTCGCCGATCTCGCTCGAGAAGAGCATGCGCAGGATCACGTCCATCGTCAGCGAAGTCAGCGCGCTCTCGATCGGCAGCAAGCCGCCGTCCACCGGCCAACGATCCAGCGCCGCGGCCGTGGCGGCGGCAATGGTCGGCACGAAAGCCTCCACGGCCTTGCCCGAGAAAGCCGGCTGCAACGCATGGCGCTTGTCCTTCCAGGCCTTCCCTTCGGCGATGAATACGCTGTGCCCGTGGAGCTGGGCAAACACGCGCATGCCGCGCTCCCAGCGGATCAGCGCGTCGTGGTGGCTGACCAGCAGCTCGCGCGCCAGTTGGGGATCGGTGACGATGACCTGGTGCTCCGGCCAGATGCGCAGATGCACCACGTCGCCGAACTGCGCCTGCCAGGCGGACAGCTCGCCGAACAGGTCGCGCGACATGCGCCGCAGCAGGCTCCAGCCGGTAACGCCAGCGGTGGGGCCCGGAGGCCAGGATCCCGGCGCGCCGGACAACGGCGCCGGGGACGAAGAGCCCGAATGGAACGGGCAGCGGGGAGAGGTCGGTGTGTTCATGGCGGCCATTGTTGATCCGCCCGGCGGGGCCGTCTTGAACGCAAACGACATGTCGACAACGGCACCGCTGCCTATACTGTCGGCCCATGTCCCCGTGCCCGCCGCCCTTCGCCGCCTGCCCCCATCCGCTGACCCGCGCGCCGCGGCTGCCGGCCGACGATCCGGCCCCGTGGTCCCGGCTGTACCCCGCCCCGCCGGCCCTGCAGGGGGCCATCGTGGCCGTGCTGAGCCGCGACACCCGCGGCGTGGTCCTCAGCGATGCCCAGCGCCTGTCCCATTTCCCGGCCTCGCCGCTGATCTCCCTGTCCTGGTTTCAGGAGATGGATGTGGGACTCGTCGAGCCGGACGCGGACCAAGGCCGCTGGACCCCCTTCGGCAACCCGGTGGTCATCTCCGGCAGCCAGTCCCGCCCGCGGGTGAGCTGGGCGCCGACCTGCGGGCGCGGCGGCGTGATGTGCTTCACCCCGGATGTGGCGAAAGCCCTGTTCGGCCTGGATCTGGGCGCCATCCACGACCGCTTCGTCCCCGCCGGCACGGCGCTGGACGCCCGCTGGCGCCCTTTTCTCGACGCACTGGCCCACGCCCCCGACGATGCCGCCACGCTGGCCGTGCTCGAAGAGCACCTGGCACCCCACTGGCAAGCCCTGCAGGGGCGCAGCTCAACCACACCGTCGCTACGCCAGCTCGGCCGCCACTGGGTCGAGCGCCTCGCACTGCAGGCCCGCGACTGGCGGCAGACCCACAGCCCGCGGCAGGTCGAACGACGCATCAAGACCTTCAGCGGCCGCTCCCTGCGCGAATGGCAGGCCCTCGTGCGCACCGAGGGCATCTTCTTCGCGGCACGGGAACGCTACGAAAACGGCCGCCCCTTCGAATGGGCCGCCCTCGCCCAGGACGAAGGCTTCGCCGACCAGGCCCACATGAGCCGCGAATCCCGCCGCATCACCGGCTTCGCACCGACGGAATTCGCCCGGCGCTTCATCGAGGACGAGTCGTTCTGGATGTATCGGTTGTGGGTGTGAGGGACGGGGATACGGTGTGGCTGAAGTGTCCGAAAACGCAAAGCCACGCAAGGCGGAATTGAATATCCGAGAGACTACGGACGTTTGATGAGCCGGATGAGGAAGAGCAGCACGACCGCACCGACAGTTGCCACGATAAGGCTTCCAAGGAGGCCCCCACCCGCTGAAACACCGAGTGCGCGGAATAGAAACCCGCCCACCAGCGCACCGATTGTTCCGACGACGAGATCGCCGACGAGGCCAAAGCCGCCGCCTTTGACCAGCGTTCCGGCCAACCAGCCCGCAACCAAGCCAATGATCAGGAACCACAGAATACTCATTGCGTGCTCCAAGCTACCTGCATTGAAGCTTAGGAACCGAACTGGCGCATGTCCACCGGGTTCGTGCGCTCCTCCGAGGTCGTCCGTTCTGCGTCAAAAGCCCTCGATTGGGCGCGGGAGATAGGACGGGACTGTCTCCGCGCTGCTCGGGTCCGTATCCCGGACAGGCGGCCTGATCCTGGACACCTCTTTCATCGTTCCTCCCTCGGCGGCAACGACGGAGCGGGGGCACGCTAGTAACTCGCCATCCCATTCGGGGCCAAGCTCAAGTTCGACGACTTTGTCGGCGGAGGACATCAAGGTGACACCCACCTTGGCGTTCAGTCGGCCAGGAGTGGCGACACGCCGCTGCGGGTTGGCTGCAGCGCCATGTCAGCCTTCCCGGCGGTGAGGCTCAGTTGCGTGAATGAAGACGGTAAACGTGTCCGCCGGCCGGGGTGCCTTGGCGAGATCGAGCGCATGACCGATCGCGCCGCGGTGATAAGTGCCGTGGTTGATCAGGTGGTAGAGCACCTCCTCCCGGCTCATCGCCCCTTTCTTGCCGTCGACGAAGGTGAAGTGGATTCGCTGTTCGAAGTGCTCGGGATGCAAGGCCTGTGCGTAGTCCTGCAGCCACTGGTTCGATGCGCTGAGGCGGGCAGCCAGCGTTTCGAAGAGGGGCAGTTCCGGCGTATTGGTTGAGTCATGCGGTTCGGCGCCGCCGGTGAGCCGGGCGCGAAACAGTTCTTCGACACGGACCATGTGATTCAACTGCTGTCTGGCGAAATCGAACTGGGCGACATGAATCTCGCGGTCGATCTGGGCCACGGCATCCAGGGTCCGACGATCAGCCCAGGCCTTGTACTTGAGGGGTGTCTGGAGGTGCATGAGGGTGAGGAGAATGGCGTTGTCCAATTTGAGCGCGCTGCCCAGTGCCGTGCGCTGTCCGAATCTACTGCGCACCACACAGGGCGGCAAGCATGATGTCGACGTATTTCTGGGATACGCATCTATTGCTTCAACGAGGTCTGGCGATGTCTGGACTGGGCCGGATCAGGGTCCTGGAGGTGCTCGCCGCCATGTCCCATGGAGTTGCGACCTCCTCTGAGGTACTCGCGACCATCCCGGAGGTAGTCGCGACCACCGCCGAGGTAGTCCGTCCTATATCAGAAGTCCTCGATTGGGTGCGAGGGATAGGGCAGTCCTGTCTCCGGGCTGCTCGCGAGCAGCTCCCGGACAGTCGGCCCCTATCCCGGTGGGCCTCGCGAGCAGCTTTCGAATAGGGCGGGAGTATCGGCGGGATAGGGATGGTCTGTCCCGGAGGGGCTCGCGAGGGATTCGCGGATAGGGCAGGACATTCGCCGGGGGGAGTGTCAGATATTTTGTGTTCAAGGCGGTTCGATTCTTCCTGCCCTGCCGCGGCAGGGCAGGAAGAATCGGCTCATCGTGTCATCGCCGGGATGAAACGATCGGTGTAGAGGATGGCAAACTGGTTCATCGCCTGCCTCCAGTACAGCATCGGCTTCTTCCACTCGGCCGTAATGTTGCGCAGCGCCAACCAGATCAACTTGGTCGCCGCCTCGTCCGTCGGGAAGTGGCCCCGCGTCTTGATGATCTTGCGTACCCGCGCATTAAGACTCTCGATAGCATTGGTCGTGTAGATGACCCGGCGCACCTCGGGTGGGAAGGCAAAGAACGGGATCACCTGCTCCCAGGCCCGTCGCCACGACAGCGTGATGGTCGGGAAGCGCTGCCCCCATTCCCCTTCTGCAAACGCCTCGAGCGCCGCCTCCGCCGCCTCGACGCTCACCGCCTGGTAGATCGGCTTCAAGGCATCGGCGAGCCCCTGACGGTCCTTATAGCCGGCGTAGCCCAGGCTGTTGCGCAGTAGATGCACGATGCAGGTCTGTAGCGTCGTGCGCGGATACACCGCTTCGAGCGCCTCGGCCATGCCTTTCAGACCGTCGGTGACGGCAATCAGGATGTCGTCGCAGCCGCGCAGCTTCAGGTCGTTGAAGACCTTCAGCCAGAACTTCGCTCCTTCGGTCTGCTCGATCCACAGGCCCAGGATGTCCCGGCTACCGTCCGAGCGCACGCCCAGCGCCAGGAATACCGCCTTGCTGCACACCACCGCATCCTCGCGGATCTTCACCCGCAAAGCATCGAAGAACACCACGGGGTACATCGCCTCGAGTGGCCGGCTCTGCCACTCCCGCACTTCTTCCATCACCGAGTCGGTGACCTGGCTGATGAAGTCCGGCGACACCTCTGTGTTGTACATCTGCATTAGAAATGCCTGGATCTCGCGCACGCTCATCCCGCGGGCGTACATCGCAATGATCTTGTCGTCGAAACCCGTAAAGCGCCGTTCGTGCTTGCCGATCAACTTCGGCTCGAACTGTCCGGCACGGTCCCGCGGCACGTCGATGCGCAGCGGCCCCTCGTCGGTGAGCACCGTCTTGCCGCTCGTGCCATTGCGCTGGTTGGCGCTCGATTCAGGCTTCTCCTCGCCCGCTGCGTAGCCAAGGTGATGGCTCATCTCGGCCTGCAGCGCCCGCTCGATCAGCGCCTTCTTGAAACCGCGCATCACGTCCTCGACCGCCTCTGCCGTCATCGGACCTGTCACCATCTGCTCCAGCCATCGCTTCGCCTCTTCCGGCAACTCCGCAACGGCGGGCAGGGGCTGTTTCTGTTTCTTCCTTGGCATAACCTTCCCTTTCAGGGCTTACGTTATGCCTCAAACACAAAAATTCTGACAGGCTCTCGCCGGGCTCCTCACGAGGAGCTTTCTGAGGGTCGGGACGGCTTCGGAGGGTGTCGGATCGGCGTCCGGGGATGTCTGGCGGAGCGGACTGTCTGTGCGGAGCGACCCGGCAGGGGCCGGGCGGACGTCGCAGGGGCGCGGCAGGGTGTCGGCGGGCCGCCGGACGGCTGCGGAAAGCGGGTCGGCCGGCGGGCGGAGGGGCGGTCAGGCTGCCGGCTTGGCGACGCTGCGCGGCTTGCGGGACAGGCGGGTCTGCATGGACTCCTTGAGGGTGTCGAGGGCCGTACCCTTGCCGCCGACCTTGGCGAGGGCGTAGCCATCGTAGGCGGCGCTCATGATGTCGCTGCCGAGGGCCAGTTCGGTGTCGTCGGCCCGGTCGGCAAGGGTGCGCAGACGTTGCAGGCGGGGGCGCAGGACGTCAAGGGCGATGATGTCCTGCTGGAAGCCGGCGAGGTCGAAATTGCTGGGCACGATGCCGGGGTTCTGGCGCAGCACCAGCTCGGTCTGACGGCAGAAGGCTTCCGACTTGTCCCCCATCTTGACGGCCTTGCGGCGCTCGTCGGCGGAAAGCGTGATGAGCGCACCGAGCTTGGCTTCGAGCGTGGTGAGCATGGTGTCGATGGCGGCGATATCGGCCTGGGCAAAGGTGATCGAGACCAGATTCTGGGTCATGGTGAGGCTCCTTGAGATTGAAGTGGTGTGGCCGTGGCCATGAAGGCCCGCACCTGCATGAATGCCAACGGCAACACCACGAATATTACATACAGATTATCTCAATGACATTCATCGGCGCCGCACGAGGCCCCAACTCATCCCGCTGCGCGCAGAGGCAGGGAAGCAAGCGGGTCGTCAGGAAAGAAAAACCGGCCTGGCGGCCGGTCCTTGGCTGACGGTGTTCGACTGGGAGGTCGTTGGCGACCGTCAGGCTGAGCGCAGAGGCTCGATGTTGCGTGCAGGAGAGCCCCAAAACCTGGGGGTTGGGGCCATGTTGTTGAATTATTCGGGCAAATGGCAGACCGCTTCAATGTTGTTGCCTTCAGGGTCAATCACGAACGCGCCGTAATAATTTGCGTGATAGTCCGGTCGGAGCCCAGGGGCACCATTGCATTTTCCGCCAGCGGCGATGGCGGCCTTGTAGAAAGCATCGACTTGCGCACGATTCGTGGCTCGCCAGGCGAGGTGGCAACCGGACGTTGCTGCCGGACCGCCATAGGGTGAAGGACCGTCGATGAACCACACATCGGCCTTCTTGCCATCCGGCTCGGATGCGTCTGGATAGGCAAACCCGAGGATGTTCGAGCCGTACTGGCCTTCGAAACATACGCTGTAACCCAGCGGTTCCAGGGCCGCACTATAAAACGCCTTTGCCCGGGCGATATCGATAACGCGGAACGTCATGTGGTCAAGCATGCGGGATCTCCTGAGATGCAGTTGAAGTTAAGTAGCGGACCATAAACTGTATACAAATACAGTTCAATATCATAAACCTGACTTCATTTCAGGGCGACGACACTACGGCGCGATAACTGCCGGTGCCTCATGCACCTTGAACACGGAATTTCTGACACGCCCCTGCGACAGACGATAAAAAACCCGGGCGGCGCATTGGCCGGCCCGGGTTTCTGCATTCCCTCGACGGGAGAGGCGTCTAGAACGGAATGTCGTCGTCGAAGCCGCCGAAATCATTGCCGCCGGCCGGACGCTGGGGCGCGGCCGGGGCGCTGGGGGCCGGGGCGGAACCGCCACCGAAGCCAGCACCGCTGTCGCGGCCACCGCCATAGGACGAACCGCCGCCGCCACCATAGTTGCCGCCGCTGTCGCGCCCGCCGCCGTAGTTGCCACCGCTGTCGCGGTTGCCGCCACCGCCGTAGTTGCCGGCCGGGCGGCCGCCGCCGAAGCCGCCTTCGTTGCGGGCCGACTCGTCGCCGCCGCCCATGCCCTGGCGGCTGCCGAGCATCTTCATCTCGTCGGCGCGGATTTCGGTGGTGTAGCGGTCCTGGCCGTCCTTGTCCTGCCACTTGCGGGTGCGCAGGGAGCCTTCCACGTACACCTGGCTGCCCTTGCGCAGGTATTGCCCGGCGATTTCAGCGAGCTTGCCGAAGAACACCACGCGGTGCCATTCGGTGGCCTCGCGCTTCTCACCGCTGGCCTTGTCGCGCCAGGTGTCGGTGGTGGCGAGGGTGATGTTGCAGATCGCGTCGCCGCTCGGGGCGTAACGGGTTTCGGGATCCTTGCCCAGGTTGCCGACAAGAATCACTTTGTTGACCGAAGCCATATTTCTCTCCTAAAAATTCTGTAGGGCTGCCGCTCAGGCCGCGGCCACCTTGCGGCGGACCGGTGCCGGCATGCCGGAGGCCAGGATCAGCCAGGCCACCGCGAGACCGCCGCCGAGCAGCGACACCGAGCCTGGGCCGACGTGCTGGGCCAGCCAGCCGCCCAGCGCGCCGCCAAGGAACAGGCCGATGGACTGCAGCGTGTTGTAGATGCCCAGCGCCGTGCCCTTGGCGTGCGGCGGGGCGATCTTGGAAATCCACGAAGGTTGGGTCGCCTCCAGCACATTGAAGGCGACGAAGAACAGGGTCAGCAGGATGGCCAGCGGCCACATGCCGGCGTTGCCCTCGAAATACAGGCCGACCTGCACCGCCAGCAGCAGCGCTATGGCGGAGTTGAAGACGGTCTTCATGGCGCCCTTCTTCTCGGCGACGATCACCGCCGGCACCATCACCGTGAAGGACACCAGCACCGCCGGCAGATAAACCTTCCAGTGCTCGGCCACCGGCAGGCCGGCGCGCACGAGGCCGGCGGGCACCAGCACCCACATGGCGGTCTGCATCAGGTGCAGCGCGAAGACGCCGAAGTTGAGGCGCATCAGCTGGCTGTTGCCGAGCACTTCGGAGAAGCGCGCGGTGGCCCGCGGCACCGGCGGCGCGGCCGGCACGACGAAGATCACGGCGAGGATCGCCAGCGCGGCCAGCCCGGCGGTGAGCCAGAACAGGCCGCTCATGCCGATCACCGAATACAGCAGCGGCGCGGCGACCATCGACAGCGCGAAGACCAGGCCGATGGACGAGCCGATCATCGCCATCACCTTGGTGCGGTGCTGGTCGCGGGTGAGGTCGGCAGCCAGCGCGGTAACCGCGGCGGAAATGGCGCCGGCGCCCTGCAGCACGCGGCCGATGACCACCGAATGGACGTCCTGGGCCAGCGCCGCGACGATGCTGCCGATCACGAACAGGACCAGGCCGAAGACGATCACCGGCTTGCGGCCGAAGCGGTCGGAGGCGGCGCCGAAGGGAATCTGCAGGAAGGCCTGGGTCAGGCCGTAGGCGCCGATGGCCATACCGACCAGGGCCACGTTGTCGCCGCCGGGCATGCCGTGGGCGTGCACCGCGAACACCGGCAGGATCAGGAACAGGCCCAGCATGCGCAGCGCGAAGATCGCCGCCAGGGAAAGGCCGGCGCGGCGCTCGGCCGGGCTCATCTTGTCGTCAGTGGAGGAAGCCATGAAACGTGCTGCGTGGGGAGGGTCAAGAGGCGTATATTAACAGGTTGCCCCTGCCCACAATGCCCCATGGACGCCATCCGAATCCGCGGTGCCCGCACCCACAACCTGAAGAACATCGCGCTCGACATTCCGCGCAACCGGCTCACCGTGATCACCGGCCTGTCCGGCTCGGGCAAGAGCTCGCTGGCCTTCGACACGCTGTACGCGGAAGGCCAGCGCCGTTACGTGGAGTCCCTGTCGGCCTACGCCCGCCAGTTCCTGCAGCTGATGGAGAAGCCCGACGTGGACCTCATCGAGGGCCTGTCGCCGGCGATCTCCATCGAGCAGAAGGCCACCAGCCACAACCCGCGTTCGACGGTGGGCACGGTCACCGAGATCCACGACTACCTGCGCCTGCTCTACGCCCGCGCCGGTACGCCCCACTGCCCCGACCACCCGGAGCACGCGCTGGAAGCGCAGAGCGTGTCGCAGATGGTGGACGCGGTGCTGGCCCTGCCGGAGGAAACCAAGCTGATGATCGTCGCCCCGGTGATCAGCGGCCGCAAGGGCGAGCAGGCCGACCTGTTCGTCGAGCTGCGCGCCCAGGGCTTCGTGCGGGTGCGCGTGGATGGCATCGTGCATGAGCTGGACAACCTGCCGGTGCTGGACAAGAACCGCCGCCACGACATCGAGGTGGTCGTCGACCGCCTGAAGGTGCGCCAGGACCTGCGCGGGCGCATCGCCGAATCCTTCGAGACGGCGCTGACCCACGCCGAGGGCCGCGCCATCGCGGTGGAGATGGACTCCGGCAAGGAATACCTGTTCTCGGCCAAGTTCGCCTGCCCGGTGTGCAGCTTCGCGCTGGCCGAGCTGGAGCCGCGGCTGTTCTCCTTCAACAACCCGATGGGCGCCTGCCCCAAGTGCGACGGCCTCGGCAACGTGGATTTCTTCGACCCGCAGCGGGTCGTCGCCCACCCCGACCTGTCGCTGGCCTCCGGCGCGATCCGTGGCTGGGACCGCCGCAACCAGTTCTACTTCCAGCTGCTCGCCAGCCTGGCCGACCATTACGGCTTCAGCATCGACACGCCCTTCGAGGAGCTGCCGACGGAAACTCGCGAAGTGGTGCTGAACGGCTCCGGCAAAGAGAAGATCGCCTTCCGCTACCTGTCCGACGGCGGCAAGCCGGTGCTCAAGGAGCACGCCTTCGAGGGGATCATTCCCAACCTCGAACGGCGCTTCAAGGAAACCGACTCCATCGCGGTGCGCGAGGAGCTGGCCAAGTACCGCGCCAACTGCCCCTGCCCGGCCTGCGGCGGTGGCCGCCTGCGCACCGAAGCCCGCTACGTGCTGATCGGCGAGCGTAACCTGTCGGAAGTCAGCCGCCTGCCGCTGGCCCAGAGCAAGGCGTTTTTCGACGGCCTGCGCCTCAGCGGCCAGCGCGCCCAGGTGGCCGAGAAGATCGTTTCCGAGATCTCCTCGCGCCTGCAGTTCCTGATCAACGTCGGCCTCGACTACCTGTCCCTCGACCGCTCCGCCGACACGCTGTCGGGCGGCGAGGCGCAGCGCATCCGCCTGGCCAGCCAGATCGGCTCCGGCCTCACCGGCGTGATGTACGTGCTCGACGAGCCGTCCATCGGTCTCCACCAGCGCGATAACGACCGCCTGCTGGAAACCCTTCGCCGCCTGCGCGACATGGGCAACACGGTGATCGTCGTCGAGCACGACGAAGACGCGATCCGCATGGCCGACTACGTGGTGGACATGGGCCCTGGCGCCGGCGAGCACGGCGGCCAGGTGATCGCCGAAGGTACGCCGGAGGTGGTCGCCGCCCATCCGGACTCCCTGACCGGCGCCTATTTGTCCGGCACCCGCAGCATCGCCGTGCCGGACAAGCGCCACCCGGCCGACCCCGACAAGTTCCTGCGCATCGAGGGCGCCAGCGGCAACAACCTGAAGGACGTCACCATCGACATCCCGGTCGGCCTGTTCACCTGCGTCACCGGCGTGTCCGGCTCCGGCAAGAGCACGCTGATCAACGACACCCTCTACGCTCACGTGGCCCGCCACGTGAACGGCAGCAGCATCGAGGCGGCGCCGTGCGTCGACATCCACGGCCTCGATCACTTCGACAAGGTCATCAACGTCGATCAGAGCCCGATCGGCCGCACGCCGCGCTCCAACCCGGCCACCTACACCGGCCTGCTGACGCCGATCCGCGACCTGTTCTCCGGCGTGCCGGAAGCCAAGGCCCGCGGCTACGGCCCCGGCCGCTTCAGCTTCAACGTCAAGGGCGGGCGCTGCGAGGCCTGCCAGGGCGACGGCCTGATCAAGGTGGAAATGCACTTCCTGCCCGACATGTACGTGCCCTGCGACATCTGCCACGGCAAGCGCTACAACCGGGAAACCCTGGAGATCCGCTACAAGGGCAAGACCATCTACGAAGTGCTGGAGATGACCGTCGAGCAGGCGCTGGAATTCTTCAACGCCGTGCCTATCGTCGCCCGCAAGCTGGACACGCTGATGCAGGTCGGCCTCGGCTACATCCGCCTCGGCCAGAGCGCTACCACCCTGTCCGGCGGCGAAGCCCAGCGGGTCAAGCTGGCGCTGGAGCTGTCGAAGCGCGACACCGGCCGCACGCTGTACATCCTCGACGAACCGACCACCGGCCTGCACTTCGCCGACATCGAGCTGCTGCTGTCGGTGCTGCACCGCCTGCGCGACCACGGCAACACCATCGTCGTCATCGAGCACAACCTGGACGTCATCAAGACCGCCGACTGGCTGCTCGACATGGGCCCGGAAGGCGGCAACGGCGGCGGCACCCTGGTCGGCAGCGGCACGCCGGAAACCCTCGCCGGAAACCCCGCCAGCCACACCGGCCGCTACCTGGCCAAGCTGCTGCCCGCCGCCTGAGCCCTCGCCCGCCTTTCCCCTCCGCCCCCGTGCCACCGCCGGGGGCGGCATCCAGTACACTGATCACCCGTCTCGTCGCACTTTTATCGCGCCATGTCCGAACTCTGGTCCTCCCTCCGCCCGCAACTCGAATACCTGGCCACGCCGCTGCCGCTGGCCGCCCTCGGACTCGCCGACGCCCACCGGGACGAGATCGCCCCGCTGCTGGTGGCCGAACTGGAGGCGCTGGCCGCCGATCCGACCCCGGCCCAGGCCGACGGCTACGTGCTGCATCTGTACGCGATGCTGCTCCTCGCCCGCTGGCGCGACACCCGTGCCTACCGGCCGCTGATCGAACTCGGCCACCTGGACGAGAGCCAGGTGGACACTGTCTTCGGCCAGCTGGTCCATGACAGCTACGGCCGCGCGCTGGCCTCCACCTGCAACGGCGATCTCGCGCCCCTCAGCGCGCTGGCCGACGACGACGGCGCCAGCCGCTGGGCCCGCGCCGCCGCGCTGGAAGCCATGAGCCTCGCCGCCCTCGAAGGCCTCACCCCGCGCGGGCCGGTAGTGGACTTCCTCACCGACTTCGGCACCCGTGAAGCCCAGGCCCTGCAGGACACGCCGGAGCGCGGCGAGGACTTTCCGCTGCTCGACGCACTGGTCACCCACCTGGCCGACCTGGGCGCCGTCGAGCAGCTGCCGACGATCCATGAATGGTTCGCCGCCGGCCTCATCGACGACAGCTATGTGGACGCCGACCAGTTGGAGGACGACATCCGCCGCAGCCCGGCCGACGCGCTGGCCGCGCTGCGCGAGGCCGGCCATGGCCTGATCGACGAGCTGCGCCCGGAGATCGCCGCCTGGCCGGACATCCACCACATGCCGCCGGTGGCGCTGGCCCCGATTCCCCTCGGCGCCATCCGCGAGCCCATCGTTCGCGACGGCGCCAAGGTCGGCCGCAACGACCCCTGTCCCTGCGGCAGCGGCCGCAAGTACAAGAAGTGCCATGGCGCCAACTGAGCGTCTCAGACACACCGTATAGGCATCGACATCCCGCTGCCATCGGGCCGACACCCATGCTCGGCTATCATGGCGGCCTCGCGACGAACTGGAAGCCCATCATGACCGACACCACGCCCGACCTTCCCGCCGACGCTTCCGACAGCAAGGCCGGCTTCGACCTGGACGATTTCGAGGTCCGCGTGCTGGCGGTGCTGATCGAGAAATCCTTCGTCACCCCCGACACCTACCCGCTGTCGGTCAATGCGCTGGTCACCGGTTGCAACCAGCTCACCGGTCGCGAACCGGTGATGAACCTGTCGGAAGCCACCGTGCTGGCCACCCTCGACCGCCTCTCCGAGCGCGGCCTGGTCACCCAGCGCCACCAGGCCGGGGCGCGCGTCTCCAAGTGGGAACACCAGATCCGCCTGCGCCATTCGCTCACGCCGCCGATGCAGGCGGTGCTGGCCATCCTGATGCTGCGCGGCCCGCAGACCCTCGGCGAGATCCGCGCCCGCTGCGAGCGCATGCACACCTTCGGCAGCCCAACCGAAGTCGAGGACGTGCTGGAGAAACTCGGCGACAAGTACCCGCCGATGATCGTCCAGCTGCCCAAGGCGCCGGGCACCAAGGAAGCCCGCTACACCCACCTGATGAGCGGTGAAGCCGCCGCCCAGCAGAGCCACAGCTTCGAGGCCGCAGAACAGGCCGCCCCCCGCGGCAGCCGCGTCGGGGAACTCGAAGAGGAAGTCCGCCGTCTGCGTCAGCAGCTGGAATGGCTGACCAACGAATTCGAGGAATTCCGCAAGCAGTTCCAGTGAGGGTGCGGAACCACGGCAGGCACATGCCGAACGGTGGCCACGCCGCCCGCCGACAGCGCCACGCCCCGGCCACGCGCCCTTGACCCATCGCCCCGACCAAGAAACCCATGCTCGTCCATCCCCAGTTCGACCCCGTCGCCATCGCCATCGGCCCCCTCGCGGTGCGCTGGTACGGCCTGATGTACCTCGTCGCCTTCATCCTCTTCGTGACCCTCGGCCGGGTCCATGCCAAACGGCGGCCGGAGCTGGGCTGGGATGCGCAGCAGATCGACGACCTGCTGTTCTACGGCGTGCTCGGGGTGATCCTCGGTGGGCGCCTGGGCTATGTGCTGTTCTACAAGCCGGCCTACTACTTCAGCCATCCGGCCGAGATCCTCGCCGTGTGGCAGGGCGGCATGGCCTTCCACGGGGGCTTCCTCGGCGTGCTGGTGGCCATGTGGCTGTTCGGTCGCAAGACCAACCGCCCATGGCTGGCCGTCACCGACTTCATCGCCCCGCTGGTGCCCCTCGGGCTGGCCGCCGGGCGCCTCGGCAACTTCATCAACGGCGAGCTGGTCGGACGCGTCACCGACGTACCGTGGGCGATGATCTTCCCGCAGGTGGACAACCTGCCGCGCCACCCGTCCCAGCTCTACCAGTTCGCGCTGGAAGGGGTCAGCCTGTTCCTGATCCTGTGGTGGTTCGCCGCCAAACCGCGCCCCCGCGGCCTGATCTCGGCGGCCTTCCTGATCGGTTACGGCAGCTTCCGCTTCATCGCCGAATTCGGCCGCGAACCGGACGACTTCCTCGGCCTGCTGACCTTCGGCATGTCGATGGGCCAGTGGCTGTCCCTGCCGATGATCCTCGCCGGTATCGCCATGGCTGTGTGGGCTACCAAGCGCAACGAAACCTGAAGCTGGCCGCAGCGCCGCTCAATCCACCGGCAGACCGATGGCCGCCAGCACCCAGGCGGCCAGCAACACCCCGTTGCTGAGGGCGAAGGCCCCCAGGCGGTGATAGACGTTGTTGTAGCCCAGGTGGATCAGGCTATGCACGACCCGCAACCCCACGTAGGTCCATGCGAGTCCCAGCTGCAGCGCCGAGTGCTGGCCGGTCACGTAGCACAGCAACCCCAGCACATAGAACAGCACCGGCAGCTCCAGCAGGTTCATGTAGTTCCGGTTGGGCAGGCACACCTCGGGCGGCACCTGTGCCGATTCACCGAAACGGAAATCCGACACCCGGACGCGACCGGCAAAACCGGCGCCGAGCCGCCTGACAGCGATCAGCAGCAGGATCACGAAGGTCCAGGCCGCCAGGGCGAACTGGGGATAGAGCATGGCAACGCGCATGGGGGCAGGTGGAGCAACGCCGGCAGCGGCTGCCGAAGCCATCCATAATGCATGAACACGCGCGCAGCATAAGTGAGCGCACCGGGATTGTCCAAGATGTGCACAGGGTTTTCCTGGCTTGGCAGCCGGACCGAATCAACCCAAAGTGAGCATCATGAGCACCCAGCCCAAGAACCCCCTGCACGGCATCACCCTCGAACACATGCTGACCGAACTGGTCGCACGCTATGGCTGGAAAAGCCTCGGCGCGGCCATCCCGATCCGCTGCTTCAACAACGACCCCAGCATTCCGTCCAGCCTGAAGTTCCTGCGCCGCACGCCCTGGGCCCGCGCCGAAGTGGAGCGGTTGTACCTGCAACAGCGCAGCTGATTTTTTGCGAAGAGTGCCAAAGTTAATAGTGCAAGGACGTAAAACCACAAATATTACGAATTCAATACTTCATCGATCCTCGATTCCGCTCACAACAAGAAGAACGGAGATTTGCAGTTTGAGGAAAAGCCGTCCGTCCAGCCCCCTGAGCCCTGCCATGCGGTCACGCCACCTGCGTCGCCCCGCCACGCCCGTAGTCCGGGCTGACGGCCTGCGGCCGGGCGCCCCGTCTGCCAAGCCGGGAACATGTCGAGCGTGAAGATTCCGCTGCGCCACCTCGAACGCCTGCTCCCCGTTTTGGTGGGCCTGACCTCCCTGTGCCTGACCGGCTGGCTATGGCTGCATGAGCGGCAGGGTCTCGACGCCAACCTGCGGGCCCAGTTCGAGTTCAGCGTACGCCAGACCACTGGCCGTATCGAACAGCGCCTGGCCGCCTGTGAGCTGATGCTTCGCGGCGCCCGCGGCCTGTTCGAGGCCTCTAGCCAGGTCAGTGCCGACGACTTCCGGCGCTATGTGAACGTGTTGACCGACGGCTCCGATTTTGCCGGTCTGCAGATCATGGCCTACACCCCGCGGCCGCCGGGGCATGCCGACGATGCACCGCTGCCGATCGCCTATGTCGCCCCCAACACGCTGGCCAACCAGGGCGCCATCGGACGTGACATGTATGCCGACCCTCTGCGCCGCGACGCAATGCAGCAGACGCGGGACGCCGGCATCGCCGCGATGACCCGCAAGATCACGCTACTGGTGGATGAAGTCCCCCGCCAACCCGGTTTCGCGATGTACCAGGCCCTCTACGCCAAAGACCAGCCCATCGACAGCCCGGCGACCCGCCGCCAGGCCCTGCGCGGCTGGGTGCATGTGGCCTTCCGGCTCGAGGCGCTGATGGCCAGCCTGTACGGAGAAGGTATCCCCGGCCTTGCGCTGCGCATCTACGACGGCAGCGATGTCACGCCGGAAACGCTGATTTTCGACTCCCACCCCGAATCGGAGGAGCAGGCCACGCCGCGCTTCGCCACGCTCCAGTACATCAGCTTTCCCCGCCACAACTGGACGCTGGCCATCCGCAGCACGCCGGAATTCGAGCAACAGCGCGGCCTCGGCTCGACACGGATCATCGCCGTGGCCGGCACCAGCCTGAGCCTGCTGCTCGCCGTGCTGACCTGGCAGCTGGTCACCGGCCGCAGCCGCGCCTTCGCCCACGCCCAGGCGATGACGCGCGAACTGCGGGAGAGCGAAGAGCGCATGCGCCACATGGCCCAGCACGATCCGCTGACCCGCCTGCCCAACCGCGCCCTGTTCGCCGACCGCCTGCACTCCGCGCTGGCGCGTGCGCGCCGGGAACACACACAGGCCGGCCTGATGTTCGTGGACCTGGACCGCTTCAAGCCGGTCAATGACGCCTACGGCCACGCGGTCGGCGACAAGCTGTTGATCGCCGCCGCCGCGCGCATGCGCGAGTGCCTTCGCGAAGCCGACACCCTGGCCCGCATGGGCGGCGACGAGTTCGTCGTGCTGCTGCCCCATATCGACACGCCGGCCGATGCCCGGCACGTCGCCGAGCGCATCCTCAGCGCCCTGTCCCATCCTTTCGAGGTGGACGGACTGGAGCTGCAGATCTCCGCCTCCATCGGCGTCGGGCTGTTCCCCGACCATGGCGCGGACGACGTCAGCCTGATGAAGAGCGCCGACAACGCCATGTATCAGGCCAAGGACGTGGGGCGCGCCTGCCTGGTCTTTGCCAGCTGAGCGCGGCGCTCAGCAGCACTCCACCTCGATCTGCTCGAGCAGCGCCAGGCCGGCCTCGTCGTCGCAGCCCTCCAGGAACTCGCGGATCTGGTTGATGTTGCTGTGGATCAGGAACAGATCGTCCACCTGCGGCCCACCTTCGCCACGACGCTTCTTCTGGAAATAGTCCCAGAAGACATTGCCGCGCCCCGGCTCCTGCAGCCGGGCATCGATGACTTCCATCAGGCGCCGGGCATTCAGATCGCAATCGATCCCGCAAAAGCTGATGTAACGATCCGGCTGGCCGGACGGCTGAAGGTGTTCGCTTTCCCGCTTCATCACGTTTCTCCTGAAAAATGGATGAAACGGACTGTACGTAAAGGCCGCCGCAGCTTCCGTCGGCCAGCCGACACTCCGGCCGGTAGCTAGCCGTGCGCCAGGCTGCGGGCGGCCAGCGCGGGCAGGTCGTGGATCAGCAGCGCGCGCCGCCCGCGGCGGCTCAGCACGCCTTCCCGCTGCCACTGGTTGATCAGCGAGGACACCGACTGGCGCGTCGTGCCGAGCAGGCAGGCGATGTCCTCGGTGCCCAGGTCGATGGGCAGCACGCAGCCCTCCGGACCCTGTTCGCCACGCCGCTCGGCCTGGCGCACCAGGAAGCGCGCCAGCCGCGCCGGCACGTCGCGGAAGGCCAGGTCTTCCACCAGCGACACCGCGTTGTCGAGGATGCGCCCCAGCACCTTCATCATCAGCGGCGCCACCGCCGGCGCTCCGGCCAGCTTGGCGGCGAACTCGCGGATGCCGATCACCGACAGCGCCGCCGGCTCCAGGCTGCGCACGAAGGTCGGCGTGTGGGTGGTGAAGATGTCGCCCGGCTCGAGGATGGTCAGGCTCAGCTCCCGCGCATCGCTGGCCAGATAGACCCGCAGACGACCGCTGCGCACGATGAAGACCTGGTTCAGGGCCTGTCCCGGCGTCGCCAGCAGCTGTCCCTTGCCCACCTCGCGGGAGGTGAAGCCATCGAGAAAACCGGCCGGAAAGCCGGCCAGCGGATCGGGATGCGGGGCGGCCATGGCCATGACCATAGCACACGGCGGCAGCCCGACCAGTCCCGCCAGGCCACCCCGGAGCAAGGCCCGGCGCCCCTTCCGTGAGATCCGCCGCTTTCCCGGACGAATATCCCTACGTTAAGATGCCCCACAGAGCGTCGCCTTGTTCTGGATTCGGACGGGTGTCGCATTACCCCCGTACCGGCCAGCGTGGCCGGTCGTCCGACCTCTCCCGAGCGGCGCCGCACCGGCAGCCAGGGGGAAGGCTCACGTCCCGCAGGCTGCCGTTCCGGTCCCCCAACGACAATGAGAGCGCAGCCATGGAATACGAAACCGTAGACACGCAAGTCTCCCCCACCGGGCGCCTGGAAGTGCTGTCCAGCTCGGAAGCCGCCAAATTGTCGAACCAGGGCGACAGCGCCCTGAACACCCTATACCGCAACTGCTCCCTGGCGGTGCTCAACTGCGGTAACGAGATGGACGACGGCAAGGAGCTGCTGGAGCGTTACCGCAACTTCGACATCCGCGTGCTGCAGCGGGCCCGCGGCATCAAGCTCGACATCCACGGCGCGCCGGCCAGCGCCTTCGTGGACGGGCGCATGATCCGCGGCATCCAGGAACACCTGATCGCGGTGCTGCGCGACGTGGTGTACGTCGGCAACGAGATCAACGGCAATTCCAAGTTCGACCTCCGCACTTCGGCCGGCGTCACCGACGCGGTGTTCCACATCCTGCGCAACGCCAACGTGCTGCAGCCGATCACCCAACCCAACGTGGTGGTGTGCTGGGGCGGCCACTCGATCAACCGCGAGGAATACGACTACACCAAGCTGGTCGGCTACCAGCTCGGCCTGCGCGGCATGGACATCTGCACCGGCTGCGGCCCCGGCGCCATGAAGGGGCCGATGAAGGGCGCCGCCATCGCCCACGCCACCCAGCGCATCAAGGGCGGCCGCTACCTGGGCTTCACCGAGCCGGGCATCATCGCCGCCGAGGCACCGAACCCGGTGGTGAACGAGCTGGTCATCCTGCCGGACGTGGAAAAGCGCCTCGAAGCCTTCGTGCGCACCAGCCACGGCATCGTGGTCTTCCCCGGCGGCGTCGGCACCTGCGAGGAGATCCTCTACATCCTCGGCATCCTGCTCCACCCGGACAACGCGGCGATCCCCTTCCCACTGGTGTTCACCGGCCCGAAGAGCGCCGAGGAATACTTCGTGCGCATCGACCGCTTCATCGCCGAAACCCTCGGCGACGCAGCCCGCCAGCGCTACAAGATCATCATCAACGACCCGGCGCGGGTGGCGCGGGAGATCAAGAGCGGCGTCGACCAGGTGCGCAACTTCCGCAAGGAAAGGCGCGACGCCTACTACTTCAACTGGCTGCTACGCATCGAGCATGAATTCCAGCAGCCCTTCCGTCCGACCCACGAGCGCATGCGCGGCCTCAAGCTGCACAAGGAACAGCCGGCCCACCTGCTGGCCGCCAACCTGCGTCGCGCGTTCTCGGGCGTGGTGGCCGGCAACGTGAAGGACGAAGGCATCCGCGAGATCGAGAAGCACGGCAGCTTCGAGATCCACGGCGACCCGACGATCATGGGCCCGATGGACGAGCTGATGGCCTCCTTCGTGGCCCAGGGCCGCATGAAGCTGCCAGGCAAGAAGTACAACCCCTGCTACCGCATCGTCGCCGAAAAGCACGACTGAGCAGCCAGCCGGCGGGTCCGCCCCGCCGGCCAGGCTCGATCAACCCTTCTTCCCCACCAGCACCACGCCGGCCACCACCAGCGATCCGCCGAGCAGCTGGAACAGCCCGATCGGCTCGGTGAGGATCAGCCAGCCAAGGAACAGCGTGATCACCGGCCCGAGGGTGCCGATCAGCGACACTGGGCCAGCGCCCAGGCGGCGCATCGCCTCCGACACCATCCACACCGGCAGCACCGTCGAGAACAGCGCCATTGCAGCCGCCAGCAACAGCACGGGCGCCGGCTGCACCAAGAGGCCGAGGGGCCGGGTCAGCGCGAAGTGGGCCAGGCACAGCACGCAGGCGGCAGTGCTCGCCCACGCCGTGGTGCGCGCCGCGCCCAGCCTGACCACCGCCTGGCCGTTACCCATCAGGTACAGCGCGTAGGACACCGCGCTGGCGAACACCAGGCTGCCGCCGATCCACACATCGCGGGCGGTGCCGGTGATCGTCAGGTCATGGGCCAGCGCCAGCGCAATGCCCGCATAGCACAGCGCGATGCAGGCCATCGCCCGGCGGGTGATCGGCTTGCCGAGGAAGAGCGCCGACAGCACCACCACCAATGTCGGGTAGGCGAACAGGATCAACCGTTCGAGGGCCGCCGAGATGTAGTGCAGGCCGAGGAAGTCCAGGTAGCTCGCCAGGTAGTAGCCCGAGGTGCCAAGGCCGAGCAGCAACAGCACATCCCGCCGGGTCAGCGGTTCCGGCTGGCGGCGGCGCTGGTCCTGCCAGCCGAGAGCGATGAAGAAGGGCAACGACATGCCCATGCGCAGGGCCAGCAGGGTGATCGCATCGACGCCGTAGGGATAGGCCAGCTTGATCAGGATGGCCTTGAAGGAAAAGCCCACCGCGCCGAGAACGGCGAAGATGAGCCCGACACGGTGACCGGGGTTCATGAGCATTCGACAAATTGGAACGGCCCCCATTAGGCCACCGGATCGCTACGGGGGGAATTGGTAAGATCCGGGGGCTGTATTCGCCGGAGACGAAAGCTTGCACTACGACCTCACCGACCTGCGCCTCTTCGCGGCGATTGCCGAAGAGGCCAGCCTGACCCGCGGCGCAGCGCGCGCCCACCTGGCCCCGTCCTCTGCCAGCCATCGCCTGGCGCGCCTGGAGGAAAGCCTCGGCGTGGCCCTCTTCGACCGCCACGCCCGCGGCCTGCGCCCGACCCGTGCCGGCGAGGCGCTGCTCGGCCATGCCCGCCAGGTGTTCGCCCAGCTCGAACAGATGCACGCCGACCTGTCGCCCTTCGCCCGCGGCGTGCGCGCCCAAGTCAGCCTGTACGCCAACACCAACGCCATCAACTGCTTCCTGCCCGACGACCTCGGCGACTTCCTGCGCGCCGAGCCGCATATCCGCGTAACCCTCAAGGAGATGACCAGCCCGGAGATCCTGCGCTGCGTGGCCAGCGGCGAAACGGAGATCGGTGTGGTGGCCGGCGAGGTGCCGCCGGACGTGCTGCTCGCCCGCCCCTACCGGCAGGACCGCATCGTGCTGGTCACCCCGCCCGGCCATCCGGTGTCGGCGCGGGCCCGTGTGCGCATTGCCGAAGTCCTCGACCAGCCCTTCGTGATGCTGCACACCGGCAGCGCCTTCCACACCGGGCTGATGAACTACGTGGCGGAAACCGGCGGTCGGCTGGACGTACGCATCGAAGTGCGCAGCTTCGAGGCCGTGCTGCGCATGGCCGGCGCCGGCGTCGGCCTGGGCCTGGTGCCGCGCTCGGCGGCGGAGCGCGCCGGCCGCCAGCGCCCCTTCGCGGTGGTGGACGTGGACGAACCCTGGGCCAGCCGCGACCTGTCCATCGTCGTGCGCCGCGACCTGGCCCTGTCGCCCCATGCCCAGGCCCTGGTGGACGCGCTGGCCGGCGGGCAGACCGCACATTGACGCACGCCCTTGTCGGCTTCCCCACACGGATGGCATCGCCCGCACCCTCTGCAAGCCTGAAATAGCCGGGCTGGCCGAGTGTCTGCACGGCGGCGCGAAACTTGCGTGAGAGCCTCCGAGCCATGCGGAGGAATCACAGATGAAGTTGCAGCTCGAACGCCCGTTCGTCGAGGCCCTGGTACAGGCCCACCCGCGCCTGTCCTGGCTGCTGGAGCAGATGCGCTTCGGCAACCGCGCCGAAGTGAGCTTCCTGCAAATGGAGCACGACGAACTGCATTTCCTCGAAGTGCTGTTCGAAGGCGCCGGCCCCGAGATGCGTGCCCGCGCCGCGCAGATCTCCACGCTGCGTAAGGCGCTGGCTGGCGACGGCATGCGCTTCGAATCGGAAGACCTGGAGCTGCTGGTGCCGGCCATCGCCCGCTACTTGGCCGACGACGCGATCCGCGGCTGGCTGTTCAGCGCCGCCAGCGCCGGCAAACCGACCGCCTGGGTGGTCACCCGCCTCGACTACACGCCGGCTTCCAACGAGGAAACCGGCAAGGTGCTGATCGAGCTGAAGGCCAACACCCGCGGCAAAATCGTCACCAGCAACATCCGCATCATCGCCAGCGACATCGCCAACCGCACGGTCGGCGGCATCTTCGCCGCCAAGGGCTACCTGAAGGAAACGCCGGAGCTGATCACCGCCTACGACGACATGGCCGAGCGCTACTTCGACTGGCGCGCCCGCTACGGCGAACAGTTCTCCGGCCGCGGCACCGCCCTCTACGCAGAGAACCCCACCGCCAGCCACCGGGACACCGACTGGTCGCGCAAGGACGTGGTGATCCTGTCCTCCAGCGGCGGCGACGCGCGCCTGGTGAACGACGAAGGCATCCTGTCCGACCGCGTGCTGACCCTCGACGCCCCCGGCGACATCCTCGGCCCCTACCTGCGCCGCGCCGCCAAGAGCCTGCGCTACAAGGCCGACGACGCGGTGGAGGCGTCCCGCGACGCGATGCCCAAGGGCTTGTTCACCAGCCTGCCGGTGCACTTCTTCATCCTGATGTTCCACCTCGACCTGCACCACTACCTGTGGGTGCACGTCGGCGACATCCACCCCTACGAGTACAAGCCGGCCCTCAAGCAGAAGCTGATCCTGCCCGCCGAGCAGACCGACCTGATCGACATCCTTACCGCCGAGATGGACCTCCTGATGGACGACATCGTGGCCGGCAAGTCCGGCGGCACCACGGTGCTGTGCGCCGGCCCACCGGGGGTCGGCAAGACCCTCACCGCCGAGGTGTATTCCGAGATCATCCGGCGGCCGCTGTACCGGGTGCACTCGGGCCAGCTCGGCCTCAACGTGGCAGCCATGGAAACCACGCTGAAGGAAGTGCTGACCCGCGCCCAGCGCTGGGGCGCGGTGATGCTCATCGACGAGGCCGACGTGTACATCAAGCGGCGCGACGACAACATCACCATGAACGCGGTGGTCGGCGTCTTCCTGCGCGTGCTCGAATACTTCAACGGCCTGCTGTTCCTCACCACCAACCGCATCGACGACATCGACGAAGCCATCGTGTCGCGCTGCATCGCCCTCATCAAGTACGCCTCGCCCGACGCCGCGGCGCGCCAGCGCATCTGGCAGGTGATGGCCGAGCAGTTCGGGCTGGTCCTCGACGCGGCGCTGATCGAACGCCTGGCGACGCTGTTCCCCGATGCCAGCGGGCGCGACATCAAGGGCCTCGCCAAGCTGACCGCCAAGTACTGCAAGCAGAAGGCCTGTCCGCCCGACCTGGCCGCGTTCACGCGCTGCGCCACCTTCCGCGGCCTGGAGGTGGCCCATGCCTGAACATCCGGCGGCGGCCTGGGCGCGGCAGGCACCGCTGACGCCCAGCGACGTCGACTGCACGACGACGGTGATGCTCAAGATCCTCGACGGCAAGTGCAAGATGAACCCGCAGGAGAAGGAGATCATCGCAGTCATCTACGATGCGGTGAAGGAGCGCCCCGGCCACATCCTCGACGACACCGACCACCGCCTCATCGCCATTGCCCGCCAGGGCATGGACGACGCGCTGGTGGAACGCATCTACGAGCAGCGCCTGCTCGCCGAGACGATGATCTCCCGCCCGGTCATGAAGGCCTACAAGGCCATGCTGCGCGCCAGCGGTGTGCTCGCCACCGCCCAATCGGAGCAATTCGCAGAGGATATTTAAATCAGATATCGACTAAGCTCTCGGCGGCCCGGCACGTTCTTTCCGGACGGCCCCGGCACGAGACACAGCGAGGTCGATGGATGGATTGGAAAAAATGGCTCCGCCGCGAGCGCACCGATGACACGGCCAACGACGGGGAGCGGGAAGATGAGCCGCTGACGGTCCTGCCCGGGGCGACCAGTCGTCCCATCGACCTGGACGCCATTGACGCCATTGAGGCCCACATGCGCTGGAAGGCCCGCCTCGAAGCCCGCCTGTTCAGCCCCGGCAAAGGCCCCATCGCCGCCGACCAGGTCTTCCTTGACAAGCGCAGCACCCTCGGCCGCTGGCTCTATGGCCGCGGCCAGGAACGCTTCGGCACCCTCGACAGCTTCAGCGAGCTGCGCCGCCACCACGCCGAATTCCACCGTTACGCCGGCCAGGCCGTGCTGGCCTTCAATGCCGGCCAGCACGACGAAGCCGTCCGCCTGGTCACCGGCGGCGACTACGCCCGCGCCTCCCAACGCCTGCGCCAGACCATCACCCGCCTGTTCGAGGAGGCCGCCGGCCCGGCACGGCGCGCACCGCGCCCGTGACGGACTCCGGTGCCAGACCCGCGGGCCGCAACGGCCTCAGTGCATGCGCTTGTGATCGTGCTCCATCGGCGCTGCGGCCGTCAGTGCCCGCACCGAGGCCTTCACCTCGACCGACTCGACCTTCTTGTCCTTGCCTTCCACCTTCAGCGTGATCGGCACCACCTCGCCCGCCGCCAGGGGTTTCTTCAGATCGATCAGCATCACGTGGTAGCTGCCCGGCTTCAGCTCGACCGGCTTGCCGGGCTGCACGTCCAGGCGCGTTACAGCGCGCATCTTCATCACGCCGCCGTCCATCGCCATCTCGTGGATCTCGACGAGGCCGGCCGCCGGGCTGGCCACGCCGACGACGGTGACACCGCCCTGACTGCTGAGCTGCATGAAGGCGCCGGTGACCTTCTGGGCTGGCACGGTGCCGCGCACCCACGGGTCCTTGACGTCCAGGTCCGCGGCGGCGGCGCTGCCGATGAACAGGCCGGCCAATGCCAGCCCTGCGAGCTTGTGGATGATGTGCACTGAATGACTCCTTGGTTCGGGGGCCGCAGCTTAGCGCGCCCGGCGGCTTGTGCGGAAAGGGACGGCGGCCGATGCGACCATTTGTCGCAGCCTGCCGATGTGCGATGCCCCGACCGCCGGCTCAGGACCAGTTCACCGTCGCCGCCAACAGGTAGCCGGCGCCGTAGACGGTCTTGATCAGCTTGGCGTGCTGGGGGTTTTCCTCGAAGCGGCGACGCAGGCGCGAGACGCGCAGGTCGATGCTGCGGTCCAGTGCCGACACGTCACGCCCGCCGAGCAGCTGCTCGCGGGTCAGGATGTGGTTGGGGTGGGCCAGCAGCACCGACAGCAGCTGGGCCTCGGCGGTGCTGAGGGTGTCCTGCTCGCCGCTGGGGCTGGTGAGGGTGTTGCTGCCCGGCTCGAAGCGCCAGCCGGCAAATTCGGCGACGCGCTGGCTGGGGTCGGCCGGCAGCACCACCTGGCCCGGGTAGCGGCGCAGGATGCTGCGCACGCGGGCGATCAGCTCGCGCGGCTCGAAGGGCTTCACCACGTAGTCGTCGGCGCCCAGCTCCAGGCCCATGACCCGGTCGTAGGTGTCGCTGCGCCCGGTCACCACCAACAAGCCGCAGGCGTGCTTGCCGCGCAGCTGCTGCAGCACCGCCATGCCGTCCATATCGGGCAGGCCCAGGTCGAGGATCACCAGCTCCGGCGCCTTGTGGCGCAGGCCGTGGAAAAAGGCCTCGGCGGTGCGGAACAACTCGGCCCGGTAGCCGAATTTTTCCAGCGTGTCGGCGATGAGGCGCGCGATCGCCGCCTCGTCCTCAACCACGTAGATCAGTTCTGGGGGACGGGTATGAGCCATAGCCCGGAAGCTTGGCTCATGCGGCCAGCGGACGCAAGGCCGCCAGCAGCTTGTCGCGGGAGAAGGGCTTGGCCAGCAGCGGCAGATCGGGGTCGGCCTCGACGCTGGCCTGAGCCTCGGCGAAGCCGCTCATCAGCACGATCGGCAGCTCCGGGCGGAAGCGCCGTACGAAGCGCGCCAGGGCCCGGCCGTCCATCGTGCCGGGCATCACCACGTCGGAGATCACCAGCGCGATGGCCGGAATGTTCTCCACCATGTCGGCCGCCTCGGCACCGTTCTCGGCCTCCACCACTGCGCAGCCCAGCTCGGCCAGCTGCATGCGCACCACGGTACGCACGTCCACGTCGTCCTCGGCGAGCAGCACCAGCTTGCCGGCCAGGTCGGCGGCATTCACGTCGGAACCGGCCGGCAGCGCGTCGTGCTGGTCGTCCTCGGCGATGCTGGGCAGCAGCAGGGCCACCGTGGTGCCACGGGCCTGGCGGCTGCGGATGCGAACGCCGCCACCCGACTGCTTGACGAAGCCGTACACCATCGACATACCGAGGCCGCTGCCCATGCCGAACTGCTTGGTGGTGAAGAAGGGTTCGAAAACCCGCGCCAGGGTGCTGCCGTCCATGCCCATGCCGTTGTCGCTGACGGCGATCTGCACATAGTCGCCGGGCGGCACTTCCAGGTCGGCGGCGGCATGCACGCTGAGCTGCTCCAGCGACGACTCGATACGCAGCTCGCCGCCGTTGGGCATCGCGTCGCGGGCATTGAGCGCCAGGTTGAGCAGCGCGTTCTCGAGCTGGTGGGCATCCACCATCGCCACCAGACAGGGCTCGCGGCTGGCCGTGCTGACCGCGATGGTGGACGGCAGGCTGCGGCGGATCAGCTTGGACATGCCAAGGATCAGCTCATTGACCTCCACCGGCCGCGGCTCCAGCGGCTGGCGGCGGGCGAAGCCGAGCAGCCGGCGGATCAGCTCGGCGCCGCGGTTGGCGGCCTGCATGGCCGGCTCGACGAAGTTCTCGGTGAGCGGATCGTTGGGGTGGTTTTCCTTCAGCGCCACCAGGTTGCCGATGACCACCGTCAGCATGTTGTTGAAGTCGTGGGCGAGGCCGCCGGTGAGCTGGCCGATGGCTTCCATCTTCTGGGCCTGGGCCAGTGCCGCCTCGGTTCGGCGCTGCTCGGTGACGTCCACCGAGTGCACGTAACAGCCCTGCACCTCGCCGTCCGGTCCGATGTCCGGCACCAGCGTGCTGCTGGCGCGAGCCGGCATGCCGTCGCGGCCGGTGAGGGTGTATTCGTAGGACACCTGCTCGCCGGCCAGCGCGCGGGCCAGGTAACCGGCGACGAGTGCGTACACCTCCTGCCCGGTGACGTCGCGGATCTGCTTGCCCTCCACTTCACGCGCCGACCAGCCGAACCACTCCGCGTAGCCCTTGTTGGCATAGCGGTAGATTCCGCTGCGGTCGAAATAGGCGATCGCCGCCGGAATCGCGTCGGTGATCTCGCGCAGGCGCTGCTCGCTGCGCTGCAGGGCCTGGGTGATCGCCTTGTTGGACTGGATCGCCGCGGTCAGCTCGACGTTGGCGCGGGTCAGCTCCTCGGTGCGGACATGGATGTGCGCCTCCAGTTCGGCCTGATGATCGGCAATCTGCTGCTGGGAGCGGCGCTGCTCGGTGACGTCGGTATACACCGTGATGAAGCCCTGATGCGGCAACGGAAAACCGCGGATCGACAGCACCTGACCGTTGGGCCGCACGCGCTCGGTGACGTGGGGCAGGAAGCTGCGCGCCCGCGCCACCCGCTCGGCCACCTGCACCTCCGGATCGCCGGGGCCATAGTCGCCGCGCTCGGCGTTGTAGCGGATGAAGACCTCGAAGGACACGCCGGGGCTGGCCAACTCCGCCGGAAAGTCGAGCAGTCGCAGGAAGGCACCGTTCCACGCCACCATGCGCAGTTCCTCGTCGAAGACGGTGACGCCCTGGTCGAGCAGGTCGAGCCCCGCCCCGAGCATCTCCCGGTAGCGCCGGTCGGAGGACGGCTGCGCACCGTCTGCGGGGTGTTCACCGCTGGGCTGACGTTCCTCGACGGGGGGTTCGGGCCTGTCCTGCTCGTTCATCGCTGTCCTGTTTCCGTGCGGCCTGAATGGCTGCCTGATCCGATTTTAGCCAGCGTCCCGGGCGGCGGAGACGGCCGACAAAATTGAGTACATTTTCACGAAACTTCCGACAAGGTTGTTTGCGAACCTCCTCTTCGATCTTCGGGATTCCGCCCACAAGGCCGCCCCGGGGAACGGGCCCCAGAGCCACCGCCTCATCAAGTCGTGGCGCCAAGAACCAAGAGGAGAAAAACAGGTGTCGAACAATCCCTACGAGCAAGGGCTGGACAAATGCGCGGCCAACCATGTCCCGCTGTCGCCCTTGTCCTTTCTCGAGCGTAGCGCCCAGGTCTATCCGAACCGCCTGTCGGTGATCCATGGCGCCCGCCGCTTCACCTGGAGCGAAACCTACAGCCGCTGCCGCCGCCTGGCCAGCGCCCTGGCCCAGCGCGGCATCGGCCGTGGCGACACGGTGGCGGTGATGCTGCCCAACATCCCGGCGATGGTCGAGGCCCACTTCGGCGTGCCGATGGTCGGTGCCGTGCTGAACACCCTCAACACCCGCCTCGATCCGGAAGCCATCGCCTTCATGCTGGCCCACGGCGAAGCCAAGGTGCTGATCACCGACCCCGAGTTCGCCGCCATCATCGCCCCGGCCCTCGAACTGCTGGAAGGCCCCAAGCCGCTGGTCATCGACGCCCTCGACCCGGAATACCCGGGCGACACCCGCCTCGGCGAGATCGAGTACGAGGACTTCCTCGCCGACGCCGACCCGGAGTTCAAGTGGTCGTTGCCCGCCGACGAATGGGACGCCATCGCCCTCAACTACACCTCCGGCACCACCGGCAACCCGAAGGGCGTGGTCTTCCACCACCGCGGCGCCTACCTCAACTCCGCTTCCAACATCATCAGCTGGGGCATGCCGCAGCACGCCGTCTATCTGTGGACACTGCCGCTGTTCCACTGCAACGGCTGGTGCTTCGCCTGGACCCTGGCCGCCAACGCCGGCGTCAACGTGTGCCTGCGCAAGGTGGACGTGGCGCTGATCTACGAGCTGATCCGCACCCACAAGGTGACCCACTTCTGCGGCGCACCGATCGTACACGGCATGCTGATCAACGCGCCGGAAGGCCTGCGCGCCGGCATCGAGCACAAGGTGTCGGCGCTGATCGCCGGCGCCGCGCCCCCGGCCGCGATCATCGAAGGCATGGAACGCATCGGCTTCGACATCACCCACGTGTATGGCCTGACCGAAACCTACGGCCCGGCCGCCGTATGCGCCAAGCACCCGGAATGGGACGAGCTGCCGATCGCCCAGCGCGCCGAACGCAACGGCCGCCAGGGCGTGCGCTACCACATGCAGGAAGGCATCACCGTCCTCGACCCGCAGACCATGGAGCCGGTCCCCGCCGATGGCGAGACCATGGGCGAGATCATGTTTCGCGGCAACCTGGTCATGAAGGGCTACCTCAAGAACGAAAAGGCTACCGCGGAGGCCTTCTCCGGCGGCTGGTTCCACACCGGCGACCTGGCGGTGATGCACCCGGACGGCTACGTGAAGATCAAGGACCGCTCAAAGGACGTGATCATCTCCGGCGGCGAGAACATCTCCTCGCTGGAAGTTGAAGAAGTGCTGTACCGCCACCCGGCCGTGCTGACCGCCGCGGTGGTCGCCAAGCCCGACGAGAAGTGGGGCGAAGTGCCGGCCGCCTACATCGAGGTGAAGGAAGACGCCAAGGTCACGGTGGAAGACATCGTCGCCCACTGCCGCGAGCACCTGGCCCGCTACAAGGTGCCCAAGTTCGTGGAGTTCTGCGTACTGCCCAAGACCTCCACCGGCAAGATCCAGAAGTTCGTACTGCGCCAGCAGGCCGAGTCGGCCTCGGCGATCGAATAAACACAATCGGAGACAAGAACCCATGAAGATCCTCGTGCCCGTCAAGCGCGTCGTCGATTACAACGTCAAGATCCGCGTCAAGGCCGACCAGTCCGGCGTCGAGCTGGCCAACGTCAAGATGGCCATGAACCCCTTCGATGAAATTGCCATCGAGGAAGCCGTGCGCCTGAAGGAAGCCAACAAGGCCACCGAAGTGGTCGCAGTGTCCGCCGGCGTCGCCCAGTGCCAGGAAACCCTGCGCACCGCGATGGCCATCGGCGCCGACCGCGGCATCCTCGTCGAATCCGACGCCGACCTGCAGCCGCTGGCCGTCGCCAAGCTGCTCAAGGCCCTGGTGGACAAGGAACAGCCGCGCCTGGTGATCCTCGGCAAGCAGGCCATCGACGACGACTCCAACCAGACCGGCCAGATGCTGGCCGCGCTGCTCGGCTGGCCGCAGGCGACCTTCGCCTCCAAGGTCGAAGTCGGCGCGGAGCGCGTCAGCGTGACCCGCGAGATCGACGGCGGCCTGGAAACCCTGTCCCTGCCGCTGCCGGCGGTGATCACCACCGACCTGCGCCTCAATGAGCCGCGCTACGCCACGCTGCCGAACATCATGAAGGCCAAGAAGAAGCCGCTCGACACCGTCAAGCCGGCCGACCTGGGTGTCGACGTGGCCCCGCGCCTGAGCACGTTGAAGGTCGTCGAACCCGCCGCCCGCGGTGCCGGCGTCAAGGTGGCCGATGTGGCCCAGTTGGTCGAGAAGCTCAAGAACGAAGCGAAGGTGATCTGAACATGTCCATTCTCGTCATTGCCGAACACGACAACACCGGCCTGAAGGCCGCCACCCTCAACACCGTCAGCGCCGCCGTCAAGCTGGGTGGCGAAGTCGAAGTGCTGGTCGCCGGCGCCGCCTGCGGCAGCGCTGCCGAAGCCGCCGCCAAGCTGGCCGGCGTCGCCAAGGTCAAACTCGCCGACGGCACCGCCTACGCCGACCACAGCGCCGAGAACCTCGCCGCGCTGCTGGTGGACGTGGTCAAGGCCGGCGGCTACAGCCACGTGCTGGCCCCCGCCACCACCTTCGGCAAGAACGTACTGCCGCGCGTCGCCGCGCTGCTTGACGTGGCCCAGATTTCCGACATCGTCGCCATCGAGTCCGCCGACACCTTCGTGCGCCCGATCTACGCCGGCAATGCGCTGGCCACCGTCAAGTCCGCTGACGCGGTCAAGGTCATCACCGTGCGCACCACCGCCTTCGACGCGGTCGCCGAAGGCGGCTCCGCTGCCGTGGAAGCTATCGCTACCGGTGCCGACCTGGGCCTGTCCAAGCTCGTCGGCCGCGAGCTGACCGTGTCCGCCCGTCCTGAGCTGGGCGCCGCCAAGATCATCGTCTCCGGCGGCCGCGGCCTCGGCAGTGGCGACAACTACCGCGCCGTGCTCGAACCTCTGGCCGACAAGCTCGGCGCCGCCATGGGCGCCAGCCGCGCCGCCGTCGATGCCGGCTTCGTGCCCAACGACTACCAGGTCGGCCAGACCGGCAAGATCGTCGCGCCGCAGCTCTACCTGGCCGTCGGCATCTCCGGCGCCATCCAGCACCTGGCCGGCATGAAGGACTCCAAGGTGATCGTCGCGATCAACAAGGATCCGGAAGCGCCGATCTTCCAGGTGGCCGACTACGGCCTCGTCGCCGACCTCTTCGAGGCCGTGCCGCAATTGGCGTCCGCCCTGTAAGCACGCTCTCCCCGTGGGCCGCACGTGAAGCCGCCGCCCACGGCGACAAACCCATCTACCGAATTCGCAAGGAAACACCATGAGCAATTACGTCGCCCCCGTGAAGGACATGCTGTTCGCCATGAACGAGCTGGCCGGCCTGCAGGAAATCGTCGGTCTGCCCGGCAATGAGGACGTGTCCACCGACCTGGTCGAGGCCATCCTCGAGGAAGCCGGAAAGTTCGCCACCGAAGTCGTCGATCCGCTCAACCCCGTGGGCGACAAGCAGGGCAACAAGTGGAACAACGGCGTGGTGACCACCGCCGACGGTTTCAAGGAAGCCTATGCCTCCTTCTGTGAAACCGGCTGGAACGGCATGCCCGCCTCCACCGAATTCGGCGGCCAGGGCCTGCCGGTGACCGTGTCCACCGCCGTGCTGGAAATGTGGAAGTCCGCCAGCATCTCCTTCTCCCTGTGCCAGATGCTGACGCTGGGCGCGGTGGAAGCCATTGCCCACCACGGCTCCGACGAGCTGAAGGCGACCTACCTGCCCAACATGGTGTCCGGCAAATGGACCGGCACGATGAACCTCACCGAGCCGCAGGCCGGCTCCGACCTCGCCGCCATCCGGACCAAGGCCGAACCTCGCGGCGACGGCAGCTACGCGATCAGCGGCACCAAGATCTTCATCACCTGGGGTGAGCACGACATGGCCGAGAACATCGTCCACCTCGTGCTGGCCCGCCTGCCGGACGCCCCTCCGGGCGTGAAGGGCATCTCCCTGTTCATCGCGCCGAAGTTCCTCGTCAATGCGGACGGTAGCCTCGGCGAGCGCAACGACCTGATCTGCGCCTCCATCGAGCACAAGATGGGCATCCACGGCAGCGCCACCGCCGTCATGTCCTTTGGTGACAAGGGCGGCGCCATCGGCTACCTGGTCGGCGAGCCGAACCGTGGCCTCGAGTACATGTTCACGATGATGAACCACGCCCGCCTGAACGTCGGCCTGGAGGGCGTCGGCGTCTCCGAGCGCAGCTACCAGCACGCGCTGGCCTACGCCCGCGAGCGCATCCAGGGCAAGATCATCGGCGACAAATCCGGCGAGAAGAAGCCCATCCTGCACCATCCGGACGTGCGCCGCATGCTGATGGACATGAAGTCCCGCACCGAAGCGGGCCGCGCCCTCGCCTACTACGTGGCCGGCTGCATGGACCGCGCCAAGAGCCACCCGGACGCCGACGTGCGCGCCGCCAACCAGCGCCGCCTCGAACTGCTGACCCCGGTGGTGAAAGGCTGGTGCACCGAGAACGCCCAGGGCATCACCTGGAACGGCGTGCAGGTACACGGCGGCATGGGCTTCATCGAGGAAACCGGCGCCGCCCAGTACATGCGCGACGCCCGCATCATCACCATCTACGAAGGCACCACCGCGATCCAGGCCAATGACCTGATCGGCCGCAAGACCGCCAAGGAAGGCGGCAAGAGCATGCAGCAACTGCTCGCCGAAATCGCCGAAACCGCCTCCGCGCTGCGTGGCTCCGACAACGCAACGCTGAAGGGCCTGGCCGACGCGCTGGGCACCGGCATCGCCGCACTGGACGAAGCCACCAACTGGCTGCTCGCCAACTACGACGCCAACCCGCAAGCCGCCGCGGCCGGCTCGGTGCCCTTCCTCAAGCTGACCGGCATCGTCGTCGGCGGCTGGCTGATGGCCCGTTCCGCGCAGATCGCCGCCACCCGCCTGGATGCGGCCGATGGCGACTTCTACAAGGCCAAGCTGGCCACCGCCGCCTACTTCGCCCAGCACGTGATCCCCGAAGCCAACAGCTACCGGGATGCCATCGTGAATGGCGCCGAGTCGGTGCTGGCCCTGGAAGAAGCCCTCTTCTAAAGGCCTTTCCCCCCTTTCCCGGCCTGACGGCCGGTCCGTGCCCCGCCTCTCCGGAGGCGGGCAGGAGCCCCTTTTTGTTCGGAGAACGCAGCAATGACCCGTGACGCGATGGAATACGACGTGGTGATCGTCGGCGCAGGCCCCTCCGGCCTGACGACCGCGATCCGCCTGAAGCAACTGTCCGAAAAGGCCGGCAGCGAGCTTTCGGTGTGCATCGTCGAGAAAGGCTCCGAAGTCGGCGCCCACATCCTGTCCGGCGCGGTCATCGAAACCCGTTCCCTGGAAGAACTCTTCCCCGACTGGAAGGAACGCGGCGCGCCCCTCAACACGCCGGTGAAGGAGGACCGCTTCCTGTTCCTGACCACCGACAAGGCCTACAAGCTGCCGACGCCGCCGCAGATGCACAACGACGGCAACTACATCGTCAGCCTCGGCAACGTGGTGCGCTGGCTCGGCCAGCAGGCCGAAGAACTGGGTGTCGAGATCTACCCGGGCTTCGCCGCCGCCGAGGTGCTCTACCACGAGGACGGCTCGGTGAAGGGCATCGCCACCGGCGACATGGGCCTCGAGAAGAACGGCGAACCCGGCCCCAACCACCAGCCGGGCATCGAACTGCACGCGCGCCAGACGGTGTTCTCCGAAGGCTGCCGCGGCTCCCTCACCAAGGGCTTGTTCAGCAAGTTCAATCTGCGCGACGGCGCCGATCCGCAGACCTACGGCATCGGCATCAAGGAACTGTGGGAAGTCCGCCCCGAAGTCCACCAGCCGGGCCTCACCGTGCATACAGTCGGCTGGCCGGTGCCGTCCGACGTGTATGGCGGCTCCTTCCTGTACCACCTGGAGAACAACCAGGTCGCGGTCGGCTTCGTGGTCGGCCTCGACTACAGCAATCCGCACCTGTCGCCCTACGAGGAATTCCAGCGCTTCAAGACCCACCCGGAGATCCGCAAGTACTTCGATGGCGGCCGACGCATCGCCTATGGTGCGCGCGCCCTCAACGAAGGCGGTTTCCAGTCGGTGCCCAAGCTGACCTTCCCCGGCGGCGTGCTGGTCGGCGACACCGCCGGCTTCCTCAACGTGCCGAAGGTCAAGGGCACCCACATGGCAATGAAGTCGGGCATCGAGGCCGCCGAGGCGATCTTCGCCCACCTCGGCGCCGAAGGACAGACCGGCCACGAAGTGCTCGGCTACCCGGAACGCCTGAAGAAGAGCTGGCTGTGGGACGAGCTGTACACGGTGCGCAACATCCGCCCGAGCTTCCGCTGGGGGCTGTGGGGCGGCATCGCCTACAGCGCCATCGACACCTTCCTGCTGAAGGGCCGGGCACCGTGGACGCTGCGCCACCACGCCGACCACACCCAGCTGAAGAAGGCCTCCGAGTGTGCGCCGATCGTTTATCCGAAGCCGGACGGCAAGATCAGCTTCGACCGCCTGTCCTCGGTGTTCATCTCGGCCACCAACCACAGCGAAGAGCAGCCCTGCCACCTGCGCCTGAAGGACGCCTCGGTGCCGGTCGCCACCAACCTGGCCCTCTACAACGCACCGGAAACCCGCTATTGCCCGGCCGGCGTGTACGAAATCGTCGAGGACACGAGCGGCCCGCGCATGCAGATCAACGCGCAGAACTGCCTGCACTGCAAGACCTGCGACATCAAGGATCCGACACAGAACATCGACTGGGCGGTGCCCGAAGGAGGCGGCGGCCCGAACTACCCGAACATGTAAGACCCCGCAGTACCCATAAAAAAGCAGGACCGGGGGGAGAACAGCACTCACCCCCAAACAACTAGAAAAACCAGAGACCTTCAACACCTTCCAAAGGAGGAACCATGTCAGCGGAGATCTACAGGAAAGTGCGGGCCAACCCGCTCTTCTCGGAACTTGAAGGCAAGCGCAGCCGCTTCGCCTACCTGCTCAGCGCCGTCGTGCTGATCACCTACTACGCGATGATGATGCTCGTCGCCTTCGCCCCGGATGTGATGCGCACGCCGATCTCGGCGGGCTCGACCCTCACCATCGGGGTGCCCATCGGCGCCGCCATCATCATCGGCTCCTGGCTGCTCACCGGCTGGTTCGTCAGCCGCTCGAACGGCGAGTTCGACCGGCTCAACAACGAGATCGTCCAGGAGGCCACCAAGTGATCGCCCGTAAACAACTCCTCGGTGCAACGCTGCTGGCCCTGATGGGCGCCGCCGCCTACGCCGCCGACGCCATCGGCGCCGTGCAGAAGCAGCCCCTCAACATGACCGCCATCGGCATGTTCTTCGTGTTCGTGGTTGGCACCATGGGCATCACCTACTGGGCGGCCAGCCGCACCAAGTCCACCGCCGACTTCTACACCGCCGGCGGCGGCATCACCGGCTTCCAGAACGGCCTGGCGATCGCCGGTGACTACATGTCGGCGGCAACCCTGCTGGGCCTGTCGGCGATGACCTTCTCGAAGGGCCTGGACGGCTTCATCTACGCCATCGGCTTCTTCGTCGGCTGGCCGGTGATCCTGTTCCTGATGGCCGAGCGCCTGCGCAACCTCGGCAAGTTCACCTTTGCCGACATCGCCTCCTACCGCCTCGATCAGGGCACCATCCGCAGCTTCGCCGCCTTCGGCTCGCTGACCGTGGTGTGCTTCTACCTGATCGTGCAGATGGTCGGTGCCGGCCAGCTCATCAAGCTGCTGTTCGGCCTCGACTACACCACAGCGGTGATCGTCGTCGGCGTGCTGATGGTGATCTACGTGACCTTCGGCGGCATGATCGCCACCACCTGGGTACAGATCATCAAGGCCTGCCTGATGCTGTTCGGCGGCACCGTGCTGCTGTTCCTGTCCCTGAGCCAGTTCGGTTTCAGCCTCGAAACCGCCGCGCAAAAGGCCGTGGAAGCACACAAGGACGGCATCAAGATCATGGGCCCCGGCTCCCTGCTGGCCGACCCGGTCAACGCGGTGTCCCTGTCCCTCGGCCTGGTCTTCGGTACTGCCGGCCTGCCGCACATCATGATGCGCTTCTTCACCGTGCCCAACGCCAAGGAGGCCCGCAAGAGCGTCTTCGTGGCGAGCGGCTGCATCGGCTATTTCTTCATGGTGGTGTGCGCGCTGGGCCTGATGGCAATCGTCATCGTCGGCACCAACCCTGACTTCTTCGAGGGCGGCAACACCGCCGGCAAGCTGATCGGCGGCGGCAACATGCCGGTGATGCACCTGGCCAAGGCGGTGGGCGGCAACCTGTTCCTCGGCTTCATGTCGGCAGTGGCTTTCGCCACCATCCTGGCTGTGGTGTCCGGCCTCGCACTGGCTGGCGCCTCGGCGATCGCCCACGACATCTACGCCCGGGTGATCTGCAAAGGTAGCGCCAGCGAAACCCAGGAAATGCGCGTATCCAAGATCGCCACCGTCGGCCTCGGCGTGGTCGCGGTGCTGCTCGGCATCCTCTTCGAGAAGCAGAACATCGCCTTCCTGGTCGGCCTGACCTTCGGCATCGCCGCCTCCACCAATTTCCCGATCCTGATCCTGTCCATGTACTGGAAGGGCCTGACGACCCGCGGCGCGCTGCTCGGCGGCCTGGTCGGCCTGGTGTCGGCGGTGGCCCTGGTGGTGCTGTCCAAGGCCGTGTGGGTGGTGGTGCTCGGCAACGCCGCACCGATCTTCCCGTACGAGCAACCGGCCCTGTTCTCGATGCCGTTGGCCTTCTTCTTCACCTGGCTGTTCTCGGTGACCGACAGCAGCGCCCGCGCCAAGACCGACAAATCCGGTTTCGAAGACCAGTACGTGCGCTCCCAGACCGGCATCGGCGCTGCAGCGGCCAGCGCCCACTGAGGACGCCAGCCGATCCCTTATCTTTCCTCACTCCCCCTCGAGGAAATGTTTCGGGCGCCTTCGGGCGCCCGCTTTTTTTGCCCCTGTGCCCCGCTGCAATGAAGAAAGCAAAGCGGGGCCCGGAAATGCAAAAAGCCCGGCAGATGCCGGGCTTTTTTTGTGCCGCGATCCTGCACTTGGCAGGACCGCTCCGCAGGGCCGGAATTACTCGGCGGCGCGGATGTTGGCAGCTTGCTGACCCTTCGGGCCGGACACGATGTCGAAGATCACGCGCTGACCTTCAGCCAGGGTCTTGAAGCCCTTGGACTGAATGGCGGAGAAGTGAGCGAACAGATCGTCGCCGCCACCTTCCGGGGTGATGAAACCGAAGCCCTTAGCGTCATTGAACCACTTCACGGTACCAGTTGCCATTTTGAAAATCCTTAAAGAAAAAACTAGGGAGTTGCCCCAAGGGCAGGGCGAAGCTCAAGACGGCGGGGTGATGAAGGGAAGACAACCGCAGGACTGCGGATACTGAACCAGACAACAACAACACTACTTCTTGAAGATCGCAAGGCCGCACTGTGCACTGAAACCTGCGCCAACGCAAACACTATTTGCATCACGACACGAAAATAGCTCTGGCCATCCTGCCGCGCCATCTGCCACGCCACGATGGCCTTCGCAGGTCAGGCGCGCAGCAATGCCTTCACCATACGCTCGGACAGCTGCTCCGCGGTAAACTGCGGCTCGTTGGGCGGATAGAGTTCCTGCTCGTCGAGGTTGAACTCGTACTCCTTCGCCAGCGTCAGCATTTCGCGGATCTTCTGACAAGCGGCGAGCTTGTCCTTCAGTTCGGGGTTGGTACGGGCCAGATCGGAAAAGGCCTTGATGTCCTTGATAGCCATATGGTTCTTCCTGTGCAATAACTCATCGAACGCTCGGACTGCGAGGTTTCCGACAAATCCCTCCGGCAGGAATGGATTTTGTCGTCGCAAGCCCTCCAAAAACGCCTGTGAAACCGGGCGTCATCAGGCAGACAGCAAGGAATGCGCCACCTGCGACAATCGACCGCATTCCCGCCGGCCGCCCCGCCCGCTACAGTGCGTTCCACCGGCAGGCACGCCGTTCCCCCCGGCGCCTGTCACCCATTGCCTGCCGGCACTTACCCTTCTCCGCTTCGGGGATAATGGCCCGATGCCGCTACCGATGCTCGCCGACCGACCGCTCCGCCCCGCCGACGCCCTGCGCCGCCTGATCAGCCTGCGGTGGCTGTCCCTCGGCGGCATGCTGACGACCATCGTCGCCGTGCCGTGGCTGCTCGACATCCCATTGCCGGTACGCCCGCTGCTCGACATCTGGCTGGCGCTGGCGCTGTTCAACGGGGCCAGCCTGCTGCGTGCGCGCCGTCTCAGCGAGGTGCGCGGCATCGAGCTGTTCCTGCAGCTGGCCATCGACCTCCTCGGCTGGAGCGCCTTCCTTTACTTCACCGGTGGCGCGACCAATCCGCTGATCTCCCTGCTGCTGCCGCTGGTGGCCATCGGCGCGGCCAGCCTGTCGGCCGTCTGGGCGTGGCTGCTGGCGATGCTGGCCGTAGCCGCCTACTCGATCCTGTGGGAATTCAACGAACAGCTCGACATCTACGACTCCGGCTTGGCCGTGCATTGGCACCTGGCTGGCATGTGGCTGACCTTCGCGCTGTCGGCCGGCGTCATCGTGTGGTACGTGGTGCGCATGACCGCCGCGATCCGCCTGCGCGACCTGGCTCTCGCCGAAGCCCGGGAAGCCCGCCTGCGCAACGAACGCATCGTCGCCCTCGGCAACCTGGCCGCCGGCGCCGCGCACGAGCTGGGCACGCCGCTGGGCACGATGGCGATCGTCGCCGGGGAGCTGGCCCGCAATCCGCAGCTGGATGACGACACCCGCGCGGATGCCGAGCTGCTGCGCGAGCAGATCGCCCAATGCAAGACCATCCTCGGCGGCCTGACCCTGCGCGCCGGCAGCCTGCGTGCCGAGGGCGGCGAAGCGATGCCCGCCGATGCCTGGCTGCTGCGCATCGCCGAACGCTGGCAACGCCTGCGCCCCCGCGTCCCGCTGGCCATCCGCTGCGACTGCGGCCAGCCGGCACCGGCCCTGGTCGCCGATGCCACGCTGGAGCAGGCCATCCACAACCTCATCAACAACGCCGCCGATGCCTGCCCGGCTGGCGTCGAATTGGAGGCAAGCGTCGCCGCCGATGCATTGCTCGTGCGCGTCCTCGATCGTGGCCCCGGCATGCCCGCCGCGCTGCAGCCCCAGGCCGGCCGTGAGGCCCTGGACAGCCGCAGCGAAGGGCTCGGCATCGGCCTGCTGCTGGCTTTCGGCGCTGTCGAGCGCTGCGGTGGGCAGATCCGCTTCGCCCCTCGCCCCGGCTGCGGCACCGAGGCCACCCTCACCCTTCCCCTGCCGGCCCTTCGCCCATGACTCCACTGGACGCACCCCACATCCTCGTCATCGACGACGATCCCGCCTTCAACCGCGTGCTGACCCGCGCCCTCGGCCAGCGCGGCTTCGCCGTCTTCGGCGCCCAGGAGCCCGAGACGGCGCTGGCCCTAGCCCGCCAGCACGAGCCGGAATACGTGGTGCTCGACCTCAACATCGGCGGCAGCTCGGGGCTGCGCCTGATCGAGCCGCTGCTGGCAGTCAATCCGGACTGTCGCATCCTGGTCCTCACCGGCTACGCCAGCATCACCACCACCGTGGATGCGATCAAGCTCGGCGCGACCCAGTACCTGGCCAAGCCGGCCGACGTGGACGCGATCCTGAAAGCCCTAGACGCCACCGAGGTGGTCATCGACGACGAGGTGGCCGCCAGCCCGATGTCGGTGGACCGGTTGGAGTGGGAGCACATCCAGCGCGTACTCGCCGAACACGACGGCAATGTGTCAGCCACGGCGCGTGCGCTTAAAATGCACCGACGCACCCTGCAACGGAAACTGGCCAAGCGGCCGGTCAAGGAATGAAACCCTCAGACAACCCCGACGATCGCGTCCGCCTCGACAAATGGCTGTGGGCGGCACGTTTTTACAAGCACCGCACGCTGGCCACCGAGGCCGTGGATGGCGGCAAGATCCAGCTCAACGGCATCCGCGTGAAACCGGCCAAGGAAGTGAAGATCGGCGACACCGTGGACATCCAGCTCGCCGAAACCCACTTCAAGGTGATCGTGAAGGGCATCGCCGACAAGCGTGGCAGCGCCCCGGTTGCGCAGGGCCTTTACGAGGAAACCGCCGACAGCCTTGCCGCGCGGGAAAACCAGAAGGAACAGCGCCAGCTCGCCGCCACGCCGGGCGCCGACCTGCACGGCCGCCCGACCAAGCGCGACCGCCGCCAGATGGGGCGCTTCACCAGCGGCTATTGAACTTGCGGGCCCGGGCTTACAGGCCGAGGGCCAGGGCCAGCGGCAGGAAGCCCAGCGAGGCCAGGTTGCCGATCAGTACGATGGACGCGACCTTCTCCGGCTCCTGGTGGTAGCGCTCGGCGAACATGTAATTGAGCACCGCCGGCGGCAGCGCGCCGAACACCATCAGCAGCGCCCGTTCCTGGGGCGCCAGCGGCACCAGCAGCATCAGCCCGGCCGCCAGCACCATGCCGATCACCGGCCGCGTCACCGCGCCGAGCAGGCCGAGGCGGATCTCGGCGATGCGTGACTCGGTGAGGCGCACCCCCAGCGCGAACAGCATCAGCGGAATCGAGATGTCACCGAGCATCTTGATCGCCAGCATCGCCGGCTGCCACACCTCGATGCCGGCGATGCCAACCGCCAGGCCGGCCACGGTGGCCAGCACCGACGGCACCTTCCAGACATTGATCAGCCGCGTGTGGTGATCCAGCAGCCAGGCACCGAAAGAGAAGTGCAGCAGGTTGGAAACCATGAACATCACCACCGCCGGCGCCAGCGCCTGCTCGCCGAAGGCCAGCACCGCCAGCGGCAGCCCCAGGTTGCCGCAGTTGTTGAACATGATCGGCGGCATGAAGGTCTTCGGCGCATAGCCGAACAGCTTGGCCGCCGCCCAGCCGAGCAGACCCGAACCGATCACCAGCGCCAACGTCACCCACAGCAGCGGCAGGTATTCGACGATGTGGAAGGACTTGTTGGCGAGCGCCGCGAACACCAGCGCCGGCACGAAGACGTCCAGGTTCAGCTTGTTGGCGTGGGACAGGTCGGGGCGGGAACGCTTGCCGACCAGGTAGCCGACGGCAGTGATGGCGAACAGCGGAAACAGGATGGAAACGATGCGGAGGAACATGGGGGCGCAAGCAAGTAGTTGAGGGAAGCGACACGCCGCCCCCTCCCAGTGGCTGCGCGCCTCAAGACATATACGCGATTCATCCTGCAAATGAAATGAGGGGCTGCCCGGCAGCCCCTCATCGAATGCCATCGCGCAAGCCCGATGGCTTACAGCACGTAGCGGGCGAGGTCTTCGCGCTGGGCCAGGACCTCCAGGCGCGCATCCACGTAGGCCGCATCGACCAGCACTTGCTGCGAACCAGCCTTGCCGGCTTCGAAGGCGAGCTCCTCGAGCAGCTTCTCCATCACCGTGTACAGGCGGCGGGCACCGATGTTCTCGGTCTTCTCGTTCACCTGGAAAGCGATCTCGGCCAGGCGGCGGATGCCTTCCGGCGCGAACTCGAGGCTGACGTCGTCGGTGGCCAGCAGGGCCTCGTATTGACGGGTCAGGCAGGCGTCGGTCTGGGTCAGGATGCGCTCGAAATCCTCGACCGACAGGGACTCCAGCTCGACGCGGATCGGGAAGCGGCCCTGCAACTCGGGGATCAGGTCGCTCGGGCGGGACAGGTGAAAGGCCCCGCTGGCGATGAACAGGATGTGGTCGGTCTTGATCATCCCGTACTTGGTGCTGATCGTCGTGCCTTCCACCAGCGGCAGCAGGTCGCGCTGCACGCCCTGACGGGATACGTCAGCGCCGTGGCTGTCGGAACGGGTGGCGATCTTGTCGATCTCGTCGAGGAAGACGATACCGTTCTGCTCGACCATGCGCAACGCCTCGGTCTTGAGGTCTTCCTCATTGACCAGCTTGGCGGCTTCTTCGTCGGCGAGCAGCTTGATGGCCTCGCTGATCTTCAGCTTGCGGGACTTCTTCTTCCCACCGCCCATGTTCTGGAACATGCTCTGCAGCTGGCCGGTGAGTTCCTCCATGCCCGGGGGCGCGAGGATCTCGGCGGTCATACCGGGTACGGACACTTCGAGCTCGACTTCCTTGTCGTCGAGCTCGCCCTCGCGCAGCTTCTTGCGGAATTTCTGGCGGGTGGCGTTGTCTTCGGCAGCCGGGGCTTCCTCGCCGAAACCGATGGTCGGGCGGGCCGGCGGCAGCAGGATGTCGAGCACGCGATCCTCGGCGGCATCCAGCGCGCGGTCGCGGACCTTCTTCATGGCCTGTTCGCGATGGCCCTTGATGGCGATTTCCACCAGGTCGCGGATGATGGTGTCCACGTCGCGCCCCACGTAGCCGACCTCGGTAAACTTGGTCGCCTCGACCTTAATGAAGGGCGCGTTGGCCAGGCGTGCCAGACGACGGGCGATCTCGGTCTTGCCGACACCGGTCGGCCCGATCATCAGAATGTTCTTGGGGGTGATCTCGCTCTTCAGCGGCTCGGCCACCTGGGCACGCCGCCAGCGGTTGCGCAGAGCCACAGCCACGGCCTTCTTGGCCTTGCCCTGGCCGACGATGTGCTTGTCGAGTTCGGAGACGATCTCCGGAGGCGTCATCTGGGTCATGGGGTCAGCACCTCGATGGTATGGCACTGGTTGGTGTAGATGCACAGGTCGCCGGCGATGGTCAGGGACTTCTTGATGACCTCTTCGGGCGTCAGCTCGGTGTTCTCGATGAGGGCGCGGGCCGCCGACTGGGCGTAGGCGCCACCGCTGCCGATGGCGACGATGCCCTGCTCGGGCTCCAGCACGTCGCCATTGCCGGTGATGATCAGGGAGCTGTCCAGATCGGCCACTGCCAGCATGGCTTCCAGGCGGCGCAGCGCGCGGTCGGTACGCCAGTCCTTGGCGAGTTCGACGGCACTGCGCACAAGGTTGCCCTGGTGCTTCTCGAGCTTGGCCTCGAAGCGCTCGAACAGCGTGAAGGCGTCCGCGGTGCCACCGGCAAAGCCGGCCAGGATGCGGTCCTGGTACAGCTTGCGGACCTTGCGGGCGCTGGCCTTGATGACGATGTTGCCGAGCGTGACCTGGCCGTCGCCGCCGAGGGCCACGTGCCGGCCGCGCCGGACCGAGAGAATGGTAGTGCCGTGATATTGTTCCATCGGACCGATCTGGGGGCAGAAAAAAGGATTGCAAGCCCTGCGCACCGCAAATTCGCGGACCGGACCGGCGTCCGGACGGGATGTCAGCCGCGTAGTTCGATGCGCGCCACCTGGTGCAGGCCCATCACCTGCATCAACGCCGCCACCATCGAATTGACGCTCTTCAGGACCACCAGCCGCCCCTGGGCGTGCAGCTGCGAGATCACATTGAACAGCGTGCCGGCGGACACGAAGTCCATCCGGCGCAGGCGGCTGCAGTCCACATCCACCTTGTTGCGGTTGTGGGCAAAACTGGCGATCTTGCGCAGGATGTCGGCATTGGGGCCGGTCACCTCCCCCTCCAGCACATAGATGTCGTTCATCTCGACATCGAGCGCTTCCGCACCCGTCTGGCTGTCGGTCACGGCCGGCGGCGGCTCCCAGGACGGCGGCGACTCCTCAAAGGTCATCGCATACTCAAGGGCCTGCTCCTCGAAGCGCTCCTGCTGGTCGGTGTACTGCAGGATCTCAAGGAACAGCAGCCAGATGGTCTGGTTCTCGCGCGTGCCGCTCTTCACCATGCCGCCCAGCACCGCCGCCAAGTGCGCGGCGCCGATCAGGGACAGCTTGATCTTGGCCCGACGCAAGCCACGCACGGCGCGCAACAGCAAGTCCGCACCGGCATTGTCCACACTGCGCAGGCGGGTCAGGTCGATCCGCAATGCGCCGGTGCGCATGCCGATCTGGATCAGCTGGGCAAACTGGGCGGCCGCCTGGGCTCCCAGCACGCCGGACAGATTCACGGTCTGGACCTTGGCCTCGCTGCTACGCGAGCTCTGCAGGGAGAGATCCTGCCAAGCCGGCGGCGAGCGCTCGAATTCAGTGGCGAAGGTAAGGCTCAGGTTCTCGAAACGATCCTTCTGGCCGGTCAGTCGCAGCAGGTCGAGCAACATGCCCCACAGCACGAAGCGTGCGTCGCCAGCGATGGTCGTGTCGAGCGCGTGCTCCAGCACCGAGCGCGCGTCATCGTAGCCGCCATTGGCATAAAGGATGGCCGCCTCTTCGGCAGACGGAGACATCTCCTCGACGCCTTCCTCGAGATGCACCTTCTCGGCACACTGGGCCAGAACCCGGTTCAGGTCGCCACCAGCGACGGTGAACTCGAGGGACGAGGCCTCGGTACGGGGCCCCGGAGCACGGGAAGACGCAGCTCGCGGGCCTGCCGACGGAGACGGGGGAACCGGCGCTACAGCAGAAGCCGTCGAAGCCCGGGAACGGGGTGCAGGACTTCCGGCAGGTGCAGGCTTCTTGCCGAAAAACGGTAGCACCACTCCACTATCCTCCGCGGTCACTGGTTTTGACGATTAAAGAGGATACCACTCAACAAGGCACCCCTTCTCTGTTTTACATCCGGTTGTATTTCACGGACGAGATCACAAACAGCATAACCATCAGTAATGCACAGACCGGCCCGAAAGGCTGATCGAAGCCCAGGGAAGCCACGAAGGCGCAGGTGTAGCCGCCCATACCGATCAGCGCCGACCAGACCAGACCGGCCCGCCAGCTGCTGCCGAAGCGATAGGCGATCAGCGGCGGCACGAACACCAGCGCGAAGGCCGCCATCACGCCGAGGCTGACCGTGGCCAGGGCCACCGCCAGACCGGCGAGCAGGTCGAACAGCATCAGGCGCGGCCGCTCATCACGCCCCCGCGCCCGATAGAAGGCCGGAAAGAAACGCCCAAGCAGCAACGGCCGGGACAGCCAGGCCAATAGCGGCAACACGACCACACACACCAGCGCAGCGGCGGCCAGATGGCCTTCGCCGGTGAAGTACAGCTGGCCATCGAACAGTGCGTGGCCGGCCTGCTCGGCGAGCGGATGGTTGGCCACCAGCAGCACGCCGCCGGCCCACGCCAACAGCATCATCAGCGCATAGGCATTGGCGCCGGCGCGCGCCGCGAGCCCTTTCAGCAAGGCCGCCAGCAGCGCTGCCAGCACCCCGCCGGCCACCATCGGCCAGTCGAACACCATTGCCAGCAGTGCCCCGGCCGAAGCCATCTGCGCGAAGGCGAGTGCCGCCAGCCATTCGTTGCGCAGGCGCAGGTACATGCCGAGCAGTGGCAACAGCCCGGCCAGCAGCAGGCCGGTAATGAAGGGAACGCGGAACAGCGGATCGAACAACAGATCGAAACTCATGCGCCAATCTCCACGACACGCGTACACACCTCATCGATCAGCCCGTGGTCATGGGACACGATGACGATTCCTTGCCCCGCATGGGCATGCCCCAGCCAGTCGACCAGGTAGGCCACGCCGGCCCGGTCCAGGTTATTGGTCGGCTCGTCGAGCAGGATCAGGTCGGCCGGCGCCGTCAGGCAGGCCCACAGGCGCAGGAACTGCAGCTGGCCGCCGGACAGGCGATCGAGGCGCCGGTCCAGCCTTTCGGCGAGCCAGGACGGCAGGCCATCCGCGCTGGCGCCGGTGAGGCCCAGCAGCTCCCGTCCGGTCAGCGGCACGCCGCGCAGATCGTCGAAGCCCTGGGCCTGATGGGAGATCTGCAGGTCTGGCGCTTTCTCCACCTGGCCCTCGAAGACCTTCACGCCGCCCCACAGGGCTTTCAGCAACGTGGATTTGCCGGCCCCGTTGGGGCCGGCCAGGCCGAGGATCTCGCCCCGGTGCAATGCGAAACTCAGGGGGCCGGCCACCGGTGTGGCATAGCCCGCCACCAGTCCGCTCACCCGCAGCAGAAGATCGTCGGCCATTCCGCGATCCTTACTTCAGCCCGGCGAGCAGGCGCCGGATCGTGTCGTCGAAGAGCGCGAACAGGTCGCCGGCCTCGGCATCACCGCCCACCGTAAACGGCAGCACGACGACCGGCACATGCGCCCGCTCGCCGAGCCATTCCGATGCGGTGGGGCGGGAATAGGCGGGGCGCAGGATCAGGCGCGCCGGCGTTGCCTTCTGGCGCTCGAGGATGCCGGCCAGATGGGCGCTCGACGGCTCGACGCCGGGCTTCGGCTCCAGCGCGCCGAGTTCCTTCAGGCCCAGCCAGTCGGCCAGGTAGGGGAAGGAGCGGTGCTGGACCCACACCGGCACGCCGCGCAGCGGCGCGGCAGCCTGCTCCCAACGGAGCATCGCAGCCTTCCAGCGCTCGCTGAAGCGGGCCAGGCCAGCCTTGTAGGCGACCGCGTTGGCCGGATCCAGCTGGGTCAGCCGGGCAGTCAGCGCGTCGGCCACCTTCAGGAGATTGCGCGGATCGGTCTGGATGTGGGGGTTGCCGCCCGGATGAACGTCGCCGTCGGCCCGGTCGAGACGTGCCGGCACCTCCAGCAGGCGAACCGTCGAAGCCGCCTCCAGATAGCCCGGCTGCCCTGGCTGGATCGCCGCATTGCCGGCTTCCCGCAGGACCACTGGCAGCCAGCCGACCTCCAGGTCGGCGCCGGTGGCGATCACCAGCTGGGCACTGCGGGCGCGGGCGATCAGCGAGGGTTTGGCCTCGATGCGGTGCGGGTCCTGCAGCGCATTGGTGGCGGAGAACACATTCAGCTTGTCGCCCCCGATCTCCCGGGCCAGCGCGGCCCATTCGGGCACCGTGGCGAAGACGTTGAGGGCGGCCGACGCCGGCATCGCGGCAAAGGCCATCAGGACGACGGCCAGACGCAGAATTGCTTTCGAGAACATTCTTTGCACTCCTCAGAACGTGTGGGCGCCGTGGGCGCCGAGGCTCATGATGTACTGCAGCCAGACCTGGTTGTCGGTTTCCCCGTTGCGCGACTGGTCGCGCGCCACCTGCAGGCGCAGGCGCGAGAACTCCGACGGCGACCAATCCACCATCGCCGACTGGCGGCGCGGGTCGTAGCCGGCGAGGATCGGGAGATCCCCCGCGCTGAGCGTGCCCAGGTCCGTCGTGCCGCTGCGCAGCCAGTCGCCACGCACACCGACGCGCCATTGCGGCATGAACTGGTAGACCGCCTGCAGGTAGCCGCCGGACGGACGAAAACGGGCTGCCGACAGGGCTGCGGTGCCATCCGTGTCGTAGGTCAGCTCACCCGTTTCACGGCGCTGGAAGTATTCGCCCTGCAACTTGAGGTTGGTCACGCTGCTGTTGCCGTTGGGAGCCCACTTGTAGATGAAGTCGGCGATCCAGGTCTGGCTGCGCCCGGAGAAGACGTTGTTGACGCCGTTGTCCTCGAAGCTGCGCTCGCGCGGATTGCTATGCACATGGGACAGGCCGACACGCCACGCCGACGAATCACCGATATCCCCGCCGACATGGGCGAAGGCCGTCCACAAGCCGGCGCCGTTGGCCTTGCGCTCGGCACCGGGGAAGCGTTCGCCACTCGCCACTTCAGCACCGAACTCCATGAACAGTTCGGTCGGTGCGACCCAGCGCAGTTGCAGGCCGTCGTTCTGCAGGCGCGGCCCGAAGAAGGCCTTGTAGGCCAGCGGCGCATCGGTGAAATCCCACTCGTGGGGATGCTGCTGGTTGAGGTAGCCGACGCCGGACAAAAAGCGCCCGGCTTTCAGCTTGAAGCCGGACGGCATAGCCAGCGTCTCGACGTTGACCTCCTCCACCTCGACGGTGCCCTGGCCATTGTCTTCGGCCAACGAGAAGCGTGCATTGCCGCGGAACAGGTGGTCCACGTTGGCCGAGAAGGCCAGCTCGGACTCACCGAGGGAGAAGCCCTTGCGGGGTGGCCCGACCTCGCCGCCCGACGGCATGAAGCCGTCGATGCGATAGGAGGCGGGGTCGCGCTGCAGGCGCGTGAACTTGCTGTCGAGGATCAGCGAGATCGCCGGGTTGAAGGCGCTTTCCGCGGCGGGGCGACGCGCCACGCTGTCAACTGCGGCCTGGGCTTCGGCGGCCCGGCTCTCCACCTGCACCACGGAGCGGGCAGCGGCACTGGCCGTCGTGCCCGCTTCCGCCGCACTGGCGGCGGCCTGACTGGCCTGCTTCTCGGTTTCGGCCAGACGCTGCTCAAGCGCCTGGATACGTTGCTCATAGGATTGGCGCAGCTCGCGCAGTTGCTCGCGGAGTTGCTTCAGGTCGGTGTCAGTGGCGGCAGATGCTACGGCGGGAAAGGCCGCGGCCAGGGCGGCACACAGCACGCCCGGACGTACGAAAGTCATGGTCGGATCTCCTGGGATCGGTCCGTATAGGGGCGGGCCGGCGCAGCCACAACAGGCGCACCGGTCCAGATGTCGGAAAACGGATCAGACAGGAGAGGTGGGAGGACCGCGGCTATGGGGACGCGGCAGCCGCGCCACGCGACCGGCCACCGGGCTGTCCGCCGGCAGGGCCGGTGGCAACGTTTGAGGCGGCAGGGATGGCGGCGTGGACGGCAGGGCTGACGCCAGATCGGCGGCGGCCAGACACAACAGGCAGCGTTCGTGGCGCTCGGCGGCCGGCACACCGCCCTCGAAAGGCGCCGACGCGGCGATGGATTCGTCGCGGGCGAGGCCCGCCAGTTCGCCGACGTGGCTTACCGCGTGGGCCGCCGCGAACACCTGCGCGCACACCAGCAGCAGCGCCAGCACGCTGCGGAACAGGGCGGAAGGACGGGCGCCGATGCGCATCACGCAGCCGCCTTACCAGGCAGGCGAAAACGCTCGAAGGCCGCTTCGACGACGGCCTGATCGAGTTCGCGCACAATGAAGACCAGACGTGTGCGGCGGTCGTCGTCCGGCCAGTCCGGCAACGCCGTTTCGGGATAGCGCAGGTGATGCACACCCTGCACGACGCGCGGCGCGTGCTCGCCGCGCACATGGACGAGGCCCTTGATGCGCAGCAGCTGCGGACCATGGCGGGTCTGCAATGCATCGAGGGCAGCCGAAAAGTCGCCCCATGCGACCGGCACATCAAGGCTCACGACAAAGGCGCGCACGGCCTCGTCATGGCGGAGCGGATCAGCGCTACGCGGACGGACGGAGGTGTAGGAAAGACTCCGGCCGGCAGTGCGTACCGCCTCTTCGGCCAGCCAGCGGAGCACCGCGGGGGAGGCCTCGCCATCCCGCAGACCACAATCGATGATATCGGCTGGCTCGACGGCGCCGGACACCGCGCGGATCTGCTGCGCTCCGGGGTTGAGCACGGCCAGCCGTGCCGCCAGCGCCTCGATTGCCGAAGCCTCGGCCAGATCGCACTTGGAGATCACCAGACGATCCGCCAACACGACCTGCCTGGCGGCCTCTGGCCGCACGCCCAACTGGTCGAGCCCGAACTGAGCATCCACGACGGTGACGACACCATCCAGGCGATAGCGCTCGGCGATGAAGAAATCCCGCATCAGGGTGAAGATCACCGGTGCGGGGTCCGCCAATCCGGTGGTCTCGATGACGATGCGATCCAGCGCGGGCAACTGGCGACGCAGCCGGCGCATAAAAAGATCGCGCAGTGCGCGGGCCAGGTCGCCACGCACGGAACAACAGATGCAGCCCGACTCGAGCAGGACGAGGTTCTCGTCCAGGTGCTCGACGAGCAGATGATCGATCGGCTCCGCACCAAACTCGTTCATCAGCACCACGCTGCCGGCCATTTCGGGGCGGCGCAGCAATTGATTGAGCAAGGTCGTCTTCCCCGCTCCCAGGAAACCGGTGAGCAGGGTTACAGGAATGCGGTTCGCCGGAGCGCTCATGAAATCAGCTGCGGCCCCACCCGACGGCGGGGCCAGGGGACGGTTTATTCCCCGTAGAGCTTCTGGGTCCGCTCGCGACGCTCCTGCGCATCGATCGACAGGGTCGCCGTCGGACGGGCCAGCAGCCGGCCGATGCCGATCGGATCACCGGTTTCCTCGCACCAGCCGTAATCGCCTTCGGCGATGCGGCCGAGGGCCTCGTCGATCTTCTTCAGCAGCTTGCGCTCGCGATCACGCACGCGCAGTTCGAGTGCATGTTCTTCCTCGACCGTCGCACGGTCGGCCGGATCGGCCACCAGTTCGTTCTCACGCAGGTTGGCACCCGTGCTGGCCGCGTTCTCGAGAAGCCCATCACGCATCTTGGTGAGACGGTCCCGGAAAAACTCCAGCTGGGCCGGGTTCATGTAATCGTCTTCCGGCATGGCCAGAATTTCGGCCTCGGTAAGCAGCTTCTCATTGCTTGTCGTGGTTGCAACCATGTCTCATTCCTCCCATGAATCGACTGTCGGACCCGGGCGCCCAAGGCAATCCCGAATGTGGGCCCTTTTCGCGACTCTCGCAAGATACGCGGCCCATTTGCCACGATCCGCCCATCACGCGCAGAAACGCTGCGCATTAACCAATGCACGAAACGCACCAGTTTTATCAAGAGCGCGATTCTATGCACAGGATCACTGCAATTACAACGGCGCCCCGCCGATCACCGGCAAGTCTCCGCCTACATTCTGAAACACTGATTCGCCACAGCCGCTGCGTGGCAGCCCTTCCCTAAGGTAAAATGCTGCGATGCACGCATCGACCCCCCCCGCGCCGGTTGAGGGCAAGAGGCTCTTTTCGCTGCCGGTCCGGGTGTACTACGAAGACACCGACGCCGGCGGCGTCGTCTATTACGCCAATTACCTCAAGTTCTGCGAGCGCGCCCGCACGGAAGTCCTGCGGGCGGCGGGTTTCGAGCAAAACCGCTTGTCCGCCGAGCAGGATATCCTATTTGTGGTGCGCGCCGTACAGGCCGACTACCTGCGCGCCGCAGCCCTCGACGACCTGCTCGACGTGAATACAACCATCAGCAAGCTCGGCCATGCCAGTTTGAACTTCGCCCAGCAGATCCGCTGCGGAGGCACACTGATTTTCGCGGCAAACATCACGATCGCCTGCATCCGCGGCAGCACCAAACGCCCCACCCCGATTCCCCCCGCCGTACGCGCCCTGTTCGCCACCCTGGTTGAAACCGATGAACGTCACTGAAGACCTTTCCATCCTGTCCCTGATCGCCAACGCCAGCCTGCTCGTCAAGCTCGTCATGGCAATCCTCGGCACCGTGTCCTTCATGTCCTGGTACTGGATCTTTCGCAAGTGGTTCCAGATCGGTAACGCCAAGAAGAAGACCGACGTCTTCGAACGCGATTTCTGGAGCGGCGGCGACCTCAACGCGCTGTACCAGAGCGCAGCCACCAGCCGCCACGAAGCGGCCGGCATGGAGCGCATCTTCGAGGCCGGCTACCGGGAATTCGCCAAGCTGCGCGGCAAGAACCTCGACCACGGGGCGATCATGGACGGCGCCCGCCGGGCCATGCGCGCCACCTACCAGCGCGAGGTGGATGACCTCGAAGCCCACCTGGCCTTCCTCGCCTCGGTCGGCTCGGTGTCGCCCTACGTCGGCCTGTTCGGCACCGTGTGGGGGATCATGAACGCCTTCCGCGGCCTCTCCAACGTGGGCTCCGCCACCCTCGCCCACGTGGCGCCGGGCATCGCCGAGGCCCTCGTCGCCACGGCCATCGGCCTCTTCGCGGCAATCCCAGCCGTCGTGGCCTACAACCGCTTCGCCCACGATATCGACCGCATCGCGATCCGTTTCGAGAGCTTCACCGAGGAATTCCTGAACATCCTCCAGCGCCAACTACGCTGACCGGAGCCCCCCGCCATGCGTCAACGCCGCCTGATGAACCAGATCAACGTCGTGCCCTACATCGACGTGATGCTGGTGCTGCTCGTCATCTTCATGGTCACCGCACCGATGATCCAGTCCGGCTCGGTGAACCTGCCCAGCGTGGACAAGGTCCCCGCTCCACCCACCGATGCGATGATCGTCCAGGTCAAGCCGGATGGCGAACTGAGCCTGCGCACCTCCGGCAATGCACCGGAGAAGAGCTTCAGCCGCCAGGACCTGATCGCCGAAGTGCAGTCCGCCATATCCGCCAAACCCGACCAGCCGGTGGTCATCGCCGCGGACAAAAGCGTCAAGTACGAGCAGGTGATGAACACCCTCAACGACCTGCGTAACGCGGGCGTCAGCAAGGTCGGCCTGCAAACCCAGGTCGGCAAGCAATGAATCCTGCCCCACCCGCCAACGAACGGGGCAAATGGGCGTCGCTGCTGCTGGCCGCCGCGGTCCATATCGCTCTCGGCCTGTTCCTGTTCTATGGGGTCCGCTGGCAGAACCGCCTGCCAGAAACCGTCGAAGTGGACCTGGTCGGCGCGCCGCTGCCGGCGGCCGCTTCGCCCGCACCGCCGCCGCCACCACCTCCGCCCCCTGTGGAAGAAGAGGCGCCACGGCCCCGCCCCACCCCGCCTCCGCCGCGAGCGGTGGTCAAACCTGCGCCGGAGCCGGCCCACGAGCCGCCTCCGCGCAAGCAGCCGGATATCGCTATCAAGACGCCGGAGCACAAAAAGCCGCAACCGAAGCCCGAACCGAAGCCTGAGCCCAAGCCGGAACCCAAACCCGAGCCCAAAAAGAAGCCCGAGCCGAAACCCGAACCCAAGCCGGAGCCGAAGAAGAAACCCGAGCCGGAGCCGAAAAAGCCCGAGCCCAAGAAACCCGAGCCGGAGCCGAAAAAGCCCGAGCCCAAGAAACCCGAGCCGGAACCCAAGCCGAAGCCCGAAGCCAAGCCTGAGCCATCCAGGACGGACAAAACGGCCAAGCCGGTGGACAAGAACACCAAGACTGACAAGAACTCGAAGGCGGAAGCCGACCACAGCCGCGAGCTGGAAGACCGCCGCATGCGCGAGCTGATGGCCCGCGACAGCGAAAACGCCAACCAGAGCAAGCAGCTCCAGGAGGAACTTGCGCGGGTTGCCGGAGCCAAAGCCAGCGCGGCGCGCAGCAAGGCCATCGAGGCCTACATCGAGAAGATCCGCGCCAAGGTGAAGGGCAATATCGTGCTGCCGCCGGGCGTCAGCGGTGACCCACTCGCTGTTTTCGCCGTTGATCAGTTGCCCGACGGCTCGGTGATCGAGGTACGCCTGAAGCGCTCGACCGGCAATGCGCAACTCGACGGCGCCATCGAGCGGGCCATCCAGAAGTCCAGCCCGCTGCCCAAGCCGGACAAGCCCGAACTGTTCAACCGTACGCTGGAACTGAAGTTCTATCCGCTCCGCGACTAACCCACGAGCCATGCCCATGAATGAACGCATCCTGACCGTCCTGCGCAGCGCCGTCCCGGGCTGCGCGCTGGTCCTGGCCTCCACCGCAGCCCAGGCGCAACTGGCCATCGAGATCACCGGCGCCGGCGCCAACCGCATGCCGGTAGCCGTTGCCGCCTTCGAAGGCGAAAATGCGCTGCCCCGCGCCGTCACCGACGTCGTCCGTGCCGACCTGGAGCGCAGCGGCCTGTTCAAGATGGTCGAACTCGGCCCGTCCCCGATGGGCGCCAATGCTCCGGTAGATTACGGCAACATCCGCTCCCGCGGTGCCGACGCGGTTGCTGTTGGCACCGTCAGCCCGGGCGGCGGCGGCCGCTACCAGGTTCAGGTCCAGCTCCACGACAGCCAGAAGCAGGCCAGCCTCGGCGGCCAGGCCATGACGATGGCCCCCAACCAGTACCGGGCCACCGGCCACCGCATCGCCGACTTCATCTACGAGAAGCTGACCGGCGAACCCGGCGTGTTCTCCACCCGCATCGCCTACGTGCTGAAGGTCGGCCCGCGTTACGAGCTGCAGATCGCCGATGCCGACGGCAGCAATGCCCAGACCGCCCTCGCCTCGAAAGAGCCGATCATCTCCCCGGCCTGGTCGCCGGACGGCACCCGTCTGGCCTACGTGTCCTTCGAGTCCAAGAAACCGGTGGTTTACGTGCATTCCCTGGCCACCGGTCAGCGCAACGTGGCGGCCAACTTCAAGGGCTCCAACTCGGCCCCCGCCTGGGCGCCGGACGGCCGCCGCCTGGCCGTGGTGCTGACCAAGGACGGCCAGTCCCAGCTCTACAGCGTGAACGCCGACGGTTCCGGCGTGCAGCGCCTGGCCTCGTCGGCCGGCATCGACACCGAACCGTCCTGGTCCATCGACGGCATGATCTACTTCACCTCCGACCGTGGCGGCAGCCCGCAGATCTACCGCGTGTCGGCCGGCGGCGGCACTGCCGAGCGCGTCACCTTCGAGGGTAGCTACAACGTCAGCCCGCGTCCGTCGCCGGACGGCAAGAGCCTGGTGTACGTGTCCCGCAACGGCGGGCGCTTCCAGATCACCATGCTCGACCTGGCCTCCCGCCAGACCCAGATTCTCACCGACACCTCCAAGGACGAATCGCCGAGCTTCGCCCCCAACGGCCGCATGATCCTCTACGCCACCGAAACCGGCGGCCGCGGCGTACTGGCGGCGGTATCTGCGGACGGTCGTGTGAAACAACGACTGTCGGTACAATCCGGCGACGTGCGCGAACCCGCCTGGGGTCCGCAGCCGCGCAACTGACAACACCAACGCCCCCTAACCCGCCCGACTGCCCACGGAGCCCACCATGAAGTTCGCCCGCCTCACGCTGTCCCTGATCGCCGTCGGCCTGCTGGCCGCCTGCTCGTCCGCCCCCAAGACCGACGCCGACCAGGCCGGGGCGGCCGTCGAGGAGCGCTCCAGCGGCGCATCCACTGCCGGCATCGACAACAGCCGCGTCGTGCCGGTGGATGCGGGCAGCGCCAGCGGCACCGGCATCGCCGCGCTGAAGGATCCGAAGAGCATCCTGTCCAAGCGCAGCGTGCTGTTCGACTACGACAGCTACGTGATCAAGAGCGAATACCAGGCGCTGATCGAGGCCCACGCCAAGTTCCTGCTCGCCAACCCGAAGATGAAAATGCTGATCCAGGGCAACACCGACGAACGAGGCAGCCGCGAATACAACTTGGCCCTCGGCCAGAAGCGCTCCGACGCGGTGAAAAAGGCGCTGACGCTACTCGGCGTGTCCGAAGCCCAGCTCGAATCGGTCAGCCTCGGCGAGGAAAAGCCCAGCTGCGGTGAAGCCACCGAATCCTGCTGGGCCGCCAACCGCCGTGGCGACATGCTCTACTCGGGTGAATTCTGATGGTCCGCCGTCTCCTGCCGCTACTGCTGGTCGGGCTGTTCAGCGCCCACGCCCATGCCGGCCTGTTCGACGATGACGAAGCGCGGGCGCGCATCATCAAGATGCGCGACGACTTCAACACCCGCATCACCAAGCTCGAAGACGCGAACAACCGGGCCCAGCTCGACTTCGCCAACCAGATCGAGCAACTGAAGACCGAGATCGCCCGCCTGCGCGGCGAGAACGAAGTGCTGACCAATGATCTGGCCAACGCCAACAAGCGCCAAAAGGACTTCTACGTCGACCTCGACAACCGCCTGCGCAAGCTCGAAACAACACCGGGCGCCACCGACGGGGCCCAGCAGGCCACGCCGCAGCCGGCTGCAGCCGTCGACCCCGCAGCGGAAACCCGCGACTACGAAGCTGCGCTGAACCTGCTGCGTGGCGGCAAGTACAAGGACGCCGCCGGAGGCTTCAACGCCTTCATCAAGAACTACCCGAACAGCAGCTTCCAGCCGAACGCCCATTTCTGGGCCGCCAGCGCGCAGTACCAGGCCAAGGACAATGCCGGTGCCGCCGAGCACTATGCCAAGGTCGCCAACCAGTGGCCGGACGACACCCGCGCGCCCGACGCCCTGCTTGGCCTGGCCAACGCCCAGCAGGCGCTCAATGACGCCAAGGGCGCCACCAAGAGCCTGGAACGCTTGCTCGCCAAGTACCCCAGCAGCTCGGCAGCACAGATTGCCCGCCAGCGCCTCAAGAAGTAATTCCACCAGAAGCAACCCACCACCCCGCATCGTGCGGGGCGGCATTATTTTTTCCAGCACCATGTCTTCATCCGGCCGCCCCCTCACGCTGCGTATCACCGAGATCTTCCATTCGCTGCAGGGGGAAACCTCTCGGAGCGGACTGCCCACAGTTTTCGTCCGCCTCACCGGCTGCCCGCTGCGCTGCAGCTGGTGCGACACCGAATACTCGTTCACCGGCGGCACCACCCGCACGCTCGACGACGTCCTCGCCGAAATCGCCAGCTACGGTTGTCAGACGGTCTGCGTGACCGGCGGCGAGCCGCTCGCCCAAAAAGCCTGCCTGAACCTGCTCGGCGCCCTGTGCAACGCGGGCTACTCCGTTTCGCTGGAGACCAGCGGCGCCCTCGACATCAGCGGCGTCGACCGGCGCGTGTCGCGCATCGTCGACCTCAAGGCCCCCGGCTCCGGCGAATCGGAACGCAACCTGCTCAGCAACATTCCGCTGCTGACCCTCCACGACGAACTCAAGCTGGTGCTGGCCGGCGAAGCCGACTACGAATGGGCCAAGGCCCGGATCGCCGAATACGGCCTGACCGAACGCTGCCCGGTCCTTCTCGCCCCGGTACAGGGCCTGCTGAAACCGGCCGACCTCGCCGCCTGGATCCTGCGCGACCGCCTGCCGGTTCGCATGCAGGTGCAACTGCACAAGATCATCTGGGGCAACGAACCGGGCCGCTGAGCCGCCACCGTCACGGTTTTGCCCCGCCGACCACCGGTCGGCGTTACCATTTTCCGACTTGCCCGGAGACTCCATGAACACCCCACGTCCTCGCGCCGTCGTACTGTTGTCCGGCGGCCTCGATTCCGCCACCTGCCTCGCCATTGCCAATGCTGAAGGATTCGACGCCTACGCGCTATCCGTCGAATACGGCCAGCGCCACGCCGCAGAACTGGCCGCCGCCCAGCGCGTCGCCAAGGCACTGGGCGCCGTCGCCCACCGGGTCGCCCACGTGGACCTCGGCCAGTTCGGCGGCTCCGCCCTCACCGACCCGGCCCTCGCGGTGCCCACCGACGGCGTCGATGGCGGCATCCCGATCACCTACGTGCCTGCCCGCAACACCATCATGCTGTCCATCGCCATGGCCTGGGCAGAAGTCCTCGGCGCGCAGGACATCTACGTGGGAGTAAACGCCGTCGACTACTCCGGCTACCCGGACTGCCGGCCGGCCTTCATTGAGGCCTTCGAAAAAATGGCCAATCTGGCCACCAAGGCTGGCGTCGAAGGCCAACGGTTGCACATCCACGCGCCGCTGATCGACCTTTCCAAGGCCGACATCGTGCAGCGCGGCACCGCGCTGGGCGTCGATTACGGTCTCACGGTGTCCTGCTACCAGGCTGACGATGACGGTCGCGCCTGTGGCTTGTGCGACGCCTGCCGGCTGCGCCGGGCGGGCTTCGAGGCCGCCGGTCTAGCCGATCCGACCCCCTACCGCCAAGCCTTCGGGCGGGCGTAGCAGGCACACAAGCCCCCACTCCCTGCCTCTCACGCCCATTACACTCGCAGGACACGCCCCAGCAAGACCCACAGTCACAAACCGGTTGACAAGGCTGAGTTCGGCGCTATAATGCGCATCTCTTCCGGGGTCGGTAGCTCAGTCGGTAGAGCAGCGGACTTTTAATCCGTTGGTCGCGAGTTCGAATCTCGCCCGACCCACCAGAGAAGGTGGGAGCATGAAAATCACCGGCTCCGAAGCAAGATTGGGTTGTTAGCTCAGTTGGTAGAGCAGCGGACTCTTAATCCGTAGGTCGAGTGTTCGAGCCACTCACAACCCACCAGATTCAGACAAAAGGCCAATCCTTCGGGGTTGGCCTTTTGCTTTTCCGTCCACAGGACCAAGCCCGCGCCCCCCCAACCCCGCTCTTCTATACGCGACGTGTCATCGGCTTCAGCAGCCCCACCGCACAAAGCCCCAGAAGAAACATCGCACCACGCTCAATAGAAAAATGTTGCACTGCACAACACTATTGGCTATGATTCAAGCGTCTCCTCCACCCCTCCTCCATTGGTGTGGATTTCAACCCGAGCGGCCAGCGCCTCTCGGGTTTTCTTTTTGTGCCGCCCCTCGGCAACCGCGCTCCAGAACACGCCAGGCAGCACGACCACCCGCCAGATAAAGACAGAAAAACAAAACATAACAATGACTTATTTTTCTCTCTGCAACTGGAAGAGAGGACAAAAACTTGCCATGCGCCTTCCCTCGGGACTATCATATTGGGAGGTTTTGAAGATTCGGTGAGTTGCCCTTCCCGCTCATTACCTAAGTCAGCGGGCTCTTGATTCATGGGTCGAGCGTTCTGGTCGTTCGACGACCATCCAGAATTTCAAAGACTTGGGCCACCCAGAGCGGTGGCCCAATGTTTTTAGGCTCCGCCAGTTCCCTGCCGATCCGGCGTCATGTTTGCCGATGGAGTGGACTGACTGCAACGCACTCTTCATCTTCGCCTGCAACGCTACGCGCAGGCACCCTATTCGCCGGCCCGCCAATCTCCGCGCCGACATTCGATAGCCACCGCCCTTCCAGGCCCTGGCACAATCTGGCCCACCAAGGCGGTGGCGGGCCACAGCCGACGCGCCCCGTCCCGGGATGCCGCACGGCCACCATATGGAGCATGTACATGGCCAAAGAAGAACTTATCGAAATGCACGGCAAGGTTACCGAAGTTCTCCCCGACGGGCGTTATCGCGTCACCCTCGATAATGAGCACAACCTGATCGCCTACGCGGGCGGCAAACTGAAAAAGAACCACATCCGCATCATCGCCGGTGACGAAGTCACCCTCGAAATGTCCCCCTACGATCTGAGCAAGGGTCGCATCACCTTCCGCCACCTGCCGCCCAAGACCGGCAACATGGCACCGCCGCCGGCCCGCCGCTACTGAGCACTGATTCAAAAAGAGAAGGCCCCTGCCGGATTGCAGGGGCCTTCTCTTTTGTACCTGCCGGAAAACGATCAACAGGCTATTTCTTGACGCTGCTGATCACCAGGACCGGCGCTGCCCTGTCTGTCGCGGAACCTGCAGCCCAGTACTGCTTCCCGTTCGTCAGCCAGAATTGGCAGCGGTTGTAGTCGCCTACCAGCGAACCAAAGGCAAAATGGAAATCGATGCACAATTTCCCGTCATCCCCCAGTTTCCAGCTGCCTCGACCAGGTGCCGTCGCCTTGAAGCCACGAACCTGGCCGCGGACATTTCCTTCAGGCATCGGATTCAGGTTGAATTCGGCTCCCGAGTTACCGGTAAAAGTGATCCAGGAGCCGATCAGTTGCGACTCGACGTCCGATTTGGACAAGACGCTTGCGCCACCATCCAGAACATCTCCGACATTGACCGACACGTCGGCCTGACAGATAACGGCCACAAGCAACGAAGACAACAGCAAGGCTTGCTTCGGCATGACACCCTCCTCTGCGTGGACAAAGGCGATGCCGCTTGGACCAGCCCCTTTTCGACAAATTCTCCGAAGCTCGGTGCCTGCGCCTTACTTCTCCACGAAGGCGTGCTCGATCACGTAGTCACCAGGCTCGCCGATCCGCTTCGACATCTTGAAACCCCGCTTGTCGAGCAGATCGCGAGAATCCTTCAGCATTGCAGCGCTGCCGCAGATCATGACCCGATCCACGGCCGGATCCAGCGGCGGCAGACCGATGTCCTCGAAGATCTTGCCGCTTTCGATCAGGTCGGTCAGCCGCCCCTGGTTACGGAAAGGCTCCCGCGTCACGGTCGGGTAGTAGATGAGCTTGTCCCGCACGGCCTCGCCGAGGAACTCGTGGTGCGGCAATTCGTTGGTGATGTAGTGCTCGTAGGCAACCTCACTGACGGTGCGCACGCCGTGGATCAGGATGACCTTCTCGAAGCGGTCATACACATCCAGATCGCGGATCACGCTCATGAACGGCGCCAGCCCGGTGCCCGTGGAAAACAGGTACAGATGCTTGCCCGGCAGCAGATCGTGCAGCACCAGGGTGCCGGTGGGCTTGCGCGACACCAGCAGATCATCCCCCGGCTTCAGGTGCTGCAGACGAGACGTCAGAGGGCCATTGGGCACCTTGATGCTGAAGAACTCCAGGGTTTCCTCATAGTTGGCGCTGGCGATCGAGTACGCGCGGGTCAGCGGACGACCGTCCACCTCCAGGCCGATCATCACGAACTGACCATTCTCGAAACGGATCGCCCGATCGCGCGTCGTGGTGAAGGAAAACAGGGTGTCGTTCCAGTGATGAACGGACAGGACTTTTTCGGTGATGTAAGCGGCCATGGTGTCGCAAAAAAGAACGAAGGGACAAGCGTCGAATTCTATCGCGGGACACCCATGGCCACACCGTCCGTGCCTCCGACTCCCCAGTCAAACGTGAAAAATCTTTCGCAAAGTGTTTCCTGCAGCGCAAAACGGGCAGAAGGCCGACTTTCGTCACGGACGAAAAGGCAATCCATGCGTATAAAGCAGTCATTCTGCTAGGCAGTATTAGCCTTTTTACAAACAATCTCGCTGACGCGAAGACCGACCACAGGCCTCCACGCTCATGAACAAGACTCTCTCTGCAGCAAGCAAGCTTCTCCTCGCCGGCGGGCTTCTGTCGGTTTCCGCCCATGCCAGCGCCGCAGCCCTGATGTCCTGCAAGGATAGCGACGTCAAGATCACCAGCGTCAGCCAGTATTCCGACACTTCGGGCAGTGCCACGCTGCAAACCATCTACTCCGGCAGCGTGGGCGCGGCCAACTGTGCCGGCGCCTTCTCCGGCAACGACGCCTTCTACCCCACGACCAACCTCGGTTACGCAGGTGACGGCGTCCTCAACGGCGGCCTGCAGAACCAGAGCGGCAGCACGCTCTTCCCGGGTGGCGCCTTCATCACCCCCCAATCCCCGCTGCAGGATCTGGACAAGAATGGCCAGGTCAATGACCCGGGCTGGATCATGCTTGGCAAGTTCGAGCAGACGAACGGCAATTGGGGCTTCACCGCCAATAGCGTCGGCGGCTACACCGACATCGTGCTGAGTTCCTTCTTCACGGCCACCATCACCGGTGCCGGCAAGGGAACCTGGGCCTTCACGCCTGACGCCACAGTGGCGCAGCGCACCAGCACCATCCTCGGCCGCAACTACTTCGACCAGTTCGCGCTGGTGTTCAAGGCCGGCGATGCCTTCTCGGTTTACGACTTCACGCCCGAACAGTTCGGCATGTCCGCACCCGAAGTGGACGATCCTGTCATGAACTGGTCCGGCACCTATGACGTAAGCGGCACGCTGCGTACCGGCGGCAAGGATGGCCTCAAGAATCCGGCTGGCCTGTCGCACATCAGCCTGTGGGTCCGCGATCCGGCCGCCACGCCGCTGACCACCACGCCGCCCACCAATAATGTGCCGGAACCGGGCACCCTGGCTCTGGCCGGCCTGTCCGCCGCCGCGCTGCTGCGCACGCGCCGCAAAGCTGTCTGAACGCCCGCCCCGTAACAGGGCACAAAAAAACCGGCACCGCCTCAGGGCGCTGCCGGTTTTTTTATGGACCGCCATTCCACAAGGAGAGGCGGCCTCAGCGAAGAAAGCGGGCCTTACGCCTCTTCGTCCATCGCCGCCGAGGTATACACGGCCTGCACGTCGTCGAGGGACTCCAGCGCATCGAGCAGCTTCTGCATGCGCACGGTGTCGTCGCCGGCCAGCTCGGTCTCGTTGAGGGGCTTCATCGTCACTTCACCGAACTCGGCGGCGAAACCGGCCTTCTCGAGAGCCTCCTTCACTTCGCCGAACTGGTAGGGATCGGTCAGCACTTCGATGGAGCCGTCGTCGTTGGTCGCCACGTCGTCGGCGCCAGCTTCCAGCGCGGCTTCCATCAGCGCATCTTCCGACGTGCCCGGCGCGAACAGCAGCTGACCACAGTGCTTGAACTGGAAGGACACGCAGCCGTCGGTGCCCATGTTGCCGCCATACTTGTTGAAGGCGTGGCGCACGTCGGCCACGGTACGGGTCTTGTTGTCGGTCAGGCAATCGACCATCACCGCGGCGCCGCCGATGCCATAGCCTTCGTAGCGGGCCTCCTCGTAGGTGACGCCCTCCAGCTCGCCGGTGCCCTTCTTGACCGCCCGGTCGATGTTGTCGGCGGGCATGTTCACCGCCTTGGCCTTGTCCACCGCCAGGCGCAGGCGCGGATTGAAACTGGCATCGCCTCCACCCATGCGGGCCGCGACGGTGATTTCCTTAGCCAGCCGCGAGAAGACGCGACCGCGCTTTTCGTCCTGCCGGCCCTTGCGATGCTGGATATTGGCCCACTTGGAATGACCCGCCATGATGCGCTAAACCTATAAATCGAAAGCTTTAAAGTATAGCGCACGGGCAGGCGGGCTGCCCATGCGCGCGCTATCGATCAGGGGCAGGTCTGCGTGGTCGGCCGCTTCGACTTCGTCACCGCCGTGTTCTTGGCCAACGAGAAGTACGGATCACAGGCGGGCGCCGGCGTGCCGGTTCGTGCCTCGACGGCACCGGACGAGGCAATCTCGCCTCCACCAAGCTCAGCACTGATCCGGTAGCGATAGGCGCTGTCCGGGCTCAGGGCGCCATCCACGAAGCTCGTTCGGGATGCGGGGAGCGTCACCACCTCGGCCTCGGCCGCCCCCGCCGTCGCACGCGCCACACGGTAGGCCGTGGCGCCCTGCACCGGCGTCCACACCAAGGCCACCTGACTGGCACTACGATCCACGACCTGCAGCGCCGGCGCACTGGCGGCGGGGGTTACGGCCTCCACGGGCACCACACGGGCGGCCAGCTTCTCGGCCATCCGCCACACTGCAGCGATCTGCGCGCCGCCTTTCTGGGCATAGCGACCGGCGCTGCTGTCGTACAGGAAATCGTTGTAACCCCACCAGTCCCAGCAGCCCATCGGATTGACCGGCGCCATCGGCGCACCGACCGTGGCACGCGCCTGCGGATACAGCACGACGATGCGATTCTTGTCCGCCCATTCGTTGAACCCGGCCCCGAGAGCGAACTGCGTGCCAATCGATCCCGCGTCCTGCATGCAGCCATGAAAAGCGATGTGCAAGCGACAGGGCTCGCCGGCCTTGCAGGCCTGCGGCACATAAACGTAGCCGGTGTCCCCCAGTGCCAAGCGGATCGGCATCACCGGTGCCCCCTGGCGATCCCGCGCATACGGAGTCTGCTCAAAGGCCTCGAGGCTGCTGCCCAGCTGGGCCGTCACCGTACGCTGCAGCGGACCGTAGAAGAGCTGCAGCGCCGCGCCGGCGGCGTCGTAGAGCCCGCTGTCCGCGGGTTTGTCGGCACAGGCGTTGATGAACTTGCCACCGGTCTGCGCGCAGGGATTGCAGCTTCCGCTGGTCGCATCGGTACAGGCGGCGGAGATCTGCGCATGGCCCGCTTTGAGATCGTCCTTGTAGAAGACCTGACCGGCCGGCGTGAAACCGCCGTACCAGTCACGCAGCGCGTCGTTGGCCGGTTTCTTGACGATACCGTCGTTGTAGCCGTGGAACAGCCACACGGTCTGCGCCGCCAGGCCATCCACCGGATCGATCAGCCCGCGGGCCGACCAGGCACGGGCCGATGCCTGCATCTGCCCCAGCGTGTCGGCAGTAATTGGCGTCACACCATAGTCCGGATCGCCCTGCATGCAGCGCCGGATCGCCCGGCTCACGCCGGCGCCGCCCAGCGCATCCTGCAGCGCACAGAAGTACGGGCCCCCGGCAGTCGCCGCTACACCTTTCACGGCGGCGGAATGGGCAACCCCCATCTGTACCGCCATGAAAGCCCCGGACGAAATCCCGGACACCGTGGTCTGCTTGAGATCGATGTTCAATTCGGGCAGGTCTGCGGCCTGCAAGGCCGGGGCAATCCCCAGCAGGACGACCAGACGAAGTGCCGCCGGGCGCGACAACAGGAAAACGAAATTCATGGACAGCTCCTGATCATGACGAGTGAGATCTGTTCAGACTAGACGCCCGTGCTGCGCAGCACAATGACAAAAAGATTGTCATTCGACGAATTTGCCCAACTGGCCGAAGCGCCCCAATCCCGCTACCCTCTCGGCTTCACCCGTTTGCCTGGAGCACCCCATGACCGAACCGCTGCTCATTGCCAAGACCAAGGACAAGGAAATCCACCTGCTGCCCCAGCTGGCCAACCGCCACGGCCTGATCACCGGTGCCACCGGCACCGGCAAGACGGTCACGCTGCAGAAGATGGCCGAGTCCTTCGCGCGCATCGGCGTGCCGGTCTTCATGGCCGACGTGAAGGGCGACCTGTCGGGCATCGGGGCCGCTGGCGGCGACTCTCCCAAGCTACGGGAACGCCTGGCCGCCATCGGCATCGACGAATTCACGCCACGTGCCAACACCGCGGTGTTCTGGGACGTCTTCGGCGAGGCCGGCCACCCGGTACGGGCCACCATCTCCGACATGGGCCCGCTGCTGCTGGCGCGCCTGCTCAACCTCAACGAGACGCAGACCGGCGTACTGCAACTGGTCTTCAAGATCGCCGACGACCAGGGCCTGCTGATCATCGACCTGAAGGACCTGCGCGCCACCATCCAGTACGTCGGCGACAACGCCAAGGACTTCACCACCCAGTACGGCAACATCTCGGCGGCTTCCATCGGCGCCATCCAGCGCGGCCTGCTGACGATCGAGACCCAGGGCGGCGACAAGTTCTTCGGCGAGCCGATGCTCGACATCGCCGACCTGATCCAGACCGACGCCGACGGCCGCGGCGTGATCAACGTCCTCGCCGCCGACAAGCTCTACAACTCGCCCAAGCTGTACTCCACCTTCCTGCTGTGGCTGCTCGCCGAACTGTTCGAGCAACTGCCGGAAGTGGGCGACGTGGACAAACCCAAGCTGGTGTTCTTCTTCGACGAAGCCCACCTGCTCTTCAACGAGGCCCCCAAGGCCCTGCTGGAGAAGATCGAGCAGGTGGTGCGCCTGATCCGCTCGAAGGGCGTCGGCGTCTATTTCGTCACCCAGAACCCGCTGGACGTGCCCGAGTCCGTGCTCGGCCAGCTCGGCAACCGGGTCCAGCACGCGCTGCGGGCCTTCACGCCGAAGGACCAGAAGGCCGTCAAGACCGCCGCCGAAACCATGCGCGCCAACCCGGAATTCGACGCGGCGACCGCCATCATGGAACTGGGCGTCGGCGAGGCGCTGATCTCCTTCCTCGACGAAAAGGGCCGCCCGGCCATCGTCGAGCGCGGCTTCATCGTCGCCCCCGAGTCGCGCCTCGGCCCGCTGACGGCGGCCGAACGCAAGAGCGCTATCGAAAGCTCGGTGATCTACGGGCACTACGAACAGATGGTGGACAGGGAGTCGGCCTTCGAGAAACTGACCGGCGCGGCCGCTGGCACCAATGGCGCCCCGGCGGCAAACGGCACAGCAACCCGCGGCGCACCGGCGCCTGCGCAGGAGGAAAGCAGCGGCGGCGGCCTCTTCGGCGGCCTCAGCGACATCCTGTTCGGCAGCACCGGGCCGCGTGGCGGGCGCCACCCTGGCCTGGCGGAAACCGCCGCCCGCAGCGTCGCGCGCACCGTTGGCTCGACGATCGGACGGGAAATCGTGCGCGGCGTGCTGGGCTCCATCCTCGGCGGCAACAGCGGCCGCCGGCGCTAAGCAGTCCGCGCAGGCGTGGGCGCCGTCAGTGCCCCACGCCAGTCACAAACGGCAACGCCGCCGCACACAGCGGTGCCCGGGCCTTACCAGATGCCCAGCGCCTCCAGCTGCTTGGTCGCCGCCTCGCTCCAGCCCCGGTTGGCTGCCGGGCTGGCCGGGCTGGGGTGCAGCACCCGGCCGAACTGCAGCGGCAGGCCGGCCAGCGCCTCACGGGCGCGCTGTTCGGCCCACGCGCCGACCCCGATCACCCACTCCGGCTGCAAAGCCTCCACCACCTGGCGCAGATGCGCGTCGCAGGCCGCCAGCAGTGGCCCCTGCTCGGCCGCCGGCAGCTTGTCCGGCGTGACATTGCGGCCGCCATCGAAGAAGGCCAACGGGCAGTAGTTGGCGACGAAATGCTCGGCAAAGAAGGCTTCTGCGGTGCCAAAGCGCTCAGCGAACAAGCCCCACAGGCGCCGCCCGCTGACCTCCGAACGGGCACAGCCGAAGCCCTCGATGGGGCGCTTGGGGTTTTCTTCGGCCGGTTTCACGACCTCCGCCTCGATGCCCATCCAGTCGCGCACCGCCGCGATCTCGCCGAAGGGCACGCCGGTCTGCACCATGCCGAACGGACCGGGGTTCATACCGACGAAGACCACCTTCTTGCGGCCCTGGCCGAAACGCTGCAGGTACACCGCATTGGGCGCCCACGCGTAGCTGAGCGGGTTATAGACGTGGGACACGGGCGCCGCAAAGCGCATCGGGTCGAGGATGTCGCACAGGGTGCGGGCAGCGGATTCGAGAGGCGTCATATCAGGAACAAGAAGATCAGGCGGTCGCGACCTGCGCTTCGCGCCACGGCGCGACCTTGAACAACAGCAGCATGCCGGGCACCGCCAGCACGCCGCACAGCATGAAGAAATCGAACCAGCCCAGGCTTTCCACCAGCCAGCCGGCGGACGCGTTGATGAAGGTGCGCGGCACCGCCATCAGGCTGGTGAACAGCGCCAGTTGGGTCGCCGTGTAGGCCGGATGGGTGGTGCGCGCCATATAGGCGACGAAGGCCGTCGTGCCGAGCCCGACCGCCAGCGCCTCCAGGCCGATGACCACCGCCAGCACGCCCAGACGGCCGGCGTCGGCCTCGGCCGGGCCGAGCCAGGCCAGCCACGCGAAACCGTAGATCGCCAGCCACTGGACGAAGCCGAACACCCACAGGGCGCGGTTGATGCCCAACTTGACCATCCACAGCCCACCCAGCAGGCCACCGATCACGCTCGGCCACAGGCCGGCGTTCTTCGCCACCAGGCCGATCTCTGTCTTCGAGAAGCCCATGTCCAGGTAGAAGGGCGTCGCCAGCGCGGTACACAGGGAATCGCCAAGCTTGTAGAGGAAGATGAAGGCCAGCACCACCAGCGCGGACCTCACGCCGTGGCGGCCAAAGAACTCCCGGAACGGCTCCACCACCGCGTCGCGCAGCGTGCGCGGCGCCCTACTCGCCGCCGCCGGCTCCTTCACCAGCAACGTCATCGCCAGGCCCGGCGCCATGAACAGCGCCGTCACCAGGAACACCTCGGCCCACGGCAGATGATCCGCCAGCACCAGCGACAGCGAACCCGGCACCAGGCCGGCCAGCTTGTAGGCATTGACATGGATCGCGTTGCCGATGCCCAGCTCGATCTCCGGCAGCAGCTCGCGCCGGTAGGCGTCGAGCACGATGTCCTGGGTGGCCGACAGGAAGGCGATCAGCGCCGTCAGCCCGATCACCATGCCGAGGTTGGCCGTCGGCGACATGCTGCCCAGCCAGGCGATGGCCGCCAGCAGCAGCACCTGGGTCGCCGCCATCCAGCCCCGCCGGCGGCCGAGCAGCGGCAGCGCGTAGCGGTCGAGGAAAGGCGACCAGACGAACTTCCAGGTGTAGGGAAACTGGATCAGCGCAAAGGCGCCGATGGCCTTCAGCGACAGCCCCTCGGTCTTCAGCCAGGCCGGGATGAGGTTGAGCAGCAGGTACAGCGGCAGCCCGGAAGAAAAGCCGGTCAGCACGCAAATCAGCATGCGGCGGTTGGCAAGGGCACGCCAGGGGGATTCGGTCATGGGAGGCACGGCTTGGAACGGACCGTGAATGATAACAATCGGTTACTTGCTTCCGTTGATGCGGCGCCGAAAAATGCACCCATGCAAGACAGAAGAACAACAGGAGGCAGCATGCATCAGGTCAGCGTCGTTTTGCGGACCGACCGGGAATACGAATTCACCGTGCACGCCGACGAGACGGCCGGGCTCACAGGCGAAGCCGCGCGGGCCTGGCTGATGGCGGAGTTCGAGGCGCTGGAATGTACGCCCAGCAACCCGATGGGCAAGGTGCTGATCCTCGACGTGATCCTCAACGTTGCCAAGTATGCCGGGGAGGCGCGCTTTGCCCAGGGGGGCGACTGGGCGCGGCGCTTCGCGGCCTGCGTCGGCATGGCCCTCGACCGGCCAGCCGTACGTGTAGACGTACCGGCCTTCGTGGTCGGCTGAAGCGCCCGCTCGAGCGTCCTAGTTGCCCGTCGCTACGACGGCTTCGGCGGCGGCACACACCTCGGCGCGATTGCGCCCATCCCGCTTGGCCTGGTAGAGATTGGCATCGGCGTTGCGGAACAGCAAGGCCAGGCGGCCTTCCGCGCGCTCCACGTAGGCCCCGCCCACCGACAGCGTCACGATGCCCCAGTCCGCATTGAGCGCATGGGGAATCGCTAGTTGGCGCACGGACTCGAGCAGCTGCTCGGCGACATGCAAGTAATCCGTCTCGGAGCACCGGGGCAGCAGCACCGCAAACTCTTCCCCACCGTAGCGGGCGACGAACGCATCCCGGCTCAGTTCACTGGCGATGGTGCGCTCGACGACGCCCGCCATCGCAGCAGCAATCGCCCGCAAGCAATCGTCACCGGCCTGGTGGCCGTAGTGGTCGTTGTAGCGCTTGAAGTTGTCCACGTCGATCAGCAGCAGGCCGAAGGGCGAGCCGCACAGCTGGGCCTCGTCCCACTGGTGGTCGAGGCGCAGATCCATGTAGCGGCGGTTGTAGATGCCGGTCAGGCCGTCCTGGTGAGCCAGGGCCTCCAGCTTGTGGTTGGCCTCAAAGAGCTGCTTGCGCAGGCCGGCAATGCGCGCCATGGCCTTCATCTTGGCCTGCAGCACCGCCTCGGGCACCGTCTTGGCGATGAAATCATCGCCGCCGGCCTCGATGGCCGTGACCAGGTTCTCCGGGGTATCGGAAGCGGTGAGGAAGATGATCGGCGTCCACGCCCAGTCCTGCTTGGCTTCCAGCGCACGGATCCGTTCGGCCGCCACGAAGCCGTTCATCACCGGCATTTCCACATCCATCAGCACCAGGTCCGGCGGACAGCAACAGAAACGCTCGACCCCCTGCTCGCCGTTCTCGGCCTGCGTCACCTCGTGACCAAGAAGGGTCAGGCGGGCAGCCATCACGGCAGACACCGCGCGCGAATCATCCACCAGCAGAATCCGCATCGTGCACTCTCTCGATTTCTTTATATCGAAAGTAATAGTAGCGCAGTCCACGGGAGAAGTCGGCCTTCCTGCACAGCAGGTAACAAGCTGACCCGGAACTTGGGACAGATCAAGGTTTTGCGCCCCGGGCAGGACGACACTGCCGGCATGGACATCGCCCCCGAAACCTCCCCCGCCACCCCGGCCGCCGCACCGCCGGGGGACTTGGCGATCTGGTTCTTCATCCTCGCCGAGCTGCTCGCCTTCGGCGTGTTCTTCGCCGCCTACGCCTTCGGCCGCGCGCACAACGTCGAGCTGTTCAACGAGATGCAGAAGACGCTGAACCGCGAAGCCGGGGCCGTCAACACCGTGCTGCTGATCACCGCCAGCTGGTGCGTGGCGCGCGCCGTCGAGGCGGTCGGACGCAGCCGTTCGGCCACCGGCGCACGCTGGCTGCTCGCCGGCATCGCGTGCGGTGGCGGCTTCCTGGTGGTAAAGGGTTTCGAATACGCCGACAAGTTCAGCGCCGGCATCAACTTGTCCACCAACACCTTCTACATGTTCTACCTGTCGCTGACCTTCTTCCACTTCATGCACGTGATCCTCGGCCTGGTGATCCTCGTCGCGCTGTGGGTGAAGACCCGCCAGGGCGCCTACGGCCCGGCCGACATGAACGGCATCGAGAGCGGCGCGGCCTACTGGCACATGGTGGACCTGGTGTGGATCGTCCTCTTCCCCCTCGTCTATGTGATGCGATGAACACCCGTCACCTCAACTCCGTCTGGGTCGTGCTGATGCTCGCCACGCTGGGCACGCTGGGTATCGGCGAGTTCGGCGCCCGCCTCGGGCTCGCCGGCCCGCTGGCGATGGCCGCGCTGCTGGCCATCTGCTTCGTCAAGGGCCGCCTCGTGGTGCTCGACTTCATGGGCCTGCGCGGGGTCAAATTCTTCTGGCGCAGCCTGCTGCTCGGCTGGCTGCTGCTCGTTTCGGCGCTGATCGCCATCGCCTACTGGATCGCCCTCAAATGAACGCACCGCTGCCCACCGAAATCCCCTTCTACGAAGCCGCCGGCAACGAGATCACGGTCTTCGAGCAGGCCTGGAAGAATCGCCTGCCGCTGCTCATCAAGGGCCCCACCGGCGTCGGCAAGACCCGATTCGTGGCCCACATGGCGGCCCTCCTGGGCCTGCCGCTGTACACCGTGGCCTGCCACGACGACCTCACCGCCGCCGATCTGGTCGGCCGCCACCTGCTCGGCGACGGCCAAACGGTGTGGTGCGACGGCCCGCTGACCCGCGCGGTGCGCGAAGGCGGCATCTGCTACCTGGACGAAGTGGTGGAAGCCCGCCGCGACACCACGGTGGTGATCCACCCGCTGGCCGACGACCGCCGCACGCTGCCCATCGAGCGCACCGGCGAAGTGCTGCACGCGCCGGAGCGCTTCATGCTGGTGATGTCCTACAACCCGGGCTACCAGAATTTCCTCAAGGGCCTCAAGCCGTCCACGCGCCAGCGCTTCGTCAGCCTGCGCTTCGACTTCCCGGCGGCCAGCCGCGAGGAGACCATCCTCGTCGGCGAGACCGCCTGCGATCCGCTACTGGCCCGCCAGCTCGTCTCCATCGCCCAGCGCCTGCGCAGCCTGAAGGACGTGGACCTGGAAGAAGTCGTGTCCACGCGCCTGCTGGTCTACGCCGCCAAGCTCGTCAAGGTCGGCCTCGACCCGGTGGACGCCTGCCGCTCGGCACTGGTGGAAAGCCTCACCGACGACGAGGACGTGGCGGACGCGCTGCTGGAAGTGGTGAAGGCGACCTTCGGGCGCTGAGCCCAACGGGCCGCCAGCGCTTTTCTTGCAGCGCGCAGCCCCCTTTCATTCCCCGACAAGCGAGCCCGGACGCCTCAGCGCCCCTTCTCCGGCGGCCAGGCGGGAATCCGCCAGCCCCGGCCCACGGCCAGCAGACGCAGGCCGGTGATGGTGCAGATGCTGGTCAGCGTGGACAGCTGCGGCGTCACATCCAGTGCATGCAGGCCGAGGAACAGGCTGCAGCCGATGAAGGCGCACAGGGTATAGGGCCGGTGGTCGTGGAAGACCTTCGGAATCTCGTTGCACAGCACGTCGCGCAGCACCCCGCCGAACACCGCGGTGATGGCCCCCATCAGCACCGCGACGATGCCCGGCATGCCCGCCGCCAGCGCCACCGACGCACCGGAAATGGCGAACAGGCCCAGCCCGCAGGCATCGGCGGCCTCCATCAGCGTGTCGGTCAGTTGCAGCCGGCGCGCGCGCAGCAGCAGCGGCGTGATCAACGTCATCCCCAGCACCAGCCACACGTATTCCTGATGCTGCACCCAGAACAGCGGGCGGCGGTCGAGCAAGATGTCGCGCAGCGTGCCACCGCCGAAGGCGCTGACGAAGGTCACCGAGAACACCCCAACGACGTCCATGCGCTTACGCGTGGCCTCGATGAGGCCCGACAGCGCGAAGGCGATGGTCGCGGCGATTTCGATGGCGGTGAGGAGCAGTTCAATCTTCATGGCGAAAGCGGGCGCCTGTATCCGGCGCCCTGAAAAGCGCGGAGGGCGGCCGCAGCCGCCCTCCAATCTAGACCGTTTTGCGCGGTCAGCGTATTACAGCAGCGGCGCCAGCCACTTGCGGGCTTCGTCCACCGTCATACCGGTACGCGCCGCCCAGTCGGCCAGCTGATCCTGGCCGATCTTGCTGACCGCGAAGTAGTAGCTGTCCGGATGGGCGAAGTAGAAGCCGCTGACCGCCGCCGCCGGCGTCATCGCGAAGCTCTCGGTGAGGCCCATGCCGGTGTTGGCCGGGGCGTCGAGCAGCGTGAACAGGTCGCCCTTGACGGTGTGGTCCGGGCAGGCCGGGTAGCCCGGCGCCGGACGGATGCCGCGGTAGGCTTCCTTGATCAGCTCGTCGCAGTTCAGCGTCTCGGCCGGCGCGTAGGCCCACAGCTCCTTGCGCACCTTGGCGTGCAGCCATTCGGCGGCGGCCTCGGCGAAGCGGTCGGCCAGCGCCTTCAGCATGATCGCGTGGTAGTCGTCGTGGGTGCGCTCGTAGGCGGCCAGGCGGCCCTCGATGCCGAGGCCGGCGGTCACCGCGAAGGCGCCCACATAGTCGGCCACGCCGCTGCCCTTGCCGGCCACGAAGTCGGCCAGGCAGTAGTTGGGCTTGCCGGCCGGGCGCTCGTGCTGCTGGCGCAGGCCGCGCCACGTCATCTGCACCTGGCTGCGGGACTCGTCGGCGTAGATCTCGATGTCGTCGCCCACCGCATTGGCGGGGAACAGGCCGACCACCGCCCGGGCCTTGACCCACGGATTGGTGTCCTGCTCGGCGACCATGCGGGCCAGCATCACTTCGGCGTCGGACTTCAGCTCGCGAGCGGTTTCGCCGACGATCTCGTCATGGAGGATCTTCGGGTAGCTGCCGGCCAGGTCCCAGGTCTGGAAGAACGGGCCCCAGTCGATGTAATCCACCAGCTCGGCGAGGTCGATGTCGAAGGCCTGCACGCCCAGCTGGGCCGGCTTGGCCGGCACGTAGGCCGGGTCAGCGTTCCACTTGAAGGCGTTGGCGCGGGCATCGGAAAGCTTCACCATCGCCACGCCCTTCTTGCCGGCGTGCTGGGCGCGGATCTTCTCGTAGTCGGCGGCCACTTCGGCGGCGTAGCTGGCGCTCTGCCCTTCGGACAGCAGGCTGGTGACCACGCCGACCGCGCGGGACGCGTCGGGCACGTAGATCACCGGCTGGTCGTAGTGCGGGGCGATTTTGATCGCGGTGTGGGCGCGGCTGGTGGTGGCGCCGCCGATCAGCAGCGGCACGTCGAAGCCCTGGCGCTTCATCTCGGACGCCACGTGGCTCATCTCTTCCAGCGACGGGGTGATCAGGCCGGACAGGCCGATGGCCTGGGCGCCATGCTCCTTCGCCGCGGCGAGGATCTTGTCGCAGGGCACCATCACGCCCAGGTCGACGATGTCGTAGCCGTTGCAGCCGAGCACCACGCCGACGATGTTCTTGCCGATGTCGTGCACGTCGCCCTTCACCGTGGCGATGACGATCTTGCCCTTGCTGCGGGCGCCGGTGCGGGCCTTTTCCTCCTCGATGTAGGGGATCAGGTGGGCCACCGCCTGCTTCATCACGCGGGCCGATTTGACCACCTGGGGCAGGAACATCTTGCCGGCGCCGAACAGGTCGCCAACCACGTTCATGCCGGCCATCAGCGGGCCTTCGATGACGGACAGCGGCGGCTTGCCTTCGGCGGCCAGCTTGGCGCGCACTTCCTCGGTGTCGGCGACGACGAAGTCGGTGATGCCCTTCACCAACGCATGGGACAGGCGCGCCTCGACGGGCTGCTCGCGCCACGACAGGTCGGGGCCGGAATCCTTGGCCTTGCCTTCCTTGACGGTCTGCGCGAACTCAACCAGCGCCTCGCCGGCGCCCGGGTGGCGATTGAGCACCACGTCCTCGACCTTGGCGCGCAGCTCCGCCTCCAGGTCGTCATAGACGCCGAGCATGCCGGCGTTGACGATGCCCATGCTCATGCCGGCCTTGATGGCGTGGTAAAGGAACACCGTGTGGATCGCCTCGCGCACCGGGTCGTTGCCGCGGAAGCTGAAGCTCACGTTGGACACGCCACCACTGATCTTGGCGTAGGGCAGGTTCTCGCGGATCCACGCCACGGCGTTGATGAAGTCCACCGCGTAGTTGTCGTGCTCCTCGATGCCGGTAGCGATGGCGAAGATGTTCGGGTCGAAGATGATGTCTTCCGGCGGAAAACCGATGCTGGTCAGCTGCGCGTAGGCCTTGGCGCAGATCTCGGTCTTGCGGGCGAAGGTGTCGGCCTGGCCCTTTTCGTCGAAGGCCATCACGATCACCGCCGCGCCGTACTGGCGGCACAGGCGCGCCTGGCGCAGGAACTCGGCCTCGCCCTCCTTCATGGAGATGGAGTTGACCACGCCCTTGCCCTGGATGCACTTGAGGCCGGCCTCGATGACGCTCCACTTGGAGGAGTCGAGCATGATCGGCACGCGGGAGATGTCCGGCTCGGAGGCGATCAGCTTGAGGAACTTCTCCATAGCGGCCAGCGAATCCAGCATGGCCTCGTCCATGTTGATGTCGATGACCTGGGCGCCGTTTTCCACCTGCTGGCGGGCCACCGCCAGCGCGTCGTCGAAGCGGCCTTCGAGGATCATGCGGGCAAAGGCGCGCGAGCCGGTGACGTTGGTGCGCTCGCCGACGTTCACGAACAGCGATTCCGGGCCGACGTTGAAGGGCTCCAGGCCGGACAGGCGCAGCTTCTTCTCGATGTGCGGGATGCTGCGCGGGGTGACCAGCGCCACCGCCTCGGCAATCGCCTTGATATGCGCCGGCGAGGTGCCGCAGCAGCCGCCGACGATGTTCACCAGGCCGGAGCGCGCCCATTCGACGATCTCGGAGGCCAGCTGCTCCGGTGTCTCGTCGTAGCCGGTGGGCGACAGCGGATTGGGCAGGCCAGCGTTGGGGTGGGCGGACACGAAGGTGTCGCAAACGGTGGACAGCTCATCCACGTACTGGCGCAGCTCCTTGGCACCCAGCGCACAGTTCAGGCCGAAGCTGATCGGCTGGGCGTGGCTGAGGGAGTTCCAGAAGGCCTCGGCGGTCTGACCGGACAGGGTGCGGCCGGAGGCGTCGGTGATGGTGCCGGAGATCATCACCGGCACGCGCTGCTTGATGTCGGCGAACAGCTTCTCGACGGCGAAAACGGCCGCCTTGGCGTTCAGCGTGTCGAAGATGGTCTCGATCAGCAGGATGTCGGCGCCGCCTTCGAGCAAGCCCTTGGCCGAGTCGTAGTAGTCATCGACCAGCGCATCGAAGCTGATGTTGCGGAAACCCGGATCGTTCACGTCCGGCGAGATCGACAGGGTGCGCGAGGTGGGGCCTACCACGCCGGCGCAGAAACGCGGCTTGGCCGGGTTGGCGGCGGTGAATTCATCGCACAGCTCACGCACCAGGCGGGCGCCTTCCACATTCAGCTCGTAGGCCACGTCGCCCAGCCCGTATTCGGCCTGGGACACGCGGGTGGCGTTGAAGGTGCAGGTCTCGATGATGTCCGCACCGGCTTCCAGGTAGGCCCGGTGGATGCCGCCGACCACGTCCGGGCGGGTCAGCACCAGCAGGTCGTTGTTGCCCTTCAGGTCCTTGGGATGATCGGCGAAGCGCTGGCCGCGGTAGTCGGCCTCACCGAGCTTGTGCTGCTGGATCATCGTGCCCATCGCCCCGTCGAGGATCAGGATGCGATGGGTCAGGGCGGACTGGAGTTCAGCTGTGCGGTCGGCTTGCATGGATCTACCTCGGTACGGATTTTGTCAGCCGGGAGGGACGCGCGCTGCAGCGGCACAAAAGCGAACGGCGCGGCAAACCCGGCTGGAAGGTTTGCGAGCGCCGTTGATGATTGCCGAGCCTGGCCCACGGGTTTCGCAGGTCGCAACGCTCCTCGGCAAGGGGCGGATTTTACGGGGTTTTCAGTCCATCTGCCAAGATCGGGCAGCGTTCAGGCGGCGACAGCGGCGAGCAATTCGCGGGCGTCATCCCGCCACCAGCCGAGGGCCGCGTAAAAGCCTTCCCATACGCAGCCGTTGCAGCCGCGCCCGCAGCAGGTGGTCGGCGCCGGAGGCGGATTGCGATGCGCCAGCCCGGCCGCGTCCAGCAGGTCGCGGATCGCGGCAACCTGCGCATCGGCCTCGGCAAGGTTGGTGGGGCGACGGGTGAAGGGATCGGCAAACGCAGTCATGGCGGCAGCTCCGGCGGGGCCGCGACGATAGCACGACGACGCGGCACGGAGGGGCACCAACGGTCGATGGATTCCCCCGCCGCGCTGGACTAGATTCAAGACTGCGATCGGCTGCGATGCCCGCCGGGTATCGAGCCCACCGACAGGAGCGTTCCGATGCCCCGACAGATCACCAGCAAGCGCCCCAAGACCGCCTCCCACCCCCGCCAGCAGAGTGAAGGGACGGCGCCCCCCGACCACCCGTACGACGTGTTCGTCTCCCATCAGGCCGGCGACATCGAGCTGGCCCACGACCTGTACCGGCACATCCGCGACACGCTGGGCTACGAGGCCTACCTCGATGAACAGGACAGCGCGCCCGAGATGGATCCCGACACCGTCGATGCGATTACGGCCGAGCGCTTGCGCAAGATCATGCGCCGTGCCGCCAGCCTGATCCTGGTGATCGGGCCGAACACCGGGCGGTCGCGCTGGATGCCATGGGAACTGGGCTTTTTCGACGGCCGGCAAAGCTCCCAGCGGATCGGCATCTATCTGGCGGAGGGCGCGCAACTGCCCGGCCAGCAGGAGTACCTGGGAATCTACCCGAAGGTGCTGCACAAGGCCGACGTGCGCCACTTCCTGGCCGAAGCCACGATGGACGCCGCCGCCCTCGACAGCGTCACACCGGACCTGCTGGAACGCCATCTGCACCATCTGCAGCGCGCCCCGTTCGATTACTGGCTGTCCCTGCTCCAATGGCAGTTCGGCTTCCTTGGAAATCTGCTCGCCGACCACCCTACCACCGGGATGGCCGGCGACTTCCAGCCGGAGGACCGGCCCGAAGTCCTGCAGGCCAATCCCTGGCTGGCCGCGCTGCGCCTGTGGCAGGACCAGCTGGCGACGGCCCGTCTCAACCTGTGGGAAGCGAGCCGGCAGGGCAAGCCCCAGCCGCTGACCTTTCCCGCCTTCGACGCGCTTCCCTGGTTGCCGCAGGGCTTGGGCACCACCCCGGGCCCCGCCGCCGTCACCGTGCAGCACGGCCGGCGTTAGCGCCAGACGGAGCGGAACAGGCCTCCGGCGAACGCATTCCCGAGAGTCCCGAGAGCAGCGACGCAGGCGAATGAGCACCTTCCCCACCTGCGATTAGCCGGTTTTGCCCTCTTGCGGCAACGCAGGGGGAGGATAATGCCGTCATGTCCCCCCCGCTCCCTCCCTGGCTCGAAGCCTTCCGCGCCCAGCTCGGCGCGGAGCTCGTCGAAACCCATATCTCCTGGCTGCTGCTGGCCGACGGCTTTGCGTGGAAGCTGAAGAAGCCGGTCATCCTGCCCTTTCTCGACTACGGTTCGGCAGCGCGGCGGCAGTTCTTCTGCCAGGAGGAGCTGCGCCTCAACCGGCGCTTCGCGCCCGAGCTCTACCTGGGCCTGGAGGCGGTCGGCGACAGCGGCGAATGGGCGGTGAAGATGCGCCGCTTTCCCGAGAGCCAGCGCCTCGATCATGTATGTGCCCGCAGCGCGCTGACGCCGGACCATCTGTCGGCCCTTGCCCGCGTCGTGCATGCCTTCCACCGCGCCGCGGCGACGGCACCCGCCGGCAGCCGCTTCGGCGAGCCGGCTCAGCTCCGCACCCCGGCCATCGACAACTTCAGCGCCATCCGCGGCTTGCGGCCGGATGCGGCGCCACGCATCGACCGACTGGAAGCGTGGACCGAGGCCGAGTTCGCGCGTATCGCTCCGCGGATGGCCACCCGCAAGGCGGCCGGCCGGGTGCGCGAATGCCATGGCGACCTGCACCTGGGCAACCTGGTGCTGCTGCACGGCGACGTGGTCCCCTTCGACTGCATCGAGTTCAACGACGACTTCCGCTGGATCGACGTGGCCTCCGAGCTGGCCTTCACCTACGTGGACCTGCTCGACCACCGCCGGCCAGATCTGGCCGCATGGCTGCTCAACGAATGGCTGACCGAGTCCGGCGATTTCGACGCGGTGCCGGTACTGCGCTTCTACGCGGTGTACAAGGCGATGGTGCGCGCCAAGGTCGCCGCCTTCGCCGGCCAGCCCGACACCACCGACGACTATCTGGCCCAGGCCGAGCGCCTGAGCGCCGCGCCGCGCCCACGGCTGGTGATCACCCACGGCCTGTCGGGCTCCGGCAAGAGCAGCCTCAGCGCCGAACTCCTGCGCGCCGATCCCTACGCCGCCACGCTGCGCCTGCGCTCCGACGTGGAACGCAAGCGCCTGTACAACCTGCCGCCACTGGCCAGCAGCCGCTCCTGCGTGGCCGGCGGCATCTACACGCCGGAGGCAACCCGCCGTACCTACGCGCGCCTGACCGAGCTGGCCGGCCAGATGCTGGACGCCGGCTGGTCGGTGATCGTCGATGCGGCCTTTCTGAAGCGCAGCGAGCGCCAGTCCTTTGCCGAGCTGGCGCAAGGGCACGATGCCGATTTCGCGATCCTCGCCTGCACGGCACCCGTGGACGAGCTGCGCCGCCGCCTGCAAGCCCGCCGCAACGATCCTTCCGAAGCCACCGTCGAAGTGCTCGAACGGCAGCTGGAGTGGATCGAGGAACTGGACGCGGACGAGCAGGCCCGCGTCATCCCGCCGCCTCAGCGCAGGGAGCCGACGTAGCGCTCGGTCGGGTGGGTGGAATTGGGCCGCGATGAGCGCAGCCGATCGAGGAGGCCTCGGGCCACCGGGTCGTTGGCCGCGTCGCCATCCGCTGGCGCCTCCTCCAGCTCCATGGCAACCGTCAGCCGCGCGGCCAGGTCGGCCAATTCGGGATTGCCGGCCTCCCGGGCCAGGCGCACGATCTCCCGCGCGTAGTCCTTGTTTACCCGCATGTATTCCACGTCGGTGATGCGGTTGCTGACCCTGCGCATCAGCAGGTGGATGCGGCCCAGCAGGCCGTAGATGACGGTATCGGACTCCATGGCGATTCCTTTCCGGTTCCGTTGAAAATCAGTTGATCAGGCGTGGCTGATGGTTTCGCCGTGCTCGACGAGATCGAGGCCTTCCACCTCGGTCCGTTCGTCCACGCGCAGCCCCACCAGGCGGTCGATGAGCTGCAGCACGCAGAAAGTGGCGGCTCCGCTGTAGGCCAGCGTGGCGGCAATGCCCGCCAACTGGGCCAGCACATCGCCCCGCACGCCACCGATGGCCGGCGAGGCCAGCCAACCGGTGAGCAGCGCACCGAGAATGCCGCCGACCCCGTGGATGCCAAAGGCATCCAGCGCGTCGTCGTAACCGAGCATGCGTTTCAGCGCGGTGGCACCCAGGTAGCAGCCGACACCGGCGACGAGGCCGATCAGCACTGCCGCCTGCGGCGTGACGTAGCCGGAAGCCGGCGTCACCGCCACCAACCCGCCGACTGCGCCGGACACCAGACCGAGGGCGCTCGGCCGACCGCGCATCAACCACTCGGCACCCATCCAGGACACCGCTGCTGTCGCCGCCGCCAGCTGGGTGACCAGCATCGCCATGCCGGCCCGGCTGTCGGCAGCCAGCGCCGAACCGGCGTTGAAGCCGAACCAGCCGACCCACAGCAAGGCCGCGCCGGTCAGCGTCAGGGCCAGGTTGTAGGGCGTCATGGCCTGCCGGCCGAAACCTTCGCGCGGCCCCAACACCACAGCGCAGACCAAGCCGGCCACGCCGGCGTTGATGTGCACCACGGTCCCGCCGGCGTAATCGAGCGCCCCCAGCTTCGCCAGCCAGCCGCCCGGCGCCCACACCCAGTGGGCCACCGGCGCATACACCAGCACCGACCACAGGGCGGCGAACAGCAATACCGCCGAGAACTTCATGCGCTCCGCGAAAGCGCCCGGCACCAGGGCGGTGGTGATGATCGCGAAGGTCAGCTGGAACATCGCAAACACGGATTCGGGGATGCCGGCGCCCTCGACGCCAGCCTGGCCATCCAGTTGCAGGCCGTCGAGGAACAGCCGGTCGAGTCCGCCCAGCCAGGCCGAACCGGGACGCAGCGCCAGGCTGTAACCGACGAGGCTCCAGGTCAGCGTCACCACCGCGGCGATCGCCACGCTCTGGCTCATGGTGGACAGCACATTGCGGCGGCGGACCATGCCGCCGTAGAACAGCGCCACGCCGGGCAGGGTCATCAACAGCACCAGCGCGCTGGCGGTCAGCATCCAGGCGGTGTTGCCACCATCCGGTTGACCCGGCGATGCGGCCAGTGCGGCACCGGAAAACAGCAGGGAAAAGAATGGCACCGCGGCAAGGCGCGCCAGGACGGACGGGGCAGAACTCTTCGGCATGGACACTTTCAGCAGACAGGGCGCCCGAGTGGCGCATGTGCACATGCAGCAAATCCTGTGCCGGGCCGGATTCACCGAAAAGCCGGTGTTTTTGCCCGTCTCGCGCCCCCCGATCGCCCACTCATCCGACATGAAGCACCGGCCTGGTGCAAGCTGCTGGCATCGGACCAACACTTGCTCAAGATGGGCGCCACAAATGCACAAAGCCCGGCCGGAGCCGGGCTTTGTGCATTACTGCATCAGCAAGCGAAGGATCAGGCCGCCTTGGCCTTCTCGCTACCGCCGACGAAGAAGCTGACAATGTAGAGCAGCAGACCGATCAGGAAGATCACGCCGGTGCCTTCACGCAGCCAGTAGAAGATCGAGATCTGGTCCTGGGCTGCCATGAACGGGATCGGGGTGCTGCTGTAACGCTGCAGCCACACCTGCAGGATGCCCGCCGCGGTGAGGAACAGGGTGATGAACACCATCGCCACGGTCATCAGCCAGAAGGCCCACATCTCCAGCACCTGGGAACGCTCGCTGTTGGCGGCGCGACCACGCAGGATCGGCATCGCGTAGCTGATGATGGTGAGAACAACCATCGCGTAGGCACCGTAGAAGGCCATGTGACCGTGGGCAGCGGTGATCTGCGTGCCGTGGGTGTAGTAGTTCACCGGAGCCAGGGTGTGCAGGAACCCCCACACGCCGGCGCCGAGGAAGGACATCACACCGGTGCCCAGGGCCCACAGGGTGGCGGCCTTGTTCGGGTGCTCGCGGCGGCGGCGGTTCACCATGTTGAAGGCGAACACGGTCATCGCGAAGAACGGGATCGGCTCCAGCGCGGAGAACACGGAACCCCACCACTGCCAGTATTCCGGCGTACCGATCCAGAAATAGTGGTGGCCGGTACCGATGATGCCGGTGACCAGGGTCATGGTGATGATCACATACAGCCACTTCTCGATCACTTCGCGGTCGACGCCGGTCACCTTGATCAGCACGAAGGCCAGCAGGGAGCCGAGGATCAGTTCCCAGACGCCTTCGACCCAAAGGTGCACGACCCACCACCAGAAGTACTTGTCGAGCACCAGGTTGGACGGGTTGTAGAAGGAGAACAGGAAGAATACCGCCAGGCCCCACAAGCCCATCATCAGCACCAAGCTGATCGAGGTCTTGCGGCCCTTCAGCATGGTCATCGTGAGATTGAACAGGAACACCAGGGCGACGACCACGATGCCGACCTTGGTGATCAGCGGTTGTTCAAGGAACTCCCGCCCCATCGTCTCGAGGATGTCGTTGCCGGTGTAGTGCGCCAGAGCGGCGTAGGGCACCAGCAGGTAGCCGAGGATGGTGGCCGCGCCAGCGATGAGGAAGACCCAGAACATCGCGATCGCCAGCTTCGGCGAATACAGCTCGGTCTCGGTTTCCTCCGGGATCATGTAGTAGGCCGCGCCCATGAAGCCGAACAGCAGCCAGACGATCAGCAGGTTGGTGTGGACCATCCGGGCCACGTTGAACGGGATGGCGGGGAACAGGAAGTCCCCGATGACGTACTGCAGACCCATGATCAGGCCGAACAGCACCTGACCGAGGAACAACCCGATGGCCGCGATGAAGTATGGCTTCGCGACCGACTGGGAGGAATATTGCATGGTGATGGCTCCTTTCAGATCGGCGATCAGCCTTCGATGTTGGGCGGCCAGTTGGCGGTGTTGATTTCCGACGAGTACTTCAGGAATTCGACGAGGTCGTTGAGTTGCTGTTCCGTCAGGTGGAAATTGGGCATCTGGCGGCGGCCCGGCGCACCGGTGGGCTGGGACTGGATCCACGCCTTGATGAACTCGGGGCCGCGACGCTTGTAGACGTTGCCCAGTTCGGGGGCGAAGTAGGCGCCCTCACCCATCAGGGTGTGGCAGCCGATGCAGTTGTTGGTCTCCCACACTTTCTTGCCCGCCACGACGGCCGGCGTGAGATTGGCGTGGTTATCCCGCTTGGGAATGGTCTGCATCGAATCGAAGGTCAGCGCGAGGAACAGGAGCGCAAAAAACACGGTGCCCCCGTAAAAAATGTTACGCGCCATGGATTTTGTGAATGTCCCGCTCATGGAACCTCCCTGGATGGCTTCGCTGCACGGCGCAGCTTGGGCCGGATATTCCGGATCGCGGGGGTTGGCGTCCTTGACTCGGGTCAAGGGCGCCGGATGAGCCTCTGCCGTGAGTCACCATGAAACGCCAGGAGAATATGCCAACACCCACCGGCCAGGCGTTGCCGAATGCCGTATGCAAGCACTGGCAGGACAAACGGACATCCCCGTGAAACACGGCGGTAGTCAGCCCCGCGGCGAGGCCGGATAATCGCCACCGTCCGAACGATCCCCGCGCCCCGCCATGACGCTCCGCCCCGAACTCGACTTCATCGGCCTCGCGCCCTTCCTGCGCCTCAGCATCGCCGGCGGCGACCTGCGCCAGGTTGCCCAGGCACTGCTCGAACAAGCCCAGCAGGACCAGGACAACCCAAGCCTGTGGATGAACCTGGCCACCGCCTTCTTCACGATCGGCGAGCGAGAGCTGGGCCTGACGATCCAGGCCCAGGCGCTGCAGGCACAGCGCCGCTACACGCTACCGGCCCGCCGCCAGCCGGCCCGCTGCCGCCTGCTGGTGTTGCAAAACGCCGGCGATCTGGCCGAGAACACGCCGATCGACTGCCTGCTCGAGGACAGCGACGTGGAGCTGATCTACCAGTACGTCAGCGCCGCCGAACCCTTGCCCGCCGACCTGCCGGAGCACGATGCGCTGCTGGTCGGCCTGTCGGTCAGCGAAACCAGCCAGCCCATCCTGGACGCCCTCGTGACCCTGCTGGCCAACTGGCCGAAGCCGGTCATCAACGCCCCGCAGCACATTCCGAACGTCGAGCGGGAAGCCGCCAGCACGCTGCTGCAGGACGTTCCCGGCCTGCTGATCCCGGCCACCTGGCCGGTGGATCGCGCCACGCTGGCGGCCATCGCCGATGGCCGCCGCGCCGTCGAAGAGGCCTTCCCCGGCGGGCGCTTCCCGCTGATCCTGCGCCCCGTCGGCTCCCACGGCGGCCACGGCCTGGCGCGCATCGACACGCCCGCCGAAATCGGCACCTATCTGGCGGCCGAGCCCGACGACAGCTTCTACCTGTCGAACTTCATCGACTACAGCGGCGCCGACGGGCTGTTCCGCAAGCTGCGCGTGGCGCTGATCGACGGCCGGCCCTTCGCCTGCCACATGGGCGTGTCGGCCCACTGGATGATCCATTACCTCAACGCCGGCATGTACGAGGACGCCGCCAAGCGCGCCGCCGAGCTGGCCTTCATGGACGGCTTCGCCGACTTCGCGGCCCGGCACGCCACCGCGCTGGAGGCGATCCACCGCCGCTCGGGGCTGGACTACATCTGCATCGATTGCGCCGAAACCCGCGACGGCGCGCTGCTGATCTTCGAGATCGACCATGCGATGGTCGTCCACGCGATGGACCCGGAAGAACTCTTCCCCTACAAGCAGGTGCACATGCTGAAGGTAAAGCAGGCTTTCGAGGATTATCTTTACCGCCTCCAGGCTTCCCAGCCCAAGCCGCTCTGAGCGCCCGCCGATGACCACACCTGGCCCCAACCCGCTCAACGCGCTCAACTTCTCCGGCGGCCCCGGCGCACTGCCGGACGTCGTGCTGCAACAGGTGCAGGAGGCGATCCGGGCCGTGCCCGAGGTCGGCCTGTCCATCCTCGGCATCAGCCACCGCTCCGACTGGTTCGCCGCCGTCGTGGACGAACTGGAGAACAACGTCCGCACGCTGCTGGGCCTGCCGGCGGACTACCGCGTGCTGTTCCTGCAGGGCGGCGCGACCCAGCAGTTCTCGATGCTGCCGATGAGCCTGCTGGCCGGCAGCAGCCAACCCGCCGACTACCTGCACACCGGCTACTGGAGCGGCAAGGCGCTGCCCGAGGCGCGCAAGGTTGGGCCGGTGCGCGTGCTTTGGAGCGGCGAGTCCTGTCGCTTCCGGCAACTGCCGACCGACGACGAGCTCGACTTCAACCCGCGGGCGCCCTATCTGCACTACGTCTCCAACGAAACCGTCGAGGGCCTGCAGTTCCACCGTCTGCTCGGCCGCGACGACGTGCCGCGCATCTGCGACATGTCGTCCGATTTCCTGTCGGCGCCGGGCGACTACAGCCGCTTCGCGATGATCTACGCCCACGCGCAGAAGAACATCGGGCCAGCCGGCGTAACTGTGGTGGTGCTGCGCGACGAACTGCTCGCCAACGCGCCGGACGACCTGCCGGCCTTCCTCGACTATCGCGCGCAGATCGACGCCCACTCCATCCTCAACACGCCGCCGGTGTTCGCCATCTACGTGGTGCTGCTGGTCACCCGCTGGCTGCTGCAGGACATCGGCGGCCTCGCCGAGATGGACCGCCGCAACACCGCCAAAGCCGCGCTGCTGTACGGCGTGCTGGACGCCAGCCACGGCTTCTACGCCGGCCATGCGGCCCCCGCCGACCGCTCGAAGATGAACGTGGTGTTCTGCCTGCCGACTCCGGAACTGGAGGCCGCCTTCTTCGCCGAGGCCCGCTCCGCCGGCTTCTCCGGCCTGACGGGCCACCGCAGCATCGGCGGCATCCGCGCATCCATCTACAACGGCCTGCAGCTGGCCGCCGTCGAAAAACTGGTGGACTTCATGGACGGCTTCCGGCGCCGCGCACCAGCTGCGTAAGCACCGTGTGGGGAGCCGCGTCCCCGCTGTGACAAGCGCGGGACAGCGGCACCTCCACAGAATGATTCCCCCGACCGGGATTTCCGTCGCCCAAAAGCAGACGGGCCGCAATGCGGCCCGCCTACTCCCCAGAGGCCGGGCCCGAAGACCCGGCGTCTGCTCCCCCTCCTACAGGTTCTAGCTCTTCGGCGCCTTGTCGGCCGACTCCGGCTTGGCCTCTTCGGGCTTCAGCGGCGGATGGAATTCCTCCGGCGTCGCGCCATCCTTCGGCGAACCGATGGACTGTTCGACAGCCGGCAGCGTATGGGCGATGCCCTTGTGGCAGTCGATGCAGGTCTTGCCCTCGTTGAGGCCGGTCTGGTGCATGCGCGACGAACGGCGGCCCTGCTCGGCGTAGTCGAAGCCCTCGAAGTTGTGGCAGTTGCGACACTCGCGGGAATCGGTCTTCTTCATCCGCTCCCATTCATGCTTGGCCAGCTCCAGGCGCTTGGCGTTGAACTTCTCCGGCGTGTCGATGGAACCGAGGATCTTGTGCAGCACCTCGTTGGACGCCTGGATCTTGCGGATCATCTTGTGCGTCCAGTCCTTCGGCACGTGGCAGTCCGGGCAGGTGGCACGCACGCCCGAGCGGTTCGAGGCGTGGATGGTGTTGCGGTACTCCTGGTAAACGTTGTCCTTCATCTCGTGGCACGAGATGCAGAACTCTTCCCGGTTGGTGAATTCCATGGCGGTGTTGAAGGCACCCCAGAACAGGATGCCGCCGATGAACAGCATGGCGGCAAAGCCCCAGCCCACCGAGCGGATGCGGCTGATGAAGCCTTTCTTGTTGGTATCCATTTGTCAGACTCCCTGTCTGGCCGTCAGCGCATGCCGGCGCCGGGCTTGAAGGTGTTGCCCACCAGCGGACGGGCATCGCTCTGCGGCACGTGGCATTGCACGCAGAAATAGCGGCGCGGCGACACGCTGGACAGCTCTTCGCCCTCACGGGTCTTGAAGTGGGTCACCGAAATCTTGGTCGCGCCCGTTTCCTTGGCGCGGCTCCAGGCGTGGCAATCCAGGCACTTGTTGAAGTTCTTGGTGATGTTGTAGCCCTTGATCTGGTGCGGGATCAGCGGCGGCTGCTGGACGAAATCCCGCGGCAGCGGCGGCTGGTCGCGCCCGTAGCGGGTGCCGTCGCCTTCCGGATCGCTGGCGTTGATTTCGGCCCCACGCAGGCTTTGCAGCTTGACGGGCGCCTCCGTGGCGGCCACCGCGGCGGGAGCGAAGAAGGTCTGGGCGAGGGCCGCAGACAGGGTCAGGGCCAGTGCGGCTGCCCGCAGACGGGCGGAATTGAAGGTCGGCTTGTTCATCACTCGCTCCTTTGGTCGAACCTATGAGTCATTTTGAAAACCTGTTTGTCACATACATCGATGCAGCGCCCGCAGGTGGTGCAATCGGACGAAAGAATCAGCGGCCCGGCCTGCCCGACCGCCTTGAGGGCCGGGCGGATCACCTGCGGCTCGGGGCACACGGTGAAGCAGTCCATGCAGTCGTCGCAGGCGCGGCGCTTGACGGCGGAAATGCGCAGCAGCGCGGTCCGGCCGAGCAACCCGTAAAACGCGCCCATCGGGCACAGGTGGCCACACCAGCCACGGCTGGCCACCAGCACGTCGTAAAGAAAGATGCCGGCGATCACGAACAGCCCGCCGCCCATCCCGAAAATAAGCCCCCGATGCAGCAGGGACACCGGATTGCCCCACTCCCAGGCCAGCCGGCCGGTGACGGCGGCCGCCACGAGGAGGCCGCCGAGCAGCCAGTAGCGTGTCGCCGCGTCGGGCACCCGGCCGGTCTTGATCCCCAGCCGGCGGCGCGTCCACGCGGCGCTGTCGGTCACCACGTTCACTGGGCACACCCAGCTGCAGAACACCCGGCCGCCGACCAGCAGATAGAAGCCCAGCACGATGGCCGCGCCGGTCAGCGCAGCCGCATACGGCAGATGGCCGGTCAGCAGGGTCTGCAGCGCCAGCAGCGGATCGGTCAGCGGCAGCACGCCCAGCGTCAGCGACGAGGACAGGTTGCCCTTGGCGATCCACAGCCCGAACCACGGCCCGGACAGGAAGGCCAGCAGCACCAGCGCCTGGCTCAGCCGGCGCAGCACCAGCCAGCGCTGGCGCTGCCACAGGCTGCGCGGCACGGCAGAATCGCTGGAAGACACGGGCAGGCTGGCCATGGTCAGGGCTTCCAGTGAGAGTCCAGACCGCCACGGCGGATCACGCCGGACGTGTCCTTGGCCGGCGGCGCGGACGCAGCCTGCGCAGGCGCCGACGCCGGTGCGGCGGGGGCTGCCACGCTCTCGGTGGCGCTGCGCCCGGCGGTCGAACCTTCGAAGCCACGCACCGGCAATTCCACCTGTTCGCCGATCAGCGAGCCGCCATTGCGGGCCTTCTCTTCCCAGCCCTTGCGGTAGTGGGCCGGCAGCGCGCCCTGGGCCAGCTTGCGCGGCAGGACCTTGATCGCCGCCTCCGGCAGCACGCAGGACTTCTCGCACTTGCCGCAGCCGGTGCAGGCATCGGAATGCACCGTCGGCAGCAGCATCGCGTGACGGTCCGAGCGCGGGTTGTGCTGGGTCTCCAGCGTGATCGCCTTGTCGATCACCGGGCACACCCGGTAGCACACGTCGCAGCGCAGGCCGAGAAAGTTCAGGCAGCTCTCGTGGTCCACGAGGGCCGCGAGGCCCATGCGGGCCTGGTTGATGTCGGTCAGCTCCCGGTCCAGCGCACCGGTCGGGCAGGCCTTCACGCACGGGATGTCGTCGCACATCTCGCAGGGGAGCTGGCGGGCCGTGAAATACGGGGTGCCGGTCGGCACCGGCTCGCCGAGGTCGGCCAGCTTGAGGATGTGATAGGGACAGTCACGCACGCACAGCCCGCAGCGCACGCAGGCAGCCAGGAAATCACTTTCCGCCAGCGCCCCCGGCGGTCGCAAGGCCTGGGCCGGCAGCGCCGACGCACTGCGCGAGTACAGCCCCGCGCCGAGCGCCAGCAGGCAGCCGCCACCGGCGGCAGCGGCCACGCCGTTGACGAAACGGCGCCGCGCCGCCGATGCCGGCGATTCGGCAGCGGGCGACTTGCGGGCGGGTTGGCGGGCGGAGTCCACGATCAGTCCATTCGTTGAGCGCGCACGACAGCCGCGGGGACAAGCTCACTGGCCCCACGCAGCACGTCGCGCGTTACCCCAGGTCTCAGGCGCGCACCACCTTGACCGCACACTTCTTGAAGTCGGTCTGCTTGGAGATCGGGCAGGTGGCGTCGAGAGTGACCTTGTTAACCAGCTTGGACTCGTCGAAGAAGGGCACGAAGATCAGCCCCACCGGCGGCTTGTTGCGGCCCTTGGTTTCCAGGCGGGCGGTCATTTCACCGCGACGGGACTGGACCTTGACCACCATGCCGCGCTGCAGGCCACGCTTCTTGGCGTCGTCCGGGTGCATGAAGACCTGGGCTTCCGGCACGGCCTTGTGCAATTCGGGCACGCGCCGGGTCATCGTCCCGGTGTGCCAGTGTTCCAGCACGCGGCCGGTACACAGCCACATGTCGTAGTCGGCATCGGGCTTCTCGGGGGGATCCTGGTAGGGCAACGCGAAGATCACCGCCTTGCCGTCCTTCTGGCCGTAGAACTTGATGCCCTCGCCCGCCTTCACGTACGGGTCGTAGCCCTCGCGGTAGCGCCACAGGGTTTCCTTGCCGTCCACCACCGGCCAGCGCATGCCGCGGGCCTTGTGGTACATGTCGAAGGGCGCCAGGTCGTGGCCATGGCCACGGCCGAATAGCGCGTACTCCTCGAACAGGCCCTTCTGCACGTAGAAGCCGAAAGCCTCCGCTTCGTCATTGGTGTAGTTCTTGATGGCGTGCTCGTTCACCTTCTGCACGTCGCTCTTCGGGAACTTGTTCACCACCTTGTTGGCGTACAGCACGTCGTACAAGGTCTTGCCCTTGTACTCGGGCTTCTTGGCGAGCAACTCGGCCGGCCACACCTCTTCCACCTTGAAGCGCTTGGAAAACTCGAGGAACTGCCACAGGTCGGACTTGGCCTCGCCCGGCGCCTTGACCTGCTGACGCCACACCTGGGTGCGCCGCTCGGCGTTGCCGAAAGCGCCCTCCTTCTCGGTCCACATCGCCGCCGGCAGGATCAGGTCGGCAGCCATCGCCGACACGGTCGGGTACACATCGGACACCACCACGAAGGCCGCCGGATTACGCCAGCCCGGATAGATCTCCTGGTTGACGTTGGGGCCGGCCTGCATGTTGTTGTTGGTGCTGGTCCAGTAGACCTTGAGCTTGCCATCCTTCAGCGCACGGCTCTGGGCCACCGCGTGCAGGCCGATCTTGTCGGGGATGGTGCCTTCCGGCAGTTGCCAGATCTCCTCGGCGTGCTTGCGGTGCTCGGGGTTGGTGACCAGCATGTCGGCCGGCAGGCGGTGGGAGAAGGTGCCCACTTCCCGCGCGGTGCCGCAGGCGGAGGGCTGGCCGGTCAGCGAGAACGGGCCGGAGCCCGGCGTGGCGATCTTGCCCACCAGCAGGTGGACGTTGTAGATCATGTTGTTGGCCCAGGTGCCACGGGTGTGCTGGTTGAAACCCATGGTCCAGAAGCTGACGACCTTCTTCTTCGGGTCGGCGTACAGCTCGGCCAGCTTCAGCAGGCGCTCCTTCGGCACACCGGACAGCTTGGACGTGTAGTCCAGCGTGTAGGTGGACACGAACTTCTTGAAGTCCTCGAAGGTGATCGGCTTGGCGTCGTTGGGGTTGTTCTTCGGCTTGCCGTCGGCGCCGGGATAGCCGTTGAACTTGGCATCCTTCTCCAGCGGGTTGTTGGGACGCAGGCCGTAGCCGATGTCCGTTTCGCCCTGCTTGAAGTTCACGTGGGCCTTGACGAAGTCCTGGTTGACCTTGCCCGACTGGATGATGTGGTTGCAGATGTAGTTGAGGATCGCCAGGTCGGTCTGCGGCACGAAGACCATGCCGTTGTCGGCCAACTCGAAACTGCGGTGCTCGAAGGTGGACAGCACGTGCACCTGCACGTCGGTCTTGGTCAGGCGGCGGTCGGTGATGCGGGTCCACAGGATGGGATGCATCTCGGCCATGTTGGAGCCCCACAGCACAAAGGCGTCGGCCTGCTCGATGTCGTCGTAGCAGCCCATCGGTTCGTCCATACCGAAGGTGCGCATGAAGCCGGTCACCGCCGAGGCCATGCAGTGGCGGGCGTTGGGGTCGAGGTTGTTGGAGCGGAAGCCGGCCTTCATCAGCTTGGAGGCGGCGTAGCCCTCGAAGATCGTCCATTGGCCGGAGCCGAACATGCCGACGGCGCCCGGACCTTCGGCCTTCAGCGCGGCCTTCCACTTCTCGGCCATGATGTCGAAGGCCTGGTTCCAGCTGATCGGCGTGAATTCGCCGTCCTTGCTGTACTTGCCGTCCTTCATGCGCAGCAGCGGACGGGTCAGGCGGTCCTCGCCGTACATGATCTTGGACAGGAAGTAGCCCTTGATGCAGTTCAGGCCGCGGTTGACCGGTGCGTCCGGGTCGCCCTGGGTGGCCACCACGCGGCCGTTCTGCACGCCGACCAGCACCGAACAGCCGGTGCCGCAGAAGCGGCACGGCGCCTTGTCCCAGCGCACCGCGTTGGCGTTACCGGTGTCGGCCGGCGCCGGCGCGCCCTCCTTCTTGGCGGCAAGGGCGGGCAGGGAAACGCCGGCCGTGGCGGCGGCCGCGGCGATCGCCTGGGTCTTGATGAAGTCGCGTCGGTTGATGGTCATGATTGAGCCTCCTCGCAGGGGGAATTCGTTTCGGACTGTTGATTCGAAAGCTGGGGATCGTCGCGGTGTTCGTAGGCCAGCGTGGCGGCCAGCACCTGCGGGACCCGGTGAATGGCGATCAGGGTGTCCGACATGGCGGTGCCATCCGCGTCCTCGACGGTGACGATCAGCTTGCCGTCGTCGGACATGGCGTGGCACTCGACACCAGGAAAGGCGAGCAGCGCCGCTTCGGCGGCGGCACGGGCATGGGGATGGATGCGCAGGACGAGACTGGCGATGTTCATGACGGCTCCAGAACAGGATCGAGGGCGACGCGCACGATGGCCGTCGTGGGACAGGGCGCCAGGCAGGCGCCGCAGCCGGTGCAAACAGTGTTATCGACGTCGGGCAGCGGAACGCCGCCGATGCGCGGCCGGAAGCGGATCGCTGCGGCATCGCAGATCTCGCCGCACACCCGGCACTCCACGTTGCGGGCCGCCAGACAGCCTTCATCGATGCGGATGCCGCAGGCCCACGGGCTTTGCGCGGTGTCGCGGCTGATGGCGCCGGTGGAACAGGCCTGGGCGCAGTCGCCACAGAAGGTGCATGCCGCGGACGTGAAATCCGCCTCCGGATAGCCGCCGGCGCCGCGCTTCAGCAGACCGGTCGGGCAAACCGGCAGGCAGGCGTCGCAGCGCGAGCACGCTTCGAGGAAACGGTCTTCGGTGGTGCTCCAGGGCGGACGGAACGCAAACCCGCCGGGCGCCCTGACACCCAGAAAACGACGGCGGGAAACATCCATGGCAGGCTCGTGGTTTTTGTCAGACGGGGCGATCCTATGCCCCGCACCAGGAAGAAACCTTGATCTGTGCGAAGGAATTCAGCGTAGACGGTGCTTACAGCGGGATACGGTGCTCCGCGGCACATGCCATGAGCACGGCCAATGCACGATCACTGTCGAAATCCGCCACCGCACCGGCGAAGGATTCGAAGCGCTCGCCCATGGCAGCCTGTAACAGCGGCCGCTGGGCGTCGAGCAGTTGCCCGCTGGCAAAATCATCGGCAGCCAGCAATTCGGCCAGGCGGCCGAATACGGCAGCCACGGCGCCGGCATCCACGGGCGGCTCGGCAACCGGCGGCGCAGACGGGGACAGTACCGCGGCAATCGCCCCGACGAGGGCTGCCAGCCCGGCTGCCACCTCGGCCTGCAGCGGCGCCAGCGCAGGCGCAGCATCCTGCCGGCGCAGAGCATGCTCCAGGTCGGCGGCGCGGGTGCTCAGTTCATGGGCGCCAATCTGCGCGGCGACGCCCTTCAGGGTATGGGCGAGGCGGGTCGCCGTCTCCCCGTCGCCGGCCTGCTGCGCCTCCTGCAGGCGCCCGGCAAAATCCTGTTGCCCCTTCACGAACTTGTCGAGCTGCGACAGGTAGAGCGCCTCCCGCCCGAGGGCGTGGTGCAGGCCGGCCACCATGTCCAGGCCGGGAATCTCCCGCAACGGCCCGGGCGCTCCGGCCGTCCCCTGCACGGCCCCGGTGCCTGGCACGGTGATCCAGCGCATCAGCGTCGCCCACAAGGCTTCCGGGTCGATGGGCTTGGCCACGTGGTCGTTCATGCCGGCCGCCAGGCAGCGCTCCCGGTCGCCGGCCATCGCGTTGGCGGTCATCGCCACGATGGGCAGCCTTGCGCAGGCGGGCAAGCGGCGGATCTCGCGGGTGGCGGTCAGGCCGTCCATCACCGGCATCTGCACGTCCATCAGGATCAGGTCGTAGTGGCCGCCGGACGCCTTGTCGATGGCCACCTGGCCGTTGTCGGCCACGTCCACCTGCAGGCCGACCTGCTGCAGCATCTCGCTGGCCACCTCCTGGTTGAGCTCGTTGTCCTCCACCAGCAGTACGCGGGCGCCGCGCAGCGGGCCGGGCGCAGGCAGGACGTCCGTCGCCGGTGCCGGCCGCGGGCGCAGGCCACCATCGCTACCCAGCGTGCGCATCACCGTGTCGAACAGCAGGGACGCCCCGACCGGCTTGATCAGCACGTCGCGGATGCCCGCCTCCTCGGCGGCCTTCATCAGCTCGTCGCGCCCATAGGCCGTCACCATCACCAGGCGCGGCGGCGAGCTCAGGGACAGGCGACGGATCTCGCCGGCCGTGGCGATGCCATCCATGCCGGGCATCTGCCAGTCGAGAAAGGCCACTTCATACGGATGCCCTGCCGCCGCCGCCCGCCCCAGCTCGGCCAGCGCCGCCGGCCCCGAATCCACGGCCTGCACCGCGAAGGCCATCCGCCGCAGCATCTCGCCGATCACGTCACGGGCATTGGCATTGTCATCCACCACCAGCATGCGCCGGCCGCGCAGGTCTGCACCTGGCAGCAACCGGCGCACCACCGCCGTGCTGCGGCCCAGGAGCGCCGTGAACCAAAACGTGGAGCCCACCTCCGGCGTGCTGTCCACGCCCACCTCGCCGCCCATCAGTTCGGCCAAGCGCTTGCTGATCACCAGGCCCAGGCCGGTGCCGCCGTATTTGCGGGTGGTGGACGAGTCGGCCTGCTCGAAGCTGCGGAACAGACGGGCACGCTGCTCGCTGCTGAGCCCGATGCCGGTGTCGCGGACCTCGAAGCGCAGCAGCACGCCGTCGCCCACCGCCTCGACGACCCGCACGCGGATCGCCACCTCGCCCTTCTCGGTGAACTTCACCGCGTTGTTGGCGTAGTTGACGAGGATCTGGCCGAGGCGCAGCGGGTCGCCGACCAGGCTGCCCGGCACGTCGTCGGCCACATCGACAATCAGCTCGAGCCCCTTGGTGACGATCTTGTCGGCGATCAGACTGGTGACGTTGTCGAGGACCCGTTCCAGCTCGAAATCAGTGCGCTCGATGACCAGCTTGCCGGCCTCGATCTTGGAGATGTCGAGGATGTCGTTGATGATGCCCAGCAGATGCTGGCTGGAGCCCTGGATCTTTTCCAGGTAGTCGCGCTGGCGCGGCGTCAGCTCGGAGCGCAGCGTCAGGTAGGCCATGCCGACGATGGCGTTCATCGGCGTGCGGATCTCGTGGCTCATGTTGGCCAGGAAGTCGGACTTCATGCGGGCCGCCTCCTCGGCCATCGCGGTGGCCTGCCGCATGGCGTCGATGGCGTCCCGCTCGGCGCTGATGTCGTCGATGATCCACACCGAGCCGCGGGCATGATCGTTCACATCGACGGCACGGGCGGTGAGCCGTGCCCAGAACAGGCTGCCGTCACGGCGCATCAGCTGTTGTTCGCGGCTGTGGGTCTCGCCTCGCCAGATCTGCGCGTAGGGCTCGCCGCCGATCTGCCAGGCCGCGTCGTCGGCGTACCAGATGCGCGTCGGGCGGCCCAGCATGGCGCCCGGCGGCCAGCCGAACATGTCGTGCAACTGGCGGTTGCCGCGCTGCAGCGTGCGATCGACGATCAGCGCCATGCCCGATGTCGCCGCGTCGAAGATCGCCTGCTGCTCGGCATAGGCGAGGCGCAGCTTGTCGGCCGCCTCCCGCTCGGCAGTGATGTCCTCGAAGATGCCGACCACACCCCGCGCCGGATCCCCGCCATCGACCGCATGTGCCGCCATGCGCACCCAGAAGCGCGTGCCGTCCTTGCGCACCGCCTGCTGCTCCCAGGTGCGCGTGCTGCCATGCCAGAGAACCTCGTAGACCGCCTTGCCGACCTGCTCGTAAGCCGCATCGTCCGGATACCAGATGCGGCTCGACTGGCCGACCTGCTCGCCCGGCGCATAGCCGAACATCTCGTCGAGACGCCGGTTTCCACGCACGATGTGGCGCTCGCGGGTCAGCACGATGCCAATACTGGCCGACTCGAACAGCGCCTGCTGCTCGGCCATCGCCGCCGCCAGGTCGGCGGTGCGGCGAGCTACCTCGTCCTCCAGGCGATCCCGCGCCGCCTCGCTTTCGTGGCGCGCCAGCCGCACTTCATCGAGGGCCCGGCGCAGCTCCTCGGTACGGGCATCGACGCGCCCACTGAGCTGGCGGCTCCATACCACCAGGGCCAGCACCATCAGGGCCAGCGCGACGAAGCCATAACCGGCGTAGCGCAGGTAGGGCAGCGCCGACGGCTCCAGCAGCGCGCCGAACCACTTCTCGTTGATGAGCCCCAGATCCTCTTCCGGGATGGCCGCGAAACCACTGGCGATGAAGCGCTGCAAGGCCTCGTCGTCACGCCGAACTGCCCAGTACAAATGCTGCACGTACATCGGCGCGGTATGCCGGAAATCGTCGGCGATGCCGAACTGGTGCAGTAGATACGCCGCCGGCCGCTCATCCATGCAGAACACCCGCAGCTGCCCCTCCGCCACACTGCCGACCAGGGCCGCAAAGCTGCGGTAGCGGCGCACGTTGGTGGAGCCCTCCACGGCAAGCCGCTCGACACAGGCGTCGCCCTCCTTCACGCCGACCACGAAGCCACGGCTGGAGCCCGCGTCGACAATGCCCGACAAGTCCTGCTGGAAGAACAGCATGGTGTCGAGGCGGGCATAGGGGGCGGAGAACAGGTAGCGCCCATCCCTTTCGGGGGAGCGGACGATGGTGTCGATGACGTCCGCCGTACCGGCCCCCATGGCCTCCTCTGTCTTCGCACCGTCCATGCCCAGCAGGCGGACCGTCACGCCGGTCCGGGCCTGCCAGGCCCGCCAGCGATCCGGCACGATGCCCTGCAGTACCCCGCTTGCGTCGCGCAGCGTATAGGGCGGGAAGTTGTCGTCGAGCGCCACGGTGATCGACGTGCGCGGCGGCCGGCCGTCGTCCGCAGCAAGCACCCCGGCGCCGAGACAGACCCCGGCGAGCAGGACGGGCAGACGACTCAGGAGACGGGCGGGCATGCGTTCAGTCCATGACCGACACTTCGTCCAGCGCCGTGCGCAGGGTCGTCAGCGCATGGTCGAAATCGAAATCGGCGATCTGCCGCTCCAGCGTTGCGGCATGCGCGCCGAAGGCCGCCGCAAACAGGGCCCGATGCTCGCCGAAAAGGGACGTGCCGGCCAGGTCATATTCGGCCAGCAAGGCCAAGAGGCGTGCCGACACCTGCCGCAGCAGCGGCCAGTCCACCTGCGCGGGCGCTGGCGACGGCGCCACCGCGGCCGGCAGCACGTCCTTCAGGGCTTGGCACAGCGCAACGAAATCGGCTTCGAGGGCAGCCGCCTGCACCACCAGCTCGCCGCTGGGCACGCCGCCGCCGTCGCGCAGGGCTCCCTCGAGGGCCAGCGCAGCGACCTGCAGGCGGGGGATGCCGAGGGTTGCGGCCAGCCCCTTGAGGGTATGGGCATGGCGATGAGCCGTCTTCACATCCCCGGCCACCAGCGCCCGTTTCAGTTCGGCCGGCACCTCGCTGGTCACGAAGCTTCCGAGCAGGCGCACATAGGCATCGACGCGGCCACGGGTGGCACGCAGGCCGACAGTCAGGTCGAGGCCGTCGACCGCCGCCAGGCGGGCGCGCCGGGGATCGTCTGCGGACGCGTCTGGCAGTGGCCTGGCGGCATGTCCGCCCGCCCCTTCGGGCAACCACTGCAGCAGCGTCCGGTAAAGGGTTTCAGGCACCACCGGCTTGGCGATGTGGTCGTTCATGCCCGCCACCAGGCAGCGCTCCCGGTCCTCGTCGAAGGCATTGGCGGTCATCGCCAGGATGGGCGTCATGCCGTGGCCCGGCAGGGCCCGGATCAGCCGCGTGGCGGCGAGGCCGTCCATCACCGGCATGTGGATGTCCATCAGGATCACGTCGTAGGTCGCGCCGCGCGCCTGCTCCACCGCCCGCAGCCCGTCGCCAGCTACCTCGACCTGCAGGCCGACGCCTTCCAGCAGCGCCAGCGCCACCTCGCGGTTGATCGGGTTGTCCTCGACCAGCAGGATGCGCCCACCGTGGCGCTGGAGCAGGCGGCACTCGGCAGCGCCGGCCGGTGCGCGTTCCGGCTCGACGGCCCGCGCCGGCGGCGATGCCTGCAGGCGCCCCTGCCCCGTTTGCAGCGGCAGCTCGACCCAGAATGTACTGCCGCGCCCGAGCTCGCTGCCCACGCCGATGCGCCCGCCGAGGAGCTGGGTCAGACGCCGGGAAATCGCCAGCCCCAGGCCGGTGCCGCCGTACTTGCGGGTCGTTGACGCATCCGCCTGCAGGAAGGGCTGGAACAGTTCGGCCTGCTGCCCGGCGGACAGGCCGATGCCGGTGTCGTGCACCTCGAAGCGCACCCACAGGCGCCCATCGTCCGTTGGTAGCAGGCGGGCGCGCAGGACGATCTCGCCGTGCTCGGTGAACTTGACCGCATTGCTGGCGAAGTTGAGCAGGATCTGCTGCAGGCGCAGGCCGTCCCCGCGCAGCAGCGGCGGCACATCCCGCAGGTCGGCGTGCACCGCGAGGCGCTTGGCCTCGGCCTTGTCGCGGATCAAGCTGATCACGTTGTCGATGACCCGCGCGACCTCGAAATCGACGGACTCCAGCTCGAGGCGGCCGGCCTCGATCTTGGACAGGTCGAGAATGTCGTTGATGATCCCCAGCAGATGATGGGCGGCACCGGAAATCTTGGACAGGCGGTCGATGTGGCGCGGCTCGTCGAGATCGCGCCGCAGCAGGTGGGTCAGGCCGATGATCGCGTTCATCGGCGTGCGGATCTCGTGACTCATGTTGGCCAGGAACTCGCTCTTGCTGCGGCTGGCCGCCTCCGCCGCCTCCATGGCGACGATCACTTCCGCGCTGCGTTCGGCCACCAGTTGCTCCAGGTGGGCGCGGTAGTGCTCCAGTTCCTCCGCGTTGCGCTTCTTCTCGGTGATGTCTTCCTTGATCGCCACGTAGTGGGTGATGCGGCCATCCGCCTGGCGCACCGGCGCGATGTTGGCCAGCTCCACGTATTCGCTGCCGTCCTTGCGCCGGTTTATAAGCTCGCCGCGCCAGGTATCCCCGTGCGCCAGAGCTTCCCACATGCTGTCGTAGGTCGACTTCGGGGTGAGCCCCGACTGCAGCATGTTGGGGTTCTGGCCGATGGCTTCCTGACGGGAGTAGCCCGTATTACGTGCAAAGGCCTCGTTCACATACTCGATGCTCGCCTCGAGGTTGGTGATCACGATGCTCTCGGGGCTCTGCTCGACGGCCATCACCAGCTTGTGGAGTTCGGCCTGGACCTCGCTCTGGGTGATCAACGCCTGCCGGAAGGCCAGCACTGCCCTTGCCAGGCGGCGCAGCACGCTGCGCGGATCAGCGCCCAGACGTTCCACCTCGGCAAGCTCCGACGGGTTCACCTGTCCAGCCGCCAGCCCTTGCAGCACGGCGCTCAAACCATGCAGGCGACGGGTGACCCAGTAGATGATGACGGCCCACAACCCCAACAGCACCAGCATCAGCCCACCGCCAAACAACGCGACGTGCCCGACCAGGGCAGTGACGCCCTGCGTCCGCAAAGCCTCGAAGAGCTGTCGATCGGCCTGCAGGCTGTACAGGGAGAACAAATTGAAACCAGCCGCCAGCATGGCGACCACCACCGCCGGCAAAAGGAACAACGGATAGGGCAGATGGCGCTTCATTAGTGGGCTCCGCCCACCTCCGGCTCGGGATCGGGATCGGCGAAACGTATGGCGATGTCGGCAAAGCGGTCGCTGCAGGCCAGGAAGGCATCCACCACATCTGGGTCGAAGTGGGTGCCACGCCCGCCGACGATGATCCGGGTGGTTTCTTCCAGCGTCATCGGCGGCTTGTAGATACGCCGGCTCATCAGCGCATCGAAGACGTCGGCCAGCGCCATCAGGCGCGCCGACACCGGGATTGCATCGCCGGCATGGCCCGCCGGATAGCCACTGCCGTCCCATTTCTCGTGGTGGCCCAGCGCGATCTCGCGGGCAATGCACAGGAAGGCGAAAGCCTCGCCGGCCTGGGCGGCGGAGGCCTCGTCGGCACTCTCGAGGGCCTGAGCCATGGCCTTGTCGATGGCGTCGGCGCCGATGGCCGGGTGGGCCTTCATGATCTCGAACTCGTCGGTGGTCAGCCGGCCACGCTTGAGCAGGATGCTGTCGGGAATACCGACCTTGCCGATGTCGTGCAGCGGCGCGGCCTTCACCACCATGCCCAGGCGGGCGCCGCCCAGCGCCGGATTGAAACGGGGGTGTTCCGCCAGGTGGCGGGCCAGCAGATCCACGTAGGTCTGGGTACGCACGATGTGCCGCCCGGTCTCGTTGTCGCGGGCCTCGCTGAGGCAGGCCAGCGCGCGCACGCTGAGCTCCTGCACGAGCAGGTTCTCGCTCATGCGCCGGCTGACTTCGCGCTCCAGCCATTCATTCTCGTTGGCCAGCCGGTCGCGGGCCTGCTTGAGTTCCAGGTGGGTGCGCACCCGCGCCAGCACGATGGCCGGGTTGATCGGCTTGGTGATGTAATCCACCGCCCCGAGGGCCAGGCCGTGCTCCTCATTCTCGGCGGCGTTCATGGCCGTCACGAAGATCACCGGGATGTTGCGCGTGGCCGGGTCGGCGTGCAGGTGCTCCATGACCTGGTAGCCATCCATGCCCGGCATCATCACGTCGAGCAGGATCAGGTCGGGGCGCGGCGCGAGCGCGGCCGCCCGCAGCGCCCGCTCGCCGGAGTTTGCGGCGCGCACCCGGTAATGGGGCTGCAACAACTCACCCAGTACGGCCAGATTCTGCGGCGTGTCGTCGACGATCAGGATCGTGTGCCGGGCAGCAAGGGCCTCGGGCTTGTCGCTACTCGCGTAAATGCTCATAAGGAAGTCTCCACCCCGGCGGCGCTGGGACGCGGGCAAGGGGCGCTGTGGTGGCGTGATGGAACACGCCCCGCAATCGCGCCTGTCATGGCCGAAGTGTATCCGCCCCGTTTCCGAATTACCGGTTCATTTTTTTTGTGCAAGGCTTAACGGCGGCGCGCCCTATGGCTTTAACCTCGCTGCCCCAGGTACACCGATGCCCGCTGCCCGGCGCCTCCAGCGACCTCTCGGGAACTTGATAAGCTCAGCAGAAATAATCAGCAGCGGAACCATTCGCCCCCCTTAGCACTCACAGAACGGGAGTGCTAATATTGCCGCGAAGGAGGTAGCCGTCGATGTCTCAAACCCTGTCGTTTCCCGTTCCGTCCGCGGTTGGCAGTCTGGACCAGTACATCCAGAGTGTGAATCGCATCCCGCTGCTGACCGAGAAGGAAGAGTCCGATCTCGCCCACAGCTTCCGGGAACACGAGAATCTGGAAGCGGCGCGCAAGCTGGTGCTGTCCCACCTGCGCCTGGTGGTCGCCATTGCGCGCGGTTATCTCGGCTACGGCCTGCCCCACGCCGACCTGATCCAGGAAGGCAACGTGGGCCTGATGAAGGCCGTCAAGCGTTTCGACCCGGACCGCGGCGTGCGCTTGGTGTCCTTCGCGATCCACTGGATCAAGGCCGAGATCCACGAATACATCGTCAAGAACTGGCGCCTGGTCAAGATCGCCACCACCAAGGCCCAGCGCAAGCTGTTCTTCAACCTGCGCAGCCTGAAGAGCAGCAGCAACACGCTGCAGGGCGCGGACGTGCTGGCGGTAGCCGATCAGCTGGGCGTCAAGCCGGAAGAAGTCCGCGAGATGGAAACCCGCCTGTCCGGCCAGGACGTGGCGCTGGAAAGCGGCCCTGACGACGAGGAAGAGCGCTTCGCGCCGATCGCCTACCTGGCTGACCCGCACGCCGAGCCCTCCGAAGTCATCGCCCAGCGTCAGGCCTCACGCCTGCAGGACGTGGGCCTGCACGAAGCGCTGGCCAACCTGGACGAGCGCAGCCGGACCATCGTGCAACGCCGCTGGCTGACCGAAGGCGATGCCGCCACGCTGCACGAACTGGCCGCCGAATACGGCGTGTCCGCCGAGCGCATCCGCCAGATCGAGGCCAAGGCCATGCAGAAGATGCGCAGCCACCTGGTTGCGCTGGCCTGACGGCCCGGCGCACGCGCCATCCCTGCCAAGGGCAGCCTGCGGGCTGCCCTTTTTCTTGCTACTTGCCGGCCAGCAGGCGCTTCAAGTCGGCAACGATCACCGCCGGCTTCTCGCCATGCTTGATGTACAAGCGCAGCCGGCCCTGCGGATCGTAGACATAAGTACCGGTCGAGTGATCCACCGTGTAGCGCCCGCCCTGCACATCGCCCTGCTTCTGGTAGAACACCTTGAAATCCCGCGCCACCGCCTGCGTCGTGGCAAGGTCGCCATACAGGCCGACGAAGCGCGGATCGAAGGCCGGCACGTATTGGGCCAGCAGTTCCTGCGTATCCCGCTCGGGGTCGATGGTCACGAAAAGCACCTGCACCTTGTCGGCATCCGGGCCCAGCTCACGCATCACCTGCGCCATGTTGAGCAGGTTGGTCGGGCACACGTCGGGGCACTGGGTGTAGCCGAAGAACAGGGTCACCACCTTGCCCTTGTAGTCGGCCAGGGTACGCAGCTGCCCGCGGTGATCCGTCAGGCGGAACCCGTTCGCGTAGTTCGCACCAGTGATGTCGGTACTGGCGAAACTCTCCCGCGCCCCGCTCTTACCCTCGGGCGAACAGGCTGTGAGCACGCAAAGTGCTGCCAAACCAGCAATGCCGCATCGCAACAACGCAAACATTTAAAAAATCCTTATGACCAGATTAACTGAGCTTTGAAAAAGTGCACTGCAAAACGGGAAGGCGATGCTACACTGCCGCCAGAATTTGATCTGCGTCAAAAAGACGCAGACGAGGCCTGGAGGAGACGCCATGGCTATAACAATGAAAGAGGCAGCGGGCGCGCGATCCTGGATCGCGCGCCCCAACTGCTCACTCACCCCCACACTGCGGCGCGGCGTGATCGCTCTGATCCTCGCCACCAGCTTCATCGTCAGCACGGGCTTCCTGTTGGCCGGTGCGTGGCTGGTGCTTCCCTTCGCCGGCCTCGAACTTCTCGTACTCTTCATCGTGCTGCGCGCCATCGATCGCCAGGCCGCCGATTACGAATCCATCCAGCTCGACGACGACAGCCTCATCGTCTCGACCCGCCAGTCTTCCGTTTCGTTCCGCCAGCGCTTCCACGCCGGCTGGGCCCGCGTCTCGCTCGAAGCCGCCGACGGCCCCGACCCACTACTGTACGTCCGCTCACACGGGCACACCGCCCGGGTGGGACGCCTGCTGACGGCGGATGAACGCAGGCTGCTTTTCTCGGATCTCTCCCGCCACCTCGCCAGACCTCATTAACCGCCGCGGGTCCGATCATCCCACGAAAAGAGAGGTAGAGACTTGAGCCCAACCGTCCCCCGCTCCCAGGCCAGACTCCTCGCTGCACTCGGCCTATTGTTCGTCTCCGGCTCAGCTCTCGCCGACTTTACGTGGAATTTCCCCAAGCCTGTCACCCCGATCGGGCGTGACACGCTGTCGATGCACAACCAGTTCATGGTCATCATCACGGTGCTGTTCGTGGTGGTGTTCTCGATCATGGTCTATTCCATGATCGCCCATCGCAAGAGCATCGGCGCCGAGCCGGCCCGCTTCAGCGGCCCGCGCGGCGCCCTGCAATGGTTCTGGGTACTGGTGCCCTTCGCAATCCTGCTGTTCATCGACTTCGTGCTGATGGGCATTCCGGCCTTCCACGCGGTGATCGACATGGAGGACACCCGCACCAAGGCCGACATGGTGCTCAAGGTGACCGGCATGCAGTGGAAGTGGCAGTACGAATACCCAGACTCCGGCATCAAGTACATCAGCACGCTGGCCACGCCCCGCGAGCAGATCGAGGGCAAGGAAACCAAGGGCGAGCACTACCTGCTGGAAGTGGACAACCCGGTGGTGCTGCCGGTCGGCAAGAAGGTACGCGTCCTGCTCACCTCCACCGACGTGATCCACACCTGGTGGGTACCCCAGTTCGGCGTGAAGCGGGACGCGATCCCCGGCTTCCTGCGGGAAACCTGGGTACGCATCGAGGAGCCCGGTATCTACCGCGGCCAGTGCGCCGAACTGTGCGGCAAGGACCACGGCTTCATGCCGGTGGTCGTCAAGGCTGTGCCGGAAGCCGAATACGTGGCCTGGGTGGACAAGAAGAAGACCGAACTGGCTGCCGCGGCCGCCAGTGGCGACCGCACCTGGACCCGCGACGAGCTGATGGCCCACGGCAAGGAGACCTACGACAAGATCTGCGCCGCCTGCCACCAGCCCACCGGCCAGGGCCTGCCGCCGGCCTTCCCGGCGCTGGCCGGCAGCAAGATCGTCAATGGTCCGCTGCTGTCGCCGGATGGCAAGCTGATCCCCGACAGCCACGTGGACCGGGTCATGAACGGCAAGGCCGGCACCGCGATGCAGGCCTTCAAGACCACCCTGTCCGACGCCGACATCGCCTCGGTCATTACCTACGAGCGCAACAGCTTCGGCAACACCAAGGGCGACATGATCCAGCCCGCCCAGATCAAGGCACTTCGCTGAGGAGTCCAGCATGAACACCGCGTCCCATGCCCTCGATCACCATGACGGGCACCATCCCACCGGCCTGCTGCGCTGGCTCACCACCACCAACCACAAGGACATCGGCACGATGTACCTGACCTTCTCCCTGCTGATGTTCTTCGTCGGCGGGGCGATGATCCTCGGGGTGCGCGCCGAACTGTTCCAGCCCGGCCTGCAGCTGATGAAGCCGGAGTTCTTCAACCAGCTGATCGGCGTGCATGCGCTGGTGATGATCTTCGCGGCGCTGATGCCGGCCGCCACCGGCTTCGCCAACTGGATGATCCCGCTGATGATAGGCGCGCCGGACATGGCGCTACCGCGCCTCAACAACTGGGGCTTCTGGCTGCTGCCGCCGGCCGCCCTGCTGCTGACGATGCCTTTCTTCCTGGCCCTGTTCGGCATCGGCGACGGCGCCGTCGCCACCGGCTGGACGCTCTACGCACCGCTGTCCGTACAGGGCGGCATCGGCGTGGATTTCGCGATCTTCTCGATCCACATCCTCGGCATCAGCTCGATCATGGGCTCGATCAACATCATCGCCACCATCCTCAACATGCGGGCCCCGGGCATGACGCTGATGAAGATGCCGCTGTTCTGCTGGGGCTGGCTGGTCACCGCGGTGCTGCTGATCATCACCCTGCCGGTGCTCGCCGGCGGCGTGACCATGCTGCTCACCGACCGCCACTTCGGCACCCATTTCTTCAATGCCGCCGGCGGTGGCGACCCGATCCTGTTCCAGCACCTGTTCTGGTTCTTCGGCCATCCGGAGGTGTACATCCTGCTGCTGCCGGTGTGGGGCCTGATGCCCCACGTGCTGTCCACCTTCACGCGCAAGCCGGTCTATGGCCATGACGCCCAGGTGTACTCCTTCATCGCCATCGGCGTGCTGGGCCTGATCGTGTGGGCCCACCACTTCCTCACCTCCGGCCTGCCGGTCCCGGCGCTGCTGTATTTCATGTACAGCACCATGTCGATCTCTCTGCCACTGGCGGTGCTGTTCTTCTGCTGGATCGCCACCATGTGGCGCGGCGCGATGAGCTTCGAGACGCCGATGCTGTTCGCCCTCGGCTTCATCGTGCTGTTCGGCATCGCCGGCTTGACCGGCCTGGTGCTGGCCGACGTGGCCGCCGACGCCCAGTACCACCACAGCTACTTCGTCGTGGCCCACTTCCACTACGCGCTGTTCGCCGGCGGCATCATGGGCGTGATGACCGGCGTGTACTACTGGTTGCCCAAATGGACCGGCCACATGTACAGCGAGAAGCTCGGCAAGCTGCACTTCTGGCTGACGGTGATCAGCTTCAACTTCACCTTCATGCCCCAGTTCTTCCTCGGCCTTGCCGGCATGCCGCGGCGTATTCCCGACTACGCATTGCAGTTCGCCGAATTCAATGCCATATCGACTGTAGGGGCCTTCGCGCTGGGCCTGTCCCAGCTGATCTTCGCCTACAACATCTGGCGCTGCGTGAAGGGTGGCAACAAGGCCACCGACCGGGTGTGGGAAGGCACCGCGGGGCTGGAATGGGAACTCAGCTCCCCGCCGCCCCACCACTCCTGGGAAACCCAGCCCGTCATCAAGACGAGCTGAACATGGAGGACCACATCATGCATCTCACTTCCGACGACCTGGCCCAACGCCGCCGTGCCTCGGCCCGCTTCGCGTGGACCCTCGGCGCCATCGCGCTGGGGCTGTACCTGATCGGCTTCCTGATCGAGCGCTGACGACGCCCATGCGCGAGGCCGCCCTCAATCCGCCGCCGCGCCGGCACGGCCGACTGGTCGTCCGTCTGCTGCTGATCGCGGCGGCCTTCTTCGCCTTCGGCTTCGCGCTGGTGCCCCTTTACGACACCCTGTGCCGGGCAGTCGGCTTCAACGGCAAGACGCTGAAGGACGCCATCGAGGCCAAGGACGTACCGCCGAGCGCGGTGAATTACGCCCGCAGCCTCGGCGTGCAATTCACCTCCACGCTGATGCCCGGCCTGCCGTGGGAGATCCGCCCCCTCGAGCCGTCCATCGAGCTCCACCCCGGCGAACTGCGCACCACCCGCTTCCTGGTCCGCAACCTGTCCGACAAGACCATCGTCGGCCAGGCCGTGCCCAGCGTGTCGCCAACCGTGGCAGCCCGCCATTTCCGCAAGCTCGACTGCTTCTGCTTCAAGCAACAGACCCTCGCCCCCGGCGAGAGCCGCGAGATGGCCCTGACCTTCGTCATCGACGGCGACATCGGCGAGGAAGTCAGCGAACTCACGCTGGCCTACGCCTTCTTCCCGGCACCGAATCCTAACTAGGGAGTCCGCCTTGAACGCCTCGCACGCCAACTCCGCCGCGCCCCACACCGGCCACTACTATGTGCCGCAGCCGACCCTCTACCCGGTCTTCCTGTCCGGCGGCATGTTCCTGCTGGCGCTGGGCTTCATCCTGCTGATGAACAAGTTCGCGCCGGGACCCTGGGTGATGGCTGGAGGTTCGGCGGTGATCATCTTCGTGCTGTTCAAGTGGTTCGGCGCGGTGATCACCGAAAATCAGCGCGGCGCCTACACCGACTGGGAGGACAAGTCCTTCCGCCAGGGGATGGTGTGGTTCATCGGCTCGGAGGTGATGTTCTTCGCGGCCTTCTTCGGCGCGCTGTTCTACTGCCGCAACATCTCAGTGCCGGCCCTCGCCCACATGGACCCGGCCTTCACGCTGTACAAGGACTTCACCGCCGCCTGGCCGACTGCCGGCCCGAAGGGCGCCCCCTTCACGCCGATGGGCGCGTGGGGCATCCCGGCGATCAACACCGCGCTGCTGCTGAGCTCCGGCGTCACGCTGACCTTTGCCCACTGGGGGCTGATGAAGGGCTCCCGCAGCCAGCTCAACCTGGGCCTGATCCTCACCGTGCTGCTGGGCGTGATCTTCCTCTGCTTTCAGGCCTACGAATACCACCATGCCTACACCGAAATGGGCCTGACGATGGGCGCCGGCGTGTATGGCGCCACGTTTTTCATGCTGACCGGCTTCCACGGTTTCCACGTGACGCTCGGCGCGATCATGCTGGCCGTCGTCACCGGCCGCTGTCTCGCCGGACACTTCGACGCCAAGCGCCACTTCGCCTTCGAGGCGGTGGCCTGGTACTGGCACTTCGTGGATGTGGTGTGGCTGCTGCTGTTCGTCGTGGTCTATTGGCTCTAGCGCCCCGCGGCGCCGAAATGCCAGGCCAGCAGCAAGCCGAGAAAGAGCACAAGGGAGAGGGAGACGCGCAAGGTGAGCGCCCGCACAACCCGGTCGCCGTTACCCCTGTCGCGATAAAGGAAGAACAGGCCCGAAAAAAGGCTGCCGACCACCAGCAACAGCATGAACACCACGGCCAACTTGAATGCCACAGCCCGCTCCCCGAACCCGGTTCGCCGATTGTGCGCCGGCGTCCGGGCCATCACAAGCGGCCGCCGCTTTCGCCCCTCGGTGTGGGGCGGCCTGCTCGCGCTGGCCGTCGCCGCAGGCTGCCTCCAGCTCGGCAACTGGCAGTACGGCAAGGCCGAACGCAAGCAGGCCGCCCAGGCCCTGCTCGACCAGCGCAGCGCCGACGCACCGGTGAGCCTTGGCAACACGCCGGCCGACGCCGACAGCCTGCGCTCGCGGCCGGTGCTGATCCGCGGCCGCTTCGAGACCGAACGCCAGTTCCTCGTCGATAACCGCATCCATCGGGAACAGGCCGGCTACCACGTGATCACGCCCTTCCACATCGACGGCGGCAACATGCGCGTGCTGGTGAACCGCGGCTGGATTCCGGCTTCCGCCCGCCACACCGACATTCCCGCGGTGGATACGCCCAGCGGCCCGCTGGAACTGCGCGGCACCGCCGTCATACCGGGCACCCGCTTCTTCACGCTGGGCGGGAGCGACAACGACGGTGCCTGGCAGCCGGTCTGGCAGAACCTCGACCTGGCGCGCTTCGTCCGGCTCGTCCCGTGGCCGGTGCAGCCGGTGGTCGTGCAACTGGACGCCGCCGCACCAGCCGGCTTCGTGCGTGACTGGCCGCGCCCGGACGAGCGCCTCGAACGCCACCTGTCCTACGCCTACCAGTGGTACGGCTTCGCGGCCTCCGCAACGCTGATCTGGCTGGCCCTCGGCTGGAGGCGCCGCTGATGCGCCGCTACCGCCCGCTGCTGCTGATCCTGGCCCTGCTGCTGATGCCCTTCGCCATCGGCGCTGGCCTGTATGCCTGGGGCTGGCACCCGGAGCAGCCCGGCAACCACGGCGAACTGCTGTCACCGCCGCGCACGCTGCCGCCGCTGGCCGACGCCGCCGGCCAGCCCCTCGGCGAACAGGACTTCGACGGTCACTGGAGCCTGGTGGTGGCCGGCCCCGGCCCCTGCGACGCCGCCTGCCGCAACTGGATCGTCGCCACCCGCCAGATCCACGTCGCCCTCTACAAGCAGATGCCGCGGGTCCAGCGCACCTGGCTGTCCGACCAGACGGCGCCCGACATCGCCCCGCTGCACGCCCTGCAGCCCGACCTGCATGCTGCCGTAGCGCGCAACGCCGCTGCCCGCGCGGCTTTCGACCTGGATGGCCACGGCCACCGCGTGTACGTGGTGGATCCGCTCGGCAAGATCATCCTGCGCTATGCCCCCGATGCCGACCCGCGCGGCATCCTCAAGGATATGGAACGCCTGCTCCGCTATGCGTGGGCCGGCTGACACACAACCCCGGAGATCCCCGCCATGCCGACGACCCTCCGCAGCACCGCCGCACCCGCTCCCCTCGGCCTGCGCCTGGGCGCCTTCCTGACCCAGTGCAAGCCGCGGGTGAACAGCCTGATCGTGTTCACCGCACTGATCGGCATGTTCCTCGCCGTACCCGGCTGGCCGCCAGCCGGCCTGATGCTCGCCGCCACCGTCGGCATCGCCCTTGTGGCTGGCGCCGCCGCGGCGATCAACTGCCTGGTCGAGCGGACCATCGATGCCCGTATGGCCCGCACCCGCGGCCGCCCGCTGCCGCTGGGGCTGATCAGCCCCACCGAAACCCTCGGCCTGGCCTGCCTGACCGGCGGCTCCGGCCTGTGGCTGCTGCACATGGCGGTCAATCCGCTGACCATGTGGCTGACCCTCGCCACCTTCCTCGGCTACGCCATCGTCTACACCGTGATCCTGAAACCGGCCACGCCGATGAACATCGTCATCGGCGGCGCGTCCGGCGCGATGCCGCCGGTGCTCGGCTGGGCAGCGATGACGGATAGCATCGGCCTGCCGGCACTGGCCCTGTTCCTCATCATCTTCCTGTGGACACCGCCCCACTTCTGGGCGCTGGCCTGCTACCGGCGCGAGGAATACGCCCGTGCCGGGCTGCCGATGCTGCCGGTCAGCCACGGCGTGCCGCTGACTTGCCTGCACATCCTGCTGTACACCGTGCTGCTGGCGGCCGTGTCCTACCTGCCCTGCACGCTGGGCCTGTCCGGCGGCGTCTATATGGCGCTGGTCAGCCTGCTCAACCTGGGCTACCTGCGGGAGGCCTGGATCCTGTGGCGCGATTACTCGGACGACCGTGCGCGGCACGCCTTCCGCTATTCGCTGATCTACCTCACCGGCCTGTTCGCGGCCCTGTTCCTGGACCGGCTGGCATGAGGGCGCGCCCGTCCGGCCGGCGCACCCTCGCTGTCGTCGCCTTCCTGCTCGCCCTCGTGGTGGTGTCCCTCGGCGCCTGGGTGCGCCTGTCGGACGCCGGCCTCGGCTGCCCGGACTGGCCCGGCTGCTACGGCCAGCTGGTCGGCGTCCCCGAACATGCCCATGAAGTGAGCACCGCCGAAGCGGCCTTCGGCCAGCGCGTGGAAGCCGGCAAAGCCTGGAAGGAGATGATCCACCGCTACGCCGCCGGCACCCTGGGCCTGTGCATCGCCGGCCTGGCGGTGCTCGGCTGGCGGCACCGCGCCCGGCGCAAGCCAACGCTCGAACTGGCCCTGCTCGCCGTGGTGCTGGTGCAGGCCACCCTCGGCATGCTGACCGTCACCCAGTTGCTTAAACCGGTGATCGTCACCAGCCACCTGCTCGGCGGCATGACGACTCTGGCGCTGCTGGCGGCCCTCGTTCTGCGGGAAAGCCGCGTTTTCCGTCCGACTCCGGGCATCGGCGCCGGCCTGCAGGCCCACGCGGCCATCGTGCTCGTCGCCGTCGTCGTTCAGATCGCCCTCGGTGGCTGGGTCAGCAGCAACTACGCGGCGGCCATCTGCCCGGATTTTCCGACCTGCCAGGGCAGCTTCGACCCAGCGCTGGATTTCCACCACGCCTTCACGCTGGACCGTGAGCTGGGCATCACCGCCAGCGGCGCCCTGCTGCCTGCCGCCGCCCTGACCGCCATCCACTGGACCCACCGCCTGTTCGCCGGTGTGGTGCTACTGGTCGCCGGCAGCCTCGGCCTGCGCCTGCTGGCCCGCAGGCACAAGCGCGTGGCAGGCGTCGCGCTGCTCGCTGCGCTGGGCCTGCAGATCGGACTGGGTATCGCCAACGTGCTGCTGCAACTGCCGCTTCCGCTGGCCGTCGCCCACAACACCGGAGCTGCACTGCTGCTGTGCATCACGCTGGCCGTGGCCCTGCCCCTGTTCCAGAAGACAAAAGCCCGCCACCGGCAACCAGCAGCGGGCTTTCCGCGGCGTTTTGAAAAGCTGAGCGCCGAATCGGCACGCTGAATTACCGGGGTGAATGTACTCACCCCAGCGCTCAATCCATCCGGCAGCTTACTGCCCGAGGGCAGCCAGCAGCTTGCCGTGGATGCCGCCGAAACCGCCGTTGCTCATGACCAGGATTCGGTCGCCGTCGCGGGCTTCGGCGACGATAGCGGCCACCAGCGCATCGAGATCATCTTCGACCAGCGTCTTGCCGGCGATCGGTGCCAGCGCCCCACGGGCGTCCCAGCCCAGGTTGGCGGCATAGCAGAAGACCTTGTCGGCCTGGGCCAGGCTGGCCGGCAGCTGGTCCTTCATGACGCCGAGCTTCATGGTGTTGGAGCGCGGCTCCAGCACCGCAAGGATGCGCGCATCACCAACCTGGCGGCGCAGGCCTTCGACGGTCAGCGTGATGGCGGTTGGGTGATGGGCGAAATCGTCGTACACCGCCACGCCGCGCACCGTGCCGCGCAATTCGAGGCGGCGCTTGACCCCCTCGAAGCGGCTCAGCGCATCCAGCGCCACGTCCGGCGTAACGCCTACATGCCGCGCCGCGGCGATCGCCGCCAGCGCATTGGCCCGGTTGTGGCGGCCGGACAGCGGCAGCCGGCGGCGGCCGATCTCCTTGCCCAGGTGGCGGATCACCACCTCGTCCTCGCTGGCACCCTCCGCCACCGACCAGCCGGCTGCGTCGTTGAACCATTCGAGCTCAGACCAGCAGCCGCGCTGCATGACCCGCGGCAACGACTCCTCGGCGGCGTTGGCGACGATGCGGCCGAGCCGCGGCACGGTGCGCACCAGGTGGTGGAACTGCGTCTCGATGGCGGCCAGATCGGCGAAGATGTCCGCGTGATCGAACTCCAGGTTGTTCAGGATCAGTGTCCGCGGGCGGTAATGGACGAACTTGGAGCGCTTGTCGCAGAAAGCCGTGTCGTATTCGTCCGCTTCGATGACGAAGAACGGCGACTCGGTCAGCCGCGCCGACAGGCCGAAGTTCTTCGGCACACCACCGACCAGGAACCCCGGATCGAGACCCGCATCCTCGAGGATCCACGCCAGCAGCGAGGTGGTCGTGGTCTTGCCGTGGGTGCCGGCGACGCCCAGCACCCAGCGCCCCTGCAGCACGTTCTCGGCCAGCCACTGGGGGCCGGACACATAGGGCAGGCCCTTGTCGAGGATCTCCTCCAGCAGCGGGTTGCCGCGGGAAATCGCGTTGCCGACGACGAACACGTCGGGCTCCATGTCCAGCTGTTCGACGCCGTAGCCTTCGACGAGGCGGATGCCCTGCTCTTCGAGCTGGGTACTCATAGGCGGATAGACGTTGGCATCGCAGCCCGTCACCGTATGGCCGGCAGCCCGCGCGAGGAGGGCCACGCCGCCCATGAAGGTTCCGCAGATGCCGAGAATGTGTATGTGCATTATTCGTCTAAGCGACAGAAACAGTGCCGCAACAGTCGTGTGTAAAATGGGACCTATTCTAATCGAACGGGGAGCTTCGACCTTCCATGCCGCGCCCTGCCGTTCCACACCGCAGCAACCTGCGCCGTGAAATCGCCGCTCTGGCGGCCCGCATGATCGCCGAAGACGGCATCAGCGATTACGGCTTCGCCAAACGCAAGGCCGCGCGCCAGCTCGGCGCCCTGGCCGCAGACGAACTGCCCAACAATGCGGAGATCGAGGCCGAAGTCCGCACTTATCTCGCTGTTTTCCAGGACGAAGAGCACCTCGAGCGCCAGCACGTGATGCGCTCGGCGGCCATCGAGGTGATGCGCGAACTGGAAGCCTTCCGCCCCTACCTCACCGGGCCGGTGCTGGAAGGCACCGCCGGGCGCTACTCGGAAGTGGAAATCGATCTCTTTCCCGAGAGCGCCAAGGAAGTGGAGATCTTCTTCCTCAACAACAACGTCGCCTACGAGCATCGTGAGCCGCGCCGCAACCAGCCCGACGGCCCGGAGGCGATCCTGGTCTTCGACTGGGACGACATCCCGTTCAAGCTGCGCATCTACTCCCCCGACGTGGAGCGCCTGAGCCGCCGCGGCGGCCACGGCGCACGCCAGATGGAACGCGCGCGCCTGTCCGTCGTCGAAGCTCTCGTCAACGAAACACCGGCCGAAGCCCCCATCCATCCATGAGTCGCAGCACCACCCTCGCCCTCGTCACCGCCGTCGCGCTGGCCTCCGCCGGCGCCGGCCTGTATACGTCCTACGCGACGAACGCCAACGCGGCGGCGCCGGCAACCAACCTGTCCCAGACCCAGCGCACCGCCCTCGGCAAGCTGCTGGCCCTCGACCTGCCTGACGCCAAGGGCACCCAGCAGCCGTTCTCGGCCTGGAAGGGCAAGGTGCTGGTGGTCAACTTCTGGGCGACCTGGTGCCCGCCATGCCGCAAGGAAATTCCGGCATTTTCGGCGCTGAGTCGCAAATACGCTGGCAAAGGCGTTCAATTTGTCGGTGTCAGCATCGACACTGCCAAGAACGTCGCCGGCTTTCAGGCCAAGCAGGCAGTGGACTACCCGCTGGTGATCGGCGATCCGTCCCTAGTCCAATTGACCGAGGAACTCGGCAACAGCGCCCAGGGCCTGCCCTTCACACTGGTCATCGATCGCAGCGGCAACATCAGCCTGATCAAACTGGGTGAATTGTCCGAACAGGAACTGGACCGCAAACTCGCCGAACTGAGCAAGTCCTGACGCATACGGCAGGGGCCGCGCGGTGGACAACTTGCGCGTAATTACGGCAAACTTGCACTCATGACGCGCAAAACCAGCACCCAGGAAGCCACTGACGAGAACCTCCCGCAGCCGCGGATTCTCGTTTTGCATGGCCCCAACCTCAATCTGCTCGGTCGCCGGGAACCCGGCATCTACGGGCTGACGACCCTCGCCGACATCCATGCAGCGATGGAGAGCCGGGCCAAGGCCGACGGCGTGCTGCTGGAGTCCTTCCAGAGCAACCACGAGGGCGAGCTGATCGACCGCGTGCAGGCGGCGGAAAGCGAAGCCGTCGATTTCATCATCATCAATCCGGCCGGGTACACGCACACCAGCGTCGCACTGCGGGACGCCCTTGCAGGCGTCGCCATCCCGTACGTCGAAGTACACCTGTCGAACATCCACGCCCGCGAGCCGTTCCGCCATCACTCCTACTTCTCCGACAAGGCTGTGGGAGTGATCTGCGGGCTGGGCGCCCAGGGCTATCAACTCGCCCTCGAATTCGCCCTCGCCCGTCTGCGCGCAGCTCGCGCCTAAACACAAGACATCGGCGGGCCGGCCTTGCTGCCGGCCGCTTCACATATATCAAGGGGAATACTATGGATCTTCGCAAGCTCAAGAAATTGATCGACCTGGTCCAGGAGTCCGGCATCTCCGAGCTGGAAGTCACCGAAGGCGAAGAGAAGGTTCGCATCGCCAAACACGCCTCGGGCCCCGCGCCGGTCAGCTACATGGCCGCCCCCGTTGCAGCCCCGGTCGCTGTCAGCGCCCCCGTCGCCGCGCCGGCGGCCCCCGCCGCCGCTGCCGAACCGGCGCTGCCGGACGGCAACGTGGTCAAGTCGCCGATGGTCGGCACCTTCTACCGCGCCAGCGCACCGGGCGCCAAGCCCCTCATGGAGGTCGGCCAGAGCGTCTCCGCCGGTGACGTGCTGTGCATCATCGAAGCCATGAAGCTGATGAACGAGATCGAGGCTGAAGTGAGCGGCACCGTCAAGGCCATCCTCGTCGAGAACGGCGAACCGGTCGAGTACGGCGAACCCCTCTTCGTCATCGGCTAAATCATGGCGATGTTCGAAAAGATCCTGATCGCCAACCGTGGCGAGATCGCGCTGCGTGTGCTGCGTGCCTGCCGTGAGCTGGGCATCAAGACCGTCGCGGTCCACTCCGAGCCGGACGCCGAGGCCAAGTACGTCAAGCTGGCCGACGAATCCGTGTGCATCGGGCCGGCCTCGTCGGCCCTCAGCTACCTCAACATCCCTGCACTGATTTCCGCCGCCGAAGTCACCGACGCGGAAGCCATCCACCCGGGCTACGGCTTCCTGTCCGAGAACGCCGACTTCGCCGAGCGGGTCGAGCAGTCCGGCTTCGTCTTCATCGGCCCGCGCGCCGAAACCATCCGCCTGATGGGCGACAAGGTTTCCGCCAAGGACGCCATGAAGGCCGCCGGCGTGCCCTGCGTACCCGGCTCCGACGGCGCACTGCCCGAAGACCCGAAGGAGATCGTCAAGATCGCCCGCGCCATCGGCTACCCGGTGATCATCAAGGCCGCCGGCGGTGGCGGCGGTCGCGGCATGCGCGTGGTGCACACCGAGGCCGCTCTGCTCAACGCCGTCACGACCACCCGCTCCGAGGCCGGCGCGTTCTTCGGCAACTCGACCGTGTACATGGAAAAGTTCCTGGAGAACCCACGCCACGTGGAAATCCAGGTGCTGGCCGACCAGCACGGCAACGCGATCTACCTGGGCGAGCGCGATTGCTCCATGCAGCGCCGCCACCAGAAGGTCATCGAGGAAGCCCCGGCACCGGGCATCGAGCGCCGCCACATCACCCGCATCGGCGAGCGCTGCGCCGAAGCCTGCCGCAAGATCGGCTACCGCGGCGCCGGCACCTTCGAGTTCCTGTACGAAAACGGCGAGTTCTACTTCATCGAGATGAACACCCGCGTGCAGGTCGAACATCCGGTCACCGAGCTGATCACCGGCGTGGACATCGTGCAGGAACAGATCCGCGTTGCTGCCGGCCAGAAGCTCAACTACCGGCAGAAGGACATCGAATTCCGCGGCCATGCGATCGAATGCCGCATCAACGCCGAAGATCCGTTCAAGTTCACGCCCTGTCCCGGCAAGATCAGCAACTGGCACGTTCCCGGCGGCCCCGGCATCCGCGTCGATTCCCACGTGTACAACGGCTACACCGTGCCGCAGCACTACGACTCGATGATCGGCAAGCTGATCGCCTTCGGCGACACCCGCGATCAGGCGATCCGCCGCATGCGCATCGCGCTGTCGGAAATGCTGGTCGAAGGCATCAAGACCAACATCCCGCTGCACCAGGAACTGATGCTCGACGCCCGCTTCGTTGAAGGCGGCACCAGCATCCACTATCTGGAGCACAAGCTGGCGGGCCGTAACGAAGTCAGCAAGAACTGATGATGGTGCGCCCCCACTCATTTCATTCCTTGCCCCCCAAGGGGGCCCAGGCCTCCCTCGGGGCGGCCCAACGGGAGGCCTGAATGTGGATCTCAGTCATCCTGCAGGCTGACGCGACGCGCGCCGAAGCCCTGTCCGAAGCGCTGATGGAGCATGGCGCGCTGTCGGTCAGCATCGACGACGCCGACGCCGGCACCGACGCGGAAAAGCCCCAATTCGGCGAGCCGGGCATGCACCCGGCCAGCCTGTGGGACCACAGCCGTGTCGTCGCCCTGTTCGACACCGACACCGACCTGGCGGCGGCGCTGGCCACCGCATCCGCGGCGGTCGGGCTCGACGCCGTGCCGCCGTTTACCATCGAAGAAGTCGAAGAACAGAACTGGGTGCAGCTCACCCAGAGCCAGTTCGACCCGATCCGCATCACCGACAAACTGTGGATCGTGCCGTCGTGGCACGAATCCCCGGACGCGGACGCGATCAATCTGGTGCTCGATCCGGGCATGGCCTTCGGCACGGGCTCGCATCCCACGACTCGCCTGTGCCTCGAATGGCTGACCGCGGAGATTCCGGCGGGCGTCAGCGTCCTCGACTACGGCTGCGGCTCCGGCATCCTCGCGATCGCCGCCGCCAAGCTGGGCGCAGGTGATGTCACCGGCGTGGATATTGACGAAAAGGCCGTCGAAACCGCCGCCGACAATGCCGCCAACAACGGCGTCAGCCTGCACCTGCAGGTGTCTGCCAAACCCCTCGACGGCACCTTTGAGCGGGTCGTCGCCAACATCCTGACCAATCCGCTCAAGATGCTGGCCCCGCTGCTCGCCGCCCGCGTCGCGCCCGGCGGCAAGCTGGCGCTGTCCGGCGTGCTGGAAGCCCAGGCCGGTGACGTCATCGAAGCCTACGCGCCCTTCATCGCCCTGCGCGTGGGAGCCACCCTGGACGGCTGGGTCCGCCTCGAGGGCGACCGGCCGGCTGCGGCGCAGTCATGATCCTCGCGCGCTGCCCGGCGTGCTCAACCACCTTCCGGGTGCGCCCCGAGCAATTGAATGCCCGGCAAGGGCGGGTACGCTGCGGCCAGTGCCAGCACGCCTTCAACGCTCTGGAAAACCAGGTCGAGGAAGAAGCGCTGGCCGACGACCTGCCGTCGGCCACGCCCGCCACGACAGCGGTCGTCGCGGCATCTGACACGCCCCTGTTCGTCCTGCAGGAGAAGCCGCCCGAAGCCCCGGCCAGTACCGACGACGATGCACTCGACGACGCGCCGGAGCACGAGGATGTCGTCGCCCTTGTGGAACAGCCGGACGACGACGAAGCTGCCCCCGACGACATCGCCGCGGACGAAACGCCCGCGCCTCCGGTTGCAGCGCCCGCAGCCACCCCGGAGGCCTTTGCGGATGACCTGGCCTTCATCGCTCTCGACGAAGCCGACGAACAGCACGCACCCGCGCCGGCCCCGGCCCCGGCCCTGCCGGACATCGTGGATGAGCGCATCGAACCCAGCGGCGAAATCGACTTCGACGCGTTCGATACCTGGCCGGGCGCCGCCAAGCCCCCGGCAGCGGCCGCTCCAAGCGAGGATGCCCCCCCGAGCGAGGACGTGCTGGACGAGGATCCGCTGGACGACGACCTCCCGGCACCAGATCACGCCGACGACAACACCGCCGCCGCCGCCCCCTTTTCTTTCAAGCCCGATTGGCCGGATGCCTCCGAGCTCGACCTGACGCGTCCGCCCGACGCAGCGCTGATCGAGGACGGCCCCCTCGACTTCGACTCGCTACTGCACAAGAAGGTCGTTGACGACACCCCGGGCACACCCTTGCAGACGTTGGACCGGGACATCCCCGCGGCCCCGACCGCAGAGCCCGAGCCCGTGCTCGGACTACCGATCGAGACCGCAGCGGAACCCGTCATCGGCATCGGTGCAGCAGACGAGCCGGATGAGCAGGACGACCTTCTGGAAGAAACCTCCGAGCCCGCCGGCCCCACCGCGCTGCAACAGGCGGCCTGGGCAGCCGGTGCCACGCTGCTGCTGCTGGCCCTGCTGGCCCAGGGCGTGCTGGTGTTCCGTAGCGACATCGCCCAGTCGTCCCCGCAGATGCGGCTCTTCATGGAGAGCATCTGCGCCGGCATGGGCTGCGAGCTGCCGCTGCCGCGCGAATCCGCGTCGATCACCATCGAAAGCTCCGACATCCAGCCGGATGCCAACCGCGAAGCCTCCTTCACGCTGCATGCCACGCTGCGCAACCGCGCCGAATTCGCGCAGGCCTGGCCGCACCTGGAAATCACCCTCACCGACGCCCGCGACAAGGCGCTGGTGCGCCGCGTTCTGGAGCCCAAGCAATGGCTGCCCGCCGACATGCCGCAGGACGCCTTCCCGGCCCGCAAGGAAGTGCCCGCCCGGGTCCGCTTCGACGCGCCCGGCGTAGCCGCCGCCGGTTACCGGGTATACGCGTTCTACCCCTGAACGCCCGGCCGGCGGCGCAAGATAATATCCGGCAGCATTCGCCCGCGCCGGCCTGCCGGGCCGGTACCCCATAATCATTTCGCCACTTTCTCCCGACGCCATGTCCACGCTCATCTGCGGTTCCATCGCCTTCGATTCGATCATGGTCTTCCAGGACCACTTCAAGAATCACATCCTGCCCGAGCAGATCCACATCCTGAACGTCTCCTTCCTGGTGCCCGAGATGCGCCGGGAATTCGGCGGCTGCGCCGGCAACATCGCCTACAACCTCAAGCTGCTCGGCGGCGATCCGCTGATCATGGCCACCGTCGGCGACGACGCCGGCCCCTACCTGGAACGCCTGGAACGCCTTGAGCTGTCCCGCGCCCACGTGACCCTCGTCCCCGGCACCTACACGGCCCAGGCCTTCATCACAACCGACCTGGACGACAACCAGATCACCGCCTTCCACCCCGGCGCCATGGTCCATTCCCACCTCAACAAGGTGGAGCACACCCGCGGCGTCACGCTGGGCATCGTTGCCCCCGACGGCCGCGACGGCATGCTGGAGCATTCCCGCCAGTTCGCAGAAGCCGGCATCCCCTTCGTCTTCGATCCCGGCCAGGGCCTGCCGATGTTCAACGGCGAAGAGTTGCTGGCCTGCCTGCAACTGGCCGACTACTGCACGGTCAACGATTACGAGGCGCGCCTGCTCAGTGAGCGCACCGGACGCAGCCTCGAAGCCCTGGCCGGCGAAGTCAAGGCGCTGGTCGTGACCCGTGGCGGCGAAGGCTCCGAGATCTACACCGGCGGTCGCCGCATCGAGATCCCCTGCGCCCGCGCCACCGCCCTCGAGGACCCCACCGGCTGCGGCGATGCCTACCGGGCAGGCCTGCTGTACGGCATCGAACAGGGCATGGAGTGGGAACAGACCGGGCGTCTGGCTTCGCTGATGGGCGCCCTCAAGATCGCCTGCCGCGGCGGGCAAAATCACGCGCCCAGTCGCGACGAAATCGCCGACGCCTATCGCGCGGCTTTCGGCTCAACCCTGTGGTGAAAAAAGGACACATGATGCGAATCCTCAGCCTGACCCTCGCCCTGCTGGCCGCAATCAACCTGGCCGGCTGCGCCTCCGGCCTCGGTGGTGGTGACTATGAACGGACCGAAGCCCGGCGCGTGATGAGCGTGCGCATGGGCGTCATCGAAAGCGTCCGACCGGTGAAGCTCGAAGGCACCAAGTCTCCCGTCGGAACGGTTGCCGGCGCCGCAATCGGCGGCGTGGCCGGTAGCACGGTCGGTGGCGGCAAGGGCTCGGCCATTGCCGCCGTCGTCGGCGCGGTGGCCGGCGGCCTGGCCGGCTCGGCGGCGGAGGAAGGCCTGACCCGCCAGCAGGGCGTCGAAGTCACCCTCAAGATGGACAACGGCGAACTGCTGGCCATCGTGCAGGAGGACGGCGGCGAGAACTTCAAGCCCGGTGAGCGCGTGCGCCTGCTGCAGGACGGCCGCAACACCCGCGTCAGCCGCTGACCCCATTCCATTCCGTGGGATTGATCACATTCACCCCCACGGAATGGGAACCACGCGGAGAAGTGCCCGGATTCAGGATCCGGTCACACGTCCGTAACGCCCTCTTCACGGCGCCGCAATGCAGCATTTTCACAATGCGCGGAAACCCAATGAGGATTCCGTCAATGCTGCACAAGGAACAACACGTCGCCCAGCGCCCCGGTCGCAACCTGCACGTCGGGCTGGCCAGCTGCTCCACCGAGATTCTGGAAGCCCAGAAGCTGCGCTACCGCGTGTTCGCCGAAGAAATGGGCGCCCGCCTGTCGAGCCGCACGCCGGGCGTCGATCGCGACCTGTATGACGCCTTCTGCGACCACCTGATCGTGCGCGACGAGGACGCCGGCCGCATCGTCGGCACCTACCGCATCCTGTCGCCGTCCGCCGCCCGTGAAGTCGGCAACTATTATTCCGAGAGCGAATTCGACCTGACCCGCCTGCGCCACCTGCGCGGCCGCATGGTGGAAATCGGCCGTTCCTGCATCGATCCTGACTACCGCTCCGGCGCCGTCATCACGCTGCTGTGGGCCGGCCTCGCCCGCTACATGCTCGAGAACAACCACGACTACCTGATCGGCTGCGCGTCGATCAGCATGGCCGACGGCGGGCATGCCGCAGCCAGCCTGTATAATCGCCTCAAGGACGAGCATCTGTGCCCGCTCGAATACCGGGTCTTCCCCCGCACGCCGCTGCCGATCCAGGCCCTGCGCCAGGATCTCGACGCCGACACGCCGCCGCTGATCAAGGGCTACCTGCGTGCCGGCGCGTGGATCTGCGGCGATCCGGCCTGGGATCCGGACTTCAACACGGCCGATCTGCCGATCCTGCTGCCGGTCTCCCGGCTCGACGCCCGCTACGCCAAACACTTCATGGGACGCAAGGACTGAAACCCGCCAGCCCCACTCCTCGCCCGATCCGCATCGCTCGCGCCGCCCACCTGACAGTCCACCTGCTGCAAGGCCTGTTACTGGCGGCGTTTGCCTTCCCCTTCCTGTCCGCACACAAGCGCCTGCGCCAACGCCAGCGCTGGTCGGCGCGCCTGCTGGGCACGCTGGGCGTGCGCCTGCAGACCGACGAGCCCTTCGTCGTGCCCGGCAGCCTGCTGGTCGCCAACCATGTGTCGTGGCTCGATGTCTTCGTGATCAACGCGGCCTATCCAGCCGCCTTCGTGTCCAAGGCGGAAGTCCGCCAGTGGCCGCTGATCGGCTGGCTCGCAGCGAAGAACGACACGGTCTTCCTGCGCCGCGGCAGCCGCGGCCACGCCAAGATCGTGAATGGAGAAATCGGCGGCCTGCTCAGCCGTGGCCGCCACGTGGCGATCTTCCCGGAAGGCACCACTACCGACGGCAGCCACGTGCTGGGTTTCCATGCGGCTCTGCTGCAGCCGGCCATCGAAGCCGGCGCACCGATCCAGCCGCTGGCCATCGCCTATCGCCTGCCGGACGGACGCTACACCCGCTCCCCGGCCTACGACGGCGACCTCAGCCTGCTCGACAGCATCAAGGCGATCATCGCGGAACCGGAAATCATCGCCCGCATACGCGTGGCACCGGTCATCCAGCCCGGCGAACTGCCGGACCGCAAGGCCATCGCCCACGCGGCGCGGGATCGCATCGCCGCGCGCATCGCCGACTGAACGTTCAGGAGGGTTTGGGCTTGCCGTGGGCCAGGCCCGGACAGGCCACCTGGAAGACCGCCCGGTCTTCCAGCCGCACAGCGGTCAGCTCGCGCCCCCACAGACAGCCGGAGTCCAGCGCCATCAGATTGGGCTCGACGCGCAACCCGAGCGCCGACCAATGGCCGAAGACGACGGTGCTATCGGCGCTCTTCCGCCCCGCCACCTCGAACCAGGGCAGGTAGCCCTTCGGGGCCTTGGTCACCTCGCCCTTGACCTTGAAGTCCATCACGCCATCTGCCGTGCAGAAGCGCATGCGTGTCATCGCATTGACGATCACCCGCATGCGCTCGTAATCGCGCAGATCGTCGCTCCACGCGGCGGGTTCGCTGCCCCACATGTTATGCAGCAGGTCCGAATGGTAAGGCCCGGCCAGCGCCCCCTCGACCTCCCGGGCCAGGGCCCGCGCCTGCTCCACCGTCCAGCCCGGCAGCAGGCCGGCATGGACCATCGCAAAACCGTTCTCGACGTGCATCAGCGGCCGCGTGCGCAGCCAGCCCAGCAGTGCCTCCCGATCCGGCGCGTCGAGCACGGCCTGGATGGTGTCATCCTTGCCGCGGTTGCGGATCGCCCCGTAGGCCACCATCAGCAGGTACAGGTCATGGTTGCCCAGCACGGTGACCGCCGCAGGCCCCAGGTCGCGCACGAAGCGCAGGGTGTGCAGGGAATCCGGCCCGCGGTTCACCAAATCACCGACCAGCCACAGGCGGTCGTGGGCGGGATCGAAGGACACACGGTTGAGCAGCGCGGTGAGGGACTGGAAGCAGCCCTGGATGTCGCCGATTGCGTAAGTTGCCATTTTCAATGCCTTCCGGCGGCCTGCGTCACCGGCCGCAGATGCGGCGCCGTGATATTGGCCGGCGTGTATTCGGGCACCCAGCGGCGCAGCTCGCGGCGCACCTCGGGGCCATCCACCGGGCGGCGCTGACGCAGCCACAGCAGCAGCGCATCGAGCCAGCCCTCCTCGACCGCCAGCGCCCGCGCAATGCGCAGTTTCGGATGATGCGTGGCGCGGGTTTCCTCGGCATCGGCGAGGACCTCTTCGTAGAGCTTCTCGCCGGGGCGCAGGCCGGTAAAGACGATGCGAATCTCGTCCGCGCTGCGCCCGGACAGGCGGATCATGTCCTGCGCCAGTTCGGCGATCTTCACCGGCTCACCCATGTCGAGCACGAAGATCTCGCCGCCCTTGCCCATCGAGCCTGCCTGCAGCACCAGCTGGGCCGCCTCGGGGATCGACATGAAATAGCGGGTGATCTCCGGATGGGTCACCGTCACCGGCCCACCGACGGCAATCTGCTCCTGGAACTTGGGAATCACGCTGCCCGCGCTGCCGAGCACATTGCCGAAACGCACGATCTCGAACTGCGTGCTCCCATGGGCCGCCAGGGCCTGGCACACCTGCTCGGCCAGGCGCTTGGTGGCGCCCATCACGTTGACGGGATTGACCGCCTTGTCGGTGGACACCAGCACGAAACGCGGAATGCCGAAGGCCACCGCGCTGCGCGCCACCTGCCAGGTACCCAGCGCGTTGTTGCGCACCGCCTGCCAGGCGTTGTCCTCTTCCATCAGGGGCACATGCTTGTAGGCCGCGGCATGGAAGATCACATGCGGACGGTAACGCTTGAGCACCTCGTCGACGCGGACAGCGTCCTTCACGTCGCCGGCCAGCGGCACCAGCTGCACGTTCGGGAAATAGGTGTGGAACTCCTCGCACAGGCGGTACAGCGCAAATTCCGACAGCTCGAAGCAGACCAGCACAGACGGCTCGAAACGGGCGATCTGGCGGCACAGTTCAGAACCGATGGAGCCACCGGCGCCGGTCACCATCACCGTCTTGCCGCGCAGGTACTCCTTGACCTCCGCCGCATGGATGCGCACCGGATCGCGCCCCAGCAGGTCTTCCACATCCACCTGGCGGACATCCCCGACCTTCACGCGCCCCAGCATCACGTCCTCGATGGCCGGCACCGTCAGGGCCTTGACGCCGGCCCGCACGCAGATGCTCGTCACACTGCGACGCAGCTCGTGGCGCTCCTGGGGCAGCGCGATGATGGCGTGGCCGACACGGTGCTCCGCCGCCACCCGCGCCAGATCGGAGAAGGCGCCCAGCACCTTGCAGCCGTAGATCTCCCGCCCTTCGCTCTCGCCCGTCTTGTCGAGCAGACCGACGACCCGCCACTCGGACGACCGCGACAGCTCCCGGATCAACCCGACCGCGGCCTCGCCGGCGCCCATCACGATGACCGGCTGACCCTGGGCGCGCAGCGCGCCGTACAGCCGGAACTCCTTCCAGGTACGGTAGAGGGCCCGCGTCCCCCCCATGTACATGATCAGCAACAGGGGCTGCAGGATGTAGATCAGGCGCGGCACAGTGGGGTAGTAACGCACCGCGACGACCAGCACCAGCGGTGTCACCAGGGTGGCGACGCCCACCGCCCTCAGGATGCGCAGCAGGTCGGGCAGGCTGGCGAACACCCAGATCCCCCGATACAGGCCGAAGGTCCGCAAAAGTACGCCCTGCAACAGCAGCACGATGGGCAGCGCCACGCCGAAGGCCGGCATGAAATCGGCGGGAATGTCGGTATTGAAGCGGACCAGGTAGGCCAGCCACCACGTCAGTGCAACCCCGAACAGGTCCGACAGGAATACCAGCAATGACCGGGACATGACTTCCTTCAAGACTTGGCAGCCGTTGCAGCGTCGAAACGCCGCCAACGGTGGTCAACCCACACGCCTACCGCCAAAAAAACGATGATCCACATTGTAAGCGTGATGCACTGCAGCGAAAACCCTGAGGGCAGGATCAGCACCGCCGAACCCCCCGTTCCAAGCATCAATGCATACGCCCGCAGGGCCGTGCCCCGGTGTCCCAGGCCCATCCGCACCATGCGCTGGTAGTAATGGCTGCGATGGGCCTGCCAGACCTTCTCGCCGCGCAGCGCACGACGCAGCAAGGTAACGGTGGCATCCAGCACGAAGGGCGCGAAGACCAGCAGCGGGAACCACAACGGCCACGCTCCGCCGCCCCACCCTGCGAGGCCGAGGGCTCCTGCCAGGAAACCGAGGGGTACCGACCCCACGTCGCCCATGAAGATGCGCGCCGGATGAAAATTGAACAGCAAGAAGCCCGCCGCCCCGGCGGCGATGGAGGCGCTCGCCAGCGCCAGGCCGAAGCGCCCGCCCAGAAAGGCCGCCACCGCATAAGCGGAGAAGCCGAACAGGGCCATGCCGCCGGCCAACCCGTCGGAGCCGTCCATGAAGTTGTAGAGATTGGCCAGCCACACCAGGGACACCAGCAACAGGGCGCCCATCGCCCAGCCCGGCGAAAGGCCTGCTCCGTACAGGAAGCTGGCGGCCACCAGCACCTGCACGAGAAAACGCAGGCGCGCCGGCAGGGTGTGGCGATCGTCGAACAGCCCGAGCAGGGCCAGCGCAACGGCGCCGCCGAAGGCCAGCAGCACGTTGTGCGGCAGCCAGCCGGAGGCCGCGGTCAGCCCCACGCCGACCAGGCTGCCGGCCATCACGCCGACACCGCCGGTGCGCGGAATGGGCTGCGAATGCAGGGAGCGCTCGTTCGGATGATCGAGAAAATACAGCCGGCTCGCGGGGTGGCAGCACGCCCGCGTGGCCAGCCAAGCCGCCAACCATGCCATGGGCACGGCCAGCCAGCGCAATGTATCGGACATGCTTGCCTGTCAGCAGAAAACGGGATTCCGTTGCAGTATCCGGCAACAGCCTTGGCCACCGCAACCGGGGCAGCAGGCGTCGCCACAAAAGTTCATATAGGAGAATCCGTGATATATTCTCCTATATGAACTTTTCAGTGCACATTCCTCTTAACGTCCTGCCCGAGCAACGGGAGCGCCTGGCCGCCCTGCAACAGGCGGTGGCAGAAGTGTGCAACGCACTGGCGCCCATCGTGCGGGACACCCGCTGCTGGAACCGCGTCGGCCTGCATCACCTGGCCTACCGCAGCCTGCGTGAGCGCTTCCCGCAGGTTGGCTCGCAGATGATCTGCAACGCGATCTACTCCGTATCGCGCACCTGCCGCCTGCTGTTCCAGCACCCGCAAAGCCCGTTCAACGTCGCCCGCCATCCGGACAAACCGCTGCCGCTACTGCAGTTTCAGCCCAGCCTGCCAGTGTATTTCGACCGCCACACCCTGAGCGTCAAGGTTGGCCAGCTGTCCATGTACACCCTCGACGGGCGCATGAAGTTCCAGCTCAACCTCACCGACACCGACGTGCAGCGCTTCCAGGAAAGCAAGCTGCGCGAGATCGTGCTGACCCAGACCCCGGATCAGGGCAGCTACCGCCTGTCCTTCACTTTTTCCGACCCCCAGGCCACTGAAGCCGAAGGCATCGACATCAGCCTCGATGAAAGCGGCGACCTGCCCGAGTACGTGCTCGTCTCCGAAAACAGCCTTCCCGCCTCTCCGACTGAGGAAGCCACCCAGTCGGCATCCATGTAAGCCCCTTTCAGGTAACAGCCATGAAGCCCGGCGAAAAAATCTCCGCCCTGCGCGAAGCCTTGCTGCAGCAGAAATCCGCCTTCCACAAGGTGATCTTCTTCAGCTTCTTCATCAACCTGCTGGTCATGACACCCACGGTGTTCATGCTCCAGGTCTATGACCGGGTGGTGAACAGCCGCAACCTGACAACGCTGGGCATGCTGATCTTGCTGGTCGTCGTGCTCTACATCGTCATGGAAACCCTTGAATGGGTGCGCAGCGGCATACTGCACGAGATCGCGCTGAAATTCGACGCGAGCGTCAACGAACGTGTCTTCAACACTGTCTTTGAAGCAAACCTGCGTCGTCTCTCCGGCGCCACCGGCCAGATGCTGCAGGACCTGCGCACTGTGCGCGACTTCATCTCCAGCCATGCGTTGATCTCGATCATCGACGTGCCTTTGGCGATGCTCTACATCTTCGCGATCTTTTTCATCAATCCGGAGATGGGCTGGATGTCCATCGTCGGCGCACTGATCCAGGTCGGCCTCGCCTGGCTGACCGAAAGGGACACCCAGGCGCCACTCAGTGCAGCCAATCGTTCCGCCATCGCTGCACAGAGCTACGCCGCCAACAGCCTGCGCAACGCTCAGGTCATCGAGGCGATGGGCATGCAGGGCGGCATCCACCAACGCTGGCTCAAGCGCCAGAACGAGACCTTGCGCCAACAGGCACACGCCTCGGACAAGGCCGGCACTTATTCGGCCCTGTCGAGATTCGTGCAGCAATCCCAGTCATCCCTGCTGTTGGGCGCCGGCTGCTGGTTCATCATCACGGGCCTCTTTCCCCATGGCGGTGGCCTGGTCATCGTCGCCTCGACCCTCGGCGGCAGACTACTGTCACCGATCGTGCAGCTCATCGGCGCCTGGAAGCAGGTGGTGGCGGCACGGGAGGCCTATGCTCGCCTCGACAACCTGCTCGAGAACGTCACGCTACGGGAACCTGGCATGCCACTCCCCGCCCCCAAGGGGCAACTGTCGGTAGAAGGCGTGATCGCCGGCGCCCCTGGCTCACAGGCGGCCATCCTGCGTGGAGTGAGTTTCGGGGTTCCATCCGGCACAGTGGTAGGCATGATCGGTCCGTCCGCCTCCGGCAAGTCCACGCTGGCCCGTCTGCTGGTCGGCGTATGGCCTGCCGTCAACGGCAAGGTACGCCTGGATGGCGTGGACATCTATCCGTGGAACAAGGCCGAACTGGGCCCCTACCTTGGCTACCTGCCCCAGGAGGTGGAACTCTTCGACGGCGCGCTGGCCGAGAACATTGCCCGCTTCGGCGAGGTAGATATGGTCAAGGTGGAGGCTGCAGCCCGCGCTGTCGGCGTCCACGACATGATCATGGCGCTGCCCGACGGCTATGAAACCAACATCGGCGACGACGGCTGCCGCCTGTCCGGTGGCCAGCGCCAGCGCATCGGCCTGGCCCGGGCAATCTATGGCAACCCGCGCTTCATCGTACTCGACGAACCCAACTCCAGTCTCGACGAAGCCGGTGAGCGCTCCCTCGTCCATACGCTGCTGAGCCTCAAGGCCCAGGGCTCGACGATCATCGTCATCACCCATCGCACCAGCGTGCTGGTGGCCGTGGACAACCTGCTACTGCTCACCGATGGCCAGGTGAAGGCCTACGGTCCGCGTGACGAAGTCCTCGCTGCCCTGCAGCGCGGCGCCCAGCAGGCCGTACTCGCGCCCCAATCGGCTGCAGCCTGACCCCCACATCCAGCCCATCAAATCCTGATGAAGACTCCCTCCTCCTTCCAGCACAGCGAGCTACGCGCCGTTCTGTGGGCCTTCCGTCGCGAGTTCACGGTCTGTCTGCTGTTCTCGGTGCTGATCAACATCCTGATGTTGACCCCGACGATGTACATGCTGCAGTTGTTCGACCGGGTGATGCTCAGCCAGAACCTCGTTACGCTGACGGTGCTGACCATCGTCATGCTGCTTTGCTTTGCCGCCGTGGCCTTTGCGGAGTGGTCCCGCTCGCGCGTCCTTGTCCGCCTCGGCATCAGGCTCGACCAGCAATTGAACTCCCGGGTCTTCGCTGCCAGCTTTGAAGCCGCACTGCGCCAACAGGGCAAACAGCCTACCCAAGGCTTCAGTGACCTGGCCAACGTTCGCCAGTTCCTCACCGGCAACGGGCTGTTCGCACTCATGGACGCGCCCTGGACGCCAATCTACCTGGCAGTACTGTTCATGCTGCATCCGTGGCTAGGGATTCTGGGCATCATTTTCTCTCTGATACTCGTTGGCATGGCCTGGGTGTCCCACCGGATGTCGCACGCGCCCATCGAAGCCGCCCAGGAGGCAGGTGGCCAAGTCAGCGGCTACATTCACAGCAAGCTTCGTAACGCCGAAGTCATCGAGGCCATGGGCATGCTGAACAACCTGCGTACCCGTTGGAAGAGTCGCCAGCAGCACTACCTGGCACTCAACCGCGAGGCCAGCAATGTCTCCGAGCGCATCAAGGCACTCACCAAGTTCGTACGCTACACGCAGCAATCCCTGGCCCTGGCCGCGGGCGCCATACTGGTGATCCGCGGCGAACTGAGCCCGGGCGCGATGGTCGCCGCCAACGTGCTGATCGGTCGCACCACCCAGCCGGTGGACATGATCGTCACGACCTGGAAGTCCCTCCTGTCCGCCCGCAAGGGCTTCCTGCGACTGGAAGAAACCCTGGCCCAGAACCCGCCGCGGGACACGACCCTGATACATCCCGAACCGAAGGGGCAGCTCAGCCTCACAAATGTCGTCGCCACGGCACCGTCCCGTCCGCAAGCCATTCTCAAAGATCTGAGCATCGACTTCCCGGCCAACGAAGTGATCGGCGTCGTTGGCCCCTCCGGTTCCGGCAAATCAACTCTTGCACGCACGCTGGTGGGCATCTGGCCATACACCGACGGACGCGTACAACTCGACGGCGTACCGCTGGAACACTGGGAACGGGAGGAGCTGGGCCCCTACCTGGGCTACCTGCCTCAGGACATCGAATTGTTCGAAGGCTCGATCGCCGAGAACATCGCACGCTTCGGCGACGTCGATCCCGGGAAAGTCATCCGCGCCTGCCAACGCGCCGGCGTCCATGACATGATCCTGCGCTTTCCGCAAGGTTACGATACCGAAATGGGCCGGGCCGGCGGACTGTTGTCGGGCGGCCAACGCCAGCGCATTGCACTTGCCCGTGCCATGTACGGTGATCCCCGACTGCTGGTGCTCGACGAGCCCAACTCCAACCTGGACGACGTCGGTGAAGCCGCTCTGCTCAAAGCCATCCAGGACCTCAAACAGCAGGGCAGTACCGTCTTCGTCGTCACCCATCGGCCCAGCGTACTCAATGTTGCCGACCGCCTGCTGGTACTGAACGACGGTCGCATCGCGCTGTACGGCCCCCGCGCGGACGTCATCGACACACTTCAAAGCCAGGCTACGTCCCAACAAGGGCACAGCCCTGTGACACAGCCCGCCTGACCCCAGTAGCAACCCATTTCCAGAGAAGCCGTCATGGTCAATCAAAGCACTTCCAATTCTGGCAACCTGTCCATTGCTGCCAAACCGCTCCAGGAAGCAGAGGCTCAGCTGCCCACCGATACCGCCCGTCCCGCCCGCATCGGTCTGTGGGTACTCGGCCTCGGCTTCGGCGGCTTCCTGCTCTGGTCCTCGCTGGCCCCCCTGGACGAAGGCGTTCCCACCTCGGGCATCGTGAGCATCGACACGAAGCGCAAGACAATCCAGCACCTGACCGGCGGGATCGTCCAGGAGATCTTCGTCAAGGAGGGCGAGTTCGTGAAGTCCGGCGCACCGCTGGTACGCATCGACGACGCCGCCACCCAGGCCAATTTTGAATCCGTCCGCCAACATTACCTGACCGTCCGTGCAATGGAAGGTCGGTTGGTCGCCGAACAGACCGGGCAGGCAAAGATCAGCTTCCACCCCGACCTGCAGAAGGTCAGCAGTGATCCGCTGGTCCGCCAGACCCTGGACACCCAACAGAGCCTGTTCCAGTCCCGTCGCAGCGCACTGGCGGCCGATCTGCAGGCCTACGAAGAGAACATCCGCGGCCTCGAAGCCTCCATTCAAGGCTATCAGGGGGTACTGGCCAGCCGCAAAGACCAGCACGACAACGTGCAGGACGAGCTGAGCGGCGTCCGCGATCTGGTCAAGGAGGGCTACGCCCCGCGCAACAAGCAGCTGGAACTGGAACGCATGCTGGCCGACGCCACCGCCGCCATGGCCGACCTGCAGGGCAACATCCTGCGCTCCCGCCAGGGCATCGCCGAAGCCCGCGCCCGCGCCCGCGCCCGCCAGGAGGAATACCGCAAGGAAGTGGACGGCCAGCTCGCCGACGTGCGCCGGGAGGTCCAGGCCGACGCCGAAAAAATGAAAGCCTCCAGCGACGAACTGACCCGCACCACCATCCGCTCTCCGGTGGAAGGGCAAGTCGTAGGTCTGACCACCCAGACTGTCGGCGGCGTCATCGGACCGGGCCAGAAGCTGATGGATGTGGTGCCACGCCATGAATCCTTGCTGCTCGAAGCCCACGTGCCGCCGCACTTGATCGATCGTCTCAAGCCGGGCCAGGAAACCGATGTGCGCTTCTCGACCTTCGCCCATTCCCCGGCACTGGTCGTCGAAGGCAAGGTGGACTCCATCTCCACCGATCTGATCAACGAACCGGGGACCGCCAACGCTCCCGGCAGCAGCTACTACCTGGCCCGGATTTCCCTGACCGACAAAGGTCTGCAGACCTTGGGCGACCGTCAGATGCAGGCCGGCATGCCCGCTGAAGTCGTCATCAAGACGGGACAGCGTACCGTCCTCGAGTACCTGCTCCATCCGTTGCTGAAGCGCTTCGCCGCAGCGATGAAAGAGGAATAAACCGTGTTCGAAATCCGCCACACAGTCCAATCCATCGCCGGCACCGGCCTGCCCCGCCTGACCGCCGCTGTCGTACTGACGCTAGCCGCCACGCAAGCCGGCGCCATCGACTTCATGCAAGCCTACGAGCGGGCCCTCAGCCAGGACGCCAACTTCCAGGCGGCTCGCGCCGATACCGACGCCCGCCGGGAAGCCATCCCCCAGGCCCGCGCCCAGTTGATGCCCAACGTCTCCAGCAGCCTGTCGCGCAGCAAGAACATCACGGAGCAACGCTCCCCAAACTCTCTGCTGGGAACGCTGAGCAAGACCAATTACGACTACTTCAGCAGCAACTATGGCATCAGCCTGCGCCAGCCGCTGTTCCGCAAATACAATTTTGCCGTTTACCGACAGGCTCAATCCGACGTGGCAACTGCGGAAGCCAACCTGGACAAAAGCCAGCAAGACCTTGTCGTACGCATGGCCAGCGCCTACTTCGAAGCCCTGATGGCCAAGGCCCACTACGCCCTGATCATGGCCCAGAAGGATGCCTACGGCCTCCAGCTGGCCGCGGCCAAGCAGAGTCTCGCCAAGGGCCAGGGCACCATCATCGACGTGGACGACGCCCAGGCCCGCTACGACATGACCATCGCCCAGGAACTGGAAGCCCGTCAAAACCTCGGCTACACGCGCCGGGCACTGCAGGTCATCGTCAATGAACCGGTGGAAACTATCGCCGATCTGGTGCCGGCCCGCCTGGAGTTGACCCCGCCCTTCCCGAACGAAGTCGAAGAATGGATCACCCGGGCGGAAGAGACCAACTCGGAATTGCGGGCGCTACGCTCCAGCATCGAATCCGCCAACCAGGAACTTGCCAAAGCCCGCGCCGGCCATTACCCCACCGCCGACCTGGTGGTCCAGCGCACGATGAGCGAGAGCGACAACAACGTCTCCATCAACACACGCTACCTGACCTCCCAGTTCGGCGTGCAGGTGAGCATTCCCCTGTACTCCGGCGGTAACGTGTCTTCGCAGATGCGCCAGGCCCGCGCCAACATCGAGAAGATGGAGCAGCAGTACGAGGCTCGTCGTCGCGAAGTCAGCCTCCAGGTACGCAAGGAATACCAGAACATCACAGAAGGCATCGCCAAGATCCAGGCCCTGCAGCAGGCCGAGCGCTCCGCCGAACGGGCCCTCGACTCCAACCAGAAAGGCTATCCGGCCGGCACCCGCAGCCGGGTGGACATCCTCAACGCCCAACAGCAACTGATCAACACCAAGCGAGATCTGGCCCAGGCGCGGCTCGTCTACGTCCTGGCCCGCGTCCGGCTGCAGGGGCTGGTGAACTCCCTCAACGAAACCGAGATCCAGACCATCAACAACTGGCTGGATACGCCACGCGGCTGAGCCTGCGACCGGCAAAAGAATTCGCCCCTACGGATTACGTAACACGTTCTCCGTAAGGGCGGATTTTCGTGCGCTCCTACAGGAGCGCGAGGATGTCCTGCAGGCTGCCGCGCAGTTCGGCAGTGCCGAACACCGCTTCGGGCGCCGTGGCGGTGAGCCCCTCCACCCACGCCAGTTGCTGCGTGAGGCACACCGTCCGCGCATCGTGATGGCTACGGACGAACTCCCGGGCCTGCTGCCCGAGACGGGCTCGCTCCTCGGGCGCATCGAGCAGCCGGCCGACCTCGTCCGCCAGTGCCTGGCTATCGAAGAAATCCACCAGGCTCCCGGTCTCGCCATGCTGGATGGCCGCTTCGAGCGGCACTGTCCGGCTGCCGACAATGGCACAGCCGACACTCATCGCCTCCAGCAGCCCTGCCGGTACCACCGATGGATAACTCAGCTGGACGTGCACGGTAGACAACTGCAGCAACCCGATCCACTGGGGATACGCCAGCGCGCCGACGAAATGCACCCGCGCCCACTCGCTCTCCGTAAGCTGTGATTTCAGCACAGCGGCGAGCGACTCCCGCCAGGCCCGACCGCCCTGAGCTACGGTCTCACGCCCGTCACCACCGGCAATCAGCACCTGGGTGCCCGGCCGGCGACGCAGAATATCCGGCACGGCGCGCATGAACACATGGAAGCCGGCCTGAGGCAACAGCTCACGGCAGGCAAAGGTAAGCACCTCGTCATTACGGGTCAGCGGCAGTTGTCCGTCCAGGGTCAGGCTGATATCTGCCTTCGGCGCCAGCCCATCGGTATCAATCCCGTCCGGCACCACCGACAGGCGCCTGCGCCAGGACTCCGGAAAAGAGTCGGCCTGCCAGCGGGTCGGTACCATGCCTTGATCAGCCTGCTCGAACTGCAAACGCTGGGCCAGTTGCTGCATCCGCAGACTCGGTCCCTGGGCCTGAACCGGCTCCTCTGCGGCGAACTCCGCATCGAAGGCCCCGTCGGCAGCCCGCCGGAAATGATCACAACAAATACCGAGACGTGCCTCCGGCCAGACATCCTTGATGAACAGGCTCTCACCCCAACCCGAATGGGCCACGATCACCTCGGGCGTAAAGCCTTCGGCTTTCAGCCCGAAGGCGGCGCGCATGCACGCTTCGCCGACAAAGGTCTTGCCCTCCAGGTCGGCAAGCCAAGCGTGCCCGCCCACTGCAGGACGACGCGGCGGCGTAAACGGCACCAGGCGCACGCCCTCCCATTCCTTTACGGTCACGGCCTGCATCGTAAGAGCGACAACGGTATGTCCGGCCTGGACCAAAGCCACGGCCAGATGGGAAAACTGGCCGGGAAAATGCGGATGAATAATCAGAATGTTCATGCAGATACAATTTCAGGAAATCATCAATGCAGCATAGCTTGCGGCATATCACTTGATATTGGTTCAACCACCCAGGAAGGCCAGGCGTCCATGGGCCACGCTCCCGCACGACATTGACCGTGCAGGATACCGAGCCATTGCCGCAAGGCCTGGGGTCGCAGGATCAGAGACACACGCGCATCGTCCACGCCCCGAAAGGCGAGGCGTAGCGCATTCCCGCTGCTGGCCATATTCACGGACTGCACCAGCCAGCTGCGCCGAGCCTGCTGCGGTGGCACTGGCGGCAGCGATGGCAGTGATTGCAGCGCCGCCTGCAAGGCGAAGCCCTGCACTGCGTCGACCACATTGTGGTCACCTACGGCGACTCCCATGCCGCCCTGCTTCTCCAACCAAGAGCACAGATGGGGCACAAGGCGGCCGATCAGCCGCCGGGTCAACCACAAGACCTCCGCCTCCCCCGGAGCGGTTTCGCCGCTTAGGCGGATGCGATCTTCCAGTTCCACGAATTCGGTGGTGAAACGTTGCAACTCAGTCATGGACAGCCAGACTCAAACCAACAACAGGGTCGGTACGCCTTCCTCGGCATCCTGCGGTATACCAACAATGCTGATGACAGTCGCGCCATCACCAGACCAATCTACGGCGTGGAGGTAAGCATCGGCGCCCACGGGCCACCAGCCGATGGATTCAGCCTTGACGGCATGGAGTTCCAGCAGTTCATCCACGCCAACACCTTCAGCGGCGGGTGCAGAAATCTTTGCATCAGGCACGAGTGTCGTGCCACTGATAATCACAGGGTCGTTCATGGCGTCCGAAGTTTCGCGGCAGAGGCCGGCGAGTGCAAGCACTAGATGCTCCTGCGGCCTTATACAGGAGATTCCTGACAGATTCCCCGCCCTCTGCACCAGAAGTTACCGCGCAACTCGCCCATGACGACATGCCGGACTGCCTGGCTGCATTCCCAGTCATGGGTACGACGATGGCACCGACATGAATGCGATCCGCTTCCCTCCACCCCAATCTATCCGAGCCTTCTCTTCGACCACGACCGGACAGTCGAACCCCAGCATGCTCTGGATCTTGCCGCTCAGGGCGGACTTTTGCTCCGCCGTCAAAGCTTGCAATGCAACCACCTCCAGCAACGCGAGTGGATTCGTGTAGTAACGCAGACGCATGTCGCGTATCGGCGCCAATGCCAGAAAATCATCCGCCAACAGCGCCATGTAGCGCAGTTCGCCGGAGGGGGTTCTGAAGAATTCACGATCCCGGCCCCATATCCGCCTGATCACGGGAAGATGTATCCCACAATCACATGGCTCTCCCCATTCGGCCACATCCCCTGTCTCATAGCGAATCAGCGGCATCGCTTCGCTGTGCAAAGCGGTAGCGAGTACCTTGCCAGGCCGCCCGATCGGGCTGGGCTGCCCGTCGTCATCAACGATCTCCAGCAAGCAGTTCGACGACAAGACATGCAAGTGGTTGTGCCTTGGACATTGAATAGCCATCCAGCCCACTTCCTCATTGCTGTAACGATCGAGCATCCGAGCGCCGAATGCCTCATGACACAAGCTCCTGATCTCTTCCGTACTCGCCTCACCTGTGGCCAGGATCGCATCCAGCCTGAGTGTTTGCAGCTTGTTTTCCAATACGTATTTCGCCAGCCCGGCTGCGATACTTGCATTGGTAACCACGTAAGCTGGCGGATCCTTCAGGAGAATCTTGAAGACGTCTGCGATGTCCCGATCTCCCGCTTTGACGCTGCGGGCTGGCCCCGTTCTGCCAAACAAGGATTCCGGCGCCCCCCAGGACGCAGACGCATCATCCGGGCGACGTGGCCCGATATTGACCAGCGCTTTGCTGGCATCAATCTGGTGCCAGGCGCTATTGCGCAAGGTTTGCGCCTGATAGCGCAGCAGGTAGGGTATGCGGTGCTTTTTCACCGTGACCGGCCGCCCCGTCGAGCCACTTGTCCTTGCCAAGATGCAGGCCTGCTCTCCCCCCAGCGCCACCGAACAGTCCATGGCATCAAAATGGGTCTGCAGATCCTCCCGCGTGAGTGGGGGCAAATCTGCCAGCAGTTCCCGGACATCTGTCAGCGCGCCTCCCCGCATCGCCTGTAGCCGCCCGCGCCAAAATGGACTGTGCTGCTGGGCCCAGTCCATTAGCGTACGGAGTGACTGGGCCTGAACCTGCCTTTGCTGTTCCGCTGAAGCACGTTCAAATGCGGCCAATTGCTGGCTCAAATGCCATACCTGCGCGGCCTGCGGCGAAAGGATGTGGGGATACGCCATCATGCCTTTTCCGATTGCTGCTGCATGCTGAGCAGCACCTGGCGTCTGCGCTGTTGCTTCTGACTACGGTGCGCCATGGCGGCATGCAACAGTTTCAACAACCGACCCGCCTTGGCATCCAGCGCATGGGCTTGCGCAGCCTTGAGGGCTGTATCGCTGGCCTGCTGGTACACCTGCGGGTCAAGCCAATGCCGCTTGAGTTGCTCCCACCAGACATCCACCGTCTGCGCGTCGGGCACCTGCCAGTGATCCTTGATGCATGCCTCGGGGACATCGAGGACAACGCCGCCTCCCGCCAGCGTCTCCGGAATTCCACCTCGATTGGCGGCAATCACGGGGATGGCGTTTGAAGTAGCTTCAATGAGTACACGTCCAGCGGCTTCAAACCAGAAAGACGGCATCAACAGGATCCGGGTCTCGGCGTAAGCCGCTTTAAGGTTGTGCTGACGCGGCACACGCATGACATTTTCCAGCAGGGACTCGGACAGCCCAAGCTTCTGGATTGCGGGAAGCAATTGCCCACGGCTCTCCACCACCAGAAACTTCATATCCGGGCATTCATCCTTCGCCCGCTCCAGCAGCTTGACGAACAGGGTCACGCCCTTTTCCGCCTGCGGGTTGATGAAGGTCACATACTTCCGCTCCGCCGCAGCCGCCTTGGCCGCTTCTCCGTCCACGAACAAGCCGATATTGCAGGCGTCCAGATTCATGCGTTTCTTGTACAACGCCGCCGTGCTGCTGGAATTGGTCAGCACCACATCCACGGACTCGAAGGTCTGCGGCTTATGGTAATTGCCATTGGCCAGATAGAAAGCCACCGCCGCACCATGCGCCTGCGCCTGGCGCATCAGTTCCATGTCGAGCAGCAATCCGCCAAAGGTGATGACGACATCCGGCCGCACCTGCTTGAGCCAGTCCTGCGCAAGCTCCAGAAAACCGGTCTCTTCCCATGTCTGCATCGTCATGCGGCGTTGCGACTGCACGTGCATCATATGCACGTGCAGTTTTCCGGCGATCCCGTGCCAGACAACCGGACCATCCTTCCTGGTTCTACCCGGCTTCAAACCCAGCGCCTCCAGAAACGCCGGCAATTGATCTCCTTGCGGCGAGTCGAAACAACTTGCCGTCAGCACATGGCATTCAGCGCCCTTCGCGGCCAGAGCGCCCAGCATGGTTTGCACGGACTGCGCCGCACCACTGGCCGGATCGAACAATGCACTCGGCGAAACATAGGCCACCCGCATCGGCCGTTGTTTGGGTTCTGGCTGGGAATTATTGGATTGTGACTCGCTCATTTCGATTTGGGGTCCGCTACGCATTCCGGGGAATGATAAAAAAAGGCCAACCTTGCGGTTGGCCTTCTAACTTACAGGCTTTTAACCCTGCAAGAACTATCCAAAATACATAAAGTATTAAGCAACAGGAATAGTCGTGGCATGCACGTTAGCAGCGGCAAAACCACTGGTGATACTTGCACCGGAACCGGAGGTGATACCAACCAGTTCGATCGTCAGATCACCGTTGGAGATCGTACCGCTGAAGTCAGCATCAACGATCAGCGCGTTATCACCCGCGTCGAACACCACGTTCAACGTGGAGTGATCGGCAGAAGCCAGCGCGTTACCAGCAAAGACGGCATTCTTGACGACGCCCAGGAAGTTGATGGCGTAATTACCGCCAATATCACCCGTGAACAGACCGGCATCGACGGAACCGCCAACGCCATACTTGCTCACCGCTTCAGCCAACACACCCGACAAGTCGATCACATCACCACTCGAACCGACCTTGAAGCCGGTGATGCTATCCAGAGACGTACCAAAGGAGTCCTGAACGCTGGTGTAGTAGATGGTATCGACGCCACGGCCATCAGCAGCAGCACTACCGAGGGTAATGGTATCTGCACCCAAGCCAGCGGTGATGGAGTTGGTGCCAGTCCCCACAGTAACGGAATCGCTACCGGAACCCGTGTAGATGCTGTTGTTACCACTACCAGCCACCACAGTGCTGGTGGAGCCAAAGGTCGCAGAGGTGTTGATCGCGTTGTTACCGGTCCCCACCGTCACGCTGTTCGTCAGAGCAGTGCTGGTGACGATGTTGTTACCGTTACCGAGCACGGTCGTGAAGGACGAGCCGAGACCAGTAGACGCCTCGAGCACCAGGTTGTTGCCGTCGCCCAGCGTGACGCTGTCCACACTGGTGTAAGCAGTGGGGCCCACACCATTTGCATGACCAACGTTCACGATGTTGCTGCCGTCGCCACCGGTAATCGTGGTGTTGCCAGTAGTACCGTTGTGAGTAACGAGGTTGTTATTGTCACCCAGCGTCACCGTGCTGTTGCCGTAACCCAGCGTAACGGTGTTGGCAAAGCCCAAGGACAGCGTGCTGTTGGACAGATCGATGGAGACGGTGCCAGTGGTGTGACCCAACTGGATATTGTTGGCGCCCTCGCCACCCTTGATGGTCAGGTTGTTGCTGATGCTCAGCTCACCGTTATCCAGCAGGTTGAAAGTGCCAGCCTTCCAGATGGTGTTGCCGTTCACATCGAGCGCGTTACCACCGCCGGACACGATTTCATTGGTCAGAGCGGTTGCGTCAATGGTCAGGGCTTTGCCATTGTTGACCGTATCGGTACCGCCGCTCACCAGACCAAGGTTCAAGGTGGTGCTAGCGCCTTGAGTGCCGTTGGTGTTGCCGTAGACATCGGTGTAGGACTGTTCGACGGTTACCTTCTCGAATCCGCCCTTCAGAGCGGTCAGGTCGGCTGCGCCGTTATCAGCCGTCAGGAACAGGGTGTCAGTCCCGTTGAAGCCAGAGAGGCTGTCGGAAGCGAGCACCTGACCATCGTAGGCGTACACATTCAGCGCAGCCGGACCACCGGCGGTCACGGGGTTGATCACGCTGCTGGCGATAGTGTCAGCACCACCGCCCAGAATGACTGCCAGCGTACCGGTGAAGTCATTGTTGAAGCGCAGCGTATCGCCAGCACCAGTAGACGACAGCGCCACGGTCTTCAGGCCCGCATCGTTCTGAGCGATCCAGCCCAGCGTGATGTCGTTGCCACCACCGTCGAGAACGAAGTTCTCGATGCTGTTCCAGTGGCGGAAGAACGAATCATCCTGCACGCTCAGAGAGCCGGCGCCCCAGGCGGACATGTCCACCGTGTCGTTACCCGTGCCGCCGTCCAGGATGTCGGCCGCGGTCAGCTCGCTCGCGTAGGAGAAGTTGATTTCGTCGTCGCCCGCACCGGCGTGCACTTCGGTAATACCGTCGTTCTGCACCCAGATGGCGTCGTTGCCGGAACCGGTGGTGATCACCGAGTCATGGCTGTAGGAGTAGACGGTGTTGTCGCCGTCGGTGCTGCCGCTGACATTGCCCGTCATCGTCACGGTGCTGCGCCCGCCCTGGAGATCCCAGGTCGTGACTTCATGATCCAGACCCAGGGTAACCGTGTCGGTGGTATTCACCAGGTGAGCACCTTCGCCGGTGTCATAGCCGGTTTCAACGTAGTTGCTGCCATTACCCGCAGTAACGGTGACGTTGCCCGCCGAGTCGTCCTCCGCGTAAGTATTGGCATAAACGCTGTTGTTACCGTTACCCAGCGTGATGTTGGTCGTGCCGGCCAGAGCTTCGGAATAAATGTAGTTATTGCCGTTGCCCATGTTGACCGTGATGTTGCCCACATCGGTCCACAGGTAGCCATTGTCACCCGCATCGTTGTTGCCATCGCCCGCGGTGACGCTGATGTCGCCGCCGCCGGAATCAACGTGGAAGGTGTTGTTGGCATTGCTGCGGCTGGCATCGATCGTCACCTTGCCGTAGCCGGTGGTGATGTCGTTGGTGCCGGAGCCGGTGATGATCTCGATGCCGTCCACAGGATGCTCGTTGTCGGACAGATCCAGGGTCAGATCGCCGGTCTGGGTGTGAGCATCGACCAGAGCCAGGTTCGCCACATCGCTGCTGCCCGACGCGGTGCTGAAATCGACGGCAGCGTTGCCGGAGATGTTCAGGGTCGTGGTGTTTTGCGCGACGACGTTGCGAATATGGACAGTGCTACCGTTGACATCATTCCATACCGGGTCATAGGCCACGTTCAGGTTCAGCGTACCCACGTTGCCAAAGGTGACGTGATTGCCGTTGCCATGGCTACCGTACGCGAACTCGGTCTCGTCCCAGGTATTGATATTCACCGTGGCGGTGGTGGTTGCCGCGGCAGGCACCGGACCAGCGGGAGCGATGGCAGCGATGCTCAGCTCCAGCGCATGGCCCCAGCCAACGTTGCGGTCAGTACCGTCGTTGATATCAACGGTCACTTCGTCGTTGACGTTGGTCAGCGCCAGATTGTCGTCGATCTCGCCATTGAAAACGTAGGTCTTGATGCCCGTCTCGTTGGCACCGGTCAGGGCACCGTCGAAACTGCCGGAAACATCACCAGTGATTTCCAGGGTCTGGAAGTTGCTGACATTCGCAAAATCGCCCGTAGCGGAAATGTGGTCAAAGGACTCAACGATAAGCGTGTTGTTGCCGGAATCGCCAGCAGCAATCGTGTAACCCGCCGGCGTGTTGGTATCGTAGAACTCCAGGCCGGCATAACCCAGTTCCACGGTGTTGTCGCCGTTGCCCAGGGTCACGTGCAGTTGGTCGGCAGGAACACCAAGCTCATAGTCGTCGGCAGCGTAGCCGGTGAATTGGCTCAGATCGACGTTGTTGTTACCGTTACCCGCGGTGATCGTGATATCAGCACCGCCGCTGTCCGCATGGCCGAGGCTCACGCTGTTGTTACCGTCACCCAGGGTCACGGTCAGGGCTGCATCGGTATACAGATCGCCAATGGAGACGGTGTTGTTGCCGTTGCCCGCGCCCACTGCTGCGGTTTGCACCGTGCCGGTCGTCAGGGAGTTATCACCTTCGCCCAGGGTTACGGCAAGGGTGGAACCGACGTCACCAACCGTGAAGCTGTCATTGCCAGCGCCACCGGTCAGGGTCGCGTCCACACCGATGTCACCGGCAGTCAGGGTGTTGGAGCCATCACCCAGCGAAGCGGTCAGGCTGCCACCGACATTGCCGAGAGTCACGCTGTCGTTGCCAGCGCCGCCCGTGATGGAGGCATCGTAGGTGACGTCGTAAGCGCTAACCGTGTTGGTGCCATCGCCCACATTGACCGTCAGGGAATTGGCCTTGGCCACGGCAACGGAGTCATCGCCACCCAGCGTGGTCACGCTGACGTTGTTGGCAAAGTGGGCATTATCGGCACCGCCGCTAGCCCAGTTGCTCTCGACACCCACCGTAACGGTGTTGTTACCAGCACCTGCATCAACGGTGACATTGGTCAGGCCACGCTCGAGACCGATCACATTCACCGTATCCGCACCGGTGCCGGTGTCGACGGTGATGGAGGCTTCATGAGTCGAATCGGCATGCTCGGTGACATTGATGGTGTTGCCACCATTGCCTGCGGTGATGACGGTATCACCGGACGGCAGAACCGACGCCGGAATCAAACCGGCAGTGGAACCACCGTAGACATCCAGATTCAGGGTGTTTTGGCCATTACCAACGGTAACGGTCGAATCACCGGCCAGCTGGGCGGTCAGGTTCAGGTTCTGGTTGAAAGTAGCAGCATCAACAGTGCCCAGGTAGCTGCTGGAAGTGGCCAGCGTCAGAGCTGCAGCACCGGAGATGTTCAGGGTCTCCAGTTCATTGCTGGTCAGCGTGATGTCGGAAGCACGGCCGGTGGTGGCCACGTCGACTTCAGTGATGCCCTTGGCGTCCGCATCGCCAACGGTGATGTTGCCGGCGAAGCGGTTCAGGTTGATTTCCTGAACAGTGCTGCCACCCGCAACGGGGTTCACCGCATCGGAGGAGTACTCAACGGTAACGTCGATGCCGTTGGCAGCCGTGCCGCCGGTGCCCGACAGGGTCAGGTCGACAACGTTCTGCACGTACTTGAGGTCGATGTTGCCGGTGCTGTTGTAGGACACGACATGCTCAAGGCCCTGAACGTTGACCAGGCCCAGGGTGACGCCGCCTTCACCGGTGGCGTAGGAGTCCACTTCCAGGGTTTGCACGCCATCCATGGTGAAACCGACGACGGTCGGGTTCGCGCCATCAGCGGTCACCTTCAGGGTGTTCTGGAAGTCGGCGTTGCCGTGGATCACGTCGGACGCGTGCAGCGTGTTGGCCTGGGTGGGCTGAGCGCTGTCGGTCACTTGACCCAGGATGAGCATGTTGGTGGCTTGCGCCGTGATGACGTCGGTCGCGCTGGTGGTCAGCACTTGCGGCGGGGTCACGGAGGTGTCGTTCACCGCGATGTTCACGGAAGCCTTGCCGTTCGACAGGGAGATGACCGCGGTGGTCAGGCCGTCGGTGTGACCGTTGGCAACAACGCTCAGATCGATGGTGGCGTAGCCGTCGGAGTCGACGGTCACCTGACCGGTGGCGCCGTTGGCCAGCCGGTTGGCATCGATGCCGGTGATGTTGTAGGTCAGGATCGTGCCGGCAGCCACGTTGGTGGTATGCAGGGTGATCAGGTCATGACCGCCTTCGTCCACGCTGTTGGCGCTCGGGACGAGCGTGAAGGTCGGCAGCACGCCGCCATTCACTTGCTCATCAACCGGAACAGCGGAAACCAGAACGCCGACTTCATGGGAGCCGTACAGGATGTAGTGCGTAACCGGATCCAGACCGGCATTGATCAGCGCGGCCTTCAGCTGATCCACGGTCAGGTTGGACTGGGCAGCCTTGCTCTCGAGGTAAGCGTTCAGGTCGAAAGCGTTGGAGGGGTTGACGCCTTCCTTCCAGCCCCACTGAGCGAAGTGCTCGAAGGCGCTCTTGAAACCGGCGTTGGCGATGGCGACGGCCACACGGTCAGCGGTCCACGTGGTCACGTGCTCCGTTGCGTTCAGCTGGTTGGCCTTGGCTTGCAGGTATTCGGCGGTGTTGAACCAATCGTTGGGGTTGGTCCGCTCGAGCAGGCCATAGCCTTCGTAGTGATCAAAAACCGTGGCGAAACCCGCCGCCAGAATGGCGTCCTTGACCTGAAGGATGTTGGTGTACTTCGTTTCCCCGGCAGCCTTCAGTTGCGCCAGCTTACTTTCAAGATATGTATATTCGTTAAACCACGAAGGAATTGCCATGAAAAACTCCCAATCGATTGAGGGTAAAACAGTGAAAATACAGCACTGGCATGTACTGCAATCAACTTAGCTGCAAACCTAAAACTGCCTGAAAACCCCCTAACGCATCGCCAGCCCAAACACCTGCAAAGCGACATGGCATTCCGTCAGGGTTGCCAAGGCAACTCAGAATGAAGTCCATAAAATGAGCCAATATTAGCAATTTATAGGTGCATCCAACGGGAGGTTAGCGCGGATCGCGCCACGACACAAGCCAGACCCCCCGCCAGATTTGCGCATAAACCACACTCAACAGAAGCGTCCAGCGGGCATACTCGCTTGACAAACAAGAAAACACAACATACCCCACTTGCTTAAGGCCAACGGAACTCACGACAGCCCCGGTGACAGAAGGCAATGCACACGGCGTTTTCGGTACGTTCTAGTAGACAACCTCTCCAAACAGAAGCGCCGCCTATGCACTTGGCCCAACCCCAAAAGAATCAAGAACATGCCAGCCGCAAAGGGGCCACAACGAAAGCCACTACCAAACCAACACGGCCATTGCAGGCACGCAGCCTCCAAGGTTAAACTCCGCCCGCCCCAGCCCAGACAGGATTGCCTGTTGATTCTTCGCCCTCAGCCCCCTCAACGGAGCCCTCTTCACCTCCCCCCGCGGTCGCCCTGCAGCATCGAATGAATCGGGCCAATAAGCCGTCATGCCTGAGGCAACTTCCACCGCCGCCAAGCATGGCGGGCACACCAGGAAGGTGGCAGGCTCGTGCCGCGTGAGTGAAGGTAGACATGCATGCAGAATTTTTCTAGTTTTCCCCGCGAACTGCTCGGTAGCACGTGGCGGCATCGCACACTGATTGGCACGCTCATCAAACGCGACATCATGGGCCGCTACCGGGGCTCGATGCTGGGCATGTTGTGGTCGTTCTTTTTGCCGCTGTTCATGCTTGGTGTTTACACTTTTGTGTTCAGCGTCGTCTTCAAGGCTCGCTGGCAGGCGGGAAGTGACTCCAAGACCGAATTCGCGCTGGTTCTCTTTACCGGCCTGCTGGTGTTCAACCTCTTCGCAGAGTGCGTTAACAAGGCGCCGGGGCTGATTCTGGCGCATCCAAATTACGTCAAGAAGGTGGTTTTCCCGCTCGAGATCCTGCCGGTGGTGACACTTGGCTCCGCTCTGTTCCACATGATGGCAAGCCTGATCGTATGGCTTGTCTTTTATGTCTCGATCTTTGGCCTCCCCTTCCCCACGGCGCTGCTGCTGCCCTTCGTGCTGCTTCCCCTGCTCCTGCTGACCTTGGGAATATCATGGTTCCTGGCAGCGATCGGGGTCTACCTGCGCGACATCGCGCAGATAACCGGCATTGCCGTGTCCACCCTGATGTTCCTCTCTCCCATCTTTTTCCCCCTCAGCGCGCTTCCCGAGACCTATCGTCCGCTGATGCTCCTCAACCCGCTCACCCCCGCCATCGAAATGGCGCGCGAGGTGCTGGTGTGGGGCAGGCTGCCTGACTGGATGCTGCTTGGGGAGTACGTCATCGCAACCGGCGTCGTAGCCTGCCTTGGCTTCGCCTGGTTCCAGAAAACACGCAAGGGGTTTGCGGATGTCCTCTGAGATTGCAATCAAGGTCGAGAACCTCAGCAAGTGCTATCACATCTACGAACAGCCGAAAGACCGGTTGTTGCAGATGCTGGCGCGGGGACGCAAACAGTACTACCGGGAGTTCTGGGCCCTGCGGGACGTATCGTTCGAAATCCGCAAGGGCGAAACGGTCGGCATCATCGGCCGTAATGGCAGTGGCAAGTCCACCCTCCTGCAGATGATCTGCGGCACGCTGAATCCCACCAATGGAAGCGTGACGTCAAACGGACGAATCGCAGCGCTACTCGAATTGGGATCCGGCTTCAACCCCGAGTTCACAGGGCGCGAAAACGTCTATATGAATTGTGCCATCTATGGCATGAGCAGGCAGGAGACCGAAGGCAAGTTCGACGACATCCTCGCCTTCGCCGATATCGGGGACTTCATCGAACAACCCGTCAAGACGTACTCCAGCGGGATGATGGTGCGACTGGCTTTTTCCGTCATCGCGCACGTCAATGCCGACATCCTGATCATCGACGAAGCCCTGGCCGTTGGCGACACCTTCTTTACGCAAAAATGCATGCGCTTTCTGCGCGGCTTCATGAAAACGGGTACCGTCCTGTTTGTCAGTCATGACGCCGGCTCAATCAAGAGCCTGTGCAACCACGCCCTGTGGCTGGAAAAAGGCCAAGTTCAGCATTCCGGCAACCCGAAGGACGTCTGCGACCTCTACCTGGAAGCGTTCTACGAGGCTCAGCAAGGCAAGAGCACCACAACGAGAATGAAACCTGCAGAGTTTCAGCATCGACGGCAACTTCAGCAGGAAGATCAACGCCTCAAATACATCAATGCGAGCAATCTGCGCAACGATATGCAGATTTTCAGCTTTGACCCTGAAGCAGCCTCCTTTGGCAAAGGCGGCGCCCAGATCGTGGACGTTGCGTTTCTCGACCAGGACGGCAAAGCGCTTCACTGGGTCGTTGGCGGAGAGTTGGTAACCTTGCTGGTTACCGCACACACACAAACCCCGCTGGACTCCCCGATCTTTGGTTTCTTCGTGAAAGATCGGCTTGGGCAGGCTTTGTTCGGTGATAACACCTACTTGGCTTATCAGGACAAACCCGTCAGCTGCGGACAGGAGAAAATCCTGCAAGCACGGTTTACCTTCCAGATGCCGATCTTGCCGATGGGTGACTACACGGTAAATGTGGCGCTGGCCGACGGCACGCAGGATGAACACATTCAGCACCACTGGATCCATGATGCATTGGGTTTCAAATCCACGAGCAGCAGCGTGTCGACCGGGCTGATTGGCATCCCGATGCAGAATATCGTACTTGAGGTTTCCGGAGAGTCGGCATGAGCGACCAGATCGATCCATTGGAATTTACCGGCGAGCGCTACATCCCGGGCACCATCGGCAACATTGAGCTGGAGCATTTGCACCGCTACTTGCTGGCGCAGCGCATATGCCATGACAAGATCGTGCTCGATATCGCAAGCGGAGAAGGCTACGGGTCTGCAATCCTTGCCGGGAAAGCCGCGAAGGTGACCGGCGTCGATATTTCGGAAGACGCCGTCCGGCATGCGAGCAGTACCTATAAGGCTGGCAATCTGGAATATCGGGTGGGCGACTGTGCGGCCATCCCTCTGCCTGACGCCAGCGTAGATGTTGTCATCAGCTTCGAGACCATTGAACACCACGACCGCCACGACGAAATGCTGGCCGAAATCCGGCGCGTACTTCGTCCCGGTGGAGTCGTCCTGATTTCGAGTCCCGATAAGTACTACTACTCCGAAAAACCAGGCGTCATCAACCCCCATCACGTCAAGGAACTTTACGAACAAGAGTTCAAGGCGTTGATCGCGAGCAACTTCAAGCAGACACGCTATTTTGGCCAACGGGTCGTCTACGGCTCGCTGATCTTGCCGGAGGCAACGCCCGCCACGGCAATTTCGTACTGGAAAGAACAGGACAAGGTTCAGGAAGCATCGGGGCTGGCGATGCCGATCTTCTGGATGGCGCTCGCGTCCGACTCCGAATTACCCGATTTTTCCGGTGGGCTATTCGAGCAACCGATTGAAGAGGCCGAGTTGGTTCTCCTGAAGCAGAGAGACATCGACAATGCCATCGGACTGATGCAGCAGAAAGACCAGCATCTTGCCGCGGGAGCCGCGATGCTGGGCCAGAAGGACGAACACCTGGCCCAGGCCGCTGAGATGCTGCGCCAAAAGGATGAATCCCTCGCACACGCCGCGGACATGCTGCATCTGAAGGATGAGTCTCTTGCGCAGGCTGCGGACATGCTCCATCTGAAGGATGAGTCTCTCGCGCAGGCTGCGGACATGCTGCGTCAAAAGGACCAGAGTCTGGAGCATGCCGCCGAAATGCTGAGTAACAAGGACGAACAGCTGGCCAAGGCCAATGAGTGGCGCTATCTCTTTACCCTGATCGGGAAGAAGCTATCCGCCCTTTTCTCCCGGAATTGACTCGCAATAGAGCCACATCGCTCGCCCCCGAGGCATGACGAGCAAAGAACATCACACTCAGCAACCGGCACCCGCGCCAGGCAGACCACACGACATGAATCGGGCAATTAAAAAGCTGGCATTCATTACTCAACCTGAGTATTTCCGGTTCACCTATGAGCACGACCTTGACGACTATACTGAGGTCAGGGAGTTCGAGCTCGTCCGCATGCTGGAACGGGGAGATTTCAGCGAGCTGATTGAATTCGGGGCTGACTTTAATTTCTTTTTCCGTGGCGAATTCATGCCGGCGGAGGTTCTGGAGCGGATTCCCGGGATCAAGATCGCCCTGTCGAGCGAACCCTTCCCGCGAATCATCGACGGGCGCCTCGAAAAGACCTGGGACAGCGTAAACCGCTACCTGCATTTCAGGCAGATCAGGCACTTGCCTTACGATTATCTGTTTCATTATGACGATGCGTCCCTGCCGATCATGGCTCGGGATGGCATTCATTGTTCGGGGCATTTTCCGTTCCCCGTCGCGACAGGCGTATACAAGCCAGATCTTCGTCCCAAGAAATGGGACCTTTTCTTCATCGGCCGCAGCACCGCGCATCGCGAAAGATATTTCGGTGCCCTAAAGCATACTCGGCAATTTCTTCACATTTGCCACGGCTTGTGGGGCCCCGAACTCGTAGATTACATTCATCAGTCTTCGATATGCCTCAACGTTCACGCGGAAAACGAGGTGTCCTGGGAGCCGCGCGTACAAATGATGCTTGCCTGCGGCCCGCTTCTGATCAGTGAGAAGATCACACCGAACGATATCCTGCGACCGGGGATCGACTACGTCGAAGTGTCGTCCCCTGCAGAAATGTATGACGCAGTGACCTACTACCTTACCCATCAGGACGAACGGGATAAAATTGCCCGAAGTGGATACGAACGGGTTCTCGAGCGTCTGCATGGAAAACGCCAGTATATTGACCTGATCGAGCGCATCAATACGGGCAAGGTGGAGCGCTTCAGAGCGGGACAGCCCGCCTGGAGTCTTGATGCCCTGAGTAGCACCCAGAGAATTGTTCGAAGCAATTTCAGCCGCCTAGCCAAGCTAGTCAGATCATCCTGATACGCCACCCAGATTAATTCCAGCCATATGGCCGAGTAATGAAATGAGAGTCTGCTATTTAATCCCCGGTTGTGGAGTTTCGGGCGGAATCGCCGTGATCTGCCAGCATGCAAACCGCCTTCAAAAGCGGGGGCATGAGGTCTTTCTGGTGGTGGACGGGGCGGCTGCCGACATGTCCTGGTTCCCGGAGCAGCAAGTACCGGTCATTCCCCTCACGGAATACCCGCAAAATGTCGACGTGTTGATCGCCACTGCGTGGTCTACGGCGTTTCGTACTCCCATCCTGCCAGCAAGACGCCATTTCTATTTCGTCCAGTCCGACGAAACCCGTTTCCACCCGGAGGGTAGCGGGTGGCAGCATATTACGCGCCTCTCTTATTCGGTCAATTTCCGCTACCTGACCGAAGCCCGCTGGATCAGGGCGTGGCTCAGGAACGAATTTGGCCAGGACGCAGCCCTTGTTCCCAATGGGCTGGATGAGAATATCTTTCATCCCTGCGAGCCACTTGAACCCAAAGGCCGCAGGCCGCGCATCCTGCTTGAGGGCGCAATAGGCCTGCCCTACAAAGGCATGCGGGAGGCCTTCCTGGCGGTCCAGGATCTGGATGCCGACATCTGGTGCGTGAGCTCGTACGGGAAACCGGAAGCAGGGTGGCGCTGCGACCGCTTTTTTGAATCCGTTCCCATGCAGGAGATGCGGCGCATCTACTCAAGCTGCGATATCTTGCTGAAGCTCAGCCGTGTCGAGGGCTTTTTTGGCCCTCCCATGGAGATGATGGCTTGTGGTGGGGCGGTGGTGGTTGGTCGCGTCACCGGGCACGACGAATACATCATCGACGGGCAGAATGCGCTGGTCGTCGATGCACTGAATATCGATGAAGCACGTCAAGCCGTAAAGCGCTTGCTGGACGATGGCGATCTACGTGCGAAGCTCATCGAGAATGGCAGGCAAACCGCCGCGCAGTGGTCGTGGGATCCATCGATCGATGCGCTCGAAAGCACGCTGGCCAACAGCCTGCAAGACGACAGCTTGGCCATGACCGAAGCGCAAAAGAAATCAGCGCAGGCGCTGTCCTTTTTCTACAGCCAGCTTCGCGGCGAATTTGTATCTCCTCCGCCCCCTGTCGTTACACCGACAGAAGAATCCGGCCCGGTTGAAGATACGCCCATTACCGTGAGCATAGACCCCACGGAAAAACTTATCGGTCGCTTGCGCCACAAGACCTGGTTCCAAAAGCTGGCAAAGCTCTTGTATCAATTGCATTGCGTATATGCGCGTCGCCGAGCGGTGTAACCAAAAATCCGGGGACGATGTTTGCGCGATTATTGTCAGCTTCCATCCGGATCTTGATTTACTGAGGCGCTTGGTTGACGCCATTGCCAAACAAGTTGGCATTGTGGTGTTGGTGGACAATGGCAGCTCGGCTCATGCGCTGGCCACATTACGCGACATTGCCGACAGCCATTGCATAACCTTGCTTGAGTTTGGCATCAACAAAGGCCTGGGCGCAGCCCACAACGCCGGTATTGCCATAGCTCGCGAAGCCCGGTGCAGGTATGTCCTTCTGCTGGATCAGGATAGTGAACCGGCGGAAGACATGGTGGAGAAGCTTGTCACTGCCCACGAACATCTCAGCCGTACAAACCGCATCGCTGCTGTTGGCCCCCGTTATGTAGATCCGGCCTCTGGGCACTGGTCGCATTTTGTGCGCTTTGGGCGTCTGCGTTTTCAGGCTATATCCTGCGAGAGCGCGACGGCGACACCGCAAGCCGACTTTCTCATTTCCTCAGGTTCGCTGATTTCCACGGCAGCGCTGGAGAAGATTGGCCCGATGGATGAAACGCTGTTCATTGACCATATCGACACTGAATGGTGCCTGAGGGCCACCAATGCAGGCTGGCGCATACATGGCGTATGTGCGGCAACCATGTTCCATTGCCTCGGCGACGCAGGGCTTCATTTCAAGCTTATCCGCTCCCGACGCATTGCGGTGCATTCGCCACTACGCCATTACTATATCTATCGTAACAGCACAGCCTTGATGCGCCGCCCCTATGTGCCCTGGCAATGGCGTATCAACGACAGCTACCGGTTACTGGGAATGCTGGTCGTCTTCATGCTGTTTGCCCCACGCCGTGCCGAACGGCTGTCAGCCATCCTTCTTGGCGTCTTTCACGGCCTGCGCGGGATTCTCGGCAAACGCCCCGAGTCGAATGGCAACGGAGATTGAATCACCCTCCCAGCATCTCCTTGAGCCCGATATCCAGTGCGACCTGCGCTTGCCAGCCTAATTCGCGCTGAATCCTTGCCGGTGAATAGCACGCAGAGCCCAGCAAGCGGTCGAGGATTTCGCTATCGAGCGGCACGCGGCGACCTGTCACACGGCATATCCCGTCTCCCAATTCGGCTGCCAGTTCCAGAGACCACCGTGGAATAGCCCAGCGCCGCGGGGAATAGGCCAGTGCAGCGCGCATGGCGTCATATAGCCCCCTCCCCGAGGGTGCATGGTGATGGGCGACGATGTAGGTCCGGCCAGCCGCCAGGGGCTCGCCCGCAACCCTGCGCATTGCAGCGACCAGATCCGACACATGCACCAGTGAGCGCCGATTGGCTGTTTCAGGCAGTGGCGGAAAAAACCCGCGCCTGATCAATGCCCCCATGCGCTCCATATTGCCTCGCCCCCCTGAGCCATATACCAGCGCAGGACGCAGCACCGTGACCCACATGCCTGTTGCCCTGCCGATTTCGAGCAGCGCTTGTTCGGCTGCACGTTTGGCCTGGCCATAAGGCGAATCAGGCAAGAGGGGCCACGTCTCATCGATGCACTCATCACCACCATCGCCGCTGGCCTTCACGCTGGACAGGAATACCAGGTGGCGAACCCCCGCCAGCGCGGCCGCGTTGGCAAGATTCCTGGAGCCTTCGTAATTGATCTCCCAGTGCAAGCGGGCGTCATCGGCACCGCTAACCGAAAACGCGTGGGCGTAGCCGGCACAATGAAAAACCGTATCAATACCTGCACAGGCTTTGATGAGCGAAGGTGAATTGCACAGGTCACCAGCCACTTCACCGGGCTGAAGTGCTTTGGCTCGGGTCAATACGCGTACATCGCCCCCCTCACCACGCAAGCGCTCAACGAGATGCCGGCCGATGAATCCCCGCCCGCCGGTGACGAGTACGGACGCCGGCGTCAAAACACCTCCCGCGGACGCAGATACGTCGCGAAACGCGGCACGCCGGACGCCGTCAGATCCCGGTAACGATAGGTGATGACGCTGCCCACCGGCGGCGGATTGCGGCGCTCCGCGTCGGTGAAGCCGCTGCCGATCCGGAAACGCACGCCAGCCGGGGTTTCCACGTCCAACGCCCCGAGCATGCCGGTCAGGCGGCCGCGGCCGGGCAGATGGGCGATGACCCGCGCCTCCGCATCGAGCTGCGGCTTGAGCTTGAGGAGCACGTCGCTGCGCCCGGTCACGTAGGGCGCATCAGCCCGGTGCAACATCAGGCCCTCGCCGCCGTCACGGACGACCGTGGCGAGACGGGCGTCCAACCCGGCACGGTCCGCCACCCGAAACTGCTCCACCGCCGCCAGCCAAGGAACCGCGGCCCGGGCCACGATGGCACGCAGGCGCTCCAGGCGCTGCGTGAAATCCCCCTCCCCGCCCGGCAACTCGAAGACCATGTAACGCACCTGGCGCCATTCCTCATCCACCGGCTGCAGACGGCGAACGGTACCCGACAGTTGCTCAAAGCGACCACGGGCGACCCACAGCTCGCCATCGAGCGGCTCCGGCGGCAGGCCCGCGAGGAACCAGGCCGGCGCGGCGACTTCCCGCCCGCTGCGGAAGCGGAGCTGCCGTCCATCCCACAGGGCACGCGCGCCGTCGAGCTTCTCGCTGACCCAGTAACGCTCGACAGGCACCGCGCCGCGCAGCACCTCGGCGAGCAGCAAGGGCGGCGCGACGGGCCCGTCTGCCGAAACGAGGGAATGGGCCAGCAGCGCCGCCGCACCCAGTAGAAAGTTGCGCCGCCGCCGGGACTGCCCGGTCAGATCCAGCGCCAGCCGTGAAGTTGGAAGAATCGCCATGCCGAACGTACGAAGAGTTGGATGTGGTGCCGCCCCTTACGGGCGGCATGGCCTCCATGATGCACGATCCGCACCGCCGGAACATATGCAATTTTCATCAACTGGGCCAGCCGCAGGCTCAGGTCGAAATCCTCGAAGTACAGGAAATAACGCGGATCGAAGCCACCGATCCGGCGCAGCGCGTCACCGCGCACGAACATGCAGCAGCCGCTGGCGATCGGCGGATCCCACACCACCTGCTCGCCGATCAGGTCGCGCATTTCATAGCGCGCCAGGCGCTCATCGCAGGCGCGCTTCAGCCAGCCCGGTGCGAAGCCGCGCAGGAACAGGTCCCACACCGCCGGCGGGCGCTTGCACAGATACTGCACGCAACCATCGTCCCAGCGTGCAGCCGGCGCCAGCAGTCCGCACTCGGGCTGGGCGTCGAGGAAGGCCAGCGCCTCCGCCAGCGCGTCCGCGGCCAGTTCCACATCCGGATTGAGGATCAGGTGGATGTCGCCAGCCTGCTCCAGACAGAGGTTGTGGCCGGCGCCGAACCCGGGGTTGCCGTGGCCGCGATAGACCTGGCACGGCCACTCCGGCGGGATGTGCAGTGCCGCCAGCGCGGCCTCGCTGCCACCGTTATCGATGAGGAACAGGCTCGGCACCACAGCCGCCCGGCGGGCGGCTTCGATCAAGGAATCGACCGTGGAGCACAGCAAGCCGGCCGGCGTGTGGTACAGCACGATGCCGACCGACAGGCGCCCGAGCGACGCCGCGACGCCGGCGGGCCCGCTGGAATCGCCGCTCAAATCAGACCTTGTAGTAGGTGCGATACCAATCCACGAAACGCCCGACACCTTCCGGCACCGGCGTCGCCGGCGCAAAGCCGGTCCACGCGTTGAGCTCATCGGTGTTGGCGTAGGTGGCCGGCACGTCGCCGTCCTGCAGCGGCAGGAAGTTCTTCTCGGCCTTCTTGCCGAGGGCGCACTCGATGGCTTCGACGAAGGCCATCAGCTCGACCGGATCGTTGTTGCCGATGTTGAAGACGCGGTAAGGCACGTTGCTGCGGCCCGGATCGGGCTGATCGGCGTTGTAGGTGGCATCGGCCTCGGCGGTGTGGTCGAGGGTCTTGATCACGCCCTGCACGATGTCGTCGATGTAGGTGAAATCGCGCTTCATCTTGCCGTGGTTGAACACATCGATGGCACGACCTTCGAGGATGGCCTTGGTGAACAGGAACAGCGCCATGTCGGGCCGCCCCCACGGGCCATACACCGTGAAGAAGCGCAGCCCGGTGGTGGGCAGGCCGTACAGGTGGCTGTAGGTGTGGGCCATCAGCTCGTTGGCCTTCTTGGTGGCGGCGTAGATGCTGACCGGGTGATCCACGCTGTCGCTCTCGGAGAACGGCATCTTGGTGTTGCCGCCATACACGCTGGAGCTGCTGGCATACACCAGGTGCTGCACCTTGTTGTGGCGACAGCCTTCCAGGATGTTCATGAAGCCGACCAGGTTGCTCTCCACGTAGGCGTGGGGATTGACCAGCGAGTAGCGCACGCCGGCCTGGGCCGCCAGGTGGATGACGCGGTCGAACTTCTCTTCGGCGAACAGCTTCGCCATGCCTTCCCGGTCAGCCACGTCGAGCTTCACGAAACGGAAGTTTTCGTGGGGCGTCAGGCGGGCCAGGCGGTCGTGCTTGAGCTGGACATCGTAGTAGTCGTTGAGGTTGTCGATGCCGACGACCTGATCGCCGCGGCCCAGCAGGACCTGGCTGGTGTGCATGCCGATGAAGCCGGCGGCGCCGGTAACGAGGATTTTCATGGTTGCGGGAACGCCTGAGTAGTTGAAAGCGGGGTCCGGCCGGCGGCGCCTGAAAAAAGGACGCACGAATAAATCAGCCAATAGTCCGGCATTTTCGCACGGCCACATGGCAGGGTAAATCGGCGTCCTGCCCTATCCGTGCGTTCCGCTACGACTTTATACTGCCGCCTCCTCCCGACCCTTGCGTCCCTTGATCCCTCGCCTCATCTATACCGCCGTCTGGTATCTGGCCGCCCCGCTTATCATGCTGCGCCTGGCCTGGCGTGCGCGCCGCCAGCCCGAGTACCTGCGTCACCTGGGCGAGCGCATCGGCCGCTACCGCACGCGCACCGCCGGGCCGCTGATCTGGCTGCACGCGGTGTCGGTCGGCGAAACCCGCGCCTGCGCGCCGCTGCTGCGCGCACTGCTCGACGCCTACCCCGAACACGGCGTGCTGCTGACCCACATGACGCCCACCGGCCGCGCCACCGCCGCCGAGCTGTTCGGCGAACTGGCGCCGCGGGTTCAGAGCGTCTACCTGCCCTACGACTTCCCGTGGGCGGTGCGGCGTTTCCTGCGCCGCTACCACCCGGACATCGGCATCCTGATGGAAACCGAACTGTGGCCCAACCTGGTAGAAGCCTGCCGGCGCAGCAGCACCCCGCTGGCGATGGTCAACGCGCGCCTGTCGGAGCGCTCAGCCCGTGGCTACCGGCGCATCGGCCGGCTGGCCAGCGACGCCTTCGCCCACCTCACCAAGGTAGGCGCCCAGAGCGAGGGCGACCGCCGCCGGCTGGCCGAACTCGGCGCCACCACCGCGGCGGTCACCGGCAATATCAAGTTCGACATCGAGGCGCCGGCGGCCTTGCTGGAGCTGGGCCAGCGCTTCCGCTCCGGCTTCGGCCAGCGCCGCGTGCTGCTCGCCGCCAGCACGCGCGACGGCGAGGAAGGCCCGCAGCTGGAAGCCTTCGCGCGGCTGGCGCCACCGGACACGCTGCTGGTGATCGTGCCGCGCCATCCGCAGCGCTTCGACGAGGTCGCCCGCCTGATCAAACGCAGCGGCCTCGCGATGCAGCGCCGCTCCGAAGACGCGCCACTGGCCGCCGACACCCGCGTGTGGCTCGGCGATTCAATGGGCGAGATGTATGCATACTACGCCGCCGCCGACGTGGCGCTGATCGGCGGCTCATGGGAAAAGCTCGGAGGGCAGAACCCTATCGAGGCCAGCACGGTCGGCTGCCCCGTGATCGTCGGCCCGCACACCTTCAACTTCAAGGCGGTCTGCGAGCAGGCCATCGAGGCCGGTGCCGCGCTGCGCGCCACCGACATCGAAGCCGGCCTGCGGGATGCCGTCGCACTCCTCAATGATGGGCCACGCCGCCAGGCCATCGGCGAGGCCGGGCGTTCCTTTGCGCGCGCCCACCGGGGCGCCACCGCGCGCACGGTGGAGCTGCTGGCGCCCCTTATCGCGCGCCAGCGGCGCTGAGGCTCAGCCGGCCGACGCGAGCAGGTAGTCGAGCGCCCAGCCGACGAAAATCGCCCCGCCGACCCAGTTGTTGTGCAGGAAGGCCTTGAAGCACTTGGGCCGCTCGCGCTCGCGGATCAACGTGTAGTGATAGACCATGATGCCCGCCGCAACCGCCAGCCCGGCCAGGAACAGCGCGCCACGGCCGGTGTGCAGGCCGGCCCAGCCGATCAGCGCCAGCGTCACCGCATAGCAGCTCATCACCGCCGCCACATCGTAGCGGCCAAAGGTGATCGCCGAGGTCTTGATGCCGATCTTGAGGTCGTCGGGGCGATCCACCATGGCGTACTCGGTATCGTAGGCAACCGCCCAGAACACGTTGGCCACCAGCATCACCCAGGCCACCGCCGGCACCTCGCCCTGCAGCGCGGCGAAGCCCATCGGGATGCCGAAGCCGAAGGCGATGCCCAGGTAGGCCTGCGGAATCGCCAGGAAGCGCTTGGTGTAGGGATAGCTGCCGGCCAGGAACAGGGCCGGCACGCTGAGGGCGATGGTCAGCCCGTTGAGCGGCAGGATCAGCAGCAGGGACACCAGCGACAGCCCGGCGGCCAGCAGCAGCGCCTCCTTGGGCGTGACCCGCCGGGCCGCCAGCGGCCGGTTGCGGGTGCGCTCCACATGGCCGTCGAAGTCCTTGTCGGCGTAGTCGTTGATCACGCAGCCGGCCGAGCGCATCAGCACCGTGCCGATCACAAAGATCGCCACCACCAGCAGCGACGGCCGCCCCTCCCCCGCCACCCACAGGGCCCACAGCGTAGGCCACAGCAGCAGCAGGATGCCGATGGGCTTGTCGAGGCGCATCAGCTTGCCGTACTCGGACATTCGTTCGGAAAAGGTCAGACTCATCATGGCGCCAGGCTCCCGATTGCGGGCAAGAAGACTTCGGTGATCAACAGCGGCGAACCGCCCCGGTGAAAGGCCGAGCGGCGCGCCCACAGCGGTGGCAGATCGGGCCGGCCGGTGGCTTGCAAGGCGTCGTGCCAGCGCGGATCGCGGCCATCCAGGCGGGCCGCCTCCAGCGGCGAACGGCGCACCCGCGGGTCGTCGAACAACACCGCGGCCAGCGGCCGCCCACCCAGTTGGCGCAGCAGATGCCAGGCGGCGGGGATCGACGTACCGGCCACCAGCGAGCGGGCGAACACCACCGGCTTCCCGTCGGCCAGCAGCAGAACTTCCCGCTGCCACAGGTCGCCGTGGCGATGCACACCGAGCGCGGCCATCTCGTCCGGCAGCACGACGCCCTTGCCCTGGCTCACCACCTGGAGGGAGAAGCGTCCGCAGCGGGCACGGATGCGGGCCGTCAGCGAGCTGTCGTCGGTCAGCCAGCCACGCATGCCGCGCGGCGCGCGCCACGCAGCCATGCGAAAAGGGTCGCGGCCCGGGAAATGGGCGAGGGTCATCGGAACTCGGAAATGCGAAGAAAGGCGGGCCGTATTGTAGTGGGCGATCCCCGTCGGGGCTATTGCCGCTTATCCCAGCCCGCCCTCACGCCTTCAACAGCGCCGCCCGGCCACCGAACCAGCGGGCGGTGACGGCGTCGGCGACGCGCGGGGCGTCGCGCAGGATCTCCTCGGCCAGCTCGCGGGCGATGTCCACCAGCACCGCGTCCTCTTCCAGGTCGGCGTAGCGCAGCAGCGGCACGCCGCTCTGGCGGGCGCCGATGAACTCGCCGGGGCCGCGGATGCGCAGGTCCTCGCGGGCGATCACGAAGCCGTCGGTGTTCTCGTAGATCGCCTTCAGGCGCTCGCGGCCGGTCTGCGACAAGGGCTGGGCGAACATCAGGATGCACACCGATTCGTGCACGCCGCGGCCGACCCGCCCGCGCAGCTGGTGCAGCTGGGCGAGGCCGAAGCGCTCGGCGTGCTCGATGACCATCAGGCTGGCGTTGGGCACATCGACGCCGACCTCGATCACCGTCGTCGCCACCAGCACCTTGATGTCGCCGGCCACGAAGGCGGCCATCGTCGCCGACTTCTCGTCGTTCTTCAGGCGCCCATGTACCAGGCCCACCGGCAGGTCGGGCAGCGCTTCCGACAGCATCTCGTAGGTTTCCTGGGCGGTCTTCAGCTGCAGCGCCTCGGACTCCTCGATCAGCGGGCACACCCAGTAGGCCTGGCGGCCGGCCACGCAAGCGTGGCGGACCCGCGCGATCACCTCCTCGCGGCGCTCGTCCTTGATCAGCTTGGTGATGATCGGCGTGCGCCCGGGCGGCAGCTCATCCAGCACCGACACGTCCAGGTCGGCGTAGTAGCTCATCGCCAGCGTGCGCGGGATCGGCGTGGCCGACATCATCAGCATGTGCGGCGATTCGCCGGCCTTCCCCTTCTCGCGCAGGGCCAGGCGCTGGCGCACGCCGAAGCGGTGCTGCTCATCCACCACGGCCAGCGCCAGCAGCGGCAGCGCCACCGGATCTTCGATCAGCGCGTGGGTGCCGACGGCAAGCAGGATCTCGCCGCTGGCGAGGCGGGCCATCGTCGCCTCGCGCTCTTTTTTCTTGCGGCTACCGGACAGCCACGCCACCTCGATGCCCAGCGGCGCCAGCCAGGCGGCGAGCTTGCGGAAATGCTGCTCGGCGAGGATCTCGGTGGGCGCCATCAGCACCGCCTGGCGGCCGTTCTCGGCGGCCTGCAGCATGGCCAGCGCGGCGACGCAGGTCTTGCCGGAGCCCACGTCGCCCTGCAGCAGGCGCTGCATCGGGTGATCGGAGGCCAGATCGCGGGCGATCTCGGCGAAGGCACGGGTCTGGGCGCCGGTCAGCGCGAAGGGCAGCTGCCCCAGCAGGTCGCGGGTCAGGGTGTCGAGCAGCGGCAGGCTCGGGGCATTCTTGGCGCGCCGGGCGGCATAGGCGCGGCGCAGGGAGATCTGCTGGGCCAGCAGTTCGTCCAGCTTGACGCGCTGCCAGGCCGGGTGGCCGCGGTCCTCGATGTCGAGGATGGACACCGACGGCGGCGGCGCGTGCAGCAGGCGCAGCGCATCGGGCAGGGACGGCAGGTTGAGGCGGCGGCGCAGCTCATCCGGCATTTCGTCGCGAATGCCGTTGTGGCGCAGCGCCCCACCGATCAGCTTGCGCAGCGCCGACTGGGCCAGCCCGGCGGTGGTCGGATAGACCGGCGTCAGGCTCTCCGGCAGCGGCTCGCCGGCAGCCACCGGCTTGATGCGCGGGTGGATCATCTCGGCGCCGAAGAAGCCGTCGCGCAGCTCGCCGAAGATGCGCAGGCGGGCGCCGACCGCCATCTGCTTCTGCTGGCTCGGGTAGAAATGCACGAAGCGCAGCATCACCTCGCCGCTGGCATCGGTGGCGTGCGCCACCAGCTGGCGCCGCGGCGGCGGCGTGACTTCGCAGGAACGCACCTCCACCTCGCACTGCACCGGCACGCCGGGACGCGCATCGGCCAGCATGGTCAGGCGGGTTTCGTCCTCGTAGCGCAGCGGCAGGTGGAAGATCAGGTCGGCCGGCGAGAAGATGTCGATCTTCGCCAGCCGTTCGGCCAGTTGCGGCCCGACGCCCGGCCAGCCGCGCACCGCCGGCTTCTTCGCCGGAGCGGCAGAAGACGATGGCGTGGCGGCGGCGGACTCCACGGGCAAGCTCAAACTCAGCCGAGGACCAGCACCGCGTCGGCCTCGACGACCGCACCGCGGGGCAGTTCCTTCACGCCGACGGCCGCGCGGGCCGGGTAGGGCTCGGTAAAGTAACGGGACATGACTTCGTTCACCTTGGCGAAGTTGGCCAGATCGGTCAGGTAGATGTTCAGCTTGACCGCGTCGGCCAGGGAGCCGCCGGCCGCCTCGGCCACCGCCTTGAGGTTCTCGAAGACGCGGACGGTTTGCGCTTCGAAGCCGTCCACCAGTTGCATGGAAACCGGGTCGAGGCCGATCTGGCCGGACATATAGACGGTATTGCCGGCCTTCACGGCCTGGGAATAGGTGCCGATGGCGGCGGGGGCGTTGGGGGTGGCGATGATCTGCTTGGACATGGGCGGTGCTCCGGTTGTTGGGGGATACGGCCCGGAGTGTACCGGGGAATAGCGTCCCCGGCGCGGCCTGGCGCACCCGATGATCGCGCGGGCTCATGGTAAAATCGACGGATTCCCTGTATCCAATCCGACTGAGCCGTAACGGGAGCATCGCCGTTGCCCGCGACGGCTCGTCCGCCCCGACTTCCGCATTGCCCGCGGCGGCAGCCCCTTCGCGCTCGGCCACAAGAAAAATGCGGCAAAACGGTCGTGCCCGTCTGCCGCAAGGCCAACTGAACCTGAAATCCAAATAGACACGCTCAACACACCATGACCACCCCCCCGACCATTGCCGAAATCGCCGAGATCATTGTCACGGCCCTCAACCTCGACATTACGCCCGATCAAATCGACGCCGAAGCACCCCTCTTCGGCGATGGCCTCGGCCTCGACTCCATCGACATCCTGGAGATCGCCCTGGTCATTTCCAAGCGCTACGGCATCCAGCTGCGCGCCGACAACGACGACAACGCGACCATCTTCCGCTCCCTGCGCAACCTGACGGACTACATCGTCAGCCAGATGCCCGCATGAACGGTTCACGCCAGCCCCTCCTCGCCCTGCTGCTCCCCATCGCGCTGCTCGGCGCCTACGACGGGCTGGCCCATTACGTCAGCACCTTCCCGGACGCCGCCCGCTGGGCGATCGCCATCACGCTGCTGCCGGCGGTCAGCCTGGCCCTCGGTCTGCTCGCCCGACGACTGGGCCGGCACGCCGCGATTCTGGCCGGCCTTGCCGCCGTAGCGGCAGCCATCCTGCTGTGGCCCGCGCAAAGCGCGCTCGGAGAACACCTGAGCGGGCTCTACCTGGCCCAGCATCTCGGTACCAACCTGACGCTGGCGCTGTACTTCGGCCGCAGCCTGGGGGCAGGCCGCACGCCGGTATGCACCACCTTCGCCGCCGTGGTCCACCCCGACATGCCGCCCCGCGTCGCCCGCTATACCCGACGCCTGACGCTGGCGTGGACGCTGTTCTTCGTCCTCTCGGCCGCAACCTCGGCGCTGCTCTACGCCTTTGCCACCACCCAGGCCTGGTCGCTGTTCTCCAACGTGCTGTACCTGCCCTCGCTGATCCTGATGTTTGCCGCAGAAGGCCTGATCCGGCGCTGCGTACTGCCGCCCGAGGAGCGCTGCGGCATCGTCGACTCGATCCGCGCCTACCTCGCCAGCAGCCGTCCGACCGACGCCGCGCCAGCCCACCCCTCCGGCAATCCGATTCGGCAATGAACACCCCGACACTTCCGCTCACCGACCATCCGGCTCCCGACAGCATCATCGCCTGGCGTGCCGACCAGCCCGTCAGCCGCGACCAGTTTCTCGCCGATGTCGCCCAGCTGGCCGCCCTGCTTCCGCCCGGCGGCTACCTCCTCAACACCTGCCAGGACCGCTACCGCTTCCTCGTCGGCCTGTCCGCCGCCGCCATCAGCGGACGCATCAGCCTGCTCCCGCCCAATCTGGCCGACGAGACCGTCGCCCGTCTCGCCGCCGACACCCCCGACCTGGTCTGCCTGCACGATGGCCAGGGCGCCGTCGCCGGCCTGCCCGGCCTTGCCGTGCCGCCTCCGGCCCCGCTCGGCAACGGCCACCTGCCAGTGCCGCGGATCCCCGTCGACCAGGTCATCGCCCACGTGTTCACGTCCGGCTCCACCGGAACGCCGGGCACCCACCGCAAGACCTGGGGATTGCTGGTTGCCAACAGCCTGGCCGAGTCCCGGCGTCTCGGTGCCGCCGGCCATGCCCTCGTCGGCACGGTGCCCGCCCAGCACATGTATGGCTTCGAATCCACGGTGCTGATCTGCCTGCACGGCGGCGCCGCGATGCATGCCGGACGACCGTTCTATCCCGCCGACATCGCCGCCGCACTGGCGGCCGTGCCTCGCCCGCGGGCCCTCGTCACGACCCCCTTCCACCTGCGCGCCCTGCTCGACGCCGACGTCGAAATCCCGCCGCTGGATTTCATCCTGTCGGCCACCGCACCGCTGTCCGAAGCGCTCGCCCGTCGCGCCGAAGGCACCGTGGACGCCCCCCTGCTGGAGATCTACGGCAGCACCGAAACCGGCCAGCTGGCCAGCCGGCGCCCGACGGCCGGCCGTACCTGGCAGCTCCTCGGCGAGGCGTGCCTGATCCCCCATGGCGACGGCCACGCCGCCCAGGGCGGCCACGTGGAAGGCCTCGTTCCGCTGTCCGACGTGCTCGAAATCGTGGACGAACGCCACTTCATTCTCCACGGACGGGGCGCCGACCTCATCAACATTGCCGGCAAGCGCACGTCGCTGGCCTACCTCAACGAGCAGCTCACCGGCATTCCTGGCGTCATCGACGGCGCCTTCCTGATGCCCGACGATGAACCGGACGACCACGTCACTCGCCTGCGCGCCGCCGTCGTCACCGACAGCCTTTCCGCCCAGGATGTGCTCGACGCCCTGCGCCAACGCATCGACCCGCTGTTCCTGCCACGTCCGCTGATCCTCGTCGAGCGCCTGCCGCGCAACGCCGCCAGCAAGCTGCCGCGGGCCAACCTGCTGGCCCTCTTTGCCGCCCACGCCGCCCGCCACGATCACGGAGGCGGCCGATGAGCAGCGCGCACTGGACCGTGCCGGCCGCCCACCCGGCCTTCCCCGGGCACTTCCCCGGCCGGCCGATCCTGCCCGGCGTGGTGCTGCTCGACCAGGCCATGCTGCGGGCGCCACAAGCGGCGGCCATCCGCGGCCTCGCCAACGCCAAGTTCCTGCGCCCGGTCCTCCCCGGCGACGAGCTCGTCTTCCACTACGACACGCCTGGCGGCGCCACCCTGCGCTTCGACATCCGGCACGGCGAGACCACCGTCGCCACCGGCAGCTTCATCCTCGGAGCCACCCCGTGAGTGGAGCGGCCGGCACCCCGCCAGCCTCCGGCTGGGCCCAGCAGACCGAGCGCAGCAACACGGCCATCATGCGGCTCATGGTATGGCTGTCGCTCACCCTCGGGCGACGCGCCAGCCGGCTGATCCTGTTCGGCATCGCCGCCTACTTCCTGCTGTTCGCCCCGGCCGCCAGCCGGGCCTCGCGGGCCTACCTGACGCGCATCCTCGAACGCCGGCCGACGCTGGCCGAGCGCTACCGGCACATCCTCACCTTCGCCACCACGATCCACGACCGCATCTATTTCCTCAACGGCCGCTTCGCGCTCTTCGACATCGAGATCGAAGGCGCCGAGCTCATCGAGGCCGCCCTCGCCGACGGGCGCGGCGCGCTGCTGTTCGGCGCCCACCTGGGCAGCTTCGAAGTGCTGCGCGCCCTCGGCCGCCACTACAGCCAGCACCGCATCTGCATGCTCATGCACGAGGACAACGCCCGCAAGATCAACAGCGTACTCGCCGCCATCAACCCGGCGGCAAGCCAGGACATCCTGGCCCTCGGCCACATCGATTCGATGCTGCTCCTGCGCGACCGTATCGATGCCGGCCAGCTGATCGGCGTGCTCGCCGACCGCACGCTGGAGCGCGACACACCCCAGCCGCAGCCTTTCCTCGGCCAGCCGGCGGCCTTCCCCCAGGGACCCTTCCGCCTCGCCGCCATGCTGCGGCGCCCGGCGCTGTTCATGAGCGGGCTGCACCTCGGCGGCCGACGCTACCGGGTCCGCTTCTCGCCGCTCGCCGACTTCAGTCAGGTGGACCGCCAGGGCCGCGCCGCCGCCATCGAGGCCGCCCAGCAGGCCTACGTGAGCCTGCTCGAAGCCCATTGCCGCAGCGCCCCTTTCAACTGGTTCAACTTCTTCGACTTCTGGCGCCCCGCCGGCGCCGACACTCCGCGTTCATGATCTTCCGCATCGCTGTCGCCACCCTGCTCCTCGCCCTGGGCAACGTTTCCGCCATGGCCGCCAGCTGGGACATTCCCAAACTGATGAGCGAACTCTCCCGCAACCCCGGGGGACGCGCGCTGTTCGTCGAGAAGAAATACATCGCGCTGCTCGAGCGCCCCGTCGTGTCGTCCGGCGAGATGCGTTACGTTGCGCCGGACTACCTCGAGAAGCGCACCCTGAAGCCCAAACCCGAGCTCATGCTGCTGGACAAGGACCTGATCACCGTCCAGCGCGGCAAGCAGAACATCTCGCTGCGTCTGTCGGAGCAGCCCGAAATCCTGGCCTTCGTCGCCAGCATCCGCGGCACCCTGTCCGGCGACCTCGCAGCCCTCCAACGCAACTATGCGCTGCACCTGTCCGGCCCCCGCGACAACTGGACGCTCACGCTCTCACCAAGCAACCCGCGCATTGCGGAGCTGGTCACCCGCATCACCATTGGCGGCAAGCGCGAACAAGTCCTCAGCGTCGAATACCAGCAGGCCGACGGCGACCGCTCCGTGATGTCCATCGACCCCGTCGACGGCAAATGACGCGCCGGCTGCCCCGCCCGGTCCTGGTCTGGCTACTCGGCATCGTTGCCTGCGCCATGCTGGCGCTGCGCGCCAACTACACGGCGGACATGTCGGCCTTCCTGCCGCGCAGCCCCACACCGGCCCAGCAGCTCCTCGTGGACCAGCTCACCGAAGGCGTGCTGTCGCGCCTGCTGCTGGTCGGCATCGAGGGCGCCACGCCGGAAGTCCGCACCGATCTGTCGCGCGCCCTCGCCAAACGGCTGCAGGATGGCGACCAGTTCGTCTCGGTGCGCAACGGCGACGCCGCCGCGCTGGCGGTCGACCGCGAGCTGCTGTTCTCCCATCGCTACCTGCTGAGCCCGGCCGTCACCCCCGAACACTTCAGCGTCGATGGCCTGCACCAGGCCATCGCGAACAGCATCGACCTGCTCGCCTCGCCGGCCGGCATGATGCTGAAGAGCCTGCTGCCGCGCGACCCGACCGGCGAGATGGTCGAACTCATCAGCCAGCTCGACACCGGAAACAAGCCCGCCAGCCAGCACGGCGCCTGGGCCTCCAAAGACGGACGGCGCGCCATCCTGATGCTGCAGACCCGCGCCGCCGGGTCCGACACCGATGCCCAGCAAGCCGCCATCGAGCAGGTCCGGAGCGAGTTTGCCGCCGCGGCCCGGGATGCCGGCCACCCCGAAGCGCGCGTGCTGCTGTCCGGCGCGGCCGTCTTCGCGGTCAATTCCCGGGCCGCCATCCAGTCCGAAGCCGTGCGCCTGTCCACCCTCGGCAGCGCGGCGGTGATCTGCCTGCTGTTGCTGATCTACCGCTCCCCCACCGCCGTCATCCTCGGCATCCTGCCGGTGGCCAGCGGTGCTCTGGCCGGCATCGCCGCAGTCTCCCTCGGTTTCGGCAGCGTCCATGGCCTCACCATCGGTTTCGGCACCACCCTCATCGGCGAAGCGGTGGACTACAGCATCTACTACTTCGTCCAGTCCGACAGCGCCGAACGCAGCGGCGAGGAGCGGAACTGGATGGAGCGCTTCTGGCCGACCATCCGGCTCGGCGTCCTGACCTCGGCCATCGGCTTCGCCTCGCTGCTCTGCTCCGGCTTCCCCGGCCTGGCCCAGCTCGGCCTCTACTCCATCGCCGGCCTCCTCAGCGCCGCGGCCATCACCCGCTTCGTGCTGCCGCACCTGCGCCCGGCCGGTCTGGCCATCCGCGACATCCGCCCGCTCGGCCTCGCCGTCGGCGGCGCCTGGCACCACCTCGGCCGCCTGCGCCCGCTGCTGGCAGTGCTGACCATCGCCGCCGCCGCGGTCCTGGTCACGCATCACGACCAGCTATGGAATTCGACACTGTCCGGCCTCAGCCCCGTTTCGGAAGCCGACCAGGCGCTCGACCAGAGCCTGCGTGCCGACCTCGGCGCGCCTGACCTGCGCTACCTCGTCGTGCTCAAGGCCGCCGACCGGGAAAGCGCGCTCGCCGCGGCGGAACGGATCGGTCACCGTCTCGACGAGCTGGTGGCCAGTGGCGTTCTCGGCGGCTACGAGAGCCCGGCCCGCTTCCTGCCCAGCACCGCCAGCCAGCTCGCCCGCCAGCAAGCCCTGCCGGAGCGTGCGGAACTCACCCGCCGCCTCGCCGCCGCCGTCGACGGCCTCCCCCTCCGTGCCGACCGGCTGGCCCCTTTCCTCGATGCCGTCGACGATGCCCGCCAACAGGCGCTGCTCACGCCCGAATCGCTGCGCGGCTCGACCCTCGCGCTGGCTGTGGACTCGCTACTGCTGCAGCGGCCGACCGGCTGGACGGTATTGATGCCGCTCCGCGCCCCACCGGGAAACGGCCACCTCGACCCGCAGCCGGTTCGCGCCGCGCTCGCTGCGGACGCCGATACAGGGACCAATACAGGCGCCGAAGCCCTGTTCATCGACATCTTCGGTGAGACCGCCGCCCTTTACCGGGCCTATCTCGACGAAGCCATCCTGCTGTCGCTGGCTGGCAGCTTCGCCATCGTGCTGCTGATGGCCATCGTCCTGCGCAGCCCCGGCCGGCTGCTGCGGGTCATCCTGCCGCTGGTGCTCGCCGAACTGCTGGTGATGGGCGGTCTCGCCCTGGCCGGCGAGCGCCTCACCCTGCTGCACCTGGTCGGCATGCTGCTGATCGTCGCCGTGGGCTCCAACTACACGCTCTTCTTCGACCGGGCCGACGCCAACCCCACCGACGACCCCCGCACCCTCGCCTCGCTGCTGCTGGCCAATCTCGCCACCGTGATCGGTTTCGGCATCCTGGCCTTCTCGCCCGTGCCGGTTCTGAAGGCCATCGGCGTCACCGTCGGCCCCGGCGCGGTGCTCACCCTGCTGCTTTCCGCCATGCTGGCCCGGCCACAACCGGCGGCGCGCAGCCCCGAGGCGGAGGCATCCCGGTGAACCGCTGGCGCCCCAGCCCGTTCATGTACTTCAGCTTTGCGCTGCACGCCGCGGCCGCGGCGGCCGTGCTGCTGGCTCCCGCGACCTGGCCGCTGGCCGTCGGCGCGCTGCTCGCCAACCACGCGGTCCTGACCGTCGCCGGCCTGCTGCCACGCAGCCGCCTGCTCGGCCCCAACCTGACCCGCCTGCCCGCTGCCGCGGTGGCCCGCTGCGAGCTGGCCCTGACCATCGACGACGGCCCCGATCCCCAGGTCACCCCGCTGGTCCTCGACCTCCTCGATGCGGCCGGCGCCCACGCCACCTTCTTCTGCATCGGCCAGCGCGCCGCCGCCCACCCCGAGCTGGTCCGCCTCATCGTCGCCCGCGGCCACGCCGTCGAGAACCACAGCGAGCACCACTGGAAACGTTTCTCCACCTTCGGCTACACCCGCATGCACGCCGAGGTCCGCGCCGCCCAATTCAGCCTCGGCGCCCTCACGGGACGCACGCCAAGCTTCTTCCGCGCCCCGGCCGGCCTGCGCAACCCCTTCCTCGATCCGGTACTGGCACACCTCGGCCTGCGCCTGACGGCATGGACCCGGCGCGCCTACGACACCCGCAACGGCAATCCCGACCAGGTGCTGGCCCGTCTCTGCGACGGCCTCGCCGCCGGCGACATCCTGCTGCTGCACGACGGCAACGCCGCCCGCGGTGCAGACGGCACGCCGGTGATCCTCGCAGTCCTGCCGCCCCTGCTGGCACGCATCCGCGCAGCCGGCCTGACGCCGGTCACCCTCGCCAGCGCCTGCCGGCAATAAGGCGGCCCCTGCCGTCGCCGGCCCCCGGGGGGCCTCCCGGGGGCCCGGAAACATTCTGGTAAACTCCCGCGACCCCACCTGCAAACTTGCCCGTGACACCGCTCCACCTCACCCATTACACCCAGGTCAGCTGCGTCGGCGACGGCCTGGCCCCCTTCCTCGACGCCTTGCGCAACGGCACCGGCGGCCTGGCCCCGTGCCGCTTCGAGGGCACCGAGCTGCCGACCTGGATCGGCCAGGTGGCGGCCCTCGACGACGCTCCGCTGCCGGCCGGCTTCGCCGACTACGACTGCCGCAACAATCGCCTGGCCCGGCGTGGATTGCAGGCCGACGGCTTCGACGACGCCGTGCGCGCCGCCATCGCCCGCCACGGCAAGCGACGGGTCGGCGTAATCCTCGGCACCAGCACATCCGGCATCCTCGAAACCGAAGCCGCCTTCCGCCGGCGCAATGCCAGCGGCGCCCTGCCCGCCGGCTTCAACTATCACGGCGCCCACAACACGTATTCGCTCGGCGCCTTCGTACGTGCCTGGTTCGGGCTCGAAGGCCCGGCGGTGGTCGTCTCCACCGCCTGCTCCTCCTCGGCCAAGGTCTTCGCCAGTGCCGCCCGCATGATCCACGCCGGCCTCATCGATGCAGCCGTGGTCGGCGGCGTCGACAGCCTGTGCCTGACCACGCTGCGCGGCTTCGCCTCCCTCGAACTGAACGCGCCGGAGCCCTGCCGTCCATATGACGCCGAGCGCCAGGGCATCTCGGTCGGCGAAGCCGCCGCCTTTGCGCTGCTCGAACGCCCCGCGCCGTCCGCCACCGGTGTCCTCCTGCTGGGATGCGGCGAATCCAGCGACGCCTATCACATGTCCTCGCCCCACCCGGAAGGACTGGGCGCACGCCTGGCCATGGAAGCCGCGCTGCGCGACGCCGGCCTCGACACCGCCGCCATCGGCTACCTCAACCTCCATGGCACCGCAACGATCAACAACGATGCGGCCGAGGGGCAGGCCGTCGCAACCCTGTTCGGAACAAGCGTGCCGTGCAGTTCGACCAAAGGCCTCACCGGCCACACCCTCGGCGCGGCCGGCACCCTGGAAGCCGTGGCCTGCGCCCTGGCACTCAGCCACGGGCTCCTGCCCGGTAGTGCCAATACCCGCCAGCTCGACCCGCGGCTCCCCCTCGACTACCTGCTCACCAGCCGCAACAGCCCGCTTCGCTACGCGATGAGCAATTCCTTCGGTTTCGGCGGCAGCAACTGCAGCCTTGTCTTCGGGAGTGCCCGATGAGCGCCCCGATCCTCACCGCCTGGATCGATGGCATCAGCCTGATCGCCCCCGGCCTGCCCGACTGGGCCGGCGCCACCGACGTGCTGTGCGGCCGCCAGCCCTACACCTCGGCCCCCAGCGTCCTGCCGGCTCCGGCCCTGCTGCCGCCGGCCGAACGGCGCCGCACCAGCCGCGTCGTCCGGGTGGCGCTGGCCACCGGCCTGGCCGCCGTCGAACACGCCGGGGCCGACGCAGCCCAGCTGCCGGCGATCCTCGCCGCCGCCACCGCCGATGGCCACAATTGCGTCGCCCTGTGCGAAACCCTGGCCTCCGACGATCCGCGCGTCTCGCCGACCCGCTTCCACAATTCGCTGCACAACACGCCGGCGGGCTACTGGAGCATCGCCACCGGCGCACGGAGCGCCAGCCAGTCCCTGTGCGCCGCCGACGGCAGCTTCTCGGCAGGCCTCCTCGAAGCCCTGGTCGAAGCCCGCAGCGCCGACATCCCGACCCTGCTCATCGCCTACGACGCCGAGTATCCGGAGCCGCTCCTCGCCGCCCGCCCGATCCCCGACGCGGCCGGCATCGGCCTGGTGCTCAGTCCGCAGCCAACGCCGCGCAGCCGCGCGCGGATCGACGTCGAACTGTCCGACGCCCCCGCCACGCCGCTGGCCGACGCGGCGCTCGAAAACCTCCGCCTGGCCATCCCGGCCCTGCGCGGCCTGCCTCTCCTGCAGCGGCTCTCCGACGGCGGCGGCCAGGTCCACCTCGAATACCTCACCCCCCTCAGCCTCAGCGTCTCCGTCACGCCATGCTAGACCGCGCCGCCATCGCCGCACGCATCCCGCACCAGGGGGCCATGTGCCTGCTCGACACCGTCCTCGACTGGGGGCCGGACACGATCCGCTGCACCAGCCGCAGCCATCTCCAGGCCGATAACCCCCTCGCCAGCGACGGCCGCCTGGGGATTGCCGCCGGCATCGAATATGCCGCCCAGGCCATGGCCCTGCACGGCGGCTTGATCGCCGATGACGGTCAGGCTCCGCGCCAGGGCTACCTGGTCAGCGTGCGCGGGGTGAGCTTCCACGCCGCACGCCTCGACACCCCGGCCGACGACCTGCTGGTCGAAGCCGAGCGGCTGTCCGGCGACAGTGCCCAGGTGCTTTATGGCTTCCGCGTCTCGGCGGGCGGCACGCTGCTCCTCGATGGCCGTGCCGCAGTCATCCTCGACGCCACCTCGATCAAGGAGCGCCACCCATGAAACGCGCCCTCGTCACCGGAGCCAGCGGCGGGATCGGCGCCGCCATCGCCCGCCGCCTGGCGGCCGACGGCCACCATGTGATCGTCCACGCCAACCGCCAGCGCGACAAGGCCGACGCCCTTGCCGACGAAATCCGCGGCAGCGGCGGCTCGGCCGAGGCCCTCAGCTTCGACATCACCGATGCCGCGGCCACCACGGCCGCCCTCGAAGCCCTGCTCGCCACGGGCCCGGTCCAGATCCTCGTGAACAATGCCGGCCTGCACGCCGATGCGGTCTTCCCCGGCATGGCTCCGGCGCAGTGGCACACGGTCATGGACGTGAATCTCCACGGCTTCTACAACGTCACCCAGCCACTGACACTGCCGATGATCCGGACCCGCTGGGGACGCATCATCACCATCACCTCGGTGGCCGGACTGGTGGGCAACCGGGGGCAGGTCAATTACGCGGCGGCCAAGGGGGCGCTCCACGCCGCCAGCAAGTCGCTGGCGCTCGAACTGGCCAGCCGCGGCATCACCGTCAATGCGGTGGCGCCAGGCATCATCGCCACGGAGATGAGCGACGGCAGCTTCGACCAGGCCGCCATCGAACGCCTGGTCCCCGTGAAGCGCGCCGGCCAGCCCGAAGAGGTCGCCGACCTGGTGGCCTTCCTCGCATCCGAACGCGCCGCCTACATCACCGGGCAGGTACTGTCGATCAACGGCGGAATGGTGTGATGCGCTGCGCGCCCGGCTGAAGCGGCGCAGCGGCCATTGCGCGGTGCTGGTGCGCGGGCGCCGGTCAGCCGCCCCGGCGGGCGCTGCCGAGCTTCCTGAACACCAGGGCGGGCAGGCGCAGCACGAAACCGAAGAACAGCCGGGTGTGCATCCAGGTCAGCAGGCGGTTGTCGCGGAAATAGCGGAAATGGGAGACGCCGCCCTCGTCGCTGCGGAAATACCGTACCGGGGCTGGCAGGTTGAGTGGCCGCACGCCGGCCCAGGCCAGGCGTACGACCGCCTCCGGGTCGAAGTCGAAGCGGCGCATCCAGCGCTGCCCGCGCATGATCTTCTCGAGCGGCGCGATCGGATAGACGCGGAAACCGAACAGGGAATCCCCGATGCCCTCCCACAGCGTTTCCAAATTGGCCCACCAGTTGGAAATCTCCCGGCCCTTGACCCGCAGCTGCGGCGCGGCGGCATCGAAGACCGGCTTGCCGAGCACCATGCAGCCTGGGTTGGCGGCCGACACGCGCATGAACTCGGGGATGTGATCCGCCGGATGCTGGCCGTCGGAATCCATCGTCAGCACGTGGGTGAAACCCTCTGCCGCCGCCGCGCGCAAACCCTCCAGCACGGCCGCCCCCTTACCACGATTTTCAGCCAGTTCGATGACCCGCAAGCCGGGGTCGGCAGCGGCCATGGCCCGCAGGCGCGCCGGACTGCCGTCGGTACTGCCATCGACGACCACCCACACCGGGCTCCAGAAACGCCGGGCCTGGGCCACGGTGTCATCGACTTTCGGGCCGGGGTTGTAGCTGGGAATGAGGACCAGGTGGGTCGAGGAGGCAACGGTCACGATCGGTTGTCCGGTTGGTCAGGTGCGCCGAGCTCGGCGCGGAGATAGTTCTCGAGCTCCGGCGTGAAGCTGCGCGCATGCGCCGGCGCCTCGAAGCGCCGGCCGAGGCGAACGGTGAAGCGCAGCGGCAGATCGGGCTTGCGGAAGAGCGGCCAGTCCTTGCCCAGGTAAGGCGAGCTGAATTCGATCAGCAGGGTCTGCAAGGGCACATGGGACGCGTGGGCAATCAGGCCGGAAGCGGCGGTACATGGGTCGAGCGGAAAATTCCGGGTGCGCGACCCTTCCGGAAAGATCACCAGATGCGCCCCCTGCAGGAGTTCGGCACGCGCCTGGCGGACCATGCTGACCGGGGCGTCGTTGCGGATGTAACGCGCCAGGCGGGCCGCTGCGCCGAGCAGGATGTTGTCCATCAGCGCAGCCTTCATGACGCACACCGCGTTGGGCAGGCGCGACACGATCATCACCACGTCGAGCAGCGAGGGATGGTTGGCGACGAGGATCAAGGGCTGGTCGCCGCGCAGCTTGTCCAGCGCGGACAGGTCGAACCGGCAGGCGCAGAACAGCCTCAGGAAATGCACGTAGAGCCGGAAGCCGACCATGATCCCCAGGCGCCCGACAACCCGCCCAGCCTTCAGCGGCAAGGCCGTACACAGCAGCGCGAACGGCAGCCAGGTGAGGCACAGGACGGCCAGCGCACCGAGCCCGGCGACCATTGCGACATACTCGTAGGCCGTCCACAGGGCCTTTCCGAGGGGGCTTGAGGGCTTAGTCATCGACTTTCACCCCGGCGGCGGCCACGCGGGTAGCCAGAACGAGAAAACGGACACTTTGCAGGAACATGATGGAGCCCACTCAACGCAGGGCATGGCAAGCCTGGGCCTCGACCTCGACGAGGAGATTGGCGCGGCAGACATCGGCCTGGACATAGACGATCGGGGCCGCAGCACCCAGCGCCTTGCGCAGTTCGACCTGCACGGCCTCCAGGTGCTGCGGGTGGCGCACATAAGCCCGACCGGCCAGCTCGTCCAGCCGGAAAGCCGGACCGCTGGCGAGACGACTGGCCTCGCCGAGCAGGGCCTCGAGATTGGTGACGATCTCGCGGGTCTGGGCTTGCGGATCGTCCGGATGAAGCGTGCGGTGGCCGACGATGCTCGCGGTACCGGAGACGAACAACCACTCTTCGTCCGCGACGCGGGCCAGCGCAGCGCGCGAAAAGGTCGGACTGCACGGACCGTAGTCGTCCGGATAACGATAGGCGCGGAGCTGACGCGGGTTCTCGACCGGCAGCGCCGGCGCACGGGCGGCAAGGAAAGCGACGCTGAGCGGCCCTTCCGCCACACCGAGGGCGCAGGCAGCGGGAATCGTATCGCCGCCCAGCCGCCCGGCAGCCTCGAAAGCCTGATGACGCCCGATATTGAACTGACGGTAACGCTCCAGGCCGTGGCTCTCGCCATTGATGTCGGCCAGATAATTCCAGACCCGCCACAGGTGCGGATAACCCTGCTCCACGAGCAGGCGGAACACGCTGTCGTAAGCCCGCCGGCCAGCCTGCTGCAACGGCGAAGCCTCCGGCGTGGCCGGGCAGGCCGCCTCGTCGAGGTCGATCACCCCGAACAGCAGGTGCCCGTCGCAGCGGTAACGCACACCATGGGCATGGCCACCGCCCGCCGCCGCACCTGAGAACCAAGCCTCGACCGGGCAAGCGCTCGCGGCCAGCAGCGGCGCGGCAATATGCTGCAAGGGCAGATGCGCGGCGAGGCGCCCCGGCGGCAGCGCAGCCCCGACCCACGAAGCCCCCAGCCGCGCGGGATCGTCGCCACCGTCAAGCAACTCGGAAATGGACAGGGGGCGTAACAATTGCGGCGTCACGCGGGAAGCAGCTGGCCCACCCCCGATCACCAATACATTGCACTCGTTCTCATCCTGGAACGAGTGCTTTTCCATGCAGAACTCTCCGATCATAGCTCCCGACCCGCCCCGCCTTTTTGGGCGCGGGTTATACCCCAATCCGCCAAGCACCGCCACTGTTCAAACATGCTATTCGACAAGAGGGCCGCAGACCGGCCGCAATGCCATCGGCTCATCTTACAGCGCCGATATTACATATCCTGTGTAACCCTCCTGTAACAACGGACAAATACAGCCGGCATCGTGGCCCCTGGAGCACGCATCCCTGCAGAAGATAAAACTTGAGTTAAATCTATAACTTTTGTCATAGCACACCGTAAAGTCCGACACTTCGACTGCAGCTCTTCCATGCGGCCCCAACGCCAATTCTTCCTATGCCTTCCTTGAGCATCCGCGCCGACGATATCGCCACCTTCTCAGGCATCGCGCTGTCCATCGCCAACATGACATCGGTCGCCCTGGGCGGCCCGTCTGAGCTCAACTATGCGCTGGGCTGCGGCACCATTGCCGCGCTGATCACGGCCACCATGATCAGCCACGGCGCCCGCGCCCGTGCTCGCGCCAGCAAACTGGCCCAGAGCAAACTGATCGACGACAGCGTGCGCGAATACGACGCACTATGTGCCCGCATTGCCGGCAACAGCGAAACCCAGTATCTGCGCCTGCGGGAATCCCTCGGGCAGATGCAGGAAGTGTTCGGCAGCGCGGTCAGCGACCTGCACCGCAGCCTCACCGGTGGCGGCTCCCACCACCAGGACTCCCTGCGCAACCTGGCCGATGAGCTGGTCGCCCTTGCGGCCACCCAGGACGAAGCCACCCATAACGGCGGCATCGAGCGCTTCAGCGCCGAGACACAGGCCGCCATCGGCAGCTTCGTCGTCACAGTCCAGCAGTTGCAGGCCAGCGGCACCGATATCGCCCGCCGCTTTGCCGACATGCGTGCGAAGGTGGATGCGGTCACCCGCCTGATGACTGAGGTGAACCAGATCAACAGCCAGACCGAGCTGCTGGCTCTCAACGCGGCCATCGAGGCGGCCCGCGCCGGGGAAGCCGGACGCGGCTTCGCGGTCGTGGCCGACGAAGTGCGCAAACTGGCCCAACGCACCGAGAACTTCAGCGACCAGATCGACGGCTTGCTGCGGGAAATCCACACCGCGATCGACGACGTGGGCGCCGCAGTGGACGTCACGGCCTCCACCGACATCAGCCATGCGGCAAGCTCCCAGGCCAACGTGGCCGCCCTGGGCGCCGAGATGCGCGAACTCACCGCCCGCGCCGCCGAGCAGTCGCGCCGCATCAACGAGGTGTCCGAGGCGATCCACCGGCTGGTCATGCAGGGCGTGCTGTCGATGCAGTTCGAGGACATCGTCAGCCAGGTGCTCGACAAGCTGCGCCAGCACACCGACTTCATGAGCCGCTACGCCCACGGCTTCTTCGACGCCCACCGGGACGTAGAGGAGCGCGACGGTGTGGCGCGCATCCAGCGCCGCAACGCCACCCTTGGCCTGCTGCTCGAAGACTCGACCCGTTCGGAGCAGGAGATCCGCTTCGACGCGCTCCGCCAGACCGCCGTCAGCGCCGGCGACGTGGATCTGTTCTGAACCTGCGCCGGATGTCACGCCGGAACCCAAGCCGGCGCGGATAATCAAACCGACGGGTTGCACGCATTCGCGCAGCCCGGCTTGCCCTGCAGCACCTCGGCGGCGAGGCCCACGAGGCCCGCGCCGCGAGCGGATCAAGAACACGATTTTTGCGAGGAAACCACCATGGCCGAGCAAGATCCCGTCCGCGAACTATCCACTTCCGGCGCCCCCACGGCGCAGCTGGACGACAAATACACCGCCGCCTCCGGGCGGGTCTATCTGACCGGTTACCAGGCGCTGGTGCGCCTGCTGATGATCCAGCGCGACCGGGATCGGGTCGCCGGACTGCGTACCGCCGGCTTCGTATCCGGCTATCGGGGTTCGCCACTGGGCGGCCTCGACCTGACCCTGTGGAAGGCCAAGGACCACCTCGCCAGCCACGACATCGTCTTCCAGCCCGGCATCAACGAAGACATGGCCGCCACCGCGCTGTGGGGCAGCCAGCAGGTGGCCCTGTCTTCCAAGGCCCGCGTGCAGGGCGTGTTCGGCATGTGGTACGGCAAGGGGCCGGGGGTGGACCGCTGCGGCGACGTGTTCCGCCACGCCAACGCGGCCGGCAGCTCCCAGTACGGCGGCGTGCTGGTGATCGCCGGCGACGACCACGCCGCCAAGTCATCCACGCTGCCGCACCAGACAGACCACTTCTTCAAGTCGATGATGATGCCGGTGCTGGCCCCGGCCGGCGTGCAGGAATATCTCGACTTCGGCGTGCACGGCTGGGCCATGTCCCGCTACTCGGGCTGCTGGGTGGCCTTCAAGGCGCTGGCCGACACGGTGGAGACCTCCGCGTCAGTGGACGTGGATCCGCTACGCGTTGAGACGCGGGAGCCCTCCGACTTCGCGCTGCCGCCGGACGGCCTCAACATCCGCTGGCCGGACCCGCCGCTGGTGCAGGAGAAACGCCTGCTCCACGCCAAGCTGTACGCCGCGCTGGCCTATTGCCGCGCCAACGGGCTCAACCGGGTGGTCATCGACTCGCCGCAGCCGCGGCTGGGCATCATCACCGCCGGCAAGAGCTACCTGGACGTACGCCAGGCCTTCGACGACCTGGGCATCGACGAGGCCCTCGCCGCCCAGATCGGCATCCGTCTCTACAAGGTCGGCATGGTGTGGCCGCTCGAAGCAGAAGGCGTGCGCCACTTCGCGGAAGGACTGGAAGAGATCCTGGTCGTCGAGGAAAAGCGCCAGCTGATCGAATACCAGCTCAAGGAAGAGCTCTACAACTGGCGCGAGGACGTGCGCCCGCGGGTCATCGGCAAGTTCGACGAAAAGGGCGAGTGGGCGATCCTCACCACCCTCGGCGCGGACGGCCGCGCCACCGTCGATCACGGCGAATGGCTGCTGCCGGCGGCCGGCGAGCTGACGCCGGCGATGATCGCCCAGGTGATCGCCGGCCGCATCGAACGCTTCTTCACGTCCGAACGCATCCGCGCCCGCCTGGCCTTCCTGCAGGCCAAGGAGACGACGCTGTCCCAGCGGGTCTTCGCCATCGACCGGGTCCCGACCTTCTGCCCCGGCTGCCCACACAATACCTCCACGGTGCTGCCCGAAGGCAGCCGCGCGATGGCCGGCATCGGCTGCCACTACATGGCCACCTTCATGCCGGACCGCAAGACCGGCACCTTCACGCACATGGGGGGCGAAGGCGTGCCATGGGTCGGCCAAGCACCCTTCACCGACGAGCCGCACATCTTCGCCAACCTGGGCGACGGCACCTACTTCCACTCCGGCCTGCTGGCTATCCGCCAGTCGGTGGCGGCCTTCAACAAGCCCGGCGTGACCAGCGGCATCACCTACAAGATCCTCTTCAACGACGCGGTGGCGATGACCGGCGGCCAGCCGGTGGATGGCGAGCTCACCGTGCCCAAGCTGCTCGGCCAGTTGCAGGCCGAAGGGGTGAGCAACATCGTCCTCGTCACCGACGGCACCGACCGGCCGTGGCACGTGGCGGACATTCCCCACGGCGTGCCGATCCGCCACCGGGACGAGCTGGAGGTGATCCAGCGCGAGCTGCGCACGCTGGCCGGCGTGTCGGCGCTGGTCTTCGACCAGACCTGCGCCGCCGAGAAGCGCCGGCGCAGGAAACGCGGCCGCTACCCCGACCCGCAGACCCGCGTCTTCATCAACGAAGCGGTGTGCGAAGGCTGTGGCGACTGCGGGCGCGAATCCAACTGCATGGCGATCCTGCCGGTGGAGACCGACTTCGGTCGCAAGCGCCAGATCGACCAGTCGGCCTGCAACAAGGACTACTCGTGCATGAACGGCTTCTGCCCGAGCTTCGTCACCATCGAGGGCGGCCAGCTGCGCAAGGGCAAGGCCATGCAGACCGACGACAGCCGCTTCGGCGCGCTGCCGCCCCCGACGCTGCCGGCCACCCGCGAGCCGTGGGGCATCCTGGTCACCGGCGTCGGCGGCACCGGCGTCATCACCATCGGCGCCCTGATCGGCATGGCCGCCCACCTGGACGGCAAGGGCGTCACCGTGCTCGACATGACCGGCCTGGCCCAGAAGGGCGGCTCGGTGTTCAGCCACGTGCGCATCGCCGACCGGCCGGAGGACCTGCACGCGGTGCGCATCGCTGCCGGTGAGGCCAACGCGGTGATCGGCGGCGACCTGGTGGTCACCGCCAGCGTGGACGCCCTGTCCAAGATGGCCGTCGGGCGCACCCGCGGCGTCGTGAACTGCACCGAGACGCCGACCTCCGAATTCACCCGCAACCCCGACTGGCAGTTCCCCGTGGACAAGATGGAGGCGGCCATCGCCGAGGCCGTCGGGCACAACGGCTGCGACTTCCTCGACGCCCAGCAACTGGCCATCCGCCTGCTCGGCGACGCCATCGCCACCAACCTGTTCCTGCTCGGCTACGCCTGGCAGAAAGGCTGGGTGCCGGTCAGCGAGGCCAGCCTCGACGAGGCCATCGTGCTCAACGGCGCCGCCGTGGCGATGAACCGCCAGGCCCTGCTGTGGGGTCGCCGCGCCGCGATAGACCTGGCCGCCGTGCAGCGCGAGGTGATCCCGGCGCCGGTTATTCCGATCCGCCCGGAAACCCTGGACGAACGCATCGCCCGCCGGGCGACGATCCTCACCGACTACCAGGACGCCGCCTACGCCCGCCGCTACACCGAACTGCTGGCCCGCGTACGCGCCGCCGAAGGCCCGCTGGGCGGCGAGCGACTAGCCCGCGCGGTGACCGACAACTACTTCAAGCTGCTGGCCTACAAGGACGAGTACGAAGTGGCCCGTCTGTACGGCGACCCGGCCTTCTGGGACGCCATCGGCGCCGCCTTCGACGGCGACTTCGCGGTGCGCTTCCACCTCGCCCCGACCTTCCTGGCCCACCCCGACCCGGCTTCCGGGCGCATCGCCAAGCGTGTCTTCGGGCCGTGGATGCGCACCGGCTTCAAGTGGCTGGCCAAGCTGCGCCGCCTGCGCGGCACGCCATTCGACGTCTTCGGCTACCACCCGGACCGCAAGGCCGAGCGGGCGCTGATCGTGGAGTACGAGCAGGACGTGGCGCGCCTGCTCGGCGGCCTTTCCGCCGACAAGCTGGCACTGGCCGCGCAGATCGCCGCGTGGCCCGACCATGTGCGCGGCTATGGCCACATCAAGACGGCGTCCATCGGCTGGGCGGAAAAACAGCGCAGCGGGCTGTGGGCCCAGTGGGACGGCAAGACCGGCAGCGGCGCCCGTGCGGCCTGAAACTTCACCGTGAGCCCCGCCGGAATCTGCGCCGGGCGAAAGGGGGCAGCAGCCACGCGGTATGCTGTCGGCCTGTTCCCCTTCCGCCAGCCCTCGCCCATGCTGACCCTGCGCCCCCTGCTGCCCGCCGATGCCGACGCGCTGTCGGCCGCCGCCCTCGAATCCATAGCCACCGTCGGGCGCTGGATGCCCTGGTGTACTCCCGACTACACCCCGGCCCGCGCCCTGGAATGGATAGACCACTGCGCCCAGGCCCGCGCCGAGCAGAGTGCCTACGAGTTGGGGATCTTCAGCGCGGACGACAACGAACTATTCGGCCTGGCCGGCCTCAACCAGTTCAACCGCCTGCACAACTTCTGCAACCTCGGTTACTGGGTGCGCGAATCCCGCCAGCGCCAGGGCATCGCCGTGACGGCGGCACGCCGCCTGGCCGAGTTCGGCTTCCGGGAGCTTGGCCAGACCCGCATCGAGATCGTCATTGCCGCCGGCAACACGGGCAGCGAAGCCGTCGCCCGCAAGGTCGGCGCCCATTTCGAGGGGATGGCCCGCAACCGTCTGCAGCTGGCCGACGGACCGGTAGCCGCCGCCGTATATTCGCTGATTCCATAGCCATGATCGACTACCGCCTGCACACGCCCCTCGCCGCCGCCGACATCGCCCGCCTCTTCGACGCCTCCGGCATCAAGCGGCCGACCGGCGACCTGTCGCGCATCGCCCGCATGTTCGCCAACGCCAACCTGGTCGTCTCGGCCTGGTCGGGCGCACAGCTGGTCGGCGTGTGCCGGGCACTGACCGACTTCAGCTACTGCTGCTATCTGTCCGACCTGGCGGTGGACCAGGCCTTCCAGCACCAGGGCATCGGCCGCGAGCTGATGGCCCGCGTGCAGGCCGCCGTTGGCGACGAGGTCTCCATCGTGCTGCTGTCCGCCCCCGACGCGCTGGACTACTACCCGAAGCTCGGGTTCGAGAAGCTGGACAACGGCTTCGTGCTGCGCCGCCAGCGCTGATTACGACCTGGGTACAGGTTCGTCCGCCCCCGGTCGACTGAGCACAGCCCGCGGACGAGTGAGTTCGCCCTCGCGGGCAACACTTCCTGCCCCTGTCCTCGCCCGCGCCATCTGCCCCGACGATCACAGCCTGCGCCACCCGTCACGGGCAGCCGACCCACTGGTCGGCTACACTCCGGCCTGTCGCGCCCGTCGCCGCCCCGCGCCTGCCATGCCACCCTTCCTGAAAGCCCTTCTCGCCCAGTTCGCCGGCACCGCCGTTGCCTACGGCAGCGCCCAGGCCGGCCTGTTGCCGGCCGGCCTCGCGCCGGTGGTGGCGGTGCAGGCGGCAGCCGCCGCCGGCACGGCGGGCCTGCTGCGCAGCGCCTCCTGGTGGCGCTGGATCCATCTGGGCTTCGCACCGCTGGTGTTCGGCGCCCTCAGCCTGGGCATCGCCCCGGCCTGGTACCTGGCGGCTTTCCTGCTGTGCGCGCTGGTTTATTGGAGCAGCTTCCGCACCCAGGTGCCGCTGTACCTGTCCAACCACCACACCGCCGCGGCCGTGGCCGGGCTGCTGCCCCGCGGCCGGCCGGCGATGCTGCTCGACCTGGGCAGCGGCACCGGCGCGCTGCTGCGCCCGCTGGCCCGCCTGCGCCCCGACTGCCGCTTCGAGGGGCTGGAATCGGCGCCCGCCCCCTATGCCCTGTCCCGCCTGCTGTCGCGCCGCCAGCCCAACGTCAGCCTGGCCCGCGGCGACTTCTGGAAAATCCCGTGGGCGGACTACGATGTGGTGTACGCTTTCCTGTCCCCGGTACCGATGGCCGCCGTCTGGCAGAAAGCCTGCGCCGAAATGCGCCCCGGCAGCCTGCTGGTCAGCAACAGCTTCCCGGTGCCCGGCGTGGAGCCCGAAACGGTCGTCGAGGTGGACGACCGGCGGCGCACGCAGCTGTACTGCTACCTGCCGGCCGGCCCCGGGCTGAGCGGCAAATTGCGAAATACCGGCCGATGAACCCTCAATTCCGGCCGCATCGTTCCCGTTAATGCGCGAATAATGGCGCCATTGCGCCTGGCATCACTGCGAGAGGTTTCAACCATGTCCCCGATCATCTGCATCATCGGCAACAAGGGCGGTACCGGCAAGACCACCCTGTCCCACCTCCTGTGCCAGGGCTTCGGCCTGCTTGGCCAGCGCTCGGCCTGCGTGCTGACCGACACCTCCCGCGAGCCCCTGGCGCCGGAAGGACGTCGCTATGCGATCGCCGATGCGCGCACCCCCGAGTCCCTCAACCGGGTCGTCGGCAAGCTGCGGGCGATGGAACACTGGGTCGGCGTGGTGGACGGCGGCGGCAACCGGGCCGACGTGGACCGCATGCTCGACGGTCTGGCCGACATCGTGCTGCTGCCCTTCCGCGATTCCCACGAAGACCTGCGCACCGTGCTGCGCGACCTGGAGACCTTCCCGCGTGCCTACGCGCTGCCGTCCCAGTGGCCCACCAACGCCTGGCAGCGCGACGCCGCCGACCGCAACGTGGCGCAGATCCTCGGCGCCCACAAGCACCGCATCCTCAACCCGGTCATCAGCCTGTCGGCGTCCAAGCTGCTGCTGCAGAAGAACGTGCCGGACGGTCTGCCGACCAACCTCGGCAACGCCTGCCGCGCGCTGGCCCGCCAGGTCAGCGAAGTCCTCGAACTCAGCGATGCCGACGGCACACCGCCCGGCGAGCAGGAAGCCGGCAAGGACGCCGCAGCAGCGCCGTCCACCGTGGTGCCCGACGACTACGCCAGCACCGCCCGCCACTGATCCATCCGCCATACCCGCCGCAACGTCGGCGCTTCTGCTTGATGTAACCGGTTTACCCACTCCGGGGGGTCGGGCAGAATGCGCCGACTCGATTTCCCGGTTTTGCCCTTCTAATGCTTCAAGCCCACGGCCTCGCCTGTGTCCGCGGTGACCGCCGCCTGTTTTCCGGTGTGGATCTCGCCGTTGCGCCAGGCCAATGGCTGCAGGTCGAGGGCGCCAACGGGGCCGGCAAGACCAGCCTGCTGCGCATCCTGGCCGGCCTGTCGCCGGCCGCCGAAGGGCGCATGGAATGGGAAGGCCGGCCCGTCGCCGACGTGCGTGACGACTTCCACGCCCGCCTGCTCTACCTCGGCCACGCGCCGGCCATCAAGGACGACCTGTCGGCCCTCGAGAACCTGCAGAGCGCAGCCGCAGTGGGCGGGCGCCCCCTCGACGAAGCCACGGCCCTCGCCGCGCTGCGCCGCATCGGCCTGAAGGGCCGCGAAGATCTGCCCAGCCGCGTGCTGTCCCAGGGCCAGAAGCGCCGCGTGGCGCTAGCCCGCCTGCTGTGCGGCCAGGCCCGCCTGTGGATCCTCGACGAGCCCTTCGTGGCCCTCGACGTGGGCGCGGTGGACATGCTGTGCGGCATCCTCGACGAACACATCGGCCGCGGCGGCATGCTGATCTTCACCAGCCACCAGGCGGTGCAACTGCAGGGCAACGGCGCCCGCCTGGAGCTCACCAAATGAACGCCTTCGCAGCCATCCTGCGCCGCGACCTGCTGCTGGCCATGCGGCGCAAGAGCGAGATGCTCACCGCGCTGTTCTTCTTCATGATCGTGGTCAGCCTGTTCCCCCTTGGCATCGGCCCGGAGACCGCGCTGCTCAGGCGCATCGCCCCCGGAGTGCTGTGGGTGGCCGCGCTGCTCGCCGCGATGCTGTCCCTCAACCGCCTGTTCGCCGCCGACCACCAGGACGGCACGCTGGAGCAGATGGCCCTGTCGCCCACCCCGCTGGCCCTGTTGGTCAGCGGCAAGGTGCTGGCCCACTGGCTGACCGCCGGCCTGCCGCTGGTGTTGCTGGCGCCGGTGCTGGGTCTGCAGTTCGATCTGTCGTCACGGGCGCTGGGTATCCTGATGCTGTCGCTACTGCTCGGCACCCCGCTACTGTCCCTGATCGGCGCCATCGGCGCGGCGCTGACCCTCGGCGTGCGCGGCGGCGGCGTGCTGCTGTCGCTGCTGGTGCTGCCCCTGTATATTCCGGCGCTGATTTTCGGTGCCGGCGCCGTCGAAGCGGACATGGCCGGCCTGGGTGCCGGCGGCCACCTGTCCCTGCTCGGCGCCCTGCTCGCCCTCGGCCTGTTCTTCGCCCCGTGGGCGGCCACCGCGGCGCTGCGCATCGCCCTCGAATAACACCCGAACCTTTCCCAACGGATTCGCCCATGAGTCAGCCCCTGATCAACTGGTTCAAGTTCGCCTCGCCGGCCAGCTTCTACCCCCTCGCCGGCAAGATGTGGCCGTGGTTCGCCGCGCTGGCCACGGCCTTCGCGGCTGCAGGGCTGTGGATCAGCTTCTTCGTCGCACCCACCGACTTCCAGCAGGGCGAGGGCTACCGGATCATCTTCATCCACGTGCCGGCCTCGTGGATGTCCATGTTCATCTACTGCGTGATGGCCTTCTGGTCGGCCATCGGTATTGGCCTCAACACCCGCCTGTCGGGCATGATGAGCGCGGCGCTGGCCCCCACCGGCGCGCTGTTCGCGTTCCTGTCCCTGTGGACCGGCGCCCTGTGGGGCAAACCAATGTGGGGCGCCTGGTGGGTATGGGACGCACGCCTGACCTCCGAACTGATCCTGCTGTTCCTCTACCTCGGCTACATCGCCCTCACCGCCGCCATCGACGACCCGCGCCGGGCCGACAAGGCCGGCGCCATCGTGTCGCTGGTGGGCGTCATCAACGTGCCGATCATCTATTTCTCGGTGAAGTGGTGGAACACCCTGCACCAGGGCGCCTCGGTATCGATGACCAAGGCCCCGACGATGGCCGCCACGATGCTGTGGGGCATGCTGCTGATGGCGCTGGCCTTCTGGATGTACAGCGTCGCCGTGGCCCTGTACCGGGTGCGTTCCATCATCCTCGAACGGGAACGCCACGCCACCTGGGTGGCCGAACTACCGGAGATGCAGCGATGAACTGGGGCAGCGCGAGCGAATTCTTCGCGATGGGAGGCTACGGCTTCTACGTGTGGGGCAGTTTCGGTGTCACCGCCGCAGCCCTGCTGATCGAAACCCTGCTGGTCAGAAAGCGCCTCGGCGACACCCGCCGGCTACTGCGCCGGGAACTGGCAGCCGACAGAGAGAGTCAGGACTAACCATGAAAGCACGACACAAACGTTTCGCCATCGTCCTCGGTGGCCTGGCTGCCCTCGGCATCGCCGCGACGCTGATCCTCAACGCCTTCCAGAGCAACCTGGTGTTCTTCTTCACGCCGACCCAGGTAGCCAATGGCGAGGCGCCGAAAGACCGGGCCTTCCGCATCGGCGGCCTGGTGAAGGAAGGTAGCCTGCAGCGCACCGACATCACCGCCCGCTTCGTCGTAACCGACACCGCCAAGGAGATCCCGGTGGCCTACACCGGCATCCTTCCGGACCTGTTCAGCGAGGGCAAGGGCGTCGTCGCCCAGGGCGCCCTCGGCGCGGACGGCAGGTTCACCGCCACCGAAGTGCTCGCAAAGCACGACGAGAACTACATGCCGCCGGAAGCCAAGCACGCCGTCGACCAGGCCCACGAGGCCGCCAAGACCCTCAAGCAGTGAATCGGTGATGCAAGGAAAAGCCTGTAGCGTTCCCGTGATCCGCTTCGTCCCTGGCGATGCGGACAGACTGCACGCCATCCGACGTCTCCTTGTCACCTCCAACCGGGCATCCCAGCCATGATCCCTGAAATCGGAACCTTCGCCCTTATCCTCGCCCTGCTGGTCGCCCTGGTGCAGGGCAGCCTGCCACTGATCGGCGCCCAGCGCGGCATCCCGGCCTGGATCGGGCTGGCGCGGCCGGCTTCGGCGACGCTGTTCCTGCTGGTCGCGGTAGCCTTCAGCTGCCTCACCGCGAGCTTCATCAACAACGACTTCTCGGTGCTCTACGTCGTCCAGCACTCCAACTCCAAGCTGCCGCTGCAGTACCGGATCGCCGGCGTGTGGGGCGGCCATGAAGGCTCCCTGCTGCTGTGGGTGCAAATGCTGTCCCTGTGGGCACTGGCGGTGGCGGCCTTCTCCCGCAGCCTGCCGGACGACATGGTGGCCCGCGTGCAGGGCGTGCTAGGCCTGGTGGCGGCCGGCTTCATCCTGTTCATCCTGAGCACCTCCAACCCCTTCGAGCGCCTGCTGCCGGGCGCCGACGACGGCCGCGACCTCAACCCGCTGCTGCAAGACCCTGGCCTGATCTTCCACCCGCCGATGCTCTACATGGGCTACGTGGGTTTCTCGGTGGCCTTCGCCTTCGCCATCGCGGCGCTGCTGTCGGGCCGCCTCGACGCCGCCTGGGCGCGCTGGTCGCGGCCGTGGACCACCGCCGCGTGGATCTTCCTGACCCTCGGCATCGGCCTCGGCTCGATCTGGGCCTACTACGAACTGGGCTGGGGCGGCTGGTGGTTCTGGGACCCGGTGGAAAACGCCTCCTTCATGCCGTGGCTGGTCGGCACCGCGCTGATCCATTCGCTGGCCGTCACCGAGAAGCGCGGCAGCTTCAAGAACTGGACCGTGCTGCTGGCCATCGGCGCCTTCTCCCTGTCCCTGCTCGGCACCTTCCTGGTCCGCTCCGGCGTGCTGAGTTCGGTGCATGCCTTCGCGTCCGATCCGAAGCGCGGCATCTTCATCCTGTTCTTCCTGGCTACCGTCGTCGGCTCGTCCCTGACCCTGTTCGCCTGGCGCGCTCCGAAGGTCAGCCTCGGCGGCGCCTTCGCGCTGGTGTCGCGGGAGACCTTCCTGCTGGTCAACAACGTGCTGCTGCTGTCCGCCGCTGGCGCGGTGCTGCTCGGCACCCTCTATCCGCTCGTGATCGACGCCCTCAACCTGGGCAAGCTGTCGGTCGGCCCCCCGTACTTCAACACCGTGTTCGCGCCGCTGATGGTGCCGGTGCTGTTCCTGATGGCGGTCGGCCCGGTGGCGCGCTGGAAACAGGCCGACCTGGCCGACATCGCGCGGCCGCTGCGCTGGGCCTTCACCGTCGCCGTGGTAGCCGGCGTAGGCGTGCCGTTCCTGGCCGGCGCCTGGTCGGCCGGCGTGGCGCTCGGCATCGGGCTGGCGATCTGGATCATCGGTTCCTCGGTGGTGCAGATCCTCGCCCGCCGCAAGTCCGGCACCCCGCCGCGGGCCTTCTGGGGCATGCACCTGGCCCACATGGGCATCGCCGTGACGCTGATCGGCATCGTGATGGTCAAGCACTACGAAACCGAACGCGACGTGCGCATGGCCCCCGGCGACACCGTCAAGATCGGCGGCTACGAGATCCGCTTCCAGGGCGTCAGCGACGTGCCCGGCCCCAACTACGTGGCCGCCCGTGGCGACCTCGAACTGCTGAAGGACGGCCAGGTGGTGATGCCGCTGCACCCCGAGAAGCGCAAGTACTTCTCGTCGGCGATGCCGATGACCGAAGCCTTCATCGACCCGGGCCTGACCCGTGACATCTACGTGTCCCTCGGCGATCCGCTGGAAGGCGGCGACAGCGCGTGGAGCGTCCGCGTCTATCACAAGCCCTTCGTCGACTGGATCTGGGCCGGTGCCGTGTGCATGGCCCTCGGCGGCCTGCTCGCCGCCAGCGACCGTCGTTACCGCATCACGTCCAAGGCGGCCAAGGCTGCACGCCTGGCCGCCGAAGGAGCCGCATCTTGAAACGTTTCCTGATTCCCCTCGGTCTGTTCCTGGTCCTCGTCGTCTTCCTGGCCGTCGGCCTCAACCGCGATCCGCACGAAGTCCCGTCGCCGCTGGTCGGCAAGCCGGCGCCCGACTTCAAGCTGGCGCAGCTCGCCGAGCCGGGTAAAACCTTCTCGCCGGCCGACATGCGCGGCCAAGTGTGGCTGCTCAACGTGTGGGCGTCCTGGTGCGTGTCCTGCCGCGCCGAACACCCGCTGCTGGTGGCCTTCGCCCGCCAGGGCGGCCTGCCCATCGTCGGCCTCAACTACAAGGAAGTACGCGGCGACGGCGAAACCGACGTGAAGAAGCTGGCCGCCGACGAGGAAAGCACGCTGACCCGCCAGCGCGCGTCGGCCTGGCTGTCCCAGCACGGCAACCCCTACGTGCTGTCGGCCCTCGACATGGACGGCCGGGTCGGCATCGACTACGGCGTGTATGGCGTGCCGGAAACCTACCTGATCGACAAGAAGGGCGTGATCCGCTACAAGCAGATCGGCCCGATCACCCCCGAGGCGCTGGAGAAGAAGATCCTGCCGCTGGCCAAGCAACTGGCCGGGGAGTCCTGACATGAAGCTGCGTCTAGCCACCCTGGCCACCGCCGCGCTGCTCAGCCTGGCGCCCCTCGCCCACGCCGGCGAAGCCACCCCGCTGGCCGCCGACCCGGCGGTCGAGGCCCGCATGATCAGCATCTCCGAAGAACTGCGCTGCCTGGTGTGCCAGAACGAGAGCCTGGCCGCCTCCCACGCCGAGCTGGCCGAGGATCTGCGCCGGGAAGTGCGCAGCCTGATCCGCGAAGGCAAGAGCGACGCGGAGATCCGCGACTATCTCGTCAGCCGCTACGGCGACTTCGTGCTGTACCGCCCGCCGGTCAAGCCGACCACCTGGCTGCTGTGGTTCGGCCCCTTCGTGATCCTCGCCGGCGCCATCATCGGCCTGATCGCCTACCTGCGCCGCCGCGCCGGCCAGATCACGCCGCCGACACTGTCCGCCGCCGACCGCGCCGCCGCCGAAGCCCTGCTCGCCGGCGACCCGCAACCCACCCAACCGAAAGACCAGGCATGACCGCCTTCTGGATTGCCGCCGGGCTGCTCACCGCCCTCGTCCTCGCCCTGATCAGCCGTCCGCTGCTGCGCCAGCGCCAGGCCAGCCACGCTTCCCGCAAAGCCCTCAACACCGCCATCTACCGCGACCAGATGGCCGAACTCGAACGGGATGTGGCCAGTGGCGCGCTGTCCGCAGCCGACCACGCCACCGCCCGCGACGAACTGGAGCGGCGCATTCTCGAAGACCTGGCCGACGACGGCGGCGAAGCCACCGCAGAGCCGCGCCGCCTGCCGCGCACCGCCATCGCCCTCGGCCTGGCGCTGCCGGCCGCCGCCGTCCTCCTCTACCTCGTTCTCGGCACGCCTGCGGCCCTCAACCCGGCCGCATTGCAGACCGACAGCGGCGCCGCGCCGACCCAGGCCGAAGTCGAGAAGATGGTCGCCACCCTGGCCGCCAAACTCGAGAAGGAACCGGACAATCCCAAGGGCTGGGTCATGCTCGGCCGCAGCTACAAGGTCATGGGCCGTCTCGACGAAGCCGCCCGCGCCTTCGAGCGCGCCGGCCCGGCGATGGAGACCGAACCGGAGCTGATGCTGGAAATGGCCGAGCTGTCTGCCGCGCAGAACGAAGGCAAGGTGGAAGGCAAGGGCCTGGAGCTCCTCAAGCGCGTGCTGGCCGACCAGCCGGACAACCCGCAGGCCCTGGTGCTGGCCGGCACCGACGCCTACTTCCGCAAAAACTACGCGGACGCGGCCCGTTACTGGGAGAAGGTGCTGGCCCAGGTGCCGCCGGACTCCGAAGACGCCCGCAACCTGTCCGCCGGCATCGAAAAGGTCCGCCAGCTGATGGGTGACAGCAGCGGCGCCAAGCCGGCGCCGCGGGAAGCCGCCCAGAAGTCCGCCGCCGGCGCCACCTCGGTCAGCGGCCGGGTCAGCCTGGCGCCGGCCCTGAAGGACAAGGCCGGCCCGGACGACACGCTGTTCATCTTCGCCCGCCACGCCAACGGCCCACGCATGCCGCTGGCCGTGCTGCGCCTGAAGGCCGCCGAGTTGCCAAAGGAATTCACCCTCGACGACAGCATGGCGATGAGCCCGGAGATGAAGCTGTCGTCCGCTGCCGAGCTGCGCATCGAAGCCCGCATCTCGAAGTCCGGCGACGCGATCCCCAAATCCGGTGATCTGTCCGGCGAACTCACGCCGGTCAAGCCCGGCGCCAAGGGCCTCAAGCTGGTCATCGACAAGCTCGTACCGTAAGTCCCGCGGGGCCGGGCGTCCGCCTGGCCCCCTTCAAGCCTTCATCACCCCACCTTCAGCGGCACCGGCAGGCGCCGCGGATCGAAGAAACGCACCGCATTGCGGCCGGCCGACTTGGCCCGGTACATCGCGATGTCGGCCCGCTTGATCAGCTCGTCCCGGCTCTCCTCGTGAGCAAGGAACATGCACACGCCGATGCTGGCCGTGCATTGATGGATCACGCTGTCGCTGCCACCCGGCACGCTGAGGTGATAGGGCTGCGCCAGTTCCTCGCGCAGCTTCTCCGCCACCCGCGCGGCGTGGGACTCGGCGTCGTGTTCCTCCTCATCGAGGTTTTCCAGGATCACCACGAACTCGTCGCCCCCCAGACGCGCCACGGTGTCCGACTCGCGCAGGCTGCCCACCAGGCGCCGGGCCACCTCCACCAGCAGGGCGTCGCCCATCACGTGGCCATGGGTATCGTTGAGGCCCTTGAAGCCGTCCAGGTCGAGGAACAGCAACGCCCCGCCGTGGTGGCTGCGGGCGCTGGCCGCCAGCGCCTGGTCGAGCCGGTCGTGGAACAGACGGCGGTTCGGCAACTGGGTCAGCGGATCGTAGAAGGCCAGCTGATGGACCTGCTCCTCGGCCTTCTTGTGCTCGGTTATGTCGGAAAATGCCGCCACGTAATGGGTGACCTGCCCCGCATCGTCGCGCACCGCCGAGATCGTCACCCACTCGACGAACACCTCGCCGTTCTTGCGGCGGTTCCAGATCTCTCCCTGCCAGAAGCCGTCCCGCTCGAGGCCCGAGTAGAGGCGCCGATAGAACTCCTGGCCGTGGCGTCCGGAGCGCAGCAGGCTGGGCCGCTGGCCGATGGCCTCCCGCGCCGCATAGCCGGTCATCGCGATGAAAGCCTGGTTCACGCGCACGATGCGGGTCTCCGCATCGGTGATGAAGATGCCTTCCTGGCCTTCAAAGGTCGCCGCGGCGATGCGCAGCTCGAGCTCGATTTCCTTGGCCTCGGTCACGTCGGTGGCAAAGCCCTGCCAGGTCACGCCACCGCCGTCTGCCGCTTCGGGCTGCGCGTCGATGCGCATCCAGCGCCTCCCCCGCTGGGGGTGCTCGATGCGGAACTCCCGGTGCAGACGGCCCAGCTGGCGGGCCGATTCGCTGACGGCGGTGAGCAGTGCTGGCAGATCCTCGGGCAGTACCCGTGCGTGCAGGGCATCGGCCGACGCCAGCAAGCAGTCCGGTTCCAGGCCGAACAGCTCGCGCAGCGCATCGCTGGCGAACGGCACGCTATGATGCCCGGCACCATCCAGCCGGTACTGGAAGACCAGGCCGGGAATCTGCGACACGATGCCGCGCAGGCGCTGGTTGAGCGCATGCTCTGCAGCCCGCGCCTCGCCCTCCAGGATTGTCACCAGCAGACCGTTGAAGGCCCCGGTCAGCGCACCGATCTCGTCGTCCCGCCGCACCGGTAAGGGCTGGCGGGGAATCAAGCCGTCGCGCATGCGGCCGAGCTGCTCGGCTGCTTCGCCAAGCGGCCGCAGCTGGCGACGCAACCACCACCAGACGAGCACGCTGACCAGCACGGTGAGCGCCGCAGCCAGGCCCAGCAGGCGCGACTGCATCGCATACAGCGGCGCGAAGGCCTCCTCCCCCGGCAGTACCGACTGCATCAGCCAGCCGGTGGATTTCACGCGGCGGCTCGACGACAACTCCACCACGCCACGGGAGCTGCGCGCGAGGCCTGAGCCGTCATTACCCACGAGGTAGTGGTCATAGACCGGATTGACGCCCGGCGGTGGCCCCGGCGTCATCACGCGGCTCTTGTCGGTGGCGGCGATGAACAGGCGCTGGTCCGGATCGGTGATCAGATAGCCCCCCTGACGGCCGAAACGGTTGGCACTGATCTCGTCAAGAAAATTGGCGTTGGCCAGATTGATCAGGCCGATCACCGACCCCAGCACCTCACCACCCGGACCACGGATCGGCACGATCATCGGCACCACCGGCTGATGGGTCGTCTTGCCGATCAGCGCAGGCCCGACCCGCGCCTCGCCGCTCTCCAGCGTCTGGCGGACCGCCGGCACATCCATGTAATTGACACCACCGCGGCCGAGTTCATCGGGCAGGCTGACCAGCGTGGTGCCCTCCCGATCGGTCACCAGCACGCCCCAGTTGAACAGGGTCAGCAACACGTGCTGGTCGCGCAACTCCTTCTCCAGCACTGCGGGGGATGCCAGCTTGGCGGCATCGAAGTCGTCCGCGACAGCTTGCAGCGCACGCATGCGCTCCGACACCGAACGGTCGATCTCATCCGCCAGCAGCGTCACCACCGAAAACTGCTGGGCGGCCAGCGTAGCCTGCATTTCCTGGCGCAGCACATAGCCCACCAGCAGCGTGGCCCCCCACAGGGCCAGCAGCAGACCCAGCAGAACCCCTGCCGCGATGCGCGTCCGCAAGGAGCGAAGTGGTGATCCCCAATGGCCCAGCCTGCCCATGGCGCCGGCCCTCCCGCACTCATCCGGCAAGCTGCTGCCGCCGTTCTGGATTGTTCTAATATAAGTGCTAGCTTAAGCGCGTACCCCGCGCCCGCCTAGCCCGCGCAATCGATCTGAATGCAAAGCTGTGTGAAGCAATAGGCAGACACTATTCAATCCATGCCCACATTCAATTGGCTGCATCATGGCGCGCGGCGTAGCATTAAACGCATTAAAGATGATCGTACAACCGACCATCCCACCGCTTAAACGGCGCGCCGGGGCACACAAGACCCCCAAAACCCTGACAGAGATTCTCCCGGCGTAGCCCCTTTCTTGCAGCCCTACCGACCGCCAGCGCGGCCGGCTCCCGCGCTGAGGCATACTGGCCGATCCTCCCCCTGGATTCGCCGGTATGCCTCTCCGCAATCTGCTGCAAAACCTCCCCGCCCCCGGCCCCGACGAAGCATTCGAGACCCTCTTCGAAACCGGCGGCACGCGCATTGAACGCATCGTCTCCCACCGCCACGCCAGCCCGCCCGGCTCCTGGTACGACCAGGCCGGCGACGAATGGGTAATGCTCGTCCAGGGCTGCGCCGAGCTGGAATTCGACGACGGCCGCCGCGTGGCGCTCGCGTCGGGCGACTGGCTGGTGATCCCCGCCGGCTGCCGCCACCGCGTCGCCGCCACCGGCCCGGACAGCGTGTGGCTGGCCGTCCATACCACGGACGCGTGATCCGGATTATCCTGTTGTCCTTTTCAGCCCTCCGGAGATGCCCCAATGATCCGCCGCAGTCTCAGCGCCCTTGCCTTCGCCGTCAGTGCCAGCTTGCTCCCCGTCGCCCCGGCCTTTGCCGAAGCGCCGGCCGTGAAGACCCAGGTGCCCGGCTACTACCGCCTGAACGTCGGCGACTATGAGCTCACCGCCCTCTACGACGGCTACGTGGACCTCGACGCCAAGCTGCTGACCAACGCCAGCCAGGCCGAGGTCCAGCAACTGCTGGCACGCCTGTTCATCGCCGGCGAAAAGGTGCAGACCGCCGTCAATACCTACCTGATCAACGCCGGCGGCAAGCTGATCCTCGTCGATACCGGCACCGCCAAGGTCTTCGGCCCAACCCTCGGCTACGTCGCCGAGCACATCCGCGCCGCCGGCTACAAGCCGGAACAGGTGGATCTGGTGCTGCTGACCCACCTGCACCCCGATCACGTCGCCGGCCTGCTGGACGCCGATGGCAAGCCCCTCTTCCCCAACGCCGAAATCCGCGTGAATCAGACCGAAAGCGATTTCTGGCTGTCCGAAGACAACGCCGCCAAGGCCCCGAAGGACAGGCAGGGGATGTTCGCGATCGCCCGCAAGGCCGCCGCGCCCTACCAGGCCGCCGGCAAGTGGAAGCCGTTCAGCGGCGACGCCGAGCTGGCACCAGGCATCAAACCGGTAGCAGCGGTCGGCCACACGCCGGGCCACAGCGCCTACCTGATCGAATCGAAGGGCCAGCGCCTGCTGATCCTCGGCGACTCAGTGCACAGCTACGCGGTGCAATTCGCCCGCCCGGACGTCGCCATCGAGTTCGACAGCGACAAGAAGCAGGCCGTGGCGACCCGCAAGAAGCTGTTCTCCTGGGCCGCCAAGGAGAAGATGACCGTCGCCGGCATGCATCTGCCCTTCCCCGGCCTCGGCCACATCCGTGCCGACGGCAAGGCCTTCGGCTGGGTGCCGGTGGAGTACAGCCCGCTGCGCAGCGACAAGTGATGCGCGGCTAGCAAACAAAAGGGGCGCTCCGCGGAGCGCCCCTTTTGCTGACCCGCAGTCGGGAATTACAGGCCGGCAGCGGCGCGCAGCGCGGCGGCCTTGTCGGTGTTCTCCCACGTGAAGTCGGCCTCGTCACGACCGAAGTGGCCGTAGGCGGCAGTGCGCGAGTAGATCGGGCGCAGCAGGTCGAGGCTGGCGATGATGCCCTTAGGACGCAGGTCGAAGTGGGCCTGGATCAGCTCGACGATCTTCTCGTCGGAGATCTTGCCGGTGCCGAAGGTTTCCACCATCAGGCTCACCGGCTTGGCGACGCCGATCGCGTAGGCGACCTGCACCTCGCAGCGGTCGGCCAGGCCGGCCGCCACCACGTTCTTGGCCACGTAGCGGCCGGCGTAGGCGGCGGAACGGTCCACCTTGGACGGATCCTTGCCGGAGAACGCACCACCGCCGTGGTGGGCCGCGCCACCGTAGGTGTCGACGATGATCTTGCGGCCGGTCAGGCCGCAGTCGCCGTTCGGGCCGCCGATGACGAAGCGGCCGGTGGGGTTGATCAGGTAGCGGGTGTTGTCGCCCAGGAGCTCCTTCGGTAGCACCGGCTTGATGACCTCCTCGATGACCGCCTCGGTGAGCGCGGAGTGGGAGATGTCCGGATGGTGCTGGGTGGACACCACCACGGTGTCGATCGCCACCGGCTTGCCGTCCACGTACTTGACGGTCAGCTGGCTCTTGGCGTCCGGGCGCAGCCACGGCAGGCGGCCGTCCTTACGCACCTCGGCCTGGCGCTGCATGATGCGGTGCGCGTAGTAGATCGGGAAGGGCATCAGGCTCGGCGTCTCGTTGGTCGCGTAGCCGAACATCAGGCCCTGGTCGCCGGCGCCCTGGTCCAGGTCGAGACCCTCGCCTTCGTTCACGCCCTGGGCAATGTCGGAGGACTGGCGGTTGATCGCAGTGAGCACCGCGCAGCTCTTGTAGTCGAAACCGATCTCGGAATCGTCGTAACCGATGCGCTTGACGGTGTTACGGGCGATGTCCATGTAGTTGATGTCGGCATTCGTCGTGATCTCGCCGGAGATCACCACCAGGCCGGTGGACACCAGGGTTTCGCATGCGACACGGCCGCGCGGATCCTGGGCCAGGATCGCGTCGAGCACCGCATCGGAGATCTGGTCGGCGACCTTGTCGGGATGGCCTTCGGAAACGGACTCGGACGTGAACAGGTATTCGCTTGCCATTGAAACGCTCCTAAGAAACAAAAAATCCCCATGTCTGACGGCGTTGCCGTCTCGGGGGATTCTCGGAGCGGCGACGCTTTAGCAGTATTTTTGCCGGCAGTCCGCAGACGAAAATCGCGGACCGCCACCGCCCTGCAAGTTGTCGGATTAACTCGGCGGAATCACAATTATAGCTTTGCTCCTTCGGCCGTCAATTCGGCCGCACCCCAAACGCTGATGGCGTCACGTATTTTCTCCCTGCTTGCCCGTCTTCCACTGGGCATTCTGCAACACTTGGGCTGCATCGCCGGCTGGCTCACCTACGCCTGTTCGCCCACCTACCGGCGGCGCCTGCGTGACAACCTGGCGCGGGCCCTCGGGCCGGACGAGGCCGCCCGGACCTGGCGCCAAGCGGTCGGAGAAACCGGCAAGCAGGCGCTCGAGCTGCCGTGGCTGCTGCTGCGCCCGCAGGCCGAGATCGTCACCAAGGTCGTCCGAGTCAGCGGCTGGGAGCACGTGGAAGCCGCCGAAGCCAGCGGTGGCGGCATCCTGTTCATCACGCCGCACCTGGGCTGCTTCGAGATCACCGCCCAGTATTTCTCCACCCACAAGCCGATCACGGTACTCTACCGGCCTCCACGCAAGGCGGTGCTGCAACCCGTCATCAACGCCGGGCGCAGCCGCGGCAACATGCGCCTGGCGCCGGCCGACGTGGGTGGCGTGCGGCGCCTGATCAAGGCCCTGCGCGCCGGCGAAGCAGTCGGCATGCTGCCGGACCAGGTGCCCGGCGCCGGCGAAGGCGCCTGGCTGCCCTTCTTCGGTCGCCCGGCCTACACGATGACGCTGGCCGCCCGCCTGTCCGAGGTATCCGGCGTCAGCACGATCTTCGCATGGGCCGAACGCCTGCCCGGCGGCAGCGGCTTCCACCTGCGCCTGCGCCCGGCCCTCGAAGCACTGACTGGCGACACTGAAATCCGTGCCGCCGCCATCAACCGCGAGATGGAAGCCCTGATCCGCGAGAATCCGTCCCAGTACCTGTGGGGTTACAACCGCTACAAGCGCCCCCGTGGCGCCGCACCCACCTCACCTCCCACACCTCCCGTCTCCCGAGAAAACCAACAATGAGCCGTATCGTCGTCGCCCTGCTGTGGCTGCTCCACTGGCTGCCCCTGTCCATACAGGCCCCCATCGGCCGTGGCCTCGGCCTGCTGCTGTACTGGATCATCGCGCCGCGCCGCAAGGTAGTGCTCACAAACCTGCGCCTGTGCTTTCCCGATCAACCCGAAGCCGAACGCCGCGCGCTGGCCAAGGAACACTTCGCGCTGGCCGGACGCAGCCTGATCGAGCGCGGCATCGCGTGGTTCGCACCGGAAGAGCGGGTACGCCAGATCGTGCACATTCAGGATGAGGAGAAGCTCGCCAAGTTGATCGAAGCACGCCAGCCGGTGATCCTGCTGACCCCGCACTTCCTCGGCCTCGACCTGGGCGGCACGCGCATCGCATCATCGTTCGACTGCGTCAGCATCTACGCCCGCCAGAAAGACCCGGTCATCGACCGCTGGCTCTACCACGGCCGCAGCCGCTTCGGCAGCCAGGTGCTGCTGCGCCGGGACGAGAGCGTGCGGGCGTCGATCAAGGCGATGAAGGAGATCCGGCCCTTCTACTACCTGCCGGACATGGACAACGGCCCCGAAGACTCGGTCTTCGTACCCTTCTTCGGCGTGCAGGCCGCCACGCTGTCAGCACTTCCGCGCCTGGCCAGGCTCGGCGGCGCGGTAGTGGTGCCCTGCGTGACGCGCATGCTGCCTGGCGGCCAGGGCTACGTGGTGGAACTGGGAGAACCGTGGACGGATTTCCCGGGCAGCGACGTGGAAACCGACACCCGCCGCATGAACGCCTGCATCGAAGACCTGGTGCGCACGATGCCCGCCCAGTACTACTGGGTGCACCGCCGCTTCAAGACCCGCCCGCCCGGCGAGGCGAAGATCTACTGAGAGTCCAGGACCAGGCTTCGCCCCGCCCCCGCGGGAGGCAAGGAAACCGGGGACGGGCCGATGTTTCCTAGGGAGCCTCGTCCTTCGCCGCCAGTTCCGCCAGCACCAACGGAAAGGCGGCGCTGCCGACCAGCGCCACACCGGACACCAGCGACACCAGCCCGGCGCCCGACTCCTGCAGCAAAGGATTCAGATCGGTGCCGAAGCCGGCCAGCAACAACGCACCAGCGAGCAGGCACAAGAGGCCGGGGATGCCCATCAGCCAGGCACCGGCGGGCAGTCGTTTGAGGGCCATTTTCAGACCCGTTTGAAGACCACGTCCCAGACGCCGTGGCCGAGCTTGATGCCACGGTTCTCGAACTTTGTCAGCGGCCGGTAGTCCGGCTTCGGTGCGAAGCCGTCGGCGGTGTTGGCGAGCAGCGGCTCGGCGGACAGCACCTCCAGCATCTGGTGGGCGTATTCCTCCCAGTCGGTGGCACAGTGCAGGTAGCCGCCGGGTGCCAGCCGTGAGGCGATCAGCTTGACGAAGGGCCCCTGCACCAGGCGGCGCTTGTGGTGGCGCTTCTTCGGCCACGGATCCGGGAAGTAGATATGCACGCCGGCCAGCGAGCCTTCCGGGATCATGTCGCGCAGCACTTCCACCGCATCGTGCTGGACGATGCGCAGGTTGGTCAGGCCGCCCTCGTCGATCAGCTTGCACAGGCCGCCGACGCCGGGCGCATGCACCTCGATGCCGACGAAGTCGTCGCCCGGACGCACCCGGGCGATCTCGGCGGTAGCCTGGCCCATGCCGAAGCCGATCTCGACGATATGCGGCGCCTTGCGCCCGAAGACCGCGTCGAGATCCACCGGCTCCGGCCGGTACGCCAGGCCGACCTTGGGCATCATCTCGTCGAGGAAACGGTGCTGGGCTTCCGACATGCGCCCCTGGCGGAGCACGAAGCTGCGGATGGACTGGGACGTGAGACGGCCGCCCGGCGTGGCCGGCTGCTCGTCGGATTCGTCAGTGTGGGGCGTTTGCTGTTCTTCGCTCATGGCGGATTCCGAATGCAAAACGGCGCGCCTCAGCGCGCCGCGGGTCGATCGAAAAGCGGCTCAGCTGCCGATCAGGCCGCTGGTCGGCGAGCTCGGGCTGGCGGTGTAGTACTTCTTGGGCATGCGGCCGGCCAGGAAGGCCTCACGGCCGGCCTCGACGCCCTTCTTCATGGCGCCGGCCATCTTCACCGGGTCCCTGGCCAGCGCGATCGCGGTGTTCATCAGTACCCCGTCGCAGCCCAGCTCCATCGCGATGGCCGCGTCGGACGCAGTCCCGACGCCGGCATCCACCAGCACCGGCACCTTCACCGCGTCACGCACCAGCTGCACGTTCCACGGGTTGAGGATGCCCATGCCGGAGCCGATCAGCGAGGCCAGCGGCATCACCGCCACACAGCCGATATCTTCCAGCATTTTCGCCTGAATCGGGTCGTCGGCGCAGTAGACCATCACCTCGAAGCCCTCCTTCACCAACACTTCTGCGGCCTTGAGGGTTTCCGGCATGTTGGGGAACAGCGTATGCGGGTCGCCGAGCACCTCCAGCTTGACCAGCTTGTGGTCGTCCAGCAGCTCACGGGCCAGGCGCAACGTACGCACCGCGTCCTCGGCGGAGTAACAGCCGGCCGTATTGGGCAGGTAGGTGAATTCGGACGGCGGCAGCGCATCCAGCAGGCTCGGCGCCTTCGGGTCCTGGCCGATGTTGGTGCGGCGGATCGCCACGGTGACGATCTGCGCGCCACTGGCCACGATGGCCTCGCGGGTCTCGGTGAAGTCCTTGTACTTGCCGGTTCCCACCAGCAGCCGGGAGGAATAGCTCTTGCCAGCAATCGTCAGCAAATCATCCATGGGGAAGCCAACCTGAAAAATGAGTTGAACGTAGGGAGCAGAAACGGCACGCGGCCAGACAGGAACGCTGCGTCGCGGCTCAGCCGCCGCCCACAGCGACGACGATTTCGAGCCGGTCACCATCGACCAGCTGGGCCTCGGCATGCCGGCCCTTCGGCACGATCTCGCCGTTGCGCTCCACCGCCAGACGCTTGCCGGTCAGGCCCATGCCGTCGAGCAGTGCCGCCACGCTGAGGGGCGCCTCGAAGCTGCGAGCCTCGCCGTTGACGGTCAGGACTAGGGGGGTAGAAGAGACTTGGGAAGACATGAACGCAGTTTACCACGCCTCGCCGGTTGCCCTCCGCCCTCGCCATAAGTACAATCACGGTCCTTCGAGCGGGCGTCGTATAATGGTAATACCTCAGCTTCCCAAGCTGATGCCGTGGGTTCGATTCCCATCGCCCGCTCCACATCGGATTCCCGCAGGCCGTTGATCTGCAAGCAAAAAAGCCAACCCCAGCGGGTTGGCTTTTTTGTTGTCTGGTCGATATCTGGTCGGAGGTGGGTAGGGTTCGGTCTAAGAAGACCTAACAAAATGAGTTTTCCGCGCAGTTCAGTTTTCGCCAGCAAATAAGGCTGCAGGCGATCTTGATAAAGGCTTCGTGAATGATGGCCAATCGCTCGAATCGAACCCGCAGGCGTCGGTAATTGTGGAGCCAGCCGATGGTTCGCTCGACCACCCAGCGGGTTTTGCCCAAGCCGCTGCCGTGCGGCGTGTTGCGCCGGGCGATCTCGGTCTTGATGCCTTGAGCGTGAAGGGGCCGGCGGTACTTGTCGTGATCGTAGCCACGGTCGGCCTGGATGATGCGGGGCTTGGAGAGTGGGCGCCCCCGCTTGCCACGAATAGGTGGAATGGCTTCGACCAAGGGCAAAAGTTGGGTTACGTCGTTGCGATTGGCGCCGGTCAGGATGACCGCCAACGGAATGCCCTGCGCTTCGGTGATCAGGTGGTGCTTGGAGCCGGGGCGTGCGCGATCGGTGGGATTGGGTCCTGTTTTTGACCCGCACCCACAGCACGAATGGAGGAAGAATCGACGATGCAACGGGACCAATCGATCCTGTCGGCCGTGCGTAAGCGAGCCAGCAGTACCTCATGCAGCCTGTCCCAGACACCCGCTTCCTGCCAGGCACGCAGGCGCCGCCAGCAACTCATGCCCGAGCCGCAGCCCATTTCCTGGGGCAGCATCTCCCAAGGGATGCCGCTTTGCAGGACGAACAGGATGCCGGTCAGAACCGCTCGATCATCGAGCGGCTTGCGCCCCGGATACTTGTTCCGACGGGGCTTGGCGGGAGGTAGCAACGGTTCGATCAAGGCCCACAGATCGTCGTCGAGAAGTGCTTTGGCCATGTCCTCTATTCAAAGAAACAAGGCCGAGGTTAACGAAATTCGACCATCGTGAACAGGGGCGAATGGGTCTTTTTGTTAGAGCTTCTAAAGCCATCAAGCTTTTTCCAAGTGGCTGCTCATCGGCCAAAGCGATCAGCCAAAACAGCTACCGCAAAGGCCCGCCTTAGGCTGGAGGTAGTCACTCGCAACAGCAGAGTAAACGTCAGCTATCGACTGTTTAATCGACAACTTCGGGTGATGCCAAGAAGTAAAGGTCTGATCAGACGACCGCTTCTTGCAGCGGCTGGAGTCTTTATTCATGCGAGCGTGCGCGAATGTAAGCGGCGTAGAAGACCACCCACTCGCTGGAATTGAAATTGAGCCCCATTATGAGCCGCTCGCCGATGGTCGATTTCGGAGTGATGCGCTCGTTTGCCATCTTCTTATCCAAAGCACCTGCGTATAGCGCGACTCGGGAGAGAGCGCGGCCATAAGCCTTTGAGTCCGGTGCCGCGTGTGCCGCTTCAACCACGCCGAAGTAGATGTTCCAAAGCCGGCGAGCTGCCTGGATGGGCAGCTTCTCTGCCGCCACGGCATGCACGGCGATGTGCGCTGCCAGCTGCAGCGCGGGAAGTGGCATGTTGGCCCGAGCGGTTGCGTGGTCGATCCAGATCACGACAAGAGCGCCGATGGCGACGTCCGGTACAGCTGTGTCCTGAACCAACACTCGAACGACGGTTCCGATGTGATTTAGGGCGCCCATGAAGTCAGTGTGTGCCCCCCACATGCCTCGGGCGAGCGACATGAAGGGCGCCACACTGCGAAGCAGCGCTGCAGCCTCCAAGACCCGGGGCGCGTGGCGAACTGTTTGGGGGATGAGAGCCAGCTGATGCCTTAGCTGAATCTGAATGCCCACGTTCCAGTTGCAGAGCTGCGCGAGTTTGGTCGCGACTTCTTCTGTAGTCAGCAGGCCAATCTCCTCCAACCCGCAGAGCAAGTCCAAAGTGCACATCCCGTCAGCGGCGAACTTGTCTTTCAAGACCCACATCCGCAGTATGGCGTCGTCACAGAACACGATGTAGTCACCAGTGCGGGCAAGGCTTTGAAGTTCGCGCGACGAACTTGGTAAGTGCATCGCCTCCTCCAAAGGTACGCCGTGAGGCTGCAGAATCTGCGCGACGCGCGGCCTGAGGCGATCTTGCACATCGATGCATCGCTGCCGGAAGATGCTTCCAGAGAACGCCTGCGACATTTTCATAAGTTCGCCCAAGGTGGCCTGGGAGATTGCGACCTTGGGAAAGAAATCGAAGACCTTGTCGAGAAGTTCGAGGTCTTCGAGCACTAACAGCGTTAACGGGGGCAAAGCGGGTGAAGAGCTTGCTGTCCATGATGAGCGTTCGAACCTCGTTTTCGATTATGAGCAAGGGGTCGGTCGGTATTGTTGAGACACTGGATCAATGGCGGCGCATGCGTTCGAGCCGGTAGGCCGTGGTGATCAGGTGGTTGTCTGCGCTGAAAACCGCATAGACGTTCAGGTGTTCCTCTATCAGCGATGCAAGGGGACCGGCGTAGGCCTTTACGCGGCGACGCGATGCCTTGTCGAAGAAGGCCTTCGTGGCCCCACCACCCGCCGGTTCGCGGCAACCGAACATTTCGAGCAGATCCACGAGCATCGGCGGAATACCGCGTTGCTGGGCACGTTCCTTGGCGTGACGAGTCATTCTCATGACGAACACCTCTTCATTGGACACGGGAATGGGAACGCAGCGAGCGCATGAATTCCTCGAAGCACAGTCGGGATTCGTCGCTCAGTTCGGAAATGAACGGACCACCAGCAAAAGCTCGCAGACTCGCAATCAACTGCCGCTCCTCCTGCGTGAAGGCCGCCGCCATAAAAGGGGCGATAGCTCTCCACGTCGCCGGCCGATACTCATACATGCACATCGCGTAGAGCTGAACCGGATCGGTTTCGAGTGCTTTCGCCAGCGCCCCAACCTTGTCGAGCGGTAAGCGGGTTCTACCCTGCTTGATCATCGTGATCATATTCGGCCGCTCGAAACCGGCCCGCTCGGCGATGTCTTTCTGCCGCAGTCCGATGGCTTCGATGCGGCTGGCGATGAAACGGGCTACCTGGGACGTCGTTTCCATGATTTGCTCCTCTCTCACTTAGGCAAGTGGGTCAGCTCAAACACGCGCTCGGCAATGCGGGTAACGCGGATACGGTCTCCCGCCGAGGCGGTGATCTCTTTCTGAAACCAGGCGGTGAAGCGTTTCCGGGGACTGATGGTCTGCTCGCTCTTCACGCGGATGTCGGTTGCCTCGGCGTGATCGCCGTAGCGCAACTCGATCGACTTTCCCTTGTCGTCCGTTGCCCGGGTTCCGAAACAGTCGTCGGGGAACAGCACCTTTGCATGGGCAGGCACATCGAGGTAGCCGTGCTTGATCATTGCCTCGGTAAGAACGACATCCACCGACTTGCCCTTGACCTGCACTTCAGGCACATCGCTGCGGTAGTGAGACGGGTTCAACACCATGTCCATGGACGTTGGAAACAGTGCCTGCATCACCTGCAGCGTGAACCAGACCGGATCGACCACAAGCAGCTTGGCGAGCCCGACGCAATCCTCGGGCCGGATTCGAAGGGGCTGCTGCAGGGCGTCCTGGATAGTCTTTGCAGGAAGGCCCGCAACCTTCGCGGCGAGCTCAATGATCTCGGGATAGCTATCGTCGTAAGCCCCGTCGTGGCTGGGGCTTGCCGCAGCCTCGAGGGCAACAGCAGCGATCGGGGGCTGTTCAGGAAAACGCTTGAGCAATCGGTCGCGCACGAAGGCCGGAATCTCCAGCGCATCGAGTTGATCTGGGCAATCTTTCAAGCTCTCAGGAAACTGACGGCGTTCGGTTCTCACGAATCCGCGCCGTTTTTCCAGCCAGCGGTGGGCCTCAAGGTTATCGACAGTACCGTCCTTGCTGGCTACGAGACGGTTCGGCCCCTCGGCCGTCATTGCGTTCCGAACACTGCGCTCAGACATATCAGCGAGCAGAGCAATCTCCCAGATAGAGAGGTTAGAACCACTGTCCAAGGTCCAACGAGCGCGGAGCAGCTCAAGCATGTCACGCAGATGACCCACGTCCTTGTCTACGTCCAGGCCTGCCACGTCTAGGCACAGGTCGAAGTAGGCCGAATCGCTGACAAATATCGAGGTGAAGTCGGCAAGCCGCTCGATGTTCTCACCGCCGTAGTCAAGATCCCATTCATATCCCGGAGTTACTTTCCCTTCATACGCATATCGGTAGTAAATCGGGAGGTAACGACCGACTTCCGTCTTGTTCAAATCAACAGCCGAGGTGGCCGAATCACCGCGATACGTCAGAGGAACCCCGATCAAACGGTCTCCACTTTCCCGATAGAAGCACTCATTCAGCAGGACGCCGATCGCGACGAAGGTGCCCCGCAGTTCCTCCTGGACCTGTTCGAGGGTCGGGCGTTGCTTCGTTTCTTTAGTATCAGCAGACATGAAACTCTCAATGCAAATATGAATCACAAAACCACAATAAAATCCTATCACCACCACCACGACATCGTCAACACAAAAGTGCTGCATGTTTGCACATAAAATTTCAAATTCGCCGAGACAGAGATCACCACACAAATCGAGGTGGTAGAAGCCGGAGGGCGAGGAAGAGGCACTTCTACCCGCTAGTGGGAATGCGCCACCCCACCGTATCAGCTGAGGAACATTCGCTTAGAAGGAGCCTTTCCCCTTTGAGGGGAAAGGCTCCTTCTCGCGTCAGGGTGCCGAGGCAGCCACCGGCGCTGCCAGCGCAGCTTTGAACTTGCCGAAGCGCTTCTTCAACGTCGTGACCTGGGGCGACGACGCCGGTACATCCGCCACGGGTGGGACCGCGGGGGCAGGCGCCTGCATGCGGGCCGCGACGACTGAATCGCCCCGGGTTTCCTAGACACCCTGTAGCCTCACAACTGAGGCAAATCGGAGGTGTTTATGGAAACGAAGAGGTCGCAGCAACGCTTCACTGAAGAGTTCAAGACCGAGGCGGTCCGTCAGGTGACAGAGCGGGGTCATCCGGTCGCTGAAGTGGCGGCTCGACTGGGCGTCAGCAGCCACAGCCTGTATGCCTGGATCAAGCGCTACAGCGTTCCGCCGCCAGAGCGCGCCCAGCAGGACAGCCAGAGCGAAGAGATCAAGCGCCTCAAGGCGGAACTGCGCCGGGTGACTGAGGCGCGAGATATCTTAAAAAAGGCCGCCGCGTACTTTGCCAGGCAGTCCGGGTGAAGTACGCGTTTATTCAGGCCCATGAGGATCATCACCCGGTGCGGCGCCTTTGTGCAGTGCTGGCGGTCCATCACAGCGGTTACTACGCATGGCGCCGGCAGCCTCATTCACCGCGCAGCCAGGACGACCGACGCGTGAGCGCCCTCGCACATCAATCCTGGCTCGAGAGCGGGCGGGTCTATGGCTACCGCAAAGTCTGCAACGATCTGCGCGACCTGGGCGAGTGCTGCGGCAAGCACCGCATCGCCCGGCTGATGCGCCAGGCCGGCTGGAAGTCCCAGACAGGCTACGCGCGTCGGCCGGGGTTTCGCAGCGGGAAGCCGGCCGTGGTGGCACCGAACCACCTGAAGCGGGCGTTCGACGTCGCCGAACCCAACACCGTTTGGGTGACCGACATCACCTACATCCGCACCCACGAAGGGTGGCTGTACCTGTCGGTGGTACTGGATCTGTTCTCGCGGCAGATCGTCGGTTGGTCGATGGGCGAGCGGATGACCCGGGAGTTGGCCATCGGCGCCTTACTGATGGCTGTCTGGCGCCGAAAGCCCGTGCAGGAGGTGCTGGTACATTCCGACCAGGGTAGCCAGTTCAGCAGCCACGATTGGCAGGACTTCCTGAAAGCCCATCGACTCAAGCCCAGCATGAGCCGGCGTGGGACCTGCCACGACAACGCCGTGGTGGAAAGCTTCTTTCAGTTGCTCAAGCGCGAACGAATCAAGCGCCGGATCTACCTGACCCGGGACGAGGCGCGTGCGGATGTGTTCAATTACATCGAGCTGTTCTACAACCCGAAACGCAGGCACAGTCACAACGACCAGCTCTCGCCGGTCGAGTTTGAACAGCGATATCTTTTGAGGAACGGGACCGTCTAGGAAACCCGGGGCGATTCATGAGCAGTTGGCCGCCTTGATGGTCGATCACAATGTCGGAGTTTCACCCGTTAGCCGCTTTGAGATCAAGCGGGTCGACTCGGACTACTTCGAGGGGGACACCGTCTGAATGGGACCGTCCCAGCAAAGGCAGCCATGCTATATTAGGTCATGGCTGATACGAAGATCATCGACGAGTCCCACAAGATTTCCGATAAACGGGGCAACGGGAAGCTGCGCCGGGAGATCTGGGTCGATTCGGTAACGGGCAAGGTCACCCGCTACAACCTCGCTTACATCAACCACAACCTGTATGCCGGAGATAACGGCCGGGTCGTGGGTTACGACAACGCCCATGACGGCCACCACCGCCATTACTTCGGAGTGGTGGAACCTGTGGAGTTCGTGAGCTTCGAAGACATCGAAGAACGCTTCGAGCAGGACTGGATCACCTTGAGGGATTGCAAATGAGCAAGCTGACGATCAAAACGGCGACCGAGGACGATTTTTTCCAGCGTGGCCGACAACTGGCGCGCGCAGCGGATCGCGGTGAGGCGCTACCCAGCGAGAGCACGATCAGTTTCGAGGACCCGGCGGATGTGGTGAAGCTGATCACCGCCGCGAGGCTCGCCCTCTTTCGTGCCATCAAGGAGATGCCCGGCTCAATCACCCAGATCTCCGAACGCCTCCACCGGGATCGCAGCGCGGTCAAGCGGGATGTGGATGAGCTGGCGCGGGCGGGGCTGGTCACGGTCTCGGAGAAGGTGCTGCCGGGCCACGGCCGGATGAAGGAGGTCCGGGCAACCGCACAGCGCATCAGCCTGATGGCGGAAGTCGCCTGACGAGCATACCAAGCTGGACCGTCTGGTCACGTTCTGGTCAGCGCTACGTCAAAGTCGGTCCAATCAGATCCAGATGTGGGGACTGCTGAAAGCCGAGATGCGCCTTAACCGGCGAAGAAAGTTGTTTTACTTTCAGGATCTTGGAGCGATGACAGGGCCACCCGATAGCGACCGCTCGACGTTTTCGATTCCCATCGCCCGCTCCACAGAATTCAAGCAAAAAGGCCAATCCTTACGGATTGGCCTTTTTGCTTTCCAACGCCGGCACATCGGACACACGCCAACAAGTCATGCCATCCGGCTTATCACCAAGTCAACAAAACCCTGCGCCGGCAGCGACAGGGAGACCTCCCCACGCATGATCAGCAACAGGCCACGATTCGTACGCATGCCAGACAGCCGCGCAATGCGCAGGTCCAGCGCCTTGATCTGCGGGGCGATGCTGGCGCGGGGCAGGACGCCGATGCCGAGGCCGGCGGCGATCATGCGGCACACTTCGTCGAAGCCACGCACCTGCACGCGGATCTTGAGGGCTTTGCCGACCATGTCCGCCGCCGCAGAAACGTGGCGCATCAGCGAGGTGGCGCGGTTGAGGCCGACGATGTCGTAATCCAGCATCTCGTCGATGCTGACCACCGCCTTGCCGGTCAGCGGATGGCCGGGGGGCATCACCAGCACCAGCTCGTCGGAGTCGCACTGCAGGCTTTTCAGCCCGTCGACCGGGATATTGTCGGCAACGATGCCCAGTTCGGCATTGCCACGCGCGACTGCGCGCACTACTTCTTCCGACAGCGCATCTTCCAGATCCAGCATCACCGACGGATAGGTCGACGAGTACCGGGCCAGCAAGGCTGGCAGGAAACCCGTGAAGGCCGAGGTGTTGGCCCACAGACGCAGATGGCCGCCGGCGCCGCGGTGAAAATCGGCCATCACCACCGACAGGTTCTCCAGCCCGGCCACGATCTCGATCGCGTGGCGCATCAGCGTCTGCCCGGCCGGGGTCGGCGCAACCCCACGCTTGCAGCGCTCAAGAAGTATGGAGCCGATGTGGGCTTCCAGCTCGGAGATGCGCTTGCTGGCCGCCGGCAAACTCATGCTGCAACGCTCGGCACCGACGGTCAGGCTACCGCCCTCCACGGTCGCCACAAATAGGCGCAGGGAGATCAGGTCGAGGCGGTTCAGATTGATCGGCGATGGCATGGACCTATCCTTAACCATTGGTTAAGGATGAGTCAACGACATCCGAATCCACCGCTCCAGCCGCCAACTAGACTTCACTCGAACCCCGTCCGTAAACGCATTCATAGCGTCGGCGGGGGCAGGGGACGGCAACCGCCCCCGGACAATCATAATGAAGGAGACAAGATGAGTTCCATCGCAGTATCGGAAGGCGCGCGCGACCTTCCCTGGCACGCCGGCCTCAATTCCAAGCACTGGCGTGTGCTCACTGCCAGCTGGCTGGGCTGGGTATTCGACGGCTACGAGGCCTACGCCCTCTTCATCGTGATGCCCTTCATCCTGAAGGCCATGCTGCTGCCGACCCAGATGGCCGACAAGGCAGTCTTCGCCGGTATCGCCATCGGCATCACCCTGCTCGGCTGGGGCATCGGCGGTCTGGCTGGCGGCATCATGGCCGACTACATCGGCCGCAAGCGGATGATGCTGTACTCGGTGTTCTTCTACGCGTTGTTCACCGGCCTCACCGCCTTCGCCAACGATTTCTGGACCTTCTGCTTCCTGCGCTTCATCACTGGCTTTGCGATGGGCAGCGAATGGAGCACCGGCGTCGCCCTGCTGGCCGAAACCTGGCCGAACCGTGCCCGTCCGAAGGGCGCCGGCTTCCTGCAATCGGGCTTCGGCTTCGGCACCCTGCTCGCCGCGCTGGTCTGGCTGGTGCTTTCGCAAACCATGCCGATGGGCGAGGACACCTGGCGTCTGGTCTTCATCGTCGGCGCCCTGCCCGCCTTCTTCTGCCTGTACATCCGCCGCGCGGTGGATGAGTCCGAGAAGTGGGTCGAAGCCATCCGCGCCCAGCGCTGGGCCGCCACCGAAGCTGCCACCGGCACCGGCGCGCCGGTTGCCAAGCGCCCCTTCACTCTGACCGAAATCTTCCGCGAACCGGAAAGCCGCAAGCGTACGCTGCTCGCCTTCCTGCTGTCCCTGACCACCACCGTCGGCTGGTGGGCCATCTCCGCGCTGCTGCCGGAGTATGCGGTGTCCATGGCCAAGGCGGTCGGCGAAGCGACGCCGGGCGTGTGGGGCCTGCGCGCCGCACTGCTTTACACCGGTGGCGCCGTGGTGGCCTACCTGCTGTCCGGCTTCCTCGCCGACGGCCTCGGTCGGCGCCTGTTCCTGACCTTCACCTATGCCGGTGCGCTGCTCACCACCGCCATCACCTACCTCTGGACCCACTCCATCGAGGGCCTGATGGTGGCCGCCTTCATCAACGGCTTCTTCACCCTGGGCTGCGCCTACTCCTGGATGGCCATCTACCCGGCCGAGCTGTTCACCTCCAGCGTACGCGCCACGGCGGCCTCCTTCATCTTCAACGCGGCACGCCTGATCGCCTGGCTGTTCCCGATCCTCGCCGGCTCCATCGTCAAGACCTTCGGCAGCATTCCGCAGGCGGCGATGAGCATCGGGCTGATCTACCTGCTCGGTCTGGTCATACCCTGGTTCATGCCTGAAACACGCGGCAAAGAGCTACCCGAGTAAGCCCTCCCCTCACCCCAATCCACTGTATCGGCCGGGCGGCCCGAGGACCACACTCGCCCGGCGATTCCCCAAGGAAGCATCATGAACACCAAGGAAAACGGCGCCGACCAGCCCTTGCCCCTTGCCGGGGTGAAGGTGATCGAACTCGGTACGCTGATCGCCGGCCCCTACGCGGCCAGCCTGCTTGCCCAGTTCGGCGCAGAGGTCATCAAGATCGAGTCGCCGGGCGACGGCGACCCCCTGCGCAACTGGCGCAAGCTCCACGAGGGCACCTCCCTGTGGTGGTATTCCCAGAGCCGCAACAAGAAGTCGATCACCGTCAATATGAAGGAGGCCCGCGGCCAGGAGATCGTGCGCGAGCTGGTCAAGGACGCCGACATCGTCATCGAGAACTTCCGCCCTGGCACGCTGGAGCGCTGGGGCCTCGGCTGGAACGATCTGAGTGCCCTCAACCCCGGGCTGATCATGGTCCGCGTCTCCGGCTTCGGCCAGAGCGGTCCCTACAAGGACCGCCCCGGCTTCGCCGCGATCGCCGAATCCATGGGTGGCCTGCGCTACCTGGCCGGCTACCCGGACCGTCCGCCGGTGCGGGTCGGCGTCAGCATCGGCGACACGCTGGCCTCCCTGTACGGCGTGATCGGCGCGCTGCTGGCCATGCATCACCACAAGGTGAATGGCGGCACCGGCCAGTTCATCGACGTGGCCCTGTACGAAGCGGTGTTCGGCGTGATGGAAAGCCTGATCCCCGAATACTCGGCCTTCGAGCACATCCGCGAACGCTCCGGCGCCTCGCTGCCGGGCATCGCCCCGTCCAACACCTACCCGTGCAAGGACGGCCGCTACGTGATCATCGCCGGCAACTCCGACAGCATCTACAAGCGCCTGATGAACGCCATCGGCCGCAATGATCTGGCGGACGACCCGCGCCTGGCCCGCAACGACGGTCGGGTGCAATTCACCGACCTGCTCGACGGCGCCATCGCCGGATGGACCACCCAGCACGACCTGGACTACGTGCTCGCCGTGCTGGAAGAGGCCGCAGTGCCCAGCGGCCGCATCTACACCGCCGCCGACATCCACGCCGATCCCCACTACCAGGCCCGCGGGATGATCGAGGCCCACGGGCTGCCCAACGGCGACCAGGTGGACTTCCCCGGCATCATTCCCAAGCTGTCCGCCACCCCGGGCCGGACCCGCTGGCTGGGGCCGCGCCTCGGCGAGCACACCGACGAAGTGCTGGCCAGCCTCGGCTACGACGCGGATGCCCGCACCAGCCTGCACGAGCAAGGCATCGTCTGAGCCGCTACGCGAGGAACACGCCCATGAAACAAGCCCACGGCCAACGCATTTACATCCACGACGTCGCAGTCCGCGACGGCTTCCAGATCGAGCCGCGCTTCATTCCGACCGCCGACAAGATCGCCCTGATCGACCGCCTGTCCGCCAGCGGGCTGGCCAAGATCGAGGTCACCTCCTTCACTTCGCCGAAGGCCATCCCCGCCCTCGCCGACGCCGAAACGGTGATGCGCGGCATCACCCGCCAGCCCGGCATGGAATATGCCGCGCTGGTGCCCAACCTGCGTGGCGCCGAACGCGCCCTAGGCTGCGCCGTCGATGAGCTCAACGTGGTGATGTCCGCCAGCGAAAGCCACAACCGCGCCAACCTGCGCATGGGCTGCGAGGACTCCCTCGCCCAGTTCGCCCCGATCGCCGCCCTCGCCCACGGCAGCGCCGCCGTCAATGTATCCCTGTCCACGGCCTTCGGCTGCCCCTTCGAAGGCTCGGTCAGCGACGCCCGTGTGCTGACGCTGGTGGAGCGCATCGCCAATCTGGGCATCCTGCGCGTCACCCTGTGCGACACCACCGGCGTGGCCAACCCGGCCCAGGTGGAGCGCCTGTGCGGCCTGGTCCTGCGCGAGCTACCGGACATCACGCTGACCGCCCACTTCCACGACACCCGCGGCATGGGCCTCGCCAATGCGCTGGCCGCGCTGGATGCCGGCGTGGTCCGCTTCGACGCGTCGCTCGGCGGCCTCGGCGGCTGCCCCTTCGCCCCCGGCGCCAGCGGCAACGTCTGCACCGAAGACCTGGTGCACATGCTCGACGCGATGGGCTACGACACCGGCGTCGACCTGTCCGCGCTGGTGGACTCCGCCCTCACGCTGCCCAAGCTGGTCGGCCATGCCGTCCCCGGGCAGGTGATGAAGGCCGGCCCATCCACCCGCCGCTACCCGCTGCCCGGTGGCGACACCCAGCAGCGCCTGGCCGGTACCAACCCGTGCACGCCCGGCGTGCCCCCAGCCCTCGCCACCGAAGGGAGCCACTGAGATGATCGCCCGTACCCTCTTCGAAAAACTCTGGCAGCGTCACGTGGTGTCCGAACCGCCCGCCAGCGAGGACGGCCCGACCCTGCTCTACATCGATCGCCACCTCGTCTATGAAGTGACCAGCCCGCAGGCCTTCGAGGGTCTGCGCCTGAGCGGGCGCAAACCCTGGCGGCCCGAAACGGTGATCGCCACCGCCGACCACAACGTGCCCACCACCGCCCGCGACCAGGGCATCGCCGATCCGTTCTCGCGCATCCAGGTGGAGCAGCTCGACCGCAACTGCGCCGAATTCGGCATCACCGAGTTCGGCCTCGGCGACCGCCGCCAGGGCATCATCCACGTGATCGGCCCCGAACAGGGCGCCACCCTGCCCGGCATGACGGTGGTGGCCGGCGACTCCCACACCAGCACCCACGGCGCTTTCGGCGCGCTGGCCTTCGGTGTCGGGACCTCGGAAGTGGAGCATGTGCTGGCCACCCAGTGCCTGGCGGTGCGCAAGATGAAGACCATGCTGGTGAAGGTGGACGGCGCCTTGCCGGCTGGCGTCACCGCCAAGGACCTGATCCTCGACATCATCGGCCGCATCGGGACTGCCGGCGGCACCGGCTACGCCATCGAATTCGGCGGCAGCGCGATCCGTGGCCTAAGCATGGAAGGCCGCATGACCCTCTGCAACATGGCCATCGAGGCCGGCGCCCGGGTCGGCCTGATCGGAGTCGACGACACCACCATCGACTACCTGCGCGGTCGCCCCTTCGCCCCGCGCGGCGAGCAGTGGGACGTCGCCACCGACTACTGGCGCACCCTGGTCAGCGACACGGACGCCCGCTTCGATGCCGTGATGGCGATCGACGCCGCCGGGCTGCGCCCGATGGTGACGTGGGGTACGTCCCCGGAGATGGTCATCCCGGTAGACGGCCAGGTGCCCAACCCCGCCGACGAGCGCGATCCGGTGAAGGCCGCCGGCATGGCACGCGCCCTCGCCTACATGGGCCTCGAGGCCGGCACCGCGATCACCGGCCTGCCACTCGACAAGATCTTCATCGGCTCGTGTACCAACGCCCGCATCGAAGACCTGCGTGCCGCCGCTGCGGTGCTGAAGGGCAAGCGCATCGCTCCCGGCATCAAGCTCGCGCTGGCCGTGCCCGGCTCCGGCCTGGTCAAGGCCCAGGGCGAAGCGGAAGGACTGGACCGCATCTTCCGCGACGCCGGTTTCGAATGGCGCGAACCCGGCTGCTCGATGTGCCTCGGCATGAACGATGATCGCCTGGCACCGGGCGAACGCTGTGCCTCCACCTCCAACCGCAACTTCGAGGGCCGCCAGGGCGCAGGCGGGCGCAGTCACCTCGTCAGCCCGGTGATGGCCGCCGCCGCCGCGATCGCCGGCCATTTCGTCGCACCCGACAGCCTGGGAGCCCACTGATGCAAGCCTTCACCACCCTCAGCAGCCTGGTCGCCCCACTCGACCGGGCCAACGTGGACACCGACGCGCTGATCCCCAAGCAGTTCATCAAGTCGATCAGCCGCAGCGGCTTCGGCCCCAACCTGTTCGACGAATGGCGTTACCTGGACCACGGCAAGCCCGGCCAGGACCCGGCTTCGCGCCGCCCCAACCCGGACTTCGTGCTCAACCAGGCTCGCTATGCCGGCGCCCAGATCCTCCTCGCCCGCGAGAACTTCGGCTGCGGCTCAAGCCGCGAGCATGCCGTATGGGCCCTGGAGAACCACGGCTTCCGCGCGGTGCTGGCACCCAGTTTCGCCGACATCTTCTTCGGCAACTGCTTCAAGAACGGCATACTACCGGTGGTGCTCGACGCCGCGCTGATCGACCGGCTGTTCGCCGAGGTCGACGCCACACCAGGCTACAGTCTCACCATCGACCTGCCGGCACAGACCGTGCAGCTGCCGGACGGTAGCGTGATTCCCTTCGCGGTGGACGCCTTCCGCAAGCACTGTCTGGTGAATGGTCTCAACGACATCGGCCTGACCCTGGCCCAGTCCGACGCCATCCGCACCTACGAGGCTCAGCGCCGTCGTCAGGAACCGTGGCTGTTCGCGTGATCCGCCGAAGGAGTTCGCCATGACTGACATGTTGTGCCTGTACGCTTCCGAATCCGAATTCCCCAACCCCGAGCACCTGCAGCTGCGCCTCTTCATTCATGAGAAAGGGATCGCCGCGCACGTCGATGAGGTGATCTACGACGCGCCTCAGGGCGGCGAGCTGCACCGCTGCCCCTACGCTGCGGCCACGCCGTGGGGCGAAGCACCCAGCCTTGCGCTGGAAGACGGGAGCTACCTGACCAATGCGGGCGCCATCGCCCGTTATCTCGACCAGCGCTTTCCGGGGCGCAAGGTGCTCGGCAAGAGCGATCTGGAACAGGGCCAGGACGCCATGTGGGAACGGCGCATCTTCCTGCACATGCTCGACCGCCTGATGATGGCGATCAACATCGTCCATGGCGACCCCGAACTGCAGTTCACGCCCCCGCCGGACGCCCAGTGGAGCGCGTATTACTGGCGGGAGGCGCTGTACCACGCGGCGGTGATGGACCGGCAGTTCGCCGACGGCCGGGCCTGGCTGCTCGGCGGCGCGAAACCGACCTTCGCGGACATCGCCCTTTACTCGGCCATCGCGGTATCCAGGCTGGCCACCGACCAGACCTCGCTGGATGCGCGCTTCGAATACCTGGGCACATTCAGGCGGCGCTGGCAGGAACGTCCTTCCTTCCAGGCCGCATTTGGCGAAGATCATCAATGCCAGACAGAACGCATCCACCTGGTCGCCTGATCACACCAGACGCCCCTTTTCATGGAGACCCAATGAGTCAGCTTTTCTCGCCTTTCCGCATCGGGCAGCTGGACCTGCCCAACCGCATCGTGATTCCCCCCATGTGCCAGTACTCCGCCGAGGACGGCTGCGCATCCGACTGGCACACCATCCACCTGGGCCAGCTGGCCTTGTCGGGGGCCGGCCTGCTGATCGTCGAAGCCACCGCGGTCACCCCTGAAGGACGCATCACTGCCAACGACCTGGGCCTGTGGTCCGACGAAACCGAGGCTGCCATCAGCCAGGTGCTGCGCAGCGCGCGCAAGTACTCGCAGATACCCATCGGCGTTCAGCTCGCCCACGCCGGACGCAAGGCCTCCAGCGCCGTGCCCTGGGAAGGTGGTGCTCTACTGCCGCCTGAGCAAGGTTGGGTTCCGGTTGCCCCGTCGGCCATTCCCCATGGTCCTGGCGAAGCCGCGCCGGAAGCGCTGGACGAAGCTGGCATCGCCCGCATCCTCGCTGGCTTCGTCGATGCGGCGCAGCGCGCCGTGCGCGCCGGCTACGACCTGATCGAGCTGCACGGCGCCCACGGCTACCTGCTGCACGAGTTCCTGTCTCCCCTGTCCAACCAGCGCAGCGACGCCTACGGCGGCGACCTGGAAAACCGCATGCGCTTCCCGCTGCAGGTGTTCGACGCGGTGCGTGCCGTTGTGCCGGCCCACATTCCAGTCGGCGTGCGCCTGTCCGCCACCGACTGGGTAGAGGGCGGCTGGGACCTGCCGCAGAGCGTGAGCTTCTGTCAGACCCTGGAAGCCCATGGCTGCAGCTTCCTGCACGTCTCCAGCGGCGGCCTGTCGAGCCAGCAGAAGATCAGCATCGGCCCCGGCTACCAGCTCTCCTTCGCCACCGAGATCAAGCGTCAAACCAAGCTGCCGGTCATCGCCGTGGGTCTCCTCACCGAAGCGGAGCAAGCGGAAGCCGTGATCGCCGAGGACCAGGCCGACCTGGTCGCCATCGGTCGCGGCATGCTCTACAACCCGCGCTGGCCGTGGCACGCTGCTGCCAAGCTGGGTGCCCAGGTGAGCGCACCGCCCCAGTACTGGCGCTCCCAGCCCTCCGACCAGAAGCTGCTGTTCGGCAGCATCCGGCTGGGCCAGCGCTGACCCATCCGGACTGAAAGCCGATGCCGTTCCGGGCACCCTGGGGTCCGGAACGGCATCGGCCGTTTACACCTTCGACATTTCGCCCAGCAGGAATGCGACGGACGCGGAGAAGCTGATGAACGCGCAGGCCGTTGTGACCAACACCACCTGGGCGACCCGGCCGGTATCCGCACCATAGCGCTCGGACAGCATCGGGATGCTGCTGGCGCTGGGCAGCGCCGCCACCAGGGCCAGGACGGTCAGCGCCGACGCGCTCAGCGGCAAGCCGACGAACATCGCCAGCTTGCCGACCAGCAGAACCAGGCAAGGATGCAGGACCAGCTTGAAGAGCACCATCCGTGGCACATCCCGACTCCCCGCCGACTTTCCGCCCGCCGCCGCCGCGTGCAGTTGCGATCGGGCCAGCACCGCCCCGATCGTGAACAGCGCTGCCGGCGAGCCCGCATTGGCCATCATCTCCACCATCCGCGCCAACGGCCCGTACAGGGACAGCTCCGCATACGACGACAGCCCGCCGAGCAGGATCGCCCACGGCAGCGGATTGACCAGCACCCCCTTCAGCACCTTGCGGGCAACTGCCGGGTCCTTGCTGTCACCCGCCGCGTTCAGGCGCGAAAGCCCGATACACAACGATGTGGTGACGACCATGTCCACCGCCAGCGACACCACGGCCGGCGCCAGGCCGCGCCCGCCGAGCAGTGACGCCAGCAGCGGCATGCCCATGAAGCCGGTATTGGGAAAGGCGACCACCAGTGCGCCGAAGGATGCGTCGTTCCAGCCGATCTTGCGCCAGCGGGTCGCCACGATGGTGATCGCCACCATCGCCAGCGCACACACCAGATAAGTCAGGAAAGCGCTGGTATCGAGCAGATGCTCGATGGGCGTGTTGGCGGCAAAGCGGAACAGCATGCACGGCAGTGCGAAGAACAGCACGAACACGTTCAGTCCCGGAATGGCGTCGAGCGGCAGCAGACGCCAGCGCGCCGCCGCATAGCCACACAGGACCAGCGCAAAGAAAGGAAAGGTCAGGTTCAGTACTTGCTGCATCCCAGCACCCCCAAAAGACATGCGGCAAGTCCTCGGACTTGCCGCAGCGGGCCCGGGCGCCGCCGGATCACGATCCGCGGCATGCCAGGGCGTTTTTGCGTGTCAAAGCTGCTCAGGCGGCGATCGCGGACTCCGACTCCAGCATGCGCTGGCGCAGGTGGCGATGCAGGATCTTGCCAGTGGCCGTGCGCGGCATGTCGCGGTCGGCAATGAACAGCACCGAGCGCGGACACTTGAAGCCGGCCAGGCGCTGGCGGCACCACTCCTCGATCTCCTCGACGGCGATCTGCTGGCCGTCGTGGGGCACAATCACCGCCTGGACGGTTTCGCCCCATTTCTCGTGAGGAATGCCGATCACCGCCACGTCCTTCACCTTCGGATGGCTGCCGATGACGCCCTCGACCTCGGAGGGATAGATGTTCTCGCCGCCGCTGATGATCATGTTGCTCTTGCGGTCCACCAGCCAGATGTAGCCATCCGCATCGCGGCGGGCCATGTCGCCCACCGAACACCACTCGCCGCGGAAGGCCTCGCGGGTCTTGGCGTCGTTCTTCCAGTAGCCGTCGAAGACGTAGGTCGTGCGGGAGAACAGTTCGCCCACCTCGCCGTCCGGCACTTCGCAGCCGTCCACATCGAGCAGGCGGATGGCGCCGCTGCCGGCCCACTCGCGCCCCACCGACCCCAGCTTGACCAGTTGCTCGTCCGGACGCAGGAGGGTCACCCAGCCGGCCTCGGTGGAGCCGTACAGCTCGTAGAGCTTGCCATTGCGGAAGTACTCCATGATGGCCAGCTTGGTGTCCTTGCGCGCCGGCGCGGAGGAGATCATCAACTTGCCGACGCTGCCCATGTCGTAGCGGGCCTTCACCTCCTCCGGCAGCGCCAGAACCATGATGTAGTGGGTCGGCACCAGGGATGTGAAGGTGATCCGGTCCTTGACCAGGGTGGCCAGCAGGGCTTCCGGACTGAAGCTGCGGCGGTCATCGACGACCACGGTGGCCCCCATATGCATGAAGGTCGTGCCGAAATACAGGGAGTTGGCGTGGCACAGGGGCATCACCAGCAGCGCGTTGTCATCCCGCGTAAAGCCCATCTCCAGCGCCGTCGCCAGCGCAATCAGGGTGCTGCCGGCGTGGTTGCGGATCGCCCCCTTGGGGCGTCCGGTGGTCCCGGACGTGTACATCAGCGCGCACATGTCCTCCGGCCGGACCGCCTCGAATTCAAGGTCCGGACGGCCGCGGGCAACAAGGCTTTCATAGCCAGTCCACGCCTCAATACCGTCGCCGATGACAACACAGCGCCCCTGCAGCAGCGGCAGCCCGGCGCGGATTCCATTGACGGTGTCGACGAACTCGGCGCCGCAGATCAGCGCAGCGGCTTCAGCATCCTCGAGGATATAAGCGATCTCCGGCGCCGTCAGGCGGAAATTCAGCGGCACAGCGACCAGGCCGGCCCGCGCCAACCCGACGTAGATCTCCATCCATTCGATGCAGTTGTAGGCGAGGACGGCGACGCGGTCACCCTTCTTCAAACCGAGATCCACCAGGCCAGCCGCCAGCCGGCTGGCGCGCTCATCCCACTGGGCGTAGGTCAGCTCCCGGCTGGAATCACGGGTGCCGAGCTTGTTCGGCGTGAGCCGGGCGTGGGTGGCGATTGCATCGGAAATGGTGAGTAGGTGGCTCATGTCTAGGGTCTCCTCAGATTGGTTTTACGTGCCTGCTACCTGTCGGCCGTCGAAGAAATTATGGACTTCTGAATTCAGAATACGATAGGATCGCCAGTGTAGCAACTCGATTCGCACAACACCCTTGAGCCATGGTCCGGGACGGACGGCGGGCCCTCTGCCGCGCGGATTTCGAGTCCAGGCCTCATCGAAGAACAGGAGACATCGTGGCCATTCAACCGATTTCGGAACACTCTGCAGCGGCGGTCATCGCCCGCTTTCTGAAACAACGCGGCGTGGAGCGCGTTTATGCCCTGTGCGGCGGGCACATCATGCCGCTGTGGATGCGCCTGGACGCCGAAGGCATCCGCATCGTCGATGTGCGGGACGAACGCGCCGCGGTCTACATGGCCCATGCCGAGGCCCAGCTCACCGGCAAGATCGGCGTCGCCCTGGTCACCGCCGGCCCCGGCGTCACCAATGCCATGACCGGCATCGCCAACGCCCATGTGGCGCGGACGCCGGTGCTGGTGCTGTCGGGCACGCCGCCGCAGGCCCAGGAAAACCGCGGCGCGCTGCAGGACATGGTGCACACCGACCTGGTCCGCTCCATCGTCCGCTACGCGCGCACCGTGCGGCAGCCGGCACTGGTCCTGCAGGAACTCGATGAGGCCGTCGCCCGCGCCCAGGGCCACGGCGGCGATACGCCGGGCCCGGTGTACCTGGATTTCCCGGTGGATACCCTGCGTGCCGAGGTGCCCCTCACCGTCCAGATGCCCGAGCACTTCGCGCCGAAAACGCTGCCGGAAGCGCTGCCGGACCCAGCATCGGTGCGCGCCGCAGTGGATCTGCTGTGGTCGGCCAAGCGCCCGCTGTTCATCTCCGGACGCGGTGCGCAAGGCGCCGGGCCCGAGCTGTGTGCACTGCTGGAACGACTGCAGGCGCCCTATCTCGACACCGGCGAGAGCCGCGGCCTCGTCCCCGACGAGCATCCCTCGGTCGTCGCCGCGATGCGCGGCGCGGTGATGGGCCAGGCCGACCTGGTGGTGACGGTTGGCCGCCGACTCGACTTCCAGCTCGCCTACGGCTCACCCGCCGTCTTCGGCCAGGCGCAATTCCTGCGGATCGCCGACTGCGCGGCTGAACTGCGCGACAACCGACGCGGCGCCATCGAGCTGCTGGCCAGCCCGCGCCTGACGCTGGACGCCATCCTCAAGGCAGCCGGCGACCGCCAGCCGGCCACTGACACGGACTGGAGCCGCACCCTGCGTGCCAAGCACGAGGAACGCTCGGCGAAGCTGGCCGTCAGCATGCGCGAAGCGCCGGCAGGCCCGGACGGCCTGATGCACCCCAACCGCGTGCTGGCCGCCCTGCGCGACGCCCTGCCGCACGACGCCGTGGTCGTGGCTGATGGCGGCGACTTCCTCAGCTTCGCGCGGGTCGGCCTGCCGGCTTCCACCTACCTCGATCCCGGCTCCCTTGGCTGCATCGGCGTCGGCACGCCCTTCGGCGTTGCCGCCAGCCTGGCCTGCCCCGACCGCACCGTGGTCGTCGCCACCGGCGACGGCGCCTTCGGCTTCAACGCCATGGAGATCGACACCGCAGTCCGCCACAAGGCGCCGCTGCTGGTCGTCGTCGCCAACAACGGCTCGTGGGCCATCGAAGTGCGCGACCAGCGGGAGACCCACGGCAAGGTCTGCGGCACCCATCTTCAATTCTCGGATTACGCCGGCATGGCCCGCTCCTTCGGCATGCACGCCGAGCGGGTGAGCAAGCCCGAAGACCTCCCGGCGGCCATCGAACGCGCCCTGGCCAACCGCCCGGCGCTGCTGGATGTGCTGGTCACCCCCGACGCCGCGTCGTCCGACGCCAAGTCCGGGCTGGCCTGGGTGCCCGACCTGCAAGCACTGGCATCCTGGGACGAAGCTGAACGCCGCTGGAGAAATGAAAGCAACTTGGGGGAAAATGCGGTCTAACTGCATTAGGCCGCCAAACGACGGAAACGCCATGAGAACCATCGAAGCACAACCAAAACTGGTCGAACAAGTTACCAAAGCCATCCTCGAGGAGATCTCGGGTGGCCGGCTGCGGCCGGGCACCCGCATCATCCAGGAGCAGATCGCCAAGGAACTCGGCGTTTCCCGTCAGCCCATCCAGCAGGCGCTGCTGCTGCTGCGCAACCAGGGCATCCTCCAGGATGCGCCTGGGCGCGGTCTTCTCGTCGCGCCGCTGGACCTCACCTACGTGCGCAACATGTACGACATGCGCGCTGTCATCGAGGGCCTGGCCTGCCGGCGGGCCGCCGAACTGAACGCCAAGACTGCCAAGAGCAAGGGCCCGGCGCTGATCCGCGCCGGCCGCAAGGCCGTCGCCAACAACGACGTGCCGGCGATGGTCGCCGCCGACATGGCCTTCCATGCCTTCATCTACGAACTGTCGGAAAACCCGCTGATTGCCCCGACGATGGAAACCCACTGGACGAGCACCCAGCGCGTGATGGGCGAAGTGCTGATGCGCGACGAGCAGCCGCGCAACATCTGGGACCAGCACGACACCATGCTGCAGGCCATCAGCACCGGCGACGGCGAGACCGCCGAGGCCCTTGGCCGCCGGCATATCTCCGAAGCCGCCGACTTCATGATCAAGCGCCTGCGCGAAGTGAATGGCGCCGGCGCCTCGCAGAGCGACGAAATGGCGGCCACCAGCCGCGTCTGAAATTGCCCCAAAAGCCGCCACTAACGTGGCGGTGACTGCGAGTTTGGCCAGATCGGCACGCTCGAACTGCAAAACATTAGCCCCCGATGCCAACTGGGCTCCGGGGGCTTCTTTATTTCCGTCCGACGGGCTACCGGTGCAACACCGGCAGCCCGTGTAACCCGAGTGGCTTACTTCGGCAAGGCCTTGGGATTGCTCTCCCGCAGGCGCTGCAGGCCCACCTGGCGCAGGTGGCCGAACAGCACCTCGCGCGCGGGCTGGCCGGGGTCGCCCTTGCCTTCACGCAGCAGGCGGCTCAGGCGGCGGGCGCCTTCGGCGGCATCCACGCGGGAATCGTCGAGCAGGTTGCGCAGGGCAGCCAGTTCCTCGGCCTCCGGGCCGTCGCCGTACTGCAATTGCCGTTCGGCGATGGACAGCGCATTCATCACCATCAGCAGCGCATGCTTCCGATCCGCCGCCAGCGTCGGCAGGATCTCCTCGCGCAGGACCTGGCGGGCGCAAGCCAGCAGCGCGTCTCCTTTAGGTTGTTCGCGCATCAGTCGTTCTCCGTCATGTTGAGGATTTCCCACTCCAGCTCGGGCACGATGTGCCCGGTCAGGGCCAGCAGCAGGGAGTTCTCGCGCCCCGAGCAATGGCGCTCGGCCTGCTGGATGGCGATCATCGCCCAATTCATGTGGGCCATCACCTCCCAGTAGCGCACCGCGTCGCGGTCGAGGGCGCACCCGGACTCCTGCTCGTAGCCCCGGTAGAAGTCCTCCCGCGCGCCGACACCGCCGGCTTCCGCGTCCAGCTTGCCAAAGCGCCAGCACTTGGCGCAGAACCAGCCGATATCCTCGAGGGGATCGCTCCAACCGGCGAACTCCCAGTCGAGGATGCCCGTCAGGCCCTGCTCATCGACCATGTAGTTGCCAGTGCGGAAATCCCGGTGGCACAAGGCCATCCGGTCCCGCGGCGGGGCATGGCGCTCAAGCCAGCGCAGGCCCCATTCGAGGGCCGGATAGGCGGTGTGGTGGGCGTCCAGGTAGCTGCGGTGAAGACGGATGCTGTGCAGCGCCGGCGCGTCCTCGTACCAAGGGAGGAAATCCAGCGCCGCCTGCGGCGGCTGCACCGAGTGGATGCGCGCCAGTTCCCGGCCGAGGCGTTCGGCCAGTTGCACGCGGTCGCCGCCGAAGCGGGCGTCCTTGACGAGGACATGCCCCGCCGCCGTGCCGCCGATGCGCCGCATCAGGAAGAACGGGCGGCCGATCACCGCCGGGTCGTCACACAGCCACAGGGGCTCGGGAACCGTCACGCCAGCCTCGAAGACCGTACGCAACAGCGCGAACTCCTGCGCACGCCCGTGGCTGATCGCCACCCCGGCGGTCGGCGAGTCGCAGCGCAGCACGCAGTCCAGGCGCCCGGACAGGGCGCCGCCACTCAGCTCGATCTCGAGCAGCCAGTTCTCCTGCACCGCCCCACCGGACAGCAGCCTGGCGCTGGCGATGTCCGCTGCCGATGCGCCAGCAGCCTGGGCGACGAAACCGGCCAGCGCCTTCTTGGAAATATCATCCATGCTCTTCTTACCTCACAGGCCGCTGACCAGATGCGCGCCGTCCACCGCCACGCAGGCCCCCGACATCGCCTTGCCGGCGTCCGACGCGAGCAACAGCAGGGTGCCGTTCAGATCGTCGAGCTCGGAAAAACGCCGGCTCGGGATGCGCATGCGCAGCTTCTCGCCGGCTTCGCTGAGCAGGAAGTCCCGGTTCAGGTCGGTGATGACGTAGCCGGGCAGCACCGCGTTGACGCGAATGCCGTGGCGGGCCAGCTCCAGGGCCATCGCCTTGGTCGCCTGGAGCACGCCGGCCTTGGAGATCGCATAGGGCGCCACGCCGCCACCAACCCGCTCGCCAAGGATCGAGGCGATGTTCACGATGCTGCCCGGTTTGCCGGCTGCCACCATGCGCCGCGCGCCTTCCGTGGCGACCAGCCAGCAACCCTTCAGGTTGGGATCGATGACCTGGTTCCAGTCTTCCTCGGTCTGCTGGAGCAGCGGCTTGGTGACCGTCTGGCCGGCGTTATTGACGATGATGTCCGGCACGTCGGCCACGCTGGCGGCACGGTCGAAGGCGGCCACGATGGAGGCGCCGTCGGTCACGTCGATCTCCACCGCATGAGCACGCCCGCCGAGGGCGGCGATCTCATTGACGGTGTCGACGAGCTTGTCGGCACGCCGGGCGGTGACGATCACCTCAGCGCCAGCACGGGCCAGCACCTTGGCGAAATGCCGCCCGAGGCCGCTCGACGCGCCAGTCACCAGCGCGACCCGGCCTTCCAGGCTGAACATCTGTTGCAGAAAGCCCTTGTCCATCATGCCTCCCCGCCCTGGCGAACCGACGCGTTGCTGCGGCCGGCGAGGATTTTCTTGCCCAGGCTGAATCGGTGCACCTCGCTCGGACCATCGTAGATGCGGAAGGCCCGCATGTCGGCGAAGATGCGCGCAACGATGGTTTCGTGGGTCACGCCCTGGCCGCCCAGGATCTGCACGCTGCGGTCGACGACGCGCCATTCCGCCTCGGAGCAGACCACCTTGGCCCGGCTCGATTCGAAGTTGCAGCGCTCGCCCTGATCGAGCAGCCATGCGGTGTGCCAGATGTGCAGGCGGGCCGTCTGCAGGTCCATCTCGTTGTCGGCGAGCATGAAGCCGACGCCCTCGTGATCGCCGAGGGTACGCCCGAAGGCTTGCCGCGTACGGGCATGCTGCAGCGCCGCGTCATGGGCCCGGCGCGCCTGGCCGAGCCAGCGCATGCAGTGGGTGAGACGGGCCGGCGCCAGGCGGACCTGGGCGTAGCGGAAGCCCTTGCCGATCTCGCCCAGAACGTCCGACGCCGGCACGCGCAGGTTGTTGAAGCGCAGCACGCCGTGCCCACCGGTGAAGCAGGAGTCGAGAGCATCCATCGTGCGGACCAGCTCGATGCCGGGCTGGTCCATGTCAGCCAGGAACATCGTGGCGGTGCCGTCTTCCATCCGCGCCATGATGATGGCGAACGATGCGCCCTCGGCGCCGGTGATGAACCACTTGGTGCCGTTGATGAGGTAGTCGTCGCCGTCCTTCACCGCCGTCGTGGCCAGCATGGACGGATCGGCACCGGCGCCCGGGGGCGGCTCGGTCATCGCGAAGCAGGAGCGTGTCCGCCCTTCGACCATCGGCTTCAGCCAGCGCAGCTTCTGGGCCGGCGACGCGACGGCTTCCAGCAGGTGGATGTTGCCTTCGTCCGGCGCGTGGATGTTCAGCGCAGTCGGCCCCAGTGTCGAATAACCCGCCTCTTCGAAGACGATGGCCTTCTCCACGTGGGTCAGGCCCATACCGCCGAATTCACGCCCGGCATGCGGGGTCAGCAGCCCTGCCCGACGCGCCCGCTCGACCAGCTCGGTACGCAGTTCCTCGGTGGGGCCATGCGGCGTCTGGCGCGGATCGCGCTCCAGCGGAATGACTTCATCGGCGATGAAGCGCCGCACGTGCTCCTGCAGCTCCTTCAGTTTGGGAGACAGTGAAAAATCCATGGTTTTACCCTTTTCGATTGTTCTGACAACTCGGGCCCGCGAGCCCGTTCATTTCACAGCAGCCCGGTCGACAGCCACGGCACGGCAGCAACGACGACCAGGCCAACGAGCAAGGCGAACACGTACGGGAGGATCGGCCTCACCCCCTCCTCCGGGCGGACCCGCCCGATTGCACAAGCCGCGTAGTAGCCGACCCCGAAGGGCGGCGCGAACAGTCCGACCCCCATGGACAGCACGACGACCATCGCGTAATGCACTTCATGCACCCCGACCGCCCGCGCAATGGGGAACAGCAGCGGGCCGAACAGCACGATGGCCGGAATACCTTCGAGCACCGAGCCGAGGATCACGAAGGCCACGATGGAGACGGCGAGGAACATGGCGCGGCCACCGGGCAACGACACCATGAAGTCCGCCAGGCTGGCGGAAAACCCGGACTGGGTCAGGGACCAGGCCATGCCGGTGGCCGTGCCGATGATGAGCAGAATCGCGCCCGACAAGGCCGCCGTCTCGACGAGCATCGGATATAGCCGCGACCACTGCGTGCCGCGGTAGATCAGCAGGCCGACCAGCAGCGCATAGGCGATGCCGAGGGTGGACACCTCGGTGGCGGTGGCCACGCCCTGCACCACCGCGGCGCGGATCACGAAGGGCAACGCCAGGGCCGGCAGGGCGACCACGAAGGCCCGCCCGATGTCCGCACGGCTGGCCTTGCGCACCCCCTCGAGCGACTCGTTGCGATAGCGCCACCAGACCACCGCACACAGGGTCAGTCCGAGCACCACGCCGGGCAGCATGCCGCCGGTGAACAAGGCGGCGATCGACACCCCCGTGACCGAGCCGATGGTGATCAGCACCAGGCTGGGCGGAATGGTCTCCGTCTGCGCCCCGGTGGCAGCCAGCAGCGCGACCAGGTCGCCGGGCTTGGCGCCACGCTGACGCATCTCCGGAAACAGCACCGGGGCGACCGCCGCCATGTCGGCCACCTTCGAGCCGGAGATGCCGGACACCAGGTACATGGCGCCGAGCAACACGTAGTGCAAGCCGCCCTTCACATGCCCGAGCAGGCTGGCCAGGAAAGCCACCATCGCCCGCGCCATGCCGGTCATCTCGATCAGCAGGCCTAGGAACACGAACAGCGGGACCGACAGCAGGATCAGGTGCGACATGCCTTCATCCATGCGCCCCACCAGCACGCTCACCGGCATGGAGGTGGTCAACGCGAGGAAGCCGAAGGTGGCCAGGCCAAAGGACACGGCGATCGGCACGCCGATCAGCACCGTCGTCGCCGTCACGCCGACGAAGAAGACGATCAGGTTGAAGTTGCCCAATTCCTTCAACAGCGGTCCGGCCAGCCAGAACGCGCCGCACGCGGCAAGCGTCGTCGCCGCCGCCGCCAGCACCAGCCCCCAATGGGACGTGCGCAGCAGGCGGATGAAGGCCATCAGCGCCATCAGCACCAGCCCGACCGGCAAGGCTGCGGCGCGCCAGGCATTGGACAACTCCAGCGCCGGCGTCGTCACGAAGACCTCGTCCGCCGCGTACTCGTAGGCCGGCCCGAGGATCAGCAGCAGGAAGGCCACGGCCGCCGCGATGGCGACGGTATCCAGGAAGGCCCGCCGGTGCGGCGACATCTTGCTGACCAGGGCCGTCATCCGCATGTGTTCGCCGCGCCGGAAGGCGACTACCGCCCCCATGCTGGCCAGCCACAGGAACAGGATGGAAGCCAGTTCGTCCGTCCACACCAGCGGCGCGCTCAGGAAGTAGCGCGACAACACGCCGGCGAACAGCACACCGATCTCCGCAACGATGAGCAGCGCGGCGACGGCCTCGATCGCCCCCGCCAACAGGCGCTCAGCCCACAAGGCCCCTTTCGCCCAGCCATTGGGCGACGCCCCATTGGCCGGCGCCAGGGATTGCACCAGGGTGTTCATGATGGTCTCCCTTGCTCAAGCGAGGTCGCCCGCGTACTGCTTGAGCAAGGCCCAGGCCTCCGGCCCGAACTTGTCCCGCGCCTGGGCGTAGAAGCCGCGGGCGCTCAGGGCTTTGCGGAAAGCCATCGTGTCCACATCATTGAAGACCAGGCCGCGCCCTTCGAGCACCTTGCGCAGTTCGTTGCCGGCCCGCGCCATGTCCTCGCGCTGGCGCCGCGCCCCGGCGTTGATGTGCTTGGCGATGACCTGCTGGACGTCCGCCGGAAGGGACTTCCAGACGCGGCCGTTGGCGACGAACCAGAACTCGCTCCACGCGTGGTTGCTGAGGGAGCAGTATTTCTGGACTTCGTAGAACTTGGCCGACTCGATCAGTCGCCAGCGCGTTTTCCTGGCCGTCGGCAACCTTGGTCTGCAGCGCCTGATAGGCCTCGCTGAGCGGCAGGCTGACCGGCGCGGCATCGACGGCCTTGAACATCGACACCCACAGCGGCACCACCGGCACGCGGATCTTGAAGTTGCGCAGATCCTCCGGCGTGCGGATCGGGCGCGTGCTGCTGGTGATCTGGCGGAAGCCGTTGTCCCAGACGGTATCGAAGGGCACCAGGTTGACCTTCTCGATCCCCTGGCGGATGTGCTTGCCCAGCGCGCCGTCCATCGCCGCCCAGACCTTGTCGTAGCCGGAGAAGGCGAAACCGACGCCGGTGATCGCAGTAACCGGGATCAGCGTGGACATCACGGTGCCCGGGAAGGTGGCCATTTCGAGCGCGCCAGAGCGGATCTGCGACATCATGTCCGAGTCGCTGCCCAGCTGGTTGTTGGGAAACAGCTGGATGGCCACGCGCCCGTGGGTCTCGGCGGTGATCGCATCGATGGCCTCCTTCAGGCGCACATTCACCGAGTGCGTCATCGGGAGATCGGTGCCGAGTTTCAGCTTGAACTCGGGCGCCTTGCCGGTCTGCGCCAGCACCGGGCGGCTCAGGGCCGCGGCTCCGGCAGCGATGCTTGCGGCGGCCAGAAACTGCCTGCGGGTGAAAGTGGCCATGTCTTGTCTCCTCGTATAGTATTTTTCGCGCCGTGGTCCGTGCGCGGACTTTCCGGGACATCGCCAGGATCAGATGATCGACTTCCCCGGGCAAAACTCTGAATTCAGAATTCTTAAAGACATGGTCAGTGTATTTTGAATTCAGAGTTTGTCAATATCTGTTTTGCCCATCATGTGTCCGGACTCCGGCGAAGCTCCTGCAATGCGTCGCCGCCGCTGAAATGGGCGCCCAAATGCACGATGCCGCCGGCCCGCTCCTCTTGAGCAGACCGGCGGCATCGACTTCAGGCCGGGAAGAACAGGCGGGCGACAGGCGCCCTGCCCTTACTGCGCGAGCAGCTTGATCTGCTGGATCATCTCGGCTACCGCCTGCTGGGCGGAACCATAGAGCAGGCGCGTGTTGTCGCCGTAGAACAAGGCGTTGTCGATACCGGAGTAGCCCGTCCCCTTGCCCCGCTTCACGACGATGACGTTGCGCGCGTGGTCGGCGTTGAGGATGGGCATGCCGTAGATCGGGCTGGACTTGTCGGTTCGTGCCGACGGATTGACCACGTCGTTGGCACCGATCACCAGCGCCACGTCGGCCTGGGCGAAGTCACCGTTGACCTCCTCAAGATCGAGGATCTTCTCGTAGGGCACGCCCGCCTCGGCCAGCAGCACGTTCATATGCCCCGGCATGCGGCCCGCCACCGGGTGGATGGCGAACACCACCTCGACACCGGCCTCTTCCAGCAGCTCCGACATCTCCCACACCTTGTGCTGGGCGCCCGCCACCGCCATGCCGTAGCCCGGCACGATGATGACTTTCTGCGCGTAGCTCATCAGTGAGGCCGCATCCATTGCGGAAACCGGCTTCTGCTCACCACTGACGGCCTCACCGTCGCCCCCCGCCACCGGCACGAACAGCACGTTGGCGAGAGGACGGTTCATGGCCTTGGCCATTAGCTGGGTCAGCAGGGTGCCAGCGGCACCGACGACGATGCCGGCGACGATCAGCGCCGGATTGCCCAGCACATAACCTTCGAAGCCCACGGCCAGTCCGGTGAAGGCGTTGAACAAGGAAATCACCACCGGCATGTCCGCCCCGCCGATGGGCAGCGTGACAACGACGCCGAGCAGCAGCGCCACCAGGAAGAAGCCCATGACCAGCAGGGGCCGGAGATCTGGATAGAGCATGATGGCAGCCCCGAGGCCACCCGCTAATAAGGCCAGGCCAACATTGATGCCGTTCTGCCCCGGCAGTCGGATCGCGCTGTTTAGGCTCCCACGCAGCTTGGCCCAGGCCACGACGGAGCCGGAGAAGGACACCGCGCCGATCAAGGCGCCGAAGGTCGCCAGCAGCGTCACCGAGGGCGCACTGAGCCCGCCGCGATAGAACTCCAGCAGCGCAATGGCTGCCGCCGCGCCACCGCCGAGGCCGTTGTAGATGGCCACCATCTGCGGCATGTCGGTCATCGCCACCTTCTTGCCGGAGATCCATGCCGAGCTACCCCCCAGCGCAATGGCCAGGATGATCAACCCATAGTTCGACATGCCCGGCCACAGGAAGGTGGCGAGCGTCGCCAGCAGCATGCCGGCGCCGGCCCAGACGATGCCGCGCCGGGCCCGGACCGGCGAGCTCATCCCCTTGAGACCCAGGATGAACAGCACCGTCGACGCAAAATAGCTCGCCTCGATCAAGGGCAGCGTGCTCATGAGCGCTCTCCCCTGCCCTTGAACATTCCCAGCATGCGCTCGGTCACCACGTAGCCGCCGGCGGCATTCGCCGCCCCCAGCAGCACGGCGATGAAGCCAATGGCCTGCTCGAGCGGCCCATGGGCCTCGCCCAACGCGATCATGCCGCCGACCAGCACCACACCGTGCACGAAGTTGGAACCGGACATCAACGGGGTATGCAGGATCACCGGCACCTTGGAGATGACCTCATAACCGGTGAATGCCGCCAACATGAATATATAAACTGCAATCAAGCCTTCCAAGACAACGCTCCCATATCAAAGGCAAAGGCCATGCGCCCGCCGTACTCCTTCATGACGGATCTCGCCGTCATGGGTCAGGCAGGTCCCCGCGACCACTTCGTCATTCCAGTCGAGCACCAGCTCACCATCCTTGATCAGCGGGGACAGGAAATTGAACAGGTTGCGTGCATACATTTCAGATGCATGCACCGGCATGCGGCTGGCGATGTCGATCGGGCCGATGAGCAGCACCTCGCCGACCCGGATCTTTTCACCCGGCTGCGTGCCGGCCACGTTGCCGCCGCTTTCCGCCGCCAGGTCGACGACCACCGCACCGGGACGCATGGCGCGCAGCATGTCGACATCGACGATCAGCGGCGCCCGCTTGCCGGGCACGGCGGCGGTGGTGATCAACGCATCACAATCGGCAATCGCCTTGGTGAGCCTTTCCCGCTGCAGACGCACCTCGTCTGCCGACAACTCCCGTGCATAGCCGCCGGCGCCGCTGGCGGTAACGCCGGCGTCCACGAAGCGGGCACCCAGGGATTCGATCTGCTCGCGGGTCTCCGGCCGTACGTCGTAGCCGGACACCATCGCGCCGAGACGGCGGGCGGTCGCCATGGCCTGCAGGCCGGCGACGCCGGCGCCGATGACCAGCACCTTGGCCGGCCGGATCGTGCCTGCCGCATAGGTCAGCATCGGAAAGAACTTCGGGCAATGGTCGGCGGCGATCAGTGCGCATTCGTAACCAGCCACCGCGGCCTGGCTGGACAGCACGTCCATGCTCTGGGCGCGGCTGATACGCGGCAACAGCTCCATTGCAAAGCTCGTCAGCCCGCGCCGTGCCAGTTCGCCGACGCGCGAGGCATCATTCCAGGACTGCAGGCTGCCGATCAGCACGCTGCTCGGCTTCATCGTTTGCAGTACGTCAACAGCGGGCGGCTGGATGCACAGAAGGACATCCGACTCCGCGTACAACTGCGCCGCCGTATCGACCAGATCGATGCCGGCAAAGGCTTCGTCGGCAAAATGGGCTGTCTGTCCGGCGCCACGCTGCATGAGCACCCGCGCGCCCAACTGCCGGTACTTGCCGGCCACCTCCGGGGTCAACGGGAGGCGGCGTTCCCCGGGACGGAACGTCCTCGGGATACCGATCGTTATGCTCGTCTTGCTGGTCATCGCTATTCGAATAAGGAAAGGGAAGGCGCCCGCTCCGGTGGAAGAAGGGAGGTTTCCGGAGAAGAAGAATCACCAGGCGTTCACGACGCCTTCCCAGAAAATCGGGGTCCGCAGAGCTCCAAGAGGAGCCCTGCGGAATGGGCCGGTCAGGAGAGACGACCGGCCCGGCTAAAACAATCGATCAGAAGACGTAAGCGAACTTCACGTTGAGGTTGTTGGAGACCGGGGCGTTGGAGCCCTCGATACCCTTGGAGTAATGCACGGCGATGGAGGAATGGTCATAGGTGTGGAACATGACCCCGAACACAGCAGCGGTTTCATGACCGCCCGGATTGCCATTGACGGACTGGTTGTTCTGATAATCCAGGCCGATGTACGGCTCGAGCAGGCCGGTGGCGCGGTAGCCCAGACGGTTGTTCAGGTGCCAGTAGTCGGCCGGACGCGAACCGGTCACCGAATCGCCATTGAAGTGGTAACCGAAGTTGCCGACGTAGTTGACCTTGTCGAACTGGGCATCCCAGAAGATGGAACCCAGCACATCCCAGCGATCACCGCCGCCGACCGCCTTGTCACCCACCGGCACGGACACGAACAGGTCGGTACCCAGGGTCCAGTTGTCCGCCGGTTTGTACCAGGCGGCGAAACCGGTGATCGGGTCGCCCATGCCACCGGTGGAGGTACGCGCAGTCTTGTCGCGGACACCCACTTCAGGAACGATCACTTCCCAGGCCAGGCCCACCTTGGAGCTGAATTCCGGGGTCCACAGGCGGACATACTTGGTCAGGCCGACCATGGTGTCGGAGCTGTTGGCGGAACGATTCTTGTGGCTGCCGGAATCCCACACATCGCGCGTGTTTTGCAGCGTCGCGTACTGCACGAAGATGTTGAACGGCTTGAAGTCCACCGGCAGGGCGTACTCGTGGGGGCTGATGAAGCGACGATCGACCTGCGCGTTGGCGGCGGTGCCGATGGCGGCCAGGGCGACCAGTACAGCGCCCTTCAGCAGGGCCTTCGACTTGCGCTGCTTGTTGTTGATGTGATTTGCCATTTCTTGTGTCTCCTCTGTGGTTCTCTGCCAAAAATTTGGGACAACACCGCCCTGACGGGCGATCGGCATGCGATCGCCCGGGCTGGCTGGTGCTGGATACGGCTTTGGAATTGCTGCGCTGGGACCTGGCAGCAATGCGGATCAGTGGGTCTGCAGATAGACCACGTGGGTTTCGGTGAACTCGTACAAACCGTGCTTGCCGTCGGCCCCGCCGATACCGGACTTGCGGCGGCCGGCGTGGAAGCCCTGCATGGCCTCGAAGTGCTCGCGATTGATGTATGTCTCGCCGAAGCGCAGCTCCGCAGTGGCCTTCATCGCGGCGTTCAGATCGCGGGTGAAGATGGAGGAGGTCAGGCCGTACTCGGAGTCGTTGGCCAGCGCCAGGGCCTCGTCCAGGTCCTCGACGATCTGGATCGGCAGGACCGGTCCAAAGATTTCCTTTCTCATCACGTCCATGCTGGAAGTGCAGCCGACGAGCACGGTTGGCTCGAAGTGGAAGCCGGCACGATCGGCCACCTTGCCACCGGTCAGCACTTCGGCACCTTGCTGACGGGCGCTTTCAACGAGGGCCGCGACCTTGTCCAGACCGATGCGGTTCACCAACGGGCCCATATGCAGGTCGGTCTCGCTCATCGGGTTGCCGTAGCGCGTCTCGGCCATCAGCGCCGTAACCTTCTCGGCCAGCGCCTGGGCCACGCCACGCTGCACATAGACGCGCTCGGCGGCATTGCAGACTTGCCCGGTGTTGAGCACGCGGGAGGCATGCAGGGCGCGGGCGGTCAGATCCAGGTCGGCATCGTTCAGCACGATGGCCGGCGCCTTGCCACCCAGTTCCAGATTGACGCGGGTCAGGTTGCGCGCGGCGGCTTCCATGATGCGGATGCCGGTATCGACGCTGCCAGTGAAGGTGACCAGGCCGACATCCTTGTGGGAGGACAGCATCGCGCCGGTCTTGCCGCCACCGCTCACCAGGTTGAACACGCCGGCGGGCAGGTCGCACTCCGCCACGAGTTGTGCGAACTCATAGGCGTTCAGCGGGGTTTCCTCGCTGGACTTGATCACGATGGTGTTGCCGGTGACGAGCGCCGGCGCCAGCTTGCGGGCGATCAGGAAGAACGGGAAATTCCACGGCAGGATGCCGGCCACCACACCGATGGGCTTGCGATGCACGAAGATTGTCTCGCCCGGACGATCGCTCTGCACGATCTCGCCCTCGATGCGGCGCGCCCATTCGGCCATGTAGTCGATATAGTTGGCAGTGAAGTCCACCTCGACGCGCGCCAGGTCGAGGATCTTGCCCTGCTCCTGGGTGATGGTCTGGGCCAGGCGCTCCTTGTTGTCGCGGATCTTATTGGCGATCTTGCGCAGGTGGGTGGCACGCTGGATCGCGGGCAGCCTTTCCCAGGCCGGCTGGGCGCGACGGGCCGCCTCGACGGCACGATCCACATCTTCCTGGGTGGAGTCGGGAACACTGCCAAGGACTTCATGGGTGGCTGGGTTACGGACTTCGATCTGACCGCCGCCGAGCGCGCCGACGAACTGGTTGTCGATGTAGTTGAGACAGACTTTATTCATTTTGGATTACCTCCGGGCGTAACGACACCTGGGCACAGGGCCCATGAACACGATCCAGGATGGCCCGGCGTGACGCCGGGCCGACGGAGTTAGAGGCTTACTTCGAGAGCTTGTAGACCATCACGGTGCCGCCCTGCGGAACGTTGGTCTTTTCACCCAGCAGGCGGTCGATGCCGCCCTGCATGCGCTGGGAATCCACACCCCAGCCGGACTGCACGGCGATGTACTGCTCACCATCCACCTCGAAGGTCGTCGGCACGCCAGTGACACCCGACGGCGTGGCAGCTTCCCACAGCTTCTCGCCGGTCTTGGCATTGAAGGCGCGGAACATGCGGTCGTTGGTACCGCCGGCGAAGAGGAGATTGCCGCCAGTAGTCAGCAGCGGGCCCCAGTTGAAGGTCGGGAACTTATGCGTCCACACCTGCTTGCCCGTCTTAAGGTCCCAGGCCTGGATTTCCCCGATGGTCTTGGGCGCCGTATCGCTACCCTTGGCCCAACGCAGGCCGGTCAGGATCGCCTCGATCGGGTAACCGATGTACAGGTCACCCTTCTTGTACTTGGTCGGCTCCGGCTCAGGCAGCTCCGCGCACAGGTTGTTGTTGGCCGGCACGTAGAGCAGGCCGGTCTGCGGGTTGTAGGCCTCCGGCGTCCAGTCCTTGCCGCCCCACAGGGACGGGCAGAAATGCACATCGCCCTTGCCCACGCCCGGACGACGATTCTCGAAATAGGTCGAACGGCCGGTCTTCGGATCGATGGACTTGATCGTGTTGTTGTTCACGAACGGGTAGGCATCGACGAAGTTCAGCTTCTGGCCATTGCGTTCGAGCACCCACAGGTAGCCGTTGCGGCCGGCATGCACCGCCAGTTGGCGCTTCTTACCCTTGACTTCCTGGTCGATCAGCAGCGGGGCGGAGACTTCGTCCCAGTCCCAGGCATCGTTCGGGTTGTACTGGAAGTGGCCCTGCAGCTTGCCGGTATCCACGTCGAGCACGATGGTCGAGCCGGTGTAGAGGTTGTCGCCCTTGCGACCTTCGGTCGGCCACGGCGCCGGGTTGCCGGTGCCCCAGTAGGCCAGGTTGGTCTTGGAATCGTAGGAGCCGGTCACCCAGATGCTGCCACCACCGTTCTTGTAGGCGCCTTCCGGCCAGGTATCGCCGCCCGGCTCACCCGGGGCCGCCGTCGTGTAGGTACGCCAGGCTTCCGTACCGGTTTCCGCATCGTAGGCAGCGACGAAGCCACGGACGCCGGTTTCGCCGCCCGAGGAGCCGATCATGATCTTGCCCTTGGCGGCCAGCGGCGCTAGGGTGACGTAGTTGAGCGCCTTCCAGTCGCCCACCGCCTTCTTCCACACTTCCTTGCCGGTCTTGGCGTCCAGTGCCACCAGATAGGCATCGACAGTGGCGACATAGACCTTGTCACCGTACAGGGCCACCCCCCGGTTGGTCGGATGCAGTTGCAGCAGCTCGGCTGGCAGCTCCTTCTTGTAGCGCCAGAGCTCCTTGCCCGACTTGGCATCGAGCGCGATTACCTGAGCGCCCGGCGTCGTGACGAACATATAGCCGTTGTTGACGATCGGGGGCGACTGATGGCCCTCGGTCTGGCCGGTGGCGAAAGCCCAGGCCAGGGTCAGCTTGCCGACGTTGGCGTCGGTGATCGATGCCAGGGGGCTGTAGCCCCAACCCGCATAGTTGCCGCGATACTGCAACCAGTTGGCCGGCTCCGGGTTGCTCAGCCGGGCATCCGTCACTGGCCGGTAATCGCCAAGGGCCGCCACCGCCAATGCCGATGACATAACACAGGCCGTACCGACAGCCAGGCGCGTCACGATTCGCTTCATTTGTTTGTCTCCAGTTGTGATTAGAGCGGCTTCTTGGTGGCCGCCAGTGCGAAAAATCTGAGGGTGTCAGCCCGCCGGCGCGTAACCGGGAGGTGCGGTGAAATCGCCAGCAACGACGAGGGTGTCGCCCTTGAGGGAAAGGGGAAGCAAGGGCAAGGGCCGCGGCGCAGGTCCGCCCATCACGGCGCCAGCCTGGGTCGGAGAGAACTTGGAACCGTGGCAGAAGCAGGCGAGCACTTGCTCCTTGGCCATCCAGGTCTTCACGTCACAACCGTTGTGGGTACACACGGAGGAAAAGGCCAGCACGCCGCCTGCGGAAACGGCTTTCAGCCTGGCATCCAGCTCCGACTCGGCGAAGCGGATCAGCACCACCTTGTTCAATCGCGTCTCGGAGCGGGGTTGCTTCTTGGCAGCATCGAAAGGGAAGGCCAGCAGCGGCTTGCCCGGCTTGAGATCCGCCACCTTGAGCGGCGTCGGCTCGCCGTCGGCATCGTCTTCCACCAGCAGGTCGCCAGGGACCACTCGTGCAACCACACTTCCCTGGCCCGCGTGGGCGCTCCGCCCGGCCAACGTCAAGCCGGCCACCAATCCACCGGCAGCCAGACGGAGGACCCTGCGGCGATCTTCATTTCCCAAGGCCTGACTCGAGCAGGCGCAACTGCAGTCTTTCGCGTTCATTCCGATGTCTCCATGTCAAGCCCTGACGCCACCTGCGGCACTGGGCTGTTCTCCTTTTGGGTACGGCCGTTTTTTAGCGACTATACAAACTCTGAATTCAGAGTGCAACAAAAGTGCGGAATTTTTTGAACACTGAATTCAATTCGACCATGAAATATCAGTCGGAATGCAGCCCGGCTGATGCGAGGACGTACAATCGATGGAGAAAAGATGCCGACCCGGAAGCGCCGACCGTGACCACAGAATCTTTGGCAATCCACCAGGCCAGGCAACCCGGATCACAGACAAGGACCCACGCCAATGCGCACCAACCTCCAAGTACCATTTGCCGAAAAGGACGATGCCAAGCGCCTTGGCGCGCGCTGGGACCCGGTCAACAAGACCTGGTACGTGAAGGACACCGAGGATCTGGCCGCCTTCGCCCGCTGGCTTCCCGCACCCGGGGACGCCGCAGCAGCGCCGCCATCCAAGCCCACCCCTCGCAGCAAACCCGCCACGGCATCGGCTATGGTGAAGGTCGGGGTGCGCTACTTCGAACTCGACTGCGACTGCCTGCCGTGGGAAGGCTGCCCGAAGTGCCAGGCCATCGTCGCCACGAAGGATTGGTGAAACAACGCTTCCATACCCAAACTGTCCATTTTCGATACAAATCCATCCTCCCCATGGATTTGTATCCATGTATCCTCACGTGGAAGAATGAGACATACCAAAACAAATAAGGGGACAGAAAAATGGAAATCGTCAGACCGGGATTGATCACCGGAAACAAGATCATCGACCAGCAGCACCAGGAGATACTGACCCTCGCCCGCGAAGCGATGAGCCGCTTCGACGAGAGCCGTGGCGGCAACTCGAGCGAGTTTCACACCCTGCTCAATAACCTGGCCACGCTGGCCGCCAGGCATTTTCATACCGAGGAAGCCCTCCTGCGCCGCAACGGCTGCCCGACGCTCGAGGCGCATCAGAAGGAACACGCCGCGTTCAGCGAACGGATCCTCGACCTGCTGATGAAGGCCATGGCCGGGAATCTCGACCGCAGCGGGCTGTTGAGCGTCATGGAAGACTGGACGACGCATCACCTGCTGGTGTCGGACGCCGCCTGCAGCCCCTACATGCAGGATCGCAAGCGCAGCAGTTCCGCCCACGCGGAATAAGCCCCCAGCCGCCCCCGGCGCAGCCGCTTCGGACACACGGGCGCCCAAATCGGCGCAGCCCGGGTCACAAGAGCCCGGGCAGACGACCTACATCAACACTGGTTCGATGCGCTCGCCGGTCGACTCCATGCGCGCGGCCACCTGGGCCTTGGACGGCACAGGCTTCTTGTCCGCGGCCTTTGGCCTGGCCGGGAGCTTCAGGCCGCGCCCCAGGCGCGCACCGAAAAAGCCGAACAAACCACCGAACACGCTGGCCACCAGCGAGCCGATGATCGGCACCGGCGAGGCCGGCTGCATGGCCGGGGTTGCCGACGCCGCATGGGCGCGCTTCAGCTCGGAGTGGGCCTGGCTGAGGCCACCGACCTGACGGCCCAGTTCCTCGACGCGACTCTCCAGTTGCCGATTGGCGTTTTCCAGTTCGGTCATCCGCCGGACGACTTCCGGCGGAATCGCCGGGGCCGGCGCCGGAATACTCTTCCTGGCGACGGGCGGGGACGCCTTTTCCTTGTGCTCCTTGTGGGCAGCGGGCTTCACGGCCGCCTTCTTCGGTGCAGCCTTGCTGGCCGCAGCACTCTTGGTGGCGGGGGTTGCCGCGTGATGTGCGGCTTCATGCGTAGCGGCTTGGGCGCCAAGGGAGACGGCCAGCGCCAGGCCTGGAAGGATGTGACGATAAGGCATGGACTTCTTGTGCAAGCGTTTAGGTGCGGGCCGCCTGAGCTGCCAGAAACAGGCCCCGGGCCACGAAGATGGCGTCGATTCCCGCACGGAACGCGGGCAAACGCCGGAGGATTGATTGCGAAGGCGTGATTCTAAGCCTGATCATCGGACACCGGCTTGACCACGTCGCCGACATGGAGCTCGCCCTGGGGCTTGGTCACGACGCGGCTGCGCTCATCGAGCCCGGACGTGATCTCGATCCAGTCATCCTTGGTCCGGCCGACACCGACTTCGACCGCCTGGATCTTGTTGTCCGCATCGACGATCAACACCCGCGCGCTGCCCTTCTGGCGCTGCACCGCAGCGACCGGCACGGCGAGTACCTTGTGGCGGCCCAGCAGGATGCTGCCGGAGACGTTCAGCCCGGCCTTGAGATCGGTATCCGCAGGCAGATCCACATAGACCAGGCCGTTGCGGCTCGTCAGGTCGATGGTCGGCGACACCAGGCGGATGTGGCCCTTCACGTCGGGCCCGAGGGGGCTGTCGACGGTCACGTCCTGCCCGCGCGCCAGCTTGCCGAGCAGTTCGCCCTTCACTTCGGCGCGCCACTCCAGGCGCCCCTGGCGGATCATGCGGAACAACTCGCTGCCGGCCTGCACGATGGTGCCTTCGGCGGCGAAGCTGGCCGAGATCAGGCCGTCATCCGGCGCCACCAGCGTCGCGTACTGCATGCGCAGCTGCTGGCGCCTTTCCTGCGCCCGCGCGGCGTTCACACGGGCGTCGGCGGTGTGCTTCTGGGTTTCGTAGAGGGTCAGCTCCTGCTGGCTGACGCCGCCCGACGGCGCCAGGCGTTTGCCGCGCTCCAGCGTGGCGACCGCCTGGGCCAGCGTCGCCTCGGCCTCGGCCACCTGGGCCTTGGCTGCGTCGATATCGGTTTCCACCGTGGCCGTATCCAGGCGCGCCAGCACCTGCCCCTTCTTGACCTGATCGCCGACATTCACCATCACGCTGGACAGGCGCAGCCCGCCCACTTCGGCACCGATGCGCGTCTCCTGCCACGGCATCACGTTGCCGCTGGCGCGGATCAGGTCGGGCCACACGGCTGACTTGGGATGCAGGCAGGACACCACACGTGGCGCCGGCGGTGGGGGCGGCGGCGCAACCACCACCGGGGCGGCAGGTGCGACCTTGGCCGGCGGGGCAGGATTTGCGGACTGGGACGCCACCGCCTGCTCGGCGCTCGAGAACGACGCCGAACCGAGCATCAAAGCCATCGGCGTGGCCAGCGCCAGCGCCGAGACGGTGCATTTCTTCAGGAAGGATTGATTCGCGAAAGACAAGATTGGAACCTCAATTCGGAGCCGGTGCATCGGCCGCCACGGTGCGGTGGGCCGGGTCGGCCGCCGACGCATAGTGCGCCCCGCCCCCGGTCGCCCGGTTCAGCGCGATCCACGCCTGCAGACGCTCCTGCTGGACGCTCAGATAGGTTTGCTGGGCCGTGAGCATGGAGCGCCGGGCATCCTCTAGCTCGAGCAGATTGCTGGCCCCCTCGCGGAAGCGGACCTCGACGGATTCGAAGAAGCGCTGGTACTCGCTGCCGGAAATACGCGCATTTTCCGCCCTTTCGTGGGCCGCCGCATACCGGGTCAGGGCGTCCTCCATCTCCTGGATGGCCTGGCGGATCCGCGCCTTGTAGTCGGCCAGCGCCTCGTCGTAGCGGGATTTGGCCAACTCCACCGCCGCCTTGCGCCGCCCGCCGTCAAAGATCGGCAGGCTCACCGACGGCCCGAAGGACCACGAGCCGAAGGACACGCTGCCGCTGCCACCGCTTTTGTTCGCCGTGAAGCCGAAATCCCCATTGAGGGTCAGGCGCGGGTAACGATCCGCCTCGGCCAGGCCGATGTCCGCCGACGCCGCCGCCAGGCTGCGCTCGGCGGAACGCACGTCCGGCCGCTGCATCAGCGCGTCGCGGGGGATGGAAATGTCGAAGTGTTTGGGCACCGGCAGGCGTTCCAGCCCGGTCGGTTTGTCGGCCATCGCCAACATCAGCTCGGGCCGCGGAATGCCGGTCAGGCGCGTCAGCTGGTTCTCCAGGCGCTCGCACTGGGCCCGCGTCGCCGCCAACTGGGTGCGCGCCTCGGCCACCGAGGCGGTGCTGCGGATGGCCTGGTAGGGCGCGGTGAAACCTTCCTTCACGCTGGCCTCGGTCAGCCGCGCGGTGGCTTCCCGCGAGGCCACGTCCTGCTCGCTGAGCGCCGCGTAGGACTGGCAGGCCCGGTAGCTCAGATAGGCGTCCGCAACGTCGGCGGCAAGGCTGACCCGCGCGTCGGCCAGCGTCGCCGCCTGCGCCGCTTCGCGCGCCAGCGCCCCTTCCCGGCCGCGGCGCACCGAGCCGAAGAGATCGATCTCCCAGGAGGAATTCATCGACAGCCAAGACTGCGTGAACGTCCTGCTGTTCGACGCACCGGAGGCCTGCACGCCGCTGGAACCATCCACCGTCGGCGAGGCCGCCGCGTTGGCCTGCCCGGTCAGCGAGCGGGACTGGTTGAGCTTGGCCATTGCCGCCTCCAGCGTCGGGCTGCTCGCAAAGGCCTTGTCCACCATGTGGTCGAGCACCGGGTCGGACAGCTCCGCCCACCAGTTGACCGGCATGTCCTTCACCCCGGCGCCCTTCACGGATGCCGGCGCCGGCACGTCCGAGCGGGACGTCCATTTGTTCGGCACGTCGGCCGCCGACAGCTCCGGAGACTTGTAATTGGGCCCCACCGCCGTACATCCGCCGAGCACGCACAAGCAGGCCAGCGAGGTCCAGCGAATGTCCTTCAGGGCTTGAAACAGCATGTTCTTGAACTTCTTACCTTCGACTGCGCCGGGGACAGGGCCCGCTCGCCAATGCACGGAAAAACGGCCCCGCGCCAGACCGGCGAGAGTGCTAGCCCCCCCTCCCTGCTTCAAGTGAACTTTTGAAACAGCATGTGTCGGACCGGCCGGCGGGGAATGGGTTCAAAACGGCACCACGCTGTCGAAGCCCAGCGGCACGCGCCGTAGCGGGTGAATCAACGTGATGGCAGCGGCGTGCAGGTGCAGGCGGTGGTGGCGCTCGGCGCTGGCCGGCGGCGCGTAGAGGGGGTCGCCGAGGATGGGATGGCCGAGGGACTGGAGATGCACGCGCAGCTGGTGGGTGCGGCCGGTGACCGGTTTCAGCTCGACGCGGGTGACGGCGTCCGGCCCGGCGCCACGGCGTTCGACGACCCGGTAACGGGTCAGCGCGCGGCGGCCGTGCTGCCGGTCGACGATCTGCTGCGGATTGCGCTGCGGGTCGGCGGCCAGCGGCAGGTCGATCTCTCCGGCATCCGGCCCTATGTGCCCATGCACCAGCGCTTCGTAGCGCTTGCCGACGATGCGCTGCTCGAAGGCGAGGTTCAGGCGGCGCTGCATCTCGGCGCCGCGGGCCAGCAGGATCAGGCCCGACGTCGCCATGTCGAGGCGGTGCACCGCCAGCGCATCGGCGAACAGCGCCTGTACGCGGGCCACCAGGCAGTCCTGCCGGTCCTCGCCGCGGGCCGGTATGGTCAGCAGGCCGGACGGCTTGTCGGCGACGATCAGCGCGTCGTCGGCATGCACGATGACGACGCCCGGCGCCAGCGCCAGATCCGCGTCCTTCAGCTCCATTGGCCGCTGGCCAGCTGGTGGCGGCCGCGCAGCACCGCCTTGTCGATGCGCATCGCCTTCACGTAGCGGCTGACCCGCTCGGCCGCCTCCGGCACGTAGAGGTGCAGTTCGTCGCGCGCGCGGGTCGCCGCCACGTAGAAGCGGTTGCTCTCCTCCTGGGCGTCGCTGCCGGCCAGCGGGAAGGCGCCTTCTTCCAGAAAGGGCAGCAGCACGGCGTCGAACTCCTGGCCCTTGGCCGCCTCGACGGAGCACAGCAGCACAGTGTCGGACTTGCGCAGGCGCTCGGCCTTGGTCTCCGCCTTGTGCAGCCAGCGGGCGAAATCGCGCAGCGGCAGGTTCTGGCGGCGCGCCACGTCGATGAAGCCGTCGATGGAGCGGGCCACCAGTGCCGCAGTGGCCGGCGCCAGGAACAGGCGGCGGGCCACGCCCTTGAGGTCGAGCAACGTCACCGCCTGTTCGAGCAGCGTGGCGGCCGGCGTATCCGGCGGCGCGGCGCGCAAGGCGGCCAGCGTGAGGCCGAGGCGCTCGCGGGCGCTGCGCTGGGCCGGGCTTTCATCGACGCTCGTCGCCTCCGCCTCGCGCAAGTGCTGCAGCGCATTGGCCTCGTGGTGCTGGCCGCTCTGGCGCAGGGCCTTCAGCTTGTCGAGGAAGCGGAATTCCTCCTGCAGCTGGGCCTCGCCCGATTTGCCGGCGGCGCGCTTGTCGGCGCGGGTCTGCGGCTTGAGCAGCGTGCCGTTGAGAAAGTCCTCGAACAGCGAGGGCTGGGCGGCAGCAGTCTTCAGCGCCTCGTCATCGAGGCGTTCGGCGCCCCATTCGAACTGCTGCCATTGCAGCAGGGCCTGCAGCACCTGTAGGCGCTTGTCGACGCCGGGGATGGAGTCGTAGTCCTGCAGCGCAAAGGCGATGACGCCGCGCAGCATCAGCACCTCGGAGCGCAGCAGATAGCTCGCCAGGCCCTCCATGCGCCAGCCGATGCCGGCCTCCAGCAGCGCGTTCTCGATCGGGATGGACTGGTAGGGCGCGCGCAGGATCACCGCGCAGGCGGCCGGCCGGCCGCCGCGCCGCTTCCAGTCGGCCAGGTCCGCCGCCACCTGCGCGGCGACGGCCCGGTGGTCGGCACAGGGCTGCACGCGCAGCACCGTCTCGTGCTCGCGGCCGGAATCCACCACCTTGTTCTTCAATGCCGCGGTGGCCGCCGCCAGCGGCGGACCGTAACGGTAGCTGCAGGTCAGCGGCAGGCGCACGACGCCGGGCCAGCCCTGGCCGAAGCGGGTATGCAGGAAATCGGTGCCGGCGCCGGCCCAGCGGTGGATCACCTGGTCGAAGTCGCCGGCGCCGGTGAAGAAGGCCTTGCCGCGCATCAGCAGCGCTTCCAGCACCGCGTAGCTGGCCGGGTTCATGTCCTGCAGCTCATCTACCACGACGATGCGGTAGGCCGGCAGCTCGATCGGGCGATCCACGTCGCTCAGGCGGCGGGCCAGGTCGTAGGTCGCGTCGAACTCGGCGCGCCAGCGCGGCACATCGTCAGGGCCGGCACGCCAGGCTTCCAGCGCGCCATGCAGCAGGAAGGCAGCGAGGGGGATGCCGCAGCGCTCGGCGCAGTCCTCGGCGCTCTCCTCCTCGCCGCCTCCTGGCACCACTAGGCTCGCCTTGAGGCGGCGCGACAGCTCGAGGAATTCGAAGATCGGTTCGTTGTGCTCGGGCAACCATAGCTCGCGCGGATGGCGCCTCTCCTCGTTTTCGGCCCGCAAGTGCCCCGCCGCGATGCGCACCTGCGGCGCCAGGGCTTCCGGCGTGTCGAGCCGCGGCGCCTCCGCGCCTTCGGCCTTCAGCAGCACCTGGCGGGCGAATTCGTCGAAGCTCAGGCATTTGACGCGCCGCGCGCTGCGCTCGTCCACGCCGATGTCCACCAGGCGGGCCTGCAGCACCCGCGCCGCCTCTTCGGAAAACGTCAGCGCCAGGATGCTCTCCGGCCACACGCCGCGTTTGATCGACTCGGCGATGCGCAGGGCCAGCGTGGTGGTCTTGGCCGCACCGGCGTTGGCCATGGCGATCACGTAGCGCGCGCGGCAGGTCTGGATCTCGCGCTGTTCAGCGGTGGGCACGATGCCGACGGGCACGAACTGGGGCGCGGAAGGCGGGCTCGGCGAAGTCGAAGTACGGGTCATGGCGAATCGTCGGCAGGGCCGCAGCGGAGACGGAACCGGACTGTAACGGGGAGCGTGAGCGGGGGGAAGTTGCTGGGAAGGATTGGTGCGTCCTGACGGAGTCGAACCGCCGACCTCCACGATGTCAACGTGGCGCTCTAACCAACTGAGCTAAGGACGCATACCCGGGCAATGACTGCCTGTGCGCGGCGCTGATGGCTTTGCACTGGGGAAGGGCGCGCATTATAGCCGTCAAACGTCGCTTTGCAAGCATTCCGCCGCATTTTTTTGCGGCGGGGCTCGCGTACGGGTGGCGGTGCGCGCCAGCGACGGGATTCAGTCCTTGCCGGCCAGCAGGTCGAGCAATTGTGGATGGGGTACCGGGCGGCTGAACAGGTAGCCCTGGCCGCCGCCGCAGCCGAGTTCCAGCAACAGCGTGGCCTGCTCGGGCCGCTCGATGCCCTCGACGATGATCTCCATGCCGAGGGAGCCGGCGAGGGCCACGATGGCCTCGATCATCGCCATGCCTTCCCGCTTTTCGGGGAGGTGGACGATGAAGGAGCGGTCGATCTTGATGCGGTCGATGGGCAGGTCGCGCAGCACGCTGAGGGACGAATAGCCGGTGCCAAAATCGTCGATGCTCACCGCGATGCCGTGCTGGCGGAGGGCAGCGAGGATCTCCATGCTGCGCTCCATCGCCTGCAGTGTGCTCTCGGTGATCTCGAGCTCCAGCGCCGAGGCCGGGAAGCCGGTCCGCTCCAGCGTGGCCAGCACGCTGGCGATGAAGTCCTCGCGCATGAATTCCCGCGCCGACACATTGACGGCCAGGCGCAGCTGCTCGCCGCCGGGCTGGCACAGGCCCGCCACCTCGCGGCAGGCCCGCTCCAGCACCCAGCGCCCGAGGCTGTCGATGACGCCGCTCTCCTCGGCCACCGGGATGAAGCGCACCGGCGGAATCATGCCGTGCTGCGGGTGGTTCCAGCGCACCAGCGCCTCGACGCCGACGATGCGCCCGTCGGCCAGCTCCACCTGCGGCTGGTAGTGGAGCAGCAGCTGGTCTTCCTCGATGGCGCGGCGCAGGCCCTGCTCCAGGTTCAGGCGCTCGTTGCTGCGCTCCGCCATTTCCGGAGAATAGAACTGGTAGCGGTTGCGCCCCGCCGCCTTGGCCGAATACATCGCGATGTCGGCGGCCCGCATCAGCGCGTGGCGGTCGCAACCATCCTCCGGATAGACGGCGATGCCGATGCTGCCCGACACGGTGATGTTGTCCCGGCCGAGGCGGATCGGCGCACTGACGGTCTGCAGGATCTTGCTGGCCAGCTCGGCGGCGTACTCGGGGCTGCTGCAGCCGGTGAGCACCACGAACTCGTCGCCGCCTAACCGGGCGATGGTGTCGGTGCCGCGCAGCGCGCCGCGCAGGCGGCCGGCGACGATGCGCAGCAGCTCGTCGCCAACCACGTGCCCGAGGGTGTCGTTCACCACCTTGAAGCTGTCCAGATCGAGAAACAGCAGCAAGCAGTGCTGCTGGCTCCGCCGCGCCTGCTCGATGACCTGCTCGATGCGGTCATCGAAGAGCAGGCGGTTGGGCAGGCCGGTGAGCGGGTCGTGATGGGCCAGGTGATGCAGCTTCTCCTCGACGACATGCATCTCGCTGACGTCGGAAAAGGCGATCACGTAATTGCCGACCTGGGCCTGGGCATCGCGCACCACGCTGAGGCTCTGCCAGGCCGGAAAGGCTTCGCCGCCGCGCCGGCGGCAAGTCACCTCACCCTGCCAGTAGCCGTCCGGATTGGCCGCCAGCTCGGCGAAGAAGGCTGCATTGCCCTGCTCGCCGCGCTGGATGCGGAGCAGCACATCCACGTCGAAGCCTCGCGCCTCGGCCTCGTTGTAGCCGGTGATCCGCGTGAAGGCGGGATTGACGGCGCACACGCGCCGCTCCCGGTCGGCGATCAGGATCGCCTCGGCGGCGGTGTGGAAGACCACGCTCGACTGGCGCAGGCGTTCTTCGGTCTTGTGCCTCTCGGTCACGTCCTGCAGCACGCCAACCACCCGGCGCGCCGGCCGCGACGCGTGGGCTTTCACGTGGGCCTCGATGTAGTGGGCCTCGCCGTTGTCGCGGGCGGTGCGGAACTCGATGCGCCGCGCGTCCTCGCTGAGCAGGGCGGCCTTCAGGCCGGCGGCGACCCGTTCGCGGTCGTCGGGGCTGACGCGGGCCAGGAAGGACGCCTCCCGGTCCCCCTCCGTGACCAGGCTGCCCTCGCCGAACAGGGCACTGGGGCAGCCGTCGCCCTGGATGCGGTGCTGCGCGGGTTGCCATTCGAACACACCCAGCGCCGCCGCTTCCAGCGCCAGCTTGAGACGCAGCTCGCTGCGCTCCACCGCCACCTCCACTTCCCGGCGGGCCAGCGCCATCTGGATCGAGGCATGCAGTTCGCGCACATCCCAGGGCTTCACCAGGTAGCCGAAAGGCCTGCTATCGAGGGCCCGGCGCAGGGTGTCGTCCTCGGCGAAGGCGGTCAGGTAGATCACCGGGATCCGGTGGCGGGCCTGGATCTCGGTGGCGGCCTCGACGCCGTCCATGTCTCCTTCCAGGTGGATGTCCATCAACACCAGGTCGGGTGCCACGTCGGCCACCTGGCTGACCGCCTGCTCACCGCTCCCGACCATGGCGCCCACGCGGTAGCCGAGGGCCTGCAGCTGGTTCTTGAGGTCGAAGGCGACGACACGCTCGTCTTCGACGAGCATCAGATTGATCGGCTTCTCGGCAATCATCGGGATCTCCGGGTCGGCAGGGCCAGCGGAAAGCGTAGCGCGAAACGGGCGCCCTTTCCGCTCTCGACGGTAAAGCGGCCGCGCAACTGGTCCACCAGCAGTGGAACCAGTTGGAGGCCGAGGGATGTCACGCTGGCGAGGTCGAAGCCCTCGGGCAGACCGACGCCATCGTCGCTCACCGCCAGGTCGAGCTCCGCGCCCACCGCCTTCAGCTCGATCTGCACCGCGCCGCTGCGCACGGCCGGGAACGCGTGCTTGAAGGCATTGGTGACCAGCTCATTGACGATAAGACCGCAGGGCACCGCACGCTCCAGGTCAAGGAACTGCGCCTCGCCCGGCAGCACGCAGCGCAGCGCGATGCGGGCGCTGTCCTCCCGGTAGCTGCTGAGCAGCAACTGAGTGAGGCGGTCGAGGTATTCGCCCAGGTCGATGCGCGAGAAATCCTTGCGCTCGTACAGCAGCTGATGGGTCAGGGCCATCGCCCGCACGCGGCTCTGGCTCTCCGCCAGGATGTTGCGCAGGCGCGGATCGGTGGCATGGGTGGATTGCAGATTGAGCAAGCTGGAGATGACCTGCAGGTTGTTCTTGACCCGGTGGTGCACCTCGTTGAGCAGCACGGTCTTTTCCTGCAGTGCGCTCTCCAGCGTCTGCTGCACGCGGCGCCTCTCGGTGATGTCCACGATGGAGGCCAGCACCATCGGCCCTTCGTCGGTATCGATGGGATTGAGGCCGATTTCCACCGGGAACTCGCTGCCGTCGGCGCGCCGCGCGAACAGGTCGCGGCCGACGCCCATCGGCCGCGCCAGCGGCGTGTGGAAGAAGCCGTTGCGGAAGTGCTGGTGCTCGCTGCGCAGGCGCTCGGGCACCAGAATCTCCACCGCTTCGCCGATCAGCGCCTCGCGGGGATAGCCGAACAGCTGCTCGGTCTGCGCATTGACCAGCACGATGCGGCCGCCCCGGTCCACCATCACCATCGCGCTCGGCGCAAACTCGACGACGCGCCGGAAGCGTTCCTCCTGGCGCTTGCGCTCGGTGATGTCCACCACCGCCGCCAGCACCATGAAGCTGCCGCCGGCCTCGATGGGCGTCAGGCCGATCTCCACCGGGAACTCGCTGCCATCCCGCCGCCGCGCGAACAGATCGCGCCCGCTGCCCATCGGCCGCGAGTGCGGATCGGCAAAGAAACTGGCCCGGTAGGCCGGATGATGGCCCGCCATGCGGGCCGGCACCAGGCGGTCCACCGACTCGCCCAGCAACTCGTCGCGGCTGTAGCCGAACAGGCGTTCCGCCTGGGCATTGACCAGCACGATGCGGCCTTCGCGATCCACCATCACCATGGCAGTCGGCACCCACTCGACGACCCGGCTGAAGGACGCATCGCCGGCGGGAAAGAGCTCACTACGGGACTTCTCGTTCATGGACGACTCTCCGGTGGGCCGGCCTGCAGGAGTTGGATCGTCGCCGAAGGGCGCGGTTCCGGCTGTGACGGGTTACTCTTGATCCACATTTCTGCCTCCATCCGACATGTCCGAACTCAAGACCCTGGCCCTGTTCACCCTTACCGCGCTGGCCGAGATCCTCGGCTGCTACCTGCCCTGGCTGTGGCTGCGCGAAGGCCGCAGCGCCTGGCTGCTGCTGCCGGCCGCGCTGAGCCTGGCCGCCTTCGCCTGGCTGCTGACCCTTCACCCCACCGCTGCCGGCCGCACCTACGCGGCCTACGGCGGCGTCTACATCGGCGTGGCGCTGCTGTGGCTGTGGGCAGTGGACGGCATCCGCCCGACCCTGTGGGACGCCGTTGGCGGCAGCGTGGCCCTGGCCGGCATGGCCATCATCATGCTCGCGCCGCGTTCATAAGCCACCTGCGGCCCCCGCCTCCGGGGCCAGACTCATGCGCCGCCACGGGCGCTACGGCGTGGCTGCAACCAGGTTGCGGACATGCTTGCGGATCACCCGCACCAGCAGCTCCGGATCCACCGGCTTGGCGATGTGGGCCACCATTCCGGCCTCCAGGCAGCGTGTCCGCTCTTCCTCGAAGGCGTGGGCGGTTTGCCCGATGATCGGCAGCGTGGGGGCCAGCGCATGGATCTCGCGGGTCGCCGCGTAACCATCCATCACCGGCATCTGCACGTCCATCAGCACCAGGTCGAAACCCTCCCCGCCGCACTCGCGCACCCGCTCCAGTGCCTCCTGGCCGTTGCCAGCCAGCGTCACACGGGCACCATCCTCCTGCAGCAAGGCCTCCAGCACCATCTGGTTGACCTCGTTGTCCTCGGCAACCAGCACCCGCAGGCCGGCCAGCCGGGTGCCCGGCAACACCTCTTCGGGCAACAACGGGAGCACCGGAGCCATCTCCCCGGACAGCGGCTTGCAGGGCAGGCGCACCTCGAAGGTGCTGCCACAGCCGGGCTGACTGTCCACCTTGAGCGTGCCACCCATCAGCTCGACCAGCCGGTGCGTGATCGCCAGCCCCAGGCCGGTGCCACCGAAGCGGCGGGTGACCGAGTTGTCGGCCTGCTCGAAGGGAGCGAAGACCTTGGCGATCTCCTCCGGACTCATACCGATGCCGGTATCGCTGACCCGCAGAACCAACTGCCCGTCGGCGAACTCGGCAGCCAGCGTGACGCTGCCCTTCTCAGTGAACTTGATCGCGTTGGACAACAGGTTGAGCAGGATCTGCCCGACCCGCAGCGGATCAGTGATGCAGCGCTCCGGCAACTGGGTAGCCCGGCGGAAGCGCAGCACCAGCCCCTTGACCTGGGCCCGCCCCTCCATCAGGGCCAGGCTCTCGCCGATGACGCCGGCGAGCTCCACCGGAATCTCCTCGATGCGCAGCTTGCCGGCCTCGATCTTCGAAAAATCGAGGATGTCGTTGATGATGCCCAGCAGCAGCTGGCCAGACGCCACGATGCGCGCAAAAGTGTCCCGTGCCCGGTCACGCCCACGGCTTTCCCGGTAACCGATGTGGGCCAGGCCGAGCACGCCGTTGAGCGGCGTGCGGATCTCATGGCTCATGTTGGCGAGGAACTCGCTCTTCGCCTGGGCCAGGCGCTCGGCTTCGGCGCGGGCCGCCACCAGGTCGGCGGTGCGCTCCTCGACGAGCTCCTCCAGATGGTCGCGGTAACGCGCCAGCTCCTGGTCCTTCACCACCCGCTCGGTGATGTCCTGCAGGATCGCGATACCGCCGACCGGCCCTCCGGCAGCGCCACGCAGCGGCGCGCAGTGCATCGCGATGTTCAGTTCCTTGCCCGCAAAGGTCGTCTGGTAAGGCCCCTCGTATTCGCCGAGACGCCCCTCCAGCGCCGCCTGCAACGCCGGCTGCACACGCCGGTCGCTGAGCTTGCTGCAGTCCACGTGCACCATGTAGTCGTAGGGCACCTGCATGATCTCGGCGAACTGTACGTTGCAGTAGCTGACCTTGAGTTCGCTGTCGTACTGCAGGATGCCCACCGGCGAGAACTGCAGCAGCAAGCGGTAGCGCGCCTCGCTCTCGCGCAGGGCCATTTCGGCCCGCTTGCGGTCGGTGATGTCGGACTGCACCCCCTCCCACAGGATGTCGCCATCCGGCAGGCGCGTCGGGCGCGACAGCACCGACATCCAGCGGAGCTCACCATTCACCTCCACGCGCCCTTCCCAGTCGAAGGGGCCCGGCCTCTCGCGCACGGTGCGGCAGCGCGCCGCGTAGCCGGGATAGTCGTCAGGATGGATCTTCCGCGTGACGCTGCGGGGGTCGGCCAGGATCGTCGCCTCGTCGATACCGATCTGTTCACAGAAGCGCGGGCTCACGTAGATGAAGCTGAAATCACCACCGGCATACACCCGCTGCTTGAAGACGCCTGCCGGCATGCGCTCCACCAGCTTCTCGTATTCGTCCAGAGCCTCCTGCAGGGAAGCCTCTGCCTGCTTGCGCCCGGTAATGTCCTGAGACACACCGTACACACTCACCGGCCGCCCCCCGGCATCCAGGTCCACACCGCCGATGCCGTGGATCCAGCGGATCGCGCCATCCGGCATCACGATCCGGTATTCCTCGTCGAAAGGCTCGCCGCGCTCCATCAGGCCCTCACGGAAGCGCGGCACGACACGGGCACGGTCGTCCGGATGGACGCGCTCGGCCCAGATATCGACGCTCAGTGCGTCCTCGGGCTGCCCGCCAAGCACCCGGCGCAACTGCGCCGAGCTGTAGGCCTCGCCGCTGGACAGGTCGAAGGAAAACACGCCCAGACCGGCCACCTGCTCGGTGGCGCCGAGAACCCGGTCGCGATTGCCCAGGTCGGCGAGGGTCCCTTCCAGGCGCGCATGGCTCTGGCGCAGGTGCTCGGCATTCTGGAACTGGCGCCGGTAGAGCCGGGAGATCAGCACCGCGGAGCCCATCGACACGAGCAGGAAGACCGCGAGCAACTCGACGGAATGACGTACCGACCCCCGCCAGTCGGCCAGGTAATCATCGGTAGCCATGCCGACCACCAGGATGAAGGGTAAGCCCGCCACGCGGCGCAGGGTGTTGAGCCGCTCGATGCCGTCGGAAACGGTGACCGTCCGGTAGCTTGCCTCCGGCCGGCCGCTGGCGACCAGAGCCCGTAGCTCGTCGGACACCTTGGTGCTGCCGATCTCCCCTGCGGGCCCCGGGGCCGGGGGCGCCCGCACGATCAGGCTCAGATCCTCGTAGCGCAGCGTCGCGCCGCCCAGCGCCCCGAACTGCTGCCGCGGCAACAGCCGGTTGAAATGCTCCAGCGGCACCACCGCGGTGACGACGCCGGCGAAGGATCCGTCCCCATGGCGCAGGCGACGCGCAAAGGTGATCACCCAGGTGCCGGTCACCCGGCTCAGTACCGGGCGGCTGACGAACAGGCCACGCTCGGGCTCGGCGCGCAGGACCTTGAAATAATCCCGATCGGACACGTCGATGCCGGCGGCCGAGCCGGTTCGGCTGAACCACCAGCGCGGCCGGCCACTGGCGTCGAAGATGCGGAAGCCGTCGGTTTCGGGCAGCCAGGATTTGTAGCGGGCCAGCAGGGCCAGCACCTCCGCGTTGGACAGGTAGTTGGCGCCCTGGCGCTCGGCCCGCTCGATCTCGTCCGCCAGCGCCAGCAAGGTCACGTCGACGGCCCGGCTGGTGCCGACCAGGCTGTGCTCGACGGCCTCGACCAGGCTGCGCGTCGTCAGGGCCGCCAGCGCCTCCGCCTTGTTGCGGCTCTGGCTCAGGTTGAAGCTTGCCAGCGCGATCGCCGCCACGTTGGTCAGGACCACGGCGACCAACAACAGGCGCTGGAACCGTCCGGGAACGGAAGCAGGAATGAACGCGAAGGACGGCAGTTTCATGAGCAAACCCAAAAAGCGCCGCTACGGACAAGGTTCAAAACGGCGCACCGGCGTCTAACGGCAGGCCCTTGCAAGTCTGAAGGCAGTTGTCACGGCATTGACACCCTGACACCACGCTTTCGTCACAGGCAGCGTGCACATTGTCACGCATGGACACCCTCCCTCTGCGCCCCGCCCGCTGGCGGCTCGCCGCACACATGCTGCTGTGGCTGCCGGCCCTGCTGCTGACCAGTGCCGACGCGCTGGCCTGGGGGCTGTACACCCACGTTTATTTCGCCCAGCTGCTGCTGTGGGCGATCCCCCTCGCCGACCCGGCCCTGCGCCGCCTGGCGCGCCGCCACCCGAAGCTGGTGATGGCCGGCGCCTGCCTGCCCGACGTGGCCCTCACCGCCCGCAGCGCCGGCGCCGAGGCGCTGGCCACCAGCCACCGCTGGCCCCAGCTGCACGCCTTGATGGACGCCGCCCGCGGCGATGCCGAGCAGGCCGCGGTGCTCGGCTACGCCAGCCACCTGATGGCCGACATCATCGCCCACAACCACTTCGTACCCGCCCACGAACGGCTGTGGTTCGAGTCGGAGCTGGCCACCCACGTGGCCGTGGAATGGGCCATGGACCGCCACGTGGCGCCGCAGCTGTTCGCCCGCCCGGCGGACCTGATGCGTAGCGAGCGGGACGTGCTCGCGCCGCTGATGGGGCGCGCCTTCCACTGCCATCCGGACAAGGTCGGCCAGGCCCTGGCGACCCTCACCAAGGGCGAAACCTGGCTGCGCAGCAGCGGCCTGCACGCCGGCCTGTACCATGCCGCGCGCTTCATCGACCGCCGTGTGCAGCGCCGCTTCAACCTCTACCTCGGCCACACCGGCCGCCGCCTCGGCCAGCTCGGCCGCCTGCTGGAGGGCGAGCAGCCCGGCTGGCTGGCCGAAGTCGAACCGCTCGAAGCCCGCGCCAAGCTGATCACCGCACCGCGCCGCCTGCTGCGCGCCTGCCTGCCGCTGCCGGAAGACCTGTTCGTCGCCCAGGCCCACGCGAACTACTGCCCGACCATCGCCTCGGCCCGCACCCACGCGTCGAACTCTTCCGCCGTCACGTAACCCAGCGCCAGCGCCGCCTCGCGCAGCGTGGTGCCGCGATGGTGGGCCAGCTTGGCGATCTCGCTGGCGTGGTCGTAGCCGATGTGCGGGCTCAGCGCCGTCACCAGCATCAGCGAACGCTCCACCAGCTCGGCGATGCGCGGGCGGTTCACATCGATGCCCCGCGCGCAGTGCGCGTCGAAGCTGGCCATGCCGTCCGCCAGCAGGCGCGCGCTGCCGAGGAAGTTGTGGGTGACCAGCGGCTTGAAGACATTCAGCTCGAAGTTGCCGGAGGCGGCGCCAAGGGTCAGCGCCACGTCGTTGCCGAAGACCTGACAGCACAGCATCGTCAGCGCCTCGCACTGGGTCGGATTGACCTTGCCGGGCATGATCGAGCTGCCCGGCTCGTTCTCCGGGATCAGCAGTTCGCCGAGGCCGGAACGGGGCCCCGAGGCCAGCCAGCGCACATCGTTGGCGACCTTCATCAGCGCCGTGGCGAGCTGCTTGAGGGCCCCGTGGGCACCGACCAGCGCATCGTGGCCGGCCAGCGCGGCGAACTTGTCGGGCGCGCTGCGGAAGGCCAGGCCGGTACGCCCGGCCAACTCGGCGGCAACCCGCTCGCCGAAGCCCGGCGGCGCGTTGAGCCCGGTGCCCACCGCAGTGCCGCCGATGGCCAGCGCCTGCAACGCCGGCAGGCTGGCGGCGATAGCCGCTTCCGCCAGGTCGAGCTGGGCCACCCAGCCGCCCATCTCCTGGCCGACGGTCAGCGGCGTGGCGTCCTGCAGATGGGTGCGGCCGATCTTGACGATGTCGGCGAACTCCGCGGCCTTCGCCGCCAGCGTCGCCGACAGCGCGCGCAGCGCCGGCAGCACGCCGTCGGCCAGCACCTGCACGGCCGCCACGTGCATCGCCGTCGGAAAGACGTCGTTGGACGACTGGCCGAGGTTCACATGGTCGTTGGGATGCACCCGCCGCCCCATGCCGCGCTCGCCGCCGAGCAGCTCGGAGGCCCGGTTGGCGAGCACCTCGTTCATGTTCATGTTGGTCTGGGTGCCGGAGCCGGTCTGCCACACGGACAGCGGGAAGGCGTCGGGATGATCGCCGCCCAGCACCTCGTCGGCCGCAGCGACGATGGCCGCCGCCTTGTCCACCGCCAACACGCCGAGCTCGCCATTGACCACCGCGCAGGCGCGCTTGACCTCAGCCAGCGCGGCGATCAGCGCGGCCGGCATGCGTTCGGTGGAGATCGCGAAATGGTGCAGCGAGCGCTGGGTCTGGGCGCCCCACAGGGCGCTGGCGGGAACATCGATGGGACCGAAGGCGTCCCGCTCGGATCGGGTCGGCGTGCTCATGCGCATCTCCTGATTGCCGGGGATGCTTCCAGTCTAGTCCCTCGCCGGCGGCACGGCCGGCAAGCGCAGCCAGGCTTAGAGCAGCGTGATGGCGCCGTAGGCCAGCGTGGCGCCGATCGCGCCGCCGGCCAGCACGTCGCTGGGGTAGTGCAGGCCGAGCACCGGGCGGGACACCGCCACCAGCGCCGCAAAGCCGAACACCGCCGGCGCCAGCGGCGGGAAGTGCTGGGCCAGCACGAGGGAGAAGCTCACCGCGTGCAGCGTGTGGCCGGACGGGAAGCTGAACTTGTCGAGGGGCGAGCCGGCGCACACCACGTCGCTGACCACCTCGAAGGGGCGCGGACGCAGCGTGTGGGTCTTGAGGATCTTGTAGACGATCACCCCGGCCACGCCGGCCGCCAGCATCTGACGCAGCGCCGGCAGGGCCTCGGCGCCGAACAGCGCGAACAGGCAGGCCGCCAGCGTGTACCACGCCACGCCGTCGCCGAGCCGGCTGACCGCACGCATCAGGTCGCGCAGCCCGCGGTAACGGGACAGGCGGTTGGAGCGAACCGCCAGGCGGTCGTCGAGCAATTGCAGGCGGGCGGGCAGCACGAACATGGTTTACCTCCGGGCGGCGACGGGGGAACTCAGGATGACCTGGCGCTGCAGGGCGACCAGGCTGTCGACAATGGCGTGCCAGGCCAGGCTGGCCACCCGCTCCCGCGCAGCGAGACGCTGGCGGGCACGCAATTCGGGGGCTTCGGCAAGGGCCACGGCGCCTTCCACGAAGGCCGCCTCATCCCCCGGCGCGGCCAGCCAGCCCTGCACCTGGTGGCTGAGCAGCTCCTGGGCGGCGGCGTCCCGGTAGGCGACCACCGGCAGACCGCTGGCCAGCGCCTCGGCGACCACGTTGCCGTAGGTCTCGGTGAGGCTCGGAAAGAGGAACAGGTCGCCACTGGCGTAGTGCTCGGCCAGCGCCTCGCCGGTCTGCGGGCCGGTGAAGATGGCCCGCGGTTGGCGGCCGCGGATGGCCGCCATCGCCGGGCCGCTGCCGACCATGATCAGGCGGGCCCGCGGCTGGCGGGCCTGGATCGCCTCGAAGGCCTTTTCCAGCAGGGCCAGGTTCTTTTCCGGGGCGATCCGGCCGACATACACCACGGCCAGGTCGTCCGGCGCCAGGCCCCAGCTGTGACGCAGGATGCCGCTACGGCGGACGGGATCGAAAAGCTGGGTATCCACGCCGCGGGACACCACATCCACACGCGGAATGCCCTGCCCGGCCAGCTCGTGGCACAGGGCGCGGGTCGGCACCAGGGTCAGGTCGGCCCGGTTGTGGAACTTGCGCAGGTAGGCGGCGATCGGGCGCTTCAGCCAGCCGACGCCGTAGTGGCCGCTGTAGCGATGGAAATTGGTGTGGAACTCGCTGATCACCGGCAGGTTCAGCTTGCGCGCGGCGGTCAGCGCCGACCAGCCCAGCGGGCCCTCGGTGACCACCTGCACGACGTCCGGGCGCTGGTGCGACCAGCGCCGCAGCAGCACCTTGCGGGCCGGCAGACCGAGCTGCAGGTTGGCGTAGCGCGGCAGCGGAATACCGCGGGACAGCATCTCCTCGACACCGTCGGCTCCGCCATCGACAGCCAGCGAGCCGCCCTCGTGGGCCTGGCGCGGGCGGATCAGGTCCACCCGGTGGCCGGCGGCAACGAGGCCGTCGACCATGCGGCCGGTGGTCATCGCCACTCCGTTGATTTCGGGCGGATAAGTCTCGGTCACCACCGCAACCCGGAGGGAAGTCTGGTGGCTCGTGAGTTCTTGGCAGATAAGTCCGGCGCGGTCCATTTCGCCAGTGTCACGGCGCGATGCTGCACCGGTGTTACGGCGAAGTGATGGGAGGATGACGGGCAGCAGCCTTTCCGCACGGCCCGTTTTACCGCATGCTTGCGCCCCGTCCCGCAGGCGCATCAATCCCCCACACGCGATGGTTCCGACACACTCTCCCCGCACCGAATGGCAGCTCTGGTTCGACGGCTCGGCCTACCCCAATCCGGGGCGGCTGGGGCTGGGGGCGGTCGTGCGCGGCCCGGACGGGCAGCACATCGAACTATCGACCACCGTCCACGGCACGGGGTGCAACAACGAAGCCGAGCTGCTGGCCCTCGAACAGGCCCTGCAGCTGGCCCGGGAAGCGGGCGCCACCCATCTGAGGGTGCGCGGCGACAGCGACTTCGTGGTGCGCCACCTGAACGGCGACGCGCATACCGACATCGTCCGCCTCGGCTGCATCATCGAACGGCTGCAGGCCCAGCTCGAGACCTTCGCCAGCGTCAGCCTGGAATGGGTACCGCGCCACCGCAACCCGGACGCCGACCGCCTGTCGCGGGCCGCCCTGGGCCTGCCGGACAAGCCGGCACCGCGGCCTATTTCGCGGCGGCGGCGCTGACGCCCGGGTCGGCCAGCTCCTCGGACAGCAGGCGGGCGGCGATCAGGCCGTTGGCAAGGCCGAACACCGTCGCCGCCAGCGCGAAGATCGGCACCAGGTAGAACACCCCGTCATGGGGCACCAGCCACACGCGCGCGACCAGCACCTGGCCGCCGATGTGCGCGAAGGCCGCCAGCACGCTCTGGCTGACCGGGCCGAACCAGCGCTTCGGCAGATGCATCGCAACGCCCAGCACGACGAGGCTCATCACGCCTCCGGTCAGGCTCAGGAAGAAGCCCGGCGCCAGGAACTGGCCAAGCAGCAGGCTTCCGACCAGCACCCGCAGCAGCGCCACCCAGGCGGCCTCGCGCCAGCCCCAGCGGGCCAGCACGACCAGCGTGATGATGTTGGCGAGGCCCGGCTTGATGCCCGGCAGCGGCAGCGGAATGGCCGCCTCGGCGACGGTCAGCACGATGGCCGCCGCGGCGTGGCGAGCCACCCGGTGGTCGTCCGCCGTCGGCTTGAGTTCGATCTCAGTAGTTGAGGGAGTCATAGTCGGCATTGCGCCCGGACAGGGACAGGCTGACTTCGTTGGGAGCGCAGATCGCCACCGCGCCGGCGCTGTTCAGCCAGCCCTGGCGCACACAGTACTGGCGCGGGCCGGGGTCGGAGGCGACGCGGGCGCGGCCCGGCTGCACCTCGATGCGGGTGGTGCCGATCGGGCCCGGCACGTCGACGATGCGCGGCGCATGGAGATCCACTTCGGCAAACACACGACCGCCGGCGCGGATGACGGCCTTGTCCGGATGGCCGCCCTGCCACAGCGTCATGGCCGACAGCACGCACACCGCCAGCGCACCGCCGAGGACCAGCAAGTCGCCCGCCCGCAGGTAGGCCGCCCAGGCGGCCAGCCAGCGCTGCAGGGCGACGGCCCGGTTCATTTGAAGGAACGGTGGCGTACCTGCACCCGCACATTGTCCTGGAAGCGCGCGGCCAGCTGCTCGGCGACATACACCGAGCGGTGCTGGCCGCCGGTACAGCCGATGGCAATGGTCAGGTAGCTGCGGTTGTCATTGACGTAGGCCGGCAACCAGGAGGCCACGAAGGCATAGATGTCATCCACCATCTGCCCCACTTCAGGCACTTTTTCGAGAAAGTCGATGACCGGCTGGTCGCGCCCAGTCAGCGGCCGCAGCAGCGGATCGTAGTGGGGGTTGGGCAGGCAGCGCACGTCGAAGACCAGGTCGGCGTCCACCGGAATGCCGTGCTTGAAACCGAAGGACTGGAACAGCACGGCGATCTGGCTACCGGCCTCCAGGTCCATGAAACTCTTGATCCAGTTGCGCAGCGTGTTGGCCGCCAGGTCGCTGGTGTCGATACGCTGGCCCAGCTCGGCGATCAGCGCCAGTTCTTCGCGCTCGCGGGCAATGGCTTCGCCGAGGGTGCTGTAGGCGTCGCCAAGGGGATGGCGGCGGCGGGTCTCGGAGAAGCGCGCGATCAGCACGTCGTCGCGCGCATCGAGGAACAGGAAGCGCAGGTCGTCCACCATGCCGCGCAGCGCCTCGACCTGCTTTGGCAGGGAGGCGATGCCGGCCCCCGAGCGCACGTCGACGGCCACCGCGATGCGCTGGTAACCGGCACCCCGCAGGTGGGACACCAGTTGCGGCAGCAGCGCCGATGGCAGGTTGTCCACCACGTAGTGGCCGCAGTCCTCCATGACATTGAGCGCGACGCTCTTGCCGGAACCGGACAGACCACTGATCAGAACAAGTTGCATGACTTCAGACGATCCTGTTTCTAGAACAACGGATGGCGGCGGGCAACAGCCTGACACGCCCTATGACGAGAAGTTCGCTGACTCGGCAACGGCGCGAATACTGCCTCTCCCGCGAATCGCGTCAATTTTGCAAAACTCGTTGATTTTATCAAATTAACCGGCTATCAAAAGCCGGCCGTCGAGCCTGGCCACCCGGGCCCGCAGGAGTTCGCGCACCAGCCATTCGGCCAGCTCCCCGAAGCTTAGACCGAGAAAGCGCCGGTTGGCTTCCCGATAGAGGGGCACCGCGGCGAGGTAGTCCGGCAGACCGTCGATTTCCAGGCTCCGCTGCTCCAGCAGCGCAAAGGTGACGCAGGCGCGGATCGCGTTGCGGGCTATCCGCGCACCGTCTTCCTCGAAGGCGCGCAGACGGGCGAACGCGGACTCCAGCGCCTCCTCCACCTCGACGAAAGGCGCGCCATGGCCGGGAATGACCCGCTCCACCGGCAGGCGGGCAATGGCCTCCAGCGTGGAGCGCGCGCCCTCCAGGCCACCACCGGCACCGATGATCTCGGCGAACAGGATGCCGAAGCCGTCCCGCCACAGGGCGTCGCCGGAGATCAGCAGGCGCGCGTCGGGTGCGTGGAAGACCAGCGCGTCCATGTCGTGGCCGGGGGCCACCAAGGCCTGCCACTCGTAGCCGCCCATCTGCAGATGCTCGCCGGCCTCGATGACGTGATCGTGCCGGAAGGCCTCGCCCTGCTGGGCGGCGACGCTGAGCAGCAGAGCTGCTTCGTCCCACGCGTGGACGGCCTCGGCGATGCCCGCCGGCACGCCGATGGCGCAGCCGAAGGCGCGCTGCACCGCGGCGTTGCCGCCGATGTGGTCGGAATGGGAATGGGTGTTGATGAGGCGCCCGAGGCGCCGTCCGTCCAGGGCCTCGCGCAGCAGCGCGACGGTCTGCCCGGCATGGGTCACGTAGCCGCTGTCCACCAGCGTCGCCGTGTCACCGTCGAAAAGCAGCACGTTGTTGGCGGACAGCCAGCCCCGCTCCAGCACCCGGATGCCGGGTGGCAACACACAGGCGGGCATGGCCGGCGCTCAGTCGGACTCGTCGGCCGGCTGGCCGGCGACGGGCTTCAGGCTGTCGGTCGCGCTGTCCTGCCCGCCAGCCGCGGAGTCGGTCTCGCCGAAAATCTCGTCGGCGCTGCGGCCGCAGCCGATGCAGTAGCCGCTTTCGTCGATCTGGCAGATGCCGACGCAGGGATTGTCGTCGCTCATCGCGGCGTCTCAGGCGGGCTGCGTGCCGGCCGTCGAGCCGTCGAACAGGGCCGCCTGGCGCGTGGCGATCAGGTCCATGATCTCCTGCTGGCGGGCCTCGCTGGCACCGCTCCATTCGGTGATCTCGGGAATGGTGCGGAAACAGCCTTCGCAATAGGCGTTGGCCTCATCCATGCGGCAGACGTTGATACAGGGGGAAGGAAGACTCATGACACACTCTCTGGGTAAAGACATGCCCGCCACTGCGTGGCGGCGGGTCGTGGTTGGGGTAGCCGTTTACAGCTGTTTCTCGTCGCGGATGCGCTTGCCGACGGCCGGCGGATGGTGCTGGCCCATGGCCCGCAGCAGCGCCACGACGTTGTCTTCGATCTGCAGCAGGCCGCGGTTCTCGGCCTTCATGAAGCCCTCGGCGATGCCGCTGTCGAGCATCTGGATCAAGGGCGAGTAATAGTTTTCCACATTGAGCAGGCCGACCGGCTTGGCGTGGAAGCCCAGCTGAGCCCAGGTCAGGATCTCGAAAAGCTCCTCGAAGGTGCCGAGCCCACCGGGCAACGCGATGAAGCCGTCGGCCAGTTCGGCCATGCGCGCCTTGCGGGTGTGCATGGAGTCCACCACCTCCAGGCGGGTCAGGCCCTCGTGGCCAACTTCCCATTCCAGCAGCGCACGCGGGATCACCCCCACCACCTTGCCGCCGGCCGCCAGGCAGGCATCGGCAACGGCGCCCATCAGGCCGACGTTACCGCCGCCATACACCAGCTCGACGTTGCGCTCGGCCAGGGTCTGACCGAGCAGCTCCGCCACTTCCCGGTACACCGGCCGGACACCCATGCGGGAACCGCAGAACACGCAGATACGCCGCATCTCCCCGCTCCTCAATACGGCCCCTTGGCCAGCCAGCGCTCCAGCTGGGGCAAGCGGTCGTTGCCCCAGAAGCCCTCGCCCTCGACGATGAAGAAAGGCGAGCCGAACACGCCGCGCGCCTCGGCCAGGTCGACCTCGGCCTTCAGGCGGGCCTTGGTGCCGGCGTCGGAAAAGGCCGCCGAGATGTCGTCCCGGTTAAGGCCCCGCGCATCGGCGATCTCGAGCAGCACCGCGGTCTCGGCGATGTTGCGGCCGTCTACGAAGTAGGCGCGATACACCGCGTGGGCGAACGCCCGCGCCTCGTCCGGGTTGCGGTCGCTGAGCCACTGGAAGGCGCGGGCCGCGTGCTCGGTGTGCAGCGGATAGGGGCTGGGCTCCTTGAAGGGGATCTCGAAGAAGGCTGCCGAACGCTCCACGTCGCGCCGCACGTATTCGGAGCGCATCAGCGCGGACGGGATGCGCATGCCACCCTGGGGCTGAAAATGGGCGTCGAGGACGATGGCGTGCCACATCACGGCACGGCCGTGCCGCTCCGCGATGGCGTCGATCTGCTCGGAAGCCAGGTAGCCGTAGGGCGAGGAAAAGTCGAAATAAAAGTCGATCGGGGCGGACATCCAGGTCTCCGGGGTCGTGGGGCGGCGTTCAATGCCCCGCATTATCCATGGCCGGCGCCTCAAGATTGGCAACAGGCCGGCGGCCAAGTTCCGTGCGGATTCAGAATCCTCCTTCGGCGAGCCACTTCTCGATCTGCGACAGGCGGTCGGCGCCCCAGAAGGCTTCGCCGTCCACGAAGATGTAGGGCGAACCGAACACGCCGCGGGCCAGCGCCAGTTCGCTCTCGGCGATCAGGCGGGTCTTGATCTCGGCACTGCCGAGCACGGCGGACAGTTCGTCCCGGTCCAGGCGCAGGCCGGCGGCGACATTGAGCACCACCGCCAGGTCGGAGATGTTCTGGTCATCGACGAAGTAGGCGCGGTAGATCGCCAAGCCGAACTGCCGGGCCAGCGCCGGATCGCGGTCGTTGATCCACAGGAAGGCGCGGGCCGCATGCTGGGTCGGCAGCGGAAAGCTGCTCGGCTGGCGGTAGGGCAGGCCAAAGTAGCGCGCCGAGCGCTGGATGTCGTGCAGGGAATAAGCGCCCTTCAGCGGAATGGTGGGCAGTGGCCCGAGGCCGGTGACCTTGAAGGTGGCACCGAGCAGGAAGGGATGCCACAGCACGCTGCGCCCGTAGCGGGCGGCCAGCTCGTCGATCTTCTCGGCGGCGAAGTAGCCGTACGGGGACGAGAAGTCGAAATAGAAGTCCAGCGGCGCGGCGGAACGTTGGGGGGTGTTCATGGCGGCGATCTCCCGTTCAGGCGGCCTTCGGCCACAAAATCATCTGCGTGCAGCGGAACAGGGCCAGACGGCGGTCGCTGCCACCGCTGCGTACTTCGGCATCCCACACGTGGGTGTTGCGGCCGAGGTGCACCGCCGTCGCATCGCACAGCAGTACGCCTTCGGTCTGCGTGCCGAGGAAATTGCTCTTCAGTTCGATGGTCGTGAAGCTCTGCGCGCCGTCGGGCAGGTGGGCGACGGTGGCGTAGCCGGCCGAAGTGTCGGCCAGCGCGATGATCGTCGCCGCGTGCAGGAAGCCGTTGGGGGCCAGCATTTCCGGGCGGATGAGCAGGCGCGAGGACAGCTTGCCGGGCTCCAGCGCCACTGCCTCGAAACCGAACCAGCCCGGCAGGTGCCCGACACCGCGGGCGTTGAGGGATTCCAGACTGACGCCTTCGCGCAAGCGGATTTCGGCCATATGTGTTCTCCTCCGGTAGCGGCCGGCTGTGCCGGCTCCTTGTCCTTTATTGCTGTCGCCCTGCCAGCACATCACGGGGCGGATGCGCTGGCAGGTACCGATCAGGTTTCCAGCGCCTCCAGCGCCGACAGGTAGCGCGGCGTGAGGTCTTCCGGCCGGCCGACGTTGATGCCCAGATCACGGATCAGGCCGTCCTTAAGGCCGTAGGCCCAGCCATGCACGGTGAGGCGCTGGCCGCGCCGCCAGGCGTCCTGCACGACAATGGTCTGGCAGACATTGACCACCTGCTCCAGCGCATTGAGCTCGCACAGGCGATCCTGGCGCAACTCCGGCGGCAGCGCGTCGACACGCCGGGCGTGCTTCACATGCACGTCCTGCACATGGCGCAGCCACAGGTCCACCAGGCCGACGCGCTCGCGGCGCAGCGCAGCACCGACGCCACCGCAGCCGTAGTGGCCGACCACCATGATGTGCTTGACCTTCAGCACCTCGACGGCGAACTGGATCACCGACAGGCAGTTGAGGTCGGTGTGCACCACCACGTTGGCGACGTTGCGGTGGACGAAGACCTCGCCCGGCAGCAGGCCGATGATCTCGTTGGCCGGCACGCGGGAGTCGGAACAGCCGATCCACAGGTATTCAGGCGCCTGCAGCTTGGACAGCTTCTCGAAGAATTGCGGATCCACCTGGCGCATGTGCTTGGCCCAGGCCAGGTTGTAGTCGAAGAGGTGGAACAGGTTTTCGTTTTTGACCTCGGCCTCGTTCCAGTTCTCCAGGTCAAGGGCCAGGAACATGGTGCCTTCGAGCGGAGCCGGATAATAGGCCGGCGCTTCGGTAAAACCCAGTTCGCGGTACAGCTTGACGGCGATGCGCATCGCCGGTTGGGTATCGAGCAGGATCCGGCGGTAGCCCAGGCTCTTGGCCGCCTTGATGGCCGCCAGCGCCAGTTCGCGGCCGACGCCGTTGCCGCGGAGCTCGGGCTCCACGTACAGGCGCTTCATCTCACAGACGCCCTCGGTGAAGGGGCGGATACCGACGCAACCGGCGGGCTGGCCGTCGAATTCGGCAAAGAACAGCCGCCCGGCCGGCGTCGAATAGGCTCCCGGCAGGCTTGCCATCTCATCGCCGAAACTCTGGAATGCCAGGTCAACTCCCAGCCATCCAGCATAGTTGCGGAAAAACTGGCGGACATGTTCGAGTTCGGCGGTGTTGTCGGGGCCGAGGACGCGGAGTGTTACTGCCATCGATCTTCTCTTCCTATGAAAACGGAACTGGCCGACACGATACCCGTCATCGCCCCCTGTTTCATCCCTGCCGGTGTCGGGAAGCTTTTCCACGACGTTCCGTCGGTCTCGCGCTGGAATGCCTGAATCTCCCGTACAGCAAGACTTTTGACACAATAAATTACGCTTACGTTAACGTAATTTTCCTGCTAAAAACTCATGATGCGTCGCGCAGACGCGCAACCAGCTCGGCCCGTGCTTCGGCCGCGCCGGCGGGGTTTTCGGCCAGCAGTTCGGAGCACTGCTTTTCGAGCATGGCGATTTCCCCGAGCACGGCCTCGATGTCCTCGCGCTGCTGCTCGATGGCCTTGCGCCTGTCGGCCAGCACACCGAGGAAACGACGCAGCTGGGGGACGGAATTGCGGACGCCGTCGTACATGCCGAGCAGTTCGCCGACCTCGGCCAGCGACAGGCCCAGGCGCTTGCCGCGCAGGATCAGGCGCAGCCGGGTACGGTCGCGACGCACATAGATACGGTTGCGTCCGGCACGGGTCGGCGCCAGCAGGCCTTCGTCCTCGTAGAAACGGATTGCCCGCGGGGTTATCCCGAACTCGCGGGCGAGATCGGTGATGGTGTAGGTTTGTTCCTGGCTCATGAGTCGAGTCGGACGCGGCATACGGCGTCAGGGCACGGAATGGCGCGCAGTAGATCAGATTTCACCTGCGCGGGCAACGCGGACAATTCCCAATAAACATTACAAGACCCAACTAGGAGAACAGCATATGAGCGAGACGCTGGAATACCCCTTCGAGACCCTTCCAGCCGAAGGGACTACGCTGGAGGTGGCATCCGGAGTGCATTGGATCCGGATGCCACTGCCCTTCGCCCTCAACCACATCAACCTGTGGCTGATCGAGGACGGCGACGGCGTGGCGATCGTGGACACCGGCTACGGCCTCGAGGCCACCCAGGAAGCCTGGAAACGCATCCTGGCGGACTTCGGCAAGCCGGTCACGCGGATCATCGTGACCCATTTCCACCCGGACCACCTGGGCCTCGCCCAGTGGCTGTCGGAACGCACCGGCGCCGGCATCACGATGACCCACGGCGAATACCTGAGCGGCCACGCGGTGTGGCACCAGCTGGGTGGCCACGGCACCGCGCCGATGGTGGCCCAGTTCCGCCGCAACGGCCTCGACGAGGCGCGCTGCCAGGCCCTCGCCGAGCGCGGCAACGCCTATGAACGCGGCGTACCGTCGCTACCGTCCCGCTACGAGCGCGTGGTCGCCGGCGAGCGCCTGCATATCGGCGGTCGCGACTGGGAAGTCATCGTCGGCTACGGCCATTCGCCCGAGCATATGTCCCTGTATTGCGCGGATGCCGGCATCCTCATTTCCGGCGACATGCTGCTGCCGCGGATCTCCACCAACGTCAGTGTTTTCGCGGTCACGCCGGATGACGATCCCCTCGGCCGCTTCCTCGATTCGATCCGCAAGTTGCAGCGATTGCCGGTAACAACGCTCGTGCTACCATCACACGGGAGTCCTTTCCGCAATATCGGTTTGCGCGTGGATCAGCTCGTCGAGCACCACGACGCCCGCTGTGCGGAGTTGCTCGCTGCCTGTGACGTGCCGCGCTGCGCGGGGGATTTGCTTACAACGCTGTTCCCACGGCCGCTCGACACGCACCAGGTGATGTTTGCCATGGGGGAAGCCATCGCCCACCTGAACCATCTCGAGCGCAAAAGGGAGGTGTGCCGGTCGGTGGATAGCGATGGGATAGTCCGTTTCATCAAAAGCCATTAACTAGGAGCCCACGAATGGCTGCGCCAGAAAAAGAAACCGTCAAGTCCGAACTGCCGGACCCGAAAGAAGTCGCCAAGACCTACGCCGAAGTCGCGCAGCGGGCCTCCAAACTGCTCGCCGACCATATCCAGAAGCAGGTCAAGAAGGGCCTTAGCACGCCGTCCGACGAACTGGGCATCGCCCAGGCCTTCATGGACATGATGGGCAAGCTGCTCGCCAATCCCTACCGCCTGGCCCAGGCCCAGATGAACCTGGTGTGGGACTACTTTTCGCTGTGGCAGCACTCCGTCATGCGCTTCAGCGGCATGGGCGGCAGTCCCGTAGTCTCCCCGGCCAAGGACGACAAGCGCTTCAAGGACGAAGAATGGCAGGAGCACTTCCTGTTCGACTTCATGAAGCAGTCCTACCTGATCGCCGCCCGTCACATCCATGACACGGTCAGCAGCGTGGACGGCCTCGACGACCAGAGCCAGAAGAAGGTCAACTTCTACACCCGCCAGTACATCGACGCCCTGTCCCCGTCCAACTTCGCGATGACCAACCCGGAAGTCTTCCGCGAAACGGTCAAGAGCCACGGCCAGAACCTCATCAAGGGCCTCAACAACCTGCTGCGCGACGTGGAAGACGGCGGCGGCAACCTGCGCGTCAAGATGACCGACACCACGGCCTTCGAGCTGGGCAAGAACGTCGCCACCACGCCGGGCAAGGTCGTCTTCCAGAACGACATGATGCAGCTGCTGCAATACACGCCGAGCACCCCCGAGGTCTCCAAGCGTCCGCTGATGATCGTGCCGCCGTGGATCAACAAGTTCTACATCCTCGACCTGCGCGAGAAGAACTCCTACATCAAGTGGTGCGTCGATCAGGGCCACACCGTGTTCGTGATCTCCTGGGTCAACCCGGACGAGCATCTGGCCGAGAAGAGCTTCGACTCCTACCTGCTGGAAGGCACGCTGGCCGCCGTGGATGCCATCGTCGAGCAGACCGGCGCCAAGGAAATCAACGCCGCCGGCTACTGCCTGGGCGGCACCCTGCTCGCCACCACGCTGGCCTACATGGCCGGCAAGCGTGACAAGCGGATCGCCTCCGGCACCTTCTTCACGACCATGACCGACTTTGCCGATCCCGGCGAGCTGGGCGTGTTCATCGACGAAGGCCAGGTTTCCAGCCTCGAGAAGAAGATGTTCGAGCGCGGCTACCTGGAGGGCTCGGAGATGGCCGGCACCTTCAACATGCTGCGCGCCAACGACCTGATCTGGTCCTTCGTGGTCAACAACTACCTGATGGGCAAGGATCCCTTCCCCTTCGATCTCCTGTACTGGAACTCCGATTCCACGCGCATGCCGGCGAAGATGCACAGCTTCTACCTGCGCAACATGTACATGCAGAACCTGCTGAAGGAGCCGGGTGGCATCGAGGTTGGCGGCGTGCCCATCGACCTCGGCAAGATCAAGGTCCCGACCTACTTCATCTCCACCATCGAAGATCACATCGCCCCGTGGAAGAGCACCTACTCCGGTGCCCGCAACTTCGGCGGCAACGTGCGCTTCGTGCTGGGCGGCTCTGGCCACATCGCCGGCATCGTCAACCCGCCGGCGGCCAACAAGTACGGTTTCTGGATCAACTCCAGCGCCAAGATGCCCGACACCGCCGACGAGTTCTTCGCCGGCGCCGAGCAGCAACCGGGCTCCTGGTGGACCGACTGGCAGGCCTGGCTGCTTGGCCAGGACGCCAGCAAGGTTCCGGCCCGCGACCCCGTCAAGGGCAACCTCAAGGTCCTCGAGGACGCGCCGGGCTCCTACGTCAAGGCTCGCCTGGACGCCAAGAAGGCCGCCTGAGCAAAAACGTCGCACCGTCTGACCGGAAGGGGGGCTTCGGCCCCCCTTTCCGTTGCGCTCCCGTACCGATCACCGCCCCATCCCTTCCGTGGCCACCTATCCCCTCGAAGCCCCTCTGCCCCCCGGCCTGCCGGTCGTCCTCGACACCAACGTGGTGCTGTCCCTGTGGATGTTCGAGGACCCCAGCCTGGTCCGCCTGCGCGCAGCCGTCGAGAGCGGCGCGCTATGCCCCGTCAGCCGCGAGGACTGCCTCGAAGAGCTGGCCCGGGTCCTCGCCTATTCCCAGTTCAAGCAGACGCCGGAGCGCCAGGCGGAGATCGCCGCCGCCTACAGGGCCCGCTGCCAGCTGGTCGAACCCGCCGATCCGCCGGCCTGCGAACTGCCCAACTGCCTCGACCGGGACGACCAGAAGTTCCTCGAAGTCGCCCGCGACAGCAGCGCCCGGGCGCTGCTGTCGCGCGACAAGCTGGTCCTCAAGCTCAGCCGCCGCCCGGTGATCGCCGCCCGCTTCGCGATCCTTCCCCCGGAACGCCTGCAGGCGCTGCTACCCGAGGACAGCGACGCGCCACAAAAAATTAACCCGGCATGACACCGGATGCCATGTCACAGGACTAGACTGGCTCCATACCTCTTCAATCCGGAGTAAGGCCATGGCTCTCGACAACGGTTTCGACCTCAGCGGACTCGTCACCACCTACCTGATCCCCTTCGGCTGGAAGCTCGCCGGCGCGATTGCCCTGTGGATCATCGGCGGCTGGCTGATCAATACCATCAGCAACCTGTCGAGCCGCGGCATGACCCGCCAGAAGGTCGAGCCGACCCTGGTGCGCTACGTCGGCGCCACCTTGCGGGTGATCATGCGGATCGTGCTGGTGATCGTCATCCTGTCCGTCTTCGGCATCGAGACAACCAGCTTCGCGGCGCTGATCGCCGCTGCCGGCGTGGCCATCGGCGTGGCCTGGAGTGGCCTGCTGTCCAACTTCGCGGCCGGCGCCTTCCTGATCATCCTGCGCCCGTTCAAGGTCGGCGACTTCATCAGCGGCGCCGGCATCACCGGCACCGTGAAGGAGATCGGCCTGTTCGCCACCACCATCGACCAGCCCGACGACGTGCGCACCACCGTCGGCAACAACAAGCTGTTCTCCGACAACATTGTGAACTACACCGCCAACCCGTCCCGCCGCGTCGAACTGTTCGCCCAACTGGCCCACAGCGTCGCGCCGCAACAGGCGATGGAACTGATCCGCAACCGCGTCGCGCAGATCCCCAACGTGCTGGTCACCCCGGCGCCGGACGTGGAAATCCTCGAGTTCAACGCCGCCGGCACGCGCCTCGTGGTGCGTCCCCACTGCCACAACGACCATTACTGGCAAGTGTATTTCGACACCAACAAGATGCTGGCCGAAATCAGCAGCGCCAACGGCTGGCCGGTGCCGGCGCCGCACCAGGTGCTGCGCCAGCAGGTCTGACGCACGGCCGCCGTCAGGCGGCCAGTTCCCGCCGCAACGCCGCCAGGTAGCGCAGCCCGGCGGCGGCCCGGCTGCCGTACCAGGACGTCATTTCCCCGTCGATCAGCCGGGCCGGCCGACGGGCCAGTTCAGCCACTTCACCCACATGCCGGTCACCGAAGCGATAGGGCTCCGACGACAGGAACACCCGGCTCACCTCAGCCAGCCACGGCGCGTTCCAGTCGAAAGCCGGATAACGCACGCCGTCGCCGAGCGCCGGCCAGCAGTCCCAGCCGACCAGCGCCAGGCTCGCCGCGATGTAGGTGTCCGGCGCCACCGTCATCCACGGCTCGCGCCAGATCAGGTACAGGACCTTCTCCCGCGGCAGCTCACGGCCGGCCGCCTGTGCCAGCGCGATCGCCTCCACCAGTTCCTCGCCCAACGCAGCGGCCCGCGCCTCGCAGCCGAACACCGCGCCGAACAGGCGGTACAGCGGCAGGTTGTCCTCCGGCCGGCACGGATGCGTGACGATCACATTGGGCACGAAGCGGGCGATCTCCTCCACGCAGTCCTTGCGGTTCTCGTCGATATTGACGATCACGTGGGTCGGCGCCAGTTCGCGCAGGCGCTGCAGGTTCACGTCCTTGGTGCCACCGAGCTTCGGGACCGTCTTCAGCACCGCTCGCGGATGCACGCAGAAGCCCGTGCGCCCCACCAGGCTGTCGGCCAGCCCGAGCTCGCACACCAGCTCGGTCAGCGACGGCACCAGCGACACGATGCGGGCCGGCCCCACCCACGGACGGTGGCGCTGTCCGGCCGCGTCCTCCAGGAAATCGACATCATTCTCGTTCATCATCCGCGCAGTATCTCAAGACCCGTATCCTTGTTGGAAGCCGGCGCAAGTCGCGGTAATCTCGGGCGCTAAGCAGCAGCCGCACCATATAACGGAGAACATCATGAAAGTCGGCGTCCCAAGGGAAACCAAGAACCACGAATACCGCGTCGGCCTGACCCCCGCTTCGGTCCGCGAACTCGTCGCCCATGGCCACGAGGTCTTCGTCGAGTCCGGTGCCGGCCACGGCATCGGCGCCAGCGACAACGACTACGAGCGGGCCGGCGCCAAGGTCACCCTGAGTGCCGATGACGTCTTCGGGGAAGCCACGCTGATCATCAAGGTCAAGGAGCCGCTGGCCGAGGAGCGCGCCCGCCTCAAGCCGCATCACGTGATCTTCACCTACCTGCACCTGGCGCCGGACCCCGGCCAGGCCGAAGAGCTGATCGCCAGCGGCGCCACCGCCATCGCCTATGAGACCGTCACCACACCCGGCGGTGGCCTGCCGCTGCTCGCCCCGATGTCGGAGGTCGCCGGCCGCATGAGCATCCAGGCCGGCGCCGCGGCCCTCGAAAAATCCCACGGCGGCCGTGGCGTGCTGCTCGGCGGCGTGCCGGGCGTCGAGCCGGGCCGCGTAGTCATCCTCGGTGGCGGCACCGTGGGCAACAACGCCGCGCATACGGCGGTCGGCATCGGCGCCGACGTGACCATCCTCGACAAGTCCTTGCCGGTGCTGCGCCACCTGGACGAAGTCTATGGCGGCCGCGTCAAGACGCTCTACGCCACCCGCGACGCCATCGAACGCCAGGTGCTGCAGGCCGACCTGGTGATCGGCGCCGTGCTGATCCCCGGCGCCACCGCGCCCAAGCTGGTCACCCGCACGATGCTCGCTGCGATGAAGCCCGGCGCGGTGATCGTGGACGTAGCCATCGACCAGGGCGGCTGTTTCGAGACCTCCCGGCCGACCACCCACGCCGACCCCACCTATCTGGTGGATGGCATCGTCCACTACTGCGTGTCCAACATGCCCGGCGCGGTGGCCCGCACCGCCACCTACGCGCTCAACGCCGCCACGCTGCCCTTCGTGCTGGCCATCGCCGACAAGGGCTGGAAGGAAGCCCTCAAGGACGACGCCGGCCTGCGCGCCGGCCTCAACATTTGCGCCGGCAACGTGACCCACCCGCAGGTCGCCGAAGCCCTCGGCAAGAAGTACCTGCCGGCCATCACCCAGCTGGCCTGAGCCTCCCCGATTACCGTCACGGGTCTTCCCCCGTGACGGTCGCTTGTTGACATGGGCGGGAAAAAAGCGAATTATCTGCCTATGCAGTAATTGCCTTTGCCGTAAATGCCCAACACAAGCAATCCATCCCAGCCCCAGCCCTACACCGTCGAGAACTACAGCCAGGAGGACAGCCTCGGCTTCCTGCTGCATCAGGCCAAGATCCGCTTGGCCCAAGCCCTCGACGACCGGATCGGCGATCTGGACATCACCTCCGCCCAATGGACGGTGCTCAAGCAGGTCGCCCTGCGCAACGGGGAAACCGCCTCGGCGCTGTGCAAGTGCATGGGCTGCGACACCGGCTCGATGACCCGCATGATCGACCGCCTCGAAGAGAAGGCGCTGATCCGCCGGGAACGCAGCACCACCGATCGGCGGGTCGTGCAGCTGCATGTGACGGACAGCGGCAAGGCCTTGCTCCCGCTGATCGTGCCGCGGGTGGTGGACGTCCTCAATCAGGCGCTGACCAACTTCACGCCCGAAGAGGTCGCGCTGACCAAGCAAGTGATCGCACGCATCGTCGCCAACCTGGACAAGCGCGGCGAGTGAACCGGGCAGCGTTCCAGCGGCGCGGCGGACTTCGCCGCTTTTTTTGAAGCAAATATCTGCCTTGGCAGATACAGCACAGACAGTCTCAGCCCAATACAGGAAATTCCGTATGAAGCGACAACTTGCCCTCCTGTTACCGCTGCTCGGCCTGCTTGGCGCCTGCGCCAACCCCAGCGGGCTCGCCCCGCACGCCGCGCTCCTGGCGCCGGAACAACTGGCCGGCCAGCGCAGCCTGGCCGCGGCCGCCGTTGGCGACTGGCCGACGGACGCCTGGTGGACCGCCTACAGCGACCCGCAGCTCGACCGCCTGGTTGCCGACGCGCTGCGCGACAGCCCCAGCCTGACCCTCGCCCAGGCCCGCCTCGACCAGGCCCGCGCCATGGCCAGCCTGACCGCCGCAGCCGACGGCGTGCAGGTCGGCGCCAACGCCGAGGGCGCCCAGCAACGCCTGTCGGAGAACTACATCTTCCCGCCCAGCCTGGGAGGCCGCTACACCAGCCTCAACCGGGCCGCGCTGGATTTCAGCCTCGACCTGGACTTCTGGGGCCGCAACCGCGCCGCGCTGGACGCCGCCGTCGGCCAGGCCCGCGCCGCCCAGGCCGAAACCGCCGGCGCCCGCCTGATCCTGAGCAGCGCGATCACCCGCGCCTACCTGCAGTTCGACCGTCTGCACCAGCTGCGCGCCATCGCCGATGCCACCGTCACCCAGCGCGAGAAGCTGCAGGAGCTGGTCCGCCTGCGCCTGAAGGCCGGCCTCGAGAACCAGGCCGAGCTGCGTCAGGCCGACGGCAGCATCTCCGCCGCCCGCGCCGAACGCAGTGCCCTCGACGTGCAGCTGGCGCTGGTCCGCAACCAGCTGGCCGCCCTCACCGGCCACGGCCCCGACGCCGGCCTCGACCTGACCCCGCCGGCCCTGCGCGACGTCGCCGCGGCGCTGCCGAGCCAGCTGCCGGCCGACCTCCTCGGCCGCCGGCCCGACGTGAACGCCCAGCGCTGGCGCGTCGAGGCCAGCCGTCGCGAGAGCGACGCGGCCCGCGCCGACTTCTATCCGAACGTGAATCTCAGCGCCTTCGTCGGCCTGCAGTCCATCGGCCTGTCCAATCTCTTCGAAAGCGGCAGCCGCATGCTCGGCATCGGCCCGGCGATCCACCTGCCGGTGTTCGACAGCGGCCGCCTGCGCAGCCGCCTGGCCGCACGCAACGCCGAACAGGACGCGGCCATCGCCCAATACAACGCCACCCTCGTCGATGCCCTGCGCGACGTGGCCGACCAGCTCGCCAACTGGCGCGGCGCCGACACCGAAGGGCGCGACCAGCAAGCCGCGCTGGCCCGCTACGAAGACGCCTGGCGCCTCACCGAAGTGCGCTACAAGGCCGGCCTCGCCAGCTACACCGCGGTCCTCGCCGCCGAAACCCCCTTGCTCGCCCAGCGCCGCCTCACCGCAGAGCTGCGCACCCGCCGCCTCGACGCCAGCGCCGGTCTTGCCCGCGCACTGGGCGGCGGCTACCTGCCCATCGACACGTCCCACTGATCCCGCCAAGAAGGAACCGGACCATGACCACCCCCGACAGCGGCACCGCCGCAAACGCCACCAACGGCAAGCGCAAGCGCAGCCTCATCACCATCGCCGTCGCCTGTGCGCTGGCCGGCGCCGCCTGGGGCGGCTGGTGGATGACCCACGGCCGCTACCTGGAACACACCGACGACGCCTACGTGGCCGGCAACGTCGTGCAGATCACCCCGCAGGTGGCCGGAACGGTGGTCTCCATCGACGCCGACGACACCCAGCTGGTGAAGGCCGGCCAGCCGCTGGTTCGCCTCGACGACGCCGACGCCCGCGTCGCGCTGGAACAGGCCGAAGCCCAGCTCGGCCAGACCGTGCGGGAAGTGCGCGCGCTGTACGCCGGCGGCGGCGCCCTCGATGCGGCCGTGAAGCAGAAGGAAGCCGACCTCGCCAAGGCCAGGGACGACCTGACCCGCCGCCAACAGGTGGCCGGCACCGGCGCCGTCGCCGCCGAAGAGATCGAACATGCCCGCGCCGCACTGCGCGCCGCCGAAACCGCCGTGCAAACGGCCCGCGAACAGCTCGCCACCAACCGAGTGCAGACCAGCGGCACCCGCGTCGAAAGCCACCCCAACGTGCTGCGGGCGGCCGCCAAGGTCGAGGAGAGCTACCTGGCCTTCGCGCGCAGCGTGGTACCCGCGCCGCTCGGTGGCCTCGTCGCCCGCCGCGCGGTGCAGGTCGGCCAGCGCGTGGCAGCCGGTGCGCCGCTGATGGCAGTGGTGCCGCTCGAACAAGTGTGGGTGGACGCCAACTTCAAGGAGAGCCAGCTCGGCCGCATGCGCATCGGCCAGCCGGTCAGCCTGAACGCCGACGTGTACGGTTCCAAGATCGAATACCACGGCAAGATCGTCGGCCTGGCCGCCGGCACCGGTGCCGCCTTCGCGCTGCTTCCGGCCCAGAACGCCAGCGGCAACTGGATCAAGGTGGTGCAGCGGGTGCCGGTGCGGATCAGCCTCGACCCGCAGGAACTCGCCGCCCATCCGCTGCGCATCGGCCTGTCGATGCAGGTGGAAGTGGATCTCCATGAAGACGGCGACGGCCCCCTCGGCGTTGCCCCGACCGCGCCGGTCGCCCAGACCGACGTCTTCGCCGACCTGGGCAAGGCCGCCCGCGAACGCATCCGCGCGATCATCTCGGCCAACAACGGCGGACAGACGGCCGAGCTGCAACAGCCCGAGCTCACGCTGCCGAGCATCCCGCCGGCGGCGGCCCTGGCCACCCCGCGCCGTACCCGGGCCTGAGCCATGAGCGCCGCCCCCGCTCCGCTGCCGCCCCTCGAACCGGGGGCGCGCCGGCTGGCCACCGTGGCCCTGTCGCTGGCGACCTTCATGAACGTGTTGGACACCACCATTGCCAACGTGTCCCTGCCCAACATCGCCGGCGACCTGGGCGTCAGCCCGACCCAGGGCACTTGGGTCATCACCTCCTTCGGCGTCGCCAACGCCATTGCGGTGCCGCTGACCGGCTGGCTCAGCCAGCGCGTCGGACAGGTACGCCTGTTCGTCGCCTCGGTGGTGCTGTTCGTGCTCGCCTCACTGCTGTGCGGCCTGGCCGGCAGCCTGGAGATGCTGATCGCCGCGCGGGTGCTGCAGGGTGCCGTCGCCGGGCCGATGATCCCGCTGTCCCAGGCCCTGCTGCTGCAGGCCTACCCACGGGAAAAGTCCGGCATGGCGCTGGCGATGTGGTCGATGACGACCCTCGTCGCGCCAGTGATGGGCCCGATCCTCGGCGGCTGGCTGTCGGACAACCTGTCCTGGCCGTGGATCTTCTACATCAACGTGCCGGTGGGCATCGGCGCGGCCTGGATGAGCTGGCAGTTGCTGAAACACCGCGAGACGCCGACCCGCAAGCTGCCCATCGACAAGGTCGGGCTGGCGCTGCTGGTGATCTGGGTCGGCGCGCTGCAGATCATGCTCGACAAGGGCAAGGAGCTGGACTGGTTCGAATCCGGCGAGATCATCGCGCTGGCGGCGGTCACCGTGGTGGGCTTCGCGCTGTTCGTCGTCTGGGAGCTGACCGAGGAGCACCCGGTGGTGGACCTGACCCTGTTCGCCCGCCCCAACTTCCTGTTCGGCGTCATCGCGCTGGCCACCGCCTACGGCGTGTTCTTCGGCAACGTGGTGGTGCTGCCCCTGTGGCTGCAGCAGTACATGGGCTACACGGCCACCTGGGCCGGGCTGGTGACGGCCCCGATCGGCATCCTGGCGCTGCTGCTGTCGCCGGCGGTCGGCAAGATCCTGCCGCGTACCGACCCACGCCGCCTGGCCACCGTGGCCTTCGTGGTGTTCGCGCTGGTGTCCTTCATGCGCTCGGGCTTCTCCACCGACATCGCGCCGGGCAGCATCGTGGTGCCGCAGCTGATCCAGGGCATCGCGATGGCCTGTTTCTTCATCCCGCTGGTGTCCATCACCCTGTCGGGCCTGCCGATGGAGCGCGTGCCGTCGGCGTCGGGCGTATCGAACTTCGTGCGGATCACCTGCGGCGCCTTCGGTGCATCGCTGATGACCACCCTGTGGGAGCGCCGCGCGGCGCTGCACCACGAGCAGCTGGCGGCCCAGGTCAGCGCCTACAACCCGGTCGCCAGCGAGACCCTCGGCCAGCTGCAGGCCCAGGGTTTCGATCTGGCCCGCGGCCTCGGCGTGCTGGAACGGCAGGTCAATGTGCAGGCCTTCTCACTGGCCGCCAACGACGTGTTCTGGGCGTCGGGCTGCCTGTTCCTGCTGCTGCTCGTCAGCGTGTGGCTGACCCGTCCGGGCCACAGTCGTCCGGCCGCTGCCAGCGGCGACGCGGCGCATTGACCCCGCGGCGACCGGCGCAGGCTACAGCGGCAAACCCCGTGGCTTGCGTCCGGCCCGCGCGAACAGGCGGTCGAACAGTGGATTGGGCAGCAGGCGCAGCAGCTTGGCCACCACACCCATCTGCCACGGGATGACGGTGTAACCGACGCCCGCCTCGATGGCCCGCGCAAAGCGCCGCGCAGCCTCGTCGGCGGGCAGCAGGAAAGGCATCGGGTACGGGTTGATGGCGGTCATCGGCGTGTCGATGTAGCCCGGCGCGATGGTCACCACCTTCACGCCGCTGCCGTGCAACTCGACGCGCAGGCTCTCCAGGTAGGCGATCGCCGCCGCCTTCGACGCGCTGTAGGCACCGGCGCCGGGCAGCCCCCGGATGCCAGCCACCGACGCGATGCCGACCAGGCGCCCGCGGCCACAGCCGCGCAAGGGCGCAACGAAGGGCTGGAAGCTGGCGACAATGCCCAGCACGTTGGTGCGCAGCACGCGCTCGAAGGCCGCCAGATCGTCGGCCTCCTCGGTCAGCGTACCCACCGACACACCGGCGTTGGCGATGACCACGTCGGGCACACCGAAGCGGGCCATGAAATCCGTGGCGGCATCCGCTAGCGCACCCGGCTCCGCCACGTCGACGCAATACAGCGCATGCGTGCCGGGCAGGCTGTCAGCCAGTTCGGTCAGCGCGTCGCGACGCCGCCCGACCAGGCCCAGGCTGGCTCCGGCAGCGGCGTAATGACGCGCCAGCGCGGCACCGATGCCGCTGGAGGCGCCGGTGATGAAGACGCGGAGAGCCACGAAAGAGGAAAAAGGAAGGGAAAGAGGACTGAGGCCGCGGCGCGATCGCACCGCGGCCCGAACGGAAGGCGCTTACTTGCGGCCCTGTTCGCCGCGGGCGCGGACGATCAGCTGGTCGGCCACCTTCAGGGAGTTCTCGTGGGAGCCGGCGATGGAGGCGGAAGTGAAATACTTGCCGTCGATCGCGAGAGTCGGCACACCCTGGATCTTGTAGTCGCGGCCGAGCTTCTCGACACGCTGCAGGCCAACCTGCACGCCGAAGGAGCGGTAGGCGTCGAGGAACTTCTTGCTGTCGATCCCCTTCTTGGCCGCCCACTCCTGCGCACCGGCCTCGGTGTGCAGCGGCTGCTTGTCGGTCTGCACCGCCTCGAAGACCTGCCCGTGCAGGCGGGCCAGGTCGCCGGTGGCCGCCAGCGTGAGATGCAGACGGGCCAGGCCGGTCAGCTGGGGATTGCCCCAGGTCACCGGGATGCGGTGGAAATACACGTCGGCGGGCAGCTTCTTGACCCATTGCTCAAGCAGCGGATCGAAGGCGCGGCAGTGCGGGCAGCCGTAATGGAAGAACTCGATCACCTCAACCTTGCCCTTGGACTCCGTCGGCTGCGGCGGCGAAACCAGTTCGAAGCCGCTGCCGCTCTGGGCCAGGACGGGCCGCCCGACGAGGCCGACGGCCACCGCGGCGGAAAGCTGTTTGAGGACATCACGACGCTGCATTACGGTTTCTCCTTGAAGCGGCAAAGCTCTCATTGAGCAGTGCCGGCCGGCTTTGGTTCCTTGGGTTTGATGCGGACGATGGCGGCGTTGATGCCGCTGTTCGCCAGCTGCTGGCGGGCCTTGTTCATTTCATCGGCGCCGAGGTAGGGGCCGGTCCGGACCCGGTGCACGGTGCCCTTCTCGGGCACGTCCACCTTCTGCACGCTGGCCTCCACTCCCATCAACGCAAGACGCGCCTTCAGGTTGTCAGCCTCGGACGGATCCTCGAAGGAACCCGCCTGCAGGTAGTACTTCTCGGGCGCCAGCGGCTTGTCGAGCAGTGCCGCTTCGGCCTTGGCGTGCTCGGCGTCGGCCTTGGCCTTGTCACCCTTCTGCGCGTCGTCAGGCTTGGTGGCGGGCTTGTCGGTCTTGGCCGTCTTGTCGCTCTTCTCAGGCTTGGCCGGCTTGATGTCCTCGGTGGTTTCCTCGGGCTTGCCCGGTGCCGGCAGCGCATCGGTGCCCTTGGGCAGCACGTTGTAGAAGTCGAAGCGCGGCTTCTCCACCGGCTTGTCGCCGGCCTTGCCGGGCAGCGCGATGGGCTCGCCGCTCTGCGGCTTGGGCAGCGGCGGTGGAGCCACCGGCTTTTCTTCCTGCTTCGACTTCTGGAACGGCGAGGCCGACGTGAAGTACAGCGCAATCCCCGCCGCGACCAGTGCGCCGAGGATCAGCCCAACGAAGATGCCGACCAGGGTGCTGCCCCGGCTGCCCGATTTCGGTTTGTTGGTCTGCAGACGGGGTTTCAGATCACGGCTCATTAACGACGGGTCCGGCGATTACATGGATTCGGGAGCGGAGACGCCGAGCAGCGCGAGGCCGTTGCGGATCACCTGGCGCACCGCCGCGGCCAGGGACAGGCGAGCGAGCTTGAGGCCTTCGTCGTCCACCAGCATGCGTTCGGCGTTGTAGTAGCTGTGGAACTCGCCGGCCAGGTCCTTCAGGTAGAAGGCGATCTGGTGCGGGGCGTAGTCGGCGGCGGCGCTGCGGACGATCTCAGGGAAGGCGGTCAGGCGCGCACACAGGGCCAGCTCGCGTTCGTTGTCGAGGCGGGCGAAGTCGGCTTCGAGCAGGTCGGCCGGCGTGCCGTTCCACTGGTTGAGCACCGAGCACAGGCGGGCGTGGGCGTACTGGATGTAATACACCGGGTTCTCGTTGCTCTGGCTCTTGGCCAGGTCGAGGTCGAAGTCCAGGTGCTGATCGGCCTTGCGCAGCACGTAGAAGAAACGACAGGCGTCGTTACCGACCTCCTTGCGCAGTTCGCGCAGCGTGACGAACTCGCCGGAGCGGGTGGACATCGCCGCCTTCTGGCCGTCGCGGTACAGCACAGCGAACTGCACCAGCGCCACGTCAAGCTTCTCGGGCGGCAGTCCGAGGGCCTGCAGGGCGCCCTTCACGCGCGGGATGTAGCCGTGGTGGTCGGCGCCCCAGATGTCGATGACGCGGTCGAAGCCACGCTCATACTTGTTGGCGTGGTAGGCGATGTCGGACGCGAAGTAGGTGTACAGGCCGTTCTCACGTTGCACGACGCGGTCCTTCTCGTCGCCGAAGGCGGTGGAGCGGAACCACTTGGCGCCGTCCTGCTCGTACAGGTGACCGCCGGCTTCCAGCGCGGTGACGGCCTTCTCGACCAGACCGGTGTCGAACAGGGAGCGCTCGGAGAACCACTTGTCGAAGGTCACGCCGAACTCGGCCAGATCCTCGCGGCCGTCGCCGAGCTGCTCGGTGAGTGCGAAACCATGCACCCACGCGTAGTCGGAGCCGAGCAGGTTCTTGGCGTTGGCGATCAGCGCATCCAGGTGGCCTTCCTTGTCGGCCTCGACGGACGGCGCGCCGGCCAGCACGTCGGCGGCGGACACCTTGGCGAAGCGGTCGGCGTGGGATTCCTTGATCTGCGCCGCCATGTCCTTCACGTAATCGCCCTGGTAGGCGTTGGGCGGGAAAGCAATCGCGATACCGAACAGATCGAGGTAGCGCAGCCAGGTGGACAGCGCCAGGATGTCCATCTGCCGGCCGGCGTCATTGATGTAGTACTCGCGGGTGACTTCGAAACCGGCGAAGTCGAGCACGTCGGACAGGGACGCGCCGTAGGCTGCACCGCGGCCATGGCCGACGTGCAGCGGGCCGGTGGGGTTGGCGGAGACGAACTCCACCTGCACCTTGACGCCGCTCTTATCGCCGCGGCCGAAGGCCTCGCCGCGCTCCAGCACGCTGCGCACGACGGCGGTCTTGGCGTCGGAGACCAGCGTGAAGTTGATGAAACCGGCGCCGGCCACTTCGGCCTTGGCGATCAGGTCGGACTTGGGCAGTTCGGCCAGCAGCAGGTTGGCCAGTTCGCGCGGATTGCGCTTCAGCGGCTTGGCCAGCTGCAGCGCCAGGTTGCTTGCAAAATCACCGTGGCCGGCCTGCTTCGGGCGTTCCAGGTTGATGGGGGTTTCGGCCTGTTCGGGGGCGACGCTCAACAAGGCGGCGCGCAGAAGGTCGGCAAGCTGGGTTTTGGAATCGGCGCTCATGGCAAACACTGCGACTAAAAGCACAGGATTATATCCAAGCAGGCGTTACCACGGCGGGACACCGTGCCGCACTGGTAACAAAGTGCGACCGGCATGGAAAAAAACATGTCCTTGCCCTATCGTTGTGCTCCGTGTGCGCCGCCGGAAACGACCGTGAGCCCTCTTCTCCGACCGACCCTTTTCCTTGCTAGCCTGCTGGCCGCTGCGCTGGCCCGCGCCGAGCCCGCCACGCTGCACTGGCCAGTGCCGATGCCGGCCGGCCCGGGCTGGCGCATCGTCGACCTGCGTGAGGGCAAGGGCGTCCGCCACGAGGAATACCTGCCCCGCGGTCAGGGCCTGGAAGACTACCGCGACCGCATCCTGGTGCAGCGCTTCGCCGCCCAGGACATGGGCCCCGACACCTACCTCGCCTACATCGCCGCAGGGCTGGCCCGGCATTGCGCCGGCTTCACCACCAGCGGCATGCTCAGCGCGGTCCGCGACGGCCTGCCGGGCGCCACCCGCACGGCCTACTGCGGTAATTTCGAGAACCGCCCCTACGGCTATGTCATCGCACAGAAGGCGATCCGCGACGGCGATTACCTGTTCGTCGTCGAACGGGAATGGCGCCTGCCGGCCTTTTCGATCGACGACAGCGGCATGGCCAGCCTGAGTTTCGGCAGCCCGGCCGAGGACGAAGCCCTGAAGCGGGAGATCCACGCCACCACCCGCTGGCTGCTGGAGCAGGTGCAGCCGGGGCGCAGTGCAACAGCCCCCGTGGCGGCCACGCCGGCAGCGCCGCCGACAACGCCGCCACGCCCCGCCAAGCGGCGCTGAGCACGCGCCCTGCCGGCTTTCGTCACCCGGCCTTTCCGGGCACAATTCGCGTTTTCCTCCTCTAAAGCCGCCGTGCGCCTCTTCCGACTCGTCAAGATCGTCTCCGTGAGCCTGAAATACGGGCTCGACCAGATGGTCCTCTCCAACGAGCCGACCGGCCGCCTGGCCTGGCTGGCCAAGCTCACCCGCTTCCGCCGGACCTTCAATGAACCGTCCGGTGCGCGGCTGCGCCAGGCCCTCGAATCCCTCGGCCCGATCTTCGTCAAGTTCGGCCAGATGCTGTCCACCCGCCGCGACCTGCTGCCGCCGGCCATCGCAGAAGAGCTGGCGCGCCTGCAGGACCGGGTGCCGCCCTTCTCCAGCGCGGAAGCCCTCGCCCAGTTGCAGGAAGCCTATGGCAAGCCCGCTGACGAAGTCTTCGCGCGCTTCGAGCGGGAGCCAGTCGCCTCCGCCTCCATCGCCCAGGTGCACTTCGCCGAACTGCCCGACGGCACCGAAGTGGCGGTGAAGATCCTGCGCCCCGGCATCGCGCCGGTCATCGCCCACGACCTGGCCCTGCTCGACGTGGCCGCCACGGTGCTCGAAAAGGTGTGGCCGGAAGGCCGCCGCCTCAAGCCGCGGGAAGTGGTCGCCGAGTTCTCCAAGTACCTACGCGACGAGCTCGACCTGATGCGCGAAGCCGCCAACTGCTCCCAGTTGCGGCGCAACTTCAAGGACTCCGAGCTGCTCGTGGTACCCGAGGTGCATTGGGACTTCTGCTCCACCAACGTGATGGTGATGGAGCGCATGAAGGGCATCCCGATCTCCCAGCTCGAGGCCCTCAAGCAGAACGGCATCGACCTCAAGCACCTGTCCCGCGCGGGCGTCGAGATCTTCTTCACGCAGGTCTTCCGTGACGGCTTCTTCCACGCCGACATGCACCCCGGCAACATCTTCGTGGCCACCGACGGCCCGGCCCGCGGGCGCTACATCGCACTGGACTTCGGCATCATCGGCACGCTCAACGACTCCGACAAGAAGTACCTCGCCACCAACTTCCTGGCCTTCTTCCAGCGCGATTACCGGCGCGTCGCGCTGGCCCACATCGAGGCCGGCTGGGTGCCGTCGCACACCCGCGTGGACGAGTTCGAAGGGGCGATCCGCGCGGTCTGCGAGCCGATATTCGACCGCCCGCTGAAGGACATCTCCTTCGGCAAGACGCTGCTGCGCCTGTTCCAGACCGCCCGCCGCTTCGAGATGGAAGTCCAGCCCCAGCTCGTGCTGCTGCAGAAGACCCTGCTCAACATCGAGGGCCTCGGCCGCCAGCTCGACCCGGATCTCGACCTGTGGAAGACCGCCAAGCCCTTCCTCGAACGTTGGATGAACGACCAGATCGGCTGGCGCGCGCTGCTGCGCCACGTCAAGGACGAAGCCCCGTCGTGGGCAGCCACGCTGCCGCAGCTGCCGCGCCTGATGCACAAGATCCTGGCCCAGCCGGTGGCGGAAGACCACCGCGCCGAACTGGCCCGGCTCGTCGTCGAAAGCCGCCGCACCCGCTACTGGCTGATCGGCTGCACCGTGCTGCTGACCGCGCTGGCCGCCATCGAGACCTGGCACCTGCTGCACTGACCGGGGCCGCAAAGCGGCACGGCACAACTCCGTCACACCCCGCGCACAGCCAGCGGCGGCACAGCTGAACGAAGCCACCATCACCCGCTCAAACAGGTATGACGGCCATCTCGGCCTAACCGCCTTCGGAGGAAGACCATGCCCGCCCCGCTCGTGCCCGTCCGCCCGGTCAGCATCATCGGAGTCGGATCCTGCCTCGGCGCACCGATCTTCGGCCCCGCCGCCGGCCCGCGCACCCTCAAGGATCTCGGCCTCGACGCCCAGTTGCGCAGTCGCGGCATCCCTGCACACTGGCAGTCACTGCATGAACCGAGCGCCCCCAAGCCGCCGCGCGCATCGCTGCCGGAACGGCTGGGCAACATCAGCGCCCTGCTCCACGACCTGGCCGACGAAGTCGCCGCCCTGTGCGCCGACGGCAAGGTGCCGCTGGTGCTGGGCGGCGACCACGCGATCGGCGCCGGCACCTGGCGCGGCGCCGCCCGGGCGCTGGCTCCCCGCGGCAAGCTGGGGCTGATCTGGATCGACGCCCACCTGGACTCGCACACCCCGCAGACCAGCCACAGCGGCAACATTCACGGCATGCCGCTGGCCAGCCTGCTCGGCATCGGCGACACGAGCATGACCGGGATTCCCGGCCCCCATCTCGACCCAGCCCATGTAACCATCGTCGGCGCGCGCTCCTGGGAAACGGAAGAACTGGCCCTGCTCAAGCGCCTCGGCGTACGCATCTTCTTCATGCCCGAGGTCAAGCGCCGCGGCCTGCCGGCCGTGCTGTGCGAGGCGATGAGCATCGCCCGCGAGGGCACCGCCGGCTTCGGCGTGTCGGTGGACCTCGACTCCGTCGATTGCGCGCTGCTGCCGGCCACCACCTGCCTGGAGCCGGGCGGCCTCGACCCGCAGGAGCTCGCCGACAGCCTGCACGGCCTGCGCAGTTGCGCCGACCTGGTGGCGCTGGAGATCGTCGAATACGTGCCGGAACGGGACCGGGACGGCCGCGGCGCCGCCTGGGTGCGGGATTTCGCAGCGGCAGCGCTGGGCCCGACCACCACCAACCTGCTGGCCCGCGAGCAGACCTTCGGCGCCCACAACTACGCCCCGCTGCCGGTGGTGTTCACCCGCGGCGAAGGCGTCTGGCTGTGGGACGTGGAAGGCCGGCGCTACCTGGACATGATGAGCGCCTACTCGGCGGTCAGCTTCGGCCACAGCCATCCGCGCCTGGTCAAGGTCCTCGCCGATCAGGCCCAGCGCCTGGCGCTGACCTCCCGCGCGTATGCCAACGACCGCCTGCCGCTGATGCTGGAGCGCCTGTCGGCGCTGCTCGGCTACGACCAGGCACTGCCGGTGAACACCGGCCTGGAGGCCGTCGAAACCGCCCTAAAGGCGGCCCGCAAATGGGCCCACAAGATCAAGGGCGTGCCGGAGGGGCAGGCCGAGATCATCGTCTGCGCCGATAACTTCCACGGCCGCTCGACGACCATCATCGGCTTCTCGTCGGAGGCCCAGTACCGGGACGGCTTCGGCCCCTTCGCGCCGGGCTTCCGCAGCATCCCCTTCGGCGACGCCGATGCCCTCGCCGCAGCCATCACACCGCACACCGCGGCCTTCCTGTTCGAACCGATACAGGGCGAGGGCGGCATCCACGTGCCGCCGGACGGCTGGCTCGTTCGCTGCGCCGAGATCTGCCGCGCCAACAACGTGCTGCTGATCGCCGACGAGGTGCAGACCGGCCTTGGCCGCACCGGCCGCCTGCTGGCCTGCGAGCACGACGGCGTGCGCCCCGACGGCGTGATCCTCGGCAAGGCCCTCGGCGGCGGCCTACTGCCGGTGTCGGCCTTCCTGGCCGACGAGGCGGTGATGCAGGTTTTCCACCCCGGCGACCATGGCTCCACCTTCGGCGGCAACCCGCTCGGTGCCGCCGTCGCCGCCGAAGCTCTGGCGCTGCTGGCCGAGGAAAAGCTGGTGGAGCGCGCCGACCGCCTCGGCAGCGCCTTCATGGCCCGCCTGCAGGCCATCAGCAACCCGCTGATCCGCGAAGTACGCGGCCGCGGCCTGTTGATCGGCATGGAACTGGACACCCGCCGCGTCAATGCCCGCACCGCCGCCGAATGGCTGCTGGCCCGCGGCCTGATGACCAAGGACACCCACGACTCCGTGCTGCGCTTCGCACCGCCGCTGGTGGTGACCGAAACCGAGCTGGACTGGGCGGTAACGGTCATCGAAGATGCGCTGGCCGACCTCGAACAACGCCTTTCCGGAAACAAGCCATGAGCGACAAACTTGACCGCCTCGTCCTCGAAGCCCGCCGCGCCGCCGACAAGCGCGCAGAGGGCTACCGCGAGAAGGCCCTGAAGATCTACCCGTGGGTATGCGGCCGCTGCGCCCGCCAGTTCACCGTCACCAACCTGCGCGAACTGACGGTCCACCACCGCGACCACAACCACGACAACAACCCGCCCGACGGCAGTAACTGGGAGCTGCTGTGCGTGTATTGCCACGACAACGAACACCAGCGCCAGCTCGAAGCCACCCAGGGCAACGTCACCGCCAAACAGCCCGGCAAGGCTGCCACCCATTCGCCGTTTGCGGGGCTGGGAGCATTGCTGAAAAAGGACTGAGCCCGGGCGGCGCACGCGCCGCCGCAACGGAATTCCGCCTGCGCCCTGTCCCGGCCGGCACGCCGGCCTGCCATCGCCATCTTCACCCCACCCGACAAGGGGCGTAGCATTCTGCCCCTTGCCCACCCCCCGCATCGCCATGAGCATCAGCCCCGCCCGCGCCTGCGGCATCGACTTCGGCACCTCCAACTCCACTGTCGGCTGGCTGCGGCCCGGCCTGCCAACCCTGCTGTCATTGGAGGACGGCAAGGCGACGCTGCCGTCCGCCGTGTTCTTCAATGCGGACGAGGAAACCACCCACTACGGGCGGGATGCGCTGGCGGAATACCTGGAAGGCTACGAAGGGCGCCTGATGCGGGCCATCAAGAGCCTGCTGGGCAGCAACCTGATGGACGGCAGCACCGAGGTCGGCGGCCGCGCGCTACGCTTCCGCGACCTGCTGGCGAGCTTCATCGGCGAGCTGAAGAGCCGCGCCGAGGCCGAGGCCGGGCGCAGCTTCGAGCAGGCGGTGTTCGGCCGCCCAGTGTATTTCGTGGACGACAACGCGGCCGCCGACCAGCGCGCCCAGGACACCCTGGAAGCGATCGCCCGCCAGGTGGGCTTCAAGGACGTCAGCTTCCAGTTCGAGCCGATCGGTGCGGCGCTGCACTACGAGGCTGGCCTCGACCGGGAGGAACTGGTGCTGATCGCCGACATCGGCGGCGGTACCGCCGACTTCTCGCTGGTTCGCCTGTCGCCTGAACGTGCCAAAAGCGTCGACCGCCGCGAGGACCTGCTCGGCAACGCCGGCCTGCACGTGGGCGGCACCGACTTCGACCGGGCGCTGAGCCTGGAATGCGTGATGCCGCTGCTCGGCTACAAGGGGCTGATGAAGAACGGTGCCGAAGTGCCCTCAACGCTGTTCTTCCAACTGGCTACCTGGCACACCATCAACTTCGCCTACACACGGCAGGCCTTCGCCGACTTCCAGGCCATCTACCGTGACGCGGCAGCGCGCCAGGAGCTGGACCGCCTGGCCCGCCTGATTGGCCAGCGCGAGGGCCACTGGCTGGCCCTGCAGGTCGAACAGGCCAAGATCGACCTGTCCACCGGCAGCACGGCCCACATGGAGCTGGATCGCCTGGAGCCGGGGCTGACCCACGAGATCAGCCGCGAGGCCTTCACGCTGGCCACCCGCAGCCTGGTCGAGCGCGTCGCGGCTACCGTTGGCAAACTGCTCGACGAAGCCGGTGTGGCCCGCGACCAAGTAGACACGCTGTACTTCACCGGCGGCGCCAGCGGCGTGCCGCAGCTGCGCGAGCGTATCGCCGCCGAACTGCCCAAGGCCCGCGCGGTGGAAGGTGACCTGTTCGGCAGCATCGGCGCCGGCCTGGCCGTAGAGGCGGCACGCCGCTACGGCTGACAAAAAAAGGGGCCGTCCTGAGACGACCCCGCTCCCTCGACAGGAACCCGCTTTTCGGCGGATCTCCCTCCCCATCGAACGAAAACCAACTGTCGCGCCATCCGGCCGGGAAAGCCGGATGGCGCCGGGTATCGATTACTCGAACTCGATGATGACTTCGTCCACTGCCAGGCTTCCGCCTGCTGCGGCAACGATCTTCTTGACCTTGCAGTCCTGCTCGGCCTTCAGGATGTTTTCCATCTTCATCGCTTCGATGACCGCCAGCTTCTCGCCGGCCTTCACTTCCTGACCGACCTGCACGGAGATTTCGCGCAGCAGGCCCGGCATCGGGGACAGCAGGAACTTGGACAGGTCGGGCGGCAGCTTCTCGGGCATCAGCGCCAGCAGTTCGGCGGCACGGGCGCTCATGACCATGAAGTCGGCGCGGGTGCCCCAGTGGAACAGGCTGTACTTGATCTTGTGGCGCTCGACCTGGAGGGTGAACTCCTCACCGTTGCAGGTGCCGTTGAACAGGGACTCGCCAAGCTTCCAGTCGGACTTGATCTCGTAGCTCTCGCCCTTGTATTCCACGTGGTAGCCGCCATCGATCGGACGGGCGACGACCGGGTGGTGCTCGTTGCCGTCCTTGTTCAGGCGGATCACCATCCAGTGGTCATCGACGATGCGCTCGTGGCCCTGCAGCTGGCCGGTGATGGACGCGGCACGGTCGGTGAAGGCGCGATAGACGTAGGCCGCGACGGAGACCAGCAGGGCCGGATCGTCGTGGGGTACCATCGAGGCATCGAAGCCGGTCGGGTAGTGCTTGGGGATGAAGCCGGTGTCGAAGATGCCGGAGTGGAAGACCGGATGCTGCATCAGCGCGGCCTGGAACGGAATGTTCGAGGAGATGCCGCGGATGACGAAGCCGTTCAGCGCGTCACGCATGCGGGAAATCGCCTGCTCGCGGGTGGCGCCGTGCACGATCAGCTTGGCGATCATCGAGTCGTAGAACATCGAGATCTCACCGCCATCGTACACACCGGTATCGACACGCACCTGGCCCGCCACTTCCTTCGGCGGCTGGAACTTGACCAGGCGGCCGGTGGACGGCAGGAAGCCGCGGAACGGATCTTCGGCGTTGATGCGGCATTCCATCGCCCAGCCGTTGATCTGCACATCGGCCTGGGCCAGCGGCAGCTTCTCGCCGTAGGCGACGCGGATCATCTGCTCGACGAGGTCGAGGCCGGTGATCAGCTCGGTGACCGGGTGTTCCACCTGGAGACGGGTGTTCATCTCGAGGAAGTAGAACTCCTTGGTCGCGCCGGACACGACGAACTCGACGGTACCCGCGGATTCGTAATTCACCGCACGGGCGAGCGCGACGGCCTGTTCGCCCATCGCCTTGCGCATTTCGGGGTCGACGAAGGGGCTCGGCGCCTCTTCGATGACCTTCTGGTGGCGGCGCTGGATCGAGCAATCGCGCTCGTTCAGATAAACGTAGTTGCCGTGGCTGTCGCCGAGCACCTGGATTTCGATGTGGCGCGGCTCGAGCACGTACTTCTCGATGAAGACGCGGTCGTCGCCGAAGGAGTTGCGCGCCTCGTTGACGCAGGACGAGAAGCCTTCATGGGCTTCGGCGTCGTTGTAGGCCACGCGCAGGCCCTTGCCACCGCCGCCGGCGGAAGCCTTGATCATCACCGGGTAGCCGATGTTCTTGGCGATGGCGACCGCTTCATCGGGGCCGGAGATCGCATCGTTGTAACCGGGGATGGTGTTGACCCCGGCTTCGATGGCGAGCTTCTTGGACTCGATCTTGTCGCCCATCTTGGCGATGGAGTAGTGCTTCGGCCCGATGAACTTGATGCCTTCTTCTTCCAGGCGGCGCGAGAACTCGGCGTTCTCGGACAGGAAGCCGTAGCCCGGATGGACCGCCTCGGCGCCGGTCTGCTTGCAGGCGGCGATGATCTTGTCGGCGACCAGGTAGGATTCCTTGGAAGCCGCCGGTCCGATGCACACGGCCTCGTCGGCCAGGTCCACGAACAGGGCGTCCTTGTCGGCCTCGGAATAGACGGCGACGGTCGCGATGCCCATCTTGCGGGCAGTCTTGATGACGCGGCAGGCGATTTCGCCGCGGTTTGCAATCAGGATCTTGGTAAACATGTCTTGGGCGTCCTCGGCGATCACAGCGGAATGTTGCCGTGCTTGCGCCACGGGTTATCGAGCTGCTTGTCCTTCAGCATCGCCAGCGAGCGGGCGATCCGCTTGCGGGTGGCGTGCGGCATGATGACGTCGTCGATAAAGCCGCGGGCACTGGCCACGAACGGGTTGGCGAACTTTTCCTTGTACTCGGCTTCACGCTCGGCGAGCTTGGCGGGATCGTTCTTCTCTTCGCGGAAGATGATCTCCACGGCGCCCTTCGGGCCCATCACCGCGATTTCGGCGGACGGCCAGGCGAGGTTCACGTCGCCGCGCAGGTGCTTGGAGGACATCACGTCGTAAGCGCCACCGTAGGCCTTGCGGGTGATCACGGTAACCTTCGGCACGGTGCACTCGGCGTAGGCGTAAAGCAGCTTGGCGCCATGCTTGATGATGCCGCCATATTCCTGGGCGGTACCCGGCATGAAGCCCGGGACGTCCACGAAGGTGACCACCGGAATGTTGAAGGCATCGCAGAAGCGGACGAAGCGAGCGGCCTTGATGGCGCTCTTGATGTCCAGGCAGCCGGCCAGCACCAGCGGCTGGTTGGCAACGATGCCCACCGGGCTGCCGTCGATGCGGCCGAAACCGATGATGATGTTCTTGGCGTAGTCGGGCTGCAGCTCGAAGAAGTCGCTGTCGTCGACGATCTTGACGAGCAGCTCCTTCATGTCATACGGCTTGTTGGCGTTGTCCGGCACCAGGGTATCGAGGGAGTAATCGTAACGGGCGACCGGATCGTTAGTCGGCGTGACGGGGGGCATCTCCCGGTTGTTGGCCGGCAGGAAGTTCATGAAGCGGCGCAGCATGGACAGCGCCTCGACATCGTTCTCGAAGGCCAAGTCGGCCACGCCGGACTTGCTGGTGTGGGTGACCGCGCCGCCCAGTTCCTCGGCGGTGACGTCCTCGTGGGTCACGGTCTTCACGACTTCCGGACCAGTCACGAACATGTAGGACGAGTCCTTCACCATGAAGATGAAGTCGGTCATCGACGGGGAGTACACCGCGCCGCCGGCACAGGGGCCCATGATCATGGAGATCTGCGGCACGACGCCGGAGGCCATCACGTTGCGCTGGAACACGTCGGCATAACCGCCGAGGGAGGCCACGCCTTCCTGGATACGGGCGCCGCCCGAGTCGTTGAGGCCGATCACCGGGGCGCCGACCTTCATGGCCTGGTCCATCACCTTGCAGATCTTCTCGGCATGGGTTTCGGACAGGGAGCCGCCGAACACGGTGAAGTCCTGGGAGAACACGAAGACCAGGCGACCGTTGATGGTGCCGTAGCCGACGACCACACCGTCACCCGGGGTCTTTTCGGCTTCGTTCATGCCGAAGTCGACGCAGCGGTGCTCCTTGAACATATCCCATTCCTCGAAGGAATCCGGGTCGAGCAGCAGCTCGATACGTTCGCGGGCCGTCAGCTTGCCCTTCTTGTGCTGGCTGTCGATACGCTTCTGGCCGCCACCCAGGCGGGCCGCTTCGCGCTTCTTTTCCAGCTGGTGGATGATGTCGTGCATTTACAGCCTCCAGTCAAAAATCGGGATGTATTTGTTCAGCCCAGATAGCCCAGCAGCCGCAGCGCGGCCGCGGAAGGCGTCGTCTGGCCGGCCTCGACGGCCGCTTGCAAACCGGGCAGGTCCTGCTGCACCCGGGCGTGACTTGCGAACCGGGCGCGCAGGCCCTGGTCGATGAGTTCCCACATCCACGCGCGGGCCTGTTGGCACCGGCGGGCCTCGAACTCCCCGCTCCGTTTCATGGCGGAACGGTAATCGTTGATGGTATTCCAGAATTCGGCGATGCCCTGCTTCTGCAATGCGGACAGCATCAGCACCGGCGGCATCCAGTTGGGCGAGGCATGGCGCAGCATGCCCAGCGCGCTCTTGATCTGGCCGCGCGCCACGTTGGCGGCCTGCGGGTTGATGTCGGCCTTGTTGATGACGATCAGGTCAGCGATCTCCATGATCCCCTTCTTGATCGCCTGCAGATCGTCACCGGCATTGGGCAGCTGCAGCAGACAGAAGATATCGGTCATGCCGGCCACCGCGGTCTCGGACTGGCCGACGCCGACAGTCTCGATGATGATCACGTCGAAGCCGGCGGCCTCGCAGACCAGCATCGCCTCGCGGGTCTTCTCGGCAACACCGCCGAGGCTGCCCGCCGACGGGCTCGGGCGAATGAAGGCCTCGGTGCGCTGGGACAGCAGCTCCATGCGGGTCTTATCGCCGAGGATGGAACCACCGGTGACACTGGACGACGGATCCACCGCCAGCACCGCCACCTTGTGGCCCTGCTCGATGAGATACAGGCCGAGGGCTTCGATGAAGGTGGACTTGCCGACGCCGGGCACGCCGGAGATGCCGACGCGCATCGACTTGCCGGTGTGCGGCAGCAGGCCTTCCAGCACGTTGCGGGCACGCTGCTTGTGGTCCGCGCGCTGGGACTCGATCAGCGTGATCGTCTTGGCCAGCGGGCGCAACTGGTGCTTGAGGACGCCATCGACCAGGGCCTGGTCGGCGGCATCCCGTTGCGGAAGATCGGCGGGCATGTTCATGGGCTCGATAATGACCTGTGCGCCGACCATGGCCGGCGCACTTGCGGACTCCGGGCGCGGATCAGGCCTTGCGGGCGGCGCGGATCTGCTTCAGCACTTCACGGGCGGCGCTCGGGATCGGGGTGCCCGGTCCGAAGATGCCGGCCGCACCGGCCTGGTACAGCGCGTCGTAGTCCTGGGCCGGAATCACGCCACCGACGAAGGTGATGATGTCGTCGGCACCCTGCTCCTTGAGAGCCTTGATGACTGCCGGCACGAGGGTCTTGTGGCCGGCGGCCAGACTGGAACAGCCCACAGCGTGCACGTCGTTCTCGATGGCGTGGCGGGCAGCCTCTTCGGGAGTCTGGAAGAGCGGTCCGATGTCGATGTCGAAGCCCAGGTCGGCGAAGGCCGAAGCCACCACCTTGGCGCCGCGGTCGTGGCCGTCCTGGCCGAGCTTGGCGATCATGATGCGCGGACGGCGGCCTTCTTCGGCGACGAAGGCGTCGATATCAGCCTTCAGGGCCTGCCAGTCTTCGTTGCCCTCGACCACCGAGTTGTAGATGCCGGTGACTGCCTGCGGGTTGGCGCGGTAGCGTCCGAAGACCACTTCCAGCGCATCGGAGATTTCACCGACGGTGGCGCGCAGGCGCACGGCCTTGACGGCCAGGTCGAGCAGGTTGCCGTTACCGCTCTTGGCGGCTTCCGTCAGCGCAGCCAGCGCGGCGTCGACGGCGGCCTGGTCGCGGGTAGCACGGATACGCGCCAGGCGCTCGATCTGGGCTTCACGCACGACATGGTTGTCGATGTCGAGAATGTCGATCGGGTCTTCCTTGGCCAGCTTGTACTTGTTGACGCCGACGATGACGTCCTTGCCGGAGTCGATGCGGGCCTGCTTCTCGGCGGCGCACTCTTCGACCTTCATCTTGGCCCAGCCGGATTCGACGGCCTTGGTCATGCCGCCCATCGCCTCGATCTCCTCGATCAGGGCCCAGGCCTTGTCGGCCATGTCCTGGGTCAGCTTTTCCATCATGTAGGAGCCAGCCCACGGATCGACGACGCTGGTGATGTGGGTTTCTTCCTGGATGATGATCTGGGTGTTGCGGGCGATACGCGCCGAGAACTCGGTCGGCAGCGCGATGGCTTCGTCCAGCGCGTTGGTGTGCAGGGACTGGGTGCCGCCGAACACCGCGGCCATCGCCTCGATGGTGGTGCGCACGACGTTGTTGTACGGATCCTGCTCGGTGAGCGACCAGCCGGAAGTCTGGCTGTGGGTCCGCAGCATCATGGACTTCTGGCTCTTCGGCTCGAACTGCTTCATGAGGCGCCACCACAGCATGCGCGCGGCGCGCATCTTGGCGATCTCGAGGTAGAAGTTCATGCCCACCGCCCAGAAGAAGGACAGGCGGCCGGCGAAGGTATCCACGTCCATTCCCGACTTGATACCGGTGCGCACGTACTCGACACCGTCGGCCAGCGTGAAGGCCAGCTCGATGGCCTGGTTCGCGCCCGCTTCCTGGATGTGGTAACCCGAAATCGAGATCGAGTTGAACTTCGGCATGTGCGTCGACGTGTAATTGAAGATATCGGCGATGATCTTCATCGACGGCGTCGGCGGGTAGATGTAGGTGTTGCGGACCATGAACTCCTTGAGGATGTCGTTCTGGATGGTCCCGGACAGCTTGTCCTGCGAGACGCCCTGCTCCTCGGCGGCAACGATGTAGCCGGCCAGGATCGGCAGCACAGCGCCGTTCATGGTCATGGAGACGGAGATCTTGTCGAGCGGGATCTCGTTGAAGAGGATCTTCATGTCCTCGACGGAGTCGATCGCCACGCCGGCCTTGCCGACGTCACCGACCACGCGGGGATTGTCGGAGTCGTAGCCGCGGTGGGTGGCCAGGTCGAAAGCCACCGACACGCCCTGGCCGCCGGCGGCCAGCGCCTTGCGGTAGAAGGCGTTGGAGGCCTCGGCAGTGGAGAAGCCGGCATACTGGCGGATGGTCCACGGACGGGCCGCGTACATGGTGGCCTGGGGGCCGCGCAGGAAGGGCTCGAAGCCCGGCAGCGTGTTGGTGTACTTCAGGCCTTCGAGGTCGGCTGCGGTATACAGCGGCTTGACCGTGATGCCTTCCGGCGTCACCCAGTTCAGCTTGGCGACATCGCCTTCAGGAGCCGATTTGGCGGCGGCCTTGTTCCAGGCGGCCAGATCAGGTTGCGGGAAGGTCGGTTCGGTGTTGTTCGCCATGGCTTTTCTACCCTCACGTAGCTGGGCTGTTTACTGCAACCCTTGATAATTAGTGACGTCAGTACCGGCCGTGACCCCTGGCCACGGCCGGCTGCCGTGTCCCGCGCAGGGAAGTTTTCTCCCTCCCTCTGTTTTTGTGGCCCACCAGCCTTTCGGCGGCGGATCCGCACAAGGGTTACATCCTGCGCAGGAACTTGACTTGCTGTCTTGTAGATAATACTTTATCCATAATTATGGATGCAACCACTGCTGACAACACTCTGACCAAACTTTCGACCGAACCCATGAATGCCGGCCGGATCGCCCCCCTCGCCCTGTACCAGGAAGTCGCGGAACGCCTGCGCCAGCGCATCTTCTCCCATGAACTGCCACCCGGCACCTGGGTGGATGAGCAAGCACTGGCAAGCCAGTATGGCATTTCACGCACCCCCCTTCGTGAAGCTTTGAAGGTGCTCGCCGCCGAAGGCCTGGTGACCCTCAAGCCGCGCCGTGGCTGTTACGTGACGGAAATTTCAGAGCGCGACCTGGACGAAATCTTCACCGTGCTGGCCCTGCTCGAGGGCCAGTGCGCGGTGAACACCGTGCACAAGGCCAGCGAAGCCGACCTGAAGCGCCTGGCCGCCATCCACCAGGACCTCGAACGGGCAGCAGCAGCCAACGACATCGATGGCTTCTTCGAGGCCAACCAGGCCTTCCACCAGGAAGTCCAGCTGATCGCCGACAACCGCTGGCTGACCCAGGCCATCACTGACCTGCGCAAGGTCATCAAGCTGTCGCGCCACCACTCCCTGTTCATCGAGGGCCGGCTGGAACAGTCCCTCGCCGAGCACCGCACGCTCCTTGATGCCCTCGGCCGGCGCGATATCGCCGCCACCGAACTGGCAATGCGCGAACACATCGCCAGCGGCCGCAGCGCCCTCGCCCGGATCGCCGCCCAGCGGGACAAGTCGGCCTGAGCATCGCGCCGCACAAACAGACTGACAGCGCAGCACGCTCCACATAAAAACAAACCCCCGACCGGGCGAGCCCGGCGGGGGTTTGTTCATTCAGCCCGGCGCCCCATGGGGCGCATCTGCATCAGTGGGCGCTGGCTTCAGCGGCACCGAAACCGGTCTGGGCACGCACGTACTGGTCGTCGAACTGCGCGCGTTCGGCCTGGGCCTCGGCGCTGTTGTCGAGCTTGGAGATGATGATCGTCACCAGGAAGGCCAGCGGCATGGAGAACAGGGCCGGCTGGTCGTATGGGAACAGCGCCTGGGCGTTGCCCAGCACGGTGACCCACACGGACTTGGACAGCAGCACGAACAGCACCGCCGCCACCAGGCCGGAATAGCCGCCGACCACTGCGCCACGGGTGGTCAGGCCCTTCCAGTACATGGAGAGGATCAGTACCGGGAAGTTGGCGGACGCGGCGATGCCGAAGGCCAGCGCGACCATGAAGGCCACGTTCATCTTCTCGAAGGCGATGCCGAGGATGATCGCCACGATGCCCAGGCCGATCGAGGACAGCTTGGAAACGCGCAGTTCCTCGGTCTCGGTGGCCTTGCCCTTGCGGAGCACGCGGGCGTAGATGTCATGGGAGATCGACGCCGCGCCGGCCAGCGCCAGGCCGGACACCACCGCAAGGATGGTGGCGAAGGCCACCGCCGACAGGAAGCCCAGCAGCAGGTTGCCGCCGACTGCCTTGGCCAGGTGCATCGCCACCATGTTGCCGCCGCCGATGATCTTGCCGCCGATGTTGCCGCCTTCGAAGAACTCGGGGTTCTGGCCGACGATGATAATCGCCGCGAAGCCCATCAGCAGGATCACGTTGAAGAAGTAGGCGACGAAACCGGACGCGTAGAGCACCGACTTGCGGGCTTCCTTGGCGTTGGTCACGGTAAAGAAGCGCATCAGGATGTGCGGCAGGCCGGCGGTACCGAACATCAGGCCGAGGCCCAGGGACAGCGCGGTGACCGGATCCGGCAGCAGGGAGCCGGGGAACAGGATCTTCTCGCCCAGGCTATGCACCGAGATGGCCTTGTCCATCAGGGTCTCGAAGCTGAAGCCGAACTGGGACATGGCAAGGATCATCACCAGCGTGCCACCGGCCAGCAGCATGCAGGCCTTGATGATCTGCACCCAGGTGGTGGCGACCATGCCGCCGAAAGTCACATAGACCATCATCAGCGCACCAACGACAAACAGCGCAATGGTGTAGTCGAGGCCGAACAGCAGCTTGATCAGCTGGCCGGCGCCGACCATCTGGGCCACCAGGTAGAAACAGACCACAGTCAGCGAGGACACCGCCGCCATCGTCCGCACCTTGCTCTGGTTGAGGCGGTAGGAGGTGATGTCTGCAAAAGTGAACTTGCCCAGATTGCGCAGACGCTCAGCCATCAGGAACAGGATGATGGGCCAGCCGGCGAAGAAGGCGATCATGTAGATGTAACCATCGACGCCCTTGCCATACACCATCGCGGTAAGGCCCAGCAGGGTTGCCGCGGACATGTAGTCACCGGCGATCGCCAGACCGTTCTGGAAGCCGGTGATGCCGCCGCCGGCGGTGTAGAAATCAGCCGCCGACTTGGTACGGCCGGCCGCCCACTTGGTGATGCCGAGGGTCATGCCGACGAAGACCACGAACATCCCGATGGCGTGGATGTTGAGGGGTTGCTTCTCGGTGGCGGAAATCGCGTCACCGGCGAAGGACAGGGCCGGCGACAGCAGGCCAAGCAGCAGAACATTCAGACGGGCCAGCATCACTTCACCTCCTTGGATGCGTCGCGGATGATTTCGGTGGTGATGTCGTCGAACTCACCGTTCGCGCGCTTTACGTAAACGGCAGTCAACACCCAGAAAAAAATGAACATGAACAGTTCGGCGGCAATGCCGACCGTCACGTAGGAGCCCTCGGACAGGCGCTGGCCGATCACTTTGGGCGTGAAGGCCACGACCATGAAGAAGCCGTAGAAGATCGTCAGGACGATCACCGACAGCAACGTGGCAAAACCCTGGCGCTTCGAGACCAGCTCGGCGAAGCGCGGGTTGCTCCGGATACGTGCGTAAACCGCACGTTGAGATGAAGTGCTCGACATGAATTCCCTCCCTAGAGAACGTCAGTGGATGCGGCGCGATCTGCCTGTTGGATTTGTAATGCGGCGATCGGTATGGCTTTTTTAGTGTGGTGCGTGCCAGTGGACGAAGCCGCGCCATTACTTCGCCCGATGCGATGATATAACATCTATATGACTCCATACCATAACGTACGGCGGGTTTCTTGCGCAGCGCAACACCGCCACACTCCCCACTACGGAAATCCCAATGCCCGGTGAAATCCTCTTCAGCCAGGAAGGCGGCGTCGCCACCCTGATCCTCTCCAACCCCGACAAGCTGAATGCCGTCGATGCCGGCATGTGGCGCGGCCTGCATGCCCGCATGACAGCGGTCAATGCAGACCCCGAGGTGCGCTGCGTGATCCTGCGCGGTGATGGTGAAAAAGCCTTTGCGGCAGGTGGCGACATAGAGGAATTCATCACCGTCCGTGCGACGGTGGACGACGCCCTGCACTACCACGAGGAGCTGGTTGCCGCCGCCCTCGACGCGGTCCGCGCCTGCCCGGTGCCGACGGTGGCGATGATCCGCGGCGCCTGCGTCGGTGGCGGCCTGGAGATCGCCGGCTGCTGTGACATCCGCATTGCCGGTGAATCGAGCCGCTTCGGCGCGCCGATCAACAAGCTGGGCTTTTCGATGTATCCCGGCGAGATGGCCGGCCTGCTTGAACTGGTCGGTCCGGCGGTGCTCCTCGAGATCCTGCTCGAAGGCCGTATCCTCGGTGCCCGCGAAGCCTTGTCCAAAGGCCTGCTGACCCGCGTGGTGGATGACGAAGAGGTGGAGAAGGAAGCCCTCGCCACCGCCGAGCGCATCCTCAAGGGCGCGCCGCTGGTGGCGCGCTGGCATAAGCAGTGGGTGCATCGCCTGATGCAGGGCCAGCCCCTCGGCGACGCGGAAAAGCGCGCCGCCTTCGACTTCCTCGCCACCGAGGACTACCAGGAAGGCTTGGCCGCCTTCCTCGCCAAGCGCACGCCGGTTTTCAAGGGGCGCTGAGCCTCCGGCCCGGCTGCCGCGGACGCCCGTTCCGCGGCAGCCCGCTACCCTGCTCGGGAAACTTTCCTTGCACTTTGCCTGCCACTCGGAAGGCATAGGCGATTAACATACCGCCCTGCACTCCCCAGCAGATACCCCCGCACGACCGTCCCGCGACCCATAAAGCCGTCCGCATGCTCCGGACGGCATGTAACCATTGGCGGCGTGCGCCCGCACAAGGAAAAACAATGGCATATCTCTCGTGGTCTCCCGACCTGGACACCGGCATCCTGGAGATCGACAACCAGCACAAGCAGATCATGGACTTCATCAACCGCCTGCATGACGCGCGGCAACACGCCGACCGCCTCGGCGTCATCGCGGTGGTGGACGACCTGGTGGAATACACCCTGTCCCACTTCGCCTTCGAGGAATGCCTGATAGAGGACGCCGGCTACGAGTTCGTGCGCGGCCACAAGAAGGTGCACGAACTCTTCGTGCGGCGGGTCAGCGGCTTCCACGAGCGCCTGAAGAAGGGAGAGGACATTTCCCACGAGCTGCACAGCCTGCTGCACCGCTGGCTGTTCAGCCACATCCGCCACGATGACCACGCCTACGTAGCCGCCGTGCGCCCGCAGATGAAGGCCCTCGCCGCAGAACGGGCCCCTGAAGGCTGGTTCAGCCGCTCGCTGAAGCGTTTTTTCGGCTGACCGACCTTCGGGCGCGTGAATCCGCCACGACACGGATAGGCGTTCTGCCCGTTGCCGCCCCCTCACGGGGGCGAGTGCCTTCCCCAACCCCGCCGCTGTACGCGCTCCTCAGCCCAGCACCGTGTGCAGCATCTTCAACGACAGCAGCACCAGCAAGGCAGCGAAGATCTTCTTCAGCGTCGCCACCGGCAGGCGATGGGCCAGGCCGGCGCCGATCGGCGCGGTGAAGGTGGACACCACGCTCACCAGCACCAGCGCCGGCAGGTTCACGAAGCCCACCGTCCATTCGGGCAGACCCGGCGCCCCCCAGCCGTTGATCAGATAGCCCAGCGCGCCGGCCAGCGCGATCGGCAGGCCGATGGCCGCCGACGTGCCGATGGCATTCTGCATCTTCACGTTGCACCAGGTCATGAAGGGCACCGACAGGGAGCCGCCGCCAATCGCCACCAGCGCCGAAATCCCGCCGATCACCCCGCCGACGCCGGCCAGCCCGGCCGCCCCTGGCAGTTCGCGGGACGGCTTCGGCTTCACATTGAGGATCATCTGCACCGACACGTAGGCCATGAAGCAGCCGAAGAAGATCGCCAGCGGCGCCGTGGCCACCCGCGACGCGATGAAGGCGCCGCCGAAAGTGCCCGCCAGCACACCCGGGGTGATGCCCTTCACGATGTCCCAGCGCACCGCGCCGTGGGCGTGGTGGGCGCGCAGGCTGGAGATGGAGGTGATCACGATGGCCGCCATCGAGGTGCCGAGGGCCACGTGCACCAGGTGCTCCCGCGCAAATCCCTGGGCGGCAAACAGCGTGGTCAGCATCGGCACCATGATGCCGCCCCCGCCCACACCGAGCAGTCCCGCAAAAAATCCCACGCAGCCACCCAGAAGCAGGTAGGCCGCCAGCCATTCGATACCCATGGTCAGCTTGTCGATATTCAGATCAGATCGGTGGCGCCGAGCAATTGCCCGACGATGAATCGCCACTCGGCCGGCTCCACCGGCGTGATCGACAGCCGGTTGCCGCGGGCGAGGACGCGCATGTTCTCCAGTTCCGGGTGGCTACGCAACTCGGGCAAACCCACAAGCCGCGTCTTACGCACGAACTGCACGTCCACATGCAGCCAGCGCGGCTGCTCCGGCGTGGCCTTGGGGTCGTGGTAGCGGCTGGCCGGATCGAACTGGGTCGCATCCGGATAGGCCGTGGTGGCCACCCGCGCGATGCCGGCAATCCCTGGCTCGGCGCAGCCGGAGTGGTAGAACAGCACGCCATCGCCGATCTGCATGCCGTCGCGCATGAAATTGCGCGCCTGGTAGTTGCGCACGCCGTACCACGGCACGGTCTGCTCCGGCAGCTGTTGCAGATCGTCGATGGACACGTCGTCGGGTTCGGACTTCATCAGCCAGTAATGCATGGTTCATTCACTCCCCAGGCGGCACCCGTCCGGGCGCGGAAGTCCGCATATTGCCCAGCCAGCCGCCCCGCGCCAAGCCGGAACGGCCCGCCCACTGCGGCGGCAGGCCAGCGCCATACCCGGCTGCCCAGGCCGCCTGGGGTATCATCGGGGCCTGCCCGTCTTCCCGCCGATCCCCTGGAGCCCCCGCATGAACACCCCCGTCGAACGCCGCAAGAATCTCGGCCTGCGCGAGCTCGTTGACCAGGCCTACGTCCTCATCGAACCCTTCTTCGATCCGGCCAACGCCTGGAACGGCCAGACCCTCGAACACCTGGCCTACCGCGTGCTGCGCGAGCAGTTGCCGGGCATCCCCGCGCAGGACGCACAGATCATCGTCTCCGCCGCCACCCGCATCTACCGCAGCAAGCACGGGCAGCAATGACGCGCCTGTACCCGCTGCTGTTCGTCGTGCTGTGGAGCACCGGTTTCATCGGTGCCAAGTACGGGCTGCCCTACGCCGAACCCCTCAGCTTCCTGTGCGCCCGCTACGGGCTGGTGATCCTGCTGATGGGCCTGGTCGCCGTCGCCACCCGCGCGCCGTGGCCGCGGGAGCCGCGCCAGTGGCTGCACATCGGCGTCAGCGGGGTGCTGGTCCATGCGGTCTATCTGGGCGGCGTATTCACCGCCATCCGCCACGGGCTGCCGGCCGGCATCACCGCGCTGGTGGTCGGCCTGCAGCCGCTACTCACCGCCCTCGGCGCCGGCGCGCTGCTCGGCGAGAAGGTGCGGCCGCGCCAGTGGGCCGGCCTGGCGCTGGGTTTCGGCGGCGTCGGGCTGGTGGTCGCCCACAAGGTAGCCGACGCGGCCGGCACGCCCGAGCTGGCCGCCATGCTGCTGCCGGCCGTCGCCGCCCTCCTCGGCATCACCGTCGGCACCCTCTACCAGAAACGCTTCTGCCCGGCCTTCGATCTGCGTACCGGCTCGGTGATCCAGTTCCTGCCGACGCTGGCCCTGTCGCAGCTGGTCGCCAGCCGGACCGAGACGATGGTCATCGACTGGAGCGCCCCCTTCGTCTTCGCACTGCTGTGGCTGGTGCTGGTGCTGTCGGTCGGCGCGATCAGCCTGCTCAACCTGCTGATCAGGAGCGGCAGCGCGGTGAACGTGGCCAGCCTGTTCTACCTGACGCCGCCCACCACCGCGCTGATCGCCTGGGCCGCCTTCGGCGAGACGCTCACCGGCCTGGCGCTGGCCGGTATGGGGCTGACCGTCTTCGGCGTGTGGCTGGCCCGCAAGTGAGGAGCCGGTGAGGATCAACGGCCCCTCCGCCTCGGCCAGCGTCGCGACGCGCATCCTCGGCATCGATCCGGGCCTGCGCAGCACCGGCTTCGGCCTCATCGACACCCTCGGCAGCCAGCTGCGCTACGTCGCCAGCGGATGCATCAAGACCGGAGAAGGCAGCCTGCCGGAACGCTTGAAGATCATCCTCGACGGCATCCGCGAGGTGATCGCCACCTACAAGCCGGACCAGGCGGCGGTGGAGATCATCTTCGTCAACGTCAATCCGCAATCCACGCTGCTCCTCGGCCAGGCCCGCGGCGCGGCGATCTGCGGCGCGGTGTCGTGCGACCTGCCGGTGGCCGAATACACAGCGCTGCAGGTCAAGCAGGCCGTCGTCGGCCACGGCAAGGCGGCCAAGGAGCAGGTAAGCCACATGGTGCAGCGCCTGCTCGCCCTCGAAGGCGCGCCGTCGTCGGATGCCGCCGACGCCCTCGCCTGTGCAATCTGTCACGCCCACGGCAGCCGTGGGCTGGCCGCGCTGGCCGGCGTCGGCACCCGCAAGCGCGGCACCCGCCTGACCGACTGAGCGTCCTGCGCAGTGCCCCGCGGCAGCGGCGCCCCACACCCTTCATTGCAGGAGGTCACTGGAGATCCGCATAAAGACATTGTGATTTTTGTCACGCATGCCATAGTGAAGCGTACGACGGCTTCGCTTTTGGCATAGGGACGGCATAGACCGCCCCGCCTGAACGGGAGGAGGGACGCGACGATGATCGATGTTTCGCTCAAGTTCCTCGTCGACGAAGTCAACGCCTACCTGCAGCGGCGGCTCAACTCCGATTTCGGCAAGGTCGAGCTCGGCGCTCTCGTCGATGACAAGGGCAACTGGCAGGCCACCACCGACACCGTCCGCCTGAGCCTGTTCCAGATCGAGGAAGAACGCCACGCCCGCGCCCAGGTGCCCCAGCAGGTCATCGTGGACGGGCGCAGCGTCACGCTGCCACCGCCACTGGCAATCAACCTGATAGTCCTCTTCGCCGCCAGCTTCACCACCTATGCCGAAGGCCTGCGCCAGCTGTCGCTGCTGCTGACCTTCTTCCAGGCCCACCCGCTGTTCACGCCCACCGACTATCCGGCACTGCCACCCGGCGTCGACCGGCTGGCCGTCGAGCTGGTCAATTACGGCCCCGAGCAGGCCAACCAGATGTGGACCTGTCTCGGCGCCAAACACCTGCCGTCGGTGGTCTATCGCATCCGCATGCTGGTCCTGCAGGACCAGGAGCCCGGCGCCACCGGCACGCCGATCCTCGACATCCACACCCACGCGGGCCTGCGATGAACAGCGTCTTCCGCCGTCTGTGGACGGTGGCCATCAACCATGATTTCCGTGGCGGCCCCTGCGACGACCTGGCCTTCGTGGTGCCGCCGGCCACCTGCGACACGCTGGCCGGCATGCACGCGCTGGTGCGCGAGCGCGACGGCGTGCTGCACGTGCTGATCGCCGTGGACGACGCCGGCAACCCGCTCGGCGACTGCGTCGGGCGTCGCCTGCTGTTCGGCCTCGCGCCGCGCAGCCCTCACTTTACGCAATACACACAGTTGCCGGCCCTGCCGCCCGGCGAGACGCCGCTGTTCGCCAACGAAGCCGCCGCCAATACCCTCGACGCGGCGCCCCGCGGCGTCGAGTTGGCCGGCCCCGCGCCGACCATCGTGCCGCACCTGACCGCCCGCCCGCTCGATCTGACCGTCACCCGCCCGGACAGCACGCCGCTGGCCAACGCCCGCCTCGGCCCGGCGGACGCCGGCTGGGTCTTCCGCGGCGCCGACGCGGGCGAGTTCATCGTCAGCGAGAGCGCCACCGGCGGACTCTCAGCCAGCCGCCACCTGCTCGTCGACGCCGGCCTCGCCGCCGATCCCCCGTGGGGCGTGCTGAGCCTCACCGCCAGCGCCGGCCACGTGGCCAACGGCCAGGCCTTCACGCTGGCCTTCAGCGCCGGCAGCACGCTGCTGCGCTACTACGTGGTGGTCAAGCCGGCCAGCGACGCGGACTTCGCCAGCATCCAGGTGGAAGACCACGGCGCCGCCAGCGACGGCCGCCCGCCGGTCGCCTTCGCCCGCCTGCTGCCGCCCTTCAGCGGCGACCGGCTCGCCCCGGCCCTGCTCGACCCGGGCGGAACCCGCAGGATCGTGCTCTTCGAAGCCCAGACCCCGGTCGCCCGGCGCGCCGCGGGGCCGCATGGATTCGAGCTGCATCGCAACGGCGAGGTGCTCATCGGCAACCTGCCGCAACCCGGCGCCGAACGCAGTGACGCCCAGTTCGTCGTCCACCTGAGATAAGAAACCTAGGAGAGGAGCGAAGCCGCCATGCCCACCTACCGCACGCCCGATGTGTACGTCGAAGAGATTTCGGTGTTTCCCCCCTCGGTCGCCGAGGTGGAAACCGCGGTGCCTGCCTTCGTCGGCTACACCGCCATGGCCGCCCGCCTCACCGCCGGCGACCTGAAGAACGTGCCGACGCGCATCACCTCGCTGCTCGAATTCGAGACCCTGTTCGGGGGCGCGCCGGAGCTCGACCTCGACCATGTGGACCTGGACGCCGGCAACCGCTTCGTCAGCGCCACGCTGGCCGCCACCAACACCAAGTACCTCTACGACAGCCTGCGCCTGTTCTTCGACAACGGCGGCGGCAAGGCGTGGATCTGCTCGGTCGGCAAGCACACCGATGCGGTGGACAAGACCCAGCTGATCGCCGGTCTGGCGCGTATCGCGACGGTGGATGAACCGACCATCCTGCTCTTCCCCGACGCCGCCGGCCTGCCCGCCGACGACCTGGCCGCCGTGCAGATGGCGTCCCTCAACCAGTGCGGCAAGCTCGGCGACCGGGTCGCCGTGCTCGACACCCGCCTCGCCACCGACAAGACCAGCCACGGCACCGTGGTGGACGAGCTGCGCAATCGCATCGGCATCAACAGCCTCAAGTACGGCGCCGCCTACACGCCGTGGCTGCAGCTCAACTACCCGAAGAACGTCGGTTACGCCGACATCAAGAGCAAGCTGAAGAAAGGCGGCGTGGCGGTCACGCTCAACGCCCTCACCGGCGACGCCGGCATCCTCGCGCTGCTGCAGGGCCTCGACCAGGCGCAGGCCGACCTGGCCGGCCTCCCGGCCCGCCGCGCCACCGTCAGCGGCGGCGCCGACAAGGCCATCTCCGACACCTTCGGCACCACCCTGCTGGCCTACCTGGGCACACCGGACGCGGCCCACATGCAGGACCTGTTCGCCTTCGTCTACAAGATCGCCCCGCTGGTGGACGGCATGGCCAGCGGGGCCGGCGCCTTCACCCATGCAGGCCTGAAAGGCGACGCCGGGCGGGCCATCACCCACAGCTTCATCCCGGCGATGAGCGAGCTGATCGCCGCCGAACGGGAACTCGACGGCAAGCTCACCGCCGCCTATGTTGCCCAGTACACTGCCATCGGCGCCCTCACCACCGCCGGCTGGGCGACCCTGTTCGGCGCCGACGCGCCGGCCGCTTCCACCACCGCGATCAGTGCCGCGGCCGACGACGTCGGCCGCCTGGCCAGCGCCCAGGCTGCGATCCAGCGCATCTTCGGCACCCTGTCATCGGCACTGGCCAATCTCGACGACGCCGCCGCAGGCTACGCCGCCAACACCGAAGCCAACCTGCTCGACAGCTTCGCCACCTACCGGGACATCGTGCGCGGCGTGAACAACACCCTCACGGTATGCCCGCCGTCCGGTGCCATCGCTGGCATCTACGCGCTGGTGGACAACCAGCGCGGGGTCTGGAAAGCCCCCGCCAACGTCAGCCTGACCGGCGTCATCGCGCCCACCTACGCGCTGGACAGCGACGACACCGACAATCTCAACGTGGACGCCACCGCCGGCAAGTCGATCAACGCGATCCGCAGCTTCGTGGGCAAGGGCACGCTGATCTGGGGCGCCCGCACGCTGGCCGGCAATGACAACGAATGGCGCTACATCTCGGTGCGGCGCTTCTTCAACATGGTCGAGGAGTCGGTCAAGAAATCCACCTACTGGGCGGTCTTCGAGCCCAACGACGCCAACACCTGGGTCAAGGTGCGCGGCATGATCGAAAGCTACCTCACGCAAAAGTGGCGCGAAGGCGCACTGGCCGGCTCCACCACCAAGGACGCCTTCTTCGTGCGCTGCGGGCTCGGCACCACGATGAGCAGCCAGGACATCCTGGAGGGTCGCATGTACGTGGAAATCGGCATGGCGGTGGTCCGTCCGGCCGAATTCATCATCCTCAAGTTCTACCACAAGCTCCAGACGTCCTGACCGGCACCGCCGGGGCCACGCCCGCCTGAGACACGCCCCGGCCCGCCCGCATCCCGCCACCGAATGCGAAAGGAACCGACATGCCTGCCCAGTATCCCCTGCCCGTCTTCCACTTCACCGTCCAGTGGGGCGGTACCCGCATCGGCTTCTCCGAGGTCACCGGCCTGACCCAGGAAAACCAGGCCATCGAGTACCGCGACGGCTCCTTCCCCGAGTACTCGTCGATCAAGATGCCGGGGCTGCGCAAGTTCAGTAACGTCACCCTCAAGCGCGGCATCGTCAAGTCGGACAACGACTTCTTCAAGTGGCTGTCGACGATCAAGCTCAACACCGTCGAGCGCCGCGACCTCACCGTCAGCCTGCTCAACGAGAGCCACGAGCCGGTGATGGTGTGGAAGGTGCACAACGCCTTCCCGGTCAAGGTCGAGGGGCCGCAGCTCAAGGCCAGCGCCAACGAGGTGGCCATCGAGTCCATCGAGCTGGCCCACGAGGGCCTCGAGCTGCAGAACGAGTGAGCGCGACCGGACCACGCCGCTGAGGCCCCGCCATGTACACGCCCCCCGTCGGATTCCATTTCAAGGTGGAAGTCCTCGGCCTTGCCCGCGCCGTCGATGACGACGTGCGCTTCACCGACGTGGGCGGCCTGTCGCTGGAAGTGGCTACCGAGGAAGTGCCGGAAGGCGGCGAGAACCGCTACATCCAGCGCTACCCGGTGCGCAGCAAGTACCCCGACCTGGTCCTCAAGCGCGGCCTGCTGAAGGACTCGGCGATCTGGGACTGGATCCGCGACTGCATCGAGAACCTCGACATCAAGCCGAAGAACGTGGACGTCAAGCTGCTCAACGACCAGCACCAGCCCCTCGTCACCTGGCACCTGATCGGCGCGTGGCCGGTGAAGTGGTCGGTCAGCGACCTGTCCGCCAGCGCCAACGCCGTCGTCGTCGAGAGCCTGCAGCTGGCCTACCAGTACTTCACCGTGGACAAGTCCTGAAACGGAGCCCGTCATGCCCATCATCATCGATGAAGTGGTGATCTCGGTGGAAGTCAGCAACGCCGACTCCGGCGGCGCGGCCAGCCCGCCGCCGGCGCAGCTCGACAAGCAGGCCCTGATCGCCGAATGCGTCGCCCAGGTGCTGGAGATCCTGCGCCAGCAACAGGAGCCCTGAGCCATGCCGGAACGCGGACAGCTCGAGCGCCTGCGCATCGACGCCTACACCAAGGCCGACTACAGCGGCACCGCCATCGGCAGCTTCGAGGCCTACGTGAACCCGGCCGAGATCACCCTCGCCTACGAGATGGAGTACGACAGCGGCCAGGGCAGCGGCACCACCGGCAGCCGCATGGACTTCAAGAAGGTCAAGCCGGGCGACCTCAACCTGGTGTTCTTCCTCGACGGCACCGGCGCCAACGGGCGGCCCCTCGACGTGCAGCAGAAGGTCGAATCCTTCCAGACCGTCACCGGCTACAACGGCGACATCCACCGCCCCAACTACCTCAAGGTGATGTGGGGCCGCATCCAGGTGAAGCGCTGCGTCCTCAAGAGCGCGTCCATCGTCTACAAGCTCTTCAAGCCCAGCGGCGTGCCGCTGCGGGCGGTGATCACCGCCGTCTTCACCGACAACTCGGACGACCAGACCCGCGTCGCGCTGGCCCAGGACGCGTCCCCCGACCTGACCCACGTGCGCATCGTGCACGCCGGCGAAACCCTCGCCGCACTGTGCACCGCCATCTACGGCGACCCCGCCTACGCCCCCGGCGTGGCGCGGGCCAACGGACTGGACGGCTTCCGCCACCTGCCGGCGGGCACCCGCGTGGTCTTCCCGCCCCTGGAGAAATGAAATTTCCCCCGCCCGCACCCTCCCCATCGCCGCGGAACACCGGGAGTTCACCATCAAGGTGGGCGGCAACCCCGTGCCCCGCAGCCACCAGCTTCTATCGGTGAGCGTGGTGAACACCGCCAACCACATCGCCTTCGCGCGCCTCGCCTACCAGGACGGCAGCGCCTCCGGCGGCGACTTCCCGCTCAGCAACGACGCGCTGTTCGCCCCCGGCGCCGAGGTCGAGGTGCTGGCCGGCGCCGGCAACCAGCCCGACCTGCTGTTCAAGGGCCTGGTGGTCCGCCAGCGCCTCAAGGTGCGCGAGGGCTCGCCGCCGCAGCTGCTCGTCGAATGCCGCCACGCCGCCACCAAGATGAGCCTCAAGCGCCACGGTGCCACCTACCTGGACATGAAGGACGGCGACGTGATCGGCCAACTGTGCTCCGACGCCGGCATCAACATGACGGCTGCCAGCACCACGGTCAGCCACAAGCACCTGGTCCAGTACGACTGCACCGACTGGGACTTCCTCGTCACCCGTGCCCAGGCCAACGGTCAGCTGGTGCTAACCCGTGGCGCCGACCTGGAGACCCGCGCGCCGGACGCCAGCGCCGCCGCCGTGGCAAGCCTCAACTACGGCGCCACGCTGCTCGAATTCGACGCCGAGGTGGACGCCCGCCAGCAGACCCAGGCGGTCAAGACGCTGACCTGGAACGCCGCCGACCAGGCCGTCCACACCCTCGACGCCAACCCGCCGTCCTTCAGCGGCCCCGGCGACCTGAAGCCCGACGACCTCGCCTCGGCGATGGGCGTGGACGCACTCGAACTGCGCCACGCGATGCTGCCCGACGCCGAAGCCACCGCCACCGCCGACGCGCGCTTCGTCCACACCCGCCTCGAACAGGTGAGCGGCCGCGCAATGTGCATCGGCCTCGGCCAAGTGCAGCCCGGCGACGTGGTCGAACTGGCCGGCGTCGGCCAGCACTTCGGCGGCAAGGTGCTGGTCACCGGCGTGCGCCACGAGATGGACACCGTGCAGGGCTGGCGTACCCATCTGCAGTTCGGCAGCGTGCCGGAAGACCCGGCCCGCCGGGAACGCCTCGAAGCGCGCCGCAGCACCAGCCTGGTGGCGCCGGCCCACGGCCTGCAGATCGGCGTCGTCACCGACAACGAGGACCCGGAAAACGAGTTCCGCGTGCGCGTGCGCCTGCCCCTCGTCGATCCGGCCAGCGACGGCGTGTGGGCGCGGGTTGCCGCCGGCGACGCCGGCAGCCAGCGCGGCGTGATGATCCGCCCGGAAATCGGCGACGAGGTGGTGGTCGGCTTCCTCGACGACGACCCGCGCGCCGCGGTGATCCTAGGCATGCTCCACAGCAGCGCCAAGGCCGCGCCGCTGACGCCAAGCAACGACAACCACGAGAAGGTCTTCGTCAGCCGCAGCGGCATCAAGCTGCACATCAACGACGACAAGGTGGTGCTGACCATCACCACCCCGGCCGAGCAGCAGCTGGTCTTCGACGACGACCAGGGCTCGGTGCTGCTGAAGGACAAGAACGGCAACAGCATCAAGCTCGACAGCGACGGCATCACCGTCGAGAGCGCCAAGGCCCTCAACATCAAGACCGGCACCGACACCAAGCTCGACGTTGGCGCGGCCGGCGAGATCAAGACCGCCGCGGCCCTCGACATCAAGGCCGGCGCCGCCCTCAAGCTGGAAGGCAGCGGCGGGCTGGAAGCCACCACGCCGGCCATCGCCAAGCTCAAGGGTTCGCTGGTGCAGATCAACTGAACGCACGCCCGAGGACACCATGCCCAATGCAGCCCGCGTCACCGATCTGAGCGTCCATGGCGGCACCGTCATCGGCCCCGGCGTACCCACCGTGCTGATCGGCGGCATGCCCGCCGCCGTGCTCGGCGACCTGCACAGCTGCGTGATCCCGCCGCCGCACCCGCCGGTGAGCCCCTTCGTGGCCGGCAGCGCCACCGTGCTGATCGGCGGCATGCCGGCCCTGCGGGTCGGCGACAGCTGCGGCTGCGGCGCCAGCCCGGCCATCGGCGAACCGACGGTGCAAATCGGCTGAGGAGCCCGCGATGAGCGACACGCCCTCCTTCCTCGGCCGCGGCTGGTCCTTCCCGCCGAGCTTCGCCAACGGCAGCGTGCGCATGACCGAGGACGAAGCCGACATCCAGGCCAGCCTGCACATCCTGTTCGGCACCGCGCCAGGCGAGCGCTTCCTGCAGCCCAAGTACGGGCTCGACATGCACGAGCTGATGTTCGAGCCCCTCAGCACCACCGTCACCAGCGTGCTGAAGGACCGCATCCTCACCACGGTGCTGGTGTATGAGCCGCGCATCCGCGTGGACGCGCTGGACATCGACGACAGCCGGCTGATGGAAGGTGTGCTGACGATCCGCCTCGACTACCTGGTGCGCAGCACCAACTCGCGCTTCAACCTGGTCTTCCCGTTCTATCAGGGCGAGGCCAGCGAGGCGCTGCGCGCCGTTCGCCGGAGCTGAGCGACCATGGCCCGGCACGAGATCCTCGCCGCCCTCATCGCCGCCGCCGGCACCCGCCAGGCGGACCGCTTCGACCCGCATCTCGATCCGGCCTCGGCGCCCCTCGACGAGCGCGACACGGGCGGGCTGCTACGCGCCGCTGCCGCGCTGGCCGGCCACCTCAACTACTACGGCGCCGACCCGAAGCTGCCGTCCGGCGACTGGCGCGACTTCCTGCCGCAACAGGCCGGTGGCGAGAGCGACGCCGCCTACCAGGCCCGCCTCGCCGCGCTGGCCGACGGCGACGACGGCGCGCTGCCGCCGCACCTGGCCCTGCTGGTCGCCGCCTTCCAGGTCGCCGCCCGCCCGCGCGCGCTGCTCAACGACTTCACCCGCAAGCACCTGGATTTCCAGATGCAGACGGTGCTCGGCTTCGCGCCACGGCCGCCGGTGGCCGACCGGGTGCATGTGCTGGTCGAGCTGAAGAAAGACGCCGCGCCGCTGGAAATCAGCACCGACGCACTGCTGGCCGCCGGCAAGGACGCCCGCCAGCAGCCGCTGTTCTACCGGCCGGTCCGTCCGATGGTCGCCACCCAGGCGCGCATCGCCAGCCTACGCAGCGTCACCCTCGGCAGCGACGGCCGGCTGCGCTTCGCACCGGTGGCCGATTCCGCCAATGGCCTCGGCGCGAAGCTGACCACCGATCCACCCAGCTGGCACCCCTTCGGCGTGCGTCGGAGCGATGAAGTCGCGCTGCCCGACGCGCCGGTCGGCTTTGCCCTCGCGTCGGCGGTACTGCGCCTTGCCGAAGGCAGCCGGCAGATCGACGTCAGCCTGGAACTGGACGGCATCGACCCCGCCAGCCACAGCGGCGAGCTGCTCGCCGACGCCTTCGAGGCGCGCCTGTCCGGCCCCAAAGGCTGGCTCGGTCCCTTCCCCATCGCCCGCGCCGACTCCACGCTGGCCGCCGCCAGCTGGACCTTCCGCCTACGCCTCGACGCCACCCAACCGGCCATCGTCGACGCCAGCCCTGCCCTGCACCAGCAGCCCTTCCCGGCCGGGTTGCCGGTGCTGCAGCTGCTACTGAAGGAGGGCTCCGCCGCCTTCGGCCACCTCGCCGGCCTCAAGCTGCGCCGGGCGCGCGTCGGCGTGAAGGCGGACGGCCTGCGCACGCTAGCCCTCGACAGCGATTTCGGCCAGCTCGACCCGAAGAAGGCCTTCCTGCCCTTCGGCCCGCAGCCCGGCGTCGGCACACGCTTCTACGTCGGCTGCGCAGAGGCCCTCGGCAAGCGCCTGTCGACCCTCAGCCTGCAGATCGGCTGGCAGGGCGCGCCGACCACCCAAGCCACCCTCACCGCGCTGTACGCCCACTACTCCGGCCAGGCCAGCCTGGCCAGTGGCGTATGGGCCCAGGCCGAATGGGCCGACGCCGGCGGCGCCCATCCGGCCGGGCGGGTCAGCCTGGCGCCGGCCGCCGGCGGCCGCGTGACGCTCGACCTGAGCGCCGCCAGCCGCGCCGGCCTGCCCCGCCCCTACCGCTGGCTCACCGTCTACGAAGCCTTCGCCCGCGCCGGCAGCGCCTATGCCCGCCGGGAGGCCGGCTTCCTGCGTCTGCGCCGCGGCGTGGCCTCCGACGCGCCGGCCGCCATCGCGCCGCGGGCCGGCTTCATCACCCTGGCGCTGGATACCGACCTGCTCCACGCCGCCTGGCGCAGCGAAGCCGTCGCCGGCCTGCTCGCCACGCCGAAGGTGATCCTCGGCGAACCGTGGACGCCCAAGGCCCAGGAGATCAGCCTGTCCTACCAGGCCGACGCCGGGCCGAGCCGGGTGGACGACGACAGCGACGCCAGCTTCGCCAACGCCGAAGTGGAGTTCTTCCACGTGGACGCCTTCGGCGTGTCGCGGGAACACGCCTGGCTGACCGGCCGCCACCCGTGGCTGCAGGCCGCTGCCGCCGGCGCCGGCGCCGTCTCGCTGCTGCCGCCGCACCGGGACGCCGGCGAGCTGCTGCTCGGGCTGTCCGGCGTGGGCCCCGGCGACCCGCTGAGCCTGCTGTTCCAGGTCGCCGAAGGCAGCGCCGATCCCCTCGCCAACGCCCAGCGCCTGAGCTGGGCGGTGCTCGCCGACAACGCCTGGCGGCCCCTCGCCAGCGGTGCCGAACTCGTCCTCGACAGCAGCCGCGACCTGCGCGCCAGCGGCCTGGTCAGCATGGAGCTGCCCACCGACGCGACCACCGACAACACCCGCCTGCCGGCCGGCCTGATCTGGCTGCGGGCCGCCATCACGACGCAGCCGGAAGCCGCCTGCCGCCTGGTCGGCGTGCATGCCAACGCTTTCGAGGCGGTCTTCGAGGACCACGCCAACGCGGCCGACCACCTGGCCAGCGCGCTGCCGGCTGGCAGCATCGCGCGCTTCGTGGCACCGGCGCCGACGCTGAAGACGGTCAGCCAGCCCTACGCGTCCTTCGGCGGCGCGCTGCAGGAAGACGCCGCCGCACTGGCCCGCCGCGCCGCCGAGCGCCTGCGCCACCGCAACCGGGCCATCGCCCGCTGGGACTACGAGCGCCTGGTGCTGCAGGCCTTCCCGGCGGTGGACCGCATCAAGTGCATCCCCCACGCCAGCGATACGTCGTGGCTGGCCCCCGGCCACGTGCGCGTGGTGGTGGTGCCGGACCTGCGCAACCGCAACGCGGTGGACCCCCTGCAGCCGCGGGTGGACCTGGACACCCTGGAGCGGATCCAGGCCTTCCTGCTGACCCGCGCGCCAATGGGGCTGGACGCCACCACGCTCACGGTACGCAACCCGGCCTACCGGGCCGTGCAGGTGGATTTCAAGGTCGCCATGCGTAACGGCTACGCCTTCAGCTACTACCGCGCGCAGATCAACCAGGCCCTGCTGCGGGCGCTGTCGCCGTGGGCCTTCGATGCCGGCGGCGCCCTCGAATTCGGCGGCCGCGTGCTGCGCTCGGCGCTGGTGGATTTCGTCGAAGGCCTGCCGTGGGTGGACTACGTCACCGACTTCCGCCTGTGTTTCGCGGACCGCCCAGCCGAAGACCGGCCCGAGCTGGCCCCCGACGCGCCGGACGTGATCCTCGTCTCCACGCCCGACCACCTGATTGCCGAGGTGAGCTGATGGCCACCCCTCTGTCCATACCGCCCACGCTGCCGCGCGCCCCCGAGCCCGCCGGCCGCGACGCCCAGGCCCTCTACGACGAGGGGCTGGCGCTGCTGCGCCGCCTCGCCGGCGCCACCTGGACCGACCACAACCTGCACGACCCGGGCATCACCATCCTCGAACTGGTCACCTGGGCCCAGTCCGAGCTGGGCTACCGCGCCGAGCTGCCGCTGGAAGACCTGCTGACCCCGCCGCCCGGCGCATCCCTGGCCCTCGCCGACCGCTTCCACCGGGCCCGGCGGGTGTTGCCGACGCGTCCGCTGACCGCCCTCGACTGGCGCAAGCAGCTGATCGACCTGCCCGGCGTGAAGAACGCCTGGATCATGCCCGCCGACGCGCCGCCCCTGTACGCCGACCTGCTGCAGCGCCAGCTCGCCCGCACCCCACCAGCCCACAGCCACTACCGGGAAGTGCGCATCCGCGGCCTGTACCGGGTCGCCATCGACTTCATGGACGCGGTGAACACCCAGGCCGAGCGCGACCCTGTGCTGCACGCCGTGCGCGCCACGCTGGAGGCCAAGCGCAACCTGTGCGAGGACTTCGTCGCCATCGAGCCGGTGCCGACGGAGCGCTTCGCGCTGTGCGCCGAGCTGGACCTGGAAGCCACCGCCGACGTCACCGAGGTCGCCGCCGGCCTGCTGTTCGCCGCCGCCCAGGCCATCGCCCCGCCGGTGCCCAGCTACAGCCTGGCGCAGATGCGCGCCCGCCCGCTGGCCGACGGCCGCCCGCGCGGCGTGGACGACATCTTCGACGGCCCGGCGCTGGACGACGGCTTCATCGACGAAGCAGACCTGGCGGCCTCCGAGCTACCCGCCGAGCTGCGCCTGTCCGACCTGATCGGCGTGCTGATGGATGTGCCCGGCGTGCGCGCGATCACCGACATCGTCCTCAACCCCCTCGACGGTAGCGGCAACCCGCAGCCGGTGCCCAACCGCTGGCGGGTGCCGGTCACGGCCGGCCACCTGCCGCGCCTGGCCATCGATACCGACGGCGAAACGCCGGCTGGCCGGCTGGTGTTCCGCAAGCGCGGCCTGCCGGTGGCCGGCTGGAACGTCGCGCAGATGCCCACCGCCGTGCGCGAGCGCCTCGACGCGCTGCTCGAAGCCGCCCGCGAGGCCGTCGAAACGCCCCGCGCCGAAGACCTGCCGGCGCCCGACGGGCGCTGGCGCGACCTCGCCGCCTACCGCTCGCTGCAGCTCGACTTCCCGCCCCTCTACGGCCTCGGCCCGGCCGGCCTGGCCGGCAACCCGGACGCGCAGCGCCAGGCCCAGGTGTTGCAACTCAAGGCCTACCTCACCTTCTTCGATCAGCAGATCGCCAACGACCTGGCCCAGCTCGCCCAGGCCGCCAGCCTGCTGTCGGTGGCGCCGGCCGAGCTCGCCACGGCGGCCGACCGCTTCGACGGTCTGCCCGACGACGCCCACGTGCTGGCCACCCAGACCGTGGACAGCATCGTCGGCCACGAGCAGGTGTACGGCGCCGACGTCACCCCGACCCTGCTCGCCAACCTGCAGGAGACGCCGGCCGAAGCGGCCACCCGCCAGCACCGCCTGCTCGACCACCTGCTGGCCCGCCTCGGCGAGGACTTCTCCGAGTACGCCGCGGCGATGGCCTCCGCCTTCGCCCACACCGACGACGAAGTGATCGCCGACAAATGCGCCTTCCTGGCCGACGCCGCCGAGCTGTCCGCCAACCGCGCCGGCGCCTACGACCAGAGCCTGGTCAGCCCCGCCGACCTGTGGAACAGCCTCAACGTCAGCGGCCTCGAAAAGCGCCTGGCGCACCTGTTGGGCATCGCCGACTTCAGCCGCCGCAACCTCGGCGCGGTGTCCTACGAGACCTATGCCGAGATCGACACCACCCCCGGCGACGAATTCCGCTTCCGCATCTACCGCGCCAGCGACAACAAGATCCTGCTGTCGTCCACCGCCAACTTCGCCACCCGCGAGGACGCCCGCGCCCGCATGATCGCCGCGATCACCCGCGGCCAGCAGGCCGACAACCAGCACTACCGCATCATCCAGGGCAGCGACCAGCGCTTCTACTTCAGCGTCGTCGACAGCGACGGCCAGCTGCTGGCGCGGCGCGTCGAAGACTTCCCCAGCGAGGCCGTGGCGCGCAACGTGATCGCCGACCTGGCCGACTACCTGCGCGAGCACTACAGCGGCGAAGGCCTGTACGTCATCGAGAACCTGCTGCTGCGCCCCGGCCAGAACGACGATCCGCTGCTGCCGATCTGCGTGGACAGCGACTGCAGCGACTGCGCCGATGCCGATCCTTATTCCTGGCGCCTGCAGATCGTGCTGCCAGCCTACGCCGGGCGTTTCCAGCAGATGGATTTCCGCAATTTCGCCGAGTACGTGATCCGCAGCGAAGTGCCGGCCCACCTGCTGCCCAAGATCTGCTGGGTGAATGCCGACGACATGGCCCGCTTCGAGCTTGCCTACCGGGACTGGCTGTCCCTGCATGCCGGCGTCACCAGCGCCGACCGGCAAGCCAAGCTGCAGGCGCTGATCGACGCCCTCACGACGATGAAGAGCATCTACCCGCAGCGCACCCTGTTCGACTGCTTCGCCGAATCGCCCAAGCCGCCCTTCGTCCTCGGCAGTACCGCCCTCGGCAGCGCCCCCGACCACGTCATCAACCAGGAGACGGACCATGGCTGATCCGATCAAGGTCCTGCAAAGTCTCGCCTCGCCCCTCGCCAGCCAGTACGCGGTCTTCGAGCGCGACCAGGTCCTCACCCACACCCAGCTCAACGAAGTCACAACCTGGCTCGACCAGCAGGACCGCCTGTCTCGCGTCGCGCTGGTCGGCGCCGGCATCGTCGCCGGCTTCGCGGTGGGCAGCGACGGCAGCAGCGTAACCGTCGGCGCCGGCCTCGGCCTCACCTGCGACGGCGATCTGGTGCGCATCGATGCCGCCACCAGCTACCCGCGCCTGCGTCCTTACGACGCCACCGCGCCGCGCTACGAGCCTTTCTTCGATACGGCCAGCGGCGCGCTCTTGATCAGCGGCGAGCTGACCTCCGGCGACGACCCGCTCGGCGTGCCGATCACGGCCGGCGCGCTGGCGGGCCAGGCGGTGATCCTGCTGGCGGAAACCACCGATAGCGATCCCGACCTGTGCACCGGCGCCGATTGCGACAATCTCGGCCGCGAACGCCAGCAACGGCTGCGCGTGCTGCTGACCAGCCGCAGCACCGCCGCCAACCTGGCCGCCGGCCCGCTGACGCTGGGCGAGCAGGCCCGCGAACTGCCCGAGCTGATCGCCTGGCGGCCGCAACTGGGCAGCGACCTGGCCACCGCCGAGGTGCTGATCGCCCGCTACCAGGATGCCGCCGGCAAGACCCTGGCCGGCCTGGTGGACGCCCTGAAGAACTTCGCCGAAGGCTTCCCCGGCGTGCTCGCCGCGGCGTTCCGGCGCAATCCCGTCGCCGACTGGATCATCACGCTGCAAGGCCAGCAGAACACGCCGGCCGGCGCGGTGCTGCCCTTCCACGATTTCCTGAAGGACCTCTGCGAAGCCTGGAACGCCGTCCGCGACGCGCTGCAGGACGTGGACGCGCTGCCCGCCGGCCCGCTGCCGCTGGCCTTTCCCAAGCACCTGGCGGCCGGCGCGCTGGATGCGCCCGACGACGCCCGCACCACTTTCTACCCGGCCGCCGCCGACAGCCACAGCCGCGCCGCCACCAGCGCGCTGGGGCTGCTGCTGACCCGCTTCGACCAGCTGATCGCAAACTACGCGCCGCCCGCCGACACCACGCTGCGCGTGACCCCCAGCCATGGCGAAGACCATCCCCTCGGCGAACGGGCGATCCCCTGGTATTACACCGCCGCGATGAACGCCGCGTGGAACCCGCGCCTCACCGCCCGCCGCCTCGGCAACCACAACCTCGGCTACCGGGCCGCCGAGTACCAGGGCAGTCCCCGCGCCCTCGACCCGCTGGTCGGCAGCATCGCCGCCCACGGCTTCTTCCGCATCGAAGGCCACCTCGGCCGGCCGGTGGACGACGTGCGCACCGAGCTGAAGAAGCTCATCGCCGACCGCAACCTGCCCTTCGAAGTCCACGCCGTGCTGGTGCATAACCGCAAGGAACTGATCCGCATCCGCCCCGGCATCCGCTACACCGACCTGCACCGCTTCCACTACCTGCTGCGCCAGGACGTGTCCCTGCGCCTCGACGAGAGCGACACCTTCTCCGGCCAGTACCTGGACAACCTGAAGACCGCCATCGACAGCAAGGACATCCCCGACCAGACCGACACCGGCGTGTCCGTCATCGCCGCCGCGACCCAAGCCCGCAGCGCCGTCAGCAGCCTGGCCGACAGCGCCAAGCCGGCCCTCGACCAGCCCACCTACAGCGCCTACCGGGCCACCACCGACGCCACCCGCTGGAACAACGGTATCGCCGAAACCCTGCGCACCGTCGGCACCGCGCGGGTCAACCTGGGCAAGCTGTCGCGCAGCGACTTCGTATCGCCGGTGGACTCCCTGATCCAGACCACCCACCCGATCTGGCTCGACTGGCTGGACAACCTCATCCAGGCCAAGGACGACAAGGCCGATGACAAGCTGCTGCTGGCCCGCTTCGCCACCGACAACCCGGGCCTCGACCACCTGGGCGGCGTGTGGCGCGGCGGCTGCTTCGTGCTGGCCTATGACGACAGCGGCAGGGTCGTCGCCGACTTCACCCTCGCCTATCCCTGCGCCGAGGTAGACGAAGCCGAGCCCGTCGAGCCGCCGCTGCCGCGCCCGCCGCTGCGCCGGCCGCCCATCGACGTCATCCCGATCAAGGTCGTTCGGCCGGTGGACCTGATCGTGAGCACCCTGGTCGGCACCGTCGTCGGTGCCCAGTTCGACACCGCGCGGCAGGCCCTTGCCGCCGACCTGAAGGCCGTGCAGACCGACATCCGCAGCAAGCTGGACACCCAGACCGCCAACGTGGAAGGCCTCGTCAAGGGCGCCTTCAGCACGCGGGACGCCACCGCTGCCGGCAGCGTCGGCGTGAAGACCGTCGCCACCGGCGACGTGGTGCTCGACCAGATGGTCAAGGACGTGGAGTACAAGCGCCAGACCGTACAGAGCCTGGTGGACATGGTCAGCCAGGGCAATCTGTCGGACGACAACATGAAACAGGCCCAGGCCATGCTCACCAAGGCCCAGAGCGAGCTGGGCGACGCGGTCGCCGACACCACCGCCCGGGTCGTCACGCAGAAGGTGGACACCTCCAGCGGCGCGGCGGCCGGCGTGGCCTCGGTGCTCGCCAACAGCACCGTGTATGTCACCGATCCGACCGTCTCCGCCAACCTGGGCACCCGGCTCGACACCCTGAAAGGCAGCACCACCGCGCCGTCCCAGTCCGTGCTGATCGGCAATCTGCAGAGCCTCAACCGCCTGAAGGGCTGACGCAGGCACCACCATGAGCAACGCACCCTTTCCCCACCGCATCCGCCGCCTGCTGTGGCAGGCGCGGGCACCCACGCCGGCCGCCGCCTTCACGCTGCGCGGCGTACTGCGGGACGCCGCCGAGCCGGTGCTGGCGGCCCTCGCCGGCAGCCTGTCGGCCCATGCCCCCGATGACCGGGTGGTCCGCCTGCCGCGCCTGGAACTGAAGCTGCGGCTCGACACCACGCCAGGGGCTGACGCGCTGCCGGCCCAGATCGCGGCGGCCGCCGACGCCGCCCTGGCCGCCCTCGCCCTGCAGCAGGCCAACGCGTCCCTCGCCGACCGGCCCGACCCGACCTCCACCGACACACCACCGCCCACCGCGCCAGGCAACCCGCCCGGTAGCGCCGAATCCAGCCCCGCCGACACCGCGCCGCTGCTGCTGCTCTGGCGCCACAACGCACCGGGCGAGCTGCGCACCGCGGTGCGCACCGCCCTCACCCGGGTCGATGCCGAAGCCGCCCGCGGCCAGCCACCGCGGGGTGCCACGCTGGACCTCGGCGGTGAACCGCTACCGTTGCCGGTCCCGACGCTGCGCGCGCTGGCCCGCCACCTGGACACCCTGCCGAGCGGCACCCGCGCCCCGGCGGCGCCCCTCGGCGCGACCGACCAGCCCCCTGCCCAGCCGGCCACCGCCGACATCCAGGCCCAGTCCGGGCTGGCCACCTACCTGCGCGACGGGAGCCCGGACTGGCCGCTGGCCGGCCTGCCGGACGACAGCCTGCGCGCGCTGCTGGCCGGCGCCGCGCTGGCCTGGGCCAGCCTCGGCTGCGTACCGCCCGACATCCATGCCCAACCCCGCACGGAACGGCTGGGCAGCCTGAGCCGCTGGCTGGCCTTGCTGCCGGCGGCCTGGCGCCGGCACGTGGTGAGCACCCATGCGGCCACCACCCCCGCGCATCCACTGAGCCAGGCCCTGCTGGCCCTGCTCGCCGCCACCGCCAACCGGGACGACGGCGACAGCCTGCACGCCCAGGCCCTGTGGCTGGCGTGGATGCTGGAGGGCGAGCAACCCGCCGCCGACGGCCGCCACCCCTGGCTGGCGGTCGCCCGCGCCTGGCTCGCCGCACTGTTCGCCGCGCGCACGCCGGAACCCCACTGGCAGGCCGTCCTCGACCTACTGGCCAACGCCCCGCCCTCCCCTTCGGCCGTGCCAGCAGTGCCGCCCATGCAAGCCGTCGACACGCCGCCAAGCCCCGCCCCACACGCATCGGCCGCGTCCGCTGCGGCCTCCGCCGCCCCGATGCCCGCAACGCCAATCGACGTCCCCCTCGATTTCGACCAGCGCCCGGCCGCCCGCAGCGCCACCGGCCTGCTCGTGCCCCAGGCCGGGCTGGTGCTGCTGCATCCCTACCTGCCGCGCCTCTTCGAAGCCACCGGGCTGGTGGCCGCCGGCCACCGGGGGCCGCTGCCCGATACCACCGTACCGCGCGCCGCGGCGCTGCTGCACTGGCTGGCCACCGGCACGGCAGCCCTCGAATTCGAGCTGCCCTTCATCAAGCTGCTGCTCGGCCGCAACCCGGACGTGCCGCTCGCTCACGCACTGCCCGCCATCAGCGCCGCCGACCGCGCCGAGACCGAGGCCCTGCTGGCCGCCGCACTGACCCACTGGCAGGCCCTGCGCGGCACGAGCACGGACGGCCTGCGCACCGCCTTCCTGCGCCGCCGCGGCCACCTGCGCCGGCAGGACGAAGCCTGGCAGCTGCGCATCGAACCAGAGCCCTTCGACATACTGCTGGGCCTGCTGCCGTGGAGCATCGGCCTGACCCGCCTGCCGTGGATGCCGTGGCCACTGCTGACCGAATGGGGCACGTCATGAGGGCTGCCCGATGAACAGCCACGATCTGCCCTGGCGCCCCGCCGATGGAGAGCCGGCGGACAGCCTACTGCAGGCCGCCGCCGCCACGCTGGAGGCCGAACTGGAATGGCTGGCCGACTGCCTGCGCGTCCGCCTGCAGACCTACTTCGGCCAGCCGCCCGGCTCACCGCCGCTGCCCGCCGACGCCCCGCCCCTCGAACGGGCGGACTGCCCCTACGCAGCCGCCGTGCGCCATCGCAGGCTTGATGCGGCCGACCGGCTGCTCGTCGCGCTGGCCCTGGCGCCGCTACTGCGTCCGCAACTGCTCGACGTGCTGTGGTCGCGCAACGACAGCACCCAGCGCCCGTTCACCGAGTTCGGCGGCCGTACCGACGGCGCCAGCTTCCAGCCCAGCGGCGAGACGGCCTGCTTCCTGCTGGCCGGCGATGCCCTCGACTTACGTCTCGCCGCCATCCGCCGCCTCGCCCCGGAAGGCCGGCTGGCGCGGGAAGACGTGCTGCGCCTGGGCCCGGCAGCGCCCGGCGACGGGGCGGCCGGCCCCCTCGGCGGCTCGCTGCTGGTATCGCCGCGCTTCCTCGCCGAAGCCCTGCCCGGCCTGCCGCTGCCCGGCGGCGGCGAGGCCGGCATCCCGGCCCGGCGGGTGTTCACCGGGCTGGACTGGAACGATCTGGTGCTGCCCGCCCAGACCCTCGCCCAACTCGAGGACATCGGCCTGTGGCTGATCCACGGCCGCACGCTGATGGACGACTGGGGCCTCGGGCGGCGTATCGCGCCGGGCTACGTGAGCCTCTTCCACGGCCCATCCGGCACCGGCAAGACCCTGTCGGCCTGCCTGCTCGGCGAGCGCTGCGGGCGCGAGGTGTATCGAGTGGATCTGTCCCAGGTCAGCTCCAAGTACATCGGCGAGACCGAGAAGAACCTCGCCCGCCTCTTCGAGGCCGCCGAGCAGGCCGGCTGGATTCTCTTCTTCGACGAGGCCGACGCGCTGTTCGGCAAGCGCAGCAGCGTCTCCGACGCCCACGACCGCTACGCCAACCAGGAAGTGAGCTACCTGCTGCAGCGCATCGAGGCTTTCACCGGCGTGGTGATCCTCGCCTCCAACCTGCGCCACAACATCGACGACGCCTTCCTGCGCCGCTTCCAGTCGGTGGTGGCCTTCCCGCTACCGCGCCCGGCCGAGCGCCTGCGCCTGTGGCGCGAGGCCTTCCCGGCCCCGGTACGCCTCGACCCGGCCCTCGACCTCACCCAGCTGGCCCGCCAACACGAGATCTCCGGCGGCACCATCATGAACGTGGTGCGCTACGCCTGCCTGCAGGCCCTCGGCCGCGGCGACGGCTCGGTGAGCGCGGCGGCGGTGGACGAAGGCCTGCGCCGCGAACTGCTGAAGGAGGGCCGGGCCAGCTAGGCCGGCGCCACGATGGCCCCCTCGCGGAATCCCCCCTGCCCGGCTACCGCCCCAGGCGTCACCTGTGGGGGTGAATCTGTGCTCCCGTGGAGATTCACGAACCCACCTTGGGCGAGTGAATCCGCCCCAGCACGCGCCAGCGGAACGCCGCCATGAACGCGCCCCTGTCCCGCCACATCCTGCGCACATCCGAGCATCGGGCCGTGGCGGCACCTGTCAGGACGCCGGCGCCGGTCGCGCCGCAGCGCGCCACGGCCGGTGGGCTGACGGTGTCCAGCCCCCACGACGCGGCCGAGCGGGAGGCGGTGCAGGTCGCCCGCCGGGTGGTCAGCCTGCCGGCTGCGCCGGTGTCGGCCAGCGCCACCCGCTTTAGCGGCCTCGTGCCGGCGTTGGCCCAGCGCGCGCCAGCAGCCGCAACAGCACGACCGGCCCCCGCCGTGGCCGCCGCCCTGCCCAGCGGCGGCCAGCCTCTGCCGCGCAGCCTGCGGGATTTCATGGAGCCACGCTTCGGTGCCGACTTCTCGGCGGTGCGCATCCACACCGGACCGCAGGCGGCCCAGGCCAGCCGCCGCCTCAACGCCGCGGCCTTCACGGTCGGCCGCGAGATCTTCTTCGGGCGCGACGCCTACCAGCCCGACAGCAGCGCCGGCCGCGAGCTGATCGCCCACGAGCTGACCCACACCATCCAGCAGGGCGCCGCGCCGCAGGTGCCAGCCCAGGTCCGGCGCAGCCTTCTGCCCGGCGTCGTCGAGCACAGTGCGCCGGCGGTGCAGCGCCTCGGCATCGGCGACGCGCTGGACTACTTCGCCGACCACGCCAACAACCTGCCCGGCTTCCGCATGTTCACGCTGGTGCTGGGGGTGAACCCGATCAACATGCGGGCCGTCGAGCGCACCCCGGCCAACCTGCTGCGGGCGGTGGTGGAGCTGATGCCGGGCGGCGCACTGATCACCCAGGCCCTCGACAACCACGGCATCATCGACCGGGTGGCCGTATGGGTGCAGCAGCAGATCGCCACCCTCGGGCTGATCGGCAGCAGCATCCGCCAGGCGGTGGACCGCTTCCTCGACAGCCTGGGCTGGCGCGACATCTTCGACCTGGGCGGAGTGTGGGAACGAGCCAAGCGCATCGTCACCGATCCCATCTCGCGCATCACCAGCTTCGTCGGCAACCTGGTGTCCGGCGTACTGCAGTTCATCCGCGACGCGATCCTGCGCCCGCTGGCCGGGCTGGCCGCCGGCACCCGCGGCTGGGACCTGCTGTGCGCGGTGCTCGGCCGCAACCCGATCACCGGCGACCCGGTGCCGCGCAGCGCCGAGACACTGATCGGCGGCTTCATGAAGCTGATCGGCCAGGACGAGGTGTGGGAGAACATCCAGAAAGGCAAGGCCATCCCCCGCGCCTGGGCCTGGTTCCAGGGCGCGCTGGCCGGCCTGATGGGCTTCGTCACGGCGCTGCCGGGGATGTTCATGGACACCCTGCGCAGCCTCGGCGTGTCCGACCTGCTGACGCTGCCGCAGACCTTCGTGCGCATCGCGCGGGTCTTCGGCGACTTCGCCGGGCGCTTCTTCAGCTGGGCCGGGCAGCAGGTGATCAGCCTGCTGGAGATCATCTTCGAGGTGGTCGCCCCCAGCGTGATGCCCTACCTGCGCCGCACCGCCGGCGCGCTGCAGAGCATCTTCCGCAACCCGATGGGCTTCGTGCGCAACCTGGTGCGCGCCGCCAAGGCAGGCTTCGAAGGCTTCGTGGACCGCATCGGCACCCACCTCAAGACCGGCCTCATCGAGTGGCTCACCGGCGCGCTGCCCGGCATCTACATCCCGCAGAAGCTGGAGCTGCAGGAAGTCCTCAAGTTCGTGCTGTCGGTGCTCGGCCTGACCTGGCAGAACATCCGCCAGAAGCTCGTCACTGCGGTCGGCGAGCCGGTCGTGAAGGCCATGGAAACCGGCTTCGACGTGGTCGTCGCGCTGGTCACCGGCGGGCCGGCGGCGGCCTGGGACAAGATCAAGGAGATGCTCGGCAACCTGAAGGACATGGTGATCGGCGGCATCAGCGACTTCGTCATCGACATGGTGGTGAAGAAGGCGGTACCCAAGCTGGTGGCGATGTTCATCCCCGGCGCCGGCTTCATCTCGGCAATCCTGTCGATCTACGACACGGTGATGGTCTTCGTCAGCAAGCTGGCGCAGATCGCCCAGACCGTGAAGGCCTTCGTCGATTCCATCGTGGCGATTGCCGGCGGCGCCATCGACGCGGCGGCCAAGCGCGTGGAGGCCACGCTGGCCAACCTGCTGTCCCTGGCGATCAGCTTCCTGGCCGGCTTCATCGGCCTCGGCAAGGTGGCCGACAAGGTGATGGCGGTGATCCAGAAGATCCGCGCGCCGATCGACAAGGCCCTCGACTGGCTGGTCGGCTGGATCGTCAAGATCGGCAAGGCGCTGTACGGCAAGGCCAAGGCGGCCGTCGGCAAGGTCGTCGAATGGTGGAAGGAGCGCAAACCCTTCCGCACCGCCGGCGGCGAATCCCACGAGGTGTATTTCAGCGGCGACGAGAAGAATCCCGTGCCGATGGTGGCCAGCAAGGATCCCAAGCCGATCCTCAGCAAGCTCGACCAGTACGCCACGATGGCCAAGGAAGCCGACGCCACGAAGGCCCGCAAGAACGCCGTGGCGGTGATCGGGCGGGTGCGCCAGACCCTCGCCACGACGCCCGAGGCGCCCAGCGTTGTGAGCGACATGAAGACCCTCTTCGAGGCCTTCGAGGAGGTCGGCACGCCGAAGAAAACCAGCTTCCTGGTCCAGACCCCGGGCAGCCTCGGCGCGACGCACATGACCATCGACTGGCTCGACGCCAAGTACGCCGGCGCCCACGGCAGCGGGCCGGGCTCGTCGGCACTGTCGTCGGTGATGAACCAGCTGGTCACCGATCCAGGCGAGAGCGCCGAGCACAAGTACGTGAAGGGCCACCTGCTCAACGACAAGCTGGGCGGCGAGGGCGACGACAAGAACCTGTTCCCGATCACCGCCATCGCCAACAGCCGCCACCGCTACTCCACCGAATCGACGGTGCTCGGCTGGCTGAAGAAGAAGAACAGCTGGGTGTGGTACGAGGTGAAGGTGGGCATCGTCGCCTCCAGCTTCCCGGTGCCTGGCAAGAAGAGCCCAAGCAACTTCGTGGACGCCGACTTCAACTGCTACGCGATCCGCAAGAACGAGGACGGCGAGCAGCAGGAGGCCTTCACCAGCACCATCGCGTCGCGCCACGGCACGCGGCCGGACGCGGAGGTCTTCGACCTCGGCAAGTAGCACTCAGCCGGCCAGCGCGTCCCACAGCAGCTTCACGCCCGACAAGCCCAACGCCGCCGTGGCGAACAGGTAGAAGCCACGCTCCGGCAGCTTCGCCAGCACGCGCATGCCGGTCCACACGCCGATCGGCACCAGCGGCAGCAGCATTGCCGACATCAGCAGGGTGTCGCGGGTGAACAGGCCGAGGCCCAGGTAGAAGGGCAGCTTGGCCAGGTTGATGAAGGCGAAGAAGAACACCGAGGTGGCCACGAAGACCTGGCGCGGCTGGCCGCGGCTGAGCAGGTAGACCATCACCGGCGGCCCGCCGGCGTGGGCCAGCGTACTGGTGAATCCGGCCCCGGCGCCGCACAGCCACGCGAAGCCGCGGCGCGGAGGCTGGCCACCCGTTCCGTCGGCCGGGCGGGCGCGGCGCAGGATGCGATCCGCCGCGAAGGCCACCGAGATCAAGCCCAGCGCACCTTTCACCATCGTCTCCGACATCGCGCCGAAAGCCAGCGTGCCGGCGGCGATGCCGACCACCGCGGCGGGGATCAGCAGGCGCAGGTCGGCCCAGTCGGCTTTTCCACGCCAGGCGCGGATGCCGACCATGTCCATGCAGATCAGGATCGGCAGCATCACCGCCACCGCGTCCCGCGGCGACAGCCACATGGACATGAAGGGCACGGCCAACCCGCCGAGGGCGCCACCGAGGCCGGACTTAGAGATGCCGGTGAGCAGGACGGCGATCGCGGTGACGATCCAGCCGGCGGTGTTCATTTCCATCGGAACAGGGGGCAACAGGGTCGGGGAAGGGAGCGGCGCAGCATAGCAGGCAATGTGAATCCATGTTGCAGAGCGGCACGGCGCGTACCCATGCCTATGCCTTAAGTAGTACATTTTCCACTTCCGGCCGGTCTGTTCCGGCCAGCTGACCCGCCGCCTCCGTCGTGGCCCCTGTCTGAAGATGTTGAACACCACGCCCAGCAGACTCCTGCTCGTTGCTGCCGGCTACCTGGCCCTCGGCGGGCTCGGATTGCTGTTCGCGATTGCCCCCGGCTACGCCAGCCCGATCTTCCCGGCCTCCGGCCTGGCCCTGGCGGCGGCCCTGTGCTTCGGCCGCAGCGCGCTGCCGGGTATCTGGCTCGGCTCGGCGGGCCTCAACCTGGGCCTGGCCTTTCTCAGCCACGCGCTCGATCTGCGGACGGCCGTCGCGGCGAGTCTGATCGCCTGCGGCGCCACCGCCCAGGCCTGGCTCGGCCAGGCCCTGGTGCGGCGCTGGGGCGGCAACAGCTGGCATGCGCTGGAACACGAGCGGATGGTGCTGCACTTCCTGCTGATCGGCGGCCCGCTGTCCTGCCTGGTCTCCGCCTCGGTCGGCATCGGCAGCCTGGCGGTGCTGCAGGTCATGGCCACGCCGCAGCTGGCCTTTGCCTGGTGGAACTGGTTCGTCGGCGACACCCTCGGCGTGCTGACCTTCGCGCCCCTGTGCCTGTGCTTCCTGATCCGCTCCAACAGCCTGTGGCAGACCCGCCGGCGCCAGATCACCGCGCCGATGCTGCTGACCCTGCTGTTCGTCGGCATCGCCATCTACGCCACCGCGCGCTGGGAACAGAACGGCCAACAGCGCCGCCTGGAGGCCGACGGGGAACAGATCCAGAAACGCATCGAGGACCGCCTGCAGACCCACCGGGAAGCCCTGCTGTCGCTGCGCCGCCTGCTCGAAGTGACACCCGACATCGGCCCCGCCCAGTTCGAGGCCTTCACGCTGTCCACGTTGCAGGACAACCCGGACCTGTCGGCCTTCAGCTTCAACGCCTACGTGCTCGACGCGAACCGTGCCGGCTTCGAACATGACATGCAGCAACGCCTGCACGATGCCGGCTTCGGCATCAACGAAAAGAACGCGCAGGGCCAGCGCATCCCGGCATCGCGACGCGATGCCTACGTGCCGGTGACTTACATCTCGCCGGCCCCCCCGAACCGCCTCGCCCTGGGCTTCGATCTCGCCTCCGAGAGCGTGCGCCGGGAGGCGGTGCGCCGCAGCCGGGAACAGGATGCCGGAGTTTCCATCAGCGAGCCGCTGAAACTGGTCCAGGACGATACCGACCGAATCGCCGTGCTGGCCCTCGCCGCAGTCCATGGGCACGGAGAACCGCCGGTCAGGACGGACCCGCTGCGCGGCTTCGCCGTCGCGGTCATCAAGATCGACCAGCTGGTCGCCATGGCTACCGGCGACGGGCTGCCGCCAGGGCTGCATCTGGAACTCGTCGATCCCGCCGGCAGCGGCAGGCCACTGCGCCTCGACAACCCCGACGCTGCCGTCGACGCGACGGGCTCCCGCGCGGTGTGGAGCGGCCAGATCCACGCCGGTGACCGGGAGTGGTCGCTGCGGGTCTTTGCCGACGACCGCTACCTGGCCCTCAACCGGCCGTGGATCGCCTGGGGCGTCGGCGTCGTCGGCCTGCTTTTCGCGACGCTGCTGCAGACCCTGATGCTGGGCATGACCGGCCGTACGGCCATCATCGAGCGCCGCGTCGAACGCCAGACCCAGGACATCGCGGCGGCCAACACGGAGCTGGCGCGCCACCGGGACCACCTGGAAGAGCTGGTTGCCGCCCGCACCGCCGACCTGTCCATCGCCAAGGAAGCCGCCGAAGCCGCCAACCGCGCGAAAAGCAGCTTCCTGGCCAACATGAGCCACGAACTGCGCACGCCGATGAACGCCATCATCGGCCTCACCCACATCCTCAGCCGCAAGAACGCCGACCCCGACCAGCGCGACCGCCTCGGCCGCATCTCCCGCGCCGCCGGCCACCTGCTGCAACTGCTCAACGATGTGCTGGAGCTGTCGCGCATCGACGCCGAGCGGCTGCCGATCGAGGAAGTGCCCTTCCAGCTGAAAACAGTCATCGCCAACGTGGACAGCCTGGTTGGAACCGAGACGGCCAGCCGCGGCCTGCACTTGCACGTAAGCCTGGCGCCGGGGCTGACCGATCTGCCACTGCTCGGCGATCCCCTGCGCCTGCAGCAGGTGCTGCTCAACATCGTCGGCAATGCGATCAAGTTCACCCCCCAGGGGAGCGTCGCGCTGGCCGTCGGCGGCACGGACGAAGACGAGGACGGCCTGCTGCTGCGCTTCGAAATCCGCGATACCGGCATCGGCATCTCCGCCGATGCGCTGCAGCGCATCTTCCAGCCCTTCGAGCAGGCCGACAGCTCCACCACGCGCCGCTTCGGCGGCACCGGCCTGGGGCTGACGATCTGCCAGCGCCTGGTGCGCCTGATGGGCGGCGAGATCGGAGTGGACAGCCGGCCCGGCGAGGGCAGCACCTTCTGGTTCACGTGCCGCGTGCGCCGTGCCACGCGCACCGCCGATGTCACCGAAACCCCGCTGCCGGACGGCACGGACGCCGAACAGCAGCTGCGCGCCCGCTTCAACGACCGGCACATCCTGCTCGCCGAGGACGACTGGGTAAACCAGGAAGTCGGCCTGGAGCTGCTGCGCGAGGTCCTTGGCCTTTCCGCCGACCTGGCCGAGAACGGCGCCGAGGCTGTGCACCTGGCCGAAAGGACAGCCTACGACCTGATCCTGATGGACATCCAGATGCCGGTGCTGGACGGCCTCGCCGCGGCCCGCGCGATCCGCGCGCTGCCGACCCACCGCCACACGCCGATCCTGGCGATGACCGCCAATGCCTTCGAGGAAGACCGGCTGGCCTGCCGCGCCGCCGGCATGGACGACTTCATCCCCAAGCCCGCCGACCCGGACCTGCTGTTCCGCGCTCTGCTGCGCTGGCTCGAAAAACGGACCGAAATACCGAATGCGGGGGCCACCGATACGCAAGGCGGCTAAACTTCGGCGTTTGCCGGCCGAAATAGCAGAAACCGTCCGCCGCCACACCTCCGATGCCAGACACCCCGTCCCAGGATTTCGTCGTCACCCCTGACCAGCTCTGCATTGGGCTGTTCATCCATATCGACCTGCCCTGGTTCAGCCACCCGTTCAGCTTCAACAGCTTCAAGATCCGCAGCGCCGACCAACTGCAAACCCTGCGCACACTGGGCCCGAAGCACTTCCGCTACGACCCGGACCGCTCGGACGTGCTGCCGCGGGGCATGGTGACGACGCTGCCGGTGGAGGTACCGCCCGCCGCGCCGGCCGTCGAGGACACTGCCGCCAACGCGGCGCTGGCCAGCAAGCACGAACGCATCGCCCGCCTGGCCCAGCGCAAGCGCCAGGTCATCGAGGTGGAGAAGGCCCTGGTCAAGGCCGCCGGCGTGATGCGCAACATCAACAAGAACCTGTTCGCCCGCCCGAAGGAATGCCTGGAGGAAGTGGACGAACTGGTCAATCAGATGGTCAGCGCCTTCCTCGACCAGCCCGACGTGGCGCTACACGTGATCGGCGAGCACGCCGGCGGCGAGGAAACCTACTTCCACGGCCTCAACACCTCGATCCTGTCGATGATGCTGGCCAAGGACCTGGGCTTCAACCGGCCCACCTGCCAGTTGCTGGGCGTCGGCGCGCTGCTCCACGACGTCGGCCTCAGCGACGTGCCCGACCGCATCGCCCGGCCGCGCCAGGAACTCACCACGCCGGAGCGCAACCTGCGCCAGCTACATTGCGAATACGGGCTGCGCATGGGCAAGCAGCTTGGCCTGCCCGAACCGGTGCTGCGCATCATCGTCCAGCACCACGAGCTGTCGGACGGCAGCGGCTACCCGAACAAGCTCAAGGCCGACCAGATCGATCCGCTGGCGCGCATCGTGTCGCTGGTCAATTACTACGACAACCTGTGCAACCCGCCCGACCTGGCCAAGGCGATGACGCCCCACGAGACGCTGTCGCTGATGTTCGCCCAGCGCCGCGCCAAGTTCGACGGCAAGGTGCTGCAGGTGATGATCCGCTGCCTGGGCGTCTATCCTCCGGGCACCGTGGTCAAGCTGTCCAACGATGCGCTGGCCCTGGTGTCCTCGGTGAACCCGGCCAAGCCATTGCGCCCGTGGGTCACCGTCTACGACCCCAGCATTCCGAAGGACGAAGCGATCCTGCTCGACCTGGAAGAAGAACCGGACATCAACATCGCCAAAGCCCTGCGCCCGATCCAGCTGCCGCCCGAGGTGTATGAATACCTCAGCCCGCGCAAGCGCGTGACCTACTATTTCGACTCCGACTCGCGCAAGGGGCGCCGGCAATGAGCGAACGCTACCAGGACCTGCTGTTCGCCGCCGCCGAGGAGATCCTGCTCCTCGTCGACCCCGAGTCCCTGGTCATCCTCGCCGCCAACCCGGCCGCCTCGCGCCTCCTTGGCTACCCGGCCGACAGCCTGCCCGGCCAGTCGATCACCGACATCGAATGCGCGCTGACCGACCTGTTCTTCTGGGAAGAGATGCGTGCCGGCGGTGGCACCGAGGAGCAGGTTCTGGAAGGCCTCTACCGACGCGCCGACGACAGCCTTCTGTCGGCCCGCAAGACGGTGCGGCGGATCACCGAGGGCATCCTGGTACGGGCCACCGACATCGGCGCGCAGAAACGCGCCGAGGACCAGCTGGCGCTGATGGCCTCGCGCCTGCGGGCAACGCTGGAGGCCACCGCCGACGGCATCCTGGTGCTCGACCGCAACGGCCAGGTCACCAACATGAACCGGCGCCTGGCGCGCCTGTGGAACCTCCCCGAGGAACTCCTCGCCCGTCACGACGACGACGCGATCCTGCAGTACATGGCCGACGCGGTGGAAAGCGGCACCGACCTGCACGCGCTGCTGACCCGCCACAGCCAGGACCTGAAGGAGACCTTCGACACCCTGCCGCTGCGCGACGGCCGCATCTTCGAGGCCAGCTCCCGGCCGGCCCGCCACGACGAGGAGGTCATCGGCCGGGTGTTCTGCATCACCGACGTCACCGAGCGCCACAAGGCCGAGCAGGCCCTGATCGCCGCCCGCGACACGGCCAATGCCGCCAACCGGGCCAAGGGCGACTTCCTGGCGATGATGTCCCACGAGATCCGCACCCCGATGAACGGCATCATCGGCATGGCCCAGTTGCTCGAGATGTCGCCGCACACCCCCGAGCAGCAGGAATACATCGCCACCATCCAGAGCAGCGGCGACGCGCTGCTGGGCATCATCAACGACATCCTCGACTACTCGAAGATCGAGGCCCGCAAGCTCAGCCTCGAGAAGATCGGCTTCGACCTGCGCCCGCTGGTGGCCGACGTGGAGAAACTGTTCCGCGCGCGCGCCGCGGAGAAATCCATCGTGTTCACCGCGATGGTGGCCGACAGCGTGCCGCGGGTGGTGGTCGGCGATCCGACCCGCCTGCGCCAGATCCTCATGAACCTGGTCGGCAACGCCTTCAAGTTCACCGCCCGCGGACAGGTCGGCGTGCATGCCACGTCGACGCCGCTCGGCCCCGGCCGGATCAGCCTGCGCGTCACCGTCAGCGACACCGGCATCGGCATCGCCGCCGACAAGTGCACCCACATCTTCACACCCTTCGAGCAGGCCGACATGTCCACCACCCGCCGCTACGGCGGCACCGGCCTCGGCCTGGCGATCTGCCGCATGCTGTGCGAGCTGATGGGCGGCCAGATCGGCGTGGACAGCGAAGAAGGCAGCGGCTCGCGCTTCTGGTTCACCGCCGAGCTGGAAACCGGCATCGGCGAGGAAACCCACACCCCCGACGCACCGCGCGCGATCCTGCGCAAGGACACGCGCATCCTGGTGGTGGAGGACAACCCGATCAACCGTACCGTGCTGGCGCGCATGCTGGAACGCTTCGGTGCCCAGGACGTGGCCTTCGCCGAGGACGGCGAGGACGCGCTGGCCCGCTGCGACACGACCGACTACGAGCTGATCTTCATGGACGCCCGCATGCCGCGCCTGGATGGCCTGGCCGCCACCCGCCAACTGCGCGAGCAAGGCTACAAGGCCTACATCATCGGCGTCAGCGCCGACGCGATGCCGGAGGAGCGCCGCGACGCGCTCGCCGCCGGCATGGACGACTACGTGATCAAGCCTATCGCCCGCGACGCACTGGCGGCAGCCATCGAGCGCTGGCGACAGACCCTGATCGCAGCCTACCGGGCTGGCCTCGCGATAAAACCACCCGAGGAAGTGTAAGCGGGCATCCGGGCGGCATCGGCCCGCCCCAGCAAAAAGCCCCGCCGATCCTGGCTTTCCCCGCAGGAAGTCACGGCACGAGCGCATAAATTTTCTTACAAAGCCATGCAAGGACGGTGCAAGGCCAGCAGCTATCCTAGAAACGTACCGCGCTCCCGCGGGCGCGACGAGGAGAACACCATGCTGAACACCCGCCAATGGATCACCGCTGCCCTGATCGGCATCGCCGGCCTGGGCCTATCCGCCACTGCCAGCGCCGACCGCGGCGGACATGGCTGGGGCGGCCACCATGGAGAAGGGCACCACAAGCACCACCACGGTGGTCGCGCTTACTACGGCTATGGCCCGGTCTATTACCCGCCCCAGCCCGTCTATGTGGCGCCGCCGCCGGTCGTCTATGAACGTCCGATCATCTACGCGCCGCAGCCGGTGTATGCCTACCCGAGCCGGCCGTCGGTGGTGGTCAGCGTGCCGCCGCTGGTCTTCCCGCTGCGCTGAGCGTCATAACCCGATCTTCGGCACCGCCTGCCCCCGCAGACAGCACAGGTAGGCGGCGGTCAGTTCGTCCAGGTAGTTGCGATAGATCGTCGCCCAGCCTTCCGCCCCTGCCTCGAGCAGCAGGTCGAGACGGGCTTGATGCGTGACACGGTCGCGCTCATCGAGCACGTCGTCCGGGTTCAGCGCCTGCGCGCGCAGGCGGTTTTCCGTCGTCCCCACGACGAGACGGCTGCCGAGGAAATGCATGCGCTGCACCACATCGGCGTGGGCCAGCCACAGGCGCCCCAGCAAGGCCCCCTGGCAGAGGGTGGCGCAACTCAGCGCCGTCGGTAGGAATCCCATTTTTGTAATCGCTCTCTGTTGAGGCTGGCATCGTTGCCGACCTGTCTATCGTTTTAGCCGAGCAGTCAGCAGAAGCAAGTTTTGCCCCAGCTTCAACAGGGCGGTACGTCCTGGCTGAGCAGCCAGGCGGCCCGGTCGCGCAGGCGCCGGCTCCACGCATCATTGAGGCCCGCCGCGGCGGCGAGTTGCTGCAGCTCCCGCGGATCGGCCCGGTGCTGCTGGCAGACCGCCCACAGGCGCGCCAGGGTGCACTCCGGCGCCGGCCGCTCGATCAGTTCGAGCACGTCGCCAGCCGCCACCTCCCCTTCCTGCAGCACGCGGAGATACCAACCGGTCCAGCCCTTCGCGGCGATCAGCCGGGACATCGGCGGGTGGTCCAGCTTGTGACTGATCTTCCAGCACGGCTGGCGCGGCTGGCTGACCTGCAGACGACAGCTGCCCAGCGCAAAGACATCGCCGATGCACACGTTCTGCTCGGTGAGCCCGCGTCCCGACAGGTTTTCGCCGAGCACGCCGGGGTGCAGCAAGGCCGCCCGCTCGGGCACCTCCGCCGCCAGCGCGGCATAGTGTTCGGCGGGGTAGTAATGCACGGCTTTCTCGGGCCCGCCATGGACCCGACGGTCCGCCTGGGCATCGCCGGCCAGGCCTTCCGGGCCGACCGCCACGGCGCCCGCAACAGCGTTCTTGAAGATGCCGGTCTGCTGGCCCTCCGGCGGCAAGGCGCGCAGGCGCCCGGTGTAGACGGAATCGACGACGGTTTTCACGGAAATCAGCCCTCCCAGCTTTGCCCGGCCGCCGGCCACAGCCAGGCCGCCCCGCGCACGCCGGACGAATCCCCATGGGCGGCCGGCCGCAGGCGGGTCGCCACCACGTCGGAGAAAACGTGTCGCGCCCACAGCAGCGGCACCCGCTCGTACAACCGCTCCAGGTTCGACAGGCCGCCGCCGAGCACGACCACATCCGGATCGATGATGTTGATGACGCCCGCCAGCGCCCGCGCGAGCCGCTCTTCGTAGCGCTGCAGGCTGGCCTCGCAGGCGGCATCGCCATGAAGGGCGGCGGCAACGATGGCTTCCGGCGCCAGCGCCACGCCACCGCTGCGCAGGTGGTCGGCCGCCAATCCCGGCCCGGACAGATAGGTTTCGACGCAGCCGGTCCGCCCGCAATAACAGGCCGGCAGCGGCAGGTCGGCACCCGCCGGCAGGGGCAGCGGATTGTGTCCCCACTCGCCGGCGATCGAATTGATGCCGGACAGCAGCTGGCCGCGCACCACGATGCCGCCGCCAACGCCGGTGCCGAGGATCACCGCGAAGACCACCTCGGCCCCCGCCGCCGCGCCATCCACTGCCTCGGACAGGGCCAGGCAGTTGGCGTCGTTGGCGATGCGCACGTCGCGGCCGAGCAGGCGGCGCAGGTCGTCGGGCAGCGGCTGGCCGTTCAGGCAGGTGGAGTTGGCGTTCTTCATCACGCCGCTGGCCTTCGACACCGCGCCGGGCGTGCCGACGCCGACGGTGCCGCGCTGGCCGAGTTCGGTTTCGAGCGCCTCGACCAGCCCGGCCACCGTCTGCAGCGTGGCCGCGTAGTCGCCCTGCGGCGTGGCGACGCGGCGCCGGGCCAGCGTATGGCCCGCGTCGTCGAGGGCGATGATTTCGATCTTGGTGCCGCCGAGGTCGATGCCGATGCGCAAGGGGAAGCTCCGCCGGGAGATAGCCTGTATTGGGGCGAATGATAGCCCGCTGCACGCCCTCAGGCTGGCTTGGCCTGGCGATACTTGGTCCACCCGCTCCAGCTGTACAGCAGCAGGCCGGCCCAGATCAGCCCGAAGGTGCCGAAGCGGGCCGGCTGCAGCGGCTCGTCGAAGATCAGCACCGCGGTGAGGAACTGCAGCGTCGGGTTGATGTACATCAGCATGCCGACGGTGGCCAGGTTGAGGCGCTGGGTGGCCGCGGCGAACAGCATCAGCGGCAGCGCGGTCAGCGCACCGGCCGCCGCCAGCAGCCCCTGCGTGAGCCCGTCGAAACCGGTCAGCACGCCATGACCGTGAGCCGCCTGCCACAGGGTGTAGGCGCCGAGCAGCGGCATCAGGGACAGGGTTTCCAGCCACAGCCCGGAGACCGCATCCACCGCCACCTGCTTGCGCACCAGCCCGTACAGGCCGAAGCTGGCGCCAAGGAACAGGGAGATCCACGGCAGGCTGCCGAGGGTGAAGAACTCGTTACCGACCGCCGCCACGGCCAGCGCCACCGAGCCCCACTCCTTGGCGTTGAGGCGCTCCTTCAGCACCAGCATGCCGAGCAGCACATTGACCAGCGGCGTCAGGAAGTAGCCCAGGCTGCAGGCCACCACCTGGCGCTGGTCCACCGCCCACAGGAAGGCCAGCCAGTTGGCGCCGACCAGCAGCGCAGCCAGCGTCAGGCGCCACAGCGTACCGGGGCGCCGCGCCACCGCCAGCGTGCTGGCCCAGTGGCGGCGCGCGGTAAGAACCAGGCTGACGAACACGCAGCCCCATACCGCCCGGTTGCACAGCAGATCAAGGGGTGCCACATGGCCGAGCTGACGGAAGAACAGGGGGAAGAAGCCCCAGATGCCGTAGGCACCGAGGCCGAAGCCGATGCCGGCGAGGGTCTTGCCTTTATCCACAGGAAATATCGTATGCAGGGAAAGCCCGAACGGTAGCACCGCCTGCCGCGCCGCACCCTTGGGGTTTTCCGCGGCAGCGCGGCAGCGCGCCTACAATGGCGCAATTACACCATTCCAATCCGAAGGATGCGCCACGCCATGTTGATCATCTTCAAATCCCCCGCCAGCGGCGACGTGATCATGTTCGAGAAGAACGGCAAGGAAATGCTGGAAGTGCTCGGCAAGGACAAGGACGACGCCAAGGGCATCTTCACCGTCGAGCAACTGCCCGCCGCCATCGACACCCTGAAGGCCGCCATCGCCGCCGACAAGGCCCGTCAGACCGACAAGGACGACGACAATGAGGACGAACAGGACGTGAAACCCGGCGGCGGCGTGAGCTTCTTCCAGCGCGCGGTCCCCCTGCTCGAACTGCTGGAACGCTCGCTGCAGGACAAAGTGCCGGTGACCTGGGGCGTCTGAGCGGGAAAACCGCGCCCCACCGGGCGCCTGCGGGGGCTGCGTCGGCCAGCCCCCGGGCCCTTCATCAATCCGGAATCTCTTCCCCGCTCGCCACGACCACGCCAAACATGTCGGCCAGCGTGGCCAGCACCGAGACCTGCAGGGCTTCGGCCGTCACCACGCCGCCGCCGAGAGCCGGCAGGCTGCGGGTGGCCGTGCAGTCGGCCGGCACCGTCACCCCGTAGCCCAGGCTGTAGGCGCCGCGGGCGGTGGAGTTGACGCAGTTGTGGGTCATGAAGCCGATGATCAGCAGGTTCTTCGCCCCCTTTTCCTTCAGCAACGCATCCAGTTCGGTGCCGACGAAGGCATTCGGCAGGCGTTTGACGACCACCGCCTCGCCGTCCACCGGTGCGACCTTGTCGGCAATGGCCCCGATCTCGGCGCGGATGTCGAACAGGCTGCCGGGGCCGGCATCGTGCTGCACGTGGATCACCGGCACGCCCAGGCGGCGGGCGCGGGCCAGCAGCCTGGCGCAGGCGTCGAGGGCCGGCTCGATGCCGGTCAGCTCCATGACGCCGCCACGGTAGGTGTTCTGCGCATCGATGATGATCAGCGTGGTTTCGGACAATTGCGGCGGCGTCATCGGTTTGCCGGCGATCTGGCGGAGCAGGAAGGGAGCGGACATGGATTTTCTCCAGAACGATTAGAGGTGGAGCCAGCTTAAGCCGCTGGAATACCTGCGTAAATCGACACACCTGCAGTCTGTTCCTGCAAAAATGCAGGCTTTCGCATCGATGGGAAATCCGCCATGAACTGGGACGACCTGCGCTTCGTCGTCGAGATCGGGCGCGCCGGCACCCTCGCCGCCGCGGCCCGCCGCCTGAAGGTGGACCAGACTACCGTCGCCCGCCGCCTGCGCGCGCTGGAGGAAGAACTTGGCGCGGCCCTCTTCGAGCGCGGTGACGGCCACTGGCGGCCGACCACCATCGGCGCCGACGTGATGCAGCGCGCCGGCCGCATCGAGGAAGACGTGACCGCCCTGCTACGCGTGGCGGAAGCCGGTGCCGGCGCGGTGAGCGGCCTGGTGCGCGTCACCGCGGTCGGCACCCTCATCGGCGACTACCTGGCGCCGCGGCTGGCCGGCCTGTACGCGCGCCATCCGGATCTGAGCATCGAGCTGATCGCCAGCAACGACAACCTCAACGTGGCCCGCCGCGAAGCCGACATCGCGATCCGCCTGGCCCGCCCGACGCGGGGCGACTTCCTGATCCGCAAGCTGGCCGACAGCGGCTTCGCCGTCTACGGTTCGGCCAACCAGCGCGGTGACGCTGCGAACGACTGGGTCGCCTACCTGGACGACCTCGCCCACACGCCGGAGATGCAGGCCCTGGAAAGCCTGCGCGGCGACGGCCATATCCGCCTGCGCTCGGGCAACATTCGAGGCCTGATGCGGGCCATCGCCGGTGGCATCGGCCGCGGCATCCTGCCGTGCTTCCTGGCCGACCCCGAGCCGCGCGTACAGCGCCTGTCCGGCCCCCAGCCACTGCTGAGCAGGGAGATCTGGCTGCTGGTCCATCCGGACGCCCGCCAGCAGGCCCGCGTGGCGGCGGTCGCCGACTGGCTGGCCGAATGCTTCGCCAACGATGCGGCGACCTTCCGCGGCGAGCTTCAGTCGCCGACGCGCGTCAGCACATAGCCGGCGAAACGGCACTCCACCGTGTCGTCGGCCTTGCTGCAGCGCACCGTCTCGCCGCTATCCGCCAGCTGCCCGAGGATCAGGGCCTTGTCCTCGCCCTGGGGCTGCAGCACCTGGCGTACCGGCGGCCCTTCCAGGACTTGTACCTCCAGCAAGGGATAACCATTGCTCTCGCGGACACGGATCTCCTTGAACAGCAGGACATCCTTACCCTGGTTGCTGAGCACATAACGCCCCAGGTAGGGCCGGACCCAGCCGGGCTGCACCGGCGGCAGCAGTTTCTCGCCGACCAGCGCCTCGGCCCCCAGGCGCTCGCCGACCAGCACTTCCCGCCCGGCGACCGTGCGCCGGCTGATGCCATACTGGCCGATCTCGCCGAGGCCGATCGGGAACAGGCCGAACAGGCGGTAACCCAGCCCCAGGCGCCCATCGGCGCGCGGCTCCAGGTCGAGGCGGGCGCCCAGCACGTCTGCCGCCAGCGCATTGCCGCGGCGTTCCACGCGCACATGCCCGAACAGCGTGGCGTAGTCCCCTTCCCAGCGGACCACCTCGGCTTCCGCCAGGGGTGCCGCCGTCGCCGCCGCGGGCTCCGTGGCGGGCGGCGGCCGCAAGCCGCTGCGGGCCTCCAGCGCCACCGACAGCACTTCGGTGGCAATCCGGTCCACCGTTGCCGACGAGCCGGCACTGTTGCTGAGCACCACCACCGCCAGCTTGTGTTCCGGCAAGGCCACCAGCGCCGAATGGAAGTTGTAGGTCGCCCCGCCGTGGAGCACGACCTTGCCACCATGCTTGAGCGGCGGCCGGCCAATGAACCAGCCGATGCCGACACGGCCGTCCAGGTCCAGCGGCACATCCGCATTCTGCGGGCGCAGCATCTCGGCCACCGTTTCCGCCTTCAGCACACGGCCGCCGCGGGCCTGACCATCGGCAAAGACCATCGACGCGAAGCGCGCCAGATCCGCCGCGCTGGCGTTCAGGCCCCCCGCCGGCACGTCACGCAGGGCCGGCTCGTCCCGCAGGCGGCCCTTGTCGTAGCCGCGGGCCATCAACGGTGACGCCGACGGCGTGGCGCTGAAGGACGCCCCGGCCATGCCCAGCGGCACCAGCAGGGACTGCTGCAGGTGGTCGGCGAAGGGCCGGCCCGCCGCCCGCTCCACCGCCGCGCCGACCAGCGTGATGCCCAGGTTGGAATAGGACAGCACGGTGCCCGGCGCATAGGCCGTGTCGACATCGGCCAGCAGCGGGATCACGCTGGTGAAGGGCGGCGGCGTCTCGGTGAAGAAGTCCTTCAGATAGTCCCGCGGCAGGCCGGCGTGATGGGTCATCAAGCCGCGCAGGGTGATCGGCGGCGCACCGGCGAAGCGGCTGCGGATCGAAAAGCCCGGCAACGTGCGGGCCAGCGGTGCGTCGATGTCGAGGCGCCCCTGCTCGGCCAATTGCATGGCCGCCGTGTCGGTGAACAGCTTGGAGATGGAGCCGACCCGGTACAGCGTATCCGGCGTCGCCGGCACGCCCTTTTCCTTGTCGGCAAAACCGAAACCCCGCGCCCACAGCAGCTTCTGGTCGTCCACTACGGCCACGCTGAGGCCAACGATGGACTGCTTGCGCATTTCGTACTCGATGAGGCGGGTCGCGTAGTCCTGCACTCCCGCATCGTCGTTGCGCGCCAGCGCCGGCGGACGCGACGGTGCGCCCGCACACGCGGCCAGCAGCAGAGTCGATGCCAAAAGCATTCCCACCCTGGGCAGGAGAGATTCACGCAAAGCCATGCCATCAATTCCTTTGGGATAAAAGAACATGACCCTAGCGTATTCCGAACCCTGCCATCAAGCGCCGGAGCACACACCATGAAGCGTCACAAAAGCTTAATTCAAATGGCGCGAAGCGCTGACCACAATGGCGGTATTACGTTTTGCCACGCCGTCCCGCCACCATGTACCTCAGCGGTCTGATCGTCCACCTCCGCGAACTGCTCGCCAGCGAAGCCCTCAGCTTCGTCTTTCAGCCTATTTTCGATCTCCGCCGGCGGACCGTGCTGGGTTACGAAACGCTGATGCGCGGCCCGGAGGCTTCACCGCTGCACACCCCCGAACAACTGCTGCGCGTCGCCCGCGAGGCCAGCCTGGGCCTCGAGCTGGAACGCCTGGCCACGCGCCTGGCGGTCGCCGCCTTCGTCAGTGCGAAACTGCCCGGCCGCCTGTTCATCAACCTGAGCATGGCAATGGTCGCCGACCACGCGGAAAGCGGCGATCTGCCGAAGCTGCTGACCGACGCCGGGCTGGCGCCCGACCGGCTGGTCATCGAACTGCGCCAGCAGTCGGACGACGACCGCAGCCGACTGAGCACCACGCTGCAGGCCATTGCGGCGCTGGGCATCGGCCTGGCCTTCGACCGCCTCGCGCCGGCCACCGACAGCAGCGCGCCGCGGCCCGACTTCATCAAGCTCGGCCCGCTGCAGGTCCGCCAGATCCACACTAACCTGCCGCGCCAGCAGGAAGTGGCGGCCTGCCTCGAACGGGCCGAGGCGCTCGGCATACAACTGGTCGCCGAAGGCGTCGAGGACGCCCGCGAGCTCGCCGCCCTCAATGCGCTGGGCTGTGTCTTCGCCCAGGGCTTCCTGCTCGGCCGGCCGTCCACCGAGCCCTTCCGCCAGCTCTCCCGCGGGGTCAGCGGCATCCTCGACGCGCAGCATCGGCTACCCCACCTGCGCGTGCCGTCTCCCGCTTCCGCGGGCACCTTGCTGCACTGAGTTCTTCCGGCCTCAGTGGGCCATGCTGCCACTGCCACCGGCATAGACGACGGTGATCGACTTGATGCCCTGCTGCAGACGCTCGCCCACATCGATCCACGGATTGCACTTCCACACCAGGCTCGCGCAGTTGGACGGCATCGGGTACCAGCGCCCGAAAGGGATGAAGGGCAGCTTGTCCTCGGTGGAAACCAGCGCGATGAACTGGTAGTTGATGCGGTCGCCGTTGGCATCCATCGCCGCGGAGTAGCCCAGCGCATCGCCGGCGTTGGTCTTGGTGCAGGTGCCCAGATCGTTCCAGCAGGTCATCATCATGTTGTTGCCGGTGCCCTGGCGGAAGTCGTCGGTGACCAGCAGCACGCCCTTCGAACGGCCGCGGTTGCCCACCCCGGCAAGCCCGTCGCCCACACCGACCTTCGAGTTGTACAGCTCCCCGCAGGAAAAGGTGGCGTGCTGGTTGTTGGCGTTCTTGACGACCACGAAGCAGCGGTTCTTCTCGTTGGGATAGGCCAGGCCGGCGGTGTCGAGCACGTCGGTCAGGCGGATGCCCTGGCCGAACCAGTAGTTCATGTGGCGCGGCCCGTATTCCTGGAAGTAGTAGGTGGAGAAGGCGCTAGCCGCCTTGCTGCCGATGCGATCCACCGCGTAATAGCCCTGGGACGAGGTGGCCGACAGCGTGGCGGCGGACACGGTGATCGGCGTGGCCACGTCGCCGCTGACCTGGAAGGCGATGTCGCCAGGCACCAGCGCCGGCGAGTTGGCCGCCGACGCCAGCGTGTAGCTGGTGGCCTCGAAATCGTTGCGCACGTGCAGTTCGGCCAGGCGCGGCGTCTTGCGCAGGGCCGGGTCGGTGTCGTTGCCGGCGATGACTTCCATGCTGCCTTCACCGTCCGGCAGCGCGCTGCCGTTCTTCTCGTAGGCGACGATGGTCTTGTCGCCGTTGCCGGTGCGGATCAGCTCGGTAAACGAGAAGGCCGACATGCGCCCGTCGAGGCCGACCGCGATGATGGCCGTCGTCGCCCCGAACGCGCCGGTGTTGTAGTCGGCCGGGCGGAATCGGGTGGCGCGCACGATCACGTCGGCGAGGCGGTAGCCCTTGTAGGTGTCGCTGCCGACCGTGACCAGCACCGGATTCTCGACGGCCGGGAAGGTCGTCGCGTCGTTCATCAGGGTCTTCAGGTCGGTGACGGTGAGCCCCGCCCGGGCCTGGAAATAGGGTGTCGAGCCCGACGGGCTGTTGGCCGGATTGGTCGGGTCCTGGGCGGTGGTCAGGTCGGCCGGCATCAGGCTCTGGGTGCCGCCCTGCTTGATGTCGAAGGACGCCGACGGCTTCAGCGGCGCGCTGACGCTCCCGCCACCACCGCTCCCACAGGCATTGAGAAAAACGGCGGCGGTCAGCGGCACGATCAGCGTCCGGATCGAAAACGGGTTCACGGGATGATTCCTTTCAGATTTTCAGGGTGGGCGATGGCCCTCAGCGCACCGAGTTGTTGCTGCCGTTGGTGAGCTGGTTGAGGAAGGCGATGAGGTCGGCGAATTCGCTGTCGCTGAGCGTCGGCGGGCTCTTCAGCGCGGGGTCGAGGCGGGACAGCAGGTCGGCGTAGAGCGCCGGCGCCGTCGTGCTGTCCTGGCACGGCAGCACGTTGCCGCCGCTGCGCAGCGCCTCGCTGCAGCGGAAGGCCATGGCCGAGGCGGCCGGGTCCAGGTGGTGGCGGACCGCGTCTTCCAGCGTTGCGAACACGCCGTTGTGGAAGTACGGCCAGGTGTTCTTCACCTCCCACAGGGACGGGGTCAGGAAGGCGTACTTGTCCGCATCGCTGCCGGTGACGCTGTGGCGCCCCAGGTCGCGGGCCGGCGTCATCGCTGCGCCGGCCGCAAAACCGGGGCCGATCTGCGGAACGGCGAGGTTGTGGAATTTCTGGTCGCTGAGCAGCGGGCCGCCATGGCACGCGGCGCACCCGGCCTTACCGAAGAACAGCAGCCCGCCGCGCTTGGCGCTGTCCGGAATGTCCAGCAGGCCGGCCATGTAGCCGTGGAAATAGGTCTTGATGCCGAAGGCGTACCAGCGGCGTGACTCGAAGGCCGCCAGCCCGTTGCCGACGGCGGCGATGCCGATGGCGGACAGCGGCGTGTCCGGGTAGGCCTGCTGCAAGAGGCCAGCAATCTGCGTGTCGGCGCGCAGGCGGGCCATGATGCCGTTCCACACCGGCAGCGGATCCTGCTCCACCGTCGCGCCTGCCGGGTTCAGGTCGGCCAGTTCGTTGGCATCGGCGGGATCGTTGTAGCCCAGCATCTCGGGGCGGGACAGCAGCGGGAACAGGGCCTGGACCGCGGCCAGGCTGCCAAGCCCGGCCGGCAGCGCCGCCCCTGCCGGTGTTGAATAGACGCCGTCGCTGACGCTGACCCGGCCGTCCCAGAACATGAAGCGCGGATTGCCGACCACCTTGTTGAGGAGGTCCGGCGCATTGCGGTGGATCAGCGGCGAGCCGGTGCGGTTGGGCGGTGTGCCACTGCCATTGATGCCGATCGACAGCACCAGGTTGTCGAGGCCGGCATTGCCGATGGGATGGCAGCTGGCGCAGGACACGCTGCGCGTCCCGGACAACAAGGCGCTCTGGAACAGCACCGAGCCCAGGTTGTACAGCGCATCGGACACCATCGGCTCGGCCGGCGCGACGACGCCGTTACTGGCCAGGTAGGCCCGCAGCGGCGTGTCCAGATCCATCGCCGCACCACCTGTCGTGCCCGCCCCGGTGTCCGTCGACGTTCCGCCAGCGCTGCTGCCGCTCCCCCCACCGCAGCCCGCAAGCTGCACGGCGAACGCCATGGCTAGCGCGCCGCCCATCCACCATTTCCGCATACCGACTCCCGGCCGCCCTTCCGGACGGCGATTCACTATATTTTCTTGTATATAACGACAGGCACAAAACCCCTGTCAGCACAATGCAAGGATAGTGAAAGCAATCTCCGTACCGACCACTGGTACATGAGGAGCAGAACGAGCGTATTGACGGAGAAAAGAAGGCATGCCGCGGCGGCAGTTCGGTGCGGCTCAGCTTTTCCCGCGGTGCCGGACGGCGCCGCCAAGAAACCATCTATGTATCGTTGATTACATAACGAAGACCGATCGTCGCAAGTACGACACCCTGGCGACGGAGCTTAGACGGCGGTCAGCTGCGCATACAACTTGGGCAGACGCGCCGGCAGTTCGGCCGGATTGCGCAGGATGGTGTAGCCGGCCGGGCCGAAGAGGTGCGGCAGATAGCCCTGGCCTTCCTTGTCGATGGTCACGCAGAACGGCCGCACGCCCTCCTGGCGGGCGGCGTTGAGGCTCATGCGGGTGTCCTCGATGCCGTAGCGGCCCTCGTAGTGGTCCACGTCGTTGGGCTTGCCGTCGGACAGGATCAGCAGCAGGCGCAGCGCCTCCGGCCGCTTGGCGAGGATCTGCGTGGCGTAGCGGATGGCGGCGCCCATGCGGGTGTAGAAGCCCGGCTTGAGGGCGCCGATGCGGCCGCGGATGCGGTCGTCCACCTTCTCGCCGAAATCCTTGATGCGGTGGAAGCGGATGTGGTCGCGCCGCCGCGACGAGAAGCCGTACAGGCCGAAGGGATCGCCGGTGGCGCCGAGGGCCTCGGAGAACAGCCACAGACTGTCGCGGATCACGTCGATGACGCGCTGCTCGTCGCTGACCCAGGTATCGGTGGACAGGGACAGGTCGGCCAGCACCAGGCAGCACAGGTCGCGCTCGCGGCGCTCGCAAGACAGGTAGCCACCACCACTGGCCACGTGGCCGGTGCGCCGGTCGGCAAATGCGCGCACGCAGGCGTCGATGTCCAGCTCAGGGCCGTCGGGCTGGTTCTTCAGCCAGCGCTTGGCCGGGGTCAGCGCCTCCAGCTGGCGGCGCAGGCGCCGCGCCGGGCGCACCAGGTGGGCTGGCAGGGGGCCGGGCATCGCGTCGCGGGGGTCGAGCACCGTCACACTGCACATGTCGCGCTTAAGCACCTGCTTCTTCCAGTCCCACTCGGGCAGCAGGATGCCGGTTTCCAGCGGCACGTCGTCGGCCGCCGCGGACGGCAGATCCAGATCGAAGCGCACCTTGGAGGCGGTGTCGTGGCCGTCCTGGGCCACGGATATCTTGTCCATCTCGCTGGCCGCCCGCGGCGCGTCCTCGCCGTCACCTTCCTCGTGGCCGCGATTGACCTTCACGTATTCGGCGAAGGACAGCAGGCTTTCGGCGCGGAAGGGCAGGATCAGGCCATTGCGGCCGTCCGGCATGTCCTCGCGCTGGGCCTGGCGGCGACGCTCGGTGGCATCCTCCGTCTTGCCGCCTTCCCGCTGTTCGGCCGGCGTCGGATTGGCCGCGTTGTGGCGGCGGTCGATGGCCACCGGCGCCGGATACAGCCACAGGGCCACCGGCACCGGCGGACGGCGTGCCGACGGCAGCGCGGCGACGCTGCCCGGTTCGGCCAGCGCGCGGCGGATCGCCGTTTCCACCGCGGCCTCGTCGGCCGGCAGCTTGCGCGGCTCGGGCCGCTCCGCGGTGATCGCCTCCACCAGCCGCCGGTAGCGCGAGCCGAAACCGGGAAAGGCCGCCAGCGTAGCCGCACTAGCCTGCTGGTTAACCACGATCCAGTTGTCGGCGGCCAGGTCGGCCTGGTCCAGCGCGGCGCCCTGGGCGATCAGCCACAGGTAGAGGTCGCGGTTGAGCGCCCGCTCGGGGAACAGCGCGATCTCCGCCGGCAGGCGCAGAGTCTCGTCGTCCCGCGTCGCGTGGGCGATCTTCTCGCCAGTGTGGGCGATGCACGCCAGCCAGCGGCGCCGGGCGCCGTGCTCGGTTTCGGCGGCCGGCGCCACGCGCAGGCCCGGATCGCCGCCGAGGGCGCGGAACAGGATACCGGCGCTGCGTTCGATGTCCGCCAGCCGCACCGCAGCCTTCGGATACGTGCGCATCGCCGCCCGCGTGATGAAACGGTGCCACAAGCCACCGACAAACTCTTCCATGCCCGCCCTCCACCAAGACTGCCACCGGCTCCCGACGTCGAGATGACAGCGCGGAAAACCGGAACGACCCCGACTGTACGGGGCGCCCCGGCGGCGCGTCCCTGTCCTGGCTCAATTTCCGGCACAGGCGGCCGCTGGGACCGCCTGCGGGAGCGGATGCATCCGCCGCCGTGGAGGGTTTGATCAGGGCAGCGCGGGGCTTAGCGCGCCGTCCACCCGCCATCGATCAGCTGCACCGAGCCGGTCACTGATTTGGCCGCATCGGAGCACAGGAACACCACGAAGGCTGCCACCTCCTCCGCCTCGACGAACTGCTTGGTGGGCTGGGCGGCGAGGATCACCTCGCGGATCACCCGATCTTCCGGCAGGTTATGCACCACCGCCTGGTCCACCACCTGTTTCTCGATTAGCGGCGTGCGCACATAGCCCGGGCACAGCGCGTTGCAGGTGATGCCCTGCTCGGCCACTTCCAGCGCCACCGCCTTCGAAAAACCCACCACCGCGTGCTTGCTGGCCGTGTACGGTGCCTTGAACGGCGACGCGACGATGCCGTGGGCCGAGGCGATATTGACGATGCGCCCCCAGCCCTGCTCCTTCATCCCCGGCAGCGCCGCCTTGGTGGTGTGGAACACCGCCGACACGTTGATCGCCATGAGCTGCTCCCAGATCTCGTCCGGAAAGGCATCCACCGCCGCCACATGCTGGATGCCGGCGTTGTTGATGAGGATGTCCATGCCGCCGAAGGCCGCGATGGTGGCTTCCACCAGCCCCCGCGCGGAAGCCGGATCGGCCAGGTTGGCCGGCGTATAGCCCACCTCCACACCGGCCTCGGCCGCCAACCCGGCGCGCAGCGCCTCCGCCTCGGCCGCCGGCCGCGAACCGTTGAGCATCACCTTCGCCCCGGCCTTCGCCAGGGCCCGCGCCACCGCCAGCCCAATACCCGAAGTGGAACCCGTCACCAACGCCGTCTTGCCTGCAAGCATTACTGCTCTCCTCTGCTGTGTAGTTGCCGCATGCGCGGCTGATGCCGCTGTCAGGCAGGGATGCTAGCGCAGCGGCGCGGGGCTGCGGGAGATCGGCGTCACCCGGAACAGGCGGCCCCTGCGACACGATCCGCCTCCAGCGCACCTGATCAAGTCGCCCGCCCTCACGCTAAAATGTGGCCTTCCAGCCGCGTGCCGCCCGGCGCGTTCCCTTCACCCACACGAGGCCCGACAGCATGGATCAGCACGAGTTTGAGGCGGCCTTGCGCCACGACGGTTTTGGCGAAATCGTCATCGTGGAGCGGCCGCCCAATGGCCATCTCGATGGGCACACCCACCCTTTCGAGGCACGGGCGCTGATTCTGGCCGGAGAGATCCGCCTGCAGTGCGATGGCGAAGAAGAGCGCTGCTTCAAGGTCGGGGACGTCTTCCAGCTCGCCGCCGGGCAGCCCCACACCGAAACCTACGGGCCGGACGGCGTGCGCTACGTCGTCGGTCGGCGCTGAACATCGGCGCTGTGGTGGGCTGGATGCAAGCTTTGTGCGCTATACCTGCCCCTCCCCCTGACTGGCTCCCCGGGAATCGCTCGTGAATCCGCTCCTCAGTATCGCCCTCGCCCTGTGTCTTGCCGGGCTGTTGTTCTTTGCCTATCGCCGCATCGGCACCGCTTACGGCCTGCGCGGCGGGCTAGCGCTGATCGCACTGGTGCTGCTGGCCGTCAATCCGCTGTACCGGATGGCTGCGGTGGGCTATCTACAGGTGATCGCCAACCAGCATCCGGCCATCGTGGCCAATCCGTACTGGGATCTCTACTACACGTTCTCGATCTTCCTGACCGCAGCGGCGCTGGTGCTCAGTGTGTATGGCGGGGTCGGGGTGCTGACCGGGCGGCGACGCTCGATCGTGTGGCGCGCGCTGATCGCCCTGTGGATTTCCGGGCCGCTGGTGAATGCGCTGTACCTGTTCATCGCCGGCCAGGTGGCGGCCCTGGCCGCCGTACCGGCGCCGGACTTCATGCTGGGCATGCTGCCACCGCTCGCCGTCAGCCTGATGGGAACGGCCTATCTGCTGACGGCCCCGCAGGTGCAGGCGGTCTATGCCGAGAGCGCGGAACAGGAGACGCCGGCCGCCTGAGTCTCCACCGTGCCGAAAACCGGCACGGTCTCCGGCAACGGAGACGGCACATGCACGGCAAAGCCCTGGGCGTAGTCCACGCCGAGGCCCTGCACGACGTCGAGCACCGCCTCGCTGCCGACGAATTCGGCGACGGTGGCCAGCCCATGTGCCTGGGCCACGCGCACCATCGATTCGACCACTGCCCGGTCGGCGGCATCGCTGTCCGCCTGCTTGACGAACATGCCGTCGATCTTCAGGTAATCGACCTTGAACTGCTTGAGGTAGCCGAAGGACGACAGGCCGCTGCCGAAGTCGTCGAGAGCCAGCGCGCAACCCAGGCTGTGGGCGAAGTCGATGAACTCGAAGGCCCGCTCGACACGCGCGATGGCGCAGCTCTCGGTGATCTCGAAGCTGATGCAGGCCGGGTCGGTTGCATGGCGCGCGAAGGTGGCGCGGATGAAATCCGGCAGTTCCTCGTCGGCCAGCGTCGCGCCGGACAGGTTGATCGCCACTTGCGGCAGCGCAGTGGCGCCGGCCGCCACCCAGCCGGCAATGGCGCGGCAGGTGTTCTCAATGACCCAGCGATCGATGAAGGGCATCAGGTTGTAGCGCTCGGCGGCCGGGATGAAGTAGGCCGGTGCGATGATCCGGCCATCCTCGCCGACCATGCGGACCAGGATTTCCAGGTGATCCCGGTGCCCCGGCCGCAGGGAACGGTAACGCTGGTGATACAGCGCGAAGCGCCCCTGCTCCAGCGCCGCCGAGATCTGCGGCAGGGACATGAACTCCGCCTGGCGGGCGCGGAAATAGTCGTCGCTTGCCACAAAGACCTGAGCACGGTTGCGGCCGCGCTCCTTGGCTGCGTAGCAGGCGGTGTCGGCGGCGATCAGCAGGTCGGTAACGGTACAAAGGCTGGCTGAGGATTCGACGATGCCGATGCTGGCGCCGATGCGGAAGACCTTGCCTTCCCACGTGAAGGGCATTGCGCGGATGTCGTCGATGATCAGCTGGGAGCGGCGCACGGCCTCGTCGAGGCTCACGCCGCGCATGATCAGGCCGAACTCGTCGCCGCCCAGGCGGGCCAGGTAGCCGAAGGAGAAGCGGGTCTGCATCGCCTCGGCCAGGCTCTGCAGCAGGCTGTCCCCGGCCGAGTGGCCGCAGGCGTCGTTGACGGCCTTGAACTGATCCAGGTCGATATAGACCAGAATCACCTTCTCGCGGCTGCGCGCCGCATCGTCCAGCGAACGGGTCAGCTGGTTCTCGAAGGCGCGCCGGTTGTAGAGCCCGGTCAGCGGATCGTGGGAGGCGTGGAAGGCCAGTTCCTCGGTGACGAAGTGCTGCACCGTGATGTCGCGCAGGCTGGAACGGTAGCCCAGGCTGCTACCGTCGTCGGCATGGATCGGCTGCCAGGACATGGCCACCCAGATCACCTGGCCGTCCTTGCGCTGCACGCGAAACTCCAGGTCCTGCCCGGTCTGGCCGGCCAACGCCCACTGGTGCTGGTTGTGCACCAGTTCGCGGTCGTCCGCCAGCACCAGCGGCAGCGGAAAATCCTCCAGGGCCAGGCATTCCCGCGGCGTGTAGCCGGTCAGGCGCTCCACCGCCGGGTTCACCCAGCGCAGGCGGCCGTCCGGCCCGAACCAGTTCTCCCACGCATAGGTGTGGTCGGCAATGGCTCGGAAGCGCTGCTCGCTGTCGCTCAGCTCGGCGATGCGCTGGCGCACCGCGTCGGTCATCGCGTTGAAGCTGTGGGCGAGCAGGCCGACTTCGTCGCGGGTGCGGTAATCCAGCCGCACGCTGAAATCCCCGTCTGCCACGCGCGCGCTGGCCTCGGCCAGATTGACCAGGTGGCGCGTCAGCCAGTAGCCGGTGGCGAGCAGCAACAGCAGGCTCAGGCTCAGCTCGACCAGCGCGATCAGGCTGCCCTGGCGGAACAGCGCCGCCTTGGCCGCCTCGATGTAGGACGTGGTCAGGCCGTAATGCACCGCGCCATACACCTGCCCCTGCAGTTCCACGTTGAACACCACGTGATGGATTCCGCTACCGTTGAACCCGCGGGAGGCCTCCGGCAGGCCGCCGGTGCCGTCCCAGCCGGACGCCGCCAGCACCTGGCCGCGGGGATCGGTAACCGCCAGGTAGCTCACGTCGTCGGAGATCTGCCAGCCGTCCAGGATGTCCCGCAGCGTCGCGTAGTCCCGCGCCGCCAGCGGCAAGGCTACCGCCGTCTTGTAGGCCAGCTCGATGGCCTGGATGCGCACTTCGAGCTGGTGCTCCAGCTGGGCCTCGATCAGGCGCATACCGTTACCGACCAGCAGCGCCAGCATCGTCGCCTCGATCAGCAGGCTGGCCAGCAGCAGCTTGCTGCGCAGGGAGCGGAAGAAGGGCACGCGGATCATCATTACGGGCGGCTCTGCTCCATCAGCTGCCGCAAGGTGGCCAGGTACGGCTTATAGACCGCCAGTTCGCCGGCATCGAGCTCCTCGAAGCCGATATAGGAAGTTTCCTTGAAGAAGGCCTGCCCCTCCGGCGCGCTCTCGAAGGCGCGCAGCGCGTCCTTGATGCGTTGCAGCTCGGCCGCGCCCAGCCGCTTGTGGGCCATGAACAGCACGTGGGGCAGGCGGATCTCCGACGAGAAGTAGCGCAGGCGCTGGCGGACATCCTCCGGCACCTGGCCGAGCAAGGTCGTGGTGGTGATCGCCCCGTCCGCATCGCCGACCGCCACCGCGGCGATCGCCGCACCGTGGGTGGGGCGCTCCTGCAGCACGAAGTCGCGGCCGGGCCGCATGTCCTTATCGGCCAGCCATTTGAGGCCGGCCATGGAGGCGAAGGCGATACGGTTGGCGATCGCGATGCGCCGGCCGCGCAGCCCCTTCGCGTCGGCGGCCACGTCATCCTTGCGCACCACCATGATCGGCTCCATGCGGGCCTTGTAGTGGTAGAGCGGCACATAACCCTTGTCGAGTGCCATCAGGCCGAAATGCGGCGGGGTGATCATCAGGTCGTAGTTGCCGTCCAGCTGTTCGCGCAAGAAGGTCTGATAGTCCGGCGCGGTGAAGATCTCCACGGGCCGGCCGAGGCGCGCCTGCAGGAACTGGCGCAGGGGCTGGTGGGTCTTCATCAATGCCAGCGTGCTGTTGAAGGGCAGGATGCCGAAACGTAGGGCTGCCCCATCGGCGGCCAGCACCGACCCGGCCAGCACCAGGAGGACGAGCAGCACCCACGTAAGCCAGGCCCTCGCCGGGGCCCCACCGCATTGCGCTGTCATCTCGCCACACTCCATTCGTACAATGGGATTCATTCGAGGGGTCGCAGGACTGCCACGTCCGGAAAACGGACGTGTGAACCCTATCGGCCGGGCCGCAGGCAACTTGATTGCCGTGACGGCAATTGCTGCAGTGCAACCGCGGCATCCGTCACGGCGCGCAGCTTACCGGCTCGGCCCGTCACCCCCCATGCAGAAATCCACGGCCGGCACGATTTACCTGCCGGCTACCGACTTTTCGATGTCATCCGGAACATTCCATTCCCATGTCCCCACGTCACCTGAAAATCCACCGCCATCCCGCAGCGCATACCACGACCCGTCCACCGCTGCTGTTCGTGCACGGCGGCTACACCAACGCCCTGTGCTGGGAACACAACTTCATTCCGTATTTCAACCACCGCGGCCATGACGCCTACGCGCTGGACCTCTCCGGCCACGGCGGCAGCGAGGGCCGCGAGCGGCTGGACGACTTCGGCCTGGACGACTTCGCCGACGATCTGGCCCAGGCGGTGGGCGAGTTGCCCGCCACACCGGTGCTGATCGGTCATTCGATGGGAACCCTGGTGGTGCAGCGCTACCTGGCCCGCGGCCCGGCCGCCGGGGTGGCGCTGCTGGCGCCAGTGCCGCCCACCGGCACCGGTGGCTCGGCCGGCCGGCTGGCGCTGCTGCAGCCGGACTTCTTCCGCGAACTGCCGAACGTGGTGGCCGGACGGCCGACGGAGCACACGCTGCGCGTCATGGCGGAGGTGTATTTCTCGCCCGACATGCCGCGCGAGGACGTGCTGCAGTACATGCCGATGATCCAGCCCGAATCGGAACAGGCCGTTGCCGAGATGGTCGCCCTGCCCTTCACACCGGCGGGGCGCCGGCCGGACATTCCGGCGCTGGTGATGGGCGGGCGGGAGGATGCGGTGTTTCCGGCATCGATGCTGTTCTTCACTGCGCTGCCGTGGAAAGCCCGCCAGGAAATCATCGACGGCGCCGGCCACATGCTGATGCTCGACCCGCAATGGCCGCAGGCCGCCGCCGCACTCGGCGACTGGCTGGACACGATTCCGGCGGCGCTGAACTGAAGCCGGCGGACGCCCCGCTGGCGGAAATCTACGGCCGGCGGAAACCGCCCTCGACCCAGGCCGCGGCGCTGGCCCGATTGAGCTTGAAACCGGCCTCCACGCGCACTTCGGCGATCACTTCGCCGAAGGCGTCGTGGGCGGACAACGTGGCATAGGGCTCGTAGTCGTCGGGCACGATATCGAGGGTCACCTCCACCGGCCCGTCGTCGGTGCTCACCGTCATGCGCTTGTGCAGCAGCGCGTGCAGGTGCTGCTCGTGGCGGCGCAGCACCTCGGAGGCGGTCTTGACCAGGGTGTTGAAGGCCGCGGCATCGAGGGGCTTGGGGTTCTTCTTGTCGCGGCCCATGGTCCACGGCCCGACCAGCGCCGGCTCGGCCTCTCCGTGCTTGATCATCGCCACGGCCCAGCCGTCGTCGTCCTCATTCTTGATGACCTTGGCGGTCCATCCGTTGTCGCACCACAGGCGGTCTTCCCTGACCACCTCGGGCAAATCGTCAGCATCGTGTGTCATCGGCGCATTTTACCGTGCGCCGGGCCGCCCTCAGGCGCGGTCGAGCATCACGTAGCGCTTGCTGACCCGCTCCAGCACCTCGAAGGTACCGGTAAAGCCGGCCGGGATGATGCCTGCGTCGCCGGGGCCGAACTCCCGCGCCACGCCCTTGGTATCGACGATGCGCAGGCGGCCGCTGATCACCTGGAAGAACTCGTGGCGCCCCGCATGGAAGGCGATCCGCCAGGCACCCGGCTCGCAGTGCCAGTCGCCGACCGACAGTGTGCCATCGTCGGCAGCGTAGCGCTCGGCGGTCAGGCGGCGCGGCGGCACGCCAATGGCCCGCCCGGCAGCGGGGCGGTCTTCGACTGCGGCAGGCGCCGGGTCGGAAAAATGGATCACGGACGGCACAAGGGGGCTCTCGCGTGGGGGCGCACTCATGCGCCCGCTGACTCAATTCAAGCGGCAGAGGGCGAATGCGTTCGCCCCCACTGGAGGTTCAGCGTTCAGAACAGCTCGACGTCGTCGCCCTTGTCCTTCATCTCGGCCTTGTAGTGGCTCAGCGCATCCTTCACCGGCATACCCTGCATCACCGCGTTGAACATATCCACCTCTTCGCGGGTGGAATACTTGGCGCGGATCTTCTCCTGCAGCGCAACCCATTCGAAGGGGTTGTAGAGCTTGCGCTGGTCAGTAACGAGGCCGGACAGGGCCTCCAGGCTATGGGACACATGGGCCAGGCGCTGGCTGAGCTTGTCGTAGAACTGGAAGGCCATGATGGACTTCTGCACGCGCCCCGCCACCTCGCCGGCATGGCCGATGAGGGATTCCTTCAACTGGGCGGTGGCCGGCGTGTCCGGCAGCTGTTCGAGGGCGGAACCCATCATGCGCATGTAGCCGGCCATCGATGTGAAGGAGTCGGTCAGTACCTCCACCGAGCTGTTGCCTTCCTTCATCGCGGCCTCGATCTGCCCGACGGCCAGTTCGAGCAGCAGCACCGTCTCTCGGACCTGGCTCCAATCCAGGTCGGGGGCGTGGGCGCTGGTGCCGCGGCGTTCTTCTGGTGCAGTCATGACATTCTCCGGAGACCGGTTGATTGATGGCAAATATTCGGCATGGCGCCGAAAAGCTTTAGGGCAGGCGGAGCACCTGCGGGCTGGTTCCACATTCTACGATCCGCCGGCAAAGACCGGCTCCGGCTCCAGTTCCACACCGAAACGGGCCAGCACGTCGGCGCACACCGCGTTGCTGGCGGCGATCACGTCGGCACCGGTGGCGCCGCCGTGGTTCACCAGCACCAGGGCCTGCTTGTCGTAGCAGCCCACCGGGCCGAGGCGACGCCCCTTCCAGCCGGCTTGCTCGATGAGCCAGCCGGCGGCGAGCTTCACGCGGCCGTCGGCCTGCGGGTAGTGGGGCAGGCCGGGATGCTGCACAGCCAGGCGCGCGTAGGCCTCCGCGTCGACCACCGGATTCTTGAAGAAGCTGCCGGCGTTGCCGATCTCGGCCGGGTCGGGCAACTTGCGGCGGCGGATCGCGACGACCGAGTCCGACACCTGCAGCGGCGTCGGCAGGGTGACGCCCTGGGCATCCAGCTCGCACGCCACGTCGGCGTAGCCGGTCACCGCCTTCCAGGCCTTGGGCAGGCGGAAAGTGACGGCGGCGATCAGGTAGCGGCCCTTGCCGGCCTGCTTGAAGAAGCTGTCCCGGTAGCCGAAGGCGCAGTCGCGCTTGTCGAAGCCCACCGTTTTGCCGGTTTCCAGGTCGTAGGCGCGCAGGCTGTAGAAGTGCTCGGCCACCTCGAGGCCGTAGGCGCCGATGTTCTGCACCGGCGCGGCGCCAACGGTGCCGGGGATCAGCGACAGGTTCTCGAGGCCCGGCCAGCCCATCTCCAGCGTCCACCGCACGAAGTCATGCCAGTTCTCGCCGCCGCCGGCTCGGATGTAGAAGGCGTCGGCGTCCTCCTGCACACGGCTGCGGCCGTGGAAGGCCACGTGCAGCACCAGACCGGGGAAATCGCCGGTCAGCACGAGGTTGGAGCCGCCGCCGATGACCAGCCTGGGCAGGCCGGCGATGCGCGGATCTTCGAGCACCGCGCGCAGCGCATCGACGTGGTCCACGGCGGCGAACCAGGCCGCGCGGGCCGGCAGGCGCAGGGTGTTCAGCGTGTCGAGGGCAACGTCCTGGCGCAGCAGGTCGATGGCGTTGGCGACGTGGCTCATTGGCGGACCTCGGCGACGGGCGCGGGCGCCGGCAGGCCCGGCGTGCGGCGGTAGGGATTGATGTCCAGCCCGCCGCGGCGGGTGTAGCGTGCCCACACGGACAGCTTTGACGGCCGGCACTCGCGCAGGATGTCCACGAAGATCCGCTCGACGCACTGCTCGTGGAATTCGTTGTGCTGGCGGAAGGACACGATGTAGCGCAGCAGCGCCTCCCGGTCGATCGGCGCGCCGTAGTAGCGCACCACCACCATCGCCCAGTCGGGCTGGCCGGTGACCAGGCAGTTGGACTTGAGCAGGTGGGAATACAGCGTCTCGCCGACCTCCGGTGCACCGTGATCGGCCTTCAGCAGGGACGGATCGGGCGTGTAGCGGTCGATATCGATGTCGAGGGTGTCGAGCAGCACGCCGTCGGGGTAGCCGATGGCCCGTTCCGGACGAGAGCTAAGGGGCTCGACCTGTACCGTCACCTGCGCGCCGACGGCGTCCGACAGGTCGCGGGCGAGGGTCTTGCCGAGATCGGCGACGCTGTCCACGCGGGTCTGGTTGAAGGAGTTCAGGTACAGCTTGAAGGACTTTGACTCGACGATGTTCGGCGAATCGGCCGGCACGCGGAAGCTCGCCAGCGCCACCACCGGCTTGCCGCGGGGGTCGAGCCAGGACAGTTCGTAGGCGTTCCACAGGTCTTCTCCGACGAAGGGCAGCGCAGCGGCGGCAATGCCGATCTCGTCGCGCTTGCCCTGGCGGGCAATGGGGAACAGCAGCTCCGGCGCGTAGTGCTCGGCGTAGGCCACCGGCTTGCCGAGGGGCGACGCATCGGGATGGGCGGGGTGTTTCGTAGGCATCCGCGCATTGTACTGGCTCGCGCCGCCGGCGGCCGGCCGGGCGAGCAGGACACAATCTTTTCAAGCTCGGCCGCCAACGCTCCGTTAATGTGACAACTCCGCCTACCTGCGTCACAGAATGACTTACAAGGTCCTCATCGTCGACGACGTCGCGACGATCCGCGGCTTCGTGCGGGCCGCCATCGCCCCGCTGCAATACACGATCCTCGAAGCCCCCAACGGCGCACGGGCACTGGAACTGTGCCGGCAGGAACAGCCCGATCTGGTCGTCACCGACTGGAACATGCCGGGCATGCGCGGTGACGAGTTGATCAAGCACATCCGCGCCGAGGATCCGGAGACCCGCATCATCGTACTCACCGCCGAAGGGGCACGCGACCAGGTCGGCGCGATGCTGGCCCTCGACATTCAGGGTTATGTGCTGAAGCCCTTCCAGCTACCGGCCCTGCGCCGGCGCATCGAGGCCATCCTGCTCCAGCGGCTGCCCCGCGCTGCCTTCCCGTCGCAGGGCTGATAGCAGTTTCTGGCCGCCGCGCCCATCCACCGAATGGCCAAGGCGCTGCTGCTCCACGCGGATCGCCGCCCGGCTGGCGTCGCCGAGCATGCCGTCCACGGTACCGATGGCGTGGCCGCGGGCGGCCAGCAGCGTCTGCAGCTCGCGTCGCTCGGCACGGGACAGGCCGGCGTCGTCGGTCGGCCACGGGGTGACGAAAGGCCCGCCGCCGCGCAGGCGGTCGGACAGATGGGCGATGGCCAGCGCATAGCTTTCGGCGGCGTTGTAGCCGTAGATCGCATCGAAATTGCGGAATACCAGGAAGGCCGGCCCCTTCGGTCCGGCCGGCAGCAGCAGGCCGGCGTTGCCGGCGCCGTCCAGCGGCGTGCCGTCGACGCGCATCACGCCACGGGCGCTCCACGCCGCCAGCGGCTGCTTGTTGCGCCGCCCGGCGCCGCTGGCGTCGAAACCGTCCGGCAGGCGCACCTCGTAGCCCCACACTTCATCGCCACGCCAGCCCGCCTTCTTCAGGAAGTTGGCGGTGGACGCCAGCGCGTCGGGAATACTGCCAACCAGGTCACGGCGGCCGTCGCCGTCGAAATCCACCGCCAGGCGCAGGAAGGTGGACGGCATGAACTGGGTGTGGCCAAAGGCCCCGGCCCACGAGCCGGTGAGCTGCTCGACGCTCACGTCACCGCTATCGACGATTTTCAGCGCGTCGTAGAACTCGCCACGGAAATAGGCCTGGCGCCGCCCGTAGCAGGAGAGCGTGGATAGCGACGTGAGCAGCGGACGGGAACCGAAATTGCGCCCGAAGTTGCTCTCCACGCCCCACACCGCGACCACCGTGGCCGGGTCCACGTGGAAGCGCGCCGCCACCGCCGCCAGCGTATCGCCCCACTGAGCGAGCATGGCCTGGCCGTCGGCGACGCGCTCGTCGTCCACCAGGCCGGCGAGGTAATCCCAGATCGGGGTACGGAACTCCGGCTGGTAGTCGAGAAGATCGAGCACCTTCATGTCCGGCGCGAGGCTGGCGGTGAGGCGCTCATAGCCTTCCGGCGACACGCCACGGGCCACCGCGGCGGCCTTCAGGCCGGCCACGCAGGGGGCGAAGCCAGCCGGGTCGGGCGCGGCCTGGGCATGGGCGGTGGCCGTCAGGACGGCCGCCAGCAGCGGGGCGGACAGGCGCCGGAGCGCGTGGCGCGGGCGGCGGGCGACGGGCTGCGCCCCCGCGGTGAAAGAGGTGTTCATTCCGAATCGCTTCTCGGGTACAGACGGGCTTCCTTGCATCGGGCGACGGACGAAGATCCGCTCAGTGGGCTTCATCCCAGTTGGCGCCGATACCCACTTCGGCCACCAGCGGCACGGAAAGTTGCGCCACACCTGCCATCAGCTTCGGCAGCTGGACGCGGATCAATTCAACCTCGTCGTCCGGCACTTCGAGCACCAATTCATCGTGTACCTGCAGGATCAGGCGCGATTTGACGCCGGCCGTCTTCAGCCAGGCCGACGTGGCGATCATCGCCTTCTTGATCAGGTCGGCGGCGGTGCCCTGCATCGGCGCGTTGATCGCTGCCCGCTCGGCGCCCTGGCGGCGGCCCACCTGCTGGGCGCGGATGTCCGGCAGGTGCAGGCGGCGCCCGAACACCGTCTCGACGTAACCGTTGGTCTTGGCCTCCAGGCGGGTGCGCTCCATGTAGGCGGCGACGCCGGGATAGCGCGCGAAGTAGCGGTCGATATAGTTGGCCGCGGCGACCCGCTCGATGCTCAGGTTCTTGGCCAGGCCGTGGGCGCTCATGCCGTAGATCAGGCCGAAGTTGATCACCTTGGCGTAGCGGCGCTGCTCGCTGCTGACCTCCAGCGGCGTGACGCCGAAGATCTCGGCGGCGGTAGCGCGGTGCACGTCCTCGCCGTGGGCGAAGGCGTCCAGCAGGCCCTTGTCGCCGGACAGGTGGGCCATGATGCGCAGCTCGATCTGCGAGTAGTCGGCCGACACGATCCGGTGGCCGGCCGGGGCGATGAAGGCGGCGCGGATGCGGCGCCCTTCCGGCGTGCGGATCGGGATGTTCTGCAGGTTGGGCTCGGAGCTGGCGAGCCGGCCGGTGACTGCCACCGCCTGGCTGAAGCTGGTGTGCACGCGGCCGGTCTTCGGATTGACCATCAGCGGCAGCTTGTCGGTGTAGGTGTTCTTCAGCTTGGCGAGGCTGCGGTGTTCCAGCAGCAGCTTGGGCAGCGGGTAGTCGTCGGCGAGCTGGGACAGCACGTCTTCGTCGGTGGACGGCTGGCCGGTGGCGGTCTTCTTGACCACCGGCAGGCCCAGCTTGGTGAACAGGATCTCGCCGAGCTGCTTGGGCGAGCCCAGGTTGAAGGGCTGGCCGGCCAGCTCATGGGCCTGCTGCTCCAGTTCGTGCAGGCGGCGGCCGAGCTCCTCGGAATGCTGGGCCAGCAGGAAGTCGTCGATCAGCACACCGTTGCGCTCCATCTCGAAGAGCACCCGCGCGGTGGGCAGCTCCACGTCCCGGTACAGCGCGGCGAGGGCCGGCTCGACGGCCAGCTGGGCGGCCAGCGCGTTGTGCAGGCGCAGCGTGATGTCGGCGTCCTCGGCGGCGTATTCGGTGGCGCGGGCCAACTCGACCTCGCCGAAGCCGATCTGCTTGGCGCCCTTGCCGCACACTTCGGCGTAGGTCAGCGTCTTGAGGCCCAGGTGGCGGCTGGCCAGGGAATCCATGTCGTGGGACTTGTCGCTTTCCAGCACATAGGACTCGAGCAGCGTGTCCTCCGCGATGCCTGCAAGCTGGATGCCGTGATTGGCCAGGATGTGGGCGTCGTACTTGAGGTTCTGACCGAGCTTGCGATGGGCGTCGGATTCCAGCCAGGGCTTCAGCCTGGCCAGCACCTCGGCCAGCGGCAGCTGGGCCGGTGCGTCGGCGTAGCTGTGGGACAGCGGCAGGTAGGCCGCCTCGCCCTCGACGGTGGCGAAGGACATGCCGACCAGCGTTGCGACCAGCGGGTCGAGGCCGGTGGTTTCGGTGTCGAAGGCGGTGAGTTCAGCCGCGGAGATCTTGGCCAGCCACGCGTCGAAGGCGGCCCAGTCGAGCAGCGTCTCGTAGCCCGTGCGGTGGGCGCCCGGCTCGCCCTGAGGCACGACGGCCTCGGGCGCCTCGACGACGGCCGGCGCGGCGCGATGCACGCCCTGCTCCAGCTCCTTCAGCCAGCCCTTGAACTCCATGCGCCGGTAGATCGCCGCCAGCGCCTCCTTGTCGTCTTCCCGCGCCGGCAGGTCGGCAGGGCCGACCGGCAGCGGCAGGTCGGTGACGACGGTGACCAGCCTGCGCCCGAGGGGCAGGAAGTCCAGGTGCTTGCGCAGATTCTCGCCGACCTTGCCGCCGACCTTGTCGGCGTTGGCCACCAGGTTATCCAGGTTGCCGTACTCGGTGAGCCATTTCACCGCGGTCTTGGGGCCGCACTTCTCGACGCCGGGCACGTTGTCCACGGTGTCGCCGATCAGGGTCAGGTAGTCGACGATCAGATTCGGCGGCACGCCGAACTTGGCGGTCACGCCGGCCTCGTCGAGGACTTCCTCGCTCATCGTGTTCACCCAGCGCACACCGGGCTGGACGAGCTGGGTCAGGTCCTTGTCGCCGGTGGAGATGACGACCTCCCAGCCGGCCTCGACGGCGCGGCGGGTCAGCGTGCCGATCACGTCGTCGGCCTCGACGCCCTCTTCCATCAGCAGCGGCCAGCCCTCAGCCTTCACAGCCTCGTGCAGCGGCTCGATCTGGGCGCGCAGGTCGTCCGGCATCGGCGGGCGCTGGGCCTTGTAGTCGGGAAACCAGTCGTCGCGGAAGGTCTTGCCCTTGGCATCGAATACGCAGGCGCGGTATTCCGCCTTGTAGTCGGATTCGAGCCGACGTAGCATGGAAAGAACCCCGCGCACCGCGCCAGTGGGTTCTCCCGACGAATTGCGCAGGTCGGGCAAGGCATGAAAGGCACGGTACAGGTAACTGGAACCGTCTACGAGCAACAGGGTCGGCATGGGTTCGCGAGGCAGAGCAGGCGAAACCTCACCCCTCACCCCTCATTCCTTACAAGAAAAATGACTGCAAAAGACAAACTCCCCCGGATGGTGCCGAGCACTGCGGCGCAGAATTTCACGGCCAGGGAGTCGTGGCGGATTTTCGGAATTATGGCAGAGTTCGTCGAAGCGACCGAACGCCTGAAACCGATCCGCCCGGCCGTCTCGATCTTCGGCAGCGCCCGCACCAAGCCCGATCATCCGTACTACGAAAAGACCGAACGCATCGCGCGCCTGCTGTCCGACGCCGGCTTCTCGGTGATCTCCGGCGGCGGCCCCGGCATCATGGAGGCAGCCAACAAGGGCGCCTATTTCGGCAAATCGCCGAGCGTCGGGCTGAACATCCAGCTGCCGATGGAGCAGCAAGCCAATCCCTATCAGGACATCTCCCAGACCTTCCAGCACTTCTTCGCGCGCAAGTTCATGTTCGTGAAGTTCGCGGTGGCCTACGTGGTGATGCCCGGCGGCTTCGGCACGCTGGACGAACTGCTGGAGGCGATGACGCTGATCCAGACCGGCAAGAGCAGCAAGATCCCGGTGATCCTGGTCCACGAGCCCTTCTGGCGCGGCCTGATCGACTGGTTCAAGGAACGGCTGGTGGACGAGGGCATGATCAACCCGGACGACCTCAACCTGGTCCAGGTCATCGACGAACCCGAGAAGGTGGTGGATGCGATCTTCAACCATTACCAGAGCCGCGGCTTCCTGCCGCTGCCGGAAGAGCACGAGCTGATGCTCAACCTCTGACGGGCGGCCCCGCAGCTTACAATCACGGCATAGTCAGGAGAACTTCATGCCCCGCGTTAGCCATTTCGCCACCCTGCTGATCGCCGTCACCGCCTCTGCATGGGCCCAGCAGCCCCCCAAGCTCGAACCCCTGCCCGAACCACCCCCGCCGCCGCCCGGCATGGAGCTGGAACAGGAGCAGGCACCGCAGGTCACGATCGTCAAGAAGGGCGAGGACACCGTCGAGGAATACCGCGTCAACGGCCAGCTCTACATGATCAAGGTGACGCCGCCCAACGGCCCGTCCTACTACCTTTACGACGACGTCGGCCAGGGCGACTTCACGCGCCGAAGCTCCCAGGACAGCGGCCTGCGTGTGCCGAAGTGGGTCATCAAGCGCTGGTGAGCCGCTGACCAAACAGGCAGTGGATGAAAAAACGGGGCAGCCAGCAGGCTGCCCCGTTCCACATCTGGACGCCCTCCGCCCTTACGGCGCGTCGCACAGGCAGTGCAGATACACGTGGCCGGGGTCGTTCCACAAGGCCAGGCCGGCCAGCTCGCTGCGGATCTTCGCCAGCGCCTGGTCCACCACCGACGCCGGACGCACCGCGCCGCGGGTCTCTTCCTCGCCACTGTCGAGCAGGCGCAGCAGCAGCTGGTCGCGGGGCGACAGGGGCTTTTCCACGTAGCTCACGTCGTAGTCCTTCAGGCCGGCCCGCGCAGCGGCGGCCTTGAGGGCCGCATCCAGGTTGCCGAGCTTGTCCACCAGGCCTTTTTCGCGGGCCTGGCTGCCCATCCATACCCGCCCCTGGGCGACTTGGTCCACAGCCTCGACCGTCATCTTGCGGTTCTTGCCGACCAGTTCGACGAAGCGCCGGTAGCCGAACTCGATGTTCTGCTGCAGCAGATTGGCGACCTGCGGGTCGAGGGGCCGGCGCGGGTCGAGGCCGCCGGCCAGCACGGTGGTGCCGACCCCGTCCACCGTCAGGCCCAGCTTGGCCATCGGGCCGGAGATGTCCGGCATCATCGCGAAGATGCCGATCGAACCGGTGATGGTGGTCGGGCTGGCCCACACCTCGTCGGCCGCCATGCTGATCCAGTAGCCACCGGAGGCCGCCACCGAGCCCATCGACACGATCACCGGCTTGCCGGCCTCGCGGGTCAGTTCCAGCTCGCGGCGGATCACTTCGGACGCCGTCGCGCTGCCGCCCGGACTGTCCACGCGCAGCACCACCGCCTTGATCGCCTTGTCCTCGCGGGCCTGACGAATCAGGCCGGCCAGCGTGTCACCGCCGACCACGCCGGGCGGCTGCTCGCCGTCGACGATGGCGCCCTGTGCCACCACCACGCCGATCTTGTCCGCCGGGTGCGGCTGCTCGTCGCGCACGCGGGCCACGTAGGTAGCCAGATCCACGTGGCGGTAGCCCTTGCCGTCGTCCGCCGCACCGATCTGCACTTTCAGGAAGTCGCGCCACTGGTCGGCTGTCTTAAGGCCGTCCACCAGGCCGGCGTTGTGCGCCATCTTGGCCGCGTCGCCGCCGGCTGCGGCCAGTTGCGCCGGCGCGTCGCCGATGTAGGTGGCCAGGTTGGCCCCCGCTTTCGGCCGGGCCGCGGCGATATCCGCCTGATAAGCCTGCCAGGCCGCGTCCAGGTAGGCCTTGGTGGCCTCCCGGTCCTCCGCCGACATGTCGCTGCGGGTGTAGGGCTCGACGAAGGACTTGTAGGTGCCGACGCGGAAGACCTGCATCTTCACGCCGACCTGATCGAACAAGCCCTTGAAGTAGGTCGGGAAGCGCGCGAAGCCGGACAGCAGCACGTAGCCGTCGGGATTCACGAAGACCTCGTCGGCACGGGACGCCAGGTGGTACTGGCCCTGATCGAAGCGCCGGCCGTAGGCATAAACCTTCTTGCCGGCCTTACGGAACTCGCCAATGGCCGCAGCGATTTCCTGCAGCTTGGCGAGGCCCGCGCCCGACAGGCCGTCGGTCTCGATGACCAGCGCCTTGATGCGCGAATCGGTGGCGGCGGCGCGAATGCCATCCACCACGTCGCGCAGCAGCACCTGGTGGATGCCCTCGACACCCTGCAGCACGCCCATCGGGCTGCGCGCGCTGCGCTGCTCGACGAGCTGACCGACCGGCGCCACCAGCAGCGCCGCATCGGTGGGCAACGGAGCCGGCCGGGCTGCCCACCAGCCGCCCACCACGAACACCACCACGGCGATGAACAACACGTTGAGACTCACCTGCCGCAGGCGGTCCACCGCCCGCCAGACCGACGAGAATCCCCTTCTCACGACACCAGGCCGTGCATTGCGCTCCATTGCATTCTCCAAACCGGGCCACCTGACCCTATTCCCTGCGGACATCCGCAGGCTTTCTGCACCCCACCAATCCGGTAGAATCCCGCCATGTTTACCAATCCCCCGCCCGACCAGATCCGCCGCCTGCTGCAGGAGGTCAAGACGATCGCCGTGGTCGGCCTGTCGCCGCGTCCGGATCGCCCGAGCCACAGGGTGGCCAAGGGCATGCAGGGTTTCGGATACCGAATCGTACCGGTTCGGCCGGCCGTTGCCGAAGTTCTCGGCGAAAAGGCCTATCCGCGGCTGTCCGACATCCCACACCCGGTCGATCTGGTGGACGTGTTCCGCGCCGCCGACCAGATCGACCCGATCGTCGACGAATGCATCGCCCTGGGCGTCAAGCGCCTGTGGCTGCAGGACGGCGTGATCAACGAAAAAGCCGCCGAGCGGGCCCGCGCGGCGGGCATCACCGTCGTGATGGACCGCTGCGTGTGGCGCGATTACCTGGATTTTATCCCATGAGCAAGAAACTCGCCTTTACCAAGATGCAGGGCCTCGGCAACGACTTCGTGATGATCGACGCCGTGCGCCAGGACATCCAGCTCACCGAGGAACAGGTCCGCCACCTGGCCGACCGCCATTTCGGCGTCGGCTGCGACCAGCTGCTGGTCGTCGAGCCGGCCCAGGCACCGGGCGTGGACTTCCGCTACCGCATCTTCAACGCCGACGGCGGCGAGGTGGAACAGTGCGGCAACGGCGCCCGCTGCTTCGCCCGCTTCGTCTTCGACCAAGGCCTCACCGACAAGCGGGAGATCCGCGTCGAAACCAAGAAGGGCATCATCGCGCCGCGCCTCGAAGCGGACGGCAACGTCACCGTCGACATGGGCGTGCCGGTCCTCAAGCCGGCCGACGTGCCCTTCGTCAGCGACTCCGACGCCCACGTGCAACCCCTCGACGTGGCCGGCACGGCCGTCGCCATCACCGCGGTCAGCATGGGCAATCCTCACGCGGTGCAGGTGGTGGCCGACGTGGACAGTGCCCCGGTGGCCGTCCAGGGCCCGCTGATCGAAAACCATCCGCGCTTCCCGGCGCGGGTCAACGCCGGCTTTTTGCAGGTCGTCGATGAACATCGGGTACGCCTGCGGGTCTACGAACGCGGCGCCGGCGAAACCCTGGCCTGTGGCACGGGGGCCTGCGCGGCGGTGGTGGCGGGCATCCTGCGCGAGCTGGTGGTCTCTCCCGTCACCGTCGAAACCCGTGGCGGCGAGCTCACCATCGCATGGAACGGTGTCGGCACCCCGGTCCTGATGACCGGCCCGGCGGTCACCGTCTTTTCGGGTGAGCTGACGCTCCCCTGAACCCTCACCTGCGCCCACCGGCCCGAACGCCATGACCCCTTCCGACGTCGCCCAGTTCCTGCAGGAGCATCCCGACTTCTTCGACGAACACTCGACCCTGCTGACCGACCTGAAGGTGGGCCACCCGCACACCGGCCACGCGATCTCCCTCACCGAGCGCCAGCTGATCGCCCTGCGCGACCGCATCGCCCACCTGGAGGACAAGTTCGCCGAGCTGCTGTCCTTCGGCGAGGAGAACGACGGCATCAGCGCCAAGGTCCATCGGCTGACCGTGTCGCTGCTGGAGGCCGAGGATTTCGAGGCGATCCGCCAGGTCATCTACCTGCACCTGCAGGAAGACTTCGCCGTGCCCCACGTGGCCTTCCGCGTATGGAACAGCGTGCTGACGCGCGGCGGACCGGAGTTCCTGCCGGTCGGCGAGGAGGTCCGCTTCTTCAGCGGCGACCTCATGCAGCCCTATTGCGGCACGCCGGCGCTGCGCGAGGCCACCGGCTGGTTCGGCCCGGCGAGCCGGTTGATCCGCTCGGTGGCGCTGGTGCCCCTGCGCCGCGACGAACAGACCTTCGGCATGCTCGCGATGGGCAGCGAAGACCCGGAACGGTTCTATCCTGAGATGGGTACGCTGTACGTCTCGCGCATCGGCGAGATGGTCAGCTCCGCCCTCATCCGCCAACTCGGCTAGGGGCGCATAAGGCTACTGCGCGGCCCGATCTCGCGGCTGCGGTGCTCGCCGTACTTGAGTACGGCTGTGCGCCTCGCCGCGACCTCGGGTCGCTCGCTACGCCTTCTGCCCCCCTAGCCGCTGAGGTTGTTGTTCTGTTGTTCTCTGTTGTTTCTCTCTGTTTGTTCTTCATTTTCATAGCGCCACTGTCATGACCGATCTCATTCTCAAGCCCGGCAAGGAACGTTCCGTGCTCCGTCGTCACCCCTGGATCTTTGCCGGCTCCGTGGATCGGCTGGAGGGGCGGGCGCGGCCGGGGGATACGGTGCTGGTGAAGGATGCCGACGGGCGCGCGCTGGCGCGGGCGGCATGGTCGCCGGAATCGCAGATCCGCGCACGGGTGTGGACCTTCGACTGCGACCAGTCGGTGGATCACGCCTTCATCAAGCGCAGCGTGGCCGCGTCGGTGGCACGGCGGGCGACCCACCCGTGGCTGGCCGGGCAGGATGGCGTGCGCCTGATCCACGGCGAATCCGACGGCCTGCCGGGCGTCATCGCCGACCGCTTCGGCCCCGTCGTCGTCGTCCAGCTGACCAGCGCGGGGGCCGACAAATGGCGCGAGGCGATCGTCGCCGGCCTGGTCCAGGCGACCGGCTGCAGCACTGTCTATGAGCGCTCCGACTCCGACGTGCGCAAGCTCGAAGGCCTCGGCCCGGTCACCGGCCTGGCCCATGGCGAGCTGCCGGCGACACTGAACATCGTCGAGAACGGCGTGCGCATGGAAGTGGACGTGGTCGGCGGCCACAAGACCGGCTTCTACCTCGACCAGCGCGACAACCGTCTGCTCACCGGCCAGCTATCGGCCGGCCGCGACGTGCTCAACTGCTTCTGCTACACCGGCGGCTTCTCGCTGCAGGCGCTGGCCGGCGGCGCCAAGAGCGTGATCTCCATCGACTCGTCGGGCCCGGCGCTGCTCACCGCCGCCCGCAACCTGACCCTCAACCCGCAGCTCGACGCCAGCCGTGCCGAATGGCGCGAGGATGACGTTTTCCAGGCCCTGCGCGGCTTCAAGGCCGAGGGCCGCAAGTTCGACCTGATCGTCCTCGATCCGCCCAAGTTCGCGCCGTCCGCCGCCCACGCCGAGCGGGCCGCCCGCGCCTACAAGGACATCAACCTGCTGGGCTTCCGCCTGCTCAATCCGGGCGGAATCTTGATGACTTATTCCTGTTCCGGCGGCATCGGCCAGGAACTGTTCCAGAAAATCGTTGCCGGAGCAGCTGCAGACGTCGGCGTCGAAGCGCGCATCCTGCACCGCCTGTCCGCGGCTCCCGACCACCCCATCGGGCTGGCCGTTCCCGAAGGCGAATACCTCAAGGGACTGGCCTGTCAGATATAGGAAAACCCAAAACGGGTAGTTTTTCGGCATGCGAGTGGCAAGAGGTGTGTATGCTCAAGCCACTGAAAAGTTAAATAGTGTTTCAGCATTCCGATTGATTATCCCGATGGAGCTACCGATGGACACCCCCTTGCCCCCTGGCTCGCGCGAGTCGGTCTTCCTCGCCCCCCCCATGGCGGGCGATACCGGGGCCCTGGCAGGCCCCGACCGACGCGCTGCTGCCCTCCTCCTCTCCCGCTACAACCTGCGCTACCTGGTGCGCCTGTATGCCGCCTTCGATGGCGATCTGCTGCTACCGATCGTCCTCGGCGAAGTCGGCCTCTACAACATCGGCGGTCTTGGCCTGGATGACCAGACCCTGACCTCGATCATCCGGAGCACCGCCGACGACGACTTCCGACAGCTGCCGCTGCGCCCCTGCAACGCCTTCTCGATCAGCTCGTCCACGGGCATCCCGCGGGAAACCGTGCGCCGCAAGGTCAGCAACCTGATCCAGCAGGGCTGGATCGCGCGCGACCAGAAAGGCGGCCTGACGATCACCGCCAAGGCCGCCCGGCTGTACATCCAGCCCCTCGACCAGGAGAACCTCGACGATTTCCTGAGCACTGCCGAGCGGATTCACACCGCGCTGGGCAGCGCCGACGCCTAGGCGTCGCCCTCCCGCAGGCTGCCGTTGCCCGCCGCGCCGGGCGGCAGCAGGCCGAAGTGTTGCCAGATCGACGCGGTGGCCATGCGGCCCCGCGGCGTACGCTGCAGGTAGCCCTGCTGAATGAGGTAGGGTTCCAGCACGTCCTCGATGGTGTCGGACGATTCGCCGATCGCCGCCGCCAGGTTGTCCAGGCCCACCGGGCCGCCGCCGAACTTCTCCAGCATCGCCCCCAATAGCTTGCGGTCCATCAGGTCGAGGCCCAGATGGTCTACGTCCAACATGGTCAGCGCCGCATCTGCCACCTCGGCGGTGATGCGGCCGTCGGCGCGCACCTCGGCGTAGTCGCGCACGCGGCGCAGCAGGCGGTTGGCGATGCGCGGCGTGCCGCGCGCCCGGCGGGCGATCTCGAAGGCGCCGGTGTCCTCGATCTCGACCTCGAGCAGGCCGGCCGAGCGGCTGACGATGTAGGACAGTTCCTGCGGCGTGTAGAACTCCAGGCGGGCGACGATGCCGAAGCGGTCGCGCAGCGGGTTGGTCAGCATGCCGGCGCGGGTCGTCGCGCCGACCAGCGTGAACGGCGGCAGGTCGAGCTTTACCGAGCGGGCGGCCGGGCCTTCGCCGATCATGATGTCGATCTGGAAGTCCTCCAGCGCCGGGTAGAGGATTTCCTCCACCACCGGGCTCAGGCGGTGGATCTCGTCGATGAACAGCACGTCGTGGGGTTCGAGGTTGGTCAGCAGCGCCGCCAGGTCGCCAGCGCGTTCCAGCACCGGGCCGGAAGTCTGGCGCAGATTGACGCCCATCTCGGCCGCCACGATGTGGGCGAGTGTTGTCTTGCCGAGCCCCGGCGGGCCGAACAGCAGCACGTGGTCGAGGGCTTCGCTGCGCCGCTTGGCGGCTTCGATGAAGATATCGAGCTGATCGCGGATCTTCTGCTGGCCAACGTAGTCGTCGAGCCGCTTGGGGCGCAGCGCGCGCTCCAGTGCCTCTTCCTGGTTGCCGGCACGCTGGGCGGTGATCAGGCGGGCGGAGGGATCGGGCTGGCCGCCCTTGATGTCGTCGGTGTGGATCATGAACGGCCCTCCGGGGCCTCTGCGAGTTCAGCAGCCGGCGCATCGGCCGACTGGCTGACGGTCCAGCTGGTGAACAAGGCCTGGCCGAGGGCCAGGAAGGTGGGTCCGAGGAAGATGCCGATGAAGCCGAAGGCCAGCACGCCGCCGAAGGCGCCGAGGGCGATCAGCAGGATCGGCAGGCTGGACGTACGGCTGATCAGGATCGGCTTGAGGAAGTTGTCCACCGAGCTGATCGCCAGCAGGCCCCACAGCACCATGAAGATCGCCCAGCCGTTGTCGCCCTGCTGGTACAGCCAGAAGGCTGCGCCGCCCCAGATCAGCGGCGGCCCGACGGGCACCAGCGACAGGAAGAACACCCCTGCGGCGAGCAGCAGCGCCCCCGGCACGCCGGCCACCAGGAAGCCCACCAGCGCCACCAGGGCCTGGGCCGCAGCAGTGCCGACGATGCCGATCATCACCGCCTTGACGGTACTGCCGGCAAGATGCAGCAGGTCGCCCCACACCGGGCCGCCCAGGCGCGCCGCGCCGATTTCCAGCTGGGCCTCGATGCGCGCGCCGTCGCGGTACAGGAAGAAGCCGATGAACAGCACCAGCGAGATCTGCAGCAACCCCTGGCCGACCATGCCGCCAAGGCCCAGCGCGAACTTGCGCGCCGGCTCGATGGCTTCCAGCGCCAGCTTGCGCACCTCGGTCTGACTGTGGGCCAGCTTGCGCACGTAGGCGTCGATGTCGTGGCCGACCAGCGGAATATCTTTCAGCCAGCGCGGCGGCTGGCCGTCGGACTGCTCGATGAGGCCGCGCACGTAGTCCACCAACGTGATCGCCGAATCGGTCAGCGAAGCGGCCAGACCGACCATCGGCACCAGCAGCACCGCCGTCAGCAACAAGGTCATGGTCAGCGCCGCCAGCCCGTCGCGACGACCGAAGCGCCGGTGCAGGGCCTGGTACATCGGCCAGGTGGTCACGCACACCGTGCCGGCGAACAGGATGGCCGCGAAGAAGGGGCTGAGCACGAAGGCGCAGCCGAGGATCAGCACGGCGGTGATGGCCAGCTGGGCAGTGCGTCTGGGAGTCATGGGCGCCCTCTCGGATGGAATGGCGGAATTATCCCTGATCTTTTAGACAGTGCCACGTCCACCGTGCCGGGACGCCCCCGCCGCCCGGCGGGCCGCCGTCCCCACGCCAACCGCCGCCGCGTCAGGCCTTCGACAGGCCCTTCAGCGCCTGGCGAATGCCGTCCGAGACACCGACGCCTTCCGGCAGGTTCTTGACCGCGCCGAGGGCTTCCTTCTCGTTGTAGCCGAGCGCCAGCAGCGCATTAACGATGTCGGCCCGGTCGTCGCCGGGCAGGCTGGCGGCGATACTGCCGGCCACCGCCGGCAGGGCCTTGGCGAGCTTGTCGCGCAGCTCCAGCAGCAGGCGCTCGGCGGTCTTCTTGCCGATGCCCGGGATCTTCACCAGGCGGCCGCTCTCCTGCAGCGCCACGGCCTGGGCCAGGTCGGCCACCGACAGACCGGACAGCACCGCCAGCGCGGTGCGCGCGCCGATGCCGGCCACCTTGAGTAGCTGGCGGAAGGCTGCCCGCTCGTCCTCGGTGGCGAAGCCGTACAGGAAATGTCCGTCCTCGCGCACCGCCATGTGGGTGGACAGGCTCACGGCCTGGCCGGTGGCGGGCAGGCCGTAGAAGGTGCTCATCGGGACTTCCAGTTCGTAGCCGACGCCATTCACGTCGACCAGGATCTGCGGAGGGTTCTTTTCGGCCAGGCGGCCGGTGATGCGTCCGATCATCGAATCTCGCGGGGAAAGGGGGTCACTGAGGGGTTAGCTATAGTCCGCCGCCATGAAGGCCGGCAGGGCCTCGGCGTTGGCGGCCAGAGCGGCAAGGGCCGGGTAGTCGCTGTCGGCGACCAGGCCGGGGGCCGAATAATGCGTGAAACGCCAGGCCACCGCCACGGTGATGTCGGCCTGGGTCGGCCGCGCGCCGCACAGCCAGTCGTCGGTACCGACGTGCTGTTCGAGCACCGCGTAGGTGTCGCGGATCTGCCCTTCGACACGGCGTAGCCAGTCCGGATCGCGGTAGTCCTTCGGGCGCACCTTCATCTCATAGACCCGGTGCACGCTCTTTTCGGCCGCCGCCAGGCCCAGGCTGGTGAGCTGCAGGCAGCGCCGCAGGCCGGCCGCGTCGGACGGCATGAGGCTCTTGCCGGGCGGGGCGATGCGCTCCAGCCAGGCGATGATGTGGGTGCTGTCCACCATCACCTCGCCATCGTCGAAGACCAACGTCGGGGCCTTGACCAGCGGGTTGATGGCGTGGAATTCGTCGAAATTGCGGAAGACCGACAGGGATTGGTGCTCGAAGGGAGTCCCGAGCATCCGGGCGGTGATGAAGCTGCGTCGTACGAAGGGTGAATCCAGCATGCCGATGAGTTTCACGGAGTTCCTCCCAAGGTGGGCGAGTTGGCCGGGGTGGCTGAATTGGGCCTGGCACAGGCGGCCGCCGTGCGGCGCAGGCGGGCGAGGAGCGCGTCGGCTTCGTCGCGGCCCTTTGCCGGAAGGCGCGCCTCGTGGCCGCTGCCCAGGTTGCCGCCGCCGAAATAGATCCGGACCTCGTCGGAACGGACGTCCACGTACTGCACGATGCCCAGGTTGATCCAGCGCTGCACGCCGCTGTCGGACGGCAGCGGGAACAGGCAGAAGCCCCCCGAAGCGGCCTCCTCCGCCAGCACCGGCGCGGCCACCAGGCAGGCCGCCAGCCAGAGTATTCGACGCATCAGGCGATCCTCGTCAGCAGGAAACCGGCGATGTCGTGGAGGCTGGCCGCCACCGGCACACCGGCCGCCCGCACGTCGGCGGCGGGCTGCAGCAGGTCGGGCACCATCACCACCCGCGTGCCGGCCGCCAGCGCGCCGCGCACGCCTGCGTTGGAGTCTTCCAGCACCAGGCAGTTCGCCACCGGCACGCCGAGGCGTTCGGCCGCCGCCAGGAAGATGTCCGGCGCCGGCTTGCCGCGGCTCACCTCGTCGCCGCACACCATGCCGTGCACCCGCGGCAGCAGGCCCACCGCCGCCAGCTTGGGCTCGGCGCGGGAACGCCGCGTCGAGGTGGCCACCACACGGCCGAGGGACAGGCCGTCGAGCACGTCGAACAGCTCCACCACGCCACCCTTCAGCGGAATACTTCCGGCGGCGATGGCGGCTTCGTAGATGCGCCCGAAGGCGTCGTAGAGATCGGCTACCGGGTAGTCCTCGCCCAGGTGGTGGCGGATCACCTTGGGGCCGTCCTGCGAGTTGAGGCCGACCATCGCCAGCCCCACTTCGGCGCGCCATTCCAGCCCCAGCTCGGCCGCCGCCGCGGCGACGGTGGCGAGGGCCACGCGCTCGCTGTCGAGCAGCAGGCCGTCCATGTCGAAGATGATGCCGTGAATGTCCGCGGCAGCGAAGGGCAGCTCGAAACTCATGACAGGGCTCCCGGCCAACGTCCGAACGCCAGTGCCGCAGCGAGGACCAGGCCGTGCAGGTTGGCGGCGACGATGGTCAGCTTGAGGGCCGGCGCCAGCTCGGCCGGCTCGCCGGCATGGGCCAGCAGGTAGCGGGCGGCACGAAAGGAGAAGATCAGCGTCAACGCCGCGGCGGCGGCGCCCCGCGGCAGCAGGTTCTGCCCGGCCATCAGGACCAGCCAGCCATAGGCCAGCAGCACCAGGCCCAGGTAGGCCCACTTGGCAGTGTGCGGCCCGAGGCGGACCACCAGCGTGCGCTTGCCGGCCGCCTCGTCGCCGCGCCGGTCGGGGAACTCGTTGATGAACAGGCTGGCCGCCGTCAGTAGCGCGTAGGACAGGCCGGCGATCAGCGGCAGGCGCGAGAACTCGCCGCGCTGCACGAAGTCGCTGCCGACCACCATCATCAGCCAGCCCGCCGCCAGCGGCGGCGCGGCGCAGGCCCGGAAGAAGCCGGCATGGACGGCGAGCGCACAGAGGATCGTCAGCCCGGCCGTCAGGCCGTCGATGACGACACCGCTGCCCTGGGCCACGGCCAGCCCGATCAGGCAGGCGCACAGGCTCAGGCCGAGCAGGGTCGGGCGGATCGCCGGCATCGGGCGGGTGCGCAGGGACGGCGCGGCTTCGGCAGGATGGACAGGGGGCGGCATCGGCACGGACGGCGGTGAGACACCGTGCAATGCTGCGGCGCGCCGGGCCGGCGGTCAAGCGCGTGCCGCCGGCGGCCCGGCCGCCGGACGACGGGGCCGGACTCAAGCGCGGCGGCCTAACGGGCCGTCTTCGGCTCCTTCAGGATGTGCCGCGCCAGGCTCCAGCGATGCACTTCCGACGGGCCGTCGTAGATGCGGAAGGCGCGCATGTCCGACCAGATCCGCGCGACGATGGTCTCGGCGGTGACGCCCTGGCCGCCGAGGATCTGCACGCAACGGTCGACGACCCGCCATTCGGCTTCTGAGCAGATCACCTTGGCCATGCTCGACTCGTTCTTGCCCTTGCCACCCTGGTCGAGCACCCACGCGCAGTGCCAGATGGCCAGGCGCGCGCTGTGCAGGTCCATCTCGTTGTCGGCGAGCATGAAACCAACGCCCTCGTGCTCGCCGAGCGCCTTGCCGAAGGCCTGGCGCTTGCGTGCGTAGGCGGTGGCCACGTCGTGGGCGCGGCGGGCCTGGCCGAGCCAGCGCATGCAGTGGGTCAGGCGCGCCGGCGCCAGGCGCACCTGGGCGTAGCGGAAGCCCTGGCCGATCTCGCCGAGCACATCGGCGGCCGGCACGCGCAGGTTGTCGAAGCGCACCACGCCGTGGCCGCCGGTGAAGCAGGCGTCCAGCGCGTCCATGCTGCGCTCGACGGTGATGCCCGGCCGGTCCATGTCTGACAGGAACATCGTCGCGCTGCCGTCCTCCATCCTGGCCATGATGATTGCGTAGCTGGCGCCGGTCGCGCCGGTGATGAACCACTTGCGGCCGTTGATCACGTAATGGTCGCCATCCTTCACCGCGGTGGTCTGCAGCATCGACGGGTCGGCGCCGGCCCCCGGGTCGGGCTCGGTCATGCAGAAGCAGGAGCGGATCTTCCCTTCCACCTGGGGCTTCAGCCAGCGGTCCTTCTGGGCTGGCGTGGCGACGACCTCCATCAGGTGGATGTTGCCCTCGTCCGGCGCGGCGATGTTCAGCGCGGTCGGGCCAAGGGTCGAATAACCGGCCTCCTCGAAGACGATGGCCTTCGCGAAGTGGTCCAGCCCCAATCCGCCCAACTCGACGGACGCATGGGGCGTCAGCAGGCCGGCGGCCTTGGCCTTGGCGACCAGCTCCTTGCGCAGATCCTCACTGGGGCCGTGGGCGGTGACGCGGGGGTCCTTCTCGTAGGGGATGATCTCCTCGGCGATGAAACGCCGGGTCTTGTCCTGCAGGGCCTTGAGTTCGGCCGGGATGTCGAAGTTCATGGAGTGTCTCCGGGTCAGGCGAGGCCAGCCTGCTTGAGGTATTTGGGATTCGAGACGCGCAGCCGGGCGCTGATGTCGGCCAGCAGCAGGCTGCCGACTTCCGCCAGGCGCGCGTCGAGGCGGCCCGTGCGCAGGTCGCCGGCCAGGCGGGCGGCGAGCGTGTCGACGCCTTCGTCGTCCGCCGCTCCGGCGTACAGCCCGTGGCGCAGGGCCGACTCGGCGCGGCGCTGGCCAGCATCGGCCTGGATCTCGCGCAGCGCGATGGCCAGCGCGTTGGCGGCCATCAGCGCGGTGTAGTGGTGTTCCTTGGGCAGGTGGGGCAACAGCTCGTTGAGCAGGCCGTCGCGGGCGGTCTTCAGCAAGTCGGCGGCGTCGGGCAGGTTACGCATGGCGGGCACGCTCCTCTTCGATGGACTGGATTTCCTGGATCAGGTCGAGCTCGATCTCCGGCAGCATGCGGCCGGTCAGCGCCAGCTCCAGCGAGGGCTGCTCGCCGGACAGGTGGCGTTCGGCCTGCAGCAGCGCGATCACCGCCCAGCGCATCGTGCCCATCACCTTCCAGTAGGGCAGCAGATCGAGGTCGAAGGGCTGGCCGGCCACAGCCGCGTAGCCGCGGGCCAGCGCGGCGGCGCCGCCGATGCCGCCGACTTCGTGCTCCCACGCACCGAAGCGCCAGCAGCGCGCACACAGCCAGCCGATGTCCTCCAGCGGATCGCTCCAGCCGGCGAACTCCCAGTCGAGCACCGCCGACAGGTGGCCGTCGGCAACCATGTAGTTGCCGGTGCGGAAGTCGCCGTGGGTCAGCGTGACCTCGGTGCGCGCCGGGGCGTTCAGCTCCAGCCAGCGCAGCGCCCATTCGAGGGTCGGCTGGGGCCGGCCGATGGCGTCGATGCGGCGCCGGTATTCCGCTACCCGCGCCAGGGCCGGCGCGCCGTCCGGCAACGGCAGGAAGTCCAGCCCGGCGACCGGCGGACGCACCGCATGCAGGCGCGCCAGTTCGGCACCCAGCTCGGCCAGCAGCGCATCGCGCTCGTCAGCCGTCAGCTCGCCGCGCACCAGCGGGCGGGCGGCGGCGGAGCCTTCAGCCTTGCGCATCAGGTAAAAGTCTTTGCCCAGCCCGCCGGGCACGCCGCCGTCCCGGTACAGCCACAGGGGCTCGGGCACCGTCACTCCGGCGGCGAAGGCCACCTTCAGCACGGCGAACTCCTCGGCGCGGCCGAGGCTCACCGCCAGGCTCGACGGCGAGTCGGTGCGCAGCACCAGTTCGTGCCGCCCGTCCCACGCGCCGCCGCGGATCATCACGTCGAGCAGCAGGTTTTCCTGGATCGCCCCGCCGCCGAGGCGCTTGCAGCCGAGCACCTCCACCGCCGCCGCGCCGCTTTCCTGCAGCAGGAAGGCGGCGGCAAAGCCGGCAATGTCGGGTTGCCCGGTCGTTTCCGTTTTCGCGTCCACTGTCTGTCCTCTCCTTTGTTATGGGTGTGGCGCCTACACCGACAGCGCCTTGACGTGCTGGATCACTTCGCCGATGGCCTGCTGGGCCGAGCCGTACAGCAGACGGGTGTTGTCCTTGTAGAACAGCGCGTTCTCGATGCCCGAGTAGCCGGTACCCTTGCCCCGCTTGACGACGATGACGTTCTGCGCGAGGTCGGCGTTGAGGATCGGCATGCCGTAGATCGGGCTCGACTTGTCGGTACGCGCCGACGGGTTCACCACGTCGTTGGCGCCGATCACCAGGGCCACGTCGGCCTGCGGGAAGTCGCCGTTGATCTCCTCCAGGTCGAAGATCTTGTCGTAGGGCACGCCCGCCTCGGCCAGCAGCACGTTCATGTGGCCCGGCATGCGGCCCGCCACCGGGTGGATCGCGAAGCTGACGTCCACACCGGCTTCCTCCAGCAACTCGGTCATCTCCCACACCTTGTGCTGGGCGCCGGCCACCGCCATGCCGTAGCCGGGCACGATGATGACCTTGGAGGCGTAGCGCATCACCGCGGCGGCATCCATCGCGCCGACCTCCTTCTGCTCGCCCTCGACGGCCTCGCCGCCGGACGCCGCGCCGGAGATCGGCGTGAAGATCACGTTGGAGATCGGCCGGTTCATGGCCTTGGCCATCAGCTGGGTCAGCAGCGTGCCGGAGGCGCCAACCACGATGCCGGCGACGATCAGCGCCGGGTTGCCGAGCACGTAGCCTTCCATGCCCACCGCCAGGCCGGTGAAGGCGTTGAGCAGGGAGATCACCACCGGCATGTCGGCGCCGCCGATCGGCACCGTCAGCACCACGCCGAGGGCCAGGGCCAGCGCGAAGAAGCCCAGCACGTGCTGCGGCGCCGGTGTGTCGGCGGCGACGATCAGGTAGCCGAGGGCCACCGCAGCCAGCGCCAGCAGCACATTGGCGGCGTTCTGGGCCGGCAGGCGCCAGGCCTTCTTCATGATGCCCTGCAGCTTGGCGAAGGCTACGCAGGAGCCGGAAAAGGCCACCGAGCCGATCAGCGCGCCGCACACCGCCAGCGTGGTCGCCACGCCGCCATGCACTTCGCCGCGGGCGAACTCCAGCGCCGCGATGGCCGCCGCCGCGCCGCCGCCCATGCCGTTGTAGATGGCCACCATCTGCGGCATGTCGGTCATCGCCACCTTCTTGCCGGAGATCCAGGCGACCACCGTGCCCAACGCGATGGCCAGCGCCATCAAGCCGAAGTTCTGCATGCCCGGCCACGCGAAGGTGACCAGCGTGGCGGCGATCATCGCGTAGCCGGCCCACACCACGCCGCGGCGGGCGGTGACCGGCGAGCTCATCGCCTTCAGGCCGAGGATGAAGACCACCGCCACCGCGAAATAGGCGGCCTGGATGAAACCGAGAACGGGAAACTGTGCGCTCATTGGGCGCCCTCCTTCTTGCCTTTGAACATGGCCAGCATGCGTTCGGTGACCACGTAGCCGCCGGCCGCGTTGGCGGCACCGAGCAGCACCGCGGCGAAGCCGATCGCCAGTTGCAGCGGCTCGGCCGGATCGGCGCTGCCGAGGGCCACCATGCCGCCCACCAGCACCACACCGTGGACGAAGTTGGAACCGGACATCAGCGGCGTGTGCAGGATCACCGGCACGCGGGAAATCACTTCGTAGCCGGTGAAGCCGGCCAGCATGAAGATGTACAGATAGACCAGACCTTCCATTGCGTTCTCCTGGTTCAGAGGCCGAGGGCCTGGCGGACGCCGGCGTGGCGCACTGCGCCGGCGTGGGTGAGACAGGCGCCGGCGATCACTTCGTCGTCCCAGTCCAGCGCCACGGCGCCGTCCTTGACGAAGGGGCTGATGAAGTTGAAGTAGTTCTTGGCCAGCATTTCCGAAGCGTGGGCCGGCATGCGGCTGGCGATGTGGGTCGGGCCGACGATCAGCACCTCGCCGACCCAGGTCTTCTCGCCGGCCACCGTGCCTTCCACGTTGCCGCCGGTCTCGGCGGCCATGTCGACCACCACCGCGCCGGCCTTCATGCGCGCCACCATGTCGGCGGTGATGATCACCGGCGCCTTCCTGCCGGGAATCGCCGCAGTGGTGATCAGCGCGTCGCACTGGGCCACCGCCTTGGCCAGGCGCTCGGCCTGCTTGGCCTTTTCCTCGGCGGTCAGCTCGCGGGCGTAACCGCCGCTGCCGGCCGCCGACACGCCGGTGTCGACGAACTTGGCGCCGAGGGATTCGATCTGCTCGCGGGTTTCCGGGCGCACGTCGTAGGCCTCGACCATCGCGCCGATGCGGCGGGCGGTGGCGATGGCCTGCAGGCCGGCCACGCCGGCGCCGATGACCAGCACGCGGGCCGGGCGGATGGTGCCGGCAGCATAGGTCAGCATCGGGAAAAAGCGCGGCGAATGGTCGGCGGCGATCAGCGCGCATTCGTAGCCGCTCACCGCGGCCTGGCTGGACAGCACGTCCATGCTCTGGGCGCGGCTGATGCGCGGCAGCAGCTCCAGCGCGAAGGCGGTAATTTGCCGCTCCGCCAGCAGGCGCGCCCGCGCCGCATCGCCCCAGGGCTGCAGCAGGCCGACCAGCACGCAGCCCGGCTTGAGGGTGGCAATCAGTTCGGCGGACGGCGGTTGCACGCAGCACAGGATGTCGGCACCGGCATACGTCTCGGCGGCACTGGCGACGAAGGTCACGTCGGCGAAGCTGTCGTCGCGGTAGTGGGCCGGGCGGCCGGCGCCCTTCTGCATGAGGAGGCGGGCGCCGAGGTCCTGGTATTTTTTGGCCACGTCCGGCACCACGGGCAAGCGCCGTTCGCCGGGCAGGGTTTCTGCTGCAAATCCGATGGTCAGAGGCATCTGCCGGTTCTCTTGTGTGAACACGCTCCCGCTCGTTCCGGTCTGTCCCCTTTCTTCTGGAAGAAAGTCCAGGTTGCCCGCATTGCGCGGACAACCTGGCAAAATGCCTGCAAGCGCTAGGGAGAGGGTCGCGCTTACCAGCAGGGAGACACACCTTCCGACACACAACAAAACAAACCGTCGTGTTCGTTTTTTTATATTACGAACAAAAAAGCCGGCTGCCAAGTCCCTCGATGAAATTTCTGCGGGTCGGCAGCATCGACACTCCCCTTCCCTTCCCTTCCCTTCCCTCTGTGGGGCGAATTCATTCGCCCGCGGACTTCGTCGAGCCGGCTGAGGGCGAATGAATTCGCCCCTACGGTTTACTGCCTCATGACTTCAGCTGGGGGAAAGACACCCGGGTTGTGGGGCGCCCAGCCAGGCAATCACCCGGAGCAACACAAATAACAAACCATCTAGATTGTTTGTTTGATACCATCGATCCGCCCCGCCGGCTTCCACCGGCGAAGACCAACCCGCATACGGAAAAGCAGACCATGACCCAGCGTGAAATCCTCGTCGTCGGTGCCGCCCGCACCGCCATCGGCACCTACGGCGGCAGCCTCAAGGACATTCCCCTCTGCCGGCTCGGCACCACCGCGATCAGTGCCGCGCTAGCCCGCTCCGGCGTCGATCCCCGCGAGGTTGGCCACGTGGTGATGGGCAACGTGGTGCCCACCGAGCCCCGCGACGCCTACCTGAGCCGCGTCGCCGCGATCGATGCGGGCATCCCGCAGGAAACCCCGGCCTTCAACGTCAACCGCCTGTGCGGCTCCGGCCTGCAGGCCATCGTGTCGGCAGCCCAGGCCATCCTGCTCGGCGACACCGACATCGCGATCGGTGGCGGCGCCGAATCCATGAGCCGCGGCCCCTACATCATCCCGACCCTGCGCTGGGGCGCCCGCATGGGCGACGCGCCGGTCCTCGACTACATGAACGGCATTCTCCACGACCCGTGGGAGAAGGTGCACATGGGCATCACCGCCGAGAACGTCGCCGCCCGCTACGGCATCAACCGCGAGATGCAGGACGCGCTGGCGCTGGAAAGCCAGCAGCGTGCCGCCCGCGCCATCGCCGAGGGGCGCTTCCGCGAGCAGATCGCCGCGGTGGAGGTGAAGACCCGCCAGGGCGCCGTCATCTTCGACACCGACGAACACGTACGCCCCGACGTCACCCCGGAAGCGCTGGCCAAGATGAAGGCGGTCTTCCAGAAGGATGGCAGCGTCACGCCGGGCAATGCCTCCGGCCTCAACGACGGTGGCGCGGCGGTGGTGCTGGCCGAGGCGAAACGCGCGGCAGCGCTCGGTCTCAAGCCGCTGGCCCGTCTTGTCGGGTATGCTCACGCCGGCGTCGAACCGCTGTACATGGGCATCGGCCCCGTTCCCGCCACCCGCCTGGTGCTGCAGCGCACCGGGCTGTCCGTCGCAGATCTGGACGTCATCGAGTCCAACGAGGCTTTTGCAGCCCAGGCCTGCGCCGTGACACGGGAACTGGGCCTCGATCCGGCCCGCGTCAATCCCAATGGCTCGGGGATCTCCCTGGGCCATCCGGTGGGAGCGACCGGGGCCATCATCACCACCAAGGCCATCTACGAGCTCCACCGCACGGGGGGCCGTTATGCCCTGGTGACCATGTGCATCGGTGGCGGACAGGGCATCGCCGCCATCTTCGAACGCGTTTAAAAAAGTCTTTAAAAAACTACGCAAACAGGAGCAACAGCATGGCAATTCAAAACATCGGCGTGATCGGCGCCGGCACCATGGGCAACGGCATTGCCCAGGTCTGTGCACTGGCCGGCATCAACGTGGTGATGGTGGACATCTCCACCGAAGCCGTCGAGCGCGGCGTCAAGACCGTCGCCGGCAGCCTCGACCGCATGGTCAAGAAGGAAAAGATCAGCGCCGCCGACAAGGACGCCGCACTGGCCCGCATCCGCGGCACCACCGCCTACGCCGACCTGGCCGCCACCGAGCTGGTCATCGAGGCCGCCACCGAGAACGAAGGTCTCAAGCTGCGCATCCTCAAGGAAATCGACAGCATCGTGCCGGCCACCACGCTGATCGCCACCAACACCTCGTCGATCTCCATCACCAAGCTGGCCGCCACCGTGTCGTCGCCGGAGCGCTTCATCGGCATGCACTTCTTCAACCCGGTGCCGATGATGGCCCTGGTCGAACTGATCCGCGGCCTGCAGACCTCCGACGCGACACTGGCCGCCGCGCAAGGCTTCGCCACCGCCATCGGCAAGACCCCGATCACCGCCAAGAACAGCCCGGGCTTCGTGGTGAACCGCATCCTGTGCCCGATGATCAACGAAGCGATCTTCGCGCTGCAGGAAGGCCTCGCCACCGCCGAGGACATCGATGCCGGCATGAAGCTCGGCTGCAACCAGCCGATCGGCCCGCTGGCCCTCGCCGACCTGATCGGCCTGGACACCATGCTGGCGGTGATGGAAGTCTTCTACGACGGCTTCAACGATCCCAAGTACCGCCCGGCCCCGCTGCTGAAGGAAATGGTGGATGCCGGCTACCTGGGCCGCAAGAGCGGTCAGGGCTTCTACAAGTACGACTGATAGTCCCGGGGGCGCCTGCGGGCGCCCTTACCCGCCGGTGCCGGTAGCCACATGTCCGGCCCCGGCGGGCCGACTGCCGGTGGGCCACGCCCTGCCGGCACACCGGAGCCTGCCCATGCCCGCCCTAACCGGCACCGCCTGCCGCCGCCGCATCTACCTGATGCGCCACGCGGAAGTCAGCTATTTCAGCGCCGACGGCACGCCCTTCGACCCGCGCACCGTCCCGCTCACCGCCCGTGGCCGCGATCAGGCCGCCGCCAGCGCCACGCTGCTGGCCGACATTCCCTTCGACCTGGCCGTCTGCTCGGGCCTCACGCGCACCGTCGAGACCGCCCGCATCGTGCTCGGCGAGCGCACCCTGCCGCTGGCCGAGGAGCCGCGCCTGAAGGAAGTCCGCGCCGGCCGCCTGCGCGAGATTCCACCGGACGAACAGGAACAGGAGATCGGCTACGCCTACGAGAGCGCCGCCGATCCCGACGGCGCCTTCATCCGCGGCGAACGCTGGCAGGATCTGGCAAGCCGCGTACACGCCGCCTGGGACGAACTGATCGCCCGCGACGACTGGACCAACGCCCTCGTCGTCGCCCACGACGGCGTCAACCGCGTGCTGCTGACCCACGTCACCGGCGCCGGCCTCCCCGCCATCCGCGCCATCGAGCAGGACCCGGCGTGCATCAACATCATCGAGCTCGACGTGGCCGACGGCCGCGTGCGGCGCGCCTGGCTGCGCGCAGTGAACATCACCCCCTACGACCCGCTGCGCGCCGACGACCCGCTGATGGTGATGGAGAAGATCTATCGCCGCTTCCGCGCGCACTGACGGACGAGGCGCGCATCACGACGCACAGGTAAGATCACAGAAAAACAGCCCGACCTGTTTCGAGGCTGAGCCCATCCACAAAGGAGCGAGACAACAGCATGAACACATCCCAACGCCTGGCCGGCCGCGTGGCCATTATCACCGGCGCCGCCTCCGGCATCGGCCGCGCCACCGTCGAACTGTTCGCCGCCGAAGGCGCCGCGGTGGTGGCCGTGGACCGGCCCGAATCGGCAATCCTCAACGTCTACGCCGGCCAGCCGCGCATCGCCGCGCTGGCGGTGGACGTCACCGCCGCCGACGCACCGCAGCAGATGGTCGCGCTGGCGCTGGAGAAATTCGGTGGCCTCGACATCCTCTTCAACAACGCCGGCGTCGTACCGGTCTCGCCGGTTTCGGCGATGCCCGACGAGGACTGGGCGCGGGCCTTCGAGGTGAACGTCCACGCCGTGATGCGCACCTGCCGCCACGCCATCCCGGTGCTGATCGAACGCGCAAAGACCACCGGCCGCGGACGCATCATCAACACCGGCTCCATCCTCGCCCACTTCACCGACCACAGCTGCGGCGCCTACGCGGCCTCCAAGCACGCCGTCGCCGGGCTGACCAAGACCATCGCCAAGGAAGTCGGCCGCTTCGGCATCACCGCCAACTACCTGCTGCCCGGCGCCATCGAGACCAACATGACGGCCGGCCTCTTCGCGGTGCCGGAAGTCCGCGCCCAGTGGGAACAGGCCGCCGCCGTCAAGCGCCTCGGCCGCCCCGAGGACATCGCCCGCGCCGCGCTGCTGCTGGCCAGCGACGAAGCCGACTTCATCACCGGCCACGGCCTGGTGGTGGACGGCGGCGTCACCGTCACCGCCGGCCCGCAACTGCCGATGTAAAAAGCCTTTCGACAACGACAACAGGAGACCCCAGCATGAGCGACAGCCCGATCATCGAAAGCCGCGACGGCGGCATCCACCGCCTGCACTTCAACCGCCCGAAGGTCCTCAACGCCATCGACACCGCCACCGCCCAGGCCCTGCTGGCCGCGCTGCGCCGCCTGCAGGACGACCCGGCGCTGCGGGTGCTGATCCTCAGCGGCGAAGGCCGCTCCTTCATGGCCGGCGGCGACATCGCCCAGTTTCGCGACGACCCGGCGGCGGTGCCCAACACGCTGATCGCGCCGCTCAACGAGAGCATGCAGATCATCGCCAGCCTGCGCGCGCCGGTGATTGCCAGCATCCAGGGCCCGGTGGCCGGCGCCGGCATGAGCATGGCGCTGGCCTGCGACCTGGTCGTCGCCGCCGACACCACCCGCTTCAACTTCGCCTACGTCAATCTGGGCACCTGCTGCGACCTCGGCGCCTCGTGGAGCCTGCCGCGCACCGTCGGCCTGCACAAGGCACTGGAGATCGCGCTGCTGTCCGACCCCATCGACGCCGCCGAAGCCCAGCGCCTGGGCCTCGTAAGCCGCGTCGTGGCGGCCGACCAGCTGGCGGAGGAAACCGACAGGCTGGCCCGCCGTCTGGCCACCGGCGCGCCGATCGCCCAGGGCACCCTCAAGCAGCTGATGCGCCGCTCCATCGAACGGGACTTCGCCGGCCAGCTGGATGCCGAACGCCAGGGCTTCGCCACCTGCGCGGCAACGGAAGACTTCAAGGAAGCGGTCAACGCCTTCCTCGAAAAGCGCCCGGCCACCTACACCGGCCGCTGAGCTGCCGCCCGCCCCCCACACCGGCCACCGGCCGCGCGGGGCACGACGGGCTTACTCCTCGGCCATCCGCACGATCTCCTCGGTGGCCTTGGAGGTCTGCATCGCCAGCTTGCCGACCTCTTCCGCCACCACCGCGAAGCCGCGTCCGGCCTCGCCGGCGCGGGCCGCCTCGATGCTGGCGTTGAGGGCCAGCAGGTTGGTGCGCTTGGAGATGTCGGCGATCACCGCCGACACATCGAGGATCTGCCGCATGCTGTGGGCCATGCGCTCGCGCTGCTCTTTCTGCAGCGCCTCGGCGGCCTTTTCGGCGGAAATGTCGCGGAAGGAGCCTACACAGCGCACCGGCCGCCCCTGGGCATCACGCTCGGTGCACGCGCGGCCGCGGAACCAGCCATAGTCGCCGCCCTTCTTGCGGATGCGGTATTCGGCGACAAAGGGCGTCCTGCCCGTGTGATCGCACAAGTGGCGGTGCAGCGCCGCGCCGACCCAGGCCAGGTCTTCCGGGTGGATCACCGCGGTCCACGCGTCCATCTCGTCGGGAAAGTCCGCCGTGCCGGTGTAGTCCAGCAGGCGCCGCATCTGGTCCGAGTAGCGCACCCGGTTGGCCGGATGGGCCGGATCGCCGTCCACGATGCGCACCGTCCACGTGCCCTCGGTCAGCGCAGTGCCGGCCAGGCGGGCATCGGCCAATTCATCCTCCAACGCTGCCAGGCGTTCTTCCAGTTCGACGCGGCTCGCGCCTTCGCCATCGGCGGCACGCCGGGTCACTTCCAGTTGCAGCGCCAACTCGTCGCGCTCCGCATCGAGCAGCGCCTCGCTGCGCTCCAGCTCGGTGACACGGGCGGTCAGCGCGGCGATCTGCACTTCCAGCGCCCGTTCGCCGGCGCGGATCTTTTCCGCCAGCGTCTGCAGCCGGCGCTGCGTGGCCTCCGGCAGCGCCGCGTCGGCACCATTCAGCCAGTGGCTCATGCCGTCCCGCTGCGCCGCCTCCAGCGCGTGGTCCAGCCTGTTCAAAGTCCTGCGTGCGGAAAGGAACATCTATCGCTTCTCCTCCGGGTGGAACGTGGCGTTCCTTGTTGGTATGGTTTTTTCGGGCCCGGGCTCACCAAGTCTCGCCGAAGGGCCGCAGCTCGTGCAGGAAGGTCCATGCGCTGCGCGCCTGGTGGGCCAGGTGCCAGATCTCGTCGGCGATGGCGGCGGGCTGCATGAAGAAGCTGTCGGGGCGCTCGCCAAAAGCGCGGCGGGTCCATGGCACGTCGATCACCGCGTCGATCACCACGTAGGCCACGTGCACGCCCTGCGGCCCCAGGTCGCGGGCCATCGACTCGCACAGCATGCGCTGGGCGGCCTTGGTCGGCGCCAGGCCGGCAAACAGTGCGCGGCCGCGCAGTGCGGCGGTGTTGCCGGTAACGACGATGGCGCCGTGGCCGGCGGCGATCATGTCCGGCGCCAGCGCGCGGGCCAGGTGCAGCAAGGCCATCACGTTCACCTGGAAGCCCCGCTCCAGCACCGCCGGGTCGATGTCCATGAAGCGCCCGCGGGCGCCGGACACGGCGTTGTGCACCAGCACCGACGGCGTACCCAGCTCGGCGCGGATACGCGCCAACACCGCATCCACCGCCGCCGTGTCGGTGACGTCGCAGGGGTAGGCCCGCGCTTCCGGCAGTTCCGCCGCCAGCTCGGCGAGGCGCCCGGCGTCGCGGGCCAGCATCGCCACCCGGTAGCCGCCAGCCACGAAACGCCGCACCGTGGCGGCCCCGGTCCCCGGCCCGACGCCGGTCACGACGGCCACCGGCCGCATATCGCTATTCATCAGACGGTCTCCCGAACTAGGTTGCAGACGGCGTGCCGCCGCGCTGGTGCAGCAGCAGGCCCAGGCTGATCGCCGCGGCGCCGGCCCAGGCCTGGGCCGGCAGCGCCTCTCCGTTGAACAGGCGGCCGAGGAACAGCGCGAACAACGGCGTCATCACCAGGGTCAGCGCCAGCGCGGCAGCTTCCAGGTGTTTCATCAGATAGTAGTAAAGGGCAAAACCCAGCACCGAGCCGAACACGCCCAGGTAGCCGATAGCCAGCACGCTGCGCAGCGGCAGCTCGGCCGGCCACGCGGCACCGTCCATCAGCCAGGCCAGGCCGAACAGCGGCAGGGACACCAGCATCACGCCGGCGGTCAGTGCCATCGGCGGCGTCGCCGCGCCGAAGCGCTTGACGCCCACCAGGCCAGCGGCATTGAGCAGCACCGCCAGCAGGATCGCCGCCAGCCCGGCCGGCGCCTGGGCTCCGCCAAGGTCCGTGCCGTGGCCGAAGACCACCGCCAGGCCCGCCGCCGCCAACGCCATGCCGGCCACCCGGCGCGGCGTCAGCGCCCGCTCGCCAAGCCACACGGCGGCCAGCACGCTGGTGACCAGCGGCGACAGGCCGAACAGCACCGAGATCAGCCCCGAATGAACGAACTGGGCGCCCCAGTAGACGCATAGCATCGTGCCGAACAGGCTGGTGCCGCCGATCAGGTAGGCCGGCCACACGCCACGGCGCAGCGGAAAGCCCGCGCCGGTCGCCGCCAGCACCCCCAGCGCACAGGCCAGCCCCACCACCATGCGGGCGAACAGCGCAAACGCGAAACCGCCGCCGGGTAGGCTCCAGTTGATCGCCAGCGGCGTGGTGGACCACAGGATGACCACCGAGATGTAGGCGAGAGGGACGGACATGGGCATCGGGGCGAAAAGGCTCGCCGGCAGTCGTTGATTCAAACTCCGCGGGCGGAGCGCCTACAGGTCCAGCACCAGCAGCTTGCCCCTGGCCCGCGAGCAGCACGGCAGGAACTGGTCGTTGGCGGCCTTCTCCTCGTCGGTGAGGTAGTTGTCCCGGTGGTCCACCTCGCCTTCCAGCACGCGGGTCAGACAGGTGCCGCAGACGCCCTGCTCGCAGGACACCTCGACATTCACGCCGGCCTCGCGCAGCGCCGCGACGACGGTCTTGGTGGGCGGCACGCTGACGCACTTGCCGCTGCTCGCCAGCTTGACCTCGAAACTGCCGTCCGCCGAGGTATCCACCTTCTGGCCGGCGAAGTACTCGAAGTGCACGCGCTCGGCGCTCCACTGGCGGGCCGCCGCGCCCTTGGTGACAAAGTCGATGAAGCCCGACGGCCCGCACACGTACAGGTGGGCGTCCGCGCCGGCGGCCTCCAGCACCGCGCCGAGATCCAGCTTCTGTGCGGCGTCACCGTCGTCGTAGTGGAAATGCACCCTGGCGGCGAAGGGCGAGCGGCGGATGCGCTCGACGAAGGCCGCCCGGTCGGCGGAGCGGGCACAGTAGTGCATCTCGAAATCCGCCCCGCTCTGGGCCAGGCGCTCAGCCATGCACAGGATCGGCGTCACGCCGATACCGCCGGCGAACAGCACGGAACGCTTGGCCGGCACCAGCGCGAAGTGGTTGCGCGGCGCGCTGATGCGCAGCACCTGCCCTTCCTGCAGCAGCTCATGGACGGCCACCGAGCCGCCGCGGGAGGCCGGATCGCGCAGCACGCCGATCAGGTAGCGGTGGGATTCGGTGGGGTCGTTGCACAGGGAATACTGGCGCACCAGGCCCGGTTTCACTTCCACGTCGATGTGCGAGCCGGCGCTGAAGGGCGGCAGCGCCGCCCCGTCGAGCGGGGCCAGCTCCAGCGACACGATGTCGGTGGCCTCGACGGCCTTGCGGGCGATGCGCACGGAAAGCTGGGTTGTCTCCATTTTCTTTTTTCTCCTGTCTGCTGTCGTTCAGGCCTGGGCCTGCAGGCGCTCGCGGATGTCGGCGCGCAGGCGGTCCTTGCGTATCTTGCCCGAGGCGGTGCGCGGGAAATCGTCCACCACCATCAGGCGCTCCGGGTATTTCTGCCGGGCCACGCCGCTGGCGGACACGAAGCCGAGCACCGCGTCGAGGTCCAGGCTCTCGCTGCCGGCCTGCGGGATCACGTAGGCGCACAGGGTCTCGCCGAGCCGCGCATGGGGCATGGCCACCACCGCCGCCTCCTTGATGCCCGGCATGCGGTGCAAGATGTCCTCCACCTCCTTGGCGCTGACCTTCTCGCCGCCGCGGTTGATCAGGTCCTTCTTGCGGCCGGTGATGACGATCGCCCTTTCCGGCGTCAGGCGGCCCAGGTCGCCGGTGGCGAAGAAGCCGTCGGCATCGAAACTCGCCGCAGTGGCTTCCGGATCGCCGTAACCGAGGAACATCGCCGGGCCACGCACGCAGATCTCGCCTTCCTGGCCGATGGACAGCGGGTGGCCCTCGTCGTCCAGCACGCGCACCTCGTAGTCGGCGATCTGCCCGTCGGTGGTGGCAGCCATGTCCATCTCGCCGGCACCGGCGAAACCCAGCGTGGTCAGCGGCACCTCGCTGGAACCATACACGCGGAACGCGCGGCACTGCCCGAGCACCTCGTAGGCCTTGCAGATCAGCGCCGGCGGCACCTCGGCGCCGCCGCAGGCGAACACCTGCAGGCTGGGCAGGCGCCGTCCGGCCTGCTCGGCGGCGGTCAGCAGCTCGTGCAGGAAGGGCGTCGCGCCGACGCTGGCGGTGACTTTCTCGGCATCGATCAGGTCGAGGGCTTCGGCGGCGCTCCAGCGCTCCATGAAGACGGTCCGGCTGTCGCTGCAGAAGGGCAGCTCCATGCCGCTCTGGCCGGTCACGTGGGTCACCGGCGAGGCCATCAGCAGCACGTTGGCGAGGCCGGGCACGTCCGAGCCCCGCGACCAAGTCTCGAAGGCCCGCCTGAGGCGCAGCGGCCCGGTGTTGTGGGTATGCAGCACGCCCTTCGGGCGGCCGGTGGTGCCGGACGTGTACAGGATCATCTTGACCGCGTTGGCATCCACCTGCGGCCGCAGCCCCAGCGGCAGGCCGGCGCTGACCAGCGCGTCGTAGCTGTCCGGGCCGTCGCCGCGCACCGCGAAGCGGTGCGTCAGGCCGGGCAGTTGGGGCGCCAGCCGCTCCATCATCGCCGCGTAGTCGAAGCCGCGGTACTCCACCGGGAAGAAGGCCGCCTTGACGCCCGCGTCGGCGAGCATGAAGGCCACCTCGGCATCCCGGTAGATCGGCACGATGGGCGCCACGACGAGGCCCAGCATCGTCGTCGCCAGGTCGATGACCACAGCCTCGCGCCAGTTGGGCAGCTGGAAGCTGACCACGTCGCCGGCCACCAGGCCGCGCGCCTGCAGCGCGGCGGCCAGGGCCTCGGCCTCGGCGAGCAGTTCGCTGACCGTGCAACGCTGCTCGCCGAACACGTGGGTGACCCGTTGCGGGTCGCGCTCGGCCAATTCGTAGGCGAAGTCGGCCAGGGTCTTGTTGGGCCAGTCGCCGCTGGCGCTGTAACGCTGGATCAGGGCCTCGTCGAGGCGGACCTGCCAGCCGCTCACGTCCTTGCGCATCGTCTGTCCTCCTCAGCGGGCCAGCGCGGCATCGGTGAAGCGCGCGAAATGCGCGTCCCGGTTGCCGAACAGCGCCGCGTTGACCATCAGGCGGCGGAAATAGTGGCTGACGTCCAGCTCGTCGGTGACGCCCAGGCCGCCGTGCATCTGCACCGCCTCGTTGCACACCTTGCGGGCGGCATGGACGACATAGGCGCGCGCGCCGCTGACGATGCGCGTGCGCTCCGCCGCCGGGCCGGCCAGGGCCTGCTGGGCGGCGGCGGTCAGCGCGCGGATCTCCTCCCGCAGCAGCAGGCAATCCACCATGCGGTGCTGCAGGGCCTGGTTGCTGCCGATGGCGCGGCCGAACTGCTTGCGCACCTTCAGGTAGTCGGTGGTGATGTCCACCAGCTTGCGCACGATGCCGAGGCTCTCGGCGCACAGGGCCACCGCCGCCTCGTCACGGGTCTCGGCCAGCGCCGTGGCGGCGGAGAGGCCGGAGTCCGGCTGCAACAGTTCCGCCGGCGCGCCGTCGAAGCTGAAGCTCGCCGCGCCGCGCCCATCCACCAGCCGGTAGCCGCGCCGGCTCACGCCGGCCGCGTCGGCGCCAACGCGCAGCACCACCGACGCGCCGGCCGTGTCGCGGGCCGCCACCAGCAGCTCGCCGGCCACGTCGCCATGCAGCACGCCCAGCTTGCCGCCGATCAGGCGGCTGCCATCGAAGACGCAGGCGTTGCCGGCTTCGTCCTCGTCGGCAAAAGCCAGGATCAGCGAACCGTCTGCCAGGCGCGGCAGCAGCGCTGCCTTCTGGCTGGCGGTGCCGAGCTTGAGCAGCAGGCCGGTGGCGACCACCGCGCTGGCCAGCACCGGCTCCATCAGCAGGCGGGCGCCGACGATCTCCATGATCGCCCCGACCGCCACCGCGTCGCCGTCCAGCCCGCCATCGTCCTCGGGCAGGCGCAGGGCCAGGAAGCCGAACTCGGCGAAGTCGCTCCACGCCTGCGGGCTGTAGCCCTCGGGGCGCTCCAGCATGCTCCAGCGCTGGTGGAAGCCGTAGTTGTCGTCGGCGTAACGGGCAGCGCTGTCGCGCAGCATCCCAATGGTTTCGAGATCGGTACTCATAGCCCCAGCACCACCTTGGCAACGATGTTGCGCTGGATCTCCGACGAGCCGCCGAAGATGGTCGCAGCGCGGTTATAGAAATGGTCCTTGAGGATGCCGCCGGCGTCGTCCGGCCCCAGCGGCGGCAGGCCGGCGCTGTGCAGGGCTTCCACGTCGAAGGCCACCCCGGCGGCGCCGAGGGCTTCCACCAGGGTTTCCATGACTTCCTGGTACAGCTCGGTGCCACGGATCTTGATCAGCGAGGCTTCGCTGCCGTTCTCGCTGCCGTCGCACATGGCCTCGACGGCCTGGTAGGCAGCCAGCTCGAGGGCCAGGAAGCGCAGCTCGAACTCACCGAGGCGGTTGCGCAGCAGCGGCTGCTCAATCAGCGGCAGGCCATTCACGACGGTCTCTCGGGCGTGGCGCTTGAGGCGGTCCAGCACATGCCAGGCCCAGCCGACGATGGCGCCGGCGGTGCGCTCGTTTTTGAGCAGGAACTTGGCGTAGGTCCAGCCCTTGCCTTCCTCGCCGATCAGGTTTTCGGCCGGCACCTTGACGTCTTCCAGCCACACCTCATTGACGTGGGCGTAGCCGTCCATGGTGCGGATCGGCACGACCTTCACGCCGGGGCTCTTCATGTCGATGAGCAGGAAGGAGATGCCGCTCTGCGGCTTGTCGTCCTTGTCGGTGCGGACCAGGCAGAACAGCCAGTCGGCCCATTGCGCGTAGGTGGTCCACACCTTCTGGCCGTTGACCACGTAGTGATCGCCGTCGCGGATGGCGGTGGTGCGCAGGCCGGCCAGGTCGGAGCCGGCGCCCGGTTCGGAGTAGCCCTGGGCCCAGAACTCCTCGGTGGTCTTGATGCCGGGCAGGAAGCGCTGCTTCTGGGCCTCGCTGCCGAAGGCGTAGATCACCGGGCCGACGTACTTCACGCCGAAGGGGATCACCCATGGGCAGCCGAGGCGCGCCAATTCGTCCTCGAAGGCGAAGCGCTCAAGGGGCGACCAGCCCTTGCCGCCGTATTCCGCCGGCCAGTGGGCCACCGACCAGCCCTGCTGGTCGAGCAGGCGCATCCAGCGCACGTAGTCGTCCTTGGACAGCACCTGGTGGCGGTGCGACTTGTCGCGCAGGTCGGCGGGCATCACGGTGGCGTGGAAATCACGCACCGCCTGGCGCAGGCTGTCGGCCCGCGCCCTCAGTTCGGAAAGCGGAGCCGGGCTCATCGTGCCTCCTCGTCGGAAATCTTGACCAGCTGGACGCCACGGTTCTTGCCGTGGAACACCCGGCCGATGGCCTCGACCATCGAGTCCAGGCCGTCCAGCACTTCGATCTGGTACTTCAGCGCGCCGGTGGCGACCCATTCCTGCAGGATGCCGACCACCTCGTCGTAGCGGTGCAGGTACTCGCTGACCAGAAAACCCTCCATGCGCGCCGCCTTGTTCACCAGCGTCATCAGCGACGCGGTGTTCTGGGTGACGCCGCCGTTGTAGCTGGACACCAGCCCGCACAGCACGACGCGGCCCTTGAAGCGCAGACGCTCGATGAGCATGTCCATCACCGGGCCGCCGACGTTCTCGTAGACGACGTCGATGCCCTCCGGGCACAGCGCGTCGAGGCGCGCAGCGACATCCTCGGACTTGTAGTCGATGACGTGCTCGATGCCGCACTCGTCGCGCAGCCAGCCGCACTTCTCGCTACCGCCGGCGATGCCGACCACCTTCAGGCCGAGCTTCCGGCCGATCTGGCACACCAGGGAGCCGACGCTGCCGGCAGCGGCAGTCACCACCAGGGTTTCACCGGCCTTCGGACGGCCGATCTCGTTCAGGCCGCAGTAGGCGGTGAGGCCCTGCACGTCGAGCACCGAGCGGTAGGCCGCCAGCGGCACGCCGGGCCGCGGACGGACCTGCTGCAGCTGGCCGGCCGGTGCCACCGACCACACCTGGCAGCCGCCGAGGCCATTCACGTAGTCGCCGGGGGCCAGCGACGGATCGCGGGACGACTCGACGATGCCGAGGGTGATGCCGGTCATCACCTCGCCCAGCGGCTGCGGCGGGAAGTAGGTTTCCTTCGCGTTCATCCACAGGCGCATGGACGGCGGGATCAGCAGGTACAGGTTGCGCACCCGCACCTCGCCGGGGCCGGGCTCGGGAATCGGCGCGCGGGTCACGTCGAAGTGCTCGCGGCCGACCTCGCCAGTCGGGCGGCTGGCCAGCCGCCACTGCACGTTGAGGGTGTCGAGGGGCGCGTTCACTTGCCCGCTCCCAACCCGAGGTACTTGTCGAGCGTCTCGTGGTGGTGGCGGATGCGGCTTTCCTGGTAGCTGGCCAGGCTCACGGCGCCCTTCTTGGAGGCGCGCAGACCCTTGGTCATCGCCCCTAGGTTGCGCATGTCCTGATCGAACACCGGGCCGAGGGCGCCCAGCTCCGGCGCCGCCGAGAAGGGCTGGTCGTCCGGCAGGCGGTTGAGCTTGGCCGGCGGCGGCGGCACTTCGCCTTCCTTGTGGCGCCACAGCACCATCACGTCGAAGATGCAGCTCTCGTGGTTGTTGCCGTCGGGGATCACGCGATACACGATATTGCCGCAGTAGCCGGACCAGATCTGGGTGTTGGGGAAGATCGAGTACAGGATGGCGTCCTGCAGTTCGGCCAGCGTGACCTGGCTCAAGTCGCGCCCGGAGGCCTCGCCGAAGATGCGCCGGTTCAGTTCGCCGATGTACTGGCGGGCGGTCTGGCCTTCGGGCAGCGTGTGGGCGCTGCCGTCGGAATCGGCCATGCGGCCGGACTCCTCGAGGATGTCGTGCAGCACCAGCGGCTCGACGACGCCGCGGGTGTGGGTGCTGGGCACCGCCATCGGGGTGACGCTGCGGCTGATGTTGTCGCCGTACATGTCGTACTGGCTGTCGCAGTCGGCGGTGAAGGTGAGCAGCTGCGGGTGCGTCACGCGGGCATGCATGGACTCCATGAAGGCCTCCTGGGCGACCTTCCAGTTGGCCTCGACGCGGCGCTGCACGTGGGCGACGATCACCGAACGCTCGAAGGCGTAGTCGCGGAAGTGCTCGGGCAGCGCGTCCAGGTAGCCGGCCAGCGGCTGGGCATTCTCGTCCATGTTGATGAAGACGAAGCCGAGCCAGCTGTCCACACGCACCGGCGGCAGGTCGTTGTTGCGCCCTTCGAGGTGCTTGAAGTCCCAGGTGCAGGGCATGCTGGCCAGCTTGCCTTTCAGGTCCCACGTGAAGCCGTGGTAGGGACACTTGAGCTGGCCGACGGTGCCGCCGTTCATGCGCAGCGCGCGGCCGCGGTGCAGGCAGGAGTTGTGGAAGGCGCGGATCACGCCATCGTCGCCGCGCATCACGATGATGGAGCTGTCGACGATGTCGTACACCAGGTGGTCGCCGGCCTTCGGGATCTGTTCCTCGCGGCCGACGAACTGCCAGGTCTTCGGCCACATCTTTTCCGCTTCGAGGCGGTGGAAGGCCGCCGAGGCGTAGCGATCGACGGACAGGTCGGCATCGCCGAAGCCCGGGTTGTGGGGGGCCAGGTAGTCGGGCACCGGCACCGTCTCCTGCTTGAGGAGCTGCTGGAAAACCCCCGGGTCGCCGCCCTCTTCCTGAGGCAGGATCTCGAATTTTTCGCTGGGCTTGTTCATGTCTGTGTCTCCGTCCGTTTCTCTTTTGTGTGGGGCGGCCGGCTTCAGCCGGCCTGCAGGATGGTCACGGCGCTGACGCCGGGGGCGCCATAGACGTGGGTGTAGCCGAGCCGGGGGGTGCCCGGCACCTGCCGCGCGCCGGCCTGGCCGCGCAGCTGCGTGCAGATTTCGATGACCTGGCGCAGGCCCGAGGCGCCCACCGGCTCGCCGTTGGCGAGGCAGCCGCCGTCGGTGTTGATGGGCAGCCGGCCGTGGATGTCGGTGTCGCCGTTCTTCAACAGATGGGCCTGCTCCCCGTGTTCGCAGAAGCCGTTCTCGGCGATGTGGATCAGCTCGGAGCCGCTGTCGGTGTCCTGCAGCTGGATCACGTCGATGTCCTGCGGACCGACGCCGGCCAGCTCGAAAGCGGCGCGGGAGGCCATCACCGTCGGCGCCGGCGACTGCTGCGCGGCCAGGCCCGGGTTGAAGACCTCGAAGGAGCCGTGGTGGCGGGTGCGCATCACGGCGGCCTTCACGATCACCGGGTTGGCGCTGTACTTGCGGGCATGCTTCGCGCTGCACAGCACCAACGCCGCGCCGCCCTCCGCCGGGTTGCAGAACATGAACTTGCGCAGCGGCAGGTTCACCGCCATCGATTCGGCGATCTCTGCGTACGACAACTCGCGGCGGCGCCACGCGTGAGGCGTCAGCGCGCCATTGCGGAAGGCCCGCTGGGCGATGCGTACCAGTGCGTCCTCGCCGATGCCGTGCTCGTGCATGTAGCGCTGGGTCTTCAGCGCGAAGAACTGGGTGGTCAGCATCAGGCCGGTTTCGCCGTACCAGTCCTCCAGCCCCCAGTCCTTCGGTTTGGGGTTGAAGGCGCCGCGCGGGTGCTTGTCGAAGCCCACTGCGACGCCGATCTCGGCCACGCCGGACTGGATTGCCGCGATCACGCTGGCCAGCGCCGAGCCGCCGGTGGCGCAGCCGTTGGCCACATTCACGAAGGGGATGCCGGTCAGGCCCAGGTGGTTCGACAGCGCGTCGGCGTTGCCGCCGTCCTGGCTGCCGCCGTAGGCGACACCGACGTCCTTCCATTCGATACCGGCATCCTTCAGGGCCTCGCGCACCGCGTAGGCGCCCTGCTGCTGGCCGGACAGCGTGTCGGTGCGTCCAAAGGGATGCAGGCCGACGCCGATGATTGCAACTTCGTTGTCCATGCGGGGAATCTCCGGAAAATCAGGCGGGGGCGAAGGCGTAGGTGTAGACCGGCTCCTCACCGGGCACCTGGCGGTAGGCCTGCAGGGTCAGGACCATCGGCATGCCGATGGCGAGCAGTGCCGGGTCGGCGACGCTCAGGCGGCTTTCCACCTTCACGCCGGACGGCATCTCCACGTAGCCGACGCCATAAGGCCGGAAGTCCGCCTCGGACTCGCCGCCGTTGTAGGGCGCCTTGGGCTGGAAGCCCTGGATGGTCCACGACCACAGCTTTCCTTCGCTGCCCACGCGGTAGGGCTCCATGTCGGTGGTGCAGCAGCGCGTGCAGCCATGGCTAGCCGGGAAGTACACCTCGCCACAGGCGCGGCAGCGGCTGCCCAGCAAGACCGGGCGCCCGCCGGCCAGGTCGAGCAGCTCGGGACAGGCAAGTTTCTTGGGGGTATCCAGCTTCATAGGACCGGCCTCGTATTGGTATAAAACAATCAATCCTGTTTGTTATAGTACAGGAAAGAAATTGGTGGGGACAACAGGGAAATGGATTTCTTTGACCGTGCGGGCGAATGCATCCGTCCACAGACGGCGTTCCGCCTGCTGGGGCGCCTGAGGCCGCCCCAGCAGTCTCCCCTCCCCCACCGTCACGCCGGATGAATCTGTCCTGCTCCAGACAGCACAAAGGGGCCACGTGGCCCCTTTGGTTCTGGTAGCGGAAGCAGCCTGCCTCAGCCGGCGGCAACCTTCTTCGTCCGCCGGGCCTTGGGTGCCGGCGCGGCGGCAGGCTCGGGCTCAGCAGCCCCAGGCTGCGGCGGGATCTTGGTGCCATGCACGGCCTCGTAGGCCTTCTCGAACTCCATCATCGCCACCGATGCGAGCAGCTTGTGCAGGCGGTGCAGGCGGTCGCCCTGCATGTAGGGGGTCGGGTTGACGGCGACGCCCTTCAGGGAATGGAAGAACAAGTCGCGCAGCACTTCGCCGGTCTGCGGGTAGTCGGCCCAGAACGGGAAGCGCTTCAGCATGCTGGCGTTCTTCCTGTCGTCGAGGGCCTTCTCGAGGGGCTGCATGACCGTGGCGAGTTCCTTGTCGGTACGAGCGCCGCGCTGGAGTTCCTGCAAGGCAATGAAGGACGGCCGCGCGTAGTAGTACTTCTGCAGCATCTCGAGGGTGTCGAGCATGCTCTCGTAGGTGGCGAGGTCGCCCTCCGGCAGGCGGATGCGCCGGCAGGCGTCCTCGTATTCGGCGGCGCGCAGGTCGGTGATGTATTCGGCGGCGGCCTCGAAGACGTCGGCGCGGGACTTGAAGTGGTGGGTCATCGCCCCGCGGGACACGCCGGCCTTCTGGGCGATCTTCTCGGTGGTGGTCTGGGTGTAGCCGAGCTCGACGAGGCACTGCAGCGTGGCTTCGAGGATCTGGTTGCGGGTAGCCTGGCTCTTCTCGGCCTGCCAGGTACCACCGCTGGCCTTGGAGCGGGCGGCGTCGCGCTTGGGGCGGACGATCTTGCGTACCGGCGGAGCCTCGGGGCTCAGCAAAGATTCCGGTTTGTTTTCTTCAGTCATGTAGGTATCCCCCAGATCCGGGCAGTTGCCGCCGGTCCGGCGTAGTCGTGAAGCGCCAGGGCGTGCCAAGGCAAGGTGAGGCGCCCTTTTGCTCTCTGCTGCGCCCCCGGCCGACGCCGGGGAGAATGCGTGTTATGTACTTATTTCAGCAGGTTTACCAGCGAGGATTCTACGACAAGCGAACCGAGTGTCCATAGTCGACGGTCAGCACGCTGCCGTTCATGTACGACGAGGCCTCGCTGGCCAGCAGCAGCAGCGGGCCGTCGAGTTCCTCCAGGCGCCCGAGGCGCTTGGCGGGCAGCAGGGCGATCTCCTTCTTGCCGGCGTCCGACTCGTAGAACGGGTTGGTCATCTCGCTCGGGAAGTAGCCCGGCGCGATCGCGTTGACGCGGATGCCGTGGGGCAGCAGGTCCAGCGCCATGTAGCGCGTCATGTGGATCAGCGCGCCCTTGGTCGTACCGTAGTTGATGAAGTTGGGATAGGCCAGGTGGCCGAGGATGGAGGCGATGTTGATGATCGAGCCGCCCTGCTCCGCGGCGATCAGGCGCTGCGCCACGGCCTGGGTCACGAAGAACGGGCCCGACAGGTTCACGTCGAGCACCGAGTTCCACTGGGCCTCGCTCATCTGGTGGAACACCGTCGGGTCGGTGGCGCCGGCGTTGTTGACCAGGATGTGCGCCGGGTTGCCGAAGCGCTGCTCGATGGCGTCCAGCGCGGCGCCAATGGTGGCCTGGTCGCCGACGTCCATACGGCAGGCCATGGCCTGGCCGCCGGCGTCGCGGATCGCCGCAGCCACCGCCTCGACGCGCTCGACGCGGCGCGCCACGCAGGCCACCTTCGCGCCGGCCGCCGCCAGCACGTGGGCCATGCGTTCGCCCAGGCCGGAACCGGCCCCGGTCACCAGGGCGACCCGGCCTTCCAGGGAAAAGCGTTGCAGGAGGGAGCCTGCCTCAATGTGGGTCGTCATGTTGTTGTCCTTATCGTGATTTCAGGCCAGCGCCGCCGGATCGGCCAGCGCGTCGGCGATGCTGCGGGTGAAGCGGGCCGCGTCGGCACCGTTGATCACCCGGTGGTCGTAACTCAGGGACAAGGGCAGCACCGGCACGCCGACCACTTGCCCCTCCACCAACTTGAGCCGCTCGGCCGTGCGGGTGACACCGAGGATGGCGACTTCCGGCGCGTTGATGATCGGCGTGAAGCCGGTGCCGCCGAGGTTGCCGAGGGAGCTGATGGTGAAGCAGCCGCCGGACATCTCGGTGATCGGCAGGCCCTTGCCGCGAGCCCGCTCAGCCTTGTCGGCCAGCTCGGCGGCGATCTCCGGGATGCTCTTCCTGTCGCAATCGCGGATCACCGGCACAACGAGGCCGTTGGGCGTTTCCACCGCGATGCCGATGTGGAAGTAGCGCTTCATCACCAGGCCGTCGCCGTTGGGCGTCAGCGACGCGTTGAAGCGCGGGAAGGCCTGCAGCGCCTTGACCACCGCCTTGACCAGGAAGGCCACCTGGGTGACCTTCACGCCGGACTCGGCGCTGATCGCCTTGCGCGCCGCATCCAGCCCGGGCACTTCGGCCTCGTCCTGGTGGAACACGTGGGGGATCTGCGCCCAGTTGCGGGCCAGGAAGGACGCCACCAGCTTCTGGTGGCGCGGCAGCGGCACGGTTTCGATCTCGCCGAACAGGCCGAAGTCCATCACCGGCATCGGCGGCAGGCTGGCCGGCCAGGCCGGCATATCCATGGCGCTCATCACACCAGCTCGCCGATGACGGTGCCGACCTCGTAGGTTTCGCCGGCTTCCTTGATGATCTTCAGGGTGCCGTCGGCCGGGGCCTCGACTTCCTGCACGGACTTCTCGCTCTCCATCGTGTACAGCAGCTGGCCTTTCTCGACGGCGCCGCCGTTCGGCACCATCCATTCGGTCAGGATGGCTTCATTGACGGAAAAACCGAGCTTGGGGAGGATGATTTCGGTTGCCATGATGTTGTCCTTGTCGGGGTCGTTGGGGGCTTAGTTCAGGGTTTCGCGGATGGCCGCCAGGATGCGTTCCCGGGTCGGCACGAAGGCGGCTTCGAGGGGCTTGGAGAAAGGCACCGGCGAGCGCGCCGCGCCAACCCGCGCCACGGGGGCCTTGAGCTGGCCGAAGAGCTCCTTGTGCAGGCGCGCGGAGATCTCGGCGCCGACGCCGAAGTCCACTTGGGCTTCGTGGGCCACCACCACGCGGCCGGTCTTGCGGGCCGAGGCGAGGATGGTGTCCATGTCCAGCGGGGAGATGGTGCGCAGGTCGATGACCTCGGCGGCGATACCTTCCTTGGCCAGTTCCTTGGCCACGCCGATCACGTCGTGGAGGGTCTTGCTGTAGCTGATCAGCGTGATGTCGCTGCCTTCCTGCACGATCCGGGCCTTGCCGATCGGCACCCGCACGCCGGGCTCCGGCGCTTCGCCGGGGACGAAGTACAGCGGCAGGTTCTCGATGAAGATGCACGGGTCGTCGTCGAAAATGCACGACAGCATCAGGCCGTAGGCGTCCGCCGGGGTGGCCGGGGCGACGACCTTCAGGCCGGCGGTGTGGGCGAACCAGGCTTCCAGGTAGTCGGCATGCTGGCCGCCGGTGCCGAAGCCGGCCCCGGTGGTGGTGCGGATCACCAGCGGCACGTGGGTCTGGCCGCCCGTCATGAAGCGCAGCTTGGCGGCGTGGTTGACGATCTGATCCATTGCCACCGTGGTGAAGTTCATCAGCATGATCTCGGCCACCGGGCGCAAGCCGGCCAGCGCGCCGCCGACCGCCGCGCCGACGATGGCCTGCTCGGCGATCGGCGTGGATTTGACGCGGCCGGTGCCGAACTTGGTGGACAGGCCGGCGGTGCACTTGAACACCCCGCCGCCTTCCCGGTCGGCGATGTCCTCGCCGAGGACCACCACCGATTCGTCGAGGGCCATGGCGTCATGGAGGGCCAGGTTGATGGCCTGGGCGGTGTTCATCTTTTTCTGGGCTGCGGTGCTCATGCTTGGGCTCCCTCGGCAACGACATCCTTGGCGAGTTCGGACACATCGGGATAAGGGCTGGCGAGGGCGTATTCGACGGCCTCTTCGAAGGCGGCGGCGTTGGTGGCCTCGATGTCGGACAGCTGGCCGTCGCTGGCGTGGCCCTGGGCGATCAGCCAGGCGCGGAAGCGCGGCAGCGGATCGGCGGCGATGGCTGCGGCCATCTCGTCCTTGGCGATGTAGTGGCTGTCGTCGCCCATCAGGTGGCCGCGGAAGCGGAAGGTGTTGGCCTCCAGCAGCGTCGGGCCTTCGCCGGCGCGGGCGCGGGCCACCGCGGCGCTGGCGGCCTGCCACATGGCGACGGCGTCGTTGCCGTCCACCTCGACGCCGGGGATGCCGTAGCCGATGGCGCGGTCGGCGATGGTCGCCGCGCCGGTGCCATATTCGTACTTGGTGTGCTCGGCGTAGCCGTTGTTCTGGCACACGAAGAGCACTGGCAGCTTCCACACCGCAGCCAGGTTGAGCGCCTCGTGGAAGGCGCCGATGTTGGACGCGCCGTCGCCGAAGTTCACCACCGTGACCTGGTCGGTGCCCTTCAGTTGCGACGCCCAGGCCAGGCCGTTGGCAATCGGCAGGCCGGCACCGACGATGCCGGTGGTGACCGGCAGGCCGGACGCGACGTGAGTCACGTGCATCGGCCCGCCCTTGCCCTTGCAGGTGCCGGTGGCGCGGCCGAGCAGTTCGGCAACGAAGGGCTTCAGCGGAATGCCCTTGGCGAGCTGGTCGTGGATGCCGCGGTAGGTGGTCACCACGTAGTCGCTGGCCTTGAGGTTCACCGAGATCGCCGCCGGGATCAGCTCCTGGCCCCGCGGCGAGTAGTACGGCGAAGCGATCTGGCCGGCCTTGATCAGCTCGATGAAGCGGTCGTCCGCACGCTTGATCAGCGTCGCGATGCGGTAGATGTCCAGCAGGACCGCCTTGCTGGGTTGCTGCGTTTCACTCATGCCCTACCTCTCGATTGGGTTGGTAACGGGGGGCCGTGGATCCGGCGGCTCATCCGGCAAACGGAAAAGAAACCAACAATCCCGTTTGTTTTTTTGCAGTATATCGGCAGTGATCGGGTGGCACAAGGGGAAAGGGAACAGGTTTTCGGGCGCCGCTACGGATGCCCAGAACAGGCGGATTCCCGCTGCCGGCGCGCGGCCGGCAGCGGCCTTGGCCCAACCCGCCAGCGCCACGCCGCGGGCCAGGCCGTTCAGTCCTCCAGATAGCTGTCCAGCGTCCGGTGGTGCGCGCGGATGCGCAGCTCCTGGTAGCTGGCCAGCGTCACCACGCCGGTCAGCGAGGACTTCAGGCCGCGGGTCATGTGCGGCAGGTTGCGCATGTCCTGGTCGAGCACCGGGCCCAGCGCACCCAGTTCCGGCGCCGCGCTGAAGGGCTCGTCGTCCTTCAGCCAATGCACCGCCGGCGCCGCCGGCCTGGCCTCGCCAGCCTTGTGGCGGCCGAGGACCATCACGTCGTAGATGCAGCTCTCCGGGTTGTTGCCGTCCGGCATGGCCCGGTAGACGATGTTGCCGAAGTAGCCGGCCCAGATCTGGAAATGCGGGAACACCGAATACAGGATTGCGTCCTGCAACTCGGCCAGCGTGGCGTGGGACAGGTCGCGGCCGGTGGCTTCCGCATAGGCGCTGCGGTTCATCTCGCCGACGTACTGGCGCGCCGTCATGCCGTCCGGCAGACGGTGGGCGTCGCCGTTGGCGTCCGCCATGCGGCCCGACGCGGCGATGCAGTCGCGCATCACCTCGGCCTGGCTGACGCCTGCCAGGTTGGGGCTGGCGATGGACATCGGCGTGATGCAACGCGCGATGTGGGGGCCGAACACGTCGTACTGGCTGTCCACGTCGTCGGTGAAGGTCATGATGTGCGGATGGGTGGCGCGCACGTGGAAGGACTCGAAGAAGGCTTCCTGGGCCAGCTTCCAGTTGCACGGGATGCGCTTGCGCACGTGCAGCAGCGTGGTGGCGTGCTCCAGGTCGTAGTCGGCACAGTGCGCCGGCACCACACCCAGCCAGTCGGCGAGCGGCGCGGCATCCTGGTCGAAGTTGATGAAGATGAAGCCGGCCCAGCTCTCCACACGCACCTGCGGCAGGTCCTGGCGCTCCTCCCCGAGATGCTTGAAGTCCCAGGCACACGGCAGGCTCTTCATGCGCCCGACCAGGTCCCAGGTGAAGCCATGGAAGGGGCAGCGCAGGCTCTTCACGTGGCCGCCCTCGGTGCGCAGCGCGATGCCCCGGTGCAGGCAGGAATTGGCGAAGGCGCGCACCTGGCCGTCCTTGCCACGCATGACGATCAGCGAGCGCTCGCCGATGTCGTGCACCACGTGGTCGCCCGGATTGGGGATCGCCTCGTCGCGGGCCACGAATTGCCACACGCGCGGCCACATCTTGTCCATCTCGCGACGGTGGAAGTCCGGCGAGAAATAGCGTTCGACGGCCAGGTCCGCGTCGCCGAAGTCGGGCGCCGGGGCCGGGCGCAGGAACTCGGGCACCGGCACCGTCTCCTCGGCGAGCAGACGCTGGAAAGTGGCCGGATCGCCGAGATTGTCGGGCGGCAGATAGGTATACGGCAGTGCGGGTGCGTTCATTGTCAGTCTCCTCCTGAGCCTGGCGGCAGCGGGCCACCGGCGGGTTTATTGGCTGGATCGCCGCCCGGCCGGGGCCGGCAGTGGCGATGAAAGGATTCTGCCGGCCAGCCAAAATCCCACCTTGACCATGATCAACAAACGAACATATTTGTTTGTTTTGTTCCGATGAAGGCCCGCTTGGCAGCGCGGCATCCACTTCCTATGCTGTGCGTCCCCTTCACTGTTCCCACACCGGGCCCGGCCCATGGACAACCCCTTCGCCGCCCAGGCAGAACTCGCCCTGCTGGCCGACAACCCCCGCGACGCGCTACGCATCGCCCGCATGGGCCTGAGCCTCGGCAGCGACGACCCGGCGCTGCTGGAGATTGCCGCCGAAAGCGCCAACCAGCTCGACCAGGACGCCGACGCCGCCCACTACTGGCAGCGCCTCGGCGAACTCGTACCGGACTACGCCCAGGCCTGGAACGGCCTCGGCATTGCGCTGCAGCGCCTCGGCGCCATCGACGAGGCCGAAGCCGCCTGGCGCCGGGCCCTCGTGCTGCTGCCGGACGACGCCAACCTTCACACCAACCTGGGCCTGCTGCTGGAGGAACGCGGCGCGCTGGCCGAGGCGGAGAAGCACCAGCGCCGCGCGGTGGCCCTCGCGCCGGATTCGGCGCCCATCCTCACCAACCTCGGCGACCTGCTCGCCCACCACGGCCGGCCCGACGAAGCCCACGCGCTCTACCACGCCGCACTGGCGCGGGACCCGGACTTCGCCACCGCCCACTGCAACCTCGGCGTGCTGCTCGCCGACCAGGGCGATGCCGGCGCCGCCGAGGCGGCCTTCCGCCACGCCCTCGCGCTGCGGCCGGACTTTCCCCAGTGCCGCGTCAATCTGGCCCAGTTGCTGCTGATCCAGGGGCGCTTCGACGAAGGCTGGCCACACCATGAAAGCCGGCTCGACCGAGCCCGCCACAAGGGCGAAGTCCCCTCCTCCGCCATCACGCCGCAATGGCAGGGCGAACCGCTGCAAGGGCGGGCGATCATCGTCCTCCCCGAGCAGGGCTACGGCGACGAGATCCAGTTCAGCCGCTACGTCCCGTGGCTGAAGTCGCTCGGCGCCAGCCGGGTCACGCTGGCCTGCCGCCCGGAGCTCACGCCCCTGATGCAGACCCTCGCCGGCGCCGACCAGGTGGTCGACCAGGACGAAGGGCTGGCGCTGCTCGACCAGCACGATTACTGGACCGTGCTGCTGAGCCTGCCGCTGCATGCCGGCACCCGGCTGGACTCCATTCCCGCCGGGCCGCCCTACCTGCGTCCCGATCCGCAGCGGGTCCGCCGGCTGGCCCCGCTTCTGGACGCCGCCGGCGACGACGGCGCCCTGCGGGTCGGCCTCGTGTGGCGTGGCAATCCCCATCACAGCAACGACGAAGCGCGCTCCCTGCCGACCCTGGACAGCCTCGCCCCCTTATGGACGGTGCCGGGCGTGCGCTTCTTCAGCCTGCTGAAGAGCCGCCAGCCGCTGCCGCCCGCGCCACAGGCGCTGCCGCTGGTCGACCTGGCGCCCCATCTGGGCGACTTCGCCGACACCGCGGCCCTGCTCGCCAGCCTCGATCTGCTGATCAGCGTGGACACCTCCGTCGCCCACCTGGCCGGCGCCCTCGGCCGCCCGTGCTGGGTACTGCTGCCCGCCCGCAAGACGGACTGGCGCTGGCTGCACGGGCGCGCCGACAGCCCCTGGTATCCCGCCACCCGGCTTTTCCGCCAGCCACGGCACGGCGACTGGCAGGCGCCGGTGGCAGCGCTGGCCGCCGCGCTGGAACAACTTCGCTCAGCGTGGAAAACTTGATTGAAGTTTGCAGCCGACCTGTCGATGATGGCCGGGGTCGGAATACCGACCTCCGCGCCTCCAGACACCGTTTGCCGTCGAGATTTCCATGACCGGACCCCCAGCCGAAGAACGCCCGCCCATCTTGCGAGTCGTCGCGATCTACGTCCTGTTCGCCTCCGCGTGGATCCTGCTGTCCGACAAGGCCGTGGAAGCCCTGATCACCGACCCCACGCAGATGACCTTCGTCAGCATCGCGAAGGGCTGGGTCTTCGTCGCCGTCACCGCCGTGCTGCTGTACACGTTGATGCGGCACGCCTGGCAGCGCACATCGCTCGCACGTAGCGAGCGCCAGCAGACGCTGCTGCTGCTGGAGGCGATTGCCGAAAGCTCCGAGGACGCGATCTTCGCGAAGGACCTGGAAGGCCGCTACATACTGATCAACCGGACCGTCAGCCGGATCTTCGGGCATCCCGCCGCCAGCGTGCACGGCCAGGGCGATCATGCCTTCTTTCCACCCGAACAGGCCGAACGCCTGATCGCCATCGACCGCCACATCATCGCCACCGGCGACACCAGGACCTACGAGGAAAGCGTCGCCACCCCGCTGGGCACACGGGTCCTGCATGTCACCAAGGGGCCTCTCCGCGGCCCCGACGGCCGCGTGATCGGCGTTTTCGGCATCTCCCGCGACATCACCGAGCGCCAGCACACCGCCGACACGATCCGCCAGCTGAACGCCGAGCTGACCGCCACGCTGCAGGCCATTCCCGACCTGCTCTTCGACATGGACGGCGGGGGTGTCTACCGGGGCATCTGGGCCCAGAACCCGGTCCAGCTGGCCGACCAGGAAAATCGCCTGCTCGGGCACAAGGTCACCGACGTGCTGCCCGCCGACGCCGCCGCAGGCGTGCTGGCGGCGATCCGCGAAGCCATCACCAAGGGCCATTCCTACGGTCAGGTGATCCGTCTGGGGCGTGGCAGCAACTGCAAATGGTTCGAGCTGTCGGTCGCCCGCAAGGGCAGCAACAGCGGCCCCGACGCGCGCGTCCTCATCCTGTCCCGCGACATCACCGAACGCTACCAGGCCGAAGCGGCGCTGATGGAGCGGGATTTCAAGTTCGGCGCGATCGTCCGCCACAACCCGTCGGCCCTCACCCTCAAGACGCCGGACGGCCGCTACGCGCTGGCCAACCCCAATTTCCAGGCCATCCACGGGCGCAGCGAGGACCAGATCGTCGGCAAGACCGATTTCGACCTCTACCCGGCGGACACCGCCGAGACCTTTCGCGCCAACGACGCCCGCGTGCTGGACACCCTGCAGCCCCTTGCGATCGAGGAGAACATGCGGGTGGACGGCCAGCCGCACACCTTCATGTCGCACATGTTCCCGATCCTCGACGCATCGGGCGAGGCCCGCTTCGTGTGCCGCATCTCGCTGGACATCACGGAGAGCAAGAAGGTCGAGGAGCAGCTGCGCAAGCTGGCCCAGGCCGTCGAGCAGAGCCCCGGCAACATCTTCATCACCGGCCTCGACGCCCGCATCGAGTACGCCAACGAAGCCTTCCTGCGCAACACCGGCTACAGCCGCGACGAAGTGCTGCAGCACGACCCGCGCTTCCTGCAGTCCGGCCGCACGCCGCCGGCGACCTTCCAGTCTCTGTGGTGCGCGCTCCAGCATGGCGAAACCTGGAAGGGCGAGCTGTTCAACCGGCGCAAGGACGGCAGCAGCTACACCGCCCTGTCCATCATCACGCCGATCCGCCAGGCCGACGGCCGCATCAGCCATTACGTGGCGGTGCAGGAAGACGTCACCGAGAGGCAGCGCAACCTGGAAGAGCTAGACCGCTACCGCCACCACCTGGAAGAGCTGGTCACCCTCCGCACGCTGGAACTGGCCGAGGCCAAGACCGCCGCGGAGGGCGCCAACGTCGCCAAGACGGCCTTCCTGGCCAACATGAGCCACGAGATCCGGACCCCGCTGAGCGGCATCATCGGCATGGCCCACCTGGTCCGGCGCAGCCACGTCAACAAGCGCCAGGCCGAACAGCTCGACAAGATCGCCGCCTCCGGCAGGCACCTGCTGCAGATCATCAACGACATCCTCGACCTGTCGAAGATCGAGGCCGGCAAGCTGGCCCTCGACGAGCGGGACTTCCGGCTGCGCGACATGCTCGACGCCACGCTGGCCGTCACCGGCGACGCGGTGGCGGCCAAGGGCCTGCAGCTCCACACCGACTTCACGGGCCTGCCGGAGGTGCTGCATGGCGACCCGACGCGCCTGTCCCAGGCGCTGGTCAATTACATCGGCAATGCGCTGAAATTCACCGAGCACGGCACGATCAGCCTGCGCGGGCATCTCGTGGCGGAGGACGCCGGCGGCTACCTGCTGCGCTTCGAGGTCAGCGACACCGGCATCGGCATGTCGGCGGAACAGCAGGCCAACCTCTTCGAGGCCTTCGAGCAGGCCGACAACTCCACCACCCGCAAATATGGCGGCACCGGCCTGGGCCTGGCGATCACCCGCCACATCGCCCAGCTGATGGGCGGCGACGTCGGCGTGTCCAGCGAAACCGGCGCCGGCAGCACCTTCTGGATGAGCGGACGCTTCGGCAAACCCGGCGACACGCAACCCGTCGCGGCGGCTCCGTCCGACCGCCGCCTGGAAAACACACTGGGCCGGGACCATGCCGGCGCGCGCGTCCTGCTCGTCGAGGACAACCCGGTGAACCAGGAAGTCGCCCTGCTGCTGCTCAATGACGCCGGCCTCCGCTGCGACCTCGCCGAGGACGGCGCCGAAGCCCTGCGCCTGGCCGGCGAACGGGACTACGCGCTGATCCTGATGGACATCCAGATGCCGGTGATGGACGGCCTGCAGGCCACGCGGGAAATCCGCCGCCTGCCCGGCCACCGCGCCGAGGTGCCGATCCTGGCGATGACCGCCAATGCCTTCGCCGAAGACCGGGAGCACTGCCTGGCCGCCGGCATGAACGACTTCATCGCCAAGCCCTTCGAGCCGGATGCCCTGTACGCGATCCTCCTCAAGTGGCTGGAGAAGCCAGCCGAAGCTGACGCAGCCCCCTAGCGGCGCGGTTCGAAGAGGGTTTCGAGAAAATCGCCCTGCTCCCGATGCGGGCTGCGCCGCGTAAACACATCGGCGAGCGGGCGCTTGTCGGCCTGGGCCAGCAGCTGGCAGTGGTGGTGCAGGCCGGCCGCGCCCTGTTCCACGGCGCATGGCTGCACCGACAGCGCGCTGCCCACGTCGGCGTTGCCGTGGTATAGCAGATGCCGCTCGGTCGTCAGGCAGGCCGCCGCCCGGGGGCCGAACCAGCCCCACTCGGCCTGATCGACCAGCTCGTGGAAACGCGCGAAATACAGGAAGCCCGCCCCATTGAAATGCAGCGACGGACAGGGCCGCACCGACAACGGCGCGTAGCTGTGCCCGCCGCGCGCCGAACGGCCCGGCTCCCGCTCCTGGGGCGCCTGGGCCACGCGCCGGTTGAGCTCGGCGAAGCGCAGCCCCTCGTCGAGCGCCGGCACGTGCTCCAGCCCCGCCACCGGGCTGCGCACGGCCGAGGTATTGAGCCCTGCCGTCTCCCGCGCGACGAACACCGACTGCATCTCCACCACCGCGCACAGGCCGGTGCCAGCCGACACCACGTGCTTGCTGTAGAACTGCGTGCGGCTGACGCGCCCGAGCTGGCTGGCGACCTGCAGCTCGTCATCCTCCACCACGCTGCCGAGGCGGCCGTGGCGCAGGCGCACTGCGCGGAAGGCCGGATAGACCCGCCGCCCGCCGGCGTCGCGCAGGCGGGACACCGGCACGCCTGCGGCGGCTGCCAGCAACTGCCAGTGACGGTCGCCGCAGTCGGCGAGCAGCCAGCTCTCCGACAGGCCGTTCAAGGCCAGCTGCGGCATGCCAACCCGCTGCCGGCCGTGCAGGGCCGGGACGCTCGGGCGGGACGCTTCGGACAGGACGAGATCGAGCATGGGAAGCCTCCTTTCGCGGCGCCCGCGGCTCAGGCCACCGCCGCTTCGGGCGGCACGCCCTGGGCCCCTTGCGCAACGCGTTCGGCGATCACGCCGGCCAGATGCCGGGCATCGTCGGCGATGCCCAGGAAGCGCCCGGAACCCCAGGTGTGCAGCCACGGCAGCCCCAGGAAGTACAGGCCCGGTACCGGCGAAACCCCACGCTGGTACTTCGGATGGCCGCGCCCGTCAAAGGCCGGCAGCTCGATCCAGCGGTAGTCCGGGCGGAAACCGATGGCCCACACGATGGTGGTGATGCCGGCCGCCGCGCAGTCCACGCTCAACGGGTCGGCCTCCGGCGCCCACACCTTGCTGAAGGCCGGCTCTTCCGGCGCCTCGATGCCCGTGGCGGCAATGTACTTGTCGATATCGTTGCGGATGCTGACGTACACCTCGTCGGCGTCATCCAGGTTGGCCGTCAGGTCGGGCAGGAACTCCAGCGTGGCGCCCTGGATGTTGGCCAGGCTGCCGTAGAGCCTGACCCCGTCCCGCGCAAAGCGGCGCAGGTCGATCTCGTGGCCGCCGTCGCGCCCGGTCATGTAGTGGTTGGTCTTCTCGCGGGCCTTCTCGCCGAGGGGATGGCGATCGACTGTCAGCTCGTAGTAGCCCATGTCCATCAGCCACTCGGTCGCCTCGCGGCCGCGATAGACGCGCGGCGAACGCGGCGCCGGGCCGACGCAGAGGTGCACCTTGCGGCCGGCCAGGTGCAGGTCCTCCATGATCTGCACGCCGGACTGGCCGGAGCCCACCACCAGCACCTCGCCCGGCGGCAGGGATTCCGGGTTGCGGTAGTCCACCGAGTGCACCTGGTGGATGTGGGCCGGCAGGCTAGCTGCGTAGGCCGGCACGATGGGAATGTCGTAGCCGCCGGTGGCCACCACGATGTGGTCGGTGGTGAATTGGCCGGCGCTGGTGCTCACCTCCAGCCGGCCAGACTTGCCGCGCAGCACGTGGTTGACCGCCACGCCCTCGACGATGGGCGGCGCGATCTTGCGGGCGAAGGCCTCCACGTAGTCGACGATCTGGTCCTTCAGCATGAAGCCCCGGGGATCGTCGCCCTGGTAAGGAAAGTCCGGCAGGCGGCACTGCCAGTTCGGCGTGACCAGGCAGAAGGTGTCCCAGCGGTCGTTGCGCCAGGAATGGGCGACCCGGTTCTTCTCGAAGACGATGTGGGCGATGCCGTGCTGCTGCAGGAAGTGGCTGGTGGATAGGCCGGCCTGGCCGCCGCCGACGATCACGACGGGATAGTCGCGGCGCGACAGCAGCTGGGTGGATTGGGGAAACAGGGTGTTCATGACGGCTCCTTGGAAATTGGCTGGAATGCGGGGCTGAAATGCGGTGATGGATGCGAAAAACGGGAACGCGCGGCGGCTCAACGCGCGCCGGGCTGGAAGGACTCGACCTGCACCGTGCCGTCGGTGCCTTCGAAACTTTGGGCCACCTCGTGGATGCGGCCGAGCTGGTCCATGGCGCTGGAGCAGAAGTAGCCGTACTTCTGCTGGACCCGCGTACTGGCCTCGCCGAGGGCCTGCTCGCAGCGCTGCACGAAGTCGGCCACCGGGTAGCTGTGGCCGGGCTGCAGGAAATCGCCGATCACCAGCGACGGCGAGTAGCAGCGCTCCTCGCGGCCGTCGGGCCAGCGGACATGGAAATACATTTCAGGCATGGTTGAACTCCTGGGCAGGTTGGGAAACGGCAAGCGGCAGGTCCGCCACGGCCCGGTAAGCCGGCAGGTGGGCGCGGGCGCAGGTCGGCCAGTCGTGGCGGGCGGCCACCTGGAAGCCGCGGGCAACGATGCGCTCGCGGGTGCCGGGCATCAGCGCCCGGCACATGGCGTTGGCAATGGAATCCGGGTCGTCGGGATCGGCCCACAGGCAGTCCCCGTCGGCGAGGAAATCGGTGAAGGGGGCGATCTGCGACACCACCACCGGCGTGCCGCAGGCCATCGCCTCGACGATGGCCAGGCCGAAGCCCTCGACGCGGGACGGGAAGATCAGCGCATCGGCGAGCCGGTACAGCGGCGCCATGTCGGCATCGGCCAGCACGCCGGCGAGGATCACCGGCGCCTCCGGCGGCAGCGGCTGGCCGTCGTCCGGCAGCGCCGCCGCGGCGAGCCCTTCCCGCGCCAGCACGGCGTCGAAGTCGCGCCGACAGGCACCGTGGTCGAGCAGGCTGGCGCCGCCGGCCACCACCAGTTGCGCCTTGCCGAGGGTGGCCCGCAAGCGAGCGAAGGCGCGCAGCGTGGCGACGGTGTTCTTGCGCGCCTCGATGCCGCCGACGGCCAGGAACAGCGGCCCGGCGCCGAGGCCCAGGCGCTGCCGCAGCTGGCGGTCGCGGGCCACGGCGGCGGGGCCGAAACGGCGCAGGTTGACGCCGTTGCCGACCACCTCTGCGGCACGCCCGCAGCGCTCCGCCAGCCGCGCCGCCCAACTCGGGCTGACGCATAGCAGGCGCGCTGCGCCGGCGATGGAGCGGCGCTCGAGAAAGTCCAGGCGTGCGTCGCCGTAGCTGTCCTCCAGATGATGGACGGTGCGCACGTAGCCCTGCAGCACGCCGCGCGCCTGCAGCTCGTACAGCGCGTTGGCGCCGATGCCGTCGTGGGCGTGGAAAACGTCGAAATCGGCGTGACCGGGCTGGGAAAACCATTCGGCGAAGGTCGCGATGCGCCGTTCGACGCGTTCGCGCAGGCCACCGCCGGCCACTGTCTCGGGGATCAGGCACAGCAGCGCGGCGGTGCTGCGGAACAGGCGCGTGCCGGGCGCCGCCGGCGCGTGCAGCGTGACCCGGTGGCCGAGGGCCACCAGCGCGTCGGCCAGCTCCAGGCAATGCACGACACCGCCGCGCGGGTTGGTGGAATGGGTCAGCAGCGCGATGCGCAGCGGGTGGCTGTCGCGGTTCATGCCCGCTCTCCTTGTGCCACGGCGCCGCGCTGCGGCCCGACGCCCATCAGCGGCTCGATGGCCAGATCGCGGAACAAGCCTTCGGCGCCGCCCTGACCCAGCATCAAGCGGCTGCCGTCAGTCACTGTGCCGATGCCAGCGGCGGCGATGCCGCGGGCGTGGAAGCGGGCGCACAAGGCGTCCGCCTGTGCCGGCCGGCAGGCCAGCACGTAGCCGAAGCTCGGGAAGGAGCGCAGCCAGCGCGCCAGCGCCACGCCGGCCGGCCGCGGCACGGCGGCCAGGTCGATGCGGGCACCGACGCCGGAGCACTCCATCAGCATCAGCACGGTGCCGGGCAGGCCGGCCTGGCTGATGTCCTTGGCGGCGTGGGCGAGGCCGGCCTCGGCGATCTCCGGCAGCAGCGCCAGGTCGCCGCGCAGGCGGGCGGGATCGGCGGCGGTGGCCGCGTCCCAGTTGTCGAAAGGCTCCCGGTAGGCGCCGCGCAGGTCGGCCGCCATCACCAGCACGTCGCCGGGGCGGGCGGCGAAGCTGGTGAGCAGCCGCGTCGCCTCGCCGAGCACCGCCACCGCCAGCTGGGCGCGGTCGCAGCGGGTGTTGCTGTGGCCGCCGACCAGCGGCACGCCGAAGGCCGCCGCCGCGTCGGACAGGCCGCGCATCAGCGCCTGCGCCTGTTCATGGCCGTCGCTCCACAGAGCGTCCACCACCGCCAGCGGACGGCCGCCCATCGCGGCGATGTCGCTGAGGTTGACCATCACGCCGCACCAGCCGGCGAACCACGGGTCGTGGGCAACGAACGCGTTGATGAAGCCTTCGATGGCGAACAGCAGGTGGCCGTCGCCGCGGGGCAGTGCGGCGCAGTCGTCGCCGAGCCAGGCGCCGGCCTCCGGCAGATGGCGGCTGGCCAGTGCCGCCAGCACGCCGTCGATATCGCGCTTGTGGGCGATGCCCGCGTGGCCGCGCAAGGTGTCGATGAGGGCCTGGAGTTCCATCACGCCCCCCGCTTCACATCGACCCGCATGGCCGCGCCGGCCGCGAACGGCGGGTAGTGGGCCAGGTCGGCTTCCATCAGGTGGTGGGGACGGCCGTGCAACGCGATCTCGCCGGTGCTGCGCCAGTGCAGGCGGCGGAACAGCGGCACGTTGGCGGCCTGCACCTGGGCCACGAAGCGCGTGCAGCCCAGCGTGGCGGCGCTGCGCACGGCGAGCTGGATCAGCGCGCCGCCAAGGGCGCCGACGCGCCGGTACTCGGCGGCGACGGCCAGCCGGGAGCCCTGCCAGACGTCCGGCGCGAGGCGATGGATGCGCACCGTGCCGACCACCGGCGCCGGCCCGCCGCCCTCCACGCACGGACGGGCCACCAGCAGCAGCGCGTCGGTGTCGATGGCGTCCTCGTCGCTGCCGTCGAACAGGCCCTGCTCGGCGCAGAACACCGCCCGGCGCAGGGCCAGCGCTTCGACACCGGCGGCCGCATCGGCATGTTCGACGCGGTAGTGGCGCGGCAGAGGCAGCCGCACCGTGATGGCAGGCAGCGGGGCGTTCATGGCCGGGCCTCGTAGCGGGACTGGGCCGAGCAGGCGCCGCATTTGCCGCAGCCGGCCTTCATCGCGGTGCCGCTGAGGCCACCGGCCTGCAGCAGCCCGGCCAGCGGGGCCAGCACGGCGTCCATGAAGGCGGCGTCGGGCGCCGGATGGTCTTCCAGCGGCGTGCCGGAGATCGGCACGAAGGGCACCACGAAGGGGTAGACGCCGATGTCGATCAGCCGCGCGCAGGCCGCCAGGATGGTCTCGCGGCTGTCGCCGAGGCCGGCCAGGATGTAGGTGGACACCTGGCCGCGGCCGAAGACCTCGACCGCCGCGGCGAAGGCCTCGTCGTAGCGCTCCGGCGGGATCGCCGCCTTGCCGGGCATCAGGCGCTGGCGCAGGGCCGGGGTGAGCACTTCGAGGTGCATGCCGAGGCTGTCCACGCCGGCCTCGCGGACGCGGCGGAACCACGCGAAGTCGTCGGGCGGCTCGAACTGGGCCTGCAGCGGCAGATCCACCGCGGCGCGGATCGCCGCGGCGCTGTCGCACATCACGCGGGCGCCGCGGTCGGGGGTCGGCGGCGTGCCGGTGGTCAACACCATATGGCGCACGCCGTCGAGCAGCACCGCCGCGCGGGCCACCTCGGCCAGCTGCTCGGGCGTTTTGTGGGCGATGGTGCGGCCGGCCGCCAGGGACTGCCCGATGCTGCAGAACTGGCAGGCCTTGGCGCGGCTCTGGTAGCGCGTGCAGGTCTGCAGCACGGTGGTGGCCAGCACGTCGGTGCTGTGCAGCGTGGCGATGTGGCTGTAGGGCACACCGTCCAGCGTCTGCAGGCGGTAGAAGCGCGGCTGGCGGGCGAAGGCGATGCGCGCCACGTGCTGCCCGTCGCGGCTGAGGGTAGCCTCGCCGGCGGCGTCCGGGCGGGACGCCACAAAGGGCGAGTGCAGCGCCCGGCCGGTGTGGAGCGGCACCATCACCGGCTGGCCGTCGATGAGGATCGCCGCGTGGTCCGACGGGCCGGCGCCGCCGCGCCGGCTGTGCAGGCCACCGGCCGCGGCGTCGAGCCGGAAGCCGTGGCTCTGCAGCTCAGAGATCAGCTGTTGCGGGCGCAGCGCTGTCATGGACATGATCGACTCCTGCGGTTTCGGGGAAGGGGGAAAGCGCGTCGCGCAGGCCTTGCAGCAGCGCCTTGGGCGCCAGGTCGGCCTGCAGGGACAACAGCTCGGGGCGGGCGTAGTGGCCGACCGAGTCCATCATTCGCTTGCGCTTGGTGATGAGGGCCATGTCCAGGTCGGCGATCAACATGCCTTCGCCTTCGCGCAGGGGTTCACCCAGGTAGTTGCCCTCGGGCGTCACGATGGCGGTGTGACAGCCGCCGCGCAGGGCCCGCTGCATGGCCGGGTCGGGGGTGATCGAAGCGACCTGCTCGTCGCTCAGCCAGCCGGTGGCATTGACGACGAAGCAGCCGGACTCCAGCGCGTGGTGGCGGATCGTCACGGCGATCTGCTCGGCGAAGATGTTGCCGACCATCGAGCCGGGGAACTGGCTGGCGTGGATCTCCTCGTGCTGGGCCATCAGCGTGTAGCGGGCCAGCGGGTTGTAGTGCTCCCAGCAGGCTAGCGCACCGATGCGCCCGATGCCGGTGTCCACCACCTTGAGGCCGCTGCCGTCGCCCTGCCCCCACACCATGCGCTCGTGGTAGGTCGGGGTGATCTTGCGGCGCTTGAGGATCAGGCTGCCGGTTTCGTCGAAGACCAGCTGGGTGTTGTAGAGGGAACCGTGGTCCCGCTCATTGACGCCGAGCACGACGACCGCCTTCGCCCGCCGGGCCGCCCCGCCGACGGCCTGGGTCACCGGCCCCGGCACCGTGACGGCCCGCTCGTACAGCTTGAGGTGTTCCGCGCCCATCGCCACCGCCGGCTGGACGAAGGAGAAGTACGGGTAGTAGGGCACGAAGGTTTCCGGAAAGACCACCATCCGGGCGCCCTTCTCCCCCGCTTCCAGGATGGCGCGGCAGACCTTGTCCACCGTGCCGGTGGCGGACGTGAGATCCGGGCTCATCTGCACCGCGGCCACGCGGACGATTCGTTCGGTCGTCATGCTCGTCTCCTCGGCGTGGCGCTCAGAGCGTCCAGCTGTTGATGACGAAGGCGTCGTCGCGCTTGTGAAGGAGCTGGATGTCCATCACGTCGAGCGGACTGATCGGGCGGATGCCGGGAATCAGCGAGGGCTCGCCGTGGCCGTACAAGGCCTGCAGCGCGAAGCGGCACGCATAGACCTTGCCGCCCTCCTCGATGAACTTGGCGAGCTGCTTGTTGATCGCCAGGTGGCCCGGAAAGGCCTCGTCGCCCAGGCGTGGGAAGCCGCGCTGCAGGCCGAGGGTGACACCCGGGCCGTAGAGCAGGATGGTGGTGTCGAAGCCCTTGCGCAGCAGGCGGGTGGCCTGCAGCAGGTTCACCAGACCGATGGAGCCTTCGAAGGCGACGGTGTGGAAGGTGACGAGGGCTTTCTGGCCGGGTTCGGCCTTCACGTCCTCGAAGACCTTCTCTTCGTAGTCGACGAAGAAATCACCGGCGGTATGGGGGGGCAGGGTCACAGCGGGCATGTCAGATTCCTCATGGTTGGGATTTGAGATGCGCACCGCCGGGGTGTCATGGAGGCCTGGGCCGATGTCTGCCGCCGGTGGTGCGCAGCATCAATTCAGCAACAGACGTGCCATCAATTTACTTTTATTGTATGCATACAATAAAAGTACGAAGAATCATTTTCTTGGGTTTCGAAGGGGGTTCCGGGGCGCTACCCAGACGCCTGAAAATGCTGGCAGATCAACGCACTCGGCCAGTGCATCGACGACACCACGCGCACCCACGCCGTGCATGCATTGAATGCATACAATCTTCAATCGCATGGATTCTGTCCGTGCCCAAGGGCCTGCAGGGCGCGTCGGCGGAGACGGCGTGGAGAAGAGGTGTCGGGACGGACGGCGGATGGTCCGCCCCGCCGGGACGCAGGCGCGTCCGCGGCAGGCAAGGGGATTCAGACGATGGAGGAGTAGATCGCCGGCGGGTGGGACAGGGCCGCGCCGACCAGCTCCATGGCGTGCTGCACGTCGCCGCGGCTGGCGGCGCCGCCGAGGCAGATGCGGACCGCCTCCACCGCCGCGCCGCCGACCAGGAAGGCGTCGCTGGTCACCACGCCGATGCCGCTGTTGCGCAGGTGGGTCGCGAAGCTGACCCGGCTCCAGCCTTCCGGCAGCGGCAGCCACAGGTGAAAGCCGTCGGGCGAGGCCTGGAAGGCGGTCGGGCCGAGGGCTGCGGCGGCCAGTTGCTGGCGCACCCTCGACTCCGCGCGGATGAAGCGGACCAGTTGCTCGGCGGTGCCGTCGAGCACCCATTCGGTGGCGATGGCCGTCGAGATCGGCGGCGTCATCACCGACACCGCGCGCAGGATGCCGCTGACCCGCGGCAGCTGGCGGGCGTCCGGCAGCGCCAGGTAGGCCACCCGCAGGCCGGCGCCGACGGTCTTGGACAGGCCGCAGACGTGGTAGGTGAGCTCCGGCAGCAGGGTCTTGAAGCTCGGTGGCGGCGCCTCCGGCAGCAGGCCGTAAGGGTCGTCCTCGATCACCGCCACCTGGTGGCGCGCGGCGATTTCGGCGATCGCCTCGCGGCGCCCGGCGGACATCGTGGTGGTGGTCGGGTTGTGGATCGTCGGGTTGATGTACAGGGCCGCCGGCTGGTTGTCGCGGCAGCAGCGCTCGAAGGCGTCGGGCAGAATGCCGTCCGCGTCGGACGGCAGGCCAAGCAGGCTGACGCCGTGGATCGCCGCCAGCGCGCGGATGCCCGGATAGGTGATGTTGTCGCAGCACACGCGGCCGCCGCCGGTGCCGACCAGGGTGCTCAGCAGCGCGTTGAGCACGCTGTGCGTGCCCGGGCAGACCAATACCTTGTCCATGCCCGTCGCGATGCCGCGCCGCGCCAGCCAATGCACGGCGGCCTCCCGGTCCTCGGGGCTGCCGCCGAAGGGCTGGTAGCGCAGCAGGGAGTTGATGTCGCCGCACAGCCCGCGCAGGCCGGTCTCCATGCGGGCCAGCAGCTCGGGTTGGTCTGGCTCAGGCGGCAGGTTCATCGACATGTCGATCAGCTGCGCGCGGGCGGCGGCGTGACGGACCCGCGGGCAGGCCTCCGGTCGCACCCGGGTGCCCTGCCCGACCCGCGCATCGAGCAGGCCGCGGCGCTGGGCCTCGGCGTAGGCGCGGCTGATGGTCGTGAAGTTGAGGCCCAGCACGTGGGCCAGCTGGCGCTGGGGCGGCAGCCGGGTGTTCGCTGCCAGGCGGCCGTCGCGGATGTCCGCGGCGATGGCGTCGGCGATGGCGATGTAGGCAGGCTTGTGCGGATCGAGGTCGATCGGCCGCCACGCGGGCGTGTTGGAAGGCATGGGATCAATCCGGGTCGTCGGAGCGTGGATTGTATGCATTCAATCCACCGCCGTCACGACGATGCCGGAGCGGTCTCAGCGTGCCTCCAGCCAGCGCAGCAAGACCGCGTAGAACACCGCCGGCTCGACCGGCTTGGCGACAAAATCGTTCATGCCGGCGGCGAGACAGTGCCTGCGGTCGTCGGCGAAGGCATTGGCGGTCATCGCCAGCACCGGCAGCCGCGCCTTGCCCGGCAGCAGGCGGATGCGGCGGGTCGCTTCGAGGCCGTCCATCACCGGCATCTGCATGTCCATCAGCACCAGCGCGAAATCTTCGACGGCGACCCGTGCCACCGCCTCCGCGCCGTCGCTGACAGTGGTCGTCTGCAGGCCGCATTCGTCGAGGAAGAAGCGGGCCACTTCCTGGTTCAACGGCTCGTCCTCCACCAGCAGGATGCGGGTGCCGGCGTGGTCGCGGCGCAGGATGGCTTCGGCCGACAAGTGTTCTCCCGACGCGGTATCGCCGGAAGAAGTCGCTGCCGGTGCCTTGGCGCGGCGGAACCGGGCCGTGAGCCAGAAGGTGCTGCCGACCCCTGGCGTACTGCTGGCGCCGGCCTCGCCCCCCATCAGACGGGCCAGACGGCGGGTGATCGCCAGCCCAAGACCGGTGCCGCCATACTTGCGCGTCGTCGAATCGTCGGCCTGCTCGAAGGCCATGAACAGGCGCGACAAGGCCTCGGCAGGAATGCCGATGCCGGTGTCCACCACGTCGAAGCGCAGCAGCAGCCCCTCGCTGCCCTCCTCCACGACCCGCACGCGCAGGGTGATTCCGCCGCGCTCGGTAAACTTCACCGCGTTGCCCAGGTAGTTGAGCAGCGCCTGGCTCAGGCGCACCGCATCGCCGTTGAGCCAGCCGAGTCCGGTGGGGGTGTCGATGAGCAGGTCCAGGTCCTTTTCCCGCAGGCGCTCGCCGAGCATCGAACGGATCCGCGCCAGGATCGCCTCGAACTCGAAGTCGGCGCGTTCGAGGACCAGCTTGTCGGCCTCGATCTTCGAGATGTCCAGGATGTCGTTGATGACCCCCAGCAGGTGGTCGGCGGCCCCGAGGACCTTGTCCAGCATGACGGCCTGCGCCGCGTCGATGCCGGTGCGGCGCAGCGCGTGAGTGAGTCCGATGATGGCGTTCATCGGCGTGCGGATCTCGTGGCTCATGTTGGCGAGGAACACGCTCTTGGCGCGGGTGGCGCTCTCCGCCTCGTCGGCGCGGCGGGCCAGCTCCTGGTTGAGCGCCTCGATCTCGCCCTCCTTCTCCTTCGACGCGGTGATGTCCGAGGCCAGCGCAAAGAAGCCGCGCACGACGCCCTCTTCGTAGTCGGGGATGTACTGCACCTGCGTCCACCGCCGCACGCCGCGCACATCGACCAGCGGGCGCTCAAAGGCGCGCCCTTCGCCGCGCAACACCGCCGCCAGATGAGGACGGGTCATCTCGAAGGCCTCGGCACCGATCACCTGGCGCAGATGCAGCCCCTTCACTTCCGGCGGCGTCAGCCCGAACATGGCCTCGAAGGCGTTGTTGGCGAACTCGTTGTGCAGGTCCCGGCTCCAGTAGGCGATCAGCGCCGGCACGTTGTCGAGCACGCCGTGCAGCAGCGCCTCGCTCTTGCGCAACGCCAGTTCCAGCGCCTTGCGCTGGCGGTTGTCGAAAACGGTGGTGCGCGACGCCACGAAGTGCCCCGCCGCGTCGCGGATCGCCGTGGAATTGATGAGCACCGCCATCGTGCCGCCATCCTTGCCACGCAGCTCCCATTCCAGATCCTGCACGAAGCCGTCCCGCTGGAACTTGGCGAAGTACGCCTCGAAACGCTGCGCCAGCTCGGGGGGGAGAACGTCAGTCAGGTGCAGCTTGCCGACCACCTCTTCACGCTGGTACCCCAGCCACTCCAATTCCGTATCGTTGATGCGCAGGAAGACCCCGTGGCGGTCCACCGAGTGGTAGCCGCAGGGCGCCCGGTTGTAGAGGTCCTCCACCTCCGCCGAACGCTGGTTCAAGGCCGCATTGACGGCCCGCAGTTCGGCAGTACGCACCGACACCTCGCGCTCCAGGCGGTCCCGTTCCTTGCTGATGAAGTCCTGCTGCTCGGCAACCCGTGCCTGCAGTACGTTGAAGTTGTGCAGCAGCAGGCGGATCTCCCGGCTGCCAGCCTCTTCCAGTTGCACGGCCGGCTGGTCGCCGGCGACGGACTCACCGACCCGTTGCGTCGCCCGCTCAAGGGGAAGCAACGCGCGGCGCAGACCGAACCAGATCAATGCGCCCGCCAGCAACGCAGCCAGCGCCGCACCGCCATAGATGCGTGTGTTCGCCGCCCGCAGCGGCGCGAAGGCTTCGGCGGTCGGCAGATAGGACACCACCAGCCACTGCCCGTCCATCACCGGCGCCGCGGCGCTGATCAGGTCCACGCCCTTCGAGTCCACGGTCCGTCCTGGCCCCATGTAACCCTTATCGAGGCGACGATCGAGCAGCGGGTTGACGCCCGGGGCCGGCAGGGGACGCAGGACCCGGCTCGCGTCCGTGCTGGCCGCGAAGATGCGCTGTTCGAGGGCATACACGTGGAAGCCCCCGGTCTGCCCGTTGCGGACCTCCTCGGTGAGGTGGAAATGGCTGCCCTTCTCGATCAGTTCCGCCCCGCACATCGCCCCGAGCAGATTCCCGTGGCGATCGATGATCGGAACCACCACCAACAGCACCGGCTGGCGCGCGAAACGCCCGAACCAGGCGCGGATCACCGGCTTGCGGCTCGCCACCAGGCGGGTGAAATAAGCCGCATCGCGATACTGGCTGCCGACATGGCCACGCGCCGGGCTCTCGGCGATACGCTCCCCATCGCTCCGGATCACATAGACATCGCGGGTAAACAGGCGGTTGGCCATCGGCTGGGTCAGCAGATAGTCCTGCACAGCGCGGGGAGACGGCTCCGGCAGCGCGGCGATGTGCTCCGCCATCACGTTGAGGGTATCGAGGCGGAAGCGCAGCTCGGCGTCCAGCGTACGCGCCAGGAAACTGGCGGCAGTGGCCTGCTCATGCCCGATCAGGGCTTCGAAGTCCTCATGCAGGCCGCGGGCCACATGCCAGGCCAGCGCCCCGATCCCGACGGTGAAGACGAGCACCGACAGCAACGCTGCCTTGATCTTCAACGGCAGGGCCGAGAACGCATCCCTCCAGACGCCGGCTCGCAAATGCATCGACACGTTGCGCCACTCCTCCGCCTCCGCCACCACGCTCCTGCCTGCCGGACGAGCGGACGAGGCGGGAGCACGGCAGAAGTGGTCAATCCCTATTCCAATGGGAAGGAAGACTCTCCCAGGCGCCCCACGGACGCTATGCGGCACGTCACAAACAGTCGGGCCGCGACACTTTTTCATCAAACCGGGGCTTCGGCTCTGACCACCCGCCATGGCCTCCGTTCCGCCTGCGGATGACGCAAAAAGGCGAAGGGACCGCCCCGGGAGCCCAAGCCCCGGCGACGGTCCCTCCACCCACGAATCGATGACGCAGCCGCTCAGCAGCCGGCGGCAACCCCCACCTTGGTCGGCGGCGCTTCGACCGGCACCTCGCCGACGCCGCGCAGGAAGGCCTGGTGCATGTTCTGCAGGGCCGGCTCGTTGGCGCCGAAGGTGCTGTAGCGCAGCATGCCGGCGTTGAGGTTCTTCATCACGTTGGTGGACACCCAGTAGTCCTCCTCATCCACCACCTTGCAGATGAACTCGAAGTGCTCCTGCGGCGTATTGCCGTCCCAGCCCTTGTCGCCGCCCTGACGCACGTAGCTGCGGTAGATGGTGCGATGCTCGCCGGGTTTATCGCCGGGGTAGAGCTTGAAGAATTCCACCGACACCGGCGACACCAGCAACGAGGTGTTGGGGTAGATGAAGTGCACCAGCTGGAAGTCGTTGAAGATGTCCAGCGTCCATTCGGACTCGGGGATCTCCTTCAGGCGCTTGATGCTCTCGTTGGGGAAGGCCAGGCGGTGGCTGCGCCCCTCGGGGCCGAAGGTGTCGAAGGCCGAGGTGTTGCCGATGGAGATGCCGCCGAGGGTGTTCTTGTGCAGGGCCAGGAAGTGGTAGCCCTCGCAGAAGGTGTCCAGCGCCAGCTTCCAGTTGGTCTGCAGCTTCCATTCGTGCTGGGCCACGTAGCCGAGGGAGCCCAGGTCCCACATCTCGAAGACCGGCGCCATGTGGCCGAGGATGTCGTCCACCGAGACCTTCACGTCCGGGTGCATACCGGCGAAGATCATCCCGTACTTTTCCTCGACCGGCAGGCGCACCAGGTCGTACAGGGATTTCTCGATGCTGCCGAAGCTCTTTTCCTCCCACACCGCGCGCAGCTTGCCTTTCAGGTCGAAGCCCCAGTTGTGGTACGGACAGGCCAGCGAGGCGGTCTTGCCGCAGCCGTCCTTCAGGCGCGCGGCGCGGTGGGTACAGGCGTTGAGGAAGGCATTGACCTTGCCTTCGTTGTCGCGGGTCAGCAGCACCGGCACGCCGAGGTCGTCGAAGGTGTAGTAGCTGCCCTTCTCCGGCAGGTCGCTGGAGAAGCACACGAACTGCGGCTCGTCCTTGAAGATGGTGGCCTTCTCGCGCTCGAACAGGGCCGGATCGGTATACACCGACGACGGCTGGCGGTAGGCGCCGGCGGCGCTGTCGGTGGTGCCGGCATCGACGAGGGCCAGCATGCGCTGGATGAGTTCCTTGTAAACCTGGACGTTGTCCATTATCTCGCTCCTTATGATCAGGACTGTTTGTTTTTTATGTGGACGCAGTATCGTCCGTTCCGCCGTCGCCCACAACTACCGGATCAGGTAGTGGCGGGCGCGCCGGGCAGACCGTCGAAGTAGCGGCCGGCCAGGTTGCCGCCATCCACCACCATCTCGGCGCCGCATACGTAGGAGGCTTCCTCGCCTAGCAGGAACAGCGCCATGCGGGCGATCTCGATGGGCCGGCCGATGCGCGGCACTGGCTGGCTGCGGTAGGCTTTGTCGAGGGCGTCGGTGTCGCCGTCGAACATGCTGCCCATGCTCGTGTCGATGCCGCCCGGATGGATCGAATTGACCCGCACGCCGCGCTGGCCCAGCTCCAGCGCCGCCACCCGGCTGAGGCCGCGCAGGCCCCACTTGCTGGCGCAGTAGGCGCCCATCGAGTTCCAGGCCGTCATGCCGCCGATCGACGAGATGTTGACGATGCGGCCGTAGCCGCGCGCAGCCATCGCTGGCCCGACGTGCTTGATGCCGAGGAAGGGCCCCACCAGGTTCACGTCCACCACCCGGCGGAAATCGGCCAGGCCGGTCTTGGCCAGGGTTTCCGAGAAGTTGATGCCGGCGTTGTTGACCAGCCCGTCGATGCTGCCCCAGCGCTCCAGCACGTCGCTGACGACGCGCCGCCAGTCGGCCTCCTCCGTCACGTCGAGATGCTGGAACAGAGCGCCGTCACCGAGTTCGTCGGCCAGTGCCGCGCCGTCCGCATCGAGAATGTCGGCGATCACCACGCTGGCACCTTCGGCATGGAACAGGCGCGCCATCGTCGCACCCATGCCACGGGCTGCGCCCGTCACCAGCACCACTCGGCCGGCCAGGCGCTTCATGCCGCCACCCCGGTCTCGACCTGTTCCGCCAGCGCAGCGCGGGCCGCCTCGGCGCCGGCCAGGCGGCCGAACACCACCGCGTTGCCGATCGACACGCCGCCGCCGCCGTAGCGCGCCCCGTGGAAGCAGCCGAGCACCTCGCCCGCCGCGTAGAGACCGGGGATCGGCCGCTGGTGCGCGTCGAGCACGCGGGCCTGGCGGTCGATGTCGAGGCCGGCTGCGGTCAGGCCGATGATCGCGGCGCGGATCTCCACCGCGTAGAACGGCTCCCGGCGGATCGGGAAGTAGGCCGGCGCCTTCTTGAAGAACTGAAAGTCGCCGCCGGCATCGCAGTCGGCGTTGTAGCGGGCCACGGTCTGCGCCAGCGCGGCGCCGTCGATGCCAACCTGGTCGGCCAGCGCCGCCAGGCTGTCCGCCACCTTGACGCGGCCCGCCGCGACCTGGGCCCGCAGCGTCGGCTCCTCCCAGGTCGGGATGCTGATGCCGGCGTTGTAGGGGTCGAGGTACTTGGTGTTGGTACTGGCTTCCACCAGGGCCTGCTCGTCGAAGATTGCCCAGGCCTTGCGTTCGGTCTGCGCATTGAGCAGGTAGCCGCACACGCTGTACGGCGACAACTCGGACATGAAGCGCCGGCCCTCCTTGTTCACCGCAATGATCCACGGCGGCAGGAAGGCCTCCAGCGACTTGCTGAAGCCCGAAGTGGGCAGCACCAGGCCGGTGTCGTGGCCGACCACGCCGGCGCCAAGCTGCTCGGCCAGCGTGATGCCGTCACCGAGCACATAGGGCACGTCCTTGTGCACCGCCCAGGTCCAGTCCTCGTGGCAGGCCGACGGGTACAGGCGCCGGAGCATTTCCGGGTTGTTGCCGAAGCCACCGCTGGTGATCACCACCGTCGGCGCGCGCAATTCGGTGCCGGCGGCACGGATGCCGACGACCCGGCCATCTTCGAAGAGGATCTCTTCCACACGGCTGCCGAGGGCCGTATCGATGCCCTTCGCGCCGGCCGCGTTGATCAGCGCGTCGGCGATGCCGGAGCCCGCGCCCTGACTGGAATGGCCGCGAGCCACCGTGTCCACGCCCGACTTGACCAGCCATTCCCTGGGGAACTCGCTGCCCAGCTCGATCAGCCATTCCAGCGCGGCGCCGCAGTGGTCCGCGTAGTAGCGGATCAGGTCCGGACGCAGCTGCCACTGGTTGAGGGTCATCAGGTAGTCGTAGAGGTCGTCGGGCGTGTCGTCCATGATGCCGGCGGCGCGCTGCACGCTGGTGCCGCAGGCGTAGAACACCCCGCCGGACTGGGCGGTGGCACCGCCGAGGCGACCGTCGGCCTCGACGATCATGCAGCGGGCGCCCTCCTTGTGGGCCATCAGCGCGGCGGCCAGGCCGGCACCGCCCCCGCCGACGATGATTACGTCGTAATCCCATTCCATGTTTGGTTTCCTTTCCGGAATCAGGCGATACGCACCAGTTGCTTGCCGAGGCTCCGCCCGGCAAGCAGATCAAGAAGTGCCTGCGGAGCGTTCTCCAACCCGTCGGCAACGGTTTCCCGATAGTGGATGCGCCCCGCCGCGACATGGCCGGACAGCGCGTCGATGGCCACCGGCCAGCGTGCCGGGTGGTCGCCGACGATGAAGCCCTGCAGCTTCACGCGGTTGACGATCAGCGGCAGCAGGCGGCGCAGGCCCGTCGGGCTGGGGTTGTCCACCTCGGAGATGGCGCCGCACAGGGCCACCCGCGCAAAGGGATTCAGGCGGCCGACCAGCGCGTCGAGCACCGCGCCGCCGACGTTGTCGAAGATGCAGTCGATGCCCTGCGGCACCGCCGCCTTGAGCTGCTGGCGGAAGTCCTCGGCGCGGTAGTCGAGGCAAGCGTGAAAGCCCAGGTCCTCCACCACGTGGCGGCATTTCTCCGGCCCGCCGGCCACGCCGACCACGCGGCAGCCGGCGATGCGCGCCAGCTGGCCGGCCACACCGCCGACACCGCCCGACGCAGCGGTGACCACCACCGTCTCGCCGGCCTGCGGCGCGCACAGGTCCATCAGCCCGACCCACGCGGTGACGCCGGGCATGCCGGCCACGCCGAGACCTGCCGACAGTGGCACGCGGGCCGTGTCCACACGGCGCAGGGCCTGGCCCGGCAGCGTGCCGTAGCGCTGCCAGCCAACGGGGCCGGCCACCGCGTCGCCGAGTGCGAAACCGGCATGCCGCGACGCGACGACGATGCCGGCGGTGTCGCCGACCATCACGTCGCCGAGGGCCACCGGCTCGGCATAGGTCCGGATGTCCATCATGCGGCCACGCATGTAGGGGTCGATGGACAGCCACTGATTGCGCACCAGCACCTCGCCGTCGGCGGGCTCCGGCAAGGGCGCCGTCTCGACGCGGAAGTTGGCGGTGGAAGGCTTGCCGTCGGGCCGGCTGGCGAGGACGACTTTCAGATTGCTCTCGGCCATCGCTCAGCCCCCCGCCCGGTCGGCCAGGATCAGCTTGGCGGCCTGCCAGCCCAGCGCCATCGCCGGCCCGTTGGTATTGCCGGAGATCGGCGCCGGCATCACCGAACAGTCCGCCGCGCGCAGGCCCTGCACGCCGCGCACGCGCAGGCGTTCATCCACCACTGAGGCCGCGTCGCGCCCCATCCGGCAGGTGGCGACGGCATGGGTGCCGCACAGGGAGGCGCGGCGGAACAGGTCGAGGATCTGTTCGTCGGTCTCACAGGCGACGCCGGGGCCGAGTTCCTCGCCGACGTAGCCGGCCAGCGCCGGCTGGCGCATATAACGACGCATGTAGCGGAACATGTCGATGGCGGCGCGGCAGTCCTCGTCGGTAGTCAGCCAGTTGGGCTTGATGTCCATCGCGGCATTCGGGTCGGCGGAGGTGATGGCCATTTCACCTTCGCTGCTCAGGCGCACCAGCTGGCCGTAGGCGGTGATGCCGGGCTGGTCCTCGACGCCGTCCGGCACCGGGAAGTTGTCGTCGCTGCGCGGATAGGTGAAGGCCGACAGGTAGAGCTGGGCGTCCGGCGTCTTCACCGCCGGCGAGGTGCGCACGAAGGCGCCCACCTCGAAGGGCCCGGTGGCCATCGGGCCGCTGCGCAGCAGGTAGTACTCCAGCACGCTGCGCACCAGGCCGAGGCCACGGAAACGGTGGTTGAGGCCCTTGTCGTTCTTCAGGCGGAAGGGCAGCAGGAAGCCCAGGTGCTCGCGCATGCGGCGGCCCACGTCAGGCGCGTCCACCAGCACCGGCACGCCGGCTTTGTGCAGTACATCCCCGGGGCCGATGCCCGACAGCTGCAGGATCTTCGGCGTCAGCATCGCGCCGCCGGACAGGATCACCTCGCCGCGGCAGCGGTAGCGGACCGCCTCGCCGTTGCGCCGGCCGGCCACGCCGACCGCCCGCGTGCCGTCGAACAGCACCCGGTCCACCTGCACGCCGGTCAGCACCTGCAGGTTGGGCCGCCGCCGGGCCGGCTCCAGGAAGGCCTTCGCGGAACTCCAGCGCCGCCCCTTGTGGATGGTGTGGGCGTAGTAGCCGACGCCTTCCTGGTCCTCCCGGTTGAGGTCTTCCTTGCGCTGCAGGCCCATATCCTGGCCGGCGCGGATCATCGCCTCGCTGACCGGGTAGCGGAACTTGCCGGCGCTGACGTGCAGCGGCCCGCCGACGCCGCGCAGCTCGTCCGCGCCGAGGTCGTGGTTCTCGAGGCGGCGGAAGACTTCTTTCATCGTCGCCCAGTTCCAGTCGGCACCGGCCGCCTCGCCCCAGGCCTCATAGTCTTCCGGCTGGCCGCGCACGTAGATCATGCCGTTGATGGCGCTGGAGCCGCCGAGGCCCTTGCCGCGCACCCACATCTCGCCGGCCGGCTGGCCCGGCAGGCGCGGCTGCTGGACCGGGAAGTGCCAGGCATGGGCCGGCATCGCGACCAGCTTGGCGAAGCCCTTGGGCATGTTCACCAGCGGCGTCGCGTTGTGCTCGCCGGCCTCCAGCAGCAGCACGCGGCTGCGCCCGTCCTCCGACAGGCGGTTGGCCAGCACGCAGCCGGCCGAGCCGGCGCCGACGACGATGTAATCGTAGTGTTCCATGAATGCCGTTCTCCTCCAGCCTCGCGCGGCGTCGCCGGTCCGGCTGCGTCTCCATTTTTACAAACAAACAATTTTGTTTGTTTAAGACTACTCCGCTTCGGCGGAAAAACCAAGGGGCGGGCGGAGACCAGTTTCCGATCCAGCGTCTCACCCGGTCGGCTGGACCGGCTGGACCGGCTGGACCGGCTGGACCGGCTGGACCGGCTGGACCGGCTGGACCGGCTGGACCGGCTGGACCGGCTGGACCGGCTGGACCGGCAGGGTCGCACCAGGGGCTGGCGCTGTTAGGGGCGAGTGAATTCGCCCCCACGGCTTTCTCCGGCCCGCCGGCCGGCACCTCACTCGGGCAGCGTCACCTTGCGGCGCAACACCACCGGCTTGCCGCCGGCGCTCTTCTTGACCAGCCAGTGGGCCAACGCGGAATCCAGGTAATCGGCGTGGCCCGGGAACCAGCGCGCCAATTCAGCGGCGAACTCGCGGCCGATGGCAATGTTGCCGGCGGCCACCAGCGGCTCGACCTCGCGGGCCGAAGCCAGCACCGCGTTATGGTCGTCCATGTGGCAGTCGGCGGCCGGGAAGTCGCTCGCCTCCATCCACGCCTTCTCGTCGGCGAAATGCTTCTCGGCATGCTCGATGAAGGCGCGCACCTTGGCGGCCAGTTCGGCGTCGGCGCAGGTGAGCATGGCGTTCACCACGTCAACGAACTCCCGGTGGGTATCGTCCATCGGCGTGTAGCCGAGCAGGTAATTGTCGGTCCACTGCAGGCCGTTCGTTTCTTCGCTCATTGCTGTCTCCTTGTGATCTTGTGTTGTGCTTTACCGCATCAGTATCCCAGAGCGGCCAGCTCCTTGGCCAGATAGGCCTTTTGCCCGTCCCCCGACCAGTCCGTCGCGTCGAAAAGGGAATGGATGGCGATACCCAGCAGTTGCACCAGCAGGCGCCGGGCGGCGGTGCCCACCTCGTCCGGCACCACGCGGCAGCGCCCGGCGGCAACCCGCGCCTCCAGCACGCGCTGCAGGATGGAACGCGCGTTCTCGGCCTGGGAGCGCTGCTCGGCGGCGAAATCCGCATCCACCAGCGCCATCTGCCAGAACGCGAAATAGACCTTCCACTCCCCCAGCCGGGCCGGGTCCAGCGGCAGCAGCGCCTCGATGCTGCCCTGCAGGTCGGCCGGGTCCAGCGCCAGCACCTCGTCCACCCGCTGCTGGGCGTCCAGCGCCGACGAGCGGTAGGTGTACAGCAAGAGCTCACGCTTGCTGGCGAAGTAGTGGGTGACGATGGTGGTGCTGAATCCGGCCTCGGCGGCGATCTGGCGCATCGTCACCGCATCCAGCCCGACGCGGGAAATGATGTCGGTGGCGATACGGGCGATCTGCCGGCGGCGGCTTTCGTGGTCGACGGGTGCAGGCATGTGTTGACTCTTCAATCAGGCTTGGTCTAGTTTACAACACATGTTGTAAATAAAAAAAGGCGCGGCACAACAAAGCTCCGGACGAACCGGACAGGCACCGCGCTGGAGACTCGGCAGGCCCCGGACAAGGCCCGCCCCAAGACGAAAATCCAAAGGAGAACGTGATGAGCAGCACTACCCCCAAGCAGTCCACCCGCCGCGACCTGCTGAAGCGCGGCGCCATCGCCGCCGGCAGCCTGGCCACCCTCGGCCTCGCGCCCTCCGCCGCCGAAGCGGCCAAGGCTTCTGCCCAGAAGTGGGACCATGAAACCGACGTGATCTGCATCGGCTCCGGCGCAGCCGCCTGTGCCGCCGCCGTCACCGCCGCCGGCCAGGGCGCCCAGGTGATGCTCGTGGAGAAGATGCCGCTGCCCGGCGGCACCACCGGCAAGTCCGGCGGCGTCACCTGGATTCCCAACAACCCCTTCCTGCGCGCCCGCGGCATCCACGACGACAAGCTCGACTGCCTGCGCTACCTGGCCCGCTACGCCTACCCCCGCGAATACACGCCGCACAGCCCGACCCTCGGTCTCGACCCGCACGACTACCGCCTGCTGGAGACTTTCTACGATAAGGGCTCGAAGATGATCGAGCACCTGGGCAAGCTGGACGCGGTGCATTTCCGTGAATTCAAGATGTGGTTCGTGGACAAGTACGCCCCGGATTATGCCGACCACCTGCCGGAGAACAAGGTCTCCCGCGGCCGCGCCCTCGAACCGGCGGCCGGCGCCGGCTCCAGCGTGGGCGGCGGCAGCCTGGCCAGCCAGATGGAAAAGTGGCTGACCGCCCGCAAGATGCCGATCCTCCTCGAACACCGGGTCACCCGCGTCGTGAAGGACGGCGAGCGCGTGGTCGGCATCGAGGCCATGCACGGCGACAGGCTGGTGCGCATCAAGGCCCGCCGCGGCGTGGTCTTCGGCACCGGCGGCTTCGCCCACAACACCGAGCTGGTCGGCCTGCACCAGCCCGGCCTTTACGGCGCCTGCGCGATGCCCGGCTCGACCGGCGACTTCATCTCCATCGCCGGCGCCGCCGGCGCCCGCATGGGCAGCCTCAACACCGCCTGGCGCACCCAGGTCGTGCTGGAGGAGGCCCTGCAGAACCGCGCCATCGGCATGGGCGCCTTCGTGCTGCCGGGCGACGCGATGATCCTGGTCAACAAGTACGGCCGGCGCATCGTCAACGAGAAGATCAACTACAACGACCGCACCCAGGTGCACTTCGTCTTCGATCCGGTGAAGAAGGAGTACCCCAACCAGTTCCAGTTCATGATCTTCGACGGGCGCAGCCTGGACGCCTTCGGCGGCGCCTTCCCGATCCCCGCCGACCGCCGTGCCTCGCCGCACCTGATCGAGGGTGCGAGCCTCGCCGAGTTGTCCGCCAACATCGCCGCGCGCCTCGACAAGCTGCAGGACAAGACCGGCGGCTTCAAGCTGGAAGCGGACTTCGCCAGCCAGCTCGCCGACACCGTCGGCCGCTTCAACGGCTACGCGAAGACCGGCAAGGACCTGGAGTTCGACCGCGGCGCGCACGACTACGACAAGGACTGGCAGGCCCTGTTCTCACCAGTGCGCAAAGGCAGCAGCCAGCCCGCCAACCCGATGCCCAACGTGACGATGCACCCGCTCACCGAACAGGGCCCGTACTACGCCTTCATCCTCGCCCCGGGTGCCCTCGACACCAACGGCGGGCCGATGATCAACGAGCACGCCCAGGTGATGGACACCAACGGCAAGCCGATCCCCGGCCTCTACGGCGCCGGCAACTGCATCGCCAGCCCGGCCCGCGGCGCCTACTACGGTGCCGGCGGCACCATCGGCATGGCGCTGACCTTCGGCTACATCGCCGGCCTGCACGCCACCGGGACGGCAGCGTAATGCGCAGCGCCAGCCTCGCGGCCCTCGCGGTCGCGGCGCTGGCCGCCCTGGCATCAGCCGGTGCCGGGGCCGCCGCGCCCGCCGTCAGCCCTTCAGTCAGTTTTTCCCGCGACATCGTGCCGGTGCTGCGTGGCAACTGCGCCACCTGCCACCTCACCGGCCAGGAAGCCGGCCAGATGAAGCTCCACCCGGGCGGCGCCTACGCCTCGCTGGTCAAGGTCGCCTCGGTGGAGAGCCCGCTGCAGCGGGTCGCCCCCGGCTCGCCGGACAAGAGCTACCTGATGCACAAGCTGGACGGCACCCACCTGGACGCCGGCGGCAGCGGCGAGCGCATGCCCTTCGGCCAGCCGCCCCTCGACGACGCCACCCGCGAGCTGCTGCGCCGCTGGATCGCGGCCGGCGCAGCCAACAACTGAGGCCGCTCTCCCCCAGGCCCCCGCGTTTTCAACCCTGTGACCAAGGAGACTGCCATGGTCCGCAACACTGCCGCCCGCTTCCGCGAAGGCCTCGCCGCCAGCCCCTCCCTCGCCGCGGCCGGGCGCCTGCTGGCCGAGTACTCCGCGGCGCTGGGCTGGGAACGCGCCGCGTTCCAGGTGGACATGGAGCAGACCCGCCTGGCGCTGGCCGAGGACGGCCGCTTCGTCGCCGTGGACATGGGCTGGCCGGCGGACACACTGAAGCACTGGCAGGACGACCGCCTGGCCCTGCACTGCCCGGTCACCCGGCGCTGCGGGCGCAGCATGGACGCCTTCCTGTGGGACGCCGACCCGGACAGCGAGACCTGGCGCGGCGAAGCCCTCGACACCGCGCAGCGCGACACGCTGGCGGCCTACCGGGACTGCGCCGACGGCGCGGTGACGGTGCCGGTGCACCGCCCCGGCGGCAAGACCGGCTACGTGTCCTGGTTCGGCCACGATCCGGCCGCGCTGCGCCGCCGCCACCGGGACACCTGGCGCGAGACCTGGCTGATCTCCCACGCCTTCATCGCCCGGGCGGACGCCCTCGAAAGCGCCGCCCGCAAGCGCGACGCCCAGGCCGCCGCCGACACCCTGTCGCCGCGGGAGCTGGAGTGCCTGTCGTGGGTGGCACGCGGCAAGACCGACGAGGAGATCGGGCTGATCCTCGGCCGCTCCCGCGAGACCGTCCATTTCCACCTCGGCAAGGCCATGAAGAAGCTGGGCGCCAGCAACCGCAGCCACGCGGTGGCCATCGCCTGCACCCTCGGCCTGATCCGCCTGTTCTGAGCCCACATGACCCGTCCCGAGACGGCATCCTCCCCCCGCCCCGGCAGTGCTGCGAAAGCGGCTGGAAGGCACATAAAAAACCAACTACATTGTTTGTTATAGGAGTAGTATTTCCGGCGAGACAAGTCACAGGATCGGTCGGAACGCCACAGCGCAACCCGACCCGGAATCGCAGACGCCACCGCCGCACAGACGGCGGGGCGTCCCCCCGACGGACGAGACCTTGACCATTCATATCAATGAGGGCCGGCCCCGGGCCGGCACCGAAGGAGGACGACATGAGCATCGAGCAACGCATCGAAGAGGCAAAGGAGCGCGGCACATTCCTGCGCGGTGACCCGATCACCGGCGACCGCTACTACTCGAAGGAATTCGCGCAGAAGGAGTGGGACCACGTCTTCACGCGCACCTGGCAGATCGGCGGCATGGCAGCCCAGCTGGCCAAGCCCGGCTCCACCACGACCCAGAACATCGGCGCGGAATCCATCCTGATGACCAGCGACGAGGACGGCACGATCCGCGCGTTCTACAACGTCTGCCCGCACCGCGGCAACCGCCTGGTTGCCGACGACGGCAAGTGCGGCGTCAAGCGCATGGTCTGCGCCTATCACAGCTGGACCTTCAGCCTGGACGGCGTGGTGCGCCACGTGCGTGACGCCGAGGACTACCCGCAGGGCAACCCGATCGGCAAGATGAAGCTGAAGGAGATCCGCTGCGAAACCCTCGGCGGCCTGGTGTGGTTCAACATGGACCCGAACGCCCCGTCGCTGCGCGACTACCTGGGCGTCGTCGCCGACCAGCTGGAGGCCTACCAGACCGCCAACTGGACGCGGGTGAACTGGATGACCGGCCTGGTGGACTGCAACTGGAAGATCATCCACGACAACTTCAACGAGGCTTACCACATCCTCAGCCTGCACCGCGAGCTGGGCAGCTTCATCGACGACGCCTACCAGAACACCGAGTTCGAGCTGTACAAGAACGGCCACAACGTGATGAGGATGAAGGGCCATCAGCCCTCCGCCAGCTCCCGTGTGAATGTGGTGCAGGCGCCGCTGGACACCATCCTGCGCGAATGGGACCTGGACCCGGCGGCCTTCGAGGGCCGCGTGCGCGACACCCGCGTGGCGCTGCAGCAGCAGAAGCGCGCCCTCGGTCCGGCCCGCGGCCACAAGCACTATGAAGGCGTGTCGGACGCCCAGCTGACCGACTACCACCACTTCACGATCTTCCCGAACACCACGCTGACCATGGCCAGCGACTTCTTCCAGGTCCTGCGGCCGCAGCCGCACCCCAGCGATCCGGAGAAGTGCCTGTTCGATCACTGGGTCATGATGCCGCCGGTGGAAGGCCGCGACGAGGTGGACACCCCGACCGGCAAGCGCAAGTACGAACCGGCACCCCACGAGACCTTCCTGCACGGCGAGGCCTCCATCGGCTTCGTCGCCGACCAGGACCTGAGCGTCGCCGTCGCCCAGCAGCTCGGCCTGCACTCCCGCGGTTACCAGGACGCCTACCTGTCCGGCCAGGAAGACCGCGTGCGCCGCCTGCACGAAGTGATCAACGACTACATCGAAGGCCGCCGCTGAGCGCCCCGCCCCCCTCCCGGGGGCGTGTAGTCCCTTCCCCGTGGGGATGAGTGCATTCGCCCCCACGGCAGACATCCCGCTGCACCGCCCTGTTTCGCCCGTCCCCACACTGCCAACCACTCCAACGGAAACCGCCATGCCCAAAGAATTCGATAACAAGGTCGTCCTCATCACCGGTGCCGGCTCCGGCATCGGCCGCGCCGCCGCCCTGGCCTTCGCCCGCGAGGGCGCCCGCGTCGCGGTGGCCGACATCACCGAGGCCGGCGGCAAGGACACCGTCGCCCAGATCGAGGCCGCCGGCGGCACCGCCCGCTTCTTCCGCCTAGACGTCACCAGGTCGTCCGAAGTCGAGAGCCTCGTGCGCCAGATCGTCGAGACCTGGGGCCGCCTCGACATCACCCTCAACAACGCCGGCGTGGACAACGACATGGCGCCGATCACCGAGACCTCCGAAGCGGACTTCGACCGGGTCATCGCGGTGAACCTGAAGGGCGTCTGGCTGTGCATGAAGTACGCCATCGCGCAGATGGAAAAGCAGGGCGGCGGCGTGGTCATCAACACCGCCTCGGCCCTCAGCATCACCGTGGTACCCGGCGCCTCGCCCTACAACGCCAGCAAGCATGCGGTGGCCGGCCTGACCAAGACGGTGGCGGTGGAAGTCGGCGGCAAGAACATCCGCGTCAATGCGATCTGCCCCGGCGTGATCCGCACCCCGCTGCTGGAAAACCACCCCAACCTGCCGGAGCTGGAAAAGAGCCTGCTGCCGCTGCACCCCATCGGCCGCCTCGGCCAGGTGGACGAGGTCGCCAACGCGGTGCTGTGGCTGGCCTCCGACAAGGCCTCCTTCGTCCACGGCGCGCTGCTCACCGTGGATGGCGGCTGGACCGCGATGTAAGCGCCGCCGGCCCGACAGGACGCCCGCCATGCCCCACACCCTCAACCGCCAGATCACCCTCGCCCGCCGCCCGGACGGCATCCCCGAGGCGGACGACTTTGCCTGGCGCAAAGTCCCCATCCCCGAGCCCGCCGACGGCGAGGTGCTGATCCAGAACCTCTACCTGTCCCTCGACGCGGCGATCCGCAGCTGGATGAAGCCGGACTGCACCTACTTCCCGCCGATCCCCATCGGCGCGCCGGTGCGCAGCACGGCCCTCGGTCACGTCGTCAAGAGCCGCAACCCGGCCCACAAGGAAGGCGACTACGTGGTCGCCTACGCCTGCAGCGCGTGGCAGGATTACTCGGTGATCGGCGCCGACGGCATCCTCCACACGGTCCAGCCGAGTCCGGACTTTCCGCTGCACTACCACCTGAGCATCTTCAGCGCGATGGGCCTGACGCCCTACTTCGGCATGCTCGACATCGGCCAGCCCAAGCCCGGCGAAACCGCGCTGATCAGCGCCGCTGCCGGCGCAGTCGGCTCGATCGCCGGGCAGATCGCCAAGATCAAAGGCTGCCGCGTGGTCGGCATCGCCGGCAGCGACGAAAAGTGCCGCATGCTGGTGGACGAGCTCGGTTTCGACGCCGCCTTCAACTACAAGGGCAAGAACACCGAGCAGCTGTCCCGCGACATCGCCGAGCTGTGCCCCAAGGGCGTGGACATCTTCTTCGACAACGTCGGCGGCGAGATCCTCGACGCGGCGCTGCTCAACCTGGCCATGTTCGCGCGCATCGCGTTCTGTGGCGCCATCGGCGACTACACCAAGAGCGGCCCGATCCCCGGCCCCTACAACTACTGGCAGATCCTGGCCCGCTGCGCCACCGTGCGGGGCTTCCTGACGCTCTACTACCAGGACCAGTTCCCCGCCGCCATCGTCGAGATGAAGGGCTGGGTGGACAGCGGCCAACTGAAGTTCAGCGAGGACATCTCGGTCGGCCTCGACAGCACCATTCCGGCCTTCGCCAAGCTGTTCACCGGCGCCAATACAGGCAAGCTGCTGGTCAAGCTGACCGACGACGACCTGTAAGCGACATAAGAGAACCCCGGAGCACCGCCGCAAGGCGGCGCTCCGGGGTTTGCATTTCAGGCGTGAAAGCCGCCCGTCAGCTGCTGCAGCTCGAAGACATTGCCGTCCGGATCACGACCGTAGGTGGCCTTGACCACACCGAAATCCTGCGGCGGGGTATGGAAGCGCACGCCGGCCGCGTGCAGGCGGCGGTATTCCGCATCCACATCGTCCACGTCGAAGCACAGGTGGGTGATGCCGTGCTTATGCACCGGCCGCTCGCCGCCCGCCTTCGACGGCTGCTCCGGCGCCGCGAACTGGAACAGCTCCACGCACAGCGGACCAAGCTCCAGCATCACCGCGGTCGCCGCCGTTTCCGGCAGGTCCATGACCCGGTCGATCTTGCCCTGATCACCGTGCCAGGTGCTGCGGGTGATCTCCCGGAAACCGAGCAGATCGCAGTAAAAGGCCTGCAGGCGCGGCAGGTCGGACGTGGACAGGGCCACGTGATGGACGCCACGGATCATCGCGCCCTCGCCTTGTCGTTGTCGAAACGCATGCGGTCTTTCTCCTCCTCGTTGGGTGAAAGGCCGGAAGCCGGCGGGCTTCCGGCCCTGTCCGCTCAGGGCACCAGGCCGAGCTGGTAGACGCGGTCGTTACGGTCCCGCGAGCCCTGGATGCGGTAGGCGGCGAACTCGCCGTCCTCGCGGCCGGCGTAGGGCCAGCAGCCGTTCCAGTCCATCACCAGGTCGCGCTGGCGCATCTTCCAGACGCCGTCGCGCTTCTCCCATACGTCGCGGTAACGCATGTTGTCCGGGCAGTTGATCTTCGTGCCGTCGGGCAGCGCCGCCGCCGCGTTGCCGAGCATGTAGGACTCGGCACGGGCCAGCGTGTCGCTGTCGAACTCGATCAGTACGTTGGCGATGCGGTGGTAGGCCCAGATCAGGTTGTCCTTGATGAAGGGAATGTCGTAGTCGCAGAAGGCGTGCGCGTTGCCGTCGAAGATGCCGAAGATCACCGTGCCGTCGTGGTGGAAGGTGGACTTCAGCAGCTCAAGGTCACAGCGATCGACGGCCTGGATGTAGCGGCACATCTGCTCGTGGATCGCCTGCTTGTCCGCCAGTGCGCGGATGCGGGCGGCGCTGCTCATGCCTTTTCTCCGAACAGGGTGTAGCTGGGGTCGTCCTGGCCGCGGGTGCCGCGCAGCTTGATCATGCCGAACAGGCCCTCGTCCCACACGGTGGTGGTCGGGAAGCTCATGTTCCACTCATGCACGAAGGTGCGCCGGGCGATCTTCCAGGCCCCGCCGACCTTGCGGTACTCGTCCAGGTAGCGGCCGCCGATCAGGGTGTCGGTCTTGGCGCCATCCTTGTTCCAGGTGCTGACGGTGATCACGTACAGCTCGCCGCGGGCGGTGTCGCCGTCCACCTGGTAGAACTCGTTGGACACCGAGTGGAAGCTGCGCTCCAGGCCGGCCGGCGCCGCGCACACGCCGACGAACTCGCTGGCCGGGCCGCTGAAGCCGCCATCGCTGACCTGCGCGCCGTCGGCGAACAGGCTGGCCAGCAGGCTGCGGTCGGCGCGGTCGGCGGCACGGGCGAACAGGGTGCCCAGTTCGCGCAAGGCCTGCTTGTCTTCCAGTTGCTGCAAAAGCTGCTGCTCGTTGTTGTCACTCATGCTGGTCTCCTTCTTGGGTGAATCGTCTTTGTAATGATCGCTGCCCCGTTTCGGGGTCAGCGGTTGGCGTAGCCGGCATCCACGTTGATGGTGGTGCCGGTGACGTAGGAGGCGAGGTCGGAAGCCAGCCACAGGCTGGCCTGGGCGACTTCCCGCGCCTCGCCGAAGCGGCCGAGCAGGCTCAGCACCGCGGCGAAATCGGCCTCGCTGGCGCCCATCGCATCGAGCGCGCCGCGCAGCATCGGGGTGTCGATGGCGCCCGGCGCCACCGCATTGACGCGGATCCTGTGCGCGCCGTTTTCCAGCGCCGCGACCTTGGTCAGGCCGATGACGCCGTGCTTGGCGGCGACATAGGCGCCGTTGTTGGGCTGCGGCCGGAAGGAACTCACCGAACCGATGTTCACAATCGAACCGCCCTGCCCCTGGCGGATCATCTGGGCCAGCTCGTAGCGCAGGCACAAGGCCACGCCCTTCAGGTCCACCGCCAGCACCTTGTCGAACTCGGCTTCGTCCAGTTCGGCCAGAGGCCGCGTGTCGGGGGTCACCGCGGCATTGTTCACCGCCACGTCGAGGCGACCGTAGCACTCGACGGTGGCGCGGACCAGGGCGTCCACGTCGGCGCCGACGGCCACGTTGGCCTTGTGGAACAGCGCCGTGCCGCCCGCCCGTTCGATGCGGGCGACCACCTCGCGGCCAGCCGCCTCATTGACGTCCGACACCACCACCCTGGCGCCGGCTTCGGCGAACAGCAGCGCCGTGGCGGCGCCCATGCCCATGCCGGCGCCGGTGACGATGGCAACCTTGTTGTGCAGGCTCGGTCCTGTCATGGTTTTCTCCTCCTCTTCCTCGTTGTGTTCATTGTTCGGTTGCCGGCGCCAGCACCACTTCCTCGCGGACCAGCAGGCCGCGCAGGCTACCCGGCGCCACCAGCCCGCGGCCGGCCTCGGCGACGCGTTGATCCCACGCCGCCCGCAGGCTATCCACATCCGGCCACCAGCTGCACTCCACGCCGTCGAAGGCGGTGGGCGCATCGTCCGGCGCCTCGACGGCCTGGCGGGTCAGGCGCAGCGGCCGCGCGCCGGGCAGCAGCAAGGCACCGTCGCCGGCCAGCCACAGGCGCATGAAGCTGTCCCGCGCCAGAGCCGGGTCGCGCTGCCACACCAGCATCAGCTTCACCGCACCGTCCAGCGCGCCGCGGCGGCACCCGTCGCGCTGCCCGTCAATAAGGCGCTCACGGGCCACGCAGGCGATCGCCGGCGGCGTCATGAAGCGCGCCTCGTCCGGCCCCGCCCCTTCCCGGTATTCGCGGCTGTCCACCAGCCGGGACAGGGCCGCCACGTCGTCGATCCACAGTTCAGGCGCCCCGTCGGCCATCCGCGTCAGCCCCTCGGGTTGCCAGTCCAGCGCGTGGTTCTGGATGTAGCCGCGGAAAAAGCCGGCCTCCACCAGCTTCAGCGCATGCTCCTTGTGGGTGGTCCGCCAGTATTCGCTGAAGCGGGCCTGGCTGAAGTCGGCGCGGCGGTGCAGGAAGCTCACAACCTTGAGGGCGTCCATACGCTCAGCCCCCACTCGCCAGCGGCCTGGCCAGGTAGCGATCGACGGTGCGCTCGAAATGGCGGATGCGCACTTCCTGGTAATTGCCGAGGGTCTGGCCCGGCTTCTTCGAGGCCCTGAAGCCCTGCTGCTGGGCCCGCAGGTTGGCCGTGTCCTGGTCGTAAACCCGCGCCAGCACCGGGTCGAGGCCCGGCACGACGGAGTAGGACGCGTCCTCGCCGACCAGCACCATCTCCGGCGGGTCCGGCGGCACGCCGTGGTCGGGCAGCGGGCGCAGGAACAGGATCTCGAACAGGCAGCGCTCTGGGTCGTCCTTGAGCGGACGGAAGCGATAGACCATCGGCAGGGATACCCCGGGGAACAACACCATGTTCGGGAAGAGGTGGTATTCGATGGTGTCGATCATCTCCGCGTCGGACACCGCCGACAGGTCGCTGCCGTATTTCTCGCCGAGCACCTTGCGCAGGAAACGCGCCATCACCGTGCGGGCGCTCTCGCCCTCGCCCACCGTCAGCTCGTCGTTCACCACCGAACGGTCGCCGATCAACATGGTGTTCACCAGCTCCTGCTCGCCGAGGGGCTTTTCCAGGTGCGGGCTGTTCACCCCGCCCACCGCGTAGAAGCGGGTCACGTGGTCGCCGTACACGTCGTACTGCACGTTGGCGTCGCCGGTGCCGTACAGGAGCTGGGGATGGGTCTCCAGCACGTGGTAGGACTCGATGAAGGCCTCCAGGCCGGTCTTCCAGTTGCACGGCAGGATCTTGCCCATGTGCAGCTCGGTGTAGCGCTGGCCCAGATCCCAGTCGCGGAAATGTTCGGGCAGCACCTCCAGGTAGCTTTCCAGGGACGGCGCATCCTCATCCAGGTTGATGAAGACGAAGCCACCCCACAGCCCGACGCGGACCTCCGGCAGGCGGTAGGCGTCCGGCTTCACATGGGGGAAATCCCATGCGCAGGGCACGCTCTTCAGCGCCCCTTCCAACGTCCAGGTCCAGCCGTGGTAGGGGCAGCGCAGCTCGTGGGCGGCGCCCATGCCTTCTTCGGGACGCAGCTTGGTGCCGCGGTGCAGGCAGGCGTTGTAGTAAGCCTTGATGCCCTCTTCCGTGCGCACCACCAGCACCGAGTAGGGACCGACTTCATACACGTAGTAGTCACCGACCTGCGGAATGTGCTCTTCGCGGCACGCCCATTGCCAGGTGCGCGCCCACAGGTGGGTCATCTCCTGCTCGAAGCGGGCGCGCGAGGTGTAGCGGGCATAGCCGATGTCCTCCTCGCCGAGGAAGCGGTAGCTCGACTCCCGCAGCACCGCCGGCGCCGGCATCGCGTCCTGCGCCACGATGTCCTGCACGCTGGGGCCGGGGCAGCGCGCCGCGCCGGGCGGCAGGCCGGCGTAGTCGCCGGGGATCAGCGGCATCGCAATGCGATCGTTCATATGTCCTGCCTCCTCAGGCCGCCACCGGCATGTCGACGGACACCTCGATGCGCCCGTCCACCACCCGCAGCGCGTAGGTGCGCAGCGGCACGCGGCCCATCTGGCCCTTGCCGCAGCCGGTGCGCACGTCGAACATCACGCCGTGCAGCGGGCAGGCGATCAGGCCGTTGCGGATGCGCCCGCCTTCGAGGGGCGAATCCTGGTGGGTGCAGCGGTTCTGCACCGCGAAGAACTCGCCGGCGGAATTGCCAACCAGGATGTTGTGGCCGTCGATCTGCACGGCCTTGCTGACGCCGGGCGGCAACTCGGCGGCGTCCAGCACGGAGTGGAATGCGTTGTTCATGATTTCTCTCCAGGCCTGTCGCCGACGCTCATGATTTGAAGAAGGTGTAGGACACGTCGTCCGCGCCGGGCCGGCCGCGGGCCGCCAGCGCGCCGATGCCGGCATCCCAGACGGCGCTGCCGGGCTGGCTGGACATCCAGTCCACGACGAACAGGCGCCGCGTGAACCTCCACACGCCGTCACGGCGCGCGTACTTGTCCAGGTAGCGGCCGCCAACCATGTGGTCGGTCTTCGCTCCATCCTCGGCGACCGCCACGCTCACGCCGATCACATAGCTGCGCCCGGTGGCCTGGTCGCCGTCCACCTCGAAACGCTCGTTGGACGCGAAGTGATAGCTGATCTCCACCGCCGGATTGGGCGCGCTGATCACCTCGGCGAACTGCCGGCCGGTCCCCTTGAACAGCCCGAAATCGATCTCCGAGTCCGGCCACCACAGGGTTTCCAGCAGCGCGCGGTCGCGGCGATCCACCCCTTCGGCGTAGCGCACGTTCAGATCGTGCAGAGCCTGCGTGGCCTGCAGCTCGGCGACGGCCCGTTCCAGTCGTTCGATGTTCATGTCGTTCCTCATGCGCCTTCACCGGCGGGATAGGGTTTGGCCAGCACGCCGCCGTCCACGTACATCTGGTGGCCGGTCATGAAGCTCGCCTCGTCGCTGGCCAGGAAGGCCACCGCGGCGGCGATCTCGGCCACCTCGGCGATGCGCTTGAGGGGCTGCATGCCGGCGTAGATGGCTTCCAGCCGGGCCGGATCGGCAGAGGCGTCGAGATACTGCTGGAGGTTGGGGGTGCGCGTGGCGGCGGGGTGCACCGAGTTGCAGCGGATCTTGTAGCCCTGCTCGCCGCAGTGCAGCGCCACTGTTTTGGTGACCGCATCCTGGGCGGCCTTGGCGGCACCGTAGGCGACGAACAGCGGTCCCGGGCGGATGCTCTCCACCGACGACACGTTGACGATGGCGCCGCCGCCACTCGTCTTCATGCTCGCCACGCCGTACTTGCAGCCGAGGAAGGTGCCTTCCCCATGTACGCCCATGTGATTGCGCCAGTCGTCCAGCGTGGCGGCCTCGATATGGGCCGGGAAGGAGATGCCGGCGTTGTTCACCAGAATGTCGAGGCGCCCCCAGCGCCGCTCCACCTCGGCGATGGCGGCCTGCCAGGCGGACTCCTCCCGCACGTCGAGGGACAGGTAGGCCGCACGTGGTCCCAGCTCGTCGGCCAGCGCGGCGCCGGCCGCATCGTTGATGTCGGTGAGCAGTACCGTCGCCCCGTCGGCGATGAAGCGGCGGGCAATACCGGCGCCAATGCCGGACGCGGCGCCGGTGACCAGGGCCACCTTGTCATGCAGTTTGTTCATGTTCAGCTCCCGATTCATTCATTTTTTGCCGAGAAACGTGTCCAGCGTCTGGTGCAGCTGGCGGAGGCGCACTTCCTGGTAGTTGCCGAGGGTCTGGCCCGGCTTGGTGCTGGACTTGAAGCCGCGCTGCTGGCCGCCGAGGTTGCCGGTGTCCTGGTCGTAGATCGTCGCCAGGCCGGGGTCGAAACCCGGCACCTCATGGAAGGACTGCGCGAAATCCAGCTCGATGACCTCCGCCGGGTCCGGCCGGACGCCGGAATCGGGCACCGGCTGCAGGAACAGCAGATCGAAGATGCAGGAGTCCGGATCGTCGCCGTTGGGGCGGAAGCGATAGACCATCGGGAACAGCAGCGACGGGAACAGGCAGGTGTTTGGGAACAGGCAGTACTCGATAGCGTCGATGGTTTCGGACACGCTGAGGTGGGAGAAATCCTTGCCGTAGGCCGTGCCGAAGAGCTGCTGCAGGTGCTGCGCGAAAACCTGGCGGGCGGTGCCGCCGGGGGGCACGCGGAGCCGGGTGTCCTCGTCGGCGATGCCTTCCACGACGCCCTCGCCGAGCAGCGCGTCGAGGATCTGCTGCTGGCTGAATTCGGTCTGCAGATGCGGGCTGGGGTAGCCGACCAGGTGCACGAAGCGCGACACGCTGTCGCCGTAGATGTCGTACTGGCTGTTGGCGTCGCCCACCGTCAGCACGCCCTGCGGGTGCGTCTCCAGCACGTGGTAGGACTCGAGGAAGGCTTCCAGGCAGGCCTTCCAGTTGGCCGGCAGCAGCTTGCGCACGTGGCGTGCGGTGAACTTGGCGCCCAGGTCCCAGTTGGCGAAGTGCGCCGGCAGCACGCCCAGGTGCTCGGCCAGCGGCGGCGCGTCCGGGTCGAAGTTGATGAAGACGAAGCCGCCCCAGGTGTCCACCTTCAGCTCCGGCAGGCGGAAGCCCTCGTCGCGGATGTGCGGGAAATCCCAGCGGCAGGGCACGTCGCTGAGCGCACCGTCCAGCGTCCACGTGAAGCCGTGGAAGGGGCAGCGCAGGCGCGGCGAGCGCCCGGCCGAGCCGGCCGGCTTGAGCTGGGTGCCGCGGTGCAGGCAGGCGTTGGGATAGGCCTTGATCGCCCCACTCTCGGTGCGCACGACAATCACCGACTTGTCGGTGATCTCATAGACGAAGTAGTCGCCGGGGCCGGGGATGTCGTCTTCGCGGCAGGCCCATTGCCACACCTTGGTCCACAGCTTTTCCTTCTCCAGCTCGTGGAAGGCGCGGGACGTATAGCGGGCGTAGGCGATGTCGGCGTCGCCGAGAAACCGGTAGCTCGGCTCGGTGAGATGGGCCGGCGGCTGGTCGCCATCGGCGCGGATGATTTCGGCGGTGCTCGGCCCCGGGCAGCGGACGGCGCCGGGCGGCAGGATTTCGGCCGGGTGGTTCATGGGTGTTGCTCCTCCGTGATGCGTCACGCGCTGCGCCGTTCGGCACCGCGCGCTTCCGGTACCGCCGAGGCGGCAGATTAACGCACTACAAACAGATTGATCTGTCTTTTATATTGTGCGCTGCGGCAGCCGGGCTCAGCCCAGCTCGCCGCGGGCGGCCAGATGCAGCGCCGGCTGGTCCTTCAGGAAGGCGTCGGCGGCGGCGTCGGTACGGGCCCAGTCGACGATCTCCTTGCGACGGGCGATCTTCCAGCCGTGGCCGCGGTCTTCGTACTCGTCGTGGTAGCGGCCAGCGACGAAGAGATCCTTCTTTTCGCCGTTCTCGGTGATGCGGTGGTGCGCGATGAAATACACCTCGCCCTTCGCCTTGCGGCCGTCCAGCGTGATGCTGACCTGGCCGATCAGGTGCTGGCTGGCGTCGCAGGCGGCCAGGAAGCCCTGGGCGAAGTCGATGAACTCCGCCGCCGGACCGGCGAACAGGCCGCAATCCACCCACGCGTCGGGATGGAAGGCCAGGCGCTGGGTTTCCGGCAGCAGGCGATCCTGGCCGCGCATGTAGTGGTTGAGGGCCTGGTGGATGTCGCGGCGGGCCGCCAGGTCGGCCACCTCGGCGCGCAGTTGCTGCAGTTCGCGGTCGTTCATCGGATCGTTTCCCCGTTGTCGATGACCACCGAGGTACCGGTGATGTGGCGGGACTCGTCGGAGGCCAGGAAGACCACCAGGTTGCCCACGTCCTCGGGCTTGCCCTGGCCGTGATTGTGGATCTGCTCGAGGCCGGCCGCGGCGTCGTCGAGGGCGGCCAGCGCAGCGGCGGTCATCGGCGTGTCGTGGGCGCCGGGCAGGATCACGTTGCAGCGGATGCCGTAGCCCTGCTCCTGGCAATGCACGGCGATGCTGCGGGTCATGGCCAGGATCGCGCCCTTCGCGGCGGTGTAGGCGATGATCGGGCTGATGCCCTTCAGCGCGGCCACCGAGGCGATGTTGACGATGGAGCCGCCGCCGCCCTTGGCCATCGCCGGGATCGCATGCTTGCAGCCGAGAAAGGTGCCCTCGGCCATCACCGCGTTCAGGAAACGGAAATCCTCAAGCAGGGTGTCTTCGACGCTGCCGAAGCGCACCAGGCCGGCGTTGTTCACCAGCACGTCGAGGCGCCCGAAGCGCTCGACGGTGGCCGCCACCACGGCCTGCCAGTCGGCTTCGCTGCGCGTGTCGTGGCGGATGAAGAACGCGCCTTCGATGCCCTGCGCCACCGCCTCGCCTTGCTCGGCGTTGATGTCGGTGAGCACCACCCGCGCCCCCTCGGCGGCCAGCAGGCGCGCATCGGCCGCCCCCAGCCCCGACGCGGCGCCGGTGACGATGGCCACCTTGCCTTGCAGTCTGTTCATGTAGCCCTCCTCATGAAAGCCGCCGGCCCGGCCCGGCCCGCCGGAAAGGCAGGCCGGGCCGGCGTCGGGTCAGCGCACGCCTTCCTGGGCGATGGCGGCCGAATCGTAGAAGGCCGCCTGCTTGGCCTCCGTCGGCTTGGTGACGACCATCATGCCGCCCTCGGCCGGGGTGTAGGCCTGGCGCACGTAGGCCCCGCTGTTCAGGTCGTGCACGACGAACTCGTGGGGGTTGTGGCCGGTGGTCTCGTAGAAGGGGTAGTAGTTGATCTGCGAGACGCGGAAGATCTTACCGGCATCGTCATAGTTGTCAGCCATGCCGACCGCCGGAATGTCCTCGTCCCAGTAGATCGTGCGGCGCGGGTAGATGTGGCGCTTGCCTTCCTTCAGCGTGGCTTCCACCACCCACACCCGGTGCAGTTCCCAGCGCACGCAGTCGGGGTTGAGGTGGTTGGGGGTGAACACCTTGTCGCTGGGGCACAACTTCTCGTCGTGCAGCCTGAAGGTGTTGTAAGGAATGAAGATCTCCTTCTTGCCCACCAGCTTGTAGTTGTAGCGGTCCTGCGCGCCGTAAAAAACCTGGGTGTCATCCACGGTGCCGACGCCGCCGCCCGCCGGGCTGGGGGTGTCGTAGGCCACGTCCGGCGACAGCTTCACGCGGCGCTGGCCCGGCAGGTAGGTCCACGCGCGGCGGCCGACGTTGAGCATGTCCACCGAATCGTGCAGCACCAGCTTCTCGCCGGCCTTGCGGGCCGGGCCGGTCCAATCCACGCGGCCGTATTCGAGGATGTCATCGGACGAGATCGGCTTGGTACGGCCCGGCTCGTAGTGGGGATAAGTCTGCCAGTAAGCGAAGGAGCCGGTCTCCACGCGACGGCCGCTGCGGTCCACCAGCGTCGAGGTCTGGCCCGGCGACTGATACGCGTACTGGTCGTACTTGAGGGTGCGGTTCCACATCACCTCGGCGCCGTTCTTCGGGATCGGGAAAGGCACGCCGCCGAAACAAGTACCAGCCAACTGCAGCAGGTTGGGCGCGAGCTGGCAGGTAGCAGCATTCTTCAGCGTGTTGTCGATGACGTACTTGGGGTACTTGGCGGTGCGGTGGCTCGGATAGACGTCGATGCGGTAGGTGGCGTACTTCTTCAGCATCTCCTTCTGGCCGGCGGTCAGCTTGTCCTCGTACTTGGCCATGTTGGCGGCGGTGATCGAGAACAGCGGCTTTTCAGTGGCGAAGGGGTCGGGCCGGTACTGCGGCTTCTTCGGATCGTAGCTGGGCGGCGGCTCGATGCCGCCGGTGTAGGCGGGAATGCTGCCGTCGGCGTTGCCGGCCTTGATGGCGCCCCACGGCGTGAGGGTGGTGCCAAGCTGCTTGATTTCCTCCGGCGTCAGCGCGGCGCCGGCGATGCCCGATGCGCCGAGGGCCAGCATCAGGGTGAGAGTCTTTACGTAAGTATTCATGGGGATGAGCTCTTTCCTTGGATCAGAAGGTAGCCTTGACGGTCAGGGAGACCCAGCCGCGGTCGCGCAGGACGCCGCTGCCGTTGGTGCCCTGCCACACTTCGCTGGCGACGCCGGGCACGGCGACCGGGTTGGGGCCCATGCTGTAGCCGCCGAAGTAGTCGTTGTAAGTGAGGTTCACGGTGTACTTGGAGAAGATGTCGAGGCCGACACCCGCGCTCCACGCACCGGAGTTCTCACCCGGCCCGAGCGGCACCGGGGAATTGCCCTTGAGGCCGCGGCTGTAGTTGATCGGCAGGGTCACATCGACGCCGGGCAGGACCTGGAACCAGGTCGGCGTGAAGGCCACGTTGAAGCCCCACGCGTCGTTGGTCGCGCAGCCGGAGCGGATCCCGGTGGTGCAGCCGTAGTCCTTGTGCTTGAAGAAGGCTGCGGTGTCGCCATTCACGTCGTCGAGGCGCACGTAGTTCAACTCGACGGTCAGCGGCGCCGAGTCATACAGCGGTGTCTTGCCGAAGTAGGCGATCACGTTGGCCAGCGCGTGCCAGGTGTTGCCGAGGGCCAGGCCGCTGCCGTTGGAGGCCAGCGCCGTGCCTTCGCGCCGCGACGCCTCGGCGCCGAAGGACACCGAGCCAATCTGCTTCGACAGGCTCAGGCCGTAGAGCTTCACGCCCTTGGCATAGGCGTTGTACATGAAGTCCGGACCACCCACCATGGTCGGGTAGCGGTCGTCGAAGCGGCGGTAATACACGCCCACGTCGCCGCCGATCAGCTCCGAGCGGATCTTGCTCATCACGCCCCAGCTGCCGGTGTTGCCGGGCTTGCGGTTGGGGCCGGTGGACAGGTCGCCGACGACCGGATAACCGAGGTAGTTGGTGCCGCCGAGGAAGCTCAGATCGGCGCCGCCCAGGTAGGTGCCGCCTTCCGGCAGGCGGTGCGGATCCCACTGCAGGTAGTAGTTGGCGGCGACGCTGATGTTCTTGGTCAGCTGGGCGCCCATCGACACCTGGTTCTGCGGCAGGAACAGCTCCTTGGCCTCGATGCCCGGCGTGGAGGTGGCCTTGCGCAGGTCCAGCGGCCCCTGGCCGTAGGCGATACTATTGGCGAAGGTGAACAGGGATTCGCCCCAGTACACGTTGTGGCGGCCGACACGCAGGTTGATCGGCACGTCGGCCAGCTCCACGCGGGTGAAGGCGAAGGCGTCGAGCAGCTCACCGGAGCGCCCGTACCAGCGCTCCACGTGCTTGGTGAAGGTGTTGTTCGGGTAGGCGGTGCCCAGCCCGGCCGCCTGGTAGGCCGGATTGCCATGCACGCGGTTGGTGTAGGCGAAGTCGTCCCAGGCCGTCGCGGACACGCGGAAGCCGTGGTGCTCCTTGTAGATGAAATCGAATTCCGACAACAGGTCCACCCGGTTGGTCACCAGGTCGCCGGAGTTCCAGCCGTAGTTGGTGGCCTGGGATACCCAGTTGTCGCCGAGCTTGTTGTCGCGTCCCTCGGCACGCCAGCCGGCGTTGTACTTCAGCGTGTTGTCCCAGCGGATCTTCACGTCCGGGTTACCGGTATCGATCTCGAAAGCGCCGGCCTGCATGCTCGCCATGAGCAATGCGGTCCCGCCGACGAGGTTCAGCGCGATGCCACCCGCAAGGGCCGCACGCGATTTTCTTTTCTTGTTGTGCACTCGTTCTCCTCCTTGAAATGTGGTCGTCCATGTCTGGCGAACCACACATTAAAAACAAACAAATTTCTTTTTATTTTATTATTCCGACGACTCGACTCCTTTCTTCCCGACGGGAAAAGATCGCCAGGGCCGCGCATGGCGGCCGACGATGCAGAGAACGGGAAAACGGATTGGGCGAGAGAAAGCCTGAGGGGCCGCGAGACGGGCGCGTCAGCCGCCCGGCGGGCAGGCTGGAAGGGAAGCGCAGGCGGCGATGCCGCCCGCGGAAACGAAGCCAACAACGTATTGAAGCATCTGACGGACTCCCGCACCGGAACCCTGGCCGGCAGGCCCAGGGACAACGGTGACGACGAATTCAAGGGTGCCGCAGTTCAGCGGAACGGCAGCTGCGCAAAGCTCACGTCAAACATCACAAACAGTCTTGTTCGTTTTTATATTACTCTTGGCAAAAACCCGTTTCAAGCCCGATATGCAAAAAATATCCCTCTTGCGCAACGAGAGAAGGTGCAAAGTCACCGCCGGCCCGATTGCGGACGCCCCTGCGCCGGGACATCCGCAAACCATCCTCAAACAGCGGCGCGGCGGACGCCGCTCACGGCCGCTGGCCGCCCATGCACAGATACTTGATCTCCAGGTACTCGTCGATGCCGTGGCGGGAGCCCTCGCGGCCGACACCGGATTCCTTGACCCCGCCGAAAGGCGCCATCTCGTTGGAGATCAGCCCCTCGTTGATGCCCACCATGCCATATTCCAGCGCCTCGGCGACGCGCCACACGCGGTGGATGTCGCGGGAATAGAAGTAGGCCGCCAGGCCGTAGGGCGTGTCGTTGGCCAGCGCGATGGCCTCGTCGTCGGTCTTGAAGCGGAACAGCGGCGCCACCGGACCGAAGATCTCCTCGCGGGCGATGCGCATGTCGGCGGTGATGCCGGCCAGTACCGTCGGCGTGTAGAACCAGCCGCCGCGCGGGTGGCGCGCGCCGCCGGTGACGACTTGCGCGCCCTTGGCCAGCGCATCGCCGACCAGCCCTTCCACCTTGGCGAGGGCCGCCGCGTTGATCAGCGGACCAACCTGGGCGCCGGCGGCCAGGCCGTCGTCCACCTGCAGCGCGGCGGCGGCTTCGGCCAGGCGCGCCGCGAAGACATCGTAGATGCCGTCCTGCACCAGGATGCGGTTGGCGCACACGCAGGTCTGGCCGGCGTTGCGGTACTTGGAGGCCATCGCGCCGGCCACCGCGGCGTCCAGGTCGGCGTCGTCGAAGACGATGAAGGGCGCGTTGCCGCCCAGTTCCAGCGACAGCCGCTTGACCGTGTCGGCGCACTGGGCCATCAGGCGCTTGCCGACCGGCGTGGAGCCGGTGAAGGACAGCTTGCGCACCACCGGGCTGGCGGTGAGCGTTTCGCCGACCACCGCCGGGCGGGCGGTGGTGACGATGTTCAGCACGCCGGCCGGGATGCCGGCCCGCTGGGCCAGTTCGGCCAGCGCCAGCGCGCACAGCGGCGTCGCCTCGGCCGGCTTGACCACCGAGGTGCAGCCCGCCGCCAGCGCCGGCGCCACCTTGCGGGTGATCATCGCAATCGGGAAGTTCCACGGCGTGATCGCCGCGGTGACGCCGACCGGCTGGCGGATGGCCAGCAGGCGCTTGTCGGGGGTCGGCGCCGGGATGGTCTCGCCATACACGCGCTTGCCCTCCTCGGCGAACCACTCGACGAAGGATGCGCCGTAGGCCACTTCGCCGCGCGCCTCGGCCAGCGGCTTGCCCTGTTCGCAGGTCATCAGCACGGCCAAGTCCTCCTGGTTGGCCAGGATCAGCTCGTACCAGCGGCGCAGCAGCCCGGCCCTATCCTTGGCCGAGCGGGCGCGCCAGGCCGGCAGCGCCCGTGCCGCGGCATCGATGGCCTGCTGCGTCTCGGCGGCGCCCATGTCGGGCACGCGGGCGATCTCGGCGCCGGTAGAAGGATTCACCACCGCATGGGTCGCGCCATCGAGCGCATCGGCCCAGGCGCCGTCGATGAAAGCCTGCCGGCGCAACAGGGAGACATCCTTGAGTTTCATTATTTTCCTTTCGCGAGATGGGAACGCATTTCCACATACAAGAGATGTGAAACGCTCACTCTTTCCGTGAACGTCAAGCCCATAGAATCGACGTGGATTGTCCAACGATAAGAAAAGCAAGGAAACAACGCCATGCACAGATACGCTCCCGGCAGAACCGACGAACAAGGCCTGATGGTCGATGATGGCGAAGGGCTCGGCGGCCGCGTGCTGGTCGTGGACGACGAAAAAGTCACCCGTGCCGTTCACCGCGCCATCCTGGCCCAGCAGTTCGACGTGCTGACCGCCGCATCCGGCAGCGAGGCGCTCGAGCAGTGCGTCGGGCAGACACCGGACCTGATCGTGCTGGACGTGGAGATGCCCGGCATCGACGGCTACGAGACCTGCCGCCGCCTGCGCGCCTTCACCAGCGTGCCGATCATCTTCGTCACCGGCCACCAGTCCCTCGAAGAGCACCTCAAGGCCTTCGAGGCCGGCGGCACCGACCTGATCACCAAGCCGGTCAACGCCGACATCTTCCAGCGCAAGGTCGCCGTGGCGATCCGCCAGTACCGCGCCGCCGCCACGCTGGCGGAAGAAAAGAAGGCCCTCGAACGGATGGCGATGGGCTTCCTGTCGAGTGTCAGCCAGACCGGCATCCTGCTCGACTTCATGCGCAAGAGCATCGCCAGCCACGATTACCGGGCGCTGGCCGACAGCCTGCTGTCCGCGATCCGGGAGCTCGGCCTCAAGTCCTGCGTGCTGGTCCGCCACCCGGACGGCACAGCCACCGCCGTCACCGATCACGGCGAACCCACCGCACTGGAGCAATCCATCCTCGATCACGTGTCCGAGATGGGCCGCCTGTTCCAGTTCAGGAAACGCCTGGTGGTGAACTACGACCGCGTGTCGATCATCGTCTCCAACATGCCGGACGAAGCGGAGGAGCCCGAGCGGGCTGGCATTCTCCGCGACAGCCTGGTGATCCTGGCGGAATCGGCGGAAGCCCTGTCCGTCAACGTGGACATCCGCCAGGAGGGCCAGAAGCGCGCCGAGCAGTTGCAGATCGCCCTCAGCGGGGCCGAGGCCGCGCTGACCGCGTTCGGCGAGCAGAACAAGGCCGCCATGCGCGACACCCGCCTGCTGCTGCAGGAGATGGCAGACAGCATCGAAAGGACCTACGGCTGGCTCAACACCAGCCAGACCCAGGAAGCAACGATCAACGCCACGATGGAGCAGGCGATCCAGCGCATCCTCGCGCGCCTGGCCAGCGGTGGCGACTTCGACGCCCAGTTCGCCCAGGTGATGCAGGCCCTCAACGCCGGGCGCAGCCACAACGCGGTGGAGTTGTTCTAGGCGGGCGCCGCCATACCACCGGACAGGGCCCGGAAGGTCCGCATCTGCCCCACGGAGCACCCTGCACGGCCGTTTTCTTTTAGCTGGATCAAATCCGGCGCAGACCTTCCTTGACTGGGCCGCGCTAGCATCCTAGCGTTACCCCATCATGACATTCAGCGTATTTTCGTGGTGGTCGCTGCTGTGCGCGGTGGCCGGACTCAACATCCTGGCCTGGCTGTGGTCGGCCGCGGCCCTCAACCGGCGCCAGGGCCTGCTGTCGGCCGAGGCCTACGGCTGGCGGCGCTGGCAGTTGCTGCTGTCGGCGGGCTACGTGTTCGGGTGTGCCTACCGCTCCTTCCTGCCGGTCTTCGACGTGCCGCGCCTGTGCCTGTTCGACTCCTGGCTGTCCAGCGTGATCGTCGGCCGTTCGGTGGCGACCATCGCCGAGCTGTGCTTCGTCACCCAGTGGGCGCTGATGCTGCGCGAAGCCGCCCAGGCCACCCGCAGCACGCCCGGCCGGCTCGCGTCGAACGTCATCGTGCCGCTGATCGTGGTGGCGGAAACCTGCTCCTGGTATTCGGTGCTGACCACCGCCAACCTCGGCCACGTCATCGAGGAATCCCTGTGGGGCGTCAGTGCGGCGCTGCTGGTGGCCGGCCTGCTGGCGGTGTGGCCGCGCTCGGCGGCGGCCCAGCGGCCGCTGCTGGCCCTGTGGTGCGTGGCCGGCGTCGGCTACGTGCTCTACATGTTCGGCGTGGATGTGCCGATGTACTGGGCCCGCTGGCTGACCGACGAGGCCCATGGCCGCCCCTACCTGAGCCTCGCCCAGGGCGTGCTGGACGCCTCCAGCCGCTGGGTGGTGTCCCACCGCTGGGCCGACTGGCACGGCGAGATGGTGTGGATGTCCCTCTACTTCAGCGTCGCGGTGTGGCTCAGCATCGCGCTGATCCACGCCCCGACGCCGGCCCCGGCGCGCGCGCTGCTGCGCTTGGCGGCGAGCCGGCGGCCCACCGGGCGGGCACTGCATTCCTGACGGCCGCGCGGGCCGCCGTCAGGCCCACTTCAGGGCTTCTTCAAGCCTTCTTCACGAACTCCGACTTTAGCTGCATCGCGCCGAAACCGTCGATCTTGCAGTCGATGTCGTGATCGCCATCCACCAGGCGGATGTTCTTGACCTTGGTGCCGACCTTCACCACCGAGGACGAGCCCTTGACCTTCAGGTCCTTGATCACGGTGACGCTGTCGCCGTCCTGCAGCACGTTGCCGTTGGCGTCGCGGACGACCTTCTGTTCCTCGGCGGGGGCCGCCTGCGGCCATTCATGGGCGCATTCGGGGCACACGAAGTTGGCGCCGTCCTCGTAGGTGTATTCGGAGCCGCACTGGGGGCACTTGGGCAGACTGCTCATGGAGATTTCCTGTATCGGTTGGGGAGTGCTCAGGCGCTGCGCTTCTTCAGCAGCACGCCGCACTCCAGGTGGTGCGTATAGGGAAACTGGTCGAAGGCCGCGGCGGCGGCGATGGCGTGGCTGTCCTGCAAAGCGGCGACGTTGTCGCGCAGGGTCTCCGGATTGCAGGAGATGTACAGGATGTTGTCGAAGCCGCGGGCCAGCGCGACGGTCGGCGCGTCGAGGCCGCTGCGCGGCGGATCGAGAAACAGCGTCGTGAAGTTGTAGCCGGCCAGGTCCACGTCCTTCATGCGGCGGTATTCGCGGCCGCCGGCCAGCGCGTCGCTGATCTCGTCGCTGGACATGCGCACCATCGCCACCGTGTCGATGGCGTTGGCTTCCAGGTTGTAGTGGGCCGCATGCACCGACGACTTGCTGACCTCTGTGGCCAGCACGCGGCCGAAATGGGGCGCCAGCGCGATCGTGAAGTTGCCGTTGCCGCAGTACAGCTCCAGCAGGTCGCCGCCCAGCCCGCGGGCCTGGGCGCAAGCCCAGCCGAGCATCTGGCGGTTAACACCGCCGTTGGGCTGCGTGAAGCTGCCCTCGATCTGCTTGTAGCGCAGCGTGCGGCCGTCCAGTTCGAAGGACTCCAGCAGCCAGTCGCGGCCGATGACGATCTTCTGCTTGCGGCTGCGGCCAATCACCTGCACGCCCATGTCGGCGGCCAGCTCGGCGGCGGCGGCCTCCCAGGCGGCGTCGAGGGGACGATGGTAGACCAGGCAGATCATCAGCTCGCCGCTCAGCGTGGCAAGAAAATCCACCTGGAAGATCTTCCGCTTGAGGGCCTCGCTGGCCATCAGGCGCTCGCGCAGCAGCGGCATCGCGCGGGCGATGGGCTCGCAGGCCGGCGGGAAATCGTCGATGACCACCGGCACCTTGGGCTCGTCCGGGTCGAACATCGCGTAATCCACCCGCGGCCCCATGTGCCACATGCGGAACTCGGCGCGCAGCCGGTAATGCAGCGGCGCGGAGCGAAACACGTCCGGCTCGGGCAGGCCGAAGGGCGCGAAATCCTGCTTGAAGCGCGCGACCTTGGCGGCCAGCTGGGATTCGTAGTCGGCGGGGTTGAAGCTGGGTAAAGACATGGTATTCGGGCACATCCAGTACGCCCCGGCACGGGCCAGCCGGCGGCGGAGGACGGACTATACGCCTGTCGCCGCTTCTCCACAGCTTCCCCACAGCCCCTCCACAGTTGCACCAGGGCTTCTCCACAACTTTTTCACAGCTTTTGCACAGCCCCCCGCTCTGCCCCGCGCCCCCGGACGCCTGCCGTTCGGCCGAACAGGCGGGCGGCGCTGGCCCGGGACAGCTGCGCCGCGGCCTCCAGCGGGCGGGCACGCTGCTCGGTGGAGATGATCTCCACGCCCCACGGGCCGTCGTAACCGCCGGCCCGCACCGCGGCGATGAAGGCCGGCAGGTCGAACTCGCCGTCGCCGCACAGGCGGCGGCGGTCCAGCGTGTCGGCGATCGGCGAGCCGACGGTGGCCAGCGTGCCGTCGTCCAGCTCGGCGCCGCCTATCGTGCCCGGTGGCAACGCGGCAATCCGTTCCAGCGGCATGCGGCCGCGGGTCACGTGCCAGCTGTCGAGCATCAGCCCGCCGCCACGGCCGGCGCTGGCGCCGATGATGGCCAGCGCGGTGTCCAGGTCGGGGATGTTGGAAAAGGGAATCGGCTCCAGCGTGACCACGCTGCCGACGGCGCGGGCCTCGCCGGCCAGCTGCTGAAAGGCGTCGTGCATGCGCTCGACGCTCCAGTCCGCCCCGCCGAAATCACCGGCGGCCTTGATGTGATGGGCGCCCAGCTCGGCCGCCGCAGCCAGCAGCAGCTGGCGGTCGGCGTCGGACTGGCGCCGCACCGGGCCGTCGGCGCACCAGTCGAACAGGGCTTCCAGCTCGACATGACGGAGGCCGTTACCGGCCAGGATCGCGCGGATCTCGGCGTAGCCGTGGCGAGCCAGGATGCGGCGCAGGTCGGCCTGCTTGAAGCCGAAGCCGGCATAGCCGGCCCGCCCCGCCGCCTCGGCCCGCGCGCGAAAAGACCACGGGCTGTGGTCGTCGGCGCCGAACGCGTAGTTGCCGGCCAGCGTCCAGTAGCAACCGATCAGCGCCACCGGCATCGCCGCCGCCTCAGTGCGGGTAGTAGCCGACCGCCACCACCAGCCCGCCGACCTTACGCAGCAGGGTGTGCTTGCGCTCGACCTTGCTGGTGACGGTGTTGCGCCAGGCGTAGTCGATCTCGCCCTGATCCTTGTCCTTCACGCGGGCCAGCAGCGCCTCGGTGAAGGGCTTGCCGTCGGCGTCGCGGAGGGCCAGCGCGTCGCTGCCGACCAGGCGCGGGATGGCGCCGTGGGCCTTGAAGCGCTTGTCGTCGAGGCCGATCGCGAAGACGTAGAGGTCGTCCTCGCTGAAGCTACCGTTGAGCTCGTTGAAGGCGGCGATGGCCTTGGCCGGGTCGTCCTTCGCGGCGGCGGCGGCCCGCTCCAGCAGCGCCCGGGCCTGCTCTGGGCTGCCGTGGGGCAGGTAGTAACCGACGGCGATGATGCGGTCCTGGACACGCTCGAAATAGGTCAGCTTGCGCTCCACCTTGCCGTCGCGGCGGTTCAGCCAGCGGTACTCCACCGCGCCGCGGCCCTTGGCCCGGGCAACATCGAGCATCTCGCGGAAGAAGGGCTTGCCGGCGGCGTCCTGCATGTCGGCCACGTTGCGGTCGATCAGCGCCGCCGACGAGCCGCCGCTGGCCAGCATGGTGCCCTTGCTGTCCAGCACGTACACGTACAGGCTGGGGGTCAGGAATTCGCCCTGGCGGCTGAAGGCGCCGAGAGCCAGATCCTGCTTGTCCTTGTAGTAGGCCACGGCCTTGGCGAGCAGCGCCTGGGCCTGTCTGGCCTCGTCCTCGGCGGCCTGGGCCACCAGCGCGCTCGACATCAGCAGCGCGGCTGCAAATTTCGGGAACATGGTTCTTCCTTTCGTCGTTCAGACCAGGTCCGGCACCAGCACGCCGCGCCCGACCAGCTTGCCGTCGCGCAGATCCTGCAGCACCTGCGGCCCCTGCTCGATGCCGAAATAGCTGGCATCCACGTGGATGCGCCCGCTCTGGGCCAGCGCGATGACCTCCATCAGCTCGGCGCGGGAACCCCACAGCGGCGTGCTCACCGAGCAGCCGAAGGGCAGCGTCCATTGGGTCAGCGGGATCGTCCCGCCGCCGACGCCGACCACCGTCAGCTGGCTGTTGCGGCCGACCAGCTGCACGGCCAGGTCGAGGGTCGGCTGGATGCCGACGAAATCCAGCACCAGCGCCGCCTTGCGCCGGCCGGTGAAGGCCGTGATCTGCTCCGCCGCCGCAGCGGCGTTGCGGGAATTGACCACCAAGTCGGCGCCCAGCTGGCGGGCGTGCTCCAGCTTGCGGTCGTCCACGTCCACCGCCACCACGCGGGCACCGCACAGCACGCGCAGCAGCTGCACCGCCATGTGGCCGAGGCCGCCGACGCCGATCACCACCGCCGTCGCATCCGGCGTCAGCAGATGCAGGCCGCGCTTGATGGCGTGGTAGGGCGTCAGCGCCGCGTCGGTCAGCGGCGCGGCTTCCCGCGGCGCCAGGCTGCCCAGCGGCACCAGCAGGCGCGGCGAGGGCACCAGCATGTATTCGGCCATGCCGCCGTCGGTGCCGATGCCGCCGCCGTTGTTGGGCAGGCTCTCCCAGTTCTCGCAGTAGGCCTCCATCGACAGCAGGCAGGCGTGGCAGTGGCCGCAGCCCCAGAAGCCGAACACCGCCACCGGGTCGCCCTCCTTCACGCCGGTGACGCCGGCGCCCAGCGCGGCCACCCAGCCGGCATTCTCATGGCCGAGGGTGAAGGGGCCGTGGAAATGCATCGCGCCGTGGTCCAGCACGTGGAGGTCGGAATGGCACACGCCGGCGCCGCCGATCCTGACCAGCACCTGGCCGGGGCCGGGCTGCGGGATCGGGACCTCCTCGACGATGGGCGCGGCGCCCGGAACGGTGAAGCGGACAGCTTTCATGCTCATGGATGCCTCCTTCGCGGGGCCTTGGGTGTCAGCGGGCGGTGGCGGCAGCGAGACCCTGGAACATCAGGGCGTAGGCCACGCGCAGGAAGGCGTCGGCCTCATCGGGTTGGCCGGACTCGGTGGTGAATTCGCTGTGGTAGTTGAGGCGGCTGCGCCCGCCGGCCAGCGCTTCGATGCGCCCGGTGGCCTGGTAGGCGGTGATGCCGGCGGGACGCTGGCCGACGATGGACAGCTTGTAGGTCATCGTCGCCGGGTCCTGGAAATCCAGCCGTTCGCTGACCGGCGCGGCAAAGCCCTTGTTGTAGATGTGACGGGTCAGGCCGATGCCCTCGCCTTCGAGCTCGACGCGCTCGATCTGCACGGCGGGCACGTCCTGCGGCCACCAGCGCTCGATGTGGGCGAAGTCGGCGAGGAGGTCCCACAGCAGCGCGGCGGGAGCGTCGAAGTCGTGGTGGGTAGTGATCTGGTGCATGGTGTCTCCGGGTTTTTTATTTATCGGGATGGTGCAGTCACGGCTACGGCAGCGTGGCGGACGGCCGCGCCGCGATGCGTTCGCGCCAGGCGGCGAGGCGCCGATGGGCGGGGTCGAGCCCCTGCCCCACCAGCGCGCCGAACTCCACGAAGCAGAACAGCAGGAGGTCGGCCACCGTCAGCGCGTCGCCGGCAATATACGGCTTGTCGCCGAGCTGCGCCTCGAACCAGGCGAGGCCCTCGCGGGCGCTCTGCTTGAGGTCGTCGGCGGCCTGCGGCAGGCAGCGCACCCGCTCGCGGAACAGCGGCAGGCCCTCGGCGCCGCGGAAGCCGGCCGTCATCGGCTGGACCACCAGCAGATCCACGCGCCGCCACCACATGCGCGTGACGGCGCGGGCCTCCGGCGTGGCGCCGATCAGCGCCGGCGCCGGCCGGAACTCCTCCAGGTACTCGCAGATGGCGGTGGTCTCGGCGATGCGGAGGCCGCCCTCCAGTTCCAGCACCGGCGTCGTGCCGGTCGGGTTGATGGCCTGCCAGGCCGGCTGGCGGTTCTCGCCGGCGATGATGTCCACCACCACGTGGTCGAGGGAAAGGCCCTTCTCGGCGGCGAACATCCTGACGACGCGCGGGTTGGGTCCGATGGAGGTGTACAGCTTCATGGCCGGCGCCCTCCGCTCAGAACTGCACGCGCTTGGTGTAGCCGCCGTCGATCACCAGATTGGTACCGGTGATGTAGGAGGCCGCCGGGCTGGACAGGAAGACCATCGCGCGGGCCACGTCCTCCGGCGCACCGAAGCGGCCGAGGGGCATCTCGGAGAGGGTCTTGTCGTACAGCTCGGGCATCGCCTCCTTGATCATCGACCAGTTGCCGCCCGGGTAGGCGATGGGGCCGGGGCAAACGGTGTTGACGCGGATCTGCTTGGCGGCCCACAGCTGGGACAGCTGCTTGGCGTAGGTGATGATGGCCGCCTTGATGGCGTTGAAGGCCTGCGGGTAGATGAAGGTCTCCACCGCCGCGGTGCTGGACATCAGGATCACCGACGGGGATTCGGATTTCTCGAGGAAGGGCTCGAGGGTCTGGCAGCCGGTGACGGCGCCCATCATGTCGAGGCGGAAGGTCATGTCCCAGTCGGTGGTGCCCTGGGCGCCGGACGAGCTGGCGTTGTGGATGAAGATGTCGCAGCCGCCCAGGCGCTCGGCGGCGCTGGTCAGCCAGGCCTGGTAGGCGGCGCCGTCGTTCATGTCGAAGGCGTCGCCGATGACCTTGCCGCCGTGCTGGCGCAGCTCCCCGACGGTCTGCTCGACGCGTTGCTTGTCGCGGGAGAAGAAGGCGATGTCACAACCTTCCGCCGCGTAGATTTCCAGCGCCGCCTTGCCGATGCCGCGGCTGCCGCCGTTGATGATGACTTTCTTACCGCGCAGTCCGAGTTCCATTTTGTCTCTTCCTTGTGTGTGAGGGTGATTCCGGCGGGCCATCCCGCCGTGCAGCTTTTCTTAGCGGGCGGCCTTGCCCCAGGCGATGCCACGGCGCAGCAGCTCGTAGAACACCGGCTGCTCCCAGGCGCACTTCTGCTTCTCTGGCCAGTAGTCCATGAAGGGCTGCATGTCGTAGTGGCCACGGCAATGGCCGAGGGTCAGGTAAAGCACTGCGCCTGCGCCAATGGGACGCAGGTAGAGCACCGGGTGGCGGGCACGCTTCCACTTGCTGTGCGCGAAGCCGGTGCCCTCCCCTTCGAACTCGGTGTCGAGGAGCACGTGCAGTTCGGCGTGGATGTCCGACAGGTAGAGCTCGTCCACCACCTCGAACGGCTCGATGCCCTTCACCAGCTCGTGCTTCGGGTCGGCCACCTCGACCCGGTAGGGGCCGATCGGCGGATGGGCGATGAACTGGCTGCCGAGGGTTTCCATGAAGTGCGGCGCCAGCGCCGGCGAATCCACCAGGCCGTTGTCGAGGAAGCGCAGGATCGACGCGGTGCCGTGCAGCGCGTACCAGCGCCCGCCGCCGGCCACCCAGGCGCGCAGGGCTTCCTGCTCGTCAAGGCTGGGGACGACGTCACAGGTGTAGGTCACCAGGAAAGCCGCGTTGCGGATCGCGTCGAGGTTCGAGTAGTCCTCGAAGACCCGCACGCGGATACGCTCATCCTCGCCGAGCAGCTTGAGCAGTTCGAGGCGCGCGAAGTCGATGTCGTGGAACTTGCCGGAGGCCACCAGCACGCAGTCGATGCGGCCGGGCGTGTTGCTGTCGCTCATCGCCGCCTCCTCAGCCCACCGCGCGGATCGGCTCGCTGCCGTCCCAGTGGCGGGCGGCATCGCGCATCACGTCGAAGAAGGCGTAGTTGTCCGGGGGGAAGCAGATCATCTCGATCAGACTGCCCGGGCCGCCGCCCGCATCCACGTAGATCGCCTCGCCGCCACCGGGTAGCCAGATCTCCTGCAGCACAGTGGCGCCGGCCTCGGCACAGATCTCCCGCGCCTTGGCCATGTCCTCGACGACGATGCACACGTGGTGCAGGCCTTCGCGGCCCTCGCCGCGCCAGCTCTTGTAGATCGACGGTGCGTCGTTGTGCTGCTCGATGATCTCCACCTGGGTGTCGCCCCAGTAGGCGATATACACCGAGAAGTCGATGCTGGCCGGCTCGCCCTTGTATCTGGCGGCATCGACGACGATGTTGGACAGCTTGAAGAACGGGCCGACGCCCATCGTCTCGGTCCAGTAGCGCAGCGCGCCGGGCACGTCGGCCGGCACGTAGGCCATCTGCATCACGCTGCCGAGGCGGCTGATGAGGGATTGATTGCTCATCCTGGTACTCCTCAAGCCTGGGCCGCCGCCACGACGGCGGCCTGGATTTCTTCGCGGGTGGGGTTGCGGCGCAGGGTCAGGCCGCCATTCACCTGCAGGTTCTGGCCGGTCATGAAGCACTCGTCGCTGGACAGCCACACGGCGGCCGCGGCGATGTCGTCCTTGGTGCCGATGCGCCCCAGCGGGTAGCCGGACAGGAAGCTGTCGAAGAGGCCCGGCACGTCCTTGGCGCCGGCCGTCATCGGCGTGTCGGTGAGGCCCGGCGAGATGGAGTTGGCGCGGATGCCGCGCTCGCCGAACTCGTGGGCGACGCAGCGGATCACATGGTCGGTGCCGGCCTTGGTGCCCATGTAGGCGGCGTGGTCGTTGAGCATGATGGTGGCGGTCGCCGAGCTGATCTGGATGATCGAGCCGCCCTTGGCCAGCGTATCCACCGCCGCCTGGCAGAAGTAGAACGGGCCCTTGAACTGCAGGTCGGTGATCTGGTCGATCTCCGCCACGGTGGTTTCGGTGAAGCCCTTCAGCAGGCCCCAGCCGGTGGCATTCACCGCGATGTCCACGCGGCCGCCCCAGTCCTTGGCAAAGGCGAACAGCGCCGAGACCTCGTCCTTGTTGGTGATGTCGCACTGGAAGGCCGCGCCGCCGATGCCCGCCGCGAAGCGGTCCAGCTCGTCCAGCTTGCGGCCGGCCACCACCACCCGCGCGCCTTCATCGTGGAAGCGGCGGGCGATGACCTGGCCCATGTTGTCCTTGCCGGCGGCACCGAGAACGATCGCCACCTTGCCTTCGAGTTTCTTGCTGGCTGCCATGTCAGGCTCCTCCGCCGATGATCGATGAAGCGTTGTCGAGAACGATGTGGGCGCCGCTCATGTGGCGCGACTCGTCGGATGCCAGGAACAGCACCGTGTTGGCCACGTCGGTCGGCTGGCCGAGGCCGGGCAGCGTGTCGGCGCCGACCGCCGCCAGCAGCGGGGTGTTGATCATTCCGGGCAGGATCGCGTTGCAGCGCATCGCGTAGCCCTTTTCGCGGATGTGCGCGGCGATGGTGGTGGTCAGCGCCAGGATCGCCCCCTTGGCGGCGGCGTAGGTGATGACCCCCGGAAAGCCGCGGATCGCCGACAGGGACGAGATGTTGATGATCGAGCCGGTGGCGCCGGGGTTGGCCTTCATCGCCCCGATGGCGGCCTGGCAGCCGAGGAAGGTGCCCTCGGCGTGGATCGCGTTGAGCAGCCGGTACTGTTCCAGCGTGGCCGTCTCGATGTCGGCCGGCACCACGATGCCGGCGTTGTTGACCAGGATGTCGAGCTTGCCGAAGCGCTCCAGCGCAGTGCCGACAGCCTTGTGCCAGTCGTCCTCGCTGCGCACGTCGTGGCGCACGAAGACCCCATCGATGTCCTTGGCGAGGGCCTGGCCGGCGTCCTCGTTGAGATCGGTGACGACCACCCGCGCCCCTTCGCGCGCCAGCGCCAGCACATCGGCGCGGCCGAGGCCCGAGGCGGCGCCGGTGACGAGGGCTACCTTTCCATTCACACGTGCCATTCTTCTGTCTCCTTCGGTCGATCTGCGCGGCCCGCCGCGACGGGCGGGGCCACTTTAAAAACAGATTTGATTCTTTTTATAAAAAGCGGACGCCGGGACTCATCTGGGGACCGCCACTTTCCCGGCGTCCGGGCGCAAAAACTCTCAAGAAAACGTCGGGCCGCCCCAGGTTTCCTTGCCACCGCGGGGGCCGGGCCGGGCTCGGCCCGGCCCTGGGAACACTCAGTCCTGCAGCGCCTCCTCGGGCATCAGCGCCTTCTCAGCCGGGGTCATGACGTGGTTCTTCACGGTCTCGCCCTTGAGCAGGAAGTGGGACAGGGCCGGGATCAGGATCAGCGCGCCGAGCATGTTCCACAGGAACATGAAGGTCAGCAGGATGCCCATGTCGGCCTGGAACTTGATCGGCGACCAGGCCCAGGTGATCACGCCGGCGGCGAGGGTCACGCCGACCAGCGCCACCACCTTGCCGGTGAAGGCCACCGAGCGCTGGTAGGCCTCGCCGAGGGAGTAGCCCATGCGCTGCTGGGCCAGCTGCACGCTGAGCAGGTACAGCGCGTAATCCACGCCGATGCCGACGCCGAGGGCCACCACCGGCAGCGTCGCGACCTTCACGCCGATGCCGAGCTTGACCATCAGGGCCTCGGCCAGCACCGAGGTGAGCACCAGCGGCAGCACCGCCACCACCACCGCCCGCCAGCTGCGGAAGGTGATCGCGCACAGCAGAATCACCGACGCATAGACGTAGAGCAGCATGGTGCGGTTGGCCTCGCGGACCACGATGTTGGTGGCCGCATCGACGCCGGAGCTGCCGGCCGCCAGCAGGAACTTGCGGTCCTTGGTGTCGTGCTGGGCGGCGAATTCGCCGGCCGCCGCGACGACCCGGTCGAGGGTCTCGGCCTTGTGGTCGGACAGGAAGGCCAGCACCGGGATCAGCGAACACTGGGTGTTGAGGAACTCGGAGTTCCAGCTCATCGCGTTGCCGATCTGCGCGTCGATCAGGCCCTGGTTGTCGCTGACGGTGATCCACTTCGGGTTGCCCTCGAAGCCGCCGGCGGTGTAGTTGCGCACCGTGTCGGCCAGGGACACCGTCTGCTGCACGCCTGGCACCTGGGCCAGGTGCCAGGCGAGGCGGTCGGTCTCGGTGAGGGTCTCGAAAGAGCGGCAGCTGTCGGGCGGCGTCTTCACCATCACCGCGAACACGTCGCTGGAGATGCCGTAGTTGGCGGTGATGAAGGCGTTGTCCTGGTTGTAGCGGGAATCCGGCCGCAGTTCGGGCGCGCCGGCATCCAGGTCGCCGATCTTCAGGTCGTGGGAGACGATGAAACCGATCACGCCGAGCACGGTGCTGGCGACGATGGCGATGGTCGCCCAGCGGCGCTCGGTGAAGTGGTCCAGGCAGGCCCACAGCTTGCCCATGCCGCGGCCCTTGATCTCGTCGCTCTCCTCCTTGAGGCTGCGCTTGGCGGCCGCCGGGCTGACGCCGACGTAGGACAGCAGCACCGGCAGCAGGATCAGGTTGGTGGTGATCAGCACCGCCACGCCGAGGCTGGCGGTCATCGCCAGTTCGCGGATCACCGGGATGTCGATCACCATCAGCACCGCGAAGCCCACCGCGTCGGCCAGGAGCGCGGTGAGACCGGCCAGGAACAGGCGGCGGAAGGTGTAACGGGCGGCCACCAGCTTGTGGGTGCCGCGCCCGACGTCCTGCATGATGCCGTTCATCTTCTGGGCGCCGTGGCTGATGCCGATGGCGAAGACCAGGAAGGGCACCAGGATCGAGAACGGGTCGAGGCCGTAGCCGAAGGTGACCACCAGGCCGAGCTGCCAGATCACTGCCACCAGCGAGCAGAACAGCACCAGGCCGGTACTGCGCACGCAGCGGGTGAACATGTAGATGATGATGGTGGCGATCACCGCGGCGATGGCGAAGAAGGCCATCACCTTCTGCAGGCCGTCGATGAGGTCGCCGGCCAGCTTGGCGAAGCCGATCACGTAGATGTTGACCTTGGCGTCCGGGCCGCTGGCGTAGCGGGCGCGGATGTCTTCCAGCGACTTCGACAGGTCGTGGTAATTGACCGCGTTGCCGTCTCCGTCCTTGGCCAGCAGCGGGATCTGGATCATGCTCGAGGTGTAGTTGTTGGCCACCAGGCTGCCCACCACGCCGGCGCGGCCGATGTTGATGCGCAGGTCCTCGATGGACTTGGCCGAGCCGTCGTAGTCGTTGGGCAGCACCGGGCCGCCGGTGAAGCCTTCCTCGGTCACCTCGACCCAGCGCACCACCGGCGTGAAGATGGACTTCATCCAGGCCCGGTCGACACCCTTCAGGATGAAGATCTCGTCGTTGATCTTGGCCAGCGTGGCCAGATAGTCGGCGTTGAAGATGTCACCCTTCGGGTTCTCGATGACGACCCGCACCGAATCCCCGAGGCCGCGCAGCTGTTCCCGGTTTTCCAGGTAGTTGGCGATGTAGGGATGGCCGTGGGGCAGCATCTTGTCAAAGCTGGCGTTCACCGTCATGCCGCGCAGCTGGAAGGCGAAGAAGACGGTGACCACCAGGCAGCCGAGCACGAGCAGCGCCCGGTTGTTGAAGATGAGTCGTTCGAGCAGGCTGCCGGAGCGTTCGTCGAAATCCTTCGGATCCGAGATCACGGCCATCTGCTGCTGATTGTGGCTAAGGTCCATGGCACTCACACTGAGGTTGGCAGGGGCGGCAGGGGCGCGCTCACTGGATGGATTCGAGGCGCACGCCTTCGGCGCCGACGAGGACGATCCGCTTGTCGTCCAGCGGGGCGAGGCCGAAATAGGCCATCGGGCGGCTGGTCTTGACCGGCTGGAAGGTCTTGCCGTCGTCGCGGCTGAGGTTCACCGCGCCGGCCTGGGTGGTCAGCAGCACGTTGCCGCCATTAAGCGCCACGCCGCCGGTGATGCCGGCCGGGGTGCCGAGGGAGGCCTTCTCCCAGCTGCGACCCTGGTCGTCGCTGCGGTACAGGCTGCCGCGCATGCCGAAGGCCAGCACGGTGTCCTTGGCGGTGACGACGAGGCCGAACAGCGTGCCCTTGTAGGGCGTAGAGGCCTGCACGAAGCGCTGCTGGGCCTTGTCGAAGCGCCACACCGCGCCCTGCTCGCCGGTCAGGTAGAGGCTGCCGGCGCGCCCGCGGATGCTGTAGAAGTGCAGCTCGCCGGGGTTGTCGGTGTGGTCCATCCACGGCGCCCAGGTCTTGCCGCCGTCGGTGGTGCGGAAGATGCGGTTGAAGGTGCCAACCACGTAGCCGGTCGTCTCGCTCTCGAAATACACATCGAGGAAGGGCTGGGTGCCGCCGCCGGCCTGCAGGTTCTTTTCCCGCTCGATCAGCATTGCCGCCTCCGGCGCTGCGGAGGACTGGAAATGGCGCAGCGCCAGCTCGGCTGCCTGCACGCCGTCGAGCTGCTTGACCCAGGTGGCGCCGCCGTCGCTGGAATGCAGCACGACGCCGCCGTGGCCAACCGCCCAGCCCAGCTTGGGGCTCGGGAAATTAACCGCCACCAGATCGGAGCCGACCGGCACGCGGGCCTGGGTCCAGCTGGCGCCGGCGTCGTCGGAATAGATGATCATGCCGCGCAGGCCGACGGCGACGATGCGCGTGCCGGCCACCGCCGAGCCGAGCAGCGCACTGGTCGCGCCGATCTTGCTCTGGGCTGCGGGGATGTTGATCGGATTGTCGAACGCCAGGGCGGTCCCCGCCTGCGTCGATGCGATGAGTAGCAGGGACGCGACGACCCCTGCCTTTTTTATTATCGGCAACACGTGTGTTCTCCTTCCACCAGGTGGGACTGGGGCAGGCGCCGGACCGGATGCACCGGCCCGCGCCTGTCGGGGTGAGGCTTGGGTCGGGCTTAGCGGATGCCGCCGCCGGCCAGGGCCTCGGAGCTGAAGAAGTTGTTGGGCTTGGCGTCGGTGACGATCCAGCCACCGGTGTCGGTCACGTTCTGCTGGCGGGCGTAGTTGCCGGTGGCCAGGTCGGCGGTGACCCATTCGTCGGTGGAGTGGTGGCCCGGGGCGTCATACAGGGAGATCGGCAGGCTGTAGGTGACGCGGTAGATCTGGTTGGCCGAGTCGTAGCCTTCGGTCATGCCGATGCCGGGCATGTCCTCGTCCCAGTACAGGGTGCGCTTCGGATAGACGTGGCGCTTGCCGTCCTTGAGCGTGGCTTCCACCACCCACACGCGGTGCAGTTCCCAGCGCACGCAGTCGGGGTTCAGGAAATTCTTGGTGGCGAAGGCCGTGGCGTTCGGGCAGCTCTTCGCGTCGCGCACCTTGTAGGCGTTGTACGGGATGTACATCTCCTTCTTGCCGACCAGCTTGAAGTTGTAGCGGTCCAACGCACCGTAGAACACCGCCGCCTCGTCCACCGTGCCGGCACCGCCGCCGGTGGGGCTCGGGGTGTCGTAGGCGATGTCCGGCGACAGCTTCACGCGGCGCTGGCCAGGCAGGTAGGACCAGGCGCGGCGGCCGACGTTGACCATGTCCACCGAGTCATGCACGACCAGCTTCTCGCCGGCCTTGCGGGCGGGATCGGAGTAATCGACGCGGATCTTCTCGTAGGGCTCGTCGGCGCTGATCGGGGTGGTGCGCTTCGGGTCGAAGATCGGGTACTGGATCCACATCGTGGCGACGCCGGTGGTGGTGTTGTTGCCCTGGGTATCCACCACGGTGCCGGTCATGCCTTCCGACATCAGCGCGTAGCCGTCGTACTTGAACAGGCGGTTCCACATCACCTCGTTGCCGGTCTTGGGGATCGGGAACGGGATGCCGGCGTAGCAGCCTTCCAGTTGCAGACCGTTGTTGATGGTCTTGCAGGCGGTGGCGTTCTTGACCGAGTTGTCCAGGTAGAACTGCGGATAGGTGATGTTGCGGTGGGTCGGATAGACGTCGATGCGAAAGCCGGCGTACTTCTTCATCATCGCCTTGATGCCCTCGGACAGCTTGCCGGCGTGCTTGTCCATGCTCTTGGCGTCGATGGAGTACAGCGGCTTCTCGTTGGCGAAGGGGTCGGGGCGGTGCTTGGGGTTCTTCGGGTCGAAGCCCGCCGGCGGCTTGATCGGGCCGGCCAGGTCGGGGATGGTGCCTTCCTTGTTGCCCTTCTTCTCGGCGCCCCAGGGGGTCAGCGTGGAGCCCAGCTGCTTGGCTTCCTCGGCGGTGACGGCGGCCAGGGCGGACGCGGAAACGGTCGAGGCGACGGCCACTGCGACCAGGGTGCGGATGTTCGTTTTCATGCCTTGTCTCCTGCCAGATTTTTAGAATGTGGTCTTGAACGTGAAGGACAGCCAGCTACGGTCGCTGATCGCCGCATTGCCGTTGAAGGCCGCCACGGTGCCGTCGGCGGCGCGCAGGTAATTGCCGAAGTAGTTGGTGTAGGCCAGGTCGAACTTGTACTTGGCCATGTACTCGGCGCCGACCCCGATGCTCCAGGTGCCGCTGTTCTCGTTGCCACCGAAGGGCACCGGGGAATTGCCCTTGAGGCCGATGTCGTAGTGGATCGGCATGGTGATGTCGACGCTGGGCAGGGCCTGGAACCAGGTCGGCGTGAAGGTGGCGGAGATGCCGTAGGCCGAATCGGTGGAACAGCCGGACTTCACACCGGAGCAGGCACCGTACTTGTCGCCGCTGAACAGCGCCTTGGAGCCTTCATCCACGTGGGCCAGGCGGCTGTACGACAGTTCCGCCATCAGCGTCGCCGAATCGAACACCGCGGTCTTGCCGACGTAGGCCAGCGCATTGACCAGGCCGTGCCAGGTTGCGCCGCGGGCGATCTGGCTGGCGCCGGACACCGTGTTGAGGGCGCCGTTGTCGCGGCGGACCAGTTCGGCGCCGAAGGCGATGCCGGAGATCTGCTTCGACACGCTGACGCCCCACAGGCGCACGTCCTGCGCGTAGGCGTTGTACAGGTAGCCGGCCGGGTTGGAGAGGATGGTCGGCACCTTGTCGTCGAAGTGGCGGTAGTACAGGCCCACGGTAGCCTGCAGCCATTCCGGCGTCAGCTTGGTATTGACGCCCCAGCTGCCGCGGTTGCCCGGGTTGTTGCCGCTGCGGTCGCCCAGGTAGGGCGTGCCGAAGACGTTGGTGCCGCCGGCAAAGAAGGGATCGGCGCTGGCCAGGTAGGTGCCGCCTTCGGGCAGGCGGTACGGCGCCCATTCAAGGTAGTACTGGGCCGCCACCGACACGGTGTCGTTGAGCTGGGCCTGGGCCGACAGCTGGCTGAGCGGCAGGAACAGCTCCTTGGCCTCGGAGCCCGGCGTCGCCAGCGCCTTGCGGAAATCCACCGGACCCTGCGAATAGGACACGCCGTGAATCGGCGTGAACAACGACTCGCCCCAGTAGATGGTATGGCGGCCGAACTTCACGTTGACCGGCACATCGCCGATGTCCACGCGGCCGAACACGAAGGCGTCGAGCAGCTCGCCGGACTTGGTGTAGTAGCGCTTCACCGTGTCGGTGTAGCGGTTGCCGGCATAGGGCGACGGCAGCGCCGACAAGGCCGGGTTGCCCTCGAACTTGTCGTTGTAGGCCGCGTCGTACCACGCCGCGCCGGACAGGCGGAAGCCGTAGTTCTTCTTGACCACGAAATCCAGCTCGGACAACAGGTCGACGCGGTTGGTGACCAGGTCGCCCTTGTCGAACTTGCCGTCGCTGCCGTTGTGCAGCCAGGTGTTGTAGATGCTGGCGTCGCGCCCCTTGGTACGCACACCGACGTTGTACTTGACGGTGTTGTCCCAGCGGATCTCCACGTCGGAGCCTTCCGCCGTCGGGATCTGGAACGCCATGGCCTGGCCGCCGGCCAGGGATGCTGCCGCCACCGCGACTGCGGTCGCCATCCGACGACGCGGAAAGCCGCTGACGAATCTGTTTTTCACGCCTATACCTCCTCCGGTTTGAACGCTGCGGGCTTCGCCGGACACCTTCCCGGTCCGGTCCAACCCTGTCTCTCGGCTCTATGTAAAAAACCATCTAGATCGTTTTTTTTGAAAGATTACTCCCAAACTTTTGAACTGCCAAGCAGGAATTTGGAAATATCGGGAAGCGTCCTCAGACAGGCCCTGCGGCGCGACTCAGGAAGCGCGGCCAAGTGGGCTAAAAGCCTGTAACGGTGCGGGTTTCAACAGGATGGAAGCAGAACGGGAAGACGTCTGGACGACGCGCCGCAACATCGAAAACGCGGGGGATTTCAGGCCCGCCGCAGGGCCATGTGGGTGCGGATCAGCGCCAGCGCGCCAGCGCGGAAACACTCTTCCGGCTCGCTCGACAGCCAGTGCTTGATGAGCCCGCCGACGAACACGAAGGTGTCCTGGGCGACGATGGCCGGATCGACGCCAGCCCGCAGCAGGCCCTTCGCCGCCGCGCGCTGGTAGGCCGCGCCGAGGCCGGCCAGGAACTCCAGCTGGCCTTGCGTGCGCTGGCGCAGGCCGCTGAATTCTTCGACGTACTCGCACTTGAAATTCAGGATCTCGATGGTCTCCCGCGTCTCCGACTGGTCTTCCAGGATGTGGATCATCTCGCCCAGCGCACGCTCGATGCCCTGCAGCGGGTCGGCGTCCGCCTCGTCGAAGACCACCCGGTCCACGAAAGGCAGGATGGCCTGCTCGCGCATTGCGAAGAACAGGTCGGTCTTGTTCCGGAAATGCCAATAGACCGCCCCGCGGGTCACCCCGGCTGCCGCGGCGACCCTTTCCAGCGTGGTCCGGGCCACTCCGCATTCCATGAACACCCGCCGGGCGGCGTCCAGGATATGACGTCGGGTGAGCTCTGCCTCTTCTTTTGTCTTACGAACCATTCGGGTTTTCCGAAATCTCAAATGTTACACGGTGCTATTTACATACATTCGCGTTTGTATAAACTTCTCACAATCAAAATCAAAAATCCAGCCCCCGGAAGCCACCCATGAACGCCACCCCGACCGCCTCCTGTACGTTCGCGCGCCGCGCGACCCTGCCCACCCTCGTTGCCGCGGCCCTGCTGCTGGGCGCCTGTACGAGCAAGGACCAGCAGGCAGGCCCTCCACCGGGCGCCGGGCAGGCCCTGCCGGTAACGGTGCTGGCGGTGCAGCCGACCCGCGTCGAGACCAGCGTCGAAGCGGTGGCGCAGACCGAGGGGGCAAAGGAAGTCGAGGTGCGGGCCCGCGTCGGCGGCATCCTGACCAAGCGCATCTATGAAGAAGGCACCGCCGTGAAGGCCGGCCAGCCGCTGTTCCAGATCGACCGCGAGCCGCTGGACGTGGCTGTCGCCCAGGCCAAGGCCCAGCTCGCCCAGAACAAGGCCCGCCTCGAGCAAACCGCCCGCGAGGCGGCCCGCCTGAAGGCCCTGCTCGCCCAGCAGGCGATCAGCCAGCGCGAATACGACACCGCCGCCTCCGACGACGCGGCGGCCCGCGCCGCCGTGCAGGCCGCCGAAGCGGCGCTGCGCCAGGCCGACCTGAACCTCACCTGGTCTTCCGTCAGCGCGCCGGTGTCCGGCATCACCGGTCGCGCCGCGGTTTCCGAAGGCAACCTGATCACTACCGGTGGACTCCTCACCACGGTGGTCCAGGTGAATCCGATGTGGGTGCGCTTCTCAGTGTCGGAGAACGAACTCAACGCGGCGATGCCCGGAGGGAAGTTCAAGCCCCAGGCGGTGCGCGGCGTCGAGCTGATCCTGCCCGACGGCAGCACCTACCCGGTGCGCGGCAAGCTCAACTTTGCCGCCAGCCAGATCAACCCCGGCCTCGGCACGCTGCAGCTGCGCGGCGAGTTCCCCAACCCGGACGGCGCGCTGCTGCCGGGCCAGTTCGTACGGGCGCGCCTGCTCACCGGCGAGCGCGACGGCGTCTTCAAGGTGCCGCAGAACGCAGTGGTGCAGACCGACAAGGGCGCTGTGGTGATGCTCGCCGGCGCCGACAACAAGGTCGAGCCGCGGCCCGTGCAGACCGGCACCTGGACCGGCAAGGACTGGGTCATCCTGGGCGGCCTGAAGGCCGGCGACAAGGTCATCATCGACAACCTGATCAAGGTCCGGCCGGGCGCCCCCGTCGCCCCCCACGCGCCGGGCGAAGGCCCCGGCGCCGCCGGCAAGCCGGGTGCCGCCCCTGCCGCGGCACCGGCACCGGCCGCTGCGCCGGCCAAGGGTTGAGGGGGCACGGTCCATGTCGCGTTTCTTCATCAGCCGTCCGATCTTCGCATCGGTCATCTCGATCATCATCGTGATCGCCGGCCTCATGGCCTCGCTCACGCTGCCGGTCGCCCAGTACCCGGAGATCACGCCGCCGACGGTGATCATCTCCGCCACCTTCCCCGGCGCCAACGCCGAGACCCTGTCGCGCACCGTCGCCGCCCCGATCGAGGAGCAGCTGTCGGGCGTCGAAGGCCTGCTGTACTACAACTCCCAGAGCACCTCGAACGGCACGGTCAGCATCACCGCCACCTTCGAGGTCGGCACCAACCCGGACACCGCGCTGATCGCCGTCAATAACCGCGTCAAGGTGGCCGAGCCGCGCCTGCCGGACGACGTGCGGCGCACCGGCGTGCTGGTGCAGAAGCGCTCCAACAACATCCTGATGTTCGCAGCCCTGCGCTCGCCAGACAACAGCTACGATGCCCTCTATCTGGCCAACTACGTGGCCATCAACGTCATTGAGGAAATCCGCCGCATCCCCGGCGTCGGCGATGCGCAGCAATTCGACCCGCTGTACGCGATGCGGGTGTGGCTGAAGCCGGACGTGATGGCCAAGCTGGGCGTCACCACCACCGACGTGGCCAACGCGATCAAGGTGCAGAACACCCAGAACGCGGCCGGCAAGATCGGGGCCGAACCGGTCGTCAACGGCCAGCAGCTGACCTACACGGTGTCCGCGAAAGGGCGCCTGCTGACGCCCGAGGAGTTTGGCAACATCGTGCTGAGCGCCAGCGGCCCGAACGGCGTGGTGCGCTTGAAAGATGTCGCCCGCCTTGAACTGGGCGCCGACAACTACGACCGCAACGCCAAGGTCAACGGCACTCCGGTGTCCGGCATGGGCATCTACCTGCAGTCCGGCGCCAATGCGCTGGAGACCGCCAAGGCCGTGCGGGCACGCCTGGACGAGATGCAGAAGCGCTTCCCGAAGGGCGTCGAATATCTGGTGCCCTACGACACCACGCGCTTCATCCAGGAATCCGCCAAGGAGGTGATCCACACCCTCGTCGAGGCGGCCATCCTGGTGATCGCGGTGGTCTATGTGTTCCTGCAGAGCTGGCGCGCCACGCTGATCCCCATCGTGGCGGTGCCGGTGTCGCTGATCGGCACCTTCGCCGGCATGTGGCTGTTCGGCTTCTCGATCAACACCCTGACCCTGTTCGCGATGGTGCTGGCGATCGGCATCGTCGTGGATGACGCGATCGTCGTGCTGGAGAACGTCGAGCGCCTGATGAGCGAGCAGAAGCTTTCGCCGAAGGACGCCGCCATCGAGGCGATGCGCGAGGTGTCCGGCGCGGTGGTGGCCATCGTGCTGGTGCTATGCGCGGTGTTCATCCCGGTGGCCTTCCTCGGCGGTATCGCCGGCAAGCTGTACCAGCAGTTCGCGGTCACCGTCGCGGTGGCGGTGGTGATCTCGGGCATCGTCGCGCTGACCCTCACGCCGGCCCTGTGCGCGCTGCTGCTCAAGCCGACCCACGAGGAGAAACCGCTGTTCCGCCCCTTCAACCGGGCCTTCGAGGGCTTCACGCGCTTCTACACCAACACCGTCGGCCTGACCCTGCGCCACGGCATTGTCGGCACGGTGGTCTTCGTGCTGACCATCGCCGCCGCCTTCGGCCTGCTGCGCAGCGTGCCGGGCAGCTTCGTGCCGGCCGAGGACCAGGGTTACCTGTTCGGCTTCGTGACGCTGACCGACGGCGCCTCGGCGCAGCGCACCGGCGTGGCCGCCGAGCAGATGCGCCAGCGCGTCATGTCCGACGACATCGAGAACATTTTCTTCATCAACGGCTCGGACTTCATCACCGGCAACAACCGCGCCAGCGTGGCGAGCACCTTCATCGTCTTCAAGCCGTGGGATCAGCGCAAGGTGACCACCACCGACATGGTCGGCAAGTTCATGGGCATCGGCATGAGCCTCTCCGACGGCATGGGCCTGGTCTTCAACCCGCCGCCGATCCAGGGCCTCGGCACCGCTGGCGGCTTCGAGGTGTACGTGCAGAACCGCGCCGACGGCGACCCGCGCACGCTGGCGGCGGTCAGCGCCCAGTTCGTCGAGGCCCTCAAGAAGCGTCCCGAGCTGACCGGCATCAACACCTTCTTCCGCGTCACCGCGCCGCAGCTGTACGTCGAGGTGGACGAGCCGAAGGCGCTGGCGATGGGCCTTCCGCTGGATTCCATCTACGCCACGCTGCAGGCCAACACCGGCACGCTGTACGTCAATGACTTCAACCGCAGCGGCAAGACCTTCAAGGTCCAGGTGTCGGCCGACGCCGCCTACCGCATGAAACCGGACGACCTGCTCAAGCCTTACGTGCGCAGCGCCAACGGCAATATGGTGCCGCTGTCGGCGGTGGCCACCGTCAAGACCATCACCGGCTCCGAGATGGTGGAGCGCTTCAACGGCTTCGTCGCCGCCAAGGTGCTCGGCAACTCCGCTCCCGGCTACAGCTCCGGCGACGCCATCAAGGCAGTGGAGGAAGTGGCACAGACCGTCCTGCCCGAGGGCTATCGCGCAGAATGGGTCGGCCAGGCCTTCCAGGAGAAGCGCACCGGCACGGCCTCGATCATCGCCTTCGTGTTCGGCATCATCATGGTGTTCCTGATCCTCGCCGCCCAGTACGAGAAGTGGTCGCTGCCGCTGGCGGTGATCATGGCGGTGCCCTTCGCGATGTTCGGCGCACTGGTCGCGGTGCTGTTGCGCAACATGCCCAACGACATCTACTTCCAGATCGGCCTGGTGGTGCTGGTCGGCCTCGCGGCCAAGAACGCGATCCTGATCGTCGAGTTCGCCGCCCAGAAACAAGCCGAAGGCATGAAGATCGTCGATGCGGCGATCGAGGCGGCGCGCCTGCGCTTCCGCCCGATCGTGATGACCTCGCTGGCCTTCGTGCTCGGCGTGCTGCCGCTGGCCATCTCCTCCGGGGCCGGCGCCGGCGCGCGCCGTTCGATGGGTACCGGCGTGGTCGGCGGCATGCTCGCCGCGACCTTCATCGCGACGATCTTCGTTCCCCTGTTCTTCAAGTGGCTCAGCCGCGGCAAGGTCCGTCTTCCGGCCGGCCATCCGCCTGCGAACCCTTCCGCCCACGATGAGGTGAAGCCATGAACCGCCCCCGACTGACCGGCCTGCCGCCCGCACTGGCGCTGGCTCTCGCCCTCGGCGGCTGCGCCCTCGGCCCCGACTACGCGCGCCCCGACGCCGCCATCGCGCTGCCCGAGGCCTACACCGCCGCCGCGCCGCTGGCCCAGAGCCCCAGCGTGGCGAGCAACTGGTGGACCCTGTTCGGCGACAACCAGCTCGACGAACTGGTCAAGCAGGCCCTGGCCAGCAGCCCCGACGCCCGCCTCGCCGCCGCCCGCATCGAGGAAGCCGACGCGGTCCTCACCCAGGTGAATGCCGCGCTGCTGCCCGAAGTGGACGGCAACGCGTCGAGCACCCGCAGCCGCACCGTGCTGCCCAACACCACCCCGCCGAAGAACCTGACCCGCACGGTCAACAAGCTCGGCCTGTCCACCTCCTTCGAGCTGGACGTGTGGGGCAAGCTGCGGCGCTCCTCCGAGGCCGCCCGCGCGCAGGCCTTCGGCACCCGCTACGCCAGCGACACGGTGTCGCTCAGCCTGGCCGCCTCGGTGGTGCAGGCCTACCTCAACCTGCGCGCCATCGACGCCCAGCTGCTGGTCACCCGCGACTCCCTGGCCGCCCAGCAGCGCAGCACCGAGCTGACCCGCAACCGCTTCACCGGCGGCATCGCCTCCCGCCTCGACGTGGAACAGGCCGACGGCGCGCTGGCCAGCTACACGGCCACGCTGCTGCAGCTCGACAAGAGCCGCGCCCTCGCCGAGAACCTGCTCGGCCTGCTGGTCGGCCAGCCCGGCCTGAAGGTCGCGTCCGGCGACCTGCGTGGCCTGCCGCTGCCGCCCGTGCCTCCGGCCGGCCTGCCGTCGAACCTGCTCGAAGCCCGGCCCGACGTGCAGCAGGCCGAAGCCGCGCTGATCGCCGCCAATGCCAAGATCGGCGTCGCCAAGGCCGCGCTGTTCCCGAGCATCACCCTCACCGGCAGCTTCGGCCGCGAAAGCCAGGATCTCTCCAAGCTATTCGACGCGCCGGCCATGGTGTGGTCCTTCGGCGCCGGCCTGACCCAGCCGATCTTCGAGGGCGGCCGCCTGCGCGCCCAAGTGGACCAGGTCACCGCCCAGCAGAAGCAGAGCCTCGAAAGCTATCGCAAGGCCGTGCAGACCGCCTTCCGCGAAGTGAACGACGCGCTGGTCAGCGTGCGCCAGAACGGCGAAGCCGAAGACGCCTACACCAAGGCGATGGAGGCCGCCAAACGCGCGCTGCAGCTGGCCCAGACCCGCTACGAGCACGGCTATTCCGCCTACCTCGACGTGCTGGTCGCCCAGCGCACCGCCAATGACGCCACGCTGGCCTGGGTACAGAACCGCCAGGCCCGCCTCAGCTCGACGGTGGACCTGTTCAAGGCCCTCGGCGGCGGCTGGAAGGCAGGCTGAGCCGGCAGGCCGCAACGCACCACGGAAAGGCCAGGGCCAACGCCCTGGCCTTTTTGTTGGCCAACGGGACACATGCCAGAATGGCGTCCCGCCACCGACACCGACGCCCAGCCCATGTCCGCCGACCGCCCTGCCCTCGTCCAGCTCCATACCGACATCGACACCCGCGTCGCCGGCATCCGCGCCAATCACCCCGACTGGCTGTGCGCCAAGGGCTGCGCCACCTGCTGCCGACGCCTCGCCGACGTACCGCAACTCACCGCTGCGGAATGGACCCTGCTGCAGGAAGGCCTCGCCGCGCTGCCGACCGAACGCCTGCAACGCATCGCAACCGCGATGGCCACCCTCGGCGACCAGCCCCCCCGCCCCGTCACCTGCCCGCTGCTCGACCCTGCCACCGACGCCTGCCTCGTCTACGCCCACCGCCCGGTGGCCTGCCGGACCTACGGCTTCTACGTGCAACGGGACAAGGGCCTGTACTGCAAGGACATCGAAACCCAAGTCACGGACGGTGCGCTCGACGACGTGGTGTGGGGCAACCACGACGCCGTGGACCGGCAACTCGCCGGGCTCGGCAACAGCCGGGGACTGACAGAATGGTTCAGGGAGTGCAAGGGCGACTCGGGCAGCGAGGGCCCGTGCTGAGGCTAGCCTGAAGAGGGTATTCCGGCGCCATCAGATTCAGCGGACGCCTCGAAAAACCCTCTCCCTCCGCAATACCACGCCGTACGGAAAGTGATGCAGTTCGCTGCACGCCAGAAAGCCTGCAGTCATGCTGCCCAGAACATTCCCGGAGCATGGCCCTATGCGCAGAACCGAACAGATTCAACGCACCTCTCCCACGTCAGCTCAGACGCTCCCTCCATATCACCCTCGTATCCAGAACGCGCCAACAGTTACATTGCCGCTCGGCCCTGTCGCTGATCGCAACTCTCTATAAAGGCAAGGAGCACCTTTATGGATCAGTTCACGCCGTCCGATCTCAAGACGATTCTCCATTCCAAGCGGGCCAACCTGTATTACCTCCGGCATTGCCGGGTGCTGGTGAACGGAGGCCGGGTCGAATATGTAACCGACGAGGGCGACCAGTCCCTCTACTGGAATATTCCCATCGCCAATACCACCGTGCTCCTCCTCGGCACCGGCACGTCGATCACCCAGGCCGCCATGCGGGAACTGGCCAAGGCCGGCGTGATGGTCGGATTTTCTGGTGGCGGGGGCACGCCCCTCTACAGCGCCAACGAGATGGACATCGAAGTCGCGTGGTTCTCGCCGCAAAGCGAATATCGCCCGACGGAATACCTGCAGCACTGGGTGCGCTTCTGGTTCGACGATGCTCTGCGCCTGGACGCAGCCCGGGCAATCCAGCGCGCCCGACTGGGCCTCATTGCGGACAACTGGATCGATAGCCGCCAGTTGGCCGACAGCGGCTTCACATTGCCTGCAGAACGCTTGCGCTCGGCCCTAGAGGCATCCCGCGCGCAGATCGACCTCGCACCCGACAACACGGCCCTGCTGACCGAGGAAGCACGCCTCACCAAGAAGCTCTTCAAGCTCGCCTGCGACGCCACCGATTACGGCGATTTCGTCCGAGCCAAGAATGGCGGCGGGACCGACGCTGCCAACCGCTTTCTCGACCACGGCAACTATCTGGCCTACGGCCTGGGGGCCACCGCCGCCTGGGTACTCGGCCTGCCCCATGGTCTCGCAGTACTGCACGGCAAAACACGCCGCGGCGGTCTCGTCTTCGACATCGCCGATCTCGTCAAGGATGCCCTGATCCTGCCCCAGGCCTTCGTTTCGGCCATGCGGGGCGACGACGAGCAGGGCTTCCGCGATGCCTGCGTAACCCGCCTGGTTCAAGCCGAAGCGCTGGACTTCATGATCGACACCGTGAAAGCCATCGCCCTCGACCTGGGCCGGCGGGCGCAATGAATATCCTGCTGATCTCCCAGTGCACCAAGAACGCGCTCATCGAAACCCGGCGGATCATCGACCAGTTCGCCGAACGCCGCGGAGAGCGCACCTGGCAGACACCCATCACCCAGGCCGGCCTCGACACCCTGTACCGCCTGCTGCGCAAGACTGCCCGCAAGAACACCGCCGTGGCCTGCCACTGGATACGCGGCAAGGACCACAGCGAACTGCTGTGGGTCGTCGGCGATGCCCGCCAGTTCAACGCCCAGGGCGCAGTTCCGACCAACGCGACCCGACGCAACATCCTGCGCAGCCACGATGAAAACGACTGGCATGCGGGCGAGGACATCCGCCTGCTGGCCCGTCTGGCGGCCCTGTTCCACGACCTGGGCAAAGCCAACCAGGCCTTCCAGGACAAGCTCGCCAGCGGCCACCCCATCGCCGACCCGTTTCGCCACGAATGGGTGTCCCTGCGCCTCTTCGAAGCCTTTGTCGGCAAGGACTGCACCAGCGACCGAGCGTGGCTGCAACGTTTGATCGACCTGGACGGTAGCGAATCGACGCAGGTTCTGTCGGCGCTCCTTAAGGACGGCCAGGGCAGTCCGATGGGGCCTTTCGCCACCCTGAAACAACCTCTCGCGCGGATGGTCGGCTGGCTGATCGTCAGCCACCACCGCCTGCCCACCCCAATCACGAAAGACGATGGAGACCGGCTACTCAAGCCCCAAGGCCTGAACACACTGCCGGGCGGCATCGTGCATGGCTGGTGCGGCAGCCGGCTCGACGATACCGATGCCAAGTTGCAGGCCGCCTGCTGGCGCTTCAAGGCCCTGCCCTTCGACAGCCGTCACTGGCGGGAACACGTGGGCAAGACCGCGGCAGCCATTCTCAAGCGCCCCACCTTGCTGGATGCCGGCGCGGAGGCGAGCCTGGCCAGCCCGTACGTCATGCACCTGGCACGGCTGGCCCTGATGCTGGCCGACCATTACTACTCCTCCCAACCCAGCCATGCCCGCTATGGAGATCCGCTCCGCCGGGGCAGCAAACCCCTCTACGCCAACACCCTGCGCGAGGACGGCGTCCCGCCCCGCCTCAACCAGCGCCTCGACGAACACCTGATCGGCGTCGGCGTCAATGCCAGCCGGCTCATGCACAGCCTGCCGAGAATGGAGCGCAGTCTTCCGCGCATCGCCCGCCACAAGGGCTTCCGGGGGCGCAGTGCCGGCGCCTTCCGCTGGCAGAACACCGCTTTCGACCTGGCGGAGAGCCTGCGCGACAAGGCCGCAGAGCACGGTTTCTTCGGGATCAACCTCGCCTCCACTGGCTACGGCAAGACCTTCGCCAATGCCCGCATCCTGTACGGCCTGGCCGACCCGCAACTGGGGGCGCGCTTTACCGTGGCCCTCGGCCTGCGCAGCCTGACCCTGCAAACGGGTGACGCCTACCGGGAACGCCTCCACCTCGGCCCGGAAGACCTGGCCGTGCTGGTCGGCGGTGCGGCCAGCCGTTCGCTGCACGAGCACTACAAGGCCCGCGCCCGCAACTTCACAGCGGAGGGAAGCGAGTCCGCCCGCGATCTGCTGCCGGAGTACAACCACGTCCGCTATGAAGGCAGCCTCGAAGACGGACCGCTCAAACGCTGGCTGCAGCAAGGTCGGCAAGGTGCTCAGGCAGGCAGCCTGCTGAATGCGCCGGTGCTCGTATGCACCGTCGACCACCTGATGCCGGCCTGCGAGAGCACCCGCGGCGGGCACCAGATCCTGCCGATGCTGCGCCTCATGTCGTCGGACTTGGTGCTCGACGAACCCGACGACTTCGATGTCGCGGACCTGCCCGCGCTGACGCGTCTGGTCCATTGGGCGGGCATGCTGGGCAGCCGGGTTCTGCTGTCGTCGGCAACCCTGCCGCCAGCGCTGGTGCAGGGCCTGTACCACGCCTACTGCGCCGGGCGTCGCGAATTCCAGCGCCACCGGGGACGCCCCGGCGTCGGCTCGGACGTGTGCTGCGCCTGGTTCGACGAATTCGGCGCCTCGACCAGCAGCCACGGGGAAGACCCTGACGGCGCGGGTTTCCTGGGCAGCCATACGGCCTTCGTCACCCGACGCATCGCCCGCCTGGTCGCCGCAAAGGAAGTACGCCGCCGCGGCGCCATCCTCGACCTGCCCGCGATCCCGACCAAGGCGCTGGACCCGGCCGGCCGTCAGGCCGAGATCGCCCAACAGCTCGCCGCCCTCCTCCGCAACGAGGCACTGGCGCTCCACCGCCAGCATCACGACAGCGACGCGGCCACCGGCACGCGGGTGAGCTTCGGCCTCATCCGCATGGCCAACATCGACCCGCTGTTCGACGTGGCCCGCAGCCTGTTTGCGCTGGGTGCGCCCGCAGGCTGCCAGATCCACCTGTGCGTCTATCACGCCCGCCATCCCATGCTGGTCAGGGCCGAGATCGAGAGGGAACTGGATACAACCCTCAAACGGCATCCGCCTGCAGCCGTCTTCAACCTTGCCGGCATCCGCGACAAGCTGGACAGCAGCACCGCCACCGATCATCTCTTCATCGTGCTGGCCACCGCAGTCGCGGAAGTCGGCCGCGACCACTGCTACGACTGGGCCATCGTCGAACCGTCGTCCATGCGTTCCATCATCCAGCTGGCCGGCCGGGTCAAGCGCCATCGCCCTTTCGATTGCCCGCCCGCACACGCAAACATCCTGCTGCTGGGCAGCAACATCAAAAGCCTCAGGCAGGATGGCGCAGGCCCCGCATTCTGCCAGCCGGGTTTCGAAAGCCGGGAGTTTCCCCTCAAGACCCACGCCCTGCGCGAGCTGCTCACCCCGGAGCAATGGCAGACCATCGATGCCCGCAGCCGCATCCAGGCCCGCGCAACGCTCGACGCATCGGGCAGCCTGGTCGATCTCGAACACGCCCGCCTCGCCGACCTCATGCTGGGGGCCAGAGATTCGACGCAACGACAGCTTCCGGTCCACTGGTGGTGGATCACCCGCGCCCATCTCTCCGGCGCACTGCAAAACCGCACCCGCTTCCGCGCCGATCCCGAGGGACATCAGACCTTCTTCCTGAAACCCGATGAAGACGGCAACAGCACCGAGTTCGTCTGGCTGGAACCGACAGGCAAGGAACTCCTGGTGGAGTCCAACCTGCTCCAGCGCATCACCGATGCCGACTTGCGAACCGGCACCGGCATCGACTGCTGGGCCACGCCCGACTACCTGACCGCCCTGCAAACCCTGGCCGAAGACCTCGGCATGAACCCGCTCGATTGCGCCCGCCGCTTCGGCACCATCGACCTCCCCGGCCGCGAACCCGAACGCTGGCGCTACCACCCGGCGCTGGGATTCAGCCGGGCGGGATGACCAGACCAATTTCTGAAGGAGAGACCGAATGGAAGAAACCCCACCCCCCGGTGAAAGCCAGCGGATCCGGGCTGAGATCTCACAGTTTCTGCAGGGCCGTCTCCAGCCCAAACTGGACAAGCTGAAAGCCGACGATGATGAAGTGCGGCACAAGCTGCTGGCCGAGCACCAGTTCGACACCTGGATCGCGGATGCCGCCCGACGGGTGGGGCAGATCCAGCAGGTGACGCACGCCATCAAATTCACCCATCCGTCCGCCGATGGCGCCAGTCTGTCGAGCCGGGGCAATGCGGCCGCTGGGGACAGAGAAATCGGCTCCCACGTACTTGGCAACGGCGTAGCGGCCGACGTGGTGGGCAATGCGGCAGCGCTGGACGTTTATAAATTTCTCCGGCTCACCATCGATGGGCGCAGTTTGCTGGACCGGGCAATTGCCCGCGATCCGGCCTTCGCCGAAGCGCTGTCGGCCGAACCCACGACCGCGGCGACGCTGATGGAAGCCTTTGCCGGACTACCAGAGCCCAAAGGCCGCCCGGCTTCCCACAAACTCGCCAAGCAACTCTACTGGCCCGTACAGGAAGGCACATATCACCTGCTGGCGCCGCTGTTTTCCTCATCGCTGGCCCACGCGGTCTACAAGCGCATCAACGATGACCGCTTTTCCGACGAAGCCAAAGCTGCACGGGACGCCCGACGAAACAAGGAAGCGTTTGCCGGCACCAGCCGCGACTACCGCAACCTGGTCATCCAGAGCTTCGGTGGCTCGAAGCCACAGAACATTAGTCAGCTCAATAGCGAACGCCGGGGCGAAAACTACTTGCTGGCGTCTGTCCCCCCGACCTGGGAGTCGCCAGCCCTGCGCCCACCTCTTAAGATCGACACGGTCTTCTCCCGCTATTTCGAGCGACGCCGGGAAGTCCGCCGTCTGACCGAAACCCTCCGCGATTTCCTGAAGCGGGTCGCAAATGCCGACAGCAACCTGCGCATCAGGCAGACCCGCGCCGAGTTGGTCGACGACCTGTGCGGTGAAGTCCTGCACTTTGCCGCCGAGTTGCAACGTTACCTGGAACCCGGTTGGTCCGCCGCCCCCGACTGCCGGCTCAACCTGGCCGAGCGCTGCTGGCTGGATCCTGCCCGCAGCCAGAGCGACGAGGACTTTGCCGCTCATCGCAGGCAAGGGGACTGGAAAGACGAGGTCTGCCTGCGCTTTGGCAACTGGCTCAATGCCCGCCTGCAAACCGACCAGACCCACTTCGGCGGCCCGGAGGCCCTCGCCTGGCAGGCCGTCCTGGGCAGCGAACTCAAACTGTTGCGCGAGGAATTCGACGATGAGTAACCCCCTCGTCCAGCCCGACGGGCTGCTGATCCTACCCCGCCTGAAGCTACAGAACGCCAATGCCATCTCCAGCCCCCTGACTTGGGGCTTTCCGTCACCGACCGCGTTTCTCGGTTTCGTGCACGCACTGGAACGGCGCCTCGCCGAGACGTTCAACGTGAGCTTCGGTGGCGTAGGCATCGTCTGCCATGCCTTCGAAGCCCAGACCTTCCAGCCGAATCACCGCCGACACCGCGTCTTCGCTCAGACGCGCAACCCGATCTATCTCCAGCAGGACTTAGCCAAGTTCATTTCCAAGGGGACACCAGCCTCCATCGTCGAAGAAGGCCGGGCTCACCTCGAAGTGAGTCTGGTCATCGGCGTGCAGGGATACTTCGAGGAAGCACTACAGGAGCAGGCATTTGCCGATGCCGCATACGACACGGCCCTGGGCATGCGGATCGCAGGCGGCAGTGTGCTCCCCGAATCCGGCGCTCAAGGCAGCCGCCCCGAATGGGTGAGTTGGCCTGTCGTGGAGGAAGGCCGTCGCAGGACCTTTGCGCGCCTGCGGCGGCGCCTGCTACCGGGCTTCGCACTGGTTCATCGGCCCGACCTTCTGGGCGAGCGCGTGGATGCCCTACGCCAAACCGATGAACAAGCCACCGCGCTCGACGCCCTGCTCGATCTGACGCGCCTCAACTACACCCCGACGCAGCCGGCGGACGGCCCCCCCGTTGAAGACGGCAAGGTGGAATGGCTGGCGGAAAAGCGCCCTGGCTGGCTGGTTCCGCTGCCAATCGGCTATGCCGGTATTTCCCAACTCTACGGGCCGGGCGAAGTGGGCAGTGCCCGTGACAACGCAACGCCCTTCCGCTTCGTGGAAAGCCTGTACTCCCTTGGGCAGTGGATCGGCCCCCACCGCCTGAACCAGCTCGACCAACTGCTGTGGCACAGCAGCGCCGAGCCCGAAGCCGGGCTCTACCGTTGCGTCAATCGCTACGCCGACCTTATCGAAGCCCCTAGCGCTCTCCCCACCGAACCCGCATCGACCACCCTTCAAGGAGCTTAAACATGGCCACGACCTCCGACACTAAGGCTTCCGTTCTCGCCTTCGAACGCAAGCTCGATCCCTCCGACGGTCTCTTCAGCGCCGGACGCTGGCATGACACAGCCAATGGCGCCCAGTGGCCGACGGTGGGTATCCACGAGAAAGCCGTGCGCGGCACCATTTCCAACCGTCTCAAGACCAAGGAACAGGATCCGGCCAAGCTCGATGCCTTGATCCAATCACCGAATCTCCAGACCGTGGACGTGGCAACCCTGCCCAACGACGCGGACACCCTGCGCCTGCGCTTCACCCTGCGGGTACTCGGTGGCGCCGGTGTTCCTGCCGCCTGCAACAGCCCAGCCTACCAAGCCAAACTGAAAGCAACTCTGCAAAGCTACAAGGACGCCACCGGCTTCGGCGAGTTGGCCCGCCGCTATGCGATCAATCTGGCCAATGGCCGCTTCCTGTGGCGCAACCGGGTTGGCGCCGAGCAGATCCTCGTCGAGGTACGGCAACTGCATCAAGGCGAAGTACGTCAAGCATGGACCTTCGATGCCCTGAGCTTCAGCCTGCGGGATTTCAGCGTCCCGAACGGTGTGGAAAACGCCATCGCTCAACTGGCCGCAGTCATCGAACAGGGCCTGGCCGGCCAAGGCCATACCCTGCTCGAAATCGTGGCCTACGCACGGGTCGGCGATGGGCAGGAAATCTATCCTTCCCAGGAGTTGATTCTCGATAAGGGCGACAAGAAAGGACAAAAGAGCAAGACCCTCTACGCCGTCGGTGACGACAAGAACCGCGTAGCCGCCATGCACAGCCAGAAGATCGGCAACGCCCTGCGCACCATCGATACCTGGTATCCCTTGGAAGACGGTGAAACCCTGGGGCCCATCGCCGTGGAGCCCTACGGCTCGGTGACGAACCAGGGCAAGGCCTATCGGCAACCCAAGGCCAAGGCGGACTTCTACTCCCTGCTCGACGGCTGGGTCCTGAAGGACAAGGCACCGTCTGAAGGCGACCAGCACTTCGTCATGGCGATCTTCATCCGTGGCGGCGTCTTTGGCGACAGCGACAAAGAATGACGGAGGCACCGATGGATGCTTTTGTTGACCTCCGTCTTCTGCCCGACCCGGAGTTTCTTGCCACAACCCTGATGAATGCGCTCTTCAGCAAGTTCCACCGGGGCCTCGTACGCTTCGGCGAGGGCAGCATCGGCGTGAGCTTTCCGGAAATCAGGGACGGAGCCCGTAGCCTCGGCACCCGGCTGCGCCTGCACGGCAAGGCGGACGCACTGCAGGGCTTTATGGACAGCAACTGGATGCAAGGCATGCGTGATCACGTTCAGATCGGCAGCCCCGCACCGGTTCCGGCGGGCGCGTGCCACCGTATCGTGCGGCGCGTGCAAGCCAAGAGTAGCCCCGAACGGTTACGCCGACGGCTGATCGCCCGCAAGGGAATCTCGGATGCAGAAGCCCAACTGGCCATCCCAGACAGCGCCGCCGAAACCCTTGCACTACCCTTCATCCTGCTCAAGAGCCAAAGCACCGGCCAGCCGTTTCCGCTGTTCGTGGAACACCTGCCCGTGCAGGACAACGCCCAGGCTGGAGTATTCAGCGCCTACGGCCTCAGCACCAACGGCACCATCCCCTGGTTCTGACCCTTTTTTTGCCCCCTCCAGCAAGCTATTGATTTTAAATGACTTGCTGAAGGGCTTTTATCTTAGGGGTAACGAGGCGAAGAAACGGGTTTTTCTTTAAAAATCAGGATCAAAGGCTGACGTAACATCTACTTCACTGCCGAATAGGCAGCTCAGAAAAATACGCCTCCGTCTGATGTGAGTAGCACCTTCTTCACTGCCGAATAGGCAGCTCAGAAAGATGTCGCTCATCGCTGCGGGGCATCTGCAACCTTCACTGCCGAATAGGCAGCTCAGAAAGTCGCGCCTGCGGCAAAATCGAGTGGGTTCGCCTTCACTGCCGAATAGGCAGCTCAGAAAAGTGACAGATCCACCGTGCGCAGCTTGTCGACCTTCACTGCCGAATAGGCAGCTCAGAAAGGCTCGGGCGTGCCGAGCTGGGCGGAATACCGCTTCACTGCCGAATAGGCAGCTCAGAAAACTCGGAGCGCAATGCCCAGGGCACCCGCTGACTTCACTGCCGAATAGGCAGCTCAGAAAAGTTGATGAATGGACGCGCGAAGAGCCGACGCCTTCACTGCCGAATAGGCAGCTCAGAAAACGGTGTATGTCGAGGTGGGCCTCGATGAACGCTTCACTGCCGAATAGGCAGCTCAGAAAGTCAGGCCCTTGGGATCGCCGCCCTCGAGATCCTTCACTGCCGAATAGGCAGCTCAGAAAATACCCGCTACGTTTTGCCAGGATAGTTGTCACTTCACTGCCGAATAGGCAGCTCAGAAACATCCGGGCCGGTGCGTTTCATGACCTGCAGGCTTCACTGCCGAATAGGCAGCTCAGAAACAGGATAGTTGTCAGATGTCTTCGTCAAATCTTCTTCACTGCCGAATAGGCAGCTCAGAAATGTGTAAAGAAGGGTCGTTCTCGGGGTCTTGTCTTCACTGCCGAATAGGCAGCTCAGAAATTCAAGATTCCACTGGGCCGTTTCTGCGGCTTCTTCACTGCCGAATAGGCAGCTCAGAAATGATGGCACCAAGTCGCAAGTAAAGACGGATACTTCACTGCCGAATAGGCAGCTCAGAAAGACACAAACACAAAGACCACTACCAATCCTGACTTCACTGCCGAATAGGCAGCTCAGAAAATTCCGAAGGGCGGCGGCGTTCAGGTGGAGAACTTCACTGCCGAATAGGCAGCTCAGAAAGCGCAACGCGCCGCTACCCACCGCTGCCGGACCTTCACTGCCGAATAGGCAGCTCAGAAATGGGGAGGTAAGGACGAGACGCACGGCATGAACTTCACTGCCGAATAGGCAGCTCAGAAAGTCATGCACATGTGCCCGCATTGCCAGACCCTCTTCACTGCCGAATAGGCAGCTCAGAAATCACGGGCCAGGTCGCAATCACGCTCGATGCGCCTTCACTGCCGAATAGGCAGCTCAGAAATGGTTGCGGCGCTTGTGCTCGGCGAAGTAACCCCTTCACTGCCGAATAGGCAGCTCAGAAAGTGAAGTTGAGCAGGTTCGTCTGCATGGTCCGCTTCACTGCCGAATAGGCAGCTCAGAAAAACTCGCTGATGTGCAGCCGGTGAATCGTGCCCTTCACTGCCGAATAGGCAGCTCAGAAACCCAAGCGGCCACTGCGATAAGTGGCGGGATAGCTTCACTGCCGAATAGGCAGCTCAGAAATGCCGTGACGGCTTCCGTGTACGCCTCCGCCCCTTCACTGCCGAATAGGCAGCTCAGAAATCCGACGCCGAAAGCCTGCAGCGGGCCGCCCACTTCACTGCCGAATAGGCAGCTCAGAAATTGCAGTCGCTGGCTGTCATCAGCAGAAGGTCCTTCACTGCCGAATAGGCAGCTCAGAAATCGCAGAAAAGGTAGGGGGAAAGAGCAGGCCGCTTCACTGCCGAATAGGCAGCTCAGAAAGTCGCGGCCCTCGGCTGTGCTCTCGATCACCACTTCACTGCCGAATAGGCAGCTCAGAAAGAGGGTAACTACTACGCGAAGGACATGATTGCCTTCACTGCCGAATAGGCAGCTCAGAAATGTGGAGCGATGGCGAGATCGATGCCTACCTCCTTCACTGCCGAATAGGCAGCTCAGAAAAAGGAGATGAGCATGACCAAGATCGATATGAGCTTCACTGCCGAATAGGCAGCTCAGAAAACTCGCCGCAGACGATGCGTTTATGGATATTCCTTCACTGCCGAATAGGCAGCTCAGAAATGCGCGATAACGGCAAGGGCGGCCTCCTCGGCCTTCACTGCCGAATAGGCAGCTCAGAAATGATCTGCTGGGTGGATGAGGCGGAACCGGTGCTTCACTGCCGAATAGGCAGCTCAGAAACGCAAGCACCTCAAGGGCTGCTACATCGACGCCTTCACTGCCGAATAGGCAGCTCAGAAAACCAGCGGCGGCCCTCGGATTCAAACTCACTGCTTCACTGCCGAATAGGCAGCTCAGAAAACGCACCACGGAGCTGATCACGGGCATCTACGCTTCACTGCCGAATAGGCAGCTCAGAAATCTCGAAAAAGGCGCTCGCGGAATTGCGCCGACTTCACTGCCGAATAGGCAGCTCAGAAAGATGCCCGCATTGCGGATTAAGTAAGTCGGGGCTTCACTGCCGAATAGGCAGCTCAGAAAATCACGCGGGATGCGGTATCGATAGAGCGCCGCTTCACTGCCGAATAGGCAGCTCAGAAATGTGCGGCGACTGTCGCCTGGAGCTTGATCTGCTTCACTGCCGAATAGGCAGCTCAGAAAGCGATCAACAAAAATGGATGGATAGCTGAAGCCTTCACTGCCGAATAGGCAGCTCAGAAAGGCCTGATCGGGGAAGACATGCGGCTGTCCGGCTTCACTGCCGAATAGGCAGCTCAGAAAAGTTCCAAGCGGCTGCGATGGCCCGTGCTCAGCTTCACTGCCGAATAGGCAGCTCAGAAAGAGGCGCCAGACGCGATGACTTCGAACATCAGCTTCACTGCCGAATAGGCAGCTCAGAAAGCCGACACGGCTGCAACAGGCACGCTTCTGGGCTTCACTGCCGAATAGGCAGCTCAGAAAATCGCCGAGCAGGCCGCAGCATGGGACAAGTACTTCACTGCCGAATAGGCAGCTCAGAAAATACGGCAAGCCAAGCCGTGACGCTGGCTACACCTTCACTGCCGAATAGGCAGCTCAGAAACGCGACCATGGATGCCTCGTGGTCGAGAAAGCCTTCACTGCCGAATAGGCAGCTCAGAAAACCTACCTCCGTTTTCAATGTCCAGGTCGTAGCTTCACTGCCGAATAGGCAGCTCAGAAAGTTAAAGGCCCCCGTCGTGGCCGCCGCGCCCCCCTCACTGCCGAATAGGCAGCTCAGAAAGTCAGCCAGTTTCTGCGCCAGCCAGGATTCGTCTTCACTGCCGAATAGGCAGCTCAGAAACCCACCATCCTTGCTGAAGTCACGAAAGCCGACTTCACTGCCGAATAGGCAGCTCAGAAATTTCTCGACATGGTTGCCGTCTCCGAGTTGGGCTTCACTGCCGAATAGGCAGCTCAGAAATGTGCCGCCGCCCATCTCATCGACCAGCCGTACTTCACTGCCGAATAGGCAGCTCAGAAAGATCAACGAGCAGCCGCCGCCAAGGCGATTTTCTTCACTGCCGAATGGGCAGCTCAGAAATGTGGCGGGGCGGACATCGATCGGCTTCGCGCCTTCACTGCCGAATAGGCAGCTCAGAAATTGCCGTTGAGGCGCTGCGCAGCCAGACCCTGCTTCACTGCCGAATAGGCAGCTCAGAAACGCTGCCGGCCGGCATGCGTCTGGATGATGTGCTTCACTGCCGAATAGGCAGCTCAGAAACTGGGCATTGAGGGCCGACAGGCGCTGATACTCTTCACTGCCGAATAGGCAGCTCAGAAATGGTAGCCGGCGCTGATCACGTAAGGGCCGATCTTCACTGCCGAATAGGCAGCTCAGAAACGGCCTTGTCGGCTTCGCGGGCGGCCTTGGCCCTTCACTGCCGAATAGGCAGCTCAGAAAATTGCGCTCGAATCGCCCAGTTGCACCATGCTCTTCACTGCCGAATAGGCAGCTCAGAAAGTCCAGCATCCGCCAGCCCGGCCCATCTCGAACTTCACTGCCGAATAGGCAGCTCAGAAAAAGAAGAGCATGAGACGCGGCCCGGGTATGAACTTCACTGCCGAATAGGAAGCTCAGAAACGTCGCCGCGCCGGTTCAGTTCGGCGTGCACTGCTTCACTGCCGAATAGGCAGCTCAGAAAGGCAGCAGCTGGGAAGACGTTCGAGGCGCTTCCTTCACTGCCGAATAGGCAGCTCAGAAAGAACAGGAGCACGAAACGCTGCGTGATGCTGTCTTCACTGCCGAATAGGCAGCTCAGAAACAGACGTCGTCAAGGTAGTGCTCGACGACGCGCTTCACTGCCGAATAGGCAGCTCAGAAACGAGTCTGAGCGCACTGCCGCCGCCACCAAGCCTTCACTGCCGAATAGGCAGCTCAGAAACACACGTCTGTGACGCTCGCCGCAAGGTCGCCCTTCACTGCCGAATAGGCAGCTCAGAAATACTCCACAATATATCCACCCACGGCAACGCATACCAACCCACACGACCACAACCAATCGCCGCACATTTGCTTACGGACGATTACTTTCCCTAACTAATCCCCTCACTAGAATTGAAAAACAATGTGACTCACGGGGGACATCATGTCGCAGCACCTACACGCCTTCACCATGCCGAAGGCGGTCAAATGGCTTGGGCTCAGCCTCATCGCATCCGGTCTCGCTGCCTGCGGCGGCGGCGGGGGGGGTGGTTCGAGCACGGACACCGGCACGCTGAAACTGGCGATGACTGATGCGCCGTCCTGTGGCTACGATCACGTCTACGTGACCGTGACCAAGATCCGCGTGCATCAGAGCGCCACGGCCAACACAACGGATGCGGGCTGGAGCGAGCTCAACATCACGCCTCAGCGCATCGACCTGCTGGGGCTGACCAATGGCGTACTGCAGGAACTGGGCTCCCTGCCCCTGCCCGCCGGCACCTACCAGCAGGTGCGCCTGGTACTGGCCGACAACCCGGCCAACCCGACGCCCGCCAATCCGCTGGCCAACGCGATCGTGCCGGCCGGCTCGAACAACGAGATCGCCTTGAGCACGCCCAGCGGCCAGCAGAGCGGCTTCAAGTTGCAGGCCAAGTTCGACGTGGTCGGCAGCCAGGTGGCCGACATGGTCCTCGACTTCGACGCCTGCAAGTCGGTGGTGAAGGCCGGCAATTCCGGCAACTACAACCTGAAACCGGTGGTGGCGGTCATAAAGCGCCTGACGACTGCCATCGTCGGCTATGTGAATCCGGCCCTCGCGCCGAGCATGGTGGTGTCCACCCGCGACCCGGACAACAACCTGCGGGCCACCGTACCGGACGCGGCGACCGGCAAGTTCACGCTGGCCTACCTGCCCGAAGGCGGCAACTACACAGTCGTGCTGAGCGGCCCGAACCTGACCACCGCCGCCGTCACCGGCGTGCCGGTGACCCTCGCCGCCGGCACGACACCGGTCAATCCGCTCGCCGCACCGATCAATCCGCCTGCGTCGAGCATGGCCGGCCTGGCCGGCACCGTCACCAACGCCAGCGCCGTCGCGCTCACCGACGCCCAGGTATCCGTGCGCCAGGCGCTGACCTCAGGCCAGATCCTCGACGTGGCGTGGACGGCTGTCGATCCGCTGTCGGCCGGCTACAACCTGTCCCTGCCGCTGGCGGCGCCGCTGAAGGCCACCTACGCGGGCGGTAACGCGCTGACGTTCACGATGGATGCGGTGACACCCGGTGCCTACAACGTGACGGCCACGGCCAGCGGCTATACGGGCCAGAGCACGGCACCGGGCGTCGTGCTCGGCGCGCCGGGCAGCACCACCGTCAAGAACCTGATCCTGGTGCCCTGACCAACCCAGGGCGGGGCGGGCGCCGATGCGGCCGCCCCCGAGCGCCTACAGCTCCGCGTAGCGGCCGCGCAGCCGCGCTTCCACATCGGCAAAGCGCAAGGTGTCGATGAGTTGTCCGAGCACATCGACCTCGTCGGCCCCGATGCGTGCGGCGAGGCCGGCCCGAAGGCTCTCGAAGATCCTCAAGGCATCCACATCCTGCTCCGCCAGCGCAGTAAACAAGGCATGCAAGTCGGTACGGTCCAGTGCGGCGGGGGTGCTCCCGTACCCGCTGGCGACCGGCTGCGGCGTATCCAGCAGCGGCGCCAGATCGGCACTCAGCCGGGCCATCGCCTTCTCCAGCGCGTCGAGCACGGGCGCCGGGTCGGTGGCGGAGGCCTCGCTGAAGAGGCCTTCAAGTTGCCCTGCCAGCCCGAACACCTCCCGGGCCGCCACGTTGCCGGCCAGGCCCTTCAGCTTGTGCGCCCGCTGGACCACGGCGGCCGTGTCGTTGCGCGCCAGATCGTTGCGCAGCCGGACAGCCACGTCGGCGAACTCGTCGCGCAGACCGCGCAGGGCCCGCAGGAACAGGGCCCGATCGTTCAGGAAGCGGTCGCTGGCCTCCTTGTCGTCGATGCCGGGAATGACCGGGAAAGCGTCGCCGGCTGCCTGCGCGGCAACAGGGGGCGCTGCCGGTAGCGCCCGGCGGACCTTGTCGCCCACCTGGCGCAGGATCGCCGCGACCATCGCGTCCAGCTCGAAGGGCTTGGTCAGGAAGCCGGACATCCCGGCGGCGAAGGCGCGCTCACGCTGGCTGGGCAGCACGCCGGCGGTCAGCGCGATGATCGGCAGCCCGCCCAGCCCCAGCTCGGCGCGGATCCGGCGGGTCGCCTCCAGGCCGTCCATGACCGGCATCTGTACGTCCATCAGGACCAGGTCGAAGGCCGACGACTCAACGCGCAGCAGCTCGACGGCCGCCTCGCCGTTGTCCATGACCTCCACCTGGGCGCCTTCGAATTCCAGCAGGCGGCGGGCCACGTCCTGGTTGACCGTACTGTCGTCCACCACCAGCACGCGGAGGCCGGGCAGGCGGGCACCGGCGCTGTCGCCGCGCGCCTCCAGCACCTGCGCCACGTCGGCCGGCTCGAAGGGGAGCTCGAACCAGAACTCGCTGCCCTCGCCCGGCTGGCTAAGCACGCCGATCTCGCCACCCATCAGGCTCACCAGCTGCCGGCAGATCGCCAGGCCCAGGCCGGTGCCGCCGAACTGGCGGCTGGTGGATGCGTCGGCCTGCACAAAGGCATCGAACAGGCGCGCGATCTTGTCGGGCGCGATACCGATGCCGGTGTCCCGCACGGTGAAGCGCAGGCGGACCTGCCCGGCGTCCCGGCGGGTGACGTGCACGGCCAGCACCACTTCGCCGGCGGGGGTGAACTTGATCGCATTGCCGGCCAGATTGTGCAAAACCTGCGACAGGCGCTGCGCATCGCCGAGCAGCGCATGCACATCGGCCGGCAGCGGCTCCAGACGCAGGCTCAGGCGCTTGGCGGCGGCCGACGCGGTGAGCACGTCCACCAGATGGCTCATCACGTTGGCCAGCACGAAGGGTTCCGGCGCCAGCTCGAAATGACCGGCCTCAATCTTGGAGAAGTCGAGGATGTCGTTGATGACCGCCACCAGGCCGCGGCTGGCGGTCTGCACGGTATGCACCAGGTGGCGCTGCTCGGCGTCGAGCCCGCCGCGCGCCAGAACCTGCACGGTGCCGACGATGGCATTGAGTGGCGTGCGAATCTCGTGGCTCATGTTGGCCAGGAAGTCGCTCTTCGCCTGGTTGGCGCTCTCGGCCTGTCGCCGCGCCTCCTCCAGTACGCGCTCGGCCTCCCGGTGGCTGCTGATGTCGGTATAGGTCAGCAGGGTCCACCCGTCGGGCAGCGGCGTGCCCTGGATCTTGAGCGTCACGCCGTTGAACTGGGTCCGTTCGAAGACCACCGGCTGGGCATCCTTCATGGCCTTCACGAAAACCGGCAGCACCTGCTCCACGCTCGCCACGCCGTGATCGCCGCGGGCCACGTTGAAGCGCACCAGGTCGTCGAAGCGGATGCCCTTGCGGGCGCACAGTTCCGGCGGATAGACCAGCAATTCGGAAAACAGGCTGTTCTGCAGCACCAGGTGGCGCTGCTCGTCGTAGACGACGAGGCCGAAGGGCAGGCTCTCGATCACGCCGCTGAGCAGGCTGGTCTGCCGTTCGAGGCTGCGGTTGGCGCTCTCCGTCTCGAGGCCGCGCACACGCAGTTCGGCATTCGCCGCCTCCAGATCCTGCTGGACGCGCTTCAGGTCGGTCACGTCGACGAAGGTCGCCAGGACAACCCCGGCCAGAGAGATGCCCGACACTTCCACGTCGCGCACGCTGCCGTCCATGCAGCGCACGCGGACCTCCAGCGGCGTGGTGGCACGCTGCTCGACCAGGCCCTGCTGCACCGCCGCAGCCCACTTGGCGCGCGCCCAGGCCCGATAGTCAGGATCGGGCACCGCGCACAGCCACCAGTCATCGAAGCTGCGCACCTGACTCTCGGTGTAACCGAACAGGCGCGCGAACTGTTCGTTGCGGATGACGATGGATTCATCCTCGAGCACCCCCATCGCAATGGGCGCGCGCAGGACGAAGGCACGAAAACGGTTGCGGACGGCTTCCAGTTCGCGGGTCCGTTCGGACACCCGCGTCTCCAGCCCCGCCGCCGCCTCGCGGAGTGCTTCGCGCCGGGCCAGCAGGCTGTGGGTCATCGCCTGCAAGGCCTCGGCCAGGTGACGGACCTCGGTGGTGCGCGAGCGGACCTCGGGTAGCTGCTCTTCCTCGCCCTGCTGGACGCGCCGGGCGGCCTCGGCGAGCTGCTCCAGGGGCTGGCTCAGGCGGCGCGCGAACAGGAAGACGACGGCACCCAAGCCCAGCGTGGTCAGGATGGCCAGCACCAGCTGGGCCCGGCGCAGCGCGTCGACCGGCGCCAGGGCCTTGTCCACCGGCTCGCGCACCACGATCTTCCAGCCGAGGGCCGCCGCCGCCGGGCTGGGCAGCAGCGCCGCGGCGGTGAAGAACTCGCCTTCCTGGCCCCACGTCACCTGCGCGTAGCCCACGTCCCTGGGCAGGTCCGGCACCTCGCCGCCGCCAACCGCCTTGTAGGGGTACAGCACTGCGTTGCTGCGGCTGAGGACATACACCTCCACCCGATCGGTGAGCGCCTCCGCCGGCAATGCCGTTGAAATGATGTGCTCGACCCAGCTCCAGTGGGAATGACTGGCCAGGATGCCCCGCCAGCCACCATTCTCGTCATAGATCGGCGCGGCGAAGTCGATGAAGCGCAGCGGCTCGCCGGACGGCGGTGCCGGCAGGTGCTTGGCCAGCAGCACGGCTTCGTGGATGTCGCCAAGGTAAGAGTGCTTCTGCCCCTCGATAAACCACGGGCGCTTCTGCACGTTCGCGCCGGCCAGCACGCCATCGGCGGAATTGAGCACGATGCCGTCGGGCCCGGCGACGCCGATCCACGCGTACTGCGGGTGGGAGTGCTTCATGCGCTCCAGTACGCCGCGCAGGTCATCCGCCCCCAGGCTGCCACGGGTCATCGCCGGCGACTGGGCCAGCAGCGTGACCTCCCGCGCCCGCTCCTGGATGTTGCCATCCAGCTGGACGGCGATCGCATGGGCCAGGTCACGCAGCGCGGCGCCCCTCTCGCGGGTCAGCGCCGCGGTGGTGGCTTGTTCAAGATAGAGGTTGTGGCCCAGTGCGACGAGCAGCGACAGGCCGCCGAACAGCAGGGTCAGACGGGCACGGAAGGAATAGAGCCAGGCTGGCATGGCGCTCCGAAGATGAAAGGCACAGGGTGGCTGACGACCGTCCCCACCATGATCTCAGCATGACGTGGATCAGTCACCCGATTCGATCACGCAATCCGCATCGTAGCCCTGCCCGACAATCCCGACCCGGTCGACGACCCGCGCCCTCCCCGCAGCCTTGGCGGCGTACAGGGCTTCGTCGGCCAAGGCCAGCAGCGCCTCCGGCGCGGCCAGGCAGCTTGGCGCCTGATCGCAGTTGCGGCAGGCTGCGCGGGGCGGCTCGACGCCGTCGCAGGGCAGCACCAGCGTGGCCACGCCCACGCTGACCGTGACATGCGCCGCTACCGATGACGCCGCATGGGGGATCCCCAGCGCGGCCACACCCTGGCAGAGGCTCTCGCCGAGGCGGAAGGCGTCGAAGGCATTGGTGGCCGGCAGGAACAGCGCGAACTCCTCGCCGCCGTAGCGCGCCACCAAGTCGCCGGCCCGGCGGGCTGTGCCCGCCAGCACGCGGGCCACCGCACGCAGGCAGGCGTCACCCGCCGGGTGCCCGTAGGTGTCGTTGAAGCGCTTGAAGTAATCCACGTCCACCATCAGCAGCGACAGCGGCGCGTGGCTGCGCAGCGCACGCCGCCACTCCAGCTGCAGGCCGTCGTCGAAGGCACGCCGGTTGGCGATGCCGGTCAGCGCGTCGGTGGCGGTCAGGCGGCGCAGCTCGTCGCTCTGGCGCTTGAGGGCCAGGTGCGTGCGGACCCGCGCCTGGACCACCGGCGGGTTGAGCGGCTTGGGAATGAAATCCACCGCCCCGATCGTCAGCGCATGGGTTTCCGACGCGGTGTCGGTGTGGGCGGTGACGAAGATCACCGGCAGGTGGGCCAGCGCCGGGTCGGCCTTGAGCTGGCGGCAGGTCTCGTAGCCGCCCAGGCCGGGCATCTCGGCATCCAGCAGGATCAGGTCCGGCGGGTTCTGGCGGATCTGCAGCAGCGCGTCCTCGCCGCTGGTGGCGAAATGGATGCGCGCCATCCCCGTCAGCAGACGACTCAGCAGGCGGACCATGCCCGGGTCGTCATCGACGACCAGCAGGCGTTGCATGGGCTCGGCGGGGTCCGGATTCAGGACATCCATGAAGCGGGTTCTCGTCTGGCTCGGTATGTGCCCGTATCGTAGCGGAAGCCACGCTACCCGGCACCGCCATCAGGCAGGATCGGCCTGCTCCGCGTCCTGCATCTCGGCGTCCGGCATCACGGTGACGCGCACCTCCGGCGCCTGGGCCAGGCCGCCGAGGATCACGCCACGCAGCGGCGACACGTCCTGGAAGTCGCGCCCCCAGCCGAGGGTCAGGTGGCGCAGGTCGGGCTGGATGCCGTTGGTCGGGTCGTACTCGATCCAGCCATTGTGCGGGCACCACACCGCCACCCACGCGTGGGACGCGTCGGCGCCGATCAGGCGCGGTTTGCCCGGCGGCGGATCGGTGAGCAGGTAGCCCGACATGTAGCGGGCCGGCAGGCCGATGGAGCGCAGCGCGGCGATCATCAGGTGGGCGAAGTCCTGGCACACGCCGCGCTTGCGCTGCAGCACCTCATGGACCGGGGTGTTAACCTCGGTGGCCTTGGCATCGAAGGTGAAGGTCTCGAAGATCAGCGCCATCAGGGCCTGCGCACCGGCGAGCAGGGGCTGCCCCGGCGTGAAGGCTTCCCGGGCGAAGGCCGCCAGTGCGGCGCTGCGGGGCACCCGCGGCGACGCGTACAGGTAGCGCAGCGCGTCAAGGGAATCCGCCCCGCGCGGCTCCGGGTGGTAGCGCAGGCTGTCACGCACGCCTTCCCACGGCGGCGAATCCTCGGGTTCGGGCTGTTCGCGGCTCATCACCGTGACGTGGCTCTCGGCGCGCACCAGCAGGCCGTCGTGGGGCGTGTCGAGGGACAGCCAGCCGACCGGATTGCCGAAGGCGTCCTCACCCTCGCTCAGGCGGGCCAGGTCCGGCTCGATGACGATCCGCCCCGACTCCCGGCTCTGCCACGGCAGCTCGCGGGGAATCAGGTGCAGCAGATGCTGGGCCAGCGACACCGGCACGCCGCAGGGGGTGTACTCGGTTTCGTGGAGGATGGTGTAGGCGGCGGAACGGGTCATGGGGCCTTCAGGCGGCAAAGGTGGCCTGGCCGGCCTGGCCGACGTGGCTGAAGAAGCGCATCGCCAGACGGTCAGACAGCGTACGGCCGGCGCTGCCGACGCGCTCGAAGAGCTCGGCCAGCTGGCGGCTGGCGTCCGCCCGTTCGAGGGCCGGGCAGACAGCCTCCAGCCGCCCCCACGGGAAGGCGCGGATCGCCGCGAAGCTGGCCTCCAGCTCGGCAACGCCGAGGTCGACCTTCTCGTCGGCCTCGAAGCGGGCCAGGTAGTTGCAGACCATGCGCACCTGGAAGGCCAGCGCATGGGGGTTGCCGTCGTCCGTCGTCAGCATGTGCAGCGCCGGCAGCAGTTCGGGCTGGGCGCGGTAACGGGTGCGGTAGGTGATGATCGAATCGCACAGCTCGAGCAGGGCCTCCACCGCCAGCTCCCGCTGCAGCGCGCCGTTGATGTCGCCATAGACGCGCAGGAAGCGCGCCAGCGTGCGGGCCAGGCTGTCCAGGCGCTCGACGCGGCGGCCGACGATGTGCAGGCGCCAGCCCATGTCGCGGGTCATGTTGTCCATCGCGAAGCCGGACAGGGACACGAAGGTGGTCAGCGCACCGTCGAGGAATTCGAGCAGCGCCGACACGTCGGTGACCGTCGCGCGGGCGTCCTCCAGCTCGGCGGACAGGCGCTTGAGGGCGTGCCAGTGGTCGAGGGACAGGTGCTCGCGGGCCTGCGTGGCACACCACATGAGACGTTGCAGGTTGGCCGCCAGGCCGCTGTCGGAGCGGCGATCGAGCACCGCGCGGAACAGGTCGAGCTCGGCCTTGGCGATCGGCAGGCTGCCCACCCGCGATTCGATCAGGCCGGCCCCTGCCGCCAGTTCGAGCATCATCGTCAGGGCCCCGGCACGCTCCGAGCGCCGCCCCTCCGACAGCCGCGACAGGGCCAGGCGGGCCAGGCGCGCGACGGCATCGCAGCGTTCGCCGTAGCGACCGCACCAGAACAGGTTCTCGGCCAGGCGCGACGACAGGGTGCCGGTTTCCTCGATCAGGTCGCCGACGCGGATGTTGTTGTTGAGCAGGCTGAAGGTGGCCACCGGGCCATCGGACAGCACCCAGGTGTCCTTGCTGCTGCCGCCCTTCTGCATGGTCAGGATGCGCGTGTTGTCCACCCCGGCAACACGCGCCAGCCCGCCGGGCAGCACGCTGTAGCCTTCCGGCGTGATCGCCGCGTAGACGCGCAGGCCCATCGAACGGGTCAACAGCTTGCGGCGCTGGCCGCCGCCCCAGGCCGGCGCACGGGACAGCTTGACCAGCTCCTGGGCGACGAAGGCCGACGGATCGGCCTCGATGCGCCGGGCCACCTCGTCGAACTGGTCCTCGCCGAGCTGGTCGCCGAAGATGATCTCGTTGCCGCCACCCGGAAAAGTCGGCTTGATGACCAGGCTGCGCAGGTTCTCCAGCACTTCCTGGCGGGCCGGCTCCTCGCCGCACCACCAGGTGGCCACCGACGGCATGGCCAGCTCCTCGCCGAGCAGATGGCGGCAGATGCCCGGCAGAAAACCCGGCAGCGCCGCCGATTCGAGCAGGCCGCTCCCCAGCGCGTTGGCCACCAGCACCTTGCCGGCACGTACCGCGCCGAGCAGGCCCGGCACACCGAGGGCGGAGTCGGCGCGCAGCTCGACCGGATCGCAGAAGTCGTCGTCGAGGCGGCGCAGGATCGCATGCACGCGCTTGAGGCCGGACACCGTCTTGAGGAAGACCGTGTCGTTGCGCACCGTCAGATCCTGCCCCTCGACCAGCGGGAAGCCCATGTTGCGGGCCAGGTAAACGTGCTCGAAATAGGTTTCGTTGAAAGGCCCCGGCGTCAGCAGCACCGTTAGCGGCGGCTCGCCGTCGGTCGGTGCCTGGCTGGCCAGGCTGCGCTGCAGGCCACGGAAGAAGCCCGACAAGCTACGCACCTGCATGTCGCGGAACAGATCCGGAAAGGCCCGCGACACCAGCTGGCGGTTCTCCAGCGCGTAGCCGGCGCCGGACGGGCTCTGGGTACGGTCGGCGATGACCCACCAGCGGCCGTCCGGCGAGCGAGCCAGATCGGCGGAGTACAGATGCAGGTAGGAGCCGCCGGGCGGCTTGATGCCGGAGCACGGCCACAGGAAACCCTTGTGGCCATACACCAGCTCCGGCGGCAGCAGGCCTTCGGAGAGCGTGGTCTGGGCACCGTAGAGGTCGCCGAGCAGCGCGTTGAGCAGGCGCGCGCGCTGCGTGATCGCCGCCGAGATGCCGCGCCATTCCTCTGCGGGCAGGATCAGCGGCAGCAGGTCCACCGACCACGGGCGGTCGGCACCACGGGGGTCGGCGTAAACGTTGTAGGTGACGCCGTTCTGCTGGATGCCGCGGGAGAGCTGGGCGGCACGCACCTTCAGGGTATCGGCGCTGGATTCGTCGATGTGATCGAGGAATTCCTGCCAGTGCGGGCGCACGCCTTCTTCACCGAACAGCTCGTCGTAGCTGTCGGGTCGATAGGGGTAATGGGCAAGGATGGAGCTGGGCATCTCGCGAAACTAGCACACACCGACCGGACCGCCGTGCCACGGACGGCACGGAGGTTGTTGATTTTGGTAAAGCGGGCAGGCGCCACCGTGGGGCGAACGCATTCGCCCCACGGTTTTGAATCCCCCCGTAAGGCCGGGGAGCCGCCGTCAGCGCCGCAGATCGAGCGTGAAGGGGAACTCCCGCTCGACCGGCGAGACCTGCACCGCCGGCTCGCCCGGCGTGTGGCCCATGCGGAAGAAGCGCGCCAGGCGGCGGCTCTCGGCCTCGAAGGCGTTGATCGGGAAGGTCTCGAAGCTGCGCCCGCCCGGGTGCGACACGTGGTACTGGCAACCGCCGAGGGAGCGATTGGTCCAGGTATCCACCAGGTCGAAGACCAGCGGCGCATGGGACGGGATGGTCGGGTGCAGGCAGGACGGCGGCTGCCAGGCGCGGTAGCGCACGCCAGCGACGTGCTCGCCGACGGTGCCGGTGGGCTGCAGCGGGATCGTGCGGCCGTTCACCGCCAGCAGGAAGCGGTCGTCGGACATGCCGGAAACCTTCACCTGCAAGCGCTCGACGGACGAATCGACGAAGCGCACGGTGCCGCCACCGCCGCCTTCCTCACCCATCACGTGCCAGGGCTCGAGGGCGCCGCGCAGTTCCACGTCGATGCCGCGCACCGCGAAATCGCCGATCTTCGGGAAGCGGAACTCCATGTGCGGCGCGAACCATTCCGGCTTGAAGTCCAGGCCGTGACTCTGCATGTCCTCCATCACGTCGTTGAAGTCCTGCTCGACGAAGTGCGGCAGCAGGAAGCGGTCATGCAGCTCGGTGCCCCAGCGCACCAGCCGCTGCGGCGCATAGGGCGTTTCCCAGAAGCGCGCCAGCAGGCCGCGCAGCAGCAGTTGCTGGGACAGCGACATGCGCGCGTGGGGCGGCATCTCGAAGGCGCGCAGCTCGAGCAGGCCGAGGCGGCCGGTGGGGCCGTCCGGCGAGTACATCTTGTCGATGCAGAACTCGGAGCGGTGGGTGTTGCCGCTCACATCGATGAGCAGGTTGCGCAGCAGACGGTCGATCAGCCACGGCGGCACTTCCTCGCCGATCTTCGGGAACTGGCGGAAGGCGGTCTCGATTTCATACACCGAATCGTTGCGCGCCTCGTCGATGCGCGGTGCCTGGCTGGTCGGGCCGATGAACAGGCCGGAGAACAGGTAGGACAGGCTCGGGTGGTTGTGCCAGTAGGAGATCAGGCTGCGCAGCAGGTCCGGCCGGCGCAGGAAGGGCGAATCGGCCGGCGTGGCGCCGCCGAGCACGAAGTGGTTGCCGCCACCGGTGCCGGTGTGGCGGCCGTCCACCATGAACTTCTCGCTGGTCAGGCGCGAGTAGTGTGCCGCCTCGTAGAGGTGGGTAGTGCGGTCCACCAGCTCTTCCCAGTTGCTGGCCGGGTGGATGTTCACCTCGATCACGCCGGGGTCGGGGGTGATGCGGAAGTGGGTCAGGCGCGGGTCGGACGGCGGCTCGTAGCCTTCGATGACCACCGGCGTGCCGAGGGCCTCGGCGGTCGCCTCGACGGCGGCGACCAGTTCCAGGTACTTCTCCAGGCTAGCCAGCGGCGGCATGAAGATGTGCATCGTGCCGTTGCGCGGCTCGGCGCACAGCGCGGTACGGACGATCCAGTTGGCGGATTCGAAGCGCTCCGGCTGGCGGTCGGTGGGGCGCAGCTTCTCGGCCTCGCGGGCGGCCTTCAGCGCGGCGGCGGCATGCGCCGCGGCGGACGAGCCGAAACCGGGCTCGCCGTCCTTCAGCGCGTTGAGCACGGCGGTCTGGCCGCCCGGCAGCTGGCGGCGGATCGCGGTGTACTCGGGCAGTGGCGGGAAGCTCTGGTGGGGGTCCGGCTGGCTGACGTAGGGGTAGTCGCCCTTCGTCACCCAAGGCTGGGAATCCAGCGGCAGGCGGTAGCCGACCGGCGAGTCGCCGGGGATCAGGTAGCAGCGCTCGTCGCGCAGGAACCACGAGCCGGTCTGCCATTCGCCGGTGTAGTCGTTGAGGCCGACCGGCAGGATGTAACCGACCGGGTTGGGCAGGCCGTGCTCATAGACGCGGCGGATGCGGTCGCGCTCCAGCGGGTCGTCGAGGCGGGCGTCGAAGGGATCGACGTTGCCCGGCAGGCGGCGTTCGCGCCACAGGTAGTAGAAAGCGTCCTCGAAGGCCGGGAAGACCCGCTGCGGATCCAGCGCCAGCCGCTCGGCGATGCCGGCCAGGAACACATTGGCCTGGTCTTCGGTGGCTTCGCCCGGCGCCGAGGCGTCGGCGATCAGGTCCGGGTTGATCCAGATCGGCTGGCCGTCCTTGCGCCAGAAGCAGGTCAGCGACCAGCGCGGCAGCTGCTCGCCCGGATACCACTTGCCCTGGCCGAAGTGGGCCAGGCCGTTGGGGCCGTATTTCTCGCGCAGGCGGTGGTAGAGGTCTTCGGCGCGGACGCGCTTGGTCGGGCCCATCGCCTCGGTGTTCCACTCGGCGCCGTCCGGGTCGTCGATGGACACGAAGGTCGGCTCGCCCCCCATCGTCAGGCGCATGTCGTTGGCGTCGAGGTCGGCGTCGATGCGATGGCCGAGGGCCTCGATCTCGGCCCATTGCTCCTCGGTGTAGGGCTTGGTGACCCGCGGCGCCTCGAACACGCGGGTGACCTCCATGCGGTGCTCGAACTCGCACTCGCACTCGTCGATGAGGCCGGAGATCGGTGCTGCCGACGACGGATCGGGGGATGCGGCCAGCGGGATGTGGCCCTCGCCGGCGAACAGGCCGGAGGTCGGATCGAGGCCGACCCAACCGGCGCCGGGCAGGTATACCTCAGTCCACGCGTGCAGGTCGGTGAAGTCCACCTCGGTGCCGGACGGGCCGTCGAGGGATTTGACGTCGGCCTTCAGCTGGATCAGGTAGCCCGACACGAAGCGCGCCGCCAGGCCCAGGTGGCGCAGCAGCTGGACCAGCAGCCAGGCCGAGTCGCGGCACGAGCCGGTGCGCTTGGTGAGCGTCTCTTCCGGCGTCTGCACGCCCGGCTCCATGCGGATCACGTAGCCGATGTGGTTCTGCAGGTCGGCGTTGAGCTTGACCAGGAAGTCCACCACCCGGGTCTTGTCGCGGGAGATGCCGTCCAGGTACTTCTTGAACTCTGGCTTAGCCTCTTCCTTCAGGCGGTACGGGGCCAGCTCGTGGTTGAGGGCGCCGGCGTACTCGAACGGGAAATTCTCGGCCTCGGGTTCCAGGAAGAAGTCGAAGGGATTGATCACCGACATCTCGGCAACCAGGTCCACCTCGATGCTGAACTCGGTGACCTTCTCCGGGAAAACCAGGCGCGCCAGGTAGTTGGACTGCGGGTCCTGCTGCCAGTTGATGAAGTGGGGCTTGGGCAGCACCTTCAGCGAGTAGGACAGGATGCGCGTACGGCTGTGGGGTGCCGGCCGCAGACGGACGACTTGCGGGCCGACATTGATCGGCCGGTCGTACTTGTAGGAGGTCAGGTGATTGAGGGCGACATGGATGGTCACGGGATACTCCGTTCTTGGGGCGCGGTTTGCAGACTTGTTGCCTGACGTAGCAAGCTTCACGCCAAGCGGTTTACGCCGCTCCTGTTGCGTGGATGTTGCGATCCTGCATCAAACCGAGGCTTTTGGAGTATCGAAACGGGGATGGGGCGCGCTGACCCGGCAACCGCCCGCCGTGCACGCACCAGAATGGACACCGGGATATGCACCAATAATGTGCATATCCCGGTTACAAGGCAGCGGAAGCCTGCGGAGCTAGGCCACGGCGGCCGCACCGGCCTCCGCCGTGGCGGCATCGAACCAGGCCAGCTTGCCAGCCAGGCTGACCACCTCGCCGACGATCAGCAGCGCCGGCGGGCGGATGCCGGCCAGCGTGGCCTTGTCCGGCAGGGTCTCGAGGGTGGCGGTGACGATGCGCTGGCGCGGCGTGGTGCCGTTCTCGACCAGCGCAGCCGGGGTCTGCGGGGAACGACCGTGGGCGATCAACGCCGCGCAGTGGGACAGCAGCATGCCGACGCCCATGTAGATCACTGCGGTCTGATGCGGGCGCGCCAGCGCCGTCCAGTCCAGCGCCGATTCGCCGGCCCGGCGGTGGCCGGTGGCGAACACCACCGACTGGGCGTAATCCCGGTGGGTCAGCGGAATCCCTGCGTAGGCCGCCACGCCGCAGGCGGCGGTGACGCCCGGCACCACCTCGAAGGGGATGCCAGCGGCCAGCAGTTCTTCCAGTTCCTCGCCGCCCCGCCCGAAGATAAAGGGGTCGCCGCCCTTCAGGCGGACCACCCGGCGACCATCGCGGGCCAGTTCGACGAGCAGGCGGTTGATGTCCTCCTGCGGCAGCGTGTGGTGGCCGGCCTCCTTGCCGACGTAGATGCGCTCGGCATCAGGCCGGGCGAAGTCCAGCACGCCGTCGCCGACCAGGTGATCCACCACCAGCGCGTCGGCCTCGCCGATCAGCCGCGCGGCGCGCAGCGTCAGCAGCTCGGGGTCACCCGGCCCGGCGCCGACCAGCGCCACCCGCCCCGCCGGGCGGATGCCACCGGCAAGCGGCTTGAAGGTCTCGGCCGGCGCGCTGCCGCGGCCTCCGACGAGCTGGTCGACAAAGGCACGCAGGGTGCCGGCGGCAGGCAGGCCGAAGCTGGCGATGGCGGACGGAGGCATGGCGGAACTCCCGGAATCATGACGGCCGCAATCTATCAGCCGGTCCCCTTTTTCGAACTTGACCCGAGTCAAGGAAGGGGAATAGCCCGGAAGCGCACTCTTCGCCGCAAGCGGGATAGGCCGCTCGTTGGGTTCATAAAGGGAGATGCACGATGAGTATGTGGAAAACCGGAGCGATTGCCATGGCCTTGCTGCCGCTGGCCCTGTCGCACGCCTTCGCCGAAGAGCCGAAGACATCGACGAACGATCCCGCTGCCAAGTACCAGGCGGCAGGGTCGCCGCTGGCCAACGTGGAGATGTACCAGGACATCAACCCGAAGGCGCCGCCGATGAGCAAGGCGGAGTTCGACAAGGCGCGCCAGATCTACTTCGAACGCTGCGCCGGCTGTCACGGCGTGCTGCGCAAGGGCGCCACCGGCAAGCCGCTGACGCCGGACAAGACCCTGGCCGCGGGCACCGACTACCTGAAGGTTTTCATCAAGTACGGCTCTCCCGCCGGCATGCCCAACTGGGGCACCTCCGGTGAATTCGACGACGACACCGTCGACCTGATGGCCCGCTACGTCCAGCAGACGCCTCCGCAGCCGCCGGAATACGGCCTGAAGGAAATGAAGGCGACCTGGAAGGTCATCATTCCGCCCGAGCAGCGGCCGAAGAAGAAGATGAACAGCTACAACATCGAGAACATCTTCTCGACCACCCTGCGCGACGCGGGTGAAATTGCGCTCATCGATGGCGACACCAAGAAGATCATCAACGTGATCAAGACCGGCTACGCGGTGCACATCTCCCGCGTGTCCGCCTCCGGCCGCTACCTGTTCGTGATCGGCCGCGACGCCAAGATCAACATGATCGACCTGTGGATGGAGAAGCCCGACAACGTCGCCGAGATCCGCACCGGTCTCGAGGCCCGCTCCGTCGAGACCTCCAAGTTCAAGGGCTACGAAGACAAGCTGGCCATCGCCGGCTCCTACTGGCCGCCCCAGTACGTGATCATGAACGGCGACACCCTCGAGCCGCTGAAGATCATGGCCACCCGCGGCATGACCGTCGGCGACCAGGAATACCACCCGGAACCGCGCGTCGCCTCCATCGTGGCGTCCCACTTCAAGCCCGAGTTCCTGGTCAACGTGAAGGAAACCGGCAAGACCCTGCTGGTCAACTACACCGACCTCAACGCCGTCTCCACCAAGGAAATCCCGGTCGCCAAGTACCTGCATGACGGCGGTCTGGACAGCAGCAAGCGCTACTTCATGGTGGCCGCCAACCAGTCCAACAAGATCGGCGCGATCGACATGAAGGATGGCAAGCTGGCCGGCCTCATCGACGTGGGCAAGATCCCGCACCCGGGCCGCGGCGCCAACTTCATCCATCCGAAGTACGGTCCGGTGTGGTCCACCGGCCACCTGGGCGACGACACCATCGCGCTGATCGGCACCGACCCAGCCAAGCACCCGCAGTACGCCTGGAAGATGGTCGAATCGCTGAAGGGCCCGGGCGGAGGCGCGCTGTTCGTCAAGAGCCACCCGAAGTCCAAGCACTTGTACTCCGACGCGCCGCTGAACCCGGATCCGAAGATCTCCCAGTCGATCGTGGTGTATGACGTCAATAACCTGGCTGCCGGCTACAAGACCCTGCCTATCGGCGAGTGGGCCGGCCTGAAGGACGACGGCGCCAAGCGCGTAGTGCAGCCCGAGTACAACAAGGCGGGCGACGAAGTGTGGTTCTCGGTGTGGAGCGCCAAGAACAAGGAATCGGCGATCGTCGTCGTGGATGACAAGACCCTGCAACTGAAGACCGTCATCAAGGATCCGCGCATCATCACGCCGACCGGCCACTTCAACCTCTACAACACGCAGCACGACATCTACTGAGCATCGTGTCCGGCCGCCCCCGGAGCCCCCGGGCGGCGGCACCTTCATCCAGGAGACAAGAAATGAAGAAACGCTTCCTGCTGCTCGCCCTGCTGGCCACCGCCGCCAGCGGCAGCGTCTTCGCCGACCCGGCCGCGTCGGCCCAGAAGGCCGGCTGCCTGGCCTGCCATTCGATGGACAAGAAGCTCGTCGGCCCGGCTTTCAAGGACGTCGCCGCCAAGTACAAGGGCCAGGGCGACGCCGTCGCCAAGCTCACCGACAAGGTCCGCAAGGGCGGTTCCGGCAACTGGGGCCAGATCCCGATGCCGCCCAACCCGGCCGAGAAGATCAGCGACGCCGAGCTGAAGGACGTGCTGGGCTGGGTCCTGAAGGGCTGAGCAGGTTCGTAACCCGGGGATGGGGTTATTTGAGGGGGGCGAGCTCATGCGCCCCCCTCTTGCGTTCACCCTATTCCCGGTCCCCCTGGTCCTCGTCCAGCCACACCAGGCGCCCATGGCAGGCGTCATCGAGGCGGCCCACCAGTTCCGCCGCAGCATCCACGGGCAGGCTGAAGGCGAATTCCACCTGTTCGCCGTGGCTCACCCCGAGCAGCACCGCCCTGGCGCCATCCAGCGCCCGCCGCACCAGCCCTTCCTGCGCATAGGGCACGACACAACGCAGCGAAGTGCTGCGCACGATGGCCACCGTCTCCGCCACCAGCAGCGCCTGCGCCACGCTGTCCGTGTAGGCCCGTACCAGGCCGCCGGCCCCCAATTTCACGCCGCCGTAGTAGCGCACCACCGTCGCCAGCACGCCTTCCAGATCCTGGTGGCGCAGCACGTCGAGCATCGGCCGCCCGGCCGTGCCGCTCGGCTCGCCGTCATCCACCGCCGCCGACTGTCCGCCGGCCAGCAAGGCCCAGCACACATGGGCGGCGCCCGAATGCGCCGCCTTCAGCGCCGCCACCACGCGCTGGGCTTCGGCGCGGTCGGCCATCGGCTGCACGCAGCCGAGGAAGCGGCTCTTCTTGATCAGCAATTCGCTGTGGGCAGGGGCGGCGAGGGTCTGGGGCATCGGACGACAACGGGAGGCAGGCGCGGGAACGAGGGCGCAAGGATAAGGCCAAGCGCCGGCGGGCGCCCATCGGCCCGGCCTTCTTGATGCCCATCAATGACCCTGCCGGCGGGTCAACCTACTGTGAGGGCGTCGTCAAAAGGAGTTCTGCGATGGACCGCTCGTTGTTGATCCACGTGGCCGTGCTGCTCGGCCTGACCGCCCTGGCGGTGAGCGCCGCCCCCGCCGCCGAACCGGCGCCCACGCCGCAGCGCCAGCAGATGCTGGTGCACATGGTCCGCCAGGACTGCGGCTCCTGCCACGGCATGCGCCTGGCCGGCGGCCTCGGCCCAGCCCTGCTGCCGGAACGGCTTGCCGAACTGCCCGATGAAGCCCTGGTTGCCACCATCCTGAACGGCCGCCCCGGCACCGCGATGCCCGGCTGGAACCAGTTCATGGACGAGGCCGAGGCTGGTTGGATCGTCGCCCGCCTGAAAGAAGGCTTCCCGGCCCTGCAATGATCATGCGTCTCCTCTCCTCCCTCGGCACCCTCGCCGCCGCCCTCGCCCTTACCGCCTGCGCCAGCGCGCCCACCGAGCTGCGCGGCACCGGCGACCTCGGCGTGGTCATCGAACGTGCCACCGGCCGCGTGCAGATCGTCGAACACAGCCACGACAGCAGCCTCGGCAGCGTGGACGGCCTCGGCGACCTGTCTCACGCCCACGTGGCCTTCTCCCGCGACGGCCGCTACGCCTACGTGTTCGGCCGCGACGGCGGGCTGACCAAGGTAGACCTGCTGACCCGCCGCATCGCCAAACGCATCATCCAGGCCGGCAATTCCATCGGCGGTTCGATATCGCAGGACGGCCGCCTGATCGTCGCCCAGAACTACGAGCCGGGCGGCATCAAGGCCTTCGACGCCGACACGCTGGAACTGCTCGCCGAGGTGCCCGCCGAATACGCGCCGGGCAAGTTCTCCCGCGTCGTCGGGCTGGCCGACGTGCCGGGCCAGCGCTTCGCCTACGCGCTGTTCGACGCGGGCGAGATCTGGGTCAGCGACTTCAGCGACCCGCGCAAACCCGTCACCACCCGCTACCCGGCCGGCAAGCAGCCCTACGACGGCCTCGTCACGCCGGACGGGCGCTACTTCCTGGCCGGCCTGTTCGGCGAGGACGGCATCTCCCTGCTCGACCTGTGGCACCCGGAAGCCGGCAGCCGCAAGATCCTGTCCGGCTACGGCCGCGGCGAGGAAAAGCTGCCGGTCTTCAAGATGCCCCACCTGCGCGGCTGGTCCCTGGCCGCCGGCCAGGCCTGGCTGCCGGCCGTCGGCCACCACGAGGTGCTGGTCGCCGACGTCCGCAGCTGGCAGGAGACGGCACGCATCCCGGTAAAAGGCCAGCCGGTGTTCGTGATGGCGCGCCCGGACGGCCGCCAGGTGTGGGTGAACTTCGCCTTCCCCGACAACGAGTGGGTGCAGGTCATCGACACCGTCGACAAGCGCGTGATCCACACCTTCAGCCCCGGCAAGGCGGTGCTGCACATGGAATTCACGCCGCGCGGCGAGGACGTGTGGCTGTCCTCGCGGGACAGCAACCGGGTCACGGTGGTAGACACCGCCAGCTTCGCGGTGCGCAAGGAACTACCGGCCGACGCACCGTCGGGCATCTTCTTCACGTCCCGCGCCCAGCGCATCGGCTTTTGAGACGGAGCCTGGCCATGATCGCCACCGACCCGCGTGACTTTCAGCTCCTCAACGACTTCCAGCGCGGCTTTCCGCTCGCCGCCGAACCCTGGGCGGCGGTCGGCGCGCAGGTCGGCTGCAGCGCCGAAGAGACCATGGCGCGCCTGGCCTGCCTGCGCAACGCCGGCAAGATCAGCCGGGTCGGCGCCGTCTTCGCGCCGCGCCGCCTGGGCGCCAGCACCCTCGCCGCAATGGCCGTGCCGGTCGACGAACTGCCCCGCGTGGCGCGCATCGTCAGCGCCTTCGCCGGCGTCAATCACAACTACCGGCGCGAACACCACTACAACCTGTGGTTCGTCGCCAGCGCCCACGACGAGGCCGCGCTGGCCGCGCTGCTGACCGAAATGGGCGCCGCCACCGGCTGCCCGCCGATCGCGCTGCCGCTGCTCGAGGAATTCCACATCGACCTCGGCTTCGACCTGGTCAATGGCCGGCGCACCCGCCATGCGGCGCCGGCCAGCCCGCGCCAGCCGCTGAGCGACGCCGACTGGCGCCTGGTGGACGCCCTGCACGACGGCCTGCCGTGGGTCGCGCAGCCGTTCCGGGCCCTCGGCCACGCCGCCGGCCTCGGCGAAGGTGTCGTGCTCGACACGCTCGAACGCTGGCTCGCCGACGGCACGCTACGCCGCTTCGGCGTCGTCGTGCGACACCGCGAGCTGGGCTGGCAGGCCAACGCGATGTGCGTGTGGGCGGTGTCGGAGGCGCAAGTCAGCGCCCTCGGCCACGCCCTCGCCGGCCAGGACGGCGTCAGCCTGTGCTACCGTCGGCGCACCGCCCCCGACTGGCCCTACAACCTGTTCTGCATGATCCACGGTCAATCCCGCCCCGCCGTCGAAGCGCGCCGCGCCGAGCTGGCCGACGCCGTCGGCCTGGCCGCCTCCCCGCACGCGGTGCTGTTCTCCACCGACTGCTACAAGCAGTGCGGCGCCCGCTACCAAGCGCCGCAAGGGCTCGCCGCCGCATGAACGCCCCCTCCCGCCGCCCGCCGCCAGCCGTCCTCGACGAACTCGACCGGCGCATCATCAACGCGCTGCAGGGCGGCTTCCCGATCAGCGACGAGCCCTACCGGGAAATGGCCGCCCAACTCGGCACCACCGAGGCCGACCTCCTCGCCCGCCTGCAGCGCCTGCTCGACGCCCACGTGCTAACCCGCTTCGGGCCGATGTTCCAGATCGAGCGCATCGGCGGGCGCTTCGTGCTGGCCGCGCTGGCGGTGCCCGAAGAACGTTTCGACGAGGTCGCCGCGGCGGTCAATGCGCTGCCCGAGGTGGCCCACAACTACCGGCGCGAGCACCACCTCAACATGTGGTTCGTGCTCGCCACCGAGACGCCGGACGGCATCGCCGCGGCGACGGCGCGCATCGAGGCCGCCACCGGGCTGCCGGTGTTCGCCTTTCCGAAACTGCGGGAGTTCTTCGTGGACATGAGGCTGAAGGCATGAGCACGACCCTGCCGCCGGACGATTTCGAGCGCCGCCTGATCATCGCCACCCAGGCCGGCCTGCCGCTGGTGCCGCGCCCCTACGACGCGCTGGCCGAACAGCTCGGCGTGGACGCGGCGCTGGTCAAGACGCGCCTCGCCGCCATGCTGCAGGGCGGGCGCATCCGCCGCATCGGCGCGGTGCCCAACCACTACGCCCTCGGCTACACCGCCAACGGCATGTCGGTGTGGGACGTGGACGACGCCCGCATCGGCGAGCTCGGCGAAGCCGTCGGCCGCCTCGATTTCGTGACCCACTGCTACGAACGTCCGCGCGCCCTGCCCGACTGGCCCTACAACCTGTTCGCGATGGTGCACGGGCGCGACCGGGACACGGTGCTGGCCCACGTGGAGGAAATCGCCACGCTGCTCGGCACCACCTGCCGCGCCCGCGACGTGCTGTTCTCGAGCGCCATCCTCAAGAAAACCGGCCTGCGCATCGGCGGCGACGGCTGAGCCTGCCGGCCAGGCGAACGTAGCTTCAAGCCCGCGCCGGCAGCGCCTGCCTTCAGGCCCACCGTCCAGGCAAACCTTCCCGCAAACCGGCGGGCCGGGCCGATGTCTCCTGAAGCCAGCCCACGGCTGGCGCCCCGGGCCATGCCCGGCCACCGTCAGGGCTGGCGCACTTTCGCGCCGACCCGCGCAAGCATCGCTCCGCAGGGATTGTCACCGCTGCCGGTGTCGCCGATCTGCACGAGGGGCAGCAAGGCCAGCGGCGGCAGCACCAGGCCGAGGCCCACGCTGGCCGCGATGCGGCCGCCCAGCGGCAGCGCCTCCGGCGTCACCGACGGCGCGGCGAAGCTGCCCTCCACCTTCAGCGGCCCGCGCAGGGCCAGCAGGCTGCCGTCCTTGCCGGCGGCGCGCAGGTGCAGGTCGAGGGCCTCGTCGCGCAGGCTGATCGTGCCCTCGCCGCGGATCAGCATGCGCTGGCTGTCCATCAGCAGGCTCTGGGTCTTCAGTACGCCGGCCTGGGCGCGGAAGTCGCCGATCACGCAGCGGATGTCCTCCCGCTGGCCTCCGGCCAGCCAGGCCATCAACCCGTTGGCCACATCCAGGTTAGCCAGGCGGACCAGCAGCAGGCTGGTGCTGCCACCGTTCATCACAAAAGCCGCCTCCCCATCGGCGCTGCCCAGCAGCTCGGCCACCGACACGCCGCGCATGCCTAGCCGGGCCCGCCCACCGAGCAGGCCGGTGGTGAGCTTGCGGGTGTCCTCGGCGGGCATCAGGTCGCGCAGGCGCAGGCGCGAGGCCTGCATGTCGAGGCGTGCCGCCGGCACGGCCTGACGCGTGTCGAGCTCAAGCGAACCTTCCACGCGGCCATGGGCCAGCCCCAGCTTGAGCGGCGCCAAGCTGACCAGGCGGTCGTCGATACGCAGCCGGCCCGCCGCCGTATCGAGGGGCAGGCCGCTGTTGCGGATCTCGTCGGCGACGAATTCCACGTCCACGTTCGCCGCGGCAATCTTCTCCAGACCCAGCGGCCGCGACGGCAGGACCTTGCCCGGCCGCGGCGCGACAACCTGCCCGGATTCGCGGCGGGCGCCGATGAAGCCGGACAGGTCGGCCAGATCAAGGCGGCGGAAACGCAGCGTGCCGGCGATGCGCTGGCGTGGCGCGCTGCGGTCGATGTTCAACGTGCCGGCCACATCGCTGCGCCCGACCCGCCCATCGATGTCGCGGAAAGTCCAGATCTGGTCCTGATGGAACAGGCGCGCCGCCAGCCGGAACGGCGGCGTCGCCGGCAGCGGCACCCCGGTGGGGGAATACAGCTCCGCCAGGCTGCGCCCGGACAGGCTGAAATCCACGTCCAGCCCGGCTAGCGCCAGCAGGTTGGCAACGCGGCCGTTGAGCGTGAAGCGGGTCTCCCCCAGGGAGCCCTTCGCCTCGACCGGGTAGGGCTGGTCGGCACGCTCCAGGTCCAGCAGGCTGCCGGCCTGGCCGTCGGCCTGCACGGCCTGGCCGCGCCAATGGCCGACCACACCGAAACGCACGCGGCGCGCCACCACGTCGGAGGCGATGCTCATCTGCAGGTCGGTCTGCAGCGACGGCAGCCTGGCCCCCACATCGCCGTCGCGGATCAGCAAGGTGCCGACGCGCAGTCGCGGCGCGACCGGCGTGGTATCGGCATGGGCGCCCAGCCGCCAGTTGCCCTGCCCGTGGGCGTCCTCCTCCAGTTGCAGGCGCGGCCCGTCGATCTCCAGGCGCGGCAGCACCAGTTCGCCGCGCAGCAAGCGGATGAGGTCCACGCTCACCGCCACTTCCCGCACCGTCAGCATCTGCGGCGCCTTGCCCCAGCTCGCGTTGTCCAACTGCACGTCGCCGGCCGACAGCGACGGCGTCAGGCTCCACAGCTCCACGTCCAGCGGCCCGGCGATGCGGAAGCCGCGCTCGAGGCGGGCCGACACCATCTCGCCGATGGGCCCGCGCAGCATGTTCCAGTCGAACAGGAACATGCCCAGCAGCGCCATCGCCAACACCGCCAGCCCCCACCGGCGCCGTCGTCGGCGCGGCGGCGGCGCATCGTCACGTCGGGCTTTCGTCATATCCGTTTCCCCTGTCCCGTCCCACCCGCCCCACCCATCCCACCCGGCCGCAAGGCGGCCCGGCAGGAACCGTCACACCGTCGGCACTGTCCGACATGCACGCGCAGGATGACGGAAAAGCCCGCCCTGCGCTCCCTCCAGCCGGCCGGCCGTAGAAATCATGCCCAATCCCCTTTCCAGCGGAAAATCCCGTTTCGCCGACCTGCGCGCGCACATGCGGGCCCTGCGCTACTGGCCCTTCGCGCTGCTGCTGGCCGGCTGCACCATCGTGCTGACGCTGCTGGCAACCAGCCGCGACCACTCCCGCCTGGGCCTTGAGGCCGTCCACACCGTACAGGAGAACCGCGCCCGCCTGGACCGCCTGGACCTGCTGCTGCTGACCGTGGTGGATGCGGAAAGCAGCGTGCGTGGCTACATACTGACCCACAATGACGACTACCTGGAACCCTACCGGGACAGCGAGGCCCGCGTCGGGCGCCTGCTGGCCGCGATGGAAGCGGACTTTCCGGCCGGCGGCGGCGACCGCGACGAGTTCGAGGTGCTCAAGAAACTGGTCGCCCTCAAGCGCCGGCACCTGGCGCGGGCCGTCGCCTCCGGCGCCATCGAGGACAGCGCCAACGCGGAGCAGGCCGGCCCCGGCAAGGCCTTCATGGACCAGATCCGCCTGTCGATCACCGCGCTGCACGAACGCCGCGCGCTCAGCAACGCACAGCTGACCCGCGACTCCCTGCAGCGCCTGGAGCACATGCAAACGGCCGTCACGGCCCTCTCCGTCGGCGCCCTCGGGCTGCTCATCATGCTGTTCGGCGTCCAGCAGCAGCAGGCCCGCCTGCGCGCCCGCATCGCCCAGCTGCTGGCCGACGAGAACAGCATGCTCGAATCGACGGTCAGCCAGCGCACGCGGGAGCTGAGCGACCTGGCCAGCTACCTCACCAATGCCCGCGAGGCGGAGCGCGGCCGGCTGGCGCGGGAACTCCACGACGAGTTGGGCGCCCTCCTCACCGCCGCCCGCATGGACGCGGCATGGCTGCTGCGCAGCCTCGGCCCGAGCGCCGGGCAGGACATCCGCGACCGTTTCAAGCGCCTCATCGACACCATCGGCTCCGGCATCACCCTCAAGCGGCGCCTCATCGACGACCTGCGCCCGCCACTGCTGCAGGGCCTCGGCCTGGTGGAGGCGCTGCGCGCCCTCGCCGACGACTTCAGCCGCGAAGTGCCGGTGGAGCGCCTGCTGCCCTACACCGACCCGGAGCCGACCGAGGACCAGGCCCTGGCGGTGTTCCGCATCGCCCAGGAAGCCTTCACCAACATCCGCAAGTACGCCCATGCCGCCCACGTGGAACTCGGCCTCGACGTGGTGGACGGCGAGCTGCAGCTGTGGATCCGCGACGACGGCGTCGGCTTCGATGCCGACTCGCCGATGCTTAATCGCCACGGCCTGGCCGGCATGCAGCACCGGGTGCAGATGTTCGGCGGCCGGCTGGCGGTGACGGCGGCACCGGGCCAGGGCTGCACGATAGAAGCCTGCATGCCGCTGCAACCCCGCCCGGCCTGACACGGCGGCGTGCCGCAGCGGCCCCCCGTCACGCCACCATCAGGCCGTGCTGCAGCGCGTAGGCCGCCAGCTCGGCGTTGCTGGCCAGGGCCAGTTTTTCGAGCAGGCGCGAACGATAGGTGCTGACCGTCTTGACGCTCAGGTTCAGCGCCTCGGCGATGCCCGACACCGATTCGCCGCGGGCCAGCCGCAGGAAAACCTGCAGTTCCCGCTCCGACAGGCTCTCGTGGGCCGGTGCCGTGCTCTCCCCGGCCAGGTCGTCGGCCAGCAGCTCGGCGGTGCGGCCCGAGATGTAGCGCCGCCCCCGCGCCACCGTCTGGATGGCCTTCAGCAGCTCTTCCCGTTCGCAGTCCTTGCACAGGTAGCCGTTGGCCCCGTGGCGTAGCATTGGCAGCGCATAGCGCTCTTCCGGGAAACCGCTGAGCACCAGCACCTTCAGGTCGGCATGGCGCTGGCGCACGACGCGCAGCACATCGACACCGCTCTTACCGGGCAGGGACAGGTCGAGCAGCAGCACGTCGCACTCGTGTTCGCGCAGCTTCTCCAGCGCCTCCTCGCCGGAGGCTGCCTCGAAGGCAATGTGCACGCCCAGCTCGTCCACCAGCATTTCCCGGAAACCGGCACGCACGATGCTGTGATCATCCACGATGGCCAGGCGGAGCATGGCGTCCTTTCTGCACATTCGACAGTTTCCATTGTAGCCAGCCCACAGCAACGGCACAGCCCGCGGACTCCGACATGCTTGCCAGCGCAGTCCTACACGCCCTTCCGCCCTTGTCGGACAGCCCGCCGCGCAAACGCCGCATAGAGTGGAAACCGTGGAAGCGCGGCAGTAGCGGCCGCCTCCCGGACATACCCACTCGATATGCAAGGAGAACAGCCATGTACAGCAAGCCCTTCACCCGACTGCTCGTCGCCACGACGCTGAGCCTGGCCGCCGCCGGCTTCGCCCACGCCGCCGAACCCCAGCCGGTGGTCCGCGACACGGACAAATCCGCCGCCGCCCAGTTCATCGACGACGCGTCGATCACCGCCAACGTCAAGGCCCGCCAAGCTGAGGACAAGACCGTGCGGATCACCGCGATCGGCGTCGAGACCCACAACGGCGTCGTCCAGCTGTCCGGCTTCACGCCGTCGGCCAAGGAGAAGATGCGGGCCGAGGAAATCGCCCGGAACACCCAGGGCGTGAAGGATGTCCGGAACGACATCATCATCCAGCGCTAAGCGCGGCGGCCGGCCAGCCCGGCCGCGTGCCGCCCTCCGTCCCGTTCTTACTGGAGACGACCATGACCCACGCCACTTTCCCCCGCCTTGAACGCGGTCACGCCTGGGCGCCATCCGGCGAATGGGACTGGACCGTGCATGCCAGCCTGCTCGGCAGCCTGCTGCTGTGCGGCGGCATGTTGTTCGGCAACAGCAACCACTTGCCCGCCACCGCCACCAGCCAGCCGGAGCCCTGCGTGCGCAACCTTGGCGCGGTGTACCGCATGCTCGGCCCGTCCACCTGGGCCGTGCTGCAGGAATGCCGCGCCGCTGAAGCCCCGGCCCCCGAAACCCTTTACTGAGCGCCATCATGGCCACCGCCCCCAGGCCCGTGCGGGTCGTGTTGATCGAGGATTCGGTCGCCCTGCGCGACCTGCTCGCCGAGATGCTGGCGGACTCCGGCGGCGTCGAGATCGTCGGCTCCGCCGACAACGAGCCGGCGGCCATCGAGCTCCTGCGCCGGCTTCACCCCGATCTGGCGATCATCGACCTGGAACTGCGGGGCGGCACCGGCCTCAAGGTGCTCGCCGCGCTGCAGGGCATGCCGGCCTGCGCGGAGATGCCACGGGCGGTGGTGTTCTCCAACCACACCCATCCCCTCGTCCGCGAGCGCTGCCGCATGCTCGGCGCCCAAGCTTTCTTCGACAAGTCCTTCCAACTCGACGAGCTGCTCGCCTACGTGCACGCCGCCGCCAACAAGCCCGATACCCGCCCCTGCTGATCGGCACATCCCCGCACCTTCAGAGGAATGGATGCCGCGGCCCCCGCCGGGCCGGCACGTCTCCCTGTGGGGGCGAGTTCATTCGCCCGCAGCCGGCTCGATGCAGGCCATGGGCAAACCAACTCGCCCCCACGGCTTTTCCGCGGCACACCCTGTCTGTCCACAAGAAAGCGCCAGCGACTCACCGGACGCTGGCGCCTCGTACCTTCCACAGCCTGGGGCGGCCGTGCCGCCCCAGGCTGGAAGCGTCACGGCTTGACGACGATGTCGTTGATCACGCCCTTCACGCTCGGCGTGTTGCGGGCAAGCTCTTCGGCGCGGCCGCGCTCGACGGAGGACTTGGCGAAGCCGGACAGCTGCACGACGCCCTTCAGAGTTTCCACCCCGACGGCCATGCCGCTGACCTTCGGGTCCTCGGCAAGCTTGGCCTTGATGCGGGTCGTGATCGTCGCGTCGTCCAGATATTCACCCACAGTGGATTGTTCGCGGGTCACCGCGCAACCCACGGCGGTGATGCCCAGCAGGCCGGACAGTGCAAGCGTGGCGATGGTGTGCTTCATTGCTGCCTCCTTGGAATGTGGCATCGCGGAGCGGGCACCGGATGTGCGCGGCATGCGATGTCGATCAGGGTGACTTGAATATAGGCGCCCGACATGGCCGCGCCCTGTCCGACGCAGCCGATAACGGTGTAGGAGGAGTCCTGCCTGCGCGGCTGCCGGCCGCGGCCCGGAAGGCGCCTAAGCGGCCGCAGGGCCACCTTCGAGACACTTCACCAGCGTGAAGACCGCCCGGTGAGTTGGCACGTCGGCCCCCTGCGCCGCCGCCATGAGCAGCAGCGTGCCGGTGATCGCATCGATCTCGGTGCGCCGGCCGGCCAGCACGTCCTGCAGCATGCTGGCCCGGTTGCCGGCGGTGGCCGTTGCTACGGCATGCACCCGCGCCCGCGCGGCCTCCGCGTCGAGTTGCAGGCCGGCTGCACGCAGCACCGGCCAGGCCTCGTCCACCAGCGCGTCGAGCAGCACCCGGTGCGGCGCCTCCAGCAGCGCGCCGTTAGGCACCCGGAACAGGGCCGCCAGCGGGTTGATGGCCACGTTCACCAACAGCTTGGCGAGCCGCGCCGCGGCGATGTCCGGCTCGACGCGGGCACGGAAACCGGCTGCCGCCAGCGCCGCCGCGACGGCCTCGAAGCCCGGCGGCACGAGGGTTTCCCCCGCACCGGACGGCGCCACGCGGGCGCCGTCGCGGAAGGCGCCTTCGGTGGTGATGCCCTGGTCGGCCGGGATGTCGCCACAGCCGGCAGCCAGCACCTCGCCGGTCAGGCCGTTCTGCAGCGACAGCACGCCGCGCGGTGCCATCGCCCGCGCCGTGCGGGCCGCATCCGCGGTGTCGGCGGCCTTGACGAGGACCAGCACCCAGTCGGCCGCGGGCGCGTCCTCCGGCGCGAAAACGTCCGGCACGTAGCACTGCGTGCCGACATCCACGCCAGCCCGCAGCGCGGCCGCCCGCTCGCGGTTGCGCGCCACGATGGCAACCGGCCCCTGCGCCGCCAGGCGGGCCGCGAAATGCAGGCCCAGCGCACCGGCACCGATGATCGCCAATGGAAAACGGGATGCGCCCATGCCGCTCAGTGCCCGGACGACGGGTCGAGGCTGGGCACCGTCGGCGGCGGCGCTGCCGGTGTCTCGGCGGGCGGAGACGGCGGCGTGCTGTCGGGCGGCGTCTCCGGTTGCGCCGGCACGGGCAGCGGCTCGTCGGGCCCCGGTACCGCGGGCAGCGGCGGCGGCGCCTCCGGTTCGACCGGCGTGATGCGGTGCGTCGGCGCCTCGGGCGCCGGCTCGGGACGCTTGAACAGGCCCTGCCACCAATCGCTCAGCCCCGTCGCCAGCCATTCCCAGGCCCGTTCCAGCAGGCCCGGCTGGGCCTTCGACTCGAAGCGCTCCTTGGGATCGATGAGGCGGGTGCGCAGCGCATAACTGAACGTGTCCCCGACGATCGGCAGCGCGCTGTGGGCGCCCTGCCCCCAGTAGTCGCTGCGCAGCGTCACCCGGTTGTCGTTGAAGCCGACCCAGGCGCCGGCCACCAACTGCGGGTGCATCAGGATGAACCAGCCGTCGGTGTTGTCCTGGGTGGTGCCGGTCTTGCCGGCCACGTCAGCGCGGATGCCGAACTGGTTGCGGATGCCGACGCCGGTGCCGCGGTTCACCACGCCGCGCATCACGTCGAGCAGCATGTAGGCGGTGGCCGGCGGCAGCACTTCCTGCGGCGTGGCCGAGGCGAACTCCTCCAGCACCTTGCCCTGGCTGTCCTCGACGCGGGTCACCAGCATCGGCTCGATGTAGCTGCCGCCGTTGGCGATACTGCCGTAGGCGGTGACCATTTCCTTCAGCGTCACCGGGCTGGTGCCGAGGGCCAGCGACGGCACCTCCTCCAGCGCGCTCTGGCGCACGCCCATCGCCTTGGCCAGCTTGGCGACGCGGGCCGGGCCGACCTTCTGCATGAGCTGGGCGGTGATGGTGTTCTTGGAATAGGCCAGGCCGTCGCGCAGGCTCATCGCCTGCCCGCTCGGCGCCCCATCGTCGCTGGGCCGCCACACCTCGCCGCCGGGCAGCGGAATCTCGACCTCCTGGTCGACAATGGTGTCGTCCGGGCTCATGCCCTTGTCGAAGGCCGCGCCATACACGAAGGGCTTGAAGGTCGAGCCGGGCTGACGGCGCGCCTGGGCCACGTGGTCGAAGGGGTCCTGCACGAAGTCGCGGCTGCCGACCCAGGCCCGCACCTGGCCGTCACGCGGGTCGAGGGCCATGAAGCCGACCTGCACGCGGGTCTTGTCGCGGCGCAGCGCGTCCATGAAGGCGCGGTCGGCGCGCAGGCGCTTGAGGGCATCCTCCGGCGTCTGGCCGGCGGCCAGCGCGCTGCGGTACTCCTTCGACTCCCTGATGAAGGCGTCCACCAGCTCCGGGCTGCCGGTCCACCCGCGCCGGCCGCTCCATGCCTGGTCGGCCAAGCCCTGCAGCTGCCGGCCGCGGCGCTGCACGGTCTGGTTGGCCTGGGCCTGCAGACGGGAATCGATGGTGGTGCGCACCACCAGGCCGTCGGCGTAGACGTTGTAGTCGTTGCGATCGGCCCAGGCGATCAGCCACTTGCGTAGTTGCTGGGCGAGGTGCGGCGCGGCGCCGGGCGCCTCCAGCTGGCGCTCGAAGTCGAGGCGCAGGGGTTTCTTCTGCAGCGCGGCCAGGCGGTTCTCGTCGAGCTTGCCGTGCTTGGCCATCTGCGCCAGCACGGTGTTGCGGCGGTTGGCCGCGCGCTCCGGGTTGATCACCGGGTTGTAGTAGCTGTTGCCCTTCAGCATGCCGACCAGCGTCGCGCTCTCCAGCACGTCGAGGTTCTTGGCCGACTTGTCGAAGTAGGTCCGCGCGGCCATCTCGATGCCCCACGCGTTGTAGAGGAAGGGCACGGTATTGAGATAGGTCTCGAGGATCTCGTCCTTGGAATACAGGGCTTCGATCTTCAGCGCGGTGATCGCCTCCTTCAGCTTGCGGGTCAGCGTCGGCGCGCGGCCGATGTCGTCGGGGAACAGGTTGCGGGCGAGCTGCTGGGTCAGCGTCGAACCGCCCTGCTTGTCGCCGGAGAAGGTGCGCAGCGCGGCGCCGCCGAGGCGGTAAAAGTCGATGCCGTGGTGTTCGTAGAAGCGGTGGTCCTCAGTGGCGATCAGCGCCGCGGTGACCTGCGGCGAGATGTCGGCCAGACCGACCCACTGGCGGTTGGCCCACTTGAACACCGCCAGTTCCTTGCCGTCCGCCGACAGCACCCGCGCCGGCTGTTCCACCTTGGCCTTGCGGATGTCGCTGATGCCCGGCGTAAAGGGGATCAGGATCAGCGCATAGGCCAGCAGCAGCGCCGGCGGTGCGGCCACGGCCAGCAGCACGCCACGGCGGGTGGGGTGGCGCAGACGTTCGAGGAGGGGACGGACGCGGGCGACGGCCTGCGTCAGCAAGGCGGAAAGAGCGGGTAGCGGCATCAGGGGCGAATCACGGACTGTGCTCGGGTGGAACGCGTTGTAACACAGATCGGGCACCCTCTCGCCGCAGATGTGTAGCGGAAATGCGGCACCAGCGGGCACGCCAATCGCCCCCGTGGCGGCCCGGCACAGGCGGAATCCCGCGCCCGCGGAGAGCACGCGGCGTACATTCCGCTAGCGCGGCGGCAAACGTTTTGTTGCAAAACCCAACTTGAGTCCGGCGCCGTGCATCCCTATTTTTGCGACGTACACGGTACCGTCGGTCGACGATGCCCTCGGGCGCCCCACCGCGCCCCCGCGAACCTGGAACGACAGGAAGGAAACCTCGATGTCCCGAAAAACCCTGATCGGCCTGATGATGCTCGCCGCCACCACCTTCATGAGTGGCGCCGTCCTCGCCGATGAACCCAGCCTGCACCAGGTTTACCAGGCCGCCGAAGCGGGCAAGCTGGACGAAGCCCAGTCGATGATGCATCAGGTACTGCAGGCCCACCCCAACAGCGGCAAGGCCCACTACGTGGAGGCCGAGCTACTCGCCAAGCAGGGCCAATTGCACAAGGCCGAGGGCGAGCTGGCAACCGCCGAGAAACTGGCCCCCGGCCTGCCCTTCGCCAAACCCCAGGCCGTGCAGGAGCTGAAAGGCATCCTCGGCGGCAGCCACAAGACGACGGGAGGTGGCGCCAGCGCCGCCCCGTTTCAGCCGGCGGCACCCGCCGTCGCCCAGTCTTCCGTCCCGTGGGGGCTGCTGCTGACCGGCGTCGGACTGATCGCCTTCATCGTCTTCGTGGCCCGCTTCATGGCGCGCCGTAATGCGCAGCCCGCGATGGGCGGCGCAGCCTACGGAGGTGGCGGCCTGCAGCCCTACGGCGCGGGTGGTGCCCCCTATGGTGGCAGCGGAGGCTATGCCGGCGGCTACGGCGGCGCCCCGGCCCCCAGCCAGCCCGGCCTCGGCTCGCAGGTGATGGGCGGCCTCGCCACCGGCGCGGCAGTCGGTGCCGGCATGGTGGCCGGCGAAGCGCTGATGCACCACTTCCTCGACAAGGACGGCAAGCCCGTCCAGCGCGACTCCGCCGTGTCACCGGACAACAGCAACCTGGGCAACCTGGACCTGGGCACGCCGGAAGTCGACCGCAACGACATGGGCGGCACGGACTTCGGGATCTCCGACAATTCGTCGTGGGACGACAGCTCGGGCGGCGACAGCGACTGGAACTGAGCGCTCCAAGGGCCAGGCTGTGCCCTGCCCGCCCTTCACGGGGACAAGGAAACCCGGGGCGACCCGGCGTTTCCTTGAGGGGCATGCGGCCGGCTTATGGCGCGATCCGTCATTTCAATCAAGAAACGGCCATATTCGTGTCAACGCCAGTCCGCCAGGCGCGTTTGAACAGGCAGGCACCGCATTTCGACGGTGCCGCACAAGATCAACCGTTCAAGGAGAACTTCCATGATCAACAAGCTCGTCGCTCTTGCCATCGCCGCTGCCTTCTCTTCCGTCGCCCTGGCTGAAGCCCCCGCCGCAGCCCCGGCTGCCGACGCCGCCGCCGCTCCGGCTGCTGCCCCGGCTCCCGCCAAGAAGGCCCCGGCCAAGAAGAAGCACAAGAAGGTTGCTGCGAAGAAGGCTGAAGCCGCTGCTCCGGCTGCCGCTCCCGCCGAAGCTGCCAAGTAAGACAGCTTGTGCCGCGGGTTTTGCGGGAGATCCTCCCGGCAGAACCCGCAGGAAGAACAAAGGCCCGTCCATTCGACGGGCCTTTGTTTTTTGTACTGCAGGCGGCCACCCGCAGGTAGCCGCCACCGGGCGGGCCGCAGCCCGCCGGCAAGCCAGCCTCTTACAGGTTGGCTTCGATGAAGGCAGCCAGCTGGGACTTGGACAGCGCACCAACCTTGGTCGCCACGACCTGGCCTTCCTTGAACAGCATCAGCGTCGGAATGCCGCGCACGCCGTACTGGCTGGGCACCTGCTGGTTCTCGTCGATGTTGATCTTGGCGATGTCCAGGCGGTCAGCAAAGGTCACGGCCGCGTCGTCCAGCGCCGGAGCGATCATTTTGCAGGGGCCGCACCATTCGGCCCAGTAATCGACCAGGACCGGCTTTGCCGACTGCAGAACATCGGCTTCGAAGGAAGAATCGGTAACGTGCTTGATTGCGTCGCTCATGCTGTACTCCGTTGAAGAGGGGGAACCGGTGTCTTGAACCGGAAGGCCCCCAGTCTATTGTTCGCGTTTTATTGATTCAACAGGCAAAACCCGAATTGATCATTCAAAATACCGAACAATGAACAAGCTACAAGCCATGGAAGTCTTCGTGCGCGTCGTCGAAAGCGGCGGGATTACACGCGCCGCCGACAGCCTGCGCCTACCCAAGGCAACGGCGACGACGCTGATCCAGAAGCTGGAAGCGACTCTCGGCGTCAAGTTGCTCAACCGCACGACGCGCCAGATCAGCGTGACGCCGGACGGCGCGGCCTACTACGAGCGCTGCGTGGCGATCCTCGCCGCCGTGCGCGAGACCGAGGAATCCCTGGCCCAGCGCCACGCCACGCCGAGCGGGCAGCTGCGCGTCAACGTGCCGACGCTGATCGCGCGCTCGGTGATCGTGCCGGCGCTGCCCGGCTTCTTCGAGCGCTATCCGGAGATCGAGCTGGAACTGGGCTGCAGCGAACGCCGCGCCGATCTGATCGAGGAAGGCATAGACTGCGCACTGTGGACCGGCGAACTGGAGGATTCCAGCCTCGTCGCGCGGCGCATCGGCGAACTCTACTTCGCCACCTGCGCGGCACCGTCCTACCTGACCCGCCACGGCACGCCGCGCCATCCGGACGAGCTGACGCAACACCGCTGCATCAACCACTTCCTGCCGCGCACCGGCAAGATCATCGACTGGGTCTTCGCCAAGGGCAGCCAGCGCATCCAGGTGTCCCTCGACGGCCATATCGCCCTCGACGACGAGAACAGCTACGTGGCCGCCGCCGAGGCCGGACTGGGCATCGCGCAGATCCCGGCCTTCGTGCTGAAGGACGCGATGGAGCGCGGCAGCCTGGAACTGGTGATGGCCGACTGGTTTCCGGAGCCGGTACCGCTCAACCTGGTCTATCCGCAGAACCGCCACCTGTCGGGCAAGATCCGCGTCTTCGTGGACTGGATCGCCGAACTCTTCGGCGAGCACGACGGCATCCAGCTGCGCTCCACGCTGCGCCGGCCCTGAAACGGCGGGGAACGCGACTGCCGGCGCCCGCCACGCAGCGGGCCGTCCTTCCCGCCTCAGTTCTCCAGCGACAACACCGCGGCGCCCTGCAACTCGCCGCGGCGCAGACGCTCCAGCGCCGTGTTGGCCGCCTCCAGCGGAAACACCGTCACCGCCGTCTTGACCGGGATGCGCGGCGCCAGTTCGAGGAATTCGATCCCGTCCTGGCGGGTCAGGTTGGCCACCGAGCGGATGACCCGTTCGCCCCACAGGTCGGCATACGGAAAGCCTGGGATGTCGCTCATGTGGATGCCGGCGCACACCAGCCGGCCGCCCTTTTCCAGGTGGCGCAGTGCCGCCGGCACCAGCGGCCCGGCCGGCGCGAAGATCAGCGCCGAATCCAGCGGCTCCGGCGGCATCTGGCCGGCATCGCCGACCCAGCTGGCGCCGAGCTGGCGTGCGAAGGCCTGGCTCTCCGTATCGCCGGGGCGGGTAAAGGCGTAGAAGCGGTGCCCTTGGTGGCGGACCACCTGGGCGATGATGTGGGCCGCCGCGCCGAAGCCGTAGATGCCGACCCGCTCGGTGTCGCCGGCCAGGCGCAGCGCCCGATAGCCGATCAGCCCGGCGCACAGCAGCGGCGCCAGGTCGGTGGGGGCCGGCAAAGCGGCCGTGTCGGCCAGCGGGAAGCAGTAGCGGGCATCGGCCACGGTGTAGTCGGCGTAGCCGCCGTCGATCTGGTAGCCGGTGAAGCGCGCCGCGTCGCACAGATTCTCCCGGCCGCTGGTGCAGTAGCGGCAGGTGCCGCAGGTCCACCCCAACCACGGCACGCCAACCCTCTGGCCCGCCTTGAAGCCCGCCACGCCGTCGCCGGTCAGCACCACCCGGCCGACGATCTCGTGGCCCGGCACGATGGGCAAGCGCGGCTCCGGCAATTCGCCGTCGATCAGGTGCAAATCCGTACGGCACACGCCGCAGGCTTCCACGCGGATCAGGATCTGCCCCGGGCCGGGACGCGGCACCGGGCGGCTCTCCAGGCGCAGCGCCTCGCCGGGACGGTGCAGGACCATCGCACGCATCGTGGCGGGAAGGGTGACGGAGAGGGGTTCGGTCATCGCGATGGCCTCCGGTTCATGAAGGGGATAAGACGGACAAGGACGGGGCAAGCACGCTGCTCACGGCGGTTGCCGCATCGCCAGCCGGCGGCGGAGCACGTACTTCCGGACCTCCTCCACCGCCAGCATGCTGGCCGCCCACGGCAGCAGGTCCAGCCACACCGGCCACGGCAACGGCGCGGTGCCGAACAGCGCGTTGCCCCACGGCGTGTAGGCGATCAGCGCCAGCAGGCCGATCTCCAGCGCCACGCCCCACAGGATCAGCGGATTGCCACCGAGCCCGGTGGCCCACGCCGAGCGGACCGCGCTGCGGCACAGGAAGACGTTGACGACCTGCAGCAGCACGATGGTCGCCAGGCTGGCGGTGGTGGCCTGGCGGTATAGCAGGCTGCCGGCCGGCAGCTCGGCGCCGTAGGTCCACCCACCGCGGTACAGCACCTGAAGGAACACCGCCAGCACCGCTGCCGCCTCGAACAGGCCAAGGAACAGGTAGGCGCGCAGCGCCACCGCCAGGTTCAGCAGACGCTCCTGGCGGGCACGTGGCGGCCGCTGCATCAGCAGCGGATCGCCGCGCTCGACGCCGAGGCCCAGCGCGGTCAGCGAGTCGGTGCCCATGTCCACCGCCAGCGCCTGCACCGGCGTCAGCGGCAGCGGGATACGGAACAGCGCGAAGGCCAGCGTCGGCACCAGCTCGGCGACGTTGTGCACCAGCACGTAGGTGAGGAACTTGCGGATGTTCTGGAACACCGCGCGGCCTTCCTCGATGGCGTTCACGATGCTCGCGAAGTGGTCGTCAAGCAGCACCATGTCGGCGGCCTCCTTGGCCACGTCGGTGCCGCTGCGCCCCATGGCGATGCCGATGTGGGCGGCGCGCAGGGCCGGCGCGTCATTGACGCCGTCGCCGGTCACCGCCACCACCTGGCCCTTGGCCTTCAGGGCCTCGACGATGCGCAGCTTCTGGTCCGCGGCGACGCGGGCGAACAGGATCTCCGGCGCGTCGAGGGCCAGCTGCAGCTGGGCCCGGTGCAAGCGGCGCAGCTCGGCGCCGGTGATCACCCGCGGCGCATCGCCGCGCACCAGGCCGATGCGCCGCGCGATGGCCAGGCCGGTGGACGGATGGTCGCCGGTCACCATGATCACCTTGATGCCCGCCGCGTGGCAGGTGGCGATGGCGCTGTCCACGTCGGCCCGCGGCGGATCGGCGATGCCGGCCAGGCCGGCAAAGACGAGCTGGCTCTCCATCTCGTCCCGCAGGCAATCCGTCGGCGGCCGGCGGAAGGCCAGTGCGATGACCCGCAGGCCGTCACCGGCCAGGGTCTCCTGGGCACGCTGGATGGCGGCGCGGACGGTGTCGTCGAGGGGCTGCTCGCCCGCGGCCCTGTGGATCATCGAACAGCGCGGCAGCACGCTTTCCAACGCCCCCTTGCACACCAGCAGGCGGCCGTCCGGCGCATCGAACAGCACCGACTGGCGCATGCGCTCCGAGTCGAAAGGCCATTCGTCGCTGCGCGGCGGCGCGGCGGGCGGCGGCGCGTGGCGCTCGGCGAACTCGGCCAGCGCGACCTCCAGCGGATCGCCGCTGAAGACCGGCACACCGGCGCCGCGGCTTTCGCCCAGATCGTTGCACCAGCGCGCAACACGGAAGAACGGCGCATGCTCGGCCACCTGGCCCGGCGTCAGCGCATCCAGCGGCACGATCTGCCCGCCGAGGTACAGGCGCTCGACGCACATGCGGTTCTCGGTGAGGGTGCCGGTCTTGTCGGTGCAGATCACCGTCACCGAGCCCAGCGTCTCCACCGACGGCAGGTGGCGGATCAGCACGTTGCGGCGCGCCAGGCGCTGGGCGGCCAGCACCAGCGCCAGGGTCAGCGTCGGCAGCAGGCCCTCCGGCACCAGCGCAATGATGATGCCGAGGGACAGGATGGTGTCGCGCCAGAAGGGCACGCCGGTGACCTGCCCGACCGCGAAGAAGGCGCCGCCCATGGTCAGCGCCAAAAACGCGATGCTGCGACTGAGGCGGGCGATCTCCCGGCGCAGCGGCGAATCCCCACCGGCGCCGGACTGGGTCAGGTGGGCGATGCGCCCGAACTCGGTGTGCGCGCCGGTCGCATAGACCACCGCCCGCCCCTGCCCGGCCACCACTGCGGTACCGGCCAGCAGGATGTTGCGCGCATCGAAGGCCTGCTCCTCGGCGGACGGCGCCGGCTCGCAGCTCCGCGGACGTGACTCGCCAGTCACCGTGGCGCGGTTGAGGCGCAGGCCGAAGGCTTCTATCAGGCGGCAGTCGGCCGGCACGTTGTCACCCTGGGCCAGCTGGATCACATCGCCGGGCACCAGGCTTTCGGCCGGTTCGCGGGCGGGCTGCCCGCCGCGCAGCACATCGACCTGCTGCGGCAAGAGGCCCTGCAGCGCGGCCAGCGTGCGCTCGACACGCAGCTCCTGCCAGAAGGAGAACATCCCCGACACCAGGATCACCAGCACCACCGCCCAGCCGACGCGGGCCATGCCCTGGCTCGGGTCGAACCAGTCGGCCAGAAAGGCCAGGCCGGCGGCGACCCACAGGATGATCGAGAACAGGTGCGTGAATTCCTTCAGCAGGCGCAGCCAGGCCGGCTCCGTCGCCAGTGGCTCGACCCGGTTCGGACCGTACTCGGCCCGCCGCAGCGCCGCCTCGGCCGCGTCCAGCCCCTGCGCCGAACTGCGCACGCTGGCGAGGGCATCGGAAACGGACAGTTGATGGATCTTCATCGCAGGCGCACCGGGGGGGAGCGGACCAGCGCCTACTTTACGACTGGCCGCACGCGGCCGATACGACCTGCGTCAACACCGCGAGGCCTGGCGTGGGGCATATTCCGGGGTTGCGTGAATTTCCGACAAATACGCAGAAAATGCTAAAGGTGTCAGCTTCGTTGCCGAAAAAGCGCCGGGCAATGCGCTTGCGGCCGGTATGCCGGCTGTAGATTCCTGTAGGGGACAGGGATTCGCCACGCAGCGACAGGCATGCCGACAACATAGAAAGAACAACACGATGCTTGCACGAATGAGTCTGCGTCAGAAGCTGCTGACGCTCGGGGCGGTGGCCATCGTGGCCCTCGTCATCGCGGTACTGACCGGCCTGGTGGGCATCCGCGAAGGCGTCAGCGGCGTCAAGGAGCTCGGCCGCAAACGCCTGCCGTCGGTGATCGCCATCCAGGGCCTGCGGGAGGTGCAGGTCGCGCTCAAGTCGAGCACCTACGAAGCGGCACTGTGGGAAAGCGATCCGGATGCCCAGGACCAGTTCGAGGCCATCGCCCGCGACAAGCAGGCCCTGTGGGCCAACGTCGAGGGGGTCTGGAAGCGCTACGAGGCGATTCCCCGCTCGGCCGAGGAAGAAGCCCTGTGGCAGGCCTTCGTGACGGAGTGGACGGCCTGGAAGAAGGTGGACCAGGACATCATCGAGCTGATCCGTGCCCTGGCCGCCAATCACGACGCGGCACGCCAGAAGGAACTGTTCCAGAAGTATTACCTGCTCGGCGGCGCCCAGCGCAAACCCTACCTGGCCGCCGAGAAGAACCTGATGCAGCTGGTGGACATCAACGCCCGCAATGTCGCCAGCCAGACCGAATCGGCCGAACAGGCCACCGAACTGGCCCAGCAGGGCATGCTCGCGGTCGGCGTTGGAGCAACGCTGGCCGTGCTGGTACTCGGCGCGCTGGTCGCCATCAGCATCCTGCGCCAGATGGGCGGTGAGCCCGCCTACGCTGCCGAAATCGCCCGCCGCATCTCCGAGGGACAGCTGGGCGTGGACGTGCAGATCGGCCGCGACGACCGCAGCAGCCTGCTGTTCGCGATCAAGACCATGCGCGACCGGCTGGCCGGCATCCTGCGCGAGATCGAGGAATGCAGTCGCCACATGGGCCAGTCGGCCTACCAGATCTCCAAGATCTCCAACGAGATCTCGGGCGTCAGCCGCCAGCAGGGCAGCCGCTCCGACGAAGTGTCCGGCGCCATGCTGCAGCTGCACCAGATCTCCGCCGAGGTGCGCAGCCAGGCCAGCGAGGCCGCCGAGCGCGCGTCGGTGGTCGAAGCCCTGTCCCGCGATGGACTGGCCAGCGTGCGCCAGAACATCAGCTCGATGCAGCAGACCACGGCGCAGGTCAGTCGCGCCGCCGGCGAGATCCTCGAACTGGAAGAGTCCGCCCGCCAGATCCACTCCATCGTCAACACGATCAAGGACATCGCCGGGCAAACCAATCTGCTGGCCCTCAATGCCGCCATCGAGGCCGCCCGCGCCGGCGAGCAGGGACGCGGCTTCGCCGTCGTTGCCGACGAGGTGCGCAAGCTGGCCGAACGCACCACCACGTCGGCCAGCGAAGTCGGCCTGATCATCGACCAGCTGTCCACCAAGGTGCAGCAAGTGTCGGGAACGATGAACGAGGTCGTCCAGCAAGTGGACCTGACCCAGGACGAAGCCCACAAGACCAGCGGCTCCATCGAGGGCATGGCCAGCAATGCGGTGGACTCGGCGCAAGCGATCCAGGGCATCGCATCGTCCAGCCACCAGCAGCTCGACCGCTTCTCGCTGCTCGAATCGACCACCGAGACCCTCTTCTCGACGCTGCGCGAGAGCGCCACCAAGGTGGACACCACGGCCGCCATCGGTGAAGACCTGCGCGACGTGACGAGCCGGCTGACCGACATCATGGCCGGCTTCAGCTTCGCCAGCGGCACCCAGATCCTGCCGGTCGAGAACGAGCAGCGCCGCACACCGCGCGCGCGCCACGGCTTGCTGGTCAAGGTCGAACAGGGCGGCGTCCGCCAGGAGGGCGTCTGTGCCGATTTCTCGCTCGGCGGCCTGCGCCTCAGCCTGAGTCAGGCCGTGGATGCGCAGCAGCCGGTCAGCCTCGGCCTCTTCGTGCCCGACGACAACCTGGAGCGCTACGCCAGCCAGGCACCGGTGCGCCTCACCGGGCGCATCGTGCGCAGCACCAGGGATGGCGCGAAGCACGAGTACGGCATCGAATTCACCGGAGTCGGCGAAGCGGAACGCAGCACCATCCGCCGCTGTTTCGAATTCTTCAAGAAGAACGCCAGTTTCTGAATCCGGCCCGCCCGCGCGGGCAATTACAAAGCAAACAAGGGAGTGTCATGTTTCTAGACGGATTGCAGCGCAAGCTGCAGACGGGCCTGTGCCTGCTGGGCGTTCTTGCCGCCCACGGCGCTGTGGCTGAAATGGTGGTGATCGTCGGCAAGGGCGGCCCCGATGCGATGACCAAGGAGCAGGTCGCCGACGTATTCCTCGGCAAGGCTGGCAGCCTGCCCGGCGGCGCTGCCGCCGCACCGCAGGACCAGCCCGAGGCGAGCCCGCTGCGCGACGAGTTCTACACCAAGATGACCGGCAAGTCCGCCGCCCAGGCCAAGGCCTACTGGTCCAAGCTGGCCTTCACCGGCAAGGGCACGCCGCCCCCCGAGGCGGCCAACAGCGCGGCGGTCAAGAAGGCCGTCGCGGCCGCCCCCGGCGGCATCGGCTACGTCGAGAAGGCCGCTGCCGACGCCACCGTCAAGGTCGTCCTGACCGTCCACTGAGGCCGCGCCGCGTCCCTTACCGAATTCGCATCTGGAGGTTCCATGTCTTTCCGCAACATCCCCTGCGCCGCGGCCCTGTCCGTGGCGGCACTGCTGTGCGCAAGCGCGCCGGCGTCGGCCGTCGAAGTGGGCGGCGTCGATTTCGCCGGCTCCGGCTTCATGACCCTCGGCCTCGGCCACATGCTGGGCGGCACCCCGGGTACCGTCAGCGATTTCAAGAAACCGGTCTTCGTTTCCGACTACGCCCAGGGCGGCGTCTATGAGGGCAAGGGCGGCGTGCAATGGAAGCCCGACTCCAAGGTCGGCGTGCAGGGCGTCGCCACCTTCCCCGACCGGCGCTTCTCGGTCACCGGCCAGCTGGTCTCCCGCGGCGCCCGCGAAGGGGCCATCAACCTCGAATGGCTGTACGCCAGCTTCAAGGTGAACGACAGCTTCACGCTGCAGGCCGGCCGCAAGCGCATCCCGATGTTCTACTACTCGGACACCCAGGACATCGGCGTGGCCCTGCCGTGGACCCACCTGCCGCCGCAGCTGTACGGCTGGGAAGCGGTCAACTACAACGGCATGAACCTGGCCTACCGCGGCCAGTGGAGCGGCTGGGACGCCAACGCCAACCTGCTCGCCGGCTACGAGGCCAAGGACCGCAGCGGCTACTGGAAGGTCTACCGCGGCCGCAACAACCGCACCGACGTGCGCTGGGACAACATCGTCGGCGGCGACCTGACCCTCACCAAGGACTGGTTCGAGACGCGCCTCGTCTATCTGCAGTCCAAGGTCCGCCAGAAGAACGTCAGCGGCTCCCTCGACGCTGATCCGAGCTCGCCGACCTTCGGCAGCTACATCGACGCCGATACGTCCTTCAGCTCGCCGGCCGGCAAGCAGCAGATCTACGGCGTGAGCTTCAACGTGGACTATGAGAACGTGCTGGTGCGCAGCGAGTTCATCCGCATCGCCCACAACGACGTGATGGGCTACACCGACCGCGCGCAGATCCTCGGCGTCGGCTACCGCCTCGGCAAGTGGACGCCGATGGTCACCGTGTCCAACTACCGCAGCCAGGCCGACATCTCCGCCGGCGCCGACCCGGACGGCCAGGAAGCCCACCGCACCGAGTCCCTCACGCTGCGCTACGACCTGACCACGTCCAGCGCCGTCAAGGTGCAGCTCGACTTCCAGAAGGACCGCAGCGGCCCCAACTACACCGTGGACGGCTTCAACCGCTTCGGCAACGCGCGCCTGCTGACCGCGACCTACGACGTAGTGTTCTGATCGGACCCGCGTGAAGACATGGCGCACCGGCGGACGGCACGCGCAGCCGGTCACCGCGCAGGGCTGCCATCGCAGCCCGACTCGTGTGCGTGAAGGGTGCTGAGCGCCGCTAACGGCCGATGCGCTTGAGGGTGTCCTGCGCCGCGTCCGCCGTCGGGCCGCCGAGCTCGACGGCGCGCTGGGCGGCCTTGCGGGCTTCGACGGGACGCTTCAGCTCGAGCAGCACGTTGGCCAGGTTGTTCCACGCGGCGGCCGCGTCGTGGCGTTTGGCCGCATCGCGGAAGGCGGCTTCCGCCCCGCGCAGGTTGCCGGCCTGGTACTGGCTGTTGCCAAGGCCCATCGCCAGCGTCAGGCTGTCCGGCCAGCGGCCCAGCGCGGCCCGATAGGCCGGCACCGCGCGCCCTGTCGGCGCCGCTTTCTCGAAAGCCACCAGCGCACGCGTCGTCAGCGCCTCGTCGGCCGTCACCGCAAGCTGGCCCGGCGGTACCACGACGAAGGCCCATTTGCCGGCCCGCTCCCAGGTCAGCTCGAAGGTGCGGAAAGGCATCACCTGGCGCTCCATCGGGCCGGAGCGCAGCAGGAAGGATTCGTCGTCCAGGTCGTAGCCGATCACCACCGCGTAATGCCAGGTCGGCGCCCACGACAGGCCCAGGTTGAGCAGCACGACCACCGGATGTCCGGCCGCCGTCTCGCGCATCAGCGCCTCCAGCGTGCCGGGGATCTCCACCGCCAGCGCACCATGGCGCCGTGCGCCGGACAGCATCTCGATCTGCAGCGAACCCTGCCGCCCCGGCAGGAAGACCTGCCCGGCCAGCGCCTGCGGCGTGGCGCCGAAGCCATTGGCTCCCAGCACCATCGCCAGCGCCGCCGGCCCGCACTGGTAATCCTCCTGCGCGTAATACGGCACCGCCGACAACTCGACCCGCGGCGGCACCCCGGTCGGCCGCGCCGCCCGCAACGCCGCCGTCTGCGCCGCGCAACCGCTCAGCCCGAGCACAGCCAGCGCACCGGCCGCGCCAATCAAACGCCGCCGCTTATCAAGAAAAAGAGACTTACTCATAGGTTCGACCTTGGCGAAGAAATCGTAGCGAGCGCTCCGAGGTCGCAACGAGGAGCGCAGCCGTACATGAGTACGGCGAGCACCGGAATTGCGAGATCGGAGTGCGCAGTAGATTTATTCGCTAAGGTCAGCGGACGGAGCGGGTGAAGGGGAAGACCTTGGTTAGGCCGAGGATGTCGGTCACCAGCAGCAGCAGGAACAGGAAGATGATCACCTCGATGAAACCGCCGGCCGGCGCCTTGTCCATCTGCGTGGCGAGGCGGCTGGCGTCCTCGTCGGTCAGCGCGGCAACGCGCTCGCGGGCATCGGCCGCCTTGACGCCCATGCTTTCCAGGCGGGCCTGCACGTCGGCACGGTCGAGCAGTTCATTCAGGTGGGCGCGGGCTTCGGCGCCGCTGCGGGTCGTGCCCTGACTGGCCTGGGCGACCTGTTCGGTACCGATCATGGTGGCCTGCGCCGTCTGCACGAAGGCCACATGCGTGGTGCTGACGATAAGCAGCGCGGCAAGAGTCTGCTTGAAGCGTGTCATTGTGGTTCTCCTCGGGATCATGGAAGGCCCGCACGGGGGACGATGCTTCATGCTGGCAGGCCGGTCCACGCTTCTTCAAGGTCGATCCTGTAACAACACATTTTGGGTAGTGGCATCGCTCACAGGCTGGCCCGCCCCCGCGCGATGGCCTCGACGATGCCGCGGCGGGCCCGCGCACGGCGCAGCAGGTTGGCGGCCTCCCCTTCCCGCTCCAGCCATTCGCGGAAGCGCCTGAGGCCGAGCCGCACGGCGCCTTCCTCGACGCAGTGGGACAGCAGCACGAGCTGAGTCTGCATCACATCCTCGGCAGCGAACACGCCGAACTCGGAAGCCACCGCCACCGCATTGCTGGTGCCGAGCAGCTTGAGGGCCTGGGATTCGGTAACACCTCGGTGGCAGGCGATCACGTGTACCGGGCCGACAGAGTCCGCTTCCGCCAACAACGCAGCGTAGTCATGGTCCTGGTAGAAGGGTTGGCCGACCCGCTCCCGCGCCGCCGCTACGCCCAGCGCCGCCGGAATCGCCTCCACACGCAGCAGCAGGCGGGCCGGTGCCAGCCCAGGCAGGCCCAGGTCGGACAGCACGACGCCGTCCTCCGCCACGTCGCCGTCCAGCGCCTCGACGAGGGCGGTGCGCATCTCCTTCGCCCGGCCCGGCAGATCGAGGCGCGCCCAGTCCAGCGCCGCGCCCTGGTCGACGCGCCGACCGGCGGGCCGCGCACCGCGCTTGGCCAGCTCGACGGCCCGCTGCAGGACCAGGCGCAGCGCGGCGTCGAACAGCGCGTCGCGATCCGCCACACGCGTGTGGATCAGGCGCCGGGCGGTGACGTACTGCTGAAACACCTTGTCACGATGTTCCACCGCCGGGAAGGCCGGCTCCAGTGAAATCACCGACACCACGTCGCGCCGATGAGTGAGGGCTTCCTGCAGTTCGGCGTGGCAGATGCCGATTTCGCTACCGCGGTCAGCGCTGCCGGCCTCGCCGGTGTAGAGCACCAGCACGATGTCGGCCTTGGCGATCTCCTCCAGAGAACCTTCGAGGATGGTCTTGCCGGCCGGCTCGGGGTCGTCCTCGTGGATCCACACCTCGAAGGGTTGATGCTCGCCAATGCGGATGCCTTCGATACGCGCCTTGAGCTCCTTGCGCAGGTCGGTGAGCAATTCGCCGCCGAACACGGGCGACAGGGCACGGCTGGAGAACATCACGCGGAGACGGGGAACAGCGGCCATCGACGGGCTCCTCGGACGGGCGGGCAATCACGATACCACTGTGTCATGCCGGCGGCCCCTCCGGTTCAGCGGCGGGCGGCCACCGTGTTCCCGTCACCGCCGTTGTTGAGGACCATGCGCACCAGCTCCGCCACCGTGCCGATACCCAGCTTTTCGCGGATATGGCAGCGATGCACCTCGACGGTCTTTTTGCTGATGCCCAGTTCCTCGCCGATCTGCCGGCTCGACATGCCGTCCATCAGCAGGTCGAGGACTTCCCGCTCCCGCGGCGATAGCATCGCCAGGTGGTGGTTGATCGAGCGCACGTGGCGCTGCTGGCGGTGGCGTTCGGCGGCGTCGTTCACCGCATCCTGCACGCGTTCCAGCAGGGCCTGGTCGGAAAACGGCTTCTCGATGAAGTCGAAGGCGCCAGCCCGCATCGCCCGCACCGACATCGGGATGGTGCCGTGGCCGGTGAGGAACAGGATGGGCAGCGCCGGGTTGTCGATGCGCAGCACCTCCTGCAGCTCGAAGCCGCCCATCAGCGGCATGCGGATATCGAGTAGCAGACAGCCGGGCAGGTTCGGGTCGTAGCCATCGAGGAAATCGCGGCCGTGGCGGAACACCCGTACCGGATGGCCGACGGATTCCAGCAGCCAGCGCAGGGACTCGCGCACACCGTCATCGTCATCCACCACGTAGACGGTGGGCAGGGCGGGAGGATGGGCGAGGGGGCTAGACATGGGCGTCTCCGCTGGCGAGGGGCAGGTTGAAGTGGAACTTGGCCCCGCCGCCGCCGCCCTGGGTGGCCCACAGGTGGCCGTCGTGGGAGTCGACGATGGAACGGCAGAGCGAAAGACCGATACCGAGGCCTTCCTTCTTGGTGGTAAAGAAAGCGTCGAAGATGCGATCCGGGTTGGCCCGCGGCAGGCCGTGGCCGCGGTCTTCGATGGACACGTTGACGGTGCCGGCGGCGGTCAGGTGGGTGGCGATGGTGAGCTGGCGCAGCTCCTGCGGCGTGTCGGACATGGCCTCGATGCCGTTGCGGGCGATGTTGGCGATGACCTGCTCGATCAGCACCCAGTCGCAATCCACCAGCGCCGGCTCGCGCAGCAGGCGGTAGCGCACGCGGATGCGCCGGGAACGTGCCTCGATCTCGATGAAGGGAGCGATCTCCTCGATGATCGTACGGATGTCCACGGTCTCCCGGTGGTAGCTGCTCTTGCGCGTGAAGTTGCGCACCGTGCGGATGATGCGGCCGGCCCGCTCGGCCTGGCTCCTGGTGTTCTCCAGCACCTCCAGCAGCGCATCGCCGTCGAGCCGGCCGGCCTGGGCGCGGCGCACCGCGCCGCCGACGAAATTCATGATCGCGAAGAAGGGCTGGTTGAGCTCGTGGGCCAGCGCCGAGGCCATTTCGCCGGTGGTGGACAGGCGGGCCATGTGGCTCAGCTCCAGGTCGCGCTGGCGCACACGCTCCTCAGCCTCGATGCGGCTGGTCACGTCGCGGAAGGTGACCAGCAGGCCGCCGACGCAGTCGTCCTCCAGCAGGTTTACGCAGCTGCCTTCATGGGTCCGCCAGCTGCCGTCCCGATGCTGGATACGGCAACGGAAGCTCGCTTCGCCGCCCTCGCTGCGGGCCAGCGCCTCCAGCTGACCGGCCAGGCGCGCCGCGTCATCCTGTTCGATGCGCGAGAAGATGCTGCGCCCGCGCACCTCCCGTTCGCGAAAGCCGAGCACCTTGCGGATCGAGGGACCGACCCAGCGCACCACGCCGCAGCGGTCGAGGATCGCGATGCCGTCACTGATGTTGGCGATCAGGCGCCGGTAATAGGCTTCCCGCGCCACCAGGCGCTCCTCGGCCTGCTTGCGGTCGCGGATATCGCGCACCAGCGCGATCACCCGAGGATGGCCGTCGGTGATGATGCGCTTGAGGTTGACCTCGGTCGGCAGCTCGCTGCCGTCGGGCTGGCGCAGCCACCATTCGAAGATCTGCGGCCCTTCGTCCACCGCACGATGTATGTGCGTCAATGCACCAAGTCCGTCACAGCCGCGGTCCCGCGCGCTGATGTCACCGACCCGCATCTTGCGCAGCAGCGGCACCGGAAAGCCGGTAATGCGCGCCGCCATCCGGTTGGCGTCGAGGATCGCGCCGCTCGCCTCGTCATGGATGAAGATCGCGTCGTTGGCGTGATCGAAGACGTCCTGGTAGTTCGTCGCCACGTGCATGTCATGCCTCCCCCGCGGCCTTTGCTTAGCGCCGCTAAGAACTAATACCTATCTGCTTAAGTGCGTCACCGGATTTTCCGCGCACACCCCCGTCGATAACCTTGCTAGCACGTTCCGGGCCGTTGCGAGCGGCGCCGACGACGAGGCCGGACCTGTCGAGGTTCGCCCTGAATATCAAAATTACAGTGTAAATCGAATTGAAAAATTCACCATAAACATCGAAGGCTCGCGGGCCCCGCCCACCCCGCAACCTCCGGACGACGCAAGCCCCTACTTAGCAAGGAGTCCTTTCATGAGCACCCGCAGCACGCCACACCAGTCGGTCGTCGTCACCACCTACACCCGCGGCATCGTCGGGCCGGGCAACGAGATGCTCGGCCCGGTAGCCGACGGTGGCACCATCCGCGTCGGCACGCCGCCGGGCTGCTGGGGGCCGATGATCACCCCCAAGTTCCAGGGCGGCCATGAAGTCTCCCAGCCGGTCGCAGTGGACGGCGCCGAGGTCGGCGACGCGGTGGCGATCCACATCAAGGCGATGGAGGTCACCTCCCTCGCCACCTCCTCCGGCGTGATGGCCTTCGTGGACGGCCGCTACCTCGGCGATCCCTTCGTCGCCAAGCTGTGCCCCAGCTGCGGCACTGTCAGCCCGCCCAGCCACATCGAGGGCATCGGCGACGATGCTGTGCATTGCGACGTGTGCGGTGCCGAGGTGAATGCCTTCCGCTTCACCAACGGCTACGTGATCGTCCTCGACAAGGACAACAAGGTCTCGCTGACGGTGGACCACGCCGCCGCCGGGCGCCTCGCCGCCCAGGCCCGCGAGAACGCCGCGCTGCCCGCCAACGCCGAGCAACACTCGATCCTGTCCCTGGCCCGCACCGACATCGTCGGCCTGGCGGCGCACATGCAACCCTTCCTCGGCAACATCGGCACCACCCCGTCCAAGGACCTGCCGGATTCCCACAACGCCGGCGACTTCGGCGCCTTCCTGGTGGATGCGCCCCACGCCTACGCGATGACGCAGGCCGAGCTGGACGCCCACAAGACCGACGGCCACATGGACACCAACTCGGTCCGTGCCGGGGCGATCCTGATCTGCCCGGTCAAGGTGCCCGGCGCCGGCATCTACATGGGCGACATGCATGCCCAGCAGGGCAACGGCGAAGTGGCCGGCCACGCCACCGACGTGTCCGGCGTGACCGAAGTACGGGTCGAGGTGATCAAGGGCCTCGCCATCGACGGCCCAATCCTGCTCCAGCGCCCCGACGACCTGCCGCCGATGGCCCGCCCGATGAACGCCGGGCAGCGCGCCGCCGTGAAAGCGCTGGCCGAGCGCTTCGGCCAGACCGCCATCGAGGAGAACGGCCCGATCACCTTCATCGGCACCGGCCGCAACCTCAACGACGCCACCCACAACGGCGTTGACCGCGCCGCCCGCCTCACCGGCCTGTCACCGGACGAGATCCTCAACCGCGCCACCATCACCGGCTCCATCGAGATCAGCCGCCTGCCCGGCGTGGTGCGGGTCACCTTCCTGTGCCCGCTGCCCATCCTCGACCGCCTCGGCATCGGCGACCTGGTCCGCGCCCAGTACGGCCTCGACAACTGAATCCTTCCCTCTCCAACCACACCAAGGAGTCATCCGATGAATGCACCCTCCGAACTGAAGTGGGCCGCCAAGTATCCCGACCTGGGGACCGGCCCGATCCCCGTCGAACCCTGCATCTCCCCCGAGTTCTTCGAGGAGGAACGCAAGAAGGTCTTCATGAAGAGCTGGCTGAAGGTCGGCCGCGTCGAGGAGATCGCCAACCCCGGCGACTACAAGGTCAAGAAGCTGGCCTTCGCCAAGACCTCGGTGATCCTCATCCGCGGCAAGGACGGCCAGGTCCGCGGCTATCACAACACCTGTTCGCACCGCGGCAACAAGGTCATCGTCGAGAGCGGCGAGGAAACTTTCGGCCGCAACAAGGCCGCCGTCGTCACCTGCCGCTTCCACGGCTGGGTCTATAACGCCGAAGGCAAGCTGGTGCAGGTGCCCGAGGAGAACAAGTTCCACGCCTGCTTCGAGAAGGAGAAGAACGCCCTCACCCCGGTGCATACCGACGTGTGGGAAGGCTTCATCTTCGTGAACCTCGACCCGGCTGAAAAAGTTGTCCCGCTGAAGGACTTCCTCGACGGCATCGGCACCCACCTGGCCGGCTTCCCCTACGGCGAGCTGTCCCATTGCTTCAGCTACCACACCTACCTGGACTGCAACTGGAAGGTCGCCCACGACGCCTTCGCCGAGGCCTACCACGTGGCCACCATCCACGCCGGCTCCTTCCCCAACGTGTTCTCGTCCGGCCTGCAGAACGTCGAGCTGTACGGCCCGCACCGCACCACGGCGATCTGCCTGTCCCTGAAGAACGACCCGACGCCGGTGGCGAAGATCGCCAACGCGCTGGTCACCGGCTCGCTGGTGGCCCGCCGCGGCGCCTCCATGCTGCCGCCGACCGTCAATCCGGACCGCCGCGAGGACTTCTCCTTCGAACTGTCGGTGCTCTTCCCCAACCTGCTGCTGCACGTCTCGGAAGGCATCTGGTTCACCCACCAGTTCTGGCCCATCGCCCACAACAAGACCCTGTGGGAAGGCAAGTACTACGTCCGTCCGCCCAAGACCAACAGCCAGCGCTGGGCGCTGGAACACGCCCAGGCCCTGCAGCGCAACGCCTGGCTGGAAGACACCGCGACGATGGAAGACACCCAGACCGCCCTGGAATCCGGCGCCAAGCAGTGGATGCACCTGCAGGACGACGAAATCCTGATCCGCCACGGCTACCACGCCCTGGAAGCCTACATGCACGCCGAATGAGGAATACCGCCATGACCACCACCGCCCTGCCCAAGTCCTTCGAAGTCCTCGAACCGCTGGTCACCACCTGGGCCCTGCCCACCCAGAACGCCCGCCAGCAGCGCCGCATCCATTCCTCCCGCGGCGAGCTGCGGGCCTTCTACGAAGCCATGCTGCCGCGCATCGAGGACATCGTCGAATACGTGGACCGCTACCCCCTCGGCGAGCTGCCGCCGGACGCCGACCGCCTGTTCAACCTGGCCCTGTCGCTGGCCGAAGTCGCGCCCCACATCGAGCTGTACGGCGGCGACCCGAAGGTGCCGCACAGCTTCGACGAGAGCCGCTTCGTCGCCGACCACGGCGAACTGGCGGGCTGAACATGGACGCCGCCGCCCTCGCCGCCCGCCTGACCCGCCTCGAGGACATCGAGGCGATCCGCAACGTGGTGGCCACCTACGCCCTCGGCGCCGACCGCAACAACGACCCGGCGATCTTCGGCCCGCTGTTCGCCGACGAGGCCGTGTGGGAATGCGCCGGCTTCGGGCGCTACGAGGGGGCGGAAAACATCACCCGCGAACTGGCCCGCATCGGCCGCGAAGACATCCGCTGGTCGCTGCACTACATGGTCTCGCCGCTCATCGAACCGGCACCGGACGGGCGGCGCGCCCGCTGCCGCTGGTACCTGTGGGAACTGGCCCGCGTCGCCGCCGGCGAAATGCAGCCCGCCGCCCACTGGATCGGCGGCACCTACGACACCCAACTTGAAAAAGGCCCGGACGGCTGGCGCTTCACCCACGTCAGCCTCGACCTGAAGCTCCTCAGCCCGCACACGGAAGGCTGGCACACCCTGCCACCGGCGGCCTGAACCCCATATCGACGAAAGAGGACACGCACATGCGCAAGATTTCATTGATCGGCGGCGGCCAGGCCGGCCTGCTGCTCGGCTTCGCCCTGCTCGACAAGGGCTACGCCGTCACCGTCTACACCGACCGGACGGCGGAACAGGTGCTCAACAGCCGCATCCCCAGCACCGCCTTCCTGTTCGACAGCTCCCTGGCCACCGAGCGGGCCCTCGGCCTCAACTTCTGGGAAGATCTGGTGCCCTTCGGCGAAGGCATGCACGTGGATTTCCGCGGGCCGGACGGCCGCATCGGCCTCACCGTGCAGGGCCGCCTCGGCAACCTGCAAGGCCAGGCCCTCGACCAGCGCACCAAGTTCTCCCGCTGGCTGCAGGAATTCCCGCGCCGTGGCGGCAAGCTGGTGATCCAGGCCGTGTCGGTGGCCGACCTGGAGAAGATCGCCGCCGAATCCGACCTGACCATGGTGGCCGCCGGCAAGGGCCAGATCAACGCCTTCTTCGCCCGCGACGACGAGCGCAGCGAGCACCTCAGCCCGCCGCGCAACCTGGCCGCGCTGCTGCTCACCGGCCCCAAGATGCTCGGCGACCGGCCGTGGAAGCGGGTGCCCTTCCGTCCCCTGCGCTTCAACTTCGTGGCCGGCGTCGGCGAGTTCTTCTCGCTGCCCTTCTACACCCACACCAAGGGCGAGTGCCGCAGCTTCCTGTTCGAAGCCATCCCCGACGGCCCGATGGACCGCTTCCAGGACGCCAGGGACGGCAAGGAGCTGCTGGAAATCGCCCGCCAGGTGATCGCCGAATTCGCCCCCGACGACCTCCACCACCTGGACGGTGCCGAACTGACCGACGCCGACGCCTGGCTGAAGGGCGCATTCACCCCCACCGTGCGCAAGCCGGTCGGCCGCCTGCCTTCCGGCGGGCTGGTGATGGCCATCGGCGACACCGCGGTGCTCAACGACCCGATCGCCGGCCAGGGCTCCAACAACGCCGCGCGCATGGTCCGCCACCTGGTGTCGCGCATCCAGGCCCGCGGCAACAGCGCCTTCGACGCGGCATGGATGGAAGACACCTTCGAGACGTTCTGGGCCGAATCGGCGATGTACACCACCGCCTTCACCAACGCCCTGCTCAAGCCGCCCGGCGCGCCGGTGATGGAAGTGCTCGGCGCCGCCTCGCAGCACCCGCCGGTAGGCGATGCCTTCATGCGCTGCTTCGACAACCCGCGCAACTACTGGCCGTGGATCGCCGACCTGGACGAAGCCCGCCGCTTCGTCGCCGAAAGGACGGTGCCCTGTGCCGCCTGATTCCGCTCCCCGCTGGGACGGCGAGCTGGACGCCGCCGACCCGTCCGGCCTGCGCCGGGCCCTCGGCAGCTTCGCCACCGGCGTCACGGTGATCACCACCCTGGCCGACGGCGGCCGGTCGGTGGGCGTCACTGCCAGCTCCTTCAACACCGTGTCCCTCGACCCGCCGCTGATCCTGTGGAGCCTGTCGCGCCAGTCGCCCAACCTGGACGCCTTCCGCAGCGGCAGTCACTTCGCGGTGAACGTACTGGCCGACGGTCAGCTCGACCTGTGCCAGCGCTTCGGCCGCCCTGGTCCGGACAAGTTCGCCGGCCTCATCACCCAGCCCGGCGCCGGTGGCGCCCCGCTGCTGGCCGGTGCGGTGGCCCAGTTCGAGTGCCAGCGCGAAGCCGTCCATCCCGGCGGCGACCACCTGATCCTGATCGGCCGCGTGCTGCGCTACCGCTGGAACAGCCGCAACCCGCTGCTGTTCTGTCAGGGCCGTCTCGGCCCCGCGCCACAGTCCGCACCGCTCCCCGAACCGGCTCTCGCCGGCTGACCGGACAAACAGAAAGGAACCCCCAATGAGAGGACTCAAGGACAAGGTGGCGATCGTCAGCGGCGGCGCCACCCTGATCGGCGCGGCGGTCGCCCGCGCCTTCGTCGCCGCCGGCGCACGGGTCGTCATCGCCGACATCGACCGGGCCGGCGGCGACCGGCTGGCCGCCGAGCTCGGCGACGCGGCGCGCTTCGTCGCCACCGACGTGGCCCGCGACGCCGACATCGAAGCCTGCGTGGCGACGACTGTGCAGGCTTTCGGACGCCTCGACTGCCTGGTCAACGTGGCCGCCGTATATGCCGACCAAGGCCCCGCCTCGCCGCGCAGCGACTGGGAGAAGGCCTTCGCGGTGAATCTCTTCGGCGCCGTCGGCTTCCTGCGCGCCGCCCGCCCGCAGCTGCAAAACGGCGGCGCGGTGGTGAACTTCGGCTCCACCAGCGCCGGCGTGGCCCAGGCCGGGCGCTGGACCTACCCGGCCAGCAAGGCCGCAGTCCTGCAATTCACCCGCAGCGCAGCGCTGGACCTGGCACCGGAGGGCATCCGCGTGAACGCCGTGTCGCCGGGCTGGACCTGGTCCGGCATCCTCGACCAGATCTCCGGCGGCGACCGCGACAAGGTGGAGCAGGTCGCCCGCCCCTTCCACATGCTCGGCCGCATCGGCGACCCCGCCGAAGTGGCCGACGCAGTGCTCTTCCTGTGCTCCGACCACGCCCGCTTCATCACCGGCACCAACCTGGCGGTGGATGGCGGCTACGCCGCCCTCGGCCCCGAGCAAGCCCTTTCCCCCATCACGGAGCTGCTGTCATGACCCCCGCCCCGACCCGCCCCCGCTGGCGCCGCCACTGTATTCCCGCCGCCGGCGCGGCCCTCCTCGCCGTCGCGCTGCCCGCCCACGCCACCAATGGCACGATGCCCCACGGCTACGGCATCAAGGCCCAGGGCATGGGCGGCGCGTCCATCGCCCTGCCCCAGGACGCGCTGGCCGCCGCCAACAACCCAGCGGGCATGGCCTTCGTCGGCAACCGCCTCGATCTCGGTCTGGCCGTGGTGATGCCCAAGCCGGCGTCCACCTTCGGCGGCACCAACTTCGACGGCGACGGCGTCAAGGCCATCCCGATCCCCGAATTCGGCTACAACCACATGCTCGACGACCACCAGTCGGTCGGCGTGTCGGTCTACGGCAACGGCGTGACGACCCAGTACGACACCTCCATCGTCGGCGGCCCCGGCAGCGGCAAGGACGCCGCCAAGCTGATGCAGGTCATCGTCGCCCCCACCTACGCGCTACGCCTCAGCCCCGGCCAGGCGGTCGGCGTATCCCTCGACCTGGCCTATCAGCGCTTCCGTGTAGACGGCGTGCCCGACGGCCTCGGCCAGGAAGGCCAGGGCACCGAAAGCTCGATGGGCGCCGGCTTCAAGTTGGGCTGGACCGGCCAGGTCAGCGAGCAGATCACCCTCGGCGCCATGTACGCGGCGCGCATGCACATGGGCAAGCTGAAGGCCTACCGCAACCTGCTCGCCCATTCCGGCGAGTTCGACGTGCCCGAGCGCTACGGCGTCGGCGTCGCCTGGCGGCCGCGCGACGGCATCGTGATCGCCGCCGACCTGATGCGCGTGAACTGGGGCGACATCGACTCCCTCGCCAATGCGCTCACCGCCCCGCAGCCCGGCTTCGGCTGGCGCAGCCAGACCATCTCGCGGATCGGCGCGTCCTGGCAGGCCACCCCCGCACTGACCCTGCGCACCGGCTACAGCCACGGCACGCAGATCGTCGGCAAGGAGAATGCGACCCTCGACTACCTCGCCCCGGTCACCCCCCAGGACCACGCCACCCTCGGCGCGACCTGGGCGATGGACGCCAGCCACGAACTGTCGCTGGTCTATACGCGGGTCTTCGGCGAGGAAGTGCGCGGTACCGGCCCAAGCGCCGGTGTGAACGTCCGCATGTCCCAGCAATGGCTCGGCGCCGCCTGGGCCTGGAAGTGGTAGGCCGCTGAATCCGACACGACTCCGGGCCGCCCCGCCGGGCGGCCCCTTCAACCAGAGACGATCATCATGAAAAAACTGTGCCCCACCATCGACGTGCCGACCGGCGGCTGCCGCCGCATCGAATTGCCGGATCGCCCGCCCCTGGCGGTCTTCAATCTGGAAGGCCGTTTCTACGTCACCGACGACACCTGCACCCACGGCGATGCCTCCCTGTGCGACGGGGAGATCGACTGCGACGACGGCGTGGTGGAATGCCCCTACCATCAGGGGGCCTTCGAGATCGCCAGCGGCCGCCCCGCCGGCGCCCCGTGCTCCATCCCGCTGCGGGTCTACCGCGTCGAGGTGAAGGACGAAGCGGTGTTCGCCGCCGTGGATGAGACGGAGACCGCGCCATGCCCGTGATCACAGTGAACGACGGCGAAGCCGTCTTCGAATGCCGGGACGGAGACAACCTGCTGCGGGCCGGCCTGCGCGCCGGCGTGGGCCTGCCCTACGAGTGCGGCGTCGGCGCCTGCGGCTGCTGCCGCGGCGAGGTGGTCGAAGGACAGGTGGACGACCTGTGGCCGGACGCCCCCGGCCTGTCCGCGCGGGACCGCCGCAAGGGCCGCATGCTGGCCTGCCAGAGCCGCCCGCGAGGCGACGCCGGCCTGCGCCTGCAGCTGGATCCCCGCGCCGTGCCGGCGATCCGCCCGCAGCGGCGGACGGCACGCTTGGCTGCCGTGCGCGACGTCACCCACGACATCCGCGAGTTCGTCTTCCAGGCCGACGCGCCGGCGGATTTTCTGCCCGGCCAATACGCCTTCCTGGCCCTGCCCGGCGTCGCCCGCGAACGGGCCTATTCGATGGCCAACCTGCCCAACGGTGCCGGCGAGTGGCATTTCCGCATCCGCCGGGTAACCGGCGGCGAAGCCACCGGCACGCTGTTCGAGCAGCTGGCACCCGGCGCCACGGCGGAACTGGACGGCCCCTACGGCCTCGCCCACCTGCGCCCCGACAGCCCACGCGACATCGTCTGCATCGCCGGCGGCTCCGGGCTGGCACCGATGCTGTCGGTGGCCCGCGGCGCGGCGGCCCACCCGGCGCTGGCCGGCCGCCGGCTGGATTTCTTCTACGGCGGACGCACCCCGGCCGACCTGTGCGGCGAGGCCGAACTCGCGGCCCTGCCCGGCTACGGCATTCAACTCCGCTACCACGCCGCGGTGTCCGACCCGGCCGCTGCCCAGGCTGCACATTGGCCGGGCGCCATCGGACCGGTGCACGAACTGGTGGAACGCACCCTCGGCGAACGCATCCCCACCGCCGAGTTCTACCTGGCCGGCCCACCGCCGATGGTCGAAGCCCTGCAACAGCTGCTGCAGGTCACCCACCGGGTCGCACCGCAGCACATCCATTTCGACCGCTTCTTCTGAGCAGGCCCGCGAATGAACCTCGACAACCTGATCGGCCCGCTGGCCGGCTGCCTCAGCACCGCCGCCTTCCTGCCCCAGGCCTGGCAGATCTGGAAGAGCCGCAGCGCCCGCGACGTGTCGTGGGCGATGTACGCGGTGCTGATCGCCGGCGTGCTGCTGTGGATGATCCATGGCCTGCGCCGTGGCGACGGCGCATTGGTGGTCACCAACGGCATCATCCTGCTGCTGGCGCTGGCCATCCTGGCGATGAAGCGGCGCTTCGACGGCTGACGCGCCGCCCCCTCAACGCCGCGTGCTCATCACCCGGGCGGCCTGGTCGTACAGGCCGATGAAGTGGCTCATCACCTTGGTGGCGGCGCGCAACTGCTCGCGCAGTTGCTCCATCTCCTCGGCCGGGGCGAGCAGCAGTTCGCGCCGGTTGGCGACGAAGGCCGCCACCTCCTGGCGCCCCGCGGCGGTAACCTGATAAGTGGTGCCGCGCGCCGAGCGGTCGCTGGCCTTCTCGATGAGGCCGGCCTTGAGCAGCTTGCGCACGCTGTACTGGATGTTGGCCAGGTCGTCCCGGTTCATGAAGCGGCTGATGTCCGAGAGGCTCTTCGGGCGGTCCAGCGTGGCGACGATATGCAGGATCGTGTTGTCCTGCCCGCTGAAGGTGTAGCCGTCGGCCACGCTGGCCAGGCCCTGCTGGTTGTAGCGGCCGAAGGCCTCGCACAGGCAGATCAGCGCATGCTCGAATTCGGCAACCACCCGCTCCGCCTCCGAGGCGGCCAGGTGCCAGGAGGACTCATCGGATACGGCGGGTTGGGCGGGAGAACTCATGGGCTGCGGCGGCGCGGAAATGGGGAGCGCAGCCATTCTAGCCGCCCCCGTCCCGCCGGCGCTGCCGCTCATGGGACAATGGCGGCACCGGACACCACGGACGGTGCCCTGCCCCCACATGCAGCGAGATCCACCATGAGCGACGATCCCGACCTTGCCGACCTGCGCAAGAGCTACGAGCACGGCAGCCTCGACGACGACGAGGCCGCCGCATTTCCGCTGAACCAGTTCGCCGCTTGGCTGAAGGAGGCGCTGGACAAGGGCCTGCCGGAACCCAACGCGATGACCGTCGCGACGGTCGGCCCCGACGGGCGGCCGTCCACCCGCATCGTACTGATCAAGGGCTACGACGCGCGCGGCATCGTCTGGTACACCAATTACGCCAGCCGCAAGGGCCGCGAACTGGAGGCCCATCCCTTCGCCGCGCTGCAGTTCCACTGGGTCGAGCTGGAACGGGTGGTGCGCATCGAGGGCCGCGTCGAACGGGTGTCCGCCGAGGAGTCCGACGCCTACTTCGCCAGCCGCCCGCTGAGCCACCGCGTCGGCGCCTGGGCCTCGCCGCAGAGCGAGCCGATTGCCGGCCGCGGCGTGCTGGTCGCCCGCGCCGCCGAATATGGCCTGCGCTTCGGCCTCAACCCGCCGCGCCCGCCGCACTGGGGTGGTTTCCGGCTGGTGCCGGACTACTGGGAATTCTGGCAGGGCCGCAGCTCGCGCCTGCACGACCGCATCGCCTACCGCCTGCAGCCGGACGGCAGCTGGCACAAGGCACGGCTGGCCCCTTGAGGCGCACCAAGGCAGCGCCGGGATTGAATGTCTATAATCGGCGACGCTTCCTTTTGCTGAGATCCGACATGCTCGTGCGCCTCGCCGCCGTTTTCGCCCTGGCCCTGGGCATCGCCACCGCCCATGCGGAGGAGACGGTTTACCGCTTCTCGCCGGTCAACCAGTGGGACATCAACAAGACGGCCGCCTACTGGAACCCGATCATCCAGTACGTCTCCGAAAAAAGCGGGGTCAGGCTGCAGCTCAAGATTGGCCGCACCTCGGCCGACACCACCAGCTATGTGCTGGCCCAGGAAGTGGAGTTCGTGTTCACCAACCACCTGTTCAGCCCCGAACGGGAATCCCTGGGCTGGAAAGTCTTCGGGCGTCGCAACGCACCGCCGCTGCGCGGCCAGATCGTCGTGCCAGCCGACTCGCCGATCACTCGCGTCGAGGACCTGAAGGGCCAGGAAGTCGCCTTCGCCGGCCCCGAAGCTTTCATCGGTTACAAGGTGCCCTACGCCTACCTGCTGTCCCGGAACGTGGATGTGAAGGCCGTCTTCGGCGGTAACCAGAACGCCGCGATGGCCCAGCTGTTCGCCGGCAAGGCCAAGGCGGTGGGCAGCAACTCCATGCTGGTGGAGGGCTACGCCAACCGGGAAGGCAAGAAGTTCCGCGTGCTGTGGACGTCCGAGCCCTACCACGACCTGGCGCTGATGGTCTCCGGCCGGGTGCCTGACAAGGACCTGAAGGCCGTCTCGGCGGCCTTCCTCGGCATGCACAAGGACCCGCGCGGCCAGGAGATCCTGCACCGCGCGTCCCAGGAAGTCGGCCTCGGCAGCGACGCCTACTTCATCTCCGCCAGCGGCGCAGACTATGCGTCGTATCGCAAGTTCTACCAGAGCGCACCCGCCGCCCTGCGCTGACGCATAGAGGCCCCGGCCCATGGGCAAGCTCTCGAGACTGCTGCCGCAGTCACTGGTCACACGCATCTACGCGCTGTATTCGGCCGCGCTGCTGTTCTTCATCGGCGGCGGCCTGGCGCTGTTCTACCAGTACCAGTTCGCCCAGGAACTGGAAACCGCCCAGCAGTCGGCCACCATGCTGATCGAGGTGACCGCCCAGACCATCACCGACAGCGCGGTGATCGGCGATTACGACACCATCCAGCGCACCCTCGACAAATCCATCCTCGGCTCCCAGTTCGCCTCCGCCACCTTCATCGACCTGGCCGGCGGGGGCCTGCACAGCGTCAACCAGGAAAAGCCGCCGGTCGTACCGCCGGACTGGCTGCGCAAACGCGTTGCCGCCGACCTCTACGAGGTCAATCGCAACATCTCGGCCGGCGGCCGCGACTACGGCGTACTGCGCCTGGAATTCGACTCGGAAATGATCGCCGGCGGGCTGTGGAAACTGTTCCGTACGGCGTTGCTGCTGACCCTGCTGGGCTTCAGCGGCGGCCTCGTGCTGATCTGGTTCCCGCTCAAGCTATGGCTGGGCAGCCTGGGCCGCGTCAAGGGCTTCGACGAAAGCCGGCACGAAGCGCGCGTGCCCCAGGACGAGGCGGAGCTGCTGGCCGACCTGCCGCTCGAATTCCGCCCGATGTTCGACGTGCTCAACCAGACCGCCGCCCGCCTGCGGCAGGAACTCGCCCAACGCGAAAAGGCGCTGGCCTCCCTGCGCGAGGTGCTGGCCGGCATGCAGGCCCTGCCCAGCCCGGTGCCGAGCACGCCGTCGGACGAGGATATCGAGGCGGTCACTGCCGCCATCGGCCGGCTGGTCGCCGAACGGGAAGCCAGCCGCGTCGCGCTCGAACAGGCCCGCGACGCCGCCGAAGCAGCCAACCGGGCAAAGAGCGACTTCCTGGCCAACATGAGCCACGAGATCCGCACGCCGATGAACGGCATCATCGGCATGACCGAACTGGCCCTCGACACCGAACTCAACGCCGAGCAGCGGGACTACCTGAACATCGTCAGCTCCTCCGCCGGCGCGCTGCTGACCATCATCAACGACATCCTCGACTTCTCGAAGATCGAGGCCGGCAAACTGGCCATCGAGCACATCGACTTCGACCTGCGTGGACTGCTGCAGGACGCATTGCGCCCGGTGATCCTGCAAGGCGAGGAAAAGGGCCTGCAGGTACGCTGCCAGGTGGCCGACGACGTGCCACCAATGCTCGGCGGCGACCCGGTGCGCATCCGCCAGGTACTCATCAACCTGCTCAGCAATGCGGTGAAGTTCACCGAGGCCGGCGAGGTGGCGGTGAAAGTCCGCCGCGGCGACGACCGGGAACTGCTGTTCTCGGTGTGCGACACCGGCATCGGCATCGCGGCGGCGGCCCAGGAACACATCTTCGACGCCTTCTCCCAGGAAGATACGTCGATCACCCGCAAGTTCGGCGGTACCGGCCTGGGCCTGTCGATCTGCAGCCGCCTGATCGCGCTGATGGGCGGCCGCATCTGGGTGGACAGCGCACCGGGCGAGGGCTCGACCTTCCACTTCACCCTGCCCTGCCGGACGGCGGTGGCGGCCGCTGCCGCCGCACCGGCCAACGCGGCGTCCGCGCTGCCGGCAGAGGCATCCGCCAGCGGCGCGCGGGTCCTGCTCGTCGAGGACAACCCGGTCAACCAGCGCCTCGCGCAGGTCCTGCTGCAGAAGCGCGGCTACGCAGTGAGCCTGGCCGAGAACGGCGCCGACGCGGTGGACATGGTCGGCGCCGGCCATTTCGACGTGATCCTGATGGACATGCAGATGCCGGTGCTCGACGGCCTCGAGGCCACGCGCCGGATCCGCAGCCTGGAACAGGCGGCCGGACAGCCACGGGTGCCGATCATCGCGATGACCGCCAACGCGATGAACGGCGACCGGGAACGCTGCCTCGACGCCGGCATGGACGACTACCTGACCAAGCCGATCAAGGCCCAGGAACTCTACGAACGCATCGAGGGCATGTTGGCCACGGGCAACGCGGCTTAAGCGGAGACAGCCGTAGCAAAGCGCACCAGGCCGACAACAGGAGGTCCCATGAACAATCCGTTATCCCTCGCCCGCCGGCGCTACCTGCTCACCGCCCTCGGCCTCGCCGCGGCCGCTTCCGCCGTCCATGCCGGCCCCCTCCTCGACCGCCTGCGCGAACGGCGGGCGGCCCGCCTCGGCGCCGCCGACGAGGACGCCGGCCACGGCCTGCCGGCCGGCGCCCGCAAGCTGGCCGACGTCGCCTACGGCGCCGACCCGGCCCAGACGATGGACGTGTACATCCCGGCCGAGGCCCACAACGCACCGGTGATCCTGATGGTCCATGGCGGCGCCTGGGCCATCGGCGACAAGGCGATGGAGCGCGTCGTGGATGCCAAGGTGGCGCGCTGGGTAGCCCGCGGCATCGTCTTCATCTCGATCAACTACCGCATGCTGCCGCAGGCCGCCGTCGACGTGCAGCTGCGCGACGTGGCGCGGGCCCTGGCAATGGCCCAGCAGAAGGCCGTGGCCTGGGGCGGCGACCCGCAGCGTTTCGTGCTGATGGGCCACTCGGCCGGCGCCCACCTGGCGGCGCTGCTGGCCGTCTCGCCGGCGGCCCGCTTCACGCCGCCACCGCTGCCGGTGCTCGGCACGGTGGCGCTGGACAGCGCCGCGATGGACGTGGAGGCGATCATGAACCAGCGCCACCTGCGCCTCTACGACCGCCCCTTCGGCACCGACCCGTCCTACTGGCGTGCGCTGTCGCCCTACCACGCGCTGACACCGGGCGCTGCGCCGCTGCTGGCGGTGTGCTCGACGCGGCGGGAGGACTCCTGCGACCAGGCCCGGCGCCTCGCCGCCCGCGCGGACGGGCTGGGCATGCAGGTCCAGGTACTCGGCGAAGACCTGTCCCACGGGGACATCAACAGCCAGCTGGGCCTCGACAACGCCTATACGCACGCCGTCGAACGCTTCATGGCCAGCCTTCACGCAGACCTCGCGCACCGCCTTCCATAAGGGCGCGTCCATCCATTCGCAGGCATCGCCTGAAATCCCCACGCCTAAAAAAGCAGATCGGCCATCACGGGCCTGTGAGCCCGGGATGGCCGATAGAAGCGGGCTGCCGGCGGCAGCGACGCGTCAGCAGCCCTTGGCCGCCGTGGTCTGGCCGCAGGCCAGCTTGGTGGGCACGGCGACGGCCGGAGCCTGCTCGATGCTGCGGTTGGCCGCCACCGGCTGGGCGCGCGGGCCGTAGCCGACCGGCTGGACGGCTACCTGGGCCTCGCCGCTGGCGAGGGCGGCGCGCTTCAGCTGGCGGCCATGTTCGATCAGGTACCAGTCGGGACCGGCGAAGGCGGTGGTAGCCGCGAACGCACCCAGCAGGGCGAGCGCGAGGCTGACAAAACGGCGGAACATGAGGCGAATCCTTTCTTCAGTGAATCACAAGGCGATCAGCACATGCCTCCGCGGCACCGGTTCTGTCGCCGGACGACCTGCGGGAAGCAGGACGCCATGGCCTGCACGTTCCGTACCAGTTATACAAGTTTTGTTATATCAACTATTTGAGTGCGCTCCACTGTTTTGTGGCAGACACGAACGTGCCGCTTTGTAATAAACCACACCGTGATTGTGGTTTTTAGTCCATCGCGGCGCCGCCGTATCAGCGCCCCACCCGCCGCAGGCTGTCCGACGGGTTCTCGGCAAAGCGCGCCCGGTAGCGCGCCGCGAAGACGCCGAGGCTGTAGTAGCCCCACTGCTCCGCAATCGCCGCGACGGTGCTCTCCGGCGGCGCCGCCAGCAAGGCCTGACGCACACCCTGCAGGCGCGCCTCCCGCAGGAAAGCCATCGGCGTGGTGCGGCGGAACTCCCGGAACGCACCGCTGAGCGCCCGCACGCTGATCCCTACCGCCGCCGCCACCGCGCTCAGGGTCGGCGCCTCGCGGGCATGCTCGCGCATGTACTGCTCGGCCTGGCGCACGTAGCGCGGCGCCAGCGCGCACGGGCGGGCCGGCAGCTCGCCCCAGCGGCGCGTCCACTCCATCAGCATCTGGGTGCCGAGCATCTCCTCCAACTGGCGTCCCAGCGGCCCCTCGCTGACCTGGCGCGGGTACTCCGTCACGCAGCGGCAGCAGTAGGCGAGCAGCGCATGCCATGGCGAGCCGGCGCCGCCGAAGCGGATCTTCAGGCGCCACAGGGCGTCATGGGCCGGCTGGCCGGTCCACCGCAGGTAAAGCTCTTCCAAGTAGCGGTGCGGAAAGGTGACGTTCACCTGCAGGTGCTCCGGATCGAAATCGGCCCAGTACTCGGTGCGGCTGGTATCGACGAGAAAGCTCTCGCCGGCCGCCGTCTCGGCCGGATCGTGGCTGTCCACCCAATGGCGGCCGGCGCCGCGCACGGTGGTCAGCGCCATGCCCATACCGGCCCCTTCCGAAAAATCGCTGAGATGGACCGGAATGCCGTAGGAGAAACGGCTGAGGATCATGCTGCCGATGGGCACCGCGTGCAGGTCGGAGCTCGGCACCAGAATGTTGCCGGTGGGGCGCACCGAATAGGGCATGTAGACGCGCCGGGTCCACGCCTCCAGCTCGTCGAAGTCGCGGGTGGCGATCAGTTGGTGGGCGTCGGTCGGCCGTCCGCCGGCGTCCACGACGAGGGCATTACACAGGCTTTCCATGGCAGCTCCCAAGACCTTGCGACCGCCCCGGGCGGCGCTCCCGGGGCGAAGGGCGAACTCAGAACACTTTCAGCAGGCGCAGGTTGAGCCGCGCATCCTCCTTGACGCCCGTGCGGACGGACAGATCCCGCCCCAGCGAGGTCAGCACCTGCCAGCCCGGCGCCACGAAATGCGCCACGCTCAGCAAGGCCTTGGTACGGCGCTGGCGGTCGCCCTGGGCGATGCCGTCGATCTCCGTCTCGCCGCCGCCCGCCTGGGACAGCATGCCGCCCACCCACGTGGCCGCGCCGAGATTGTAGCGAAGGTGGGACTGCAGCTCCCAGGCGGGGCGCTGCCGGAGCGACGCGCCGGTGGGCCCATAGTCCCCGTTACGGCCGAAGACCTGGCCGTCGGCGATCAGGTCCAGCGTGAAGCGCTCCGACAGCGGCGTGATCCAGCCGGTCTGCAGCGCGAACTTCCAGCGGTTCTCGCCGAAGGGGTTGAGCGGCGCGTTGCGGTCGTAGTGGCCGGTGGGCAGCCACAGCCAGGGCGTCACCGCGAAGGCGCGACGGCCTTCCGGGTCCTTCATCAGGTGGATGGTGGACGCCAGGATCAGGTCGCCGACGCCGTTGGTGGCGTCCACGCCGGCCAGGTCGCCACCGGTATGCACGCGGCCGAAGGGCAGCAGGAACTGGGGCGCCATGGTGAGGCCGCCGATGTCCACGTAATGCACGCCGCGCAGGATGCCCACGTCCGCCTCGACGCGGGCCTGGTCGGCCACCCGCTTGCCGCCGGCGTAGAGCTGGCGGCCCTCGGTGTGCTGGTAATAACCGACGGCCAGGCTGGTGCCGGCCGGCAGGTAGGTGTAGTCGCCGGCATCGATGGTCACGGCGGAAGCCAGCCCGGGCACGGCGAGGGCCACGGCGCAGGCAGCAGCGTGCCCGCGACGGCCCATGGGGGTACGTCGTTTCATGTCTCCACATCTCCTCTGGGTGGCGGCGGCCGTCTCTCGCGTTCGGGACGGCCTGACGCCGGGGCTTACTGTGACAGGCCCCCGATCGGGCCATGTCTCGTTCCGGCATGCGCCTGTCGCGCGCCGGCAATTTTTCGGAAGGGGTTCTGGTCTCAGCGGTGGTGATAGACCGCCGTCTCGAACTCCACGAACTGCGGGTAGGCCACGCAGTCCTGGAAAGGCAGCAGCTGGGTCGCCCAGTAGCCGCCGATGCCGGTCTGGCGGTCGATCCAGTAGAAGGAATTGGCCAGCCCGGCCCAGGCCAGGGAATTGGCCGGGCGGCCCGACGGTGTCGGCGCCCGGTTGGTCATGAAGGTGTAGGCCCAGCCCTTCGACACACCGGGGAAGAAGCTGCCGGCGTTGGCGAGGGACGGGATCGACGTGGGCCAGCCGGTGCATTCGAGGGAACCGAGCCCGTCGCGGGTCATCAGTGCCACCGTCTCAGGGCGCAGCACGCGGCCGTGGGGGCCGGCGCCGTCGTTGAGGAGCATGCGGATGAACTTCATGTACTCGCCGACCGTCGCGTACAGCCCGTGGCCGCCGCAGTCCATCGCCGGCGGCTGCGGCAGCACCAGTTCGGGCAACGGGCTGAGCGCGCCGTTGGCGGCCCGCTCGTGGATGGTCACGCGGCGCGCCCGCATGGACTCGGACATCGTGAAGCCGATGTCCGCCATGCCCAGCGGCGCGAAGATCCGCTCCTGCATCACCTCGCCGAGGCGCTTGCCACGCAGCGCCTCGACCACCAGCCCAAGCCAGTCGATGTTGACGCCATAGGTCCAGCGCTCGCCCGGATCGTGCAGCAGCACGCTGCGGATGGACGGGAACTCGCACGACACGATGGTCGGGATCTCGTTGGCCGTGCGGTACTGCAGGTCGTCCTGGCTGAAGAACTCGTAGCCGAGGCCGGAGGTGTGCAGGAACAGGTCGTTGATCGTCACGTCACGCTTTGGCGGCCGCGTGCGCGGCTGGCCCGCCGCGTCGAAGCCGTCGAGCACCTGCAGCTCGGCGAACTCGGGCAGGTACTTGCGCACCGGGTCGGCAAGCGACAGGCGCCCCTCCTCGATGAGCTGCATCGCGCAGGTGCCGGTCAGCGCCTTGGTGGTGGAAAAGATCGCGAAGACCGAATCGAGCGTCATCGCCGGCTCGGCGCCCAGCTCCCGCAGCCCCGCGCAGCCTTCGTAGAAATTGCCGTCCCGGTCGGTGGCCATCGCCACCACGCCGGGCACGCCGCCGGCCCGGTTCACCGCCTGGTCCAGTACGGAATCCAGAACGGCCGTCAAAGTATTCGCCGTCATGCCTTGTCTCCTCATATCGTTGTGGTCCGCTTGACGCGCCCGCCCTGAAACCCGGAGGGCCGGGCGGGCGGAAGGACGATATGTCGGGACGAGGCCGCCGCCTGTCCGGAAACGGCAGACGGCTATCGGGATCCGGCAATTATTGGCGGCTTACATGCGGCCGAAGCCGCCCCCCATGCCGTCGGGCGCGCCCATGCTGCCCGGGCCGCCACCGCTACCGCCACCACGGCGGCCGCGGCCACCGGCACCGCGCTGGTCCTGGCCGTCCTTCCGTTCGGCGGACCCGCCAGCGGCATCGCCAAGGCCGGAATACAGCGCCGGCACGGTCTGCGCCAGGCGCTGGTCGGCGATCTTCTTCTGCGTGTCGTCGAGGGTGGCGTACAGCTTCTCGGCGGCGTCCTGGATGTCCTCCATCGCGGCGAGGCGATTGCGCACCACCTCCACCTTCTGGGCGACCTGCTTCGGCGCGCTCTGGGACACCGCCGCGTAGGACGACAGCTTGAGCTGGTCGGCCATCAGCGCGCCGACCTTCTCCTGGTAGGCCTCCCACAGGGGCAGCTGGCGCGGCGTCAGTTGCAGGGCCTCGGCGGTCTGCTGCAGCTGGGCCTGGATCTGCTCCACCACCATCGCCCCACCGCCGCCACGGCCCATGCCGCCCTGCCCCGGCGGCTCGCCGCCGGGGCCACCAGGCCCACGCAGGGGTGCGCAGGACGCAATGACTAGGGTGGAAGCCGTCAGCAGGGGCAGGAAGCGGGTCTTCATGGCAATCCGGGGGGCAGAGGGAAATGCCCCGAGTATTGCCGTGGCGCGGGTTAGATTTCTTTAAGCCCGTGTAAAGACCGTGAAAGCTCCGGTTACCGGATGCACGGCCGCGCCGGCTACAGCGTCGTCAGCCGCGCCAGCTGGCGGCCGAACAGGGCGGTCACCAGCAGCAGCACCGGCGTGATCGTGATGAAGCCGTACAGCACGCGGCGGATCAGCGGATGGGCGCTGTCGGCCTCGATGAAATGGCGAATCACCAGCCAGCCCTTCAGCCACAGGACGGCGGCGACCAACCACTGCAGCCCGGCCTGGCCATGCAGGACATGGCCCAGCAGCAGCGACAGCCCGGTCAGCGCGAGCAGGCCGAGCCAGGTCTTCACGAACGGCGCCAGCGGGGCCGCCGATTCACGGTGCATGTCGTTCATGCTCACACCAGCACGTAGAAGAAGGAGAAGATAACCAGCCAGATGATGTCGGTGGCGTGCCAGTAGCAGGCCAGCGCCTCCAGGCCGCTGTAGTCGTCGGCCGAATAGCCGCCCGCCAGGTGGCGCGCCAGCACCCACAGGATGCCGAGGATGCCCCACACCGCATGCACCATGTGGTTGAAGGTCAGGTAGTAATAAACACCCGAGAAGATGCCGGCCTGCCCATTGATGCCATGGGCCAGGTTCCACTGGATCTCGATGCTCTTGGCGAGCGGATAGCCCAGCGCCAACACCAGCCCACCGACCAGCCAGGCGATCGAGGCCCTGCGCCGCCCGGCGCGGATCAGCGCCGTGGAGCAGGCGATGCAGAAGCTGCTGCTGATCATCACCAGCGTGATGACGGTGCCAAGCGTGGTGGACAAGCCCTCCGCGCCTTTCTCGAAGGCCTCCGGGAAATGGGCGCGGGCGACGAAATAGACGACGAAGAGGACCAGGAATTCGACGAACTCGCAGCAGATTCCGACCCAGATTCCCTTGTTTCCAGGAATCCGCCCGCCCGGCGCCTCCTCGAAGCCTGGTCCCGCTACAGTTGCAGTCATGATCTCGGCAGTCATCGTTTTCCCCATTTCTCGGCAGCCGCCATTCTTCGCCACCAGCCCGGCCGCAGAAGGAACAGACGAAATGGTTTACTGCCGATACAGATCGCGGAATTGATGCCGGTCAATTCTGCGTCCCGCTCACTCCAGCCACGCGGGGATGCGCCACGATTCAGCCAACGCGAACAGCCAGGCAACATCGCCACTCATGGCCTACCCGCCCGCTCCTTGCGCGACGCGTACCAGCTCATCAACGGCAACGCGGATATCCCATGGGCGAGGATCGAGGTGGTGACCGTCAGCAGGCTCAGGCTCAGCAGATCCTGGGCCAGCGGACCGCTGACACCATGATCCAGGGCGAACATCAGGTAAAAGATCGAACCGATACCACGAATGCCGAACCAGCCGACAATGCCCATCTGCGCTCTGCTGAAAGACCCGCCGGCCATGCCAGCGACGATGGCAAGGGGGCGGACCAGCAGGAACAACACCGGAATGAACCACCATGCTGCCGGCACGGATGAAACGGTGGGAAGAAGGATTCCGATGACGAGGACGATCGCCAGTTCCGCCAGCTTTTCCAGTTGCTCGTTGAACCCCCGAACCGCCCGATTCATGGCCGAGCTGGCATGGTGGGGATGGGTGGCCCAGTTGGCACGGTCACCGGTAGAGACCGTTGTCTGCTCGGGGTGCGCCACCTCACCGCTCAACGGCACATCCCGGACGCGGCTGATGGCAAAGCCGGCAGCAAACACCGCCAGAAAACCGGAGGCCAGGCATAGCTGGGCGACACCGTAGGACACCGCAAGGAGCCCGAGCGACAGGAATTCGTCCAGGCCCACTGCACTTTGGTGCCGCGTGCGCAGATAGACAACCAGTTCGCCGATCAGCGCACCGAGGATCGCCCCGATGAGCAACCCACCCGCCGTCGACCACAGCAGGTCCACCAGCAGCCAATGCCAGCCACCATTACCGAGCGGGTGCAGACCCAATAGACCGAGGCCAAGCAGGACAAAAGGAAAGGCCGAGCCATCATTGAGGGCACCTTCTCCAGCGAGGCTGAAGCGCACCCGGTCAGGACTGTTCCCGGATTCGGACTGAATACCAGCCGCCAGGACGGGGTCCGTGGGGGCCAGAATGCCGCCGAGCAGTACGGCCGCCCCCAGCGACAAACCCAGTCCGAAGACGCCGAGGCAAGCGATCAGCCCAACGGTGATGAGCATGACCGGAAAGGCCAGGCGCAAGGGCACCAGCCAACGCCGGTCGAACATGGGCACGCCCAGCTTCAGGCCGATGGCAAACAGGGAGATGAGCACCGCCACCTCGCTCATCAGGGTCAGCAACCCCGCCTGGCCGAACGGATCGAGCTCGATGACACCCATGCCGCCAGGCCCGAGGAGATAACCCAGGCCGAGATAGACCATGGCCGCACTCACCGGCAGGCGCGCCAGCAGCGTTCCCGTCAGGAGCATGGTGATCAGCAGGATGCCGATCAGGAGGGACCAGTGTGCAACTGTCATGGTATGGCCGCACGCCCTCGTGGCGTACCCTGGTGGCGGGGCTGGCTGCAATCTAGCACGGACCCTTGACTGAAAGCCGGATATCTCTTCGGCCATGCCTGATCCATTGGCCTATGATCGTGGAGCCTCGCGGAAGAACCTTAAGAGGGATACCACGCCATGCCGCGTGATGCCAGGGACACTGACTCAGCATGGTGGCGGGAAACGCCACCAGCCCCGGTCACCGGCCTGTCCGGGGCCGAGGCGAAGGCGCGCCAGGTCGAATTCGGACCCAATGTCTTCCGGCAGCACCGGGAGGCATCACTGCTCCGCCAGTATTTGTCCCGCTTCAGAAACCCCCTGGTCGTCATCCTGCTGGCCGCCAGCGCCGTATCGGCCTTTACCGGGGCTGTGGCGGATTTCATCATCATCGCCTGCATCGTCCTGCTCAGCGTGACGCTGGATTTCGTCCAGGAATACCGGGCCGGCGCCGCCGCGGACAAGCTGCGCCAGGAAGTGTCGGTAAAGGCGAGCGTGCAACGCGACGGCAAGCTGCTGGAGGTGGCAGTGAGCAGCCTGGTCCCCGGCGACCTGATCCAGCTGTCCGCCGGGGATCTGATTCCGGCCGACGGCTGGGTGATCGAGGCACGGGACTTCTTCGTCAAGCAGGCCCTGCTCACCGGGGAAACCTACCCGGTCGAGAAGCGGGCGGGCACGCCCGCCGCCGGCAACGACCTGCAGGAAGCGGGCAACGCGGTGTTCATGGGCACCACGGTGATCAGCGGCACGGCGCAGGTGCTGGTGGCCCGCACCGGTGCGAACACCGCCATCGGGAACATCGCGGACAGCATCTCGCGGCCGGCCGCGCCGACCTCCTTCGAGCTGGGCACCCGACGCTTCGGCATGTTGATCATGCGGCTCACCGTGCTGATGGTGATGTTCGTGCTGCTGGTGAATGCCTTCTTCCACCGGCCCTGGCTGGAATCTTTCCTCTTCGCGGTCGCCCTGGCCGTCGGCCTGACGCCGGAACTGCTGCCCATGGTGGTCTCGGTGACCCTGTCGCGGGGCGCCCTGCGCATGGCCCGCCGCCACGTGATCGTCAAACGGCTCAGCGCGATCCAGGATCTGGGCTCGATGGACATCCTGTGCACCGACAAGACGGGCACCCTGACCGAGGCCAGGATCCGCCTCGAGCGGCACGTGGATGCGGCCGGCAAGCCCAGCGAGCGGGTGCTCGAACTGGCCTACTTCAACAGCTTCTTCGAAACCGGCGTGAAGAGCCCGCTGGACGAAGCCATCCTGGCCCACGGCCAGATCGACCCCGGCACCTGGCAGAAGATCGACGAAGTGCCCTTCGATTTCGAGCGGCGCCGGGTGTCGGTGCTGATCGACGACGGCAGCCGCCGCTGGCTGGTGGTCAAGGGCGCGCCGGATGAGATCGTCGGGCTGTGTACCCGCTACGAGGACGCCGACGCCCCGCTCCCGCTGGAACTGGACGCGAAGGCCCGCGCCACCGTGCAGGACCACTACCACGCCCTCGAGAGCGAGGGCTTTCGGGCCCTGGGCATCGCGTGGCGCGAGGTGCCGCTGGATCATCCCCATGCCGTGGTGGATGACGAGAGCCAGCTGATCCTGGCCGGCTTCGCGGCCTTCCTCGACCCGCCCAAGCCCAGCGCCGCCTCGGCCCTGGCCACGCTGAGGAACGATGGCGTGGCGATCAAGATCGTCACCGGCGACAGCGAACGGGTGACCCGGCACGTGTGCATCGAGTTGAAGATTCCGGTCGACGGGATCCTCCTCGGCCAGGAGATCGCCGGGATGGACGACCACGCCCTGCAGGCCCGCGTCGAGGCCGCCAACCTGTTCTGCCGCGTCAATCCGGCCCAGAAGGAGCGGGTCATCCGGGCCCTCAGGGCCCGCGGCCATGTGGTCGGCTACCTCGGCGATGGCATCAACGACGCGCCCTCGCTGCATGGCGCCGACGTGGGGCTTTCCGTGGACTCCGCCGTCGACGTGGCCAAGGAAGCCGCCGACATGATCCTCATGCGCCACGACCTGCATGTGCTGCACACCGCCGTGCAGGAAGGACGGCGGACCTTCGGCAACATCATGAAGTACATCCTGATGGGGACCAGCTCCAATTTCGGCAACATGTTCAGCATGGCCGGCGCAGCCCTGTTCCTGCCGTTTCTACCGATGCTGCCGGCGCAGATCCTGCTGAACAACATCCTCTACGACATCTCGGAAATCCCCATCCCGCTGGACAAGGTGGACAACGTCGATGTCCGCGCCCCCCGCGTGCTGGACATGGCCTTCGTGCGCAATTTCATGCTGGTGATCGGTTCCATCAGCTCCCTGTTCGACTTTCTGACCTTTTACATCCTGCTGGTCATCCTCAAGGCCGACGAACAGCTCTTCCATACCGGCTGGTTCGTGGAGTCCTTGTTCACCCAGGTCCTGGTCATCTTCATCATCCGCACCCGCGGCAGGCCCTGGCACAGCAGGCCCCATCCACTGCTCATCGTCACCTCCCTGGCCGTCATCGCCTGCGCCGCCGGACTCCCCTTCACGCCACTCGGCCGCTATTTCGGCTTCGTTCCACCGCCGGCCAGTTTCTACCTGGTGCTCGGCGCGATGGTGATCGCCTACCTCCTGACGGTGGAGGTCGCCAAAAGACTTTTCTATCGCTGGCAGGCGGGTTGGAAATGAGGGCCGACGGGGGCGGAGGACATCACGCAGCACGGGAGTTGGAAGACGTGCTTGGGGCGATAGGAAATCACCCCAGTCGATCCGGCGCCGCCCGGCACGTGCAGCGACAGGAACCGGCTGTGCGGCAGCATGGCGCGCAGGTCCGCGTGGAAGACCGCGCCCGCCTCCAGCTCCGGCGGCAGCAGCGCGGAGAACACCGTGCGGGCACGCTGGGCGACCGCCGGAGGCAGCGGCGCGTCAATGACCATCGACGACGGTCAGCGCCGTCATGTTGACGATACGGCGGACAGTCGCGGTCGGAGTGAGGATATTGACCGGCTGGGCCGCGCCGAGCAGCATCGGCCCGACCGTCAGCTTGTCGCCGGCGGCGACCTTGAGCAGCTTGAACGAGATGTTCGCCGCATCCAGGGTCGAAGCCGCGCAAGCCGAACTCGACGCCTTCGCCCAAAGCCCCTGGGGCGAGAAGTTTCCGCCAGTGGTCGCCGCCTGGCGTCGGGCATGGGATCGGGTGATTCCCTTCTTTGCTTTTCCACCCCCGATCCGCCGGGTGATCTACACAAGCAATGCCATCGAGAGCATCAAGACGCGGGGGCATTTCCCTAGCGACGAGGCCGCGGCGAAGTCGATCCCCAGTCCTCGATGTTTCACTATTTCTCGGTCGAGTCCCGAATTCCGGCCGATCATCCATTGCTGCAGGTAAAGAAGCTGGCCGACTCGGCGCTGTCGGCCATTTCGGCGGAGCTCGATGGGCTTTATGCCAAGGGCGGTCCCCCCCTCGACTCCGCCGGAGCAGCTGGTAGAAACCGACATCGCCCGGCGCTTCTTCGACGAGGTGGTACGCCTGGCCCGCAAGGACAGGCTGCTGTCCTCCGATCACTTCACCATGGATGGCACCTTGATCGACGCCTCGGCGTCCTTCAAGAGCTTCAGGCGCAAGGACGACGATGAGCCGCCCAATTCCGGCGGGGACGGCACCGGAATGGTGGATTTCAAGGGCGAGAAGCGCTCCAACGCCACTCATCAGAGCACCACCGACCCCGACGGCGAGCACAAGATCAAGCCGCATATCGCCCACATTGACGGGCGCAAGACACCGGGGCTCGACGGACGGATGACCTGCACCGAAGGCTACAAGGTCAGCCAACGCAAACGAAAGCGGGTGGAGGAGATCTTCGGCTGGCTGAAGACGGTGGGAGGAATGAGAAAGACCCGGTTCCTCGGAGAAGCGAGAACCCAGATTGCCGCCTACCTGTCGGCGGCGGCCTCTATAACCTGCTGCGGATTGCGAAATTGCAGGATACGGGGCGTACGGCATGAGGCGAAACCTGGAATCGGGTGAAAACCTATTCCCCGGCCCGCTCGGCGGGCATCAAAACAGAATTGAAAATCCATTTCTGGGAATGAAGTCATGAGAGACCAAATGATGAGTGTCAGGCTGACCGTGGAATCTTAGCTTTTTGCATAAATATATTAACAACATATCTTGACGATTGAACGAGCGGCCACGGAAAACACTACACTACGAAACACCAGCGGAGCGCTTTCACCAAACTGTTGCATCGACCGATTGAATCCACAAACGGATTTCCGACATTGAAATGAGAAAGCCGCTTCCTACTGCACTCCGCAATTCAAGCTTTATTAAGCTTAAGCCCTGTCGGATGCGGGCAGCGCGAAAGCTTGCCAATTTAACCAGGCAAATTACACGTCGACTCGGCGCTCCCCGGCAATGGTCCTTCTGAGATTGGCGATGTCACGCATCGGCGGCCCGCCGAACAAGCGAGTGTATTCCCGGCTGAATTGCGAAGGGCTCTCGTAGCCAACATTAAATGCTGCGGTGGCGGCATCGAAGCGTTCTTCGAGCATTAGGCGCCGAGCTTCTTGCAGACGGAGTTGTTTCTGGAATTGCAGGGGGCTGATCGCGGTGATGGCTCGGAAGTGGTGATAAAAGGTGGTAGTACTCATTCGTACTTTTCCGGCTAAATCATCGACCGAAATATGCTGCCGGAAATTTTCCTTTAACCACTCGATCGCCTGGGCAATCTGATAGCTCTGGCTACCGACCGTCGTCATCTGACGCAAACGCTCGCCTTGCTCGCCCACGAGCAAGCGGTAGAAAATCTCGCGCTGGATTACAGGTGCAAGGATCGGGATGTCCTCCTTGTCGGACTGCAGATCAACCAGCCGTTGAAACGCGGAAATCAACGGCAGGCCAACCTCGCCGGTCGCCATGCCGCGACGAGATGGATAGCGACGCGGCGGAGGGAGATTGGTGTCCAGGACGAGTTGCGAGATTTCCCGCTGATTAAGCTTCAGTACCAATCCGAGATAAGGCCGGTCGTGGCTGGCCTCCAAAATCTGGACCAGGCCGGACAAATGCAGGGCTGAGATCAGATAGTTCTTAGCGTCATAGACGTAGCTCTCATCGCCCAGCGTTACGCATTTGACTCCCTGTGCAACCAGACAGATGCTGGGCTCATACAGGCAGCTCAAAGGGTCCGTCGGCGTGTCGTGACGGTAGAACGTCAGGCCGGGAATGGCGCTTGCCGCCGGGGATCCGCCGGCCGTCAGATCGGCAATGCTGCAGGCCAGAGCCTCAAGCGCAGTTTCTAAGTTCTGATCCTTTTGATTTGCCATGACATGTCCTTTGCGACGGGTTCTTCACCTGCTCAAAGCAGAGCTTCTCTTTAGCTATTCAACCGCACCGACGGACGAATAGGCAAGAAATCGGCAGGCTTGAACTATCGGTGTCTCTTACTCCAACACCATACTTCAGTAACACAAAGGCGGTCGTGAAGTTACCGCACTTCAGCATCCATGCCGAGAAGGCCACCCGAAAGGATATCCATGAGCACGGTAAAAGCGTATGCAGCCGTTTCTGCGACCACGCCACTTGGCCTCTACAAAATTGACCGACGCAGCGCCCGCAAGGACGATGTCGAGATCGAGATCCTCTACTGCGGTGTGTGCCACTCGGATCTGCACACCGCAAAGAATGACTGGGGATGGACACGCTACCCCATCGTGCCGGGCCACGAGATCATTGGCCGCGTCGTGAGCGTGGGTGCTGACGTGACACGTTTCAAGGTCGGCGATGCGGTCGGCGTCGGCTGCATGGTTGACGCCTGCGGCCACTGTACGGCTTGCGAGGAAGGCCACGAGCAGCATTGCAGCGAAGGTGCCACCTTCACTTATGGCAGCGTCGATCGCATCGATGGCATGCCAACCCAGGGTGGCTACGCCGAGAAGATCGTGGTGAAGCAGGATTTCGTCGTGCGCGTGCCCGACAATCTCGAACTGAGCGCAACGGCACCGCTGCTCTGTGCGGGCATCACCGCTTGGTCGCCGCTGAAGAACGCAGATATTAGTCCCGGCAGTAAAGTGGCCGTGGTCGGTCTTGGTGGTCTCGGCCACATGGCGATCAAGCTGGCGAAAGCGCTGGGCGCGGAGGTAACACTCTTCACCCGGTCGCCGGGCAAGGAAGCCGATGCCAGGCGCCTCGGAGCGGATCACGTCGTGGTCTCGACCGATGCGCTTCAGATGGCGAGGGTGGCTAGCACTTACCAGTTGATCGTGGACACCGTGCCTTACCAGCACGACTTGAATCCCTACATCCCGACCCTGGCCTACAAGGGCAAGCTGGTACTGGTGGGGTATCTCGGTCCGCTGGAGCCTGCGCTCGACTCGATGCCCATGGTGCTGGGCGGCAAGGCGGTCGCCGGATCGCTGATTGGTGGCATTCCCGCCACCCAGGAGATACTCGATTTCTGCGGTAAGCACGGCATTACGTCCGATATCGAGTTGATCCGCATGCAGGACATCAATACTGCCTACGACCGCATGCTCAAGAGCGACGTGAAATACCGCTTCGTGATTGACATGGCTTCACTCAGGACGGCGGACTGAATCTTATGACTAGTACCTGCTTTGCGATGGCCACGTCGCTTCTCCTGCTGGCTTCGACTGCCGTTCATGCGGAACGGGCGGTTGCTTCAAAGATGATCATCACGCCGAATGGCACGCAAGCCTCGATCAAAGGGGCTGAAGAGTACTTTACGGGCTCCGTTCGCGTTGATCCGCTTTTCCCCCCGACAGCGCCGTCACGTACCTCCGGTGGTCAAGTCACCTTTGACGCGGGGGCACGTTCCGCCTGGCATACCCATCCGCTGGGTCAGATTCTAATCGTGACGTCCGGCAAGGGCTGGGTGCAGGAATGGGATGGGGAGAAGCGGGAAATTCGTCCCGGCGATGTGGTCTGGTGTCCACCGGGCGTGAAGCACTGGCATGGCGCAACGGCGACCACCAGCATGTCGCATATCGCGATCCAGGAAACGCTGGATGGGAAAAACGTCGAATGGAAGGAGAAGGTCAGCGATGAGCAATACCTCAAATAAACCCTCAAACACCGTTCGATCGATGCTCGTAACGACAAGGCAATGGCTAGCCGCAATGAAGCCCCTCACGGCAATGCTTGCATCGGCTTCGTTGTCGCTGTCCGCATGCGCCCAAACTGGAATGGCAGCGGTCGCGCAAGCCCCTGCCCAAGCGCCCATTGCACTGACGCTTGAGGAACTCCGTCTGGTTGCGCCTGCCTTGGCTCACCATACGAGTACGACAGTTCTGAACGAGCTCTGGAAGCGCCCCGGTTTGTCCCCGCGAGACCGTAGCCTGGTGACGCTCTCGGTGCTGATAGCGCGCAACCACGCCATCGAGCTGCCCTTCCACATCAACCTGGCGCTGGACAATGGCGTCAAGCCCGGTGAAATCTCCGAACTCATCACGCACCTGGCCTTCTATTCCGGCTGGGGAAATGCCACGTCGGCCGCCGCCATCGCCAAGAGCGTATTCGAGCGGCGAGGAATCGAGGCCGGGCAGCTGCCGCCAGCGTCAGCGGACCTTCTTCCACTGAACGAAGCCGCCGAGGTTCAGCGCGCAGCGCAAGTCAGCAGCAATTTTGGTGAGGTGGCCCCAGGGGTCGTGCACTACACCACGGAGATTCTGTTCCGCGACATCTGGTTGCGCCCAGGGCTGGCGCCGCGGGACCGGAGCCTGGTGACGGTCAGTTCCCTGATCGCCTCGGGACAGACCGCGCAGGTCGCCTATCACCTCAACCGGGCCATGGACAACGGCCTCTCGCAGCCACAGGCCGCGGAGGCGCTCACCCATCTGGCGTTCTATGCCGGCTGGCCCAATGTTTTCTCGGCCTTGCCTGTCGCCAAGGATGTTTTCGCGAAGCGCGGTCAATAACCCATCAGAAGCAACGATTGAATTGAAGGAAGCCATCATGAATGTTTCGTTTGAAAACAAAGTCGCACTTGTTACCGGTGCAGGATCGGGCCTCGGCCTTGCAGCAGCCAAAGCCTTCGCGGCCTCGGGTGCCTCGGTGGTACTGGCGGACTGGCATGAAGAGTCGGTAAGGTCTGCTGCGGCGGAATTGAATGCCCAAGGTCATCAGGCACTCGCCCTTCGTTGTGATGTAGCTGATGACGCGCAAGTGGAAGCGATGCTCGCACAGACTGTCGCGACTTTCGGGCACCTCGATGCCGCCTACAACAATGCAGGTGTTCAAAACATCCTTGCCGAGACGGCCGACTCCTCCCGCGACGATTACGACCGGGTCATGGCGATCAATCTCCGCGGCGTCTGGAGTTGCATGAAGTTCGAGCTGCAACAGATGCGCAAGCAGGGAAGCGGTGCCATCGTCAATTGCTCGTCGCTGGGCGGACTGGTAGGTGGCGCCGAGCGCGGTATTTATCACGCAGCCAAGCACGGCGTGATCGGGCTGACCAAGAGCGCAGCCCTTGAATATGCGGCACGCGGAATTCGTATCAATGCCGTTTGTCCGGGGCTGATTTGGACGCCGATGGCTGACCAGATGGTCGCCTCCGGCCAGGGTGAAGCACTCGCGGCAATGACGAAGAGCATTCCCATGGGCCGGCATGGCCAGCCCGAAGAAATCGCGGATGCTGTCTTGTTCCTTTGTAGCGATGCGGCAAGCTATATAACGGGCCAGTCGATCTCGGTTGACGGCGGATTCATCATGCGATGAGCCATATGGCATATTTACAGAGCTTTTCAACAGGCGCGCTACGGCCAACAGCGTAGCGCTGTGTCCTCATCGAAGTTGGCACTTAACGGAAATACCCCCCGATGAATCACTCCAATCGTTCGAGCCGTCGAGGCTTCTTTAATACTGGTGCGCTGATTGCCACAGTGATGTGCGTTCCACCTGCGATAGAAGGCGTTAACGCAACAGAACAGATGAAGGCAACTCCGATGGGGGGCTCTTGAAATGGATCTGCCCATCATCACCCATCGTCGCACTCTGGGCTCAGGTGCTTCCAGTATGGAGGTTTCCGCGCTGGGCTTGGGCGTCATGGGCATGAACTACAACCGTGGCCCTCATCCGGATCGCAAAGCGTTGATCTCGTTGCTGCATGAGGCGGTGGGCCGCGGCGTCACGCTATTCGATACGGCCCAGGTTTATGGGCCGCTGATCAATGAAGAGTTGGCCGGCGAAGCCTTGCACCCGTTCCGGAACCAGGTGAGCGTGACGACCAAGTTTGGACACCGGATCGTTGACGGGAAACACGTGGATGGTGCGCTGGATAGCCGTCCCGAGAACATCCGTCGTGTTGCGGAAGAGTCTCTAAAGCGCCTTCGGATCGACGTCATCGATCTTTTCTATCAGCATCGAGCTGACCCAGCCGTGCCGATTGAGGACGTTGCAGGCACGGTCAAAGAATTGATCCGGCAAGGCAAGGTTAAACGGTTCGGCCTTTGCGAAGTCAGTGCGCAGACCATTCGCCGCGCCCACGCGGTGCAACCCGTGACCGCCGTGCAAAGCGAATATCACCTGATGTGGCGTGAACCGGAGAAGGAAGTCTTTCCGGTGCTGGAAGAGCTTGGTATTGGCTTTGTGCCCTATAGCCCGCTCAACCGAGGCTTTCTCGGCGGCACGATCAACGAGTACACCCGGTTCGACTCGGGTAATGACAACCGCGCCATTTTGCCGCGCTTTGCGCCGGAAGCTATCAGGGCAAATCTGGCTGTCGTAGAGGTACTCAATTCGTTTGGCCGAACCAGGGGCGCCACCTCTGCGCAGGTGGCGCTGGCGTGGCTGATGGCGAAGTCGCCACGGATTGTTCCCATTCCCGGCACAACCAAGCTGGCGCATCTCGACGAGAACCTGCGGGCAGCCACTTTGAAACTGACCCCGGATGAGGTGTGCGAGTTGGAAAGTGCCGTTTCGAAGATTCGGATCATCGGGGACAGGTACCCAGCCTCCCAGCAAAAACAGGTCGAGAGCTGATTCAATGATGCGTATTCCCGTCCAGGCTGACTGAGCACTATCCCTCGGCACTGGAAAGCAAGCCGCTGCGGCCTGACTCCCGACGGATATACGGAAGCACTGGTAGCTAGTCCTGACGCTCAATAGGTTGTATTTTTAAGTCAGCCTCGGCCGTCGAGGAGGGAGCCTGTCAGAATTTTTGTGTTTGAGGCATAACGTAAGCCCTGAAAGGGAAGGTTATGCCAAGGAAGAAACAGAAACAGCCCCTGCCCGCCGTTGCGGAGTTGCCGGAAGAGGCGAAGCGATGGCTGGAGCAGATGGTGACAGGTCCGATGACGGCAGAGGCGGTCGAGGACGTGATGCGCGGTTTCAAGAAGGCGCTGATCGAGCGGGCGCTGCAGGCCGAGATGAGCCATCACCTTGGCTACGCAGCGGGCGAGGAGAAGCCTGAATCGAGCGCCAACCAGCGCAATGGCACGAGCGGCAAGACGGTGCTCACCGACGAGGGGCCGCTGCGCATCGACGTGCCGCGGGACCGTGCCGGACAGTTCGAGCCGAAGTTGATCGGCAAGCACGAACGGCGCTTTACGGGTTTCGACGACAAGATCATTGCGATGTACGCCCGCGGGATGAGCGTGCGCGAGATCCAGGCATTTCTAATGCAGATGTACAACACAGAGGTGTCGCCGGACTTCATCAGCCAGGTCACCGACTCGGTGATGGAAGAAGTGCGGGAGTGGCAGAGCCGGCCACTCGAGGCGATGTACCCCGTGGTGTTCTTCGATGCTTTGCGGGTGAAGATCCGCGAGGATGCGGTGGTGTGCAGCAAGGCGGTATTCCTGGCGCTGGGCGTGCGCTCGGACGGTAGCCGGGACATCCTGGGCCTGTGGATCGAGCAGACCGAAGGAGCGAAGTTCTGGCTGAAGGTCTTCAACGACCTGAAGCTGCGCGGCTGCGACGACATCCTGATTGCCGTCACCGACGGTCTGAAAGGCATGGCCGAGGCGCTCGAAGCGGTGTATCCGCGCACGACGCTACAGACCTGCATCGTGCATCTACTGCGCAACAGCCTGGGCTACGCCGGCTATAAGGACCGTCAGGGGCTCGCCGATGCCTTGAAGCCGATCTACCAGGCGGTGAGCGTCGAGGCGGCGGAGGCGGCGCTCGAGGCGTTTGCAGAAGGGGAATGGGGGCAGCGCTTCCCGACCATCACGCTGTCGTGGCGACGGGCCTGGGAGCAGGTGATCCCGTTCTTTGCCTTCCCACCCGAGGTGCGCCGGGTCATCTACACGACCAATGCTATCGAGAGTCTTAATGCGCGGGTACGCAAGATCATCAAGACGCGGGGCCACTTCCCGACGGACGAGGCGGCGACCAAGTTGATCTGGTTGGCGCTGCGCAACATTACGGCCGAGTGGAAGAAGCCGATGCTGTACTGGAGGCAGGCGATGAACCAGTTTGCCATCCTCTACACCGATCGTTTCATCCCGGCGATGACACGATGAGCCGATTCTTCCTGCCCTGCCGCGGCAGGGCAGGAAGAATCGAACCGCCTTGAACACAAAATATCTGACACTCCCTCGAGGAGCGTCAAGGGACGGTCGCCCCATTACGGAGGCCACTGCCCCCTTGCGCTGCCATCCGCTCGTCCCCCACCGACTCACTCCACGCACGCAATCCACCCCACCAGCCCCTCCCCGCCCCCGTCCCGACTATCCGCCAGCTCCTCACGAGGAGCCCGGCGAATGTCCTGCCCTGTCCGCGAATCTCTCGCGAGCCCCTCCGGGACAGACCGCCCCTATCCCGCCTATACCCCCGCCCTGTCCGAAAGACACTCGCGGGGACCTCGGAGCTGCTCGCGAGGAGCTCCGGGATAGGGGCCGCCTATCCGGGATATAGAAGCGAGCAGCGCGGAGACAGTCCCGTCCTATCCCCCGCGCCCAATCGAGGACTGTTGATACAGGACGGACTACCTCGGCGGGGCTCGCGAGTACCTCCGGGATAGTCGCGAGTACCCCGGAGGTACTCGCGAGCCCATCCAAGATTGCCGGGCCCGGGCGTAGTCATGGGGGTAGTCAAGAAAATGGCCGATCTGCACACAGATCGGCCATACGCACGGTCAGGAGGGATGAAGCCAGGGCTGGATGCTGAACTACGCTGGCTTTGGCCCCCTATCCAATCCGCGTTAAACCTGCGCCATACCACCATCGATAAACAGCTCGATGCCGTTGATGAAGCTCGCGGAATCCGATGCCAGGAAGGCGACGGCCTTGCCGATTTCCTGGGGTTCCCCCAGGCGGCCCAACGGGACTTGCGCGGCCAGATAATCGAACAGGCCTTGACGGCTCTCGTCGTCCACCAGCCCGCCAAGGCCGGGCGTGCGGATCGGCCCGGGGCTGACCACATTCACGCGGATCTGGCGATCCTTGAGATCCAGCGCCCAGGAGCGGACGAAGTTGCGGACAGCGGCCTTGCTGGCGCTATACACGCTGAAGTTGGCCGTGCCTTTAACGGAAACGGTCGATGCCGTCAGGATGATCGAGCTGCCGTTGACCAGCAGGGGCAGCGCTTTCTGCACCGTGAAAAGCACGCCGCGCACGTTGGTTCCAAAGATGCGATCGAAGTGTTCTTCGGTGATGGCGCCCAGCGGCATCATGTCGCCGCCCCCTGCGTTGGCGAACAGCACATCGAGATGGCCGGCTTCCTTGGCGATTTGTGCATAGACCCGGTCCAGGTCGCTCAAGACCGACGCATCCGCCCGGATGCCGGTGGCCGCCGGGCCGATGGCCGCAACCGCAGCATCCAGTTCGGTCTGGCGGCGGCCGGTGATGAACACCCGGGCCCCCTGGGCGACCAGTTCCTGTGCCGTGGCCAGCCCGATCCCCGTGGTGCCGCCGGTGACGAGAGCGATTTTTCCATTCAGTGACGTGTTCATGATTCATCCTTGGGTAAGTTCATTGATCGAGATGCCTGCCCGTCAGCGCCAGGTGCATGACGTGCAGCGCATGGGTTGAACTGTATGGCCCAGGGATTTGTTGATAAAGTGAGCAAATTAGAAAACATTATCCATGCTCATGGATAATTATTGAGGGCACTCCCGATGGACCAGTTGCTGGCGATTCGCGCTTTTGGCCGGGTGGTCGAGGCAGGCAATTTCACGCGGGCGGCCGATTCGCTCGACATGCCCAACGCGACGATCAGCAAGCTGGTGCAGGAACTGGAAGCCCATCTGGGTGTGAAGCTGCTGCAGCGCACGACCCGGCGCGTCAGCGTGACCCCCGAGGGGCAGGACTATTACGAGAAGACCGCCAGGGTGCTGGCCGATCTCGAGGATATCGACACGAGCTTTGCGGTGGCGCGCAGCAAGCCACGCGGACATTTGCGGATCGATGTCGGTTCTTCAACCGCGAGCGACGTGCTCATTCCCGCACTGCCGGATTTCCTGGAGCGTTATCCCGATATCCGGATCGACCTCGGGGTCTCCGACCGCTCGGTCGATCTGATCAGCGATAGCGTCGATTGCGTCATCCGGGGCGGCCAGCTTGTCGAGTCGTCCCTGGTCGCCAAGGCCATCGGCCATGCCGACATGGTGACCTGTGCGTCACCCGCTTACCTCAAGCGCTATGGCGTTCCGGCCTATCCCGAGGAACTGAAGAACGGACATCGCCTGATTGCCTATGTGTCCACCGCGACAGGCAGGGCGATGCCGTTTCGCTTCGAACGCGATGGGGTGAAATCCGAGATCAAGACCGAGCACTGGGTCGGGATCAACGAAAGCAATGCCCATGTGGCCGCCGGCGAGGCCGGTCTGGGCATCATTCAGACCTTTGCCTACTGCACCCGACAGGCGCTGCAGCGTGGCGAACTGGTCGAAGTGCTGAAAGACTGGCGCCCTTCGAGGTTTCCGTTTCATGCGGTGTATCCGCAGAACCGGCATTTGACGCATCGTCTCCGGGTATTCATCGACTGGCTCGCGGAAACATTTCCGGTGCATCTGAATAAGTAGCCATGGATCAGACGGTAATGCCGATGGGACTAAACTGGCGCCTCCGGGGGCAGGTGTGGAAGATCCGCGATGCCCAGCGCCGATGTCACACCGAAAGAGAGCGCCGCACATGTCGATGACGCCGAACCAGGTTGCCGAGTTCTGCCTGAGCCTGCCGGGTAGCCATGAGTCTCTCAAATGGGGCAGCAACCGGGTTTTTTCGATTGCAGACGAGAAGATGTTCGCCATCCTCAACGCTCCGGCGAAGGGCGTGGAAGGGCTGGCCTTCAAGGTCGACGGTGATCTGTTCCTGGCTTATACCGACCGCCCCGGAATCCGGCCAGCGCCCTACCTGGCCCGTGCGCGCTGGATCGCGATGGACCTGCCCTATCCTCTTGGCGAGGCCGAATTGAAGGCTGCGCTGACGCGTGCCCACCAGTTGGTGGCACTGCGCCTGCCCAAATACCGGCAACCGGAATTTCTCGTTCCGGAAGGCTGACTCCTGTAACGCGATGACCGAATCCCAAATACCTTCAGACCCGATTCAACTCATCGACCCGGATCTTCCGGGGCTTGTTTCGTCGGCGGCACTGGCCACGATGCCACCGACAGCCATTCCAGAGGTGCTGGCGAAGGCACAGACACACCCGGATTGCGCCGATACCTATTTCCAGTGCCATTACGTATTCAACGCCGTCGGCAACGAGCCGTTTGCGCTCGAGATGCAGCGCAAGGCGCTGGAGCACCGATCCTGTTTCCGGGTCGAGCACCCTGCGCAGCCTGCGGTCAGGCTGCTGGCCCTGATGGCGCCTGGCGGGCGAATGGTCAATGCGCCGCTGGAGTTCGTCGTCCGCGGTAGCGATATCCGTCTCGATCAGCTCTTTGTCGTACCGGGCCAACCCGTTCCGACGAGCGCGCCGGACCACGACATCGCCATTCTTGCGTACAGCGATGCCGAGGATGATCAGTCGGTGCTCGCGCTGTTCGAGCGCCTGGCTGCGGACTGGCCGCGGCCGCTGCTCAATCGCCCGGACAGGATGCGACGCTGCGCCCGCGATGTGCTCGGCCGGGGGCTGCGCGACATTGCGGGGCTGTGCGTTCCGCAGGCGCTTCGCGTCTCGAGGGAAGAACTGTCCCGTTCCTTTCCCCTGCCGCTACCCGCCATAGTGCGGCCGGTGGGGGCACATGCGGGTATGGGATTGAGCAGGATTTCCGACCTGGCGGAAGTGCCTGCCTATCTCGACGCGAACCCCGACGCCGCCTTTTTCGTATCCGAGTACATCGACTACCGCAGCCAGGACGGCCATTTCCGGAAACTGCGCGTCGCGCTTATCGATGGCGTGCCCCATGTATGCCACGTTGCCATCGGGGATGACTGGATCGTCCACTACAACACCGCCGGCATGGATCAGGCGGCCTGGAAGCGCGACGAAGAGAAGCAGGTCATGCTGTTTTTCGACGATTCGTTTGCCCACCGCCATCGGGCTGCGTTCACGGCAATTGCGGCCTGGCTGGGGCTCGAATACGTGGTGCTCGATTGTTCGGAATTGCCGGACGGGCGCCTCCTGTTGTTCGAGGCGGATACCGGCGCCTGGATTCATGCCATCGACCCGGTCGATATGTTCCCCTACAAGGGCCAGGTGATGCGGAAAGCCTTTGCGGCATTCCGCGCCATGCTCCTTGCGCGCTGCGCCTGAGCCGCGCGGCATCTTCGGCACACGGAATGGATTCGCCCCCACAGGGCAACCTGCGGGGGCGAATCCATTTACAGCGTCCCCGATGCGCTCAGGGAGAAGCGACTCAGAACAGATTGGGCAGCACCGCCGTCCCTTCGGACTTGACCGAGTTCAGCAGGTTCGGGTCGAGCTTCAGGGCTTTCAGGATGGTCGGCGCAACCTGGGTGGTCAGCACCGACGTGGAGATCGTCTGCTTGGCCAGCGCCGGATGGGAAACGAGCAGCCCGACATTGGTATCGGTCGGCGCGGCACCGCCGTGCTCCGCATCCTTCTTGCCGGACTTGCTGAAGATCACCCCGGAGTTGGGCTGGACCATGATGTCCGGCGTACGGCCGAGGGACGGATCGCCGAAGCGGCCGTCGGCCTTGAGGTCGATGACGCCGCTGCCGCTGTCGGCCCCCGCACAGATGCCGGGATTGACCTGGCCGGCCACGATGATCTTGCTGGTGTCGTCGACGGTCGGGCAGCTGGCGTTGGCCTTGAGCGTGGCCACGACGGCAGCGCGATTGGCGTCGCTCTGGTCGTTCAGCCAGATGAAGCCGACGTCGTCCTCGGTGAATTGGCCCGTGCCGAGCACGTTGCCGGTCACCGGATCGGAAGCGGAGCCGATGTTGCTGTTGGCACCCAGCGTGGCGGCCGTCAGCGTGGAGCCGATGGTGTCGCCGATCTTGCGCAGCTTGGTCCGATCGGCCGGGGTCTGGCCATGCTTGGCGGTGATGATCACCACGGTGGAATTGAGCAGGCTCTTGTTGGCCAGTTCGGTCTTGATCAGGCCGATCTCATTGTCGAGAAACTTGATCGCGTCGGCGGTCAGCGTATTGGGGGTGAAGTTGGCGTCGGTATAGCCGCCGCCCTTGGCGTTGAGCGCCTTCTGGGCAACGCTGAGGGTCTGGTAATTGGTGCCGAAGACGGCGGGCACCGGGATCTTGTTGCTGGGCACGGAACCACCCATTGCGGCGCTCACGACACCGGTGGAGTCCAGGCCATCGATCTGGTTGATGATGATCTGGGTGTGGATGTGGTCGAAGACCTTGGTCTGGGTCGGGGTGTTGGTGAAATCGAACCCGGCGGCGGTGGCCTGGCCCTGGGCGGTATTGAAGTCGGAATTGATCTCGGTGCGCGCCAGGTCATTCACGCCGCTGCCGGACGGGCCATTGACCCAGTCGGTCCCCCAGGCGTGCTTGTCCGCCCAGGCGGTGAACGCCCCTGCCATGTTCTCCCGGACGACTTCGAAGATCGTATTGGTCTTGATGAAATTGTGCGGATAGACCGGTACGCAGGCGCCATTGGCGTTCTTCATGCGCGGAAGCTGCTGCGGGTTGAAATCGCCGCCGCCATCCAGGTGCGCCAGATTGCCCCCGTTGTAACCGTCGATGCCGGCCTGCTCCTGCAGGAAGACTTCCACGCCCTGGCTGCCTGTGCAGTTTGTATCGGTGCCGGAATAGAGGTTGCGATCGTAGATGTCGTCGTAGAACAGGCCGGTCGTCTTGGGGCTGCCGCCGGTAACCAGCGCCGCGAGGCCGGGCACGGAATCGGACAGGCCCGGGGTGTTTGCGCCGGTGTAGGTCACGCCGTTATTGGCCAGGCTGGCGATGTTGGGACAGGTATTGGCGGCGATGCAGTTGGCGATGTCCTGCTGGTGCAGACCGTCGACGCTGATCAGCAGCGCGTGCGAAATCGACTGGCCGGACAGCAGGGACGAAGAAGAAGCGGAGCCGCCGCCGCTGCCGCAGGCAACGAGGGTGGCGGTGCCCGCCGTAACAACGGCACCGATAACAAGCTTGCGAGTGAATGTCGTGGAGTTCATGGCCTATTGAGTACGTCGGGTTGATCGTGCCGGCCATTCTTGAAAATGAAAGTGCAATTAACGTGATGGATATGTTTTTTATTCTTTTAATAAAACTTGCATAAAACTGGCGTCAGGAAACAGACAGCTTGTTGAATCGATGGCGACGCCCGACGGATCGCTGCCATGCGGGGATCGCGTGGCGGGGCTGCTCCAAGAATGGGCTCACGCGCACCAACGAAGTGCATCTCCAGCCGGGTTCACGCCTTCACGCGCCGGAAAAGGCGCCATTTCTGCCAGATTTGCTCCTGGCCCACCTTTTGCTAAGAAGGAACCAGACCCCGGCTGGCAACGTTGCCGAAGGGGATTTTGCCTCCGCCAACGACGGCGGGATTCGAGTGAGCAGGATGCCTCTGTTGGCGCCGCTCGCCAGTTCCAACCCGAGTTTGAGCCGCGTTCCGCGGGGGCCCTTGATGCGCCGTGCCATTCACGTCCGTGAATCGCCGGTGATCCTGCGAGGCTTCCCATGGAGCCGGACTCGCAGGATCGAATATGAAAATCATCGTTGTCGGCCATGGCATGGTGGGTCACAAGTTCCTCGAAGAACTTCACCAACTGGCATCCGTCCCCACTGAAGTCAGCGTCCTCTGCGAGGAGCCCCGTGCGGCTTACGACCGGGTCCATCTGTCCGAATTCTTCGCCGGCAAGAGCGCCGACGAGCTGTCCCTGGTGGCGCCCGGCTTCTTCGACGAGAGCGGCTTTGCGCTGCGCCTGAAAACCCGTGCCAGCGCCATCGACCGCCGCAAGAAGACGGTGACCACCGCCGACGGCGAGGTGCTGTCCTACGACAAGCTGGTGCTGGCCACCGGCTCCGTGCCCTTCGTGCCGCCGCTGCGCGGTGCCGACCGGGCCGACTGCTTCGTCTATCGCACCATCGAAGACCTGGAAGCCATGACCGAGGCCGGCAAGCGCTCGAAGAGCGGCGTGGTGATCGGTGGCGGCCTGCTCGGCCTGGAATGCGCCAAGGCCCTGCGCGACCTGGGCCTGGAAACCCACGTGGTGGAGTTTGCGCCGCGCCTGATGGCGGTGCAGGTGGACGACGACGGCGGCCGCATCCTGCGCAACAAGATCGAGGAGCTGGGCGTGCGCGTGCACACCAGCCGCCACACGACGGAGATCACCGACGGCGCCCGCGCCCGCCACCGCATGGTGTTCGACGACGGCACCTACCTCGAGACCGACATGATCGTGTTCTCCGCCGGCATCCGCCCGCGTGACGAGCTGGCCCGCCAGAACGCGCTGGCCGTCGGCGCCCGCGGCGGCATTGCGGTGGATGACCACTGCCGCACGACCGACCCCGACGTGTATGCCATCGGTGAATGCGCGGCGTGGAAAGACCAGCTGTTCGGCCTCGTCGCCCCCGGCTACGACATGGCCCGCGTGGCGGCCCGCCACATGACCGGCCAGACTGACGCGGCCTTCGCCGGCGCCGACATGAGTACCAAGCTCAAGCTGATGGGCGTGGATGTGGCCAGCATCGGCGACGCGCAAGGGCGCACCACCGGCTGCCGCAGCTTCCGCTACATGGACGAGGTGAAGCAGATCTACAAGAAGATCGTCACCAGCGCCGACGGCAAGCAGCTGATCGGCGCGGTGCTGGTCGGCAACGCCGACGAGTACGGCACGCTGCTGCAGATGGCCCTCAACGGCATCGCGCTGCCGGCCGACCCCGAATTCCTGATCCTGCCGTCCAGCGACGGCAAGGCCAAGCCCGGCCTGGGCGTCGATGCACTGCCCGACAGCGCCCAGATCTGCTCCTGCAACAACGTCAGCAAGGGCCAGATCTGCGCGGCGGTGGCCGACGGCGCTACCACCATCGGCGCGCTGAAGGCCTGCACCAAGGCCGGCGCCACCTGTGGCGGCTGCGTGCCGCTGGTGACGCAGGTGATGAAGGCCGAGATGGGCCGCCTGGGCATGGCGGTGAACAACCACCTCTGCGAGCACTTCTCCTACTCCCGCCAGGAGCTGTTCCACCTCATCAAGGTCGGCCAGATCAAGACCTTCGACGAGCTGCTGGCCAAGCACGGCCAAGGCCTCGGCTGCGACATCTGCAAGCCCGCCGCGGCGAGCATCTTCGCGTCGTGCTGGAACGAGTTCGTGCTGAAGAAGGAGCTGGCCGGCCTGCAGGACAGCAACGACTACTTCCTCGGCAACATCCAGAAGGACGGCACCTACTCGGTGGTGCCGCGCATGGCGGGCGGCGAAGTGACGCCGGACGGCCTGATCGCCGTCGGCCAGGTTGCCAAGAAGTACGGCCTCTACACCAAGGTCACCGGCGGCCAGCGGGTGGACCTGTTCGGCGCCCGCGTCGAGCAGCTGCCGCTGATCTGGGAAGAGCTGATCGCCGCCGGCTTCGAATCCGGCCACGCCTACGGCAAGTCCCTGCGCACCGTGAAGAGCTGCGTCGGCAGCACCTGGTGCCGCTACGGCGTGGATGACAGCGTCGGCCTCGCGGTGGAGCTGGAGAACCGCTACAAGGGCCTGCGCGCGCCGCACAAGATCAAGTTCGGCGTGTCCGGCTGCACGCGGGAATGCGCCGAGGCCCAGGGCAAGGACGTGGGCATCATCGCCACCGAGAAGGGCTGGAACCTCTACGTGTGCGGCAACGGCGGCATGAAACCGCGCCACGCCGAGCTGCTCGCCGCGGACCTGACCAAGGCCCAGCTGGTGCAACTGATCGATCGCTTCCTGATGTTCTACATCCGCACCGCCGACCGCCTGCAGCGCACCAGCACCTGGCGCGACAACCTGGACGGTGGCCTCGACTACCTGAAGGACGTGGTGGTGAACGACAGCCTTGGCCTCGCCGCCGAGCTGGAGGGCCAGATGCAGCACGTGGTGGACACCTACCAGTGCGAGTGGAAGACCGCCGTCACCAACCCCGAGGTGCGCCAGCGCTTCCGTTCCTTCGTCAATAGCGACAAGGCCGACGAGCACATCGTCTTCGTGGAGGAGCGTGGCCAGATCCGCCCCGCCCGCGCCGACGAACGCTCCACCGACGCACTCGACGACAACGCCATTCCCGCCTGAGGAGACCCGACATGAGCATCGCCCCCCTCGTCTGGACCACCGTCTGCAAAGTGGACGAAATCCTGCCCAACACCGGCGTCTGCGCGCTGGTGGAAGACCGCCACGTGGCCGTCTTCCGCGTCGGCCAGTCCGACTTCTACGCCATCGACAACGTGGACCCGAAGTCCGGCGCCAGCGTGCTGTCGCGCGGCCTGCTGGGCAACCTCGGCGAACACGTCGTGGTGGCCTCGCCGCTCTACAAGAACCACTTCGACCTGGCCACCGGCGCCTGCCTGGAAGCGCCCGAGCACTCGGTGCGCGCCCACTCGGTGCGCATCGACGACAAGCGCGTGCTGGTCGCCCTGGGCTGAGCCCCGGCCCCTCTCCGGAAAGGAACTGAAATGGCTTATATCGCTCCCGCCGAGTTCGTCACCAAGATGGTGGACGCCGGCGAATCCAAACTGCTGATGTCCACCCGCGACACCCTGATCCGCGCCTACATGGCCGGCGCGATCCTGGCCCTCGCCGCCGCCTTCGCGGTGACGGTGTCGGTGAACACCGCCAACCCGCTGATCGGCGCGCTGCTGTTCCCGGTCGGCTTCTGCATGCTCTACCTGATGGGCTTCGACCTGCTGACCGGCGTGTTCACGCTGGCCCCGCTGGCGGTGCTCGACAAGCGCGCCGGCGCCACCTGGAGCGGCGTGCTGCGCAACTGGGGCCTGGTGTTCACCGGCAACTTCGCCGGTGCGCTGACGGTGGCGGTCTTCATGGCCATCATCTTCACCAACGGCTTCTCCGAGGCGCCCAACGCCATCGGCCAGAAAATCGGCCACATCGGCGAGGGCCGTACCGTCGGCTACGCTGCCCACGGCGCGGCGGGCATGCTGACGCTGTTCGTGCGCGCGGTGATGTGCAACTGGATGGTGTCCACCGGCGTGGTCGCCGCAATGATGTCCACCAGCGTGTCCGGCAAGGTCATCGGCATGTGGATGCCGATCCTGGTGTTCTTCTACATGGGCTTCGAGCACAGCGTGGTGAACATGTACCTGTTCCCGTCGGGCCTGATGCTGGGTGGCAACTTCACCTTCATGGACTACCTGATCTGGAACGAGATCCCCACCGTGCTCGGCAACGTGGTCGGCGGCCTGACCTTCGTCGGCGCCACGCTGTACTCCACCCACTACAAGACCGCCCCCAAGCGCCGCGCCGCCTGATCGGCCCGGACGCACGGACCGCCGCCCCATGTCGGCAGCCCTGCGCGTGAGTCTCGGCCAGGCTTCCCTGGCCGGGGCCCACGACACCAACCAGGACTTCCACGGCGCCGTGCTGCCCAGGGGCAGCCAGCTCGCCGGCAAGGGCATCGCGCTGGCCATCGCCGACGGCATCAGCTCCAGCCAGGTCAGCCAGGTGGCGAGCCAGACCGCCGTCCGCTCCTTCCTCGAAGACTATTACGCCACCTCCGAAGCCTGGTCGGTACGCCGGGCCGCCGAGCGGGTGCTGAGCGCGGCCAATTCCTGGCTGCACTCCCAGACCATCGCCAGCGACGCCCGCTTCGAGAAGGACCGGGGCTATGTGTGCACCTTCAGCGCGCTGATCCTCAAAGGGCGCGACCTGCACCTGTTCCATGTCGGCGATTCGCGCATCTTCCGCGTGCATGCCCAGGCCCTCGAACAACTCACCGAAGACCACCGGGTCCGGCTGTCGTCCGTCGAATCCTACCTGGGCCGCGCGCTGGGCATCGGCCCGAACATCGAAATCGATTACCGCAGCTGGAAGGCGGAAGCCGGCGAGCTCTACCTGCTCGCCACCGACGGCGCCTATGCCCAGCTCGACGCGGCCACGGTGCACAACGCGCTGCACCGCCACCCGCAAGACCTGGACGCCGCCGCGGCATGGCTGGTGGAGCAGGCCCGCCTGCGCGGCAGCAGCGACGACGCCACGCTGCAGCTGCTGCGCATCGACGCGCTGCCCGACGCCGGCGCGCCGCGTGCCGACCTGCGCCGCGACGGGCTGGCGCTGCCGCCGCCACTGGCGCCACGGATGGCCTTTGAAGGCTTCACCATCGTGCGGGAGCTGCAGGTCAGCGCCCGCAGCCACGTCTTCCTCGCCATCGATGACGCCAGCGGCGCGGCGGTGGTGCTCAAGGCGCCATCCGTCGACCGGCGCGAGGACGCCGCCTACCTGGACAGCTTCGTGCTGGAGGAATGGGTCGCCCGCCGCGTGGACAGCCCCCACGTCATCAAGGCCTGGGCCGGCGAGCGGCCGCGCAGCCACCTCTACGTGGCGATGGAATACATCGACGGCCAGACTCTCGCCCAGTGGATGGTGGACCACCCACAGCCGGCGCTGGACAGCGTGCGCGCCATCGTCACGCAGCTGGGCCAGGGCCTGCAGGCCCTGCACCGGCGCGAGATGGTGCACCAGGACCTGCGCCCCGAGAACGTGATGATCGACTCGCAAGGCACGGTCAAGCTCATCGACCTGGCCACCGTCCACGTTGCCGGCCTGGCCGAGGACCAGCCCGACCGCCACGCCGACGCCGCCCCCGGCACGCTGCAATACCTGGCGCCGGAATGCCTGCTCGGCCACGCCGGCAGCCCGCGCACCGACCTCTACGCCCTCGCCGCGCTCACCTACCGCATGCTCAGCGGCCAGCTCCCCTATGGCCTCGACGCGGCCCGCGTGCGCAACCCGCAGGACCTGCGCCGGCTGCGCTACGTGCCGCTGCGCCACCACCGCCCCGATCTGCCGGCGTGGGTGGACGCGGTGCTGGGCAAGGCGCTGCAAGTCACGCCAGGCAAACGCCAGGAAGTCGTCTCCGAATTCGTCCACGACCTGCACGCCCCCGGCCAGCAGTTCCGCAGCCAGCGGAGCACGCCGCTGATCGAACGCGACCCGGTGCTGTTCTGGAAATGCAGCACCGTGTTGCTGGCCATCGTGGTGATCGTGCTGGTGCTGCGCCAGGCACTGGCGGGGCACTGAACGGCGCGTCCGGGGCGCACCGGCGGTCGGGTGAGCCGCCGTGATGATATGTCTCAAGGAAGCGGAAGCCTGGCTTGCTATAAATTAGGCTCCATCCGATCCACGCCCGCCCGCGCCATGCCTGCCAGCAGCCCGCCTCCCCCACCGGAAAATCCGGCCCCCCCCGCCAGCCGTGTCCCCAGCAGCATCCGGAACCGCAGCTGGTGGCTGCTCCTGCTCGCCGTGTGGTTCGCCGCCACGGCCCTGTCGCTATACACCCATGTGGAGCAGATCAAGCTGCAAACCACGGCTGTAGCCATCGAGGGCGCCCGCAACATGTTCCGCTCGGTGCTGCTGGCCCGGAACTGGAACGCCAGCCACGGCGGCGTCTATGTGCCGGTCACGCCACAGACGCAGCCCAACCCCTACCTTCACGTGCCGAACCGGGACGTGCTGACCACCGACGGGCAGCAGCTGACCCTGGTCAACCCGGCCTACATGACTCGCCTCATCAGCGAGACGGCTGAATCCTCGTCCGGCGCGGTGTTCCGTCTCACCAGCCTCAAGCCGCTGCGCCCCGGCAACGCCCCGGACCCGTGGGAGGCCGAAGCCCTGCGTGCCTTCGAGCACGGCGCGCGAGAGTACATCGGCAACGCCGGCGGGCCGGACGGCCGCATGCTGCGCTTCATGGCGCCCTTGAAGGTCGAGGCGAGCTGCCTGCAGTGCCATGGCAACCAGGGCTACAAGGTCGGCGACGTGCGCGGCGGCCTCAGCGTGTCGCAACGGCAGCAGCCGATAGAGGACGCCGCCGACACCGGCATCCGCGACTCGCTGCTCACCCACAGCGCGGTGTTCCTGTTCGGTACCGCCATCGGCTGGCTCTTGCTGGAGCAGCTGCGACGCCGCTGGCTGGAACTCGACGACAAGGTGCGGGAACTGCAGACCACCCAGGGACAGCTGCTGCAATCCGAAAAGATGGCGGCGATCGGCCAGCTGGCGGCCGGCGTGGCCCACGAAATCAACAATCCGGTCAGCTTCGTCAGCTCCAACATGGGCACGCTGAACCGCTACAGCGCGAGCCTCGTGGACCTGCTGGAACGCTGCCGTCGTGGCGAGACCGGCGAGGCCGACTACGACGCAATCGACTTCGACTACCTGAAGACGGACATTGTCGACCTGATCCGCGAATCCAGCGACGGCCTGACCCGCGTCAAGAAGATCGTCGCCGACCTGAAGGATTTCTCCCACGTGGACCGCGCCGAATGGCAGGACGCGGACCTCAACGCCGGCATCGACAGCACGCTGAACGTCGTCGCCCATGAACTGAAATACCGTGCCGACGTGGTACGGGACTTCGGCGCGCTACCACCGGTGCCGTGCATCGCCGCGCAGATCAACCAGGTGGTGATGAACCTGGTCGTCAACGCCGCCCAGGCCATCGACAAGCACGGCACGATCACGATCCGCACCCACAGCGACCAGGACCACGCCCGCATCGAGATCAGCGACACCGGCAAGGGCATGCCGCCCGACGTGCTGAAACGGATCTTCGAACCCTTCTACACCACCAAACCGGTCGGCAAAGGCACCGGCCTCGGGCTGTCGCTGTCCTACGACATCATCAAGAAGCACGGCGGAAGCATTGACGTGTCCAGCGAGGTCGGCGTCGGCAGCACCTTCGTCGTAAGCTTGCCGCTCAGGAGCCCGCACGTGCAGGGCGATGCCGGCGGGACGATGCAGCCATGATTTCCGACCACTCCACCCAATTGCTGGTGTGCCTTTCCCCAAACTGGGACGCCCCGGCCGGCCACCTGCAGCGCTTCGAACGAGGCGCCGGCGGAGACTGGCAGGCGGTGGGTTCGCCGATCGCGGTAACGCTCGGGCGCAGCGGCATGGCGTGGGGGCGCGGGCTACATCCACCAATGGACGGCACCGGCAAATGCGAAGGCGATGGCCGGGCGCCGGCCGGGGTCTTCGCGATCACCGGGCTTTTCGGGTACGCGGCGGCGGGCGACGGGTGGACGGCGGGCCTGCGCCTGCCCTACTTCGCGGCGCGCCCCGAACTCAAATGCGTCGACGATCCGGCGTCGGCCCATTACAACTGCCTCGTCGATCAATCCGTGGTGGCAGCCGACTGGGCCTCCTGTGAGGACATGCTGCGCCAGGATCGGCGCTATGAAGCCGGCGCCGTCGTCGCCCACAACGCCGCGCCGCCGCTGCCGGGAGCGGGCTCGTGCATCTTCCTGCACGTGTGGGAAACACCGGACACGCCGACAGCGGGCTGCACCGCGATGAGCCTGGCCGGCATGCAGACCGTAGCCAGTTGGCTGGACGGCGCCCGCCAGCCGCTGCTGGTGCAGCTGCCGGACGCGGAGTTCGCCCGCAACCAGCACGCCTGGGGCCTGCCCCGGCGGTGACAGGCGCCGGCACCGTCGATAGACTGCCGGCATTTCAACCCTTCCCCGCCCGCGCCCCGCAAGGCGCCGGGCCGCTCCCGTCATCGTGCTCAACCGGATCTGGGTCGCGTTTGTCCTCGTCGGTTTCGTCGCGGCCCTGGTCCAGACCGTCCAGGGCGATCTCGACATCTTCTCGCGCCTCTTGACCGGCCTGTTCGACACCGCCAAGAGCGGCTTCGAGATCGCCCTCGGCCTCGCCGGTGTCATGAGCCTGTGGCTGGGCGTGATGAAGATCGGCGAGAAAGGCGGCCTGATCCAGCTCTTCGGGCGGCTCGTCGCGCCCTTCTTTCGCCGCGTCTTTCCGGACATTCCGCCGGGCCATCCGGCCAGCGGCAGCATCGTCATGAACTTCAGCGCCAACCTGCTCGGGCTGGACAACGCCGCCACGCCGCTGGGCCTCAAGGCGATGCAGGAGCTGCAGGAGATCAACCCACGCAAGGACACCGCCAGCAACCCGATGATCATGTTCCTGGTGCTCAACACGGCGGGCATCACGCTGATCCCCACGTCGGTGATCGCGATCCGCCAGAGCATGGCCGTGCAGCAGGGGCTGACCCATTTCAACGCGGCGGACATCTTCCTGCCGACGCTACTGAGCACCTTCATCTCCTTCTGCGCCGGCCTGGTCGCGGTGGCCGCCTGGCAGCGCATCAACCTGTTGTCCGCCCCGCTACTGGCCTTCTTCGCCGGCTTCGGGCTGCTGATGGGCGGGCTCTACGCATGGCTCGCGCCACTGCCGCCGGCCGACATGGCGCAGATGATCGGCCTGCTCGGCAGCGGCATCATCGTCTCGCTGATCGTACTGTTCGTCGGCGTCGCCGCGTGGCGCGGCGTGGACGTGTATGAATCCTTCGTGGAGGGCGCCAAGGAAGGCTTCGGCGTCGCGGTGCAGATCATTCCCTACCTGATCGCCATGCTGGTGGCGATCTCGATCTTCCGCACCAGCGGCTGCATGGGTTACCTGATCGACGGCATCCGCCACGTGGTGGTGGCCCTCGGCATCAACGCCGACTTCGTGCCGGCGCTGCCCGTCGGCCTGATGAAGACCCTCAGCGGCAGCGGCGCCCGCGGGCTGATGGTGGACGTCATGACGACCTACGGCGTCGACTCCTTCCAGGGCCGCCTCGCCGCCATCATCCAGGGCTCGACCGAAACCACCTTCTACGTGCTGGCGGTCTATTTCGGCAGCGTCAACATCACCCGCACCCGCTACGCCGTCGCCTGCGGCCTGATCGCCGACGCCGTCGGGCTGGTCGGGGCGATCATCGTGGGTTACCTGTTCTATCACGGCGGGTGACGCGGGGCCGATTCGCGATTGCGGCGCGCCGCCGAATCATTCAGCATCTCCCCTCCCCCATCAAGCCGAGGAAATGCGATGAGCCACGCCGCTTCGATCACCCTCTACGGAACCCCGCCGTCGGGCCATGCCCACCGAGTGGAGGTTTTCCTGACCCTGCTGGGCCTGCCTTACACCTATGTGACGGCGACGGCCGATGTGCGCAAGACGCCGGAATTCCTGGCGTTGAATCCGCTGGGGCAGATCCCGGTGCTGGTGGATGGCAACGCGGTGATCTGCGACAGCACCGCGATCCTCATCTACCTGGCGGAGAAATACGCGCCGGACAGCCCGTGGCTACCGCGTGATCCGCTGACCCGCGCCGAGGTGCAGCGCTGGCTGTCGATCGCCTCCGCCGAGGTCCGCTTCGGCCCGGCCATCGCGCGGGCGGTGAGCCAGTGGAAGCTGCCCGGTGATCTGGCCGCCGCGCAGGCCATCGCCGCGCGCCTGCTCAACTTCATGGAAGCCCACCTGGCGGAGCGCCGTTTCCTCGCCGCGGACCACCCGACGCTGGCCGATCTGGCTTGCCACGCCTACATCGCCCACGCGCCGGAGGGCGGCATCAGCCTCGCCCCCTACCCCCACATCCAGGCCTGGCTGGCGCGCGTGGCGGCGATTCCCGGCTTCCGCGACATGGACCCACTGCCCATCCCACATGGCTGACGTCCGGCCGGCGACTGGACAGGCCGCCGCTGCAAACCCAGCAGCGCAGCGCGAAGTGCAGCAGCCAGCCGCCGGCACCGGGCATCTTTCCCAATTGAATCAAACACATCCAAATGGCATGGATGGTGCTATAAATTCAGGATGATCCCGACGTTCACGCACACCATGCACACAAGCTCCCCGCTGCGCGCCGCCCACCGGCGGCTTGGCCAGGCCCTCGCCGGCGCCCTGCTGGCGCTGGCCGCCTGCTCCGCGCTGGCCCAGACCGCGCCCGCTGCACCGGCCCGCGGCCCGGATTTCTCGAAGGTCGAAATCAAGACCACGCGGCTCGCCGACAACCTGTACACCCTGGAAGGCCAGGGCGGCACGATCACCGTGCTCACCGGTCCAGAAGGGGTGCTGGTGGTGGACGCCCAGTTCGCGCCACTGACACCGAAACTCGTCGACGCCATCCGCAAGCTCACCGACAAGCCGCTGCGCTTCCTCATCAACACCCACGTGCATCCCGATCACGTCGGCGGCAACGAGAACTTCGCCAGGCTGGGCGTCACCATCTTCAGCCGCGACCAGCTGCGCGACCGCCTGATCCACCCCGCCCCGGCGGCGGACGGCAGCCCCGGCGTGCCGGCGCCGGCCGGCGCGCTGCCGGTGATCACCTACGACGGTCCGGTCACGATCCATCTCAACGGCGAGGAGATCCGCCTGATCCCGATCCGCCGCGCCCACACCGACGGCGACACGCTGGTGCAGTTCGTGCACCACGACGTGCTGGCGATCGGCGACTACTTCCGCACCACCGGCTATCCCCTCGCCGACCTCAACAACGGCGGCTCCCTCAAGGGCCTGCTCGACGGCCTGGGGCAAACCATCGGGCTGAGCGGCAAGGCCACCCGTGTCGTGCCGGGTCACGGCCCGATCAGCGACCGCAACGGCCTGATCGCCCAGCGCGATCTGCTGGAGGCGGTGCGCGACAAGCTCGCCCCGGCGGTGGCCGCCGGCCGCAGCCTGGACGAGGTGCTGGCCAGCCGCCCCACCGCCGAGTTCGACGCCCAGGTGCCCCAGGGGCCGCAGACCGCCGAACGCTTCGTGAAGTGGCTATATACCGAGCTCAAGGCCGGCCGCTGACGCCCTGACGCCGTCAAGCCAACCACGGATGGGACGCCAGCCAGCGTCCCAGTTCGTTGTCGTTGGCCATCTGCAGCTTGGCGAAGAGGTTGGCGCGGTGGGTTTCCACCGAGCGCGGGCTGCATGGCGGCACCAGCAGGCGGGCGATTTCCTTGTTGGGCTGGCCGACGCCGACCAGGCGGGCGACCTCCCGCTCCCGTGGGGTCAGCTCGGCCCACAAGCGCAGCGCGGTACTGCGGGCCCGCGCTTCGGCCATTGCGGCGGGCAGTTTCTGCAGCAGTTGCTGGGTGTCCGGCTTGACGACCCAGTCGTAGGCGCCGTTGCGCATGGCCTCCAGCGCGGTGGGAATGTCCCCGTGGCCGGACAGGAACAGCGTCACCAGGGGGCTGTGGCCGAAGCGCAGGCGCTCCAGCACCTCCAGGCCGCTGATGCCGCCCATGCGCAGGTCGAGAATGACGCAACCGGGCTGGCGCATGTCCACCGCGTCCAGGAAGGCCTCGCCGGACTCAAACGCCTGCACCGCCAACCCCTGGGAGAACAGCAACATCAGCAGCGAGCGGCGCAGGGCCTCGTCGTCGTCCACCACGTAGAGGGTCAGCGGCGTGTCTTTCATGGGCTTGTCGGCAAGGTGAAGGTGAAGGCGGCCCCGCCGCCGGGACGGTTGGCCACCGCCAGATGGCCGCCGTGGGCCTCGACGATGGTGCGGCAGATGTTGAGGCCCAGCCCCAGCCCTTCGGACTTGGTGCTGAAGAACGCAGAAAAGACCTGCTCCAGCTGCTCGGCCGGGATGCCCGGGCCGTTGTCGGCCACCGTCACCTCGACGGCCGGCCCGGCCTGGCGGGCGGTCAACTCGATGCGGCGCCGCGCCGGCGGCGTATCGTGCATGGCCTGCACGGCGTTCTGGACGAGGTTGACCAGCACCTGTTCCAGCAGCACGCGATCGCCGCGCACCGGCGGCAGGCCGTCCGCCAGCACGCTGCGCACCGCCACGTGGCCGCGCTGCAGCTCGGGCTGCAGCAGTGCCAGCGAGTGGGCGATCACGCCGTCGATGGCCAGCCCCGCGTAGCTCCCCCGCTGGGGATTGATGAAGGCGCGTACGCGCTTGACGATCTCGCTGGCCCGCGTGGCCTGCTCGACGATCTCGTCGAGGGCCGTGACCAGCATGTCCTGCGGGCAGTGGCCGATCATCGCGCGGGCGGCGACGGCAAAGTTCGACAGCGCCATCAGCGGCTGGTTGAGCTCGTGGGCCAGCGTGGACGCCATCTCGCCGACACTGGCGAGGCGCGCGCTGCGCTGCAGTTGGCGCTCCTGCTCGCGCTGGCGGGCCTCGGCGTGCTTCTGGGCGGTGATGTCCACCACCGAGCTCATCCAACCCTGGTGTTCGCCCTCGGCGTCGATCAGCGGCGCGGTGTAGACCATGGTGACCACGTCGTGGCCGTCCCGGTGGCGGATGCGCGACTCGAAGCCGTGCGGCGCGGCGCGGCCCTGCAGCGCGTCGTCGCTTTCACGCATGTGCTTGTCCAGGTCGTCCGGGTGCCAGTAGGGATAAGGCGGCATGCAGCCGAGCAGTTCTTCCTGGCTGTAGCCGACCATCTCGCACAGGGCCGGGTTCACGTAGATGATGCGGCCCTGCGGGTCGCGGGCGCGCATGCCGATCAGCAGGGAATCCTCCATCGCCTTGCGGAAGGCGTGGGCTTCCTGCAGGTCGTGGGTGCGCTCCTGCACGCGGCGTTCGAGTTCGAGGCGGGCCTGGCGCTGCTCGATGTAGCGCTTCTCGCGCAGGCGCCAGTACAGCACGCCGAGCAGCAGCACGGCGGCCGCCAGCGTGGCGAGGGCCAGGGCTTCCTGGCGGGCCTGGCGGACCTCCAGCAGATCGCTGGTGACGGTCAGCGTCCAGCCCAGCTCCGGCAACGTCGTCTGCACCGCGAGATAGTCCTTGCGGCGGCTCTGCAGGCTGGCCTGCAAGGTGAAGCCGCCGTCGTCGCCGTTGCTGTCGAGCTGCCAGGGCAGGCGCTCGTAGTTCTCCCGCGCGCCGTACTGGCCGTGCTGGCGCAGCCAGTCCAGATCGGCGCGCTCCAGCGGCCGGTCGCTGTGGTACAGCCATTCCGGCACCGAGCTCAGGAAGACGATACCGCGGCTGTCCTGCAGCACCACCGGATCGACGCTGCGCGACCAGGTCTGCTCCAGCCTCTCCAGCCCCAGCTTGACCACAGCCACGCCGACGATGGCCGCCCCGCTGCGCACCGGCTCGGCGATGAACAGGCCGGGCTGGCCGGTGGTCAGGCCGAGGCCATAGAACAGCCCGCGCCGCCCCTGCAGCGCATCCTCGAAATACGGGCGCTGGCGGTAGGACTGGCCAACGAAGCTCATCGCCGTGCCCCAATTGCTGGCCGCCAGCGTCTGCCCCTGGGCATCGACGACGAACAGCGCAGCGGCGCCGGTGCGCTGCTGCAGGTCGGCCAGGTAGCGATTGACCCGGTCCGGCAGCGCCGGGTCGGCCGGGTGCAGCAGCAGGCCCAGCACGTCCGGATGGCGGGCCGCCACGTAGGGCAGGTAGTCGTGCTTTTCGACGATGCCGCGCAGGCCCAGCGCATGCGCGGCGGCGGCCTGGCGCAGCGTGGCGGCCTTGAGCTGGAACTCGCGGTTCTCCGCCCAGCGCCCCACCGCCACGATCAGCAGCAGCGCGGCCAGGGCGGCGAGGCCCCAGCGCCAGTGGCGCAGGAAGGAAAAACGGGCGGGCGGCGTCATCGGCGAAACGGCATTGAGGATGCGTCAACGATAGCGCGTCCGCCGCCCGCCACGGGGCTGGCGGCGGCGCCCTGCGTAGTTTTACGCAGAGGCCGGAGGTTGATGCTGCGGATGTGCCCGCCCCGCCGCCTGCGGATACTGGCCCCATAACGCGAACCTCCATCCGGGGGGCAGACGCGGTTCCACAGGAGACAAGACATGAGCACTGGTACGGCAGATCTGGCCCTGGAGCGCCCGCTGGCGGCGACCCGCGGCGAGCGCATCAGCGGGCAACGCCTGCGCGCGATCATCGTCGGCTCGGCGGGCAACCTGGTCGAGTGGTTCGACTTCTATTGCTACGCGGCCTTCGCCCTCTATTTCGCCAATTCCTTCTTCCCGGCCCAGGACCCCACCGCGCAGATGATGTCCACCGCCGGCATCTTCGCGCTGGGCTTCTTCGTGCGCCCGCTCGGCGGCGTGCTGTTCGGCCACATCGGCGACCGCCACGGCCGCAAGGTGGCGCTGATGCTGTCGGTGCTGCTGATGTGCTTCGGCTCCCTGCTGATCGCCTGTGCGCCCACCTACGCCACCGCCGGCATCCTGTCGCCGATCCTGCTGCTGCTCGCCCGCCTGCTGCAGGGCCTCAGCCTCGGCGGCGAATACGGCGCCAGCGCCACCTACCTGTCGGAGATGGCCGACTCGCGCCATCGCGGCTTCTACGCCAGCTTCCAGTACGTGACGCTGATCGGCGGCCAGCTGCTGGCCCTGCTGTTGCTCCTCGTGCTGCAGAACTTCCTGCTCGACGCCGAGCAACTGCGCGCCTGGGGCTGGCGCATCCCCTTCGTCGTCGGCGCCTGTCTGGCCCTGCTGGCCCTGCGCATGCGCCACGACCTGCCGGAGACCCAATCCTTCGAGAACGCCCGCAAGCAGGCCTCGCCGATGGGTGGCCTCAAGCAGCTCGCCCAGCACCCCCGCGAAGTGCTGCTGGTGGTCGGCCTGACCATGGGCGGCACGCTGGCCTTCTACGTCTATACGACCTACATGCAGAAGTTCCTGCGCCTGTCGGTGGGCCTCACCGACGCGCAGACCACCGCCGTGTCGGCAGCCTCGCTGATCTTCGCGATGTGTCTGCAGCCGCTCTACGGCGCGCTGTCCGACCGCATCGGCCGGCGCCCGCTGCTGGTTGGCTTCGCCCTGCTCGGCACCCTCTTCACCGTGCCGCTACTGACCGCCATCCGCCACGCCAGCGGCCCGTGGGAAGCCTTCGGCCTGATCGCCTGTGCCTGGCTCATCGTGTCCGGCTACACCTCCATCAACGCGCTGGTGAAGGCCGAGATGTTCCCGGCGTCGATCCGCGCCACCGGCGTCGGCGTGCCCTACGCCTTCGCGGTGTCGGTGTTCGGCGGCACCTCGGAATACATCGCCCTGTGGTTCAAGCAGTCCGGCCTCGAAAGCGGCTTCTACTGGTACGCCACCGCGGTGATCGGGTGCACGCTGCTGGTGTGCTGGTTCATGCGCGACACCCGCGCCAGCTCGCAGATCGAAGCGGAAGCCCAACTGCAGCTCGCCGAAGCCTGATCCCTGACGCGGATGCCCCGGCATCCGCATCTCCTCAGCCTCCCCGCCGTCCCCGGCGCGGAGGCTTTTTTTTGCGTCACGACACCCCTTGCGCCGGGAACCAACGCGGCGCCCGGCTATCCCACTGCGGGAACCCCCAGTCCCCAGCTCCGTATAGAGCGCGCACAATAAGCGTGCATGCACCGCCATTACTTCATAATGCCGCCCGATACTGGAGGATGAAGCCGCGCCGGGTCAGCCCCCTTGCGACCCGGCCGCCCCATCCGCCCCGACTGAATCTGCCCCTAGGAATCCGACTTTTGAGCGATCCCCTGTTGCGCCGCCTGGCCCTCTTCGACCGTGCCGACCAGCACGATCTGCTGCGTCACTGCCGACACGGCGTGGAGAGGGAGAGCCTGCGCGTCGATCCCGCCGGCGACCTGGCGCTGACGCCCCACCCGCCGGCCCTCGGCTCGGCGCTGACCCACACCCAGATCACCACCGACTACTCCGAAGCGCTGCTGGAGTTCATCACCGACGCCCGCGAAGACGCCGCCGACACGCTGGACGAGCTGGACGGCATCCATCGCTTCGTCCAGGCCCACCTCGGCGAAGAGCGGCTGTGGCCCAACTCAATGCCGTGCCGGCTGCCGGACGAGGCCACCATCCCCATCGCCGAGTACGGCAACAGCCACGTCGGCCGCCTCAAGCACGTCTATCGCAAGGGCCTGGCGGTGCGCTACGGCAAGACGATGCAGTGCATCGCCGGCATCCACTACAACTTCTCGCTGCCCGAAGCCCTGTGGCCGCTGCTGCAGAAAGAGGAAGGCGACACGCGCCCGGCGCAGGACTGGCAATCGGCCTGTTACATCGCGCTGATCCGCAACTTCCGCCGCTACAGCTGGCTGCTGCCTTACCTGTTCGGTGCCTCGCCGGCGGTGGGCGCCAGCTTCTTCCGCGGCCAGCCGCACCGCCTCGACACGCTGGACGCCGAAACCCTGTACCTGCCGTGGGCGACCAGCCTGCGCATGAGCGACCTCGGCTACCAGAGCGAGGCCCAGGCCAGTCTGACACCCTGCTACGACAGCCTGGACAGCTACCTGGACAGCCTGCTCCGCGCCGTGTCCACGCCTTACGCACCCTACGCGGCGATCGGCACACAGCGGGACGGCGAGTGGGTGCAGCTCAACACCAACGTGCTGCAGATCGAGAACGAGTACTACTCGACGATCCGCCCCAAACGCGTGATCAACAGCGGCGAACGGCCCTTGCAGGCGCTGGGCGCCCGCGGCGTGCAGTACGTGGAAGTGCGCTGCCTGGACCTCAACCCTTTCCTGCCGCTGGGCATCGACCTCACCGAGACGCGCTTCCTCGACGCCTTCCTGCTGTTCTGCGCGCTGGAGGACGGCCCCGGCCTGATCTCCGGCGAATGCGGCGAATGCACCGGCAACTTCGCGCGCAGCGTCAATGAAGGCCGCAAGCCGGGCCTGCAGTTGAACCGCCACGGCAAGCCGATCGGCCTGCAGGCGTGGGGGCTGGAACTGCTCGAACGCATCGGCGCCTGTGCCGACCGCCTCGACGCCGCCTTCGGCCACGACCAGCACCGCTGCGCACTGGACGCCCAGCGGGCCAAACTGGAAGACGTGTCGCTGACCCCGTCCGCGCAAGTGCTGAAGAGCCTGCAGGACGACAAGCTGAGCCTGTTCGCCTTCGGCCGCCGCCAGGCTGAGCGCCACGCCGAATGGTTCCGCCAGCACCCGCTGGACGCCGCCACGGAAGCCCACTTCGAGCAGGCCGCCCGCGATTCCCTGGCCGCCCAGGCCAGGCTGGAAGCGGAGCAACAAGGCAGCTTCGAGGACTACATGGCGCACTACCTGGCCGCCGTCCACGCCGAACCCGCGACTTAAAACCCCTCAAGGAAACGCCAGGCGCCCCAGGACTCCTGCTCCCGCGGAGGCCGGGCTGGGCTCACAGCCCGGCCCTGGAGGCGCTCAGGACGAGCTGCGGCCCCGGCCGCCGGCTCAATAAGCCGGCTACGGCATGCCTACTCGCCGCGGCCGACGGACCACACCAGCGGCGCGCCCTGCAGGTACTTGCGGAACACCGCGGTCACGTCGGCGGCGCTGAGGCGGGAAATCTGTTCGTCGTACTGGGCGATCCACGCGTAGTCGTGGCCGTTTTCCAGGCCGGCGGACAGCACGCCGACAAAGCCCTTCTCGCTGCGCAGCCCGGTCTTGCGCTCCTCCAGCCAGGTGCGCTTGGCGCGTTCCACTTCCTGCTCGCTGAAACCATCCTTCAGGGCACGGGCCAGTTCGGCCTGCAGGCTGGCCCGCGCGGCCTCCGCCTGCGGGCTGGCCGCCGATGCCTGCAGCCGGAAGCTGCTGCGCGGGTCGAAGCTGCGCCCACCGAGGCTGACGCCGGCCCCGTAGGCCAGGCCTTCCTTCTCCCGCAGGCGCTGCCAGATGCGGCTGTCCGCGTCGCCGCCGAGCACCTTGGCGGCAATGCGCAGGGCCGGGAAATCCGGCGAATCGTCGGTGATCGGCAGCAGGGCCTGGCCGACCACCGAGGCGTTCGGCTTGGCCGGCATGCTCACCACGATGGGCGCCGTATCGACGGCGGACGGCGCCGCCTCCTCGCGGATGCGTTCGTAGGGCACGGGAGATTTCGGCAGCCTGGCGACCTTGTCCCACACGCCCTGCACGTCGGCCGGCGTGAAGTCGCCCACCGCCGCCAGGCGCAGCCGGCCGATGCCGTGCAGGTCGGCGACGCACTGGTGGGCCTGCTCGTAGGTGGCGGCCCGCACCGCGGCCAGCTGGCGTTCCAGCGACCAGGGCTGGTTGGGATGCTCGTCCGGGTAATTGTCGAAACGCAGCGCGGCCTGGCTGGAAGCCACGGAGGCCGGGTCCTTCAGCGCGGCTTCGAGGCGGGCGATGGAGGCCGCCTTCATGCGCTCGAACTCGTTCTGCGGCAGGCTCGGCTTGGCCCACACCGACAGCAGGATGTCGAGGGCCGCCTCGGCGTTCTTGCGCGGCACTTCCAGCGTGATCTCGCCAAGGCTCAGGGACCACTGGGCCTGCAGGGCTTCGAGCCTGGAGTCGAGCTGGTCCCGGTCGAGGCCGGCGCCGCCGTAGGCCAGCAGGCTGCTGCCGAAGTTGCACGCAACGCGACGGCCGGTGAAGGCCTGGGTGTTGCCATAGTCGTTGTTGAGGCTGATCCAGGCCAACGCGCCCTGGGTCTTGCGCGGGATCAGCACGGCCTTGGCCGTCTCGCCGGGCAGCGGCACCAGCACGCTGGCCTTGGCGAGTTCCGCCGCGCTGGCGGGGATCGGGTCGCTGGCCTGGGCCAGTGCCGGCCAGCTGCCGCCGGCGACCAGTTCCTGCGCCGCCGGCGCGGCAGTCCACGCCGGCACCTCCGGCTGGTCGCCGTGGCGCAGCAGCACATCGGCCCGGTTGGTCGGTACCACCCACTTGCGCAGCGCCGCGTTCACCTCGTCCAGCGTCACGTCGCGGGCCCTGTCCCGCTGCCAGAAGAACAGCCGCCAGTCGCCGGCCACCTCGGCGCGGGACAGCAGGCTGGCCACGCTCTCGTGGTTGCTGGCAAGGCGCTCGTAGCCGTTCAGCTCCGCCTGGCGGGCGCGCTCCAGTTGCTCCTGGCTGATGCCCTGGCGCGCCGCCGTCTCCAGGTGCTCGCGCAGCGCGCGGCCAAGGGCTTCGGCATCGGCGTCCTTGCCCGCCGAGGCGCTGCCGACCAGCAGGCTGTAATCGGGCTGGATCTGGGTGCGGCACTGGGCCGACACCGCCAGCTTGCGCTCCAGCACCAGATCCTTGCGCAGGCTGCCCCAGTCCTGCGCGCAGATGGCGCTGACGCCGAGGTCGAAGGCATACACGCTGCGGTCGCGCATGCCCGGCAGCTTCCAGCCGCTGGCGGCGATGGTGGTGCCGGCCGGCAGGAACAACTCGCTGCGGTTGATGACGGCGCGCGGCTCCTCGCGCGTCCACGTGGCGGGCTTCGGCTCGGCCGGGTTGCGCGCCTCGGCGAACAGGCGGCTGGCCAGCGCCAGCACGCGCTTCGTGTCGAAGTTGCCGGTGACGATCAGCGCCGCGTTGTCCGGGCGGTAATGCTTGCGGTGGAAGGCCTGCAGCGCCTCGAAGGGCGCATCCTCGATGTCGCTGCGCGCGCCGATGGTCGGCCGCCCGTAGCCGTGCCAGAAATAGGATTGGCGCTGCAGCGCGCGCATCACCACGCTGCCCGGATCGGTGTCGTTGCGCTCCAGCTCGTTACGCACCACCGTCATCTCGCTGGCCAGGTGGGCCTTGGTGAAGCTGGCGCGGATGAAGCGGTCCGCCTCCAGGCGCAGCACCTCGTCCACCTTCTCCGGCTCGGCGGCCACCACCTCGAAATAGTTGGTGCGGTCGGTGGACGTCGTGCCGTTCCACGTCGCCCCCAGCGCGGTCAGGTCCCGCTTCAGGTCGGCGCGCGGGCCGGCGCTCTTGAACAGCATGTGCTCCAGCAGATGCGCCATGCCGGTCTCGCCATAGCCCTCCTGCTTGCTGCCGGTCTTCACCAGCAGCTCGACCCGCACGCTCGCCGCCGACGGAAACGGCGCCAGGATGATCTTGAAGCCATTGGCCAGCCGGTACGACGCAAACCCGCCCGCCTCGGCCTCCACCTTGGGCAAGGCCGCCTCGGTTTTCCCCGCGGCCTCCGCAGCGGGCATCAGCATCTGTACGGCAAGAAACACGGCCAGGGGCAGGCGACGGGGGATCAGGGACATGATGGCGCGGGGCCCGGTGGGCGCGATGCAGGGGCGCTGATGATAACGCGCGGGGCTGGGGCGAACCTTGCGCGGAGAGGGCAGTGCTTATGCGAATTTCTGCGATCTTTAGAGCGAACGCGCTCCCTGAAGACAAGCCCGCCACGGGAGCCGGGAATAAATCCGGCCCTCACCCGGTATTGCAATGCAGGAGATCCCGTTCGAGAAAGGAGCACCCCATGGGACGCGGCATTCTGCAATTCCCTGTCGTCCTGCGCGCCAGCGTGGCCGGGCTGGGCCTGCTGGGGCTGGGCGCGGCCCTGGCCGCCGGCGACGCCGAGCGGGGCCAGGCGCTGTACAGGGAGCGCTGCTCGGCCTGCCATTCGATCCGCTACAACGGCCAGGGGCCGGCCCACGCCGGCGTGGTGGGGCGCGCCATCGGGCGGGCGCCGGGCTTCGACTATTCCCCGGCGCTGCGCAACGCCCAGGGCGTATGGACCGAAGAGAACCTGGACCGCTGGCTCACCGATCCGGAGCGCTTCCTGCCCGGCCAGCGGATGAACGTGAGCGTCGAGGACGCCCGCGACCGGGCCGATCTCATCGAATTCCTCAAAAGCCAGGGCAAGCGGGAATAAACCGCGGCCCGGCACAGTATGCACTGTAGGGACGCCCTTTCCGGGCATTCCGACCCACAGAGAGGACCAACATGAACACCATGGATCGCAGGCGGTTTCTGGAATTGTGCGGGCTCGGGGGCGGCGCGGTGTTCGCGTCCGCGCTGACCGGCTGTTCCAGCCTGGGCACCGCGAAGAACGCAGACGCCGCGGACTTCTATTTCGTCCAGTTGTCGGACGTGCATTGGGGCTTCCGCGGCCCCGAGAACCCCGACCCCACCGGCACGCTGCCGAAGGCCATCGCGGCGGTGAACGCCCTGCCCCGGCAGCCGGATTTCATCGTCTTCACCGGCGATCTGACCCACACCACCGACGACCCGGAGGAGCGGCGGCGGCGCATGGCCGAGTTCAAGGGCGTGGCGGCCGGGCTGAAGGTGCCGACCGTGCATTTCATGCCCGGCGAGCACGACGCCTCCCTCGACCGTGGCGCCGCCTTCCAGGAGTACTTCGGCGCCACCCACTACACCTTCGACCACAAGGGCATCCACTTCATCGTCCTCGACAACGTGTCGGACCCCGGAGCCCGCGTCGGCACCGAACAGCTGGAGTGGCTGAAGGCAGACCTCGAGCGGCAGGACAAGGACGCTCCCATCGTGCTGTTCACCCACCGTCCCCTCTTCGACCTGGTGCCCAAGTGGGACTGGGCCACGCGGGACGGCGCCCAGGTGATCGCCACGCTGATGCCCTACCGCAACCTGACCGTGTTCTACGGCCACATCCACCAGGAACACCACCACCTGACCGGCCACATCGCCCACCACTCGGCCAAGTCCCTGATGTTCCCGCTGCCCGCCCCCGGCTCCCAGGAAAAGCGCACACCACTGCCGTGGAATCCGGCGGTGCCCTACCAGGGCCTGGGCTTCCGCGAGGTGGACGCCGAGCCCCGCACGGCCCACCTGGCGATCCAGGAATTCCCGGTGGTGGCGACATGAAGCGGCGCGACGTCCTGCGCTGCCTGGGGGGCGTGGCCGTGGCGCTGCCGCTGCTGGAACTGGGCGTCGGCCACGTGCGGGCCGCCGAGGGCGAAGGCCGGGTCATCGAGCTGGAGGCACGGCGCTTCCGCTACACGCCCAACGAGATCCACGCCCGCGCCGGCGAGACCCTGACCCTGGCCATCCGCTCGGTGGATTTCGTGCACGGCTTCAGCATGCCCGAGCTGGGCCTGCGCAGCGACCTGCCGCCGGGCCGGGTGACGCGCATCCGCGTGGCCGATCTGCCCGCCGGGCGCTGGACCTTTCTGTGTGACAATTTCTGCGGCGAAGGCCACGAGGAGATGAACGGCATGCTGATCGTGGAAACCTGACGGACCATGGCGCACACGCGGGATTTCGAGGCGCTGGTCCTGCCCCACCTGGACGCGGCCTACAACCTGGCCCGCTGGCTGGTGCGGGACGAGCACGTGGCCGACGACATGGTGCAGGACGCCTGCCTGCGGGCCTACCGCTACTTCGACGCCCTGCGCGGCGACGCCGCCAAGCCCTGGCTGCTGGGCATCGTGCGCAACAACTGCTACGCCTGGCTGGAAGAGGAGCGCATGAGCGCCCGCTGGGTGGCCCACGGCGCGGACGACGCGCTGCTGGCGGCCGTGCCGGTGCCGCCGGACAGCCGCGGCGCCACGCCCGAGACCGAGCTGTGGCACGCCTACCGCCGCCAGATGGTGGACGCGGCGATCCGCGCGCTGGAACCGCCCTACCGGGAAGTGATCGTGTTGCGGGAGCTGGAAGACCTCTCCTACGCGGAGATCGCCCAGATCGCCGCCATCCCCATCGGCACGGTGATGTCCCGCCTGTCCCGCGCCCGCGCAGCCCTGCGCACGGCGCTGGCGGATTTGCTTGGAACGGAATGACATGAACGAAGAAGACGCCGACCGGGCCGTGGGCCGCCTGCTGCGGGAACACGCCACCCGCCACCGGGCCGGCGACGCGCTGCAATCCGCCGTGCGCACCGAGATCGCCCTGGAAGCGGCCGGCCAGCGGCGCCAGGCCACGCCGCCAGCCGGCCGCCGCTGGCGCTGGCCGGCCTGGGGCCTCGCCGCCGCCGGTTTCGCCTGCGGCGTGCTGGCCAGCGCGGTCACGCTGCATCTGCTGTCGCCGGCGGACGGCACCCGCGCACTGGAACAGGAACTGGCCAGCAGCCACGTGCGCGCCCTGATGGTCGCCCACCTCACCGACGTCGCCTCGTCCGACCAGCACACCGTCAAACCCTGGTTCCAGGGCAAGCTGGACTACTCGCCGCCGGTGAAGGACCTCGCCGACGACGGCTACCCGCTCATCGGCGGCCGCCTCGACTACGTGGCCGGCCGCCCCGTCGCGGCCCTGGTCTACCGCCGCCACGGCCACCTCATCAACCTCTTCGTATGGCCCGCCGATGGCCAGACCGCCCCGACCGTGCACAACCACCAGGGCTACCAGCTCGTCCGCTGGCGCAACGCCGGCATGCAGTTCTGGGCCGTGTCCGACCTCAACGGCGAAGAACTCCAGACGCTGGCCCGGCTGATCCCCTAGGCGCGCCCCCAACTATTTTTCCCCCGCCCCACAATATCCCCGCCTGGCGTTCGTCTACCCAGGCATGGACGCATCGTTTTCACTTCCTCTGCCCAACGAAGAGCCCACGCCGATGGCCGAGCAGGACCAACGCCTGACTGAAACCATCGCCCGCGAGAGCGGGCGGCTGGGCAGTTTCATCCGTCAGCGGGTGCCGGATTCGGGCGAGGCGGAGGACATCCTGCAGGATGTCTTTTTCGAGCTGGTCCAGGCCTGGCGCCTGCCGCAGCCGATCGAGCAGGTCGGCGCGTGGCTGTTCCGGGTGGCGCGCAACCGGATCGTGGACCGCTTTCGCAAGCGGCGCGAAGAGCCCTTGCCGCTCGCCGGGCCGGAGGACGGCGACGACGACGCGCACTGGCTGGACGACGCGCTGCCGGCCAGCGATGGCGGGCCCGAGGCGGCGCACCTGCGGCGGCTGTGGCTGGAAGCCATCGCGGCGGCCCTCGACGAACTACCACCGGGGCCGCGCGACACCTTCATCGGCCACGAGATCGACGGGCGCAGCTTCAAGGACATGGCGGCCGACGGCGGCGTCCCCCTGAACACCTTGCTCGGCTGGAAACGCCAGGCGGTACTGCACCTGCGTGAGCGCCTCCAGCCCCTTTACGACGAACGAAACTGAACGGGAAACCACCAAGATGAAATGCTCTACCGAGAAATCCAGCTGCGTGTCGCGCTGCATCAAGATCGGCCTGCTGGCCGTGGCCGGCGTCGGCGCCCTCACCTGGGTCGTCATGGAATTGTGGAACTGCCTGCTGCCCGACCTGTTCGCCGGCGTCTCGCGCATCGGCTACTGGCAGGCGCTGGGCGTGCTGGTGCTCAGCCGGATCCTCTTCGGCGGGCTGCGCGGCGGCTGCCACGGCCACTGGCGCGAGCGCCGGGCGCAGTGGGAAAGCCTGACGCCGGAAGAGCGCCAGCAGCTCAAAGGACGCTTCCACAGCCGCTGGGGCCGCTGCGGGGTGCCGGGCAAGGTTGAAACACCGGAGAGCACTGGCGGCAGCGACGACAAACCGTCCGGCACCGCCTGAGACGACAGGAACGGAATACAGCCATGCCCCAGACCCGAACCGAGATACGGCCGACGACCGGCCGGAATGCCCTGCCCAGCCGCCTGCGCCGCGCGCTGTGGCGCATGCTGCCGCTGATCGGCGCGCTGCACGCTTACATCGGCTGGCGCCTGCTGCCAGCCCTCGACCTGGGCACGGCCGGCCTGGCGCTGGCTATCGGCGGGCTGGTGCTATCCGCCGGCCTCGTGCCGCTCGGCCTGCTGGGGCACTTCGTCGTGGCCAACCAGGCGCTGGCCGACCGGCTGTCCTGGCTCGGCAATCTGGCGATGGGCCTGTTCTCCTCGCTGCTGGTGCTGACGGTGCTGCGCGATGCCGGCCTGCTGCTTGCCGATGCACCGTCGGCGGCCGAGCCGACGGCGCTGGCCGTCGTCGGGCTGGCCAGCCTGTTCAGCGTGGTCGGCTTCGTCAATGCACGGCGCGTGGCCGGCGTGGTCCGCGTCGATATTCCGCTGGCCGGTCTGCCGCCGGAGCTGGCCGGCTTCACCATCGTCCAGCTCAGCGACATCCACGTCGGGCCGACGATCAAGCGCGACTACGTGCAGGCCATCGTGAACCGCGTCAATGAGCTCGATGCCGACCTCGTCGCCATCACCGGCGACGTGGTCGACGGCAGCGTCGACCAACTGCGCGCCGACACCGCACCGCTGGGCGGCCTGCTGAGCCGGCATGGCAGCTATTTCGTGACCGGCAACCACGAATACTATTCCGGCGCCGCAGCCTGGATCCGCGAGTTCGAGCGCATCGGCCTGCGCGGGCTGCACAACCGCCACGTGGTCATCAATCACCGCGGCGCCCGCTTCGTGCTGGCCGGTGTGACCGATTATTCCGCCGGCGCCTTCGACGCCGCGCAGGCCAGCGATCCGCAGGCGGCACTGGCCGGCAGCCCGCCCGATCTGCCGCGCATCCTCCTCGCCCACCAGCCCCGCTCGGCCGCCGCGGCAGACGCCGCCGGCTTCGACCTGCAGCTGTCCGGCCACACCCACGGCGGCCAGTTTTGGCCGTGGAATTTCTTCGTGCCCCTGCAGCAGCCCTTCACCGCCGGACTGCACCGGCACGGTGGATTGCAGGTCTACACCAGTCGCGGCACCGGCTACTGGGGGCCGCCGAAACGCTTCGGCGCACCGTCGGAGATCACCGTGCTGCGGCTGGTGGCGGCTTGATCGGCCTGCCCTACCCGCCTCAACTTCCCTTGCCCGCATTCATCTGCCGGACCAGCCGCCAGACCATTCCGCCGAGGATGGCGACGCCGAGCAGCAGCACGCCCCACAGGATGTAAGTGCGCTGCCGGGCCGCTGCGGCGGCCTGACTGGCGGCGCTGGCTGCGGCGGCATCGCTGCGGCCAACCTGCAGCTCGCCGACTTGCGCCTGCTCCAGTTGCCGGAGTTCGACCGGGGTGAATCCAGGGGCCACCTGGTCGAGCGTCCGGTTGAGCGGGGTCGCATCGCTGCGACCGAAGCTGAGGGTATAGGGCGGTGTGCCGCCGGCCAGGAAGATCAGCGTCGCGGGCAGCCACGACAGCCCGAGCTCGGGTTGAGCGGTCGCCGCGGCATTCAGGGGCCGGATCACCCATTCCTGCTGATGGCCGAGGCCAAGGCCGATACCCACGGCGCCCGAGCGGCGGGTCTGGCCGTCCTGGGTGATCCGGTAGAAGGTGGCCTGGGAGCGCGGCTGAAAAACCCACTCGGTGGTTTTGCCGGCCTGGCGGCTGGGGCGCTCGACGTAGGCGCCGAGGGCCATCGGATAGACGATGTTCGCCTCCTGCAGCCCTAGGCTGAACTGCTCCACCGGCAGCGCAATTCCCGCCGCATAAACCAGATCGCCGGCCTGCCTGCCGGCCACGGGCTTGATCCACAGGGTTTCGCGGGCCGGCTCGCTGCTTTGCGGCGTGACCGTTTCCGCCGTGATGCCCGGAAACAGGATCGGCTCGCCGCGCTGCCAGCTCAGGCGCGCGTAGCGGAAGGACTGCGGACTCAATTCGAGGCGGTCGCTGGCCAGGGTCTGGGCGCCGTCGTTGCGCAGCCAGCTCAGTTCGGCGACGCCGGCGGTGTGCCATTGCTTGAGGTCGTCGCTGGTTTCCAGCCAGACCTCGGCGCTGTAGCTGCCCTGCCCGCTGGGGGCCTGGAAGCGCAAGGCTTCGATGCGCAGCGGATCGTTGTCGTCGCCCTTGGCCGCCGGACCGAAATCCAGGATCAGCTGGCTGATCGCGGCACGGTCACGGTCCGGCACGCGGCCGGTCCGCGCCTGCACCGACTGCACACTGCCATCGGAGCGGGTCTGGATGTCGATATCGATCGGCGCCCTGCCGGCAGTCGTAGACGCCCCACCACGGACCGGAAAAATGCTCGCCGCCAGAACGCCGCGCCGGGCCGGCTGTTCCTCCGGCGGGCGATACAAGGCATGCGGCTGGACCACGCCCTGCGCATCAAAAACCCGCAAATCATCGAGTTCGGCCGTTCTGGCCTTGAGATAGACAGTCTGCGGCAGGCGCAGGCTGACCACGCCCTGCTTGCCGTTGACCTGCAGGGGCAGCGCGAAGGCGTAGTCCGCCGGGGTGTCAGACTTCACCGCGGCCGCGGTGGACGCCGCCACGGCCGGGGCGGCGAGGCTGGCCGCCAGCAGCACAGCGGAAAAGTCCAGGACTCGCGGTGGGTACATGGCAGTCATTGCGCGACGGACGGTTTCTTGTCGGTGGGTTCGGTGGGAAATGGGGCCAGATACCCGATGGCCAGCATCAGGACGCCGACGCCGAGGAAGGACACGATACGCTCGATGCCACCGATGTTGGAGAGGTCCACCAGGAACAGCTTGAGGATGACCAGCCCCAGCAGCCCGGCGCCCGCCATCCAGGGCTTGCGCAGCAGGCGCCGGGCGGCGAAGCGCATCAGCACCAGCGCCGTGGCGCTCCAGACCAGCGACAGCATGGCCTGAACGAATTGCGAGCGGAACAGCGCTTCGCTCTGGTAAGGGATGTCGAGGAAGTGGGCGGCGCTGCGCAGCAGCATCAGGTTGAACCACACGTAAGCGGCGCCGGCCGCAAGCTGTGGCAGCCAGTCCGGCAGCCGGCGTTCGCCGCCGGGCGCGGTGAGCCGCCAGCTGGCCACGGCGAGCAGCGCGGCGTAGCCGGTGGTGAGGTCGAGGGGGTTGAGCAGCGGCAGGTAGGGCAAGGGCGCCATCAGGCCGTTCTGCGTGAAGTTCCAGATCACGGCAACCCCGACGGACCACAACGTACCCAGCGGGATGAGCACGCTCCGGTACCAGTCGGCGATGGGAGCGGTCGGCCAGCGCTCGCTGCGGGCGCGGGGGATCAGCAGCGCCACGTAGGCCATCATCGCCCAGGCCGGCAGGTAGCGCGCCCAACTGCCGGCGGTGAACCAGCCACCGGCAGCGAGGAGTTCGGCCTGTTCCGGCGAATCGGCCTGCAGGCCCAGGATGACCAGATGGTGCCCGAGCGGCCACAGGATGAGCCACGGACCGACCGTACGGAGGGCGTGCAACACCCGCAACAGCCGGGGCTGGCGTGCCGGCAGCAGCCAGCCGGCCTGGCCGGCATCCCGCAGCAGCCATTCGCTGGCCGCCCACAGCGCGACAAAGGCCAGCCACACCGGCCTTGGGGGGATGGCGAGATGGTTGCCGAGCTGCTCGAGAATCCGCAGCGTGGCGTGGAGCAGGCCCGGCCACACGGCGGCGGCAAGCCAGCGCAGCTCGCCCCATTGCCAGCGCGTGGCCAGGCGGGCAAAGAGCGGCGCGGCCAGCGCCAGGAAGAGGCCATAGAGGGGGTGGACGGGCGGCCAGGCGGTCTCGCGGAACAGATTATGGCTGGCGAGAACCTGCTCCCCCCAGCCGTTGAGGCTGCCCAGCACCCAGGCAAACCACCAGTAGGCGGCCCAGCCGAGCAGGATGCGGGAATGCAGGCGATAGCGGCCTTCCGGCTGGCGCAGGAAGGCCCGGCTGCTGACCCCCGCGCCCAGCGCAAGCAGCAGGCCGCCGAGGAAGCCGGTGTCGAAAAGATTGTCGCTGACAAGCGGCCCCGCAACGGTGAAGTCGAAATCCAGCAACCAGAAAAGGGCCAGACCGGCCAGCACCTGCGGAACCAGCGCGAAATAACGCGCGATGGGCCATTCCAGGCGCCCGGCGATCACGCCGAGGATGGCGGCCACGGCCATGGCGCTCAGCACATACAAGGTATGCGCGTGCGCCCCGCCGTGCAGGAAGATCTCCGACCAGGCGCCGGCCAGCAGCCACAGCGCGGCAAAGAAGAGGAAGAAGGTAGCCAGCGTGGCGGCGATCGGGACGGACGCCCCTTCGCCGGCGTCGGCAAGGCTTTCCTTGCGGAAATTCATCGCCATGACGAAGCCGGTACCCGCCAGCAGCAGGAAGCCGAGCCACAGATTGGACTGGGTGGCGACGTCCGGCTGCAGGCCGCTGACCGATCCCACGTAGGACACCCAGGCGCCGACCTGCACCAGCACGCCGAACACCCAGGCCAGCGTCTGCTTCTGGCGCAGGCCGACCCACACGATGCCGGCGCCTTCCAGCGCCCAGGCGGCCGAGGTCCAGCGACCATCGAGGGCAAACGGAATGGCCAGGGTGCCGAACACGATGCCGAGGGCCAGGAAGGATTCGACCAGCAGCTTCAGCGTATCGCCGCGGCGGCGCCACAGGGCCAAAGTAAGGCCGGTGTAGAACAGCCCCAGCGCCAGCGCCGAGAAGGCCAGCCCGAAGGGCGTGTCGCGGACGAGGCCGTATTGCAGGCCGAAGGCCAGCAGCGGCGTGCCGAAGACCAGCGTGCCGTCCACATAGTGCTTGAGGCGCGGCGCCTGGCGGCCGGCGTAGAGGATGGCGATGGCGACGTAGAAGACGAAGAACAGGATCAGGAAGCCCTGGGCCGAGAGATAGTCTTCCGGCCGGTAGCGCAGCACGCCCCAGGCCGTGCCGATCAGGAAGGTGAAGGCGAAGCCCAGCAGGTTGAGCAGCCGCCACGAACGCTTGAGCGCGATGGCCAGAACCCCGGCGTTGAGCAGCGCGTAATACGAGAACAGGCCGATATGGCTGCCCTGCCCGGTGGAGGTCAGGATCGGCGCCGCAAAGCCGCCGACGATGCCGAACACCGCCAGCCAGACCGCATCCTGCAGAACCGCCAGCAGGCAGGTGAACAAGGTCAGGACGAACAGCAGCGCGAAGGCCAGGCCACCCGGAATCAGGTCATACAGGCGGAAGGCGCCGAAGGTCACCAGCATCAGGATGCCGAGGGCCGCCCCCTGCACCGGCAGGCTGATCGACGCGCGGCTTGCGCGGATGCGCCAGCCCCACAGCAGCAGGGCGATGTCGGCGACCACGATGCCGGCCAGACGCAGCTCGATCGGCACCGAAACCCGCGCCGCGGCGTACTTGAGCAGGAAGCTGACGCCGAAGAAGAGAATCAGCAGGCCGACCTTGGCCACCAGATTGCCGCCGAACAGCCAGGCCTTGGCGGCCAGCAGCCAGGCCGGTGGCGGTGCCGGTTCGTAAGCCTCCGGCGGCGGAGCGGGCCGGACGGGCTCGGCGGGCGTCTCCACGGTGCCGGGCATCGTGGCCGGCTCCGGCTCGTAATCGGCCACGGCCTCCGCAAGCGGGGCCGGCTCCCGGTCCGGCAGCACCGGCACGAACACCGGGCCATCATCGATTTCGGCAGGGACCGCCGCCGGGGCGGCGCCGGGCGTCGGAGCCACGGACACTTCGGCTGGCCGGACGGTGGGAACCTCTGGCGGCTCAGCCGTCCGGGCGGCACTGGCCTGACGATAAAGCTGCTGGATCCGCTCCTCCTGCAGCAGGACCTTTTGCTCCAGGTCCCCCAGCCGGCGCCGGGCACCGATCACCAGGAACAGCAGCACGATGGGCGCGATGACAAAGGCAAACGCCAGCAGGACGAGCAGGGATTCCATGCGGATCTTCCGTGCAGGAGGGGTGTGCCGGATTATCACATGGGAGTAATTTTCGCCGTGTGCACAACGCCTTTGGCAAGAGGTGATCGGAATGACGAAGACCCAGTACTACACCGCCTCCAGTCTCGATGGCTTCATCGCCACCGAGGATGACTCGCTGGAATGGCTGTTTCCCCTTGGCGATCTGAATGCGTCCAGCTATCCCGCCTTCATCGCGGAAGTGGGCGCGCTGACCATGGGGTCCTCCACCTATGAATGGATGCTCCGCAACGCCGACCAGGTGGCCGCCGAAACCGGATCACCCTGGCCTTACACCCAGCCTGTCTGGGTATTCACCACCCGCCAGCTCCCCGTCATTGAAGGTTCGGACATCCGCTTCGTCAAAGGCGACGTGCGCGAGGTGCACCAGCAGATGCGCGCCGCTGCCGGGCCGAAGAACATCTGGATCGTCGGCGGCGGAGACCTGGCGGGGCAGTTTCATGACGCCGGACTGCTCGATGAAATCATCATCCAGATCGGCTCCGTGACCCTCGGCAAGGGGAAACCGGTCTTTCCACGCCGCATCCTGAGCCCCACGCTGCGGCTGATGTCAGTTCGCCAGATGGGGACCAGCATGGTGGAACTGCGGTATGAGATTGGGAAATAGGGGAAGTCCCATTTTGATAGAGCGTCCCAGCCCTTTATGGAGCAAGTGTGCCGTTACGACGCCAACCAGCACGACATACGCAACGGCAAGAAACACCTGCCCCCTGACCCGGCTGATCCTCTAAGCACGCCCCCGCGCCCGCAAGGCCTCGAACAATTCCTGCACCTCCTCCGCGATCATCGCGCAGGCCCACAGGTAATTGTCTTGGTAAGTGGGACTGAGACGCCGAAAGGCGTCGCCCGAACTGCCGAAAGTCACGGCAAGCAAAGCCTGGAGCTGGGCCTGACGGGCGGAAAGCTGGTCGGTGAGCGCCAAATTTCCAACTTCGTCGTTGAGCAGGTAAAGCGGATCAGCTGTTGCGGGAAACTCCATCGGAGTGCTCATGCGATACTCCTTCCGATGACGATCGGATGACATGCGGGCATGACACTGCTCGGACGGAGACGGTAAAGCAGGGTTCGGGCAACTGGGCCCATTTCGCGGTGGTGCATGGTGATAACTCCTATGTCTGCGATATGGATTTCCGCGCTCTCGTTCCAATGAGGGCGGCGGAACCGTACGGGGTTGGAACTACCGGGACATAGGAACCGGCCAGCCTCACGGCTGCCCCGCACGGCCCGCCATAGGATGGACGCAGCCATGCACCAATAGAAAAAACCGCGCACAGCGCGGCCTGATCGTATCGGCCTATGTCGATCCGGGGTTCCAATCCCGGTCACCATTGTTTAGGTAACGAGTGAAGTATCGGCCTGAGTTACAGCGGGGGTCAAGATTTGCGGCGATCCCGGCCAACTGGCGATCCGCCCCAACTATCCGGTTTTATCCTGAACAAGATAAAACCGGATAAAACACGCCAGACCTGGACAGACTCTCGCCTCTCCGACTTGAACCTTCGATGCGCGGAGCCGAACGCTTGATGCCGGGATTTGAACTCGCTTCCCTCGGAGCTGAGCATTTGATCCCGTGATTGAAGCCCGCTTCCGTCGGAGCTGAACTTTTGATCCCGCGATTGAAGCCCACTTCCCTCAGAGCGAAGCGCTCAAGGCTGCAACATGAACTGGCTCACCCCTGATTGAAGCCCGTTCATGTCCGAAGGAAGCTGGCTCACCAAAAATTGAAACCCGTGAAGCTCAGAGCAACACGGGTCTCAATCCAGGCCTCGCGCACTCCCCTGCGACCGAGGACCATCAGGCCGGAACGGCACCCGCGTCATCGCGACGCCGACTCTGCCCCTTGAAACGCGTCGACGCCTGAGCGCGGAGTTCATCCAGTGCCGTGCCCTTGCCCGCGAGCTTAGCAAAACGGTAAGCCTCCAAGGCCGCAGCGTAGATGTCGCTGCCCAGCGCCATCTCGGTGTCCTCCCCGCGCTGAGTCAGCGCGGTCAGACGGGCCAGCACCGGACGCAGGCGATCCAGCGCCTGGATGTCCGCGCCAAACTCCTTCAGATCGAAGGTCCCCGGCAGAATCTCCGGAGACTGGGCGATCACGTCATACGCCTTGCGCGCGAACATCTCCGACTTCGGCCCCATCTTGCTCAGCTCCCGCCGCTGATCCACCGACAGGGAAATCAAACCCGCCAACTGCTGCTCCAGCACCTCCAGGGCTTTCTGGACCAGGTCGATCTGCTCCGCAGACAGCGGCAGTGAAATCACGTTCTGGGTCATCCTCTCGCTCCTTCTCGGCTTGCCGATTCATGACATTGGCACGAAATTGTGCGAAGGGGATTCTGGGAGAGGGGGGTAGAAAATGTCAATTGGATTGTTTTGACTCCACTGGACGCCGTGCAGGGAGTGAAGGAGGCCACAGCTTTCATGCGGGACTCGTGGAAATATCCTTTACAGACTCTCTCCTTCAAGATTGCCCCATGCGCCAGTCCATTCATCTGTTTGTCACCTTAGCCTGAGGACGGGGAAGAAGAACTTGATGACAACATTTCACCGACATGGAAATTCATCCCGAATATGGAAAACTTCTGCAAGCGAGCAAAGTAGTCGCGCTCATACAAAATGAGGCCTCTCATGTGCCCAGATCCACATTGGACCGCTTACCTTTCAGCGCTACTCACACCGACAGTAGCAATTCTTGGCGCCCTAATCGCATATCGGCAATGGCGCCTTGCACAAAACAAACTGAAACTTGATCTTTTTGATAGACGCTATTCTGTATTTGAGGCTGCAAGAAACCTTATCGGGTCAATTCTGATCAGCGGAAAAGCAAAGGATGAAGAATTATCCAAATTCTTGCTTTCCACCCGCGAAGCCACGTGGCTATTCGACGCATCAATTGCGGTGTACCTTAATGAACAACTCTATTTAAAGGCACTCAATCTTCAAACTCTTGATGCTGAACTTCAGGGGGTTCCGGTCAGTGAAGAGCGTTCGAGAAATGTCTATGCGCAAGCTGACATCAAGAAATGGTTTGCTGCTCAATACGAGATACTCCATGAAAAATTCTCACCCTATCTCCAGCTTCAACATTAGACCTGACATGACATTATGTTCAGTCACACTCTCTTGGGCCGTCAGACGGTGCGCGATATATCTGCGCAGTGCCGGGTAGCTCTACGTTAGACACCACAAAATGCCCCGACTACAAGCAGAAGCCGTTATCGAGATGACTAGGGCATTTCGCCAAATGGAGCATGCCCTGTTACCGCCACTGCGCGTACCTCACGGCGACTCGTTCGCCTTCCGATATGCAAACAAGGGGATCCATGAGGCGCTGATCCAGAAACTCGCGCGGAGTATCAGCGGCCTGAATGCCGTTGCAGTCCTACTCCACTATGGTTACGTTCAAGAGGTTGGTGTCCTCTTTAGGACTCTGGATGAAATTCAGGAGGACATCTTCTTTTTGGCCACAGCGGAAACGGATGGCGCAAGAACTGAGCGACACGAACAATATCTTAAGGCGTTCTATGCCGAAGCCGTCTTTTCACGTCGCGAGGGAAGCCTAGAAATTCAGAAACCTAATATGGTTCCACGTAAGAAAATTCGTGCCCACACAATGAATACGCTTGGGCAGGAAGTTAACTTGTCACAAACATTAACCGCCGGAGAGAGCATTGGTACCGCGTACTCTGGATACGTCCATGCAGCCTCCGAGAACATAATGGACATGTATGGCGGCGTCCCACCAACCTTCCACCTCGCCGGAATGCGAGGGACACCACGAGTTACTGAATTCGCACAAGAGGCTGAGAATTATATTTATCGAGGTCTCATGGCCACCGTAATCGTAGCAAAGGCCTTTGGCGATACAACGCTCGTCGATGAGCTATATAAGTTCCTTGAAGCATATGAGTCAGCCAATGGCCACACCCCACCATCCCTGAGTGATGCCTAATCAGCATCTTGGCCAAAAGCCATCAACATGTAGCGACTGAAGCCAACTCAAACTTTAGATGACAGCGTTTCATGCGGCAATGACTGGCGCTGCTCCTGAGATCTTCATGTGAACTGAACTGTCAAGGACTCCTTGACAGTTGCTCCCCGCACCCCTTTGAAAGGGCACTCCAGAAAGCAGAAAGAGGCCCGCAGGCCTCTTTCTGATACGTCGTCAGTGCCGGGCCGATGTCCGGTTACACATCGATATTCCGCGCATACAGCGCGTTCTCTTCGATGAACGCCCGGCGGGGTTCTACGTTGTCGCCCATCAGCGTGGTGAAGATCTCGTCGGCGGCGATGGCGTCGTCGATCTGGACGCGGAGCAGGCGGCGGACGGCGGGGTCCATGGTGGTTTCCCACAGCTGCTCGGGGTTCATTTCGCCAAGGCCTTTGTAGCGCTGCTTGGAGATGCCGCGTTCGACTTCGCCCAGCATCCAGCGGATGGCGTCGGCGAAGCTGGTGACGGCTTGCTGCTTTTCACCGCGGCGCATGACGGCGCCGGTGCCGATGAGGCCGGAGATGGACTCGGTGGCCTGGCGGATGGTGCGGTAGTCGCCGGCGTTGAGGAAGTCGCCATCGATGCGGCTGAGCTTGCGGTTGCCGTGGTGCATGCGGGCGATTTGGAGCGTCCAGGCTTCGCTGGTTTCGTCGTGGCGGGCCTCGATGGTGACGGCGGAGCCGACGGCGGAGCCGACGGCGGCCTGCAGGCGGGCGGCGGAGTCGCGGGCGGCGGCTTCGTCGTCGAGCGACAGGGGCAGGTCGTTGGCGAGCAGGGCGTGCAGGACGGAGGAGTCGATCCAGTCGGCGAGGCGGCGGATGACGGCTTCGGCCAGCAGGTAGGTGCGGGCGAGGCCGCCGAGGGCTTCGGAGTGGATGGGATCGGCACCCTCGCTCGGGGTGAGGGCGGCACCTTCCAGGCCCAGCTTGAGCAGGTGGGCGTTGAGCTCGTTGTCGTCCTTGATGTACATCTCGTTCTTGCCGTGCTTGATCTTGTAGAGCGGCGGCTGGGCGATGTAGATGTGGCCGCGCTCGACGAGTTCGCGCATCTGGCGGTAGAAGAAGGTGAGCAGCAGGGTGCGGATGTGCGCGCCGTCCACGTCCGCGTCGGTCATCAGGATGATGCGGTGATAGCGCAGCTTTTCGGGCTTGAAGTCTTCGGGGCCGATGCTGGTGCCGAGGGCGGTGATCAGGGTGGTGATCTGCTCGGAGCTGATGAGCTTGTCGAAGCGGGCGCGTTCGACGTTGAGCACCTTGCCGCGCAGCGGCAGGATGGCCTGGAATTTACGGTCGCGGCCTTGCTTGGCGGAGCCGCCTGCGGAGTCACCCTCGACGATGTAGATTTCGCACAGGGCGGGGTCTTTTTCCTGGCAGTCGGCGAGCTTGCCGGGCAGGCCGATGCCGTCGAGGACGCCCTTGCGGCGGGTCATTTCACGGGCGCGGCGAGCGGCTTCGCGGGCGCGGGAGGCTTCGACGATCTTGCCGCAGATGGTCTTGGCGTCGGCGGGGCGCTCGAGCAGGAAGTCGGCGAGCTTTTGGGCGACGACTTCTTCGACGGCCGGGCGGGCTTCGCCGGAGACCAGCTTCATCTTGGTCTGGGAGGCGAACTTGGGGTCGGGCATCTTGACGGAGAGCACGCAGGCGAGGCCTTCGCGCATGTCGTCGCCGGAGATGTCCACCTTGGCCTTCTTGGCGATCTCGTGTTCTTCGATGTACTTGTTGATGACGCGGGTCATCGCGGCGCGCAGGCCGGTGAGGTGGGTGCCGCCGTCGGCCTGCGGGATGTTGTTGGTGAAGCACAGCACCTGTTCGGCGTAGCTGTCGTTCCACTGCATGGCGACTTCGACGGTGATGGGCACGCCGTTCTGGATGGATTCGCCGCTGGAGTGGAAGACGCTGGGGTGCAGCACGGACTTGGCGCGGTTGATGTATTCGACGAAGCCGGAGACGCCGCCAGCGAAGGCGAAGTCTTCTTCCTTGCCGCTGCGCTGGTCCACCAGGCGGATCTTGACGCCGTTGTTGAGGAAGGACAGTTCGCGCAGGCGCTTGGCGAGGATTTCGTAGTGGTATTCGACGGTGCCGAAGATCTCTTCGTCGGCGAGGTAGTGCACCTTGGTGCCGCGCTTGGTGGTGTCGCCGATGATCTTCAGCGGGCTGGTCTCGACGCCGTCGACGACTTCGATGACGCGGTCCACGGCGTGGCCGCGGTTGAATTCCATGAAGTGCTTGTGGCCGTCGCGGGCGACGGTGAGGCGCAGCCACTTGGAGAGGGCGTTGACGCAGGACACGCCGACGCCGTGCAGACCGCCGGACACCTTGTAGCTGTTCTGGTTGAACTTGCCGCCGGCGTGCAGCACGCACATGACGATTTCGGCGGCGGAGCGCTTGGGCTCGTGCTTGTCGTCCATCTTGACGCCGGTCGGGATGCCGCGGCCGTTGTCGGTGACGGAGATGGAGTTGTCGGCGTGGATGGTGATGACGATGTCGTCACAGTGGCCGGCGAGGGCTTCGTCGATGGCGTTATCGACGACTTCGAAGACCATGTGGTGCAGACCGGTGCCGTCGGAGGTGTCGCCGATGTACATGCCCGGCCGCTTGCGCACGGCCTCCAGCCCTTCGAGCTGCTGGATGCTGGATTCGTCGTAGTTGTCGGCGGGTGCGGGTTGTTGCGGCGTATCGGACATGGCGTTCTCGGTTCAGCGGGTACAGCAGGACGCCCCCTGGCGGGGGCTCGCAGTCGGATGGTGACTCGACGGATCAGATCCGCATCGGCATGACTACGTACTTGAAGTCGGTGTTGTCGGCGAGGCCGAAGAGGGCGCTGGCGTTGCCGTCGTTGAAGCGGATCTCGATCTCGTTGGCGGCGACGTTGGTCAGCACGTCGAGCAGGTAGGTGACGTTGAAGCCGATGTCGAGGCTGTCGCCGGCGTAGTCGACTTCGAGTTCTTCCAGCGCTTCTTCCTGTTCGGCGTTGGTGGACACCAGCTTGAGGCTGCCTTCGGAGAGCATCAGGCGCACACCGCGGAACTTCTCGTTGGTGAGAATGGCGGCACGCTGCAGGGACTGCAGCAGGGCCAGGCGGCTGGCCTTGACCAGCTTGGGGTGGCCTTGCGGGATGACGCGCTCGTAGTCGGGGAACTTGCCGTCGATGAGCTTGGAGATGAGCTCGATGTGGCCGAAGCGGAAGACGATCTGGTTGCCGACGATGGTGATCTCGAGGGCTTCGTCGGAGTCGGACAGCTGGCGGGCCAGTTCGACGACGGTCTTGCGCGGCAGGATCACGTCGGTACGGGCGAAATCGCCAACCAGCGGCGAGGCGGCGTAGGCCAGGCGGTGGCCATCGGTGGCAACCATGCGCAGCACGTCGCCGGACACGACCAGCAGCAGGCCGTTGAGGTAGTAGCGGATGTCCTGCTGGGCCATGGCGTACTGCACCAGCGCCAGCTGCTTCTTGAAAGCCCTCTGGGTGGTGGTGAAGTGCACGCCTTCGCCTTCCGGCGGGGCCAGGCGCGGGTAGTCGGCGGCGGGCAGGGTCTGCAGCTGGAAGCGGCTCTTGCCGGCCTTGAGGGTGATGCGCTTGTCGTCCAGCGTGAGGCTGACGTCGGCGGTGTCGGGCAGGGCGCGCAGGATGTCCTGCAGCTTGCGGGCACCGACGGTGATCGCCACGTCGTCGGCGCCATCGGCCGCGGTGGTGCTGTTGCGGATCTGGATTTCGATGTCGGTGGCGAGGAGGGTGAGGGACTCACCCTTCTTCTCGATCAGCACGTTCGAGAGGATCGGCAGGGTGTGACGCTTCTCGACGATGCCGGATACCGATTGCAGCGGGGCGAGAAGGGCGTCGCGGGGCGCAGTGAAGAGCAGCATGGACTCAGGTCTCCGAATCGTTTTTCAGGGGGCGGGGCGCCGGGGCGCCAGTCCGCAGATCGTAATGGTTGCAGGCTTCAACCACGCAACACCTGGGTCAGCACGTGGAGGTCGTGGTTGAGCTGGGTGTCGCCGAGGCGCAGCTCGGCAATGGTGCGGCAGGCGTGCAGCACGGTGGTGTGGTCTCGGCCGCCGAAGGCTTCGCCGATGGCCGGCAGGCTCATCGGGGTGAGGTCCTTGGCAAGGAACATGGCTACCTGGCGCGGCCGCGCAATGACGCGGGTGCGCTTCTTGGAGTGCATGTCGGCGACCTTGATCTTGTAGTAATCGGCGACCGTCTTCTGGATGAACTCCGCGGTGAGCTGCCGGTTGTGCGCGTTGAGCAGGTCCTTGAGGGCTTCCTTGGCCACTTCGAGGCTGACGTCGCGGCCGTGGAAGCGGGCGAAGGCGAGCACCTTCTTGAGAGCGCCTTCGAGCTCGCGCACGTTGGAGCGCAGGTTCTTGGCGATCAGGAAGGCAACGTCCTCGTTGAGGTCGATGCGCTCGGCTTCGGCCTTCTTCTTGAGAATGGCAACGCGCATCTCGAGCTCGGGCGGCTCGATCTGCACCGTCAGGCCCCAGTCGAAGCGCGAGATCAGGCGGTCTTCCAGCCCCTGGACGTCCTTGGGGTAGGTGTCGCTGGTGATGATGATCTGCTTCTTGGCCTCGGTGAGGGCGTTGAAGGCGTGGAAGAACTCTTCCTGCGTCCGGTTCTTGTTGTTGAAGAACTGGATGTCGTCGATGATCAACACGTCCAGCGAGCGGTAGTAGCGCTTGAAGACGTCGAAGGATTTTTGCTGGTAGGCGCGCACCACGTCGGCGTAGTAGTCCTCGGCGTGCACGTAGCGGATGACCTTCTTCGGGTCGTGCTTGAAGACGTAGTTGCCCAGCGCGTGGATCAAGTGGGTCTTGCCGAGACCGACGCCGCCGTAGATGAACAGCGGGTTGTAGGACACGCCGGGGTTCTGGGCCACCTGCAGGGCGGCGGCGCGGGCCAGGTCGTTGGCGCGGCCGGTGACCAGCGTGTCGAAGGTGAAATCGGGGTTGAGGCGCGACTTGTCGTAGTTGACGACTTCGGCAGAAGTGCCGGCCTCCGGGGCGGCCGGACGCAGGCCCGCCGGCGTGGCGATGGCAGGCGCGGCCGGAGAGGGCGCAGCAGCCGGAGCCGCCGGGGCGGCGGTAACGGGCGCAGCGGCCGGCATGGGGCGACGCAGGCCACCCGCGGGCGCCAGGCTGATCTCGATGGTCGGCAGGCCGCCGAAGTACTCCTCGCCCAGCTCTTCGATGCGCCGCAGGTAGCGGTCACGCAGCCACTGGCGATGGAAGTTGGAAGGAGCGACCAGACGCAGCCCCACCCCGTCGTCGCTCAGTTCTTCGACGCGCAGGGGAAGGATCCAGGTCTTGAACTGCTGGGCGGGCAATTCCTGCTCCAGGCAGCTCAGGCAATGCGTCCAGAACGCGGCGCATTGGGACGACGATGAGGCTTCGGGCACGATCTACGGGTGGGTTTGGTAAGCAGCGGAATGCGCGCGGATTCTCGTTATACGGGGCGCTCCGACCTAGGATCGGGGCAGCCGGACATGCGCGCATGGGGGTCCGGCCAAACGCGTATTGTACCCTCCCGGCGTAGACTTATCCACAGCTTGTACAGACGAACGGCCGGGCAGCGCACTCCATCGCCACGCCCAGCCGGCAGGGGCTTGCGCGGGGGCATCAAAACGTGCTTGACAAACAGTGGGTTAACGTATCAAATTGCGCGTTTGACTCAACTTTTCGGGCACGAAAAATGAAACGTACTTACCAACCTTCCGTCGTCCGTCGCAAGCGCACCCACGGCTTCCTGGTTCGCATGGCCACCCGTGGCGGCCGCAAGGTCATCGCCGCTCGCCGCGCCAAGGGCCGTCATCGCCTCGCCGTCTAAGGCCGCAGAGGCCACTTCCCCTGTCGGCAGCGAGGATCGCGCGGCAGAGGAAGCGACACCCCCGGCAGGATTCGGCTTCGGCTCGTCCTTGCGACTGCACAAAACGGATGAGTTCTCATCCGTTTTTGCTTTTCGGCGCGTGCTTCGCGGAAAGTACTTCGCACTGCACTACTGTCCGAACGAAGTCGGGGGCGCCCGCCTTGGTCTCGTTGTCGCCAAGAAGCTCGCCAAGCGCGCCGTGTTGCGCAATCTGGTGAAGCGGATCGGCCGCGACGTGTTCCGTCATGCCCACGCAAGCTTGCCGGACTACGATCTGGTGTTACGATTGTCGGCTAAGGTTGGCGACGTAACGAGACGCACGATGCGCGAAGACATGCTCGCCCTGTTCGCGCGTTTGCCCAAGGCAGGCCGCGAGAACAAGGCGAAGTGATGAAACGCGCCGTGCTGGCCCTGCTGCAGGTCTATCGCTACGCCATCAGCCCGATGCTGGGACGCAACTGCCGCTTCGTTCCGTCCTGTTCGGAGTACGCCGTGGAGGCCGTGGAACGTCATGGAGCCCTGAAGGGCTCGTGGCTCGCCGCACGCCGGGTGTGCCGTTGCCATCCATTCAGTGGTGGCGGCTTCGACCCCGTGCCCTGATCCACCGCCTCCGGTCCGCCTCAACCCCTTCCTGACACTGACACCGATGGACAACCGTCGCCTGATCCTCCTTCTCGTCTTCTCGTTCTCGCTGGTCATGCTGTGGGACGGCTGGCAGAAGCACAACCAGCCCAAGGTTCCGCCTGTAGCCGCAGCCGACAGCGGCGCAGCCTCCGGCGTGCCGACGCCCACCGCCACTGCGGCCCCCGGCGCCACTGCCGTGCCCGGCCAGGCCGCCGCCGCAGCCCCTGCGCCCGCCGAGATCGCCACCGTGCGCACCGACCTGCTGGTGGCAGAAGTCTCCGCCCAGGGCGGCGACATCATCCGGCTGGAACTGACCCAGCACAGGGCCACCGAAGACCACAACCGCAACTATGTGCTCTTCGACAACGGCGAGAAGCACAACTACGCGGCCCAGACCGGCCTGATCGGCAACGGTCTGCCGAACCACAAGACCCTGTTCACGCTGAGCAGCAAAAACGTCGCGCTGAAGGACGGCGAAGATGCCGTCACGCTGCGCCTCGATGCAGCGCCGACCGCCGATGGCGTGAAGGTCAGCAAGCTGATCACCTTCCACCGCGGCAGCTACGCCGCCGAGGTGAGCTACGAGATCGCCAACGGCAGCGCCGCACCGCTGACACCGCACGCCTACTTCCAGTTCACTCGTGACGGCAAGCCGGCCGAGCAGCCCGGCGGCTTCGGGGTGCAGACCTTCACCGGCCCGGCGTTCTATACCGAAGCCGAGAAGTACCAGAAGGTGAAGTTCGAGGACATCGCCAACAAGAAGGCCAAGTTCGTCACCAAGGCCGCCGACGGCTGGGCCGCGATGGTCCAGCACTACTTCGTCGCCGGCTGGGCGCCGAAGGAAGGTGAGCGCGAGTTCTTCGCCAGCCAGATTAGCCCTGACCTGTACTCCGCCGGCGTCATCGTGCCGGTGGCCAGCATCGCCCCGGGCCAGACCGGCAAGCTGTCGGTGCCGCTGTATGCCGGCCCGCAGGAACAGAGCCGCCTCGACCAGTTCGCCAAGGGCTTCGACCTGGTGGTGGACTACGGCTGGCTGACCATCATCGCCGCGCCGCTGTTCTGGGTTCTGCAATCGCTGCACAAGCTCACCGGCAACTGGGGCTGGGCCATCATCCTGGTGACCATCGGGCTGAAGGCGCTGTTCTTCCCACTGTCCGCCGCCAGCTACAAGTCGATGGCCAAGATGAAGACCCTCGGCCCGCGCCTGCAGCGCCTCAAGGAGCAGTACGGCGACGACAAGATGAAACTGCAGCAGGCCATGATGGACCTCTACAAGCGCGAGAAGGTCAATCCCCTCGGCGGCTGCCTGCCCATCCTGATCCAGATCCCGGTCTTCATCGCCCTCTACTGGGTGCTGCTCGGCGTCGTCGAGATGCGCGGCGCGCCGTGGCTGGGCTGGATCCACGATCTGTCCGTGAAGGATCCGTTCTACATCCTGCCGCTCATCATGGGCGCCACCAGCCTGATCCAGACCCGTCTCAACCCGGCGCCGCCCGATCCGATCCAGGCCAAGGTGATGATGCTGATGCCGATCCTGTTCACCTTCATGTTCCTGTGGTTCCCGGCCGGCCTCGTGCTGTACTGGGTGGTGAACAACTCCCTGTCGATCGCCCAGCAATGGCAGATCAACCGGATGATCGCGGCCGGTGGCAAAACCGCCGAGTGACACCATCGCGGCGATCGCCACCGCGCCCGGGCGCGGTGGCATCGGCGTGGTCCGGATCTCCGGGCCGAAGCTCTCCGCGCTCGTGGCCACCTTCTCCGGCCGCGAGCCGCAAGCCCGGGTCGCCCAGTTCGCCCGCTTCCGTGACGGCAGCGGGCAACTGATCGACGAAGGCCTCCTCCTCTACTTCCCGGCGCCCCACTCCTTCACCGGCGAAGACGTCATCGAATTACAGGGCCACGGCGGCCCGGTGGTCATGCAGATGCTGCTGGCCCGTTGCCTGGAACTCGGCGCCCGTCTGGCCGAGCCCGGCGAATTCACCCGCCGCGCCTTCCTCAACGGCAAGCTCGATCTCGCCCAAGCGGAAAGCGTCGCCGATCTCATCGAAGCCTCCACCGCTGCCGCCGCCCGTTCTGCCGTCCGCTCGCTGACCGGCAGCTTCTCGCAGGAAGTCCACGGTCTGTGCGATCGCCTCATCGACCTGCGCATGCTGGTGGAAGCCACGTTGGACTTCCCGGACGAGGACGTGGACTTCCTCATCGAGGCACGAGCCTTCGAACGCGTCGCCACCATCGTCGATGAACTTTCAGCCATCCTCGACCGCGCCGCCCAGGGCAGCCTGCTGCGCAATGGCCTGCACGTGGTGCTGGTCGGCCAGCCCAACGTCGGCAAATCCAGCCTGCTGAACCGCCTCGCCGGCGAAGAGCGCGCGATCGTCACCGACATTGCCGGCACCACCCGCGACGCGCTGCGCGAGACGATCCAGATCGAAGGCATCCCGCTTCACATCACCGACACTGCCGGCCTGCGCGACACGAACGACGAAGTCGAGAAGATCGGCATCGCCCGCACCTGGCAGGAAATCGAACGAGCCGACGTCGTCGTACGGTTGGTGGACGTACGCAATGGCGTGACCGACGCCGATGCAGCCATCGACGCACGCCTGCCGGCCGGCGTCGAACGGATCACCGTCTTCAACAAGGTCGACTTGGTGGAGCGCCAGCCCGAGCGGCTCGAAGGCCCGGAAGGCGTCCAGCTCTTCCTGTCCGCCAAGGCCGGCCAGGGCATCGACCTGCTGCGCGGCGAACTGCTGCGCGTGGCTGGCTGGCATCGTCACGGGGAGGACGTCATCCTGGCCCGCGAGCGCCATCTGGTGGCGCTACGCACCGCCCTCGCTCACACCCAGGTCGCACTGGAAAATCGCCTGGCTCTCGAACTGATGGCCGAGGAGCTTCGCCTCGCCCAGGAGGCCATCAACGAGATTACCGGCGAGTTCACGCCCGACGACCTGCTCGGGGTCATCTTCTCGCGCTTCTGTATTGGAAAGTAAGCGGGCCAGACGTGGAGCCCGTTTGTGGGCAGGATCGTCGGATAGCGGTCAGACGAATCAATTCAATCGCAACACGGGCTGGCACCATCCATCAGTGCAGCCACACCTTTTGCAGGATTTCCCATTCCGGTTCGGAGAGGTACCACTCGGTAACCTCGATTTCCCGTTGCTCCACCTGATGACGACGTTCGTAGCCAGTGGGGGATCGCCCTTCCCTTTGTCGCCGGTCCTTGCCGGAGCGGCGTTCCAACCCACTCCAGTTTCTTCCGCGGGAGATCAGCAGCTTTTCCATTTCCCTCACCCGTCTGTGTACCCCTCACTACAAGCATCGGCGCGGTGCGCCAAAACCTGTGATAACTAGTTCTCGACCAGGCATCGGCCGGGACCTTCAAATGCGACATAATTCTCAGCATTCGCCATCCGGTTGATGCGCACTCCTCAAGATCGAACGAACATCGATCGGCCGCATCCGACGCACACAGCCCTTCACCTTCAGGACCTTCGCCATGCGCACTCCAGCTCTCTGCATCTCCCTGCTCGCCACGGTTCTGGCGGCCTGCTCAGGCGAGGCGCCCCTTTCCCTCGCCGACAAGGTGAAGGCCACCAGCGAGCTGATCGCGGCACGTCCGGAGTGTGCCGAGTACGCCCGCAAGATCGGCGGCGCATCCGACAGCAAGCAGGTGGACCAGACCTATCAAGCCGCCAAGGGCGCCCACTGCATCAAGCCCGACGTATGAACACTGCCGCGCGGGCCGGCCTTATCCTTGCCCGCATCGAGCCGCATTCCATCACAAGCACACAGGAGACACGACGATGACCTGGGAGCCGGACCGTTATCTGCAGTTTTCCGACGAGCGCCTGCGCCCCGCGCTCGACCTGCTTGGACACATCCCGCCAATTCGCCCCGCCCGCGTCGTCGACCTCGGCTGCGGCGCCGGCAATGTCACCCGTCTGCTCGCGGAGCGTTGGCCAAACGCGGAATTGGTCGGCCTCGATAGTTCCCCCGAGATGCTGGCGCGGGCACGCAATGCGCTGCCGAGTGCCCGCTTCGAACTGACGGGCGTCGAGCAGTGGGATTCAGAGGATGCGCCGGACGTGCTGTTCTCCAATGCCGCCCTGCATTGGGTTAGTCAGCACGAAACACTCTTCCCTCGCCTGCTCGACAGGTTGTCACCCGGCGGCGTGCTGGCCGTGCAGATGCCCGGCAACTTTGACGCGCCATCCCATCGCCTGATCCGCGAGCTGGCCGCGTCGCCGACCTGGTCTGGCAAGGTCGGCGACGGGCGCATGGGAAGCATCCTCGGCATGGAGGATTACCACCGCCTGCTCGCCCCACGCAGCACCCGCCTGTCCCTGTGGGAGACAACCTACTGGCAGGCCTTGCACGGGGCCAGCCCGATTCTCGACTGGCTGCGTGGTACCACCCTGCTGCCCTACGTCGCGCCGATGGACGAGGCGACCCGCGAAGCCTTCTTCGGTGAGTTGGGCACCTTGCTCGCCGACGCCTACCCAGCCGACGAGAACGGCACCACCCTCTTCCCGTTCCGCCGGATCTTCATCGTCGCCCAGCGATGAGCGACATGGAACACCGCGCCCTGCATGCCGAGGCAGCACGCCTGATTGCGGCCGCAGACGGACTGATCGTCGGGGCCGGGGCAGGCATGGGCGTGGATTCGGGGCTCCCCGACTTCCGTGGCAACAGCGGACTCTGGCGCGCCTACCCGGCCCTCGCCGAGGCGCGCATCGCGTTCGAGGAGATCGCCAACCCGGCGGCCTTCCGACGTGACCCCATGCTTGCCTGGGGCTTCTACGGCCACCGTCTGAATCTCTATCGCAGCACCCGCCCCCATCGCGGCTTCACGATCCTGCGCGAGATCGCCGGTCGATTGCCCAAGGGTGCCTTCGTGTTCACCTCGAACGTGGACGGCCAGTTCCAGCAGGCCGGGTACAACGAAGACAGAATCTGCGAGGTGCACGGCTCCATCCATCACCTTCAATGTGTAGATGGGTGCGAAGGCTGGATTGGTCCGGCAGACAACTTCACCCCGGAGGTGGACGACAGAACCTGCCGGCTCCTCTCACCGTTGCCGCGCTGTTCGCACTGCAATAACCTCCTGCGTCCCAACATCCTGATGTTCGGGGATGGTGACTGGCTGAGCCGATGCAGCGACACCCAGCACCGCCACCTGGAAGCCTGGCTGCGAGGTGTGCGCAAGCCGGTCATCGTCGAGATCGGAGCCGGCAATCACGTCCCCACGGTCCGCTGGTTCAGCGAGACGCTCGGCGAGCCCCTGGTACGCATCAATCCAACGGAACCAGACATCCCCGGGCGCGGCGTCAGTCTTCCGCAGGGTGCCCTGGCCGCCCTCACCGGCATCCACGCAGCACTGAACGCCCAGCATTTCTTCGCCTGAGCAGCCCTTGTTCCACGTGAAACACGCCCCATGAATCTGACGCTTTCACTCCTGGCTGTCGGTGCCTTCTTTGCCGGTACCGTCGATGCCGTCGTCGGAGGCGGTGGTCTGATCCAGATTCCGCTTCTCTTCTCGACCTTTCCACAGGCAAGCCCCGGCACGCTGTTCGGCACCAACAAGCTGGCCAGCGTGCTGGGCACCACCAGCGCTGCCGTTCAATACAGCCGACGACTGACGATCCCCTGGCGGGCCGCTGGGCCGGCTGCGATTGCCGCGGCCATCGGCTCCTGGCTCGGCGCCCGGACCGTCGTGCTCTTTCCGCCCGCCGCCCTGCGTCCACTGATCCTCATCCTGCTGACTGCCGTCGCGATCTATACCTTCATCCGCAAGGATTTCGGCACCCATCACCAGCGCCTCGCCGACGCGTCCCATGAACAACGGCTAGCACTCGCCATCGGCGCGGCGGTGGGTTTTTACGATGGGTTCTTCGGCCCAGGCACCGGCAGTTTTCTGATCTTCCTGTTCATCCGTTTCCTGGGGATGGATTTTCTGCACGCCTCGGTATCTGCCAAGATCATCAACGTAGCGACCAATCTGGCGGCCATCGCCGTGTTCGTTTCCCACGGCGAAGTGTTCTGGCAAGTGGCAGCCATCATGGGTGTCTGCAACCTGCTCGGCTCCCGGCTCGGCACCGCGCTCGCGCTGCGCCATGGAGCGATCTTCGTCCGCAAGGCTTTCCTTCTCGTCGTCATCGTGCTGATCCTGCGTTTCAGCTACGACACTTTCCTGGCCTGAAGGAGCTGTTTCACGTGAAACATCCGCCCTTCCATGTCCCCCTGGCGTCCGACGCCGCCCTCTCCATCGAACCCACACTCCATCTGCTGGAGGCGCGCAGTCCGTTCCAGCACATCGCCATCGAGCAGTCCGCCACCTTCGGACGTCTGTACCGTCTGGACGGCGATCTGATGGCCTGCGAGGCCGACGAATTCATCATCCACGAAAGCCTGGCCCATATCCCGGCGCTAGCTCACCCGGCCCCGCGTAGCGCCCTGATCCTCGGCGGCGGCGACGGTGCCACGGCCCGCGAACTGCTCAAGCACCCCAGCCTTGAACGGATCGTCGTCGCCGAGCTCGACGCGGAAGTCGTGCATCTTGTCGGGCAGCTCATCCCCACCCTCCCCGCCCAGGCCTTCGACTCAGCCCGCGTTCACCTTCAGATCGGCGACGCCGCCGCCAGCCTGCGCCAACGCCATGCGCGGGGCGAGCGCTTCGATCTCATCCTTTTCGATCTCACGGCCAGCGACGATCCAGCCTGCGCGCATCTGCATCACGAAGAATTCATGCGCCTGTGTGCGGCCAGCCTGAACGCTGGCGGTATCATCCACGTCCAGTTGGGATCACCCTTTTATCAACCAGCGCAGACTGCGGCCCTATGGCAACGCATGCGCGGCGTGTTTGCCGAGCTGCGCCCCACGCTCATCAGCGTCCCGTCCTACGGCGGCCCATGGCTGCTGGCCCGCGCTGCCACCGACACAAGGACAGACCCGGACCCTGCGATACTGAACGCACGCCTCGGCGAGCGCGGCATCACCGGTCTGCGCCACTACAATCCGGACCTGCACCACGCCTGCCAGGCCCTGCCCAACCACTTTCGCCAATTGTTCGCCTGAACCCATGCCCCACGCTTTTGCCTCCACGCCGCCCATATCTCTGCCGGAAGACAGCCTGGGCTACGCCATCCTCACCTCAGCCCAGCTGATCGCCGACGTCGTCGCCGGAACCACCCTCACCGACAGCCTGGCCGCCCTGTGGGCTGCCCGTGCGCAAACGCCGGCCGGCGTGCGGGGAGCAGTGCTCGACCTCACCTACGGGACGCTGCGGGATTACGGACGCCAGGATTTCATCCTCGACAGCCTGCTGCAAAAGCCGCTACCTGAGCCGATCCAGTCCATTCTGCGTGTGGCGCTGTATCGCCTGGACAGCCGTGCCGACACCGCCCACACCGTCGTCAACCAAGCGGTCGGCGCCGCTGCCACCTGCATCGACGGCAAGTTCAAGGGGGTCGTGAACGGTGTGCTGCGCAATGCGCTGCGGCAGATGGACGCCTTGAACAAGGCCGCCGACGCGGACATGGTCGCCGAGCACCGCCACCCGCCCTGGTGGATCCGCCGCCTGAAGGCCCAGTACCCCGCCGAGTGGCGCGACATCCTGCGCGCCGGCAACACCCATCCTCCTATGGCCCTGCGCATCAACGTGCTGCGCAGCAATCTCGAGGACACCCTGGCCAGTTTCGCCGAAGCGGAGTTGCCAGTACGTCAGCTCACCAACGGCGCCCTGCTGCTGGAGCGCCCGGTCCCCGTTGCCCGTGTGCCCGGCTTCGCCGAAGGCTGCATCAGCGTACAGGATGCAGGCGCCCAGTTCGCCGCCCAGTACCTGGATGTGGACGATGGACAGCGCGTCCTCGACGCCTGCGCCGCCCCCGGCGGCAAGACCGCCCATATCCTCGAGATCGCCGATGCGGAGCTCACCGCCCTCGACGCCGATCCGCTGCGGGCCCGCCGCATTACCGAGAACCTGCAGCGCCTCGGTCTCGCCGCCACCGTGAAGCACAGTGATTGCCGCGACCTGGCCAGTTGGTGGGACGGCCGCCCCTTCGACCGCATCCTGGCCGACGTGCCCTGCTCCGCCTCCGGCGTGGTACGCCGCAACCCGGACATCAAGTGGCTGCGTCGCGCCAGCGACATTGCCCACTTCGCGGCACAGCAGGCCGAGATCGTCGATGCCCTGTGGCAGGTCCTCGCCCCGGGTGGCAAAATGCTCTACGCCACCTGCTCAGTATTTGCCGAAGAAAACCGTGAGCAGATGGCGGGCTTCACTGCCCGTCATCCCGATTGCCGCCGGCTGCCCGTAAACGGCCAGCTCGACTGCCAATACCTGCCCAGCTCCGAACATGACGGATTCTTCTACGCCCTGCTCGAGAAAATCGCCTGAGCGCCGCCGCTTCCTGCTCCACACCCTCGGTATCACCGTCGGCGCACTGCTCGCACTCGAAGCGGCGCCGGCGCATGCCAACGATGCGGACATCCGCAGCGCCGCCCTGCTGCCCAGCGACGATCTCTACGTCCTCAACGCCGACATCAACGCCGAGCTCACCCCGCTCCTCACCGACGTGGTGGCGCGGGGCGTCTCCCTGTACTTCATCGCCGAGTTCGAACTGAGCGCGTCACGCTGGTACTGGATGGACGAAGAGATCGCCAGCAAGACCCTGACCTATCGCCTTTCCTATCAGTCCCTGACCCGTCAGTACCGCCTGACCACCGGCGCCCTGCACCAGAACTTCGGCAGCCTCGAGGAAGCCATGCGGACCATGCTGCGCATCCGCAACTGGGGCATCGCCGATCGCAACGTCCTGAAGGTCGGCAAGAGCTATAACGCCGCGTTGCGCTTCCGCCTGGATGTCGGCGAGCTGCCCAAGCCGCTACAGGTCAGCGCCTTCGGACGGAAGGACTGGAGCGTGGCGACCGACTGGTACCGGTGGACCTTCGTCGTCACCCGGGAGTCGAAATGAGATCGACTGCCCTCGTCGTCGCAGCAGCCGTCGGCGGCATCCTGCTCTTCCTGCTTGCCACCGCCAGCGCCAACACGCCGCTGTTCGCCCGCAACTACACCCTGCTGCTCGGACTCAACGGCATCATCGCCCTCGGGCTGGCCAGCCTGGTCTTCGTGCAGCTGCGCAGCCTGTGGCAGGAACACCGTGCCCGCCGCTTCGGCTCCCGCCTCAAGCTGCGCCTGATGGCCATCTTCGCGGCGATGGCGGTCGTACCCGGTGCGCTGGTCTACGCGGTGTCCCTGCAGTTCGCGGTGAAGAGCATCGAGTCGTGGTTCAACGTGCGGGTGGACGCAGCCCTCGAAAGCGGCCTCCAGCTCGGCCGCACGACCCTCGAGATCCTCCTCGACCAGCTCGCCAACAAGGCCGACCAAGTGGCCCTCGAGCTCGAATCCGCTGCACCGATCCGCCCGCCGCTGCTCAACCAGTTGCGGGAGAGAGCCGGCATCGAATCCGCAACGGTGTTCTCACCGAGCGGCAAGATCATCGCCACCGCTGACATCCAGCTCGACACACTGATGCCCGAGCAGCCCAGTGCCGCCCAGCTGCGCCAGGCCCGCCAGACCCGCGGCTACCGGGCGGCAGAAGGCAATGCCACCGAAGGGCTGGTGCTGCGCGTAATCGTGCCGATCCCATCGCGGCGCTTCACCGAGCCCCAGCTGCTGCAGGTCACCCAGGAAGTGCCGCGCTCCTTCGCGATGCACGCCGAGAGCGTCGAGACGGTGCACCGGGACTACCAGGAGCTGTCCCTCGCCCGCAACGGCCTGAAGCGTATCTACACGCTGACCCTCACGCTGACCCTACTGCTGGCCCTGTTCGCCGCCGTCGCCGTCGCCTTCGTGCTGACCCGCCGCCTCGCAGCGCCGCTGTTCATCCTCGCCGAAGGTACCCAGGCGGTGGCCGCCGGCGACTTCAGCCCGCGCCAGGCCTTGCCGGCCCGCGACGAACTCGGCGTGCTGACCCAGTCCTTCAACCAGATGACCCGCCAGCTGGAAGACGCCCGCGAACAGGCCGACAAGCACCGGGCCGCCGTCGAACGCAACCGGGCCTATCTGGAAGGCGTGCTCGCCAACCTCTCCGCCGGCGTGCTGGCCTTCTCACCGGACGGTCACCTGCGTGCGGCCAACCACGGCGCGATGACCATCCTCAACGACCCGCTCGACGGCTACGAGCGCCTGCGCCTGGACGAATGGGAAGGTCACGGCACTTTCCGGGATGCGCTACTGGACGGCTTCCACGGCTCCGAGGCCGACTGGAACCGGCAGATCGAATTCTCCAATCCGGACGGCAGCACCCAGACCGTGCTGCTGCACGGCACCCGCCTGCCCGACGATACCGGCGGCGGCTGGGTGGTGGTGTTCGACGACATCACCCACCTCATCACCGCCCAGCGCACCGCCGCCTGGGCTGAGGTGGCCCGGCGCCTGGCCCACGAGATCAAGAACCCCCTGACCCCGATCCAGCTGTCGGCCGAGCGCCTGCAGTTCAAGCTGGCCGACCGCCTCGACGACGAAGGCCGGCAGATGCTGGAGCGCTCCACCACCACCATCGTGAACCAGGTGGAGGCGATGAAAAACCTGGTCAACGCCTTCCGCGACTACGCCCGCCTGCCCAGCCCGGTGATGACGCCGGTGGACCTGAACGCGCTGGTGCGCGAGGTGCTGGTCCTCTACGAAGGCTCGCCGGTGATGATCCATGCCGAACTTGCGGCCGATCTACCCCGTGTGCTCGGCGACGTCACGCAGATCCGCCAGGTCATCCACAACCTGCTGCAAAATGCCGAGGACGCGCTTGCCGAGCAGCCACAGCCGGAAATCCAGCTGTTGACCCGATCCGATTCGCGCCGGGTAGACTTGATCCTGCGCGACAACGGACCGGGCTTCCCGCCCGAGATCCTGTCCCGAGCCTTCGAGCCCTATGTAACAACGAAAACCCGCGGTACCGGCCTCGGCCTCGCCATCGTCCAGAAGATCATCGACGAGCACGAGGGAGAGATCCGTCTCGCCAATCGAGAAGCCGGTGGAGCGGAAATCCGCATCCGCCTGCGCTGTGCCCCCCATTCTGAGTCCAGTGTCCATGGCTAAAATCCTCATCGTTGACGACGAAGTCGGTATCCGCGAACTCCTGTCCGAGATCCTGCGCGACGAAGGTCACGACATCATCCTCGCCGAAAACGCCGCCACCGCCCGGGCCGCCCGCAACGCCGCCCGCCCTGACCTGGTCCTGCTCGACATCTGGATGCCCGACACCGATGGCGTCAGCCTGCTCAAGGAATGGTCGGCCAATGGCCAGCTGACGATGCCGGTGGTGATGATGTCCGGCCACGGCACCATCGACACCGCCGTCGAAGCCACGCGCATCGGCGCGATGGAATTCCTCGAAAAGCCTATCGCGCTGCAGAAGCTGCTCGCCGCCGTCAAACGCGGCTTGGCCCGCATCAAGCCGGCCCATGCACCGAGTCCGCTGGGCCTCGCGGCCTTCGCCCGCTCCGCCCCGCTGCGCGACCTGCGCAAGCGCCTGGAGCAGATGGCTGACAAATCGCGGATCATCCTGCTGCGGGTCGGCCCCGGCAGCCTCGCCGAGCTGTGCGCACGCACGCTGCAGCGGGTCGGCGCGCCGTGGCTGGACCTGTCCCTGAACAGCGCTCCCCTCGAACTGAACATCCTCGAAGGAGCCCGCAACGGCCTGCTCTACGTCCCGGAACTGATCTACCTGTCGCGCCCCCAGCAGAAGAACCTGGTCTTCGCGATGGATCGCCTGGAACGCCACGGCCAGACCCTGGTGGTCGCCACCGAGCATCGCCCGGACGAACTGACCGAGCACGGCTGGGAAGAGCGCGTACTGACCCGCCTGTTCGAAGTGTCCCTGGCCCCACCTGCCCTCGGCGAGATCCGCGACGAGATCCCCGAGATCGCCAGCCAGGTCTTGCTGCATCTGGTCGAGGCCGGCGAAGTGCCGCCCCGCCGCCTCTCCTCCGCCGCCCTCAACGCGCTGCGCAACCAGGCCTGGCCGGGCGGCTACGGCGAACTGAAGGCGGCCATCAAATCCCTGTCCCTCGGCACGCTGGAGGAAGAGATCGGCATGGACGACGTCGCCCACCTGCTGGTCAAGACGCCAACCGCCGCCCTCGGCCTGCCCCTCGATCTTCCGCTGCGCGAAGCCCGTGAGATCTTCGAGCGCCTCTACTTCGAACACCACTTGCAACTGGACGGCGGCAACATGACCCGCCTGGCGGAAAAGACCGGCCTCGAACGCACCCACCTCTACCGCAAGCTCAAGCAACTCGGCATCAGCGTCGGCCGCAAGCATGAGGAAGGCAGCGCCTGAGCGCATGCCCACGGCCCCACATCCCTGACGTTTGCGGCCCGCCAAAGAGACGGCGGACACGCTCGACAGGTCCTCGGCTCACGGTCACCCTTGACACGAGCGACCCTCAATCCTTCTTGATCTGCCCCATCCACGCGGGAGCGACAAATGGCGGATAATCCCGCCTTTGCCGCCCCGTGCGGTCCCCGTCGAGGAATTACCGTGAGCCGTCCGAAGAACGACACCTTCCTGCGCGCCCTGCTGCGCCAGCCCACCGACTACACCCCTCTCTGGCTGATGCGCCAGGCCGGCCGCTACCTGCCCGAGTACCGCGAAACCCGCAAACGCGCCGGCAGCTTCCTCGACCTGTGCAAGAACCCCAGCCTGGCCTGCGAAGTCACGCTGCAACCCCTCACCCGCTACAACCTCGACGCGGCGATCCTGTTCTCCGACATCCTCACCGTGCCCGACGCGATGGGCCTCGGCCTCTACTTCGCGGAAGGCGAAGGACCGAAGTTCGAGCGGCCGCTGAAGGAAGAATGGGAGATCCGCAACCTTGCAGTGCCCGATCCCAACATCGAACTCGGCTACGTGATGGATGCCGTCGCCGAGATTCGTCGCGCGCTTGGCGATTCTGTGCCGCTGATCGGCTTCTCCGGCAGCCCCTGGACGCTCGCCTGCTACATGGTGGAGGGCGGCGGCTCGGACGACTACCGCAAGGTCAAGGCCCTGCTCTACAGCCGCCCCGACCTGATGCACCACATCCTGGACGTCACCGCCCAGTCCGTCATCGCCTACCTCAATGCGCAGATCGAAGCCGGCGCCCAGGCCGTGATGATCTTCGACTCCTGGGGTGGCGTGCTCGCCCACGGCGCCTACAAGGAATTCTCCCTCGCCTACATCCGCAAGATCGTCGCCGGCCTCACCCGCGAAAAGGATGGTGAGAAGGTGCCATGCATCGTGTTCACCAAGGGCGGTGGCCTGTGGCTGGCCGACATCGCCGACAGTGGCGCCGACGCGGTTGGCCTCGACTGGACCGTGGACATCGGCGCGGCCCGCCGCCTGGTCGGCGACAAGGTTGCGCTGCAGGGCAACCTCGACCCGGCCGTGCTGTTCGGCACCCCCGAAGCCGTCGCCGCCGAAGCGAAGAAGGTGCTCGACGCCTTCGGCCCCCACCACGGCCATGTCTTCAACCTGGGCCACGGGATTTCCCAGTTCACCCCGCCGGAAAACGTCGAAGTGCTGGTCAACACCGTGCACAGCTATAGCCGTGAACTCAAGGCGAACGCCGCCTGAGGCTCCGCAGCGCAGTCATGTGAAGGCCGGCAGCTTGCCGGCCTTTTTACTGCCGGCCCCCGGATTCCGCCTGCGCCCCTGAGCCTCCAGGAGCATCCCGGTGCCCTCTGGCGCCCGGACGGGAAAGCGGCCCCGTCAAGCACTAAATTTTCGACTTACCCCTTGACTTGTGCACAGCTTCACACCTCCCGTAATTTTTCTGACATGAATTCCTAACTGACTTTTTGGTCGTTCCAAGAGACTGTTTTTAAATGGAATATTATCCGTGCCAGATTCACGTCCGAAAAATGGAAAGCATATGGCGGGTGGCTATAAGGGTGATTTTCCGGTTTTCCCCACAAAGTTATCCACAGATTTTGTGGACAAGAAAAAATACGTATTCGACGCCAACGAGTTCAGGCCCTTTGCCCATCCGCCATCTCAAAAAAACGTTGCAATACGCTGATTTACGGGTACTTTCCCAGAACAGTCACCATTCCACACCTTAGCCCACCGTGATCGTCCGCGTCGCCCTGCCGGTCCCCCTCCCCCGCAGCTTCGACTACATCGCCGAAGATCTATCCCCTGCCGACCTGGGACGCTGCGTACGCGTCCCCTTCGGGCGGGGCGAGAAGACCGGGCTGATCGTCGCACTTCCGGAAACGACTGAGTTGTCACCGGATCAGCTGAAGCCCGTCATCGCCATCCAGCGCGAGGCGCCCGCTCTACCCGCAGACTGGCTGGAGATGGTCGAATTCGCCGCCCGCTACTATCAGCATCCCCTCGGCGAAGTCGTCGCGATGGCCCTGCCCCCGCGCCTGCGCCGGGCGGACGCCGTCAGCGGCAACGAAGCCGACCCCCTACTCGATCTGACCGACGCGGGCCGGGAGGCCATCACCAACACCAAACGGCAAAGCCGTGCACTAGCCCTTTTGCACGATCTGGCTACCCATGGTCCGCGCCGCAAGTCCCAACTGCGTGAAGGGAACTGCGCCAACCCGGCAGTGACCGACGCCCTCAAACGGGGCTGGCTTACCCCTTCCGCAGCCGCCGACCCAGCGGCGATGGCCAGCGCACCGACCCTCACAGCGGAACAGCAGGCGGCCGTCGATGGGATGTCGGCGAACTTCGGCCGCTTCCAGACCTTCCTTCTGGCCGGCGTCACCGGCAGCGGCAAGACCGAGGTCTACCTGCGGCTCGTCCAGCAAGTCATCGCCCAGGGCGGGCAGGCACTGATCCTGGTTCCCGAAATCGCCCTCACCCCGCAGCTGGAAGGGCGCGTGGCCGGCCGATTCCCCGCCGCACGGGTGGTCAGCCTGCATTCCGCGCTGGCCGAAGGCGCCCGCTCCCAAGGCTTCGTGCAGGCCATGGAGGGGCGTGCGGAAATCGTCCTCGGCACCCGTCTGTCGGTGTTCACGCCGCTGCCCCGTCTCGGGCTGATCGTGGTGGACGAGGAACACGACGCCAGCTACAAGCAGCACGAAGGCGTGCGCTACAACGCCCGCGACCTGGCCATCTGGCGCGCCCGCCAGCGCAGCGTGCCGATCGTCCTCGGCTCCGCCACGCCGTCCCTGGAGAGCTGGCACGCCGCCGACAGCGGCCGCTACCGGCGCATCGAACTGGCCAATCGCGCCGTCGCCGCCACGCTGCCGCGGGTGCGCCCGGTGGACGTCCGCCGCGAGAAGCTCCAGCACGGCGTCTCCGAACACCTGCTGCGGGCCATCGACGCGCGCCTGCAGCGCGGCGAGCAGAGCCTGATCTTCCTCAACCGCCGCGGCTACGCGCCGGTACTCTCGTGCCCGTCCTGCGGCTGGGTCAGCCGCTGTCCGCACTGCACGGCCAACATGGTCCTGCACCTGGCCGACCGGCGCCTGCGCTGCCACCACTGCAGCTTCGAGAGCGCCATCCCGCTGGCCTGCCCCGACTGCGGCGACCAGGACATCCAGCCTTTCGGGCGCGGCACCCAACGCCTCGAGGAAACCCTCGGCGAGCGCTTCCCCGATGCCCGGATCCTGCGCGTCGACCGGGATGCCGCACGCACCCGCAGCCAGTGGGACGCGCTGCTCGACCAGATCGGCCGCGGCGAGGCCGACATCCTGGTCGGCACCCAGATGATGGCCAAGGGACACGACTTCCCCAAGCTGACCTTCGTCGGCGTGCTGAACGCCGATTCGTCGCTGTTCGCCGCCGATTTCCGGGCCCCCGAACGCCTGTTCCAGCAGCTCATGCAGGTCGGCGGCCGGGCCGGGCGCGGCGAACTGCCCGGCGAAGTGATGGTGCAGACCCAGTACCCTGACCATCCTCTGTACCACTGCCTCGCCGCCCACGACTTCGCCCGCTATGCCGCTCTGCAGCTCGAAGAGCGCAAGCAGGCCCGCTTTCCGCCCTTTGCGGCCAACGCACTGCTGTGCGCCAACGCCACCGAACTAGCCACCGCCATCGACTGGCTGAAGGCCGCCCGCGCCGCCGCCGAGCCCTTGTCCCAGGCTTTCGGCGTGCATGTTTTCGATCCGGTGCCGATGCGCATGGTCCGCCTCGCCCGCCGGGAGCGCGCCCAGCTGCTGGTCGAAGCGCAAACCCGCCCGGCGTTGCAGGCCTTCCTCACCGAATGGAGCCGCCAGCTGTGGGCCCTCCGCCCCCCCAGGGAACTGCGCTGGCACCTGGACGTGGACCCCGCCGAAGTCTGAACGGGCAGACCCGCTAGCCAACCGCCATCCGCCTTCTGCGTACCAGCGCCATCATCCCCGCAGCCGCGCCGAGCAAGGACAAGGATGCGGGTTCGGGCACCGCCTGCAGAAACCCCCGGATCTCCCCGCCGGGAAATACCTGGCTGTGCACGTTCAAATAAGCCAGCCCATCGCTCAGACCGTCCAGCAGGGCTGCCTCGGCGGCCTGGATGCCGCCTTGGTTGGCGACGAAGACCGGATTCCAGCTGGAAGCGAGCGTCAGATCGAACAGGTGGCTGTAACTGCCGGATGTGACGCCTGACGGGAAGCCGGTAAAGGTCGGCACACTCGTCGCCACGCCCCCCGTCGGCAAGGCGCAGCAGTGGATATGGGCAGCCGTCGTCGGCCCCAGCAGACCGGAAAACACCACATCCACCTGCATGGTGTGCAGCACCGTATCGAGCACGATCATCGCCGTGCCCGTGGCCGGCGACGCATTCGGCACCGCCTCCGCCGCACCGCTGAGCGAAGTCGAGTAACTCAATACCGCAGCCCCCGCCACCGATGACGACATGGCCAGCATCACAGCCGCCCCCCACCGCATTCCAGCTCGTCTAAGTCGCACGGCTCTCCCTCCCCATTGAGTGAAACGGTCAAAGATCCCGGACATCCACGACGCATGCCTTCGAGGATGGCAACACCATCGCAGGTGCATTTTTTTTAGCACAGGGGTGGGCACCCCAAAAGTTGACGTCGACGGCAAGCCCTGCGAAATGCGTGCAACACCCCTGTTACAAATGAACAAGGGCTTACATTTCCCCTGACAACCACCGGCGATGGCAGGCGTTATTCGCTACAAGGGCAGGCAATTACGCCGCCCCGGAACAAACGACCCAGTCATCCAGGAGAACGCAAATGCTGAACAAGATCATCGCCATCGCCATCGCCGCCGGTTTCGCTTCCGCCTCCTTCGCGCAGGCGCCCGCCGCAACCCCGGCCAAGCCCGCTGCTGCTGCCACCGCCGCTGCCGAAAAGAAGACCGAAGCGCCGAAGGCTGAAGCTCCCAAGGCTGGCGACATGATGAAGACCGAGACGACGAAGGCTGCCGAGCCGGCCAAGACCGAAGGTGCCAAGCACGAAAAGCATGAGAAGCACATGAAGCACGCCAAGCACACGGCAAAGGCTGATGCCAAGGCGGAAACCAAGGCCGCTGACGCGCCCGCCGCTGCCAAGTAAGCTGCCCGTACTGATACCCGCTCTCGTGGGGCGTGGTCCGGTTATCCGGATCACGCCCCACGGTCTTTTGTCCGGGGCATCTGCAACCTGGAACATCGCCTGCAATCATTTGATAATAATTCTCGTTTACTTTTCAATCCAACAGCACTAAATTGAGATCTATTCTCATTAGCTCATATGGATGAATCGATGAACGCTCCAGCCCTGTCGGCAACCACGGTCGAATCGCCCAGCATATGGGCCGGAACCCTCGCCCAACTCCTCCGTTTCGATGAAACCGGCTGCCACCACGCCGCCAGACGCGCAGCCGACCTGCTCAGCCGCCTGGCCGACCAGCCGAACCTGGACCCGGGCTTCCGCGATCTGTGCGAACGCGCGGCCCATCGCCTGGAAGACGCAGATACGGGAGCGCGCCATGTGCCTCGCCCCTGAAAACCAGCCTCCGAGCCTGCAAAGCCTGCTGCGGGCCGAATACGCCAACGCCCTGGTGGCCATCGAAGCGCCTGGCGGCGTCACCGCGGGCCGCAAGCGTCCCAAGCTGTGGGACCTGGACGACAAGCACCACTGCCCGCTGATCGGCACCTGCCTGTCCATCGACGAGCTGCAGCGCTTCGCCAAGCGCTTCCACTTCGCCGCCCGCCCCGGTGACGATTTCGCGCTGCACGTGGAAGCCGTCGCCCAGTGCCGCAGCCGCAACCCGGCTGCCGAAGCCATGCAGCGCCATCTGGACCGCAAGTACGCGCTGTGGATGGATCGCTTCGGCAAGCTCAAGGACGACAAGGACCTGCTGGCCCTGTGGCACGAATGCCAGCAGCGCGGCGACATCGCCGGTCCCCTGTGGGCCTTGTGCACCCACAGGAGCGCCTCCCAGACCACGCTGCAACAGGCCTACGCCGACATCCACATGCTGTCCCACCAGGTCGGCGCCGGCCTCGCCGCCGACACGCGTCGCCTCGTCCATCTGGAAAAAGAGAACACCGAACTGAAAGGCGGCCTCAAACGGGAACTCGCAGCCCTGCGCCGCCAGCTCGCCGCCGCCGAAGCCGAGCGCGCCGAACGGGATGCGCTGCGCAGCGAGATCGACACCCTGCAGAAGCGCCTGCAACGCTTCGAATCCGGCCAGGTCGTCGTCGAGATGGGCCAGCGCCTGCTGGCCATGCAGGCTTCCCACGACAAGCTGCTGACCGCTTCGGGACGGGTCTGGGAACTGGAGCGCAACCTGAAGGACATCCGCGAGGACGCCCAGCGCATCGCCGCCGAACGGGACACCGCGCTGGCCGAGCGGGACGCACTGGAACACCTGCTGCGGGCCATGGAACCGGCGTCCTCCTGCGACGCCTGTGCCGCCTGCGAACACGCCCTGGGCGCACGCTGCGTGCTGTACGTGGGCGGCCGCGCCGCACTGCTGGCCCAATACCGCCAGCTCGCCGAGCGCCTGGGCATCACGCTGATCCACCACGACGGCGGCCAGGAGGAATCCCTGTCACGCCTGCCGGAGCTGATCCGCAGCGCCGACGCGGTGATGTGCCCCACCGATCACGTCAGCCACAATGCCTACTACCACGTGAAGGCCCACTGCAAACGGGTCGGCAAACCCTGCCTGTTCTACCGGGGCAGCGGCATCTCCGGCTTCGCGGTGGCGATGGCCCGTATCGGGCGCGGCGAATACAGCCTGACCGGCGAGCCCGGCTGAGCATCAGCCGCAGGGGTGGTGGGCGGCGCAGCATGGTTCCAGCGCACTCATTCCCTGTGAATAACTTCACTCAAGTTCATATGCCGCCCTCCGTTAGCAATCAAGGACATCCACCGGAGCGACGCCATGCCCTCCCCTGCAACGATCCTGCTCGTCGACGACAGCCGCGCATCCCGGATGCTCTGCGCGTCGGTCATGCGCAGCCAGCGACCCGACCTGAACCTGCTCGAGGCCGGCAACGGCGAGGCCGCCCTCGAAATCCTGGCCACGGCCCGGCCCGACCTCGCCGTACTCGACATGAACATGCCCGGCATCTCGGGGCTCGAACTGGCCGAGAAGATCCGCGCCTCCCACCCGGAGATGACCCTCGCCCTCCTCACCGCCAACGTCCAGGAGGCCATTCAGCGGCGGGCAGCCGGACTGGGCGTCCGCTTCTTCCGCAAACCGATCGGCGAAGCTGTCATCAACGACATTCTGCAGTTGCTGGACTGAAGCAATGCACGCCTTCACCGAGCTCGAACTCGACGCACTCACCGAGGCCTTCAACCTGTCCCTCGGCGAGGCAGCGGCCACCTTTTCGGCGATCGTGCACGAAGAGATTGAGCTGTCGGTGCCGACCATCGAAATCCTGTCCCGTGACGCCCTCACCGAACGCCTGACCCAGGGCCGGCCCGACAGCGGCAATGACCGCCTGTGCCGCATCAACCAGCGCTTCAACGCCGCCGACGGCTTCCAGACCGACGCACTGCTGCTGTTCCCCGAACACGGCAGCCTCGAGATCGTGCGCCGCATGCTCGGCGACGACACGCCGGTCCAGCACATCACCGAACTCGAGCAGGACGCCCTCGCCGAGATCGGCAACATCATCATCAACAGCTGCATGGCCAGCCTGGCCAACCTCTTCGGCACCGAAATGATCGGCTCGCTGCCGAGCGTGCAGTCGCGCAGCGCCGCCACCCTGCTCGACGACCGGGACGCCGACAGCGTGATCCTGGTGGCCCGCATCTCGATGAACATGGCGGCCCACAACCTGTCAGGCTTCGTGCTGTTCATCATGGACGTGCCGTCGATCACCAGCTTCATGGGGCAGATCCGCCGCCTGTTCCGCCTCCCCGGCCACGACGATCCCCCCCCCGCGCCATGACCGGCTTCCACTCCCTCCTCGCCGACTGCGTCGACATCGGCCTGATCCTGTTGAACAGGGAGGGACGCATCTGCCTGTGGAACCGCTGGATCGAACAGCGCAGCGGCCTCGACGCCGCCCGGGTCGCCCAGCTCCCGCTGGCCGAGGCCTTCGGCGCTCCGATCGATCCACGGCTGGCCCTGGTCATCCGTGAGACCCTGGATTTCGGCTGGTCAGCCCGCCTGTCCCATGCGTTGCATCCGATGCCGCTGCCGCTCTTTCCGCCCGGCAACAGGCAGGACGAACGGGTCAAGCAGGCCATCGACGTGATTCCGGTGGACGTGGACGGTGTCCGCCACTGCCTGCTGCAGATCCGCGACGTCACCGAAACCGTCCGCCGCGAAGCGCTCCTCAAACAGCAGGCGCGCCAGCTGCGCAGCGACCTCCAGCGCCTGTCCCGCGCCCAGGTTGAACTCCAGCACAGCGAGATGCGCTTCCGCGAACTGGCCCGCCAGGCACCGGCCGGCCTGTTCGAGGCCGACAGCTACGCCCGCTGCACCTTCCTCAACGAACGCTGCGAACAGATTCTTGGCCGCAGCCTGCACGAAGTCACCGACACCCCGTGGCTCGACCTGCTGCCGCGCAGCGAACAAGCGCGGGTACGGGATAGCTGGCGCCTGGCCGTCGCATCGGCGACCCGCTTCGCCGAAGAATTCGTCTTCATCCGCCCCGACGACGGCAGCCGGCGCCGCATGCGCGCCGAGGCGGGCCCGCTGCGCGACGAACTCGGACGCATCAGCGGATTCATCGGCACCATGGTGGACGTCACGGAATTCCACGAACGGGCCACGCTCAACGAATTCCGCGCCAACCACGACAGCCTGACCGCCCTGCTCAACCGGGACCGCTTCGACCGCCACCTGTGCGCCGCCATCACCGGCGCCGCCGCAAGCGGCGAGCGCGTCGCGGTGCTGTTCATCGACCTCGACGACTTCAAGCAGATCAACGACACCCACGGGCACCAGGCCGGCGACACCGTGCTGAAGACCATCGCCAGCCGCCTGCGTCGCACGCTACGCAACGAAGATAGGGTTGCCCGCTACGGCGGCGACGAATTCGCAGTGCTGCTCAATGGCGCCCACGATCGCCGGGCACTCGACGGCGTCATCGCCAAGATCACCCGGGTCGTGGCCCTGCCGATCAACCTCGGCCACTGCCACGTACGCATCTGCTGCTCCATCGGCCTGGCCATCTATCCCGATCACGGCCGCGATCCCGCCACGCTGCTGACCCACTCCGACAAGAGCATGTACAGCGCCAAGCGGCGTCACAGCGATCCCCGGCGTTGAGACGGCGCCGTAATCACGCAAGGCATCCTGCGCCGGCAGATCAGGGCCAGATCGAGTTCCCACTACGAATCCGCAACGCGCAGGACCGAATTCACGCCATGGGGTGCCACGCCACCGCAATCCCCCGGCACAACCACCTGCTCAGACGGGCTACGACGTCGACAATGGGACCCGCAGCGGCAGGCGCATTTCAAAGGTACTGCCCTGCCCTGGCGTGCTGTCCACCATCACCGTGCCACCATGGCGCTCGGCCACCGTCTTGACGATCAGCAGGCCCAGGCCGACCCCGGATGGTTGCGCCGGCCCATCGCCACCAATGCGACTGAAGCGCCGGAACAGGCGCGGTAGCGCTTCACGAGGAATCCCAGCCCCCTGGTCGCAGACGCGGATCAGCCAGTCACCGCCGTCGGCCTGCAGGCTTACGCACACGCTGCTGTTCGGCGCACCGTACTTGATCGCATTGGTCAGCAGGTTGATCACCGCCCGCCGCAGCAGGGAGAAATCCCCGCGCACAACCGCCTCCTCACTATCCGCGGCATGGGTATCCACTTCCACGCGGATGCCCCGGGCGTGGGCCTGGGGCCACACTTCATCGGCAGCCGAATCCACTAGGCCGGCCAGGTCGAGTTCGACAAAGTCCCTGGGATCCGACCCCTCCGCACGCACCAGGCGGAACAGGCCGTCGGCCAGGTCGAGCGCCGAGCGGGCATAGCGGGCAATGCGCGGAACCTGCGCCGCCTGCTGTTCCTGCGAGGGATGACACCCCTCGATGAGGGTCAGGATGGACGCCAGCGGCGCCCGCAGGTCATGGGACAGGAAATGCATGGTGTCCTCGCGGCTGCGGCGCGCCTCGTGCATCACCGTCACATCAGCCAGGCCGATGACCCGCCCCGGCGGCGCGCCCGACTCGAGGACCAAATCAGCCACCGATACCAGCAGGCAATGCCGCTCACCACTGCTCAATTCAAACTGGCGAGTACCTTTGCCCCCCCCCAGGTCGGGCAGACCGTCGCGCATCGGCAGATAGGCCGGCCACGGCAGCGCCCGCAACGCCTCGAGCAGCGCTTCGCCGCGGCTGGCATGGAGCAGCACGCGCGCCTGGCCGTTGTGCAGGATCACGCGGTCATACGAGTCGATGACGACCACGCCGATGGGTAGATGTTCGAGCGTTGCCGCCATGAAACGGCGCACATCGCGCTGGTGCTGGGCAACCTGCCGGACGATGCCGATGCGCCGCTCCAGCGGATCCGCGCTGTGCGCACCCAGCGCTTTCAGCGGCTCCCCGAAAGGCGTGCCCTCGCGCTCCAGCGCAATCAGCTCCGCATCCAGGTAGCGCTGTGCCGACTCCAGCCGCCGCCAGCTCCACAAGGGATAGGCCAGCGCACAACCGAGCACCGCCGGCGCCGGGCCGAACCACCAGCCCCCCACGTGAAGCCCGATGAAGGCCAGCACCACCGCCCAACCACCGAGCAGAAAAGTGGCAATCAGGCCGGCACTGGGCCCGGCATGCAGCAGGAACAGCATCAGCAGCACCACGAGTACCGCCGCCACGGCCGCCGCCGCCCACGGGGAGAGGGTCGTCACGGTGGCGCCACGGCGCAGCGCGTCGAAGACGTTGGCCTGTACCTCGATGCCCTGCATCTGCCGGAGCAGGCCGGAAGTCGGCGTCGGTACCGCCTCGCCGAGGCCGGTGGCTGTCAAGCCGACAAACAGGATCTTGCCGCGTAGCGCCGGGTCCGGCACGTCGCCATTGAGCACGGCGCGGAAGGAATGATGGGTGTAGCTGCCCGGCGGCCCCGCGAAGCGGATGTGTAGCCAGTCGGCGCGCTGCCACAACACGTTGTCGAGCCCGTCGGCGAGGGGCGGTTCCCGGTAATGCCGCGCCGCTTCCGGCTCGACCAGGCGCAGCAGGGCCAGCGCGAGATGGGGATTGCGTGCCGCGCCGAAGCCACCCCACAGGTACAGGCTGCGCACGATGCCGTCCGGGTCGAACTCCAGCTGATCGTGCCCGACGGAGGCGGCCGCATTGGCAAACAGCGGCAAGGGCAACTCCTCACCCATACCGGAACCCACCTGGTGTACGGGCAGCACGACCCGCCCGAAATCCCGCATCGCCCGCGCCAGCAGGCGGTCCCCTTCCGGATCGTCACGGCTCGCCGTTTCCAGCGGCAAATCCAGGACAACCCCGGCCGCCCCTGCCGAACGCGCCTGCTCGATCAGTCTGGCGTACAGACGGCGCGACCATGGCCAGCGCCCGACACTTGCCAGGCTGGCATCGTCGATGGCGATGATCACCAGGTCGGAACTCGGCGGTCGCAACCAGCTGGAAAGCGCATCGTCATAGAGAGTCTGATCGATACGCCACAACCAGCCCTCGCACGCCGACAGTACAGCCAGCGCGGCGCAGAGGAACGTCACCGCCAGCCACTCAAGGGTGGGCCGGTGCAGGGAAGCGGCAACGCTTTTCAAGTCGCGTCTCTTGATTGAAATGCGGCCACTATATTAGGTTATTGTTTTACTCGAAGTGCAATACTTCCCAAACTCGATCTTCATGCAGAAATCTAGACCGAGCGGCATGCGGTATTGTCAAATTTGCGCATTTCTTGCACTTATCGGGTCGCCTTATCGATAAGCCAGCGCTTTCATCGACTCATCAACAAAGGAGCAGCCATGAGCTTCATCGAGGAATTCAAGGAATTTGCCGTCAAGGGCAACGTCGTCGACCTGGCTGTCGGTGTGATCATCGGCGGCGCCTTCCAGAAGATCGTCGACTCCCTCGTCAAGGACATGCTGATGCCCGTCCTCGGCAAACTGCTGGGTGGCATGGACTTCAAGCACTTCTACCTCAACCTCAGCGACAAGACCTACGAATCGATGGAAGCCGCCGAGAAGGCCGGTGCGCCGCTGTTCAAGTACGGCGTGTTCATCAACTCGGTGATCGACTTCCTGATCGTCGCCCTGGCGATCTTCGTGGCGATCAAGGCCATCAACAAGCTGAAGCGCGATGAGCCGGTTGCCGGACCGGCCACTGCAGAGCCGCCGCCGGAACCGGAAGATGTGAAGCTGCTGCGGGAGATCCGCGACGCGCTGAAGAAGTAGCAGGCGCGCCGCGGCCCCTCGTCCCGCCCTCAGTCGGGCGAGACGAGGGCGGACGGTTCGGACGGGTCGATCCGCTCGAGGCGGTAGCCGAAATTGTAGGTGGGGGTCAGGCGGAAGCCGTTTTCCGGTCGCAGGTTGAGCTTGCTGCGCACCCGGCTGATGTGGGTATCCACGGTGCGCGTCGCCAGGGACGGGTTGCGCCCCCACACGGCTTCGAGCAAGTGCCCGCGGGACAGCAGGCGGCCGAGATTGCGGAACAGGAAGGCAGCCAGCTCGAACTCCTTGTCAGTGAGATCCACGCCGGCCCCGTCGATACCGAGGGTCTTTTTGGCCAGGTCGAAGTGGTAGAGACCCACCGTCAGCGTCTGGTTGGGGCTCTTGGGCTGGGCGCGCCGCAACACCGCCTCGATGCGCGACAGCAGCTCGATGCGCCGCGGCGGCTTGACCACGTAGTCGTCGGCACCGGCGCTGAAGGCATTGGCGATATCCTCTTCCGCATCCCGCGAGGTGATGAAGATCGCCGGCGTATCGTTGCTGCGCTCGACACGCAGCCAGCGCAGCACCTGCTCGCCGGTCAGGTCAGGCAGCATCCAGTCCACCAGCAACAGGTCGAAACTCTCGCGACTCGCCACACGCATGAACTCACGGGCCAGCGCAAAACCATGCACGTCGTGTCCGGCCTCCTTGAGCCAGGCAGTCAGCACCTCCATCTGGGCTGGATCGTCCTCGATAATCGCAAATCGCACGCAGACCTACCTTTTCTGAAATTGAAGCTCGTCGCCAGTAATCCGGGATCGCCTGACGCTCAGGCGTAGTCGCCCACGTAAGGGTTGGTATCGCGTTCCTCGCCAAAGGTGGACATCGGTCCATGGCCGGGGATGAAGGAGACGTCGTTGCCCAGCGGCCACAGCTTGCCGCGGATGGACTTCACGAGGTCGGCATGGTTGCCGCGCGGAAAGTCGGTGCGCCCGATCGAGCCGGCGAACAGCACGTCGCCAACCACCGCCAGGCGCGCCGTCGGGCTGAAGAACACCACGTGGCCCGGCGTATGGCCGGGGCAATGCAGCACGTCCAGGGTTTCCTGGCCCACCGTCACGGTGTCCCCGTCGGCCAGCCAGCGATCCGGCTCAAAGGTCTCCACCTGTGGAAAGCCGAACATCTTGCTCTGCTGCGGCAACGCATCGATCCAGAAACGCTCTTCCTGCTCGGGCCCCTCCACCGGCACGGCCAGGCGCCGGGTCAGTTCGGCGGTGCCGCCGGCATGATCGATGTGGCCGTGGGTCAGCAGGATCTTCTCCACCGTCACGCCCAACTGCTCGAGGGCGGCGGTGATCCGCTCCACGTCCCCTCCCGGATCGACGACGGCCGCCTTATGCGTCGCATCGCACCACAGCACGGAGCAGTTCTGTTCGAAGGGCGTAACGGGAACGATCTTGTATCGGAGCATGGGGGTCGGGATCAGGATGAAAGGACGGGACTTCGCACTCAGCGGGGTGACGACGGCGCCACCAGCTGGCGCGATGCTTCGGTCAGCGCGATATAGCGGCTGCGATCCTGCTCGTAACGGGTACGGATAGCCTCGATGTCCCGCTTCTTCGAGTCGATCACCACGCCCTGCGCGGCCAGTTCGCTGTCGGACTCCCGCAGCGCGGCCGCCAGGCTGGGGGGCAACCCGCGCTTCTGGTAGAACTCCGCCTCACGGGTCAGCCCGGCGCGCTTCTGCATCAACTGGGCACGGGCGGCCTCGGCCTGCTTGAGTTCCAGCTCCACGCCCTGGATCGCGCGATTGCGCCGCGCATCGATGTCGGCGACGCTGGAATAGGTTTCGAGCAGCGACTGGTTGCGGCGCTGCTCAGCCCGCAAACGGAGCTGTTCGGCCCGGCGGGCACGGTCCTCGGCCTCCTTGCGGGCCAGCTGCTCGGGCGTCAGCGGCGCCTCCACCAGACGGCGCACGGTGCCCTGCGGGCCCATTTCACGGTAGCTCTTGCCATAGCACTGGGGCGGCAACACGTCACCACACACCTGGTGACCATTGTCCGAGCAGCAATAGACCGTCCGCGGGGGCGATTGCGCCCCCGCCGGCAACGTCGCCAACAGCGCACACAGCAGAGCCAGCCGTCGCATGGGGTCAGTTTTCTCCGCTCACGCCATAGGTGTCGCGATAGCGCTGGACGGCTTCCAGGTTGGCGTTCAGCGCAGGGCTATCGGTCAGGTAGCCGATCAGGTCGGTCAGGTTGGCCACCGCCAGCACCGGAATCCCGTAGGCGTCGCGCACTTCCTGCACCGCCGACAGCGTGCCGGTGCCGCGCTCCATGCGGTCGAGGGCGATGACCACCGCCGACGGCGTGGCGCCGTGGGCACGGATGATCTCCACCGATTCACGCACCGAGGTACCGGCCGAGATCACGTCGTCGAGGATCGCCACGCGGCCGGTCAGCGGGGCACCGACCAGCGTGCCGCCTTCGCCGTGGTCCTTGGCTTCCTTGCGGTTGAAGCAGAACGGCAGGTTGTGGCCACGCTCGGCCATCCGCATCGCGGTGCCGGCCACCAGCGGAATGCCCTTGTAGGCCGGTCCGAACAGCATGTCGCAGGGCAGCTGCGCCGCCAGCAGGGTCTGCGCATAGAAGTCGCACAGCTTGCCGAAGGACGCGCCGTCGTTGAACAGGCCGGCATTGAAGAAATAGGGGGAGAGACGCCCTGCCTTGGTGACGAACTCTCCAAACCTCAGTACGCCCTTGTCGCAGGAGAGGGCGATGAAATCACGGCTAAAATCCACGGCGTTTCCAAAAAAATGGACCAAATCGATCAAAATGTTACGCGTCGTTACTGCCAACCTCAATGGCATCCGTTCCGCCAGCGTGAAAGGCTTCCTCACTTGGCTCGGCAAGCAGAATGCCGATGTCGTATGTGTACAGGAGTTGAAGGCACAGCTGCCGGATCTTACGCCCGAAATGAGCACTCCAACCGACATGACGGGCTACTTTCACTGCGCCGCCAAGAAAGGCTACAGCGGCGTCGGCATCTACACCCGCCACGCGCCCGACCGCATCGTCGAGGGTCTCGGCCACGAGGAGTTCGACCTGGAGGGCCGTTACCTGCAGGCCGACTTCGGCAATCTGTCGGTCGTCTCCCTGTACCTGCCGTCCGGCTCCAGCTCCGAGGAACGCCAGGCCGCCAAGTTCCGTTTCATGGACCTGTTCCTGCCGCACATGGCCGAACTGCGGGCCAGCGGGCGTGACGTGGTGATCTGCGGCGACTGGAACATCGCCCACCAGGCCATCGACCTCAAGAACTGGCGCTCCAACCAGAAGAACTCCGGCTTCCTGCCCGAAGAGCGGGCCTGGCTGAGCCGCCTGTTCGACGAACAGGGCTGGGTGGACACCTACCGGCGCCTCCATCCCGAGGCCACCGACGCCTGCTACACCTGGTGGTCCAACCGTGGCCAGGCCTGGGCCAAGAACGTCGGCTGGCGTCTCGACTACCAGATCGCCACGCCGGAACTCGGTGCCCGCGCGGTGCGCAGCGCGGTTTACAAGGACGAGCGCTTCAGCGACCACGCGCCGCTGACCGTCGACTACGACCTGTCCTTCGCCGGCTGAAGCTCGCCGCCCCCCTGCGGGGCGGCAGCACTCATAAATAGTATTTAATTATCAAAACTCTTTAAACAATCAATTTAAAGTATTTTTCCCGCCGCCGTACCATGGTCTCCATCGAATCCCGATCGACACGACAACCATCAGGAGAACCATCATGGCAAACCCCTTCCACAATCCCGCCTCGGCCACCATCCAGAATCTCGAAGCCGCCTTCGCCGGCGAATCGATGGCCCACATCAAGTACCGCTATTTCGCCAAGTTGTGCCGCGAAATGGGCGATGAGGACACCGCCAGGGCCTTCGAAGCCACCGCCGACCAGGAAGTGATGCACGCCTTCGGCCACCTCGACCTCCTCTACCCGAAGGCCCGGATGAGCCCGGCCCGCGCCTTGCAGTTCGCCATCGAAGGCGAGACCTACGAGTACACCGAAATGTACCCGGCCTTCCGCCACACCGCGGTCGCCGAAGGCAACGACGCCGCAGTGCGGGAGATCGACGAGCAGATCACCGAGTCGAAGGAACACGCGGAACAGTTCCGCGCGGTGCTCGAAAAGGCCGCCAAGCGCTTCGCCGCCCTCGCCAAGGTCGAGGAACGCCACGCCGCCCATTACCAGGCCGCTCTCGACAAGATCGGCGCCTGAACGCAACCCGACCCCATTCAATCCCAGCATTCAGACCAGAAAGGAAAACACGCCATGAAAACCTTCCAGTGCATCGTTTGCGGCTTCATCTACGACGAAACCGCCGGCCTCCCCGATGAAGGCATCGCCCCCGGTACCCGCTGGGCCGACATCCCCGACGACTGGGCCTGCCCCGACTGCGGCGTGGCCAAGTCGGACTTCGAGATGGTCGAGATCTGACCATGCCCATCCGGGCGGCGCGCCTTCCCGTTCCCCACCGCGCCGCCCCCGCCAGCCCATTCCGCGAGGACCTACCGATGTCCCACCCTGACTTGCCCATCCTCATCCTCGGCACCGGCCTCGCCGGCTACAACCTGGCCCGCGAGATCCGCAAGCTCGACAAGACCGTCCCGCTGGTACTGGTCAGCCGCGATGCGGCGCCCTTCTATTCCAAGCCGATGCTGTCCAACGCGCTGGCCGGCGGCAAGACCGCCGAGTCGTTGGTGATGAAGAGTGCCGACCGGATGGCAGAAGAACTCGGCGCCCGGATCCTCGCCCACACCCAGGTTGCGTCCATCGACACGGCGGCCCGGCAGGTCACCTTCGCCAATAGCGAGCAACTGGCCTACCGGGACCTCGTGCTGGCCGTCGGTGCCGACCCGATCCGCCTGCCCCTCGCTGGTGACGGCGTCGACGACGTGCTGTCGGTGAATGACCTGGACGACTTCGCCCGCTTCAGCGCCCGCCTCGACGGCGTGCAGCGCATCGCCATCCTCGGCGGCGGCCTGATCGGCTGCGAGTTCGCCAACGACCTGCTGGCCCGCAGCATCGTGCCGACGGTGTTCGATCCCGCCCCATGGCCCCTCGGCCGCCTGCTGCCGGAAGCCGCCGGCCGGTGGTTCCAGGCGCACCTCGAAGCCGCCGGCGTTCGCTTCCGCATGGGCTGCGCGGCACGCAACGTCGCCCGCCACGCGGACGGCTATCGCCTCGAACTCGACGACGGCAGCCAACTCGATGTGGACCTCGTGCTGTCGGCGGTCGGCCTGCGCCCGCGCACCGGCCTCGCCGCCGCTGCGGGGCTCGCCACGCAGCGCGGCATCGTCGTAGGCCGTCGCCTGGCCACCAGTGCGCCGCATGTCTACGCGATCGGCGACTGCGCCGAGGTGGAAGGCCTCAGCCTGCCCTTCGTGATGCCGATCATGCAGCAGGTCCGCGCGCTGGCCCAGACCCTCGCCGGCACGCCGACCGACGTACGCTACCCGCCGATGCCGGTGCTGGTGAAGACGCCGGCGGCCCCGACGGTCGTCGCCCCGCCCGCCGCCGGCAGCGACGGCACATGGCAGGTAGACGGCGACGCCGATGGCCTGACGGCCCGCTTCGTCGCCCCGGATGGCAGCCTGCGCGGCTTCGCGGTGCTCGGCAGCGCAACCGCCGGCAAGCAGGCACTCAACGCCCAGTTGCCCCCCACACTGGGCTGACGGGCGCCGCTCTGTCGACGCCAGGGAGTTGACCGCTTCATGTCGATCGACTAAATTCAGTCGATTGATTAACTTAGCGCCGGAAGCGGACATGACTTCCGGCGCGTGTGCGCCATGACCGCCACCTCCGCCCACCAGCCGACCCGCGCCGACGGCATCCTGGCCCGCCGCCGCCTGCTGGAAGCCGCGCTGCCGCTGTTCGCCGCCAAGGGCTACCAGCAGACCTCGACCCGCGAGATCGCCGACGCCGCCGGCGCCAACCTCGCCGCCATCAACTACTACTTCGGCGACAAGGCCGGCCTCTACCGGGCCGTGTTCAGCGAATCCCTGTGCGCCGACGCCAACGCCAAGTCCGCGTCGCCCCTCGGCGACGCCGCCGGCCTGCCGCTGGAAGCCCTCTTCGCCGAGTTCTTCCGCAACTTCCTGATCCCGCTGAAGAACGGCGCGCCGGTGCATCTCGTGATACGCCTGCATTTCCGCGAGCTGATCGACCCCAGCGGCGTCCTCGGGCAGGAGCACGACGCGGAACTGGCCGCCGTCTACACCAGCCTCGCCGAGCTGCTGGCCCGCCACTTCGGCCTCTCCGGCGTGGACGCCGACATCCAGCGCCTGGCCCACTCCATCATCGGCCTGGCGCTGCCCTACTACGTCGCGCGTGACCTGATCGAGCGGGTCAGCGCCACGCTGCTGGCCGATGCTGCAGCCGTCGACACCCTCGCCGACCGGCTCGCCGGCTACGCCCTGGCGATGGTCGCCAGCGAACAGCAGCGCCGCCAGGCCGGGAGCGGCACATGAGCCTGCGCCAAGACACCGCCGCCGCGCTGCTGGCACTGCTCGGCCTGTCCGCCTGCGGCGTGCTGCCGCGCGTCGGCCCCGACTACCAGGCCCCCGCCATCCCCGCCCCCGCCGGCTGGCACGCGCCGCAGCCCCACAACGGCCAGCTCGCCGAACTCACCGATTGGTGGCGGCGCCTCGACGACCCGCTGCTGCCCGAGCTGATCGACGCCGCCGAGCGGGAAAGCGCCAGCCTCGCCCAGGCCCGCGCGCGCATCGCCCAGGCCCGCGCATCGGCAGTGGCGGCCGACGTTGCCGGCCTGCCCACCATCGATGGCAGCCTCGCCGCCAAGCGCGCCGCCTTCACCTTCGGCGCCCCCACCACCTTCCAGACCACCCGCCAGGCCTCCGTGATGGCCAACTGGGAGATCGACCTGTTCGGCGGTCTGGCCCGCGACCAGCAGGGCGCCGAAGCCCGCCTCGCGGCCAGCGCCGCCCGCTGGCACGCCGCCCGCGTGTCGGTGGCCGCCGAAACCGCCGACGCCTACCTGCAACTGCGCTATCAGGAACGTCGCCTGGCTCAGGCCGAAGCCGACGCCGCCTCCCGCTCCGCCACCGCGGAGCTCACCCGCAAGCTCGGCAGCGCCGGCTTCAACGCCCCCGCCGACGTGGCCCTGGCCAGCGCCAGCGCCGCCGACCGCGCCGCCACGGTGGCCGACCTGCGCGCCGCCCGCGATCGCCAGATCAAAGCACTGGTGGCTCTCACCGGGCTCGACGAGACCGCGCTGCGCCAACGCCTCACCAACGCCAGCGGACGCTTTCCGACGCCGGCCGCCTTCGCCATCGATGCACTACCGGCCCGCCTGCTCGCCCAACGCCCCGACGTGGCCGCCGCCGAACGGGATCTCGCCGCCGCCAGCGCGGCCATCGGCAGCGCTGCCGCCGAGCGCTATCCGCGCCTGACCCTGGCCGGTTTCTTCACCCCGCTGCGCCTCAACACCAACGGCCAGCACATGTCTGCCACCACCTGGTCGATCAGCCCCACGCTGGCCATGCCGCTGTTCGACGGCGGCCGCGTCGCCGCCAATGTGGAGGCCGCCCGCGCCGACTACGCCGCCGCTGAAGCGGCCTACCGCCAGACCGTGCGCACAGCGGTCAGCGAAGTCGAACAAGCCCTCGTGCGCCTCGACGCCGCCGCCACCCGCGAGGCCGACGTGCGCCGCGCCGCCGACGGCTACCGCCAGGCCTACGGCGCCACCGAGGCCCGCCAGCGGGCCGGCTTCGCCAGCCTGCTCGAACTCGAAGACGCCCGCCGCACCCTCCTCGCCGCCGACACCACGGTGGCCGGCTGGGAGCAGGAACGGGCCTCCGCGTGGATCGCCCTGTACCGGGCCATCGGCGGCGGCTGGACTGCCACCGCCACGGCCGCCCCCCAAGCTACCCAAGTTCCCTCCCCGGACGACGCCCGATGATGTCCCTCCGCGCCCCCCTGATCGCCAGCCTGCTGGCCGGCCTCCTCACCGCCTGCTCCTCCGAGGCCCCGCCGCCCGAGGCCGCTAAGCCCACCGCCGGGCCGGCCAAGCCGGCCCTCGCGGTGACCATCGTCAGCCCCGAAGGCCGCGAGCTGCCCCGCGGCCTGGTCGCCAACGGCAGCGTCGCCGCCTGGCAGGAAGCCTCCATCGGCACCGAATCCGGCGGCCTGCGCCTCGCCGACGTGAAGGTCAATGTGGGCAGCCCGGTCAAGCGCGGCGAACTGCTCGCCGAATTCGCCGCCGACGTGCCCCTCGCCGAACAGGCCCAGGCCCGCGCCAGCCTTGCCGAGGCGGAAGCCGCGCTGCAGGAAGCCCGCGCCAACGCGGCCCGGGCCCGCTCGGTGGAAGCCAGCGGCGGCCTCAGCCCGCAGCAGATCCAGCAATACCTGACCGCCGAAGCCACCGCCGACGCGCGCCGCCAGGCCGCCCGCGCCAGCCTCGCCAGCGCCGAGCTGCGCGTGCGCCACACCCGCGTAGTGGCCAGCGACGACGGCGTGATCTCCTTCCGTGCCGCTGGCGCCACCCTCGGCGCGGTGGTGCCCCAGGGCCAGGAACTGTTCCGCCTGATCCGCCAGCAGCGCCTCGAATGGCGGGCCGAAGTCCCCGCCGCCGAGCTGGCCCGCGTCCGTGTCGGCCAGCCGGTGCAGCTCACCGCCCCCGGCGGCGAACGGGTCACCGGCACGGTTCGCACGCTGGCCCCCACCGTCGATGTGCAGAGCCGCAACGCGCTGGTCTATGTGGATCTGCCGGCCGCCGCCGGCAAGGGCGCCACGGCCCCGTTCAAGGCCGGCATGTTCGCCCGCGGCGAGTTTGCGCTGGCCGCCAGCCGCGGCCTGACCCTGCCGCGCCAGGCGATAGCCTTGCGCGACGGCTTCAACTACGTGTTCCGCATCGGCGACGGCAACCGCGTCGTGCAGACCAAGGTCGAGGTCGGCCGCCGCGACGGCGAACGCGTCGAGATCCTGTCCGGCCTGCCCGCCGACGCGCGGGTGGTGGCCAGCGGTGCCGGCTTCCTCGACGACGGCGACCTGATCCAGGTGACGGCGCCTGCCCCCCAGGCCCCGGGCAAGTGAGCGGCACGCCATGAATTTTTCCGCCCTGTCGATCCGCAACCCGGTCCCGGCGATCCTGCTCTTCATCCTGCTCAGCCTGGCCGGCCTGCTGGCCTTCAAGAGCACCGGCGTGCAGGACTTCCCGGACATCGAGCTGCCAGTGGTCACCGTCAAGGCGAGCCTGCCCGGCGCCGCCCCCGGCACGCTGGAGACCGAGGTCGCCCGCAAGCTCGAGAACAGTATCGCGACCCTCGCCCAGATCAAGCGCATGCACACCACCATCCTCGACGGCGAGGTCACGGTGGCCATCGAGTTCGAGCTCGAGAAGAACACCAACGAGGCCGAGACCGAGGTGCGCGCCGCGGTCAGCCGCGTACGCGCCGACCTGCCCGCCGACGTGCGCGACCCGGTGGTGGCCAAGATCGTCACCGCCGGCCGGCCCCTCGGCGCGTGGACGATCCGCGCCGACACCCACGACGAGGAATCCCTCAGCTGGCTGGTGGACGACGCGGTCACCCGGCGCCTGCTGGCGGTCAAGGGCGTCGGCGCGGTGAAGCGCCTCGGCGGCGTCAGCCGCGAGGTACGCATCGAACTCGACGCCGAGCGGATGGCCGCCCTCGGCGTCAGCGCCGCCGACGTGTCCCGCCAGCTGCGCCGCACCCAGCAGGAAGCCCCCGGCGGCCGCGGCGACGTGGGCGGCGGCGAACAGGCCGTGCGCACCATCGCCACCGTGGCCAGCGCCCGCGACCTGGGCGCCATCGACATCCCGCTGTCCGAGGGGCGCAGCGTGCGCCTCGAGCGCATCGCCAAGATCAGCGACACCATCGCCGAGCGCCGTGTCGTGGCCCTCTTCGACGGCCAGCCGGTGGTCGGCTTCGAAGTCTCGCGCACCAAGGGCGCCAGCGAGATCACCGTCGCCGCCGGCGTCGCCAAGGCCATCGCCGAACTGGAAGCCGCCCACCCCGGCGTGCATTTCGCCCACGCCTACAACAACGTCGCACCGGTGCAGGAAAACTTCGACGGCTCGATGCAGCTCCTCTACGAGGGCGCACTGCTGGCGGTGCTGGTGGTGTGGTGGTTCCTGCGTGACTGGCGCGCCACGCTGGTCGCCGCGCTGGCCCTGCCCCTGTCGGTGATCCCGACCTTCCTCGGCATGGCCTGGTTCGGCTTCACCCTCAACACCGTCACGCTGCTATCGCTGGCGCTGGTGGTCGGCATCCTGGTGGACGATGCGATCGTCGAGATCGAAAACATCGCCCGCCACCTGCGCATGGGCAAGACGCCGCTGCAGGCCGCCATGGAGGCCGCCGACGAGATCGGCATGGCGGTCATCGCCACCACCTTCGCGCTGGTCGCGGTATTCCTGCCGACCGCCTTCATGGCCGGCATCGCCGGCAAGTTCTTCAAGCAGTTCGGGTGGACCGCAGTGCTGGCCATCCTCGCCTCCCTGGTGGTGGCGCGCCTGCTGACGCCGATGATGGCGGCCTACTTCCTGAAGCCCGTGGCCCACGGCGAGGTGCCGGAGCGCCGCCTGATGCGCAGCTACATGACGGCGATGGAATGGTGCCTGCGCCACCGCTTCCTGACCCTGCTCGGCGCGATCGCCTTCCTGGTCGGCTCGGTGATGCTGATCCCGCTACTGCCGACCGGCTTCGTGCCGCCCGCCGACCGCGCCCAGACGCTGGTCAACGTGGAACTCCCGCCCGGCAGCACGCTGAAGGAAACCTGGACCGCTGCCGAACAGGCCCGCGCAGCCATCGCCGTGATGCCCGACGTGAAGGCCGCGCTCAGCTCGGTAGGCGGCGGGGCGGCCGGCGACGGCTTCAACCCCGGCGCCGCCGCCGAGGTGCGCCGGGCGGTACTCACCGTGACCCTCAGCCACCGCACCCAGCGCCACCGCAACCAGCAGGCCGTCGAAGTGGAGATGCGCCAGCGCCTCGCCGTGCTGCCCGGCATGCGCGTCACCGTCGGGCCGGCCGACTCGGGCGTCAAGATGCTGCTGGTGCTGAAGAGCGACGACCCGGCCACGCTGGCCATCGCCGCCCAGGCCGCCACCCGCGACCTGCGCACGCTGCAGGGCATCGGCAACATCACCTCCAGCGCCAGCCTGGTGCGCCCGGAAGTGGTGATCCGCCCCGACTTCGCCCGTGCCGCCGACCTGGGCGTCACCGCCGAAGCCATCGCCGACACGATCCGCATCGCCACCGCCGGCGACTACGACGTCGGCCTCGCCAAGCTCAACCTGGAACGCCGTCAGGTGCCGATCCGCGTGCGCCTGCCGGACGGCGAGCGGGCCGACCTGGCCGCCATCGGCCGCCTGCAGGTGCCCGGCAAGAGCGGCCCGGTATTCCTCGCCAACGTGGCGGACATCGCGATGGACAGCGGCCCGGCCCAGGTGAACCGCCTCGACCGCAGCCGCAACGTGACCCTCGAAGTGGAACTCGGCCAGCGCGAACTCGGCTCGGTGTACAAGGAAGCCCTGGCCCTGCCCGGCCTGTCCAAGCTGCCGCCCGGCGTAACGCTGGCCGACTCCGGCGACACCGAAGTCATGCAGGAACTGTTCGGCAGCTTCGGGCTGGCGATGGGCATCGGCGTGCTGTGCATCTACATGGTGCTGGTGCTGCTGTTCGGCGGCTTCACGCAGCCGGTGACCATCCTGGCCGCGCTGCCGCTGGCCATCGGCGGTGCCTTCGTGGCGCTGCTGGTCACCCACAACAGCTTCTCGATGCCGTCGCTGATCGGCCTCCTGATGCTGATGGGCATCGTCACCAAGAACTCCATCCTGCTCGTCGAATACGCCATCGAGGCCCGCCACGGCCGCGGCGGCACGCCGCTCAGCCGCCACGACGCGCTGGTGGATGCCTGCCGCAAGCGCGCCCGCCCGATCGTCATGACCTCGCTGGCGATGGGTGCCGGCATGCTGCCGATCGCCCTCGGCCTCGGCGCCGATCCGAGCTTCCGCGCGCCGATGGCCACCGCGGTGATCGGCGGCCTGATCAGCTCGACGCTACTGAGCCTGCTGGTGGTACCCGCCGTGTATACCTACGTGGACGACCTCGAAGGCTGGCTGGCCCGCATCCTGCGCCGTTCCGCGCCCGCCGCACAGCCAGAATGAATTGCCACGGACTTCGATTGGGATTAGCCTAAGCCCGGAACAAGTGGCGGCAAAAGCCCTCCAAGCTGCTTACCGATCTTCGATACCGCCAATCATTGGGAGAAAAGCCATGAGCGATGCACAAGTGACCAAGGACAAACTCGTCTCCGATTTCAAAGCCGTGGTAGCCGACACCGAAGAGCTGCTCAAGCTGACCGCCGGCCAGGCCGGCGACAAGGTGGCGGACGTCCGCGCCCGCCTCGGCGACCGCCTCACCACCGCCAAGTACAAGCTGCAGGATCTCGAAGCCGCGGTCGTGCAGAAGACCAAGGCGGCCGCCCGCGCCACCGACGACTACGTGCATGACAACCCCTGGAAGGCCGTCGGCGTCGCCGCCGGCGTCGGCTTCCTGCTGGGCCTGCTGGTCAATCGCCGCTAAACCCGGTTGCGCATGAGCGATTCCTCGCCCTCGCGCCTCGGCGAGTACCTGAAGGGACTCGCCGATTCGGGTCTGGCCACCGTCCAGACCCGGCTCGAACTCTTCGCCGTCGAGCTGAAGGAAGAGAAGCTGCGTGCCGGCAGCTTCCTTTTCGACACCGTGCTCGCCGCGCTCTTCATCGGCTTCGGCTTCGTCTTCCTGCTGGCCTTCCTGACCGTGCTGCTGTGGGACAGCCACCGCCTGCTGGCCCTCGGCCTCGCCACCACCGGGCTGTTCGCCGCCGGCGTGTGGGCCGCCACCCGGGCCGCCACACGGCTGCGTGCCGGCTCGCGCCTGTTCGCCTCCAGCCTGGCCGAACTGGCCCAGGACCGGGAAGCCCTGCGGCCGAAAGAATGAACCCCGAACTCGTCGAACTCGCGCTGCGCAAGCAGCGCCTGCAGATCCGCTGCAGCGAACAACGCGACGCGCTGATCCACCACGCCCAGGCCTTCACACCGGTACTGCACGGCATCGACCGTATCGGCGACAGCCTGCGCTGGGCCCGCCACAACGCCCCGCTGCTGAGCGGCCTCGCGGTGTTCACGCTGGTCGTCCGCCCCCGTGCGGCAATCCGCTGGGCCCGCCGCGGCTGGCTCGGCTGGCAGCTGCTGCGCCGCGTCCGCAACCTCATCCCTTAACTGCCATTGCCATGACCACCACCGTCGACCTTGAGGAAATCCGCCGGGCCCGCGAAGAAGCCGACTGCCTGTGCACGCCGGCCGAAGTGGACGCCGCCCTCAATCAGCTCGCCGCCGACATCACCGTCCGCCTGCAGGACAAGAACCCGCTGGTCTACGTGGTGATGAACGGCGGCCTGATCCTCGCCGGCCGCCTGCTGCCGCGCCTGCCCTTCCCGCTGGAAGTGGCCTACCTGCACGCCACCCGCTACGGCCACGCGCTGAAGGGCACGCTGCTCGACTGGCGTGTACGCCCGACCCAAGACCTGCGCGACCGCACGGTGCTGGTGCTCGACGACATCCTCGACGAGGGCCACACGCTGGCGGCCATCATCGACTACCTGAAGCAGGAAGGCGCCCGCGACGTGCATTCGGCGGTGCTGGTGCACAAGGTCCACGACCGCAAGGCCTACCCCGGCATGCGCGCCGACTTCACCGGCCTCGACGTGGCCGACCGCTTCCTGTTCGGCGGCGGCATGGACTACAAGGGCTACTGGCGCAATGCACCGGGCATCTACGCGCTGAAGGGCCACTGAGCGCACCCGGGGCCGGGCTACGCCCAGCCCCCGCGGGGAGGAGGAAACCTAGGGCAGCCCGACGTTTCCTCTGGAACCCAGCCTCAGCCCCCCTTCACCAGCGCCGCCATCGCGCGGCGCCAGCCGTCGGCGGCCTCCAGGCCGGCCTCGGCGAAGACCTTCTCCAGCATCTCCATCTGCGTTCCCGACAACTGCGCCTCCAGCGCCGCCCCTTCGGCGGTCAGCTGCAGACGCTTCACACGCCGGTCGTTGTCGGCAGCCGCGGTCCCAACCAGGCCATCGTCCACCAGCTGGCGCAGCGGCGCATGCAGCGCCTGCTTGCTGACGCCCAGCGTGGTTAGCAGCGCATTCACGGCGATCCCCGGATTCCGCCCGACAAAATACAAGATGCGGTGATGCACGCGGCCGAGGCCGCGCTGGGCCAGGATGTCGTCCGGCGGCGCGGTAAAGGCCCGGTAGGCGAAGTAGAACAGTTCGATGGCCTCGCGGAGCTCGGCCTGGCGATTTAGGTCAATCATGTTGACATTATTCCCGAAGAAGATCAGGATTTATAGGTCAATATTATTGACTTAATTCTTTCTGGAGACTTCCATGCCGACCACCCCCGCCCCACGCCTCCCGACCTCCCTTTCCGCCCGTGTGCGCGATCTGCACCCGTCGCCGATCCGGGAGATCCTGGCCGTCGTAGGGCGCCCCGGCATGATCTCCTTCGCCGGCGGACTGCCGGCCGCCGAGACCTTTCCCGAACTCGCCCTCGCCGCGCCTGCCGAGGCTTTGCAATACGGCGCGAGCGAAGGCGATCCGCAACTGCGCACGCGCATCGCCGAAGAACTCGGCCGCCGCGGCCTCGACTGCGGGCCGGAGCGCATCCTCGTGCTGTCCGGTTCCCAGCAGGGCATCGACCTGGTCGGCAAGCTGTTCGTCGATGCGGGCACGCCGGTGGCCGTCGAATCGCCTACGTACCTGGCCGCGCTGCAGGTGTTCCGCTTCTTCGGCGCGCGCTTCGTGCCCTTCACGGCAGCCGAGGTCAATGCCGCCGCCCTCCGCGACAGCAAGCCGGCGCTGGCCTACGCCATCCCGACCTTTCAGAACCCCACCGGGTATTGCTACAGCGCCGCCGAACGGCAGGCGCTGGCGACGGCCTGCGGCGAAGCCGGCGTGCCGCTGTTCGAGGACGATCCCTATCGCGACCTGGTCTACGACACCTGCGAACGGCGCCCGGTGTGCGCGGCGCTGACCGACAGCCCGTGGATCTACCAGGGCTCTTTCTCAAAGAGTCTGGCGCCGGGCCTGCGCCTCGGCTTTCTGGCGGCCTCCCCTGATCTGTTTCCCTATCTGGTGCGCCTCAAGCAGGCCGCCGACCTGCACAGCAACCGCCTCAGCCAGTGGCTGGTTCTGCAACAACTGGAATCACCCGCACGGGCCGAACGCCTCGCCGGGCTGGCCGATTTCTATCGCCACAAGCGCGACCTGTTTGCGGCGGCGCTGGAACGCCATTTCGGCAAACTGGCGAGCTGGAGCGTGCCCAAGGGCGGGCTGTTCTTCTGGCTGCAGCTGAAGCGCCGCATCGACACCCGCAAACTGCTGCCGCTGGCCATCGAACAGAACGTCGCCTTCATGCCCGGCGAAGCCTTCTACCCGGATTCTCCGGACGCTACCGGCACGCTGCGCCTCAACTTCAGCCATGCCGGTGAGGAAGAGATCGAACGCGGGCTAGCCCGACTGGCCGAACTGGTCGCCCGTCATCCGTAATGCACTCTCCCCGGCAAAGCCGGGGAGATTTGCTGCCAAATACATCAAACGTACGTATCTATGGTCCGGCCAATGCTGCCCACCGCATTTTTCACCCTATTCACTTCACCCACCACCGCGGAAACTCCACTCCCAATTGTCTTTCCAACCTGGATTAAATCCCCTTCTATTTCCTTTACACCTCCGACAACCGCGTCCCTTATTGGCTTGTAGGCGGCGATTCCCACCGCCGCCATTGTGGTATCAATCATGCTCATGATTCACTCCTTTATATTCGGAATACCCGCAAGCATCGGAAAAAGCCGGTCCGATTATCCCGGGCCATTAAGATAACGGCCGGCATTCCGGATCATTTACGCCCCTTTACCAAACTTAGCACTTGAATAGCCTCATTAACCGATCAATTGGATAGATTAAAAGAAAGACCATCCACGAATCGATCCATTCATAATGAAACGAATTGCCCTGTATGCCGGCGCAAGCATTGCCTGTGCATTCGAGATCGTCGGCTGCGCCTCCCCCGCGCCGATCGTTGCACAACCGACGCGCATCCGGGCACCGATCATCACCGCCAACCTCGAGAGCAATCCGGGCGGGCTCTTCCAGCCCAGCCGCGCCATGATGCTGTTCGAGGAACCCACCGCCAGCCGCGTCGGCGACTCCCTCAAGATCAGCATTGCCGACAGCCTCAGCGGCAACAACAAATCCACCACCACCGCCACCCGCGATTCGTCGATCAGCCAGCAGGGCCCCGGCGCATTGCCGTCGATGGGCGGCCTGCTGAAAGAGATCTTCGATTACAGCGGCACGGCCTCCGGCTCCACCAGCCTGAAGGGCAATGGCCAGCTCAATACGGCCAATACTCTCAATGGCACGGTGATGGTGTCGGTGATCGAGGTGCTGCCGAACGGCTATCTCGTGGTGGCCGGAGAAAAGACCCTGGCGGTCGCCGGCAACAATACGACGCTGCGCTTTTCCGGCGTCGTGAACCGCCGCGACATCCGTCCCGGCAACGTGGTGGCGTCGAACGACGTGGGCGAGGCGCGCATCGAACACCTGGTCAATGGCGTGATCGCCGACACCACCTCCCGCAATACCGTCCAGCGCTTCTTTGCCAGCCTGCTGGCCGTCTGGTAAGCCGACCGCATCAGCGCACGAAGAGCTTGTCCACCAGCGGGGCCACCTTCTTGCGGGTCGCCTTCCAGCGGTCGTAGCCCAGGTCGTCGATCTGGTAGCTCGAGCTGGCCAGCACCGAGCCATTCCGGCGCAGGGAAAGGGATAAGGAAGTGATATAGGGCGCGTAATCGTCGCCGAGCAAGGGCTTTCCCCACGCAACCCGCGCCACATATTGAAGCATCGCCGGACAGGAAGAAGGCGACATTCCCACGTCGTATACCCGGCTATCGACTTTGAGGCGTTTCAATTCGCTCTGCACCGTCGGAACCAAGTCCTCGATGGGCACCTGCGGATTCCATTCGATGCACACCGAAGCCGGAATGGAATAGTCGCGGCTAAAGTCTGAATTGGACGAAATCGGTGAAAGGGAGGCCATGGTGGTCACGGCCGAGCTGATTACCTGCATGGCCTCGGCGGTAGGCGTGGGCGTCATGATCATGCAGCCCGGAATAGACACCACCCCCGCCCAGAACATCAGATATCTGAAGACTTTCACCGCCTTTTCCCGGAATCCCATTGCACGATGGGGCGCACTCTAGCAGCCGGAAAATAGCGGCTCCGGGGATTTACGCGAAATTACCTTATTCCCGCCTTCTTTACCCTTGCGGGGCAATCAGGCGCCGAACAAGGCAGCGCTGGCGGCCGGATTGGACGGGAAATAGAAATGCACGTAGGAGGCGGTGACACTGCCGACCCGGTAAATGGCCTCGCCGTCCTTGCCGCCGCGCAGGCTGCTGGCGCGGGTCAGGGGCTGCAGCAGGGTCTCGCTCTTCGAGTAGTGGAAGGTGTGGCCGGTAAGCCGCCCTTCCGGCAGTTCCGCCACCTGGGTGCCAAGGGCCGCCAGCCGCGCTTGCATGCGCGTGTGGCCGGGCAGCACGGCAGAACCGGGGAAGGTCGCACCTTCCTTGTCGGTGATGGTCTCGAACAGGCTCATCATGCCGCCGCATTCGGCCAGCAACGACTTGCCGGCCGCCACATGGGCATGCAGGTCGGCCTGCCAGCGTGTGTTGGCGGCCAGCGTCCCGGCGTGCAGCTCGGGATAGCCGCCGGGCAGCCACAGCGCATCACAGACCGGCAAGGCATCGCCGGCCAGCGGCGAGAAGAAGCTCACCTCGGCACCGAGTTCGGCCAGCGTATCCAGGTTGGCCGGGTAGATGAAGCCAAAGGCCGCGTCGCGGGCGACGGCGATACGCCGGCCACGCAGGGCCGCGTCCACCGGCGGCGCCTCGACGGCCGGAAAGCTCACCGGCGGCGGCAGATCCGCCGCACCGGTACGAGCCAGATGGTCGGCGAGGCGATCGAGGCGCGCGTCCAGGTCGGCGATCTCGGCCGCCTGCAGCAGGCCCAGGTGACGTTCCGGCAGCGCCGCGTCGGCATCCCGCGGCAGCGCGCCGTACCAGGCGATGCCGGGCCCCAGGCTGTCCTGCAACAGCTTGGCGTGGCCCTCGCTGCCCACGTGGTTGGCCAGCACACCGGAGAACGGCAGATCCGGCTGCCAGGTGGCGAGGCCATGCACCAGCGCGCCGAAGGTCTGCGCCATCGCCTTGGCGTCGATCACCGCCATCACCGGAATGCCGAAGCGACGGGCGATGTCGGCACCGGACGGCGCGCCGTCGAAGAGGCCCATGACCCCCTCGACGAGGATCAGGTCGGCCTCCTGCGCGGCCGCGTGCAGGCGCCAGGCGGCGTCTTCCGCGCCGCACATGCCCAGGTCCAGGTTGTACACCGGCGCCTCGCTGGCCACCGCATGGATCTGCGGATCGAGGAAGTCCGGACCGCACTTGAACACCCGCACCTTGCGCCCCTGGCGGGTATGCAGGCGGGCCAGCGCCGCGGTGACGGTGGTCTTGCCCTGGCCGGAGGCCTGGGCCGCGACGAACAGGGCCGGACAGGCGGCCGCGCTCATTCCTTCACCTCCGGGTGGAACCAGGCCAGACGCGACTGCAGGCTGACCACGTCGCCAACGATGGTCAGCGCCGGCGGCGTGATGCCGGCCGCCTTCACGGCCTCGGCCAGATTGGCCAGGTCGGACGTAACCACCCGCTGGGCCTTGGTCGTGCCACGCCGTACCACCGCTGCCGGCGTCGTCGCCGGCAGGCCGTGGGCAACCAGCTCGGCACAGATCGTCGCCAGCTGGGTGATACCCATGTAGAACACCAGGGTCTGCTTGCGGCGGGCCAGCATGTCCCAGTCCAGGTCCACCGAGCCGTCCTTCAGGTGGCCGGTGACGAAGATGCACGACTGGGCGAAATCCCGGTGGGTCAGCGGAATCCCCGCATAGGCGCCAATGCCGGCTGCCGCGGTGATGCCCGGAATCACCTCGAAGGGCACGCCGGCCTTCACCAGCTCTTCCACCTCTTCGCCGCCACGCCCGAAGATGAAGGGATCGCCGCCCTTCAGGCGCACGACGCGCTTGCCCTCCTGGGCCAGGCGCACCAGCAGCGCATTGATGCCTTCCTGCGGCAGCGCGTGGTTGGAGGCCTTCTTGCCCACGTAGATGCGCTCGATGGTAGCCGGCACGCAGTCGAGCACCTCCTTGCTGACGAGGTTGTCATAGACCAGCACGTCCGCCTCCAGCAGCAGGCGGAAGGCGCGCAGCGTCAGCAGTTCCGGATCGCCAGGGCCGGCACCGACCAGGTAGACCCAGCCCGGCTTGGCCGGGGAACGTTCGCGGGGAAGAGAGGCAGCAGGCACGTCAGCGCTCCACGGTCGAAAGTTTCAGGATAGAGCCGGCTTGCGCCACAGGGCCAGGCGCACCGGCGCGCTGGGCGCGAAACGCAGGCGCCCGGCCACCGTCTCGCCGCGGGACAGGCTCAGCTCCTGCCAGGCCTCGGCGGGCACCTGGGCGGCGAAAGCCAGCAAGTCGCCGCGGGCCTGGTCGTCCTCGGCGCTGGCCACCAGACGTCCGCCCGGCGCCAGACGCGCCCACGCAGCAGCCAACCAGTCGCCAAGACCCACACCGCCGCGAATGAACACTGCCTCCGGCGCCGGCCATTCGCGGCAACGCAGCGGCGACGCACTGCCGATCGCCGACAGGTTGTCGCCCACCCCGGCCAGCGGAATGCTCACGCCCAGCAGGCTCGGCTCCATCCCCACCGCGCGTACTCGCGCCGTTGGCACCGCCCGCGCCCATTCGAGGGCCAGGCTGGCTTCGCCGTCGGAGATCGCCCAGCCGGTCTCCCACGCCGCCGGCTGCAGCCAGGCCAGCGCCAGCGTACGCACGGCCAGCGGCAGCGCAGCAGGCGCCCCTTCACCGAGAGCCGCGTCGGACAGGCCCGGCAGCTCGGCGAACAACCCGCTCGACGGACCGGTGGCGACGATCAGCACCGCCCGCGAATCGAAGGCCTCGCGCAGCTCGACCAGTTCGGAGGCCAGCCAGGCCCGCGCCTGCAGCTGACCCGAAGCGAATTCGCAGACCCACACCCGCGCGCCGGCAAAGCCGCTGTCGAGCAGCAGGCGCGCCACCGCCACCGGCGCCGCGGCGTCGGCCAGCGGCAGGGCCAGCAGACGATGGGCGCGCAGCTGGCCGCGCAGCGTCGCCAGCGGCGCCCGGCGCAGGTCCACCACCGACACGATCTCCGCCGACAAGCCCAGCGCGGCGCAAGCCGCCTGCACGCGCCCGACACCGGGCAGCACACGCACATGGGCCGGGCCCAGTTCGGCCAACAGCTCGGCGGCCGGACCGTCGCCGGCACCGTCGCCGGTCACCACGAGCACGCTGCCGGCATGGCCGACGGCGCGCACGTCGATGTGCGCCGATTCGGCGGCACACAGCTGCTGCGGCACATTCAGTTCGAGGCCGGCCAGGCGGTCCAGCGCATCGGCGGTGCCCAGCACGACCCGCGCATTGCGCAGCGCTGTCAGCGCCTCGGCGGACAGCACCGGCGGCACGTCCAGGCCCAGGCTGACGACGGTCAGCGGGGCCGGCTCGGCGGCAGCGGGTTCAGGTTCGGGTTCGACCGCGGCCTCGCCATCGACGGCCGGCAGCGCCTCGACGGTTTCAGCATCGACGGGCATGGCGGCTGGCGTTGCGTCCTCCGCGTCGGCGGGCACATCCGTCACCTCGGCAGCCGGCTCATCGGATTCGCCTTCCGGCAGCACCTCATCGGTCTGCTCCCGACGTTCGCCCTGGCCGTTCCGTTCGCCACGGCCACGCCGACGCTTGCGCTTGCGCCGCGGACCGGCGGGCGCATCGACGGCTTCACCGTCGGCGGCCGGTTGCAGGTCGTCGGATTCGTCAGCCGTGCCTGCGGCCTCATCTGCCGCTTCGGCGGGGGCTTCCTGCACCGGTTCCTGTACCGGCGCAGGCACGGCCTCAATCGGCTGCGGCTGCTCCAGCGGCATCACGGTTTCGACCGAAGCCGATATGGCAGACACCTCCGCGACGGGCGCCTCAACAACCGGCGCCGGCACGTCGGCAACGGCATCCACTGCCGCGAAGAGATCCGCGGTCGTCTCAACGACGACGGGCGCCTCGGCCTTCGGCTTGCGCGGCGCACGCTTGGCGCGGGGCCTGGCCGGCTTCTTCGCGGCGGGCGCCTCGGTCTCAGCCTCTGCTGCGACGGGGGCGACCTCGGCGGCGGCTTCTGCCACGACTTCGGCTTTCTTGCGCGACGTCCGGGCGGGGGCCTTGCGGCGGGCCGGCTTGGCGGGCGCCTCCGCGTCCGCCGGCACCGCCGGCGGCTCGAAATTCTGTTCTTCGCTCATGTTCTGGCGGCCGCGTCCATGCACGACCGGAAAAACGGGGGACGCAGGATAGCACGAAGCCATTTGCACCCGCGGACGGGGACAGCAAGCCTCGCAGATTGGACTAAAGTTCAGCCGCGGCAATGCCGTTTCAGCGCAGCACATCGTGATATTGCGATGTCTGAACAACACACTAGCGGAGACATAATGAAAACCAAACCTATCCTTGCCCTGGCCCTCGCGGCCTTCGCCGTCAGCACCCCGGTTCTGGCCGATGATCACGGCGGCCCGGTTGCTCCGAAGCCCTACACCACCGGCGCCACTCTCACCAAAGCCGTGCAGGCCAGCATCACGCCGGACAAGGCGCTGGAGATCCTGAAAGCCGGCAACGCCCGCTTCGCCGCCGACAAGCCCCTCAAGCGCAATCTCAAGGCGCGGGTCCAGGCTACCGCCCTCGGCCAGTTCCCCTTCGCCAGCGTGGTCGGCTGTATCGACTCCCGCGCCGCGCCGGAGGTGGTCTTCGACCAGAGCGTCGGCGACATCTTCGCCGCCCGCGTAGCCGGCAACACGGTCAATGAGGACATACTCGGCAGCCTCGAATACGCGTCCAAAGTGGCGGGCTCGCGCCTGGTGGTGGTCCTTGGCCACACCGGCTGCGGCGCCATCAAGGGTGCCTGCGACGACGTGCAGATGGGCAACCTGACGAGCCTGCTGGCCAAGTTCAAGCCGGCCGTCGCCGCCGCCTCCACGCCCGGCGAGCACAGCTCCCACAATCACGCCCTGGTGAACGAGGTGACCGAACTCAATGTGAAGCAGGTCGTCCAGCGCATCCGCGACCAAAGCCCGATCCTCAAGGGCCTGGAAGACGAAGGCAAGATCAAGATCGTCGGCGCCCTCTACGACACCAGCAACGGCAAGGTGACCTGGTACTGAGCCAACCTCAGCGCAGCTTCGGGGATCCACGATGGATCCCCCGCGCCATGTGACGAGGCCCGCTTGCGCGGGCCTCGTCGTTTCAGCAGAGCAAAAACAGCTTACAGCAGCACGCGCTCGATGCCGCCGCTGTTGGCCTTGGCCACGTAGTCGGCCATCCAGTTCTCACCGAGGATGTGCTTGGCCATCTCGACGACAATGTAGTCGGCGTCCACGCCACCAGCATCGTTGGCGTAGCGCGACAAGCCCTGCAGGCAGCTCGGACAGGAGGTCAGGATCTTCACCTGGGCGGTGGCGTCGGCACCGCGCAGCTTCTCGGCGCCCTTCTCGATCTCCTCCTGCTTGCGGAAACGCACCTGCGTCGAGATATCCGGGCGGGACACCGCCAGCGTGCCGGACTCCCCGCAGCAGCGGTCGGACAGATCGACCCGCGTGCCCATCAGCTCGTTGGCCACCTTGATGCCGGAATGGACCTTCATCGGTGTGTGGCAGGGCTCGTGGTACATGTAGCGGGTACCGGTGATGCCGTCGAGCTTGAGGCCCTTCTCCATCAGGTACTCGTGGATGTCGAGCAGGCGGCAGCCCGGGAAGATCTTCTCGAACTGGTACTTCTGCAACTGGTCCATGCAGGTGCCGCAGGACACGATCACCGTCTTGATGTCGAGATAGTTGAGCGTGTTGGCGACCCGGTGGAACAGCACCCGGTTATCGGTGGTGATCTGCTGCCCCTTGTCGTCCTCGCCCGCGGAACTCTGCGGATAGCCGCAGCACAGGTAGCCCGGCGGCAGCACGGTGGTGGCACCGACCTGGTAGAGCATCGCCTGGGTGGCCAGGCCGACCTGGCTGAACAGGCGCTCGGAGCCGCAGCCCGGGAAGTAGAACACCGCGTCCGACTCGTCGCGCTTGACCTGCGGGTTGCGGATCACCGGGACGATGGTGTCGTCCTCGATGTCCAGCAGCGCGCGGGACGTACGCTTGGGCAGGCCGCCCGGCATCGGCTTGTTGATGAAGTGGATCACCTGGGCCTTGATGGTCGGCTTGCCGAGGGTTGCCGGCGGATGCTGAACCTGGTCCTGGATCAGGCCGAGGGACTTGCCGACCGCGTGGCCGAGGCGCTGGGCCTTGTAGCCGAGGCCAATCATGCCGGCACGGATGGTCTTGATCGTCGCCGGATCGGTGGCGGTCAGGAAGGCCATCGCCGCCGCCTTGCCGGGGTTGAAGGACTTCTTGCCCTGCTCGCGCAGCAGGTTGCGCATCTTGATCGACACGTCGCCGAAGTCGATATCCACCGGACAGGGCTTCTCGCACTTGTGGCACACCGTGCAGTGGTCGGCCACGTCCTCGAACTCGGCCCAGTGGGCCAGGGACACGCCGCGGCGGGTCTGCTCCTCGTAAAGGAAGGCCTCGATCAGCAGCGAGGTGCTGAGAATTTTGTTGCGCGGGCTGTACAGCAGGTTGGCGCGCGGCACGTGGGTCGAGCACACCGGCTTGCACTTGCCGCAGCGCAGGCAGTCCTTGATGTCATGGGAGATCTCGCCGATGGCGGTCTGCTCCATGATCAGGGACTCGTGGCCCATCAGGTTGAAGCTGGGCGTGTAGGCGTTGTCCAGGTTGCCGCCACGCATCAGCTTGCCGCGGTTGAAGCGGCCTTCCGGGTCCACCTTCTGCTTGTAGTCCCAGAAGTTGGCCATCTCGGCGTCGGTCAGGTAGTCGAGCTTGGTGATGCCGATGCCGTGCTCGCCGGAGATCACGCCATCCAGCGAACGGGCCAGCTCCATGATGCGGTCGACGGCCTTGTTGGCGGTCTGCAGCATCTCGTAGTTGTCGGAGTTCACCGGGATGTTGGTATGCACGTTGCCGTCGCCGGCGTGCATGTGCAGCGCCACGAAGACGCGGCCGCGCAGCACCTGCTTGTGCAGCTTCTTGATGCCCTCGCGCACCGGGCCGAACAGCTGGCCGTCGAAGATCTTGTCGAGGCGCGGCTTGAGTTCGTTCTTCCAGCTGGTGCGGACCGAGTAGTCCTGCAGGCGGTGGAACAGCTTCGGATTGGCGGCGCGGTTGCTCAGCTCGCCGGCCACGATGCCGTAGGACACGAAGCTCGGCTCGGCCAGCTCCAGTGGCGTGTCGAGGTTGTCGAGCAGCCATTCCCAGCGCAGACGCACGGCCTCCACGTAGTTGATGGCAGCCTCGCGGCGGTCGCCGATCAGCTCGTCGCGGGAGATCGTCGCATCGCCGGTATCCAGCGGCAGCTCGCCCTGCAGGTATTCCTTCAGCGCGTCGCACAAGGCCAGCTTGTTCTGCGTGGACAGCTCGATGTTGATGCGCTCGATGCCGTCGCAGTAGTCGCCCATCCGCGGCAGCGGGATCACCACGTCCTCGTTCACCTTGAAGGCGTTGGTGTGGCGGGAGATCGCCGCGGTGCGCGAACGGTCGAGCCAGAATTTCTTGCGCTGCTCGGGGCTGACCGCGATGAAGCCTTCGGCACCGCGGGTGTTGGTCATGCGGATCACTTCGGAGGCGGCAGTCATCACCGCCGCTTCGTCGTGGCCGACGATGTCGCCGATCAGCACCATCTTGGGCCGCCCGTGGCGCTTGGCCTTGGTGGTGTAGCCCACCGCCTTCACGTAGCGCTCGTCCAGGTGCTCCAGGCCGGCCAGCAACACGCCGGCGTCGTTGCCGGCGCCACCCGGCTTGAAGTAGTCGGTGATCTCGACGATCGCCGGAACCGCCTCGCGCACCTGGCCGAAGAACTCCAGGCATACCGTGCGGGTCACCGGCGGCATCTTGTGCAGCACCCAGCGCGACGCCACGATCAGGCCGTCGGTGCCTTCCTTCTGCACGCCCGGCACGCCGCCGAGGAACTTGTCGGTGACGTCCTTGCCGAGGCCGTCCTTGCGGCAAGACGCACCCGGCATCGTCAGGATCTCCTCGGAGATCGGCTTGTAGCCCTTCGCATCGAAGCGCTTCAGGCGAAACTGGACGGTCTTCTGCTCGTGGATCTTGCCGAAGTTGTGGTCGAGGCGCTCCACCTCCAGCCAGTTGCCGTCCGGCGTGACCATCTTCCACCAGGCCAGGTTGTCCAGCGCGGTGCCCCACAGCACGGCCTTCTTGCCGCCGGCGTTCATCGCGATGTTGCCGCCGATGCACGATGCGCTGGCCGAGGTCGGGTCCACCGCGAAGACGCGGCCTGCCAGGGCCGCCGCTTCCGACACCCGGTCGGTGACCACACCGGCGCCGGTACGGATCGTGGCGTAGGGCTCAGAGTGGCCAGGCAGCACCACATCCTCGACCGGACCCATCGAAATCAGCTTCTCGGTGTTGATGACCACCGACTTCGCATCCAGCGGCACGGCGCCGCCGGTGTAGCCGGTGCCGCCCCCACGCGGGATGATGGTCAGGCCGAGCTCGATGCAGCTCTTCACCAGCGGCGCCATCTCCTCCTCGGTGTCCGGATAGAGGACCACGAAGGGGTACTCGACGCGCCAGTCGGTAGCGTCAGTCACGTGGGACACGCGGGCGTGACCGTCGAAGCAGATGTTGTCCTTGCGAGTGTGGCGGACGAGCTCATGCCGCACCTTCTTGCGCAGCTCGGCGGTGTCGTCGAACAGCTTGGCAAAGCGATCCACCGCGGCGTAGGCAGCCTGCACCAGGCTGGCCACCTTGGCGCTGCGCTCCGGATCCTCGTCGCGGGACTCCTCGCGACGCTTCTCCACCTCGTGCAGGCGGTGGCGCAACGCGCCGATCAGCGCACCGAGGCGGTCCCGGTTGTCGAGCAGATCGTCCTGCAGATAGGGATTGCGCTGGACGACCCACACATCTCCGAGCACCTCGTACAGCATCCGCGCAGAACGGCCGGTGACACGCTCGGTACGCAGGTCATCCAGCGTCCGCCAGGCCTCGGGGCCGAGCAGGCGAATGACGATCTCGCGATCCGAGAACGACGTGTAGTTGTAGGGAATTTCGCGCAGGCGTTGGGTCATGGAACACACCGGAACCGACAGGGGAACTGCCAATTGTATCCAATGGGAAGCGACGCCGGGGCGTCAAATCAATACCTTAACGCCTGTGGGGCCATTGCTCCGCGGCCTCCCGGCCACAACAGCCCCCCTGAAAACAGGCGAGGCCGGCGCCCAACCGCCAGCCTCGATCGTCGCTTCTGCAGCTGCGGATGTCAGACTGCGCGCCGGCCGCGGTACTGGGTCGTCACCAGCAGCACCAGGCCAACCCCCAGCAGCGCCACCGTACCCGGCTCCGGGATGCCCAGCGCCGCCAGCGCCAGCACGCCGGCACGAACCTGGACAATCTGCGTCGGGTGGATCTCGTCGGCGAACACCGAGTCGCTGCACGCCGGTGCATTCTGTGCAAAACACGGATAGAGCGCATTGCTGAGGCCAAAACGCTGGCCACCGGAATTGGTGTCGGCGACGACATCCTCGAGCATGCTGAACAGGTCGACCTCGGCGACATTCACCGCGAAGATCTTGCGCAGGTTGTTGAGCGCAGTATCGAGGAGGGCGTCGTAGTACTCGCTCACTTCCGTCGCTGCGCTGCCTTTGCCGCCGAGGTTCATCTCGGGCGTCAAGCCGAGATCCGTGACATTGGCGATCAGGAAATTGCGCGCGCCAGTACTGATCAGGTAGCCCAGCGAGGTGGTCAGGTTGCTCAGCACCGTATCGGCCACCGACTGGCGGAAGGCCACGTCGGCCAGCGTGCTGCCGCTGTTGGTACGCACCGCGTCGAGCAGGTCATTGGAACCGATGCCGATCACGTAGAGGGCGTTCGGATCCGCCACACCGCCCGTCGTCGGAGCCCACTGTCCGAACACCTGCGACAACAAGCCGGTACCGGCCCCCGCATGGCCATCCGCGCCGGACAGCGCGCCCCCCCACGCATAGTTGTTGCCGCCCTGCAGCCAGGCCGTGGAATCGGCGGCCAGTCCCAGCCCCGCCGCGATCTTCTCGGTCCATACCGGCCCGTCGGAGAAGCGCCCCTGGTAGTAGGGCGACGGCGGATACCCCCCCTTGGTCGCCGCATAGACATTGCCCGTATCGGACAGGCTGTCGCCGAAGAAATAGACGCTGGAATAGCCCGCCTCGGCGGCAAAGGCCGTCATCGTCAGGCACAGGGCGGCAAGGCCGCGGGACAGTCGCTTGGACCAGGACATGGGGTTCCCCTCATTGGTTTGAGTTCTTGGTGGAAAACCGGTGTCGCTGGAGCGTGGCAAGGACGTCGACCGGACAAGCATCGCCAGTCTTCTCACGCCACGAAACCGGGTGGCGCCATGCCAAGCAAATAAGATACCAAGCGTGAAAAAATCCCTTTACATCAAATATTCACATCAATTGTGAAAATCGTTCTCAATTAATCCCTACGGCATTTGTAAGATTTCCCGACATCATTCAGCAGGCCGCCTGCACCGCCACCTCGATCCGCCAGCCCGGCCTGGCCAGGCGCACCACCTGCACACAGGCGCGAACGGGCGCCGTGCCCGCCGGCAACCAAGCGTCCCACACCGCGTTCACCGCGTCGTAATCCGCCATGTCCACCAGGTACAGGGTCGCCATCAGCAGGCGGTCCTTGCCGCTGCCGGCCTGGGCGAGCAGGTTTTCCAGGCTGGCCAGCATCGCCGCGGTCTGCGCCGTGATGTCGGCGTGCTCGTCCGGCGGCACCTCGACGCAATGCACGACGCCGTTGTGGATCGTGTAGTCGGAATAGCGCGGCGTGGTGCCGGCACGCTGGATCGGGGTCATGGAAAGCTCCGCAAGGTCAAAGGACGCAATGTTGCAGCGCGGCGCCTCCGGCTGCTACCCTTTGTTGCTTCCCCAGCCGAAGCAAAGGTCTTGTGTCATGAGCGCGCAGCATCCGGACTACCTCCAGAAGATCCTTACCGCCCAGGTCTACGACGTCGCCATCGAGACGCCCCTCGACCCGGCGCCCAACCTGTCGGCACGAATTCACAACAGGATCTTCCTGAAGCGCGAGGACATGCAGCCGGTCTTCAGCTTCAAGCTGCGCGGTGCCTACAACAAGATGGCCAGCCTCAGCCCGGCGGCCCTCAAGCGCGGCGTGATCTGCGCCTCCGCCGGCAACCACGCCCAGGGCGTCGCCCTGTCGGCCAAGAAGCTCGGCACGCGGGCGGTGATCGTGATGCCGACCACCACGCCGGCGATCAAGATCGACGCGGTCAAGCGCCACGGTGGCGAAGTGGTGCTGGCCGGCGAGAGCTATTCCGACGCCTACGGCCATGCCAAGGAACTCGAAAAGACCGAGAAGCTGACCTTCGTTCACCCCTACGACGACGTGGAAGTGATCGCCGGCCAGGGCACCATCGGCATGGAGATCCTGCGCCAGCACCCCAAGCCCATCCAGGCGATCTTCTGTGCGGTCGGTGGGGGCGGCCTGCTCGCCGGCGTCGCAGCCTACGTCAAGCGGGTGCGCCCCGAAATCAAGGTGATCGGCGTCGAAACCGTCGACTCCGACGCCATGGCGCGCTCCCTCGCCGGCACCGAACGCGTTACGCTCGACAGCGTCGGCCTCTTCGCGGACGGAACCGCCGTCAAGCAGGTCGGCGTCGAAACGCTGCGCGTATGCCGGGAGTATGTGGATGAGATCATCCTGGTGGATAACGACGCCATCTGCGCCGCCATCAAGGACGTCTTCGAAGACACGCGTTCGATTCTGGAACCCTCCGGCGCACTGGCCCTGGCCGGCGCCAAGGAATACGCCAAGCGCAACGCCCTGAAGGACAAGACCCTGGTCGCCGTGGCCTCCGGCGCCAACATGAACTTCGACCGCCTGCGCTTCGTCGCCGAAAGGGCAGAAGTCGGCGAGCAGCGCGAAGCCGTGCTGGCCGTCACCATCCCGGAGAAGCCCGGCTCCTTCAAGAAGTTCTGCAACCTGCTCGGCAACCGCAACATCACCGAATTCAACTACCGCTACGCGGATACACAGAAAGCCCACATCTTCGTCGGTGTCGGCGTACACAACCGGGTCGAGGGCGGGCGCATCACCGAGTTGCTGCAGCGCCACGACCTGCCCTGCCTGGACCTGACCGACGACGAAATGGCGAAGAGCCACATCCGCTACATGGTCGGCGGCCACGCCCCGCAGGCGGACAACGAGGTGTTGTACCGCTTCGTGTTCCCGGAACGTCCGGGCGCGCTGCTCAACTTCCTCGAAACCCTCCGCTCCGACTGGAACATCAGCCTGTTCCACTACCGCAACCACGGCGCCGACTTCGGCCGCGTGCTGGTCGGCATGCAGGTGCCGCCGTCCGACCGGGAGGCCTTCCAGGGCTTCCTGGCGCGGCTCGGCTACGAGTACGTGGATGAAACCGCCAACCCGGTCTACCGGATGTTCCTCGGCTGAAACCGACCGGTCTCAGTGCATCGGCGCTAGCCCCGAACGGGGCCGGCTGCCCACCACCACCGTTTCACCGTCCCCGCCCGGCGGCCCAGAATGCCGGGCTCAATCGCGGCCAACGGCCAGATGCTCGCAATGCCAGTCCAGCGCCTGCCGGATGCCGGTCTCGAAGGACGTGGCCGGCGTCCAGTGCAGGCGCGCCGCGGCTTTTTCCGTCGAATAGATGAAGCAGTGGCCGAATGACTTGACCACCGCCGTGGTGATCAGCGGCTCGCCGCCGATGCCGATCTTCGCCACCCCCTCGAGTAGCGCCGCCAGCCCGTACATCAGCCAGTAGGGCAGCTTCACCACCCGGTACTTGAGCCCGAAGCGCTCGGCGATGCGCGCGCACAGGTCGAGCATGCCGGCCTGGGTCTCGGCATCGAGGATGAGGAAGTCCTCGTTGTCGGCGGCGGGACTCGCCAGCGCCTGCAGCAGCGCATCGACCAGATCCTCGACATAGATGAAGCCCAGCGGATAGCTGTTGGGACTCCACAGCGGCAGGAAGCCGCTCTCGAGCTGCTCCAGCACCGAAGGCAGCAAAGCCCGATCGCCCGGCCCATACACCCAGCCCGGATAGATGATCGTCGATACCAGCCCCCGGGCCTGGTAGTCCTTCACGACCTGCGTGCCGGCGATCTTGGTGTCCGCGTATTTCTCGTTCCAGGCCGCATGTGGCGTGGCCTCGGTGACGACCTCCCCGGCCTTGGGCAGGCCGAACACATCGGCGGTACTGACGTAGACGAACTTGGCGACGCCATGCAGCAAGGCCAGTTCGCACATGTTCTCGGTGCCGCTCACATTGGCCGAACGGTAGGCCTCCCAGGATGCCTCGGTGCTGACCATCGCCGCGACGTGGAACACGTAGCGCACCCCGTCGAAGGCTGCCTCGAGGGATTCCTTGACGGCGATATCGCCTTCGACGATCTCCAGCCGACCGTTCGCCGACGCATCCAGCCCGACTTCCTTCAGTTGCGGATTGTTCGCGTTGCGGACCAGAATCCGCACCCGGTAGCCCTCCCGCAGCAGGCGCCGGGCCAGCGCGCCGCCAACGAAGCCGGTGGCACCGGTCACCAGCGCAAGAGTGTTTTCGACAGGCTCCAAGGCTTGCTCCCAGGTTGTGGTTTGCATTCGATCAAGCCTGCGCCGACTGCGCCCGGCCTCTTTCAGCCGCCGGCTCGGTCAGCCGGACACCGAGGAACAGGGACTTCATCGTGTAGTCCTCCATCAGGCCCAGCGGCCCCTTGTCGGGCACATCGTCCGAATCGATGTAGGTGCCGAACAGGTGGTCCCAGATCGAGAAATAGAAGCCGTAATTGGAATTCCCGTAGGCCATGTCCCGGTGGTGATGGATGAAGTGCATCCGTGGCGTGACCAGGAACCACTCCAGCTGCCGCACGAAGGGCAGGCGCAGATTCGAGTGGGTCAGGTGTTCGCTGGCCATCTGGATGAACAGCAGGATGAAAAAGGCCGTGTGGCTTTCCGTCAGCAGGAAGAGCGGCGCCATCAATGCGCCGGGCGCCAGGATGAAGACCATGTCCATCGGCGTCCCGCGCATCCCCGAAAACCAGTTCAGGCTCCGGGCGGAGTGATGCATCGCGTGAATGCGCCACACCGCGCTGGAGTGCATCAGCCGATGGGCCCAGTAGCCGAGGAAGTCGGTGGTGATCAGATAGACCAGGACCTGCGTCGTCACGCTCCAGCCGGCAACGGCCTGCCGCGCCGGGGCGGCCCACGCGTAGAGGCCATTGGCCACGGCATTCAGGGCCGGCCCGAAGATCACATCCACCGCGCCCCCCAGGGCCAGCGCGACGGCCAGGAACCAGCGGTCGAAGGGCTCCACCGGCTGCGGCCCGTATTCATCCATCGGGAAACGCCGGGCCAACGCCCAGACGATGATCCCCAGCACGATGAAGGCGAGCAGTCTCAGCAACTCTTCGGGCATGTTCAACTCACTGATACTGACGCCCGCCCCGGCCCATGCCAGTCGAACGGCGAGCCGGAACAAGGTCCCGTTTCAATGCATCACCGACTTGGAAAACAGGTTGAGGACCAGTGCCCCGGCGGTGATCAGGCCGATCCCGATCACCGCGGCCAGATCGAGCTTCTGGTCATACAGCAGCCAGCCGGCCACCGAAATCAGCACCACGCCCACGCCGGACCAGATCGCATAGGCCACGCCGAGATTGATGACCTGGATGGTCAGCGACAGAAAATAAAAGGCCGACGCGTAACCGAGCACGACGATCACCGACGGGACCAGATGCGTGAAGCCCTCCGACGCCTTCAGCGCCGAAGTCGCCAGAACCTCCGAAACGATCGCAATCCCAAGAAAAACCCAGTTCATCCAAACCCTCTAAATCAATCGGGATGCTTCTCGGCAACTAGCCGATCAAGCAGATCCATCGCCTCCCGGCTGCCCGCCTCCATGCTCTCCAGCCCATTGACGATCGCCGCCTGCAGCGCGGCATCGTTCTGCCAATCCTGGTCGATCTGCGCCATCACCTGATGGGCACCGTCATGAACCCGGGCATGGGGCTGTTCCAGACGGCGATAGGAGGGAAGCGTACCGAAGCTTTCTTGCCCCTCCCTGTCATACCAGGTGCCAAGGCGGCACTGGTGGTGATCCATGGCCACCGCCCGCGCCGCGTCCGCGTCGCAGGTCCCGTTGAGGGCCAGGTAGGTACGCTGCTTATAGACCATGTGGTCGAGCTTGAAGAGGGTCACCAGGCTCTTGTCGTGCACCCGCACCGACTCCTGCTCGGTTTCCCGCGCCGACGCGGCAAAACGGCCGAAAGTCTGGGTCAGCTCGCCGACCACCACCGATGAGCGGGCCGTGATCTCGCGCATTTCCCGCGCATCCTCCTGCATCGCCTCGCCGTCGGTGATCAACCCGCGCATCACCTCACCGATGGCCTGGGACGCACTGCGGGTTTTCTCCGCCAGCTTGCGCACCTCGTCGGCCACCACCGCGAAGCCGCGGCCCGATTCGCCGGCCCGCGCCGCCTCGATGGCCGCATTGAGCGCCAGCAGGTTGGTCTGGTCGGAAATCTCGGTGATCAGCGTCACCGCCTGGCTGACTTCCTTGCTGCGTGCATTGAGGCCGCCGATGGCGTCCGCCACGTGCACGATGCGCTCGCTGATGCCCGACAGCTGGCTGACCACTTCGGCCACCGCGTGCTGGTTCTCCGCCGCCTCGCTGGCCGTCTCGGTGGCGGCGGTGGCGGCCTTGCGCATCTGCGTGGTGACTTCCAGCAGGTCGGCCTGGTTGCCGGTCAGGTTGGCGATCAGGTTGCCGGCGTTGAGCAGGCCAGCATTGCTGAGCACCCGGTTGCGGGCCTGGTCGCGCAGGTGCGAGGACATGTTGGTGAGCAGCGTGTTGTGGGTTTCCATCGCCTCGAACAGGCTGCCGTGCAGGCCCGCCGACTGGGCGAGGCGGCAGTAGCGGCCTTCCATCTGAGCGCGGAAGGAACTGTCGGCCTCGCGGAAATAGGCTTCCAGCTGGTCGAGCATGTCGTTCAGCGCCCAGATCAGGCGGCCGATCTCGTCCTTGTCCGACACCCCGGTGACGCGGTCGACGAAATGCCCGCGGCCGATCTTCTCGGCCAGTTCCACCGCCGACTGCAGCGGCGCCAGCGAGCGGCGGAACTGCCACTGCCCCCACACCGTCAGGCCCACGCCGAGCACCAGGAAGACCAGCAGCGCCGGGTGGAGGCCGGTGATGAAGAACACCGTCAGCAGGGTCGCCAGCAGCAGTGCCGACTGCCCCCAGCCCACCAGGGACAGCTTAGAGTGCAAGGACGAACTGCTCATAGCTCTTTCCATTCAAGACTTCAGTCAGTACCGCCGTCCCGGCGGCGATCGCGTCCCGCGCGCCGGCGCGGCTCTCCGCAGCCAGCATCTCCTTGTACAGCCCGGCGGCGGCGCGCACCGCCTCGGCCCGCGGCTTACGGCGCACCGAGGTGTAGCTGACGATCCGCCGCGCGGCGTCGTAGTCCGGCGTCACCGTCGCCATCACCCAGTAGAAACTGCCGTCCTTGGCCATGTTCTTCACGTAGGCGATGAACTCCTGCCCCACGGCGATGCTGTCCCACAGCAGCTTGAAGGCGCTGCGCGGCATGTCCGGGTGGCGGATGATGTTGTGCTGGCGACCGACCAGCTCCGCCTCGCTGTAGCCCGACAGCGCGATGAAGATCCGGTTGGCGTAGAGGATGCGCCCCTTCGGATCGGTCTTCGAAACGATGAAATCCTGCTCACCCAGCGAACGTTCGCTGCTGGTCGGCGTCACACGCGGCTTCATGGCCTGGCCTTGCCCTTCATAAGTACGGGTTCCAATAACGTGGCCCCGCCGGACGGGTACGCAGGGCGCACGAGCGGGCAGGGCCAGAGGCTATGTCGGCAATTATTGTCCACACTGAAGGCCGGTATTACCAAAAAAGTGCATCGAAACAGAACAGCCCCGCCCTGACAGCGCCGCCGGCCGCGTGGTTAAATCGGGCGATGACCCCGCCGCCGCCCACTTTGACCGATCCCGCCTCCCCTCCTCCCTCCGGCCGCGAACCGGCCTGGTCGGACTACGCCGTACTGGTCGTCGACGACGAAGCCGGCGTACGCAACTTCCTCGAACGGGCACTACGCGCCCGCGGCTGCCGCGTGGACACCGCCGGCTCGGCGGAAGAAGGCATGGAGCGCCTGCAGCAGCACCACTTCGACGCCATCGTGCTGGACATCGCGCTGCCCGGCCGCTCCGGCATGGAATGGCTGCGCAGCCTGAAAAACGACGGCTTCGCCGGCGACGTGATCCTGATCACCGCCTTCGCCGACATCGAGACCGCCATCGACGCGCTGCGCGCCGGCGCTTCCGACTTCGTCCTCAAGCCCTTTCGCGTGGACCAGATCGTCAACTCCCTGCAGCGCTGCTTCGAACGCGCCCGCCTCGACCGCGAGAACTTCGTGCTGCAGCGCCAGGTGGCCGGCCTCGGCGGGCTGGTGGACGGCATGGTCGGCCACTCGGAGGCCATGCGCCGCCTGTCGGAGCTGATCCACCGCGTCGCGCCAACCCCGTCCACGGTGCTGATCCTCGGCGAATCCGGCGTCGGCAAGGAAGTCACCGCCCGCGCGCTGCACCAGATGAGCCCCCGCGCCGAGCGCTCCTTTGTGCCCCTCAACTGCGCCGCGGTGTCCGCCGAGCTGATGGAGAGCGAGCTGTTCGGCCACGTGCGCGGCGCCTTCACCGGCGCCCGCGAAGCGCGCCGCGGCCTGTTCCACTACGCCAACGGCGGCACCCTGTTCCTCGATGAGATCGGCGAGCTGCCGCTGGCCATGCAGACCAAGCTGCTGCGCGTACTCGAAGAGCGGCGCATCCGCCCGGTGGGCAGCGAGGCCGAAGTACCGGTGGACGTCCGCGTGGTGGCCGCCACCAACCGCGACCTGCGCGCCGAAGTGGCCGCCGGGCGCTTCCGCCAGGACCTGTTCTACCGCCTGGAAGTGGTCACGCTGGCGATCCCGCCGCTGCGCGAACGCCGCGAGGACATCGCCGAACTGGCCCTGCATTTCAACGCCCAGCTGGCCAGCCGCCTGGGCCTGCCGCCGCTGCCCCTGGCCCAGGCCGACCTGGCCCGGCTGGCCGCCTACGCGTGGCCCGGCAACGTACGCGAACTGCGCAACCTCATCGAGCGCTCGCTGATCCTCGGCGGCCTGCCGGCCGACAGCCAGGCGCCGGGCTTCGTCGAGCCGCTGCCGCTGAGCCTCGCCGAAATCGAGAAGCGCCACATCCTCGCCGTCCTCGACCAGTGCGGCGGCAGCAAGACCCGCGCCGCGGCGCTGCTCGGCGTGTCGCGCAAGACCCTCGACCGCAAGGCCGTCGAATGGGGCCTGGCCTGACGCCCACTGCCGCAAAACGATGATCCGCCCGCTCCTCGCGCGCTTCGCCGGCTCCGTCCGCGCCAAGCTGCTGGCCATGGTGCTGGCCCCGCTGTTCCTCGGCGTGCCGATCCTGCTCGGACTGGTGTGGCTGTGGGGCAACGACGGCTATCACCGGCTGCTCAGCTACAAGGTCGGCTCCGATCTGGTCACCGCCCACGAGTACTTCGGCCGCATGCAGCACACGGTGGCGGTGGATCTCGGCGCCGTCGCCGGCTCCCAGCGCCTGTCCCAGGCGATGGCCGCCGACACGCCGGACGCCCTCGCCGGCTACCTGGACGAGGCGCGCCGCCAAGCCGGGCTGGACTTCCTGTTCCTGCTCGACACCCACGGCCAGCCCTTGGGCCACCCACTGCCCGGAAACCTGCCGCGTGCCCGGCGGACCGCCTGGCCGGTGGTCAACGCCGCGCTGGCCGGCTCCCCCTTCACCGCCATCGACGTCTTCGATGCCGACCACCTCGCCGCCATCGACCCGGCCCTCGCCCAGCGCTGCCGCCTGCCGCTGCTCCCCACCGCCAACGCCGCGCCGGACAAGCGCCGCGAGGAAAACCGCGGCCTGCTGATCCACACCGCGATCCCGGTGCGCGACGGCCGCGACCGGCTGGTCGGCGTACTCGAAGGCGGCGTGCTGCTCAACGGCAACACCAATCTGGTGGACAGCCTCAATGCCATCATCTACCGGGACGGCACGCTGCCGCTGGGCAGCCAGGGCACCGCCACGCTATTCCTCGGCGACACCCGCATCGCCACCAACGTGCGCCTGTTCGGCGAACGGCGCGCCCTCGGCACCCGTGCCTCGCAGGCGGTGCGCAACCACGTCCTGAACGACGGCAAGACCTGGCTCGACACCGCCTTCGTGGTGAACGACTACTACGTATCCGGCTACGAGCCGGTGGTGGACAGCTTCGGCGAGCGGGTCGGCATGCTCTACGTGGGTTTCCTCGAAGCGCCATTCAGCGTCGCCATGCGCAACGCGCTGCTGACCCTGTTCGTCGTCTTCGTCGGCGTCAGCCTGGGCGGCTGCGTGCTGTCCCTGCGCTGGGCGCGCAGCATCTTCAAGCCGCTCGAACAGGTGGATGCGACGATCCGCCGCATCGGCGCCGGCGACGCCGACGCCCGCGTCGGCCCGGTGGCCAGCCGCGACGAGATCGGCCTGCTCGCCGCCGCCTTCGACGACCTCCTCGACAACCTGGCCGCCCGCCGCACCGAACTGCAGCGCTGGGGCGACGAACTCGACCGCAAGGTGGCCGAGCGCACCCAGGCCCTGCAGGAAGCCCTGGCCACCCTCGAACAGGCCCGCCGCCACCTGGCGATGACCGAGAAGCTGGCCGCCATCGGCGAGCTCACCGCCGGCGTTGCCCACGAGATCAACAACCCGGTGGCGGTCATCCAGGGCAACCTGGACGTGCTGAAGGAAATTCTCGGCCCCGCCGCCGAACCGGTGCGCGAGGAGATCCGCCTGATCCACGAGCAGACCCACCGCATCTGGCTGATCGTCACCAAGCTGCTGCAATTCGCGCGGCCCGGCGAGTTCGCCGGCTACAGCGAGGCCATCGCCCCCGCCACCGTGATCGCCGACTGCCTGGTGCTGACCCGCCACAACCTCGATCGCCGCAACATCGCCGTGCAAGTGGACAACACGGCTACCTGCCGCGTCGAGGTGAACACCAGCGAACTCCAGCAGGTGCTGATCAACCTCATCGTCAACGCGATCCAGGCGATGCCGGACGGCGGCACCCTCAGCATCAGCACCCGCGACTGGGCCGATGAGCACGGCGACACCCAGGGCGCCGCGATCGCCGTCTGCGACACCGGCCACGGCATCGCCGCCGAAGACCTGTCACGCATCTTCGACCCCTTTTTCACCACCAAGAAGGGTTCCGGCACCGGCCTCGGCCTGTCGATCAGCTACGCCATCGTCGAACGCTACGGCGGCCACATCGAGGTCAGCAGCCGTCCCGGCGAAGGCGCCTGCTTCACCATCCACCTGCGCTGCGAAGCCCGCTACGCCGACACCCCGTCGGCCCCCGGCTTCACCGCCCGGCGCATCGAACCGGGCAGCAGCCCGTCTGCCGGCTAGGCCGACGCCCGCCGCAGCCAGGCGCTGGCGCCATCCACGGCGACCGCCATCGCCAGCATGGCGAGGATCACCGTGCTGGCCTCGGCTTCGTGGAACAGGGACAAGCTGAAGTAGAGCAGCGCCCCGAGCCCACCGGCGCCGACGAAGCCGAGGATCGCCGCCATGCGGATGTTCATCTCCCAGCGGTACAGCGCGTAGGCCAGCCACTGGGCGGCGACCAGCGGAAAGGTGCCGTACACAAAGGCCGCCAGGGACGGCGCCCCCGTACCGGCCAGCGCTTCCGCCGGTTCCGGCGGGGTGTTTTCCAGCGCCTCGGCAAACAGGCGGCCGAGCACGCCGGTGGTGTGCAGCGCCAGCGCCAGCGTGCCGGCAAAAGGCCCGAGGCCGGCAGCCAGCACCATCAGCGTGGCCCACACCAGCTCCGGTACCGAACGCAGCAAGTTGAGGACGAAACGCGCCGCCGCCCGCCCGGCCACACCGTGGCGCCCGGCCGCCGGCAACGCCAGCACGGCGCCCGCCACCGCCGCCAGCACGGTGCTGACCAGCGAGATCGCCAGCGTCTCCAGCGCCGCCCAGCCGACCTTGGCGAGAAAATCCGGCCCCAGCTCAGGCGGGAAGAAACGCCCGACGAAATCGGCAATCTCCCCCGCTGCCGCACCGGTGAACAGCGCGCCCAGCGGCATGTCGAGATAGGCGAAGCTGCCGGCCACCGCCGCCACGACCAGCACGACCGCCAGCAGACCACCGAAGGACACCCCGGCCCTCATGCCAACCTCCGCCGCAGCAGTTCCGAAAGACCGTCGGCCGCCACCACCAGCACCAGGAAGGTCACCAGGATGCTGGCCGCCTCGCCGCCGTTGAGCATCTTCATCGACTGGTCCATCAGCTGGCCGAGCCCGCCGGCGCCGACAAAGCCCATCACCACCGACGCGCGCACCGCGCATTCCCAGCGATAGACGGTGTAGGACACCAGCTCGCGCGCCGCATTCGGCAGCAGGCCGTAGCACAGCGCCGCCAGGCGGCCGCTGCCGGCCTCCAGCAACGCGCGCGCGGGGCGGGCGTCGGTGGATTCGAGGATCTCGCCATACACCTTACCGAGCATGCCGCCGTAGGTGATGCCCAGCGCCAGCACGCCGGCCGCCGCGCCAAGGCCGAAGACACGCACGAACAGCAGCGCCCACACCAGTTCCGGCACGCCGCGCAGCACGGCCAGCAGCGCCCGCGCCACGGCACGCAGCAGCTGGCCGATCCAGCCGCGCCGGCCCGGCCCGAGGCGGGCGATGGACAGGCTGCGGGTCAGCACCAGGCCCAAGGGCACCGCCAGCAGGATCGACAGCGCGATGCCGGCGGTGGCCATCGCCAGCGTCTCGACGGTGGCCTTGCCGAGCAGGGACAAAAAGTCCGGCGAGGTTTCCGGTGGCAGGAAGCCGGCCAGGAAATTGCCCATCGCCGTCAGGTTGCCGGCCTCGAACAAGGCCGCCGGGTGGAAATCGGTAAGGCGCAGCAGCGGCCACAGCAGCACCAGCACCGCCAAGGTCCAGCCCAGCCGCGGCAAGGCGGCCGGATCGCGCACGGCGGTGCTCATGCGCAGCGCAGCGGCGGCAGTTCGCCGGCGGTTTCGGCCGGCTCCGGCGCGCGCAGGCCGCCGACCAGCGGCAGCCCGCCTTCGGCGGCATACAGCTCGCGCAGCAGGGCGTCGCCGACCTGCGCCGCCGGCAGGTCGAACAGGATCGCGCCGTCCTTCACGCCGACCACCCGCGGGAAATGGCGCAGCGCCAGGTCCACCGCATGCAGGCTGGCCACCAGCGTCACGCCGCGGCGGGTCGCCTCTTCGTTGAGCAGCGCGATGGTGAGTTCGGACAGGGCCGGGTCCATCGCCGACACCGGCTCGTCGGCCAGCAGCAGGTCCGGCTGCTGGTACAGCACGCGGGCCAGCGCGACCCGCTGCAGCTGCCCGCCGGACAGACGGTCGCAGCGGTCGTACAGGCGCTCGGCGAGATCCAGGCGGGCCAGCGCGGCGCGGGCGCCGTCCGGATCGACCGGCAGCACCAGCGAGGCGAGGGATTTCCACAGCGGCCACTGGCCAAGGCGGCCGGCCAGCACGGCGCTGACCACCCGCTGGCGCGGCGGGATCGGCGCCGACTGGTGCACCAGGCCGATGCGCGCGCGCAGGCTGCGCAGCGCGGCCGGCGCACAGGCCCACGGCTCGCCGTCGAGCAGTTTCACCCGCCCCTCGCCGGGGCGCAGGGAGGCCGCCAGCACCCGCAGCAGCGTGGTCTTGCCGGCGCCCGACGCACCGATCAGCGCCACCCGCTCGCCGGGCGCAATGCGCAGGTCGATGCCGCGCAGCGCGCGGAAACCGTTGGCGTGGGTCAGCCCGACGCCTTCGAGGGAAAAACCCATGGTGATCCTTGTATCCACCGGCCGGTGCAAGTGCGGGGGAGCACGTTCCGTTCGAGCCAGTGCATTGCCCGGACGGACTCAGCCGACACGCTGAGCCGCAGACTCGCCCCGCCGATCGCCCTGGCCGGCTTGCGGCCTTACTTCAGCAGGCCGGCCGCGTGGGCGGCCGCTTCGATGCCCTTGTAGTTCTCCGCCTTGGTGGGGATGAACTTGCTGGCGCGCTGCAGGGCCATGATTTCCTTGTGGGCCGGATTGGCCGGATCGAGCTTCAGGAAGGCCTGGGCGATCTTGGCCTGGATCTTCGGATCCAGGTCGCCGCGCACCGTCCAGTTGTAGTCGAAGTAGGTCGGCGTGGTGGCGAAGACGTGCACCTTGGTGGTGTCCACCTTCTTCTGCTCGACCAGCTTGTCCCACACCGAGGCGTTCAGCACGCCGGCGTCCACCTTGCCGGCCTGCACGAAGGCCACGGTGGCGTCGTGGGCGCCGGAAAAGGCCACGTTCTTGAAGTCCTTGTCCGGGTTGAGGCCTTCCTGGCTCAGGAAGTAGCGCGGCATCAGGTGGCCGGAGGTGGACGACGGCGCGCCGAAGGCGAAGGTCTTGCCCTTCAGGTCGGCGAAGCTCTTGATGTTGTCGTTGGCGGTGATGAATTTCGACGTGAACTTCGAATCCTCGACCCGCTGCACCAGCGGCACGGCCGTGCCGTTGGTGCGGATCTTGGCCTGCACGAAGGTGAAGCCGCCCAGCCAGGCCAGGTCGAGCTTGCGGGTGGCCAGGCCTTCGACGACGGCAGCGTAGTCGGTCACCGGCACGAAGCTGACCTTCATCCCGGTCTCCTGTTCCAGGTAGGCGCCGAGGGGCGCGAACTTGCGCTGCAGCTCGGTGGGCGCCTCGTCGGGAATCGCCGACACGCGCAGCACGTCTTCGGCGTGGGACAGGGCCGGCAGGCCGGCGACGGCGGACAGGGCGGAAACGGCACAGGCGCGCAGCAGCGCGCGCCGGGAAAACGGCACGGAAGGCATGAATGGCTCCTCAATACGGCGTCCAGCGGACACCAGCCGCCGGGACGGGGGAGGACGGCCCCGGCTTGATGGGCGGGATGGCTGCACGCGATCCCGCGGAAAAACCCAAAGCGGTACACAGACCGCGGGGCGGACTATAACGAGCGGGAAGGGATCAGTGAAGGGGCTGAGAACCTCGCAGGAGGCCTGCAGCGAGGCGGATTCCCGGACGTCATCGGAGCTTGCTGCGGCGCAGATGGACATTTTGTCCAGCGGGTGGACAGAATGTCCCGAGAAAGCGCGAAGAAGACTTTCAAGTCCTTGATTCCTCTCGAACCCAACCCTGGCGCAGGGATTGCAGTGTTTACAGACGCTCTGTTTTCACAACAACCGGAGGAGGAAGAGTCATTATGCAACTCTCACGGCGCCAGTTCTTCAAGGTGGCCGCCGGGGGCTTGACGGGCTCGAGTCTGGTCGCGATGGGCTTCTCGCCCACCGCGGCCCTCGCCGAAGTCCGCACTTTCAAGCTTTCGCGCACCACCGAAACGCGCAACACCTGTCCGTACTGCTCGGTCGGGTGCGGCATCATCATGTACAGCCTGGGCGACGGGGCCAAAAACGCCCACGCCGAGATCATCCACATCGAGGGCGACCCCGACCATCCGGTCAACCGCGGCACCCTGTGCCCGAAGGGCGCCGGCCTGCTCGACTTCGTGCACAGTAAAAACCGCCTCAAGTACCCGGAAGTACGCGAACCGGGCAGCAAGGAATGGAAACGCATCAGCTGGGACGAGGCCTACGGGCGCATCGCCAAGCTGATCAAGGAAGACCGCGACGCCAACTTCATCGCCAAGAACGCCGACGGCGTGACGGTGAACCGCTGGCTTACCACCGGCTTCCTCGCCGCCTCCGCCTCCAGCAACGAATCCGGCTACATCACCCACAAGGTGGTGCGCAGCCTGGGGATGCTCGCATTCGATAACCAAGCGCGTGTCTGACACGGCCCGACGGTGGCAAGTCTTGCCCCGACGTATGGCCGCGGAGCCATGACCAATCACTGGACCGACATCAAGAATGCGGACGTGATCCTGATCATGGGCGGAAACGCCGCCGAAGCCCACCCCTGCGGCTTCAAATGGGTGACCGAAGCGAAGGCCAAGAACAAGGCCCGCCTGGTCGTCGTGGACCCGCGCTTCACGCGGTCCGCCGCGCTGGCCGACCTGTATGCGCCGATCCGCACCGGCACCGACATCGCCTTCCTCGGCGGGGTGATCAACTACCTGATCACCAACGACAAGGTGCACATGGACTACATCAAGTCCTACACCGACATGAGTTTCCTCGTGAAGGAGGAATTCGCCTTCGCGGAAGGCTTCTTCTCCGGCTACGACGCCGACAAGCGCAAGTACGACAAGGCCAGCTGGGAATACCAGATGGGCGCGGACGGCTACGTCAAGACCGACCCGAGCCTGCAGGACCCGCACTGCGTGTGGAACCTGATGAAGGCCCATTTCAGCCGCTACACACCCGACGTGGTGGAGAACATCTGCGGCACGCCGAAGGCCAAGTTCCTGCAGGTAGCCGAGCTGCTCGCCTCCAGCCACACGCCGGACCGGGTGATGACCATCCTCTACGCCCTCGGCTGGACCCAGCACAGCGTCGGCTCGCAGATCATCCGCACCGCGGCAATGATGCAGCTGCTGCTCGGCAACATCGGCCGCTCCGGCGGCGGCGTTAACGCCCTGCGCGGCCACTCCAACATCCAGGGCCTCACCGACCTGGGCCTGCTGTCCAACCTGCTGCCCGGCTACATGACGCTGCCCGGCGAGAAGGAAACCGACTACGAGCAGTACATCGCCAAGCGCGCACCCAAGCCGATGCGCCCGGGCCAGCTGTCCTACTGGCAGAACTACGGCAAGTTCCACGTCAGCCTGATGAAGGCCTGGTACGGCGCGGCCGCCACCAGGGAGAACAACTGGGCCTTCGACTACCTGCCCAAGCTGGACAAGACCTACGACGTGCTGCAGGTCTTCGAGCTGATGCACCAGGGCAAGATGAACGGCTACGTGGCCCAGGGCTTCAACCCGCTGAACTCCTTCCCCAACAAGGCGAAGGTCGGCGCGGCGCTGTCCAGGCTGAAGTTCCTGGTGATCATCGACCCGCTGGCCACCGAGACCTCGGAGTTCTGGCAGAACTACGGCGAGTTCAACGACGTGGATCCGGCCAAGATCCAGACCACGGTGTTCCGCCTGCCGTCCACCTGCTTCGCCGAGGAAGACGGGGCAATCATCAACTCCGGCCGCTGGCTGCAATGGCACTGGAAGGGTGCCGAGCCCCCCGGCGAGGCCAAGGGCGACCCGGAAATCATGGCCGGCATCTTCCTGCGCCTGCGGGAGATGTACAAGAAGGACGGCGGCGCTTTCCCGGACCCGATCCTCAACCTCACCTGGGGCTACAAGGTGCCCCACGAGCCCTCGTCCGAAGAGCTGGCCAAGGAGTACAACGGCAAGACCTTCGCCGACCAGTTCGACCCGAAGGACCCAACCAAGGTCGTCAGGAAGGCCGGCGAACTGCTCGACTCCTTCGCCCAGCTGAAGGACGACGGCTCCACCGCATCGGGCTGCTGGATCTTCACCGGGGCGTGGACCGAGAAGGGCAACATGATGGCCCGACGCGACAACGCCGACCCGTACCAGAACGGCCAGACCCTCGGCTGGGCCTTCGCGTGGCCGGCCAACCGGCGCATCCTCTACAACCGCGCCGCCGCCGACCCGTCCGGCAAGCCGTGGGACCCGAAGCGCAAGCAGGTCTGGTGGGATGGCGCCCAGGGCAAATGGGTGGGTTCCGACGTGCCCGACTTCAAGGTGGACTCCGCCCCCGAGGACGGCATGAGCCCCTTCATCATGAATCCCGAAGGCGTGGCCCGCTTCTTCGCCCGTGGCATGATGAACGAAGGCCCCTTCCCCGAGCACTACGAGCCCTTCGAGACGCCAATCGGCGTCAATCCGATGCACCCCAACAACCCCAAGGCCACGTCCAACCCGGCCGCGCGGGTGTTCAAGGGCGATATGGAAGCCTTCGGCAAGGCCAAGGAGTTCCCGTACGCGGCCACCACCTACCGGCTCACCGAGCACTTCCACTACTGGACTAAGCACGTCGAGTCCAACGCCATCATCCAGCCGGAGCAGTTCGTCGAGATCGGCGAAGCGCTGGCCGCGGAGAAGGGCATCAAGGCCGGCGACAGGGTCAAGGTCAGCTCCAACCGCGGCTACATCAAGGCGGTGGCGGTGGTGACCAAGCGCATCCAGCCCCTCAAGGTCGACGGGAAGATCGTCCACCACGTCGGGATTCCGCTCCACTGGGGTTTCAAGGGGGTCGCCAAGAACGGCTTCATCACCAACACCCTGACGCCTTTCGTGGGAGACGGAAACACCCAGACGCCGGAGTTCAAGTCCTTCCTGGTCAACGTCGAGAAAGCCTGAGGAACGCACCATGGCACTGCAATCACTGGATATCGCCAAGCGCTCGGCCACGACCACCGAGCCCCCCCACGCGCGCAAGACCATCGAGGTCGCCAAGCTCATCGACGTCTCCAAGTGCATCGGCTGCAAGGCCTGCCAGGTGGCGTGCATGCAGTGGAACGACCTGCGCGATGAAGTCGGCAGCTGCGGCGGCACCTACGACAACCCGACGGACATGACCGACCAGTCGTGGACGGTCATGCGCTACGCCGAGGTCGAATCGGAAGAACGCGGCCTCGAGTGGCTGATCCGCAAGGACGGCTGCATGCACTGCGAGGACCCGGGCTGCCTGAAGGCCTGCCCGTCGCCGGGCGCCATCATCAAGTACGCCAACGGGATCGTGGATTTCCACCAGGAAAACTGCATCGGCTGCGGCTACTGCGTGACCGGCTGCCCGTTCAACGTGCCGCGCATCTCCAAGAAGGACAGCAAGGCCTACAAATGCACGCTGTGCTCCGACCGCGTCGCGGTCGGGCTCGAGCCGGCCTGCGTGAAGGTCTGTCCGACCGGCAGCATCAGCTTCGGCTCCAAGGAAGACATGAAGGAGCTGGCCGAGGAGCGCGTCGCCGAGCTGCAGGAGCGGGGCTTCAAGAACGCCGGCCTGTACGACCCGGCCGGCGTGGGCGGCACGCACGTCATGTACGTGCTCAACCACGCCGACAAGCCGAGCCTGTACAGCGGCCTGCCGAACGACCCGACGATCGCACCCACCGTATCCCTGTGGAAAGGCTTCACCAAGCCCCTGGCCATGGCCGGCATCGCCGTCGCGGCACTGGGCGGCCTGTTCCACTACGTGATGAAGGGTCCGAACGAAGTGTCGAAGGAAGTCGAAGCCGAAGTCGAGAAGGAACTGGAGGCCGAAAAATGATCCGCGATCCGTCCGACCTGAAACGCTACAACGCGTCCGAAAGGGCCAACCACTGGGTCGTGGGCATCTGCTTCATCCTGCTCGCGCTGTCCGGCCTGGCCCTCTTCCATCCGGCCCTGTTCCCGCTCACCGGCCTGTTCGGCGGCGGCGTATGGACGCGCATCCTGCACCCCTTCGTGGGCGTCGTGATGATGCTGTTCTTCGTGGTGATGTTCTTCCGCTTCAAGCATCTCAACCAGATGACCCAGACCGACTGGGAATGGGTCAAACGGGCCAAGGAGATGGTGGACGGCGACGACCACAACATGCCGGAAATGGGCAAGTACAACGGGGGCCAGAAGCTGCTGTTCTGGTTCCTCGGGGCTGCCATGCTGGTGCTCTTCGCATCGGGCATCGTCATCTGGCGGGCGTACTTCTCGGCCTACTTCCCGATCGGCGTGATCCGCACCGGCGCATTGCTGCACGCCGCCTTCGCGGCGCTGATGATCATCGCGATCATCGTGCACGTGTATGCGGCGATCTGGGTACGCGGCACCATCCGGGCCATGCTGTACGGTACCGTGACCCGCGCCTGGGCCAAGCAGCATCACCGTGCCTGGTATCGTCAGGTAACCGGCAAGTAACGCATCCCTGCGGGGGCGGTTCCGGCCGCTCCCGCAGCCGAATTTCCCTGTTCGACGGGGCCTGCTCCAAGCCCGGCCCCGCACTTTTTGGATCGCCATGCAGAAACTGCTTTCCCCCGAGGAAATCGCCACCCAGGCCGGCAGCGACGGCAGCACCAACCGCCTGCCCGCCCCGCGCCTGTTCGCCGAGCGTGCCGCCCGCCTGCGCACCCTGGCCGATGGCCACGCGATGGCCGACTTCCTGCGCTTCGCCGCCCGCCTTGCCGACGCCCAGCAGAGCCGGCTCGATAAGCTCGGCGCGGCCCCCCGCCCCGACGCCGCCTACCTGGAACGCTGCCGCCAGCACGGCATGCCGCCCCTCGACGCCCACGGCGCCGAACTCCCCGCCGGCTGGCAGGACGTGCTGCAAGCCCTCGCCGCCGATGTCGCCCCCTACGCGCCGGCCGGCCTGCAGAACGCCATCGCCGAACTGGCCGACGTCCCCACCGAGCGCCTCGACGCCCTCGCCCGCGCCATCCTGCGCTGCGAGGAAGACCTCTCCAACCCGCTTGAACTGGCCCTCGCGCCGCTGATCGGCGCCGCGCTGCAGATGCTGTGGACCGCCCGTGTACAGGCCCTGCAGATCGGCGACATCCCGGCCGGCTTCGAGGACAGCCTGTGCCCCGCCTGTGGCTCCCACCCGGTGGCCTCCATCGTGCGCATCGGCGACGCCGGCCACGGCGTGCGCTACGCCGCCTGCAGCCTGTGCGCTTGCGAATGGCACGTGACGCGTATCAAGTGCGTGCCCTGCCACAACACCCGCGACATCGCCTACCAGGGCCTCGCCAACGACCAAGGCAATCCGCATCCCGCAGTGAAGGCGGAGACTTGCCCCGAGTGTCATTCCAGCCTGAAGATCGTGTCGATGGAGAAGGATCCGTTCGTCGACGCCTTCGCCGACGACCTGGCCACCCTCGCCCTCGACATGCTGGTGGACGAGAGCGGTTTCCACCGGGCCGGCCGCAGCCTGTTCCTGTTCACCCCCTAGGAGACTCCCCACGATGGCGTCCATGGTCCATGGCACCACGTCCGACGACAGCACCGCCTACCGCGCCCTGCCCAGTCTAGACCGGCTGCTCACCGCCGCCCCCGGCCTCGTCGCCGCGCACGGGCGCACTGAAACCACCCAGGCCCTGCGCGACACGCTGGCCGACGCCCGCCGCCGCATCGGCGCCGGCGAGGCAGCCCCGGATAGCGCCAGCCTGCTGGAAAACGCGAGCGCGCGCCTGACGGCGCGCGCTTGTCCACGCCTGAAACAGGTGTTCAACCTGACCGGCACCGTCCTGCACACCAACCTGGGGCGGGCCGTGCTGCCCGACGAAGCCATCGTCGCGATGGTGGACGCCGCCCGCTCTCCCTGCGCCCTCGAATACGACGTGGACAGCGGCGGCCGCGGCGACCGCGATGATGTCGTCAATGAGCTGCTGCAGGAACTCACCGGCGCCGACGCCGCCACCGTGGTGAACAACAACGCGGCGGCGGTCTTCCTGCTCCTCAATACCCTAGCCCAGCGCAAGGAAGTCATCGTCTCCCGCGGCGAACTGGTGGAGATCGGCGGCGCCTTCCGCGTGCCGGACATCATGAAGCGGGCCGGCGCCAGACTGATCGAAGTGGGCTGCACCAACCGCAGCCACCCGCGAGATTTCGAGGAAGCCATCGGCCCGCGCACGGGCCTGCTGATGAAGATCCACACCAGCAACTACGCAATCGAGGGCTTCACCGCCAGCGTTGCCCAGGCCGACATGGCGCACATCGCCCACGCCCACGGCCTGCCCTTCGTCGAAGATCTGGGCAGCGGTACGCTGACCGACCTGGAACGCTGGAACCTGCCCCATGAACCGACGCCGCGGGAAGCCATCACCAACGGCGCCGACCTGGTGACCTTTTCCGGCGACAAGCTGCTCGGCGGCCCCCAGGCCGGCATCCTGGTCGGCCGCAAGGACCTGATCGGCAAGATCAAGAAGAACCCCCTCAAGCGCGCGCTGCGCGTCGGCAAGATCACCCTCGCTGGCCTGGAGGCCGTGCTGCGCCTGTACCGCGACCCGGACACGCTGGCCGAAAGGCTGACCACGCTGCGCCTGCTGACCCGCCCCCGCGACGCAATGCTGGCCCAGGCCGAGCGCCTCAAACCCACCATCGCCCAGGCCGTGGCCAGCTGGCCGCTGACGGTGAGCATCGAACCCATGCTGTCGCAGATCGGCTCCGGCAGCCTGCCGGTGGACCGCCTGCCGTCGGCCGGCCTGGTGTTCCGCCCGCAGGGGCGCAAGAGCGGCGCGCTCAACCGCCTCGAAACCGCGTTGCGTGGCCTGCCGCTGCCGGTCATCGGGCGCATCGCCGACAACGCGCTGCACCTGGACCTGCGCTGCCTGCCGGAACGGGACGAAGCCGCCTTCCTCGCCCAATTCAGGCAGGGGTTCAAGCCATGCTGATCGGCACCGCCGGCCACATCGACCACGGCAAAACGACGCTGGTCCGCGCCCTCACCGGCGTGGACACCGACCGTCTTCCCGAGGAAAAGCGCCGCGGCATCACCATCGAGCTGGGCTATGCCTACCTGCCCGTCGCCGCAGACGCCGACGGACAGGAACAGGTGATCGGCTTCGTGGATGTGCCCGGCCACGAGAAATTCGTGCCGACCATGCTGGCCGGCGCCAGCGGCGTGGATTTCGCGCTGCTGGTGGTCGCCGCTGACGACGGCCCAATGCCGCAGACCCGCGAACACCTGCAGATCCTCCAGTTGCTGGGCCTCACCAACGGCGCGGTGGCGCTCACCAAGGCCGACCGGGCCAGCCCCGAACGCCTCGCCGAAGTCAGCGCAGAAATCCGCACCCTGCTTGCCCCGACGGCCCTAGCCGACGCACCGATCTTCCCGGTATCCGCAATCAACGGTGACGGCATTGCCGAACTGCGCAAGCACCTGTTCGACGCCGCGCAGCGCCTGCCGCAACGCGCCGCCGACGGAGAATTCCGGCTGGCCGTGGACCGGGTGTTCACGCTGGCCGGCGCCGGCACCATCGTCGCCGGCACCGTGCACGCCGGCCAGGTGAAGATCGGCGACACGGTGCACCTCGCCCTGTCCGGCAAGAGCGCCCGCGTGCGCAGCCTGCATGTGCAGAACCGCAAGGCCGACAGCGGCCACGCCGGGCAGCGCTGCGCGCTTAACCTGGCTGGGCTGGCGGTGGACGGGATCAAGCGCGGCGACTGGCTGGTCGGCCGCGCCGACGCCCTGCCCTCCCAACGCCTCGACCTGGATCTCCAGCTGTCCGCCGACGCCCCGCGCGCACTGGCCCACGGCGCCGTCGTACAGATCCACCACGGTACGCGCCACGTGCTGGGGCGGGTCGCGCTGCTCGACGCCGCCCTCGAAAAGAGCGGCCTGCCACCCAACGAACACTGCCTTGCCCAGGTCGTCACGGACACGCCGCTACACGCCTGCCGGGGCGACCTGCTGGTGCTGCGCGATGGCCATGGCCAGCACACCCTCGGCGGCGGACGCATCCTCGATCCCTTCGGGCCGCCGCGCCAGCGGCGTGCCCCCGCGCGGCTGGCGGCGCTAGCGGCCCAGGCCATCGCCGATCCCACCCAGCGCCTGTGCGCGGTACTCGACCACGCTCCACTGGGCGTCGACCTGCACCAGCTCACCGCCGCCGAAAATCGCCGCCCCGAGCAGTTGCTGGCCCTGTTACCCACCGCCAGCATCCATTACAGCGACAAGGCCGACTGGCTGATCGCCAGCGCGTCACTGCACGTACTGGCAACGCGTACCACGGCCCGCCTGGCCGACTACCACGCACACAACAGCGACGAGTTGGGCATCGAACGCGACCGCCTGCGGCGCATGCTCGCCCCGCAAGTGCCCGCCGCCGCCTTCGCCAACTGGCTGGAAACCTGGCTCGCCGCCGGCCGCCTGGCGCGCAGCGGCAGTGCCTGGCATCTGCCCGACCACCGGGTCGAGCTGGACGCCCGCGACCGCCAGCGGGCCGACAGACTGCTGCCGTGGCTGCTCGACAAGCCCTTCGATCCGCCGTGGGTACGCGACATCGCCGCCCGGCTTGGCGAACCGGAAAACCACACCCGCGAGCTGCTCAAACGCCTTGCCGCCCGCGGCGAAGCCTGCCAGGTGGTGCGTGACCTGTTCTACGCCCCAGCGGCCATCCGCAACCTGGGCCGCATCGCCAGCGAACTGACCGACGCGCAGGGCACCATCCGCGCCGCCGATTTCCGCGACCGCAGTGGCGTCGGACGCAAGCGGGCGATCCAGATCCTCGAGTACTTCGACCGCGTCGGCTTCACCCGCAAGATCGGTCACGGACACGACGAACATCACCGAATTCGCGGCGATCTTCCGGTAAATTAGATTTAAAATACGGTAAAATTCAAATATGGAAGGGACACGTCCCCCGGTGGGGCGACTGGTCTTCAAAACCAGGAGGGGCCGTCAACCGGTTCCTGGTGGGTTCGACTCCCATTCCCTTCCGCCAACCTTCCTCACGCCAAGCTCCAACCATGTCTCAGCTGCGCGGCTGCAATTTTCCTGACGAGCTGCTGTACCACGCGGACAGCCACCTGTGGTTCCAGCCCACCGGGTCAGAGCGTTTCCGGGTCGGCGTGACGCAGTTCGGCATCGCGCTGTCCGGCGAGATCCTGTTGTTCACACCCAAGCCTCTGGGCGTTGAACTGGACGCAGGGCGCGGTTTCGGCCTGCTGGAAGCCGGCAAGACAGTGTTTCCGGTCAAGACGCCCTTCGACGCCCGCCTGCTGGACGCCAACCCGACCCTCGATCCGTCCGCCCGCACGATGAACCGGCAGCCCTTCGAGGCCTGGCTGGTGGAGCTGCAGGCCCTTGCGCCGCTGCCACCCGGCCTGCTGTTGCCATGGCACGACGCGCAGCCGGAGATCGAGAAGATCATGGACCGCTACGCCTTCCGCAACCTGACGGATTTTTCCGCCCCGCTGTTCCACGAGGACGACCGTGACTTCTGACACCGCCGCCCGCCCGGCGGAAAAACTGGCCATCCTGGTGTGGGCGGCCGATCCGGGGCGGCCGGAGCTGTGCGCGACGCCCTTCTATTTCGCCGCCGCGGCCGCCGCGATGGACGTGGACGTGGAGATGTATTTCACCGCCCGCTCGGTGGAACTGCTGCAGGTCGGCGTCGCCGAAAAGCTGGAAGCCGCCGCCGGCAGCGGCAAATCGGTCGCCGATTTCCGCCGCGAAGCCCTCGCCTTCGGCGTGAAAATGTACGCATGCCCGACTGCCCTCGCCAGCCACGGCGTCAATGCCGGCACGCTGATCGCGGCCGTCGCCGGTCAGGCGGGCGCCGCCGCCTTCATCGGCCGCAGCCTGGACCCAACCTGGCGGACCCTCAGCTTCTGAGCGTAGCCCGGCGGCTGGCCAGCCAGCCGAACAGGGACAGCAGCGTCAATCCACCGCCGATCAGCAGGATGCCGGCGATCTCGGTAGTCCGGAATTCCTCGCCGAGGGTCAGGCGCGACGACAGGATCGCCACCACCGGCGTCCCCAGCACCGACAAGCTGGCCTCCCAGGCCGGCACCCGGTCGAGGATCCAGATCCACAGCCACCAGCACAAGGCCACGCTGGCTACCGACAGGAAAGCCAGGATCGCCACGTAGTGCAGCGACCAGTCCGTCGCCGGCCCGGGCACCACCACGGCCAGCAGCACCAGCGGCAGCGCGCCGACGATCATCTGCCAGGTGGTCAGCACCAGCAGATCCACCGGCTGGCGGCTGCGCAGGCGCTTGATGAGGATGGTGCCGATGGCCCAGCACAGCGCCGCGCTGAGGCCCAGCAGCTTGCTGAACAGGCTGGCGTGCATGTTCCACGGCTCGATGATCAGCAACAGGCCGGCGAGCGTGCACGCCGCCGCCAGCCACTGCTTGCCGCGCACCCGCTCGCCGAGGATCGGCCAGGCCATCAGCAGCGTCCAGATCGGCATCGTGAAGATCAGCACCGCGGTCTTGCCCGGCCCGCCCTCCACCAGCGCCCAGGTCTGGAACACCACGAAGCCGCTGACCTGCACCAATCCGATCGCGCTGGTCGCCAGCGGTGCCACCAGGCGCAGGGAACGTCCACTCAGGCGCACAGCCAGCATCAGGGCCAGCGCACCGCCGACGGTGCGTTGCGCCGCCAGCGCGAAGGGCGACGCGAAAACCAGCCCCTGCTTGAGCAGGACCCAGGTATAGCCCCAGGTGGACGACAGGACGATGAGCGCCAGCGCGGGCAACCAGCGCGGCGTGGAAGCGGACGATACAGACATGCGTGGAACCGTCGCGAGAGACGGCGGGAAACGGAAGAAAAGCAGACCCGCCGGCGAGAGCGAAGTTCGCGCCCTCCGGCAATTGCACGGATCTCAGGATCTCATTCGGTGGCTTCCACCTTCTTGCGCGGCCGCCGGGCCCGCGGCGCCGACTTGCGGGCCTCGTCGGCTGGCGGCGGGACAGCAGCCGAGTCCGCTTCAACGGCAGCGGCCTTCGCCGGCCGGGCCGTCTTGCGCTTCGCCCGCGCCGGGCGGATGGGCTCGGACGGAGCCGCCGCCTCGACGGGCGGAGCTGATACCGCGACCACTTCCGGCGCGGCAACGGCCGACTCGACGTTGATCACCCCCGCCCCGGCTTCGCCCTTGGCGGGCCGACGCCCTCTGCTGCGCTTGGCCGGCGCCTTCTTGCCTTCCTCGGCAACGGCGGCGGAAGGCACATTTTCCGGCGTCATGGCGCTTGCCGACTCGACGGTCGGTTTGCTGCGCCGCGCCCGCGGGCTCTTGCGCTTGCCTTCCACCAGCCCTTCGGCTCCCGCCGACACGGCCGGAGCCAGGGTCGGAACTTCGATCGCCAGCACCGACGCCGTTTCATGCACCACGGACATCGGCGCCCCGGCCCGGCGATAGACGTAGGTTCCGGATTTCTCGTCGCGCCCGATCTCCAGCAAACCACGGGACTGGGCCTCGTCCAGCAAATTACCGAAGGCCTTGAAACCGAAGCGGGTCTCACTGAAATCCGGCTTGCGGCGCTTTATCGCGTCCTTCAGCACTGAAGCCCAGATCTTGCCGGTGTCGCCACGCTCGGCGAGCAGCGCATCGAAGGTCTCGACGGCCATGTCCACCGCGCGGCTGCGCCGCGCCTCGATCTCCTCCCGGCGGCGCTTTTCCTCCTCGGGACTGCGGCGCACCTGTGGCTGGGCTTCCTTCGGCTCGCGCTTGGCCACCGCCTGGCGGGTTTCGCGCACCAGGTCGTCGTAGAAGATGAACTCGTCGCAGTTGGCAATCAGCAGGTCCGACGTGGACTGCTTGACCCCGACGCCGATCACCTGCTTGGCGTTCTCGCGCAGCTTGGAGACCAGCGGCGAGAAATCCGAATCACCGCTGATGATGACGAAGGTATTGACGTGGCTCTTGGTGTAGCAAAGGTCGAGGGCGTCCACCACCAGCCGGATGTCGGCGGAATTCTTGCCCGACTGGCGCACATGCGGAATCTCGATCAGCTCAAAATTGGCCTCGTGCATGCCGGCCTTGAAACCCTTGTAGCGCTCCCAGTCGCAATAGGCCTTCTTGACGACGATGCTGCCCTTCAGCAGCAGGCGCTCAAGGACCAGCTTGATATCGAATTTCTCGAACTTCGCATCGCGCACGCCGAGCGCGACGTTTTCGAAGTCGCAGAACAGGGCCATGCTGACGTTGTCGGGAGAAGCGGCCATGGGAAATTCCTGAATGAGGCGGACGTGCGCGCAGGGTACGCGCAAATCGGGGCGTTGAGACAGGTACTTGCCCTTGTTGAGCCCCGTGGGGCCGAATTCATTCTAGCCTACAGGAGGAGTGGTACCCAATCAGCGCCCGTGGCCGGACTCCGCCGGCGGCGCAACCTTCACGACCTCCTCCAGCGTCGTAATGCCGGCCGCCACCTTGAGGGCCCCGGACAGCCGCAGCGGCTTCATGCCCTCGCGGATCGCCAGGTCGCGGATGCGCGCCAAGTCGATATCTCCGGTGATCGCCTTGCGGAGCTCCGGCGACATCAGCAGGATCTCGTAGAGGCCGATGCGCCCCATGTAGCCGGTCATGCGGCATTCGATACAGCCGACAGCCCGGTGGATGCGGGCCGGCCGCTGCGCCTTCCACGGCGTCACGAGGTGATCCCAGATCGCCTCTTCCTCCGGCGTCATCGGCCGGGACTCCTTGCAGTGGGGGCACAACACTCGGACCAGACGCTGGGCCATGATGCCAAGCAGCGTCGCGTTGAGCAGATAGGCCGGCGCGCCCAGGTCAAGCAGACGGGTAACCGCCGACGGCGCATCGTTGGTGTGCAGCGTGGACAGCACCAAGTGCCCGGTGAGCGCAGCCTGGATCGCCATTTCGGCGGTTTCCAGGTCGCGGATCTCGCCGACCATGATGATGTCCGGATCCTGCCGCATCAGCGCCCGCACACCCTCGGCAAACCCCAGCTCGATGGCCTGGTGGACCTGCATCTGGTTGAAGCTGGGCTCCACCATCTCGATCGGATCCTCGATCGTGCAGACGTTCACCTCCGGCGTGGCGAGCTGCTTCAACGTCGAATAGAGTGTCGTGGTCTTGCCGGAACCGGTCGGGCCGGTGACCAGGATGATGCCGTGGGGCTGGCCCGAAATGGATTGCCAGCGGGACTGGTCGGCGTCCGAAAAACCCAGTTCGGCCATGTTGCGCACCAGCACGTCGGGATCGAAGATCCGCATCACCAACTTTTCGCCGAAGGCGGTGGGCAACGTGGACAGGCGCAGCTCGACTTCCTTGCCGCTGGTCACCCGGGTTTTCACGCGGCCATCCTGGGGCCGGCGCTTCTCCACCACGTCCATGCGGCCGAGGATCTTGATGCGGCTGGTCACGGCGGCCAGCACGCTCATCGGCATCTGGTACACCTGGTGCAGCACCCCGTCGATGCGGAAACGCACCAGGCCCATGTCGCGCCGGGGCTCGATGTGGATGTCGCTGGCCCGCTGCTCGAAGGCGTACTGCCACAGCCAGTCCACGATGTTGACGATGTGGCGGTCATTGGCGTCGTACTGGCGATTGACCTGCCCCAGTTCCACCAGCTGCTCGAAGGACGAGCCGCCGCCATGCCCGCTGCTCTGCGCGGCCTTCTTGACCGAACGGGCCAGGTTGTAGAACTCGACCAGGTAACGCGCCACGTCAGCCGGATTGGCGACGACGCGGCGGATCTCTTTCTTCAGGATACCGGCGACTTCCTTCTCCCATTCCCGCAGGAAAGGCTGGGTCGTCGCCACCACCACCTCGCGCAGCCCCACCTCCAGCGGCAGTACGCCAAAGCGGGTCGCGTAGGCCGAGGACATCACCGCGGTGACCGCCGCGAAATCGATCTTCAGCGGATCGATGCGCATGTAATCGAGCCCAACCCGGCTGGCCAGCCATTCGCACAACACTTCCAGTGTCAGGACTTGGTGGGAATCCCCTCGCGCCGCCCATTTCTGGCCGGCCACGACGATCAGGGGATGCACATCAGCCGGCTTCTTGGCCTGCGCGATGCGCAGTGCATCCGCGTCGCCGGGCTCGACGAACTGATCGCCGACCAGCATGTCGAGCACTTCGGCAAGGGTCAGTCGGTGTTCGGAAATGGCGACCGCAGCCGCGGAGTATCGGGACATGGGCTACATGGCATGGGCAGAGAGACCACGGAACGCAGCCCCTGACCACCGGGAATCGGATGCGACCCAAGCATAAAGGCATATCCCCGCCGCCGCCAGAAATTTGCACGCTTTTACCCCATGGCCCCGCAGCGTCTACCAGCCCCGGTAGCCGCGGTCGTAGCCCTGCTGGTAACCCGGACCATAGCCGCGCGGCCCGTCGTAGTGGTGATAGCGGCCATAGTAGCCCGGACCAGCCGGCACAACGACGCAGCCCCCCAGCAAGGCGGCGAGAAGAATGCTGCAGACAAGACCCTTTTTCATGGCAGTACTCCTGGAATCGGTTGATGTCTCCCCTTAACGCATGAGATGTCCGTTTGGTTGGTGGCAAACAGTCTCCAAATGTTGCCGCTCCATGTTGATGACGTTGGTATTTACCTACACAATAACCATGTCATCAACAAGGAGACCCACATGAAGCACATCCTGTCTTTCCTCGGCCTGTCCCTCGTCGGCATCCACCTTGCGCTGGCTGCCGTCAACATCAACACCGCCAACCAGAGCGAACTCGACGGCGTGAAGGGCATCGGCCCCTCCAAGGCCCAGGCGATCATCGACTACCGGACCAAGAACGGCCCCTTCAAGAGCCTCGACGACCTGAAGAATGTGAAGGGTTTCGGCGACAAGAGCATCACCAAGCTGAAGGGCGAATTGAGCGTTAGCGGTGGAGATAGCGCCAAAAAGTGATTTTTTGACGACGGAAGGCATGACGAACGCAGCAAATGGCGGTAGTGTTGATCATCACCTCCATTTTCCGGATCCCCTGGAGCCTGCCATGCCTTCCGCATTCATTTCCCGCCTCGCCATCGTGCCGATGGCACTACTGCTGGTCGCCTGCGGCGTCTCCGACACGGGTACTGCCGCAGTCACCGCCGCCCAACTCAAGGCCCGGGAAGCCGAACAGGCTCAGGCGGCCAAAGCTCAGATCGAGCAACAGCTGGAAGCCGCCAACCAGCAGGCCGAGGAACGACGCAAGCAGATCGACGCCGCAACCCGCTAGCAAACCGCTGAATTAAAAAGAATCTGCCGGAAATCAGCTTCGTTTTTCTGGGTGCGGCCATACTGGCCGTATGGTGGCCTGCCCGCACATCCATCGCCCCTTGGGCCGTTCTTTTCACACTCGCGCTGGGGTTCGCCCTGGCTGGCAAAACCGTCACTCCGATCGCACTGCCCAGCCTGGCACTCCTGCTGCTGGCCAGCCAGGCCTCCGTCCGCTACCTGCCGAAGACCGGCCCTTGGGCAACCGGTGCCCTTGCGTTGATCCTGGCCCTGCATGTGTGGCCGGGATTTCACCCGATGACCGTCGTCGACAAGGCAGTACTGAGCCCCGGTGCCCACGCCTTCAACCTCCGTGTCGGTTTCGACAAGGCGGCCGCCGGGCTCATACTCTTGGCATTTTTCGGCAAACGCATCAAATCAGAACTTGAACTCCGTCGAATTAGCGCCTTAATGCTGATATTTTCAGTATTCGGCGCAATCTCGACGCTAGGACTCGCATGGCTGACGGGATTCGTCCGTCCGGATCCAAAATGGCCGGCCTTCGCCGGCCATTTCCTGGCAATCAACCTGCTGTTCACCTGCATCGCCGAGGAATGCTTCTTTCGCGGGCTGATCCAGGAAAAACTGCACCAGCACTTCAGCCACCGGGGAAAACTCATCCCGGTGGTGCTGTCGACCCTATTGTTCGGCGCCGCCCATCTGGCTGGCGGCGTGCAATACGCAGCGCTCGCCGTTGTCGCCGGCCTCTCCTATGCTTGGGCGTATGCGCATGCGAGACGCATAGAAGCGGCAATTTTTGTGCATTTTGTCGTCAATTCGATGCATTTTTTTGGTTTCAGCTACCCAGGCCTGGGTAGCTGAAACCGCGTCACCGCCGGAGCACTGCCTCCAGTGCCTCCAGGCACAGCGCGATATTGGCAAGACGGCTGGAATGCCCCATCAGGCCGATACGCCATACCTTGCCAGCCAGAACGCCCAAACCGGCCCCGATCTCCAGCCCGAATTCGGTGAGCAGGCGATTGCGTGCAGCCGCTTCATCGATGCCGTCCGGAACCCACACCGTGTTGAGCTGCGGCAAACGTGCTTCCTCACGGACAACGAAACGCAAACCGAGCGCCTCCAGCCCGGCACGCAGGCGCAAATGATTGTCCCGGTGGCGTTGCCAGACGTTTTCCAGCCCTTCCTCGGCCACCAGCACCAGCGATTCGTGCAGGCCATAGAGCGGATTGACCGGCGCCGTGTGGTGATAAGTGCGTTTCGCGCCGCTCCAGTAGCCCAGCACAAGGCTCAAATCCTGAAACCAGCTCTGGCAGGAGGTCTTGCGGTTGCGAATCCGCTCCACCGCCGCGGCGGAAAAACTGACCGGAGAGAGGCCTGGAGCGCTCGACAGGCATTTCTGGCTGCCCGAATAGGCCGCATCGATGCCCCATTCGTCGAGCAGTACCGGCACGCCAGCGAGGGACGTGACGCAGTCCATGATCGTCAGCGCACCGAAACGGCGGGCAATCGCCGCCAGCGTCGCCGCATCGGACAACGCACCGGTCGAGGTTTCCGCATGGACGAAGGCCAGCAGTGCCGCATCAGGATTGGCTCGGAAAGCATCCTCGACCTTGTCCGGAGCCACAGCTTCGCCCCATGGATCCTCGACAATCACCGGGATACCGCCGATCCGGCGGACGTTTTCAGCCATGCGCTGGCCAAAAACACCGTTGATGCAGACGATGACCTTGTCGCCGGGAGCCACCAGATTGACGAAACAGCTCTCCATGCCCACCGAACCCGGTGCCGACAGGGGGAAAGTCAGCTCATTTTCGGTCTGAAAAACGTAACGCAGCAGGCTTTTCAGCTCGTCCATCATGCCAACAAACGCCGGATCGAGATGGCCGATGGTCGGCCGCGCCAGCGCGGCGAGCACCCGCTGCGGCACATCCGACGGCCCAGGCCCCATCAACGTGCGGGCCGGTACTTGGAAAGAACGGATTTCGGGACTTGCGACCTTCATGGTTTCTCCTGAAGACAGTCTGAAATACCGCGGGCAGGCATGCTACTGAGGCCGCCCGTTGGCAGCAATCATGCGGATGATGCGCACCGTATCCACATCCGATTCCCGGTACGCAGACTTGACGAATTCGGACACCTGCACCACTTCCCCCTCGGCAGCGTTCTCCGACAGAGTCGTCTCGTACGTGAAACGGAGAAAAATTCTCGTTGAATCAGGAGCTTCGAGCCGGATCGTGAGCGTTCCACCGGCATGCTCGGCGGTCGCCCGCGATTCGAAGCACATCCACTCCTGCGCACGATAGGTGACCGTGTCGCGGATGCTGGCCTGCCCGAAGTGGAGAACCCGTTCCACCTGGCCCTCGCTGCGCGACAGGATCTCGCAACGATCCAGCCCCTGCAGGAAGATCCCCGGCTCCTCGACGCGATACATCAGGCCAGTCCATACCTGCTCGACGCTCAGCGACTCGATGAGCGGGTTGAGGGGATTGTTGATCTCGATGAGATGTTCGAAATGCAAGAAGTGGCTCCCTAAGTTCGTCGCGCAGTTTAGCGTCGATTGAAACCGGTCGTCAGCCAGATGCCGGCAAGAATCATCGCGATTCCGAGCAGATGGTACAGCTGCGGCACTTCGCCGAGAAAAATGGCGGCCAGGATTGTGCTGAAAACCGGCATCAGGTGGATGAACAGTCCACCTTTGGCAGCCCCGACCTCGGCAACAGCGCGGTTGTAGAACACATAACCGAGAAAAGCCGGAAAGATTCCCGTGTAGACGATGCCGGCGAACGCCGCCGGTACTGGGTGCAGAACCGCTCCCGTAGCCAGTTCACGCCACGCAAACGGCAGCAGGATCACCAGGCCGATCGCAGTCAGCGCCGCCAGCAGGGCCATCGGATGCACACCGGGGGGACGCCAGCGCAGCCCCAGAGTGTACAAAGCCCAGGACAACACCGCCGCCAACATCCAGACATCCCCGACATTCAGGCTCAATCTGCCCAGGATTGCCAGATCACCGTGGCTGACGATGGTCAGCACGCCACAGAAAGAGACGCCGACACCAAAAAGCTCGAGTCCTTTTGCCCGATGACCGAAAAACCAGGAAATCGCGATGATCGCCATCGGGATGAAGGAATTCAGCAGCGCCGCATTGGTAGCCGTGGTGTGGGCAAGTGCGATGTAAGCCAGCGTGTTGTATGCACCGACCCCCAGTATGCCCAACACCACAAGCACCATCCATTGCCGGAGATCCAGCCCCTTCAAGGTCTGCCGGTACGGCCAGGCAAAGGGCAGGGTCAGCAGGAAGGCCAGGATCCAGCGTCCGATAGCCAGGGAAAATGGTGGGACCAGGTCCCGCATTCCTCGTCCAACCACCATGTTGCCTGACCAGAACAGGACGGTGAGCGTCAGCAGAAGGTAGGGATGGCCGAGAAAACGTGGGCTGCGATGATCGGACACAAATACGGTTTCTGGATGCGTTGACGCGGATTATCAGCGAGAACCGTCCACTCGGACACGACGATTGCGGTGCTACCAAACGGGATTTGTGTGGGTGTGGCTCCTGCGGTTCAGCTTGGTGTTTTGTTCTTAGTTTTTCTTTATATATATAAGACTCTGTTAACGGTACACCGCCATTTTCTGTGGATAACCCAATAAACCATTTAGGATTCAAAAACTTGAATCATGTAAAAGGTTCTGGAGAACCGCAGTAACAGTACGGGGACAGATTGGGGAGGAAAATTCCGTTTCCCATGGATTCGTGGCTTGTCCACATTTTTTGCGACTGTTTACCGTCCGCTTGTACACAGGAAGCGGCTTTCAGAGGGTTTCCGTCAGCGGATACTTGCGGGAAAAGTAGCTGTAGGCCTTGTCCAGGTGGCGTCGGCGCAGAAAATCGAACTGTTTTTCGGCGATGGACAGCTGGTCCAGAAACATCTGGTGCACCAGATAGAGCCCTTGGGGGGTCTTCAACAATTCCCTGGCAAGTCCATGAGCCTGATCGTCGGAGAGTCCGGTTGCGTTGCGTACGACTTGTACGGTTTCCCAATCCACTTCGATGAAGTCCAGCAAGTCGGTGATCGAAAGCATGGAGATTCCTTTGCGGTCGCCGTGGCTCGTTTGGCACGGGCTCAGGTTGGTAGAGATTGTTGACTGTTTTTCTTTATATATAAGTACTGTTTACGTTTACGCTACGCGCATTTCTGTGGATAACACAGAAAAATCATTTTTTATCAAAGTTTTGATGCGTTGATAAGGATGTCGGAAAGCAACTGCATAGTGTGTGGGAGGATTGTTGAGGAAATTTTGCCTCGCCTCAGAAAGAAGCTTTGTGCACAATCTGTCCGCCTGTCCACCCCCGATTTGTCCCCAGTTTTGTCGAAACGTTCGCCCTCTTCCGCTCCTGCTGCGCCCCCCAGGGGCATCTGGGATGTGTTTTGTCCGGTTGTAGATAATTTCGGCGACATCGGCGTGTGTTGGCGCTTGTCCCGGCAACTGGCGGCCGAATACCGGATTGCCGTGCGTCTGTGGGTGGATGACCTCCAGGTGGCCCGCCGTCTGATTCCCCGGCTCGATGTGCTTGCCGCCAGCCAACTGATCGATGGCGTGGAAATCCGCCATTGGGCTGCGCCGCTGCCGGACGTCGAACCTGGAGAAGTGGTGATTTCGGCCTTTGCAGGCAATCTCCCCGACGCTTTCCTGCACGCGATGGCCCGTCGCGCTCCGAAACCGGTGTGGATAAACCTCGAGTACCTCAGCGCCGAGGACTGGGTCGGCGACTGCCATGGTCTGCCATCGCCGCATCCGCAACTTCCCCTGACGCAGTTCTTCTTTTTCCCCGGCCTGGGGACGAACTCGGGTGGATTCATCCGCGAGGCGGATTATTCGGTGCGCCGGGCAGCTTGTGTGCCGGCCGCTTTCCTGGCCGTGCCTGATTGGCCGGAACGTCGCCCGAATGAACTTCGGATCTCCTTGTTCTCCTATGAAAACAAGGGTTTGAGAGAACTCATCAAGGTCTGGTCGGCAGGGGATTCGCCTGTCACCTGTCTGGTGCCGGAGGGGCGGATCCTGCCTGAACTGGCGGCCGAATTCGGGGTGAGTGGCCTGCGTGCCGGTGATCAGTTGCTGTGCGACCAGCTCGTCGTGCGTGTCCTGCCCTTTGTCGAGCAGCAGAAATATGACGAATTGCTGTGGGCGTGCGATCTCAATTTTGTGCGTGGCGAGGATTCCTTCGTGCGCGCCCAGTGGGCCGAGATCCCTTTCGTGTGGCAGATCTACGTGCAGGAAGAGGATGCGCACCTGGAAAAGTTGCGGGCTTTTCTGGCGCGTTACCAGGAAGGGCTCGATCCAGAGGTTGCCGGTGCGCTGTCCGATTTCTGGCTGGCCTGGAACCGGGGGGAAGGCGTGGCGGCGGCCTGGCCCGCGTTTCGGGCGGCTTTACCTGCGCTCAAGACCCACGCCACGACGTGGGCGGCACAGTTACAGGAGGGCGGGGATCTCGCTGCGCGGCTGGTGCAATTCTGTAAACTTAAGTTAGAATAATAAGTTACCGTTTATCCGTGGCACGTGCCGCGCAATTTGCAAGCAGGAAATAGCATGAAAACCGCAATGGAACTCCGCTCCGGCAACGTGATCATGGTGGGCAGCGACGCCCTCGTGGTGCAGAAGGCCGAGTACAACAAGTCCGGCCGTAACGCCGCTGTCGTCAAGATGAAGCTCAAGAACCTGCTCACCGGTGCGCCGTCCGAGTCGGTTTACAAGGCTGACGACAAGTTCGAAGTCGTCGTTCTCGATCGCAAGGAAGTCACCTATTCCTACTTCGCCGATCCGATGTACGTTTTCATGGACGCCGAGTACGAACAGTACGAAGTCGAAGCCGAAAACATGACCGACGCGCTGAAGTACCTGATCGACGGCATGCCCTGTGAAGTGGTGTTCTTCAACGGCAAGGCCATCTCCGTGGAACTGCCGACCAGCGTCGTGCGCGAAGTGGAATACACCGAGCCCGCCGTCAAGGGCGACACCTCCGGCAAGGTTCTGAAGCCCGCCCGTATCGCTCCCAGCGGTTTCGAACTGTCCGTGCCCGCTTTCGTGGAAATCGGCGACAAGATCGAAATCGACACCCGTACCGACGAATACCGCAACCGCGTCAAGTAAGTCGAGGTTGGTCCGGTCCGGTGAAAGGCCACCGTCAGGTGGCCTTTCGTTTTTTTCTGAACAAGCGCCATGGCCCTCAAATCCACCATTTTTCGCGCCACATTGAATGTCTCCGACCTGGATCGGGGCCATTTCGGCGAACATGTGCTGACCCTCGCCCGTCATCCGTCCGAGACCGATGAGCGGATGATGGTGCGTGTGCTGGCTTTTGCGTTGCATGCGGACGAGCGGCTCGAATTCGGGCGCGGGATTTCCTCCGACGACGAGCCAGCTCTGTGGCGCAAGGACGATACTGGGCGCATCCTCGACTGGATCGAAGTCGGTCTGCCGGATGAGCGCCTGTTGCGTCGCGCGGCCGGAAGGGCCGACCAAGTCACCGTGCTGGCCTATGGTGGCCGTACGGTGGATATCTGGTGGCAGAAGGATGCGGCAACGCTCTCCAAGCTGGCGAATCTGAAGGTGCTGGCGCTGGCTCAGGAAGAATCAAAGGCGCTTGCCGCACTGGCGGCGCGCAGCATGGAATTGAGCTGCACGGTCCAGGACGGACAGCTATGGTTTTCGGCCGGGGAAACCACCTTGACGCTCAATCCGCGCGGCGTTTACCCGGCGGCTTAGCCTGAAGCATTGCAGCGATGATGACAAAAGCCTGCCGGAATGCGAATAATGCGCGTACCGGCCTTCAGTCTCGGGGGTCGGAAAGATAAATCCCGACAGGAGAGTCCGCATGTCTTCCCCATTGCTTTTCCCGTCCGAGCAGGTCGCCGGTCGCCGCCAGTTCCTGGGTACGTCCCTCGGTTTGCTGGCAGCGGCCTCCCTGGGTAGTCTGGCCCGCCCGGCGCAGGCCGCCAGCCCCATCGTCCTGCCTGCACTGCCCTACGCGGAAAATGCCCTTAATCCGGTCATCAGCGCCAATACGATCGGCTTCCACTACGGCAAGCACCACAAGGCCTACGTGGATAACCTCAACAAGCTGATCGCGGGCTCCGAACTGGCCGATTTGTCGCTCGAAAAGATCATCGCCGCAGTGGCTGGCAAGGCCGACAAGACGGCCATCTTCAACAACGCCGCGCAAACCTGGAACCATACCTTCTACTGGCACAGCCTGCGTCCGAATGGCGGCGGTGAGCCGCCGGCAGCCCTGAAACAGCGGATTGAAGCCTCGTTTGGCAGCGTGGATGCGCTGAAGAAGGAGCTCGCCACGGCGGCGACTGGCCAGTTCGGTAGCGGCTGGGCCTGGCTGGTGGCTGATGGCGACAAGCTGAAGGTGGTGAAGACCGGCAACGCCGACGTGCCGCTGACCGCTGGGCTGAAGCCGCTGCTGACCATCGACGTGTGGGAGCACGCGTACTACCTGGATTACCAGAACCGCCGGGCCGACTACGTGAACGCGGTGCTCGACAAGCTGATCAACTGGGAATTCGCGCTCAAGAACCTGGGCTGATTCCGTCGAATCCCCTGCTGCAGACGTTTCCGATGCTGCCGCAGGGGCGTTGTCGTTCTGTTTCAGTCGGGTCGCGTGGTGCCCGGCGCTGCGTGCTGGCGTCGTTGTTGGGTATCTGCCGTGATTTCGGCGCGAATCTGTGCCAGATGCCGGCTTTGATCGTCCCGGTAGAACAGGTTGTAGGCTTCGAACGGGATCATGCGTCCGTCCGGCTGCACCATGTGCACGCAGGATTTCTTCAGTGCCCGCAGGTCCAGGTTGGCGGCATCCATGAACTGCACGATCAGCACGCGGAAGACGTTTTCGTAGCCCAGCTGGGGCGCATCGATCTTTGGCAGGCAGCACAGCAGGTCGGACAGGCAGCGGGCGCCCGATTCCGGCGAGTGATTGGTGGAAAAGAGCCGGAAAAGCTGCGCCTTGATGGCCGGATCGCGCTCGAAGATGATGGTGTTGGCTGAGCCCGCCAGCAGGGTTTCCGGACCGAGGAAGCGGGTCAATGGGTGGATTTGGCTACCCAGTTTGAGGGCGTAGCCCATGGCCAGGGTGTCCGGGTTGCAGGGAACCGGCACGATGTCGTCCAGGCTGAATAAGCCGGACTGTTCGGCGATGCGGCGGCGGATCTCGCTTAGGGTCAGGCGGTGCGTGCCGGTGCTGAAGCCTTCGTTGCGGCCGGCGTCCTGGATCGGCTGCAGCGTGACGCCGCGCACGCTGGGGCGGGTCAGCGCGTAGCGGATGATGTCGCCGATCTCGTCGTCGTTGACGCCCTTTTTCAGCGTCATTACCAGGGTTGTGGATAAGTTGTGGCGATCGAGGGCGTCCAGGGCTTGTTCGCGGATACGCCGCAGGTCGGCGCCGCGCAAGTCCTGCAGCGCGTCGGCGCGCAGGGAGTCGAACTGCAGGTAGATCTCGATCCCTGGCTTGTATTCGGCCAGCCGGGCGGCGAATTCCGGCTCCTGGGCCAGGCGGATGCCGTTGGTGTTCACCATCAGGTGGCGGATCGGCCGGGCTTTGGCGGCATCGAGGATGGCGAAGAAATCCGGGTGGAGCGTCGGCTCGCCGCCCGAAAGCTGCACGATGTCCGGTTCGCCTTCGTTGCGGACCACGGCGTCCAGCATCGTTTCGATGACGGCCAGCGGGCGGTGGTTCAGGCGCTCGGGGCCAGAGCCGGCATAGCACACCGGGCAGCGCAGGTTGCAGTGATCGGTGATTTCCAGAACCGTCAGGCAGGAGTGCTGCATGTGGTCAGGGCACAGGCCGCAGTCGTAGGGGCAGCCGAATTCCATGCGCGTCGAGAAATTCTCGGGCATTTCCGGCGCCTTCACGTAAACTTCGCGACCAAGCCGGTAATAGTCGGCATCGTCGGCGATCAGTACACGTTCGGTACCGTGGGCCGGGCACCATTTCTCGAGGAAGACCTGCTCCTCCTTGATCAGGATCTTGGCCTCGACGCGACGCAGGCACTGGGAACACACCGAGCTGGTGGTGTCATGGAACAGGTAGGGACGGTTCTTGCGCGACATGGAGGCGACGCCACTGGCGGAGAGTGAAGGGAAGATAGACGGCGAGCGTCAGCGCGCAGATCCACTGGATGCCGGATAGACCACCCGGCCATGGGAAGGGGGCGGGCTTGAGTGCGTCGATTCCCAGCCGCCACGCCAGATAGGCGGACAGCATCAGCTTGAAGCGCAATCCGCTGGAGGCCGCTAAAGATGGAGTGGCCTGGTGCAGAAGCAGCGCGAGCACGCCGGCGAAGGCGATTTCATAGAGTTGGGTAGGATGGCGTGGAATGCCGTCGCCGAAGTCAATCGCCCACGGCAGGGAGGTCGGCACGCCGTACGTGCCGTCATTGAGGCCAGCGAGGAAGCAGCCGATCCGGCCGATCGCCAGTCCGAGGAGGATTGGCATCACATAGGCGTCGCCGGTGGAGGTCCGGATTCCAGCCCATTTCTTGGCGATTTCGGTGCCGATCAGGCCACCGAGCAGCCCGCCGACCATCGATTGCCCGGCCAGCAGCAGGCGCCAGCCGGTGGTTTCATGGAGCAGATGGGGCATTTCGGCCCAGAAAACCAGCTTGTTGCCGATCGCGGCGCCGAGCAGGCAGGCGCACAAGACCAGGAAGCGGGGGCCGCGCAGGGCACTGTCGGTGGTCTGTTGCCGCCGAGAGCGGAAGAATAGCTGGCTTCCGGCGGCCAGGCCCAGAGCCTCGAACACCGCATGGACGGCGTGTGCGGTCGCCGGGTCGGTGATCACGGGGGCGGATCGGCTGGTGGGGGTGTTTCGTCCTCGTCCTCCGTGTCGTTCCGGTCGAGGAGGGATTTCCAGACCAGCCAGGCCGGCCAGCTGAAGAGGAGGATTGAAACCAGCCCGATGCCGGCAATCGCCGGTTCGCCCGTGCCCAGGACGACACACACGCCGCCGGCGAAGACGGCCAGCAGCAGGACGATCAGGACTGCGATCTTGATCAGCGTGATGACAATCTTCACCGGGCATTCATCCTTTCATCTCCCGTCGCCGCGGAGCTCCGCCACGACGGTCTGCAGGCTGGTGGTGCTCACCGCTGCTGCCGCAAGCGGCGCCCCGGCGATCAGCTCGATGCGGCTGAACAGGCCCCGTCGCAGCGGGCGCGGCAGGGCTGTTCCGTCCTTGCGGGAGAACATGCTACCCCATAGGCCACGCAATGCCAGCGGGATCACGGGTACTGGATTGCTCTCGAGGATGCGTGTGACGCCCGGGCGGAAAGGTGATAGCTCACCGTCGGCAGTGATCTTTCCTTCCGGGAACAGGCATACCAGCTCACCGGCGCCCAGTGCCTGGGAAACTTCTGTGTAGGCGGTGTCGAGCATGGCCGGGTCTTCCTTCGCCGGGGCGATGGGAATGGCGCGGCCGTGGCGGAACACGAAGGACAGCAGCGGCCAGCGGAAGATGCGGTGATCCATGACGAAACGGATCGGGCGGCGGCAGGCGGCAGCGATGATCAATGCGTCCACGTAGCTGACGTGATTGCAGACGATCAAGGCCGGACCTTCCTCGGGGATCCGTTCGATGCCATCGGTGCGCAGGCGATAGACGGTGTGTACCAGCAGCCAGACGATGAAGCGCAGCAGGAACTCCGGCACCAGCTTGTAGATGTAGATCGCCACCGCAGCATTCATTAGCGCGGCTACACCGAACAGGGTCGGGATGGACAGGCCTGCGCTGAGCAGGCTGCCGGCGCCTAGTGCGCCGGTCACCATGAACAAGGCGTTGATGATGTTGTTGGCGGCGATCACCCGCGCCCGCTGTGCGGGTGCGGAGCGGGTCTGCATCATCGCATAGAGGGGCACGATGAAGAAGCCGCCGAAAACGCCGAGCATCATCAGGGCCAGCAGTACGTGGAGCGTTCCCGGCTGGCTCAGGACGGCGCTGACCGGCAGCGGTGCGCCAGTGGGCAGGACGGAGGGCGATGCCAGGGCCAAGTCGAGACCGAAGAGCGTCAGGCCGATGGACCCGAAAGGCACGAGACCGATTTCCACGTGGCCGCCGGACAGCTTTTCGCACAGCAGTGAGCCCAGGCCGATACCCACCGTGAAGGTAGCGAGCAGCAGCGTGACGGTGCCTTCGCCGCCGCCGAGAATGGACTTGGCATAGGCGGGGAACTGGGCGAGAAACAGCGCGCCGTACAGCCAAAACCAGGAAATCCCCATGATTGCCAGGAAAACCGTGCGGTTCTGGCGGGCGAAACCGATGTTGCGCCAGGTTTCGGTGAGCGGGTTGGGATTGACGCGCAGTTCCGGATCGGGGGCTGGCGCGGGAGGAACGCCGCGACTGGTCAGGTAGCCCGCGATGGCAACCACCAGTCCGCCGCCGGCGATCCACAGTTCGCCCTGTTCGGCGGAGGCCAGCAGGCCGCCGATCAGGGTGCCGATCAGGATCGCCACGAAGGTGCCGGCTTCGACCAGTGCGTTGCCGCCGACCAGTTCATCTTCGTGCAGGTGTTGGGGCAGCAGCGCGTACTTGACGGGTCCGAACAGCGTCGAGTGGCAGCCAAGCAGGAACAGCGCGCCGAACAGCACCGGCAGGCTGTGCAGCAGGAAGCCTGTCAGCGCGACCAGCATGATCGCGATTTCCAGCACCTTGACCAGCCGGGTCAGGTAGGCCTTGTCGTATTTGTCGGCTAGCTGGCCGGCGCTGGCCGAGAACAGGAAGAACGGCAGGATGAAGATGCCGGCCGCCAGGTTGGCCAGCAGTGCTGGGGTGATGCTCGTCCAGTTGGCGGCCTGGAAGGTCAACAGTACGACGAGGGCGTTCTTGAACAGGTTGTCGTTGAAGGCGCCGAGGAACTGGGTCAGGAAGAAGGGGAGAAAACGCTTTTCCTTCAGAAGGCCGAACTGGGAGTGCGGTTGGCTGGCGCTTTGGGACGAAGGACGATCCGGCTGTGAGCTCATGCGTGGGTCCGATCGGGGAATAGGGGGATTTCGACGCGTCCGGCCCCGCGATGGCGGATGCCGGTGGGTAATGATGAAAACGCGCGCCCTGTCACGGCTTTGCGGTTTCGGCCGAGTCTGCGGTGCCGGCCCTGATGATGCGGGCAGCTTTTTCTTCGCGGATGCGGGTGCGGAAGTTCTCGATCTGGGCATCAAGGCGGGGCAGCAGATCGTCTACTGCCAGCCGGAAGCCCTCCGCCCGCGCCTGTCGTGCATTTTCGGACAGGATCGCCTGCGGTGCCGTGCCCTTGACCTGGCTGGTGCCGGGGGCCCGGAACAGCAGGCTGCGGCTGGAGACATCGAAAACCGAGGCATCCACCAGGGTATTGACGTCGTATTGGTTGCCGTTGATCAGATAAGAGCCGACGATGGTCCAGTACAGCAGCGAGAGGCGGTTGCTGTCGGTGAATTGGATCTGGTCATAGGACAGCAGGACGACCACATCCACGTTGAACATCCGGGCGGCTTGTTCCAGATTGCCGAAACTGCCGCGGGAACGCAGGTAGTTGGATGGAATGGTCTCGATCTTGGCGATATAGGGGCGGTTGGCGAAGGCTGCCTTGACCCGGTCGATGAGCTGGTTGCGGTCGCTTTCGCCTAGGTTGGAGTAATTGTCGCCGGGTACAAAGGCGATGCCGACCCGCAACGGAATATGCAGTTCGGGCAGGCTGGGTTTGAGGGTCGGCTTGTCGCCCTGGGGATACAGGTATTCGACGACCGACCCGCGTTCCGCCGTGCGGTGCTGGTTGTCGAACCAGGATGCACAGCCGGCAAGTGCGGTGGCCGAAAGCATGATCGCAATCCATCGGACGGGTTTCATCGGCGGACTCCTTCAGGTGTTTCTATCAGGCCTGTTCGGCCCATTGTTTCAGGGTGACGTAATCGATCTTTCCGGTACCCAGCAGCGGCAGGGCTTCGACGGCGATGATCTGGCGCGGCACGGCGATCTCCGGCCAGCCGCCATCCCGCGCCGCGGTCTGCAGTTGTTCGCGGGTCAGGTTCCTGTCCGTCGTGTACAGCAGGATGGCTTCGCCGCGGGCGGCGTCAGGGCGCGTCGAGGCCGCATGCTGGGCCGCGGGGGAACTGGTATTGGCCAGCTTCTCAACGACTTCCAGGGACACCATTTCGCCGGCAACCTTGGCAAAACGCTTGATGCGTCCGACGATCTTCACGAAGCCGTCGGTGTCGATATTCACCACGTCACCCGTCTCGTACCAACCGTCGCCGGCTGCTGAAGCTGGCGCCTGCAGCACGCCGGGCGCTTCGACGCGCAGATAGCCGGACATCAGGTTCGGACATTTCACGTGCAACATGCCGCCGCTCGGAATGCCCGGCACCGCCACCAGCTTGTGCTGAACGCCGGGCAGGAACTGGCCGACAGTGCCGCTGCGGAAGGCCATCGGCGTATTGACCGCCAGCACCGGGGCCGTCTCGGTCGCGCCGTAGCCTTCGAAGATGCGGATGCCGAATTTCTCGAACCACAGGTCGCGTACCGGCGTCGCCAGCTTTTCGGCACCGGCGATGACGTAGCGCAGGCGGTAGAAATCGTAGGGGTGAGCGAACTTGGCGTAATTGCCGAGGAAGGTGCTGGTACCGAGCAGCACGGTGCAGTTGCGGTCGTAGGCCAGTTCCGGAATCACCCGGTAGTGCAGCGGCGATGGGTAGAGGAAGACCTTGGCGCCGCTCAAAACCGGCAGAAGGGCACCGGCGGTGAGGCCGAAGGAGTGGAACAGCGGCAGCGCATTGAGGATCTTGTCGTCGATCGACAGATCGACGACCGCACGGATCTGCGCGACATTGGCCAGCAGGGCCCGGTGGGACAGCACGACGCCCTTCGGCTTACCCTCCGAACCGGACGTGAACAGCACCACCGCGGGATCTTCCGGCGATCCGGCCGGTAGGGCCGTACGCGGGAAGCGCAGCGCCCACAGCACCAGCCACAGCTTGTCGCCGAGGCTGATCTTTTCGCGCAGGTCTTCGAGGTAGATCACCCGTACGTCGCGCAGTGCTGCCAGCTTGTCGCCCAGCTTGGCCTGCTCGATGAAGGCACGGGACGTCACGATGGTCCGAATCTGCGCCGCCGTGCAGGCGGTCTGCATGCCTTCCGTGCCGGCCGTGTAGTTGAGCATTGCAGCGACCCGGCGGTGGGCCGTCAGACCGAAGATCAAGCCGAGGGTGGCGGTGAGATTGGGCAGAAGCAGGCCGACCGCTTCGTCTTGCCGGCTTTCCCGTGCCGCCAGGCGGCCGAGGGCGAGGGCCATCTTGATCAGGTCGCCGTAGCTGTATTCGATCTGCTTCAGGTCCTCGAGCAGACGGTGCTTGCGTCCCTGGATGTCGGCTGCATCAAGCAGGGTCTCGAACAGGGTCTGGTCGGGGCGGGTTGCGAAGATCAGCCCCTGCATCAGTTGCCGCATCGCCTCGCCGGCCTTGCGCCGTCGCGCGCGGGCGGTCGCCCCGTCGGGCATCGCTAGCTGCGTTGTCGGCTGGATGCTCAGCATGATGCGTGGAAACAGACGGCGCGGCACATGGGACGCGAGGCGTGAGAAATAGGTGCGGGAGGCGCCGTCGATGCGGACTGGCAGGATCGTCGCGCCGGTCTTGGCGGCCACGAAGGCCGGGCCATCGTAGGTCTTCATCAGGCTGCCGGTCGTCGTGATGCGCCCTTCCGGGAAGATCACCACCGGGCGCCCGCTCTCGATCAGGCGGATGACCTTCTTCATTGCCATCGGGCTGGTCGGATCCACCGCGAGATAGTCCACCAGCGACAGTGCCAGGCGGAAGAACGGGTTCTGCGCAATGCCGGTGTGTACGACGAAGACCGGATCAAAGGGCAGGAACAGACCCAGTAGCAGGCCGTCGAGAAAGGACTCGTGGTTGGCGACGATCAGCAGGCGTTCATGTCGCTCTGCAGGGGTGCCGATGAGGCGGACGCGGAACAGCAACGCCGCAAGACTGCGAAGAAGGGCCTTGATGAACGATCGCATGATGATGGAATGAGCGGGTCAGAGATTGGTGGAGAGGTAGTCCAGCACGGTGCCGAGGGTGTCCTGCAGATAGGTCTTGTTCACATGGAAGTAGATTTCCTTGCCTTCCCGCTCGGCAGTCAGTACCCCAGATTCCCGCAGGACCTTCAGGTGATGGGACACCGTCGACCGCGCCAGCGTGGACACTTCGGCAATCTGGCCGACGTTGAGGCGCTCGCCAGGCTCGAAGGTCAGCAGGATGCGTTGCCGGTGTTCGTCGCCCAGTGCGCTGAATACGGCGGATATCTCACGCCATTCCTCGGGAATAGCTCGGGAGTAGTCATTCTTCATGTCGATAATGATCGATATGTTTATGGAATCTGTCAATGGGGGGATTCATGAAAAAACATATTCCACGGACACTCCAGGTGCATGCTGCGGTGCCGTGGCGATTGACTTGGCTGCGGTTAACCCCTATCATCCACATGTTTTTCGTACGGCGGACGGCGCAACACCCGACGTGCCACGCAGAGAGCCAATGTTTAAAGCGGTATTCCTGCAGATAGGCGCGACGATTCTGGCGACATTGATCGCTGGAGCATTTTCAGGGGTGCGCGGTGCGTTGTCGGCGGCGTTGGGAGGCGCAGCCTGTGTTCTTCCCAATTTGTTTTTCGCCCTGCGTCTGCACGCTGTTTCCAAGCGTCCAGCAGCGTCGTACCCGCTTGCGTTTTTTGTTGGCGAGTTCTTGAAGATCGCGTCAACCGTAGGATTGTTGGCGACCGTTCGACTCGTGTATCCAGACGTCCATTGGTTGGCGTTGTTTCTCGGGTTGGTCGTGGCGCTGAAGGCGAATTTATTTGCATTTTTGGTGAAGACCTGACCATGAGCACTGGCCACGAAGCACACGCCCCGACCGCGGGTGAATACATTGTCCACCACTTGACCCACTTCAATTCGACTGGTCACGCCCAGAGCGCGATCATCGACTGGAGCGTCTGGAACGTCGATACGCTGTTTTTCTCCATCGGTCTCGGCATCGTCACGCTGCTGATCCTGATCAAGGCCGCTGGTGCCGCCACTTCCGGTGTGCCGGGCCGCTTCCAGGCTGCCATCGAAATTCTCGTCGAAATGGTTGCCGACCAGGCCAAGGGCATCGTGCATAGCGCCGAATCCCGCAAGTTCGTTGCTCCTGTCGCCCTGACCGTGTTCTTCTGGATCTTCCTGATGAACTCCATGGACTTCCTTCCGGTTGATCTGCTGCCCAAGATCTGGGCGCTGATTTCCGGTGATGAGCACGCCTTCCTGCGCGTCGTTCCGACCGCCGACCTGAACGGTACCCTCGGCATGTCCGTCGGCGTACTGCTTATCTGCCTGTACTACAACATCAAGATCAAGGGCTTCGGCGGCTGGGTGCATGAACTCTTCACTGCGCCCTTCGGCTCGCATCCCCTGCTGTATCCGATCAATTTCCTGATGCAGATGATCGAATTCCTGGCCAAGACCGTTTCCCACGGCATGCGACTGTTCGGCAACATGTATGCCGGTGAGCTGGTGTTCATGCTGATCGCGCTGATGGGCGGCACCGCCACCGTTTTCGGCTTCCTCGGCCACATCGTTGCCGGTTCCATCTGGGCCGTCTTCCACATCCTGATCGTCGCGCTGCAAGCTTTCATCTTCATGATGCTGACCCTGGTGTATATCGGCCAGGCTCACGAAAGCCACTAAGCAGTCCCGGTTTCAAGTTTCAATTTGCAGTTTTAGTTTCAATTTAAATCATCTCAACTAAAGGAGTCGTCATGGAACACGTTCTTGGTTTTGTTGCTCTGGCCGCTGGTCTGATCATTGGTCTGGGTGCTATCGGTGCCTGTATCGGTATCGGCATCATGGGTAGCAAGTACCTCGAAGCATCCGCCCGTCAGCCCGAACTGATGAACGCCCTGCAGACCAAGATGTTCCTGCTGGCCGGTCTGATCGACGCTGCGTTCCTGATCGGCGTCGGTATCGCCATGATGTTTGCGTTCGCCAACCCGTTCAAGATCTAAGTTTCGCGGTTCAACCTGACTAAAGGAAGATTACCGTGAATTTGAACGCAACCCTGGTAGCCCAGCTCGTTGTGTTCTTCATTCTGGCGTGGGTCACGATGAAGTTCGTGTGGCCCCCCATTGTGAAGGCACTCGACGAGCGTGCGAAGAAGATCGCCGACGGGCTGGCGGCTGCGGACAAGGCGAAGAGCGAACTCGCTCATGCCGAGAAGAAAGTCGTTGAAGAGCTGCGCAAGGCTCGCGAGTCCGCTACGGACGTGCGTGCCTCTGCTGAAAAGCAGGCTGCCACCTTCCTCGATGAAGCTCGCGCCGAAGCCGCCCGTATCATTGCCCAGGCTCGTGAAGCCGCCGAAGCCGAAGCCGGTGTCGCTGCTCAACGCGCCAAGGAAGCCCTGCGTGATCAGGTCGCCCAACTCGCTGTCGCTGGTGCCGAGAAGATTCTCCGCAAGGAAATCAACGCTCAGGCCCATGCCGATCTGCTGGCCAACCTGAAACAGGAACTTCAATAAGCCATGGCCGAGAACGTCACCATCGCACGCCCCTATGCTGAAGCGGCATTTCAGCTCGCTTCCGCGGGCAACGCGCTGGGGCCTTGGTCGGAAGCACTTGATCGTCTGGCTGTCGTAGCCAACGATTCGCAAATGCGGGATTGCATCGCCGATCCCAAGCTCCTGCCGGAACAACTGGCAGGGCTTTTCCTCGATGTCGCCGGTGCCGGACTGTCTGCCGATCAGCAGAACTATGTCCGTGTCCTGGTCGAGAACGAGCGTCTGCAAGTGCTTCCCGAGATCCGTGACCTGTTCGTTGAACTCAAGAACGAACACGAAGGTGTCAAGGAGGCGAACATCACCTCCGCCTTCCCGATGGACGATGCCACGCTGAACGCACTGGTTGCTGACCTTGAAGCCCGCTTCAAGGCCAAGCTCAATGTGACCGTCAGCGTCGACCCCGAACTGATTGGTGGGGTGAAGATCGCCGTTGGGGATGAAGTCATCGACGCCTCGGTCCGCGGCAAGCTCGCGAACATGGCCGCCGCGCTAAAGAACTAGGAGCATAAGCAATGCAACTCAACCCCTCTGAAATCAGTGACCTGATCAAGAGTCGGATTCAGAACCTGCAGCTGTCCGCGAATGCCCGCACCGAGGGTACCGTGGTTTCAGTGACCGACGGTATCTGCCGTATCCACGGCCTCTCCGATGCCATGCAGGGCGAAATGCTGGAATTCCCCGGCAACGTTTTCGGCCTCGCCATGAACCTCGAGCGCGACTCCGTCGGCGCTGTGGTCCTGGGTGAATACGAAGGCATTTCCGAAGGCGACACTGTCAAGTGTACCGGTCGCATTCTGGAAGTTCCGGTTGGCCCTGAGCTGATCGGTCGTGTCGTGAATTCCTTGGGCCAGCCGATCGACGGCAAGGGCCCGATCAACGCCAAGCTGTCCGAGCCAATCGAAAAGGTTGCTCCGGGCGTGATCTGGCGTAAGTCGGTGTCCCAGCCGGTGCAAACCGGCCTGAAGTCGGTTGACGCCATGGTTCCGGTCGGTCGTGGCCAGCGCGAGCTGATCATCGGCGACCGTCAAACCGGTAAGACTGCCGTTGCGGTTGATGCGATCATCAACCAAAAGGGCGAAAACATGGTTTGTATCTACGTTGCGATCGGTCAGAAGGCTTCGACCATCGCCAACGTGGTTCGCAAACTGGAAGAGCACGGCGCGATGGAATACACCATCGTTGTCGCTGCCACCGCCTCCGAGTCCGCCGCGATGCAGTACATCGCTCCGTACTCCGGTTGCACGATGGGCGAATACTTCCGCGATCGCGGTCAAGATGCCCTGATCGTTTATGATGATTTGACCAAGCAAGCCTGGGCCTATCGTCAGGTGTCCCTGCTGCTGCGTCGTCCCCCCGGCCGTGAAGCCTATCCCGGCGACGTGTTCTACCTGCACTCCCGTCTGCTCGAGCGCGCAGCCCGCGTGTCCGAAGAGTACGTTGAGCAATACACGAAGGGCGAGATCAAGGGCAAGACCGGTTCGCTGACCGCTCTCCCCGTGATCGAAACCCAGGCCGGCGACGTTTCTGCGTTCGTTCCGACCAACGTGATCTCGATTACCGACGGCCAGATCTTCCTGGAAACCGACCTTTTCAACGCTGGTATCCGTCCCGCTATCAACGCGGGTATTTCGGTGTCCCGCGTCGGTGGTGCGGCCCAGACCAAGATCATCAAGAAGCTCGGCGGCGGTGTGCGTCTGGCGCTGGCCCAGTATCGTGAACTGGCTGCGTTCGCGCAGTTCGCTTCCGACCTGGACGAAGCCACCCGCAAGCAGCTCGAGCGCGGTCGCCTCGTTACGGAACTGATGAAGCAGCAGCAGTACGCTCCGCTGTCGGTTTCCGAAATGGCGATCACTCTGTTCGCAGTCGAGAAGGGCGCTTTCGACGATGTCGAGGTCAAGCGTGCCCTCGCTTGCGAAGCCGCGATGCACCAGTACGTGAAGACCAAGGCCGCCGATCTGGTTGCCAAGATCGAAGCGACCAAGGACCTCGACGCCGAAGGCAACAAGCAACTCGCCGCCGTCATCGAAGAGTTCAAGAAGAGCTGGGCTTAACGCGGGCATACGGAGAGCAATATGGCTAGCGGCAAAGAGATCCGTAACAAGATCAAGAGTGTCCAGAACACTAAAAAGATCACCAAGGCCATGGAGATGGTCGCAGCGTCCAAGATGCGTAAAGCTCAGGACCGCATGCGTGCAGCCCGTCCCTATGCCGAGAAGATCCGCCGTCTCGCCGCGAATCTGTCTGCTGCCAACATCACCGACTACAAGCATCCGTTCCTCGTCAAGAAGGACAATGCCAAGCGTGTGGGGCTGATCGTCGTCACGACCGACAAGGGTCTGTGCGGTGGCCTCAACACCAACACTCTGCGTGTCGGGTTGAATGCGCTCAAGGATTGGGAAAGCAAGGGTGTCTCCGACATCCGCGTGACCGCCATCGGCAACAAGGGGCTGGGTTTCATGCAGCGCCTGGGTGCCAAGGTGGTTTCACACGTCACCCAGCTCGGGGATACCCCCCATCTGGAAAAGCTGATCGGACCGGTCAAGGTCATGATCGATGCGTTCCAGAATGGCGAGCTGGATGAAGTGCACATTGTTTACTCCCGCTTCATCAACACGATGAAGCAGGAGCCCCAGCTTGAGCAGCTTCTCCCGCTGACCGGCGAGCGTCTCGGTACCCCGGAAGGGAACTGGGACTACCTCTACGAGCCGGATGCGCAGGTGGTGATCGACGAACTCCTGGTGCGCTATGTCGAAGCGCTGGTGTACCAGGCTGTCGCCGAGAACATGGCGTCCGAACAGAGTGCCCGGATGGTGGCGATGAAGGCAGCTTCCGACAACGCAGGAAGCGTGATCGGCGAACTGCAACTGGTCTACAACAAGACCCGTCAGGCCGCGATCACGAAGGAACTGTCCGAAATTGTCGGCGGCGCAGCCGCGGTGTAACGGTTTAACAAGTTTGGGGAAACGACGATGAGTCAAGGAACGATCGTTCAATGCATCGGCGCCGTGGTGGATGTGCAGTTCCCGCGCGACGCGATGCCCAAGATTTACGACGCCCTCGAGTTGGCAGGTTCTGAACTGGTTCTCGAAGTTCAGCAACAGCTCGGTGATGGCGTTGTGCGTACCATTGCGCTGGGGTCTTCGGATGGCCTGCGTCGTGGCATGCAAGTTTCGAACACCGGCAAGGGTATCGCTGTGCCGGTGGGCCACGGCACCCTGGGCCGCATCATGGACGTGCTGGGTCGCCCGATCGACGAAGCTGGTCCGATCGAATGCGACGAGCGCCGGACCATTCACCAGAAGGCTCCGAAGTTCGATGAGCTCTCTCCCTCCGTCGATCTGCTCGAAACCGGCATCAAGGTTATCGATCTGATCTGTCCGTTCGCGAAGGGCGGTAAGGTGGGTCTGTTCGGTGGTGCCGGTGTGGGCAAGACCGTGAACATGATGGAGCTCATCAACAACATCGCCAAGCAGCACAGCGGTTTGTCGGTGTTCGCCGGCGTGGGCGAGCGTACCCGTGAAGGGAACGACTTTTACCACGAAATGAAGGACTCCAACGTTCTCGACAAGGTTGCGATGGTGTTCGGTCAGATGAACGAACCCCCCGGCAACCGTCTGCGTGTGGCGCTGACCGGTCTGACCATGGCCGAGCGTTTCCGTGACGAAGGCCGTGACATCCTGTTCTTCGTGGATAATATCTACCGCTACACCCTGGCCGGTACCGAAGTGTCCGCGCTGCTGGGTCGTATGCCTTCCGCGGTGGGTTACCAGCCGACGCTGGCCGAAGAAATGGGCCGTCTGCAGGAACGTATCACCTCCACCAAGGTGGGCTCGATCACCTCCATCCAGGCCGTGTATGTGCCTGCGGATGACTTGACCGATCCGTCCCCGGCGACCACCTTCCTCCACCTCGACTCGACCGTCGTGCTGTCCCGTGACATCGCTTCGCTGGGTATCTACCCGGCAGTCGATCCGCTGGACTCCACCTCCCGTCAGCTCGATCCGCTGGTGGTTGGCGAAGAGCACTACAACACCGCTCGCGGCGTTCAGCAGACCCTTCAGCGTTACAAGGAACTGCGCGACATCATCGCGATTCTGGGTATGGACGAACTGGCTCCGGAAGACAAGCTTCTGGTGTCCCGTGCTCGTAAGATCCAGCGTTTCCTGTCGCAGCCGTTCTTCGTGGCGGAAGTGTTTACCGGTTCCCCCGGCAAGTACGTCCCCCTGAAGGAAACGATCAAGGGCTTCAAGACGATTCTCAGCGGTGAAGTGGATCACCTGCCCGAGCAGGCCTTCTACATGGTCGGCCCGATCGAAGAAGTCTTCGAAAAAGCGAAGACCCTCTGATCAATGCGACCATCGCCCGGCGGCTCTCTTAACGAGGTCGCCGGTTTGAGGAGGAAATAGCTATGGCAATGACCATTCACGTCGATATCGTCAGCGCGGAAGAGCAGATCTTCTCGGGTCTGGCCGAATTCGTGGCTCTCCCCGGCGAAGCCGGCGAGCTCGGCATTCTGCCCGGCCACATGCCGCTGATGACCCGGATCAAGCCGGGCGCCGTGCGCGTCAAGGTCCAGAACCAGTCCGAAGAGGAACTGGTTTTCGTGGCCGGCGGCCTGCTGGAAGTCCAGCCCAACCTCGTGACGGTTCTGGCGGATACCGCCATCCGTGGCAAGGATCTGGACGAAGCGAAGGCGCTGGAAGCCAAGCGCCTGGCGGAAGAAGCCTTGCAGAACCAGGGTTCCGCCCTGGAGTACGCCAAGGCCCAGTCCGAACTGGCATCGGCTCTGGCCCAGATCGCGGCAATCAGCAAGTTGAAGAAGCGCGGTCACTGATCGAGACGATCGGTTGCAAAGAGAAAGGGCAGTCCGCAAGGGCTGCCCTTTCTCTTTTGGCTTCCTGCTTTCTGTGTTGCCCTGGTGTGGGCGGACTCATCCGCCCATGCTGGTATCCGTCGAACCAGCCTCGCCGGCCGGTGCGAGCCGTTTCAGCGGGCCGTTTCGAGTCTGGCTAGACGTTTTTCGAGCCGTGCCAGATCGTCGCGCAATTCGGCACTGGCGCTGGCCAGCTCTTCAAGCGCGTGGCGCTTGACCAGTACCGGGCGCTCCTCACTGTAGTATTCGACGAGGTTGTCGACGAAGTTGCGGCTCGCCTGGCGCTGCCAGCTGATGAGGTCCCGCGCCGTCGTCACCGCGCGGTGGGCGGCGATGTCGCCGACCAGTTTGGCGAGGGCCTCCTCGCCGTCCCAGCGCAGTTGTCGGAAGACGAAACCGAGGGTGTCGGCGAAGTCGGCATTGCCACTGATGCGGATGTCAGCCATCAGCGCGTCCATGCCGCCGGTGACGGCCTTTGGCAGCGTGCTCAGCGGCAGCTCCAGAGCGACATCGGGTTCAGGGGCCGCCGTTTCGTTGAAGTAGCCGTCACTGTCCACGCCGAGGGACAGTTCCAGCGGATTCAGGCGCAGCGCAGCAACCCGGCCCGCAAACGGGGCCAGGCGTTCCCGCGCCCAGGGCGCATCGGCAAGAAGGTGGTTGAGGCCGGCAACGGCTGAAGAGGCAAGCATCTCCACTCCATCAGGAATTGCGGGGACCGGTGGCCCCCGCGTCATGCAAGGCTGGTGGTGTCCCGGCGACAGGCGTCCTGCGCCGGAGGCATCACTATCGGTTCAGAGTTTGTAACCCCGGTGCAGTGCGACGACGCCGGCGGTCATATTGAAATACTCGACGCGGGCCAGGCCGGCTTCTTCCATCAGGGTCTTGAGGGATTCCTGGTCCGGGTGCATGCGGATGCTCTCGGCCAGATAGCGGTAGCTGTCGGCGTCCTTGGCGACCTTTTCGCCCATCAGCGGCAGCAGCTTGAAGGAATAGAAGTCGTAGGCGGGCGCGAGGGGCTTCCAGACCTTGGAGAATTCCAGCACCAGCAGGCGGCCGCCGGGCTTCAGCACGCGGCGCATCTCGGCAATGGCCTGATCCTTGTGGGTCATGTTGCGCAGGCCGAAGGCCACCGTCACCACGTCGAAGTGGTTGTCGGGGAAGGGCAGCTTCTCGGCGTCGCACTGGGCGACCGGCAGCAGGAAGCCGTTATCCACGACGCGGTCGCGGCCGCGGGACAGCATGGCGTGGTTGATGTCGGTGAGCCACACCTGGCCGGTCGGTCCGACCCGCTTGGCGAAGGCCAGGGACAGGTCGGCGGTGCCGCCTGCCACGTCGAGCACCCGGTCGCCCTTGCGGACACCGGCGATCTGCACGGTGAAGGTCTTCCACAGGCGGTGCAGGCCGAAGGACATCAGGTCGTTCATCACGTCGTAGCTGCTGGCGACGGAGGAGAAAACGCTGCGAACCTTGCCGGCCTTTTCGGATTCGGCCACTTTCTGGAAGCCGAAGTGGGTGGTCTTGTCGTTCATGATCTGGAAATGGGAGCGATGCATGGGATCACCGGCAGCCTGCCGGTGATCGGGATTCAGTGGTGATGGCCGCAGCCGCCGGTTTTCGGGGTCGGTGGTGGCAGATCAGCGGGATCCCGGCTGCCGCCCTCGGTAGCGAGACGGAGCAGGTAGGATTCCCACAGTCCGTCGTGCCTTTCGCCGAGGTCGTAGAGGTAGTCCCAGGAATACAGCCCGCTGTCGTGGCCGTCGGAGAAAACCGGGCGGATCGCGTAGTTGCCGACGGGTTCGATGCGCGTGATGTCCACATCGCGCTTGCCCAGTTGCAGGACTTCCTGGCCGACGCCATGGCCGCGCACTTCGGCAGAAGGGGAAAAGACGCGCAGGAACTCATAGGTGAATTCGAAACGCTTGCCGTCATCGAAGGCAATTTCCATCCGGCGTGAGACCTGGTGCAGCTTGATCTCGGTGGGGATGGGGTCGTCCTTGTGCAGGCCTGCCATGCGGGGCTCCGTCGGTTCTATGGGCAATGTGCGAATGATACTCGAAGGTGAGCCCGGCTCCCCTTGAAGGCTGTCATTGCACGGTTGCTGCCGGGTGTGACATGTCATGAAAAGTTCAAGTTGCTGAAATACACTGCCTGCGTCCAGAGATTCCACCGAGGTATCCATGCCTGCCACCATCCTGCTCGTCGAAGACGAGCCCGCTATCCAGGAACTGATCGCCGCCAATCTGATGCGCGCTGGCCACCATGTGGTGCGGGCGTCGGATGCGGAAACCGCCCAGCGCATCGTGCGCGATGCACTGCCCGACCTGATCCTGCTCGACTGGATGCTGCCCGGCATGTCGGGCGTCGAGTTCGCCCGCCGGTTGCGCAGCGAGGAGCGTACCCGCGGCATTCCGCTGATCATGCTGACCGCCCGCGGCGAGGAGCAGGACAAGGTGCTCGGCCTCGAATCCGGCGCCGACGACTACATCACCAAGCCCTTTTCGCCGCGCGAACTGGTGGCCCGCATCAAGGCGGTGCTGCGCCGCCGGGCTCCGGAAACCACTGAAGATCCGGTCGAACTGGGTGGGCTGCGCCTTGATCCCGCGACCCATCGCTTGGCAGCGGGCAGCAACCCGATTACCCTTGGCCCGACTGAATTCCGCCTGCTGCATTTCCTGATGACCCACCCGGAACGCGTTCATTCCCGCGCCCAGCTGCTCGACCAGGTGTGGGGCGACCACGTCTTCGTTGAGGAACGCACCGTCGACGTGCACATCCGCCGCCTGCGCTGCGCGCTTGAACCCACCGGCCACGACGGCCTGGTGCAGACGGTGCGCGGCAGCGGCTACCGCTTCTCGACCCAGCAGGAGACGCCGGCGGCGGTGCGCTGATCCGTGGGAGCGCCTCTGGAAGAAGTCACGGAAATCCGGCCGATCAGCTATATCCGTGTCGCTGTTTTCACGATTCTGACGGTTATCGCGCTGCTCGCGATCGGAGTCGGGGTGTTCTTCGGCTTGGCGCCGGCACTCGTCACTTTTGCGGTGGCGTTGCTGCTGGTCGGGCTGTACCACATCAACAATCTCTTCAAGCTGGTTCGCTGGCTGCGCACGCCGGTGGATGAGGCGGCCCCGCTGCCGCGTGCCTTCGGCCTGTGGGACTACGTGTTTGCCGATGTAAACCGGCGGGCACGCACCGCCAGTCGCCAGCAGGAGCGTCTGTCCGCCGCACTGGAGCGTTTCCGTGAAGCCAGCCAGGCGATGCCCAACGGCCTGCTGTTCCTGTCGATGAGCAATACCATCGAATGGGTCAACCGCCTGGGCGAGCAGCATTTCGGCCTGGACCGGGCCCGTGACCAGGGTGCGCCGGTGACCAACATCGTTCGCCAGCCGGATTTCGTGCGCTATCTGCAGGAAGGTCATTACGAGGAGCCGCTGGTCTTCACGGCCGGCCGTCCCATCGGACGGACCCTGATGGTTCATGTGGTGCCCTTCAGCGACGACATGCGCCTGCTGATGTCGGAGGACATCACCCAGGGCGAGCGTCTGGAAGCCATGCGCCGCGATTTCGTCGCCAATGTGTCCCACGAGATGCGTACGCCGCTGACCGTGGTGGGCGGCTTCCTGGAGACCGTCATCGATGGCCTCGATGATCTGGACAAGGACGATATCCGTCACTACCTCGGCCTGGCCTCCGAGCAGGCCGGCCGCATGCAGCGGCTGATCCAGGATCTGCTGACCCTGTCGGCGCTGGAGACGGGCGCACCCATCCTCCAGGAGGAGCCGGTGGACGTGGCCAGCCTGCTGAAGGAGATCCAGCAGGAGGCACAGGTGGTGTCCGGCGGCCGTCATGTGATCACCCTGGATTGTGCGACCCGCGCACGCCTGCTCGGCAACAGCAAGGAGCTGTACAGCGCCTTCGTCAACCTGGCCATCAATGCTGTGCGCTATACGCCGGCCGGTGGCCACATCCGCCTTGGTTGGCGGCAGCGTGGCTCGGTGGTGGAATACACGGTGGAAGACGATGGCATCGGCATTGCGCCGGAGCACATTCCCCGCCTCACGGAGCGTTTCTACCGGGTGGACCGGGGCCGGTCACGGGAGACCGGCGGTACGGGCCTCGGTCTTGCCATCGTCAAGCACGTCCTGAGTCGCCATCAGGGCGACCTGTCGATCGACAGTGAGCCGGGACGGGGCAGCCGCTTCACGGCCTGTTTCCCGGTCCGGCGTCTGGTGGAGAAGTAAGGAGACTTCTCAGGTCTGCACGTGCTCGTAGGTCGCCTGGTCGAAGTTGGTGCCGCGTGCCACCAGGTTCGTCAGGCGGATCTGCTGGGACGAACCGTTGTGCAGTTCGAGGACCCGCGCGGCCTGGAACCAGCCGCCCGGCAGCACGATCGTCGACGGGGCCTGCATGGCGGCGATCTCCGGTAGCAGGAAGGCCTGCACATAGGGTTCGCTCGGGCTGACGTTGATCCCGGTGCCCCGCACCGCGCAGGTGCTCGGCAGGCCAGCCAGCAGGTGGATGCCGGTGAACAGCGTGCTGTCCGGTTCGTACATCAGCCAGCTGACCTGGCCCAGCAGGTAGTGCGTGCCGTCGCTGGGCTTGATGCCGACCAGCTGGTGATGCTCGATGCGCTGTTCCGGGTGCTTGCGCTGCAGCCGGAAGCCCGAAACCGAGTGATCCACGGTTTCCCAGGTGTCGATGCTGTAGCCGTTCCGGATGGCTTCGGTTTCCCCGTCCAGCAGGGGCGCTGCCATGTTCTCCTCGGCCCGTGCGCCGAAAGTGATCACGTTGATGTCGTAACGGCTGCCCATCAACTGGCGGCGATTGGGGGGCTCGAAGGGGTGCCCCGATACCAGCAGGCCAATGCCTTCCCAATCGGTACAGATCTTGTTTTCCCCCTTCTTGTTGCGGCGGGGAAAGCGCCGCCCGGCGGCCGACATGCCCCACGGGCGGTACAGGGAGACCAGCAGCCGGGCGCAGGCCGGCTGGGAGCAATCGTCGCCGAGGCCGAGGGAGGCCGGGCTGGTGCCCTGCTTGAATTCCGCCAGCATGGCCTTGATCTGCGCCGCCAGCCGGTGCCCGTCGAAACGGCGCATGCCGGGCCGCGAGCCGATCAGCGCAATAGGACGCAGGCCGTGATCCTCGCCGGGGTCCAGGCCGTAGGCGCGGGCGTCGTCCTGTTCCCAGCTGCTCTGCAGGATGCAGTAGGGCGCGAAGCGCTGCGCCCAGCGGCAGATCCAGTTGAGTTCGCGCTGATTGCGACCGTAGGGGTTGGTGAGGTCGATCAGTAGCAGCGCGATGTAAGCTTCGTCGGGACTCTGGGCCTTCCAGGTGTTGTTGAGGGGGTCGATGACCCGGCTGTGCGTCGCACCGGCCCGGTCGGCTTCCAGGTAAGCCTCGTGGACCGCCTTCCAGGCTCCCGGCGGCTCGGCCCGGTGGGCGCGGTAATGCTCGATGATGATCTGCCCGAGGTACTGGATACGGCGCTGGGCCAGCAGCGGCAGCTGGGCCCGGAACTCGTTCGAGCTGCTGGCATGGCCTTCCGCCAGCCGTGCGTAGGCCGTGCTCAGTGCGGTCCAGAGGCGGACCACCTGGCGCAGCGTGGTGTCCTCGGCGCTGTCCGGCGGGAGCGGATGGGCGGCGTAGCGGGACGACATCTCGTACTGGACGAAGGTGATCGTCTGCCGCGATGCCTCGAGGACCTCGAGCTGCTCCTCCGGTCCCAGCGGACTGGCCAGCAGGCCCTCGAGCATGCGCACCAGAGTCGCGTGGCTCTCGTTGGCGTTGAGGGTATGGAGATTCCTGACCAGCTTGCGGTATTGCTCGACGCTGCGCAGGTCGGTGTAGGTGGTTTGCTGGCTGTCCGTCATGGCTGCGGTCCCCGCTTCAGCCCGAAAGTTGTTCGGCAATCGCGTTGCGGATGGCCAGGGCCAGCCGCGCGTCGTCCACTTCACGGAACGTGCCGCTGCTGCCGCGCTGGACCTGGCCCCAGATGGGCTCCGGGAAATGGCGGTCGTCCACTTCCCGTGGGATCAGGTGCCAATGCAGGTGGGGCACCATGTTGCCGAAGCTGGCCAGGTTGATCTTGGCCGGCTGGAAGCACTCGCGCAGCGCCACCTCGACCGCCATCAGGATGTTGAAGCAATGGCGCTGATCGGCGGGCGACAGATCGCTCATCTCGGCGACGTGTTCATTCCAGATCAGTCGGCAGTAGCCGGGATAGTCCCGGTCGTTCACCCGGATGACACGGCAGCTGGCGTCCTGCCAGAGCACGTTTTCCGGATCCGGGAAGCACAAGGGGCAGTCTTTCGGCGAACTTGTCGGCATGGCGATGATGAACTGCGGTCAGGTTGTGATGAACGATTGTGGTCCCGTCGGATTGCCGGTCTGCGGTGAGGCGTGGCCCGCCTCCCGCATGCGAATGCAATGTCCGCTCATTTTGACATTAATCCTCAGTGCGCTGCAGGCTCCTGCCGAACGAAGGCACATGTGTTTGCAGGGCCGGCGTCCACCGGTGCGCCATCGACGAACAGCAGCAGGCTGCCGGGCTCGATCGGTATCCATTTTTCATTGTCGGTGAGCGGCGTGGTGGCGACTACTGCGACCCGGTCGCCGGGCGAGGTCAGCTCACGGAAATCCACCGTGATGTCCTGGTCCTTCAGGTGAGCCTGGTCGAACGGGGCCTTGCGTACGACGTAGGTGAGGCGCGAGGCGCAGTGGGCGAACAGGCAGGTGCCGTTTGACAGCAGGAAATTGAACTCCCCGTGGCGGCCGACTTCGGCGGCGATGCGGCGCACCACCGCGAACAGTTCTTCCCGTGGCGGTTCGCCGTCCGGAAACTGGCGGCGCAGCGCTTCCATCAGGTAGCAGAAGGCGCGTTCCGAATCGGTCTGCCCGACCGGCTGGAAATAGCCGCGCAGTTCGGGATCGAAGCCGTTGAGGTTGCCGTTGTGGGCGAACACCCAGTAGCGGCCCCACAGCTCGCGCTGGAACGGATGGGTGTTCTCCAGCGTCACCACGCCCTGGGTGGCCTTGCGGATGTGGGCGATGACGTTTAGGGAGTGGATCGGGTAGTGGCGTACCAGTTCGGCCACCGGCGACTTGCTGCTGGCCTTGGGATCGAGGAAGACGCGCACGCCGCGGCCCTCGAAGAAGGCGATGCCCCAGCCGTCGCCGTGCACATCGGTCAGTCCGCCGCGGGCCTGGAAGCCGGCGAACGAGAAGCAGATGTCGGTGGGCGTGTTGCAGTTCATTCCCAGTAGCTGGCACATGGTCGTTCCGGTCCTTCTCGATGGCCCCCGATGCGCCGATCGTTCGGGGCCTTATGCTAAATGGCATTTGCCTTTCGGCGGCACGCGCCGCAACATGGCGGCCGGCGGGCTGTTCCCGTCGCCAAGCGTCAGGGATTCCGCATGACAGACCATACCCTAGCCGACTACGTTGCCCAAATCGAGGCCGCAGGTCGCCTTTTTGCTACCGCAGAGCGCATTCTGTTCATCACCGGCGCCGGTTTGTCGGCCGATTCCGGGCTGCCGACCTATCGCGGCGTCGGCGGTCTCTATGAAGATGCCCACACCGACATCGGCCTGCCGATCGAGCAGGCCCTGTCCGGCGAGATGTTCGCCCGGCGGCCCGACATCACCTGGCGCTTCCTGTCGCAGATCGAGGCCAGCTGCCGCGGCGCCCATCCCAATGCCGGCCACTACGCCATCGCCCGCCTGGAGGCGCTGCGCGATGGCGTGACGGTGCTGACCCAGAACGTGGATGGTTTCCACCTGGAGGCTGGCTCCCGCGATGTCATCGAGATGCATGGCACGCTGCGCCGCCTGCGCTGCGTTGATTGCGGGCGTGGCCGCCATGTGGACAACTATGCCGGCCTGACGATTCCGCCCGAGTGTCCCTACTGCGGCGGCATCCTGCGCCCCGACGTGGTGCTGTTTGGCGAGGCCTTGCCCGACCAGGCCGTGCACCGTTTCGAGAGCGTGCTTGCCGCCGGGCCGGAGCTGGTCGTCTCGGTCGGCACCGGCAGCGCCTTTCCGTACATCGCCGGGCCGGTGATGTGGGCCATCGAGAGCGGCATTCCGACCATCGAGATCAACCCGGGTCATACGCCGCTGAGCGAAAGGGTGGATTTCCGCCTGTGCCTGCGTGCTGCCGAAGCGCTGCCGGCGTTGCTCGACGCGGCGGGCTTTTCCCTCGACTCTGGCCGCGATGCCCGCGGCTGAGGTTTCGCGGAGGCGACGAGTGCGCCTAGAATTCCGCCTTTCGCCCGCCAGAAACTGCCGGCATGGATCTCGCACGTCTTCTCGCCCAGCTCGACGACACCCTCCTCAGTGAATTATTCACCGCCAATGCGCTGACCCGCGCCCGCGGCTACATCGGCCGCGTGCGCAACATCGAGGCGGCCGGCAACCAGCTGCAGGCCCTGGTGCAGGGCACCGAGCCGGTGCCCTACCGGGTCAGCGTGCGCATCGAACGGCGCGAGTTCTTCGGTGAAAGCTCCATCGAACTGAACACCCGCTGCACCTGCCCGGTGGGCAGCCGCTGCAAGCACGCCGCGGCGCTGATCCTCGCCGCACGGCGGCCCGGCAAGCTGGTGGACAAACCGCGCGCCGAAGTGCTGGCCTGGGTGCGCACGCTGCGCGAGCGGGTGGACAAGGCCGCCAAGGTGCGCAAGGCCTCCACGCCGCGGGACAGCATCTTCTACCTGTGCCGCATCCTCCGTCAGCTGGGCAACGACAGCCTGGAGTTCAGCCTGGTCAAGGCGCGCACCGGGGCCGACGGCGAGCTGACCGGTTCGGCCAGCGAATGGACCAACTACGAACAGGCCCTGCTGCGCCCGCCGGCCTTCGTGCGCGACGAGGATCTGCACATCTTCCGCCTGCTGCGCGAATCCAACCGGCTCGGCGGCGGCTACGGCTGGCCGCTGCTCGAAGGTGCACCGGGTCTGGCCGTGCTGGAAGCGGCGGTGGCCACCGGCCGGGCTTACCTGGAAATGGACGGCCGCGGCCATGCCCAGCCGCTGCGCGGCGGTGCGCTAAGGCCGGCCACGCTGGAGTGGGTTCCCGGCGAAAACGGCGTCAAGGCCCGGGTGGCCGCCGAGCCGGCTGCCACCTTGGTGCTGCGTACCGAGCCGCTGGCCTACATCGACAGCAGCCGCGGCGAGGCGGGCCGCATCCAGGTGGATGACGCCCCGGTGATCGCCGAACTGCTGAGCCTGCCGGCCCTGTCGGCGGTGGAACTGCCGGTGGTGGCCAGCGCGCTGGCCGAACTCGCGCCGGCGCTGCCGTCGCCGCAGGGCAACAAGAGTGTCGAGCTGCCGCTGGTGGACGCCGCGTGTCGGCCGGTGCTGAGCCTGAGCAGCATCTATTGCTGGAGCTGGCGCCGACATCGCGGCTACGAGGCCGATTTCGGTGGCAGCGAATACGACGTGGCGAGCCCCGCCTTCGCCTATGGCGAAGCTCGCCTGGAGCCCGGCTCCACCCATGACGTGGCGACCCTGCAGGACGGCCGCGCGGTGCGCGTGAAGCGCGACCCGGAGGCCGAGAAGGTCGCCTGGCAAGCCTTCCTGGCGGCCGGTTTCCTGCCCCTCAAGCGCGGCTGGCTGATCAGCCAGGGGATTCCCACCGAAGGCCTGTACGGGCTGGAGAGCGAAGCCCACTGGAGCCACTTCTTCTCCCTCGTGGCGCCGGCGCTGCGCGAGGCCGGCTGGCACATCGAGTGCCCGCGGGATTTCCGCCACCGCCTGCTGGTCGCCAGCGACTGGCACGTGGAGATCGAGGAGAGTGATGAAGGTTGGCTCGACGTGTCCCTCGGCGTCGAGGTGGAAGGGCGCCGTGTGGACCTGGCGCCGATGCTGCATGCGGTCTTCAAGCAGGACGCGCGCTGGCTCGACCCCAAGCTGATCGAGCGCATTCCCGACGACAGCCAGGTCATCGTCCAGCTCGACGACGGCGACCGCGTGGCGCTGGCCGCCGAGCGGGTCAAGCCGATCGCCCGTACGTTGGTGGACCTCTTCGACAACCCGGCCGGCACCATCCGTGTGTCGCACTTCGATGCGCCGCGCCTGGCCGACGTGCTCGGCGACGGCTGGCGGGCCCAGGGGCTGGAGAGCCTGGCGCGCTGGATCGAGCGCATCCGCGGCGCCGGTGCGATCAAGCCGGTGGCCGCGCCGAAGGGTTTCGCCCTCGACTTGCGCCCCTATCAGCTGGAAGGCCTGTCGTGGCTGCAGCACCTGCGCCGCCACGGCCTCGGCGGCATCCTGGCCGACGACATGGGCCTCGGCAAGACTGCCCAGACCCTGGCCCACCTGCTCGTCGAAAAGCGCGGCCGGCGCCTCGCCAAGCCGGCGCTGGTGGTGGTGCCGACCTCGCTGGTCTTCAACTGGCAGCGGGAGGCGGAGCGCTACGCGCCGGACCTCAAGGTGCTGAGCCTGCGCGGCAGCGGCCGCGCTGAGGCCTTCGCGAAGATCCCCGACGCCGACGTGTGCCTGACCACCTATCCGCTGCTGTGGCGCGACCGCGAACAGCTCGCCGCCCACGAATACCACTCGCTGATCCTCGACGAGGCCCAGACGGTGAAGAATGCCGCCAGCCAGGCCGCCCAGGTGGTGCGCACGCTGCGTGCCGAGCACCGCCTGTGCCTCACCGGCACGCCGCTGGAAAACCACCTGGGCGAGCTGTGGAGCCAGTTCGACTTCCTGCTGCCGGGCTTCCTCGGCGACGTGAAGGACTTCACCGCCCGCTGGCGCACGCCGGTCGAGAAATACGGCGACACGGTGCGCCGCGACCTGCTGGCCAAGCGCATCGCGCCCTTCATCCTGCGCCGCCGCAAAGAGGATGTGGCCAAGGAGCTGCCGCCGAAGACCATCGTGGTGCGCAGCGTCGAGCTCGATGGCCGCCAGCGCGACCTCTACGAAACCGTGCGGGCGACGATGGACCAGCGCGTGCGCGACGAGATCGCCGCCCGCGGCTTCGCGCGTAGCCAGATCGTCATCCTCGACGCGCTGCTCAAGCTGCGCCAGGTGTGCTGCGACCCGCGCCTGCTGAAGACCGACGCCGCCGCCAAGGTGAAGGAGCGGGCCAAGCTGGATCTGTTGATGGACATGCTGCCGGAGCTGGTGGACGAGGGCCGCAAGGTGCTGTTGTTCTCCCAGTTCACCGGCATGCTGGCGCTGATCGCCGCCGAGCTGGATGCCCGCTACATCCGTTACGTGCAGCTCACCGGTGACACCATCGATCGGGAAACCCCGGTCCGCCAGTTCCAGGACGGCGACGTGCCAGTTTTTCTGATCAGCCTGAAGGCCGGCGGCGTCGGCCTCAACCTGACCGCCGCCGACACGGTGATTCACTACGATCCGTGGTGGAACCCGGCGGTGGAAAACCAGGCCACCGACCGCGCCCACCGCCTCGGCCAGACCAAGTCGGTGTTCGTCTACAAGCTGGTGGTGGCCGGCTCCATCGAGGAGAAGATCCTCGGCCTGCAGGAGAAGAAGGCCGAACTGGCCGCCGGCATCCTCGCCGATGATCACGAGGGCAGCGTCAAGTTCGGCGAAGACGACATCCGCGCGCTGCTGGCGCCGCTGCCCGAGGCGAAGGGCGACGGGGACGGCGGGCCGAAGAAACGCGGTCGGCCGAAGAAGGCCTGAACGCCGGCGCTCCGGGATTCAGCGCCGCGTGGCGCGCATCAGGCTCGCCGCCACCACGGCGAGGGCGAAGACCGCCGTCAGCAGCATGTAGCCCTGCGCGTAGGCGCTGAAGATGCCCGGCGCTGCGGTGCCATGGACCACCTCGCGCCATTCGACGAAGACCGCCACGATGGCTACCCCCAGCACGCCGCCCAACTGCCGCGCGTAGCTGATGACGACCGTCGACTGGCCGAGCTGGTGCGGTTCCAGGTGATGCAGCGTGGCAAGGTTGAGGGCCGGCAGGATCAGCCCCAGGCCGATGCGCCCGATCACTGTGGCGACGATGATCTCGGTGTAGGAGATGCGTCCGGCCTCCACCGCGAAGATCACCAGGGACAGGCCGAAGGCCAGCAGCCCTGCAACCGTGAGCCACTTGGGCGGGAAGCGGTCGGCCAGCCGCCCTGCCACCGGCAGCGTGAGGATCAGCGCGATGCCGGCCGGCACCAGGGCCATGCCGGCACCGCCGGCGCCGTAGGACAGCGCCTTCTGCAGGAACACCGGTACCAGGTAGGTGGATGCGTAGAGGCCGAAGCCGTAGGAGAAGGACACCAGGCTACCCATTGTGAAGCTGCGGTCGGCGAACAGCCCGAGTTCGACGAGGGGTTCCGGACGCCGCCGGGCGTGGCGCACGAAGAGGATTGTCGCGGCGAAGGCCAGCCCCGCCTGGCCGAGGGTCCATGGCGACCACGGGCCGCTGTGGTGGAGGCTCGACACGCCCTCGATCAGCGCCAGCGTGGCAAGGGTCAGCCAGCCCAGGCCGGGCCAGTCGAAGGGCCGCGCGACGAGCTGGCGCGGCTCCGGCAGCAGGTATAGGGCGGCCACCCAGGCCACCACGCCGAAGGGCACGCCGAGCAGGAAGATCGCCTCCCAGCCGAATCGGTCGAGCAGCATGCCGCCGAGGGCCGGCGCGATGGCCGGCGTGAGGGCGATGCCGACGGTGAGGATGCCTGACGCCTGCCCGCGCGATTCGGCCGGGAACAGGCGCATCAGCGCCAGCACCCCCATCGGCTGCAGCACGCCGGCGGCGATGCCCTGCAGGATGCGGGCGGCAACCACCAGTCTGAAGCTGGGCGCGAAGAAGCCGGCCACGCTGGCCAGCGCGAGAACCACCAGGGCCAGCATGAAGACGCGGCGGAAGCCGATGCGGTCGATCAGCCACGCGGTGGGCAGCATGGCGACGGTCATCGCCGTCATGAAGCCGGTCATCGCCCACTGGACCTGGTCCTGGCCGAGCCCGAAATGGCGCGTCAGCGCCGGCACCGCCACGTTGAAGCTGGACGTGCACAGCACGCCGGACACGGTGCCGATGCCGATGATGGACAGTACGATCCACTTGTACCCCTCGCCGAAACGCTGGCTGTGGGCATCGAACGAGGCGGCGCGGGGCAGCAGGGGCATGGGCGTGTCCCGCTTGCGGCGTGTTTACACTAGCCGGTTCACCGGCTCGCCGGCGGCGAAGGCCTCGATGTTGCCGGTCAGCTGGTCGGCCAGGGTCTGCATGGCCTCGCGGCTGGACCAGGCGACGTGGGGCGTCAGGATGAAGTTGCCGGCGGCGAGCACGTCGGGGGCCAGCAGCGGGTTGTCGGTAGGCGGCTCCTCGGTCAGCACGTCGAAGCCGGCGCCGCCAATACGGCGGGCGCGCAGCGCGTCGGCCAGCGCGGCTTCGTCCACCAGGCCGCCGCGGGCGGTGTTGATCAGCAGCGCGGTGGGTTTTATCGCGGCCAGTTCGGCGGCGCCGATCAGGTGGCGCGTCGAATCGTTGAGGGGGCAGTGCAGGCTGATCACGTCGGCTTCGCGGATCAGCTGCTCGAAGGCCACGTAGCCGTCGCGCAGCGTCGCTGCGCCCTTGTGCTCACCGCGGATCACCCGCATGCCGAAGGCTTCGGCGAGGCGCGCGACGCCCTGGCCGAGGGTGCCGCTGCCGAGCAGGCCGAGGGTCTGGCCGGACAGGTCACGGATCGGGTAATCGAAGTAGCAGAACTGCTCGCTCTTCTGCCAGCGGCCGGCGGCCACCGACTGGTGGTAGGGCGCCAGCTGACGGGACAGGGCCAGCATCAGCGCCAGCACGTGCTCGGGCACCGTCTCGCGGGCGTAGCCGCGCACGTTGGAGACGACGATGCCGCGGGCCCGGCAGGCTTCCAGGTCCACGTTGTTGTAGCCGGTGGCGGCGATCGCCACCATCTGCAGGTCCGGCAGGCCGGCGATGATGTCGGCGGTCAGCTGGCGCTTGTTGACGATCGCGATGGTCGCGCCGGCCAGGCGTTCCGCTACCTCATGCTGGGCGGTGGCCTCGTACTCGGTCCACTCGTGGGCGAAGGCGGGGCGGCGGATGTCGGCGATCAGCGCGCCGGATTCCAGGTAGACGATGCGATGCATGGTGGTCGGGGCGACAAACGGAAGGAAGGGACCAAGCTTACCGTGCCCGGCCCAGCCGGCAGAACCGGGGTTTACCGCAGCCGGCGCTCAGAACTCCAGGCCGGCCTGGGCGGCGATGCCGGCCTTGAAGGCGTGCTTCACTACACCCATGTCGGTGACCGTGTCGGCCGCCGCGATCAGCGCTTCCGGCGCACCGCGGCCGGTGACGATGACGTGCTGCATCGGCGGGCGGGCCTGCAGGTCGGCGATCACCTCGTTCACATCGAGGTAGGCGTACTTGAGGACGATGTTGAGCTCGTCGAGTACCACCAGGCCGATCTCCGGATCGCGCAGGAAGGCCCGCGCCTGTTCCCAGCCAGCCTTGGCGCTGGCAATGTCGGCGCTGCGGTCCTGGGTGTCCCAGGTGAAGCCGTCGCCCATCACGTGCCAGCTGACCTCCGGCTGGCGGCGGAAGAAGGCTTCCTCGCCGGTGTCGGAGCGGCCCTTAACGAATTGCACCACGCCGGCCTTGAGGCCGTGGCCGAGGGCCCGCGCCAGCACGCCGAAGGCAGCGCTGGACTTGCCCTTGCCGTTGCCGGTGTTCACCAGCAGCACGCCGCGCTGGTCGGTGGCAGCGGCGATGGCGGCGTCGACGACGGCCTTCTTGCGTTCCATGCGGGTCTTGTGACGGGCATCGCGTTCGGTGTCGGAGGATGTGTCGTGGTTGGTCATGGTGGTGTTTGTGGGCTCGTTGGAGGGCTTGTGGTTTTCTTGTGAGTTTCCTGTGGATTTCTTGTGGGGAAAACGAGTTCGCCCCACAGGTACAACAGGCACAGTAAAGGTCTGGACTGTGTCCAGCGGCTTTCAGGCTGGGACGAACAGCGTTGCCGTACCGTCGGCGACGGCCCGCAGCGGATGGCCGAAGGCCGCCGACAGGCGCTCGGCGGTGAGCACTTCGGCGGCCGTGCCGAAGATATGGCCGCCTTCGCCGTCGAGCAGCAGAACGTGGCTGGCGTAGCGGGCGGTCAGGTTGATGTCGTGGAGGACCATTGCCACGCCGGCGCCAGCGCTGGCCAGCTCGTGGAAGTGGTCGAGCACCGCGACTTCATGGTGCAGGTCTAGGTGGGCCAGCGGTTCGTCGAGCAGATACAGACGCGGCCGCTGGACCAACAGCGTGGCGATGGCGAGGCGCTGGCGCTCGCCGCCGGACAGCGTCGGCACCTGGCGCTCGGCGAAGCCGCCCAGGCCCATGCTAGCCAGCGCGGCGAGGGCGATCGCCTCGTCCTCCGGCCCTTCCCAGTCCCAGCGGCCCAGGTAGGGGTGGCGGCCGACGAGGGCGGTTTCGAGTACCGTCGCACTGAAGAAATCGGGCTGGCTCTGGGCCAGCAGGCCGCGCAGGCAGGCTTCGTGGCCGCGCGGCCAGGCCGCGTAGGGTTGGCCGGACAGCAGCACGGCGCCATCGGTGGCCGCGCGCAGGCCGGCCAGAGTGTGCAGCAGGGTGGTCTTGCCAGCGCCGTTGCGGCCGAGGATCACCAGGGTGTCGCCGGCCTGCAGCGTGAAATCCAGAGCGCGCACCACGTCGCGGCGGCCCACCTGCACGCTGAGGCGCTCGGTGGCGAGGATCGATGGGCGCACGTCCATCTTCATCGCGGATGTTTCGCCAGCAGGAACAGGAAGACCGGCACGCCGATCAGTGCGGTGAGCACGCCGACCGGCAGCTGGATCGGTGCCACTACGGTGCGCGCGGCGGTGTCGGCGGCGCACAGCAGCACGCCGCCGGCCAGCGTGGCGGCGGGCAGCAGCAGGCGCTGGTCGTTGCCGATGGCCAGACGCACCAGGTGCGGCACGATCAGGCCGACGAAGCCCACCGAGCCGATGGTGGTCACCGCCACTGCGGTGAGCAGCGCGCCGAGGCCGTAGACCAGGCCACGCAGGCGGTCGACCCGCACGCCGAGGGCACGGGCAGTGATTTCGCCACGGGCCAGCAGGTTGAGTTCGCGGGCGAAGGGCAGGGCGGCCAGCAGTCCGAGGGTCAGCAGAGCCAGTGCCGGCCAAGGGCGGGTCGCGTTGCTGGCGTCGCCCATCAACCAGAACAGCATGCCCTTGACCCGCCCTTCGGGGGCTAGGCTCAGCATCAGGGCCACCGCCGCGCCGCAGCCGGCGGCGACGATCACGCCGGTGAGCAACAGACGGGTCTGCGTCCACGAACCGTCGCCGTGGGCGAGGCCGAACACCAGCAGCGTGGCGCCGAGGGCGCCGATGAAAGCGCCGCCGTCGATCCAGCCGGCCGTCGCGCCGGCCACGATCGCGCCCAGCGCGCCAACCGCCGCGCCGCCGGAAATGCCCAGCACGTAGGGATCGGCCAGCGGGTTGCGCAGCAGCACCTGCATCAGCGTGCCGGCCAGGGCCAGCAGGCCGCCGCAGGCGAAGGCGGCGATGGCGCGGGGCAGGCGCAGCTGGCGGATGATGTCCGCCTCCATGCTGCCTTCACCGTTGCCCAGCGCTGCCAGCATGTCCTGCACGGACACCGGCATGGCGCCAGCCGACAGGGACCAGGCGAAGGCTACCAGCGCCGCTGCCATCAGGCCGGTGATGACCAGCCGGGCGCGCAGGCGCATGTGGCGCATGCTCACCGGTTGATGTCGGGCGGCGGTGTGCCCGTCGGCCATGGTCCCTCCGTGCATGGGGCTTATTTCGGTGCGTAGCGTACGCCGAAGAAGACGTTGGCGCCGGCCGTCTTGTAGCCCCAGGTGGTTTCGTACTGCTTGTCGAGGATGTTGTTGGCCCGTGCTTCGAGGCCCAGCTCCTTGGTCAGCGCGTACTTGGCGAAGGCGTTTACCAGCCCGTAGCCGCCCATTGGGTTGACCTCGTTGGTGCGGTCGTAGCGGCCGCCGGCGCCCTGCCATTCGGCGCCCACGGTGAGGGCCGCGAAGCTGCGGCTGATTGCCAGGTTGCCGGTCTTGTTGGCGCGGCGCTGCAGGCGCTTGTCGGTGTCCAGGTCCTTCGGATCGAGGAAGTCGATATTGGCGACGATGTCGAAGCCGGCGAGCTGGCCGCCGTAGCCCAGGCTGATGCCTTCTAGGCGGGCGCTGCCGACGTTCTGCGGGATGAAGTTCTGGTCGTTGACGATCAGGTTGCTGATGCGGTTGCGGAAATAGGTAGCGCTGACGCTGTGCCCGTGCTGTTCCCACAGCAGGCCGACTTCCTTGTTGTAGGCGCTTTCCGCCTTCAGGTTGGCGTTGCCGTAACCCGGGTAGTACAGCTCGTTGAAGGTCGGCGCGCGGAAGGCGTTGCCGATGCTGCCCTGCACGCGTAGCGTCGGCAGGATCTGGTAGCCGTAGCCGGCGTAGCCGGTGGTCTTGCCGCCGAACTGGCTGTTGTCGTCGTGGCGGGCGTTGAGCTGGACCTTGTGCGGGCCGAAGCCGGCGGTCCACCCGAGCAGGGCCGAGTTGATCGTGCGGCTGACGTCGAAGGTGTCCTGGTTGACGGCCTTCTGGTGCAGGTTCTCGTAGGCGGCGAGCAGGGTACCGACCGGCAGGCGGATGTCGTTCTGCCACATGAACTGCTGCTGGGTGGTCTTGATCGACGCGCCGTTGGGGGCGTAGGAGGCGAAGTCCTTCGAATCGTCCACCGACTGGCCGAAGCGCACGGTGCTGGTCCACACGTCCGTGAGGCGATTGCGGGTGAACAGGTTCCAGGCGTTCTGGATATTGTTGTTGTAGTTGTCGAAGCCGACGCCCGAGTCGTAGTGGTTGCGGCTGGTGGCGTAGAGGATCGAGGCACCCACTTCATGGCCGTCCGTCAGGCGATAGCCCAGGTTGGCGGAGAAGTTGCTGTTGCGGTACGGATCCTTGTCCGGGTTGTAGTAGAAGGGCTGCTTGGCCTTGCTGTAGATGGCGCTGTAGCCATCGTTCTCGGCATAGCCGCCGCGCACCGAGTAGGACAGCTTGTCGGTACCGCCGGACACGCCGACCGAGGTTTCGCGGGTGCCGTAGCTGCCGATGCCGACGAAGGCGTCCACCTTCGGTGCGCCTTCGCCCTTGCGGGTGAAGATCTGGATCACGCCGCCGATGGCATCTGCGCCATACAGCGCGGAGGCCGGGCCGCGGACGATTTCGATGCGCTCGATCTGCGACAGCGGGATGTCCTGCCAGCTCGGCGTGCCGAGGGTCGTCGAGCCGAGGCGCATGCCGTCCACGATCAGCAGGGTCTGGCGCGGGCTGGCGCCGCGGATGAAGATGTCGGTGGCCTTGCCGGGGCCGCCGCTGGAAGCCATCTGGATGCCGGGCTGGCGGGCCAGCAGTTCGGGCAGCGAGAAGGTCGAGCCGGCGCGTTCGATCTGCTCGCGCTCGATGACGGTGATGTCGGCCAGCGACTCGTCGGCACGCTGGGCCTGGCGGGTGGCGGTGACGACGACGGTGGGCTGCTCGGCCGGCGCAGCCAGCGCAATGGCGGGGAAGGCGGAAGCGACCGCGAGGGCGGCGGTGGAAAGGCGGATGATCATCTGTCAGGTTCTCCCGGACCCGGTGGCGTCCCCGCCGACTCGGGTGGATTGCGTCTGGAAATGCCGGGGAGTAGCCGCAGAAGGCCGGACAGGATCACGGCCGCGCGCATTGCCACCACCCCGTGGCACTTCCGCTGTTGTGTGATCGAGGCCGGTATCCGGGCTCACAAGCCGAGCCGGTGCGGCACAATGCCGACCGGACAGGACGCATCGCCTTCCCAGGCCCGGTGGGCCCAGTGGCTGTGTGATGCGTCTGGCGCTTGCTTACCGTTGCGGGGGCAGCACAGGCATTGCGGCTTCCGTGGAAGGACGCGCACCTGTTTCCCGTTTAACTCCTGGCCTGGATGGCCGCTGGAGCACCTGGAGCACGCGTGTCGCCGGACCGATTCGGCCCTGTGGCGACAACGGCGGCGATAATACCACCAAAATCAGTCACTTCCCGAATTTGGTTGACGTTTACGTCAATCAACTGGAGCCTTCTTATGTCATCTGAATTTATCCTGGGCGGCGCCCGTTCCGGCAAGAGCCGCCACGCCGAGCAGGCTGCCGCCGCCAGCGGCCTGGCCGTGCATGTGATCGCCACCGCCGAGGCGCTGGACGAAGAGATGCGCGTGCGCATCGCCCGCCACCAGGTCGACCGCCCCGCCGGCTGGAACGTCGTCGAAGCGCCGCGTGCGCTGGCGGAGGCGCTGCAGGCGACGGCGTCGGCGGAGCGCTGCGTGGTCGTCGATTGCCTGACCCTGTGGCTGGCTAACCTGCTCGACGGGGCTGAGAACCTGCCGCCCGCTGCCGGCGCCGAGTTGCTGCCGGCCTTTGCCCGCGAGCGCTCGGCCCTGCTCGAACTGATTCCGCGGCTGCCGGGGCGGGTGATCTTCGTCGCCAACGAGGTGGGCCTCGGCCTGGTGCCGGAAAGCCCGCTGGGCCGCCTGTTCCGCGACGAGGCCGGGCGCCTCAACCAGGCCGTGGCCGCCCTCTGCGGACGGGTGACTTTCGTCGCCGCGGGCCTGCCGCTGATCCTCAAGGGGGCCTGAGGGCCGGGCGGTAATAGGTCACAGCCCGGTCATGTCCCGCCGCATAGCGGTGTCAGCTTGCTGCAGGGCACCATGGATCCCCTAAAAAAAGCAAACGGGAATCCACACCATGAGCACTCAACGCCTTGCCAGCAACGTCGGGCAGATCTGCCGCATCGCGCTGCCGTCCTATCCGGGCAGCGGCGCCACCTGGTACGTGGACGGCGCCAACGGCGCGGTCCGCGTCTGCCTTGAGGAAAGCCAGGCGACGGCCGCGCAGCCGTGCGACGGCAGCCAGGTCTTTTCGGTGATCGGCGAGGTGGCCGGCGACTACGAACTGCGTTTCGTGCTAAAGCGCGCGTGGGAGCGCGAGGTGCGCAACAGCCGCCGGGTCGTCCTGCAGGTCCGTTCCATGGGTCGGCAAAACCGCGCCAATTAAGGCTTCCCGGCCGTCCGGCGGATATCGCGGGGCGGCTGTCCAGGCGCGTTGGCGCTTGAACAAATGGTTTGGGCGTCCTAGCATCCGCGGCCTCGACACCGTCCGCAGATGCGTCCCATGACCTACGCCATCGTCCGTCCCGACCAGTCTCTCGCCCCCGCGCTGCAGCAGCGCATCGACACCAAGACCAAGCCCCTCGGCGCCCTCGGCCGCCTCGAGCCGTTGGCCCGCCAGATCGGCCTGATCCAGCAGACCCTCAGCCCCGAGCTGCGCCGGCCGCACATGCTGGTGTTTGCCGGTGACCACGGCGCGGCCAAGGCCGGCGTGTCCGCCTATCCCCAGGACGTGACCTGGCAGATGGTCGAGAATTTCCTCGCCGGCGGCGCCGCAATCAACGTCTTCGCACGCCAGATGGGCATGGGCCTGACGGTGGTGGATGCCGGCGTGGCCCACGACTTCGGCAACCGTCCCGGCCTGATCGACGCCAAGGTGGCGCCGGGCACCGCCAACTACCTGGAAGAGCCGGCGCTGACCGTCGCCCAGCGTGACGCCGCGCTGGCTCGTGGCCGCGAGCTGGCCCGCGGCCTGGCCGCCGACGGCTGCAACGTGATCGGTTTCGGCGAGATGGGCATCGGTAACACCGCCGCCGCGTCCCTGCTGACCCACTGCCTCACCGGCACCGAGCTGGACGTGGTGATCGGCCGCGGCACCGGCCTCGACGACGCCGGCCTGGAGCGCAAGCGCGCCTTGCTGGCCAAGGCGGTGGCCCGCGGCGGGCGCCGTGGCGATCCGCTGGAAGCGCTGACCGAGTACGGCGGCCTGGAGATCGCGATGATGGCCGGTGCGATGCTCGGCGCCGCCGAAGCCGGCATGCTGCTCTTGATCGACGGCTTCATCGTCACCAGCGCGCTGCTGGTGGCCTACGAGATCGCGCCGGAGATCATCGACTACTGCGTGTTCGCGCACCGTTCCGAAGAGCCTGGCCACGCCGTGCAGCTGGCCCACCTGGGCGCCGCGCCGCTGGTCCAGCTCGACCTGCGCCTCGGCGAGGGCACCGGCGCCGCGCTGGCCTTCCCGCTGGTGCAGGCGGCGGTCAATTTCCTCAACGAAATGGCCAGCTTCGAATCCGCCGGCGTCAGCGGCAAGGACGCGTGAACCCCGCCGGCCGCCAGTCCGCCGCATCGTCATGATCCGCGCCCAGCTCGAGCTGATCTTCATCGCCATCGCGTTCTTCAGCCGCCTGCCGGTGCCGGGCTGGGTGGACTTCGCGCCGGACAAGCTGGGCCGCGCGGCGCGCTATCTGCCGCTGGTCGGCTGGCTGATCGGCCTGATCGGCGCGGCGACCTACTGGCTGGCGGCGCAGCTGCTGCCGGTGGATCTGGCGGTGGTGCTGGCGATGGCGGCGACCGTCCGCGCCACCGGTGCCTTCCACGAGGACGGCTGGGCCGACACCTGCGACGGCCTCGGTGGCGGGTGGACCAAGGACCAGGCGCTGGCGATCATGAAGGACTCGCGGATCGGCAGCTACGGCGCCATCGGCCTGGTGCTGCTGTTGCTCGCCAAATACCTGGCCCTCGCCGATCTGGGCGCCGATGACGACTACCCGGTGATCGCCGCGCTGCTGGTGGCTCATCCCTTGTCGCGCCTTGCCGCGGTGAGCGTAATGGCGGTGCTCGACTACGCGCGCAGCGACGACAGCGCCAAGTCGGCGCCAGTGGCGCGCCGCCCGAGCGCCACCGAGCTGGGCATCGCCACGCTGGCCGGCATCGTGCCGCTGTTGCTGTTGACGCCGCTGGAGGCGCTGGCCGCGCTGCTCGTCGCCGCAGTGGTGGCGGTGGCCGCGGCGCGCAAGTTTGCCCGCCGGCTCGGCGGTTATACCGGTGATTGTTTGGGCGCCACCCAGCAGCTCGCCGAAATCGCCATCTACCTGGGGATGCTCGCCGCGTGGAGCTTTACCTGATCCGCCATCCCCGGCCCGCCGTGGCGCCGGGGATCTGCTATGGCCAGACCGACCTGGGGCTGGCCGAGTCCGCCGCCGATGTGGCGGCGCGCCTGCGTCCGCTGCTGCCGGCCGACTTCGCGCTGTACGCCAGCCCGCTGGCCCGCGCTCGCCTGCTGGCTGAAGCCTTCGGTACGCCGCGGCTCGAACCGCGTTTGAAGGAGATCCACTTCGGCGAGTGGGAAGGGCGCAGCTACGACGACATCGGCCGCGCCGCACTCGACGCGTGGGCTGACGCACCGCTGGATTTCGCGCCGCCGGGCGGCGAGTCGCCGCGCCAGATGGCGGCCCGCGTCCACGATTTTCTCGCTGAGTTGCAGGCCGCACCGCCGCCCGCCGCGGTGGTGGTCGCCCATGGTGGCCCGCTGCGCGCGCTGGCCGGCCACCTGCTCAAGCTGCCGCCGGAACACTGGCTCGGCCTGGATTTCGCGTGCGGCGAGGTGACCCGCCTGGACCTCCACGACTGGGGCACGCTGCTGCGCTGGTTCAACCGCTGAGCAGACGGCGGGCTGGGGCACAATCGGGGCTGTGTCCACAGCCCGTGTTCCACCGATGCAATTCATTGCCTGCACCCTCGCCGAGCACGGCGACGCGATCCTGGCCATCTTCAACGAGGCCATCGCCACTTCTACCGCCCTCTACGACTACCAGCCGCGCAGCCGCGACAGCATGACGTCCTGGTTCGCCGCCAAGACAGCCGGCAACTACCCGGTGATCGGCGCGGTGGACGAGGCCGGCACGCTGCTGGGCTTTGCCAGCTACGGCCCTTTCCGCGCCTTTCCGGCTTACAAGTACACCGTCGAGCATTCGGTCTATGTGCACCGCGAACAGCGCGGCCAGGGCCTCGGGCGGGCCCTGCTGGAGCGTCTGGTGGAGGCGGCCACGGCGCAGGACTACCACCTGCTGGTGGGCGTCATCGACATGGCCAACGCTGGCAGCATCGCGCTGCACGAACAGCTCGGTTTCGCCCATGCGGGCACGCTGCCGGAAGTCGGTTTCAAGTTCGGTCGCTGGCTCGACGTGGGCTTCTACCAGCGCCGCCTGGAAACCCCGCTGCAGCCGGTGGACGGGTGATCATTCATCATATTTGTCCGCTACACTCCGGCATCCACCGAATTCTGCCGGGCCCATGGACATGGACCACTTCCTTGCCGACGACGGCGAAAAGCTGCACCTGAAGACCTCCGGCGATGGCCCGCCGCTGCTGTTGCTGCATGGCTGGACGTCCACCCATCGGGACTGGAACCCCTTCATCGAAGCCTTCGAGGCCCGCTTCCGCGTGTATCGCTGGGACGCCCGCGGCCACGGCGGGCACGGGCTGCGGACCGATACCGTGCCGACCGTCGCGCGCATGGCACGCGACCTGCAGAACCTGCTCGACCACTACCGCCTCGACCAGGTGGTGGCGGTCGGCCACTCGATGGGCGCGCTGACCCTGTGGCAATACCTGCGCGATTTCGGTGCCGCCCGCCTGTCGCGGCTGGTCTTCATCGACCAGTCGCCGCGTCTCGTCACCGACGACGACTGGAAGAGCGGCATCTACGGGGATTTCGACGCTGGCCGCAACGCGGCCTTCATCGGCGAACTGCAGCGGGACTTCGCCGAGGCGGTGCTGCGCCTGGCGGCCGACGGCCACAACGAGCGGGCCCGTACCAAGTACGCCGAGAACGGCAACGGCATCCAGACCGCCCGCCAGCGCCTGCAGGCCCTCGAGCCCGGGCCGCTGATCGAGTGCTGGCGCAGCCTGACCGCTGCCGACTACCGGGACGTGCTGCAGGCCATTCCGGTGCCAGCGCTGCTGGTCTATGGCGGGGCGAGCAACTTCTACTCCACGGGTACCGCGCGTTTCGTGCAGCAGCGTATCCCGGACGCGCTGCTGCACATCTACGAGGGCGTCGATCACGCGCCCCATCTGTGGGAGCGGGAGCGTTTCGTGCGCGACGTGCTGGATTTCGTCGCCGCTCAATCTGCAGGCTAAGCTGAAGGGAAGTCGACAGCTGGCCGGCGTTAAACTAGCCGTCGAATGCTGCTGTCGTCATGCAATCGGGACTGTCATTGGGCAACGCGGTGCGGCGGGGTCCCGAAGAAGAAAGGGGGGATGATGATGATCGGAGTGGATGGGGCCGACGTACGGCGCGTGCTGTTGGCCATCGGGGTGCTGATCGTGGCGGGCTTGTGGATCGCTGAAGAGGCCGGCTGGATCAGTGTGGGCGAGCTGGGTGCCTATCAGGAGGAGGATCTGCCGCCGCCGACTGCCGAGGCGATGGGCCTGGTCGCGCAGGGCGCCATCGTCGGTAACGGGGTGACGGCCGGGGTGGCCATTCTGTCTGACAACGGGCGGCCGCCGGAGATGGTTTCCGAAGGCCAGGCCTACCACGAGGACCTGCGTGTCGAGCGAGTGCTCGCCGACCGGGTGATCCTGCGCCAGCGGGACAGTAACGCGCCCATTGTGCTGGCGGTGGTCCCGCAGTCTGCACCGGCTCCAGCCGTCCCGTCCCGTCCGGGCGATGCGGCGGCCGGTCCGGCACAGGCCCCGGGGAGTATCAAGGCCGCGACTCCGGTGCGCTGAGCGGCCCCGATCTTGCAGGGGCTGGCCGTGCACCGCACAATGGATAGCCATTGTCCGTGGCCCGCCCATGCCCGCCGATTCACCGAACCTGCCCGCGCCGCTGGTCGCCTGCCATGAGTGCGACCTGCTGCAGCACGACGTGCCCATCGCCCCCGGCGAGACGGCCCGCTGCGTGCGCTGCGGCGCCGAGTTGGCGCGCAACCCGCCGGACAGCCTGGACCGTACGCTGGCCTACACGCTGACGGCGGCTATCCTGTATGTGCTGGCCAATGCCTTTCCGTTGATCGGCCTTGAGCTGCAGGGGCGCTACGCCGAGGTGACGCTGTTCGCCGCGGTGCGCAACCTGTGGCACATCGGCATGCAGCCGGTGTCGGCGCTGGTCTTCGTCACCGCGCAGCTGTTCCCGCTGCTCGAAATGCTGATGATCCTGCTGGTCCTGGTGCCGCTGCGCCTCGGCCGCCGCTCGCCGCGCTTGGTTACCTTCTTCCGCCTGGTGCTGTCGGTGCGGCCGTGGGGCATGATGGAAGTCTTCGTGCTCGGCATGCTGGTGTCGCTGGTCAAGCTGGCCCACTCGGGCTCGGTGATCCTCGGCACGGCCTTCTGGGCCACCGCGGCGCTGATCCTGATCCTCACGCTGGCCGGGCGGGCTTTCGACCGCCGCGTGTTGTGGCGGATGAGCCATCCTGAGGGCGCATGAAACCCGCACTCACCGCCCGCCAGGCCGGCCTGTTGAGCTGCCACGTGTGCGGCCAGCTGGCGCAGGCGCCGCCGGACGCGAACCAGCGGTCGCGCTGCCCGCGCTGCGCGGCGCCGCTGCACCAGCGCAAGCCGGCCAGCATCAACACGACCTGGGCGCTGCTCGTCGCCGCGGCGCTGCTCTATCTGCCCGCCAACCTGCTGCCGATCATGGTCACTTCGTCGCCGGTCAACCACCAGGTCGACACCATCATGAGCGGGGTGATCTTCCTGTGGCGGGACGGCCAGTGGCCGCTGGCGCTGGTGGTTTTCTTCGCCAGCGTGGTGGTGCCGCTGCTGAAGATCCTGGCGCTGGGGTACCTCACCGCGTCCGTGCAAATGCGTTCCCGTCACCGCGTGATGCAGCGTGCCCGCCTGTACCGCGTGGTCGAATTCGTCGGGCGCTGGTCGATGCTGGACATCTATGTCATCACGCTGCTGGTGGCGCTGGTACAGTTCCGGGGTTTGGCCACCGTCGATGCCGGCCCGGCCGCGGTGGCCTTCGGCGCGGTGATCGTGCTGACGATGTTTGCCGCGCTGACATTCGATCCGCGCCTGATCTGGGACCCCCTCACCGATTCTGAAACCGCCGACCATGACTGACCCGCTGCCGCCCTCCCTGCCGACCGCCGTCGTGGAGAGTCCGCGCCGTTTCCGCGTTCCGCTGGTATGGATCATCCCGCTGGTGGCGGCGCTGATCGGCCTGTTCCTGGCGGTGCGCGGCTACTACGAGCAGGGGCCGGTGATCACCATCCAGTTCGACACCGGTACCGGCCTGGAGCCCGGCAAGACGCGCATCAAGTACCGCGACGTGGATGTCGGTCAGATTACCGCGGTGGCCCTCGCCGAGGACGGCAGCCATGTGATCGCCACCGCCCAGCTGGCCCGCCAGGCGTCTCGCCTGCTGGTGGACGACACGCGTTTCTGGGTGGTCAGTGCGCGGGTTTCCGGCGGCTCCATCTCGGGTCTCGACACGCTGCTGGCGGGTGCCCACGTGGGCATGGACGTGGGCAAGTCGGCCGAGCCGCGGCGCGAGTTCGTCGCGCTGCCGGAGGCGCCGGTGGTCAGTTTCGACGTGCCCGGCCGCAGCTTCAGCCTGGAGGCGGACAGCCTCGGCTCGATCGGTGTCGGCACGCCGGTGTTCTACCGGCGCATCCAGGCCGGTCAGGTCACCGGCTACAAGCTCGACGCGCAGGGCAAGCACCTGGACATCCAGGTCTTCGTGCAGGCGCCCTACGACCGTTTCGTCACCACCAACTCCCGTTTCTGGAATGCCAGCGGCGTGGATGTGAAGCTCAGCGCCGAAGGCGTGCAGGTCAATACTGAATCGGCCACGTCGATCCTCACCGGCGGGCTGGCCTTCCAGACGCCGGAGGGCGACACCGACGAGGCGCCGCCGAAGGGCCACGTGTTCCGCCTGTTCCGCAACCGGGACGAGGCGCTCAAACAGCCCAACGTCAATGCCCATACCTATCTGCTGCGCTTCCATGAATCGGTGCGCGGCCTGTCCGTCGGCGCGGGGGTGGATTTCCGTGGCATCCAGGTCGGCGAGGTGACGGCGATCCATCCGGCCTTCCATGCCCGCGGCGCCGATCTCGAACTGCTCGTCGAAGTGGCGATCTTCCCCAACCGCCTGCAGGCGCGCAACGAGCAGGGCCAGGCGCCGTATGCTGGCAAGGATTTTCGGGACAAGGATTTCCGCGCCTTCATCGACCGCTTGATCGCCAGCGGCATGCGCGCCCAGCTGCGCAACGGCAACCTGGTGACTGGCCAGCTCTACGTGGCGCTGGATTTCTTCCCCGCCGCCGGGCCTGGCCGCGCCGACTGGAGCCACACGCCGCCCCAGCTGCCGACCCAGCGGGGCAGCCTGGAAGAGCTGCAGACCACGCTGCTGCGCGTCGTCGAGCGCATCGACAAGCTGCCGCTGGACGCCATCGGCAAGGACACCCAGAAGGCCATCGCCAGCCTCGGCCGCACCCTCGACGAGGTGGAGGCGCTGGTCAAGCGTCTCGACGGCCTGGCCAACGGCGATGTGCGCGACACCATCATCGAGGCCCGCGGCGCCATCGCCGACACCCGTAAGCTGTTGGGCAGCGACGCGCCGCTGCAGCAGGACCTGCGCGCCAGCCTGCAGGAGCTGTCGCGCGCGGCTCAGGCCCTGCGCCACCTGGCCGACAGCCTCGACCGTCACCCCGAAGCGCTGTTGCGCGGCAAACCCGAGGACAAGCCATGAAACCCGTGCTGGCCAGCCTGGCCCTTCTGCTGGCGGCCTGTGGCACCACGCCGCCGATCCAGTTCTTCAGCCTCGGCCCGCAGGCCGTGGCGGACGGCGCCTCCGCCGTGGCGGGGCCGAGCCTGGTGGTCGGGCCGGTCGGCGTGCCGGCGGCCATCGACCGCTTGCACATGGTGCGCCTGGTGGACGGGGTGCGTGTCGAGGTGGCCGACGGGCACCGCTGGGCCGCCCCGCTGAAGACCGAGATGGCCCGCCGCATCGCCTCCGACATCGCCCGACTGCGCGGCTATGGGCGCGTCGTCGCGTGGCCGCAGGCGGCGCTGGCCGAGCCGGACCTGAGCCTGCCGATCGACGTTCAGCGTTTCGATGCCGAAGGGTTCGAGCGCGTCACGCTGGAGGCGGTGTGGACGCTCAGGAAGGGCGGCAAGGACCTGGCCAGCCGGCGCTTCGTCGGCAGCGAGCCGGTGGCGGCGCCGACCTACGCGGCGCTCGCCGCCGCCCACGGCAGGCTGATCGATGCACTGGCCAGGGACATCGCCGCCGCGCTGCCCTGACGGCCGGCAAGCGCCGGCGTTCGCCGATCGCTGCCGGTGACTGGGCTGGGCGTGCCGCCGATCAGCTCTCGGTCTTCTTGCAGGTGCTCTTGCGCGGCCCGGCCGGCGTGCGCTTGATGCGCCCGAGGCGGCGGCGGATCTCGTCGGAGTCCATCCACAGGTCGCTGCCCTGCAGGATGTGGCTGATGTCGGCGGCGCTCAGGAAAGGCGTGCACAGCCGCGTGGTGACCTTCTCGAACCAGTTGCCGAGGGCATGTACCTCGGCCATCTGCTCGCTGCCCTTGCCGGCGAAACTGCTCGAGTAGGTGTGGAACATCAGCTGGCAGTTGTCGTGGACGATCAGCTCGTCGCCGGACAGGAAGATGAAGGCCGCCATCGAGTAGGCCCGCGCTTCCAGTACGGTGATCACGTGGGCTTCCGAGGCGAGCATGTTGTTGACGATCTGCAGGCCGGTGTTGAAGTCGCCGCCGGGCGAGTTGATGTGCAGGTAGATCAGGTCGGTCTCGGCGGCGGTGCGCAGCGTGTAGAACAGTTCGGTGTAGAACTGCGGTTCGTGGATCTCGCCGCACAGGTAGTAGGACACCTGGTGGATCGGCGCCTGCCGCTCATAGCGGATCAGCCCGCCGAAAGGCTCGAGTTCTTCTTCCGGTGGTGCTGCGGCGTGGTTGCGGCTCGGTGTGGCGTGCAGCATGGCCTCGTCCTCCGTGTGGGAAGCACATGGGGGCAGTATGCGATTGCGGCTGGCCGGCGACAACCGCCGGGGCGTCGCGGGGCGGTCCCGGTGAGCAAAATGGCCAGCGGCCGTCCGGCATCAGGTCCTTGATGCGATAATTCCGCCTTTACGTCTTTCCGGTGTCCGCCTGGCGGACACCGCCCGTGTATGCACTTCTCCCTGCCGGATTTTTCTGCCTGTCGCGTGCTCGTCTGCGGCGACGTGATGCTCGACCGCTATTGGCATGGTGCAACCGCCCGTATTTCGCCGGAAGCGCCGGTGCCGGTGGTGCAGGTGCGCAATGACGAGGCGCGGGCCGGCGGGGCCGGCAACGTGGCCCTCAACGCGGCATCGCTGGGGGCACAGGCGCGGGTCGTCGGCCTGATCGGCGACGACGAGGCAGGCCGGCTGCTGGAGAGCGGGCTCGTCGAGCGCGGTGTCGACTGCGCCTTCGAACGCGTGGGCGATGCGCCGACGATCACCAAGCTGCGCGTGATCTCCCGCCATCAGCAACTGATCCGCCTGGATTTCGAGGAGCGCTTCGACGACCGCCAGGCCGCACTGGTCGGTGTCGCGCTGGCCGCCCATCTGGAGCAGGCTGACGTGCTGGTGTTGTCCGATTACGCCAAGGGCACGCTGTCCGACGTGGCGGCGCTGATCGCCGCGGCGCGGGCGCGGGGCATCCCGGTGGTGGTGGACCCGAAGGGCACCGACTTCTCGCGCTACCGTGGCGCCACCATCGTCAAGCCCAACCTGGCGGAATTCGAGGCGGTGGTCGGCCCCTGTCCGGACGAGGCCACGCTGATCGCCCGTGGCGAAGCCCTGCGCGACGAGCTGGGCCTCGAAGCGCTGCTGGTGACCCGTGGCGAGCAGGGGGTGACGCTGCTGCAGAAGGGGCAGCCGGCCCATCATCAGCCCACGCGGGCCCAGGAGGTGTTCGATGTGACCGGTGCCGGCGACACCGTGTCGGCGGCGCTGGGTTGCGGCATCGCCGCCGGTCTCGATCTGCGTGCTGCCACGGCGCTGGCCAATCTGGCCGCCGGCGTGGTGGTCGGCAAGTTGGGCACGGCCACCGCCAGCATCGATGAACTCTACGAAGCGATGAATGCCCACGCGCCGCTGGCCCGTGGCGTGCTGGCCGCCGATGGCGTGCTGGTGACCTGTCAGCGCGCCCGGGCGGCGGGCGAGCGGATTGCCGTCGTGCTGGGCCCGGTGGGGGTTCCCAGCGCGGACACGCTGGCCCGGCTGGAAAGCGCCGGCGAGGACGTGGACCGTCTGCTCGTGGTGGAACCGGCTGGCGCTGCCGCCGGCGCTGCGGCGGTGCTGGCGGCGCTGCGGCCGGTGGACTGGGTCGTGCGGGCCGACGAGGCGACCCGTGACAGCCTGCTGGTCGCGCTGCGGCCCGACATGCTGTTCGCGCGCCAGGCGACCCTCGCCACGCTGGAAGGCGACGTCTGCGCGGCGGCGGCCGACGTGCGTTCCCTGGCCCTGCCGGACTGAGGCCCGGCCATGGTGATGGACATTTCTTCGCGCTCCGGGCGCGTGCGTGCCTGGTTCGACATGCACCTGGTGGACCACGGGATGATCCGTGCCGTCTACAACAATTTCTACCATCTCGGCGGCGGCATGTACCGCTGCAGCCAGCCCAGCCCGGCACAGCTCGCCAAGTACCAGCAGAAATACGGCATCCGCAGCGTCGTGAACCTGCGCGGGCCCCACGGCTACGGCTCTTACGCACTGGAGAAGGAAGCCTGCGACAAGCTCGGCCTGGCGCTCCACGACGTCAAGCTGTACTCCCGCACCGCGCCGGAGGTGGAAGAGGTGCATGCGATGGACGAACTCTTCAAGAGCATGGAATTCCCGGCGCTGCTGCACTGCAAGTCGGGGGCCGACCGGGCCGGGCTGGGTTCGGCGCTGTACCGCATCCTGCACCTGGGGCATCGGGTCGAGGACGCACTGGCTGAGCTCAACTGGCGCTACGGCCACTTCAAGGGCGCCAAGACCGGCATCCTGGATTTCTTCCTGGCCAGCTACGTGGCCCGCAATGCGCGCAGCCCGATCGGCTTCCTGGAGTGGGTGGATACCGAGTACGACCGCGACGCACTGGAGGCCAGTTTCCATGAAGAGGGCTGGTCCAGCCTCCTCGTGGACAAGGTACTGCACCGGGAATAGACTCGCCGCCACCTTGGCGAGGGGGGGCAGAACATTTGATTACAGATTGCTGGCCAATCCAGATGATTGCCCTACAGCGCTTTGCATCGACCCGTGGGATGCTGGTCAGGCTTCCGAAAGGACCGGCGGGTGAAACTGCTGCCGGCGTCGCCGGACGGCCGGGTAAAGGCACGGACGGCATCCCATCAACCTGCATCGCGATTGCTGGCCGTGGTTGCCGGCGCGCAGGTGCTGCAGCAGGAATCTCCTAGAGACATGGAATTACAGGCGCGTGGGGCGGATCCGAAAACCGCGGTACTGATCCGCCACGTTGGCATTGGTGACTTGGTCTGGCATCTGCCCTATATCCGGGCGGTCGCGGCGACGAGCCGGAACGGCAAGGTTTCGGTCATTGCGGCGCCGTCCACCCGGGCGAAGGACATTCTCGCTGCCGAGGACTGTATCGACGATGTGATCCTCTACGACCGCAACCCTCGCCGCAGCGAGGGGCGCAAGGGGCACCACCGGGGATTTGCGGGCATGCGGCGCTTCGCGCGGGAACTCCAGGTTTACCAGTTCGAGCGGATCTTCCTGTTCTCCCGTCGCTATCACCATGCCATCCTCGCCTGGCTGACCAAGATCCCGGTACGTATCGGTTTCGGCACCAATCTGCGCCAGCGCCTGTTCCTCAACCAGCCACCCTTCATCTCCAAGTACGAGGGCGACGGCGTCGGCATCTACGAGGAAGCCACCGCGCTGATGATGGCCCACGGCATCGTGCCGGCGGCCGTCGTGCCGCGCATGAAGGTGTCGGCGGTGGAGCTCGCCTTCGGGCAGGAACTCGTCGCCGCCCTGCCACGGCCGACCGTCTGCTTCGCCATTGGTACCTCCGAAAAGCACAAGCACTGGGGCGACGAACGCTACGGTGCGCTGGCGGCAGAACTCATCGCACAGGGCTACGGCGTCGTTCTGCTTGGCGGGCCCGGTGAGGAGGAGAGCGCCCGTCGTATCGTCGCCGGCGTTCCGGAAGCGCAGCGGGCGGCAATCCATCCGTTTACCCGCGGCACCATCATGCAGACCGCCGGCATCCTGTCTGCGGCGGACGGCTGCATCGGCAACGACACGGGGGTGCTCAACATGGCGGCGGCCACCGGCAAGCCGGCCATCTGCCTGCTCGGCAAGCGGCCCCTGCTGCTGCACGACCCGGCGATCCGCTGTCTGAATCACGTGCCCCTGGACCAGCTCGACGTGAAGGACGCCCTGGCGGCAGTGACGTCCGGCATATCACCGGGCCGCTGATTGTGATGACATGCGTGGCCAGCGGGGCTGGGCACACATCTGATGACAAAAACGAGTTTGACCTTGTGTTGCGCACTGCGCACTCTTCGGCCCATGCGCTGGGTTCCGGGCCACTGAACGAATGAAAGACTCCATCCAGCTCTACCGCCGCCTGCTCGGTTCGATCCGCCCGTATTCGAAGGTGGTCGCCCTGTCCATCCTGGCGATGATCGCCGCCGCGTCCCTCGAGCCCGTGCTGCCGGGCCTGCTCAAGCCGCTGGTGGACGAGAGCCTGATCAAGAAGAGCCAGGTTGCCCAGTGGCAGGTGCCGCTGTTCCTGATGCTGGCCTTCCTCGGCAAGGGCGTGGCTGAATATGTGGCCAGCGTGTCCAGCCAGTGGATCGCCAACCAGGCCATCACCGACCTGCGCCAGCAGGTCTTCCGCCACCAGATGCACCTGCCGATTCCCGTGCACCAGGCCGAAACCGGCGGGCGCATGCTGTCGCGCATCCTCTATGACATCCCGCAGGTCGGCGCCGCGCTGTCCAACGCGTGGATCATCATCGTCCGCGATACGCTGATCATCATCGGCCTGACGGGCTACCTGATCTACACCGCCTGGGAGCTGACCCTGGTGATCGTCGCCATTGCGCCGATCGTCGCCTGGCTGATCCGCGTGGCCAGCCGCAAGCTGCGTGGTTCCAACCAGGAGATGCAGGAGACCACCGGGCGCATGACCGGTATGGTCGAGGAGACCCTCGGCGGCGTGCGCGAGATCAAGCTGTTCGGTACCCACGACCACGAGGACCGGCGCTTCGCCGAGGTGTCCGACAAGCTGCGCAAGCAGACCATGCGCACCGTGCGGGTGTCGTCCGCCAACGTGCCGCTGGTGCAGGTGCTGGCCGCGGCGGCGGTGGCCACGGTGATCTGGACCGCGTCGTCCCTGTCGGCCCAGGACAAGCTGAGCCCCGGCGAATTCGTGTCCTTCGTCACCGCGATGTCGATGCTCTTCGAGCCGATCCGCCGCCTGACCAACATCAATGCGACGATCCAGCGCGGCCTGGCCGGCGCCCAGAGTCTGTTCGAGTTGCTCGACACGCCGCCCGAGGTGGATAGCGCCACCGGCACGCTGCCGCGGGCCACCGGCGAACTGCGCTTCGACGACGTGAGCTTCGCCTACCCGGGCCAGACCGAGGCGGCGCTGCGGCACTTCAGCCTGGACGTGCATCCGGGTCAGACGGTGGCCCTGGTCGGCGCCTCTGGCAGCGGCAAGACTACGCTGATCAACCTGATCGCCCGTTTCTACGAGCCCGGTTCCGGCCGCGTGCTGCTCGACGGCACACCTCTCGACAGCCTGCCGCTGGCCCACCTGCGTGCCCAACTCGGCTGGGTGGGGCAGCAGGTCGTGCTGTTCGACGACAGCGTTGCCGCCAACATCGCCTACGGCCGTCCCGACGTGCCGGAGGCCGCCATCGTCGCTGCGGCCCGGGCGGCCCACGCGATGGAATTCATCGACAAGCTGCCGGACGGCCTCGCCACCCGCGTCGGCGCCAACGGCAGCCAGCTGTCCGGTGGCCAGCGTCAGCGCATCGCGATCGCCCGCGCCTTCCTGCGCGATGCGCCGATCCTGCTGCTCGACGAAGCCACCTCGGCCCTCGACAACGAATCTGAGCGGGCGGTGAAGGACGCGCTGGTCGAGCTGCGCCGCAACCGCACGGTGATCGTCATCGCCCACCGCCTGTCCACCATCCGCGACGCCGACCGTATCGTCGTGATGGAGCGCGGGCGCATCGTTGAAGCCGGCACCCATGACGAACTGGTGGCCCGCGGCGAGGCCTATGCCCGCCTGCTGGCCAGCGGCGAGCAGGTGACGGCGGACGCCGCCTGACGCCATGACGAGCCGGGTCGCCCTTTACTTCGTCGCGTCGCCGCTGCAATACCTGGCGGCGCGGCGCATCGCCGAGACCCACGAGGCCGGCGCGCGTCAGGTGCTGGTCTGGTACAAGCCGGGCATGGCGCCCGTGGTGCGGGCCGCCGAGTGGGACGCATCGAGCTACATGCCGTGGCCGCGCCGCGAGCCGCTGCCCGGCCCCTTCGGCCGTCTGCGCCGCCTGCGCGCCAACATCCGGCTGGTGGCCGGGCTGGTCGGCCGCTGCGACAGCCTGCACATCCACAGCGCGGTGTTCGACACCGAGGCGATCAACTACTTCCTGCGCGCGCTGCCCCGGCTGTGCGGTTGCGCCGACATGAAGGCGCGCATCCTGCCGGACGGCATCATCAGCGTCCGCCGCTATCCGCTCACCGGTTTCCGCCGCCTGTCCCAGCAAGCCCGCAAGCTGCGCCGCCTGGTGGCGCCGGAGCTGGATTACTGGTGTTTCTGTGGGGACCGCATCGGTTCCGATGCCGGGTTCTGTGACCGCATCTACGTGCTTCCGGGCCTGCCCAATGAGTATCCCCCGGCCAAGACAGTAGTGCTGCCGCCCCTCGTCGCGCCGGCCGCCGATGGGGCGCGGGCGGGAGAAGGGCCGCGCCGCGCGCTGGTGATCGGTCAGCCGCTGGTCGGTGCCGGCCTGATGAAGCCCGCCGACCGGGACGCGGTGAGCGCCGAGATCCATGCCTGGCTGGCCGCCGAAGGTATCCGGCAGATCTTCTACAAGGGGCATCCGAAGGACCCGGCGCTGGAACTCAACTGCACCGATTACTCCGTCGTGACCCTCGACGAGCCCCTCGAAATGCACCTCGCCCGCAATACCTACGATGCGGTGCTGGGCGTGCGCTCCACGGCGCTGCTGTTCGCGCGCCAGGCCAGCCCCGCCGAAACCCGCGTAATCGCCTTCGGCTGGGACCGGGTCCGCTTCAAATCCGACGCCGAACGGCGCGACATGCAGGCCGCCTTTGCGGTGTGCGGGGTCGAGCTGCGATGACGGCAGCGCCGCTGGCGGCCCTGCGTTCCCGAATTCCGCGCATCAACGAAGCGCTGTTTGCCGCCAGCTTCTTCTTCCTGCCCGGCCATGTGGCGCCGGTATATACCCTGAGCGCGGTGATGCTGCTGCTGTCCGTGCTGGAAGGGCGTTTCCGCGAGAAATGGGCGCTGCTGCGCGGCGACAGCCTGTTCTGGATTTTCCAGGCCTTCTTCTGGCTGTTTCCGCTGGCCCTGTTGTGGACCGAGGACATGGCCGAGGGGCGGCGCATGGTCGGGCGCTACGCCTTCTTCCTGCTGTCCCCGCTGTACCTGACGATCGCGCGCCGCGAGCTGCTGCCGCGCTGCATTGCCGCCTTCCTGGCCGGCTGCCTGCTGGCCGAGGGGCTGGCCTACTACAACTGGCTGCAGATGCACGTCTTCCCGGCCTGGCCGGCCGGGCTGCGGGTTGCCAAGGAGCCGGGGGACACGGCGCCCTTCGTCGATCACATCCTGTACGCACCGATCCTGGCCTGGGCCGCCTACCTGGCCGCGCGGGCCAGCCTGTCGGGGCCGCCGGTGCGGCGCCTGGGTTGCGCACTGCTGACGGTGCTGAGCGCCGGCAATCTGTTGTTTTCCGGCGGCCGGGCCGGGCAGCTGGTGTTCCTGGTGCTGCTGGCGGTGCTGGTCTTCCAGCGCTTTGCGCGGAGGCCGCTGCTGGCCGGCGCGGTGTCCGCCGTGCTGGTGTCGGCGCTGCTGGCCGGCGCCTATGCCGGCAACGACTATTTCCGCAGCCGGATGGACATGGCCGCCCATGAGATTACCCATTACGAGGATTCGGTGAATACCTCGGCCGGCCTGCGCCTGACCTTCCTGATGAATTCGGCCCGCCTGTTTGCCGAACATCCGCTGCTGGGCGTCGGGGCGGGTGACTACACGCGGGACTACGCCGAACTCCACGCGCGTTATTCCCCGGGCTGGCTGACTACCGACAATCCCCACAACCAGTACCTCTTCGTGCTCACCACCACCGGCCTGCTCGGCGGAGCCGTCCTGTTTGCCGTGTACTTTCCGCCGCTGCTGTGGCGCGGCCGGCGTGACAGTGTGGCGCCCTTGCGTACCGCGCTGGTGGCCTTCATCTGCACCAGCTGCCTGTTCGAGGACTACCTGTGGCGCTCCAACACCTCGCTGCTGTTCGTGCTCTTTGCCGTGCTGCTGCTCGGCGCGCGCAGCCGGGACCTGCCATCGCCGGCGCTGCGATGAAGATCTTCGTCCTCAACCTCGAGCGTGCTGCCGACCGCCGCGTGCTGATGCAGCAGCGTCTGGCGGCGCTGGGGCTGGACGCCGAGTTCCTGCCGGCTGTCGATGGCGCCCGCGTCGACCGGCGCATGCTGCCGGCCGGAAGCGAGCCGCGCCTGAGCAATGGCGAACTGGGCTGCTACCTGTCCCACCGGCGCAGCTGGGAGATCGTCGTCGAACGCGGGCTGGCCCATGCGGTCGTGCTCGAGGACGACGTGGTGCTGAGCCCCGAGCTGCCGCGGGTGATCGCCGGGATCGCGGGCCTCGCGCTGCCCTACGACCTGGTCCGCCTGTCCTCCCTCGGTCCGGTGCGTGGCATCCCGGTGGCCGGTCTGGCCGACGGCCGGCGGCTGATCCTGCCCAACAAGAATCCCAGCGGTGCCCAGGGCTACCTCGTCAGCCAGGCCGGCGCCCGGCGCCTGCTGGAGCGGCTGGCGGTGCCGCAGCGGCCGGTGGATGACGAGTTCGATCTCTACTGGAAGCACGACCTGTGCATTCCGGTGGTGTTTCCCTGCGTGGTCGAGGAAGATGGGGGCCTTGCCAGCACCATCGGCGCCCGCATGGACGGCCACCAGCGCAAGACCATCGGCCGCCACCTGGCGCGGGTGATCGAGGCCAAGCGCCGCAAGCTCGCGGTGTTCCTGCTGGCCCGCCGGCTCCGCCAGGCCGCCCACTGACGACGATGACCACCACCACCGACGAAATCCTGCAGGACCGCCCGGATACGCCCTTCCTGGTGTGTGCCTTCTACACCGACACCTACGCGGCCGAGGCCGCCCAGCTGCGCGCATCCCTCGAGCAGACCGGCACGCCGTACTTCCTGAAGCGCTACCCGAGCCGCGGCTACTGGGAGGCCAACACGCGCATCAAGCCGGAGTTCCTGCGCGACTGCCTGCAGCGCTTCGCCGGGCGGGCCATCGTCTATCTGGACGCCGATTCGGTAGTGCGCTCGCCCCTGCGCCTGTTCTTCGATTTCGACGCCGACATGGGTGTTTTCGTGGCGCCGGGCGACGGCAGCTTCTCCCACCGCTACCTGACCGGCACGCTGTACCTGCGTAACGCGCCGCCGGCGCGGGCCTTTGTGGACGACTGGATCGCCGCCCAGGGCGGCATGCTGCTCGGCGTGGACCAGGACAGCTTTACCGCCGCCATCGAGCGCCACCCGGCGCTGCGCATCGGGCCGCTGCCGGAAAGCTATGTGAAGATCTTCGACCGCGGCACGGAAACGCCGGTGGTCGAGCATTTCCAGGCCAGCCGGCGCCACGTCAAGCTGCAGCGCGCCCTCAAGAAAACCCGCAACGCGGCCCTCGGCGCCGCCGTGCTCGCCGCGGCCGCCTGGCTGGCCAGCCGCTGGTTCTAGTTGCGCCGCAACAGGTGCTTACGCCAAGGGGGGCGATCCTCTGGCATCATGCGATCCCGCACGCGTCATTTGCCGATTCGATGAGCCGTATCCACATCCTGATGTATCACCGGGTGGGGCATTTTCCGCAGCGCATGCCCAGTCATCGCGCGCAAATCTGCCACCTGCCGCGCTTCAAGGCGCAGATGGCCATGCTGCGCTACTGCGGCTACTCGGTGGTGAGCCTGGACGATGCGGCGGCGGCCCTGCGCGGCGGGAAATCCCTGCCGTCCAAGCCCGTGGTGTTGACCTTCGACGACGCCTACGTGGACTTCCTCGAACAGGCTGCACCCGTGCTGCAGGCCCACGGCTACCCGGCCACGGTCTACGCGGTGGCCGGCCTGCTCGGCAGAACCTCCGAATGGGTCACGCCGGAAGGCCTGGTGCCCGCCCCGCTGATGAGCGCCGCTCAGCTGCGCGAGATCCACGCGATGGGCTTCACGGTGGGCTCCCACACGGTCAGCCATCCGCGCCTGGCCCAGGCCGATACGCCGCGCATCGTCGAGGAGGTGACGGCCAGCAAGCGCATGCTCGAAGACGTGCTCGGCGCGCCGGTGAAGCATTTCTGCTACCCCTACGGCAGCCACGACATGCGTGCCGTGGAGGCCGCCGCTGACGCCGGCTACGTCACCGGCACGACCTGCCAGCGCGCCGTCGCCACGTCGGCCGACGACCTGCTGACGCTGCCGCGCAAGGCCGTCTCCCAGGGCAACACCGCCTTCGGCGTGCTGTGGAAGCTGCTCACCAAGAACACTGCCAGGCAGGCCGCGATCCGCCGGCCCGCGCGTGCATGAAGCGCATCCTCATCATCCGCAGCTCCGCCATCGGCGACGTGGTGTTCGCCTCCGCGTTGCCGGCGGCGATCCGCCGTACCCATCCGGACGCCCACATCGCCTGGCTGGTCGAGCCGGGCATCCACGAACTGCTGCTCGCCGACCCCAATATCGACGAGGTCATCACCTGGTCGAAGGGCGAGTGGGTCAAACTGTGGAAGGAAGGGCGCCGCCTCGAGCTGTGGCGGCGCGTGCGCCAGCTGCGGCGCGAGCTGCATGCGCGCCGCTTCGACACCGCGCTGGACCTGCAAGGCCTGCTGAAGAGCGGTTTCATCACCTGGCTGTCGGGCGCACCTCGGCGGGTCGGCCTCGGTTCCAAGGAAGGCAGCCAGCTGCTGATGAGCGAGGTGATCCCGCGCGGCGGTGAGCAGGCGCGCATCGGTTCCGAATACCAGTACCTCGCCCAGCAGCTGGGTCTCGACGCCGGCGCCTTCCTGCCGACGCTACACGTCGATGCGGCGGCCGAGGCCTGCGTGCTCGGCAAGCTCGCCGAGCATGGCCTGGCGCCGGGGCGCTACGCGGTGTTCGCGCCGTTTACGACGCGTCCGCAGAAGCACTGGTTCGAGGACGCCTGGCAGGCGCTGGCACCGCAGCTGATCGCCGCCACCGGGTTGATCCCGGTTATCCTTGGCGGTCCGGCGGATGCCGAAGCGGCGGCGCGCATCGCGGCGGCCGACCCGCGCATCGTCAACCTGGCTGGCCGCACGCGCCTGCCGGAAGCGGTGGCCGCCATCGCCCACGCGGCGCTGCTGATCGGCGTGGATACCGGCCTGACCCACATGGGCACCGCGCTGGCCCGTCCGACGGTGGCCATCTTCGGTTCCACTTGCCCCTATCAGGACACCGGCCGCCCCACCGGCAGCGTGATCTGGCTCGGCCTCGAATGTTCGCCGTGCCGGCGTCGGCCGACCTGCGGCGGCAAATTCACCTGTCTGCGCGACATCACGCCGGCCATGGTCCTCGAACAGGCCCAGGCCATGCTGGCCGCTCAGACCCAAGAAGCAAGACCATGAAGATTCTGCACGTGGAAGCGGGCAAGCACCTCTACGGTGGCGCCCGCCAGGTCCAGTACATCGCCGAGGGCCTGGCCGCCCGTGGCATCGAGAGCCTGCTGGCCTGTCCGGCCGGCAGCGACATCGCCCACCGCCATCCGGCCGGCGCGCGTCTGCTGGAGATGAAGATGGGCGGCGATGGCGACGTCGGCCTGGCCTTCCGCCTGGCCAGCGTGATCCGCACCGAGAAGCCCGACCTCGTGCATCTGCACAGCCGCCGCGGCGCCGACACCTGGGGCGCGCTGGCGGCGAAGTTGGCAGGCGTGCCCTGCGTGCTGTCGCGCCGCGTGGACAACCCGGAATCGAGGCTGGCGGTGGCCCTCAAGTACCGCCTCTACGATCACGTGATCACCATTTCCGAAGGCATCCGCGAGGTGCTGCTGTCCGAAGGCCTGGCTCCGCACAAGGTCAGCTGCGTGCGCAGCGCGGTGGACCCGGCGCCCTTCCTGACGTCCGTCGATCCGGAAGCCTTCCGCGCCGAGTTCCGCCTGCCGCAGGACGCGCTGGTGATCGGCGTGGTGGCCCAGATGATTCCGCGCAAGGGCCATCGCTACCTGTTCGCGGCGCTGCCCGAGCTGGTCGAACGCTATCCCGAACTGCAGGTGCTGGTCTTCGGCCAGGGGCCGCTCGAGGCCGAGCTGCGCGCCGACGTGGCGGCCCGTGGCCTCGGCGGCACGGTGCATTTCGCCGGCTTCCGCCACGACCTGGCCCACTGGATTGGCGGCCTCGACCTGCTGGTCCACCCGGCCGAGATGGAAGGCCTCGGCGTGTCGCTGCTGCAGGCCGCTGCCGCCGGCGTGCCGGTCATCACCAGCCGCGCCGGTGGTTTGCCGGAAGCGGTGCAGGACGGGGTGACCGGCATGCTGTGTCCGCCGGGCGACGTGCCGGCGCTGGCCGCCGCCATCGAACGCCTGGTTGCCGATCCCGTCTTGCGCACGCAGTACGGCGAGGCTGGGCGGGCGCGCATCCTGGCCGAGTTTTCCATCGACGGCATGGTCGAGGGCAACCTGGCCATTTATCGCAAGGTGCTCGGCCAGTGAAGATCGTCACCGTCCTGCGCAGCCTCAAGAGCGGCGGTGCCGAGCGCCACGCGCTGCAACTCATGCGCGGCCTGCGCGCGCGCGGCCACGAGGCCTTCTACGCCGGGCCGATGGCCGGCTGGCTCGGCCAGCAGCTGCGTGCCGAGGGCTTCGACGGCATCGACCTGCCGCTGGTCGGCATCTACGACCTGCCGTCCACCGTGCGTCTGGCGCTGTACGCCCGCCGCATCGGCGCCGACCTGATCCACGGCCACCTGACCCGCGGCGCTTGGTACGCCGGCCTGGCCGCCAGGCTGGCGCGCCTGCCCAACGTGGCCACCGCCCATTCGGACAACGCCGGCAAGCACTTCGGCCGCGCCGACCGCATCATCGCGGTGTCTCAGGCGGTGGCGGATTTCCTGGAGCGTACCGGCTACGATCCGGCGCGCATCCGAATGGTCCACCACGGCATTGCCGACCTCGCCGCCGGCCTGCCGGCCGACGTGCGTGCGGTGACGCGGCGCGAGCTCGGCGTGGCCGACGACGAACCCTGCCTGCTGATGGCGGCCCGCATCGTCTCTGCCAAGGGCCACGACACCGCGCTGGCCGCGCTGGCGCGCCTCCGCGAGCGGCGCTGGACGCTGCTGCTGGCCGGCGACCACCACGGCGACCTGGGCCCGCAGGTGCAGGCCCAGGCGCGGGAGCTCGGCCTGGAGGGGCGGGTCCGTTTCCTCGGCCTGCGCGAAGACGTGCCGGCCCTGCTGGCGGCGTCCGACCTGCTGCTGGCGCCGTCGCGCCGGGAAGCCCTGTCGCTGACGCTGCTGGAAGCTTCCGCCTGCAGCCTGCCCATTGTCGCCAGCTACGTGGGCGGCATCGGCGAAGTGGTGGAGGAGGGCGGCAGCGGCCACCTGGTGCCGCCCGACGATCCCGTCACGCTGGCTGCCGCCATCGACGACCTGCTCGGCGATCCGGCCCGGCGCGCCGCTTTTGGCGCCCGTGCGCGACAGATCTTCGAGGGCGGCTTCACGGAGGACGCGATGTTCGAGCGCACGATTGCCGTTTATCGCGAGGCCTGCAAACGATGACGCGGGTGCAGATCCTGATGTACCACCGGGTCGGCGACTTCCCCGGCCGGGTTAAGGCCCATGGCGCGCTGTACTGCCACCTGCCGCGTTTCCGCGCGCAGATGACGCTGTTCAAGCTGCTCGGCCATTCGGTGATCAGCCTCGACGACGCGGTGGCCGGCCTGCGCGGCGAACGGCCGCTGCCGCAACGGCCGCTGGTGCTGACCTTCGACGATGCCTATGTGGATTTCCTGACCCACGCCGCGCCGGTGCTCAAGGAGCACGGCTACCCGGCGACGGTGTATGCGGTGAGCGGACTGATCGGCCAGACCTCCAGCTGGGATGCCGGCAAGGGGCCCGAGCCGGCGCCGCTGATGAATGCCGCCCAGTTGCGCGAGGTGCAGGATCTCGGCTTCACCATCGGCTCCCATTCCCACAGCCACCTGCGCCTCGCCGAGCAGACGACGGAGCGTGTCGTCGATGAGCTGAATGCCAGCAAGGCCGCGCTGCAAGACCTGCTCGGCCGGCGCGTGGACCACTTCTGCTACCCCTACGGCAGCCACGACCTGCGCTGCGTCGAGGCCGCCGCTGCGGCCGGTTACCTCAGCGGCACCACCTGCGAGCGCGCTGCGGCGACGCCGGATGACGATCTGCTGAGCCTGCCGCGCAAGGCCGTGTCCCGCGGCGATGACATCTTCGGCGTGGCCTGGAAGCTGCTCGCCAAGAACACCCCCAAGCACCCGCCGATCCGCCGCTAAAACACTCTGCGCGGCTACTCGTCGTGGCTGCGGAAGGCCCACCAGGCGGCGCCGACGGTGAAGCTGGCGATGATTGCGACGACGATCCAGAAGCCTTCCGGATGGTCGGCCAGCGGAATGCCGCCGACGTTCATGCCGAGCAGGCCGGCAATCATGTTGATCGGCAGCGCCAGCACGGTGACCATCGTCAGCACGAACACGCTGCGGTTGGTTTCCTCGGTGACCCGCGCCGCCACTTCTTCCTGCAGCAGCTTGATGCGTTCCTGCAGCGCGCTCATGTCGGCCAGCACGGCCGAGAATTCTTCGGTCGAATGGCGCAGGTCCTGCAGGTCGTCGGTGGCGATCCAGCGCGGCGGCTGGTTGAGCAGGCGGAACAGGGCACCCGGTTCCGGCGCCAGCAGGCGACGCAGGCGCACCAGCACGCGGCGCAGGGAGCCCAGGCGGGACCGGCTGCGCTGCCCGCGTTCGGCGAGCATGGTGTCTTCCACGTCGTCCACCTGGTCGGTGGCGGTACGCACGATCTGCACCAGCACGTCGGCCTGATCGCGCAGCAGGTGGGTCAGCATGGCCACCGTGGAGTCGAAGGTCTCGCCCTGGCGCACGGCCTCGCGCAGGCGGTCGATGGTGCGCAGCGGCTGCAGGCGGGCGCTGATCACCGTGCGCTCGTCCAGGTACAGCCACAGGGTGGCGAGCTGCGACGGTTCGAAGTCGAATTCGTATAGCACGTCGTTCACTACCGCGATCAGCGCGTCGTGGGCGTACTCGATGCGCGTCGAGCGTGAGCCCTCATGAAGTGCGTCGAAGAAGGCATCCACCTCGCCCAGGTGCTCGCGCAGCCAGCGTTCGGTGGCTGCGTTGGCGAGGTTGAAATGCAGCCACGCGAAGGCTCCGTCAAGGGCGGGCTCGGCGCCACTCAGCCACTGTGCGGCCCGCGTCGTGTCGAGGGCTTCCCCGGCCGAGCCGGGACGGAACAGGAAACCGGAGATCAGCCCCGAGCGGTCGGAGCCATAGGAGGCGTCGTTGGGCAGCACGGTGGGTAGGCAGAAGGACCAGCCGGCGAGCTTACCTGCATCATGTCACGCTACCGTGACAGTGGCCTGTCGGCTGCCTTGCGGATGGGCGGCCAGTTCGGCCATCACCTGGCGGGCGACCTCCCTCCCGTCGAAAAGGCCGGCACGCCGCACCAGAGGTTGGCGCTCGTGCCAGATCAGCGCCAGTCGGCGTTTCATCTCGATGACCCGCAGCGCCGGGCGCAGCGGCAGGCTGCTCCACGGCTTCGGCAGGCCAAGCCCGGCCTGCTCGACGGCAAACTTCCGCTCGTCGCGCCGCATCGAGGGATACACCGCCACCTGGGGTTTGTCTGCGCACAGCAGGGCGAAGACGTGGCTGGGGCCGGTGTCGCCGCCGACGAAGATGTCGGCGGCCAGCATTTCGGCGAGCATCCGCTCGAAGCCGCCGAGGAACTGGGCCGAGGCGGGGTTGAGCAGGACCACCTCGCCGCCGAGCCGGCGCAGTTCGTCGCACAGGGCGTCGGCGTCCTTGCGGCGCCAGCGGCGGGCCATGTTGTAGGCGGCGTCGTCGAGCACGTGGACCAGGATCCGCGGCTGCCGCGTCGATTTCCCGGCGGCGATCGCGCGGGCCTGGGCGAGGACTGCATCCGGTAGCGTTTCGAAACAGCCCGCATCGGGTGTGGCGGCGAAGGCATTCGGGGCCGTGAGCCACAGGTTGCCCAAATGCCATTGAGGCAGGGCGGCAGCGGTGATTTGCGCCTCGTCCCAGTCTACGAAGGTCTCGCCAAAGTAGTGCGGCAGCGGAAAATCCTTCGACAGCACAGGATGGCGGTCGCGCACTGCGAAGCGCTCCCCGCTGCGCCGGTGCCGCTGCTGGGCGAGCCAGGCACAGGCCATGCGGTCGCCGAGACGCATGGTGGTGCAGTCGATGAACGCGGTGACGTTTGCGATATTCAGGGAGAGGGCGTCGTCGTTTTCCCTGTTGTGGATCGACATAAATGAGAGGTTCTGTTCGGGGGCGTGGAAGTTTGAGCCGGGTGCTGTCGTGAAATGCGGAAGGGACTGCTCGAGTGATTCCAGTGAAGTGGTGCCAGCACCCGGAATGATCGAATGATTCTAGTTGTTCCAGAGTTTTTCTGTGTCAGCGCAAGAGACAAAAGCGCTTGCGCCAGAGAATGCGGAGCTGTGTCCGGAGCCGCCGGTGGCCGGATGGCAAGGAATGGGGCCGGAGATCGTTAGAAGGGTTGCGCAAGGCGGCGCGCTCTGGCTCCAGGAGGCTGGGCGTTTCACTTTCTGGGGGGTGTCGTACCAGCCAGGGCTGCGGGTAATAAAGGGCACTCAGGACCTTGTTCTGAGAGAACAATAACCAGTTATCCGCGACCGTGCGAACGTCTCGGTTGAAGTTCGCCAGTTTGCCCGCGGCGGTGCGATCCAGATAGTACGCACAAGCCCTCAGGAAAAACCGGTCACTTTTGACCGATTTGAGAATCTGCACCCGTTGATTGACTGTGATCCGCCCGAAAAGGCTGGGTACCAGCCAGCGCTTCCGGTCCAGCTCGCCGGGGCGCTCGTCTTCCAGGCCGCCCAGAATGATTGCGGCCCCGTCATGCCAGCTGGGGTGAAGGGGATCAAAATGAAAAATGAAATCCGCAAATTCCTTGAGCAGTTCGGCGTCGTCCTCAAGGATCACCGCGCCGGGTAGATTCCGTTCGACGATCAGGTCCGCACAGCGCACATGGCTCAACGCACATCCGATTTCCCGTGGTGTTGTCGCAGAGACACCTCCGTGGATGAGGTTCTTGCGATCGGCCAGCGTGGCGAGAAAGTCCGCCGGCAGCTTGCGCCCGTCCACCGCGTCGACAAATTCAAAGGAGACGCCATGCTGCCGCATCTGGGTCTCGACCCGAGCGCGCCTTTCCGTACTGCCAGCCAAGGAAATGACGAATATTTGAAGGCTCATGAAAAATGAAACGGGGCTGTAAAACGACGCGTTGAATTTATCACGTGGAGAGAACAGGGATTCCAGTGAAAAACCGCGCACGGACCTCTGTTCCGCCTGGCCCGTCGGCGTCTCAACAACCATTTCCCCGTAACCCCTGCTTCCGGAAACTTCTGCCGAGTCGCGCCTACGGATACAGCCCGCGCACCTTGTGGGCCAGCAGCACGCGCTCGCAGCCGAGCACGAAGGCTGCGGTGCGCAGCGGAATGCCCTTGGCCTGGGCCGAATCCCAGACCGCCGCGAAGGCTTCGCGCATGATGCGGTCGAGGCGGGCGTTGATCTCGTCCTCGCTCCAGAAGAAGGCGCTGATGTCCTGCACCCATTCGAAGTAACTCACCGTCACGCCGCCGGCGTTGGCGAGCACGTCGGGGATCACCGTGATGCCGCGCTCCTGCAGGATCAGGTCGGCTTCCGGCGTAGTCGGGCCGTTGGCGCCCTCGGTGATGATGCGCGTGCGGATGTGTTCGGCGTTGGCGGCGGTGATCTGGTTTTCCATTGCCGCGGCGACCAGTACGTCGGTTTCCAGCTGCCAGAAGTTGTCGGTGGACACCGCTTCGGCGCCCGGTGCGCCTTGCAGCGTGCCGTGCTCGTGGCGCCAGGCCTTGACCGCCCGCACGTCGAGGCCGGCCGGATTGACGATGGCGCCGGTGCTGTCCTGGATGGCGACGATCTTTGCGCCGGCGTTGGAGAACAGCCTTGCCGCCGCTTCGCCGACGTTGCCGAAGCCCTGCACCGCGACCCGCGCATCGGCGATGTCCAGGCCGATGTGCCGGGCTGCCTCGACGGTGGCGACGAACACGCCGCGGCCGGTGGCGTCCTTGCGGCCCAGGCTGCCGCCCAGGCTGATCGGCTTGCCGGTGACCACGCTCATTGCGGTGCGCCCCTCGTTCATCGAGTAGGTGTCCATGATCCACGCCATGGTCTGCTCGTTGGTGTTGATGTCCGGGGCCGGCACGTCCTTGTCCTGGCCGAGCAGGATGTGGATCTCACTGGTGTAGCGGCGGGTCAGGCGCTCCAGCTCGGCGGCGGAAAGCTGCCGCGGATCGACCCGCACGCCGCCCTTGGCGCCGCCGAAGGGCACGTTCACCACCGCGTTCTTGACGGTCATCCACGCCGACAGGGCCATCACCTCGGCCAGCGTGACGTCCGGGTGGAAGCGGATACCGCCCTTGCCCGGCCCGCGGGCCAGGTTGTGCTGGACCCGATAGCCCTCGAAATGCCCCATCTCGCCGTTGTCGAGGCGGATCGGCACGTTGACGATCAGCGCCCGCATCGGGCGGGTGAGGATCGGCGTCAGGGGGCGCAGTTCGGGGTTCAGGTGCGGTTCGACCCGGTCCACCTGCACCAGGAAGGTCTCCCACGGGCCGAGGTGCTCGGCCGACAGGTAGGACGGGATATGCGAAACGTTGTTCACTTTGTCTTCCTCCTCCATGAGAGAGCCGGGGCAGGACGCTCTGCCGGCCTCCTTAATGAGGAAGAGTGTGCGCCGGGCTTTCGGTTCCGCCCAGTTGATCCCGGCTGTGAACTGTGTCGGCTATGATCGCGCTGTGTGTTTTTCGCGACGGCGGTCCGTGATGCGTATCCAGAAGCTGATTGTCCTTGCCGTCGCCAGTGCGGCGAGCCTTGCCGCCCAGGCTTCCGACGAGGCCCGCCTGCCCGGTGACGCGGCCGCGGTGCAGGCTGCGGCGGCCGACCGGCCCTTCAAGCTGAGCCTCGGTGAGTACCGCTACGGCGGTAACTTTAGCGGCCAGGACGTGAACCTGCGCTACCGCCGCGGCGACTCGTCGGTGTGGCTGGGGGCGTATCGCGACCGGGATTTCGGCAGCCAGGGGCGGGCCGGCGTGGATACCAGCTGGCAGCCCTTCGAGGGTTCGACGCTGGCGCTGCAGCCGTCCCTGCAATGGGCGTCCGGCGGTTTCTGGGGCGGCAGCTTCAGCGTCGAGCTGGGCGAGCCGTGGTTCGTGCAGGCCGGCATCGGTCGCACCAACACCAAGCCCTACTTCAATCTCAACTTCGACCCCAACGACGCGCTGTCGCTGGCCGCCGGCTATCGGGACGACAGCGGCCGCACCTATTATTTGATGGCGATCCGCGACGACCGTCTGGGCACCCACCAGCAGCACGTCCACGCGGTGGCGCGCTGGCCGGTGGGCAACGGGCAGCGGGTCACCGTCGACGTGCTGCGCAAGACCGGCATCGCTGACAGCGGCCCGGTGGAAGGCTGGGGCCTCAGCCTCGGCTACGACTTCCCGGCCTGGTTCCTGCGCCTGGCCTACGAGCCGTGGCAGAACTTCAGCGACGTGAACGCCACCCGCCTGACGGTGGGCTTCCGCTTCTGAGGCCGGCGCCGGCTTACTGGCCGAGTGCCCCGAAGACTTTCTTGGCGAGGCCGGTAGCGGCGCCGACCGGGTCCTTGCGGATCGCCTTCTCTTCCTCGGCGATCATCAGGTAGAGGCCGTCGAGGGCCTTGCGGGTCACGTAGTTCTCGATCTTCAGGTCGTCGCCCTTGACCAGCCCGAACTGGCCGGCCTTGCTGGCCAGCTTGTTGTACTGGGCGGACAGGGCCAGCTTGTCGGTGGTTTCCTTCACCGTCGGCAGGAAGGATTCGGCCAGCTGGGCAGAGGTCTTCTCCTTGAAGTACTGGGTGGCCGAATCGTCGCCGCCGGTGAGGATCTTCTTGGCGTCCTCGACGCTCATCTTCTTCACCGCGTCCACCAGCAGGACCTTGGCCTTCGGCACGGCCTGCTCGGCGGCCTTGTTCATCGTGGCGATCAGCGCGTCCACATCCTTGCCGCGGCCCATCGTGCGCAGCACCCCTTCCAGCGGTGCGATGCTGTCGGGCAGGCCGATCTTCACTTTCGGATTGTTGAGGAAACCACCGTCGGCGCCCAGTTGTCCAACCGCCTTGCCGGCTCCCTGGACGAGGGCATCCTTCAGGCCACCCGACGCATCCTTGTCGGTCAGGTCGGACAGCCCCAGGGCCCAGGCCTGGCTACAGATGACAAGCAGCAGCAAAGCTCTCAGAATCGCACGCACGGCATACCTCCTTCTTTTCTGGTTGAACACGATGTTATTAAAGGCTATCACGCGTCTTGTCGCGCCTGTCCTGATCCTGGCCTTCCTGCACGGCTGCAGTCAGCCGGCGGCGGCGCCCGACGTGAGCTTCACGACCCTCGATGGCCAGACCCGCCAGCTGTCGTCCCTGAAGGGCAAGGTGGTGCTGGTCAACTTCTGGGCCACCACCTGCACCACCTGCGTGGCCGAGATGCCCAAGATCGTCGAAACGTACAAGAAGTTTGCACCGAAGGGTTTCGAGACCGTCGCCATCGCGATGGACTACGACCCGCCCGAATACGTGCGCAATTACGCGCAGAAGAACGGCCTGCCCTTCACCGTGGCCCTCGACAGCGGCGGCAAGGCCGCCAAGGGCTTCGAGGACGTGCGCCTGACGCCGACCACCTTCCTGCTCGACAAGCAGGGCCGGGTCGTCCAGAAATACCTCGGTGAGCCGGATTTCGCCAAGCTCCACGCCCTCCTCGACAAACTCCTGGCCGAACCGGCGTGACGCGCCGCGGGTTGATCCTGGCGCTGGCCGCGGCCGGCGCGCTGGCTGCTGTGTTGCTGTGGCCAAAGGGGCGCGAGGTGGACGTGGCGGCGGTGCGCAAGGGGCCGCTGACCCAGTCAGTGGTCGCTACCGGCCGCATCGTCACGCCGGCGCGGATTTCCATTGGCAGTCCGCTGGCTGCCACGGTGCTTGAAGTTACCGTGCGCGAGGGTGACAAGGTCAAGGCCGGCCAGGTGCTGGCCCGCCTGCGCGCTGACGACGCCGAGGCGTTGATCGGCCAGGCGGTGGCCGCCGTGGCCGAGGCTGAAGCACGCCTGACCCAGATCGAAGCCCTCGGCCGTCCGGTGGCAGCCCAGCAACTGGCCCAGGCCGAAGCCAACCTGACGGTGGCCCGCGCCGAGGCGGAGCGCGCCCGCCAGCTGGTCGCCCGTGGTTTCTACGCCCAATCGAAGGCCGACGATGCGCTGCGCAACGCCACCAATGCAGAGTCCGCGGTGGCAGCGGCCCGCGCCCAACTGGCCGCCCAGCAGTCTGGCGGCACCGAGAAGGTGGCCGCCGAGGCCCGCGTCGCCCAGGCTCGCGCCCAGCTCGCCAACGCCCGCGCGCGGGCCGCGCTGCTGACCCTCACCGCGCCGTCGGCTGGCGTGGTGCTCAGCCGCAAGGCCGAGCCCGGCGACGTGGCGGCGGCTGGCAAGGTCTTGCTGGAGCTGGCCGACAACGGCGAAACCCGCGTCTATGCGACGGTGGACGAGAAGAACCTGCGCCTGCTGCAACCCGGCCAGCAGGCCCGCGGCGTCGCCGACGCCTATCCGGCGCGGCCCTTCGATGCGACGCTGTACTACCTGGCGCCGGCGGTAGATCCCCAACGCGGCACCGTCGAGATCCGTTTCCGTGTGCCGACGCCACCGGACTTCCTGCGCCCCGACATGACCGTGTCGGTCGAGACCGTCACCGGCCGCCGCGATGCGACGCTGGTGCTGCCGTCCGAAGCGGTGCGCGACCCGGATGGCGGCAAGCCGTGGGTGCTGGTCGCTCGCGACGGCGTGGCGGTGCGCGCCGACGTGCAGCTCGGCCTTGCCGGCATCGGCCAGGTGGAAATCCTCAAGGGCCTCGCCGAGGGCGACCTGGCCGTGCTGCCGGCCTCCGGCGCGCTGGAAGGCGACACCCTGCGCATCCGCGAGCCGAAGAAGCCCAAGGTCGGCGGTGTGCAGGTTCCGCAGGGCATGATGCGTTGAAGCTGCGCCTGCCTTTCGCCCCGCTGGTCGCTCTGCGTTTCCTGCGCGAGGGGCGCATGCAGACCTTGCTGATCCTCGCCGGCACGACAGGCGGGGTGGCGGTGATCGTCTTCCTGACCCAGCTGATCACCCAGTTGCAGGCGCAGATCGTGGACCGGGTGCTCGGCACCCAGCCCCACGTGGTGATCCGCCCGCTGGAGGAGGCCAACCGCCGCGCCTTCGACGATCCGGCCTCGGCGGCGGTCATCGAGCCCCGCGCCCAGCGCCTGCGCTCGGTGGACCAGTGGGAGAACGTCGCCCGCCTGGCCGCCGGAATGCCCGGCGTCACCGCGGTGTCGCCGACCGTCACCGGACCGGCCTTCGCCGTGCGCGGCCAGGCCAACAAGTCCGTCGCGCTGATGGGCATCGACGCCGAGCGTTACCGGCGCATCGTGCGCATGGAGGACTACATGGTCGCCGGCCGCTTCGCGGTGGACGGTACCCGCGCGGTGATCGGTTCCGAGCTGGCCAAGGACCTGGGCATCCGCCTGGAGGACAAGCTGCGCGTGGCGCTGCCCAACGGGCGCGACGAGCTGCTGCAGGTGGGCGGCATCTTCGACATCGGCAACAAGGATCTCAACCGCCGCTGGGTCTTCGTGACGCTGCCGCTGGCCCAGAGCCTGCTCGACCTGCCCGGCGGGGTGTCCAACCTGGACCTGACCGTGGCCGACATCTTCGACGCCCAGGCCATCGCGACCCGCCTGCAGGGCGCCACCGGTCTCACCGTGGACAGCTGGATGCAGACCAATGCGCAACTCCTCGCCGCGCTGCGCAACCAGACCGTCTCCAACAACCTGATCCGCAGCTTCGTGATTGTCATCGTGGCCCTCGGCATCGCCAGCGTGCTGGTGGTGAGCGTGGTCCAGAAGCAGAAGGAGATCGGCATCCTGCGAGCGATGGGCGCCAGCCGTGCGATGATCCTGCAGGTCTTCCTGATCCAGGGCGCGCTGGTCGGGGCGGTCGGTTCGATCTTCGGCAGCCTGCTGGCCTTCGGGCTGCTCAACATGTTCTCGGCGATCTACCGCAATGCCGACGGCAGCCCGCTGTTCGCCGCCGAGCTGGAGCCGCGCTTCATCGTGCTGGCGGCGCTGGTGGCGACCGGTGTCGGCCTCGCCTCGGCGCTGATCCCGGCGCGCCGCGCGGCGAAGATGGACCCGGTGCAGGCGATCCGTTCATGAACGCCCCGGTCATCGAGCTCGCCGGCCTGACCAAGGTCTACAACGCCGGCACGCCGGTCGAGGCCGAGGTGCTGCACGGCATCGACCTGAGCCTGGCGCAGGGCGAGTTCGCCGCGCTGATCGGCCCGTCCGGCTCCGGCAAGAGCACGCTGCTCAACATCATCGGCTTGCTCGAACGGCCCACCGGCGGGCGTCTGTCCATCGGCGGGCGCGACACGGCGGCCCTGTCGGAAGCCGAGATCACCGCGCTGCGCGGGCGTAGCATCGGCTTCGTGTTCCAGTTCCACCACCTGCTGCCGGCGTTCACTGCGCTGGAAAACGTGATGATGCCGGCCATCATTGCCCGCGGCGCGCCCGACGATGAGGCCGAGGCGACAGCCCAGCAGCTCCTCGATGCGGTCGGTCTGAAGGCCCACGCCCACAAGAAGCCGGCCGAGCTGTCGGGCGGTCAGCAGCAGCGCGTCGCCATCGCCCGCGCGCTGGCGCTGCGGCCACGCCTGATCCTCGCCGACGAGCCGACCGGCAACCTCGACACCCACACCGCCGACGACATCTTCGCGCTGCTGCGGGAATTCAACCGCCAGACCGACTGTGCCTGCCTCATCGTGACCCACGACCCGCGCCTGGCGGCCCGCTGCGACCGTACCGTGAGGCTGGTGGACGGCCGCCTCGCTGCGGACAGCTGAGCATCCATCTGCCGCGTTTCCTGCTGCTTCAACGCACCGTGAGAGATTGCGCTGTGGCGTGATCTGCCGAGTTGCCAATTGCCCGTGCCTTCAGTATGGTCTTGCCGCGAATTTGATAATTTTGAAATAACCACAAGGACCCTCCGGCATGCCGTCCCAGGAGCAGTTGCTGAAAGTCATCGAGATCCAGACCGAGATCGTCAAGGCCGGGCTGGACCTGGGCGAAGTGATGGCACTGGTGGTCGACCGCACGCTGGACCTGATCGATGCCGACGGCGCGGTGATCGAGCTGGCCCAGGAGGGCGATATGGTCTATGCGGCGGCGTCCGGTATCGCCGGCCCTCACCTGGGCTTGCGCCTGCGCCAGGCCAACAGCCTGTCGGGGATGTGCGTGGAAAGCGGCTCCATCCTGCGCAGCGACGATACCGAGCACGACGTGCGGGTGGACCAGGCGGCCTGCCGCCGGATCGGCCTGCGCTCGATGATCGTCATGCCGCTCAAGTTCGACAACAAGGTGGTGGGTGTCCTGAAGGCCATGTCCGAGCAGCCGCGGGCTTTCCGGGTGCAGGACGAAGCCCTGCTCGGCCTGCTGTCCGATCTGGTAGCGGCGGCGATGCATTTCGCCACCCAGCTCGACAGCGACAAGCTCTTCCAAAAGGCCACCCACGACGGCCTCACCGATCTGGCCAACCGCTCCCTGTTCATGGACCGCCTGCGTAACGTGGTGGCGCGCCGGAGCCGCGACGGCCGACCGGCCGGCGTGTTGATGATCGACATGGACGGCCTGAAGCAGCTCAACGACACCTTCGGCCACCGCGTCGGCGACGCGGCGATCCGCGAAGTGGCCCGGCGCCTGCGCACCGCCTCCCGCGAATCGGACACCGTGGCGCGGCTCGGCGGCGACGAGTTCGCAATGCTGCTGACCCCGGTCGACCAGCCGACCGGCATCGATACGGTGGTGCAGCGCCTGTATTCCAGCGTCGTCGGGCCGTTCAGCTACGAGGACCAGGCCCATGAGCTGAGCGTGAGCATCGGCGCGGCCTGTCTGCCGGAGGACAGCGACGATATCGAACAGTTGCTCGAAGTCGCCGACCGCCGCATGTATTCCGCCAAACAGGCGCGTCGCCACCGGCGCGCCGACCGCGTGCCCAACTGAGCGAAGTTCGCCGGGTTACCCGCAATGGTCGGGGACACGGCAGGCGTTGGGGCGGGCCGCCATCTCGGGTATCGTGCAGACCCGCCGCCTTTCCGTCCGCTCACCGAATCCGCATGATCACTCCCTTCCAGGCCCTGGCCTGCCCCCTCGACGGCGGGCCGCTGCAGCGCGCCGGTGCCAGCTGGCGCTGCGGCGCCGGCCACACCTTCGACATCGCCAGCCAGGGTTACATCCACCTGTTGCCGGTCCAGCAGAAGCGCTCCCGCGATCCGGGCGACAGCAAGGAGATGGTGGCGGCACGGCGGCGTTACCTGGAGCGCGGCGTGTATGGCCCCATCGCCGATGCGGTGAGCCGCGCCGTGCTGGCGGATCTGCCCGCCCGCCGGCCGGCGGCCTGCCTCGACGCCGGCTGTGGCGAGGGCTACTACCTGCGCGAGCTGGCGGCAGCGGCCGATGCCGGCGGCGCCGACCTGGCCGTGCTGGGCCTCGACATCTCGAAGTGGGCCGTGCAGGCCGCCGCCAAGCGCGACAAGCGGGTCGCCTGGGTGGTCGGCAGCAATGCCAACCTGCCGGTGCTGACGGGCACCGTGGACCGGCTGCTGTGCCTGTTCGGCTTTCCGGTGTATGGCGAGTTCGCCCGCGTGCTGCGGGCGGGCGGCGAGCTGCTGCAGGTGGACGCGGGGCCGGATCACCTGCGTGAGCTGCGCGAGATCATCTACCCGACGCTGAAGGCGCCACGCCCGCAGGAGACGCAGGCGCCGGAGGGTTTCCGGCTGCACGCCGTGGAAAGCGTGCGCGCCGCCATCCGCCTCGACAGCGCTGCGCAGATCGCCGACCTGCTGACGATGACGCCCCACCTGTACCGTGCCACCGCGGAGGGCCGGGCCCGCGCGGCAGCGCTGGAGGCCCTGGACCTGACGGTGGATGTCAGCCTGACGCGCTTCGTGCGGGAGGGCTGACGGCTGCGCACGCTTTGCTGCCCGCGTGCCGGGAAATCCTGCCGCGGGGGCTGCAGCGTTGCGACGGCCGGCTGGCCGCAGCGCCGAAAATTACGTATCGTGAAGCCGTTGTCCTACCCCATCGGGTAGATCCTGTCTTCCGCCGCCGCGTGCCGGCGGCCCGTGCCTAGGGTGAGTTTGCTTATGTCGGGTTTCGTGCCGAGCTTTGGGGTGGCCGAAGGCGCCATCGCGTCGCGGGTGTTTCCGTTTGTCGGAACGTCCTTGCTGCTGGATCCCGATCTGCAACTGCCGGACCCGACGCGGCTGGATTCCCTCGGCCCGTGCCTGGAGGCGATCACCATCGGCAGCCTCGATGGCATTCCCTGCGAACTGCGCCTGTGGCCGGCCCACCTGGGCGTGCCGCCGGAATTCACCACCCGCGATTACCGTCAGCTGTGGGGCCGGTGGCCCGACGGGCTGCACGAAGCCCTGGCCCGTGCCCGTCAGCTGGTGTCGTGGCTGCAGCAGCACCGCTTCTGCGGCGAATGCGGTGGCCCGCTGCACACCAGCGCCAGCGAGCCGGCGCGGGAATGCCGGGCCTGCGGTGCGAAGGCCTATCCGCGCATCTCGCCGGTGTGCATCGGCCTGATCCTGAAGGGCGACGAGCTGCTGCTGGCCCGCTCGCCGCATTTCCCGCCGGGGATCTACAGCGCGCTGGCCGGTTTCGTCGAGGCCGGCGAAACCGTCGAGGACTGCCTGCGCCGGGAGATCCGCGAGGAGGCCGGCATCGAGATCGCCAACATCCGCTGGTTCGGCAGCCAGCCCTGGCCCTTCCCCCATTCGCTGATGCTCGGCTTCTTCGCCGATTACGCCGGTGGCGAGGTCGTGGCCCAGGAAAGCGAGATCGAGGACATCGGCTGGTATCCCCTCGATGCGTTGCCGATGCTGCCCCATCCGGCCACCATCGCCTTCCAGATGATCGATGCGGTGCGTCAGGGCCGGCATCCGCGCTGAGGAACGTTCCGAGGTCCGGCGAGTCGCAGCAGGACCCGGCGTCTTGCCGTCATTCCTTGGAGGAACCATGTCCGGAACACCCCGCGTCGAAGCCGTCCTGCAGGACACGCCCTACCTCGTGCAGCTGTCCGATGACCTGGGCCACGTGTGGTCCGCCGACGAACCTGTCGAACTGGGCGGCGGCAACGCCGGCCCGTCGCCGGAGCGCCTGATTCTCGGCAGCCTCGGCACCTGCACGGCGATCACCCTCAAGATGGTGGCGGCGCGCCGCCAGTGGCCGCTGACCGGCGTACGCGTGGAGTTGCGGCTCAACCCGGCGGGCAAGCCGGAGGCCGGCAACGACATCGAGCGCCTGATCCACCTGGGCGGCGAACTCAGCGACGAGCAGCGCGCCCAGCTGCTGAAGATCGCCAACGCCTGCCCGATGCACAAGTTGCTCACCGGCGAGGTGCGCATCCATACCGAACTGAGTGCCTGAGGGCGGGAGGACGGAACCATGACGATCCAGCGTATCGAGGCCCGCACGGCCGACCTGGGCGAAGGGCTGACGATCCGGCGCGCCGTGCCGACCCGCGAGCGGCGCATGGTGGGCGCCTGGTGTTTCCTCGACCACATCGGGCCGCGGGACTTCGAGACCGGCCAGGGCATGCACGTTGGAGCGCACCCGCACATCGGCCTGCAGACCTTCACGTGGATGATCGAGGGCGAAGTGCTGCACCGGGACAGCCTTGGCCACGAGCAGGTGATCCGCCCGGGCCAGGTCAATCTGATGACCGCTGGGCGCGGCATCGTGCATACCGAGGATTCCCTGCCTGGCGAGACGCGCCTGCACGCCGCGCAGTTGTGGATTGCACTGCCGTTTGAAGAACGGGAGCGCGAGCCGGCCTTCGAGCACTATCCAGACCTGCCGCGCTGGGACGCCGAGGGCTGCGTGTTCACGCTGCTGGCCGGGCGCCATGGCGACCACGTGGCGCCGGCACGCCTGTATTCGCCGCTGGTCGGGCTGGATGTGAGCAGCGCGGCGGGCGGCCGTGTCGGCCTGGCACTGGAGCCGGGTTTCGAATACGCGGTGCTGCCGCTGGAAGGCCATATCGACATCGATGGCGAGCGCTTCGGCATCGGCGAACTGGCTTATCTCGGTGACGGGCAGGCGCGTTTCGATGCGCAGCTGTCGGCGGGCGGGCGCGTCCTGCTGCTCGGTGGCGAACCCTTCGGCGAGCCGGTGCTGATGTGGTGGAACTTCGTTGGTTTCAGCAAGGACGAGATCGCCGCGGCCCAGCATGAGTGGGAGGCCGGCGATGCCCGCTTCGGACCGGTGGCGGGGCCCGGCGAGCGGCGCCTGGTTGCGCCGCCGCTGCCATGGCCGGGTTACTGAGGCTCCGCTGGCACGGCGTGGCCGGTGACCGCCAGCCAGGCTTCGTAGCCGCCCTGCAGCGGCCGTACCGACAGGTAGCCGGCTTCCAGCAGATGGCGTGCTGCCTGGATTGCGCCGGCATCCTCCGGACAGGCGCACAGCGTGACGATGGGGCGGCTCTTCGGCCAGTCGCCGACCGCCTCGTGCAGGCGGTCGTGTTCCGCGACCCGCGTGTCGGGGAGCGGGCCGGTGGCGGCGATCATCGTCGCGCCGCGCAGGTCCAGCACCAGCGGCCGGTCGGCCGATTCCAATGCCGCCAGCAGTTCGGTCGGCGTGATGTGGGCGATCGCGCATTGCTGACGGAAACGGTATTTCTGCCACAGCTTCCAGCCCAGCCACGCGCCGGCCAGCAGGCCGAGCACCACCAGCGCGCGGCCCATGTGTTCGTCCAGTGCCAGGATGGCGGCCTGGACTGCCTCCTTCAGCACCCATCCTGCCCCCAGCGCCGCACCGGCCCATAGCGCGGCGCCGGCCGCCGCGGCCAGCAGGAAGCCGCCGAGGTTCATGCGCAGCGCGCCGGCGATCGGCGGCGCCACCGTCGAGAAGCCGGGGATGAACTTGGCCACCACCAGCGACGACAGGCCCCAGCGGATGAAGCGCGCTTCGGTCTGGCTGACGCAGGAGGCCGGGTTGATCGACAGCCGGCACAGCCCGGCCAGCACCCGGTAGCCGAACACTTTACCGGCGCCGTACCAGGCCCAGTCGGCCACGACCGAGGCCAGCACCGCCACCGCCAGCAGCTTGCCGAGTCCATCCGGCCCGGCGGCGAGGCTGCCGGCCAGCAGCAGGGTCGGCAGCGCCGGTACCGGTACGCCCATCTGCTGCAGCAGCACATTGACGAACACCACGCTGACGGCGTCCTGGCGGAGGGTGTGGCTGAGCTGGGCGAGTTCCATCGTGGCGTGGGTCGGGGGGCGGAGCCCCGATTATCGGCCGCGGCGGGTTTTTTTGCCGCCTTTGCGGTGACCGGTTTCACGGGGAGGATGCCGGCGGCGATCCGTATAATTCCGTTGTCTTCCGGCCGTCCGCCGGGTTCTTACCGACCTATCCGCATGAAAGCCAGGACCACGCTCTACGACCTGCTCGGGCTGGCGCCCACCGCCAGCGAAGCCGACATCCAGGCCGCGCACCTGCGCCTGACCCGCCACTACCAGTCGGGCAAGCACGGCCTGCCGCCCGCCGACGCGGACAACAAGTTGAAGGCGATCCGCGAGGCGGTGTGGATCCTCGCCGATCCGGGGCGGCGGGCTGCCTACGATGCGGGCCTGGCACGCAGCCAGCCGGCCGTCGCCGAGGCCGCCGTCGAGCCGCTGCTGGCCAAGGATCCGCTGCCGCTGCAGGTGGAGATCAAGGCCGCCAAGCGCTCGCCGCTGCGCATCATGCTGGGCGTGATCGGCACGCTGATGATCATCGGCATGCTGATCCAGATCTTCTTCTCGGTCTTTGCGTTCCGGCGGGCCACCAGCGGTGACGCGGCGGCCGAGGCCCAGCAGAAGGTCATCGCGGCCGAGCGGCGCCAGATGTACGGCGACCTGTCGGAACAGGAGATCGCCGAGCAGGAGGCTGCAGAGCGCCGCCAGCGTGCGGAGTCGGCGCGCCGCTACGAGGAGCAGCGCGCCGAGTATGCCCGCAAGGAAGAGGAGCGCCAGCGCGAACGGGCCCTGCAGGAGCGCGGCTACTACGCCGACCGGGTGTCGTCCGAGCTGCAGCAGGCCGAGGAGTCGGCCCGCCGCAAGGCCGAATATGAGCAGCGTCAGAAGGAAGAGCAGCAACGCCACGCCGAGGAAGAGGAGCAGCGCCGCGTGCAGGAGCGGCTGGCGCGGGAGCGGGCACGCCTGCAACTGAACAACTGAGGGTGGGGCATTGGCCTGCTTGGCGAGCAGCAGGCGGGGCTTTCCGGGATAATCCGGCATGAGCTCGATTCTTCCCCCGCTGCCGGACGCTGATTCCGCCGCTTCCCCCGAAGCGACTTTCGTCCCGCCTCCCGTCGCCGCCGTGCCGGCGCCCTTCGACCAGCTGCCCCTGCCGGCCGCGGTGATCGCCAATCTGGCGCGCCTCGGCTACCACACGATGACGCCGATCCAGGCCGCCGCGCTGCCGGTGGCCCTGGCCGGCGACGATCTGATCGCCCAGGCCAAGACCGGCAGCGGCAAGACGGCGGCCTTCGCGCTGCCGCTGCTGGACCGCCTCGACGCGCGCAGCTTCGCCGTGCAGGCCCTGGTGTTGTGTCCGACCCGCGAACTGGCCGAGCAGGTCGCCCAGGAAGTCCGCCGCCTGGCCCGTGCCGAAGAGAACATCAAGGTCCTCAGCCTGTGCGGCGGCACGCCGATCCGGCCGCAGGCCGACAGTCTGGCCCACGGCGCGCATATCGTCGTCGGCACGCCGGGCCGCCTGATGGATCACCTGTCCCGCGGCAGCCTCAAGCTCGATGCGCTGCGCGCACTGGTCCTCGACGAGGCCGACCGCATGCTCGACATGGGTTTCTTCGACGACATCGCCTACGTCGCCCGGGCCTGCCCGAAGAACCGCCAGACCCTGCTGTTCTCGGCCACCTACCCGGAGGGCGTGGTGCGCCTGGCCCGCCAGTTCATGCGCCAGCCGCGGGAGATCGCGCTGGCCGAGCAGCACGAGGCCGACAAGATCCGCCAGCGCTTCTACGAGGTGACGCGGGAACAGCGCCTGGCCGCCGTCGGCCTGCTGCTGCGCCATTACCGCCCGGAAAGCACGCTGGCTTTCTGCAACACCAAACAGCAGTGCCGCGACCTGGTGGACACGCTGCACGCCGAGGGCATCCATGCGCTGGCCCTGCACGGTGACCTCGACCAGCGCGAGCGCGACCAGGTACTGGTGCGCTTCGCCAACCGCAGCTGCTCGGTGCTGGTGGGGACCGACGTGGCCGCCCGCGGCCTCGACATCGCCGGCCTGGAAGCGGTGATCAACGTGGACGTGACGCCCGACCCGGAGGTGCATGTGCACCGCGTCGGCCGCACCGGCCGTGCCGAGCGCGACGGCTGGGCGCTGAGCCTGGTCGGCCCTACGGAAAAGAACCGCGTCGGCAACATCGCCCGCAGCCAGGGCTTCGAGCCGCAGTGGGAATCCATCGCCGAACTGCAGGCCGAGAACGCCGCGCCGCTGCTGCCGCCGATGGCCACGCTGCAGATCCTCGGCGGGCGCAAGGACAAGATCCGCCCCGGTGATGTGCTCGGCGCGCTGACCGGCGAGGCCGGCTTTGCCGCCGAACAGATCGGCAAGATCAACGTGACCGAGCAATCCACCTACGTCGCCGTGCGGCGCGACATCGTCCGCCAGGCCCTGAAGCGCCTCGCCGACGGCAAGATCAAGGGCAAGAAGGTCCGCGTCCGCCTGCTCGACGACTGAGCCGCCGCCAGCCGGGGGGCAGTGTGGGCTCCCGGGTATTTGTACCGTCACGGGCCGCTGCTGCGGCCCATACAGGATTCCATCATGGCTGATTCCCATCGTTTCCCGGAGGCCGACGTCGCGGCGATCTACCGCGTCATCGCCGAGCGGCGCGACATGCGCCACTTCCGCCCCGACCCGGTCGATCCCGAGATCCTGGCGCGCCTGCTGTGGGCGGCCCACCACGCCCCCAGCGTCGGCTACATGCAGCCGTGGCGCTTCATCCGCATCACCGACCGGGGCCTGCGCGAGCGCATGCACGTGCTGGTCGAGAAGGAGCGCCGCAACACCGCCCGTGCCCTCGGCGAGCGGGAAGAGGACTTCATGCGCCTCAAGGTGGAAGGCCTGCTAGAGGCTGGCGAGGTGATCGTCGTGGCGCTGGCCGACGGCCGCGAGAAGCACGTCTTCGGCCGCCGCACGCTGCCCGAGATGGACCTTGCCTCGGTGGCCTGCGCGATCCAGAACATGTGGCTGGCGGCCCGTGCCGAAGGCATCGGCCTCGGCTGGGTGTCGATCTTCGACCCGGTGGACCTTGCCACTTTGCTCGACATGCCGACCGGCGCGCGCCCCGTCGCGATTTTGTGCATCGGCCACGTGGACGAGTTCTATCCCAGGCCGATGCTGGAGATCCACCAATGGGCCGAGCGCATGCCGCTGGAAACGGTGGTCTTCGAGAACGGCTGGCGGGCCGGCGAGCCGGTAGCGTCAGGCGACTGACGGGCCCAGGCGCGCACGCCGGGCGAGCCAGGTGCCGCCCACTAGCAGCACGACGAAGCTCAGCATCTCCCAGGCGGACAGGAAAATCGCCAGCGCGTGCCGCCCGGGGGCGATGCTGTCCGGCACGCGCAGCGCCAGTACCGGCAGCGTCATCAGGCCGGCGACCGCCACGGCCCGCTTGCCGTACAGCCAGGCCAGCGGGTAACAGGCCAGCGCGGCCAGCAGGGTGGCGGCCAGGAAACCCTGGCTCATCAGGATCGCCGGCGTCAGCGGGCTGCCCGGCGTGACGGGCATCAGCCAGTGGGCCAGCGCGAGGGCCTGGCCGTAGCCGATGAAGCCGGCCAGTAGGACGGGTGGCAGCGCTGCGGCCTGCTGGAGTGGGGATGGAGCGGGCATGGACAGATCGGGTGGCCGGCGCAAAGGCGACGTGTTCGTGAAATGCCCGCATTCTGCACGCATCGGGCCCGTGTTGTGGCCGCTGCGCCGCGACGGGGGGACGGCGTCCCGCTACAATGCCGCCTCTTCTCCATCAGCACGGATGTCTCGCCCATGTGGTTCCGCAATCTCCAGATCTACCGTCTTCCCGAAAACTGGGGCCTGACTGCCGAAGCCCTCGCCGAGAAGCTCGCCGCGCGGCCCTTCCAGCCCTGCGGCAGCCAGGACATGGCGACCCGCGGCTGGAGTTCGCCGACCAAGGACGACCGCTTCGTGCTGGCGGTCGGTGGCCATTTCCTGGTTGCGCTGGCCGTCGAGCAGAAGCTGCTGCCGTCGTCGGTGGTCAATGAGGTGGCGGCCGACAAGGCCGAGATGATCGAAGCCCAGCAGGGTTACAAGCCCGGCCGCAAGCAGATGAAGGAAATCAAGGAGGCGGTGCTGCAGGAACTGCTGCCGCGCGCCTTCACGCGCCGTCGCAAGGTGTTCAGCTGGATCGACCCGGTGGGCGGCTGGCTGGTCATCGACGCCTCCAGCCCGGCCCGCGCCGAGGAAGTCCTCGAAGCCCTGCGCGACACGCTGGACGAGCTGCCGGTGAAGATGGTCAAGACCCAGCTGTCGCCGGTGTCGGTGATGACCGGCTGGCTGGCCGCCAACGAGGCGTCGGGCGCCTTCAGCATCGACCTGGACTGCGAGCTGCGCGCCGTCACCGACGAGAAGGCCGCCGTGCGCTACGTGCGCCACGCGCTGGACGGCAAGGACGTGCAGGACCACCTGGCCGCCGGCAAGCTGCCGACGCGCCTCGCGCTGACCTTCGACGACCGTGTCTCTTTCATGCTCACCGAGAAGATGGAGATCAAGCGCCTGGCCTTCCTCGACATCATCAAGGAAGAGGCCGAGCGCCAGGCCGACGCCACCGACATGCAGATCGAGGCCGACTTCGCGCTGATGAGCGGCGAGCTGTCGCGCCTGATCCCGGCCGTGCTGGAAGCCCTCGGCGGTGAAGTGAAGGATGCGGTGATCTGACAGTCAGGGCAGAGCGGGGCTGGCGGTCAGCGTCGTCCCGCTCAAAGCCAGCCGCGTTGCCTGCAGGCGCTGACGATCAAGCTCAGGCCGAGGCCGCACACGAAAATTCCGAAGACCAGGCGGAGGGAGGCCGAATCCAGCCGGTTGGCCAGGATAGCCCCCAGCCACGAGCCCAGAAACATCATCAGGGCCAGGATCAGCGCGGCCCGGATGTCCACGTTGCCGTTGCGGTAATACTCGTAGGCGGCGGCGAGCCCGATCGGTGGCAGGAGTACGGCGAGGGTGGTACCCGTCGCGAGGTGCTGGGAGAACCCTGCCCAATACACCAGGGCGGGCACGAGGATGACGCCACCCCCGATGCCGAAGACTCCGGCAGCCAGGCCGCCGGAGATCCCGATGATGGCAAGAGTCAACCAGGACGGCATCGCTCTGGCCTCCTGTCTGGTCAGTAAATTGCTCCGCCCGTCTGGGTCGAATACAGCGTGCCGCGGTCTGCCGAGAGGTTGTAGTTGGTGGTGACGCCGCCATAGCCGCGCCAGTTCAGCAAGTCGAAGCGGCCGCTGCCGGACAGGCGCTGCACGCCGACGTTGCGGTAGGTGAGCGGCGTGCCAGGCTGGCAGACCTGCGGCAGGCCGTTGGTCTGCAGGAAATACACCGAACCGCTGCCAAGCCGCGTGGCCGAGGTGCCGGCCACCGCGAGGGCGGTCTCCACGTCCACGCCGATGCCGCGGGCCATGCCCGACCAGCCGTCCTGCACGATGCGCGCCAGGAAGGTGACCAGCCGGCCCATGCGGTCGCGGGTGTCCAGGTGGGCATCGGTGATCACGAAGTCCAGCCCCGGTGCGGTGATGAAGCCCCGGTCGAGGGTCACCCGCTTGTTGTAGGGATTGCTGAGGGCATCGTCGGAATAGACGGTACCGTTGAGGGCCGCAAAGTCGAACTGGCCGAGCACCGCCAGGCCGGCGCTGGTGCCGCCGATCGGCACCTTGCGGGCGATCAGGCCGTTGATGGCCTGCTCGACGCCGGTGCCCTTCCAGAAGTTGATGTAGTCGGCCTGGTCGCCACCGGCGATGAACAAGGCCTCGGCCTTGTTGATGCGGTCGATCACGAAGGGATCGTTGGCGGCGTCCCGCGACGGGATGATCAGCGTCTCCACCGAATCCACGCCACCCATCGCATAGATGTAAGGGTTGTAGGCGTCGGTGCCGGTGGCGCGGATCACCACGAAGTCGCCGCCGCCAGCGCGGGAAATCATCCACTGGAACGCCGCGTCCACGTCCGGGCCGCCGCCCATCAGCAGCGCGGACGGTTCGCGGGGTGGCTGGCTGGAGCTGGCGTCGGCGGGATTGCCGACCACGTAATATTGGTAGGGTTTGTCGGCGTGGGCCGGGCTCAGCACGGCGAGACCGACAATGACGGCGAAGGCCTCGGCGAGGCGGCGCCAGGGCCGCCATGCACTGCCTTGTTCGATGGAACGCGTACGGTGTTGCATGGTGTGGCCCTCCTGACGTTGGACCCGCTCCATGCTCCGTAGCTGTGCTCAGACTGTCAAGGCATTCTGACCATTTTGGGTTTCAAAGGTGGAGCAGGGCCACCGCGGCGATCGCGCAGCCAGCGCCGGCCACCCCGAGGGAGGCCCATTCCATCCATTTCTTGCGGGTCAGCAGGGTGATCGCCGCCAGCGAGATGGCGACCTGCATGGCGGTCATCGCCTGGGCCCAGCGATGGTGCTCGTGCATGGAGTGCTCACTGGCTTCCTCGGCCTCGGTGGCGGAGGCTTCGAGTTTCTCGGCCTTGCTCTTGATGTCTTCCTTCTCGTGCTTGTAGCGCTCGATTTCCGACTGGTAGCGGGTCTGGGCTTCGCCGCTGGTCAGCGCAAAGGCCAGCTCGGCGATGTTCTGCTTGGAGCTCTTGGCCTGGTAGTAGCCCCACTGGTTGGAGGCTTCCGTCTTGCGGATGGCGGCCTCGTTCTTGTGCATCAGCGCATCGTTCTGGGTGGCGCCGCCGGCGTAGCTGAACAGTGCGCCGAGGGTGGCGAGGACTGCCGTCATCGCCGCGATGCGCGAGGCGAAGCCGTCGCCGCCGTGGCTGGCGTGCTCGACTGCGTGGTCATGGGGGCCGTGGACATGGAAATGATCGCCGGACATGCAGGTTCTCCGTGTTGAGGGTGCGGGGCCGCGCCCCGCGAAACGCTGCGGATTCTAGGCCAAGCGGCGCGGTTTAGCGCACGCTCGCAAGGCCTGGCCCGCCGATGCGGAAACGTTTGACGATGCGCGCCATGTGCTGGGAGATGTCGCGGATCGAGTCGGCGGCCTGCTTGGTGTGCAGCGCGGCGTGGTTGGCGTCGCCGAGCAGGTTGTCGATCATGCCGACCTGGCCGACGATCTCGTCGCTGGACGACTGGCCGATGGCCACCAGGCGGGTGATCTCGTTCACCACGTCTATGACCTTGCCGGTCGAGTCCTCGATGCGCTCCACCGCGTTGCCGGCGGTCTGGGCCAGCGTCGTGCTTTCCTGCATCTCGCCGATGACCTTCTGCATCAGCGTGGTGGAGTCGTGGGAGGTCGTGCGGATCTCCGAGATGTGCTGGTTGATCAACTCGGTGGAGCCGGCGGCGCGTTCGGCCAGCTTGCGCACCTCGTCGGCCACAACCGCGAAGCCGCGCCCGGATTCGCCGGCGCGGGCGGCCTCGATGGCGGCGTTGAGGGCCAGCAGGTTGGTCTGGTCGGCAATCTGCCGGATCTCCGAGACGACGGTCTCGACTTTCACCACCGACGCGGCCAGGTCGAAGACCCGCTGGGACGCGTTGTCGATGCTGGTGGCCAGCTGCTCGATGCGGCCAGCGGCATTGCGGATCACCGCGCTGTTCTCGGTGGCGCGGGCGCTGGAGTCGTTGCTGATCTCGCCGGCCTGGCGGGTTTCCCGGTCGATGTCGACGATGTGGGCCTGGATGGCCTGCACCGCCGAGTGGATGGCCTGGGACGACTGGGTGCCGTTGGAGGCCAGGCGGGCTATGGCGGCGGCCGACTGGTGCATCTCGATGGAGGCCACCTCGTTGCGGCGGATCACCTCGACCATCTCGCCGAGGCTGGTCTGCAGCGTATCGATGAGGCTGTTGAAGGCGCGCACCGACTGGCCGATTTCGTCGTCGCGGACCACCGGCACGCGCTGCGTGAAGTCCAGCGAGGTGGCGATGGAGGCCATCGTGCCTTCCATTGCGCGCAGCGGCTTGATGATGTTGCCGTGCAGGCGGAACACCAGGCCGACCAGCACGACCAGCGTCAGCCCGGTGGCGCCGGACAGGATCCACTGGGTCTGCACGAAGCCTTCTTCCACGGCTGCCACCGAACGGTCCTTGGTGCGGCGCTTCTCGACGCGCAAGGTCTCGAGGATCTGCTGCAGTTCCTGCTGGTACTGGGCCACGTTGGCGTACAGGCTGGCCTCGGCGATGGCGCGCTGGCCGGCCACCGCCTGTTCAATGGTCTCGTCCATCGCCGCTTCGTACTGGGCAAGGCTTTCTTCCGCTTCGTGCAGCATGGCCTGCTCGGTGTCCGAGTGGGCCAGCGGCCCCTGCGCCGTGAGGGCGTCGTGCAGCCCCTTGCGCTGGGCAAGCAGTTTTTCCCTGGCTCCGGCGGCCACCTCGGCGCTCGGTGCATAGACGATCTCGGTGAGGACGATCTGCACCTGCTTGAGCTGGGCGCCCAGGTCGGAGGCGGCCAGCGCGCCGGGAATCGCGTCGTCGGTGAGGTTGCGTACCAGCCGCGTGTTGTGCTGGAACATCATGAGGCCCGCCGCGCCGGCGGCCAGCAGCAGCGTGGTGGTGATGGTGATGAGGATGATCAGATAGCGTCGAATGCTCATGGCGGTGACTCCGTGTCGAACCGGGTGGTCCGGGCAGGTTTTGTGCGTCGCACCAGAAAAACCCGCACATTTATCGACAGGCGTCTTGCCGAATCAAATGAATGTTTTGTGACAGCCACAAAGGCGCGGCGCACCGGATCGCCGCTGCCGGAGGGGAGAAATGCTCCCTGTATGTGCGTATGGAATGGAGGCGAAACGCCCCCGGCCGAATCAGGGCAGGAACACCGGATCGGAAAAGACCAGGGTGCCATCGGCACGCATCATCAGGTTGTGGGGATTGAGAATGTCCGGCTGGACCGGGTATTCCTCGATGAAGTCGGACAGCGCGGCGATGGCCTGCACGATGCTGGCCGGCAGGCCCGGCGGAGGCTCCTGGGCGATGTGGTAGAGCGCCAGGCGGCCGCGGTTGACGCCCAGGTTGGCCCATTTTTCGCAGCCCTGCCAGTAGGCGTCGGAAAGAACGTGGGCCAGGGCTTCGGCCTCGCCGCTGACCGGTAGCAGGCGCTCGATTTCCAGCAGGCGGAAGGAATAGCCGCTGCTCGCCTTGCCGACCACGCCGTGGTCCTGGTACAGGCGCGGAAAGTGGATGCCGGTGGGGCGGTCGTCGGCGGCCAGGAAGTAATAGTCGGCCGGCGAGCTGACGACTTTGTAGACCCGCTCCCCGTCGCCGGCGTCGAGGACGATGGACGACTCGCCGCGCCCGAGCTCGGGGCGGCCGTCGAGGAGCGGATGGGCCGGCACCGGATCGGCGATGCGGGCGACGATGGCGTCGCCCGCGGCGTTCCCGGTGTCCGGCTCCGTCATCACGTAGCGGGTGGGATTACCCGATGATGTTGTAGCCGGCATCCACGAAGTGTACGCCGCCGGACAGGTTGCGGCCCGCGTCGGAAACCAGGAAGGCCGTGAGGGCGCCGATGTCTTCCGGCGTGACCAGGCGGTGCAGCGGGGAGCGATCCACCGCGGCGGCCATCAGGCCGTCGAAGCCGGCGATGCCGGAGGCGGCACGGGTCATCAGCGGGCCCGGGGAGATCGCGTTGACGCGGATGTTCTTGGAGCCCAGCTCGAAGGCCATGTAGCGGGTGGCGGCTTCCAGCGCGGCCTTGCACAGGCCCATCATGCCGTAGTTGGCGATGACCTTCTCGCTGCCCAGGTAGGTCATGGTGATCAGCGAGCCGCCGCCAGCCTTTTCGAGCAGGGGCTCGGCCTTGCGGGCCAGGCGCACGAAGGAGTGGGTGGATACGTCCATCGCCAGTGCGAAGCCGTCGGCGGAGGTGTCCACCACGCGGCCGTGCAGGTCGTCGCGCTTGGCGAAAGCCATGGAGTGGATCGCGAAGTCGAGCTTGCCGTACTTGGCGTCGATCTGGGCGAACACGTCATCGACGATTTCGGGCTTGGTCACGTCGAGCAGCATCACGTCCTCGACGCCCAGGCGGCTGACGATGGGCTCGATGAAAGCCAGGGTCTTCTCGTTCTGGTAGGTAATGATGACCTTGGCGCCCGCGTCGATGCAGGCTTCGGCTACCCCGGTGGAGATGGATTTTTCGTTGGCGATGCCGGTGATCAGGCCAACCTTGCCTTCGAGGTTGATGATGGGTTTCATAAAGGGGCTCCGTAGGGATAAGAAAATTTACCGCACTGCAACAATCGCTGACTTTAGAATAGTCTAGCGTGTCTGTTACACGGGTGTTTTTCGTTAACGCTCAGTTTCCAGCTTTTTGGTATGTCATTGTTGCGATGCGTCAAATCCTGATCGAAAACTCGCCGCTCCGGCGCCCGGGGCGATGAGCCCGGTTTACGTTTTCCTCGACTTCGACGGCGTCACCCATCCCTGGGGTGAGGTCGAGGATTTCCGTTGCCTGCCGGCGCTGGAGGACGTGTTGCGCGACTACCCGGAGACGCGGGTCGTCATCGCGTCCGACTGGCGCACGCTGTTCTCGTTGCCCAAGCTGGTGGTGCGCTTTTCGGAGGACATCCGGCCGCGGGTCATCGACACCACGCCGACGATCTTTCCGCGCAAGCCCGACGAGCTGTATGGCCTGCGCGAGCGGGAGGCCAGCCAGTGGCTGGCCCGCAAGGGTGGCGATGCGCAATGGCTGGCCATCGATGACGCTCCTGGTAACTGGCCGACCCGTACGCGGTTGGTGCTGACTGATTTCAAGCGCGGCTTCACCGACGAAGACGCCGGCCGCATGCGCCGCATGCTCGACGCCTTCCGTTCTGGCGAGTTCAAGGCGCCCGAAGCGGCGGCGCCGGCCTGACTTCTTTCCGTTCAGAACTGCCGCAGCAGCGGCGATTCGTCCATCAACGCGACCTGTTCCCGCAGCGCCAGGATTTGGTCCTGCCAGTAGCGCGGCGTGTCGAACCAGCTGAAGGCGGCCGGGAAGGCCGGGTCGTCCCAGCGGCGGGCGATCCAGCCGGCGTAGTGGATCAGGCGCAGTGTGCGCAGGGCTTCCACCAGGTTGAGGCTGCGCGGGTCGAAGTTGGCGAACTGTTCATAACCTTCGAGGATCGCGTCGAGTTGGCGCGCCATCGCCGGCGCGTCGCCGGACAGCAGCATCCACAGATCCTGGATCGCCGGGCCGTTGCGGGCGTCGTCGAAATCCACGAAATGAGGGCCGGCGTCGGTCCATAGCACGTTACCGCTATGTACATCACCGTGAAGGCGGATCTGCGGCAGCTCGCCGGCCCGCGCGAAGCAGCGGCGCACGCCGTTCAGGGCCTGGTCCACTACTGACAGCCAAGTGTCGCGCAGCTCCGGCGGCAGGAAGGGCGAGGCCAGCAGCGCGTCGCGCGGCTCCTCGCCGAAGCTGCGGATGTCCAGCGTCGGCCGGTGGGCGAAGGGCTGGCGGGCGCCAATGGCATGGATGCGCCCGAGGAAGCGGCCCAGCCAAGTCAGCACCTCCGGGTCGTCCAGCTCCGGCGCGCGGCCACCGCGGCGCGGGAACAGGGCCAGCCGGAAGCCGTCGGTGTGCTGCAGAGTGCGTCCGCCGATCTCCAGCGCCGGCACGGCGGGGATCTCCGCGGCAACTAGTTCGGCCAGGAAGGCGTGTTCCTCGAGGATCGCCTCATCGCTCCAGCGCGCCGGGCGGTAGAACTTGGCGACCACCGGCGCGGCATCCTCGATGCCGATCTGGTAGACGCGGTTCTCGTAGCTGTTGAGGGTCAGAAGCCGGCCGTCGCAGAAGAGGCCGGTGGCCTCCACCGCCGACAGCACGAAATCGGGAGTCAGCGGCCCGAAGGGGGCCGTCATTGCTTCTCCTCCCGCGCATAGGCAGCGTGCAGCTTGACCGGCTCGGCCTTGGCGGCCTGGCGGCTGCGCATGCGCAGGTTGAGGGTTTCGACCAGCACCGAGAAGGCCATCGCCGAGTAGATGTAGCCCTTCGGCACGTGGTGGCCGAAGGCGTCGGCGATCAGCACCACGCCGATCACCAGCAGGAAGGACAGGGCCAGCATCTTGACGGTGGGGTGGCGCGACACGAAGTCGCCGATCGGGCCGGAGGCGAGCATCATCAGGCCCACCGAGGCGACCACCGCGGCGATCATCACCTGAAGGTTATTGACCATGCCGATGGCGGTGATGATGGAGTCCAGCGAGAAGACGATGTCGATCAGGATGATCTGCACGAGCACGGCGCCGAAGGTGGCCTGCACGGCGCTGGAGGCTTCGCCTTCCTCGCCTTCCATCAGCTGGTGCACCTCCTGGGTGCTCTTCCAGACCAGGAACAGGCCACCGGCCAGCAGGATCAGGTCGCGGCCGGAGAAGCCGTGCTCCAGCACCGTGACGAGGGGCTCGGTAAGCCCGGCCAGCCACGACAGCAGCATCAGGAGGCCGATCCGCATGAACATCGCCAGGAACAGCCCCAGCCGGCGGGCGTTGCCGCGCTGGGCCGGCGGCAGCTTGTCCACCAGGATGGAGATGAAGATCACGTTGTCGATGCCCAGCACCAGTTCCAGCGCGGTGAGGGTGAAGAAGGCGATCAGCAGTTGCGGGTCGGTCAGGAATTCCATGTCGATAGCGCGGTTGTTTCGGGAAACGCGGGCGGCATGTCAGCCGCCCGCGCTCGCGCATGGTCGCATGAAAACGATGTGCTTCGCTGCCTTGCAGCAAGGCAGTGACGGCCGGGCTCAGCCCGGCTTGCCGTCGGCGCGCCGGCTCAGGTAGATCGGCACCAGGCGCACGACCCACGGGGTGAATACGGCCAGCCAGCCGACGGCGGCGACCGCCGGCAGCACCGTCTGCGCGCCGGGCAGCACATCGGCCAGCACGCGCACCGCGGCGACCGCGTGGAGACCGAGGGCCAGCCGCCAGGTCAGTTCGTCGGCCACCAGCGGCCGTCCGGAGTGGCCGAGGGTGACGCGCGACACCATCGCCAGCGTCATCGTCGCGAAGAAGCCGACCGCCATTGCATGCAGCGGCGCCAGGCCCAGGGTGACGATGCCGAAGGCGTGCAGCAGGCCTTGTACGCCGGCCAGCAGCCAGGCGATGCCCAGCCACAGGAAGCCGATGTGCAGCATGGCCAGCAGGCGCACCGCGAAGCTGCGCCGGAACTGCCATTTCCAGCTCAGCCACAGGGCCGTGCCGGCCGCGGCCAGGTCGACGGGCCAGGCCCAGGCGTCGTGCTCGGCCATCGCCAGCAGGCCGTGGACCAGGCTGGCGCCAACCAGCACCTGCAGCGCCCAGTCCGGGCGGACGAGTTCGTACTTGGGCAGGGCGGACGACGAGAAGAAGGGAATCATGCGGTGGCTGACCACCATGAACAGCGGGGCGAGCAGCCACCACACGCCGATGGACACGCCGATGCGGGCGGCCAGTGGGGCAGCGCCGGCCGCGAAAGCCAGCCAGGCGATGAGGCCGAGCGCGCCAGCGGCGAGGGCGAACCAGGCCGTGCCCGCGTGCTTGCGCTGGGCTTCCGGCTTGAAGGCCACCGGCCACAGCGCGCGCAGGAGCAGCAGCCAGCCGGCCAGCACCAGCGCCAGCCCACCGATCCGCAACGCCGGCGTGGCGACGAACAGGCCCGCATCGAAGCCCAGCCAGCCGGCCGCCAGCAGCAGCCACGGCGCGCGCGCCACCGCGCCGGGTGTGTCGGGCATGCCCTGCCAGCGCGGCATGGCGGTCAGCAGGAAGCCGAACACGAAGAACGGGAAGATGCCGTAGGCGGCCCACAGGCCGTGTACCCAGGCAGGTGGCCACGGCCAGGCGGGGGCTGGCAGCAGGCCATTGCGGGCCAGCAGTTCCCACGCCCACGGCGCGAAGGCCAGCAGGGTTTGCACCGCGCCGGCCAGGAACATGGCGCGGTGGGGGGCGGCGAACAGGACCGCGGCACCCGAAGCGGGCGGCTCGGCGGCGGGTTGGGGCGCTGCACCTGTGGGGCGCGCCTGCAGTGAGATGGGCTTATCCATAAAGGGGTAAGGACTCCGTACAGAGGTTTCCGGGGGGGCGGAGAAGGTTAGAATCTGTAGCTGCTATTTCGCCCAATACGAGAATCCGCGCCATGTCCTCCGACAAGATCGATATTCCCGGCTTGCTCAGCCGCATGCCCCTGTTCAGCGCCTTGGCACCGGAGGATCTGGCCCACCTGGCCGCCGCGACGCGGGAGAAGCGCCTGCAGAAGGGCGACCGCCTGTTCCAGCGCGGCGATCTGCCGAAGGGCTTCTTTCTGGTCGTGTGGGGGCAGATCAAGCTGGCCTTCACGTCCGCCCAGGGCAACGAGAAGGTCGTCGAGATCCTCGGGCCGCTGCAGAGCTTTGGCGAGGCGGTGATGTTCCTCGACCAGCCCTATCCGGTGCTCGGTGAGGCGCTGGCCGACACGCTGGTGCTGCACATCGGTTCGGCGGCGGTGTTCGACCAGATCGAGCAGGACCCGCGCTTTGCGCGCAAGCTGCTGGCCGGCATGTCGATCCGCCTGCACACCATGGTGCGGGACGTGGAGTCCTACGCGCTGCGCTCGTCCACCCAGCGGGTCATCGGCTACCTGTTGCAGCTGGCCGAAAGCGCGCCCTGTGCGCCGAAGGACGGCACGCACAGCGTCGAGCTGCCGACCAGCAAGCAGGTGATCGCGTCGCGCCTGAGCCTGACGCCGGAAACCCTGTCGCGGATCTTCCACGAGCTGTCCGATGCCGGCCTGATCTCGGTGCAGGGCAAGCACATCGTGATTCACGACGCCGCCCGCCTGGCCGAACACGACTGAGGCTGCGCTCCGCCGCTCAGGCGGCGGCGTGGCGGATGTGGATCGCGAATTCGCCATCGCTGTTCATCTCGGTGCGATGGGTGTAGCCGTTGCGCCGCAGGATGTCGTACAGCGGTGTCGGCTCCCGGTAGATCAGCAGGATCACCTCGCCGCCCGGCGGCAGGGTGTCGAGGGCTTCGAGGGTCAGGTTCAGCGGCTCCGGCGGCATCAGGCCGCGGGCATCGACGATGACGGGGGGCAGGGCATCGCTCATGGTGTCTTCTCCGATTGGGGACTGCTCAGGGCCATGACAGATTGGCCCCTGCCGGAAACGCGGGCCTTGACCGCGCTCAAGCGACGGACGGCCCGCGGGTGCCTGTGTGCGGCTGAGATCCGGCCCGCCTAGTGGCTGGTGCCTTCCGAGCGCTGGATCTTGTTGAACAGATTGTACTTGCCGATCGGCTTCGAGGCCGGCAGGCGCTTGATCTCCTTGAAGGTCTGAGCGTCGAGGAAGATCAGCGCGCCGTCCTTCTCCATCAGGCTGGCGATCACATAGCGGCCGTTGCGGTCGAATTCCACGTGGGCGAAGGTTTTGCCCGGTTCGGGGCGGACCTGGGCGACGACCTGCAGGCTCTGCTTATCGATCACCTGCAGGGTATCGCGGGCGGTCGGGCTCATCATCGAATCGACCCATGCATAGGGGCTGTTTTCATGGCTGCGCAGGAAGAAGCCAGGGCCCAGGGTGGGGATCGTGGCGACGGTCTGCCAGTTCTGCATGTCGATGACGCTGACCCGCGCGTCCTTCAGGTTGGTGCTGGCCACCACACGGTGACCATCTCGTAGCCAGGAAATGCCGGAGCCGAGGTGCGGCATGCCGGGCAGGTCCAGGTTGCTGATCGACCGGCGCACGTCGAGATTGACCACCTTGCCGTGCCCGTCCCGGTTGGCGCCGACTACGTTGGTGTAGTCCTGGGTGAAGAAAAAGTCGTCGAGGGGTTCTTCGAGCAGCGTGCGGCGCGGGTTGAGGTAGCCGGGCGTGGAAATCGCCTCGCCCATCTTGTAGTCGTGCACGTAGCCGTCGTGGAAAGGCTTGGCGGCCGGGTCGTAGGAGATTTCCCAAATCTCCGGCAGATCCTTCAGGCCGACCACGAAGCTCTTGCGCGGCGCCGCATCGTATACCGCCGAGATGCGCGAAGCGGCGTCGCCCTTCAGGTTGCGGCCGTCGATGAGCTTGAGCAGCTTGAGGTCGGCGTCGAAGATGGCCAGGTTGCCGGGCAGGTAGTTGGCTACCGCCACGTAGCGCCCGTTGCTGGAGACGGCGGCGTTGCGGGTGTTGAGGCCGGCGCGCACCTCGGCGACGACCTTCAGGTTCCAGATGTCGAACTTGCTGACCCAGCCGTCGCGGGATGCGAAGAACACGTAACGCCCGTCCGGCGTGAACTTGGGACCGCCGTGCAACGCGTAGCGGGATGGGAAGCGGAAGATGCGCTCCATGCGGTCGCCGTCGAGTACGCTGACGTGGTGGTCGCCGGCTTCGACGACGATGAACAGATTCATCGGATCGGCCTTGGCCACGTCGCCCTGGCGGGCGTCCGGCAGGCTGCCGGGCGGATAGGGTTCGACGCGCGAGGCGCGGATGTCGGCGGCGCTCCACGTGGGCGCGGGGCTGACCGGCGAGTAGATCCACTCGGCGAGGGCGTCGATCTCTGCGGCGGACAGCACCGCCGAGAAGGGCGGCATCTGCGTCGCGGTGCGGCCGTCGCGGATCGTCGCGACGGCATCCTTGCGCTTGAGGCGCTCGAGGCTGTCCGGCAACAGGGCCGGCCCCATTGCGCCCAGCCGGCCGGCGCCGTGGCAGCTGGCGCAGTGCTGGGCGAAGAGTTCCGCTGCGCCGGCCCGGGCCGGCAGGGTGGTGAAGGCCAGCGCGGCGAGGGCGATGGCGGGGATGAGGCGCTTGATCATGGTGCTCCGGTCCCTTGTGCGGGCGAATGCGCCCACCCGCGGGCTTTGTTGAGGCGGCGGGGACGAACGAGTCACCCTCACGGTGTGCCGTCGGTTTGCCGTTTCAGGCGATGGAGTGCAGCCGGACCCACGGCTTCACTTCCAGGCGCTCGCCGTCGGCGACGCCGATCTCGGTGTTGTCGAGGTAGCAGCCGGGGTCTTCCTGCCATGGATCGCCGGTCAGTTGCTGGGCTCGCACGCGGGTGTTGCCGTTGCAGATGGACAGGTAGCGGCAGTCGGCGCAGCGTCCCTTGACCGGCCGCGGCGACTGTTTGAGGCCGGCCATCAGCGGGTCCGACAGATCGGTCCAGATGTCGCCGAAGCTGCGCTCGCGGACATTGCCGAGGGTGTGGTGCCACCACATGGTGTCGGGATGGACGTTGCCCAGGTTGTCGATGTTGGCCACGTTGATGCCGCTGGAGTTTCCGCCCCATTGCCGCAGCTTGGCCTCCACGTGGGCCGCATGCTGCGGGAAGCGTTGTTGCACCCAGTGCAGGAAGAAGGGGCCGTCGGCGTCGTTGTTGCCAGTGGTGAAGTCCTTGTCGAGGCCGCGCCGCTCGCAGTCCCAGGCCGTGTCGAACAGCAGATCCATCGCCTTGCGGGTGAGGATGTGGTGGGCATCGTCGGCGCGGTTCTTGTTGCCGCGCCCGGCGTAGTTGAGGTGCGAGAAGTAGAAGCGGTCGATGCCTTCATCCTCCACCAGCTGCAACACGGCGGGCAGGTCGGTGGCGTTGTCCTGGGTCATCGTGAAGCGCACGCCGACCTTCACGCCGAGCTCGCGGCACAGGCGCAGGCCGGCCAGCGAACGCTCGAAGGCGCCGTCGAGGCGGCGGAACTTGTCGTGGGTCGCGCGGATGCCGTCGAGGCTGACACCCACATAGTCGAAGTCCGCGGCGGCGATCGCATCGATGTTGTCCTTGTCGATCAGCGTGCCGTTGGATGACAGGCCGACGTAGAAGCCCATCGCCTTGGCGCGGCCGGCGATCTCGAAGATGTCCGGCCGCAGCAGGGGTTCGCCGCCCGAGAGGATCAGCACCGGTACGCGGAAGGCCTTCAGGTCGTCCATCACGCGGAAGATCTCCGGTGTGTCGAGCTCGCCGGCGAAGTCCTTGTCGGCGGAGATCGAGTAGCAGTGCTTGCAGGTCAGGTTGCAGCGGCGGATCAGGTTCCAGATGACTACCGGCCCCGGCGGCGCACGGCGTGGGCCGAGGGGCGTGGGAGTGGTGATTTCGCGGATATAGCTCGAAATGCGGAACATGGCCTCACCTTCCGAAGGGTTTTGGGCATTGTCTCCGTGGGGAGGGGCGCCCGGCCTTGATGGGTATCAACCGGGCATCTGCAGCGGCGGCGGATCTGTGATGACCGCGACCTCACATATGTATAGCAGCGTGCGCTGCAACGGGCGGCATGACAATCGGTGGGCCGGGCTGACAGAATGGCCGGGTTGCGATCCAGACCGGATCCGATCACGAGAATCCCCGACATGGCTGTCATTCATCCCGAAGGCTGGCGCGAGTTGAAGGCCAGCGGCGCCGCCCAGCGCGAAATCGAAACCCTGGCGATTCTTGCTGCGGAGTTGGACGACACTTACACGGTTTATCACGGCGTGCACTGGACGCGGGTCCAGCAGGGTAATTACGCCATCGTCGGCGAGATCGATTTCGCGGTCGTCGGGCCGACTGGCAAGCTGCTGCTGATCGAGCAGAAATCCGGCTTCTTGGCCGAGACGCCGGAAGGCCTGGTGAAGCGCTATGCCCAGAAGGACAAAAGCGTGCCGCTCCGACTCGCGCGGACCGTCGATGCGTTCACCCAGCGTCTGAGGGCGATCTGCGGGATCGAATCGCCGCAGGTCGATGCGCTACTGTTCTGCCCGGATTACACCGTGAAGCAGCCCGGCACCGCGGGTATCGACCCGGCGCGCATCATCGATGCGGGAAAGCGGGATTACTTGGCGCACACCGTGCGCTCCATACTGCCGGCGCGGGGTGAGTCGGTCCTCTATAAGGATAAGCTGCACCGCTTCCTCGGCGACGTGCTGCAACTGGTGCCGGAAGTGCATGCGGTCGTCGGCGAGGCGCATGCGCTATATACACGGTTGGCCGGTGGCCTGGCGGAGTGGGCGCGGCGCATCGAGTGCGAGCCCTTCCGCCTGCGCGTGATCGGCACTGCCGGCTCGGGCAAGACCCAACTGGCGATGGCGGTCTATCGGGATGCGCTCGCCGCCGGGCGCAAGCCGCTCTACGTTTGCTACAACCGGCCGCTGGCCGATCACATCGCGCTGATCGCCCCGCAGGGCGGTCAAGTCCTTACTTATCACCAACTGGCTGACCGTGTCTGTCAGGCAGCCGGCGAAGTGCCGGATTTCAGCCGTGAAGGCGCCTTCGCCCGATTGGAGGGCTTTCTGGACAAGCATGTTCCGGATGAGGCGGATCGTTTCGACGAGATCATCATCGACGAAGGGCAGGACTTCCATGCCCGCTGGGCCGACAACCTGCTGCGTTTCCTGCGCCCAAGTGGGCGGGCCTGGTGGCTGGAGGATCCGATGCAGAACCTCTATGGCCTGCCACAGGTTCAGTTGCCGGGCTGGGTGACGCTGCGTTCCGACATCAATTACCGCAGCCCGAAGGACATCCTCGCGTCCCTCAATCTATTGCTGCCGCTGGAACACCCCGTCGATGCCGGCAGTCCTCTGAGCGGATCGGACATCGACATCCTGATTTACACGACGCCCGACGAACTGGTGGCCCGCTCGGTCAGCGCAGTCACCCGTGCCATCGGTCTGGGCTTCAAGCGTTCGCACATTGCGCTGATCAGCTATCGCGGGCGCGAACATTCGGCGCTGACGCCATTCACGAGACTCGGCCCTTATTCGCTTAGGGCTCCCACGGGGCGCTACGACCTGCTGGGTAATCCGATCCTGACCGAGGGCGACATTCTGACGGACTCTGTGTTGCGCTTCAAAGGCCGGGCCGCGCCTTGTGTGATTCTCACTGAGGTGGATTTTGAAAGCCTCGACGACAAGGCTGTGCGGCGGCTTTTTGTTGGCGCCACGCGTGCTACGATGAAATTGACGCTGGTTGTATCGGAGCGGGCGGCAGCAATTCTCCAGGCCCGGCTGAACGATGCGGACAGGGCCTTTTGAGCGTTGGACGTTACCAACTGGGTCGTGTGTTTCCTGTAAGAACGTCTTTGTTGGAGGGGTACATATAGAGGCCAAACACCCGATACTCGGCGCTCGAGAATTATTTTCCCAAATAGTGTTGACGCATTCCGATAACTCTTTATAATGCGCAGCTCTTTCGCTGCAGCGCGTTACGAAGTAGGCGCTACGGGGTGAGGAGGCGGTGCTGAAGCGGTTTGTGTGTTTCGGTGCTGGCGCGTTAAGCAGTTTGTTTCGAAGTGCTGAAACAAACTGCTTGACAGGGTTAAAAGGCTCTGTATAATGCGCACCTCTTCGCTGCTTCTGCAGCAGTTCTTTAAAAAGATGAACAACCGATAGGTGTGGGTGCTCGGTTTTGAGGGGTGACTGATTTATATCAGAAGCCACAAAGAAATTGAAGTATCTGCAGAAATCGTCAGGTTTCTGGAGTTTTTGGATTGAACTTAAGAGTTTGATCCTGGCTCAGATTGAACGCTGGCGGCATGCTTTACACATGCAAGTCGAACGGCAGCACGGGCTTCGGCCTGGTGGCGAGTGGCGAACGGGTGAGTAATGCATCGGAACGTGCCGTGTAATGGGGGATAACGTAGCGAAAGTTACGCTAATACCGCATACGCCCTGAGGGGGAAAGCGGGGGATCGTAAGACCTCGCGTTATACGAGCGGCCGATGTCGGATTAGCTAGTTGGTGGGGTAAAGGCCTACCAAGGCGACGATCCGTAGCGGGTCTGAGAGGATGATCCGCCACACTGGGACTGAGACACGGCCCAGACTCCTACGGGAGGCAGCAGTGGGGAATTTTGGACAATGGGCGAAAGCCTGATCCAGCCATGCCGCGTGAGTGAAGAAGGCCTTCGGGTTGTAAAGCTCTTTCAGTCGGAAAGAAATCCTTCGGGTTAATACCTCGGGGGGATGACGGTACCGACAGAAGAAGCACCGGCTAACTACGTGCCAGCAGCCGCGGTAATACGTAGGGTGCGAGCGTTAATCGGAATTACTGGGCGTAAAGCGTGCGCAGGCGGTGATGTAAGACAGATGTGAAATCCCCGGGCTCAACCTGGGAACTGCGTTTGTGACTGCATCACTCGAGTACGGCAGAGGGAGGTGGAATTCCGCGTGTAGCAGTGAAATGCGTAGAGATGCGGAGGAACACCGATGGCGAAGGCAGCCTCCTGGGCCAGTACTGACGCTCATGCACGAAAGCGTGGGGAGCAAACAGGATTAGATACCCTGGTAGTCCACGCCCTAAACGATGTCAACTAGTTGTTCGGTGAGGAGACTCATTGAGTAACGCAGCTAACGCGTGAAGTTGACCGCCTGGGGAGTACGGCCGCAAGGTTAAAACTCAAAGGAATTGACGGGGACCCGCACAAGCGGTGGATGATGTGGATTAATTCGATGCAACGCGAAAAACCTTACCTACCCTTGACATGCCAGGAACTTGCCAGAGATGGCTTGGTGCTCGAAAGAGAGCCTGGACACAGGTGCTGCATGGCTGTCGTCAGCTCGTGTCGTGAGATGTTGGGTTAAGTCCCGCAACGAGCGCAACCCTTGTCATTAGTTGCCAGCATTAAGTTGGGCACTCTAATGAGACTGCCGGTGACAAACCGGAGGAAGGTGGGGATGACGTCAAGTCCTCATGGCCCTTATGGGTAGGGCTTCACACGTCATACAATGGTCGGTACAGAGGGTTGCCAAGCCGCGAGGTGGAGCCAATCCCAGAAAGCCGATCGTAGTCCGGATTGGAGTCTGCAACTCGACTCCATGAAGTCGGAATCGCTAGTAATCGCAGATCAGCATGCTGCGGTGAATACGTTCCCGGGTCTTGTACACACCGCCCGTCACACCATGGGAGTGGGGTTTACCAGAAGTAGGTAGCTTAACCGCAAGGAGGGCGCTTACCACGGTGAGCTTCATGACTGGGGTGAAGTCGTAACAAGGTAGCCGTATCGGAAGGTGCGGCTGGATCACCTCCTTTCTAGAGAAAAACCTCTGAATCGAGTATCCACAACCTATCGGTTGTTTTTTAAAGAACAGTGAGAGGCTGGGCGTCAGGCAGTGAGACATCGCGGGCTGATGTCGGGCTGTCTGGGCTGATCCTCGAAACAGTAATGGGGGTCAGTAGCTCAGTCGGTTAGAGCACCGTCTTGATAAGGCGGGGGTCGTAGGTTCGATTCCTACCTGACCCACCAAGCGATCAAAGGGGGCATAGCTCAGCTGGGAGAGCACCGGCTTTGCAAGCCGGGGGTCGTCGGTTCGATCCCGACTGCCTCCACCAGAGATCAGAACAAAGCAGCACGGTGCGTGTGCTTTGTTCTGGTTTTTGCCAGTAAGACTGTTCGATCTTTAACAAAGTGGAAGAAGTGTGTAGCGTCTGTTGATGAGACAGAGGCTACATGGGTTGTGTGATTGCATTTGCATCACTGCTGGCTTTGAACCAGCACAGTGGTGATGCGCACAAGCGCGAGTTCGTCGATAGCTTTGTCTCTGAGCAATCAGAGTGCAACGTTATAGGATCAAGCGACAAAGTGCATGTGGTGGATGCCTTGGCGATCACAGGCGATGAAGGACGTGCAAGCCTGCGAAAAGCGGGGGGGAGCTGGCAATGGAGCTTTGATCCCCCGATATCCGAATGGGGAAACCCACCTCTTTTGAGGTATCCCTGACTGAATTCATAGGTCAGTGGAAGCGAACCGGGAGAACTGAAACATCTAAGTACCCCGAGGAAAAGAAATCAACCGAGATTCCCCAAGTAGTGGCGAGCGAACGGGGATGAGCCTGCACGACTAAACCGGTTACTTAACAGAACAAGCTGGAAAGCTTGGCCATAGTGGGTGATAGCCCCGTATGTGAAAAGTAGCCGGCGGGTCTGAGCGTGCGACAAGTAGGGCGGGACACGTGAAATCCTGTCTGAAGATGGGGGGACCATCCTCCAAGGCTAAATACTCGTGATCGACCGATAGTGAACCAGTACCGTGAGGGAAAGGCGAAAAGAACCCCGGGAGGGGAGTGAAATAGATCCTGAAACCGCATGCATACAAACAGTGGGAGCCTCGCAAGGGGTGACTGCGTACCTTTTGTATAATGGGTCAGCGACTTACGTTCAGTAGCAAGCTTAACCGGATAGGGGAGGCGTAGCGAAAGCGAGTCTGATAAGGGCGATTCAGTTGCTGGGCGTAGACCCGAAACCAAGTGATCTATCCATGGCCAGGATGAAGGTGCGGTAACACGCACTGGAGGTCCGAACCCACTAATGTTGAAAAATTAGGGGATGAGCTGTGGATAGGGGTGAAAGGCTAAACAAACTTGGAAATAGCTGGTTCTCCCCGAAAACTATTTAGGTAGTGCCTCGTGCGGACACTTCCGGGGGTAGAGCACTGTAATCGTTGGGGGGGTCATTGCGATCTACCCCGCGATAGCAAACTCCGAATACCGGAAAGTGATACACGGGAGACAGACGGTGGGTGCTAACGTCCATCGTCAAGAGGGAAACAACCCAGACCGCCAGCTAAGGTCCCAAATACATGGCTAAGTGGAAAACGAGGTGGGAAGGCATAGACAGCTAGGAGGTTGGCTTAGAAGCAGCCACCCTTTAAAGAAAGCGTAATAGCTCACTAGTCGAGTCGTCCTGCGCGGAAGATGTAACGGGGCTCAAGCCATGAACCGAAGCTGCGGATCTCGTAAGAGATGGTAGGGGAGCGTTCTGTAAGTCTGTGAAGGTGTCTTGTAAAGGATGCTGGAGATATCAGAAGTGCGAATGCTGACATGAGTAGCGATAAAGGGTGTGAAAAGCACCCTCGCCGAAAGCCCAAGGTTTCCTGCGCAACGTTCATCGACGCAGGGTGAGTCGGCCCCTAAGGCGAGGCAGAAATGCGTAGTCGATGGGAAACAGGTCAATATTCCTGTACCGCTCTATGATGCGATGGGGGGACGGAGAAGGTTAGGTCAGCCGGGTGTTGGACGTCCCGGTTTAAGCGTGTAGGCGTGCTCTTTAGGCAAATCCGGAGAGCTTAGCTGAGGCGTGACGACGAGGTCTCTTTGAGACCGAAGTGATTGATACCCTGCTTCCAGGAAAAGCCTCTAAGCTTCAGTCATAGAGTGACCGTACCGCAAACCGACACAGGTGGGCAGGTAGAAGATACTAAGGCGCTTGAGAGAACTCAGGAGAAGGAACTCGGCAAATTGATACCGTAACTTCGGGAGAAGGTATGCCTCGGTAGCTTGTAGGAGTACATCCGAAGGGCGAAGAGGCCGCAGAGAATCGGTGGCTGCGACTGTTTATTAAAAACACAGCACTCTGCAAACACGAAAGTGGACGTATAGGGTGTGACGCCTGCCCGGTGCCGGAAGGTTAAGTGATGGGGTGCAAGCTCTTGATCGAAGCCCCGGTAAACGGCGGCCGTAACTATAACGGTCCTAAGGTAGCGAAATTCCTTGTCGGGTAAGTTCCGACCTGCACGAATGGCGTAACGATGGCCACACTGTCTCCTCCTGAGACTCAGCGAAGTTGAAGTGTTTGTGAAGATGCAATCTCCCCGCGGCTAGACGGAAAGACCCCATGAACCTTTACTGTAGCTTTGCATTGGACTTTGACGGGACTTGTGTAGGATAGGTGGGAGGCGCTGAGACCAGGACGCTAGTTCTGGTGGAGCCGTCCTTGAAATACCACCCTGGTGTCGTTGAGGTTCTAACCTAGGTCTGTGAATCCAGATCGGGGACCGTGCATGGTAGGCAGTTTGACTGGGGCGGTCTCCTCCCAAAAGGTAACGGAGGAGTACGAAGGTCTTCTAGGTACGGTCGGACATCGTACTGATAGTGCAATGGCAAAAGAAGGCTTGACTGCGAGACCGACAAGTCGAGCAGGTGCGAAAGCAGGTCATAGTGATCCGGTGGTTCTGTATGGAAGGGCCATCGCTCAACGGATAAAAGGTACTCTGGGGATAACAGGCTGATTCCGCCCAAGAGTTCACATCGACGGCGGAGTTTGGCACCTCGATGTCGGCTCATCACATCCTGGGGCTGTAGCCGGTCCCAAGGGTATGGCTGTTCGCCATTTAAAGTGGTACGTGAGCTGGGTTTAAAACGTCGTGAGACAGTTTGGTCCCTATCTGCCGTGGGCGCTGGATATTTGAGGGGGCCTGCTCCTAGTACGAGAGGACCGGAGTGGACGGATCTCTGGTGTACCGGTTGTGACGCCAGTCGCATCGCCGGGTAGCTAAATCCGGAAGAGATAACCGCTGAAAGCATCTAAGCGGGAAACTCGCCTCAAGATGAGATATCCCTGGGAACTTGATTCCCCTGAAGGGTCGTTGAAGACCACGACGTTGATAGGCTGGGTGTGGAAGCGCAGTAATGCGTTAAGCTAACCAGTACTAATTGCCCGTGAGGCTTGATCCTATAACCTTGCAAAAAAGTGCAAGATGAACACCGCGCACAGCGCAGTCACACACCCCACAGAACACTTCTTCCCTTTGACGCTCAGCGCGAAAGCGCGCCTGAGCGGTACAAGTTATAGTCTGACGACCATAGCGTCTTGGAACCACCCCTTCCCATCCCGAACAGGACCGTGAAACGAGACCGCGCCGATGATAGTGCACAGCCGTGCGTGAAAGTAGGTCATCGTCAGACTAACCCATCGAAGCCCCCGCAGAGTTCTCTGCGGGGGCTTTTTGTATTGGCCGGCAACACAAAACAAGATCCCGCCAACGCCTGCATTCAACCCTTGCTCAGGTGTTAGCAGGTTGATACAGAACCCAGCGAACGATCCATATACCCACTTGTCCTAGCCGTATCTCCCAAACCCTAGGCACAGCATCGATGCGCGGCGAAGTCGATCCCCAGCCCTCGATGTTCCACTATTTCTCGGTCGAGTCCCGGATTCCGGCCGATCATCCGCTGCGTCCGGTGAAGAAACTGGCCGACTCGGCACTGTCGGCCATTTCGGCGGAACTCGACGGGCTTTATGCTAAGGGCGGTCGGCCCTCGATTCCGCCGGAGCGGCTGCTCAAGGCGCAGTTGCTGATCGCGTTTTACTCGGTGCGCTCGGATCGGCAGTTCTGTGAGCAACTCGATTACAACCTGCTGTTTCGCTGGTTTCTCGATCTGGACCTGGAGTCGGGTGGATTGGATCAATCCAATTTCAGCCGCCTGCGCGAGCGATTGGTGGAAACGGACATCGCCCGTCGTTTCTTTGACGAAGTGGTGCGTCTGGCCCGCAAGGACAAGCTGCTGTCGTCCGATCACTTCACCGTGGATGGCACCTTGATCGACTCTTGGGCATCCTTCAAGAGCTTCAAGCGCAAGGACGACGACGAGCCACCCAGGTGTCCGGCGGGGACGGCACCGGCATGGTGGACTTCAAGGGAGCGAAGCGTTCCAACGCCACCCACCAGAGCACAACTGATCCCGACGCGAAACTCATGCGCAAGAGCAATGGCGAGCGGGCCAAGCTCAGTTACGGCGGCCATGCGCTCATGGAGAACCGCAGCGGCCTGTGCATCGATCTGCTCATCACCGATGCGACGATGGCCGAACACAAAGCGGCTCGCCAACTGCTCACCCGCGCCCGGCGCCGCAGGATTCATCCCAAGACACTGGGCGCTGACAAGGGCTACCACGTGAAGGACTTTGTCCAGCATTTGCGCGAGCACAAGATCAAACCTCATATCGCCCGAATTGAAGGACGCAAGACACCGGGCCTCGATGGACGGACGACCTGCACCGAAGGCTACAAGGTCAGCCAGCGCAAGAGAATGCGGGTTGAAGATATCTTCGGGTGGCTGAAGACGGTGGGCGGAATGCAAGACCCGCTTCATCGGAGAAGCCCGAGACCCCAGATCGCCGCCTATTTGTTGGCAGCGGCGTACAACCTGCTGTGGATTGCGAAATTACAGGACGCGGGGCGCGCAGCATGACGCGGCACTCGAAATCGGGAGAAAACCCATTTCCGGGCACATTCGATGGGCATCAGAAAGGGATTGAGAATCCAATTTCGGGAATGAAGTCATGAGAGACCGAATGATGAGCGTCAGGCTGGACGTGGGGTCTGAGCTTTTTGAATCGGCCTGCTAGCCCTGAAAGGAATGGCACATGAGTACGGCGATGGAAGACGAAATCCACCGTTGGACGCCCAAGCGCAAGAGCGCTTTGGTGATGGATAGCCTGCAGGGAAAAACATATGGGGGCGGAGGCCAGTCGCTCCTACGATCTGCCCACATCGCATCACACATCAGAATTGGAGAGCTGTGGGTTTGTTCCTGGTTTTGGGACCGTTGTGGGGGATAGGTAAATAGAATTCGCGGCAATGCATCAGAAGGTATCGTCCGGACTGCATTCCTGAATTCAATGGGCGCTGGGCTTGCGAATTGCGGATCACGTCCGGACGATGCAGAGTGCTGGTGCTCGGGTGGTATTTCGTGGTATTGGGCGGTATTCAAGCGCCTTTCAGCACCGGTGCTTCCCAATCCTGAAAATCGTCGGCCTGGCGCATGCGTAGCGCCCGTTCGGCGGAGCGCAGGGTGTTCTCGATGAGCATGGTGACGGTCATCGGGCCGACGCCGCCGGGCACCGGGGTGATCCAGCTGGCCTTTTCCTTCACGCCGTCGAAATCCACGTCGCCGACGATCTTGCCGGCGTTGGGGCCGTCCGTCAGGCGGTTGATGCCCACGTCGATGACGATGGCGCCTTCCTTGACCATTTGAGGCACGATCAGGCCCGGCTTGCCGGCGGCGACGATGAGGATGTCGGCGAGGATGGTGTGCTGGGCGAGGTCGCGGGTCTTTGCGTGGCAGATCGTCACGGTGGCCTCGCGCTGCAGCAGCATCAGGGCCATCGGCTTGCCGACGATGTTGCTGGCGCCGACCACGACCACGTTCTTGCCGGCCACGTCGGTGCCGGTGGTGTCGAGCAGCAATTGCACGCCGTAGGGCGTGCACGGCGGGAAGATGGTGTTGCCGACGACGAGTCCGCCGACGTTGTAGAGGTGAAAGCCGTCCACGTCCTTGTGCACCGAGATCGCCTCCAGCACGCTGCGCGGCTCGATGTGCGGGGGCAGCGGCAGCTGGATCAGGATGCCATGCACAGCTGGGTCGGCATTGAGGCGGGCGATGGTGGCAAGCACCTCGGCCTGGGGCGTATCGGCGGGCAGGGCGATGTGGAAGGAGCGCACGCCGCACTCCTCGCAGGCCTTGATCTTGTTGCCGACATAGACACGGGACGCGGGGTTGTCGCCGACAAGGATGACGGCCAGGCCGGGCTGAACGCCCTGGTCGGCGAGGTGATCGACGCGCTCCCGGAAGCCTTCGCGCAGGCGTTTCGAGAGGGCTTTGCCGTCGATGATCTGGGCGGTCATCGGAACACCACCGTCTTGTTGCCATGCATCAGCACGCGGTCTTCCAGGTGGTAGCGCAGTCCGCGTGCGAGTACGGCCTTCTCGATGTCCTTGCCGTAGCGGACGAGGTCGTCGGGTGCGTCGGAGTGATCCACGCGGATGACGTCCTGCTCGATGATCGGCCCCTGGTCGAGCTCGCTGGTGACGTAGTGGCAGGTGGCACCGATGAGCTTGACGCCCTTGGTGTGGGCCTGGTGATAGGGCTTGGCGCCGACGAAGCTGGGCAGGAAGCTGTGGTGGATGTTGATGATCTGGCCGGGGTAGTTGATGCACAGCTCCGGCGAGAGGATCTGCATGTAGCGGGCGAGGACCATCACGTCGCCGTCGGCCTCGCGGAACAGCTCCTCGACCTTGGCGTAGGCGGCGGGCTTGTTGTCCGCGGTGACGGGGACGTGGTGGAAGGGGATGCCGTGCCACTCGACGAAACCGCGGAAGGTTTCGTGGTTGGAGATGACGCAGGGGATGTCGATGTCCAGGTCGCCGGACTGCCAGCGGGCGAAGAGGTCGTACAGGCAATGTTCTTGCTTGGAGACGAGGATGACGACGCGCTTTTTGCGGGCGCTGTCGGAGATGCGCCAGTCTATGCCGAACTCGACGGCGATGGGGGCGAACTTGTCGCGCAGGGTGTCGATGCCGAAGGGCAGGGAGTCGGCCAGGATTTCCTGGCGCATGAAGAAGCGCCGGGCTTCGGGATCTGCGTGGTGGCTGGCTTCGGTGATCCAGCCGTGGTTCTTGGCCAGAAAGGCGCTGACGGCGGCGACGATGCCGACCTTGTCGGGACAGGACAGGGACAGGGTGTAACGTCGGGTGGGGGTGCTCATGGGCTGTTTCCTTTTGCTCGGCCTCTGACGGGCCATCGGGGGCTGCGTGAGGCAGCCCCGTGGGGGCGAATTCATTCGCCTGCGGACTTGATCACGCGACGGAGGGCGAATGGCATCGCCCCCACGGATATCCGGGCGTTCAGCCCTTGGCAGTGCGCTTGATCTTGTCCGGGTCGTCGAAGGGCAGCGTGTGGGTCGTTGCGCCGCATTCGAGGCTGGGGCCGCGCAACTGCAGCTTGCGGCCGGCAACGGCGTAAGCAGGGTCGAGGCGGACGATGGCCATCGAGCGCTCTACCAGCCGCGAATACACTCCACAGGTGACGAAGCCCACCTTGGTGTCGCCGTCGTAGAGGGCGTCGCCGGCCTGGGCTGCCTGCTTGCTGGCCAGCTCTACACCAAAGATCTTGAAGCGCTCCTTGCCCTGCAGACGGTAGTGCTCGGCGGCACCGCGGAACTCCTTCTTGCCCGGCGACACGGTGAAGTCCAGGCCCAGTTCCCACAGGCTGTCGCCGATCGGTTCGCCGTCCATCGGGTACATGTCGGAGTTGTCGTAGGGGTAGAACAGCAGGTAGCTCTCCACCCGCAGCCAGTCGAGGGCCGTAAAGGAGCAGGGCATGATGCCCATTTCCTTGCCTTCGGCGACGATGGTGTCCCAGATCAGCGGGGCGTCGGCGGCCTTACAGAAGATCTCGTAGCCGCGCTCGCCGGTGTAGCCGGTGCGGGACAGCATCACCGGACGGCCGAAGAGGGTCGTCTGCATGTGGTGGAAGTAGGGCAGCTCACGGATGCCCGGCACGTGCCTGGCGAGAAAATCGACGGCCATCGGCCCTTGCAGGGACAGGTCGTGCAGGTCGTCGTCGAACAGCACCACCACGTTGCGACCGACCGCTGCGCGGGTCAGGATCTCGTGACCTGCGCCGGAACCGTGCACCACCATGAAGGCGTTGGGGCCGTTACGGTAGATCACGCAGTCGTCGATGAACTTGCCGGCCTCGTTGAGCATGCAGGCATAGACCGACTTGCCCGGGTAGAGCCTGCTGACGTTGCGGGTGGTGGCGAAGTTGATCAGCGCCTCGGCGTGGGGGCCGATGATGTGCATTTTCTTGAGGCCCGACACGTCCATCAGGCCGGCACGGGTGCGGATCGCCGCGTGCTCGTCGGCCAGATCGGTCCGGTAGGTCCAGGCGGTACCCATGCCATTCCAGTCTTCGAGGCTGGAACCAAGGGCGCGGTGGCGGTCGGCGAGGACCGAGAGTCTCCATGAACTCATCTGCAACTCCTAATCGAAAAGGGATGAAGCTTGAGTTCATTAGGCCAGCCGGGCCGGCGCCGGAAAATACTACTCTGGTACTACTTCAAGGCGGAGGGCATGGCCCGCCGGGGCGAAATTCGCCCGCCCGTGCGGGATGATCTGCAGACGGAAATTGGGGGACAGGAGTCGGAGCCCGGTCCAGTCTTCAGGACGGCCGGCTCTCCTCCTGGCGCAGTTCGCGCAGCCACACGGCGGCTTCGAAGCGGTTGCGCAGGTTGAGTTTCTGCAGCACGTGCTTCACGTGGACCTTTACGGTGCTCTCGGCGATGCCCAGCGAGCGGGCGACGATCTTGTTCGATGCGCCCTTGGAGACCAGCTCGAGGGTTTCCTGCTCCCGCGCGGTGAGGGAGGCCCAGCCGGCGTCGATGCTCTCCCGGCTCGGTGGTTGGGGTTTGGCCAGAATGCCGCCGACCTCGGCCGACAGCACGGTACCGCCTGCCGCCACCTGGCGCAGCTTCAGGCAGAACTCGTCGGGCTCCATGTCCTTCAGCAGATAGCCGCTGGCGCCGGCCTTCAGCGCTTCCATCACGTCGAAGCTGGAGTCGGACACGGTGAGCATCACCAGCCGCGTTGCCGAGCCGGCGGTTTTCAGTGCGCGGACTACCGAGATGCCGTCGAGGCCCTTCATGTGCAGGTCCACCAGGGCCACATCGGGTTGGTGGGTCAGTACGGCTTCGATGCCGTCGGCGCCGCAAGCGGCTTCGGCGACCACGTGGAGGTCGCCGTACATGGAGAGCAGCTGGCCGATGCCCTTGCGGAAGAGGGCGTGGTCGTCCACCACCACCAGGCGGATCGGCGGCGTGTCGTCAGTGGGGCTGTGCATGGGGGCTGTCCCTGTCGGATGCGAATGGGGGAGAAGACGGAGGAGGCCCGGCCCGCGGGCGGAAGCGCAGCTCCACGCGGGTGCCGCGCCCGCTGGGGCCGGGCTGCAGGTCCAGGTTGCCGGCCAGCTGCCGGGCCCGGTCGTGCATGATCGAGACGCCGTGATGGCCTTCGCCGCCGCTGCCGGCTGCCATCCCGCGGCCGTCGTCGTCCACCTGCACGACCACCACGCCGGCTTCGCAATCCAAGCGGATCAGCGCGTGCTCGGCGCGGGCATGGCGGATCACGTTGGTCAGCGCCTCGCGGACGATCTGCAGCAGATGAAATTCCTCGTTGACCGACAGCGGCGTGTCACCGAGCCGGTAGTCGAGGCCGATCTCGGTGCCAGCGCGGGCCGACAATTCCTCCACTACTTCGCGGATGGCCTGCTGCAGGCCGCCGGGCGGCATGCTGGTGCGGAAGGCCGACAGCAGCTCGCGCAGGTGGCGGTAGGCGCTGTCGAGGCCGGTCTTGATGTCGCCGGAGATCTCCAGCACCTTGCCGCCGGGCGTGCAGGCACCACAACTGCGCCCGATCTCCAACTGCAGGCGGGCGATCTGCAGCTTCATGTAGGACAAGGCCTGGGCCAGCGAGTCGTGCAGTTCGCCGGCGATCGCGTTGCGCTCGTCCATCAGGGCCAGCCGGCGGCGGCGCTGGGTGCGCTGCAGGCTGCCGAGGGACAGCGCGAACAGGCTGGCGACCGCATCCACCAGCCGGCTGTAGCGGCTTTCGAAGAGCACGTCGCTGCGCGCCTCCACCACCAGGATGCCGTAGATGCCGTCGGCGTCGCGGACAGGCACCGCCAGCTCGACCCGCTCACCATCCGCGTGGATCGCCTGGCGGCGCAGCCCGCCCTTGCGGGCCAGGGTTTCCGCGTCGAACTCGTCGAGCAAGCTTGCCAGCCGCGGCGCGCCCAGTCGGGTCGGCACGCCCAGGCTTTCGGCGAGGGGCGTCAGCAGGCCCAGCGAACAGCTGCGGGCGCGCAGGCAGTCGGCCATGTCCTCCAGCAAGGCGGTCAGCCACTGGGTGCTGGCGTTGTTTTCGGCCAAGCAGGTACAGGCGCGGTAGATGAATTCCAGCGAGCGGGTGGCGAAGCGTTCTTGTTCAAGGGCGTGGCGGGACAGGCGTTCGCTGTCGGCGACGCGGCAGGCCAGCTGGGCCGACACGCCGTCCAGCGCGCGTATCAGCCGGTCGAGCTCGTCGGTCCCGCCGACCGGCCCGTCCGCACCGACCGTGTGCGCGGCCAGGCGGGCCAGCGCACAGTCGGTGCGTTGCGCCAGGGCCCGGTAGGCAATGCGCAGCGTGATCGCACAGCCGATCACGAAGGCCAGCGCCAGCACGATCTCCATCAGTTCGATGCCCGCCAGCCGGCTGGCCGCCAGGCTGCCGGGGGCTGCGCGGGCCGCTTCCTCCAGGCGGCCGGCGGCCCCGGCGCTGAGGAACAAGGCCGCGCACAGGCTGGCCAGGCAGCTCAGCATGAGGCTCAGGCGGGACAGGAGCGGGTAGCGTTTCAGCACGTAAGCGTCGTTGGCGGTGGGGAGCATCAGTCGATAAGCCGTTCTCTTTAAGCAACTTTTGCGCCTTATGGGAAACGGCTGTTTTCGTTTCCGATCGACTCCATGCCATGCAGGATGGAGTGAATCCTGCTTGATGCGGGTGCTGCCCCGTGCAGGTGCGGCGCTCACGCTTACGGATTCCCGCCATGACCCTCTATCTATTTGCGACGCTGCTGGTTTCGGTGCTGGCCGTCATCGTTTGCGGCGACGCCGGGCGCCAGCCTCCGGTCCTCACGATGCTGCCGCTGCTCCCCGGGCTGGCGTGGACCGCGTTGCGCTTTGGCGGCCGGCGTCTCGCCGCGGCCCGGCCCGATGGCCCGGCGCTGGTCGACCCGTCCCTCAGCCAGTTTGCCGAGCACAGCGGCCAGCCGGCGGTGCTCGCTGAGAACGGGCGCATCGCCCACGCCAATCGGGCGCTGCTCAAGGCGCTCGGCCTGGAAGAGCGCGGCGATGAGCTGATCGGCATGCCCCTCGACAACATCGTGCATCCCAAGCATCAGGGACGGCTGGTCGAACTGCTGGCCGCCGACACCCCGGTCAGCGATGGCGTGATCACGCTGCTGCGTGCCGACGGCGTGTCCTGGCCGGCGCGGGTCAGCCTGTTTCGGGCCGATGGTTCGCCGATGGCGCTGCTGCATTTCTCCCTGCCGGAAGACGACGGCAGCGCGGCGGACCACCAGTGGGGCAACCGCTTCGCCCACGGCGCCGCGGAGATCCTGTTCACGCTGGATGCCCAATTGCACGTGGCCTATCTCAATTCCCGCTGGGAGCGGACCACCGGCCGACCGGCGGCGGACAGCCTCGGCACGCCCTTCCTGCAGCTCTTTCCGGTGGAAGACCGCGCCGCGCTGACCAAAGGTCTGCGCCAGCTGCAGGCCGGCGAACGGGACGGGCTGACGCTGGAAGTCCGCCTGCTTGCCGCCCGCACGTCGGGCCCGCGCTGGGTGGAGCTGCGCGCCTGGCCGGTTGAGCTGCCGCCGGGCGGCGAGGCCGGTATTGCCGGCATGCTCCTCGACATCGACCAGCGGCGGCGCGGCGAAGAAGCCCTGCGTGCGCAGCGGCGCAGCCTGCATACCATGCTCGACAACCTGCCGGGGATGATCTACCGGGGACAGAACGACAAGGAGTGGACGATGGAGTTCGTCAGCGAGGGCTGTTTCGAGCTGACCGGCTACACGCCGCTGGAACTGGTGGATAACCGCTCCGCCAGTTTCGCCGACCTGATCCACCCGGAGGACCGGGATTTCGTCTGGAACTACGTGCAGATGCGCTTGGCCCGGCGCGAGCGCTACGAGCTCAGCTACCGCATCGTCGACCGGGACGGCCAGACCCGCTGGGTATGGGAGCAGGGGCGCGGCATTCATTCCAGCCGCGGCGAATTCCTCGGCCTGGAAGGCTTCATCACCGACGTCAGCAGCAGCCGCGAAGCCCAGGAGGAAGCCCGCCGCCGCCTGTTCTTCGACAACGCCACCGGCCTGCTCGGCTTCAGCCTGTTTCTCGACCGCCTGCAGCACGTGTTCGTCCATTCGACGATCGCCGGTTATCCCTTCATGGTGGTGCACCTGGCCATTCCGTCGCTGGAACGGATCGTCGCCGAACATGGCGCGGCGATGGCCGAGCGGGTGCTGGTGGAAAGCGGCAAGCGCCTGCGCGTGCTGCACAGCGACTGCAACTGCGTGACTCGCCACGGCAGCGGCTTCGCGGTGCTGATCGCCGACTTCCGCCCGGCGGCGCTGACCTGGGCCGGAGCACTGCCCGACGAGCCAGCCTCGCCGCCGGGGCGCGCCCGCCTGACGGCTGCCCTCGTCGCGCTGCTCGGCCATCCGCTGCGCATCGACGGCCATGCCATCGGGCTCGACATCGCGGTCGGCGAGGCGTCCGGCCAGGCCGCCTGCGCCGACGCCCAGGCGCTGTTGATCGAGGCCGCGCGGAGCGCCCAAACGCCCGTCTGAAGGGGCTGTTTACGCATCCTTTATAGGTGGCCCGCCTAAAAAGGACCGTAAAACAAGGCTTTGTCGTTTGTTGTCTTTATACGTGCGACAAACCGGGCCATGTAGCGTCTCCTCCACAAAACGTACCTTCGTGTCCGCTTTCCAAACCCCCGCAACGACTGTAAAACACTGCAATTCCGGGCCTTCCGGCGCATCCGCGAGTCCTTGGCACAAGACCTGCTAAATCAGGGCAAACCCCCTTATTTCGACAGATCATGAACGCCACGCACGATTCGCCGATTGCTCCGGTCGCCGTCAAGCCAAAGCCCTATATCCACGGGGTGATCCTGTTCGCCTTCTGTCTCGGCTTCGGTCTGGTGATGGCGCTGACCAACGATGTCACCCTCGACGACATCGCCGCCCGCGCCCTCGAGGACAAGCAGAACTCCCTCAGCCAGGTCCTGCCCGACAACATCCACGACAACAACCCGGTCCTCGACACCCTCACCGTCAAGAACGAAGAGGGCAAGGAAATCACCGTCTACCGCGCCCGCAAGGACAAGCAGGTGACCGGCGTGGCCTACGAGATCTTCGGCACCGGCTACGCCGGCGAGATCCGCCTGATGATGGGCATCGACGCTGGCGGCAAGCTGCTCGGCGTGCGCGTGCTGGCCCACAAGGAAACCCCGGGCCTGGGCGACAAGATCGAGGCGAAGAAGGGCCCGTGGATCGAGCGTTTCACCGGCCTGTCGCTGGGCAATCCGTCCATTGAGCGCTGGAAGGTCAAGAAGGATGGTGGGGATTTCGACCAGTTCGCCGGCGCGACGATCACGCCGCGCGGCGTGGTGGCCGCCATACGGCGCGGACAGGAATTCTATGCCGCGAACAAGGACAAGCTGACCGGGAGCAATTGAAATGTCGAACGCCGAAAACTCGAACCAGTATTCCACCATCGTCAAGGATGGTCTGTGGGACAACAACGGGGTCTTCAGCATGCTGCTCGGCATGTGCCCGACGATGGCCATGACGACCAGCGCCACCAACGGCTTCGGCATGGGGCTCGCCACCGCCGTCGTGATGGGCGCCTCGAGCTACCTGGTGGCGGTGTTCCGCAACCAGATCACCACCGAAGTGCGGATTCCGGTCTATATCCTGATCGTCGCCGCCATGGTGACCCTCGTCGATTTGGCGATGAACGCCTGGATGCATGAGCTCTATAAGGTGCTCGGCCTGTTCATCCCGCTGATCGTCTCCAACTGTCTGCCGCTGGCCCGGCTGGAGGCCTTCGCCGCCAAGCAGCCCGCGTTCCCAGCCCTGCTCGACGGCCTGTTCATGGGCCTCGGCTTCACCATCGCGCTGACCGTGATCGGTGCGGTGCGGGAAATCATCGGCTCCGGCACGCTGTTCGCCGACGCCTCGCTGCTGCTTGGCAACTCCTTCAAGGTCATCGAGATGCGCCTGCTGCCCGCCGACATGGGCGTGCTGATGATGATCCTGCCGCCGGGCGGCTTCATCGTCACCGGTCTGCTGGTGGTGGCCAAGCGCGTGCTCGACCTGCGTGCCGGCAAGGAAATCCAGATGGCCGGCGCCCACGCGGTCTGAGTCGCCACCCCCTGACAGCCATCCCGATCATGAACGCCACCCGCGAGATCGCCAGCATGAGCCAGGACTCCAGCACCCCGATGGTGGAAGGCATCGCCCGCGTCGTCCGCGTCGAGCCGGGCTGGGCCTGGCTCGAGCCGGAGCAGACCACCAGCTGCGGCAGTTGCGCCTCCAGCGCCAGCTGCGGCAGCCACAGCGCGGCCGGCATCGGCTCGGTCGCCAGCCGCATCCAGGCCCGCCGTTTCCGCCTCGACAACCCGTCGAGCCCCGGCGAGCTGCGCGAGGGCGAGCGGATCGTGGTCGGCGTCCATAACAGCGCGCTGCTGAAGGCCGCGGCACTGGCCTACGGCTTCCCGCTGCTGGCGGCTCTGTGCGGCGGCGGCCTGGCGCAGTCGGCCTACGAGAGCGATCCGTTGTCCATGCTCGGCGTGGCCGCCGGCCTGGCCTTCGGGCTGCTGGTGGCGCGTATCGGCGCCCACCGCCTGGCCGTGCGCGGCGAGGCGACCCCCCGTTTTCTGCGTCGGGCGCGCCCCGACGAAACCTGCAAATAGGCTTGGGACAAGACCATGAAAGAATTTGCCATGATCATGATCAGCGCTGCGCTGGTCAATAACGTGATCCTCGCCCGCTTCCTCGGGCTGTGCTCCTTCATGGGGGTGACCACGCGCATCGATACCGCGGCGGGGATGGGCTTCGCGACGACCTTCGTGATCACCGTCTCGTCGATGGCCGACTGGGCCGTGCAAACCTACCTGCTCGACGCCTACGGGCTGGGCTTCCTGCGTACCGTGACCTTCATCCTGGTGATCGCCTCGGCGGTGCAATTCACCGAGATGACGATCAAGAAGGTCTCGCCCGAGCTGTTCCAGATGCTCGGTATCTACCTGCCGCTGATCACCACCAACTGCGCGGTGCTGGGCGTCGCCCTGCTGCTGGTCGAAGGGCACATGAGTTTCATCCACGCGACCCTGTTCGCCTTCGCGTCGTCCCTCGGCTACAGCCTGGTGATGGTGATCTTCGCCGGCCTGCGGGAACGCCTGGCGCTGGTCCAGGTGCCGCGCCTGTTCGCCGGCCCGCCGATCGCGTTCATCGTGGCCGGGATGCTGGCCATGGCCTTCATGGGGTTCTCGGGCATCGCCGCGAGCTAATCAGAAACCAGAAACGAGGACGATCATCATGTTGGTATCAGTCGGAAGCCTTTCCTTGATGGGTCTCGCCCTGGGTAGCATGCTCGGTACAGCGTCGCGCTACCTGGCAGTTGAAGAGAACCCGCTCGAAGCCGAGATCCAGGCCATGCTGCCGGGCTCCCAGTGCGGCCAGTGCGGCTACGTGGGCTGTGCCCAGGCTGCCGCCGCGCTGGCCAAGGGCGAAGCACAGGTAACCCTCTGCCCGCCGGGCGGCAAGGCCACCGCCGAGGCCCTGGCGGCCAAGCTGGGCATCAAGGTGGACCTCTCCGGGGTGGTGGATTCCGGCCCGCAGATCGCCGACGTGACCGAGGAGATCTGCATCGGCTGCAGCCGATGCCTGAAGGTCTGCCCGACCGACGCCATCATCGGTGCCGCCAAGCAGGTCCATAACGTGATCCGCGAAGCCTGTACCGGCTGCTCGTCCTGCGTGAACGTGTGCCCCACCGAAGCGCTGAGCCTGATGCCCATTCCGGTGACCCTGCAGCACTGGGTCTGGCCGCAACCCGCTTCTTCTGCCGCCTGAGTACGCCATCATGGGATTCCTCGACCGCTTCTTCAAAGAGCCCAGCTGGGGCGTACATCCGGACGACCACAAGCGTCCGGCCGCCGATGCCCCCCTGCGCATTCTGCCGACGCCCGAGCGCGTTTACATGCCCCTCAGCCAGCACGTCGGCGGCGCCGCGCGCCCGATCGTGGTGGTTGGCCAGAAGGTCCTCAAGGGCCAGCTGCTGGCCGACGCCCAGGGCAACATCTCGGCGCCGATCCATGCGCCGGTGTCGGGTACCGTGTTCTCCATCGGTGACGTGACCGCGCCGCACGCCTCGGGCCTGCCCTTCCGCGCCATCACCATCGAGTCCGACGGCCAGGACCGCTGGATCGATACCGACCTGGTCGCCGATCCCTTCGCGCTGGCGCCGGAAGACATCGCCCGCAAGGCCGCTGCAGCCGGCGTCGTCGGCCTCGGCGGCGCGACCTTCCCGTCGGCGGTCAAGTTCGCCCTCGGCAAGCGCCTCAAGGTGGAAACGCTGATCGTCAATGGCGGCGAGTGCGAGCCCTACCTGTCCAGCGACGACCGCATCATGCGCGACTTCGCCGACCAGGTCGTCGATGGCGTCCGCCTCGTCATGCATGCCATCGGCGCCAAAGAGGCGCTGGTCGGCATCGAGGACAACAAGCCGGAAGCCATCGCCGCGATGCGCAAGGCCGCCGCGTCCTTCTCCGAGGTGAAGATCTGCCCGGTGCCGACGCGCTACCCGATGGGCTCCGACAAGCAGCTGATCCAGACCCTCACCGGCAAGGAAGTGCCGTCCAACGCCCGCGCTGCGGAAGTCGGTGTGCTGGTCCACAACGTCTCCACCTGCGCCGCCGTGCATAAGGCCGTGCGCCTCGGCCAGCCGCTGGTGGAGCGCATCGTCACCCTCAACGGCGGGGCAATCGCCACGCCGGGCAATATCTATGCGCCGCTCGGCACGCTGGTCACCGACCTGCTGGCCTTCGTCGGCCTGAAGGGCGAGCCGGCCCGCCTGATCCTCGGCGGACCGATGATGGGCACGCCGCTGGCCCACGACCGCATCCCGCTGGTCAAGGGCGCCTCCGGCATCCTGGCCTTCAACGCCGCCGAAGCGGCCACGCCGGAAGCCGGCCCGTGCATCCGCTGCGGCACCTGCGCCGATGCCTGTCCGATGGGCCTGCTGCCGATGGAAATGGCGGCGCACATCCGCGTCGAGGATTTCGAAGGGGCGGAGGGCTACGCCCTCGGCGATTGCATCTCCTGCGGCTGCTGCGCCTACGTGTGCCCGTCGCACATCCCGCTGGTGCAGTACTTCAGCTACGCCAAGGGCGAGCTGATGGCCGCCGAGCGCGTCAAGCTGCGCACCGATGCCACCAAGCGCCTGGCCGAAGCCCGCACCGCGCGCATCGAACGGGAGAAACAGGAAAAGGCCGAAGCCGCCGCGCGCCGCAAGGCCGAGAAGGACGCTGCCGCGGCAGCCAAGGCGGCGGCTGCCAAGGCACCGGCCAAGGATAGCGGTCAGGCTCAAGGAGAAACGGTATGAACGAGAACCTCGGCAGTCCGGTCGCCGCACCGTACACCACCACCTCCAACAATCCCGGCCGCATCATGGCGACCGTGATGGTCGCGCTGGCCCCGTCCACGCTGTACGGCTTCTGGCTGTACGGCTGGCCGTCGATCTACCTGTGGCTGATCACCATCGCCTCGGCGATGCTCGGCGAGGCCTTCTTCCTGCGCGCCATGGACCGCCAGGCCAGCAAGGCGCTCACCGACGGCTCGGCGATCCTTACCGGCTGGCTGCTGGCGGTGTCCCTGCCGCCGTGGGCGCCGTGGTGGATCGGCGCCTTCGGTGGCCTGTTCGGCATCGTCCTTGGCAAGCATGTCTTCGGCGGCCTCGGCCAGAACCTCTTCAACCCGGCGATGGTGGCCCGCGTCGCGCTGCTGATCTCCTTCCCGGTGCAGATGACCTCCTGGGTCGGCGCCGCGCCGCTCTTTGCCGATGGCTCGCCGGGCCCGCTGGACGGCCTGGTGATCCTCTTCAAGGGCATTCCGGCGGCCTTCGATGCGATGACCAGCGCCACCACGCTGGGCTTCTCGAAGACCGAGATGTCCCGCGGCGTCGATCTGCTGCAGTCGGCGGCCCACGCGCCGGTCCTGTCGATGATCGGCGAGCGCGCCGGCAGCATGGGCGAGACGGCGGCCTGGCTGATCATCGCAGGCGGTCTGATGCTGATCGTCAAGCGCGTCATCAGCTGGCACATCCCGGTGGCCATGCTGGCCGGCGTTGCCTTGCCCGCCGCCGCGCTGAGCGCCTACGACCCGGCCCACTTCCTTGACGCCCAGACCCATCTGATGTCCGGCGGCGTAATGCTCGGTGCCTTCTTCATCGCCACCGACTACGTCACGTCCCCCAACTCACCGGTGGGGCGGCTGGTGTTCGGCTTCGGCTGCGGCCTGCTGACCTACGTGATCCGCACCTGGGCCGGCTATCCGGAAGGCGTGGCCTTCGCGGTGATGCTGATGAACGCGCTGACGCCGATCATCGACAGCCACTTCCGCCCCCGCATCTACGGCCGCAACCGCAAGGGGCTGCCGCTGCAAGTGGCGGATTGAGGCACCCATGCCGGGTTTCCTCCGAACGCCATGAGGATCCCGGCCGCCGCCCTTCCGTCCAGCCCGCAGCCCACCCGGCTGCGGGCTGTTTTCTTGGGGGCGGGCTGGCCATGGCGTGGGTGGCCCTGCTGCTGATGCTCGTGCTGATCCCGCTGAGCCGTGGCCCGGATATGACCGACACGCCTTATTTCCTGCCTGCCGCGCTGATGCTGGCGGTCGCGCTGACCGTCGGCCACACCACGCTCCGCCTGCGCCGCCACGCCGAGATCGCCGAGCGCAAGTCGCTGCTCAGCAAGACGCTCTACGAGTTCTCACGGGAGCTGTCCGCCGCGCTCACCGCGGCCGACGTGGCCGACACCACCTTCGCCTTCCTCGCCAGCGCCGTCGGGGCGCGCAACGCCCGCCTGATCCCGCCGGCGGAGTTCATCGCACCACCTTTTCCGGTGCGCGCCAGCCGCCTCGAGGCCTGCGTCGAGCAGGCGCGGCTGAACTGGGAGCCGCTGCCGGACGGCGCGCTGCACGCCCTGCTGCCCCTCGCCGCGGCCAGCGGCACCCAGGGCGTGCTGGCCTTCGAGGCGATGCCGGCGGTGGTGTCCCACCCGGATTTCGTCGAATACATCGAGACCGTCGCGTCCCTCGTTGCGGTGGCACTGGAGCGCTCGCGCTTCGCCGAGATGGCGCGGGAGACCGAGGTCCGGCACGCCTCCGAGGTGTTGCGCAGCTCCATCCTCGGCGCCCTGTCCCACGACTTGCGCACGCCGCTGGCGGCGCTGGTCAGCATGGCCGACACGGCGGCCCTCGGCAAAGCCTCGCCGGAGCGCCAGAAGCGCCTGCTGGAGGCGATCAGCAAGCAGGCCATGACGATCTGCCAGCAGATGATGAACCTCCTCGACATGGCCAAGCTGAGCTCTGGCAGCGTCGAGCTGAACCGTGCTTGGCAGCCGGTGGATGAAGTGGTCGGCGTGGTGCTGACGCAGATCCGCGGCCAGTGGCGCGACCGGGAGATCAGCGTCGACCTGCCGCGCAACCTGCCGCCGGTGTGCATCGATGCGGTGCTGATCGAGCGTGTGCTGTGGAATCTGCTGGAGAACGCCATCAAGTACGCGCCGGCCGACGCGCCGATCGAGCTGGCCGTGCGCCAGCTTGGCGACAGGCTGGAGATCAGCGTCAGCGATTCCGGCCCCGGCCTGCCGGACGGCGACGACGGCCGCCTGTTCAACCTGTTCCAGCGCGGCAGGCAGGAGTCGGATGTGGCCGGCGTCGGACTCGGGCTGGCCATCTCGCGTAGCATCGTCGACGCCCATGAAGGCGAGATCGGCGCGTCCAACCGCCTCGGCGGCGGGGCCTGCTTCCGCTTCACGCTGCCGATCGGCAATCCGCCGGACGTGCTGGCCCTGGGGTGACGGCGATGAGCGACAGCAAGACCATCCTGCTGGTGGAGGACGAGCGCCAGATGCGCGAGGCGGTGGCCACTGCGCTGGAGTGCGAGGGCTTCGCCGTCTGCGAGGCGGCCAGTGCCAGCCAGGCGGCGGTGGAGGCGGCGGCGCGGCGGCCGGAGGTGGTGATCCTCGACCTCGGCCTGCCGGACCGGGACGGCATCGATTTCATCCGCGACTACCGCGCCTGGTCGCCAACCCCGATCCTGGTGCTGTCGGCGCGCACCCAGGAGAAGAGCAAGGTCGAAGCCCTCGACGCCGGCGCCGACGACTACCTCACCAAGCCCTTCGGCATCGCCGAGCTGCTGGCCCGCGTGCGCGTGCTGCTGCGCCGCGGCCAGGCCATGCCCGCCGCGCCGGAGCCGAAGATCCGCTTCGGCGATTACGAGATCAACTGCGTCACGCGGGTCGTCGAACGGGCCGGCGAGGCCCTGCACCTGACCCAGATCGAATACCGCCTGCTGGTCTTCCTGGCCGCCAATCCGGGGCGGGTGATGACCCACCACCACCTGCTGACCCACATCTGGGGCGCCAAGGCCGCCGACAACCACCAGTACCTGCGGGTCTATGTCGGTCACCTGCGCCAGAAGATCGAAACCAGCCCGGCCTGCCCGCGCCATATCCTGACCGAGATCGGCGTCGGCTACCGTTTCGAGCCCTGAACGCCGTCGTATGACACATCCGTCACGGATCGGGGCGGATCCTCGCGTTTTCTGCCGCGACTTGTGCAGGCCCTTTTTCTACAATAGCGCGACATTCAGTGTGCCCAAATTGGTTTGACGCGTGCATCTCTCCATGGCTATCGAAATGAAGAGACTTCTTGTTGCTGTGGGGTGTGTCCTGCTGTGCGGGACGCCAGCGCTCGCGGAGAGCGGGCATCTCGAACGGATCAAGGCGGCTGGTGAGGTCCGCGTCTGCATCTGGCCCGACTACTACGGCATCTCCTACCGCAACCCGAAAACCCAGGCCCTCGACGGCATCGATGTGGACATGGCCAGGGCGCTCGCCCAGGAACTGGGCGTGCGGGTGAGTTTCATCGACAGCTCCTTCGCCCGGCTGATCGACGACATCACGCAGGACCGCTGCGACATCGCCATGTTCGCCATCGGGGTGACGCCGGCGCGGGCCGACAAGCTGCGCTTCACACGCCCGCACCTGGTCAGCGACATCTACGCCATCACCACTAGGAGCAACCGGCGCATCAAGACCTGGGACGACATCGACAAGCCGGGTGTCGTCGTGGCCGTCGCCAAGGGCACGCTGCACGAGCCGATCATGCGTGACAAGCTCCGCCACGCCACCCTGCTGGTCACCGATACGACCCAGGGCCGCGAGCAGGAGGTCGAATCGGGGCGCGCCGACGTGTTCATGACGGACTTCCCGTTCAGCCGCCGGATGCTCGAGACCACCGACTGGGCGCGCCTGGTGGCTCCGACGTCCAACTATCACCTGACGCCTTACGCCTATGCGATGCAGAAAGGGGACGACCGCTGGTATGCGCGGGTGGAACAGTTTCTCGACCGGGTCAAGCAGAACGGCCAGCTGATGAGCGCGATCAAGCGCCACCGGCTTGAGCCGATCGCCATTCGCGGACAGTCAGGCAACTAGTCTCCCCCGCCCCATGTCAGCCCAGGCCGGCCTCAGCCGGCGCTCCATCTTTTTGCTGGTCGTGCTGGTGGTGCTCCTCAGTGCCTGTAGCGCCACGGCCTACGGACTGTGGCGGCTGCGTGCCGAGCGCATTGACCGGCAGCTCGAAGCAGCCGGGATGACGGCCCGCACCTTCGAAAACCACCTGACCCAGAGCCTCAACGTCATCGAACGCAGCCTCGTTTACCTGGCGCTGGAGGGACAGAGCCAGGCCGGGTTGTCCCAGGCCCTACGCCATGCGCCTTATCTGCGTTCCGTTGCGGTGCTGGACGAGCAGGACAGGATCGCGGCCAGTACCGATTCCCGAAACCTCGGTGTCCTGCTACCCCGTGCCGATTTCCGGCCGGTGGCCGCTCGCCCGCTGGAGGTGCTGCGTGCCGGCCACACCGTGGGCGGCCGGGACTTCTACGATGCTAGCCCGGTGGGGGGGCGCGCACCGCTGGTCAGCTTCATTCCGGTCGCCCGCGACGTGCGCCTCGGTGAGGCGCGTTGGATGACGGTCACCGCCTCGATCAACACCGATTACTTCCTGAATTTCTACAGCGCGCACATCAGCCCGGAGCAGGGGGTGGTCGAGTTGCGCGGCTACGACGGCCGGTTGTTGCTGAGTACCGACGAGCAAGCCGTACCCGGCAGCCTGCGCCCCGGTGACGATCTGGCGAGCCGCCTCGCCGCTACGGAAGTCGGCCAGTTCGAGGAGCAGGGCGCAGACGGCCGGGCCATGCTCACCGCCTATCGGGCCTCACGGGCCTATCCTTTCGTGCTCAGCGTCCGCCTCGACAAGGAGCATGCCCTGGCGGTCTGGCATCAGGAGGCCATGCGTACCGCGACCATCGTTGGTGCGGTGCTGCTGGCCGCCTTGACGCTGGCGGGCCTGTATTTCATGCGCTTCGAGCGCCTTGCCCGGGAGCGTGAGTCGGAGCGCGCCCGTCTGCGCATTGCAGCCATCGCCTTCGAGTCCCAGGAAGGCATGGTCGTCACCAATGCCGCTGTCGAGGTCCTGCAGGTCAACAAGGCCTTCACCGCGATCACCGGCTTCCGGGCTGAGGAAGTCATCGGTCAATACATGAATTTCATGAAGTCGGGGATGCATGACGCCGACTTCTATGCTGCCGTCCGGACGAGTCTGGCGAGCACCGGGGCCTGGTCGGGGGAAATCCTCAACAAGCACCGGGACGGCTCGATCCATCCGCATTTCCTGACCATCACCGCGGTGTACGGCGATGAGGGCCAGCCCACCCATTACGTGGGGACGCTGACCGACATCACCGAGCGCAAGCGCGCCGAGATCGACCTGCGCATCGCGGCCATCGCCTTCGAGTCCCAGGAAGGCATGTTCATCGCCAATGCCGACCGTGTCATCCTGAAGGTGAACCGCGCCTTCACCGAGATCACCGGCTATGGCGAGGATGAAGCCATCGGGCAGACGCCGCGCCTGCTCCGTTCCGGCCGCCACGACGGCGAGTTCTACGCCGGCATGTACGCCAGCCTCGAGACGACCGGGATCTGGCAGGGCGAGATCTGGAACCGGCGCAAGAGCGGCGAGATCTTTCCGGAGTGGCTGACCATCACCGTCGTCCGCGACACGGCCGGACGGATCAGCCATTACGTGTCCGCACTTACCGACATCACCCTGCGCAAGGAAGCGGAATACGAGATCCAGAACCTCGCCTTCTACGACCCGCTGACCCGCCTGCCCAACCGCCGCCTCCTGCTCGACCGCCTCAAGCACGTGCTGGCCACGCTGGGCCGCAGCCAGCGCCAGGGGGCCCTGCTGTTCATCGACCTGGACAACTTCAAGACGCTCAACGACACCTTCGGCCACGACATGGGTGACCTGCTGCTCCAGCACGTGGCCCTGCGCCTGAGCGGTTGCGTGCGGGAGAGCGACACGGTGGCCCGCCTGGGCGGCGACGAATTCGTGGTGCTGCTCGACGATCTCCGCCCGGGCCGCCAGGATGCCGCCGCCCAGGCGCGCATCGTCGCTGACAAGATTCAGCAGAACCTCGACGAGCCCTACGACCTGGCTGGCCATGACTACCGCTGCACGCCGAGCATCGGTATCACGCTGATTGTCGATTCCGACAGCAGCTGCGAGGAGCTGATGAAACGCGCCGATCTGGCGCTGTACGGCGCCAAGGCTGCCGGCCGCGACACCATCCGCTTCTTCGACCCGGAGATGCAGGAGGCCGTCAGCTCGCGCGCGGCCCTCGAGAAAGACCTGCGCATCGGGCTGCTGGAGCAGCAGTTCCTGCTCTATTACCAGCCGCAGGTGGATGACCGGGGCAGCGTCATCGGCGCCGAGGCACTGGTCCGCTGGCAGCACCCCGGCCTCGGCCTGGTGGCCCCCGGCACCTTCATCCCGCTGGCCGAAGAAACCGGCCTGATCCTGCCCCTCGGCCAGTGGGTCCTGGAGACGGCCTGCCGCCAGCTCGCATGCTGGGCTGTCGTGCCGGGCCGGGAGCATATCGAGATCGCCGTGAATGTCAGCGTGCGGCAGTTCCGCCAGCCGGATTTCGTGGCCCAGGTCGAGGACGTGCTGGCCCGCACCGCGGCCGATCCGCACCGGCTCAAGCTGGAGCTGACCGAAAGCCTGATGCTCACCGACCTGGAGGAGGTCGTCGCCAAGATGGCCGCCCTGCGCAGCCGCGGCATCCGTTTCTCCCTCGACGATTTCGGCACCGGCTATTCGTCGCTGGCCTACCTCCGGCGCCTGCCGCTCGACCAGCTGAAGATCGACAAGGCCTTCGTCCATGACGTGCAGGCCAATCCCAACGACGCGGTGATTGCCCGCAGCATCGTCGCGCTGGCCCGCAACCTGGGCCTCAACGTCATCGCCGAAGGGGTGGAGACGCCGGAGCAGCACCAGTTCCTGGCCCGCCAGGGGTGCCCGGCCTACCAGGGCTACCTCTTCAGCCGACCCTTGCCGATCGACGAGTTCGAGCGCTTCCTGGGTAGCTGGAATGTCGCCAGCATCATCCGTCAGCGGGCCTGAGCCCGGGGCCGGTCGGGCGGCTAGACGAGGCTCGCCGCCCTCAGGCGCGCAACCAGTTCCGGGATGCGCTGCGTGTCGGCCACGCCATAGCCGAGGACCAGCCCGTTGCCCGCCGCCGCGCCGTCGGCGTAATAGCTGCTCAAGGGGCGGGTAATTACGCCCAATTCCCGCGCGGCCCGCGCAACCGCCTCGTCGGCCGGCCCGTCCGGCAGGCGCAGCACCAGGTGCAGCCCGGCCTGGCCGCCGAGGATGTGTTCCGGCGTGCCGAACGCGGCACCCAGCGCATCGCGCAGGGCCTGCTGGCGGGCGCGATACACCGGCGCCATGCGGCGCAGGTGGCGTGTCAGCTCGCCGCTGTCGAGGAAGCGGGCGAGGGCTCGCTGCTCCACGGATCGCCCGCTGCGGTACAGCGTGCCGATGGCTTCGCCGAGGGCCGCCACCGCCCAGCGCGGCACCACCATGTAGCCGATGCGCAAGCCGGGGTAGAGCAGCTTGCTGAAGGTGCCCACGTAGATCACCGGTGCATCCGGCCGCAGGCCCTGGATGGCCGGCAGCGGGCGGGCGCCTGGCTGGGCGTGGTTGAAGTCGCTGTCGTAGTCGTCCTCGATCAGCCAGCTACCGGGCGCCAGCTGGTTGAGGAAGGCCAGTCGGCGCTCCAGGCTCAGTACGCTGCCCAGCGGATACTGATGGGACGGCGTCAAAAAGAGCAGGCGCGGCGGATCGGTCCGCCACAAGTCCTCGTCCGGCGCCATGCCGTCCTCGTCCACCGGCACCCCGCGCACGCGCAGGCCGGCGGCCAGCATCGCGTTGCGAGCGTGGGGATAGCCCGGCTCCTCCATCCACACCGTGTCGCCCTCGTCGGCCAGCAGGTGGGCACAGGCATCCAGCGCCACCTGCCCACCCGCCACGATGAAGACCTGCTCCGGCGCGCACGCCACACCGCGCCGCGCCGACAGGAAGGCCGCCACCGCCCGGCGCAGGGCCGGCTCGCCGCCCGGTTCGGTATAGGCCAGCTGGCGTGCGCTGACCTCGCCCCAGGCCAGTTGCAGCAGCTTCGCCCAGCGCTGCCACGGAAAGGCGTTGAGATCGGCGATGCCCGGCGCGAAGGGCAGCGACGCGTCGCTCCGGTCGATGGGCGGCAGCTGCCGTCCGCGCCGGGACAGGATCTCCTGCCCGACCCGGGTTGCCGGCGCCGGGCCCGCCGCCAGCGGTAGCGCCGCCACCCGCGTGCCCTGGCGATCCGCCTCCAGGAAGCCTTCGGCGAGCAGTTGCTGGTAGGCGAACAGCACGCTGTTGCGGGCCATGCGGTAGTCCGTGGCGAGCTGGCGGCTGGCGGGCAGGCGCGTGCCCGGTGTCAGGCGGCCGTCGAGGATGGAGGCCTTGAGCAGGCGATACAGCCGTGACTGGCGCGGCTCACTGGCATCCGCCGCATCACGCAGCGGACCGAGGATCAGCTCCAGGTCGAGGGACATCGTGGCTCCATGAAGGGAGGTGGGCATGGTTCCATGGATGGTGCCATGCCGCGGCTATGCTGGCCGCACATTTCAAGGAGCCCAGCATGTCCCACGTTGCCCCCAGCCCACGTACCGAGATCCACCGCAAGGCCCAGCGCGCCCACTACGACCTTGCCACCGTGCGCGCCATCGTCGACCAGGCCCTGGTCTGCCACATCGCCTTCAACCAGGGCGGCAGCGTGCATTGCCTGCCTACCGCCTGCTGGCGGGACGGGGATTTCCTGTACGTCCACGGTGCCAACAACTCGCGTTTGGTCAACACCCTGCTCGACGGCGAATGCGCGGTCTGCATCACCCACCTGGACGGCCTGGTGCTGGCCCGCTCGGCCTTCCACCACTCGATGAACTACCGTTCGGTGGCGATCTATGGCCGCTTCGAGGCGGTGGATGAGGTGGACGCCAAGGAGGCTGCCTTCCGCGCCTTCGTCGAGCATGTCAGCCCGGGGCGGGCTGCGCAGGTGCGCCTGCCGTCCCGTGCCGAACTGGCCGGCACCCGCCTGCTGCGCCTGCCGCTGGCCGAAGCCGCCACCAAGATCCGCAACTGGGGCGTGGAAGATTCCGAGGAGGACATGGCGATCCCGGTGTGGGCCGGCGTGATCCCGCTCGCGCTGCGGGCGGGGGCGCCGCTGCCGGAAGTGGGCGGCGAGGCATACAGTCTGCCGGCCCATCCCGGTTTCATCGAACCATCAAACTGAGATCGATCCTCAGTCGCCGACGCGGATCACGATCTTGCCGAAGTGTCCGCCGTTCTCCATGTGCTTGAGGGCGGTGGGGGCTTCCTCGAACGGGAACTCCCGGTCGATCACCGGCTTGATGTCGTGGGTCGTGATGGCATCCAGCATATCGATGAACATCGCCCGGCTGCCCACGAAGATGCCCTGGATGCTCGACGCCTTCGGGATCAGCATCACCGGGCTGGCCGCGCCGGCCAGGCCGGTCAGCACGCCGATGTAGGCGATCCGGCCGCCGACGCCGACGCTCATCAGCGAGCGCTCCAGCGTGCCCGGACCGCCCACTTCCAGCACCACGTCCACGCCCGCGCCGCCAGTCAGGCGCAGCACTTCCTCATGCCATTCCGGGTGGGTCTTGTAGTTGATACCGTGGTCCGCGCCGAGGGCCTTGGCGCGCTCCAGCTTGGCGTCGTCACTGGAGGTGATGATCACCTTTGCGCCGGCCGCCTTGGCGAACTGTAGCGCGAAGATCGACACGCCGCCGGTGCCCAGCAGCAGCACCGTCTGGCCCGGCTTCAGGTCGCCCGCCTCGAAGAGGGAATTCCAGGCCGTGATGGCCGCGCAGGGCAGCGTGGCTGCTTCGGCATAGCTCAGGCTGTCGGGCAGCTTGATCAGGCCGCTCTCGTCGGTGATGAAACGCTCGGTGAAGGCCCCGGTGGATTCCGCGCCGCGCGCGTCGGACAGCGCCCGTGCGTCGGCTTTGCCGCTGTACCAGTGGGGGAAGAACAGCGTTGCGACCCGGTCGCCGACCGCCAGCCCCTTCACGTCCTTGCCGACCGCCACCACCTCGCCGGCCCCGTCGGAGCACGGCACCAGGCCATCGACGATGTTGGCGAAATAGGTATTGCGGGTGACCAGGATGTCGCGGAAGTTCAGCGACACGGCCTTGATGGCCACCGCCACCTCCGTGTCGCCCAGCGGGGCGGGCTCGAACTCGGCGATCTGCAGCGGCGAAACCGGATGGTTCGGGAAAACTTCGAAGCGTTTCATGGATGGTTTGTCTCTGTAGTTAGTTGGTATGGGGGCTTGCGCATCCATTCTGGCATGAATGCCAAGAGGACAATGTCCGACATGCCGATGCATCAGGATCTCATTGCACGGAGGCGTGATCTGACCTATTAGTCATAAAGATCCACGTTCGTTCATCGAAAGCTCCGTTGCCCCGGAGACGCTGGGTTGTTCAGTGTCGTTCAGGAGGGAGGAGGCTCCCTTTGTAGCGGCGATGAAGCGGAAAAACGCTGAACGAGACCTGTGGGCCCGATTTAGCTCGCGTCGAGCGTGAGGCTTTCCCTGCAGGAACAGATATAGAGGGGCCTGAGGTATTACGGCGCGGCGTAACATTCGCCCCTGACTTTTGCTCATCCAATGGAGCCTTGAAGCATGCCGGAACTACCCCCTCAGCGCGCGCGGTCCATCGCTGACGGGAGTCCTTTGTCCGTCATGGATATGAGTACCTTCCTCGTATCGTCGGCTCACGACATGAAGAATTCGGTCTGCATCATGACTGCGTATCTCGAGTCTGCACTGGCTGAGTTACCCGCCGACGCATCTTCCCGGGCCATGACCTGCCAGGCCCTCTACGAGGCGCAGCGCCTCAACCATCACCTGATCCAGCTGCTGGCCCTCTACAAGATCAATCACAACATGTACCCCTTCGATCCAGTGGACGTGGAACTGGACTCCTTCGAAAGGGAAGTTGTGGCCCGTGTCCTGCCGTTTGCGACCGCCAAGGGGATTGGCCTCGAGGTGATCTCGGAGCGGGTTGAACGTAGTTGGTATTTCGATTATGAGCTGATCGTCAGCCTCATCACCCAGTCGCTGCACAATGCGGTCAAGTACACCCGCAGTCGGGTTCTGCTGTCGCTCCAGGTCGTGGATGCACACCTCGAGATCCGTGTTCAAGACGACGGTGAAGGTTTTCCGGCGTTCATGCTGGAGTCGAGTGAGGAGGCTGCGTACGGCGTCAATTCCATGACCGGCAGTACCGGGCTGGGCCTTTATTTCGCCGCGAAGGTCGCACAGATGCACGGCAACCGTGCCCTGCGCGGCACTACCCGCCTTGAGAACGGTGGCCCCTTGGGCGGTGCTGTCTTCATCCTGAGCCTGCCCTAGAGAATCATCGCAATGGTAGTCGTAGACCCGAGCAGGGCTAATTTCGCGGACCGCTCCTTCCTTCTCGTCGAAGACTTCGAGGCCATGCGCGGGATTCTGCGCGAGTTGCTGCGACGCTGCGGTGCGCGCCACATCGAAGTTGCCGCCAATGGTGTCGAGGCCTTGAGCGTTCTGCGGCGGGGCAAGTGCGACGTGATCCTCTGCGACTACCACCTTGGCGCGGGCAAGAACGGCCAGCAGATCCTGGAGGAGGCCCGGCATGATGGCCTGGTGAGCGCCTCCACGATCTGGATCATGGTGACCGCCGAGAAGACCGCGGACATGGTCATGGGCGCCGTCGAGCATCAACCCGACGATTACCTGCTCAAGCCGGTGAGCGAGGCCACGCTGCAGAGCCGGCTGGCCAAGCTGATCGGGCGCAAGGCGGCCCTGGCCGGCATTGCCGCCGCGATGCGTGCCAAGGAATACCAAAAGGCCATCGAGCTATGCAAGGCGCGCCTGGAACAGGACCCGACCAGCTCCATGGAGATCCTGCGCATCCAGGCCGACCTCTATCTGAACCTCGGCCAGCCCGAAAAGGCCGGCAGCCTGTTCGACGCCGTCCTCGCGCGGCGGGATGTGCCCTGGGCGCGGGTCGGCATGGCAAAGCTGCATATCCACCGTGGCCACTTTTCCCGCGCCCGCGAAACCCTGGAGCAACTCGTCGGCGACTACCCGAATTATCTGGAAGCCTACGACGTGCTGGCGCACACCTACCAGCGCCAGGGGGCCTGGAGCGATGCGCAGCGGGTGTTGCACCACGCGGTGATGGTGTCGCCCAACTCATCCCAACGCCAGTCGGCCCTGGGGGAAAGCGCCCTGCACTGCGATGACCTCGATATCGCCGTATCGGCCTATCAGAAGGCCCTCAAGCTCGCCGCCAAGACCACCTACAAGACGCCCGAACCCTACCTCGGCCTGGCCCGGGTCTACACCGCCCAGAACAAGCCGGGCGAAGCCCTCAAGCTGCTGTCCCAACTGAGCATCGATATCGACAACGACGAAGCCCGGTTGCAGGGCAAGGCGGCCGAAGTCCGCGTGCATCATGTTGCGGGCAACACGCAACTTGCGGAAGCAGCGGCCCGTGACGTCGCCGCCCGCATCCAGAGTGGCACGCAAAACCTTTCGCCCGCCGCCACGCTGAATCTGGCGGAAACCTTCATGCTCATGGGCAATAAGGAAACGGCCAGCAAACTCCTGCAATTCGTCGTATTCAACAACCACGAAGACGAGGAACTGGCGTCCCGCGTCCTGGACGTTTTCGAAAAAGGCGGCATGGGTGACGAAGGCCGCGCACTGATCAAGACCACCCGCCAGCAGGCGACCGAATCCATGAACCAGGGCGTGCGCCTGGCCAGCCAGGGCAAGCTGAGCGAGGCCCTCGAATTCCTCAACGAAGCCAAGTCGCTGATGCCGCGCAACCCGCGCCTGCTCCTCAACCACGCCTATGTGGTCATCGCTCTGATGCAGAAGGGCGGCTGGCGGCACGACATGGACAACGACGCCCGCCGCTCCATCCTCACCGCCCGCCAGATCTCGCCGGGCGAGAAGCGCTGCGGCGAACTGCTGGCCAAGCTGGAAACCCTCCGCTAATAGCCGCTGCCTGTTGCCCTTGCGTTTTCCCGGCACAGCCTGCGCGGTCAGGCCGTGCGAGCGGTGCCGCCAATCGTGGCGAGCACCGCCGGGGCGATGACGCGGTGCATGGGCTTGACCGCCAGCATGTACAGACGCCCGAGCGCGTTCTTCACATGCACCACCGTCGTGATGGTGACGACGACTTCCCGCCCGCCGGGAAGGGCATGGCGATGGACGCTGAGCACGACATTGAGGTGCTTGTCGCGGTCGCCGATCAGCGCCTCATCGAAGCCGTTCTCAAAGACCGTAAAGATTCCGACGCGCTCCCCCGGCATGTAATCCACCCCGCGCCGGCCCCCCTCCAGGCCGGATAGTCCGCCGAGATCCTTCAAGCCGAAGAAGCGGACCACCCGGTTGCGTGCCGCCATGCAGGCATCGATCCAGCGCGGCGTACGCCGGGCCGCCGCGATGAAGTGATCGAGCGCCGAGCGGTCGACGTCGTGCGACGTGATGCTCCACGAATCGTAAAAGCTGGCACCGGCCAGGAAGCGCTGGATTCGGCTATGGGGGGGTACTTCGGTTTCAATGGGGCGGATGTTCGTGGGCATATGGGCAGCCGATGACTACAAAAGAACTTTCCCCACCTGCCCGCCAGGTTCGCTGCCCGGTATCGACGTACCAGGATTGAATTGCGGAAACCCGATCCGAGCGGCAGAGAGGAAAGTCATAATGGATATTATGACGGCGGGTAGGGAACTGGCAAAGAACGTCTTTGTGGCCTGGTGCCGATCAGAATCCTTGAGGCGAGCGTCGCTCCGGCCGCGACTCGTGACCACCGCGGGGGGGGCTCGCGAGGGGCTTTCGGATGGTCGGGACGGTTTTAGGGGGCCTCCGGTGAGTCGGATTTCGTATGCGGAGCGGCCCGACGGAGGGTGGGCAGGTAACAAGGACGCGGCAGAATGCCGGGTTATCGAAGCGCGGTGAGCAGAAACACCGGGAAATCGCCCTGGGGCTTATGCACCACGCTGGCCGAAAACGTTTGAATCATCCGGAACCCCGCTGCCGCCGCGGATTTCGCAAATTCATTGCGCTCAAAACCGAAATGATGAATGCCGGTGTCTTCCGTATGAAAGCTGCCGTCCTCCCGATCCAGGTCAGACAGGGCGATAAAGCCACCGTCCTTCAGCAGTGAGTGGAACTTCCGGAACATCGCGTCCGTGTTCCGGATGTGGTGCATGGTCATCGAGGAAATGATGCCGTCAAATGCGCCGCTGAGTTCGGACGTTTCGAGATCGATTTCCACAATCTCCACCGTGCAGCCCAAGTCGGCCTGCTTTGCCAGGAGTTGTGCGTTCATCGAACTGGAAACATCCACCGCGGTGATCTTCCCGACATACGGCGCGATCCGCTCCAGCAGCAGGCCGGTGCCCGAACCGAAATCCATGAGGTGCATGGACCGGCCGAGCGTGATGGCATTTCGGATGGCCCTTGCAATGTTCGCGACGTTGTCCACCCGGCTGGGGTTCCCGTCGTAACTGCCCGCCTTATGGGCGAAGTGGTCGAGGCTCATCGCGTGGGCTCCTTCTCTTGGTGTTGAGTTCCTTCAGCGTGCCAAGGCGGCTAATGGACACTGTTGATTACGACGATTGTGAGATGTCATGCTGTTCGGGGGTGATCGAGTATTGGCGATATCAACAAATGCTGCCGCCAATGCTCTTGCCGGACTTGAGATCAAAGCCAAAATAGCAGGCGTACTTGCCTTCGCTACTCTTCGTGCAGACGAGTTTCTCTTCGTCGCGGCTGCGCATGCGTAGCCTTGGTGCGTCCGTACATACGTCCCGCCGGTCGGGCCCGATGGCCTCGAACATTTCTCGTGCCGCGTGGCCTCTAATCTCGAATGCAATTTTCCGGTCGTCCTTTTTCGGGGCGATTGGGTCGCCCAGACTGTTGCCGTATGTGGTGTAACTGATATCGGCTGGTAGATAGCGGAATTGCCAGTCGACGGCAAGAGCGCTGAATGAGACCGAAGATACAAGAATGAAGGCAGCCACGTAGATTCTCATCTTCTCTCCTATGCAATCACTTCTATATGAAGGTGATCGTCGTGACCTGCCATGCGTTGTACTCGTGGAATCGTCAAATCATTGAAGCAAACACGCTTAATCATTCCTGTCTGCCATATCAGCTCAACCAGTTTGTTGGTTGCGAGTTTGTCATATTGAAGATCCGTATACCTGACGGGGGTCTGCCTGCCATCCTTTCGGATTGGACGAATATCGACTTCCAGTCCACTTCTATGGCTGCGGTGTGGAGGAAACTCCAAGCCATTAGCAAGGCTGATATTGCCTATGCCGATTTTTCGGCTGTCAATTGCCGCCCAACGGTTGTCGAGCAGGAATATGAACGAGAGCATTGTTGCATGAGCGTATTGTGCTGCGCCGCGACCCGGTGTGCCGTACACATAATAAGAAGCTCCCTCAGGAGCTTGGGGAAGTACAAAATAGCGTCTTGAGTCCTGTGCTGCCAATTCACTCATTTCAGCCGTCCTTGTTGTTTAGCGTGAGAAATTATTTTTTCGCATCTTCGGGATATGACATTCATTCGATGTTGGTTGGTTTCGAGAATCGACGCATCGAGATCAAGTTTTCGAAGAGCTGAGTTGATGATTTTTGGGTATACTATTGTATTGTCATAGTGATGGAAAGATGTTTTGGTGCGTTGCGTTCCTGCCGCATGAGAAGTGGGGTGTCTCCCTCATCCCTTGACGTCCCCCACACTGTTGCCCATACTCCCCGCGTCACTTAAACAATGGTGACCGGGCGTGGAAACCCGGAAATAACGAAGGCCGATGAGGCCGCGTTCGTCGCGGCTTTCTCATATCGGCAGCATGGTTGCGCCTGTTCAATGGCGGGCCGTGCGGGGCAGCCAGCAAGGCTGGCCGGTGCCTTCGTTCCGGTATTTCCACCCCCGCACGGTTCCGCCGCCCACCGTGGAAAGTGGGGGCGGAGATTCAACCGCAACGAAGGGGCAATTTCATGATGATTTCCGTTCCGGCACCCGACCGTCCGCGCACACCTGCTCACCGCACCGGCGGATCACGCCAACCGCATAACACCTCGCGGAGGGCTACCGCATGCGTACGTCCATGACCTTCCCCGCGCCCTCCCGCCCGGTCTATCTCCTTGCTGACGAAGCCGACGCGCTGGCCCTCACCGATCAACTCACCGCCAGACAGGCCCAATTGCAGGCGCTCCTCGCCATGACCCGCGGCAACGCCGGCGATGTTTTCCGGCGCATGGGTGCGGAATACCAGGAAAATTATTTGTGGGCGTGCTCGATGATTGCGGATGAGGCACGGGAGTTGGTGGAAGCGATTGAAGCGAGGAAGTACGAGGAGAGAAAGAGTCCATAAAGGAAAGACAACTGGCTGATTCTCAGTGAAAGAGGGCCGGGAATGATCCTCCGGCCCTATAAACCTCGCGCATCAAATCACTCGAAATCATCATGGGATGTCAGCCCGCTGATGAAGGCATCAAAGTTATCGGCAACGCGAGATACCGTGTAATCGGATTCCTGGTCCACATGGACTACACGAGGTTCGCCGTTGGGGCCACACGCTCGATAGTTAAGACATAGCATGTCATGCTCTACGGATGGACAGTCGGCAAAGTAGATGCTGATTGGTGGATATCCCCACTCAATGCACCAGAATTTACTGCCGAAGGAGCCAAGTAAAGAGCAGGGTTTGATGTGCCCGATTTAGTAGATGCCTGAAATTGCAATGTGATCTTCCGCCCACGATGTGCGCATGTGCATGCGATGGTTGGATCTTTTTTGGGAATGCCTCCGTTTTGGAGTCTGGCAAGAGTGATATAGGCCATGGGTAATTTATATCCGAGACTCATTTCGACAGCCGCCACCTTCTCGTCTGTCAAAGGATCGTCCACATACTGCTCTTGAGCGTAATCCGAGTTCTCCCAGAAATCGGAGAGGGGAAACTCATGAAACGGTTTGCTCATGGATCGCTGCGACCGATTTGGCGAAATGATGGGTTTGGCCTCGTCACCAGAATTTCCACCAGGAAGGCAGGGAGCGTTTGTAGCGGAGCAGTGGAATTGACCCTGGTTCAAGCAGCGAAGGATCCATGAAGCCTTCGAGTTGGTAGCCGAAGCGGTCCTTCAGAGCTTCCTCACCGAGGTCCAGGGGATGGAACGGAAACGGGTAAGTGCTCCCCTCTTCGTCGTCATCCGCATCCGGGTGCTCGCCAGACCAATAGGGTTCTTCGAAAGGTAAGCGCTGGCCGATGTCTTCAACGATTCCGTCATCCGGCGACAGGCTGAGAGCGCGCACGAGCTGTCCATCCGACCATACTGCGTAGGCAAACCAGTTGACCACGCTGTGCATTGCGTGGAGCGTGACAACTCCGTGACCACCGGCGGCAATGAAGTTATGCGGCAGCCTGGATGGGTAGTCGATGGCGAACTCTCTCGCCGCAACGATAGAGACGCCCTGGAAGCAGCCGATATGAACTTCGTTTTCGGGAGGGCAGGTATAGGAAAGATCGCCATCCCCGATTGGTTCAAGTCTTTCTCCAGGGAACAGGGCGCGCGCGAATTTCAGGCTGGCGTCCCGATCCAGCGAAGGTTTCGCTGCGAGGGCTTCGCGTGCATTGACGTCTGCAAGTACGAGCATCCAGGTCTTTGCGCCCATGAATCAGTTCCTGTCGATTGCCAGAATGTACTTTGGTAGCGGTGCATTGGATTGCGAACTTACCCCGTAGTGAAAGGGGGCACTGCCTAATAGCCAAGTGACTGGCACTTACGGCATCCAGCTTTCTCGTCAGTGACGAAAAATCTCATAAACAACTTCCTTGCCTTTCGAGCGAGCCCGGAGTGTGTTTCCAGTTATTGATACAAACTCCAATCCATCGTCTGGTTGAGTCGACTCGCCAATGAAGAGCTTTCCGTTCTTGATCTGCCATGAGAGCAATGGTGCAGCCCAGGGACCCCCTTTTGGACCTTCAGTAAGCGCTACATTTCCGTTTTCTCCGAAGTGGAATTGGGAATCCCTTGTTTCACTGACAAGGTTCCAGGTCGTACCGATCAACCAGTCGGGGGACCATCCCTTTATATTTGCAGGAAGTGGTTTTCGTTCGATGGCCAGGAATGCATCGGAAACTCCTGATGCGAGTAGCAGGAGCAGGCCAAGGAAGGAGCGTCGTGAGGGTTTAAGCATAGGTATCCTCGTCCGGCTGTTTGTCGTTTGGTGGTCACGCATTGAGTCAATGCGTTAAGCATGTATGACTTGGTCATCGTTCGTCAACGTCGCGTGTGCCGCCATCACTGTCGACTGTTTGCCGCGCAAAATGGATTCAGTCGCCTGCTGTCAGTCGTAAGACTGTCGGCACCACTTCGATCTTTATGGGTGCGACGTCAAGTGAGCGGGGTGTGTGCCCGTCCTTGGCGGTGGTGCTTGGGAATCAGGCCCAATCGATGGAGCGGATTGGCTTACTGGGGGTTTGCCTGCAGAGGGTCACGGCGCTCCCAGCTCCATCCACAGGCGCCGCAAGCGCTGATCATCCGGATGGGCGCGCATCAGTTCCGGAAGGGCGGTGCGGGCCGTTGCCGTCTGGCCGCTCTGTATCCAGAGCGATGCGAGTGCGTAGGCGACATCGGCGTTATCGGGAAACGCGGCGCGCAATGCCTGCAATTCCGTGCCGGCTTCGGTCCAGCGTGACAGACGAAGCAGCACCAACGCATGGCTGTAGCGGGCACGCGATGCCGCGGGATTGGCACGTATGGCGGCGGCAAACGCCTGCTCGGCCTCGGCAAATCGTCCTGCCTTCGACAGCAAGGAGCCCAGGGCGAGCTGCAATTCCGCCGGCTTGCGGGTGAGGGGAAGGCCTTCCCTCAGGGTCGTTTCTGCGTTGGTGGTGTCGCCGAGGGCGGCCTGCTGTCGCGCCAGTTCGAGCCGGGCAGCTTCGAATCGGCTGTCCATCCGCAAGGTGGACTGCAGATGGTCGATTGCGGTGTCGACGGCGCCTTGATCGCGGGCCAGCAACGCCAGGTTTAAGCGCGCGGACGGAAAGTCGGCCATGACCAACTGGGCCTGCTTGTATTCGTCGAGGGCTACCGCATAGGCCAGCGCGTGCCCGGCCGGGACGGATTGCCCCAGGGTGAGGAGGCTGCGCGCTGCGGCCATGCGTACGGCGCGTACCGGATCGTCCAGCAGGTCGATCAGCGCCTTCCTCGATCCACGGCCAGTCGCGACTGCGGCGGCGGCGTACGAGCGGACCAGCGGATCGGCATCGCGGAGGGCCGCTTCCGGAATCTCCGCGCCGAGGCTGCCGAGCAGATCGACGGCGGTGGCGCGGATGATGGTGGGGCGGGTTCCATCGGTCACGATGCGGGTCAATTCACCTGCCGTGGCCACATCGCCCTTGCGGGCGCGCAGGAAGGTTGCTGCGAAGTCGTACTGGACATCGGCAGGCAAGGGCCGGGCGGCGAGCATATTGGCGGCCCAGCGCTTGCCGCGCCCGGCATGGCATTGGTCGCAGGCGTTGGGAACGCCCAGTTCGTCGCTGAGCTCAGGGCGCGGAATCCTGATCGCGTGATCGCGGCGGGCATGGACGCCCATGTAGGTGCGCGTGGGCATGTGGCAGTCCACGCAGTCGCTGCCCGGCGTGCCGGGTTGATGCTGATGGTGGGAGGCGTCGTCGTAGCGTTTCAGCGCCAGCGTCGGGAAGCGCGGATTGCCGGCAGGGCTGTGGCACAGCGTGCAGGTGGCATTGCCTGCGCGCTTCAGTTTTCCGCTGTGGGGGTCGTGGCAGTCGGTGCAGCCGACGCCGGCGGCAAACATCCGAGATTGCTTGAAGGAGCCGGCCTCGAAGACTTCGCCCTGCTGCTGGCCGTCGGGAAAGTACAGGCCCTCGCGTAGGACCTCGGGCCGGAACTGGTCGAGCAAGGGGTGATCGGGTTGGTCCGCCTCGACCAGCCGGCTGCGGACGGTGTGGCAACGGGCGCACAGATCGACCTGCCTTTGCGCGCGCCCCTGCGTCGTCTGCAGGACGGGCATCGCCACCTTCTTGCCCCGGCGCGCCCCATCCACATGGGCTTGCCCGGGGCCGTGGCAGGCCTGGCAGCCGACCCCGAGCGCATCCCAGCGGGTCGTATAACGATCGGTGGCGCTGTCGTAGCCCTTGCGCAGGCCGGTGGTGTGGCACTCGGCGCACATGAGGTTCCAGTTACGGTAGCGGCCGCTCCAGTGCATCGCGTCGCCGGGCTGTGCGTCGGGTTCGGCAAGGCTGAACCAGCGCCGTTGCCTGACATCCCACGCGATGGTGAGGGTCTGCAGGCGCCCGCCCGGTGCGGCCACCAGGTACTGCTGCAGCGGGCTCACGCCGAGGGTGTAGAGGATGCGGTGCTTGCGGCGCTGGCCGTCCGCATCCCTGGCCCAGGCGTAAAAGGCATCGCCCTGCTGCGCCAGCCGCACGCTGTCGGCCCCATCGCCCACCGTGCCGGCCGAGAAATCACCCGCCACCGTGCGGCGGGTGGCGGCTTGCATGGCCGATGCATGGTGGGAGGTTTGCCAGGCGCGCGTTACGCCGACATGGCATTCACCGCAGACCCGCTCGTTCACGTAGCCAGAGGGCGTGCCCGCGGATGGCGCCGCTTCGCTGCTGAGTGCCACAAAGACGCTCAGCAGCAGGACTCGGAGCCATCGATGCAGGCAGATCACGGGCACGCCAGCCGGGAGCCTACTTCGTTGCTGCCGGCGCCTTGGGCTTCTGCGCAGCTTCCACCGCCAGATCCTCGTAGTAGCGGCCCGCATTGCTGTAGCCCGGCCGATTCGCCAGTCCTTCGATCTCCAGCGTGCCCGTTTCGGCGACGTACTGCTTCCACGCGGCCAGCAGTTCGTTCAGCTTGTCCGGCATCGCGGTGGCGAGATCATGGCTCTCGGTGCGGTCCTGGACGATGTTGTAGAGCTCCCAGTGACCGCTACCCCACGGCTGATTGGCATACACGATCTTCCAGTCCCCCTTGCGCAGCGCCTTGCGCCCGCCCAGTTCCCAGCCAATCGCTTCGTTGGCGTCATGCACGTTCGGCGCTTCCCCTTTCAGGTAGCTCAACAGGGATTTGCCACGCACCGGCAGGATGGACTTGCCGCGATACTGGGTACCCGGATGGTGCGTGCCGGCCAGTTCATAAATGGTCGGCGCAATATCCGACACATGGGTCAGCGCGCCACGCTCGCTGCCCTTGATCCCGACGCCGGGGCCCCAGGCGATGGCCGGCACCGAGATGCCGCCTTCGTAGGTAAAGGCCTTGTACATGCGCATCGGCGTCATGCCGACCTGTGCCCATCCGGGCCCATATTCGACAAAGGAACCGGGGCGTCCGGTGTTCTCGATGCTGTTGTCCATGTCCCGGTGCAGCCATTTCCGCGTTTCGCCCACGTCATAGACGGAATTGCCGTCCGCGCCGTTATCGGAAAGGAAGAACACGACCGTATTGTCCAGTTCCCCCTTCTTTTCGAGGTAGGCAAGCACGCGGCCGATCTGGCGGTCCATGTTGTCCACCATCGCAGCATAGACGGCCATCCGTTTGGCTTCCGCACGCTTTTCGGCCGGTGACAGGGAATCCCATTTCGGCCAACGGGAATTGCCCTCGAAGACCGGCGTATTCGGATCCAGCAAGCCCGCCTTCTTCAGGCGCTCCACGCGTTCGCGCCGGATCTGGTCATAGCCGCCCTTATAGCGATCGACGTATTTCTGGATATCGGCATCGGGGGCCTGCAGAGGCCAGTGCGGAGCGGTAAATGCGAGATAGGCAAAGAAAGGCTTTTTAGTGTCGTCGGTCTTGTCCAGGTATTCCATGACCTTGTTGGCAAAGACCTCGGAGGAATAGAAACCGTCCCGGGGAATATCGATGGACTTTCCGTTCTCCCGATAGAGCGCCTTGGGCGGCTTGTTCGCGTCGAGCGCGACGATGCCCGTCTGATCTCCGAAATGGCTGGCGCCGCCTTGCACCATCGCGTAGGACTGATCGAAACCGCGGGCTGCCGGGCTTTGATTCTCGGCGGTACCGAGATGCCACTTGCCGGCCATGACCGTGCGGTAGCCCGCGTCATGCAGGACCTGCGGAATGGCCAGGACACGCTCGTTCAGGTAGCCCTCGTAACCCGGCTTGCCCCGTTGTTCGGGCAACAGGAGTTCGGCCATGTCGCCGAAGCCCGCCAGGTGATTGTCGGTGCCGGACATCAGCATCGCGCGCGTCGGCGAACAGAAGGGCGACGCGTAGAAGCTGCTCATGCGCGCGCCGCCCTTGGCCAGGCGGTCGATATTGGGCGTCGAGATTTCCGATCCGTAGGCACCGACGTCCGTCAGCCCGAGATCGTCGGCGAGAATGAGCAGGATATTGGGACGCTGGGCGTTGGCGGCGAACGACGGGGATGCGAGCCCGACGGAAAGCAATGACAGCCCCAAAAGGCGGGTGAGCTTCATGAACTGTGTCTCCTTTTGATCGTTAGAAACTTGCACCGATGGACAGATTCACGAAATCGCGATCGCGCATCGGGTCATACGTGCCGCCCCATGCCGACTGTGCCGTCACATCCACCCAGTATTTCTTGTTCATGATGGCGCGCACCGACAGGTTCATGATCTTGCGGCCCTGGTTGAATACGCCTTCGTCGGACCAGCCCTTGACGTCCTGTCCGAATGAAAGCGTCGGCACCAGATCGGCGCCAAAAATGGCACCTGCGTAACGCGCACTTCCGCGCAAGCGATAGCCCCACATGGTGCTTGAGGCAAAGCCGTCGGTGCTGCACTGGGCCGAACCCTTTGTCGAGCCGCCCTGGCAGACGCCGCCAATAGGGCCGATTCCGAATACCGTGGCCCGGCCGTAACGCATTTCATTGACGTCGGGCAGCCCATCCACATGCCGGATGCCGACTTCGCCGTAAAGCGTGAATTCCTGTGCACCGATCACATTGTCGAAGGCACGCGTGGCAGCCAGCTGCAATTGGCTGACCTTGAAACGGTCGAAGCCGTGGAAAGGCTGTCCCAGCGGCGCATTCTGCGCAGCGGAACGCAGCGGTGTCGCCGCGCTGTAGCTGGCAAAGGCATTCAGGATGTCGGGGCCATTCAGGGAAACGGGCTGATTGGGGCGATAAGTCAATTCGCCCGAGATCTTTGTCTTGCCGATCTGGCTGTTGAAGCCCAGGCCAAAGACCCTGATATCTTCCGGATATTCCAGGAAATAGCTGACGTTCGAGCCGAGCGGATCGCCATTGATCAGCGGGTTGGTCGGGTTCGTGCTCTTGGTGACCCCGATCAGGCCCATGCGCGAGGCGTAATTGGCGTAGTGCAGGGAGACCTGGGTCTTGATCGGCTCCAGCGTGAAGCGATAAGCCAGGCCGTATTGGCCGTGGTCGCTGGCGTGGAGATTGCCGGGGCGGGTCAAATATTGGCCGATGCGGTCGCGTGATGCATCCGAACCCGGCCCGACATAGACCTTGTTGCATCCATCCGCCTGAAAGTCGGCAGGGCTGGCGAATGTGCCGCACAGGGGCAGCGCATTCTCGGCCCGTCCCAACTGGTAAAAGGCTTCCACGCTGCCCAGATCCGCCGATGCCGCCTTCAGCGCAATCATCGGGAAAGGACGGAAGATTTCGCCGGGCAAGGCGCCCGGCCTGGCCGCCGCCGCGAAATCCCGTGGCTGGAGGGCGGAAAGGCCGCCACCGAAGGCGAATCTCTCGCCCCATCCGCTCAATACCTGATTGCCGACGGACACGTCCGAGGCCACGGCGCCGAGCCGCATCCTGGCCTTCACATAGGCGTCGAGCAGGCTGATTCCCGAGGCCCGCGCCAGCGAACTTGCGCCACGCTGGCCCAGCGCTGCGCCCGCCGTGTATCCATTGATCGAATTGCCGTAGGGAACGCCGCCGTCGCTCAACTGGTAGTCGTACCAGGCTTTGGCCTTCAGGACCCCTTCGAACACGTCGCCCTTCAGGGACGATTCCAGAAGGACTTTCGCGACTGTGGAGGTCTGGTCGCCACGCTTGTAATTCAGGTTGCCGTCGTCGTTATTGCGTCCCGTGGCACCGCTGGGGTTTCCGCTGCGGCCGACGGTTGCGGCATTGTTGCCATTGAGGAGTTCGGCGCTGGGGGAAGAAGTCCTGAATTGCGTGCCCAGCGTTACGTCGGCCTTGAAACTGCCGGTTGCGCCGGCAAGCTCAAAATTCGTCGCCGCATAGGCATGGTTCAGCGCGAGTCCGCAGGGAATGGCCAGGCGAATGAAATCCGCCGGCCTGAGGGCGTGGCGCCCGCATGGCAGCTTGATCTTCAACTAATTGTCTCCTCGTTATTTTGTTTTTTGGCTGTATGGGTCGATCATCTGCCGCAGCGGAGATATCACCTTTCTGCGGTGAGATACCCCTCTGCCACGTGGAGACCTTGAAGCTATTTTTATTCAGCCTGTGTCACTGAAAAGTCCGGCACGGTCGGCTCGGCTTTTCGTGGGATTCAGTTTTTCAGTGATGTGTCGCTTGCACAATCGACAAGCGCATCCGTGTCACCAGGTGAAACCATGCACCGATGCACGCGGTTCTCGACTTGTGTGCGTCGGGGCTTTTTGCTACAGCCAGGTTACATGCGAGGAGGGGCCGGCTATTTCGCGGGGGTGAGCCGACGCCGATGGATGAGCGCCCAGGCGAGCGTCAGGAGGCCGATCGATTGCGCGTAAACGGCAATCATTGCGGCCAGTTCTGGGCGATGGATGATCTCTTCGGCCATGATCAGGGCCAGCGGTACGTTGTGCACGCTGGACTCGTTGGCGATCGCGAAGCGCGTCTCGGCGTCGAGGCGGCTGAAACGCGAAAACAGGTGAGCGCAGGCCAGCATGGCCAGACAAAGTGTCAGGGCCGCCGGGACCATCTGGCTGAAATGGGTGGAAAGTCCCCGGGCGTTTGCAACACAGACGATGATGAGGATGAGTGTCATCATGACCCCGGTACCGGCTCGTGCCCATTTGCTGATCCGCGCAACAGACCGGCCCGCAATACGCTGAATGGCGAAGCCGCTGACAATCGGCATCACGATGATGAAGGCGATATGGGCCAGCGTCTCTGCAACAGGCAAGCGGATAGCTGTGTTCTCTTCGGCCAGAAGCGCAAAACCTGCGCTGGCGATCAAGGGAACGGTGACCAGGCTGACGAGCGCATTGATCACCGTCAGCGACACGGATATGTCGATGCGCGCACCGGCAAAATGCACGATTGCGTTCGCGATTGGTCCACCGGGGGCGGCTACAATCAAAACGATGCCCAGCGCTATTTCGCTCTGATCACGAAACAGCAGGGCGACCGTAAATCCCACCAGGGGAACGACAAGATTCTGGGTTGCCAACCCAACCCATAGCGGCAAGGGATTTCTGAGAAGGGATCGCCAGGAGGCCAGCGGGAAATCCAGTCCGACGCAGAGCATCATCGTGACGACGCAGGCCACCAGAAGCGCTTGGAGATCGGCGTGCATGGGCGTGACTTCCTGAGGCCGGGTCGATCAATTTTCTGATTTAATCTCGAGATTTGTCAAACGGGCCGACGGTGATGAAGACCATCAACACGCTGGAACGCGGGCTGCTTGTACTTCAGGAACTGGATGAGCTGCGCGGGCAGTCTCTTGCCGAACTGCACGAGAAAACGGCCATTCCCAAGGCTACGCTGCTGCGTATCCTCGAAACCCTCCGGAAGAACCGCTTCATCTGGCGCGCGATGGGCGATGGATGTTATCGCCGCACGATCTCGATCGCGGCCCGCCGGCAACTGGATGAACGGACCTTGCAGATCGCCGAGATAGCCGCACCGTTTCTCGTCCAGTTGCAGAAGAAGGCTATCTGGCCATCCGATCTGACGGTCCCGCGGGAGGGCTACCTGGAACTGGTCGAAACCTCACGCCGCTACGTCGGGCTCGGTATCGCGGAATACGAGCTGGGCTATAAAGTCGACATGTTCCTGGCGGCCCCCAGCCGCGCCTATCTTGCCTTTTGCCGTGATGAACAACGCGAGGCCGCGATTGCCCGTGCGCGCGCCAACCCGCCTGCGAATCCCCGCAGTCGTCAGGTGCTGGAACGGGAACTGGACACGATGCTCGCCGAAACCCGCGCGCAGGGCTACGGCGCCCGTGATCCACTGTTCGGCGGATCGAACCTGGACAAGAGCTTGCATGACGACCAGCTCGACGCCATCGCAGTACCCATTTTCCATGGTGACGACGTAATCGCGTGTATCAGCCTGCTGTGGCCGCGCAAGTTCCAGCTCCGCGCAAAGCTGGTCCAGGCGCATCTTGCCGACCTCAAGGAGTCCGCTGCGGCAATCGGTGCGGTGCTTGCTGCCAGCTGAGTCTTTGCTCTACCTAACGCCAAAGCCGTTGCCGGGCGCGCGCCGCCGATGAGGCGGTGCAAGTCCAGCAAGGCGTGGCGGGTATGGTGGCGACAGGGGGCCGTGCAGCTGGAGGTCCTTCGATGTCGAGTTTTATTTTTTAAAAATGGTAAATTTGTTAAAATCACCATTTTCTTTCCGGGTTTCGCGTCGCCATGGAGTCTCCCGACCACGCCACGCTCGACCGTCTTTTGCGCGGTATCGACATTCCGCCCTGTCCCGCAGTCCTGCTCTCGCTGCAGCAGGAAATTGCCTCCCCGAACGGCTCGCTGGGGCGCATCGCGCAAATCGTGAGCACCGATGTGGCGCTGGCCGCTTCGGTGCTGAAGGTCGCCAATTCCCCCGCCCTGGGCCTGTCACGCCATGTCGGCAGCATCGCCCAGGCCGTGTCGATATTGGGGATGCGGGCGCTTTCCGCGTTGACGGCCGGGGTCATGCTGCGTGCCACGCTCTCTGGCGGCAGCAGCCTGCACCTTGAGCGTTTCTGGGATTCTGCCGCGCGCGTCGCAAGCTTGTGTGCGAACCTGAGCCGCGAATTCAAGGGCGTGCCGACCGAGATGGCTTATTCCTTCGGCCTGTTCCACGATTGCGGCATCGCGGTGCTGATGAAGCGCTTTCCCGGCTACACCGAGACCCTGGAGGCCGCCAACGCGGCCTACGATCAGAGCTTCACCAGCGTCGAAGAAGAACACCACGCGACCAACCACTCCGCGGTCGGCTACTTTCTGACGCGCACCTGGGGGCTGCCCGAGGCGATCAGCAAGGCCACGCTGCTGCATCACGACCTGTCGATTTTCGGTGACGATGCCGACCACACCGCCGCGCAAGCGCGCACCCTGGTGTCCTTCGCGACGCTCGCCGAGCACATTGCACACAGCCAGCGCTACCTGACCGATGACACCAACTGGAGCCGTGGCAAGTCCGTGGTGATGGCCCACCTCGGCATCTCTGAGCAGGATGTATGCGATCTCAATGAAAGCTACTCCGATCAGTGAGCGTCGCTGCGCACGCTGTTAAGCCCTGACCCGCGATTTCGTCGGGTCGTAGTGCGGAAACACCACCACTTTCGCATCCAGTCGTTTGCGGTGCCCATCCAGTTGACCGACCTGCAGTTCGGTGTCGAGCGCCGAGTAGGCGACATCCACGCGGGCGAGGGCGATCTGCATGTCGAGGACCGGCGAGCGGGTGGTGCTGGTGATTTCGCCGACCTTGGCGCGGCCGACGTAGAGGCCATCGCCATGGCTGGCGGCTTCGTTGCTGGCGATGGCGAGGCCGACCAGTTTGCGGCGGGGGTGGGCCTTGCGTTCCTCCAGGGCGGCTTTGCCGATGAAGTCGTCCGGCTTTGACAGGGCGACGGTGAAGCCGATACCGGCTTCGAAGGGATCGGTCTGGTCGCAGAACTCGTGGCCGGCGAAGGCAAGGCCGGCTTCGATGCGCAGCATGTCGAGGGCGTCGAAGCCGAGCGGCACGATGCCCAGCGGGGCGCCGGCTTCCATCACTGCGTTCCACAGCGCGGGGCCGTCCTTGGGCGCGCACCACAGCTCATAGCCCAGCTCACCGGTATAGCCGGTGCGCGACACCACCAGCGGGATGCCGGTGGGGCCGCCAAGGCGGGCAGCGGCGAAGCGGAACCAGCCGAGTTCGTCCGGCGTCGGCTGCAGCGGGCTGGTCCACAGGATCTTCTTGAGCAACTCGCGGCTCCTGGGGCCTTGCACGGCGAGGTTGTGCAGGGCGTCGGTGGCTTCGCGGATATGCACGTTGAAGCCGGTGGCGGCGGCCTGTTCCTGCAGCCACAGGCCGGTGGTGTCTTCGCCGCAGACGAAGCGGAACACATCGCGGCCGAGGCGGAACACCGTGCCGTCGTCCATCATGCCGCCGTGGGCGTGGCAGACGGCGGTGTAGACCACCTGGCCGACGGCCAGCTTGCGCAGGTCGCGGGTCTGCACCTTCTGCAGCAGGGCTTCGGCGTCGGGGCCGGTGACGTCGAACTTGCGCAGCGCCGACAGGTCCATGACCGCCACCTTCTCGCGGCAGGCCCAGTATTCGGCCAGCGTGCCGTGGCCGACGAAGCTGCGCGGCAGCCAGTAGCCCTTGTAGTCGATGAAGTCGCGGGTGAGGGTTTCGGTTGCCGGCGCGAAGGCGGTCGGCCGGGTCAGGCGGACGGGGGAGTCGGGTGTCATGCGGTGGGCCATCGCGCGGGGGAAGGAATGGGCGGCGTCGTAGACGCGCGCCTCGATGTCGGTGGGCTGCCAGGCGTTGGCGGGGTCGATGTCGTCGGCGCAGGACGACACCGCCACCACCAGGTCCTTCAGCGCCCTGAGCAACACGTAGTCGCCGGGCTTGGACCACGGTTCGGCAAAGCCGAGGCTGCCGCAGGGCTGGATGAAGGTGTTGTAGAAGAAGTTGATGGCCGGCCAGCCGGCGCGCGGGCGGATGCCGAAGCCGGCCAGCGCGGCGTTGAAGTTGTCGCTGCAGTTGGCGTGGCCGGGAAAGCCGGCGTCCTCGTAGTACTTGGCGGTGCACGCCAGCGCGAAGGCGTCGTGGCGGCCGACGGTGTCCTGCACGGTTTCGAGCAGCGGCTGCATGCGGGCGTCGAAGTACTTGGCGTGCAGGCCGGGCTGGGGATAGGCGGCGCCGGCCAGGGTGCGTGTCACGGTCGGGTCGAGGCCCCATTCCTCGCCGGCGGCCAGCGCCGCGGCGTCGAAGGCGAGGAGGTCGGAGCACTGGCGGCCATCCACATCGATGACCTGGATGTACTGCCCGGCCTTCACTTCGAAGGCACGGGCGCTGGCGGCGGTGACGCGGATCACCGCCAGCGGTTCGGGAAAGGCCTGGGCCAGGCGCGGCGCGGCCTCGGCGGCGAGCAGGAAGGGGTCGCCTTCCTGCGCCACATCCGCGGGCGGGACGACGTCGTTCATGCGCACACCTCCCGCTCGGCCAGGCGCCGGTAGCTGCCGCCGGCGAAGACCAGCGGCTCGCCGTCGCGGCAGCGCAGTTGATGGACTTCGGCGACGAAGATGGTGTGGTCGCCGCCCGGATACTGGGCGAAGGGCCGGCATTCGAAGGTGGCCAGGGCCCCGTCGAGCAGCGGCGCGCCGTGCTCGCCGGCGCCGTAGACCAGGTCCGCCCACTTGTCGCCGCCGCCCCGCGCGAAGCGGTTGGACAGCGACTCCTGCTCGTCGCCGAGCACGTGGATGGCCAGCGGCCCGCCGGCGGCGAAGGCCTCGCAGCAGGCCATGTTCTTGGCCAGGCTGAAGAGCACCAGCGGCGGATCGAGGGATACGGAGTTGAAGGAGCTGACGGTTGCCCCCACCGGCCGGCCCTCGTCGTCCCAGGTGGTGACGATGGTGACGCCGGTGGGGAAGAGGCCGAGGACGCGGCGGAACAAACGCCCGTCGAAGGGCGCCCGGTGGGCGGCGATGGGCTGGCTGGTGGTGGCGTGCATGGCGGCGGGGCTCCCTGGACTTAAGCTTGCGCCTCGGCGAGGAGCTTGCTGGCGAAGGCGGCTTTCTCTTCCTTGCTCATCTTCTTGAGCTCGTTGTTGAGGACGCGCTGGTTCACCGACTGGTTCCAGTAGTCCAGCACCTCGAAGCCGAGCAGCGCGGCCTTGCCGACGAACTGGCGCAGCACTTCGTTGGTGGGGCCCATCACCCAGCCGGCCTTGCCGTCGCGCAGCAGGCGCTCGATGCCGAGGGCCGGCTTGTAGCCGGTGCCGCCGCAGGCGTGGAGCATCTTGTCCACCACGAAGGTGACGTTCTTGGAGGCGAAGAACTTGACCTGCCACAGCCAGTTGAGCAGCTCGGTGCGCGGCAGGTGGTCGATGGTGGCGTGGGCGGACCAGTCGCAGTTGTTGGTCTGCTCGTCCAGCGCCTTGGCGGCCAGGTACACGTAGCTGCGGCTGGCGTTGGTGTCGATCAGGCACTCGCCGACGTAGTCCTGGATGGTCGGGTAGTCGGCCACGCGCATGCCCACGTCGTTATGCACCTTGCGGGTGGTGTGGTTCTTGGTGATGTCCATCGCGGCCAGGCAGATGCCGTTCCAGCAGGCCGAGGAGCACACCAGGAAGAAGGGGTCGACCACTTCGTCGTTGGACTTGGCGCCGTCGCCGATCGGGCCGACCAGCGCATCCGGGGCGATCTCGACGCCGTCCACCGCGATCGGGCCGGACTGGTTGCCGCGCATGCCGAGGCCATCCCAGTTGGCCGGGTCGGCGTGGATCTGGTCTTTGGTGACCAGGAAGCAGGACAGGTTGGAGTAGTCGCCGCCGAAGTCCGGAGAGGTGGTCTGGATGATGTACCAGTCGGCGAAGCCGCCGGAGGTGGTCCAGGAGGCCTTCTTGAAGACCTTCCAGCCATTGTCGGTGCGCTCGGCGCGGGACGACATCGGGTACCAGAAGTGGGAGCCGGTTTCCGGGTCGGAGTAGGACAGGGTGCCGATCAGCACGTCCTTGTCCACCCGGCGCAGGATGTCCTTCAGGCGCTCGTTGTCGTGGTGGCGCAGCAGTGCGGCGGCGCAGGCGCCCAGGTGCATTGTGTAACACATGGCGGTGGACGGGCAGCCGTAGCGGGCGATGGTCTCGACCACCATCGCGGCGCACAGGTGGCTTTCACCGCGGCCGCCGAGTTCCTTCGGGATGGTCAGGCTCATCAGGCCCATGGCGGCCAGCGCTTCGAAGTTCTTGCGCGGGTAGATGTACTTCTTGTCGCTCTCGATGGCGTTGGGACGCAGCGTGGTTTCGCACAGGGCGATCAGGTCGGCTTGTAGGGCCTTCTGCTCAGGGGTGAGCAGCCATTGGGGGCTCCATTCGGAACCGATGCCGGTGGGGGTCATTTGGGTGATGGCGTTCATGGCTGTTTCCTTTTTGTGGTTTCGGGTGTCGATGAATGCGGTGCAGGCGCCTCAGCGGGGGCTGAGGAGGGTGGTGCCGGGTTCGGTGCCGAGGGGCAGTTCGCGGCCGTCGTCGTGCTTGGCCAGCCATTCGAGGGCGGCCGGCAGGTAGCGGGTCAGGCCCTTGTATTCGACGAGCTGGGGCGGCAGCGAGGACAGCACCCGGTGCAGGCGGGCGCCCCAGCGGGGCACGCGGGCCAGGTCGTCGAGGGAGGCCAGGTAGCAGCGGATCGGGAACAAAATCGCGTTGCTGCGCGGCAGGCGCCACAGGGTCTGCAGCTCGACGCGCAGGTGCACCTTCTGGCCGGCGTTGTCGGGGGTGACGCTGGCCCGGTCCGGGCCCCACTCGGGGTAGCTCTCCGGCGAGGTGTCGAGGCGCGGGTTGATGCTCATGGTCCAGTTGAGGCGGCGCACCGGCTGGCCGTGACGCAGCATCAGTAGGTATTTCAGCGCGCGCTCGAAGACGCCGGTCTGGTGGGCCAGCGGCACCGGGCCGTGCCACTCCATGAAGCTCATGCCGACGTCGAACTCCAGCGACCAGTCGGCCTGGGAGGTGACCATGCCGGCGTCCATGAAGAGGTTGTCGTCGCGCTGGTCGCAGATCGCGAAGTCGCCCTGGGCCTGGCGGGTGATGTACTCGAAGGGTTCGCAGGGCAGGGTTTCGGCGTTGCCGAAGACGAAGCTCTGCTCGATGCCCAGCGGGCGGTTGATCCACGTCCACCGGCTGCCGAAGTCGTCGCCTTCCTTGATCAGCGAGAACTGCTCCGGGTAGTCGGCGGACAGGCTTTCCATCAGCAGCTCCAGCGTGTCCCACTGGGCCATCATCATGTGCGGCAGCACCTGGCAGCGGCCGGGGTCGCGCTCCAGCGTGATGGCCTTGTCGCGGCATTCGGCGATGTAGTGCTCATCCACGTCGAAGCCGTGCAGATACACGTCGGTCGCGCCGCTGCGCACGTGCGGCTCGATATTGACGCTGTACATGTAGCGGTCTTCCGCGAAGGGGAAGGGAAAGCGCAGCACCGCGGCGTCGCTGTTGCGGTAGCTGTAGTCGCCGCGGAAGGTTTCTTCGGGTTTGAAAGCGATGCTCATGTCGATCTCCTCGGGGACGCTCAGGGGCGGATTCACAGGTCCAGCACCAGGCGCCCGCTCCGCGCCCGCGACACGCAGGGCAGGATCAGGCGGCCGGCTTCCCGCTCGGCGGCGGACAGGTAGTGGTCGCGGTGGTCGGCTTCGCCTTCCAGCAGCGGCGTCGCGCACACGCCGCAGGCGCCGCCGCGGCACAGGCAGGGGGCTTTGACGCCGAGTCGCTCGATGGCTTCGAGCAGGCTCTCGTCTTCGCCGACGCTGACCTCGACGCCGGACTTGGCGAGGAAGGCGCGGAAGGCCTCGCCGCCGGACAGGGCGCTGCCGAAGTGCTCGCAATGCACGTGGCTGGCGGGCCAGCCGGCGGCCGCGGCGAGTTCCAGCACCTCGTCGTTCATGGCGGCCGGCCCGCACACGTAAAGGTGGGTGCCGACCGGCTGGGCGGCGAGCAGGGCGGGGATCTCGAGGCGGCGGCCGTCGGCGTCCCAGTGCACGCTGACGCCGCTCTTGCCGGCCAGCCACGGGTCGAAGACGTGCTGCTCGTCTTCGCGGCAGCACAGGTGCAGCGCGTAGTCGGCGCCGCCGAAGGCGAAGTCGGCCAGGTAGGACAGGAAGGGCGTGATGCCGATGCCGCCGGCGATCATCAGGTGGCGGCGGGCGGTGCGCACCGGCGCGAACAGGTTGCCGGGCCAGCCGGCCTCCAGCACGTCGCCGACCTTGATCTGCTCGTGAATGAAGGCCGAGCCGCCGCGGGAGTCGGGCACGCGCCGCACGATGATCTCGTAGGCGTCACGGGCGCCGGGGCGGCTGATCAGCGAATAGGCGTTGCGGTGGGTGCGCGTGGCGCCCTTGAGCACGAGCTGGAGGTGGGCGCCGGCCGCGGCAGGGGGCAGCTTGTGGCCGTCCGCCGCCACCAGGCGCAGGTGGCGCAGGCTCGGCGAGATGGCGGTGGCGGCGGCCACCTTCAGCGTGAGGGTTTCGCCGATCATGCGAAGCTCTCCTCGACGGCCGGCACTTCGCCCGGCGCTTCCGCATCCACCATCACGCCCATGAAGGCACCGAGGCGGCGGGAGAAGTGGTCGCGTACCAGGAGGTGGCGGTGGCAGCCGGTACAGTTGGCGATGCTGGTGGTGACGTTCTCGGTGACGGTGTGGCAGTGGGTACACCACACCCGGCGGCGCAGGCTGCCGGCGTGGTGCAGGTGGATCTGCTCGGCGCTGAAGCCGATGATCGCCGCGGCCTTGGCCACCGACCACAGGAAGGGCTCGGTGCCCTGCACATAGAGGCGGTCGCCGATGCCGTAGCCGCGGGTGGCGCAGGCGAAGGCATCGATCACGTCGGCTACCTCGGGCAGGCGCCACACCTTGCCGAGGCCCAGGCCGCCGGCCTGGGTGCCGACCAGCCAGGTGTGCAGGTTCTCTTCCACCGGCGCGAAGGTGCCGGCCAGGGAGTCGAGGCGGCCCGGCAATACGGTGTCGCCTTCGACGATCAGCAGGTGCTGGCTGCCGGACAGGTCCGGTTCCAGCTGGGCGTAGGTGGGGCGGCTCTTGATGTCGGAATGCAGCATGGTCGTTCTCCTCAGATCACCGCACAGGCGTGGGCGATGGCCACCACTGCGGCGCCGCCGGCGAGGGTCAGGTAGGGCAGGATGCCGGCGCGGGTGCCGACGCCGTCCTCGCTGCCGAGGTGCATGTCTTCCTGCATCGCGGCGGGGAACTGGCCCTTGTCGGTGACGTAGTGGCGGTACAGGAAGACCGGCACGATCAGCGCAGCGACGAGCAGGCCGGAGGCCAGCGTGCCGGCGCCCCAGATGTCGGCGCCCATGCCCATCAGCCACAGGTTGGCGAAGGCCAGCACGGTGCCGATGGCGATCAGCCACAGCGGGGCCTTGAACGGGCGCGGCCAGCTCGGGCGGTCGATGCGGTGGATCCAGGCGGCGTTGAGGTTGAGGAAGTTGAAGAGGATGTAGCAGACGTTGGAGATGGCCAGCACGAAGACGTAGTCGGACATCAACAGCAGGATCAGGTTGAAGCCGAGGTCGGTCCACATCGCCGGGACCGGCGCGCCGTTGGCATTCACGCGGGACAGGTACTTGGGCAGCCAGCCGTCGGCGGAGGCCTGGTAGAGGGTGCGCGAGGAGCCGGCCATCGAGGTCATGATGGACAGCACCAAGGCCAGCACCAGCATCGCCATCAGCACGTGCTCGACCAGCGTGCCGCCGCCCAGCATGTGGGCCATGGCGTGGGCGACGCCCATGCCGCTGTAGATGTCCGGCGACAGGATGCCGTCGTAGACCGCCGGGGTGACCACGTTGCCAGCGGCGTCCTTCACCTCCGGCGTGACCAGCTGGCCGAGGCCGATGTTGCCCTGGAAGGCCAGCGGCACCACGGTGAACACGAAGATGCACAGCAGGCCGGAATACAGGATGGCCTTGAAGGTGTCGGTGCGCGGGTCACGGAATTCGCGGGTGTAGCACACCGCCGTCTCGAAGCCGTAGGTGGACCAGGCCGCCATGAACAGGCCGCCGGCCATCAGCGTCAGGCCGCCCATGTCCCAGGCGCCGTCGATCACCGCGCCGCTGGCGTCCTTGGCCAGCGGGAACAGCGGGGTCAGGTTGGCGGCGGGCATGTCGCCGGACAGCAGCGGCCACAGGCCGATCAGCATCAGCGGCGCCAGCGCGGCGATGCCGAGCACCATCTGCATGCGCGCCGCCTGCAGGATGCCGCGGTGCTGGATGGCGAAGGCCGCCAGCAGCACCGCCGCGCCGAGCACGAAGGTGGCATTGATGCGCAGGGACAGGCCGCCCTTGATGAAGCCCAGGTCGAGCAGGGTGATCTGCCAGGTGTTGATGGCCGCGTCCGGCGCGAACAGGATCGACAGGATGTAGCCCGCTGCCAGCCCGGAGCCGATGGCCAGCACCGGCGACCAGGCCAGCCAGTTGCACCACACGGAGAGCGGCGCCAGCAGCTTGCTGTAGCGCACCCAGGCCACCGCCCCGTACACCGACGCGCCGCCGGACTTGTGCGGGAACAGGCCGGCGATCTCCGCGTAGGAGAAGGACTGCAGGAAGCCGAAGGCGATGGAAATGATCCACACCGCCCAGGACGGCTTGCCCACCGTGGCGGCAATGGAGCCGATGGAGAACAGCACCAGGGCCGGAACGCCGCTGGCCACCCAGAAGGCCCCGGCCCAGCCGATCTTGCGGTGGAGCGTTGCGCTCGCGCCGCCGCTCCCGATGCCGTTACTCGCGGCATCCACTGTCGTCGTGTTCATCTGCGTACTCCTCGATGTCGAAAAAATGCGATGGGACTGCAATGGCATGCACTGTCCGCCGCCGGGGGGGGGCGAACAATTCGACTTTGGGAGTAGGTCCGAGGGGGAATTGAGGGAGTAGGCGCACGGGCGTGAAATGGCTGCCATCCCAACACCGACAGAGGCAAAAGCATGAAACCCGCGAAGAAGACTGCTCTCCGGAAGGCTGTCCGGCACCTTGGCCGCTGTGCGCTGCCGGCCATCGCTGCCGCCACGCTGGCCGCGCCCGCCCGCGCCGAGGATGCGCCGGCGCCCGCCCCCGAACTGACCAGCAACATCGGCGTGGTGTCGGAATACGTGTTCCGCGGCATCCGCCAGACCTGGGGCAACCCGGCGATCCAGGGGGGCGTGGATTACGCCCATGCGTCAGGCCTCTACGTGGGCACCTGGATGTCCAACACCAGCGCCAACCTGTACGCCAACGCCAATATCGAGGTCGATGTGTACGGCGGCTACCGGGGCGCAGTGGGTGATTTTGCCTACGACGTGGGGGTGTTGCAGTTCATCTTCCCGCAGGCCAACTACGACAAGATCACGCCGGCCGGCAGCTACGCCAAGAAGACCTACAACTCCACCGAGTTCTACCTCTCCGGCACCTGGCAGTGGCTCAACCTGAAGTACTCGCGGGCGATGACCGACGTGGGCTACTTCGGCTTCACCGACAACAACGCCGGCCCCGGCGCCTTCCCCAACAAGCCGGGGGCGGGCGTGACCGGCAAGGACACCACCGGCTCGTGGTACATCGAAGCCAACGTGAGCTACGAATTCCTGCCGACGTGGACCGCCACGCTGCATGCCGGTCGTCAGACCATTGCAAATTCGAAGGGCTTGGACTATTCCGATTACAAGGTCGGCGTTACCAAAGCCATGCCGGGCAGCTGGACGCTGGGTCTGGCCTACACGACGACAGCCGGTGCCGATTACTGGAAGAACTACCCCAGCGTCGCCGGTAACGGCACTACCAAGGACATGAACGCCGGCACCTGGATCGCGTCGGTCAACCGGGTCTTCTGATCCGGCCCCCGTTTCTCCTCAGGCAAGTTGGCACCTGATTCGGCCCACCGGCAACGGCGGGCCGTTTTTTTGCCGAAGGCGCCTAGGTACGTTCGGTGGGGGACTCGATCGGCAGCGTGACAGTGAAGGTGCTGCCCGTGCCGACTTCGCTGGTCACATCGATGTGGCCGTGGTGGCGGTCGACGATGCCCCATGACAGGGACAGGCCGAGGCCGGTGCCCTGGCCGATCGGCTTGGTGGTGTAGAAGGGCTCGAAGATGCGCTGCAGGTCTTCCGGTGGAATGCCCTTGCCGGTGTCGCTGACGCTGATCTGCACCGCGTTGTCACCACTGCGCCGGGTGACCAGGGTGATCGTGCCCTGGCCTTCGATGGCCTGGGCGGCGTTGATGATCAGGTTCATGAAGACCTGGTTGAGCTGGGACGGCAGGCAATGGACCTGCGGCAGCTCGCCGTAGTCCTTGACCACCGTGCAGTGGTATTTCAGTGCGTTGGCGGCGATGTTGAGCGTCGATTCGAGGCCGGCGTGCAGGTCGGCCCAGTGCCAGTCGGCGCTGCTGGTGCGGGAATAGTCCTTTAGGTCGCTGACGATCTTGCGGATACGGTCCACGCCGTCGGCGGATTCCCGTAGCAGCTGCAGCGCGTCGTCCTTGATGAAGTCGTATTCGAGCTGCTGGCGCAGGGCGGTGGCGGCGGCATAGGCTGTCGGCGTGCCGCTGGCCGCGGCGCCGGCCTCGTAGGCGTCGATGATGGCGAACAGATCCTGCAGGTAGTGCTCCAGGCTGCCCAGGTTGGAGCCGACGAAGCCGATAGGGTTGTTGATCTCATGGGCGACGCCGGCGGCGAGCTGGCCGAGGGAGGCCATCTTCTCCGACTGCAGCAGCTGCATCTGGGCGTTTTCCAGCGCCTTGGCGCCGCCTTCCACCTTGTGCCGCAGGCGCAGGTTGTTCTTGTCCAGCATGTCACGGGCGGCCTTGGCTTCCAGCTGCGCACGCACCCGGGCGCGCACGACGATCGCGCGGATCGGCTTGTGGATGTAGTCGCAGGCGCCCAGCTCGAAGCCGCGCTGCTCGCTGTCATCATCGGTCAGTGCGGTTACGAAGATCACCGGGATGGCGGCGCTGCGGGGATCGCCGCGCAGCAGCTGGAGGACTTCGAAGCCATCCAGGTCCGGCATCATGATGTCGAGCAGGATCAGGTCGGGCGGCGGGGCCTGGGTTGCCGCCTGCAGGGCTTCGGTTCCGTTGGCGGCCTTGACGACCGTGTAGAAGGGTTCGAGGACGCGGCCCAGTACCAGCCGGTTCACCGGTTCGTCGTCGACGACGAGCACCACGCTGCGGGTGGCGTGGGGGGGCTGTGCGCTGGTGTCCTGGGCATTCATGGCGGCGTCCGGGGTGCTTGCAGGATTGATAGTGCGGTTTTCCAAGGGACATGCAGTGCAGGGCGGGCCCGTCTGCATGTCTGCACGTTCCGTGCATGACAGGATGCCCGATTCCGCCCGGCGTGGGGAGACATCCCGCCTTACCGCGTTTATCCTGAGGTCCATGCTTGCAGACCCCACGGAGACAACAATGAATTTCCCCGCCCACCAGCTGACCATGACGGTGCTGATGACGCCGGACATGGCCAACTTTTCCGGTAACGTGCATGGTGGCGCCATCCTCAAGCTGCTCGACCAGGTGGCCTATGCCTGCGCGGCGCGTTATTCGGGCTGCTATGTGGTGACTTTGTCGGTGGACCAGGTGATGTTCCGCCAGCCCATCCACGTTGGCGAGCTGGTGACCTTCATGGCGTCGGTCAATTACACCGGCAATTCGTCGATGGAGATCGGCGTGAAGGTCATCGCCGAGGACATCCGCACCCAGGTCGTGCGCCATGCCAACAGCTGCTTCTTCACGATGGTTGCCGTGGACGAGAACCGCAAGCCGGTCAGTGTGCCAGCGCTGCGTGCCTTCACGCCGGACGAGAAGCGCCGCTACCAGGCCGCCCAGGCCCGCAAGGAGCTGCGCCGGGAGCTGGAGCAGCGCTACACGGCGCTGCGCGACGGCCTGGCGGATGGTGCGCGCAGCGAGGGCTGACGCACATGCTGCCCTTCTCGCCGACGGATGTGGCGGAACTCCTCAAGTGGCTGGCGGATCATGGCATCTGGGACATGCTCACCACCCTTGCGGCGGTGTCGATTGGCGTGTTCATCCGTACCTGGTATCGCCGCCGGGTGCCGGGCTTCTCGGTGCATGTCACCTACACGGTTGGCACGGGGCATCCGCTCTACCCGAATACGCTCAACTTCGAGGTGCGCAATCTGCGTGATGCCCCGCTGCTGGTGCTGAATCCCAATTTCCGCTTCGGCCGCCAGCTCAAGGCGGGCAACGCGGCCCACGGCAACACCGCGACGGGCGATTACGAGATCAAGTTCCGGCCGATCGATGCCAAGGGGGTGGTGAGCGACTGGAAGAGCTACACCACGATCATGCTGCGCCACCGGGATGCGGCCTTTGCGTATGTGCCCTTCGACGATGGGCTCACCGAAGCGGATCTGCCGGGCCTGATCGAAGCGGGCAAGCTCGGCACGCTGACCCTCCATGTCGTGCTGATCCGCGACCCGGACCCGCAAGTGGTGGCCATGTCCATCCCCGTGCGGCGGATCAGCCGGGCGGCGCACAAGCCGCCTCTCGGCGGCGATGCCCATCCCAAGGCCGCGCCGCTGCCGCCAGTGGAGTCCGGGCGGGCCGGCGGGGCACCGGCAGCGGAGTGACGCCGGCTCCCAGGCCGCGCGTCAGGCGACCTGGAACTGCCCCATGGTCTGTTCCAGCTTGCCGGTCGCAAAGCCGGTGAGCTCGGCGCTGCGGGCCGATTCCCGCGTGGCGTGGCGCATCGCCTCGGCGGCGGAGGAGATGGATTCCACCCGGTCGCCGTAGGCATGGGTCGCTGCGGCGATCTGGCTGATGGTGATGAACAGCCGCTCGACGACCGCCTCGATCTCCCGCTTGTCGGTGCTGGCGGCGGTGGCCAGGCGCAGGCCTTCCTCCATCTCCGACATGCCGCTTTCCATCGTGCGCACGGCCTCCTCGGCCTGGCTCTGCACGCCGTCGATCATCTCGCGGATGTCGGCGGTGGCGCCGCGGGTGCGTTCGGCCAGCTTGCGCACCTCGTCGGCCACCACTGCGAAGCCGCGCCCGGTCTCGCCGGCGCGGGCCGCTTCGATGGCTGCGTTGAGGGCCAGCAGGTTGGTCTGGTCGGCGATCTCGTTGATCAGCGTGACGATGCGGCCGATCTCCAGCGTGCGCTGTTCGAGCTGACGGATCGTCGTCGCCGACAGGTTGACCGAGCTGCGGATGCCTTGACTGCGGGCTTCCACCAGCGCGAATTGCTCGCGCGCCTCTTCGCTGACGCGATGGACGACTTGTTGCATGGTGGCGGTGTTGGTGGTGGCGGCGTCGATTTCGCTGAGCTGCACGCGGATCGCGCTGAGGATGTCGTCGATGGCGCCCTGCATGCTCGTCGAGACCTGGTCCGCGTGGCTGTTCTTCTGCAACATGTTGCGGTTGGTGTCGCCGATCTCGCTGGTGGTCTTGGCGACCTGGCGGATCATTTGCTCCAGGTTGTCGATGAAGCTGTTGGCCCACTGGGCCAGCACGGTGGCTTCGTCGATCCGTTCGCTGGCCCGCGGCAGGCGCTGGGACAGGTTGCCGCCGCCTTCGGTGGTGGAGCGCAGCACGCGGGTCGCCTCGCGCAGCCGCTGGCTGACCGGCATGCAGCCGAGCTGGTGGAACAGCGCCGCGCCGACCAGTTGCAGGGCCAGCCCGGTGCCGAGCACGGCGGCCTGGCCGAGGCCGGCCAGCTCGGCGAGCAGGCCGGCGACGCCCCAGCTGCCCAGCGTGATCGCCATGTACAGGCGCAGCAGGCGGAAGGGGATGCTGCGGTAGCGGTAGACCTCTTCCAGGTCGGCCTCGCACATCATCCCCCAGGTGTCCGGCGAGCCGGGCAGGCGGAAGGTGACGCCCTTGCCGATGACCGGCACGTGGCGGTAGTCGGAATAGCCCGGGTAGGTGACGAAGAGGTTGTCGCCCTTGCGGATCGTCTCGCGCACGCCGGGGTGGAGCTGGCCGGTGGCCGGATCGTTGAAGACCAGTTCCAGCTCGGTGTGCTCCTGCACGCGCACGGTGCCGAAGGCGGTGCGGACGCCGTCCTTCAGGTTGTCGCCGCCGGTGAAGGTGGCGTCCTCGAAGCGCGAGCGGGACAGGGCCGTGCCGGGGGTGATCTGCGGGTCGAACACCGACTTGACCATGAACAGGTAGTTGTCGCCGGACTCGTGGAAGATGTGGCCGGCCTCGCGCTGGATCAGGTCGCCGATCACGTCGTTGGGCACCCGGCCGCACAGGGCGCCGACGATGCTGCCATCCACGCTGATCGGCTGGTAGAACATCAGCGTCACCGCATCGTGGAAGCGGGACGTGGACGGCGGCAGGTTCTGGGTGACCGGGTCGCGATAGGGGCCATGCAGGAAGCGCCCAGCCAGCCCGGCGCGCAGCGGCGCGGTGGCCGCCACGCGGGCGCCGGCGCGGCTTTTGGCGGTGGAGCCGGTGATCATGCCCTGCTGGTTGACGACGAACAGTTCGGAAAAGTCCTCGGCGCGCTGGCGGCGCTGCTGCAGCAGGCGGGCATCCACGTCCGGCCAGCTGCCGGCCAGCTCGCGAGCCAGCCCTTCCAGATGGGCCCACTGCTGTTCGGCCCAGGTGCTCAGGATGCGCACGCGGGTCTGCGCGAAGGCCTCGAAGGTCTGTTCGATGGCGGGATAGCGGTGCCGGTTGCGCGACGTGGCCCAGCCCATGGCGATCTTGCCGGTCCGGCCGAACCACGGCAGCCAGGCTTTCTCTGCGCCGCTGAGGGACATGTTCTGACTCTTGAGCATTGACTGATTCCTGCTACAAAACTAGGCAGGGTCGTTTAGCAAGAGCTGCGCCTGTTTGCCTTCCCGCCAGCTTCAGGGGCCGCACCAGCTTGGTGAATCAGGCTCTTAGCGCTATGGCGTATGCCATATGGCGCTTCCGGCTGGCGCCACGGTTTTTTACCTTGCGCACTGTATTAGTGCGAAATTCTGGGAAAAATCCGGCTTCATATACCTCTAAGGGAGTATATGCACCGTAGTGGTGCCTGCGAGGCAGGGCGATACCATGGCCTCACCTGGGGGCGGGGCTTCGACCGGGCTGGCTACGTCGCTACGCGTGGGTTCCATGTCCCATTGACCGTGGCCCTGCCGGCCGTGGCACCATCGCGTCATCCATTCATCTTCCGGCGGGAGGTCTCCATGTCTGTCCGTGTCCTGATGCTGCCCCTCATGCTGGCCACGCTGCCGGCCCTTGCTGGTCCGACCACGGTTCAGCCCGGCGGCTGGAAGGTCAAGACGGTGGTCACCGCCCGCGAAACGCCGGCCAGTCCGCCCCGCACGGTGTCGGAGAGCACGACGCAGATCTGCCTGTCGCCGGCCTTCCTGGCCCGCGACCCCTACCTGACGCCGGGGCTCGACCGGGACAAGATGGAAAAGCAGGGGGCCCATTGCAGCATTTCCGATGCGACCCGCAGCGAGACCAGCGCCGCCTGGAAGATGACCTGCACCCTGGCCGACGGCAACGCCGTCGAGATGTGGATCAACAATACCGTCGCCGCCCGTCACGTACGTTCCGAGGTCCAGCAGTCGGTCCGCAAGGGCAACCAGGACCTGCAGATCCGCATCACGATGGATTCGGTGTACGCGGGGGCGTGTACCAAGGACATGCTGCAGTTGTAAGTCGGCGGCCGCCTCGATCCGGCAGGCCGGCGCGAACTCGTGGATCATTCGCGGCTCTGTCCGCCCTTCGACCACGAGGTTTGCATCCATGTCCGATTTCCCTGGCATTCTCGCTCACTGGCAGCCGCGCATGATCGCCCTCGCCGCGGCTGCCGCCGATGGTGACGGCGCCCATGACGTGCAGCACCTGCACCGGGTGTGGCGCGTTGCGCAGCAGTTGCTGGCCGAGTACCCCGCGGCCGACGGCCTGGTGGTGCTGGCCGCTTGTTATCTGCACGACCTCGTCAATCTGCCCAAGGACGACCCGCGCCGCGCCCAGGCCTCCCGGCTGGCGGCGCAGCAGGCCCGCGCCAGGCTGGTGGAGGCGGGCTTTCCGGCGGAGCGGCTCGACGCCGTGGCCCACGCCATCGAGGCCCACAGTTTTTCGGCGGGCATTCCGCCGCGCAGCCTGGAAGCGCAGATCGTGCAGGACGCCGACCGCATGGACGCCCTCGGCGCAGTCGGCCTCGCACGCATGTTCTACACCGCCGGGCGCATGGGCTCGGCGCTGGCTCACGCCGACGATCCCCTCGCGCTGCGGCGCCCGGCCGACGACCGGGCCTATTCCCTCGATCACATCGAGGTGAAGCTGGCCACCTTGCCGGCCTTGATGAACACCGCCGCCGCCAGGCGTCTCGGCGAGCAGCGCGTAGCCTGGCTGCGGGAATTCCGGGCGGTGTTCGTGGCCGAGTGGGGGGCGGAATCAGTCCCCGCCACCGATGTTGCCGGCGGGGACTGACTCTGGCGCAATCCGGCGGCAGCCTTCGCACGGGTTGGCGGTGACCCGTGCCCCGCGGCGATAATGGAATCCTCGTCACAGCAGGCGCGCATCGTCGCGGGCATGAACACTTTCAACCGGCGTACCGCCATGCGGATCACTGCCGTCAGCGTGCTGCTGGCGGTGCTGGCCGGCCCGATCGCCTGGTTCCTGGCGCGGGAGCAGGCCGAGGAGGCCGCCGTGTCGCTGGGGATGGAAGAGTCGCGCCGCCTGCTGCGTCATTTCGATGCCCTGGCGCTCAACGGCCCTGAGGCTGCCGACAAGGCCGCCAAGGCGGCCCACGCGATCGCCGGCGGGCTGTTCGACATTGCCGAGCTTTACGACGCCGAGGGCCACAAGCTGGCCGTCGCGATGTCCGCCGAAGGGACCACGGTCGAAGCGCGGCTGCCGGAACACCTCAGCCCGGCGCACCGCAGCGCGTCCTACGAAAGCCTGTGGCTGGACGGCAATACACGCTGGATCCTGCGCATCTTCGTGCCGCTGCAGGATGCTGCCGGCGATGGCCTGCCGCGGATCTCCGGTTATTTCGAAGGCGTGCGCGTGGTGCCCGACTGGCAGCGCCAGCAGATCCGCAGCCACGCGCTGCATGCGGCGCTGCTGGCCGGGCTGGCCTCGCTGCTGTGCGGCGCGGTGATCTACCCGGTGGTCGTGCGCCTGTCCGCCGATAACCAGCGCAAGGCCCGCGAGGTGCTCGATTCGCACATTTCGATGATGGATGCCCTCGGCCGCGCCATCGCCAAGCGGGATTCGGACACCGGCGCCCACAACTACCGGGTCGCCTGGATCGCCACCCGCATCGCCGAGCGGCTGGGTCTGCGCGGCCAGGCGATGCAGGCTCTGATAGCTGGCAGCTTCCTGCACGACGTCGGCAAGATCGGCATCCCAGACGCGATCCTGCTCAAGCCCGGCAAACTCGACGCGCACGAATCCGACACCATGCATACCCATGTGCAGCAGGGCGAGGAGATCGTCACCGGCATCGGCTGGCTGGAAGGCGCCGCGGCGGTGGTGGCCGGCCACCACGAGAAATGGAACGGCGCCGGCTATCCGCGCGGCCTGGCCGGCGAGGCGATCCCGCTGGCGGCGCGGATCTTCGCGGTTGCCGATGTGTTCGACGCGCTGTGCTCCAAGCGCCCCTATAAAGCCCCGCTGGATTTCGAGGCCGCCATGGCGATCCTCGACCGGGACAGCGGCAGCCATTTCGACCCCGCCGTGATGGATGCCTTCCGGCCCATTGCGCGGGACATATTCGAGCGCCTGGCCGATTGCGATGAAGGCCAGGCCAGACAATTGCTGGACGAACGCGTCCGCCTGCATTTCGGCATCTAAGGAGATCTTCTGATGAGCATCACCGAGCTTTTCGGCATCACCCTCCCAGTCATCCAGGCCCCGCTGGCCGGCGTGCAGGGGAGCGCGCTGGCCATCGCGGTATCCGAGGCCGGCGGCCTCGGCTCGCTGCCCTGCGCGATGCTGAGCCCCGAAGCGCTGGAGAAGGAGCTGTCGGCCATCCACGTGGCCACCGACAAGCCCTACAACGTCAATTTCTTCTGCCACCGCCCGCCGCAGCCCAGCGCCGAGCGGGAGGCTGCGTGGCGTGCCGCACTGGCGCCGTACTACGCGGAGTTCGGCATCGATCCGGCGGGCATTCCGGCCGGCCCCGGCCGCAATCCGTTCACGGCCGAGACGGCGGACATCATCGAAGTCTTTCGCCCGCCGGTGGTCAGCTTCCACTTCGGCCTGCCGTCCGCCGACCTGCTGGCTCGGGTCAGGAAATGGGGTGCCAAGGTGCTGTCGTCCGCCACCACGGTGGAGGAAGCCCTGTGGCTCGAAGCCCACGGCGCCGACGCGATCATCGCCCAGGGCCTGGAGGCGGGCGGCCACCGCGGCCATTTCCTGAACCACGACCTGAGTGTCCAGTCGGGCACCTTCGCGCTGCTGCCGCGCATCGTGCATGCGGTGAAAGTGCCGGTGATCGCCGCCGGTGGCATCGTCGATGCGCGTGGCGTGGCGGCGGCGCTGGCCCTCGGCGCGGCCGGCGTGCAGGCCGGCACCGCCTACCTGCTGTGCCCCGAGGCCACCACCAGCGCCGTGCACCGTGCCGCCCTCAAGAGTTCGGCCGCCGGCCACACGGCCCTCACCAACCTGTTCACCGGCCGCCCGGCGCGCGGCATCGTCAATCGTGCGATGCGTGAGTTGGGACCGCTCAGCCCGCTGGCACCGGAGTTCCCCCTCTCCACCGCCGCCATCGCTCCCCTGCGCGCCGCCGCAGAGAGCCGTGGCAGCGGTGACTTCTCGCCGCTGTGGTGCGGCCAGAACGTGCTCGGCTGCCGGGAGGTCGGCGCGGCGGAAGTGACGCGGGCGCTGGCCGAGGGGGCGTAGGTCAGGAGGCCGCGCCGCAGCCTATCCGGACTGCGGAGGCGAATTGAACTGGGGGATTGCCCGTGCCGGCGAACGCAATCGCCGGCACGGGCGTGGCGCGCCTACACCACCAGCCGCGAATGCCCCACGCCGCCGCCCTTGTCCACGCGGATCTGGGCGGTGATGCGTTCCTTGAGGCCTTCCACGTGGCTGATGATGCCGATCATCTTGCCGCTGGCATTCAGCGTGTCGAGGGCATCCAGCGCGATGTCGAGGGTCTCGCCGTCGAGGGTGCCGAAGCCTTCGTCGAGGAACAGGGAGTCGATGGAGGTCTTGTGGCTGACCAGGTCCGACAGGGCCAGCGCCAGCGCCAGGCTGACCAGGAAGCTCTCGCCGCCGGACAGGGTGCGGGTGTCGCGGGCGGCTTCGCCCTGCCAGCTGTCCACGATGTCCAGTTCCAGCTCGCCGCTGGTCCTGCGGCGCAGCAGGTAGCGGCCGTGCAGGCGGGCCAGGTGGCGGTTGGCCAGGTGCAGCAGGTGGTCCAGGGTCAGGCCCTGGGCGAACTTGCGGAACTTGTCGCCCTTGGCGGAGCCGATCAGGCCGTCGAGGCGTAGCCATAGCTCGGTTTCGGCGGCCTGGGCATCGATCTGCGCGAACAGCGCCTGCTGGCTGTTGCGGCGCTGGGCGTCGCTGTCGAGCAGCGCCCGCTCGGCGCCGTGGCGTTCGTCGATGTCCTTCAGGCGGCCTTCCTGTTCCGCCAGCAGGCGTTCCAGTTCGATCAGCGGCAGCGCCGTGCGGGCTTCGGCGAGCAGGCCGGCGTGCTTGTCGCGGGCGGCGCGCAGCAGGGTGTCGGCCTGCTGGCGGGCCTGCTGCAGGCCGTCCTTGTGCTGCTGCAGGCGCTGGCGCTCGTCGGCTGGCAACAGCGCGGCGAGGAAGGCGTCCCGGTCGGCGAAGGGGCTGGCGGCGAGGGCGGCTTGCCAGGTTCCGGTGGCCGTGAGCAGCGCGCTGCGCTGGTCGGCCAGGCTGTGTTCCAGTTGCTGGCGGCGGCCGTGCAGCGCGGCGAGTTCGGCGGCCAGGCCGCTGATCCGTTCGGCGCAGCGGGCCAGCGCGGCGGGGGCATCGTCGCCGGGGGACGGTAGCTCGATGACGACGGTTTCGCGCATCTCCTGCAGCTTCTCCCAGCGGGATTCCCACTGGGCGGCGTCGGCATCGGCGGCCTCGCAGCGGGCCTGCTGGCGGCTGAGTTCGGCGGCCAGCTGCTGGCGGCGCTGCTGTACGCCCTGCCATTCCTGCCATTCGGCGTCGCGTTCGCGCAGCCACGACGCCGGCTCGGTGGGCAGGCTGAAGCCAGCGTCGGCCAGGCTGCTGCCGAGGCGGGCGTCGAGGGTGGCCAGCTCCTGCCGGCGCGCGTCGAGTTGTTTACCGCTATCGGCGTGGCGGGTCCGGGCGGTGGCCAGTGCCTGGCGGGCCAGTTCCAGTTGATTGCCGGCGGCCTGCCAGGTCTGGCTGCGTGCGTGGGCGAGTTGGGTGGCCTGCTGGACGAGGCGTTCGCCCTGCTCGGCGGCTTGCAGGGTTTCGGCGAGGCGGTTCAGGGCCTGGGTTGCGGTGGCGCGGGCGGCCTGCAGGCGCTCGGGCTGCTGCCAGTCGTCGACGGCGACCGTGTCGGCCAGTACGGCGTGGCGGTCGGACCACTCGGCGGCCAGGCGGGCCAGTTCGCCGCCGAGGCGGGTGTGTTCGGCCTGCGCGGCGTCGCGGCGGGTTTGCAGCGCCGTCAGCTCGTTGCGGGCTTTCTGGCCCTGTTCGATCAGCGCCTCCAGTTCGGTTTGTCGGGCTTTCAGCGCGCCTTCGGTGGCGGACACGTCGAGGGCCTGGTAGGCGGCGACGGCCGGGTGTTCGGTGGCGCCGCACAGGGGGCAGGCCTGGCCGGGCTGGAGGTGCTGGCGGTGGGCTTCCAGGCTCAGGATGCGCCGTTCCTGGTCGAGCATCTTCTGCTTGTCGCCGACCTGTTCCTTGAGGACGGCGTGTTTCTCCCGCAGCGCGACGAGGGCCTTGTCCTGGGCCTCGATGACGGCCTGCTCCCGTTGCAGTTGCCCCGTCAGCTCGGCATGGCGGGCCGATTGTTCGCGGCGCCGGCCGGCCAGTTCGTCGAGCTGCTGCCACAGGGCGACGGTGCCCTGGGCGTGTTGCCAGCGCTGGCGCAGCGCGTCCAGGCTGGCGCCGTTCAGACGCTGGAGCTGGGTCGCCTGGGCAGCGTTGAGTTCCGCTTCGGCCTGCGTCCGGGCCTGTTCGGCGCTAGCCAGGGCCTGGGTGTGCTGGGCGAGTCGGGTGTCGTGGCTGAGGATTTCGGCGGCCAGTGCGTCGAGGCTGCGCTGGCCGTCGATGAGGCCCTGCTGCAGCGACTGGCGTTGCTCGAACTGCTGGCGCCAGGCGCCGAGCTGCTCGCCCAGTTGGGCGCGGCGCGCGTGGCTGGTGCAGAAGGCGTCGAGGCGCAGCTGCTCGTCCTGCAGTTGTTGCCAGTGCCGGCGCGTGACGGCGGCGACGTGGCGGGCCAGCTGGTCGGCGGTGGCGTGCTGGCGGTCCTGATCTTGTTCCAGCGTGAGGCGTTCGGTGGCGAGTTGCTGTAACTGCGCTTCGCTGTGGCGGACGGCGGCTTCGGCCTGCTGCCATTGTTCATGCACCGGCTTGAGGGCTTCCGCAGGTTCGCCGGCGGCCAGCCGGCCGAGCAGCGGGGTGGCGTCGGCAATGGCCTGGTCGGCGGCCTGCAGGCGGGTGGCGGCCACGCCGGCTTCCCGTTCGGCGTCGTCCACGCCGCTCCGCCACTGGCGCAGGGCCAGCGTGGCGTCCCGCTCGCGGCGGGCCTCTGTCTGGGCGCTGGCGAGGGCGGCGAGGGCTTGCGCCTTCTCGGCGCGGGCTTCCGCGCTCAGCAGTTCGACGCCTTCGGCCCGGGCCTTCAGGTGGTCGAGCTGCTGGCGGGCTTCCTGGGTCTGGCGGTAGACGCGTTCGGAGATCAAGCCGTAGATGTCGCTGCCGGTCAGCTCTTCGAGCAGCTCGGCGCGTTCGTTGGCGCTGGCGTTGAGGAAGGCCGCGAAGCCGCCCTGGGCGAGCAGCATCGACTTGGTGAAGCGGGCGAAGTCGAGCCCGGTGATGGCCTCGATGCGCTTCAACTTGTCGTTGATCTGGCTGCTGAGGATCTTGCCTTCGCCACTGGCGGCATCCACTTCGGCCAGCTCGACCTTGGGTGCCTGCAGCGCGCCGTCGGGCTTGTTGCGGGCCCGGCGCTGGCTCCAGAAGGCCCGGTACACCGTGCCCTTCACGTCGAACTCGACCTCCGCCAGGCAGTCGGCGGTGTGGCGGGTCATGATGTCGTTGGCCGACGCGGAGATGCTCTTCAGGCGCGGCGTCTCGTGGTAGAGGGCCAGGCAGATGGCGTCGAGCAGCGTGGACTTGCCGGCGCCGGTGGGGCCGGTGATCGCGAACAGGCCGTTGTCGGAGAAGGGCGGCCGCGTGAAGTCGACGCTCCACTCGTCCTTAAGGGAGTTCAGGTTCTTGAGGCGCAGGCGCAGGATCTTCATGCCGGGTTCTCCTCGAGGCCGGCGAGCACGCTGCGGAAGCGCTCGGTGAGGGCGGCGCGCAGTTCGTCGGTCAGCTCTTCCAGGGCCAGGCGGCGCGCGAAGACGTCGTCCGGCGTCAGTTCGTCGAGCGTTTCCCGGGCCTCGGAGATCAGGCTGGCCGCGGCGGTGCCGCGGGCCCGGCGGATGCGCAGCACTTCCACCGGCAGGCCGTCGGTCATGCTTTCGATGCGGGCCGGCAGGTCGGCCAGGTAGTCGTCGGTGCGCACCACCACTTCCAGCCAGACCGGGTTTTCAGGATTGCCGTCGAGCGCGGCGGCGGCGATGGCGGGTTTCAGGTCGTCGAGGCTGCCGGTGAGGCTGGCCAGCGCCTGGAAGCGCGGCACCGGCAGCGGCGTAACGGCCTGCAGGCCAGCGGCGTCCAGGTCCACCAGCAGCACTTCTTTCTGCTGGCCGGCCTCGTCGAAGGACAGCGGGATCGGCGAGCCACTGTAGCGGATGTGTTCCAGCCCGCCGACCCGCTGCGGGCGGTGGATGTGGCCGAGGGCGATGTAGTCGGCAGGCGGGAAGGCGCTGGTCGGAAAGGCTTCCAGCGCGCCCACGTAGATCTCACGCACCGACTCGCTGGCGCTGGCGCCGACGGTGGTCAGGTGGCCGGTGGCGATCAGCGGCAGGCTGCGGCCCAGCTCGGTGGCGAGTGCGCTGCGGCGCATCTCGGCGGCGGCGAAAACGTCGTGGTAATGGGCCTGGATCGCCGCCTGCAGCGATGCCTGCTTGTCCTCCGCGCTGTCGCCGGCCTGACTGCGGATCACGTCGCGGGGGCGGATGAAGGGGATCGCGCAGACCACGCAGCCCGGCGTGCCATCCCGCCGGGGCAGCACGCGCACCTGTTCGTCCGCCCCGTCGGCGGCCGGTACCACAGTGGCGCCGAGGCGGGCCAGCAGGTCGCGGCTCTCGCCGAGGGTCGCCACCGAATCGTGGTTGCCGCCGAGCAGCAGCAGCGCCACACCGGCCTCGTGTAGGCCCACCACCAGCTGCGAATACAGCTCCCGCGCGTAGCTCGGCGGCGTGCCGGTGTCGAAGATGTCGCCGGCGATCAGCAGCGCATCCACCGCGTGTTCCCGCACCTGTTCGAGCAGCCAGGCGATCAGTGCCTGGTGCTCGGCCTGGCGGGTCTTGCCGATGAAATGCTGGCCGAGGTGCCAGTCGGACGTATGGAGGATGCGCATGGAGTCGGAACGGAAGGCGGCAGGGGCGCTAATTTACTCCAGCCGGTCCGCCGATGGCGGGGAGGAAATTTGCCACTGTCGGGTTGAAGTGCGAATTCAGTGAATCATCAAATTTGATATATTTACAATTATTCCAAGCACAAAGCGTCACGACCCTGGCAGTGGAAGCCGATCTTCCCGCTGCCGGTCGAGGAGACACGCTCCCGAGATATCCATGTCTGAACCGGATCAGCGCCAGATCATCGAGCGCGCCCTGAAGGATTGCCTGTCGCTGATTCCGCCAGGCCTGCAGGATGCCTTCCACGCCTACCAGGACGAGCACTATCGGCGCTTTCTGCTGATGGTCACGCTGCTCGGGCAGGTCGCCTACATGTCCTACGTGCTGGCCGACATGATTGTCGTGCCGGATGTCTTCGGCCTGTCCCTCGCCGTGCGTTCGGCCTACGTTGCGCTGGTGCTGCCGCTGACGCTGGCGATGTTCCTGTGGTCGCGGAACATCCGCCTGCTCGACCTGCTGCTGCCGGTGCAGATCTTCTTTGCGGCGGTGCTGTGGTTCTGGCTGCTGGCCCGTAGCAACAGCCCGTGGGTGAGCAGCTACCAATACGCCTCGGTGATCTTCATCGTGCTCGCCAACCTGTGCGTGCAGGTGCGCTTCCTGCCTTCCCTAGCGATCTCGCTGCTGATCTCGGCGGTGATCATGCACGGTGTGTACCGGCTGGCTGCCGGCAACCGGGAAGTGGTGCTGGTGTTCTCGCTGGTGTATCTGCCGGTGCTGCTGTTCAGCCTGTTCATCAGCTGGAGCACCACGCTGGAGCGGCGCCGCGCCTTCCTGCGCGCGCTGCTCGACAAGATGACCGGGGAGGCGTTGTCCGAAGCCAACCAGCGGCTGCAGGCGCTGGCCCATATCGACCCGCTGACCGGTGTCAGCAACCGTCGTGATTTCGAGATGGGTGCCCAGCGCGAACTGGCCCGCGCCCAGCGTCACCAGCGTGCCCTGTCCCTGCTGATCTTCGACGTGGACCACTTCAAGCGCATCAACGATGCCCACGGCCACGCAGTCGGCGACGAAGTCCTGCGCGTGCTCGCCGGCGTCGCCCAGCAGGAACTGCGCGAGCAAGACCTGCTGGCCCGCTTTGGTGGCGAAGAGTTCGTCGCGCTACTGCCCGACACGGCGCTGGACGAGGCGTTGGTGGTGGCCGAGCGCTTGCGCTGCGTGCTGGGAGCCTGCTGCGTTTCGAGCGCTGAGGCCGAGATCCGCTTCACGGTCTCGGTGGGGGTGGCCCAACTGGCCGACGATTCGTCCGAATTGGCATCCTTGCTGAAGGCCGCCGACAAGGCCCTGTACCAGGCCAAGCAGAAGGGGCGTAACCAGGTGTGCCTGGCGTTCCGCGGCATGGTTACCGAAAGTTAGAATTTACTTACCCATGCCCAATCGACTTTTCGCTTATACGGACGCCAGCCCCGCCGCGGTGGAGGGCATGATCGCCCAGTGGCGGCAGGACCACCCCAAGGTCGGTGTGCTGTTGCTGTTGCCCGAAGCGGAAAAGGCGCAGGTTCCGGCCCTCCAGGCGGTGTTCCGGGACGCCAATGTGCCGCTGGTCGGTGCGATCTTCCCGGCGCTGATCGTCAATGACGAATTCGTGTCCCGCGGTGCCTGGCTGATCGGTCTCGACCCGATGCCGCCGACCTTCCTGCTCGACCAGCTTGATGCGGACGTGCCGTCCTCCAGTGCGCGCATCGCCGACGCAGTCCGCCGGATTCGCCGGCATGAAGGCCGGGGCGACACCTTGTTCCTGATCTTCGATGCCACCGTGCCCACCATCGGCTCCATCCTGCTCGGCATCTATGGCGAACTGCAGGACAGCGTTGAGTATTCGGGCATCAATGCCGGTAGTGAGACCTTCCAGCGCATCCCCTGCCTGTTCGACAGGGAGCGGTTAGTGGAAAACGGCGTGGCCAGCTTGTTGATGCCGGCCCTCAAGAGCGTCGTCAAGCACGAATACCCCGTTGCGAAGCGTCTGATGCAGGCCACCTCCGCCCAGGGCAACAAGATCAAGCTGATCAACCAGCGCCCGGCGATGGACGTCTATCGGGAGCTGATCCAGGCCGAGTACGGCGTGACGCTGACCCACGACAATTTCTATGACTACGCGGTGCATTACCCCTTCGGACTGGTGATGGCCGCCAACGTGGTGGTGCGCATCCCGGTCGGCTTCGAGGAGGACGGCGCCATCATCTGCGTCGGCGAGATCCCGCCCTGTTCCATCCTCAGCCTGCTCAAGGCGCCCGACCTGGAAAGCAGCCACTGCGTCGCGGCCATCGCCAACGCCCTGGGCTGCGATGTGGATTCACCGCGCGACGCGCTGCTGACCTTCTACTGCGCCGGCCGCCGCCTGCACCTGCAGGGTGACTCCCTGGAGGAACTGCGCCAGCTGCGCAGTCGCACCGGAGCAGAGCGCCTGGTTGGGGCCCTGTCTCTTGGTGAAATCTCTTCCTTCGAGGACATCGGTATCCCCGATTTCCACAACGCGGCGCTGGTGTGTTTTTGAGCGTTGCGTAAGGTGGCCGCATCGACGGGTGCGTGTCACCGCTGCCGAGCCAGAAAGTTCACTGCCATCGACGCCATTGCCCGCGTACCGACCACCAGCGCCTTCTCATCCACGAAGAACTGGGGATTGTGGTTGGGGGCGGCCTTGGCAGGGTCTTGTCCTTCCGGTGTGATGCCGAGAAACACGAACAGTGCCGGCGTCTGCTTGGCGTAGAACGAAAAGTCCTCCGCGGCTCCCGGTAGGGCTGCTGTGCCGACCTTTCCGTCGGTGGCGCGTTTCAGCACCGGGGCCATCTGCTGGGCCAGCGCTTCGTCGTTCACGGTTTCGTCATACATCGGGACGATGCTCACGTCGGCGTGGGCGCCGCTGCTCTCGGCGATCTTCTCGGCACTCAGCCGGATGTCTTCGCCGACCTGTTTGCGCACCTGCTTGTCGTAGGTGCGGATGGTGCCGCTCATCTCCACGCTTTCGGGCACGATGTTGGGGCCCGTGCCGCCGTGAATGGAACCGATCGTCACGACCACCGGCGACACCGTGAGGTTGGCCTTGCGGCTGACGACGGTCTGCAGGCCACTGATCATCAAGGCCGAGGTGGCCACCGGATCGACCGTGAACCAGGGCATGCCGCCGTGGCCTTGCTTGCCCTTGACGGTGATGTTGAGCGTATCGCTGCTGGCCGTGGTCGATCCCACGCGCCAGGTGATCTCGCCGGAACGGCCGGGCATCACGTGGAGGCCGAACACGGCGGCAGGCTTTAGCCGCTTGAACAGGCCTTCTTCCAGCATCATGCGCGCGCCCCAGGTCTTGCCCGGGCCCGGCATGAACAGGCTTGGCCCTTCTTCGGCGGGCTGGAAGATGAACATGACCGTACCCGGCAGCTGCGGCTTCATACCAGCCAGCACCGACGCGGTCGCCATCAGCATCGCGGTGTGGGCGTCATGGCCGCAGGCGTGCATTACGGAGACCTCGTTACCCTGGTAGTTGCCTTTGGCCGTGGAGGCAAATGGCAGGCCGGCTGGCTCCTTGACCGGAAGGGCGTCCATGTCGGCCCGCAAGGCAACTACCGGGCCTGGCTGAGCCCCGCGCAGAATCCCCACCACGCCATGTCGGGCGACGCCGGTCTGCACCTCGATGCCGAGGCTGCGCAGATGATCGGCGACCAGCTTTGCCGTGTGCACTTCCTGGTCGCCGAGTTCCGGATGCTGGTGGATGTTGCGGCGCCATGCGATGAGTTGGGTTTCCACCGCTGCCGCCCGCGTGCGCACCTCGGTTTCAAGGGCTGTACTGTCTGTGGCGCGGGCACTGCTGATCCCCACGCTTATCATCAGCATTGAACTGCAGAGCAGGGATAGGCATGGGTTCTCGTTCATTCTTGTTCTCCGTCGGATTCACGTGGGTGCGCTATGTGCTGCCCTGCACAGCTTCAGTCATTCAACATTGTCGTTGCTGCTGGGGCCGGTCGAGAAACCGGGCGGGTAGACGACGGACGCGGTTTCATGCGGTGCGTCGGGGGCTTTTTCGGTCGCGGCCTGCGTGCGGGCCCGTTCCCCGTGGGCGCAGGGTGAATCCTTGTGGGCGAAGTGGTCGGCCTTGCCCTTGTGGTCGGTGGCTTCGGCCGTTGAATGGGCGACTGCCGTCGGTTCGCGCTTTCCAGCGTGACCCTGGGCAAATGCGATGGTGGGCAGAACGCATAGTGCCGCCAGCGCGAAATTGACTTTGATCTTCATGGACGTGCTCCCATGTCGAAGTGAATGGCAGGGTTATGGACTGCCGCGATCGTGCTCCTTTCCGGGGTGGTGGTTTTGTCGTTATAGACCAATGGACTGCGCAAGGTGTCGTCCGGCCTGTTCAGGATGCATGCCTGTACAACAGGCGCCCATTGGAGATCGAGTACGCGCTCGATGTGCTGAAGGCGGTCGTCTTCGGCCATCCGACGATCGCCCTGTGCTGCCCGACGTCACGCCGCTGATCACCGAGATTCCGCAGGATACGGCCCGTGCCATCACCAACCTGCTGTTCCCCGGTGCCTTCTCCCGTTACCGGGATATCCGCTTCATCTTCACGCACGCGGGCGGCAACATGCCGATGATGGTCGGGCGCATGAAGCAGTACGGGCCGGCAAGCCTGTCCACCCTTGCGCCGCTGGGCATCGAGCAGGAACTGCGGCGGCATTTCTTCGATCTGGCCGGCACGGCGAACAAGCCGGCGGTGGCCGCCATCACTAGCGTCGTTCCGGTATCGCAGATCCTGATGGGCAGCGACAACCCTTACGTGCCGCTGGGTGAGACCGCGCGCGACTTCCACAGCCTCGGCCTGTCCAGCGCGGAGCTGCGGGCCATCGGGCGGGAAAATGCCCTGTCCCTGCTACCGACCCTGGCGGCCCGATAAGGCGCCCGCCGCGTATCGAAGGTCGGCTTCCCAGCGGCGCCGTCGCGCCCCTTTTTCGGCCCCACGAAATACAATCACTGGCCTGATTGCCTGCCCGGCGCGTGTGCGCCGGGTGTATTCATCTTGCCGTGGTGGGCGGGATCTTCGGATTTACTTACTGACAAGACCCTCAATGAATATGAGCAATTCCACACCTCGTCATCCTGATGCATCCTTCGACGTCGCGGCCGGCAATCCGGGCCTGCATCAAGTCGTCATCGTCGGCGGTGGTGCCGGCGGACTCGAGCTGGCCACGCGTCTCGGCGACAAATTTGGCCGGAAAGGCCAGGCCGCCATTTCGCTGGTCGAGAAGTCGCGCACTCACTTCTGGAAGCCGCACCTGCACGAGATCGCCGCCGGGAGCATGGATCTCGGCACCTACGAGTTGAATCACCTGGCCCAGTCCTATTGGCATGGCTACAGCTACCGGTTCGGCGAGGTGGTGGCGATCGATCGCGAGAAGCGCCAGGTCATCACGGCGCCCTATGTGGACGAACATGGCGAGGAGCTGATCGCCCCCCGCATCTTCCACTACGACACGCTGGTCATTTCGGTCGGCAGCCTGACCAATGATTTCGGCGTGCCGGGGGTGAAGGAGCATGCCATCGCCCTCGAGACGCCGGAGCAGGCCGTCCGCTTCCATCGGCGCATGGTCAATGCGTGCATCCGCGCCCATGCCCAGCACACCCCGTTCCGTCCCGGGCAGCTGACGGTGGCCATCATCGGTGCCGGCGCCACCGGGGTCGAGCTGGCTGCCGAGTTGCACAACACCGCGCGGGCACTGGTTTCCTACGGTCTCGACCGGATCGATCCGGAGAAGGACATCCGGATCGTGGTCATCGAGGCGGCCCCGCGCATCCTGCCGGCGGCGCCGGAGCGTATTTCCGCCGGGGCGACCCGCCTGCTGGAGAAGATCGGCGTGGAGATCAAGACGCAGGCGACGGTTGCCGAGGTGATGGCCGATGGCATCCGGCTCGCCAGCGGGGAAATCATCGCCTCGGAACTGGTGGTCTGGGCCGCGGGGGTCAAGGCCCCGGAAATGTTGAAGGATTTTGGCGGGCTGGAGAGCAACCGGATCAATCAGCTGCTCGTCTTGCCGACCTTGCAGACCACCCGGGACGAGAACGTCTTCGTCATCGGCGACTGCGCGGCCTGCCAGTGGGAAGGGAAGCCAGCGGGCGTCATGGTCCCGCCGCGGGCCCAGGCGGCACACCAGCAGGCGCAGCACATGTTCAAGCAGATCCGCGCCCGCCTGCGCGGCCAGCCGCTCAAACCCTGGCGCTACCGCGACTTCGGCTCGCTGGTTTCCCTCGGCAAATATTCGACGGTCGGCAACCTGATGGGCGGGCTGGTTGGCAGCAACATCTGGGTCGAAGGCCTGTTCGCCAGGCTCATGTACAACTCCCTGTACAAGATGCACGAACTCGCGCTGCACGGATTCACGAAGGTTGCGCTCGATACGCTGGCGCGTTTGATCACCAAGCGGACGGAGCCGCACGTCAAGCTGCACTGAGATGCACGCTTGAAGTGCTCGGGTCGATGCGCCTTTCAAGACTTCGGACCACGTCGCCGTATATCTGGATCGCAGCGTCTGCGATTGCAGTGATCGCGGCGCTGTCCGCGCTCGTGGTGTGGAATTCCCGCGCCGAAAGCTACACCCTGGCGGAGATATCGGTACTCAACACGGCGAAGACCGTTGCTGTCCAGGTTGAAAGCGGGTTCTCGGAAGTTGATGCCTTGCTGAAGGCCACCGGGCAGCGTTTCCAGCATCACCGCTCGCACAGCAGCCCGCAGCTCGTTGCCGACTTCATCGACAGGCTGAGCATCGAGCTGGCCGAACATCCGCTGGTGATACGCCTCGGGGTTGCCGACGCGGATGGAAATGTGGTGCTGAATACGGGGATCCGCGGCGGCCAGAACGCCATCCCCAACATCGCGGACCGGGAGTATTTCTCGAAAGCCAGGGCTGGGCTGAAGGGGCTCCAGTTTGCCGGCCCGGTGCAGGCGAAGCTCGACGGCCAGTGGTCGCTGGTATTGGCGCGCCCGCTCGATGAGAAGGAGGGCAAGTTCCAGGGGATGATCTTTGCCGTCATTCCGATTGAAAGACTGGGGCAGGCCCTGGCGAAGATCGACCTCGGTGCGCACGGAACGATCAATGTGCGAACCCTGGATCTCGCCCAGGTCGTCCGCTACCCCGCGCTGTCGGGGGCCAACAGCGGCGTCGGCAATCGCAATGTCTCGCAGACCGCGCTGGATCTGCTGCGCAGCCGGCCGACGGCCGATCACTTCACCTACTCGGTCGTGGCGCCCATCGACGGTGTGGAACGTGTCTATTGCTATCAGCGCTTCGAACATTTCCCCTTCTGGATGACCGCCGGGCGCGCGACGGCGGATTTTTCCGGCAAATGGAAGATGACCGCGGGGGTTCTCGCCCTGGCGAACCTGGTGATCGGCTGGCTGTTGCTCAAATGGGCGAGTTTGCTCGGGGCGCATATGTCGCAACTCAACCGGCGCGTCCACGAGCGGACCCACGATCTGGAGGAGCGCGAGCGCTTTCTGCGCACGGTGGCCGATGCCGTCCCCGGCATGATCGGCTATTGGGACAGGGATCTGCGCAATCGCTTTGCCAATTGGGCGTATTTGAACTGGTTCGGCAGGACCGCCGAGCAGATGAGCGGAATACCGATCCGGGATCTGCTGGGGGATGAACTCTTTCGTCTCAACGAGCCGTATATCGACGGGGCCCTGAAAGGTGAGCGGCAGCGCTTCGAGCGCACGCTGACGATGCCGGATGGCAGCCAGCACCATACATTGGCCGAATACATCCCCGATGTTCGCGATGGGGAAGTGCAAGGCTTCTATGCCCTGGTTTTCGACATCACGGAAATCGAGGAGGCAAGGCGTCAGGCGCAGAAAGCCAACCAGGCCAAGAGCCTGTTCCTGAGCACGATGAGCCATGAAATGCGGACGCCCCTCAATGCGATCATCGGCATGACGCACACGCTGGGCCTGAGTAGTCTGGATGCAGATCAGCGCGAACAGCTGGCGACGATCCAGAGCGCCAGCCGTAACCTGTTGGCGCAGATCAACGATGTCCTCGACCTCGCCAAGATCGAGGCGGGCGAAATCGTGCTTGAAACGGTCCGCTTCAGGCTGCGGGACATCCTTCTCGATGTCGAGCGCCTGTTCGGCCCCGAAGCCCGGGCCAAGGGGCTGATCTTCCTGCCCCCCGCCAACCTGGAGGCCTATCCGGAAAGCCTCGAAGGCGACGCCCAGAAGATCCGCCAGATACTGATCAACCTGGTCGGCAATGCTCTCAAGTTCACCGCGGCGGGGCGTATCGAGCTGCAACTCGGTGTCGTCGACCGCAATGCCGAGGTGGTCACGCTGCGCTTCAGCGTGACCGACACCGGCATCGGCATCGCCGGCGATGTGTTGCCCAGGCTGTTCCAGCCCTTCACGCAGGCCGATGCCTCCACCACGCGGAAGTACGGCGGCAGCGGTCTGGGGCTGTCGCTGGTCAGGCAACTGGCTGAAAACATGGGGGGGCGCGTTGGTGCGGAAAGCACGCCGGGCGGCGGCAGCACTTTCTGGTTCGAACTGCCGCTGCGGATCGCGGCGCGGGAGGACGAAAGGCCGGACTCCACGGCGTCCGGCCACCCGCCCATCCTCATCGTTGATGACAGCCCCGGTCCCGAATTGGCGGCGCTGGAGGGAGGGGGCAGCCGCTGCCTGCCGGGGCTGCGGGTATTGGTGGTGGACGACAGCGAGATGAATCTGGCCGTTTGCCGGCGTCTGCTCGAGCACGAAGGCGCCACGGCCACCCTGTGCAGTTCGGGGCAGGAGGCCCTCGGGCAGCTGGAGACGAGTCCGGCGGCTTTCGATGCGGTGCTGATGGACGTACAGATGCCGGAAATGGACGGCTACGAAGTGACGCGGCGGATGCGCGCCCTGCCCGGCGGGCGGAATCTGCCGGTGCTGGCGCTGACCGCCGGCGCGACCGTTGCAGAGCGCGAGCACGCACTTGCGGCGGGGATGGATGGATTCCTGACCAAGCCGATCGAACCGCTCGAATTGATACGTCGGCTGCGCCAGCACGTCGAGCAGCGACGGGGGCGCCCGTTGTCCATCGAGCCGCGCCCGGATGCGGCGCAGGCAGACGACGAAGGATGGCCGGCGATCAGGGGGATCGAGCTGGCACAGGTCCGTTACCGGCTCGCCGACGACCGCCGGTTGTTCCTCCGCCTGCTGGATGGTTTTCTGGGGGAGTCCTCTGATCTGATGGAGCAGGCCCGCCAGGCCATCGGCACGCAGCAATGGCATTCGGCGGAGAGCGCCCTGCATCGCCTGCGCGGGCAGGCAGGCAACATCGGCGCGATGGCGCTGGCGGCCGAGCTCGGACGCCTCGAAAGCGATGCGCGCGCTGGGCAACTGTCGGTGGAACGACTCGAGGCCTGCCGGGCGCAGGTCGATGCACTGGTCACAGGCCTGGATGCTTGGCGGGAATCGCGGCCCGCGCAGCGGGCTGGCCACGAGTCGGACGTTCATCCGCTCGATGCGGCCACGCTTGCGATCTTCAAGGAACAACTGGCCGGGCAGAACCTCGACGCACTGGAAACCTTCAAGTCCATTTCAGGCGGGCTGGAGGGGATTCTCGCGCCGGACGCGTACGCACAGATCGGTGACGCGGTCGGCCGGCTCGACTTCCCGCGGGCGTTGCAACTCCTGGACGAGCAGGACAGGACGGACCGGCCGGCCTGAATGGATGCCCGGCGGGCTTGCCCGCATCTTCCCGCCGCCCCGTCCGGTGGTCGTTGTGGTTTTGAAGCGTGGGCTGATGGGATTGGTGCGTTGTCCGATGTGCTCGTGGCCGGGGGAAGCCGGGGCCGGGTGTGCAGTGGGCGCCGTCAGCCCACCGTGACCGTCAGCCCAGGATCGAAAGCCGGATTCTCGGCGATGCCGTCGCGTACGTAGCCGCGTGGGTTGGCCAGCACGCGGGTGGTGCCGAGGCGGTAGTCAAAGCTGTCATGGGTGTGGCCGTGTATCCACAACGCGGCGCCGCTGCTGGCGACCAGGCTTTCCAGGTCGGAGACGAAGCAGGCGTTGAGCGGCGAACCGCTGAAGCGCGGGGCGATGCTGAGCGGTGACGGCGCGAAATGGGTCACCACCACCGTGTGGCCGGCGAAGGGTTCGGCGAGGCGGCGGGCCAGCCAGTCCGCGTGGCACTCGAACAGCGTGGCACAGTGCTGCGGGGTCAGGTAGTCCGGCCGGTCTCCGGCGATGGCGATGCGGCTGAAGTCGCGGCTGAAGCGGACGGCTTCCTGCATGGCCCGCTCGCGGGCGGCGCCGTCGCCGACGACGCGGAAATCGCTCCACAGCGTGGCGCCGAGGATGCGCATGTCGCCGATGCGCTTTTCACCGCAGTCGAGCACCGTCACTTGGCTGTCGCGGCTGAGATCCTGCAGCAGCCGGTTGGTGGCCGGGATGCTCGAGCCGTAGTACTCGTGGTTGCCGGCCACGTAGATTGTCGGGCGCTCAAGTGCCGCAGCCCATTGCAGCGCTGCCGGCGGACGCTGGATGTCGCCGGCAAGGATCAGCAGGTCCGCGCCGGTATCAGGCAGTTCGCAGGGCGCCAGCCCCAGGTGCAGGTCGGAGACGATCTGGAGTTTCATCGGTTGTGGCTCAGCGGTATGGGGGATTGGACAGGAGTGGTGGTCCGTCGGCGTCCGCTCTCAAGCATAGCCGCCAGCGCACCGTGCATGGAAGTCCGCAGCCCTCGGTGGGGGGGCCGGCGATGCGTCGGCCGCGTTGGCGGAAACCCCGGTTGCCTGCGCGCTGCGGGGCGGACAACAATCTGGGCATCGTCCTGTTCCGTGTGCTCCATGCTTGCCATTGCCGCCCTCGCCATCAAGAAGACCGTGACCCTGTTTGCGCTGGTGGGGCCGGTGTCGATGATTCCGATCTTCCTGTCCGCCACCGAGGGCTTGGATCCAGCGGCCCGGCTGCGCTTCGCGCGGACGATAGGCGTCAGCGTGACGGTGGCGTTGCTGGTGGCAGCCTTCCTGGGCCTGCCCTTGCTGAGCTTCCTCGGCGTATCGCTGGGGGCGATGCAGGTGGGGGGCGGCATCATCGTGCTGCTGCTGGCGATTGCGATGGTGCTCGGCAAGGAGACCAGCTTCAAGGGTTCGCCGGCCAACGGTGGCCAGCCGGAGCGCCGGGAGGCGTCCATCGTGCCGCTGGCGGTGCCGCTGCTGGCCGGCCCGGCAGCCTTCAGCTACGTGATGGGCAACAGCGTGTGGGACAGCCGGCTGGACCTGATCCACGTGGTGCTGCCGATCGTGCTGGTCGGGCTGTCGTGCTGGCTCAGTTTCCGCATCGCCTGCACTGCCGGGCGGGAGATCCGCCAGGCCACGCTGAACGTGGTGGAGCGGGTCAGCGGCTTCATCCTGTCGGCGATGGCCATCGAGATGATGGCCACCGGACTGCGCCAGCTGTTTCCGCTGCTCGGCGGGGCGTAGCCGGGGCACCGGGGGCTGGAGCCTCAGCCTGCGGCGAAGCAGATCTGGTTGCGGCCGGCGGCCTTGGCGGCATACATCGCGGCGTCGGCGCGCCGGAGCATGGCTTCGCCGTCCATTTCGCAGGGCGGGAAGAGGGTCACGCCGAGGCTGGCCGAGCAATGGTGTTCCACCTGTTTGGTGGGTGCGTCGCCCTTGTCCATGGTGAGGAGGTAGGGGCGGGCCAGCGCGTCGCGGATGCGTTCCGCGACGTCGCGGGCATGCTGCAAGGTGGCGTCCCGCTGGCTGTCGGCCTGGCTGTTGTCGATCTGGGCCAGCAGCACCGCGAATTCATCGCCGCCGAGGCGTGCCACCGTGTCCTCGTCGCGCAGGCAGCCGGACAGGCGGTAAGCGACCTCCTGCAACAGCAGGTCGCCGGCCTTGTGGCCGTGGCAGTCGTTGAGGGGTTTGAAGTTGTCCAGGTCGAGATAGATGATCGCCCCATGGTGGCCGCTGCGCTGGCTGCGGGCCAGGGTCTGGGCCAGGCGGTCGAAGAACAGGCGGCGGTTGGGGAGGCCGGTGAGCGCATCGTAGTAGGCCAGCTGGTGGATCTGCTCCTCGTAGCGCTTGCGTTCGGTAAGATCGCGCATGGTGGCCAGCAGGGCCGGCTGGCCGTCCAGCTCCAGTGCGCTGAGGGTGATCTCGAGCGGTATTTCGGCCCGGGTGTCGTGGCGCAGCACAGTCCATTCCAGCTGATGATGGCCCTGGCGGCGGGCGGTCTCCATGTGCCGGGCGGCCAGTTCGGCCGATGTGGTGCCGCAGGGCTGCACCGGTGGGGTCAGCATGCTGGCACTGAGCCCGCGGAAGACCTCCCGGCTGGGGATGCCGAGCAGGTCCAGCGTGCTCTGGTTGCAGTCGATCAGGTGCTTTTCGTCGAGGACCGCCAGCGCCTCGTGGCTGGCCTCGAAGAGTACCCGGAAGCGCGCTTCCGAGCGCTTCAGCTCATCTTCGGCGGCTTTCAGTTCGGTGATGTCGATGAGCACGCCGGACAGGCCCGCAATGCGGCCGTCGCTGTCGAAGACCGGTGCCTTGACGGCCAAGTAATAGCGTTCCTCGGGATCGTCCTTGTTCAGGCGTGCTTCGCGGCGGGACAGGGGCAGGCCGGTGGCGAGGACTTCCTGGTCGTCGTGGTGCAGCCTGGCGGCGGTGTCGGCATCGAAGAAATCAGCCGAACTCCGCCCGATGATGGCGTCCAGCGAGGTGCCGAGGGTTTCGCAGAAGCGCTGGTTTGCATAGGTGTAGACCCCGTCCCGGTCCTTGGTGAAGATCAACGCGCCCAATCCGTCGAGCACGCCGCGCAGCGCATCCAGGTGGCTGCCGGAGGGGCGCTTGTCCTCGTCGCGATTGTGCATTTTCCACCCTGCCTCCAGACGGTCGTGTCCCGGCTACGTGATGCGGCGCTTTCGTTGTTTTTGATGTTTCCAACCATTCTAGTCCAAGGCTGCGGGAAGGGTGACAAGGGGGGTGTTGGGTGCTATTACTATGTCATCACCTCCGATTCGGGGACGAGCCATGCGTACATTCCAGACATCGACTGAAATCAGGGCCCCGGCAGAGCATGTCTGGCAGATCCAGACCGATGTGGCGCGCTGGCCGGAATGGACGGGGTCGGTGTCCAGCGTGGAGGCGCTGACGCCTTTGCCGCTGGCGGTCGGATCGAGTGTGCGCCTGTCCCAGCCGGGCTTTCCGGCGGCGATATGGACGGTCACCGCGCTGGAGCCCGGCGTGCATTTCGTGTGGGAGTCCCGCAGCCCAGGCATGAAGGCCGTCGCGCAGCACATGGTGACACCCACCGCGTCGGGCTGCGTCGTCGATCTGTGCATGGTGTACGAGGGCCTGCTGGGTGGCGTGATCGGTTTCCTGATGCGCCATGTGACTAAGCGTTTCCTCGCCATGGAGGCGAGCGGCTTGAAGTGGCAGGCGGAAAACCTGCCGGAAGAGGAACTGGCCTTCAACGCCAGCTGAGGCTGGCGTGGGGCGGCAATGGTTTGCGTTGTTGCCTAATTTTTAGGCAGTCGATAAAAATCCTGCCGTGTCAGGGGTTTGTGGCCAACCCCCACACCTTATCCACAGGCTTGGTCACGCCGGGCGGGGATAATCCACCGCCGCGGCGGATCAGCCTGCCGCAACGGCCTTGATGGTTTCGCGTTTCCACTCGCAGCTGCGGCTCACCGACACGCGGCGGGCCTTGGGCACCGCCAGTGGCTTGGCGATGCGGATCTCGGCGCGGCGCACCGGAAAGCGCGCGCCGATGGCGTCGAGCATGGCCTGGCTGAGGTTTTCCAGCAGGTTGAAGTGGCGGCTGGCGAGGAGCTCTTCCAGGCATTCGACGACCCGGTCGTAGTCCACCGTGTGGCGGATGTCGTCGCTGCGGGCGGCCAGCGTGCCGTCGATGGCCAGCGTGAGGTCGATCTCCAGCGGCTGGCGGGCGGCGAGTTCGTGGGCGTAGATGCCGATGGAAGCGTCGAGGGCGAGGCCTTCGAGGCGGATCAGGCAATCATCGGTGGACATGGGCAAGCTCCGGCGGCGGTGGTTGGGTGCGGCGCCGGAAACGCATCCGGCGCGTCGAGGGCGGCATTGTCAGCCATTCTTGAGGGTTGGTGCTTCCCAATCCTGAAAATCGTCGGCCTGGCGCATGCGTAGCGCCCGTTCGGCGGAGCGCAGGGTGTTCTCGATGAGCATGGTGACGGTCATCGGGCCGACGCCGCCGGGCACCGGGGTGATCCAGCTGGCCTTCTCCTTGACGCCGTCGAAGTCCACGTCGCCGACGATCTTGCCGGCGTTGGGGCCGTCCGTCAGGCGGTTGATGCCCACGTCGATGACGATGGCGCCTTCCTTGACCATTTGAGGCACGATCAGGCCCGGCTTGCCGGCGGCGACGATGAGGATGTCGGCGAGGATGGTGTGCTGGGCGAGGTCGCGGGTCTTTGCGTGGCAGATCGTCACGGTGGCCTCGCGCTGCAGCAGCATCAGGGCCATCGGCTTGCCGACGATGTTGCTGGCGCCGACCACGACCACGTTCTTGCCGGCCACGTCGGTGCCGGTGGTGTCGAGCAGCAATTGCACGCCGTAGGGCGTGCACGGCGGGAAGATGGTGTTGCCGACGACGAGTCCGCCGACGTTGTAGAGGTGAAAGCCGTCCACGTCCTTGTGCACCGAGATCGCCTCCAGCACGCTGCGCGGCTCGATGTGCGGGGGCAGCGGCAGCTGGATCAGGATGCCATGCACAGCTGGGTCGGCATTGAGGCGGGCGATGGTGGCAAGCACCTCGGCCTGGGGCGTATCGGCGGGCAGGGCGATGTGGAAGGAGCGCACGCCGCACTCCTCGCAGGCCTTGATCTTGTTGCCGACATAGACACGGGACGCGGGGTTGTCGCCGACAAGGATGACGGCCAGGCCGGGCTGAACGCCCTGGTCGGCGAGGTGATCGACGCGCTCCCGGAAGCCTTCGCGCAGGCGTTTCGAGAGGGCTTTGCCGTCGATGATCTGGGCGGTCACGGATTCAGTCTCCTGGAAAAAAGCGGGGCGATCCGTGGTCGGATCGCCCCGGCGAAACGCCTTGCGGGGCGAGAGGGAGAAACTTGCTTGCTCAGAAGCCCTGGCCGGGGATCCAGTTGGTGCCGGCGAGCGGCACGCCGGCCATGGCGGCGGCTTCGATGGTCAGGGCCACCAGGTCTTCCGGCTCCAGGTGATGCACGTTCTGCTTGCCGCAAGCCCGGGCGATGGTGGTGAGTTCCATGTTCAGGGTCTTGAGGTAGTTCTTGAGGTGCTTGGCGCCCACCGCCGGGGTCAGGCGTTGCTCCAGGATGGCGTCCTGGGTGGTGACGCCGACCGGGCACTTGCCGGTGTGGCAGTGGTGGCAGAAGCCGGGGGAGGTACCCAGCGCGTTGTAGTCGGCAATGGCGTCGTGGTGGGCGCCGTTCTGGAAGTAGGTCTCGCCGTTGCAGCCGAGGGCCACCAGCACGCCCTGGCCGATGGCCACCGCGTCGGCGCCCATCGCCAGCGCCTTGGCCACGTCGGCGCCGGTGCGGATGCCGCCGGAGACGATCAGCTGGACCTTGCCCTTCATGTCCAGGTCTTCGAGGGCATTGACGGCCTGGCGTACGGCTGCCAGGGTCGGGATGCCAATGTGTTCGATGAAGCAGGTCTGGGTGGCGGCGGTGCCGCCCTGCATGCCGTCCACCACCACCACGTCGGCGCCGGCATGGACGGCCAGCTTGACGTCGTTGAAGGTGCGGGTGGCGCCGACCTTCACGTAGATCGGTTTTTCCCAGTCGGTGATCTCGCGCAGTTCCTGGATCTTGATGGCCAGGTCATCCGGGCCGGTCCAGTCCGGGTGGCGGCAGGCGGAGCGCTGATCGACGCCTTCCGGCAGGGTGCGCATCTTGGCGACGCGCGGGTTCACCTTCTGGCCCAGCAGCATGCCGCCGCCGCCCGGCTTGGCGCCCTGGCCGATGACGACCTCGATGGCGTCGGCCTTGCGCACGTCGTCCGGGTTGAAGCCGTAGCGGGACGGCAGGCACTGATACACCAGGATCTTGGAGGAGCGGCGCTCTTCCGGCGTCATGCCGCCGTCGCCGGTGGTGGTGGAGGTGCCCATCTCGGTGGCGGCCAGGCCCAGCGCTTCCTTCACGTTGGCGGACAGGGCGCCGAAGCTCATGCCGGCGATGGTGATCGGGATATCGAGTTCGATCGGTTTCTTGGCGAAGCGGGTGCCCAGCACGGTCTTGGTCAGGCACTTCTCGCGGTAGCCCTCGAGCGGGTAGCGGGACATGGACGCGCCGAGGAAGACCAGGTCGTCGAAGTTGGGCAGCTTGCGCTTGGCGCCCATGCCGCGGATCTCGTAGAGGCCGTGGGCGGCGGCGTTGCGGATGTAGTCGAGGGTCTTGCGGTCGTAGCCGTAGGATTCCTCGCGGGAGAGGTTCTTGAATTGCACGGGTTTGGTTTCCATTTGGGAACTCCTCAATATTCGTCGGCTAAGTCCGTCGGCGTCGTCCTGATGGGGGCGGAGGCGGCTTTGGCGCTCCGCCCCGGACGGGGCGCGGGATCAATATTCCTGGTTGGCGTCGGCGTTCCAGTGATAAAGGGAACGCTTGGAGGCGATGCGCCTGAAGGCCTTCGGGTCGTGGTCGAGGCCGGCCTGGTCGAGCAGGCCGGCGACCGCGGCGATGTCTTCGTCGGTCATCGGTTCGTACTGGGCGTCGGCGCCGAGGGACTTCACGTTGCCCTTCACGTAGAGCACCGCTTCGTACAGCGAGTCGCCGAGGGCGTCGCCGGCGTCGCCGCAGATCACCATGCGGCCGGCTTGGGCCATGAAGGCCGAGAAGCTGCCCACCGAGCCGCCGACGACGATGTTGCCGCCCTTCAGCGAGATGCCGCAGCGCAGGCCGGCATCGCCGTCGATGACCAGCAGGCCGCCGTGGGCGGAGGCGCCGGCGCCGTTGGAGGCGAAGCCCTTCACGTGCACCTTGCCGCTCATCATGTTCTCGGCGACGCCGGTGCCGGCGCTGCCGGTGATCGTCACGCTGGCGGCCTTGTTCATACCGCCGGCGTAGTAGCCGGCGTGGCCGACGATCTCGACTTCCACCGGGCAGTCGAGGCCGACCGCGATGTTGTGGGCGCCGTCCGGGTTGAGCACGGTGACGTGGCGGGCCTTGCCGTCCTTGGCGTCGTTGTGCAGGAAAGTGTTGAGCTCGCGCAGGGGCTGGGTGGCGAGGTCAAAGGTCAGGCGTTCCATACGTACATCTCCTCGGGCGCGGGTTCGAAAACGGTGGCGTGCTTGATGCCGGGCAGGTGGGCCAGGGAGCGGAACTCGGAGGCGATGGCCACGTAGTCGTCGGTCTCGGCAACGACTGCCGGCTTGCAGGCGAAGGGGTCGCGGATCAGGGCCAGCTTGTCGGGCGTGCCCATCAGGAAGGTGAAGAAGCCGTCGAGCTCCTCGAAGCCTTTCTGCAGGGCGGTCTCCAGGTCGTCGCCTTCACGCAGGCGCCATTCCAGGAAGCGGCAGGCGGCTTCGGTGTCGTTGTCGGTCTCGAAGTGGATGCCGCGCGGCTCCAGCATGCGGCGGATGCCGTTGGGGTTGGACAGGGAGCCGTTGTGCACCAGGCAGAAGTCCTCGCCGGCGGTGAATGGGTGGGCGCGGTCCGGCGTCACGGCGGATTCGGTGGCCATCCGGGTGTGGCCGACCAGGTGCGAGCCGGTCAGCTTGCTGAAGTCGTAGCGGGCGGCCACTTCGGCCGGGGTGCCGATGTCCTTGTAGAGGTCGATGCTGCGCCCGGTGGACAGGATGTGCAGCTTGGGGTGGTGCTCGGCGATCCAGCGCTTGACGATGGCCGGGGCCACGTCGAAGGTCAGCACGGCGTGGTTGCCCTTGATTTCGATGCCGACCGGCACGCCGAGGTGGGACTTCAGTTCATGGCCGAGGCCGAGCCAGTTGAAGTCGGCGCCGTCCTCGGTGAGGCCGGAATACACGCTGATCTTGCGCTGGCTGTCGGCCAGGGGGTTGCCGAACACCGCCAGGCCGGCGGAGTCGGGGCCGCGCTCGGTCATGCCGATCAGCATCGGCACCATCAGTTCACCGAGCTTTTCCCGCAGGGCTGGCGTCTTGACCAGCAATCCGACGATTCCACACATAGTCGTTTCTCCTTCGTTCAGTTCTTAGAAAAATTCCAGGTAGTTCTTGATTTCCCAGTCCGACACGTGGCGCATGTACTCCACCCATTCCATGTGCTTGAGGCGCAGGAACTCGCCGGCGACCGGGCCGAGGGCCTTGCACAGCACGGTGTCCTTCTCGAGGGCGAGCAGGGCTTCGTGGAGGTTCTGCGGCAGGATCTCGATGCCGGCAGCCTTGAGTTCCTCGGGGCTCAGCGCGTAGAGGTTCTGGTTCTGCGGCAGGCCCGGGTCGAGGTCGCGCTCGATGCCGTCGAGACCGGCGGCGATCACCGCGGCGGTGGCCAGGTAGGGGTTGCAGGCGCCGTCTGGCAGGCGCAGTTCGAGGCGGCCGTGGGGGATGCGCACCATCGACGAGCGGTTGTTGTCGCCGTAGCTGATGTAGGCCGGGGCCCAGGTGGCACCGGTCAGCGAGCGGCCGACGACCAGGCGCTTGTAGCTGTTGACCGTCGGCGCGCAGATGGCGGCCAGGGCCGGCGCGTGGGCCAGGATGCCGGCGAGGAACTGGTAGGCCAGCTTGGACAGGCCGAGGCCGTGCTTGTCCGTCTTGTCGGCGAACAGGTTGGTCTTGCCGTCGCCGAGGGACATGTGGATGTGCATGCCGTTGCCCGGCCGGTTGGCGAAGGGCTTGGGCATGAAGGAGCAGATCATGCCCAGGTCGTTGGCGATCTCCGAGGCGGCCATCTTGAACAGCAGGTAATGGTCGGCGGAGGTCAGGCAGTCGGCGTAGGTGTAGTTGATCTCGAACTGGCCGTTGGCGTCCTCGTGATCGATCTGATAGACGTCCACATCCACCGCGCGCAGGCTGTCGGTGAGGGTTTCGAGGAACTGGCGGTTGCGCGACAGGCCCTTGTAGTCGTAGCAGGGCTTGGGCAGCGTGTCGGTCGGGTCGGTCGGGATGATGTTGCCGGCTTCATCCTTCTTGAGCAGGGAGAACTCGGGCTCCAGGCCGGTGAAGAAGGTGTAGCCCTTGGCGTCCAGGCGCTTGATCTGGTCCTTCAGCACCACGCGGGTGTCGAGCGGCCAGGGCTCGCCCTTCACGTGGCCGTCGCAGGCGATGCGGGCGTAGCCGGGCTGCCAGGGCACCAGGCTGAGGGTGTCCAGGTCGCCGACGGCCATGAAGTCCGGGCCGTTGGGTTCGATGCCGAGGCCCCACACCGCGAAGCCCGCGAAACCGGCGCCGGTGGTGAGGATGTGCTCGAAGTGGGCGGCGGGGACCGACTTGGTCTTGGCCGTGCCGTGGATATCGACAAACTGGGCAAGGACATACTTGACGTCGTTGTCCGCGAGAAACTTCTTTGCTTCTGTGGGCGTCATTGCCGCTCTCCTGATTGGGGTGGGGGTCGTGGGGGGTCAGTTGAAGCTGTGGGGGGCTACGGCGCCGCCGCCCAGCTCGACGGCGATGTCGAGCAAGGTCTCCCACAGGTAATGTCCGTAGCTGCCGTCGCACCAGATGCGCACTGCCGGCTGGCCGTTGCGGAACTCGGGAATCACCGTCACGCCGACACCGACCATCGAGGTGAGCACCACCGGGCGGGTGGCCAGGTCGAGGGGACGGAAATTGACGTTGCAGGTCTGGCGCAGCAGTTCGTCGAGGCGGGCGCCACCCATGAGCAGCGCGACGTCCTGGCGCAGCACCGGATAGACGCCGGCGCTGCGCGGCGCGGCGGCGAGGCGGGCGATCAGCGTCGCCGGGCCTTCCACCAGGAACTCGGTGAAGCCGAGGCGGGCGATCAGGCCGCCGCCGTCCACCGGCAGCCAGCTGTTGGGCTGCGGCGGAATCGGCAGGCCGAAGCTTTCGAGCCAGGCGGCGGCGCCGGGGCCCTTGCAGCCGTGGCGCGGCGTGAGGGACTGGTCGGCGATGCCGAGATTGGCGACGGCGGCCTTCTGGGCGGCGGGGTCGGGCAGGGTGGCGATGTCGGCCACCGGGCTCACGGCGAGGGCGTTGCTGGGCATCACGCGGCCTCCTTCTGCTTGAGGTTGTCCGGGTCGTAGAACGGGGTGGCGCTGACCTGGGCCTGGACCATCGAGCCGCCGGTGAGGCGGATGCTGACGGTGTGGCCGGGCTTGGCCAGGTCGGGGCGCACGAAGGCGAGGCCGATGTGGCGCTTGAGGGTCGGGCTCCAGGCGATGCTGGTGACGCGGCCGGCGATGTCGCCGCCCTCGATGACCAGGTTGCACTCCAGCGGCACCGGGCCTTCGTGGCCGGCCGGGAAGCTGATGCCCACCAGTTGCTGCTTGCGCGGCTTGTGGGAGACGGCGGTGAGGCTGCGCTGGCCGACGAAGAAGGGCTTGTTCATCTTCAGCGCCCATTCCATGCCGACTTCCAGCGGCGTGGTAAGGCCGTCGGTGTCCTGGCTGATGATGATGTGGCCCTTTTCGAGGCGCAGCAGGCGCTGGGCTTCCACGCCGAAGGGGCGGACGCCGTGGCCGGCGCCGGCCTTCATCAGGGCGTCCCACAGGGCGCCGCCGTTGCTGGCCGGCACGTGGATCTCGTAGCCCCATTCGCCGACGAAGCCGACCCGCATCAGGCGTGCCGGGATGCCCGCCACCTCGCCCTCGCGCACTGCCAGGTAGGGGAAGGCGGCGGCCGACAGGTCGAGGCCGGTCAGGCTGCGCAGCACCTCGCGGGACTTCGGCCCGGCCAGGTTCACCGCGGCGAAGGCGCCGGTGTGATTGACGATGCCGCAGTCGAGCCGCCACATGGTGTTGAGGCGGGACAGCTCGCGGTAGATCGTCGCCGCGCCGGAGGTGGTGGTGGTGAAGTAGAAGTGATCATCCGCCAGGCGGGCCACCACGCCGTCGTCGATGACCACGCCGGACTCGTCGCACATCACCGCGTAGCGGGTCATGCCGACCTTGAGGTTGGCGTAGTTGGAGGTATAGACGCGCTCCAGGAACTCGGCGGCCTGCGGGCCGATGACTTCCAGCTTGCCGAGGGTGCCTACGTCGATCAGGCCGACGCCGTTGCGCACCGCCAGGGCTTCGCCGCGGATGCAGTCGAGGCGGCTCTTGCCGGCGAGCTGGTAATACTCCGGGCGCTGCCACACGCCGGCCGGCATCCATTTGGCGCCGAGGGCGTCGTGGCGGCTGTGCAGCGGGGTGCGCCGTTCCGGGTGGAAGCCGCGGCCGGCCAGGATGGACATCGGCACCGGGTGGAAGAAGGGGCGCGCGGTGGTGGTGCCGACCTGCTGGGGTTCTTTGCCGGTCAGGCGGGCCAGGATGCGCAGCCCGTTCATGTTGGAGTGCTTGCCCTGGCTGGGGCCCATGCCGTTGGTGGAGAAGCGCTTCAGCAGCTCGATGTTGTCGAAGCCTTCCTGTACCGCGTTGCAGAAGTCCTTGAACTGCAGGTCCTCGTCGAAATCGACGAAGTTCTTGCCGGCCGGGTGGTCGATGATCGGCCACGGGTGGCTGGGGCTCTCGCTTTCGGGGGCCAGGGCTGCGCCGCTGGCGCTGCCGAAGCCGGCCGCGGCGGCGGCGTGGCTGCCGGCGCGGGCACCGTCTTCGAGCTTGCGCTCCAGTTCGAAGACGCCATTGACGCGGCCGCAGGCGAACACGCCGTCGGGCAGCACGTCGGGGACGAACTGTTCCACCGCCCGGTCGAAGCGCATGCGGGTGGTGGCTTGATACAGCAGGTTGGCGGCGGGGGCCCAGCCGGTGCTCATCAGGATGCCGTCGCAGGGGATGTCGTGGGTCTGCGCGGCGGGGGTGCCGTCGGCGCGCAGCGTGGCGATGCGGGCGCCGGCACACAGGCCGTTGGCGCCGGGCCGGGCTTCGACGACGCAGTGGCCGCTCAGCACTTCGACGCCGGACTGGCGCAGCAGGTGGGCCAGCGGTTCGGCCTTGCCGGGGTTGGCGCGCAGATCCACCACCGCGGCGATGGCGGTGCCGAGGGCCAGCAGATCCAGCGCGGCGCGGTAGCCGTCGACGTTGGCGGTGAGCACCACCGCCTTGTCCATCGGCTTGACGCCGTAGCGGTAGGCCAGGCGCTGGGCGGCCGAGGCCAGCATGATGCCGGGCAGGTCGTTGTTGTGGAAAACGGCGGGCTGCTCGAAGGCGCCGCTGGCGACGACCACGCTGCCGGCGCGCATCTTGAGCATGCGCTCCGCGCTGACCAGCGGAATCCAGTGGTCCTTGTAGTAACCGGCGGCGTAGGTGCCGGTGAGCACGCGGATGCGCGGCTCGGCGGCAACCTTGGCGAGCAGGTCGGCGTGTTGCTGGCGGCGGCCGTTATCGTTGCCGAGCTGGTAGCCGGCGCTGCCGCCAGCCTGGGCGTTCTCGTCCACCACCGTCACGTCGGCGCCCTGGGCGGCGGCGGCCAGCGCGGCGGACAGGCCGGACGGGCCGGCGCCGATGACCAGCACGTCACAGAAGTCGTAGGCCTTGGGGGTGCGCTTGTGCGGGCTCTTCAGGTCTACCTTGCCGAGGCCGGTCATGGCGCGGAACATGCGCTCCCACATGGGGAACAGGCGCTTGCTGTGGAAGGCCTTGTAGTAGAAGCCGACCGGCAGCACGGCGGACAGCTTGCCGAGGAAGCGGCCCTTGTCGTCGGCCAGGCTGCCGAAGGTATTGACGGCGGTCAGGTCCATGCCGGCCATGAGGGGCGTGACGTCGGCGCGCACGTTGGGCGTGCCGCCCGACTGGTGCAGCGCATTGACGTCATGGTTGGCCAGGGACAGCACGCCGCGCGGGCGGTGGTACTTGAAGCTGCGGCCGAGCACGCGGACACCGGCGCCCCACAGGGCGGCGCTGATGGTGTCGCCGGCATAGCCCTTGTAGGTCTGGCCTTCGAACTTGAATTCGACGGGGCGGGAGCGGTCGATCCACTCGCCGCGGGTGGCGGGCAAACGCATCATTGATCTCCCTCGTAGAAATAGGTCTTGAGCACGACGTCCTTCTCGGTGTCCCGCTCGGCGATGAACCAGGTGTTGCTGGGGGTGTGGCACCACCATTCCTTCTTCAGGCCGGGGGCGCCGTTGCGGTTGAAGATGTAGTCGGCCCAGGCGTCGTCGCTGGCGGTGGCCGGGTTGGGCATCGGGCGCACTTCGCCCCAGTAGTGGAATTCCGAAACCGGGCGCGGGCCGTTGAGGGGGCAGGTCATGATCTTCATGGCGGTTTTCCTTTCTCTCCGGGGCCGGGTCAGTGGCCGACCGAGGCCGCGCCCTTTTCTCCGGTGAGGGCGTAGTTGCGGAAGCGGTCGAGGGAGAAGCCGGTGATCAGCGGGTGGGCGGTGTCGGTGGCGATGGTGTGGGCCATGGTCTTGCCGCACACCGGCGTGGCCTTGAAGCCCCAGGTTCCCCAGCCGGAATCCAGGTAGAAGCCATCCACCGGGGTCTTGCCCATCACCGGCGCGAAGTCGGGGGTCATGTCGGCCATGCCGGCCCACTGGCGCATCACCTTCACGTTGGAGAGGAAGGGGAACATCTCCAGCATGTGGCTGGTGAGGCCTTCGACGAAGTCCAGCGTGGAGCGGGTGCCGTGCAGCTCGTAGGGGTCGAGGGAGGCGCCCATCACCAGCTCGCCGCGGGCCGACTGGCTGATATAGACGTGCAGGCTGCCGGACACCAGGATCGGGTCGAGCCAGGGCTTGACCGGCTCGCTGACCATCGCCTGCAGCGGGTGGATGTAGATCGGCGACTTGACGTCCACCATCTTGAGGATGCGCGGGGTGGAGCCGGCCACCGCGCACAGGACCTTGCCGGTGCTGATGTAGCCCTTGCTGGTGCGCACGCCCTTGACCTTGCCGCCTTCCACGTCGATGCCCAGCACTTCGGTCTGCTGGTGGATCTCGACGCCGCGCTGGTCGGCGCCGCGGCCGTAGCCCCAGGCCACCGCGTCGTGGCGCGCCACCGAGCCGGGGGCGTGGTACAGCGCGCCGAGGATCGGCGAGTGGCCGGCGCAGGTGATGTCGATCATCGGCGCGGCTTCCTTCACCACTTCCGGCCCGACCACTTCGGAGGCCACCCCGTAGTGCTTGTTCACCTCGGCGCGCCAGCGCATGGTGCGCAGCGCCGAATCGGTGTGGGCGAGGGTGAAGTGGCCCCGGTTGGCGTAGAACAGGTTGAGGTCGAAGTCTTCCGACAGGTCCTGCCACAGGCGCACGGACTCGTCGTAGAACTGGACGCCCTCGGGGGTCAGGTAGTTGGAGCGGATGATGGTCGTGTTGCGGCCGGTGTTGCCGCCCCCGATGTAACCCTTCTCGAGCACGCAGACATTGGTGATGCCATGTTCGCGGGCCAGGTAGTAGGCGGCCGACAGGCCGTGTCCGCCGCCGCCGATGATGACCACGTCGTAGCTGGCTTTCAGCTTCTCGTGGAAGGTGAACATCCGGGGTTCCGGGTGCTTCTTGTTGAGCGCGAAGCGCAGGAGACGCCAGGGCATGGTGGTTCCTCTAGTTCCGGTGTTTCAGCGGAAGACGACGGTCTTGTTGCCATGGACGAGGACGCGGTCCTCGAGGTGGTAGCGCAGTCCGCGTGCGAGTACGGCCTTCTCGATGTCCTTGCCGTAGCGGACGAGGTCGTCGGGTGCGTCGGAGTGATCCACGCGGATGACGTCCTGCTCGATGATCGGCCCCTGGTCGAGCTCGCTGGTGACGTAGTGGCAGGTGGCACCGATGAGCTTGACGCCCTTGGTGTGGGCCTGGTGATAGGGCTTGGCGCCGACGAAGCTGGGCAGGAAGCTGTGGTGGATGTTGATGATCTGGCCGGGGTAGTTGATGCACAGCTCCGGCGAGAGGATCTGCATGTAGCGGGCGAGGACCATCACGTCGCCGTCGGCCTCGCGGAACAGCTCCTCGACCTTGGCGTAGGCGGCGGGCTTGTTGTCCGCGGTGACGGGGACGTGGTGGAAGGGGATGCCGTGCCACTCGACGAAACCGCGGAAGGTTTCGTGGTTGGAGATGACGCAGGGGATGTCGATGTCCAGGTCGCCGGACTGCCAGCGGGCGAAGAGGTCGTACAGGCAATGTTCTTGCTTGGAGACGAGGATGACGACGCGCTTCTTGCGGGCGCTGTCGGAGATGCGCCAGTCCATGCCGAACTCGACGGCGATGGGGGCGAACTTGTCGCGCAGGGTGTCGATGCCGAAGGGCAGGGAGTCGGCCAGGATTTCCTGGCGCATGAAGAAGCGGCCCGCCTCGGCGTCGGCGTGGTGGTTCGCCTCGGTGATCCAGCCCTGATGGCTGGCAAGGAAGCCGCTTACCGCGGCGACGATGCCGACCCGGTCGGGACAGGAGAGGGACAGGGTGTAGCGACGACTCGATGACATGCTCTCAACTCCGCTGGAAGTTCATGTAGAGAATTATTTTTGCACATGGTGCATCTCGAGGTGAATCGTGTCAACTATTTTTTCCTCGTATGAAACACCTGCCTGTGCAATAATTTCGTCATCGAGATTTAGGTGGGAGAACCCCCATGAGCGAACAAGAAGGCAGCGGCAGCCTGGAGCGCTACCTGGGCAACACGATCCGCGACCTGCGCCAGAAGCACGGCCTCACCATTGCGGATGTGGCCAACCTGGCCGGCATCAGCCGCGGCATGCTGTCGAAGATCGAGAACGCGCAGACGGCCACCAGCCTGGACACCCTGTCGCGGCTGGCCGGCGCTCTCGGCGTGTCGATCGCCACGCTGTTCCGCGGCTACGACGTGCGCGACGGCAGCGCGCAGCTGGTGAAGGACGGCGAGGGGATGGAAGTGGTGCGGCGCGGCACCAAGAAGGGGCACACCTATCACCTGCTGGCCTACGACCAGGGGCCGACCAAGGTCTTCGAGCCCTTTCTGATCACCATCGACCACGAGTCGGAGACCTTCCCGATCTTCGAGCACCCGGGCACCGAGTTCATCTACATGCTCGAGGGGGAGATCGAGTACCGCCACGGCCAGAACACCTATGTGCTGAAGCCGGGCGACGCGCTGACCTTCCGCGCCGACATTCCCCACGGCCCGGAAAAGCTCAGCAAGTGCCCGATCCGCTTCCTCAGCGTGCTGATGTATCCGAACCCGGGCGAGGCCGGCTGAGCCGGCGGTGCCTGATCGGGGCTCCGCGGACGAACGGCGAATTTCCCGCGCGGACCTGCATCCACGACGGAAGGCAGGCCCCGGCGGGCACAGGATTTCACGGCTCGCACGGTGCCAGCCGGGCCAGATCGGCGGCCAGCGCGTCTTCGCCGCGCAGTTTGCCGGCTTCGTCGCGGTAGCTGCCGGTGCCGCGAAGCACCGCGAACTGCCAGGTCTTCTCGATCTGTTCCCGCTCGCGGCTCTTCATGAAGCCGGCGATGAAGCGGTTGACCTGCTGCAGCAGGCGGCACGATGACGGATCGTCGGCGACGCCGACCGCGTAGAACCAGGGCTGGCGCGACAGGGCGGCGGGCATAATCTCGATGCGCCCGCGCCACGGGCTGTCCTGCCCGTAGCAGGCCCACGCGAAGATCGGGTGATCCACCGCGAAGGCATCCACGGTGCCGTCGGCCAGCGCGTCGTGGATGACGCCCTGGTCGGAATAGCCGATCAGGTTGGCCAGCCGCACGGTGCCCGGCTCCTTGCGGGTGTGCTTGCTCCAGCGCAGGCCGGCGGCTTCCAGCGCGGCGAAGGCGGCTGGGTCGTTGATGCAGCCGAGGACCTTGCCTTCCAGGCTGGCCACGCCGTCGATGCGCGTGTCGCCGTGGCGGCGCGCCAGCACGTAGTTCAGGTAGGTGTAGCTGTCCGAGAAGGCCACGCCCTTGTAGGCGGCGTTCGGCGGCAGCGCGCTCCACACCAGGTCGGCGGCGGGCTCGCCGGGGCGGCGGCCGGCCTGCAGCAGTTCGGTGCATTGGTCCCACGGGTGTTCGACGAAGTCCACCGCCACGCCCAGGTGCTTGGCGAAGGCGCGGGCGTAGTCCACGTCCAGCCCGCGCAGCGGCGCGCCGGGCTGCAGGCGGAAGGACAGGCCCTTGAAGGCCGGCTCGATGGCCACCCGCAGGCGGCCGCGGCGGCGAATGTCGGCCAGCCGGTCGTAGCCGGCGTCGGCGGTGAGGCCTTCCTTGTCGAGCAGGCGGTCGAGCACCGGCACGATGTTGTCGTGGGCTTGTTTTTCCAGTCCGCCCATGTCGACGCACAGGCGCTCGGCCCATTCGAGCTTGAGGCGCTGGCGGTCGAAGGTGGACTGGTTGAGGGTGTGCATGGCGGAGATGACCCGCCCGTGTTCGTCGAGGGTCGCGAGGGCATCGCGCAGCCCGGCGAAGGTGTCCTCGATACGTGTGAAGGCGGCGCCGGTTTCCTGGTTGGCGCGGGCCACGCTGGCCGCGCTCTCCTGGCGAAAACCCTGCAGGCCGTGCTGGAAGTCGGTGAAATCAAGCAGCCGGGAGGCGCTCTTGGCATTGGCGACGGTGTCGCCGGCGAGGGCGCGGATGCTGTCGGCGACCACCGCGAAGGCACGCCCCTGTTCGCCGGCGCTGGCAGCCTGGATGGCGGCATTGAGGGCCAGCAGGTCGAGGTCGCGGCCGATCTTCTCGAGCACCTTGACCACTTCGCCGATGCGCGCGACCTTGGCCGACAGCGTGGCTTCCAGTTCGGCCAGGCCCGCGTCGATGGTGCCGGCGCTGGCGGCGAGGGTAGCTTCGGCCTGCTCGCGCAGCGCGTGGGCTTCCTCGCTGCCGTCCTGCATGCGGCGTTGGCCGCGTTCTATCTCCAGGGTCATCGCGCCGATGCGGGCTTCCACTTCGCCCAAGTGGGCGGCGTGGGCGGTTTCGGCATTCATGCCGTGGCGGATCAGATGGGCGATGTGGCGACCCCACAGGGCCAGACGCCGGCCCGGCGACGGCGGGGCCGGCGGAGCCGCGATGGGCTCCGGGGCCCCGCCGCCGACGGTGTCGTCGGCGGCCATGAAGTCGTTTCCGCGGGGCCCGAACAGGCCCTTCATAAAACGATTCATCGACATGGGCTCAGTCGTGGTAGGCAGACTCGCCGTGGGTGCTCAGGTCGAGGCCTTCGCGCTCCGCGTCTTCCTCGACCCGCAGGCCGATGACCATGTCCACCAGCTTGAAGGCGATGTAGGACACCACGCCGGACCACACCACCGCGGTGCCCACGCCCCAGGCCTGGGCGACCAGCTGGGCGCCCATGTCGTACGGGGCGACGGCGTTGGCGACATAGTCGTAGACACCGGTGCCGCCCAGTTCGGGGGAGGCGAACACGCCGGTCAGCAGCGCACCGAGGATGCCGCCGACGCCATGCACGCCGAACACGTCGAGGGTGTCGTCCATGCCGAGCATGCGCTTGAGGCCATTGACGCCCCAGTAGCACACCAGGCCGCCGAGCAGGCCCATGATGATGGCGCCCATCGGGCCGACCAGGCCGCAGGCCGGGGTGATCACGACGAGGCCGGCGATGGCGCCGGAGATCGCGCCGAGCATCGACGGCTTGCCCTTGAAGATCGCTTCGATCAAGGTCCACGCAACGGTTGCCGCGCAGGTGGCGACCAGCGTGTTGAAGAAGGCCAGGCCCGCGGTGGCGCCGGCTTCCAGGGACGAGCCGACGTTGAAGCCGAACCAGCCGACCCACAGCAGGGAGCCGCCGACCATCGTCATCGTCAGGCTGTGCGGGGCCATCGATTCACGGCGGTAGCCAAGGCGCGGGCCGATCATGAAGGCGCCGATCAGCGCGGCGATACCGGCGTTGATGTGCACCACGGTGCCGCCAGCGAAGTCGAGGGCGCCCTTGTTGAACAGGAAGCCACCCACTTCAGCCGCCTTTTCGGCCGCTTCGGCGGAGGTGAAGGCATCCGGGCCGGCCCAGTACCACACCATGTGGGCCATCGGGATGTAGGAGAAGGTGAACCACAGCACCATGAAGGCCAGCACCGCGGTGAATTTGATGCGCTCGGCGAAGCCGCCGATGATCAGTGCCGGGGTGATCGCCGCGAAGGTCAGCTCGAAGGACGCGAAGATGTACTCCGGCAGCACGACGCCCTTGCTGAAGGTGGCGGCCACGGTGTCCGGCGTGACGCCCTTCATGAACAGCTTGTCGAAGCCGCCGATGAAGGCATTGCCGTCCGTGAAGGCCAGGCTGTAGCCGTAAACGGCCCACAGCACGCCGAGCAGGCAGAAGATCACCAGCGACTGCATGAGGATCGACAGCATGTTCTTGCTGCGGACCATGCCGCCGTAGAACAGGCCGAGGCCGGGGGCTGCCATCATCACCACCAGCAGCGTGGCGGTGATCAGCCAGGCGGTGTCGCCCTTGTTGGGAACGGGGGCGGCTGCCGCAGGGGCTGCCGGTGTTGCGGCTGTGGCAGTTGCGGCTGTGGCAGTTGCGGCTGTGGCAGTTGCGGCTGTGGCCGCCGGAGTGGCGGCGGCGCTGATGGTCGCCGCAGCGGCCGGGGCATCGTCGGCCCAGCCGGGCATCGCGAAACAGAGGGCGAAAAGCAGGGTTGCCAGGGCAAGAATGCGTTTCATGGGAGCGCTCCTAAAGGGCTTCGATACCGGCTTCGCCGGTGCGGATGCGGACGGCCTTCTGCAGGTCGAAGACGAAGATCTTTCCGTCGCCGATCTTGCCGGTGGCGGCGGCCTGCTCGATGGCGGCGATCGCGCTTTCCAGCACGTCGTCGGGCACGGCAACCTCCACTTTCACCTTGGGCAGGAAGTCCACGACGTACTCGGCACCCCGGTACAGCTCGGTGTGCCCCTTCTGACGGCCGAAGCCTTTCACATCGGTGACGGTGACACCGTTCACGCCGACGGCATTGAGGGCCAGGCGGACCTCGTCGAGCTTGAACGGCTTGATGATTGCGCTAATCCATTTCATTGGAACCTCCATGGGAGGCCCGGCAACCGCAAGGAAGCCGGACGGGATGTGGGCGGGTTTTCATAGGCGGCATTGCATGTAAAGAACAAAAGTTTCACATGGAGAAAAGCACGAGCTATGCCAAGCCGCCAATCCCTACAGAACCAAGGGGTTTAACAAAATGAAAATAAATTTCACGCACTAAAAAACGGCGTGGAGGTCAAAACTGCACCAAGTCGGGCAGCCGGAAAGGGGAGGAGACGCGACGAAGAGGCGTTGGGAAAGCGACAGAAAAGTCGCAATCCGACGTGGAATACAGGCTGTATCCTGCTGGATACGTAATACGGTAATACTGGTATGTCGTTTGCTTGGCTAGAACCGTATCAATGTTGAGGAGGGATGAGACATGTTCTCTGCATTCTGGCGGCACTGCCTGGACCGACTGGAAGCCGGCCTGGCCTGGATCACCGACACGACCCGCGACTCCCGTTCGGCGCGCCTTGCGACGATGGGCCTGCAGGGCCCCGAGGAACGAGATGCGGGGCCCGACGGCCTGCATATGCGGCAGTTCGGCGGCTGGCGCTGAGGGGGCTCCAAGCCGGTATTTCGTTTCCCTCGGGCGTGCCCGGTTGCATGCCCGGGTGAAGCTGTCTGACTGACTGTTTCCTGCCGCGGGCGGCCCGAGAGCCCGCAGGTCGGCTGATTGTCATGAACCCGCCCCGCGCTTGGCCGCGCAGGGCGGGCTTCGATTTTTTGAAGCATGACTTTCGACTAGCTGTCGCGAGTCTTGCAAATCTGCAATTTTTGCCAAATAAATGTAAAAACGACAGGTCAGCCGTGATCTTTTCACTCTTGTGGGTTGAGGTTCGTCCTTATTGTGGACTCATCCCGGCAGTCACCACGCAGCAACGGGACCCAAACCACTACTGCGTTAGCGACTTAACCCACAGGAGTTCATTTATGACATACCCCACTACAGCACCGCGCTTTTCCGGCGTGCTGAAAGCCGCAGCAATCGGCGCCTGCACCATGGCGCTGCCGCTGTCCGCCCACGCATTGCTGGTGACCACCACCGCCGACGCCAGCTTCAACGACAGCGCATCGGTCAGCGATCCCAAAGGTGGCGGTGCCACCACGCTGAACAACGTCGCCCTGGGCAGCAGCAGCGTCGCCCAGTTTGATTCCAGCCTGGGCGTGCTGACCGGCGCCACTATCAACGTGACCTCGTCCCGCACCCTGTCCGTCGCCTCGACCGCGACGGCTGGTGGTGGCAACGGTAATAACAATGCTGTGCATACCCAGGGTTCCGGTAGCAGCGGTGCGCAGATCACGGCGCCCGGTGTGACTCGTACCTTCTCCACGCTGAGTGCCAGCGATACCTGCAATGGCCTGCGAAAGGGTGCCTGCAGCGACGGTTCGACCAGCGCCAGCGTCGCCACCAACCTGACCGGCGCGGCCAACGCGGCCGACCTGAACGCCTATGTGGGCAGCAGCTCGGTGCTGGTCAATCGCAGCGCGTCGACGCTGAGCGCATCCCAGACCGGCAGTGCATTTACCGGTGCGGAAACGACCACCGCGGCGCTCAACTGGTCCGGAACCGTGAATGCCACGTATTCCTACCTGCTGCACGCCGCGCCGACGATCAACGGTTCGACCTCGTCCGTGGTGACCATCGATCTGGGGAGCTTCCTGACCGGTACGCCGGCCAGCCTGCTGTTCTCCCTGTCCAACCTGGCCGGCGATCGTGTCGGCCTGGACCTGGACGCGATCAATGCCAGCGGCGACACCGGTGTGTTGTACACCGACCTGTCCACCTTCAGCGAGCTGAACCCGGGCGACACGCTGTTGTTCACCGCGCTGCTCGACACGTCGCTGCCCGGCAGCTATACCAGCCACTACCAGCTGAGCCTGTCGGACGCCGATGTCGGCGCGTCGTCCAGCCGCAGCAACTACACGCTGGACCTGTACCTGACCGCCAACGTGCAGGAGCCGCTGCTGATGAGCGCCTTCAGCCTCCAGGTGCCCGAGCCGGCCAGCCTCGCACTCGTCGGGATGGGCGTTTTCGGCCTCGGTCTGAGCCGCCGCCGGCGCAAGTGAGCCGGTAACGGCAGTCAAGCGTGGCCCGCCCGGCAAAGGGGGCCGCGGCCTTGAACGGGGGGCGCGTTGCGGAAGCGGCGCGCCTTTCTTGTTGGTGCCGGGTGATTCGTGGAATGCCATAAAGCGTGATTTATTTCACGCTTGGCGATTGAGGGTTGGGCCTTATTCTGGACGTCTCTGCATGGTCACACCGACCGCGAGCGGGAATTCATCATGTCCTTGACTGCGCCTGGACTCACCGACAGCGTTCCCGCCGATCCATCCGACGGCAGCGCCCTGTTCCTGTCCACGCTGACCGCCAGTCCGCGCGAAAAGCGCGTGGCGCTGGCTGTCCTGGTGTTCTCCCTGCTGGTCTTCGCGCTGCTCGCCCCGTTCGCGCAGGAGCCGCTGCCCCCGATCTGGGGCTTCATCCCGTGCTATGAGTCCTGGCTGGTGGTCACCGACCTGATCACCGCGGCCCTGCTGTTCAGCCAGTATCTTTCGTTCAATTCCCGCGCGTTGTTCGTGCTGGGCTGCGGCTATCTGTACGTGGCGTGCATGACCGTCGCCCATGCGCTGAGCTTTCCGGGACTGTTCACCTCCACCGGCCTGCTGGGCTCCGGCCCGCAGAGCACGGCCTGGCTGTACATGTTCTGGCACGGTGTCTTCCCGCTGTTCATCGTCGCCTACGCGCGTTTCAAGAGGCGGGACTGCGTGTCTTCCGTGCTGCCGCTCCGGCGGCGCCTGCCACTGATGGCCGCCGGAGCGGGCATGGTGGCGCTGAGCGCCGGCTTCACCGCGCTGGCCACCGTCGGGCAGGACCTGCTGCCGGCGATCATGGACGGCAACCGCTACCGCCCGTTGATGTCGCTCGTGGTGGCCTCGACGTGGTTCACCAGCCTGCTGGCGCTGGCTGTGCTGTGGTTCAGCCGCCCCCATTCGGTGCTCGATCTGTGGCTGATGATCATGATCTGTGCGTCCTTGATCGACATCGCGCTGTCGGCGATGCTCAACGGCGGGCGCTTCGATCTGGGTTTTTATGCTGGCCGCGTATATGGCTTGCTGGCGGCGAGCTTCGTGCTGCTGGTGTTGCTGGTGGAAAGCGGCATCCTGTACCGCAAACTGGTGCAGCTGACCGAAACCCTCAAGCGCCTGACCACCCAGGACGCGCTGACCGGTATCGGCAACCGGCGGGCCTTCGACGGCTCCCTCGACCTCGAGCTGCGCCGCGCAATGCGCAGCGGCCAGCCGCTGTCGGTGCTGATGATCGACGTGGATCACTTCAAGGACTTCAACGACCACTTCGGCCATGTGGAAGGCGACCGCTGCCTGCAGATGGTCGCCAAGACCCTCAACGTCGCGGTCGTCCGCGCCGCGGACATGGTGGCCCGCTACGGCGGCGAGGAGTTCGTGGCGCTGCTGCCAGGCACCGACGTGGCCGCCGCCTCCCAGGTGGCCGAGCGCTTGCGCGATGCGGTGGCTGCGCTGCGCATCGTCCATCGCGGCACGCTGGAAACCAGCCGGGTCACCGTCAGCATCGGCGTGGCCTGCCTGCGGCCGGCCTGGCCAGTGGAGAATCCGAACCACTCGATGGGCCCGGTCGGCATCGATCTGGTGGAGCGTGCGGACCGGGCGCTGTATGCCGCCAAGGAGGCCGGCCGCAACCGGGTGGTCGTGGCGGCGGAGCCGCTGGTCGGCTGATGCGGTGCTGGGGGGGGCACGACCGCGGCCCGCGGTAGTGGCGGCAGGGCGGGCTTGTCGCGATGCTTAGAGGGCGTGTTCTGCCAGCCGTCGTCCGAGCAGCGCGTTTTCCTGTACCGCGCGGGCACGGGCCCGGTTGATTTCGGACTGGCGTTCGCCGAAGGCATCGCGCGCATTCACGCTGGTTTGTGCGGCTTCGATGGAACGGATGCAGCGCCAGCGCTCGCCGGTGCGGGTCGTGATCTTCTGCATCGATTCGGGGTGGTGGTAGGTCATGCAGTGGTAGCAATAGACTTTGGCCGTCATGGTCACCTCGTCACAGCTTTGCACATGAAATTGCACGCCCGGCCGGGGCGGGCGCGCCTCCAGACTCCAACGCCAGCATGCGCACCGCAGATTGCACGACGATGACACCCGGGCAGCGGGCTAGATGCCGCCCGCGCAGCGTGATGAGGCCCGCCATGAACTTCCGCCGCAGGCAGCCCTCTACACTGCTGCAGCGCCGCAAGCGCCCTTCCGCGCAGTGGCGGCGCGCTGCCTGACAACCGAGAACGCAAGGACACGCACCCTTATGGATATAGCCCGCATTTCCCAGACCCGCCACACCACCAAGGCCTTCGACGCCGAACGCCAGATCCCCGAAGCCCTCGTCGAGCAACTGCGCGTGCTGCTGCGCAACGCCCCGTCGTCGGTCAATTCCCAGCCCTGGCATTTCGTCATCGCCGCCACTCCGGAAGCCAAGGCTCGCGTCGCGCAGGCCACCCAGGGCGGCTTTGCGTACAACGAGCCGAAGGTCCGCAAGGCCTCCCACGTGGTGGCGCTGTGTGCCCGTACCACGCTGGATGACGCCCACCTGTCGGCGGTGCTCGACGCCGAGCACGCCGATGGCCGTTTCGCGACCGACGAAGCCAAGGCCAACCAGGACAAGAGCCGGCGCTTCTACGTGAACCTGCACCAGACCGAGCTGAAGGACGAGCGCAGCTGGATCGAGCGCCAGGTCTACATCGCCCTCGGCACCCTGCTGCTCGGCGCGGCGGCATTGGACATCGACGCCTGTCCGATGGAAGGCTTCGACGTGAAGGCGCTGGACGAGGCCCTCGGCCTCACTGAGCGCGGCCTCACCGGCGTGGTGCTGGTGGCCCTCGGCTACAGCGGCGCGGACGACTTCAACGCCAAGCTGCCCAAGTCGCGCCTGCCCGACAGGGCGCTGTTCACCGAGCTGTGATCGCTGCGGGGGCCGAAGCCCCCGTTGTGCGGCCGGCGCTCAGCTGCCCGGCTGCAGCGCCACCGTCACCGTCTGGCGCTCCCTGCCGCGGAGGATCTCGAGCGACACCGTGTCGCCGACCTTGAAGTCGTCGAGGCGTGCCACCAGGCGGGCCACCGAATCCACCGGCTTGCCCTCCACCGCGACGATGATGTCGCCCGGCACCAGACTGCCGTCCGGGTGCTGCGTGATGCCGTGCAGGCCCGCGCGGTGGGCCGCCGAGCCCGGTGGCACGCGCAGGATCACCACCCCTTCGACCCCCAGCCCGCGGGATAGGCGCTGGTTGAGGCTCTCGTCGAGCTCCACGCCAAGGGCCGGGCGCAGGTATTTGCCGCTGTGGATCAGCTGCGGCACCACCCGCATCACCGTATCCACCGGGATCGAGAAGCCGATGCCGGCCGAGGTGCCGGATGGGCTGTAGATCGCCGTGTTGATGCCGATCAGGCGGCCGGCCGAGTCGAGCAGCGGGCCGCCGGAGTTGCCGGGGTTGATCGCCGCGTCGGTCTGGATCAGGTGCTCGATCGGCGGGCCCTCGTCGTCGCCCTGCAGGCTGCGGTCCAGCGCCGACACGATGCCGGTGGTCAGTGTCCAGTCCAGGCCGAAGGGATTGCCGATGGCGAAGACCTTCTGCCCCACCTTCAGGTCGCCGCTGGTGCCCACCGGCACCGGCGGCGGGCGCTTGAAGCCGACGCCGATGCGCAGTACCGCGATATCGTGGGCCGGGCTGGCGCCCACCAGCGCCGCCTGGTAGTCGCGCCCGTCGGCGAGGCGTACCGTGGCCTGCGACGCGCCGCGGATGACGTGGAAGTTGGTGACCACATGGCCCGCGTCGTCCCAGATGAAACCCGAACCGGTGCCGCGCGGCACCGACATCACGTTGCGGGTCCAGGTGTCGCGCACCAGCTGCGAGGTGGTGATGTACACCACCGAATTGCGCGCGTGCTCGAACAGTTCGATGGTCGATTTCTCGTCGGCGGCCAGGTCGCCGCGCGGCGTCACGATGCGCTCGCTGGCCTGTTGGGGGCTGAAGGCGGACTCCAGCGCCGGCAGAAAATGCCACAGCAGCATCAGCGCCCCCACGCAGACGGTTATGAGGAGCCAGCGCTGCGCAAAGCGTTGCTGCTGGTTGGAGGAGTCGTCGTCGTAGCGCATGCGGGCTGCCTGTCGTCGTGGGCCGTCGGGCCACATGCGGAGCACTGCGCCACGCACGCGCCTGCGTGAAAGATGGGGGATGCGGAGGCGAACTTCAAGGCCTTGAAATTGCCAGGGCGCGCACTCAGCTATGGGGCCATGGGCGCCCCGGCGCCGCCTTTTCCCCCACTTTCAGGAGGCACGCATGTACTACCGATCCATGTTCCCCCGCGATCTGCTCGCCGAACTCGAGCGGCTGCAGCGGGACGTGCAGCAGACCGTCGAACCCGGCCCGAGCATCCGCGGCCAGAAGCGCGGCTATCCCGCCCTCAACGTGGGCGGCACCCCGAATGCGGTGGAGATCTACGCCTTCGCGCCGGGCCTCGATCCGGCCACGCTGGACGTGCAGCTCGAAAAGGGCATCCTGACCATCGCCGGTGAGCGCCAGCGGCCGGCGGTGCCCGAGCAGGCCACCGAGCACATCGGCGAACGCTTCGCCGGGCGCTTCCGCCGCGTGGTGTCGCTGCCCGACGACATCGATCCCAATTCCATCGTCGCCAAGTACCGCGACGGCGTGCTGCACGTCAGCGTGCAGCGCCGCGAAGAAACCCAGCCGCGCCGCATCAGCATCCAGTAAGCCCCCGGAGGACCGACCATGAGCGATAACAACCAAGCCCCCAAGAGCGCCTCCGCGACCCGCGAGGACGCCGCGCTGCTGCCCCCCGTCGATGTGCTGGAGGACGCCGGCGGCATCACGCTGTATGCCGACCTGCCCGGCGTGCCGAAGGACCGCCTCAGCCTGCACGTGGAGGCCGACGTGCTGACCATCGACGGTGAAGTGGTGCTCGAAGCGCCGGAGGGCATGGAACTGACCCACACCGAAGTGGGCCTGCCGCGCTACCGCCGCCAATTCACGCTGTCGAAGGAGCTCGACGCCGGCAAGGTGACGGCCAGCTTCGAGCACGGCGTGCTGACCCTGCGCATCCCCAAGGCCGAGCATGCCCAGCCGCGGCGCATCGAGGTGCGGGTGCAGTAAGACGGCCAGCGGGGCGCCTGCGGCCTGAGCCACCGCTTTGATGCCAAGCGGTGGCTCAGGCCGCCGCTTCTTCCAGGTCGTGCTCGAGCGGGTCGAGGCGCTGGCCGCGCAGCAGCCACACCGGCGACTTCCAGTAGATGTCCACGTTGTGGAAGGGGTCGGTGAGGATCTTGCACATCCAGGCCAGGCCCCAGGCCGGGCTGCGCAGGAAGAACAGATGCCCGGTGCGGAATGCGAGCCCGGCGATGCCCAGCCCCAGCCACACCAGGCCGAGCTTGTGCAGGAAGCCGGCCTGCGCGTCGAACAGCCCGAACAGCGTCGGCTGCACGTACAGCAGCGCCGGGATGCTTAGCCAGATGCCGATCAGCACACCCTTGCGGCGCATGTTGTAGCCGACCTTGATCGATTCCTTGTGGTCGTAGCTGGTGTTGTTCACCCGGTCGAACTCCCGCGGCTCGAAGAAGATGTGCCCCGACTGGCGCGCCACCATGCCGACCAGCCAGCCCACCAGGCCCGCCATGGCCGGATCGACGAAGAGCAGGCCGTAGGCGCACAGGAAGCTGAAGGCGCTGATCAGATGCAGCGTCTGGTTGATCCGGCACTGGTGGTAATAGCGATGGTCGTCCCACCGCAGTGTGCGCAGTTTTTCAAGGAAATCATGCATCTGGCCGCCCTCTTGTGGTTTGGATGGGGGCACTGTGGGTACGCCGGATGACAGTACGGTAACGGGACGGTGTCGGAACGATGGCAATCCGGCTTTGTTTGCGCCAGGTCAACCGCGTGGCCGTTCCGGCATCGGAATGCGCGGCGGCGCAGCTCAATACACGCCGTAATTGAAGGCCAGTTCGATGCGCTGGCTGTGGCTCAGCCCTTCCAGCCCGACGAGGCGCTTGCCGTCGCTGCGCAGGCCGTAGCGCTGCTCGATCTCGGCCAGGTAGCGCGACGCGCGGCGGAAGCGCCCCTCATAAGTAGTCACCGGCAACAGGTAGAGGTGCGAGGTCCAGTACAGCTCGCCGGGCGCCACCGGCAGGCCGCTGAGCTTGCGCGCGTAATCGCTGACGCGGGCGTCGGTGTAGATGACCAGCGCGTTGTAGCCCATGTCCTGCATAAAGTCGTAGCGCCGCCGGCGGTCTGGGATGAAGACGCTCCAGCCGTCCCGCGAGAAGGCGTGGGGTGCCACGTCAACCAGTTGCCCATCCGGCGACAGCCACACGGAGTGGAAGGTGAAACCGTGGGCGCCCTGCTGCGGCCCGGCGTGGGCCGGCAGGCTGTGCAGCCAGCCGAAACACTGGCGCCCGCCGGAGGCCGCCACCATGTCGCGTACCACCGCGTGGCAATACACGTCGCTGCCGGGCTCGCCGGCACCCTGGTGGCGGACCCGCAACGGCGCGCCGCCGGCGAAGTCGCGCAGGCGCTTGTCGACGGCGGGCGGCAGCAGGGCGGCGGACGGGGCCATGGCGGGTGAGCGGTGTGACGGGGGGCGGACGTTAACATGCACTATCGCCCAGCTTCCACTGCGCCGGCCAGATATCTTCTTGCGCGTGCGGTGGTGGCGTGCAAGGGGATGACCAGGGCGTTATGATCGGCCGGCAGTTCGATCCCGAGATTCCGAGGCCCAGTCGATCCCCATGCGGACTTTCCAGTCGTTGTCCGAGCAGTCGAAGTGTGAAAGTCCAAGATCCGCATCCAGGCTGTCCTGTTGGAAGTCTCTTGGCGGCTTCCTGTTGTTTGCCGTCGCGGTGCTGGTGCTGCTCGGTTTCTTCCTGGCGGAGGGCTACCAGGGCCAGATTCGGCTGGCGACCGCCAATGCGCGCAATCTGGTCGAGGTGCTCGAAGCACGGCTGGATGTGTCCCTGCGGCGTACCGAGACGACCCTCGCGGCGCTGGCGGAGGAGGTCCCCGTCGGGGCCCTCGATCTGGCCGCCCGGGAGCACTATGCCCCGGAACTGCAGCGCAAGCTCGCTGCGTGGGCCCAGCGTTTTCCGGAGATCAGCGGGCTGCGCCTGATCGACCGGGACGGCAACGTGTTGTACCTCTCCGAAACCCGCAGCACAGGCACGCCGCCGAGCGCGCGCGGGCGCAGTTATTTCGAGATCCTCAAGCAGCAGCCGGATCATCCGCTGTTCTTTTCCGAGGTCAGTGTCGGGCGTATCAGCCATCGGCCGCAGCTCTTTGCGGCGCTGCCGATCCGCGATGCCCAGGGGCGCTTCGTCGGGGCGGCGATGGCGCCGCTCGAACTGGATTACCTGTCCACGCTGGTGAACGCCATCGACCTCGGTGCCCATGGGGTCGTCACCTGGCGGCGCAGCGACGATGCGCGGCTGGTGATGCGCATCCCGTTGCTGCCGGAGGCGGTCAATCAGGTGATCAGCAACAATCCGCTGTACCAGCGCATCGAGCAGGGCGACCGGGAGGGGATTATCCGTTTCCAGGCGGTGCTCGACGGGCAGGAGCGCATCTACGCGTACAAGCGCGTCGGTGCCTACCCCTTCTATGTGGCGGTGGGGCTGGCGACGGACGACTTCCTTGCCGAGTGGTGGCGCACGGCACTCATTTCAACGCTGACCACGCTGGCCTGCCTGGCCCTGCTGGGGGTGCTGCTGTGGCGGCAGACCCGCTATCGGCAGGACCTGGAGTACACGGTGGCCCGCCGCACCGGCGAACTGTTGCAGGCCACGCGGGCGGCGGAGGGCGCCAACCTGGCCAAGAGCGCCTTCCTGGCCAATATGTCCCACGAGATCCGCACGCCGCTCAACGCCATCATCGGCATGGCCCATCTGCTGCGGCGCGGTGGCCTGAGCGCGCGCCAGGCCCAGCAGCTCGGCAAGCTGGAGGCGGCCGGCGTGCACCTGCTGCACATCATCAACGCGGTGCTGGAGCTGAGCAAGATCGAGGCGGGCAAGCTCAGCATGGACGCGGCACCGCTGCAGATGGAGCGCATCGTCGGTGCGGTGGTGGACATGGTCCGCGGGCAGGCGGAGGACCGCCGGTTGCAGCTCGACGTGCAGCTGCAGCTGCCGCCGGCCTGCGTATTGCTCGGCGACGCGACCCGCCTGCAGCAGGCCCTACTCAACTATGCCAACAACGCAGTGAAGTTCACCGAGGCCGGCCGCATCGCGCTGCGCGTCGACACGCTGGAGGAGGGGGCGGACAGCGTCGTGCTGCGCTTCACCGTCGAGGACAGCGGCGTCGGCATCGCGGCGGAAGCCATGCCGCGCCTGTTCAACGTCTTCGAGCAGGCCGACAACAGCATGACGCGCAAGTATGGCGGGACCGGTCTCGGGCTGGCGATCACCAGGAAGATCGCCCAGCTGATGGGCGGCGATGCCGGCGCCAGCAGTGTGCCCGGGCAGGGCAGCACCTTCTGGTTCACCGCCCGCCTGCGCAAGGGGGCGCAGGGCCTGTCGGCGGTGCTAGCCAGTGCCCCCGAGGCGGCGGAGCAGCGCCTGGCGCACCGCCACACGGGGCGCCGCGTGCTGCTCGTGGAGGACGAGCCGGTCAACCGGGAGATCGTGCTGAGCCTGCTCGGCGATGTGGGGCTTCGGGTGGATGCCGCCGAGGACGGCGTGCAGGGCCTGAACATGGCAAGCACCAACGACTACGCACTGATCTTGATGGACATGCAGATGCCCGGCATGGACGGCCTCGAAGCCACGCGCCGCATCCGCGCGCTGCCCGGCCGGCAGGCCGTGCCGATCCTGGCCCTTACCGCCAACGCCTTCGCCGAGGACAAGGCCCGCTGCCTGGAGGCTGGCATGAACGACTTCATCGCCAAGCCGGTGGCGCCGGACGTGCTGTTCGCGCTGCTGGAGCGCTGGCTGGACCTTGCAGTTGCGGATGCCGAGGGCGGCCTCGGGCCCGCTCACGAAACTATGCGGTGATCAGCGCCTCCACCCCCAGCAATCCGTCGGTGACGTGCTGGAGCCGATCCACGGTCTGTGCGAAGAGCGCCGCGGTACGTTCCCGATCTTTGTCGTGCGCCGCGGCCTCCAGGGCGGCGGCTGCCTCGCCGAGATCGTAAGCCCCGAGGGTGCGGGCGATGCCTTTCAGGGTGTGGGCGAGCCGGATCTGGCTGCCCCAGTCGTTGGCGGCCATGGCCTGCGCAAAGCTGGGCTCGAAGGTCTTGCCGTGGGTGTCGCGGAACTTGGCCAGGAGGCGGTACAGCGACTTTGCTTTCTTGATGTAAGTGAGACCGACTGCCACGTCGATGCCCGGTAGCTCGGGATAGACGGCGACCGGCTGTTCGTCTTCGACGATCGCCGCGGCGGTGATCCGTTCGGCCGGCATGTGGGTGTTGATCTCGTCGAACAGCGTATCCATGTCGATCGGTTTCGCCACGTGGGCGTTCATGCCGGCCTGCCGGCAGGCTTCCTTTTCGTCGGCCATGGTGTTGGCGGTCAGGGCGATGATCGGCAGGTCCCGGTAGTCGGCTTGCTGCCGCAACAGGCGCGTCGCGGCGAAGCCATCCATCACCGGCATCTGCACGTCCATCAGGATCAGGTCGGGTCGTCTGGTGGCGACGGCCTCCAGCGCTTGCTGGCCGTTGGCGGCGAAGCGCACCGCCAGGCCCACGCTGCCCAGGAGTTCGCCGATGATCTCCCGGTTGATCTCCACGTCCTCGACGACCAGGATGTCCAGCCCGTGGAAACGCGACCATTGCCGGGTAGTGACGCCGCGTCGTTCGATCACGGGGGCGCCCTTGTCCGGGAAGCCGAGGCTGTTGGCGATCTCGACGTACAGGTGGCGCGCGCTGACGGGCTTGGCCAGCAGGCCGTCGATCTCGCCAGCGACGGCGTCGAGTTCCTTGTGATGGCTGAAGGCGGTGGCCAGCAGCATCGGCGGAGATTTCATCCGGTGGTCGCGATAGACCGATTTGAGGCGCCGGATCGTCTCGACACCGTCCATGCCCGACATCCGCCAGTCCACGAGACACAACAGGTAGTCGGGGGGTGGCGCCGCTGCCATGCGGGCCAGGACCTCGTCGCCGCTCCCCGCGAACTCCACTTGCAAGCCCAGTTGCTGGCACAGATGGGCGTGGATGTGCCGCGCGACGGGGTTGTCGTCGATCACCAGCACCGGGCGGGCGGCATGGGCTGCCAGCTGTTGGCCGAATTCACCGATGCCGCGCCGGCGATCCGGCCCGAACGCCTTTAAACGCGCGGTGAAGTGGAATGTGCTGCCGGCGCCCAGCGTGCTGTCCACCCAGATGCGGCCGCCCATCATGTCGACGAGCTGGCGACAGATGGCCAGGCCGAGGCCGGTCCCGCCATAACGGCGGGTGGTCGACGTGTCGGCCTGGGTGAAGGGCGTGAACAGGCGTGCCACCTGCTCTTCGCTGATGCCGATGCCTTCGTCGCTGACGGAGAAGTGGAGCTCCACCGTGTCCCGTTCCGTCGGGCCGGTTTCCACCGCCACGACCACGTTGCCGCCGGTCGAGAACTTGAGGGCGTTCGACACCAGATTGGTCAGGATCTGGCCGAGCCGTAGCGCATCGCCTTCGAGCAGGCGGGAGTCGTCGTCGATGTCGTAGTGCAGCTCGACGCCCTGTTCCTCGGCGCGCAGGGCGACGATGCCGGACAGTTGTTCGAAGACGGTCTCCAGCACGAACGGAGCGTATTCCAGGTCCAGCTTGCCGGCTTCGATCTTCGAGAAGTCGAGGATGTCGTTGATGATGGTGAGCAGGCTCTCCGAGGCCGCCCTGATCTTGCCGACGTAGTTGGCCTGCCGGGGGCTCAGGTGGGTTGCCAGCGCCAGGTCGGCCATGCCGATGATGGCGCTCATCGGGGTCCTGATCTCGTGGCTCATGTTGGCCAGGAAGGCGCTTTTGGCGGTGTTCGACTTGAGGGCGTCCTGGCGCGCGGCTTCGAGCTCCGCCATCAGGCGATGGGTGCGGGTGACGTCGCGGGCGATGCCGAGCACGCCGATCAGGCGGCCGGCGTCGTCATACATCGGCGTCTTGATCGTCTCCAGCATTTCCTCGTGGCCGTCGTCCCGGTAGGTCACCGTCTCTTCATTGACGCAGGGTTGTCCGGTTTCGATGGCATGCAGGTCGTGTTGCCGGAAGGCGTCGGCCTGTTCGGCCGGGAGGAAGTCGTGATCCGTCCTGCCGATGATCTCGTTCCCGGGGGCCCCGAGCAGGCGTTCGAACTTGTTGTTGCAGGTGATGAAGACGCCCTGGGGGTTCTTCAGCCAGACCAGATCGGGCAGGGTGTTGATCAGCGTGCGCAGCTGCCGGCGTTCCTGTTCGAGCAGGGCGATCGATTCGCGCAGCCTGTCCTTCATGTGCCGTATGGAGGCCGCGAGGCTGCGCTCGTCGCCATAGGCAACCTCCACTTCCGTGTCCAGATCGCCCATGGCGATCCGGCGGGCGACCCTTTGCATCGCGATGGGTTCGCCGCCAAGGCGGCGCAGGATGACGCGGGCGCTGAGCAACATCAGACCGCCCGCCAGCAGTACGCCGCCGATGGTCAGTACGCCGACCAGCAGGCGGACGCGGCTTGCCGTCAGATAAAGGTTGTTGGAGGTCCGGTCGGCGAAGGCCGAGGCGATCCCCACCGTCGCATCGACGGCGGCCCGATGGGCTTCGTAGCGTTCCAGCAGCGTCTGCTGGAGGCCCGCGGCCTCCGCCGTATCGTCGTGCTGGAGGGCGGCGACGTAGTCGTCGAACAGGAAGCGCCAGTAAGCATCCGCGGTGCGCTTCTCGGTTGCCAGCAATGCGTCGCGCAGCTCCGGGGTGAGGGCCTGCCCCGCCCAGTAGGCGTTGCGTTCGTCGTACTTGCGCTTGAGCGTCGTCAGCTTGTCCAGCAGCGGAGGGCGTTCCCCCGCCCGGGCCTGCCCGAGCTGCAGGGCCGTCAGCTGGGCCTCGATGACGTACAGGGGCGGCGGCAGCACGTCGGCGACAACGTCCTTGCCCTGGGCCATGCCGTGGGCGGCATCGATGATCGATTGCGTCGCGCTCCAGACGAGGATAGCCAGGCCCGCGAAGAGGGCACACACAATCGTTGCGACGACGAGTAACTGTTTTTTTACATTGAGCGATTGGAACACCGTTCCTCCCTTGGTTCTGCCGGGAGCGGGGCCGTATGGCCACCGCGGCCGCGTATTGTTTCCGATTCTGGCGGCGGTGAGGGAGGCGTGCGTGTGGGGCAGGACTTTTGTCACCATCTGACACATGCCGCGCGTCGCCGGAGCGGCTGCCGGTGTTGCCGGGAGGTGGGGCAGGGCGTGCCAGCCGTTCTATGCCGACTGTCCGGCAGCGCTGACCCCGTGCCCGCCAGCGCGGTATGCTGCGCGCCTTGTGTCCTTGCACGGAGTGCCCCGCCATGTTCATCGAGTCCCCCGAGCAGGTTCCACTGCGCGAACAGGTCACCGCGGCCGGCGACGTCTTCCTGGTGCCCGAGCTGATCCTGCGGGTGGACGACACATTCTTGAACGGCTGGCAGCTGCGCTACGGGGACTGGACGGACTATCCGGACCGGCCCGGCGGGCGGAGTGGCGCGGAACAGGCGTTGCAGGCGGCGATCTTCGACATGCGTTTCCGAATCGAGACGCTCGGCAAATGAGCCGTCGGCGCCGTCTAAAGCTATCGACTACAGTTCAGGGACGCCTTTCCACCCAGGAGTGAGCATGAGCACCCATACCGTCCGTCTGCACCGTGTCTTGCGCGCGCCACCGGAGCGCATCTACCGGGCTTTTCTCGATCCCGCGGCGATGGCCAAGTGGCTGCCGCCCCATGGCTTCACCGGTACCGTCCATCAGCTGGATGCGCAGGTCGGCGGTGCTTACCGCATGTCCTTCACGAACCTGAGCAGCGGGCACAGCCACGCGTTCGGTGGCACCTACCTGGAGTTGGAGCCAGGGGCGCGGATGCGCTACACGGGCGTCTTTGACGATCCGAACCTGCCCGGCCAGATGCAGACCACGGTCGTGCTCAGTGCGGTGTTCTGCGGCACCGAGCTGAACATCGTGCAGGAAGGCATCCCCGAGATCATCCCGCCGCAGGCCTGCTACCTGGGCTGGCAGGAGTCGCTGCAGCTGCTCGCGCAACTGGTGGAGGCCGAGATCCCGGGCTGATTCCACATGGCGGGCCGATGGCCCGGCCACTGGTATCTTCGACTGCACAGCTGTGTGTGCCGGTCAGGCCACTGTGACGGCAGGCCAGCAAAAAAAGGGGCGCATGGTGCGCCCCTTTTTCTGACCGGTGGAAGGCAAGAGTCGGGTTTCAGTCTCCCTTCGGGCCGTTGTGGCAGGTGTAGCAGCCGACCTTGGTGCCAGCGGCCAGCACGTAGGATTTGCTGTCGTGGGTGAAGGTCTTGGCGATCTTCACCTGCGACAACGGACTGCCGCGGTAGTCGCTGCCGTGGCAGGCGGTGCAGGACGACGCGCCGCCTGCCTCAACCTGGTCGCCGTGGGCATTGACCCAGGCCTGGCCGATGGTGTGGATGCCGTGGGGGCCGCCGTTCTTCGTGAGGGGCACCGTGGCGTGGCACACCGTGCATTCGGTGATCGTGCCGGCGTAGCCCTGGATGGCCTTCGATTGCAGCAGGTCGTTGTCGTGGCTGCTTGCCCAGGTCTGGTTCTTCGACGCGTACTCGGCGTGGGTGGAACCGTGGCAGGCCTCGCACTGGGTCTTGCCGTGGCCGACGCTGAAGCGGAACAGAGAGAAGCCGGTCTTCGGCGTGTTGGCACTGGTGGCGAAGCGGGTGTCGGTGACCGCGCGCAGGGCGCCGGTCGTCACGTCGGTGACGGCGGCGGTTCCACGCTTGCCGTCGTGGTGGCAGGCCTGGCAGTTAGGTTGTTGCAGCCAGCCGACCCGGCTGGCCTTGCCGACCGCGCCCAGGTTGCCGTGGCAGCTCTGGCAGTCGAGGCCCGGGGTGTCGCTCATGGCGCCGCGCAAGCACTTGGTGACGGAGCCCGGGTGGCACTGATAGCAGGAGTCCCGGTTGCCGATGCTGTCGAGTGCGATCTGCTTGATCGGATCCTTTACCTGGCCGTGCAAGCGGTGCATGGCGGACGTGAGGGCAGAGATCTTCACGGTCTGGCCGTTCGCCGTGACGGTGAAGCCCGGCGAGGCGAGCGCGTTGGAGCCATGGCATGAGGCGCAGAGAGTCGGCGTCCCTTGGTCGGCGCGCTGGGCGAGGCCGGCGGCCGCCACCGGCTGCAGCTTGAGCAAGGCCGCCTGGTAAACCGGGTCGTTGGCGTGCTTGTCGTCGTGCAGGCGCAGCACGTTCTTCTTCCAATCCTTTTCCGGATCGGCGCTGTAGTTGGCCCAACCGCGCAGCGGCGGCTTGGCTGCATCCTTGTTGGAGTTGCTGGCGTGACAGCTGATGCAGGTCATCTCGTCGGACACCGGCAGTACGGTCTGGGTGCTGGCCAGCACGATGCCGGTGCTGCTCTTGGCGACGACCTTCACCATCGGGTAGTAATTCTTGTTGTAGCCGTTGCTGGTCAGCGTGTCGTCGTAGGGCAGGATGGGCAGGCCTTCGGCTTCGTACCAGCTCTGCACCTGGTTGTAGCTCATCGTGGCTGGCTGGGTGCTCGGCGTCGGGTTACTGACCGCCGGGTTGCTCAAATTGAGGCCTCGGTTGGGAGCGGGTGCGCCGCCGTACAGGGCTTTGACGTACTGCCAGAAGTTGGTCTTGCTGGCCGACGAAGTATTGATGGAGCCCGACGGATCGCGCAGTGCCTCGTAGCTCAAGGTCACGCCGGAGGTGACCTGCTTGCCGGACTGGCGGTCGATCAGCTGGGCGTGCAGGTTGTTGTAGGGCGGCAGGATGGACATGATCGAGTAGTCCTTGCCGTCTACACAGTGCATGCCCAGGTCGTTCCAGGCCAGCAGCGCGTAGCGGGACGCAAAGCTGCCGGTTGTGGCGGCCGCGGTGACCTTGGTCGTCGTGCTGCTTGCGCGCAGCGTGGTCGTGCCCGCCGACGAGACCGACGTGATCCCGAGGAAGGGGTTGGCGGAGCCGGACCAGTTGTTGCTGGAGGCGCTGTCGCTGCGTTTGCTGCTCGCTGTCGTGTTGCTGCCCGTCCGGGGGCCGCGTTCCGATGTTTGAGTCTGTTGCACGCCGGTTTTGGCGATCAGCGTTTGCAGCCATGTGATGTCGGCGTAGGCCAGGCCGCCCAGCGTGCTGGCTGCAAGAAAGGTCAGGGTAATGCCAAGGCGCCGCTGGCGCCGCGCCGGTGGAGTTGTCGTGTGCATGGGTGCTCCCGCCTTTGGCTGGTTGGATCGCAGTGGATTCGGACGGGCTTGTGGCGGCGCACGACGGAGTGACACGGTCGCGACTTCAGCGTTCAAGCCTTCTTGTCAGCTGAAGTCATGTGGCAAATCCAGTTATGCAGTGGAAATCAATGCCATGACACCAGTGTGGTAATGATTTTATGTGGAGCTGTGGACAGCTTCAACCGTAAATTCAAATATTCTTATATTCTGAATATGTAGTAACAATTGAAGCTGGCAAGTGGAACCGCCAGGGTTCCCTCACCACGCTTCTGGAGGTGCGATCAGGAACGCTTGCGGGCCGGTTTGCCCTGCAGGCTGGCATCCGCCTGCAGGGCCATGTCGAGCATCGCGTCGCGGGATTTGACGGCGGCGTCGAGCAGGGTCCGGAACAGCTCGCCGACGATGGCAGGGCCGGCTGTGAGTGCGGGGGGCGGCGCGGTTTGCGGCGTGACCGGCGTATCGGTGTTGAGGTTCAGCAACCCGGCCATCTCCTGCTGGTTGGCGGCGACCACTTCGTTGAAATCGCCGGCGTAGCCGATGACCTGGTCGATGACATGCTCGGTCAGCGCCAGTTGGGCCTCGTTCCAGCTTTGTAGGTCGCGGGCTCGGGCGAGGCTCTGGACGGTTTCCAGATTGCCTTCCATCAGCGATTGCGCGGCCTTGAGGTTGAGGGAGACCAGGCGCTGCGCACAAACGAGCGAACCCTGGCAGAAGGACAGCAGATCGTTGTACCGACCTGCGCCCGTGGGCGCGTAAAAGTTCGGTGACGGGAACATGGGCACCTCCGCGATGTGGGCGTGGGAGCCTTCACGCTACGCGCTTTGCGGCGGGCGGCGCTTGTTCGATGTCAATGCGCGTGCGCGCCAGGCCTCCGCTCAGGCGGCCTCGCCGACGGCCGCCTTGTCCGCGGCCTTGAAGATCAGTTCTTCGAGGATGTGTTCCAGCACGCTGCGCAGCGGTGCCAGCAGGATCTGTGGATCGAGGTCCGGGTTGCGGATCATGCGCACCGTGAGACCCTCGAAGACCGCGTACAGTACTTCCAGCGGCCCTTCCATCTGGGCGTCGGTACGGCTCACGCCGCGGAACTGCAGGCCTTCGCGGATGAGTTCGACGAGGCGCTCGCGGGCCGTGCGGTCGGCGGTGTGCACGATGGTGGCGACGCCCGGATTGCGCGCCGCCTCGGCGACGATCTCGAGCATCAGCGGTGCGTCGTCGTTGTCGAGGTCCGCGGTGCAGTGCTGGATGTCGTCCACCATGGCCCGCAGAATGTCGCCGTCATCGCTGGCGGAACGGATGCGCTGGGTGATGGTCAGCAGGTTGAGCAGATCGCGCTCGACGATCGCCGCGATGATCGCTTCCTTGTTCTCGAAGTAGTGATAGATGTGGCCGACGCTCATGCCGGCGGCCTTCGAGATCTGCGCCATGCTCGCGCCGTGGAAGCCCTGGCGGCGGAAGCAGGCGGTGGCGGCGTTGAGCACCTGGGCCTTGCGGGCTTCGGCGCGGGACTGTTCCTGCTGCGTGTAAGTCTGTGTGTTCATGGCTGTTTTCTCCTCATCCTCGTTTCATGGGGCACCCCTTGCGTTGAGGGTTTGCCGTCTGCAGGCGTTTGCTTATGCGGCGGATTCTAATATAGAATGAGCGCTCGAACTAGAATGAGCGTTCATTCTTTTATGTGCGCCGAATACTTTTTGCTCTCCCCAACGGGCTGGTTTCGTGCCCACTCTAGGCAGGAAAGGTTTTGAATATGCAGATCGAAATGAACAAGGCGGTGTGTTCCGCCGGGCTTCTGCTGGCGCTGGGCAGCGTCATCCTGAGCGGTTGCGGCGAGCCGAAAGCCGCCGGTCAACAGCACCCGATGGGGCCGACCGAAGTCGGCGTGATGGAAGTCCAGCCGCAGAAAGTGGCGCTGACCACCGAGCTGGCCGGCCGTACCGCGGCCTACATGGTTTCCGACGTGCGGCCGCAGGTCGGCGGCATCATCCAGAAGCGGCTGTTCACTGAGGGCGGCGACGTAGCTGCCGGCCAGCCGCTGTACCAGATCGACCCGGCCACCTACCAGGCGGCTTATGAAAGCGCCCGCGCCAGCCTCGCCAAGGCCGAAGCCAACCTGGCGAGCACGCGCAGCAAGGCGTCCCGCTACGAGGAGCTGGTGGCCATCAAGGCTGTGAGCCAGCAGGACTACGACGACGCCCAGGCGGCCCTCAAGCAGGGCCAGGCCGACGTGGCGGCAGCCAAGGCAGCGGTCGAGACCGCGCGCATCAACCTGGCCTACACCAAGGTCGCCGCGCCGATCGCCGGGCGCATCGGCCGCTCGACGGTGACGCCGGGTGCGCTGGTGACCGCCAGCCAGCAGACCGCGCTGGCCACCGTGCAGCAGCTCGACCCGATCTACGTGGACGTGACCCAGTCCAGCGCCGAGCTGCTGCGCCTCAAGCGCGATCTGGCCAGCGGCCAGCTCAAGAAGGCCGGTGCCGGCCAGGCGGCGGTCAAGCTGGTGCTGGAGGACGGCAGTGCCTATCCGCTGCCCGGCAAGCTGCAGTTCTCCGACATCACCGTGGACCAGAGCACCGGCACGATCACGCTGCGCGCCGTCTTCCCGAATCCGAAGGGTGACCTGCTGCCCGGCATGTACGTGCGCACGGTGCTCGAAGAGGGCGTCGACGAGCAGGCCATTCTGGTGCCGCAACAGGGCGTCAGCCGTGACACCAAGGGCAACCCGACCGCCATGGTGGTGGGTGCAGACGGCAAGGTGGAGCAGCGCACCCTCAAGACCAGCCGCGCGCTGGGCGACAAGTGGCTGGTCAGCGAAGGCCTGAAGGCCGGCGACAAGCTGATCGTCGATGGCCTGCAGAAGATCCATCCGGGTGCGCCGGTCAAGCCGGTACCGGTCACCAAGGCCGAGGCGCCGACGCCGGCCGGCCCGGCGGTTGCGGCACGCTAAGGGAGCACGAGCATGTCCCGTTTCTTCATCGACCGGCCCATCTTCGCGTGGGTCATAGCGATCGTCATCATGCTCGCCGGCGTGCTGGCGATCCGCACGCTGCCGATCTCCCAGTACCCGCCGATCGCCCCGCCCGCGGTGTCGATCAGCGCGACCTACCCCGGCGCCTCCGCCAAGACCCTGGAAGACACCGTCACCCAGGTGATCGAGCAGAAGATGAAAGGCATCGATCACCTGACTTACATGTCGGCGGCCAGCGACTCGTCGGGCTCGGTGACGATCACGCTGACCTTCGATGCCGGCACCGACCCCGATATCGCCCAGGTGCAGGTGCAGAACAAGCTGGCCCTGGCCACCCCGCTGCTGCCGCAAGAGGTGCAGAAGCAGGGCGTGCAGGTTGCCAAGGCCACCACCAACTTCCTGATGGTGGTCGGCTTCGTGTCGGAAGACGGCAGCCTCAGCGACATCGACCTGGGTGACTACGTCGCCTCCAACGTGCAGGACATCGTCTCGCGCATCAACGGCGTCGGCGAAACCCAGCTGTTCGGCAGCAAGTACGCGATGCGTATCTGGCTCGATCCGGCCAAGCTGCACAACTACAAGCTGACTCCGGCCGACATCAGCACCGCCATCACCGCGCAGAACGCCCAGGTCTCCGCCGGCCAGCTCGGCGGCATGCCGTCGCCGAAGGGCCAGCGCCTCAACGCGACGATCACCGCGCAGAGCCGCCTGCAGACGCCCGAGCAGTTCGGCGCGATCCTGCTGCGCACCACCGCCGACGGCGCCGCCGTGCGCCTGCGCGACGTGGCGCGCATCGAACTGGGTGGCGAATCCTATGACGTGGTGGCGCGCTACAACGGCAAGCCGGCCACCGGCCTGGCCGTCAAGCTGGCCACCGGCGCCAACGCGCTGGACACCGCTGACGCGGTGAAGGCCAAGCTGCACGAGCTGTCCAAGTTCTTCCCGCCGGGCGTGAAGGCGGTGACGCCCTACGACACCACGCCCTTCGTGAAGGTCTCCATCGAGGAAGTGGTGAAGACCCTGGTCGAAGCCATCGTGCTGGTCTTCCTGGTGATGTACCTGTTCCTGCAGAACTTCCGCGCCACGCTGATCCCGACCATCGCGGTGCCGGTGGTGCTGCTCGGCACTTTTGGCGTGCTCGCCGCGGCCGGCTTCTCGATCAACACGCTGACGATGTTCGGCGTGGTGCTGGCCATCGGCCTGCTGGTGGACGATGCCATCGTGGTGGTGGAGAACGTTGAGCGGGTGATGACCGAGGAAGGCCTGTCGCCGAAGGAAGCGACGCGCAAGTCGATGAACCAGATCACCGGCGCGCTGATCGGCATCGCGCTGGTGCTGTCGGCGGTGTTCGTGCCGATGGCCTTCTTCGGCGGCTCCACCGGCGTCATCTACCGCCAGTTCTCGATCACCATCGTGTCGTCGATGGTGCTGTCGGTGGTGGTGGCGCTGGTCCTCACGCCGGCACTCTGCGCAACCTTGCTGAAGCCGGTGGCCCAGGGCCACACGGCCGGTGAGGGCGGCCTGCTGGGCGGCTTCTTTGGCGGGTTCAACCGGGCCTTCGAGCGCAGCAATGCGGGCAGCCGCTCCGTCGTCGCCCGCATGCTGGGCAGCAGCAAGCGCTACCTGGTGATCTACGGCCTCATCGTGATCGGCATGGGCGCGCTGTTCCTGCGCCTGCCGACCGCCTTCCTGCCGGAAGAAGACCAGGGCTTCCTGATGTCCCAGGTGATCCTGCCGGCCGGCTCCACCGCCGAAAGCACGCTGGCGGTCATGGAGAAGGTCGAGCACCACTTCCTGGACGACCAGAAGGAGGCCGTGGAGTCCATCTTCACCGTCACCGGCTTCAGCTTTGCCGGCAGCGGCCAGAACAACGGGATCGCCTTCATCAACCTGAAGGACTGGAGCGAGCGCAAGCGCCCCGACCTGAAGGTGGCGGCGGTGGCCGGCAAGGCGATGGGCTATTTCTCGACCTTCCGCAACGCGATGGCCTTCGCCTTCGCGCCGCCGGCGGTGGTGGAACTGGGCAACGCCAGCGGTTTTGACTTCCAGCTGCAGGACCGCGCTGGCCTCGGCCACCAGGCCCTGATCGACGCCCGCAACCAGCTGCTCGGCATGGCGGCGCAGAACCCGTTGCTGGTCGGCGTGCGTCCCAACGGCCAGGACGATACCCCCGAGTACAAGCTCGACATCGACCACGCCAAGGCCGGCGCGCTGGGCCTGTCCCTGGCCGACATCAACAACGCCCTGCAGACCGCCTGGGGCAGCGCCTACGTCAATGACTTCATCGACAAGGGCCGCGTCAAGCGGGTCTATCTGCAGGGTGACGCCTCGGCCCGCATGCAGCCGGAGGACCTGAACAAGTGGTACGTGCGCAACAGCAATGGCGACATGGTGCCCTTCTCGTCCTTCGCGTCGGCCCACTGGACCTACGGCTCGCCGCGCCTGGAGCGCTACAACGGCCTGCCGTCGGCGGAGATCATGGGTTCCGCGGCGCCCGGCCACAGTACCGGCGAGGCGATGGTGGCGATGGAGGACATGGCTTCCAAGCTGCCGGACGGAATCGGCTTCGAATGGACCGGCCTGTCCTACCAAGAGCGTCTGTCCGGCTCCCAGGCGCCGGCCCTGTACGCGATTTCGCTGCTGGTGGTGTTCCTGTGCCTGGCCGCACTGTACGAGAGCTGGTCCATTCCGTTCGCGGTGATGCTGGTGGTGCCGCTGGGGATCATCGGTGCGCTGCTGGCGGCGATGATGCGCGGGCTGTCCAACGACGTGTACTTCCAGGTCGGCCTGCTGATGACCATCGGCCTGTCGGCGAAGAACGCGATCCTGATCGTCGAATTCGCCAAGGAACAGATGGAGCACGGCAAGGGCCTGATCGACGCGACGCTGGAAGCGGTGCGCCTGCGCCTGCGGCCCATCGTCATGACCTCGCTGGCCTTCATCCTCGGCGTGCTGCCGCTGGCCCTCTCCAACGGTGCCGGTTCCGGCGCGCAGAACGCCATCGGTACCGGCGTGATTGGCGGCATGTTGTCCGCCACCGTGCTGGCCGTGCTCTTCGTGCCGCTGTTCTTCGTGGCCGTGCGGCGGGTGTTCCGGGGCAAGACCGCTCCGGACGCCGCGCCGGCCGAATCCATTCCCGCCCAGGAGGTGCGCTGAGATGCCCCGCATGACTCTTCTCGCCGCGGCGCTGGCCTCCGCCGTGCTGGCCGGCTGCGCCACGCTGGCGCCCGACTACGCGACGCCGGCCGCGCCGGTGCCGCAGCAATGGCCGGCCGACGCGGGGGTTGCGGCTTCAGCCGCCGCCGCGGCCGACATCGGCTGGCAGGATTTCTTCACCGATGCCCGCCTGCGCCAGCTCATCGCGCTGGCCCTGGACAACAACCGGGACCTCCGCGTCGCCGCCCTCAACATCGAGAAGGCCCGCGCCCAGTACCAGATCCAGCGCGCCGACCTGTTCCCCACCGTGCAGGCGACGGCCGGCGGCACCGGCCAGCGCACGCCGGCCAGCCTGTCCACCACCGGCCAGGCGATGACCACCCACCAGTACACCGCCGGCCTCGGCTTCGCGTCCTACGAGCTGGACTTCTTCGGTCGCATCCGCAGCCTCAAGGACCAGGCCCTGTACCAGTTCCTCGGCACCGAGGAAGCCCGGCGCAGCGCGCAGATCAGCCTGGTGGCCGAGGTCGCCAGCGCCTACCTGACGCTGGTCGCCGACAACGAGCGCCTGAAGCTGGCCGAGGAAACCCGGGTCAGCCAGCAAAGCTCCTACGACCTCACCAAGCGCCGCTTCGAGCTGGGCAGCGCGTCGGAGCTGGACCTGCGCCAGGCCCAGACCAGCGTCGATTCGGCGCGGGTGGACGTGGCCCGTTACACCGGCCAGCTGGCCCAGGACCGCAACGCGCTGGCGCTGCTGATCGGCGGGCCGCTGCCCGACGAGCTGGCTCAGCCGGGCGATCTGGGCAGCGTCTCGGCGCTGACCGGCGTGCCCGACGGCGTGCCGGCGGACGTGCTGCAGCGGCGCCCCGACGTGCTGCAGGCGGAACGCACGCTGCAGGCCGCCAACGCCAACATCGGCGCGGCGCGGGCGGCCTACTTCCCGAGCATCACGCTGACCGCCAAGGGTGGCGTCGCCAGCAGCCAGCTGTCCGACCTGTTCAAGGGCGGCGCCGGTGCGTGGAGCTTCGCGCCGCAGATCACCCTGCCGATCTTCGACGCCGGGCGGATCAGCGCCAACCTCAAGGTTGCCGAGGCGGACCGGGCGATCGGCCTGGCCCAGTACGAAAAGGCCGTGCAGACCGCCTTCCGCGAAGCCGCCGATGCCTTGTCGCTGCGCACCCCGCTGGAAGGCCAGCTGGCCGCCCAGCAATCCCTTGTGGACGCCACCGCGGCCAGCTACCGGCTGTCCAAGGCGCGCTTCGACAAGGGCGTGGACAGCTACCTGGCGGTGCTCGACTCCCAGCGCGCCCAGTACAGCGCCGAGCAGAGCCTGATCACCGTCCGGCTGGCCGGGCTGAGCAATCAGGTCACGCTGTACAAGGTGCTCGGCGGCGGGGCGAAGTAAGCGCCGGCCCCACGCCTTGCGTCACAGCAGGGCGCTTAGGTGCAGGATCGGGAAGGCCTGGAGGCGCTCCAGCGCCCGGGCCGCCCGCAGTACGCGCAGGTCGGCGAACTGTGGCCCGACGATGTGCAGCGCCACCGGCAGGCCGTTGCTGTCGATGCCCGCCGGCACCGCTGCAGCCGGTTGCTGGGTGAGGTTGAACGGGGACAGGAAGGGCGCCGACGGCGCCGTGCCGATCCGCGGCACCGGTTGCGAGGTGACCGGCGTGACCAGCAGGTCGTAGCGCTGGTGGAAGCGGCGCAGGCTGGCCCCCAGCGCCGCACGCGCCTGGTGGGTCGCCACCACGTCGGCCAGGCTGTGCTGCTCCGCCTTTTCGACCGACTCCCGGATCGCCGGATCCACCAGCGCCAGCCCGGCCGCGCCGATGTCCCGGCGCAGGCGCACGGCCCGCTCGGCGGCCAGCGCATCGAGGATGGGCGCCGGGTTTTCGAAGCCCGGATCCACCGCCTCGACGATGGCGCCCAGGTCCGCCAGCCGTGCCACCGCCCGATCCACCACCGCGGCGATGCCCGCATCCACTTTCAGATAGCCCAGCGTGCGGCTGTAGGCGATGCGCAGGCCCTTGATGCCCTGGTCGAGGCCGGCCGTCCAGTCGCCGATGTCCTTCGGCAGGCTGCTCCAGTCGCGCACGTCCGGTGCCGCGATCACGTTGAGCAGCAGTGCCGCGTCGGTGACGTTGCGGGTCAGCGGGCCGATGTGGAACAGGCTGCCGTTGTGGGCGGCCGGATAACCCGCGACCCGCCCGTAGGTGGGCTTGAAGCCGAACACCCCGTTCACCGCCGCCGGCTGGCGGATCGAACCACCGCCGTCGGTGCCGACCTGCAGCGGCCCCAGGCCCAGCGCCGCGGCCACCGCCGCGCCGCCACTGCTGCCGCCGCTGGCGTACTGGCGGTCCCAGGCGTTCGGCGTGATGCCGGCCAGCTTCGTCTCGGTGAGGCCCTTCCAGCCGAACTCGGCGGTCTGCGTCTTGCCGAGGATCACCGCGCCGCTCTCGCGCAGCCGTGCCGCCGCCGGCGAATCCTCGCCGGCCGGCGTGTCGGGCGTGGCGAGGCTGCCTTTGCGGGTCGGAAAACCGCTCACGTTGAGCAGATCCTTCAAGGCGACCGGAATGCCGTCCAGCCCGCCGAGGGGCTTCTGGCGCTGCCAGCGCGTCTCCGAGGCGCGGGCCTGGACCAGCGCGAATTCCGCATCGACCGCCCGGTAGGCGTTGTAGTGGGGCTGCAGGCTGTCGATGCGGGCCAGCACCGCGCGGGTCACTTCGACGGGCGACAGCTTGCGGCTGCGGTAAAGGCCGAGCAGGGCATGGGCGCTGAGTTGGGTCAGGTCGGTGGGCATCGGGGCGTCTCGCGGTCGGAAGGGAATGACGGCGCTGCGGCGCAAGTTCCATGCCCTGGGGATACGCGCGCGGCACGGCATCCGATTTCTCCCGTGTTCTGAAGGGTTTGGCGTGCTGGCCGCAATTCCCGACGGGAAGGACCGGCGCCGTCCGCTGCGTGGAAACCAGCACGCCGCTGATGCGCCGCCAGCATCGCGCCGACAGGCCTGGCGGACGCATTGATTCCGCATATCAGGAAATCCGCAGCGAATGCCTTTTCTCAAGCGTGCATATCGTTCGCATTTCTTTTCAGTTCCGGCTTTTGATTCAAATCAATAAATTGGCCTCAGCTTGTTATGACGAGTTGAGATGTCCTCCACCGAACTGCAAACCTCCCGGCCGGAATTCGCCGATATGCCGCTCTATCGGCAGATCAGCAAGGCACTGCGCCTGCGCATCCTCGACGGCGACTGGCCGGCAGGCACCCGCCTGCCGTCCGAGAGCGAACTGGGCGCCCAGTTCGACGCCAGCCGCATCACCGTGCGTCAGGCTATCGGCGCGCTGCAGCAGGAAGGCCTGATCTACACCCGGCAGGGCAGCGGCAGCTTCGTCAGCCGGCCCAAGGCCTTCCAGAACGTGAGCCGCCTGCAGGGCTTCGCCGAGCAGATGGGTAGCCACGGCCACGAGGTGCGCAACCGCCTGCTGAGCCTCGCCGAGGTGGCTGCCGACGCGCGGGTGGCGGCCCGCCTCGGCGTGGCGGAGGGCGCGACGGTCATCGAGATTCGCCGCCTGCGCCTGCTCGACCGGGAGCCGGTGTCGGTCGAGCTGACCTGGCTGCAGCGGGACCTGGGCCTGCAGGTGGCGCGGGCCGACCTGGAGGGCCGCGACATCTTCGTCATTCTCGAGAACGACTGCGGCGTGCCGCTGGGCCAGGCCGAACTGGCCCTGGACGCAGTGGCTGCCGACACCGAGCTGGCCAGCCGGCTCAACGTGGCCCGGGGGGCGCCGCTGCTGCGCGTCGAGCGCCTGACCCACGACCACGCCGGCCGTCCCGTGGATTACGAGTTCCTGTACTTCCGCGGCGACACCTTCCAATACCGATTCAAGGTGGATCGCGATCCATCCTCTGCGGAGTGAGTTATGCCCAACGACATTAAGGTCATCGAAAGCGAATACGACGTGGTAGTGGTCGGCGGTGGAACCGCCGGCCCGATGGCTGCCATCAAGGCCAGGGAGCGCAACCCCGGCGTGCGCGTGCTGCTGATCGACAAGGCCCACGTGAAGCGCAGCGGGGCGATCTCGATGGGCATGGACGGCCTCAACAACGCCGTCGTGCCGGGCTATGCGACGCCCGAGCAGTACACCAAGGAAATCACCATCGCCAACGACGGCATCGTCAACCAGGCCACGGTGTATGCCTACGCCAAACACAGCTTCGCCACCATCGAGCAGCTCGACCGCTGGGGCGTGAAGTTCGAGAAGGACGCCAACGGCGACTACGCGATGCGCAAGGTGCACCACATGGGCACCTACGTGCTGCCGATGCCGGAAGGCCACGACGTGAAGAAGGTGCTCTACCGCCAGCTCAAGCGGGCGCGCGTCGAGATCACCAACCGCATCGTCGCCACCCGCCTGCTCACCGCTGCCGACGGCAGCGTCAACGGCGTGATGGGCTTCGACTCGCGCACCGCCGAATTCCACGTGATCCGCGCCAAGGCGGTGGTGCTGGCCTGCGGCGCCGCCGGGCGGCTGGGCCTGCCGGCTTCCGGCTACCTGATGGGCACCTACGAGAACCCCACCAACGCCGGCGACGGCTACGCCATGGCCTACCACGCGGGGGCCGAGCTGGCCAACCTGGAGTGCTACCAGATCAACCCGCTGATCAAGGACTACAACGGCCCGGCCTGCGCCTACGTGACCGGTCCGCTGGGCGGCTACACCGCCAACAACCGCGGTGAGCGCTTCATCGAGTGCGACTACTGGAGCGGCCAGATGATGCTGGAGTTCTACCAGGAACTGCAGAGCGGCAACGGCCCAGTGTTCCTCAAGCTCGACCACCTGGCCGAGGAGACCATCCAGACCATCGAGACCATCCTGCACGGCAACGAGCGGCCGAGCCGCGGGCAGTTCCACGCCGGCCGCGGCACGGACTACCGCCACCGGATGGTCGAGATGCACATCTCGGAGATCGGCTTCTGCAGCGGCCACAGCGCTTCCGGCGTGTATGTGAACGAGCGCGCCGAAACCACGGTGCCGGGCCTCTACTCGGCTGGCGACATGGCCGCGGTGCCGCACAACTACATGCTCGGCGCCTTCGTCTATGGCTGGTTCGCCGGTGTCAATGCGGCCGAGCGCGCCGCCGCCATCGACTTCGCACCCATCGACGCGGAGCAGGTCGAGCGGGAGAAGGCGCGCATCTTCGCGCCGCTGCTGCGCGAGCACGGCCTGCCGCCGCTGCAGGTGGAATACAAGCTGCGCCGCTTCGTGAACGACTACCTGCAGCCCCCCAAGGTGACCCGCAAGTACGAGATCGCGCTGGAGCGCTTCGCCGAGATCCGCGAAGACCTGCAGCAGCTCAAGGCGGCGGACGCCCACGAGCTGATGCGCTGCGCCGAAGTGGCGGCGATCCTCGACTGCGCCGAGATGGCCGCCCGCGCCTCCCTGTTCCGCACCGAGAGCCGCTGGGGCCTGTACCACCTGCGCGTCGACCACCCCGAGCGCAACGACGCCGAGTGGTTCTGCCACGCCCACCTGAAGAAGGGCGCCGATGGCCGCATGAGCCACCTCAAGCGCCCGGTCGAGCCCTACATCGTGCCCATTGCCGAGCAGGAAAAGGACGCCTACGACCGCCTGCGCCTGAACCCGACGACGGCCGCCCGGGCCGTCGCCACCGCCTGATTTCCGGAGATACCCATGGCTTTCCAACCCCGAAGCATCGCCCAGTACAGCGAAGCGGCGGTCACCGTAGACCTGGACAAATGCATCGCCCACAAGGGCTGCACGGTGTGCATCGACGTGTGCCCGATGGACATCCTCGACATCGATCCCGCCACCGGCAAGGCCTACATGAAGCGGGACGAGTGCTGGTACTGCCTGCCGTGCCAGAAGGACTGCCCGACTGGCGCGATCCAGGTCGCGATTCCCTACTTGCTGCGCTAACCCCAACCGACGGACGACCCATTCATGCGATTTTCGACCCTGACCAAGACTGCCGCCGCGGCGCTTGCCGCGATGACCGTGAGCCTGGCCGCCCACGCCGAGACCCTGCGCGTGGCGATCGGCACCCAGGACACCACCATCAACTGCGCCACCGGCGGCCTGCTGATCCGCGAGCTCAAGCTGCTCGACAAATACCTGCCGAAGGACGGCAAGTACAAGGACGTGCAGTACGACATCCAGTGGAAGAACTTCACCTCCGGCGCACCGCTGACCAACGAGATGGTGGCCGACAAGCTGGACATCGGCACGATGGCCGACTTCCCCGGCTCGGCCAACGGCGCGGCCTTCCAGAAGGCCGGCAAGAAGAGCCTGTTCATCACCGTGCTGTCCGGCAGCACCGAGGGCAGCGGCAACGGCGTGGTGGTGCCGAAGGATTCCACCGTCACCTCCCTCGCCGAGCTGCGCGGCAAGACCATTTCGGTGCCCTTCGCATCCGCCGCCCACGGCATGTTGCTGCGCGCGCTGAAGAGCCAGAAGATCGACCCGGAGAAGGACGTCAACATCGTTACCCAGGCGCCGGAAGTCGCCGGCCCCGCGCTGCAGGCCGGCAAGATCGACGCCCACGCCGACTTCGTGCCCTTCGCCGAGCTGTTCCCCTACCGCGGCTTCGCCCGCAAGATCTACGACGGCGTGCAGTCGTCCACGCCGACCTTCCACGGTTCGCTGGTGAATGCCGAGTTCGCCAAAAAGTACCCGGAAGTGGTGGTGGCCTTCCTGCGCGCGGCCATCGAGGCCGACCGCCTGTTTGCCAGCGACCCCGAGAAATACAGCGAGCTGATCGAGAAGGTGACCGGCATCGAGGCGCCGGTGAGCTACCTCTTCCACGGCCCCCTCGGCCTGCAGACCCGCGACTTCACGTGGAAGCCCGAGTACCGCCAGGCCCTCAAGACCTCCATCGACACGCTGCACCTGATGCGCCGCATCGACGTGACGCTGGACCCGGCCACCTTCGTGGATGACCAGTACATCCGCGCCGCCTTCAAGCAGGCCGGCCTCAACTACGACGCCCGCCTGAAGAACTACGACAAACTGCCCCTCAAGGCCAACGACGCGCTGACCGGCAAGCCGATCACCGACTTCAAGCGCCTGGCCGGGCTGTGGGTGGCCGGCGAGCCCAAGGTGCGCCACTACGCCAGCATCGGCAACGCCTTCCAGGATCTGCGCCGCCTGGAGCAGTCCGGCAAAAGCGTGCGTGCGGTGTATGTGCATGACCTGATCCACCACATCAAGCTGCTGGCGCCGACGGCCTGGTTCGCCCGCGACGCCCAAGGCGAGGTGAGCGCCTTCCTGCAGAAGGATGCGGCGGTGGCCTACGCCTCGGCCAACAAGGGCCAGCTGCTCGACTTCGCCGCCCTCAAGGCCGCCGGGGGCGGCCGGTGAGCGCGTCCGATCGCCCTTCGGCGGGGCGGCGCCTGCTGCCCGTGCTGTCGCTGCTGGCCTGCGTGGCGCTGTGGCACCTGGCCGCGTCCCGGCACCTGAACCTGGGCTTGGTGACCTTCCAGAACGTGCCGCAGCCGCTGGAAGTGCTCGATGCCGCGTGGGCCCTGCTGCAGTCGCCGAAGCTCCAGTACCACCTGGGCAGCAGCCTCAGCCGGGTCCTGTCGGGATTCGTGCTGGCGGCCGTCGCCGGGGTCGGGCTGGGACTGGCGATCGGGCGTTTCCGCTGGGTCCGGGAGACGCTGATGCCGCCCCTCGAGGTGGCCCGGCCGATCCCGGCCGTGGCCTGGATCCCCTTGTCGATCCTGATGTTCCCGTCCTCGGAGGGCAGCATGATCTTCATCACCTTCGTCGGCGCGCTGTTCCCGATCCTGCTCAACACCATCCACGGCGTGCACGGCGTCGACCCGCGCCTCATCGCCTCGGCGCGCAGCCTCGGCACGCGCCGCTGGGGCATCTTCCTGCGGGTGATCCTGCCGGCCGCTGCGCCGTCGGTGCTCACCGGGCTCAGCATCGGCATGGGCACCTGCTGGTTCTGCCTCGTCACCGCCGAGATGATTTCCGGGCAGTACGGCATCGGCTACTACACCTGGGAGTCCTACACCGTCCAGAACTACGCCAACATCATCGTCGGGATGCTGCTGATCGGCCTGCTCGGCATGGGCAGCAGTGCCCTGCTGCACCGCGCCGGGCAGGCCCTGATGCCCTGGTACCGCCCCGGAGGCCGCGCATGAACGCCGTACTGAAACTGTCCGATCTGTCCCCGGCGCAGCCCGCCACCGGCAGCCTCGAGATCGAGCGGGTGTCCGTTGAGCTGGGCAGCGGCGCGGCGCGCTTCACCGCCCTCGACGACGTGTCGGTGCACATCCGGCCCGGCGAGTTCGTGTGCCTGCTGGGGCCGTCCGGCTGCGGCAAGTCCACGCTGCTGGGCGGGCTGGCCGGCCACCTGGCGCCATCCAGCGGACGCCTGCTGCTCGACGGCCAGCCCATCGCCGGGCCCGGCCCGGAGCGCGGCCTGGTGTTCCAGCACCACACCCTGTTCCCGTGGCTGACGGTGCTCGACAACGTCGCCTACGGCCTGCGCATGCGCGGCGTGCCGCGTGCCGAACGCCGCGCCCAGGCCCTGACCTGGCTCGCCGAGGTGGGCCTGGAGGGCTTCGAGAACAGCTACCCCAACGCCCTCTCCGGCGGCATGCAGCAGCGCGTGGAGATCGCCCGCGTGCTGATCAACCAGCCCCGCGTGCTGCTGATGGACGAGCCCTTCGGCGCCCTCGACGCGCTGACCCGCCTGAAGATGCAGGAGCTGCTGCTGGCCCTGTGGGCCAAGCGCCGCATGACCGTGGTGTTCGTCACCCACGACATCGACGAAGCCCTGTTCATGGCCGACCGCATCCTGGTGATGAGCGCCCGCCCGGGACGGGTGGTCGAAGAGATCCACGTGCCGGCGGAGCGCCCGCGCACCGCCGAATGGCTGACCGGCCCGAGCTTCATCGAACACAAGCGCCACTGCCTGTCCCTGCTGCGGGACTCCGCGCCGGCCGTGCCGCTGGCGCGGCTGTCGCCCCTCAGCGAGCCGTCGGGCGACGCGGCGGACGCCACCGCCTATTCCGATTGACCCCTTGAAACCGATTCCCATGACTGTGCCCCTTCTCTCCGCCGACGACGCCGACCTGGCGGCCCTGCTGCCGCGCCTGCAGTCCGATGACGCCACGGTGCGCCGCCTGGCCCTGATCGAACTGGCCGAACTCGAAAACGAGGACCACGCGCCGTGGCTGGCCGCCGCGCTGGCCGACCCCGATGCCGTGGTCCGCGCCGAAGCCGCCGACCGCCTCGCCTACTGGGAAAGCCCGCAGACCGTCACGGCGCTGCTCGGTGCGCTGGAGGATGCCGCCGAGCCGGTGCGCCACGCCGCCGCCCACAGCTTGGCCGAGATCCGCCTGCCGGACAGCGGCCGCCTGCTGCTGCCGGCCTTGTCCAGTGCCAGCGCCTTTGTGCGGGCCAGCGTGCTGCGCGCCGTGCGCGAGCTGCGCCTGGCGGAAAGCTGCACACCGGCGCTGGCCGCCGCCGAGGCACCGGAGGCCGAGGTCCGCCGCGAGGCGGTGGGCGTGCTCGGCTGGCTCAAGCGCCGCGAGGCACTGCCGGCGCTGACCCGCCTGGCCGGGCACGATGCCGACCCCGAGGTGCGCCGCGCCGCCGTCGGTGCTCTCGGCCTGGCGCCGGACGCCAGCGTGCTGCCGGGCCTGCTCGGCGCGCTCAAGGACGAGGTCTGGCAGGTGCGCGAAGAGGCCGCGACGACCCTCGGCAAGCTCAAGTTGGCCGAGGCCGTCGATGCGCTGATCGCCGCGCTGGAGGACGACTACTGGCAGGTCCGCCTGCGCGCCGCCCGCACCCTCGGCCGCCTGCAGGACGAACGGGCGGTGCCGGCGCTGGCCGGCTCGGCGCTGGTCCATTCGTCCGCCAACCTGCGCAAGGAAACCGCGCTGGCCCTCGGCGAGATCGGCGCCGCCAGCGCCCTGGCTGCGCTGGAGCAGGCCCAGCAGGATTCCGACCCCGACGTGCGCAAGGCCGCCCGTCTGGCCATCGGCCAGATCCAGCTGCGCATCGGCGCGGCGGGCTGACGCGACCCGCCGTCGGTTCAGGCCGCCACGCCTTCTTCCTGGCCTGCCCGCGCCTGCTGGGCGGCCAGGATTTCCGGCAGGTTCAGCTCGATCCAGTCGGCCAGCGCCTCGACCTTGCGGCCGATCTGCTCGCCCAGCGGCGTCAGCGTGTATTCCACGTGGGGCGGCACCACCGGGTAGGAGACCCGCGCGAGGAAGCCGTCGCTCTCCAGTTGCTGCAGCGTCTGCGCCAGCATCTTCTCGCTGATCCCGTTCACCTTGCGGCGCAGGTCGCTGAAGCGGTGTGTGCCGCCGAGCAGGCCGACCAGCAGCAGCACGCCCCAGCGGCTGGTCACGTGCTTCAGCACCTCGCGGGACGGACACTTCTCGGCGAACACATCGCCGCGCCGCATCATCTCGGCCAGGGTCGGGCGCTCTTCGGCTCCGTCGTCATGGTCTGCATTCATGATTGCACTTACCTTCAGGTGCGTACTTACTAAAAGTTAGTCAGGCGGATATTCTGCCGCTTCCTCTCTCCCAGATAAAGGAAGTCGCATCATGATCGTCGTTACCGGCGCCTCCGGCCAGCTCGGCCGCCTCGTCATCGAGAACCTGCTGCAAACCGTTCCCGCCGCCCAGATCGTCGCTGCCGTGCGCACGCCGGCCAAGGTGGCCGACCTCGCCGCGCGTGGCGTGCAGGTCCGCGAGGCCGACTACAACCGGCCGGAAACCCTCGACGCCGCCTTTGCCGGCGCCGACAAGCTGCTGCTGATCTCCTCCAGCGAAGTCGGCAGCCGCCTGCCCCAGCACCGCGCGGTGATCGACGCCGCCAAGCGCGCCAAGGTCGGCCTCATCGCCTACACCAGCCTGCTGCGCGCCGACACCACGCCGCTGCCGCTGGGCGCCGAGCACAAGGCCACCGAACAGCTCATCGTTGAAGCCGGCCTGCCGGCGGTCATCCTGCGCAACGGTTGGTACACCGAGAACTACCTGGCCAGCATCCCGCCTGCGCTGCAATACGGCGTGGTGCTCGGCAGCGCCGGCGAAGGGCGCATCGCCTCCGCCGCCCGTGCCGACTACGCCGCCGCCGCGGCCGCCGTCCTCACCCGCGACGGGCAGGCCGGCAAGGTCTATGAACTGGCCGGCGACGAGTCCTACACGCTGGCCGAGCTGGCCGCCGAGATCGCCCGCCAGTCCGGCAAGGCGGTGGCCTACCAGAACCTGCCCGAAGCCGACTTCAAGGCCGCGCTGCTCGGCGCCGGCCTGCCGGAAGGCCTCGCCGCGCTGCTGGCCGAGTCCGACATCGGCGCCTCCAAGGGCGGCCTGTTCGACGACAGCCACCAGCTCAGCCAGCTGATCGGCCACCCCACCGCCGGTCTGGCGGCGCTGGTCAAGGCCGCCCTGCAATAAGCATCTGCAAGACAGCCTGATCCGCTGCTATCTTTGCCACTGGCCGGCTGAGCGCCTTATCCGCGCCCAGCCGGCCAGTTCCTGTTCCAGACCACAAGAACCGCGCCCCGCGCGCACCAAGGAGACTACGTGAAGCTCTATTTCAAACCCGGCGCCTGTTCCCTGTCCCCGCACATCGCCCTCGAAGAAGCCGGCCTCAAGTACGAGTCCGAAAGCGTCGATCTCGCCACCAAGGTCACCAGCAGCGGCGCCAACTACCTCGAAGTCAATCCCAAGGGCTACGTGCCCGCGCTGGTCCTCGACTCCGGCGAAGTCCTCACCGAAGGCCCGGCCATCGTCCAGTACATCGCCGACCTCGCCCCGGAAAAGAAGCTCGCGCCCCCCAACGGCAGCATCGAGCGCTACTGCCTGCAAAGCTGGCTCAACTTCATCGCCACCGAAATCCACAAGTCGGTGACCGCCTTCTTCCACCCGCTGAGCAAGGACGACTGGAAAGCCGCCGCCAAGCTCAACCTGGAACGCCGCCTCGGCCACGTGAACCAGCACCTCGCCGACAAGCCCTACCTGCTCGGCAACGACTTCAGCGTCGCCGACGGCTACCTGTTCACCACGTTGGGCTGGATGAAAGTCATCAACTTCGACCTCAGCCCCTATCCGAACCTGATCGCGTTCCAGGAACGCGCAGCCGCGCGGCCTGCCGTGCAGGCGGCGTTGAAGGCGGAAGGGTTGATTTGATGTAAAAAGCCGGCGCGAAAGCGCCGGCTTTTTGGGGAAATTGCGGGTTCTCGGCCGCTACTGCCATCCGTTGCCAGATCCTCAACTGACAGTTCCCGACCCAAGGCTGCATTTGAGCTTTAAAGAAAGCGGTCGTTCAACGTTGAAGCGGAGCCGCGAGCGGCGGCTGGCCGATGCGAATCGGCTCGAGCGACCTGCTAGCCCTCAAGGCGTCAGGCGCAGATATAACGGGCACCCGAGAATTACGATCACATAAGCCCCAAAGACCCAACGCGGCTTTGTAAATTTGGTGGCAAGTAGCGGCTCAGCTCTGCGAACGTAAACGTTGAGTAGAGCAACTATGAAGCACATGGCTGTAAGCAAAAGATATAGAACCGTAAACAACGCCCAGTTCGTCCACGAACCAGTTGAACGGCAGCCGACAAGTCCGATTACAAACAACGTGGACACCAACGCTCCCAGAGTCCAGAGGGTCATGTCACCTGCCAGCCGCCTAAAAACACCACCTACCCGCCCCAAGCCGGCATCTCGGCCCCAAAATTTGGGAGACATTTGCTCTAGGTCCTTAAACATCATCGCGATAAGTCCCAAGAAGATAGCCGCCGTTCCAATGATGTTCGCCACGCGAAAGACGGAGTTTGACTGACGCTTCAAATACTCATTTGCTGACTGAGCGTCAATAGCCAATGAGTAGTAAGCCCCGAGTGACGCAATGACCACCCAAAACGCAGATCTGAATAGTAAGTCTCTCCAGAGGTTATCTTTCAGCCAGTCGTCAAATGCTGTCTTCTCGGTTGCCATGTTGAGTGCTGTTGGGGTTGGTTTTTAAGGGTTGACTTAATTTTATAGCGACATTTTTACCGCATAGCATCGAAATGCTTGACAAGATGTTCTGAAAGTTGATTTTTAAAATCACAAACTACACGCAATCCAAAATAAAACGACAGGAAAAGCAGTAACCGACGGCATTGTGGGGTGACCACGATCCATGTGTGGGGTAGGAGGAGAGGATACCGCTAGACCCGGATAGCGGCTGTCTGGATCGGGCGACTCCTAGTCGATAGTCGTCACTCTAGTGCATCAACATGAAATCTACTCCGGCGGAGGTCCAGTCGCTGATACTAGGGCTCTTCCTCGGCCAAAGCAGTCGCTCCGTCCTCGGTCGCCAAACTACCGCTATCGACCCAAAGCGGAATTTCCAGGTTTGAATAAACGGACATTAAGACGACACATGCGTCTCACTTTGCGATAGACAGATTTTTACAAAGGGCACTAATTGGCTCAGCCTTCTTCCGCATTACATCTTTGGAGTATTGTGCAACCAACCTCGCTGAGATCTTCTTGCACCAGGCCGGGCTCTTAAGCTCATTCTTGTAGTCAAATGACTCTGTGTCCTCGACGACAATTTCAGCATTTAAATCGACAGCAAGCGATTTCGCTAGGCTTTCAAAGAGCTCGACTAATTCTGACAGCCGTCCAGAAGAGAAAACCCCCTTCATGTTCTTTAGCATTGCTACGCCCGCCGGGTCAGTTCGGATGAGACTGACTACTGCATAGGCCAAGAAGTATTTCGTGAGATTGTAGTAGGCGAAATGTTTGTCATCGATCGCGTCAAGCGCCATTTCCACTGATTTGAAGCACTCCCAGTATCCTAGAATTCTTGAGCCGCTGACATCAGGCCTGCCGAAGATATCTGAGTGAAGGTCATCCATCACCTTGTATTTCTGGTGACAGCTCCATGGCTGCGCGAGATCCATTGCGAGCAGGATCAGGCCTGCTTGCTCGTTTGATATAACTGACTTGCCTTTGTTGTCCTCACCTTGCTTAATCTCATATGAAATAGCGTCATTGCTGATGGCACTAACTTCCGCCTTTAGTCGTTGCTGAATATTGTGGTTGGATTTCAAATCGCGTGCTTTGATCGCGTTTTGGTTATTACTGTTCGTAGTAATCCGCTGAGAAAGAGCGGTGTCCCCTTTTGTTTCAATTAGCTTAACTAATATCTTAAGATCCTCTGTGATCTTCGATTTTTCAGCCATTAGTGATGTGAGACTTTGTGCGCCATTTACTACTACGTAGTCCTCGACTTCGATCCGTTCCTCTGTTTCGGAAACAATTTTCTTGCAGAGTACGTTTATTCCGTTGTGATATAGCGGAAAGTTCTTGTGCTCCCCCTTCTCCCTTATGCTTTGTCTTAGCCCTTTGTTGACTTTGGTGTTGCCCAGGGCCAATCGGACGTTCTGTTCGAAAAGACGACCATCCGCGATCCCGTTCATTTTGAGGAGGTTGAGGGCTGGTGCTAAAAACAGCCGAGCAGCCGCGCCGCCAGCATCATATTTGATGACGTCAGAGTCAGAAACATCGAAGTAGTAGCTTTCTTTGATACCACCATCCACGACTAAATCAACGTAATCATTGACTATTGCAACAGCATCATAGAGTTCGATTTTTGGCAGTTTGGCGATAATTGCTTCTGCATCTTTATTTGCCTTCGCATTGCTTATGAATACACCGTGCACCTCATACCCGCTGCCCACCTTTGCAGCAAGGCTCGTTCTCAAAATGGTCTGCTTCAGCGTATCGCTCTTCGTTTCGAGGAGAATTTCGTCAATCTTCTCTTTGCTATCGAATTGTCCGAGGGTTCCGTAAAATTCCTTAATTTCGGTATCGCCAAACTCAGCGTTGTCCTTAGTCTTTGTTTTAGCTTGTATGATGAATACGGTCTCAGAGAGATCATCAACATAGATGGCGTCCACGCCCTTGTCGTGCTTGGAATCTACGCAGGCATCATCGGCAGTTATTTCTTCCAATCGATATATATTTTCTAAGAACCATCTGATGAATCGACCAGAGAAGTCGGGGGCCCGCTTTTCATAGGGTTTGAGTTCATGCTCGGAGAAAGCGTTGTGGTTGAGATCTGTAACTTTCATTTTCCTTCCTTTTTCGAGTTCCCTTTTGGCGTTTTAGAAATGACTTTAGGATTATAAAATGCTATTCGACTTTATGTTTTAATCATGCGGACAGTCCGCGCCGTCTGCTATAGGTCTAGCAGTATGAAAGGCGGTTATTGGTCGGGGGCCGTCTGTCCGAATCCTTATTTGATTCTCTCTTCACCTATCCCTCCTCATCCCAAGTGTCTGCCGACACCGCGGATAATTGAAACACCCCCAAAACCCCGCCTTCCCCTTGCTCCCCGCCACCGCCCGCATCTTGATCCCGCAGCTCGGACACGTCGGCACCTTGTAATCCCCTTCAATTGCGAAATTAAGCAATTCCTGCCGCACAGCCTCCGGCAAGCGAAGAATCATCAGCAGGAACATCTCGCCGTCGATCAGCGTGATGTGGTTGGCCTTGGCGATGTCCTTGGCGTCGGGGGTGAAGCCGCCGCTGGTCATGAAGAAGGCTTTGGGGATTCTTTCGTGGGTCATGACGCCGAGCAGTTCGCGCACGGGTTTGACGCCGACGAGGCGCTCGCCCCAGGCTTTGCACTGGACGATGGCGGTGCATTTGCCCTTGTCGGTTTCGGTGGCGCTCTGGAAGAGGCGGATGTCGATGCCGCCGTCCGGGCCGAGGGGCGTGGTGGCGCTCTCGATGCCCTTGCTGGCGTAGAAGCGCTGGCAGACGTCCTCGAAGCGTTTCCATTCCAGGTCGCGGATCAGCTCGATGCTCCAGGCGGTGGGGCGAGTGTCGGCCTGGGGTTCCGGCGCTGAGGAGGCGATGATGGGCTCGTCGCCCGCGGCGGGGTTCTTGAGGCTGGGTTCCTGCCTGGGGTGGAAGACCCGTGCATGCACGGGGCCGTGCGCGGGCTCCGCTGCGAGCCTGGGCGCGCTGGTTTCGGTGGCCTTCCTGGCGCTGACGACGGCGCGGAGATAGGCGAGTACGGCGATCAGCAGCAGGCCGCCGCCGGCCAGTTCGGCGAAGGAAGACAAGGCGAGGGTGAGCGGCTGGAGGATCATGTTGCCGGCGCCATAGGCGGGCAGGGCCCATTTGAGGCTGGCATAGACCACCAGGGCCAGTACCGCGCTCACCGGCCACGGGGCGTTGAGCAGGTCTGCCAGCGCGGCGTGTTTGCGGCGGTAGCGTTTGCGGGCCATCAGTGGCGGATTCCCTTTTCCGTCGGCACGGCGCGGGTGATGGCTTGCCGCAGGGGCATGGTCTGCCCGGAGCACAGCGTGATGTTGGCGGCGAGCGGCAGCAGCGGGACCTTCATTGCATCCGGGTATGTCGTGGCGATGGGAGAGATATCGCACGGCATGCGGCCCGCCCGCTACGGAACAGTTCACATTTTTCGAATTTGGCAGAAACGGCAGGGGTTTGGCGTTTTCATCATCCTCGCGGGGCGCGCGGTGGGCTGTTTGATGCGCCGACTTGAACTGTCGATGCTCGGAGATGAACTTTTGATGCCGGGACTTGAACTCGAGCTGCGCGGACTTGAACTTTCGCACCTCGGACTTGAACCTTCGTAGCGGCGACATGAACCCGCGGGGCGCGGATTTGAACTGTCGATGCGGCGAGATGAACTTGTGCAGCCCGGACTTGAACCGGTTCAAGTCCGGGTTGAAGTGGTTCAACGCCGATTTGAACTCCCGGTGCCCGGAGGGGCGAGAGTTCAAATCGGAGCGTGGGAGTGTCAAGCGTTCGCGTCTTATTTCTGCCTGGGTACCAGATCCACTGCCCAGATCTCTGCGGCCTCCGTCGTGCTTGGGTTGCGGAACCAATGCACGGTATCGGCATTTTCAAACCACCAGTCGCCGGCGTGGAGGGTGCGCTCGGTGGTGCCCCGGTATTCGACGAGGGTCCCTTTCGTCACGCGCACGATGCCGGGACGGCCGGCGTGGGAGTGGCTATGGATCGCACCGCCGGGGGCGACGCCTATTGCGCGGGCGCGGAGTGCGTAATCCGCGAGGGTGCCGGGAAGATTATGGGGGGCGAGGTCGACCATGCCGACCGCGTCGTTGCCCCCGGTCAGGCCCACAGGTTTTTCAGGGGGTGTCTCGGCGGCGTGGGCCGAAACACCCAGCTGGACCACCAGGCTGGAGATTGCAGCGAAAACGAGTTTTGATCTGCGGCACCGCATGACAGCCTCCTTGTTGTTATCGATAGAGCCTGATGTGCTGTTGCCCCGTGGGGCAGGCCGCCCGGGCCCCGGGGGTGCCGGGGGAGGCCATGCTGTAATTAATTAGTGGCCGCGGGTGGAAAAGGCAAGAGGCGTGATTCCTGCGGGGGTTTGAAGGGGGGCTGCATCCTCCCGCCATCAGCGGAAGGCGCCCTTTTCCGTCAGCGCGGCGCGGGTGATGGCCTGGCGCAGGGGCAGGTCCTGGTCGGAACGCAGGCTGATGTTGGTGGCGAACAGCCAGACTTCGCCGTGGCGTTCCACGTAGCCCACGTACCAGCCGATCTGCGGCTGGCTGCGGGCGGCCCAACCGGTTTTGGCGTAGAGGCGGTAGCTGGGGGCTCGTTCGACGAGCATCACGTCCTGCAGCACCTGGTAGGCGTGGGCGCCGAAGGGCGGTTGGTGTTGCCAGACTTTGTTCAGGAACGCGACTTGTTCCTGGGCGCTGATCTGTAGCTGGTCGGTCAGCCAGAAGGTGGCGAGGTCGAACGGTTCGGCGAGGACGCCGTAGCCGACCTGGCCGAGGTAGCGCCGGTAGGTGCCGGCGCCGACCTTGCGCGCGATGTCCTGGTAGCACCACACGCAGGAAACCTTGAAGGCCGAGGAAAGGGTCTGGTCCCGGTTCCAGTCGGGTATCTCGCGCTCGATGCCGTCCCACTTGAAGGGGGTGTCGCGGTCGGCGATGACCCATTCCTGGGCGGCGATCAGCGTGTTGAGGATCTTGAAGGTGGAGGCCGGCGGATAGCGCCGGGCGGCGCGGGCGTCGTTGTGGATGTAGGTCTGGCCGTTGTGCAGGGCGGTGATGACCATCGTGCCCTCCACGCCGTGGGCCCGGAAGATCCTGGCGATGCCCTCGTCTTCGGCCTGGGCCAGGGTCGGAAGCGCGAGGGCGAGCAACAGCAGTAGGGCTTTCATTGCGTACGGTGATGTCGTGGGGATGACGGGGTATCGCACGACAACCGGCGCGGTTGCTACGGAGCATTTCACATTTTTCGGATTCGGTAGACGAAGTTCGAATTTGATGTTCTCGTCGCCCTTGCTGATACCTACCGGCAGCCATTTGATACGCCGATTCGAATATTTGATGCCCGAGCACGGACGCCCCTTCGAGATCAACGCGTCGCTAGAGCAAACATCAAGGTCATTGATCTTGATACGTATCGCTGATAGCATTTTTTAAAAATCAAAATGCAATTGTCGGTTATTTAAATCGATTTGATGAAATCATTATGAAAAAAATATCAGTAATCCTGCCTGCCTACAACGAAGAGAAAACCATTTCTGCAACGATTGAGGATTTTCATCTTCATTTGCCAGAAGCTGCGATTTATATCGTAAATAACCGCTCAACCGATGCAACCGAGTCGATTGCCAGGAAAACCCTGTCCGATCTGAAGTGCGAAGGTTCCGTCATAAACGAGAAGCGCCCTGGTAAGGGGAACGCAGTCCGGCGCGCCTTTCTGGAAATCGATTCCGACATATATATTCTCGCGGACGCGGATCTCACCTATCCTGCTGAACGGGCACGTGAACTTATGGCGCCAATTCTTGCCGGCGAGGCGGACATGGTTGTTGGCGATCGCCATAGTGCCGGGCATTATTCAGCGGAAAACAAGCGCGCCCTCCACGGGTTCGGCAACCGCTTGGTACGCGATCTGGTGAACCTCCTGTTTCATGCGGATCTGGCAGATATCATGAGCGGTTACCGTGTGTTCAACCGGAGTTTTGTCAAGAGCTATCCGATCCTGGTCGAAGGGTTCGAAATCGAAACGGACATGACGCTGCATGCTCTGGACAAGCGCTTTCGCATTGTTGAAATACCTGTGAATTATAAGGACCGGCCGGCCGGAAGTTTTTCCAAGCTGAATACCCTTCGAGACGGTACAAGGGTTATCAATACCATAACCAGGATTCTCCGCTATTACCGGCCGCTGGCCTTTTTTGGAGGCAGCGGGCTGCTGGTCGGCTTGCTGGGTATTGTCGCCAGCATCCCCGTTTTCGAAGACTGGATACGGGAGCGGTACATCCACCATGTGCCCCTGGCAGTGCTGGCCACAGGCTTGGAGATTACGGCGATCGTGCTTGTTGCAATTGCCCTTATTCTTGATTCGATCACCCATCAGGACAAAAGAAACTTTGAACGTGAGCTTCTCTCTGTTCCGTTCAAGAAGCCTTGATGGTGGTTCCGCAAAAAAAACGCAGGGCGCCCGGGGTTTTGGATGAGCCTGGCTTGGGCCATGCAGGATACGCCAGGGGAAAATCTGGACGGAGTCGATGATGCAGAAAAGTCCGAACGGAGCCGCGCCTCAGCATTCCCTGCTACGCCAGATCTTATGTTTTGGACTGGTTGGCGTGGCAGGGTTCATTGTCAATGCTTCGATTGTTGAGGGCTTGAAGCTGTCGGTTGGGCCGCTTTGGGCGCAGGCGCTGGCCTTCCCCCTGGCCGTCACAACGACCTGGTGGCTGAATCGAAAATATACCTTCGGAGCCAGCAGGTACGCCTGGAGGCAGGAGTGGTTGCGCTATATCGCAGCCAATACGCTGGGATGGGTTGCCAACAACGGAGTCTATCTTGCGCTGGTTTTGTCCGTTTCTTTTGTCTATGACCACCCATCGCTTGCGGTCGCTGCGGGGTCGGTTGCAGGGATGGTCTTCAACTTCGTGATGTCCAGGCGTCTGGTCTTCAAATTGAATTGATCAAACGGCCGGCGCTGGCCATGAACTTGAAGTCGGGTTGATCGGATTGATATTGCAGGACGATTAAGAATCATATGCTCTTAACAAAATTATCCTACCCCAGGGCAGTGAGGGGGTTCGTTGAATTTGCGCTGATCTCGATCCTTGTTCTGCATGCGGGATTGTTGTTTTTCTATATTGGTCCGTTCAGTCTTTTTACGGATTCTGCAGGGTATCTCTACACCGCGGATGTTCTGTTTTCCGACCACCGTTTTGTGTGGAATCAAAACAGGCCAGTCGGATTGCCGATGTTGTACTACCTGCTGCTGGCGGGAACGCAGAAGAAGATCGTATCAATAGTCATATTTCAGATTTCCGTCTTCTATATTTCGGTGTACTGGTCCATCAAGGAATTCATGCCGGGAAAGTCTGCAGTATTCAGGCTTTTCGCAATGGTTGTGATCATCGCTCTGTCGCTGCGCACGTTCCTGTATTCGTACATGGTCCTGAGTGAGTCGGTTTTCTCATCGATGGTGATCATTGCGTGCGCAATGATGTTCAACTATGCGGTCAATCCATCGCTGGATTCGCGTCGAAGCAAGCTTCGATACATCTTTGTCTTTGCTCTTGCTTCCGCACTCACGAAGTCCATCGGCATTATCTTTCTTGCGGCATCGATCTTGCTGTATGCGTACCATTACATCTTTGTCGAGCGGAAGATGTCTCTGTGGCTTACGCCTCTGGCGCTTTTGTCCGCTACGGTTGCAATTAATCTTGCAACACTTGGTGTGCCCGGCTTTTCAAAGCAGGATGGGATTCAGCTGCTTATCTCGGCCAATCAGTTCATAAACTATGAAACCCCGTTCATGGCGGAAGAGAAAGCGCTGATAAAGGGGAGCCATCAGGAGATTTTGAAGCGGTATTATCCCCGAACAAGACTCGACCAGATGATAGGTCCTGTGGAGGGTGTCCAGACCCCTGCTGAACTGCTTCAGAAATCATCGAAGGATTACGACGAATACAACTTGAAGATTCGCCGCCTGGTCATGGAGGGCCTCATGTCCGGCCACAACCTGATCTTGTATGCCTTGGACGGTGGGGCTGAACTATACAAATTGATCGTTGATGATGCGAGTGAAGGCCTTATCATTCCGGGGCGCATCGATAACGTAAACAAGCAAGTTCTTGGCTCTCTGCCAGCGATTGAGAAAAGTAACTCTCCGGAGCAGATTCGCAATTCCGACAGCCAGGATTATTTTTCCAAGAATCTGGATTTCTTGCTGATTCCAAAATACATCGCTCCCGCTTTCTTGTTGTCAGTCGTTATCTTGTATGCGCTCCTTGCAAAGCGGGGGGGTAAAGGTGCTGTCGCGCTCGCTACCGCATGTATTGTCGTGCTGTGTTTTTGCGACCTGTACGTATCTTCATTAATGGTTTTTGCGCTGGACCGATACTACGCGGGCATTGAGGTCTTGCTTTGGCTGCTCAGCTTTTCGCTTCTCACGCACTTGGTGGACTCCCGCATGAGGAGCCAATTGATCGAGCACGGAAGTCATCAGTCAGGTGTTTTGCCCGCCTGAATCCAGGGCGGCAAGGAAGTCCTGCCATCCCATCACGCCCCCTCGGCCGGCCGCGCAAACAGCAGATAAGGCCCATCCGGCGAATCGCCGTCGGCGACGGCCTGCCAGCCCTGGTGGGTGTAGAAGCCGATGGCCGGGGTGTTGGCCTTGAGGCATTTCAGCGTTGGGGTGGCGGCGGTGAAGTAGGCCGAGCAGTGGGTGAGCAGCGTTTTGCCGACGCCCTGGTGCTGGAAGTCGGGATGGACGAAGAGGGTGTGCAGGAAGCTGTCGGGCTCCCAGATGGAGGCGAAGCCGACGGGGTGGCCGTCGGCCAGCGCGACGAGGATGCATTCGTCTTCGGTGTCGGCGTCGAAATCGGCGGGCTGGAAGGCGCTGGCGTCCTGCCACGTGAAGGCGGCGCGGCGGGCGGCGGTGTAGAGCTGGCGCAGGGTTTCGCGGTCGGGTTCTTCGAATTCACGGATGCTCAGGTGCATGGTCGGGTGGGCTCGCGGGGGTGACTGTTTCATGGCGACGGGGCAAAGCTATCACCAGGCTTTCATAAAGCTTTCATGATCGCCAGTGAAGATTGCGCCCTTTCCGCCATCTCACTGGAATCGTCACTGCTATGAACACTTTGCCGGATTCGTCCCGTCGCCACCTCCTGAAGCTCATGTCGGGTGCTCCCTTGCTGCCGTTTTCCTCTGCCATCGCGGGGGCTTCCGCGTTTCTGGGCGGCTGTGGCGGCAGCGGCGGGTCCGACGCGCCGGTGGCGCTCTCCAGCGTCAGCTTCAGCAGCATGCCGGCGCCGACGCTGGCCAACCCGGCTGCAATGGCCACGACGACGGTGGGTTCGGTGATGTCGGTGACTTTTGCCGATTCGAGCAAGCTCGACTACACGCTGGCCTACCAGCCCTTCTTCATTACGGGTGACCTGGTGGCCGACGGCAAGGGCGGCAAGATCCTGGCCGGCGGCTATTACGACATCAACAATCAGCCGATCATCGACGGCACGGTGGTCGGCCAGGAGCGCCAGTTCTTCTCCGATTCGCCGGACGGCACATCGCTGCTGACCGTCGAGGGTGCGAAGGTGGATGGCGTGAAGGGCAAGCCCGTGTTCGCCGTGGTGCAGTTCGAATACACGACCTGGGCGCAGGACGGCACGACCGACATGTATGGCAAGCTGCCGTCGCCGATCGCCGTGCTGACCCTCGACCAGGATCAGGCTACCGGCAAGCTGTCCCTGGTGAAATACCACAACGTGGATACCTCCAAGGTCAATGGCCTGTGGATCACCTGCGGCGCCAGCCTGTCGCCGTGGGGCACCCACCTGTCGAGCGAGGAGTACGAGCCGGATGCGTTCAATTCCAGCAACGCCCAGCTCAAGGCCTTCAGCAAGAACCTGTTCGGCAACGAGGCGACCGCCAACCCCTATCACTACGGCCATCTGCCGGAAGTCACCGTCAATGCGGACGGCACCGGCTCGATCAAGAAGCACTACTGCGTGGGCCGTATCTCCCACGAGCTGGTGCAGGTGATGCCCGACCGCCGCACGGTGTTCATGGGCGACGACGCGACCAACAGCGGCTACTTTGTGTTCGTCGCCGACAAGGAGAATGACTTGTCCGCCGGTTCGCTGTACGTCGCCAAGGTCGGCGCGGGCTTCTCCCTCGATCCGGCTGCGTCTGCGGCGGCGCTGTCGTGGATCAAGCTGGGTTCGACGACGAGTGCCGAGATCAAGGCCCTGGTGGACGGCGGCATCAAGCCGACCGACATCATGGATGTGCGCAGCGCCGACCCCGCCGATGCGACTTTCAAGAAGGTGATCTCCAACGGCAAGACCGAGTGGATCAAGGTGATCAACGAGAAGGCCGCCGCCTTCCTGGAAACCCATCGCTACGCGGCCTACGTGGGCGCCAGCATGGGCTTCACGAAGATGGAAGGCACGACGGTCAACATCAAGGACAAGGTGGCCTACTCCGCGCTGCAGAACTGCCAGGACTCGATGGTCGTCGGCGGCAAGGGCTACACCGCCGGCAACGGCATCTCCATCGACAAGGCCCTCAAGGCCGGCGCGGTGATGGCGCTCAACCTGAAGAGCGGCCTGAAGGACGACAAGGGCGCGGCCATCAACAGCGAGTGGATGCCGGCGGATACCAAGGCGCTGCTGGTCGGCGAGGACATCACGGCCGACGCGCTGGGCAACACCGGCAACCCGAACAAGGTCGCCAACCCGGACAACCTGAAGTTCTCGGAGAAGATGCGCACCCTGTTCATCGGCGAGGACAGCGGCCAGCACGTCAATAACTTCCTGTGGGCCTACAACATCGACACCAAGGCGTTGTCGCGCATCATGTCGATCCCCGCCGGCGGCGAATCCACCGGCCTGCATGCCGTCGATGAGATCAATGGCTGGACCTACATCATGAGCAACTTCCAGCACCCGGGCGACTGGGGCAGCATTCACAGCATCGTCAAGGACACGCTGGACCCGCTGATCAAAGCCAACTACAAGAACAAGTCCGGTGCTGCAGTGGGTTATCTGACGGGTGAGCTGAAGCAGTTCAAGCTGGCGAAGTAAGCCGGTTCAGCGGTCATCCTGGGCGTGGTGCCATTTGCGTGGCGTCACGCCGAATGGGGCCTGTGCGGGGCGGTGCACGGACGGGACTCCTTGATTTCGTCGGGCGTCTAAAGTGGAGTAGGGGGAGGCATTGCCCAGCGGCACCCCTTCATTCGAACCGCCCCAACAGGAGATGACCATGTCCATCGAAAAAGTCTTGTACCGTGCTCATGCCACCGCCACCGGGGGCCGTGACGGCCGTGCCGAGTCGTCCGACGGCGCGCTCAAGGTCCAGTTGGCCATACCCCGCGAACTCGGCGGTGCCGGCGGCCCCGGCACCAATCCCGAGCAGCTGTTTGCCGCCGGCTATTCGGCGTGCTTCATCGGGGCTTTGAAGTTCGTGGCGGCCAAGGAGAAGGTTGCGCTGCCGGATACGCTGAGCATCACTGGCAACGTGGGCATCGGCCCGGTCCCGACCGGCTTCGCCATCGAGGTCGAGTTGCAGATCAACCTGCCCGGCGTGCCGCGGGATACCGCGCAGCAACTGGTCGACAAGGCACACATCGTGTGCCCGTATTCCAACGCCACGCGCGGCAACATCGATGTGCGGCTGACGCTCGTCTGAGTGGATGCTCCCGTTTGGCCGGCGCTGCGGCCAGGCGGGCACTAACGCTCGGCCAGTTCGCGGAGCTTGCAGACGGTTCGCCAGTTGCGGTCCGTCATCGGGAGGCCGAGCAGGCGTTCGCTGCTGGCGGCTACTTTTGAGCGGCCGACGCCGTCGGGGGCGTGGAGGTAGAACACGCGGCCGTCGAGCACGAAGCGCTCGTTGTCCTTCCTGAGGCTCGCCAGCTTCTGCAGGTCTGGCGCGGGCGGCGTGGCGGTCAGGAATCCCAGGTGCAGCGACGCGGGGTCGGCCTCCGCCTCGGGAAACGGATTCCGCTCGCAGGCCCGCAGGATGTCCTCCCGGCGCAGCAGCAGCACCTGGGGTTCGAAGCCATGCTGTTCTCCGATTGCCGCCACCAGCCGTGCGGCAATCGGCACGGCGTCGCCGTCGGCATGGCGGAATACCGCGTTGCCGCTCTGGATATAGGTGCCGACCTCCGTCGCGCCGATGCCTTCGAGCAGGGCTGTCAGCGATTTCATCGGCAGGGTGTTCTTGCCGCCGACATTGATGGCGCGGAACAGGGCGATGTAGGTGTGCATCGTGGTGGTCAGCAGCCGAGTTCCCGAAAGCGCTTGCGCAGTGCGAAGAGTTGTTGCTGCACAGCGGCGAGTTCGGTGCCGCTGGTTTGCAGCTCCTGGCGTTCCAGGGGCGGGAGGTGAGTGTTGAGACGCCGGCATTCCTGCTGGGCTTCCGGGCTGAGCTTGAAGCGGCGTTCGAAGGTGGCGTATTGCTTGCGGTCCATGCCGCTGAGCGGTCTGATGGCGTCGGACATCTGCTCTCTGAAATGTTCGTGCTGGACGTCTGCTGCCACGCGCTCCTTGCCGGAGAGCTTGCTGACTCCGCGGGTGGGCTCTACTTCGATGCGCTGCGCGCCGAGGCAGGGCGAGTCGGAATAGACCGTCTTGCCGCCCTGGTCGCATTTGAAAACGGTGCGGGATGGCGACGGCAGCGGTTGTGCTGCTACAGGCCAGGCGGCCGTGACAGGGACGGAGAGGCCGAGCAGCAGAGCGAAGGTAGTGCGTGTCACAGGAGGCGGCTCCTCGGGCATCAAGGGATGCACGCACATGGCGATCCATGCGCGGCGCGGGGACGAACGCGCCACCCCATCGATGCAAATGCCGTGAATGGCGATGGATGCAGTCTATGGAGCGCAGTTCGTGTCGCCTACGGATTAGTCCACTCGCTGCTTCGGAAATTGCTCACTGAGTCCCGGCACGGGCAACGGTGGGCTTGCTTCAGTTTGCTTTCCTGAAGCGCAGGTACAGGCCGGCCAACCAGACGACGAGTGCCAGCAGGAAGATGGCCAGGCCGCCGAGGATGTCGGCGCTGGAGAGCGTCGCTGGCTGAGGCCGTATCGCGTGATGGCGGCTGGCAGGATGAGGACGGTGTGGATGCGCTGTTGCATGGAAGCCCCGCGAACGGTGCAAGCATGGTGGCTGGCCACCGCGCCGATCCATGTCATATACGTACCATTTGGCGAAAAAACGTTCCCGCGCCAGATGCGTGAGATTTCCGCAGGGGATGCTGATGCCGGCGTGGGATTACGGCAGCGCTGCTATGAAGTCTGCTACCAGCGTGACGATGGTCTCCGGCTTTTCCCGGTGGGGCATGTGGAAGGTGTCCGGGATGATCTCGACGCGGGCGGGGCCGTTGCTCAGTTCGCCGATCAGTTCGGGATGGCGGGTCGAGCCGTATTCGTCGTGGAGGCCGTGGATGACCAGCAGCGGGCAGTTCACCTTCGGCAGCACGGGGTGCAGGGACCAGTCGGCGAAATCGGGGGCGAGCCAGGTTTCGGTCCACGCGTCGAGCACCCAGCGGGCCTTGTCGCCGTGGTATTTGCGCAGGCGGTCGACCTGCTTGTCGTCCTGGAACTGTTCCTTGGCGATGCGGATGCCTTCGACCGTGCGGTCTTCCAGGAAGGCCTGGGCGGCGATGGTGATGACAGCCTTGCAGTCGTCCGGGAACTGGGCCGCGCAATTGATGGCCATGCCACCGCCGACGCTGTGCCCAAGGATGATGAAGCCGGTGAAGCCGTAGTGGCGGCGTACGGTGGCGAAGTAGCTGCGGGCTTCGTCGACGATGAAGTCGAGGCTCAGCGTGTCGTTCCGCCGGTCGGAGCGGCCGAAGCCAAGACGGTCGTAGGCGATCACGCGGCGGCCGGTGGCGGCGCTGAGTTCGGCCGGGAAGTCGCGCCACAGCTCGACGCAGCCGAGGGAGTCGTGCAGCAGCACGATAGGCTCGGCGGGGAGTGCGCCGGTGTCGCGGCCGGTGGGCGTCCACACGCGGGAGAACAGGCGGCCGCGGGGATGCTCGACCCAGATGTCCTGGGCGGTGCTGCGGGGGGCGTCGGATTCGGACATGGGCTTGTGCTCTCCTTTGGCGGTGTCGGGGGCGTGCTGCCGATGGCTTCCGGAGATGGAGCTGGCATCGGGCTGCGCCTTTTTATAACGTTGACGTTAACGTAATTCAGCAGGGCCGGTAAATCCCTCTAGGGATAACCCTAGCCGGGGTTGCGCCACTGTCGGTCTCCCGGGCGTCGTGGATTGGGGATAATGCTTCATCCGACGTCGATCCCCGTTCGCCATGTCGCCGCTCCGAAGCCCGCCTGCCGCGCCCAGTCTGCCGTGGGGAGACATCCTCGCCGGCCTGTCGGTGGCCGGCGTGTTGCTGCCGGAGTCGGTGGCCTATGCGGCGATCGCCGGCGTGCCGCCGTCCCACGCGCTGCTGGCGGCGCTGGTGGGCTTGATCGTCTATCCGTTGTTCGGCAGCAGCCGCTTCGCGATCGTCGCGCCGACCTCGTCCGCCGCGGCGATCTTCGCCACCGCGGTGGCGGTGGGTGGGCCGGAGATGGGCTACGCACTGGTCTTGCTGACCGGCGCGCTGTTCGTGATGGCGGGCCTGCTGCATACCGGTTCCATTGGCGCCTTCATCTCGCGGCCGGTGCTGCGCGGCTTTGCGTGGGGCCTGGCGGTGACCATCGTGCTCAAGCAGTTGCCCCATCTGGCCGGCGTGCATGTAGCGGGCCACAACGCGTGGCAGCTGCTGGCGGGGCTGTTCGATGCGGCGGATGCGATCCACTGGCCCAGCGTCGGCCTCGGTGCCATTGCGCTGGCGCTGTGGCTGGCAGTGCATCATGGCTTGCGGCGCGTGGTTTTCCTGCCCCAGTCGCTGGTGGTGCTGGCGCTGGGGATCGCGGCGTCCGCGGCCTTCGACCTGGGCAGTCGCGGCATCGCGCTGGTGGGGCATATCGAGTGGCGCAGCCTGGCCCTGGACCTGCCGTCCCTGAGCGCCGAGCGCTGGCTGCGCATGGCCGAATGGGCGCCGGCGCTGCTGCTGATCCTGTTCGCCGAGTCCTGGGGTTCGGTGCGTTCGCTGGCACTGCAGAAAGGCGACACGCTCAGCGCGGACCGGGAGCTCCTGGCCATCGGCGCCAGCAACCTGCTGAGCGGAGTCCTGCAGGGCCTGCCGGTGGGGGCGGGGTTTTCGGCGGCGGCGGCCAACTATTCGGCGGGGGCGCGCAGCAAGGCGGCCGGGCTCGCCGCGGCGCTCACCCTGGGTCTGCTGCTGTGGCATGCTCGCACTGCGCTTGGGTTGCTGCCCCTGCCGGTGCTGGCGGCGGTGATGGTTGGCATCCTGTCCCACAACCTGTGGCCGAAGGCGGTCATCACCGGCCTGCGCGCGGGTGGCGACGCCTGGCTGGCGGTGATGGCGGCGCTGGCGGTGCTGGCCTTCGGAGTGTTGTTTGGCATGCTGCTGGCGGTGGGTTCGTCGCTGCTGCTGGCCATTCATCGCTTCGCGCAGCCGGTGGTGGTGGAGCTGGGGCAGTTGCCGGGCACCCGTGACTATCAGGATTGCCAGCGCCACGCGGAGGCGATCCGAACGCCCGGCCTGCTGATCCTGCGGGTGGATGAACCCTTGTTCTTCGCCAACGCGGAGCAGGCTTTCCAGTTTGTACGGGCGACGGCACTGGAGCGGCAGCCGGGTGTGGTGGTGCTGAGCCTGGAGGTTTGCGACGAGCTGGATGTGACGGCCGGCGAGGCGCTCGCCGAACTGGCTGCCAACCTGCGCAGCGCCGGCATCGAGCTGGCCTTGGCCAGGGTGAAGGACCGAATCCGCGATGCGCTGTCCCGCGCCGGCCTGGTGGGCGAGATCGACCACGCGATTGCCGCCTACTGGAGCGTGGATGACGCCGTGCAGGCCACGCGACTGCGGAAGTGCGCGAGCGCGGGAAGCCAGACATGACAAAGGCCACCCGAAGGTGGCCTTTGCGGTGATGCTTGGTGGGTTGTGAGTGGCTCGAACACTCGACCTACGGATTAAGAGTCCGCTGCTCTACCAACTGAGCTAACAACCCACTTCTTGAAACTGGAGCGGCAGAAGAGTCTCGAACTCTCGACCTCAACCTTGGCAAGGTTGCGCTCTACCAACTGAGCTACTGCCGCATTGAATTCTGGCTCCTCGACCTGGGCTCGAACCAGGGACCTACGGATTAACAGTCCGGCGCTCTACCGACTGAGCTATCGAGGAATACAAGCGTTTTGCGCTGTTCTCACGGTGTTCTGTAAGAGAGGGCGCGAACTATAGCACATGTTTCCGATTTGTGGCACTCAGCGATCATTTGAATGCCAAAAAATTCTTACGGAGAGGGGCTCGTCGCTTTCATGTGTTCTGGTGGGGGCGGAAAACCGGGTGGTAAAGCTAGGACGCCGCGTCGAGATTCCTGCGTACCCGCTCCAGCAGTGACAGCAGCACGTCCTGCTCAGCCTGGCTGAGATCCTGGATCGCCTGCTGGGACAGCTCGCGTTCCTGTTCGCCCAGCGACGCGGAGACGGCCTCGCCCTCCGGTGTCAGGTACAGGCGCAGATTGCGCCGGTCGTTCGCATCCGGCCGTGCTTCCAGCAATCCGCGTTCCCGCAGGCAGCCCGTCAGCCGGCCCAGCTGGCCCTTGTCGCGCCCGGAATGGCTGACGAGGGTGCTCAGCGTTTCCCCCGGATTACGGGCGAAGAAACCCAGCACCTTGCCTTCCATGTGCGTGAGCTGCAGCGGGCTCTCGCGCAGGGCCCGGTACTGTCGGGAGCGGAACAGGTGCATGACGGTATGGACCGCCTCGAATACGTCTTTGGCCCGATCGTTACTCATATCGTTGACTTTATCAACTTTGTTTTCCAGAATTGTTGACGTTATCAACTAATTGGAACGTCAATGGAAACAACACTCAAAGGGGAGCGCCGCATCCAGCGCGTCCGCCATGAACTGCGTCGCCGCGAGGTGAGCGTCGCCCAGGTGGAGCAGGTCAGTCCCGGCTTCGTGCGTGTGACTTTCAGCGGGGACGACCTGACCGATTTCGTGTCCCTGTCGTTCGACGACCATGTGAAGTTCATGTTCGTCGATCCGGCCGGCGAAGTCGTCCGCCGCGACTATACTCCGCTGCACCACGATGCAGCGGCTCGCAGCCTGTCCATCGAATTCGCGCTGCACGCGCGCGGTGCGGCGTCGGACTGGGCGCGCGCGGCGCAGATCGGCCAGCAGGCCACCATCGGCGGCCCGCGGGGCTCCATGATCATTCCGCTGGACTACGACTGGCATCTGCTGGTGGGCGACAGTTCGGCGCTGCCGGCCATCCACCGTCGCCTGCGGGAACTCCCGGCCGGTGCCCGGGCCATCGCGGTGATCCAGGTCGACGACGCGGCGGACCGCCGCGACTTCGCCAGCGCGGCGAACGCGGATGTGAGCTGGGTGCGCAGCGGCGATGAACTGCTGGCCGCCGTCCGCGCGCTGCAACTGCCCGCCGGCAGCGGCTTTGCGTGGGGCGCCGGCGAGGCCAGCATCATGCGCTCGCTGCGCGAGTTGCTGAAGGACAAGGGCGTCGCCGGCGTGGACATGCGCATCGCCGCCTACTGGAAACAGGGCGCTGCGGATTTCCACGAGCGGCTGGACGACTGAATGTGGAACGCCCTCGTCATCGGGCAGAGCCATGTCGTCGATGGCGGCATCAAGCGGGTCTCCTTACCACCCCGCCGAATACTGTTACGCCAGGGCGCGCTCGAAGTCGGCGATCAGGTCGGCTTCGTCTTCGAGGCCGACGGACAGGCGGATCAGGCCTTCGGCAATGCCCATCGCCGCGCGCGCTTCCTGGCCTGCTTCCCAGAAGATGGTTGGCGCAACCGGGATGATCAGCGTGCGCGTGTCGCCCAGGCCGGTGGCCTTGATCGGCAGGCTGAGGCGGTTGAGCACCTCGACCAGCGTCGTCGGGTCGCTCAGTTCGAAGCTGAGCAGCCAGGAACCGGCCGCGAAAAGACTCGTGGCACGTTCGTGCTCGGGGTGCGACGGCAGGAAGGGGTAGTGGACCGCGTCGATCTTCGGATGGCGTTCGAGCCACTGGGCCAGCGCCAGCGCCGTGCTGCTGGCGCGCTGCACTCGCAGCGAAAGGGTTTCGCTGCCGACACTGATGCGGTGCGCCTGCTCCGACGACAGCGTGGCGCCGGTGTCGCGCAGGCCCTTCTTGCGGATCTGCAGCAGGCCCCAGCCCTTCGGGTCGCCCTTGCGATAGGGCGCGAAGATGTTCGGGTAGGGCGACCAGTCGAACAGGCCGGTGTCGGTGACAGCCCCGCCGAGGGCTTCGCCGTGGCCGGCGATGGTCTTGGTCAGCGAGTTGATCACCAGGCTGGCGCCGACGGCGCGGGGCCGGAACAGGGCCGGCGAGGTGATGGTGTTGTCGACCACGTAGATCAGCCCGCGCTCGCGGCACAGCTCACCGATGCGTTCCAGATCGGCGACCTGGGTGCGCGGATTGGCGATCGTCTCGACGAAGACCATGCGCGTCTCCGGCCGGATGGCGGCGGCAACGGCTTCGACGGAACAGGCATCGACCTTGTCCACCGCGACGCCCAGGCCTTCCATCGTGCCGAGGAGGCTGTTCGTGTTGCCGAAGATGTAGCGGCTGGCCACGAGGTGGTCACCGGCGCGCAGCAGCGTGAGGAAGACCGCCGAGATGGCACCCATGCCCGTCGCGAAGCACACCGTGCCCACGCCGTTTTCCAGCGCGGTGATCTTGGCTTCGAGGGCGGCCGTGGTCGGCGTGCCCTGGCGGGCGTACTGGTAGCCGCCCTTGTAGGTGCCCTGGAAGGCGCCGATCAGATCCTCGACCCGGTCGAAGCCATACTGCACCGAGGTGTGGATCGGTTTGTGGATGCCGCCATGTTCGACGCCGAAGCGGCGGTCGGAATGGACGTTGTCGGTGGTCAGCGCGCGATTGTCAGGGGACGATTTCATTCATCAAACCTACATCAGTTTGATCCTGAAGTGCCTGCGCCCCAGGACCACGGGATTTCTGAACCCATTGCTGGTAACAGTTTAATGCTTCAATTCTGCCGCTGCGTCGTTGAAGCGTGGGCCTTTGCGGAGCACCAAAACAAAATGGGCTAGGTTTTTCAGACCTAACCCATTGAGTTCAGATGACTCCAGCGCTTGTTTTCGGTGTATGGCGCGCCCGAGACGATTCGAACGTCCGACCCTTCGGAGGGCCCGCCGTCTGTGTGCAGATTGCACGCACAGAAACGCTAACAATAGGTCTACAACCTGCAAAAACGGGGTGTTGATGTTAGTCTGTGTAGATCATCGATCGCCACCTCTAGCCCAACGTGCCTCTCTCTAAGTCCTTGCAGCCCGCTCAAGCCGCGCTATTAGACCCGGATAAACGGGTTCTTGCAACGACTCCTGCTCCCCCCACGGCTACGTGGGCAGTGCTGTACACGTGGGCAGGTGCCGAGGATTTGCTGCCTCCTGTCATGCTGTTGTGTGATGCGACGGCAGCTATCGAGCGGCCAGGGGCCGTCGGATCCATACTGCACTACATTGTTAAGCCCGGCATTCTCAATGACCTGGAGTTGTGGGCTGAAGAGAGTGTACATGCAAGACTGTTGTGGCGGTTGGCACACCGGTTGGCCGTCGCTGGTCAAAATGTACTCGAACACTATCGGCCGCTACCTGATGCCCTGCCGGCCAGAACCCGGTTTGAGGGCGGACTGGATACCCAGTATCTCTATGCCCTGCTGGCGACGCGTAACCCATATGCGTCGGGTGACACTGTCGGGCGGGCTGGGTATGACCGACTGCGGCTGTGGCTGCTTATGCATGCGCTTGAACGTGCAGAGCGGGGGATCCTCCTCGACACGGCCGTCCGAGAGGTCGCAACCCGGCTGAGACTTGCGGGTGATGGCAAGGATGCTTGGCTAGACATCCTAAATTCACTGCGGCTAACAGCCCGGGATCTCTATGCGCTAGACCCCCAAATATGTGTCCGAGTAGCAGTACAGCTGCGATCGGAGCGGCTGGAATCCAACGCTAGAGCATTCTTGCGTGCGCTGAACCAAGTCGCGCTACGGGAAGACCACGCTGCAGTTGGGCCTTTACGTGGGCAGCTTTTCGATGCCAGTTTATGGCGTACTAGCATTGAGCAACTGCATGCCGCTGCACCGGTGTTCCCTGTCTTGCTCAATGTAGATGACGACGAGTCATCGTCGGACCTTGAGTCCGTTGGGGACCGTGACGACGATCTGGTCTGTGTGAGTGTGCCTCAGGATGCAACGCTCATCGGCCAAACAAAATACGCCTCCTCCATCCTCCTCACCACCCTTGAGGAGCACCAGTTCCTATCTTGGACTTGGTCGCGCCTTACGCCTGACGAGTTGCATGGCATCCAGGCATGGATGGCGACAGCCTTAAAGACGAGCGCCGCAGAGGACCAACTGCTTGCCGCCGTTGTGTGGATCGCAATCACCACCGGACGTTCCCTCGCTCGAGTCCTTGCCATTAGGCTGTCAGATAGTGTTGGCGAAGAATGGTCGGTTTCATCATCAGCCGCACTGTTACGCGCTAGCGCACGCCCCAGCCGAGGATGGAGCCCCACTGATGACCAAAGCCGCTGGGTTCGCGCGCTGGGTGCCCATTATGAGCTTCGGTTGCCTGAGGAGGTGGCTAGGGCGCTTACCGTCGGTGTTGAGCGGTTGCTACCCTTATCGCCGACTTTTTTGGGGGATCTGCTCCCGGCCCAGGTGTTGTTAAGCCGGTTCCGCGAGGTCATGCAGGAGGTTGCGCCGCGAGTGACCGCCGGCATGCTGGCCAACGTCCTGCCCTCGCAGCTCTACAGCACAACCAAGGATGCAATCCTAGCGCGCCTCTACGCTCGCCACCCCCAAACTGGACTGCCAGGTGCGGCGGCGTATCCAAGCTGGACAGGTAGTGAGCTCGCCAGCACCCTCCGTCGTGCAGGTCTCCCAGTTCCGATGCTTGACGGTGCTCTATCCACTTCAAATGTGTTGGGTAGCCGACTTGATCCCATTGAGTCGCTTTTGCGTAGTGAGATACGTCGAGCTGGGCATGCCTTGCGTCACCTGCGAGGCAAGGATGTACTCCAGTATCACAACGCGCTCACGAGCTACTTGGTCGTCGCACTACACGCTGCTTCCGGTACCCGACCCATCCGTGCACCATTCGAGGCGCTCAGGGATTTTGACTTGGATGCTGGAACGGTTTTTGTGGCCGACAAGGTGAGTGGTGCGTCGCGGTCCGGGCGCCTCGTGCCGCTGCCACGGCGGCTGTGCGACTTCGTTGCAGGACAATATCTCCCTTATCTCCGATCGCTGGGGTGCTGGATAGAAAAGAGTGGAGACATTGAGCTCGGACGTCAGGTCGTCGCTGTAACGACCCGCGATGGTGCTCCATGCTTGCCGCTGTTCTTCATGCTGCGTCTCGATGGGGGGACGCTGCAGTGGGAGCCATGCAGCGAGGGAGGGATTGCAAGTGCGGGGGGTTTTACGTGGTCTCTACCTCTTCGGCACTTGCGTCATCGGCTTGCCACGAGGTTGCGATCCGCCGAGTTGGACCCGGAGATCATCGATGGCTTGCTGGGGCACGCGGAGCGAGGGAGTGCCACGTATGGAGATCGGTCCGCGCGTGTCTGGCTGGAGGACATGACGGGTGCCAGGTCTGCTTTGGAAGCATGTTTTGCCAGTCTCGGCTTTCGACCCATCAAGACCGCGCGGCACTTTGAATCGATACCCTTCGCAAACTTGCTCCCTCGTGCGGCGGACCTGCAAGGGCCAGTACTGTTTGGACGGGCCGAACGTGCCAGACGGCGTCGTGCGCGATTGCGTGCCGCGGTGCAGGGCGCTCGGGTGATGATCGACTCAGTCTGTAATGGGCGTCCAATCGGTGAACTCACTACAGACGAAATCGATCAATTGAGCCGCGCGCTCGTATTTAATCCCAACGGTATCCCTCATGCACTGGGGCAGCTGCGATACGCTGTTTTGCTGAAGCAGCTTGAACGGGCACAAGAAAAGCAGGTGCGGCCTATCCGAATGCGGAGGATATATCTGGCCTTTGCTGATGAGCCTAGCACCATTACATCCATGGCATGTGGTGCCTACCGAGCGTATCAACGCTTGATGAATTTGATGGACTTAGTGCCAGAGCCTCGGTATCTGCCACGAGCGCTGGGGCAGGCGTTGACGCTTGGCGTGCTGAGGTTGGTGCTCGAATCAAGGTTGACAGATGGGGAGGCTTTAAAGGACATCCTTGCTGGTGAGAATTACCGCGTTATCGGCTTCCGAGATCGGACATACATAGAGCTTGGAGAGAGCGTCGCCGAAGCAGGGCCGGATGCACTCTGTCGTCGCCTTGAGATCAGTCGAGCGGCAGCGTGCCTATTGGCTGCAGGACTGACGGGAAAACGGGCCAACAATGCGGGGAAAAGGATTATTGATCAAAATCTCCGACCGTTGGTCGATTGCATTCAGAGTCATGCCCTAAGCAGTTCAGGAATTGCCAACGTTGAACAGCTTGTTTTAGCAATCGCAGAATTGGTCGACCAAGTTAATGCCATGAGTCGGCCTGGCATCGTTGCTGGCTATCTTGCAGGAAGAGTTAAGTCGCTTTCCCTTAACTGGTATGACTTTACCCGTTTGCAAGATGGCTATGTGCGTGACTTCGGGTATTTGGCGAAAGTGATGGATTCGGAGCGGCCGAAGGAAATGCCCGCGGCGAGTGTGTTGCTGGCTGTTAATACCTCAGTCGGTTCAGATCAACGGCAACAGGCAAATCGAAAACTGGTCCGTGAAATTGTGTCTCTCCTCGGCGAAAAAGAAGGCTTGCGTCGGCTGACACGAGATGAGCGTGCGGCGGGGATCCGTGAATTGATTGCCGCTGCTGCGGGTGATCCAGGCTCATTGGTCTGCCTGTTGGCTCATTGGACTGCACATCTGCTGACTCGGCGGAATCAACATCGGGATCAATATCTGAGCCTTGCGACAGTGGAGCGTTATCTCTGTGCGCTATCAAAATATATCGTCGAGCTCGCACCTGATATCGAAATTGAAGAGCTGGATGAGGACGAGATAACGGAAGTTTACGCGTCGATTATTGATGAGGTCCCAGTCAAATCGCAACGCTATAGCCGACTTCGGCTGGAGGAGTTCCATGCCTGGCTTATGTGGCAGAAATCCGTGGAGGAGCCTGACTGGTCCCTTGTCGCTGGATCGGATAGGTCTTTAAATGCAAATCCTGGTGTTCTTTCGGAGACGGAGTATCTCCGTGTTCTTACCTATCTTGAAAAATATGTGGGTGACGAGACGGGTAAGCTGGCTGCACTCCTATTGTTTTTTGCCTATCGATTCGGTCTTCGCGTCGGCGAAAGTCTTGGGCTTTTGCGCAAGGACATCGTTGGAGATCTAGAGTCTGGGTTAGTTGTTATTGTGAGAAATAACAAACTGAGAAAGCTGAAAACAAATAAGTCATCTCGCCGTTTGGTTCCTTTGCTGGCGAAATTGGATGCGAGAGAAGAAAGTCTAGTCAGAAATATGCTGACAAAGGCAGAGGCGCAAGGTGGAGGCGACACGACTTATCCGGTGTTTGGCGTTGATGCGACGAGTGCTGCGCCTCAAACAAGAAGATCATTTGCGTCACTCTTGAGGAAGTTATTGATCCCTTTGCTACGCGTGGTGACAGGCAATCCGCGAGCCAATATCCATCACGCACGCCATAGCGCAGGCAATGTCGTTGCTGCGAGTGTTTTTGGTGTTGATGGACTGGGGCTGGATGACCGCGAGTCTGCGTCGATTGACAAGGTCAGGAGCATGCTTTTGGGGGGCTCCGAAAAGACGCGGAGGGCACTCCCGGCCGTCGAGCGGTATTTGGGGCATGCAGCTGCGGGAACGACTCAAGAATATTATCTGCATATATTGGATTGCTGGAGTAATCAATACAACGCCTTGGATGCCGAAAAGGAAGTACGGCTTACGGGCGTAAGGTATCTGGACGATGCACCCGCATCATGTGCTGTAATCCTCGATGGATTCGAACGGCAACAGGCACGGAATCTGACGGTGGCTGATGGCCTGATGTATTTGCGGCTACGAGCTCGTGGGTTTGTGCGAGGCGTGGCAGCGGATGCCCTGGACTTGGATGGGGATGTCGCTGAATTAATTGATAAGCGACTTGATAATATGGCAAGCCGATTTAGATTTAGCGCTTCTGATCGGGCTTTTATCCCCTCTACGTTAGAGATGTATCCATCGCTGGCACAGTTGATCACGCGCTTTAATGATGGCGTGTGGGATGAATGGATCGATTGGGCTAGGACTCGGGTGGGTATGGCTAAAATTACCCGCATGAGTCATTTGTACACAAAAATAACCACATCCAGGCAGCTGGTTCTATGGACTGTCGAGGATCTGGAGGCGGCGAAATATCACTTGGATTGGTGGGGGATCGGTAGCGAGCAGTTGCTAGTTGTGCATTCGGCAAAGTGTGCCGCTAAATTGATTAGTGCGGCTCAATCCAATGGTTTTGATGTTAAGGACTGCAGGCGTTCAGTACCTGCAGTCCAGATTGATGCTGTGAGATGCGGTGATGATGGTGAGTTCACCGTTAGTCATCGAATTGCAATGCTTATCCGAGAGACGGATCACCCCATACGACATGGCGCGGAGCTTATGACGTCTATCGTCTTGGGCGAGATTGTTGGCGAGTTTAATCGGCAAGGCTGATTGATATCATGCTTCTCCCATTGTCGGCGATCGTTTCGGCTAGAGCGAATAGGTATATGTCTCTATTTTTTAGTCGTTCAGCGAGTAGCGGAAAATCTTCGTGATTCTCATAATTGCCAGTTACGACTTCTCCATCTTCAGTTATCAATTTTAATGAAAATTGACTATAGCTAAGCAGATCAATAATTGCATTAACGATTCGGTTTGCGGTCGGGGCGACGAGCGATTTCGGATGTTTTTGTACTTTACCGGCTAGTTCGCTAATTTTTGATTTTTGACCGTCAGTAATAGTGATTGGATGGGTTAGTTTTGCTCCGACTGCGGCGGCAGCAGTGCGGGCTCCATTTTCGGCCGCTTCTCTTTGGCGGTCCGTTAAATCAATCTTGGTGAGGTCGGTAAACATATCGTCGGTGCCGGTGCGGCGGGACGGTGCTTGTAGTATGTGTGATGACTGGTATAAGCAAAGGGACCTTATTGTATCTTTCTCCACTTCGGTGAGTGAGCGATGGCAATAGATATGTATGCAGGGTGATATTGTTTTGCTTGCTGGGTCGCGAAGCAGTGTTTGGCGCGCCTCGAGCATTTCTTCGTCGATGATTTGGGATGATGAGATGGTCGCTATGATGCCGGTGGAAATGCTTTGTAGCTGTTGCCAATTAATGGACGAAAAATCCCCGCTGATAATATTGGTGTCGTATTGAGTGACGGCGATAGCTGTCTGCTGCTCGATAATCAGTATTGGATCGCCTTTCGTTAGGTTGTCTAGGGCTTCAAGGTTATTCTGTTTGGTCATGTCTCGCCACCATGTGTCTGTTGTGATGGTTTATGCTGACATGGTTTATTGCCGGTTTTATTTGGCGCGGGGGCTGTTTTGGCGGCTGCCAAATAAAATTACTGGTTCTTTTCGTTCTTGCGGCTAATAAGCTCTAACAAAATGACCAATTCCCCCCGTTCACGATGGTCGGATTTCGTTAACCTTGGCCTTGTTTCTTCGAGTAGAGGACATGGTCAAACACTTGTCGACAACGATCGGTGGGCCCTGATCGAACCGTCGCCGCCTCCCGCCAAGCCCCGTCGGGACAAGTATCCGGGGCGCAAGCCGCTCGATGATTGAGCCGTTCTGACCGGCATCCTCTTCGTCCTGCAAAGCAGTATCCCTTGGGAGATGCTGCCCAAGGAAATGGGCTGCGGCTTGGGCATGAGTCTGGCAAGAGGCCGGTGTCTGGGACAGGCTGCATGAGGTGCTGTTGGCCCGCTTGTGCACGGTAAGCGCTCGGCAATCCCCTCTTGACTGAGCCTCAGGCTGACTCCGGCCGCCACCGATGCGGCAAGCTCCCCGATCCGACTCTGCGGCTGGGTCGGCAGGCGGGTGAGGACAGACGTCCTCCAGAGCGTTTCATCCCGGCCCACGGCATGCGGGTGGCTAATACCGCCAGCGCGTGATGTAGATCGATCATCGCATCCAGCCGGGCACGGAAAAAGTCTGGGGTCGTCATCGTAAACCTGCGCTCCAAATCATCCAGAAAGTGAATGCGATTGCACGGGCAACTGGGAGACTCGGCAAGACCTAGGGGGCTTCAGACCGCCCCTCGCGCCGGGGAAGGGGTGGGTGGATTGTTCAGGACCGACGACGTCGTGTAGGTGCGATAGCCCTGGAAAATCGGGTAGGGGTGATCCTTGGCCGGCGATGTAGGAGCGCGCTCCTTTCCCTCGCATGTTCAGCCGAGCGGGTGGATGATGGTGTCTGGATTCAGATGACCGGAGTGATGCGGAGTCGGGCCAGGGGTTTATATGCTTTCTTTTCGAGTGAATAAGGCGTCCCGGCGCCGACGGTGCAAACCCTTATCAATTCATCAAGAAACTTCCCGGCAAACGCCCGCTCATCCGAGTTGTAGCGCGTGATATCCCTCAGGTAGTTCTTCCAAATCGGACTGCTTATCAGCGTATTGAGTTCTGCGGTTGGGGACTGCATTGTGCCCAAAAAGGTTGCTAGCCTGATTCGCTGATGATTGCTCCACCCCGCTCCGTTTTCACTCCCGGTTGGGTGAAAGCGATCCCTCAATCGCTCGGCCGCCATCTTTCCTGCATTGCTCAGAGCTTCGATTCGGTCCGGTGGCATGTTCAGGTTCAGGCCACCCTCCCTAGAGCGCTGGCTGATCTGCACGATACGGTCACGAAAGCCCGGATACGGGAAAAGTATCTCGTCGCGCCAGTTCTGCATCGTGCCGACGATACCGAGCAAAAAACCTACCAGGCCGCTTAGGGGAGTTTTGTCATCGGGGTCGGGCCAGTAGCGCTGCCGCCCTTTCTCGGCCCTGTCTGCCAGATACACGCGGCCGCCTTTGTTGTCCGCACACTCCGGATCCTGGATCTTATGGTCTGGGTGTTCCGCTTTCAAATTGACGGCGAAGGTTGGATGGGCGGGTAGCGGTGCGTCGAACATGTGCAGTGGCATGTTGCTCCCGATGCCTCCATCCGAAAACCAGATTCGCGTAGCAACCGGGGTGCGACGGTTTTTCTGGTTTTTCGTGCGGCTCCAATCTATTGCGTACAGCGGCACGGCTGACAGCAGGACCGGAAAGCTCAGACTCATGCGGACGGCAACTACTATCGGTAACGCGCTACCGCGTGGCAATGGGCGCAACACTTTGCCATCGGCGTTGGTAACCGACATTTTTTTTAAGTTTGCCGCGACTGCAAGGCTGTCCATCACTTCCGGCGGAAATAGTGCCGTCCACTCATTTGGATCGTAGAAAAAACGTGGTGCATCGTCTCGAAATGGAATGCCGTAAACCATTTGCTGGCTTAATGCTGAAGTCATCACTTCAAGATTGATTTTTCGTGGAGCTTTCGGGTCGGTTGTTCCCCACAGATCGCCAAAGCTCAGCGGAGCATGCCCTTTGGGCAGTCCAGCTAGCTGATTGAGGTATCCGCTCAACCACTCGGTCAATCCGGGCTCTCCGTCGGTGTTGGTAGTGCTGCCACTGCAAAGCCCGTAGCCGTTTCCATGTATCCCCTCGAGCAAGCTCTTGGCGAAACGTACGACGACGACGATCAGTATTGCTGTCAATTCAAGCAGGGCGAGTCCCCAGAGCGCAACGCTTGTAGCCAGTGCCGCAAGACTCCAGTCGGCTGTGTACAACCAGTGCAGCCCCAGGGTCAGCAGTATCAGTGATGCAGATCCCAGGATGACAGTACGCATCGCACTGGAGGCTCCGCGGCGAAAACTCAGCCCAAAAATCAGCATCATGCTCAGCTGCGTCCCGAAGGCTACCGCCATGCTGGCAGCAGTGCCCAGTCCCGGCGCCAACCAGGCAACGCAAGGCCACAGCAATAGGCATCCGGCCAGAAGCCCGCCAGCCACCAGGCCCCAGTGCAGGCACAGGATGCCACCCATGATCCGAGATACCGCCTCGACGGGCCTAGCGTTGAGCCCCTTCGTGAGTACAGCAAACTGGGCGCGAACCGCATCGGCCGGCTGGAACAGTGAGAACAGTTTCGAACGCCCCTTCAGCCTAGAGTCTGCTCCGAGAGTTTGCGGCAACTCGTCCAGCTCGGAAAATGCATCTGGCTTACCGTGGTTTCGCCCATATTCGGCAGCGGCGCAGGCCGCCGCGGCTATCGCTCCGGCCGAGGTGCCACCGATGTTACAAAAGCGGTAATGGGTCGACAACTCAGCGATCAGCCTGGGGTAAACTACTCCACTAGTGACACCGCCCTTCATGACAAGGTCGCAATTGTAGGACATAGGCTCTTTCGAATTTCCCCTCGGAGGGGGAGGGGCATGCTCTGACATGGTATCTAGCCCTTTCAGGATTAGTGCCTGCCCGGTTGTCGCAAGTAGCGTGGGATCACGCTGCTTGCGTGCGCCTGCTCACTTTTTGACCTGTGCCTTCGGACTTGCTGCCTTTGCAGGCTTCTTCGTGTCCGGCGTGGTTGGCTTCGCGTCACCATTGGTGCACTCGCCAGCAGGGCCGAAGTCGACGCTGCCGGTCGAGGTCACCACCGTAACGCTGCGATCGGCCCTGCAATCGGCTAGGGTCTCGGGCGGCACATCGAAGGTGGCCTGGATGCCCCGCATGTCCGACAGCACCAGCACCTCGCTGGCCTTGATGCTGCCGACGAAGACCTGCGGGTTGCGCCATAGGTTGACGCCCTGAAGCATCAGGACCGACCGTTTGGCGGGGCCTACCGCTTCTGCGCCTGGTTTTTGCACATCGGCGGAGATGCCCTGCGGAATGAGTCGGCGCGCATAGAGTTCGGGGTAGGGGCGCCGGGCGTCTGGGTCGAAGGTCTCGGCCAGCGCCTCTGGGCTCTGCGGCAGGAAGACCGTCTCACGCCCGATCACCTTCATCCCGGCCGAGCATGTGTCGTCACCGCCCGCCGTTGTGGCGGCATCGCGCTCGTTTCGCCAGCCGCCGCACATCACCACATCCAGGCCGGAGGCGAGCAGCGGCACGGCGATCTCTGCGTTCAGGGTGTTCTGCACGATCCGGTGGCGGAAGCCGAACTCCGGGCGCCCACGCATGTCCTGCTCCACCTTGAAGCGTGGCCCCAGCACCCAGCCCACGCGGCGGTGTTCGTCTGTTTCATCGACGGGCGTCCGGCCGTAGCCCACGACCAGCGGCTGCCGGTGCAGTGCCGAGGAGATCACCTCGTTCGCCTGCATCATCGAGATCGCTCCGGACGCGCTCCCCGCACCGCTGACCGCCTGCAGGGCCAGCATCAACTCCATCGCATCGCGTCGCGAGCCGCTCTGGGAAATGCGCTGCACCTGCTCCTTCGGGGTTACTGCATAGGCATAGGGGAGGGACTTTAGGGCTTTTTTCGATTCCGCAAGCCAAGTGCTGAACTCTGTTATTACTGTCTCTTTCTTCTTTAACCCGTAATTGTCGCTCTTGGTGTCCCGCTTCAAATCGACAATATCGTAGAGGTCAAGAGTGCTCGACTTCTCCGAGAGAGAAGTTTTGGGCAAAGACAGACTTGTCATCAGAACTTCTGCGTAAAAAATCCGCTCGACCAAAGGCTTCAGAAAGTTATTTTCGAAGGAAATTGAGCCTGTCAGAATTTTTGTGTTTGAGGCATAACGTAAGCCCTGAAAGGGAAGGTTATGCCAAGGAAGAAACAGAAACAGCCCCTGCCCGCCGTTGCGGAGTTGCCGGAAGAGGCGAAGCGATGGCTGGAGCAGATGGTGACAGGTCCGATGACGGCAGAGGCGGTCGAGGACGTGATGCGCGGTTTCAAGAAGGCGCTGATCGAGCGGGCGCTGCAGGCCGAGATGAGCCATCACCTTGGCTACGCAGCGGGCGAGGAGAAGCCTGAATCGAGCGCCAACCAGCGCAATGGCACGAGCGGCAAGACGGTGCTCACCGACGAGGGGCCGCTGCGCATCGACGTGCCGCGGGACCGTGCCGGACAGTTCGAGCCGAAGTTGATCGGCAAGCACGAACGGCGCTTTACGGGTTTCGACGACAAGATCATTGCGATGTACGCCCGCGGGATGAGCGTGCGCGAGATCCAGGCATTTCTAATGCAGATGTACAACACAGAGGTGTCGCCGGACTTCATCAGCCAGGTCACCGACTCGGTGATGGAAGAAGTGCGGGAGTGGCAGAGCCGGCCACTCGAGGCGATGTACCCCGTGGTGTTCTTCGATGCTTTGCGGGTGAAGATCCGCGAGGATGCGGTGGTGTGCAGCAAGGCGGTATTCCTGGCGCTGGGCGTGCGCTCGGACGGTAGCCGGGACATCCTGGGCCTGTGGATCGAGCAGACCGAAGGAGCGAAGTTCTGGCTGAAGGTCTTCAACGACCTGAAGCTGCGCGGCTGCGACGACATCCTGATTGCCGTCACCGACGGTCTGAAAGGCATGGCCGAGGCGCTCGAAGCGGTGTATCCGCGCACGACGCTACAGACCTGCATCGTGCATCTACTGCGCAACAGCCTGGGCTACGCCGGCTATAAGGACCGTCAGGGGCTCGCCGATGCCTTGAAGCCGATCTACCAGGCGGTGAGCGTCGAGGCGGCGGAGGCGGCGCTCGAGGCGTTTGCAGAAGGGGAATGGGGGCAGCGCTTCCCGACCATCACGCTGTCGTGGCGACGGGCCTGGGAGCAGGTGATCCCGTTCTTTGCCTTCCCACCCGAGGTGCGCCGGGTCATCTACACGACCAATGCTATCGAGAGTCTTAATGCGCGGGTACGCAAGATCATCAAGACGCGGGGCCACTTCCCGACGGACGAGGCGGCGACCAAGTTGATCTGGTTGGCGCTGCGCAACATTACGGCCGAGTGGAAGAAGCCGATGCTGTACTGGAGGCAGGCGATGAACCAGTTTGCCATCCTCTACACCGATCGTTTCATCCCGGCGATGACACGATGAGCCGATTCTTCCTGCCCTGCCGCGGCAGGGCAGGAAGAATCGAACCGCCTTGAACACAAAATATCTGACACTCCCAGGAAATTGCACAAAAGTCTGAATTATTCCCCTCTCTCATGGATGTAAGTGCATTTCCAAGGAGACTTTCGACTTCCTTCAAGTTGCCATTTGTTGTGTAGACCTTATTACCCAAGGGATCGGTATTCCGAGACTGCTTCTTCGAACCCTCATTTATTCTCCGATCTGCGAAGGTGAACCTGCTAAGCAGATTTATTGCTGTTCTGTCCTTGTCAAGCACCGATGGTTTGCCGAAGCATGCTCGTGCGTACTGCCTTTTCGCGCGGAGCTCCCTATCACGTGCCAACTCGTCGAGCCGCTTGACGAACCCCTCCTCCGTGAACATATCTTCCTTGACAATCGGCTTGACCCTCATCTCGACGACTCCCCACGCGCTGGTGTCATCGTCGGGAATCAAGGTCGCGTCCACCGATAGCCGCACCAGCGTCGAGCCATACAGGTCGTGGCGGTCATCGAGTTCGTTGGCAGCCATTTCGGAGCGGATCTCCTCCAGTAGGGCTAGCTTGTCCCGGAACAGGTCGATCGGGGAATTTTTGCCCGCGGTGGGCTGCAGGCCGGGTGGCAGATCTGCCACCGACTTCAGCAGTTTGCTGATTTCGTCTCGCCATTTGGCGGCTTCGGTCGGGTCGGGTGGTGTGGTGTTGTTGGGGGCGGTGGCGCCGGTGTCCACCGGCTTTAGTGCGGCCATGATGTCCTTGGCCTTTTCGGGGGTCGTGTTGCCGGCCTTCACATCTGCCAGCAGCTTTTCTCGGATAGCCAGCAGAAGCTCCTGATCCTTAGCGTCCATCTCCTGCTGGTTGCGCAGGCGCTGGGCATCCCGCGCCTTGCCGAGCTTGGCCAACCCGGCGCTGCCCGCGTCGAGGGACAGCCCGAGCCCCGCCCCGACGCCGGAAACGCTACGTATCGAAAATCCACCATCTGCAGTAAACGCGGTTTCAGGGAGTGCTTGCGCCGCCGTGAGTTGGCTCTCGAGAAATTCCCGGCGCTTGAGGCGCTCATTGACCATGCGCTCCCGGGACGAGACGCGCACTCCTGACACCTCGATCTTTCCCAGCGTCGTCCCTGGGGCCAGCTTGGAATAGGACGCACAGCCTGCACAGGTGACCGCAGCGATCACCGCCAGAGATAAAGTGGACACTTTTGGCATGCTCATGACGCTCTCCCGGTTTAAGACCTTGGCTGGCAGGGTGCTCAGGCGTCCCGTGCCCGATGCATGGCTAAACGCAGTTGCCCGCGCGGTTGGTTCGACGTTTTAATTATTTGTAGTAATTCATTGGGCTATGCGTTTATCGAGTATAGAAAGGCTTTTCATAATTTCATCATCGAATTCGATCTTCCTGCGGGCTCCACTCGTGTCTGTTTCGGGGGCCGGCTTCATCGCTGCAGGGTGTTGTTTCCCCTAGTGCTGGAGCAAGGTCGGCGGTAGTGAGAGGGCCAATTACCAGCTCTTCCTCACCGAGCTGTGCGCGCTGCTGGGCTTGCACACGCCTGACCCGGCATCGCGCGACAGCCGCGACAACGCCTACGTCTTCGAGCGCAGGGTTCGTGCTGGCCGTGGCGTGCAATGAACCGCTGTGGCGGGACGGACCACGCTATCAGTCAGCACGGGAGTTAGTCGCCGAGTTGCCGGAGACCGCGTGGCAACGCCTGTCGGCGGGGGCCGGCAGCAAAGGGCCGCGTTGGTACGCTTGGGCCTGGCAGCCCTTGTGGCGACTCCAACTGACGGTCGACGAACGGGCCTGGGGGGCATTGGCTGGTGGTGCGGCGCAGCCTCAAGAATCCGGACGAGTTGGCCTACTACGTGGCCTTTGCCCCGCGCGAAGGGATGGGCCTGTCAACCCTGGTGAAGGTTGCCGGGCGACGCTGGGCGATCGAGGCGGGGTTTGAAGCGACGAAGCAGGAGTGAGGACTGGATGAATACGAAGTGCGGACCTGGTTGGCCTAGTATCGACACATCACCCTGTCGCTGCTCGCCCATGCCTTCCTGGTGGCACCTGCAGGTGCAGGCAAAAAAGGGGGCCTGCCACCCGCGTGATCCCCCTCACCGTTCCGGAAGTGCGTCGCTTGCTGATCGAATTGATCTGCTCCAAACGGCCCGATGCGGCCCGGATCCTCGCCTGGTCCCGCTGGCGACGCCAGCACCAAGCGAGGGCCATGCGCTGCCATCACCGCACGCGCGGTGCGGTGCCTCCGCTATAAGAAGCTCTAACAAAATGAGCTTTCCGCGCATTTCAGCTTTTGCCAGCAAATGAGGCTGCAGGCGATCTTGATAAAGGGTTCGTGAATGACGGCCAATCGCTCGAATCGAACCCGCAGGCGTCGGTAATTGTGGAGCCAGCCGATGGTTCGCTCGACCACCCAGCGGATTTTGCCCAAGCCGCTGCCGTGCGGCGTGTTGCGCCGGGCGATCTCGGTTTTGATGCCTTGAGCGTGAAGGGGCCGGCGGTACTTGTCGTGATCGTAGCCACGGTCGGCCTGGATGATGCGGGGCTTGGAGAGTGGGCACCCCCGCTTGCCACGAATAGGTGGAATGGCTTCGACCAAGGGCAAAAGTTGGGTTACGTCGTTGCGATTGGCGCCGGTCAGGATGACCGCCAACGGAATGCCCTGCGCTTCGGTGATCAGGTGGTGCTTGGAGCCGGGGCGTGCGCGATCGGTGGGATTGGGTCCTGTTTTTGACCCGCACCCACAGCACGAATGGAGGAAGAATCGACGATGCAACGGGACCAATCGATCCTGTCGGCCGTGCGCAAGCGGGCCAACAGCACCTCATGCAGCCGGTCCCAGACACCCGCTTCCTGCCAGGCCCGCAGGCGCCGCCAGCAACTCATGCCCGAGCCGCAGCCCATTTCCTGGGACAGGATCTCCCAAGGGATGCCGCTTTGCAGGACGAACAGGATGCCGGTCAGAACCGCTCGATCATCGAGCGGCTTGCGCCCCGGATACTTGTTCCGACGGGGCTTGGCGGGAGGTAGCAACGGTTCGATCAAGGCCCACAGATCGTCGTCGAGAAGTGCTTTGGCCATGTCCTCTATTCAAAGAAACAAGGCCGAGGTTAACGAAATTCGACCATCGTGAACAGGGGGAAATGGGTCTTTTTGTTAGGAATTCTAAAGCGCTTCGCAATCTTTCGAATATATTCTTGGAACTTTGTGCGGTCCACGGTGGCATTCCTCCCAGGTAGACTTTTACATCATTCGTGCGTGCGCGATGATGGCTTCGACGCCTAACCTCTAACATAAGCGGGCGGCAAAAAGCGCAGCTTTTTGACGGTCCGCTTGATGGAGAGGTTAGTCTTCGGTCGGCTTTTGTTTGGTGGGAATCTCCTCATTTGCTTTGATCTTCTTTCGCAGAAAGATATTCCGCCTTGCTGGATCGACAAAGACGGCGACTTCTTCGGAGATTTTCTTCGGATCGGATATCTGCTTGATCTTCGCAATCGTTGTCTCAATCAGCTTTAGATGGTCCTTATGTCCCATTTTTCCGGCAATTTGAGCTTCAAGCTCTCGACGCACATCACCGAGGCTAGCAATTGAAGAGTCATAGTTCTTGATAAATTCGTCTGCATTCTCAACGATTTCATTTGCGCCGATCTCATATGCTTCATCTCGAACATCCCAAAGTTGACGGCGCGCGGCCATATTGCCAACTTCGCCTTCTATGACGAGAGCGAGGGCCTCTTGTTTCTTTTGAGCGAATGCAAGACTACGTGTCTCTCTCGTTGTCTGTATTGAACGCCACAGATTGACGCAGGACAACCCAAAACCTAGAACGCCAAGGACAGTTCCGATCTCTGATGTGCTCATGAGGTACCTCGTGAGGGTCGGTAGAGGTCTAACTTTGTTTTCTGGGGACAGTTCTGCCGCATAACATCGGAATGCCGGCTAACACGGCCAGAAAGTCATTTTTCAAAAATGCAAACGACGCACAATGCAAAATAACATGACAGGGAAAGCAGCAGCCGACAGCATAGTAGGTCGATTCGGTCCATGTAGTGCTTAGGCCGAAAGCGCACCGCCGCGCCCGAATAGCTACTATCTGGATCGGATGACGACCGGCCGTTCCTGGCCGAAACGAGTATTTAGTCGTTTCGTATATTTAACATAGGCAAATGTGGGCTGCTTACAAGTGCCATATAACTGTCACCGGTGGCTCTTGGCTAGGAACTGCCTTTGACAGACGCCAGCTTGTCCGGCCGCTCAGGCCAGAGCGGCCATTCGATGGACCTGCCAACTCGGTCGGCAATACTTCGGTAAGCTGCCCTTCAGGGAGCAAGCTATGCCGGCTGACCGCTTCCACCGTCGGCGAATTCACCCTCCCGACCCAAAACGGCCAAAGCGATCTCCCGAAAGCGGCTAGTCAGCCGAACCCAAATTCTGCGAACCGGAATGCTCCGAAGCTGCCGTTGGGGACCTCACCCAACCGGCCAATTTCAGCCAGTCAGCATCCCAATCTAGCTTCCAGTTAGCCGCCGTTCGCGAATGTACCTTATGCTCAGAAAGCCGCCTTCCGGATTACGCTTGGCAGGTTCAATCGCTGTAGCCGTTGGAATACCAATAGTTCAGATCTGCCAATGAGTCTTTCCGACCCATCGCAGCCTATCGAGATGCGAGAACGTGGTCACTCGGGGATGAGCAGTACGACAATGCCATCCGCCCGATCCAAGTGGCCCCCTTCAGATGCATCGCACGTTAAAGAAGAACTTCGACTCAACTTGTCGTCGTTCCCGGCTGCTGCTGACCGGACTGCGGCTGCGCAGTAGGCGTTGTCCCGCCAAATACCGACGAAACGATGAAGACTGTACTTGCAGAGAGAAGGCTAACGCAAAAAGTAACCATATTCTTGAAGAGATTACCGCTTGCGGACTGACCACCGTCGATAATCAGATAAATAATCGTGGCAAGAAGGATGAAATCCACTATAAGAGGCGGCCCCTTAACCGCCCACGCCGGTAAGCGCAAGAGAGTTTCACTAGAGGACGGCGGATTGGCGACCCACTTAAACACGACCGTTAACTGAGCCACAAATGTCGGAATGATTATTTTGAAAGCACTCTCCGCGTCACTCGCACTGATCGGTAACAGCCGAGTCTGCTGAAACATGAGAATGTACGCACCGATAACTGCTGTCGTGCCTAGAAAGTAGATGCCTAGCCAGTTTCGAACCTGCTCGATATTCATTGGTCATCTCCTGATGGTTGCGCTTATGTAACCGACTCCGTTCTCAACGCGACCACCGAATTGCTGCGTTGTAGAATTGATTGCTCGCTGGATTGCTGCTTCGATTGCCCTTCGGTACGCGACGTATTGGGCCGGCTCAGGCTCTGGATATCCGCCCTTCTTGCCGACTCCAATCTGAAGTCCCAAATCAACATTTATGAATAATCTGTTGGCGACAAAAGTCGACTTTAGAGTGGCGGGGTCGTTGTCATCTGACCCAATGCCATATTTGTCGCTGGCCCAGACTGAAATTGTGTACGTTGCGATCTCATACCACGGCCCAGCGAAACCGCGAAGTACATTGCTTTCCTCGTACAACCGTTGGAGTCGAACCTGATCAGGAGCAAGTGGGGTTTTCACGGAAACGGCAGACAGAGGTGGTGCCGAAAATTCTGTTGCAACTGCGGTTTTGAATGCTTTCTTTATCTGAGTAGCGCAGTCCGTTAGGTTAGGACAGCTACTAAAATCAATGGCCGCTTGATGCTCAACAAGAATGTTGCCGCCCATACTGTTGCGGTATGCGAACAATGAATCGACCTGCTCACTATAGACATACAGGCTTTTTGTCGTTTCCAAAGCCAGAGGAACCACCGTCCTGAGCGGTGCTCCCAATGGAATCCATTCCGAATCTACGGGGACGGTCGCAATCACCCAAAGCTTCAACGAATGCTCACCGCTCTTTAGCGCAATCGTTTTGTCCGGAAAGACTTCATACCCAAAGCTGTCGATTGCTTCGGGAAACTTCTCTATATCGTAAAAACGAACGTATTGAGCGAACTGCACGTTCGGCAATGGCGCCTCGGAACGGTCGGTCTCGCCAACGGCAGTAAATCGCCCGAACAGCCTGCTATTGTCATAGGAAGCCAGGCGCTTGAGAAATATTGGAGTTGATTCGGCTGGTAATCGATGCAGCCGGTAGTGATACCACCAGCCATTAGGAAGCGTAAATACTGTTCGATAGCCTCTGGAACCTGTTGGGGGCGAAAAGCGCAGGTCGTCGTTGTCCCTTAAAGAGGATGTGCGCGCCCAAGCAGATCGCTGAGGCATTTGTTCTTCAATGAGGGGGGCTCCAGGGAAAATTTCCGGCGCCTTGCTCTCACGAGAATCTGGGAGTCGCTCGATCGGGAAATTATAGCGTTGTGCCATATCGAACGTGTATGCAGCGCAGGTATCCTTATCGTCGTCGTACTGAGGCGTGGAAATTTGTCCGCCTTTCAACCAGGCGGCGCCTAGCGTCGGGATTGTGTCTGGACTCAGTCTCTCGGATACACCGGCAACCGTCTCTGGAGGGATAGTCAGTGAAGCTTCCGAGCCTTGAAGAATTACCTCGCATGAGCAGTTCAGTTGGCCGCGAGAACGAGTCCCGAAGGCGTCGTTTCTTGCCTGTGTTTCACATGTTTTCAGCGCTTGTGCGCTTGCTTCACTCGCGGAGTCGTATCCCCAACTCACACCCCAATACGCAAATTGGGCCGGATGCCACCATTTGGTATCCCAGACAATGCATGCAGCGGCCGCCTTATGTTGAATTTGATCGTCATAGCCTCCGACCATGTTGCTGGGCTGAGCTTGATGCTTGAATGACGCAATCACCTTTCGCACGATGGCCGATCTAACGTTCTGTGTATTTACGTCGGCGTCCGCAGCCGTGCAGCTGATCGAGGTCATCCCTGTCGCAGCACAGAAGAGTGGCAGCACGGCACTGCTTCGACGAAGGCAAGTGCGAAAACCAATTGTCGCCATACGGCCTCCCTGGCGTCTTGCTCTCGATGGAAGCCATAGTAACAAAAATGCGATATGCGTGACAAAGGTCGCGCTTCGCATTGCCGGGCAAGCTTCCGGCATGACCAAGCCGCCTGCCGCGAAGTACCGCACGACGAACTGGAAGAGCTACAACGCAGCCCTCAGGAGGCGCGGCTCGCTGATGATCTGTGGCTGGATCCGAAGCTGTGCTGGCAGGCCGCAGCGACCGGCAAGCGGGGCCGCTCGCTGACGTTCAGTGACGAGGCGATCCAGTTCTGTCTGACGGTGAAGGGGCTGTTCGGTCTGGCGCTGCGCCAAGCCGCCGGGTTCGTAGAGAGCCTGCTGAAGCTGGCCGGGCTCGACTGGTGCGTGCCCGATTACAGCACGCTGTGCCGTCGCCAGAAGACGCTTCGGGTGATGATTCGGGTGAGTGTGAAGCACACGGGCTTGCATCTGCTGATCGACAGCACCGGCATCAAGATGCTCGGCGAAGGCGAGTGGAAGACGAAGAAGCACGGGGCGGACCGCCGCCAGCAATGGCGCAAGGTTCATCTAGGGATCGACGCCGAGACGCTGGAGATCCGGGCGATCGAGGTCACGGGCAACGGCGTAGGCGATGCCCCGATGCTGCCGGATCTGCTCGGGCAGGTTCCGCCGACGGAGACCGTGCTGTCGGTCAGTGGCGACGGCGCCTACGACACCAAGGCCTGCCATGAGGCCATTGCCTTTCGTGGGGCGACTGCAGTCATCCCCGTGCGACGCAATGCCCGGCCGTGGAAGGAGGATCGGCCCGGCGCGAAGGTCCGCAACGAAATCCTGCGCACCACCGGGCAGGTCGGGCAGGCAATCTGGAAGAAATGGAGCGGGGACCACCTGCGCAGCCTGGTGGAGGGGAAAATGAGGTGCTTCAAGCTGCTGGGCGAACGGGTCGTGGCGCGGGACTCCGACCGGCAGGTCGCCGAGTTGCAGATTCGTGCGGCGATCCTGAATCGCTTCACCCACCTGGGCACCCCGCAGACGGTGCGCGTGGCATAAATCCGTCCGGGGAAAGGGGAGGTTCCCCTCAACGGGGAGTTGTGCAACAAAGCCATGCGAGGCTAGTCGGCTAGTTGTGATCAAAGGGGCGACAGCAGGCATGAGAGAATACGCAACCAAAAGCATAAAACAGGGAGGACCATGTCACAGCCACCTTTGTCTGATGCCGAAGCCGAAGCACTGACGAGCTTCGTTGAGCCATATGTCTGTGCAATCCAGTTCATCCCGAAAGGCGACACACGGGAACCACCGGGCGACCACCTTGGCACCGGTTGGCTCATTGAGTACGAAGGATCGCCATGCATCGTCACATGTGAACACGTAGCTCGTTGGCAGAAGCGCGGCCGCCTTGGCTACTCATGCTTTGGCTGCGAAAACGGGATCAGTATCGAAGGTAAGTTCATCGATGTCCCGCACCCGATCGACGCCGCCATTGCGACTATCAAGAATTCGTTCAAGGTGCTTAAACACAAAGGCCAATGCGTGCCAAGATCGCTGTTTGCAACCGCACACAAACCGGTTCAGGGCGAACTACTTTATACCTACGGATTTCCTGGGGCCGACACAACGCAGATGTTCGATACTCAGATCGTCCAAGGCACCGCCGTGTTTCTCCGAGAGGTCCAACTGAACGAGGCTGTCTTCAAAGAGGAGCCACCCCACCCGGTTCGTGAAATCCACGTCTGCCTAGCTTGGAGTCCTGAGCATGCGTTGCCCATGCTTGGCACCCGCGGTTCGCTGTCTTTGCCGGATGGGATGAGCGGATCGTTATTGTGGAACACCCGCTACGAAGAGATTACCCGGCAAGGCAAAACGTGGAGTCCAACCGATGCACGCATCACCGGAATGATTTGGGGGCACTCCGCCAAAGCAGGTCAGCTCTATGCGACACCTATAGAGGCGTTAGGCGACCAACTCCTCTTTTAACTGCCTGCGCTTGGAGACCATGGCAAAAATCTACGTTGTTGACCAGAACGTCATGCGCAGGGTTGAGCTTGTCAAATTAATGGCAGCGCAGTCGGATACAAAGTTCGTCATCCCAGATACTGGGCTTCTAGAGATGGTCAAGAGCGAAAGGTGGGAGAAAACGTTCCGCCTTAGCTTTGAGGCATTCATTCCTGTCGTGAAACGCTGCTTTATGTCGATGTCTGTACAGGAGGCCCGCAGGTTGGAGTTAAAACGGCGAGTGTCGGCGGAAGGGCAACTGCTGCCCGACGATTTTACTCAGTTACTCCGCGGTGCCATTGTGGAAAGCCGCTCGGGTAACGGACAAACCATGTCTCGACTACGAGGACGGATGGACGAGATCCGACAAGACCTCCAAAAGCACGAGTTGAACGCCCAGGCTAACCGGGAGGAACTCCTGAGTGTGGTGGGCAAGTTGCGCTCCAATCTCACTAACGACGAAATCAAGGCGTGCCGACAGGAGGGGATGTCGGGACGCCTGGCACGTATTGGTATCGCCCGTAGTGTCGGAGATGCACTCTACGTGGCGCACATGGAAAACATCGGTGCGCCAGCGTCAGTTTCGCGCAGGCTCTGGAAGACCAAGAGCATGACAAGGCGCTGGTGCTATCTACTGATTCACCATGCGCTTCAATGGTTGGGAGATGGTGGCCTGGATACAGCAACGGACAAGGTCGTATTGAACGATATTCTCGACCAGGATTATGTGCTCCTCGGGTCGTTCTTCGACGGGGTACTTAGCCTAGAAACTGACGTTCAGCACGCTAGCGAGGACTTGCATGTGATGATGGCACTACCTCCGAGTGTCAATGCACCGGTCAAAATTCGCCCTTAATTGGCTGGCACGACCGGTGCCTCAAACTAGCAAAGGTCTGCGATCAGCCTGAAGCGGTTGCTCTGCGAGTTGACCGAAGAGGCCGTTACTGGCCGGGTTGAGACAGTGCCACCGGTAATTTGCTCAGCGCAAACCGGCCATTCAGCGGAGGCTGACGTGATCCAAGCTATTTAAATTGAATGGTGACATCGACCGGCAGCTATTGGCCGGAAGTGTGAGTCAGGCATGGATTCAGGAAGCAGTCAGTCATTGAGGCGGTACTTCTTGTGCTACCTTCAAACCTCGCATGACATGAAAATGAGCGACTTTGCAATGATACTCATTTGTCATGCTGAATTGCCCCGGGTTTCCTAGACGTTCCCGTTCCTCAAAAGATACCGCTGTTCAAACTCGACCGGCGAGAGCTGGTCGTTGTGACTGTGCCTGCGTTTCGGGTTGTAGAACAGCTCGATGTATCGAACACGTCGGCCCGTGCGTCTTCCCGGGTCAGGTAGATCTGGCGCTTGATCCGTTTGCGCTTGAGCAACTGGAAGAAGCTTTCCACCACAGCGTTGTCGTGGCAGTTCCCGCGTCGGCTCATACTGGGTTTGAGTCGATGAGCCTTCAGGAAGTCCTGCCAGTCGTGGCTGCTGAACTGGCTGTCTTGGTCGGAATGCACTAGCACCGGCTTTCTTCGCCAGACGGCCATCAGCAAGGCGCCGATCGCCAGATCGCGAGTCATCCGCTCGCCCATCGACCAGCCGACGATCTGGCGTGAGAACAGGTCCAGCACCACCGACAGATACAGCCAGCCCTCGTGCGTGCGGATGTAGGTGATGTCGGTCACCCACGCCGTGTTGGGTTCGGCGACGTCGAACGCGCGCTTCAGGTGGTTGGGTGCCACCACCGCTGGCTTCCCGCTGCGAAACCCGGGCCGACGCGTGTAGCCCGTCTGGGACTTCCAGCCGGCCTGGCGCATCAGCCGGGCCACCCGGTGCTTGCCGCAGCGCTCGCCCAGGTCGCGCAGATCGGTGCAGACCTTGCGATAGCCATACACCCGCCCGCTCTCAATCCAGGATTGATGCACCAGGGTACTCACCCGCCGGTCGTCCTGGCAGCGCGGGGAATGGGGCTGCCGGCGCCATGCGTAGTAACCGCTGTGATGAACCGCCAGCACCGCACACAGGCGCCGCACCGGGTGAAGAGCCTCATTGGCTTGAATGAACGCGTACTTCACCCGGACTGCCTGGCAAAGTACGCGGCGGCCTTTTTTAAGATGTCGCGCTCCTCGGTCACCCGGCGTAGCTCCGCCTTGAGGCGTTTGATCTCATCGGACTGGCTGTCCTGCTGAGTGCGCTGCGCCGGCGGAACCCCGTAGCGTTTGATCCAGGCGTACAGGCTGTGGCTGCTGACCCCAAGCCGGGCCGCCACTTCAGCGACCGGATGACCCCGTTCCGTCACCTGACGGACCGCCTCGGTCTTGAATTCTTCAGTGAAGCGTTGCTGCGACTTCTTCGTTTCCATGAACACCTCCGATTTGCCTCAGTTGTGAGGGTATAGGGTGTCTAGGAAACCCGGGGCAATTCAGAGCTTCTAAGACTAGAAATCAACGATGAACTCTACGCCAGGCTCCCTGGTGCTGGACTTCAGCGCCTCATACAGTCTCCGCAAGTCTTCATATTCCAAAGCAATGGATGCAACGAGTCGTGCCCGAAACTCACTTAAGTCCTCATCAAAGGGGCTACTCAGTTCAACCTCTAGAGCGACCTTTCCGACGCTCCCTATTGGAAAGGCGGCAATCCTCAGATGGGTTTGAGAAAGGCCGCTCATGTCTTTCTTGAAGTAGCCTCCTTCAATGCAAGGCGCCGCATCTTTTGATAATGGATAGCTTAAGAACCCTTCAATTTTGCGTTCGAAATCTCTGATATCTATATAGCATTGCCCCATTCCTTTAAACCCGTCGCAGCTTAAAATAGCTGTTAGCTCAGCACTTTCACCCTCATCCAACCGCAGCGAAATTCGAAGTCTCTTCATGCTTTCCTCTATTTGAACTTAAGCTCTACGTTTTTTACGCCATTACTAAAGTAGTGAATTACAAGCTTACGTCCATTGGGGCAGATGTGCGTATGCTGTTTCTTTATCCATGGGCCTTTCCCATAAACGGCAATCAATCGTGGTTCATCCGCCATTGCCCCCATGATTGGAACCCCGGCTCCTGCTTGCGCTTCAGCCAGTGCTAGCTGCTCACACAGGTCCCCAGGTTCGGCATTTTCTTTTGCTGGCTTGCATACCTTGTCAACCGCATTGCCGGCCGCCGATATCACGGCATTAGCTATACCGGATATTGCATTGCTCAAGCCTTGGCGGCATCCTGGTGACATGGCGCAGCCGATGATCAGCACACCACCACCAACAACCGGATTACCTACACCTGCGAATAGCCCCTCCGGATCAGTCAAGGAAATCGGGTTGCCGTTGACATAAGCATACGCATTACTTCCGCCCTCGATCCCGATCGGATCGGGTGAGATATACCGCCCGAGCCTGGGCGAGTAGTAGCGATTCCAATTGTAGTGCAGCCCGCTCTCCAGATCGTAGTACTGCCCCGGGAACCTCAGGTTGATGCTGGTGTACTTGCCGTCGCCGTCCGGATCCTGAGTGGGGGCGCTTGCGCCGTAGCCATCGCTGTCCCAGCGCCACTGGATGATTCCGGCATCGTTCTTGGCCAGGCGCGGGGTGCCCAGGTGGTCGTGCTGCAGGTGCAGGGTGCGGGGCGGCGTGGAGAGCGCAGCGTGCTCGATGATGGTGATGGGTAACTCGCCCAGCCAGGCGTAGGTGCGCAGCGGCGTGCCGTCGCTGCGAGTCTCGGCGATGAGGTGATCGTCCTGGTCGTAGTGGTAGAGGATCGTCTGGGCGCCCTGGGGCGCGGCGGCGGTAGTGGTCTTGCGGCTGCGGCGGTTGCGGTGATCGTAGGCGTAGGTGGCAAGGAGGCTGCCGCTCTTCGAGACGGTCTTGAGGCGTCCGACCTCGTCCCAGGTGTAGGTGTACAGATCGTCGGCGAGGAGGTTGCCGGCGGCATCGAAGGTGACGGCAATGCCGTTCAGGGTAGCGATGCGGTCGGAGGCCGGTGTGTAGGTGACGAGCGTCGGTGGCACGGCGCCGTTGGTGCTGCGGTTGGTATTGGCATCGTAGGCATGGGCGCGGGTGCCAGTAAAGCCCGCCTCGGTCTTGAGGCGGTTGAGCTCGTCGTAGGTAAAGCTGCGGGTGCCACGGTCGCTGGAGAGGGTGGAGAGGTTGCCCAGGACATCGTAGGTGTAGGTGTCGGCACGGGCCGGCGCGCCGACCAGGAGCAACGCGGCCAAACCGATCCGGATCAGGCGCAGGAGCGAAGCAGGCATGGTCCGGGTCTCAGTAGTTGGCGAAGAAGGTGGCGGCATCGGCGTTGCCATAGGTGGCGATGGACGAGCACACCGCGGCGCTTGTGCTGTCGTACTGGGCGGTAGTGCCGGCCTGGGTGATCTGGGCGGCCAGGGCCTGGGCCTGCCAGAGCTTGCAGACCTCGGTGGGGATGCCCTTCCACGCCACCGAGGTATTGCACAGGGTGACCCAGTCGCCGCGCCAGGCCGGTTTGATGCGTAGCTCCCCGGTGGCGGTGTGGGCCAGATCGGTCACAGTCCCCTTGCAGGTGAGGCTGGCGGCGAAGGTGGCCGGTGCGAGGGTGCCAAGGAGAAGGGCGAGGGCGAGGCGGATACGAAGCGTCATGGCCGTCCCCTCAGTTGTTGCCGACGAACTCGGGCGCGTCGGCGTTGGTGTAGTTGCCCATGGCGCCGCAGGTGGCCGCGGTGGTGGTGGCGTAATAGACCCGGCTGCTGGTCTGGGCGATCTGGGCGGTGAGGACATGGGCGTGCCAGCGCTTGCACACCTCGACCGGGATGCCCTTCCAGACGGTGCTCACATTGCACAGGGTGACCCAGTCGCCGCGCCAGGCCGGCAGGATGCGCAACTCGCCGGACGCCGAGGTCTGGATCTGGGAGATACCGCCCGTGCACGAGAGGGCCACGGCGTGAGCCTGCAGCGCGGCGGTCGAGAGAACGAGGCCCAGGGTGAGGGCGGGGAGTCGCAGTGTCATGGTGGCGTGCCTCGGCATCATTGAAGGAGATCTTCGAAGAAGAGATTGGGCGGAACCCCGACGAGCAGACGGCGGGTGGGTGAAGTGCTGGAGGCGTAGGGCGGATTGGGGCTGAAGGTGGCGTAGAGGTGGTGTACGCCCTGAGGTAGCCCACTGAGGGTGCCAGTCAGCAGGCCGGCACTGGCCGGGCCTTCGGCGAGTTTGTTGGGGCCCTGGCAGTCGAGCCGACACAGGCTCAGGGTACCGCCCGCCTGGACGGGGTTGAGGGCGACGGTGAAGGTCAGGCTCTGGCTGGGGCGGATGTAGCGTCGGCTCAGGCCGACCGTCAGCGACGTCGACGCCAGCCCCAGGGTGGAGAACCCCAGTCGTCCGTCCTCGTCACGCTGGATGGAATGGGTGAGCCCGCTGCCTTGGGTCAGCTGAGTGGGCTCGCCCGATCCATCGTAGGTAATGGCGGAGGCGACCGGGAACACGCTGGAGCCCTGGGTGGCGGTCAACGTCTGGACACGCCCTGCCGCATCGAGGGCCTGATCGAGGAGCGTGCCGGTGGGGGTGAGGGTGGCGACGAGGCGGTCGGCGGCGTTGTAAGTGTACTGAGTGGTGAAGGTCTTGCCGCCCTCGAGACGGGTTTCCGAGAGGCGGTTACCACGGACGTCATAGGCATACGTGGTGGTGACGGTGCCGTCGGCCACCTGGCAAAGGCGCCCCTTGCCGTTGATGCAGCCGGTGGCGCTGTCCCAGGTGTAGGTGAGGGTCTGAACGACGGAGCCCGTGCTGCTCTTGAGCAAAGTCTGGGTGAGCCGGTTGAGGGCATCGTAGGTGTGGCTCAGGGTGTTGCCGCGGGCGTCGCTACGGGTGAGGAGGTTGCCGGCGGCGTCGAAGGTGGTGCTGACGGCGCCCCGGTCTGGTCCGCTCTCCTGGCGCAGATTGCCCAGGCCGTCCGTCGTGAAGTTGGTGCTGGCCCCATTGGGCGCGACGAAGCGGGTGATCTGATCGAGGGCGTCGTAGTCAAAGCCGGTATGGCCCGGGGTAGGCAGGGGATCGGTGATGTCCTGGACGCGTCCGAAGGTGTCGCGGGCATAGGTCGTGGTTCGCCCCGCGGGATCGACGACGGCATTGAGCCGGTCCATGGCATCGTGGCGCGTCTCAGTGACATGGCCAGCTGAGTCATAGTGCTTCCAGGGCCGCCCGAGGGCATCGAAGTCGGTGCGGGTGCGGCGGGAGATCCGACCCTGGCTGTCGTGGGTCTCGGAGGCGGTGATGTTGCCGGCGTTGTCGAGCGTGAAATGCGTGGTGTTGCCCATGCTGTCGCTGATGTCGGTCAGGCGATGGGCGGCATCCCAGGTGTAGACGGTGTAGCTGTTGTCCGGGAGCGTGACGCGGGCGAGGCCGCCCCAGGGGGTGTAGTCGTATGTAGTTGTCTGTCCGCCAACGCTGCGGGTCTTGAGCCAGCCACGGGGGGTGTAGGTGAAGGTGAGGGGCGTGCCGTTGGCGTCGGAGGCCGCGAGCAGGCGCCCCGCCTTGTCGTACTGGGTGTAGTTCCAGGTGTGGCCCAGGGCGTTGGTGACGCTCTTCAGATCCCCCCGGGTCCAGGTCGCGGTCGTATCGGGATAGTAGGTGTAGGTGGTGGTGTCGGCGACGTCGGTGCGCGGACCGTTCTCGGTGAGGACCTGGCCGAACGCGTTGTAGGTGTAGGTCCAGGTTCGGGCGAGCCCATCGCTTGCTGCGGCGAAGGCGGCGGCGCCGGAGGTGTCGGTGGTGGGTTGCTCGACCTTCTTGCACAGCACGGCGATGGGCTGCCCGTCAGGGAGCTTGGCATCGGCGGGGGCGCAGGTGGCAACGGCGTTGCCGCCCGTGGGGTCGGGCTGTCCGTTATAGACCCAGGTGGTGATGCGCTTGGGCTCGGCACGGCGGGCTTCGAGGTGCCAGAAGGGATGCCACTGGGTGGTGGTCTTGCGCTGGCCGGTTGCGGGGGCCGCAGCCGTCACATCGGTCGGGCAGGCGCTGGCGCCCTCGATGCGGGCCGTCTCGAGGTTGCGGGTCGGGTCGTTGGCGTAACAGGTCTTGAGGCCCGCAAAATCGGTGCGCGACGTGACGTTGCCGGCACTGTCGTACGTGATTGCGCTGCTCGACGCGCTGCAACCCGCTCCGTCGGGGCGGCTTTGACCTGCGGCTTTGGTTACGCCATTTAGGGTTTGGAAGTTGTACGTGCGAATAGTGCCGAGTGGGTCTGTAACTGAAGCGCTATTGGAGGAGTAAGCAAGCAGATAACTTGAAACTCCTTCAGGAAGCGTTTCATAAATGGCACGTCCATTGACGTCGTACTTGTAACTTGAGAAACGAATGGCCGCTTCGTCGATAATGCCAGTTATCTTCGCAAGAGGACCGAACTCGACTGTGTTTGCCGATTCATTGTAAATGTATCGTTTGGTGCTTGCGTCGTTGTATTTGATTTCGTATAAAAGATTGGACGCAAGATAAGTGTACGAAACAACCTCTCCGTTTGAGTTTTGTACGGAAATGAGCTGCTTTCCTCCGTTGTACGAAAAACTCAAAGATCGACCAAAATGGTCTTTGACTTCAGAAAGAAGACCGGTGGTTGCATCGTAAGACAATGATTGCGATGCGCCAGATGGAGTGACGAGGGAAAGTAGGGTTCCACTTGAACTGTAGATTTCAAATCCGCCGGATGCGACAGTGTAGAGCCAGCCGGTTTGATTGCCACTCGAATCGGTGAGTGCCTTTAGCCCATCGGTGACATCCAAATCGGAAGTCCAGTTGTTTTGTGTTTTGGAGAACGAAAAAACCTTGCCGTTAGCTCGGTTGATTGTTGTCAAGCCAAAACTCTCATATAGGAGAGGGATTCCGACTCTTCTGTCGTAGTTGTGACGCCACTTTTCCCCAATGGCGGTGCCTTGCATATATACGCTGCTGTTGTAGTAGCGGCGAAATTCGAGTTGGCCGCCAATCGACCCAACCAGATCAGCTTCATTAAGGTATTTATCGCCCGTGCCTATGGAGATCGGGTTCGGGGTGGCAGGCGAAGAGCCGCCACCACAGCCGCCGTCGTTACCTAGATCTTTTGCGCGGGGAGGACGCTGCGGATCATAGCCAATAGCAAAATAAGGATAGGGGCCATACCCATCGGACAAATATGAACCCCACCAGTTTGTCCACCCGCCATATTGAAGAAAAGGAGTGCTTTGAATTTGATAATAGACAGCACGGCCGTCGCAGCTGAAGAAGCTGGGAGGCGGAGGGGGGGAGTTGGCGCCCCATGGCATAGTCATGTTCATACGGCAACTCCATTTTGCGGCCTCCTCTATTGATAGGAAGCCTGAACCGGAGTAGCCGCCACTATATCCGCCTGTTGTATAAAACGAGCCCGCAGAAAAAGAGGGGGCCGCAACCAAAGATAGTGCCACCATAACCACAGGGCGAAGTCGGAAGGAGAGACTGCTCCTTGCGGTAACGATGACTTGCGTGGTGCTTCTTTTCATGGGGGAGGCTGTCCTGGTCGTAGGGTTAATGCTGGGATTCTTCTTTGGTGTACTAGGGGTTTTAAAGAAATTCGATCGAACGTCTTGTTGCTCTATCGAGGGCCGAAGTACGCATTGGCAATGTATGCCTGAAAAATTGTTAGGCGTTTTAAATATGCCTGATATATAATTCGTATGTCAATTTAATTTATGCTTTTTGTATGCGTAAATTTCTGGGAGCCCGAAGAACTGCTGCTGGTTTCACGCTGCTCGAACTGCTGGTGGTGATGACCATCATCGGCCTGCTGGCCGGCTACGTCGGGCCCAAGTTCTTCGCCCACATCGGAAAGTCGGAGGTGAAGGCGGCGCGGGCGCAGATCGACGGGCTGGAGAAGGCGCTCGACCAGTACCGCCTCGACGTGGGCCGCTACCCGACGACCGAGGAAGGCCTGCGCGCCCTTACCGAGAAGCCGGCCGATGCCGCTCGCTGGGCCGGCCCTTACCTCAAGAAGGCGGTGCCCGACGACCCGTGGGGCAAGCCCTACCAGTACCAGCAGCCGGGCGAGCACGGCGAGTTCGACCTGTATTCCTTCGGCCGCGACGGCCAGCCCGGCGGCAGCGGCGAGGCCGCCGACATCGTCAACTGGTGAGCCATGCGTTTCCGTGTTCGCGCCCTCGGGGCGGCCTCGTCCGTGGTCGACATCGAGGTCGATGCCGTCGATGAAGCTGCCGCCCGCGCGCTGGCTGCCGAGCGCCGCCTGGCGGTGCTGTCGGTTGCGCCGCTGGGGCGGCCGGCCCGCGGCGCGCGCTTCCCGCTGATGCTGTTCAACCAGGAGCTGGTGGCCCTGCTGCGCGCCGGCATTCCGCTGGCCGACGCGCTCGGCGCCCTCGCCGAGAAGGAGGCCCGCCCGGCTCTGCGCGCGGTAGTGGACGCCCTCGGCCACGGGCTGCGGGAAGGCCGCAGTCTGTCCGCCGCGCTGGAAGCCCAGCCAGCCGCCTTCCCGCCTCTGTACGTGGCCACCGTGCGCGCCGCCGAGCACACCAGCGACCTGGAGCCCGCCCTGTCCCGCTACGTGGCCTACCAGCGCCAGCTCGACGCGATCCGCGGCACGCTGGTCGCCGCCGCGGTGTACCCGGCCTTGCTGCTGGTGGTGGGCGGGGCGGTCATGCTGTTCCTGCTGCTCTTTGTGGTGCCGCGCTTCGCGCAAGTCTTCGAGAGTGTCGGCGGCGAGCTGCCGTGGATGTCGCGCCTGCTGCTCGACTGGGGGCAATTGATGGACGCCCATGGCGGGCTGATCGGCGGCGCTGTCGTGGCCGCGCTCGGAGGGCTGGGGGCACTGGCCGTCCGCGCCGACAGCCGTGCCGCGCTCCTACGCCTGGCCTGGTGCCTGCCGCGCCTCGGCGAGCGGCTGCGCGTCTTCGAGCTGGCCCGCCTGTACCGCACGCTGGGCATGCTGCTGCGCGGCGGCATCCCGGCGGTGGCGGCGATGGGTATGGTCGAGGGCCTGCTGTCGCCGGTGCTGCGGCCCGGCCTGCTGGCCAGCCGGACGGCGGTGCGCGAAGGGCAGGGCTTCACCGCCACGCTGCAGGCCCACGGCCTCGCCACGCCGGTGGCGCTGCGCATGCTGGCGGTGGGGGAGAAGGCCGGCAACCTCGGCGACATGCTGGAGCGCGCCGCCGACTTCCACGACCAGGACAACGCCCGCTGGCTCGAACTGGTGGCCCGCCTGGCCGGGCCGCTGCTGATGCTGGTGATCGCGGTGGGCGTCGGCGTGGTGCTGGTGATGCTCTACCTGCCGATCTTCCAGGTGGCGGAGAGCATCCAGTGATTGCCGCCATCGGCCACGCCGAACTGTTCGCGCTGCAGCCCGACTTTGCCGCGCTGCCTTTCGACGACGCGCTGCGCCGCGACGCCTTCGCCGGCCGCGCGGACGACGGGCGGCTGCTGATCGCCGTCGCCGACCCGCAGGACACCGACCTGCTCGACGGCCTCGGCGGCCGCCTCGCCGAACCCTTCGCGCTGCGCCTGGCGCGCCGCGACGATCTGGCCGCCTGCCTGGCCCGCCACGCGGAATCCGGCCGCGTCGTCGCCGGCGTGCTCGGCGAAGCCGCCGCGGCCCGCGTGGACGACGGCGAGGACTTGTCCCTGCGGCGCATCGCCAGCGACGCCAGCCCGGTGGTCAAGCTGGTTAACTCCACCCTCTACGACGCCATCCAGCAGGGGGCCAGCGACATCCACCTGGAGAGTGTGCCCGGTGGGCTGGTCGTCAAATACCGGGTGGACGGCGTGCTGACGCGGGCCGGCGGCGCCCAGGGCGGCGAACTGGCCGAGCAGGTGCTGTCGCGCCTGAAGGTGCTGGCCGAGCTTGACATCGCCGAGCGGCGCGTGCCCCAGGACGGACGCTTCAAGGTCCACGCCGCCGGCCGCCCGATCGACTTCCGGGTCTCCATCATGCCCAGCATCCACGGCGAGGACGCCGTGCTGCGCCTGCTCGACAAGGAACACCTGACCCGCGAGATGGCGGCCCTCACCCTCGAGACCCTCGGCTTCGACGCCGCCACCCGCGCCACGCTGCGCCGCCTCGCCATGGAGCCCTACGGCATGCTGCTGGTCACCGGGCCGACCGGCTCGGGCAAGACCACCAGCCTCTACGCCGTGCTGTCCGAAACCCACTCGGGGCAGGAGAAGGTCGTCACCATCGAAGACCCGGTGGAGTACCAACTGCCCGGCGTGCTGCAGATTCCGGTGAACGAGAAGAAGGGCCTGGGTTTTGCCCGCGGCCTGCGCTCCATCCTGCGCCACGACCCGGACAAGATCATGGTCGGCGAGATCCGCGACCCGGAGACCGCAGAGATCGCCGTGCAGGCCGCGCTGACCGGCCACCTGGTGTTCACCACTGTGCACGCCAACAGCGTCTTCGACGTGATCGGCCGCTTCATGCACATGGGCATCGACCCCTACAACCTGGTGGCGGCCCTGAACGGCGTGGTGGCCCAGCGCCTGATCCGCGTGAACTGCCCGGCTTGCAGCGCCGAGTGCACGCCCGACGCCGCGCTGCTCGCCGACTCCGGCCTGGCGAGCATGAGCGGCTATCGTTTCCGCGCCGGCAGCGGCTGCGGTGCCTGCCGCGGCACAGGCTACCGGGGCCGGCACGCCATCGCCGAGGTGTTGATCCTCGACGACGAGCTGCGCGACCTGATCATCGCCCGCGCGCCGCTGCGCGAGCTGAAGGCGACGGCTCGCCGGCGCGGCTTCGCCAGCCTGCGCGACGCCGGCCTGGCGCTGGTCCGCGACGGTCTCACCACCTTGCAGGAGCTGAACCGTGTCACTTTCGTGGCCTGAGCGCGCGACGCTGCATATCGGGCCGGATGCGCTGCGGCTGGAGCGGCGGGCCGGTGTGATCGAGCAGCCGGTCGTTGACGCCGACTGGGGCGAGGCGCTGGCCGCCTTGCCGGCGCTGCCGCGCTTCTCGCGCCTGCACGTCACCGTCGCCGACCGCCACGTGCGTTATTTGCGTGTGACCTGGCCGAAGGGGCTGTCGGCGGACGAGCGACGGGTTTTTGTCGAACATCGATTTGTCGAGGTTTTCGGTGCTGGGCCCTGGGTGGCGCTCGCCGACCGCAACGCCGCCGGGCCGCAGTGTGTCGCCGCGGCGCTGCCGCTCGCCCTGCACGACGCGCTGCGGGACTGGGCGAGGGAGCGCCGATTGAGCCTGCGGGCGGTCGAGCCGGCTTTCCTGGCCGACTTCAACTGGGCCCGCCGCCGTTTCCGTGGCGACGGCGCCTTCGCGCGCCGGGAGCCGGGGCGCGTCACTATCGGGGTGTGGGCGGCTGGCGCCTGGCGGGCCCTGCGCAGCCTGCCGGTCGGCGAGGCCGATGGCCGCGCTGCGGTGGACGGCCTGATCGCGCTGCTCGCCACGCTGCCGGACGCACCGGCCGCCGGCACCTTCTACGTGGCCGGTGTGCTGCCGACGGACGCGCCGCTGCCGGCCGGCTGGACCCACGCCGATTGCGTGGAGGCCCGTCCGTGAGTCGCGCCGTGCCGGCGGCAGTGGACCTGGACTTCAGCGGCCGCCGCCGACCGCCCGGCGCGCTCGGCTGGCTGATGCTGGCCTGCGGAGGGCTCGCCGCATTCGCTGTGCTGCATGAGTTCGACGTGGCCGAAACCCGCCTCGCCGAGGCGCGCCATGCCGATGAACGGGCGCGCCGGCAGAGCGCCGTGGCCCATCCGGTCCGACCACCGGTGGCGCCACTCACGGACCCCGAACGCCGCGCGGCCCTCGGCGTGGTGGCCGGCCTCGGTCGCGACTGGAACGCCTTGCTGGCGGCCCTCGAGAGCGCCGCCGACGATCCGGGCCTGGCCTTGCTGGAGATGGACCAGGACGGCGCCAAGGGGCGGCTCAAGCTCAGCGGCGAGGCCCGCAATTTGCCCGAGGTCTTCGCCTTCGTGAAACGCCTCGAAGCCATCCCGGCGCTGCGCGACGTGCGCCTGGCGGGCTACGCCTTCCGCCAGAACGGGCCGCTCCCGGTGGTCGGCTTCGACCTGCAGGCCCGCTGGGAGGCGCAGCCGTGACGGCGCCGCGCCTCGCCAGCTTACGAGCGGAAGCCCAGCGGATCCTGCGCGGCGCCGGCTGGGCCGGCGTGCTCGGCGTGGCGCTAATGGTTTTCGCGCTGGCCTTCGACATCAGCGGCAACCGGCCCCTCGCCGACGAAGCCGACATGCTGGACCGCCAGAGCCGCAGCCTGCTGCGCCAGCAGCGCCACGCGCTGCCGCCGCCGCCCGCCGAGCGGGAGCGCCTCGACGCCTACTACGGCGCCTTCCCGGCCAGCGACGGCCTGCCCGATCTGCTGGTGCGCATCCACGGCTACGCGCTGGCCCGCGGCCTCGCCGCCGACAAGGCCGACTACCGCTCCACGCCGGTGACCGGCACGCCGCTGGAGCAGGTGGCGCTGGAGCTGCCGTTGCACGGCCGCTATGCCGCGCTGCGCCTGTGGCTCGGCGACCTGCTGGCCGAACTGCCGGAGGTCGCTATCGACGGGCTGCTGCTGAAGCGCGCCGACATCGGCGCCGAGGAACTGGACGCGCGGGTCCGGCTGGTGATTTTCCTGCGGGGGCGCTCATGAAACGCGCCCATGGGTTGATCCTCGCGCTGGGCGCCGTCCTTGCCGCCGCCTGGTGGGCCGCCGGGCTGGACGATGAGGGCGACGGCGGTGCGCGGCCGCTGCGCAAGGCCGGCCGTGCACGTCCGGCCGCCATCCCGGCCACGCCGCTGGGCGAACTGCGCCTTGGCGCGCGTCCGCCGGCCGATGGACCGCCGGGCGAACTCTTCCCCGCACGCAGCTTCCTGCCGCCGCCGCCACCTTCGCCAGTCGTCGACACCAAGCCCGTCGCACCGCCGCTGCCTTACCGCTACGGCGGCGCGCTGGAGGATGGCGGCCCGCCGGCGGCCTTCCTGCTGGAGCGGGACGAGGTCCGCGCGGTGCGCCCCGGCGACGTGCTCGATGGCCGCTACCGGGTCACGGCGGTGAGCCGCCAGCGCATCGACTTCCTGTATTTGCCCCTCAACGAAACCCAGAGCCTGAGCACAGGCAATCCATGAAGCCACGACGTCCGTTCCGTACCCTGTGCGCCGGGGCCGCGTTTGCCCTCGTATTTGCCTTGTTGACCGCCTGCGCCGCCAACCCCGCCCTGGAGGCAAGCCGCCAGGCCTTCGCCAGCGGAGCCCCAGACGCGGCCCTGCGCGAGCTGCAGCAGAAGGTCGCCGCCGACCCCGCCAACCTGGCGCTGCGCAGCTACTACCTGCGCCAGCGCGACCGCCTGACCTTGCGCCAGTTGGCCGTGGCCGAGGAGGCGCGGGCCGGCGGCCGTTTCGAGGACGCCGAGGCGGCGCTGGTGCTGGCGCGCCAGTACGACCCGAATCACCCGCGGGTGGTCGCCGGGCTGGAGACGATCGCCGCCCAGCGCCAGCGCAACCGGATGGCGGCCGAGGCTGGCAAGCGCCTCGACGCGCAGGACTTCGTCGGCGCAGAGCAGGTCGCCCGCAGCGTGCTGGCCGCCGAGCCCGGCCATGCGGTGGCGCGTGGCGTGATGCGCCGGCTCGACGAGCGTACCGCCGCCCGCGATCCGCTGCCGGTGGCGCTGAAGGGACCTCTCGCCAAGCCGATCACCCTCGAATTCCGCGACGCCGCGCTGCGCGGCGTGCTGGAGGTCTTGTCGCGGGAGTCCGGCCTCAATTTCGTGCTCGACAAGGACGTGCGACCCGACACCAAGGTGTCGATCTTCGTGCGCCGCAGCAGCATCGACGACGTGCTCAAGCTGCTGGCGGTGACCCAGCAGCTTGAACGCAAGCTGCTCAACGACAACTCGATCCTGATCTACCCCAACACGCCGGCCAAGCAGAAGGACTACCAGGAGCTGGTGACGCGCAGCTTCTACCTCGCCAACGCGTCGCCCAAGCAGGCCATGGAACTGGTCAAGCAGATGGTCAAGACCAAGGACGTCTTTGTGGAGGAGCGCCTCAACCTGCTGGTGATGAAGGACACGCCCGACGCGGTGCGCCTCGCCGAGCGGCTGATCGCCGGCCTCGACCTGGCCGAGCCGGAGGTGATGCTGGAAGTGGAGGTGCTGGAGATCAGCCGCAACAAGCTGCTCGAACTGGGCCTGCGTTTCCCCGATCAGATCGGCTACGGCCTGCTGCAGCCCAACACCACCAGCGCGGTGACCACCACCACCGGCACCACCATCACCGAGAACTTGGGCGGCCAGCTGCTCAGCGGCAATGTGAACCTGCGCAACACCGGCGCGATGGTGCCCTACGTGGCCAACCCCGGCCTGCTGCTCAACCTGAAGGACCAGGACGGGGATTCCAACATCCTCGCCAACCCGCGCATCCGCGTGAAGAACCGGGACAAGGCGCGCATCCACATCGGCGAGAAGCTGCCGGTGTTCACCACCACCTCCACCGCCAACGTGGGCGTATCGGCCTCGGTGAATTACCTGGACGTGGGCCTCAAGCTGGAGGTGGAGCCTTCGGTGCACCTGGACGAGGAGGTGGCGATCAAGGTGAATCTGGAGGTCAGCAGCGTGGTCAAGGAAGTCCTCGGCCCGTCCAACTCCCTGGCCTACCAGGTTGGCACGCGCAGCGCCGCCACGTCCCTGCGCCTGAAGGACGGGGAGACCCAGGTGCTGGCCGGCCTCATCAGCGACGAGGAGCGCAGTGCCGCCAACCGCCTGCCGGGCCTCGGCGATCTGCCCGGGCTCGGGCGGCTCTTCAGCAGCCAGCGTGACGTGGCCAACAAGACCGAGATCGTGCTGCTGATCACCCCACGGGTGCTGCGCAATCTCAACCAGCCGGCGCTGGCCAGTGCCACGTTTGGTGCGGGGACGGAGTCGGCGGTGGGGGCCGCGCCGCTGCTGCTCGCGCCCGTGGCGGGGCCGGCGGCTGGGACACGGCAGGCCGAGACGTTGCCGCCGCCGGTGGTGGCGATGCCGGTGCTAGCAACTCCCTTGGATCCCGGTGGCTCAAATACTCCGTCGCAAGTGGCGGAGGGCGGAGAATCTACGGGCCTAGAGGAGGCCTCATCGAAGGAGCTTGTCATCCTGGGCCCCGACCGAGTGAGCCCCGGTGAAGTCTTCAGCGTAACGGTGCAGGCAAAGGGCATCTCAGGTGAAGGTGGCCCCGTGTTGATGGGGTTTGATGCTCGTCTCGTGGAGCCAATGGATCAGCCACGTGAGGGTGGAAATACTCTTGAGCTGCAGTTGCCGGCAGGCGATTCGGCCCAATTGGCTATACGTTTTAAGGTTCGCGAAGAGGCTAAAGGTCAAGCTTGGTTCTCGATACGTTCTGCTCTGGCTCAGGTCGACGGGCAGCTTCAGCCTGTCCCTACGTCACCACCGGTAAGTGTCAGGATCGAGGCAAGATCGGGGGGTAAATGAGACCGCGAGGTTTCACCCTGATTGAAATGCTGGTGACTACGGCAATTGTGGCCATCCTGGCGGCCATCGCGGTGCCAGTCGCGCAGCTCACCGTCCAGCGCACCAAAGAAGGTGAACTGCGCTTGGCCTTGCGCCAGCTCCGCGAAGGCATCGATCGCTACAAGCAACTGGTGGATGAAGGGCGTATAGCTCGGGCGGCAGATGGAAGCGGCTATCCGCCCACCTTGGATGTCTTGGTTCAAGGTGTGCCTGACCAGCGTTCTCCCGATGGGGCGCGTATCTATCTGCTAAGACGCTTGCCTAGAGATCCTTTCGAGTCCGGTCGAGTGCTAAACCCTGCTGAAACCTGGGGTCTGCGCAGCTACGCCAGCCCACCCGATGCGCCTGAGGAAGGGCGCGACGTGTACGACGTCTATTCCCGCGCGCCGGGCAGCGGGCTCGACGGTGTGCCCTACCGGGAATGGTGATGCGGATGCCAGGCGGCGGCCGTGGTTTCACGCTGATCGAGCTGCTGGTGGTGATGGCCATCGTCGCGCTGCTCATCTCGATTGCCGCTCCACGCTACTTCGTGCATCTGGAACGGGCGCGGGAGGCGGCCCTGGCCGAAACGCTGGCGGTCACCCGCGACGCCATCGACAAGTTCCGCGGCGACACCGGGCGTTACCCACAGGACCTGGACGAGTTGGTAGACCGCCGCTACCTGCGCGCTGCGCCGGTGGATCCGCTGACTGACCGCCGCGATGGCTGGCTGCTGGTGGCCCCACCCGGCGGTGCCGGCGTGTGGGACCTGCACAGCAGCGCCCCCGGAACGGCCCGCGACGGGCGTCCGTTCGGCGAGCTATGACCACGCGCGGACGCCAGCGCGGCGTCACCTACCTCTTGATGCTCTTCGCGGTGGCGGCCCTGGGCTTCGGCCTGGCCCGCTTCGGCAGCCTGTGGTCGATCACCGCCCAGCGAGCGCGGGAAGCCGAGCTGCTGTTCATCGGCGGCGAGTTTGCCCGCGCGTTGGCCAGCTATCAGGCCGCCCAGCCTGACGACCCAGCGGTTGGTCCGGCGACGCTGAACGATCTGGTCCTCGACCCACGTGTGCCTTTCGTGCGGCGCCATCTGCGCCGGTTGTACCGCGATCCGATGACTGGCGCGGCGGATTGGATCGTAGAGCGCCAGGAGGGACGAGTTATCGGGGTGCGTAGCCGTTCGCTCGGACCTGCATTGCGGCGTGCACATCTACCTGCTTGGGTGAACCTGTCCAGTGAGCATGGTGAGAGCATTCGTTACACCGACTGGTTGTTCCGGCTGGAAGGGCCAAAGCGTAATGGTCTGAAGACGCGCCAAGAAACCCTAACAAAATGAGCCTCCCGCGTATTTCAACTTTCGCCAGCAAAGCAAATGAGGCTGCAGGCGATCTTGATAAAGGCTTTGTGACTGACAGCCAATCGAGCGAATCGAACATTCAGGCGTCGGTAATTGTGTAACTAACAGGCTGATGCAGAACCCAGTGAACGATCCGGCCACCCACCTGTCCTAGCCGTATCCTTCAAACCCCAGGCACAGCACCGATGCGCGGCGAAGTCGATCCCCAGTCCTCGATGTTCCACTATTTCTCGGTCGAGTCCCGGATTCCGGCCGATCATCCGCTGCGTCCGGTGAAGAAACTGGCCGACTCGGCACTCTCGGCGATTTCCGCGGAACTCGATGGGCTTTACGCCAAGGGCGGCCGACCGTCGATTCCGCCGGAGCGGTTGCTCAAGGCGCAGTTGCTGATCGCGTTTTACTCGGTGCGCTCGGATCGGCAGTTCTGTGAGCAACTCGATTACAACCTGCTGTTTCGCTGGTTTCTCGATCTGGACCTGGAGTCGGGTGGATTGGATCAATCCAATTTCAGCCGCCTGCGCGAGCGATTGGTGGAAACGGACATCGCCCGTCGTTTCTTTGACGAAGTGGTGCGTCTGGCCCGCAAGGACAAGCTGCTGTCGTCCGATCACTTCACCGTGGATGGCACCTTGATCGACGCTTGGGCATCCTTCAAGAGCTTCAAGCGCAAGGACGACGACGAGCCCCCCAAGCCCGGCGGTGACGGCACCGGCATGGTGGACTTCAAAGGCGAGAAGCGTTCCAACGCCACCCACCGGAGCACGACCGATCCCGACGCGAAGCTCATGAGGAAAGGCAACGGCCAACCGGCCAAGCTCAGTTACGGCGGCCATGCGCTCATGGAGAACCGCAGCGGCCTGTGTATCGATCTGCTCATCACCGATGCGACGATGGCCGAACACAAAGCGGCTCGCCAACTGCTCACCCGCGCCCGGCGCCGCAGGATTCATCCCAAGACGCTGGGGGCCGACAAGGGCTACCACGTGAAGGACTTTGTCCAGCATTTGCGCGAGCACAAGATCAAACCTCATATCGCCCGAATTGAAGGACGCAAGACACCGGGCCTCGATGGACGGACGACCTGCACCGAAGGCTACAAGGTCAGCCAGCGCAAGAGAAAGCGGGTTGAAGAGATCTTCGGGTGGTTGAAGACGGTGGGTGGAATGAGAAAGACCCGTTTCATCGGAGAAGCCCGAACCCAGATCGCCGCCTATTTGTCGGCAGCGGCGTACAACCTGCTGCGGATTGCGAAATTGCAGACGATGGGGAGTGCGGCATGAAGCGGCACTTGGAATCGGGTGAAAACCCATTTCCCTGCCCAGTCTATGGGCATAAAAATGGGATTGAGAATCCAATTTCGGGAATGAAGTCATGAGAGATCAAACAACGGGCTTCAGGCTGGACGTGGAGTCTGAGCTTTTTGCATCGGCCTGCTAACCGATGGTTCGCTGACAACCCAGCGGGCTTTACCTAGGCCACTGCCATGCGGCGTGTTGCGCCGTGCGATCTCGGTCTTGATGCCTTGAGCGCGGAGTGGCCGAGGATACTTGTCATGGCTGTAGCCGCGGTCGGCCGGGATGATCCGAGGCTTGGAGAGCGGATGCCCCCGTTTGCAACGGAGGGGTGGAGTCACCTCGACGAGGGGCAGAGGTTGGGGCACGTCGTTGCGATTGGCGCCGGTCAGGATGACAGCCAGCGGTTCAGCCCATCGATCTACACCGGCGGCGCCTTGACCTTGGACTTGCAGTGTGTGTGAAGAACTAAGGTGCCTACGTAGCCTCGCCAGGCTACCGATCTTGATCACCAACACCAACAGTTCGAGCAGTGGAAGCCGATCAACGCTGTAAGTGAAAACGCGCACATTTATTCCCTGGGTATCAATATGTAGTTGACATTATTGAAATATATAATGCATATTATTTGCCGTCGGCATTTTTTTTGAGCGAGATTTTCTGCATTCGAAAAAGAGGTTCTCACGATTTCAGATCAATGAGTAACGATGCAATTGAAAAAACTCTCGCTAACTTAGTGAAATAAAGATTGTTTTAGATTGGGCCTAAGAAATGAAAGAAAATGACAACCTAAATATGGCAATGGATTTTATAAAAAAATGGGTTGTTTTATTTTGTTTGTCATTTTTTTCTTTGCAGGCTATTTCAGAAGGGTACGGAAGCAACAAAACAGAGAGCATTAAGCCCAATGTTGTTTATTCGTCGATGGTTAATAAATACTTTTCATCCTGGGATGCTGCGTGTAAAGCATCATCACCCGGTTGTTATCCAAATGCCTGCAGTTATCCAACGGATGCATGTCAAATTTGCTACTCGGGTGGAGCTGGTCATTTCGATACGGATGGAACACCCTCTTGTCAATACACGGTAACTTGGTTACAGAAAAACGGAGGGTCATCATCAGTAGAAAACTGGGAGGGAAGGGCTTGGTCTATACCCTACTTGGCATGCCCCAATGGCTGGACTTTCGACAACACCAACAAGATCTGTTACCGAAATCGTTCCAGGTATTTAAGCAAGACTTGCGAGTACGGCAATCCTATCTCTCCTGGCCTTGGTTCAAAAATACACCGGGAATCTGACGCCTTTCCGAGCCTACCGGAAGGGATTCAGAGCACTATTGAATACTCTAGCCTTAACATCGATCGCATTAGAGGTCTGCTTGGGCAGGGATGGTTCTTATCTCCATACGATCGAAAAATAGTCAAAAATGCCCGAGACACTCAGCTTCTTGAGGCAGTCCGAACGGCTGATCGGCGCGAGTTTTTTCAGCGGATTTCATCCAGCTTGGTCCCAGTTCGCCACAACAGCATAGATTTAATAGAAATTCCTGAAGGCTATCGGCTAACCGATAGAGTCTCCAAAACGTATGAAATTTATAACTCAGCTGGATTTATTGTAGAAATAAATGACGCTTTTGGACGGCATGTCAAGATAAATCGCAACGGTCAGAATTTCATCGAATCCATTGTCGACTTGCGTGATCGAACCATTAAGCTAGCCAAAGCTCCGGATGGATTGGACGTGCTATCTGCAGACGAAGTGCGCTATAAGTATGCTATTTCATTAAGTCTGGATAGGCTTGAGAAAATTGAGTTTCCGGATACGAAGACTAAAACCTTTCTATACGAGAGTGAATATGGACCAGGCATGCCTCCGCCTCAATATTTAGATTCCTTCTCCGTAATTGGGTCTCGTATTTACAATATGAATGACATTTCAGGCAATTCTCAAAATAATGCTGAACTGGCTAATTCATACTTTGGTGAATTTGATGCTAATCCATTAACTGGAATTATTGACGAAGCCGCGAATAGGTACTCAACATATCAGTACAATTCATCCGGCCGTCCTGTTCGCACTGAGCACACGGGTTCGGTGCAAGGCACTGAAATTCAGTATGAAACCAACTCTTTTACAGTCACACCCGACTTTCGTCAGAGTTTTGCGATAGGAACCATCACAATTGATGGTGTTGTTTATGAAACAGGGACTTCGCGTCCTGGGGGCGCGGGTTGCAGCGCGTCGAGCAGCGCAATCACGTACGACAGTGCCGGCAACGTCACGTCGCGCACCGATTTTGCGGGCCTCAAGACCTGTTACGCCAACGACCCGACCCGCAACCTCGAGACGGCCCGCATCGAGGGCGCCAGCGCCTGCCCGACCGATGTGACGGCTGCGGCCCCCGCAACCGGCCAGCGCAAGACCACCACCCAGTGGCATCCCTTCTGGCACCTCGAAGCCCGCCGTGCCGAGCCCAAGCGCATCACCACCTGGGTCTATAACGGACAGCCCGACCCCACGGGCGGCAACGCCGTTGCCACCTGCGCCCCCGCCGATGCCAAGCTCCCTGACGGGCAGCCCATCGCCGTGCTGTGCAAGAAGGTCGAGCAACCCACCACCGACACCTCCGGCGCCGCCGCCTTCGCCGCAGCAAGCGATGGGCTCGCCCGAACCTGGACCTACACCTACAACGCGTTCGGCCAGGTCCTCACCGAGAACGGTCCGCGCACCGACGTCGCCGACACCACCACCTACACCTACTATCCCGATACGACCGCGACCTGGACCCGGGGGGATCTGAAGAGCGTCACCAACGCCCTGGGCCACACCTGGAACTACACCCAGTACGACAAGGCGGGGCGCCTGCTCGCGGCCTCCGACGCCAACGGCACGCCCCTCACCTTCACCTACACCCCCCGTGGCTGGCTCAAGACCCGCAGCGTTGGCGGACAGACAACTACATACGACTACACCCCCTGGGGCGGCCTCGCCCGCGTCACGCTCCCGGACAACAGCTACACCGTCTACACCTGGGATGCCGCCCATCGCCTGACCGACATCAGCGACAGCATGGGCAACACCACGCATTTCACGCTCGACAACGCCGGCAACATCACCGCCTCCGAGACCCACGACAGCCAGGGTCGGATCTCCCGCCGCACCCGCACCGACTTCGATGCCCTCGGGCGGCCCTGGAAGCACTATGACTCAGCTGGCCATGTCACTGAGACGCGCCACGATGCCATGGACCGGCTCAATGCCGTCGTCGATCCCGCGGGGCGAACCACGACCTATGCCCGCGACACCTTCGGACGCGTCCAGGACATCACCGATCCCCTGCCTACCCCGGGCCATACCGGCTTTGACTACGACGCCCTCGATCAGATCACCCGCTTCGTCGCGCCCAATGGGGCCAGCACCAACTTCACGACGGACGGCCTGGGCAATCTGCGCCAGGAGAGCGGACCAGACCGGGGCGCCGTCAGCACCACCTTCGACGCCGCCGGCAACCTCCTCACCCGTAGCGACGCCCGCGGCAACACCCTGAGCCACACCTACGATGCCCTCAACCGGCTCACCCAGACTTTGCTCAAGAGCAGCACGGGCTCCGTCGTTCAGACCCTCACCTACACCTGGGACAGCGCCACCGGCTGCATCAACGGCAAGGGGCGCCTTTGCCAGGTGGCCGACGGCACCGTCACCACCACGTATGCCTATGACGTCCGTGGTAACCGCCTCTCGGAAACCCGTCTCGAGGGCGGCAAGACCTTCACCACTCAGTACACTTACAACGCCGCCGACCGCCTCGTCGCCACCCTCACCCCCACCGGCACGCTCCTCGATCAGGCCCTCGATGCGGCAGGGCGTGTCCAGACGTTGACCGCCACCCAGGGCTCCAGCGTGTTCCCGGTCGCCTCCGCCATTACCTACGATGGATCGGGCGAGCCCACTCAGCTGACCCAAGGCAGCGGGCTCACCCATTCCATCCAGCGTGACGAGGACGGACGACTGGGGTTCTCCACCCTGGGGCTGGCGTCGACGTCGCTGACGGTCGGCCTGAGCCGACGCTACATCCGCCCCAGCCAGAGCCTGACCTTCACCGTCGCCCTCAACCCCGTCCAGGCGGGCGGTACCCTGAGCCTGTGTCGGCTCGACTGCCAGGGCCCCAACAAACTCGCCGAAGGCCCGGCCAGTGCCGGCCTGCTGACTGGCACCCTCAGTGGGCTACCTCAGGGCGTACACCACCTCTACGCCACCTTCAGCCCCAATCCGCCCTACGCCTCCAGCACTTCACCCACCCGCCGTCTGCTCGTCGGGGTTCCGCCCAATCTCTTCTTCGAAGATCTCCTTCAATGATGCCGAGGCACGCCACCATGACACTGCGACTCCCCGCCCTCACCCTGGGCCTCGTTCTCTCGACCGCCGCGCTGCAGGCTCACGCCGTGGCCCTCTCGTGCACGGGCGGTATCTCCCAGATCCAGACCTCGGCGTCCGGCGAGTTGCGCATCCTGCCGGCCTGGCGCGGCGACTGGGTCACCCTGTGCAATGTGAGCACCGTCTGGAAGGGCATCCCGGTCGAGGTGTGCAAGCGCTGGCACGCCCATGTCCTCACCGCCCAGATCGCCCAGACCAGCAGCCGGGTCTATTACGCCACCACCACCGCGGCCACCTGCGGCGCCATGGGCAACTACACCAACGCCGACGCGCCCGAGTTCGTCGGCAACAACTGAGGGGACGGCCATGACGCTTCGTATCCGCCTCGCCCTCGCCCTTCTCCTTGGCACCCTCGCACCGGCCACCTTCGCCGCCAGCCTCACCTGCAAGGGGACTGTGACCGATCTGGCCCACACCGCCACCGGGGAGCTACGCATCAAACCGGCCTGGCGCGGCGACTGGGTCACCCTGTGCAATACCTCGGTGGCGTGGAAGGGCATCCCCACCGAGGTCTGCAAGCTCTGGCAGGCCCAGGCCCTGGCCGCCCAGATCACCCAGGCCGGCACTACCGCCCAGTACGACAGCACAAGCGCCGCGGTGTGCTCGTCCATCGCCACCTATGGCAACGCCGATGCCGCCACCTTCTTCGCCAACTACTGAGACCCGGACCATGCCTGCTTCGCTCCTGCGCCTGATCCGGATCGGTTTGGCCGCGTTGCTCCTGGTCGGCGCGCCGGCCCGTGCCGACACCTACACCTACGATGTCCTGGGCAACCTCTCCACCCTCTCCAGCGACCGTGGCACCCGCAGCTTTACCTACGACGAGCTCAACCGCCTCAAGACCGAGGCGGGCTTTACTGGCACCCGCGCCCATGCCTACGATGCCAATACCAACCGCAGCACCAACGGCGCCGTGCCACCGACGCTCGTCACCTACACACCGGCCTCCGACCGCATCGCTACCCTGAACGGCATTGCCGTCACCTTCGATGCCGCCGGCAACCTCCTCGCCGACGATCTGTACACCTACACCTGGGACGAGGTCGGACGCCTCAAGACCGTCTCGAAGAGCGGCAGCCTCCTTGCCACCTACGCCTACGATCACCGCAACCGCCGCAGCCGCAAGACCACTACCGCCGCCGCGCCCCAGGGCGCCCAGACGATCCTCTACCACTACGACCAGGACGATCACCTCATCGCCGAGACTCGCAGCGACGGCACGCCGCTGCGCACCTACGCCTGGCTGGGCGAGTTACCCATCACCATCATCGAGCACGCTGCGCTCTCCACGCCGCCCCGCACCCTGCACCTGCAGCACGACCACCTGGGCACCCCGCGCCTGGCCAAGAACGATGCCGGAATCATCCAGTGGCGCTGGGACAGCGATGGCTACGGCGCAAGCGCCCCCACTCAGGATCCGGACGGCGACGGCAAGTACACCAGCATCAACCTGAGGTTCCCGGGGCAGTACTACGATCTGGAGAGCGGGCTGCACTACAATTGGAATCGCTACTACTCGCCCAGGCTCGGGCGGTATATCCCACCCGATCCGATCGGGATCGAGGGCGGAAGTAATGCGTATGCATACGTGGGTGGGAATCCGCTCGGCTATAGAGACCCGCGAGGTTTGAACCCTGTTGCCGGCGCGACGATTGGCGCTGAAATCGGCACTGCGGTATTCCCGGGTGTTGGCACCATCGTAGGCGGCGTGATTGGTGCGGGTGTTGGGACCTGGATTGGTTGGAATGTGCTTGGTCCGATCTTAAGCGAGGGCAAGACCCCGAACACAGGCGAACCTGGTTCATGTCATGTGAATCCAGGTAGTGGTCAGGAGCGTCAATATGGCTCTGATGGAAAACCAGATTACGATATTGATTGGGATCACGACCATGGGCAAGGGGTGCCGCATGCTCACAACTGGGACCGTGGTCCGAACGGGGGGCCAATACGCGGACCGGGTGTGCCTATTTCTCCTTGGCCTCAAGGTCGAGGAAGGGGGTTGTGACTATGAATTATGAGTACTCTAAAGGGCTACCCTTGCACGATGCGGAGCTGATAACCGTAGCCGTTGATCGTAACAATTCGATTGCGCGTTTGAGCTTTCGTCAAGAAGATGGCGCACTCGACACAGTCGAGTTGTTAGGGGTGAAGGCATTTCGCTGTGAGGATTTGACGTTACAGAACGTGGTGAGTCGCGTACTATTGTCTTCGCAGAAAAATATTTCTCCCGACGGGATCGTTCATTGGATAACGTGGGCCACGAGTCTTTCTGACGCTGCCTCGTGGCTCACCGAGCAACGTAAGCAAGATTGGTTAAACGATTGTGCAGGTGGCACACTGGAACTGGTGGTCTTCGAACCCTCAGCCGGAGCGCAGATTGCAGCAGTGTGCGAGCAAGTCGTGTTCAGCTGACAGCGAAACTAGGGAAAGGGCCGCATAAGCGGCCTTTTGCAATTCGGGGAAGCGATAAGGGGTCTGGTTTATAGCCCCCCGCGCCAGAATAGTTGTCGCCTCGATAGAGTCCGAAGCAACTCGGGGGCGAGGATGAGAGAACTGTATTGCCTTAGTTGTGAGGCTGCAGGGTGTCTAGGAAACCAGGGGCAATTCACCATGCCCCGCTCTCGTCATCACAGGCAGAAGACGCCCAACCACGGCCGAATCATCGATACCGTCTCCATTAGCGAACGTCCCGCAACGGCGGAAGACCCAGCGGCCCCCGGTCATTGGGAGGGTGATCTGCTGTGTGAAGCCAGTACAGTCAGATAGCGACGCTCGTTGAGCGCCGGTCACGTTACGTGATGCCGCTCAAATTTACCGGCAAGGACACCGAGACGGTGGACAACGCACTGATCAAGAGCGCGCATAAATTACCACAAGAGCTGTACAAGTCGCTGAATTGGGATAGCTCACGCATGACCCGACACAGGATCGTCCGCTGGCGCTTGAGCACCTTTCTCATCCGTTGGTACTGCCTGGTATGGGCGTAGCCGCCGGCCCGTCGCCTGAGACTACGGCCTTCTTTCTCGACTGTTTGGCGCAGCACCAGTCCGGCCCGCCTGGAGATCAGCACCAATTTGCGCCGGGCAACTTCGAGCAGCCGGATGTCGGTGGGAAAGGCGATGGCTTTCTCCTGCACCGTGGAGTCCACAATCACCCGCTCTAGATCCTTGGGCGCAATCGCCTTCATCGACACGGCGGCCTCGATGGTCTTGGCCAGGATCTCCTCCATCCCCGCATCCCCCAGCGCACGACGGAAGCGCGTCAGGCCACTTGGGTCGCACGGCAACCGGGTTTCAAGATACCCGCCGCCGCAAAAGAACTGCCAATACGGGTTCTCGGCCTATTTTCTGAAGCACGTTCTCGTCACTCTCACCGAAGGCGTGTTTCAGGTACAGAAGCCCGACCATCAGTCGGATCGGCAGGCGCGGACGCCCCGCTGCGCTTGGGCCGAACAGATCCAAGCCTTCGGCCCTACGCCCTTGGCGGTCCTGGCGGGCAAAGCATGGCGCCAGCGCCGATTCGATCTCCGCACACGGCATGCGGGTTGCCAATGCCGCCAGCGGGTGGCGCAGATCGATCATCGCCTCCAACCGGGCGCGGAGAAAATTCCAGGTCGTCATCGAAAACTGCCCTCCCAATCTTCCAGAAAGTGAAGCTATTGCATTGAAAACTGAAAGATTCGGCAAGGCATCCAAGGATGCTCAGCCCGCGTGGAGAAAGACTGGGGCAGATTGTTCAGGGCCGATTATTTTCTCACCAAGCGTGCTCTGGCACGAACGGCAGCGGTGGATGACGGAGAAGTTTTTCTGACTGTGCCAGAGCATGGGGCGGGTCAGTTCGGGTTTGATATGTCCGAGGCGGGTATCCGCGAAGTCGTGCTGCTCAATGACCATCATCAGGTCGTTCCGATGATTGGGCCGCAGCGAGTGCGGTTTGTGGACCGTTACTGTGACCTGTCCGTTTTGGTTCTTGGGGACGAGCCATTAGGTACCGTGCCAATGGCAATGATGGACCTGATTGTCGATCTGGCGACTTGAACTCTTAGCGTCAACCCTGTAAGCCCAGACGTCTCCATCACGTTTGCAAAATCACTAGGCGCAGCACCGGCGCTGTGCCTAGGGGCTTCAAGCGTCGTGCCGCGCAGCCGCTCGTTGTGCCTTGATCGGTTGGTAGTGCTGGCTACCTGGGCTCGTATTTACCCCCAGTAGGTCAGCCCATCCCCTGGCATTACGCGAACACGCCAAGCTGCGACTGTACAAGCAGATTGGATACAAGCCTCTGTCCCGTCATCGTATCCATGTAGTCCGACGGTTTCGCTCCACCCAAGGCGGGGACCGGCTGCTCAAGCCACTCGCCGACCCATCGGGCGGCGTCAAAGTCCGTTGAGTCGCCTGAGTCGTGCATCATGACGGCGACTTGACCAATCAACTGCATTAGCCCGATGAATCGCTCGGATTGTTCAGTCGAGAGCATGGCTTCTGAACGGGCTTTCTGTCGGCTTGAGGTAGCAGGCAGATTGAGCAGGCGCAGTAGGCTTTCTCGCGACACGTGCATCGCTGTCACGAGCTCTGGAATGCTGGAGGCTGGCACCCCAGCGCGGATGAAGCTGATGCGTTCAGCCGGTGAGGCTCGATAGAGGGTTTTCGCAAACGTCGTGGTGTCGGGTTCCAAGGCAAGCTCCGTTGCTGTGAACTTAGTTTCTAGACACATGCTCGAGTAACACGTCCGGATTCGACGTAGTGCCGGTGCAGATGCGTAAGTGTCACAAGTGGTGCTCCCCAAAACGCATGATCTACGTTGCTTCATGCATGGCCGGCTTGCCGTAGCGGGATCTGGAGAACGCAAAGTGCAAACCATGGTGCGCACCACCGTTCAGTGCATCGCGCGCCGCTTTCCAGGCAAACAGACTGTAGGCGTCGCCCCGGACCGGCGGGCCGATCAGTAGCAACGCGGCTAGGTCGATTCGGACCAGGCGGAGGCGCGAGGGGCATGACTGTCCATTCTCAACGCTCCCCCTGTATTGGTCACTTTCCAGCGCCTTCGGCCTGATTGGTAAATGCGCCTTTGAAATCCTCTGGAATGTAGCTATCGACAACCGTCACCTTGCCGCCTACCGATTCGGCCGCTGTACGGACCGAGTACATCGTCTGAGGGATGAACTGGCTCGAGTCGCCCACGAGAGAGCGTCCAACGGCCGTACCGATGCCTTGAGGACTAAAGCCACCGCTTACGCGAGTGAAAGTTGCATGGATATCGAGCTGATAGCCGTCCTTGTAGGGAAGGACGCACAGAAAGAACGTCGTCTGCTCTCCGTAACGTGCCATCGAGGTGTCATCTGTCGATACGGTCATCAAGGCGTTCTTGCAAACCGGGACTCGAATGTTCTGAGCCTGTGAGGCCATCAGCGCACCCAGTTTCGAATTAGCGAATGGATCCTGCAGCTCGAACCGACCTGGGATGGCCGGAAGTTCCGCGGGAGGGATGTCACGATTGACCCTCAACTTGGTGGCGCTCTTCTGCACTGCACCCAGTACGGCAGTCAGGAGTTGATTTCTGTCGAGCGTCGCTGGTTGGACATCGTAGATCACGAACGTCGACTCGGTGTGGTAAGTCGGCTTCATGGAGGCGCAGCCACTCAGAATGATTGCGGCTGCCAGGGCGGTAGCTTTCTTGTGCATGTTTCTTTCCTTGTTCGATGGATGCAGAAATATCGGATTGGTGAGGCTGCCTTGGAGGCAGCGTCGGTACCGTTGGTGTGGATGCTAAGGATTCCTTGGTATGCCATAGGTGTAAATCCTAAGAATCTCTTAGTCCTTGTAAGCAGGGGACTGAGAGTGGATGAAAGATCAGTGTTCGCCAGGCGCTTGAAGACGGCCCGCGAAGCAAAAGGCGTATCGCAGAAGCAGCTTGGAATCTTGGCCGGTGTTGATCAGTTCGTTGCGAGTGCCCGAATCAACCAATATGAACGGGGCAAGCATGTGCCGGATCTGCAAACAGCCCAACGCCTGGCTGCTGAACTGGGGGTGCCTGTCTCCTACCTGTATGAGCCGGATGACGACCTGGCGGAGTTGATTCGGATTCTGGGTGGTTGCTCCCGCGACCAGCTCCACCTATTGATCCGTCAGTTGCAGTCTGAGTGAGTGTGCTGCGCATCAGTAGAGGAGGCGTGTCTCGCATACTGGGCCTGTATGTCTCTGCGGCAGTGCCAATGCGCCTTTCTGATTGCGCCCAGAACCCTTCGTGGTATTCGCCGCATCGCCGCTACCCTTTCTGCATGGCCAGCGTCGGTGAGAGCGCCTTGCAGCCACAGCGAGTCGAGCAAGCGAAGCGCACAGTCCACCTGGATCAAGAGATCGATGTAAGCACTGGCCAGCGGCGTCCGAATGGCCGCGTTGAGGACTTCGAGTCGGCCGGGTTGGCCTATCTGCAGGTTCTCCGTGAGGAGTTGCTGGTCGGCCCACTTGATCATCTGTTCGATCTTGTGCGACTGCAGCTTGATCAAATCCTTGATCTCCTCGGATGTTGCTGTGGGATAGCTCTCGCGCAGCACCGTGGGGCCCATGACGGAAATGGCATACAGACGGTCGCTGATCTCGGCGAACCTCCATTTCCAGGTGTCTATGAGACGCGGATTGGCCAATTCAAAGGTACGCGTGACGCGGGTGCCGTGCAGTGATGGACTATTGGGACGAGCGCTACCCTCATGTGGATTCATGAGACTCTCCAAACAATATCAAGAATGGGAATGACGGGACGTCCGCTGTCAGAATCAGCAAAACGGAACGCCTCAATGCTCAAAGCGATAACTTTGCTCCGCCGCCGCGGGAAGGCCGAGCGGCGGAGCCTGCCCTGAGTGGCCTCATTCCCTCAGTACGTAAGGCCGTCCGCCCAGATGCCGGTGGTAGGCACCAAATCCGCCTTGTACCGGCGCATGGCGGGCCACCAGATCGGCTTGCCCGGACAGACGATCCACCATCGAAAGGATGTGGGCGTCGAGACTGAGCGGCTCCCGCAGTCCCAGCCAGTCAGGGGCCCCCTTGGCGGCGGTGATGGCATGGAGCAAGGCCAGGTAATGGGGCTCCGGGATGATCACCCGGTGTTGCACGCGGGCGGCAGCGATCCACTCCAGTACGGTGTGTTTATGCCCAAGGAGGGTTCCTCTCTCGGTCATCTCGAATCGCCGGTGCCGGCCGTTGAAACGGTATTCCTCGGCCTTGCCGGCATCGTGCAGGAGACTGCTGGCGATCAGCACCGGCAGGTGCGCCTCCGTGTGGTGGCTGGCGAGGGCCCGAGCGCGTTCAGCGACCTCGACCGCATGCCTGAAATTGCCGTTACGGCCATTGTGGTGGCCCGCCAGAGAACTGGGCCCGTCCAGGTAGCGCTCGAACCGGTGGTGATCCCAGAACACCGCGTTGAACAGGTGTTGCAGAGGACGACCCATGGCTTCCCAGAGTTGGGCGGCACGCGCGATGAGCGCGCGATCCTTGACCCACGCATGGAGAATCGTGGAGAAGGGATTCACGCTGGCCTCCGGCCGCTCCAGCTTCACGATACGCGAGATCCTCACTGCCCCAGCCATTGTCACCGGACGACCGAGCCAACGGACCGCCACCAGGGTACCGACGGTGAGCCGGTTGTCAGGTTGGCGGCACAGCCACTCGACTTTGAGGCTGGCTTGCTCATGGAACAACACGGCTTGGCACAGAGTGTGTCGCTCATCGAAGGGGAGGCGAGCGATGGCTTGCAGGCGAAACACCGTGGGGAGGCGATTCACCAGGTGATCGGCGCCCGGCAACTGACCGACGCCAGAAGTGAGTTTCGAATCAGACATTGTGGTTCTCCTTCGCGTGCTGAACGGGCAGCGGCTGCTCGGCGATCGACTGGGTGATCAGGCGCTCGAAGGCCGAACCATCCCGGCGGGTCAGGTTGGGCACATAGCGGGAATAGACCCGGAACAGCATCTCGGTGGTTGTGTGGCCGAGCTGCCGCGCGATCCACTCTGGCGCCTCGCCGGCGGCGAGCCACAAGGTGGCCGCCGTGTGTCGGCATTGGTAAGGGCGCCGCTTCTTGAGCCCTAGGTGGCGAAGGAGGGGATACCAGACCCGATTCGTCACGTTCTTGTGATCGAGCGGCTTGCCCAGCCGATTGCAGAATACGAATGCGGAAATCCTGCCGGTCGCTTCATACTGACGCTTGAGCGCATCAAAAACGAGTTGGCTCATCTGGATGTCCCGCTGCGAGCCGTCCGTCTTGGTGTATTCCTCGTCACCAAGGACAACCGTCTCGCGGACGAGGATCAGCCGGCGATCGAAATCCACGTACTTCCACTTGAGTCCATCCACCTCGCCAGTGCGCATGCCGGTAAAGAAGCGCACGGTGAAGTAGTCGTGGAAGTCCGTCCGCACGGTGGCGAGGATGGATTTCACCTCCTCAAGGGAGAAAGGATCCACGTCCGTGCGCTTGATACGTAGCTGTTTGATGTTCTGGTAGGGCGTGGGAAAATTGAATCGGTCGGCCGCTTCGTTGAGGATTTGCCTGAGCGGATTCAGCATCTTGTTGATCCGTGCAGCAGACAACTTGGTTTCCTTGCCCCGCGCAGTCACTTTGCCGAGTTCGGCGCGGTAGGCAAGTACGTCAGCCTTGGTGATTTGGCCGACCGCCTTCTCCCCAAACCGGGAAATCAGGCTGTCGAGCTCCCGTCGGATCGTGATCCGGTGGGACTTACGCCATTCCACTTCCTTCTCCAGATACCAGGTTTCCGCGAAGTCCTTGAAGAGCGGCGTCGGGGCGAGCGGTGGTGTGCTTGGAGCGGTCACAGTCACAGCGACACTGATTGCCGGAGGCGCATCGAAGCGGGCGGCGTTTTTGCTGGCCGGAAAGTACTTGCGGTACTCGAAGATGCCGGTGGCGATGTCGGCTTCGATCCGATCGAGAACCTTCTGAACCTTCTTCCGGTTTGCTGGAGTGTCTGGAAGAGCGGTTTGCTCGCGGCACCTGATATCCCTGAATCGAAAATCCAGAAATAGCAGATTGTTGTCGGTTCGCCGACGAATGCTACCCATGGCAGACACCTCCGTTGGCCATCGGGATCGCGAAACTGGTGTCGGCCGACTTCAAGCCCATGTCGCGTTCGATGTGCTCCCAGATGTACAGAATTTTCCTGCCGCCAAATGGGCGGATGTAGTGGGTACCCTCCAGCAGGACGCTGTCCTTGAGGCGTTCCCGGATCGTCCTTGAGTCGTACTTGATGAGGCCCGACAGTTCGTCGGTGGTGAGGTAGGTCAGTGACATGACAGTCTCCAAGAATTAAAATCACGCAGAACTTTAAAAACACATTTAGCTGTGTGTTTTGTCGTTCTGAGTGACATTCTATCTCTCAAAAGGTCGTTGTCAATCTCTTTTTGTCATTCAAGATGATTTTTTGTTTTGGAGGAAGGAATGATCCGATGTCACCTGTCCCGGATGATGGGGGAGCGAAAGCTCAAGATTGCTGACGTTGCCCGTGAAACGGGCCTTCATCGCAACACCATTACTTTGCTTTACAACGAGACTGCTAACCGGGTGGACATGGAGACGATCGACCGCCTCTGCGAACTGTTCGCATGTGAGGTGGGAGATCTATTCGAGCGGGTGAAGGAGAATCTGCCTTCGTGAAAAAAGCAGGCACGGAAAGCAGTGATCAATCTGCTGCTTTCCGCGAAATGCCGCTAAACAGTGGGCACGGATGGGGCACACGTTGGGCACGGCGTGGGCACAAAACAAAAATGGGCTAGATCTGTCGATCTAACCCATTGATGTATTGGCGCGCCCGAGACGATTCGAACGTCCGACCCCTGCCTTCGGAGGGCAGTACTCTATCCAGCTGAGCTACGGGCGCCTGTCGGAAACAATGCCGCGCATTTTCATGTGCGGCGCGCAGGATAGCCTGAAACGGCGGCGAAGTCCATGCTTTGCCTGACAGAAGGTGAATAGCCCCGCTATAATCAATGCTTTATTAAATTTGCCAGTAATCGAGGAATTCAGCATGTCGGATCTTGGTCGTTCTGCCCCTGTTCGTTCCTTTGCGCGGATTGCGCTTTCCATCGGTGTTGCTGCGCTTGCTACCCAGCTCGTGGGCTGTGGCAAGAAGGCCGCCGTCGATGAAGAACTGGCTGCCAAGCTGGTTCAGCCGGTTGCCAAGGTTGAGCTGGCCGCCGCGCCGGCCGTTGCGCCCGGCAGCCGCAAGGGTGAGGACATCTTCAAGGCCGTCTGCGCTGCGTGTCACGAGAGTGGTGCCGCTGGTGCGCCGAAGGCTGGCGACAAGGCTGCCTGGGGCCCGCGTATCGCCCAGGGCTACGACACCCTGGTGAAGTCCGCCGCCGCCGGCAAGAACGCCATGCCCCCGCGTGGTGGTGCGGCCGATCTGACCGACGACGAGCTGAAGCGTGCCGTGGCCTTCCTGGCCAACAAGGCGGGCGCCGGCTTCAAGGCTCCGGAATAAGTCTTCCTGGCCGGCTTTTGCTCCACGGGGCAAAAGCCGGCGCGGAAATGGAAAAGGCGCAGACCGTTGTCTGCGCCTTTTCTTTGTGGGTCCCCCGCGCGTGCCGTCAGGCCTTCATCCTGAACCGGAGTTCAGGGGGGCCGCATTCCTTCCGTATCAGGCACGTTCGACGAGGAACGCGCACACCAACGGTTTCTATGGGCAGCGACCCATGTCACGAAGACATTGGTTCAAGGAGTTTTAAGCCTTGACCAACACCGCAGGGGATTTATCAAACCTTTTCGATTGCCCGGATTTTCCGTTCTCAGAACAGGTTTACCTGCTCAGCGAGGGCGGTATCGAGGCGACCGTTTATGTGTTCGATTCTACGCTTGAGCGTCGGGATGTCAAACCCGCCGGCGCGTTGATGTTGCAGAAATTCGTGGCTGATATTCAAGGCCGTCATGACGGCCAGGCGTTCGCCGGACGAATTGGTCTTGGTGGCCAGATCCCGCATCTTGCCATCCAGATAGGCTACAGCGGCCAGCAGGCCGTCTTTTTCTTCCGGCTTGCAGGCGACGCGGTATTCGCGCCCCAGCAGCTTGATATCCAGCTGTTCCATGTCAGGCCTCAGGGATGCGGGCGAGAAGGTCCTCGAGACGGTTGCCGACCTGGCTCAGCTTGGCGTTGAGCTCCTGATTGGCATTTTCGAGGCTGGCGACCCGTTCCCGCAGGCGTTGGTTTTCGGTCCGAGCAGCCGTGCAATGGCTGATCAGTTGTTCGAGTTTCTGTTCGAGTGAAGCGAGTTCGGCGTCCATGCGGCGAATGTTAGAGAGGGGCGAGGACGGGGTCAAGCAAGCGCCGTCGGCGATGACGAACGCAAGGCGCGGGCCGCGGCGCCGTCGCCGAAGCAGGCGGCCAGACGGTCCAGATGCAGGTGTTTTTCCATGCTGTCGGCGAGGCGGTCGAGGTCGGCTTCGCGGCGGGCGGCCAGGTCGATGCGCTCCGCATCGCTGACGCCGGCCCAGGCCAGCAGCGCGGCGAGGGCGTCCGGGTGGTCGAATAGGCCGTGCAGATAGGTGCCGAGGATCTGCCCGTCATCCGACTGCACGCCGTCGGGGCGGCCGTCGGAGAGATGGGCTGCGGGGCGTTCGAGGGCCGCGCCACGGGTGACGCCCATGTGGATCTCGTAGCCACGCACGGTTGGCGCGCCGGGCAGCGCCAGCGTGCCGGATACATTGACCAGCTGCTTCTCGGCTTCCAGCGTGGTTTCCACGTCGAGCAGGCCGAGCCCGGGCAGGCTGGCCGGAGCGCCTTCGAGGCCTTGCGGGTCGTGCAACTGGCGGCCGAGCATCTGGTAGCCGCCGCAGATCGCCACCAGTTTGCCGCGGTAGCGCAGGTGGCGCCGGATCGCCGTCTCCCAGCCCTGGGCGCGCAGCCAGGCCAGGTCGGCCTGCACGGACTTGGAACCGGGCAGCACGATCAGGTCGGCCGGCGGAATGGGCTGGCCGGGGCCGACCCAGCTGAAATCGACCTGCGGGTGCAGGCGCAGGGCGTCCAGGTCGGTGTGGTTGGAGATGCGCGGATAGACCGGCGCGACGACGCGCAGGCGGGCTTCGCCCTTTTCAACGCGGGCGTCGGCCAGCGCGTCCTCGGCGTCGAGGAAGAGGCCGTGCAGGTAGGGCAGCACGCCCAGTACGGGCCGGCCGGTGCGTTGTTCCAGCCAGTCGAGGCCGGACTGCAGCAGGCCGATGTCGCCGCGGAAGCGGTTGATCACGAAGCCCTTCACGCGGGCCTGTTCGCTGGGCGACAGCAGGTCGAGGGTGCCGACCAGGTGGGCGAATACGCCGCCGCGGTCGATGTCGGCGACGAGGATTACCGGGCAGTCCACCTCTTCGGCGAAGCCCATGTTGGCGATGTCCCGGTCGCGCAGGTTAATTTCCGCCGGGCTGCCAGCGCCTTCGACGAGCACCGCCTCGTACTGGTCCGTCAGGCGGCCGTAGCTTTCCAGCACGGCCGCCATCGCTCGCGGCTTGTACTCGTGGTAGTCGCGGGCCGACAGGTTGGCCACCGCGCGGCCGTGGATGATGACCTGGGCGCCGATATCGGTGGAAGGCTTGAGTAGCACCGGGTTCATGTCGGTGTGGGGGTCGAGGCCGGCGGCCACCGCCTGCAGGGCCTGGGCGCGGCCGATCTCGCCGCCATCCACCGTCACCGCCGAGTTGAGGGCCATGTTCTGCGGCTTGAAGGGCACGACCCGCACGCCGCGCCGCCACAACAGGCGGGCGAGGCCGGCGACCAGGGTGCTTTTGCCCGCGTCGGACGTGGTGCCCTGAACCATCAGGGTGCTAGCGTGGCGCATGACTTACAATCTCGGGTGCAGAAAGCTTTCGATTATCCCATGTCCGCTGTATACCTCCTCGTCCTGCTGCCGATTGTCATCCCGATGGCCCTCGGTCTGCTCCTCGATCACCTGCTCGGCGAGCCGCGCCGTTACCACCCGCTGGTCGGCTTCGGCCGCTATGCGTCAGCCGTCGAGCGCCTGTTCCGCCGCATCGGCATCATCAACCGGGCCGTCGGCCTGCTCGCCTGGAGCGTGGCGGTGCTGCCGTGGGTCGCGCTGGCCGGTTCGCTGCGGGAGGGGCATTTCTGGTTCGGCATGCTGCTCGACGTGGTGCTGCTGTACGCGGCGATCGGCGGCCGCAGCTTGGCCGAGCACGCGCGGGCCGTGGCGGCACCTCTTGCGGCCGGCGATCTGGCCGGTGCGCGCGGCCGCCTGTCGTGGATCGTGTCCCGCGATACGTCCGAACTGGATGAGTCCGGCGTGGCCAAGGCCACCGTCGAATCAGTGCTGGAAAACGGCAACGACGCGATCTTCGGCGCGCTGTTCTGGTTCGCGCTGCTGGGTGGGCCGGGGGCGCTGATGTTCCGCCTCGCCAACACGCTGGACGCGATGTGGGGCTACCGCAATGAGCGCTATCTGCGCTTCGGCTGGGCGGCGGCGCGCATCGATGATGTGCTCAATTTCATTCCAGCCCGCCTGACCGCGCTGAGCTACGCGCTGCTCGGTCACACGGCGACCGCGCTGCGTTGCTGGCGCACCCAGGCACCGGCCTGGGACAGTCCCAACGCCGGGCCGGTGATGGCCTCAGGTGCCGGTGCGCTGGACTTGTCCCTCGGCGGCCCGGCGATCTACCACGGCCACCTGGAAAGCCGTCCGTCCCTGGGCGCTGGCCGGCCGGCGGCGGCGGCGGACATCGACAAGGCGCTGGCCCTGGTGCAGAACAGCGTCTGGTTGTGGGTGCTGGGCGTCGCCATCGTCAGCGTGTTCCTCCATGCTTGAACACGGCGGTCGCCTGCGTAGCGCGGCGCAGCATTACGGTATTCCGCTGGGCGATTGGATGGATCTTTCCACCGGCATCAATCCCAGGGCTTACCCGGTGCCCGCGCTGGCGCCGGATGTCTGGCTGCGCTTGCCGGAAGACGACGACGGCCTGGAAGCTGCCGCCGCGGCCTACTACGGCAGCTCGGAGTTGCTGCCAGTGGCGGGTTCCCAGGCCGCCATCCAGGCGTTGCCGGCGTGTTTTCCGCCCGGCCGCGTGATCACGCTGGCGCCGACCTACGCCGAGCACCCTCACGCCTGGCGCGGCCACGCGCTGCGGGCGCTGCCGGCCGAGCAGATCGACGCTGCGGTACGCGATGCCGACACGCTGCTGCTGGTGCAGCCCAACAATCCGGACGGGCAGCGTTTCTCGCGCCGGCAGTTGCTGGTCTGGCAGGAAGACCTGGCCAGCCGCGGCGGGCGCCTGATCGTGGATGAGGCCTTCATCGATGCCGAGCCGGCCGACAGCCTGGTGCCGCTGGCCGGGCGCCCCGGCCTGGTAGTGCTGCGTTCGGTGGGCAAGTTCTTCGGCCTGGCCGGGGCGCGGGTCGGCTTCGTGTTTGCCGAGGCCGCGCTGCGTGCGCGACTGGCCGAGCGGCTCGGGCCGTGGGCGGTGTCCGGCCCGGCGCGGGCGGTGACCGCCGCGGCGCTGGCCGACCGGGCCTGGCAGCACGCGGCGCAGGAGCGTCTGGTGGCCGACAGCCGGCGGCTCGGAGCCCTGCTGGATCGCCATGGCCTCTGCGGCGGGGCCAGCACGGCGCTGTTCCAGTGGCGGCCGAGCGCTGCCGCAAGCGGCATCCATGCCCGCCTCGCGGGGCAGGGCATCCTGACCCGCCTGTTCGACACGCCGTCCGGGCTGCGCTTCGGCCTGCCGGGCAACGAGAGCGAGTGGTCGCGCCTGGCCGCGGCGCTCGCCCGACTGTAACGACCTCCACTGAAAGACCTCTCCATGAGTCGGTTTCTTCTCGCCTTGCTGCTCGTGTCCGGTTTCGCCCGGGCGTCCATCGACGTCACCGACGACCAGGGCCAGGCTCTCCATCTCGCGCAGCCGGCCAGGCGCATCGTCAGTCTCGCGCCCCATGTGACCGAACTGCTGTTCGCCGCCGGCGCGGGCGACCGGGTGGTCGGTGCGGTGCAGTACAGCGACTATCCGGAGGCGGCGCGCAAGGTCGTGCGGGTTGGCAGCTACACCGCGCCGGATATGGAGAAGGTCGCGTCCCTCAAGCCCGACCTGGTGATCGCCTGGAAGAGCGGCAACCGGGAAGCTCAGCTGGACAAGCTCAAGGCCCTCGGCGTGCCGGTCTTCATCAACGAGCCGCGGCGCATCGAGGACGTGGCCCGCAGCCTGTCCCAGTTCGGACGGCTGGCCGGCACCGCTGCCGCGGCCGACGCGGCCGCGCAGGCCTTCCGCAACCGCCATGCGGCGCTGGAGGCCCGCTATGCAGGGCGTCCGAAGGTACGGACCTTCTACGAGATCTGGAACCGCCCGCTGATGACCATCAACGGCGAACACCTCATTTCCGACGTGATCCGCCTGTGCGGCGGCGACAACGTGTTCACCAAGCTGCCGATGCTGGCACCGACCATCGACGTGGAAGCGGTGCTGGCTGCCGCACCGGATGTCATCGTCGCCAGCGGCATGGGCGAGAGCCGGCCGGAATGGCTGGACGACTGGCGCAAGTGGACCAAGCTGCCGGCGGTGGCCAAGGGCAACCTGTTCTTCATCCCGCCGGACCTGATCCAGCGCCACACGCCGCGCATCCTCGACGGTGCCGAGCGCCTGTGCGGCCAGCTCGAAGAAGCGCGGGCCAAGCGATGAAGGGCCGCGTCCTGCTCGGCCTGGCGCTGGCGGCGGCGCTGCGGGTGGCCGCGGCCGGCCCGTTCCCCGGCGAGGTCGTCACGCAGATCGGCCAGGTGGCCGCCGTTCCCGCGGATGAGCGCAAAGTGCCGGGCTATGCCGGCGCATGGCGCCAGGCCGCTGCCCAGTCCAAGGTCATCGAACGTATCGAGGCGCTGGAAAGCCGGCGCGCCAAGGCCTGCAGCAACCTGATCGTCATCGATACGGTACAGGCCGCGCCGGATCTCATCGAAACCCGGCCTCGTCGCGTGCACCACGCCCTGGAACGCTGGTCCGTGCAGGCCTGCGGCGCGCTGCGCCATTACGACGTGTGGTACAGCTTCGAAGCCAGCAGCTCCCAGCTGAAGGTCAGCGAGAGCAGTGCCACCGACTTTCAGGCCGAGCTCGATCCGCCGCTGCGCCGCCTGCAGGAGCTGGCCGCCGCGCGCAGCGCGGAAGAATCTGCCGGCACGCTGCGCTGGCTCAACCTGCCGCTGCCGTCGGACAGCGTGCCGTCCGCCAACAGCGCCGGTGCGCGGGGCTGGCTGGCGGATTTCGTGCCCCTCGGCGACAGCCCGCGGGAATGGACCCAGCTGATCGGCGTGCAGGGCCTGCCGCGGGTAAACAGTCCGGGCCAGGCGCGGGCACTGCTCGAAGGCATGCAGCAGGCCCGCCAGGTTCGCTGCGGTGTGCCGGCCGGTTCGGTGGAAAGTCTGCCCCGCGACGGCGACGGGGCCAGCGGCGAAACCGTGCAGACCTACCTGGTGTGCCCCCAGGTGCCGGATACCAACTACGCCGAAATGGCGGTCGTGAAGGCCATCGAGGGGCCGGACTACGTGTATGTGGTCCAGCGCGCCTGGCGCCTGCCGGCGGGTGACGCCGAGCGGCTGAAGGCCGACAGCGAAAACCCCCGGGAGGCGGCGGAGGCCTTCCTAGCTCAGGTCCATCTGTGCAACCCGGCCGGCGACCGTCAGCGGTGCCCGGCGCCTTATCCCCGATAACGCAAAGCCCATGTCCCGTCTGCCCCAACGCATCGTCTGCCTGTCCACCGAGACTGTCGAAGTGCTCTACCTGCTCGGCGAGGAGGCGCGCATCGCCGGCATCTCCGGCTTCACCACCCATCCGCCGCGGGCGCGCAAGGAGAAGCCCAAGGTCAGCGGCTTCAGCAGCGCCAAGATCGAACGCATCCTGGCCGTCGAGCCGGACCTGGTGCTGGCTTTTTCCGACCTGCAGGGCGATATCGCGCGGGATCTTGTGAAGGCCGGCGTGGCAGTGCATGTGTTCAACCACCGCAGCGTGGACGGCATCCTGGCGATGGTGGAGACCGTCGGCCGGCTGGTGGGTGCCGAGCAGAAGGCGCTGGCCCTGGTGGCCGAGCTGGAAGCGACCATCGCCGATGTGCGGGCCCGCGGCGAGGCTCGCGCAGCACGCCTGGGGCGCAGGCCGAAGGTCTATTTCGAGGAGTGGAACGAGCCGCTGATTACCGGCATCCGCTGGGTGTCCGAGATGATCGGCATCGCCGGCGGCGAAGACTGCTTCGGCGAGCTGTCCGTGCATCCCAACGCCAAGCAGCGCATCCTCGCCGATGCGGCGCTGGTCATCCCGCGGGTGCCGGAGGTGATCATCGGCTCCTGGTGCGGCAAGCACTTCCAGCCCGGCCACGTCACCTCGCGCGAGGGCTGGGACGTGCTGCCGGCGGTGCGCGACGGGCGGGTCTTCGAGATCAAGTCGGCGATCCTGCTGGCGCCGGGGCCGGCGGCGATCCGCGAGGGCCTGCCGGCAATTGCCGCGTGCCTGGACCGGGTGGCGGAGGGCTGAACGCCCTTCCGTAAGGTGTCAGCGGCGGATGCCGACCACCTTCTGGTACAGCCCGCCGAAACGGGTTTCCTTGCGCCACTCGAAGTCGGCGCATTCGGGCACCAGTGTTTCGATGGAGTCGGCCAGCAGGGAGTTGGCGAAGGGCTCCAGATAGCGGAACACCAGCGCCATGATCGGCCCCATCGGGTGCCACCAGCGGGGCTGGTGGTAGTCCACGAAGACGATCTTGCCGCCCGGCTCGACCGCCGCCAGCAGGTTGGCGACGATGCGCCGGCGTGCATGGTGCGGGACTTCGTGGAGCAGGAAGAAGCAACAGGCGGCGTCGAAGGTGGCACCCACCGGCTCGGTGAGATCGGCCACCTGGGCGTGGGCCTGGGGCCACGGCGCGAGCTTGCGCCGGGTGTTGGCGATCTGGATCGGCGCCACGTCGAGCACCGTGAGCTGCCCTGCGTCGCCAAGCCGGCGGGCCAGGCGCGGCGAGAAATCACCATACACCGCCGCCGCCTGCAGCACCCGCTGGCCGGGGTTGAATTCCCGCACCGCGCTGTCCATCAGACGGCTGGCGTTGCCCCACAGGATTGCGGACACCACGACCGGCCGGTCCAGCCAGGGCACGGTGCGGTGGTCGAGATAGGCCCAGGTGTAGGTTTCGCGGAGATAGTCGGGCAGCTCGCTGGCCGCCGCCGCTGGGGAAGGATCGCGCATGGCTGGGTATCGTTGGCTGTCGTTGTTCGGCGGGTTGTAATGGGTGGCCCGGCGCAAAGCCGCACCACGCTTGCTTTCTGGGGCCATGATACGGCGGGTGAGAGAATTAGTGCCCCTTGCGATGTGATTTTTTCCATGCGGACAGGCTGATGACCGCATCCTTTACCGACATTGATCTGCCATGCGCTTCCCTCATCCGCTACTAGAAGGCCGCCTGCTGCGGCGTTATCAGCGTTTCCTGGCCGACGTGGAAACGCCAGCTGGATTGGTGACCGCCCACTGTCCCAACACCGGCTCGATGCTCGGTTGCAAGGCGCCGGGCAGCCGGGTGTGGCTGTCGCCGGCGGACAATCCGGCGCGCAAGCTCCAATGGACGTGGGAGCTGGTGGACGTGGCGCCGGGCTGCGTGGTCGGTGTGCATACCGGACGCAGCAATGCCCTGGTGCGAGAGGCGATCGAGGCCGGTACGCTGCCCGAACTGGCCGGCTACCGGACGATCCGCCCGGAGGTGAAGTACGGCGAGGGCAGCCGCATCGATCTGCTGCTGCAGGGGGACGGCCGGCCCGACTGCTACGTGGAGGTCAAGAACGTCACCGCCGCGGTGGAGGGGCGCGTCGGTTTCTTTCCGGATGCGGTGACGACCCGCGGCGCCAAGCACCTGCGCGAGATGAGTGCGATGGTGGCGGCCGGCCATCGGGCGGCGCTGGTTTACTGCGTGCAGCGCGGCGACGTGGACGAGGTGCGGCCGGCGGACCACATCGATCCGGCCTACGGGCAGGCGCTCCGCGACGCGCTGGCCCAGGGGGTCGAGGTGTTCGCGCTGGGGGCCGAGGTCACGCCGGAAGGCATCGTGCTCGACCGGCGGCTGGCGGTCGTCGTACTGGGCTGACGCCTGTCCGATTGTTTCAGCCTATTGCGGATAACCACAATAGGGCCGTCCACAATGGGGGAGGACACAATTTCGGGGCTTCGGTGGGGGATCTATTGTTCGTCTCATAGTCCTATATAACACCGGAGATTAACCGTCATGAAGAAGCCGTTCTACAAGGTTCTGTACGTGCAGGTGCTGTTCGCCATCGCCTGCGGCGTGCTGCTGGGATATTTCGAGCCCAAGCTGGGGGTCGATCTGAAACCCCTTGGCGACGGCTTCATCAAGCTCGTCAAGATGATCATCGCTCCGGTGATCTTCTGTACCGTGGTGCACGGCATCGCCGGCATGCAGGACATGAAGAAGGTCGGCCGGGTCGGCGGCAAGGCGCTGCTGTACTTCGAGATCGTGTCCACCTTTGCGCTGATGATCGGCCTGGTGGTCGCCAACGTCGCCAAGCCGGGCGCCGGCTTCAACGCCGACGTGACGACGCTGGACACAAAGGCCATCGCCGACTTCACCGCCAAGGCCCATGCCCAGAGCACGGTGGAGTTTATCCTCAACATCATCCCGAGCACCTTCGTCGATGCCTTCGCCAAGGGCGACATCCTGCAGGTGCTGCTGCTGGCCATCCTGTTCGGCTTCTCGCTGGCCGCGATGGGTGAGAAGGGCAAGCCGGTGTTCCAGTTCGTCGAGCAGATCTCCCACGTGATGTTCGGCATCGTCAATACCGTGATGAAGCTCGCTCCGTTGGGCGCCTTCGGTGCGATGGCCTTCACGATCGGCAAGTACGGCGTGGGCTCCCTGATCCCGATGGCCAAGCTGATGGGTTCGTTTTACCTCACCTGCATCCTGTTCATCTTCATCGTGCTGGGCACCATCGCCCGCTACACCGGCTTCAACATCTTCAAGTTCGTCAAGTACATCCGCGAGGAACTGCTGATCGTGCTGGGTACTTCGTCCTCCGAGTCCGCCCTGCCCAAGCTGATGCAGAAGCTCGAGAAGATGGGCTGCGCCCGCTCCGTGGTCGGCTTGGTGGTGCCCACCGGCTACTCCTTCAACCTGGACGGCACCAACATCTACATGACGATGGCGGCCCTGTTTATCGCGCAGGCCACCAATACCGAGCTGACCCTGTCCCAGGAACTCTCCATCCTGGTGGTGGCGATGCTGACCTCCAAGGGCGCCAGCGGCATCACCGGTGCCGGCTTCATCACCCTGGCTTCCACGCTGGCGGTGGTGCCGACGATCCCGGTGGCCGGCATGGCGTTGATCCTCGGCATCGACCGCTTCATGAGCGAAGCCCGTGCGCTGACCAACATCATCGGCAACGCCGTCGCCACCGTGGTGGTGTCCCGTTCCGAGAACGAGCTGGACATGGATCGGATGAACAAGGCCCTGAACGGTGTGCTCGACGAGGATTCGAACGGCGAGAAGCCGCTGGCCGCAGCTGCCTGATCCAGTCGTCTTCTCCATCAAAAAGCCAACCCCGCGGGGTTGGCTTTTTTGCGTCCATCGGGGGGGCGGGATTCGCCCCTGCCGTCCAAGCGGGCTCAGAAGTGGTACTCGACGCGCACCATCGGCGTTTTGGCGAAGGCGCCGTCCCCGGCGGCCTTGGTGTGGTCGTTGCCGAACTTGTTGCGCCAGTACTGGTATTCCAAGCCGGCCTTGAAGGTGTTTTTGGCGGCGCCGATGTGCGGGCTGACGTCGTACATGACCTGCATGTCGATGTTGGTTTCCGGCTTGGTGCCGTCGCCGAACTCGTTCTGCCCCTTGCTGGCGATGAAGTTGGCGAAGCCTTCGAAGGACAGCGGAACCGGGCCGAGGTTGAAGGGGATGCCCCAGGCGGCCGTCAGCATCGGGTGCACGTCGTAGCTGTAGCGGTCGGTCTGGGTGTTGGAGAACTTGCTGTAGGGCGCGTTGCTTTCCCACAGGTAGAGCAGGCTCACGTTGAGGAAGCCGGGGACGTCCATCATCAGCGTCGGGCCAGCGACGAGCATGCGCTTGCGGGAGTTGTAACCGGCGTCGTTCTTGTCATTCACGTCGAAGCCGCCGGTCAGGCCGAGGCCGCGCACCGGGCCGAACTTGAAGTCCTGGCCGGTGATCTTGCCCAAATCCAGGGTGTGCCGATAGACGATGTAGATTTCCTGGGCGCCGGACTTCGAGCCGGGGCCGACCGGATCCTTGCTGTCGGACAGGAGGAGGTCCACGTTCAGGAAGTTGGTGCCGTACTTGTAGCCGCTGGCGTGGGTCAGGTTGACGATGCTCTTGTTGATGCTGTTGCTCTCGTATGGCTCGGCGAACTTGGTGCCGTAGCGGTAGCCGATGGAGGTGTCACTCCATTCGGCGGCGGTAGCCGTGCCGGCACAGGCTGCAAGGAGGGATGCGGCGAGGATCGTCTTCTGCGAGAACTTCATGGTGGCTCCTGATTGGTCGATTCGAGGGATCTGTAGGTGGTCCGCGTGGCTAGGCACGGCGACGCCTTGGAGCCGAATCTAGCAGGAGCCCGCTATGGGCATGGCGATATCCATCATCACCAAAAGGATATAGTTGATGGTGTATATCCATTTGAAAATAAAGAATCTTTCCCGTTGTTTATATGGTTTTTGCATGCACTCTGCGAGTGCGTGGAATAGCGTTTTGCACCATGCGGGGGCGTATTCTGGCGGCTTTTTCGGGGAGATTGCGGCCTGAATCCGGGGCGATTCCGCCGTGAGGATTTAAAGACATACAAATCAACGGCTTGGAAATTGGCATGGAGATTGCGGAAAGAGGGCGAGATGCACCATTCGACGTACTCGTCCAATCATTTCCGGAGTTTCTGCCCATGCCGCACCGTTTCCGCGCATCCCGTCGCCTGCTTCTGTCCGCCGGGTTTGCCGCCCTCGCCGCACCCCTGCTACCCGCCCCCGCATTCGCCGAGGAGCCGGTGAAGATCAAGTTCACCCTCGACTGGCGCTTCGAGGGGCCGGCGGCGCCTTTCCTGCTCGCCAAGAGCAAGGGCTACTTCGCCGCCGAAGGGCTAGACGTGACCATCGACGCCGGCAACGGCTCGGCCGGCGCGGTGACCCGCGTGGCGACCGGCGCCTACGAGATGGGCTTTGCCGACTTCAACGCGCTGGTGGAATACGACGCCAAGACGCCGGGCTCCAAGATCCAGGCGGTGTACATGGTGTACAACGCCACGCCGGCGGCGGTGTTCGCGCTGAAGAAGAGCGGCATCGCCAAGCCCGCCGACCTGGCCGGCAAGACCCTCGCCGCGCCGATCTTCGACGCCGGCCGCAAGGCCTGGCCGGCCTTCGCCAAGTCCAACAAGCTGGGCGTGGACGCCGTGAAGTGGCAGTCGGTGGATCCGGCGATCCGCGAGACGCTGCTAGCCCGCGGCGACGTGGACGGCATCACCGGTTTCTACTTCACCAGCCTGCTCAACCTGGAAGCTCGCGGCGTGAAGCCGGCCGACATCGTCGCGCTGCGCTACCCGGACCACGGTGTCGAGCTGTATGGCAACGCGATCATCGCCAGCCCGAAGCTGATTGCCGACAAGCCGAAGGCCATCGAGGGCTTCCTGCGCGCCTTCAACAAGGCGCTGAAGGAGACCATCGCCAGGCCGGAAGCGGCGGTGCCGGCGGTAAAGGAGCGCGACCCGCTGATCGACACGGGCCTCGAAACGCGCCGCCTGAAGCTGGCCATCGAGTCGAGCATCGTCACACCGGAAGTGAAGCAGATCGGCCTCGGCGCGGTGACGCCGGACCGCCTCAAGCGCTCGATGGCGGAGACCGCCGAAGCCTACGCGCTGCCCAAGGTGCCGTCGGCCGCCGAGCTGTTCAACGCCGCCTTCCTGCCCGCCAAGGCCGACCGCAGCCTGTAGGCCTGCCCCTCCTTCCGAAAAGACCCATGTCCTTCGTCAAATTCGAGAACGTCGATCTCGCCTACGCGCCGGGTGGCGCGCTGGCCATCGAGGACGTCAGCCTGGACGTGCGCGAGGGCGAGTTCGTCGCCGTCGTCGGTCCGTCCGGCTGCGGCAAATCCACCCTCATGAAGCTCATCTCCGGCCTGCGCATGCCGTCCGGCGGCTATGTCTATGTGGACGGCCGCCAGGTCGGCGGGCCGCTGAAGATTGTCGGCATGGCCTTCCAGAACGCCAACCTGCTGCCCTGGCGCACGACCCTCGATAACGTGATGCTGCCGCTGGAAATCGTCGAGCCCTACCGGTCCACGCTGAAGAAGGAGCGCCCGCGCTACGAGGCCGAGGCGCGCCAGCTGCTCGCCAAGGTCGGCCTGGCTGGCTTCGAGGACAAGTTCCCGTGGGAGCTGTCCGGCGGCATGCAGCAGCGGGCGTCGATCTGCCGCGCGCTGATCCACCAGCCGCGCCTGCTGATGCTCGACGAGCCCTTCGGCGCGCTGGATGCCTTCACCCGCGAAGAGCTGTGGTGCATGTTGCGCGACCTGTGGCAGCTGCAGCCCTTCACGGTGATCCTCGTCACCCACGACCTGCGCGAGGCGGTCTTTCTTGCCGACACCGTCTATGTGATGAGCAAGCGGCCGGGCCGCGTGCTGGTGCGCCGGGAGATCGACCTGCCGCGCCCGCGCGACCTGGACGTGACCTACACCGATGCCTTCGCCGGCTACGTCCATGAACTGCGCGAGCACATCGGCCGCGTGCGCGCATCCTGAAAGGACAGCCATGAAACCCAATCTCGTCAAGGCTGCCCCGTGGCTGGTGGTGGCCGGCATGTTCCTGCTGTGGGAGCTGATCTGCATCGGCTTCGACGTGCCCGAATTCCTGCTGCCGGCACCCAGCGCGGTGTGGCATGTGGGCGTCGAGCAGTTCGAGCCGATCATGATGCACGCCACCCAGACCTTCCTCACCACGCTGGCCGGCTTCGCCATCGCCGTGCTGGTGGGCCTCCTGATCGGCATGGCGGTGGGCTCGTCGCCAGTGCTCTACCGGGCCATGTATCCGCTGCTGGTCGGCTTCAACTCGATCCCCAAGGTGGCCTTTGTGCCGGTGCTGGTGGTGTGGTTCGGCATCGGCACGGTGCCTGCCATCCTAACCGCCTTCCTGATTTCCTTCTTCCCGGTGGTGGTCAACGTGGCCACGGGCCTCGCCACGCTGGAGCCGGAGCTGGAGGACGTGCTGCGTTCGCTGGGTGCCTCACGCCTCGACATCCTCGCCAAGGTCGGCTTGCCGCGCGCCATGCCGTACTTCTTCGCGTCCCTGAAGGTGGCGATCACCTTGGCCTTCGTCGGCTCGGTGATCGCCGAGACGGTGGCGTCCAACCTGGGCATCGGCTACCTGATGATGTCGGCCAGTTCGTCGATGAACATGCCCCTGGTGTTTGCCGGGCTGATCGTCATCGGCGTGATGGGCGTCGTGATGTACGAGCTGTTCGCCTTCGTCGAGAAGCGCATGACGAGCTGGGCCCACCGCAACCCGAACGGCGCGGCGTGACGCTGGCGCCGCTCAGGCCTCGGCCCGGGCGAGCGCCACCATCAGCGACTGGCCGATGTCCCGGTGGTTGCGGATTTCCTCGGTGATCTGCGTGACCACCGCGACGCGCTCGCGGGCGCTGTCCTGGATCGCCCGCATCGCCGCTTCGGCCTCGGCGGTGGCGTCCCGTCCGGCGCTCACCGCGGTGCTGGCGCTGAGGACCGACGTGGACGCCTGTGACGAGGTGTGCTGCAGCTCTGTCGCGATGGCGCCGATGCGGTCGCTGGCGGCCTTGGCCTGCTCGGCCAGCTTGCGCACTTCGTCGGCCACCACGGCGAAGCCGCGGCCTGCGTCGCCGGCCCGCGCCGCTTCGATCGCTGCATTGAGGGCCAGCAGGTTGGTCTGGTCCGAGATCTGGGTGATCAGTGCGACGATGGCGGGAATCTGGCCGGACTGGACGGCGAGGGTGTCCAGGTCGGCCTGCACCCTGGCGAGGCAGTCGCCGGCCCGCTCGATGTCCGTCTTGGCGCTGCCCATGTGATTCCGCCCGGCCGCCACCCGCGCCCCGCTGGCTTCGGCGAGGCGGTTGGCGTTGGCCATGTCGGCCAGCGCCTGCTCCACCGACATGCCCAGCTCGGCGGCTAGGCGTGCGGCATCGGCGATGGAGGCGAAGACGGCGGTGCTGCGGGGATCGCTTTCCGTGGTGCTTGTGCCCGCCTGCAGGGCTTGGCGTGCTGCCTCCAGCTCCTGGCGCAAGGCCTGGTTGGTGGTCTGCGCTGCCGCCAGCTCGTCGTGCAGGCGCGGCAGCAATTGGCGATGGATGCCCCGCCTTTCGGAGCGGTGACCCAGGCCGGCCACCAGCGCGCACAGCGCGGCGAGCACGGCGCAGGCGCTCTGCGCAACGCCGTTCGGCAACACGGCCGCCGCGCCGGCGAGGAGGACGGCGGACAGGCAGATCAGGGTGTTCTTGTCGAAGGTCTGGGCGTTCGGCATGGCGGGTGTCTCGTCGGGCAGGGTGGGCTTCGATGTCAGGGCAAAAAAAGACCCGCTTCCGCGGGTCGAAATCCCGATTCAGCTTTTCTGGACGATCGACGCGCACGCGGATGTCAGAAACGGGAGGGAGAGGCGCTGAACCGGGGACAGAGGCGAACATCAGGCAACGTGAGGTGAGGATGCCCGCCGGTCGAGCATCTGGTCACATTCACGCCATCCGCTGCTTAATGAGCAGAAAGGGTGCCAGCGCGGGGAGTGGATGCCGGGAAAAAGCGCCCGATCCAGTCCGGACGCGGGATGCGCGGCATGGGGACGCTTACAGGCCGTGGCAGGGCTGCTTGGCCTGGGATTGGATGTTCATCAAATGATCTAATCGATAAATAAAATATCGGTATCAGTGCATCACTTGATGCATCGGAAGTGTGCCGCCGGCGACGGTCTGCCGATGTCGGGGTGAAGCGTGGGTGTTCAGGCCGGTGTGGCGAGTTTCTCAAGGAGTAGCGGCTTGACCTGGGCCAGCCAGGTATCGAGGCGCTCGTTGGTGAACATGCCCTGGGTGCGCTCGTCGATGACCAGGCCGACGAAGCGCCCGTCCTGCACTGCCGCGGAATGCGCAAAGGTGTAGCCCTCGGTGCTCCAGTCGCCGACGATCTCCGCGCCGAAGCCCTTGAAGACATCGTGGAGGCGCAGCAGGGAGCTGGCGAAGCGGTCGGAATAGCGTTCCTGGGCGCCCAGGCCGAAGAAGGCGATGCGCTTGCCGCTGAAATCCGGCGTGCCGCTTTTCGCCAGGAACTCTTCCCAGTTCGGCTCCAGGCAGCCGGCGCTCTTGCCGGGAATCTCGCCGACGCCGTAGCTCGGCGTACCGAGGATCAAGGCGTCGTACTGGAGCATTTCCGCCATCTCGATGCGGTTCACATTGACGGGCTTGCTGGCGATTTCGTCGCCGAGCTTCTTGTGGATTTTCTTGGCGATGAGCCGGGTGGTGCCGGTTTCGGTGCCGAAAAAGATGCCGATGGTTTTCATGATGGATTGTCGTGAACGCGACTCGTATTTGAGGGATCACGGCTTCCAAGCAGAATTCATACCCTCCGGCCCCGGCGGTTTTCCGGTACCTGTTGACCTTCGCGCCGGCTCCGCTATAATCCGCCTCCTTCTGCGCACCCGTTCCGGCAGCTGCATTCACGGAGCCGGGTCATGCATGGATGCCTTGGTGGTGAAATTGGTAGACACGCTATCTTGAGGGGGTAGTGTCGCAAGACGTGCGAGTTCGAGTCTCGCCCAAGGCACCAATAGCTGTTCCGCAGTATTCCGAATCAGGCCGGTAAGCCCAGAGAAATCAAGGGTTCCGGCCTTTTTTGCGTCTACCGTGCGCCGATCTGTCGGCGCAGCACGCAGGCTATTTCTCCAGACTCTCCAGAAAGCGCTGCCGCGCGGCTTCCAGTTCGGCGCGGCCGAAGTCGTCGGTCAGGCGCAGGCAGGTGCCGTAGAAGGCGTCAAAGGCCTGGCGCACGGTGTCGGCGTCCACGCTGGGGCTGATGGTGGGCGCGGCGGGAGGCGGAACGCCGTCCACGGGCTTCAGCACCGCGTAGCGCGGGATCATGCGCTGGCCGCCGCTCTCGGCGCTGGCGGTCATCGGGCCGGTCTTGGTGTAGATCTTTCCTTCGAACTCGAAGCGGGCGCCGATCGGGAGATTGGACAGTTTCATGGGCGGGACGGCGGCAAAAGCCGTGATTGTAGACCGTTGGCGGGACGGGGAGCCGGTGGCGGGCGAGTGGACGATTCCTCTGTCATTCAGGTGATTTCGCACCTTTTCCGGTAAATCCTAATGGAATAATCCGGGCTGCTTTTGGTTTGGCCTGATGTTCCCCGTAAACCTTCGAAAAGGAAAAGCCCTTGAACATGTCCAGAATGGCTCCGCGCCGTCGTTCCGCTGCCCGGCTTGCCGCCGTTGCCCTCATGCTGGGCGCGGCAAGTGCGTCAGCGCAGGCCGCAGTGGTCAAGATCGATGCCAGTCAGAGTTCGGTGACCTACACGTCCAGCATGCCTCCGATCTGCGATCCGTCCGGCAACTGCTCGCTGCCGCCGGCGCCGCAGACCTTTATGCTGTCGGGAAGCTTCGATGTGAAGAAGGAGACGATTTCGGTCCCCGTCTGGTTCGATCCATCATCGTTCTTCGATGTCACCCTGATCCGTTTCGAATCTGCGCTCATTGATTCCGGCGGCGCAGCGGCACTCGGTTTTCTGTTCCCGACATTCACCGGCATCGTGACTGGCAACAGTTTTACGGGGAGTAACAACCCCTGCTCCTTGCCCTTCGGCAGTTGCAGCGGGGGCGCTATGTTCAGCGAAACCTACGCCGGCACCTTCGATGATCAAACCTTCTTCCTGAGCGGTGTGTCGCCGCTGGGTTTCTCTGATTCCTTCACCTATCAGATCGTCGCCACGGCGGTGGCTCCGGCCGCTACGGTGCCCGAGCCCGGCACGCTGGCTTGCGTCGCCGTTGCGGGTGCCGGCTGGGCGGCATCCCGGCGGCGCCGGGGCCGTCGCGACATTCAGTAATCCAGCTGCTCAGTAACCCAGCGCCCGGTCGATGAAGTGCTTGGGCACCCGCGGCCGGGGTACCTTGCCGTCGAACCAGCTGCGCACGTCCTGGTCCAGCCCGATGCCGTGCATGTAGTTGTAGAGGGCCTTGTTCAGCGCGACGCCGAGGGCGTCGTGGTCCACGCCGGTGGGGTCGATGAAGCCAACGTCGTTCTTGGCGAAGCTGATCGGCGGCAGAGGCTTGAGCTTGACGCCGTATTCGTCGGGGTTCTGGCCGACCGGCGAGTGCACGGTGCACACGAAGCGGTGGAAGAAGCCGGACTGGATGCAGCCGGCGTCGAACAGCTGGCGCACGTATTCCAGCGCATCCACGGTGTCCTGCACGGTCTGCGTCGGGAAGCCGTACATCAGGTAGGCGTGCACCAGGATGCCGGCGTCGCTGAAGCCCTTGGTGACGCGGGCCACCTGGTCCACCGAGACGCCCTTCTTCATCAGCTTGAGGAGGCGGTCGGACGCCACTTCCAGGCCGCCGGAGATGGCGATGCAGCCGCTGTCGGCGAGCTGCTGGCACAACTCGGGGGTGAAGGACTTCTCGAAGCGGATGTTGCCCCACCAGGAGATCGAGCGCTGGCGTCGCGCCAGTTCGTCGGCGAGGGCCTTCAGCATCTTCGGCGGGGCGGCCTCGTCCACGAAGTGGAAGCCGGTCTGGCCGGTTTCGGCGACCACTGCCTCGATGCGGTCCACCAGGATCTCGGCGCTGGCGGCGTCATAGCGGCCAATGTAGTCGAGGCTCACGTCGCAGAAGCTGCACTTCTTCCAGTAGCAGCCGTGGGCTACGGTGAGCTTGTTCCAGCGTCCGTCCGACCACAGGCGGTGCATCGGGTTGAGCATGTCGAGGATGGACAGGTAGCCGCCCAGCGGCAGGCCGTCCCAGGTCGGCGTGCCGACTTCGGCGAAGGGGATGTCCGCTTCGGCCAGGTTGATGTAGCGCACCTGGCCGTCTTCGCGCAGGTAGGTGCGCACCAGGCGCGATGCACCGCGCTTGCCGTCCAGGTGTTCGAGCAGGGCCAGCAGCGGGCGCTCGCCGTCGTCCAGCGTGAGGTAGTCGAAGTAGTCGAAGACGCGCGGCTCGGTCAGCTCGCGCAGCTCGGTGTTCACGAAGCCGCCGCCGAGCACGGTGACGATGTGCGGGTGGGCGGACTTGATGGTCTGGGCGATGCGGAAGGCCGCATACACGGAGCCGGGGAAGGGCACCGACAGCAGCACGACGCGCGGCTGGTGGCGGGCCACGGTGTCCAGCGTGAGCTGCTTGAGGGTCTCGTCCACCAGTGTCGGCGGCGCGGCGAGGGCCTTGGCCAGCGGCTCGAAGCTCGGCTGGGCCATGGCCAGGGATTCGGCGTAGCGCACGAATTCGAAGCGCGGATCGGCGGCTTCGCGCAGCACGTCGGCCAGGTCGTTGAGGTATAGCGTCGCCAAGTGGCGGGCCTTGTCCTGCACGCCCAGTGCACCGAAGGCCCAGGCCAGCGGATCGCCGCCGTCCGGGTCGTAATACACGTCGAGGGACGAAAAGCGCGGCCCTTCGGGCAGGAAGGCGCGGCTGGCGATGCGGTGGGCGAGGGTCGGGTCGCGACCCTGCAGAAAGCCAAGCGCCGGGCCGACGGTGGCACGGTAGCGTTCGAAGGCGCCGTCGAAGGTGTGCAGCGTCGCCGAGCGTTTTTTCTCCGGCAGCGCGCGGACCTTGTCGCGCAGCGCATCGAGGCCGGCGGCGGAGAACAGTTCCAGCACCAGCTTCAGGGCCAGGTCGTCCTGTACCGCGTCCACGCCGCGGCTGCGCAGGAAGCCGGTCAGGTAGGCGGTGGACGGGTAGGGCGTGTTGAGCTGCGTCATCGGCGGGATGAGCGACAGCACGCGGGGGCCGGGGCTTGCGGTCATGGCGGCGGCCGGGCCGGGGGCCCGGAAGGTGGTGCGATCGAGGCCCGGAATGATATCAGTCCGTCGCCACCCGGTTCCGCCCGGCTTCCTTGGCCGCGTAAAGGGCCTTGTCGGCCCGGTCGATGAGGCGCTGGTAGTCCGGGTGGCCGTCGCTGCCGGCCAGGCCGATGCTCATCGTGACGCGGATCGCTTCGCCGCCGGCCAGGAAGACGTCGCTGTCGCCGATGCGCTGGCGGATCTTCTCGGCGACGGAGACCGCCCGCGGGAGGTCGATCTCGGCCAGCACGGCGAGGAATTCCTCGCCGCCGTAGCGGAACACGAAGTCGCCAGCCCGCAGTTGGCTGACGATCAGCCCGGCGACCTGCTGCAGCACCCGGTCGCCGGCGTCGTGGCCGTGCTCGTCGTTGATGCGCTTGAAGTGGTCGATGTCCATCATCAGCACGCAGAAGGTGCACTCGTACTTGCGGGCCAGGCTGATCTCGCGGCGCAGGATGGATGGAAGGAAGCGCCGGTTGAACAGGTGGGTCAGCACGTCACGGCCGATCTCCAGCTCCATGATGTGGTCGAACATGTTGCGCAGCAGGTACTTCAGTTCCTCGATCTCCACCAGCACCGCACGGGTCAGCGCACGGCGATCGTCGCCGTCCTGGGCGGCGTTCCGCTCACCGCTCAGGCGCGGGAACAGGGAACGGTCGATGCGCTCCACACAGGCTTCGATCAGCGGCAGCTCGCGGGTGTCTTCGAAGAGCAGCGGCGCCTTGTGATGCAGCCACAATCCGAATTCCGAGTCCTGCAGGCTGGGCATATCGTGGAAAGGCGCGCCGGAGGCCAGCAGGCGATACACGCGGGCCTCCCACTCGAGGATTGCGACGGATTGCTTTTCCCGCTCCAGGGCCAGATTGCGGCCGGCCTCGTGCATCTTGTAGGCCTCGTCGGTGCGGGCGCTGCGTTCGGCGGACAGGATGAAGGCCGCACTCATCTCCTCGAAGGCGATGTCGGTCAGGTGGTCCACGTACAGTACCGCATGGACCAGGGCTTCCCGGTCGAGGTCGGTGGCGATCAGGCGGGCGTTGATGGCCTGCTTGAGGAAGCGGAAGCCCCGCGCCACCAGTTGCACCGGGATCTGCGCGCGGGCATGCACCTCGCCCACGTGGCGCTGCAGGGCGAGGGCTGCGACGAGTTCCTCCACGCTGCGGTGGCACAGCAGCATTTCCATCCAGCGCTGCAGGCCTGGCTTGAGGTGGGCTTCGACGGCCTGCACCGACAGGAACTGGGCCGCGGCGGGGTCGTCGATCATCTGCTCGTAGAAGCGGCCGGCCAGTTCGGCCTTGTCCCGCTGGATGATGCCGGTGACCGCCGCACGGATCGCGTCCGACGAGGTCTCGGCCAGGCGCTGCCAGGTTTCGGCTGCCAGACGAGGGGTGTGGGGCATGCGTACGCTCCCTGTCCTTTATTGTTTTTGGGACTCGACGATAAGCGCAGGCGAAGGATGACGCAAGGGAGTTTTACCCGTTGGGAATGAAGTCAGTCTGCCGCGATCAGCCCGCGCGGCGCCGGTAGGCGAGGCCGGCGGCAATCGTCAGCAGGCCGCAGGCGACCAGTGTCGGGCGCACGCCGAAGGCATGGGCGAGGCTGCCGACGCTGAAGCTGCCGAGCGGCGCGATACCCAGGAAGGCCATCGTGAACAGGGCCATCACGCGGCCGCGGAAGTCGTTGTCCACCTGGGTCTGGATCAGCGTGTTGCTGCCGGCCACGGTGACGATGATCACCAGGCCGAGGGCGACCAGCACCGGCATCGCCATCCAGAGGCCGGGGGACAGCGCGAACAGGGCCACCGCCGCGCCCGTCGCCGGGGCGGCAATGCCGACCAAGCGGGCCAGCCCGTCGGTGCCCTGGCGCCCGGCCAGGTACAGGCTGCCGATCAGCGAGCCGCCGCCGGCGCAGCCGACCAGCAGGCCGAACAGGCGTGCGTCGCCGCCGAAGATCTCCTTCGCGAACAGCGGCATCAGCACCACGTAGGGCGCGGCGAGGAAGCTGGTGGTGGCGACGATCAGCAGCGACGAGCGGATGCCGGGATGCCCGGCCGCGTAGCTGAGGCCCTCGCGCAGGGCCTGCAGCGGCGGTGCCGAGGGTCGCCCCTTGCCGTCGGCGGGCAGGCGGATCGCCAGCAGGGCCAGCAGCACCGCCAGGTAGGAAGCGGCATTGAGCAGGAAGCACACCGCCTCGCCGACCAGTGCGACGACGAAGCCGGCCAGCGTCGGGCCGACGAAGCGGGCCACGTTCATCAGGAAGGAGTTCAGCGCGATGGCGTTGGGCAGGTCGCCCTTGTCGTCCACCAGGTGCACTGCGATGGCCTGGCGGGTCGGCACGTCCAGCGCGTTGATGCAGCCGAGTCCGAAGGCCAGCGCGATCAGGTGCCCGGTGGTCGCCTCGCCGCGCCAGGCCAGCGCCGCCAGCAGCAGCGCCTGCACCATCGACAGGGCCTGGGTGGTGATGAGCAGGCGGCGCTTGTCGAAGCGGTCGGTGACCACGCCGCCCATGGCGCCGAAGACCAGGATCGGGATCTGGCTAGCGAAGCCGACCGTGCCGAGCACGAGGGCCGAACCGGACAGCCGGTAGGCCAGCCACACCATGGCGATCTGCTGCATCCAGGTGCCGGCCAGGGAGACCAGCTGGCCGGCGAAGTAGATGCGGTAGTTGCGGGATTCGAGGGCGCGGAGGAAGGCGGGCATGGGCAGGCTGGGAAGTCGGAGGGCCGCGGGGAGCCTGCCATTCTACCGTTTGCCCGATGCGGGGCGAGGCCCCTGGGCGGGCTCAGGTGCGGCGGGTGAAAGCGGATTCGCCGAGCACGTGGGTGGCCACCACGCAGCGCTCGTCGCCGAGGATCATCAGTGCGAACAGGCGTTCGGCCAGCGTGCGGGTGCTGTCCATGCGCCAGGCGAGTTCCGGCGTGGCGGCCCAGTCGAGGACGACGAAATCCGCCTCGCGGCCGGGCTGGAAGCTGCCGATGTGTTCGTCCAGGTAGAGGGCGCGGGCGCCGCCGAGGGTGGCGAGGTACCAGCCGCGCATGCCGGACAGCGGCGCGGCGTGGATCTGGCTGGCCTCGTAGGCCTGGCCGAGCGTGCGGATCAGGCTGAAGCCGGTGCCGCCGCCCACGTCGCTGGCGAGGCCAACGCGCAGGCCCGCGGCGGTGCTGGCCGCGTAGTCGAAGGCGCCGCTGCCGAGGAAGAAGTTGGAGGTCGGGCAGAAGGCCGCGGCGGCGCCGGTGGCGGCCATCTCGCGGCGCTCGGCCGGCGAAAGGTGGATGCAGTGGCCGTAAATGCTGCGCGGGCCGAGCAGGCCGTAATGGGCGTAGACGTCCAGGTAGCTGCTGCGCTCGGGGAAGAGCTCACGCACCCAGGCGATCTCGGCCGGGTTCTCGGCCAGGTGGGTCTGCAGGTGCAGGTCCGGGTGGGCTGCGAAGAGTTCGCCGACGGCGTGCAGCTGTTCCGGCGTGGAGGTTGGCGCGAAGCGCGGCGTGAGGGTGTAGCGCAGGCGCTCGCGGCCGTGCCAGCGTTCGATCAGGGCCTGGCTGTCGGCGCGGCCGGAGACCGCGTCGTCGCGCAGCTCGTCCGGGCAGTTGCGGTCCATCAGCACCTTGCCGCACAGCATGCGCAGCTTGCGCGCCGCGGCGGCCTCGAAGAAGGCGTCCACCGAATGGGCATGCACCGTGGCGAACACCGACGCGGTGGTGGTGCCGTGGGCGAGCAGGCGCTCCACGACGAACTCGGCCGTACGCTCGGCCACGCCGTAGTCGGCGAAGCGGGCCTCGGCGGGGAAGGTGTAGTCGTTGAGCCAGTCCAGCAGCTGGCGGCCGAAGGAGCCGATCACCCCCGCCTGCGGGTAGTGGATGTGAGTGTCCACCAGGCCCGGCAGCACCAGGCGGTCACGGTGGTCGTGGAAGAGGGCGGCGCGGCGCACGTCGGGCGGCATGTTGGCGTTGATCGCCGACCACGGCCCGGCGGCGTGGATGCGGCCGTCCACGATCCACAGCGCACCGTCGTCGAAGAACTCCCAGGCGCTCGGGTCGTCGCCGGGGCCGGGGTCGGCCAGGTAGTGGAGGATCTGGCCGCGCACGAGCACGTGCGCCTGGGCGGGGGTGGGCTGGTGCTGGGTCACGAGGCCTCCGCGAGTTGTCGGGCTAGGCGGTTATGGTGAGCGAGTATGCCCGGCAGGTCTACCGTCTGCAGCTTGCCGTCCTCGACGACCCATTTGCCGTTGATGAGGCTCAGGTCCACCGCGTCCGGGGCGCAGAACACCAGCGCCGCCACCGGGTCGTGCACGGCGCCGCCGGCCAGGCGCAGGGTGTCGCTGCGGAAGGCGATCAGGTCGGCGCTCATGCCCGGTGCCAGCGCGCCGATGTCGTCGCGGCCGAGCACCTTGGCGCCGCCGAGGGTCGCCAGCTCCAGCGCCTGGCGGGCGTTCATGGCTGCCGGGCCGTGGCCGACCCGCGCCAGCAGCATGGCCTGGCGGGCCTCGCCGAGCAGGTCGGCGCCGTCGTTGGAGGCCGAGCCGTCCACCCCCAGCCCGACCGCCACGCCGGCCGCCTGCATTGCCGGGACCGGCGCGATGCCCGAGGCCAGGCGCATGTTGGAGCACGGGCAGTGGGCTACGCCGGTGCCGGTGCGGGCGAACAGCGCGATGCCGGCCGCGTCGAGCTTTACGCAGTGGGCGTGCCACACGTCGGGGCCGACCCAGCCCAGGCTCTCGGCGTACTCGGCCGGCGTCATGCCGAAGCGCTCGCGGCTGTAGGCCACGTCGTTGTCGTTCTCGGCCAGGTGGGTGTGCATTGACACCCCGTAGCTGCGCGCCAGCGCGGCGGATTCACGCATCAGGTCGGTGCTCACCGAGAACGGCGAGCAGGGCGCCACCGCGATCCGCAGCATCGCGTGGCGGGCCGGGTCGTGCCAGGTCTCGATGAGGCGGCGGCTGTCGGTGAGGATCGCCGCTTCGTCTTCCACCAGCGCGTCCGGCGGCAGCCCGCCCTTGGAGCGGCCGACGCTCATGCTGCCGCGGCAGGCGTGAAAGCGCATGCCGATCAACGTCGCCGCCTCGATGCTGTCGTCCAGCCGGCTGCCGTTGGGATAGAGGTAGAGGTGATCCGACGAAGTGGTGCAGCCGGACAGGATCAGCTCGGCCATTGCGGTGAGGGTGGACACCCGGATCATCTCCGGCGTCAGCCCGGCCCACATCGGGTAGAGCGTCTGCAGCCAGCCGAACAACTCCGCGTCCTGCGCGCCAGGCACCGCGCGGGTCAGGCTCTGGTACATGTGGTGGTGGGTGTTCACCAGGCCGGGCAGCACGATGCGGCCGGAGAGATTGCGCACCTCGTCGGCGTGGGCGGGTAGTTCCGTGCTCGGGCCGACGGCTTCGATGATGCCGTCACGGATGAACACCGCGCCGTCGCGGATCTCGCGGCGGGTGGCGTCCATTGTGATGAGGGTGTCGGCGTGGTGGAGGAGGAGGGTTTTGCTCATTTTTTTGCGCTGTCGGGGCGTTCTGTTAGGGCTGATTAACAGCTTTCCGTTTTATGGGCTTACGTTGGCCGGGACTCGCCCCGGCGGGCGACCTTTTTTCTTGCGTCGCCAAGAAAGAAGGCAAAGAAGGCGACCCGTGCCTCACCGGTCGTCCGCTATGCGGACGACTTCCCTGCGCTGCTCGCAGCAGGCGGCCGTCGCGGAACTCGTCGGCTTCGCCTCCTCAAACAGCCGCGCCGGACTTCCCTGCCTGCCGCTGTGCGGATCAAAGGTTCGGGACGGGCTTTGGGGGAGGCTCCGAGCCTTTCCTGAAGCTGAGGTAGTTGGTATAGCCGCCTTGTGCGGCACCTGCCATCGAGCGGCCGCTTTTCCTTTCCCCCTCTGCCGCGCCGAGTGGAGGGTGGGACGGGCGGATCAGGGCTGCGCATGTTTGAGCCCGCAGGGCGAGTTTGCGCAGACCCCGCCCGGCACGCCCGGAACTCGGGCACCCCCGCAGGGGGCGCGGAAGCGGGGCACGTTTTTTTGCCTCCTTCTTTGTCGTGTGACAAAGAAGGAGGTCGCCTGCCGGGGCGAGACCCGGCCAACGTAAGCCAATAAACCGGAAAGCCATTCAGAAAAGGCACGGGCTTACCGGGGAGGCCACCACCGGGGCAAAAGCCCCACCTCACATCTACGGCATCCACGGCTTCCCCAACGAAGCCGGCAAGTTCAGCTGTAACAAGCGCTTGTCCCGCGAGATCAGCACCAGCACCACTACCGTCGCCAGGTAGGGCAGCGCAGCCAGGAACTGCACCGGCAGTGCGATGCCGAGGCCCTGGGCGTGGAACTGGAGGATCGTCACGCCGCCGAACAGCCAGGCGCCGAAGAGCAGGCGGGTCGGGTTCCAGGTGGCGAAGACCACCAGCGCGATGGCGATCCAGCCGCGGCCGGCGACCATGTTCTGCACCCACAGCGGCGTGTAGACCGTGGACAGGTAGGCGCCGGCGATGCCGGCCATTGCGCCGCCGAACAGCGTGGCGCCGTAGCGGATGGCGATGACCGGGTAGCCGATCGCATGGGCGGCGTCGGGGGCTTCGCCGACGGCCTTCAGCACCAGGCCGAGGCGGGTTTTCCGGAGCACCCACCAGACGACGGCGAAGGTGATCAGGCCCAGGTAAGTGACCGGGTCCTGATGGAACAGGATGCGGCCGATCACCGGGATGTCCACCAAGCCGGGGATGTCCAGCGGCTGCAGGCCGGGCAGGCTGAAGCTCACGTAGTGCTGGCCGATGAAGGCCGACAGGCCGACGCCGAAGATGGTCAGCGCGAGGCCGCAGGCGGCCTGGTTGGCGGCCATCGACAGGGACAGCACGGCGAACACCAGCGCCGCCAGCATGCCGGCGACGGCCCCGGCGGGCAGGCCGGCCAGTGCGCCGCCGCCCGAATCCGCGGCGGCGGCGAAGCCGGCGATGGCGCCGATCAGCATCATGCCTTCGACGCCCAGGTTGATGACGCCGGTGCGCTCCGCCACCAGTTCGCCGAGGCCGGCGAAGATCAGCGGCGTGGCGGCGCCGAGGGTGCCGGCGAGGACGGGGATCAGGTGTTCGAGCATCGCGGGGTCCTTACGCGTAAGCGGGCTTGGGACGGGGCTTGAGGCGGTAATCGACGAACACGTCGGCGCCGAGCAGGAAGAACAGCAACATGCCCTGGAACAGGCCGGTGATCGCCGCTGGCAGCTGCAGCGCCACTTGGGCCGCCTCGCCGCCCAGGTAGAGCAGGGCCATCAGCAGCCCGGCCAGCACGATGCCCACCGCGTTGAGGCGCCCCAGGTAGGCCACGATGATGGCGGCGAAGCCGTAGCCCGGCGAGATGTTGAGGTTGAGCTGGCCGACCGGCCCGGCCACTTCGCCGACCCCGGCGATGCCGGCGGTGAGGCCGGACAGCACCAGGCTGACCCACACCGTGCGCTGGGCCGAGAAGCCGGCGTAGCGGGCCGCCGCTGGGGCCAGGCCGCCGACGGTGAGCTGGTAGGCCAGGAAGCTGCGCGACGTGAAGATCCAGAAGGCGATGGAGGCGACGGCGGCGATCAGGATCGACGCATTGACGCGCATGCCCTCGAACCACGGGCTGAACAGGGCCGGGTCGCCGAACATGATGGACTGCGGGAAGTTCATCCCCTCCGGGTCGCGCCAGGGGCCATTCACCATGTACGACAGCGTGAAGCTGGCGATGTAGGTGAGCATCAGCGTGGTGAGGGTTTCCTCGGCGTTGAAGCGGGTTTTCAGCAGCGCCGGGACGGCACCCCACAGCGCGCCGCCGATGGCGCCGGCCACCACCATCAGCGGCAGCACCCACCAGGCATCCACGCCGTCGAGGGCGATCGCCACGCCGCCGCCGGCCAGCGCGCCGACGATCAGCTGGCCTTCCGCGCCAATGTTGTAGATGCGCGCCCGGAAACCGATCGCCAGGCCCTGGGCGATGAGGATCAGCGGACCGGCCTTGACCATCAGCTCACTCCAGCCGTTGCCCGACGACAGGGGCTGGATGAAGAACACCGTGAAGGCTTCGACGGGATTCTTGCCGAGGGCCAGGAACAGCAGGGAGCCGACCGCCAGGGTCAGGCCGATGGCGATCAGCGGCGACAGCAGGCGCATCCGCGCCGACGGTGTGGGGCGGGGTTCAAGCAGCGGCATGGGCGGGTTCCTTGTCGGCGGGGGCGAACAGGCCGGACATCTGCATGCCGATCTTCTCGGCGTTGGTGTCGGCCTTCGGCACGGCGGGGCCGAGGCGGCCTTCGGCCAGTACGGCGATGCGGTCGCAGATTTCGAACAGCTCTTCCAGCTCTTCGGAGATCACCAGGATCGCCACGCCCTGGCGGGACAGGTCGATCAGGGTCTGGCGCAGGAAGGCGGCGGCGCCGACGTCCACGCCCCAGGTGGGCTGGGCGACGACCATTGCGATGGGCTGCTGCATGATCTCGCGGCCGACGATGAACTTCTGCAGATTGCCGCCGGACAGGCTGCGCGCCGCCGCGCCGGGGCCGCCGCAGCGCACGTCGAAGCGTTCGATGCAGCGCTTGGCGAAGTCCCATGCGGCCTTCGGGCGCAGGAAGCCTTTCTTGACCAGGCCCTGGCGCTGGGCGGTGAGGGTCGCGTTGTCGGCCAGCGACATGGACGGCACCGCGCCGCGGCCAAGGCGCTCTTCCGGCACGAAGGCCAGCCCGTGCTTGCGGCGGCGGCCGGCGTCCAGGTGGCCGACCGGCAGGCCGACCAGTTTGACGGAGTCCGGCGTGCTCGTGGTCTCGCCGGACAGGGCGGCCAGCAGCTCGGCCTGGCCGTTGCCGGAAATGCCGGCGATGCCAAGGATCTCGCCGCGGCGCACCTCCAGGTCGATGTCCTGCAGGCGGGTGCCGAAGGGGTCGTCGGGCACCAGGGACAGCTTGTTCACCGTCAGCGCCGGAGTGGCGATGCCGGTGTAGGCGGGCACCTCGCACACCGGCAGCTCGCGGCCGATCATCATGCGCGCCAGGCTGGCCGGGGTTTCCCGCGACGGGGTGGCGGTGCCGGTGACCTTGCCGCCGCGCATCACCGTGGCGCTGTGGCACAGGCTCTGGATCTCGTGCAGCTTGTGGCTGATGTAGAGGATGCTGACGCCCTCGGCGGCCAGCCGGCGCAGGGTCTCGAAGAGCTTCTGCACGGCCTGCGGGGTGAGCACCGAGGTGGGCTCGTCGAGGATCAGCAGCTGGGGCTGCTGCAGCAGGCAGCGCACGATCTCGACGCGCTGGCGTTCGCCCACCGACAGGCTGTGCACCAGGCGGTCCGGGTCGAGCGGCAGGCCGTAGCGGGTCGAAACCTCCTTCACGCGGATGGCCAGCGCCTTGAGGTCGAAGGGTTCGTCGAGGGCCAGCGCGATGTTCTCGACGACGCTCAGCGTCTCGAATAGGGAGAAGTGCTGGAACACCATGCCGATGCCGAGCCGGCGCGCCTCGGCGGGGTTGGCGACGACCACTTCGCGGCCGTTCCACTGGATCTGGCCGGCGTCGGCCTGCACGGCGCCGTAGATGATCTTCATCAGCGTGCTCTTGCCGGCGCCGTTCTCGCCGAGCACCGCGTGGATTTCGCCGGGGCCGACCTTGAGCTTGATGCCATCGTTGGCGACGACGCTCGGGTAGCGCTTGGTGATGCCGGACAGTTCCAGGCGCGGGATGCCGGCCAGCGGGCCGCTGAAGGGGGGCGGGGGAATGCTCACGGGCGGGCTCCTGACAGCAGGAAGGGCGTGATGCGCAAGGGGCGGGATGTCTCGGCGATGGCCTGGCGGGCTTCGCGTACCTGCAGCAGCTGGGCTGCCACAGAGGCGGCGATGACGGCCGGCTCCTTGCCGCGGATGCCGGGCACGCCGATCGGGCAGGTCATGTCGAGCAGCCGGGCCGGGTCGATGCCGCGGGCGATCAGGCGGTGCTCGAAGCGGGCGCGCTTGGAGGTCGAGCCGATCAGGCCGAAGAAGGCGAAGTCGTGGCGGGCCAGGATCGCCTCGCACAGCTCGAAGTCGAGGCCGTGGTCGTGGGTCAGCACCAGGAAGTAGGCGCAGGGCGGCGCGGCGCGCACCTCGGCGGTCGGCGTATCGGTGCTGATGGCGTCGGTGCCGGCCGGCAGCTCGGAGGGGAAGATGGAGTCCCGGTTGTCCACCCAGCTGATGTGCGCACCCAGCGGCGCCAGCGTGCGGGCGATGGCTTCGCCGACGTGGCCGGCGCCGAACAGCACCACCGGGAACTGGGTCTTGCGGATCTGCTGCTCGAACTGCCAATGGCCGCCATCGGACCAGAAATGGGCCGGATCGCGCTTGCCTTGCTCATTCGCGCTCATGGACCACAGGGAACCCTCGTCGCCGGACAGCAGGCGGCGCTGCAGCGTTTGCCAGCTGGCAACGGCCGCGGCGCGGCTCAGCCAGCTGGCGGCTTCACTGGCTTCGATGCGCTCCAGCGCCAGCCACACCACGCCGCCGCAGCACTGACCGAGGGACGCGCCCAGGGCGCAGCGCATCACGTGGGGCTGGCCGCCCTTGGCCAGCAGGTCGCGGGCGGCGGCGGTGGCCAGCCATTCCAGGTGGCCGCCGCCGATGGTGTCGGCGGTGGAATTGCGCCCGACCAGCATCGTGGCGCCGGCTTCCCGTGGCGTCGAGCCGTCGGCTCGCACCACGGTGACGAGGACCGCCGGCTGGCCGGCCGCCAGCCAGTCGGCGAGGGTGGGGAGCCAGTCGTTCATGGGGACATCTCCGGTAGCGTGGCGGGGAAGGGAGGCATCACAGGCGCCCTCCGTGCAGCGCGCGCAGGATGGCTTCCGGCGTGGCGGGTGCGTCCAGTTGTGGGCGGGTGCCGGGGCCGAGGGCCGCCGCCACCGCGTCGCGCAGTGCGAAGAAGACCGAGAAGGCCAGCATCAGCGGCGGTTCGCCGACCGCCTTGGAGCGGTGGATGCTGTCCTCCACGTTGGCGTTGTCGAACAGGCGCACGTTGAAGACCGCCGGCAGGTCGGACACCGCCGGGATCTTGTAGGTGGACGGGGCGTGGGTGGCGAGGCGGCCGGCTTGCGGGCCGTCAGGCTGGTAGACCAGCTCCTCGGTGGTCAGCCAGCCCATGCCCTGGATGAAGCCGCCCTCGATCTGGCCGATGTCGAGGGCCGGATTGATGGAGCGGCCCACGTCGTGGAGGATGTCCACACGCAGCACGCGGTTCTCGCCGGTGAGGGTGTCGATGGCCACTTCGGCCAGCGCTGCGCCGTAGGAGAAGTAGTAGAACGGCCGGCCCTGCATGGTCACTGGGTCGTAATGGATCTTCGGCGTCTTGTAGAAGCCCGCGTCCCACAGCTGCACGCGGGCCCGGTAGGCATCGGCGACGACGCTGGCGAAAGTGGCGTCGAAGCCGGGCGCGCTGACCATGCCGGCGGCGAAGATCACCGCCTCGTCGCTGACTCCCAGTCGTTCGGCGACAAAACCGGCGATGCGCCGGCGGATCGCCTGGCAGGCGGCCTGGGCGGCCTTGCCGTTGAGGTCGGTGCCGGACGAGGCGGCGGTGGCCGAGGTGTTGGGCACCCGGCTGGTGTCGGTGGAGGACAGGCGTACATCCTCGATCGGCAGGCCGAATTCCTCGGCGACGATCTGGCGGATCTTGGTGTACAGGCCCTGGCCCATCTCGGTGCCGCCATGGCTGACCAGCACGGTGCCGTCGTTGTACACATGCACCAGCGCGCCGGCCTGGTTGTAGAAGGTGGCGGTGAAGGAGATGCCGAACTTCACCGGCGTCAGCGCCAGGCCCTTCTTGAGCAGCGGGCTGCTGGCGTTGAAGGCGTCGATGGCGGCGCGGCGCTCGGCGTAACGGGCCTCGGCGGCCAGCTCGGCGACCAGGGGGTGGACGATGTTGTCCTCGACCTTCATGCCGTAGTGCGTGACGTTGCGCTCACTGCCGGCGCTGTCGCCGTAGAAGTTGGCCTGGCGCACGGCCAGCGGGTCGAGGCCGAGGTGGCGGGCGATATCGTCGATCACCGATTCGATGGCGAACATGCCCTGCGGCCCGCCGAAGCCGCGGAAGGCGGTGTTGGATACCGTGTGGGTGCGGCCGCGCAGGCTCAGGATGGACACCGCGTCCAGGTAATAGGCGTTGTCGGCGTGGAAGATGGCGCGGTCGTTCACCGGGCCCGACAGGTCGGCCGAGAAGCCGCAGCGGGAGGCCAGCAGCAGCTTCAGCCCGGCGATGCGGCCGGCCGCGTCGAAGCCCACGTCGTACTCGATGTGGAAGTCGTGGCGCTTGCCGGTGATGCGCATGTCGTCGTCCCGGTCGAGGCGCAGCTTGACCGGCCGTCCGCAGCGCTGGGCCAGCACCGCGGCGACACAGGCGATCTGGGCCGACTGGCTTTCCTTGCCGCCGAAGCCGCCGCCCATGCGCCGGCATTCGGCGGTGACCTGGTGCACCCGCCAGCCGAGTGCGTGGGCCACCATGTGCTGCATCTCGGTGGGGTGCTGGGTGGAGGTGAGCACGCGCATCGTCTCGTCCTCCAGCGGGATCGCGCAGGCGGTCTGGCCTTCCAGGTAGAAGTGCTCCTGGCCGCCCAACTGCACTTCGCCGCGCAGGCGGTGGGGGGCGGCCTCCAGCGCGGCGGCCGCGTCGCCGCGCGTCACCTCGACCGGCGGCAGCACCCAGGATTCGGCCTCGGCGGCGGCTTCGGCGCTCAGCAGGGCCGGCAGCGGTTCCACTTCGACCCTGGCCAGCCGGGCCGCCTTGCGGGCCAGCTCGTGGCTGTCGGCGGCCACGGCGAACAGCGGCTGGCCGTGGAACAGGATCTCGCCGTCGCACAGGATGGGATCGTCGTGCTTGACCGGGCCGCAGTCGTTGTCGCCGGGGATGTCGTCGGCGGTGATCACCGCGCGCACGCCGGGGGCGGCGCGCACGGCGGACAGGTCAAGGTGTTTGATGCGCCCGTGGGCGATGGTGGACAAGCCCAGCGCGGCGTGCAGCGTGCCGGCCGGCACCGGGATGTCGTCCACGTAGGTGGCGCGGCCGCTGACGTGCAGATGGGCGCTCTCGTGGGGCAGGCCGGCGCCGACAGCGGGGGGCGGGTTGCGGTTGGGGGCGTTCATGGCAGCACCTCCAGTTCGGACAGGCGCGTCGGTGCGCCGCCTGTCGCGTCCTCCAGCCAGAAGCGCTGCAGCAGGCCGGCCGCCGCCTGGCGGCGGTAGGCGGCCGAGGCGCGCATGTCGTCGAGGGGCGTGTATTCGTTGGCGAGTACGTCGGCCGCCGCTGCTGCGGTGGTCTGGCCCCACAGCTTGCCGGTCAGGAACTTCTCGGTGGCGCGGGCCCGCAGCGGCGTGGCGGCGACGCCGCCGAAGGCGATGCGCGCCTCGCTGACGACGCCGTCCGTGAGGCTCAGCGCAAAGGCGCCGCACACCGCCGAGATGTCCTGGTCGATACGCTTGGAGATCTTCCAGGTGCGGAAGCGGCGCTCCGCCGGTTGTGGCGGAATCTGCAGCGCCAGAACGAATTCGCCGGCTTCCAGGGCGGTCTTCTGGTAGGCCAGGTAGAAGTCCTCGAGGGGCAGCCGGCGCACCCGTTCGCCGCGCTGCAGCACGATCTGCGTGCCCATCGCGATGAGGCCGGGCATCGAGTCGCCGATGGGCGAACCGTTGGCCACGTTGCCGCCAAGCGTGCCGGCGTTGCGCACCGGCGTCGAGGCGAAGCGGCGGGCCAGTTCGGTCCACGCCGGTTCGAAGGCGCTGAGGGCCTCGAAGGCATCGGTGAGGCTGGCGCCGGCGCCGATGTGGAGGCCGTCCGCGTCGGCGCGGATCGTCTTCAGCTCGGGCACCGCGCCCACGTAGATCAGGTCGCCGAGTTCGCGCAGTTGCTTGGTGACCCACAGGCCGACGTCGGTGCCACCGGCCAGCAGGCGCGCGTCGGGCGCAGCGAGGCGGGCGTCGGCCAGTTCGGCGAGATTGCGCGGGGCCAGGAAGCGCTGGCCGGCGGCGCGGTAGTCGAGGGGTGGCAGCGCGGCCAGCGGCGCCAGCGCGGCGAGGATCTCAGGCCGGTCGAGGCCGACGCGGGCCTGTTCGTAGGCGGCCGGCACGGCGTCGACGATGGGCCGGTAGCCGGTACAGCGGCACAGGTTGCCGGACAGCGCGTCGCAGACGGCGGCCTTGTCCGGGCATGCCGGGTTGTTTTCGTAGAGGGCGAACAGGGACATCGCGAAACCCGGCGTGCAGAACCCGCACTGGGACGCGTGGGTATCCACCAGCGCCTGCTGCACCGGGTGGAGCAGGCCGGTGATGCCGAGGCCGTTGATGCCGGCCAGGTCCTCGACGGTGAACAAGGCCTTGCCGTCGAGGGTCGGCAGGAACTGGATGCAGGCGTTCACCGCGCGCAGCTGGAGTTCGCCGCCGATGTTCTCGCCGAGCACCACCGTACAGGCGCCGCAGTCCCCTTCCGCACAGCCTTCCTTGGTGCCGGTGGCGTGGGCGTCCTCGCGCAGGAACTGCAATACCGTGCGCGTCGGTAGCGCATCGGCGATCTGCCGGATCTCGCCGCGGAAGTAGAAATGGATGGGGCGTTCGCTCATGGGGCTGACTCGTGCATGCCGGCGTACCGGGATGATTTCAAGTTAACACATGGCGCGCCGCCCTGCTGCCGGTGCCGGCGTATACGGAATATGGGCAAAGCTGAATGAACGCGCAGGTGCTCCGAACCCCTGGGTGCCCCGGCCAGTCGAAGACTGTTGTATGGCTGGAGGGTGGATCATGCTCAATCCTGGGTTGGACAAGCAGTTTGCCGGTTCGATTCCGCACTTGTACCAGACGCATCTGGTGCCGGTGATCTTCGCCCCTTACGCGGTCGACATGGCTGGCCGTCTGCGCGGGCGCAGGCTGGAGCGGGTGCTGGAGGTGGCGGCAGGGACCGGGGTGGTGACCCGCGCGCTGGCTGCAAGGTTGCCGGCCGACGTCGCCATCGTCGCCACCGACCTGAACCAGGCCATGCTCGACGAGGCGGGGCGCATCGGCACACCGCGGCCGGTGACCTGGCAGCAGGCGGACGTGGCACGGCTACCCTTTGGCGATGGCGCCTTCGATGCGGTCGTCTGCCAGTTCGGGGTGATGTTCTTTGCCGACAAGGCCCAGGCGCTGGGCGAGATCCGGCGGGTGCTACGGGTGGGCGGCGTGCTGATCTTCAGCGTCTGGGACCGGCTCGTCGACAATGAATTTACCGATTGCGTGACGGACGCGCTGGCCACGCTGTTTCCGGACGATCCGCCGCGTTTCATGGCGCGGACGCCCCACGGCTACCACGACAGACAGCGCATTGAGGAGGATCTGCGCCTGGCCGGCTTCACGGCGCCGATCCGCTTCGAGACCCGGGCCGAGCGCGGCCGCGCCGAGTCGGCAGAAGCGCTGGCGCTGGCCTTCTGCCAGGGCACACCGTTACGCAACGAGATCGATGCGCGCGATCCGGGCAGGCTGGAGGCTGCCATGCGTGTGAGTGCCGACGCGCTGCGGGCCCGTTTCGGCGCCGGACCGCTGGACGGCAAGATCCAGGCGCAGGTGGTGACCGTCGAGCACTGAGGCCCGCGGGGTCAGCCGCGCCCGCGCAGGATGCGCTCCATGCCGGCCATCACCGTCAGGTTGGCTTCTTCCATGCGGCCGAGGGCGTCGAGGGCGCCGTTGAAGTCGCCGCTGCGGTAGCGCTCGACGGCGCGGCGGGCGTGGTCGTGCACCGCCTTGTGCGGGGCTTCCATGTCCCGGTAGCCGGGCAGGCGCGAGAATTCGGTGCGCCCTTCGCCCTCGTAGTACCAGCGACCGAGGCGACACTGGGTCTCGTCGGGGAGGTCGCGCGGCTGCAGGTCGGAGAGGCCCAGCAGCACCTTGTACACCTCGAGCTTGAGGGTCAGCTCCTCGATGTTGGCCAGCTCGGCGTTGGCCAGTTGCGACGAGGTGGCGATGCTGTCCTGCATGTGGCGGGACAGGCCGAACAGGCGCTGCATGCTGTGCATCGCCGCTTCGCTGTCGGCGCCGTGGCTGGCGGCGTCGCCGGCACCGATCTCCATGATCTTGCGGGCTTCGCCGGTCTCGGCCTGGATGCCGGTGACCAGGCTGCCGATCTCGGTGGTGGCCTTGGCGGTGCGTTCGGCGAGCTTGCGCACTTCGTCGGCCACCACCGCGAAGCCGCGCCCGGCCTCGCCGGCCCGGGCCGCTTCGATGGCGGCGTTGAGGGCCAGCAGGTTGGTCTGCTCGGCGATCTCGCGGATCAGCCGGACGATGCCGCCGATTTCCGTGGCCCGCTGGGACAAGCCATCGACGCTGTGGCCGGCGGCCTGGATGCGCTCGAACATTGTGCGCAGGTTGTCGGCGATCTTCTCGAAGGCGCTGCGGTTGGCGTCGGACTCGCGGGCGGCGGTCTGCGCCGAGGCCTTGTCCTCGCCGAGCTGTTCCGACAGGCCGGCGAAGGACTGCCGGATGCCGGCCAGGGACTCGCCGAAATGCGGGATGTTGCCGACCACGCCGTCGAGCAGGTTCTGGCGGGCGGCGAGCTGCTGTCTGCCGGCCTCGGCGTCGGCCAGGCGCCGCTGCAGGTCGGCCAACTCGTCGCGCAGGGCCTGGGTCTGGGCCTTGAGGGCGGCGTTGTCGGCGAGGGCGACGGCGAGTTCGCGCCGGGTTTTCGAACCGAGCATGGGATGTGCTTCCTGAGGGGTTTAATGTTGAGTAATTTGATCGGGTATTGCGTCGCAGGCCTTGATCCGCGTCAAGGCGGTGCGGAGATTGCTGATGCTGCGCCCGGCCTCAGGCGTCGCCGGCGGCGGGGGCGGTGGGCGGAAACAGGCGGATCGCCTGCCATTCGCCCTGCGGCCCGCGCTTGATGAGGTCGGCCAGCGTGTAGCCGTCCATCACCTTGAGCAGCGCGGTGAGGGCTTCCTGCAGGATGCCCTGCAGTTCGCAGTCCCCGCCGAGGCGGCAGGACGACGCGTCGCCCATGCACTCGACCAGCGCGAAGTCGGTCTCGGTCTGGCGGATCACGTCGCCGAGGACGATCTTGCCCGGATCGCGGGCCAGCCGCATGCCGCCGCCCTTGCCGCGCTGGGTGTCGATGAAGCCGTTGCGCGACAGGTGGTGGGCCACTTTCATCAGGTGGTTTTCGGAGATGCCGTGGGCCTGGGCGATCTCCCCGATGGTCACCAGGCGTTCGCGTTCCGCGCCCACGTACATCAGCGTGCGCAGGCAGTAGTCGGTGAAGGTGCTCAGTCGCATCGGCGCTTTCCGTCGGGCGGTTCAAAAGATGTACGCAGGATGTTGATTATCCATCAGGCGGTTGTTAGCATAAAGAGGCACTGAACATATATCTTTATAAGGCGCCGGTTATATTCATGTCCGATCAGCCCCAACCCCAACGCGTCATCCCGATCCAGCCGCTGTTCAAGGCGGAGCCGAAGGTCTATCCCCGTTCCATCCAGGGTTTCTTCCAGCGCTGGCGCTGGGGCTTCGTGGCCCTGACCCAGCTTATCTTCTACGGCCTGTGCTGGCTGCCGTGGCACGGCCGGCAGGCCGTGCTGTTCGACCTGGACGCGCGCCGCTTCTACCTGTTCGACCTGGTCCTGTGGCCGCAGGACACCATCTACCTGGCGCTGCTGCTGGTGCTGTCGGCGCTGGCCCTGTTCCTGTTCACCGCGGTGGCCGGGCGGTTGTGGTGCGGCTACACCTGCCCGCAGACGGTCTATACGGAGATCTTCCTGTGGATCGAGAAGCAGATCGAAGGTGACCGCCAGCAGCGCATGAAGCTCGACGCGGCGCCGATGAGTGCCGCCAAGTTCGGCCGCAAGACGGCCAAGCACGCGATCTGGCTGGCGCTGTCTCTATGGACCGGCTTCACCTTCGTCGGCTACTTCACGCCGATCCAGGACCTCGGCCACGAGGCGCTCAGCGTGTCGATGACAGCTGGGGAGATCTTCTGGGTGCTGTTCTACGGCGCCGCCACCTACGGCAACGCCGGCTTCCTGCGCGAGCAGATGTGCAAGTACATCTGCCCCTACGCCCGCTTCCAGTTCGTGATGTTCGACTCCGACACGCTGATCATCACCTACGACGAGCAGCGCGGCGATCCGCGCGGCAGCCGCTCGAAGAAGGCCGATCCGCGCAAGGAGGGCCTCGGCGACTGCGTGGATTGCGGCATCTGCGTGCAGGTCTGCCCGACCGGTATCGACATCCGCAACGGCCTGCAGGTGGAATGCATCGGCTGCGCGGCGTGCATCGACGCCTGCGACCAGGTGATGGACAAGATGAGCTATCCGCGCGGCCTGATCCGTTATTCGACGGAGAACGCGCTGAAGGAAGGCCTGGTGCGCAAGGACATCGTGAGGCGCGCCTTCCGGCCGCGCACGCTGATCTACTCGGCGGTGTTCCTGATTCTCACCGTGGCCACCGGCTGGTCGCTGCTGACCCGCCCGCCGCTGAAGGTGGACGTGGTGCGCGACCGCGGCGTGATGGCCCGCGAGGCCGACGACGGCAGCATCGAGAACGTCTTCCAGCTGCAGTTGATCAGCACCAGCGAGACCGAGCGCAGCTACACCGTCGACGTGGCCGGCATCGACGGCATCCGCCTGGCGACGCCGGTGCAGGTCAAGGTGCCCGGCGCCGCCAGCACGGCGGTGACGGTCACCGTGCGGGTCGCGCCGGACGCGGTGGAGAACCAGCACGGCTCGAAGCCGATGCACTTCGTCCTCACCGACAGCGCGGCGCCCGACGTGCGCATCGACGAGCCGGCCAAGTTCTGGCTGCCGTGAGTGCCCTCAGGGCTGGGCTGCACCCAGCCCGCCCCGCGGGGGGCAAGGAAACCTGGGGCGGCCCGACGTTTCCTTGAAATCCCCGCAGCCGGCTTCAGCGTTTCCAGAAGCCGGCGTGGGGCGCGGCCGCCTCGGCCTCCAGCCACGGCCCGTGCACCTCAATGCGGCGCTGGCCGCGGGCGAACACCTCGCGGCACGGCAGCGAGAAGGTCGGGTTCTCCGGGTGGTCGCCGGTGAGGCCGAGCAGCGCGTGCTCCGACAGCGCATACACCACGCGGCCGATGCCGCACCAGTAGATCGCGCCGGCGCACATCGCACAGGGCTCGGCGCTGGAATACAGCGTGGCCTTGGCCAGCTCTTCCGGCGTCAGGCGGCGCGCCGCCTGCGCCGCGGATACCAGCTCGGCGTGGCGGGTCGGATCGCCGTCTGGGGGCAGGGAATCGTTGCCGGCCTCGGCGACGATATTCCCGGCGGCATCGACGACCAATGCGGCGAAGGGGTGCTTGCCGCTGTCGCGCACCCGGCGGGACAGCTCGATGGCGTAACGCAGGAAATGTTCGTCCTGGGACGTGGGAAAGGACATGCTCGTGCTCCGCTTGAAGGTGGCCGGATTATGGCCGCCGCCGCGGGCCGCTTTCTGCGCCGAACCATATACCGGTCATAACGGAACCGGGATGGGTTCGCGGTGGTCCGGTTGTTACAGTGGCTCCCACGACGCACAACCCTGCCCACGGAGATTGCCCCCATGTCCCTGTCCCGCTTCAAGACCGCCGCCACCTGTGTCTTCGTGACACTGGGGCTGGCCAGCCAGGCCTTCGCCGCCGACCCCGCCAAGATCGGCTTCGTGTACATCGGCCCGACCGGCGACCACGGCTGGACCTTTTCCCACGACCAGGGCCGCAAGGCCGTGGACGCCAAGTTCGGCGACAAGGTAAAGACCACCTTCGTCGAGAACGTGCCGGAAACCGCCGACGCCGAGCGGGTCTTCCGCGACCTGGCCCAGCAGGGCTACAAGATCATCTTCGGCACTTCCTTCGGCTACATGAACCAGGAGGTGAAGGTTGCCAAGGCCTTCCCGAACACCAAGTTCATGCACGCCACCGGCTACAAGACGGCGCCCAACCTGGGCGTCTACGACGTGCGCACCTATGAGGGCGCCTACATGCTCGGCGTGGTCGCCGGCAAGATGAGCAAGACCGGCAAGCTCGGCGTGGTGGCGTCGATCCCCATCCCCGAGGTGATCCGCAACATCAACGCCTTCACCCTCGGCGCCCGCAGCGTCAATCCGAAGGCCACCACCCGCGCGATCTGGGTGAACAGCTGGTTCGATCCGGGCAAGGAGCGTGAAGCCGCGCTGACCCTGATCGCCCAGGGCTCCGACGTGCTGATGCAGAACACCGATTCGCCGGCCGTCGTGCAGGCCGCCCAGGAGAAGGGCGTGCTGGCCTTCGGCTGGGATTCCGATATGACCAAGTTCGGCGGCAAGGCCCACCTGGCGGCCTCGGTGCTGCACTGGGACGTGATCTACACCAAGGCCGTCGGCGAAGTGCTCGACGGCACCTGGAAGTCCGGCGACATCTGGTGGGGCGTGAAGGAGGGCGCGGTGAACATCGAGTCCTTCGGCCCGGCCGTGCCGGCCGACGTGAAGAAGCTTGCCGAGGAGCGCCGCGACGCGATCAAGGCCGGCAAGCTGCATCCCTTCACCGGCCCGTTGAAGGGCCAGGACGGCAAGGAAGTGCTGGCCGCCGCCAAGACCATGGGCGACCCGGACCTGCGCAAGATGAATTTCTACGTGGAAGGCGTGGAAGGCTCGATCCCGAAGTAAGGCCTTCGCGGTGGCGTGCGGCGAGGGGGCCGGGCTGCCCTTCGCCGCCTGCCGCCATGTTCAGCTCCGCCGCCGCCGCCGGGCCAGCAGGGTGGCGCCGCCCAAGGCGGCCAGGGCCAGGCTGCCGGGTTCCGGCACGCTCTGCAGCGAGAGGGTCATCGGCGCGAAAGCCATGTCGATGTTGCCGTAGGCGTCGGACGCGGTGCCGAAGGCGCTGGGCGGCGTAAGGCTCTGGATGCCGGAAGTGTTCGCACTCAGAAAGTTGTCCGCCAGCTGGACCGCCGATATCGAGTCCTGCGGCATACCGTTGGCGTCAAAATTGAAGACCAATAGCATGCCGTCGGCCAGGCCATTGAACTCGGTGCCGATCGTCGCCGAGCCGAGCCGGTAGATCAGCCCCCAGCCGATCGACACCGTCTGCAGGAAGTCCGCGTAGTCGACGCTGAAGGCGCCGATCGACGCGTTGCCGGCAAAGGACAGCTGGAAATCGCTGATTTCACCGTGAGCGCCGTTGAGATAACCGTCGCCGTTGAGGTCCGTGCCGCTGAAGTAGCCGCTCACTTCGCCCCCGCTGGAGTAACCTGCCTGGTGGAAGTTGAAGGTGGCGGCATGGCTGAACGTGGCGAGAACCAGCAGGCCAAGGCCTGCGACGGCACGGCGAAGCGCGAATCGATGCATGGTGAGTCCCCGGATGATGAGTGAGGTAATTGCAAGCCTGTGTGCACGATTTGACTATGCATAAAGGGTTTTGCAGTGTATGCCTTATGAGTTTAAAGGGGCGCCTCCGATTACCCGTCCCGGTCACCCGCCGATCCGAAATTGAATAGTCCCTGCCGTGGAGACCCACCCATGACCGCCCGCGACACCCTCTCCCTGGCCCTTGGCATGCCCAAGGCCGAGCTGCACGTCCATATCGAGGGCACCCTCGAACCCGAGCTGGCCTTCGCGCTGGCCCGCCGCAACGGCATCACGCTGCCCTATGCCGACGAAGCGGCGCTGAAGGCGGCCTACGCCTTCGACAGCCTGCAGAGCTTTCTCGACCTGTACTACGCCTGCGCCGATGTGTTGCGCACCCGCGAGGATTTCCGCGACCTGATGCTGGCCTACCTGGAGCGGGCCGCCGCCGACGGGGTGATACACGCTGAAATCTTCTTCGACCCGCAGACCCACACCGCCCGCGGCATCCCCTTCGCCACCGTGCTCGACGGCCTCGACGACGGGCTGGCCGAAGGGGCGCGGCGCTGGGGCATCTCGGGGCGGCTGATCCTGTGCTTCCTGCGCCACCTCAGCGAGGACGAATGCCTGGCCACCCTGGCTGAGGCCGAACCCTACCTGGCACGCATCCACGGCTTCGGGCTGGATTCGTCCGAACGCGGCCATCCGCCGTCCAAGTTCGTGCGTCTGTTCGCCCGCTGCCGCGAACTCGGCAAGCCGGTGGTGGCCCATGCCGGCGAGGAAGGCCCGCCGGAATACATCACCGAAGCCCTCGATCTGCTCGGCGCAGCGCGCATCGACCACGGCGTGCGGGCGGTGGACGACCCCGCGGTGCTGGCCCGCCTGGCGAAGGAAGGTATTCCGCTGACCGTCTGCCCGTTGTCCAACACGCGCCTGTGCGTGTTCAAGGACATGCGCGAGCACAGCCTGCCGCGCCTGCTCGCCGCTGGCGCCAAGGCGATGCTCAACAGCGACGACCCGGCCTATTTCGGCGGCTACCTCAACGCCAACATCCGCGCGGTGCATGAAGCCTTCCACTTCGATGCCGCCACCTGGTACCGGCTGGCGCGCAACAGCTTCGAGGCGGGGTTCGCCAGCGACGACGAAAAGGCCGGCTGGATCGCGCGACTGGACGCCTACTTCGCCGCGGCGGGCGCGTTGCACTGAAGTTGGCCGGACTCACCGCGACACGCTGCCGGTGGCGTCAAGCTGTCGACAGCTTTCTGCTGTTCGATAGAGGTTTGGGAAGGAAGGCCGTCCAACTTCTACCCTGCGACGAACGGAGTGGAAAATGAAGAACAAGCATTGCAAGCGGGCCGCCTGGGTGCTGGGCCTCGGAGTGCAGGCCGCCCTGCTGGCCGCCCCCGCACTGGCCGATGACGTGATCCATGCGCAAGAGGGCGTACGCGCGCCGCAAGGTTATGCCCGCCCGCCTTTTCACATCCATCCGTCGGTCACAAACACCGTACCGAGCGGGCTGACACCGGTGCAGGTACGCCGCTCCTACGGCTTCGACCAGATCGCCAACGGCGGCGAGGGCCAGATCATCGCGATCATCGATGCCTACGACGATCCGTCCATCGAGTCCGACCTCGGGGTCTTCAACGCCACCTTCGGCCTGCCGGCCTGTACGACCGCCAACGGCTGTTTCACCAAGATCTATGCAGCTGGGAGCAAACCCAAGAGCGACGCCGGCTGGTCGCTGGAGATGGCGCTGGACGTGCAATGGGCCCATGCGATCGCGCCGAACGCCAAGATCATGCTGGTCGAGGCCCGTTCGAGCAGCTTTTCCGACCTTCTGACTGCGGTCGACGTCGCCGTGAAGAAGGGCGCTACCGCAGTGTCCATGAGCTTCGGCGGCAGCGAGTTCAGCAGCGAAACCTACTACGACAGTCACTTCAAGGTGTCGGGCGTCGCTTTTACTGCCTCGTCCGGCGACAGCGGTGCCGGCGTCGAATATCCGTCGGCCTCCCAGTACGTGCTGAGCGTTGGCGGCAGCACCCTCAGCGTCGATTCGGCCGGCAATTACGTTGGCGAGAGCGCCTGGTCCGGCAGCGGCGGTGGTTTGAGCGCCTACGAACCGGAACCGTCGGGCCAGACCAACCTGCCGACGCCCTACGCTGGCAAGCGTGGCAGCCCCGATGTGGCCTATGACGCTAATCCTGCAACGGGCTTCCCGGTGTACAGCAGCGTCACCTACGCGAACCAGTCCGGCTGGTTCCAGGTGGGCGGCACCAGCGCCGGTGCGCCCCAGTGGGCGGCCCTGCTGGCCATCGTCAATTCCCAGCGTGTGGCCCTCGGGCGTGCCCGCCTGGCGGCGCCGTACAACAATCTCTACGCCGTCGCCAAAAGCGCCTATGGTGATTTCAACGACATCACCACCGGCAGCAACGGTAGCTGTGGCACCCTGTGTTCGGCCAGTGGCGGCTACGACTACGTGACCGGCCTGGGCAGCCCGAAGGCGGCCCTGCTGGTGCCCGCGCTGGTGGCGCTACCCTGAACTTGGCGTCGCCGGCATGATCGAAAGCAGGCATTCCCGTCACCCACGGGTTCGTCGGCGGCCCTGACACGCGCAGCGGACGCGTGCCGCAGCCGCCCTCCCGCCACGCCGGCGGTCTTTTGGAGGAGCGAGCGATGGCAAGCGAGATCGATAAGGGGGCCGCGCAGCGCGGTCCCAGCCCCGTCTTGTTGCTGGTGGCCACGCGCAAGGGCGCCTGGCTGTACCACGGCGACGCGACCCGCCAGCACTGGCGGGTGGAGGGCCCCCACTTCCTGGGCCACATCATCAACCACCTGGTGCTCGACCCGCGGGACGGGCGCACCCTGCTGGCGGCCGCCAAGACCGGCCACCTCGGGCCGACGGTGTTCCGTTCCACCGACCTGGGGCGCAGCTGGCAGGAAGCGGCCCGTCCGCCGGCCTTCGCGCCGGCTCCCGAAGGCCAGGCAGGGCGTTCGGTGGACCACACCTTCTGGCTGACCCCCGGCCACGCCGACCAGCCCGGCGTGTGGTACGCCGGCACCTCGCCACAGGGTCTGTTCCGTTCGGAGGACGGCGGCGTCAGCTGGGCGCCGTTCTCCCCGATCAACGACGACCCGCAGTACCGCCAGTGGATGGGCACCGTGCAGGACGGCACGCCGGACGGCCCCAAGCTGCACTCCATCATCGTCGACCCGCGCGACGCCGAGCACCTGTACTTCGCGATGTCCGGCGGCGGCGTGCATGAATCGGGGGACGGCGGCCGCAGCTTCGCGCCGCTGCTCAGCGGCATCGAGGTCGTCGAGGGCTTCGACGGCAGCGACCCCACTTTCCATGATCCCCACTGCGTGCGCCTGTGTCCGACCAATCCGGACCGGCTCTACCAGCAGAACCACTGCGGCATCTACCGCCTCGACCGCCCGTCCGACACCTGGCAGCGCATCGGCCGCGCAATGCCGGCGGAGGTCGGCGACATCGGCTTCCCGATGGTCGTCCATCCCCGCGACGCGAATGCGGTGTGGGTCTTTCCGATGGACGGCACCAGCGTGTGGCCGCGCACCAGCCCCGACGGCAAACCGGCCGTGTATGGCACCCGCGACGGCGGCGACAGCTGGCAGCGCCTCGACGCCGGCCTGCCGGGCGAGCAGGCGTGGTGGACTGTCAAGCGCCAGGCCATGACGGCCGACAGCGCGGACCCGGTCGGGCTGTATTTCGGCACCACCAGCGGCGAGCTGTGGATGAGCGGCGACGAGGGCCGCCAATGGACGCGCATTGCTGAGCACCTGCCGGAGATCTACGCGGTGGAGGTGGCCATGGGGGTGGAGGGCGCGTCGTGAAGGTGCTGATCCCCAGCGCGCTGCGCTCCTACACCGAGCAGGCTTACGCCGAGGCGGGTGGGGATACGCTGGCGGCGGTGCTGGCCGCGCTGGACCGCAGCTATCCGGGCATCCGCTTCCGCATGATCGACGAGCAGAACCGCATCCGTCCGCACATCCGCTTCTTCGTCGATGGGGAGCAGGTCTTCGACCTGGCCCGGCGGCTCGACGGTGTGCAGGAGCTGGTCATCGTGCAGGCCCTCAGCGGCGGCTGAGGCAGGGCAACTGAGGCGGGGCAAAAAAAGGAGGGACGACGGGCGAGAGGGAGGATTCGCCCGCCGTCCCGGCGGCACGACCGAGGGGTCGGCGGCCGCCGTAACAACAACGCGGAGAACAACGAGGAGAAAACTTTTGATCAGCGACGCAGGCCGGCGAAGGTCTGCGCCGCTGAAAGGGTGGGGTTACCGGCTCAGTTCTGCATGTACACCACGTGGGTCTCGGTGTACTCGTAGAGGCCGTGCTTGCCGTCGGCACCGCCGATGCCGGACTTGCGGCGGCCGGCGTGGAAGCCCTGCATGGCCTCGAAGTGTTCCCGGTTCACATAGGTCTCGCCGAAGCGCAGCTCGCGGCAGGCCTGCATCGCCGCGTTGAGGTCCTTGGTGAAGATCGACGAGGTGAGGCCGTACTCGGAGTCGTTGGCCAGCGCGATGGCCTCGTCGAGGCCGTCCACCGCCTGGATCGGCAGCACCGGGCCGAAGATCTCCTTGCGCATGATCTCCATGTCGGCGCTGCAACCGGTGATTACCGTCGGCTCGTAGTGGTAGCCCGCCGGGCGGTCCGCCACGCGGCCGCCGAGGATCACCTCGGCGCCCTGTTCGCGGGCCCGGTTCACCATCGCCGCTACCTTGTCGAGGCCGATCTGGTTCACCAGCGGGCCCATGTGCACATCCGGCTCGGCCAGCGGATCGCCGTAGCGCGTGGCGGCCATCAGCGTGCGCACCTTGGCGCTGAATTCATCGGCCACCGACTTTTCCACGTAGACCCGTTCGGCGCAGTTGCACACCTGCCCGGTGTTGATCACGCGGGAATCCACCACCGCCTTGGCGGCCAGGTCCAGGTCGGCGCTGGCCAGCACGATGGCCGGCGCCTTGCCGCCCAGTTCCAGGTTCACGCGGGTCAGGTTGCGGCCGGCCGCCTGCATGATCGTCGAGCCGGTGGCGACGCTGCCGGTGAAGCTGATCAGGCCCACGTCCGGGTGGGTGCACAGGCTGGCGCCCACGTCGGCGCCGCGCCCGCCGACCAGGTTGAAGACCCCCGCCGGCAGGCCGGCCTCGGCCACCAGGCGGGCGAACTCGAAGGCGTTGATCGGCGTCTCCTCACTCGGCTTGACGACGATGGTGTTGCCGGTGACCAGGGCCGGTGCCATCTTGCGGGCGATCAGGAAGAACGGGAAGTTCCACGGCAGGATGCCGACGGTCACGCCGATCGGCTTGCGATGCACGAAGATCGTCTCGCCCGGCCGGTCGCTCTGCAGGATCTCGCCCTCGATGCGGCGCGCCCATTCGGCCATGTAGTCCATGTAGTCGGCGGTGAAATCCACCTCGACGCGGGCCAGCCCGAGGACCTTGCCCTGCTCGCGGGTGATGATCTCGGCGAGGCGTTCCTTGTTCTGCCGAACCTTGGCGGCAATGGCCTTCAGGTGGGCGGCGCGCTGGATCGCCGGCAGGCGTTCCCAGCCCGGCTGGGCGCGGCGGGCGGCGTCCACCGCGGCATTCACCTCGTCGCTGCTGGCGGTGGGGATGCGCGCCAGCAGCGCGTGGTTGGCCGGGTTATGCACGTCGATGGCGGTAGAGGCGTCGGCGGGCACGAAGCGGCCGTCGATGTAGTTCTCGTAGAGGGTCGTCACGGTAGGTCTCCTTGAGTCGTGTGGGGTTGGGGTGTTGTGGGGGGAGGTTCAAGTCGCGGGGCGGGCGAGTTTCTTGCCGACGCTCTCCGACACGTAGCCGAAGGCGAGGCCGGCCACCCAGGTGAGGGCGACGAGGGCGATGCTGAGGTCGATCTTTCCGCCGGAGCCGAAGAAGGACGCCGCGCCGAGGAAGGCCGCCGGCGTGTAGGACAGCGCGCCGATGTCGGCCATCGCCACCAGCACGAAGGCCAGCACGGCGACCAGTCCGATCAGGGGGCCGAGGCCGCCGCCCATCGCCTGCACCCCGGCGAGGGTCACGGCGGTGAGCAGGATGCCGGCCAGGCCGGCGCCGAGGGCCTTGCTGAGCCCGCTACCGCCGCCGCCGGCGGCGAAGAAGGCGGCCCAGGCGACGAAGCCGATCCACGGGTTGAAGCCCAGGTTCGGGTTGCCGACGCTAAGATAAACCCAGGCGGCGACGAGCAGAGCGATGCTGAAGGCGAGGGCATGCAGGATCTTCATGGGAACACTCCTTGGCGCTGGTTTTGGGGGATCACCACACGTAGGCGTACTTGATGTTCATGCTGTTGTTGGCGGCGTGGTTCTTGCCGTCGATGCTGGACGAGTAGCGCAGGCTGATGGACTGGTTGTCGAAGGTGTGGAACATCACGCCGACGCCGCCGTCCAGCACGCGGGCGCTGGGCTGGTTGTTGCGGCTGCTGGTGCTCTCGTAGTCGAGGGCGATGAAGGGCTCGAGCAGGCCGGTGACGCGGTAGCCGAGGCGGTGGTTGGTGTGGAAGGTGTTGCCGGGGCGGCTGCCGTCCTTTTTCTCGCTCTGGAAGACCATGCCGGCGTCGGCGGTCCATCCGAGCTTGTCGGTGAGGCGCACGTCCCACAGGAAGCTCGACAGGTTCTTCCAGTTGGTGTCGCTGACCCGGTCGTCGCCGACCGGAACCTGCAGGAAGGACTGGAAGCCGAAGGTGGAGTCGGGGCTCGGCTTCATCCACACGGCGAAGCCGGTCAGCGGATCGCCGATGCCGCTGATGTGGCGGTCGGCGGCATTGGCGGCGTGCTGGTTGCGCACGCCGATCTCCGGCACGATCACCTCGTAGGCGAGGCCGATCTTCGGGTTGCCTTCCGGCGTCCAGAAGCGCACGTACTTGGACATGCCGACGATGGTCTGGCTGCCGTCGCCCTTCACCTTGTCGCCGTTGGCGTTGAAGGTGTCCTTGTTGTTCTGCACGTAGCCGTACTGCACGAAGACGTTGAAGGGCTTGAAGTCCACCGGCAGCTCGTATTCGTGGGGGCCGATGACGTCGAAGGTGGTCTGGGCGAAGGCGGCGGGGGCGCAGGCGGCGCCCAGGCCGGCCAGCGCGGCGGCGGACAACAGACGGCGGAAGGGGGTGTGAAGGGTCTGCATGAATGTCTCCTTTGTCGTTTTTGGGCGTGAGTCCTCCCGCCGCGCCGCCGGAGGGCGGCGCGGGGCGGATCACGCGGGTGGGCTGAACCGGGGTGGAGCGGGGTGGGCTTACTTTTGCAGCTTGTAGACCAGGATCGTGCCGCCCTGGGGTACGACGGTCTTGTGGTCGAGCACCGCGTCGAAGGCGCCCTGCATGCGCTGGGCATCGACGCCCCAGCCGGACTGCACGGCCACGTACTGCTCGCCGTCCACCTCGAAGGACGAGGGCACGCCGGTGACGCCGGACGGGGTCGGGGTCTCCCACAGCACCTTGCCGCTCTTGGCGTCGAGGGCGCGGAACATGCGGTCGTTGGTGCCGCCGCCGAACACCAGGTTGCCGGCGGTGGTCATCAGCGGGCCCCAGTTCATCTCGGGGTAGGTGTGGGTCCACACCTTCTTGCCGGTCTTCAGGTCCCAGGCCTGCACTTCACCGATGTGCTGGCGGGATTTCTCGGTCATCCGCACGTTGGTCAGGATGTTGTCGAGGGACACACCGATGTACAGGCTGCCGGCCTTGTACTTGACCGGTTCGCCGGTCAGCTCGGAACACAGGTTGTTGTTGGCCGGGATGTAGAGCAGGCCGGTCTGCGGGTTGTAGGCTTCCGGCGGCCAGTCCTTGCCGCCCCACAGGGACGGGCAGAAGTCGGTCTTCTTGCCGGTGCCCGGAATGCGCTTGGCGTCATAGGTCGGCCGGCCGGTCTTGGGGTCGAGGCTGGTGAACACGTTCTGCGTCACGTAGGGCCAGGCATCCACGTAATTGACCTTGTCCTGGGTGCGCTCCAGCAGCCACAGGTAGCCGTTGCGGCCGGCGTGCACCAGGGACTTGAACTTCTTGCCCTTGTGTTCCAGGTCGATCAGCAGCGGCGCGGAGACTTCGTCCCAGTCCCAGGCGTCGTTCCAGTGGTACTGGTGGTGGCCCTTGATCTTGCCGGTGTCCACGTCGAGGGCGATGGTGGAGTTGGCGTAGAGGTTGTCGCCGGGGCGGGTGTCGGGCATCCACGGGCCGGCGTTGCCGACGCCCCAGTAGGCGATGTTGGTCTGGGAGTCGTAGGTGCCGGTGATCCATACCGAGCCGCCGCCGGTCTTGTAGGTCTCGCCGGGCCAGGTTTCGCTGCCCGCTTCGCCGGGGCCGGCGATGGTGTAGGTGCGCCAGGCTTCCTTGCCGGAGTCGGCGTCGAAGGCGGCGATGAAGCCGCGGATGCCCAGCTCGCCGCCGGACGAGCCGACCATGATCTTGCCCTTGGCGGCCAGCGGGGCGAGGGTCATGTAATAGCCCTTCTTCCAGTCGGCCACGGGCACCTTCCACAGCTCCTTGCCGGTGGCCGCGTCGAGGGCCACCAGGAAGGCGTCGGTGGTGGCGAGGTAGAGCTTGTCGCCGTACAGCGCCACGCCGCGGTTGGTGGGGTGGAGCTGCATCAGCTCGTCGGGGATGGTCTTCTTGTAGCGCCACAGCTCCTTGCCGGTGGCGGCTTCCAGCGCGATCACCTGGTTGTTGGGGGTGGACACGTACATGTAGCCGTTATTGACGATGGGCGGCGCCTGGTGGCCCTCGGTCATGCCGGTGGTGTAGGACCAGGCCGGCACCAGCTTGCCGACGTTCTGGTTGGTGATCTGCTTGAGCGGGCTGTAGCCCCAGCCCTCGTAGTTGCCGCGGTACATCAGCCAGTTGCCGGCCTCGGGCTTGGTCAGGCGGGCGTCGGTGACGGGGCTGTAGGGGGCCAGGCTGGCGCCGGCGAACATGGGGACGAGGGCCAGGCTGGCACACAGGGCCTTGAGTCGGGTTTTCATTTGCAGATGTCTCCTTTATTGCTTTGGTGTGGGCGAGCGGGTGAGGCGGGGAAAAATCAGGCGGACTTGGCGACGCCGGGGTGGGAGGTGAAGGGGCCGGCCACCACCAGCACGCCGTTCTCCTCCTTCAGCGGCAGCAGCGGCAGGGTGCGCGGGGCCGGGCCGGCGACGACCTGGCCGCCCTGGCTGGGGGAGAACTTGGAGAAGTGGCAGTAGCACATCAGGGTCTTGTCTTTGGCGACCCATTCGGAAACCTCGCAGCCCTGGTGCGTGCACACCGCCGAATAGGCCAGCACGCCGCCGGCGGCATAGGCGCGGGTCTCGTCGGTGAGCTCCTGCGGATCGACGCGGACCAGGATCACCTTGTTGAGGCGGGAGCCGTCGCGCACCTCGCCGGTGGCCGGCTCGAAGGGGAAGGCGGCCACCGGCTTGGCATCCGGCTGGATCTCGCTGCCGCGCAGGGGCTGGGCCTTGCCTTCGCTATCGGTGCGCGCCAATTGGTCGCCGACTTTCGGCTTGGAATTGGCATCGTCGTCGGCAAGGGCATTGCGGCCAATTCCCAGCCCGGCGCAGAGGAGCAGCGCCGAGGTGGCTTTCAGCGTTTCCCGTCTATTGGGATTGGCCACGTTCTCCGGCGTGGTCTCGACAAACGGTGTGGAGGGCGTCCTGTTCATATTCCTGTCCTGCGTTCTGGTTTGTGGCCGGGTCTATTAGGCAAAGCCTGTGCCACGGAATTGAAATGGAACGCAGGAAGGAGGTTTTTTGTTTGTTTTGTTGTTATGAATCAATCGCTTCTTGTTTTTATTGATGGCGAAGGATTTGTTTTAAATTCAAAATGGATTGAATTGACGGCCGCCTGCCGTCCGCCCGTGCACTACAGGTGTAGCGGGGCGTGCATCAGGTGTCGTGTCGCAAAACCGTAATTCGCTACAGCCTGCTTTTCTGCTGCGCTGCGGTATTCATCGGGGTATTTCCTTATTCGCCGCTTTTTATTCGCGGTGGCAATTTTCATGCGCTATCATCCAGCCACAAATAGCAGCCGCAGCGGCGGAATCCGCCAGCGCGGCGCACGCCATATAAGCGGTGGAGACGAGGAGATGGATATGCAGGGCAGGCACACCGATGCCTTGGCCGGGGGGCTCTTGCCCGGCGGAATACTGAGCCTGGCGGCCACCGAGGCGCGCTTGCGCGAATCGTGGCGGCGCTCGGAGGAAACCTACCGCATCGACCCCTCGACGCGTTCCAGCCCGCGGGTGTTGTCGGCCGCCGAGTTCCGCGACCTGCGCGACCGCACCGCGACCTTCCTGCGCATCGCCCAGCTGGGCGTGGCGCGCCTGCATGAACAAGTGCGCGATTCCGGCTATTGCGTGCTGCTCACCACCGGCGACGGCACCAGCGTGGATTTCCGCGGCACGCCCAGCCTGGATGCGGAGTTCCGGCGCCGCGGCTTCATTACCGGAGCCTGCTGGTCGGAATCCGACGAAGGCACCTGCGGTGTCGGCACCGCCATCGTGGACCGGGCGCCGATCCTGGTGCATCGGGAGGAGCATTTCCGCAACCACAACCACGGCATCACCTGCAGCGCGGCGCCGGTGTTCGGCCCCCGCGACGAGCTGGTCGGCGTGCTGAACGCGTCGGCCTTCGCGGCGCCGGAGAACCGCAGCAGCCAGTCGGTGGTGTTCCGGCTGGTCCAGCAGAACGCGCTGGCCATCGAGAACGCGCTATTTGTAGAGAGCTACAAGACGGCGTGGATCCTGTCGATCAGCGGGCCGGGAGATTGCTGGAGCCTCGGCGAGGCGCACTGCCTGGCCTTCGACGATGGTGGGCGCATCCTCGCCGCCAGCCGGCGCCTGCGGGCCGGGCTGTTCCCCGGCGCGGAGCTGCCGTCGCGGCGCATCGAGGACGTCTTCGACCTGTCCGCCGACGAGCTGGTGAAGCGCGCCCACGAGCGCCCCGGCGCGCCGATTCCGCTGCGCTGCCTGGCCAACGGGGTGCGCTTCGAAGCCCAGCTGCGCGCGCCGGTGCGCGAAGCGGCGGTGCCCGCCACGCTGTCCGTCAAACGCGGCTTCGATGCGCTGGCCGCCGAAGACCCACGGGTGCTGGAGAGCATCGAGCGGGTCAAGCGGGTGGTGGACCGCAAGCTGACCATCCTGCTGCTCGGCGAGACCGGCTCCGGCAAGGAAGCCTTCGCCCGCGCGATCCACGGCCACAGCCTGCGCCGCGACAAGCCTTTCGTGGCCCTCAACTGCGCGGCGATCCCGGAGAGCCTGATCGAGAGCGAGCTGTTCGGTTACAAGGAGGGCGCCTTCACCGGCGCCAAGGCCAAGGGCTCGAAGGGCAAGGTCCAGCAGTCCAGCGGCGGCACCCTGTTCCTCGACGAGATCGGCGACATGCCGCTGGCCCTGCAGACGCGCCTGTTGCGCGTGCTGGCCGAGGGCGAGGTGGTGGCGCTGGGCGCGTCGGAACCGGAGGCGGTGGACCTCAACGTGGTCTGCGCAACCCACCGGGACCTGGCGGCGATGGTGCGCGCCGGCCAGTTCCGCGAAGACCTGTATTACCGCCTGAATGCGGCGGTGTTCCGCCTGCCGGCGCTGCGCGAGCGCTCCGACCGGCGGGTGGTGATCCGCCAGGTGCTGGCCCAGGAGCTGACCACCGCCGGGCGGCAGTTGAGCCTGCCCGACGTGGTGCTCGAACAACTGGCCGCCTACCCGTGGCCGGGCAACATCCGCGAGCTGCGCAACGCGCTGCGCTTTGCGGTGGCGGTGTGCGACGACGGCGTGCTGGCGGCAGCCCATTTTCCCGATGGCTTGCAAGCACCGGTGCTGCTTGTCGCTGCGCCGCCAGCTGCCGTATTTGCGGCTGCACCGGAGGTGGGGCGCCCGGCCGGCAGCGAGCGGGAAGTCCTGCTCGACGAACTGCGCCGCTGCCACTGGAACATCTCGGCCGCGGCCGCCGCCATCGGCGTGTCGCGCTCGACGCTTTACCGGCGCATGCAGCGCCAGGGCATCGTCGCCCCCAATGCCGTCGATGCGCTGGAGGCCCACGGCCGGCTGACGCACTGAGGTTTTTCGCGCCGCTGCGGGAGCCGGCGTGCAGGCGCCGAACGCCGCGCGCCCGTCACGGAATCAGCCGTCGCTGTGCGCCACTCGTGGCATGTCGTGGATGAAGGGTTCGTTCGGTCGGGCCGCAGGAAGATTTTTTCCGCCGAAAAAACCGATGTTTCGGCGGAAAAAATCCCTGCGTCACTCCGCCCGTACGTTTTGTCATGTGGCGCAAGAATTCCGCCACGTGTCGCGATCGTCCGGTGGTGTGCTGGAACGAATCTGTCACGGGACAAAATCGTTCCGACACGCATATCGAGGAATTTTTCATATGACCGGATTTTTATGTCATATGAAAAAACGGAATTTTCCCGCCAAAAAATGATTTTTCGGCGGGAAAAAATCATTCTTCCGCATGAAAATTCGCCCGCCAGCCTGCCCCCGGCATCGGTCGGGGCGGGTGGCGGTTCCGCATCAAACCGTGGCGTAGGCGCCGCTGTCCGCGGCGCGGCCCTTCGGTGCGGCGCCGGCGGCCGGCTTCTGCAGGGCCGGCGAGTTGCGCACCACCGAGATGATCTGCTCGCGGAACCAGCGGCATTCCTCCTCGTAGTGGCTGCGGTCGTGCCACAGCAGGTAGAAGCTCATCTTCGGGAATTCGATCGGCGGTTCGGCGACGGCCAGCGGCATCATCTTGGCACAGTGCTCGGCGAAGATCCGCGGGCTGGAGAACAGCATGTCGGTTTCCAGCAGCAGGTAGGGCACCAGCCCGAAGTAGGGCACGTAGGCCACCACGTTGCGCTTCATGCGCTCGCGGGCCAGGTGCAGGTCGATGACGCCGCGCTGGCCCACCGCATAGGGGGTCGGCACCAGGTGCTCGGCGGCCAGGTATTCGGCGGTGCCCAGCGGCTTGCCGGCCAGCGGATGGCCCTTGCGCATCAGGCACACCACCTCGTCCTCGAACAGTGGCGCGATGCGCAGGTTTTCCGGCGGCTGCGGCCAGTTGCCGATCACCACGTCGAGCTCGCCGTTCTCCATCGCACGGGCGTAGTCGTAATCCGGCCCGAGGGAATGGAAGGCCACCTGGCTGTGCGGCGCCAGCTTGCGCAGGCGGGCGACGATCTCGCCGAGCAGCACCGCGTTGAGGTAGTCCGGCGTGGCGATGTTGAAGATGCGCCGCGAGCTGGCCGCGTCGAACTTGACCTGCCGCACCGCAATCGCCTCGATCTGCTGCAGCGCGATCTTGACCGGCTCAAGCAGCCCGGCACCGCGCTCGGTGGGCGTCATGCCGTTGCGACAGCGCACCAGCAACTGGTCGCCGGTGATGTCGCGCAGGCGCCGCAGCGCGGTGCTGACCGCCGGCTGGGACTGGTTGAGACGCCGCGCCGCCTTGCTCACGCTGCACTCGGTGAGCAGGGCGTGCAGTACGCGCAGCAGATGGACATCCATGGAATCCCAGGTGCAGTTCGCGGCCATGTCGGCTCTCCGATGAATGGTTGATTGCGTGTTGCGGTGCAAAAAACGTTCCATGGGGAAAGGCCCCCATTTCGGGGCTACGGGGTGACGTTTGCCCTGTCATGGAGGGCCGTTGTGGTGCGGGGCAGGGGCACGGGCACTGGGCTGGTGCGTGGCGGCGGGATGTCGGGCGAATGGACGCACCATGCAGAACGGAGATTTGTTTGGCATATTAAATCCACATGGAATTAAAATGCGCCTCCATCTGCCACTGCCGAGTGTGTTGCCATGGACTTCTCGCCCGCATCTGTTGCGGCCTTGCTGCGCAGCTTTACCGACGCGTCGCGCCTGCTTGCCCTGCATATCGACGCCGGCGAGCCGGATGGCAGCCTGCTGCTGGCGGGCCGCCTGCATGGACGGGAGGCGCTGTCCGAGTGCTATGCCTATGAGCTGGAGTGCTACAGCGCCAAGGCGGGGATAGGGCCGGAGCGCTTTCTCGGGCGGCGGATCGGAGTCGAGCTGAAAGGGGTGACCGGCAATGCGCGCTGGTTCAACGGCGTCGTTACCCGCGCTACGCCGCGCGGGGCGGATGGCGGCTTCGCGCGTTTCGACCTGACGCTGGCGCCGCATTTCGCATTGCTGGGCATCGGGCGGGTGGCCCGTACCTATCAGGAGTTGTCGGTACCGGACATCCTCGATGCCGAGCTGCGCCGCTGGCAGCGTTCGGTGCCCGATCTGCAGTGGCGCTTCGCGCTGATCGGCCGCTACCCGGTGCGCAGCTACACGGTCTTCCACCAGGAAAGCGCGCTGGCTGCCATCGAGCGCCTGGCCGCGGAGGAAGGCATCGGCTACTACTTCGAGCACCTGCCGGCGGACGGCGACGAGGTCGGCCTGCAGAGCCTGGTGTTCTTCGACGATGTGGGGGCGCTGCCCAGTAACGCCCAGGCCGTGCAGCCTTATCGCCAGGCCCTTGCCACCGAGGCTTTCGACACCATCGACCGCTGGGAGCCGACGCGTCGCCTGGTGCCGGGCGGCGTGGCGCTGCAGAGCTGGGAATACAAGGGGGTGGTGAGCCTGACCGCGGATCTGCCGACCCTCCTCGACGACGGCCCAGGTGCCGATCTGGCCCGCGGGCTGCCGGACTATGGGCCCCAGCCCCAGTACTACGGATCGGGTAGCGACGACCTGTACCGCTATGCCCGCCTGCGTATGGAGGCTTTCGAATCCCGCGCGCTGTGCTGGGAGGGCGGCGGAAGTATCCGTAGCGCGGTGGCCGGCAGCAGCTTCCATCTGGACGGCCATTACGCCGCGGCCGACGACAAGGGCTTCCTCTATGTGGCCGTCGAGCACGACGCCCGCAACAACCTGGCGCCGGACCTGCTCCATCGCATCTCCGGCCTCGCGGACGGCAGCGCTGACGGGGCGAAGGGCGAAGCGGGCTATCGTAACCGCTTCACTGCGGTCCGCGCCGGCGTGCCCTGGCGCCCCGCCTATGAGCAGAGCCGCCATGCCAAGCCCACCGCGCCGGGCGTACAACCGGCGGTGGTTGTCGGCCCGCCGGGGGAGGAGGTCAATACCGATGCGCTGGGGCGCATTCAGGTCCGCTTCCCGTGGGATCCGGAAGGCCGCGACACCTGCTGGCTGCGGGTGCTGACGCCCGTGGCCGGCGAGGGTTGGGGGCAGCTGCACCTGCCGCGGGTCGGCCAGGAGGTGCTGGTCGGCTACATCGGCAACGACATCGACCGGCCAGTAGTGCTGGGCTGCCTCAGCAACGGCACCCATCCGCCGCCGCGCTTCTCCGGGGCCGGGCATTACCCGGCCAACCGCGCCCTGTCCGGCTTCCAGAGCCGGGAGCTGCGCGGCAGCGGCTACGGCGAGCTGCTGTTCGATGATTCCACCGGGCAGATCAAGACCAAGCTGTCGTCCGAGTGCGGCAAGACCCAGCTCAACCTGGGCTGGATCGGCGGTCCGCGCCACGATGGGGCGTCGGTCTACCGGGGGGCCGGATTCGAACTGCGTTCCGATCTGTTCGGTGCGCTGCGGGCTGCCAAGGGCCTGCTGATCAGCGCCGACCCGCGTCCGGAAGGTAAGGGCGGCACGCTGGACCGCCAGGAACTCCTCGGCCAGCTCGACGTGACGCTGGCCATGAGCCGCCAGCTCGGCGAGATGGCGACGGCCCACCAGGCCGGCGGTACCGACACCAGCGGCCAGGCCGCGTTGCGCGACGCCGTCGGTGGCTGGGGCGACCACAAGCAGCCGGCGGAGGCGGCCATTGCCGTGTCGGCGCCGGCCGGCATCGCTATGTCGAGTCCCCGCAGCGTGCAGGCCTCATCGGGGAGCAACCTGGATTTCACCGCGATGCAGGACGTCAACCTGAGCACCGGCCGCAAGATCGTCATGCGCGCCGCCCAGGGCATCGCCGCCTTCGCCCACCAGGCCGGCATGAAGCTCGTCGCGGCGGCCGGGCAGCTGCAGCTGATGGCCCACCGGGACGGCATCGACATCGGCGCCGCCAAGCGCCTGCACCAGTATTCCCTCGACTCCATCCTCATCGAGGCGCCGCGCATCCTGCTGAAGACGGCCGGCGCGCAGATCGCGCTGGACGAGAGCGGCATCACCTTGTCGGCCACCGGCCAGGTGCAGGGCAAGGCCGCCGGCTTCAACTTCGGCGGCGGCGGGGGCGGTGGCATCGACCTGCCCGGCATGCCCACGTCGAGCATGCGCACCAACGAGCGGGTCGCTTTCGCCGGCCGCGCCGGCCAGGCCCGCGAAGGCATCGCCTACACCGTCCACGATGCGGAGGGTGCGCTGCGCGACGACGGCAACAGCAGCGCCGATGGAGCGTCCCGCAGCATCGTCAGCGATACCGACATGAAACCCCTGTCGATCACCCCCAAACCCTGACCCGATCCCGACCCGCCATGGCCGATTTTCCCGACGTCCCGGTCCACCCCCAGGCGACACGCCGCCTCGTGATGCGCTTCGACACGAACGGCAACCCCGTCTTCGACTCTGTCCTCAGCCCCGAAAGCTTCGCCCCGCGCGCGGTGTGCATCCTGCCCAAACGGCACGTGATCCCGGTGATCTTCGTGCCGGGGATCATGGGGAGTAATTTGAGGGCGACGGCGGAATATGACCAGGACCAGCCGTCCGTCTGGGGCCCGCCAAATGGGGTATGTACGGGGCTTGGGGAGTGGTTGAGCCGGCTCTTTCAGCTCAGTTCCCAGCGTCAGCGAGCGCTTACACCCAGTCATTGCGAGGTCGACCCCGGGGGGAAAATAAAATTGTCCGAATCCACTTATACGCTGGATGAAGATGAAGCACGCCGCCGTGGCTGGGGAGAGTTGCATTGGGACAGTTACGGGGAAATCCTGCTGACCCTTGAGAAAGCGCTGAACGACCAGTACGAAAGCAGCCCGGATGGGCTGCAATCCCGGCTGATGCCAGTCTGGGAACTGGCCAAAACCTTGAAGTACCCAGAGGGGCAGAAGGGCGAGGACGGCAACCCGCTGCCGACGGATGCACTCAAGCGCTGGAACAAGGTTGCCGGCGGAGACTGTCTCCCACTGACTGACGACGAAATCGCGCGCCTGGACGACTACTACTATCCAGTATGGGCCTGCGGCTACAACTGGCTGGAAAGCAATGCCGATTCCGCCAAGCGCCTGGTCCAGCGCATCCAGGATGTCCTCCAGCACTATAACCATCCCGACTGCCAGTTCATCCCGGAAGGTCGGGTGATCCTGGTAACCCACTCGATGGGGGGCTTGGTTGCACGCGCCGCGGCAAAACTGGCCGAAAAGGACATCCTTGGCATCGTTCATGGCGTCCAGCCGGTTGGCGGAGCACCGGTCGTTTATCGGCGCTTCCGTGCCGGTACGGAAACCAGTGGTCCCCTTGACGTGGTGGGGGGCATCGCCGCGGAAATCCTCGGCTGGGATGCCGAGGCGATTACCTGTGTGATGGCCAATTCACCGGGGCCGATGGAGCTATTGCCGACCAGACATTATCCGTCCGGGTGGTTGCGCTTCGAGCGGCACAGTGGGGGGAAGAAGGAAGAGCTCATGCCGCCCTTGCCAACGCCGGGTGGTGATCCCTATGAAGAAATCTACTCGGTGCGCGTACAGGATAAGTGGTGGGGGATGGTGGATGAGACTCTGATTGATCCCGCTGGGTTGTTAAATACGGAAAATAAAGCGACTTTTTTATACTATTTAGATGTTCTTAGAAGTGTTAAGAAATTTCATGAAAAAGAACTTGGCCTTTATTTTCACCCAAAGACCTATGCTTATTACGGTTCAGATGAAAGGCAGGTTTCATATGGGGCGGTGCACTGGGTAACGCAGGATGATGTCCCTTTTGAAATGAAAACGGGACTCATGACATGGAAGGCTAAGTTTTGGGGAAGGCTGGGGGTGAGCGTCCTCGCTGAGGGAGAGGGTGGTGTTCGTATGCATCTTGTTCGGGCGGCGGCGTCCAATGATGCAAATGGGGAAAACGCAGGAGATGCTACGGTGCCCAGTGCATCCGGGGATCTTTTGAAGGGTGGGAAGGGTGCCATTCAAGCGATCTTCAGAATGAAGGGTTTTAACCATCAATTCAGCTATAAGAACGCCGAAGTGCAGCATGCCGTAAGTTACAGCATTGCTCGTCTCGTTCTTGTTGCTAAGCCTATTCAGAAATTGCCTCAATCGAAAGGAAGTCCATGTTTAGAGTCATCCTCTTCCTGCTTGCCGGAGCATGCGCTATGACGATTGCCGATGAAGGGTTGGCTGCCGCGAAGAACACGCCGAGTGAGATTACATGTTTTGGTCGTTTCCTGATGGATGTGCCTCCAGGGGCAAGCGTCTCGAGAATATCGACTGACTATTTGTTTGGTTCTCTCAAGTCGGAGCGAGTTGACATAGATGAGAAAGGGTTTGCACAATTTGTTTCCAAGCGGGAGGGTGTCTATAAAGGGAGCGACAAGAAGAATGATCGTATCCTCGTACGAAGCTATGCGCCTTATTCTGGTGCTCGGGTCATTGTTACTGTCGAAGATGTGTTTGGTCATGATAATTTTGGATTCGAAGCTTACGGCCTGAAAGGACCTATTCTTTTCTCTATGAACGAGAAAAGTTATGAGGAAAAGGTTCTGAAAGAGAAGGTGTTGCCAAGTCTTGAGAAGATGCTCTCTAATCTTCGATTGCGGCAGTTTCAAGAAGCTCCCGTTTCTCCTGGTCTGTGCATCCAGGATGCCTTTGTCGAAACTGACGGCTCGGAGAATGATTTCGAAAATGTTCGGACAAGTTTGAGATTCGATAAATGGCCGGATTTGAGAATTTCAATTGAGACGATGACCATGGCTAAAGCCGAGCCATCGCTTCTGGAGCGTCTAGGGAGCGCAAAAGTCCCTGAAATCTTCATGTCCTTGATGGGGCAAATCAAGACTCTGCGCCGTGGAGTTCATGATGTCGGGCCGATAAAGGGAGAGGAGTCCCTGAACATGCTGCCGACGGATGCGGGGTATAAGGTTCATAAGTTCCGGTGGGAATCCCGTTATGAATTGAATGATCCTTTCAAACCCGTCATCGTCGTGCAGCTAAGTACCGGACGGGGGAAAGACAAGGATGTGCGTCCGACGATCTCCGAACAGGAGGCTGTCGAATTGTTCGACGCAGTAGTGAATTCCATCCGCCTGCGTCCCACAGGCCCGGCCAAACGGAGCGAGGCGAGCCCGATCCCGAAAGCTCCCCTCGGAGAAATGGCCACGACGGGGCGCCAGTGCCCGCAAACAGGCCGCTGGCGGGCTGAGGAAGGGGAAGAGCGGCTGATCCGGGAAGGCGAGGTCATGCCGCATACGCCGGTGAGCGGCACGGCGAGCCTGTGGCAGAAGCTGCGCGGCGAAGCCGCTCCGACCTACCGATCTGCAACGGTGTGGAAACTGGTGGCCTATGAGATGCCCGCAGATGACACGCCGTCGGATAGTCAGGGGAGCACGGGCTGACCGTCCGCACTCCGCTCATACGGCAAGGGCGACATGCCGCCTCGTGATGCGCTTCGACACGAACGGCAACCCCGTCTTCGACTCTGTCCTCAGCCCCGAAAGCTTCGCCCCGCGCGCGCTATGCATCCTGCCCAAACGGCACGTGATCCCGGTGATCTTCGTGCCGGGGATCATGGGGAGTAATTTGAGGGCGACGGCGGAATATGACGCTAAACAGCCCCCGGCCTGGCGACCCCCAAATGGAACGGCCGAAGGTATAGGGGAGTGGTTCTACCGATGCAGGCAGGATGCGGCAGCGCGTCAGACGCAGCTGACGCCCGAGCATTGTGAGGTCGATCCGACGGGCCCGGTCGAGTTGTCGGACTTCACCTATACCCTCGACGAGTCCGAGGCACGTCGTCGTGGCTGGGGAGAACTACATTGGGAGAGTTACGGGGAAATCCTGCTGACTCTCGAGAAAGTACTGAATGACCAGTACGAAAGCAGCCCGGACGGGTTGCCGTCCCGGCTGATGCCGGTCTGGGAACTGGCCAAAACCCTGCAGTATCCGGCGGGGCAGAAGGACAAGGACGGCAACCCGCTGCCGACGGATGCGCTCAAGCGCTGGAACAAGGTTGCCGGCGGCGATTGTCCCCCGCTGACCGACGATGAAATCGCGCGCCTGGATGACTACTACTATCCGGTATGGGCCTGCGGCTACAACTGGCTGGAAAGCAATGCCGATTCCGCCAAGCGCCTGGTCCAGCGCATCCAGGATGTTCTCAAGCACTACAGCAATCCCGATTGCCAGTTCATCCCGGAAGGTCGGGTGATCCTGATAACCCACTCAATGGGAGGCTTGGTTGCACGCGCCGCGGCAAAACTGGCCGAAAAGGACATCCTCGGTGTCGTCCATGGCGTCCAGCCCGTTGGCGGCGCCCCGGTCGTTTATCGGCGATTCCGGGCCGGAACGGAGACCAAGGGGCCTTCCGATGTGAAGGGGGCATTTGCGGCGAAAGTTCTTGGGTGGAGTGCTGCCGACATTACCTGCGTGATGGCCAATTCACCTGGGCCGTTGGAATTGCTGCCGACCAAACACTATCCCGCCGGATGGTTGCGCTTCGAGCTACATAGTGGGGAGCGAAAGGAAGCGCTGATGCCGCCATTGCCTACGCCGGGTGGCGATCCCTATAAAGAGATCTATGCGGTACGCGTTCAGGATAAATGGTGGGGTATGGTGGATGAAACCCTGATTGATCCGGCAGGTATAACTAAAGATTGTGGTCTGACTCCCATACAGTCCTATGAACTGGCACTAACAAAAGCCAAGGGGTTTCATGAAAATATGGAATTGTATTTTCATCCTCAAACCTACGGCTATTATGGATCTGATAAAAGCCAGGTGACTTATGGATCTGTACGCTGGGTTGCCAAGGATACACCTTCCAATTTTCTTCAATCTGGATTGATGCATGCTCAGGCCAAGAGTTGGACAACGTTGGGGGAGAGCGTCCTGGCCGATGGCGCGCGTGAAATAAGACTGTATCTTCCTCGGTCTGCAAGGCCGGCAAGTGATGTAGATGAGAACGCAGGGGATGCCACTGTCCCACGCCAATCGGGCATGCTGCTTGATCAAACTGATCAATCCATAAGAGCTGTTTTTAGAATGACTGGCTTTGATCACCAATTAAGCTATAAGAATGAGGTGGCTCAACATGCTGTTGTGTATAGCCTTGGTTGCCTCATACAGCTAGCAGAACCGTTAAAAAATCTGCCGAAAAACAAATAATGTTCGCATTCATATTTCGTGCATCATTTTTCTTGGGAGTCTCCTTTATGGTGTCGGCAAGTAATTCAGCGGAGGCTGCTGTCGAGGCGTCGCAATCCACATGTTTCGGCCGTTTCATAATCACCATTCCACCAGAAACGGAGGTGGCGGGACTAAGCACTGATTATTTGTTTGCGAGCATTATCTCCGAGCGAGTGGAGATGAGCGAGCGAGGATTTTCTGAGCGCATGACAAGCCGGGAGGCACAGCTTCGGGAAACCGGGGGGAAAGATGGCTTTCAGTTCGTTTCCACTATCGGCGGTGTGCCACTAAATAGCCGGATTTTTAAGTTGCATCGTCAGTTGATTACTCGCACTGCGTTTGGATTTGAGGCTTATAAGTATGAAAAAAATATGTTGTTCTCAATGGGGCAGTATGGGTATGAACCTCATAAGATCGACTCTGTTCTCGATAGGGTGCAAGCACGAGTGCTACAGGGGTTGAGGGTTCGGGGATCTAATGAAATTCCCTCAGAACCCGGCTTGTGCATCGAAAATGGTTTTATCGCTAGCGACGGTTCCGAAAAGGGGGTTGAGAGTAGTCGGCTAGTTTTGAATTTTAAGAAATGGCCAGATCTTTATCTTTCAGTTAGAACGATAAAGATTTCTAAAGTTGAACCATCGCTGCTTGATCGTTTGCAGAGTGCCACGGTTCCCGAAGTGTTTCTGTCGCTGATTGGACAAATCAAGACACTACGACGTGGGAATCATGACGTTGGGTCAATCAAGGGGGAGGAGTCCCTGGATATGCTGCCCACTGACCAAGGTTATAAAGTTCATGCTTTTAGGTGGGAGTCGAAATTTCAACTCGATGATCCCTTTCAGCCGATGATTGTTGTGGAACTGAATACGGGATACTCAGGACGACGGCAGCGTCCAACGATTTCGGATAAGGATGCAGTTGAAATCTTTGATGCCATCGTGAACTCCATCCGCCTGCGCCCGACCGGCCCGGTCAAACGGAGCGAGGCAGCCCCGGCCCCGAAAGCCCCCCTCGGAGAAATGGCCACGACAGGACGTCAGTGTCCGCAAACAGGCCGTTGGCGGGCTGAAGAAGGAGAAGAACGCCTGATCCGGGAAGGCGAGGTCATGCCGCATACGCCCGTGAGCGGTACAGCGAGCCTTTGGCAGAAACTGCGCGGCGAAGCCGCTCCAACTTACCGGTCCGCAACGGTGTGGAAACTGGTGGCCTATGAGATGCCCGCAGATGACACGCCGCCGGATGGTCAGGGGAGCGCAGGGTGACGATATGCGGAAGTTCCTGGATGCGTAGGTGCTGCGCCGTAGTGATGGCACTTTTCAGTTCGCTCTGTATTGCTGAGCCAGAGCGCTCTGGGACGCCAGTGTGTTTTGGACGTTTCCTTGTCAACTTGCCGGAAGGGGCAAAGATGTTGGGAATTACATCCGAGTACATGTTTGGTGAGCTTGAGTCTGGGCGAGTCGCTATGGATACGGCAGGTTTCGAAAAAATGGTGGCAGAGCGAGAGGGGGCTTACCGTGGTCGGGATAGCAAGAGAGGTCCGGCTTTGGTGCGAAGCTATTCACCCAATTCGAATTCAAGAGTAATTGCTATAGTCCAGAATCTATTTGGGGAGGATAGTTTTGGATTTGAAGCTTATGCCTTGAAAAAGGGAGTTCTCTTCTCGTCATTGCAAGATAGCTACGACGAGGGCGTATTCAAAAAAACTGTGTTGCCAAGACTTGATGTCATGTTATCCAGTCTTCTAGTGCGAGAGCTAAACGAAATTCCGTCCGAGCCAGGTCTGTGTATTCAGGATGGATTTATCATGACTGACGGATCTGGGAATGCGTCTGAGAATGTTCGGACTAGTTTGAGATTCAATAAGTGGCCGGATCTGAGCGTCTCCGTTGAGACGATGACCATGATTAAAGCTGAGCCGTCGCTTCTTGAACGTCTAGGGAGTGCAAAAGTCCCTGAAATTTTCATGTCCGTGATGGGAAAAATCAAGACTTTGCGCCGTGGAGCCCATGATGTCGGGCCGATCAAGGGCGAAGAGTCGCTGAACATGGTCCCGACGGATGACGGGTACAAGGTTCATAGGTTCCGATGGGAATCCCGTTATGAACTGGATGATCCCTTCAAACCCGTCATCGTCGTGCAACTAAGTACCGGACGGGGGAAAGACAAGGATGTGCGCCCGACGATCTCCGAACAGGAGGCTGTCGAATTGTTCGACGCCGTGGTGAACTCCATCCGCCTGCGCCCCACCGACCGGGCTGTGCACGGTGCGGGTATGATCGCGCCGGCGCCTGGTGCCGTGTCAGGAGACCGGTTGGAGTGATTCAGCGCCGGCGGAGGGAGCACCGCAGCTGCCAAATGAAGAAGCCCGAAATGAAACAAGGGCCGGCTGCGCTATGCAGACCGGCCCTTGCAGTGCGTGTGCTACGAACTCGTACGCGGCTGACTTACACCACGCCGGCTCCGTGCGCCTGCTGATCCGCCCAGTAACTGGAGCGGACCATCGGGCCGCAGGCGGCGTTCTTGAAGCCCATCTTCAGCGCTTCGGTCTCGAACATCTTGAAGGTGTCGGGATGGACGTAGCGCAGCACCGGCAGGTGGCCGCCGGAGGGTTGGAGGTATTGGCCGATGGTGAGCATGTCCACGTTGTGGGCGCGCATGTCGCGCATCACTTCGAGGATTTCCTCGTCGGTTTCGCCGAGGCCGACCATCAGGCCGGACTTGGTGTTGACCTCCGGGTGGCGGGCCTTGAACTGCTTGAGCAGTTCCAGCGAGTAGGCGTAGTCGGCACCCGGGCGGGCCTGCTTGTAGAGGCGCGGCACGGTTTCCAGGTTGTGGTTCATGACGTCCGGCGTGGACTGGTCGAAGATGTCCAGGGCCACGTCCATGCGGCCGCGGAAGTCGGGCACCAGCACTTCGATGGTGGTCTTGGGGCTGGCTTCGCGCGTGGAGCGGATGCATTCGACGAAGTGCTGGGCGCCGCCGTCGCGCAGGTCGTCCCGGTCTACGCTGGTGATCACCACGTAGTTGAGGCGCATCGCGGCGATGGTCTTGGCCAGGTTGGCCGGTTCGTTGGCATCCAGCGGTTCGGGGCGGCCGTGGCCGACGTCGCAGAAGGGGCAGCGGCGGGTGCAGATGTCACCCATGATCATGAAGGTGGCCGTGCCCTTGCCGAAGCATTCGTGGATGTTGGGGCAGGAGGCTTCTTCGCAGACGGTGTGCAGCTTGTGCTCGCGCAGGGTGTCCTTGATCTCGTTGAAGCGTTCGACTTCGACGCCCGCACCGAGCTTGATGCGGATCCAGTCGGGCTTCTTGAGGCGCTCGGCGGGAACGATCTTGATGGGGATGCGGGCAGTTTTTTCGGCGCCGCGTTGCTTGCGGCTCTCGGAATCCATTGAATCTAATCCTTTGGTAAGGCGGTGGGCGGTACTTCGGGAAAATGTCGCTGGAGGTGGCCGAGAAGCCGTTCGGCGACTTCGTCGGGGCCTTCAGTCACGCCGAAGTCCTTGAGTTGTATTGTCTTGAGCCCACTATAGCCGCAAGGGTTGATCCACGTAAACGGGGTTAAATCCATGTCGACGTTAAGGGAAAGGCCGTGATAGCTGCAGCCGTTGCGTACGCGCAGGCCGAGGGCGGCGACCTTTTCTCCGGCGATATACACGCCTGGCGCGCCATCCTTGCGTTCTGCGACGAGGCCGAAGTCGGCGACGCAGTCGATGATGGCCTGTTCGAGCAGGTTCACCATTTCGCGCACCTTGAGGTGGCGGCGGTGCAGGTCGAGCAGCAGGTAGGCGACCACTTGGCCGGGGCCGTGGTAGGTGATCTGGCCGCCGCGGTCGATCTTGACCAGCGGGATTTCGGTGGCGTGCAGCAGGTGTTCGGGTTTGCCGGCCTGGCCGAGGGTGTAGACCGGCGGGTGCTGGACCAGCCACAACTCGTCCGGGGTGGCGTCGTTGCGGCTGGCGGTGAATTCCTGCATGGCCCGCCAGGTGGGCTCGTAGGGCACCAGGCCCAGGTGGCGGACGATCACAGTACGACCTTGACCAGCGGGTGGGCGGTCAGCGCGCGGTAGAGATCGTCGAGCTGGGCCTGGGAAATGGCATTGACGGTACAGGTGATGGACAGGTAGTTGCCCTTGGCCGACGGGCGCATCTCCATCGAGGTGCCGTCGAAGTCCGGTGCGTGCACCGTCACCACTTCCAGCACGGCCTGGGCGAAGCCGTCGACCCGCGCGCCCATGATCTTGATCGGGAATTCGCAGGGGAATTCGAGCAGGGTGGTGCGTTGTTCAGTCATCGATGTTCCTGGTTGAGGGGGAGGCGTCGGGGCGGGGGCGCGCTGGGCGGTCACCCTCACAAGATGCGGGCGCAGGTGCGCAACTTCAAGTGTCCCGACGCGATCCTCAAATGCCGCGGCTGTCAGAGGTTCTTGATCCACAGGCGCAGGGCGTCCCACAGGCGGCCGAACCAGCCGGCTTCGGGGACGTCGGAGAGGGCAACCAGCGGGTATTCGCCGATGGTCTTGCCGTCCATCGACAGTTGCACGCTGGCGACCTTCTGGCCCTTGGCGATCGGGGCGATCAGATCCGGCGGGGTGACGATGGCGGTCTTCAGCTTCTGTGCGTCGCCCTTCGGCAGGGACAGGATCAGGTCGCTCAGCACGCCGACCTTGACGCTGTTCTCGGCGCCCTTCCAGACCCGGAAATCGCTGACGGCCTGGTTGGCGGTATAGACCTTGGCGTCGTCGTAGGCCAGGTAGCCCCAGTTGAGCAGCTTCTGGGATTCCTGGGCGCGCACGTTGTCGCTGGTGGTGCCGACGACCACCGAGATCAGGCGGCGGTCGTTGCGCTTGGCGGAGGAGATCAGGCAGTAGCCGGCGCTCTCGGTGTGGCCGGTCTTGAGGCCGTCGACGGTCGGATCGAGGGCGAGCAGGCGGTTGCGGTTGGGCTGGCGGATCTTGTTGTAGGTGTATTCCTTGATGGAATAGATCGGGTAGAAGTCCGGGAAGTCGCGGATGATCGCGGCGGACAGCATGGCCAAGTCGTGCACCGAGGCCAGGTGGGTCGGGCTGGGCAGGCCGGTAGAGTTCTCGAAGTGGGTGTTCTTGAGGCCGAGGCGGGCGGCTTCCTTGTTCATCAGCTGCACGAAGTTCTCTTCGGAGCCGGCGATGGCTTCGGACAGCGCGATGCAGGCGTCGTTGCCGGACTGGATGATCATGCCGTGGATCAGTTCCTTCACGGTGACCGGCATGTTGGGCTCGATGAACATCTTGGAGCCGCTGATCTTCCAGGCCTTTTCCGAGACGGGAACGATCTGGTCGAGGGTGATGGTCTTGTTCTTGATCGCCGCGAACGTGAGGTAGGCGGTCATCAGCTTGGTCAGCGATGCCGGCTCGATACGCTCGTCGGGTTTCTCGGAGGTGAGCACCTGGCCGGAGCCCACGTCGAGGAGCAGCCAGGCCCGTGCAGCGACGGTCGGCGGGACCATCTGGGCGAAGACGAGGGTAGGAATCAGCAGCAGGAGCAGGATGAAACGACGCAACATGGTGGGGTGGGGAGAAGCAAAAGCGCAATTATAGACACCCCGTCCGGTGCCCGACGCCCGAGTTTGTAATGGTTTTTTTGCACTGCAGCGGGAACTCCATTAGGCTCGCCCTGTCTGGATTGACGCAATGCAACTCATTCGCCGTGGTCTCTCTCTCGTGCTGGCCTGTCTCGTGCTCATCTGGGCAGGGGCGGCCTTTGCCGACGATTGCATCGACGCGGCGGAAGATCTGGCCGACTACATGCAGAGCGCGGAGCAGTTCCACGCCGAGGCCGATCCGCTAGTCCCCGACCTGCACGGCGCCGATCCGCAGGACTGCCCGGCGCTCTCCAGCGGTATCCCGCTCCCTGTTCTCCATCTCTTAGACGTCCGCCCGGAAGCTGTTCCTCCGGTGTGGTACTCCATCCTGCCGCAGCCCGCGGCACCGCCTCCCAGAAACGCCTGAACGACCTGCCCGCCAGGGCCGGTTGCGCCTTCACGTCTTGTTCCGGACGGGCCTTGTGTCGCCTGTCGCTTGTCGCATAACAAAACGGGAGCAGCACCTGCTGGGTGCTGATGAATCCGCATGTTCAGGAAGTCCTTTCTGGCCGCCGCCCTTTTGCTGGCTGCCACCCACGCCGTCGCCGACGGTACTGCCACCTATTCCCTGCCGGCGCTGCGCGACGCGGCCCGGGCCGCCCATCCTTCCCTTGCCGCCGCGCGGGCGGCCGTCGAGGCCGGGCGGGCGCAGGTGACCAGTGCCGGCGCCTATCCCAACCCCGAGGTGGAGTTCCTCGCCGGCCGCACGCGGGCCCGCGCGCCCGGCGCCACCACCGGCGCGGTGCAGAGCCTCGAGATCACCCAGCGCGTCGACAACCCCTGGCAGCGGGACGCCCGCATCGACGCCGCCGGCTTCGCGCTGAATGCCCGCGAGGCCGAGCAGCGCAGTTTCGAGAACGATCTGCTGGCCCGCCTCGATCAGCGCTTCTACGAACTGCTGCGCCGGGAGGCAGAAGTGCGCGCGGCCAAGGAGGACCTGGGCCTTGCCGAGCAGATCCGCGCCCGCGTCGCGGTGCGCGTACAGACTGGTGAGTCGCCGCGCTATGAGCTGATCAAGGCCGACACCGAGCTGCTCAACGCGCAGAAGTCGGCCGAAGGCGCCGCGCTGCGGGTGTCCCAGGCGCGGGCGGCGCTGCGGGCGGTGGTCAGTCCGAACCTGCCTTCGGGGTTCGCGGTGGAGGGTTCGCTGGCGACCAGCCCGACGGTGCCGAGCCTCGAAAGCCTGCGCGCCGAGGTGCTGGCCCGCAATCCGGAGCTGGCGCGCAGCCAGGCCGAGGTGAAGCGCGCCGAGCGCCAGCTGGAGCTGGAGCGTCTGCGCCGCCAGCCCGAGCTGGCCGTCAAGGTGACCGAGGAGCGCGACAGCGAGCTCCGTGACAGCCGCGTCGGCGTGATCCTCAGCGTGCCGCTGTGGGACCGCCGCCAGGGGCCGGTGGCCGAGGCCGGCGCGCTGCTGAGCAAGAGCCGCAGCGAGCAGGCCGGGCAGGAGCTGGCCCTGACCCAGGCGCTGGAAGGCGCCTATCGCCAGTACGAGATCGCCCGCACCCAGGTGAATGCCCTCGAGAACGGGATCATCCGCGAGGCGGAGGCCGCGCTGAAGGTGGCCGAAGCCGCCTACCGCTTCGGCGAGCGCGGCATTCTCGACTACCTGGATGCCCAGCGGGTCTTCCGCGCCGCCCGTAATGAACTCATCGCCGCCCGCTACGAACTGCAGCTGGCCGTCATCGAAATCGAGCGCCTGCGCGCAGCTCAATGATCCGGATCGCTCCCATGAAGCTTCGACCGACCACCCTGGCCACCCTGCTGGCCGCCCTCATGATTTCCGCGTGCAGCAAGGATGCTGCGCAGACTACCGACAAACCCGCTGCCGACGCCAACGGCACGGCCGCCATCGCCGAAGGCGGTGTGGTCAATGCCAAGGTGCCGCCGGCCGATCCGGCACTGGTCACCGTGCCGCCCGGGTTCGGCGCCGAACTGAAGGTGACGCCGGCCGGGCAGAGCGCCGTTGCCGACACCCTGCGGGTGGCCGGCAAGGTGGATTTCGATGCGCAGCGAGTGACGCGCATCGGCGCGACGGTGACCGGCCGCGTCATCGACATCCAGGCCCAGCTGGGCCAGCCGGTGAAGATCGGCGACACGCTGGCGACGATCAACAGTACCGAGCTGAGCGCCGCCCAGCTCACCTACCTGAAAGCCCGCGCCCAGGCCGATCTGCAGGCGCGCAGCGTGGAACGGGCGCGCCAGCTGTTCGCCGCCGACGTGATCGGCAAGGCCGAGCTGCAGCGCCGCGAGAGCGAACTGGCCATTGCCTCCGCCGAACAGCGCGGCGCGGCCGACCAGTTGCGTGTGCTCGGCATGTCGTCGGGGGCCATCAACCGGCTGGGCAGTTCCGGCAGCATCAATTCGGTGATCTCGGTGGCGTCGACGATGGCTGGCGTCGTGGTCGAGCGGCCGGTGGCTCAGGGCCAGGTGGTGCAGCCGGCCGATGCGTTGTTCGTGGTGGCCGACCTGTCCCGCGTGTGGGTCACCGCCGAGGTGCCCGAGCAGCAGGCGGCACTGGTCAAGGCCGGCCAGTCGGTGGATATCGAGGTGCCGGCCCTCGGCTCGCGCCTGACCGGCAAGCTGATCTACGTGGCCGACACGGTCAATCCGGAGACCCGCACGATCTCCGTGCGCAGCGTGGTGGATAACGCCGCGCGCCAGCTCAAGCCGGCGATGCTGGCGACCATGCTGATCCAGGCCGCGCCGGTGGAGCGGGTGGTGGTGCCGTCCCAAGCGGTGGTGCGCGATGGCGATGCCGACAACGTCTTCGTCGAGACGGGGCCGCAGCAGTTCCGCCTGACCGCGGTGCGCCTCGGCCCCGACATGGACGGCCGGCGGGCGGTGCTGTCGGGCCTCAAGGCCGATCAGCGGATCCTCGTATCGGGTGCTTTCCACCTGAACAACGAGCGCAAGCGTAAAGAGCTGGAATAAGGACGGACCATGATCGAATCCCTTGTCCGTGCCGCGCTCCGCCAGCGCCTGGTGGTCGTGGTGGTGGCCGTGGTGCTGCTCGCCTTCGGCCTCAACGCGGCGCGCAAATTGTCGGTGGATGCCTTCCCCGATGTGACCAATGTACAGGTGCAGATCGCTACCGAAGCCAAGGGGCGTTCCCCCGAGGAGGTGGAGCGCTTCGTCACCGTGCCGTTGGAAATCTCCATGACCGGCCTGCCTGGCCTGGAGGAGATGCGTTCCCTCAACAAGCCCGGCCTGTCGCTGATTACGCTGGTGTTCACCGACGCGACCGATGTGTATTTCGCCCGCCAGCTGGTGATGGAGCGCCTGCTCGAAGTGGGCAGCCGGATGCCGGAAGGCGTGGTGCCGGTGCTCGGCCCGGTGTCCACCGGCCTCGGCGAGGTGTACCAGTACACCCTCGACCGGCCCGACGACGGCAACCGGGAGCTGACCGAGAAAGAGCTGACCGACAGGCGCATCGCCCAGGACTGGGTCGTGCGCCCGCTGCTGCGCTCGATCCCCGGCGTCGCGGAGATCAACTCCCAGGGTGGCTTCGCGCGCCAGTACCAAGTGCTGGTGAACCCCGACCGCCTGCGCCATTACAAGATCACCGTGCGCGACGTGTATGAGGCGGTGGCCCGCAACAACGCCAACTCCGGCGGCGGCGTGCTGCCCCAGTACGCCGAGCAGTACCTGATCCGCGGCGTCGGCCTGGTGAAGAGCCTGTCCGATATCGGCGCCATCGTGCTGAAGGAGGTCGGTGGCACGCCGGTGTATGTGCGCGACGTGGCGGAAGTGACCTTTGGCCACGAGGTGCGCCAGGGCGCGGTGGTGAAGAACGGCGTCACCGAGTCGGTGGGCGGTGTGGTGATGATGCTGCGCGGCGGCAACGCCAAGGAGGTGGTCAGCCGCATCAAGGCCCGCGTGGCGGAGATCAACGAGAAGGGCATGCTGCCCGACGGCCTGCAGATCGTGCCCTACTACGACCGCTCGGAGCTGGTCGATGCGGCGCTCTACACGGTCATCAAGGTGCTGCTGGAAGGCATCGCGCTGGTGGTGGTGGTGTTGTTCCTGTTCCTCGGCGACGTGCGTTCGAGTCTGATCGTGGTGGCCACGCTGGTGCTGACGCCGCTGCTGACCTTCCTGGCGATGAACCACTACGGCATCTCGGCCAACCTGATGTCCCTCGGCGGCCTGGCGATTGCCATCGGCCTGATGGTGGACGGTTCGGTGGTGGTGGTGGAGAACGCCTTCGCGCGTCTCGGCCATGCCACCGAGCGCGGCGAGAGCAAGGTACGCATCATCTTCGACGCGGTGCGCGAGGTGTCCACGCCGGTGATCTTCGGGGTCAGCATCATCATCCTGGTGTTCCTGCCGCTGATGACGCTGCAGGGCATGGAAGGCAAGATGTTTGCGCCGCTGGCCTACACCATCGCCATCGCGCTGGCGGTGTCCCTGTTCCTGTCCCTGACCCTCACGCCAGTGTTGTCATCCTACCTGCTGAAAGGCGGCGCGGAGCACGACACCTGGCTGATCGCCAAAATCAAGGCGCCCTACCTGAAGCTGCTGCACTGGGCGGTGGCCAACAGCCGCAAGACCGTCACTGGCGGGGTGATCCTGCTGGTCGTCACGCTGGGCATGTTCCCCTTCCTCGGCACTGCCTTCATTCCCGAGATGAAGGAAGGTTCGGTGGTGCCGGGCATCAACCGGGTGCCGAACATCTCGCTGGACGAGTCCATCAAGATGGAAATGGAGGCGATGCGCTTGGTGATGCAGGTGCCGGGCGTCAAGTCGGCCATCTCGGGCGTCGGTCGCGGCGAGTCGCCGGCCGACCCGCAGGGCCAGAACGAGTCGACCCCGATCGTCAGCCTCAAGCCCCGCGACGAGTGGCCGGCCGGGTGGACCCAGGACGACATCGCCGCGGCGATGCGCGAGAAGCTGAAGGCCCTGCCCGGCGTGCAGGTGGTGATGGCCCAGCCGATCTCCGACCGGGTGGACGAGATGGTCACCGGGGTGCGCTCCGACGTGGCGATCAAGGTCTTCGGCGACGATCTGGACGAGCTGAAGAAGAAGGCCGAGGAGATCGCCCGCGTGGCGGGCGGCATCGCCGGCTCCGAGGATATCCGCGTCGAGCGGGTCACCGGCCAGCAGTACCTGTCCATCGAGATCGACCGCCAGGCCATTGCCCGTCACGGCCTCAACGTGTCGGACGTGAACGACACCATCGAGGCTGCCATCGGCGGCAAGCAGGCCACCGAGGTGTATGAGGGCGAGCGGCGCTTTGCGTCGGTAGTGCGCCTGCCGGAGAGCTTCCGCGACAAGGTCGAGAAGATCGGCGACATCCTGATCAGCACGCCGGGCGGCGCCCAGGTGGCGCTGGAGAACCTGGCATTGATCCGCGTCGCCGACGGTCCGGCGCAGATATCCCGTGAGCTCGCCAAGCGTCGCATCGTGGTCGGCGTGAACGTGAAGGACCGGGATCTGGGCGGCTTCGTCGCCGAGCTGCAGAAGGCGGTGGATGCCAAGGTCAAGCTGAAGGAGGGCTATTACCTGGAATGGGGCGGCCAGTTCCAGAACCTGGAACGGGCGATGGGCCACCTGACGATCATCATCCCGGTGACCGTCGGGGCGATCTTCTTCCTGTTGTTCCTGCTGTTCGGCTCCCTCAAGCTGGCCAGCCTGATCATCCTGGTGCTGCCGTTTGCCAGCGTTGGCGGGGTGATCGGCCTCCTGGTGACCGGCGAATACCTGTCGGTGCCAGCCTCGGTGGGCTTCATCGCCCTGTGGGGGATCGCGGTGCTCAATGGGGTCGTGTTGGTGAGCTACATCCGCAGCCTGCGCACCGAGGGCGTGCCGCTGGCCGAGGCGGTGGTGAAGGGGGCGACGCTGCGTTTCCGGCCGGTGATGATGACCGCGACGGTAGCCCTGCTGGCGCTGGTGCCCTTCCTGTTCGCCACCGGGCCGGGCTCGGAAGTGCAGCGTCCGCTGGCCATCGTGGTGATCGGCGGGTTGATCACCTCGACCCTGCTGACCCTGGTGGTGCTGCCGACCCTCTACAAGTGGTTCGACGACACCCCCTACGAAGCCTGATCAAGACTTGAAAGGGCCGCCCTGCGGGGCGGCCCGCTGCAGTGCGAAGGAGACATCATGAAAGAGATACGCGCCGTCATCCGGCCCCAGAAACTGCCCCGGCTGCGTGAAGTTCTGCGGGCTATCCCCGGCTTTCCGGGGATGACCATCAGCAAGGCGGTGGGCTGCGGCTCTACCGTGCGTCACACGCCGGCCACCATCAAGGACGAGCTGACGGATTTCAGCGACAAGGTACGGGTCGAGATCCTCGCTCCGGATGAGCTGGTGGATGCGCTGGTCGAGCAGGTCGTGCAGGTGGCCAGCACCGGCCAGACCGGCGACGGGCTGGTGTGGGTGGTGGATGTGGACCGCGCGGTGTTCATCCGCAAGACCGTCGACGGCACCCCGCAAGCCTGAGGCGCCGGTCGTTCAGAGATCGATGGCGACGGACAGCCAGACCATGCTGGACGCCGGATTCACCGGCCGGTCGGGGTGCAGGAACTGCTCCGAGCGGTCGGTGATCTCCTGGTGCGACGAGCCCAGGTTGATGCCGTTCAGCGCCACTTCCACCAGACGGCCATCCATGCGGAAGTTGCGAGCGATACGCAGGTCGAGGGTGGTGTAGGGCCGCGACACGTAGTCATAGCCCGGCACGTAGCCGTAGCCGCCGGCCAGCGGCCCCATGCGCAGCAGGCTGGCCGTGCTCTTCCAGCCATTGCCGTAGTCCTGCAACCAGGTCAGGCTGGCCGAATAGGGCGAGGTGCGCTCGGCGATGGATCGATCACTGACCCGGCGATCGATCAGCGTGTGGCTGAACAGCACTTCGCCGCCGGTCCAGGGTTTGGTGCGCAGCTGGTATTCGATGCCGCGCAGCTCGACCGGCGTGTCCACATTGACGAACTGGGAACTGGGCAGCGGCAGCGGCAGCGGGCCGACCGGGGAGGGCACCGTCTGCCGGATCACGAAATCGGTGATGCGTTCGTTGAAGATGCGCACGTCCAGTGTGGCGTCGAAGGCCGGGAAGCGCCCGAGGTAACCCACTTCGACGGTATCCACGTGCGGCGTGCGCAGATTGGGATTGGACACGTAGGGCCACGACACCAGGATGCCCGATTTGGGATCGTAGGCCCGCACGTCGCCGTATAGGTCGAACAGGTTGCGCTGCTGCCACGCCCGCGCGTAGCCGGCCCGGAAGGTGTCGCGGGGGCTCGCCTGCCAGTTGAGGAAGGCGCGTGGGATGAACTGGCTGGCCATCCCGCTGTTCTTCTCCAGCAGGCCGCCGAGGTTGAGTTGCCACTCGGGGGTCAGGTGCCAGTCGAGATTGGCGAAGCCGCGGTACAGGTCGAGCACCGGCGGTTTCTGGCCTGCGAACAGGAAGGACGCGTCGGTCGAGTCGCGCCGCGCCTCGAGGCCCCACACCATGCGTGCATCGGGGGTCAGCGCGAAGCGGTGCTGGATCTCGGCGTTGGTGCGATCGCTGTCGCGGCTGCGATTGAGTGGGACGGCCGGAAAGGTGGGCGGCGCCGAGGCCAGCCACTTCTCCGTGCCGGCTTCGTGGTTGCGGTAGAGGCTGACCAGCCATTCTTCGTTCTCGTCGAGCGTCCGGCGCCAGGTCAGGTGGATGGTTGATGCCTCGGAATCGGCGTTCCGCTCGGCATTGTTGTCGAACAGCGAATCGGGGTAGCCGAGTCCCCGCTGGGCGCGGCTGTACCCGGCCCGCAGTGTCAGTTCGTCGCGGGAATTCAGGCGGTAGTCGCTGCGCAGGCTGAGCGTTTGAGTGTGGCGGGAGTCGTTGAGGGCGCTGAAGCCGTTGTCCCGCGTCTGGGCGGCGGACAAGCGGACGCCCAGCCCGTCGCTACCGCCCGTCCAGCTCGCGTACAGGTCGGCGATGCCGTGCTGGCCGACATTGATCTGGCCCGAGGTGCCGTGGTCCTGGTGGCTGTGGCGGGTGATGATGTTGATGACGCCCAGGAATGCATTGGCACCGTAGGCATTGGAGTTGGTGCCGCGGACGACCTCGATGCGCTCGATTTCCTGGATGGTGAGCGGCAGCGCTGACCAGTCGACACCGCCGAAGGAGCTCGGCGCATACACCGAGCGGCCGTCGATGAGGACCTGGATTTCGGTCGGGTAGTCGCTGCCGAGGCCGTGGTAGGTTACCCACTGGGCATGGCCGCGCTCCTGGCCGACCTGCATGCCGGGAACGAGTCGCAGCAGGCGGGCGACATCCCGGTAGCCGGTGGCGCGGATGAACTCGCGGTCGAGGATGGTGACCGCGCCGGGCGCTTCATTGAGGACCTGGGGCAGGCGGGATGCCGACAGGACCGTGGGCAGTTCTTCGAAAAACGGGGATTCCGCGCTGTCACCCCGGCTCTGCGCCTGGGCATGGAGCGTGGGCAGGCACAGCAAACCGGCAAGCGCAGCAGGTAGGGCCTGCCGAATTGTCAGCAAGGGCATTGAGCGATTTTTATTTTTGGGTGGAAACGGGGGTCTCCCAGACTTTTGTCACCCCCAACCTTTCGATTATATCGACCTCGCTCTGGTTAGGTTGTGAATCATTTTATCGGTATTAAATGAGCTATCTCACAATTCTATGGCTCCGGGTGGACCGGCTGCATCGTCTGTCGACAGCGCAGCCGGCGGCCGGGCTCAGGACAGGCGAACGGCCACGAAGATGCGGCTGCCGCCGCGCTGGACCAGCAGCGCGAAGCGGTTGCCGGCCGCGTCGAGGAGCTTGCGGAACTGGGCCACGCCGGTGACTGGCTGATTGTTGATCCCAAGGATCACGTCGCCGGCCTGCAGGCCGGCCTTGGCGGCCGGGCCGGCGGCATCTTCGACCAGCAGGCCGCCGGGCACGCCGAGGCGGGAGGCTTCCTGGGCTGTCAGCCCACGGCCGGTCAGGCCCAGCTTGCTGCTGGCTGCTTCGGACTTGTGCTCCGGGGGGGCGGCGAGGCTGCGTTCGGCGACCTGTTCGCCCAGGGTGACGTTGAGCTCGCGGGCCTTGCGGTCGCGCCAGACCGACAGGCGCACCACAGAGCCCGGTTTCAGCTCGCCGATGATGCGCGGCAGGTCGGCGGAGCTGTCCACCTTCTGGCCGTTGACGCCGAGGACCACATCACCCGCCTGCAGTCCGCCCTTTTCGGCCGGCGAGCCCGCTTCGACGTTGGCGACCAGTGCGCCGGTGGGCTTGTCGAGACCGAAGTTCTGGGCCAGGTCGGTGTCGAGGCCCTGGATGGCCACGCCGAGGCGGCCACGGGACACTTTGCCGTACTTCTGCAACTGATCCTTGACCTTCAGCGCCACGTCGATGGGGATTGCGAAGGAGATGCCCATGAAGCCGCCGGAGCGGGAGTAGATCTGCGAGTTGATGCCGATCACTTCGCCGGCCAGGTTGAACAGCGGTCCGCCGGAGTTGCCCGGGTTGATCGCCACGTCGGTCTGGATGAAGGGCACGTAGGTCTCGTCCGGCAGGCGGCGCGCCTTGGCGCTGATGATGCCGGCGGTCACGGTGTTTTCGAAGCCGAAGGGCGAGCCCATTGCGACGACCCACTCGCCGACCTTGCTGTGTTCGGCGTCGCCGGTCTTCACGTAGGGCAGACCGCTGGCGTTGATCTTCAGCAACGCCACGTCGGTGCGTTTGTCGGAGCCGACCACCTTGGCCTTGAACTCGCGCTTGTCGGTCAGCCGGACGGTGACCTCGGTGGCGCCGTCCACCACGTGGGCGTTGCTCAGCACGTAGCCGTCGGCGCTGACGATGAAGCCCGAGCCGACGCCCTGCTGGATCTGCTCGGGCGCCGCCCGGCCACCGCGTCCGCCGCCGCTGCCCGGCGTGCCGGGCACGGGGATGCCGAAGCGGCGCAGGAAGTCGTAGAAGGGATCGTCGGCGAAGGGGTCTTCGCCGGACGCGGCGTCGCCGCGGCTGATCTTCTGGGTGACGCTGATATTGACGACTGCCGGCCCTACCTGTTCGACCAATCCCGAAAAGTCCGGCAGGCCGTAGCGGTTGGCCGCGGCGGCGGAAGGTGCCGCAGGAGCGACCGCCGGCGGCGTGCTGACGGCATGGGACGGGGAAATGGCGCCGCCCTCCTGCAGGCAGCCCGACAGGGCCAGGACGATGGCGGAAAAGGCGAGGCTGGAACGAAGCACGGCAGTTTTCATGCGCAACTCCTGTAGTTTTTATCTGAATTCATGGACGCCGCGCGGCGGCGTCGTGTTCCCTGCTACAACAATCGCTTACAAAAGTGGGGGTGATCGGACAGACTGCAAGAGGGCCGCGCGGCTGCCGGCCGACATACGCAAAGGCTGCTTTTTGGCGTGGGCGTTGTATAGTTAATCTCTATCACCATTGCAGGTGTGTTCCATGACGTTGACCGATCTCCGCTATCTCGTTGCGCTGGCCCGCGAGCGTCATTTCGGGCATGCCGCCGAACGTTGCAATGTCAGCCAGCCGACCCTGTCGGTGGCGATCAAGAAGCTCGAAGAAGAGCTGGCCGTGACGCTCTTCGAGCGCAGCGCCGCCGATGTGAAGATCACCGACATTGGCGCCCGCATCGTCGCCCAGGCCGAAAAGGTGCTGCTCGAGGCCGGCCAGATCAAGGAGCTCGCCACCGCCGGCCGCGACCCGCTGTCCGGCCCGCTGAAGGTCGGCGTGATCTACACCATCGGGCCCTACCTGCTGCCGCACCTGATTCCGCGCGTGCATGAGGCGGCGCCGTCGATGCCGCTGCTGATTCAGGAAAACTACACCGCCCGCCTGGCCGAATCCCTCAAGCGCGGCGACCTGGACGTGATCGTCGTGGCTCTGCCATTCGAGGAGCCCGGCATCGTCACCCAGGCTGTCTATGACGAGCCCTTCCGCGTGCTGATGCCGGCCGGCCATACGTGGGAGAAGGAGCAGGCGATCGCCGCCTCTACGCTGGCCGAGGCGCCGCTGCTGCTGCTCGGGGCCGGCAACTGCTTCCGCGATCAGGTGCTGGAGGTATGCCCGATGTGCCGCAGCGGCGAAGGCCTGCAGCGCACGCTGGAGGGCAGTTCGCTGGAAACCATCCGCCACATGGTGGCCACTGGCGCCGGCATCACCGTGCTGCCGAGCAGTGCGGCCGACCCGCTGCCGGACGGTAATGCGCTGCTCAGCGTGCGCCCCTTCGTGGCGCCGGAACCCTTCCGCCGCGTCGCACTGGCCTGGCGGGTAACCTATCCGCGCAGCGGCGCCATCGACGTGATCCGCTCGGCGATCCTGTCCAGCCCGCTGGCCGGCGTGCGGGCGGTCAGCCGCTGATTGCCCGGGCCGCCCCGGCCTCGGTGACGATCCAGTCCATCGGCTGGTCGTGGGGCTGCGGGAAGGTGTCGGCCACCCGTGCCAGCTCGAAGGCGACGCCGACGCACAGCGGCGCCGGCTGCAGCGCCGCCAGCGTGCGGTCGAAATAGCCGCCGCCGTAGCCGAGGCGGTAACCCGCCGCATCGAAGGCATTGAGGGGCACCAGGATCAGCTCGGGCTGCAGGGTTTCCGTGCCGGCGGGAACCGGGATGCCGTGGTGATCCGTTTCCATCGGGACTTCCGGGTGCCAGTGCAGGAAGGTCATTGGTGCGCACGGCGTCCGGACCACCGGCAGTGCCATCTGCCGTGCCGGGTCGGCGGCCAGCCAGCGCTGCGCCCAGGGCACCAGATCCACCTCACCGCGCCACGGCCAGCAGAAGGCCGCCGTTTTCGGCGCGAGCGCGTCCAGCAGGCGGTCCAGATGATCCTCGATCCGGCGCGTGAAGGCCGCGCGTTCGGCCGCGGGGAGCTGCTCCCGTGCGGCGATGCGGGTTTTTCTTAAATTTTGTCGCAGTGCGGCAACTGTGGCGTCCGGATCCGCTTCCGGGTGGGGGAGGGGAGGGGGCACTGTGCTATTCTCCGTTGGCATCGATGCAGGACGTAAAAGCAATGAAGAATAGCGTGTGGGCCGTGCTGGCGGCAGTGTTGTGGATGGCCTTGCCGGCCGGTGGCGATCCGGGTGACGAGAGAATTCTGCTCGCCAGGGATGCCGCGCGCAGCGGCGACCGTAATCGCCTGGTCCAGTTTGCGCCCCCCACGGGGCACGTCCTCGATCCCTATCCCGAATACTGGGCGCTGTCCAATCAGGTCACCCGGCCCGGCGACGTGGATGCGGCGCGTATCCAGGATTTCCTGCAGCGCTATGCGGGCAGCTGGGTGGCCGAGAAGCTGCGTGGCGAGTGGCTGCGCAACCTCGGCAGGCGCGGCGACTGGGCCCAGCTGGCCGGTGAATTTCCGAACATGGAGCAGCCGGAGCAGGATCTGAAGTGCTACCAGTTCCAGGCCCGCCTGCAGAACGGTGACCGGACCGCGCTCGACGAAGCCCGTCCGCTGTGGTTCCAGCTGGTGGATACGCCCGACAGCTGCGTGCCGGTGCTGCAGACCCTGGTCCGAGAGGCCCTGGTCAGCCCGGACGACATGTGGTTCCGCATCCGCCGCCTGATGGAGGCCAAGCGCCTCGCCGGCGCCCGCGCGGTGGCGAGCTGGCTGCCGGCCGACCAGCAGCCGGCCCCGTCTGAACTCGACCGGGCCAGCACCAATCCAGCGACCTACTTCGACCGCCTGCCGATCAATTTCTCGGCGTCCCGCCAGGGGCGCGAGTTGGCGCTGATCGCCCTGGCCCGCATCGCCCGCGACGATCCGCCGGCCGCCTACGTGCGCTATGCACGCATCGACGAGCGTCTGTCGAGCAGTGACCGCGCCTACGTACTGGCGCAGATCGGCTGGCAGGCGGCGGCCCGCCTGCTGCCGGACGCGAACGCCTGGTTCAAGGCCGCCGGCGATACCCCGATGTCCGACGAACAGGCCACCTGGCGCGTGCGTGCGGCCTTGCGTGCGGCGGACTGGCGCGCCGTGCGCAGCGCTGTCGAGGCCATGGCGCCGGCGCTGCGCGAGCAGCCAGACTGGAGCTACTGGCTCGGCCGCGCCCAGCAGGCCCTCGGCAACCGCGAGGCCGCGCGCAAGGAGTTCGCGCGCATCGCCGGCCATCCGACCTTCTACAGCATCCTGGCTGGCGAGGAGCTCGGCCAGACCTTCACGCTGCCCGCCAAGGCCCGCGCCACCAGCGTCGACGAGGCCGAGCTGGCGCGCCAGACGCCGGGCCTGCAGCGGGCCATCGCGCTGTTCCGCCTGGACCTGCGCACCGAAGGAACCCGCGAGTGGAACTGGACGCTGCGCAACAAGGACGACCGCTTCCTGCTCGCCGCGGCCCAGATGGCCCAGCAGCTCGGCATCTACGACCGGGCCATCAACGCGGCCGACCGCACCCGCAACGAGCACGACTACAGCCTGCGCTACCTGGCGCCCTTCCGCGACCGCATCGAGCCCAACGCGAAGAGCCGCGACCTGGACACCGGCTGGGTCTATGGCCTGATGCGCCAGGAGAGCCGCTTCGTCACCGCCGCCCGTTCCGGCGTCGGCGCCCAGGGGCTGATGCAGATCATGCCGGCCACCGGCCAGTGGGTCGCCGGCAAACTCGGCATGAAGGGCTTCAACGTCGGCTGGCTGCAGGACCCGGACACCAACGTGATGCTCGGCACCACCTACATGCGCATGGTGCTGGCCGGCCTCGACAACCACCCGGTGCTGGCGTCCGCCGCCTACAACGCCGGCCCGGGGCGGGCGAAGAAGTGGAAGGACAGCAAGCCCCTCGAAGGCGCGGTGTATGCCGAGACCATCCCCTTCAACGAAACCCGCGACTACGTGAAGAAGGTGATGGCCAACAGCATCATCTACTCCGCGCTGCTCGACGGGCGGGCGCCGTCCCTGAAGGCGCGCCTGGGTACCATCTCGGCCAGCGACGGCACTGGTGGCAGCGACCTGGGCAGCCCCGCGCCGGGTGCCGGGCTGGAATGAGCGTCGCGGAGGGAATTCTTTGGCGGCGTGGCGATCTGTAGAGCAGTTGCATCGCTCGGGAATCGTCATTATGTCCATCCGCACAGTTCTCCTCATCGGCGGTAGCGGTTTCGTCGGTACCGCAGTCGCCGCCCGCCTGGCCGCATCCGGCAAGACGCTGCTGATCCCCACGCGCCACCGGGAGCGGGTGCGCCACCTGCTGGCCCTGCCGACCGCCGACGTGGTCGAGGCGGACGTCGGCGATCCGGCCGAACTGGCGGTGCTGATGAGCGGCGTCGACGCGGTGGTGAATCTCGTCGGCGTGCTGCATTCTCGCTCCGGCCATCCCTACGGGCCGGATTTCGCCCATGCCCACGTGGTTCTTCCCAAGGGCATCGTCACCGCCGCCCGCGAGGCCGGCGTGCAGCGCATCGTGCATGTCAGCGCCTTGGGTGCGGCGGCGGACGGGCCGTCCGAATACCTGCGCTCGAAGGCCGACGGCGAGGCGGCGATCCGTGCCGCGGCGCCCGACATCGGCTGGACCATCCTGCGCCCGTCGGTGATCTTCGGGCCCGGCGACCGTTTCCTGAACCTCTTTGCCAGCCTGCTCCAGCGTTTCCCGGTGCTGCCCCTCGGCGGCGCGAAGGCACGCTTCCAGCCGGTCTATGTGGGTGATGTGGCGGAAGTGGTGGCCGAGGCCCTCGAACGGCCGGACGCCGTCGGCCAGACCTACGAGCTGGCCGGCCCACGGCCGTACAGCCTGCAGGCGCTCGTCGAATACGTCGGCCGCATCACCGGCCACCCGCGTCCGGTGATTCCGCTGCCGGAAGGGCTGGCCATGCTGCAGGCGGCGCTGCTCGAATGCCTGCCCGGGCCGTTGATGAGCCGCGACAACGTGCGCTCGATGCGCGTGCCCAACGTCGCCAGCGGTGCGCCGCAGCCGTGGGGGCGCCATCCGACGGCCCTCGAGGCAGTGGCGCCGTGTTACCTGGGATCCCTCAACAAGCGCGGCCGCTACACCGCTTTCCAACTGCATCGCCCATGAAAATCTACTGTGTCGGCGGCGCCATCCGTGACGAACTGCTCGGCCTGCCGGTCAAGGACCGGGACTGGGTGGTCGTCGGCGCCACCCCTGAAACCCTGCTGGCCGAGGGCTATACGCCGGTCGGCAAGGACTTCCCGGTCTTCCTCCATCCCCGCAGCCACGAGGAATATGCGCTGGCGCGCACCGAGCGCAAGACCGCGCCTGGCTACGCCGGCTTCGTCTTCCACACCGCGGCGGACGTCACGCTGGAAGAGGATCTGGCTCGCCGCGACCTGACCATCAACGCGATTGCCCGCGACGACGATGGCGTGCTGGTCGATCCCTACGGCGGCCGCCGCGACCTGGACAGCCGGGTGTTCCGCCATGTCAGCCCGGCCTTTGCCGAGGACCCGGTGCGCATCCTGCGGCTGGCGCGTTTTGCGGCCCGCTTCGCCGATTTCACGGTGGCGCCGGAAACCCTTGAGCTGATGCGCGCGATGGTCGCTGCTGGCGAGGTGGATGCGCTGGTGCCGGAGCGGGTCTGGCAGGAGTTCGCCCGCGGCCTGATGGAAGCGCGGCCGTCGCGGATGATCCAGGTGCTGCGCGACTGCGGCGCGCTGGCGCGGCTGCTGCCGGAAGTGGATTGCCTGTTCGGCGTGCCGCAGCCGCTGCAATACCACCCGGAAGGCGACACCGGCGTCCATGTCCTGATGGTCCTCGACCGCGCCGCCGCCGACGGCCTGGCCTTGCCCGGACGGCTGGCCTGCCTGCTGCACGACCTGGGCAAGGGCGTCACGCCGGAGGATGTGCTGCCCCATCACTACGGGCATGAGGCGGCCAGCGAGCGGCTGGCGCGGGAGGTCTGCCAGCGCCTCAAATGCCCGGTCGACTGCCGCGACCTGGCGCTGATGATGGCCCGTGAGCACGGCATCGTGCACCAGGGCCAGGTTCTGCGCGCCGAGACCACGGTCAAGCTCATCGAGCGTTGCGACGGCCTGCGCCGGCCCGAACGTTTCGTCGCGCTGCTCGACGCCTGTGCTTGCGACTACCGGGGGCGCAGCACTTACGAGGAGCGGCCCTATCCCCAGCGCGAGCGCCTGCTTGCGGCGCTGGCCGCGGTGCGCGGCGTCGATGCCGGCGCCATCGCCCGCGGCGTGGCGGACAAAGTGCGCATCCCGGTCGAGGTCCATGCGGCCCGCGTGGCGGCGGTGCGCCAGCTGGAAGGCCGCGAAGCCGATGCCGGCGCGGCGAACGCTCCATGCCGCGTAGAAACTCGTTAGCCTTTCCACGCACGCCGCCGTCGTAGCGACCTACAATGCGCGCACTTCCATGCGCTTGCCCATCGATTTGCCTGTCGTGTCACTCCTGGTCCGGCGAATAATCCTGTTGCTTGCCGGCCTGAGTCTGGCCGTGTCTGCCGCGGCCGTGCAGCCGATCCCGGCCTTTTCCGAGGTCAAGGCCAGTGCCCTGCCTTCGGTAGGCGTTCTGCTCGCGCGGGACGGCACGCCCTTGGCCGAGCGGCGCCTCAACCCCCATGTGCGCCGCCTGGAATGGGTGGGTCTGCACAGCCTGTCCCCATCGCTCAAGGAGGCCCTGCTGGCGGCGGAGGACAAGCGTTTCTTCGAGCATTCCGGCGTCGACTGGAAGGCGTTTGCCGGTTCCCTATGGCACAACCTGTGGTACGACCGCAAACGCGGCGCCTCGACCTTGTCGATGCAGCTGGCCGGCCTGCTCGACCCGGAACTGGCCCTTGGCCGCGACGGCATGCCGCGGCGCAGCCTGGGCCAGAAATGGGACCAGGCGTTGGCCGCCCAGGCCCTGGAGGCTCGCTGGACGAAGGAGCAGATTCTCGAGGCCTATCTCAATCTGGCACCGTTCCGCGGCGACCTGCAGGGCGTCCATGCGGCGGCGCGGGCATTGTTCGGCAAGTCGCCGTCCGAACTGGGGCGCCCTGAAGCACTGCTTCTGTCGGTCCTGCTGCGCGGGCCCAATGCCAAGCCGGATGTCGTTGCCCACCGTGCCTGCGTACTGGCCGAGCGCGTCAATGCGCCGTCGACGTGTGCGGTGGTCCAGCGTCTGGCCACCAATAACCTCGACCGCCAGCACACCGGGCCGCGCTGGGAATGGGCGTCCCATGCGGGGCGGTTGCTCCTGCAGCATCCGGGCGAGCGTCTGACCAGCACGCTCGACGCGGAAGCTCAGAAGGGCGTGACCGCGGTGCTGCATCGGCTGGGTACGCTGGAGTCGGCCGCGGTGGTGCTCGACAATCCCACCGGCGACGTGCTGGCCTACGTCGGGGCGCCGGATTACGCGGCGCCGGACCATGCGCTGACGCCGCGCAATGCGGGTAGCCTGCTGTCGCCCTTTGCCTATGGCCTAGCGCTCGAGCGCCGGCAGATCACCGCCGCCAGCCTGCTCGACGAGGCGCTGGCCAACCACGCACCAACCTTGCCCGACGAGCGCATGTGGGTCAGCGTGCGGCGCGCGCTGGCCGAAGGAATGAGTGATCCGGCCCAGGCCGTGGGCCGGCTCGTGGGGGAGGGCTTGTCGGAGCGTCTGCGTCAGGCCGAGGTCGACGTGCGTGGCGGCAGTGCCGACCTGGCCCTGCTGCCGCTGGCCGCCCTCTACCGCAGCCTGGCTGTGGGTGGGCAATGGCAGGTGCCCCGCTTCCAACCCAACGTAGATCGGGTACAGCGCCGCCTGCTGCGGCCGGAGGCCAGCTTTATCGTCAGCGACATGCTGGCCTTGCCGGATGCCGATGGCGCTCCGTTGCCCTATGTCGTCCGCCAATACACGGTGGACAGCCGCGAGACGCTGACGGTGGGCTTCTCCGAGCGCTTCACGATCGTCCTGTGGGTGGCCGGGCTGCGCAGCGCGCAGCCCGCTGCCAGCCAGGCCTGGAACGACATCCTGCGTGGGCTGCAGCGGGGCCAGACGCCAGTGCGGCCGGTGCCGCCGGCAGGCGTGGTGCCGAGCCTGGTGGTGTTCGAGCCGCCGGTCGAGAGCCCACGGCGGGAATGGTTCATCCGCGGCACGGAAGTGGAGCGGGTTGCCGTGCCACGGGTGCTGCCGCGCATCGTCCAGCCGCTCAACGGCATGCTGGTGGATGCGATGGCGCTGCTGCGTGATGAGGGCTTCAAGGTGTATTTCGAGGCCACCCACCTGCCAGCGGGCGCCTGGTGGCGCCTTAACGGAGAGGCTCTGGGGCGCGGCGAGCGGATCGCCTGGCGGCCGGTGGCCGGCCGGCATGTGCTGGAGTTGATGTCTGCCGAAGGCCAGGTCCTCGACGGCGTGACCTTCGCCGTGCGGGCTCCTCTCGAACCGGACCTACAGCGCCCGGAGCAGCAGCCAGACGGCCAGTGACATCAGCAGCGTGCTGGTGAATGGAATGTGGATGTGCCGCCCGAAGACGTCGAAATGCAAGTCGCCGGGCAGGTGCCCAATGCGCCAGCGCCGTAGGGGCAGGCCGGAGCCGAGTCCGGAAACTACCGCCACCACCACGATGGCCAGCAGCCATTTGAGCATTGCCGGTTGCCTTCAGTCGTTCAAAGCCCCGATTTAACCGCAGTTTTCTGCGCAGCAGCATGTTTTCTGCTTTCGCCCTGCCCGTGTGTGCTGTAAGTTCTGGACCCACAACAATACATATTCACGCCCACCCCATGACGCCGACCCCCTGTCTGCCGTTTTCAGCCGTCCCTCCTCAGAGGACGTGTGCATGAACCGCTCCCGTTTTGGCGACCTGGAAGTTCTCTGTCGCGCACCGGCCGGGACGACGGCCCACGAAACCCCCTTGCTGTTCATCCACGGCGCTTACACGGCCGCCTGGTGCTGGGATGAGTTCTTCCTGTCGTGGTTTGCCGAGCAGGGCTTCACGGCGTACGCCATGTCCCTGTCCGGCCATGGCAAGAGTCGTGGGCGGGCCTACCTGGACAGCTTCTCGATCGCCGACTACGTGGCCGACGTGGCGGAGGTGGTGGCCGCGCTGCCGGCGCCGCCGGTGCTGGTCGGACACTCGATGGGCGGCATGGTGGTGCAGAAATTCCTCGAGAACCACTCGGCGCCCGGCGTGGTGCTGATGTCCTCGGTGCCGCCGCAGGGTTTGCTCGGTTCGGCTTTTGGGCTGGCCTTCGCGCGGCCGCACTTGCTCGGCGATCTCAACCGCCTGATGGGCGGCGGCCAGCCGCAGATGGAAACCCTGCGCGACGCGCTGTTCCACGAGGCGATCGAACTGGACCGCCTGCAGCGCTATTACCACCTGTGCCAGCCGGAGTCCCATCGGGCGATCTGGGACATGTCGCTGTTTGACCTGCCCTTCCTGTCGCGCATGCAGATTCCGCCGATGCTGGTGCTCGGTGGCGAGTACGACGTGCTGATCCCGCCGGATCAGGTCCGCATGACGGCGGCCCGCTACGGGGTCAAGGCGCAGATCCTGCCGGGCCTCGGGCACGGCCTGATGATGGAGTCGGACTGGCGTCTGGCGGCCGAGCCGATCGTGCGCTGGATGAAGGAAAAAGGCCTGTAAGGGCTCCGAACGGGCCGTGTCTGGCCCGTGCCGTGAAGTCCGTCATGGCGGCGCGGCGCGCCGTCGACCATGCTGAAACCGTGAACGAGAGGGTGCGGAGGCGGCTGCAGGGGTTCCGTACCGATTTTCCTTCAACCTTTGGAGGCCGCAGCCGTTAGATGCATCAGCGGGCCTGATTTTTTCCCTTACCCGCAACGGAGGCCGATATGGTGATCAGCATGGATATGGAAAGCGGTGCTCGGATCTACGGCGAGCCGATCGAAGAGGTCGGCATGGCGTACGGCGATGAGGTGCTGAATGCCAACCCCTTACCCCCCGAATTGGCGCTGGGACTGCAGGAGGTGGCGAGCGTCGGGCGCGGGCAGCATGCGGCGCCGACCGACGTGGAGGCCTTCCTGGCAGCGGTGTATCGCTACCAGGAGTAGGACTCGCGGTTCCCGTCAGGCCTGCCGGCTCATCGAGCCAGCAGGCCTTTTTGCTTTTTAGAGCGCGTGGAGGCGGTCGCCCCGGATGAAGCCGAGCAGCGGCTGGGTGATGTCCTTGCCGAGCGCGATGACCTTGAACAGCTCGCCCATTTCATGGGGGCCGGTGAGGCGCTGTACCGCCTTGGAGGCGCGGATGTAATCCACGCTGTCTTCCGGCGCCCGGCGGGACAGGCATTCCAGCACGCCGCAGTTGAACAGCAGCGTGGCTTGGTTGGTGTAGCCGAGCACGTCGAGGCCGGCCTCGAAACCGGCTTCGGCCACTGCGGTGAAATCGACGAAGGCGGTGATGTCGTTGAGCCCCGGCCACAGGAAGGGGTCGCCGTGGGCGTGGTGGCGGAAGTAGCACAGCAGCGTGCCGGTGGCACGGCTGTCGAGGTAGTACTCGGCCCGCGGATAACCGTAGTCCACCAGCAGCATGGCCCCGCGTTCCAGGCGTACCGCCCATTCGGCGATCCACGCCCGCCCGGCGAGGTTGATCTCGCTGACGTATTCGCCGTCCTCGGGCAACGGCACATCGAGGGTGGCCGCTGCTTCGGCGACCTTGCCGCTGGCCGGCTTGTCGGCCCAGACGAAATTGCCGTCGGCACCGAGGGCCACGCCCCGCTCGAAGATGCCGTCCGGCCGCCAGGCGACGAGATGAACCGGCATCACGTCGAGCACCTCGTTGGCGACCAGCGCGCCGGAGAAGCGCTCCGGCAGGCTGTCCAGCCAGCGGACGCGGGACGCCAGGTGGGGGGCTTTGGCGGCGAGGGTGTCGAACTGGCGCTCGCGCAGCTCACCGGAGACCTCGAGGATGCCGTAGCTGTCCGGCAGCGCGCCGCGGTGCTCCAGTTCCAGCAGCAGGTCGGCGGCCAGCAGGCCGGTGCCGGCGCCGGCTTCGATGATGTGTGGCGAAGACAATCCCATGACCTGCTGAACCTGGGCCGCCAGCGCCTGGCCGAACAAGGGAGTCAGTTCCGGCGCGGTGATGAAGTCGCCGCCTGGCCCAAACTTGTGGGCGCCGCCGCTGTAGTAGCCAAGGCCGGGCGTGTACAGGGCTTCGGCCATGTAGGTGGCGAAGGAGATCCAGCCGTCCTGTGCCTCGATCAGGCTGCGCAGGCGGTAAACGAGGCGTGCGCTCTGTTCGAGGGCGTCGGGCGAGGGCTGGGGCAGGTTCATGGCGGCGGTGGATAGGGGAAAGTCCGCATTTTAACCGTTCGTTGCAGTGCACCGTCGAGGGGGTTGGCACCGTATGATTACGCCCTTCGCTTCGATTCTCTCCCCTGGTAGTCATGATTGAAGATCCGATCGCCCCGGTCGTGCTGGTGACGGGCGGTGCACGGCGCGTGGGCGCCGAAATCGTCCGCTGTCTGCACGCGGCCGGTGCGCAGGTGGCCGTGCATTATCGCCATTCCCGCGGCGAGGCCGAGGCGCTGGTCGCGGCCCTTGAAGGGCTGCGCCCGGGCTCGGCGGTGGCGCTGCAGGCCGAACTGCTCGACAGCACGGCGCTGCCGCGTCTGGTGGACGCCGCCGTGGCGCGTTTCGGGCGGCTCGATGGGCTGGTCAACAATGCGTCGAGCTTCTTCCCGACGGCCCTGGGCGAAATCGATGAGACGGCGTGGACCGATCTGGTCGGCTCCAATCTGAAGGCGCCGCTGTTCCTGGCCCAGGCGGCGGCCACACACCTGAGCGCGAGCGGCGGGGCGATCGTCAACATCGTCGACATCCATGCCGAGCGGCCGTTGAAGGGCTACGCTTTGTATTGCGCGGCGAAGGCCGGTTTGCTCGGGCTGACCCGCGCCCTGGCGCTGGAACTGGCGCCGCGGGTCCGCGTGAATGGGGTGGCGCCGGGGGCGATCGAATGGCCCGACGATGGGCAGTTCCCGCCGCAGGAGCGGGAGCGCATCGTCGCCCATACCCTGCTGGGGCGGGTCGGCGCGCCGTCGGACATCGCCCGCACGGTGCGCTTCCTGCTGTTCGATGCGCCCTACGTGACTGGCCAGATCCTGTCGGTGGACGGCGGCCGCAGCGCCCATTTATAAGTTATTTAACATTTATGCCGATGGCTGTTGATGCTATCAGACTATAATTTTCGGAAATTTAATTGACATGGAACACGTAGTGCCAGCCATCGCCAGCCAGGCAGCAGAACAGTCCGAAACGGAAAGCCGCCATTCCAACACCTTCCTGCGCCTGAAGAAGTTCCTGATGCGCAAGGTCGGCGAAGCCATCGGCGATTACCGGATGATCGACGACGGTGACGTTGTCATGGTCTGTCTGTCAGGCGGGAAAGACTCGTTCACGCTGCTGAGCCTGCTGATGGAACTGCGTGAGCGGGCGCCGATCGATTTCCGCATCGTCGCGATGAACCTCGACCAGAAGCAGCCCGGCTTCCCCGACCATGTGCTGCCGGCGTACTTCGAATCGGTGGGCGTGGAATACCGGATCGTTACCGAAGACACTTACAAAATTGTCAAGGACAAGATCCCGGAAGGCAAGACGACCTGCTCACTGTGCTCGCGTCTGCGCCGGGGCATCATCTACCGCACGGCGAAGGAGCTCGGCGCAACCAAGATCGCCCTCGGCCACCATCGCGACGACATGATCGAGACCATGTTCCTGAACATGTTCTTCGGCGGCAAGATGAAGGGCATGCCGCCCAAGCTGGTCAGCGATGACGGACAGAACGTGGTGATCCGGCCGCTGGCATACTGTGCGGAAAAGGATATCGAGCGCTTTGCCCGTGGCATGGAGTACCCGATCATCCCGTGCAACCTGTGTGGCAGCCAGGAGAATGCCCAGCGCAAGCAGATCAAGGCGATGTTGCGCGATTGGGACGAACGCTTCCCGGGGCGCATCGTCTCCATCTCCACCGCCATGAAGAACATCGTGCCGTCGCACATGGCCGACGTCGAGCTGTTTGATTTCCGCAACGTGTCGCGGGATACGCAGGTGGAACAGGGGGACATCGTTTTCGACAGTCCCGAGTTGCCGTCCCATCCGGAGCATGAAGCCTCCATCCCGATCGGATTCTGGAAGAACTGATTCATGAACCACAGCCCTGCCCCTGCCGGAAGCCACCTGATCCGGATCCCGCTTTTTTCGCCTGCAGTAGGTCGCGGAGTCGTCCAGCATGCATGATCGCGCCCGGGCGCCCTGCCTCCTCCTCGCCGAGATCGCGGGCGGCGTTCATCTTGCCGAAAAGCTGGGCGAGGCCGAGGCGGCCTACGCGGTCGAACGCAGTCTCAACCGCATGTCGCGTTGCGCAGAGGCCTACCAGGCCATCGGTTTTGCGGTGCGGGGGGAGTCGCTGGTGGCCCATTTTCCCGATGCGGACTCGGCGCTGCTGGCCGCCCGGGAAATGCGTGAGCGGGTCCGGGCGTTGCCGCCGCTGAGCGGCATCAAGCTGGTGCTGAAGGCAGGGGTGGTGCTGGAGACGGAAGCCGAGGGGCTGGGGCTGGAGGCCGAGAAGCTGGCCGTGCTGCTGGTCGAAAGCCATGGGCCTGACAGCATTGCGGTGTCGGAGAACCTCGGGCGGGTATTGACGCCGTCCTTGCGCCGCATGCTGGGGCATTCCGATGAGGGCGTGGGTGAAATGCCGATTCCCGTCCTCGAGCTCGGGGAGGGAACGCCGCCAAGTCCGGCTGAACTGCGTCACGAAGCCCTGCATGCCCAGAAGCAGATGCGGATCAGCTATCGCGGGCGGAGCTGGGTGATCGACGTGGCCCGCCCGGCGCTGTTGTTCGGGCGCGATACCGGCAACGACATCGTGATCTCCGATCCGCGGGTTTCTCGCCGCCATGCGCGCCTCGAACTGCGCAACGGCCTGTTCTACCTGACCGATTCGAGTACCAACGGAACCTTCCTGCTGGAGGAGGGCAGCCCGGAGCACTGCATCAAACGCGAGGAGTTCATCCTCGGCGAGAAAGGGCATATCGGCTGCGGTTTCTCCGTCAACGACAACATGTCGGATGTGGTGGCGTTTGCCTTGGGGTGATCGGGGAGCACAGGCGCCGGGCTGAATGATAAAGGGCCGCATCCGCGGCCCTTTATCATGGAAATGAAGCAGCTCAGCCCTTCAGGCAGCCGCTCATGAACTTCTTGCGCTCGTCGCCCTTCAGCGCCTTGTCGCCGGCTTCCTTGTTGCAGGACTTCATCTTGTCCTGCTGGGTGGTCTTGCCATCCTTGGCGGCGGCGGCAGGCTTGGCCGACAGACAGTCCTTCATGAAGGCCTTGCGCTCATCGCCTTTCTTGTCGGCGGCGGAGGCATTGCATTCCTTCATCTTGTTCTGCTGGCCGGTTGCGGCGAAGGCTGCAGGCGCCAGGCTGGCGGCAAACAGGGACACGGCGACGCTCAGGATCATTTTTTTCATCATGCCACTCCTCGTATGGACGGTTTGTCGGTGCTGCGGATGCAGCATAAACGCACCGCGAGACCCGCAGTTGACGGCGTAAAGGCCCGCCAACACGTCGTTTGCGACGAGTTGTGTCAACGGCGGCTAGAAGCCGCTCTCTTCCATTGCGCGACGCTGGCGGTCGACGAATTCCTGCGTCGAGTCGATGCCGCGCAGCAGCAGGATCGTCGAACGCACGGCGGCCTCGAGCAGCACGGCGAGGTTGCGGCCGGCCGCAACCGGCAGCACGACGCGGCGTACCGGCACGCCGAGGATGGGTTGCTGCTCGCCGTCGAGGGTCAGGCGTAGCGGGTCTTCCTGGCCCGGCTGGCGGCGTTGCAGATGGACCACCAGCTTGAGCTTCATCTTCCGCCGGCAGGCCGTTTCGCCGAAGATCGTACGGATGTTGAGGATGCCGAGGCCGCGCACCTCGATGACGTCCTGCAGCAGTTCGGGGCAGCGCCCCTCCAGCACGGTCGGGGCGATGCGCGAGAACTCGACGATGTCGTCGGCCACCAGGCCGTGGCCGCGGGAGATCAGTTCCAGCGCCAGTTCGGATTTGCCAGCGCCGGAGTCGCCGGTGATGAACACGCCAAGGCCCAGCACGTCCATCAGCACCCCGTGCAGAGCGACCCTTTCGGCCAGCTGGCGCGACAGGTAGCTGCGCAGCAGGTCGATGACGTTGGCGGACGGCAGCGGGCTGGCGAAGAGGGCGATGTCCTCGTTCGCACACAGCGTGCGGATGCTGCTCGGAATCTCCTCGTCGTCGGCGACGATGAGTGCCGGCGGGGCGTAGGAGAGGATCTCCCGGACGTGGTGGATGACCTTCTCGCGGGTCTGGCGGCGGGCCCAGGCCATCTCGGAGGAGCCGAGGATTTGCAGGCGGTCCGGGTGGATCAGGTTGAGGTGGCCGACCATGTCGGCAGGCCAGATGCGGTCTTCGGAGACCGAAATGCGGGTCGCCAGGCTGCCGCAGATGTGGCGCAGCCGCAGGCGCTCCAGGTTGTCGTCAAACAGCCGGCTGACTGTCGTCTGACGCATGGCTGCCCCATTGGGCGAAAAGGGTGTGGGCGGCCTGGGCATCGGGCGCGCTCATCAGCTGTTCACGGAAGCTGCGGTCGCTGAACATCTGGGCCAGTTCGGACAGCAGTTGCAGATGGTGCTCGTTGGCCTGCTCGGGAACCAGCAGCACGAACAGCATCGACACGGGGCGTCCGTCGGGGGCGTCGAAGGGTACCGGCTCGGCGAGGCGGATGAAGGCACCCAGCGCCTCCTTGAGGCCCTTGATGCGGCCGTGGGGAATGGCGATGCCCTGGCCGAGGCCGGTCGAGCCGAGCTTCTCGCGGGCAAACAGGCTGTCGAAGACTGTGCTGCGGCCGATGCCGTGGTTGTTCTCGAACAGCAGGCCGGCTTGCTCGAAAGCGCGCTTCTTGCTGCTCGCCTCGAGTCCGACGACCACGTTGGTCGGCGGCAGAAGTTTGGCGATGAGGTTCATGCGAGGACTCTCCCGTGTGCGGAACGGGCCGACACAGGTTGCCGGTGAAAGGCGATTCAGGAAGATCCGGAGGCGGAGGCCGCCGGGGCCGTTGTGTCAATTGGGGCGCATTATAGCCACAACGGTCCCGGGGAAAAGGGTATTACGCGACGCCGGGAATCAGGACTCGGCGAGGTGTTGCTTCAGGGAGTCGTGACCGTGGTCGCTGGTCTTGTCCTTGTACTTCAGGACCTGGCGGTCGAGCTTGTCGATCAGCCCGTCGATGGCTGCGTACATGTCGGCATCTTCGTTCTCGACGAAGATGTCCTTGCCGCGCACGTGCACGGTAACTTCGGCCTTCTGACGCAGCTTTTCCACCGAGAGGATCACGCCGACGCTGGTGACGTTGTCGAAGTGACGGATCACGCGGTCCAGCTTGCTCGTGACGTACTCGCGGATGGCCGGCGTAACTTCGACGTGATGCCCCGTGATGTTGAGGTTCATGGTTGCTACCTTTCTGTCAGATGGTTTTGCGCAGACTGACCGGCGGAATATCGAGGGACTCGCGGTATTTTGCAATTGTCCGACGAGCCACGACGATACCCTGCTGGCCCAACAACTCGGCAATCTTGGCGTCGGACAAGGGTTTCTTCTTGTCTTCCGCTCCCACGAGCTGGCGAATCAGCGCCCGAATCGCCGTCGAGGAAGCAGCCCCACCGCTGTCGGTGGCAACGTGACTGCCGAAAAAATACTTGAACTCGAAAATGCCCCGCGGTGTGGCCATGTACTTTTGGGTGGTCACCCGCGAAACGGTGGATTCGTGTAGATCCAGTTGTTCGGCAATTTCCCGCAGGGTCAGCGGTCGCATTGCCACATCGCCATAATCGAAGAACTGGCGCTGGCGGTCAACGATCGCTTGCGAAACCCGCTGGATGGTGTCGAAACGCTGCTGCACGTTCTTGATCAGCCAGCGTGCTTCCTGCAGGTGGCTGGACAGGGAACCGCTGGCGCCGCGGTTGTCGCGCAGGATCTGGGCATACAGCTGGTTGATGCGCAGGCGCGGCATCGCGTCGGGATTGAGGCTGACGACCCAGTTGTTACGCATCTTGCGGACCACCACGTCGGGGACCACATAGCGGGTGTCGGCCTGGGAGAACTGGGCGCCGGGGCGCGGGTTGAGGCTGAGGATCAGCGCATGGGCCTCGCGCAGCGTGTCGTCGCTGCAGCGCAGGGCGCGCTTGATCTTCAGGAAGTCGCGGGCAGCCAGCAGTTCGAGGTGTTCGCTGACGATGGCGATGGCCAGGTCGCGGGCTTCGCCGGGGGGCTGGGTATGCAGCTGCAAGGCCAGGCACTGGCCCACGTCCTGGGCGCCGATGCCGGCCGGGTCCAGGCTCTGGATCTGGCGCAGCGCGATCTTGAGATCGTCGAGCTCGATTTCCAGCTCGGGGGGCAGCAGCGGCAGCAGGTCAGCCAGATCCTGGCTGAGGTAGCCGTCGTCGTCGAGGGCCTCGATGAGGAAGCGCACCAGCGCCCTGTCCCGGTCGGACAGCGGGGTCAGGGCGACCTGAGCGTCCAGGTGGTCGCGCAGGGATGGCACGGCGGCCTGGAACTCCTGGAAGTCGGTCTCGTCGTCGTCGTCGCGCTGCCCGCCGCTACCCGCCGCAGCCCATTCGCCGGCTTCGCCGCTGCCGTCGAAATCGTGGTCCGGCTCGCGCTCGCGTTCCGCCTCCCGGGATTGCTCCTGCTCGCGCTCGTGGGCGGCTTCGCTGCCCGCCGGCGCCACGGGGCCGGGCGCCTCGACGCGGCTCGAGCCGAGGTCGCCCTCGGGCTCCTCCCGCTCGAGCATGGGGTTTTCCAGGAGGATCTTCTCGATCTCCTGGTTGAGTTCGAGGGTCGACAACTGCAGCAGCTTGATGGACTGCTGCAGCTGGGGCGTCAGCGCGAGATGCTGGGAGAGTTTGAGCTGAAGGCTGGGCTTCATGAGTCGTATCGGGCCTCAGAGCCTGAAGTGCTCGCCGAGGTATACCTGGCGGACCTGTTCGTTGTGAACGATCTCGTCCGGGCGGCCGCTGGCCAGCACCTCGCCGGCGTTGATGATGAAGGCACGATCGCAGATGCCGAGGGTTTCACGGACGTTGTGGTCGGTGATCAGCACACCGATCCCCTTGTCCTTCAGGAAGCGGATGATCTTCTGGATGTCGATGACGGCGATCGGGTCGACGCCGGCGAAGGGCTCGTCGAGCAGGATCAGGCGGGGGGCGGTGGCCAGGGCGCGGGCGATCTCGCAGCGACGGCGCTCACCGCCGGACAGGGAGATGGCGGTACTGTCGCGCAGGTGCTCGATGCCCAGCTCGTTCAGCAATTCGTCGAGGCGGCTGGCGATCTGGGCCTTGGATAGGCTCTGCAGCTCGAGCACAGCCTGGATGTTCTCGGCCACCGTCAGCTTGCGGAAGACACTCATCTCCTGCGGCAGGTAGGACAGCCCCAGGCGCGCGCGCTGGTGGATCGGGCGATGGGTCAGCACCTCGTCGTCGAGGGTGATCTCGCCGCCGTCGGCGGCCACCAGGCCGACGATCATGTAGAAGCAGGTGGTCTTGCCGGCGCCATTGGGGCCGAGCAGGCCGACGACCTCGCCACTGCCGACGTTGAAGGAAACGTCGTGAACGACCGTGCGGGCCTTGTACTTCTTGCGCAGGTTGCTGACTTTAAGCAGGCTCATCGCCGGGGTGTTCTTTCAGGACTCTACGAATGATTTCGGTGGAAAAGCCGCGACCTTGAAGGAATCTCGCCTGCCGTGCCCATTCTCGCGCGTCTGCGGGCGGCGTGGAGAATTTTCGGCGGTGGATGTCGCGTGCCCGTTCGAATTCGCTCTCAGCGGTGTTTTCCGCGATCGCGTCGCCGATCAGTTCGGAGGATACCCCGCGGCGGCTCAGTTCCAGTTTCAGGCGGGCGGCACCGAAGCGGCTGGCCTTGGCGCGCACGTAGGCGTCGGCAAAACGGGCATCGGACAGCAGGCCGAGGTCTACGAGGCGGTTGAGCTCGGCATCGACCTCCTCGTGGCTGCCGAGCGTGCCGAGCTTGCGCGCCAGCTCCACGCGGGAGTGTTCCCGCTGGGCCAGGCAGCGTAGCGCGCGCTCATGCAGGCTTGCAGTCATCGGCGTGCCGTCCGGGGCCGCTTCGTCAGGCCGCCGCTGCGGCTGCCGGAGCCACCGCGGCCATCTCGGGCAGGCCGACCGCTACGCGGATCTTGTTCTCGATCTCGCGGGCGATGTGCGGGTTGGTCTTCAGGAACTCGCGGGCGTTGTCCTTGCCCTGGCCGATCTTCTCGCCGTTGTAGGCGTACCAGGCGCCGGACTTGTCGACGAACTTGTGCTGGACGCCCAGATCGATGATCTCGCCTTCGCGGGAGGTGCCTTCGCCGTACAGGATGTCGAACAGGGTTTCGCGGAACGGCGGGGCGACCTTGTTCTTGACGACCTTCACCTTGGTCTCGGAGCCGATCACCTCGTCGTTCTTCTTGATGGTGCCGATGCGGCGGATGTCCATGCGCACGGATGCGTAGAACTTGAGCGCGTTGCCGCCGGTGGTGGTTTCCGGGCTGCCGAACATCACGCCGATCTTCATGCGGATCTGGTTGATGAAGATCACCAGCGTGTTGGTGCGCTTGATGTTGGCGGTGAGCTTGCGCAAGGCCTGGGACATCAGGCGGGCCTGCAGACCAGGCAGCTGGTCGCCCATCTCGCCTTCGATTTCGGCCTTCGGGGTGAGCGCTGCGACGGAGTCGATGATGACCACGTCCACGCCGCCGGAACGCACCAGCATGTCGGCGATCTCGAGGGCCTGTTCGCCGGTGTCCGGCTGGGAGATCAGCAGGTCGCCGATATTGACGCCGAGCTTCTGGGCATAGGTGACGTCGAGCGCGTGTTCGGCGTCGATGAAGGCGGCGGTGCCGCCGAGCTTCTGCATCTCGGCTACGACCTGCAGGGTCAGCGTGGTCTTGCCGGAGGATTCGGGACCATAGATTTCGACAACCCGGCCACGGGGCAGGCCGCCGATGCCGAGGGCGATGTCGAGGCCCAGGGAGCCGGTGGACACGGTCTGGATGTCGCTTTCGACCTCGCCGTCACCGAGGCGCATGATCGAGCCTTTGCCGAACTGCTTTTCGATCTGCGAAAGGGCAGCGGCGAGGGCCTTGGCCTTGTTGTCATCCATTTGTCTTGATCCTTGTGATAAGGGTTTTGGAGATTATGGCACAGAGTTTGCGTAGGAGTGGACGCAGGTGCCGCAGCAAATTTTCGCCACGAAGCATGTGGCGATGCTGGTATTTTATACAGTCGCTGGCGGGCGTCCAGCGAAATTGCTGAGCATTATTGCAATCCGCATGCCAGATGACTTTTTTGGCATTGCGCCTGGCGGCGGCGAAGCGCTTCAGCGGTAGCGGCGGAGCAGCTCTTCGAGGGCGAAGACAACGGCCTGGTGGCGCACCGCTTCCCGGTCGCCGTCGAAGTGGCAGGTCGCGGTCTGGGCGGCCTCGCCGGTGCGGATCCAGCCGAAGCAGACGGTGCCGACGGGTTTTTCCGGCGAGCCGCCGGTGGGACCGGCGATGCCCGAGATCGACAGGGCCAGGTCGGCCTCGGCGCGTTCCAGCGTGCCGCTGGCCATCGCCGCGGTGGTCTGTTCGCTGACTGCGCCGTAACGCGCCAAGGTCATCGGCGAGACGCCGAGCAGCGCACACTTGGCGTCGTTGGAGTAGGTGATGAAGCCGCAGTCGAACCAGGCCGAACTGCCGGCCGTGGCGGTGACCACTTCGGCGACCCAGCCGCCGGTACAGGATTCCGCGCTGGCCAGTCGCCAGCCCTTGGCCTGCAGATGCTCGCCGACGAGGCGGGACAGGGTTTCCAGTTGAGCGTCCATCAGCCGATGATCCTCTTCAGGATGGCCAGCACGAGCAGCGAATAGCCGGCGGCCAGCAGGTCGTCGAGCATCACGCCGAAGCCGCCGCGGGTGCGTTCGTCCACCCAGCGGATCGGTGGCGGCTTGACGATGTCGAAAAAGCGGAAGGTCACGAAGGCGGCGGCCTGCCAGGCCAGCGTGGTTGGGGTCAGCCACAGCACCAGCCAGATCGCGACGATCTCGTCCCACACGATGCTGCCGTGGTCGGCCACGCCGAGAGCCCGGCCGGTGCGTTCGCAGGCCAGGATGCCGAACAGGAAGCAGGCCACCAGCAGCGCGCTGAACATCCCGTCGGACAGCGGCGCCGATACGAAAGGGAACAGCGCCCAGCCGGCCAGCGTGCCGAAGGTACCGGGGGCTTTCGGTGCCAGGCCGGAGCCGAAGCCGAGGGCGACGAAGTGGGCTGGGTCGGAAACCAGAAAGCGCGGCGTGGGCTTCATGCGCCGCGGCCGAAGTGGTCGTAGCCGCTGGCCTGCGCCGGTCGCAACTGGCCGTCGCGGGTGCGCAGCGAGAGTTGCTCGGCTTGTTCGGTAATGTGGCCGATGCGGTGCAGCGGCAGTTGCAGGCGCTGCGTAATGGCTGCGATGTCGCCGCGGCGCTCGGCCGGTGCGGTGAACAGCAGTTCGTAGTCGTCGCCGCCGGCGGTACAGGCGGCGAAGGCCCGCGCTGCGTCGCCGCAGGCGGTGGTCAGTGCGGCCAGGGGCAGTGCGGTTTCGTCGATTTCCACGCCGACGCCGGATAGTTCGAGGATGTGGCTCAGGTCGCCGAACAGGCCGTCGGAGACGTCCAGCATCGCGCTGGCAAGCCCGCGCAGGGCCAGGCCGAGGGCAACCCGCGGCTGCGGCCGTTGCAGCGCGGCCAGACAGTCGGCGCGGCAGGCCGCGGCCAGCTGAATCTCACCGCGCAGGTCGGCCAAGCCGAGGGCCGCGCGGCCCGGCGCGCCGGACACCCACAGGTCGTCGCCTGGACGGGCGCCGGAGCGGGTGATGGCGGTGCCGGTGGGGACTTCACCGAAGATCGTCGGACACAGGTTGAGGGGCCCGCGCGTGGTGTCGCCACCGATCGCGTCGATGCCGAAGGCCTCGCAGCAGGCAAAGAAGCCGCGGGCGAAGGCCTCGATCCAGGCTTCGTCGGCGCTCGGCAGGCAGGCTGCGAGGACCACCCAGCGGGGTTCGGCGCCCATCGCGGCGATGTCGGAGACGTTCACCGCGAGGGTCTTCCAGCCCAGGTCTTCCGGGTCGGTGTCGGCGAAGAAATGCGTGCCGGCCACCAGCATGTCGGTGGAGATGGCCAGCTGCATGCCGGCCCGGGGCCGGATCAGCGCCGCGTCGTCGCCCACCGCCAGGTCGGTGTGGCGGGCGGGACGCGTGAAGTGCCGGCGGATCAGGGCGAATTCGGAGGGCATCGCGCGGGGACGGTCCGGCGGCGGGGCCGGCTCAGTTCGACTTGTCGTTGTTGCGGGGGCCGCGACGCTGCTGGGCGTTGGCTTCCACCTCGTCGGCCCGCACGCGGGCGGCGAGCTTGTCGAGCACGCCATTGACGAACTTGTGGCCGTCGGTGCCGCCGTAGCCCTTGGCCAGCTCGATGGCCTCGTTGATGATCACGCGGTACGGCGTTTCCGGGCGATGCACCAGTTCGAAGGTGGCCATCAGCAGGATGCCGCGCTCGATCGGCGACAGCTCGTTGAGGGGGCGCTCGATGTAGGGCGCGAAGGCCACCTGCAGGTCGGGCGCGTTGCCGATGGTGCCGCGCAGCAGGCCCAGGAAGAGGTCGCGGTCGCACTTGTCGAAACCGCCCACTTCGCCCATCTGGCTCTCGATGGAGGTCAGCGAGGACTGGCTCAGCAGCCATTGATAGATGCCTTGCAGCGCGAATTCGCGGGCGCGGCGGCGGGGGGACTTGTTCGGCGTGCTCATGCCAGCGCCTTCAGCAAACGGGCCATCTCGATGGCGGCCTGGGCGCAGTCGGCACCCTTCACCTGCATGCGGGCCAGGGCCTGGTCGTCGTCCTCGGTGGTGAGGATGCCGTTGGCGATGGGCACGCCGGTGTCCAGCGTGACGCGGGTGAGGCCGGCGCCCTGCTCGTTGGAGACCAGTTCGAAGTGGTAGGTCTCGCCGCGGATCACCGCGCCGAGGGCCACCAGCGCGTCGTAGCGGCCGCTTTTCGCCATGGTCTGCAGCGTCAGCGGGGCTTCGAGGGCGCCCGGCACGGTGGCGATGGTGATCGCGTCGGGGGCCACGCCGAGGCGTAGCAACTCGGCGGTACAGGAGGACAGCAGGCCTTCGCAGACGTCGATGTTGAAGCGGCACATGACGATGCCGACGCGGAGGCCCTGGCCGTCGAGGTTCGGGGCGATTTCGGGAATGTTGTCGTAACGGGGCATGGGGTTACCTGAAAGGAGGATTCGTGGGCCGGTGGGCTCAGGCTTCGGGCGCGACGTGGCCGACGACGGTCAGGCCGAAACCGGCCATGCTGGGGATCTTGCGCGGACTGGCCAGAAGCTTCATCTTGCCGACCTTGAGTTCGCGCAGGATCTGGGCGCCGATGCCGAAGAGGCGTGGGTCCCACTTCTGGGCCGGCTTGGTGGCGGCCGGGTCGCCGGACAGCTGGGCGAGCAGTTCCTGGCCGCTCTGCGGGCGGTACAGCAGCACGATCACGCCGTTGCCGTGCTCGGTGATGCGCTTGAGGGCGGCGTCCACCGGGAAGCTGTGGCGGCCGCTGGAGGTGTCGAGGAAGTCCAGCACCGACACCGGTTCATGGACGCGGACGAGGGTTTCGACGTCGGCGCAGATGTCGCCATACACCATCGCTAGATGGACGTCGCCGGAGGTCTTGTCCTCGAAGGCGCACAGGCGGAAAGGCCCGTGGGCGGTGGCGACGGTCTTCTCGCTGACCTTCTCGATCAGCTTCTCGGTGCGCGCGCGGTATTCGATGAGGTCGCGGATCGCACCGATCTTCAGGCCGTGCTCCTTGGCGAACTCGATGAGTTCGGGCAGGCGGGCCATCGTGCCGTCGTCGTTCATGATCTCGCAGATCACCGACGCCGGTTCCAGCCCGGCGATGGCGGCCAGGTCGCAGCCGGCTTCGGTGTGGCCGGCGCGGATCAGCACGCCGCCCGGCTTGGCCATGATCGGGAAGATATGGCCCGGCTGCACGATGTCGGTGGACTTGGCATGGCGGGCCACGGCAGCCTGCACGGTGCGCGCCCGGTCGGCGGCGGAAATGCCGGTGGTGACGCCCTCGGCGGCCTCGATCGACACCGTGAAGGCGGTGCTGAACTGGCTGCGGTTGTCCCGCGCCATGTGGTTGATGCCCAGCTGGCGGCAGCGCTCTTCGGTCAGCGTCAGGCAGATCAGGCCGCGGGCATGCTTGGCCATGAAGTTGATGGCTTCCGGCGTGATGTACTCGGCGGCGATGACGATGTCACCTTCGTTCTCGCGGTCTTCCTCGTCCACGAGGATGACCATCTTGCCTGCCTTGATGTCGGCGATGATGTCCTGGATCGGGGCCAGTGCGCTCATGCGGAAGCTCCTTCGTCGCTGTTGCGCCAGGCCTGCATGCGCTCCACGTAGCGGGCGATGAGGTCGATCTCCAGATTCACGGTGCTGCCGGCGGCGAGGCGCTTGAGGGTGGTGACCTGAACGGTGTGGGGAATCAGGTTGATCGAGAACTCGCGGCCGTGGACGCGATTGACGGTCAGGCTCACGCCGTCGATCGTCACCGAGCCCTTCTTGGCGATGTAGCAGGCGAGGGCGGCCGGGGCGCGGATGATCAGTTCATGGCTCTCGCCGATCGGCGCGAACTTGACCACTTCGCCGATGCCGTCCACGTGGCCGGTGACCAGGTGGCCGCCGAGGCGGTCGGCCAGGCGCAGGGCCTTCTCGAGATTCACCTCACCGGGCTCGGCGAGGCCGACCGTGCAGTTGAGGGTTTCGCGGGACACGTCGAAGTGGACGGTATTGCCTTCGCGGGCAATCACCGTGAGGCACACGCCGTTGTTGGCGATGCTGTCGCCGAGCTGGACGTCGTCCAGGTCGAGGGTGCCGACGTCCACGGCAAGGCGAACGCCGTCTTCAAGGGGCGACACGCTCAGGATGCGGCCGGTAGCGGCAACGATTCCGGAGAACATGGGATTGGGGGCTTGGAAAGGGGAAAACGCGATTCTAGGCGATTTCCGCACGGGGCTGGCGCTTTGTGCGGACGGCAGAGAGCCCGGCTTCCGTCCGCGGGGGCCGAATCATTCGAACCAGCCCCCGGCAGAGATCGAATCCCTGTCGGGGGCGATGTTGCCGGGCGATTAAAGAATTTCGGCGATGTGGTCGCGTTCCTTCAGTTCCTCCTCGAACTGGCAGATCTCACGGCCCAGCGCATTGCGCGCCGATACCATGCCGACCGGGCGGCCGTTGTCGACCACCGGAACGTGGCGGAAACCGCCCTCGAACATCATGTGCAGCGCGTGGTCGAGCAGCTTGTCGGGGCTGGCGGTCTGCAGGTTCACCGACATCACGTCGGAGAGGGGCGTCTTGTCCGGGTCGAGGCCTCTGGCCACGACCCGGTTGAGCACGTCGCGTTCGGTGAACAGGCCGGTCAGCAGGCCGTCGTCGTCAACCACCAGAATCGCGCCGACCTGGGCGTTGGCCATCGCAACCGCCGCGGCACGGACACTGGTTGCGGCGATGGCGCAGGTGATGGACTGGCCGTCGATGACGTCACGCAGGGTTCTATTCAGCATCGTTGTCTCCTTTATAGGTGTGTGTTGAAGATGCGGACAGGGTAAGCGCGAAGACGGGGCGTACGGGCGCCCCGCCGGGAATCCGGAATGCGGGTCAGGCCCCTCCCGGAGGCTGGGCCGGTTTGCTGATGTCGGGCTTGGTGTGCTTGCTGCTGGAAGTGCTGCAGGCTTGCGCTGCGGAGATGCACCCCAGGGCAAGCGCGAGGAGGAGGGCGACGGAGCGGGTCATTGGGGCTGCTCCTCGTGGAGGGATTCGATGGTTAATCATGGAACGTTCGGGGTACTTTCGCAAGTTGCGAAAAAGTACCGCCATACCTGTGTTGGGCAGCGTGGTGCAGGCCCGTACTTAGGCATACCATCATCCAGTGGCGGACGGCGTGTGGCTGTCCGGACTCCGATGCGGACACGACGGGCAATGCAAGAACAATGACAAGCAGTCCCGAACCATCCATCCAGAGGGAGGCGGAAGCTTTCCACGCCCTGCTCGAACCGGCCTCCCGGCAAACCGGCGTGGATCTTGAACGCTATAAGGAAGGCAGCCTGCACCGGCACGCCGTACGGCGTTGCCGGATGCTGGGCTTGAGCACCCTGACGGACTATCTGGCCTACGCGCAGAAGCACGCGGACGAACTGGGCTGCCTGCAACAGGGTTGCATGGTGTCCGTATCGTCTTTTTTCCGTGATGCCGAGGTGTTCGGCGAACTGGCGCACAGCCTGCGCGAACTGGTCGGCCGGCTGCCCGCCGCCGTGCCGCTGCGGGCCTGGGTGCCGGCCTGTGCAACGGGTGAGGAGGCGTATTCCATCGCAATGCTGCTGGCCGAGATCGTGCAGGAGCAGGGGCGCGCGCGTCAGGTCCGCATCTTCGCCACCGACATCGACCAGGGGGCTCTCGAGTTTGCCCGTACCGGCCGTTACAATGCCGCCGGGCTGGAAGGCTTGGGGGCCGAACGCCTGGCCCGCTGGTTCGTCGCCGACGGCGAAGCCTGGCGGGTCGGCAAGGCTCTGCGGGAGCTGTGCGTGTTTTCGCTGCACGACCTGACTGGCCACCCGCCCTTCATCCGCATGGATCTGATCAGCTGCCGCAATGTGCTGATCTATTTCAAGCCCGAGCAACAGACCGAGCTGATCGGCTGCTTCCACTTCGCACTTAACCCTGGGGGCTTGCTCTTTCTCGGCAAGGCCGAGTCCATCGGTTATGGACATGATTTGTTCGAGCCCGTCGATAGCGCCGGAAAGCTCTTCCGGCGCCGAGCCACTTCAGGCGCGGTGCACGTGCCCAGTTTCCGGACCGGCCTGCCCGAGCGGATCACCCGCGTAGCACCGCGCATGCACGCCAGACCACAACGCGAAGTGCTGGCCGAGCAGGCGCGGGATCTGGTGGTGGAGGCCTATGGTCCGCCGGGCGTGCTGGTGGATGCCAATTTCGAGCCCCTGCATTTCTTCGGCGCATCGCGGCGTTACTTCGCGTTGCCGGTGGCCAGTGCCGACTTCTCGGTATTCGCGCTGGTGTTGCCGGAGCTGCGCAGCGAGCTCAAGGCCCTGGGCCTGCGCATGCGCCAGGATGCCACCGATGTGCTGTGCGGCGTCGGTGCGCGGGTGCGCATCGGCGGCGAGACCCTGCGCGTCCGTCCCGTTCTGCGGCGGGTGTCTGGACCGGATGGGGCGCCATCGGGCGCCGTGCTGATCAGCTTCGAAGAGACACCGCTCAAGACGGCGCCAGTGGTGGATGGGGATGGTGGAGGGCTGGCTGCCGCCGAAGCGGCGGAAGAGATCGCCCGACTGCGCCAGGAACTGGCCGACACCCGTGAACATCTGCAGGCGGTCATCGAGGAACTGGAGATGTCCAACGAGGAGCTGCAGTCCCTCAATGAGGAGATCCAGGCTTCCAGCGAGGAACTGCAGGCCTCGAACGAAGAGCTGCAGGCTTCCAACGAGGAGCTCACGACGCTCAACGAGGCCTTGCGCCTCAAGTCCCTCGAGTACGTCCAGCTCAACACCACCCTCGCCAACATCCAGGATTCCATCCGCTCAAGTCTGGTGGTGGTGGACCGGAACGGGCGGGTGACCCGCTTCAATGCGCTGGCCGGGCGCATCTTCGGTTTGCTGCCTGGCGATGTCGGCCAGTTCCTGTACGGGGTGCCCTGTCACCTCGACCTGCCGCTGCTGCGCCAGTGGGTGAGCGGTGTGGTGGCCGGCGAGGGTTCGCGCGTCGAGCACGTGCAGCAGCGCGATCTGCATTACCTGGTCCAGGTCGATCCCTACCTCGACGAGGCCGGCGGCAGAGCAGGCGCCGTGCTGACCTTCACCGACATTTCAGACCTGCGCCGCGCCGAGGACGCCCAGGCCCATAGCGAGGCCCGTTTCCGCCAGGTCTGGGATTCCAGCGTGGAAGGTCTGCTGGTGGTCAAACCCGATGGGGAGATGGTGCTCGTCAACCCGGCCCTCGCGCAGATGTTCGGCTATGTGGAGGATGAGCTGGTGGGCCAGCCCGTCGACATGCTGGTACCGGAGGACCAGCGGGCGAGCCACGGTCTCCAGCGCGAGCGCTATCACCACAGCCCGGCCCAGGCCCAGGCCCTGATGTCCCGGCGCAGCCTGCGCGGCTGCCGCAAGGACGGCAGCGAGTTCGCCATCGAACTGAGCCTCGGCAACCTCAACATCGACGGCGTGGATCATGTGCTGGCCACCGTGTCGGACGTCACCGAGCGCAGTCTGGCGGAAGCGCTGCTCAAGGCCAGCGAACGGCGCCTGCGCCTCGCCCTCGATGCCGCAGGGGCCGGCTTCTGGGAAGTCTTCATCGAGAGCGAAAACCGCTACTGGTCCGATGAGTTGTGGGGCCTGTACGGGCTCGAGCCCGACTCCGTCACCCCGTCCTATGCCGCCTGGCTGGATACGGTCCATCCTGCCGACCGGGTCCAGGCCGACGCGGTGATTGTGGAGGCGAGCGCCCGCGAAGAGCGTTTCGAGGTCGAGTGGCGGGTCAATCTGCCGGAGGGACAGCCGCCCCGCTGGCTACTGTCCATCGCCCAGCCCGTGCGCGACGACGAGGGCCGGGTGCGCAGCTACATCGGTATCGTCATCGACGTGAGCGCCCGCCGCCTGGCCGAAGAAGGGCGCCGCCAGAGCGAAGCGATGCTGGCCACCATCCTCGACAACGTGGGCGCCTACATCTACATCAAGGATACGGAATACCGCTACACCTACGCCAATGGTGCGGTCTGCCGGCTGTTCGGTGTCGAGCGCGAGCGGATCGTCGGGCGTACCGACGACGCTTTCTTCGACGCGACGACGACCCGCAACCTGCGCGACAACGACCGCCGGGTCATCGAAGGCGGCGAACGCATCGAGCTCGAGGAGAACAATGTGGACGCCCGCACCGGCGAGACCCACAGCTACATCTCGATCAAGCTACCCCTGCGCCGGGAGGACGGCAGCATCGACGCCCTGTGCGGCATTTCCACCGACATTACCGAGCGCAAGCGCGCCGAGCAGGAGCTGCAGCGCCACCGCCAGAATCTGGAAAGCCTGGTGGACGCGCGCACCCGAGAGCTGCTGCAGGCCAAGGAGGCCGCCGAGTCCGCCAATCGGGCCAAGAGCGCCTTCCTCGCCAACATGAGCCACGAGATCCGCACGCCCCTCAATGCGGTGCTCGGCATGGCGCGCATCATGCAGCGGGACGGCGTCAGCCCGACCCAGGCCGAGCAGCTCGGCAAGATCGACGGCGCCGCCCAGCACCTGCTCGGCGTCATCAACGACATCCTCGACCTGTCCAAGATTGAAGCCGAGAAGTTCATCCTCGAGGAAGGGGAGTTCGCACTGGAAGGGGTGGCCGCCAACGTCGCCTCCATGATCCACGACCGCAGCACCGCCAAGGGCCTGTGCCTCGTCGTGGACGCAGAGAGCGTGCCCTGTCTGGTGCGTGGCGATTCGACCCGCTTCACGCAGGCGCTGCTGAACCTGGCCAGCAATGCGGTCAAGTTCACCGAGTCCGGGGCGATCACCCTCAGCCTGCGCATCGACGAGCGCCAGGGCGACGCACTGCGCGTGCGCGCAGAAGTGCGCGACACCGGCATCGGTATCCCGCGGGAGGTCCTGCCCAAGCTGTTCCGCCCCTTCGAGCAGGGCGACGCCTCCACCACCCGCAAGTATGGCGGCACCGGCCTCGGGCTGGCGATCACCCGGCGGCTGGCCGAACTGATGGGCGGCGAAGCCGGCGTGACGAGCGATGTCGGGAAGGGCAGCACCTTCTGGTTCACCGCCTGGCTGGGGCTCGGGCGTTCCATCCAGCAGGCGCTGCCGGATCAGGATGACGGCGGCTGTGCGGAGAGGGTGCTGCAGAAGGAATATGCCGGTGCGCAGATCCTGCTCGTGGAAGACGAGCCGGTGAACCAGGAGGTCGCCAAGCTCTTCCTCTTCGATGCCGGGCTGGATGTGGCCATCGCCGGCAACGGCGCGGTGGCGGTGGACATGGCCGCTGGCTCGGTCTTCGACCTGATTCTGATGGACATGCAGATGCCCGAGATGGACGGCCTTGAGGCGACCCGCCGGATCCGCATGCTGTCGGCCTACGGCCAGGTGCCGATCATCGCCATGACAGCCAATGCCTTTGCCGAAGACCGCGCTCAGTGCATGGCCGCCGGCATGGACGATTTTCTGTCCAAGCCGGTGGACCCGGACCGCCTGTTCTCGACCATCCTGCGCTGGCTGCGGCGGCGCTAGCCGCCGCCGGGGCGCGTTAGTTCAATGCCGACCAGCGCGTCGTTCCGCCCGATGGGGCCGGGCTGCCGGAAGCCGATGGCTTTCATGCGGGGCTCTCCTCGGTGATCTGGGCGTGGAAGGGATAGCTGGTGTAGCCGTGGGCGTCGCCGCCGAAGAAGGTGGTCGCGTCCGGGGTGTTGAGGGGCCAGCCGTGCTGCAGGCGGGTCGGCAGATCCGGGTTGGCGATAAAGGGCCGGCCGAAGGCCACCAGGTCGGCGTGCCCCTTGGCCAGCACTGCCTTGGCGCGGGCCAGCGTATAGCCGCCGGCCACGATGATCGGCCGCGGGAAGGCCGCGCGCAGGTCGGCATGGAAGGCTTCCGCCGCCGGGTTGGGCTCGGGCTCTTCCGGCTCGTTGGTATGCAGGTAGGCCACCCCGCGTTCGGCCAGGAAGGCCGCCGCGGCGAGGGCGGTTGGCAGGCTGTCCGGGCAGTCCATGCCGCGCGCCTGGTTGCGCGGCGACAGGCGCACGCCGGTGCGCTCGGCGCCAATCGCGCCGATCACCGCGTCCACCACCTCGCGCAGGAAGCGCAGGCGATTGTCCCGGCTGCCGCCGTAGTCGTCGTCGCGCCGGTTGGAGGTGGTGCGCAGGAACTGGTCGATCAGGTAGCTGTTGGCGGCATGGATCTCGACGCCGTCGAAACCCGCCTCGATGGCGTTCAGCGCCGCTTGGCGGAAGGAGGCGACGATGGGCGCGATCTCTGCCCGGTCGAGGGCACGGGGCTCTGGGCAATCCACCATGCCGCCCTTGCCGTCCGGCCCGGCCAGCCAGATCTGGCCCGGGAAGGCGACCGCTGACGGCGCCACCGGCGTCGCGCCGCCGCGCAGGTTCGGGTGGGACATGCGGCCGCAGTGCCAGATCTGCAGGAAGATGCGTCCGCCGGCCGCATGCACTGCGTCGGTGACGAGGCGCCAGCCGGCGATCTGCTCGGCGCTGTGCACGCCTGGTGTCAGGGAGTAACCCTTGGCGTCCGCCGAAATATCGGTGGCCTCGGCGATGATCAGCCCGGCCGAGGCGCGTTGCGCGTAGTACTCGGCGTTCATCGCGGTCGGCACGTTGCCCGGCTGGCCGGCGCGGGCGCGGGTCAGCGGCGGCATCACGATGCGGTTGGGCAGCGTCAGCGTGCCGAGGGAGAAGGGCTGGAAGAGGGAAGCGCTCATGGCGATGGCCTGAAGATAGTGGAGGTGAGGCCAGTCTAGGGAAGGGGCTTCCGTTTGATAATTGGGCTAGGATTTGATGCATTCTCAAACGAGGTTTGAAAATGATTCACCTGGCCGACGTCCAGCTCTTCATCCGCGTCAGCGAACTGGGCAACATCAGCGCCGCCGGGCGGGCCCTCGGCCTCAGTGCCGCCGCCGCCAGCGCCGCCATCAAGCGCCTGGAGCAGCGCGTGGACAGCCAGCTCTTCGAACGCTCGACCCGCTCGCTGCGCCTCACCCAGGCCGGCGAGAACTTCCTCGCCTACTGCAGCCAGTCCCAGCAATTGCTTGAAGAAGGTCTCGCCGCGCTGCGCGAAGGGCGCGAGCAGCTCAGCGGCGACATCCACCTGGGTGCCTCGTCCGATCTGGGCCGCGGCCGCCTCGATGCGCTGCTCGAAGTTTTCCGTCTGCGCCATCCGCAGGTCCGGTTGGTCATGCACTTGTCGGACAGCCTCACCGACCTCTATCGCCACCCGGTGGACCTGGTGCTGCGCTACGGCCTGTCGGCGGATTCCAGCCTCATCGGCCGCAAGCTCACCGACAACTGCCGCGTGCTGGTCGCCGCGCCGGCCTATCTGGCCCGTCACGGTACGCCGGCCACCTTCGAGGAGCTGGCCGGCCGCAACTGCATCTGCTTCTACCGCAATGGGGAACTGTTCGACCGCTGGAGCCTGTTCCACCAGGGCCGGCAGAGGGAGATCGAGGTGCGCGGCGACCGCGCCGCCGACGATGGTGCGCTGGTGCGCCAGTGGGCCGTGCAGGGCCACGGCATCGCCTACAAGTCGCGTCTGGATGTGGAGGACGATCTTGCCGCCGGCCGCCTGGTGGAACTCTTTCCCGATGCCCGCGGCGAGCCTTCGCCGCTGTATGTGGCCTATCCGAGCCGGCGCTATCAGCCGGCGCGCATCAAGGCGCTGCTGGGCTACCTGGAGGAAGCCTTCCGCGGCGGGCCGCGAGCCGCGCCGTGAGCTTCAGTGCTCGAGTTTCTCGAGCAGGCCGCGCTTGATCGCCGCGGTGGTCGGCCGGTTGAACTTGTCGGGCAGGCTGCTGCGCTTGAACCAGCGGAAGTTGGAGTGTTCGCGGTTGAGGCGCGGAGCGATCTCCTGGCTGACGCGCAGCAGGTAGTAGTGCATGTCCCGGTCGGCCACGTCGCCGCTGATGGACGACACGCGCCCGAGCTTGATCAGCTGCTTTTCCTTCACGCGCAGGCCGGTTTCCTCCACCAGCTCGCGCATCAGCGCCTTGCGCGGCGCCTCGCCGCGATCCACCCGGCCCCCGAAGAAATTCCACAACCCTGAGTTATTGACGACTTCGGAACGCTTGCCGAGCAGGAGCTTGCCTGTTTCGATGCACTGGATGATGGCCCACACGCCGGTTTTGGCGGGCGAGGGCTTCACGCGGTCTTTTGCCATGACTGTCGGGGCTTCGCTGATGGATCAGGGGTAATACGAATATCTTATAACGGAGCAGGGTTTCTTTTATGTGACGATTTTGCGTCACCGCGTTGCAATGCTCGCGCAGGGGCCGATATTAGCCTGCAAATTCCCTGTCACCAAAGTGGGTTAGCCTTGATTGTCCATGGCTAACCAGCCTGTCCGGGCCCGACCAGATAACGTCATCGCCCGCCAGCGGCCCATCTCCACTCCTCGTCTTCTCGCGTCGTTCATCGTGCCCAACAAAAGCATTTCTTCCGGCAAAGCCTCCTCCGCGCAGGCGGTGGACAAACTGGCGTGTACCGCGGCGGACCTGTGCCATGCGGTGCGTTTCATCGATGCCGGCACCCGCAACACGGAAGTCTTCGAGATCTTCGAGGCCTCGCCGCAGATCCAGTGCCTGCCGGTCCTGGCCGAGGGTCTCCTGGTCGGGCTGATCAACCGGCAGAGCTTCATGGTGCAGATCGCCGGCCGTTTTCACTGGGAAGTCTACGGCAAGAAACGCTGTACCAAGGTCATGGATGACGCGCCGGTGCGCATCGACGCCGCGCTGCCGATCCACGAGATCGCCGACCGCCTGGTTGGCGACGTGCCGGGCGGCCTGCCGGAGAGCTTCGTCATCGTCTGCGACGGCAAACTGCAGGGCGTTGGCTTCACCAGTGACGTGCTTGCCGCGCTGCGCCAGCACGAGCGCCGCGCCGCCGATGAGCTGCGGCAACACCGCGACCGCCTGTATGCGATGGTCGAGGAGCGCACCCGCGACTTGCGGCTGGCCAAGCAGGAGGCCGAGCACGCGAACCGGGCCAAGAGCGATTTCCTGACCCAGATGTCCCACGAACTGCGCACGCCGCTGCATGCCAGCATGGCCTTCTCCCAGTTGGGAACGCAGCGGCATGCCGATGCCGATCGGCCCAAGCTCGGCAGCTATTTCGCCCGCATCCACGAAAGCACGGTCAAGCTGTCGCTGCTCGTGGACGACCTGCTGAACGTGTCCCGGCTCGATACCGGACGCATCGTGCTGGATATCGGCTACACCGATCTCGGCGAATTGCTGGCCACCGTCCGCGACACCTTTGCCGACACCGCGGGGCACCGCAACATCGTCGTCCGTCTCGACCGGCCCGAAGCCCCGACCCCGCTGCGCGCCGATGCGCAGCGCATCGGCCAGGTGCTCACCAATGTGCTGGGCAATGCGCTGAAGTTCTCGCCGCTCAACTCGGAAATCGTCCTCCGGCTGGCTGTCGAATGCAGCACCACCGCGGAGCCCGCCGTCGGCTACCGCCTCGATGTCATCGACCAGGGGCCGGGGATTCCCGACGACGAACTGGAAAGCCTCTTCGAGAGTTTCAACCTGTCGAGCCAGACGCCGACCGGGACAGGCGGCGCCGGCCTCGGCCTGTCGGTCTCCCGCGAGATCATGAACCTGCATGGCGGCGGCATCACGGCCCGCAACCTGCCGGCGGGGGGCGCGTGCTTCTCGCTCCATTTCCCCGGTGCCTGAAACGCCTGTCGGCCCGTTGCTGTAACACGCTTGCGGCACGCTGCCGCTCGAGTTTGCATCGACAACCAGAGCAAGGGCGGCGTCATCAAGCGCATCACCCAGCGCCTCAACCCCCGCGTGTGCCGCGTGGTGGCCCTGCCGGCGCCGAACGACCGGGAACGCACCCAGTGGTATTTCCAGCGCTACGTGCATCACCTGCCGGCCGCCGGGGAGATGGTCCTCTTTGACCGCAGCTGGTACAACCGGGCCGGCGTCGAACGGGTGATGGGCTTTTGCTCCGACGACGAGTACGAGGAGTTCTTCCGCTCGGTGCCGGAGTTCGAGCGCATGCTGGTGCGCTCGGGCATCCAGCTCATCAAGTACTGGTTCTCCATCACCGACGAGGAGCAGCACTTCCGCTTCCTGTCGCGCATCCACGACCCCCTCAAGCAGTGGAAGCTCAGCCCGATGGATCTGGAATCCCGCGCCCGCTGGGAGAAATACACCGAGGCCAAGGAGGTGATGCTGGAGCGCACCCACATTCCGGAAGCGCCCTGGTGGATCGTTCATGCCGATGACAAGAAGGCCGCGCGCCTCAACTGCATTCAGCACCTGCTCGACCAGATGCCCTACGAGGAAGTGATCCGTCCGCCGGTCGATCTGCCGGAGCGGGTGCGCCACCCGGACTACGTCCGCCACCCGGTTTCCGGCGAGATGATGGTGCCCGACTACTTCGGCTGAGCGCCGCTTGTCTACCCACGGGCGGCTCCGCCGCGGGGATAGGGCCGCCGGGCCAGTTTGCCATTTGTTGCAATCGGCACCATGAGCTTCCATGCAGACATCATTGAGCCGTCATGGGCGGCAATGAAAATGCGGCGACCCCATTTACAGGTAATAACCGCATGAACCCCAGCACTGACATGGCCGCCACGCCCGACGCGTTGCGCGCCTCATCCAAACCCAATCTGGATCATGGCTCCGGGCCGCGCAGCCGCGCCCTGTTCCTGGTCTTCATCCTCGGCGGCCTGCTGTTCACCGGCTACAGCGTCTTTGCCGACATCGCCGAGTCGAGCACGCAGATGGGCTCCCTGCTGCCCTACCTGCTGCTCGGCATCGCGCTGTTGATCGCCCTCGGCTTCGAGTTCGTCAATGGCTTCCACGACACCGCCAACGCGGTGGCCACCGTCATCTACACTCACTCGCTGCCGCCCCATTTCGCGGTGGTGTGGTCCGGCGTCTTCAATTTCCTCGGCGTGCTGGTGTCCAGCGGCACGGTGGCCTTCGGCATCATCTCCCTGCTGCCGGTCGAACTGATCCTGCAGGTCGGCTCCAGCGCCGGCTTCGCGATGGTCTTTGCGCTGCTCATCGCCGCCATCATCTGGAACCTCGGCACCTGGTGGTTCGGCCTGCCGGCCTCGTCCTCCCACACCCTGATCGGCTCGATCATCGGCGTCGGCGTGGCCAACGCGCTGATGCACGGCCGCGACGGCACCAGCGGCGTCGACTGGGCCCAGGCCACCAAGGTCGGCTACTCCCTGCTGCTGTCCCCGCTGGTCGGCTTCTGCTGCGCGGCGATCCTGCTGCTGGTGCTGCGCACCCTCGTCAAGAACCGTGAGCTGTACGACGAGCCGAAGGGCGACACCCCGCCGCCCTGGTGGGTCCGCGGCATCCTGATCCTCACCTGCACGGGCGTCTCCTTCGCCCACGGCTCCAACGACGGCCAGAAGGGCATGGGCCTGATCATGCTGATCCTGGTCGGCACCGTGCCGCTGTCCTACGCGCTGAACCGCGCCATGCCGGCCAGCGAGGTCACCCAGTTCGCCGCCGTCGCCCACGTCACCCAGGAAGCCCTGCTCAAGGCCGCACCGATGGCGCCGCCGGCCGCCCCCCGCGAGGTGCTGTCGACCTACATCCGCACCAAGGACCTCACGCCCGAGGTGCTGCCGGCCCTGGCCGCGCTGAGCGGCACCATCGAGGAGCAGGTCAAGCAGTCCGACTCCCTCGCCAAGCTGCCGGCCGACTCCGTGGCCAACGTGCGCAACGACATGTACCTGGCCTCCGAAGCGATCCGTTTCATCGAGAAGAGCGAGGCGGTCAAGCTCGACGACGACGCGCGCACCAACCTGAAGGCCTTCAAGACCGAGCTCGACGCAGCCACCAAGTTCATCCCCTTGTGGGTCAAGGTGGCGGTCGCCATCGCCCTTGGCCTGGGCACCATGATCGGCTGGAAGCGCATCGTCGTGACCGTCGGCGAGAAGATCGGCAAGACCCACCTCACCTACGCCCAGGGCGCGTCCGCCGAGCTGGTGGCCATGGGCACCATCGGCGCCGCCGACATGTTCGGCCTGCCGGTATCCACCACCCACGTGCTGTCCTCCGGCGTGGCCGGCTCCATGGCTGCCAACCGCTCCGGCCTGCAGATGTCCACCGTCCGTAACCTGCTGATGGCCTGGGTCCTCACCCTGCCGGCGGCGATCATCCTGTCGGGCAGCCTGTACTGGCTGTTCGTGCACATCTTCTGAAGTGCCGGCGGTCAGGCACCGGCCGCCACGTGATCTAGAAAGTGAAAATCCCCTGTCCGGCCGTTTGACCGGGCAGGGGCTCGCCCATCGCTCGGTCTTCCAGTCTCCCGGGCTGGTGTTCAGAACAGTTTGTCGGGCGTGTAGCGGATGCCGAAGGACAGCCAGTGGCTCTTGCCGGGCCCGGCCAGTTGCTGCCCGGCTGTGGCATCGAGCTGCAACAGATCGGGGATCACGGAATAACGGACGCCCAGTTGTCCATAGGACATGCCGTGGTTGTCGCCGTAGGTCTCGGCGATGCCGAGCAGCCGGGCGCGCAGGCTGAATTCGCCGCCAATCCCCCACGACGCGCTGTTGCGCCCGGAGGCACGGTCCTTCAGCCAGCCCAGGTTGGTATGGACGATGAGCCGGTCGTCGTTCAGGGAAATGGAAACCGGAATATAGGCGTAGGTATTGCCGAGCAGGTTGGGGCCGGGGGCGATTTCCGGATGGCGGATGGTGCCCGCCGCCAGGCCCCAGCCCCAGTCATTGGTTTCCAGCCGGCGGAACAAGGTCTTGGCCTGAAAGACGTAATCGCGCGTTGCCGATTCGCCGTCGTATCTGGCCCGCCCGCCGCCAAAGGTGAATTCCAGATTCCCGGTCGGGTTGCAGGCCGGCAGCGCCCAGATCTCCCGGCTGTGCGGATAGACGCGTGTCCAGCTCTCGAACTGGCAACTGCCGCCGGTGGTCAGGCGCGCATCATCCGTGACGAACGGACGGGCGGCGAAGACGCAGGATGGAAAGATCAAGGCTGCCAAGGCCAGGGCACCGGATTTCATCAGTCCATTCTATTGGGCAGACATGGCGCCCATATTTCCCGGCGCCTGTGGTTGCTGGGGTCCGCCAGCAGATTTCCCTAATTGACCTTGATTGACGCAAAAGTGTTTTGCGCCATAAGCCTTTATCCGCAAAAACGCAGGCGTCAGAATTCGCTCAGGAATTCAACTCATAGAAATTCATGTCCAATATTCATTCCCCCTCGCAGAGCAGCGCGGCCGTGCCGCTGCTGGCACTCGCCATCGGTGCCTTCGGCATCGGCACCACTGAGTTCGGCCCGATGGGCATGCTCCCGACCATTGCCCAGGGCGTCGGCGTCTCCATCCCCTCGGCGGGCATGCTGGTCTCCGCGTACGCCATCGGCGTCATGGTCGGTGCGCCGATCATGACCCTGCTGCTGGCCCGTTGGTCCCACAGCAAGGCCCTGATCGCGCTGATGGCGATCTTCACCGTCGGCAACCTGCTGTCGGCCCTGGCACCCGATTACCTCAGCCTGATGGTGGCGCGGGTGGTCACCAGCCTCAACCACGGCGCCTTCTTCGGCCTGGGTTCCCTGGTGGCCTCCAGCCTGGTGCCACGGGAGAAACAGGCCAGCGCCGTGGCCGCCATGTTCCTGGGGCTGACCATCGCCAACGTCGGCGGCGTTCCTGCGGCGACCTGGCTGGGCCAGCAGATCGGCTGGCGCGAGTCCTTCGCGGCGGTGGCGATGCTCGGCGTGCTCGCCATGGCCTCGCTGCGCTTCGCCTTGCCGCCGGGCGGCAAGGGCCATGTGCCGGACGTCGGCGCCGAACTGCATGCCCTGACGCGCCCGCCGGTGCTGATGGCGCTCGCCACCACGGTGCTGTGCTCCGGCGCGATGTTCGCGCTGTACACCTACATCAATCCGTCGCTGGAGGTGCTCACCCAGGCCTCGCCGGCCTTCATCACTGCCATGCTGGTGCTGATCGGCATCGGCTTCACGATCGGCAACACGGTCGGCGGCAAGCTCGCAGACCGCTCCGTCGATGGGGCGCTGATCGGCTTCCTGCTGGTGCTGGTCACCAGCATGTTGGCTTACCCGTGGTTCGCGCAGACCCAGCTGGGCGCGGCCGTGGCGCTGCTGGTGTGGGGGACGGCCGCCTTCGCGGTGGTGCCGCCGCTGCAGATGCGTGTGATGCGCGCCGCCACCGCCGCCCCGGGGCTCGCATCGTCGGTCAATATCGGCGCCTTCAACCTGGGCAACGCGCTGGGTGCCGCGCTGGGCGGGGCCGTCCTGCAAGCCGGCGGCAGCTATGCGGCGGTATCGGTTGCGGGTGGCACGCTGGCGGCCTTGGGCCTGCTGCTGGTGCTCGTCCAATTGCGAACCAGCAGAAAGCTGGTGCCGGCGACCGAATCCATCTGAACGCCGCCGGCCGGCCCCGGTGGGCGTCATCCACCTCCTGTGGGCTACCGACGAGCCGACGGTGTTGCAACCGGTGGCCAGCCGCCCGACTCAATCGGGAATGACGATCCCGGTGCCCGTCTTCACCTTGTCCAGCGCAATCAGGGTGCGATAGCGCGCCACGAGATCATTGGTCGCAAACAGCTTGCGGGTCAGCGCCTCGTAGGTCCGCATGTCGGGCGTCACGATGACCAGCACGAAGCTGCTCCCGCCCGTCACGTAGTAGCACTGCTGCACCTCCGGAGCTTCCCGGAAGATCGCCTTGGCCGCATCGACGGTGCTCGCGCGCTCGTCCTGCAAATGCAGCTCGACGATGGCCGTGATGGTCAGCGGCACCTTGTCCGGATCGACGACCGCCGTGTTCTGCGTGATGACGCCGGCCGCTTCCATCGCGGCAATCCGCCGTTGCACCGCCGCCGCCGACAGGTTCACCTCCTCGGCGATGGCGCGCTGGGGCGTCTTGTTGTCGTGCTGGATGATCCGGAGGATGGCCCGGTCAAAGCTGTCCAGCAACCTGTGCGGCTCGGGCTTTCTCTTCATGGGGCGAGTTTTTGTTGCATTTCCAGGCCGATAATAGCGGAAATTAATCTGATCTCCGATGCTACGCTTCATCGATCAAGAGATTCGGATTGCGGCAGGTATTCAGTGGGCAATGGAAAAAACTCGGCCGCCATTGGCAAGGGCATCGGTTTCGGAATGGGCGCCGGCGCCCTGTGGGGGCTGGTTTTTCTGGCGCCCGAACTGGTCAGGGAATTCTCCCCACTGCAAATCAGTATTGGCCGCTATTTGCTTTACGGGGCGATTTCGGTGCTCTTGATCTGGCCGAAACGGCACGCCATTTTTGCCCGAATAAGCCGTCGGGAATGGATCGCGCTGACCTGGCTTTCGCTGACCGGCAACACGCTCTACTACGTCCTGCTGTCCAGCGCCGTGCAGCTCGGCGGCATCGCCATGACTTCCCTGGTGATGGGTTTTCTCCCCGTCGCGGTGACCCTCATCGGCAGCCGCGACCATGGCGCCGTGCCCCTCCCGCGGCTCATGCCGTCGCTGCTGCTGTGCATTGGCGGCGCAATGTGCATCGGCTGGCAAGCCATTGCTCAACTGGGGGCCGGCGAAGGGGGTACGCACGCCGCGGGGCTGGCGTGCGCAATCTGCGCGCTGGTGTCGTGGACCAGCTACGCCGTCGGCAATCAGCGATGGCTTGTCCGCCTCGGCAATACCATTTCTGCCCAGGAATGGAATCTGCTGATCGGCATTGTGACCGGTGCGCAGGCCCTCGCCATGATCCCGCTCGCCCTGGCCTTCACCAATGGCCAGCACGGCGAATCCGCATGGCTGCGTCTTGCCGCCGTATCAATCGGGCTGGCCGTCTTCGCGTCGATTGCCGGCAACGCCTTCTGGAATTCCATGAGCCGTATATTGCCTTTGACGCTGGTCGGGCAAATGATCCTTTTCGAAACGCTGTTTGCGCTGCTTTATTGCTTTGTCTGGGAACAACGCCTGCCGACCTTGCCCGAGGCGGCCGCTTTCGTGTTCGTGGTATTCAGCGTCATTTCCTGCGTGACGGTGCATCAGAGAAGGGAATCGGGAATTCCTGCAGTCCAGTCCTGAAGCGTTCATGATTGCGGCGCAATAGGGGAATAAGAAGCCTGCTATTCGGGCACATCAGGAAGAGAGTGCCGAAAAGATAGATGAACAGTCCGGCTGCGGCAACGATGCCCAGGACGATGAAAGCCGCGCCATAGCCGAAATGGTGTGCGATCCAGCCCGCGAGTGCCGGACTCATGGCCACCCCCGCGCCCTGGATTGCCATCACCGCGCCGAGCCCCGCATTGACGTTTCCGGTGCCCTGCAGGATGGAAGCAACCAGTCCAGGCAAGGCGACCCCCAGCAGACCTGCTCCGATTCCGTCGAGGGCCTGGACTGGAATCAGTGCCCATGGGGATTCCCAGCAACCGGCGATCAGGCCCCGCAAGGGTAAAGCCAGCAGGGCGGCAATGATCAGCGTCCGATATCCGTGCCGGCTGGCATGCCATCCGGCCCACAGTGCAGCGGGAATCATGACCAGTTGGGCCACGATGATGGTCGATGCCGTAAAAATGCTGGGGTCCGCCAGCCCACGCGTGACGATCGATTGCGCAAACAAGGGCAGCATCGCGGCATTACCCAGATGGAACAGCAGCATGGTGATCGCGATGAGGCCCAGTTCGCGCGAGTCCGTCATCACTTGCCGGATGGACGGCGGGGCGCGGCAATCTTGAGTTGGCGGGCTGGGTACCAGATCACCGCCACGAGCACGCTCATGGTCGATGTCCTGCGGACGGATCTTCCACAAGCAGGCAAGCGCTGCGCAGGCCATCACCACCATCAGAACGAACACGGCCGACAGCCCCCAGCGGTAGCCCGCCAGCCCGGCCAATCCGGCTGCGACCAGATTGCCGGCATGGTTCCAGGCCTCGTTGACGCCCAACTGCCAGGACAGATCCCTTCGCTCAACGACGCCCAAGGTGATGCCCGTGATGGCGGCCCCCATCAAGGCGCCCACGACACCGGTCACCGCCTGGGAAGCGGCAACGACCCCGAACGACGGCGTCGTCCATAGCGCCGCGGTGGCGAGCGTGAGCACGATGGTGCCACTCGCCAACAGAAGCCGCTTGTGGCGCGATGCGTCGACCCAGGCGCCCATCGGTGTCGTCGTCAGCATGCAGGCGACACCGCCCAGGGCCATCACATAGCCAATGTCATCGGCCCGCCAGCCCTGGCTGGCCAGAAGCACACCGAGAAAGGGCCCGAGACCGTCACGGACGTCGGCCAGGAAGAAGTTCAGCCCGGAAAGCCAGTTTTGCGAGCTGGTGTGCGTGGAGAGCATGGCCATCATCGGCTCCTAGTTCAACGGGCCTTTGAAGACGAAGAACGCGCCCAGGCAGATGAAACCAAAGCCCACCAGATGGTTGAGCGTGAGCCGCTCACCGAGATAAACGACGGAAAAGACCGCAAAGACGACCAGCGTGATGACCTCCTGCATCGTCTTGAGCTCTGCGGCGCTGTAGATGGCGTGGCCGATCCTGTTGGCGGGAACCGCGAAGCAGTATTCCGCCAGGGCGATCAGCCAGCTCACCAGGATCACCAGGTAAAGGGGGCGCTCTCCGAACTTGAGGTGGCCATACCAGGCAACCGTCATGAAGGCGTTGGAGACGAGAAGAAGGGCGATGGGTAAGACTTTGGGGGGCATCGGGGGGATTCCAGTATTTACGGTGCGCGCTCGTAGAGGGGTTGCAGAGCGGACAGGGTCGTGCCCATGCTGATGGCTTCCAGGGATGTGCCAAACGCATTGCGGGTGCCGAGTCCGGACGCCGCGAACGGCGCGCCCGTCTGCACCGAAAGATGCAGGCTTTCAGGCGGAAAGCGGACGATGCTGCCGTTGCTCAGGATGACGCCGTTGGCCTCTCCCCGCGGCCCGGTGAGCACCGTTTCCACGCGGCCCTCCACCTGCTGGGGCTGCAGTCGCTGGGCGCGCAGGTGGGGCGGCAGGGCCCGGCCCGCGCCAACCGGTGGCGGCTGGTCGTATAGGGCACGCCCGCTGCCGGTGTGGACGATGGCGTCGGCCCTGAGCGTGCCTCCCGCTTCCGCCCGTCCGATGATCCGGACGGCGTCCCCGACCTTGACCGCCGCTGTGAGTGCATCGGCCATGTGCGGCGGGAATCTGGCAATCGTTCCGTCGCTCAGGCGTAGTCCGTCAACCTCACCGTAGGGATTGATGAGCATCCGCTGGACCTGGCCTTCCACGGCGTACTGGCCCATTGGCGCAGGGGCCTCGAACCGTTGATGTGGTGGCGGGGGCAGATGAGGGGCCGGACCGGGCGGCACGGCGTGGGCGCTCAGGTTGCACAGGCCGAATGCCAGCGCGACGGACGTGGCGGGGAAATGCGCGGACATGGCGAAGCTCCTTGGGTTGGGAAAAGCACCCAAGCTGTAGCGCAAACACCATGCCAATGAGAGTTTTAGTTAAATCAACGGCTTGAAATCGCGTGATGGTATCCGCCGTCCGTTCTGGTGACGTCGGAGTGTCACCGGATCGGACACCGGCCTTTGTGCGGCAGATTCAGTCGAGCTTGAACTCGGCCAGCTTGCGGTAGAGCTGCTGGCGCGACAGACCGAGGCGCCGCGCCGCCTCCGCGCGGTTGCCGGCCGTTGCCGCCAGGGCACGCACGATCATCTCGCGTTCCACGCGGGCGACGGCCAGTTCCATCGGGCCGTCCCAGTCGATGTCCAGGCCCGGGGCGGACGCCGTGGGTGTCAGCAGGCCGATATGCTCGACATCGATGACGGCGCCGTGGCTGAGGATGGCCGCGCGTTCCATGGCATTGCGCAGTTCGCGCACGTTGCCGGGCCAGGGGTGGGCCAGCAGCAACCGGGCTGCCGCCGCGCTCAGCCGCTTGGGCGCGTCGCCGCCCAGCAGGCGCAGAAAGTGTTCGGCCAGCGGCAGCACATCGCCCAGGCGCTCGCGCAGCGGTGGCAGCCACAGCGGCACCACCTGCAGGCGATACCACAGGTCCTCCCGGAAGCGCCCCTCCCTGACCGCCGCGGGCAGATCCCGGTGCGTGGCCGCGACAATGCGCACATCCACCGGCTGGGCGCGGTTGGTACCGACGGGGGTGATCTCGCGTTCCTGCAGCACCCGCAGAATCTTCGCCTGGGTGGACAGCGGCATGTCGCCGATCTCGTCGAGGAACAGGGTGCCGCCATCGGCCTCGCGAAAGCGCCCGAGGCGCTCACTGACGGCGCCCGTGAATGCCCCTTTGACGTGGCCGAACAGCTCGCTCTCCATCAACTCGGCCGGAATCGCGGCGCAGTTCACCGCGACGAAGGGCCTTGCCGCTCTGCCGCTGTTGCGATGCAGGGCGCGTGCCACCAGCTCCTTGCCCGTCCCCGTCTCGCCGAGGATCAACACCGTGGCCTCGCTGTCCGCCGCCAGCCCGATGCGCTTGAAGACCTGGCGCATCGCTTCGCTGCTGCTGACCAGTTCGCTGCTGTCCGCGGGCGCTCTTGCAACGGGCGCTGCGCCGGCCTCCTGATGTCGGTCCGGGGCATTGGCTTCCTGCCGCAGGGCGCGCCCGAGCGTTTCGACCAAGGTTGCCCTGGCCACCGGCTTGGTCAGATGGTCGAACGCCCCCAGGCGCATCGCCTCGATGGTATTGCCGCCACTCGCATAGGCGGTGAGCATGATGCAGGGCACCTGCGAGATGTGCGCCGCCCGGCGCAGGAAGGTCAGGCCATCCTCTCCCGGCAGTCGCAGGTCGACGATGGCCGCATCCACGTCCTCGCTGCGCAGCGTGTGCAGGCCGGCGTCGGAGGTTTCGGCCTGCAGCACTGAATGCCCCAGGTCCTGCAGCGTTTCCGCAAGGCTGTCGCGGAACGCCGCGTCATCGTCGACGATCAGGATTCGGGCCACGGCAGCTCCATCTCAATGCGTGTTCCCCTGGCCGACCCGGCGAGTGCGACCTGCCCGCCATGGCCCTGTACGATCTCGCGCACGAGCGCCAGCCCCAGGCCGGTGCCGCCCGCGCGGGACGTGGCAAAAGGCTCGAACAGCGTCTCGCGCAGCTCGGCCGGTATCCCGCAACCATTGTCTGCCACCCACAGCAGCAGGGCGCCGCGGCGCGTGCGACTGGCACCGAGCTCGACCTCGCCGCCTTCTCCCGTGTGCGCCAGCGCGTTGAGCAGCAGGTTGTCGAAGACCCGGGCCATTTGTATCGGGTCGAACAGCGCGAGTCCTTTTGCGGCGTCGGCCAGCTCCGGTTCAAGCGCCAGCGTGATTCGTACGCCACTCCTTTGCGCAGCCTCGGCGTGGGCGCCGCGCCGCGCTTCCAGCCAGCCCTGCAGGTCGACGGCCTGACGCTCCGCGCGGAACGGTTGCGTCAAGGCCAGCAGACTCGACACCAGCGTCTCCAGGCGTGCGGTCTGGGACAGCACGGCATCCAGCGCACCCTCCACGCGCGCCTCCCGCAACTCCGCCGGTGCCGCCAGCGCGTTCTCCACCTTCATGCGCATCGTGCCCAAGGGGTTGCGGATCTCGTGCGCCAGCCCGGCGGAGACGCGTCCCAGCGTGGCCAGGCGTTCGGACTGGGCCAGCTGCCTGCGCAGATCGCTCGACTGACGCTGCCAGCGCGAAATCATCCAGCCCAGCCACGCACCCGAGACCACGACCAGTGCCAGCAGCAGGCTCACCGCGAGGATCAAGGTGTTGACCGTTTCTGTCGCCAGCAGCGGCACGCGCATCAGCGTCCACGCGACCAGGCGCCGGTCATCGGTGTCCACGGGGCAGGCCGCGAAAGCCACCGCCTCGCGCAAACCCGGCCGCACGTCCGCCACGAGGCCTGCGGAATCCTGCGCACGCTGGGCCGTGGCGGCAATGCGCTCCAGTTCGGCGCTCGGCGGATCGCGCTTGATTCCCGTGCCGTCATAGGTTGGAAAGGCGTAGGCCACCACCCCCGCATCCGCGCGCCAGAATCCGCCCTCCATGCCCGGCTGGTCGCGTAGCGCCAGATCGAGCACCGCCTGTGCCGCGGCAGCGGCCGCGGCCATGGGATGGGACGGACCGTTTGCCGGCGGAAACTGCTGACGCATGCGCGCCGCACCCGCTTGCAGCGCCTGGCAACTGGTCGAGGTAAGCTGGCGCGCCCGCGCAATCTGGGGGCCGGCGCTCTGGCGGCTGAGCAACAGCAGCAACCACCCCAGCACAAGCGCAACCGCAGCGATGGAAAGCCAGAGGATCAGCAGATCGCGTCGAACGGATGGTTGCTGCGGCAGATCAGGTTTCCTTGATGTGAAGCTCCGCCGGGGAGCCGGAGATCGTTCCGGTGATGGACACCACCTTGCCAGAACGGACATTGCCGCGCAAGAAACGGCCGGCTCGCCGAAAGCGGTCATTGCAGACCTGGAGAAGCCGACGTTCCGGAGCGTTTGAGTTACGGCGCGACCAGATTGGCAAGGTGTTCCGCCGACATCGACGGCAGGAACTCGACGATCTCGTAGCTGGCGATCTCTTCTCGGTGAAATGGATCGCTCTGGATAATGCACTCGACTTCGGCACGGGTTCCTGCGGTTGCAAGGATTACGCCACCCGTACGCGGTTCTTTACGCCCCGAAAGAAGGAGATTTCCCGCTGCGTAATAGCGTTTCAAGAACTGGTGATGCTCTCCAACGAAACGATCAACTTCGGATAACGGCTCAACGTAGTTCAACAGCACGACAAACATGCCCGCGGGCTTTGTCCTTGGCGAGTGCTCACTGCTCATCCTCCGGGTGAAGAGGCGAATAGCACCATTCAAATGCGTGCAAGACATCCGATGCATCAGCATCGAACTCTGCGCGATAGTGGTGTTGATGAGGGAACTGGATACCAGGAGTTCCTTGTTCGAAACCAAGCTCCCGTAATGCCATGGCAAAGCGCTCAGTTGCGCCGTAGGCGTAGATAAGATCGTGGCGATCCCAGATAACGGTTGCATTTTCACTTGGGGAGTACGCCCAGATATCGAAGCGGGCGTCTCCAGACAGGAACGCGGCGTAACGTTCCAGAAAGGACTCCAGCTTGTCGAGGCCGATAGACGGACTCTGGTACCGTCCCGCTTGGCCTTCGCCGCGCGGGGTGTGGAGTACGTAGAGCAAGAAATACGGCGCTTCGATGGATTCAACCAGACGCTTGAATATGGTGACGCCTCCAACTGGTACCCCCGCAACGAGACGTTCATTTCCATCGCTTACGATTTCGGTTCTGAACGTGGCTGGATGGGAATGCGCGATCCACGCATCGCCTGATTGGCGCGAGAGCTTATGCATATGACGTTCTGTGTGAAGGGTGTTGAGATCAGTGTTCAAGCCGCCTGGGTGTTACCTTTATGGCACGAGGGTGCTACCGCAGAGCTCGATCCATTTCCCTCCCCGAAACCTTGCACCAAGCATGTGTTCTTCGTCCCACGGGACGTTGAAGCACATCTCCGTAGCGAGTTTTCCGTCAAGTTCGATGATTGCCACGGCTCCCGGCACTAGCAGGCGTAGCGCGTCCTCGGGGCAGGATACTTGTGGAAGGGGGCCCCGCTGTGCTGCCAGGTGCCCCTTCATAGTGGCTTCGGCGTAAGGCTCATAGTGTTCGTAAAGCGCCTGCTTCAGTTCGGGGGCAATGTGGGCAAAATCCGCGGGCAGGTTCATGGCGTGCTGAAATGCGTGGGGATCTGGGCCCTTGGGAGTGCCATCAACAATGAGTGGGACCGTGCCCACGCCCGGAAAGGAAATCTGTCCCCGCCAATATCCGCGGCTCCGTTGGAGCGTGCCGAGGGAAGGGTGGTGGAAGTCTTCCGTCCTGAAGAGTCCGAACATGCTTTGCTCCCGACGTCCGAGGTTGAATCAAGCTGCGTTGTGCTTGGCTTGTCGCGTGGCCCCGGGTGATACGCGATCAAGGCCGATATCAGCTCCCTAGGATCGTTGTTATTCCCGACGACGACCGATGTCTGCAGGCCGAACGGCTATGCTTCATTTGCCTCGTGCCTCAAATCGATCGACCCATTCGTAATACTGTGCCAGTTCCGCCTCTCGGCCTGGTTTCCCTTCGAGAGTGGCGACATGGTGGCAGACCAGATAGAACTCGTTCTCGCTCCGAATGAAGCCACGTGCTTTGATCTTGTCCAGGCGTGCCGCGTCCTTGGCCAAAAACTCCGGATAGTGCGTTGTGATCGCGGCTGCAAGGGCGTCCATTGCTACTTTTCTAGATGCAGATTGCATCGATCTCAGTGCCATGGGTGTCTCACGCAGACCCTGCTCCATTCCTGCCGCAAAGACAGAGCGAGGTGCGTCCTCGGGGCTGATATATTGATTCCTAATACTTCCCCAGCCGTCGACAAGCTGCTTGGCGAGTGGATCATCCATCGCACCAATAGTGGCGTGGAATTGGTCGAAAACAGCGACGAGCTTGGTCAGCTTATCAACACGCGCCATGGTGTTTCCTTCATGCACTACGGTGAAAGTAACTGGACAGCAGACGTGCATTCAATGCCCGGGTGATCCGAGAATATTTGCTCGGCAGTTGGACTGCGCAGTCGGTTCTGGCTGCAAACGAACAGTACGTGCTTCATGGTTTTGGTTGTGCCCAGCGTGCAAGGTGAGGAGTGCGAGTTGCCATGCTCCCATCTGCTGCCAAGCGCTTCAGTTGAGTACGTCACTCCGCGTGCATGTGGCAGGTGGGCTTGACACCGCGGGTGTCCACTTCGCTCGTCAATGTATGCATTTGACGTAATCTCATCGTAATATTCCGGCGCGCCGGCGATGGCTGTCCGCCTTGCGGACCCGCCCGGTGCGATCTTCCCTATCTCACCCGGAGCCACGCCATGACGCAGAACCTCGTTTCCCTCGATCTGTCCGCCGAAGCCCTTGCCATGCTGGATCAGGCGCTCACCAACATCGAGCGGGTCTTCGAGCCCTTCATCAGCCTGTCGGCCGACGAGGTGCGGGCGCTCAGCAAGATGGGCGACAAGTCGGAGCAGTTCTGTCGCCAGACGGCGCTGGTGCTGGAGCACAACCGGGACATCCTGCCGCCGAGCTTTTCGGTGCCCGAGATGAAGCGCGATTTCGCGGCCTTCGATGCGTTGCGGCCGCGCCTGATGCGCTTGCGCGAGGTGATGGCGAAGGCGGAGGACACCGAGACGGCGCTGGGCAGTGACATCCTCGTGGCGATGCTGGAAGGGTATGCGTTGATGAAGATGTACGGGAAGAGCGAGGGGCTGGAAACCCTGCGCAAGGCGATGCTGGTGCGCAACCCCGGTCGCAAGACCAAGCCCGCCGAAACCACGGCCTGAGGGCGGATCGCGGGACGGGGCGGTGGCGTTTTTCGGGGGCGCTTGCCGAAAATCGGATGGAATTATTCCGGTGATGGAAAGTAACTGTCCGACTTTCGGTGTTTGAACTCGAAGTTTCGGGATCCACGGTCGAATGTTCGGCCGATCTGCTCGAATATTCGAGCCCAGGACTCGAAGTTTCGAGCTCAAAGCTCGAAGTTTCGGATTCAGGGCTCGAACATTCGAGTTCCGAGCTCGAAACTTCGACCGTCGAGTCCGAAACTTCGGGCTCCGTACCCGAAAAATGGAAAGTGAATATCCACCCCGGCGTGCGCGGGGCCGGATGGCCCACGGCCCCCTGTCCTTCGCGGCAAAAATCCCGGAAGATCGCGCCTCTTGAATCGCCCCGCCCCATTCCGGCGGCGGGGCTGCCATTGGGGCCCACTCACATGAAGATCCTTCGAACCGCTGCCGCGCGCCTTGCGCTGCGGGGCCTGGCGCTGGCCTGCGGGCTGGCGGCGGCGCCGGCCTTTGCGGACATGACCATCGTGATCCTGCGCCATGGGGAGAAGCCCGCCGACGGGCTGGGCCAGCTGACCTGCCAGGGGCTCAACCGCTCGCTGGCGCTGGCGCCGCTGCTGCTGTCGCGCTTCGGCGCGCCGGATGGGGTGTATGCGCCCAATCCGGGGGTGCTGAAGAAGGACAAGGGCGTGCCCTTCAATTATGTGCGCCCGCTGGCCACCATCGAGCCGCTGGCGATCCGCGCCGGCAAGCCGGTGACCCTCGGCGGCGGCATGGAGGACATCAAGCCGCTGGTGCACCAGGTGCTCGCCCACCCGACCGGCACCCACGTGATCGCCTGGGAGCACCACTGGGGCGAATCCCTGGCGCGCCTGTTTCTCAAGACCTTCGGCGCCGATCCCAAGGCGGTGCCCAAATGGGCCGACGACGATTACGACAGCCTGTATGTGATCCGCGTGCAGCAGGCCGGCCACGACGCGCCAGTGGTCCGTTTCAGTGTCGAAAAGCAGGGCCTGGACGGGCTGCCCGAGGCCTGCGCGGTGCTGGCTCCCCCGCCCGTACCCGCAGCCACTGTGGTACCGGCCGTCGTCGAGTGAGGCTGGCCTGATCTGCCGCCTGTATTTGCAGCAAGGAAAGTTGGAAGCATGAGCGAAGAAAAGAAGGAGCCGTGGCTCAACGGCATGTCCCTGGCCACCGTGGTGCTGGCCGTGTGCGCAACCCTGTCCACCTTCAAGGGCGGGTCGTTCTCGACCCAGGGGGTGGTCAATCAGGCGCTGGCGTCGGACCAGTGGGCCTTCTACCAGTCCAAGAGCACCAAGCAGCACCTGTTCGAGGTGCAGGTGGAACAGTTCCGCCTGCAGGCCATGGCCCTGCCGCCGGACAACCCTGCCGTGCCCGCCTACCAGCAGAAGATCGCCGAATACCAGAAGGAGATCGAGCGCTACAAGCAGGAGAAGAAGGACATCGAGGCCAAGGCCCGCGCCTTCGAGGCCCTGCGCGACGAAGCCAAGCTGCACGGCCGCCCCTTCGGTCTGGCGGTGATCTTCCTGCAGGTGGCCATCCTGCTCAACTCGGTGGCCGGCCTGGTCAAGGCCAAGCGGGTGTGGTGGACCGCGATCCCCATCGGGCTGGTGGGGGTGGCGCTGTTTGCGGATGGGTTCCTGGGGTTTCTTTGAGGCTCGGCACGGCCTTCTGCCGGCGGTGGGCGCTCAGCCGCGATGAAACGCCCTCTGCATACTGCACGGCCGCGCCGGGTGGTCGTGGGCGGAGGCGCGGGACGGGCCGCTAGGTGGGGGCACGGTTCACCCGCCGCAGCCGGCCCAGCAGCAGCGGCACGAAGCCGATGAGGATGCCGCCGATGCCCATCACGTCGGTGACGGCATCGAAGCTGGGAATGCTGTAGATGGCGATGAAGACCATGAACAGCGCGGCCAGCAGCGGCCACAGCACGTAGGACACGGCGTCCACGGCGCCGCTCGTCAGCCGGGCGCGGTAGTGCCAGGCGCAGGCGAAGCCGGCCAGGCTCATGTAGAAGCAGATCTGGAAGCCGATGGCGAGGATGGAGCTTTGCAGGATGCGGCTCACCGACGGCATGTAGGACGCGCTGAACAACAGCAGCACGCCGAGCAGCCAGATCACCAGCGTGGCCAGCCACGGGGTCTGCCACTGGGGGTGGATGTCGGCGTAGCGGGGGTGGAGCATCTGGTCGCGGGCCATTGCGAACATGCTGCGGCTGAACTGCAGGATCTGCGTCTCGATGGTGCCGATGGTGCTGAGAATGGTGGACAGTACCGCCAGGTAGTTCCACGGCGGCGGAAAGAGCTTGTTGGCGATGGCGTACAACACGTTGGTGTTGGCCGTGGCGATCTCCTCGTCGCTGAGCACGATGAGGACCACGACCATCATGATGATGAAGAACAGGATCAGGTTCACCATCGCCCAGAAGGCGCCCTTGCCGGCCGGGTGGGCACCGTCCGTGCCGTCGTGGCGGGTTTCCTCGCTGAGGTTGAGGGTCACGTCCCAGCCCCAGTAGAAGAAGATCGCCGTCAGCGCGCCGGTGGCGAACAGCTGCGGCGTGAAGGAGAAGGGCGAGAACCAGATGACCGACGGCACGTGGGCCGGCCGGCCGCCGAATTCGACGAAGGCGCCGACGATCAGCGCCAGCACCACGGTGGTCTCGGTGCCGGTGAGGAGCAGCTGCGCGTAGCTGGAGTGCTTGATGCCGCGGGTCACCACGGCGGTGACCAGGGTCAGCCAGATCGCCGCGGTGAAGGTCACCCAGGCGGTGCTCTCGACCTTGTCGGGGGCGAGCAGCACCAGCGTCGACGTGGCCGCCGGGACGGTGGCCGAGACCATGAAGAAGATCGACGCGACCAGCAGCCCCCAGCCGGCGAAGAAGCCCCACCTGCGCCCGAAGACGTGGCCGACCCAGGCATAGGCGGCGCCGGCGTCGGGGGTGATTTTGCACAGGTGGAAGAAGGCCAGCATGATGCCGAACATGATCAGGCCGCAGTACAGGATGCTGCCCACCGACAGCACGCCCACCGCGGCGACGATGGTGGCGGTGGTGACGGCGACGCTGAAGGCCGGCGCGGTGCCGGCGATGCCCATCACCGCCGATTCGAAGGCGCCGAGGGCGTCCGGGGCCAGTTTGCGCTGGATGTCCATGCGGGCCGGGCTTCAGGCGGTGGCCAGCAGCGCGACGGCGGCGGCGAAGTCGTCCACCACGGCGGCCGGGCGGTGGGTGGGGTGGTGCTCGTCGGCCGGGCGGAACTTGCCGGTGCGCACCAGGATGCCGGGAATGCCGGCGGCGTGGGCGCCGCCGATGTCGTCGGCCAGGTCGTCGCCGATCAGCACGGCGTCGGCGGGGGCCACGCCGAGTTCGTCGAGCACGGTGCGGAAGAAGGGCTCGGCCGGCTTGCCGACCACCTCGGCCTGGCGGCCGCTGCTGTATTCCAGGCCGGTGACGAAGGCGCCCATGTCGAGGGTGAGGCCGTCGCGGGCCATGAAGTAGCGGTTGCGGGCCATCACGATGAAGGGCAGGTCCTGCATCAGCAGGCGGAAGACGGTGTTCAGCGCGTCGTATTCGAAGTGCGGGCCGGCGTCGCCGATCACCACCGCGTCCGGCTCGGCATGGCTGGCGCCGATCTCGCCGGCGATGTCGGGATGGACCAGGTAATGCGGATGCAGGCCGCGCTGCGCCACCAGCCGGCGGGTGGCCAGCACGGCGGTCTGGATCTCGTCGGCCTGGATGTCGAAGCCCATTGCCTGAAGGCTGGCGACGATGCGCCCGCGCGGGCTGCGCGTGGTGTTGGTGAGGAAGCGCAGCGGCAGGCCGCTGGCGCGCAGGGCCTCGAGGGCCTGGACCGCGCCGGGGATGGCCTGGTCGTCGATGTGCAGCACGCCGGCCAGGTCGATCAGCACGGCACGGGGGGCGGTGGGCAGGGGCATGGATGTCTCTCCGTTCGGCAGCGGCCCGCCCCCATCGCCGCGCCGGCGGGCGCGCGTCCGCATGGCGGGGCAGGGATCCTGCTGTCAGGCTAGCACTGCGCTACAAGGCCCGCCACGCCGTCATTTACACGCTTTTACCCCCGCTAGCGCGCATTGCCGCTTGCCCAACCGAAAATGACCCCGTGTTTCCACCGGGCGGGCCCGCTCCCGCCGCTTCCATGTCGATTGGGCAATAACAAGATGGCTATTTCGCGAAACTGGGTCACGCCGATTGCGGCCGGGACCTTTCTGCTGTCCGCGGTGACGGGCGTACTGATCTTCTTCCACCTGGATTCGGGCCTCAACAAGCTGGCCCATGAATGGCTGAGCTGGCTGCTGCTCGCCGGTGTGGTGCTGCACGTGGTGGCCAACCTGGCGGCCTTCAAGCGCCATTGCACGTCGCGCATCGGCGCCGGCGTGATGGGGGCCTTCGCGGTGCTGCTGGCCCTCAGCTTCGTCAGTGTCGGGGCCAAGCGCGAGCCGCCCTTCATGGCCTCGGTCCGCGCCCTGTCGGACGCGCCGCTCGCCACGCTGGCCCAGGTGGCCCGCAAGAGCCCGGAGCAGATCCGGGCGGTGCTGGCCGCCGAAGGTCTGCCCGAGGCTTCCGACACCCAGAGCCTGGGGGAACTGGCCGGGCCGGACATGGGCCAGCGCGCGCGCCTGCTGAAGAAGGTGCTGGAAACGAAGGTACTGGAGGCGCCTGGCCGCTGAGCGGACCCTCTTGCCCGCCGCCGGGCCTTCAGTGGAAGCCCAGGCCGAAGCGGGCGCGGCGTACCACCGGGCGGCCGGCGGCGTCGGTTTCGATGCGGTGGGTGGCGCCCGGCGGTAGGGGCGCGCCGGCCGGGGCGAGTTGCTTGTTGGCGATCAGCATCGACAGCCAGGCCTGGGCGTCGGCCCGGGCGGCGTCTGCGGCGGCGTCGCCGTCCAGCCAGTCGAGCTCGCCGGCCGCCGTCAGGCGGACCCGGCACGGAAAGCGCACCGGGGCGTAGAGGGTGGCGCCGTGCCCGCCGTCGAGGGCTTGCAGGCGGGTGACCTGCAGGTCGTAGCTGCCGTCGGGCCGGTGCACGTCGATGCCGGCCAGTTCCAGCCCGCGCCCGGCCAGTCCCGCTAGTAGCAGGGCTTCATCGGGGCTGGGAGCGGGGATGGCTTGCGGGTCGGTCACGGGGCTGTCCGAAGTGTTGGTGGAGGCCGGCGGGGCCTGCGTCCCGCCGGAGTGGCTGTGTCAGTGGTGCGTGCAGCATGGGCCACAGTCTATGCGCAGGCGGCGCAGGACGAGGTCCTTGCCTTCCCGGCGCAGCTCGTGGGTGTGGGTTTCGTGGGTGTCGGGGGCGGTGGTCCGGGCGATGAGCCCGCGGGTCTGCCCGCCTTTCTCTTCCTGGGGCTTGAGGCGGCCCCGGCGCAGCAGGTGTTCCAGGAAGGCCCGGGCGGCATCGGTGGGCGCGGTGTCGGGCGACGAGCCCATGCCCCGCGCCCCGCCGGCCACCGCCAGCGAGCTTGCTTGGGACGGGGCGAAGACATGCACCTCCTCGTCGCTGAGGCCGTATTCGGCGACCGACAGGCTCAGGCGCGCCAGTTCGGCGGCCGGTTCGGCCATGCCGCGGGGGCTGGCGGTTTCGGTGACGGCCGCCGCCGCGGGGGACAGGATGCCGTGGCGGACGAAGGCGCTCTTCAGGGCCTGGGCGTAGGGCAGGGCGGCGAACTGCTGTTTGGCGGCGAGGATCATCTGCGCCGCCACCTGGCTGTAGAAGGCCGGCACCACCGCCGCACTGCCAATGCCGGCGACGAGCAGCGTGGCGGCGTCGTGGCTGGCGCTGAGCAGGCTATTCTCGTCCTGGCTGGCCTGGGCCTTGAACATGCCGGCCAGCCCTTCGAAGAAGGCGCCGGTGAACACGCGGGAGAAGGAGTGCGCTTCGGCGCTGAGCACCGATGCGGGCCCCGAGCTGGGTAGGTGCTGGGGCGCGGTGTAGGAGAAGGAATTGACCGCGTTGCGCAGGCAGTCGCTTTCGACGGCGTCCGGGTAGCTCTGGCGGATCGCCCAGCCGAGCTGCTCGGCCAGGCGCGACAGGGCGCTGGAGCGGTAGAGCACGCCCTGGGTCTCGGCGAGTACGCTGTGGCGCACCGACGGCAGTTGCAGCGCGGTGAGCAGGGCGCTCATGTCGCCGAAGGATTCATGGAAAGCGGCCACTTCCAGGCTGGCGGCGTCCCACAGCTGCGGCTTGATCGCATCGAGGAGGGCGTGGCCCAGTTCGTGGCAGACGACGTCCGGGCTTTCGCCGGAATAGAAGGTGCGGCCCCGCACGCTGCCGTGGAAGAAGCGCAGGCCGACCCGGTCGTAATAGGCGTTGAGGTCCTGCCCGTGGTCGAGGTCCACCGGCAGGGTAGTGCCGACCTGCCACTGCACGCCAGCGATCAGGCCGCCCCAGAAGTCGGAGCCGCGGCGCAGCGCGTCGGCGCAGGCCCAGTAGCGGAACTCGGCGGTGGCGGGCATGTACACCCCGGCGGCGGGGGCGCTGGACGGGTGGGTGATCTTGGTGGGCAGGGGCGTGGCGGACAGCTTGGGGACGCTACGCTGGACCAGCGTGCCACCGTCCGCTGCGGCGCTGGCGCCCGGGTCCTGCTCCCAGGCGTTGATGAGGCTGGCCGTTGGGGTCGGCGTCTTGTGCGGTTTTGGCGGCTTCGGTGTCTTGGGCGGCTTGGTGCTGCTCTTGGAGGGTTTCTTGCTGCCCGCGTCTGAAGAAGTCTTGGCCATGATCATCCCCCTTCCAGGTGTGAGCCCGGCGGTGGGGCCGCGGCGCGGCACTGTCCGTCCGGGCCGGGTTGTTTGGCCCGCTTGCCTGTCACTGGCGGGCTAAGGCCAGTCTAGCCCACGATGGTGCAATGTAAATGTGCTCGCGCGGGGGATGCCCCCCGCATCGGCGGGCTCAGGTGCCACGGCCGGCGAGGGACTGGAGCAGCGCCGCAAAGAGCTGGCCGGGATCGAAGGGCTTGGCGATGAAGTCGTCCATGCCGGCGGCCAGGCAGCGCTGCCGGTCGTCGGCAAAGGCGTTGGCGGTCATGGCGATGATCGGTGTATGGGCGTGGCCGGGCAGGCGGCGGATCTGCCGGGTGGCATCGAGGCCGTCCAGGTGCGGCATCTGCATGTCCATGAGGATCAGGTCATAGCGGCCGGAGCGGGCCCGGGATACCGCTTCGAGGCCGTCCACGGCGATATCCACGGCAAGGGCCACATCCTCGAGGAACAGCCGGGCGACCTCGCGGTTGGTGGGTTCGTCCTCCACCAGGAGGACGTGGCTGCCGGCGAAGCGTTGGCGCAGGGTGTTTTCGGCGTCGGTGATGTCTGCCGGGCATGCTGCCTTGGCCGTGTCTGCCGCATGCTTGAGGCGGGCGGTGAACCAGAAGGTGCTGCCCACGCCGGGGGTACTCTCGGCGCCGGCTTCGCCGTGCATCAGTTGGGCCAGCTTGCGGGTGATGGCGAGGCCGAGGCCGGTGCCGCCGTATTGGCGGGTGGTGGAGTTGTCGGCCTGTTCGAAGGCCGAGAACAGGCGGGCCAGCGTGTCGGGGGCGATGCCGATCCCGGTGTCCTGGACGGTGAAGCGGACCCACGCGCTGTCGCCGTCGTCTGCGGTGAGCTCGCAGCTCAGCCGGATGTGTCCGGCGTCGGTGAACTTCACCGCATTGGCGAGGTAGTTGAGCAGGGCCTGTTGCAGCCGGGTGGCGTCGCCGCGCAGCAGCGGGGCCGGGTTTGGCGAGAGGGCGATGCTCAGCTGCAGCGGTTTGCCGTGTACCCGGTCCTGGACCATCGCGGCGGCACGCTGCAGCAGGGCGTGCAGGTCGATGGGATCGTCGGCGAGTTCCAGCTTGTCGGCTTCGATCTTCGACAGGTCGAGCACGGTGTTGATGATCTCCAGCAGGTGCTGGCTGGCGTCCTCGATCTTGGTAAGGCGGCCTTCCTGTTGCTCGTCCACGCCATCCCGGCGCAGCAGGTGCACCATGCCGTTGATGGCATTGAGCGGCGTGCGGATCTCGTGGGACATGTTGGCGATGAAGGAGCTCTTGGCCTGGTTGGCGGCGATGGCGGCCTCCCGTTGGGCACGGGTGCGCTGGGTCCGGATGCCGAAGCTGAGGTTGGCGGCCAGCTCTTCGAGCAGCGTGATTTCATCCTTGCCGAAGGCGTTGCGCTCCGCCGCATAGATGGTCAGCGCGCCGAACACGGTGCCGTCGTGGCGCAGCGGCAGGGCGATCGACGAGCGGTAGCCCCGCTGGGTGGCGGCCGTGCGCCAGGGGGTGAGGCCCGGATTGCTCTCCACGTCCTGGTTGATCTGCGTCTCGCCGGACCAGATGGCGCTGCCGGTCGGGCCGCGGCCGATGTCCACTTCGTGGTCCCAGCTGATCCGCACATTGTCCAGATAGCCCTCTTCATAGCCCGAGCGGGCGACGGGCTGGACCGACTTCTGCGGGTCGTGGTCTGCGTAGCCGACCCAGGCCATCACGTAGCCGCCGGATTCGACCACCAGGCGGCAGATGTGGTTGAGCAGTTGGCTTTCGTCTTCGCCGCGCACCAGCGCCAGGTTGCATTCGCTGAGCAGGCGCAGGGCGCGGTTCAGGCGGCGTTGCTCTTCGTGGGCTTTCTTGCGGGCGGAGATGTCGGTATGGATGCCGATCATGCGCAGGGGCTTGCCGGAGGCATCCCATTGCACGATCTTGCCGACGGATTCGAGCCAGATCCACTCGCCATCGCGGGTGCGGCGGCGGTATTCCATGTTCTCCGGGCCGCCGCCCTGCAGGCAGGCGGCGAACTTGTGCTTCAGGGCTTCCACATCTTCCGGGTGGATGTTGGCGAACCAGTTGGAGAGGTTGGTTTCGAAGTCGCTGCCGTCGTGGCCGATGATGCTGGCGTAATTGGGGCTGACGTCCACGCGGCCGCTGGGCAGATCCAGGTCGAACCAGCCCTGGTTGGAGACGCCGAGGGCCAGGCGCAGGCGCTCCTCACTCTCGTGCAGGGCTTTCTGGGCTTCGGTCCTTTCGGTGATGTCCTCGTAGATGCCCAGGACCCCGATGATGTCGCCATCGGAGCCCGTGAGCGGCACCTTGGAAGAGCGCAGGTAGATCTGGTGGCCGTCCGGTGTGGTCTGCGGCTCTTCGTAACCGAGTTTGGGCTTGCCGGAGGTGATGACCGCCTGGTCGTCGGCCCGGTAGATGTCGGCTTCCGGTGCCCAGGTGAGGGCGTAGTCGTCCTTGCCGATCAGTTCAGACGGGGCCGACTTGCCGGCATCCCGCGCGAAGACCGGATTGCAGCCGAGGTAGCGCAGGTCCCGGTCTTTCCAGAAGACGCGCATCGGTACCGTGTCGATGATGGTCTGCAGCAACCTGCCGGATTTCTCCAGCGCGTCCTTGGCTTCGCCGAGGGCGATCCGGGCCTGGCGGTGTTCGGCCAGTTCGCGCAGCAAGCGCAGCGTGTTGCTGGACAGGGTGGCGTAGATCGACAGGATGATGTCGATCAGCGTGCGGGTGGCTCCGCTCATCTGTCCCGCAGCATGCCGTTTGGCGGCATCCAGCGGCATGCCGTCCTGGATGGCGCACACGGTGTAGGCCATGGCCCGGTCGGTTTCCAGGATATGGGAGGCCAGCCAGCGTGTCAGGAAACCCAGGGCCTCTTCGGCGACTTCGGTTTGCCGGCGGGTGTCCAGGCTGTCGCGGGTCTGCTGGACGTAGCGGACGAAGGAGGCGTGGTTGTCCCGGTGAGCGAGTTCATGGGCGTCGCCTCCCATGAACGTGTTCCAGATTCGTTCTTCGGTTTCGAAGTGGTAGACGGTATAGGCGGCCAGTTCGTCGAACAGCGGCGCCAGATCCAGTTCGTCCGCTTCCAGCGCGAGCTGGCCGGCCAGTCGGTTGAGCAGATGCACCAGCTTGCGGTGTTGCTCATCGATGGTGGGCAGGCCCGTGTTGAAGTTATCGTCCCACGGGAAAATGTCGATGGTATTCATGGAGGGCGGCGGCGGCGGCGTGCTTCGGATTATTGCCCGGTTTGGGGCGGAGAGGCCGTGAATAGTGTGTGCGGGTGCGTCTTTTTTGCTGATTCTCGCCCGGTTCCTGGCAGGAGGCGCCTGCCGGCGCCATGACCACGCTGGCCTGACCATCACGTTGCGAATGGATGGCCAGGCCGGGTACAGTCGCCCGGTCGTCGTCTGGTGGTGATCCATGAACAAACTGATTGCAGAGTTGCAGCGGCTCTTCTTCTACCCCGGCCTGTCGCCGGATGAAGCGGCCTTGCTGAGTGGGGCGGCGCAGGTCTTCGATCCGCTGGGGCCGGACGGGCAGCTGCGGGCGATGGTGCTGGGGGTGAATGGCGCGGATGCCTGGGACCATGTGGCGGCCCTGTGGCAGGCGGTGCAGGATGACCTGCAACTGCCGGCGCCGGTGATGGCGGTGACGGGGGCGGACGGTTTCCAGCTGTGGTTCCCGCTGGCCGATCCGGTGCCGCAGGCGAAGGCAGGCAGCTTCCTGGCCGGGCTGTGCCGGCGTTATCTGGCCGAGGTGCCGACGGCTCGGCTGACACCGTGTCCGGGAACGACGGTGCACGTGGTGCCGGGCATCAACGCCGCCAGCGGCAAGTGGTCGGCCTTCATCGATCCGTCGATGGGGCGGGTGCTGGCCCATGAGCCGTGGCTGGACATCGCGCCGAATCCGGAGCGCCAGGCCGACTTGCTGGGTAATTTCCTGCGCATCGACCGGTCCGCCTTCGAGCGGGCGCTGGTGCAGCTGGCGCCGCCGCCTGTCGTGGCGGCGCCATCGGTGGTGGCCGAGGTGCAGTCGGGCCTGCCGGCGCTGCCGACGATGGGCTGCACTGAAAGGCTCGGCGTCGAAGGCCATTTCGGCGATCCGCAGAGCTTCCTGCTGGCAGTGATGAACGACCCGACCGCCAGTGCAGCGCATCGCATCGACGCGGCAAAGGCGCTGCTGCCCTACTGGAAGTAGGGCGCCGTTCATGCAAAACGGGCCGTCCCGAGGGGCGGCCCGTTTTATTTCCAGCAGGCTGGCGGGACTCAGCCGAGCTTCTTCTTCAGCAGCTCGTTCACCTGGGCCGGATTGGCCTTGCCCTTGGAGGCCTTCATGCACTGGCCGACCAGCGCGTTGAAGGCCTTTTCCTTGCCGGCGCGGAATTCTTCGACGGACTTCTGGTTGGCGGCCAGTACTTCGTCGATGATTGCCTCGATGGCGCCCGTGTCGGTGACCTGCTTGAGGCCCTGGGCTTCGATGATGGCGTCGGCGGACTCGCCTTCCTTGTTCCACAGTGCCTCGAAGACTTTCTTGGCGATGGCGTTGGAGATGGTGTTGTCGGCGATGCGCTGCACCAGGCCAGCCAGTTGTGCGGCGCTGACGGGGCTGGCGGTGATGTCCAGCTCGGCCTTGTTGAGGCGCCCGGCGAGTTCGCCCATGACCCAGTTGGCGCAGGTCTTGGCGTTGGCGGTGCCGGCGGCGGCGACGGTGTCGAGGTAGAACTGGGCCACTTCGCGGCTGGCGGTGAGGGTCGTGGCGTCGTAGGCGGACAGGCCGTATTCGCCCTGGAAGCGGGCCGACAGGGCTTCCGGCAGTTCGGGCAGCTCGCCCTTCACGCGCTCGATCCAGGCGCTGTCGATCACCAGCGGCAGCAGGTCGGGGTCGGGGAAGTAGCGGTAGTCGTGGGCGTCTTCCTTGCTGCGCATGGCGCGGGTTTCGCCGGTGTCCGCGTCGAACAGCACGGTGGCCTGCTGGACCTTGCCGCCGTCCTCGATGAGATCGATCTGCCACTGGATCTCGTAGTCGATGGCCTGCTGCAGGAAGCGGAAGCTGTTGAGGTTCTTGATCTCGCGGCGGGTGCCGAACTCGGCCTGGCCGCGGGGGCGCACGGAGACGTTGGCGTCGCAGCGGAAGGAGCCTTCCTGCATGTTGCCGTCGCAGATGTCGATCCAGCGCACCAGCGCATGCAGGGCCTTGGCGTAGGCGACGGCTTCGGCGGACGAACGCATGTCGGGCTCGGAGACGATCTCGAGCAGCGGGGTGCCGGCTCGGTTGAGGTCGATGCCGGTCATGCCGTGGAAGTCTTCATGCAGGCTCTTGCCGGCGTCTTCTTCCAGGTGGGCGCGGGTCAGGTTGACGACCTTCTCGTAGGCGCCGCCCTTGCCGTCCGGCACCAGCAGCGTGATCTGGCCGCCCTGCACGACGGGCAGTTCGTACTGGCTGATCTGGTAGCCCTTGGGGAGGTCGGGGTAGAAGTAGTTCTTGCGGGCGAAGATGCTCTTCGGCGCGACGGTGGCGCCGATGGCCAGGCCGAAGCGGATGGCCCGCTCGACGGCGCCCTTGTTGAGCACCGGCAGCACGCCGGGCAGCGCGATGTCCACCGCGCAGGCCTGGGCGTTGGGCTCGGCTCCGAAGGCGGTGCTGGCGCCGGAGAAGATCTTGGACTGCGTGTTGAGCTGGGTGTGGATTTCCAGCCCGATGACGACTTCCCAGTCGGTTCTGCTCATGTTTGCTCTCTAGATTTCTTGGTCGTTCAGTCGCACTTGCCGGTGTTCTTGTCGATCAGCAGCGGCCACACGTAGTCGTGGGCGCTGGACGGGGAGCACATGCTGTAGCAGCCGGCGAAGGCGACGGTGATCTGCTCGCCCTGTTCCCACATCCGCACGCGGCAGTCGCGGGGGCCTTCCAGTTCGACGGACGGCAGGGCCTGGGTTTGATGGAAGTTGGCCAGGTCGTAGCGGCAGATGCCGTGCTTGGGCATCGTCAGTTCGACGTTGAGGGCCCGCACCTTGGATTCGGACACGTCCACGGTGGCCTTGCCCGAGCTGCCGGTTTCGTCGCGGAAGCGGCATTCGGTGGCGACCGTGAAGGTGCGCAGCGGCATCGGCTTGAGGCGGCCGGACGGGGCGGCCAGAACCTCGGACGGCTGCTGTTCGGCCGCCGGGGCCGACGGCGCCGTCGAGGGGCGCGGTGCGACCACGCTACAGCCGGCCAGCACGGCCACGGCCAGGCCGGCGGCGATGCGGACGGCGGAGGAGCGTGGCAGGGCGGTCATGATGCGTGCCTTCACAGGCCGGCCGGAGCCCGCGTGTGCCAGTCCGTGTGCTGCTGGTACTGGTGGGCAGTGTTCAGCAGGCTGGCCTCGCCGAAGTAGTTGCCGATCAGCTGCAGGCCCACCGGCAGGCCGCCGGCACCGAAACCGGCTGGGTGCGACAGGCCGGGTAGGCCGGCGAGGTTCACGGCGATGGTGTAGATGTCCGACAGGTACATCTGGACCGGGTCGTCGCTCTTTTCGCCGATGCCGAAGGCCACCGTCGGGCTGACCGGGCCGGCGATCACGTCGCACTGCTGGAAGGCGGCGGCGAAGTCGTTGGCGATCAGGCGGCGCAGCTTCTGGGCCTTGATGTAGTAGGCGTCGTAGTAGCCGTGGGACAGCACGTAGGTGCCGACCAGGATGCGCCGCTTGACCTCGCCGCCGAAGCCTTCGGCGCGGCTCTTGCAGTACATGTCGTTGAGGTCGCCGTAGTTGGCGGCGCGGTGGCCGTAGCGCACGCCGTCGAAGCGGGACAGGTTGGAACTGGCCTCGGCGGGGGCGATCACGTAGTAGGCGGGGATCGCCAGGCGGGCGTTGGGCAGGCTCACCTCGACGGTGGTGGCGCCGAGCTTGCGGTATTCGGCGATGGCGGCGTCGACGGCGGCGCGCACGTCATCGGACATGCCTTCGGCGAAGAATTCCTTCGGCAGGCCGATGCGCAGGCCGGCGAGGGGCTTGGCGAGGTCGCGGCCGAAGTCTTCGGCGCCCTGTTCGAGGCTGGTGGAGTCGCGCGGGTCGTGGCCGGCCATGGCGGACAGCAGCAGCGCGCAGTCTTCGGCGCTGTAGCCGAAGGCGCCGCCCTGATCGAGCGACGAGGCGTAGGCGATCATGCCGTAGCGGGACACGCGGCCGTAGGTCGGCTTGATGCCGGTGATGCCGCACAGGGATGCCGGCTGGCGGATCGATCCGCCGGTGTCGGTGCCGGTGGCGATCGGCACCATGCGCGCGGCGACCGCCGCGGCGGAACCGCCGGACGAGCCGCCGGGCACCTTGTCGGTGTTCCACGGGTTGCGGGTCGGGCCGAAGTGGGAGTTCTCGTTGGAGGAGCCCATCGCGAACTCGTCCATGTTGGTCTTGCCGACCATCACCGCGCCGGCCTGCTTGAGAAGGCTGACCACGTGGGCGTCGTACGGGCTGACGAAGTTGGACAGCATCTTCGAGCCGCAGGTGGTGAGCACGCCTTCGGTACAGAAGACGTCCTTGTGGGCCAGCGGGATGCCGGTCAGCGGGCCGGCCGTGCCGGCGGCCAGGCGCTCGTCGGCGGCCTTGGCGGCGGCCAGGGCGCCGTCCCGGTCGACGGTGACGAAGGCGTTGATGCGGGCATTGCCGGCTTCGATTCGGGAAAGGCTCTCGTTGGCGAGTTCGACGGCGGAAACCTTTTTGTCGCGGAGGGCCGCGGCGATGTCCTTGAGGCTGGATTCGATCATGGTGCGTGGGGCTGCGGTTTGAGCGGTGCTGGGGCGCCGGCCGGGCCGGCGGCGATCAGAGTCCGGTGGCGGGCCTTATTCGATGACCTTCGGCACCAGATACAGGCCGGCTTCGGTCTGAGGCGCGACGGCCTGGAAGGCGGCGCGGCGGTCGGCTTCGCTGACCGCGTCGTCGCGCAGGCGCTGGGCCAGTTCCTGGGGGTGGCTCATCGGCTCGACCCCGTCGGTGTCGACTGCTTGCATCTCCTCGATGAGGCCGAAAATTCCGTTCAGTTTGGCCTGCGTGGCCTCGGCGTCGCCGGCGGCGAGTTCGAGTCGGGCGAGCTTGGCGATATGGCGGACTTCGTCGAGGGAAAGAGACATGGCTATTTACAAAGTTGCTTAAACGACAAAGGTTTGTAGGTTATCATAAGCGATTCTTCGATTGCCCAATTCCCACCTCCAACCCCTACGGTTTCCGGGATTCTCCACCGATGTTTGGTTCTCTGCGCTCCTACTTTTCGAATGACCTCGCCATTGACCTTGGCACCGCGAACACGCTGATCTACGTCCGGGGAAAGGGCATCGTTCTCGATGAGCCGTCCGTGGTTGCGATCCGTACCGAAGGCGGGCCGAATGCCAAGAAAACCATCCTCGCCGTGGGGATGTCCGCCAAGCAGATGCTGGGCAAGACGCCGGGCAACATCACTGCCATCCGGCCGATGAAGGACGGCGTGATCGCCGACTTCACCGTCACCGAGCAGATGCTCAAGCAGTTCATCAAGAAGGTGCATGACACCCGCCTGTTCTCCCCCAGCCCGCGCATCATCATCTGCGTGCCCTGCGGGTCGACCCAGGTGGAGCGCCGGGCGATCCGCGAATCCGCCCTCGGCGCCGGTGCCAGCAATGTATACCTGATCGAGGAGCCGATGGCTGCGGCGATCGGTGCGGGCATGCCGGTGGCCGACGCAACCGGTTCGATGGTCGTCGATATCGGCGGCGGTACCACCGAAGTGGGTGTGATTTCTCTCGGCGGCATGGTCTATGCGGGTTCGATCCGCGTCGGTGGCGACAAGTTCGACGAGTCCATCGTCAATTACATCCGCCGCAACTACGGCATGCTGATCGGTGAGACCACCGCAGAATCGATCAAGAAGGGCATCGGCTCGGCCTTCCCGGGCTCCGAAGTGCAGGAAATGGAAGTCAAGGGCCGCAACCTGGCCGAAGGTATCCCGCGCGCCTTCACGATTTCCTCCAACGAGATTCTCGAAGCGCTCACCGAGCCGCTCAACCAGATCGTTTCCGCGGTCAAGATCGCCCTTGAGCAGACGCCGCCGGAACTGGGCGCCGACATCGCCGAGCGCGGCATGGTGCTGACGGGGGGCGGAGCGCTGCTGCGCGACCTCGACCGCCTGCTGATGGAAGAAACCGGTCTGCCGGTCATCGTCGCCGATGATCCGCTGACCTGTGTGGTGCGCGGTTCCGGCATGGCCCTCGAAAAGATGGACCAGCTCGGTTCCATCTTCACCAGCGAGTAAGCGTCGGCGACGATCGGGGCGCCCGCGGTGAACGCTTCGTTCACCTGCGTGTGCCGGCGACCCGGGCTGGTCCCGGGCGCGGTCGTTGCGTGATCGACAAGCGGACTGCCCATGGTCGGCCATTCGCCTCCTCCCTTTTTCAAACGCGGGCCTGCGCCGCTGGCCAAGCTCGTGTTCTTCGTGCTCGTCTCGCTGGGGCTGCTGATCAGCGACCTCAACCTGCGTTACCTGGACGCCTTCCGCCAGGGCTTGTCGGTGCTGGCCTATCCGATGCAGATGGCGGCGGCCACGCCGGCGGATTTCGTGCGCAACGCGTCGGACTACTTCGCGTCGCTGGTGCGCCTGCAGATCGAGAACAAGGAACTCAAGCGCCAGCAGTTGCAGGGCGCCGAGCGCCTGTTGCGCCTCGACCAGATCGAGCAGGAGAACCGCCACCTGCGTGAGTTGCTGGAGGTGCGCGCGCGCCAGAAGGTCGATTCGGTCGTGGCCGAGATCATGTACACCGCCAAGGACCCGTTCTCCCGCAAGGTGATCCTCGACAAAGGCACCCAGGCCGGCATCGTGGCCGGGCAGGCGGTGGTGGACAACGTCGGTGTGGTCGGCCAGATCACCCGGGTCTTCCCGATGCAGTCCGAACTGACGCTGCTGACCGACAAGGACCAGGCGATTCCGGTGATGATCGTCCGCAGCGGTTTGCGGGCGGTGCTGTTCGGTTCGGGCAACGGTCTGATGGAGTTGCGCTACCTGGCGGCCAATGCCGACGTGCAGCCCGGCGACAAGGTGGTGACCTCGGGCCTCGACGGGGTTTTCCAGTCGGGCTTGCCGGTGGCGACGGTGGCGCGCGTCGAGCGCGACCAGGCCCAGGCCTTCGCGCGCATTCCGTGCCTGCCGGCGGCCGGTGTCGAGCAGTTCAGCCACGTGCTGGTGCTCGGCCAGCGGGCCAACGTGCTGCCGCGGCCGCCCGAGCCGGAAGTCATCAACAAGGGCAAGGGGCGCAAGTCCCGCGCGGTGAAGGACTAGGCGATGCAACCGACCAACCGTTCGAGCCGAATCCTGCTGCCGGTGAAGATGTGGTTCGTCTACACCACGCTCTTCTTTGCGCTGTTCCTCAACTACATTCCCACCGGGCACCTGCCGGCGGTGCCGGACTTCGTGGCCTTGGTGCTGGCTTTCTGGTGCGTGCGCGAGCCGCTGAAGATTGGTATCGGCGCCGGTTTCGTGTTTGGCCTGCTGACCGACATCGGTGTCGGCGCGGCGCTGGGGCAGCATGCCTTCGCCTACGTGCTGCTGGCCTATGCGGCCAATGAGCTGGCCCGCCGGGTGATGTGGTTCACGCCGGTGGAGCAGGCCTTGCACGTGTTGCCCCTGTTGTTCCTGGCGCAGGTCGTGATGGTCATCGTGCGCCTGCTGGCGGGCGCCGAGTTCCCGGGTTGGTGGATGTTCTTCGGCAGCTTCGTCGGCGCGGCGCTGTGGATCCCGCTGCATTACGTGCTGCTGTTGCCCCAGTACCGGCCGGTCGAGCGGGACGAGAACCGGCCGATCTAGGGCTGGTCCATGCCATGAGCGGTATTCGTACTCCCGAACAGGAACTGGCCCGTTTCCGCAGCCGTCTGGCAGTGGCCGGCGTCGTGGCGGTGGTGTGCTTCGCGTTGCTGGCCGCGCGTTTCTTCTACCTGCAGGTGCTCCGCTACGACTACTACTCCACGCGGGCGGAGGACAACCGGATTTCCCTGGTGCCGGTGGTGCCGAACCGCGGGTTGATCCTGGATCGCAACGGCACGGTGCTGGCCCGCAACTACTCGGCCTACACGCTGGAGATCACGCCGTCCAAGGTGGCGGACCTGGATGCGACCATCGAGGCGCTCTCCAAGCTGGTGGACATCCAGCCGAAGGACCGCCGGCGCCTCAAGAAGCTGATGGACGAGAGCAAGAGCTTCGAGTCGCTGCCGATCCGCAACCGCCTGTCGGACGAGGAGGTGGCTCGCTTCGTTGCCCAGCGCTACCGTTTTCCGGGCGTCGAGCTGAAGGCCCGCCTGTTCCGCGATTACCCGATGGGTAACCTGGGTGCCCACCTGGTCGGCTACATCGGTCGCATCAACGACCGTGATCTGGAGCGCATCGAGGAGAACGACGATGCGGCCAACTACCGTGGCACCGACCACATGGGCAAGGCCGGCCTGGAAAAGAGCTATGAGCGGGAATTGCATGGCACGACCGGCTTCGAGGAGGTTGAGGTGGATTCCGGCGGCCGGGCGGTGCGGGCCTTGCGGCGGACCAATGCGACGCCGGGCAACAACCTGGTCCTGACCGTCGACCTCAAGCTGCAGGAGGTGGTCGAGAAGGCCTTCGGCAACCGGCGCGGCGCCCTGGTGGCCATCGAGCCAGGCACCGGCGGCATCCTGGCGTTGGTGTCGGTGCCGACCTTCGATCCCAACCTGTTCGTGGATGGCATTGGGGCCCAGGACTGGGATGAGCTGAACAACTCGCTCGATCATCCGCTGGTCAACCGGGCGCTCAACGGCGCCTACCCGCCGGGTTCGACCTTCAAGCCCTTCCTCGCCCTGGCCGCGTTGATGAGTGGCAAGCGCACGCCGGGCCAGGCAATCGCCGATCCGGGCTTCTACGATTTCGGTGGTCACCACTTCCGCGACGACAAGCCGGGTGGTCACGGCATGGTGGATATGTACCGCTCCATCGTGCAGTCCTGCGACACCTACTATTACCGCCTGGCCAACGACATGGGCATCGACCTGATCGCCTCGATCATGGGCCAGTTCGGTTTTGGCAGCCGCACCGGCATCGATATCGAAGGAGAGAGCACCGGCGTGCTGCCGTCGCCGGAGTGGAAGCGCAAGCGCTTCAAGCGGCCGGAGCAGCAGAAGTGGTTCGGCGGCGAGACGATCTCCATCGGTATTGGCCAGGGCTACAACGCCTACACGCCGCTGCAGTTGGCGCATGCCACCGCCACGCTGGCGGCGGGCGGCGTGATGTACAAGCCACACTTGGTCAAATACATCGAGAGCGCTAAGGATGGTGCCCGCCGCGCCATCGAGCCGGAGCCGATCAAAACCATCCCGATCAAGCCGGAGCATCTGGAGACGATCCGGCGAGCGATGATCGGTGTGAACAAGGAGGGTACCGGTGCACGGGCTTTCGCGGGCGCCCCCTATCTGTCGGCTGGCAAGACCGGTACGGCCCAGGTGTTCTCGCTGAAGGGCGGCAAGTACTCGGCGAAGATCAATGAGCGTCTGCGCGACCATGCGCTGTTCATCGCCTTCGCACCGGCCGACAAGCCAACCATCGCACTGGCGGTGCTGGTGGAGAACGGTGGCTTTGGCGGGCAGTCGGCAGCCCCGATCGCCCGCGCGGTGATGGACTACTACCTGCTCGGCAAGCTGCCGGCCGGGATGGCCGCTGAAGATCCTGCGGCGGAAGGTTCGACGGGGGATGCCGGCGGTGACTGACTTCCGTTTCAGCCTCCGTAAGTGGCTGGCGGGAGTCCTCTCGCCGCTTGATGGGCCGTTGGCCCTGATCGTGCTGGCGATCCTGAGCTTTTCCACGGTGGTCATGGTCAGTGCGTCGCCGGATCGCCTGGATACCCTCGCGATGAATATCGGGGTGGCTTTCGTAGTGATGTGGACCGCTGCGCGCATCCCGCCCCAGCGCATGATGAGCGTGGCCCTGCCGCTGTATGTGCTGGGCGTGCTGCTGCTGATCGGGGTAGCCTTGTTCGGCGATGTGTCGAAGGGCGCGCGGCGCTGGCTGAACATCGGCGTGGCGCGTATCCAGCCGTCCGAGCTGATGAAGATCGCGATGCCGCTGATGCTGGCCTGGTATTTCCAGAGCCGGGAAGGCATGTTGCGGGTGCGGGATTTCTTCGTGGCGGCGGCGCTGCTGCTGGTGCCGGTGGGCTTGATCGCCAAGCAGCCCGACCTTGGCACGGCGATCCTGGTGGCGGCGGCGGGCTTCTACGTGCTGTTCTTCGCCGGTCTGACCTGGCGTCTGATCCTGCCGGTGGCGCTGGTCGGCATCGTCGGCGTCGGTGCCATTGTGGCGATGGGCGACACCATCTGTCAGCCGGATGTGGTGTGGCCAGGCCTGCGGGACTACCAGAAACATCGGGTGTGCACGCTGCTCGATCCGACTTCAGACCCGCTCGGCAAGGGTTTCCACATCATCCAGTCCACCATCGCCATCGGTTCGGGGGGCGTGATGGGTAAGGGCTGGGGCAAGGGTACCCAGACGCACCTGGATTTTTTGCCTGAACGTCATACGGACTTCATCTTCGCGGTGCTCACCGAGGAATTTGGGCTTGCCGGCGCCCTGCTTCTTGCGGTACTTTATATCCTGTTGATCTTTCGCGGCCTTTTTATTGCCGCGGGTGCCCCGACCCTGTTCTCGCGCCTGCTTGCAGGCGCCCTTACGCTGATCTTCTTCACTTATGCGTTTGTGAACATGGGCATGGTGAGCGGAATCCTTCCGGTTGTTGGCGTTCCGCTGCCTTTCGTCAGTTACGGCGGCACTGCACTCGTTACCCTTTGTCTCGGCGTTGGGATGCTCATGAGCATACAGCGCCATCGGCGTCGGGTAGGCACCTGAACCCGCGCGCGCTGATGCGCGTGCCCGAACAGGAAGAGCGTCATGCCCCCTGTAGCGATATTTCGTCGCGCCTGCCTCGTGCTGGCGCCCTTCGGTAGCGCCCTGCTTCTGACTGGCTGTGCCGGTCTCCCGCCACAAGGTCCGGTGACGGCCGCCCCGGCTGCCGGGGTGCTGCATGCGCAGGCCCTGCAGGCGGGGCTCAGACCGGCTCAAGCGTCGTCCCTCGCGGGCGGCCGCCTGCGTTATGCGACGGGAGAAGATGCGTCGGCCCAGTCCGACGAAAATGGGGAACTGATCGCTCCGGTGTATGAAGGGGGCGACTACGCACTCGCCCGCGGTGCCGTGCTGGGGAACAGTGCCGGAGCCTTCCGTGAGAAGGGGACGGCCAGCTGGTACGGCAAGGCCCTGCAGGGGCGTCGTACGTCCAGTGGTGATCCCTACGACATGTATGCGTTGACCGGCGCCCACCCGACCTTGCCGATCCCCAGCTATGTGCGGGTGACCAATCTGGCCAACGGGCGTTCGGCGATCGTCCGCATCAATGATCGTGGCCCGGTTCATCCGGGGCGGATCATCGATCTGTCCTATGCGGCCGCCTACAAGCTCGGCTTTGCCGACCAGGGGCACGCCAACGTCGAACTTGCCCTGGTCCTGCCGGAAGGGGTGGCGATGGTCCAGCCACGTCGGCCGGTGCCGCCGCTGGCGCGCCGGAAGGCGGCGGTGCCTGCGGTCGTGCATGCGTCCCGTCCGCAGCCGGCCGTTGCGCCGGTAAGTGTGGCGGCGGTGGTTGTTCCTGCCCCGGCTGCGTCAAGGGTTGCGGCTGAGCCCGTGGCGGCGGCGGTAATGCCGCAGCTGGTGCAGAATCAGGGTTCTTCCGCTGCGCCGCGCCCGGAGCGCGAGGGTGTCTTCCTGCAGCTGGGGGCGTTTGCCTCGTCCGTCAATGCAGAGAACTTCAAGGGCTTCGTCGAGCACGAGCTCAAGTCGCTCAAGGAGTCCGTGTCGGTGCTGGCTTCCGAGGGCAAGTACCGGCTTCAACTAGGGCCATTCGCGTCTGCGCTGGAAGCGCGGGAGATGGCGGACCGCATTGCCACGACCTTGAAGTTGAAGCCGGTCGTCAAGGGGCGGGCCGAGTAAGTACCGGCCCGCTATTCCTGCGCCCAGTGACACCCTTCACATGGGAAGGGTGACTTTGCCGGCTTCATGTTTGGGGTGTTGCGCCTAAGCTTCGAAGCTGCGGGTCGAGTCAAGGCGTTGCCTGTGGCTCTTTCAATTCGGTGGCCCGTGTTTTCCGGACTTTGGAACCATGGCCCTACTTCATCGCAACCCTTCATTGCCTCTTGCCGTTGGTACTCCGTGCCCTAGCGATGCGCTCGGGGGTATAGAGATTTGCCAGGAGCTCAATCTGGAGGATATTCCGGACGAAATCGATCTGCTTGCGGTGCTCTGGGGGCACATCCGCAGTTATCACCTCCAGTTTCATCCAAGCCGTTCGCCCGGGCATTGAGTTGTCGTGGGCTTCCAAATGAAATGGGCCGCGTGCGCGGCCCATTTCATTGCGGCAGGATCAGTTCGGCGGGGTGCAGCCGGCCGGATACCAGACTTTGACAGGGACACCGCCGATCCAGACGATGTAGTAACCCTGGCAGGGCGTACTGTCCTTGGGCTTGGGGCCGTCGGAGCCCCCTTGGGCGTTGCCGCCTTCACACTCCGGAAGCGCAGCCTTCTTGGCCTTGGCCATGTCAGTTGCCAGCTTGGACATCACGCAGGCCTTGGCAGGCTTGCCCTTGGCGTCGAGCGGGATGATCTCCCCGTTCTTGCCAAAGACGACGGCGCCGGTGATGTCGGCAGGGGCCAGCACGCCCTTGGTGAATTGCCCCAGGTTGCTGGCGGCGAACGCCGGCGCCTGGATCAGTGCACTGCCCATCAGGCCAGCGGCGATCAGCGTGAGTTGCCGGAAAGTGCGTCGAGTCGGAAACAGCCTCATTCTTTAGGTTCTCCAGATGGTTTATACGGACGACCGGCAAGCTCCGCGCTCAGAAACGCAGGTTGCCCTGCAGCAGCGCGGTGCGCTGGGGATAGAACAGGGGGACCCGAGGGTCGCCGTTCAGGTCGGTATTCTGAAAGCGGAATTGACGATCGAATACATTGTATATGCCAAGAGACATGGTCAGGCGATTGCTCAACATGGGCAGCGAGAAGCGCAGGTTGGTGACCGAGAATTTCGATTGGGCGCGGGTTTCGCTCCCCGCGCTGGACAGCAGCGCGGCATGCTGGTCAACGGTCCAATGCTCGAGCAGGGTGTCGGCAGGGCCGGTCTTGATCCACAGCCGGGCCGGAATCAGATCGGTGCGGACCTTGTAGGGATGGAAGCTGTCGCGCAGGGCCGTGTCGTCTGGGGCCGTGATTTCTTCGTGGCGCCATTCGAGGCTGAACGCCAGCTTCTGGCCGAGAGGCAGGGTGAGATGTGCGCGATGGAGCTGCTCTTTCCAGGCCTCCAGGTCGTTGGTGCTGCTGAGGCCCGGCATCGGTACGTCCATATGGCGGGCGGAGGCTTCCAGCCCGGCGTTGATGCCATTGCCGAAGCGTTGCTCGACACCCACGGCGGCGCGCCGCCAGCGGGTGCCGTTGGTGTCGTCGAACACCTGGTTGAAGCCGGCAAACTGCGTGGGGGCAAGGCTTTCCCGATCGTACTTCGAGCCGGAAACGCCCTGGAAGAACGCACCGCGCAGGGTGGTGCCGCTGTGCAGGCGGGCAACGACCCCGAACTTGCCGTTGATGCGTTCGCCCTTGGTGTTGTTGAGTTCGTCAAGACGGACGTACTCGGCGCCACCATGTAGGATGACGACCTGGTTGAGCCTCCATTGACCATAGCTGAACACGGTGTCCCGGTCGCTCCGGAGTTGCGTGGTCGGGAGCGTATAGGTGCCCAGGATCATGTCGGGGGCTGCACTGGGGGCGAAGGACAGATTGATGTCGCGGGTGCCGGACAGGCGGAAGGCTGTGGCGCCGGTGGCGACGCTGCCCCAGTCCCGTTGCAGCGAATACAGGGCCGACATGGCCTTGCTGTGCTGCCCCAGCGTTGCATCGATGTTGTTGTCGAGCCCACTGCTCTGGAAGAGATCCTCGACGCGCTCACGAATACGCTGGGTATTGGCTTCGGCGATGAGTTCCTCGCCGTTGCCGAAGGTATGGCGTACGCCGATGCGCTGCAGGTCGTTGATGATGCGATGGTCGGTATTGATCGGGCCATCGAACAGGGACTTGTCGATATCGCCGCCGTTGCGCTCGCTGTGGCGGATCTCTCCCAGGACCATGGTGTCGGGCGTCAGAGCGAACTGGGCATTGACGCGGCCACCGCTGAGATGGGTGTCGGTCATGCGTTCGTCGAGGCCGCGGCCTCGGTAGTCGAAGGCGCCGACGGAGATTTGCCCGCGCTCCCAGGAGTGAGAGGCAACCAGACTGCCGGACTGGGTTTCCCGGGTTCCTGCCGCCAGCGTGGCGGCGAAGCGGTCCGGCTTGCGGTCGAAGAAGGAGGTGGCTTCTTCGGGCGATGCGGCGCGCGGTCCGTCGAGGGTGGGCAGCGGGGGCATCACGAACTGGGGCGGCAGGGGCCACTGGCCGATGGGCTGACGCAACTGGGCTTGCAGCAATTCACCCAGTCGGGCCGTCTCGAAGCGCGGGGTTTCCGCATAGGCATCCGCTAGCAGGCGATGGGCCGATGCGCTCTGCACGTCATCCTCGATCGCGTTCATGGCGGTCGCCTGGGCCGCAGCGGCAAAGCCCACCTGCTGATAGGCGGCACCGAGACTGGCTGTGCGGGCGGCCCGGTCCTGGTCGAGCAATTCGCTGGAGCGCATCACGCTGCGGTTGTCGTTGCGGGCCAGGGCCTCTTCGCCGCTGTTGATGGCGGCCAGCGGTTCACGTTGGAGCAGCTTCAGGAAGGCGTCGAAGTACCAGGGCGTCGGCGAGGCTGGATCGAGGCGGCGGGCCAGGTCGAACTGGGCGCCGGCGACCTTGTTGCGTGCTTCCTCGAGATAGGCACGGCCCAGGTAACTGCGGAGCTCGGCATTGCTGGGATCGAGCAGGGCGGCAATTTCGACTTCGCGGCGGCCGCCTTCGGTGTCGCCCAGGCGCATCAGCGCCAGCCCGAGCCCGAAATGCGTCAGGGGATCACTGTCGTCATGCTCGAGTGCCGTCACGAAATCGGCCCGGGCATCCGCGGTTTCGCCGCGCAGCAGGCGCGCGAAGGCTGCCAGCCCACGGGCCCGGCAGGTATCGGGATCGAGGGCCAGGACACGCCGGGCTGCGTCGTCACCGGCGGTGGCATGGCCGAGGCTCAGCTCGAGCTCGGTTCGGCGCGCCCACGCCACAGGATCGTTGGGGGCCAGCACGGTGGCGCGCTCGGCGGCGGCCAGGGCTTGCGGCAGGCGCCGGGTGGCCTGCAGTGCATAGCTGAGGGCCAGCTGGGCGGAAACGGAAGTCTCGTCGAGGGCCAGGGCCTGTCGAGCGGTGGCTTCCGCCTCGGTGTTTTCGTTGCGGCTGACGTGCACGATGGACTGGACTGCCGCCAGTGCCGCGTGCTTGTCCTGGGCGCGGGAGGCAAGCAGGCCCTGGGCTTCGTCGACCTTGCCGAGGCCGAGGAGGATGCCCGCTTTCAGGGCTGCCACCGCGGGCGTCGACACGGGAGTGTCTCCAAGGGTGTCGAGGGCGGCCAGGAAATGCCCGCGATCGGCCTCGCGCTGGGCCGCTTCGAGCTTTTGCCGCAGTGCCGCCGGCTGGTTGGCGAGCGCGTTGCTGTCGAGGCGTGCGACCTGTGGGTAATGGATGGCCCAGGCGACGGCATCCAGCGGCCGGACCGCGATGCTGCCGGGGGCGCTGCCGGCATGGGCCTCGATGGCATCTCCGGGCCCGAGGACCTTTTCGCCAGCGGCATTGCCGGTGCGGACCCGGCCTTCGGCGACCACCACCTGGGCGTCCTTGTCACTGCTGGCGACGGTGAATTCGGTGCCGTCCACCATTGCATTGACGAACGGCGTGATGACGCCGAAACGCTTGCTGAAACGGCTGATGACATGAACGATGCCCTTGCTCAGGCCCAGTTCCCCGCTGTCGGCTGTCGGCGGCAGCGTCAGAGTGGTGTTCTGGTCCAGGCGTACCAGGACGTTCTGGCTCAGCACCACGGCGGCGCGGCCGGGGCCGCGCACCGCAAGCTGGTCGCCGGGGCACAGGGGCTGATGCGGCGTTGCGGCCTGCCAGTTGCCGCTCCCGCCACTACGGAATTCAACCCGTCCCTCCAGTGCCGTCAGCGTGCCGGCCTTCGGTTCGCAGGCCGCACCCGCTTCGAGCGCCGCGAGGGCGCAGGCGATAGCCAGGGCAAGCTGCTGTGGATGTAGCGAAAAAGTGCGCTGGGTGGAGGAGGTTGGCCCCATTTCAACTGTACCGGATCGAATTTGTGGCGCCTTTGGCAAGGCATGTGCAGGCGCAATATTAACCGCAAATCCCTGCAGAATGCGTATCTGCTGAATGTTTAAGTCTTTGTCTTATTTGAATAAATGCAGTTTGTATCAATTTTTTCCTGTTCCTTGGCTGCACTCTATTTGCTGGTCATGACAATGTGGCCATCCCCATCGGGAACTGGAACGCCAGCCAGGCGGTCACGGCAGCGCTGCAGGTAGAAGCGCGTCGGGCCGTCCTGCGGCAGGTGTTCCTGCACCTGCTGCAGGTGGACCAGGGCGGCTTCTGGTACGTCGGTGGCGTAGGCGTTGCGGGCGGTTTCGAAGGCAAGGGCAAGCTCCGGCTGGAGCGGAGCGGCCAGTATTTCGTGGAGTTCGAGCGGTGCCCGCTTGCCGACCAGGGCGAAGGCGCCGAGGGCACGGGCATAGCCATGCTCACCGCTGTCGCTGCCTTGGGCGACGACTGCGGCGGACGCCAGGATCCGTGTACCCAGTGGCTTGTTCCCGCCCTGGATGCGGCTCGATGTGTTAACGATGTCGCCGACCACCCGCAGTTCGCGGTGCTGATCGCTACCGACTTCCCCGAGGACGACCGGGCCATAGTGGAGGCCGAAGCGGGTCTTCAGGGCGCCCGGCGTGGTGGCGACGTTCAATTGCTGATGCAAGGCCAGCGCCGCGGCCCGGGCCCGGTTGCAGGCGTCTGCGGCGGAGTCGTCGGCAAGCCACAGGCACATCGCCGAATCGCCGACAATGTCCATGATATGGCCGCCGTGTGCCTCGACGAGTGGGTTGAAGATCGCGAAATAGCGGTTGAGAGCTTCGAGGGTGGCTTCCGGGCTGAGGCTCTCGGACAGGCTGGTGTAGGACTCGATATCGCTGCACAGGCACACGCCATGGACCATGCGGCCGCCGTCGTGTCCCTGCAGCAGTTGGGCGAGCTTGGCGTTGCCTTGGCGGCTGAGGCCCCGGTCGAGGGCCTTGACGAGTTGGTCCTCCCGTTTGCGCGCGGCGCGCATGTGCAGCGCGAAGCCGCCGGCCGTGGCGAGCAAGGGGGCGATTGCGGCGGGCAGGATGACCGGCAGCCACAGATGAGCCCAGGTAAAGCTCGCATAGGCGATGGCCAGCCAGCCGAGGGCGAGAGCCACGGTGAGGGTCAGGGCCTGCCGGGTGCTGGTCAGGCGCCAGCAGAGGGCGAGAAGCAGGCCCCAGGCGAGCATGCCCGCCGCTGCTGCGCCCGGCTGCGGGCGCTCCAGGCTGGAGTCTTCGAGCAGGTTGCCGAGCGCGGTGGCGCACAGTTCGACGCCGCTGACGTCGAGGCCGTCCGGTGTGCTGTAGGGGGTCCGGAACATGTCGGCCTGGCGCGACTGGTTGAACTCGGAAAAGCCGATCAGGACCGCCTTGCCGCGGAATGCGGCGTCTCCGGCGGCGGGGTCGGCGACCAGTTCGAGGGCGGCGGAGTAGGGGATGGTGCGAATGCTGCCGATCGGGCCGTAGAGATTGAGGATGTGGCGCTGCCCAGGCTGCTGGGCCTCGAGCGCTTGCCCCATGCGGCGGGCCATCAGCAGGGGGAGGGACGGCCGGTCGCCGACGCTGGGCACGGTGCCCCAGAATTCGATGACGCCGTCAGGGGTTTTCGGCATGATGAAGGGGCCGTTGGCCCAGGCCGCATCGCGCAGCATGGGCTGGGCCTGGGTCAGGTGGTCCATGCTGGCCAGGACTTCGCCGCGGGGGCCGTTGATGGCCTCACGGCTCACGCCCTCGATGAGCGTCACGTTGCCGGCCTTGCGCAAGGCGGCGGCCAGTGCCTGGTCGTCGGCGGGTTCGCGCTCTCTTTCAAAGAGCACGTCGAAGCCGATGGCCTGTGCCCCGCGCTCGGCGAGACCGTTTACCAGGCGGGCATGGAGGATGCGAGGCCAGCGTTCGGGACGGGGAGACTGACCGAGGTCCCGGGCTGAGCGGGAATCGAGGGTTATAATCACCACCGATTCGGGCGCTGGACGAGGGCCGCGCAATGAATAGAGCAAATCGAGGCCTGCACCGTTCTCCAGCTCCTGGATTGGCGACAACATGATCATCGCCAGCACCAGCAGTGTGGTCAGAAGAAATCCGGCGAAGGTTTTGTCTGGAGGCAGCACGGGGCGGTGGTCAGGACTGTTCGGTCATAGGGGGGAACGTGGGTGATGTATCTTGAGCGGGTGGATTTGTTTGCTGGCCTGAATGAAACGCAGGTCAAGATGCTGAAGGAGCGTTCGCGCATACGCAGCTTTGCGGCCAATACCATCGTCGTGAACGAGGGTGACGAGGGCAGCAGTCTGTTCGTGGTGCAAAGCGGGTCGCTCAAGGCCTTTCTCACCGACAACAACGGGAGGGAAGTCACGCTGTCCCTCCTCGATCCGGGGGATTACTTCGGCGAGCTCGCGTTGCTCGACGATTCCCCCCGTTCCGCGTCGGTCATTGCGGTGACGCGGAGTGAAGTATTGCAGATTCCGCGCACGGCCTTCCTGGGACTGATCGAGTCCGATCCAACCTGCATGCAGATGGTGGTGCGCAACCTGGTGGCGCGGATCCGCCTGCTCACCGACAACGTCCGGGCGCTCGCGCTCGTCGATGTGTTCGGGCGGATCGCCCGGCTCTTCGAAACGATGGCCGTCGAGCGGGATGGCATCATGCTGATCGACCGCCGCCTGACCCAGCAGGACCTCGCCAACATGGTGGGCGCCTCGCGGGAAATGGTGAATCGCATTCTCCGCGACCTGGTTGCCGGTGGTTACATCGAGATCGAGCAGCAACGCATCATCCTGTGCAAGAAATTGCCCCAGAGCTGGTAAGGCATGGCGGATGTGGTTTGAGGGGTGAAAAACCCTTCTAATAGGAAGGAAATTTAACACGCCCGGACTACACTGGAAGCATCGACGGGAGGAATATCATGAGCTTCATCGATTCGCCCATCAGTCGTTGCGAAGCCGTCCGCGAGATGGTTTTGACTGACCAGACCCAGCGCCAGTGTGCCTTGGAGCACGGCTGCCCACCAGGCCGCGAGTGCCCGCTTGACACTTGTTTCGCCGAGATTTCCGGGGTGACGGAAGCAGCCACGCTGGAGCAACTCGCCGTTGCCGATGCGGCCCATGGGCGCAAGCCCTAAGCATACGATGGCCAATCGGACTCTCGGTACGCGCCAGAAACTGGTGTTCCGCAATCCGGACGGTGTCCGGAAGGGCGGGCCGCGGAATCCTTTGGTTGTTCCGGCGCTGCAGCGCAAGGCGGGGCCCCACGAGAAGTCGCCCGGGGTTAAGCGGCAGGAAGCCAGGCGTTCCCTGCTCAAGCAACTGCTGGGACAGGACAAGCCCTAGGGGCGGGTGAGCCCCGCCCGCGCAAGCGTTCCGCTTACTTCAGGTTCAGCTTCTCGAGCAGTCCGTCGAGCTGGTCCAGGCTGCCGAACTGGATCGTTACGGCACCAACCCCCTTCTTGTTGGCCTTGATCTTCACCGTTGCACCGATGCGGTCGGCGATGTCTTCCTGCAGGCGCAGGATGTCCCGGTCGGGCAGGGGGGGCGGCAGCTTGCTCTTGGGATTGAGCGCCTGGTGCACCAGGCGCTCGACGTCGCGCACCGACAGGCCCTTGGCGGCAATCAGGTTGGCCAGGCCGATCTGCGTGGCGCCGTCGAGGGGCAGCAGCGCGCGGGCGTGGCCCATGTCGATGTCACCAGCCATCAGCAGCTCCTGCACCGGCGGGGCTAGTTGCAGCAGGCGCAGCAGGTTGGAGGCGGCCGGGCGGGAGCGCCCGACGGCGTCGGCGGCCTGCTGGTGAGTCATGCCGAACTCGTCGATGAGGCGCTGGATGCCGGCGGCCTCTTCGAGGGGATTGAGGTCTTCCCGCTGGATGTTCTCGATGAGGGACATCGCCAGCGCGGCTTCGTCCGGGATCTCCCGTACCAGGCAGGGCACGGCGGACAGGCCGGCGATCTGCGCGGCGCGCCAGCGCCGTTCGCCGGCGATGATCTCGTAGCGCTTGGCGTCGAAGGCGCCACCGATCTGGCGCACCAGGATGGGCTGCATGACCCCCTGGGACTTGATGGAGGCGGCCAGCTCTTCCAGGGAGCCCGGGTCCATGCGCGTGCGCGGCTGGTACTTGCCGGGCTGCAGTTCGGAGGCGGGCAGGATCTGCAGTTCGCCCTCGGCCTTTTCCGGCTCGGCATTGCCGCCGAGGAGCGCGTCGAGACCGCGGCCGAGGCCTTTGAGTTTCGGAGATGCCATGGTGTCGGTTAGAGGGTTTTTACCCGCTGGATCAGTTCTTTGGCGAAGGCTAGGTAGGCCTGGGCGCCCTTGGCGCTGCGGTCGAACACCACGCCGGGCACGCCATGGCTGGGGGCCTCGGCGAGGCGCACGTTGCGCGGCACGACGGCCTTGAAGACCTTGTCGCCGAAGTGCGATTCGAGCTGGGCGGAGACCTGCTGCTGCAGCGTCACGCGGGGGTCGAACATCACTCGCAGCAGGCCGATGATGCCCAGCTCGCGGTTCAGGTTGGCATGCACCTTCTTGATCGAGTTGACCAGGTCGGAAAGGCCTTCCAGCGCGTAGTATTCGCACTGCATCGGGATGATGACGCCGTGGGCGGCGCACAGGCCGTTGAGGGTCAACAGCGACAGGGACGGCGGGCAGTCCACGAGGATGAAGTCGTATTCCTGGGCGTGCAGCGCGAGGGCGTCGCGCATGCGGTTCTCGCGCCGCTCCAGGCCGACCAGCTCGACTTCGGCGCCGGCCAGATCGCGGTTGGCGGGGATCACGTCGTACTTGCCGGCTTCCGAGCGCACGCGCGCCTCGGCGACGGTGCATAGGCCCACCAGCAGGTGATAGACCGATTTGCCGAGGGTGCGCTTGTCGATGCCGCTACCCATCGTCGCGTTGCCCTGGGGGTCCAGGTCGATCAGCAGTACGCGCTGCTTGGCGGCGGCCAGGCCGGCGGCGAGGTTGACGCAGGTGGTCGTCTTGCCGACTCCACCCTTTTGGTTGGCGATGCAGAAAATGCGGGCCATGCTCAGGTCCGTTTCACAATGATGAGATGGCGTTCGGCGTCGAGGCCGGGCACCTGGAGTTCTGCGCTGCGTTCCATGGCGAAGCCTTCCGGAATGCGGGCGATTTCGTCTTCAGGGTACACGCCCTTCATGGCCAGGATGCGTGTCTGCGGTCCGGCCAGGTGGGCTGTGAGATTCACGAAGTCGGCCAGGTCGGCGAAGGCGCGCGAAATGATGCCGTCGGGGGCATCCGGCGCATAGGCCGGTTGCCAGCTTTCGATGCGGGCGTGGTGGGCGCGGAAGTTGGCGAGCTTGAGCTCGATCCGCGCCTGGTTCTGGAAGGTGCTCTTCTTTTGAACCGTCTCGACCGAGTCCACCTGGAGGTCGGGCCGGCAGATCGCCAGCACCACGCCGGGCAGGCCACCGCCAGAGCCGACGTCCACCAGCCGCGAGATGCCGGCCAGCTGCGGCAGTACCGACAGGGAGTCGAGCAGGTGATGGGTGATGACCTGGGCCTCGTCGCGGATCGCGGTGAGGTTGTAGACCTTGTTCCACTTGATCAGTAGCTGGCCGAAGGCGAGCAGCTTCTCCGGAGCGTCGGCGGGCAGGTCGAGGCCGAGGGCGGCGATGCCCTGTTCGAGGGTACGGCGGCTCATGCTGATTTCTGCTCCTGTCCGCGGGCCAGTTCGCCGCGCTTCAGCCACACCAGCAGCAGGCTGATGGCCGCCGGCGTGACGCCCTGGATGCGGCTGGCCTGGCCGATGGTTTCCGGCTTGTGCTGGTTGAGGCGGCCCTGGACTTCCTTGGACAGGCCGCGCACGGTGCCGTAATCGAGGTCGGGCGGTAGGCGGGTGGCCTCGGCGTCGGCCTGGCGCGCCACTTCGTCGAGCTGGCGGTCGATGTAGCCCTGGTACTTGGCGGCGATTTCCAGCTGTTCGACGACCTGCGGGTCGGTTTCTGGTGCTTCCGGGGCGCTGGGCAGCGTCATCAGCGCCGCGTAGCTGACGCCGGGGCGGCGCAGCAGGTCGAAGAAGGAATATTCTCGTTCAATGGACTTGCCGAGCACAGCTTCGGCGGCTTCCGCCGGCACCTTGACGGGCGTCGCCCAGGTGGCGCGCAGGCGTGCCGTCTCGCGTTCGATGGCTTCGCGCTTGGTGCAGAAGGCGGCCCAGCGCGCGTCGTCCACCAGGCCCAGGCGGCGGCCGGTCTCGGTGAGGCGCAGGTCGGCGTTGTCCTCGCGCAGGGACAGGCGATATTCGGCGCGGGACGTGAACATCCGGTAGGGCTCGGAGACGCCGCGGGTGATCAGGTCGTCCACCAGCACGCCCAGGTAGGCTTCATCGCGGCGTGGGCACCAGGCTTCCTGGCCCTTCACCTGCAGCGCGGCGTTGATGCCGGCCAGCAGGCCCTGGGCGGCGGCTTCTTCGTAGCCGGTGGTGCCGTTGATCTGGCCGGCGAAGAACAGCCCGCCGATGGATTTGGTTTCCAGGCTGGACTTGAGGTTGCGCGGGTCGAAGTAGTCGTACTCGATGGCGTAGCCCGGGCGCAGGATGTGGCAGTTCTCGAGGCCCTTGATGGAGCGCACGATGTCCAACTGCACGTCGAAGGGCAGGCTGGTGGAGATCCCGTTGGGGTAGATCTCGTGGGTGTCGAGGCCTTCCGGCTCGAGGAAGACGTGGTGGCTGTCCTTGTCCGCGAAACGGTGGATCTTGTCCTCGATGCTCGGGCAGTAGCGCGGGCCGACCCCTTCGATCACGCCGGAATACATCGGCGAGCGGTCGAGGTTGGCGCGGATGATGTCGTGGGTGCGGCTGTTGGTGTTGGTGATCCAGCACGGCAGCTGGCGCGGGTGCTGGCTGGCCTTGCCGAGGAAGCTGAACACCGGCACCGGATCGTCACCGGGCTGCACCTCCATCACCGAGAAGTCGATGCTGCGCGCGTCGAGGCGCGGTGGCGTGCCGGTTTTCAGGCGGCCCTGGGGCAGCGCGAGTTCCTTCAGGCGCTGGCCGAGGCTGATCGCCGGTGGGTCACCAGCGCGACCGGCGGAGTAGTTCTGCAGGCCGACGTGGATCAAGCCGTTGAGGAAGGTGCCGGCAGTCAGTACGACAGTGGGCGCCTCGAAGCGCAGGCCGATCTGCGTAACCACGCCGGTGACCCGGTCGCCGGCGACGGTGATGTCATCCACGGCCTGCTGGAACAGCCACAGGTTGGGCTGGTTCTCCAGGCGCTTGCGGATTGCCGCCTTGTACAGCACCCGGTCGGCCTGGGCGCGGGTGGCGCGCACGGCCGGCCCCTTGCTGGCGTTGAGGATGCGGAACTGGATGCCGCCTTCGTCGGTGGCCGCCGCCATGGCGCCGCCGAGGGCGTCCACTTCCTTGACCAGATGGCCCTTGCCGATCCCGCCGATGGACGGGTTGCAGCTCATCTGGCCGAGGGTCTCGATGTTGTGGGTGAGCAACAGCGTGGCGCACCCGGCCCGTGCGGCTGCCAGTGCGGCCTCGGTGCCGGCATGGCCGCCGCCGACCACGATGACGTCGAAACGGGTGGGATGAAGCATGGGGAAACCGGGAATGGTGAAACGGGGGAGCCGCATGATACGACCTTGCGCCGCAAAAATACAGCCTCAGTACCTGGGGAGTGCCTGAAAAACAAAGGATTTACAACGGTTTACAGGTGATCTTTGGTGGCCTGAAGCGTGCTTCGCGTGCGTCACCAAAGAGGTATTGCCAATGGCGTTGGGGCCTGGGTGGGCAATAAATCAAATTTCCCCGAAGATTCTAAAGTTTGCACCCTGTCGTCCGTAGAACCATGCAATATACGGATGTCAGGATGCATTGCCCGGCTTGGGTTTGCACCCTCTCGTCTCACAAGTCTTGCTGCTTCGACACCCCGGGTATGCCGTTCCGGGAGGAGGAAAAATGAAAACAATCATGTTGGTCGATGATTCGGCCACCGTTCTGCTGTCCATTTCCGGAATTCTCACCAAGGCCGGCTTTCAGGTCGTCACCGCCAACAGCGCCGAGGACGGCCAGAAGAAGCTGGCGGCGGGCACCAAGCCCGACCTGCTGATCACCGACCTCAACATGCCCGGCATGAACGGCATCGAGTTCATCAAGGTGGTGCGCCAGAAGGCCGAGCTGCGCTTCATGCCGATCCTGTTCCTGACCACCGAATCCCAGCAGAGCAAGCGCGCCGAAGCCAAGGCCGCCGGCGCGTCGGGCTGGATCGTCAAGCCGGCGACGGCGGATACGCTGCTCAATACGATCAAGCTCGTCCTGCGCTGAACGTCATGCAGGCCATCCGCGAGAAATCCCGGCGCCGCCGTCTGCTCCTGTCCCTGCTGACCGCGGTGGGGGTGTTCGTTGTCGTGTATTTCGGCAACGACACCTATCACCGGGTCCTGCTGGATGGTGTCGGGCTCAGCCAGTCCCTGGTGGATGCCATTGGTGCGATTGCGGCTGTGCTGCTCAGCTTCGAGGCGCTCAGCATGCTGTCGGTCATGCGTTATCGGGATGCGCTGTACGGTGCGGAGCATGCGCTCGATAAGACCAAGGATAGCCTTGAGCACAAGACGGAGGTCGCTGCCGAGGTCAGCCGCTCCCTGGACCAGGTGCCCCATCTCAATGGCATCCTCGTCGGGCAGCTCAATGCCGTCACCGACCAGACCGAGGCTGCGGCATTGGGCATGGTCGAGCGTTTGCAGGCGGTGGATGCGGTGGTCCAGGATCTGGATCAGGTCGTGCAGGCCTTTTCGCAGGAATCCAACCAGATCGTCGAGGCTGCCAACACGCGGGCAGCCTCCAACCAGCAGACCCTCAGCGCGCTCCAGGATTACATCCATCGTCGCCTCGAAAACGTCGGCGAAGAGCAGGCGCATGTGATGGCGGCGCTCGAGGAGGCCAAGTCCCTGGCGCAGTTCGTCAATCTGGTCCGTGACATTTCCAGCCAGACCAACCTGCTGGCCCTCAATGCGGCCATCGAGGCGGCCCGGGCCGGTGAAGCGGGGCGCGGCTTCGCGGTGGTGGCGGACGAGGTGCGCAAGCTGGCCGGGCAGACCGACCAGGCCGTGCTGAAGATCAGCGAAGGCATCGATCGCGTCGTGCATACCATCCAGTCCAAGTTCAGCGCCCAGCTGGATCAGAGCATTTCGAATGCCGAGGAAGATGCACTGCGCACGGTGGCCGATCAGTTCCATGAGGTCAGCGACAGTTATACGCAGCTGCTCGACCATGAGAACCGGATCCTCCGCGTGTTCCGCGAATCGAGCCACCGGCTGGCCGAGATGTTCATGGAAACCATGGCCAGCGTGCAGTTTCAGGATGTCACCCGCCAGCAGATCGGCCACGTGATCGAGGCACTGGAGCGTCTCGACGAGCATGTCTTGAAACTGTCCGCCTGCTTGAACGGCACCGCCGCCATCAGCGACATTCCAGCGATGACCGAACAGATCGACCGCCTCTTCGAGAGCTATGTGATGGAGAGGGAGCGCGAAGAGCACGCCCGGCGCAGTGGCATCACTCTTTCTCGTTCTGCGTCGGCCTCGGCAGGCGATGGCCCGGCAGTCGAACTGTTTTAACCGTCAGAGGGCAGCATGAGTGTCATTCGTCAGGCTTTCGCCGAGGATTTCACGATCTATCGCGTCGCCGAGCTGAAGCCCGGCCTGCTCGGCCTGCTGGCTGAGGCCGAGCGCATCGAGCTGGATCTGTCCGGTGTAGAGCGCATGGATTCGGCGGGTTGCCAGTTGCTCATGCTGGTCAAGCGGGAAGCCAGCGCCTCCGGCAAGACGCTGGCGATCGTCGCCCACAGCCCAGCCGTGCAGTCGCTCATTGAGTTCTACAACCTTGCGGCCTGGTTCGGCGACCCGCTGGTCGTCTCCGCAGAATAATCCCGGCGCTCACCATGGACGAACTCAAGCAAGTCTTTCTGCAGGAAAGCGGTGAGCAGCTCGACGCGCTCGAATCGCTGCTGCTCGAGCTGGAAGCCCACCCCGACGACGAGACCACCCTCAACGGCATCTTCCGGGCGGCCCACACCATCAAGGGCGCGGCCGGGATGGTCGAAGCCGCCGCCGTGGAGTCCTTTGCTCACGTGGTCGAGAATGTGCTCGATCGCCTGCGCAACCACGAAATTGCCGTCACCACCGAACTGGCCGCGCTGATGCTGGTCTGCACCGACCACCTGCGCGTGCTGGTCGCCAGCGAGGCAGGCTCCGCGCAGATGGGGGCCGCCGATATCGAAACCCAGACGGCCAGCCTGCTGGCACGCCTGCGGGCTTTCGGGCCGGGCGGACAGGTGCAGGCCGCACCCAAGGCCACGGAGCCCGGCGTGCAGCGCATTCCGTCCCCGCAGACTGGCCATAACTGCTGGCATATCTCGGTGCGCTTTGGCCCCGACGTGCTGCGCCAGGGTATGGATCCGGAGAACTTCCTGCGTTTCCTCGAGACGGTCGGCAACATCCGCCATGTAGAAACGCTGGCCGATCGGATGCCGCCGGTTGCCGAGATGGATCCGGAGTTGTGCTACCTGGGGTTCGAGATCGCGCTGGAGTCCGCCGCCGACAAGCAGGCCATCGAAGACGTGTTCGCCTTCGTGCGTGACGAATGCCAGCTGTCGATCCTGCCGCCGAACAGCAAGGTGAATGATTATCTCGATCTGATCGACAGCCTGCCGGAAGACAACCTGCGTTTGGGCGAGATCCTGGTGCGCATCGGCGCGCTGACCGCCGATGAGCTGAGCGACGGCTTGCGTGCCCAAGCCGCGGACGACGGCGAAGTGCCGGCGGCCGAACACCACGACAAGCCGATCGGCGAGATCCTGGTGGCCCAGCAGGTCGTGCAGCCCGAGGTAGTCGCCGCGGCGGTGGCCAAGCAGACCCAGGTCAGCGAGAAGAAGGCCCAGGACGCCAAGCTGATCCGCGTGCCGGCCGACAAGCTGGACCACCTGATCAACCTGGTCGGCGAACTGGTGATTGCCGGCGCGGCCACCAGCCTGCTGGCCCACAAGCGCAGCGATGGCGAGTTGATCGAATCCTCGTCACTGCTGACGCGACTGGTGGAAGAGATCCGCGATGCGTCGCTGCAACTGCGCACCGTGCAGATCGGCGAGACCTTCAACCGTTTCCACCGGCTCGTCCGCGATGCCTGCAAGGATCTGGGCAAGGACGTGGAGCTGCTGATTTCCGGCGGCGAGACCGAACTCGACAAATCCATCGTCGAGAAGATCGGCGATCCGCTGATGCACCTGGTGCGCAACTCCCTCGACCACGGCATCGAGGCGCCGGCGGTGCGCGAGGCGGCCGGCAAGAATCCGCGCGGTACGCTGCTGCTCAATGCCTACCACGACGCTGGCAACATCGTCATCGAGGTAGCCGACGACGGCGCCGGCCTCAATCGCGACAAGATCCTGGCCAAGGCCATCGATCGCGGCCTGGTGGAGCCGGATGCCCATCTGTCCGACCGGGAGATCTACGACCTGATCTTCGCGCCCGGCCTGTCTACCGCCGACCAGGTCACCAACCTGTCCGGGCGCGGCGTCGGCATGGACGTGGTGCGCCGCAACCTGCAGGCCCTGCGCGGCACCATCAACGTCAGCAGCCAGTCCGGCCAGGGCACGCGCCTGACGCTGCGGCTGCCGCTGACGCTGGCGATCATCGACGGTTTCCTGGTGGTGTCGGCCAACCGCTCCTACGTGATTCCCCTCGACGCGGTCGTCGAGTGTGTCGAGCGGCCTGAGGCCGAGCACGATCGCAACTATTTCAACCTGCGTGGCCAGGTGCTGCCGTCGGTGTGCCTGCGGGAGAGCTTCGGCCTGCCCGGCGAGCGCCCGGCGCGGGAGAGCGTGGTGGTCGTGCAATACGCCGGCCAGCGCGCCGGCATCGTGGTGGACCGTCTGGCCGGCGAACTGCAGGCCGTCATCAAGCCCCTCGGCGCGATCTTCCGCCACCTGCAGGGCATCGGCGGATCGACCATCCTAGGCAGCGGCGAGGTGGCCCTGATCCTCGATATTTCCGCCCTCATCAAGATTTCCGGTCAGGCCGAGCAGCGCATGCTGGCCCGTCCGGAGCAACGTAGTGTCTGACCTTGCTGTCTTACCCGGAGATTCATCATGTTCAATAACCTAAAAATAGGTGTTCGTCTGGGGATCGGCTTCGCCGTCGTCCTGATGTTGCTGGTGGCGATTTCGGCGGTGTCGATCACGCGTATCAACGAGCTCAACGACGGCATCGATGATCTGGCCGAAGGCCGCTTGCCGAAGATCGTGCTGGCCGACGAAATGAAGTTCAACGTGCTGATGATCGGGCGTCAGGTGCGCAACATGATCCTGACGACGGACAAGAACCTGGAAAGGCAGACGCTCGAATCGATCGCCAAGCTGCGCAGCCGCAATAGTGAAATCCTCGAGCAGATGACGCCCTTGGTGAGTACCGAGAAAGGCAAGGCACTGCTGGGCAAGGTGTCTGAGCTGCGGGCGAAGTTCAACCCGGTGACGGACCGGTTGCTGTTGGTAGCGGATACCTCTTCTCCCCAGTACAACCAGGAGAAGGCGGTCCAGATGCTGTTCGGTGAATACAAGGATGCGGCCGACGCCTACAACCAGTCGCTGGCGGACTTTGAGGGCTTTCAGGTCGAGGCTGCGAAGAAGGGGGGGCAGCATGCGGTTGAGCTGGCCCAGTCCTCCCGCTCGCTGGTGCTGACCATCGCCGGCGTTGCACTGGTGTTCGCCGTGCTGATCGCCCTGTGGTTGACCCGCAGCATCACCCGTCCGGTCAATCAGGTCGTCGAGGCGGCCAAGAAGATGGCGGTAGGCGACTTCAACTTCACGCTCAAGAGCGATGCGAAGGACGAGGTCGGCCAGGTCGTGCAGGCGGTCGAGTCGATCCAGCACTCGGTGCAGGCGATGGCTGCCGATGCCGAGCGCCTGTCCAAGGCTGCTGTCGAAGGCCGTCTGGCCACGCGTGCCGATGCCAGCAAGCATCAGGGTGATTTCCGCAAGATTGTCGAAGGGGTGAATGAAACCCTCGATTCCGTCATCAACCCGCTGAACGTGGCGGCCAACTACGTGGATCGCATCTCGAAGGGCGATATCCCGACCAAGATCACCGACAACTACAACGGTGACTTTAATACCATCAAGAACAACCTCAACACCTGCATCGACAGCCTCAACGGCCTGATCGCGCAGATGAATCACATGTCATCCGAACACGACGCCGGCGACATTGATGTGCGCATCGACGAAAACAAGTTCCAGGGTGCATATTCAGAGATGGCGAAGGGCGTCAATGGGATGGTCTTCGGCCACATTGCGGTCAAGAAGAAGGCCATGGCCTGCGTGAAGGCCTTCGGTGAAGGCAACATGGACGCGCCGCTGGAGCAGTTCCCGGGCAAGAAGAAGTTTATCAACGAGACCATCGAACAGGTTCGTGCCAATATCAAGGCCCTGATCGTCGATGCCAACGCGCTTAGCAAGGCTGCTGTCGAAGGCCGTCTGGCGACCCGTGCCGATGCCAGCAAGCACCAGGGCGATTTCCGCAGGATCGTCGAGGGGGTTAACGACACGCTGGATGCGGTCATCGGACCGCTGAATGTGACGGCTACCTACGTGGATCAGATTGCCAAGGGGGTCATTCCGCCGGTCATCACCGACAACTACAACGGTGATTTCAATCTCATCAAGACCAACCTGAACAACGTGGTGAAGATGATGAGCGATCTGCTGGAGCAGACCGATGTCATCATCAAGGCCGCTGCCGATGGCGAACTCAACAAGCGCGCCAACGCGGCCCTCTTCGTGGGTGGCTGGAACCAGCTGGTGAAGGGTGTGAACGACACCATCACCAACATCGTCAATCCGCTCAACGTGACGGCCGACTATGTGGACAAGGTGGCCAAGGGCGTCATCCCGCCGCTGATCACCACCGAGTACAAGGGTGACTACAACGTCATCAAGAACAACCTGAACAACGTGGTGAAGATGATGAGCGATCTGCTGGAGCAGACCGACATCATCATCAAGGCCGCCGCCGAGGGCGAGCTGAAGAAGCGTGCCAACGCAGCGCTCTTCGTGGGGGGCTGGAACCAGTTGGTGAAGGGCGTGAACGACACCATCACCAACATCGTGAATCCGCTCAATGTCACCGCGGACTACGTGGACCGTATCTCCAAGGGCGATATCCCGCCGAAGATCACCGACCCGTACAGCGGCGACTACAACATCATCAAGAACAACCTCAATACCTGCATCGACGCGGTGAACAAGCTGGTTGGCGATGCCAACATGCTGTCCGCCGCAGCGATTGCCGGGCGCCTGGAAACCCGTGCCGATGGCAGCCAGCACCGGGGCGACTTCCGCAAGATTGTGGATGGCGTGAATGGCACGCTGGATGCCATCGTCGGGCCGATCAACGAAGTGCGCCGCATCATGAGCGCGATCGAGCAGGGCGACCTGACCCAGAACATCACCAACGACTACCAGGGCGATTTCAAGGCACTCAAGGAGGCGGTGAACAACACCGTTGGCAAGCTCTCCGACACCATCACCCAGGTGCGTACTGCCGCGGATGCGCTGACCAACGCGTCCGGCCAGGTCTCGGCGACCGCCCAATCCTTGTCCCAGTCGTCGTCGGAGCAGGCGGCCAGCGTCGAGGAGTCGTCCGCGTCGGTCGAGCAGATGTCGGCCTCGATCAAGCAGAACGCGGAGAACGCTAAGGTCACCGACAACCTGGCCTCGAAGACCGCGGTGGAGGCCACCGAGGGTGGCGACGCGGTGAAGAACACCGTCGATGCGATGAAGAAGATTGCCCAGAAGATCGGCATCATCGACGACATCGCCTACCAGACCAACTTGTTGGCCCTCAACGCCGCCATCGAGGCGGCCCGTGCCGGCGAGCATGGCAAGGGCTTCGCGGTGGTGGCGGCCGAGGTGCGCAAGCTGGCCGAGCGTTCGCAGGTCGCAGCGCAGGAAATTGGCGGCCTGGCTGGTGATTCCGTTGGCCTGGCCGAGCGCGCCGGTCAGCTACTCGACGAGATCGTGCCGTCGATCCGCAAGACCTCTGACCTGGTGCAGGAGATCGCCTCCGCGTCCCAGGAGCAGTCCTCCGGTGTTGCGCAGATCAACAACGCAATGAACCAGCTCAACCAGGCCACGCAGCAAAACGCGTCGGCGTCCGAAGAACTGGCCGCAACCGCGGAAGAATTGGGCGGCCAGGCTGAGCAGCTGCAGCAACTGATGCAGTTCTTCACCATCGACGAGCGCAATATGGGCCGGATTCTGGCCGCGGCACCGTCGGCGGCGCTGGGCCATTCCCACGTCAGCAAGGCCCGTACGCCGGCCAAGGTGGCGGGCTTCGCGTTCAACGAAGGCGACTTCGAGAAGTTCTGAGCGGCGAAAGGAGCCAGAGCATGAGCACGCTGCCCACACCGGCGGGGGCCACTGCCGTTGCCGGGGCCAAGGCCCCAGCGGTCGTCGACACCAGCCCGGCCCAGTACCTGACCTTCCTGCTCGGCGGCGAGATGTTTGCCGTCGGCATCCTGAACATCAAGGAGATCATTGAGTACGGGACGGTCACCGAGATTCCGATGGTGCCACCCTTCATCCGCGGGGTCATCAACCTGCGCGGTGCGGTGGTGCCGGTGATCGACCTGGCCAGCCGCTTTGGCGGCAAGCGTTCCGAGATCTCGCGACGGACCTGCATCGTCATCATCGAACTCACCGAGAACGACGAGCGCCAGGATGTCGGCGTGGTGGTGGACGCGGTGTCCGAAGTGCTGGAGATTCCGGCTTCGGAGATCGAGCCGCCGCCGTCCTTTGGGGCCAAGATCCGCGCTGACTTCATCAAGGGGATGGGCAAGGTGAATGGCAAGTTCGTCATCATCCTGGAGGTCGAGAAAGTCCTCTCGGTCGATGAGATTGCCACGCTGGCCCGCGTCGCTTCGGATGGTGGAACGGCCGACCTGTCGGGAGGCACGCCGTCGGCTTGAGTGCTGCGGGGTGAGGACGATGGATTACGCCAGTCTGCCGGCGCGGGAGATCGAGCGCCTGGCCCGCAACGTGGCGCCCGGCGCTTGGGCGGTGGAGCGGGAGCGGCCGCTGGCCACGTTGCTGGGTTCCTGCGTGGCGGTGTGCCTGTTCGATCCGCAGACGCGGATCGGCGGTATCAACCATTTCATGCTGCCCAACCTGCAGCGCAGCGCCCATGGCGAGGTGGATGCGCTGCTGGCGGGCGACTATGCGATGGAGGCCCTGCTCAATGCGCTGCTGGCCCAGGGGGCCCGCAAACCGCGGTTGCAGGCCAAGGCTTTCGGGGGTGGTACCATCATCGAAACCTCCGGACAGTCCCTCGCCATCGGTCAGCGTAATGCGCGTTTTGCCCGCGACTGGCTGAAGCGGGAAGGCATTCCGCTGCTGGCGTCGGATTTTCTCGGCCCCTGGTCGCGCAAGCTGCTGTTCCTGCCCGGCAACGGGGACGCCTGGTGCAAGCGCATCGTCACGTCCCACGCCACGGCGGAGGTGATTGCCCGCGAGGAGCAGGCTTATGCGGCCACACTGAACAGGCCCGCCGAGCCGGACAACAACGTCGAACTGTTTTGAGGATCACCATGGAACGGGTTCGCCCCCCTGTCGGGAGCCCCATGGGTTCCGCCATCACCAACGAGGAATTCGCGCTGTTTCAGCGGCTGATCTACAAGATCGCCGGCATCAGCCTGTCCGACGCGAAGAAGGTGCTGCTGGTCGGCCGCTTGACCAAGCGCCTGAAGCACCACAACTTCGACACCTTTTCCCAGTATTACCGCCTGCTCAGTTCTGGCCAGCATCCGGAGGAGTTGCAGGTCATGGTGGATCTGCTGACCACCAACGAAACCTATTTCTTCCGTGAGCCGGGCCACTTCGCCTTCCTGAAGCAGGAGGTGATCCGTGCCCGCCGTTCCGCCGGTACCTTCCGTGTGTGGAGCGCTGCATGCTCCACCGGCGAGGAGGTGTATACGCTTGCGATGCTGCTGGCCGATTCGCTGCCGCAGTCCCCCTGGGAGGTGGTGGGCTCGGACATCAGCACCCAGGTGCTGGCCAAGGCCGCCGCGGCGCATTATCCGCTCGACCGGAACGAGGGTATCCCGCCCGAGTTCCTGACCCGCTACTGCCTCAAAGGCGTGCGCAGCCAGAGCGGGACCTTCCTGATTACACCCGAGCTGAAGCGCCGCACGCGCTTCCGGCAGGTCAATCTGACCTTGCCGGTGTCGGCCGATATCGGTGAGTTCGACGTGATCTTCCTGCGTAACGTGATGATTTATTTCGACATGGACACCAAGCGTAAAGTCGTTGCCAACCTGTTGCCGCGCCTCAAGTCGGGGGGCTATCTGTTCATCGGCCATTCCGAGACGCTCAACGGGATCCAGCAGGGGCTGGAACTGGTGAAGGCGACGATCTATCGCAAACCATGATCGAGTGCGGCGACGATATCCGGGAAGTCTTCCTGCAACCCGGCGGGTTTTTCTTCGGTGGTGGCCGCACGCGCATCTCGACGCTGCTCGGCTCCTGCGTGTCCATAACCCTGTGGCATCCGCTGCGCCTGATCGGTGGCATGTGTCATTACATGCTGCCGAGCCGTGGGCGGATGGGCGGGCAGGCGCTGGACGGGCGCTATGCGGATGAGGCGCTGGCCCTTTTCGATCGGGAGGTCGAAAAGGCGGGCGGTCGGCCGACGGATTACCAGGTGAAGGTTTTCGGCGGCGGCAACATGCTGAACCGCGACGCGGGCCGCCCGGCGGTCATGGACATCGCCCGTCGCAACGTGGATGCGGCCGATGCGCTGCTGGTTCGGCATGGCTATCGCCCGAGCGCCTCCCATTGCGGCGGGACGGGGCACCGCAAGCTGATCTTCGACCTGTGGACCGGTCACGTGTGGCTGGCTCATCGCCCAATCGACGAGGTGAATCCATGAGATCCCGCCCGATTCGCGTGATGATCGTCGACGACTCGGCGATCGTGCGCCAGGTTGCCAGTGAGGCGATCAACGCCCAGCCCGACATGACCGTGCTGGCCACTGCGGTCGATCCCCTGTTCGCCATCGACAAGATGCGCAAGGAATGGCCCGACGTGGTGGTCCTCGACATCGAGATGCCACGCATGGACGGCCTGACCTTCCTGCGCAAGCTGATGGCGGAGCGGCCGACGCCGGTGGTGATCTGCTCGACGCTGGTGGAGAGCGGCGCCAAGGCCAGCTTCGAGGCGCTGTCGGCGGGGGCGGTTGGCCTGGTGACCAAGCCCAAGGTCGGCCTCAAACAGTTCCTGCAGGACGAGAGCGACAGCCTGGTGGCGGCCGTGCGTGCGGCGGCGAATGCCCGCCTGCATCCGGCCAGGGCCAGGGCCGCGCCAGCTGCGGAGGCGCCGCCGCGCCCGAAGCTGACCCTCGGCGACCTGCCGCGTGGGCCACGCCTGGCGGCCGGTGGCGACCGGACACGCATCGTGGCCATCGGCACGTCCACCGGTGGAACGCTGGCGCTGGAGGCGGTGTTGACCGCGCTGCCGGAAGATGTGCCAGGCATCGTCGTGGTGCAGCACATGCCGGCCGGTTTCACCGAAATGTTTGCCCGTCGCCTCAACGGATTGTGCCGCATCCAGGTGCGTGAGGCGCGCCATGGGGATCGTGTCGAACCCGGGCTGGCGCTGATCGCGCCGGGTGGGCGCCACCTGCAGGTGGCCCGGGATGGCAACGGCTATTTCGTTGGCGTCATGGATGGCCCGCTGATCAACCGGCACAAGCCGTCGGTGGATGTGTTGTTCCGTTCGGTGGCCCGCGTGGCCGGCGGTAATGCGCTGGGGATTATCATGACCGGCATGGGTGACGATGGGGCCTTGGGCCTGAAGGAAATGCGCGATGCGGGTGCGGTAACGATCGCTGAGGCCGAGGAAACCTGTGTTGTCTTCGGCATGCCGAAGGAGGCCATCCTGCGTGGCGCGGTTGGCAGCGTACTGCCTCTGCATGACATAGCTGGCGGTCTGCTGGCCTGGAGCCGCGGAAAGGATGGTTGAGGCGGGTTTCATGTGCCGATCTGCCGCTACGCTTCGTGTTAATGTCGATGTCCTGATTTCGCTGGTCCGACGCGTCCCTTCCGGTTCGGTGTGGGCGCCGGGCAAGCCTTGACCTGCGACCGCAAAGGGCCCTACCCCATGTCTCTGCCGCCGGAGACTTCGTGCTCCCAAGCCGTTTCCTCCGCCGTCCTCACTCCGGCTCCGGTCGGCGGCGGCACACGTCCGGGCCCGCTGCTCGACGCCCTGGTCCGGACCCTGCCGGACCTGGTCTGGCTGAAGGATCCCGCGGGCGTCTACCTGGCCTGCAACCCGCGCTTCGAGTTGTTCTTCGGCGCTCGCGAGGCCGATATCGTCGGGCGCACCGATTATGATTTCGTCCCGCTGAAACTGGCCGATACCTTCCGCCGGAACGATCTGGCCGCCATGGAGGGGCTTGCGCCGCTGCGCAACGAGGAACTCGTCACGTTTGCATCGGATGGTCATCAGGAAATTCTCGAGACCATCAAGACCCCGATGTACGACGCGGATGGGAAGCTGATCGGCGTGCTTGGGGTGGCCCGCGACATTACTGCGGGCAAGCGCGTCGAGGCCGGGTTGAGGCGTGCGAATCGTGCGTTGGCGACGGTCGGCGAATGCAACCAGGCGGTCGCGCGCGCCAGCGACGAGAACACCCTTCTGCAGGACATCTGCCGCCTGATGGTGGATTTCGGTGGCTACCGGATGGCTTGGGTCGGTTATCCCGAACATGACATTCAACGGCGGGTCCGGCCGGTGGCGGAGTCCGGTTGCATCGATGGCTACCTGGATTCTGTGGTCGTGTCATGGCGTGACGGCGCGGACGGCGTCGGGCCCACAGGCACGGCCATTCGTGAACGACGGCCGCAGGTGTGCCGCGACATCCTCAGCGATGCACGCTTCGAACCCTGGCGGGAGGCTGCCGTGCGTAACGGCTACGCGTCTTCCTGCGCGTTGCCGCTGCTGGATGCTGACGGCCATTGCTTCGGGGCGCTGAGCGTTTATTCCAGCGAGGCTGATGCTTTTGACGACGAAGAAATGTGCCTCTTGTCCGATCTGGGCGGCGATCTCGCCTTCGGCATCCGGGCGCTGCGCGATAGGTCCGCGCGGGAGGAGGCCCAGCGCCGCCAGTTGATGGCCGAGAGCCAGCTGCGCCACCTGGTTGAGGCCAGCCCGACCATTCTGTACGCGATGCGGCGGGAGGCTGACCAATGGGTGCCGGTCATGGTCGGCGACAATATCCAGCGCATCCTCGGCTACACGCCGGAGGAGGTGCTGCAGCCGGGATGGTGGTTGGCCGGCTTGCATCCCGATGATGTCGCGGCCGCGAAGGCTGCCTGGCGCAGCCTGAAGGTCGGGGGGCAACTGGGCCTCGAATACCGCTTCGCCCATCGGGACGGGCGCCATGTGTGGGTGCGCGATGAACTGCGCATGGCGGGTAGCGAGGCCGAGGAGGGTGCGGAGATTGTCGGCTCGTGGACCGATGTCACGGCTCGCAAGCAGGGGGAGATCTCCCTGGCGGCTCAGCACCGTATCCTCGAGATGGTCGCCTCGGGCGCCGCGCTGAATAACACTCTGGAAACCCTGGCCCATGGCGTCGAAGCCCAGTTGCCCGACGTGAGGGTGTCCATCCTGCTGCTGGATGCGGATGGCGTGCACCTGCGGCACGGCGCGGCGCCCAGCCTGCCGGCGGGCTACAACCGTCTTGTCGATGGCCTGGCCATCGGGGAGGGGGTGGGCTCCTGCGGTACGGCAGCATGGCGTCACAGTCCGGTGATCGTCAAGGACATCGCCCACGATCCTCTGTGGCAGAACTACCGGGCGTTGGCCGCGGAGTATGGCCTCGTGGCGTGCTGGTCGATGCCGATCTTCAGCCGGGAAGGGGCGGTGCTCGGTACTTTTGCGCTCTATCCGCAGAGCGTCTCGGGGCCGGCGGAAAGCCATCTCCAGCAGGTGGTGATGGCCACCGACCTGGCAGCGATCGCCATCGCGCGCCACCGGGAAGAGTCCGCCCTGAGGGAAAGCGAGGCCCGCTTCCGCCAGTTGTTCGAGGTGGCACCGCTGCCGCTCAGTCTCGTCAATGGCGAGGGGCGGATCGTCGGTATCAATCGCTGCTTCATCGAGAGCTTCGGCTACACCCGTCAGGAGATCCCCGATGCGGATACCTGGTGGCAGCTGGCCTATCCCGACCCGGACTACCGGGCCTGGGCACGGAACGTCTGGCTGGAGGCCATCGACCAGGCCCGCGCCGCCGGCCGCCCGGTCGAGCCCCGGGAGTTCCGCATCACCTGCAAGTCCGGGGAGTTACGGACCTTGCTGGTGGCGGGGGCTGATGTGGGCGATTTCTTCATGGCATCCTTTTTCAACATCACCGAGCTGCGCGAGCGGGACGCCCAGCTTGCCGTCTATCACCATCACCTCGAGGACCTGGTCGCCGAGCGTACCGCGCAACTGGCCGAGGCGCGCCAGCGTGCTGAATCCGCCAGCCAGGCGAAAAGCGCGTTTCTGGCCAACATGAGCCATGAGATCCGCACGCCGATGAATGCCATCCTCGGCCTGGCCCGCCTGCTCGAACGCAGTCCCCTTGACGCTGCCCAGCGCGACCGCCTGCTCAAGATCCGCCATGCCGGTGCGCACCTGCTGTCGATCATCAACGACATCCTCGATATCTCGAAGATCGAGGCCGGCAAGCTGCAGCTGGAAGCGATCGACTTTTCGCCGGAGGCCCTCTTCAACCAGGCCCACTCGCTGATCCATGAGCGCCTGGCCGCCAAGCACCTGAGCTTCCGTTCCGACACCGACGGCTTGCCGCCGGTACTGCGCGGCGACGTGACGCGCCTGCGCCAGGCCTTGCTCAACTACCTCGGCAACGCGGTCAAATTTACCGAGTTCGGTGGAGTGAGTCTGACGGCCCGCATTGTCGAGGAAGGGGAGCAGGACCTGCTGGTCCGCTTCGAGGTCACCGACAGCGGGATAGGCATCGCCGCCGAGCAGTTGCCGCGACTGTTCCAGTCCTTCGAGCAGGCGGATGCGTCCACGACCCGCAAGTACGGCGGCACCGGCCTCGGCCTGGCCCTGACCCGCCATCTGGCCGCGTTGATGGGCGGCGAGGCCGGGGTCGAAAGCTGCCAGGGGCAGGGCAGCACCTTCTGGTTTACTGCCCGCCTGCAGGCCCGGCCGGGCGTGAGCCTGCCCGTGGTCGGGGGTGACCTGCGCGGCGACATGCCGCCCGAAGGGGGCCCCGCTCTGCAGGGGCTACGCGTCCTGCTGGTCGAGGACAACCTGCTGAACCAGGAAGTGGCGATGGATATGCTTTCCGACCTTGGCATGGTCGTGGACTGCGCCGCGAATGGCCGGGAGGCGGTGGCGTTCGTGCAGAAGGCGTCCTACGACCTGGTGCTGATGGACATGCAGATGCCGGTGATGGATGGTCTGGACGCGACCCGAAGCATTCGGGGGCTGCCCGGAATGGGCGAATTGCCGATCATCGCGATGACTGCCAACGCGTTTGATGAGGACCAGGATGCGTGCCGGGCCGCAGGCATGAACGATTTTCTCGCCAAGCCGGTGGAACCCGAAGACATGCGCCGCATGCTGTTCAAATGGCTTGTGCCGGGCGCGGTGCTGCAGTCGTCGGCGCCCGGGCCCGTTGCCATCGCCGATGAGATCGGCTCCGACGCATGGATTGCCCGCCTGCGGCGCATCGCGGGGCTCGACACCGAGAAGGGGGTGCGCCTGGTGCGGGGCAAGTGGCCTACTTATGGACGCTTGCTTGGAATCTTCGTCAGCAACCAGGGAGACGTGGCTGATCGCCTCAATGCCTGCTTGGCGGCCGGTGACCTGGCCGGCATCGAACATCTGTCCCACACGCTGAAAGGGGCCGCAGGCAACGTAGGGGCGGCCGACGTCTTCGCGCTGGCCGATGGGATCTGCCGCTCCGTGCGCAGCGGGAACATAGATGTGCTGGCGGATCAGCTGACCACGCTCGGGCAGGTGCTGCCGAAACTGATGAGCGCAATTCGCGTGGCCCTGAGTACCGGGATGGATACCCGGTCGTGAGCAAGGTCTTGAAAGTCGCGCCCGCCTGATGGCGGCCAGCGTGGCTGGCCAGCCATGATGAAAAACCCGGCCGTGGCCGGGTTCCGTACGGTGGCAGGTGCAGCAGCTTCAGCGGCGGCCGGCCATCGCGCGCAGGCGGGCGACCCGCTCCTCGGTGGCCGGGTGGGTGCTGAACAGGCCCGCCAGGCCGCGGCCCGATAGCGGGTTCATGATCATCATCTGGCCGGTTTCCGGGTGGGCCTCGGCGGTCGGCATCGGGATGCCGCGGGCGTAGGCGTCGATCTTCATCAGCGCGTCGGCCAGTGCGTGCGGGTCGCTGGCGATTTCGGCGCCGCCGCGGTCGGCCTCGAACTCACGGGCGCGGGAGATCGCCATCTGGATCACGCTGGCGGCCAGCGGGGCGAGCAGGGCTACCGCGATGGAGGCGATCGGGTTGGCCGGCCGACCTTCCGAGTCGCGGCCGCTGAAGAACATCGCGAAGTTGGCGAGCGCCGAGATCGCCCCGGCCATCGTCGCTGAGATCGTCGAGATCAGGATGTCCCGGTGCTTCACGTGGGCCAGCTCGTGGGCCATCACGCCGCGCAGTTCGCGTTGGCTGAGCATCTGCAGGATGCCGGTGGTGGCCGCCACGGCGGCGTTCTCGGGGTTGCGGCCGGTGGCGAAGGCGTTCGGCTGGTCCTCGTGGATGATGTACACGCGCGGCATAGGCAGTTGGGCGCGGCCGGCCAGTTCGCGGACCATGTTGTACAGGTAGGGGGAGCTGGTTTCGTCCACTTCCTGCGCGTTGTACATGCGCAGGACCATCTTGTCGGAGAACCAGTAGGAGAACAGGTTCATCGCGCCGCCGAAGACCAGCGCGAGCACCATCCCCGACTTGCCGCCGATGAGGCCGCCGATCACGCCGAACAGCGCGATGATCGCCGCCATCAGGATGGATGTCTTGAGCCAGTTGCCGAGCATTGGGTGTAACCGTCCTTTCGGATTTGAGTGGGAAACACCGGTTAGATGGGGGAAGCCCCCAAAAATTCAAGAATTTTTAGATGCTTGCGGGAAGGCGGCAGCCAACCGGCATGAGGCGCGAAAAAAAGCCCGCGGGCGGCGCGGGCTTGGGACGGTGCTCGGGAGGCTGGATCAGTCGAAGCGGCTGCCCACGGCGATGGCCGTGCCGCGCACGAAATCGGTTGCGGCCAGGCGCTTGCCGCCGGGCTTCTGCAGCTCGGTGATGCACAGCGCACCCTCGCCGCAGGCGACGATCACGCCGGCCCCTTCGGCCATCAGTACCTCGCCGGGGGCGCCGCTGGCGTCGATGGCGCGGGCGCGCCACAGCTTGATCGGCGTGCCCTGGTAGGTGCCCAGCGCGCCGGGGAAGGGGTTGAAGGCGCGGATCGCGCGTTCGATCTCGGCAGCCGGGCGGGTCCAGTCCACGGTGGCCTCGGCCTTGCCGATCTTGGCTGCGTAGGTGACGCCGTCGGCCGGCTGCGGCGTGGCCGTGAGGCCGTCGGGTAGTGCCCGCAGGGCGTCGACGATCAGGTCGGCGCCGAGGCCGGCCAGGCGGTCGTGCAGGCTGCCGGTGGTGTCGTCGGATTCGATGGGCGTGCTGCGCTTCATCAGCATCGGGCCGGTGTCGAGGCCGGCATCCATCTGCATGATGGTGATGCCGGTTTCCGCGTCGCCGGCCTCGATGGCCCGGTGGATCGGCGCCGCGCCGCGCCAGCGCGGCAGCAGTGAGGCATGGATGTTGAGGCAGCCGTAGCGCGGCAGGTCGAGCACCGCCTGGGGCAGGATGATGCCGTAGGCGGCCACCACCAGCACGTCGACGCCGGCTTCGGCCAGCGGCGCCTGCTGTTCCGGCGTGCGCAGTTTTTCCGGCTGATGGACGGGAATGCTGGCGGCGACGGCGACCTGCTTGACCGGGCTGGGCTGCAGTTGCATGCCGCGCCCGGCGGGGCGGTCCGGCTGGGTCAGGACCAGGGGGACCTCGAAGCCGGCGGAGAGGATGGCCTGCAGCGCGGCGGCGGCGAATTCGGGGGTTCCGGCGAAGGCGACTTTCATCAGGCGGTGATCCGGGCTTTCTTGGCCAGCTTGCCCTTGATGCGGGTCTGCTTGAGCTGGGACAGGTATTCGACGAAGACCTTGCCTTCCAGGTGGTCCAGCTCGTGCTGGATGCACACCGCGAGCAGGCCGTCGGCCTCCATTTCGAAGCTCTCGCCCTTCTGGTTGAGGGCGCGCACCTTGACCCGCTCGGCGCGGACGACCTTGTCGTAGATGCCGGGCACGGACAGGCAGCCTTCCTCGCCCAGATGCTCGCCGGAGCGCTCGAGGATTTCCGGGTTGATCAGCGCTAGCAGCTCGGACTTGTCCTCGGAAACGTCGATGACGACGACCCGCTTATGGACGTCCACCTGCGTGGCGGCCAGGCCGATGCCGGGGGCCTCGTACATGGTTTCGGCCATGTTGGCGATGAGCCGGCGGATTTCGTCGGTCACCTCGCGTACCGGGGTGGCACGGGTGTGCAGACGAGGATCGGGATAACGGAGAATGGGTAGCAGGGCCATAAATATTGCCGGATGAAGACTTTACGTGCAGAATTTTGAGCCAAATCTACGATGCTCGCATCTTGCAAGGCGGGTATCGGCTCCGCAACACAGGCAACCCTTTGCCGGGTGATGCCTGTTCGCCGAAAGCGAGTGCTCTTCCGATGATTCGCATTATATCCGCCCTCCTGATCGGCGTCGCCGCCCTGGTACCTGTCGGTGCCGGTGCCGCAAGCCCTGTACGCCTGGCCGACGACGCGCCAGATAGCCATGTCGTGGTTCCCGGTGACACCCTGTGGGGCATCTCCGGCATGTTCCTCAAAGAGCCCTGGCGCTGGCCCGAGGTGTGGCGCCTCAACCGCGAGCAGATCCGCAATCCGCACCTGATCTATCCTGGCCAGATCATCGTGCTCGACCGTAACGGCCCGACGCTCAAGCTTGGCCAGCGCGTCGGCAGCCCGCCCGATCGCCCTCTTTACGAGAAGCGGTTCCCGCAGGTGTATTCCACGCCCGACAAGGCGGCGATCCAGAGCATCCCGCTGCGCGTGATCGCGCCTTTCCTGACCGAGCCGCTGGTGGTGTCCGACCGGGAAGACACTACCGCCGGCATCCTCGTCGCGACCCAGGAAGGGCGCGTGTTCACCAGTGCCGGCGACACCATCTTTGCGACGCGCATCACGCCGGACACCAAAACCTGGAATGTGTACCGCAAGGCCAAGCCGCTGAAGGATCCGGTGAGCGGCGAGATCCTCGGCTACGAAGCCGTGCATCTCGGCGTTGCGGAGGTGAATGCAGATCCGGTTGCCGATCAGCAGGCTGCTGCCGAGAGCAAGCCGGGGACCGTGGTGCCCACCAGCCTGGTGGTGCTGACTGCCAAGCAGGAAATCGGCAAGGGCGACCGGCTGCTGCCGGCGGGCCGCCCCGAATTGCCCAGCTACGTGCCCCATGCGCCGGACGAGGATCTCTCCGGGCGCGTCGTTTCGATCTACAACGGGGTGAACGAGACCGGTCGCTACAATGTGGTGTCCCTCAGTCTCGGCAAACGCAACGGTATCGAGGTCGGCCATGTCCTGGCGCTGCACCGGAACCGGGGTGAGACGGTCTACAGGGAGGACAACGTCGGCCCTGCCCAGCGTTTCCGCCTGCCTGAGCAGCGTTACGGGCTGGTTTTCGTGTTCCGGGTCTTCGACCGCCTCTCCTACGCGCTGGTGATGGACAGCAAAGGGGCGGTGACGGTGGCCGACAGCGTACGCAAGCCCTGAGCGGCAGACCATCTTGCCGGCCGCCCATCCTCTTTCCGGTTGGCTGCGGCTGACCCTCACGCCGGGCCTGGGCCCGGCGAGCCAGCGCCAGTTGCTGGCCGCCTTCGGGCTACCGGAGGCGATCTACTCGGCCACGCACACCGCGCTGGCGGCAGTCGTCGGCGACGCCGCGGCCAGATTGCTCCTCGAACACGCTGCAGCGGAGGCGGTGGACGCCGGTCTGGCCTGGCAGGACGGACCCGGCAACGCCATCGTGACCCTCGGCGATGCGGCCTACCCGGCCGCACTGCTCGAAATCCCCGATCCTCCCGTACTGCTCTACGTAAAGGGTGACGTCGACCTGCTGGGCCGCCCCTCCATCGCCGTGGTGGGCGCGCGTAACGCGACGCCGCAGGGGGAGGCCAACGCGGAGGCGTTTTCCGCCGCGCTGTCGTCCGCCGGCCTGGGCATCGTCAGCGGCCTGGCTCTCGGCATCGATGCGGCAGCGCACCGGGGTGGCCTTGCCGGGGCTGGGCGCACGGTGGCGGTGATTGGCACCGGGGCCGACCGTATCTACCCGGCCCGCAATGCGGCGCTGGCCCGGCGCATCGCCGAAGCCGGCGCCATCGTCAGTGAATTTCCCCTTGGCAGCGGCCCGCTGGCCCATCATTTTCCGCGCCGCAACAGGCTGATCGCCGGTCTGTCCCGTGGGGTACTGGTGGTCGAGGCGGCGGTCAAGAGCGGTTCTCTGATCACCGCACGCCTGGCCGGCGACTGTGGACGCGAGGTCTTCGCGATCCCCGGCTCGATCCACTCGCCGCTGTCCCGCGGCTGCCATCGCCTGATCCGCGACGGCGCGAAGCTCGTCGAATCTGCCAGTGACATACTCGAGGAGCTGCGCCTGCCGACGCTGGAAGTGGCGCCGCAGCAAGCTCCCGGCCCGATGGAGGGGGCCGGAGACGAAAGCGTCGTGCTTACGGCGCTGGGGCATGATCCGGTGGATATGGAGACTCTTGTGCACCGCACCAGCTTGACGCCGGAAGCGCTCTACGCCATTCTGCTTACGCTGGAACTCGACGGACGGGTCTCCCGCCTGCCCGGAGGGCGCCTCCAGCGCCTTTGAAAAACCACCGGCCTCAGGCCCTACGCGCCATGTTCGATATCCTCGTGTACCTCTTCGAGAACTACGTCCACGCTGACGCATGCCCCGAACCTGCGCAGCTGGCCCGCAAGCTCACGGCCGCCGGTTTCGAGGAAGAAGAAATCACCGACGCCCTGGAATGGTTGTCCGGTCTGCGCCAGCTGTCCGACGGTGAGCGCCCGGCCCAGAACGCCCGTGCCGGCTCCCTGCGCGTCTACGCCGACGACGAGCTGGCCCGCCTGGGGGTCGAGTGCCGTGGTTTCCTGCTGTTCCTCGAAAACGCCGGCATCCTTGATGCCGAGTGCCGGGAGATCATCATCGAGCGGGCGCTGGCCCTCGACGATCCGGAGATCGAGCTGGAAAACCTCAAGGTCATCGTGCTGATGGTGCTGTGGCAGCAGGACCGCCCGATCAACGGGCTGATCCTCGACGAACTGCTCAACGAAGGGCTCGAGGACGAAGACGAGCCGGCTGCATTCCCGGTGCATTGAGCGGCCAGGCGGCTTGCACGCCTGGTGCAGGCTTCCGTATGATGCGCCGCTCTCCCAATAACCCGAATCAGGCGCCATGTTGCGCAATACAGGCGTGAGCCGGCCGGACGCCCGCTGGGCGAGAACCGGAGTGCGCAGCACGAAGGTACTCCAATGAGCAAGCAGCTGATCATCGCGGAAAAGCCCTCGGTCGCGGCAGACATCGCCCGCTCCCTGGGTGGTTTCACCAAGGAAAAAGACTATTTCGAGTCGGAGCACTATGTGCTCTCCTCGGCGGTCGGCCATCTGCTGGAGCTCACCGTTCCCGCCGAATTCGAAGTCAAGCGCGGCAAGTGGTCTTTCGCGCACCTGCCGGTCATTCCGCCCCATTTCGCCCTCAACCCGATCGAGAAGACCGAGGACCGACTCAAGCTGCTGACCCGTCTGATCAAGCGCAAGGACGTCACCGGCCTGATCAACGCCTGTGACGCGGGACGCGAAGGGGAATTGATCTTCAGTTTCATCGTGCAGCATTCGGGCAGCGCCAAGCCGGTGCAGCGCCTGTGGCTGCAGTCGATGACCGCCGGCGCGATCCGTGACGGCTTCGCCCAGCTGCGCGCCGCCGCCGACGTGGAAGGTCTGCGCGAAGCGGCCGTGTGCCGTGCCGAGAGCGACTGGCTGATCGGCATCAACGGCACCCGCGCGATGACCGCCTTCAACTCCAAGACCGGGGGCTTCCACCTGACCACGGTCGGGCGCGTGCAGACCCCGACGCTGGCCATCGTCGTCGAGCGCGAGGAGAAGATCCGCGCCTTCAAGCCCACCGACTACTGGGAGCTGGAGGCCAGCTTCGGCTGCCAGGCCGGTGCCTATGCCGGCCGCTGGTTCGACGAGGGTTTCAAGAAGCCCGAGGAAGGCACGCCACTCGCTGAGCATGCCACCGCCTTCCGTCTGTGGGACAAGGCGAAGGCCGAAGCCATCAAGGCCAAGTGCGAGGGCAAGACCGGCACCGTCGAGGAAGAGTCCAAGCCGACCACCCAGCTGTCGCCGCTGCTGTTTGACCTAACCTCCCTGCAGCGCGAGGCCAACGGCCGTTTCGGCTTCTCGGCGCGGACCACGCTGCAACTGGCCCAGGCCCTCTACGAAAAGCACAAGGTCCTGACCTACCCGCGGACCGATGCCCGCGCGCTGCCGGAGGATTACGTCGGCCAGGTCCAGGGCATCCTCGGCGGCCTGCCGGATGCCTATGCGCCGTTCGCCAACGAGATCGTCAAGCACGGCTGGGCCAAGCCCAACAAGCGCATCTTCAACAACGCCAAGATCTCCGACCACTTCGCAATCATCCCCACCGGCACGGCGCCCAAGAGCCTGTCCGAGGCCGAGGCGAAGATCTACGATCTGGTGACCCGGCGCTTCCTGGCGGTGTTCTACCCCGCCGCTGAGTACCGCGTGACCACCCGTATCACCCGTGTCGAGGGTGAAGCCTTCAAGACCGAGGGCAAGATCCTCGTCAATCCGGGCTGGCTGGCCATCTACGGCAAGGCCGCCGCGGCAGCGAGTGATGAAGAGGGCGGCACGCCGCAGCTGGTGGCCGTCGAACCCGGCGAGAAGGTCAGCACCGACGAGATCCTGGTCAAAGCCCTGGTCACCAAGCCGCCCGCACGCTTCAACGAAGCCACCCTGCTGTCGGCGATGGAAGGTGCTGGCAAGATGGTGGACGACGAGGAGCTGCGCGCCGCGATGGCCGGTCGCGGCCTCGGCACGCCGGCGACCCGCGCGCAGATCATCGAAAACCTGATTGGCGAAACCTACATGCTGCGGGACGGCAAGGAGCTGATCCCGACCGCCAAGGCCTTCTCGCTGATCACGCTGCTGCGCGGCCTGGGCACCAACGAGCTGACCTCGCCGGAACTCACCGGCGAGTGGGAACACAAGCTGGCCCAGATGGAGCGCGGCGCGCTGTCGCGGGCCGAGTTCATGGAGCACATCCAGGCCATGACCCGCGACATCGTCGAGCGCGCCAAGCGCTACGAGTCCGACACTGTGCCCGGCGACTTCGCCACGCTGCAGACGCCTTGCCCCAAGTGCGGCGGCCAGGTGAAGGAGAATTACAAGAAGTTCTCCTGCCAGAGCTGCGACTGGAGCGCCTGGAAGATCGTCGCCGGCCGCCAGTTCGAGATCCAGGAGATCGAGGCCCTGCTGACCACCGGCCGGGTTGGCCCGCTGCTGGGCTTCCGCAACAAGATGGGGCGTTTGTTCAACGCCGAGATCCGTCTCAACGACGACAAGCAGCCCGAATTCGATTTTGGCCAGCCGAAGGAAGACGAAGCCGCCGAGGCGGTGGACTTCTCCGGCCAGGACTCCCTGGGCCAGTGCCCGAAGTGCAGTGCCCAGGTGTATGAGCACGGCCTGTCCTACGTCTGCTGCAAGTCGGTGGGGCCGGACAAATCCTGCGATTTCCGTTCTGGCAAGATCATCCTGCAGCAGCCGATCGAGCGCGATCAGATGCAGAAGCTGCTCGATACCGGGCGGACCGACCTGTTGCGCGGCTTCGTGTCGAGCCGCACCAAGCGCAAGTTCTCCGCCTTCCTGGTGCGCGGTGACGACGGCAAGGTCGGTTTCGAGTTCGAGAAGAAGGAACCCAAGGCTGCGGCCGCCAAGAAGCCGGCCACCCGCAAGAAGGCTGAAGCCGAGTAGGCCGAGCCCGCTTCGGAAAAAAGCCCGCCAGAGCATGGCGGGCTTTTTTATGCCGAAGGGGCGGGACTCGGAGCTTGCCGATGGGCTCGTACCCGTCGGCTTCCCCAGTGCTCTCCCTGTTCCTCCTCAGACCAATGCCGCGGCGACGATCTCGCGGAATTCGTCCAGGTCGTGGTCGGTCGTGCCGAGGAAGCTGCGGGCGTCCTCGAAGGTGCGCTGGCTCACGTCCAGCGCAGCGCCGCCGAGTTCGGCGATGATGTACTCGGCGAGCTGGGTGACGGCGATCAGCGCCAGCGCATTCGATGGCAGTTCCTCCTCCGGCAGGATGTAGCGTTCGGGGTTGTGGTGATGCTTGATCGCTGCGGCGATCTTGGCCGGCAGGCCCCAGTTGCGCGCCAGCAGCCAGCCGACCACCGCGTGGTCGCTGTGGAACTGCGCGCGTTCTAGCCCCACCAGATGATCACCGTGCTCCCCGGCGCTGCTGTAGAGGGCCGTGTAACTCGAGAAGTGCTGCATCAGTACCGGCACGGCGGCGTTCTGGAAGAGTCCGTAGGTATAGGCGTCCTCCGGCGGGATGCCCACGTGCTTGCGGGCCAGCAGGCCGGCACACAGGGCGCGGGAGGCCGCCATGTCCCAGAAATGCTGCAGGAAGTCGGCCGGCAGGCCATCGACGGAGCTGCGCAGCGCGGCAGCGACTATGATGTTCAGTACGTTGCTGGTGCCGAGGCGGTTGATGGCCTGCTGCACGCTCTTGACCGGAGCCGCGGAGCCGAACATCGACGAGTTGGCGAGCTTGACTGCCATCGCGGACATGCCCACGTCGGACGAGATGATGCGGGCCAGGACCTTGAAGTTCGGTTCGTCCTTGCGGGCTTCCCGCAGGACCTCGGTGACCACGGCCGGGCAGGCGGGAATGCGGATCGCGGCCAGATCGGCCGCGAGTCGCGCGCTGCTGGGAGCTGGAGACAGGGTAGAGCTTGTCATGATTCCGTGCTGACGATGGTCCGGTTTTATGAATTTGTCGAAAAAATCAATTTTATTATTTTAAATCGAAGGTGACGATGGGCAATGGCTGCTTTGCCGCATCCGTGACTATTGCACACCCGTGCCGTGGCAGTGAGTGGCCGGAGGCGGAATGACAGTGCGTACGTCTCCCTGGCTGGTGGGGTTGGCCGGCGTGGCGGTAGCGGTTTCCCAGGTGCATCTGGCCCGGCTGGTGGGGGCGTACCGTCCCAACATCCTGTGCCTGCAACTCAGCTTCAGCTCCGAGCGCTATTGGGGAGTTCTGCGCGCCTGGGGGCAGGAGGGGCTGCAGGCCTATCGCGGGCATTTTGCTGCGGACTGGCTCCACCTGTGCCTCTACGCGCTGTTCGGCTACGTGCTGGCGCGCCGTGGCGGCCTGTTCGCGGAGAGCGAGAGCCGGGCGTCCGGCAGGCTGGCCGCGTTGCTGCCGCTGGCGGCGCTGTTCGATGTCGCAGAAAACCTGCTGCAGCTCCGTCTGCTGGCCGGGCCCTTCGGCGCGCCGAGTGCGCTCATCCCCCTGTCGGCCACGTGTTCGCTGCTGAAATGGGGGATGGTCGTCGTGTTCGGGCTGTGGACGGCGTGGCGCCTGCTCATTAAAGTCGGCTTGGCAGGGCGTCCTGCACATTGAAGATTTCGATGTTTTTCCCGGTATAGTCAGCCACCGCTAAGATCTGCCCAAATAACACGAACGCAATCGCCATGGCGCTCCCTTCTATCACCGACGACAAATCCGGCACGATGGCCGTCCAGTTGCTGGCCGACTGCCGTGCGCGTTTCCTGAAGACGCTGCGTCAGGGGGCGGGCGAGGTCATTCGCCACACCGCGTGGCTGGACGAAATGGCCCAGGCCGCCGGCCAGTGCTTCGACGAGTTGTCGGGCAGCAAGGAGCGGCCCGGGTTCGAGCAGATGCACGGGCTGACGGCGTCCCGCATCAGCCTGGTGCACGATGAGGACATGGATTATTCGGTCGAGTTGATGAACCTCGACCAGCGTCTGCGGGACGGCTGCGCGCGCGAACTGGCGGCCCTGCACCTGCGCATGCGCATGCTGATGACCGGTACCGACAGCACGCTGCAGAAGGAGTCGCCGGTGGGCACCGAGAGCGTTTGCCGGGCGCTGCGCGCGCTGAAGGAGGCCGAGCGGCTCAGCGTCCAGGAAGCGATGGTGCTCCTCAAGCGCCTGGAGGAGCCCCTGCAGCGTCACCTGTGCGCGTTCTATCGGGAACTCGAGCACGACCTGGCCAATGCGGGCATCGACTCCCGTTACCGCATCGCCACGCCGTCCCGTCCATACCTGGGGCCGGGCAGCGAGCGTGTGGAGGCGGCGGAAGCGCCGCGCAACCTGCCCATCCATGCGGTGGATGCCTTGCGCCTGTCGGTGCTGGCCCGGCGGGAAATGTCGCCCGGTACCGCCCACCTCGATCCGACGCTGGCCGCAGCATTGCTGGAGCGTGTCGAGGCCTGGCTCGGCGAGCGCCAGAACTATGGCGGCGGTGTGCCCCAGTCCCTCGGCACGAGCGAGCTCGGGGCCCTGCTGGCGCCGTCCAGAGCGGCGGCCGTCGAAGTCGTGGAAACCGTGTTTGCCTATGTAGGGGCTGCCGAGTACCTGCCGGAAACGATCCGCACGGTCCTGGCCGGCCTGAGGGTGCCGATGCTGCGCCTGGCCCTGCGCAGTGACACCCTGCTCGCCGACGAGCGTCACCCGGCCCTGCGGCTGGTGGATCTGATCGCCAATGTCGGCCAGACGCTCCCGCCCGATTGTCCCCCCGATCTGCCGGTCTGCCGGGGCCTGTTGCTCGTCGCGCGTCCGCTGCAGCGGCAACCGCGCATCGAGGACCGGGATTTCCAGGTCGCCCTGACCGGGGCGGAAACCCTGCTTAGATCCCGTCAGAAAGGGGCGCTGGCCCGCGCCGAAGCCTGCAAGGATGAAGCCGAGCGCCTGGAGCGGCGCGAGGTGGCGCTACACCAGGCGAGCCGCGCGATCTACCTGCTGATCGGGCATCGTTCGGACCCGGTGGTGCAGGCTTTCATCGAGGGCTTCTGGGTGCATGTGCTGGCCAAGACGGCCTATCGCTACGGCACCGAAAGCCCCCAATGGACCGCCCGGGTGCAGGTGGCCCACCGCCTGCTGGTCAGCGCGATGCCCGAACCGGATGAGGCGGTGCGGCGGCAACTGATGGCCCAGATGCCGGCACTGATGCGTTCGCTGGAGGAGGGGCTGGCCTGGCTAGGCCTGGCTCCGGAGCGCATCCGTGAAGGCCTGGCGCCGTGTCTGGAGCTGCATGCCGCGCTGATCGCCGGCCGGCCCGGGCCCGAGCCCCGTTACCGCAGGCCCGCGATGCCGATCCTCGGTCCGGTCGGCGAGCGGCCGGATTTCCGCGTCCTGCGCTACAAGCAGTATTTTGCCGGCGAGTTGTCGCTGGCCGCCGAGTGGGCCGAACTGGAGGTGGGCGACAGCGTGTCGGTCGGACTGCCGGACGGGAGCACCGCCCGTGGCTTCGTCGGGCTGATCGGCCCGGCCCGCCAGCTGATCCTGATCGTCGATGGCGACAGCGGCGAGATGCTCGCCGTCACCGCCCGCGCGCTGGCCCAGCAGGCCTCTTCGCCAGAAACCCGTCTGTTCCGCGACGAGTCGATCGTCGATGAAGCGGCCACCGACAAGCTGATCAATCCCTGATCCGGGGGGCGCTGGCAGTGCGGGGGAACCCGCGGTGCTGCGGCAGGTCTGCCTACAGGCCCTACAATGGGGGCCGCCTGCCTCTTCTCCGACTCCGCTGCCCATGTGTTCCGATCCTGCCTGTCCGGCCGATCACGGCCCCGCTGACGCCGACGCCATCCGTATCCGCGGCGCGCGCCAGAACAACCTGAAGAACCTGTCCCTCGACATCCCCCATAACGAGCTGGTGGTGGTCACCGGGGTGTCCGGTTCCGGCAAGAGTTCGCTGGTCTTCGACACCCTCTACGCCGAAGGCCAGCGCCGCTACGTGGAGACCTTCTCCCCCTACGCGCGGCAGTTCCTCGACCGCATGGACAAGCCGCAGGTGGATCGCATCGAAGGCGTGCCGCCGGCCATCGCCATCGACCAGACCAACCCGGTGCGCACCTCCCGCTCGACGGTCGGCACGATGACCGAGCTGGCCGACCACTTCAAGCTGCTCTACGCCCGTGCCGCCAAGCTGCACTGCCGCTGCTGCGGCAAGCCGGTGAGCCGCGACACGCCGGCGACGATCTTCGCCGACCTGGCGGCCCGCGCCGCGGCGGCCGGCGATCCGCGCCTGGTGGTGAGCTTCCCGGTCACCGTGCCGACGAGCTTCAGCGACGAGGAGATCGCCGGCCTTCTCGCCCAGCAGGGCTACACCCGCATCCATGCCCGCAACGGCGAGCAGCTCGACGTGGTGCAGGACCGCTTCCGCCTCGGCAACGCCGAGCACGCCCGCGTGATGGAGGCGCTGGAGATCGGCCTGCGTGCCGGCCACGGCCGCCTCAGCGTGCATGCGCTGGGCGACGACGGCGAGACGCGCTGGAAATTCAGCTCCGGCCTGCACTGCGCCGACTGTGACATCGCCTATTCCGACCCGACGCCGAGCCTGTTCTCCTTCAACTCGCCGATCGGCGCCTGCGACACCTGCCGCGGCTTCGGGCGGGTCATCGGCGTCGATTTCGAACTGGTCATTCCGGACGAGTCCAAGACCCTCGCGGAAGGCGCGGTGAAGCCCTGGCAGAGCCCCAGCTTCAAGGAATGCCAGGACGACCTGGCCAAGATGGCCAAGAAGTACGGCGTGCCGATGGACGTGCCGGTGCGCGAGCTGTCGCCGGAACACCGCCACTGGCTGCTCGAAGGCGACGACAAGTGGAAGAGCTGGGATTCGTCCTGGCCGCGCCTGTGGTACGGGGTGCGCCACTTCTTCGATTGGCTGGAGAGCAAGGCCTACAAGATGCACATCCGGGTGCTGCTGTCGCGCTACCGCAGCTACACCGAATGTCCCGCCTGCCACGGCGCCCGCCTCAAGCCGGACGCGCTGCTGTGGCGGTTGCCGGCCGCCGCCGGCGAGTGGGCGATCCACGAACTGCTGGCCCGCCCGGTGGACGAGATCGTCCCCTTCGTCGCCGGGCTCACGCTGCCGGCGCCACTGGACGAAGCCACCGAGCTGCTGCTCGGCGAGATCAAGGGGCGCCTCAAGTACCTGCAGGACGTGGGCCTCGGCTACCTGACGCTGGACCGCCAGTCGCGCACTTTGTCCGGCGGCGAGGTGCAGCGCATCAACCTGACCACCGCGCTGGGCACCTCGCTGGTGAATACCCTGTTCGTGCTGGATGAGCCGTCCATCGGCCTGCACCCGCGCGACATCAACCGCATTCTCGGGGTGATGGAGCGCCTGCGCGACGCCGGCAACTCGCTGGTGGTGGTGGAGCACGACCCGCAGCTGATGCTGGCTGCCGACCGCCTGCTCGACATCGGCCCCGGCCCCGGCGAGCGCGGTGGCGAGATCGTCGCCTACGGCCCGCCGGTGAGTATCGCCAACGATCCGGCCTCCCTCACCGGCGCCTACCTGGCCGGCCGCAAGCGCGTCGATGCGCGCCGTGTGCCGCGGCCGGTGACGGCCGACGCGCCGCGCCTGACGCTGCTCGGCGCGCGCCAGCACAACCTGCGCGGCGTCGATCTGGCGATCCCGCTGCAGCGCCTGGTTGGTGTCACTGGCGTGTCCGGCTCCGGCAAGTCCACGCTGATCCAGGACGTGCTGTTCCCGGCGCTGGCCAAGCACTTCGGCCAGCCTGCCGAGCATCCCGGCGCCTTTGAAGGCTTCGCCGGCGTGGAGGCGATCAAGGGCGTGGTGATGGTGGACCAGTCGCCGATCGGCAAGAGCGCGCGCTCCAACCCGGTCAGCTACGTGGGCGCCTGGGACGCCATCCGCAAACTCTTCGCCAACCTCGAGGAGGCCAAGGAGCGCGGCTACACGCCGGGCACCTTCAGCTTCAACTCCGGCACCGGGCGCTGCCCGACCTGCACCGGCTCGGGCTTCGAGCACGTGGAGATGCAGTTCCTGTCCGACGTCTACCTGCGTTGCCCTGACTGTGACGGCAAGCGCTACCGGCCGGAGATCCTGGCCCTCAACTGGCGCGGCAAGAGCGTCGCCGACGTGCTGGAGATGACCGTCTCCGAAGCGCTGGCCTTCTTTGCCGACCAGAAGGCGGTGCTCGCCGCGCTGGCGCCGCTGGCCGACGTGGGGCTGGAGTACGTGCGCCTCGGCCAGCCGGTACCGACCCTGTCCGGCGGTGAGGCCCAGCGCCTCAAGCTGGCCGGCTACCTGGCCGAAGCAGCGCAACTGGCGGCCAAGAAGTCGAGGAAGGCCGCTGCTGTCGACATGGCCGACGAGCCCGGCCTGCTGTTCCTGTTCGACGAGCCCACCACCGGCCTGCACTTCGAGGACGTGGCTCGGCTCCTGTCGGCCTTCGAGAAGCTGCTGGATGCGGGCCATTCCCTGGTGGTCATCGAGCACAACCTGGACGTGATCGCCGCCGCCGACTGGTTGGTGGACCTCGGCCCCGAGGGGGGCAGCGGCGGCGGGATGATCGTTGCCGAAGGCACGCCGGCCGCGCTCATCGCCACGCCGGCCTCCCACACCGGCAGGGCCCTGGCCGACTACGCCGCCCAGCTGCTGGCCATGCAGGCCGCGCCGCGGGTCGCCGAACCGGCGCCGCGCTACCGGGCCGTGGCGCAGAAGGCCATCACCATCCGCCATGCCCGCCACCACAACCTCAAGAACATCAGCCTGGACATCCCGCGCGACAAGTTCACCGTCATCACCGGCCTGTCCGGCTCGGGCAAGTCCACCCTGGCCTTCGACATCGTCTTCGGCGAGGGCCAGCGGCGCTACCTGGAATCCCTCAACGCCTACGCCCGCCAGTTTGCCCAGCCCTCGGCGCGCCCCGAGGTGGACGCGATCTTCGGCATTCCGCCGACGGTGGCCATCGAGCAGCGGGTCAGCCGCGGCGGGCGCAAGAGCACGGTGGGCACCCTCACCGAGATCCAGCCCTTCCTGCGCCTGCTCTACGTGAAGCTCGGCACGCAGTACTGCCCGGACTGCGACGTGCCGGTCACGCCGCAGAGCTTCGAGGACATCGTGGCGCAGATCCAGCGCGACTTCAACGGCCGCTCCGTCGAGCTGCTGGCGCCGCTGATCATCAACCGCAAGGGCTTGTACACCGACCTCGCCAAGTGGGCGCGGGGCAAGGGCTTCGAGCAGCTGCGCGTCGATGGCGGCTACCTGCCAACGAAGAAATGGCCGCGCCTCGACCGCTACAAGGAACACAACATCGAGCTGCCGGTGGGCATGGTGCAGGTCAGGCCGGACACCGAAGCTCAACTGCGCGAATATGTGGAGGCGGCGCTGGAGCACGGCAAGGGCGTCCTCAAGGTGCTGCCGCTCGGCGAGGAGTCCGCGACGCTGACCACCCTGTCCACGCTGCGCGCCTGCCCGGATTGCGGCACCAGCTTCCCGGAGCCCGATCCGCGCTTGTTCTCCTACAACGCCAAGCACGGCTGGTGCCCGGACTGCTACGGCACCGGCATCAAGATCGCCGGTAAGGTGGAGAACCCGGACGACCTCGATCTGGGCGAACTGGAGACCGACGGCGACGAGGCCTGCCCGAGCTGCCACGGCGCCCGCCTCAACCCGGTGGCCCGCGCGGTGCGCTTCCGCGACCTGGGCCTGCACGAGCTGGCCTCGCTGGCGGTGGGCAAGGTGGCGGACTTCTTCGACGGCCTGCAGCTGGCCCGCCGGGAGGCCGACATCGGCCGCGACCTGGTCGGCGAGATCCGCGGCCGGCTGGATTTCCTGAAGAAGGTCGGCCTCGGCTACCTGGCTCTCGACCGCGCCGCACCGACCCTGTCCGGCGGCGAGGCCCAGCGCATTCGCCTGGCGGCCCAGCTCGGCTCCAACCTCACCGGGGTGTGCTACATCCTCGACGAGCCGACCATCGGCCTGCACCCGCGCGACAACCAGCTGCTGCTCGACACGCTGGAAGCCCTGCGCGGCCGCGGTAACACCCTGCTGGTGGTGGAGCACGATGAGGACACCATCCGCCGTGCCGACCACGTCATCGACATCGGCCCCGGCGCCGGCGTGCGCGGCGGGCGCATCATCGCCGAAGGCAAGCTGGCCGACCTGATGGCGGCGCCGGAGTCGGCCACCGGGCGCTGCTTCCGCCAGCCGCTGGTCCATCCGCTGGCGCCGCGCCGTGCGGTGGCGGACGATCAGCCGGCGCTGGTGGTGCGTAATGCCAGCCTGCACAACCTGAAGAACGTCTCGGCCCGTGTGCCCCTCGGCCGCCTGTGCGTGGTGACCGGCGTGTCCGGCTCCGGCAAATCCACCTTCGCCCGCGACGTGCTGCACGCCAGCCTGGCGGCGGGGGCTCCGGTGGGCTGCGCCGAGCTGGCTGGCCGCGAGCTGGTCGGCCGCGTGCTGGAAGTGGACCAGACGCCGATCGGCAAGACGCCGCGCTCCTGCCCGGCCACCTACATCGGCTTCTGGGACGCCATTCGCAAGCTGTTCGCCGAGACCACCGAGGCCAAGATGCGCGGCTGGAACGCCTCGCGCTTCTCCTTCAACACCGGCGCCGGCCGTTGCCCGGTGTGCGAGGGGCAGGGCCAGATCACCATCGAGATGAACTTCCTGCCCGATGTGAAGATGCCCTGCGAGGCCTGTGGCGGCGCCCGCTTCAACCCGGAAACCCTGACCGCGCAGTGGAAGGGCAAGACGGTGGCCGACCTGCTGCACATGGCGGTGGAGGACGCAGTGGATTTCTTCGCCGCCCACCCGTCCATCGCCCATCCGCTGCGCCTGCTGCAGGACGTGGGCCTCGGCTACCTGACCCTCGGCCAGCCCAGCCCGACCCTGTCAGGCGGCGAAGCCCAGCGCATCAAGCTGGTCTCCGAGCTGGCCAAGGTGCGCGGCCGCGCCGGCGAGTCGGCGGCCGGCCCCGGCCGTCCGCTGCCGCCGGAGAAGCACACCCTGTACGTGCTCGACGAGCCCACCGTCGGCCTGCACATGGCCGACGTGGAGAAGCTGATCCACGTGCTGCACCGCCTGGCCGACGCCGGCCACACGGTGCTGGTCATCGAGCATGACCTGGACCTGATGGCCGAAGCCGACTGGATTGTGGACCTCGGGCCGGAAGGCGGCGACGGCGGCGGCGAGATCGTCGCCGAAGGGCCGCCGGAGGCGGTGGTGCAGGTGGCGCGCTCCCACACCGGGCGCATCCTCGGCGAGTTTCTGGCGGCGCGCCGCGGCGAGGCCGCCTGAGGCGATGAACTCCGACGACCTGCGGCTGTTCGCGCGCATCGTCAAGGCTGGCAGCATCTCGCGGGCGGCCTTGGAGACGGGCGTCGACCAGTCCACGCTGAGCCGGCGCCTGGCAGCGCTGGAAGGCGAGCTCGGCACGCGCCTGCTGCACCGCAGCGGGCGCGGCGTGCTGCCCACCGAAAGGGGCGAGAAGCTGCTCGAATACGCCGAGTCCATCGGCCGCCTGCTCGACGAGGCCGGCTCGGTGATGCAGCACGGGGACGGACGCGGCCCGAGCCAGCTGCACATCGCCGCCCAGCCGACCCTCGCCAGCCTGCTTTTCGGGCCTTTGGCGCGGTTGCTGAGGACGCGTTATCCCGACACCCGTCTGCGCTTCGTGGAAGGGCTGGCCGACCAGCTGCTCGACAAGCTGGCCGGCGGCGCCGTGGACCTGGCGCTGATCTACCTGCCCGAGCAGGGCGTCGTGCAGGCCGACGTGCTGCTCCGCGAGGGGCTGCGCCTGGTGTTGCCGGCCGCCCATCCGCTGGCCGGCGATGTGCTGCCGGTATCCGCGCTGCGGGACATCCCGCTGATCTTGCCAAGCACCCACCACGGCCTGCGCCTGCAGGTGGAATCCCTGGCGGCGCGCCATGGTTTCGCGCCGCGGATTGCGGTCGAGCTGGATGGCTCCATCGCCCTCATCAAGCGCATGGTGCTGGAAGGCTGCGGCGCCACGCTGCTGCCGGAAGCGGCGGTGCGGGACGAGATCGTCGCCGGCCTGCTGAAGACCTGCCGCCTGACCGACCCGGAGGTCAGCCGGCAGGTCGGGCTGGTGCTGGCGCGCAACCGGGTCGTACCAGATGGCCTGTGGGGCATCGTCCGGCTGATCAAGGACGAGGTGGGCCGCCTTGTGGCGTCCGGCGAGTGGCCGGACGCGCAGCTCGAAGGCAGCTAGCCTGCTGGGGCTCAGGCGGCGCTGGAGTGGGACGGTTCCGCCGCGCCAGCGTGGCGGTGGTCGTGATGGGCGACGAGCAGGCGGTGCGCGGCCCACGCGCCGATGCCGCACAAGGCCATCACCGCCGCCAGCGGCCGGCCGCTGCCGTCGTGGAGCAGGCCGACCAGCGCGCCGGCGAGGGTCGCGAAGAAGAACTGCAGCGCGCTGGCCAGGGCCGCCGCGGTGCCGGCCTGCTGGCCGTGGGTGGCGAGCGCCGAGGCGGTGGCGTTGGGGATGATGAAGCCGAGGCTGCTGACGAAGCAGAAGAAGGCGCCGACGAACCACGGCAGCGAGATCTGCCCGGTGAAGGCCAGCCCGGCGAGCAGCAGGCCGGTGAGCAGCGGCACCCACAGCGCGCGGCGCAGCAGCAGCGTTGCCGGGTAGCGCTTCAGCAGATGGGCGTTGAGCTGGCTGGCGGCGATCAGGCCGAAGGCGTTGCTGCCGAAGAACCAGCCGTAGTCCTGCGGCGCGACTCCGTACAGGTCGATGAGCACGAAGGGCGAGCCGGCGATGTAGGCGAACATGCCCGACATGGCCAGGCCGCCGCCCAGCGCGTAGCCGAGAAAGGCCCGGTTGGCGAGCAGGCGGCCGTAGTTGCGCAGCACCGTGCCGAGCAGCAGCGGCGGTTCGTGGCGGGTGTCGTGGCTTTCCGCCAGGCCGACGCGGATGGCCAGCAGGCAGCCTGCACCGAACACCGCCAGCACGACGAAGATGCTGCGCCAGCCGGCCAGGCCGAGCAGTGCGCCGCCGACCAGCGGGGCAAGGATGGGGGCGAGGCCCATCACCAGCATCAGCAGCGAGAAGGCGCGCGCCGATTCCCGCGCTGAACAGCGGTCGCGGACGATGGCGCTGGGAATGATGATGCCGGCGCAGCCGCCGAGGCCCTGCACGAAGCGCCAGCCGATCAAGGCCGGGATGCTCGTCGCGCAGGCGGCGCCGATCGCCGCGATCGTATAGAGGGCGAGGCCGACGTAGAGCGGCTTCTTGCGGCCGAAGCGGTCGCTGAAGGGACCATAGAACAGCTGGCCGAGGGTCAGCCCGATGAAGAAGGCGGCCAACGTCAGCTCGACGCTGCCGGGCTGCCCGCCCAGGCTGCGCTCGATCAGCGGGAAGCTGGGCAGGTACATGTCGATGGATAGCGGGCCGATGGCGGTCAGCACGCCGAGCAGGACCAGCCAGGGCGGCAGGCCGAGGCGCTCTTCGGCGCCTGGAGAAGTCGTTGTCATGATGATGAAGTACCGGTTGGGGGCTACAGTATGGGCGGCCTGCTGCAGTTGCCCATGGCGTCAGCTGCATAGCCGCTATGCAGCGCTGCGGGCGCGGTGTGCCGGGCGGGACGATTCGGGTATCCAGGAAGGGAGCATGAATGGGGGGCAAGACTGAAATGAGGTGTTGCCGGCACCGGCCGGGGGCGGTGCTGTTGATGCTGGCCGGCGTTCTCTCGACATCCGCCGTGCTGGCCAGCGATCCAGCAGCCTGCGCGGCGATCGCCGACAACACCGAGCGGCTGGCCTGCTACGACGCGGCGGTCGGCCGCGCGCACCGGGAGGCGCCGCCTGCACCGGTCTCCGATTCGCCGCCGTTCACCGCCCGCTGGGAGCTGGATGCGGAGGACAAGCGCGGCAGCTTCCTGATCCGGCCCTACAAGCCGACCTACATGCTGCTTGGGCGCTGGACCACGTCGGCCAACCGCCAGCCGGGTTCGCCGAGTCCGCTGCACAGCGTGAGCGAGCCCCAGGACGTGGTGCCGGTGGAGGCCAAGTACCAGATCAGCTTCAAGACCAAGCTGTGGGAAGGTCTGGTCGGCCACCACGGCGACCTGTGGCTGGGCTACACGCAGCAGTCGAGCTGGCAGGTGTACAACAAGAGCAATTCCTCGCCGTTCCGTGAGACGGACTATGAGCCGGAGCTGATGGCGGTGTTCCGCAGCAACCTGGACGCTGGGTTGGGCTTCCAGGTGAAGATGCTGGCGGTCGGCATCAACCACCAGTCCAACGGCCGCGCGGTGCCGCTGTCGCGCAGCTGGAACCGCATCACCGCCCAGGTTGGCGTGGAGCGCGGCGACTTCGCGCTGGTGCTGCGACCCTGGTATCGCCTGCCCGAGAAGGCCAGCCACGACGACAACCCGGACATCGGCCGCTACCTGGGCTACGGCGACCTGCAGGCCATGTGGAAACTCGGCGAGCACGGCATCGGCCTCAACCTGCGCGGCCCCTTGCTGGCCGGCCGCGGCTCGGCCCAGCTCGACTGGAGCTTCCCGATCCACCGCAACCTGAAGGGCTTCGTACAGCTCTTCAACGGCTTCGGCGAGACGCTGATCGACTACAACCACCGCCAGACCACCCTTGGTATCGGCGTGTCGCTGGTGGACTGGCTGTAGGCACTGGCCTCAGGGCGTGGCCGTTTTCAGGCGGATGGTGAACCAGAAGGTGCTGCCTTCGCCCGGCGTGCTGTCCACGCCGGCTTCGCCGCCCATCAGGCGGGCTAGCTTGCGGTTGATGGCGAGGCCGAGGCCGGTACCGCCGTGGCGGCGCGTGAAGGAGCCGTCGGCCTGCTCGAAGCTGAGGAAGATGCGCTGTTGGTCTTCCGGCTTCACGCCGATACCGGAATCCCGCACCTCGAAGCGCAGCAGCAGGCCCCTGGCATCTTCCCGCAGCACTCGCCCGTGCAAGGCGACGAAACCCCGCTCGGTGAACTTGGCGGCATTGCCGACGTAGTTGATCAGCATCTGGCCGATGCGCTGCGGGTCGCCCTTCAGCTGCGTGGGCAGGCCGGCGAGGTCCGCCGTGTAGTCCAGGCCGCGGGCACGCAGGTCGGCGCCGGTGGCGTCCGCGACCCGCTGGGCGAGGTCGTCGGTGGCGAACGGCTTTTCGTCGATAGGGATGCGCTCTGCGTCGAGGGCGGCGAGGTCGAGCAGATCGTCGAGGATCTGGTGGAGGCCGCTGGCCGCTGCCAGGATCCGCTCCAGGCGGTCCCGTTGCTTCTCGTCGCTGCTCTTGTCCCGCAGGATGCGGCTGAAGCCGAGGATGGCGTTGAGGGGCGTGTGGATCTCGTGGCTCAGGTTGGCCAAGAAGGTGCTTTTCGCCCGGTTGGCGCTTTCGGCCAGTTCCTTGGCTGCCTGCAGCTCGGCGGTGCGCAGGCGGACCTGGGCTTCCAGGTGCTGGCGGTGCTGCTCCAGCTCGGTCAGCATCTGGACCCTCTCGGTCTGGTCCACGAACTGGATCAGCAGGTGTTTTTCGTTGTTGAGGTGCACCGGCAGGATCAGGCTGTCGGCCCAGATCTCGCGGCCGAAAGAGGTCGTCACGTGGATCTGGCGCTGCTGGCGGGTGTCGGTCTGCAAGGCCAGCAGGCAGTCGTCGTGGATGCCGCTGGCGTGCCAAGCGTGGATGCTGTGGAAGCTCTGGGCCAGCAGCTGTTCGCGGCTGGCGCCGACCAGGCGGGCATAGCTTTCGTTGGCCATCACGCAGGGCCCGGTGTCCCGATACACGCCGATGGGGATCGGTGAGGCCAGCAGCACCGTCTCGGTGACGGCGACGGCCTCGCGCAGGCCGTTTTCGGCGCGGCGGCGTTCGGCGACCTCGCCGGTGAGGTGGGTGTTGGCGTCGGCCAGTTCGGCCGTGCGTTCGCGCACGCGGGCTTCGAGCAGGCTGCGTTCTTCGGCCAGCTCGGCGAGGGCTTGGTGGCGCTGGCGGGCGACGCGGATCAGCGCGACGATCAGCAGGCCTTGCAGCACCACGACGAAGATCGCGGCGAGGATCTGGCCGCGATAGAGCGCCCACAGGCTGGTCGGGGCGTCGATGATCTCGGCGCCGTCGGGCAGGGCGCTGGTCGGGATGTCGAAGCGTTGCAGCGTGGGGTAGTCGAACACGTCGCGGGCCGGGGACTTCATTGTCACCGGAATGTCGGATGCGTGGCGCCCGTCGAGGACCTGGCGCGCCAGGCGGGCGGCTTCGCGGCCCTGGTCGAGGCCGTTGAGCACGTGGCCGCCGAGCACACCGGTCCCGAGGTGGAAGTCCCAGAAGGTATACACCGGTACCGGGCTGGCGGCGGCCACCAGGCGGCCGTTCTCCACCGGGGTCAGCGCGCGTCCCTCGCCGCGGTCGCTGGTCTGGCCGGCGAGGAAGACCAGCGCGTCGTTCGGCAGGGTCTGCAGGCGTTCGCGGATGGTCTGCATCGACGCATCCTTCAGCACGCTGACCTGGAAGCGCGCCTTGTAGCGGGGCAGGATACTGCTCTCGGCTTCGCTGGCGCTGCGGGCGCTGCTCGGGTCGCCGGTGGACAGGATGAAGACCAGCTGGCGCGTGGCCGGATGGACCTTCAGCGCCAGCTCCACGCTGGCGCCGATGTCGATTTCCTCGTTCACGCCGGTGATGTTGTCGATGCCCTTCAGCGCCTCCGGGCGGAAATGGTTGAAGCCGCAGAACACGATGGGCAGGCCGGGAAACAGGCGCTCCCGGTGGCGGATCGCGAAGTCGAAGGCGTCGTTGTCGGAGACGATCAGCAGGTCGTGCCGGTAGCCGCGGTACTTGATCGCCATCGCGTCGGCGAGGAGGTCCATGCGGGCGGGGTCGGGGAAGCGGCGGGCGTCCAGGTATTCCACCGACAGTTCCACCTGGCGCGTGTCGTCGGCCAGCTCCTCGCGGATGCCTTCCTCGATCGCGTCGCTCCAGGCGTAGCCCGGGTGGTAGGAGTTGAGGTACAGCACATGGGGCGGCGGCGTCCCGTTTTCCGCCCGGGCCAGGCCCTGCAGCAGGCACAGGGCGACGCAGGCCAGCAGGCACAGGCTGCGGGCGAGCAGGGTGCGGCTGGCGGACGGATTCGACGAGGCGGGCATGACGGAGGCTGTTCTTGTTATGGAACAGGACTCTACGCCATTCCGTAGCGGAAGGTGCGGCCTAAGCCGCCGTGCTCAGCCGAACTGACGATCGAAACGGCGCATGCCGGCGGCGAAGACGACAATGCCCAGCCCGCCCATCGCCAGCACCGAATCCCACAGCAGGTCCATGCCGACACCTTTCAGCAGGATGCCGTAGGCGGCGTCGAGGAAGTAGTGCAGCGGCGAGATCCAGGCCAGCCCGCGCATCCACGGCGGCATCGCCTCGATGGGCGTCCATGCGCCGGAGAGCAGCAGCATGGGCATCAGGATCACCACCGTCAGCATGCCGACCTGGGCCAGGTTGCGGGCCACGGTGGCGGCCAGCAGGCCGAGGCCGGCGGTGGTGAACACGTAGAGGGCGGTGATCAGGAAGAAGGTGATGAGGCTGCCGCGCATCGGCAGCTGAAACAGCGGGCCGAGCACGCCGAACAGCGCGATGGCGCTGCCGGCGAGGATCACCAGCGTCATCGCGACGACCTTCGGGAAGAGGATCTGGAAGGACGTCAGCGGCGTGACCATCAGCTGCTCGATGGTGCCGCGCTCCTTCTCGCGGACCATTGCCGCCGCCGGCAGCAGGATGGAGAACAGGGTCACCACGGTGAGCAGCTCGGAGATGCCCATGAACCACGCGTCGTTCTGGTTGGGGTTGTACCAAACGCGGGTGTCGGCCTCGACCAGCGGGCCGGCGATGCCGCCGGACGCCGCCAGCCCTTCCCGCTGGGCGGCGGCTTCGAGGGCGTACTTGCCGACGATCTGTGCCCCATAGCTGGAGGCGAGGAAGCCGAGCACCGAGTTGGAGGTGTCCACCTGCAGCTGAACCGACACCTGTTCGCCGCGCTGCAGGCGTTCCTGGAAGCGTGGCGGCACGTCGAGCACGGCCATCACGTCGCCGTCGTCGAGGCGGCGGATCGCCTGTCGGGCGTCGGCCACGCTGCCGGCGGGCTGGAAGTAGGGCGGCTGGAAGCGGCTCGCCAGCTCCCGTGAGGCGAAGCTGTAGTCGGCGTCGAGGGTGGCGATGGCGGCGTTCTTGAGCTGCATGCTGACCCCGGAGGCGGCCAGGTAGATGTCGCCGGTGAAGCTGTACAGGAAGAACACCATCAGGGCCACGTCGCGGAACAGCTGCAGCAGCTCCTTCTGCGTCATCACCCGCAGGCGGCGCAGCCCGGGCACCGAGAAGAGTCCGCCGTTCGTCATGTCGCTCATGATTTCGGCCTCTTGGTGAACAACAGGTAGCCCAGCCCGAACAGGCCTACCGCGTAGGCGGCCAGCACCAGCACCTCGACCCACAGCGCGTGCCAGCTCACCGCCTTCAGGAAGCAGCCGACGACGATGTTGGTGTAGTACATCGGTGGCAGCGCGTGAGCCAGCACCGATGCCGCCGGCGATAGGGAAGGCAGCGGCAGCAGCACGCCGGAGTAGAGCACCGCCGGGATGATGCTGACGATGCTGGCGACGATCATCGCGGCCACCTGGGTCTGCACCAGCATCGAGATCACCAGCCCGATGCCGGTGGTGCAGATGACGTAGAGCACCGTGGCGAAGGCGAAGAACAGGGGGTCACCCTTGAACGGCGCGCCGAACAGCCAGGTGGCGAGCAGCCACAGGAACATCGCGTTGGCGATGGAAATCGCCACGTAGGGCGCCAGCTTGCCGAGCAGGAATTCGCCCGGCGACACGGTGGACGAGTAGATGTTGAAGATGGAGCCGGACTCCTTCTCGCGCACCACGCCAACGGCGGTGAGGAAGGGCGGCGACAGCATCATGATCAGCATGATCAGCTTGGGCGCCAGCGACCAGATGCTCTTCACGCTCTGGTTGTAGAGGTAGCGGACCTCCAGCTTGACCGGCTGGACCCGCTGGCGCGCCTCGGCGAGCGGAATGCCGCGTACGCGGGACAGGGCGTGGGCCATGTTGTCGAGGCTTACCGCGCTGTTGATCGCCGTCACGTAGCCCATGCTGGTCTGGGTGCGTTCCGGGAAGGTGCCGTCGATCAGCACCTGCACCGGCGCCGGTTCGCCGCGCCCCAGGCGTTCGTCGAAGCGCGGCGGGATCACCAGCACCATGCGCACCTTGTTGTCGGCGAGCAGCGCGTCCACGTCGTGCTCGTCGGCGGCGTAGCCCTGGAAGGCGAAGTAGCGCGACGAGATGAAGCGGTAGGCGTAGTCGCGGCTGGCGGCGGTCTTGTCGTAATCCACCACCGCGAAGGGCAGGTTTTCCACGTCCAGCGTCAGGCCGAAGCCGAACAGCAGCATCAGCATGGCCGGCACGACGAAGGCCAGCGCGAAGAACAGGCGGTCGCGGATGATCTCGCGCCACTCCTTCCAGGCCAGGGCGACGATGCGTTGGCCGTTCATGGCGACCTCCGTCCGGCGTCTTCCAGCGCGGTGATGCGCTGCACGAAGACGTCTTCCATCGACAGCGGGCGCAGGCTCACCGACTGCACCGCGATGCCGGCTTTGTCGAGCAGGGCCGGCAGGCGTTCCCGGTCGGTGTCGGCATCGCGCGACAGCAGGTGCACGGCGCGCCCGTGCAGCGCCACGTTGGCGAAGCCGGCGTCCCGCAATGCATTCTGGGCCGGCACCGGGCGGTCGACGCGCAGCTCCAGCAACTGGCCGGCGCTGGTGATCAGCTCCTGCTTCATGGCCTCCGGCGAGGCGTCGGCGACGACGCGGCCGGCGAACATCAGGGCCAGGTGGTCGCAGTGCTCGGCCTCGCTCATGTAGTGGGTGGTTACCAGGATCGCCACGCCTTCGCGCCGCGACAGGTGAAACAGGATGTCCCAGAACATGCGGCGGCCGATCGGATCGACGCCGGAGGTGGGTTCGTCGAGGAACAGCACGCGCGGCTCATGGACCAGCGCGCAGCCGAGGGCCAGGCGCTGGCGCAGGCCCATCGGCAGGCGGCCGGCGGCGTCGTTCTCGAAGCCGGCCAGCCCGGCCATGCCGATCACCCAGTCGCTGCGCTGGCGTGCGCGGCGGTCGTCGAGGCCGTAGATGCCGGCGTACAGGCGGATGTTCTCGACCACCGACAGGTCGTGGTACAGGGAGAAGGCCTGGCTCATATAGCCGATGCGCTCCTTGATCGCCAGCCCGGCGCTGCGCATGTCGGCGCCGGCGACGCGGCCGGAGCCCGACGAGGGCTTGAGGATGCCGGTGAGCATCTTGATTACCGTGGTCTTGCCGGCCCCGTTGGCGCCGAGCAGGCCGAAGATCTCGCCCTGGGGCACGGCGAAGCTCACCGCGTCGGCGGCGCGGAAATCGCCGAAGACGCGGGTCAGGCCGGTGGCTTCGATGGCCAGCGTCGAGGTCGGCGCGGCGGCGGGGGCGTCGGCTGGCAGGCTGGTGTCGAGGCGGGCGCCGCGCTGGCGCAGCATGGCGACGAAGACATCCTCCAGTTCGGGCTCGCGGGCGAACCAGTCACTGAGATGGATGGTGGTATCGGCAGGGCCGGACGCGGCGAGGCAGGTGTCGACCGCCGCACGCGCTTGGGCCACATCCAGCCCTTCGGCAAACACCCGCAACCAGGCGCCCATCGCTTCGGTCTGCGGGAACTGCGCCTTCAGGCGCGGCAGGGCGTCGGCCTGGGGTTCGGCGCGGAACAGGGCGAGGGTGCCGGGCACGCGGGCGATCAGTTCGGCCGGCGTGCCTTCGCCCATCACCTTGCCCTCGTGGAACAGGGACACGCGGTGGAAGCGGTCGGCCTCGTCCAGGTAGGCGGTGGACACCAGCGCGGTGATGCCTTTTTCCTCCAGCAGCTTGCCGAGGATGGCCCAGAAATCGCGGCGCGATACCGGATCGACGCCGGTGGTCGGTTCGTCGAGGATCACCAGCTCGGGTTCGTGGATCAGCGTGCACACCAGCCCGAGCTTCTGCTTCATGCCACCGGACAGCTGGCGCATCGGGCGGCTGCGGAAGGCGTCGAGGCGGGTCATGCCGAGGAGCATGTTCTTGCGCGCGGCCAACTCCGCGCCTGGCACTCCACGCAGGCGGCCGAAGAAGTCCACGTTCTCCTCGATGGACAGGTCCGGGTAGAGGTTGAGGCCCAACCCTTGGGGCAGAAAACCGATGCGTTGCTTGACCTTCTCGGCGGCCCGCTCGGAATCGATGACGGTGCCGAAGACTTCCACCGTGCCGCCGTCGTGGGCCAGCACGCCGGCCACCGCCTTCATCAGGCTGGACTTGCCGGCCCCGTCGGCGCCGACCAGGCCGTAGATCTCGCCGTGCTGCACTGTCAGCGCCAGACCGTCGGCGGCCACGCGCTTGCCGTAGCGCTTGATGAAGCCTTCGACGCGGATCGCCGGTGCGGACATGGTCTGCGTTACCAGCGTGGGGCCTGCCAGGGCACGCCGTCTTGCCAGCGGATCACCGCGTCGGCGGGTACGCCTGGGGTCAGGCGGTGTTCGGGGTTGGCGTCGAAGTAGAGCTTCACCGCATAGGTCAGCTTGACCCGCTCGTCGGGGGTCTGCACTTCCTTCGGCGTGAACTCGGCCTGGGACGCGATGTAGCGGATGGTGGCGGGAAAGGCTTTGTCAGGGAATGCGTCGGTATACACCTGCGCTGGCAGGCCGAGGCGCAGCTGGCCGATCTGCTTTTCGGGCACGTAGACCTTGAGGTAGAGCTTGTCGAGGTCCACCAGGTCGAAGACCGGCGTGCCGGCGGCAACCATCTCGCCCGCTTCGCGCAGGCGGGTGAGGATCACGCCGCCGGTCGGCGCGCGCAGACTCAGGTCGTCCACCAGGCTGGCGACTTCCTTCGCCCCGGCTTCGGCCTGGCGCAGGCTGGCTTCCAGCGCGGCGACGTCGTTCTCACGGGCTTTCACCTTGTCGTGGCCGAGGTGGGCGGCGCTGAGGCTCTGCTCAGCCTGGCGCAGGTCGGCCTGGGCGGTCGTGTGGGCGAGGCGCATCTGCTCGGCGCGGCGGGGTTCGACGGTGCCGCGCTCGGCCAGCTCGTCGAAGCGCCGGGCATCCTTGGCGGCCTGGGCTTCGGCAGCGCGGGCCTTGGCGAGCACGGCGTCGGCGCTGGCCTCGGCCAGCGGCACTTCGCGGCGGGCAATGGCCAACTGGGCGCGGGCGGCCTGCAACTGGGCGGCGATGGTTGCGACGGCGGCATCGGCCTGCTGCTGTTTGGCGGCGAGCTGGGTGTCCTCAAGCTGGGCCAGTACCTGCCCGGCCTGTACGGCGTCGCCCTCGCGCACTTTCAACACGGCGACGCGCCCGGGCAGCTTGCTGGCCACCGTCGTGTGGTCGCCCTCGATGCGGCCGTTGGCCTGGATCAGACCTTCCGGCAGCGCGCCGCTGCCGGCGAAGCGCTGCCACGCCCAGATGCCGCCGCCGATGACGGCCACGGCCACCAGGCCGATCAGGAGGTTCTTCTTGTCGAATCGCATGGCGGGCTCCCGTCACAGCTCGCCGACGGCCTTCTTGAGCCGGAGCCGGGCGAGGTGGAGATCGTAGTGGGCGTTGAGGTGGTTGCTGTCGGTGAGGCTGCGCAGGGCTTCCGCATCGAGCACCTCGGTGTGGGTGCCGACGCCGTTGCGGTAGCGGTCGCGGGCCACCCGCAGGTTCTCGTCGGCCTGGGCCAGGGCAGTGCGGGTGGTGGCCAGGCGTTCGTCCGCCTCACCGACGGCCAGCCATTCCTTGCGGACTTCCAGCGCGATCAGGCTGGCCGCGTCGTCTTGCCGCTCGCGGGCGGCGCGGGCGCGGGCCGTGGCGGCATCGGCGCGGCGGCGCTGCACGCCGCCGTCGAAGATGTCCCACTGCACGCCGACCGTGAGCTGCGCGATGTCCTGGTTGACCCGGTAGCGGTTGTCCTCGTGCAGCACGGCGGCCTTGATACCGACCTGTGGGCGGGTGCCGGCGCGCTCCATCTCGGCTTCGTGGTCGGTGGCTTCGGCGTGGGCGCCGAGCAGCGCGATTTCCGGACGCAGGCCGCGGGCACGGGCTTCTAGGGCCGCGATGTCCGGCCGCCCGGACATGTCGCTGGCGGGTTCGGCGAGGTCCACCGGGTTGTCGAGCGGGCGGCCGAGCAGGCGGTTGTAGGCCGCGGCGGTGAGTTCGGCGGCATTGCGGGCCTGGGTCCGGCGCTGGCGCGCATCCGCTTGGGAGACGGCGACCGACAGGATGTCGTTGCGGGCGACCAGGCCCTGCTTGCCGAGTTCGGCTACGTCGGCGGCGTGGGCGTCGAGGGCGGCCAGGTGGCGCTCGGCGGCCGCCAATGCGCTACGTGCCCGCAGAACGTTCAGGTAGGTTTCGGCGACGTCGAGCTTGATGGCCTGCTCGCTGCGCGTGCGCTCGAAGCCGCTGGCCTGCACGCCGGCTTCGGCGGCATTCACTGCGGCACTGATGCGGCCGCCGGTGTAGACCGGCAGCGTGGCCTGCAGCGCGTGGGTCGCGTAGTTGCGTTCCGACAGCGGCATCTGGTCGGGCAGGTTGATGCCGGGGATGGACGGCAGGCCGATCAGCGCGGCCGGCTCCCTGCTCAGCATCGTGTAGCTGGAGCTGGCAGTGGCTTTCGGTAGCGCCAGTCCGCGGGCGGCAGCGCGGGTGGCGCGGGCCGCGTCGGCTTCGGCGTCGGCGGCACGCAGGCGGGCATCCGCGGACAGGGCCTGGCGCCATGCGTCGGCCAGGGTTTCAGCTGACCAGGCCGGCAGCGTGGCGGTGAGGAGCGCCGCCAGCAACGCGGGCCGTATCAAGCGGCACGGGCTTGTGGCAGGTCCAAGGTGGAAACGGGGAGCCTTCATCGAATCCTCCGCCGGGTAATTAATGACTTGTCGGTCAGTAAATTACGCCGACAGGATGGACTCCGCATTGCGGAAGATCAAAGTGACCCGGCGTCAACCGCTAGAATCGCCTCCTTCCGTCTTGTTTGCGTCGCCGATGTCCGTTCCTGTGTCCCTCAAATACCTTTTCGGTTACCCCGAGCATCTGGTCGGCCAGGTGCGCGAGCTGCTGGAAGACGGCCGCCTCGGCCCTTGGCTGCTGAAGAAATACCCCCAGCCCCATGGCGTGCGCAACGACACGGCGCTCTACGAATACGTGACGGAGCTGAAGGCGCGCCATCTGCGCAATGCGGAGCCCCTCAGCAAGGTGGCTTTCGACGGCAAGCTGCAGACCATCCACAACGCGCTGGGCACCCACACCACGGTGGCGCGGGTGCAGGGCGGCAAGCTCAAGACCAAACGGGAGATCCGCGTCGCCAACCTGTTCCGGGAGGCGCCGCCGGAATTCCTGCGGATGATCGTAGTGCACGAGCTGGCCCACCTGAAGGAGCGCCAGCACGACAAGGCCTTCTACCAGCTGTGCTGCCGCATGGAGCCGGATTACCACCAGTTCGAGTTCGACGTGCGGGCCTGGCTGTGCTGGCTGGAGGCCACCGGTGATGGCGTATGGACGCCGGGCACGCGCCCCTGAAATGAACAAGGCCCGGCGCCGGAGTGATCCGGGCCGGGCCTCGCGGCGCTTGCCGGAGCGCTGCTTACAGGCTCAGGTTGTTCTTCAGCTTGTCGAGCAGCTTGGCGCCGATGCCCTTGACCGTCAGCAGTTCGTCGATGGTCTTGAACGGGCGGGCGGCGATGATGGCTGCGGCGGCTGTCTTCGACAGGCCCTTCAGTGCGGCCAGTTCGGTCTTGCCGGCGGTGTTGATGGAGACAAGGCTGGTGGTATCAGCCGGTTCAGCCTTGGCAGACTTTGCGGAAGCCTTGGTGGCGGCTTTCTGTGCGGTCTTGCCGGCTGCCTTCGGCTGGGCGACGGGTTCGGCAGCCGGTTCGGCCTTGACGGGCTCGGGCGCGGCGCTGGGTTCTTCGTCGGCGCTCCAGCTGACCGGCAGTGAGAAGTTGGCGAAGTCGCGGGTCGCGTAGCCGGTGGCGGTCCATTCGCGCAGCAGCAATGCCACGTGCCAGGTGCCGACCGGGCGGGCGGCCAGCGGCAGCGTCAGGTCGAGGTCTTGCCAGCTGCGCTGGCCGGCCAGGGAGCCCAGGTTGGCGGCGGCCAGCTGGGTGCCAGCGGGCGTGCCGGCCGCGTAAGGAGCAGCCAGGGCCCACAGTTCGAGGGACAGGGTGCCGCTCAGGTTGTCGCTGGCGCGGGGGTTTTCGAGGCTTTCCACACGCATGCCAACGCTCTGTTCGCCGAGGCTGAAGCCGGAGGCGCCGGCCAGGCGCGGCTGTACGAAGCTCTCCGCGCGCGGGAAGTTGGCGAAATCCTGAACCGCGTCGAACTGGCCGTCACGACCGCTGGCGAGGACCAGCACCATGCTGTGCTCTGCGTGGCCGGCGGGTGGCAGGGCCGCGGTGAAGGCGCTGACCCAGCTCTGGTTGAGGCTGTCGAGCTGGCCGACCGGTAGCTCGGCGACCTTGGTGCCGCGGACCGGCTCACCGGCGAAGGGCGTCTCGCAGGCCCACAGCTGCAGTGCCCATTCCTGATCGGTGGTTGCATCGGGATTACCGACCAGCAGCTCCGCGTCGAGGCGGACGCTGTCGCCGTCGAAGGCGTAGCCGTGATTGAAACCGATGCGCACTGCGCCGGCATGCTGGCCGGTGGTGGCCTGGAGAAGGTTTTGGGTATGCATTGCAAGTGGTCCTGCCTGTATCGAGGCGCCGGATTTTGAAGGCGCTTTGATTGCATCGTCAATCACTGGCCGATTGAATATTTCGATGCACCGACGAGGGGCAGAAAACCGCCGCAGGCCGCGCCAAATGTAGGATGCGCTACATAGGTGCGGCAATGCGGACGTCGTTGTCAGAGCAGCACGATATCGAACTGTTCCTGGCCGTAGCTGGCTTCCGGATGCAGGGAAATGGCCTTGCCTATGAAGTCCGATAACATGCCGAGCGCTTGGGACTCCTCTTCCAGGAACAGGTCGATGACATTCGGCGCGGCGAGTACGCGGAACTCCCGGGCATTGAACTGGCGTGCCTCGCGCAGCAGCTCGCGGAGGATCTCGTAGGCCACGGTGCGGGCGGTCTTCACCTCGCCACGCCCGTTACAGGTCGGACAGGGTTCGCACAGCAGGTGGGCGAGGGATTCGCGGGTGCGCTTGCGGGTCATCTCCACCAGGCCGAGGGTGGTGAAGCCGTTCACCGTCATCTTGGTGTGGTCGCGGGCCAGCGCCTTGCGGAACTCTTCGAGCACCGCGGTGCGGTGTTCCGGGCTTTCCATGTCGATGAAGTCGACGATGATGATGCCGCCCAGGTTGCGCAGGCGCAGCTGGCGGGCGATGGCCTGGGCCGCTTCCAGGTTGGTCTTGAAGATGGTGTCGTCGAAGTTGCGCGCGCCGACGAAGCCGCCGGTGTTCACGTCGATGGTGGTCATCGCCTCGGTCTGGTCGATGATCAGGTAGCCGCCGGACTTGAGCTCGACCCGCCGCGCCAGCGCCTTCTCGATCTCCGCCTCGACACCGTGCAGGTCGAATAGCGGGCGCTCGCCGGTGTAGTGGTCGAGCAGCGGCAGCACCTGCGGCATGTACTCGGTGGCGAAGCCGGTCAGCTTCTGGAAGTTCTCGCGGGAGTCTGCGACGATCCGCGTGGTGGCGTCGGTGACCAGGTCGCGCAGCACCCGCTGGGCCAGGTTGAGGTCCTGGTACAGCACCGTGGGCGGACGGGCGCCGACGCTGCGGTTCTTGATCTCGGCCCACAGCTTGCGCAGGTAGGCGATGTCGGCGGCGAGCTCCTCGTCGCTGGCGTTCTCGGCCATCGTGCGGACGATGTAGCCGCCGGTCTCGTCGCTCGGCAGCAGGCGCGTGACGCGCTCGCGCAGGGCCTCGCGGCCGGCCTCGTCGCCGATCCGCTGGGAAATGCCGATGTGCTTATCCTGGGGCAGGTAGACCAGCATCCGGCCGGCGATGGAGATCTGCGTAGACAGGCGGGCGCCCTTGGTGCCGAGGGGGTCCTTCAGCACCTGGACGATCAGGTTCTGCCCTTCCGACAGGATGCGTTCGATGGGGCGCGGCGCGTCGCCGTGGTGGCGGTCGGCCCAGATGTCGGCCACGTGCAGGAAGGCGGTGCGTTCGAGGCCGACGTCCATGAACGCCGACTGCATGCCGGGCAGCACGCGTACGACGCGGCCCAGATAGATGTTGCCGACGATGCCGCGGCTCGCCGTGCGTTCGACGTGGACTTCCTGCACGACGCCCTGTTGCATGAGGGCGACGCGGGTTTCTTGAGGGGTGAAATTGATCAGGTATTCGTCAGACATGATGCGAGAAGCAAACGGTGATGGGCGATGGCACATCGCGTGGATGTGCCATCGCCGATCGCCGCTCGTCCGGCATCGGCTGCGCGGGGCGTGTCGCGCCAGCTAGCGTGTGGTGGTCTTCTCCTCCGATAGGCGGCCGACTCTTGTTGGTCGGCGTCAATCAGAGAGGATAGCCGAATTCCTGCAACAGGGCGGCAGTCTCGAACAGCGGCAGGCCCATGATGCCGGTGTAGCTGCCACGGATCTCCTCGATGAAGACTGCAGCGCGGCCCTGGATGCCGTAGGCGCCGGCCTTGTCGGCGGCCTCGCCGCTGGCCACGTAGCGGCGGATGTCCTGCTCATCCACGGTGCGGAAGCGCACTTCGCTGGTCGACAGGCGCTGGGCATAGCGCTGGCCGTCGCTGACCACCACAGCGGTGAGAATCTGATGGCTGCGGCCGGACAGGGAGCGCAGGATGTCCACTGCGTGCTCCGCATTGTCCGGTTTGCCGATGATCGCCCCATCCAGCTCCAGCGTGGTGTCGGCAGCCAGCAAGAGGCGCGGCGGCAGGCTGCGCCAGCTGATCCGCTTGATGCCGCCGACGGCCTTGGCCATGGCGACCCGCTGCACGTAGGTGAAGGCGTCCTCGCCGGGTAGAACGTCCTCGTTCACATCGGCGTCGGCTCGCGCTCCGCTGCGGAACAGCAGCGGTTCGAAACGGACATGGATCTGCTTGAGCAGTTCGCGGCGACGGGGGCTGTTGGAGGCGAGGTAGATCACGACATCATTCCCGGTGATACGGATGGTTCTTCGACAGGCTCCAGGCCCGGTACAAGGCTTCGGACAGCATCACCCGCACCATCGCGTGGGGCAGGGTCAGGCTGGACAGGCGCATCGTCTCGTGGGCGGTGGCCTTCAGGGCCGGGTCGAGGCCGTCCGGTCCGCCGATGATCAGCGCCACGTCGTCGCCGACGTCCTGCCAGCGCTCCAGGCGCTTGGCGAGGGCCTTGGTGGTCAGGTCCTCGCCGCGTTCGTCGAGGATCAGGCGCCTGCAGCGCGGCGGCAGGGCCGCCTCGATGCGGGACGCTTCGAGGGCCATCATGGCTTCCACGGTCTTGCCGGTGGTGCGGGGCTCGGCCTTCACCTCGACGAGCTGCAGTGGCAGCTCGCGTGGCATGCGCTTGGCGAAGTCGTCGAAGGCGGTGTCGACCCAGGCCGGCATGCGGGTGCCGACCGCGACGATCAGGAGTTTCATGGGGCGGGGGGCGGCGCCGGTTGCGCCGCGGGTCGTGCGGTAAGGATCAGGCGGCGCGGGCCGCGGCACTGCCGGGACGGGACGGGCGCGCCGGCGTGGCGGACCACAGCTCTTCCAGGTTGTAGTAGGCGCGGACGGCCGGCTGCATGACGTGCACGACGATGTCGCCCAGATCCACCAGTACCCATTCGCCGGAGTCTTCGCCTTCCACGCTGATCACCGTGAGGCCGGCTTCGCGGGCCTTGTCGGCCACGTTGCGGGCGAGGGAGCGGGTCTGGCGGTTGGAGTCGCCACTGGCGATGACCACCCGGTCGAAGAGCGAGGTGAGGCGGGTGGTATCGATGACCTGGATGTCCTTGCCTTTGATGTCTTCAAGGGCGGAGACGACGAGTTGTTCGAATTGGGTGATTTCCATTGATTCAGAGGTAGAGTTGGTGCAAGGAAATATAGTCAACAACGGCCGGCGGGAGCAAATAGCGCAGGCTCTGGCCGGCAGCGTGGCGGGCGCGGATGTCGGTGGCGGAGATCGCCAGCGGGGTCATCGCGAACTGCACCAGCGAGCCGGCCGGGCGGCCTTCGAGGGCGTCCAGCGTGCCGTGGCGGCGGTGCGTGAGTTCGGCCAGCTCCGGTGCCATGCGTGCGCTGTCGAGACTGTAGCCGGGGCGGTTGGCGACGGCCACGTGGGCGAAGTCGAAGAGTTCGTGCCAGCGCTTCCAGGTGGGCAGGCCGAGCAATGCATCGACGCCAAGCAGCAGCACCAGCGGCCGCGTGGGGCCCAGCTCGGCGCGCAGGCGTTCGAGGGTCAGGATCGTGAAGCTCGCCTGCGCGGCCTCCACTTCCGCCGGGTCCACGTCGAAGGCCGGGTTGTCCGCGGTGGCCAGACGGGCCATCGCCAACCGGTCTGCGGCGCTGGCGCCGGGGGCGTCCCGATGCGGCGGCTGGCCGGCGGGAATGAAGCGCACCGTCTCCAGGCCGAGGGCTTCGCGGGCTGTTTCGGCGAGGCGCAGGTGGCCGTAGTGGATCGGGTCGAAGGTGCCGCCGAAAAGCCCGAGGGCGTGTTCAGCTGGCATCGTCAGGGCCGATGCGGTCGAACACGTCCAGCGCGTTGGCGTAGAAACTGGCGAAGACGACCGGGATGAAGACGATCGGGAAGGCCAGCGCCGGCAGCAGGCTCAGCAGTGGCGAGACCAGTTCGAGCACGCTGACCAGCACGCCGGCGCCCAGCGCCACGCCCATCAGGCCCAGCCCGAAGGCTAGGAAGGCGCGCCAGTTGCGCAGGCACGCGACGAAGCTGAAGAACAGCGCCTTGGTGGCCGGGATGCGCCCCCAGCCGGCCAGCAGCGGCGCAAACCAGTAGGCCATCATCAGCGGTGTCGAGCCGACCGTGCTGACCAGCAGTGCGACGATGAACGCCGGGTCGTCGAGGGTCTCACCCCAGCTGGTCTTGCCCATCACGGCCTTGAACAGCTTGCTGTTCACCTCGGCATCGAACAGCGTGCTGAGGCCGAGCACGATTAGCGAGCCGATGAAGTAGATGCCGCCGATCTTGACCTGCTCCTGCAGGTTCTGGCGGAAGCCGGAAACGAGGATTTCGGGCCCGGCCTTGCGCCGTTCGGCGACCGCCTTGCAGCCGTTGAAAATGCCCAGCGACAGTGCCGGCATCACCAGGAACATGATGACCTGGCCGATAAGGGGAATCGCGGCGACAAGCAGCAGCGTCAGCGAGCTGCCGAAGACCAGGAAAGTGACCAGCGCCGGGTTGCGCCGCCACAGGGCGAAGCCATCGGCGATCCAGGCCCAGCCGCGCTGGGCCGGTAAGGTGCGCGCCTGCATCCGCTCAGTCCGTCTCTGCCGGAGCCGCGGCGGCGTGCGGTGAGACCAGCGCCGTGTCGCCGAAGACGTCCTGGTAGGACGCGTACAGTGTGCCGGCGAGCACCGGAACAAGGATTAGTACGCCGAGGCCGGCGGGGATCATGGCGACCCAGATCAGCACGTAGATCAGCACGCCCAGCACCACGAAGGCGCCGAAGTTGCCGAAGCAGGCCGAGAGGGACATCTTCATCGCATCCAGTGGCGGGGTGTCGCGCAGCACCACCAGCGGGGCGGCGAACCACAGCGCGGTGATCAGCAGCACCCACAGCACCGAGAACACGATGCTGCCGAGCAGCACGCCACTGACCAGGCCCATGCCCATGCCGGCCAGCGCGCCGAGGATGTAGCCGGTGAGCAGCGCGCCGCCGCCGATCAGCACCGACACGAAGCCGGCGAGCAGGCCACCGAGCAGGTAGAACACGCCCACCAGCGACAGGTTGCCGGCATGTACCTTGAGGCCGGCGAACAGGTGTTCGACGCGCAGCGCCTTGCCCTGGGCCAGCGCATGGCAGCCCAGCACCATGCCGGCGACCATCACCGGGAAGCCGATCAGCACCACCGCCCAGCCGAGCAGCGGCACCAGGCCCAACACGAACAGCATGATGATGAAGATCACGCTGATGGCGACCCACACCCCCGGATTGCGGGCGAAATAGAACCATCCGGCCTTCAGCCAGACCAGGCTTTCGAAGGGCGAAACATGGCGCGGGCGCGGATGGCGCGCGGCGTTGTGGGGATGGTGTGCCGGGGCAGCCGGTTCGGTCATTGTCGGGCGTGGGAAACGGAGTGAAAAATCAGGATGTTGCGCTGCGACGAGATGCTAGCCCAAATCCCCCACCCAGTTCAAACGGGCAAAACCCTCGCGGCACGTTTTCAGGCCGGCAAAACCGGCAGCGCATCGGCATGGGAGCGCAGTTGCAGGATGCGCCGGTACTCGCCCGGATCCTTCACCAGCACCATCTCGCCGGGGCGCGGCAGGTGGAAGTCTTCCAGCCGCGACAGCCAGAAGCGCAGCGCGGCGGCGCGCAGCACGGCCGGCCAGGCGTTGCGTTCGGCGGCGGTGAAGGGGCGGGCCTCGGCGTAGCTGGCGAGCAGCGCCGTTGCGCGGGCCGCATCGAGCTGGCCGTCGGCGTCGGCGCACCAGTCGTTGACGGTGACCGCCACGTCGAACAGCAGCGCATCCACGCCGGCGAAGTAGAAGTCGATGACGCCGCCGACGAAATCGCCGTCCCACAGCACGTTGTCGCGGAACAGGTCGGCGTGGATCACGCCTTGCGGCAGCGCGCGCAGGTCGAAGCCGGTCTGGAAGGCCAACTCGGCATCGAGTTCGGCCTGCTCGTCGGCGGGCAGATGGGTGCGCACGCGGGCCGCGCAGTCGCGGCGCCATTCCGCGCCGCGCGGGTTGGCCTGTTTGCGTCCGAAGGACTGCCCGGCCAGATGCAGGCCGGCCACCATCGAGCCGATGCGCGCGCAGTGGGCGACGGTGGGCGCCATCTCCGACTTGCCGGCGAGGCGCGTGACCAGCACCGCCGGCTTGCCGGACAGGGTGCCCAGGTATTCGTTGTCCCGGTTGGCGATCGGCGCCGGCACCGGCAGGCCGTGGCGGGCCAGGTGGGCCATCAGGTGCAGATAGAAAGGCAGCTCGGCACGCGGCATCGTCTCGAACAGCGTCAGCACGTAGCGGCCGAGGCTGGTGGTGACGAAGAAATTGCTGTTCTGCACGCCGGCGGAGATCCCCTGCAGAACATCCAGGCGGCCAATGGCGTAGTTCCGCAGCCAGACCGCGAGGTCGGCGTCGGTGACGGGAGTGAAGACGGACATGGTGCGAAGAGCTTACATCAGGCCGGTCGCTGCGGCGCGGTAGAATGCGCTCCCGCTCCACCCGATGTCCGCAGCACGCTCATGTCGCTCCTCCTCAATGCCCCGCAACGCGAAGCCATCCATTACCTGGACGGCCCCTGCCTGGTGCTGGCCGGCGCCGGTTCCGGCAAGACGCGGGTGATCACCCAGAAGATCGCCTACCTGATCAGCGACTGCGGCTTCAACCCGCACAACATCGCCGCGATCACCTTCACCAACAAGGCGGCCAAGGAGATGCTGGAGCGCATCGAGAAGCTGATGGGCGGGCGCGCGGTCAAGGGTCTCACGGTGTGTACCTTCCATGCGCTCGGCGTGCGCATCGTGCGCCAGGAGGCCGCGCTGCTCGGCCTCAAGCCGCAGTTCTCCATCCTCGACGCGTCGGACACCACGCAGATCATCGCCGAGATGACGGCCAACACCGACAAGAACCGCGCCAAGGCCCTGCAGTGGCAGATCTCCAGCTGGAAGAACGCCCTCGTCGAACCCCACGAGGCGGCCCACCTGGCCAACGACGAAATCTCGTCCGCAGCCGCGCTGCTCTACATGGAGTACGACAAGACCCTGCGCGCCTACCAGGGCGTGGATTTCGACGATCTCATCCGCCTGCCGGTCAAGCTCTTCGAGGAGCACCCCGAGGTGCGCGAGCGCTGGCAGAACAAGCTGCGCTACCTGCTGGTCGACGAATACCAGGACACCAACCGCGCCCAGTACCGGCTGATCAAGCTGCTCACCGGCGTGCGCGCGGCCTTCACCGCGGTGGGCGACGACGACCAGGCCATCTACGCCTGGCGCGGTGCCGACGTGGAGAACCTGCGCCAGCTGCCGGTGGATTTCCCCAAGCTGAAGGTCATCAAGCTGGAGCAGAACTACCGCTCCACGACGCGCATCCTGCACGCCGCCAACACCGTCATCGCCAACAACGAGAAGCTCTTCGAGAAGAAGCTGTGGTCCGAGCACGGCGCTGGCGACCCGGTGAACGTGGTGGCCTACCAGACCCCAGAGCACGAGGCCGAGGCGGTGGTGATGAAGCTGTCCGCCCACAAGTTCGAGAACCGTACCCATTTCAAGGACTACGCGATCCTCTACCGCGGCAACCACCAGGCCCGCCTGTTCGAGCAGCAGTTGCGCAACCACAAGATCCCCTACGCCATCTCGGGTGGGCGCAGCTTCTTCGAGAACGCCGAAATCAAGGACCTGTGCGCCTACCTGCGCCTGATCGCCAACGAGGACGACGACCTGTCCTTCATCCGTTCGATCACCGTGCCGCGTCGCGGCGTGGGTGCTGCCTCAATCGAAGCCCTCAGCCGCTACGCCTCCAACCGCAACATCAGCCTGTTCAGCGCCGCCTTTGAGGAGGGCGCCGCCGAGCACGTCAACGCCCGCCAGCTCGAAACCGTGCGCGAGTTCTGCCACTTCATCAACCGCATGGCCCACCGCGCCCCGCGCGAACCCGCCGGGCAAGTCATCAACGACATGCTGAAGGCCATCAACTATGAAGCCTGGCTGTACGAAAGCTGCGAGCCCCGCGAAGCCGAGACCAAGTGGAGCAACGTCGGCGACTTCACCGGCTGGCTCGGCCGCAAGGGTGAGGAGGACGGCAAGACCCTGTCGGACATGATCCAGACTATTAGCCTGATCACTATGCTCGACAAGAACGACGAGGAACTCGACCAGGTCCAGCTCGCCACGTTGCATGCCTCCAAGGGGCTGGAGTTCAAGCACGTCTTCCTGGTCGGTGTCGAGGAAGGGCTGCTGCCCCACCAGTCGTCCATCGACGAGGACAAGATCGAGGAAGAGCGCCGCCTGATGTACGTGGGCATCACCCGCGCCCAGCGCAGCCTGACCATCAGCTACTGCGAACGCCGCAAGGCCGGCCGCGACGTGCGTACCTGCGACCCGTCGCGCTTCATCGACGAGATGGGCATGGAAGGCATCAAGCGCAGCGACCGCAAGAACCCCGAGCCGGTCAGCAAGGAAGACGCCCGAGCACGCATCGCCAACCTGCGGGCGATGCTCGGTAAAACAGGTGGTGGTGCCGCCTGATCGGGGGCTATTCGGCTTCGCGCTAATAACAGTTTTTTAGATGTCCCCTATTTCGCCAATTTATGGCGAAAGCAAAGCAAGGGTAAGTCTCGGGAAGTTTAGTTTCATTTTTTTATATTTCAAATGAATGCATGGTAAATGCGCTCCATTTTCTTGAAAGCATAGTGATCACTGCCTACCCTGAATAATAAAGAGTCTCGAAGAACAGACGGGAGGTGTGTCATGCGGCAGCGGATCATGGTCCTGCTGGGCGTCTTCCTGGCAGGTTGTGGTGGGGGTGGCGGTGGCGGTTCGACGCCACCGCAAGCGACCGGAATTTCAGAGTCCTATTATCCGGTGCTCACCGGGGCGGATTGGGTTTACGACGTCAACTCCATCTCTCCGGATTCCTCGGTTTCCACCTATATCAATGAAATGCAGATCACCGGGACGCAGCCTGTCGCAGGTGTTAATGCCTGGGTGTTCCGAGAAAGCAATCCATCGGGGGACGGGGTCGCCGTCGACAGCTATTACGCCAAGGATGCGCGGGCCTTCGTCTATTTGGGAGACAATTCCCCGGCAAGCTGGGTCAATGCGATCATCAATCAGGTGGACTTCATGCGTTTCGACGGCACGTTCAGCCAGACGCCGTTGCTCGACCGCAAGAACGTGGACATCGGTACTGATCTGGACGGGGATGGCAAGGACGAGCACGTAGACGTCAAGGTGACCGGCGTCGTCGAAGGTTACGAGACATTGGTGCTCGGGGCTGGTAGTTTCTCCAATGCTGCACGGATCCGTTACGACATAGCAGGCACCCTGACGTTGTCTGCTGGGGGTTCTGTGCCCGTCGCGGAGACCGTCCACGAATGGCGTGCCGATGGCATAGGGACCATCCGCCAGCTTGTCAAAGCCACTGTCGGTACACAAACCAGCACGGAGACGTCCGATTTGCGCGCGGTGTCCGTCAATGGCATCAAGGGCGGGGTATTTCCGCCGCGCGATCTTTTGGGCGTGTTGGCTAACGGAGACTCCGATGCAACCCGGCCCGGCGGACCGGCCCTGTCCAGCGATGGCATACGCTATTTACTCGTCAGTAACCGCCAGGGCGCCAGTGGTCGACAATGGATCGGCCAATTCATCGCTGCCGACGGGGCGTTGCAGCAGAATATCGCCCTCTCCGGCGCGGCTTTGTCCAGTCTGGAGGGTGCGCCTGCTGTTGCCTCCAATGGCAATACATACATGACGGTCATGCGTGATGAGGCTGGCTTGCACGCACAACGGGTAAGTAGCGACGGCGTAGTGCTGGATCCTTACCCTGGGGCCGTCCTGGCGGCGAACGGCCGCTTTCCCGCGGTGGCCTACGGCAACGGACAATATCTGGTGGCCTATTACAACTACGATCCGGTACAGAGCACCATTCGCGGCGTGCTCGTCTCGTCCAGCGGTGTCGTCGGGGCTGACTTCCTGATCGGAACGGCCATTTCCGGCTATTCGGATATACCAGCGGTCGCTTTCGATGGGCGGGACTTCATCGTAGCCTGGGAAACCGGCTCATCCGGCCTGCCTGACCACGACATTGTGGCCGCACGGGTGAGTACGGCGGGGGCTCTGCTGGATCTCGTGCCCATCGCCATCTCTACCGCTCCCGACATGCAATTCGCGCCCCGTGTCGCCTGTGACCCGGTCAATTGCCTGATCACCTGGATAGATCGTCGTAACTACGTCGGTCTCAACTACTCCTCGCCAGGCGACATGTACGGGACCTTCATCACCCGCGAAGGTGTGCTTCTTAACGGACCGCCGGCCAGCGGCGGGCTACCCCTTGCCGTTGGCATTACCACCAATTCCGGTGATTCGTCCCTGGTCTTCGCGGCCAGCGGATACGTACTGGCTTGGTCGCAGGGAGCCTACGTCAACAATCCGGGTGGCCCCACCGGTGTGTACGCACGGTGTATCGGTGCCGACGGCAGTGTCTCGCCAGCGGCCCCCGGCCTTGCCGTCAGTGGGGCCCCGCAGGCCAGCACACGCCTCTATTACCCGGCGCTGGCGTCGATTTCCACAGGCACCCTGGCTGTGTGGTTGAACAACAGCGAAGTGATGGGGGACTCCAAGAGTATTCGTGGTGCCCTGATGTGGCCGCCCTTGTCCCGCTGAACTGCAGGGCATGACGGCGGGGCTCCGTCGCCATGCCCTCCTCGGTCTGCTGCGTCGTCCCACGCGAACAGGATCAGTGCCGGACTCCGGAAAGAGCGCGGCGGCGGAGCCTGCGCTGGAATGTCTCAGCTGGCGGCCTGGACGAGCCAGTCGTTGAAGTGAGGATTGTTCGGATCCGGCTCCCAGACCTGCAGCTTGGTGCTATCGCCGAACTGGTTGTCTTCAAGCTTGAGCACGTGATCCTCATCCACCCAGATCGACAGATGGCGGGGCTGTTTCGGCCAGCCTGCGCCGATGTTCGTGGAGCTCACCGATAGACGGAACGCATAAGGCTGGTCGCTGCTGCGGGCGAAACCATCCTTCACGCTGAGGTACTTGCCGATGCGCGCGTTGTGGAAGGTGAACAGATCGTCGCCGTCTTCATTCTTCCCGATGTACTTGGGCGTCCAATGGACTTCGGGCGTGGAATGCTTGCGGTCGTACAGCTGGATGGGCGTGCCGCTCTCCCGGCTGTCGTTCTCCACCTCGACGACGGCCTCCTTCTCGTTCATGCGCGGTGCGATGAAACAGGTCTTGTCCAGGATGTGCTTCAACTCTGCGGCCCCCACAAAGGGCACGGTGCCGAGCAGACGGCCCAGCTTATGCTCGCCGAGGTAGGTGTCCACGAAGTCCAGGTGCTGTAGCGCGGCGCCATGCCACGCCGCGTATGCGCTGCCGCTGATGGGCTGATTCCTGCCCAGCAACGCTTCGGCCTCTTCCTGGTATTGGGCTTCCTGGTAGTCCGGCGGTGCTGCTTTCAGCAGGGCGTGCTCGAACCGTTGGCCATTGAGTCTTTCCCGCCAGTTCTCGCAACGCTCGTCGGTCCAGTCCGACAGAATGTAAGCCGTGCGCTCGCCAACGCTCTCGCCCTTCGGGCGCAGGCGGATGATCTCGTCCACCGTGGCAAAGACCGCGCCGGAAACACCGAGCCTGCTGAGCAGCGCATCGTCGGACAGGCCGTAGGTGTATTCCGTGCCGGTCCGGATGCAGTACAGCGCATGGGCCATTTCCCGGAAGGCCCGGCTGTACTGGGTGGGGTTGTCGCGGGTGATCGTCTTGTCCGACCAGCGCGGCTGGTACAGGAAGGTGATCCACGGGTAATCAGGCAGATGGCCCATGCGGCCGTGCCCGGTGAAGCTGAGTGAGTTGTAGTTGCCCGATCCGCCGGTCTTGTCGAAAAAGCCCACCTCAATGTTGGTGATGTTGCCGCTCTTGTCGTAATACTGCCCATCGTTGTGCACGTCATTCACATGCCAGGCCGCCGAGCCGCAAAAGTGCTGGTGTGCAAAGGTGTCAATCAGCACATGCATGCGGATGCCGATCATCTTCAGATCGTGCGAATGATTCCTGAGCGTGTCCTCCACCATTGCCAGCGCGAGCGGGCTGCCGGGCAGGCACATGGACTGGAACTGCAACTGGGCCAGCTCGTCGTTGTAGTTCCACGCGCCATAGACGGACGAATCGGACTGTGGCCCCTTGTAGGGCACCGCGTAATGGGGGCCGATATTGCCGGGCAGGAAATGGAAGGCCGTCCACATCCGCCGGTGGCGGGCGATCTTGTTCGGATTCCAGTCGTTGGCCGAGCCCACCGCCGTTTCCTCGTGGGGATCGCTGGATAGGGTTGGCAATACCGTGGCGATCGTCTCGATATCGGCCGTCTTGATCTGCCGGATCGGCGTCGCGTCATCGATGTACTGCGCGGCATGCGCGATCGATGTGGCATCGGTGGTGTTGTAGCCTGCAACGACGGCTGCTACGTAGGTGGCGTAGTAGTGGAAATCGATATCCATGGATTGCCTCGCTGAAATCTCATTTTGGGGGACGGCACACGTGCCGTAGCACCTATGAGAGGTGCAAGGCGAGACGTTTGCCGAAATCGTGTCTGTGCATTGGAGTACACGAATGGAATGTTAGCAAACGTCATTTGGATTACGAGATTGGAATATTAAAGTGTCGCTTGAATGCGGAATGAATGCTCCTTTCGCCGTCGTTCGATGATGGAAAAAGGGCGTTAAAAGGGTCTTCGTGCCAGGCTGTGGGTGTCCGGCACGAAGCACTGCAATTTCAGGCCCTTTGGCGGCGGGCCAGTAGTGCCCCGATGATGCCGAGGCCGAGCAGGCTCAGCGTCGCCGGTTCCGGAACAGAGCTGCAGCGAGTGCCGCATTGCGAGCCGGCACCGACGAGTGGCGCCACGTCGTCGATCGCTCCATTTACGAAGATCGAGCCGAACCAGTCCGGATTCGTGATGTCATGAGACTGGGTATAGTCCAGCAGGGTCAGTCGGCCACAGCCGGCGACCAACGCGATACCGGTGCCGGTGACCGCGCCCTGGTCGAAGTCGCAGGTGAATTGCGTGCCGCTCACCTTGAGGCCCGAACCGTCGGTGGCATTCATCGTGCCCGTATGGCCATCACCGAACATGGTGATCATGTTGGTGAATGGATCGAAGATCAGTCCGTGGGCGGGAAGAACCGACGAATGGAGACGTGTGGTGACACCGGTGGAAAGATCGATGGTGCCGACGTTGCCGAATCCGTTGGGGCTTCCGTTCACATAGAAGACCGTACCGCCCATGCCGAACGCGATCTGCGTGATGCCGCCATCGTTCCCCGTAATGGTCGTCGGCGTACTGCCCGTGCCGATGGGGAGCGATAGCGTGTTGAGTCTCCCGCCGAAATCGCTGGTGTAAACCTTGTTGCCGTTTGGATCGAGGGTAAGGTGATAGGTCGGCGTTCCGGTGAATTGGGTATTCACCACGGCGCCACTGGTCTTGTTCACTTCATAGACATTGCCGGAGCCCTGCCCGCCAACCAGCAGATTCCCGTTGGGCGCAAAGATGATGCCGTCTGCACCGTTGGTGGAAGCAATATTGGTGTTATTGGTGAGGTTATAGCTGTTCGTCGCGGTGCTGTAATTGAAATCGATGCTCCAGACGTTCTGCCCTCCGTTGTAGGTGGTGTAAAAAAGCGTTCCCGAGAAGAGGGTTGCTTCCGCATTCACTGCCCCCGCCACCAGCACCAGCGAAAGAGTGGTACGCAGCATCCTGGCCAGCATTCTGCTCATGTCTTCCTCCTTTGGGTTTTGTCGCGCTGCAAGAGGCTGCGACTGAACTCACCAAGCAAGAAGCAGGCTGACGCGATTAGATGATTAATTAATCAGAAATTTCCTGCAGATGTGGGTGAAAGCTTGAAGTGGCGTGTAAAGCCCTTCGACATCGATGCTCTGCAATGTCTTTCGCTGGTCTTTCGCATTTCTTGCGGGGAGCTTGCTGTTGGCTTTGCTGAGCGCCCCGCCTGATTGTCCCATCCGGCGCTCAAGGCGTCGGCGAGCCGTCCTTCAGATACTTTGGAGAACGGGGTCCATAAAGAATTCCATTCGGTTGCCCAGCCGAGAGCAGACGGCTGCTGGTGATGCCGGCAATAGCGTGTCCCCGGTTGGAAAGGGTGTCGCCGATCTGGGAAATGATGGCCTTGACCAGCAAACCGACAATGCCACCGCCGGAGTTATTGTCGGTCTCGCTGGTGGACGCCGTTGCGCTGCCTTCCCACAGGGTTGCCCCGGAACGCAGATCCACCAGCTTGCCGTTTGCTGTCACCCGCGTCTCGCTCGACACCACCATATAGGACGTGCCGTATTGCTTGACGTTGATATACAGCGCCGCATCCGCGCCGAAGATCTGGCGCAGTTTGTCGATGGCAATCTCGTGGATGTCGGCGGGCGCCGTCAGGCCGTTTTGCCGGAAGGCCTCGTCGACCAGCGTCACTGGGAGCACGTAATAGCCCGACTCGGCCAGCGGGAGCGTCGTCTGCGACCACAGGCTGTAGGTTGCGCCGATGTCCGGCGAACCGTTGAGGGGCGGAAGGACGAGGATGGAGGCCGGCCGGCTTTGCTGGAAAGCCGAGTAGTCGTATTTCTTGCCTTGCGTCGCACAGCCGCCCAGCAGCAAGGCGGCGGCAAGCAGGGTGGTCCATTTCATGGCGTATTTCTCTTTCATCGTGTGCCTCGACGGACCGTCAGGGGGAGACCTTCTTCAGCAGGAAATCCATGAACGTTGTGCTTTCCGGAAACTGCTGCTTCTCTGCTTCGAGGTTCTGTTTCATGCGATCGGTGCGCCCGCTCTGACCGTACAGCATCGCCAGATGCGCCTGAAAGCCGGGGGGCAGGGGCTTGCCCTGGGCCGCGGCTTTTTCACGCGTCGCTTCCAGGGCCTGGATCTGATCCTCCGGCCCCTTTTCCCCCTTGAAATAGGTGTAGACCTGGGGCTGATAGTCGCCCCAGTAATAGACGGATTGCGGACGGTTGGCGCAGCCCGTCGTCAGGGTGGCGGACAGCACTGCTGCGGCCAGCAAACCATTTCTGCAAAAGCGATACATGGCGAGGGCGTCGGCGCGGATCAATTGACGGGGCGCCACGCGCCGCTTTCAATGCCGCCCACGAGGCTGTCCACCGCCTCGCGTATCGCCAGATCGAGCACCTTGCCGTTGAGGGTCGAGTCATAACTGGCCGTGCCGCCGAAACCGATCACCTCCCGGTTGGACAGACTGTATTCACCAGCGCCCTGGGCCGAATAAACGACTTCAGCGGTCTGCACATCCACTACATTCAGTGTCACTTTGGCATAGGCGATCTGCTGCTTGCCGCGCCCCAGGATGCCGAACAACTGGTGATCGCCAACTTCCTTCCGGCCGAATTCGGTGACATCACCGGTAATGACGAAACGCGCGCCCTTCAAGGTCTGCGTCGTCTTGCTCAGCGCCGCCTCCTGCTTGATCTCGCTCATGTTGTCGCGGTCCAGCACATTGAAGCGGTTGCTCTGCTGGAGATGCCCGATCAGGATCGTCTTGGCCTGGCTACCGAGGCGGTCCACCCCGTCGGTGAAAATGCCGCGCATGAACGTGGAGCGATTGTCGAACTTGCCCACGGAAATGGGATTGCGCACGCCACTATAAGGCCGCGCCGCCGACGCGGATTTGGCAACGGCAAGGCTGCGGGAATCTTCGGTCGCACAGCCACTCAGCACGCCAATGGCGCCGACCAGAACAATTGCGGGAACAAGGACGCGTTTCATGTTTCTCTTCTCGGAGTCGATGGGGATGTTTTCGGCATCATTGTATGTTCCCGTAATGATCCGGTCTGTGAACCGGGGCACAGGGGCTGGCCATTCACGGGCGAATGGGTTGTGTCCGTCGGCGATGCGTTAGTCTGCGTATCGCCACCACGGCCAGTCCGAACACGCCTGCATAGATGCAGAACCGATGCAACGCAGCCAGCGATACCAGCCCCTGAAAGGGATTGGCGGAACTGAATGGCGCCAGTGGCTGGATGTCACCGTGCATCAGGCCATCCAGCACGATGTGGGTATAGCCACCAAGCACGGCGCCGACGATGACGGGGAGTGGGGTGAGCGACTTCCAGCCGAACAGGTTGGGAATGAAACGGACCTTGGTACTTGCTTTCAACAGCCCGATAAACAAGGCCACCGTCAGCCCTATCGCGAAGGACACCCCAATGAAGGTATGGAAGAAGCGGTGCAGCGGATACTGGCGGGTGAGCATGTAATACAGCGGCTCGATATCGACCACCACATTGGCTGCGCAGAAGGCGAGAAAGCTGACGCGGCGTGGCGCCAGAGCATGAAGGACTGCGCCGGGGCCGAAATGGAATGGTGTGAATGGCATACGTTTCTCCTTGGTCCCTAGGCGGATATTAGGAGCCATTGCTCCGCCCTCCGTTTAGTTGTGGGAGGTGGAGATGCCCGATGACAAGCTTGCACAGGCCCATTCCACCAAGCCCATCTACAAGCGCGTTTCCTTTTAGGGAGGTACAGGCAATGGATATGCCATCGTATTGTACCGCCACCAGAAGTCCGCGAATTGGCAATGTGCTGAACGCACTGATGATGCAAGGAGGTAGAGGTTGTCGATTGATATTGTCTCGCGCTGGATGCTTGGAGTTCAGCGCGAGATTTCAATATGTCCGTGTGAGGAAAATGCAAAAGCTTAGAGATGTTCAGTTGATGAAGAGAATTGCGGCCAATTCTCTTTCTGCAGCCATTTCGTAAAAGCGTTTGGCTTCAAGAAAGTTATCTGTAATGTAGTCCAAGGCGCCGTCGCCATCTTCCCAAATCCGAGGATAGATATCGGCGTTGCTCAACGCAGTTGGATCAAATCTAGCTCGAAAGTCGGTTTCCGATATTTGGCCAAGTGCAACTGCTACTTCTTTGACATCAGATGCAGACATTCCCCTGGCGGGGCCGTAACCAACATCTTCTTCGCCGATTGGTATGCCACCCATGATGACTTGGGCAAGCGGTCCAGCCCCGCCGTATTGCTCTCCTGTCAGCATGAAGTGGATTCCGTGCCACGCCTTATCGAGATCAACAGTTTCAGATGCTTGCGTTTCATAGAGGACCATAGGAACGGACTCAGGATTAGCGTATAGCGCATCCAGTTCGGTTTGGGGTAACGCTAGGAAATTTCCAATCATCGACATGGGGATTCTCCGGGTATCAACTGTTGCGACCGACGGTTACTTCATTTGCGGATTTGCCGGACGCCTTCCCCCGCCCCTTCTTCTCCGACTTCTTCTTCAACCCCAGCGCCGCCAGTTCGTCCGAATCCGGGCCGTAGATGGCCTTGACCTGGTTTTTCACGCCGAGGATCAGTTCGTGGAATTCGTGCTGCGCGGCGATGAGGGCGTCGCGGGTGGCGGCGTGGGTGTTGCGGGCGTGGAGCTCGGCTTCGTGGGCGGCGTTCAGGCGCTCGTAGGCGGCGCTGACGGCAGGGAAGCTGTAGCCGTCCTTGTACGGCTGGTAGTGGGGGATGCCTTTGAGGGCGCGGTAGGTGTCTTCGTCGGCCCTGAGATGTTGCGGCGACATGCGGACTTTGGTGGGGTTGGCCATGGCGTGTGTGTGGTGGGCAAGAAGCTGGAGACGCTGTCTATGCCCGATACACTACGATGGCGTATGCATTTTGGGCTGTGAAGTGATGCACTCGGAAGCCCGGAAGTGAGTTCGGCGGGGGGCGATTGAACTTCGCGGGTAGGCGAAGAACATTCGCGAGGTGGCGAAGAGGATTCAGTGATGCGAGATAAATGTTCTGGAGGTGCCGAAATTTATTCGGGTGGCTCAGAACACTTTTATGAGATGGATGAAGTCATTTCGCATGGTCAAGAAATGACTTCCGGGTTGCGAGATGCTTTATCGGAGCAATATTTGACCTCTGCCCAGACTGACGCCCATTCTTTTCGCCACAGGAATGGCCTGCCGCAGCATGCGCAGATCTTGCTCGGAAGATCGGACTTTTTCGTGCTGTGCGTGCGGGAGGTGGGTGGGCTCAAGGTGTGGCGGTACCCATGATCGACATCATACGGGCCGCAGCCATGACGAAGAGCGCTGCCAGAGCCTTGCTGGCCGGCTCTTGCATTCCATCGTGTGTTGGCTTGCTGTTAGTTCTGAAGGGCCCAGGCGACGCCTTCGGTCGAGGCGTAATGCAGGGCAGCGGTTTGACTCGTGAAGCTGGGTTTGAAACGCATGATCCGGGTCGTGGTGGATGTGCCTCTGCCCGAGTGGATGGACACCGATGCGGCAAAGCCGCCGTCGGAGTCTTGCTTCGTCATGGGGGAAACGCGGAAGCGGCCTACAGTGATGGGTGTGGTGTTGTGCATAGTTTTATTTTTTGAGATGGCGCGTGCCATGCAGGATGAATTTAATAAGACAAGGCCTACCGTGTCTTGAGGCGTACCCCAGGAGTGCGACGTCACGACCGAGCAAATCCGATTGCCCGTGATGTCGTGGGTACGCAGTGCTTGCCGGTGCCAAACGCGATGACGCGCTATGGCTCGTCCGCCGGTTTGTTTTCAAGAAGGGGAAGGCTTCGCATCCGGGCGTTCCGTTGGCGCCATGGCTGGCAAATTCGGAACGCTGCGTCTGGATGGGAGGGTTGCCGCTGCTTGCGCGATAGGCGCTATTGAAATTCACGAAAAGCCCCGGTTGGTGGTGGGCTTCTTGGTGAATTGGTGGCGCACCCTACCATGCGTGGGCCGGATTGTGCAATAGATTTGTGTCGTGATTGTGACGGCGCTTCTGACTTTTGCGTTTCAGGGGCTCGAAGGATTCAGCGCGGTTGGCCTTGGCCTCCGGGCTCCCTTGGTGTCTGCTGCGCGCTTAGTGCAGCAGCTTGCCGCCGCTGCCGAGGATGGTGACTTCGGCGAAGTGGGAGCCCTGGCGTTTGCCGGGGCCGAAGTCGAGGGTGTAGCCGCCGGCGTCGTAGTTGCGCAGGCTTTCGAGGGCGGTGGTGAGTTTTTCGCGGGTGGGTTGGGGGCCGGCGCGGCGCAGGCCTTCGACGAGGACCTTGGCGGCGATGAAGCCTTCCAGCGTGGTGTAGGTGAGGCCGGCTTTGGGTTGCAAGGGCTTGGGGAGGGCTTCGAATTCGCGCACCAGCGGCAGCGCGGCGTTGCCGGGGTAGGGCATGACCTGGGAGATGGCGATGCCGGTGGCGTCGGGGCCGAGTTCGTTGGCGAGGGCTTTGACGCCGACGACGGAGACGGCGAATAGCTGGGCGGTGCTGCCGCCCTGCTTGAGCTTGCGGACGAAGTTGGCGGTGGCCTTGTATGTGCTGAACATGATCACCGCCTGCGGGTCGGCGGCGGTGATGCTGCGCACGGCGGGGGCGATGTCGAGGGTGTTCTTGTCGAAGGCGCCTTTGGCGGCAATGGTCAGGTTGCGCCTGCGCAGGGCCTTGGTGACGCCATCCACGCCGGAGATGCCGAGGGTATCGTTCTGGTAGAAAACGGCGATGCGGGTGACGCCGGTGGTGGTGAGCTGGCGGACGATCTTCTCGGCTTCGTCGCCGTAGCTGGCGCGCACCCAGAAGGTGTAGGGGGAGGTCTGGTTGCGCAGGTCGTCGGAGCCGGTGTAGGGGGCGACGGAGGGCACCTTGCGTTCGTCGAGCAGGGGCATGACGGCCCAGTAGTTGGCGGTGCCCATGATGCCGAGGAAGGCCAGCACCTTGTCGTTGTCGAGCTGCTTCTTGACGTTCTGCACGGCGCGTTCGGGCACGTAGGCGTCGTCGTCGCTGACGAGTTCTATCTTCTTGCCGTGGATGCCGCCCTTGCTGTTGATCCACTTGAGGTAGGCGTCGGCGCCGTCGCGCAGTTCGGTGCCGAGCTCGGCCAGCGGGCCGCTGAGGGCGGCGCTCTGGCCGATGCGGATGGTGTCGCTCGCGACAGAGGCTTCGGGGGCGGCGTGCAGCGGGGTGCTGGCAATCAGCAGGCTGCCGATCAGCGTGGTCAGGGCCGGCAGGACCCGGGCGGGAAATCCCATGACAGTCTCCATGAACAGGGTGACGGAGCCGATCTGTTGCCGGCTCTCGATTGTTGGAGGCGCGATTTTATCCGCAAGCGATGCCTTGCGGATATGGGGGTGTCATGGTTTTGGCGCGATGCCGGGGGTCAGCCGCGTTTTTTCCAGCTGGCGCGGCAGGTGTCCTGCAGGTAGTCGAGGACGTCGCCCTCGTCGTGCTGGTCGAGCTGCATGCGGGCTTCGGGGCCGAGGTCTTCGAGCCACATGCGGCGCACGTCGGCCTGGTATTCGAAGGGGACGACGTTTTCGATGAAGTGGGCGACGGCCTGTTCGTCGAAGCCCTTGTCGCGGAAGTTGTCCCAGATCTGCAGGGCGTCCTTCTTGCGCAGGCTGCGGGTCGGTTCGACGCCGGTGGCGATCATCAGCAGCACGCCACACTGCACGTCGGTGTGGTCGCCCTGGCGGCCGGTGATGTGCTGCCATTCTTCGGCGCGGGCCTTGTCGTGGTGGGTGATCTCGTCGACGGAGCTGGTGTCGAAGAAGAACAGCCCGGAGAAGCGGTCCTGGTTGCGGTAGAGCTCGGTGGCGGGCACTTCGCGGATCACCGGCAGCACCTTGGCGATGAAGCGTTCCTTCTCCTTCTCCATCAGGCTGCGCAGGTGGGCGGGGGCGTCCTCCAGCCAGGCGTCGAGGGTCGGGAAGGCGGGGCTGCGTTTCTTGAGCGCGGCTTCGTGCAGCTTCATGAAGCGGTCGACGCTGAAGAAGCCGGCGGGCTTGCGTTCGCTGAGCAGGATCAGCAGCGCGCTGTTGATCACCGATTCGCTGAACACGTGCCATTCGGTGGCGTCGTCGCGGCTCACGCCGAACTTGCCAGCCAGCCAGTAGGCCAGCTCGATGTGGTGCTGGTGCTGCTCGCGGGCGCGCCGTTCGGCGAGGTAGCGCGAGAAGGTGATCGGCGTGACCGAGGTGTGCTTGTCGAGAAAGTCTTTCTCGTTCTCGCGCAACACCTCGGGGCCGGCCAGCAGGCGCTCGCTGGGCAGGGCGTGGAGCTTGCGCAGGCGGTCGGCGCCGGCCTTGGAGAGGGCCAGCAGCGTCTTGTCGCGCAGCAGTTGGGTGGCGACGTCCATGCGTCCACCGGATTCCGCTTCGAGGGCCAGGCCGACGAGGGTCACCAGCCGGTTGCGGGCCATTTCCAGTTCGGGGCGCAGGTTGGCGGTACCGAAGTAGGCCGCCAACTGCACAATGCCCTTGGCACCTTCCTTGTGGATGCCGTCCAGGCGGCCGGCATCTACGTGGTGGTTCTTCAGCGCGTGGCGCAGCACCCGTTCGAAATAGGGGCTGGTGTCGACGGTGGCGAGAGCGGTATCGATGGACATGGGCGTCGGATCAGATCGCGGATTCTTCGTCGTCCTCTTCCAGGCGCGGTACGCCCGGTTCGGATTCGGCCGGCAGGCGGGCGGCTTCGGCGGCGCGCTGGAGGCGGTCCTGGATCTCGATGACCAGCAGCTCGAAGGTGTCCTGGAACTCGTGGCGCAGCACCCAGGCGGTTTCCATCCAGTCGCTGTCGGCCACTTCGGAGCGGGACATGCGCACGCGCACCATCTCGATCGCGTCACCGATCTCCAGGCCCTGGTCGAGCTCGTCCACGCGCTCGGCGTCCCAGGTGATGGCGGACTTGGGGGCGAAGGCCTTTTCTGCGTCGATCTCCTGTTCGAACACGCCGTGGAAGGCGAGGGCGAGCAGGGAGTCGTAGTGGTCGATGAAGTAGTCGGCCAGCAGGCGCACGCCTTCGTCGTGCTCGGCGAGGCATTCCAGCACTTCGGCGCAGGACGGGCCGGTGCGGTGCATGACGGCGTTCATGGTGTTGCGCAGGCGCGGCACGTACTTCTCGAGGGGCTCGCCGTACTGGCGTTCGAGGAGGATGGCCTGGACGAACTGCTCGGGGCTGACCAGCAGGTTGATGACCGATTCCTTGCTGGCGTCGAATTCGCGCATGACGGCCAGCACGTCCTTGGGGGCCATCTCGTCGAGCACCGCCACCAGGGCGTGGTCGCCTTCCTGTTCGGCGATGACGGCGAGATTGGCTTCGGCTTCGGCGATTTCGCCGGCCTGGATCAAGGCATGGGTTTGCTTGATGACAAGCTCAGACATGGGGAGAAAACCTTTCGATTAACGGTCGACGGCGTCGAAGCCTTGCTCGGACAGCCACTCTTCGCCGGCTTCGCCGAGGTCGTCGCTGTCTTCGTCTTCATCGCTGGTGCTGGGGGCGGCGGCACGGGCAATGGCGCCGCTGCCGAGCATCCATTCGAGCACCGCGGCGGTGACGAGGAAGTCGGCGCCGCCGGCCTGCTTGAGGCTCTGGGCGATGAGCGGCTGGGCCCACGGGGCGATGTCGAGGGATTCGGCGAGTTCGTCCCAGGCCGGGAAGAGGCCGTCGCCGGGTTCGCTTTGCGATACGGCGTGCAAGGCTTTGCCCGAGGTGAAACGGAAGGCGCCGTGGAGGGCGGAGGCCACCATCTCGGGGGCGGTGTCGATCATCGAGAGCAGGAAGGGGAATTCGCTGTGCTTCTCGCGGACGCGCTTCTTGAGCACGTCCTTGCCTTCCGAGTCGGTGCGCAGGTCGTCGATTTCACTGGCGTAGCGCTCGAAAATGTCTTCGAAGTAAAACGAGGTCAAGAAATTACCTTTTCAATGTACGAGGCCCACAGGGATGTGGCCTCCTGCAGCGGATCGTCGATGAGGTTGCGTTGACGCAGGGCGTCGTAGTCGCGGCGCTTGGCCTCATCGGCAAGCAGATCGTAGGCCGCCTGGATGTCGCGAAAGCGCGCCGCGGCGCCCGGATCGGGGTTGCGGTCCGGGTGGTAGAGGCGCGCCGCCTTGCGGTAGGCGGTCTTGATGACTTCCGCCGAGGCGCTCGGCGCGACGCCGAGGACTTCGTAGGGATCGCGCATGGCGTTCAGCCCTGCTTGTTGTTGACCTGGCCGATGCCCAGCCGTTCGCACAGGGCGATGGTGGGGGCGGCCTGGTTCATGCTGTAGAAGTGCAGGCCGGGGGCGCCGGCTTCGATCAGCTTGGCGCACAGCTCGCTGACCACGTCGAGGCCGAAGGCCTTGATGGATTCCGAGTCGTCGCCGAAGGCTTCGAACTTGCGGCGCATCCAGCGCGGGATCTCGGCGCCGCAGGCGTCGGAAAAGCGCGCCAGCTTGGAGAACGAGACGATCGGCATGATGCCCGGCACGATGGGCACGCTGACGCCGAGGCGCTCGCACTCGGTGCGGAAGTGCAGGTAAGCGTCGAGGTTGTAGAAGTACTGGGTGATCGCCGAGTCGGCGCCGGCATCCACCTTGCGCTTGAAGGCCTGCAGGTCGTCCTGCGGGGTGCGCGCCTGGGGGTGGTATTCCGGGTAGGCGGCGACTTCGATGCGGAAGTGGTCGCCGGTCTCGGCGCGGATGAATTCGACCAGCTCGTTGGCGTAGCGCAGCTCGCCCGGATCACCGACGCCGGAGGGCAGGTCGCCGCGCAGCGCGACGATGCGGCGGATGCCTTCGGCCTTGTAGCGCAGCAGGATCTCGCGGATGTGGCTGCGGGTGGAGCCGATGCACGACAGGTGCGGCGCGGCCTGGTGGCCTTCACGCTGGATCTCGAACACCGTCTCGAAGGTGCGCGCCTGGGTGGAGCCGCCGGCACCGAAGGTGACCGAGAAGAACTCGGGCTGCAGCACGGCCAGCTGGGCACGGGTGGCGCGCAGCTTCTCGACGCCTTCCAGGGTCTGGGGCGGGAAGAATTCGATGGAGAAGGGAGTCTTGTTCGGCACGGGATTTCCTCGCGGGCCTGCCGGCGCAGCGGCGCCGGCAGGCAGGGGCCAGCTCTTAGTAGCGGTAGTGCTCGGCCTTGTACGGGCCGGTCTTGGACACGCCGATGTAGGCAGCCTGCTCGTCGGTCAGCTCGGTGAGCTGGGCGTTGAGCTTCTTGAGCTGCAGGCGGGCAACCTTCTCGTCCAGATGCTTGGGCAGCGTGTACACGCCCACCGGGTAGTCGGCGGTACGGGTGTACAGCTCGATCTGGGCGATGGTCTGGTTGGCGAAGGAGCTGGACATCACGTAGGACGGATGGCCGGTGCCGCAGCCGAGGTTAACCAGGCGGCCCTTGGCGAGCAGGATGATGCGCTTGCCGTCCGGGAAGATCACGTGGTCGACCTGGGGCTTGATCTCTTCCCACTGGTACTTCTCGATGGAGGCGACGTCGATCTCGTTGTCGAAGTGGCCGATGTTGCAGACGATGGCCTGGTCCTTCATGGCGGCCATGTGGTCGTGCGTGATGACGTGGAAGTTACCGGTGGTGGTGACGAAGATGTCGGCCTTGTCGGCGGCGTATTCCATGGTGACCACGCGGTAGCCTTCCATGGCGGCCTGCAGCGCGCAGATCGGGTCGATCTCGGTGACCCACACCTGGGCGGAGAGGGCGCGCAGGGCCTGGGCGGAGCCCTTGCCCACGTCGCCGTAACCGGCGACCACGGCGACCTTGCCGGCGACCATCACGTCGGTGGCGCGCTTGATGCCGTCCACCAGCGATTCGCGGCAGCCGTACAGGTTGTCGAACTTGGACTTGGTGACCGAGTCATTGACGTTGATGGCCGGGAACTTGAGTTCGCCGCGCTGGTGCATCTGGTACAGGCGATGCACGCCGGTGGTGGTTTCCTCGGTGACGCCCTTGATGGCGGCCAGGCGCACGGAGTACCAGGTCGGATCGACGGCCAGCTTGGCCTTGATGGCGGCGAAGAGGATGGTCTCTTCTTCGGACGAGGGCTTGGCGATGACGGACAGATCCTTCTCGGCACGGGCGCCCAGGTGCAGCAGCAGGGTCGCGTCGCCGCCGTCGTCGAGGATCATGTTGGAGTAGCCGCCGTCGGCCCACTCGAAGATGCGGTGGGTGTAGTCCCAGTAGTCGGCCAGCGATTCGCCCTTGACGGCGAACACCGGGATGGCCTGCGCGGCGATGGCGGCGGCGGCGTGGTCCTGGGTCGAGAAGATGTTGCACGAGGCCCAGCGCACTTCGGCGCCGAGAGCGGTCAGCGTCTCGATCAGCACCGCGGTCTGGATGGTCATGTGCAGGGAGCCGGTGATGCGCGCGCCCTTCAGGGGCTGGGCCGCGGCGAACTCGTCGCGGATGGCCATCAGGCCGGGCATCTCGGTTTCGGCGATGCGGATTTCCTTGCGGCCCCAGTCGGCCAGGGACAGGTCGGCAATAACGAAATCGGTGAACTTTTCAGCCACAGCGTTCATGAGAATTCCTCGAACATGTGGCCGGGAAGGGACTACGCGTGGCTCGGGATGATGGCTCACCGCGTCTCCCCGTGCCCGGCACGGGTTTGCAAACAAGCATGGACGGGTGAGCGCGGTTGCAGGTGGCGGAGAGAAAGACCTCGCGACACCGACATCGAGCCTGGGACGGCGGGCCTTGCACCCGGCAGTCTTGCAGCGCTCCTCGATTCAGGTCGGCGATTATAGCGGATCGACGCTGATTCTCTTGAGAATTTTGCCGCGCTCCTAGTGGGCTGCGTCGAGGACCTTGGCGAAGACTTCCGCTTCCTGGAAGCCGATCACGCGCAGGTCCTGGCGTTCTTCGCCGCCGGGCTTGAAGAAGATGATGCCGGGCGGGCCAAAGAGATTGAAGCGCTTCAGCAGCGCCTTGTCGGCGTCGTTGTTGGCGGTGACGTCGGCCTGCACGAGCTGGAAGCCGGCCAGGCGCTTGGCGACGGCCGGGTCGGCGAAGGTGAAGCGCTCCATCTCCTTGCAGGAGATGCACCAGTCCGCATAGAAGTCGAGCATCACCGGGCGGGTGGCGGTCTTGAGAACCTGGTCGAGTTCCTCCACCGAGGCGACGCGCTGGAACCTGGTTTCGGCTGCGGCGGGGGCACCGGCGGCCTGGGCGCGCAGGATGGCGAGGGGCTGCAGCGGATCGCGGGAGCCGGCCATCGCGCCGATGAACAGCGCCGCGCCGGCGATCAGCGCGAGCACGCCGAAGCCTTTCCAGAAACGCTGCCAGCCGCTGGCGTGGGGCGGCAACGGGTCGAGGGCGTGCAGGTAGATCGCCGAGAACACCAGCAGGCCGGCCCAGGCCAGCATCGGTACGACGCTCGGCAGCACCGGCGTGACCAGCCAGATGGCGACGCCCAGCAGCATCACGCCGAAGGCGCGCTTAACCCCTTCCATCCACGGGCCTGGCTTGGGCAGCGCGCTGCGAGCCAGCACGCCGACGAGCAGCAGCGGGGCCCCCATGCCCAAGGCCATGATGAACAGCGCGGCGCCGCCGAGCGCGGCGTTGCCGGTCTTGGCGATGTAGAGCAGCGCGCCGGCCAGCGGCGCGGCGACGCAGGGGCCGACGATCAGCGCCGACAGGGCGCCCATCAGCAGGATGCCGCCGGGCGAGCCGCTCTGGTGGTTGACGGTGTCGGACAGGCGGCTCTGCAGCGCGATGGGGAGCTGCAGTTCGTAGAAGCCGAACATGGAGCCGGCCAGCACGATGAAGATCAGCGAGAAGGCGCCGAGCACCCAGGGGTTCTGCAGGGCGGCGGACAGCAGCGTGCCGGACAGCCCGGCGGCGACGCCAGCGGCCGCGTAGGTGAGGGCCATGCCGAGCACGTACAGGCTGGACAGGCCGAAGGCGCGGCTCTTGGTGATCGCATGCCCATGGCCGACGATGATGCCGGACAGGATCGGGATCATCGGGAACACGCAAGGCGTCAGCGCCAGCAGCAGGCCGAAGCCGAAGAAGCTGAGCAGGATGGTGGCAGTGCTGCCGCCGGACAGCAGGCGGGCGATGCGGCCAGATTCGTCGTGGCCGTCCGGGGCGGCAGAGGCAGGCGCTGCGCTGGCGGCGGGCGCGTCGCCCTTGCCCAGCGCGCGGGCCAGGAAGCCGCCGGACCCGCTGTCGGCGCCGGCTGCGGCGATGGTGAAGCTCTGCTTCTGCGGCGGGTAGCAGATGCCCATGTCGGCGCAGCCCTGGCTGCTGACTTCCAGCTCGAAGGGCGGCTTGCCGGCGACGATGGGCACCGGGACGACCAGTTCGTGGCGGTAGATCTCCACCTGCCCGAAGGCATCGTCCTTCTTCGGCTTGCCGGGCGGGATGGCTGCTTCGCCGAAGGTCACGCCTTCGGCCTGGAACTTGAAGCGGTGGCGGTACAGGTAGTAGCCGTCGGCGATCTGGAAGCGCACTTCGACGGTGTGGTCGTCCACCGCGCGGGCGGAGACGCGGAAGGCCTGTTCGACCGGCAGCGGCTCTTCGGCGGCGCGGGCGAGGTTGCCGAGCAGGGACAGCGTGAAGAGCAGCAGGGGCAGCAGGAAGGTGCGGATTCGGATCATGGCCGGCAGTGTAGGGGCAGCACGGCCGGGCCGCCCCGCGAATGGATCAAGAAATGGCGCCCGGGCTGTTGAAGGCGCCAGAGGCGTTCAGGTGGCAGCCTGCGTTTCGGCGGCGACCCAGGCCAGGTAGCCGGGCAGACCGTCAGTGACAGGGACTGCGATCAGCTCGGGAAGTTCGTAGGGATGGGCTTCCTGCACGGCGGCCTGCAGCTCGGCGTAGCGGGCGCAGGTGGTCTTGATCAGCAGCGGCACTTCGCTGGCCGTTTCGACGGCGCCCTGCCAGCGATAGACCGAGGTGCATGGGGCCAGGATGTTCACGCAGGCGGCCAGGCGGCGCTCGATCAGCAGCGCGGCGAGGGTGTTGGCCGCGGCCGCGTCGGGCAGGTTGGTGAGGACCAGCAGGGTGTCGTCGGTGGTGCTCATAGGGTTTTCACTTCAGTAGCCTGCGGCGCGTCAGCGCCAGGGCCAGCCAGAAGGCGGCGACGGTGACGGCGGCCAGCATGCCGGCGTGCAGCGCGATGTTCTGCGGCACCTGTCCGAGCAGCAGCGGCCGGGCGAGGCTGACAGCGTGGCTGAGGGGCAGCGCGTCGGCAATGCTGCGTACCGCGGCGGGCAGCTGGCTCTGCGGGAAGAACACGCCGGACAGCAGCGTCATCGGCGTGATGAAGAGAGTGAAGTAGTACATGAAGAAGTCGTAGCTCGGCGCCAGCGCGGTCATGATCAGGCCGAGGGCGGCGAAGCACAGGCCGGTGAGGAATACCACCGGGATCGCCGCCAGCGCCAGCGGCGAGGCGGTGAAGCCGAAGGCAGCGATCACCGCGAGGATCGCCGTGCCGGCCAGGGTGGCCTTGCTGGCGGCCCACACCAGCTCGGCGGCGACGATGTCGTCGAGGGCGATCGGGGCGTTCATGATGGCTTCCCAGGTCTTCTGCACGTGCATGCGCGAGAAGCCGGAGTACAGCGCTTCGAAGGTGGCGGCGTTCATCGTCGAGTAGCACAGCGTGCCGCCGGCCAGGAAGGCGATGTAGGACACGCCCTCGACCTGCGGCACCAGCATGCCGAGGCCGTAGCCGAGGCCCAGCATGTAGATCACCGGGTCGGCCAGGTTGCCGACGATGGACGGCAGGGCGAGCTTCTTCCAGACCAGGAAGTTGCGCCGCCACACCGCGGCGAAGCGCAGGGACAGGCGTGGCGGAGCAAAGTGGCCGCGGCGGCCGGACGGTTTATCCATGGGCGTTCAGTCGCGCAGTTCGCGGCCGGTGAGCTTGAGGAACACGTCCTCCAGGTTGGCCGGGCGGTGGAGGGTGCGCAGGCCGGGCTGATGGGCCAGGTGGGCCAGCAGCGGGGCTGCGTCGTCCGTATAGCAGAAGGCGGTTTCGCCGCTGATCTCGCAGCGCTTGCTGAAATCGGCGGCGTAGCGGGTGGCCCACGCGGCGGCACCGGATTCGGGTCCGGCGGCCTGGCCGTTGCCGGTCCATTCGCCGAACACTTCCACTACTTGCGGTTCGATGTGGGCGGCGATGACTTCCCGCGGGCTGCCCTGGGCGAGGATGCGCCCGGTGTCGAGGATGGCCAGCCGGTGGGCGAGGCGTTCGGCCTCATCCATGAAATGGGTGGTCAGCAGGATCGTCGTGCCTTCCGCGGTGAGGCGGCGCAGGCGCTCCCAGATCAGGTGGCGGGCCTGCGGGTCGAGGCCGGTGGTGGGTTCGTCGAGGATCAGCAGTTCGGGCTTGTTGACCAGCGCGCGGGCCAGCGTGAGGCGCCGCTTCATGCCGCCGGACAGGGACTGGATGCGCGCGTTGTCCTTGCCCTCCAGGCCGGCGAAGGCGAGCAGCTCGGGGATGCGTGGGCGGATCGCGTTCTCGCGGATGCCGAAGTAGCCGGCGAAGACGACCAGGTTCTCGGCGCAGGTGAAGTCCGGGTCGAGGCTGTCGATCTGGGGCACCACGCCGACCCGCATGCGGGCTTCGCGGGCCTGCTCTGGCACCGGCAGCCCGCACAGGCGGATCTCGCCGGCGTTGGGCGCGGTGAGGCCCAGCGCACAGCGCAGCGTGGTGGTCTTGCCGGCGCCGTTGGGGCCGAGCAGCGCGAAGCATTCGCCCGGGCGCAGGCTGAGGTTGAGCCCGCGTACCACTTCACGGGCTTCGCTGCCTTCGCCGAAGCGCTTGACGAGTCCGCTGATCTCGAGGGGCATCAGTTCGGCGGCGGCGTGGTGGATACGAAGGACGGCCGGGCGAGGAGCGGCTCGGCCCAGGCGGCCAGCGCCGTGTGGCGGGAACGCCAGTTGAACTCGGCGAGGCGTAGGTCCAGGTAACCGAGGGCGCAGCCGGCGGCGATGTCGGCGATGCTGAGGGCTTCGTCGCCAAGGCCCAGGCGTTGTTCGAGGCGTTCTTCCAGCGCGGCCAGGCCGCGGCGGATCTTGTCGAGCTGGCGCTGGATGTTGGCGTGATCCTGCTTCGGCAGCGGGCGGCGGCTTTCCAGGAAGGCCGCCACGGCGGCGTCGGTGATGCCGTCGGCGAGGGCCTCGCTCTGGCGCACCGGCAGCGCGGCCAGGCGCTCGGCGGGGATCAGCTCGGGGCCGCCGAGAGTTTCGAGATATTCGGCGATGACCGGCGAGTCGAACCACACCTGGCCGTCGTCGGCGACCAGCGCCGGCACCTTGCCGAGGGGGTTGTAGTCGGGCACGCGGGTTTCGGGAACCCACGGGATATCCACGATCTGCTCGAAGGGCAGGGCCTTTTCGGCCAGCACGATGCGGATCTTGCGTGCGTAGGGGCTGGTGAGGGAGACGACGAGTTTCATTGTTTTTGTGCTGTCAGAGAGGGCGCCACGCCCGTTCGATGATGCTGCGGATGATGTGCAGCTTGCCGTGAAAGAAGTGGTCGGCGCCGGGGACGACGACGACCGGCAGCTCCTGCGGTTCGGCCCATTCCATCACGTTGGTGAGGGCGACGGTCTCGTCGCGCTCGCCATGGATGATCAGGCTGTCCTTGGGTACCGGCAGCGTGGTGTAGCTGCGCGCGCCGGTGACTTCGCCGGCGGCGGTGCCGACCAGCACGATGCGGCCGGGCGGCGTGATGCTGTCGGCCAGGCGGGCGACGACGCGAGTCTGCACGTAGGCGCCGAAGGAGAAGCCGCCGAGGGCCAGCGGCAGGCCGCCCCAGCGGCTCTGCGCCCACGCGATGACGGACAGCATGTCCTCGGTTTCGGCGCCGCCGTTGTCGTGGCTGCCGACGCTCTTGCCGACGCCGCGGAAGTTGGGGCGCAGCGCCGCGTAGCCCATGTCGCGGAAGACCCGCGCCAGGGTGTGGGCGACCTTGTTGGTGTTGGCGCCGTGGAACAGCGGGTGCGGGTGGCAGACCAGCGCGATGCCGCGGACCTGGTCCGGCGTGTCGATGATCAGTTCGATCGCGCCGTCGGGGCCGTTGATGAGGGCGGTTTCGGTGGCGGGCATGATCAGATCTTCAGGCGTTCGACGATGCGGCCGTGTTGCAGGTGCTCGCTGATGATTTCATCCACGTCGGATTTGTCCACGAAGGTGTACCAGACGTTGTCGGGGTACACCACCAGCACCGGGCCTTCGTCGCAGCGGTCGAGGCAGCCGGCCTTGTTGATGCGCACCTTGCCCTTGCCCTTCAGGCCCAGCGCGGCGATACGGTCCTTGGCATAGGTCTGCAGCTCGACGGCGCCCTGGGCTGCGCAGCAGGTTTCGCCGGGGCCGCGCTGGTTGCAGCAGAAGAAGACGTGGTGCTTGAAGTAGCTCATGGGCGGGTCTCCGGGGGAGCGGTTCTGATTGTTGGAATGTGGTCGCGATTATCGGCCAATCGCCCCGTGTGCGGGAGAGTCGGGTGAAGCCCGCGGTCAGGGTCGGCGGCCCTTGTTCTCCGGCGCACTGGGGCCCGTCAGGCCCAGGTAGGCAAAGGCCGCGAAGGGCCACAGGCTGGCCGTGAGCTGGGTAAGACCGTGGAAATTGAGGAAGTTGCCGTGGCGGATCAGTTCCACGTCGCTGGGCAGGAAGGGGTTTTCGGGGGCCAGGTTGACCAGCGCGGTGCCAACCAGCAGCGCCATGCCGGCCAGCATGCCGTGGCTGCGCTTGGGCAGCAGCAGGCACACGCCGAGCAGCGCCGCGCCGGCGGCGAGGCCGATCTGCCCGCCGGGGGTCATCCAGTGGAAGGGCTCGCCGGGGGAGAAGAAGGCTGCGGCGGCAAGTGTCTTGGCGCCGAGGCCGAGAAGCACCAGCGCGGCCAGCGGCCACGGGCTGAAGCGGCGCATCACGCAGCTGGCGGTGAGGCCGACGGCGAGCAACTGGCTGGTGGCGATGGCGGCCTCAACCTTGACGAAGCGCGTCGGGTTGAATTGCAGCGGGGTCGGCAGATCGAACAGGCGGCGCAGGTCGCCGGTGGCGAACAGCAGGCTCTCGGGGGTCAGCAGCGTGAGCAGCCACAGGCCCATCAGTACCAGCCCGATCTCGCCCGCATGGCCAGGCACGATGCGCCGCTGGCGCCAGCGCGTGAGGCCGCTGTCGGGGGCGAACAGGCGCTCGCCCCAGCGCGCGCCGGCCAGTGCGCCGAGGATGCCGCCGATGGTGTTGCAGCCCACGTCCACGTTGGACGAGACGCGGGTGGGCAGGAAGTTCTGCAGGGTTTCCACCGACAGACTCATGCTGGCGGTGAGCAGGATCGCCAGCAGCACCGCCAGTGTGCGGGGCAGGCGGCCCAGCGCCGGCACCAGCGCAAAGCTGAAGGGCACGATGCCGATGACGTTCACCACCAGGTCCACCCAGCTGTAGTAGCGCGGCCACGGGGCGGACAGGAAGTCGAAGATCGGCAGGCCTGGATCCCGCCAGCCGGTGAAGGGATGCAGGCAGGCGTAGACGATCAGTATCCCGATGGCGGCAGCAAAGTAGGCGGCGAGCGGAGAACTGTGGCGTGGCGAAGGCATCGGGCTGGCTGGAGAAGCGCGTCAGGCTTCATTCTAGCTGCGGACACGGGTTTGGGGCGGCGGACCCGCGCCACGCCGTGGCCGGGAGATGGGGCCGGGGTGGGGGCCACCCCCGCTGCAGCCTCAGGCCGGCTGGGCCGGCGTGCGCTTGCCGAAGCCGGGGCGGAAGGCGGCGAGGCGCGCCAGCAGCGCATCCCAGTCCACCGCGTCGAGCGTGTTCTTGACCAGCAGGCCGAGGTCGGTTTCGCCTTCCATCAGCAGGCGGCGGCTGAAGAACAGGGTGTCCGGGTCTTCCTCGCGCAGCGCGAGGGCCAGGTAGTCGCGGGTGGTGGCGGATATGGTCAGGTCCGGCTGGCGCGAGTCGAACAGCGGGCGAAAGCCCCGCGCTGTGAAGGTGAAGCGCAGCGCCAGGCCGGCATCGGTGACCTTGAGCAGCAGGCGCTTGCCGGTCAGCGGTTCCAGGGTGTCGCGCGGCAGGATGCGGTCGAGGGTCAGGTTGAGGCCGCCGACCAGCGCCAGCGTCGGCGGCAGCTGGGGCAGGCGAGCGCCGACGCTGGCAATCGGCTTGGGCAGGGTGAAGGCGGGCAGTTTCATGGTCGGGCGCTCCGGAAGATCAGGCGGTGACGAGTTGTTCGACGCCGGGCCGGCCGTGCCAGAAGCCGTTGCACGGCGCTTCCGGCAGCAGCGGGCGGGCGTTGCGCAAGGCCTCGGCGGGCGGAAGCGTGCCGGCCAGGGCCTGGCGGAACAGGTCGATGACTTCGGCGGTGTGCTCGCCCTGGGGGCTGATGCGCAGGATGTCGAGGCCGTCAGCCTGCACGGCGGGCAGGTCGCCGAGCAGGGTGTGTACGTGGGCGGACTGGGTCTGGATGCCGTTGAGGGTCAGGAAGGGTTCGCCTTCGCGGGTCTTCAGCGGAATGCCGTCGGCGAACTGTAGGCAGCGGAACTCGCAGGTGTCCTTCTGAAGGTTGTAGTGGCGGGCGGTGAAGCAGCGCGCCGAGAAGGCCAGCGGCAGGCGGCCGTGGGCGAACACTTCCACTTCCATCGGCCGGCCGAGGCCGCCGCGCAGTTCGGCGATCTGCTGGCGCGACATCTCCGGCGGGGCGACCCAGCGGGTGGCACCGAGCTCGGCGAACATGCCGAGGGTGGCCGGGTTGAAGATGTTCAGCGTCGGGCCGGCGATCCAGTCCGTGACCGGCGCGTCGCTGTCGGTGAGCAGGCGCACCGCGCCCATGTCGTTGGCTTCGACGCGGAAGCGGCCGTTGGAGACGATACGGCGCAGGGTCTTGAGATCGGATTCGGATTCGACCAGCACCTGGCTGGACAGCACGACTTCCTTGCCGGCGGCGGCGAGGATGTCGGCCACTTCGAGCCAGTCGCTGAGGCGCAGTTCGTGGCGGCGGGAGCACACCGTCTCGCCGAGATAGACGATATCCACCGGCACGTCGGCCATGTCGGCGTAGAAGGCCAGCGTGGCCTGGCGGGGCCAGTAGTAGAGCAGGGGACCGAGGGCGAGTTTCATCGGTTTACTTCCAGGGGCGGTAGTAGGCGCCGAGGGTGTGGCTCTGGCCTTCGGACACCTTGTTGAGTTCGGCCATCCACGAAGCCTCGACGCGGAAGGGCGCGGTGTTGGCCTGCAGCCGGTCGATGGCGGCGCGCCATACCTTGGTGACTTGAGTTACGTAGGCGGGGCTGCGCTGGCGGCCCTCGATCTTGATCGCGCGCACGCCGACGCGGGCCAGCTCGGGCAGCAGTTCCAGCGTGTTGAGGCTGGTGGGCTCCTCGATGGCGTAGTAGGTCTCGCCGTTCACGTCGAAGCGGCCCTTGCACAGGGTCGGGTAGCCGGCCCGCTCGCCGTCGGCGAAGCGGTCGATGAGGATGCCGTTGAGGCGGGTTTCCATGCCCTTCGGGGTCTGCTCCCAGCGCACGTGCTTGCCCGGCGAGCAGGCGCCGTTGCAGTTGGGGGATTCGCCGGTGGCGTAGGCCGACAGCGCGCAGCGCCCCTCGACCATCACGCACAGCCCGCCGAAGCCGAACACCTCGATCTCGACCGGGGTGTTGGCGATCACGTGTTCGACCTGGGCGAGGGACAGCACGCGCGGCAGCACGGCCCGCGAAATACCGAAACGTTCGTAGTAGAAATTGATGGCGTCGTAGCTGGTGGCCGAGCCCTGCACCGACAGGTGCAGGCGCAGCTGCGGGTGGGTCTTGCGCGCGTAGGCCATCAGGCCGGGGTCGGCGAGGATCAGCGCGTCGATGCCGCAGTCGGCGGCGCGGTCGATGGCGCGGGTCCAACTGGACCAGTTGTCGGTCTGCGGGTAGGTGTTGAGGGCCAGCAGCACCTTGCGGCCGCGCTCGTGGGCGTAGCGCACGCCGTCGGCCATCGATTTGTCGTCGAAGTTGAGGCCGGTGAAGTTGCGGGCGTTGGTGGCGTCCTTGAAGCCGAGATAGACGCAGTCGGCGCCGTTGTCGATGGCGGTCTTGAGGGCGGGCAGGCTGCCGGCGGGGCAGACCAGTTCGATCGGATGCGGGGGAGTCATGGGTTCCGGGCGGCGAAAAATGACGCCGGCGGACTATAGGCGTGCCCTGCCGGGCGGGCCTTGACCGCGGTCAACGGGGCGCCGGGTCGCGACCGGGATTGGAGGTGCCGCTCGGCGAGTGTGTCGGGCGGTTTCGGGACATGGGCATTTTTTGAACACCGGTGCATACTTGTCGGCGGAGAAGATTATTGATTTGGCTTATGAGCCCGTCCATGCCCGTGTCGCGTCGTCACTTCCTCCTGTTGTTGATCGCCCGCGAGCCCATCGCCGAGAGCGGTCGCCCCGTATGACGTGCATGTCGAAGGACATGCGCCGATGAGCGGCGGCCGTTTCCTGTCCCTGCGCTGGCGTCTGCTCGGGCCCCTGCTGGCCCTGTGGGCGACGGGAATGGGCTTGCTGGTCAGCGTGCTGTACTCCGGCATCGTGGAGCGCTTCCAGACCCTCGTCGAGCAGCGCGCCGAGGCAGTCGTGTCGGCGGTCCATGCGGCGGCTGAGACTGCCCAGGATTCCGCCGACCTGCGCCGCCTCGTGTCCGCGCTGGGGGCTGCACCGGACGTGCAGCGCCTGGTGCTGGCGGCGGGTGAGCCGGGCCGCGTCATCGCTGCCAGTGACCCCGACTGGAACGATCAGGGGCTGTCGGCGCTGCCCGACCGGGCGCTGGCGGCCAGTCTCGGCAGTGTGCAGGCGTCCCGTCGCGGCGCGCGAGTGCTGGACTCCCGGCGTCGCAGCCTGGATGTACTGGAGCCGGTGCTGCTGCCCGGCGCCGGGGGCGGCAGTGGTCGCCTGGCCGACGGTGTGCTGTTCCTGCGCCTCGATGCGGACAGCCTGTGGCAGGCCGCCGAGGAAACGGCGCTACACCTGTCCGTCGGATTGGGGGCGGTGCTGAGCCTGGTGGCCGGCCTGGTCTATCTGCTGCTGTCCCGCTACGTGCTGCGTCCGGCCGAGGCCATCCGCGCGGTCCTCGGGCGCCGCCGGGCGCCCGGCGGCGCGGACGCCGAAGTCCGCGTGCCGGTGGTGCGTCGGGACGAGCTCGGGGAGCTGGCCGAGACCCTCGACGAAACCCTGTCCGCGCTGCGCGCCCGCAACCGCGACATCGAGCGCCTGCAGCGCCTGCACCACGCCCTGTCGGCGACCAACAAGGCTATCGTGCATGCCCGCGATGCGGAAGTGCTGTTGCCCCAGGTATGCCGCATCGCGGTGGAGTTCGGTGAGCTGGACCTGGCCTGGATCGGCTTCCCTGAGACCGAGGGCGGCGTCCTCAAGCCCGTGGCCATGCACGGCAACTGCCGTGACGGAGGCACGGATCTGGGCTGTCTGCCCACGCATCAGGTTCCGGCCGAGGCGCTGATCGTCAATGATCCGGCCCTGCCCGGCATGGCGGGGGTGTGCCCCGGCTGCCCGGGGCGGGACAAGGCGGCCGGCTCCTTCGCCCTGTTCCCGATCCGTGACAGCGGCGGGCCGGATGGGGTGCTGGTGCTGCGCAAAGCCGAGAAGCATTTTTTCGATGCGCAGACGGTGGCCCTGCTCGATGAGATGAGCACCGACATCGGCTTTGCGCTGCGCAATTACCGGCGCGACGAGACGCTGCGGCTGGCGGCGAAGGTCTTCGAGAACAATTCGGAAGGCATCGTCATCATCGATCCCGAACGGCGGGTGGTGATGACCAACCGCGCCTTCACCGCGCTCACCGGCATTGCCGGGCTGGATGTGCGCGGGCGGCCGCTGGTGCTGTTCGATCCGCAGGTGCATCCGCGCGGCTTCGCCAGCCGTATCCGCGCCGAGGCACTGCAGGACGGTCTGTGGCAGGGCGAGGTGTGGATACGCCGGGCCAGCGGCGAGAGCTTCCCCGCCGACATGTCGATCAGCGTCGTGCGGGCCCCGGACGGTCCGGCCTTCCACTACGTCGGGGTGTTCTCCGACATCAGCCGGCGCAAGGCCGACGAGGCACGCATCCGCTTCCTGGCCAACCACGATTTCCTCACCGGCCTGCCGTCGCGGGCCGCGCTGCAGCCGACCATGGCGCGGGCCGTCGAGGACGCCAGGCGGAATGGGCGGCGGATCGGACTGTGCTTCCTGGACCTCGACCGCTTCAAGAACATCAACGACACCCTCGGTCATCACGTCGGCGACCAGCTGCTGGTGGAGGTCGCCCAGCGCCTGACGTCGGTGCTGCGTGACGGGGAGAGCGTGCTGCGCCACGGCGGCGACGAATTCGTCGTGGTGGTGCCCGAGCAGGGCGGTCCGGCGGATCTCCAGGCGTCGGGGGAGCGTCTGCTGGCGGCCCTGGACGAGCCTTTCCGCCTGGCCGGCTGTGAGTTCAGCCTGTCCACCAGCGTCGGCGTGGCAGTCTATCCGGATCACGGCGAGGACGCGGAGATCCTGCTCGACCGGGCCGACATGGCGATGTACAAGGCCAAGGAAGAGGGGCGCAACGGTGTGCAGTTCTTCACCGAGAGCATGGCCACCGCGACCAGCGAGCGGCTGTCCATCGAGCACGCGCTTCGCCGCGCGCTGGAGCGGGGCGAGCTGGCGCTGAACTACCAGCCGGTGGTGGCGGCCGACGGCCGGCTGATTGCCGCCGAGGCGCTGCTGCGGTGGACCCACCCGGAACTCGGCAATGTCCCGCCGGCCCGCTTCATTCCGCTGGCCGAGGAGAGCGGGCTGATCCTGCCCATCGGCGCGTGGGTGCTCGACACCCTGTGCCGCCAGCTGGCGGCCTGGCGGGCGGAGGGGCGCCGCATGGTGCCGGTGGCGGCCAACATTTCGCCGCTGCAGTTCCGCCGCGCCGATTTCGTCGCCACCGTGGCGGCGGCGCTTGAGCGCCACGACGTGCCGCCCGACCTGCTGACCCTCGAGGTCACCGAGAGCATGGTGATGGCCGACGTGGAGCAGGCCGCCCACCAGCTCGCCGAGCTGAAGGCGCTGGGCCTGTCGATCGCCATCGACGATTTTGGCACCGGCTACTCGAGCCTCGCCTACCTGCGGCGCTTCCCCCTCGACAAGCTGAAGATCGATCAGTCCTTCGTGCGGGCGATCAACGCCGGGCCGGAGGATCGGGCGATCGTCGCCGCCATCGTCGGGCTCGGCCACAACCTGGGCCTCGGGCTGGTGGCGGAAGGCGTCGAGAGCGCGGCGATGGCTGACACACTGCTCGATCTGGGTTGCGATTCGTTGCAGGGCTGGCACTTCGGCAAGGCGGAACCGGCGGAACGCTTCGCCGAGCGTTTGGCATAAGACGGAAAAGCTACTCCTTCGTGGCGCCCCCGCGAACCCCGCTCGTCCCTATAATCCGCGGATTCGCCAACGCTTTTTCCATTTTTTCCGATGCTGTTCTGGTTCGTCATCGCCTACTGGCTGATCTCGGTGGCCATCGGCCTCATCGCCGCCACGCGGGTTCACAACACCAGGGACTTCGCCGTCGCCGGCCGTCATCTGCCCTTCTACATGGTCACCGCCACGGTGTTCGCCACTTGGTTCGGCTCGGAAACGGTGCTCGGCATTCCGGCGACCTTCCTCAACGAAGGCCTGCATGGCGTGGTCGCCGATCCCTTCGGCTCATCCCTGTGCCTGATCCTGGTCGGCCTGTTCTTCGCGGCGCCGCTGTACCGCATGAACCTGCTGACCATCGGCGACTTCTACAAGCGGCGCTACGGGCGTACCGCGGAGGTGCTGACCACGCTGGCCATCGTGATCTCCTACCTCGGCTGGGTGGGCGCCCAGATCACCGCCCTCGGGCTGGTCTTCAACGTGGTGTCGGGCGGGGAGGTGAGCCGGCTAGCCGGCATGTGGATCGGCTCCGGCACGATCCTCATCTACACGCTGTTCGGCGGCATGTGGGCGGTGGCGGTCACCGATTTCCTGCAGATGATCATCATCGTCATCGGCATGCTGTGGATCGGCGGCGAGGTCAGCAGCATGGCCGGCGGCGTTGGGGCGGTCGTCAATCACGCCCTGGGCGAAGGCAAGTTCGCCTTCCTGCCGCCCGCCGAGCCGAAGGAGATGATCGCCTTCTTCGCTGCCGCGGTGACCATGATGTTCGGCTCCATCCCGCAGCAGGACGTGTTCCAGCGCGTGCAGTCGGCCAAGTCCGAGAAGATCGCGGTGTGGGGGTCGGTGCTCGGCGGCAGCCTGTATTTCGTGTTCGCCTTCGTGCCGATGTTCCTGGCCTACTCGGCGACGCTGATCTCGCCCGACATGGTGGCGCGCCTGATCTCTTCCGATTCCCAGATGATCCTGCCCGAGCTGGTGCTGAGCAAGGCGCCGCTGGTGGCCCAGGTCATGTTCTTCGGCGCGCTGCTGTCGGCGATCAAGAGCTGCGCGTCGGCCACGCTGCTGGCGCCGTCGGTGACCTTCACCGAGAACATCCTCAAGCCGGCGCTGCCGCATCTCACCGATCGCAAGCTGTTGTTCTGGATGCGCGTGGTGACCTTCAGCTTCACCGTGCTGGTGACCATCTACGCGATGTACTCCAAGGCCAGCATCTTCAAGATGGTCGAAAACGCCTACCAGATAACCCTGGTGTCGGCCTTCGTGCCGCTGCTGTGCGGGCTGTACTGGCGGCGGGCGACCAACCAGGGGGCGCTGGCGTCCATCTTCTGCGGCATCGGCGTGTGGCTGGCGGTGCTCCTGGCCGGTGGCGAGGACCCCTTCGTGCCGGCCCAGCTGGCCGGTCTGGCAGCCAGTGCGGTGGCGATGGTGGTCGGCTCGCTTGTGAGGCAGCTGGTTCACCACGACATCCACGTGCATGACCGCCTGCTCCGCGGCCACTATGCGGCTGAGCCCCATGGCCTTGCCCACGAGGGGATCGGCGCAGTGCACAAACATGGCCAGTAGTGGCGGATTCATCGCCCCCGCCGCGCTGGCCGGAACCTTGGCCGCGTCTTGCCGTCTGTCGTATTAACCGCTATCAGCCAGGAATCCCGCCTTGACCCCGTCCGTGCAATTGCCCAAGACCATCGCCGTCGCCCTCACCGGGGCGTCCGGCATGCCCTACGGGTTGCGCCTGGTGGAGTGCCTGCTGGCCGCCGGCTGCCGGGTGTGGCTGCTGTATTCCCAGGTGGCGCAGATCGTCGCGAAGCAGGAGATGGATCTTGCCCTGCCGTCCCGGCCGATTGAGGTGGAGGCCCTGTTGGGCGAGCGCTTCGGTGCGGCAGCCGGGCAGTTGCGGGTGTTCGGCCGCGAGGAATGGTTCGCGCCGCCGGCCTCGGGTTCCAACCCGCCAGACGCGATGGTCGTGTGCCCGTGCTCGATGGGTTCGCTGGCGTCGATTGCCGCCGGCCTGGCCGGCAACCTCATCGAGCGGGCTGCCGACGTGGCGATCAAGGAAGGGCGCAAGCTGATCCTGGTGCCGCGGGAGACGCCGTTTTCGCCGCTGCACCTGGAGAACATGCTGCGCCTGGCCCGCATGGGGGTGGTGATCCTGCCGGCCAATCCGGGCTTCTATCACCGGCCGCAGACGGTCGGGGAGGTGGTGGATTTCGTCGTCGCCCGGGTGCTCGACCAGCTGGCCGTGCCCCACGCGTTGATGCCCCGCTGGGGAGAAAGCGACGAGTAGGGGCGCATCCACTTGCGCCGACGGGGAGGCTGTGCCGGATTACAGGAGTGACATCATGCATGAGACCGTCGAAATCCCGCTCTTCCCGCTGCATACGGTGCTGTTCCCCGATGGCGTGCTGTCCCTCAAGCTGTTCGAGGCCCGCTACCTCGACATGGCGGCGCGCAGCATGCGCACCGGGACGCCCTTCGGTGTGTGCCTGATCCAGGAAGGCGGCGAGGTCGGCAATCCGGCGGTGCCCTTCGAGACCGGCACCGTTGCGCGCATAACCGATTGGGACATGTCCCAGCCCGGCCTGTTGTTCATCACCTGCCGGGGCGGCGAGCGTTTCCGCATCGCGTCGCGGGACATCCATTCCAATCGCCTGCAGACGGCCCACGTGGAAGTGATCATCGAACCGCCGGTGGAGCCGGTGCCGGACGAGCTGCGCAGCCTGCTGCCCTTGCTGCGCGCCATCGTGGCCGACGCCGGCGACGAGATGTTCCCGCCGCCGCACCGTTTCGACGACGCCAGCTGGGTTGGCTACCGCCTCGCCGAGATCCTGCCGATCCCGGTGAAGGCCCGCCAGCGCCTGCTCGAACTCAACGATTCGATCTCCCGCCTGGAGATCATCCATGTCTACCTGCAGCAGCATCAGCTGATCGACAGCAGCGATTGAGTTCCGGAGGGCACGGCCTTCAATCGCCCATTGCAGATCGAGCGTTCCCGGTCCGGCTCAGGTCCTGCTGAACAGGTCGTCCTGCACCAGCTGTTCGAGCAGCTTGCGGATTGGTGCTGGCAGCGCGGCGTCGGAGAGGCGGTCGAGGGGCTGCCACAGGCGGCCGTCTTCGGCGATAGCGGGGGCGGGCGGTGCGACTTCCAGTGCTTCGGGTTGCAGTGTCAGCGTGAAATGCGTGAACACGTGGCGGAAGGGCGTCAGCGGCGTGCGCTGGCGGACGTCCAGGCCGTAGTGCTGGGCCACCCATTCGGCGCTGTCGGCGTCCTCCGGCAGTTCCGGCAGGCTCAGCAGGCCGCCCCAGATGCCGCTCGGCGGGCGGCGTTCCAGCAGCACCGCGCCATTGGCGAGGATGGCGGCGAAGCGGCCGCTGCGCTGGGGGCTTTCCTTGCGCGGCCGCGGGGTCGGCAGTTCGGCGACGCGGCCGTCGCGCAGCGCCACGCAGCGTTCGGCCAGCGGACAGCGGGTGCAGGCCGGCCGGCCGCGGGTGCAGATCGTGGCGCCGAGGTCCATCTGGGCCTGGGTATAGACGCCCACGTTCCGTTCCGGCAGCAGGCTTTCCGCCAGGTCCCACAGGCGGTTTTCCACGGCCTTGGTGCCGGGGAAGCCGTCGATGCCGAAGACGCGGGTCAGCACCCGCTTCACGTTGCCGTCGAGGATCGCCGCCCGCGTGCCGTAGGCGAAGGCGCTGATCGCCGCCGCTGTCGAGCGCCCGATGCCCGGCAGCTCTGCGAGCTGGGCCGGATCGGCCGGAAACACGCCACCGTGGCGGGCCATCAGGGCCTGGGCGCACTTGTGCAGGTTGCGCGCGCGGGCGTAGTAGCCGAGGCCGCTCCACAGGGTCAGCACGTCCTCCACCGGCGCCGCGGCGAGGCTGGGCAGATCCGGAAAGCGCTCGAGGAAGCGCGCGTAGTAGGGGATGACGGTTTCCACCTGGGTCTGCTGCAGCATGATCTCCGACAGCCACACCCGGTAGGCATCGTCGGTCTGCCAGGGCAGGTCATGGCGGCCGTGCTGGCGCTGCCAGGCGATCAGGGTTTCCGCAAACGTACTCAATTTCGTAAGCTCTCGACGCTGGCCCGCCGGGCGGCGATAATTTCAACCCCCCCAACTGGATTGCTGCCCGCCGTGATGGCGCGCGGACTACCCGATTTCATATGACCTCTCCCAAGAATGATCCGGCGGTACGCGCCTTTCGCGACACGCTGGGCATGTTTCCCACCGGCGTGACGGTGATTACCGCCCGCGCGCCGAGTGGCGAGCCGATCGGCCTCACCGTCAGCTCCTTCAATTCGGTGTCCCTGACGCCGCCGCTGGTCGTGTGGAGCCTGTCCAAACACCTGCCGAGCGTGCCGATCTTCGAAAACGCCGCAGTGTACGCGATCAACATCCTTGCCGAGGATCAGCAGGACATCTCCCAGCGTTTCGCCAGCCGCAGCGACGACAAGTTCGCCGGCCTGCCCTTCACCGAGGGCCTGGACGGCGTGCCGTTGTTGCCGGGCTGCGTGGCCTGGTTCGAATGCCGCCAGTTCTCCCGCCATGAAGGCGGCGACCATGTGGTGTTCATCGGCGAAGTGGTGCGCTTCGACCGCCAGCTCGACAAGACGCCGCTGGTTTTCCAGGGCGGCGCCTACCGCCGTCTGGCCTGAAACATGGATGCACCGCACTGGATCGAGACCGGTAGCGGCTCTCGTGGGCTGGTGTTCCTGCATGGGGTCAGCGGTGGTGCCGCCGGCGCGTTCGACATCCTGCCGCAGATGACGCCAGCGGGTTGGCGCGGTCTGGCCTGGGACATGCCCGGCTATGGCGCCAGCCCGGCGGTGGAGCCCGTCAGCTTCGACAGCTTTGCTGGCGCCGTGGTGGATCTGCTCGACGAGGCTGGCCTCGACAGCGTGGTGCTGGTCGGCCACAGCATGGGTGGCATGATCGCGCTGCAGACGGCGGTGCGGTTTCCGGAGCGGGTCGCCGGCCTGGTGCTGGCTTGCTGCACGCCGGCCTTCGGCGCTGCGTCGGGTGCGCTGCAGAACGCCTTCCTCGACCGTCGCCTGGGGCCGCTGGACGATGGGGCCAGCATGCGCGAACTGGCCATCGAACTGATCCCGACGATGGTCGGCCCCGGCAGCGAAGCCGAGGTCGTGCATGACGCCGTGGACCTGATGGCGCGGATTCCACCCGACAGCTACCGGGCTGCGATGCATGCGCTGGTGCGCTTCGACCAGCGGGTAGCCTTGCGCACGCTGGCCATGCCGGCACTGGTGCTGGCCGGCACCCACGACACCGTATCCACGCCGCAGGTGGTGCGCCGCATGGCCGAGCGCCTGCCGCTGGCCACGTACCGGGAGCTGGACGCCGGCCACATGGCGCCTTTCGAGGAGCCGGAAGCCTTCGCCGCCGAGGTCCGCGCTTTCATCGCCGGCCTCGATAACCTGTCTGTCACCGGCAGCCGCTAGGCTTGGACATTTTGCCCGCCATGGAAGAAAGCCCCTTCAAAGGCAAGACCGGCCTGACCCGCGTGTGGAACGCCTTCCACTACTCGATGGCCGGGCTCGGTGCCGCCTACCGCAACGAGGACGCCTTCCGCCAGGAGGTCTGGCTGGCGATCGTGCTGATCCCGCTGGCGCTGTTCCTGCCCGCCAGCGGTATCGGCAAGGCGCTGATGATCGCCAGCGTGCTGCTGGTGATCATCGTCGAGCTGATCAATTCCGGCCTCGAAGCCACCGTGGATCGCATCTCCCTCGAACATCACCACCTGGCCAAGCGCGCCAAGGACATCGGGAGCGCGGCGGTCTTCGTAGCGCTGGTGAATGTCGTCGCCGTGTGGGGGCTGGTGCTGTTTGGCTAAGCAGGAAAAATCGTCATGAACACCGCACCCGGCAAGAAACCCTGCGTCAATTGCACCTGCGCCACCACCGGCTTCTGCCCGCGCGGCGTGGGTGCCAACATCCCGCCGGAGCTGGCGGCGCAGCAGAACACGGCACCGGCCAAGCCGCAGTCCGCCGGCCAGCAGCGCCGGGAGCAGTTGCGCCAGCTGCCGGGCAACCGCCGCAAGATGCGTTTCTGACGGAAGCCCCGCCGGGGATGTCCTCTGAGGGATGAGGGATGTCCCGCGCGGGGATGCGTTCATTCCCCCATGGTCCGCTGCAGGGCGGGTGAATTCGCGTCCACGGGGTCCGTCATCCCTTGCCCGGCGTGAGAGAATCGCGCCCCCGTCCATTTCCGGAGTTGTCCATGTCCGAATCGACCCAGGCGATCGCCGACCTCGTCATCCACCGCCTGATCCGTGCCGCCGAGGGTGCGTCCACGGTCGAGCTGCGGCCGGCCTCCAATCCCGTCGACGAGCCCGCCGCGCGCCTGATGGAGCGTTTGTGCCGGCACTTCGCCGAGCGGCCGGGCAAGGGCTATGGCTGGTTCGAGAAGGACGAGCGGGCTTTTCCGATGCCACGCCTGGTGCGCGAGCACGCGGTGGACGGCAGCATGGACTTCGCGACCCTGTCCCGCGAGATGGTGACCCACCTGCAGCAGCGCCTCGACGAGGACAAGGTGGATGACGGCGGCTACGTGCTGATCGCCCGCGCCACCATTTTCGGGGCCGACTGCCTGTACGTCGCCCTGCTGCAGGAGACCCTCGGCACGGTGATCGGCGACGGCCTCAGCATCCACGACAGCCCGCACCTGGATTTCGGCGCGCTGCAGGTGGCCGGGCGTATCGACATCACGGCCTGGCAGAACGGCGCCGAGCGCTACATCGCCTTCCTGAAGGGGCGTGGCGACCTGGCCGGCTGGTTCAAGCGCTTCCTCGGCTGTACCGACGTGGTGATCGCCCTCAAGGAGACCAAGAAGCTGGTCGAGACCCTGAGCCATTTCGCCGACACCCAGCAACTGGAAACCCGCGAGCGCGACGAACTGCTCGAACGCGCCCACCTGGTGCTGGAGGAGATGGGCGAGAGCGGCGCGGCCCTCGACCTGCAGTCGGTGGCGAGCCAGATCTTCCCCGACGCACCGCAGAAGCTCAGCGAGACGCTGCAGGACGAAGCCCTCGATCTGGCCAGCGGCTTCGTGCCGGACAAGCGTGCCTTGAAGCCCCTGATCCGCTTCCGGGCCAGCGCTGAGGACTGGAAGCTGGAGTTCGAGCGCAGCGGCCTGCGGTCGGGCGCCGTGCAGTACGACAAGGCCAGCAACACGCTGGTGCTGACCAACGTGCCGGAAAGCCTCAAGAAGCTGCTGCTGGAGGAGTGAGTCCTACAGCGTCCACATGAACCAGCCGGCGGCGGAAAGCGCGCCGAGGCTGGTGAACACGGCGGTGGTGCGCAGCGGGTGGAACTGCGTCCACAGCAGCAGGCCGGTGATCGACAGCAGGATCAGGCTGCCGGCGATGGTGTCGGACAGCAGCACCCAGAAGGCGCTGGCGCCGACCGCCATGTGCAGCCGCGTGAGGGTGCCGATCGGCGTGGCGTCCGACTGGTCCAGTTTGACGAAACGGTTGCCGACGAAATACTCGGCGCTGACCCCGCGGGTCGGCGTCTGCAGGCCGATGGTCCAGCGCTCCGGCTGGGCCACGTCCCGGTCGGCCCAGACCACCGTGCGGGCCGGCTGGGTCTTCACCTGGGTGACTTGTCCCGTGCTGAAACCCAGCTCATCACGCAGCCAGCCGGCAAGCTCGTCGGGGCTGCCGAATGCCCGCGGCAGCTGCAGCTGGACCGTCGTCTGTACGGTCTTCTCCACCGGGATCTTGAGCACTGTCCGGTGGTTGAGCAGGATGCCGGTGGCGCCGAACAGCAGCCCCAGCGCGGCACCCCACAACCCCACGTAGAGATGGATCTTGCGCAGCCAGCCGAGGAACACCGCGCGTCGGCTGCGCCGCCGCGGGCGGGCGCCGGCGGCGTGCTGCGGGGCGGCAGAAGGCTTGCCGTCGAGGATGGCGGTGTCGCTGGAAGGCATCGGGCAGTCCTCAGAAGGCGTAGCGGGCGGTCAGCTGTGCGGCGCGCGGGGCGCCCGGCAGGTTCAGGTTGGCATTGCTGCCGTGGCCGGCGACGATGTACTTGCGGTCGAACAGGTTGGTCAGGTTCAGCTGCAGGTCGAGGCCCTTGACGCGGTAATAGGCCATCGCGTCGACAGTGGTGTATGACGGCAGCGTGACGGTGTTGCCCGGGTTGGCGAAGCGGTCGCCGACGTAGTTCAGGCCGGCGCCGGCACCGAAGCCGCCGCCGAGGGCCTTGGTCAGCCACAGGTTGGCGCTGTGTTCCGGCGTCAGCGTCGGGCGCTTGCCCTGCACCGCCTGGCCGGCGTCCATGGCGATCGACGACACCATGCGTGCATCCAGCCAGGCGTAGCCGGACCACAGCTGCCAGCCGTGGGGCAGATCGCCGGAGAAGCTCAGTTCGATACCGTTGGTGCGCTGTACGCCGAGGGGCACGAGGGCGTTGGTGGCCGGATCGGTGGACTTGATGTTGGTGCGCTCGAGGCGGAAAGCCGACGCGCTGGCTGAGGCCAGGCCATCGAAGAAGTCGAACTTGGCGCCGATCTCGTTGTTGGTGGTTTCCTCCGGGGCGATGCTGGCGTTGTTGGCGGCCAGCGGAAGGCTCTCGCCGGACGGCTGGAAGGACTTGCTCCAGGACGCGTAGTAGGAACGGTCTTCGGTCGGCTGATAGACCAGGCCGGCGCGCGGGCTCAGCGCGCTGTCGGTGCGTTCCAGGTTGGACTGGCCGGCCCGGCGTTCGCGGGTTGCCTGCTGGAAGCGGTCGTAGCGCAGGCCGGCGAGGGCCTTCCAGTGCTGGGACAGGGTGGCCAGGTCCTGGATGTAGGCGCTGCTCACCGACATGATGCCGACGTTGTTGGTGGACGGCGCAGCAGTCACGTTGAAGGGCAGCACCGGCAGCACCGGGTTGAACAGCGACACGGTGGCGATGTTGTTCTGGGTGCGGAACAGCTGGTCCTTGGTCTGCTGGCTGACCTCGACGCCGTACAGCAGTTGGTGGGGCATGCCGGCCAGTGTGGTCTTCTGAACCAGCTCGGTCTGGTTGAAGTAGCCGTCTTCCTGGCGTCGCACGTTGCTGCGGTTGAGGGAGGCGGTCAGGGCCTTTTCATTGACCGAGCCGACCAGGGTGTTGTTGCGGTCCAGCGTGTAGTCGTAATAACGGAAGGCGTTGCGTACCGACCAGGCCTCGTCGAAGCGGTGGTCCAGCGTGAAGCCGATGGCTGATACGCGGGTCTGCGTGTAGTCCGCGTCGCGGGCGTTGGCGGCGCCGTAGTAGGTGCTGGCCGGCACATTCACCGGCCGGCCCTGGTAGGCCGGAACGCCGAAGTCGGTCAGGCGGCGGTCGGACAGGTATTCGGCTTGGATCAGCAGCCTGGTCTGGCTGCCGAGCTGGAAGGACAGGGACGGTGCGAAAGCTTCGCGTTCAAGGAATTGCATGTCGCGGTAGCTGTCGCCGCGCTCGATGGCGCCGGTGACGCGGAAGGCCACGCCGCTGTCGTCGAACTTGCGGGCCAGGTCCACCTCGCCGCGGCGCTGGTTCCAGCTGCCGACCTGCAGGCTGACCTCGCTGCGGTCCATGCCGGGCTTCTTGGTGATGCGGTTGATCAGGCCGCCCGACGAGCCGCGGCCGTACAGCACTGACGCTGGGCCTTTGACAACTTCCACCTGCTCGATGTTGGACAGGTCGCGGAAGTACATCGCATCGTCGCGCAGGCCGTCGATGAACTGGTCGGCGATCGCCGAGAAGCCGCGGATCGTCACCTGGTCGCGCTGGCCGTCGCCGGTGGACAGGCCGACGCCGGGCACCGACTTCAGCACGTCCTGCAGCGAATGGACGGCCTGGTCGCGCAGCAGGCTCTGGGGCACCACATTGACGGTCTGCGGGATGTCGCGCAGTGGCGCGTCGATCTTGGTGGCGCTGGTGGCGGTGGGCGGGTTGTAGGTCGGCGGCAGTTCGCGACCGCCGCTGACCTTGACCGCGGACAAGGTCGGCCCGCCATCGGCTTCGGTAGATTGCTGGGCCCATGCGCCGGAGCTGCACAGGAGGGAGATTGCCAGCGCCAGCGGGCGTCGTTGCAGTGCCATGTCGGTTCCTTGGAGACCTGGGATGTGATCCGGCGTGGCTGGCTGGTCGCGTCGTCTGACGGCTCTGGCTGGCTGAAAGCCCGGGTGTTAAGCAGGGTAAATATCGGTAAATCTGTGAAAATTGTAAATGATGTTTATTCTCATCTGCAAGTCCGATGAATCCGATTGGTGCAGCGCAGGGCGCGCGCCGGCCTGGGGAGAGGGCGCAAGGATGCCGCCGTTTTCCGCGTGGGGGCGCGGGAGACGGTGCTTGGGGCAGGGGGGGAAAGGTGTTGCGGAGGCGGTATCAGGCCGCCGGTTTGCGGACCATGCGTACCGGCGTTTCACCGGCGATGAGGCGGGCGCGCAGCTGTCCGCAGCCGCCGTCCACGTCCTGGCCGGCGGAGTTGCGCAGCTTGGTGAGGATGCCGCGGCGGTGGAGCTGGCGCGCGATATCGGCAGCCTTGTCCCAGTCCGGCCGGCGGTAGGGCAGGTCGGGCACCGCGTTGTAGGGGATCATGTTCATGATCGCGTACTTGCCGGCCAGCAGGCGCACGATGCCGTCGAGTTCTTCCGGCGTGTCGTTGAGCCCGTCGATCAGCGTCCATTGGTACTGGATCGGGTAGCCGGTGGTGCGGGCGTAGGCTTCGCCGAGTTCGACGATCTCGTCCGGCGTCAGCGGTGGTGCCTTGGGCAGCAAGTCGGCGCGCAGGTCGGCGCGCGTGGTGTGCAGCGACAGGGCCAGTGCAGGCTTCACCGGGCCTTCCGGCAGGCGTTCGAAGACCCGCGGATCGCCGACCGTCGAGAACACCAGGTTCTTGTGGCCGATGCCGCCCTCGGTGCCGAGGAGCTGGATCGCTTCCAGCACGTTGTCCAGGTTGTGGGCCGGTTCGCCCATGCCCATAAAGACCACTTTCTTCACGTGGCGGCGGGCGCGGGCCAGCACCACCTGTGCGACGATCTCGGCGCTGCCCACCTGGCGCAGCAGGCCGTCGCGGCCGGTCATGCAGAAGCGGCAGCCCACCGCGCAACCCACCTGGCTGGACACGCACAGGCCGTCCCGCGGCAGCAGCACGCTCTCCACCGTCTGCTTGTCGGCGAGTTGCACCAGCAGGCGTGCCGAGCCGTCGTCGGCCGGGTGTTCCGAACGCACCTGGGCCAGTCCGGCAAGTTCTTCGGCGAGGGCCGGCAGGGCGTCCACGATGGCCTGCGGCAGCATCGGCCCGCGCCGCGTGGGCCCGGCGTCGAGGGGCAGGGCGTGAGTCCACGCGCGCAGCACGCGCTGGATGTGCACGGGTTTGGCGCCCAGGTCGGCGAGGCGTTGGCGGAGGTGTTCGATGCGCATGAGGGGGCGAATGATAGCAATTGGGGCCGGGGGGCGGTATCCGCGTTGTCCGCGATGAAAACCCCGGTGGACGCCGGCCGCACTGTCGCCTAAACCTCCAGCATCGGGCGGTGTGCCCGCATCGTGTCCAACCCCGGAAGGAGACCTGCCATGCAAGTAAACGCGTACCTGTTTTTCGATGGCCGCTGCGAAGAGGCCGTCCAGTTCTACCAGCACATCTTCGGTGCCCAGGTGGACATGTTGATGCGTAACCGGGACAACCCCGAACCGCCGCCGCCGGGCATGTTGCCGCCCGGTTCGGAAGACAAGGTCCTGCACTGTAGTTTCCGCATCGGGGACACGCTGCTGATGGCCTCCGACGGTCGCTGCCAGGGTGGCACGCCGTTCCAGGGCTTCGCCTTGTCCGTCGCGCCGGCCGATCCGGTTGCGGCCGAGGGAGTCTTCACCGCACTGGCGGATGGCGGGCAGGTGCAGATGCCGCTCGGCAAGACCTTCTGGTCGCCCTGTTTCGGCATGGTGACGGACCGCTTCGGCGTGCTGTGGATGCTCAATGTGGCGCCGTGACGGGGTGCCGGGGGCCGCGTATCGGGTAAAGTGCCGGCGATGTGCCCCTCTTTCCGCGTGTCCGACGACGAGGTCGAATTCACCGCCATCCGTGCCCAGGGGGCTGGTGGGCAGAACGTCAACAAGGTGTCGACGGCGGTGCATCTGCGTTTCGACATTGTTGCGTCGTCGCTCCCCGACGCCATCAAGGCGCGTCTGCTCCAGTTGGGTGACCAGCGTATCAGCAAGAGCGGGGTGATCATCATCAAGGCCCAGGAGTACCGCAGCCTCGACAAGAACCGCGCCGAGGCCTTGGGCCGCCTGCAGGCGCTGATCGATAGTGTCGCGGTGGTGCCGAAGGCGCGGCGGGCGACCAGGCCGACCCGGGGTTCGGTGACTCGCCGGCTGGAGGGCAAGGCGCGTCGTAGTGCCGTCAAGGCCGGCCGGGGGCGTGTCGAATAGGGCTGGATGCGAGATAATTGCCGCGTCACTCTTTATCCGGGCGCTTCACGCCTTTACCGCGCCCCGCAATTTCTTCCCTGTTTCTTCCCGCATGTGCCGGTCGTTCATCCGGCGGCACTGTCACCGGCCTTTTTACGCAGCATCCCGCAGGACTCCCCATGCAATCCCACTGTTTCATCTTCGGCAAGGATGCCGCTTTCGAATCCTCCATCGCCATCCCCTTGCTGGCGGCCCATGCCAGGCTGAACCCGGTGGCCCGCACATGAAGACACCGAGCCGAATCGAACCGCTGGTCGCCGATGGTCTGGTGGATGGCGTGCTGCGTCAGTTGATGAGTGGCAAGGAGGCCATGGTCTACGTTGTCCAGTGCGGTGACGAGATCCGCTGCGCCAAGGTGTACAAGGAGGCCAACAAGCGTGGCTTCCACACCGCGGTGGATTACACCGAGGGCCGCAAGGTGAAGAACAGCCGCCAGGCCCGAGCGATGGCCAAGCGCTCCCGCTACGGCCGCGAGGAGCAGGAGGCCGCCTGGCAGCACGCCGAGGTGGATGCCCTGCGCCGCCTCGCCGCGGCGGGCGTGCGGGTGCCCGAGCCCTACCAGTTCCATGAGGGCGTGCTGCTGATGGAGTTGGTGGCCGACGAGGATGGCGAGCCGGCACCGCGCCTCAATGATCTGGCGTTGAGCGAGGAGGAGGCGCTTGCCTACCACGCGGCCCTGATCCGCGAGGTGGTGCGCATGCTGTGCGCCGGCATCGTGCACGGCGATCTCTCCGAGTACAACGTGCTGGTGGATGCGAACGGCCCGGTCATCATCGACCTGCCCCAGGCGGTGGATGCCGCGGCCAACAACAACGCCAAGCGGATGCTGGAGCGGGACGTGGATAACCTGGCCAGCTACTTCGGCCAGTTTGCACCGGTGTTGCTGGATACCCGCTACGGCCCTGAAATCTGGTCTCTTTACGAGACTGGGGCGCTCCATCCGGAAAGCCCTCTGACGGGCCGTTTCGAGGAGGCGGCAGGAGACGTGGACCTGGATGAGGTCATGCAGGTCATCGACGCAGCCAAGGATGAAGATGCTGAACGGCGGGCCCGCCTGGAGGCAGCCCGGCTCGAGGCGTTGGGCGGGGACTGAGCAGGCGGGGCCGTTCGGTCGTTTTCAGGCCCGCAGGCGGGACAGGTCCAGCTTGCTGTCCGTCATCGGCGGGCACCAGAAGTAGCTGCCGGACAGCGGCCGCGTGAAGCGGAACAGCGCGTCCACGATGCCGTCCTCCAGGCCGACCATGCGGCGCATCTGGGCCTGGAAGGCGTCCAGCGTGTGGCTGAAGGCAACGAACATCAGGCCGGCGTCGCGGCCTTCCGCCCACGGCAGCGAGCGGCGCAGCACGAAGGCCTCCGGGCTGAAGCTCTCCTGGGCGGTGCGCTTCACGTGGGCCGATGCGGGGGCGTCGTCGAGCTCCTCGTTGTCGGAACGGCGGCGGCCGATGCAGTCGTCGCGCTCCTCCGGCGCCATCGCTTCGAGGCGGCGGAAGTCGTGGATCCAGCGCTGTACGGCAACGAAGCTGGAGCCGTCGGCGGCGATGGCGACTTCGACCGCGCCTTCGTCGGTGGGGTTCTCGGTGCCGTCCTCGTAGCCGCTGAGATCGCGGCCGCCGTCGTGCTTGAAGGCGTCCCAGGATTCTTCCAGCTGGAACACCGGGGCCAGGGCCTCCTCGAGGTGGCGGGCCCGGTGCAGCAGTTCACCGCGGTCCTCGCCGCGCAGCCACAGCCACAGCGCGAAGGGCGTCGAGGGCAGTTCCACGCCGGGGCCGTTGAGAGGCGGGAAGGGCTTGAGGCCGACGACTTTCCGGCCGAGGGCGCTGACCGGCGCCAGGCCGATGCCGGCTACGGTGCGCTCGCCGTCCACGACGCTCTGCAGGGCGGCGAGGCCGGCGGACACGTCGCTGTCGGGCGTGAGGGAAAAGGACAGGTAGCGGGCGAGGGGCGGCAGCGGCTGCAGGATGCCGGCTTGCGGGGTGCTCATGATTCTCTCCGGGTATTGTTCGCTTCGCCGGCGATGATAGAGCAATCCCCGCCGGGCCGTCAGCCGCCCGTCGAGCCGTTGCGGCCGAGGCGGTAGAGGGCCACGCTGGCCAGGAAGTTGGGCTCCTCGACGATCACCTTGTCCTCGTCGAAAGCCAGCCGCTCGTGGATCGCGATGCCTTCCTGTTCGCACAGGGTCTCGAAGTCGGCAATGGTGAAGAAGCGCACGTTGGGCGTGTCGTACCACTGGTAGGGCAGGTTCTTGGAAACCGGCATGTGGCCGTTGAGGATGGCCTGGCGATGACGCCAGTAGGCGAAGTTGGGGAAGCTCACCACTGCCTCGTGGCCGACCCGCAGCATCTCCTTGAGGATACCCTGGGTGTTGCGCATGGCCTGCAGGGACAGGCTCATGATGACGTGGTCGAAGAAGCCGTCGTCGAAGCCGGCGAGGCCTTGTTCCAAGTCGATCTGGATCACGTTGATGCCATTGCGTGCGCAGGCGAGGACCCGCTCGGGGTCGTTCTCGACGCCGTAGCCGCGGACCTGGCGGCGCTCCTTCAGGTAGCGCAGCAGGCTGCCGTCGCCGCAGCCCAGGTCGAGGATTCGTTCGCCGGGCTCGATCCAGTTGGAGATCACATCGTAGTCATAGCGCTGGAAGCTCATTTTTTTCCAGTCCTCACAGCTTGATGTTGTCGATGTAGGCACGCAGCACGGAGTGGTACTGGGCGTCGTCGAGGAGGAAGGAGTCGTGCCCGGCCGGACAGTCGATCTCGGCGTAGCTGACCCGCCGGTCGCTGTGCATCAGCGCGTAGACGATCTCCCGGCTGCGCGACGGGGCGAAGCGCCAGTCGGTGCTGAAGGACACCACCAAGTAGTCGGCCTTGGCGCGGCCGAGGGCGGCCACCAGGTCGCCGTCGTAGTCGAAGGCCGGGTCGTAGTAGTCGAGGGCCTTGGTGGTCAGCAGGTAGGTGTTGGCGTCGAAGAAGCCGGCGAACTTGTCGCCCTGGTAGCGCAGGTAGGACTCGATCTCGAATTCCACGTCGTAGCTGAACACCGGCTTGTCGTGGCGCAGCGTGCGGCCGAATTTCTGGCCCATCGCGTCGTCCGACAGGTAGGTGATGTGGCCGATCATGCGCGCCAGCGCCAGGCCGCGGGCTGGTACCACGCCGTGCTCGTAGTAATGGCCGCCGTGGAATTCCGGGTCCTTCAGGATGGCCTGGCGAGCCACTTCGTTGAAGGCGATGTTCTGGGCGGTGAGCTTGGGTGCGGAGGCGATCACCAGTGCGTGGGCGACGCGCTCGGGGTACTGCAGCGTCCATGACAGGGCCTGCATGCCGCCGAGGCTGCCGCCGACCACCGCGGCGAAGCGCTCGATGCCGAGCTGGTCGGCCAGCCGCGCCTGAGCATCGACCCAGTCTTCGACGGTGACGAAGGGGAAGTCGGCGCCCCAGGGCTTGCCAGTGGCCGGGTTGATCGAGTTGGGGCCGGAGCTGCCGTAACAGCCACCGAGGTTGTTCACCCCGATCACGAAGAAGCGCCCGGTATCGAGGGGCTTGCCGGGGCCGACCAGGTTGTCCCACCAGCCGACGGCGCCGCTGTCGGCGTCGATGCCGGCCACGTGGTGGGAGCCGGACAGCGCATGGCAGACCAGCACCGCGTTGCTGCGTGCGGCGTTGAGGGTGCCGTAGGTCTCGTAGACCAGGTCGTACTCGGTGAGGGTGCCGCCGCTCTTGAGGGGCAGGGGCGTGCTGAAGTGGGCCGTCTGTGGCACCACGATTCCGATGGATTGTTCTTGTGTCATCTCAGTTTCGTTCCGGAAACGAAAAACCCAGCCGGCGAACGGTCGCGGACTGGGCTGCCGTCGCTTTAGCCGTACTTGTAAAGCGCCCGCAAGCTGAAGGACTCAAATCGGCGCTGTGGGGTACAGAGTAGCGCGATGGCCGGCGGCAAGTCAAACCCGCCGCCGGTCGCCAGCATGTCAGAGTTTCTCGACTGCCTCGCGGACCCGGTCAGGATCGTCCAGCTTGAGCAGGCGCTGCACCTTGACCGTCAGGTCGGCGGCGTCGGCGCGCAGGATGGCCTGCTTGACTTCGAGGATCTGCGCCGGATGCATGGAGAACTGGCGCAGGCCCATGCCGATCAGGAGGCGGGCGCAGTCCGGGTCGCCGGCCATTTCGCCGCACACCGACACCGGGATGCCGGCTTTAACACCGGCCTGGATGGTCTGGTGGATCAGGCGCAGCACGGCCGGGTGCAGCGGGTTGTAGAGGTGGGCGACCGCCTCGTTGCCACGGTCGATGGCCAGCGTGTACTGGATCAGGTCGTTGGTGCCGATGGACAGGAACTGCAGGCGCTTGGTGAAGGCGCCCAGGCACAGCGCCGCGGCGGGCACCTCGATCATGCCGCCCACCGGCACGGCCTCGTCGAACTTGATCTTGCGTTCGCGCAGCTGGGTCTTGGCCTTTTCGAGCAGGATCAGGGTCTGGTCGATCTCGTTGCTGCTGGCCAGCATCGGGATCAGGATCTTCAGCTTGCCGAAGTGGCTGGCCCGCAGCAGCGCGCGCAGCTGGGTGAGGAACATCTTCGGTTCGGCCAGGCAGTAGCGGATCGCCCGCAGGCCGAGGGCCGGGTTGTCCTCCGGCCGGGTGGCGCCTTCGAGTTCCTTGTCGGCGCCGACGTCGAGGGTGCGCACGGTGACCTGCTTGCCGGCCATCGTCTTGACCACCGTCTTGTAGGCTTCGAACTGCTCGTCCTCGTCCGGCCAGGTGTCGCGGCTCATGAACAGGAACTCGGTGCGGAACAGGCCGACGCCGTCGGCCTCGACGTTTTTGGCCTGGGTTGCATCGGGCGGCAGCTCGATGTTGGCGAGGATCTGCACTTCCTCACCGTCGAGGGTGGCCGCGCGCATCGACTTGAGGCGCTTGAGCTTGGAGCGTTCGAGCTCCACCTCGGCCTTGCGCAGGCGGTATTCCTCGAGGACCCGTTCGTCCGGATCGACGATGACCACGCCGCGGGTGCCGTCGATGATGATCAGCTCATCGTCCTTGACCACGTGGCGGATGTGGCGCAGCGCCACCACCGCCGGGATCGACAGGCTGCGGGCGACGATGGCGGTGTGGCCGGTGGGGCCGCCCGCGTCGGTGATGAAGCCGGCGACGGCGTGGTCCTTGAAGCCGATGGTGTCGGTGGGTGACAGGTCGTGGGCGACGACGATGGTGCCCAGGCCGTCCTTGCGCTTGGGCGGCAGGTGGCCCGGATGGCCGAGCAGGACCTTGACGACCCGCTCCACCACCTGCACCACGTCGGCCTTGCGCTCGCGCAGGTAGGCGTCCTCGATGGCTTCGAACTGTTCGACCAGCTGTTCCATCTGCTGGACCATCGCCCATTCGGCGTTGGAGCGGCGGGTGCGGATCAGGTTGGAGGCTGCATCGACGAGCATCGGATCCTGCAGGATCATGATGTGCATGCCGATGAAGGCGTCCACCTCGGAAGGTGCCGCACCGGCGCTGGCAGACGCCTTCAGGCTGGCTAGTTCGGTCTTGACCGTGGCGACCGCAGCGAGCAGGCGCGCGACCTCGGACTCCACGTGCTTGGGGGAAATCGTGAAATGGGCGACTTCCAGCAGCGCATGGGAAACCAGGTGGGCATGGCCGATGGCGATGCCCTGGGAGACGGCGAGTCCGTGGACGGTGAAGCTCATCGCCGCACCCGGGCGGCAGACGGAAGGCTGGCCGGACGGGTGCTGAAGGGCGCGGGGCGGCGTGTCATTCGCCTTCCCCGAACTTGTCGGCGATGAGGCCGACGAGGGCGGACATGGCCTGGTCGGCGTCGCGGCCGTCGATGTCGATGGTGATCGTGCTGCCCTTGGCGGCGGCCAGCATCATCACCCCCATGATGCTCTTGGCGTTGACGCGCTTGCCGTTGCGTTCGAGCCAGACGTCGCTTTCATAGGCGCTGGCGGTCTGGGTCAGTTTGGCGGAGGCGCGGGCGTGGAGGCCCAGCTTGTTGATGATTTCGGCGTCCTGACGTGGCATCTCTTTCTTCTTCCTCGATGTGGTTTTGGGCTCTTGTGTCGGGGCCTTCGATTTCTATCTTTATTTCATATGCACGACGCCTTCGCAGGCGCCGGCCACGGCTTTCTTGACCAGTACTTCCATATTGCGTTCCCGGTAGGTGATGGTCCGCAGCAACATGGGCAGGTTTACGCCTGCCACCCCTTCGATGCGGCCCGGCTCCAGGAGCTTGGCCGCGGTGTTGGCGGGGGTGGCGCCGAGAATGTCGGTCAGGATCAATACCCCGTCTCCGCTATCGACCATGTTCAGCAGGCGTCGGGCCAGCGGCAGGACGTCGAGCGGATCGTCCTGACCGGATACGCCGAGTTGCAGCAGTTGTGGCGGCCGGCGGTTCATGACGTGGCATACGCACTGGATGAGCGCTTCACCCAGGCTGCCGTGGGTAATGATGAGGATTCCGATCATTCAGGCCATTCTATCCGATGGGTTCCGTCGGGCAAGACGGAATCCTTGAAGGCTGCGTCAGATGGAGACTGCTGGCAAGTAACAATCCGTGAAAGGATGCGTCAGATCAAACAAGCGGGGCTCAGTCGACGATGCGGGCCGGTTTGATCTTGTCGCCGTACTGGAGACGATCGTTGAGGGCGCGGGTGACTTCCACCTTGCCGTCGGCGTCCACCCGCAGCGCGTGGTCGATGCCGAAGCGCTTGGCGTATTCGCGCCAGCGATCTCCACCCAGGTAGACCGGTTTGCTGGCCGCGTCGGACAGCGTGCCGGCGTCGGGGCGCGGGGTGATCAGGACTGTGACCGCCTGGGTGCCGCGGGCCGGCATGCCGGTACGCGGATCGAGCAGGTGGCAGTAACGCACGCCGTCCAGTTCGAAGAAGCGTTGGTAGTCGCCGGAGGTACCGATCGCCTCGCCGTCGCGCAGCGGCAGGGACGCCAGCGGCCGCGGTTCGCGGGGGTGCTGGATGCCGACCCGCCAGGGCTGGTCGCCCTTGCTGCCGAGGGCCAGCACGTTGCCGCCGATGTTGATGAGGGCGTTGTTGACGCCGTGGGCGCGCAGGATCGCCGCCGCCCGGTCGAGCGCGTAGCCCTTGCCGTAGCCACCCAGGTCGAGCTGGACGGCCCGGTTGCGGCTGCTGACCTTGTTGTCCACGATGGTCAGGTCGGCCATCTGCGGATGGGCTTTGGTGATCGCCGCCAGCTTGGCCGGATCGGGGTGGGTCGGCACGAAGGTGTCGGTGTGGAAGCCCCACAGGGCGATCAGCTCGCCGAGGGCCGGGTCGAACAGTTCGTCGCCCTTGGCGGCGATGGCTTTGGCGTCGCTGAGCATAGCGGCCAGCTCGGGCGACACCGGGATGTCCTGCTGGCCGGCGGCGATGGCGCTGTTGAGGGCGGTGAGTTCGGACGGCTCCCACGCGTGGTAGGCCCGGTGCAGGCGGTCGAACTCGCGTAATACCTCGCTCACCGCGGCGCGGGAATGTTCTTCGGACGCATCCCAGGTCAGGACCTCGACACGGGTGCCGAAGACGTAGGACTCCTGCTGGTGGATGCGCTCCCGGCTGCAGCCGGCCAGGAGGCCGGTGGCGCAGGCAACTGCGGCCAGCCAGCCGGCGAGGTGCCGTTTCAGGCGCATGCGGCCTCCAGGGCGTCGATGACCGCGCCGGGCACGTCGAAGCCCATCTGGGCGCTGATCTCGACCATGCAGGTGGGGCTGGTGACGTTGATCTCGGTGAGGCGGTCGCCGATCACGTCGAGGCCGACGATGAGCAGCCCGCGCGCCCACAGGATGGGCGCCAGGTATTCGGCGATGGCGCGCTCGCCGTCGGTCAGCGGCATGGCCACGCCACGCCCGCCGGCGGCCAGGTTGCCGCGGGTCTCGCCGGCCTTGGGGATGCGGGCGAGGGAGTAGGGGATGACCTTGCCGCCGATGATCAACACCCGTTTGTCGCCGCCGGAGATGGCCGGCAGATAGGCCTGGGCCATGATCGTGCGGCGCTCTTCCTGCGTGAGCGTCTCGATGATCACGTTGCGGTTGGGGTCGTCGGCGCGTACGCGGAAAATCTGGCTGCCGCCCATGCCGTCGAGGGGCTTGAGGATGGTATCGCCATGGGCGTCAATGAAGGCATTGACGTCGGCGGCGGCGCGGGCCACGCGGGTCGGCGGGATGAACTGGGGGAATTCGAGGATCGCCAGCTTCTCGGAGTGGTCGCGGATCGACTCCGGGCTGTTGAAGATCCGCGCGCCGGCCTTGGCGGCGCTTTCCAGCAGCCAGGTGGCGGTGACGTACTCGAAGTCGAAGGGCGGGTCCTGGCGCATCAGCACCGCGTCGTAGGCGGTGAGGGGCAGGCTTTCCTCGGCGTCCGCTACATACCAGGCTTCGTCGTCGTCGGTGAGCGTCAGGGCCAGTGCGCGGGCGCTGACGGTGCCGGCTTCCCACACCAGGTGTTCGCGCTGGATGGCGTAGACCTGGTGGCCGCGGCGGGCGGCGGCGCGCATCATGGCGATGCTGGAGTCCTTGTAGGCCTTGAGCTTGTCGAGGGGGTCGAGGATGAAGGCGAATTTCATGGTCGTGTCGGTGTTGGCGATGTGTTCTTGTCGGGAGGCTCAGGCCGCTTCTGCGGCCAGAACAGCGGGTTCGGTGGCTTCGATTTCGAGGGCGGCGGCGAGCAGGGCGAGCCGGGCCACCACGCCGTACGCGTAGAAGCGGTTCGGCGGGGCATCCGGCCCCAGGCTACAGTCGGGCAGGCTGCAGGGGGCCTCGAAGGCGAGGTGTTCGAACTGCATGCCAGGGGCGTTGAGGTTCTCGTCGCGGCCGCGCTGGCCATGCACCCGGTAAAAGCCGCCCACCACGTAGTGGTCCATCATGTAGACCACCGGCTCGGCGGTGGCGTCATGGACGGTTTCGAGGGTCGGAACGCCCTCCTGGATGATCACGTCGTGGACCGCCAGGCCCTCTTTGACGACGCTCATCTTGTTGCGCTGCTTGCGGTTGAGGCCGATCAGCTCGGCGGCGTCCCTGACCGTCATGACGCCCATGCCGTAGGTGCCGGCGTCGGCCTTGACGATCACGAAGGGCTCGTCGCCGATTTCGTATTCCTTGTACCTGGCGCGGATGCCGTGGAGCATCGTGGCGACCTTGTCGGCAAGTTCCTGCTCGCCGCTGCGGGTTTGGAAGTCCAGCCCGCTGCAGCTGTCCCAGGCCGGGTTGATGCGCCACGGGTCGATGCCGATGGCGGCGCCGAACTCCTGCGTCACGCGGTCGTAGGCGGCGGCGTGCCTGGATTTGCGGCGGGTGTGCCAGCCGGCATGCAGCGGCGGGATCACCCACTGGTCGTGGAGGTTTTCGAGCTGGGCGGGAACGCCGGCGGACAGGTCGTTGTTGAGCAGCACCGCGCAGGGGTCGAAGTCCTTCAGGCCGAGGCGACGGCCGTGGCGCTCCAGCGGTTCCAGCGTGAGGCTGGTGCCATTGGGCAGCTCGACCGCAGTCGGCTCGGTGATCTCCGGCAGCAGGCTGCCGAGGCGCACTTCCAGGCCGGTGAGGCGCAGGATGGACACCAGCTTGGCGACGTTCTGCAGGTAGAACTGGTTGCGGGTGTGGTTTTCCGGGATCAGCAGGATCGACCGGGCGTCGACACAGATGCGCTCGATGGCGGCCTGGGCGGCCTGCACGCACAGCGGCAGGAAGGCGTCGTGGAGGTTGTTGAAGCCGCCGGGAAACAGGTTGAGGTCCACCGGCGCCAGCTTGAAGCCGGCGTTGCGCAGGTCCGTCGAGGCGTAGAAGGGGGGCAGGTGTTCCTGCCAGCGGGTGCGCATCCAGCGCTCGATGGCGCAGGCGTTGTCGAGGAAGTGGCGTTCCAGCTCCAGCAGCGGGCCGGTGAGGGCGGTGGTGAGATGGGGAACCATGGGGCCTCGCGGACTGTTCTCAGGGGGCGATGCGTCGGGTGTCCGACGAATGCGCGTGCGTCGTCGACCTGCGTGGCCCGTATTTGTTCGATCGATGTTACACCATCGACTCCGGCGGCCCCGACGGTGGGGCGCCAGCCGCGGGCGGCAGGAAGGCCCGGAAGCTGTCGGGTAGCGGTGCGTTTTCCAGGCTGCGCTGGGAGAACAGGTAGCGCCCGTCGCAGACGAAGCCCAGGTCGGCCCAGTCCACGCCGTTGAGGGCGTCGCGGAAGGCGGCTAGATCAGCATCGCGGCACAGCGGGAAAATGCCGAGGATCGCCCCGTCGAAGTTGTTGCAAGCGTGCAGGAAGAACGGGTTCAGCTGGCGCGTCTTGGTGTTCACGTAGACCCGCGGTGCGTCGGTCTGCGGGTAGCCGCGCCCCCACTGCCACCAGTTGTTCTCGTCGAAGGGGCGGATGCGCCGGGCGAGCAAGCGCTCCCGGTGCGGCAGCAGCACGCCGGGTGCGCCGGCGCCGGGTTCGCACCAGATCATGCGGCGGGTCTCGCCGCTGCGGGCGGTGCGGGAATTGACGAAGTCCCGCGTGCCGGCCGTGTCGCTGACGTAGATGTCGTCGGCCCCGGAGACTGCGCCGACCTTCACGCTGGCCACGTCGGCCAGGCTGAGGGGGTATTCGCCGCGGGAGAACAGCAGGTGGCCGGCGCATTCGAAGAAGTGGCGGGCCTGCCAGGGCGGCTGTTCGAGGCTGCGGGCGAGGTCGTCGCCCTGGCCGATCTGCGCCCAGGCGGTGCGGCGCGACAGGTTGCCGAGCTCGTAGCGCCAGATCAGGCAGTTGGGTACGGCGCCGGAAAACACGCGGGCGTCGCCCAGGTCGATGGCGTGGGTGATGGTGCCGTGCTCGAACAGCCAGCGGTTGAGCGGGCGGGCGCTGGTGGCCTTGAGGAAATCGCGCGGCGTGATGAAGATCAGCTCGCCGCCCGGCTGCAGGTGGTGCAGGCACTTCTCGATGAAGAACAGGTAGAGGTTGCTGCGTCCGTCGAGGCCGTCCTGGCGCAGCAGCGCCCGCGTGCCCCGACCGATGTCCTGGTAGCGTACATAGGGCGGGTTGCCGATGACGGTGTCGAACTTCTCGCTCTCCGGATAGGCGAAAAAGTCCATGTTGCTTGCGCCCGGCGGGCACTGGCGGGGGTCGAACTCGATACCGACCGCGTTGTGCAGGTGGCGCAGGAAGGCGCCGTCGCCACAGGAGGGCTCGAGCACGCGGCCGGCGTTCTGGCGCAGGCGCAGCATGGCGCGCACGACCTTGTCGGGCGTGAATACCTGGCCGAGGGCCTCGGGAGTCGGCAGGTCGGCGGCGGTCGGAGTCAGGGGCTTGGGGCCGGGCTTGGCAGGCACAGGCGGTTCAGGCGGCGAGGAACAGCATCAGCAGTTCGTTGAGGAAGTGGCGGCCCTTGGCGGATGGGCGCAGGGTCTCGTCGTCGATCTCGATCAGCCCCTGCTGGCGGGCCTTCAGCAGGCCTTCTTCGGCGGCCTCGAAGGGCAGGCCGGTGCGCTCGGAGAACAGCCGCAGCGGCACGCCCTTGTTGAGACGCAGCGCGTTCATCATGAACTCGAAGGGCAGCTCGTCGGTACCGATATTGCGGCGTTCCTGCACGAAAGCGTCGCTGTCGCGGGCCGCCAGGTAGGCCGCCGGATGCTTGGGGCGGGTTTCGCGCACGATGCCTTCATGGGACGACAGCTTGCCGTGGGCGCCGGCACCTATGCCCAGGTAGTCGCCGAAGGTCCAGTAGTTGAGGTTGTGGCGGCACTCCCGGTGGGGCTTGGCGAAGGCCGAGGTCTCGTAGTGGCCGTAGCCGGCTTCGGCCAGGCGCGCTTCGACGAGGTCCTGCATGTCGGCGGACTGGTCGGGGTCGGGCACTTCCGGCGGATTGGCGGCGAAGGCGGTGTTGGGTTCCAGCGTCAGGTGGTAGCAGGACAGGTGCTGGGGGCCGAGGGCCAGCGCGGTGGCGAGGTCGGCCCCGGCTTCGGCGAGGGTCTGGCCGGGCAGCGCGTACATCAGGTCGAGGTTGACCGCCTCGAAGTGGGTCAGTGCCGCTTCGGCCGCCGCGATGGCGTCGGCACGGCCGTGGATGCGCCCGAGGGCCTGCAGGTGTCGTTCGTCGAAGCTCTGGATGCCGACCGACAGGCGATTGACGCCAGCCTGGCGGAAGGCCCGGAAACGGCCGGAATCGACGGTGCCCGGGTTGGCTTCCAGCGTGATCTCGGCCTGTGGGTCGAGCTGCACGCGCATGCGGATCGCGGTGAGCAGTTCGTCGAGGCCGTCGGGGGTGATCAGGCTGGGTGTGCCGCCACCGATGAAAATGGTGTGAACGCGGCGGCCCCAGATCTGCGGCAGCGCGCTTTCCAGGTCGGCCACCAGGGCCGCGATGTAGGCCTGTTCGGGGATGCCCTCGTCCTTCACCGCGTGGGAATTGAAGTCGCAGTACGGGCACTTGCGCACGCACCACGGGAAATGCACGTACAGGGACAGGGGCGGCGAGGCGATGAGGCGGGATTCCCAGCGGCCGTCGGCGAATTTCGGCGCGGCGGCCCTGGGTGTGATCGGGATGATCCGGTTTTCGGGCATGGAGCGTGATGCGTGAAGCGGGGGCTCAGCTCTGTTCGGCGCGCAGCTTGTCGAGCAACTGGCGGAAGGCGGAGCCCCGGTGGGACAGGACGTTCTTGAGTTCGTGCGGGATCTCGGCGGCGGTCTGCTCCAGGTCGGTGACGAGGAACAGCGGGTCGTAGCCGAAGCCACCTTTGCCGCGCGGCGCGGGCAGGATCTCGCCGTGCCATTCGCCGCAGGCGATCAGCGGCTGCGGGTCGTCGGCGTGGCGGACGAGGGCCAGCGCGCAGTAGAAACGGGCGCGGCGGTCGGCCTGGCCGGCCAGGCGTTCGAGCAGCAGCGCGTTGTTGCGCTCGTCGGACTTGGGCTCGCCGGCAAAGCGCGCCGACAGCACGCCCGGCGCGCCGCCCAGCGCGTCCACGCACAGGCCCGAGTCGTCGGCGAGGGCCGGCAGACCGGTGGCGCGGGACGCGTGGCGGGCCTTGGCGAGGGCGTTTTCGACGAAGCTTGGATGCGGCTCCTCGGCCTCGCTGACGTTGAAGGCCGACTGGGGCAGCACTTCAATGCCGAGCGGGGCGAGCAGGGCGGAGAGTTCCTTGAGTTTGCCGGCGTTGCCGCTGGCCAGGACGAGCTGTTTCATGGCGCCAGATCCTCCGTGGGCTTCAGGCGCCAATGCCGAGCGCCTTCTTCTGTTCGACGACCAGTTGGGCCACGCCGGCGGCGGCGAGTTCCAGCAGGCTGTCGAGTTCGGCACGGGAGAAGGGCGTGCCTTCGGCCGTGCCCTGCACTTCGACGAAACCGCCGCGACCGGTCATCACCACGTTCATGTCGGTGTCGCAGCCGGAGTCTTCCGGGTAATCGAGGTCGAGCACCGGCACACCCTTGTAGATGCCGACGGAAATGGCGGCGACGAAATCGCGCATCGGATTGGCAGGCAGCTTGCCGGCCTTGACCAGGCCTTCGAGGGCGTCATGGACGGCGATGCAGGCGCCGGTGATGGACGCGGTGCGGGTGCCGCCGTCGGCCTGCAGCACGTCGCAGTCGATGGTGATCTGGCGCTCGCCGAGGGCTTCCATGTCCACCACGGCGCGCAGGCTGCGGCCGATCAGGCGCTGGATCTCCTGGGTGCGGCCGCTCTGCTTGCCCTTGGCGGCTTCCCGCGGGCTGCGGGTGTGGGTGGAGCGGGGCAGCATGCCGTACTCGGCGGTCAGCCAGCCCTGGCCCTTGCCGCGCAGGAAGGGCGGCACGCTCTCTTCGACGCTGGCCGTGCACAGCACGCGGGTGTCGCCGAATTCGATCAGCACCGAGCCTTCGGCGTGGCGCGTGAAGCCGCGGGTGATGCGGATCGGACGAAGGTCGGCGGGAGCACGGCCGCTGGGGCGGGCGAAGGTATCGGAGGCGGTGGTCATTTGAATTTGTGGATGGCTGCGTTGATTTCGCGGATGGCGCGTTCGATTTCGTCTTCGCTGAGGTCTTCCTGGTCGCGCTTGCCGCGCCCGAAGCCCTCCATCTGCGTGGTGACGGCGTCGAAGGGCATGGTGCGGGTGGACACCGTGTCGGGGATGTCGCCCGGGTTGTCGTCGTGCCAGGCCATGGCGATCAGGGACATGTTGTCGCACTGGGCGCCGCCGAGCTCCTCGGCATTGTTCATGATGCGCGGCACGCTTTCCATGACCTTGCCGTCGGTGAGGCCCTTCACCAGGGTGTCGGTGTCGAGGGGGCCCCACACACCGTCGGAGCACATGGCGATCACGTCGCCGTTGCCGAGGGGCGCGCCGCGGGAGAACTCGATCTGCGGCGGATGGCTGCCGCCCAGGCAGGAGAAGATGCGGTTGCGGCCCGGATGCACGGCGGCGCTTTCGGCATCCAGCAGGCCCTGGTCGAGCATCAGCTGGACGCGGGAGTGGTCGCGGGTCTGGGCGATCAGGCGGCCCTTGCGGATCAGGTACAGGCGGGAGTCGCCGGCGTGAGCCCAGTGGGCGATGCCGTCCTGGATCAGGCAGGCCACGATGGTCGTGCGCGGGATGTCCGACAGGTGCTTGTCGAAGGCGTAGTCGAGGATCGCGTGGTGGGCGTTGCTGAGCACCCGCGACAGGAACAGCACCGGGTCGGTGACCTTGGGCTTGGCCTCCTGCTGGAAGGACTGGGCGATGAACTGGACGGAGATCTGTGCCGCCAGCTCGCCGTAGAGATGCCCGCCCATGCCGTCGGCGAGCAGCATCAGCAGCGCATCCCGCGTGTAGGAGTAGGCGACGCGGTCCTGGTTGGTGCGGCGCTTGCCGACCCGGCTCTCCTGGAAAATCGTGAATCTCATGAGCGGCCTATCATTGTTCTTAGTCTTGTTCCCAGCCCTTCGAGCCAGGACTTCTGTTGCGGGGGGGCTTCCCGATGGCGCTGGGCGAGCACCTTCTGCAGCGCGAAACAGCTCTGCGGCCGTTTCAGCGGGTCGAGCTGCAGGCACCAGTCGATGGTGGCCAGGAAATGCGGCGAGTATTGTCCGGCCCAGGCCTTGGTGGCGGGCACCACGGTGTCGTGCTTGAGGCGCTCGTCGGAGCGCTGCGGCGAGATGCCGGCCAGGCAGGCATACATGCTGGCGCCCACGCTGTAGATGTCGCTCCACGGGCCGAGGGCGTCCCGGTTGGTGAATTGCTCCGGCGATGCGAAACCGGGTGTGTACATCGGCTTGAGGATCGGCGTGTCGGACATCAGAGTCTGGCGCGCCGCGCCGAAGTCGAGCAGCACGGGCGTGCCGTCGGCGCGCAGGTAGATGTTGGACGGCTTGATGTCCAGGTGCAGCAGCTTGTGTGCGTGCACCTCGCGCAGGCCATTGAGCATGCGTGTGAACACGCCGCGGATGAAGCGCTCGCGGACGTTGCCCTTGTTCTTTTGCACGTAGTCGTGGAGGGTCCGCCCGCGCTCGAACTGCATCACCATGTAGACGGTGCCATTGGCGCGGAAGAAGTTGAGCACCCGCACCACGTTGGGGTGCACCAGCTTGGCCAGCGCCCGGCCTTCCTCGAAGAAACACTTCATGCCGTAGCGGAAGGCGCCCTGGTAGGCCTCGGTGACGTGCGGCGTGACTTCACCCTCGGCCCGCAACGCGAGGGAGTTGGGCAGGTATTCCTTGATGGCGACCGGCGTCCCGTCCTGGTCGTAGGCCAGGTACACGATGGAGAAGCCGCCCAGGGACAGCTGTCGCTCGACCCGGTAGTGATCGAGCTGGAATCCGGACGGCAGGGCGCAGTTTTGTTGAGTGGCCATCAGGCAGGGCGCTACACTTCGTCTTTTGTGGCGGTCGAAGGCGCTAGTTTAGCCTCGCTTCGCCGCGCTATCTCGGGAAAAACACGATGATCCACAGCATGACGGGCTATGCCGTCCAGGCACGCGACCTGGGCCGAGTCGCCCTGCACCTGGAATTGCGCAGCGTCAATTCCCGCTATCTCGACCTCGCCTTCAGGATCAATGACGATCTGCGGCAGGCCGAACCGATGCTGCGCGAAGCCATCACCGCCAAGCTGCGGCGGGGCAAGGTCGAATGCCGTTTCAATTTGCAGGCGAAGGATAGCGCACCTCGCGACCTTGCGATCAACAGTGTGCTGCTGGCCCAGCTGAAAGCCGCCCAGGCGGTAGTGCAGGCCGACCTGCCGCAGGCCGCGCCGCTGTCGGTGGCCGAGGTGTTGCGCTGGCCCGGTATGCTGGCCGACGACAGCGTGACTTTCGAATCCCTGCAGCCGGAGATCGCGGCGACCATCGCCGCGGCGCTGGACGAGCTGATCGCCACCCGCCGGCGCGAGGGCGAAAAGCTCGCCGAGATGATCCGTGGGCGCATCGCCCACATGCGTGGCCTGGTTGCCACGGTGCAGCCGCGCGTGCCGGCGCTGGTCGCCGAATATCAGGAAAAGCTCGCCACCCGCCTGCGCGACGCAGCGGCGACCCTCGACGACGACCGCATCCGCCTGGAAGTCGGCCTGTTCGCCCAGCGCGTCGATGTGGCGGAAGAATTGTCCCGCCTGTCCACCCATCTGGATGAAGTCGAGCGCATCCTCAAGGTCGGTGGTGCGGCCGGCAAGCGGCTGGATTTCCTGATGCAGGAGCTCAATCGCGAGGCCAACACCCTCGGCTCCAAGGCCATGGCTGCCGACATGACCGCGATTGCCGTCGAACTCAAGCTGGCCATCGAGCAGATGCGCGAGCAGGTGCAGAACATCGAGTAAGGAGTGAGCATGCCCGGGACCCTGTTCATCGTCACCGCGCCGTCCGGCGCTGGCAAGACCACCCTCGTCAGCGGCCTGCTGGAGCGTGACCCGCTGGTCAGTCTGTCGGTGTCCTACGCCACCCGTGCACCGCGTACCGGCGAGGTGCATGGCCAGCATTACAATTTCGTCGATGTACCGACCTTCCGCGCGCTGCGCGACAAGGGCGAGTTCCTCGAGTGGGCCGAGGTGCACAGCAACTATTACGCGACCTCCAAGACCTGGCTGGAATCCCAGATCAGCTCCGGCAAGGACATCCTGCTTGAGATTGACTGGCAGGGCGCCCAGCAGGTCCGCAAAGTGTTCCCCAAGGCGGTCGGGGTGTTCATCCTGCCGCCGTCGGTGGATGAACTGGAGCGTCGCCTGCGCGGCCGTGGCACCGACAGCGAGGAGGTGATCGCCCGCCGCGTGCTGGCAGCCCGGGGCGAGATGCGTCATGTGGCGGAGTTCGACTACGTTATAATCAACGAAGACTTGCCTGCGGCCCTGGACGATCTGGTTGCCGTGGTGCGAGCCTCGCGGCTGCGTTACGCCAACCAGGAGGCACGCAAGCCGGAGTTTTTCCATTACCTGGAACAGGATTGATATGGCCCGCGTTACCGTCGACGACTGTCTGAAAAGAATCCCCAACCGCTTCCAGCTGACCCTGGCTGCGACCTACCGTGCCCGTCAGCTGACGGCCGGCGCCACCCCGCAGGTGGATCTGGACCGCCACGACAAGGACAAGCCCACCGTGATCGCGCTGCGTGAAATCGCTGCCGGCAAGGTCGGCGCCGAAGTCCTCAACCGCGGCCAGGCCTGAGCGCCTTTCCGCCAGAGAGCAATGCCATGGAATCCGCCGCGCCAACTCCGGTCAGTGGTAGCGGCGTTTTCCAGCCCCCCGCTTCCTGCGTCCTGCCTCTCGACTTCGGTCGCCTGAAGAACATTGTCAGCGCCTACCTGCGTCCCGAGGACGTGGGGCGCATCGAGGCTGCCTATCACTTCTCCGCCGATGCCCATGAAGGGCAGATGCGGATCAGCGGTGAGCCTTACATCTCCCATCCGGTCGCCGTCGCCGAGATCCTCGCCGGCTGGAACCTGGACGCCCAGGCCCTGTGCGCGGCCCTCCTCCATGACGTGATGGAGGACACCCACATCACCAAGGCCGAGATCGCCGAGCGTTTCGGGCGGACCACGGCGGAACTGGTGGATGGGGTGTCGAAGCTTGACAAGATCGAGTTCCAGTCCCACGAGGAAGCCCAGGCGGAAAACTTCCGCAAGATGTTGCTGGCGATGGCCAGCGACCTGCGGGTGATCCTCATCAAGCTGGCCGACCGCCTGCACAACATGCGCACGCTCGACTGCGTGCGTCCCGACAAGCGGCGCCGCATCGCCCGCGAAACCCAGGAAATTCACGCGCCGATCGCCAACCGGCTGGGCCTCAACAGCCTGTACCGCGAGCTGCAGGAACTGGCCTTCAAGCATCGCTACCCGATGCGCTACCGCGTGCTGTCCAAGGCCATCCTGGCGGCGCGGGGCAACCGGCGTGAAGTGGTCGGCAAGATCCTCGCCGCGATCGAGGAACGCCTGCCCCAGTGGGACATCCAGGCCGACGTGCGCGGCCGCGAGAAACACCTCTACAGCATCTACCGCAAGATGTCGGAGAAGCGCCTGACCTTCTCCCAGGTGCTCGACATCTACGGTTTCCGCGTCATTGTGCCGGACGTGCAGACTTGTTACCGCGCCCTCGGCGCGCTGCACGCGCTGTACAAGCCGGTGCCGGGCAAGTTCAAGGACTACATCGCCATCCCCAAGGCGAACGGCTACCAGTCCCTGCACACCACCCTGATCGGCCCCTTCGGCACGCCGGTGGAGGTGCAGATCCGCACCCAGGAGATGAACCACATCGCCGAGAGCGGCGTGGCTTCCCACTGGTTGTACAAGGAAGACGAAAAAACCCTCACCGAGCTGCAGCACAAGACCCACAGCTGGCTGCAGTCGCTGCTCGAACTGCAATCCACGTCTGGTGACTCCAGCGAGTTCCTGGAGCACGTGAAGGTCGACCTGTTCCCCGGCGAGGTGTACGCCTTCACGCCGAAGGGCAAGATCTTCGCGCTGCCGCGCGGCGCCACCGTAGTTGACTTCGCCTATGCGGTGCATACCGACGTCGGCAACCGCTGCGTGGCGGGGCGCATCAATGGCGAGCTGATGCCACTGCGCACTGAACTGCACAACGGCGACCAGATCGAAATCATCACTGCCGCCCACGCTAGCCCCAACCCGGCCTGGCTGTCCTATGTGCGGACCGGCAAGGCGCGGGCGCAGATCCGCCATTTCCTCAAGAACGCCCAGCAGGAAGAAGCCTCGACCCTCGGCGAGCGTCTGCTCAATCAGGCTCTGCGCCTGCATGGCCTGACCCTCGGCCAGGTGAGCACCTTCGCGTGGGAGCGTTTCCTGAAGGAGTTCACTCTCGCCACCCGCAAGGAGCTGATGACTGACATCGGCCTTGGGCGGCGCCTGCCGGCCATCGTCGCGCGGCGCCTGGCAGAGATCCAGGATGCCGAATCCGGCCGGGCTGACGTGGTCAAGCCCAAGCCCGCCGGAGCGATCCTGATCCGCGGTACCGAAGGCGTCGCGGTCCAGCTGGCGCGCTGCTGCCGGCCGATCCCGGGCGATCCCATCGTCGGCATCATCCGCAAGGGGCAGGGGCTGGAAGTGCATATGCACGACTGTCCGCAGGCCCGCAAGCTGCGCAGCGAGCGGGATCGCTGGATCGACGTGGAATGGGAAACCGCCACCGACCGCCTGTTCGACGTGACGCTGCGTCTGCTCACGCAGAATGTGCGCGGAGTGCTCGCCAAGGTCGCCAATGCGATCGCCGAGCAGGACTGCAATATCCAGAACGTCAGCACCGACGGCGAGCAGGGCGCCTATTCCACTATCTACATCACGGTGCAGGTGACCCATCGCCTGCATCTCGCCAAGGTCATCCGCGGGATACGCAACATCCCGGAGGTGGTCCGCATCAACCGCCTCAAGGGCGACCAGAAGGGCAGCTGAGGCTGCTAGAATCCACGCCGCTTAAAAAGGGAGATCCACATGGCAGGTTACGAGTCCGAGCACACCAAGTTCATGCGCGAATGGATGGCCAAGCATCCTGAGCAGGTCGAAGAGCAGAAGAAGGGCCGCGCCCTGTGGTGGGACAAGCCGCAGGATCTGGAAACCCAGCGCGAGTACGCGGTCGGCCGCGTCGCCCACAAGCCCTATCCTTACTCGACTGAAAGCTGAGCGGGCATTGCTCGCTCCCAAGCTTGCTTTCATCGACGTAGAAACCACCGGGGCCAATCCGGTGGAAGACCGGATCACTGAAATCGCGATCCTGCGGGTCGAGAACGGTGAACTGGTCGAGCGGTGGTCCACCCTGGTCAATCCCGGGCGGGCCATTCCGCCAAACATCCAGAGTCTGGTCGGCATCACCGACGACATGGTGGCGGAGGCGCAGCCTTTCGCCGACGTGGCCGATCGGGTCCGCGAGCTCTTTGCGGACTGCATCTTCGTCGCCCATAACGCGCGCTTCGATTACGGCTTCATCAAGAACGAGTTCCAGCGTCTGGGCCAGTCCTTCGAGGCGCCGGTGCTGTGCACCGTCAAGCTGTCGCGCGCCCTCTATCCCCAGCATCACCGCCATGGTCTCGACGCCCTGATTGAGCGTCACGGGCTCGTCTGTTCGGCCCGCCATCGCGCCCTTGGCGATACGGAGGCCCTGGTCCAGTTTGTCGGCCAGGTGGCGGGAAGCTTCGAGCGTGGGGTGCTCGATGCGGCGATCATCAAGGCGATGAAGGCGCCGAACCGGCCTGCAGGTCTACCCGAAGGGGTGCTCGAAGGCCTGCCCGAAGGGCCAGGGGTCTATCTCTTCTACGGCGAGAACGATGCGCTGCTGTATGTCGGGCGCAGCGTCAGCTTGCGCTCGCGGGTGATGAGCCACTTTGCGGGTGACAAGCTGAAGGGCCGGGAGGCCAAGATCATCCAGCAGGTCCGCCGTGTGGATTGGCGGGTGACCGCCGGCGAGCTGGGTGCGCTGCTGCTCGAGTCGCACCTCGTCCGCACCGAGAGGCCGGCCGAGAACCGTCAGCCTGCGGATGCCGCTGCGGTCTTCGGCCTGCGTTTCGACGCGGCCCGCCGGCGTGGCCCGGTGTTGCAGCGCGAGCCCCTGAACGGCGGCGATCCGGCGGGCTGGGAGCATCTCTACGGGACTTTCCGGACCAAGAAGGAAGCCGACAACGCGCTGCGGGAACTGGCCAGTCTCTACAAGCTGTGCCCGCGCCGCATCGGCACCGAGGCGTGGAGCGAAGGGCCTTGCCTTGCGCATCAGGCGCGCCGCTGTGCAGGCGTGTGTGCCGGCAAGGAGAGCGCGGCGCAGCACGACGAGCGTTTGCTGAAGGTGCTCGAAAGCCTGCGCCTGCGACGCTGGTCGTGGTCCGGCCCGGTGGTAGTGCGCGAACACCATGCCGATACCGGGCGCAGCGCTGCGCATGTGGTGGACCAGTGGTGCCTGCTCGGCAGCGTCGATGACGAGGTGGCCTTGGCGGGTCTGCGGGCGGCCTTGCCGCAGCGCCGTTTCGATCCCGATATCTACCGCATCCTCGTCCGCTGGCTGGAGACGCCCGTGGGGCGGGCGGCGGTCACGCCGCTGGACTGAGGCGCGTCAACCCGGTTTTGCCCGAGCCGAGGTGCTGCGGCTCGGGGCATTTCCTGCTTCACATCAGTTCTGACTGAAAACCCGATTCCTCCGTGGCGCGAATGAACGCGCCCTGCGGAGGTTTGCGCCGCTCAGGGCAGCGGGCGTTCGCCGGCGAGCAGGTGGGCGAGGGTTTCCCGGTCGCGGATGACGTGCACTTCCGTACCGTCCACCAGGATCTCGGCCGCGCGCGGGCGGGTGTTGTAGTTGGAGCTCATCGTCATGCCGTAGGCGCCGGCCGACAGGATCGCCAGCAGGTCGCCGGTTTCCACCGACAGGTCGCGATCGTGGCCGAGGAAGTCGCCGCTCTCGCAGATCGGGCCGACCACTTCGTAGCGGGTGGCGGGCACGGCGCGCGGTGCCACCGCGACGATCTCGTGGTAGGCGTCGTACAGCGCGGGGCGGGCCAGGTCGTTCATCGCCGCATCGATGATCGCGAAGTTCTTCTCGACGCCGGGCTTCAGGTATTCGATGCGGGTCAGCAGCAGGCCGGCGTTGCCGACCAGCGAGCGGCCCGGCTCGAAGCACAGGGCTTCGTCGCGGCCGGCGAAGCGCTCCAGCAGGGGCTTGAGGTATTCGGTCGGCGTCGGCGGTTCCTCGTCGCGGTAGCGGATGCCGAGGCCGCCGCCCAGGTCGATGTGGTCGAGCGTGATGCCTTCGCGGGCCAGCTGGTCCACCAGGCCCAGGATCTTGTCGGCCGCTTCAGCCATCGGGGCCGGATCGAGGAGCTGGGAGCCGATGTGGCAGTCGATGCCGCTGATCTCGATGTTCGGCAGCTTGGCCGCTTTGCGGTAGAGAGCGAGGGCTTCGGTGAAGGCCACGCCGAACTTGTTGCTGCGCAGGCCGGTGGAGATGTACGGGTGGGTGTTCGGATTGACGTCCGGATTGACGCGGAAGGCGATCGGCGCGCGCTTGCCGAGGCTGATGGCCACTTCATTCAGACGGTCCAGTTCGGCGGCGGATTCGACGTTGAAACAGCCAATGCCCGACTCCAGCGCGTAACGCATTTCGGCGACGCTCTTGCCGACACCGGAGAAGATCACTTTGCCGGGGTCGCCGCCGGCGGCGAGGACGCGGGCGAGCTCACCGCCGGATACGATGTCGAAACCGGCGCCCAGCTTGGCAAACACCGACAGGATGCCTAGGCTGGAGTTGGCCTTGACCGCGTAGCAGACGAGTGCCTTGCGCATGCCGAGGGCCTGCTGGTAGGCCGCGAAGGCGGAAGTCAGTGCAGCGCGGGAATACACATAGGTCGGGGTGCCGAAGCGCTCGGCGATGTCGGCGAGGGCGACCCCTTCGAGGGTCAGGCCGGCGGGGCCGGCGACGAGCGTCGGCACGGGCAGTGCGGTGGTCATTTGACTGAATCCTGGGGAGCGGGTTTGTTATGATCGCCGCCCGGCGCCAGGGTGGCGTCGGCGGGCTGCGGAGCCGGCTTGTTGGCGGGCTTGGGAACTTGCGGGATGTACAGCGGCCCCTTGATGCCGCAGCCGGCTAGGACGAGCAGGCCGCAGGTCGCGGCGGCAATGGCGATGGTTCGCATGGGTTCCGCGCAAAAACGGCAATGTTAACAGAACAATGGAGGGGTCGATGGACGAAGCGGATTTCAACGCCTTGGCGGATGCCGAACTGGAGCGTCTGGAGGGCCTGCTGGAGGCTTGTGAGCTGGATTTCGATTACGAGGTCAAGCCGGGCGGGGTCTTCGAACTGGAGTTCGACAACGGCAGCAAGATCATCGTCAACCGGCACAGCGCGGCGCGGGAAATCTGGCTGGCCGCCAAGTCGGGCGGCTTCCACTTCCGCCCGGACGGCAGGCGCTGGCTGGGCACGCGGGACGGGGCGGATTTCTATGCCGTGCTGTCCCGCTGCATGTCCGAGCAGGCCGGGGAGCCGGTCAACCTGAAGGGCTGACCGGCTCCCGAGCTCCGCTAGTTGGTGTTGCGCGGGGCCTCTTCCGCCGGCGGGCTGGTGGGCTCCTGCGGAGCTTCCACCGGCGCGGCCGGCAGGTTTTCCTTGTAGATCAGCTCCTCGGTGGCACTGCCTTCCGGCTGGATGCGGATCAGGCCGTCCGGCGGGGTCGGATAGCTCTCGGGTACGCCGTCGAGGGCCTTGCGCATGTAGTTGATCCACATCGGCAGGGCTGCTGTGCCACCAGTTTCGCCGCTGCCCAGCTTGCGTGGCTGGTCGAAGCCGATCCACGCCACTGCGACGACGGTCGGCTGGTAGCCGCAGAACCAGGCGTCCACGTACTCGTTGGTGGTGCCAGTCTTGCCGGCCAGGTCGCCGCGCTTGAGGACCAAGGCCTTGGCGGCGGTGCCGCGGCGGACGACGTCCTTCAGCATCGAGTCCATCAGGTAGGCATTGCGTTCGTCGACGGCCCGTTCGGCCGTCTGTCCGGCTACCGGTGGGTCGACACGCGCCAGCACGTTGCCGGCCTCGTCCTGGATCTCCTTTACCAGGTAGGGCTCGATCCGGTAGCCGCCGTTGGCGAAGACCGAGTAGCCGCGCAGCATCTGCCAGGGCGTGACGGAGCCGGCGCCGAGGGCCATGGTCAGGTAGGCCGGATGGCGCTCGGCGTCGAAACCGAACTTGGTGACGTAGTCCTGGGCGTAGCGTGGGCCGATGGATTTCAGCAGGCGGATCGACACCATGTTCTTGGAGCGCGCCAGTGCGGAACGCAGGGACATCGGCCCGTCGTACTTGCCATCATAGTTCTTCGGTTCCCAGGCCTGGCTGCCAGTGTCGCCAGCGGGGAAGGAGATCGGTGAGTCGTCGACGATGCTGTTCGGGCCGTAGCCCTTCTCGAAGGCGGCTGAATAGATGAAAGGCTTGAAACTTGAGCCGGGTTGGCGCCATGCCTGCGTGACGTGGTTGAACTTGTTGCGGTTGAAGTCGAAGCCGCCGACCAGCGCGCGGATCGCGCCAGTGCGTGGGTCGGCCGCGGTCAGGGCGCCTTCGACCTCCGGCAACTGGCTGATCTCCCAGTGGTTGTCCACGTGCACCACGCGGATGATGGCGCCCGGGCGGATGCGTTTGTTGGGCGGGGCCTTCTCGCTGAGCATCGCCGCGGCGAAGCGCAGGCCGTCGCCGCTGATGCGGAAGGTCTCGCCGTAGCGGTATGCGGTGACCGCGCCATTGCCCGCCTGGGTCACGATGGCTGCCTGGAGGTCGTCGTAGTCAGGCGTCTCGGCCAGGACTTCGTCCAGGCCCTCGGTCTGCTCTCCGCTCATCCGGGATGGATCCACATAGCCTTCGACGCCCCGGTAGCCGTGGCGGCGATCGTAATCCAGGATGCCGCGGCGTAGCGCCCGGTAGGCGGCATCCTGTTCGGCCTTGTTGATCGTGGTGATGACCTTGATGCCGCGGGTATAGGCTTCTTCCTTGAACTGCTCGTAGGCGATCTGGCGGGCCATTTCTGCCACGTAGTCGGCTCCGCCGCCATAGTCGGAGGGGCCGGTGACGACCTTCAGCGGTGCATCGACGGCCTGCTGGTGCTCCGCCTCGGAAATGAAGCCCAGTTCGGTCATGCGGCGCAGCACGTATTGCTGACGCAGTGCTGCTCGCTTCGGATTGACCACCGGATTGTAGGCGGAGGGGGCTTTCGGCAGGCCGGCGAGCATGGCCGCCTCGGGAACGTTAAGGTTATGGATGGATTTGCCGAAATAGGTCTGGGCGGCGACGGCAAAGCCATAGGCGCGGCGGCCAAGGTAGATCTGGTTGATGTAAACCTCGAGGATCTGGTCCTTGGTGAGGTTCTGTTCGATCTTGAAGGCGAGCAGGATCTCGTAGAGTTTCCGCGAATAGGTTTTTTCCCGGGTCAGGAAGAAGTTGCGCGCGACCTGCATGGTGATCGTCGACGAACCCTGGCGCTTGCTGCCCGTGATGATGTTGGCACCAGCGGCGCGCAGCACGCCGGCGAAGTCCACGCCGGAGTGCTGGTAGAAGCGGTCGTCTTCAGCGGCCAGGATGGCGTGCTTGAGCACCGGAGGGACGTCCTGGATGCGGATGAAGGCGCGGCGTTCCTCGCCGTATTCGCCGATCAGGGCGCCGTCGGCGGTGTAAACGCGTAACGGAATCTTGGGGTGGTAGTCGGTCAGCGCCTCCAACGAGGGGAGGGTTGGCCAGGCGAAAGCGACGGCCAGGGCGAGGATGGCGAGGCCGATGGCCAGCAGGCCAAGCAGTGCGATGAAGGGGTAGAGTACCCAGCGCATGTCGGGAGCGGGGAGCGGAATGAAGTGCCGCATTATACGAGGAGGCCGGATTTGTCGCCGGATATGCGATCCGGTATTCTGCCTGGCCTTGCCTTTACACTTGTCATGGTTGTTGTTAGCATCTCAAGTAGTTTGTTGGTATTGCACCTAACATAAAGAAATATCAGGACTTTTTGTGATCGACCTCTCCTTTTTGAGCCCTCGGGCGCGTCCTTTGGTCGGGGTCGACATCTCGTCGTCCTCGGTCAAGATGGTGGAGTTGTCCACCGTCTCGGGGGGCGGCTATCGGGTCGAGCGGTACGCCATCGAAGCGCTTCCGCGGGAGGCGGTGTCCGATGGGAATATCGTCAATCTCGAAGCCGTCTCCGACGCCATCCGGCGTGGCTGGCGCCGGCTCGGAACCGCGACCCGCTTTGTGGCCCTGGCTTTGCCGGCGTCCGCAGTCATCACCAAGAAGATCATCCTGCCTGCCGGCTTGCGCGACCAGGAGCTGGAAGTGCAGGTGGAGTCCGAGGCCAACCAGTACATCCCGTTCGCGCTCGATGAGGTGAACCTGGATTTCCAGGTCATCGGTCCCGCCGCATCCAATGTCGATGAGGATGAGGTGCTGATCGCCGCGTCCCGCAAGGAGAAGGTCGAGGACCGGGTTGCCGCCGCAGAAGCTGCCGGCCTCAAGGCGCTGGTGATGGATGTCGAATCCTATGCGTCGCTGGCGGCCTTCGAGCTTGTCCAGGAGCAGCTGCCCGATCGCGGCGATGACAAGATCATCGCGCTGGTGGATGCGGGGGCCAATGTCATGAATGTCTCGGTGCTGCGCAACGGCAACCAGGTGTATGCCCGTGAGCAGGCCTTCGGCGGTTTCCTGCTGACCCAGGACATCATGCGTCATTTCGGCATGTCCCTCGAGGAGGCCGAGAGTGGCAAGCGCACGGGTTCGTTGCCGGAGAGTTACGAGACCGACCTGCTGCGCCCCTTCATGGATGCGATGGCGCTGGAGGTGTCGCGGGCCCTGCAGTTCTTCTTTACCTCCACCCAGTTCAACCAGGTCGACCACATCGTCCTCGCGGGAGGGTGTGCGGTGATCCCGGGGCTGGCCGAAACCGTTGCCGGGCGTACCCAGGTGGATACCCTGGTCGCCAACCCGTTTGCGAACATGAGCCTCGGCCCCAAGGTGCGGCCGAAGAATCTTGCCGCGGATGCTCCTGCCTTGTTGGTTGCCTGTGGTCTGGCACTGCGGAGGTTTGATTCGTGATCCGTATCAACCTGCTTCCCCACCGGGAAGAGAAACGCAAGGCGCGCCGCCAGCAGTTCGCGCTGTTTGCGGCCCTTGTGGCGATTGCCGGCTTGGTCGTGTGGTTCATTGGACACACGATCCTGGCCGGTTATGTGGACGGCCAGGATGAGAAGAACGGCTTCCTCAAGCATGAAATCGCGGTGCTCGACAAGGAAATCGTCGAGATCAAGGGCTTGAGGGAACAGGCTGAGGCCTTGTTGTCCCGCAAGCAGGTCATCGAGTCGCTGCAGACCAACCGTACCGAGACCGTCCAGCTGTTCAACGAACTGGTCCGCCAGATGCCGGAGGGGGTTTATCTCAAGACCCTCAAGCAGTCTGGCCTGAAGATCAACCTGACCGGCTACGCCCAGTCGAACGCCCGTGTCTCCACGCTGATGCGCAATCTCGAAGCTTCGCCCTATCTGGAGCACGCCGATCTGGTCGAGGTCAAGGCGGCGATTCTGAACACCCGCCGTGTCAGCGAATTCAATCTCAATGTGAGCGTCGAGCGGGCCAAGACCGAGGACGCCGGTAAGCCGAAGCCCGGTAGTGGTGCTGCTGCGGGAGGCAAGCCGCAATGAGTATCAAGGAGTCGATCGAAAAGCTCCGGACGCTGGACGTCCAGACCCTGATGAGGGACTTTCAGGGCCTGGATCCCAACGATCCCGGCCAATGGCCTCTGCTGCCCCGGCTTGCGACGCTGCTCGCGATCTTCCTGGTCATCGTCGTCGGTGGCTGGTGGTTCGACTGGAGCGACCAGCTGACCTCGCTGGATTCCAAGCAGAAGGAAGAGCTCACATTGAAGGACGAGTGGCTCACCAAGAAGCGCCAGGCCGTCAATCTTCCCGAATACCGCCGGCAACTGGCCGAAATCGACCGCCAGTTCGGTGCGCTGCTGAAGCAGTTGCCGAACCGCTCCGAGATCGAGTCGCTGCTGGCCGACATCAACCAGGCGGGCCTGGGGCGTGGCCTGCAGTTCGAGCTTTTCAAGCCGGGCTCTGAAGGCCTGAAGGACTTCTACGCGGAGTTGCCGATCGCCGTGCGGGTGACCGGCAATTACCACGACCTCGGTGAGTTCGTCAGCGACGTGGCGCAGATGCCGCGCATCGTGACCCTGAACGATGTGGCCATCGAGACGCTCAAGGATGGCAGCCTGAAGTTCGACGCGACCGCGATGACCTATCGTTATCTGGATGACGAGGAAGTTGCGACTCTGCGCAGGGAAAAGGCCAAGGAAAAGGCGCGCAAGTGACGATCATGCGACTGACTCTGGTGGTGCCCCTGTTGGTTTCAGCGCTGCTCGCCGGTTGTAGCGACCAGCAGCAGGATCTGCGTGACTGGATGGCGGAGGCCTCGAAGGACCTCAAGCCGAACCTCAAACCCCTGCCGCCGATTCGGAAGGCCTCCGTCGTGAATTACGACAGTGGTGGCATGCTTGATCCGTTCAAGCCTGCCAAGCTGGAGCCGGACAAGAAATCGACCATGTTCATGCCCGACGCGAACCGTCGTCGGGAGCCCCTGGAAGCCTATCCGCTCGAATCGCTCAGGATGGTCGGCGTCATGATGAAGAAAGGGCAGGTCCATGCCATCATCGCTGTCGACAAGACGCTCCACCAGGTCAAGGTTGGCAACTATCTTGGGCAGAACTACGGGAAGATCACGGCCATCAGTGAATCCGATGTGAGCTTGAAAGAACTTGTAGAGGACGCGAGCGGTGAGTGGACCGAGCGCATCAGCACGCTTCAGTTGCAGGAGCAGGCGCCTCAGGAGGCGAAGAAATGAAGATGAGACCTTGTGGGCTCAGGTTTGGTGCGTTGGTGGTGGCGGTTTGTCTCGGCGGCTTGCTGCCTTCGGAGGCCGTGTTCGCACAGGTTCAGCAGGCTGGGGATGTAGTGCCGGCCAGTAACCGGATCGAGAAGATCATGGCTGCGGAGCAGGGGGGGAACGTCATCCTCAAGCTCACGCTGGCCAAACCACTTGCGGCTTCGCCGGCGAGTTTCAGCGTGGCGAGTCCTGCGCGTATCGCGTTTGATTTCCCGGATACCGCGAACGGTCTCGGGCGTAACAGCCAGGTGCTCAATGCCGGTGATCTGCGTAGCGTCAGCGTCGTGCAGGTCGGGGACAGGACCCGCCTGGTCCTGAACCTGTCCCGCGTCTACCCCTATGAGACACGTCAGGATGGAAACGACCTACTGATCACGCTGGCGACCGGGCCGATCCGCGAGGCCACCAGTTCGCTCGTGCAGCAGAGCACCCAGTTTGCACCGGCTGCCGCGGGGCAGGCGGAGCGGCATGCCATTCGTGACATCAACTTCCGGCGTGGTGCGAATGGTGAGGGGCGCTTGGTTGTCGATCTGTCCGACCCCAATGCCGGCATCGACATCCGTCAGCAGGGTGAAAAGCTGATCGTCGATTTCCTGAAGACCGACGCACCGGAACAACTGCGCCGCAAACTCGATGTGCTGGACTTCGGTACGCCGGTGTCCTCCGTGCTGACCCAGACCCAGGGTGGCAACGTGCGCATGACGGTGACGCCGCGCGGGCTCTGGGAACACAATGCATACCAGAGCGACAACCAGTTCGTGCTCGAGGTGAAGCCAGTCAAGGAAGATCCCAACAAGCTGACGCAGGGTTCCGGCAAGGAGCGTTTCTCCGGGGAGAAGCTGTCCCTCAACTTCCAGAACATCGATGTTCGTTCGGTGCTGCAGGTCATCGCCGACTTCACGAACTTCAACATCATCACCAGCGACTCCGTGCAGGGCAATCTGACGCTGCGGCTCAAGGACGTGCCCTGGGATCAAGCCCTCGACATCATCCTGCAGGCCCGGGGGCTGGATTTGCGCAAGAACGGCAACGTGATCTGGATCGCCCCGCGGGACGAACTGGCGGCCCGTGAGAAGCTCGACCTGGAGGCCAAGGCCCAGGTCGGCGACCTGGAGCCGCTCAGGACCGAGAGTTTCCAGATCAATTACCACAAGGCCAAGAGCGTTGCGGAATTCCTGAAGAGCAAGGACCAGACGGTACTCTCCAAGCGTGGCAGCGTTCTGCCCGACGAGCGCAGCAACAAGGTTTTCGTCAGCGACGTGCCGTCCCGGCTCGAGGACATCCGGCGCCTGATCGCTGAGGTGGACGTCGAGGTGCGCCAGGTCCTGATCGAGGCGCAGATCGTCGAGGCCACCGACACGTTCGCCAGCAACCTGGGCGTGCGCCTCGGTTTCGGAGGGAAGACCGGCGGGAAGATCGGGACGACTTCGGATGGTGTTTCGGTTTACCGGAATACCTTCGGCACTGGCAGCCTGTCGTCGACGGCCTACCAGGCCGGCCAGATTTCGACTGTGCCCGATTACACCAGTAGTCTGGGTGTCAATTTGCCGGCGTCGCAGATCAACAGCAAGTCGGTCGGTGCGTTCTCGTTCGCCCTGTGGAACAGCGCGGCAACCCGCTACATCGATCTCGAGGTTTCGGCACTGGAAGCGGATGGTCGTGGCAAGGTCGTTTCCCGGCCGCGGGTCATGACGGCGGACAAGGCAGAAGCGCTGATCGAGCAAGGTACAGAAGTGCCTTACCAGACGCAGGCGAGTGGTACGACTGCTGCAACCGTCAGTTTCAAGAAAGCCAACCTCGCCTTGAAGGTGAAGCCGCAGATCACCCCCGACGGGAAGGTGATGATGTCGCTGGAGGTCAACAAGGATCAGCCGCGTTATGACCAGCCCGTCGCCAACAATAACGTACCGATCGATACCAAGCACGTGAAGACCGAAGTGGTGGTCGAGAACGGCGGCACTGTAGTGATTGGCGGAATCTACGTTCAGGAAGTCGGGAATAACACGACCAAGATCCCGTTGCTGGGAGATGTGCCCGTGCTTGGGTACCTCTTCAGAAATACCGAGCGTAAGGACAACAAGACGGAATTGCTCGTCTTCATTACGCCTCGCATCATTAACGATCAGCTTGGTCTGCGCTGAGCTTGATCTGAATGGAAATTTGTATGCTTAACTTCAGTGCTACGTGTCGAGCCTTGCGCATTCATTCAGTGCTTGCCAGCCTCTTTGTGCTGCTCCTTGCCGGGTGCGGAGGTGGTGGAGGTGGTGGAGGTGGTGGAGGTGGTGGAGGCGGGTCAGGAAGTTCTTCATCCTGTCCAGGCGGGTTTATCACGTGTTCGGGGAGTGGTTCGACGAACACGACGGCGACTGCTGCAGTGACAGTCGCCATCCTAGATGCATCCGGAGCTACGGTGAATACGCTGCCGTCGTCGGGTTCTGTTACCGTTCGCGCGACAGTGAAAGACGCAAGTGGCGCAGCAGTGTCCGGGGCCGTCGTGACCTTCGTAACGGATGCCTCCTTGGGGCTTTTCAATCCTTCGTCCGGGACTGCGCTCACCAATAGTGCTGGTGTTGCAACAGTTCAGATGTCGAGCGCTTCTCTTAGTGCTGCAGGCGCAGGTTCCGTGACTGCCTCCGCATCGGTCAATTCAACCACTGTTTCTGGCGCTGGGAGTTATCAGGTTGGTGCTGCCAATATTGCTTTGAGCAGTCTGGCGATCAGTGCAACGGATATCCCCGCGTATGGGACGAGCACTGTCTCTGTCACCGTCAATGTGAATGGTAGTCCGACCACCTCTCCCATTGCGGTCAGTTTTTCGTCAGGTTGTGCGAGCAGCGGCAAAGCGAGCCTGCCCTCCACTGTCCAAACGGTGAATGGCGTGGCCACGGCTACTTACACGGATAAGGGCTGCAATGGCGTGGACACCATTACGGCCACCCTGCTGGACAAATCGGTGCAAGGGACGATCAAATCCGCCGGTTCTGCGCCTGCCAATATTCAATTCGTTTCGGCAACCCCCTCTTCGATTGCATTGAAGGGAACGGCGGGTCTTGTCACCGTCTCTACTGTGACGTTCAAAGTTGTTGATGCGTCCGGTGTGGCAGTGCCCTCTGCAACGCTTGAGTTCTACCTGAGCAATTGGACGGGTGATATCAGGCTCGACGACAATACCAAGGCTGCAGTCGACGCCATGACCAACAGCAAGGTGCGTAAGCAGACGGCTGCGGACGGAACGGTATCGGTAACTGTACAGGCGGGTTCCAATCCGACTTCCGTCTGGGTGCTTGCCAACGTACTCAATGCGTCGCTGAGCACACAGTCGAGCAAGTTGATCATTTCCACCGGCTTGCCCTCGCAGGATCGTTTCTCGTTATCTGCAGGCGTGCATAACATCGAAGGCTGGGAATACGATGGTGTCACGTCCAGTTTGACTGTCTATGCATTCGATCGAGTCGGTAATCCGGTGCCGGACGGGACGACGGTGAACTTTGTGACTGAAGGCGCAGGCACCTCTCCGTCGCCGGGTACCTGTTCCTTGGCGAGCGGAACGTGTTCCATCAGTTTTGTCAGTGCAGAAAGTCGGCCGAGAAACGAATCGGTGGCGGTATGCTTGGATACAAGTGGTAGTCGTCGTGTGACGGGTACCGATCCGAACGTGGATTCGACGACCTGTGTGCAAAATGGGCGTGTGACTGTGCTGGCTTTTGCCAATGGCGAAGAGGGCTTCGACGATACAAACGGCGATAACCTGTGGAAGTCCCCTGAGATTTTCCGGAACATCGGGGATGTCTTTGTTGACAACAATGAAGACGGCATCTGGACATCGCCCGAACAGTATTTCCCCTTCGTCGCATCGGCTGACAATCAAAGTACGGGAGACGCATGCCCGTCATATGTTGGATATGAAAATGCGAAGTCGAAAGCCAATACGTGCAACAAGACGTGGGGGCAGGCTCAGGTGCGTCGTGATCTGGTCATGATTCTTTCTGGGAGTTACGTCCAGTTTGTTTATCCGTCGTCAGATAATGTGAAGACGACGTCGAACCAGGTCTCGAAAGGCATTACGGTCACCGATACGTTCGGTCTTACGCCTGATGGGAACGGCGGCTATACCGGGACATGCTCTGCACAATTCAGTATTCGCATGTCGGACGTGAACAACAATCCCTTGCCGGCAGGTACAGTCTTTGCTGCAACGAATAATTCTGTTCTTTATACGCAGAGCGGCTCTACCGACCCTGTGGCCGCAGAGGTCACGGTATTGAACAATAAGGTTTTGGATACGATTGCTCCGGGGGGGACGACCCACAGCATTCAAATGCAGGGAACCAAATGTAAAACGATACCGAATGGTACCTTTACGCTACAGGCCACCTCGCCCAAGGGGCTCACCACGCTCATTTCTGTTCAGGTAAAAAATAATTGACTGTATTCCGTTCCGGACATAACCCCATTCATGATGAAAAGTGGATGGGTTTATGATCGATAAGTGCCGGTGTGTTGTCCTCGTCGGCATGCCCGGCTCAGGAAAAACCACCGTCGGCCGGGAGCTTGCCAAGCGTCTCGGCCTTCGTTTTGTCGACAGTGACCACGAGATCGAAGCGCGGACCGGGGTCAAGATCCCGACCATCTTCGAGATCGAGGGCGAGGAGGGCTTCCGGCGTCGGGAGACCCAGACCCTGGATGAGCTGACAACCGAGTCGGGGATGGTGCTTGCGACCGGTGGCGGTGCCGTCATCAATCCCATCAACCGTACCCTGCTGTCCGGGCGGGGGGTGGTCATTTATCTCAACGTGCCGCCCCACGTGCTGTGGGAGCGCACCCGTCACGACAAGACACGTCCCTTGCTGCAGGTGCCGGACCCGAAGGGGCGGCTGCAGCAGTTGTACGTGGTCCGCGATCCGTTGTATCGCGAGGTAGCCCACATCATCGTTGAAGGCGGGCGTGGAACGCCGCATGCGATGGTGCGTCTGATTGAAAAGGAATTGCAGGACTTATGCGCACACTGAACGTCGAACTGGCCGACCGCAGCTATCCGATCCGGATCGGTGGCGGGCTGCTGGCAGACTCCGAACTGGTATTGCCCTATGTGAAGTCGCGCCGCGTGGCGGTGATCACCAACGACGTGGTGGGCCCCCTCTACCTGCGCGGTTTTGTGGATGGGCTGAAGGCCCGCGGGCTGACGGTCACCGAGATCGTGCTGCCGGACGGCGAGGCGCACAAGGACTGGGAGACTCTCAACACGATTTTCGATGGCCTGCTGTCGAGCCGCTGCGACCGGGGAACGACGCTGATTGCCCTCGGTGGTGGCGTGGTCGGCGACATGGTCGGCTTTGCCGCGGCGACCTACCAGCGCGGCGTACCTTTCATTCAGGTTCCGACCACGCTGCTATCCCAGGTGGATTCGTCCGTCGGCGGCAAGACCGCGATCAACCATCCCCTCGGCAAGAACATGATCGGTGCGTTCTACCAGCCGCGTCTGGTGCTCGCCGATACCTCGGTCCTCAATACACTGCCTGAGCGCGAGCTGAAGGCGGGGTTGGCCGAGGTCATCAAGTACGGGCTGATCCGGGATCTGCCCTTCCTGGCGTGGATCGAGGAAAACGTCGAGCGCCTGCTCGCCCGCGATGCCAATGCGCTGGCCGAAGCCGTCGAGCGTTCGTGCCGCAACAAGGCGGAAGTCGTCGCTGCTGATGAAACCGAGCAGGGTGTGCGTGCAACGCTCAACCTCGGGCACACCTTCGGCCACGCCATCGAAACCGGGCTGGGTTATGGCGTCTGGCTGCACGGCGAAGCCGTGGCGGCCGGGGCGATTATGGCTGCCGACCTGTCCCGGCGCCTGGGCTGGTTGTCCGATGCGGACGTCGAGCGGGTGCGGTCCATTCATGAGCGCGCTGGCCTGCCGGTCAAGGGGGCGCCGCTGGGGGCGGATCGCTATCTCGAGCTGATGGCCCACGACAAGAAGGTGGCGGACGGTACCCTGCGGCTGGTGCTGCTGAAGGCGGTGGGGGAGGCGGTGATCACCGCCGAGGCCAGCCAGGCCGACATCCGCGCCTCCATCGAGGCCTGCTGCTGAGCGCCCCGCCGATGGCCGAGCTGGCGCCTTACGCCGTCGTCGAGGCCAATTCCCGTGGCCGCCGGGTGGTCGAGCCGCCGCCGGTGGCGCGCGGCGAGTTCCAGCGCGACCGCGACCGCATCGTGCACTGCACGGCCTTCCGGCGCCTCGAATACAAGACCCAGGTCTTCGTCAATCACGAAGGCGACCTGTTCCGCACCCGGCTGACCCACAGCATCGAAGTCGCGCAGATCACCCGCTCCATAGCGCGGGCGCTGCACCTCAATGAAGATCTGGCCGAGGCGGTGGCCCTGGCCCACGACCTCGGTCACACCCCCTTCGGCCATGCCGGGCAGGATGCGCTGCACGCTTGCATGAAGGACTTCGGTGGCTTCGAGCACAATCTGCAGTCCCTGCGGACGGTGGATGTGCTCGAAGAGAGCTACGCCGAGTTCAATGGCCTCAACTTGATGCACGAGACCCGCGAAGGGATCCTCAAGCACTGTTCGTTCAAAAATGCCGCACTGCTCGGCGACATCGGGCAGCGCTTCATCGACGGGCGCCAGCCCTCGCTGGAAGCGCAACTGGCCAACCTGGCCGACGAGATCGCCTACAACAATCATGACGTGGACGACGGCCTGCGCTCCGGGTTGATCACCCTCGAGCAACTCGATGCGGTACCGATCTTCCGCCGCAACCGGGAGGCGGTCGAGGCGGCCTATCCGGGCTTGGCCGGGCGGCGGCTGATCCATGAAACCATCCGCCGCATGGTCAACATGATGGCGGTGGACCTCATCGAGCAGACCCGCGCCAATATCGCCGCGGCCGGCGTCGCGTCCCTTGCCGACGTGCACGCGGCTCCGCGCCTGGTGGCCTACAGCGACGGGATGCTGCCCGAGTTGCGCGTCCTCAAGACCTTCCTGCGCGAAAGTCTGTATCACCACTTCCAGGTGCTGCGCATGACCGACAAGGCCAGGCGCATCATTCAGGATCTCTTCGGGGCGTTCATGAACGACCCCCGTCTGTTGCCGCCGCAATACCAGCAGATGGCCCGTAATGACAAGCCGCGGGCGATCGCTGATTATGTCGCTGGAATGACGGATCGGTATGCGATGCGTGAACACCGGCGCCTCTTTGCGGTCGGTGAGATCCACTAAGCCCCGCAACGGCTTGCGGCGGCGCAAAAAAATCCTTGAAAACAGGGCTCTTGGAGCGGTATATTCGACCCTCGCCCAATGTGTTTGAACGGTCTCCTCGTCGGGATCGAACGTAGCCGGCTGGCCGCGTGTCGCCGGCTTTTTCACGGTTCGGACGGGGCGATTTCCCGCAGTTTGAAGGTCCGGCGCGGTGCGCTACGCGGCGCCGGTGTGTGTTGTGTCGAGGAAAAACAAGATGGATCTTCCCCTGGAGCAGGGTCTTTACGACCCCGCCAACGAACATGACGCCTGTGGTGTCGGCTTCATTGCACATATCAAGGGCAACAAGACGCATGAGATCGTAAATCAGGGTCTCGAAATTCTGAAGAATCTGGACCACCGGGGTGCCGTGGGTGCCGACCCGTTGCAGGGTGACGGCGCCGGTATCCTGATCCAGATTCCGGATACGCTGTTCCGCGAGGAAATGGCCAAGCAGGGTGTTACCCTGCCGCAGGCCGGTGACTACGGTGTCGGCATGGTCTTCCTGCCGAAGGAGCATGCCTCCCGTCTCGCCTGTGAGGACGAAATCGAGCGCGCCACCCGCGCCGAAGGCCAGGTCGTGCTCGGCTGGCGCGACGTGCCGACCGATCCGAACATGCCGATGTCCCCGACCGTCAAGGCCAAGGAACCGGTGATCCGCCAGGTCTTCATCGGCCGCGGTCCCGACGTGATGGTCACCGACGCCCTCGAGCGCAAGCTGTACGTGATCCGTCGCCGTGCCGCCAACGCCATCGCCGCCCTCAAGCTGAAGCACTCCAAGGAGTTCTACACGCCGTCCATGTCGGCGCGTACGATCAACTACAAGGGCCTGCTGCTTGCCGACCAGGTCGGCCAGTACTACTCCGACCTGCAGGATGCGCGCTGCGTCTCCGCGCTGGCCCTGGTGCACCAGCGCTTCTCGACCAACACCTTCCCGACCTGGCACCTGGCCCACCCGTTCCGTTACATCGCCCACAACGGCGAAATCAACACGGTGCGCGGCAACTACAACTGGATGCGCGCCCGCGAGAAGGGCACCCAGTCCCCGCTGCTCGGCGAAGACCTGCAGAAGCTGTGGCCGCTGATCTACCCGGGTCAGTCCGACTCCGCCGCCTTCGACAATGCGCTCGAACTGCTGGTGATGAGCGGCTATTCCCTGGCCCACGCGATGATGATGATGATTCCCGAAGCCTGGGAATCCCACACGCTGATGGACCAGAAGCGCCGTGCCTTCTACGAATACCACGCGGCCATGATGGAGCCGTGGGACGGCCCCGCCGCGGTGGCCTTCACCGACGGCCGCCAGATCGGTGCGACCCTCGACCGTAACGGCCTGCGTCCCGCCCGCTACCTGGTCACCGACGACGATTACGTCGTGATGGCCTCCGAATCCGGCGTGCTGCCGATTCCCGACGAGAAGATCGTCAAAAAGTGGCGCCTGCAGCCGGGCAAGATGTTCCTGATCGACATGGAGCAGGGCCGCATCATCGACGACAAGGAAATCAAGGAATCCCTTGCCGCCGCCAAGCCCTACCAGGAATGGCTGTCCCGCATCAACATCAAGCTCGACACCTGTGCAGCGCCTGCCAGCGTCGCTGCGCCCGAGTGCGCCGCTTCCCTGCTGGACCGTCAGCAAGCCTTTGGCTTCACCCAGGAAGACGTCAAGTTCATCCTCGAGCCGATGGCCAAGACCGGCGAGGAAGGCACTGGCTCGATGGGCAACGACAGCCCGCTGGCCGTGCTGTCCGCCAAGGCCAAGCCGATCTTCAGCTACTTCCGTCAGCTGTTCGCTCAGGTGACCAATCCGCCGATCGACCCGATCCGCGAACAACTGGTCATGTCCCTGGTGAGCTTCGTCGGCCCGCGCCCGAACCTGCTCGGCATCAACGAGATCAACCCCCCGTACCGCCTGGAAGTCACCCAGCCGGTGCTGACCTTCGCCGACATGGCGAAGCTGCGCGAGATCGCCCGTTACACCGAGAACAAGTTCCGCTCCGCCGAACTGGACATCTGCTACCCGCTGGCCTGGGGCAAGGAAGGCGTCGAAGCACGCCTGGCCTCCCTGTGTGCCGAAGCCGAGAACGCGGTGCTGGAAGGCTCCAACATCCTGATCGTGTCCGACCGTAAGGTCAGTGCCGAGCAGGTAGCGATCCCGGCCCTGCTGGCCACGTCCGCCATTCACCAGCACCTGGTCACCAAGGGCCTGCGTACCCGCACCGGCCTGGTGGTCGAAACCGGCTCCGCCCGCGAGACCCACCACTTCGCCGTGCTGGCCGGCTATGGCGCCGAGGCGGTGCACCCCTACCTGGCCCTCGAGACCCTCACCGAGATGGCACACGGTGATGCCGAGACCGCCGAGAAGTACGTCAAGCACTTCATCAAGGCCGTCGGCAAGGGCCTCATGAAGGTCATGTCCAAGATGGGCATCTCCACCTTCATGTCCTACACCGGCGCCCAGATCTTCGAAGCCATCGGCCTCAAGAAGACGCTGGTCGAGAAGTACTTCACCGGTACCGCGTCCCAGGTGGAAGGCATCGGCGTGTTCGAGGTGATGGATGAAGCCATCCGTCTGCACCAGGCTGCCTTCAGTGCCGACCCGGTGCTGGCCAACGCCCTCGATGCCGGTGGCGAATACGCCTTCCGCATCCGCGGCGACGAGCACATGTGGACGCCGGACGCGATCGCCAAGCTGCAGCACTCCACCCGCAGCGGTCAGATCGACACCTACAAGGAATACGCCAAGATCATCAATGATCAGGGCAAGCGCCACATGACGCTGCGCGGCCTGTTCGAACTCAAGCCCGTTGGCGCCCCGGTGCCGCTGGAAGAGGTCGAATCCGCCAAGGAAATCGTCAAGCGCTTTGCCACCGGCGCGATGTCCCTCGGCTCCATCTCCACCGAAGCCCACACGACGCTGGCGATCGCGATGAACCGCATCGGCGGCAAGTCGAACACCGGCGAAGGCGGCGAGGATCCGAAGCGCTTCATCCCGATCTCCAAGCCCACCAAGCTGTCCGAGCTGATCGGCGCCAGCCGCATCGAGCGCGACATCGAGCTGAAGGTTGGCGACAGCCTGCGTTCCTCGATCAAGCAGGTCGCTTCGGGCCGTTTCGGCGTGACCACCGAGTACCTGGTCAATGCCGACCAGATCCAGATCAAGATGGCCCAGGGCGCCAAGCCCGGTGAAGGCGGCCAGCTGCCCGGCCACAAGGTGTCCGAGTACATCGGCTTCCTGCGTCACTCCGTGCCGGGCGTCGGTCTGATCTCGCCCCCACCGCACCATGACATCTACTCGATCGAAGATCTGGCCCAGCTGATCCACGACCTGAAGAACACCAACCCGACGGCCGACATCTCCGTCAAGCTGGTGTCCGAAGTGGGCGTCGGTACCGTGGCGGCCGGTGTGGCCAAGGCCAAGGCCGACCACGTGGTGATCGCCGGTCACGACGGTGGCACCGGTGCGTCTCCGCTGTCCTCCATCAAGTACGCTGGCTCCCCGTGGGAACTGGGTCTGGCTGAAACCCAGCAGACCCTGGTCCTCAACCGTCTGCGCAGCCGCATCCGCGTGCAGGTCGACGGCCAGATCAAGACCGGTCGCGACGTCGTCATCGGTGCGCTGCTGGGCGCCGACGAATTCGGCTTCGCCACCGCGCCGCTGGTCGTCGAAGGCTGCATCATGATGCGCAAGTGCCACCTCAACACCTGTCCGGTGGGCGTGGCCACGCAGGATCCGGCGCTGCGCAAGCGCTTCTCCGGCCAGCCGGAACACGTGGTCAACTACTTCTTCTTCGTTGCCGAGGAAGTGCGCGAGCTGATGGCCCAGATGGGTATCCGCAAGTTCGACGACCTGATCGGCCGTGCCGACCTGCTCGACATGCGTGCCGGCATCGAGCACTGGAAGGCCCGCGGTCTGGATTACAGCCGCATCTTCCACCTGCCGAACGTGCCTGCCGAAGTGCCGCGCCTGCACACCGAAGTCCAGGATCACAACCTGGTCAAGGCCCTCGACAACCAGCTCATCGAGCTGGCCAAGCCGGCCCTCGAAAATGGCGAGAAGGTCTCCTTCGAAGTCCCGGTGCGCAACATCAACCGTACCGTCGGCGCCATGCTGTCCGGCCGCTTTGCTGCCAAGTACGGTCACGCCGGCCTGCCGGACGACACCGTGCATATCCGCCTCAACGGCACCGCCGGCCAGAGCTTCGCAGCCTTCCTGTCCCGTGGCCTGACCCTCGAGCTGGTTGGTGAAGGCAACGACTATGTCGGCAAGGGCCTGTCTGGTGGCCGCATCATCGTGCGCCCAGCGCCCGGCTTCAAGTGCGACACGCCGAGCAACATCATCATCGGCAACACCGTGCTGTACGGTGCGACCGAAGGCGAGGCCTACTTCGCCGGCGTCGGCGGTGAGCGTTTCGCGGTGCGTAACTCCGGTGCGACCACGGTCGTCGAAGGCGTGGGCGACCACGGCTGCGAATACATGACTGGCGGTACCGTCGTCGTGCTCGGCATGACCGGCCGTAACTTCGCTGCGGGCATGTCCGGCGGCGTCGCCTACGTGTTCGACGAGGACGGCACTTTCGAAGGCCGCTGCAACATGGCCCAGGTGGCCCTGGAGCCGGTCGAGGAAGAATTCGCCGCCCGTCAGGGGTCCGAGGCCGGTGACGACCTCGAAGGCCACGGCCGCGTCGACGTGCGTCACCTGGGCATGGCCGACGAAGCCCTGCTCAAGATGCTGATCGAGCGTCACGCCACCTACACCGGCAGCGAGCGCGCCAAGGCCATCCTGGCCGACTGGGCAGCCTACCGCTGCAAGTTCGTCAAGGTGATGCCGCACGAATACCGTCGCGCGTTGGCCGAGATGGCCGCGCAACAACAGAAAGAACTGGAGGCCGCGTAACAATGGGCAAGCCAACTGGATTTCTCGAGTACCAGCGTCTTTCCGAGGCATACGCCCCGGTCGAGCAGCGTCTCAAGCACTACAAGGAATTCGTCGACCACCTGAGCGACGAGGATGCGGCCAAGCAAGGCGCACGCTGCATGGATTGCGGTATTCCGTTCTGCAACAACGGCTGCCCGGTGAACAACATCATTCCCGACTGGAATGACCTGGTTTACCGCGGCAACTGGAAGGAAGCGATCGAAGTCCTGCACTCGACCAACAACTTCCCGGATTTCACCGGCCGGATCTGCCCCGCACCCTGCGAGGCGGCCTGCACGCTGAACATCAACACGGAAGCGGTGGGCATCAAGTCGATCGAGCACGCGATCATCGACAAGGCCTGGGAAAACGGCTGGGTCAAGGCCCAGCCCGCCGCCACCAAGACCGGCAAGAAGGTTGCGGTCGTCGGTTCCGGCCCTGCCGGCCTGGCTGCGGCCCAGCAGCTGGCCCGCGCCGGCCACGACGTGACCGTCTTCGAGAAGAGCTCCCGCATCGGCGGCTTGCTGCGCTACGGCATCCCCGACTTCAAGCTGGACAAGTCCACCATCGACCGTCGCGTCGAGCAACTGGAGGCCGAAGGCGTCACCTTCCGCACCAAGGTCTGCGTCGGCGTGAAGCCGGGCGTCACCGGCATCAACGATGATGCCGTCGAAGTGGTGTCCGCCGAGCAGCTCAAGTCCGAGTTTGACGCGGTGATCCTCGCCGCCGGTTCCGAAGTGCCGCGTGACCTGCCGGTCCCGGGCCGCGAGCTGGCCGGCGTTCACTTCGCGCTGGAATTCCTGATTCCGCAGAACAAGGAAGTGGCGGGCGACGACAAGAACCCGATCTCCGCGGCTGGCAAGAACGTCATCGTGATCGGCGGTGGCGACACCGGTTCCGACTGCGTGGGTACCTCCAACCGTCACGGCGCCACGTCCGTGACCCAGTTCGAAGTGATGCCCGAGCCGCCGAAGGAAGAGGACCGTCCGCTGACCTGGCCGTACTGGCCGATCAAGCTGCGCACCTCTTCCTCCCACGAGGAAGGCTGCTCCCGCGAGTTCGCCGTGTCCACCAAGGAGTTCATCGGCGAGAACGGCAAGGTCAAGGCCCTGCGTACCGTCGAACTCGAATGGAAGAACGGCAAGCCGAGTGAAGTGCCGGGTTCCGAGCGCGAGCTGCCGGCCGACCTGGTGCTGTTCGCGATGGGCTTCACCAACCCGGTGGCGTCCCTGCTCGAAGCCTTCGGCGTCGACAAGGACGGCCGTGGCAACGCCAAGGCCACCACCGACGGTGACGGTTGCTACGCCACCAACGTGCCGAAGGTCTATGCCGCCGGCGACGTGCGCCGTGGTCAGTCCCTGGTCGTGTGGGCGATCCGCGAAGGCCGTCAGGCCGCCCGCGAGGTCGACACCTTCCTGATGGGCAGCAGCGTCCTGCCGCGCTGATCCATCCAGCGCAGCAAGCAAAAAGGCCCGGGTTTCCGGGCCTTTTGCATTTCTGGCGGCGTTCGCATCACCCGCTGATCAGGCGAGGACTGCAGGGCGTCCTTTTGCGGGAACGGGATGCGCCTGTTGCAGTTGGGGGCGAATGAGTTTGCCCCGCACGACTCCCACGGAAGGCGCGCCTTCCGTGGTCCTGGCCGCCTATCAGCCCTGAGGCCTCAGTTCAGCCCCAGCAGGTTCACCGTGTGGTGGCCGATCATCCATTCCTCGTTGGTCGGCACGACCAGCACTTCCACCTTGCTGTCCTTGGCGTGGATGCGTGTGGCGTGGCGCTGGTTGGCGGCGGGGTAGAGGCGCAGGCCGGTCCATTCCAGCCATTCGGCAATGCGCGCGCGCACAGGCGCCGCGTGTTCGCCGATGCCGCCGGTGAACACCAGCGCATCCAGCCCGCCGGCGGCCATCGACAGGTGGCCGATCATGCAGGCGGCGCGGTAGCAGAACAGCTCGACAGCTTCCTTCGCCGATGCCTCGTCGGAGTCGAGCAGTGCCCGCATGTCCTGGCTGATGCCGGACACGCCGAGCAGGCCGGACTGCTTGTAGAACAGGTTGCTGAGGGACTTGGCGTCCATGCCCTTCTGTTCGATCAGGTGCAGGATCACGCCGGGGTCGAGGGCGCCGGTGCGGGTGCCCATCATCAGGCCGTCCACCGCGGTGAAGCCCATGCTGGTGTCCCGGCTGACGCCGTCGCGCAGTGCGCACATGCTGGCGCCGTTGCCCAGGTGGGCGACGATGATCGGGCCACCTGCCTTCTCCTCGCCGAGCAGGTCGGGCAGCTGGCGGGACACGAACTCGTAGGACAGGCCATGGAAACCGTAGCGCTTGACCCCCTCGTTGTAGAGCGCACGGGGCAGCGGGAAGCGCGACGCCACCGGCAGGCGGGTGCGGTGGAAGGCGGTGTCGAAGCAGCCGACCTGGCGCACCTCGGGCATCAGCGTGAACAGCGACTTGATGGCCCGCAGGTTGTGCGGCTGGTGCAACGGCGCCAGCGGGATCAGGGCTTCCAGTTCGCCGACCACTTCAGGCGTCAGCACGACGGGGGCGCCGTAGTGGTCGCCACCATGCACGATGCGGTGGCCGGCGGCGATGATGTCCACGCCGGGGGTGTGGCGGTTGATCCACTCGAACAGGAATTCCAGTGCCAGGCGGTGCTGGCCGTTCTGGTCGGTGCCCTCGGGCACGGTCAGGCCTTCGGCGAAGCGCTCGCCGGTGCTGCTGTCCACCGCGTGCATCAGCGGCTCGGCACCGATGCCTTCCACCTGACCGGACAGGCGCGGTCGGTCGGCCAGCTCGGGGATCATCGGAAAAAGGGCGAACTTCAGGCTCGACGAGCCGGCATTGAGGATGAGGATGGCTTTCACAGGCGGACTCCCTGGCGGCGTTTATGGGCCATCAGCTGCGCGATGGCGCAGGAGGCGGTACGGGTTTCGGCGGTATCGGCGCGGCTGGTCAGCACGATGGGCACGCGGGCGCCCAGCACCACGCCGGCCATTAGCGCGTCGGCGAGGTATTCGAGCTGCTTGGCGACCATGTTGCCGGATTCCAGGTCGGGCACCACCAGGATGTCGGCCTGGCCGGCCACCGCGGAGCGGATGCCCTTGGTCTTGGCGGCCACCAGCGACACGGCGTTGTCGAAGGCTAGCGGGCCGTCGAGCAGGCCGCCCTTGATCTGGCCGCGGTCGGCCATCTTGCACAGGGCGGCGGCGTCGAGGGTGGAGCGGATCTTGACGTTCACCATTTCGACGGCGGACAGGATCGCCACCTTGGGTTCCGGCACGCCCATCATGATCGCCAGTTCGATGGCGTTCTGGATGATGTGCACCTTGTCGTCGAGGCTCGGCTCGATGTTGATCGCCGCGTCGGTGATCAGCAGTGGGCGCGGGTAGGTCGGCACGTCGGCCATGAAGACGTGGGAGATGCGCCGCGAGGTGCGCAGGCCGGTGTCCTTGGCGACGACTTCGCTCATCAGCTCGTCGGTGTGCAGCGAGCCCTTCATCAGCGCCTCGACCTCGCCGCAGCGCGCGAGGCGCACGGCGATCTCGGCGGAGGCGTGGCTGTGCGGCGCATCGACGATGCGCACGCCGCGCAGATCGAGGCCTTCCTGCTCGGCCACTTCGCGGATCTTGCTTTCCGGGCCGACCAGCACCGGGATCACCAGGCCGGCGTCGCGTGCCTGCAGAGGGCCGCGCAGGGATTCGGTGTCACAGGGGTGGGCCACCGCGATGGGGATCGGCTCCAGGCCCTTGGTCAGTTCCAGCGCGTGGAGGTAGCGCTGCTGGCGGTCGGAAATGGTGATTTCCGGCATCGCGACACGCAGGCGCTTGATCTTCTCGGTGGGCGCCATCACCTCGGCGGTGCCGTCGATGACCTTCAGCCCGTCCTGATTCATGCATTGGCAGTCGAGCAGCAGGTGGTGGTTGTGCTCGAAGCGCTGGGTACAGGTGATGGTGACGGTCAGCGTGTCGCCGATGGTGATCGGCCGCCAGAACTTGAGGGTCTGGCCGACATACACGGTGCCGGGGCCGGGGAACTCGGTGCCGAGGATGGACGAGATCAGCACGCTGCCCCACATGGAATGCCCGACCACCTCGCGGAACTGGCTGGAGCGGGCAAATTCGGGGTCCACGTGGGTCGGATTCACGTCCCCCGACATCACCGCGAAGAGATGGATGTCTTCCGGGCGTAGTGTGCGTACCAACTGGGCGGTGTCGCCCACGGCAATTTCGTCAAACGTCCGGTTCTGGATGAAATCACGAGCGTCGATCATGGCGTTATCCTGTTTTTTTGCATTGCAGCGCCCTGATTCTAACGAACGGGCCTGGAAGAACTTTAGTATTAGATCAAAGGATTGTTGCGTCGCGTCAGCGGGCTGGAGATGTGATCGGTGCATCCGAGAACTGCGCCGCAAAGTGGCTAATTCGTGCATGTTAGAATCCGCCCCAGCTTACATTCAAACTGCATCAGGAATTCTCATGGAAGTGATCGTTCTCGCCGCCGGACAAGGCAAGCGCATGCGTTCGGTGCTGCCCAAGGTGCTGCAGCCGCTGGCCGCCAAGCCCATGCTGGCCCACGTGCTGGATACCGCGCGGGCACTGGAGGCGCGGCGCATCGTGGTGGTGTACGGCCACGGCGGCGAGGTGGTGCGCGAGGCGCTGGATGCCCCCGACCTGGCCTGGGCCCGGCAGGACCCGCCGCAGGGCACTGGCCATGCGGTGCAGCAGGCCATGCCGCTGGTCGAGGACGGCGACGTCGCGTTGGTCCTTTACGGCGACGTGCCGCTGATCGGCGTACCGACGCTGCAGCGCCTGATGCAGGCGGCCGGCGCCGAGCGCCTGGCCCTGCTCACCGTCACGATGGACGATCCCACCGGCTACGGCCGCATCCTGCGTAATGCGGCCGGGCAGGTCACCCGCATTGTCGAAGAGAAGGACGCCACGCCCGACGAGCGCAGCGTCCGCGAAGTGAACACCGGTATCCTCGTCGCCCCCGTCGCGCGCCTGCGCCACTGGCTGGCTAACCTGCGCAACGACAACGCCCAGGGCGAGTACTACCTCACCGACATCATCGCGATGGCCGTCGCCGACGGCTTGGATGTGGTCACCACGCAGCCCGACGCCTTCGAGGAAACCCTCGGCGTCAATAACAAGACCCAGCTCGCCGAGTTGGAGCGCATCTACCAGCGCGGCATCGCCCGCGGCCTCACCGATGCCGGCGTCACCGTCATCGACCCGGCTCGCCTCGACGTGCGCGGCGAGCTGATCTGCGGCCGCGACGTGGAGATCGACATCAACTGCATCTTCGAAGGCCGAGTGGAGCTTGGCGACGGCGTGCGCATCGGCGCCAACTGTGTCGTCCGGAACGCGAAGATCGGCGCCGGCACCAAGGTCGCCGCCTTTTCCCAGATCGAGGACACCGAGATGGGCGAGGCCTGTGTGATCGGCCCCTACGCGCGAACCCGCCCCGGCACCGTGCTCGGCAAGGACGTGCACCTCGGCAACTTCGTCGAGGTCAAGAACAGCGCCATCGCCGACCACTCCAAGGCCAATCACCTGGCTTACATCGGCGACGCGGACATCGGCCAGCGAGTCAACGTCGGTGCCGGCACCATCACCTGCAATTACGACGGCGCCAACAAATTCCGCACCATCATCGAGGACGACGTCTTCATCGGTTCCGACACCCAGCTGGTTGCGCCGGTCCGCGTCGGCCGCGGCGCCACCCTCGGCGCCGGCACCACGCTGTCGAAGGATGCGCCGCCCGACCAGCTCACTGTGTCCCGCGCGCGGCAGCTGTCGATCCCGGGCTGGAAACGCCCGGTCAAGATCAAGAAGGCCTGATGCCGTCCATCATTTCCGGTCCGGCCGTGCAGGCCGGGCAACTCTGAAAGGTTTCCGATCATGTGTGGCATCGTTACCGCCATCGCCCGTCGTAACATCGTTCCCGTTTTGCTCGAAGGCCTGCGCAAGCTCGAATATCGCGGCTACGACTCCGCCGGCCTGGCCGTCCTCAAGCAGAACGGCACGCCCACGCTGCAGCGCCTGCGTGCCGTCGGCCGCGTCGCCGAGCTGGCGGCTCAGGCCGACGCCACCGGCCTGTCCGCCGAAATCGGCATCGCCCACACCCGCTGGGCCACCCACGGCGTGCCCAGCGAGCGAAATGCCCACCCGCACATCTCCGGCGGCCTTGCCGTCGTGCATAACGGCATCATCGAGAATTTCGAAGAGCTGCGCGCCGGCCTGCGCGCCAAGGGCTACGCCTTCACGTCGGAGACCGACACCGAAGCCATCGCCCACCTGCTGCACGACAAGCTGAAGACCATCCCCGACTTGTTCGACGCGGTGCGCGCCACGCTGGCCGAGCTGGTCGGCGCCTACGCCATCGGCGTCGTCAGCGAGCTCGACCAGGGCCGCGCCATCGTCGCCCGCAAGGGCTCGCCGCTGCTGCTCGGCATCGGCGAGGACGGCCATTACGCCGCCTCCGACACCGCCGCGCTGCTGCAGGTCACCCGCAAGGTGGTGTACCTCGAGGACGGCGATGTGGCCGAGCTGACCCTCGACGGCTACCGTGTCACGCGCCAGGATGGCACGCCGGTGGATCGCCCGGTACATATCTCCAGCCTGTCCGCCGATGCGGTCGAGCTTGGCAAGTACCGCCACTACATGCAGAAGGAAATCTTCGAGCAGCCCCAGGCACTCGCCAACACGCTGGAGATGATCGCCGGCGGCGGCAGCGTGTCGCCGCAGCTGTTCGGTAGCGACGCGGTGGACGTCTTCGCCGCCACCCGCCGTGTGCTGATCCTCGCCTGCGGTACCAGCTACCACGCCGGCATGGTGGCCCGTTACTGGCTCGAAGCCATTGCCAAGCTGCCGTGTTCCGTCGAGATCGCCAGCGAATACCGCTACCGCGAATCGGTGCCCGACCCCGAAACCCTGGTTGTCGTCATCTCCCAGTCCGGCGAGACCGCCGACACCCTGGCCGCCCTCAAGTTCGCCAAGGGCCTGGGCATGACCAAGACCCTGGCGATCTGCAACGTGCCCGAGTCCGCCATCGTGCGCGAGGCCGCGCTGCGTTTCATCACCCGCGCCGGCCCCGAGATCGGCGTCGCCTCCACCAAGGCCTTCACCACCCAGCTGGCGGCGCTGGCGCTGCTGACGCTGGCTCTCGCCAAGGTCAATAACCGCCTCTCCGAAGCCGACGAGGCCAGCCATCTGGCCCTGCTGCGCCACCTGCCGGTGGCCGTCGCCAAGGTCGTCGAACTGGAGCCCGAGATCGAACGCTGGGCCCAGCGCTTCGCCGGCAAGCACCACGCCCTGTTCCTCGGCCGTGGCATGCACTACCCGATCGCGCTGGAAGGCGCGCTCAAGCTCAAGGAAATCTCCTACATCCACGCCGAAGCCTACCCGGCCGGCGAACTCAAGCACGGCCCGTTGGCCCTGGTGGACAAGGAGATGCCGGTCATCGCCGTCGCCCCCAACGACAGCCTGCTCGAAAAGCTCAAGTCCAACCTGCAGGAAGTCCGCGCACGCGGCGGCGAGCTCTACGTGTTTGCCGATGTCGGCTGCGAGATCGCCGAATCGGAAGGTGTGCACATCCTGCACCTGCCCGAACACTACGGCCTGCTGTCCCCCATCCTCCACGTCGTGCCGCTGCAACTGCTCAGCTACCACGCCGCGCTGGTGAAGGGCACCGACGTCGATAAACCGCGTAATTTGGCCAAATCGGTGACGGTGGAGTAAGGGGCGCTTCCTTCTTCACATGGCAAGAACCTTTTGCGCCGTGAAAGACGTTTTTCTTCATATGAGGGGAGCGGTCTTTCACATGCAAGAGAGTATCGGTGGCATGACTAAATCATTTCTCCATATCGAGATGTGATTTAGTCATGCCGCCGAGTCGTTTTGTCGCAGCGTTAAGGCATTTTTTATATTTCCCGTAGTTTCGGTGATGTGAAAAGAGAAGTTGTCCATATGAGAAAAGGGATCCGTCATGTGATGGATCCCTTTTTTCATATGGAACGGATGATTTGTTGCGCCAGGCAATCGTTTTGCGTCATCACTGAATTGTCAGGCAATGGCCTTGCAGGCCCGATATGGGTTCCGTTTTTTTATTTTTTGTACCGCTAGTGAATTGTTCAGAATGATTTTTTCATTTCTTTCCGGAGGGCGGTGAGGGGGGAGGCGGGCGCAGAGTAGGCGTCGCCGTTCAAACTGTTAAATTTTGGGTGATTACGCGAAATGAATCAGCTTGCGTTGTTCGGGCCGGCCTTGTCTGGCTAAGATGACCTTGTTCAGGGGCGGCGGTTTTCACTGTAAGCGCCTGTTCCCCTGTCTCATCTGGTGTCCTCTTATGGTGCTTGGTCGTTCATCATGCGTCGCGCGCTAGCCAGGCTCTTTGCCGTGATGGCAGGTGTTTTGCCGTCTCTCCATGCCCATGCCGAGGACTCCGTGTTCCAGTCTGTGGCTTCAGCCGTGGAGTTCAAGGGTTTTGGCACCCTGGGGGTGGCGCGCTCGGACAGCAATGATGCCGAGTTCGTGCGCGATCTGTCCCAGCCGCGGGGGATAACGAAGCACTGGACCAGCCGCAATGATTCCGTGGTAGGCCTGCAGATGAATGCGCACCTCGGGCCGCAGACCGAAGGCGTGCTGCAGGTGATCAGCCGCTACCGCCCCGAGGGGACCCACACGCCGGAAGTGTCCTGGGCCTTTCTGCGTCACGAGTTCTCTCCCGATCTGCAGGTCCGTGTCGGCCGGCTGGCGCCGGAAATCTATATGCTGGCCGATTCCCGGCTGGTCGGTTACTCCAACATCGCAATTCGTCCCCCGGCGGATTTCTATGGCTCCCTGGTCTTCGCCTATTTCGATGGCGCGGATGTCATGGTGAGTACTTCGGTAGCGGATGGAGTGCTGCGTGGCAAGCTATATGGGGGGCGCTCCCCGGAAAGAACCGGATTCTTCGATCCGGTGACCTGGGACATCAGGGGTTCGCAGCTGTTCGGCGGTTATCTGGATTTTCTGAAGGGGCCGTGGCAATTGCGGGTCGCCCACATGGAGGTGAAGTTCTCCTCGCCCGAGCAGCCCTTGAACTATCTGGCCAATCTCCTGATCGCTTCCACGCCCGCCCTGGCGCCTTTCAAGTCGATCGCCCCTGTCGATATCACCGGCCAGATACCGGAACTCCGCACCGTCGATACCCACTCCCGCTTCGATTCCATCGGTCTGGTGTACGACAAGGGGGCCTTGCAGATCCAGGGGATGATCGGAAGGATCAGGCATCAAACCGAATCCTATGAGGATAGCCGGGCCGCCTTCGTGCTCGGCGCTTATCGCTTGGGTGCGCTCACGCCTTATCTGGGTTATTCCTGGGTGAGGAGCAAACCGGCTAGTGTCACGACGGTGCCTGCCGGTCCTTTCGGCCCTGCATTGAATATGTTCGCGAAGGAGATCGTCGCGGGAACTCATCTGGACCAGCATACGGTTACCTTGGGAGTACGCTGGGACTTCCGGCCCAATTGGGCCTTGAAGTTCCAGGCGGATGCCATTCGCGGCAGCACTGATTCAATATTCCTGTTCCGCGGGCCCAATATCCACTGGGACGGGCACATGAATGTATTCAGTGCCGCGTTGGATTTTGCCTATTGATCCGCCATGGCGAAGCTGCGTACGCTCCTGTTCGTGCTGCTGGCCCTGCTGGCGCCCGCGTCCGTGCTGGCGGAGGTGGTCGTCGTGGTAGGGGCCGGCAGCGGCATCAAGGCCCTGACGCAGGACGAAGTCATCAACATCTTTCTCGGACGCTACCGAAAACTGCCGTCGGGCGTCCTTGCCAGGCCTTACGACCTGCCCGTCGGTGATGAGCTGCGCACGGTTTTCTACCGCAAGTTGGTGGACAAGAATCCGGCGGAAATAAGCGCCTATTGGGCGCGACTCTATTTTTCCGGCAAGACGAAGCCGCCCGAAGTGAGCTCATCCGTGCAGGAGCTGATCAAGGCCGTGGCGACGGTCGAGGGTGCGATTGGCTATGTCGAACGCAGTCAGGTCGATGAGCGGGTGCGGATCGTTTTGCCCCTGGGGAATCCATGAGCGCCCCCGGCATCGTGGAACCGGATGCACCACAACCCGTGATGTCGGGCTTCAGGAACCGCGGCATTGCCGTGCATGCAGCGGGAGTGACGGTCGTCGCCTTCCTCGTCGCCGCCATTGTCTCGATGGCGTATACCGCGCATGTGACCGGGGAGAGGGCGATCAGCACCATCGAGGCTCGCCTCGAAAGTCTGCTGGGGACAGTGGAAAGCGCGCTGAAAGTAGTGTGCTATGTGCAGGATCGTGAATTGGCCAAGGAAGTTGCCCTGGGCTTGATGAGCAATCCGGAAGTGCTAGGCGTGGTCATCCGCAGCGACGCCGAGGTCCTGGCGCAACTCGAGCGGGGGGGCAGTCGCCGCTCAGTGGCCAGCCATGTCAAACCCATCACCCGACGCATCGGATCGCCCTTCAGCAAGGAAAAGACGATCGGTGAAATCACCTTGCTGGCGGACGGGCAGGTCGTTGCCGCACTGCGTGACTCCGATATTCGCCTGGCGCTGCAGCAACTGGCGCTGCAATTGCTATTCGTCCTGCTGGTCATCGTGGTGGCTTTCGGGCATTTCTTCATTCGCCCGATGCTCCGGATTTCCTCGGATCTGAAGCAGAAGACACCTGGGGACCGCAAACACCTGTCGGTTCCGCGGGGGCATGCGGGCACCGAACTGGGCCAGCTGGTTGCCGACATCAATGCCTTGTCGGATCGGCTGGCCGACGCCATGGACGAGTCGGAGCGGGCGCGCCAGCTGGCGGAGGCGGCTTCGGAAGCCAAAGGCGTCTTTCTCGCCAACATGAGTCACGAGATCCGGACGCCGATGAATGCCGTGCTCGGGCTGGCCCGCATCGGGGCGCGGGACAGCATGGAGGCGCACGGACGGGATCATTTCAAGCGCATCCTGACGGCGGGGGAACACCTGCTAGGCGTACTCAACGATATCCTGGATTTCTCACGCATCGAGGCCGGCAAGCTCGACATCGACGCGGCGCCGATCTGCCTGTCCGCCTTGATTGCGGAGACGGGCGAACTCGTGCGCCTCCGTTGCCAGGAAAAGGGGCTCGATCTCGCCCTCGATGCCGCACAGAACCTGCCAGCCTGGATTCAGGGGGATGCACTGCGGATACGGCAGATCCTGGTGAACCTGCTTTCCAATGCGGTCAAGTTCACCGCCCGGGGGCGTGTGTCACTGGCGGTGCGGGTCGAGGGGGGCGACTTGTTGTTCGAGGTCGCTGATGAAGGCATCGGTATGAGCGCAGAGGTGCTCGAGCGCATCTTTCTGCCTTTTGAGCAGGCCAACAACCAGACTACCCGCAACTTTGGCGGAACCGGGCTGGGGCTGGCGATTTCGATGCGCCTGGCGCGCCTGATGGGCGGCGGAATCGAGGTGAGGAGTACGGTCGGGCAGGGCAGCTGCTTCAGCCTGCGTCTGCCCCTGGTCGAGGCCGCGGCGCCTGAATTCCGCTCCGACTGCACGGATCAGGCCCTGCCCGCAGCGAAGCGGCTGGCAGGCCTGCGGGTGCTGGCTGCCGAGGACGTCGAGCTCAACCGCGTGGTGCTGGAGGATCTGCTGCTGCATGAAGGCGCCTACTGCCGCTTTGCCGAGAACGGCCGTCAGGCCGTCGATTGCCTCAAGCAGCAGCCCGCCGCCTACGACGTGGTGCTGATGGACATCCGGATGCCGGAGATGGATGGCTACGAGGCGACCCGCTTGATCCATGCGCTGGCCCCTGGCCTGCCGGTGATCGGCCTGACCGCCCACGTGGTGCAGCGGGAGCAGGAGCGCTGTTTGGCGGCGGGTATGGTGGCTCATGTGGCCAAGCCGATCGAGCCGGACCGCCTGGTGGCGGCGATCCGGCAGGTGGTCGATTTCCGTCTGATCGACCCGCGCACGGCCCCGCCGAGGGGCGACCTGGCCGGTGGGTCGGAGCTGGCGGCGGAGCAGGCTGGCCTGGCGGGCTCTGCCGGCGCCGGTGTGCTCGACTGGGCCGCCCTGCGACAGCGCTTCGCCGGCCGACCAGCCCTGGTCGACAAGCTGCTGCACCGGGCGGTGGAGGATTTTTGCGAGATGCCGGCCGCTTTACGCCGGTTGGGGGCCGAGGCGAACTTTGCCGAACTCCAGTTCATTGCCCATCGCCTGAGCGGGGTCAGCGGCAATCTGTCCGCCACCTCCTGCCGGGAACTGGCGATGCAGTTGGAGCACGCCGCCGGAGAGGGCAGCCCCGAGTGTGGGCAACTGGCCGGGCTGCTGGCCGATGCATTCGACGCCCTACGGCTGGAGATCCAGGCCAATCTCGACCACACGGGTCTCCCACCGGGAAAACCGCGATAATGGCGACCAACTCGTTTTGAACGCCATTTCGGAATTCCCCCATGGAAATCAAGGTCAATTTTCTCGACAAGCTTCGTCTCGAGGCCAAGTTCGATGACTTCACGGTAATCGCCGACCAGCCCATCCGTTATAAGGGCGATGGCTCGGCGCCAGGGCCGTTCGATTACTTTCTGGCGTCCTCGGCCTTGTGTGCGGCCTATTTCGTGAAGCTGTACTGCGAAACCCGCAACATTCCCACCGAGAACATCCGCCTGTCGCAGAACAACATCGTCGATCCGGAAAACCGCTACCAGCAGATCTTCAAGATCCAGGTCGAATTGCCGGCGGATATCTCCGCCAAGGACCGGCTGGGCATCCTGCGCTCCATCGACCGGTGTACCGTCAAGAAGGTGGTGCAGACCGGGCCGGAGTTCGTCATCGAGGAAGTGGAAAGCCTGGATGCCGACGCGCAGGCCCTGCTGACGCTGAAAGCGGATTCCGACGCCAGCACCTATATCGTTGGCAAGGATCTGCCGCTGGAGCAGACCATCGCCAATATGTCGGGCGTTCTGGCCGGCTTGGGCATCAAGATCGAAATCGCCTCGTGGCGCAATCTGGTGCCCAATGTGTGGTCGCTGCATATCCGCGACGCCCATTCGCCGATGTGCTTTACCAATGGCAAGGGCGCGACCAAGGAAAGCGCGCTGGCGTCGGCCCTGGGCGAATATATCGAGCGCCTCAATTGCAATCATTTCTACAACGACCAGTTCTGGGGCGAGGACATCGCCAATGCGGCCTTCGTGCATTACCCGGATGAGCGTTGGTTCAAGCCGGGCAAGAAGGATGCGTTGCCCAAGGGCCTGCTCGACGATTACTGCCTCGAGATCTACAACCCGGACGGCGAGCTGCGCGCGTCGCACCTCTACGACACCAATTCCGGCAATACGGAGCGCGGCATCTGCACGCTGCCCTATGTGCGCCAGTCGGACGGCGAGGTGGTGTATTTCCCGACCAACCTGATCGACAACCTGTTCCTCAGCAACGGCATGAGCGCCGGCAATACGCTGCCCGAAGCGCAGGTGCAATGCCTGTCGGAAATCTTTGAGCGGGCCGTGAAGCGGGAAATCCTCGAAGGCGAAATTGCGCTGCCCGATGTACCGCAGGAAGTGCTGGCCAAATACCCCGGCATCGTGGCCGGCATCAAGGGCCTGGAAGATCAGGGTTTTCCGGTGCTGGTGAAGGATGCGTCGCTGGGCGGCGAATTCCCGGTGATGTGCGTCACGTTGATGAACCCGCGTACCGGCGGTGTGTTCGCGTCCTTCGGCGCGCATCCCAGCCTGGAGGTGGCGCTGGAGCGCAGCCTGACCGAATTGCTGCAGGGCCGCAGTTTTGAAGGCCTTAACGATCTGCCGCGGCCCACTTTCGAAAGCAATGCCGTCACCGAGCCGAACAACTTCGTCGAGCACTTCATCGATTCCAGCGGCGTGGTGTCGTGGCGCTTTTTCAGCGCCAAGGCCGATTACGAATTCGTCGAATGGGATTTCTCCGGCCACGGCGAAAACTCCAATGCGATGGAGGCCGCGACCCTATTCGGCATTCTCGAGGAGATGGGCAAGGAAGTGTATATGGCCGTCTATGATCAGCTCGGCGCCACGGCCTGCCGCATCCTGGTGCCGGACTATTCGGAAATCTATCCGCTGGAAGACCTGATCTGGGATAACACCAATAAGGCCTTGCTGTTCCGTGAAGATATCCTGAACCTGCATCGCCTCGACGATGCCCGCCTGGAAGCGCTGCTCGAGCGGCTGGAGGACAGCGAGCTCGACGATTACACCGACATCATTACCTTGATCGGCATCGAGTTCGACGAGAATACGGAATGGGGCCAGCTGACCATTCTGGAATTGAAGCTGCTGATCAATCTCGCCCTGCAGCAATTCGACGCGGCGAAGGAACTTGTGGAAGCCTTCCTGCAATACAACGAGAACACGGTCGAGCGCGGCTTGTTCTACCAGGCCCTGAACGTAGTGCTGGAGGTGGTGCTGGACGACGAGCTGGAACTGGCCGATTACGAGGCCAATTTCCGCCGCATGTTCGGTAACCCGCGTATGGACGCGGCGATGGGCTCGGTGGACGGCAGCGTGCGCTTCTTCGGCCTGACGCCGACGAGCATGAAACTGGAAGGGCTCGACCGCCACCAGCGCCTGATCGACAGCTACCGGAAACTGCACACGGCGCGGGCCAAGGTGGTGGCTTCCGCCGGCTAGAAATTCCTGATGCTCCCCTGAAACGGGGAGCGCAGCACCTGCATCCAATGGGTTGACGACGTACGCAACGGAGCAACCCATGATCCCGGACCAACACCCCGTCACCCAGGCTGCCGATGCAGACCTTGAGCTGGCGCATGCCGTTGCGGCAGGCGACCAGGATGCCTTCAAGACGCTGATGCGGCGCCACAACCAGATGCTGTTCCGCACCGCGCGCAGCATCCTGCGCGACGACCGGGAGGCCGAGGAGGTGGTGCAGGACGCCTACCTGCTCGCCTACCGGGGCATGGGCCAATACCGCGGCGAAGCGCGGCTGTCCACGTGGTTGATCCGGATCGTCGCCAACCGGGCGATCCGTCGCCGGCAGCGCCTGGGCCAGGAACGGGCGATCTTTGCCGCTAGCGATGCCCCCGCGGGCGAGGAGGACGACGACATGGGCGAGAGCCGTTTCCAGAACCCCGAGTCCGCCGCCGCCAACGGCGAATTACGCCACTTGCTCGAAGCCCACATCGACCGGCTGCCGGACCTGTACCGGGAGATCTTCGTGCTGCGCGGCGTCGAGGAGCTCAGCAACGAAGAGACCGCCGGGATTCTCGGCATTCCCGAGGCGACGGTGCGCACTCGCTTCTTCCGGGCCCGGCATCTTCTCAGCAAGGCATTGGCCAAGGATATCGATGACGTCTTCGGCGAGGTGTTCGCCTTTGCCGGGGACCGCTGCGACCGGATCGTTGCGGGCGTGCTGGCACGCCTGCGGCAGAAGTCCGTTTGAGCAGCCCCGCGCTGCACCCCACCGCACAAGGAGACGAATCATGAATGCACTGATCAAGCAGGCCGTTGCGATCGTCGAACCGCGCCGCAGCTTCCTCGGCCAGACTGGCCTGCTGCTTTCCGGCACGGCCATTGCGCTGCTTTCCGGCCGCGAGGCCTTGGCTGCCAAGGCCGCCAAGGCCGATGGCGCGGCCGAAAGCGACCTGCGCATCCTCAACACCGCGCTGGGCGCCGAACTGGAAGCCATCGCGGCCTACCAGGTCGGTGCCGAAAGCGGCCTGCTGCAAAAGCCGGCTCTCGATCTGGCGCTCACTTTCCAGGGCCATCACAAGCAGCATGCCGACCTGCTTGCCGGCACCATCGGCAAGCTCGGCGGGCGGCCGGTCAGCGCCAGGGACAAGTACAGCTTTCCGGTCGACACGCTGAAAAACCAGACCGACGTGCTGCGCTTTGCCGCCGGGCTCGAGAAGGGCGCGGTCAGCGCCTACCTGGGCGCCATTCCGTTGTTCGGTAACCGGGATCTCGCCAAGGCCGCCGGCAGCATACTCGGCGACGAGGCGATGCACTGGGCCGTCCTGCGCCAGGCAGTTGGCGAGGTGCCGGTCCCCGACGCCTTCGTCCACTGAGGCGGGAGGACCACGGCCATGGGCACGCTGCACGCCCTGGGTGGGCTGCTGCTGGGCGCCGCGCTCGTCGGCGCGTCGGCGGCGGATGCCCCCGCCGACGCCTATGCGCGGGGCGCCCAGGTGTATGAGCGCTGTGCCGCCTGCCACGCGCTGGAGACCGACCGGACCGGGCCGCGGCACTGTGGCCTGATCGGCCGGCGGGCGGGGAGCGTGCCGGGCTTTCTCTATTCGCCCGCCATGCGCCGTGCCGGCTTCGTGTGGAACGAGAGGACGCTCGACCGCTTCCTCCGTTCGCCGCCCACGGCCGTCCCCGGCACCAGCATGGGCTACGATGGGATCAAGGACGACGGCGAGCGGCGGGACCTGATCCTGTTCCTGCGCGAAGCCGGCCGCTCGGCGCGCTGCCAGAATCTGCCGGTGGGCGCCGAGCGACTTCCGTAGAAGGAGGACACGGAGATGAGCACCTACACCACACGGCTGATCGGCTCTGAATTGGTCGCGGAGCGGACCATGGCCTTCCATTTCGAAAAGCCCGCGGACTTCGTGTTCCGGGCCGGGCAGGCGATCGACCTCGCCTTGCCGACCGTGCAGGAGGACGGGCAGGCCGCCCGCCACGCCTTCTCGCTGATCAGCGCCCCCCACGAGGCCCGCCTGAGCATCGCCACCCGCCTGCGGGGCAGCGCCTACAAGGAGGGCCTGCGTGCGCTGGCGCCGGGCGCCGCGGTGGACATCGACGGTCCGTTCGGCAGCCTGACCCTGCACAGGGACGCCGCCCGCGACGCGGTGATGGTGGCTGGCGGTATCGGGATCACACCCTTCGTCAGCATCCTGCGCCAGGCGGCGCAGCAGCGCGCGGCGCGGCAACTGGTGCTGGTCTACTCGAACCGGCGTGCCGGGGATGCCGCCTTTCTGGACGAACTGCTGGCCCTGGCCCGCGACACCCCGGGCTTGCGCGTGATTCCGACGCTGACCCAGGCCGACGCCGTGCCGCCGGGCTGGACGGGGCGTAGCGGCCGGATGGACGGCGCGCTGCTGGTCGGCCTCGCTGCTACGGCGCCGATCTACTACCTGGCCGGGCCACCGGCCTTCGTCGAAGCCATGCAGGCCGATCTGTGCCGCCATGGCGCCGACGAGGACGATATCCGCAGCGAAGGCTTCTACGGCTACTGACGGGCAGCAGATTCGGGAGAGCGGCATGTTCGACTATGGCCCCGAAGCCATTGCAGGCATCCTCGGCACCAGCCTCGATGCCGCATTCACCATCGATGCCCATGGCCTGATCGTCGATGTGAATCCGGCCGCCACGCGGATGTTCGGCTGGCAGCGCGAGGAGTTTCTGGGGGCCAACATCTCGCTGATCGTGCCGTCGCCGCTCAAGGAGCAGCACGACGGCTTCCTGCGCGCCTTCAGCCCGGACCGGGGCGTCAAGCATGTGCTCGGCAGCGGCCAGCGGCTCGACGGCCTGCGCAAGGACGGCTCGCACTTTCCGGTCGAGGTCGGCATCTCCGCCTTCGAGCGGGACGGGCGGCGCTACTTCACCGGCTTTGTCCGCGACATGAGCGAACGGCAGCGCAGCGAGGACTGCATGCGCTACTTCGCGCTGCACGACGCCGAGAGCGGCCTGCTCAACCAGCGGGGCTTTGCCGAACACTGCGCCGGTCTGGCGGAGGGCCAGCGGCGCATCGCGGTGTTCCGGCTCGAAGAGTTCCGGCGCTTCTCGGTGGCCTATGGCGAGCGCTGGAGCATCGCCACCGTGCAGGAAATCGCCGCCCGTCTCGGGTCCGCGCTGGCGCCCCACGAAACCGTCGGGCGCGTGCGCGAGGACAGTTTCGCGCTGTGGCTGGGCGACGATGCTGAGGCGCGGGTGGACACGCTGGCCGCCGTCCTGCGCCAGCCTTATGCGCTGGACACGACGGTGTTCCTGCTGACCGTCACCTTCGGCCTGTCGAGCCCCAGCGGCGGCTATGCCGATCTGCTGCGCACCGCGCAGTGGGCCTGCGACCGCGCCGGCGCCGCCGGCCGCGGCGGCATCAATGCGTTCACCGACGGCCTGCAGCAATCGACGGTGCGCGAGTTCTGCATCGAATCCCGCCTGCGCGAGGCGGTGCGCCACGACCGGCTGATGCTGGTGCTGCAGCCCAAATGCCGCCTGGCCGACCGGCGGATCGTCGGCGCCGAAGCACTGGTGCGCTGGGACGACCCGCAGCTGGGCCCGGTCCCGCCCGCCGAATTCATCCCGCTGGCCGAAAGGCTCGGCCTGGTGGGCGAGATTACCGACTGGGTGCTGCAGCGCAGCCTGGTCGAGATCGCCATGTGTCCCGACCCGGCGATCAGCGTCGCCGTCAATTTCTCGGCACTGGACTTCTACCACCCCAACTTCGTCGCCCGCCTGTGCGGCACGCTGGCACAGGCTGAACTGGCGCCGGGCCGGCTGGTCATCGAACTGACCGAGTCGGCCGCCGTGCAGGACGTGCCCTCGGTCAATGCCCGGCTGCAGGCGCTGCGTGCGCTGGGGGTCGGGGTCTCGCTGGACGACTTCGGCACCGGCCACACCGCGCTGGCCTACCTGCGCCACTTCGCCGTCGATGCGCTGAAGATCGACATCGCCTTCGTGCGCGATCTGCCGGATAACCAGACGGCCGTCAGCGTCGCCCAGGCCATCGTCGCGCTGGCCCGCGGGCTGGGGCTGGAAACGATCGCCGAAGGCATCGAGACCGAGGCCCAGGCCGCCAGCCTCACCGCCCTGGGTGTTGATATCGGGCAGGGCTTCCTGTTCGGGCGCCCGTTGCCGCCGGCCGAATTCCACCGGCTGGTCCGCCAGCAGAGCGAGACCACCGTGTAAGCCGGCCGGCACGGGCCGTGCCTGCTGCGCTTGCTTGGTGCGCAATTTGCAACCCCGTTGGGAACAGCGTTCAAACGGGCGATTCTTGTCGTGTTTCCTTCAATTCAAGCCACTTACCAGGCCGCCTGTCCGGCGAGTTCAGGCAGCGCGTCGGACAGGCGCCACCCTCGCGGCCGCGCGCGGTCCCGGCGATATCACGATGGCCAGGCCCGGGAGGCCAGGCATGCATGACGCGTATGCGGCCGCCGGCGACGAGGAATGGGTGATCTGGAACGGCGGGCTCGGCCTTGTCACCACCGCCACGCTCGGCCGCGTCGAGCAGGGCGGCAGCTGCCGCCAGGCATGGCTGGACGACCCCTTCGACATGGTCGGGCCGTTCAGCCTCGACGAACTCGAGACCCACGGCCGCATCGCCTTTGCGGCCTGCATCGTCATGTCGCGCCAGCGTTGGCAGGACGATCAGGCGGAATTGCGTCATGAATCGATCCACCTGCGCCGTGCCGCCCAGCAGCGCATCAACGAGGAGTTCGCGCGCTTCTCCGGCGGGCAAAGCCACCACAGTCGCCACCCTGGCATGCGCCAGCCCGAGGACGAGCGGCAACACCGCGAAGCGCTGAACCTGCCGGCCGACGGAAAGCTCGACCGCAGCCAGGTCAATGCCGCCTTCAGGAAGCTCGCCCAGAAAGCCCACCCCGACGCCGGCGGCAGCCACGAACGCTTCGTACGCATCACGAAAGCCCGCGCCGCCTTGCTCGAAACGATCAACAGGTGAATGCCCCATGACCCAGATCATCGAATTTCCCGTTCCGAACAACCCGCGCAATCACGACTACGATGCCGACATCGAGGAAATCCTGGCCTCCATCCCGGCGAAGCATCGGGAAAAGCTCCGCTTCGAGTTGATCAAGACGATCGACAGCTACGACACCTATTTCACCCAATGGTCCCTGAGCTTGCCGGAGGGCTGCGATGAAACGCTCAAGAAGCAGATCTACGACCTGGCCCACCAGGAGCACGGCCGGAAAATACGCATGCTGAAGGACATCATGCGGCTCAAGGCACGGGTGCTGGTTGCGGAGTACCACAAGTCCCGGTGAGTGGGCCTGAAGCTGCCTAGCGGGCACCCCTCGAACCCGTTCTGTCCCCCGCACTCAACTTCACCCGACGACCGCTTTGGCCGATCATTTGCCCGCAGCGACAGGCCGTTGATCGCCGGAGTTGCTGCCCGGTCTTCACGCCCGGCCCCTCTTTGACCGACCTCCAGCGATTTGATCAGTCGTCGGTGAAATTCGAGGACGCGATCTTTCCTCACGCCTATTTCTGACGGCGCACCATTTCATTCCCTTTCACCCCGCTTGCCTCCATCAATTCGCGGAGCGCCTCGGCATCCAGCGCGCTCCACAGGTGTCCGCAGGACAGGCAGGCGCGGAAGGGGTGGCGGCCGTTGAGTCCGACGGAGTGGCGCAGCGCGAGCAGGCGAAGGCCTTTCGGAAAGAAGCGCTCGGCGCGGCCGTCGTCGTTGCGGTTGGCGTAGATGCGGCCGTCCACCAGCGTCGTCGCGCCGCAGGCCGGGCAGGCCCGCAGTGGGGGGCGCGTGCGGATGCGTGGGTTCGGTTGGCTCCACGGGAGGTCGAAGATGACCACGGCGAGGGCCAGGATCGCGACGATCACCGCGAGGATGACGAAGACCGGGCCCAACATGCCGAGGCCGTCGCGGAGGGTGGCCGCTACGTAGAGGGCGCCGAGCAGCACGAAGAAGGCGATGATCCGGCGAAGGGACATGGAGGCGGTGGTTGAGGGTGAGGAATCGCCGCCCATGCTGCCCGGTTTGCCTGTTTGCTTCAATCGCGCCATGTCGGATAGCTCGCCGTCGGTATGCGGCAGGGGTGACTTACCTTTTCACAGCGTTTCCGAGGGCAGGAAGGCGTTTCTTGCACAATAATGAGGCCAGTTCCAATCTGATCGGGTCCGTTTCCCATGCTTCAGTTCGCCGGTGCCCTGTCGTTTTTCCGTAGTTTCCGGAGCCAGTTGTCGGTCGGCCTCGGTGGCCTTGCGCTGATCATGCTGGTGGCGACGATGCTGTATTTCGGCCGGCTCATCGCCGACCAGGCCAGCAGCGCCGCGATCCGGGCGCTGCAGGGCAATGCGGCGACGGCCGCCGATCTGCTGGCGGTCGGCCTGCAGGAGCGGCGCCGGGAGATCCTGCTGCTCAGCGGCGGCCCGGCGCTGACGCAGGCCGATCTGGCGACGCCGCCGGTCCAGGTGCTGCTGGAAAAGCACCAGGCCTTGCGCAGCGAGTTCGCATGGATTGGCATCGCCGATCCGGGCGGGAAAGTCCAGCAGGCCACGGGCGGTTTGCTGGTGGGGCAGAACGTCGCGGCGCGTCCGTGGTTCAAGACCGGGCTGGCCGGTCCGTTCGTCGGCGATGTGCACGAGGCGGTCATGCTGGCGCGCCATCTGGGCAAGCCGGATGACAGGGAGCCCCTGCGCTTCATCGATGTCGCCGCGCCAATCCATGACGGCCAGGGGCAGCTGAAGGGCGTGGTGGCGGCCCACATCCCCTGGTCCTGGGTGGTCGATACGGTGGACAACGTGCTCGCCCGGCGCAGCAAGGGCTCCCGGCCGGAGGTCTTCATCGCCAACGGGGAGGGGATCGCGCTGTATCCCCTGAGCCGTCTCGGCGCGTCCGTCGTGCCGGCGCAGGGGCAGGGGATGGACGGTGTGCGCGACGAGGTGGTCGATGGGGTCCGCTATCTCACCGCCGTGATGCCGGTGCCGCGGGAGGACAACGGCCTCGGCTGGCGCATCGTGCTGCGCGAGCCCTTCGATGAGGCGCTGGCCGACGTGGCGGTGCTGCGCCAGCGCATGCTTGGCATCGGGCTGCTGATCGTGCTGGTTTTTGCGGCGCTGGCCTACCGGTTCGCGGCCCGCGTCAGCCGTCCGCTGGAAGCGCTGACCCGCACCGTGGAGCGCTTCGGGGCCGGAGAGCTGGGTGCGCGGGTGGCGGTGTCGTCCCGCAATGCGGCGGAACTCGGCGCGCTGGGCGCTGTTTTCAACAGCATGGCGGACAAGCTGCTGGCCGCCCGTTCGTCGCTGGAGGCCCAGGTCGCGGCGCGTACGGCCGAGCTGGAGGCCTCGCGGGCCGGTTTCCAGCTGCTCGCCGAAAATGCTTCGGACGTGGTGTTCAAGGGAAACCACCACGGCATCCTGGAGTGGGTCTCGCCGTCGGTGACCGGCCAGGTCGGCTGGACGCCGGACGAGATGGTCGGCAAGCCCTTCCTGGCGTTCGTGGATCCGCAGGACCATGCCGCGATACTGGAATTCCGCCAGGGCCTGCAGCCGGGCCGGTCCGGGGTCTTCGAGGCCCGCGTGCGCAAGCGCGAGGGCGGTTATTGCTGGGTTTCCGTGCGGATCAAGCCGTTCGGCGATGCCTGTGGGGTGGTCGAGTCCTACATCGGTGGGTGGCGCAACATCGACGCGGAGAAGCGCTACCAGGCGGAATGGCTCAACGCGCGGGAGGTGGCGGAGCAGGCGGTGCAGCTCACGCAGGAGTCGGAGCAGCGTTTCCGCACCATCTTCGACGAGGCGCCGGTGGGCATCGCCCTCATCGACTCCCTGAACGGCCGCATCCAGGAGGTGAATCCGAAATTCGCGCTGATTGCCGGGCGGACGCGGGAGGAAATGCTGGCGATCGACTGGATGGCCATCACCCATCCCGACGATCTCCAGGAGGACCTGGACAACATGGCCCGCCTCAATGCCGGCGAAATTTCCTTCTTCGAGATGGACAAGCGCTACCTCCGCCCCGACGGCAGCCCGGTGTGGATCCGCATGAAGGTCGCGCCGGTCCAGGTGGCGCCGGGGGAGCGGCCGCGCCACCTGTGCATGGTCGAGGACATCATGGAGCGCAAGCGGGCCGAGAAGCGCCAGCAGCAGATCCAGAAGCACCTGCGCGACGCGCAGAAGATCGCCAATCTGGGCAGCTGGACCTGGGACGTGGCGTCCGGTGCCAACGAGTGGTCGAACGAACTGTTCCGCATCTTCGGCTACGAGCCCGGCGAGGTCGAGGCCAGCTACGCCCATTTCTTCGATCTGGTGGCACCGGAAGATCATGCCCACGTGAAGGCTGCCATCGCCGAGACTCTGGCCGGGCGGGCGGCCTACCGCGTCGAATGCCGCATCAACCGGAAGGACGGCTCCCAGCGCACGATCCTGACGCAAGGCGAGGTCGAACGCGATGCCGCAGGCGAGCCGGCCAGCATGACGGGCACGGTGCTCGACATGACCGAGCAGAAGCTCTTCGAGCAGGCGCTGGTGATGGCGAAGCACGCGGCCGAGGACGCCAGCCGCGCGAAGGGCGACTTCCTGGCGTTCATCAGCCACGAACTGCGTACGCCGATGAACGCGGTGTTCGGCATGTCCCAGCTGCTCGAACAGACGGCCCTCGACGACGAGCAGCGGACGATGCTGGGCAAGATCCAGATCGCCGGCCGCACGCTGCTGACGATCATCAACGACACGCTGGACCTGTCGAAGATCGAGGCTGGCGAGCTGGCGCTGGAGATGCGGCCGTTCAGTCTGCTGGCGCTGCTGGAGGAGCTGCGCTCGGTGTTCTCGGTGCAGGCCGTCAACAAGGGCATCGCCCTCAGCGTGGTGGCGCCGCCGGACGGGATTCCGCCGGTGCTGCTGGGCGACGACACGCGCCTGCGCCAGATCCTGATGAACCTGCTGAGCAACGCGATCAAATTCACCGAACGCGGTGAAGTCCGCGTGACGCTGCTGGCCATCGACCAGCTCCCCCGGCTGCTGCGCTTCGAGGTGGCGGACAGCGGCATCGGCATCCGGCCCGAGGCGATGGCTTCACTGTTCACGCCCTTCACGCAGGCCGAAGCCTCCACCACTCGCCGCTTCGGTGGCACGGGCCTGGGCCTGTCCATCGTCCGCAAGCTCGCCGAGTTGATGGGCGGGCAGGTCGGTGTCTGCAGCGAGGCCGGTTGCGGCAGCCGGTTCTGGGTCGACATTCCGCTCATTGCGGCAGATCCGGCGGCCCTGCCGCAGGCCGAGGCCAAGCTGGACCTCGCCGGCTTCCAGTGGCTGACCGGGGTGCGGGCGCTGGTGGTGGACGACAGCGAGATGAACCTCGACGTCGCGTTTAACACCTTGCAACGCCAGGGCGCCGAGGTGAGCCTGTGCATGAACGGGCAGCAGGCGCTGGACTGGCTGGCTGGGCATCACCACGCTGTCGACATCGTGCTGATGGACATGCAGATGCCGGTGATGGATGGTTTCACGGCCACCCGCCGGATGCGGGAAGACGGCCTGCTGAACCAGATCCCCGTCATCGCGTTCACCGCCGGCGCGCTGGCCAGCCAGAAGGAGCAGGCCCTGGCGGCGGGCGCCAGCGCTTTCCTGACCAAGCCCGTCGATCCGCAGCAATTGATCGCCACCATTCGCGCCGAACTGGAGCGCCGCACCGGCGTGCCGCCGGAAGCCCGGCCGCTGGTCCGCGGGATGTCGCCGGAGCAGGCCTGGCCGGAGATTGCCGGGCTCGATGCGGACGGTGCCCGGCATCGCCTGGGCGGTGACCCGGATCTGTTCCTGTCGATGGTGGAGCGTTTCCTCGGCGAGTTCGCCGGGGCGCCGTCGGTTGGCGATGCGCTGCTGGCGAGGGACGGGCTGGCGAAGCGGATGCACAAGCTGGTCGGCAGCGCCGGCCTGATCGGTGCCCTTGGCGTCGCACGGCTGGCTACCCAGCTCGAAAGCCTGGCCCAGGCTGGCGATGCCGATGGTCTGGACGGCGCGCGGCGTGCCCTCGCCGACGCGCTCGCCGGCTTGCAGCAGGCGGCCATGCCGGTGATCGCCAGCTGGCAGGCCCAGGCCGCCCGGGCGCTCGAACGGGCCAGCCAGACGGTGGAGCCGATCGAGCGGGCGGAGATCGACCGCCTGTGCGCGCTGCTCGATGCGCAGGATTTCGAGGCGGGGCAGTGCTTCGATGCGGCGGCGCCGGCCTTGCGGGCCCATATCGGCGCTACACTGTTCGCGGAACTTGCCGCTCGCATGGCCGAGCTGGATTTCAGGAGCGCCAGCCAGTTGCTCAAACCCTATGGAAGCGCGAGAAAGGATCTGCTGTGACGACCACCAAGCCGATGATCCTGATCGTCGACGACGCGCCGAGCAATGTGCAGGTGCTGGCCCACATCCTGTCCGACCGCTGCAAGGTCAGCTTCGCGCTGTCCGGCGAGCAGGCGCTGGAGTTCATCAGTCATAACCGGCCCGAGCTGATCCTCCTCGATGTGCAGATGCCCGGCATGGATGGCTACGAAGTGCTGCGCCAGTTGAAGGGCGACGCGGCCACCCGTGACATCCCGGTCATCTTCGTGACGGCCATGAACGATTCGGCCAGCGAATCCGCCGCCCTCGCCGCCGGTGCGATGGACTTCATCCACAAGCCGATCAACCCGGACGTGGTGCGCGCGCGGGTGGACGTGCAACTGGCCCTGCGTGCCAAGGAAGTGGCCCTGCGTCTGTACAACGACAACCTGGAAGAACTCGTCGCCGAGCGTACCCAGGCGCTCCGCAAGGCCCAGCTGGCGGCCGAGGCGGCCAGCGTCGCCAAGACCCATTTCCTCGGCAACATGTCCCACGAGCTGCGCACGCCGCTGCATCAGCTGTCGGCGATGATCCATCTGCTGCAACGCACCGAGCTGTCGGACAAGCAGAAGAGCCTGGCGGACAAGATGGTGCCGATCCACAAGCGGCTCATTGATCTGGTGGACGGCATCCTCAAGCTGACCGAGCTGGAGTCGCGGACCATCGTGCTGCGCGAGGAACTGCTCGATGCCCGCGCGGTGGTGGAGGAGGTCGTCGCGGACAGCCAGGGGCGGGCGATGGCCAAGCAACTGCAGCTCATTGCCGATGCGGACGCCTTGCGGGGCCTCACGGTGATCGGCGATGCCGCCAACCTGCGCCTGGCCTTGCTGTGCTATGTCGGCAATGCCATCACCTTCACCGAAAAGGGCTCGGTCTGCATTGTCGCGACGTGGGAAGTGGACACCCGCGACGCGGCGGGCGAGGCGGCCGAACTCACGCTGCGGTTCGAAGTGCGCGATACGGGCATCGGCGTTCCGGCCCATGCCGTGCCGCGTCTGTTCACCATCTTCGAACAGGTGGACAACTCGCCGACGCGGCGCTTCGGCGGCACCGGCATCGGCCTCGTTACGGTGAAGAAGCTCGCCGAGGCGATGGGCGGCAGCGCCGGCTGCTTGAGCGAGGAAGGTCGCGGCAGTACGTTCTGGTTCACGATCCGGGTCCGGCGCGCGCCGGCCTAGCTCGCTCGTCTTGCGGCCGTCAGCCCGGCGGCCGCTGGGCGCGCCGCAGGCTGAGGTACTCGCGGGCGGCGGCGAGCAGCAGCGCGGTGGTGTGGACCACCCAGTCCCCGCGGGTCTTCTTCCAGTTGCGCCAGCCGTCCGGCAGGCGCTTGTCCCGGAACATGGCGACCAGGTCGTCCAGGTCCACGGCCGGGTCGCCGTCGATCTCCCGGCGGCCGGGCTGGTTGGCCAGGAAGGCGAAGAGCAGGCCGAACTCGCCCGCCGCGCCGACCAGGTTGTCCTCGCCGAGCAGGCGGGTCAGCTTCTCTTCCATCCGCCGATGGGCGGCATCCTGATCGTCGGCGCCGCCGAACAGCGTGTGCCACAGCCGGCTGCCGGCACTTTCCGCGAGATCCAGCAGGTCGGAGGCGAGCAGTCGGGCCACGTGGCTGCCGAGCACCTTGGCGGCCGGGTCGCGGGCCAGGTTGGCGGCGATGAAGTGCCCCACGTCCGTGCGGCGGATCCAGCCGTCCCGCGCCAGGGCGGCGAGGCGCGCGAAGGCGTCGGGATCGAAGCGGCCCGAGCCGGGCGTGGCCGGATCGCCCATCAGGATGCCGCTGTGGCCCGGATGGGCACCCTGGGAGCCGGGGAAGCCCAGGAAGAACAGCCCGGCGGGCACCGGCCGTTTGATGTGCCCGGTGCCGTCGTCCATGCTGGCATGGTTGCCGGCGGCGAACAGCACCAGCAGGTCGCCCAGGTTGCCGCCGCCGCTGTTGCCGAGGATGCGCAGGTCTTCGAGGCGCGCCAGCGGGGCGTCCGCCCCGTTGCATACGGGCAGCACGCCCTCGGCGACGAGGCTGCCGACGAAGGGGCAGGTGGCCTGCTGTTCCGCCAGGCGTCGCTTGGTGTCGTCATCGAGCATGACGGGGTGGGTGCTGGGTTCGCCCATGGTGTGTGCTCCGCAAGAGGCCGCCCGCCGGGGCGGGGAATGGCCGGACTCTCAGCCTAGTTGCCGGCCGGTAGGCCGGCAAGGGCGGATGCGGCTGTGCCGATGCCAGCAGCGCTGCCGGCCGGGCTGCCCCGATTGCAGCATCCGGCGGTGCTCCTTGAGGCTGGCTGGCCGTGCGGGGCGGAGGCTGTGAGGGCGCCGTCCGCCACTCAACGCGGGGCAGGGCGGGGAAGGGCCTCGGGCGGCGGGGCAGGGCGATGCACCCTGGCGTGGATTTTGCGGTGACGGCGGGCTGTATCCCGTCAGCCAGAACAAGATCAGGTCTCCTTCCATGATGTCTTGCATCCGCCGCTTTCCGTTCCTCCGTCTTGCCGCCACGCGGCGTGCCGAGCCTGGTCGAACGAGCCTGCGCCCGTATCACGACCTGCCCTGAACGCCAGGTCCCGCCGCGCCGGAACTGATCCCATGTGCCAACTGCTTGGCCTCAACAGCAACCTGCCCACCGACATCTGCTTCTCCTTCACGGGCTTCCGGGCCCGTGGTGGAGAGACGGACAAGCATGCCGACGGCTGGGGCATCGCCTTCTTCGAGGAGGGCGGCGTGCGTGTGCTGCACGACCCGCAGCCGGCCTGCTCGTCGCGGCTGGCGGCGCTGGTGGCGGATCATCCGCTGCACGCCACCACCGTCATCGCCCATATCCGCAAGGCGACCATCGGGGCGGTCCGCCTGGAGAACACCCATCCCTTCTCGCGCGAGCTGTGGGGTCGCCAGTGGGTGTTTGCCCACAACGGCACGCTGCTCGACTTCGCGCCGGTCATCGAGGGCCGCTTCCGGCCGGCTGGCACCACCGACAGCGAGCTCGCCTTCTGCTGGCTGATGGAAGGCCTGCAGCGCCGCTTCGGCGACCACCCACCGGAACGCCTGGCCCTCTTCGAATGGCTGCGTGGGGCGGCCATCGCGCTGACCCGCTTCGGCGTCATCAACTTCCTGTTGTCCGACGGCGAGCTGCTGTTCGCCCACAGTTCAACGCGCCTCAGCCACGTGACGCGCCAGGCGCCTTTTGGCGACGTGCAGCTGGTGGACGCCGATCTCAGCGTCGACCTCGGCTGCCGCCTCGACCCGGCGAGCCGCACCGTCATCGTCGCCACTGTGCCGCTTACCGCCAACGAGCGCTGGGTGCCGATGCCGGCCGGCAGCCTGTGGTGCTTCCAGGCCGGCGAGCTGGTGGCGATGGCCCCGACGAGGGCCGGCAAGGCGCCGCTGGCCACCGACGACTGCGTGTAAGCCCTTCTTCCGACGACTCTCCCGCGAGGACCCATGCCCCCCTATCTGCCTCCGCCCGGCTTCGACGCCGGTGACGATCTGGTTGCCGACAAGAGCGCCAAGCCGCCCGGCCGCCGCCGCTTCCTGCAGGGCGGCGCGGCGTTCGCCGGTGTTGCCGCCGCCACGTTGGCCAGCCCGGCCCGCGCCGCCGGCGAAGCCCTGCCGGTGCCGGCGTGGACGCGCAGCCAGGGGCGGCCGGCGGCCAATCCCTATGGCCAGCCGTCGGGCTTCGAGGGGCGGGTGATCCGCCGCGTCCGCGAGGGGGCCCAGCCGCCATTTCCCACCGCGGCGTCGAGCCTGACGCCGCTGGCCGACATCTTCGGCACCATCACCCCCAACGGGCTGGTCTTCGAGCGCCACCACGCTGGCATTCCGGACATCGACCCGGAGCAGCACCGGCTGGTGATCCACGGCCTTGTGCAGCGACCGCTGTCCTTCAGCCTCAACGACCTGTTGCGCTTTCCGGCGGTGTCCCGCGTGCATTTCCTCGAATGCGCCGGCAACAGCGGCAGCGAATGGAGGCCGGCGCGCAAGCTCACCGTGCAGTCATTGCACGGCCTGTTGAGCTGCTGCGAGTGGACCGGCGTGTCCCTCGGCACGTTGCTGCAGGAGGTCGGCGTGGCGCCGGAGGCCAAATGGCTGCTCGCCGAAGGGGCCGACGCGGCGGCGATGACGCGCAGCGTGCCGCTGGACAAGGCCCTCGACGATGCGCTGATCGTCTACGCCCAGAACGGCGAGATGCTGCGCCCGGAGCAGGGCTACCCGCTGCGCCTGCTGCTGCCCGGTTGGGAAGGCAACATCAGCGTCAAGTGGCTGCGTCGCCTCAAGCTCGGCACCGCGCCGTGGCAGAGCCGCCAGGAAACCTCCAAGTACACCGACCTGCTGCCGGACGGCACGTCGCGCCAGTTCTCCTTCGTGCTCGACGTGAAGTCGGTGATCACCGGGCCATCCGGCGGGCAGATCCTGAAAAACCGTGGCCGCCAGCAGATCAGTGGCCTGGCCTGGTCCGGCCACGGGCGCATCCGCCGCGTGGACGTGTCCATCGACGGCGGGCGCAACTGGGAAGAGGCCGTGCTGCAGATGCCGGTGCTCGACCGTGCCCTGACCCGCTTCAGCCTGCCCTGGCTGTGGGACGGCGGTCCGGCAGTGCTGCAGAGCCGCGCAGTGGACAGCCACGGCAACGTGCAGCCGACCCGCAGCCAGCTGATCGCCGCCCGCGGCACCGAGTCTGCCTACCACCACAACGGCATTCAGAGCTGGCAGGTGCTGCCGAGCGGGGAGGTGCACAATGTCCACGTTTGAACGCAAGCCGCTGGCGGCTCTGGTCGGCGCGCTGGCGCTGTCGACCGTGCTGTCCGCCTGCCACAGCCAGCCCGTACGGAGTGGCCAGCCCCTCGGCCTCGGTACGCCGGTGGACGCCGCCCAACTGGCGGCCTGGGACATCGACATCGATGCGGACGGCCGCGGCCTGCCGCCCGGCAGCGGCACGGTGGCCGCCGGCCAGCGCATCTACGAGACCCGCTGCATCGCCTGCCACGGCGCCGGTGGCCAGAACGGCATCGCCGACCGCCTGGCCGGCGGGCAGGGCAGCCTCGCCACCAAGACGCCGGTGCGTACCGTCGGCAGCTTCTGGCCCTACGCTACCACCCTGTTCGACTACGTGCGGCGGGCGATGCCCTTCGACAGCCCGCAGTCCCTGGCGCCGGACGAGGTCTATGCGGTGAGCGCCTACGTGCTGCACCTCAACGGCCTGCTGCCGGCCGACGGGCGCCTCGACGCGGCCAGCCTGCCGCGCATCGTGATGCCCAACCGGGACGGCTTCAAGGTGGACGACCGCCCGGACGTGATCGGTACGCGCTGCATGAAGGACTGCGTGCCGGGTTCCTGAAGCCCCGGCTGCTGCCCGCTTCCCGTGCGGGCCGGGCAGCAGTGTTGTGGCGGCGCTGCCCGGCCCGCAGCAGCGGGCGGCTTTGAAGGAATCTCAGGCGGCGGCGTCCTCCGCCACATCGCCCTGGGTTTGCAGGAAGGCCCGCCGGTAGCTCGACGGGCTGACCCGCGCGACGCGCCGGAAATGGTGGCGGAAGGACTCCTCGGAGCCGAAACCGGCCCGCTCGCAGATCGCCGCAATTGGCACATGGGGCGTTTCCAGCAATTGCTTGGCCAGCGCCACCCTTTCCTGCAGCAGCCACTCGTAGGGCGACAGGCCGGTGGATTCGCGGAACTGGCGCTGCAGCGTGCGTGGGCTCATGGCCGCCCGGTCGGCCAGCGAGGCCACCGTATGCGGGTGCTCCAGGTGCTGGCGGACCCAGTCGATGAGGCGCGACAGGCGGCCGGATTCGTCGGCCGGCAGCGGCCGCGACACGAACTGGGCCTGGCCGCCCTCCCGGTGCGGCGGCACGATCAGGCGCTGGGCGACCCGGTTGGCCACGCGGCTGCCGTAATCCCGTGCGACGAGGTACAGCATCATGTCCAGCCCGGCCGCCGAGCCCGCCGAGGTGAGGATCTGCCCGGCATCCACGTAGAGCGAGTCGGCTTCCACCTGGATGTTCGGGAAGCGCCGCTTCATCTTGTCCGTGAAGCGCCAGTGGGTGGTGGCCCGTTTGCCGTCCAGCAGGCCCGACCAGGCCAGCACGAAAGCCCCCGAGCAGATCGAGCAGATGCGCGTGCCCCGCGCATAGGCGGCGCGCAGCCGGTCCTGCAGCGCGCCGGGCGGCGGCTCGTCCGGGTCGCGCCAGCCGGGAATGATGATGGTATGGGCCAGATCGAGAATCTCCAGCCCGTTGGGGGCTTCGAAACGGATTCCGCCACTGGCGCGCAGGGTGCCGCCCTCGGCCGAGCAGACCGCGAAACGGTACCAGTCCACGTCCAGCTCGGGGCGTTGCAAATCGAATATTTCGGTCACGCAGCCGAATTCGAAAGCGCCCAGCCGATCATAGGCGACGGAGACGACGAGCTTGTTTTTATCTTTTATTTTCATATGGATATGAGCAAGGCAATGGCGCAATGTTGAGGTTGATTGTCCGTTCCTCCAATGCCATGCAGGAATCCTGCCAGGGATAATTTCGACTCGTTCTCGTCAATCCCGACCGGATATCCGTCAGCACTCCAAGAGGAATCAATGAGCCCCAGCCTCCGTCACACGACCGCCCTGCTGACCCTGATGTCATCCGGCTATGCGCTGGCCCAGACCCCGGCCGCCGACCCCGGCGCGGCCGATCCGGCCCAGTCCTTCGACACCGTCATCATCACCGGGACCCGCCAGGCCGGCCTGAAGGCCGCCGACAGTCCGGCACCGATCCAGATCCTCGACGCCGCCACGCTGAAGCGCGGCGGCTCGCCCGACCTGATCCAGGCCCTCACCCAGAACGTGCCGGCCTTCACGTCCGACGCCAAGGGCGGCGACGCGGCGGCGCTGACCACCGCCGCCCGCCTGCGCGGCCTCAACCCCAACCACACGCTGATCCTCATCAACGGCAAGCGCCGCCACGGCACCTCCAACGTCAATGTCACCGGCGGCGCCTTCTCCGGCGGCGCGTCGGCCGATCTGAGCCTGATCCCGCTGTCCGCCATCGACCACATCGAGGTGCTGCAGGACGGCGCCGCCGCCCAGTACGGCTCCGACGCCATTGCCGGCGTCATCAACATCATCCTCAAGCGCAACGACCAGGGCGGCAGCGTCAGCTTCGGCGGCGGCCAGTACTACGACGACGACGGCACCAGCGGCAACCTGTCCGCCAACGTCGGCCTGAAGCCCCACGAGGATGCCTTCCTGAACCTCAGCGTGGAAACCAAGTACCACGGCCACAGCGACCGCAGCGACTACGACGCGCGCTTCGTGCCGCCCTACCTGACCGCCGCCAACGCCAACGTGAAGAACGTGCCGGGCTATCCCTACGTGAACCGTACCTTCGGCGATGCGGCCGTGCGCCAGACCATCCTGTCCGCCAACGGCGGTATCGACCTGTCCGGCGGTACCGAGCTGTACGGCTTCGCCACCTATGGCGCCAAGCACGCCGAGGCGATCCAGAACTACCGCGGCACCTCCACCGCGCCGGGGGTCTATCCCCTCGGCTTCAGCCCGGTCGAAGTCCATGACGAAGAGGACTTCGCCTTCACCGTCGGCGTGAAGGGCGAGGCGCCGGCCGGCTGGCGCTACGACCTGGCCACCACCTACGGGCGCGACTACGCGTCGGTGGGCAACATCGACTCGCTCAACGTGCAGCTGTGGAAGGACACCGGCAGCACCCAGAACCGCTTCTACGAGGGCTATCTGAAGGCCAACCAGACCACCACCAACCTGGATTTCAGCCGCGACTTCAACGTGGGCTGGGCCTCGCCGCTCAACGTGGCCTTCGGCGCCGAGCACCGGGTGGACGAGTACGCCATCGGCGCCGGCGAAGCGGCTTCCATCTACCGCGGCGGCGCGGCGGCCTTTCCCGGCTACACCGCGTCCGACGCCGGCAACCATAAGCGGCGCAGCAATGCGCTGTACGTGGACGTGGCCGGTTCGCCGATCGACAAGCTGAAGCTGGATGCCGCGCTGCGCACCGAGCGCTACAGCGATTTCGGCAGCGCCACGGTCGGCAAGCTGACCGGCCGCTACGACGTGGCACCGAGCTTCGCGGTGCGCGGCACCGTCAGCAATGGCTTCCGTGCGCCGACGCTAGCCGAGCAGAGCTATTCCGCCACCTCGGTGTCGCCGACCACCGCCTCGGTGATCCTGCCGACCTCGGCGGCCGCCGCGCGCCTGCTCGGCATTGACGAGCTGAAGGCCGAGAAGTCGCGCAACTTCAGCATCGGCATCGTCGCCAAGCCGGCCGCGAAGGTGACCGCCACGCTGGATGTCTATCAGATCAACATCAAGGACCGCATCCTGCAGAGCGGCACGCTGTACGGCATCCTCAACGGCGCGGTGCGCGCCGACGCGGTCAATGCGGCGATCGTTGCCAACGGCAACAGCATTCCGGCCGGCCTGTCGTCCACCGGCGTGGTGGTCTTCTCGAACGCCGGCGACACGCGCAACACCGGCGCCGATGCGGTGGTCACCTACGCCGACGAGTACGGCGGCTTCGGCCGCGTGGACTGGAGCCTGGGCGCCAACATCAACCAGGTGAAGGTCACCAAGGTGAAGGGCGCGCCGAGCCAGCTCAATGGCCAGCAGTTCCTCGACAAGACGGCGATCAGCTACATCGAGGATTCGTCGCCGGCCTTCCGCATCAACCTGGGCGCCCTGTGGCGCAAGAACGACTGGACGGTGAACCTGCGCGAGAACGTCTTCGGCCCGTCGTCGTATTACACCTCGGTGAACAACGTCACCTATTACGAGAACCGCACCGGCACCAAGTTCATCACCGACCTGGACGTGACCCGGCAGATCACCAAGGCCTGGGCCGTGACGGTGGGCGCCAACAACCTCTTCAACGTCTATCCGGACAAGCTCAACAGCGACTACCGCCAGGCCCTCAACGCCGCCGGCCGGCAGAACATCTCCCAGTACGCGTCCTTCTCGCCGATCGGCATCAACGGCGGCTACTACTACTTCAAGGCCAACTACCGCTTCTGAGCGGGCGCCGATTCACGGAGTCTTCCACATGAATCCCCAACTTTCCCGCCGGGCCCTGCTGAAGGGCTCCCTCGGCCTCGCCGTGGCCGCCGCCTCCACCCTGCGCGGCGCGCCGGCCCTGGCCCAGGCGGCGTCCGCCCCGGCCACCGCTCTGTCCACGTTGCCCGCGCTGCCGGGCGGCGATGCGCTGACGCTGGCCCGCAACGAGGCCTACTGGGCGCAGATCGCCGCGCTGTATCGCCAGTCGCCGGATTTCGTCAATCTGGAGCACGGCTTCTACGGCATCATGGCGCGCCCGGTGCTGGTGGAACTGCAGCGCAACATCGAGCGCCTCAACGAGCGCAACTCCTACTTCCTGCGCCAGGAGTTCAGCCGCGAGACGGACGCCGTGCGCGGCCGCATCGCCGCGCTGCTGGGCGTGCAGGCCGACGAGATTGCGCTGACCCGCGGCGCCACCGAGGCGCTGCAGAACCTGATCACCAACTACCGTGGCCTCAAGCCCGGCGACACGGTGATGTACGCCGACCTGGACTACGACAGCGCGCAGAGCGTCTTCGACTACCTGCCGGAGCGGCGCGGCGTGAAGGTGGCGCGCATCGTGCTGCCGGAACCGGCCACCGAGGCCGGCATCGTCGACGCTTACGCCAAGGGGCTGGCCGCCAATCCGGGCACCCGCCTGCTGCTGCTGACCCACATCAACCACAAGACCGGGCTGATCCTGCCGGTGGCCGAGATCACCCGGCTGGCCAAGGCCCGCGGGGTGGATGTGATCCTCGATGCGGCCCACTCGTGGGGCCACATCGACTTCCGCCTGCCAGAGCTGGGTGGCGTCGATTTCGCGGCCTTCAATTTGCACAAGTGGGTCGGTGCGCCGCTGGGCGTGGGTTTCCTGTACATCCGCAAGAGCCGCCTGGACGACATCGCGCCGCACCTCAGTGCGGCGGGGGAGGGCACCAACGACATCCGCGCGCGGGTCCATTCCGGCACCACAGCCACCGCCAACGTGATGACGGTGCCGACCGCGCTGGACTTCCAGGCCGCCATCGGCGTGCCCAACAAGGAGGCCCGCCTGCGCTACCTGCGCGACTACTGGGTGGAGCGGGTGCGCGACGTGAAGGGCGTGCAGATCCTGACGCCGGACGCGCCGCGCCTGCACGGGGCGATCAGCGCGCTGCGCATCGGCGGGCGCAGCAGCCTGGCCGACAGCCAGGCCCTGGCGCGCCGCCTGCGCGAGCAGTACGGCATCTTCACGGTGGCCCGCGACGGGCTGGCGTCGGGCGCCGTTGTGCGCGTCACGCCGGCCATCTTCACCCGCCCGGCCGACCTGGACCGGCTGGTGACGGCAGTGCAGGAGATCGCCCGCGGTTGAGCGGGCCTGGAGGTGCATGACCAGCCGGGGGCGAAGTCATTGGCTCTGGCTGGTGGAGCGGCCGATGCGCTTCAAGTCGTGGGGGCGAACTCGGTCGCCCACCGCCGGCCTCAGCCGCGCAGCGCCGCCGCGTGGTGGCGCAGGTGGTCCTCGATGAAGCTGGCGATGAAGTAGTAGCTGTGGTCGTAGCCCGGCTGAAGGCGCAGGGTCAGCGGGTGGCCGGCGGCGGCGCAGGCGCGGGCGAGGGCGTCCGGCTTGAGCTGTTCGGCGAGGAAGCTGTCGGCCTCGCCCTGGTCCACCAGCAGCGGCAGGCGTTCGCTGGCGCCGGCGATCAGCTCGCAGGCATCCCACGCGCGCCAGCTTTCCCGGTCTTCGCCGAGGTAGCGGGACAGGGCCTTGTGGCCCCACGGGCAGTCCATCGGGTTGCTGATCGGCGCGAAGGCCGACACCGACAGGTAGCGGCCGGGGTTGCGCAGCGCGCACACCAGCGCGCCATGGCCGCCCATCGAATGGCCGGAGATGGCGCGCGCGGCGCTCACCGGCAGGTTCGCCTCGACGAGGGCCGGCAGCTCGTGCACCACGTAGTCGTGCATGCGGTAGTGGTCTTTCCACGGGGCCTGGGTGGCGTTCACGTAGAAGCCGGCGCCGTGGCCGAAATCCCACGCGCCGTCAGGGTCACCGGGCACGTCGGCGCCGCGCGGGCTGGTGTCGGGAGCGACGATGGCGATGCCCAGCTCGGCGGCGACCCGGTGGGCGCCGGCTTTCTGCATGAAGTTCTCGTCCGTGCAGGTGAGGCCGGACAGCCAGTACAGCACCGGCACCGGGCCGTCCGCCGCCTGCGGCGGCAGGAATACGGCGAAGGTCATGGCGCAGCCGGTGCTGGTTGCGGCGTGCCGGTAACGGCGGTGCCAGCCGCCGAAGCTGCGGTTCTCGGAAACGAGGGTGAGGGGAGAAGTCATGGGGGAGGGCTCCGGGCCGGCCCGGTGGACGGGCCCGGATGAACCCGCCCGCCGGGCCGCGCCGCTTACTTGTCGAAGTGGATGACGGTACGGATGCTCTTGCCTTCGTGCATCAGGTCGAAGGCCTTGTTGATGTCGGCGAGGCCCATGGTGTGGGTGATGAAGGTGTCGAGCGGGATCTCGCCGCGCTGGGCCTTCTCGACGTAGCCCGGCAGCTCGGAGCGGCCGCGCACGCCGCCGAAGGCCGAACCGCGCCAGACTCGGCCGGTGACCAGCTGGAAGGGGCGGGTGGAGATCTCTTCGCCGGCGCCAGCGACGCCGATGATGATCGATTCGCCCCAGCCCTTGTGGCAGCACTCCAGTGCCGAGCGCATGACCTTGGTGTTGCCGATGCACTCGAAGGAGTAATCGACGCCGCCGTCGGTGAGGTCGACGATGACTTCCTGGATCGGCTTGTCGTAGTCGAGCGGGTTGATGCAGTCGGTGGCGCCGAGCTGCCTGGCGATCTCGAACTTGGCCGGGTTCACGTCCACAGCGACGATGCGCGAGGCCTTGGCCATCACCGCGCCGATCACCGCCGACAGGCCGATGCCGCCGAGGCCGAAGATCGCCACGGTGGCGCCCGGTTCGACCTTGGCGGTGTTCATCACCGCGCCGATGCCGGTGGTTACGCCACAGCCGAGCAGGCACACCTTCTCGAGCGGGGCGTCCTTGCTGATCTTGGCCACCGAGATTTCCGGCAGCACGGTGTATTCGGAGAAGGTCGAGGTGCCCATGTAATGGAAGATGGGCTTGCCGTCCTTGCTGAAACGGGTGGTGCCGTCGGGCATCAGGCCTTTGCCCTGGGTGGCGCGGATGGCCTGGCACAGGTTGGTCTTGCCGGACAGGCAGAACTTGCACTTGCCGCATTCGGGCGTGTATAGCGGGATCACGTGGTCGCCGACGGCGACCGAGGTGACGCCTTCGCCGATGGCTTCGACGATGCCGCCGCCTTCGTGGCCGAGGATGGTCGGGAAGATGCCTTCCGGGTCGGCGCCGGACAGCGTGAAGGCGTCGGTGTGGCAGACGCCGGTGGCCACGATGCGCACCAGCACCTCGCCGGCTTTCGGCGGGGCCACGTCCACTTCGGTGATTTCGAGGGGCTGCTTGGCGGCCCAGGCGACGGCGGCGCGGGATTTGATCATCGGTGTCTCCGGTGGAAGGCTGAAGGAAAGCCGGCAGTGTAATTTATGGACTGCTGGCGGATAATCCGGTGCTTTGTCAAAACATTATTGCTGTCTGACAATAATAGATCGTAGCGTACCGTCATGAGCCGTTGGGAAGGTCTGGAAGAATTCGTGGCCGTCGCCGAGACCGGCGGCTTTTCGGCGGCGGCGCGGCGCCTGGGCCTGTCGGCGTCCCACGTGAGCCGCCAGGTGCAGCGCCTCGAGGAGCGCATGCAGACCCGCCTGTTCCACCGCAGCACGCGGCTGGTGCGCCTCACCGAGGCCGGGCAGGCCTTCTTCCAGCACTGCCGCCAGCTGCAGGACGGCTTCGACGAGGCCTTCCGCTCGGTGCTCGACCTGGAGCAGAGCCCCAAGGGCCTGCTGCGCATCACCAGCTCGGCGGTGTACGGCGAGCGCTACATCGTGCCGCTGATCAACGAGCTGGTGGCCGAACATCCCCAGCTGCAGGTCGAGATCGAACTCGACAACACGCCCCGCGACCTGGTGCAGGAGGGCTACGACATCGCGATCCGCCTCGGCCGCCTGAGCGACACCCGGCTGGTAGCGGTACGCCTGGCGCCGCGGGTGATGTACGTGTGCGCGACGCCCGACTACCTGGCCCGCCACGGCACGCCAAGCACCCTTGCCGACCTGGAGCGCCACAACTGCCTGCTGGGCATTTCCGACAGCTGGCTGTTCCAGGCCGACGGGCGCGAGCTGTCCCAGCGGGTGGCCGGCAACTGGCGCTGCAACAGCGGCCTGGCGGTGCTGGATGCGGCGCTGTGCGGCATCGGCGTGTGCCAGTTGCCCGACTACTATGTGCTGCCGCACCTGCACAGCGGCGCGCTGGTGGCGCTGCTGCCGGACTTCCAACTGCACAGCCCGGCCCACGGCGTGTGGGCGCTGATCCCGCCGCGGCGCAACCTGTCGCCGAAGGTGCGCATCGTCGTCGAGCGCCTGCGCCAGCGTCTCGCCGCGCGGCCCGAATACGCCACCGGCGCCTGACCCCGCATCGGCCGGAAAGCCACGGCCGGCGCCCTTCGGCGCGGATGGCCGGGAATTTTGCGGGCGCGCCGGCAAACGCATGCCGGACCGTGGTGGAGTACCGCAAAGCGCTCCGGGGCATGTGTTAACCTGCGTCGAAACACTGGAGCCCGGGCTGCCGGACCCTTTCGAAGCGCATGGACGTATTCGCGAACATCAACCTTTCCATCGCCGTGGCGATGACCCTGCTGAGCCTGTCGACGGTGGGTGGTGCCTGCTCGGTCATCGCCAAGGTCCGTCGCGCCAAGGAGGAGATGCGCCTCAGCAAGGAGTTCTTCCAGAGCACCTTCGATTCGGCGGCGGTCGGTATGGCGGTGGCCGACTTCGACGGGCGCTACATGAAGGTCAACCAGGCCATGTGCGAGTTCGTCGGCTATTCCGAGGCCGAACTGCTGGGCATGTCCTACCACGACCTGACCCACCCGGATGACCTGGCGGACAACGTCAGTGCGCGGGCCCTGATGCTCGACGGCAAGCTGCCCAAGTTCCAGATGGAAAAGCGCTACGTGCGCAAGGATGGCCGCGTGGTGTGGGCGCTGATGGTGGTCTCCGAGATCCTCGACAAGAACGGCCGGATGATTGCGTCGGTCGGCCAGATGCTCGATATCGACACCCAGAAGCAGGCCGAACAGGCCCTGCTCGAATCGCGGCGGCAGCTGCGCGAGCTGTCCCATCACCAGAAGACGCTGCTGGAGCAGGAGCGCAAGCACATCGCCCGCGAGATCCACGACGAGCTGGGCCAGCGCCTGACCGCGCTGAAGATGGACGTTTCCCTGCTGCGCATCGGCTTCGGCCACAACCCTGAACTCTTCCGTATGGCCGAGCGCATGCGCGAACTGGCCGAGGGCACCATCGACGTGGTGCGCCAGATCGCCAGCAACCTGCGCCCGGCAGCCCTCGACCTGGGCCTGGTGCCGGCCATCGAGTGGCTGCTCGACGATCTGCAGCGGCGCTCCGAGATCCGCTGCCGTCTGTATGTGGGCGACGACGAGCTGGCGATGGACGAGGCCCGCGCGACGGTGGTGTTCCGCCTCGTGCAGGAGTCGCTGACCAATATCGCCCGCCATGCCCGCGCCCGCCACGTGGAGGTGTCGCTGAAGCGGGAGAGCGGACGCCTGTGCCTGCATGTTTCCGACGACGGCTGCGGCTTCGACCCGCAGGCCGCCGACAAGCTGCGCAGCTTCGGCCTGCTCGGCATGCGCGAGCGGGTGCTGGCCCTCGATGGAACGCTGGTCTTCGACAGCAGCCCGGGGCGGGGCACGACGGTGTCCATCGAGCTGCCGCTGGTGGCCGGGGAGGCCGCATGATCAGGCTGATGATTGCCGACGACCACGCCATCGTGCGCAGTGGCCTCAAGCAGATCATCGCGACCACCATCGACATCGCGGTGGTGGCCGAGGCGACTCGCGGCGAGGACGTCTTCGAGCAGTTGCAGCGCCTGTCGGTGGACCTGCTGCTGCTCGACATGTCGATGCCCGGCCTGGCCGGGCTGGACCTCATCGGCCGCCTGCAGCTCGACTATCCGCGCCTGCCCCTGCTGGTCCTGTCCATGCACAACGAGGGGCAGATCGTGGCCCGCACGCTGCGCGCCGGTGCCAGCGGCTACATCACCAAGGACAGCGAGCCGGAGGTGTTGCTGGCGGGCATCCGCAAGGTTGCCCAGGGTGGCCGTTTCATCGATCCGGCCCTGGTGGACCTGATGGTCTTCGACCGTGGCCCGGCCGATTCCCTGGCCCACGCGGCGCTGTCCGAGCGGGAGCGCCAGGTGCTCGAAGGCATCGCCAGCGGCCTCCCCCTCGGCGAGATCGCCGACCAGCTGCACCTCAGCCCGAAGACCGTCAGCACCCACAAGATGCGCCTGATGGAAAAGCTGCAGGTGGACAACAACGCCGACCTGATCCGCTATGCGATCCGCCATGGCCTGACCGTCGCCTGAGGCCGGCGGAAGGGCCGCTTTCGGGGACCGCCCGGGAGACCATTCGGAAATCAGGGTTTTCTGTGTGTGATTCAGGAAAGCCTGACATACACCCCCATGAAAGATTGCTATCGTCGGGCGCGAGGCCATCGAATCGATGGCTGACGTGAATGCCGGGCGCCATATAAAAAACATAGCCCGCGCATCCTGGACAACAGCACGCGTCTCCCCGGTTACCGAGCCGCCAGATCGGCCGGAGGGCATACACACCAAAGACAACCCGTGAAGGTCAACCTGCCTGTTTCACAGACCGAAGTACCGTTTCCGACAGGGCGCTACCTGGTCTCCAAAACCGATCTGAAAGGCATCATCACCCACGCCAACGATGCATTTGTCCACATCAGCGGCTTTCAACGCGATGAACTGCTCGGACGTTCCCACAACCTCGTCCGCCATCCGGACATGCCGCCGGAGGCCTTTGCCGACCTGTGGCGCACGGTGCAGAGCGGCCTGCCGTGGCACGGCGTGGTCAAGAACCGCTGCAAGAACGGCGATTACTACTGGGTCCGGGCCTTCGTCGTGCCGGTCCGCAAGAACGGCCAGACCGTGGGCTACATGTCGGTGCGCACCGAACCCGCCCGTGACGAGGTGCGTGCCGTCGAGCAACTGTATGCCCGGGTCCGCGACAGCAAGGCGCGCTTTCCCAGCGTCAATCCCGGCCTGCTGGGGCGCTTTTCCTTCAAGACCCGCTTGTGGGCCATAATGGGTGTCATGTCCATGTTGTCAGCAGGGATTCTGGTGGCGAGCGCCATCGGCGAGCTGACGCCGGCGCGTACCGTCTTCGTCGGTACGGCGGCGGCGCTGTCTGCCCTCGTTTCCATCTTCGTCGGGGTCTATTTTTCGCTGCGCGTCGATCGTCCGCTGGCGAGGGCGGCCCGCTTCTTCGACCAGATCGCCGAGGGCAACCTGACCAACGAGGTGGACGTCAGCCGCCGCGATGAAACGGGCCTGTTGTTTTGCCAGCTGGGGGGCATGCAGGCCCATCTGCTGGCGATGCTCGACGACATCGCCACGGCGGCCGGGGCCATCGAGGTCCGCTGCCTGCAGCTCGACCGGCAGATGGGCCAGGTCGGCGACAAGTCGGTCCAGCAGTACGACAGCGCCAAGAGCGTGGCTGCGGCCACCGAGGAGCTCAGCGTGTCGGTGCGCGAGGTGGCCGGCAGCGCGGGCGATACCTCCGACGCCGCCCAGCGGGCCCAGCAACTGATTGCCGATGGCAATGAGCGGATCGGCGAGACGGTGCACATGACGCGCCGTGTGGTCGACGCGGTGAGCCGCTCGGGCGACACGATCCACAGTTTGTCCGAAGCCATCTGCAAGATCGGCGGCATCACCCAGGTCATCGGCGACGTGGCCGGCCAGACCAACTTGCTGGCGCTCAACGCGGCCATCGAGGCGGCACGGGCCGGTGAGCAGGGCCGCGGCTTCGCGGTGGTGGCCGACGAGGTGCGCACGCTGGCCGAACGGACCGCCTCCAGTTCCCGCGACATCGCCGCCACGGTGACGGCGATCCAGTCCGTCACCGCCGAGGCAGTGGAGGCGATGGCCGTCGCCCGCGCCGAGGTCGAGGCGACCATTGCGTCCCTGGACGATGGGGCTGCCAGCCTGGGTGGCGTGACCCGCGCCGCCGACGAGGTGACGGGCATGTCCCGCAGCATTTCCGCCGCTACCGTCGAACAGACCCAGGCCAGCGAGGAGGTGGCCCGCAACATGGAACGCATCACCCAGCTCATCGACGATAACCTGCAGGCGTCCCGCGACGCCAAGCGGGCGGCGGGCGAACTTCTCGCCACGTCGGGAAACCTCAAGGCCATGATTGGCGAGTTCAGAATTCACAAGGCGTGAATACGGCGAATCCCTCGCCACATTCCACCTGTGACAAGTACAGAAGGATCCTAGGAAGCAGCATGCGCAACATCCCCCTGTTCAATACTGACGATCACAAATTCATCCTCCTGAATGAGAGCGAGCCGGGCGAAGAGGACGGCATCCGTTCCAACCAGTACCTGGTCGTCCATGGCGACGACGGCGTGCTGCTCGATCCGGGCGGTTTCGGCGTGATGCCGCGCGTGCTGTCCGAGCTGCTGCGCTACGTGAGCCCGGACCACCTGAAGGCGATCATGCTGTCCCACCAGGATCCGGACATCGTCGGTGGCCTGGCCACCTGGCTGGAGATCTCCGAGGCACCGGTGTACGTGTCGAGCATCTGGATGCGCTTCCTGCCGCACTACGGCATCTCGTCGATGCGCCGCTTCATCGGGGTGCCCGACGAGGGCATGCCGGTCGAGCTGGCCGATGGTTTCCGGCTGGAGCTGGTGCCGGCCCACTTCCTGCACTCGGAAGGGCAGATCAACGTCTATGACCCGATCTCGAAAGTGCTGTTCACCGGCGACATCGGGGCGGCGATGATGCCCGACGGCGAGGACGAGCCCTATGTGGAGGACTTCGCCAGCCACGTGCAGTACATCGACGGCTTCCACCGCCGCTACATGGCGTCCAACAAGGCGGCGCGCCTGTGGGTGGATGCGGTGTCGAAGCTCGACATCGACTTCATCGCGCCGCAGCACGGCCCGATCTACCGGGGGGCCGCGGTGCCCGCCTTCCTCGATTGGTTCCGTGAGCTGGAATGCGGCGTGGACCTGATGGTGGAGTCGGGACGTTTCCGGAGAGTCACGTGAATCTGAGACCCAATCCATTGCTGGTCGCCCCGCAGCGCCAGGAGGGCGTGCGCCAGCGGGTGCTGGAAAGCTTCGCGGCCCTGTTCGAGAGCCAGACGCGCAGCAGTTTGTTTGCCGCCAGCATCACCGAACTGACGCAGAGCGTGCGGGCGGAGATCCTGCAGGGGCTGCAGAATTCCCTCGGGCAGATCGAAGGCCTGCCGATGAGCGAGGCCCAGCGCAACGACCTGACCCGTGGCCTGGACCGGGCGGTGGCCCGCTGCGAGCGCCTCGACAAGACCCTCGAACTGCTGGTCGGCGAGCGGCGCCGGCAGCTTGGCAACAACTCCCGCGACCTGCAGCAGGTCATGCTGGAGTTCAACCGGGTCTCCAAGGACCTGGCCGGCACGCTGATCGAGAAGGACCTGCTCGAACGCCAGAGCCGGGTGCTTGAAACCATCGTGCTGTCCCACGAGAAGGTCACCCAGTGGAAAGCCTTCGTGCAGGAAGTGCTGCTCGGTTTCCACGCCTTCTTCCCCTTCGATGTCTTTTTCATCGCCTTCTCCGAAGACAACGCGCTGTCCCTGTACATCTACTACATGGGCGAGTACCCGGAGGAGGTGAAGACCTCGGCCCGCCACAAGCTGTCGCGGGACATGATCGACCACCTCGATCTGCCGGCCGACGTGCCGCTCGACATCGAGGAATTCCAGGTCGTCCGCAACCGCAACCGCCGGGCCGTCGACGCCAACAACATCCGCATGATCACCGTGCCGGTGCCGGACATGGATTCGTCCAACCTGTCCGGCCTGCTCGGCATCGCCTATGCGTCCCTCGACAAGCTGACGCCGCAGGAAAGCAGCGTGATCCACTCCATCCTCGCCGTGATGGTGATGGTGGTCGGGTCCAGCAAGGCCCTCAGCCGCACGCTGTCGGAGCTCGAATACTATTCGACCCACGATCCGCTGACCGGCCTGCACAACCGGCGCTACTTCAACGAGATGCTCGGCTATGAGCTCGGTCGTTCGGAGCGCCATGTGCACGAGTTCTCGATCCTGATGCTCGACCTGGACGACTTCAAGGACGTCAATGACACCTACGGCCACCCGCGCGGCGACATCGTGCTGCAGCAGGTTGCCGAGAAGATGCGCACGGTGATGCGGCGCGGCGACCTGGCGACCCGCATCGGCGGCGACGAGTTCGCGATCATCCTCGTCGAAACCGGCCTGGACGGCGCGGTGGTGGTGGCCGAGAAGCTGCGCACCGAGCTGCGCCAGATGAGCTTCGAGGGCGACGACGGCAAGATCTTCCACGTCACCACGTCGATCGGCATCGTGTCCTACCCGAACGACGCGAAGAGCATGACCGACCTGATGGCCGGCGTGGACATCGGCCTGTACCGCGCCAAGGAGCTCGGCAAGGACACCATCGGCACCTTCGAATCGGTGAAGGACCGGGTCCATGCCAGCCGCGTGACCCGCGACTACGCCGAGAAGCTGCGCGTGTCCCTGCGCGAGAAGCGGGTGGTGCCGTACTTTCAGACCATCTTCGACTGCCGCACCGGCCAGCCCTTCGCCTACGAGACGCTGGCGCGCATCATCGAGCCCAACGGCACCACGCTGTCGGCCGGTGCCTTCATCGAGACCATCGAGAAATACGGCCTCGGCCGCGACCTCGACCGGGCCATCATCGAGCAGGCCTTCGCCGCCGCGCGGGAACGCCTGGATACCCCCGGCACGCCGCCGTTCCGCCTGTTCATCAACCTGTCGGCGCAGGAGATCCAGGGCCGCGGCATCCTCGGTTACGCCGAGATGCTGTGCGCGCAACTGGACATTCCGCCCAATGTCATCGTCTTCGAGATCCTCGAGCGCGACGCCATCGGCGACATGACCCACATGCGCAAATTCCTCAGCGATCTGCGCAAGAAGGGCTTCCTGTTCGCGCTCGACGACTTCGGCAGCGGCTACAACTCCTTCCACTACCTGCGCGAGCTGACCTTCGACTACGTGAAGATCGACGGCGCCTTCGTGAAGAACATCGTCAAGTCGAAGGTGGATCGCACGCTGGTCCGCAACCTCACGCGCCTGTGCCAGGAACTCGGCATCCTCACCATCGCCGAGTTCGTCGAGTCGGAAGAGATTCTCGAAGAGCTGCGCGGCATGGGCGTGGATTACGCCCAGGGCTTCCACCTGGCCATGCCGGTCTCGCAGATGGCCTGACGCCGCCCGCCGGGCGGCGCCTCAACTGCCCGGCTTGATCTGCTTGCCGCAGTCGGCGAGCAGCCGGCGGATCCAGCGGTGGGCCGGCGACAGGTGGTTGCGCTCGTGCCACAGTTGGTAGAAGCGCATCGCCGGAAAGGGGATCGGCGACGGCAGGATCACCAGCGGCAGCAGGTCGGCATAGAACTGCGCGAAATGCCGCGTGGTGGTGAACACCAGGTCGCTGTGCTGCAGCAGGTAGGGTGCCATCGTGAAGGACTGCACCACCACCCGTTCGTCCCGGTTCAGGCGGTGCGTCGCCAGCACCGTGTCGATCACGCCGCGCTGGCTCATCGAATAGGGCATCGGCACCACATGCACCGCCCGCTGGTAGTCGTCGGCGGTGAATCCCTTGCGGGCCAGCGGATGGCTCGCCCCGACCAGGCACACGATCTCATCCTCCAGCAGCATCGACAGGTGCATGCGGTGCGGCGGCTCCGGCCAGTTGCCGATCACCACGTCCAGATCCCCCTCGGCGAGGGAACGCTCGAAATCGAAGTTGGGCCCCAGCGACTGCAGGCTCAGGCGCAGGTGCGGGGCTTCCTTGCGGATCCGCTCGACCACGCTTGAAATGAACATCGGCGCCAGGTAGTCCGGCGCGCCGACGCGGAATTCGTAGCGGCTGGTCTGCGGCTCGAAGGATTCCGGCGCAAACGTCATCCGGTCGATCTCCGCCAGCGCGCCCTTGGCGTGAGACAGCAGCGCCAGCGCCCGCTCGGTGGGCACCATGCCGCTCTTTTCCCGCACCAGCAGCGGGTCGCCGAGGATCGTGCGCAGGCGCTTGAGCGCCAGGCTCACCGCCGGCTGAGACTGGTTCAGGCGCAGCGCCGTGCGCGACACGCTGCGCTCGGTGATCAGCAGGCAGAAGATCCGCAGCAGGTAGGTGTCGAGCTGGTCGTCGCTTCGTCGGGTGCTCATGGGGGCGGGGGCAGGAAGATATTGAAAAGTATATATAGCTTATAAGCTCATATCCATTTCCTTAATCCAAGCCCGCTCTAAACTGCACAGCACATCCCCACACCAACAACCGGAGACACAAGCATGGGACGCCTTACCACCCACGTGCTGGACACCGCCAGCGGCAAGCCGGGTACCGGCATTGCCGTGACCCTCTACCGCCTGGACGGCGGCCGCCGCGAGATCCGCCGCGCCGTCACCAACCATGACGGCCGCTGCGACAGCCCGCTGCTCGACGGCGAGGCCTTCGAGCGCGGCAGCTACGAGATCGTCTTTGCCGCCGGCGACTATTTCCGCGCCCAGGGTCAGGCCCTGCCGGAACCCCTGTTCGTGGATGAAGTGGTGCTGCGCTTCGGCATCGCCGACCCGGCCCAGCACTACCACGTGCCGCTGCTGGTCTCCCCGTGGAGCTACTCCACCTACCGCGGCAGCTGAGCCCGAACCCGCGCACCGTTTCGCACGAGAGACTGAAGAAACATGGAAACCTATCTCCTCGACTGGGCCAACCTGCTGCTACGCTGGCTCCACCTGATCACCGGCATCGCCTGGATCGGCGCGTCGTTCTACTTCGTGATGCTCGACAACTCCCTGCGTCCGCCGAAGAAGCCCGAGGACGCCAAGCGCGGCGTGTTCGGCGAGCTGTGGGCAGTGCATGGCGGCGGCTTCTACTGCAGCCAGAAGTTCCTCACCGGCCCGCAGGGCGAGCCGCTGACCCACGACCTCCACTGGTCCAAGTGGGAGGCCTACACCACCTGGCTGTCGGGCATGAGCCTGCTGGCGGTGGTGTACTGGATCGGTGCCTCCAGCTACCTCATCGACGCCAAGGTCATGGCGCTGACGCCGCCCGCCGCGGTCGGTATCTCCATTGCCTTCCTGGCCAGCGGCTGGGTGGTGTATGACCTGCTGTGCCGCAAGCTGATGGGCCGCGACGGCCTGCTGGCGGTGCTGCTGTTCGGCTTCGTGGTGCTGGCCGACTGGCTGCTGCACCACCTGTTCTCGGCCCGCGGCGCCTACATGCATGTGGGGGCGATGCTCGGCACGATGATGGTGGCCAACGTGTTCATCCACATCATTCCCGGCCAGAAGCGCATGGTCGAGCAGATCCGCGCCGGCGAGCCGGTGGACTCGCGCCCCGGCCAGATCGGCAAGCAGCGCTCGGTGCACAACACCTACTTCACGCTGCCGGTGCTGTTCGTGATGATCAGCAACCACTACCCGATGACCTATTCCCACCCCAACGGCTGGCTGGTGCTGGTGGTCATGATGCTGGCCGGCGTGCTGATCCGTCAGTTCTTCGTGCTGCGCCACCGGGGCCAGGTGAAGTGGTGGTTGCCCGCCGCCGGTGTCGCGCTGCTGGCCCTGCTGATGGTGCTGATGGCCCCTGCGCCGGTGAAGAGCGATGGCGAGAAGGTGAGCTTCGCTGCCGTCAAGCATGTGGTCGATACCCGTTGCACTGCCTGCCACGCCGAGCATCCGACCCAGGCCGGTTTTGCCCAGCCGCCCAAGGGGGTGGTGCTGCAGAGCGCCGAAGGCATCGGCCAGCACGCCGCCAAGATGGCCGAGACGGTGGCCAGCGGCTACATGCCCCTCGGCAACCTGACCGGCATCACCGACGCCGAGCGCCAGCTGATCGCCCGCTGGTACGCCCAGGGCGCAAGGCTCGCCGACTGAGATTCAGCCCCCGACCCCAGCACGACCTTGAGGACTTGAAAAAATGAATGCGCTCACCTCCGTCGCCGCCCTGTCGGCGCTGCCGCGGGACGAGTTCGTCGCCCGCCTGGCCGACATCTTCGAACATTCCCCGTGGATTCCCGAGCGGGCCTGGGCGGCCCGCCCCTTCGCCGACGTCGACGCGCTGCACGCCGCGATGCTGGCGGTGCTCGACGCCGCCACGGATGAAGAGAAACTCGGCCTGATCCGTGCCCACCCGGAACTGGCCGGCAAGGAAGCCGCCGCCGGCACGCTGACCGTAGCCTCCACCGGCGAGCAGCGCGGCGCCGGCCTCGACCAGTGCAGCGCCGACGAACTGGCCCGCCTGCGCAACTTGAATGCCGCCTACCGGGAACGTTTCGGCTTCCCCTTCGTCATCGCGGTAAAGGGCCTGTCCCGCTACCAGATCCTGGATGCGGTAGAAGCCCGCCTTGCCAACGACGTGGCCACCGAGTTCCGCACCTGCTTGGCGCAGATCGGCCGCATCGCCCGTTTCCGCCTCGACGCGCTGCTCGGCTGAGCGCAAGGAGTCCCGTCATGAGCAAGATCGATCCCGCCTATCCCCGCGACCTGATCGGCTACGGCCGCAAGCCGCCCTTCGCCGACTGGCCGGGGCAGGCTCGGGTGGCTGTCCAGTTCGTCCTCAACTACGAGGAGGGCGGCGAGAACTGCGTGCTGCACGGCGATCCCGGCAGCGAGCAGTTCCTGTCCGAGCTGTTCAACCCGGCCAGCTACCCGGACCGCCACCTGTCGATGGAGGGCATCTACGAGTACGGCTCGCGCGTCGGCGTGTGGCGCTTCCTGCGCGAATTCGAACGGCGCGGCCTGCCGATGACCGTCTTCGGCGTGTCGATGGCGTTGCAGCGCCACCCCGAACTCACCGCCGCCTTCAAGGAGCTCGGCCACGAGATCGCCTGCCACGGCTGGCGCTGGATCCACTACCAGAACGTGGACGAGGCGACCGAGCGCGAGCACATGCGGATCGGCATGCAGATCATCGAGCAGCTCACCGGCGAGCGGCCGCTGGGCTGGTACACCGGGCGGGACTCCCCCAACACGCGGCGCCTGGTCGCCGACGATGGCGGCTTCCTGTACGACTCGGATTACTACGGCGACGACCTGCCGTTCTGGTCCGAGGTGCAGAAGAGCAACGGCAGCACCGCACCGCACCTGATCGTGCCCTACACCCTCGACACCAACGACATGCGCTTCTCGCTGCCGCAGGGCTTCTCCCACGGGGATGAGTTTTTCGAATACCTGCGCGACGCTTTCGACGTGATGTATGAGGAAGGGGACGAACGGCCGGCGATGCTCAGCGTGGGCATGCACTGCCGCCTGCTCGGCCGCCCCGGACGTTTCCGCGCGCTGCAGCGTTTCCTCGACCATATTGAAAAACATGATCGGGTGTGGGTGTGTCGGCGGGTGGATATCGCCCGGCACTGGATCGAGAAACACCCGTTCCAGCGCTGAGGCGTGGGGGCGCTGGGGCTCAGGCGATGATGCCCCACCAGCGCAGGGTCTGGCGGAAATGGTCGCGTACGGCCGCCGCGGCGGCGTTCTCGTCGCCGCCGGCCACCGCGTCGAGGATGGCCAGGTGCTCGCCCATGGCGGGGATGATGCGGTCGGGCAGGAGCGGACGGGAATGCTGCATGACGGAAATCCGGTCCCGGTTGCGGGCGTAGATTTCCAGGGCACTGTCGTTGCCGAGGGCTTCGGACAGGGCTGTGTGGAGGTCCCAGTCCACCTGCATGGCTTCTTGCTGCAGCGCGGGGGTGATGCCTTCGTTGGCTGCGTCGAGGACCCGCTGGTGGCTGTCCCGCAGTCCGTCGAGACGGTTGCCGGCGCCCGTGCGGACCAGTTCCCGGGCGCCTTCCTGATCGAGGATGGTGCGCAGGTGGAAGCAGTCGCGGATGAGCGCAGAAGTGGCTTCCATGACCGCCACGCCGCGCTTGGGCAGTACGCGGACCAGGGCCAGGGATTCGGCCCGTTTGACGGCCTCGCGCACCGGTGCCATGGGCATGTCGAGGGTACGCATCAGGTCGGGCATGGAGAGGAATTGCCCGGCGCGCAGCTCACCGCCGGTGAGCAGCGTTCGCAGTGCAAGAAAAGCCTTGTCGGCCATCAGCAGGCCTTCGGCGTCCGGCAGGTTCATGAGCGCTCCCGTGGTGTGGGCGCCGATTTTCACACCATGCGTCGTGGTGGGCAAATGTCGGGTGGTATTGGAGTGATTTTTTAGAAGAAATTTTTATTGGTATATCTCTGAGCTTGTAACTAACATTTTACAAAATATGTTTGTAGGCATCTGTGCGGGCTGCAATACCAGGCGGCTTTGGCATCGATGGCCAAGGATGGACGGGTGGCAATCGCTTCCGTCGTCACTGCGGCACCCGAACGGCCGCCCCTGGGGGGCCTTCTTTCATCCGGCTCAAGAGGTAAAACCATGCACAAACGCTTTTACAAGACACTGTTCGGGCAGGTTGTCATTGCCCTCATCCTGGGGATCGTTGTCGGCGCCCTGTGGCCCGATTTCGCCACCAAACTGAAGCCCCTGGGCGACGGTTTCATCAAGCTGATCAAGGCGATCATCGCGCCGCTGGTGTTCTGCGTGGTCGTCCATGGCATCTGCAGCACCGGCGATCTCAAGAAGGTCGGGCGCGTCGGGGTCAAGGCGCTGCTGTACTTCGAGGTCGTCACCACCTTCGCGCTGGCCCTCGGTGTGCTGCTGGCCTACGTGTTGCAACCCGGCGCCGGCATGAATGTGGATCCGCACAACCTCGACGCGTCGGCGATGGCCGGTTACGCGGAGAAGGCCGCCCAGGCCACCAGCACGGTGGATTTCCTGCTCAGGATCATTCCGAACACTTTCGCGGATGCCTTCGCCAAGGGCGACATCCTGCAGGTTTTGCTGCTGGCCATCCTGTTCGGCTGTGCGGTGGCGGCCCTCGGCGAGCGAGGGCGGCCGGTCACGCTGGCGATCGACAGCCTGGCCCATGTGTTCTTCAAGGTGATTGGCTACATCGTCAAGCTGGCACCCCTGGGCGTGCTCGGCGCAATCGCCTTCACGGTGGGCAAGTATGGCGTCGGTTCGCTCAAGCAGCTGGGCATGCTGGTGGCCCTGTTCTACCTCAACTGTGCGGTCTTCGTGGTCGTCGTGCTCGGCGCCATTCTGCGCCTGGTGGGTTTCGACATCTTCAAGCTGCTGCGCTACCTGCGGGAGGAGCTGCTGGTGGTGCTGGGCACCGCGTCGTCCGATGCGGTGCTGCCCCAGGTCATGCGCAAGCTTGAACTCATGGGCATCAAGAATTCGACGGTCGGTCTGGTGATCCCCACCGGCTATTCCTTCAACCTGGACGGCTTCTCCATCTACCTGACGCTGGCCGCGGTCTTCATCGCCCAGGCCACCAACACGCCGCTGTCCCTGACGGACCTGCTGACCATCCTGGCCATTTCCCTGGTGACCTCGAAGGGCGCGCACGGCGTGCCGGGCTCGGCCATCGTGATCCTCGCCGCCACGCTGTCCGCAGTGCCGGCGATCCCGGCCATCGGCCTGGTGCTGGTGCTGTCGGTGGATTGGTTCATGGGCATGGCGCGGGCGCTCACCAACATGATCGGCAACTGCGTCGCCACCGTCGTGATCGGCGTGTGGGAGAAGGACATCGACCGGGAGCGGGCGCGGGGCGTACTGGACGGCCTGATCCCGGTGGACCTCAACGCGACGTCCACGGACGCCCTCACCGAAGAGCGCGAGGCCCTTGCCAGCACCGGCCCGCTGGCCGCGCAGCAGGAGGCGTCCCGCTGAAGACACTGAACCGGGGCCGCCAGCCCGGCACCCCGGCTTTTTTAACCGGGAGCATGTCGCCCATTGCGGGCGGATGGCTCCCCTGCATCGCAAACCAAAATTCAAAGGAGACCTGACTCATGGCCAGCCACACCCCCGGCGCCCCCGTTTTCGCCGCCCCCGCCGAACTGCCCGACTGGGCGCTGCGCTCGGTGGATCTCGCCAACCCGCGCCTCGGTGCGCAGGCGCTGTACGCCTCCGACGACTTCTTCGCCGAAGTGTCGCGCATGCTCAACCCCGAACCGGCCCAGTTCGTGCCGGGCAAGTTCGACACCAACGGCAAGTGGATGGATGGCTGGGAGTCCCGCCGCAAGCGCGTCGCCGGCCACGACTGGGCGCTGCTCAAGCTTGGCGTGAAGGGCGTGATCCGCGGCTTCGACGTGGACACCAGCCACTTCACCGGGAACTACCCGCCGGCGGTGTCCATCGAGGCCATCGTGTCGGGCAGCGACGACGTGGAGAGCCTGAAAGCCGCCAGCTGGACCGAGATCCTGCCGGCCACGCCCCTCGGCCCCAACAGCCACCACATCCTCGAATGCGCCAGCGACGCGGCGTGGACCCACCTGCGCGTCAACATCTACCCGGACGGCGGCATCGCCCGCCTGCGCGTCTATGGCCGCCCGGTCGGTGCGCTGGAGAGCCTGACCGGCGACGAGACCATCGACCTCGTGGCGATGGAGAACGGCGGCCGCGCGGTGTCGTGGAACGACGCCAGCTTCGGCTCCACCGTCGCCGCGCTGCTGCTGCCCGGCCGTGGCCAGAATATGGGTGATGGTTGGGAGACCCGCCGCCGCCGCGAACCCGGCAACGACTGGTGCGTGCTCGAACTGGGCGCCGCCGGCACGGTCGACAAGATCGAAGTGGACACCGCCTTCTTCAAGGGCAACTTCCCGGACCGCTGCTCGATCCAGGCGGCCTTCGTGAGCGGCGGCACCGACCGCTCCATCACCACCCAGAGCATGTTCTGGCAGACCCTGCTGCCCGAGCAGAAGCTGTCGATGGATGCGGTGCATACCTTCACCGAACAGATCGCCAAGCTCGGGCCGATCACCCATGTGCGCTTCAACATCTTCCCCGACGGCGGCGTGTCGCGTCTGCGCCTGTGGGGCAAGGTGGCGAAGTAAGGAGTGGCCATGAACAGCCTCAGCCTGACCCCGCAGCCGCTCACCCGCGAAGCCTTCGCCCCCTTCGGCGAAGTCATCGAGGCGAGCGACGCGGTGCGTCATTTCACCATCAACGCCGGCAACACCGAGCGCTACCATGACCTCGCCCAGATCGAGGCCGGCCCGGACGGCAAGGTGATCGTCTCCATCTTCCGCGGCCAGCCGCGCACGCTGCCCTTCAGCGTCGAGATGATGGAGCGCCACCCGCTGGCCAGCCAGGCCTTCATCCCGATGTCCGGCAAGCCCTACCTGGTGGTGGTGGCGCCGGCCGGCGCGGCGCCGAAGGCGGAAGACCTGCGCGTCTTCCTGGCCCGCGGCGACCAGGGCGTCAACTACGCCACCGGCGTGTGGCACCACCCGCTGCTGGCGCTGGAGACGGTGTGCGATTTCCTCGTCGTGGATCGCAGCGGCAGCACCCCCAACTGCGACGAGGTGAGCCTCGATCCCGGCGCGGTGATCCCGGCCCTGTAAGGAGACGGCCATGTCCAGCGACGATGTCGGCGAAGCCTACGCCCGGCGGCCCAAGGCCTGCGGCGAGGACGAGTGGCGGGCGCGGGTGGACGTGGCCGCCTGCTACCGCCTGGTGGCCCGCAAAGGCTGGGACGACCTGGTCTACACGCACATCTCCCGGCGCCTGCCCGGGCGCGACGATGCCTTCCTGATCAACCGCTTCGGGCTGGGTTTCGAGGAGGTCAGCGCGTCCAACCTGCTGGTGGTGGACTTCGCCGGTCAGGTGTTGGCCGGGGAGGGCGTCGCCAGCCCGGCGGGCTTCGCCATCCACTCGGCCGTGCATCGCGCCCGGCCGGACGCCCATTGTGTGCTGCACCTGCACACCCGCGCCGGTGTCGCCGTATCCACGCTGGCCGACGGCCTGTTGCCGCTGTCCCAGCCGGCGCTGCGTTTCTGGCGCGACATCGGCATCCACGATTACGGGGGCCTCGTCTTCGACGCCGCCGAACTGGCCCGCCTGGTCGCCGCCCTCGGGCAGCACCCGGCGTTGCTGCTGCGCAACCACGGCACGCTGACCTGCGGTCGCACGGTGGCCGAGGCCTACGTACTGATGCACACCCTGGAGCAGGCCTGCGAGATCCAGCTCGCCGCGCTGGCCGCCGCCCCCGACGCCACCCACCGGGTGATGCCGCCGGACGACGTGCTGGCCCGCAGCCACAGCCAGCTCACCGCCGACCCGGCACCGGAAGGCGCGCTCGAATGGCCGATGCTGCTGCGTCGCCTGATGCGGGACGATCCGTCGTTTGCGGCTTGATCGTCCGCTTCGTCGCCGGTGTTTTCCCTTCTGTTTTCCGAAAGGACTCTTCCATGCCGACTTTTCACATCGAACTCTTTGAGGGCCGTACGCCGGCCGAAAAGCGTGAGCTCGTCGAGGTCTTGACCCGTGAAACCTGCCGGGTGCTCGGCTGCGAGCCGTCGGCGGTGGATATCCTGTTTGTGGATGTGAAGCGGGAGAACTGGGCGACGGGTGGGGTGTTGTGGTCGGAGAGGGCGGGTTAATCGGGTTTCTTTTTTTGCCCTGGGCCCGCTGCCGATTCTCCCCTCCCGTTCGGTGGTGGGCCGTTTTTTTGTGTTTTTGCCTTTTCGGTTTTCGCTGCTCTTTTCTGGGCGGCTTTCCGTTTTATTGGCTTGAATTGGCCGGGACTCGCCCCGGCGGGCGACCTTCTTCTTTGCGTCGCCAAAGAAGAAGGCAAGAAAGGCGACCCGTGCCTCACCGGTCGTCCGCTGTGCGGCCGACTGCCCTGCGCTGCTCGGCGGTTCAGGACGGGCTTTTTGGGGCACCGAGCCTTTTCTGAGGCTGGGTCTGAGCTGGTTCAAGTCCGAGGGAGGCTCGCTTACCTTTGTGCGGAGCCAGCTTCCGTCCGGGATGAACCCGCTCCCTCCGGTGGTGAGACCACTGCCCTCGGAGCTGAAAGAGTTCGGCTGGGCGCTGAGCTGGCTCAAGTCCGAGAGAGGCTCGCTTGCCTTTGTACTGGACCCGCTTCCGTCCGAGATGAGCCAGCTTCCTCCGGCGGTGAGACCACTGCCCTCGGCGCTGAAAGAGCTCGGCTGGGAGCTGAGCGGGTTCAAGTCCAAGGGAGGCTCGCTTACCTTTGTACTGAGCCCGTTACCGTCCGAGACGAACCCGTTTCCTTCGGCGCGGCAGTTCGCCGTGCTTTTCTGCAGGGAGCAGCCAGTCATAGCCGCTTTTGGCGGCACCAGCCGTCGAGCGGCCGCCTTTCCTTTCCCCCTCTGACGCGCCGAGTGGAGGGTGGGACGGGCGGATCAGGGCTGCGCAGCCATGTCCAGCAACAAACCGCAATTTCAGGAAAGGCTCGGTGTCTCCCCAAAGCCCGTTCCGAACCGCCGAGCAGCACAGCGGCAGGCGGGGAAGTCCGGCGCGGTTGTTTGAGCCGGCGTAGCCGGCGAGTTCCGCGCCGGCCGCCTGCTGCGAGCAGCGCAGGGAAGTCGTCTGCAACGCGGACGACAGGTGAGGCTCGGGTCGCCTTCTTTGCCTACTTTCTTGGCGACGCAAGAAAGTAGGGCGCCCGCCGGGGCGCGTCCCGGCCAATGCAAGCCAATAAAAAGGAAAGCCGCCCAGTAAGGACCACCAAGCAATTACATCCGCAAGTCCAGTGAGCTCGCACCAGGGATGGGCACGCGCCCGCTCGCCCGCACGACACCGGCCGTGTCCGCCACACCTTCCCCCTCCACCAGCCCCGCATAACACCTCACCATCTGCGCAAACGAATCCGTTCCGAGCTTGCGCCCCAGGCGCGAACGGTGGACCTCGACGGTGCGGGGCGACACTTCCAGCGCACGGGCGACTTCCTTGTTGGTGAGGCCGGCGACGATCATCGCCAGGACTTCCCGCTCCCGTTCCGACAGTTGTGCATAGCGCCGGCGGGCCTGGCGTTCCGCGGCGAGGCGGGCGTGCTGCAGCACGTGCTGGCCGATGCTGTGGCGCAGGGCCTGGCGCAGTTCGGCGCGCTGCAGCGGTTTTTCCAGGAAGTCGGCGGCACCGGCGCGGAAGGCCTGCCGGCATTGGGCGGTGTCCGCGTCGGCGGCCAGCACGATGACCGGCAGGTCGATGCCGCCGGCGCTGAGTCCGGCGATGAAGTCGGCGCAGTCGCCGTCGGTGTGGCGGATGTCCACCAGGATCACGCCACAGGCGTCGCCGTCGAGGGCGGCGCGCAATTCGTCCGGGCTGTTCCAGACGTGCAGCGGAAGATCCAGGCTGTGGGCGCAGGCGGCGAGGGCGCGGCGGGTGGCCGGGGTGTCGTCGATGCAGTGGATGGCGGGGCGGGGCGTGGTCATGGCAAACCTGTTCAGGAACGGGGTGGGCCGCCGCGGCGGAGGACCGGGACGAGATTGACGAGCAGCAGCGCGGCGGCGATCAGCAGCATGCCGCCGAGCTCGGCGTTGCTGGGGCGTTCGCCCAGCTCCAGCCAGCCGGCTAGCACGCCGATGGCCGGGATGCCGAGGGCCGACAGGCCGGCGATGGCGGCCGGCAGATGCTCCAGCACGTAGAGCCACAGCAGCCAGGCGAGGCCGGTGGCGAGCAGCGCGTTGAAGGCGAGGGCGCCGAAGAAGTAGGGCGTCGGCTCGATGGGGCGCGACGGATGCAGCGCGGCGACGACACACAGGGCCAGCGCGCCGAACAGCATCTGCCAGGCGGTCAGCGTCAGCACATCCACTTCGTGCTGCTGGCGCAGGCGCTTGGCGACGACGGTGGCCAGCGCCCAGGCGAGGCTGCCGGCGAGCGCCAGCAGGTTGCTGGTCAGGCTGCCGTGGGCGGCTCCCCAGGGTTCGAGGATCAGCAGCAGCCCGCCGGCGGCCACCAGGGTGCCGGCCTGCTGCAGCGGGCTGATGCGTTCGCCGAGGCGCCAGGCCGCCAGCGGCACCAGCCAGAAGGGCATGGTGTAGACCAGCACGGCGGTCTTGCCGGCGCCGCCGGCCACCAGCGCCCACTGGATCAGCGCCGTGAAGGCGGCGGTCTGCAAGAGGCCGAGCAGGATGGTCTGGCGGGCGGCGATCAGTTTCAGCGGTCGGCGGCGCAGGAGCAGCAGCGCGAACAGGGACAGGGCACCGAGCAGCGTGCGGATCGCCGAGAAGTCGAAGGGATCGGCGTAGCGGATCACCTGCTTCATCACCACCCAGTTGTAGCCCCAGATCAGTGACATCAACAGCAGTGCGGCGGCGGCGGGGCGGGGGAAGGAGGAGGACGGCTTCATCGGCTTATCGGATTTCGAATAGTGGGGGGCATCGCTTGGTCCGCAGAATACCCACAAGGTGCCGCAGATGAAGCCGCCAGCCATGTCGTACGGCCCGCTAAATCGTGCTGCACTGCAGGATGGAAGGCAGGGTGGGCCTGTGTTTGATGGGGATGAAAAATGCTGCGCCGCGACAATATCGAAGTGCTTATTCCGCTTATCAAGACTCGGCTCTGCCGCACGGTGGGCCGCCACCTAAACTGGGCCTGAGTCCGGTCGATTCCTCGGCCGGCGCATTCGCCACCAGCGCCCGCAGAGGCGCTCATGCTGATAACGAAGGAGACCTCCATGTCGGAGTATTCGCAGGAAAGAAGTGCCCAACCGGTCGATGCGGTCGACGAGCGCCTGCCCGCCGCCCGCCTCCTGGCCCTGGGCTTGCAGCACGTGCTGGTGATGTACGCCGGCGCCATCGCGGTGCCGCTGATCGTCGGCGGCGCCCTCCGCTTTCCGAAGGACCAGATCGCGCTGCTGATCAATTCCGATCTGCTGTGCTGTGGCCTCGTCACCATCATCCAGGCCTTCGGCTTCGGCAAGTTCGGCATCCGCCTGCCGGTGATGATGGGCGTCACCTTCGCCGCCGTCGGCCCGATGGTGGCGATGGCCGGCAACCCCGAGCTGGGCATCAACGCCATTCTCGGCGCCGGTATCGCGGCGGGTATCTTCGGCATCTTCTTCGCGCCATTGGTATCCCGCTGTCTGCCGCTGTTTCCGCCCGTCGTCACCGGCACCATCATCTCGGTGATCGGCATCTCGCTGATGCGCGTGGCGGTTAACTGGGCGGCCGGCGGCAATCCCATGATCAAGGACGCGGCGACCGGCAAGATGATCGACAACCCGGCCTACGGCGCGCCGGAGCACATCGCCATCGCCACCATCGTGCTGGTCTCCGTGCTGCTGATCACCAAGTACGGCCGTGGCTTCCTGTCCAACGTGTCGGTGCTGCTCGGCATGGTGGTCGGCTTCCTGATCTCGATGGCCCTCGGCAAGGTCAGCTTCGCCGGCATCGACGAAGCGCCGGTGATGGCCCTCGTCACCCCGCTGCAGTTCGGCATGCCGACCTTCGACCTGGTGTCGGTGGCGACCATGTGCCTGGTGATGGTGGTGGTGATGGTCGAATCCCTCGGCATGTTCCTGGCCCTCGGCGATCTCACCGGGCGCCGCCTGAGCCGTGACGACCTGACCCGTGGCCTGCGCACCGACGGCCTCGGCACGCTGATCGGCGGTTTCCTCAACACCTTCCCGCACACCTCCTTCTCCCAGAACGTCGGCCTGGTGGGCGTCACCGGCGTGAAGAGCCGCTGGGTGTGCATCGTCGGCGGGGTGATCCTGATGGCCTTCGGCCTGTTCCCGAAGATGGCGGTGGTGATCGCCTCCGTGCCCCAGTTCGTGCTCGGTGGTGCCGGCGTCGTGATGTTCGGCATGGTCGCCGCGACGGGCATCAAGATCCTCGTCGGGGCCGACCTGCGCACCAACCGCAACAACCTCTATGTGGTGGCGGTCAGCGTCGGCCTGGGCATGATCCCGCTGGTCGCGCCGACCTTCTTCCACAGCATGCCGAAGGCCCTTGGCCCGCTGCTGCACAGCGGCATCCTGCTCGCCGCCCTGTCCGCCGTCGTGCTCAACGTGTTCCTCAACGGCACCGGCCGCCGCAACGCCAGCGGCGAAGCCTGCGAAGCCATCCCCCACGAAGCCCACTGATCCGCGCCCGGACCACACCTCACCGAAAGATACAAAATGAAGAAGATTTTTTGCCGGCCGCTGGCCGGTGCGGCCTCCCTTTGCCTGTCGATTGCCGCGCCCCTCGCTTCTGCCGCCACCTGGTCCGACACTTTCCTCGGCTATCGCTACGGTACCCAGTTCCGTGAGCCGAACAACACCCAGGACGTGCGCAAGAACGTGCTGCAATTCACTCACAGCAGCGGCTATTCGGTCGGCCAGAACTTTCTGAACCTGGACGTGCTGCAGTCCGACAAGAACGATCCGCTGAGTGGCGGCGGTTCCGGCGCCACCGAGTTCTACCTGACCTACCGCCACCAGCTGCACCTGGGCAAGGCCCTCGACAAAGACCTGTCCTTCGGCCCGGTGAAGGAGGTGGCGCTGACCGGCGGCTTCGACCTCAACACCAAGGACACCCGCTTCGCGCCGCGCAAGCGCCTGCTGGTGGTCGGCCCGACCCTCAAGTTCGACGTGCCCGGTTTTCTGGACGTGAGCCTGCTGGCCGCCCGCGAGTGGAACCACTGCGGCCTCGGCGCGCCGGCCTGTCCGCAGGCCGAGATCGCCTTCGACACCCAGTGGATGCTCAGCGCCGCGTGGGGCATTCCGTTCCAGGCCGGTCCGCTGCCCCTCAAGTTCCAGGGCTTCATCAACTACATCGGCGAGAAGGGCAAGGACTACGCCGGCGTGAAGACCGAGGCGGAAACCCTGATGCGCACCTCCCTGATGGCCGACCTCGGCCAGCTCGCCGGCAGCCGCAAGAACACCGTCTGGGCCGGCATCGGCTACGAGCTGTGGCTCAACAAGTTCGGCAACCACGCCACCGCTGCCGGCGTCACCAAGCCCGGCATCAACACCCGCGCCCCGACGCTGCAACTGGAGTGGCACTTCTGACCATGCGTCATATCGCCTGCCTCGGTAAGTCAACGCATGCAGGTGCATGGGGCGACGTCCGGTCGTCGGCTCAGGAATGCCGAGGACCGGGCGAGGCGTGGTGGTTTTGTGGTGTCGAAGGGACATCGGAGGGGGCGAGGGGGCTCCGACCTCGCCGTACGGGAGTGTCAGGGGTGTTGGCGGAACGGGTGTTTCTCGATCCAGTGGCGGGCGATATCCACCCGTCGGCACACCCACACCCGATCATGTTTTTCAATATGGTCGAGGAAACGCTGCAGCGAACGGAAACGTCCGGGGCGGCCGAGCAGGCGGCAGTGCATGCCGACGCTGAGCATCGCCGGCCGCTCGTCCCCTTCTTCGTACATCACGTCGAAAGCGTCGCGCAGGTATTCGAAAAACTCATCCCCGTGGGAGAAGCCCTGCGGCAGCGAGAAGCGCATGTCGTTGGTGTCGAGGGTGTAGGGCACGATCAGGTGCGGTGCGGTGCTGCCGTTGCTCTTCTGCACCTCGGACCAGAACGGCAGGTCGTCGCCGTAGTAATCCGAGTCGTACAGGAAGCCACCATCGTCGGCGACCAGGCGCCGCGTGTTGGGGGAGTCCCGCCCGGTGTACCAGCCCAGCGGCCGCTCGCCGGTGAGCTGCTCGATGATCTGCATGCCGATCCGCATGTGCTCGCGCTCGGTCGCCTCGTCCACGTTCTGGTAGTGGATCCAGCGCCAGCCGTGGCAGGCAATCTCGTGGCCGAGTTCCTTGAAGGCGGCGGTGAGTTCGGGGTGGCGCTGCAGCGCCATCGACACGCCGAAGATGGTCATCGGCAAGCCGCGCCGTTCGAACTCGCGCAGGAAGCGCCACACGCCAACGCGGGAGCCGTATTCATAGACGCCCTCCATCGACAGGTGGCGGTCCGGAAAGGCCGGCGGGTTGAACAGCTCGGACAGGAACTGCTCGCTGCCGGGGTCGCCGTGCAGCACGCAGTTCTCGCCGCCCTCCTCGTAGTTGAGGACGAACTGGACGGCCACCCGGGCCTGGCCCGGCCAGTCGGCGAAGGGCGGCTTGCGGCCGTAGCCGATCAGGTCGCGGGGATAGTTCTTCATGTTTGTCATGTACTTCTCTTGCATGTCTTGACCCCTGACTCCAAGTTGGTTTGCTTGGCGCCAGGGGGTGTTGTTGTGCTTGTTTCAGGTGCGCCGCGCGGCCCGCATCATCGCCACGTAGACCACGGCACCCGACAAAGCGCCGATTACCCAGCCGAAGTTGTTTTCGGGGATGAGGTGGAGAAGTTGGGTCGCAAGTTCCCAACCGATCGCCAGGACGCCGGAGATGGCGAGGGCCGTGAGGCCTACCTTGTTCCAGCCGCCGTCGTAGTGATAGCGTCCATCGGGCGCCATGGTGTAGAGCTCCACAGGTTTCACGACCTGTTTCTTGACGAGGTAGAAGTCGGCCATCATTACGCCGTAGAGCGGAGCGAGCACTGCGCCGAAAATGCTCACGAAGACCGTGATGGCCTTCGGGCTGTCCACGAAGATCCAGGGGCAGACCATGACCGCAAGGATCGAGGCGATGAGACCGCCACGCTTGAAGTCCACATGCTTGGGGAACAGGTTGGCAATGTCGTAGGCCGGCGAGACAAAGTTGGCGACGATGTTGATACCCATGGTCGCAATGATGAAAGTCAGGCTGCCGAGGACGACGGCGAACTTGTTGTCGATGCGGGCGACAATCTCGACCGGGTCCATGATCATCGTGCCGAATACGGTGGTACTGCCGGCCGTGACGATGACGGTAATGATCGAGAAGGCGATGAAATTCACGGGGAGGCCGAGGAAGTTGCCAACCTTCATCTGGCGCTCGCTTTTTCCAAAGCGCGAGAAATCACCAAAGTTGAGCAGCAGCGCGGCAAAGTAGCTGACCACCAGCAGGATGGCGCTGCCCATCGCGGTGAAGGATTCGGCGCCGGTCAGCACCTTGTCGCCGAGGGTCAGGTCGAGCGCGCCGAGGCCGGCACGGGACAGGATCCAGCCCATCAGGATGAACATCACGACATAAACGGCCGGCCCGCAGAAGTCGATGAACTTGCGGATCGCTTCCATGCCGCGCTGGAAGATCACCAGCTGGAAGAACCACATGAAAAGGAAAGAGGCCCAGCCGAGGAGATCCAGCTGCAGGAAAGTCGTCTCCCGCAGTGCCACTGCCGCGGGGAAGAACAGCAGAACCAGCGTCGCTACGGCTTTCGAGGCGAAATAGGTCTGCACACCGTACCAGACGATGCCGACGACCCCACGGATGATGGCCGCAAGATTGGCGCCCATGACACCCATGCTCACACGCGCCATCACGGGGAACGGAATGCCGTGTACGAGACTGGGTTTGCCGACCCAGTTCATGAGTTGATTGACGATCAGAATGCCGATGGTGAGTGCGGCGAGAACCTGCCAGCCGGACAGGCCCAGCAGGAACAGGCTCGCCGCGAAGGTGTATCCGCCGACGCTATGCACGTCCGACATCCACATCGCAAAGATGCTGTAGCCATTCCAGGTGCGCTTGCCTGCAGGGACCGGGGCAAGGTCGTGGTTGTACAGGCGCGGATCTGCGCCTGGCATGCCGGTAGCGATTGTCTCGTTCGCGCCGACGGTATTTTTCGTGCTCATGCTGTCTTCCTTCGTGTGTGCTGGCGGCGTCGGACCTGCAGCAACCGTGCTGAACCAGCCGGCGGCAGGTCCGCCCCCTCTTTAGGCTTAGTAGTAATGAATCATGCCCAAAGCAAATCCCCTGGGGTCCGCGCCTGGTGCGACACCGCCGACACCTGCATCGAAGTCGTTGTTTGCCGCCGCACCGTTCGTCAGCCGCGCATACTGGGCGTACCACTCCGTGCGTTTCGACACGTGATAGGCGTAGCCCAGGGCCCAGTGGCTGCTGCGCGTGTCTTCGCGCGCGATGGCCGCGTTCCGCACGCCGGAGTCGCGCGCATAGTTGGCCCGCAGTTCGTGAGGGCCGAAGGGCCAGGATGCGGTGAGCGCCCAGTCGCTGATCTTGAGAGGGCTGCCGGTGAAGTCCGCCTTGTGGTCTTCGTAGACCACGCCGAGCTTCGGTCCGCCACCGATCACGTAGGTGGCGGCGAGGCTCCACGATTCGCTGCTGCCTTGTACCGCACCCTTCTGATGGCGGTAGCCCAGTGCGGTATGCAGGCCGCCGAGGTCGTAGGTTCCGGCGACCGAATACTCGTCGGTGGCGTGTGTCGTGGCGGTCTTGTTTTCGCCGGCACTGTGCTGGACCCGCAGACGCATGCCGTTCCAGTCGGGCGACCAGTAGTTCACGCTGTTCGTCGCCTGGAATCCGCTGGGTGGTGCGCCGAGCTTGAGCGGCGCAACATAGACCACGGCATCGATACTGCCCAGGGTGAGGATGTCCCAGGGGTCGGCGCTCAGACTCGAGATATAGAACGGACGGTGGCGTTTCCCGAGCATGAGTTCTCCCCAGTTCCCCCCCAGGCCCACATAGCTTTCCGAGCCCTCGGTGCCGAATGCACCGGCACGCGATCCGTCGAGCGGCGTATTGCCTTCGATCCAGACGAAGGCACGCAGACCGCCACCGAGATCTTCCTTGCCGAGGAAGCGGATGCGGCTAGCGATATCGGTCACCCGGGTGCGCTGGTCAATGTCGGCCGCGGGGCCCGCAGTCGCACCTTTCGCGGACACCACATCGACCTGCGCGGCCGCGCGGCCGGTGATCGTGATATTGCTCTGTCCCCATGCTGCCCCGCTCAGTGCGACGCCCGCGATGCCCAGTATCGCCGTGCTCACACTCCTTCTCCGTTTCATGCTGCCTCCTTTGGTGTTCATGCTGTCTCCTTTATGTCGATTGGTCTTGTGGGTGCTTCTGCTGCGCGCCGTCACCGGCGCTTTCGTGGAGCAATAATGAAAACGACGGCGCAGCGGTACCCGGTGCCGGTCGCATGCGACCGGCACGGATAATTCAGTCTGTGGGACTCCTTCAATCAGGAGTCCCGGCGGAATGGGGGGGAGCCGGGCTAGCTGCTCAGCTGTTCGAACTGCCCGGTGAAGCGCTTGTTTCGCGGAAAGGCGAGATCGCCGTGTTTGCTGGTGCCCAACCTCAGGCTGACCAGCGTCTCGGCGAGTTTGACTGCGGCGGTGACGCCTTCAACGATGGGCAGGCCCACAGCGGCCTGGATCTCATCGGCGAGATCGGCCATGCCACCGCAGCCGAGCACGATTGCGCCAATGCCGTCCTCCGCCTTGGCACGGCGACATTCCTCGACGATACGGTCGAGGGCACAGGCACCGTCCTCCTCCAGATCGAGCACCGGGATTTCGGCTGCCCGCACCCGGCGGCAGTGGTGGGCAAAGCCGTAGGACTGCAGCAGGTGTTCGGCGATGATGCAGGTGCGCCCGAGGGTCGTTACGACCGAGAAGCGGGTGCTGATCATGGTTGCCAGGTGAAAGGCGGCTTCGGCGATACCGATTACCGGCGCACGCGTCAGCTCGCGTGCTGCGAGCAGCCCAGGGTCGCCGAAACAGGCGATGACATATGCGTCGGCTCCCTCGCGTTCGCCCTTGCGGACCTCTTCAGCGACACCAACTGCGCTGATCATCTCGTCGAAATGGCTCTCGATCGAAACGGGACCGCTCTTCGGATTGGTTGCCACGATGTACGTGCCCGGTGCGGCCACGCGCTGTGCGGACGCGCCGATCTTCTCGGTCATGCTGAGCGTGGTGTTGGGATTGATGACACGTATCTGCATTGCTGTCTCCTTGGGTTTTATAGGCGGGGGAGCGCCCCTAACGCAGCTTGGTGCGGCGCTGGGCGACCTCCTCGAGGATCTTCTTCAGGTCCGCGGCGGCGGGTTCTTCTTCGACGAACACGACGGTGCGCTCGACGTCGCGCAGGTGACGGTCCATCCACTGCATGGCACCTTCGACATCGCCGCCAGCGATGATCGTGATCACGTCGTCGTGCTCGGAATGCCGGCAACTCGCCGTCTGTGGCGAGCCGTAGGTGGCGATGGCGAGCGAGGAGCGCGATACGAGTTGGGTCAGAAAGTCGGTGAGCGTTTCATTGCCCGATATGCCGATCAGTGCGACGTGGAAGGCTCCCGACAAGTAGATCGACTCTCGCCAGTCGCCGCGTTCCTGGGCGGCTGTCTCGCGCCGGACGAGATCGCGCAGGCCATCCAGCGCAGCCGGCGTTGCTTTTGAAACCACGAGAGGGATCGCGCCGCATTCGATGACCCGGCGGGCTGAAAAGATGTCGCGTGCCTCGCCGACTGAGGGTTGAGCGACCGATGCGCCGCGATTCAGACGCACATCTACCAGGCGCTCGTGGGTGAGCCGCTGCAGTACTTTGCGGATGCTCGTCCGACTGACCCCATAGGTTTCGGCCAGCGTGTCCTCTGGCAGTTTCGTGCCGGGTGCGAGGTGGTTCTCGACGATCGCGGTGAACAGATTGCGGTAGATCGTCTCATCACGCCCATTGCCGCCGAGGCCGTTGTCGTTGCGGCCTGATTCGAGTTCGGGGGATGTACGTTTTCCCATTCTTAAAAATCTCCATGTGGGCGTGACCATGGTCGACCCATCGTTGAATTCAGTTTAGATGTGTTTTGGATACAATTAAACTTATTTTTGTATCCGTAGCTTCTGTAAGTAGTTTTGGTATTGGCTTCTGTGTTTCTGGCGTGCGCTTGCCGCTTTGTGGGGGCCGTCGACTGTATGCGTACAAAAATCCTCTTGACTTCGTTAACTGGATACATTTTTATGTAATAACGGATACAGTCTATGGGTGCATAAAAAAATTATACGCCCCGTGCTCCTAGACCGTAGGACCGCTCAACACACCTAGAGATGCTTCCGTGGCAAGACCGCGGAAATGAGGAGACAAGCATGTCAGAGCACCTGCCGGCGGGTTATAGCGACCGTCTGTACAACGAGGACCTCGCTCCTCTGAAGGACAAGAACTGGAACTGGTACAACATTTTCGCCTTCTGGATGTCCGATGTTCATAGTGTCGGTGGATACGTTTTTGCCGGCAGTTTGTTTGCGCTTGGTTTGAGTAGCTGGCAGGTACTGGTGTCGCTGATCATCGGTATCTGTCTGGTCAATGTGCTGTGCAACTGGGTTGCCTTGCCCAGCCAGCAGGCGGGTGTCCCGTATCCCGTCGCTTGCCGTCTGGCTTTCGGTGTCTGGGGGGCCAATGTTCCCGCGATCATCCGTGGCCTGATTGCAGTCGCCTGGTACGGAATCCAGACCTTTCTTGCATCGTCGGCCTTGACGATTGTGCTGTTGCGCTTCTTTCCCGGGCTCGAGAGCCTGACGCATCAGAGCTTCGCCGGACTGTCATATCTCGGCTGGTTGGGCTTCATGACGATGTGGGTGTTGCAGGCAGTGGTGTTCTGGCATGGCATGGAAGCGATCAAGCGCTTCATCGACTGGGCGGGGCCCGCTGTGTATGTCGTGATGTTCCTGCTTGCCGGCTGGATCGTCTGGAAGGCCGGCCTCGATAACATCAGCCTTAATCTGGGCGAAGTGAAGTACCAGGGTTTTGGTGTGGTGGGGCCGATGATCACGGCGATTGCGCTGGTGGTGTCCTACTTTTCCGGACCGATGCTGAACTTTGGCGACTTTTCACGCTATGGCCGGCATTTCGACGAGGTGAAGCGCGGCAACTTCTGGGGGCTTCCGGTTAACTTCATCGCCTTCTCGATTGTCACCGTCGTCATCACTTCCGGCACCATTCCCGTGTTCGGCCATATGGTCACCGATCCGATCGAGACCGTCAGCAAGATCGACAATACGATGGCCGCGGTGCTGGGCGCCTTCACTTTCGTCACGGCCACGATCGGCATCAATATCGTCGCCAATTTTGTGTCGCCGGCCTTCGATTTCTCCAACGTGGCGCCCCGGCACATCAGCTTCCGTACGGGCGGTTTCATCGCTGCGGTCGGGTCGATCTTCATCACGCCGTGGAACCTGTTCAATTCGCCGGACGTGATTCACTACACCCTCGACATGCTCGCCGCCTTCATCGGCCCGCTGTTTGGCATCTTGCTGGTGGATTTCTATTTCGTGCGCAAGCGCAAGATCGTCGTCGATGACCTCTACAGCGACAAGCCGGGTGGCGCCTACTGGTACGAAAACGGGGTCAATAAGCGTGCGATCTGGGCGCTTGTCCCGGCTGTGATCGCGGGCGTGGCGATCACGCTGCTGGGCGTCAAGGCGCTGGCCGACTTCAATTGGTTCATCGGTTGTGCGCTCGGTGCCTTGTGCTACCACTTTGCGATGAAAGGCCAGACGGTCTCGCAGGGATCCCATGAAGCGCTTGCCCCCATGGTTCCTGAAGCCACGTCCTGACGCTTTGGATCACGGGTGCTGAAAGCTCGCCCAAGATCCTTTTCAGTGTGGAGCCTCGAGCAGTTCGGGGCTTCCCTTGATCACCATGAAACGGCATGCGTGGCTGCCCTTGCGGGGCAGATCGCTTCCACGCATTGCAAACCAAAATTCCAAAGGAGACCTGACCCATGGCCAGCCATACCCCCGGCGCCCCCGTTTTCGCCGCCCCCGCCGAGTTGCCCGACTGGGCGCTGCGTTCGGTGGATCTCGCCAACCCGCGCCTGGGCGCGCAGGCGTTGTACGCCTCCGACGACTTCTTCGCCGAAGTGTCGCGCATGCTCAACCCCGAACCGGCCCAGTTCGTGCCGGGCAAGTTCGACACCAACGGCAAGTGGATGGACGGCTGGGAATCCCGCCGCAAACGCGTCGCGGGCCACGACTGGGCGCTGCTCAAGCTCGGCGTGAAAGGCGTGATCCGCGGCTTCGACGTGGACACCAGCCACTTCACCGGCAACTACCCGCCGGCGGTGTCCATCGAGGCCACCGTTTCCGCCACTGACGACGTGGAGAGCCTGAAGGCCGCCAACTGGACCGAGATCCTGCCCGCCACGCCCCTCGGCCCCAACAGCCACCACATCCTCGAATGCGCCAGCGACGCGGCGTGGACCCACCTGCGCGTCAACATCTACCCGGACGGCGGCATCGCCCGCCTGCGCGTCTATGGCCGCCCGGTCGGCGCGCTGGAAAGCCTGACCGGCGACGAGACCATCGACCTCGTCGCGATGGAGAACGGCGGCCGCGCGGTATCGTGGAACGACGCCAGCTTCGGCTCCACCGTCGCCGCCCTGCTGCTGCCCGGCCGCGGCCAGAACATGGGCGACGGCTGGGAAACCCGCCGCCGCCGCGAACCCGGCAACGACTGGTGCGTGCTCGAACTGGGCGCCGCCGGCACGGTCGACAAGATCGAAGTGGACACCGCCTTCTTCAAGGGCAACTTCCCGGACCGCTGCTCGATCCAGGCGGCCTTCGTGAGCGGCGGCACCGACCGTTCCATCACCACCCAGAGCATGTTCTGGCAGACCCTGCTGCCCGAGCAGAAGCTGTCGATGGATGCGGTGCATACCTTCACCGAACAGATCGCCAAGCTCGGGCCGATCACCCATGTGCGCTTCAACATCTTCCCCGACGGCGGCGTGTCGCGCCTGCGCCTGTGGGGCAAGGTGGCCAAATAAGGAGCGGCCATGAACAGCCTCCGCCTGAGCCCGCAGCCGCTCACCCGCGAAGCCTTCGCCCCCTTCGGCGAAGTCATCGAGGCGAGCGACGCGGTGCGCCATTTCACCATCAACGCCGGCAACACCGAGCGCTACCACGACCTCGCCCAGATCGAAGCGGGCCCGGACGGCAAGGTGATCGTCTCCATCTTCCGCGGCCAGCCGCGCACGCTGCCCTTCAGCGTCGAGATGATGGAGCGCCACCCGCTGGCCAGCCAGGCCTTCATCCCGATGTCCGGCAAGCCCTACCTGGTGGTGGTGGCGCCGGCCGGCGCGGCGCCGAAGGCCGAGGACCTGCGGGTCTTCCTGGCCCGCGGCGACCAAGGCGTCAACTACGCCACCGGCGTGTGGCACCACCCGCTGCTGGCGCTGGAGACGGTGTGTGATTTCCTCGTCGTGGACCGCAGCGGCAGCGCCCCCAACTGCGACGAGGTGAGCCTCGATCCCGGCGCGGTGATCCAGGCACTGTAAGGAGAATGAAGCTTATCCGCACCAAGGCTTCCGTTCTGTCCGTTGGCAGATCGATACGGTGTGTATTGAAAGTGCCTATTCCGGCGCCAATTCAAGCGCCCCGGCTTTGTCTCTAAGCTGTTCGCGCTGCGGCCTGGCGTCCGCCGGCCCACGAATTGGCCCCGTGTACTTTCCTGGAGACAGCATTACATGTACGAAATAACCCATATCGAGGGACTTGAGATCCTCGACTCCCGCGGCAACCCGACGCTGCAGGCCACCGTCACGCTGCAGTCCGGCCACCGCGGAACCGCCGCGGTGCCCTCCGGTGCCTCCACCGGCAAGCGCGAAGCCCTCGAACTGCGCGACGGCGACCCGGCGCGCTTCGGCGGCAAGGGCGTGCAGAAGGCCCTGGCCCACGTCGAAGGCCCCATCGTCACCGCGCTGAAGGGCCACGACGCGGCCCGCCAGGCGGATATCGACGGCATCCTGTGCGATCTGGACGGCACCGCCGACAAGTCCCGTCTCGGCGCCAACGCGCTCCTCGCCGTGTCGCTGGCCAGCGCCCGGGCCGCCGCGGAGGCGGCCGGCCAGCCGCTGTACCGCCACCTGTCTGACGGGCGGGAGCCGGTGCTGCCGGTGCCGTTGATGAATGTGCTCAACGGCGGCGCCCACGCCAACAACAGCCTCGACATCCAGGAATGCATGATCGTGCCCCATGGCTTCGATCGCTTCGGCGACGCGCTGCGCGCCGGGGTCGGCGTCTTCCATGCGCTGCGTGGCCTGCTCGACCGCTACGGCTTCCCCACGTCGGTGGGCGACGAGGGCGGCTTCGCGCCCAATGTGGACGGCACCCGCCAGGGCCTCGACCTGATCGTCGAGGCGATCCGTCTGGCCGGCTACGAGCCGGGCAGCCAGGTGGCGCTGGCCCTCGACTGCGCCTCGTCGGAGTTCGCCAAGGGCGAGCGCTACGTGTTGGCCGGCGAATCCCTCGACCTGTCGCGGGCCGAGTTCTGCGACTACCTGGCCAAGCTGGTCGCCGACTACCCGATCGTCAGCATCGAGGACGGCATGGCCGAGGACGACTGGGCCGGCTGGGGCCAGCTCACCGACCGTCTCGGCCGGCGCACCCAGCTGGTCGGCGACGATCTCTTCGTGACGGACACCCGCCTGCTGGCCGACGGCATCAACAAGGGCGTCGCCAATGCGATCCTGATCAAGCCCAACCAGATCGGCACCCTCACCGAGACCCTCGCCGCCATCGATCTGGCACGCCAGCACGGTTACGCGGCGATCGTCTCCCATCGCTCCGGCGAGACCGGCGACACGACCATCGCCGACCTGGCGGTGGGCACTGCTTGCGGGCAGATCAAGACCGGCTCGGCGAGCCGTTCGGATCGCGTCGAGAAGTACAACCGGCTGCTCGCCATCGAGCGCGAGCTGGGCCCGGCGGCCCGCTTCGCCGGCAGCGCGGCGCTGGCCCGACGCTGAGGACGCAGCCATGTTGCTCGGACTGGCGCTGCTCTACGTGGGCGCCGTGCTGATCCTCAACGGCCTGTGGATGCTCGGCCGCATCGGCGATAGGGAGATCCCGGTGATCAACCTGTTCGCCGGCGGCCTGTCCCTGCTGGTGGCCCTCAAGCTGGCCTTCGGTGACGGTGCCGACCTGGCGTCGGTGAAGGCGGCGGCGCTGTCGTTGCTGTTCTCCTTCACCTACCTGTGGGTGGCGATCAACCGCTACAGCGGGGCGGACGGCCGCGGGCTGGGCTGGTTCAGCCTGTTCGTGGCCCTCACCGCGGTGCCGGTGGCGGCGGACTGCCTGCGCCTGGCGAACTCGCCTGGAGAGTGGTGGCTGGGGCTGTCGTGGGTGGCCTGGTCGATACTCTGGCTGTTGTTCTTCCTGTTGCTTGCGCTCAATAAGCCGCTGACCCGGCTGACCGCCTGCGTGGCCATCGGCCAGGGCGTGCTGACCGGCTGGGTGCCCGGCTATCTTTTGCTGAATGGCAATTTGAGCTGATCGTGGAGGCCGCCTCCGGGGCGCTGCGGTAGTGCGCAGTGAATATCGGGGGCAGCAGCTTCACACCACAATTCGATATTAAAAGTATCGAAAGAACCGATCCCGGCGGCAATTCAAGCCGCCTGCCTTTATCCCTAAGCTGTCCCCATCGATTCATCGGACAGACCCCTAAGGAGGAAAAAATGGCCCGAATGAGAGCAGTGGATGCCGCCGCGGCGGTGATGCGCAAGGAAGGTGTGGAGACCGTCTTCGGCGTGCCCGGCGCAGCGATCAACCCCCTTTACTCGGCGATGAGGAAGGATGGCGGCTTCAAGCACGTGCTGGCTCGCCACGTCGAAGGTGCGTCCCACATGGCCGAAGGTTTCACCCGTGCCACCGCCGGCAACGTCGGCGTGTGCATCGGCACCTCCGGCCCGGCCGGCACCGACATGATCACCGGCCTCTACTCGGCCTCCGCCGACTCCATCCCCATCCTGTGCATCACCGGCCAGGCGCCCCGTGCCCGGCTCTACAAGGAAGACTTCCAGGCCGTGGACATCGAGTCCATCGCCAAGCCGGTCACCAAGTGGGCCGTTACCGTGCGCGAACCGGCCCTGGTGCCGCGCGTCTTCCAGCAGGCCTTCCACGTCATGCGCTCCGGCCGCCCCGGCCCGGTGCTGATCGACCTGCCTTTCGACGTGCAGATGGCCGAGATCGAGTTCGACATCGACACCTACGAATCCCTGCCGCTGCACAAGCCGGCGGCGACCCGCGCCCAGGCCGAGAAGGCGCTGGCGATGCTCAACGCCGCCGAGCGTCCGCTGATCGTGGCCGGCGGTGGCGTCATCAACGCCGATGCGGCAGCCCGCCTGCAGGAGTTTGCCGAGCTCACCGGCGTGCCGGTGATCCCGACGCTGATGGGCTGGGGCACGATCCCTGACGACCATCCGCTGATGGCCGGCATGGTCGGCCTGCAGACCTCCCACCGCTATGGCAACGCGACGATGCTGGCGTCCGACTTCGTGATCGGCATCGGTAACCGCTGGGCCAACCGCCACACCGGCTCCGTCGAGGTCTATACCGAAGGGCGCAAGTTCGTCCATATCGACATCGAACCGACCCAGATCGGCCGCGTTTTCGGGCCCGACTACGGGATCGTCTCCGATGCTGGCGCGGCCCTCGACCAGCTGATCGCCGTGGCCCGCGACATGAAGGCCGCCGGCCAGCTCGCCGACCGCAGCGCGTGGGTGGCCGACTGTCAGCAGCGCAAGCGCACGCTGCAGCGCAAGACCCACTTCGAAGTGACCCCGATGAAGCCGCAACGGGTCTATGAAGAGATGAACAAGGCCTTCGGCAAGGACACGACCTACGTCAGCACCATCGGTCTGTCGCAGATCGCCGCCGCCCAGTTCCTGCACGTCTACAAGCCGCGTCACTGGGTCAATTGCGGCCAGGCCGGTCCCCTCGGGTGGACCATCCCGGCGGCGCTCGGTGTGTGTGCGGCCGATCCGTCCCGCAAGGTGGTGGCCATCTCGGGCGACTACGACTTCCAGTTCATGATCGAAGAGCTGGCCGTCGGCGCCCAGTTCAAGCTGCCCTACCTGCACGTGGTGGTGAACAACGCCTACCTGGGCCTGATCCGCCAGTCGCAGCGCGGTTTCGACATGGACTACTGCGTGCAGCTGGCCTTCGAGAACATCAACGCCCCCGAGACCGAGGGCTACGGCGTCGATCACATCGGCGTCGTCGAAGGCCTCGGCTGCAAGGCGATCCGCGTGCGCAAGGCCGAGGACGTGCAGGCGGCCTTTGCCCAGGCCTATGCCTGGATGGAGGAGTTCCGCGTGCCGGTGGTCGTCGAGATCATCCTGGAGCGCGTCACCAACATCTCGATGGGGACCGAGATCAACGCCATCAACGAGTTCGAGGACTTGGCCGCCTGCGGCGCCGACGCCCCGACCGCGGTGGCCCTGCTGGACTGACCGCAACACTGACTCCGTGCGGGCGACGCCACGCGCCCCACGGCTTCACGCCCTCCGGGGCCACAGAAAGGACACCACCATGCCGCGTTTCGCCGCCAACCTTTCCATGCTGTTCACCGAGCTGCCTTTCCTGGAGCGCTTCGGCGCCGCCGCGGCAGCCGGCTTCAAGGGGGTCGAGTATCTCTTCCCCTACGCCTTCGCCAAGGAAGACCTGGCTGCCGAGCTGGCCCGCCACGGCCTCGTCCAGGTGCTGCACAACCTGCCGGCCGGCAACTGGGAAGCCGGCGAGCGCGGCATCGCCTGCCACCCGGAGCGGGTCGCCGAGTTCCGTGACGGCGTCGCCACCGCCATCGACTACGCCCGCACCCTCGGCTGCACGCAGATCAACTGCCTGGCCGGCATCGCCCCGGCCGGCGTGTCCGAGGCCGCGCTGCGCGAGACCTTCGTCGCCAACCTGCGCTTCGCCGCGGCGCAGCTGAAGGAAGCCGGCATCCGCCTGCTGGTCGAGCCGATCAACACCTACGACATCCCCGGCTTCTACCTGAACCGCACGGCGCAGGCGCTGGAGATCCTCGACGAGGTCGGCTCCGACAACCTGTTCGTGCAGTACGACATCTACCACGCCCAGCGCATGGAAGGCGAACTGGCGGCGACCATCGCTAAAAACCTGCCGCGCATCGCCCACATCCAGCTGGCCGACAACCCCGGCCGCCACGAGCCGGGCAGCGGCGAGATCAACTACCCGTGGCTGTTCCGCCACATCGACGGGCTCGGCTACGCCGGCTGGATCGGCTGCGAATACAAGCCCGCCACCACCACCACGGAAGGCCTCGGCTGGCTGAAGAACGCCTGAGCGCCGGCCCCACGACGATCACCAGGAGACAAGACATCATGGCAAACATCGGCTTCATCGGTCTCGGCATCATGGGCGCCCCCATGGCCGGCCACCTCATCAAGGGCGGTCACACCGTCTTCACCTTCACCCACGGCGCCACGCCGGCGGAACTCGTCGAGGCCGGCGCGCGGACCTGCGCCAGCGGCGCCGAAGTCGCCCGCCAGGCCGACATCGTCATCACCATGGTGCCCGACACGCCCCACGTGGAGGACGCGCTGTTCAACCCCGAGGGCGTCGCCGCGGGCCTGTCCGCCGGCAAGACGGTGGTGGACATGAGCTCCATCTCCCCGGTGGCCACCAAGGATTTCGCCAAGCGCATCAACGCGCTGGGCTGCGAATACCTGGACGCGCCGGTGTCCGGCGGCGAAGTGGGCGCCAAGGCGGCCAGCCTGACCATCATGGTCGGCGGCAGCGAGGCCGCCTTCGACAAGGTCAAGCCGCTGTTCGAGCTGATGGGCAAGAACATCACCCTGGTCGGCGGCAACGGCGACGGCCAGATCACCAAGGTCGCCAACCAGATCATCGTCGCGCTGACCATCGAGGCGGTGGGCGAGGCTCTGCTGCTGGCCGCCAAGGCCGGTGCCGACCCCGCCAAGGTGCGCCAGGCGCTGATGGGCGGCTTCGCCAACTCGCGCATCCTGGAAGTGCACGGCGAGCGCATGGTCAAGCGCAGCTTCGATCCGGGCTTCCGCATCGCGCTGCACCAGAAAGACCTCAACCTGGCCCTCACCACCGGCCGCCAGCTCGGTGTCGCGCTGCCCAGCACCGCCATCGCCCAGGAGCTGTTCAACACCTGTGCGGCCCACGGTGGCGCCGGCTGGGACCATTCGGCCCTGGTGCGCGCCCTCGAGAAGATGGCCAATTTCGAGATCGGCCAGCAGGCTGCCGAGTGAGGAGCGAGCCGGTGCGCCATCTCGCCATCGAAGTCGGTTCCTACCGTTTTGTCGCCCGGCTCGAAGAGGAGGCCGCGCCGAAGACCTGCGCGGCCTTCCTGAAGATGCTGCCCTTCTCCAACCAGGTCATCCATTCCCGCTGGAGCGGCGAGGCGGTGTGGGTGCCGCTGGCCGACTTCGACACCGGCCTGGACTTCGAGAACCACACCAGCCACCCGTCGCGGGGCGACGTGCTGCTCTACCCGGGCGGCTTCTCGGAGACCGAGATCCTGTTTGCCTATGGCAGCTGCCGCTTTGGCAGCAAAATGGGGCAGCTCGCCGGCAACCACTTCCTGACCGTCGTGGAAGGCGCCGAGCAGTTGATGGACATGGGCCGCACGGTGTTGTGGAAGGGCTCCCAGTGGGTGCGCTTCCTCGACCTGGGCAGCCGCTGAACGACAAGGACAACCCACATGCACAGCGCCCCCCGCGATCTCCTCACCGCAATGTTCACTGCCGCGGTCAATGCCGCCCAGCCCGAGCACTGCATTCCCCGCTTCCTGCCCGAGCCGTCCAAGGGGCGGACCCTCGTCATCGGCGCCGGCAAGGCGTCGGCGGCGATGGCCCAGGCGCTGGAACGCCACTGGCCGGGCCCACTGTCCGGCCTGGTGGTCACCCGCTACGGCTACGCGGTGCCCTGCGAGCGCATCGAGATCGTCGAGGCGGCCCACCCGGTGCCCGACGCGGCGGGGCGCGAGGCGGCCGCGCGGATGCTTGAACTGGTGCGCGGCCTGAGCGCCGACGACCTGGTGATCTGCCTGATCTCGGGCGGCGGTTCGGCGCTGCTGCCGCTGCCCGGCGCGGGCGTCACGCTGGAGGACAAGCAGGCCATCAACCGGGCCCTGCTCAAGTCCGGCGCGACGATCTCCGAGATGAACTGCGTGCGCCGCCACCTCTCGGCGATCAAGGGCGGCCGGCTGGCGGCAGCCTGCCACCCGGCGCGGGTGGTGAACCTGCTGATCTCCGACGTGCCCGGCGACAACCCGATGGACATCGCCTCCGGGCCCACGGTGGCCGACCCGACGAGTTGCGCCGGCGCGCTGGAGATCGTCCGCCGCTACGGCATCGAGCTGCCGGCCGGCGCCCGCGCGCTGCTGGAGAGCGGTGCCGGCGAGACCGTGAAGCCGGGCGATCCGCGCCTGGCGGGGGTGAGCACGCACCTCATCGCCACCCCGCAAATGGCCCTGGAGGCTGCCGCCGATGTGGCCCGCGCCGCCGGCGTGACGCCGCTGCTGCTCGGCGACAGCATCGAGGGCGAGGCCCGCGACGTGGGCAAGGTGATGGCCGCCATCGCGCTGCAGGTGAAGCGCCACGGCCAGCCCATCGCGGCGCCCTGCGTGCTGCTGTCCGGCGGCGAGACCACCGTCACCGTACGTGGCAACGGGCGCGGCGGGCGCAACGTGGAGTTCCTGCTGTCCCTGGCGGTGGCCCTTGACGGCGCGTCCGGCATCCACGCGGTGGCTGGCGACACGGACGGCGTGGACGGCCTGGAGGAGATCGCCGGTGCGCTGACCTTCCCCGACACGCTCGAACGTGCCTGGGCAAAGGGCATCCGCCCCCGCGACAGCCTCGACAACAACGACGGCCACGGTTTCTTCGAGGCCCTCGGCGACTCGCTGATCACCGGACCGACCCTCACCAACGTGAACGACTTCCGGGCGATCCTGGTGACGTGATCCGCAGGCGAGTGACTTCGCCCCCACCGCAGCACACCAAAAGATAACGAGGAGACACACATGAAGAACATCAAGGCACTCACGCTCGACGACGTGAAGCGTATTGCCGCGGCCGCCGAGGCCGAGGCGCGGGCCCAGGGCTGGGCGGTCAGCATCGCCGTCTGTGATGGCGGCGGCCACGCCCTGTGGCTGCAGCGCATGGACGGCGCGCCGCTGATGAGCGCCGCCGTGGCCCCGGAAAAGGCCCGCACTTGCGTGCTCACCGGCAAGCCCAGCAAGGCCTTCGAGGACATGGTGAACAACGGCCGCATCGCCGCGCTGGCGATGCCGGTGGTGCCGCTGGAAGGCGGCGAACCGATCGTCGTGGATGGGGTGATCGTCGGCGCCGTTGGCGTGTCCGGCGTCAAGGCCGGCGAGGACGCCCAGGTGGCCCGCGCCGGGGTTGCCGCATTGGCGGAGGTGGCATGATGAAGCGCGCCCGCCGTTCCCGCATCCTCGCCACCCTCGGCCCGTCCAGCTCGACGCTGGCGCGCATCCGCGAACTCTTCGATGCCGGTGCCGATGTCTTCCGTCTCAACTTCAGCCACGGCAGCCATGCCGATCATGCCGAACGCCTCAAGCTGATCCGCCAGGTGGAGGCCGAGCGCGGCCGCCCGATCGGCGTGCTGATGGACCTGCAGGGCCCCAAGCTGCGCGTCGGCCGCATCGCCGGCGGCAAGGTGCTGCTCGAAGCCGGCCAGCCGTTCCGCCTCGACCTGGACCCGGCCGACGGCGACGCGACCCGCGCCGGCCTGCCGCACCCGGAGATCTTCGCCGCGCTGGAAGCCGGCACCGAGCTGCTGCTCGACGACGGCAAGCTGCGCCTGCGGGTGGACAGCTTCGGGCCGGACCACGCCGAGACCACCGTGCTGGTCGGCGGCCCGCTGTCCGACCGCAAGGGCGTCAACGTGCCCGGCGTGCTGCTGCCGATCTCGCCGCTCACCGCCAAGGACCGGGCCGACCTGGCCTTCGGCCTGGAAATGGGCGTCGACTGGGTTGCGCTGTCCTTCGTGCAGCGCCCAGAGGACATCCGCGAGGCCCGCGAGCTGATCGGCGACAAGGCGTGGATCATGGCCAAGCTGGAAAAGCCGGCGGCCATCGAGCACCTGGACGATATCGTCGCGCTGGCCGATGGCGTGATGGTGGCCCGTGGTGACCTGGGCGTCGAGCTGCCGCCCCAGCAGGTGCCGGTGCTGCAGCGGCGCATCGTGCGCGCCGCGCGGGCCGCCGGCCGGCCGGTGGTGGTGGCGACGCAGATGCTCGAATCGATGATCACCGCCCCGGTGCCGACCCGCGCCGAAGCCTCCGACGTGGCCACCGCGGTGTATGAAGGCGCCGACGCGGTGATGCTGTCTGCCGAGTCGGCGTCCGGCCAGTACCCGGTGGAGGCGGTGTCGATCATGGACCGCATCATCGGCGAGGTGGAGCAGGACCCGGCCTGGCGCGGTGAGCTGGAGGCCAGCCACACGCCAGCCGCGGCCACCACGCCGGACGCCATCTGCTGCGCGCTGCGCCGCGTCGCCGGCCTGCTCGAACCGGCCGCCACGGTGGCCTTCACCACCTCCGGCTTCAGTGCCCTGCGCGCCAGCCGGGAACGCCCGGTGACGCCGATCCTGGCGCTGACCCCGCGGCTGGCCACGGCGCGCCGCCTGGCCATCGCCTGGGGCGTGCATCCGGTGCCCTTCGACGAGGTGCATGACGTGGCCGAGATGATCGAGCACGCCACCGCCGCGGCCCTGCGCGAGGCGGTGGCCCAGGCGGGTGACACGGTGGTGGTCATCGCCGGCCTGCCCTTCGGCCAGCAGGGCAGTACCAACCTGCTGCACGTGGCCCGCGTGCCGGGGGCGTGAGCCGGGCATGAAGGCCGTAGTCCGGCTCTATGAACTGAGCGAGCGGGTGGTGTGGAACTCCCTCACCCGCAAGTTCTGCAGCCTGTTCCTGGTGTGCGGTTTCCAGCTCGTGCTGCTGGCGCTGACCTGGCGGACCCGCGAGCAACTGCGCGGCCTGCCGGGCGGGGACGGGCAGGCCGGAGCGGCACTCGACGGGCTGCTGGGGTGGAACGTGGCGCTCCTCCTCGCCTCGGTGGCCTATGTGGCCTTTTCAGTGTGGTACTTCCGCTTCCTCATCGTGCGGCCGGTGCGCGCGGTGATCGACATCTTCGAGCAGATCGGCGCCGGTGTCGGCAATCTGTCGCGGGACCTGCCGGCCAGCACCCACGACGAACTGCGCGAGCTGGCCGAGGCCTACAACCGCTTCCTGCGCAAGATGCGCCACCTGCTCAACAACGTGCGCCTGATGACCTTCCGGATCGGCATGGACACCGCGCTGACCCGCCGCAACCTGGGCCAGTCGGCGGCCAGTGCGCAGCTGCAGGACCGCCTCGCCGAGCAGGTGCGCGAGGCCAGCAGTGCGACCACGCTGGGCATCAGCGAGGTCAGCGCCGAGACCCAGCGCATCGCCGGTGTGACCCTGGCCAACCTGGAGCTGGCGCGCAGCTCCAACGACGAGCTGGAGGAGGCGGCCCGGCGCGTCAATGAAGTCAGCCTGCGCGTCGGGCGCTTCAACCATACGGTGGCTGACCTGAGCGCCCGCTCGGAGAGCATCCAGGCCATCGTCGCGCTGATCCGCGGGATTGCCGAGCAGACCAACCTGCTGGCCCTCAATGCTTCCATCGAGGCGGCCCGGGCCGGCGAGGCAGGGCGCGGCTTCTCGGTGGTGGCGGACGAGGTGCGCGGCCTGGCGGAGCGCTCCCGCCAGGCCTCCGAGGAGATCTCGCGCAACATCGACGGCATGCTGGGCCTGGTGGACAGCACCCGCAGCGAGACGGCCCGGATTACCGACGACATCGGCCTGACCCGCGACGTGATGGACAAGGCAGCCGCCAATTTCGCGGTGTTGATGGGGGATTTCGACCGCACCGCGCGGACCCTCGGCAGCGTCGCCGCGACGCTGGAGCGCTTTGCCGACAGCAACCGCACGGTCCATCGCAACATCGGCGAGATCGACGCCCTCAGCCAGCAGGTCAGCGAGCGCCTGCAACACAGCGAGGTGGTGGCCGGCGAGCTCGACCAGGCGTCGGGCAAGATCCAGGAGATCATCCTGCGCTTCGTCGTCGGCGAGGGGGAGTTCCACGAGGTCATCAATACCCTGCAGCCGGCGGCGGCCGAGCTGGCGGCGATCCTCGAAGGAGCCGCCGCGCGCGGCATCGACGTGTTCGACCAGGTCTACCGGCCGATTGCCGGCACCGATCCGCGCCAGTACCACACCGGCTACGACCTGGCCCTGGAGGCGCCGCTGCAGGCGGTGCTCGACCTGGTGCTGGCGCGCTTCGAGTGGGGCCACTTCTGCGTGCTGGTGGATCGCAACGGTTATGCGCCGACCCACAACCGTTGCCATTCCCATCCGGCCTGTGGCGACCCGGCGGTGGATGGCGAGCGCAGCCGTCACAAGCGCCTGTTCGACACCCCCGATGCGCTGGCCGTGGCCCGCCAGACCGACAAGCCCTTCGTGGTGCGCACCTACACCCGCGACAACGGCGACATCCTCACCGAGGTGGCGGTCCCGCTGCGCGTGGGCGGCCGCCACTGGGGCGCGCTGCGCTACGGCTTCGACCCGCGCGGCTGGCCGGTGGTGGGCGACTGAGCGGCTGCGCGACAAGGAGAATTCAGGATGGATCGTTACACCGAGCTGCGCAGCTTCGTGCTGGTGGCGGAAAAGGGCAGCTTCGCGGCGGCAGCGCTGGTCGAGCAGGTTACGCCGGTGGTCATGGGGCGGCGCCTCGACGCGCTGGAAGGGCGCCTCGGCGTCAAGCTGATGCACCGCTCGACGCGCGGTCTGCACCTCACCGAGCTGGGGGAGCGCTTTCTCGAACAGGCGCGCCAGCTGCTCAAGGACTTCGACGACGTGGAGTCGGCGATCACCGCCGGCCGCAACACGGTGCGCGGCCACCTGGTGGTATCGGCGCCGGCGGCCTTCGGGCGGCGCCACGTGGCGCCCCACGGGCCAGCTTTCCAGGCCCTGTACCCAGACCTCAAGCTGTCCTTCAACCTGACCGACAGCGTGGTGGACCTGGTGCGCGAGGGCTATGACATGTCGATCCGCATCGGCGAGGTGACCGACCCGAACTACGTGGCGGTGCGGCTGGCTGGCAACCGGCGCGTGGTGTGCGGCACGCCGGCCTATTTCGAGCGTCACGGGGTGCCACAGACGCTGGACGACCTGGCTCACCACAACTGCCTGGCCTTCAACCTGCAGGGCGGCCAGCAGCGCGGCTGGGCCTTCCTGCAGGATGGGAAGATGGTGGCGGTGAAGGTCAGCGGCAACCTCGACTGCAACGACGGCGAACTGCTCTATAGCTGGGTCAAGCAGGGCCTCGGCATCGGCTGGCGGTCCACCTGGGAGATCGAGGGCGAGCTGAAGCGCGGCGAGCTGGTTACCGTGCTCGACGACTTCGCCGCGCCGGCCTATGCGATCCAGGCGGTCTATCCGCAGCAGCGCTACCTGCCGGCCAAGGTGCGCGTCTTTATGGACTACCTGAGGCGCATCTATGCCGAGCCGGGCTACTGGGAACGCTGAGGGCGGCCGCGTGGCATTGCCTGCCTCACGCCCGCGTCACCGTCAGCAGGTGGCCGCTACGCACCTGGCGCAGCAGGCGCGGATCGTCCTCCAGGCGGCCGAGCACCTGGCAGCCGCTGTCGTGGTGGACTGCCGACGAGCCGAAGGGCAGGGCGATGGATGCGCCGGCCGGCCAGTAGCACACGGTGCCCGGCTCAAGGTCGTCACGGGTCTTGCCGCCAGCGCGGACGCGCAGCGGAACGCTGAGGACGACCTCGTCGCCACGGCTCGCCGCGGTGGATTGCAGCGGCAGCGCGGCCAGCATCGCACGAGCGCCCGGCGTGTCGTCCAGGCGGGCGAAGACTTCCCCGTGATCCCAGGCAATCCGGATGCGCATGGCCGTGCTCCTTGTGTCGATGCTGTCGGGCTGATCTTAGGGGAGTGGGGCGGTGGCGATAAGCGCCGCGGGCGGCAGTTCTGTGCATACCGCCGGTATCGGCCCGGCGGCGGCCGTCATGCGCTTTCGGCCAATTCGTTTGTACTTTCCGACGATCTGCACGGGCCCGCGCCGTGGGCCGCGGCGGGCCGGCTACACTGGCTGCGCGCACCCCGCGCCATGACATGAGAAAACATAATTCAAGGAGACCAGCCATGTCCGATCTGCCGATCAGCCGCTACCCCGTTCCCGAACTCGCCAACCTGCCCGACGACGTGCGCGCCCGCATCCTCGCCGTGCAGGAGAAGGCCGGCTTCGTGCCCAATGTGTTCCTCGCGCTGGCCCACCGCCCGGAGGAATTCCGCGCCTTCTTCGCTTACCACGACGCGCTGATGGAGAAGGACGTCGGCCTCAGCAAGGCCGAGCGGGAGATGATCGTCGTCGCCACGTCCGGCGCCAACCAGTGCCTGTACTGTGTGGTCGCCCACGGGGCGATCCTGCGCATCCGCGCCAAGAACCCGCGCGTCGCCGACCAGCTGGCCACCAACTACCGCAAGGCCGAGATCAGCCCGCGCCAGCAGGCCATGCTCGACTTCGCGCTGAAGCTGTCGCTGGATGCGGCCACCGTCGGCGATGCCGACATCGCGGCCCTCAAGGCCCACGGCTTCGACGACGAGGCGATCTGGGACATCGGCGCGATCACCGCCTTCTTCGCGATGAGCAATCGGCTCGCCAACCTGATTTCCCTGCGCCCCAACGACGAGTTCTACCTGATGGGCCGCCTGCCGAAGAGCTGAGCACCCGCAACCGCTTTTTCCTTTCCCTCTCGGCCGCTAGTCCGGCCCTTTCATCGCCGGCTTCTGCCGGCGTTTTTTTGGCATTCGCGGTGCCGCTGAATATTTTTTCGTCGTTGCTGTAAGAACGCGGGGGGCATTTCCGTCCAATCGCCAGCACCTGATAATCCGGGGCGCCATGCCGGCGTCCGGCAGGGCTGCTTTCAACCCCTCAAGGAGATTCGCAATGAACAAGGCTACCGCTCTCACCGCCGCCCTGGCTGCTTCCGTTGCTTTCGGTGCTGCCCATGCCGCCGACAACCCCTTTGCCGCCAAGCCGCTGGCTGGGGGCTACCAGCTGGCCCAGGCCGACACCAAGATGCAGGACGGCAAGTGCGGTGAAGGTAAGTGCGGTGCCGACAAGAAGGCTGCCAGGAAGTCCGCGCACAAGGCCGAAACGAAGATGAACGACAAGATGGCCATGGACAAGAAGGCCGATGGCTCCTGTGGCGCTGACAAGAAGGCCGACGGCAGCTGCGGTGCCGACAAGAAAAAATAATCGATCGGAATGGCCGGGACGGCGCATGCCGTTTCCCGGCCCATGCGGGAGGATTCGACATGCCAGAACGCATGCCCCACGGGGCCGGGCTCGGCTTTCGCCGCGAGTTGCTGGCGGAGATGGAAGCCGGCGTACCCGACACGGTGGACTTTTTCGAGCTGGCACCGGAGAACTGGGCCGGCATGGGCGGTCGTTCGGCGCGCCAGCTGCGCGCCTTCACCGAGCGTTACCCCTTCGTCTGCCACGGCCTGTCGCTGAATCTGGGCGGGCCGCAGCCCCTCGACATGGAACTGCTGGCGCGCATCCGCGCCTTCATGGCCGGGCACGGCATCGGCCTGTACACCGAACACCTGTCCTGGTGCGGCGATGCGGGCCAGCTCTACGATCTGTTGCCGCTGCCGTGCACCGGCGAGGCGGTGCGCTGGGTTGCCGCGCGCATCCGCCAGGCCCAGGACGCGCTGGGCATGGCCATCGGCATCGAGAACGCCTCCTACTACGTGGCGCCGCCCGGCGCCGAGATGGGCGAGGCGGACTTCATCCGCGCGGTGGTGGAGGAGGCCGACTGCCGGTTGCACCTGGACGTGAACAACGTCTTGGTCAATGCCGCCAACTTCGGTTTCGACCCTTACGAATTCATGCACGCGCTGCCGCTGGAGCGCTGCTGCTACATCCACGTGGCGGGGCATGACGTGGAGCCGGACGGGCTGCGCCTCGACACCCACGGCGCCGACGTGATCGACCCGGTGTGGGCGCTGCTCGATGCCGCCTACGCGCGTACTGGTCCGCTGCCGACCTGCCTGGAGCGGGATTTCAACTTTCCGCCGCTGGCCGCGCTGGGGGCCGAGGTCGCGCAGATCGCCACCCGCCAGGCCCGTGCCCGGCGGGCCACCGAGGTGCCGGTGTGAGCGCGCCCGCTGATGTGGCCGCCGCCGGGCTGCAGGCCTGGCAGAGCGCCTTCGGCGAGCGCCTGCGCCATGGCCGCCGGGCCGCCTGTCCAGTTGGCGTGCCAGCCGGGCGCATGGCGGTGTACGAGGGGCTGGTGTTCCAGCGTCTGCGCGGCTTTCTCGACCGTTGTTTTCCGGTGGCCCGGGCGACGCTGGGCGAGGCCCGGTGGACCCGCCTGTGCCGCGCCTTCCTGCGCGACTGGCGCTGTGCGACGCCGTGGTTCCGCGAGATCCCGCAGGAGTTCCTGGCCTACCTGGACAGCGGCGCCTGCCGCCAGCCGCTGCCGCGCTGGTTCGGCGAGTTGGCGCGCTACGAATGGACGGAGCTGGCGGTGGACGTGATGGATGTGGCGGTGCCGCCGCACCGGCCCGACGGCGATCTGCTCGACGGCGTGCCGCTGGCCAACCCGGCGCGGCTGTCGCTGGCCTTCGCGTGGCCGGTGCAGCGCATCGGGCCGGACTTCCGGCCGCGCCAGCCCGAGGCGGCCTATCTGGTGGTGTATCGGGATGCGGACGACGTGGTGCGCTTCATTGCGCTGAGCCCGGCAAGCGCGCGTCTGTTGGCGCTGCTCGACGGCGAGCGCAGCGGGCGGCAAGCCCTCGAAGCGCTGGCCATGGAGCTGGGGCGGCCGGCCGATGCGGCATTCATCGATTTTGGCCGGCACAGCCTGGCCGAGCTGCGCCAGCACGGCGTATTACTGGGAGAACGGACATGACGACTCTGCGCATCCAGGCTTCGGCCTGGTTCGATACGGGCTTGGGGCAGCTGGAGAGCCTTGGGCAATGGATTGCGCTGCTCGGCCTGCGGACACTGCTGGCCTGGGAGTTCTTCGAGTCGGGGCGGGAAAAGCTGTTCGGCCCCAACTGGTTTGCCGACATCCAGGGCCAGTTTCCATTTCCGTTCGACCTGGTGCCGCCGGAGGTCAGCTGGCAGCTCGCCACGTGGATCGAGTTGATCGGCGGCGCAGCCCTGCTGCTGGGGCTGGCGACGCGCTTCTTCAGCGTGGCGCTGGCCGTGTTGACGGTGGTGGCGATCGCTGCCGTGCATTGGCCCGCGGACTGGATGGGCCTCCGCGAACTCTGGCAGGGTTATGCGATCACCGACGCTGGCCACGGCAATTTCAAGTTGCCCCTGCTCTTCCTTGCTATGCTGATGCCACTGATCCTGCTCGGGCCGGGGCGGCTGAGCATGGATGCGTGGATCCGTCGGCGGCTGCTTGCCGATCCGCATGGGAGCGCCGCCCCGTAGATTGTTCGCCAGCCATGATCGACTCCGGCAGTGCCGACCTCATTTCGGGCTTCCGCCCGCAGATGCTGAAGTTTGCCCGCCTGCAACTGCAGGACGAGGCCGCCGCGGACGACGCCGTGCAGGAAGCCATCGAGTCGGCGCTGCTGGGCATCGACCGCTTTGCCGGGCGCTCGGCCTTGAAGACCTGGATCTTCACGATCCTGCGCCACAAGATCATCGATACGCTGCGCGAGCGTGGCCGTACGGTGCAGATCTCCAGCTTCGAGCGCGACGAGGAGGAACTCGACGAGGCCTTCGACCGGCTCTTCAAGGACAACGAGCACTGGAGCCCGCAGGGGCGGCCGCAGGCCTGGGGCGATCCGGAAGAGGCGCTGGCCCAGCGCCAGTTCTGGCAGGTCTTCGAGACCTGTCTGGAGGTGCTGCCGGCGCGCACGGCGCGGGTCTTCATGATGCGCGAGTTCCTCGGTTTCGAGACCGACGAGATCTGTGCGACGCTGGTGCTCACCGCCAATAACTGCAACGTGATCCTGCACAGGGCCCGCGCGGCGCTGCGGCAGTGTCTTACCAACGGCTGGTTCGGCGCGGAGGGCCGGGCATCATGATGAAATGCAGGGACGCGACCCACTTGATGTCCGAGGCGCTGGACCGCCCGCTGGGCCGCGGCGAACGCCTGCGCTTGCGGGTGCATCTGCTGTTCTGCGGCGGCTGCCGGGCTTTTCGTCAGCAGATGGATTTTTTGCGCCTGGCGACTCGGCGCTTCCTCGAACGCGGCGACTAGCGCGTCATCGCATTCGAAGAGGCGCTGCCGCACGCAAGGAAATGCCGGACTGCCTCGGATTTCCTTGCTTCCTCGGGGCCGGGCTGGGCGCCCGGCTGGTTCAGTGGCGGCTCTGGATTTCCTCGATGTAGCCGAGCATGCCGGTGCGGATGTTGGCGGCGTTGCCCTCGTCGGTGTCGATGTGCATCGCCAGCCGGTAGCTCGGGCTGACCCGCACGATCACGTCGCCGAAGATCAGCTCGCGCTCGCCCTCGACGCGCACGCGCACCACGTACTTGTCGCGCACCCGCAGGCGGCGCGCGTCTTCCGGCGTCATGTGGATGTGGCGCTGGGCGCAGATCACGCCGCGTTCGATGGTGGTGCTGCCGGCCGGCCCTTCGAGGGTGATGCCCGGGGTGTTGGCGAGGTCGCCGGATTCGCGGATCGGCGGTTGCAGGCCGACCTTGAACTGCTCGGTCATGGCGATTTCGACCTGGGTCTCCTTGCGGGTCGGGCCGAGCACGCGCACGTTGGCGATGCGTCCCTTGGGGCCGACCAGGTGCACCTTCTCGGCACAGGCGAACTGGCCGGGCTGGGACAGCTCGTGTTCCGGCGTGAGCTGGTGGCCGGGGCCGAACAGCTTCTCCACGTCGGCCTGGGACAGGTGCACGTGGTGAGCCGAGATCTCGACGGGGATCGGCATCGGCGCCTTTTCCTCGGCCTTGGCCTCGCGGATCAGTTCGTCCCTTTCGATGGCGCGCAGGGTCTCCCAGGCCACCAGCCGTTCGTCGTCATTGTTGATGACGAGGATGGTTACCGGCGAGTCGTCGGTGGAGATGATCGCGAAGTCTTCCACCTTGCCGAGGTTGCGGTTCCTCTCCTCGTCGAGCTTGATGCCCATGTAGGCGAGGCCCTGGCAGGCCAGGCTGCGCACCGCGGCGCTGGTCTCGCCGATGTCGCCGGTGAAGGCCAGCACGTCGATACCGCCCATCGCCGCCACGTAGGCGCCGATGTTCTTGCGGACCTGGTAGCAGAAGGCCTTGTGGGCCAGCAGCGCGCGGTGGTGGCCGTTGCCGGCGGCGGTCTCGATGTCGTGGATGTTGCTGGAGATGCCGGAGATGCCCTTCAGGCCGCTCTCGGTGTTGATCAGCGTGGACAGGGCTTCCGGCGACATCTGCTGGTGCTCCATCAGGTGCACCATGACAGCCGGGTCGATGCTGCCGGAGCGGCTGGGCATGATCAGCCCGTCGGTGGGCGTCATGCCCATCGAGGTGTCCACCGAGCGGCCGTGGTCGATGGCGCACACGGAGGCACCGATGCCCAGGTGGCAGGAGACGATCTCCAGTTCGCCGAGGGGGCGCTTCAGCACCTCGGCCGACTTCAGCGACACGTAGCGGTGGGAGGTGCCGTGGAAGCCGTAGCGGCGGATGCCATCCTGCTTGTAGAGGTCGTAGGGCAGGCCGTACAGGTAGGCGTAGGGCGGCAGGGTCTGGTGGAAGGCGGTGTCGAAGACCGCCACGTGGGGCACGTCGGGCAGCCGCTTGAGGGCTTCGCGGATGCCGGCCACGTTCACCGGGTTGTGCAGCGGCGCGAATACCGCCAGCGCCTCGATGTCGGCGATGACGGTCGGCGTGATGACCGCCGCGGCGGCGAAGCGGTTGCCGCCATGGACGACCCGGTGGCCGACCGCGCAGATTTCATCGAGCTCGAAGGCGAAGGCGTCGCCGAGCTGGCGGGCGGCGTCCTGCATGACCGGGAACAGCTCGGACAGTGGGAAGGGGTCGCGGGTGATGGTCTTGACCTGCGGGCCGACCATCACGCTGATGCGCGACACGTACTCTTCGGCGTTGTCGATGATGCCGTGGACGTCGGAGCCGAGGTCGCGGGTATCGTAGATGCCAAAGTGGATCTGGCTGAGGCCCACGTTGAGGGCAATCACCTTGCCGGCGCGCGCGGAGTGCAGGGATAGCACCGACGCGGCGGAGGACTTGGCCGACACGATGTCCAGCGACATGCTGCGCATGCGTTCGAGCAGCATCCGCGACAGGTAGCCGATGGCCTTCGGGTTGGTGAGGATGTGGGTGTTGAAGGTCTCCAGCGGGATCAGCAGCACGTAGCAACGGTTGCCGGCGATCACGTCGGCGGTCACGCGGTCGCCGGTGAGGGTGGACATCACGCCGAACACGTCGCCCGGCCCGAGCTGGGTCAGCACCGTGCGGGTGCCGGTGTTGTCGGTGACCGAGATTTCCGCGTGGCCGGTGATCAGCACGCCGAGGTACTGGCCCTCGTCGCCGGTTTCCAGAATGGCCTCGTTGCCTTCGTAGGTGGCCAGCCGGCCGCTGGCCACGATCTCGTCGACCTTGTCGGCCGGGAAATGCTCGAACAGGCGTACCTGTTCCAGGAAAAACCGTTTCAGATCGATGTCGCTCACGCTGTGTCTCGCTTGAAAGAGTGGAGCCGGATGAAAGGATAGCGACAGGATAGCGTTCCTGTTGCAATGCATCAAAGGCCAATCGCCGTCGGAGTGTGTTGCTGTTCAGCTCACAGGATAGTTCGCCGAGGCGTCAGCCGGATGAACGGGCGAAGAGCGGTGTCCGGCCACGGGAGCGGTGGACGGGAGTGGCGTGCGGGAGGGGCTGGAAAGCACAAAGGCCGACCCGGAGGTCGGCCTTTGTGGCAAGTGCTGGTGCTCATGGGCAGGATTGAACTGCCGACCTCTCCCTTACCAAGGGAGTGCTCTGCCACTGAGCTACATGAGCCGGAACCGGCATGTCGCAGACCAAGAAGGCCTGCTGGCAACGAAACGCTTTTTGAAGGGCGCTGCGCTTTTGACTGGAGCGGCAGAAGAGTCTCGAACTCTCGACCTCAACCTTGGCAAGGTTGCGCTCTACCAACTGAGCTACTGCCGCGTACTACCTGAAAACAAAGAGTCCAATCGGAAGATTGGACTCTTTGCGAAATCTGGTGCGTCGCGAATGTGTTTCGGCAACTGCAAAAAGCGGGCGCATAGTACCCAATCGAAACGGGGCTTGGCAAGCTTTTTTATGTTTTTCGCTGCATTTCGTTGCACATGGTTGCCGTGTGAGGAGACTCGGGGGGCTTGACAATCGTTTGCGTTTCTTGTTTCCCATCAATGATAGGGTGTCCGCGGCCCGTGATGATGGGCTGGAACTCAACGCATCGAATGCAGGTGTCACCATGAACGTATTTCTCGCCCCGGCCGTGGCTTTTCTCAATCGCCTGGGTTTCCGCGGCAAGTTTGCGGTGATCAGCGCCTGCGTGGTGTGCGCGCTCGCGGGCCTCGGGAGCTTCTTGGGCTTCAATCTGTGGGGCGAGGTGCAGGCTACCCGCGCCGAGCAGGCTGGTGTGCAGCTGCTGGTGCCGGCCCTGCATGCCTTGCAGGACACCCAGAAGCACAGGGCCGCGATGATCAGCGTGCTGTCCGGCCAGGCTGATGCGAAAGGGCGTGCCGATGAGATCGCCGCTCAGGTCGGGCGCTGGATGGGCCAGGTGGACGAGACGCTGAAGGCGGCGCCGGTGCTGCAGGCGACCCAGCCGAAGTGGCAGGCCGTACGGGAAGAGTGGGCGCGGCTGGTCGCCACGGGCGGCAGCATGGACGCCACCGCAAATCGGATGGCCCACCGGGAGCTGATCGAGCACCTGCTGGATTACATCGACGACGTGGTTACCGCGTCGGGCTTGCTGCTCGACCGGGAGGCGGATGGCTTCTATCTCGTCGATGCCGTACTGGTCCGTCTGCCCGACGTGATGGAGCGGATCGGCAAGATGCGCGCGATGGGCAATCAGTTGCTGACCCAGAAGAGTGCCACCGATAAGGATCGGGAAGACCTGGCCACGCTGCTGGCGGTCAGCGATGCGCGTTATCAGAGTGTCACCAAGGAGCTGAAGAAGGCCAGCGCGGAGCGGCCGGGGCTGGCTGCCGCGGTGGCGCGCCTGGAGGGCGAGGCCGGCCCGCAGTTGAAGGCGCTGACCGACGTGGTTCGGCGCGACATCCTGGCCGGCCGCTACGAGACGCCGGCGGCCGATTGGGTGCAGCGCACGACGGCTACCATCGACGCCTTGTACGGGCATGCCTTCACGCAATTCGTGCCGGAACTGGAAGGCCTGCTGGCGGCCCGCGAGAGCCGCCTGCTGCAGACTTTTGCGACCACCGTGGCGGTTGCCATCGGCGTGTCACTGCTGATCGTCTATCTGCTGGCCGCGGTGTCTTCGGCGATCGGCGGGGCGGTGGCGAGCCTGGCGGCCAGTGCTGAGCGGGTTGCCGACGGCGACCTCACCGTGAAGGTCGATCTGGTCTGCCGGGACGAGTTGCAGCGGGTAGCCCAGGCTTTCAATCGCATGAGCGGGTCGATCGCCACCCTGCTGCGTGGGGCCAGCCAGACCGCGGATGAGCTGTCGACGGCCGCCGATCGCCTGGTAACGGCATCCGGCGAGGTGGCGCAGAGTTCGTCCGGCCAGAGCGATGCGGCGTCGGCGATGGCGGCGGCGGTCGAGCAGATGACGGTCGGCATCAACCACATTTCATCGAATGCCCAGGATGCCCAGGGCGAAGCGACGCATGCGGGCCGGCTGGCGGTGGAAGGCGGCGATGTGGTGCGGCGGACCATCGACGACATCAACCGGATTTCCGAGGTGGTGCAGCGCACCGCCGGCATTGTCGGCGGCCTCGGCGAACGCTCGACACAGATCTCGGCCATCGTCGGTACGATCAAGGAGATTGCCGACCAGACCAACCTGCTGGCCCTCAACGCGGCCATCGAGGCGGCCCGTGCGGGCGAGCAGGGGCGCGGTTTCGCGGTGGTGGCCGACGAGGTGCGGAAACTGGCCGAGCGTACCGGTCAGTCGACCCAGGAGATCGCCGCGATGGTCAAGGCGATCCAGGACAGCACGCAGGATGCGGTGCAGGCCATGGAGGAGGGCGTCGGCCGGGTCGGCGAGGGGGTCGAGCGGGCCGGCCAGGCGGGTGGCGCGATTGCCGAGATCCGCGACGGTTCGGGGCGGACCGTGCAGGCCATCAACGAGATCAGCGACGCCCTGCGCGAGCAGAGCGCCGCCAGTACCGAGATCGCCCGCCGCGTCGAGGGCATTGCGCAGATGGCCGAGCGCAACAGCCTCAATTCCAGCGAGACGGAGCAGACCGCCCACCAGCTGAAGGCGCTGGCCGGTCACCTGGAGCAGGACATCGCCCGTTTTCGTCTGCCCTGATTCCGGCTGTCAGGTGGTGGCCAGCTTGCGGGCCACCGGCGCTTCGCGGATCGGCAGGTTGACCAGCGCGGCGAACACCGCCAACACCATGTCGGCATACCACATCCAACTGTAGTCGCCGAAGCGGGCCAGGGCCAGGCCGCCCAGCCAGGCGCCGAGGAAGCCGCCGATCTGGTGGGACAGCAGGGTCAGCCCGAACAGCGTGGCCAGGTAGCGGATGCCGAACAGCTTGCCGACGATACCGGCGGTGGGCGGCACGGTGGCCAGCCAGGTGACGCCGAGCCCGGCGGCGAACAGGTAGTAGGTCAGCTCGGTGTGCGGCGCCAGCAGGTACCAGCCGATCAGCACCGCCCGCGACGCGTACATCACCGCCAGCACGTGCTTGCTGCGATAGCGGGAAATGCAGGCGCCGGCGTACAGGCTGCCGACCACGTTGGACAGGCCGATGATCGCCAGCGACCAGCTCGCCACCGACGGCGGCAGGCCGCACAGGCTCACCTCGCCGGGCAGGTGGGTGACCAGGAAAGCAATGTGGAAGCCGCAGGTGAAGAAGCCGGCGTGCAGCAGCAGGTAGTCCCGGTTGCGCAGTGCCGTGACGATGGCCTGGCGCAGGCCGCCGTCGCTGCCGGCATCCGCATCCGTGTGATGGACCGGCGCCAGCGGCCGGTCGGTGAGCTTGTTCACCAGCGGCAGCGCGCCGAGGGTCATGACCGCCAGCGACCACATGGCCCCCATCCAGCCGAGGGCCTGGATCAGGCCCTGCAGCACCGGTGCGAAAACGAACTGGCCGAAGGAACCGCCGGCATTGATGACGCCGGATGCCGCGCCGCGGGCTTCGGCCGGCATGCGCCGGGCGGCGGCACCGATCAGCACCGAGAAGCTGCCGGCGCCGGAACCCATTGCCGACAGCAGGCCGAGGGTCAGCACCAGGCCGAAGGCGGAGTCCACGAAGGGCGTCAGCGCGCTGCCGACGGCCAGCAGCAGTACTCCGCCGATCAGCACTGGGCGGGGCCCGTAGCGGTCGGCGATGGCGCCGGCCACCGGCTGGATGGCGCCCCAGCTGAACTGACCGATGGCCAGCGCCAGGCTGATGGTGGCGATGCCGAGGCCGGTGGAGGTGTTCAGCGGGCTGACGAACAGCCCGATGGACTGGCGGGCGCCCATGGTGACCAGCAGGATGCCGGCGGCCGCTAGCGTGGTGAGCAGGACATCGGGCTTGCGCAAGGTGTGGAACATGATGGCGATCCGGGTGAGCAGGGGGTGGATCGACTATAGGTTTTGGATACGCCGCGAAAAAGATGATAATCGTCACCAATACGTCAACGGATCATTGACAAATGCGCTGGCTGGCAAGTTGGGAGAGTTTCGTCCGCGTCGTCGAGGAAGGCAGCATGGCCGCCGCCGCCCGGCGTCTGGACTGCACGCGGGCCCAGGTCAGCAAACAGGTCGGCGAACTGGAGCAGGCCTTCGGTGTGCGCCTGTTCGAGCGCTCCACCCGCAAGCTGGTGCTGACGCCGTCCGGCGAGATCTTCCACCGCCACGCGCTGCAGGCCCTCGACGCGGTGGATGGCGCCGAACTGGCGGTGCGCAACGTGGACGAGGTGCCGCGCGGCGTGCTGCGCATCGGCGCCTCGGCGGTGTTCGGGCGCCAATGCGTGGCGCCTTTCGTGCCGCGCCTGCTGGCGCGCTATCCGGAGCTGGAGTGCGAGCTGATCCTCAGCGACGAGCGGGTGGACTTCGCCGACGCGAGCATCGATCTGGCGCTGCGCATGACCAAGTCCCCGCCGGAGGACGTGGTGTCGCGCCTGCTGCTGGTGTTGCGGCGCGTGATCTGCGCGGCGCCGGCCTATCTGGCAGCCCACGGCCGGCCCCGGTTGCCGGCCGACCTGGCGGCGCACCAGTGCTTCAGCCACCTGCTCAGCGACGGCGGGATGTGGCGCTTGCGGGATGACGGGGGCAGCGAGCTCAGCGTACCGATACACAGCCGCCTGCGCTTCAACGACATCGGCAGCACGCTGGACGCGGTACGGGCCGGGCAGGGCATCGCGATTCTGCCCACCTACCTGTGCGGCGACGCGCTGGCGCGGGGCGAGCTGGAAACGCTGCTCGACGCCTACGAGCCGCAGGTGGATTTCGGCCGCAACCTGTACGCCTGTTATCTGCCCAGCCGCGGGCGCCTGCCGGCGGTGCGGGCCTTCCTGGGCGAGTTCCAGGCCTGGCTGAGCCCTGAGCCGCCGTGGGAGCGTTACGGGCGGGGGCGCTGAGGGGCGCTCACGGTGGGTATGCGTTCGGCAAGCCGCACGACAGCCTGGCGTGGCAGACTGATGTCCGTTTCTGCAAACCGTTCATGCCATGCCGCGTGTCGCCGATCGTCTTCTTGCCCTGTGCAGCCTCGCATTGCTGGCCTTGCCGTACGGTGGCCAGGCCGCGGAGCCGGCCGTGCGCGACCAGGATGTGCATGTGGAGCGTGCCAACGGCGGTTTCGTGGTGGACGTGGTGATGCACACGCCGGTGCGGCCGGCCCAGGCCTGGGCGGTGCTGACCGACTTCGAACACATGGCGTCCTTTGTGTCCAACCTGAAGAGCAGCCGAGTCCTCGAGCGTAGCGAGGGCATGCTGAAGGTGCACCAGCAGGGCGTGGCGCGCTATGGCTTGTTCTCGGCGAACTTCGAATCCCTGCGGGAAATCCGCCTGACGCCCTACAGCGAGATCCGTGCCCATGGCCTGGGCGGCAACCTCCAGCGCATGGAGAGCCTGATGCGGCTCGAGCCGGAGGACGGCGGTACCCGCCTCAACTACCACGCCGAAGCCCTGCCGGGCTTCTGGTTTCCGCCGATGATCGGCCCGGCGCTGGTCCGCCATGAAACCGCCGAGCAGTTCTCTGCGATGCTCGACGAGATGCGGCGGCGGCAGGAATGACGCGGATGGGGCCTATTCGGTGGTGCTGGGGCTCCAGAAGGCCTGGCTGATACCGGGCTGCTCGGCGAGCCGGCGGGTCAGCCGGTCCAGCTCGTCGCCATCCACCGCGGTGGCCATCAGCACCGCCTCGATTTCCACCGCATCGTCGCCGAAGGCATGCACGACGAGGTCGCGGGCCGTGTGCTCGGCGGCCTCCAGCGCCGCTTCCAGCAGGCGCAGGGCTTCCTTCTGGCGTTCGCGCGGGGCGATCACATAGACGGTGTTGGTGACTTCCACCGCCAGGGTGTCGATCGGTTCCCGGTTGATGCGGTCCACCACCGGCCGCAGCAGTGTGTTGGCCGCAAGCACGAACAGCGCGCCGAGGGCGGCCTCGGGCAACAGGTCGGCACCGGCGCAGGCGCCGACCGCAGCCGAGCCCCACAGCGTGGCGGCGGTGTTGAGGCCGCGCACGTTGCCCTCTTCGCGCATGATCACCCCGGCGCCGAGAAAGCCGATGCCCGACACCACGTAAGCCACCACGTGCTCGGCGCCTTCGTGGCCGCCCAGGTGGTTGGCCATGTCCACGAAGATCGCCGCCCCCACCGCCACCAGCACGTTGGTGCGCAGCCCGGCGGTACGCTGCCGGTACTGGCGCTCGTAGCCGATCAGCCCGCCGAGCACGAAGGCAGTCACCAGGCTCAGCAAGGTGTCGAGGAGGGATACGAGGTTGATGTTCTCGATCGCTTGCAGGGTCATGTGGTCGTCTCCGAAGGGCCGACGGGCTGCTGCCCGCCGGGGGAGAAGGATAGGGGCGTCGTGTTACGAGGGTGCCGGGTTCAGAAACCCAGGCTCTCGCCGGCACCGAGCAGCGTGGCCACGCCGAGCACGGCGAAGATCGCCGCGGCGATGCCATGCACCAGGCGCACCGGGATCGCATGGGCGATGCGGTCGCCGAGCAGCACCGCCGGCACGTTGGCGATCATCATGCCGAGGGTGGTGCCGGCCACGACGACGGCCAGGTTCTGGTACTGGGCGGCCAGTGCGATGGTTGCCACCTGGGTCTTGTCGCCCATCTCGGCGAGGAAGAACGCCACCAGCGTGGTGCCGAAGACGCCGAAGTGGGCCAGTTTGGCGTCGTCCTCGTCGAACTTGTCGGGGATCAGCGTCCAGATCGCCATCGCGATGAAGGACACGCCGAGGACCCAGCGCAGCGTGGTTGGGCCGAGCAGGGTCGTGACCCAGGTGCCGACGGCACCGGCGAAACCGTGATTGACCAGCGTGGCGACGAGGATGCCGATGATGATCGGTACCGGCTTGCGGAATTTTGCGGCCAGGATGAAGGCCAGCAGCTGGGTCTTGTCGCCGATTTCGGCGAGGGCGACGATGCCCGTGGAGACGAGGAAAGCTTCCATGTGAAATCCCTTGGCCGGATACAGACGAATGACCACGCGCCTCTCCGGCCAAATCCGGAGGCGGGTGGTCAAAGGTCTTGCCAAGTTCGGGACCGCCTGCGCCATGGCTGCGAAGCCAAGTATGTTGACACAGGCCCTTTCGAGCGAAAGGAGGCTACTCCCCAATGACGGCCGCGATGCTACGCGAGCCGGTGGCGTCTGTCCATCCGCACGGGAAGGGCAGGCGCAGCCTGACCTAGGCCGTGGTTGTCCGTGGCTATGCCGCTTTCACACGGCAATGGGATGAAGCTATGGGATGGGGATAGAATCGAGGCCTGGATGGAGAGAACGGAAAGGGTGAGGCGATGGCGGAGGATGGATTGGACGCAGGGCAACATGCGGAACGCCGCAAGCGTCAACGTTTCGTGGCGCGGCGCTGGGGCAGTACCTGTTTCTGGGTTTCGATCGACGGGCTCCGGTTGCCGCTGAACGATCTGTCCCTCGAGGGCTTCGGCGTGCCGGCGAGCACGCCGCCGGCGGAGCCGCGCAGTTTCTCCTTCGTGCTGCACCTGGACGGGATTCCGGACCAGATCCGCGGCGAGGCGACGACGATGAATTTCCTCGCCAGCCCGGAAGGTGGGCAACTGGGCTGCCGGTTCACGTCTTTCGAGGAGGATGGCGCCCTGCGCCTGCACGACTGGCTGACCGTACACGTGATTGCCTCCGCTTCGGTGCGCATTTCCGAGCAGGAGGCGGCGGCGATCGTCGCCGGCCCGTCGCTGGTGTGAGCGCGAGGGGCGAGATATTTGCCCAGGTGCTTGAAACATCGGTAAAATTTGCAACAGCTTCGCCGGCCACTGGCCGGCGTTTTCCTTTTCCGTTTTGCTGTCGTGCCGCTCCTGCGGCGGACTCAAGGAATACCTGCCGTGCTCATCGCCAATAACATCACGATGCAATTCGGGGCCAAGCCCCTGTTCGAGAACGTCTCCGTCAAGTTCGGGGACGGTAACCGCTACGGCCTGATCGGTGCCAACGGGGCCGGCAAGTCCACCTTCATGAAGATCCTGGCCGGCGTGCTCGAGCCCTCCGCTGGCAACGTCGCCATCGACAGCGGCGAGCGCATGGCCTTCCTGAAGCAGGACCAGTTCGCCTACGAAGACGTGCGGGTGATCGACGTGGTGATGATGGGCCATGCCGAGATGTGGGCCTGCATGCAGGAGAAGGACGCGATCTACGCCAACCCGGAAGCTACCGAAGAGGACTACATGAAGGCGGCCGAGCTGGAAGGCCACTTCGCCGAGTACGACGGCTACACCGCCGAGGCCCGTGCCGGCGAGCTGCTGCATGGCGTCGGCATCCCCACCGAGCAGCACAACGGCCCGATGCGCGAAGTCGCCCCCGGCTGGAAGCTGCGGGTGCTGCTGGCCCAGGCCCTGTTCGCCAACCCGGACATCCTGCTGCTCGACGAACCGACCAACAACCTCGACATCAACACCATCCGCTGGTTGGAGAACGTGCTCAACGAGCGCAACTCCACGATGATCATCATCTCCCACGACCGCCACTTCCTGAACCAGGTGTGCACCCACATGGCCGACCTCGACTACGGCCGCATCCAGGTGTGGCCCGGCACGTGGGATGACTACATCGAGGCCTCGACGCAAGCCCGCGAGCGCCAGTCGGCGGCCAACCAGAAGGCCAAGGAAAAGGTCCAGGAGCTGCAGGAGTTCGTGCGCCGCTTCTCGGCCAACAAGTCCAAGGCCCGCCAGGCGACCAGCCGCGCCAAGCAGATCGAGAAGATCAAGATCGACGAATTCAAGCCGTCCAGCCGCCAGTACCCGTGGATCCGCTTCGACTACGACGAGAAGGAAAAGCTGCACCGCCAGGCCGTCGAGATCGAGAACCTCACCTTCGGCTACGATCCGGCCAACCCGATCATCAAGAATTTCACCTTCACCGCCGACGCCAATGACCGCATTGCGATCATCGGCGAGAACGGCATCGGCAAGACGACGCTGCTGAAGCTGCTGGTCGGTTCCGAGCTGCACGGCCTGACGCCCCAGTTCGGTACCATCAAGTGGGCCGAGAAGGCCAAGCTCGGTTACTACGCGCAGGATCACGCCGAGGATTTCGCCAGCGGCGAGAACCTCACCGACTGGATCAGCGGCTACGTGCGCGAGGGCGGCTACGAGGGCGACGACGCCGAAACCCTGATCCGCGGCACGCTGGGGCGTCTGCTGTTCAAGGGTGACGACGTGAAGAAGTCGGTCAAGGTGATCTCCGGCGGTGAGCAGGGCCGCATGCTGTTCGGCAAGCTGATGCTCCAGCGCAAGAACGTGCTGCTCCTCGACGAGCCGACCAACCACATGGACATGGAGTCCATCGAGTCCCTCAACTCGGGTATCGCGGATTTCGGCGGTACGCTGTTCTTCGTGTCCCACGACCGGGCCTTCGTGTCCTCCATCGCCACCCGCATCCTCGAAATCCGTGGGCCGGGCGAGATCATCGACTACCGCGGTACCTACGAGGAATACCTGGCCAGCCAGGGCATCGAATAAGCCGCCGCCATTGGTCTGGCGCGGGGTTTCCGGAATGTCGTCCGCACCGCGCCTGGCCTTCCTGATCGTCGTCACCATCGCCGCCGGCCTGCTGGCCGACAGCCGCGCCGGCGCCTGGGGTCAGCCGCTGGTCAGCCTGTGGGTGTGGGCGCTGTTCGGTTGGCTGCTGTGGCGTGAGCAGGATCTGCGGCTGCGCCTGCTCGCCTGTCTCGGGATCGCAACGGCCGGGGAGCTGGTGCTGTCCCTGTGGTGGGGGCTGTACGACTACCGCCTCGGCAATCTGCCGCTATTCGTGCCGCCCGGCCATGTGCTGCTGTACTGGCTGGGCCTTTTTCTTGCGGCGCGGCTGCCGGCCTGGCTGCTGGTGTGGGGGCCGCGGCTCGCGGTCGTGGCCGTGACGGTGCTAGCGCTGGCCGGCCTCGACTGGCTGGGGCCGCCGCTGGTGCTGCTGTTCCTGTTGTGCGTACGGCGCGGGCCGGCGCCGGGCTTGTACGTGACGATGTTCCTGCTGTCCCTGCTGATGGAGCTGTGGGGAACTTGGCTGGGCTGCTGGAGCTGGCGGGCCTGCGCCCCAGGCCTGGGCTGGCCGGTGGCCAACCCGCCGCTGGCCGCGGGTGCCTTCTATTGCGTTCTCGATCTTCTCAGTGACGCCGCGCACTCCCGTCGGCGATTGCGTACGGCATAATCCGGACCGTCATCCGTTTTCGCCCGTGCATGAAGCTCAGCAAGCTTTCCCTCCTGTTCTCGGCTGCGCTGCTGTTGATCGTCGGGATCAATGGCTCGATCTCGATGCTCGTGCTGCGTGCCTTCGACAAGGTTCAGGCCGTCCAGGATCATCGTGTGGACGCCCTGCGGGTGGTCGAGGAGCTGCGCCGCGAGACGGATACCCTGTCGCGCCTCGTACGGGCCTATGCGGCGACCGGAGAAACCCGCTACCTCACCTATTACTACGCGATTCTGTCCATCCGGGAGGGCGAGGCATCGGCCATCCAGGACGATGACGATGCCACTTTCTGGGAGCGGGTGATCGCCGGGCAGGCTCGCTATGTGCCCGGAGGAGCCGGACCGCGCGTATCGATGCGCTCCCGCATGGTGGTGCTGGGTTTCCAGGGCCCGGAGCTGGCGACGCTGGAGAAGGTGCTGGCGGAGACGGAAGGGCTGAAGGCCATCGAGCAGGTGGCTTTCGCGGCCACCCAGGGACTGTACGACCCCCATACCCGCACGATCGTCTCGGAGGGTGTTCCGCGCCCCGATCTGGCCGTGAAGCTGGTTTTCGGGCCGGACTATGATCGCCAGCGGCTCCGCGTGGCAACCGCGATCACCGAACTGATGCAGCGGGTGGACCAGCGCACCGGCGCCGAGGTCACCGAGGCCCGCGAGCGCCTGGGGGCGTGGATCGTCGCGTCGGTGGTCAGCATGGGCATGACGGCCCTGCTGGTCCTGCTGGCCTTTCGCACCACCCACCGGAAGGTGCTGCAGCCCCTTGCTGACATGTGCGCGGTGACCGGCCAGCTGGCCCGTGGCCAGTACGACGTGCGGCTGGGCTGCGCGGATGGGGTGGAAGAGGTGCAGGCGTTGAGTACGACCCTCAATTCGATGGCCCGGGCCATCGAGACCGACATCCGCGAGCGCGAGGCGATCGGCCGGGAACTGCAGCAGGCCCGCGCCAGGGCGGAGCAGGCCACGCAGGCCAAGTCGATGTTCCTCGCCAACATGAGCCACGAGATCCGTACGCCGCTCAATGCGGTGATCGGCATGGCGGAGCTGATCCTGCACAGCCGCCTGCTGCCGCGCCAGCGCGAGTACGCGGAGAAGATCCGCGGCGCCGGCCGCTCGCTGCTCGACACGCTCAACGACATCCTCGACTTCTCCAAGATCGAAGCCGGCCGCCTGGAACTCGAGGACATCCCGTTCCGCCTCGAGCCGGTGGTGGCCAATGCACTGCAGATGGTCGAGGGGGCCGCCCGCGAGAAGGGCATCGAACTGATCTTCGAGGTCGGGCCGGGCTGCGCGCCGGCGCTCGATGCGCAGCTCCTCGGCGACCCGCTGCGCATCGGCCAGGTGCTCGGCAACCTGCTCTCCAACGCAGTCAAGTTTACCCCCGCCGGGCATGTCGCCCTGCGTGTCGGGGCGGAGCCGGCCAGTTCCGGGGTCCTGCCGGTCAGCTTCAGCGTCGAGGACACCGGTATCGGCATGCGTACGGCGCAGATCGAGCACATCTTTGAGGACTTCGTGCAGGCCGACGGCGCCACCACCCGCCAGTACGGCGGCACCGGCCTGGGGCTGGCCATCGTGCGGCGCCTGGTGGAGGCGATGGGCGGCGGAGTGCGGGTCAGCAGCGAGCCCCGCCGTGGCAGCGTGTTTCAGGTACGCCTGCCGCTGGTCCTCGGCGACGTCCACGACGCGCTGCTCGCCGCACCGCTTCCGTGGGAAGGGCTGCGGGTGCTGGTGGCAGACGACTATCCGGAGGCGCGGCTGTCCCTGATCGACCTGCTCAACCAGCAGGGCATCGAGGCGGTGGACGCGGCGACCAGCGCGGCCGAGGTGCTCGAATGTCTGCAGGCGGCCCAGCGGGACTGCGTGCCCTACGATCTGCTGTTCCTCGACTGGACGCTCCCGGACCGGGACGGTGGCGCGCTGTTGGAGTGCTTGCGGAGCCGGACGGAGCTGGTGCCTCGGCACATCGCGCTGATGTCCACGCCGCGTGCGCTGGATGCACGTATCCACGAAATTCTTCCCGGTGGCCTGCACGTCTGTGAGAAGCCCCTGCTGCCAGCTGCGCTGAAGCGTCTTGGCGACGTTATCTTCGGTCGCCGCGAGGCCGAGCACGGCGGGCGGAGCCCCGAGGCCGGTGCGCTGGACGGCATGCGCGTGCTGCTGGTCGAGGACAACTCCACCAGCCGCGACGTGGCCGTGGCCTTGATGGGACGCTGGGGGGTGGAGACGGACAGCGCTGCCGATGGCCGGGATGCGCTGGCACAGCTCGCTGCCCAGTCTCCCGACTGCTACGACCTGGTATTCATGGATCTGCAGATGCCGATGATGGACGGCTATGAGGCCGTGCGTCGGATCCGCGTGCAGCCGGCCTTCGACAGCCTGCCGATCTATGCCTTGTCGGCCCACAGCGGACGCACCGCGCTGACGCGCTGCCTGGCGGTCGGGATGAACGGCTGCCTCGCCAAGCCCTATGAGCCCGGCGAGCTCTATGCCGTGCTGCGCAACCACTATCACGGGCCGGCGCGGCCCGAGCCGGCGGCGCTGTTCCAGCCGGGCGGTGAGGCGGCGGTGACGGGACTGGCCGGCATTCCCGGCATTGATCCCCGCTGCGCGATCAACGACACCGGGGTCAGCCCGACCCTGTATCCGCGCCTGCTGGCCAAGTTCCGCGATCAGTTCGCCGACGGTCCGCAGCGCCTGCGTAACGATGTGGAAAACCGGGCCTGGGAGCGGGTGGTGCCGTTTGCCCACACCCTCCGCGGCCGGGCCGGGTTGTTGGGCATGATCGAAATCTCCGCCATCGCCGGACGTCTGGAAGCCGCTGCGCGGGCCCGGGACAGCGGGCGCGCGCGGGCGGCGCTGCGGGCGCTGGAAGAGCAGCTGCGCCCGATCGTCGAGGGGCTGGGACGAGTCCTGCCCACGCTGGAAACGAGTAACGACACCCCGTCCGCGCCGCCCGCCGCCGGCGCGAATCCTCCGGAGCTGGTTCGATGAAACACCTGTTGCCGATTCTCGCCGGATGCGCAGTTCTCCTGGCGCCGTCACTGGCCGCGTCCCAGGAAATCAGCCTGTCGGGCTTCGGCACGGTGGGTTATGCCCAGTCCAACCGATCCTATCGCTATCAGCGTTTCATCGACAGCGGCGGCACCCTGCAGCGGGATTCGCGCCTCGGCGTGCAGCTCGACGCCAGCCTGACGCCGGCCTGGAGCGCCACTGTGCAGGCCACGCTGGCACCGGCGCCGGACAGCGACCGTCAATGGGATCTGAACCTGCCCTGGGCCTTCGTCTCCTGGAGGCCGGACAACGACTGGCTGCTGCGGGCCGGCAAGCTGCGTCTGCCGTTGCTGCGCTTTTCGGAAACCCTCGACGTGGGGACGACCTTCAATTTCGCCCGCCTGCCGGTCGAGGTCTATTCGCTGGCCCCGACCGCCGACGTGACCGGCCTGGCGGTGGCGCGGAACTGGCTGGACGAGGACCGGGAGGTGAGCCTGGAGGGCTACGTGGGTTCCGCCGACTCCTACTGGCGCTTCTTCCGCCGCGATGCGGTGCCCGGTTCCCGCCCCCGCGGGGCCTGGTTCGAACACATCGACATGTGGCTGACCGGCGCGCTGCTGACGGTGCGCGACGGGGATAACCGGCTGCGCCTGAGCGTTCATCGAGGGGATGTGAAACGGTCTGACGGCCCGATTCCGGCGACCTATCCCTTCGTGCCGGTGGCAAGCGGTGGCGGTTACTACCAGGTCACCGATGCGCTGCCGGGCCCGGGCGTGCCGACCGTCAGCCGGGTGCTCAACTATACGTTCACTGCCAGTGCCGAGTTTGCGCTGCCCCACGACTTCATCTTCACCGGCGAGGCGGTGCGCCGGCGGGTCACGCGCGCCACGCTCGGTACCGATTCGTGGGCGGCCTATGCGGCTCTGCAGCGGCGCATCGGGCCGTGGACGCCCTATGTGTATGTGGCAAGAATTCTGTCGTCGTCGGCCGCGCGGCGGCTCTACGCTGACGTTAACGGAAATCTGCTGCCCGCGTCGGTTGCCGGGGCTGACATCATCAACCCCACTCAGCGGGCGGGGGTCGACTCCCTCAACGTCGTAGACCAACGCTCCGTCGCCGTAGGGACGTCCTACACACTGACACCCCAGCAGAAACTGAAGGTCGAGTGGTTGCACACCCGTACCGGCAGCGCATCGGACTTCCTCGATGCGCCGACCGGAGAGAGCAGCGGACATCGCGCAGTGGATGTCCTGTCCATGTCGTACAACTTCACTTTCTGAGGCGCGTCATGGGATTCCGTCGCGCCGGCCTGATCCTGTTCCTGTGCGGGAACATGGTGAGTGGCCATGCGCTTGCCGGCGATGTGGTGGTGATTGCCCATCCTTCCGTGCCCCGTCTGGACAATGTAACGGTCGAGCGTCTCTACACCGGAAAGATCGTCGAGGTGGGGGGCGTGCGCGTGACGCCGTTCGATCTCGTGGCGGGCCATCCCCTGCGGGGGCGTTTCCTGGCCCGCTGGCTGGACCGGGACGAGGAGCGCTATTCGGCCTACTGGACCGTGCGACGCTATGTGGGCAAGGGGGTGCCGCCCTCCCAGGTGCCGACGACGGCGGAGATGATCCGGCGGGTCGGTGCCACGCCCGGCGCCGTCGGATACGTGGATGAGGCCGACATGAAAGGCGATGTCAAAGCGGGCCTGAACGTGCTCATACGCTGACGGAGGCGTGTCGCCCGGAGCGGGTGCCCATCTGCGGCCAAGTCGCTATTCGGTCACGGGCGTGCCGCGCGGCAGCGGCTACACTCGGGGCATGCCGAGTGTTTCACCATCCCGCATCATGAATGCCTTGTCCGTTCCCCAGCCCGTTCCCCTGGCCCAGGCCCATCGACTGCTCAACCACGGTCCCGCGGTTCTGGTTTCTTCCGCCCATGGGGCGTGCCGCAACATCATGGCCGCGTCCTGGAGCATGCCTCTCGATTTCGATCCGCCCAAGGTCGCCGTGGTGCTCGACCGCGCGACGCTGACCCGCGAACTGGTCGATGCGTCTGGTGAGTTCGTGCTGGCCGTGCCATGTCGCGCCATTGCCGAGCAGACCCTGGCGGCGGGGCGGTCGAGCGGCCGTGACGGCGACAAGTTCGCTGCCCTCGAATTCGAGACATTTCCGGCCAGCCAGGTGGCGGCGCCACTGCCGGCGGGCTGCATTGCCTGGCTCGAATGCCGGGTCATCGACGAACCGGGGGTTCAGCACACCTATGACCTGTTCCTTGGCGAGGTGCTGGCCGCGTGGGCCGATCCGGCCGAGTTCTCAGATGGGCGCTGGCATTTCTCGGCAGACGTGCGGCGCTCCATCCATTACGTTTCCGGTGGGCAGTTTTTCGCCACAGGCGAGGTCTTCGAGGTTTCCACGACGGGGTGACACGGGCCGTTCTCCGGGGGCTCTGAGCGCGAAAGATAATTTTTTGCTGCAATGCACAAAACCACTTGCATTCTCTCTTTGTGCGATGCAACATAGAGCCATACCGAAATTCTTTCGGTGACCGCAACCCAATTCGAGGAGAACATCATGTCCGTCAGCCCCGAACAGTTCGTGGCCACTTCCAAGGCCAACGTCGAAGCCGGTCTGAAGACCGCCACCAGCTTCGCCACCACCCTGTTTTCCGCCGTCGAGCGCATTGCCAGCCTGAACCTGGCCACCGCCCGTGGTGCTTTCGATGACAGCCTGGCCTTCTCCAAGGCTGTGCTCGCCGCGAAGGATCCGCAAGCCTTTGCCGCCCTGCAACTGGGCGCCATCACCCCGGCCGTCGAGAAGTCCGTGGCCTACGGCCGCAGCCTGTCCGACATCGGCGGCGACGCTCAGGAAGAGCTGACCAAGCTGGTCGAAGCCGAAGCCGCTGTTCTGTCCAAGAACATCGAAGTCGCGCTGGACGGCATCTTCAAGAACGCCCCGGCTGGCTCCGAGCCCGCCATCAAGGCCGTGAAGACCGCCCTGGCCAACGCCAGCAGTGCTTACGAAGGCGCCACCAAGGCTGCCAAGCAAGTTGCCGCTGCCGCCCAAGCCAGCGTCGAGAAGGCCACCCTGGTTGCCGTCGAAAGCGTCGACAAGGGCACCAAGGCTGCTGCTTCTGCTCTGAAGGTCGCCTGATCGTCCGCGGCTCGCGCCGCGCGTTCATGCTGTCCGGCACAAAGGCCCTTCGGGGCCTTTGTGCCGTTTACGCGTCGTGTTCCATGGACCTCCGGGGGCCGCGCGAGGGGCTGGCTCAGGTGGCATGGGGCGCTTCCGGCAGACGGGGCTGCCGCGAAAGCCGGCAGCGGGCCTTGTGTCGTGCGCTGTCGCTAGCATAATCACGGCATTGCGCACCGGAGGTCGAACCGCAGGTGGTTCGTGCCGTTCGCCCGCCCCGGCGCCCGAATGATCTGCGTCAATCCTTCCGGAGGTTCGCATGCTCGCCCAATCCCTGCAGGATCGTGCCGTCGGAGCCCTGATGGGGGCCTTCATCGGCGATGCACTGGCTCTCGGTCCCCACTGGTACTACGACCTCGACGCCCTGCGCGCCGACTACGGCGACTGGATCGACAGCTACACCACGCCGCGGCCCGGTCGCTATCACGCCGGCCTGAGCGCCGGCCAGCCATCCCAGGCCGGGGTGCTGCTGGCGCTGACGCTGGATTCGCTGGTGGAGCGGGGCGGGTATGACGAAGCCGACTTCTGCCGGCGCATGGATGAGGATTTCTTCCCGCTGATCGACGGCACGCCGATGCACGGTCCCGGCGGCTATACCAGTCAGTCGATTCGCGAAGCCTGGCGCCGGCGCGTCGGGCAGGGGCAGGCGTGGGGCCATTGCGGCGGCAACGCCGATACCACCGAGGCGGCCGAGCGGACGCTGGCGATCGCCGTGCGCTATGCGCTGCGGCCGGCCGAATTGGCCTCGGCGGTGACGCGCAACACCGTGTTGACGCAGACCGATGGCACCGTGGTGGCGATGACCGTGGCTTTCGGGGCGGTGCTCGGCATGCTTGTCGAAGGCTACGCGTTGGACGAGCAGCTGTCGGGCCGGATGATGGCACGCGTGAAGAGTGGGCTGCTGCCGTTCCATTCGGTGACCCGCGGCGCGCTGCAGGCGCCCCATCCGGACGCCGAGGAGGCTCCGACGGCCGGGCGCTTTCCGTCTCCGGATGCACTGCTCGGGCCGTCCGATACCGCCCGCGCGGCACGCGATCCGTCGATCCACATCGATCCGGCGTGGAAGGTGTCGCTGGTCTATGGGCTGCCCTGCGCGGTATATCACCAGTTTCCCGCCGCTTACTACCTGGCGGCCCGTTTTCCGGACGATTTCGAATCGGCGGTGCTGCACGCGGTGAACGGCGGTGGTCAGAACCAGGCCCGGGCCATCCTTACCGGTGCGCTGGCTGGCGCCCAGAGTGGCTTGTCGGGGATTCCCCAGCGCTTCATCGACGGCCTGGAGAACGGGACCGAGCTGCTCGAGCAGGCCCGCCGGTTGGCCGTCCAGGTCATCGTGGGGACTTAGCCGCCCATTCCTGGCGTATTCCCGGCGTATTCCCGGCGTGTTGCGCTGGGTGGCGGAAGTCCCTGGCGAGGGTCGGCTGCCCGGCTCATTCCAATGTCGTTACAATGCTGCGCGGATCGGACATGAAGGCCCGGGATACGCGGGCCATGTGGAGGAGATAGGGATGAGCGTCATTTTTGCCAAAACCCTGAAGGGGTATGAGGAGATCGAGAAACGGGCTGCCGGCTTCAGCCCGCGGGTACGCCGCCTGCTGATCTTCGTGGATGGGAAGCGTACGGTCGAGGATCTGCGCGGCCTGCTGCAGTCGGACGATCTGGAACACACCCTCGGCATGCTCGAGGAAGAGGGTTACATCGGAATGGTGGAGGCCACCGGGCCGGATGGCGTGCGGCAGGCGCCGCCACCACAGCAACCTGCGCTGACGGCCTTCCGCCTGCACCCGCCGGGGGAGGATCCGCAGCGCCTCAGGAAGGCCCGTAATTTCATGGTCAATACCCTCAACACCTTCATCGGGGCGGTAGGGACCAGTTCATTGCAGAACCGCATCGATGCGGCGCCCAGTCCGGCCGCGCTGCGCGAGCTGTTCGACGAGTGGTATCACGCCATCGTCAGCTCCCGCGACGGCCGGCGGGAGGCCGAACAACTGCGCCGCCTGCTGCTCGAGGTGATCTGAGGCGGGCGCAACCGCACTTGCGCCGCATCAAGTACGCGGCGGCAGGGGATGGCTAAGCTGAGGGTGCCATGGCCAGTTCCGAGCTCGATTTCAACATCCCCGGCCGCGAGATCGCCGTCGCGGCGGAGGCCCTGTACCTGGCCAATCTGATGATCGTGCCGGGCATCGCCTTCATCGCGCTGCTGGTGCTGTGGTTCCGCGAGCACCGGCGGGCGCCGGAGCTGGCACGCGTGCATCTGCGCCAGACCGTCGCCGCCAGCCTGTGGGCCGGCGTGCTGCTGGTGGTCGCCAACGCGGCGATCATCTTCACCGGCGGCTACGGTTCGCCGTACACCTGGGTGATCGTGATCCTCTACTTCACGACCTGCCATTCCACGCTGATCTTCTGCGGCGCCATCGGCCTCGCCAAGGCGCTGGCCGGCAAGCCCTTCCGTTACCCCTTGATCGGACCTCGTTGATGGCAACGCCCCGTGTGATCCCGATCCGCCCGGTAGGCACGGCGCGGCCAGACGGAGGCCGCCAGCGTCTGCGGCGCTGGGCCCAGGGCGGCTTCTTCGTGCTGTTCGTGCTGGCGCCGGTGTTCGATCTGCTGCGCTACGACCTGGTGGCGGGGCATGCCTGGTTGCTCGGCTTCGAGTGGCACGCCGGCCTGGAGGACTTCTCGGCGGGGCATATCGACGCGCTGGGGGCGGTGCTGCGGGTCATCGGGCGGGTGCTGCTGCCGATCCTGGCGGTCGGCGCCGTGCTGATCGGCGTGGCCTGGCGCTGGGGGCGGTTGTACTGCGGCTGGCTGTGCCCGCACTTTTCAGTGGTGGAAACCATCAACGGCTTCATGCGCCGGGCCATCGGCCGCCCCAGCGTGTGGGAGGCCCGCGAGCTGCCGCCGTGGGAGCCGGATGGTACGCCGGTCCGCTACGACCGCCTGTGGTGGTTGGTGACGGTACCGTTGGCGGTGGGCTTCGCCTTTGTGTGGGCGGTGGTGCTGCTCACCTACCTGCTGCCGCCCTTTCAGGTGTATGGGCACTTGCTGGCGTTGGCGCCGACCCGCAATGAATTCATCTTCATCACCGCCGGCACGCTGGTGCTGTCGGCGGAGTTCCTGTTCGCGCGCCATCTGTTCTGCCGTTATGCCTGCGCGGTGGGCCTGTTCCAGAGCCTGGCCTGGATGGGCAACAGGGAGGCGATGGTGGTCGGCTTCGAGCGCGAGCGGGCCGCCGACTGCGCGAGCTGCTACAGTGCCTGCGACCATGTCTGCCCGATGCGCCTGAAGCCGCGCAACATCAAGCGCTCGATGTTCACCTGCACCCAGTGTGCCCAGTGCGTCAGCGCCTGTGAAACGACCCAGCGCGACAATCCCCGCGGCCCCCTGCTGCAATGGGTCAGCGGCGAGGCGGCACGGCATAACGAGGCGGCCTTCAGCGCGCCGAAACAGGAAAGGAAGAGTCAGTGAGCGGTTTCAACGATTTCGCCATCGCCCGTGCGCTGCACGTGCTGGCGGTACTGCTGTGGATAGGTGGCGTAGCCTTCGTGACGCTGGTGCTGCTGCCGGCCTGTCGGGCGCTGGCCGAGCCGCAGGCCCAGCTCGAACTGTTCGAGCGGCTCGAGCACCGTTTCGCCGGGATAGCCCGCTGGAGCGTGCTGCTGGCCGGTGCGTCGGGGGCATGGCTGGTATGGCGACTGGGCGTCGGTTCGCGTTTCGCCGATCCGGCCAACTGGTGGTGGATGCACGGCATGGTGATCGTATGGACGTTGTTCGCGGTGATGCTCTTCATCCTCGAACCCTTCGTGCTGCACAAGGCCTTCCAGGCCAGCGCGCGGCGCGATCCACTGGGCACGATGGCGCGCATCCAGCGCGTGCATGTGCTGCTGCTGAGCCTGAGTCTGGTCGTTGTGGCCGGTGCCGTGGCGGGCAGCCACGGCGGTTGGCTTTTCGGCTGAATAGGCTGCCGCCGGACTCAGGTGGTGAGGCTTCTTTCGGTCAGGCTCTGCAGCACGGCGATCAGGCCGCGGGCCTGGGCTTCCATCGAGAAGCGTTCGAGCACGCTGGCCCGTGCCGCCTGGCCGACCTGCCGGCGGTGTTCCGGATCGCGGAGGGCCTCGAGGGCGTCGAGCCACTCGGCGCGGCTGCGGGCGATATAACCATTCACGCCCTGTTCGATGATGGGCAGGTAGGACGGTACCGGGCTGGCCACGACCGGCAGGCCGAGGGCCATGTTCAGCGTCAGGCGGTTTTCGGACTTGACCTCCCAGTACGAGACGTCCCGACCGGGGAGCGGATCGAAGCTCATGTCCACCGGGATGATGCCCACGTCGGCCTGCATGAGATCCTGATAGACGCGTTCGGGATGCCAGGCCCGGGTCTTGAAACCAGGGCCGAAGAGTGGCGCCAGGCGTGGTCCGCCGGGGGCTCGCAGGGCCTTCTTGAGACGTTCGCGGGCGATTCGCAGCGGGCTGAGGTCGTCCCGGTAGCGGCCGATGACCGTCAGGTCGAGGAAGCGCGGTAGCGGCGACAGGGGCGGGACCGACTCCAGCGCGGAGGAGGTTACCAGCGCTGCGCGGAGCCGGCCGTCGCGGCTGGGCGCTTGTTCGGGGCGGCACAGTTCAGGCGCTTCGATGCCGTCGTGCACCACGTGGATGCGCGGCTGCAGTTCCGGCGCGTGTTGCCGCTTCAGGAATTCGGTGACGATCACCGTGGCATCCGTCGCCCGCACGATCCCGTCATCGATCCGGTCGCACACACCGTACACCGTCGGAATGCCCAGTGCCCGCAGCTCGGCCATGGCGGCCAGCACGCTGGGGCCATGTACTTTCTGGAAGAACACCGCGTCGACGCCCTGTGCCCGGGCCTGGGCGGCGACGCCGTCCACATTGGGGGTCTCGGTGCCGGCGGGCGGCTCGAAGAGGATGACGGGCTCGTAGCCCGCGGCACGCAGGTAGGGAAACATGTTGAGCACGGCGATGCGCGTGCTCGGCTGGGGGTGGGCCGTATTCGACAGCAGGACGAATCCGATCCGCTTACCGGCTTGTTTCATCGGGCGTCCATCCGGCGGGGTACGAGGTGCAGGGCGTTGTCGAGGTGCATGACGGCGGATTTCTGGCGGATTGATTCCGGATGCATCGGTGATGGCCGCCGATGGTTTCAGATCGGCCCGGAGGCGTCAACGCCGGCACGCCTCCGGGGCCGGTCTCAGCTCGAGCAGCTCACCGCCAGCCCTTCCGCCCAGTCCGGCGGCGCTGCGGCGAAGCGTTGGTACTCCGGCTGCTCGTCGAAGGGGCGGGACAGGCAGGCGAGGACAGCCCGAACCTCGCTGAAATCGCCGGCCTGGGCGGCGCGGATCGCGGCTTCTGCGATCCAGTTGCGCAGCACGTACTGCGGGTTGACGGCATCCATGGCGGTCTGGCGTTCGGCATCGGGGCGTCCGTCGGCGGCGAGGCGTGCCCGCCACTGGGTGATCCATGCGTCGCCGGCGTCACGGTCGATCAGCAGGTCGCGCAGCGGCGCGTCGGCGGCCGCCCGTTCCGCTTCGTCCACCTGCGCCGGCAGGTGGCCCAGGTTGCGGAAGAACAGCGTGAAGTCCGGGTGCTGCTGCTGGAGCAGCTGGAAGGTGTCGCCGATGAAATCCTCGTCGCCGGCGCGCAGCTCGGCCAGGCCCAGCTTGGCGCCGAACAGCGCGAAGAACTGCTGCTCGAAGACCGGCGCGTAGCTCTCCTCGATGGCGGCCTGCACCGCGGCGGCCTCGCCGATCAGCGGGGCCAGCGCGCGGCCGAGGGCGTACAGGTTCCAGTGGCCGATCTGCGGTTGGGCCTTGTAGCTGTAGCGGCCGTGGTCGTCGGAATGGTTGCAGATGTGATGGGCGTCGAAGGCGTCCATGAAGCCGAAGGGGCCGTAGTCGAGGGTCAGGCCGAGAATGGACATGTTGTCGGTGTTCATCACCCCGTGCATGAAGCCCACCGCCTGCCAGCGGGCGATCAACTCGCCGGTGCGCCGGCCGACGTCGCGCAGCAGGGCTTCGTAGGGATTGGCGGCATCCCTGCATTCGGGGCGGAAGCGGTCGATCACGTAGTCGGCGAGCTGGCGCAGCTCGTCCAGTTTGCGGTTGGCGGCCCAGTGCTCGAAGGAGCCGAAGCGGATGAAGCTCGGCGCCAGCCGGGTCACCACGGCGGCGGTTTCGATGCTCTCCCGGCGCACCGGCGCGTTGGAGCCGACCACTGCCAGCGCGCGGGTGGTGGGGATACCGAGACCCGCCATGGCTTCGGAGCACAGGAATTCGCGGATGCTCGAACGCAGCACCGCACGCCCGTCGGCGAAGCGCGAGTAGGGCGTCTGGCCGGCGCCCTTGAGCTGGATCTCCCAGCCGCTGGCCGGGTCGTCGAGGCCGATCGCCACTTCGCCGAGCAGGTGGGCGCGGCCGTCGCCGAGCTGGCCGGCCCACACGCCGAACTGGTGGCCGGAATACACCGCGGCGAGGGGCTCACTGCCGGGTAGCAGGCGGTTGCCGGCGAAGAACTCGGCGAACTCGGGGCGCGCCAGTTCGCCTTCCGATAGGCCGATCAGTGCGGCTGCGGCCGGGCTGGCGGCGACCAGGTAGGGATCGGGCAGCGGCTGCGGCGGCAGGCGTGTGTAGAAGGCGGCGGGCAGCCGCGCGAAGGCGTTGTCGAAGGGCAGGGTTTCGAGGGTGTGCATGGTCTCTGTTCGGGCAATTTGCCCACGGGGTATCGGGTAATCTGCGGGACCGCGGCTCGGGCCGCGTGTTTTATAAAATCCGACTGTTTCACTATGGTATGGCTGCGCAGGCCTGAGGGGAAGGATGGAGACGCACATGAGCCGTCCGGCCGTGGCGATGGACGAGGGGCATGAACACAGCGTGGACCTGAAGCGCACGCTGTTGCTGCGGGTCAGCCTGTTTGCGGTGGCGATCGGACTCGCTGCCAGCGCGGTGGTGCTGCAGCGCGCCGAGGCGCGCATGCGGGCCCATATCGAGCGGGCCGGTGGCGCGGTGGAGCGCCTGCTGGCCAGCGAGGCGGCGCAGCCGCGCGACGTGTTCCGGCGCAGCCTGGACGGCCTGGAGCTGTCGTCCCTCGACGGCATCGGGCCGCTGCTGGGTATCTGCGTGGCGGTGGAGGACATCTACAAGCGGCCGGTGGTGCAGCGCTGCTTCGGCGACGGGGCGGAGGCGCCGACCTTGCTGCGCGGCCTGCTGGCGGCCTTGACCGGGCCGGACATCGCGTTCCGCGGGGTGATCGGCCAGTATCCGGGCGTGAAGGTTGGCGAGTTCGTCGTCACGCCCAATCTGGACAGCGAGGCCAACGCGGTGTGGGACCAGATCCGCACCGTGCTGGGCATGACCGTCGGCATCCTGGTGCTGAACCTGCTGGTCTATCTGCCGGTGCGCCGTGCGTTGGGGCCGGCGCAGGAGATCCTGGCGGTGCTCGGGCGCCTGCAGGCCGGCGACCTGGCGGCGCGCATGCCGCGCCCGCGGCTGGTAGAGCTGCGCCTCATCGCCAGCGGCTTCGACCATTTGGTGGCGCGTCTGCAGCAGACCCTGGCCGGCCAGCGCCAGCTGGCCCTGCGCCTGCTGACGGTGCGGGAAGAAGAACGCCGCCACCTGGCGCGGGAACTCCATGACGAGTTCGGCCAGTGCCTGGCCTCCATCGGTGCCGAGGCCGCCTACGTCAGCGCGGCGGTGGAGAACTCCCGCCCGGATCTGCTGCCGGCCGCCCAGGCCATCGCGTCGGTTACCGGCCACATGATGGAGAGCCTGCAGGGCATCCTGCACCAGCTAAGGCCGGTGGGGCTGGAGGAATTCGGTTTGGAAGCTGCCCTCGAGCAGCTGCTCGCAGGGGGGCGCCGACGGCGACCGGTTTGCGCTTTTACGCTGGACATCGACGGTGCGGTGGACGACCTGCCGGACGGCCTGACGGTCAGCCTGTACCGCATCGTGCAGGAGAGCCTCACCAATGCGTTGCGCCACGGCGAGCCGCAAACGGTGGCGGTGCGCCTGCAGCGGGACGCGGTCGGCTGCCGCCTGTGGGTGGAGGACGACGGCGCACCACGCCAGGGCGATACGGCCGGCAGCGGCCTTGGCGTGTTGGGCATGCATGAGCGGGTCGAGGCGCTCGGCGGGCGTTTCGCGCTGGAGCCGGTCACGCCGCGCGGCATGCGGGTGAGCGCGCTCTTTCCGCCCGATGCCTGCCACGAGGAAGGGGCGGCCCATGTCTGACACTACCCGCCTGCTGCTGGTGGACGACCACGCAATCGTGCGCGAAGGCTATCGCCGTCTGCTGGAAATGCGGCCAGACCTGCGCATCGTCGGTGAGGCCGGCACGGCCCGCGATGCGCTAGAGCAGTTCCGGGTGCTTGAGCCCGACGTGCTGGTCCTGGACTTGGGCCTGCCCGACATGGGCGGTGTGGAGCTGATCCGCCGCCTCGTGCAGCGCGACGACCGTGTGCGCATCCTGGTATTCACTATGCACCGGGAGCCCTTGTTCGCGACCCAGGCACTGCGTGCCGGCGCCCTCGGCTACGTGACCAAGAGCAGTCCGCCGGCGGTGCTGGTGGAAGCGGTTTACACGGTGGCGGCGCGGCGCCAGGTGATCAGCCCCGACATCGCGCCGGAGCTGGCCCTGGCGTTGATCGAACAGCCGCGGGTACCGCTCGCCGAACTGGCTCCGCGGGAGTTCGAGATCCTGCGCCTGCTGCTCGACGGCTGCAGCGCCGAGGAGATCGGCGAACGCTTGTCGATCTCCTCGAAAACGGTGCAGAACTGCCACTACCAGATCAAGAGCAAGCTCGGCGTGCGCAGTGACATCGAGCTGACCCGGCTGGCGCTGCGCCTCGGGCTGATCTGATCCTCAGGCCGCTTCCGCCGTCGGTTCGGTGGCAGGGGCTTCGAACAGGGCCTGCAGGGTTTCCAGGCTCAGTTCGGCGATCGTCTCGCCGGCGTCGTCGAGGATCTCGTACAGCAACTCGCCGGGCTGCGGGCGCATGCTGAACAGCACGATGCAGTCCTCGGTGCCGCCGCCTTCCCGGTGCGGCGTCTCGTTGGGCGGCGACACCGTGAAGCTGCCGGTCGGACGTACTTCCCGCAGGCGGCCGTCCAGTTCGTACAGGCGATGTTCGCCCTGCACGACGAAGGTGTGGTTGAGGGCCTTGTGGCGGTGCAGGACGATCTGCTGGCCGGCGGCGAACTTGAACAGCACGTCGGCGATGCGCTGCTGCATGTCCACCTGCAGGATCGCGTAGACGAAATGGGGGAAGTCGCCGAAGGGCTGCCAGCGGATGAGGCGTTCGTCGAAATGGTGGGGCATGGGTTTGTCTCCTGGTTGTCGAGGCCGGATGGCCGCTGCCAGTAGACCCTGGCGGGCTGCGCCGCCGTGAGGTCAGCCTGCCCGGAAAAGGCTGGGCAATCTTCCCGATGCACATGATGTCTGACGGTCGGGCAAATTGCCCACCGGCATCCGGGCAGGATGCCGATGCCCCGGCTCGTCCGCAGGCCTAGAGTCGGAGTGAGGCGGGGCAAGGGTTCCCGCCATGACTCGACGAGGAAGCCGATGCTTAAACCGACCGGGGCCGTCATGCTGGCCCTGTTTTTCACGACCGCCGCGCTGGCGGCGGACAACCGCTTCTGCGGCGGGCCGGTGCCGCAGACCGGCGAGCCCACCGACCTGGCCCACGTGGTCGGCGACCAGACCCTCGAATACATCGTGGATCAGCCGGCCAGCCTGATGGTGTGCAGCAAGGGCTATCTGCTGGAGAAGTGCGGCGACCACGACAATGCTCGCAAGGTTTTCGACAAATGCATCGCCGCCGGCTACATCGGCGCGATGATCTGGAAGGCTCTGATGTTGCAGGACGGGGCGGGCGGCGTGCCGCCGGATCTGCCGGCCGCCGCCGAGCTGATGCACCGGGCGGCGCTGGCCGGCGATTCCCCGTATGCGACCTTGGGCAAGCTCCATTACGCGAGCGCCTTGCAGGAGGGACGCGGCGTGCCGAAGGATGAGGCGGAGGCGCGCAAGTGGTTCGAGGCGGCGGCGCGCGACGGTAATCCGGATGCCATCGAGTTCCTGCGCACCGGCTATCACGTGGGTGACCGGGACGGACAGGCGCGGGGCACGGGCACGCCGCCGCCCCCGGTACTGGCGGGCCCAACGCCGCCTTTGCCGGGGGAACTGTTCGAGGCCGCGCAACCAAAGATTGCCGCTCGGCCTGCCCAGGAGGTGCGTGGGGCCAGCGCACGGCGTCTGCTGGATGCGCCGTCGGCCACGCCGCCCGTCAGCCCGCCTCCGCCCGCCGACGCTCCCGTCGCCGGGCAGCATCTGGCGAAGCTCGCCGAACCGCTTGCGCAGCCCACAGGAGCCTCATCCGGCGGGCTGGCCGCGCTGTTCGGTGTGCTGCTGCTGTCGGGCGCCCTGCGCCAGTCCCTGTGCGCGCCGACGGCGCGCCGCTCACTTTCTCTTTCCCGGGCTTGAAACGATGAATGCCAATCTTGAAATCCTGATGTACGACGCCAGCCAGCTCTTCCTGGCGCCGGTGCTGCTCGCCATCGCGGCGCTGTTCCTGTATGCCTTTCACGCCTGCGGGGCCTTTTTGTGGCAGGCCTGGCAGCGGCGACTCGGCCTGGCGGCCGGCTTCGAGCTGATCGAAGCGCACCGCGCCAACCCGGCCCTTGAGATCGCCGAGCTCGAGGCGGTGGCCAGCCAGCGTTTGGAAGTCTCCCGCATCGCCACGCGGGTAGCGCCGATGCTCGGCCTGGTGGCGACGATGATTCCGATGGGGCCGGCCCTCAAGGCGCTCGGCGACGGGCAGCTGGCCGACGTGTCGCACAGCCTGATGGTGGCCTTTTCGGCGGTGATCCTGGCCCTCATCGCGGCGGCGCTGACCTTCTGGGCGCACAGCGTGCGACGACGCTGGTATGCGACGGACCTGCTGGCCGTCGAGAAGGGTCTGCCCGCGGACGGCCCGGTAGCCATGGAGGTGGCGCGATGAAATGGCGTCTGCACGATACCGGCGAGGATGATGATCCGCTGCTGTCGGTGATCAACCTGGTGGATGTCTTCCTGGTGCTGATCGCCGCGCTGCTGCTGGCGGTGGCCCGCAGCCCGGTGAACGTCTTCGATGCCGGGCAGGTGACGGTGATCCGCGATGCCGGCACGCCGGACATGGAGATCGTCGTCAAGAACGGGAAGAAGATCGAGCGTTTCCGTGGCGATGGCGCCGCAGCGTCGGCTGGCCAGGGCATCAAGGCCGGCATCGCCTACCGGATGCCGGATGGTTCGCTGGTTTACGTTCCGGAATGATCCGCTGATGTGTGCGCTCCCGATGGTGGGGGCGCATTTCTTTCCTGTTTTCAGCCCGTGCTTACGGGACGCACGCTGGGCAGCTCGTCGTCGGTGAACGGGCGCGAGTGGGTGAAGAAGGCCTTGCCGCGGCCGCAGTCGAGGGAGAAGTCGCCGCCGTTGCCCGGCTTCACGTCGAGGGTCAGCTGGCTGTTCTCGTAGTACTGGAATTCCTGGTGCCCCAGGTAGAAATCAGCGCCATTGACCGCGCCCAGCTTGAGCATGCTCTGGCCGGGGAGCACCTCGCCGACCTTGTAGCAGTTAGGTACGCTGCCGTCGCAGCAGCCGCCGGACAGCAGGAACATCAGCGGGCCGTGATCGGCGCGCAGTTCGTCGATGTATTGATTGGCGGCTTCGGTGGCCACGATGCGTTCGGTCATGTTCGTGCTTTCCTGAGGGCGAAAAAAAACGGGGCGAGAGACCCGCCCCGTAACACCTTGCCTTACTCGTGAAGCTCTGGGATCAGAAGAAGCCCAGCTTGTTCGGGCTGTAGCTGACCAGCAGGTTCTTGGTCTGCTGATAGTGGTCGAGCATGACCTTGTGGGTTTCACGGCCGATACCGGATTCCTTGTAGCCGCCGAAGGCAGCGTGGGCCGGGTAGGCGTGGTAGCAGTTGGTCCATACGCGGCCGGCCTTGATGTTGCGGCCCATGCGGAAGGCACGGCTGCCGTCGCGGCTCCACACGCCGGCGCCGAGGCCATAGACGGTGTCGTTGGCGATCTCGAGGGCTTCGGCTTCGTCCTTGAAGGTGGTCACTGCCAGCACCGGCCCGAAGATCTCTTCCTGGAAGATGCGCATCTTGTTGTGGCCCTTGAACAGGGTCGGCTGGACGTAGTAGCCGCCGGCCAGTTCGCCGTCCAGGTGAGCCTGATCGCCACCGACCAGCACTTGGGCGCCTTCGCCCTTGCCGATTTCCAGGTAAGCCTTGATCTTGCTGAGTTGGTCAGCGGAAGCCTGGGCACCGATCATGGTGTCGGTATCCAGCGGGCTGCCCTGCTTGATCAGCTTGACGCGGCCAACGGCGCGCTCGATGAACTTGTCGTAGATGGATTCCTGAATCAGGGCGCGGGACGGGCAGGTGCACACTTCGCCCTGGTTGAAGGCGAACAGCACCAGACCTTCGACGGCCTTGTCGAAGAACTCGTCGTCAGCGTTGGCGATGTCTTCGAAGAAGATGTTGGGGGACTTGCCGCCCAGTTCCAGGGTGGCGGGGATCAGGCTGGTCGCAGCGGCCTGGGCGATCACGCGGCCGGTGGCGGTGGAGCCGGTGAAGGCGATCTTGGCGATGCGCTTGCTGGTGGCCAGCGGCATGCCGGCTTCGCGGCCAAAACCGTTGACGATGTTCAGCACGCCCGGGGGCAGCAGGTCGGCGATCAGCTCGGCCAGCACCAGAATGGAGATCGGGGTGGATTCAGCGGGCTTCAGGACCACGCAGTTGCCGGCGCCGATGGCGGGAGCCAGCTTCCAGGCGGCCATCAGGATCGGGAAGTTCCAGGGGATGATCTGGCCGACGACGCCCAGGGGCTCATGGAAGTGGTAGGCGACGGTGTTCTCGTCGATCTCGGACAGGGAGCCTTCTTGCGAACGCAGGCAGCCGGCGAAGTAGCGGAAGTGGTCGACAGCCAGCGGGATGTCGGCATTCAGGGTTTCGCGGATCGGCTTGCCGTTATCCACGGTCTCGGCGTAGGCCAGCAGCTCGAGGTTGGCTTCGAGGCGGTCGGCGATCTTCAGCAGGAGATTGGCGCGCTCGGCAGCCGGGCTGCGGCCGAACTTGTCGGCGATGGCGTGGGCGGCGTCGAGGGCCAGCTCGACGTCCTCGGCGGTGGAGCGGGCAGCCTGGGTGTAGGCCTTGCCGGTGATCGGGGTGATGACGTCGAAGTACTCGCCCTTGACAGGAGCGACCCACTTGCCACCGATGAAGTTGTCGTACTTGGACTTGTATTGGACCTTGGCGTCGGCAGTGCCGGGCAATGCGTACAGCATGGGTATCTCCTCCTGGTATCGGTTCGAAAACGCTTCGTGTAGCGCTAGACCTTATTCAGCAGGGGGCATGCCAGTATCGGATCAGGTCTCGTTATGGACTCAAACGTCTTGTTTATCAGTGGCTTGGCGGGGTTGTTTATTTTTTGTGCAGTGCAATGAGTGGGTGGTAGGAGTGTTCAGTTTCGATACAGGTGCTCCATGCGAAGTGCACGATGGAGCACCTGGCGTCGCATCAGGCGATGCGGAAGCGCCCGGACACGGCTTCCAGCTGACGGGACAGCTCGGCCAGTTCGCCGGCCGCTCGGGTCAGCGTGGCGGCGCTGGCGGCGTTGGATTCGGAGGTGCCGGCAATGCGTTCGACCCGTTGCGCGATGTCCCGGGCGGCCGTCGACTGCTCCGCCAGGCCCAGCGTGATGCCGGCCACCGAGGCGAGCACCCGCTGGGTACTGTCCTGGATGCTGCCGACGGTGGTGCCGGCCTCGGCGGCCAGCGAGACGCCGCGGGCCACCCGTGTGACGCCGGCTTCCATGTCGTCGGCGGCGCCACGGGTGGCGCTCTGGATGCGTTCGATCATCGTGGTGATCTCGGCGGTGGAGTTGGCGGTGCGTTCGGCCAATTTGCGCACTTCGTCGGCGACGACGGCGAAGCCACGCCCAGATTCTCCGGCGCGGGCTGCCTCGATGGCCGCGTTGAGGGCGAGGAGGTTGGTCTGGTCGGCGATGTCGCGGATCACGCCGACGATCATCGAGATGTCGCCGGACAGGCTTTCGAGATCCCGCACGGAACCGGCCGACACATTCACCGATTCGGCGATGGCGCGCATCTCGCCGGCCGCCGCGGCGATGACGTTGGCGCCGCTGCTGGCCTGGCTGCCGGAGCCCTCGGAGAGCTCCCGCGATTCACGGGCGTGCTCGCCGATGTGGTCGATGGACACCGACAGCTGCTCGACGGCGGCGGCCATTGCTGACGCCGATTCGGACTGCTCCTCGGCGAGCCGGTGGGTATCGCCGGCGGTCTGGCTGAGCTGGCGGGCGTTGGTGAGCAGCGCGGTGACCTGGTTGCGGATCGACGCGATCAGCTCGTGCAGGTTGTTGCGCATGACCGCCAGGTGGATGATCAGCGCGCCCAGTTCATCGTTGCCGGCCTGAGGGAGCGGTTGCAGCAGGTTGCCGCTGGCGATGGCTTCGGCAACCCCCTTGCCGGCCGCGACGGACTGGCGCAGGCGGTGGGTCAGCGCGGCGGATCCCAGGGCGGCCGCCAGCAGGCCGACTGCGCCGAGCCCGACGAACAGCTGCAGGAAGTTCTGGTAGCGGGTTTCGGCGCGGGCGTATTCGGCCTGGGCCGCATCCCCCTGGCGGCGCAGGGTTTCGCCGAGCTGGTCCAGCCCGCCCGCCTCAGGACTGCCGCTGGCCCGCAACTGGGCGCTCAGGGACGTGACCTGCTGAACGATCCCAGCCTGTGCGCCCTGGTGTTGCTTGAGCGCATCACGGGCCTGGGCCGCATCGTTGAGCCCGACGATGCCGAAACCGGCCCCGATGGCCGCCATGAAGGCGGTGAGCAGGTAGATGCGGGTGCCGATGCTGAGGGGCGGAACGATCCGCTGCGTCAGCGCGGCGATGCCACGGGGAGCGAGGCGCCCTTCCTGCAGCAGGATGGCCGGATCGCGCCGCATCTGCGCGTAGAGGGCTTCCGCGCTGCTGATCTCGCTGCGCGTGGCCTTGATGCGTACGGACATGTAGCCGGAACCGTCGGGGATGGGCGTGGCGGTGGCCTTTACCCAGTAGAAGTCGCCGTTCTTGCGGCGGTTCTTGACGATGCCGCTCCACGGGCGGCCACGCAGCAGGGTGTCCCACAAGTCCCGGTAGGCTTCCGGCGGCATGTCGGGGTGACGAACGATGTTGTGGGGCTGGCCAATGAGCTCATCGTAGGTGAAGCCGCTGGCAGCGATGAACTCGTCGTTGCAGTCGGTGATCTTTCCATTCCGGTCGGTGCGGCTGATGATTGCCGCGCCATCGGGGATGACGTATTCGTTCTGGCTGACAGGCTGGTTGTTGCGCACGGGGGGGCTCCGGGGCGGGGTCGGTGCGCGTTTATAACGGATTGGGCTCTCGATGCTGAAGGGCTATTTGCAACATGCGGACGGACTTTTTTCACAAAACCATTGTTTTAATGTGGTTTTATCGTTATCCGCGTATTTCGGTGCTGCGGCTGGTGCCAGTGACGACGCCGTGCTGGTCGAAATGGATATTGAAGAAAATGGCAGCGTTGAATTCAGGGGGCAGGCGCCAGTCCCACACTTCTTCTTTTTTCAGCGCGAATTTCTGGATGCTGCGCGGTTTGCCGAGCAGGCGGCGGACCTGGTCGCGGTTCCAGCCGGGCTGGACGCGGGCGAAGTTCTCCGGAGTCAGCACGTTTTCCAGGCTGCGCAGGATGTTGTCGGGGCCGATGGTGGCCATGAAGCATTCGGTGCCTTCGGGTTGGCGTGTGTATTCCCAGGTCACGCTGCCGTCCTCGTTGCGCCATTCGATGCCGGGTTGGCCGAGCTTGGCACGCACGTCATAGCCGGTGGACACGCCGGGTTTGAGGTCTTGCATGTTCGCGGCGTCGCAGCCGGCCAGGCCGAGAGCGGCCAGGGCGCCGAGCAGGAGGGCGATCAGTTGGCGCATCGGGGGCTCCATATCTACCCGTTTCCGGTCAAAGCGGTCGGGCTTGGTTACAATCCACCCCCGGCAGGACCGAGGCTTTCACAGTCGATTCTGGCACGAACCCACTTGGCGGAGGACGGACAGTGAAACACGGCATGAGGGTGCTGGCCCTGGCGGGCCTGGTGATGTTCGGCGGCGCAGCGGCACGCGCCGACACGGTCGTGAAGATCGGCTTCGCCGGGCCGCTGACCGGTCCGATCGCCCACGTGGGCAAGGACGAGCAATATGGCGCCCAGTTGGCGCTGGACGACGCCAACGCCAAGGGCGTGCTGCTAGGCGGGCAGAAGGTGCGTTTCGAGCTGCTGTCCGAGGATGATCAGGGCGACCCGCGCACCGCCACCACGGTGGCCCAGCGCCTCGCCGACGCGGGCGTGAAGGGTGTGGTTGGGCATGTCACCTCCGGCGCGTCGATCCCGGCCTCGCGGATCTACGAGCAGGCCGGCATTCCGGCGATCACGCCGTCGTCCACCAGCCCCAAGCTGACCCAGCAGCATTACCGCACGACCTACCGGATCATCGCCAATGACACCCAGCAGGGCGCGGCGATGGTCGGCTTTGCCGCCGACATGCTGAAGGCGAAACGCATCGCCGTCATCGACGACCGCACGGCCTACGGCCAGGGGCTGGCCGATGCGGTGGTGGACAGCCTCAAGCGACGCGGCCTGGCGCCGGTCGGGCGGGAGTTCACCTCCGACAAGGCCACCGATTTTGCGTCCATCCTGACAAAGCTGAAGGCCGCCCAGCCGGATGCGATCTTCTATGGTGGCATGGACGCTCAGGGCGCACCGCTCCTCAAGCAAATGAAGCAGCTTGGCATCGGTGCCAAGTATCTGGGCGGCGACGGTGCGTGCACTGCCGAGATGATCAAGATCGCCGGTACGGCGATGAGCGAGGACGTGTACTGCACCAAGGCGGGCATCGCAATGGAGAAGATGCCAGGCGGCAAGCAGTTCAACGAGCGCTTCAAGGCGCGTTTCAAGGTGCCGGTGCAGCTCTATGCGCCCTACAGCTACGATGCCACTACCGCACTCATCGAAGCGATGAAGCTGGCCAATTCGGCCGATCCCATCCGTTATCTGCCGTTATTGCAGAAAGTCGCATTCAAGGGCATCACCGGCAACATCGCCTTCGATGCCAACGGCGACAGCCGCGAGGGCGGCGTGTCCCTGTATCAGTTCAAGGCCGGCCAGTGGGAACCCCGCAACTGAACGGCCCCGAAGTTGCTTGCCTGCTTCACACCTTACAAATCCGAGGAGAAAACCGCATGAAACACACCCTTGTCGCCCTTGCCGTGCTCGGTCTTGGTGCATCCGGCGCCTACGCGCAGGAAGTCGTCAAGCTCGGCACCGCCGCGCCGCTGACCGGTACCCAGGCCCACCTGGGCAAGGACATCGAGAACGGCGTGCGTCTGGCCATCGAGGAGTACAACGCCAAGGGTGTGACCCTCGGCGGCAAGAAGGTGAAATTCGAGGTGCAGGCCGAAGACGACCAGGCCGACCCGAAGACCGCCACCACGGTGGCCCAGCGTTTGGCTGACAGCGGTGTGAAGGGTGTCATCGGCCACCTCAATTCCGGTGCCTCCATCCCCGCCTCGCGGATCTACAACGAAGCCGGCCTGCCGCAGGTGTCGCCGGCCTCCACCAACCCCAAGCTGACCCAGCAGGGCTTCAAGGGCGCTTTCCGCACCATCGCCAACGACGTGCAGCAGGGCCAGGCCATCGGCCGCTACGCCGCCACCAAGCTGGGCAAGCGGGTCGCGCTGATCGACGACCGCACGGCCTACGGCCAGGGTCTCGCCGACGAGGTGGACAAGGCCGTCAAGGGCGCCGGCGGCACGCTGACCGGGCGTGAGTTCACCAGCGACAAGGCCACCGACTTCCTGGCCATCCTGACTCGCATCAAGGCCCAGAACCCGGACGTGATCGTCTATAGCGGCATGGACACCCAGGGCGGCCCGATGCTCAAGCAGATCAAGCAACTCGGCATCACCGCCAAGTTCATCACCGGCGACGGCGGTTGCACCGGCGAGATCGCCAAGCTGGCCGGCGATGCGATCGGCGCCAACGCCTTCTGCACTCAGCCTGGCCTGCCGCTGGACAAGATGCCGGGTGGCAAGGACTTCAACGCCCGCTTCAAGAAGCGCTTCAACGCCGACGTGCAGATCTACGCGCCGTATTCCTACGACGCCACCGCAGCGATCATCGAGGCGATGAAGGCTGCCAACAGTTCCGATCCGGCCAAGTACGGCCCCTTCATCTCGAAGGTGCATTTCCCCGGCGTGATCGGCACCGTGGCCTTCGACGCCAAGGGTGACATCAAGGACGGTGCGGTCACCGTCTACCAGTTCAAGGCCGGCAAGTGGGAGGCCGTGCAGTAATCAGGCATCCAGCCCTCAGGGGCTCGAATGGGCGCGGAGTCGACTTTCAGGCGACCGGCGCCCATTGTTGTATCTCCGGGGGCGATCGAGTTCGCCCCAACCGGGGTCTTTCCCTCTCTTCACTCTGCGGTGTATCGCAATTAATGGAAACCCTCCTTCAACAAACCGTGAATGGCCTCGTCGTGGGCAGCGTGTATGCGCTGGTCGCTCTCGGCTACACGATGGTCTATGGCATTCTCGGGCTGATCAATTTCGCCCACGGCGACGTGCTGATGGTCGGCGCGCTGGTCGCCCTCGAGGCGATCCGCCTGATCCAGACCTACGCGCCCGAGCTCGGCCTGGTGCCGACGCTGCTCGGCGGCCTGGCCGCCTCCGTGCTGGTGTGCATGGTGCTCGGCTACACCATCGAGCGGACCGCCTACCGCCGCCTGCGCAACGCGCCGCGGCTGGCCCCGCTGATCACCGCCATCGGCGTGTCCTTCCTGCTGCAGACGATCGCGATGATCATCTGGGGCCGCAACTACCATACCTTCCCGCAGCTGGTGTCCACCACGCCGCTGGAGCCGGTGGCCGGCGTCTTCATCACACCGGTGCAGATCGCCATCCTGGTGGTGTCGGCCCTGTTGATGGTGGCGCTGATGCTGCTCGTCAATAAAACCCGCCTCGGCCGCGCGATGCGCGCCACCGCCGAGAACCACAAGGTGGCCAGCCTGATGGGCGTGGACACCAACAAGATCATCGCCGCCACCTTCATCATCGGTTCCGCACTGGCGGCGGTGGCCGGCGTGATGTTCTCGTCCAACTACGGCATCGCCCACTACGCGATGGGCTTCATGCCCGGCCTCAAGGCCTTCACCGCGGCGGTGCTGGGCGGCATCGGCAACCTGGGCGGGGCGATGCTCGGCGGGCTGGTGCTGGGTCTCGTCGAATCCATCGGAGCCGGTTACATCGAGGACATGAGCTTCGGCTTCCTCAACTCCAGCTACCAGGACATCTTCGCCTTCATGATCCTCGGCATCGTGCTCATCTTCCGGCCCACCGGCCTGCTGGGTGAGCGGGTCGCTGATCGAGCCTGAGGCCTTCTGCACATGAACGAACTCGCTCTCGCCATCCCCTGGCTTGGCAAACGCAACCCGGCGGCGGCCCGTGGCGTGGTGATCCTGCTGGCCTTTGCGGCCCCGTTGATCGCCATGCTGTTCGGCAAGACCTGGGTGCGCATCCTTGATTTCGCGATGCTCTACGTGATGCTCGCCATCGGCCTCAATCTGGTGGTGGGCTTCGCCGGCCTGCTCGACCTGGGCTACATCGCGTTCTACGCGGTGGGAGCCTACACCTTTGCCTTCCTGGCCTCGCCGCAGTTCGAGCTGCATCTGCCGTTCTGGCTGGTGCTGCCGCTGGGTGCCGGCTGCGCGGCGCTGGCCGGCATCATCCTTGGCCTGCCGACGCTGCGCCTGCGCGGCGACTACCTGGCCATCGTCACGCTGGGCTTCGGGGAGATCGTGCGGATCTTCCTGAACAACCTGAACCAGCCGATCAACATCACCAACGGGCCCCAGGGCATCAACATGATCGACCCGCTGGTGCTGTTCGGCTGGGACGTCTCCAAGCCGCTGAAGATCGGCGAGGAGATCACCGTCAATTCCCTGTTCCAGTACTACTACATCTTTCTGGCCTTCGTTGCGCTGTCGGTGGTGCTCGTGCAGCGCCTGCAGGTGTCGCGGGTCGGCCGCGCGTGGGCGGCGATCCGCGACGACGAGCTGGCCGCCAAGGCGATCGGCATCAACACCCGCAACATGAAGCTGCTGGCCTTCTCCCTTGGCGCCACCTTTGGTGGCGTGTCCGGTGGGCTGTTCGCGGCCTTCCAGGGCTTCGTCTCGCCGGAGAGCTTCTCGCTGATGGAGTCCATCGCGGTGCTGACGATGATCGTCTTCGGTGGCATGGGCAACCTGGCCGGCGTCATCGTCGGTGCGCTGGCCCTCACCGCGCTGCCCGAGGTGCTGCGCTACGTGGCGATCCCGGTGCAGCAGGCGCTGTTCGACAAGGTCATCCTCGACCCCGAAGTGCTGCGCATGCTGCTGCTGTCGCTGGCGATGATCTTCATGATGCTGCTGCGCCCGGCCGGGCTGATCCCCGCCTACAGCCGCTATTCCCGCCCCGAGCTGGTGGTCGGCAAGGAGGCTGACAAGTGATCACCCTGCTCGAAGCCCGCGGCATCACCAAGCGCTTCGGCGGCCTGACGGCGCTGTCCGATGTGTCGCTGACCATCCGCAAGGGCGAGGTGTATGGCCTGATCGGCCCCAACGGCGCCGGCAAGACGACCTTCTTCAACGTGTTGACCGGGGCCTACGTGCCGGACAGCGGCGAGGTGGTCTTCAACGGCACCGAACTGCCCACCGGCAAGCCGCACCAGGTGGTGGAGGCCGGCATCGCCCGCACCTTCCAGAACATCCGCCTGTTCCGCGACATGACGGCGCTGGAGAACGTGATGGCGGGCCACCACATCCGCTCCCGCGCTAACCCGTTTTCAATCCTGCTGCAGACCCGCCAGGCCAGGGAGGAGGAGCGCCTGATCACCGAGCGCGCCTACGAGCTGCTGCGCTACGTGGGTATCGAGCGCTTCGCCGACACGGTGTCGAAGAACCTCTCCTACGGCGACCAGCGCCGCCTGGAGATCGCCCGCGCGCTGGCCACCGAGCCGCAGCTGCTGGCCCTCGACGAGCCGGCGGCGGGCATGAACGCCACCGAAACCGTCAAGCTGCGTGAGCTGGTGCAGACCATCCGCCAGGACGGCGTCACCGTGCTGCTCATCGAGCACGACGTGAAGCTGGTGATGGGTCTGTGCGACCGCCTGGCGGTGCTCGATTTCGGCAGGAAGATCGCCGAGGACGTGCCCGCCGAGGTGCAGAAGAACGACGCCGTGATTTCCGCCTACCTGGGCGGGCATGGCAACCACAAGGCAGGAGCGGCAGCATGAGCGACGCGAACACGCCGATCCTCCAACTGCGCGACACCAAGGTGGCCTACGGCGCCATCAAGGCGGTGAAGGGCATCAGCCTGGAACTGGCGAAGGGCGAGCTGGTGTCCCTGATCGGGGCCAACGGCGCTGGCAAGACCACCACGCTGAACGCCATCGCCGGCACCCTCAGCACCGCCGGCGGCGAGATCCGCTACGCCGGTGAGGCCATCGACAAGCTGCCGGCCCACAAGCGCCTGCGCAAGGGCCTGGCCCTGGTGCCGGAGGGGCGCGGCATCTTCACGCGCCTGACCGTCGAGGAAAACCTGCGCATGGGGGCCTACTGCCGGCGTGACACGGAGGCCGTCGAGGCGGACATGGAGCGCATCTTCGGCATGCTGCCGCGGGTCAAGGAGCGCCTGGCCCAGGTGGCTGGTACCCTGTCGGGTGGCGAACAGCAGATGGTGGCCATCGGTCGCGCGCTGTTGTCGCGGCCCAAGTTGCTGCTGCTGGATGAGCCGTCGATGGGCCTGGCGCCTCTGGTGGTGGAAAAGATCTTCGAGGTGATCCGCTCGGTGGCCGCCGAGGGCGTCACCATCCTGCTGGTCGAGCAGAATGCCAACCTGGCGCTGGAGTTTTCGCAACGGGCCTACGTGATGGAGTCAGGGCGCATCACCCTCAGCGGTTCGGGAGCCGACCTGCTGGCCGATCCCAAGGTGCGCGCGGCCTACCTGGGGGAGTGAAGGACAGGGCTGACGTGGCTCGGTTTGCCGTCTAGTCTTCAGGGACAGGATTCCCTCAACTTCACTCATGTCCGTTCCGTCCATCGGCACGTCCTCTCTTGCTGCTTTCAGCCAATCCCTGGCCGTCCAGTCCAGAGGTAGCGTTGCTGCGTCCTCCTCCGGGGTCTCGACGGGGGCCAATGGCAAGCTCAGCGAGTCGGACCAGCGCGTCGTGGCCAAGCTGCAGCAGCAGGACCGGGCCGTGCGTGCCCATGAGCTGGCCCACATCGCCGCCGGAGCCGGTGTCGTCACTAGCGGTGCCAGCTACACCTATCAGACCGGACCGGACGGCAAGCGCTACGCCAATGGCGGCGAGGTCAGCATCGATGTCTCGCCGGGGCGTACTCCGCAGGACACCCTGCGCAAGGCCGAGCAGGTCCGAGCATCGGCACTGGCGCCCGCCGACCCGTCGGCGCAGGACCGCAGCGTCGCCGCGCGGGCCGAGCAGATGGCGACCGAGGCGCGCATCGAGCTGGCCGATGCATCCACCCAGAAGACCGGCAGTACGACGAGCAGCGGCAACGACGACCCGGCCAGCGCCCTCTACCTCAGCGTCGCCGGCGGGCAGGCGTCGTCGGGCAGCCGCGTCAATACCTGGGCCTGACCCTGCGCCCGGTGGGCCACCCACTCGACGAGGTGCCAGCGGGCGACGGTTATCGGCCACGGCGCATAGGCAAAGGGGCCGGTGCCGCCGAGGCGGAAGGTGGCGTGGTCCGTCACCGTGAGGGTCTGGCCCAGCCAGAAGCGTGCCAGCGTCGTTTCCAGGCTTTCCGTCTCCACAATTGTCAGCACATCCCGGCGGCCTGGTGCGGTGAGGGTCGAGATCACGTCGTGATAGCTCGCCCAGCTGCGTCCAGCCAGGTGGTGTTGGAGTAGCGCGGACCAGTCCTCCGCCGGCGCGGCGATCTGGCCGAGCACATTGGAGAACAGGAAGGCCGCGTGCGGAAAGCATGCGGCCAGCCATGCCAGGCCGTCCGGTGTGCGCAGGCAGTCCAGCCGGTCGAAGCGCAGCGCCGTCGCGTCGCGGCGGCGGGCGAGCAGATGGCGGGCGAGGGGATCGGGCTCCAGCGCGACGACGCCGTCGAAGCGGCCCAGGAAGCCGTCCGGCAGCGCGTAGCCCGCATTGGGGCCGACGATGACCAGTTCCTTCTCCATGACTTGCCACGTATCCAGCCAGCCGGCCACCACGGCGTGGAAGGCCGCCCAATGCCGGTGGCGCTGCCGCCATGCACGCAGGTGATAGACCAGACCGCCGCTGGGGTCGAGCAGGTGGTCGCGCAGGCGGGGAAAGGAAGCAGGCACGGGGAGGGCGTGACGGGGGAACAGGCCCCGATTATGCCGGATGGGCTGGTCAGCCCCATGTCCGGGATGCCATGCTTCGGCCTTTATCGAATCTGCGTAAGCACGAAGGAGAATGGGATGACGGATCCGTTGCACGAGGCGCAATTGTCGTCGGAGCTGGTGTTCGAGGGACGCCTGCTGAAGGTTCATCGGGACCAAGTGCGCCTGCCCGACGGCAAGGATGGCGTGCGTGAGTACATCAAGCATCCGGGCGCGGTGGTGGTGATCCCGGTGTTGGCGGATGGCCGCCTGGTCTTCGAGCGCCAGTTCCGTTACCCGGTGGGGCGGGCTTTCCTCGAACTGCCGGCAGGCAAGCTCGATCCGGACGAGGACATCCTCGACTGCGCCCGCCGCGAACTGCAGGAGGAAACCGGCTACGTCACGGAGCAGTGGCGTTACCTGGGCGTGATGCACCCGTGCATCGGCTACTCCAACGAGCGCATCGAGATCTTCCTCGCCACCGGCCTGGAGCATGTCGGCCACGCCTGGGATGAAGGGGAGTTCCTGGAAATCCTGACCCTCAGCCTGGCGGAGGCCCGCGAGGCGGTCTTCGACGGCCGTATCACCGACGCCAAGACCATCACCGCGCTGTTCTGGGCGGAGCGGGAGCTGGCCAAGGGCTGATTGCGCCGCGTCGGCTAGGGTTCGTCGGAGTCTGTCGCTTGAATGTGCTGATCGGCGGCGGCCCGGCTGCTGCGGTGGTAGAAGTGCCACCACAGTCCGAAGCAGGCCATTCCGAGCAGCAGACAGCCCGTTGCGCCGGTCGCCAGCCCTGGCACCGTGTCCCACAGGGCGGGCGCCAGCGCGCCAGCGGCTCCGGCGCTGACCAACATCTGCAGGAAGCTCTGGCAGCTTGACGCGACGCCGCGCTGGGCCGGGAAGTGCTCCAGCGCCAGCAGCGTCAGGCTGGGCATCGCGATGGCCATGCCGAAGTTGTAGAGGGCGATCGGCACCACCGAGTGGGGCAGGCCGGCCTGCATCAGGAAGGACATCCCCAGGTTGAGCGCGGCGGCGCCGATCATCACCCCGTAACCGATGGCTATGGTGCGTGCCTGCGACTGCCGGCCGGCCAGCCGCGCCGACAGTGCCGAGCCGCCCATCATGCCCAGCACGCAGGGGATGAAGAACCAGCCGAAACCGGTTTCCGGCAGCTGCAGGTGGCGCATCAGGAACACCGGCGCCGACAGCACGTAGATGAAGAAGCCGTTGAAGTTGAGCCCGACCGCGAAGGTCAGCAGCAGGAAGCCCGGTGAGCGGAAGACCTGCGTGTAGCGCCGCGCCAGCGAGCCGGGATGGAGCGGGTGGCGGGCCGCCGCCGGATGGGTTTCCGGCAGCTTCCACGCACACAGGCTGGCCAGCACGACGCCCAGCAGGGCCAGGAAGACGAACACCGCGCGCCAGCCGAAAGTGCTGTAGATCCAGCCGCCGAGGATGGGGGCGATGGCGGGGCCGAGGGCAAAGGCCATGCTGACGTGGCTCATCATGCGCTGGGCGCGCGGGCCTTCCATCAGGTCGCGCACCACGGCGCGGCCGACCACCATGCCGGCGCCGGCGCTGATGCCCTGCAGGCCGCGGCCGATCAGCAGGGTCTGGATGCTGCCGGCAAATACGCAGACCAGCGAGGCCAGCGTGAACAGCAGCATCGAGATGACGATCACCCGCTTGCGGCCGTAGGCGTCGGACAGGGCGCCGTGCCACAGCACCATCGCGCCCATCGGCAGCATGTAGGCGGTAAGGGTTTGCTGGACTTCGACGGGGCTGACGTGCAGGTCGAGGCCGATGGCTTGCAGGGCCGGGAGATAGGTGTCGATCGAGAACGGACCGACAGTGGCGAGCGCTGCGAGCAGCGCCGCCAACTGGGCATAGGGCATGGGATGAGGTGCTTTACTCGACGGCGTGGATCTGGGTGACGTAGTAACCGGTTTCGCCGAAGCAGGTGGACGGGATGCCCACGTGCTGTTCGTAGGAGAGTGCGACCCGTTTGCCCATCTCCGTGTTGATGGCGGCGGCGACCTTGTCGTCGCGCACGGTGAACTTGAAGATTTCCGGCAGGCTGCCGGGAATCGCGACGATGGCCAGTTCCCCCTCCCAGGTCTTGCACAGCCAGCCCTTCTGGGAGAACTTCTGCACGTAGCCGGCCCGTTCGCCGGACGAATAGCTCCAGTTGAGCGTCAGCCAGGTGTAGCCGGCGGCGAGGGCCACCACCAGAATGAGGAAACCGGCGAGCCACAGGCGCCAGTTCCTGGCGCTGGGGAGGCCGGAAGAGAAGGTCGATGCCAAGGGATACTCCTGTTCGTGTTCAGCTGAATTCCCCAGGGCCGCGGCGGCTCTGTACCGCTTCGGCCACGTGGGGGGCGCCGATATTGTCGGTGCCGTTCATGTCGGCGATTGTACGCGCCACTTTCAGGATGCGATGGTAGGCGCGCGCCGACAGGCCCAGGCGTTCGATGGCGGTACGCAGCAGTGCGTCGGCGGCGGCATCCGGCCGGCACCAGCGGTCGACGCCGGCCGCGTCGAGGCGTGCGTTGGGCATGCCCTGCCGGGCCTGCTGGATGGCCCACGTGCGGGCGACCCGTTCCCGCACCACCGCCGAGTTTTCGCCGCCGGCCGTGGTCTGCAACTCGCTGATCGACAGTGCCGGCACTTCCAGCACCAGGTCGATGCGGTCCAGCAACGGGCCGGACAGGCGCTGGCGGTAGCGCCTGACCTGTTCTGGCGTGCACCGGCAGCGGCCGTCCGGATGGCCGTGGTAGCCGCAGGGGCACGGGTTCATTGCCGCGACGAGCTGGAAGCGGGCCGGAAACTCAGCGCGGCGCGCGGCGCGGGAGATCGTGATGTGGCCGCTTTCCAGCGGTTCGCGCAGGGCTTCCAGCACGCGGCGGTCGAACTCGGGCAGTTCGTCGAGGTAGAGCACTCCGTTGTGCGCGAGGCTGATCTCGCCCGGCCGGGGTGTTCCGCCACCACCGACCAGTGCCGCCGTCGAAGAAGTGTGATGAGGCGTTCTGAGTGGACGCTGACGCCAGCGCTCGGGGCGGAAGCTGCCTTCGATGGATTGCACGACGGCGCTTTCCAGCGCCTCTTGGTCGTCCATCGGCGGCAGCAGGCCGGGCAGGCGCTGGGCCAGCATGGATTTGCCGGTGCCCGGTGGGCCGTACAGCAGCAGGGAATGCTGGCCGCTGGCGGCAACCTCCAGCGCCCGGCGGGCGTGGGCCTGGCCCTTGACGTCGGCCAGATCGGGATAGGCCGCCGGTGGCGCCAGCGTCTCGCCGTCGTGGGGCGCGAGGAGCGTGTGCCCGCACAGGTGGGCGGCGACGGCCGACAGGCTGCGTGCCGGCAGCATCTGCACGTTCCGCACCAGCGCGGCTTCGGGGGCGTTGGCGATCGGCAGGATCAGCGTGCGCCCGCTGTGGGCGGCCTGCCGGGCCAGCGCCAGTGCGCCGCGCACCGGCCGCAGTTCGCCGGTAAGGGACAGTTCCCCGGCGAACTCGTAACGGTCCAGCTGCTTGGCGGGGATCTGGCCGGAGGCGGCGAGGATGCCCAGCGCGATCGGGAGGTCGAAGCAGCCGCCTTCCTTCGGCAGGTCGGCCGGCGCCAGGTTGACTGTGATACGCCGCTGGGGGAACTCGAATTGCCCGGTCTGCAGTGCGGCGCGCACGCGGTCGCGGGCTTCACGGACTTCCGCATCGGGCAGGCCGACCAGTGTGAAGGCGGGCAGTCCGTTGGCCAGATGCACCTCGACGGTGACTTCCGGGGCGAGCAGGCCGACGAGGGCGCGGCTTGTCACAAGGGCTATACTCACGGCGTATCTTTTTGGAATAAACCGGCAGTCTAGCCCAGGTGTTGCTCCGGGTTTAGCGCATTGTCATTGCTGGTCGCGGTAGGCTTCGACCGAAATCACGAGGCGCACCTCGTCGCTGACGGACGGGATGTTCTTGGTCATGCCGAAGTCCGAGCGCTTCAGGCGGGCGGTGATGTCGGCGCCACAGGTTTCGCGCTTGTTGAGGGGGTGGGGCGCGCAGTGGAAGCGGGACAGGGTGAGCTGCAGCGGTTTGGTGATGCCGAGCAGGGTCAGGCTGCCTTCGGCGGTCACCGGCTTGTCGCCGTCGAAGCTGATGCGCTCGGCCTTGAAGCTGATCGTCGGGTAGGCATCGGTGTTGAAGAAGCCCTCGCCGCGCATGTTCTCGTTCCATTTGGCGAAGCCCATGTCGATGGAGCCCGCGTCGATGCTGACCTCCACCGAGCCGCGGTGGGCGGCGGTGTCGAGGACGATCTTGCCGCTGGTCTTGTTGAAGCGCCCGCGCTGGGTCGAGAAGCCGAGGTGGTCCGTTTCGAACAGCGGATAAGTGTGGTTGGAGTCGATCGTGTAACTGACCGGGGCGGCGAAAGCCGGGGCGCTGGCGACGGCCAGCAGGGCGAGCAGCTTCTTCAAGGGATGTCTCCGGGAAACCGAAATGGCGAGTTGTAATTGCTTTGGGGCTGACATGAAAAAGGGCGCCGGGGCGCCCTTCTAATGACAGTCGGAACGGCGGGAAGGTTCAACCCGCCTCTGCCGGCGGACGCGATGCCAGCTCCGATTCGAGCTGGGCGACCCGGTGTTCGAGTTCGGTCAGCTTGTCGCGGTAACGGGCGAGGGTTTCCTTCTGCAGATCGAATTCCTCGCGGGTTACCAGGTCGAGCCTGGAGAAACCACTGGCGAGCAGTGCGCGGGCATTCTTTTCGAGATCCTTGGCGGGGCTGTTGGCGAGGAGTTCGGAAACCTTCGAACCGATTTCATCGAGGATTTTGGGATTGGCCATGGCAGCGTTCCTCACGGGAAAAGGGGAAAAATCCAAGTTGTATTCAAGTTTAGCATTGGAGCCCGGTGGCCGTTGCCGTGCCCCATGCACCAACACGGCGCCCCCGATTGGTGCGTGCTCCCAAAGTGGTGCGGAATGATTTTTTCCTGCGCTGCAGCAGAAGCCGGTTCTGTATATCAAGTTATTGAAATAATGGGATTTTTAAAACTGGCATAGTGGTTGCTAAATCGTGTGAGCCAACTTTTAATACTAGGAGAACCCAATCATGCGCAAGACCGTTATCGCTTCCGCCCTGATCGCCGCCTGTGCCGCCCTGCCGTCCCTGGCAAACGCTGAAGATGCGGCTCCCGCTCCGGAGCACACCTTCACCAGCAACGTTACGCTGGCGTCGGAGTACATCTACCGCGGTATCGGTCAGACCAATCGCAAGCCGGCCATCCAGGGTGGCTTCGATTACGCGCACTCCAGCGGCCTGTACGCCGGCACCTGGGCGTCCAACGTGTCCTGGCTGACCGATGGCAGCCCGACGGTCAGCAACAGCATCGAGATGGACTTCTACGGCGGCTTCAAGAACACCGTCGGCGACTTCGGCTACGACGTGGGCGTGCTGCAGTACTTCTACCCGGGCTCCGGCTACGGCAACAACCCGAACACCATCGAAGGCTATATCGCCGGTTCCTGGACCTTCCTGACCCTGAAGTACTCCCACTCCTTCAGCGACCTGTTCGGCTGGACCGACTCCAAGAACTCCGGCTACCTCGACCTGACCGCCGCCTATGAACTCGCCCCGGGCCTCAACCTGATCGGCCACGTCGGTCGCCAGAAGATCCACGGCGACAACAGCGGCGCGTCCTACACCGACTACAAGCTCGGCGTGACCAAGGACATCGCCGGCGTCGTCGTCGGCCTGAACTACATCAACACCAACGCCAGCCAGGCCTTCTACACCAACGCCTTCGGCAAGGACCTGGGCAAGGATCGCGTGCAGCTGACCATCACCCGTACGTTCTAACTTTCCCCGTAACCGCGCGGCGGCTCGTTCGGGTCGCCTTGCAAGAGGACCCAATCATGAAACTCGTAACTGCCATCATCAAGCCCTTCAAGCTCGACGAAGTGCGTGAGGCCCTGTCCGCCATCGGCGTGCAAGGTATCACCGTGACCGAGGTGAAGGGCTTTGGCCGTCAGAAGGGCCATACCGAGCTGTACCGCGGCGCGGAATACGTGGTCGACTTCCTGCCCAAGGTGAAGATCGAGGCCGCCGTCAAGACCGAGATCCTCGACCAGGTCATCGAAGCCATCGAAAAATCCGCCAGCACCGGCAAGATCGGTGACGGCAAGATCTTCGTGTTCGATCTCGAACAAGCCATCCGCATCCGTACCGGCGAGTCCGGTGCCGAAGCGCTGTAAGGGAGCTTCCCATCATGAAAAAAATCTTCGCTGCCCTGCTGACGACCCTGACGGTCGGCTTTGCGGGCCACGCGCTGGCCCAGGACAAGGACGCTCCGGCCGCGCCGACCGCCGCTCCTGCGGTGACCGCACCCGCCGAAGCGGCTGCCACCGCCAAACCGGCCGAAGCGCCTGTTGCCGCCCCGGCAGCCGCTGCCGAGGCTAAGCCGGCCGAAGCCGCTGCTGCTGCACCGGCTCCGGTGCCCAACAAGGGTGACAACGCGTGGCTGATCGTCGCCGCCGTCCTCGTCATCATGATGTCCATCCCCGGCCTGGCCCTGTTCTACGGTGGCCTGGTGCGTGCCAAGAACATGCTGTCCGTGCTGCTGCAGGTGTTCACGGTGTTCTCCCTGATCAGCGTGCTGTGGGTGCTCTACGGTTATTCCGTGGCCTTCACCGAGGGCAACGCCTTCTTCGGCGGCCTGGACAAGGTGCTGCTGAAGGGCATCACGCCGGATTCGATCGCTGCAACCTTCACCAAGGGCGTGGTGGTCTCCGAGTTCATCTACGTCGTCTTCCAGGGCGCCTTCGCAGCCATCACCGTGGCCCTGATCCTCGGCGCCTTCGCCGAGCGCATCAAGTTCTCCGCCGTGCTGCTGTTCTCCGTGCTGTGGTTCACCTTCAGCTACCTGCCGATGGCCCACATGGTCTGGTACTGGTCGGGCCCGGATGCCTACACCTCGGCTGAAGCGGCCGATGCGGCCAATGCGACGGCCGGCTTCCTGTTCCAGAAGGGCGCCCTCGACTTCGCCGGCGGCACCGTGGTGCACATCAACGCCGCCATCGCCGGCCTGGTGGGTGCTTTCCTGGTTGGCAAGCGTGTCGGCTTCGGTCGCGAATCCTTCGCTCCGCACAGCCTGACCCTGACCATCGTCGGCGCCTCCCTGCTGTGGGTGGGCTGGTTCGGCTTCAACGCCGGCTCCGCGCTGGAAGCCAACGGCTCTGCCGCCCTGGCCATGATCAACACCTGGGTTGCCACCGCTGCCGCGGCTGTGGCCTGGCTGCTCGCCGAATGGATCATCAAGGGCAAGCCGTCCGGTCTGGGCGCTGCGTCCGGCGCCGTGGCCGGCCTGGTGGCGATCACCCCGGCCTGCGGTTTCGTCGGTGTCGTCGGTGCGATCGTGATCGGCCTGCTGGCTGGCGTCGTCTGCCTGTGGGGCGTCAATGGCCTGAAGCGTCTGCTGGGCGCTGACGACTCCCTCGACGTGTTCGGCGTGCATGGCGTGGGCGGCATCCTTGGTGCCATCCTGACCGGTGTGTTCGCTTCCCCGTCCCTGGGCGGCGTCGGCATCTGGGACTACGTGGCCAACAAGGTCGCCGACAACTACTCCATCGGTGACCAGGTAATCGTTCAGCTGACCGCTGTCGGCGTCACCGTGGTGTGGTCCGCCGTTGTGGCCTTCATCTGCTACAAGCTGGTCGACATGTTCATCGGCCTGCGCGTGCCGGAAGACGAAGAGCGCGAAGGTCTGGACATCACCTCCCACGGCGAAAGCGCTTACCACCAGTAATTCCGGTAAGCCGGCTTCACCACGAAACGGGCGCTCAGGCGCCCGTTTTTGTTTGTATGCTTGCTACGGACTTTTTGGGATAGCGTGCCGGATGGCTTTTTTCGACTGGTTGCTGCGCGGACGCGCGGCATCATGCAACGGGAACGATGGCCTACAGGCTGCCGTGGCGAGGGTGATCGGCAGCATCGATCCGCGCCTGCAGTTCGTGGACCATGCAGCGGCGCGCCTGTCTCCGGCCGTTAACCATGCCCTGGCCTACGCCGATCAGGTCGTGGGGTGCATTCCACCGCGCGTGGAAATGCACCCCGCCGGCTGGTCGCACAGCCCGGTGCTGCGGGCTGTATTTGCACGCCCGGCGGACGTGGCGGAAACGCTGGCGGCCAGCATCGATCTGCAGGATTTCCTGGCGTCACCGGCGGCGGCCGGGCTGGAGCGCATCTTCTGCATGGTGGCGGCGACGCGCGTCGAGCAGAAGGTGCTGGGCATTGCGCTGGAGGGCGACCAGCTGCGCCAGGATGTGCCGCAGACCACAGTCAGCTTCCAGCATTTCCGGCTGTTCGCATTTGCCGCGGATGAGGAGGCGCTGTTCCGGCGCATCCATGAACTTGTACTCGAAGGCCTGGTAATGGCCGCGCTGCAGGAAATTGCCGTGCGGCAGCGGCAGGGCGATCGGTTGTCCTTCGATCATCAGCTGCTGCAGATGCGCCTCAGCCTGCTGGAGCGCAGCCGGCCGGGCCTGGATGCGCTGGAGTGCCATTCCTGGCGCGGCCGCGACCTGGATGAGTTGCGGCGCCAGCTGGCCGACAATGAAGCCGCGCTGGCCGAACGAGGTGTCGTCGGCGCAGGTCTGGAAACTGTGCTGGCCACGGTGATCGAGACGCTGCTGGCGGCGGAGCAGGTGATCCACGCCCGGCGCCTGGCGCTGCGCGTGGATGCGATGAACGTACTGGTCGAGGCGGACCAGGACGATGCGCTCAGCGTCCCGCTGATCGAGTTCTCGACACCGACCGCAGTCGGAACGCGGCGTAGCGCCTTCCTGGCCAGTTTTTCGCGGGATGCGGTGGCGCTGCGGAAGCTGGATTTCGCAGCGGGGATGCGCTTGCTATAAGCGTGTGCAAGACGCGAAAAAGCCGGCGCTTCGCCGGCTTTCGTCGTTTTACGGGGCTGGACTGCGTTCAGCGGAACACGACGGTCTTGTTGCCGTGCACCAGCACCCGGTCTTCGAGGTGGTAGCGCAGGCCGCGGGCCAGCACCGCCTTCTCGATGTCCTTGCCGTAGCGGACCATGTCATCCACCGAGTCGGAGTGGTCGATGCGGATCACGTCCTGCTCGACGATCGGGCCCTGGTCGAGATCCGCCGTCACGTAGTGGCAGGTCGCGCCGATCAGCTTGACGCCCTTGGCGTAGGCCTGGTGGTAGGGCTTGGCGCCGACAAAGCTGGGCAGGAAGCTGTGGTGGATGTTGATGATCTTGCCCGGATGGGCGGCGCACAGTTCCGGCGACAGAATCTGCATGTAGCGGGCCAGCACCATCGTGTCACCGTGGGATTCCTCGAACAGGCGCTGCACCTCGGCGTAGGCCTGGACTTTGTTGTCCGCGGTGACGGGCACGTGGTGGAAGGGGATGCCATGCCACTCGACGAACCCGCGGAAGGTGTCGTGGTTGGAGATCACGCAGGGGATCTCGATGTCCAGTTCCTTCGACTGCCAGCGCGCCAGCAGGTCGTAGAGGCAGTGTTCCTGCTTGGAGACGAGGATCACCACGCGCTTTTTGACCGCCGAATCCGTGATCTTCCAGTCCATGTTGAGCTCCTCGGCGATCGGGCGGAAGCGCTCGCGGAACTCGGTGAGCATGAAGGGCAGCGAATCGGCCTTAATCTCGATGCGCATGAAGTAGCGCCCGCGGTGCTCGCTGTCGACGGCGGGTTCGGCGTGGAGCGCGGTTTCGAGGATCCAGCCCTTGTGCTCGGCAATGAAGCCGGACACCTTGGCGACGATCCCGGTGCGGTCGGGGCAGGAGGCGGAGAGGGTGTAGAAGCGTTCGCGGTGCATGATGGCTCAGGCACCGGCCGCCGGCCACGGGGCCGCGACCGGCGTATCGGATGGGATCAGATGCGGGCGGAGGCGGCGCGGATCTGGGCGGCCAGGCCGCTGTACTCGCGTTCAACCGGGAATTGCGGGAACTCGGCGATGACGTTGTCCGGCGCGCGGAACAGGATGCCGGCGTGGGCTTCCTTGAGCATCGCGGTGTCGTTGTAGGAGTCGCCGGCGGCGATGACCTTGAAGTTGATTTCCTTGAAGCGCTGGACGGCTTCCTTCTTCTGGTTGGCCATGCGCAGGTGGTAGTTCACCAGGTAGCCCTCGGCGTCGGCCTCGAGCTTGTGGCAGAACAGGGTCGGCATGCCGAGCTGTGCCATCAGCGGCATCGCGAATTCGTAGAAGGTGTCGGACAGGATGATGACCTGGAAGTCCTTGCGCAGCGCGTCGAGGAAATCCTTGGCGCCCGGCTCGGGGCCCATCTCGGAGATCACCTTCTGGATGTCGGGCAGGCCCAGCTTGTGCTGCTTGAGCAGGTCCAGGCGGTACTTCATGAGCTTGTCGTAGTCCGGCTCGTCGCGGGTGGTGCGACGCAGTTCGGGAATGCCGGTGCGCTCCGCGAATTCGATCCAGATTTCGGGGACGAGAACACCTTCGAGGTCGAGACAGACGAGTTGCACGGCAAAAGCTCCAGGTTACGGCGGTTGATTTGGCGAATCCGTGATTCTAGCAAAGAGACTGTGGCGGCTTCAGGGGGAATGTGGGGCGGCTCCGGACGGGGCCGCTTCAGTCCGCCGGGATGGCGTCGAGGGCTTCGTGAAGTTCGAGCCAGCGCATCTCGGCTTCGTCGATCTTTTCGCTGAGTTCGGCCTGGCGCTTGAGTAGCTTGGGTACCTCGCCGGCTTCGGGGCCGGTGTACAGGTCCGGGTCGGCAAGGCGTTCATCGAGCTTGGCCTTTTCGGCGTTCCACGGGGTGAGCTTCTTGTCGAGCTGCTCGAGTTCCTTGACCAGCGGCCGGCGGGCGGCCAGGCGGGCCTGGCGGTCGGCGGCGGCGGCTTCCCGGTCGGCCTTGCGGCTGGCCTTGTCGGCAGCCTTGTCCGGGCACTGGCCGGCGGCGGCATCGGCGGCGCGCTGCTGGGCCAGCCAGTTCTTGTAATCGTCCAGGTCGCCGTCGAAGGGCGTCAGGCGGCCGCCATCGACGAGCAGGAAGCGGTCGCAGGTCGCGCGCAGAAGCGCCCGGTCGTGGGACACGATGACCATGCCGCCTTCGTAGTCCTGCAGGGCCAGCGTGAGGGCGTGGCGCATTTCCAGGTCGAGGTGGTTGGTCGGCTCGTCGAGCAGCAGCAGGTTGGGCTGGTTCCAGATCAGGATGGCCAGCGCCAGGCGGGATTTCTCGCCGCCCGAGAAGGGGCCGCAGGGCGTGGTGGCCATGTCGCCGTTGAAATCGAAGCCGCCCAGGTAGTTGCGCAGTTCCTGTTCGCGGGTCTGCGGGTCGAGGCGCAGCATGTGCTGCAGCGGCGATTCGTCCGGGCGCAGGCTCTCCAGCGCGTGCTGGGCGAAATAGCCGAGCTGCAGACCCTTGCCTTCCCGGCGTACGCCAGTGGTGGGCTGCAAGCCGCCGGAGAGCAGCTTGATAAGCGTCGATTTGCCGGCGCCGTTGCGGCCGAGCAGGCCGATGCGCTCGCCGGGGCGGATGGTCAGCTTCATGTCCGCCAGGATCGGCTTGTCCACGTAGCCGGCGGCGGCGTCCTCGATCTGCAGCAGCGGATCGGGGGCGGCGGTGCAGTCGCGGAAGCTGAAGTTGAAAGGGTTGTCGATGTGGGCCGCAGCGATCATTTCCATCCGCTCCAGCGCCTTGATGCGGCTCTGGGCCTGGCGGGCCTTGGTGGCCTGGGCGCGGAAGCGGTCCACGTATTTCTGCAGGTGGGCCCGCTCGCGCTGCTGCTTCTCGAACATCGCCTGCTGCTGGGACAGGCGCTCGGCGCGCTGGCGCTCGAAGTTGGAGTAGCCGCCGGTGTACAGGGTGAGCTGCTGGTTCTCGATATGGGCGATCTGGTTCACCACCGCGTCGAGGAAGTCGCGGTCGTGGGAGATCAGGACCAGCGTGCCGCGGTAGTCGGTGAGCCACTGTTCCAGCCAGATGACGGCGTCCAGGTCGAGGTGGTTGGTGGGTTCGTCGAGCAGCAGCAGGTCGGAGCGGCACATCAGCGCCTGGGCCAGGTTGAGGCGCATGCGCCAGCCACCGGAGAAGTCGGCCACCGGGCGCTCCATCTCGGCGACCTTGAAACCGAGGCCGTCCATCAGCGCGGCGGCGCGGGCGCGGGCCGCGTAACCGCCGATCTCCTGCAGGCGGCCGTGGAGGTGGCCGATCTCTTCGCCGTCGTGGGCGGCTTCGGCCTTCTCCAGCGCGATTTCGATGCGGCGCAGCTCGGCGTCGCCGTCGAGCACGTATTCGATGGCCGGGCGAAGCAGGGCCGGGGTTTCCTGGGCCACGTGGGCGATGGTCCACGAGGCGGGCATCTCCAGGTCGCCGGAGTCCTGGTGGAGTTCGCCGCGCAGCATGCCGAACAGGCTGGACTTGCCGCAGCCGTTGGCGCCGGTGAGGCCGACTTTCCAACCAGGGTGGATCTGCAGGCTGGCGCCCTCGATGAGAGTCTTGACGCCCCGGGCGAGGCGGAGATTGCGGAACTGGATCACGGCAGCGGAAGCGGTAAGCAGGCAGGAAATCCGGTATTGTAAGCAGTTCCGTCGTATCCAGCCCTGTCGTCCCATGCGTCGAAGCCGTCCGTCCTGCCGATCATCCCTTTCTGCCAGTCTGTCCGTGCTGTTGTTGGCGCTGTTGTGCCAGGGGACCGTGCAGGCCCAGGAAACCCCCGTCGATGAAGGCGCGGAAAAGGCCCGCGCGGAAAAAATGCGCGACGAGGCGAAGGCCCTGCGCGAGGCCGCCGAGGCGCGCTTCAAGGCGGCCGAGATCGCCTGCTACGAACGTTTCCTGGTGAACCGCTGCATCGATCGCGTGCGCGAGCGCCATGTGGAGGACATCCGCAAGGCGCGGGCCCTCGACCTGGAGGCGGGGCGCATCGATCTGGCCGAAAAGAACCGCCGTTACGCCGAACGCATCGCCGGGCAGGCTGAGCAGGCGCCGCAGAAGGCCGTCGAAAAGGCCGAGCAGGAGGCACGCAATCGCGCCGACAGCGAGGCGCGCCTGCGCGCTCTGGCGGACAAGGACGCCGAGCGCGTCACGCGCGAGCAGGAGGGCAAGTCCCGCGCGCTGCACGAAGCCGAGGCCCGTCAGTCCAAGGAGGCTGCCGATGCGCGGCGCCGGGCCACCGAGGCCGCGGCGGCGGCGCAGCGGGCCAGTCAGGCCGAGAGCGATCGCCGCGCCTACAAGGAGCGGGCCGCCAAGGCTGCGGAAAAGCGCGCCGAGAAGGCGGAAAAACTCAAGCAGAGCGAAGGGGCCAAGGAGCCGGCGAAAGCTGCCGAGCCTCTAATGCCCGGCCGCTGAGCCGGGGTGGGGCGGGGGCGACGCCGCCCAGGCCAGCGCATCCTCCAGCCGGTCGTTGCCCCAGAACAGTTCCCCATCCGGCGTGATGAAGCTCGGTGCGCCGAACAGGCCCCGTTCGGCCGCCTGCTCGGTCTGGCTGCGCAGGGCCTGCTTGTTCTCGGGGCTTTCCGCTTCGGTGAGGATCGCGTCGGCGGGCAATTTCAGCGCTTCGAGAATGTCGCGGATCACCGCCGGATCGGCAATGTCCCGGTCCTCGGCAAAATTGGCCTGCATCGCTGCGCGCGTGAAGTCGCCGATCCACGGCTGACCAGCGCCAGCCAGCGCGACCCGGGCGGCCAGCAGGCCATTGCGCGGGAACCTCGACGGCACCTTGAACGGCAGCCCGTAGCGGGCCGACAGCCGGGCCAGGTCGCGCCACATGTAGCGGCCCTTGGGGGGATAGATGTTGAACGGCGAATCGTTCCAGCCCAGGGACAGGAACACCGGCCCGAGCAGGAAGGGCCGCCACGCCAGCCTGACGCCAGCCTCCTTCGCCAGCGCCTCGATGCGCATCACGCTCAGGTAGGAATATGAACTGGCGAATTCGAACCAGAATTCGAGGGGTTTGCTGTTCATCGGCGCCTCCGTTGCGGTAGGAGAACGGCAAGTCTAGCCTCTAGCACTCCTCCTGACCACGGGCGGGGCGCCGAATGGCCGCCGCCGGGGGCCTAGACCTTGTACAGCTGCAGCGTGGAGATCTGGCGCTGGGCCTGTTCGTCGAGGCGGCGGGCCGTGCTGGACGACTGCTCCGCGGCGGCGGCGGCCTCTTCGGCCATCTGCGCGATGCGCTCGATCTGCACGGCGATGTTGTTGCTGGCGGCGCCCTGTTCGCGGATCGCATCGGAGATCTCGGACACCATGCTGGCGGTGCCGCTGGCGGCGCTGCCGATTTCCTTGATCGCTTTGTCCGTGTCGTCGGCCCGTTCGACGCTCTGGGTGACCAGGCTCTCGGCGGCCTCCATCTCGTGGGCGGCCTGTTCGGAGTGGCGGCGCATGGCCTCGATGGTGGAGGAGATCTCCTGCGTCGAAGTGGCGGTGCGCTCGGCCAGCTTGCGCACTTCGTCGGCAACCACCGCGAAGCCGCGGCCCTGCTCGCCGGCCCGGGCGGCCTCGATGGCCGCGTTGAGGGCCAGCAGGTTGGTCTGGTCGGCCACTTCCTTGATGACTTGCACCACCGATCCGACCCGCTCGCCCTGGGCACTCAGCTCGCGCAGGGATTCGGCAGCGGCGCTGACGGAGGCGGAGATGCTGCGGATGTCGGCGATCGTCCGGTCGATGGTCGACGAGCCGGCGCGGGCCATCTCGCCCGAACGGCCGGCCAGCTCATGGGCTTCGTGGGCGCGATCACCGACGTGGGTGACGCTGACCGTCATCTCTTCGACCGTCGCGGCAATTGCCGAAGAGGCTTCGCTTTGCGAGCTGGCGGCGCCCGAGACCTGCTTCGAGGCGTGCGTCATCTCGCGGCTGGCGTCGGCGACCGAGCGGGCGCCTTCGGTGAGGCTGCGGAAGTTGTCCTGCAGCTTGGACAGCAACTGGTTGAAGGCCGTGGCGGTCTCGCCGATCTCGTCCATGCGCTGAACCGGCGCGCGGACCGTGAAGTCCTGGCTGTCATTGACGTGGGTGAGCGTGTCGCGAATGCTCGCCAGGCTGCTGCGCAGCGCGCCGATCAGCAGGTGGGCCAGCACACCGACGACCACGAAGGCGGCAATGAGCGTGCCCGAGGTGGTCCATAGGGCGGTTGCCGCTTCGTCGGTATTGATGCGGTTCAGCTTGTCGGCGAACTGATAGTTGTATTCCTCGTGCTTGCCGAGCGCGTTACCGGCGGCGGCAGCTTTTTCGCGCATGGTGACGCGCAGGAAATTGCGCACCGCATCCATGTCGTTGGTCTCGAGCTTGGCGAAGTACTCTTCGCGGATCTTCCGATAGTCTGCAATGGCGCGCTTGTCGGCTTCCAGGAGTTGTTTGTCGGTGTCGTCGGAGATCAGTTCGCGCTCGTATTTCTGCAGGGTGAGGTCGAGCTGGCTGTCCGCTTCCTGGATTTCCTTGGTGATCTCGCTGCGGTGGGTGGCGTCCACCGCCAGTGCCAGCTGGTAGGTACCCAGGCGGCTGGCGGTGAGCCGGCTGCGGGCTTCGAGCAGGGTCTGCAGGCTCGGGAAGGTATTGGCCTGCACGTAGTCGAATCGGGCGGTGGCCTGGCGGAGCTGCCAGATTCCCAGGCCGCCGACGAGGATCAGCGCGAACAGGGCGATGCCCAGGGTCAGGATGAGGCGCTGTGTCAGTTTCATGGTGGCGGCTCCGTGGGGGAGATATGGCTGAAGCAGATGCTGACGGCGCCGTTTTCTATAACTTTAGATATATTTTGCGGAGTGGTTCACGTTACGGCATGGGGCGGTGCAGCCACTCGGCCACACCGCGTCCGGCGACCCGTCCGCTGGCGAAGCAGGCGGTCAGCAGGTAGCCGCCGGTCGGGGCTTCCCAGTCCATCATTTCGCCGGCGCAGAACACGCCGGGGTGCCGCCGCAGCATCAGGTGTTCATCCAGTTCCTCGAACAGCACGCCGCCGGCGCTGCTGATCGCCTCGTCCAGCGGACGCGGGGCGACGAGGCGCAGCGGCAGCGCCTTGATCGCCGCGGCCAGGCGGGCCGGATCGTCCAGCGCGTCGGCGCTCACGCATTCCCGCAGCAGCGCCATCTTGATGCCGGCGATGCCGACGCGGCTCTGCAGGTGGCTGGCCAGGGAGCGGGCGCCGCGGGGATGGGCTACCTCGGCGGCGACGCGCTCCGCCGAGCGGCCGGGGGCTAGGTCGATCGACAGCGTGGCGCCGCCGTCCTGCTCGATGCGCTCGCGGATGGAGGCGGACAGCGCGTAGATCAGGCTGCCTTCGATGCCATCGGCGGTGATCATCGCTTCGCCGGGGCGTGCGGGTGCAGCGATGCCCTCCACGCGGATGCTCACCGACTTGAGAGGCTGGCCGGCGAAGCGCTCGCGGAAATGGGCGCTCCAGCCGTCGGCTCCGTCGGTGCGGGGCGATGCGGCGATGAAGCCGCAGTTGGCCGGGCGCAGCGGTGCGACGCCCACGCCGAGCCCGGACAGGGCCGGGACCCACGCGCCGTCCGAGCCCAGGCGCGCCCAGCTTCCGCCGCCAAGGGCCAGCACACAGGCGTCCGCCTGGACCCGGCGCGGACCGTCGGGCGCGGTGAACAGCAGGCTGCCGTCGGTGTCCCAGCCCGTCCAGCGGTGCCGCACATGGAAGCGCACGCCGGCTTCGCGCAGGCGCTGCAGCCACGCCCGCAGCAGCGGGGCGGCCTTCATCTCGGCCGGAAAGACGCGCCCCGAGCTGCCGATGAAGGTGGACACGCCAAGCCCCTCGACCCACTCGCACAGGGCCTGCGGCCCGAAAGCCGTGATCATCGGCTCGATCTGTGCCCGGCGCTGGCCATACCGGCCGGCGAAGGCCGCGAAGGGTTCCGAATGGGTGATGTTGAGGCCGCCGCGGCCGGCCAGCAGGAACTTGCGCCCGACCGATGGCATGGCGTCGAAGACATCCACCTGCAGGCCGGTGGCCGCGGCGGTTTCGGCGGCCATCAGGCCGGCGGGGCCACCCCCGATGATGGCGACGGAAGCGGGAATGGACGTGGACGGCATGGGCGCGGGGTCTGGCGATGGAACGGGAAGGCGCGATTGTAGTGGCGCGGGGCCGGATTGTTTTTATCGCGTTGCGGATGTCGCTCGGGCTTATGTCAAAGGATTACAATCGAAGGCGGTCGTCGAATACGACTTTTGAATAACAACAAAGGGAATGGCGCGATGTCGATCGAACGGAAGAGGCCTATCGGGGCCGGTTTGCTGGGGGCGCTGCTGGGCCTGTCGATGGCGGCGGCGGTGCCTGCAGTGGCACAGACCACTGCGCCGGGTACGGCGGGGGGGCGCGGGCAGCTGGAGCGGATCATCAAGAGCCCGCCAGCCGAGCAGAAGACGGCCCAGGAGGCAGGCCGCAAGGCGTCCTTCTTCTGTGCCAACTGCCATGGGGAGACTGGGCTCAGCAAGTACACCGAGGTGCCCAACCTGGCCGGCCAGCACCCCGCCTACGTGCTCAACCAGATCGATGCCTTCCTCGCCGGCAAGCGCAAGGATCCCTTCATGCAGGGCCTGATGAAGGTGCTCAAGGACGACGAAAAGGCATCCATCGCGGTGTTCTACGCGGCGCAGCCGGTGGTGCCGGCGGTCTCCATGGGCGGGCCGCGGGCCGCCGAGGGCAAGGCCCTGTTCGAGAAGAACTGCGTGCGCTGCCACGGCGCTGAGGCCAAAGGCGGCGAAAACTTCCCGCGCCTGGCCGGGCAGCAGTCCGAATACCTGCGCCGCAGCCTGACCCGCTACCTGACGATGAGCGGCGAGCGGATCTACCCGCCGATGACGGCCGCGGTGACCGGCATCGGCGCGCAGAACATCGAGGCCGTGGTGCAGTACCTGTCCGCGCTGCGCTGAGCCGGGCGCGGCCGCAGCCCCTGTCGGGGCCGAGGCTTGCAGGTCAGCGGATGATCGGCACGCCGCCGTCCGCGCCGCCGAAGACCGTGGCGCCTTCCTTCACGGTGCCGATCACGCGGATGTCGCCGAGCTTGTCCGCCGGGGTCTTGAGTGGATTGGCCGACAGCACCGTGAGATCTGCGAGCTTGCCGACGGCGATGCTGCCCTTGATCTTCTCCTCGCCGAGCTGGCGTGCTGCGTTCAGCGTGATGGCTTTCAGCGCTTCCACCGCCGGGATCTGCTGATCGGTGCCCACCGGCCGTTTCACGGCGGCGGCGAGCACCTCCAGCGGCGCCGGTTCGATGAGGGCGGCGTCGTTGTGCAGCGTCAGTGGCAGGCCGCGCCCGAGGGCTGCACCGGCGGGGCTGAAGCGGGCCGTCCGTTCGGTGCCGAGGGCGTCGCGGGTCAGCGTGTCGAGGCTGAGGCCGAGGCGCTGCGGGGCCAGCGACACGCCGACGCCGAGGGTCTTCAGGGCGTCGAGCTGGTCGTCGCGGATCGTCGCGGCGCCGACCAGCAGCGGGCGGCGGTCCTTGCCCGGGTACTTGTCGGCGGCGGCCTTCAGGCCGTTGATGAACTGGTCGATGGCCGCATCCCCGCTGGCCTGCACGGCCACCTGCCAGCCGTTGGCGTAGGCGCTGCCAAACAGCGTGCCGACGCTGTCCTCGCCGAGCAGCGGGTAGCCCGCGTAGCGGGTTTGTTTGCCGGGCGGCGGCAGCTGGTAGGGCTGGGTCAGCCAGGCGCTGCGGTCTTCGGCGCTGCCGTCGAGGGTGAAGGACACGCCGGCCAGGCGCAGGTGGCCCTTGTAATACTTGGCGCCGATCTGCTTGTGGGTCTTGAGGGCGGCTGCGGCGCTGCCGGCTTCCGCATAGACCGACACGTCCAGCTTGAGGGTGCCGGCATCGGCGGCCTGGGTGTACAGCGCCAGGTCGTCGGCGGTGGCGCGGGCCTCCACCGCGGTGGTGTAGCCGTTGCGCAGGTAGAGGGTCTGGCCCTGCTGGATCAGCGCCTGACGTTGGTCCTGGCCGAGCTGCGGCAGGGCGCCGAGCAGCGCGGTGGCGGCGGCGCCTTCCAGGCTGCCGTCCGGCTCCTTCGAGCCGGGCCAGCGGCCGATGTGGCCGCCCGGCGGGTCGATGCTGTTACGGTCGATGCCGGCCAGCGCCAGCGCGCGGCTGTTGGCGACGAGCCGGGTGCCGCTGCGGTCCACGATGATCACCGGCCGATCAGCCGAGATGCCGTCGAGTTCGTTGCGGCTGGGCGCACGCAGTTCGCGCAGGCGGCTTTCGTCGTAGCCGAAGCCGACGATCCAGCCCAGCCGCTTGGCCATGTCGCCCTTGGACCAGTCGCGCAGTTCGCGCAGCAACACGGTGCCGTCGGTGACGCGACCTTCGGGCGGGGACTGCAGCTGAGCGGCCACCGAATACAGGCCGAGACGGGATAGCTCGCCCCAGGCGTCGATGAAACCCGGCACCAGCGTCTTGCCGGCCAGGTCGACGACTTCCGTGCCTTCGCTCTTCCAACGCGCCAGGATGGCCTTGCTGGTGCCGACGGCGATGATCTTGCTGCCCTTGATCGCAATAGCCTGCGCGGCGGGATGCTTGTCGTCGAGGGTGATGATGTCGCCGTTGGTGAAGATGATGTCGGACAGCGGCGGCGGAGGCGGGGCGGGGGGCGGTGCCGCCGGGTCAGCCGGGGCGCTGCCGGCGGCAGCCGGTGTGGCCGGGGCTGTGGGTGCGGTGGCCGGGGCGGGTTTCGCGGCGCCGGCTGGGCTTGCCGCGGCGACTGGCGTGGCAGGTGCCGCGGGCTTGGCGGTTGTGCTGGTTGGCGTGGCGGTGGCCGGCGCGGTTTTCGGTGCAGCGGCGGCGGCCGCCGGTTTGGCAGCGCTGGTGCCCGGGGTCTGGGCGAAGCCGGCCGGGGCGGCGAGGGCCAGCAGGATGGCGGCGCTGCCGAGGCGCAGCGGGAATACGCAGGTCATGGATGGGCTCCGGGGAACGGTGCGGCCGGCGGGCGGTGCCAGCGACGGACCCGAAGAGCATAGCACCTCGGCCTGCGGCTTCCCGTGACGGGCTTGGGGGTGTGTCGCAGCCGTTCAGCCGATGACGGTCACCACCACCCGCCGGCTGTGGCTGCTGCTGCGGTGTTCCCACAGGAAGAGGCTCTGCCAGGTGCCCAGCAGCAGGCGGCCCTGGCCGATGGGCACGCTCAGGCTGACATCCGACAGCACGCTGCGGGCATGGGCGGCCATGTCGTCGTCGCCCTCCTGGTCATGGCGGTAGGCTGGATCCCCGTCCGGGGCGAGCCGACCGAAGACCGTTTCGAGGTCGCGGCGCACGTCCGGGTCGGCGTTCTCGGTGATCATCAGCGAGCAACTGGTGTGCTGCACGAATACATGGGCGAGGCCGGTGGCGATGCCGGCGCTGGCCACCACGTCGGCAACCTGCGCGGTGATGTCGAGGCTGCCGCGGCCACGGGTGCGGAATTCGAGGATCTGCTGGAAGACCATCGTCACAGCCCCCGCGCCCAGGCCGGTCGCAGCCCGGCTGCCGCCGGTGTGGCGATGGCGCTGCGTACTTCGGCGAGCAGGCGGGCCTTGTCGGCGCCGAGGGTGCCTTTCAGCACCAGCCAGTTGCTGGCGTGGTCGGAGCGGAACACCGTGCGGCGCAGTTCGAGCTGGCTCAGGAAGCGCTCCATCTCGCGGAACAGGCTGGGCTGATCGAGAGGCTCCCATTCCGGGAAGGCGTCGCGGAAGCGGGCTTCGCCGGTCGGGAAGCTGACCACCAGTGTAGACAGGAATTCCGGCTGCGTGGCGTTGGCGAGGCGGGCTGAGTTGTCGGCGTGCCGGTCGCTGAGGATCTGTCCGCCGAGGCCGTTGAGGATCATCACCGAGCGGGTGATGCCGGCCTCGCCGAGCTTGTCGAGGGCTTCCCGCGTCGATTCGAAGGTTTCGCCCTTGTTCACCTTCGCCAGCACTTCGTCGTCGCCGGATTCCGCGCCGAGGTAGGCCATGCGCAGGCCGGCCTCGCGCAGGCTGGCCAGTTCCGCAACCGTTTTCTTCTTCAGGTTGCGGGCCAGGCAGTAGCTGGAGACCCGATGCACGCCGGGCAGGTGCGTGCGGATCGCCTCGAGGATCGCCAGCAGGCGGCGGGTCGGCAGCACCAGCGCGTCGCCGTCGGCGAGGAACACCCGGCGGACCTGGCTGCTGTAACGTTCGCCGATGCGGCGGATGCTGGTCAGCACTTCGTCTTCGTCGCGGGCGCGGAAGGCTTTCTGAGGGGCGGTATACATCTCGCAGAAGCTGCACTGGTTCCACGAACAACCGTCGGTGACCGGCAGGATCAGGGATTCCGCCTCACTGGGCGGGCGGAAGACCGGTTCGACGTAGCGGATCAAAGGGGCGTTCATGGCTAGCGAGGCTGCAGACTGGGAGGCCGACAGGCTACCATCGGGGCAGAATCACTTCGAGATGCTTTGCCATGGCTGAAACGACCTCTTCCTGTTCCGGTGGTTGCAGTTGCGGCGCGGCAAGTCCGCAATTGGTCGGCCTCAATGAGCCGGTCCGGCCCGGTGGCGAGGCCACGCTGCGGTCGACCTTCCGCGTCAGCGACATGGATTGTCCGGCCGAGGAGGCACTGGTGCGCATGGAACTGGACGGACTGGCCCACGGGCTGGTGTTCGATCTCGGTGCGCGCACCGTCACTGTCTGGCACGCGGCGGCGGCCGATGAGGTCGAGGCCCGCATCGCCCGCCTGGGCATGGGGGCGGAGCGCGTCGCCAGTGGTCCGGCGGCCGGGGCGCCGACGGCGCGGGTGGAGGATCCGGTCGCCGAACGGCGGGCGCTGCGCTGGCTGCTCGCCATCAACGCGGCGATGTTCGTGGTCGAGGGGCTGGCCGGCTGGTGGGCGGAGTCGTCCGGCCTGCTCGCCGACGGCCTCGACATGTTCGCCGATGCGGCGGTGTACGCCGTGGCGCTGTACGCGGTCGGGCGCGGGGCGGCGCTGCAGTTGAAGGCGGCGCGCTTCGCCGGCGTGCTGCAGTTGCTGCTCGGGCTGGGCCTGTTCGTGCAGGTGGCGGACCACGTGCTCTACGGCTCGGAAACCTTGGCCGGTGCGATGATGGGCGTGTCGTTGCTGGCGCTGGTCGCCAACGTGGCCTGCATGGTGCTGATCGCCGGCCACCGGGATGGCGGCGCGCACATGAAGGCCAGCTACATCTTCACCGCCAACGATGCGCTGGCCAACCTCGGCGTGATCGTCGCCGGCGGGCTGGTCGCCTGGCTCGGCAGCCCGTGGCCGGACTGGGTGGTGGGCAGCATCATCGGCGCCATGGTGCTGGCTGGCGCGTGGCGCATCCTGCGCCTGCGCCACTGAGGCCGGCGCGGTTCAGCGCGGCCGGCTGCCCATCGCCTCGCCGAGGCGGATCGGCCGGGCCGGGGCCCAGGCCTCGGTGAAGGACAGGCGTTTCTTGGGGAACAGCATTACCACAGTAGAACCGAGCAGGAAGCGACCCATCTCGTCGCCCTTCTTCAGCGTGACCTGGCCGGCGGGGTAGTCCCATTCGCGGATCTTGCCGGGGCGCGGCGGGTTGATCTGGCCCTGCCACACGGTGGCCATGCTGCCGACGATGGTCGCGCCGACCAGCACCAGCACGAAGGGGCCGATCTCGACGTTCTCGAAGACGCACACCACCCGCTCGTTGCGGGCGAACAGGCCGGGCACGCCGCGGGCGGTGGTCGGATTGACCGAGAACAGCGCGCCGGGCACGTAGATCATGCGGGTCAGGCGGCCGTCGCAGGGCATGTGGATGCGGTGGTAGTCCCGTGGGCTGAGGTAGAGGGTGGCGAATTCGCCGTCCTGGAACTGGATCGCCAGGTCCCGGTCGCCGCCGACCAGCGCTTGGGTGGAGTAGGTGTGGCCCTTGGCCTGGAAGATCTGGTCGCGGTCGATGCGGCCGAACTGGCTGATCGCGCCATCCACCGGGCAGATGAAGTCGGCGTCGGCGTGGGGGCGGGCGCCGGCCTTCAGCGGGCGGGTGAAGAAGTCGTTGAAGCTGGCATAGCTGGCGATGTCCGGGTTGGCCGCCTCGTCCATGTTCACCCCGTAGCGGCCGACGAACCAGCGGATCACCCCGGTGGTGAGGCCACCGGCCCGGGCTCCGGCCAGCTTGCCGGCCAGCACGGTGAGGGCCTGCTTGGGGATCAGGTATTGGGGAAGGACTTTGAGGCGGTCGGACACGGCAGGTTTCCGGCGGAAGCGAAGGGGCGGATTATAGCGGCCCGTCCGCGCTTCGTCGGTCGGCTGCTGCGGGGGTCAGCGGCCGGCTCCGGTGACGATCGGAAAGGCCCGGTCGTAGGCCAGGTTGAAGCCGAAGGCATACACCACGTAGGCCAGCGCGATGCTGATGTCGGCGACGAGGGCGCTGAGCCAGTCCATGCCGGTCCACAGCATCACCACCGGCAGCGTCAGCATGAACAGCCCGCCTTCGAAGCCGATGGCGTGGACCGCCCGCAGCCGCCATGGGCGGCGATCCGCAGTGCGGCCGGTGAGGCGGCCTTCCAGCCAGTCGAAGGCGGTGTTGAAGCTGCCGTTCCAGATGGCGGCGATGACCGCCAGGATGGCCATCAGCACGAAGGAGTCGCGGCACGGCTGGCCGGACAGCCAGATGTAGGGCGGCGTGATCAGCAGCAAGCCGCAGATCTCGAAAAGGGCGATCTGGCGCAGGCGGTCGGTAAAGCTGCGCTGGACGGGGAAATGGGAGGCTGACATGGGAATCGCTACAAGGGCACGAATGGAATTGACCGTGCCGGCCCGCGGGAGTTTAACCTGTCGCGACAGAACCGCTAAAATCCAGCCCCCGAGCTTTTCCTACGATCCATGATGGTTTCCTCTTCCGTCCCGCTGGTTTGCCATCCGGATACGCCGGCCGCCGGTGTGGCGGCGATTCACGTGGAATTCGAGCGCAGTGCCAATGGCGGCCTGCGGCTGCGCTACCGGCTGGACGGCGAGCTGGCGGGCCTGCGCATTCCAGACGCTGCGACGCCCTTGCCTGCGGACCGCCTGTGGGCCTATACCTGTTTTGAAGTGTTCGTCGGCGTCGCAGCTGCCGATGCATATCGGGAATTCAATTTTTCTCCGAACGGCCAGTGGGCGCGCTTCGATTTCGCCACCTACCGGGGCCGCGTGCCCTCGCCGGTCGGTCCCGCGCCGCGGCTCGTCATCACCCGCGATGCCGGCGTGCTGAGCCTGGAGGCGCAACTCGAAGCGGCCAGCCTGCCGGCCGGCGAACTGCAGCTGGGCATCACCGCCGTCGTCGAGCATGGCGACGGCCATCACAGTTACTGGGCGCTGGCGCATCCGCCGGGTCAGCCCGACTTTCATCACCGCGACGGTTTGGCCGTCGCTCTCAAGGCTCCGACACCATGATCCGTTTCGGTCTCGACCGCCTGCTTGCCGACTCCGAACTGCGCCGTCCGCTGGCCGGCAAGCGGGTTGCCCTGCTGGCCCATCCGGCCTCCGTCACCCGTGACCTGACCCACTCCCTCGATGCGCTGGCGGCCCTGCCCGACATCCAGCTGTCGGCGGCCCTCGGCCCCCAGCACGGGCTGCGCGGCGACAAGCAGGACAACATGGTGGAGTCGCCGGATTTCTTCGATCCCCGGCACGGCATCCCGGTGTTCAGCCTGTACGGCGAAGTGCGCCGGCCGACGGCGCCGATGATGGACCGCTTCGACGTGCTGCTGGTGGACCTGCAGGACCTGGGTTGCCGCATCTACACCTTCATCACCACGCTGCGCTATGTGCTGGAGGCGGCCGCCCGCCATGGCAAGAGCGTGTGGGTGCTGGACCGCCCGAACCCGGCCGGGCGTCCGGTCGAGGGCACGCTGCTGCAGCCTGGCTGGGAGAGCTTCGTTGGCGCCGGCCCCTTGCCGATGCGCCACGGCCTGACGATGGGCGAGCTGGCACGTTGGTTCGTCGCCACACTGAAGCTCGACGTGGATTGCCAGGTGATCACGATGGAGGGCTGGCAGCCCGAGACGGCCCCCGGCTACGGTTGGCCGCTGGGCGAGCGCAGCTGGATCAACCCGAGCCCCAACGCGCCCAACCTGTCGATGGCGCGGGCCTATGCCGGCACCGTGATGCTGGAGGGTACGACGCTGTCCGAAGGGCGCGGCACCACCCGCCCGCTGGAACTGTTCGGTGCGCCGGACCTGGATGCCCCCAAGGTGCTGGCCGAGATGCAGGCCTTTGCGCCCAAGTGGCTGGCCGGCTGCAAGCTGCGCGAATGCTGGTTCGAGCCGACCTTCCACAAGCACGCCGGCAAGCTGTGCCAGGGCGTGCAGATCCACGTGGAAGATCCGACCCATTACGACCACGCGGCCTTCCGCCCGTGGCGCCTGCAGGCGCTGGCCTTCAAGGCGATCCGCCGGGTGCGCCGCGATTACCCGCTGTGGCGGGATTTCCCGTACGAGTACGAGCACGACCGCCTGGCCATCGATCTGATCAATGGCTCGGAGATCCTGCGCGAATGGGTGGACGATGCGACGACGCGTCCCGGCGACCTGGATGCGCTGGCGATGGCCGATGAGAAGGCCTGGGACGAGGAGCGGCGGGATTACCTGCTGTATTGAACGAAACGGCCTCCGGCCCGGAACCGGGTGGGAGGCCGTCAGGCGCGATGCCGGCGGCGTTCAGGCGACGGCGCGCAGCGTCACGCTGGTGTCGACGCGGCCGATGATCTTCTGGACTGCGCGGCGGGCGGCGGTATTGATGACCAGCGGGGCCATCACGTTGGTCTGCGGAGCGGTGCTGCCCTCGTCGTTGTCGCGGACGATCAGCAGCACGCTGACGTCGTCCGGATTGCCCAGCTGGAGCGCGGCGACTTCGTCGTCGGTCAGCGTGAATTCATAGTTCAGCCCGAGCACGTCCGGTGTGGTGACGGTGAACGTCACTTCGGGGGCATCCACGCCCTGCAGCACGAAGATGTTCGGTGCGGCGTTGCCTTCCGGGTGCAGCAGCGTGAACTGGCGGCTGGCTTCGAAGCCGGGCAGGCCGTTCGGAAATTCGATGATGCGGTCGGGCGATACGTCGACTTCGCCGATGACGGGACTGGTGATCTTCATGGTTTTTCCCCCTTTGGAATGAGCGTAGGTCAGGCCGGAACGGTGTTGGCCGACAAACTGTATTCCATCATAGATGGCAGGCTGTTGATCCACCGCAGGAATTGAGGGGTCTTTTGGCGGTATTCCTTTTCGCTCAGCATCGCGGGGAGAGGCGCGTCGGGACTCGTTCTTGCCGTGGGAAGGGGGGGCTGGACATGACAAGGGGGCGCCCGTGGGCGCCCCCTTGTCATGTCATCGGCGGCCGGGCCGGGGCCCGGTGTCGCGCCGTGTCTTAGCGGTCGCGGTTGAAGGTGCGGCCGGTACGCGGCTTGCCTTGACCTTCACCGTGGTTGCCACCGAAGCCCGCCGGGCTGTGCTGGCTGGAGCTGCGCTTGGCCACGTGGGGGAACTCGGTGCGGTGCTCAGGATGACGCGGTGCGCCGGAGGCGTCGCGGCGGGGCGCATCGCGGAAGTCGCGGCGGCCTTCGCCGTTGCCGGCCCAAGGGCTGGCGCTACGACCTTCGCTGCGGCCTTCGCCACGGTTGTCGTCACGACGCTCGCGGTCGAAGCGGTTGCCGCTGCCGCTGCCGCTGCCGCCGGACGGGCGCTTGTCGCCGAAGCGGCCGCCGCCGCCGCTCTTGTTGCCGTAGCCACCACGGCCATCGCGGCGCGGGCCGCCGGGGCGACGCTCGTCGGCCGGCAGCGTGCTGCGCGGCTCGAGGCCGGGCAGGGTGTGCACGGCCAGCGGCTGGCGGGTGTAGCGTTCGATGGCGCGCAGCAGGCGCACATCGCGGCGCTCGGCCAGGCTGATGGCGATGCCGCTGGCGCCGCCGCGGCCGGTACGGCCGATGCGGTGCACGTAGTCGGCGGCGACCTTCGGCAGGTCGTAGTTGATCACGTGGCTGATGGTGCGCACGTCGATGCCGCGGGCGGCAACGTCGGTGGCGATCAGCACGCGCAGGTGGCCGCGACGCAGCTGGTCGAGGGTGCGGGTGCGCATGCGCTGGTTCATGTCGCCGTGCAGGGCGGCAACGGAGTGGCCCTGGGATTCCAGGTTCAGCGTCAGGGCATCGGCGTCGCGCTTGGTGGCGGTGAACACGATGGCCTGTTCGACGCCCACGTCACGCAGGATGCCGTCGAGCAGACGGTTCTTGTGGCTGATGTCGTCGGCGACCAGCAGACGCTGTTCGATGTTCTCGTGGCGGGTCTGCGCGGAGGCGATCTCGATGCGCTCCGGATCCTTCAGCAGGCGCTGCATCATGCGCGCGACCTGACCGTCGAGGGTAGCCGAGAAGAACAGGGTCTGGCGATCGGCCGGCAGCTTGGCGACGATGGCCTCGATGTCGTCCACGAAGCCCATGTCGAGCATGCGGTCGGCTTCGTCGAGGATCAGGATCTCCAGGCGACCGAAGTCGATGCGGCCGCTGTTCATCTGGTCCATCAGGCGGCCGGGAGTGGCCACCAGAATTTCATAGGGGCTGGACAGCAGCTTGTTCTGCACCGGGTAGGGCATGCCGCCGACCACGCTGACGGCCTTTGCGTAGCGCAGGTTCTTGCCGTAGCCCTTGCAGGCGTCGGTGACCTGAACGGCCAGTTCGCGGGTCGGGGTGAGCACCAGCACGCGGGGACCGCGGGCCTTGATGGTGGATTCGGTGGTCAGGCGCTGCAGGGACGGCAGCATGAAGGCTGCCGTCTTGCCGGAGCCGGTCTGGCTGGAAACCACGAGATCCTTGCCGGCGAGGGCGGCGGGAATAGCGGCTTGCTGGACCGGGGTGGGTTCGGTGTAGCCGGCGTCGGCAACGGCTTTGACGATCTGTTCGGAGAGCCCGAGAGTGGCGAAATCCATGTTCGCTTCCTTATCTTTTGTATGGCGGATGCGGTGCCCGCGAAGAAAAAACGGCAACGCGCCGCTACGCGCAAATGCGTGCGACTGAATGGCTGCCTGACTGGCATATCGGCACTAACCGATCAGGACAACCTCACGTCTAATACGGGAGATATAAGAAGGTCAGGGACGATGTGACTCGGTGCGAAACCGCTTTTTTGCACCGGACCGCGGACTATAGCCATAATGCGCCCGTCGCACAAGAAAAATGTTGCGGCGCGACAAGATATTGCAGGTCTTGAAGGAGGCTTTATGCGTTTGGACGACAGCCGGGAAAGCGACAACGTCGAGGATAGACGCGGTGGCGGGGGCGGGGGCTTGCCCGTGGGCGGTATCGGTGTCGGCACCGTGGTGCTGGCACTGGTGGCGATGTATTTCGGCATCGATCCGCGGGTCGTGCTGAACCAGGCGTCCCATGTGTCGGCCCCGCCGCCGTCGGCGGCGCAGCAACAACAGCGTCCGCCGGCCAACGACGCGGAGACGAAATTCGTGCGCAAGGTGCTCGGCGAAACCGAGGACACCTGGCAGCAGATCTTCCGCCAGGCTGGCAAGCAGTACGAGGATCCGAAGCTGGTGCTGTTCACCGGTGCCACCCGTACCGCCTGTGGCACCGGGCAGGCGGCGATGGGGCCGTTCTACTGTCCGGCGGATCACAAGGTTTACATCGACCTGGGCTTCTACCAGGAGCTGAAGACGCGCTTCAAGGCACCGGGGGATTTCGCCCAGGCCTACGTGATCGCCCATGAGGTCGGGCACCACGTGCAGAACCTGCTCGGCGTGTCGGCCAAGGTGCAGGCGGCGCGGGAGCGGGCCAGCGAGCGGGAGGCCAACGCGCTGTCGGTGCGCCTGGAGCTGCAGGCGGACTGCCTGGCCGGGGTGTGGGCTAAGAACGCCGATACGGCCCGCCACATCCTCGACCAGGGCGACATAGACGAGGCGCTGCGCGCCGCCACCGCCATCGGTGATGACACTTTGCAGAAGCAGGCCAAGGGTTACGCGGTGCCGGACAGCTTCACCCACGGCTCGTCGGAGCAGCGCGTGCGCTGGTTCAAGCGCGGCATGGACAGCGGGCAGGTGAAGGACTGCAACACATTCCAGGCCAAGTCGCTGTAAGCGGCGTAGTAAACGACGAAGGGCCGGCCCCCGCAAGAGGGCCGGCCCTTCGTCGTTTACTACGGGTGATCAGCTGGCCAGCTTGGCGAAGGCGTCGATCACTTCCTGCGGGGCCTGGACCAGTTCGACCAGCACACCTTCACCACCGATGGGGAATTCTTCGTTGCCCTTGGGGTGGAGGAAGGTGATGTCGAAACCGGCGGCGCCCTTGCGGATGCCGCCCGGCGCGAAGCGCACGCCCTGGGCGGTGAGCCACTCGACGGCCTTCGGCAGGTCGTCGATCCACAGGCCCACGTGGTTCAGCGGGGTGGTGTGCACGGCCGGCTTCTTGTCGGGATCGAGGGGCTGCATCAGGTCCACCTCGACCTTGAACGGGCCCTTGCCCATGGCGGTGATGTCCTCGTCCACGTTCTCCCGTTCCGACTGGAAGGTGCCGGTGACTTCGAGGCCGAACATGTCCACCCACAGGGTGCGCAGGCGCGCTTTGGACGGGCCGCCGATGGCGATCTGCTGGACGCCGAGTACTTTGAATGGTCTTGTCATGATTGGTTTTTCCCTCCTAAAGGAGCCGGCATTCTACGGGAGTCGGCTGCCGGGCGGGATCACTGCCATTCCACGGCGGCGCACAGCAGGTAGCCGGCGCCGTATACCGTCTTGATGATCTTCGGGTCTTGCGGGTCGTCCTCCAGCTTGCGGCGCAGGCGCGAGATGCGCACGTCGATGCTGCGGTCGAAGGGGTCGAGGTCGCGTTCTCCGATCAGCTGTTCGCGGGTCAGGATCTTGTTGGGGCGCTTCAGCAGGGTCTGCAGCAGCGCCGCCTCGGCGGCGGACAGCGTGACTTCGCGGCCGTCGGCGGTGCTGAGGTGGAGGCGGCCGAGGTCGAAATGCCAGCCGGCGAAGGACGCACTGCTGTGGCCGCTGGATTCCTGCGCGGCGGCCTTCTGGTAGCGGCGCAGGATGGAACGCACGCGGGCCACCAGCTCGCGGGGCTCGAAGGGCTTGACCAGGTAGTCGTCGGCGCCCAGCTCCAGGCCCAGCACCCGGTCGGTGAGGCCGTCGCGGCCGGTCAGAATCAGGGCCGCGCAGGGGTGCTGTTCCTGCAGTTCGCGCAGCACCTGCAGGCCGTCCATGTCGGGCAGGCCCAGGTCGAGGATAGCCAGCTCCGGCTGCACGCGGCGGGTCCGCGCCAGCAGCGCGCGGCCGGTGCCGAAGCTCTCGCTGCGGAAACCGTATTCGGCGAGGCTGCTGGCGATCAGGCGGGCGATGTCGGCTTCGTCTTCGACGATGAAGATCAGGGGGCTGTCCTTGTCGGCGGCGGTCATGATGCCGGAGTCTCCGGGGGGGCGAGGGCGGCGAGGGCCGCGGCGAGGGCGCTGCGCTCGAAGGGTTTGCGCAGGGTCGGGATGTCGGGCATGCCGGCCGGCGGCTCGCCGGTGGCGTAGCCGGTGATCAGCAGGATCGGCAGCTCGGGGCGCAGCGCGCGGGCGGCGGCGGCCAGCTCCCGTCCGCCGAGGCCGGGCATCACGGTATCGGAGACCAGCAGCGCGATGTCCTCCACGGCCTCCAGCATGGTCTTCGCCTCGATGCCGTTGCCGGCTTCGAGGACCGGGTAGCCCAGCTCGGTGAGCTGCTGGCGGATCACCTTGCGCACCTCGGGTTCGTCCTCGACGAGCAGCACCAGGCAGTGGGCGTTCTCGGTGGCGGTGGCGGCCGGGGCAGCGTGGCCGGGTGCCGGCGCCGGCGCGTCGGTCATCGGCACGATGAAGCGCACGTTGGTGCCGGCGCCTGGCGTGCTGAGCACGCGGATGTTGCCGCCGGACTGGCGGATGAAGCCATACACCATGGCGAGGCCGAGGCCACTGCCGGCGCCGAAGGCCTTGGTGGTGAAGAAGGGTTCGAAGAGGCGCGGCAGCAGTTCCGGCGGAATGCCCGAGCCGGTGTCGGAGACGTCGAACTGCACGTAGTCGCCGGGCGGGACCTCGGCCTGCTGGGCGATGTTCGGCGTGACCTGGCGCCGCGTCACGGCGATGCGCAGTTCGCCGCCGTCGGGCATCGCGTCGCGGGCGTTGATGGCTAGGTTGAGCAGGGCGCTTTCCAGCTGGTGGGGATCGACCAGCGCGTAGAGCTTGCCCGCCGGCAGGTCGAGCTGCATGTGGATGCGCTCGGTGAGGGAGCGCGACAGCAGCGAGGTCATGCCATGCACCAGCGCACCGACTTCGACCGGGCTGGGCTCCAGCGGTTGCTGGCGGGAGAAGGTCAGCAGGCGGCGGATCAGCTCGGTGCCGCGCCGCGCGGCCGACAGGGCCGGCTCCAGGTAGTCGTCGTAGCCCTGGTGGGCCGGCAGCTTGTCGCGCAGCGTGGCCAGGTTGCCGGTGATGATGGTGAGCAGGTTGTTGAAGTCGTGGGCCAGGCCGCCGGTGAGCTGGCCGACGGCCTCCATCTTCTGGGCCTGGATCAGTGCGGCCTGGCTGGCTTTCTGCTCGGTGATGTCGATGGACAGCACGAAGTAGCCCTGCACGCCGCCGTTCGGCGAGACCTCGGGCACCAGCGCGCTGCGCGCATGGACCTGGCGGCCGGCCGGGTTGAGGCGCGAATACTCGTAGCTGACCTGCTCGCCGGTGGCCGCCAGGCCGATGTAGGGCCGGATCTGTGCGTAAGCCTCGGGGCCGAAGACTTCGGCGATGCTGCGCCCGATGATCCGCGTCGGGTCGATGCCGAACCATTCGGTGTAGCCGCGGTTGGCGAAGATGTAGCGCTCGTCGGCATCCACGTAGGCGATCAGCGCCGGGATGGCGTCCATGATCAGGCGCAGGCGTTCTTCGCTGCGGGCCAGCTGGCCGGCCAGCGCATCGAGGCGAGCGGTGGCCGCTTCCAGTTCCGCCGTGCGTGCGCTGACGCGGGTTTCGAGGGCGGCGTTCTGGCTTTCGATGAGCTGCTCGTAGCGGCGCTGCTCGGTGATGTCGGTCCACAGGGTCACGAAACCCAGGTTCGGGATCGGCACGCCGCGGATCGACAGCACCTGGCCATTGGGGCGGATGCGTTCGGCCTGGTGGGGCTGGAAGGAGCGCACCGAGGCCATGCGTTCGGCAACCAGACGCTCCACGTCGGCCTGGTTGCCGCCGCGTCCGCCAAGGCCGTATTCGCCGCGCTGGGCGTTGAAGCGCACGAAGTCCTCGAAGGGCGTGCCAACCCGCACCATCTCTTCGGGGAAATCGAGCAGGCGCAAAAGGGCCTTGTTCCAGGTTACCAGCCTGGGGGCCGCATCGAACACCGCGATGGCCTGGTCGAGCAGGTCGAAGCCGGCCAGCAGCAGGTCGTAGCGCCGCAGTTCTTCCGGCGTGGCGGGCTTGCCGGGGTTGGCTGGCGGCAGGCGGGACGTCATTGGCAGTGGCGGGCGATGTAGTCGAAGAAGGCGGCCTCAGGCAGCGGCGGCGAGAACAGGTAGCCCTGGCCGTAGTCGCAGCCGGCGGCAGCCAGGCGTTCCCGCTGGGCCTCGCTCTCGACACCCTCGGCGACCACTTCGAGGTCGAGCTTGTGGGCCATTGCGATGATCGCCTCGGTGATCGCCAGGTCGCTCGGGTCGGTGGTCAGGTCGCGCACGAAGGAGCGGTCGATCTTCAAGGTGTCGATGTCCATCCGCTTGAGGTAGGCCATCGCCGAGTAGCCGGTGCCGAAGTCATCGATGGAGATCTGGATGCCGGCGGCGCTGAGTCTCGCCAGCTGGGCGGTGACCGACGGGTGCTCGTCGAGCAGCAGACCCTCGGTAATCTCGATCGCGATGCTGGCGCCGGGCACCTTTCTCTCGTTCAGTTCGTCGAGCAGGACGGCCAGCGAGCGCCCCTTGGCGAACTGGCGCGGCGAGGCATTGACGGTGACCTGCAGGCTGTCGGCCTGCTCGGGCGGCACCGTCGCCCGCCAGCGCACCACCATGTCGATGGCCTGGCGGAAGACCCAGGTGCCGATGGTGTCGATCAGGCCCAGCTCTTCCGCCACCGGGACGAACTCCGCCGGGGACACGAAGCCGCGTGATGGCAGATTCCAGCGCAGCAGGGCTTCGGCCTTGTGCAAATGGCTGTCGGCGAGGCGCAGGATGGGCTGGAAGTGCAGGCTCAGCTGGCCCCGGTCGAGGGCGTGGCGCAGGTCCTTGCCCAGTTGCAGGCGCTGCAGCGCGGCCTCCTGCATGCGTGGCGAGAAGTAGCTGAAGCGGTTCCGACCCTCGTCCTTGGCGTGGTACATGGCCTGGTCGGCGTTCTTCAGGATGTTGGCCGGCGTCTCGGCATCCTTCGGGAACAGGGTGATACCGACGCTGGCTGACACGTAGGCGATGTCGTGGCCCAGCTGGAAGGGCTGGGCGAGGGTATCGATGATGTCTTCGGCGATGCGCTCGATCGGCGCTTCGTCGGCGAGGCCGGGCAGCAGCACGGTGAATTCGTCGCCGCCCTGGCGCGCCACCGTGTCGGATTCGCGCACGCAGCTGACGATGCGCCGCGCCGCCTCGACGAGCAGGCGGTCGCCGGCTTCGTGCCCGAGCGTGTCGTTGACCTCCTTGAAGCGGTCCAGGTCGATGAACATCACCGCCACGCAGTCGTGGGTGCGATGGGAGTGCTTCATCAGCTCGGCCAGGCGGTCGTTTAGCAGGCGGCGGTTGGGCAGGCCGGTCAGCGGATCGTAGTTGGCCTGCATCCAGATCAGCGCTTCGGTCTGCTTGCGGTCGGTGATGTCGGTGATCACGCCGACCAGGCCGCCGAGGCTGCCGTCCGACTTGAAATAGGTGGCCTTGTTGAAGATCACGTCCCGGTTGCGGCCGTCCGCTGACGAGACCAGCGCCTCGTAGGTCTGCACGCCGGGATGGTCGAACAGGGCCTGGTCGGCCTCGTGGTAGCGGGCGGCCAGCTCCGGCGGCGAGATCTCGAACACCGAGCGGCCGACGAGCTCGTGCCGCTGCTTGCCGAGGAAGGCTTCGAAGGCCTTGTTGCAGCCCAGGTAGCGGGCGTGTTCGTCCTTGAAGAACAGCGGGCTGGGGATCGCCTCGATGAGCTGGCCGATGAAGTGCAGCTGTTCGCGGGCGGTGCGCTCGGCGGTGCAGCGGGCGGTGATGTCCACCAGCATGCCGATGATGGCCGGGCGGCCGTCGAACTCGGTGCGGTTTCCGAAGACCTCCAGCTCGATCTGGCTGCCGTCCTTGCGCCGGCCGCGGAAGGTGTAGTGGGCGGTTTCCGCGCCGTGGTGCAGACGCCGCGAGATGGCCTCGCTGACCTTGCAGCGGTCGTCCGGCATGATTAGCGCGGTGGGTCCCAGGCGGCCGCAGATCTCAGCCTGCGTATAGCCGAACATCTCGGCAAAGCGCGGATTGGCGTAGCGGAACAGATCGTCCTGGATGATGTAGATGCCGATCAGCGCATTGCGGATGAGGGTGGGCAGCAACTCGTCCGCTTCGCGCAGCAGCTCTTCAGTCAGTGGTTCGTAAACGCGAGGCATGAAAAGGGAATGTTCTGGGCCGACCCGCCATTCTAGGCGTTGTCGTCGCGGTTGACCGCTTCGTCGTGGGCGAGCTGGCGCCGGTAGCGCTCCGGCGACATGCCGGTCCACCCGGTGAAGGCCCGGTAGAAGGCCGAGGTGTCGGCGTAGCCGAGGTCGGCGGCGACCTGGGCGATGGACTGGCGAGTTTTGGTCAGGCGCGACAGGGCCAGGTCCCGGCGCAGCGCCTCCTTGATGCCGCGGAAGCTGGAGCCTTCTTCTTCCAGGCGGCGGTGCAGCGTGCGCGGCGACATGTGCAGGCGGCCGGCCACGTCGTCCTGGGACAGGCTCACCGGCAGTGCATGGCGGATCAGGTCGCGGACCCGCGTGACGGTGTTGCGGTCGCGCCGGTAGAGCATGCTGATGCGCCCCGGCGCGCCGTCCAGGAAGGCCGCCAGCGCGGCTTCGTCGCGGCGTATCGGCAGGTCGAGGAGGGTCGCGTTGAAGCGTGCCACCAGCCGTGTGCCGGTTATGAAGGCGGAACGTTCCGTATAGACCAGCGCGTAGTCGTCGGCATGGGCGGGGCGGGCGAACGGAAAGTCCACCGCGTCGAGGGCTAGCCCGCGCCCCACCAGCCAGCACGACAGGCTGTGCAGCAGGCGCAGCAGCCATTCGAAGGCGAAGATCCGGGCCGGGTCGTCCGGCGTGGCGGCAACGGGCACGAGTTCGGTGATGTACAGCTCGGCGCGGTTGTCGTGGCGCTGCACGCCGACCGCTAGGTCGGGCAGCACGATGGACAGGAAGCGGCGCGCCCGGTCAAAGGCGTCGGCCAGTGTGGGTGCGCCGAGCATGCCGCGGCACAGGAATTCGAAGCTGCCCGGCCGCATCGGCGTGGAGAACAGGCCGAAGGCTTCGTCCTGCAACTCATCGATCACCAGGTTGTACAGCGTGGCGTAGCGGTCCACCGGAACGCGACTGGCTGCGTCTGCAATGTTGATGTCGAGGCCGGCGAGCAATGGCGCTGCGCTGATGTTGCGACGCAGCATTCCGGACAGCATGCCGCTGACGAAACCCATTGAAACAGTGGCACGTTTACGGGACGAACTGGTGGGCAAGCGGGTTTCGACTCCCTGAAGTGCGGATGGAAAGGTGCAAATGCAGCTTGGCGGATTTTGCACGAATCCCGTCGACAACGGCAATGGCGGACACCGCCGCCCGCTTCTACCATGAACGCATCGATAAACATGATGTGGGGGAGACAACCATGACCGACCTGAGCGTTGCCAAGAAGCTCGTCGCTTACAAGCCCAAGAACAAGGTGCGTTTCGTCACTGCGGCGGCGCTGTTCGATGGCCACGACGCGTCGATCAACATCATGCGGCGGATTCTTCAATCCACCGGCTCCGAGGTGATCCACCTCGGCCACAACCGCTCGGTGGGCGAGATCGTCAATGCCGCGCTGCAGGAAGACGTGCAGGGCATTGCGATCACGTCCTACCAGGGTGGCCATGTGGAATTCTTCAAGTACATGATCGACCTGCTGCGCGAGAACGGCGGCGAGAACATCAAGGTCTTCGGCGGCGGCGGCGGCGTGATCGTGCCGGCCGAGATCAAGGAACTCCACGACTACGGCGTGACCCGCATCTACTCGCCGGAAGACGGCGCCGTGCTGGGCCTGCAGGGCATGATCAACGACCTGGTGGAGCGCTGCGACGTGGATTTGTCCACCGCCGGCCCCCAGGGCGCCGATGCCGTCGTCGCCAGCCTCAAGTCCGGCGACCGCCGGGCGCTGTCGAGCATCATCACGGGCCTCGAGAACGGCGCCTACGGTGACGACGTCAAGAAGGCGCTGATCGAGGCCGCCAAGGCCCTCAAGGTGCCGACCCTCGGCATCACCGGCACCGGCGGCGCCGGCAAGTCCTCCCTCACCGACGAACTGGTGCGCCGTTTCCGCCTCGACCAGGACGACAAGCTCAAGCTGGCCATCGTCTCCATCGACCCGTCGCGCAAGCGCACCGGCGGCGCGCTGCTCGGCGACCGCATCCGCATGAATGCCATCGAGCATCCGAACATCTTCATGCGCTCGCTGGCGACCCGCGATACCGGCTCCGAAATCTCCGCTGCGCTGCCCGAAGTGATCGCCGCCACCAAGCTGGCCGGCTTCGACCTGATCGTCGTCGAGACCTCCGGCATCGGCCAGGGCAATGCGGCCATCGTGCCCTTCGTTGATGTGTCCCTGTACGTGATGACCCCCGAGTTCGGCGCCGCTTCGCAGCTCGAGAAGATCGACATGCTCGATTTCGCCGATTTCGTGGCGATCAACAAGTTCGACCGCAAGGGTGCCGAGGACGCGCTGCGCGACGTGCGCAAGCAGTACCAGCGCAACCGCGAGCTGTTCTCCACCCCCACCGACGAAATGCCGGTATTCGGCACCATGGCCGCTCGCTTCAATGACGACGGCGTGACCGCACTGTACCAGTCCCTCGCCCCGGCCCTGGCCGCCAAGGGACTTAAGCTCGCCAAGGCCAAGTTGCCGCTGGTGGCAGTCAAGGCCTCCAGCCGCGGCCGCGCCATCGTGCCCGCCGAGCGGGCCCGCTATCTGGCCGAGATTGCCGAGTCGGTGCGCGGCTACCACAAGCACACCCTGGATCAGTCCCGTATCGCCCGCGAGCGCCAGGCCCTGCGCATTTCCAAGCGACTGTTCGAAGGCTGCAGCAAGGATGCGGCCAACTTCGACGAGCTCATCGAGTGGAAGGACGGCGAACTGACCGGCACCTCCAAGAAGCTCCTCGACATGTGGCCGAAGACCGTCGAGCTGTACGCCGCCGACGAATACGTGGTGAAGATCCGCGACAAGGAAATCCGCACCGTCCTGACCTCCGAGTCCCTGTCCGGCAGCAAGATCCGCAAGGTGGCGCTGCCGACCTACGAGGACGAAGGCGAGACCCTCAAGTTCCTGATGAAGGAGAACGTGCCCGGCTCCTTCCCCTACACCGCCGGCGTGTTCGCCTTCAAGCGCGAGGGCGAGGACCCGACCCGCATGTTCGCCGGCGAAGGCGACGCCTTCCGCACCAACCGCCGCTTCAAGCGCGTGTCCGAAGGCATGCCGGCGCACCGCCTCTCCACCGCCTTCGACTCGGTCACCCTCTACGGCTGCGACCCGGATCCGCGTCCGGACATCTACGGCAAGATCGGCAACTCCGGCGTGTCCATTGCCACCTTGGATGACATGAAGGTGCTGTACGACGGCTTCGACCTGGTCAACCCGACCACCTCGGTGTCGATGACCATCAACGGCCCGGCGCCGATCATCCTGGCGATGTTCTTCAACACCGCGCTGCAGCAGCAACTGGCCAAGTTCAAGGCGCAGAACGACCGCGAGCCGACCGAAGAGGAAGCCGACAAGATCCGCGAGTGGGTGCTGGCTTCCGTCCGCGGCACCGTGCAGGCCGACATCCTGAAGGAAGACCAGGGCCAGAACACCTGCATCTTCAGCACCGAGTTCGCGCTGAAGATGATGGGCGACATCCAGGAGTTCTTCGTCCATAACAAGGTGCAGAACTTCTACTCGGTGTCGATCTCCGGTTACCACATCGCCGAAGCCGGCGCGAATCCGATCAGCCAGCTCGCCTTCACGCTGTCCAACGGCTTCACCTACGTGGAAAGCTACCTGGCGCGCGGCATGCACATCGACGACTTCGCGCCGAACCTGTCCTTCTTCTTCAGCAACGGCATGGACCCGGAATACTCGGTGATCGGCCGCGTCGCCCGCCGCATCTGGGCGGTGGCAATGAAGAACAAGTACGGCGCCAACGAGCGCAGCCAGAAGCTGAAGTACCACATCCAGACTTCCGGCCGCTCGCTGCACGCCCAGGAGATGGATTTCAACGACATCCGCACCACGCTGCAGGCGCTGATTGCCATCTACGACAACTGCAACTCGCTGCATACCAACGCCTACGACGAGGCGATCACCACGCCGACCGAGGAGTCCGTGCGCCGCGCGATGGCGATCCAGCTGATCATCAACCGCGAATGGGGCCTCTCCAAGAACGAGAACCCCAACCAGGGCGCCTTCATCATCGATGAGCTGACCGACCTGGTCGAAGAGGCGGTGCTCAAGGAGTTCGAGGCCATCAGCTCCCGCGGTGGCGTGCTCGGCGCGATGGAAACCGGCTTCCAGCGCGGCAAGATCCAGGAAGAGTCGCTGTACTACGAGCACAAGAAGCACGACGGTTCTTACCCGATCATCGGCGTGAATACCTTCCTCAACCCGAAGGGCATGGCCCAGCAGGAAATCGAGCTGGCCCGTTCCTCCGAGGACGAAAAGCAGAGCCAGCTTACCCGCCTGGCCGATTTCCAGGCCCGTAACGCCGACGAAGCGCCGAAGTGGCTGGCCAAGCTCAAGCAGACCGTCATCGAGAACGGCAACGTCTTCGCGGTGTTGGTGGAAGCGGTGAAGTACTGTTCCCTCGGCCAGATCACCGGCGCCCTGTATCAGGTGGGCGGCCAGTACCGTCGCAGCATGTAAGGCTTATAAAAAGACCCTTCGCAAGAGGGGAACAGCAGGAGAAAGCGGCGCCGTTTGGCGCCGCTTTTTCTTTGGGAGAAGGGTCGGGTCGGGTGTCCGGGTGTGACCGATTACAGGGGCGACGCGCGGCGCTGCTTGCCTGAAGCGTGGAATAGGCACGAATATCGGAGCCGAAAACCATTATGGGCATTCAAGCGCAAGGGCAGCATGACGAACGAAAAACCCATCGGCGACGGCCTGTGCCAGCAGCGGGATTTCCTGCGCCAGGTGATCGATAGCTGCCCGAACATGATCTTCGTGAAGGACCGCGACGGCACCTTCCTGCTCGCCAACACTGCGCTGGCGGCGGCCTACGGCCTGGGAGCGGCGGATGTCGAAGGGCACCGCAATGCCCATTTCCATTCCAACGCCGAGGAGCTGGAGGCCTTCCTGCGCGATGACCGGGAAGTGATCGACCAGCGACGGAGCAAGCTGATCGTCGCCGAGCCGGTGTCCTTCTCCGACGGTTCCGTGCATTGGTTCAGCACCACCAAGACACCACTGATCGAGGACGACGGGCGCTGCGACAAGGTTCTTGGCATCTGCACCGACATCAGCGACCTGAGGGGCGCGCAGGAGGCGCTGGCGCACAGCCAGGAGCTGCTGAACTCGATCATCGACAACACCACCGCGGTGATCTTCGTGAAGGACCGAGACGGCCGCTACTTGCTGGTCAATCAGCGCTATTGCGACCTGCACCACGTCACCAACGACAGTCTGCGCGGCCGAACCGATTTCGACCTGTTTACGCCCGAGGTTGCCGAGGCGGTGCGCGCGGCCGACCTGGCGGTGCTGGAGAGCGGCGAGGCGCGTGAGTTCGAGGAACTCGTGCCGATGGACGACGGCATCCACACGATGCTGTCGCTGAAAGTGCCGCTGCGCGACGGGGCCGGCCGGATCTATGCAGTCTGCGGCATTGCCACCGACATCACCGAGCGCAAGCTCGCCGAGGCGGCTCTCGGCGCCTTCAATCAACGCCTCGAGCAGAGCGTCGAGGAGCGGACCCGCAAGCTGCGCGAGACCAAGGAACAACTACGCGAGGCGCTGGCGCTCAACGAGAACATCCTCGCCACGTCGGCGGTCGGCGTGCTCGCCTACCGCCAGGACGGGTGGTGCGTGCTGGCCAACCCGGCCGTCGCGCAGCTGACCGGCGGTACGCGGGAGCAGCTGCTGGGGCAGAACTTTCACCACATCGCCTCGTGGCACCGGGGCGGGCTGTATGAGCTGGTCACCCGGGTGCAGGCCGAAGGCCGCCGGCTCGAAACGGAGTCGCGTTTCGTCAGCAGCTTCGGGAAGGAGGTGTGGGTCCGCGCGCAATGCTCGCCCTTCGTCAGTTGCGGCGAGCCTCACCTGCTACTGATGCTGCAGGACATCACCGAGCCGCGCCACGCGGCGCAGGCGCTGGCCGAAAGGGAGCGGGCCTTCCGGTCCCTGGCTGATAACGTGCCGGACAACATCGCGCGCTGGGATTGCGAGGGGCGGATCATTTACCTGAACCGCTCGCTGGAACAGACGCTGGGCTTCACGGCCGACGAGGTGCTGGGCCGGTCGCCGGAGGCTCTGTGGCCGGACGGGCGTTTCGACGGGCTGCTCGAGGCGGTGCGCGAGGTGGCCCGTAGCGGCGAGAGCCGCGACTTCGACCTGATCTTCCCGGGGCCGGACGGGCGGCCGCATTACCACATGATCCGCATGGTGCCGGAGCGGGCGCAGGACGGGCGCGTGGTCAGCGTGCTCGGTGTCGGCCGCGACCTGACCGACCGCAAGCGGACCGAGGAGCAATTGCGCCTCGCGGCGAGCGTCTTTCACAACTCCGCCGAGGGGGTGATGATCACCGACGCGGAGGGCATCATCCTGTCGGTCAATCCGGCCTTCGGCAAGATCACCGGCTACAGCGCCGCCGAGGTGCTCGGGCGGCAGCCCAGCCTGCTGCGCTCGGAGCACCACGATGCCGGCTTCTATCGCGAAATGTGGCGCCGGCTGCACGACGAGGCGCACTGGCAGGGCGAAGTGTGGAACCGCAACAAGGGCGGCGAAGCCTACCTGCAATGGACGACGATCAACCGCATCGACGACGACAACGGCGAGCCGGTACGCTACGTGGCGGTCTTTCACGACGTTACCGACATGCGCCGCAAGGATGAGCGGATCCAGCACCTGGCCTTTCACGACGCGCTGACCGGCCTGCCCAACCGGGCGCTGATCCTCGAGCGCCTGCAGCACGCGATCCACCGCAGCCAGCGTGAGGGGCGCCGCCTGTCGGTGACCTTCATCGATCTCGACCGCTTCAAGAGCGTCAATGACGGCCTCGGGCACGACGTCGGCGACCTGCTGCTGCAGGAGGTCGCGCGGCGCATCCAGGGCCGCCTGCGGGCGATGGACACCGTCGCCCGGCTCGGCGGCGATGAGTTCGTGGTGCTGATGGAAGACCTCGACGAGACGCGCCACTGTGCCAGCCTGGCCGGGCAGCTGATCGCCGAGATCAGCCGTCCGATGCAGTTGCGCGGCCACAGCGTGGAAATCGGCGCGTCGATGGGCATGGCCTTCTTCCCCGAGGACGGCGCGGATCCGCACGAGCTGATGAAGCGCGCCGACATGGCGATGTATGCCGCCAAGGCCGCCGGCCGCAACACCTACCGCTTCTTTCAGGAGGACATGCTCGCCCGCACCAGTCACCGCCTGAACATGGAAATGGACCTGCGCCGGGCGGTGGCCGGCGGCCAGCTGGTGCTGCATTACCAGCCCAAGGTGTCGCTCGGCTCCGGAGAGGTGGTCGGTGTCGAGGCCCTGGTGCGCTGGCGCCATCCGGTCCATGGCCTGCTGGCGCCGGCCGAGTTCATTCCGGTGGCCGAGGAAAGCGGCCTGATCGTCGCCCTCGGCGACTGGGTGCTTGACGAGGCCTGCCGCCAGGCCGCCTGCTGGCAGCACGAGGGCCGGCGCCTGCCGATCGCCGTCAATGTGTCGGCCCGCCAGCTCGACAGCGGTGATCTGGCCGAGCGCATCGCGGCCCTGGTGCGGCGGCACGGCATCGCGCCGGCCGATCTCGAAATCGAACTGACCGAAAGCACGGTGATGGCCAACCCGGCCAGCGCCGCCGTGCTCCTCGGTCGCCTGCGGGAGCTCGGCGTGAGCGTCGCGGTGGATGATTTCGGCACCGGCTACTCCAGCCTCGCCTACCTGCGGCGCCTGCCGCTCGATGCGCTGAAGATCGACCGCTCCTTCGTGATGGCTGCGGACCGCAACGCCGAGGATGCGGAGATCGTGCGCACGATCATCGCCCTCGGCCAGGTACTGGGCCTGAGCCTGGTCGCCGAAGGCGTCGAGAACGACCAGCAGGCTGCACTGCTGAAAGCGCTGGGTTGCGGCGTCGCGCAGGGTTATTTCTACTCGCCGCCGCTGAGCGCGGCTGATCTCGCCGCCTGGCTGGCCCGCCGCTAGGTCGCCCCAGCGACGCTGGGCGCCGATGGGGCGGGCCGTACGGGATTCGGCCGCTTAGTGCTGGGCGCGCAGGCCGCCCAGCATCTCGTGCACGTCGTAGGTCATCACCGCCAGGTAGGCCAGCAGGCCCAGGTACAGTACGGCGTATTCGAAGCGCTTGCCCGGCGGGGTGTCGTAATAGCCGGGGGCCTCTTCGCCTTCGCCGCGGAAGGCCTTCAGCATGTGGGGCGCGGCGAGGATGGCGATGAGGATCAGCATCGGGCTCGGTCGCCACAGGAACAGGCCGACCAGCGCCGGAGCACCGAGCAGCCAGAACTTGCGCGACACCACGCCGGTCATGCGGCCACCATCCAGCGGCGGCACCGGGATCAGGTTGAACAGGTTCAGGAAGAAACCGGAATAGCTGATCGCCAGCAGCAGCGTGCTGTCTTCCGAGCGGGCCAGGAAGTAGCAGGCGAGGGCGGCGACGGTGCCCGCCAGCGGGCCGGCCATCGCCACGTAGGCCTCGGTCTCGGCGTTCATCGGCTGCTCCTTGAGGTTGATCCACGCGCCGACGAAGGGGATGAAGGTTGGTGCGCCCACATTGAGGCCGCGCTGGCGGGCGGCGATGTAGTGGCCCATCTCGTGGCAGAACAGCAGCACGATGAAACCGGCGGCGTAGCGCCAGCCCCAGATCAGCGCATACACGCCGAGGGACAGCAGCATGGTGCCGCCGGTGGTCAGCAGCTTGCCGAACTTGGCGCCGCTGAGGAGGAGCAGGAGCAGCTTCACGCGCCGTCCTTCTTGCCGAACAGCTTGCGCACGCCGGCGCCGAGGCCGACGACGGTCAGCGCGCCGGCCTTCCAGAACTTGGCCAGGAAGATGCCGAGGGAGGCCAGCAGGCCCAGCTTCTTCGCCGCGATGCCGCCGACCAGCGCGGCGAGGCCGTACTCGGCGACCTTGTCGGTGGAGGAGTTGAAGTCGGCGTAGCGCTTGCCGTCGTTGAATTCGAGGGCTGCCAGCAGTTCCCGTGCGGCGGGCTTTTCCTGGTCGACGCGGGCCAGGCTGGTGATCAGGTTCATCGAGAAATAGCCCTCGCGGCCGAGCATGTAGGTGTTGTAGTTCACGCCGTCCTGGCCGGCCTGGGCGTCCTTGCGGCGCGTGGTTGCAGACCACACCAGGCGGTGGGTGGCGGCGTCGTAGCTCGGTGCTTCCACCCAGCCGATCACGCTGAATTCGGGAACGCCCAGCTTGCGGCGTTCTTCATTGGCGGCCTCGGTGCCTTCCTTCAGGTTGTCGAGCAGTTTGGCTGCGTCCCAGTCCTTGGCGTCCTCATCCTTCACGTAGCCGGCGGCTTCGTATTCGAGGGCCAGGAAGCCTTCCAGCCTGTCGCTGACGATCAGGCCGTGGAAGCCGGGGCCGGTGTGGCTGCCCTGGGCGGCCAGTAGCGCCGACGCTTCGGCCTGGGGGATGAAGCCGTAGCCGGCCGGCAGGTGCAGCTTGCCCTGCTCGCCGAGCGGAATGTCCCGCGGGCCCGGCTGGACGGCGGCGAGGGCGCTCTGTGCAGCCGTTTCGAAGCGGGCGCGGCTGTCGCCGGCGGGGGCGTCGGCGGCCTGGGACAGGAGGCAGGGCAGGCACAGGGCCAGCAGCGTCAGCCAGTGGAGAAGTCGGTTCTTCATCGGATTTGGGGGGGATGTTGTTTGCATCGGCGGCGCGGATGATAGCGCGGAACGCCGGCTGCCGATCTATCCTGAAAAAAATGGGGCGCAGTCCTTGCATAGGTGGAGTGGAAGGTCTCATGCACAAGAAGAAGCGGAGTCCGTTTCGTGCGGGCGTGCCGGAAGCCTGGTTGCGGCGCGGCATGCGCCTGCCCTTCATCATGGCTTCCATCCTGTGCTCGCTGGCCCATGCCGGCAGCGGCGTGGAGGTGCCGGCGGCGAAAAAGGCGGCCGGGCTGCGCAAGCCCGCTGTGGATATCCAGGTGCAGGGCGGTGGCTGGGGCAGTGCCCGCAAGGAGGCCATCGAAACGGTGCTCAACGAGGTGGCGGACGAGTTGCTGGCGAACCTGCCGGGGCGGCTTGCGGCGCCCATCGTCGTCACCCATACCGACGGGCCGCCGGTGGCGCTGTACGGCCGCGGGGAGCAGGGCGAATACCGGATCCACCTGCATGCGCGCGGCGACAACTGGCACCTGTATGCCTACGAATTCGCCCACGAGCTGTGCCATGTGCTGTCCAACTACGACGAGAACGTGGCTCCGGGCACCGTGTCGAGCCGTTCCAACCAGTGGTTCGAGGAAACCCTGTGCGAGACGGCTTCGCTGTTCACCCTCAAGCGCCTCGCGCAGCGCTGGGAGAGCACGCCGCCCGGACCCGAGTGGGTGGGCGAGGCCGCCACGCTGCGCCGCTTTTTCGATCTGCTGATCTCCGAAGGACACCGCCAGCTGCCGCCGAACGCACCGCTGGCCAGTTGGTTGCGCGACAACGAGGCGGCGCTGCGCAACAACCCTTACCTGCGTGACAAGAACGAGGTGCTGGCCAACCTGCTGCTGCCCCTGTTCGACGGCAATCCGGAGAACTGGCAGGCCCTGGCCTACCTCAATCTCGATCCCGCCGACGCACGCAGCAGCCTGCGCGCTTACCTGGCCCACTGGTACCGGAACGCCCCGGAAGAGCATCGCGCCCTGGTGGGGGACGTGCTGGCAATGCTGGAACTGGGGGACGCCCTTGCGCCGGAAACCCCGCGCTGATGGAGTGCGAGTGGTTGTTCTTATCCGACTGTTTTCATCGACTAATATGGAGTTGTGCACACCACCGCCCATGGGCCATGCGGCTCCGCTGCGGTGGCGCACTGTTCACTTGCTTGCCTTTTTCCCGGGGAGGATCACCACGCACGGAGGGCAAAATGAAATCCAATCACTGGATCAAGATCGGCGCCGGTCTTCTGACCGGAAGTGTTCTCGCGCTGATTCCGCTGGCCACCGCCCAGGCGGCCGACCTCAATGACAGCCTCAAGGAACTCACCGACAGCAGCTCGATGGGAACAATGCACAGTCCGGACTCCAGCAAGGGAATGGAGTCGCGGTCCTACAGTGGCGATGAGTGGTACGGGGCCCAGGGGCCGGTGCGTACCGATATGGACAAGGAACGGATGGGGATGACCTCCGCACCGCCGCCGCCGTCCATGTGGGACGAACTCCGCAAGCAGCTCGGCCCGATCGGTAGCGAATAACCATCTGCATGGTTGCGACGCCGCCCCGTCAGCGGGGTGGCGATCGCGGTGAGCGGCCGGGCAAACCGGCTGCCTTGTTTGGGGACCGATAGGTCCCCTTCTTGCTTCCAGCATCCCGCAAGTCTTCCCAAACACCCGCACGCTGTTTTCGTGATGGGTTTTTTGGCGTGCCCGCGACACATTCGTCCGGCATCTGTCGCAAACCCGTCATTCCTTCGCGAGACCGTCCATGAGCTTTCAACTGCCCCGCAGCCCCATCGCGCCCCTGCTGGTGAGTCCGGCCGTCAATCTGCTGCGCATTGCCGCGGCGGCGGCAAGCCAGGACGGCGAGGTGGACCGGGATACGGTGGCCCTGATGCGTCGCCAGGTCGCCGAAGGCCTGCTTGCCGATCTCGATCCTGCGCTGGCCTGGGCCGAACTGGCGAACGGCCTGATGAGCGATGCGCCGTCGCGGATGCTGTGGGTGCTGAAGGAGTGCCGGGCGATGCAGGTATTGCTGCCGGAGCTGGACGCCCTGTTCGGCATGCCCCAGAGTGCCGACGACCCGCCGACCGTGGATATCGGTGAGCACCAGTTCCGCGTGGTGGACGAGGCCGCGCGGCGCCAGGCGCCGCTGGCGGTGCGCTTCGCCGCGCTGCTCTACAACGTCGGCAAGTCCGATTCGCCGCCGGAGCACCTGCCGGCCCATTACCGCCACATGGAGCGCGGCCGGCCGCGCATCGAGGCGATTGCCGAACGCTTCCGTGTGCCGGCCGAGTTCCAGGATCTGGCCGTACTGGCGCTGCTGGAAGTCGAACGCGTGCATCGCGCCGCCGAGATGCGGGCCGGCTCCATCGCGGCCATGCTCGAGCGCGTCGATGCCTTCGGCCAGCCGCAGCGCTTCGAGTGGCTGATGCTCCTTTGTACCTGCGATTTCCGGGCTTATCCTGGCCGGGCAACCCGTCCCTACCCGAAGGCCGCGATGCTGGCCGCCGCGCTGGACGCCTGCAAGGTGCTCGACGAGGCGGCGATCCTTGCCGAGCATGAGGATGATCCCGCCGGCGCCGCCGATGCCCTGCTGGAAGCCCGGGCGACGGCGGTGGCCCGAGCCTTGCGCTCCGAGCGCTGGGCCGAGCACGCCGACTAGCCCGGCGCTCATGATTTATCCGTGAAAGGATGACTTTCGTCAGAGGGACCTGTCAGCACCTTCGGCTACCATAGTCCGATGGCCCTCAAGCGCATCTCCAACAGTCTCGTCACCCGCCTGGTGCTGTTCGGCATGCTGCTGGTCATCGGTGGCGGCGTCGCACGCTACGTGATGCAGACCCGCTACCTGCGCGAGGACCTGACCCAGCTGGTTTCGGCCCAGCAGATGGCGCTGGCCGACGAAGTGGCGCGGGAGGTCGATTACAAGATCCGCGAGCGGCGCCGCTTCATCGAGCAGCTGGCGGCCACCTTTCCGCTGGATCAGCTCGGCCAGCCGTCCCGGCTGGAGGCTTGGCTGGCCGAGCGGCATCGATTGAATCCGCTGTTCAACCTGGGGCTGTTGGTGATAGCCACCGACGGCCATGTAATCGTCGATTTCCCGCAGGTGTCCGGCCGGCGCGGCGCTTCGGCGGCCGGCAATCCGGGCTTTCTGCGGGCCTTGCATGGCGAGGCCGGCGTCGGCGCGCCGCTGTTCGGCACCTTCACCAAGCAACCGGTGCTGCCAATCGGGGTGCCGCTGAAGGATGGCCGCGGCCGGGTCCAGGCGGTGCTGGTGGGCATCACCGCGCTGACGGCACCGGATTTCCTCGATCGCATCAACCAGGGGCGGATCGGCGAAACCGGCGGTTTCCTGTTGATCGCGCCGGCCGACAAGCTGTTTGTCGCCGCCGGCGATCCGGACCTGCTGCTCAAGCCGACGCCGCCGCCCGGCGTCAATCCCCTGCATGACCGGGCGATGGCCGGTTTTCGCGGCAGCGGCGTGACGATGAATGCCAAGGGCGTCGAGGAACTGTCGGCGATGGCCAGCGTGCCGAGTACCGGTTGGTTCGTCGTGGCCCGCCTGCCGACGGCCGAGGCCTTTGCGCCGATACGCCGGATCAAGGACAACGTGGTTCGTTACAGCTTGGCTGCGATGGCCCTCGTGCTGCTGGTCGCCGGCCTGTTCGTGCGGGCCACGCTGCGTCCGCTGCACCGGGCAGCGCACCTGGCCGAACGCATGACGCAGGACGAGATTCCGCTGAAGCCCCTGCCGGTGGTGCGGGACGACGAGGTCGGCCATCTCACCAAGGCCTTCAACCGTCTGCTCGACAAGCTGGCCGGCACCCAGGCCGAACTACGCCGAATGGCCCACCACGATGGCCTGACCGGTCTGCCCAACCGCATGCTGCTCGACGACCGCATGTGCCAGGCCCTGGCCCGTGCCACCCGCCACGGTACGCGGGTGGCTGCGCTGTTCCTCGATCTGGACGGTTTCAAGCCGATCAACGACAGCCTCGGGCACGAGGCTGGCGACGCGGCGCTGGTGGAGGTGGCCCAGCGCCTGTCGGCGGTGCTGCGCCAGAGCGATACGCTGGCCCGCGTTGGCGGCGACGAGTTCGTGATGCTCGCCACGGACCTGGGAGATGACGCCGGAGCCGGGGCGGCGGTCTTGGCTACGCGCTGCATCAAGGCGCTGTCCCCACCGCTGACCATCAAGGGCAGCCCGTGCAGGCTCGGCGTGTCCATCGGTATCGCCATCAGCGGAGAGGCGAGCACACCCGAGGGCATGCTGCTGGCGGCCGACCAGGCCATGTACGTGGCCAAGGAGCAGGGGCGCGGCCGCTACGTCATCGCACCGGAGGCGGACGGTCTCGCTGCTTTAGCCTGATCCGGCGAGCCGGCCGCAGGCGCCGGCACAATTCCGTACATTTGAAAAACAGTTGCGCAAACTTGCTTTGCCAGACTGCCTCCCGAGACGAAACGACCACTCGCTGCCATCGGCGGTGCCTGCGGGCGCCGGCGGTAGAAGCGGCGGGGGACGATATCGAGACAAACCGGAGGAGGGGGCATGGCCACGACCCGAGCGGCTGCTGTGGACGTCGCCAGCCTGGACACCTTTCCGCGCCTGCTGATGGAGCATGCCCGGCAGCGGCCGCAGCGGCCGGCAATGCGCGAAAAGGAATACGGGATCTGGCAGGCCTACACGTGGGCGGATGTCGCTGCTCGGGTGCGTGCGCTGGCCGGCGGTCTGGCCGAGTTGGGCTTCAAGCGCGGCGACCGCCTGGCCGTGGTGGGGGACAACCGGCCGCGCCTGTACTGGTCGGTGGCGGCCTGCCAGTGCCTGGGCGGCATCCCGGTGATGATGTACCAGGATGCGGTGGCCCAGGAAATGGCCTACGTGATGCTGGACGCGGACATCCGCTTCGCCTGCGTCGAGGACCAGGAGCAAGTGGACAAGCTGCTCGAGATCGCGGCGGATCTACCCAGCCTCGAGCGCGTCGTTTATGACGATCCGCGTGGTCTGCGCCACTACAGCCAACCTTTCCTGCACGGCATGGACGAGGTGCTGGAAATGGGGCGTATCCATGACGAGCATCACCCGGACTTCTTCGATCAGGAGCTCGACAAGGGCAGCCCCGAGGACATCGCGGTGATGCTGTACACCTCCGGCACCACCGGCAAGCCGAAGGGCGTCTGCCAGAGCCACGCGGCCTTCATCGCGGCGGCGCGGGGCGGCTGCGCCTTCGACCGGCTGGGCGAGGCCGAGGACATTCTGTCCTACCTGCCGATGGCGTGGGTCGGCGACCACCTGTTCTCCTACGCCCAGGCGCTGGTGGCCGGCTTCACGATCAACTGCCCCGAATCCGCCGAGACGGTGATGAACGATCTGCGCGAGATCGGGCCCACCTATTACTTCGCGCCGCCGCGGGTTTTCGAGAACCTGCTGACCCAGGTGATGATCCGCATGGAGGACGCCAGCCGTCCGAAGCGCGCGCTGTTCGGCTATTTCATGGATGTGGCGCGGCGCTGCGGCGCGGACCTCCTCGACGGCAGGCCGGTGTCCGCGACCGACCGGCTGCGCTACGCGCTGGGTAATGTGCTGATCTACGGGCCGCTGAAGAACGTGCTGGGCCTCAGCCGCATCCGCGTCGCCTATACCGCTGGCGCGGCGATCGGGCCGGATCTCTTCCGCTTCTACCGCTCCATCGGCATCAACCTCAAGCAGCTCTACGGCCAGACCGAGACCTGCGCCTACGTGTGCCTGCAGCCGGACGGGCACATCAAGTTCGACTCGGTGGGCACGCCGGCGCCGCAGGTGGAGGTGAAGCTGGCCGACAATGGGGAGATCCTGGTGCGCGGGCCGATGCTGCTGAAAGCCTATTACAAGCGTCCGGAGGCCACCGCCGAGGCGATCAACGCCGAGGGCTACTTCCTGACCGGCGATGCGGGCGTCTTCGATTCCGACGGTCACCTGAAGATCATCGATCGGGCCAAGGACGTGGGGCGCCTGAACGGCGGCGGCATGTTCGCCCCCAACTACATCGAGAACAAGCTGAAGTTCTTCCCCTACGTGAAGGAGGCGGTGTGTTTCGGCAACGGGCGCGAGCATGTCACCGCCTTCATCAACATCGACCTGGAGGCGGTCGGCAACTGGGCCGAGCGCCGTGGGTTGGCTTACGCCGGCTACACCGACCTGGCCAGCCAGGCGGCGGTGTATGAGTTGGTGAAGGACTGTGTCGAGCAGGTCAATGCCGATCTGGCCGGCGATGCGGCGATGGGCGACGCCCAGGTCCGCCGCTTCCTGATCCTGCACAAGGAGCTCGACGCCGACGACGGCGAGCTGACGCGGACCCGCAAGGTGCGCCGCAACTTCATCGCCGAGAAGTACGCGGTGCTGGTCGATGCGCTGTACGCCGGCAAGACCAGCCAGTACATCGAGACCCAGGTGAGCTACGAGGACGGGCGCAGCAACAGGGTGGCCGCCGAGCTGCGCATCGAGGACGTGCAGACCTTCCCGCCGCAGGCGCGGAAGGCCGCCTGAGCCGGAGGAGACGCCATGGCCCGGCAAAGCGGCGACGTGATCGTCGACCTGCGCAACATTTCCCTGCGTTTCGGCGGCGTGAAGGCGCTCACCGACATCAGCTTCGACGTGCGCGAACACGAGATCCGCTCGATCATCGGCCCCAACGGCGCCGGCAAGAGCTCCATGCTCAACGTGATCAACGGCGTGTATCACCCGCAGGAGGGGCAGATCCATTTCCGTGGCCAGCTGCGCCGCCGGATGGAGCCCCACCACGCGGCGGAGCAGGGCATCGCCCGCACCTTCCAGAACATCGCACTGTTCAAGGGCATGACGGTGCTCGACAACATCATGACCGGGCGGGCCCTGAAGATGCGCTGCAACTTTCTGCAGCACGCCTTCTACTGGGGCGCCGCCCAGCGGGAGGAGGTTGCCCACCGCCTGAAGGTCGAGGAGATCATCGAGTTCCTGGAGATCCAGTCCATCCGCAAGACGCCGGTCGGGCGCCTGCCCTACGGTCTGCAGAAGCGCGTCGAGCTGGCCCGCGCGCTGGCCGCCGAGCCGCACATCCTGCTGCTGGACGAGCCGATGGCCGGCATGAACGTGGAGGAGAAACAGGACATGTGCCGCTTCATCCTCGACGTGAACGACCACTACGGCACCACCATCGTGCTGATCGAGCATGACATGGGCGTGGTGATGGACATCTCCGACCGGGTGGTGGTGCTCGACTACGGCCGCAAGATTGGCGACGGCCTGCCGGACGAGGTCAAAAACGATCCGGACGTGATCCGGGCGTATCTCGGCGGTGCCCATTGAGGCATGCCTGAGTGCGTCCCGGCTGGCGAAAGGAAGAGGAGGGGCGGACATGCAGTTCTTCATCGAGGTGCTGATCGGCGGCCTGCTGTCCGGTGTGATGTATGCGCTGGTGGCCCTCGGCTTCGTGCTGATCTACAAGGCCTCGGGGGTCTTCAACTTCGCGCAGGGGGCGATGGTGTTCTTCGCCGCCCTGAGCTTCGTCGGCTTCCAGGAAGTGTTGCCGGCCCGTTTCGGCATGGAGGCGGGCAGCGCGGCGGTGTTCTGGCTGTCCTTCCTGCTGGCCTTCGCGACGATGGTGGTGCTCGGCATCGCCACCGAACGCATCGTGCTGCGTCCGCTGGTCAATCAGCCACCGATCACGCTGTTCATGGCCACCATCGGGCTGACCTACGTGGTGGAGGGGCTGGCCCAGATGGCCTGGGGCGCCAACGTGCGCGGCCTCGAGCTGGGCATCATGGATGAGCCGATCGGCTGGCTGATGGACGACTACGGGATCGGCGTGTCGAAGTTCGACCTGTTCGCGGCCGGCGTGGCCGCCTCGTTGGTGGCCCTGCTGACGCTGCTGTTCCAGTACACCAAGGTCGGCCGGGCGCTGCGGGCGGTGGCCGACGACCACCAGGCGGCGCTGTCCATCGGTATTCCACTGCAGACGATCTGGCGCGTGGTGTGGGCGGTGGCTGGCTTCGTGGCGCTGGTCGCCGGAATGATCTGGGGGGCCCGCAACGGCGTGCAGTTCGCGCTCACCTTCACCGCGCTGAAGGCGCTGCCGGTGCTGATCCTCGGCGGTTTCACGTCGGTGCCGGGCGCCATCGTCGGCGGGTTGATCATCGGTGCATCCGAAAAGCTGGCCGAGGTCTATGTGGGGCCGCTGGTCGGTGGCGGCATCGAAGGCTGGTTCCCGTACATGCTGGCGCTGGCCTTCCTGCTGGTGAGGCCCGAGGGCCTGTTCGGCGAGCGGCACATCGACCGGGTGTGAGCGAATGGGAAGTAACAGGGAGCGCATGCATGCTTTATCGTGAAGCCGGCCAGTTCAAAAGTAGTTACGCCGAGGACGGGCGGATCTTCCTGATCCGCCAGGACCGGATCGGCTTCGTGCTGCTGATGCTGGTGTTCGGCGTGGCGGTGCCGCTGCTGGCCAACGAGTACTGGCTGAAGGCGATCCTCACGCCGGTGCTGATCTTCTCGCTGGCCGCCATCGGCCTGAACATCCTGACCGGCTACGCGGGCCAGCTGTCCCTCGGCTCGGCGGCCTTCATGGCGGTGGGGGCCTTTGCTGCCTACAACTTCATCCTGCGTGTGGACGGCATGCCCTTCCTTCTGGCGCTGGCGCTGGCCGGGCTGGCGGCGGCGCTGGTGGGCGTGCTGTTTGGCCTGCCGAGCCTGCGCATCAAGGGCTTCTACCTGGCGGTGGCGACGCTGGCGGCCCAGTTCTTCATCGTGTGGGTGCTGGTCAAGTTTCCGTGGTTCTCCAACCATTCCTCGTCGGGGGTGGTGACGGCCCAGGAGGTGAGCATCCTCGGCTACCGCTTCGCCTCGCCGGAGGCCAAGTACGTGCTGACCTTCGCCGTCGTCGCGGTGCTGGCGCTGGCCGCCAAGAACCTGGTGCGTTCGGCTACCGGGCGGGCCTGGATGGCGGTGCGCGACATGGACGTGGCGGCCCAGGTGATCGGCTTCCGCCTGATGCGCACCAAGCTGCTGGCCTTCGCGGTGAGTTCCTTCTATTGCGGCGTGGCCGGTGCGCTGTACGCCTACACCTACATCGGCACCGTCGAGCCGGAGGGTTTCAACCTCGACCTGTCGTTCAAGATCCTGTTCATGATCATCATCGGCGGCGTCGGCTCCATCCTCGGCGCCTTCCTCGGTGCGGCCTTCATCGTGCTGCTGCCGATCCTGCTCGACAACCTGGTGCCGGCGCTGTTCGGCGATGCGTTGGGAGCGGGCTTCGCGTCGAACCTGCAGCTCATCATCTTCGGCGGGTTGATCATCTTCTTCCTGATCGTCGAACCCCACGGCCTGGCGCGCCTGTGGCAGATCGCCAAGGAAAAACTGCGCCTGTGGCCCTTCCCGCACTGAGCGGGCGCTGCACCCATACCTATAAGAGGAGACACACCATGAAACTGAAGCACTCCGCCCTGCTGGGCGCGGCCGTGGCCGGCCTGCTGGCCTCCTCGGTGGCGGGCGCCGTCGAGGAGCAGTTCATCGGCCTGCCGAGCTACCGGGTCGGCCCCTATGCGGCCGGCGGCTCGGGGGTCTTCGGTGGCTGGATCGACTACATGCAGCTGATCAACGAGCGCGACGGCGGCATCAACGGTGTCAGGCTGACGTGGGAGGAGTGCGAGACCGAGTACAACAACGCCCGCGGGGTGGAGTGCTACGAGCGCCTCAAGAAGAAGGGCAGCACCGGCAACACGGTGTTCCAGCCGGTGTCCACGGGCATCACCTATTCGGTGCTCGACAAGGCCGCCCAGGACAAGATCCCGGTGGTGACGATCGGCTACGGGCGCACCGACGCCGCCGACGGCCGCGTCTTTCCGTGGGTCTTCCCGCTGATCACCACCTACTGGTCCCAGGCTTCCGCCATCGTGAACTTCATCGGCACGAAGGAAGGGGGCATGGACAAGCTGAAGGGCAAGAAGATCGGCCTGCTCTATCACGACTCCGCCTACGGCAAGGAGTCCCACGCGATCCTCGACAAGCTGGCCGCCAAGCACGGTTTCGAGCTGACCAAGATCGCGGTCGCCCATCCGGGCAACGAACAGCAGTCCCAGTGGTTGCAGTTGCGCCAGCTCAAGCCCGACTACGTGATCCTGTGGGGCTGGGGCGTGATGAATCCGACGGCCCTCAAGGCGGCCGCCAAGGTCGGCTACCCGCGCGAAAAGATGGTCGGTGTGTGGTGGTCCGGCGCCGAGGAGGACACCGTGCCTGCCGGCCCGGCGGCCAAGGGCTTCACCGCCGCGGGCTTCAACGTGGCCGGGGCCAATTACCCGGTGGTCGCCGACATCAAGAAGTTCGTCTATGGCAAGGGCAAGGGCAACATGGAGGACAAGGCCCGCATCGGCTCGGTGTATTACAACCGCGGCGTAGTGCACGGAATCATCACCGTCGAGGCTATCCGCAAGGCCCAGGAGAAGTACGGCAAGGGCAAGGCGCTGACCGGCGAGCAGGTGCGCTGGGGCTTTGAGAACCTCAATCTCGACGAAGCGCGCCTGAAGGTCCTCGGCGCCACCGGCTTCCTGCCGCCGCTGAAGATCAGCTGCGCTGACCACGAGGGGCCGGGTGTGGTGAAGTTCCAGCAGTGGGACGGCGGCCAGTGGAAGGTGATTTCCGACTGGGTGGAGTCCGACCGCCCGCTGGTGCGCGGCATGATCGAGGAATCGGCCGCCGCCTACGCCAAGGAAAAGGGCATCAAGCCGCGGGACTGCAGCAAGGAAGGCTGAGGGCGCCATGTCCTACCTCAGCCTCAACAACATCGAGGTCATCTACGACCATGTGATCCTGGTGCTCAAGGGCGTCTCGCTGGAGGTGCCCGAGGGCCGCATCGTCGCGCTGCTGGGGGCCAACGGCGCCGGCAAGAGCACGACGCTGAAGTCCATCTCCAACCTGCTGCACGCGGAGCGTGGCGACGTGACCAAGGGGGCGATCGAGTTCAAGGGCGATCGCATCGACCGCATGACGCCGGCGGAACTGGTGCGGCGCGGGGTGATCCAGGTGATGGAGGGGCGTCACTGCTTCGGCCACCTGTCCATCGAGGAGAACCTGCTCACCGGCGCCTACACGCGCCGCCAGTCCCGCGCCGAGCTGCGCGACAGCCTGGAGCGGGTGTACAGCTACTTCCCGCGCCTCAAGACGCGGCGCAGCTCCCAGGCCGGCTACACGTCCGGCGGCGAGCAGCAGATGTGCGCCATCGGCCGTGCGCTGATGGCCCGGCCGGAGATGATCCTCCTCGATGAGCCGTCGATGGGCCTGGCGCCGCAGATCGTCGAGGAGATCTTCGAGATCGTGAAGAACCTCAACGGCAAGGAGAAGGTGAGCTTCCTGCTCGCCGAGCAGAACACCATGGTGGCGCTGCGCTATGCGGACTTCGGCTACATCCTGGAGAACGGCCGCGTCGTGATGGAGGGTGCGGCGGACGAGCTGCGCAACAACGAGGACGTGAAGGAGTTCTACCTGGGCCTGTCCTCGGAAGGGCGCAAGAGCTTCCGCGACGTGAAGCACTACCGGCGGCGCAAGCGCTGGCTGTCGTGAGCGGCCGGCGCCGGTTGGGTGAATCCGGATATGACCGAATGCCGGGCGAAGACAGCTGCCCGCGGACGGTGGCGTGACACGGAATGGAGCGACGATGAACTACCACGATGCCCGTGAAATCCGCCCTCCCGCCGAGCGGGAGCGGGAACTGCTGGCTGCGCTGCCGGCGCAGATCGCCCATGCCCGCGCCCGCGCGCCGGCCTTCAGCGAGTTGCTGTGGGACGTGGATCCGGCGATGGTGACGAGCCGTGCGGCGCTGGCCGAACTGCCGGTGATCCGCAAGTCGGAGCTGGCCGCGCTGCAGCGCCGCGAGCGGCCCTTCGGCGGCCTGGCGACGGTGGGCTGGGGCAAGGCCTGCGCGCGGGTGTTCGCGTCGCCGGGGCCGATCTACGAGCCGGAAGGTGCGCGCAAGGATTACTGGCGCCTGGCCCGGGCCTTCTATGCGGCGGGTTTCCGTGCCGGCGATCTGGTGCACAACACCTTCTCCTACCACTTCACGCCGGCTGGTTCGATGATGGAGACGGCGGCCCATGCGCTGGGCTGCACGGTGTTTCCGGCCGGTGTCGGGCAGACCGAGATGCAGGTGGCGGCCATCGCCGATCTGCGGCCGGACGCCTATGCCGGCACGCCGTCCTTCCTGCGCATCATCCTCGACAAGGCCGACGAACTGGGCGTGCCGGTGACCAGCCTGCAGAAGGCCTTCGTGTCCGGCGAGGCCTTTCCGCCCAGCCTGCGGGATGCGCTGGCCGCCCGCGGTATCCAGGCCTACCAGGCCTACGCCACCGCCGACCTGGGCCTGATCGCTTATGAAACGCCGGCGCGGGAGGGACTGGTGCTCGACGAGGACGTGCTGGTGGAGATCGTCTATCCCGGCACCGGCGATCCGGTGGCGCCGGGCGAGGTGGGTGAGGTGGTGGTGACGAGCTTCAGCCCGGAATACCCGCTGATCCGCTTCGGCACCGGCGACCTGTCGGCGCTGCTGCCGGGCATCTCGCCCTGCGGCCGCACCAACACACGCATCAAGGGCTGGCTCGGGCGGGCCGACCAGACCACCAAGGTGAAGGGCATGTTCGTCCATCCGGGCCAGGTGGTGGAGGTGCTCAAGCGCCATGCGGAGCTCGGCCGTGGCCGGCTGGTGGTGGACAACCCGGCCCGGTCCGACCGCATGACCCTGCACTGCGAGGTGGCGGTGGCGCCGGAGGGGCTCGCCGAGGCCATCGCGATGTCCCTGCGCGAGCTCACCAAGCTGCGCGGCGAGGTGCACTTCTGCACGCCGGGCAGTCTGCCCAACGACGGCAAGCTGATCGAGGACATGCGCCACTACGAGTAGCGGCGCCCCGTGGGCAAAGGCGTCCCCCGTGACGACTTCTGGCACACTCCGCCGGATGCGTGCCTTTCCCTCTTTCCTTTCCTGAGCGGCGATGCAGAGTTTCCTGCTGCTGTTGCCTGATTTCGCGCTGATCGCGTTGGGCGCCGGCCTGCGGCGCTATGGGCGTTTCGGCGACGGCTTCTGGCCGGGCGTCGAGCGCCTGGTGTATTTCGTGCTGTTTCCGGCGCTGCTGTTCAATGCGCTGGCCAAGGTCTCCATCGAGCTGTCGGCCATGGGGCCGCTGTTCCTCGTCGGCCTGGCGACCCTCGGCAGCGGCTTCGTGCTGGCGCTGCTGGTCCGCTCGTTGATGGGCCTGGAGGCGATGACTTTTGCGTCGCGAGTGCAGTGCGCCTACCGCTTCAACACCTACATCGGCATCGCGGTGGCGGGGAAGGTGGCCGGTGCGACCGGCGTGGCCACGATGGGAGCCCTGTGCGGGGCGATGGTGCCTTTCGCCAACATGGCGGCGGTCGGCCTGCTCGCCCATCACGGCGAGGGGCGGCTGTGGCGGGAGCTGGCGCGTAATCCGCTGATCCTCGCCACCGTGGCCGGCATGCTGTTCAACCTGGCCGGCGGCGTGTTGCCGGCGCCGGTGCTGCCTTTCCTGCAGCGTCTTGCCGATGCGGCGGTGACGCTGGGTCTGCTGGCTGTTGGGGCGGCCCTGCGCGGCGGCCGCCATGAGGGGGGCTGGCCGGGGTTGCTCTACCTGTGCGGGCTCAAGCTGCTGGTATTGCCGGCCATCGCCTGGGGGCTGGCGGTTCTGCTTGGGCTGGAGGGCGTGGGCTTCACGGTGGTGGTGCTGTTCGCCGCGCTGCCGACGGCTTCGTCGGCCTATATTCTGGCGATGCGCATGGGCGGTGACGGGCCTGGCGTGGCCTGGCTGATCTCCGCGACGACGGTGGCGGCGGCTCTTACGCTGACCGGGTGGCTGGCGGCGCTGACGCGCTGGGGGCTTTAGAGTCCCGAGCGCCCCCGGCGTGGGGAGCGCGAGGCTCCCCGTGGTGCTCTACTTACTTGCTGTCCTTCGGTTTGCCCTTGGCCGGCGAGACTGGGGCCGGGGTGGCGGCGGCTGCCTCGGCGTGGGCCTTGGCCTGCTCGGCGGCGTTCTGCATCAGGTTCCACGGCCACATGGAACTGGCGAAGGGGTTGGGCTGGGCGGCTTCGCCCTCGGGCGCCTTGCCGCCTTCGGCGGCAAGCTTGCTCATGGCCTGCATCGTGGCGATCGTCGCGCGCTGCATTTCGAGGCCCTGGACGGCCATCTGCAGGGAGCTGAGGTTCATCTTGAGCCAGTTCTCGACGGCCTTCATGTCGGCGATGCGCTTGTCCAGCTCATCTACGTCGAGCGTCGGGGTGACCATGCCGGGCAGGCTGAAGCCCATCTTGCTCCACATGCTGCGCATGAATTCCATCGGGTCCTGCGCCTTGTTCTCGGTGCTCATCGTTGTCCCCCTGATTTTGGATATGTCATTGACGCCTCGATAGTAACCGATGCGCCGTGGAGCTGCATCAGGCTTGGGTCTTGCGCTGCAGCAGAGCGCGCAGCTTGGCCGGGCGGACCGGTTTGTGGAGCAGCGGGATGCCGGCCTGCTGGGCTTCGCCGGCGACGTCCGGCGAGGTGTCGCCGCTGAGCAGGATGGCCGGGATGGGACGCTGGAAACGGGCTCGCAGGTGGGCGACGATGTCCGCGCCGACGCGCTCCCGGCCGCTCTGGTAGTCGCAGACGAGGACGTCCGGGACGGGCTGGCCGCCCAGTGCGGCAAGCAGGGCATCGGGGCTGGTCGCCGCGCTGACCTGGCAGCCCCAGGATTCGAGCAGGCCGGTGGTGCCGGCGAGGGCCAGTTCATCGTCGTCCACCAGGGCCACGTGGAGGCCCTGCAGGGAGTGGGTGGCCTGGGGTGTGTGGCGGTTGCCGGACGACATTACCGGCGCGGTCAGCGGGAGCTCTACCGCAAACAGGGCACCCCGGCCGGGGACCGAGTGCAGCGACAGCGGGTGCTGCAGCAGGCTGGTCAGGCGGCGGACGATCGCCAGGCCGAGGCCGAGGCCCTTGGCCCGGTTGCGCTCCGGGTTATCCAGCTGGACGAACTCCTGGAAGATGGCGTTCTGGGCTTCTGGCGCAATGCCGGGGCCGTTGTCGCGGACCTCGATGCGCACGTGCTGGCCGCGTCGGCGGGCCGCCAGCAGGATGGTGCCGCGGGGGGCGTAGCGCAGCGCGTTGCTGATCAGGTTGTGCAGGATGCGCTCGAGGAGCAGCGGGTCGCTCTCGACCCACAGGGGCGTGGGGCGCAGGCGCAGGCGCTGCCGGCGCACCTCGGCCTCGCGCCGGTAATCCACGTCGATGCGCTCGAACAAGGGTTGCAGAGGGAAGGGCTTGATCTGGCGGTCGAGCACGCCGGCGTCGAGACGCGAGATGTCGAGCAGGCTGTCGAGCAGGTTCTCCATGGTTTCGGCGGAGACGGCGATCTGCTCGACGAGGCGGCGGGTGTCGGGGGCGTGGGGTTTTTGGCCCAGCTCGGCAACGAACAGGCCCAGCGCGTGCATCGGCTGGCGCAGGTCGTGGCTGGCGGCGGCGAGAAAGCGCGTCTTGGCGCGGTTGCCCTGTTCGGCCTCTTCCTTCTTTTCCTTCAGCTCTGCGGTGGCGGCGTCGATCTGGCGCTGCAGGTCTTCCTGCGAGGCGCTCAGCCGGTCGGCCATTTCGTTGACGCCAGCGGCCAGCGTGCTGAGGGTGCTGCCGCCTGCGACCGGCACCCGCGCCGAGAAATTGCCCCGCCCGAAGCTGGCGACCGCCGCGGCGACCCGCAGGATGGGGCCGGAGATGCCACGGCTCATGCGCAGGGCCAGCGCGATGCTGGCCAGCAGGACCGCCACCACCATCAGGAAGGCATTGCGCAGCAGTCGGCTTTCCTCGGCGCGCAGGGATTCGCGGCTCATCTCGACGAGAACCTCGCCGTGGCGGGGGTCCTGGGCGGCCGCCGACGCGCTGGCGCTGTCCAGGAAGGGGTCGTCGAGGCTGACGCCGGGGCCGGCGACCGGTTCGCGGAAGCGCAGCGGTGCGTTGTTCTCGTGGGGCACCAGATTCACCGCGACGGGGATCTGGAACGGCTTGCTGCTGTCCGCCAGCACTTCTTGCAGGGGGCTGAAGACCGCCACACGGACCACGTCCTTTTCCTGCAGGATGGAGTTGGCGAGCTTACGCAGGTTTTCCTGGTTGCCGGAGAAGACGCCGTATTCGCTGGCGGCGGCGAGCTGGCGGGCGAGGGCCTTGCCGCGCTGGATGTGGGCCTCTTCCAGATCGGACAGGCGGGTGGTGGTGAAATAGGCGATCAGCACCGAGGCCATGACCATCGTCGGCAGCATCGCGATCAGGATCGCGCGGGGACGGATGTCCCACTCTTCGGGGCGGATCACTGGGCGTTCTCCCAGCGCTCGAGGCGTTCGCGCAGGGTGTTGGCGTCCTCGAGGTTGATGCCGAGGGAGCGCGCCACGTAGGGGTTGGTGCCGACGTGGAAGTAGCGTGGAGCGCTGGCTGCCGGCAGGCTGCCGCCAGCGAGGCCGTGGCGGGCCATTTCGCCGGCCTGCTGGCCGATCTGTGCCGGGGTGCTGTACAGGGCCAGCAGGGCGCCGGCCTTGACGTAGGCGGGCGAGAAGCCGACGACCGGCGAGCGGTGGTGATAGGCGGTGAGCAGGATGTTGGAGATGGTGCGGTTGTTGTACAGCGCGGCGTCGGGGATCGCGAGCAGGATCGTCGGTTCGGCCAGCACGCGCTGCAGCGTCGGGTAGAGGTCGATCTCGTCACTGACCTGCTCCAGTACCGGACGGAGGCGGCGTTCCCGTGCGTTGGCCTGCAGGCGTGCGCCGAGTTCGCTGCTTTCCCGCCCGACGATCAACGCCACCCGCGACCAGTCGGGCAGCGCAAGGCGCAGCAGCTCGATCTGCCGGTTGGCGGGCTGGTCGATGAAGACTGCCGACGTGCGCCGTGCGTCCTCGGCGCGCTGGGGCAGGCGTTCATAGGCGCTGCGCGGCAGCAGGGTGTGCAGCACCAGGCTGCGCGGCGCGAGCCCGGCGATGATCTGGGCGGCCCGGGTGCCGAAGGTGACGATCAGTGCGCTGGCGTTGAGAACGGCGCCATCCTCGGCGCGCAAGGGCGTCGTGATGGCCTGGATGCGGTGGCCGGCGCTGCGCAATTCGGACGACACGGCCTCGGCGGCTTCGCTGAAGGCGCCACCTTCCTCGGACAGGACCAGGGCCACCTGGGCCGCGCGTGCAGGAGCGGCCCCAGCCAGCAGGGCCACGCATAGAGCGAGGAGGAAGAGTCGCAGGCGCCCCATCGGGGATCAGAACTCGGGCCTGCGGGGGGCTGTGTGCCCGCTGTTGGCGAGGGGGGCGGCGTTCACGAAGATCATGCTGGGTTTCTGCTCGAACGCCATCGGACTCCGGTATGGATGGTGGGCGGCGAGCCGCCGGGTTTGCGCTTCCGTCATATGATAGTTGGCTGGGTGGCGTGGCGCCAGCGATGCGCCGCTCAAGCTGTGCTTGTCCCGCACCGCTTTGCGCCCACTGATGCCGACAGCCGCGTCGAGCCGGAAAGCGGGCGCAAAGCGGAACAGTTCATTGCCGTCGGAGGCGCGGAAAGCCATGATCCCGTCCTGGTTAATGCTTGTCGTCGCGTGACGCGCATCCGGGTACGCATCACTCCTTGCGGCGAGGGGACTGCCCGAAACGGGCTTCGCGGGCGTTGGGGGCAGGAAGGCCACGGGGAGGCGGGCAAAATACTGGGGGATCGGCATGGTCATCGTGCCGTTTCGGCCCGGGGTCCGGATTTTCTCCGTTTTGCCGGGTGCTGGGTAGGCTAAACTGGCCCCGATTTTAGACAGGCGTTCAATTTAACGGTTTGTAATGATGCAGACGCGCATACTGATTATCGAGGACCACGTGCTGGTGCGGGAGGCCATGGCGCTGACCCTGGCCCAGGTTGGGGAAGGCGTGCACTGCGAGCAGGCCAGCAATGCCACCGACGCGCTGGCCCTGCTGGAGGCCGATCCGAACTGCGATTTGCTGGTGGTGGACCTAATGCTGCCGGAGATCAACGGTTTCTCTCTGCTGGGGGTGATTGCGAAGCGCTTCCCCGACGTGCCGGCGCTGGTGGTGTCAGCCCTCGACGACCGGGAGTCGGTGCAGCGGGCAATGAAGGCCGGTGCGTCGGGCTTCGTGTCCAAGGCCAGCCCCAGCAATACGCTGATCGAGGCGGTGCGGACCATCCTGGCCGGCGGCGTGTTTACGCCCGATTCGGCCATCGGCGGCAACGATGGCAACCGTAACCGGCGCGCCAGCCAGGCCTTCGCCGAGCGCTTCCAGCTCACCGCGGCGCAGGGCCGGGTGCTGGAGCTGGTGGCCCAGGGCAAGTCGAACCGGGACATCGCCGAGTTCCTCGGGCTGTCGGAAGGCACAGTCAAGGTCCACGTGTCGGCGATCCTGCGTTCCCTCGGCGTGACCAGCCGGGCCCAGGCCCTGTTGATGATGACCCGAGCCGGCCTGCGCGTCTGAGCTCTGGCATGACGCGAACCCCGTTGCTGACACAACGGGGAATTCATTTGCGAACAATTCTTATTTGTACCTATAATCGTCGCAACTGATCTGCATTCGGCGGTTCCCGATGATTCGTATTTCTGGACAGCAGCGCAATCCGGCGGGGCCGGCCCGGTTCTCCGTCATGGACGGGAGCCGCGCATGAATGCCGCCGCCCCCGCTGTTGCCACCATTGCCCTGCCCACCACGCTGCTGCGCGGTGCGCGCCGGCCGCAGATCGCATTGGTCGGGCTGGCCCGCACCGGCAAGAGCACGATCTTCCAGGCCGCTTCCAGCACCGCTGTCGAATCCGGCAAGCTCGACGCCAGCGCCCTTGGTTTCGACGCCTGCCAGGTGAATGTCGGCCTCGAGCAGGCCGCGCTGGTAGACCTGCCGTCGCTGCGCACCCTCCATGATCTCGACGACGCCGACCGCCTGCTGCTGATGGCGCTGCTGCGCGGCGAGCCCGGCCAGGGCGGCTTCAAGGCCCCGGACGTGCTGATCCAGGTGGTGGACGCCACCGCGCTGGAGCCCAACCTGGCCCTCGCCCAGGAGTTGTGCCAGCTCGGCAAGCCGCTGGTGATCGCCCTCAACCGCCTCGACGAGGCCCGCGAGCGCGGCATCTACGTCAATGTGGAAGCCCTCTCGGCGGAACTCGGCGTGCCGGTGGTGCCCACCGTGGCGCACATGGGCAAGGGTATCCCGGCGCTGTTCGAGACGGCCCTCAATACGGTGCGCGGCAAGACCTGCCCGCTGCCGCAACTCCCCGGCGCCCACCTGGTCAAGGCACTGGCCGGGCTCAATGCGATCCTCGACCGGCCGGAGGTGGAAGCCGCCTTCCCAGTGCCGCGTTCGCTGCTGCTGACGCAGCTCGCCAAGGACAACACCTATTTCACCGCCGAGATGGCGCGCCTGTTTCCGGCGCTGCTGCCGGCCATCCAGGATGCCCGCGCCGAAGCGGCGCGCCACCTGCCGCGCCCGCTGGCGGAGGAGCTGTTCGCAGACCGCCACTACCGTGCCGCGGCGCTGCACGAACAGGTCACCCGCCTCGGCCATGCTGCCGAGAAGGCCGGCTGGAAGCGCGCGCTGGACCGGGTCTTCCTGCATCCCCAGTGGGGCTTTATCGGCACGCTGGCGGTGTTCGCGCTGGTGCTGTTCATGGTCTTCGAGGTCAGCACAACCCTCGATGCGCTGACTTCGGCACCGCTGGCGGCGTGGGTCGGCCAATGGGAGCCGGATACCACCCTCGGCGTGGTCGGCCGGGCCGTCGCCGACGGGATGGTTGGTCTGGTCGGCATCGTCGTGCCTTACATGCTGCCGCTGGTACTGCTGCTGGTGAGCCTGGAGGAGTCCGGCATCATGCACCGGGTGGCCTTCGTGGTGGACCGGGGCTTCCACCACATCGGCCTGCACGGCGGCGTGGCGGTGCCCTTCCTGCTCGGCCTCGGCTGCAACGTGCCGGCCCTGTCGGCGGTGGCGGCTACCTCGTCGGGGCGGGAGCGCATCGTCGCGTCGCTGCTGATCACCTTCGTGCCGTGCTCGGCCCGCTCGGCCATCGTGCTCGCCATCGGCGGCAAGTACCTGGGCTGGGAAGGGGTGCTGGGCATCTTCCTGCTGACCATGCTGATCATCGCCGTGTCCGGCAAGCTGCTGACCCGCCGCTACGTGCAGGCCAGCCCGGGCATGATCCAGGCCATTCCGCCCTATGCCTTGCCTCAGTGGCGGCGCCTGCTGTCCATCACCTGGGAGCGCACCAGCGACATCCTGACCATCGTCACGCCGCTGCTGGTGCTGGGCAGCGTGGTGCTGGCGCTGCTGGCCCACTTCGGCGCCGACGCGGTGATCAACACGCTGCTGCTGCCGGTGACCCACTGGTGGCTCGGCCTGCCAGTGGTCCTCGGCGTGCCGATCCTGTTCGGAGTGCTGCGTAAGGAGTTGTCCCTGCTGATGGTCTATCAGGCCCTCGGCACCCAGGACATCGCGCCGCTGCTCGACTGGGTGCAGATCGCCACCTTCCTGGTTTTTCTGACCTTCTACGTGCCCTGCGTGTCCACCTTCGCGGTGATGCTGAAGACCGTCGGGCGGCGCGATGCGCTGTTCTCCATCGGCCTGTCGGTGGCGCTGGCGCTGGGCATCGCCTTCCTGTGCCGGATCGGCCTGGAAGCGGTCAACTGGCTGGTCTGAAAACCCGGAATAGGTTTTCTTAATCGCCAGGTCATATTCCTTCGGCAAGGTTGCAGGCTAATCCCTGACCTTCCGAGGAAGACCGATGCAATTCCCTGTCAAGAAGCTCTCCGCCTGGCTGGCGGCGAGTTCCGTCCTGGCGCTGGCGGCCTGTGGCGGCAGCTCCAGCAATCCGCCCGATCCGGTCACCGTCAAGGTGATTGCGATGAACGATTTCCACGGCAACATCGAAGTGCCGGCCGCCAACAACGGCGGCTCCGTCGTGCTGAAGGACCCGGCCAACGCTGCCGGTACGACCGTGCGCACCGGCGGCGCGGCCTATCTGGCCACGTTGATCAAGCAGCTCAGGGCCAGCAACGCCAACAACATCGTCGTCGGCGCCGGCGACATGGTCGGTGCCTCGCCGGTCACCTCCACGCTGACCCATGACGAAGCCACCGTGGACATCCTCAATCAGATCGGCCTCGAAGTGACCTCGGTCGGCAACCACGAGTTCGACCACGGCAAGGGCGAACTGCAGCGCCTGCAGAGCGGCGGCTGCTACATCGGCGGCACCGTCGGCAAGGACACCTGCATCAACGGCGGCGTCTTCCCGGGCGCCAGCTACAAGTGGCTGTCCGCCAACGTGGTGGATACCGCCAGCGGCAAGACCCTGTTCCCGGCAACCTATGTGAAGAAGTTCGGCAAGGCCTCGGTGGGCTTCATCGGCCTGACCCTGAAGGGCACGCCGGCGGTGGTGACCTCCACCGGCGTCGCCGGCCTCAACTTCCTCGACGAGGCGACCACCATCAACAGCTACGCCACCCAGCTCAAGAAGGACGGCGTCGACGCGGTGGTGGTGCTGATCCACCAGGGCGGACAGACCACGGCCTCCACTCTCAACGACCAGAGCTGCCCGAACCTGTCCGGCGACATCCTGCCCATCGTCGATGCCCTCGGCAAGGACGTGGACGTGGTGGTCAGCGGCCACACGCACCAGGAATACGTCTGCAAGCGCAACGGCAAGCTGCTGACCTCCACCGGCTTCTACGGCAGCGCGGTTACCGACATCAACCTGACCATCGTGCCGGGCACGGGCGTCACCGGTCTGACAGCCAACACCGTGCCGGTCATCAACGACCTCAACACCACTGCGCCGACGGGTTACGCGATCCTCGCCAAGGACGCCACCATCGACGCGGCGGTGCAGTCCTACGTGAATCTCGCCGCCACGCTGAAGAACATGGTTGTCGGCTCGATCACCGCCGACATCAAGCGGGCCCTGCTCGCCAACAGCTCCACGCCGACCCGCGACGAAACCGCCGAAGGCCCGATGGGCGACGTGATGGCCGACGTGTACCTGTCCGGCGGCCCGCAGGCCGACATCGCCTTCATCAACCCGGGCGGCGTGCGTGCCGACCTGATCTACAAGAACGGTGGCGCGGTCACCTATGGCGACCTGCTCACCGTGGCGCCTTTTGGTAACGTGCTGGCCACCGTGGATCTCACCGGCGCGCAGATCGTGCGCCTGCTCGAGCAGCAGTGGGAAGCCCCCAACTGCTCGGCCAAGACCGGTGCTAACGGTTGCGGTCGCATGCTCCAGCCGAGCAGCACCTTCAGCTACAGCTGGGATGCCTCGAAGCCGGCCGGCGCCGCCGTCGGCAGCGGCAACCGCGTGGTGGCCGGCTCCCTCAAGCTCAACGGCGTGGCGATGGACATGAGCAAGACCTACCGGGTTACGCTCAACAGCTTCATGGCCCCCGGACCGGGCGACAACTTCTCGGCGGTCACCACCAGCGGCACCAACGTGACCAACAGCGGCGTCATCGACATCGATGCCTTCGTCGGCTACATGAAGAAGAACCTGAACCTGGCGCCGCCGGCGCCGCGTGTCACCCGCCTGAACTAAGAACAAGGATCTTGCGGAGCCGGCCGCGTGCCGGCCTTTTCGACCGGGGCGGCGCTGTCGCCCCGGCTTGTTTTGGGGACTGATTCCGTGTTGAGACATCTGCTTGCCTTCCTGCTGGTGCTGAGCCTGCCGGCAGCCATCGCCGGCGCCCCCGACCCGGCATTGCCGGGCCGGATCGCCGAGGCTGCCCTCGACGCCCAGGGGCGTTGCTACCGGCTGATCCACCATGACACCTTCGCCTACGAAGCCTGCCTGACGAGTCTGCTGGCCGAGGAGAAGAAGGTCGGGTCGCGGCGCCTGGGCATCGAGTATTTCGGCTTCGTCGGCGCGCTCAATTCGGCGCGCCTCGGCATGCTCGGCGCGCAGGACACCGCGTGGGTCTTCCTGCAGCGCTTCCGCGCCACGCAGAAGAAGCTGCGCATCGACGACGCCAGCCTGTGCGCGACGGTGCCCGGCGACTGCGAGGTGCGCATCGCCCGCATGAAGCTGATGGAGAAGTTGCCGCCGCCGCGCTCGCCCCGCGACCAGCCCGACGACGGGCATCGTCACTAGACTTGGCGGGCGTATGCTTGGCATGGCTCGATGAATATGGAGGGAACAGTGATGAGCGACGTCGTTGAACAGATCCTCGGTTTCAATGCCGGCCGGGACCCGGACCGCCTGGTCCTCAAGTACCGCAACATGCGGGAGAGCGCCTTCGTCTTCCTGCGCGGTACCTGCCATCTGTTTTACCGGCGCCTGCCGGATGAGCCGCTGTTCGCCACCGCGCCGCCGGTCTGGAGTTGCGGCGACCTGCATCTGCAGAACTTCGGCAGTTACAAGGGCGACAACCGGCTGGTCTATTTCGATCTCAACGACTTCGACGAAGCCGCGCTGGCACCGGCCAGCTGGGACCTGGTGCGCTGCCTGGCCAGCGTGCAGATCGGCGCCGCGTCGATGGAGCTGAAGAAGAAGCAGGCCGCCGAACTATGCGACGAATTCCTAGACGCCTACCGGGCCACGCTGGTTGCCGGCAAGGCCGGCTGGGTCGAGCGCGACACCGCTAGCGGCCTGATCCGCCATCTCCTCGACGGCCTGCACGGGCGGCTGCGCCCGGCCTTCCTGGATAGCCGAACCGTGCTCAAGGGCAAGCGACGCCATCTGCGCCTGGACAACGGCAAGGCGCTGCCGGTCACCGACAAGCAGCGCGACAGGGTCGTCAAGCTGGTCGGCGAACTGGCCGAATCCCAGGCCAATCCGGATTTCTACGAGGTACTGGACGTGGCCCGGCGGATTGCCGGCAATGGCAGCCTGGGCGTGGATCGCTTCGTGATCCTGGTCCGCGGCAAGGGCTCGCCGGACGGCAACTACCTGCTCGATCTGAAGGAGGCACTGCCCTCGTCGCTGGCGCCTTGCCTCAAGACGCCGCAACCGGCCTGGAAGTCCGAGGCGGCGCGGGTCGTGACGGTGCAACGGCGCATGCAGGCGGTGTCGATGGCCTTCCTGCAGCCGGTAAAAATGGGCAAGCGCTCCTACATCCTGCGCGGCCTGCAGCCGACCGAGGACCGGGTGACGCTGGTGGAGTCCCATTCCGGTTTCGAGGCGATCCGCGGCGTCGTCGGCACGATGGGCGCCATCGTCGCCAGTGCCCAGCTGCGCAGCAGCGGGCGCAGCGGCTCGGCGATAGCCGACGCGCTCATCGACTTTGGCGCCGGCAAGTGGCGCAAGGCCTTGCTGGGCGCTGCCGACGAATGCAGCGACCGGCTGCGCAAGGACTGGAAGGTGTATTGCGAGGCCTATGACGACGGCGCTTTCAAGGTCCAGGGCTGAACTGCCCCGAGCTGTTCAGCGCATCCGCGCAATGTCCCGCAGCGGCGGGGCGCCGAACAGGCGGCGGTATTCGCGGCTGAATTGGGACGGGCTTTCGTAGCCGACCCGGCGCGCCACGGTGGCGGCGTCGATGGCCTCGGTGAGCATCATCTTGCGCGCCTCCTGCAGGCGGATCTGCTTCTGGTACTGCAGCGGGCTCATCGCCGTCAGCGCCTTGAAGTGGTGGTGCAGGGACGACTTGCTCATATTGACCGCGTCGGCCAGCGCGTCGATGGACAAAGGCTGGTCGAAGTTGCCCTTGATCCAGTCGATGGCACGGGCGGTGCGGTGGCCCTGGCTGTCGGTGGCGGCGATGCTGCGCAGGCGCTGGCCCTGGGCGCCGGTGAGCAGGCGGTAGAGCAGTTCCTGTTCGCGCAGCGGCGCCAGCACCGGAATGTCGTTCGGCGTGTCGAGCAGGCGCACCAGACGCAGGAAGGCGTCCATCACCGGGGCGGTGAGCGGGCTGACGCCGAGGCCGAGCGCGCCGGCACCCGGCGGCAGCGGCGCCAGCTGCATGGAGCCGGCCAGTTCGGCGATCCGGCGCGGGTCCATGTCGAATACCGCACAGAGGTAGGGGCGCTCTGGAGAGGCCTCGGTGATCTGCCCGATCACCGGCAGATCCACCGACGTGATCAGGTAATGCTGGCTGTCGTACTGGAAGGCTTCGTCGGCGAGGCTCAGGCGCTTGGTGCCCTGGGCCGCGACGGCCAGCACCGAGCGGTAGACGGCGCAGATCGGCGTGCTGGTGCTCGACGCGCGGAACAGGCTGAGGCCGTTGATCGGCGTCGGATTGGGGCCGTCCGCGGTGCAATATCGTTCAATCAGCGCGGCCAGCTCGAGGCGCGAGGCGTCGAGCGCGAAGGGCGCTGGGTGTGTGGGAACGCCTGATCCGGTCATGGTTTGATTCTCCGTCATCGACGCTGACGAGGGTATCGTCTTCCCGCCGGGTGTTATGCGGATGAGACACTAATCTGGATGATTGGGCAAGAATCTCACAGGATCCTGCAATGCCTTCCGGGTGCGGCTGGGCTACATTTTGGTCCATGGTGGCGGGATTCCTGATGACCGTGGGGGCGAATTTATTCGTCCCCGGCCTGTCAATCGAGGCCCGTAGGCGATTCTGTTCGCCCCCAACCCCCTGAACACAGAACAATCCGGCAACCCCACGGAGATAGACCATGATCCAGCTGAATGTGAACGGCAAGCCCCAGCGCGCCGACGTCGACCCCGACACCCCGCTGTTGTGGACCCTGCGCGATTCGCTCCTCCTCACCGGCACCAAGTTCGGCTGCGGCGCCGGCCTGTGCGGCGCCTGTACCGTGCATGTGGACGGCCAGCCGACGCGTTCCTGCATCACGCCGGTATCGAGCGTGACGGGCAAGAAGATCACCACCATCGAGGCCGTCGACAACTCCCGCGTCGGCAAGGCTGTGCAGGATGCTTGGCGCAAGCTCGACGTGGTGCAATGCGGCTACTGCCAGTCCGGCCAGATCATGAGCGCCGTGGGCCTGCTGAAGACCAAGAAGAACCCCACCGACGCCGACATCGATGCTGCGATGGCCGGCAACCTGTGCCGCTGTGGCACCTACGTGCGCATCCGCGCGGCCATCCACGAAGCCGCCAAGGCGCTGGCCTGAGGAGAGACGACATGACCCAAGCCATTCACAACCTCTCCCGCCGCCACTTCCTGCAGGGTTCCGCCGGCCTGACCCTCGGTCTGGCGCTGCCGGCCTTCGCCGCCAAGGGTGCCAAGACGGCAGCCGCAGCCGGTTCTGCCGCCGCGTTCGAACCGACCCCCTTCCTGAGCATCGGCGCCGACAACTCGGTGACGGTGATCTCCAAGCACCTCGAAATGGGGCAGGGCACCTACACCGGCCTGGCCACCATCGTTGCCGAAGAGCTCGACGCCGCCTGGTCGCAGGTGCGTGTCGATGGCGCGCCGGCTGATGCCAAGCGCTACAACAACCTGGCTTTCGGCCCCATGCAAGGCACCGGCGGCAGCACCGCGATGGCCAATTCCTGGGATCAGCTGCGCCAGACCGGCGCCGTGGCGCGGGCGATGCTCGTCGCCGCCGCGGCCAAGCGCTGGAACGTGCCGGCCGCCGAGATCAGCGTGCGCGACGGCGTCGTGTCCCACGCAGCGAGCAAGCACAAGGCGACCTTTGGCGAACTGGCCGAAGCCGCCGCCGCCGAGGCCGTGCCGGACAGCGTGCCTCTCAAGGACCCGAAGGATTTCCGCCTCGTCGGCAAGCACGCGCCGCGCAAGGACAGCTTTGCCAAGACCAACGGCACGGCCCAGTTCACGCAGGACGTCCATCTGCCGGGCATGCTGGTGGCGGTGGTCGCCCACCCGCCGCGCTTCGGCGGCAAGGTCAAATCCTTCGACGCCAACAAGACCAAGGCGATCAAGGGCGTTGTCGATGTGGTGGCAATTCCCAACGGCGTCGCGGTGCTCGCCAAGGACACCTGGAGCGCCAAGAAGGGCCGCGACGCGCTGAGCGTCGAATGGGACGACAGTGCCGCCTTCAAGCTCGGCAGCGAGGAGATTTTCGCCCGCTACCGTGAACTGGCCCAGACCCCCGGCCTGATCGCCCGCAAGGACGGCGACGGGGACGCCGCTTTCGCCGGTGCCGCCAAAGTGGTCAAGGCCAGCTACGACTTCCCCTACCTCGCCCATGCCGCGATGGAGCCGATGAACTGCGTCGTGCAATTCACCGGCGACAGCCTCGAAGTGTGGAACGGCGAGCAGTTCCAGACCGTGGACCAGGGCAACCTGGCAGCGCTGTTCGGCCTGCCGCCCGAGAAGGTGAACATCCACATGCTGTACGCCGGCGGCAGCTTTGGCCGGCGCGCCTGCAAGGATTCCGACTACGTCAAGGAGGCGGCCTCCATCGTCAAGGCGGCCGGCACCCGCGCGCCGGTCAAGATGGTGTGGCTGCGCGAGGACGACATGAAGGGCGGCTACTACCGGCCCCAGTTCCACCACGCCATGGAGGCCGCGCTCAATGCGGACGGCTCGATCCGCGCCTGGCGCCATCGCCTGGTCGGCCAGTCCATCGCCAAGGGCTCGCCCTTCGAGGGCTTCATGATCAAGGACGGTGTCGACGGCCTGTCGGTGGAAGGCGCGGCGACGCTGCCCTACGCGATCCCCAACCTGCAGGTGGAACTGCACACGCCCAGCGACATCACGGTGCCGATCCTGTGGTGGCGCTCGGTGGGCTCGACGCACACGGCTTACTCCACCGAAACCTTCATCGACAAGCTGGCGGCCGAATCGAAGCAGGATCCGGTGGCCCTGCGCCTCAAGCTGCTCGACAAGCATCCGCGCCACGCTGGCGTGCTGCGCCTGGCCGCCGAGAAGGCTGGCTGGGGAACGCCGCTGGCCAAGGGCAAGCCGGGCGAGCGGCGTGGCCGCGGGGTGGCCGTGCATGAGTCCTTCCACTCCTACGTGGCCCAGGTGGCCGAGGTGACGGTACAGGCCGACGGCAGCGTGCGCGTGGATCGCGTCGTCACCGCGGTGGATTGCGGCGTGGCGATCAACCCGGACGTGGTCCGAGCCCAGGTCGAAGGCTCGGTGGGCTTCGCGCTGTCAGCAGCGCTGCACGGCGAGATCACCCTCAAGGATGGCGTCGTGGAGCAGGGGAATTTTGGCGAGTACGCGCCGATCCGCATCAACGAGATGCCCAAGACCGAGGTGTACATCGTGCCGTCCGCCGAGAAGCCGACCGGCATCGGCGAGCCCGCCGTGCCGCCGGTGGCACCGTCGGTGGCCAACGCGATCGCCGCCGCCACCGGCAAGTGGCTGACCCGTCTGCCTTTCCGTTCCGAAGAGCTGAAGGCCTGAGCGAGCAGGGCTCCAAGCACCGCCGCAGGGGCGCATGAGTTCGCCCTTGCGGCCGGTTTTTAGGGAAAGGTTCAAAGCATGGACAGTCAGGATCTGCAGGTCCTCGCCGCGCTGAGGCGCTGGCGCGAGGAAGGGCATCGGGCGGCCCTCGTCACCGTCGCCCAGACTTGGGGTTCGGCGCCCCGTCCGGCCGGGGCCTGGATGGCCCTGCGGGACGACGGCCGGGTGCAGGGCTCGGTGTCCGGCGGCTGCATCGAGGACGACATGATCGCCCGCATGCTGGACGGGCGTATCGCCGGCAGCCAGCCCTTCGTGCTGCGCTACGGCGTGACGCGGGAAGAGGCCAACCGCTTCGGCCTGCCCTGCGGCGGCACGCTGGAACTGGTCGTCGAACCAGCGCCGGACGCGGCCCAGCTCGATGAGCTGGCCGCACGCATCGAGGCCGGCCAGCTGGTGCGCCGGGAGATCGAGCTGGACAGCGGTACGGTGCGCATCCTGGACGCCTGCCGCGGCGAGGCCCTGCTGTGGGACGGCACTCGGCTCGGCACGATCCACGGACCCCACTGGCGGTTGCTGATCATCGGCGCCGGGCAGATCGCCCGCTATCTGGCGCCGATGGCCCAGGCGCTCGACTACGCGGTGAGCGTCTGCGACCCGCGCGAGGAATATTCCGTCGAGTGGGACGTGCCCGGCGCGCCGCTGGTGGCCGGCATGCCCGACGACGCGGTGCTGGCGATGGGGCCCGATCCCCACACCGCCATCGTTGCGCTGACCCACGACCCGAAGCTGGACGACATGGCCCTGCTGGAAGCGCTCAAGTCGCCGGCCTTCTACGTCGGGGCGCTGGGCTCGCGGGTGAACAACGCGGCGCGCAAAGAGCGGCTTCTGAAGTATTTCGACCTGTCGGAAGGCGAGGTCGGGCGCCTGCACGGGCCGATCGGCATCCACATCGGCAGCCGCACGCCGCCGGAGATCGCAGTGTCCGTGCTGGCCGAGATGACTGCCGTGAAGAACGGCGTCGTCGTGCCGCGGGCCGAAGCGAGCACTGTCGCCAGCGCCGGCTGCGGCGTGCGTTAGCGGTGGCCGGCGAGATCGTCGGCCTGCTGCTGGCGGCCGGCCAGGGGCGGCGTTTTGGCGGCGACAAGCTGCTGCATCCGCTGCCCGACGGCATGCCGATCGCCGCGGCGGCGGCGCGCCATCTGCGCGAAGCTTGTCCGCGGAGCATCGCGGTGCTGCGCCCGGAGCAGCGCGAACTGGCCGGGCTGCTGCAGGCGGAGGGGCTGGAGACGGTGTTCTGCCAGGCTGCGGTCGATGGCATGGGCCACAGCTTGGCGGCCGGCGTGGCCGCCAGCGCCGCCGCGGCGGGCTGGGTCGTTGCGCTGGCCGACATGCCTTTCCTGCAGACCGACACGCTGCGCCGGGTTGCCGACGCCGTCAGCGGCGGCGCGGCGCTGGCGGCGCCTGTTCACGACGGGCGGCGTGGCCATCCGGTCGGTTTCGCAGCGCGCTGGAGGGATGAACTGCTGGGCCTTGTCGGCGACGAGGGCGCGCGGGCGATCCTTGCCAACCACAAGGCGGAACTGCTCGCCATCGAGACCGATGACGCGGGCTGCCTGCGCGACGTGGATACCCGCGCCGATCTGCCCGCCTGAACCTGCGGCTTACAGCCCGAGGGACTTGAGCAGGTCGTCGTGGTCGTCGCCACCGCCGTTGGCGGGAGCGGGCGTTGCGGCGGCCGGCGTGGAGCCCGCGGCGGCGATCAGCGCGTCCGGATCGGGCGCGTCCTGGGGCTCGAAGTCGTAGAGCTTGATGAACTCCGTGCGGTCGATCGCCAGTTCCAGGTAGAAGATGTTGTTGCGGCCGGTGTAGAAGGTCACCCGGCGGGTCTCGGGCTGGTCCAGGTGGGTATCCACGCTGAGCACCACCTGCTTGTTGAGGACCAGCATCTTCGGCTGGTTCTGCGTGATGTGGGTCTGCAGCTCGCGCCCAATCTGGCCGGTGAAGTCGCCGACGATCTGGTTCATCAGCTCGCCCATCACGTTGCTGACGTCGTCGGAGGTGTGGGAGCTGGCCAGGTCGTCCTTCGACATGCCCATGTTGAGCATGTAGCTCTCGTACAACTCCATCGCTGACTGGGCCGAGAAGTTGATGACCACCAGGCCGGAGAAGCCGCCGTCGAACAGCACGAAGCAGCCGATGTCCGGCTTCAGGCAGGTCTTGGTGATGCGCTGGACCATGCCCGAGTAGCGGATCTGGCTGTGGGTGGCCACGCTGAGGACCTTGGTGACCGAGTTGCAGAGGCTCAGCAGCAGATCTTCGGTACCGAAGACGACGGGATTTTTTTCTTGTGTGCTCATGCTTTGGCGACGACCCCTATGGAATGAGCTGGCTATGTTAGCGGACTTGCCTGCTCGAAGCCGAACAGGCTGCGCGGGTTGTCCCACATCACCGCCCGGCGTGCGGCGGGGGCGGGCAGCAGGCGCTCCATCAGCTTGAGCAGCGGGCCGTAGTCCACCCGCGACGGGGCGCGCAGGAAGGGCCAGTCGCTGCCCCAGATGCAGCCGCCGTTGCCGAAGGCTTCCACCAGCGCCTGCACATAGGGCCAGGTGTCCTCGAAGGGGTAGGGCTGCTGCGAGAACTTCACGTAGCCGGACAGCTTCACATGGGCATTGCCGCGGCGGCCGAAGGCCAGCAGGGCCTGGAAGCCCGCCTGCCCGAGGCCGGCGGCCATGTCGGGGCGTCCGCAGTGGTCGAACAGCAGGCGCGCGCCGCTGGCTTCGAGCAGGGGGGCGAATTCGACCAGCTGGTTTTCCTGCACCTGGATCTGCGCGAACAGGCCAAGCTCCGCCAGGCGTTCCAGCAGCGGGCCGCAGTCGGCGTAGTGGGCCACGCCGAACAGCGCCGCATTGAAGGCGATGCCGACGATGCCGGCGGCCTTGAGGTCTTCCAGCTCGGTGCGCGGGCAGTCGTTGGCGACGACTGCCACGCCCTTCAGGCGGCCCCGGCTGGCGGCGATGGCGCCGAGCATGCAGCGGTTGTCCCGGTCGTAGCCGGAGTTGGGCTGCACGAGCAGTGCGTGGCCGACACCGTAGGCATCGAGGACATGCAGGAACTGGGCCGGCGTCCCGAGCTCCTGGCCGGCGGGCTTGTAGAAGCTGTCTTCCCCGTAGGGATAATGCACCGGATCGAAAATGTGCGCGTGGCAGTCGATCTTGGCGTCGTCGAAGATGCTCATGGTTTGGTGTCGGGCAGGGCCTGGCGGACGGCCTGCCAGTCTAATGGGATGGGTTGGGTCGTGCCGGCCGGGTGGCTGGCCAGCGCTTCGCGCAGGTGCTCGATGCGCTCGGCGGTGGCCGGGTGGGTGGAGAACACGGTCGGCTCTGTCGAGGCTGCGCCGCTTTCGTTGCGCGCCAGCGTCTCGAAGAAGCGCTGCATGCCCTGCGGGTCGATGTGCGCTTCGGCCAGGCGTTGCAGGCCGCGGGCGTCGGCTTCCCGTTCCGCATCCCGCGAGAACTTCAGCTCACCGAGGCGGGCGCCCCAGCCGCCGAGGGCGCCGTAGTCGCCGAACAGCGCCGACACGATGACCCGCAGGCCGGCCGAGCGGACGATCTGGCGCAGGCTGTGGCGCAGCTCAACGTGGGCGATCTCGTGGGCCAGCACGCCGGCCACGTCCTCCGCCGAGCCGGCCTGTTTCATCAGCCCCGAATACACCACCACCACGCCACCAGGGGCGGCGAAGGCGTTGATGTCCGGGCGTTCGGCCAGGTAGAAGCGCAGGTTTTCGCCGGGGCGGGCCAGGCGCTTGCCGATCAGCTGCAGCGCATCCAGCGCCGGGCCCTGTTCGATCAGCTTGCTGTCGAGGCGGGTGCGGGCCAGCACCGCTTCGCCGATCTGCTTCTCGATGGACGGCGGGATGTGTTCGACGACTCGGTCGGCCAGCGGCTCGACGGCCAGGAAGACGCCGGCGATGAGCAGCAGCGGCAGCAGGATCAGCGCCATTACGCCGAGGCCGAAGCGCCGGTGGGTTTTGCGCTGGGCGTGCGTGCCGCTGGCGAACAGGGCCGGCGCGGCGGCTTTCAGTGGTGCGATGGCCGCGTCGGCGATGATCAGCAGGTGTTCACCGCCGTCGCCGGGCCAGGTGATTGCCCACTGGCTGTGGTTGAAGCCCCGTGCCTCGGCCCGCAGCGCCGCTGCGCATACGCGCAGCGGTTCGGAATCCTCGGGGGCGACGAGCAGGTGTTCGCCCTCCCAGTACAGCAGCGCCGGGTGGCCGTGGGCATCGCCGCCGGCCGGGTAGTAGCGGGCGGAAACCGGTGCGTCGCTCACTGGACTACCCTTCTGCCGCTACGCGACATCGTCCCCGCGGGAGGGGGAAGGCCGCCTGCTGACGGCCGGGCAGCGGCGTTCAATCGTCGTCGCCGAGCAGGGAGCCGAGGCCGATGCCGCCGAGCAGCGAGGTGCTTTCCTTGCCGCCGCCGCCCTGCACCACGCGGGAGGCCATCACGATGCGGTCGGCCATGCGCGACAGGGGCAGGGACTGCAGCCACACCTTGCCGGGGCCGGTGAGGGTGGCGAAGAACAGGCCTTCGCCGCCGAACAGGGCGGTCTTGATCTTGCCGGCGTACTGGATGTCGAAATCGACGCTGGGCTGGAAGGCCACTACGCAGCCGGTGTCCACGCGCAGGGTTTCGCCGGGGGCGAGGGTCTTTTCGAGCAGGGTGCCACCGGCGTGGATGAAGGCCATGCCGTCACCGTCGAGCTTTTGCATGATGAAGCCCTCGCCGCCGAACAGGCCGACGCCGATCTTCTTCTGGAACGCGATGCCGAGGGACACGCCCTTGGCGGCGGCGAGGAAGGAGTCCTTCTGGCAGATCAGCGTGCCGCCGACCGTGGACAGGTCCACCGGCACGATCTTACCCGGGTAGGGGGCGGCGAAGGCGACCCGGCGCTTGCCGCTGCCTTCGTTGTGATAGATGGTGGTGAACAGGCTCTCGCCGGTCAGCAGGCGCTTGCCGGCGCCGAGCAGCTTGCCGAACAGGCCGCTCTGCTGGGCCGAGCCGTCACCGAAGATGGTGTCCATCTGGATGCCGTCCTGCATGTACATCATCACGCCGGCTTCGCCGACGGCGGCCTCGCCTGGGTCGAGCTCCACCTCGACGTACTGCATTTCGTTCCCGAAGATTTCGTAATCGACGACATCCATGGCCATGCTGGGCTCTCCATCCTGTAAGCGGTAAGGGGGCGCAAGGGGCATGCGACAGGCGCAAGCCTGTGTTGCGCGTTCGGCGCATACGGTACGGGTAAGGTCGCCATCTTTCAATGCCCGCTTTGCATGGCGATGAAAATGCCGGCAGCGTGGCGGTAGGCGGATCGGCGGTGTGGAGCCGGATTTTCTCGCGTTGCGGGCTCGGCGGTGGGTTCAGGCAAGCGGCGGGTTGCCCGGCAGGCGCACCTGCAGGCGGGCGCCCTGTCCGCCGGTCGGGTCGAGGGCGTGGACTTCGCCGCCAAAGCCGCGGGCGATCTCGCGCACGATCGCGAGGCCTAGGCCGCTGCCCTGACCGCCGGTGCCCGGCAGGCGAAAGAAGCGCTCGAAGATGCTCTCGCGGGCCGGCAGCGGGATGCCGGGGCCGTTGTCTTCGACCTCGATGAAGACGTCGTGGTCCTGCTGCCGGCAGCGGATCGTCACTTCCCCGTCGGCTGGCGTGTAGTGGATGGCGTTGATCACCAGGTTGGCGATGGCTTCGCCGAGCAGCAGGCTGTCGCCGCGGACGCAGGCTGGCCGCAGTTCGAAACCCAGGTCGATGCGGTGGGTTTCGGCGAGGCGGATCCATTCAGGGCTGCGCTCGCGGATCAGCTCCGGTACGTCGATCGGGGCCGCCAAGTCGGCGTGGCGGCCGCTGGGCTCCGCCGACAGCAGCACCAGCATCTGGTTGACCAGGTGACCGAGGCGTTCGATGGCGCTGATGCACTGGCTGCAGCGGGCGGCCCGCGCATCGGCGTCGGTTTCCCGCTGCAGCAGTTCGAGCTGGGTGCGGACGCCGGCCAGCGGGGTGCGCAACTGGTGGGCGGCGTTGGCGACGAAGCGCTGCTGGGCGGCGGAGGCCTGGTCCAGGCGGTCGAGCACGAGGTTGAATTCGTCCACCAGCGGGCGGATCTCGGTCGGGGCGGAGGCCGAGTCCAGCGGTTGCAGCGCGCGGTGCCCCATGCGCTTGAGCGCGGCGCGGATGTCCTCCACCGGCAGCAGTGCGTGGCGGATGCCGAACCAGATGGTGAGGCCGGTGGCACCGGCGAAGAAGAGCAAGGGCAGAGCCAGCGCAAAAGTCAGGTCCACGCGCAGCTGGTCGCGCTTGCGGGTGGTTTCGGCGGTGACGAACAGGAAGGGCTCGCCGGCGATGGTCCGGCGCAGCGTGCTGACGCGGATCGGGTGGCCGCGGAAATGGGAGTCGAAATTGACGCGTTCCTCGCCGTCGGATTCGCTGCTGTCGTCATCGCCGGACGCGGCGTGGGGCAGGCCGATGTCGCCGGCGATGAAGCGCCGGTCGGGGCCGAGAACCAAAAAGTAAATCTCGTCCACCCGGTCGGTACGCAGAACCTGCTCGGCCGCCGCCGGGAAGACGAAACGGGGTTCGCCGCCAATTACATCCAGGTGAGGCACGAGGGCCAGGCCGGCGTCGGCCAGGGCCTGGTCGAAGGCTTCCATGGCCGGCTGGTGGATCAGGTGATAGGCCAGCGGCAGGAAGGTCGCGACGGCAAGCCCGGCCGGCAGCAGCAGCCACAGCAGCAGCGCTTTACGCAGGCTTCGCGTCATGGGGCATGTCTTCGAGCATGTAGCCCAGCCCGCGTACGGTGCGGATGCGGATGCCCGCCGGCTCCAGCTTGGTGCGCAGGCGGGAGACGTACACTTCGACGGCGTTCTCGCTCATGTCCTCGTCCCACGAACACACGGCGGCGACGATGCGCTCCTTGCTGAGGACGCGCTCCAGATTGTCGAGCAGGAAGGTCAGGATGGCCCATTCCCGCTGCGGCAGTTCCAGCGGCTGGTTGTTCAGCCAGGCCCGGTGGGCTTCCTCGTCGAGGGCGAGGGGGCCGAATTCGCGCCGCGCGCTGCCCTGGCCGCGGCTGCGCCGGGCCAGCGCATTGACTCGGGCGAGCAGCTCGACCGCGGCGAAGGGCTTGGTGAGGTAGTCGTCGGCGCCCAGATTGAGGCCGCGCACCCGTTCGTTGAGGGCGTCGCGGGCGGTCAGCATCAGCACGTGGACCGGATTGTGACGGGACCGCAGACGGCTCAGCAGCTCCAGCCCGTCCATGCCGGGCAGGCCGATGTCGAGCAGCAGCAGGTCGAACTTCTCGGCGGACAGCGCGGCCTCCGCCAGTTCGGCGGTGCCCACGTAATCGGTGGTGAAGCCCGCGCCGCGCAGCAGTTGCGCGACACCATCGGCCAGCAAGGGGTCGTCTTCGACAATGAGGATGCGCATGGTAGGTCTGTTTGTCGGTGAGGGACGGAGGCTGTTTGCGTCGGGGTTTTAGCCTTCGCTGCCGTTGTGGTTACCGTTCTGATTGCCATCCTTGGGGCCGCCGAAGGACAGCAGCACCGGCAGCAGCAGCAGCGTGAAGATCGTGGCGCTGACGATGCCGCCGACGATCACCACCGCGAAGGGGCGCTGGGTTTCCGAGCCGATGCCGTGGGACAGGGCCGCCGGCAGCAGGCCGAGGCCGGCCATCAGCGCGGTCATCACGATCGGGCGCAGGCGCAGCATCGCGCCGTCGAGGATGGCCTCGGTGCGGGTGGCGCCGCGGCGGGCGATCTCGATGACCTGCTCGACCATGATCACGCCGTTCTGCACCGAGATGCCGGCCACTGCAATGAAGCCCACCGCCGCCGATACCGACAGGTGCAGGCCGGCGATGGCCAGCCCGGCAAAGCCGCCGATCAGCGTGAAGGGCACCATCGCCAGCACCAGCAGGGCCGGGCGGATGTCCTTGAAGGCCCAGAACAGCAGCGAGAAGATCGCCCCAAGGGTGATCGGCACGATGACCTTCAGACGGCCCATGGCGCGCTGCTGGTTCTCGAACTGGCCGCCCCAGGTGACGGAGTAGCCGGCTGGCAGGGACACTTCGGCGGCGACCTTCTGCTGGGCTTCGGCGACGAAGCTGCCCTGGTCGCGACCACGCAGGTTGGCCTTGACGATCACGTTGCGGCTGCCGGCTTCGCGCTGGATGCGCGAGGCGCCCTGGCGCAGCTCGATGTCGGCCAGGTCGCCGAGGGGAATGCTGCCCTTGCCGTCGGGCAGGGCCACCGGCAGGTGGGCAATGTCGTCCACCTGGTCGCGGTATTGCGGGCCGAAGCGCAGCGTCACGTCGTAGCGCCGTTCGCCGTCGTAGTACACGTTGACCGCGGTGCCGCCGAGGGCGGTCTGGATCATCGCGTTCACGTCGTTCACCAGTATGCCGTAGCGGGCCAGGGCTTCGCGCTGCAGGCGGATGTCCACCTCGCTCTGGCCGCCCACCGGCAGGGCCGCCACGTCGGCCGAGCCCTGGATGTGGTTGAGGACGGTGGCGATCTCCTGGCCCTTGGCTTCGAGCACCTGAAGGTTGGGGCCAAAGACCTTGACCGCCAGTTCGCCCTTGGCGCCGGACAAGGATTCCTCCACGTTGTCCTCGATGACCTGCGAGAAGTTGGACGGCAGGCCGGGAATGGTGGCCAGCTTGGCCGCCATGCTGTCCACCATCGCGTCCTTGCTGGCGAAGCGCCATTCGCCGTGGGGCTTGAGGTCGGCGAGGATTTCCAGATTGTTGGGGCCCTTCGGGTCGGTGCCGTCATCGGGACGGCCGACTTGGGTGATCACCGCCTTCACCTCCGGGTAGCTGAGCAGGATGCCGCGTACCTTGCGCTCGATCTCCTTGGTATTGGTCAGCGATGAGGACTGGGGCAGGCTGACGGTCAGCCAGATGTTGCCTTCGTCGAGCTTGGGCAGGAATTCGGAGCCGAGCAGCGGCGCCAGCGCCAGCGCGACGACCAGCGAGATGCCGGACAGGCCGATGGTTACCGTCCGGTGGGACTGCAGGCGCACCAAGAGATCGCGGTAGCGGTGCTGCAGATTGTGCAGCCAGGCGCTTTCCTTCTCGGCCATGTCCTTGTTGAGGGCGAAGGACAGCAGCGTCGGCACCAGCGTCAGAGTCAGGATCAGGCCGCCGAGCAGTGCGAAGGACAGGGTCAGCGCCACCGGCGTGAAGATGCGCCCTTCGACGCGCTGGAAGGTGAAGATCGGCAGGAAGGCGACGATGATGATGGCCTTCGAGAACAGGATCGGCGAACCCAGCTCGATACAGGTCTGCTTGAGGGCGTGAATGCGTCGGCCGACCGGCGAGGTGATGCCGTGGTGCTCAGTCCGGGCGTCGAAGGCTAGGCGCACCATCAGGGCTTCCACCATCACCACCGCGCTGTCGATGATGACGCCGAAGTCCACCGCGCCGAGGGAGATGAGGTTGGCTGACACGCCCAGCGCGTGCATCAGGATGAAGGCGAACAGCAGCGACAGCGGAATCACCGCCGCGACAATGATGGCCGCCCGCAGGTTGCGCAGGAAGATCAGCAGGATCGCGGTGACCAGCACCGCGCCGACCAGAAGGTTTTCGCCGACGGTGGCCACGGTGTGGCCGATCAGCTCGGTGCGCTGGTAGATCGGGCGGACTTTGTAGCCTTCCGGCAGGCGCGCGTTGACCTCGTCCACCTTGGCGCGGAGGGCTTCGACGACCTTGGTGGCGTTGCCGCCCTTGGTCATCTGGACGATGCCCTCGATGACGTCGTCGTGATCGTTGAAGGCGACGATGCCCGAGCGCGGGCGGGCGCCGGCGACCACTTCGGCGACGTCGCTGATACGCACCGGCTTGCCGTCACGGGCCACCACGACCACGTCGCGGACGTCGTCGAGGTTGTTGAAGAGGCCCAGCGAACGCACCACCAGGGCCTCGTCGCCGCGCCGCAGCAGGCCACCGCTGCCGTTGCCGCTGGCGCCCGTGAGGGCCTTGCTGACATCGTCGAGGCTCACACCGTACTTGCGCAGAAGGTCTGGTTCGATGCGCACCTGCACCTCGCGGATCGAGCCGCCGAAGCTCACCACGTCGGCGATGCCCGGCACGATGCGCAGGGCCGGGCGGATGGTCCAGTCCTGGATGGCGCGGACTTCCTCCTGGGAGGCGCCCGGTGGCGAGTCCAGCACATAGCGGTAGATCTCGCCGACGGCGGTGGTCAGCGGGGCCAGCGTGGGCTGCACGCCCGGCGGCAGATTGACGGTCTGCAGGCGCTCCAGCACCTGTTGGCGGGCGAAGTAGTCGGCGGTCTTCTCATTGAAGGTGAGGGTGACTACCGACAGGCCGGTGATCGACACGGAGCGCAGCTGGGTCATGCCCGGCACGCCGCTCATCTCGCGCTCGATCGGCAGCGTGACGGTGCGTTCGACCTCTTCCGGCGCCTGGCCGATGGCCTGGGTGACGACCTGGACCTGCACGTCCTGCACGTCCGGGAAGGCCTCGATGGAGATCTGGCTGAAGGAATACAGGCCGTAAATGAGCAGAGCCAGCGCGGCGATGATGACGAAGGCGCGCTGGCGCAGGACCGCGGTGATGATGGAGTCGAACATGCCGGGGCGTCCTTAGCGGGAGCTGCTGGCCAGTTCGGCGTTGAGGAGCAGGGCGCCGACGCCGACCACCTTCTCACCGGCCTTGATGCCCTGCCAGACGTAGGCCAGGCTGCGGGTCTGCACGGCGAGGGTGACCTCGCGCTTCTCGAAGACGCCCGGCTCCCGTTCGACGAACACGTAGTTCTTGACGCCTTCCACCAGCAGCGCGCCGGTCGGGATCTTCGGCAGCTCGCCCTGGTTGTCGGCGAGGATGCCGACCTTGGCGTACATCTCGGGCTTCAGCAGCCCTTCCTTGTTGTCGACGGCGACCCGCGCCTGCACGCGGCGGGTCTGCGGATCGAGGGTCGGCGCGACGCGCACGACCTTGCCCTCGAAGCTGCGGTGCGGATAGGCGGAGACTTCGACTTGAGCGGATTTGCCGACGGTGACCAGCGGCAGATCACGCTCCGGGACGTCGACGAGGACCGACAGACGGCTCATGTCCGTGATGACGAACAACGGCTCGTCGGCGTCGGGGCGGACTTCCATCGCCGGGTTGATGCGGCGGGTAGCAACGATGCCGGCAATCGGTGCGCGCAACACGTAACGCTCGCCGCCCTGGGCGACGCCGCTGCCCGGCGTCAGGTTGGCGAGGCGCAGGCGGGCCCGTTCGACCTCGGCCTGGGCCTGGTGCCAGTCGGACTGCGCTGCTTCGAGATCGCGCTTGGGGACGACTTCCGCATCGAACAGGCTCTTGGCGCGTTCGAAGGCGGCCTTCTTCTGGCTGGCGTCGGCTTTGGCCTTGGCCAGGTCGGCGGCGGCGGTGCCCAGCTCGGGCGCGTCGAGGACGGCGAGAACCTGGCCGGCCTTGACCTGGTCGCCGACGTTGGCGCTGATCTCCAGCACGCGTCCGGCGATCGGCGCGAACAGGCGGGCGGTGGCGTTCTCGTCATAGACCACGCGGGCAGCGAGGGGCTCGTCCAGCGGCACCGGCGCGGCTTCGGCCCGTTCGACCTTGATCTGGGCCAGCTGCGGGGCGGCGGTCGGGAAGCGCAGTACGCCGGGCTCGGCCGACGGTTTCATGACCACCGGTTCGGCGGCGCTTTCTTCGGTGCCGTTGTGGAAATACACATAGGCGCCGCCAGCAGCGGCAGCCACGGCCAGGGCGATGACGATCAGTCGGGTTTTCATTGCGGGGTTTCTCCGGCCAGGCGCAGCAGCATGGCGGCGCGGGCGAGGTCGGCGCGGGCCTGGATGGCCTCGATGCGGGTGGTGCGCAGGGTGCGCTGGGTGTCGAGATAGTCGGTGAGGCTCATGCCGCCCTTCTGGATGGCGATGTCGGCGCCCCGGCCGGCCCGTTCGGCGGCTGGCAGCACGACGTCGCGGATGCGCGTGAAGCGCGCCGCGCTGGCTGCCTGTTCGGCGCGCAGGCGGGCCTGCTCGCCGCCGACGCCGGCCTGGGTGGCGACGAGCTGCTGTTCGGCAGCGACGTAGTCGGCTTCGCTCTTGGCGATGTCGCCACGGTAGTCGTAGCCGAGGAACAGCGGGATGGACACGCTGAGGCCGTAGGCGTTTTCGGGAACCGTGCTGTTCGGATTGACCGGCGTGTGTTCGTACTGCACGCCGATCGACACGTCGCGGGTGCGCTGGGCGCGGGCCACGTCGCGCATTGCGTTGGCTTGTTCGACGCGCTGGCGGGCGGCAACGACGTCGTAGCGCTCGCCAGCGTTCGATGCGCCCGGTGCCGGCAGGGCATCGGCCCCGGGCCATTCGTCGGTGGTCTCGACGCGATCGGCGGGAACGCGGTTGCCGAGCAGCAGCGCCAGCGCGACACGGGCGCGGGACAGGTCCAGTTCGGCCTGCACGGCGTCGTTGGCGACGCGGGCGGCGTCGGCGGAGAAACGGGCCACGTCCACCCCGGCCAGGTCGCCGGCCTTGCCGCGCAGCTCGGCGGCGTCGGCGGCGCGGCGGGCGAGGGCCGCGTTCTCGTCGGCGATGCGGCGGATCTCGCGGGCCGCGCGCAGGTCGAGCCAGGCGTTGGCCAGGTCGATGCGGGCCAGGCGGATGGTGTTGTCCAGGTCGGCCTGGGTGGCGGTCAGGTTGCTTTCCGCGGCACGCAGGCGCAGCGCGCGCTTGTCGCCGCGCTCGAACACCTGGTCGATGCGCACGACGTTGTCGGTGGGGCGCTTCCAGTAGCCGCCGCTGCCTTTCGCGCCTGGATCGACGGAGGTGGCGCCAACGGTCAGCTGCGGGTTCGGTCGGGCCGCTGCGATGTCGATGCCGGCACGGGCGCCGGCCAGTGACGCGCGGGCCTGGACGATGGCCGGATTGGCCTCGAGGAGCAGGCGGTCAGCGTCGGCAAGGCCCAGAGGCTGGATGTCGGCGGCCTGCACCAGGCAGGGGAGGGGCAGCGCAAGGGCGGCCAGGATGAAGCAGGAACGGGAACGCATGCCGGAATCCGGGATGGGACAGTGACCTAAGTCTAGAAAGACTTTCTGTCGATGAACTTACTTTTTTCTTGCACGGAGCTTGCAGAGTGTTTCCTGGCGAAGGCCGTGCTCCGCATATGAAGGAAGTAAAAAAGCTGTGCACGCAGACTTGAAAAGCGTTCTGGGCGACCCTATTATTAGCACTCGTCGGGGCTGAGTGCTAACAAGCATCGTCCCCGGTCCTCGCCAAGACCTGAATTGGCCAATGCATTTTTCCGTCGGGCAGCCTTGCCCGGTTTGAAACGAGTAGGAGATCTATAGATGAACATCCGTCCCTTGCATGATCGCGTGATCGTCAAGCGCGTTGAAGCCGAGCGCACCACTTCCAGCGGCATCGTGATCCCCGATTCCGCCGGCGAGAAGCCCGATCAGGGCGAGATCCTGGCTGTCGGCCACGGCAAGATCCTCGAGAGTGGCGAAGTGCGCAAGATGGACGTCAAGGTTGGCGACCGTGTCCTGTTCGGCAAGTACGCCGGCCAGACCGTCAAGGTCGATGGTCAGGAACTGCTGGTCATGCGCGAAGAAGACATCATGGGCGTGCTCGAGGCCTGAGCCTCGCTACCCGCGTCTTCCCCCAGTCCCTAGATAAAGAATTCCGGAGAAACACTAAATGGCAGCTAAAGAAGTCAAGTTTGGCGATTCCGCTCGCGCCCGCATGGTTGAAGGCATCAACGTCCTGGCCGACGCGGTCAAGGTGACCCTGGGCCCCAAGGGCCGCAACGTGGTGCTCGAGCGCTCCTTCGGCGCCCCGACCGTGACCAAGGACGGTGTGTCCGTGGCCAAGGAAATCGAGCTGAAGGACAAGTTCGCCAACATGGGTGCCCAGATGGTCAAGGAAGTCGCTTCCAAGACCTCCGACATCGCCGGTGACGGCACCACCACCGCCACTGTGCTGGCCCAGTCCATCGTTCGCGAAGGCATGAAGTTCGTTGCCGCCGGCATGAACCCGATGGACCTCAAGCGCGGCATCGACAAGGCTGTCGTGGCCACGCTGGAAGAGCTGCGCAAGCTGTCCAAGCCCTGTTCCACCAACAAGGAAATCGCCCAGGTTGGCTCCATCTCCGCCAACTCTGATTCCTCCATCGGTGACATCATCGCCAACGCGATGGAAAAGGTCGGCAAGGAAGGCGTCATCACTGTTGAAGACGGCAAGAGCCTGAACAACGAACTCGACGTCGTCGAAGGCATGCAGTTCGACCGCGGCTACCTGTCCCCCTACTTCATCAACAATCCGGACAAGCAGGTTGCCATCCTGGACAACCCCTTCGTCCTGCTGTTCGACAAGAAGATCTCCAACATCCGCGACCTGCTGCCGGTTCTCGAGCAAGTCGCCAAGGCTGGCCGTCCGCTGCTGATCATCGCTGAAGACGTCGATGGCGAAGCCCTGGCCACCCTGGTGGTGAACAACATCCGCGGCATCCTGAAGACCTGTGCCGTCAAGGCTCCGGGCTTCGGCGACCGTCGCAAGGCCATGCTGGAAGACATCGCCGTGCTGACCGGCGGCCAGGTGATCGCCGAAGAAGTCGGCCTGACCCTCGAAAAGGCCACCCTGGACGACCTCGGCCAGGCCAAGCGCATCGAAGTGGGCAAGGAAAACACCACCCTCATCGACGGCGCCGGCGTTGCCGAGCGCATTGAAGCCCGCGTCAAGCAGATCCGCGTGCAGATCGAGGAAGCCACTTCCGACTACGACCGTGAAAAGCTGCAAGAGCGCGTGGCCAAGCTGGCCGGCGGTGTTGCCGTGATCAAGGTTGGCGCTGCCACCGAAGTCGAAATGAAGGAAAAGAAGGCTCGCGTGGAAGACGCGCTGCACGCCACCCGTGCTGCCGTTGAAGAAGGCATCGTCCCCGGCGGCGGCGTTGCGCTGCTGCGTGCCCGCGCCAACCTGGCCGGCCTGAAGGGCGACAACCACGACCAGGACGCCGGCATCAAGATCGTGCTGCGCGCCATGGAACAGCCCCTGCGTGAAATCGTCGCCAACGCTGGCGCCGAAGCTTCCGTAGTGGTGAACAAGGTCACCGAAGGCTCTGGCAACTTCGGCTACAACGCTGCTACCGATGTGTACGGCGACATGGTCGAGATGGGCGTTCTGGATCCCACCAAGGTGACCCGTACCGCGCTGCAGAACGCCGCCTCCGTGGCTGGCCTGATGCTGACCACCGACTGCATGGTTGCTGAACTGGCTGAAGACAAGCCGGCCGGCGGCATGCCCGACATGGGCGGTATGGGTGGTATGGGCGGCATGGGCATGGGCATGTAATTCCCGCCTGGCTCCCAAAGCCTTGGAAAACCCCGCTTCGGCGGGGTTTTCTGCTTTCTGGGGGCTCTTGTTCTTTATTAAGGACTTTTATCGGTTCATAGAATACGTAAGTTGGCAGTAAGGGAGGCCCGGTACCTTGACATCACCCTGAGAGGAATCCTGTGGTTCCTCGGCAAAGGTTAATTGGAGAGGAGGAAAAAATGAGAGACGAACTCGGCGACCGCATCCGGGCAAATCCCAAATACCAGGAGCTGGTTTCGAAACGCAACGCCTACGGGTGGGTCATGACGGCCATGATGATGGTCGTGTATTACGGATACATCATGCTGGTGGCCTTCGACAAGGAATTCCTGGCGCAGAAAACTGGCGCTGGCGTGACCTCGCTCGGGATTCCCATTGGCTTGGGAGTCATCTTTTTCACCATCATCATTACCGGTGTTTATATCCGCCGGGCCAACACCGAGTTTGACGATCTGAAGGCTCAGGTTATCAAGGAGGCCACCAAGTGATGCGCGTTTCCAAACTTTTCCTCGGCCTGCTGGCCGTCGTGGCTTCCGGTGCAGCGCTGGCGGCTGGTGCCGATCTGGGCCAGGCTGAAAAGCAGGCCACCAACTGGACGGCGATCATCATGTTCGGCGTGTTCGTCGCCTTCACGATGTTCATCACCAAGTGGGCGGCCGGCAAGACCAAGTCGGCTGCCGACTTCTACACCGCCGGCGGTGGCATCACCGGCTTCCAGAATGGCCTGGCGATCGCCGGTGACTACATGTCTGCCGCGTCCTTCCTGGGTATTTCCGCTGCGGTGATGGCCAACGGCTACGATGGCCTGATCTATGCGATCGGCTTCCTGGTCGGTTGGCCGGTGATCACCTTCCTGATGGCCGAGCGCCTGCGTAACCTCGGCAAGTTCACCTTTGCCGACGTGGCCGGCTACCGCTTCCAGCAAGCCCCGATCCGTGCTTTTGCGGCATCCGGCACGCTGGTTGTCGTGGCCTTCTACCTCATCGCCCAGATGGTCGGTGCCGGTCAGCTGATCAAGCTGCTGTTCGGCCTCGAGTACTGGATTGCGGTGGTTGTGGTCGGTGCGCTGATGATGGTCTACGTGCTGTTCGGCGGCATGACGGCCACCACCTGGGTGCAGATCATCAAGGCCTGCCTGCTGCTCGCCGGCGCGTCCTTCATGGCCTTCATGGTGCTGGTCAAGTTTGGTTTCAGCCCCGAAGCGATGTTCGCCAAGGCTGTCGAAATCAAGACTGCGCTGGCTGCCAAGGATGCCAAGCTGATCGAGGAGGCTGCTGCCAAGGGCGTGGATATCGCCGTGGCTGCCGCCAAGAAGGGCGACTCCATCATGGGGCCGGGTACCTTCGTGAAGGATCCGATCTCCGCGATCTCCTTCGGCATGGCGCTGATGTTTGGTACCGCTGGTCTGCCCCACATCCTGATGCGTTTCTTCACCGTGCCGGATGCCAAGGAAGCACGCAAGTCCGTGGGTTGGGCGACCGTCTGGATCGGCTACTTCTACATCCTGACCTTCATTATCGGCTTCGGCGCGATCACCTTCGTGCTGACCAATCCGGAGTTCCTGGATGCCAAGGGCGCGCTGAAGGGCGGCGGCAACATGGCGGCCATCCACCTGGCTAACGCGGTTGGCGGCAACATCTTCCTCGGCTTCATCTCCGCGGTTGCCTTTGCTACCATCCTGGCCGTGGTTGCGGGCCTGACGCTGTCCGGCGCTTCCGCTGTGTCCCATGACCTGTACGCCACCGTGTTCAAGAACGGCAATGCGGATTCCGCTGCCGAGCTGCGCGTGTCCCGCATCACTACCGTGATTCTGGGCATCATCGCTGTAGTGCTGGGTATTGCCTTCGAGAAGCAGAACATCGCTTTCATGGTGTCCCTGGCTTTTGCAATCGCGGCTTCTGCCAACTTCCCGGTGCTCTTCATGAGCGTGCTGTGGAAGGATTGCACTACCAAGGGTGCAGTGATCGGCGGCTTCCTCGGCCTGATCAGCGCCGTGGTGATGACTGTGCTGTCCGATTCCGTATGGGTTGCCGTGCTGGGGCATCCGAAGGGCTCTGCACCTTTCCCCTACACCTCGCCGGCCCTGTTTTCCATGAGCATCGGCTTCGTCGGTATCTGGATCTTCTCGCTGCTCGATCGCAGCCCGAATGCCCAGAAGGAGCGTGAGGACTTCGCTGCCCAGCTGATCCGTTCCGAAACCGGTATCGGTGCCTCGGCTGCTTCCAGCCACTAAGCTGTGTTCCCCGCCGGGTGAAAACCCGGCGGTCGTTTGCCAACCCCGGTGGACCGCAAGGTCGCCGGGGTTTTAATTTGCATGGCCGGTGAGGGCGTGCCGGAATGGGGCAGGGAGCCCTGTGCTAGACTCGGACGGATTCGTGTGGGGCGTGTGGCCGCGCTGTTGCCTGCCGGGATGACGGCTGGGAATGCTGGCGTGGTGCGGCAGGGGTGGCCGGAAGCGGCCAGGCGGGAAAAAGACGGCGGGGGACAGAGCCGTCGGGCGGCCTGATCCCCCGAGGCGTGGTCCAGGCCAAAGCCGGGCCCGTGCCCCCAAGACCGAGTAAAAGGAGAACAGCGAGCCGAATATGCAACGGTCTGCTTACTTCAAACTTACACCTCAGTTTCATCGGGAGTGCCATGCGGATTCTGTTGGCTGAAGACGACCCCATCATTGCCGACGGCCTGTGCCGTGCGCTCAAGAAGGCCGGCTACGCGGTGGACCATGTTGCCAATGGCGCCGAAGCGGACACGGCCCTGCTCGGCCAGACCTTCGATCTGCTGATTCTCGACCTGGGGCTGCCCAAGCTGTCGGGCATCGAGGTGCTGCGCCGCCTGCGTGCGCGCAAGTCGGTGCTGCCGGTGTTGATCCTGACCGCCCAGGATGGTGTCGAAGACCGTGTGCGGGGGCTGGATGCCGGCGCAGACGATTACCTGACCAAGCCTTTCGCGCTGCCGGAGCTCGAAGCCCGCGTGCGGGCGCTGACCCGTCGCGGCACCGGCCAGGCCCGCTGCATCGAATATGCCCGCCTCGTCTACGACCAGGCGGACCGCGTGGTCAAGATCGACGGACAGGTGGTGGAGCTGTCGGCACGGGAGATTGGCCTGCTGGAAGTGCTGTTGCTGCGTGCCGGCCGCCTGGTGAGCAAGGAGCAACTGGTCGACCACCTGTGCGGCTGGGGCGAGGAAGTGTCGAACAACGCCATCGAGGTGTATGTGCATCGCCTGCGCAAGAAACTCGAGCAGAGCGGCGTGCAGATCGTCACCGTGCGTGGCCTGGGGTACTGCCTGGAAAAGCCGGATGTGGTCGCCTAGATGGCGCAAGGCGGCGGAGGATGCGTCCTCTGCGGATGGCAAGGCCTTCAATTCGCTGTTCGGCGAGATCCTCGACTGGATGCTGGCGCCACTGCTGTTCCTGTGGCCGATTTCCATCATCGTCACCCACAACGTTGCCAACAGCATCGCCAACCAGCCCTATGACCAGGCGCTGGCGGTCAACGTGCGGGCCATCGCCCGGCTCGTCAAACTGGAAAACGGCCAGGCCAAGGTCAATTTTCCGGCTCCGGCGCGCTTGATCCTGCGGGCCGACGAGGATGACACCGTCTATTACCAGGTGATCGGTTTCAAGGGCGAGCTGCTCGCGGGTGACAAGGAAATCCCCCACCTCAGTCCGCCGGACAACGTCGTGCCAGACCTGGTGATGTATAGGGATGAAACCATCGCCGGTGAGGAGGTCCGCGTTGCCTACCAGTTCCTGCGCCCCATCGACAGCATGCCCAATCGGCTGGTGCTGCTGCAGGTGGCCGAAACGCGCAACAAGCGCAGCACCCTCGCATCGCGGGTGGTGACCGGGGTTTTGCTGCCCCAGTTCGCGATCATTCCCATCGCCGTGATCCTCGTCTGGCTGGGCCTGTCCCGCGGTATTGCGCCGCTCAACCAGCTGCAGCGTCTGATCCGCCGCCGCCGTCCGTCCGACCTGTCGCCGATCTCGGTGTCTGGTGTGCCAGAGGAGGTGCGCCCGCTGATCGTCGCCTTCAACGAGATGATGGCGCGCCTCGAAGAAAACCTGCAGGCTCAGCAGCGCTTCATTGCCGATGCCGCCCACCAGATGCGCACGCCATTGACCGGCCTGCGCATGCAGACCGATCTGGCCCTGATGGAGACTGACCCGCAACAGATCCACCGCTCGCTGCTGCATATCTCCCAAAGTGCGGAGCGCGCCAGCCACCTGATCAACCAGCTGCTTTCCCTGGCTCGCGCCGAGGCCAGCTACGAGAAGATCTATGCCGTCGAACGGGTGGATCTCGAGTCCTTGCTGCGCAACATGCTCAGCGACTTCGTGCCGCGGGCGCGCCAGAAGAACATCGATTTCGGCCTCGAAACCACTGACGAGCCGCTGATCATCGACGGCAACCCGGTGCTGCTGGGGGAGCTGCTGAAGAACCTCATCGACAACGCCATCAAATACACGCCGGCCGGCGGTTGCGTCACCGTGCGCACGCTCGCCACCGAGCGTGCCATCGTCGAGGTCGAAGATACCGGCATCGGCGTGCCCGAGGCCGACCGGGAGCGGGTCTTCGAGCGCTTCTACCGCGTGCTCGGCAGCGCCGAGAGCGGTTCAGGTCTCGGCCTGCCCATCGTGCGTGAAATCGCCGAGCTGCACCGCGCCAAGGTCAGCCTGATTCCCAACCCGTCTGGTAAGGGCACCATCGCCCAGGTGGTTTTCCCGCGCAGCCGCTCGGCCTCCGAAGAGGAACTGGCGGGGCGCCTGGCCTTGCCGCGGATTGCCTCGGAACACTTTCCGCCGGGCTGATCGAAAATAAAAACAGAAAGTGCTTGACGAGTGCCAAGCTGTTTCCTATAATGCGCTCTCTTTCGGGGCCAGTTAGCTCAGTTGGTAGAGCAGCGGATTGAAAATCCGCGTGTCCGTGGTTCGATTCCGCGACTGGCCACCAAGTAATTCAAGTAAAAACGCCGATCCATGTGGTCGGCGTTTTTGCGTTAACGCGGGCGAAATGCGGCCGCACCAAGGCCACCCGGGGCCGTGCCTGTTCAGGGCTGTCACCCTTCAACTGGCGTCTGAACAGTCTCCCCAGCCGAGGCCGGCGAACAGAACCACAGCTTGTTGCCTTCGCTGTCGAGGAAGCTACCGACATTGAAGCCGTCGTCGTAGGTCTGAACCGGATCGGATATGCAGACACCGCGGGCGGCCAGGGCGGTGGCGGTGTCCGGCGCGTGGGCGGTGGCGATGGTGATGCGGGGGTTGGGCTGTTCCGTGGGCGTGCCGTACCAGCCGGATTTGAGCATCAGGATCGTCGTACCGAGGAAATAGCCGACCTTCTGCGTGCCTTCGTAGGCCGGTTCGAGGCCCAGCGTCTCGCTGTAGAAGCGATGGGCGCGATGTTTGTCGGTGACGGCCAGTGCGATGACCTTGATGCGCAGGAAGCCGAAGTCTGCCGCGGCCATGGTGCACTCCTCCGGAAACGGGCCTGGAGCCTTGTGGAGAGGCGCGGTGTGCCAACGCGCTGCACAAGGCCTACAAGCCCACTATAGACAGCCCCGATGCGTCTTTCAGGCCTGCGGCCCCGTGTGTGCGCTCACATGAGCGCTTCGATCTGCTTGTAAAGCGCGAACCGTTCCTGAACGCCGACGAAGCCGCCGTTGATGCGGCGGGTGATCTCCCGGAAGTCCTCCAGGTCGTCATCGTCCGTCTTGTCGTCGGCGAGGGCATTGAGTCCGTGGCTCTGCCAGAACCAGGCGGCACTCAGCACGGCATAGGCGGGTTGTTGCAGAAATTCCGGATGGCCGACCAGATCGGCGCCGATGGCCTGGCCCGCCGCGGCGTAGTTGCTCTTGCCGGTGAGCTGGATGAGACCCCGGCCACGGTAGCGGAAGCCGTCGCCGCTGTTGGCGTCCCCATTGCCGAGCCGGTTGGCGTAGACGAGGTTGCCCAGTTTCTGCTCGTTTTGCGCATAAGGCGTGGCTGCGGCGAGGGTGGGGAAGCGCTTGGGCCAGACTTTCACCAGTCTGGCGGCGCTGTAGTTGAGCGATTCGACGAGGTTCCGGAACTGTCCCGACTCGTGCCCGGTCTGGGCCAGGAAGCTGCAGATGCGGTCGCGGGTGTTGATCTCGTACTTGGCCAGTGCCGGGGCGAGTGCCGCGGCCCAGGCGTCGGGATCGGAGCAGAGGGGAAAGACCTTCTTCAGCGTGTCGGCGGTCAGCATGCTCATTCTCCGTGGGTCTCCCGTTGAAGCGTGGGGCAAGTGGCAAAGGGGCCGGGCTGTCGATGCAGATGGCGTAGCGCCTCTCCGTTATAGCCCGCGCCCCCATCTTTGCAAACGCGGGGACGGGCTGCGGCAGAGAATGCGGCGGTATGGCGGGAGCTTGATAAGATGCCGCGACACGGGCTTGTCCCGCTTTCCGGAGCGCTTCAACGATGCGCATGTCGTCCTTCCTGTTGGGTATTGCAGCCGTGGCGTGGAGTGCTGGCGTCATGGCGGACGTGGGCAACCTGTGCCGTGGGGACGAGAGAACCGTCTGGTCCTGCCGCGCCGGTGCCAAGTATTACTCCCTGTGTGCATCCAGCAAGCTGGGGGCGCAGGACGGCTATCTGCAGTACCGGGCCGGCCGGCTATCGAGGCTGGAGCTCCGCTTTCCCAATGGGCTGATCCACCCGCGCGGCTATTTCAAATTTGGGCTGTTGGCCCATGGGGCGAGCCTCGAATTCGCGCGCGGGGCCTACCGCTACGAGATCAGCGAGGATCTGAAAGGGGAGACGTCGATCCTGGTGCGTCTGCCCCAAGGCAGGATGGCATCCATCGACTGCTCCGACGCGACGCAGACCCTGACCGAAAACACGACCATCGATCTGTTCAAGTCCGCCGGTCTGGCGGAATAGCCGGGCAGCATGCGATTCCGGTGGGCGGGGCGGGTTGGTCACCCGTTCATCGGCCGCGGGCGCGCAGGAGCAAAGCCGGTTCGCGGAGCCGAGGACTGCCACTCGAGGACTGTCAGTCCTCGAGAATTTCCGTGTCGTTGTGGGTGTAGGCCGGTGCGCAGCAGCACAGGATGTGCAGTGCTTCGTCGCCGGTGGCCTCGATGCGGTGGGGCGTGCCGGGCGGGATGCAGATCGTGTCGCCAACTGCCACAGGGAACTGCTGGTCGCCGAGGGTCATCAGGCCGCTGCCGGCGGTGATGTGGTAGAGCTCCTCGGTCAGGTGATGGCGGTGCAGCAGCGTCCGTGTTCCGACCGGTACCGTGGCCTCGGCCAGGCTCTGGGCCGCGTTGCCGTGGACCGCAGGGTGCATCAGTTCCCGGATCACCGAGCCGTCCTTGGTTACATAGGGCGGGACCTGCCCGTAGTGCTGGATCTGCGCTGTCGAAGGTTTGCTTGGAGGCATGCTCGATACGTGCTCTCCGCCATTCAGGCCTGCAGCGTGCCACGATGGCCATGCAGGCGGATCAGCCCGGCGCCGATGATCAGCCCGCTCGCGTCGGCCACCACGTCCCACGGATCACCCACCCGGTTGAGCGTGAAGAAGTGCTGGGCCAGCTCGATGAGCACGCCGTACAGCAGCAGCCCGGCCGCAATTGACCACAGGCGGTTGGGCCAGCCACTCCAGCCCAGCAGCATCAGCAGGAGGAAGGCGGAACAGTGCTCGAGCTTGTCCTGGAAGGAAAAGGCGTTGAGTGCCTCGGGTAGCGGGATCATCGCCATCGTGAAGATGACGATCAGCGCCACGACGAAAGTGGCGCGCGACAAGGTTGGAGGCAGGATCGGGGCAGTGCTCATGCGGGAAATGCTGTTGTGCTAACGGCCGGCATTCTAGCGTGTCTCCGCCGAATCCGGGCGACGTCGGCCGGCCAGCCATTCCCAGATAAGGCCGCCGGGGCTGTCCCGTCCGGTCAGCACGAAGCGCAGGCTGTGCTCGTTGAACAGCGTCAGGCCGAGCTCCTTGCGGGCGCTCTCGCGGCCGGCGAAGAGCAGATGGTCGCCGGGCTGCAGGGTCTGGCCGAGGTCCGGCAGCAACTGCGGGGGCTGGCCGTCCCGGGCCAGCAGCAGCGGGATGCAGCCCAGCTCCGGCCGGTCGGTGAGCGGCGCCTTGAGGATGTCGGCAAGGCTGGGTGCCGCGCCTCTGCGCATCAGTAGGCGGTGCAGCGCGGGGGCCTGGGCGAGGTTCAGCGTCACGCTCCATACCGCGGGCACGGTCCAGCCGAGCTTGCCGGTGAGTTGTTCCAGCACGGAGCTGGCCCATGCGTCGCCGGCCTGCCTGACGGCGTCGAGGAACAGGGACAGCAGCGGTGTCGTCAGCGTGGCGAGGCATTCGTGGGCGACGATCTCGCTGGGGACGACCGAAAAATCCGCACCCACCGCATTGAATAAGGTCCGGTTGGCGACCTGGTTCTGGCGCAGCACCGTGAACAGGCCGGGGTTCAGCGTGCGGGCGGTGACGACGATGGACAGGTTGTCGATGTCGTTGCCGGTGGCCGCCACGATGCCGACGGCGTCCCCGATGCCGGCGTTGCCCAGCGCATCGCCGCAGGCGCCGTCGCCCTTCACGCCGATGCGCGGCGGATCGACGAAGACCTTCTTGTCTATGATCGTCAGCGGCAGCTCGGCCTTTTCGAGGGTGGTCGCCATGACCTTGCCGAAACTGCCGTAGCCGCACAGCACCCACTTGCCCCGCGGCGGTTCCCGGTGACGCGTCACCGTGGTGCCGGGCAGGCCGGTCAGCCACAGCAGCAGGTGGTAGGCGGACGGGGAGCGCAGGGCCAGAGCCATGTACTCGCCGAATTTCTCGAAGGGGTTGATGATGTGGCGGGTGCCGAAGGACGCCATGTTGGCCGCAGTGTCCGCGTGTTCGGCCCGGCACAGCGCGGGGATGGACGGGGCCAGCAGGCGGGACGAGATAGCGATCGCCAGGTTGGTTGGGTCGTGGTCGGTCAGCGCGATGACGCCGCGGCACTGGGGCTTGGTGAGGCCGGCAAAGACCAGCGTATCCGGCACGCTGGCGTCTGCGCACAGGGCCGGCATGTCGGCGGAATAGCTCTGCAGTTCCAGGTCGGCGATCTTGCCTTCGTCCTTGTCGATGACGACGGCCCGGTAGCCCATCTCGTCGAGAGCCTGGCAGATCAGGTGGCCGGTTTCGCCATAGCCGCAGACCAGGAAGAAGGCTTCGCGCAGGCGCCGCACCTGGCGCGCGAAGCGCTGTACCGCGAGGGCGTTGAGGAAGTTCTTGTCCTGCAGCATCGCGAACACGGTGCCGAGGGTGTAGGCCCAGCCGATGACGGACAGGTAGATGCAGACGGTCACCCACAGCCGCTGCTGTTCCGAGAAGGCGTAGGGGATCTCGCCGAAGCCGATCGTCGTGGCGGTGTAGCTGAAGAAATAGGTGGCGTGGAAGAAGCTCATCCGCTGCGGCACGCCCTGGGCGTCCGGCGGACCGGGAACCAGCGTCAGCCCGAGGACCGACACCGCGAAGATCACGATCAGGGTCAGCAGCGGCGCCCGCAGGCGGCGCAGGACCAGGAAGATCGTGCTGGCGGGCGTGCGGTCCAGCACGGGGGTCAGCGCCGCTGCATGATCGTTTCGGCGATGAGGATGATCACCGACACCACGTTGGCGAACAGCGCCCCGCCGGACAGGGAGACGATGCTCGACATGCTGGCGGCGGTGACGCCCGTGCCGGCCACGTGGGTCGCGTAGCCCCACACCATCGCGGCGGCCAGCAACTGCAGGTCGGCCACCAGGCTGGTTGCCAGGTGCACGGCGCCGATCTGCGTCCGGTCGCCAAACTTGAGCACCGTGGCGATCAGGTTGACGACGATCGCCGCGAACAGCTCGTAGAGGTCGTGGTGAACCGGGTTGTCGAGTTCGCCGATGAAGAAGCCGAAGTTCAGCGTGGCGGCAAAGACGATGAAGAAGCCAAAAATGACTTTTTCCAGGTTCATCGAAGGCGTCCGGAGAAGAGGGTATGCGCGGATGCTACACCGCCGGGATGGAATAAGGGCCTGACCCTCGCCTGGTTGGCGCGGGTCAGGCCCTGGTCAGGCCGTTTTTGGATGGGTCAGACCTTCTGGTAGATCTCCGCGCCGCTCTTCACGAACTCGACGGCCTTGGTTTCCATGCCCTTGCTGAGCGCCTCGTCTTCACCGATGCCCTGCTTCGCCGCGAAGTCGCGCACGTCCTGGGTGATCTTCATCGAGCAGAAGTGCGGGCCGCACATGGAGCAGAAGTGGGCGACCTTGGCCGATTCCTTCGGCAGCGTTTCGTCGTGGAAGCTCTTGGCCTTGTCCGGGTCGAGGCCCAGGTTGAACTGGTCGTCCCAGCGGAACTCGTAGCGGGCCTTGGACAGCGCGTTGTCGCGGATCTGCGCGCCCGGGTGGCCCTTGGCGAGGTCGGCGGCGTGGGCGGCCAGCTTGTAGGTGATGATGCCTTCCTTCACATCGTTCTTGTCCGGCAGGCCCAGGTGCTCCTTGGGGGTCACGTAGCACAGCATGGCGGTGCCGTACCAGCCGATCATGGCGGCGCCGATGCCGCTGGTGATGTGGTCGTAGCCGGGGGCGATATCGGTGGTTAGCGGGCCAAGGGTGTAGAACGGGGCTTCCTTGCAGTGCTTCAACTGCAGGTCCATGTTCTCCTTGATCAGGTGCATCGGCACGTGGCCCGGACCTTCGATGATGGTCTGCACATCGTGCTTCCAGGCGATGTCGGTCAGCTCCCCGAGGGTTTCCAGCTCGCCCAGCTGCGCCGCGTCGTTGGCGTCGTAGATGGAGCCGGGGCGCAGGCCGTCGCCGAGGCTGAAGGCCACGTCGTAGGCCTTCATGATCTCGCAGATTTCCTCGAAGTTCGTGTAGAGGAAGCTCTCCTTGTGATGCGCCAGGCACCACTTGGCCATGATCGAGCCGCCGCGGCTGACGATGCCGGTCATGCGGTTGGCGGTCATCGGGATGTAGCGCAGCAGCACGCCGGCGTGGATCGTGAAGTAGTCGACGCCCTGCTCGGCCTGTTCGATCAGCGTGTCGCGGAAGATCTCCCAGGTCAGCTCCTCGGCCTTGCCGTCTACCTTTTCCAGGGCCTGGTAGATGGGCACGGTGCCGATCGGCACCGGGCTGTTACGGATGATCCATTCGCGGGTTTCGTGGATGTTCTTGCCGGTGGACAGATCCATCACCGTGTCGCCGCCCCAGCGGGTGGCCCAGGTCATCTTGTCCACTTCCTCGTTGATCGAGGAGCCGAGCGCCGAGTTGCCGATGTTGGCGTTGATCTTCACGAGGAAGTTGCGGCCGATGATCATCGGCTCACTTTCCGGGTGGTTGATGTTGTTGGGGATGATGGCGCGGCCGCGGGCGACTTCGGAGCGCACGAATTCGGGGGTGATCTCGCCGGGGATGGCGGCGCCGAAGTCCTGGCCCTTGTGCTGGCGGGTCAGCAGCGCGGCCATCTTCTCGCCCTGCGGGCCGGTGGCGCGCAGGCTTGCCAGATAGGCGGCCCGATTCACGTTCTCGCGGATGGCGACGAACTCCATCTCCGGCGTGATGATCCCCTGGCGGGCGTAGTGCATCTGGGAGACGTTGGCACCGGCCTTGGCGCGGCGGGGCTTACGGTGCAGGCCGGGGAAGCGCAGCTCGTCGAGCTTGGGGTCGGCGGCGCGGGCGCGGCCGAACTCGGAGGACAGGTCAGGCAGCACTTCGGTGTCGCCGCGCTCTTCGATCCAGCCCTGGCGCAGGGCCGGCAGGCCGGAGCGGATGTCGATCTTCGCGCTCGGGTCGGTGTAGGGGCCGGAACAGTCGTAGACGAAGATCGGCGGGTTCTTCTCGCCGCCGAAGCCGGTGGGGGTGTCGGCCTGCGAGACTTCGCGCATCGGCACCTGGATGTCCGGGCGGCTGCCTTCGACGTGGATCTTGCGGGAATTGGGCAGCGGTGCAACGGCCGCTTCGTCCACGTGGGCGGACGCGGCGAGGAATTGTTCTTTGGCGTTCATGGAGGCTCCTTTGGGGGAGGGCCGCCGGAAGAGGGAAAGGCGGCAGGAGCCACGTTTCCCTACGCCGGTACGACCCGGATCAGGTTCGGAGGGTAATTCTCAGCCGGGCGATCAAGCGCCTCGGCACCCCTAACGTTTGTGCCGGCAAAGTACTGGAAGCCACAGGTAAACGCAAGATTTGGTGGGATTTTCTGTCGATACCGCAGCGTTGGGGGCAGTGGGCTGCAGGGGGCGAAATTCGACGGGAATGGCGCCATGCCTAAAGGTTTGGGTCATTGCGGCCGAAATAGCTAGCAATCGGCCACTCGATGGCCACGCATAATTCCCGGAGACGCAACCATGCGCCAACGCATGCGACCCCTCGTCGTAGCCCTGCTGGCTTGTTCCTGCATGACGTCCGCTCTGGCGGCCGACTGGCAGACCGTCGCGTCCGACAAAAAGCGGACCATCGAGCTCGACCGCGCCAGCATCCTGCAATCCGACCCCGGCACGAAGGTGGCGTGGGGGCGGATCGTGCTGTCGGACGCCGAGGCCGTGGCGGCCGGCTACGCATCGGTAAAAGCCCTGAATCGCTACGATTGCCGCAACCAGACTTTTGCCACCGTGAAGCGGGTCTATCTCGACGCCGACTCCATGGTGATCAAGGACGAGAAGGTCAAGGTCGAGAAGGACATGCCGGTTGCGCAGGGCAGTGTGGACGAGCGGTTGTGGCGCGACGTCTGCAAGCCTGCCGGCGGCGTGGCTGACATTTCCCAACTTGCCAAGACGGCTTCCAAGGCGGCGGCCCAGGCCGGCAAGCCGGAGCTGCGTTCGGCGGATTACCGGCCGGCCAGGGGGGCCGACAAGCCCGTGACGACCCAGGTCTCGGAGGGTAAGGGCGAGCGTTCGGAAGAGATCACGCTGCCGATCAAGAAGAGTTTGATCGAGAAGCCCGCTGCGCCGAAGGCCGAGGCGGCCGAGAAGGCCGATAAGCCGGCACGGGCCGAAGCTGCGCCGCCGGAGGTGCAACGGGTGCCGGTCTATATCCCGGCGCCGCGCCCGCGTCCGCGCGTCGTGCGGCAGCCGGTGCAGTATGTCGAGCCCCCGCGTCCCGTCGCGCTGGCCCACCACGAGATCCACTGGAGCTACGAGGGCGACGAGGGCCCGCCGAACTGGGGTTCCCTCAAGCCCGAATGGCAGTTGTGCGGTAATGGCGAGCGGCAGTCGCCGATCGATATCCGCGAAGGCATCAAGGTGGATCTGGAGCCCATTCAGTTCGACTACCATCCGTCCAATTTCCGCATCGTGGACAATGGCCACACCATCCAGGTGAACCTCGGCCAGGGCAATACGATGTCGGTGATGGGACGCGTCTACGACCTCGTCCAGTTCCATTTCCATCGGCCGTCGGAAGAGCGGGTCAATGGGCGCGGTTTCGACATGGTCGTGCATCTGGTGCACAAGGACCTGGACGGCCGGCTGGCAGTGGTCGCAGTGCTGCTGGAGCGTGGCAAGGCGCATGCGCTGATCCAGACCCTGTGGAACAACCTGCCGCTGGAAAAGAATTCCGATTATTCGCCGGAAGGGGTCAGCATCGATCTGAACCAGTTCCTGCCGGAAAACCGCAGCTACTACACCTACATGGGGTCGCTGACCACGCCGCCGTGCAGCGAGGGCGTGCTGTGGATGGTCATGAAGCAGCCCCAGCCGATCGCCGCCGAACAGATCGCGATCTTCTCGCGTCTGTACCCGATGAACGCACGGCCGGTCCAGTCGGTCCGCAGCCGCCTCATCAAGGAGTCGCGCTGATCCATTCCGGCGGTGCTGCTCGGGCCCATTGAGCAGCACCACCGGCAGCGCCGTGGCTGGAAGTCGGCCGGCCGCAGCCTTCCTCCGTCCGCCGGACCGGGTGTCACCGGGCGGCGTCATTGCATCGGCGAATTGCGGTTACGCCTTGGCTACCCCCGGATCACCGGGTGCGCGGGCGGCTTCGGCTGCGCGTGGGCTCTCGGTCAGAAAGCGCTCCAGCCGCGGGTCGGCGCTGAAGCCCACATTGAAGCGCAGGAATCCCGAGGCTTGGCCCTGTGGGCGGAACACATTGCCCGGGGCGAGCAGGATGTTGTCCCGCGATGCGCGCCGGGCCAGTTCCGTGGTGTCCGCCAGGCCGGGAACCCGGGCCCAGACGAAGGGACCGCCCTGCGGCTCGGGGTCGGGCTCCAGCCCGACCCGGGCGAGCATGCGCAGCGTGGTGCCGGTGGCATCCGCCAGGCGGCCCTTGAGGCGTTCCAGCAGCTTGCGGTAGTGGCCGTCGGTCAGCAGCTCATGGACCATCTGCTCGGCCATCTCCGATGAGGACATCATCGACACGATCTTCACGTCGGTGAACAACTGGGCCAGGTCCGGGTGGCAGGCCAGGAAGCCGACGCGCAGGTTGCCGGAAATCGTCTTCGAGAAACTGGCGGTGTAGATCACCCGCGACAACTGGTCGAGGCTGGCCAGGCGGGTGGCGGCATCGGGTGCGATGTCGCCGTAGATGTCGTCCTCCACCACCAGGAAATCGTGTTTCTCCGCCAGTTGCAGGATGCGGAAGGCGTTGGCGGCCGAAAGGCTGCAGGACGTGGGGTTGTGCAGCACCGACTGGGTGAAGAACAACTTGGGCCGGTGCTCGTCCAGCAGGGCTTCGAGTGCCTTGGGATCGGGGCCGTCCGCCGTCCGCGGTACGCCGATGAGTGCTACCCCGTACAGGCGCAGGTTGCCGAACAGGTTCCAGTAGCCGGGGTCGTCCACCAGCACGCAGTCCCCCGGCCGCAGGAAGTAGCGGCACACGATGTCGAGGGCCTGATGCACGCCGTAGGTGAGCACGATCTGCTCCGGCCGGGCGCCGATGCCGATCTCGGCAAGCCGGATCTGTAGCTGCTGGCGCAGCGGGATGTAGCCCTGGGCGCTGCCGTAGCTGACCGGGCGGACGTCTTCGCGCCGGCCGAGGCTGCGCAGGGCGCGCAGTACGCCGTTGCCGTCGAGCCAGTCGGCCGGCAGGTTGCCGGACCCGGCCAGCACGCGGCCCGGGGCGCCCATGGCCATCTCGCGCATCAGCCAGGTGGCATCGATGGCGCGCTCGACCGGTGTGCCACGGTGGGTGGGGGCGGCGGGCAGCGGCCGGCTCGTCACGTAGAAACCCGAGCCGCGGCGGGATTGCAGATGGCCCAGGGCGACCAGCCGGTCGTAGGCTTCGACGACGGTGAAGCGGGACACGCCGTGATCGGCCGCGAACTGCCGGATGGCCGGCAGGCGGGCGCCGGGGCGCAGGATGCGGTCGTCGATGTGGGTGCGGATTCCATTGACGATCTGGTCCACGAGGGGCGTCGGGCTGTCGGCGGAGAGGGAGAGTTGCAGCACGGGGGCTCCGGTGTATCGGTCGGCGTACCGGGCCGGGTGGCCGGAATGTGCCGGTGCAGTATGTGGATTGACCGCTGAAGTGTATCTGTAAGTGTCCGGAATTGTCTTTTATTGTCAGGTCATTCCGGTTGCCGAGCAGGTCTCTCCGATGTTCCAGGTCCTTCCCCGTTTGTTGTGCTTGTGCTGTGTGCTGGCCTGGGCTGCGCCGGCTTCCGCGCTCGAGCTGGCGGTGCCCGACTTGCGCTGGGTGTTGCTGGCCCCGCCGCGTGGCGGCCCGGTACAGCTCATCGAAGTGGATCGTGGCCTGCGGCCGCTGGCGAGCCTTCACCGCAGCGGCCGGGGCGCCGTGGTCGCCCTGGCTGTCCAGCGGGAGGCGCGCCGCGTGTGGGTGCTGGCTGATGATGGGCTGGATGTGCATGCGGCATCCGGCCGCCTGCTCGGCCACTGGTCCCTGCCGCCGGGGGCGTGCGCCGGCCGTCTGGAGGCGCCGGCAGCGGGGACGCCGCGGGTGTGGTGCGGCGCCCGCGGCTTCGATGCCAGCGCGGACGCTGCTGTCCTCGTGCCGGTCGCGGCGCAGGTCGCCGCGCAGTGAGAGGGGTGGAGGGGGGCCCGGCGGCCCTCAGTGCAGATAGACGCCCAGGGCCCAGGCGGCAAAGGCCACCCACAGCACGGTGACAGTGGTGCCGGCCAGCAGACGCTGCCGCGGGCGTGTGGCGTAGCGGCGGACGAGGAGACGCCACGCCAGCTCGATGCCCACGGCCAGTCCGGCAATCAGGTAGCTCAGCTTCAGGCGGAAGGTGGAGAGATCACGCCATGGCGGGTACTCGGCGACGGCTGTGGCATAGGCGGCCTTGAGGCTTGCCGCCGCGCTGCCGATGTCCGCCGGGGCCGACCAATCGTAGGACTGCTCGCCTACGGACAGCTGGCTGGCGCTGCGCCGGATGGTCCGGGTTTCGCCGTCCACCGTCACGCTCGCTTGCCAGTTGTCCGCCTGGGTGCCGGGGGCCAGCCGGAGCTGCGTGCGTGCGACGGCATCGGCGGGGCCCAGCGTGAACAGCGCGCCGCTGACTGAATCGGGCGTAGGTGTGAGCACGCGCAGCGCGTAGCTGGGCGTCGGCTGGTTCTCGCGCACCACCCAGCCGGCAAACGGGGCGCGGGAGCCACGCATCACGGCCATTGTGGTGCCGGGGGGCGTGTCCAGGCTGATGCCCAGGCGCAGGGACTTGCCGGGGGCTTGGGCGACGTAATGTCCGGGGGCGGTCTGGTCGATGTCGAGGTGGGGGGCGAGGGTCCAGATCGTTTCCGTGCCGGCGCCGCTGGCTCCGGCAAAATCGAGGACGAGCAGGGTCGAGGCATCTAGCTGGACGACCTGGCGCCGGTAACGCGCGCCGCCGGGGGTGCGCCGCTCCAGGTCGATCGCCCGCAGATGCGGTCCGGAGAGATGGCCGAGCAGCGCAATGTCGCGCTTGTCCATGCGGCCTTCGCCGACGCGGTGGGGGGCGTTGCTGCTCGCCCATCCGTAGGCGTCGGCCATGTTGGGCGTGTCGTAGGGCCAGTAGCCGGTGCTGGTGAGCCAGTCGGTCCCGTCGGCCCACAGCTGGAGCGCGCCTTCGTCGGCATGCTTGTGGCCGTGGCCGTCGTGCTTGGACCAGTTGATGACAGTCTGGGACAGCAGGCTGTCGGGCTTGTCCCGGTTCCACCAGATCGCGTAGCCCGATAGCGGCAGCAGGTGCGGGGCGCGGGTGTCGGGCTCGGCGGGCGGTGGGAGGTCGTGGATCGGTGACTGGCCTGCGCTGGTCGTGTCGGGGATCGAGAAGCGGCTGCCGGCGCTGGTGTTGCCGATGAGCGGCAGGCTGCCGTCCGGGCGGATCAGTTGCGTGAGCCGGCCGGCGCTGAGCTGTGCGTCGCGCACGAGCCACTCGGGCGGGGGCATGCCGTTGAGCACGCATAGCCTGACCGCCTGGGTCAGTAGTTCGGCGCCGAATGCGTGGTATTCACCTGAATGCTCCAGCACGAATCCTTCCGGAGACACGTAGAACCCGGCTTGCTGATGCAGGCGTTTGAGGCCCAGCCGGCGCCATGCCGGGGCTTCCGGCAGTGCCGGGAAGGCGGCGCCGATCTGCAGTAGCCCCAGGTTCTGCATCACCCCGTGATTGGTCCGGACTGTGAACAAGCCGGGCTTGGCGAGAAGCCGCCCGCTCCGCTGGACCAGTGACAGGATCTCGCCCTTTTCTGCTGCCGTGACGGCCGGGTCATCGCGGATCGTGCGCCATAGATGGGCGAGAACGGAAATGCGTGCGGCAATGGCGTGGTCGTTCCACAGGAAGTCGGACGAGGTTCTCTGATGGCCTTCGTAGGCAGCGAAATCGAGCACCCGCCTCAGCGCGAGCTGTTTGTAGCGCGGATCGTGGCTGGTGTCGTAAGCGTCCAGCAGCAGTCTTTCGAGGCCCAGGCTGGCGAGGATCAGTTGCGTGCTGGACGAGCCGGCATGCAGGTCGGCAGGGAAGCCGAGCAGCGGCATGGGGGCAGTGAGGACCGGTAGCTCGACCGTGCCCCTGGTGGCCGCATCGGCGACGGAAATGCGTTTTTCAGGGGGAAGCTCGAGACGGATCGCGAAGCGCATGGCGGCGATCTCGTCCAGTACGGACGTTGCGGGCTGGCGCAGGGACACCGCGGTGACATCGGCCCCAACGGGCGCGCGGTCGATATGGAAGCGGGTGTAGTGGGGCAGCCAGATCGCCAGCAGCACGCCGAGCGCCAGGGCAAGGCGCAGGACGAGGCCGGGAAGGTCGTGGGTCTTGGCGAAGCTGGCGGGAGGCAATGCCGCGGGGGTTTTCATGCTTTCCGATGCACGCCTGAATCAGTTGCTGCTACGCGGCAGGAAGGTCTTGCACCAGGCCAGGGCAAACTTGGGGCGCGGGCTCCACGCGAAGCATTGCCGGAACTGCTGGCGGGCGTTGTGGCTGTCGCCTGCCAGCAGTTGCTGGCAGCCCAGGTCGAACAGATGGTTGGCGATACGCCGGCGGTATTGCTGTTTTTGCTCCGGTTTCAGCTGTGACTCGACGCGGGCATAGTTGCGCGTGTGGGTTGCCGACAGGCCGATATTCACCCGCGCGCTGTTGTGCATCAGGCTGGCGGAATGTTGCCGGTAGGCGTGCAGGGGTTCGTCGATGAAGGCTGCCTTGCCGTTGATCAGGATGCGGAACCACAGATCGATGTCTTCACCGACGACGAGGTCGAGGGGAAAGCACTCTTCGAGTCCCTTCAGGGCGCTCCGCCGCAGCACGATGGACGAGGTGACGGGGCCGACCACGCCGACCGAACTGTAAGCATAGAAGCCGGGGCGCGTGACATAGGTGTTCGGAGCGATCGGCTCCAGATAATCCTTCGCCGTGTCCATGTAATGGACACGGCCCAGATAGGTCGGGCCCAGGTTGGAGCCATGTTCGTCCACACGGTGCATGTCCGAGAAGACCAGGGCCACGTCGGGCAGGGACTCGATCAGCGTGAGCTGCTTCTCGAGCTTGTCCGGGTACCAGTAGTCGTCCGGATCGAGAAAGCAGATGTATTCGCCACGGGAGCGTGCAATGCCCAGATTCCGCGGTTGTGCAGGGCCGCCCGAATTGGGCTGGTTGATCACCGTGATACGCGGATCTTCCTGCGCCAAGCGTTCGGCAAGCTGGCGCGTGTCGTCGGTGGAGCCGTCGTTGACGATGAGCACTTCCAGGTCCTGGTAGCGCTGGGCCTGGATCGAGCGGATCGCCTGTTCCAGGTAGGGTTCGCAGTTGTAGGCGGCAATGACGATGGAGATCATGGGCGGCTTCGGGAGCGGACGGCAGAAGAAGGGGCGCGCAGCAGGTCGGCCAGCCGTGCCACGACTCGCGAGCGTTCGTAGCGGGCCTGGATGGCTTCGGCGGCCTGCCTGCCCATGGTGGCCGCGGCAGCGTGATCCTTCAGCAGCAGGATGCAGGCCTCGGCGAATTTTTCGGGGCTGTCGCGAAGCAGGATCTCCCGCCCGTTCTCGAGTTGGATGCCCTCGGCCCCGATGGCGGTGGACACGATGGGCTTGCCGTACGCTGCGGCTTCCATGATCTTGACCCGCGTTCCGCCGCCGGACAGGATCGGGCAGACCACGATCCGGGCCGCGGCGTAGGCGGCGTCCAGGTCGGTGACGAAGCCGGGGAAATCAATGCCGGGGGGCGGCGCCGACGCGTGGCGCAGCAGCTCCGAGCGCAGTCCGGCAACGGTGATGCGTGCTTCGGGAACGGCCGCGATGACCCGCGGCCAGACCTTGTCGATGAAGAACTCCACGCCGACACGGTTGGGCGCATAGCTGTAGTCGCCGAGCAGCAGCAGAGTCTGCGCGTGGGTCAGCGGCCCCCGTTGGGGCTTAGTGGCGACCGCGTTGGGAATGGCGACGACCCGTCGCGTTGAGTACATCTGCTGCAGCTTCAGGCTGTCCGTTTCCGAGCAGACGAGGGTGGCTGCGCAGCGCCTGATGGCCTGCCGCTCTCCATACATGAGCGCCGGGACCTGCAGGTACTGCAGGCGTTTGCTCGCCCAGACCGGAGGTTGGGCGACGCTGCGCTTGAAGGCCACGTGTTCGATGTCATCCATGTCCATGAACACGGGGGGGAGGTCTTCATGGGTCAGCAGGACCGGCGGGATGCTGAGCAGGCGATGCACGAAGATGAAGTCGGGCTTGCGATCGAGGCAGGCATTCAGCGCGGCGATCTGCTGTGCGCCGGCCTGGGTTTCATAGCCGGATTGCTTGAAGAGGCTGAGTGCGGGGCGGAAATAGCGTTGCCAGAAGGTGCTGCCTTCCGAGTGTTTTTCCCGTGCGCAGAGGGTCACCCTGAACTGCCCTTCCCACAGCCGGCACAGGCGCTCCTCGATGTCCTGCCGGGTGGACTCGCTGGTGGCGTCGGGCCCGGGGATGACATACAGCAGTACTTCGATGTCGGAGGCGACCGACTTGATTGCGTCGATCAGCAGGCGCTGCCGGCGATGGAAGCCCGATGCGCTGCGCTGCTCGTTCTCCGGAACGCTGGTGGCGATGAACAGCGCCCGTTGCCGGGCTTGGTCGGGTGAAGCGGCATTCGGGTTCATTTCAGCAGGCGCCATTCGATATAGCGCCGCCAGACGCTTTGAAGTGGCTGGGTGGCACGCGCGTAGAGGGGGTGGAAATGATCGGTGTACTCGATGTGCTTGTTGATGTTGAGCGCCGCGAGGGTGCCCAGGACGCCGCCGGAACGGGGAATGCGGGCCTCCTTCAGCAGCCAGCGGCTCATCGCGTAGAGCGGGAAGTTGCGCGTCAGCGTGGAGTCGCCGTCGGCCCGCGCGAGGCCCTGGTAGTTGGCTGAGGGGGTCAGGTCGCGCGCCATCAGTACTTCCGGAATCTCGGCGTGGCCGCCAAAGCGCAGGATCGCCGCGCAGAAGGCCCAGTCGTAGGCGTGGAAGGAGTCTTCCGGAAACGAGCGCTGCCCGGCGGCGGTACGGAAGACACCATACATGCGGCTGTTGTCGCCCGGCGTGCGCAGATAGTTGCGGATGTTGGCATCGACGGCCCCCAGCAGGGGGAAGGTCGCGTTGGACAGGCCGGCCGCGACGCCCGCCTGTACGAACTGCACGCGGGGCGTTGCCAGAACGATGTCGGGATGGGCGTCCAGCTCCGCGATGCAGCGTTCGGCGAACTCCGGGTACCAGTAATCGTCGCCGGCCGCCCACATGAAGAACTCGGTCGTGGCCTGGCGCAGCAGGAAGCCGAAATTCTGGTACTTGAGGTTCTTCGGCTGGCGGATGTATTCGATGCGACTGTCCTCGCGCGCCAGCTGCATGGCCACTTCCCGGGTTTCGTCCGGGGAGTTGTCGTCCGAGATTACCAGCCGGAAATCGCTGAAGGTCTGGGCGAGCAGGGATTCGACGGAAGTGCGCAGGGTGCCGGCGTTCCGGTAGGCGGGGACGCCAATCGTCAGTCGTGTCATGGGCTGATGGGGGCTGTGCGGGGAGGGGCGATCATCCGGTCTGGCCCGGTTTGAGGCGCGCGCGGAGCTTGCTCCACACCGAGGTGAGTTCATTCCGGAGCGGGTGGCCGGTCAGGATGACCGAGGCGACGAAGCCGATGCCGGCCCCGACGCCACCCAGCGTGACCGCGGACAGGCTGTGTTCCGGCTCGAGGCCGGACACGGCGACCACCGCCAGCGGGCCGATTGCCGAGGCCAGCGCGACGAGCGCGCTGCGCCACAGGGCCTGGTAAAGCTGGAGCCAGGAAAAGCCCACGACGGGCCGGATCATGCGCATCCATACCGTGGCGCTGATGACCGCGGTGGCCGTCATGGCCCAGGCCAGCATGGTGACGCCGAAGGTGACGCTGGCTGCGGCCAGCACGACGGTGGAGGTGATGCTGATGCTGGTTGTCTTCAGCATGCGGCCGGCCTGGCCGGCCGCGGTCAGCGCCGCGGCGCCCAGCGCCACCGGCGCGGCGAAGAGGTAGCCGATCGCCAGGATGCGCGTCAGCGGCACCGAGTCATCCCACTGGGCGCCGTACAGGACGCGGGTGAGTGGCTGGGCAAGCAGCATGAGGGCCAGGCAGAAGGACCAGCCCAGCGCGGTGATATGGGAATTGGCAGTCAGGAAGGCTTCGGTGAACTGGCCCTGCTCCCGGCGCTGCTTGGCAAATCCGGACATCGCCACGCTGGTCACGGGGTCGGTGATCAGGCGGCTGAACATCGCCACCAGGCCGCTGGCGCGGGAGTAGAAGCCGACGGCCGCCATGCCCTGCAGCTTGCCCAGCAGAAGCTCCGGCGTGTTGCTGCCCAGCGCGTTGAGCAAGGAGGTGGACGTCAGTTTGCCGCCGAAGGACAGCACGCGGCGGATCTCGCTCGTGCCGGGCATCCACGGAAAGGACTTGGGGCGGAAGTGGATCGAGGTCAGCGCGCTGACCAGCGTCGTCACGAACATGCCCAGCGCCAGGCTGATGGCGCCATGGCCCTGCCAGGCCAGCACGACCGTCGCGATGGTGCCGATCAGCGTGCCGGAGAAGCGGATCAGCGCGATCGAGTCGAAGCGCATCTCGCGGATGAGATAGGCGTAGGTCAGGGAGCCGAACGGGTTGATGGCGTAGTTGAGCGCGATGACGAACATGATGTCGCGCATCTTGGGTTCGCCGTAGAAGTTGGACACCGGTACGGCGGCGATGAGGATGACGAGGGCCAGCGCCAGCCCCAGCCCGAGCTGCACGGCCCATACCGCGCGGACACGGGCCGTCGTCAGCTCCTTCTCCTGGACCAGGTATTCCCCCGCGCCGAGGTCGCGGACCGTGCCGAGGAAGGCCAGCAGGACCATCGTTACGGAAAACACGCCGACCTCGCCGGGCGTCAGCAGACGCGCCACGATCATCGATGCGACCATGTTGATGGCAAGGCTGGCGTAACGGTCCAGGAACGAGAAGGCGATGGCTTTACGTGTCGACAAGGGAATTACCGGCGGGTATGCGTTCAGTCAGGACGCCAAGTTTAGCGGAGACAAGGCTACGTTCCCGCGAAAAACTGCCGCCTGCCGATTTTTGCTGATGGCATAGGCCGGGGCGGCTATGCGGCCAGCTGCTGCGAATGGGCCTCGAAGCCCAGCAGGGCATCGTCGAGCGCCTGCCAGTGCTGCTCTGCCGGCAGCTCGGGAAGCGCGCCGGCGGCGGCGCCCTCGAGCGCCAGGCAGGCCTCGGCAATCCCCGTCAGGCCGAGGGTTGCCGCGGTTCCCCGGAGGGCATGGGCACGCCGTGCGAGCGTGTTGCTGTCCCGGTCGTCGAGGGCTTGCCGCAGCTGGCTGCGTTCCTGCGGAACGCTGCGCCGGAAGCTCTGCAGCAAGGTCCGGTAGGCGGCCGGCTTGCCGCCGGTGTTGCGCAGGCCGGCGGGAATGTCCAGCGCCGGGATGTCGGCCAGTAGTGCCAGCGGGTCGGTGGCGGCTGCCGGGTGCGTGCGGGCAGCCAGCTGCGCGGCGTCCGTCTCGACATGCGCTTTGGCGGGCAGCCAGGCCAGCAGCGTGGCGTACAGGGCTTCGGGATCGACGGGCTTGGTGATGTGGTCGTTCATGCCGGTGTTGAGGCAGGACTGGCGGTCCTCGGCAAAGGCATTGGCGGTCATCGCGAGAATCGGCGTCTGGGCGTAGTCGGGCAGGGTGCGGATGGCCCGGGTGGCTTCCACGCCGTCCATCTCGGGCATCTGCATGTCCATCAGGATCAGGTCGTAGTGCCGGGCGGTGGCCATCTCGACCGCCTCGCTGCCGGTACGGGCCAGGTCGGCGTGAAGGCCCGCCTGCGCGAGGAGGGCCAGGGCGACCTGCTGGTTGGCTTCCATGTCCTCGGCCAGCAGGAGGCGGCAGCCGCCGCATTCGGCGGCCAGGCGCTGGGCGATGCCCGAGTCACGTGTGCGGGCGTCGAAGGTGTCCATTGGCAGTATGTTGTCGGCCCGGCCCAGGCGCAGCGTGGCCCAGAAGGTTGCGCCGTTGCCGGGGCTGGCTTCCACGCCGACTTCGCCGTTCATCAGGCGGGCCAGGTGGCGGGTGATCGCGAGGCCCAGCCCGGTGCCGCCGAACTTGCGCATGGTGGTCTTGTCGGCCTGTTCGAAGGCTTCGAACAGGCGGGCTTGCTGGGTGCTGTCCAGGCCGATGCCGGTGTCGCTGACTTCGAAGCGGATCGTCCAGCCGTCCCTGTCCTCCCCGACGACCGAGCCGCGCAGCGCGATGTGCCCGCGCTCGGTGAACTTGACCGCATTGCCCAGGTAGTTGACCAGGATCTGGCCGATGCGGGTGGTGTCGCCGTGCATGGCCGGCGGCAGCCCGGCAATGTCTACGCCGACGCGCAGGCCCTTGGCGCGGGCGCGGGCGGCGATCATCTCGACGGCCTGCTGGACCACGGCCGCGGTATGGAAATCGGTGGTTTCCAGCTGGAGCTTGTCGGCCTCGATCTTGGACAGATCGAGGATGTCGTTGATGAGGGCCAGCAGGTGGGTAGCCGCGGTGGAGATGTGCTGGATCCAGTCCTGCTGGTCCGGGCGGGGATTGCCGGTTCTCAAGAGGTGGCTGGCGCCGATGATGGCGTTCATCGGCGTGCGGATCTCGTGGCTCATGTTGGCCAGGAAGGAGCTCTTGGCCTGGCTGGCCTGCTCGGCGGCGTCGCGGGCGGCGATCAGCTCGGTGGAGCGTTCGGCAAGATCATGGTGGCTCTCTTCGAGCTGCCGGGTGCGTTCTGCCAGCAGGGCGTCGGCCTGGCTCTGGCGGTGCATGGCCCGCGCCACCAGCAGGCCCAGGACGACCAGTACCGAGCCGCCCAGCAGACTCAACAGCAGCCCCCGGTTCCACTCGGCAAAGGCCTCGTCGGTGGGAATGCCGACCACCACGTAGAAGGGATAGCGTACCGACTTGCGGTAGGCGTTCATGCGTTCGACGCTGTCGATGGGTGAGACGCCGATTTCCAGGCCGTCGGTGCTGCCGCTGTGGATCGCATTGACGACCACCTGCGTCGTGCGCGGCTGTCCGATGGCGTTTTCGATCACCGGCTGGCGGACGACGATGCGCCCGCTGCCGTCCACCAGGCTGATGCGTGTGCGCGGCGACAGCCCGAGGGTGGAGTAGTAGTCGATGAAGCCTTCGGTGAGGCCGAAGTTGGCCACGATCATGCCACCGAAGCTGCCGTCCGGCAGCGCGAGGCGGCGGGCGATCTGGATACCCCATTTTTTCGAGACCCGCCCCTTGATCGCGCCGGAGACCACCGGCTGGTGCCGTGCGCCGTTCCTGAGTTCGAGGAAGTAGTCGCGGTCTTCGAGGGTATTGCCGGGCGGGCTGCCGACCGAGTTGGCGAAGACCTGGCCGGTGGCGTCGGTCAGGGAGATGGACACGACCCCGTTGGTACGTTGCTGGTGGCTTACCAGCAAGCCGGTCAGTTCGTCCCGGCGAGCGGACGGGAGCTGCCGGGCGTTGCCCAGGTCGGCGGCGGTGACGCGTTCGGCGATGCTCTGCAGCATGTCGTCCACGCGGTCGATGTTGCCGGAGGCATGTTGCTCGATCATGCGTGCCAGCGTGGTCGCCCGATCTTCAGTCTGGTGCCAGATGGTGTCCCGGGACGCGACCAGACTTCCCGTCAGGAACAGGATGAAGCAGGTGACGATCAGCAGGATCATCGAGACGTTCTTGTTCACTGGGGAGGCTTTCGGGGGGGCTCGGTGGGACGTCGGAGGCCACGATCCTTGGTTGAAAACTGTTCGGAATATACAGAAGGGGTGAAGTCTTGCGGAGGAAGGATGTCACTGCGCAGATGATGGCGATTCCATATGCCCGAAATGGGTTATTTGTTGTGATTTGCATATTCCGAAAATGTCTTGGCTGGCATGCCCGCATTGATGCTCCAGGGCGCAGGGGCTGGACGTGGATAGCCGGGATGGGCAAGGTGGCGGCATTGGGCGCGAATGCGGAGGTGTCGGATGGGCGTCGGCGATAAGTCAGGCATCGCGCTTGGGGCCGTGGCGGGGCAGATTCCACGCGGTATCTGGGCGCTGGGTTTGGTGTCCATGCTGATGGACGTGTCGTCCGAGATGATCCACGCGCTGCTGCCGGTCTACCTGGTGTCGGTGATGGGGGCGTCGATGCTCGCCGTCGGCTTCATCGAAGGCATCGCCGAGGCGACCGCGGCGATCACCAAGGTCTTCTCCGGGGTGCTGTCCGACTGGCTCGGGCGGCGCAAGCTGCTGGCTGCGCTGGGTTACGGCCTGGCGGCTTTCACCAAGCCGGTCTTCCCGCTGGCCGTGACGCTGGGCTGGGTGGTGGCGGCCCGTTTCGTGGACCGCATCGGCAAGGGCATCCGCGGTGCGCCGCGGGATGCGCTGATTGCCGATCTGGCGCCGCCGGCGCTGCGTGGCGCGGCTTTCGGGCTGCGCCAGTCCCTGGATACCGCCGGCGGCTTCATCGGTCCACTGTTGGCGATCGGCCTGATGGGGCTGACCGCCGGCAATATTCCGCTGGTGTTCTGGTTCGCGGTGATCCCGGCCTTCGCGTCCTTCGCGGTGATCCTGCTGGCCGTGCATGACGCGCCGAGCACGGCGGGGGCACGCATGCCGCGGATGCCCCTGTCGCGGGCCGAACTCGCGCGCCTGCCGGCCTTCTACTGGGGCATCGTGACGCTCTCCGCGGTGTTCACGCTGGCCCGCTTCAGCGAGGCCTTTCTCGTGCTGCGTGCGCAGGAGGTCGGTGTGGCGCTGGTCTATGTGCCGGCGGTGCTGGTGGTGATGAACGTGGTGTATTTCCTGTCCTGCTACCCGATCGGCGTGCTCGCCGACCGTTGTCACCGGGGCACGCTGCTGACGCTGGGCCTGGCCGTGCTGGTGCTCGCCGATTTGGCGCTGGGCGTGGTCGATGGACTGCCCGGCTTCGCGCTGGGACTGGTGCTGTGGGGCCTGCACATGGGCATGACCCAGGGCCTGCTGGCGACGCTGGTGGCCGATGCGGCGCCGGCTGAGTTGCGGGGCACGGCCTTCGGCGTCTTCAACTTGGTCGGCGGTGTCGCGCTGCTGGCCGCCAGTGTGATTGCCGGCGGCCTGTGGGATGCCTTCGGCTCCCGCGCGACCTTCCTGGCCGGTGCCGTGTGCGCGGCGCTGGCCTTGCTGGGGGCATTGCCGCTGCTGCGCCGCCGGCCGCAGGTCGGCTGATGGCGTATCGGCATCAGAAGCACATGGCCAGGATTTCCCGGTACAGCCAGTCGTAGCCGGCCACGCCGCAGGCGGCGGTCAGCGCGCACAGGGCGTAATCCCCCAGGCGGCTGCGCCAGGCCGGGGCGGTGGCGGGTTCGGCCCGGGTGTTCATTTTGCGGCCAGCTTGTCGGCGTGCTTGCTGCGGATCTCGTCGAGCAGGGCTTGCACGTCTTTGTGGCGGCCGGCGTCCGCATCTTCGCGGCCGGGGCGCGGAGGCGCGGCGAGGGCTTGCTGCAGGTGTTCGACGGCGGCGGCGTAGTCGCCCCTGTCGGCCAGGTAGTCGGCGTAGAAGTAGTGGGCATCGATGCCCTTCGGGTTCATCTTCAGCGCCGTTTCCAGGTATTTACGGGCCCGTTCCTTGTCGCCGAAACCGATCGGCCAGCCCGGCACCTTGGCGTACAGGCTGCCGAGGCTGGTGTAGACAGAGCCGTGGAGGGTCTGCGGGTCGATCTTCTCGGCGGCCAGTAGTAGGTCGCGGGCCTGCTTGGCGGCGGACAGTGCGCCGAGGCCGCCGTTGGCCTTGGCGTAGCTGGCCAGCACGATGGCTTCCCAGACCATCGGCTGGGGCTTGCCCGGTTCGGCTACGACCAGCTTGTCGGCCTGCTCTGCGAGTTCCTTGAAGGCCTTTTCGTGCTCCTTGGCCGGTGTCTGGTAGTTGATGCGGGCCCAGCGGTGGGCGATGTCGGCGACGGACGGTTCGAGTTTGCCGTCATCGGCCAGGGCGGTGGCCGACAGCAGGGCGAGCAGCAGGGCGGTGAGGGGTTTCTTCATGGGTGGGCTCCTAGTTGGATTCGGCCAGATGGCGGCGGGCGAAGGGGCGCATCTGGCGCCCCTGGCGGATCAGTGCCCGGTCCACCAGGCGCGGGAGAATGGCGTTGAGGCGGACGAAGAGCTTCTCCGGCCAGCCCAGGTAGGTGTCGGCGGCCTTGTGCAGCACGGCGGCGAGGACCTGCTCGGCGACGGCCTCGGGGCTGTCCTGGTGCATGCCGAGCGCGTCGGCCATGCGGGCGACGGCTTCGCTGTTGATCGCGGTGCGGGTGTAGCGGGGCGCTACGTAATGCACCTGGACCGGTCCGCCGGCCAGCTCCCGCCGCAGCGCTTCCGAGTAGCCGCGCAGCGCGAACTTGCTGGCCGAATAGGTGGCGAAACACGGGAAGGCGATGGAGCCGAAGATCGAGCCGACATTGACGACGTGGGCTTCCGGACGGCTTTGCAGGTGCGGCAGCAGGGCCTGGATCAGCTGGATCGGTGCGACGGTATTCACTGCGAAGGTCTCGGCGGTGGCGGCGGCCGACTGGTCGGTGCTCAAGCCGAAGTGCTGTATGCCGGCGCAGTTGATGACGCCATCGAGGCTGCCGAAGGCGTTGATCGCTTTGCGGGCGACGTCTGCCGGCGGGGTGGTGAGCAGGTCGGCGATGACCAGCCGTGCTTCGTAGCCTTCGGCGCGCAGGGTGGCGACGAGCTCGATCAGCGGCCTGGACTGGCGGCCGAGCAGCACGACGCGGGCGCCGGCACTGGCGAAACTGCGGGCGAGGGCGTGGCCGATGCCGCCGCTGGCGCCGGTGATCAGGATGGTCTTGTCTTTCATGCTGTGTCTCCGGTGGGCAGGCTGCGGATGAGGTCGCCGTACAGGCGGAAGAAGCGGCTGGCGGCGTGAAGGAGGGCGGCCTTGTCGGCCGGATCGTCGAGGCGGTTCACCAGCGCGCGGAAATGCTCCATGTGGCTGATGTCGAGGCTGCCGTGGCTGCTCAGGTAGCTGAAGGCACGGGGCGGCAGATCGAGGTCCGGGCCGAGCACGCCGGCCAGCTGGCTGGCCAGTGCGACGCTGGTGCTTTCCAGCACATAGACCATGCCGAAGAAGCCCACCGGGTTGCTGCGCTGCACGGTGTCGTAGGCGTAGGCGACCATCAACTCGGTTTCGAAGGCAGGCTGGCCGTGGCGCACCGCTTCCGCGTCGCCGGCGGCGGCGGCGATGTCGTTGAGGATCCATTCCTGATGCCCCAGCTCCTCCCCGATGTAGTGGGCTACGGCGTCGCGCAGCCATTCCAGGCGGGCCGGCAGACGGCCGCCGCAGCTCATCAGCAGCGGCACTGTGTGGCGCACGTGGTGGTAGGCCTGGGTCAGGAAGGCCAGGTATTGGCGGCGGCCGACACGTCCGCCGAAGGCGTCGGCGATGATGGGGGCGGACAGCAGGCGGGCGCGTTCGTCGCGGGTCGCCTGTTCCAGTTCAGCAAAGCAGTCCATGGGGCTCTTTCGGGGTGTCGGACGGATGGGGTTCGGCGAGGGTGTCGGCATACGCGGCGGCAATCGCGTCGCGGCGCGGACGGCCGTTGGTGGTGAGCTGCCCGTTGTCGGGGCTGAAAGGCGTGGCGGCGCGGATCCACGCGTCGACGCGGGCGTAATCGGGCAGATCCCGGTTGGCGGCGGCAATGGCTGCGTCGATGTCGGCCTGGCTGGCCGCGCCGCGGGGCATGATCACCGCGACGTTGCTGCTGCGGCCTTCGCCGAACACGGCGGCCTGGGCGATCGGCGCCTGCAGCAGCAGTTCCCGCTCGACCCATTCCGGCGCCACGTTGCGACCGAAGGCGGTGATGAACATGTTCTTGCGGCGGCCGGTGATGTGCAGCCGGCCGTCGGCGTCCACATGGCCGACGTCGCCGGTATCGACCCATTCGTCGCTGCGCGCGGCTTCGCCCAGGTAGCCGAGGAAGCCGGCGCCGCCGACGTGGATGGCCCCGCCAGGGCCGATCGCCAGCGCCACATGGGCGAGGGGGCGGCCGACGCAGCCCGGCTGGTTGTCGCCGGGGCGATTGACGGCGACCACCGACGCGCATTCCGACAGGCCGTAGCCCTCGAAGACTGGCAGGCCCAGCGCGGCGGCGGCTTCCAGCAGGCGTGGCGAGACCGGCGCGCCGCCGACGGCGGCATAGCGCAGCGTGGATGGTTGCGCTGCGCCGGTGCGGATCGCCGCGACGAGGGCCAGCAGCAATTGCGGCACAAGGATGGTCGAGGTGGCGCGGGCGGTGCCGAGGGCGGCGAGCAGGCGGGTCGGATCGACGCCGGCGCTGCCGTTCAGGCCGACCTGCTCGCCGGGCAGCAAACGGGTCGTCGCGCCGGCCAGCAGCGGGACATACAGTCCGCCGATGTTCTCCAGCAGCGTCGCCAGGGGTAGCAGGGCCACGTGGCGGTCGCCGGGCCGTGCCTCGCTGGCTTGTTGGAGGCTGACGGCCACATTTTCGATGGCCTCGCGCCCCAGGCAGACGCCCTTTGGCGTACCGGTGGTGCCTGACGTGAAAGTGATCTTGAGTGTGCCGGGGGGCAGATTCGCCTGTGCCGAGCCGAGCCGGCGCATGTAAAGGCTGCCGTACAGCAGGCGCGGCGCGCCCTGGCGGGCGAGTGTGCCCAGGGCCTCCGGGCGGTCGCTCAGCAGCAGGTCGATGCCCGCCTGGCTGGCCGCGTGGGCGTGCTGGGCCGGCGTGAAGAAGGTCGGCAGCGGGACGAGCGGAATACCGGCGGCAAGGCAGGCCAGATCCGCCACCGCCCAGTCGGGGCCGTTGTCGGCGAGAAGCCCGACGACGCGTGGGCGTAGCGCTTGCAGGATTTCGGCCAGGGCCGTGACGGCTTCGGCGAGCGCGGCGTAATCGAGTTTGTGCCGGGCGCCTTCCAGCGCGGGGGCCTCGGGTTTCGTTGCCGCGTGGCGGGTGAGGGCGCCAATGATGGAACCGGGGCCGCTCATGCTTGGCGGCCCGCGAGTTGGCGTGCGGCGATGGCCGCAAAGCCTTCGTGGATGTCGCCGAACATCACCCGCGGGCCGTGCTGATAGTAGTTGCCCCAATCGGCCTTTTCGGCGGCGGACAGGCATGCCGGGTCGGCCAGGGCAAGTTCCTGCGGTGTCAGGCCGAGGCGCGCGAAGGCGTTGCGCAGGGCCGTGGTGCCGGTGAACACCACCCAGCGGTGGCCTTCTTCATGCAGGCGCTCGGTGACGCGCAGGATCAGCGCGCGGAAAGTGCCGGCGCCGCGCCCGGCCAGTTGGCCGACCTCGACGACGGTGCCACGGTCCACCGTCTGCCCGATGGCGGCCGCGATGGCCTGCTCAATCGGCTGCGCCAGGTAGCGTTCGAGGAACAGCGCTTGCCTGTCGGCCTCGCGCAGGCCGCAGACCCCGATGGCTTGGCCGGACGCTGCCTGCAGGCTGAACAGGCGCGGCATGAAATGGCCAATACGCGCTTCATAGGCGGCGGCGAAACGGCTGCTGATCATCGCTTCGGCGGTTTGCCGGCCGTCGCCCCGGTGTTCGATCAGGCGCTGCGTATCGCTCTGGGTGAGGGCCGCCTGGCCGCTGGCGGCCTGGTCGAAGGGCGGGAAGAGTTGGGTGCCGGCCGGCTGCGGGCCGACAAGCGGGGTTCTGAACGGAATTTGCAGTGCCGACACGGCGACTCCCTTCGATGACGATGGCGCCGACGTGCTTCGCCGGCTTTGCAGTCGTTATCGCAAGAGGGGTGCCACATGCCGTTCAGTGGGCTTAAGTGATTGACGTAATATGGAAAAGAGCTCCGCTCCAGGTGGTGCAAGGGCCCTGCGGAGGGGCTGCAAGAACTTGCAGTACTGCAAAAAAGGTAGACGGGGATTGCAGGCCTCAGCGCGGGCAGGGCAGGCCGTCGTCTATGGTCAGCACCACGCTCACGCGCTTGTCTGCCAGGCAGGCCGGCACGTAGCCGATGGCGCCCGGCGTGGTGGCGACGAGGCGGATCACGGCTTCCTCGGAACTGGCGACGAAGGGGGGCAGTTCGCCATGGAAGTACTGGTCGCGCCAGTAGTCGTCCATTTCCTCCGGCGTATGGCCGAGGACGGCGACGGAGAAAGCCTTCCGGATGTTCTGGCCGGCCGGCAGGTTGACCGGGGCGATCCGGCGGCCGTCCGGCCACAGGCGTTTCTTGCGCTTGTAGATCAGGGCCAGCTCGTGCTTGTCCAGGTCGCGGACCGTGTAGCCGGGCGCGACGATCACCGCGATACCGGACAGCTCGGCGGCGCCGGCCAGGCCGGCAGTACCGAGCAGCAGCGCAGCGAGGCACACTGCAAAGCCGCGGCGCAAGATGGGGGCGAAGGGCATCAGCGGATTCAGAACAGCACGCTGATGGAGGCCAGCAGGCCTTCCGGCGTGCCGTCGGGCAAGTGGCTGCCGCCAATGACCTCGGCCTTCAGGGACAGGGCCCGGTCGTAACGGTAGTTGAGGCCGGCGACCCAGTTGCGGGCCGGGTGGTCGGCGCCGTCGAGGCGCATCTGCTCGAAGCGGCCAACGGCGTAGAGGCGGCCTCGGAGCGGCGCCACCACCTGTATGAAGCCGCCCTTCTCGGTATGCGGTGCGCCGGCGCTGGAGCCACGGTAGATGCCTTCGCCGGAGATTTCCCAGCGGTTGTGGGACCACAGGAAATCCATGCCGGCCAGGCGCTTGCGCTCGCCGCGGGTCTGGTCCTGCTCGAAATCGACGAGGGACAGGCCGATTTGCAGCTTGCTGCTGACCGGCAGGTTGAAATGTACGCCGCGGGCTTCGGTGAACGGATCTTCGGCGGGTTTGCGGCGCAGCTCGGTGCCGGACGAAACATAGACCGAGTAGTCCATCTCCCGCTCGCCGATTTCGGTCGTGCCCTGCAGCATCACGCCGGTGGCGTAGCCCGGGAAAACCGCGTGGGTCACCATCGGGCGGGACGTGGTCCATACCAGCGGGTCGGCGTGGATCGGGTTCCAGCGCCCGATCGGGGTCAGGAACTTGCCGACGCGGACGGTGGCCGTGTCGTTGACGGTGTAGTCGAAGTAGAAACGCTCGAGGGCCAGGAAGCGTTCTTCGTCCGGGCCGGTGCGCTTGGTCGCCAGGCTTTCCTCGAAGTCGGTCTCGGAGAAGAACTTGAGGCGCCCGCCGCCCTCCCACCACAGCATCAGGCTCAGGTGGTCGGCCGTCACGCGCGGATCGCGGCCGCGTACGTCGTCGTAGCGCGCAGTGGCATAGCCGCCGACGGTGAAGCCGCTGTCGCCAAGGGGCAGGCCACGGCCCAGTTCGTAGTTGCCGAGGCGGATCGGCGTCGGGGCTTCATCGCCGTCGTCGGCCCGGGCCTGGGTGTTCAGCAGAAGCAAGGCCGGCAGCAGGACGCACAGGCAAGCCCGTACTTTTTCGTATACTCGACAGTCCATGTCCCGATGCGGTTCTCCGTTGAAAACGTGCCCAGACCGGTAACGATCCGCAGCACCCTGCTCAAGGCCTTCGTCGTGGTGGCGCTGGCGCCCGCCATACTTCTGGCCGGCCTGGCGTTTGTCAAGGCGCGTCAGGCCTTGCAGGCCGAGATCGAGCAGAGCCTGGCCAGCCAGGCCGGGGCGATTGCCGCTGACCTGGACAAGGTGCTGTTCGAGCGTCTGCAGAACGCCGCGATCTGGAGCCGGCTGGAGGTTATGCAGGATCTGCAGGTGCAGGATGTGGATCGCCGCTTGTCCGCGTTTCTCGCCCGTCTGCAGGAGGGATATGGCGGGGTGTACCGGGATCTGTCGGCGCTGGACGCCGCAGGGCGGATCGTCGCCAGCAGCCGGCCCGCGGCCCTCGGCCAGCTTGTCACTGTTGATCGAACAGCCCGGAAGGTGAGCCTTTCCGGCACGCCGCTGGCCCTCAGCCTGCCGGCTCCAGGGGCCGTGGGACCGGCGGCCAGCCTGTCGATCAACGCGCCCATCCTGTCCCGTTTCGATGATGCGCCCCTGGGCGAGCTGCGCCTGGAGTTCGACTGGCAACAGATCAATGCCATGCTCGACCGGGCCGCCGGCGACGGCCGCACGCTGGCCATCATCGATGCCAGCGGGCGCCTGATTGCGGCGTCCCGCCGTCTGCGCGACGGCCTGTCGGCGGATTCCGGGCCGGCGAGTGGATGGGCCCCCATCCCGACGGCGGCCGGTGCCTACGTGCTCGACGCGACGCCGGCCTATGGCGCGACAGTGGCGGTCGGCATCGGCCGGGCCGCGGCCTTCGGCGGTTTCGAAGGCCTGGGCTGGCGCACGCTGGTGATCCAGCCCCTCGATGAGGCATTGGCGCCTATCCACCGCATGGTGGCGATCGCGCTGCTGTTGCTCGGGGCGCTGGTGGGCGCGACCTTGCTGCTGGCGGTGTGGGTCAGCGGAGCGATCGCCCGGCCCATCGTTGCGCTGACCGAGTTCACCCGCCGCTACCGGCGCGATGGCCGCCTGGCCGGCGCGCCGCCCGGTGGGGCCAGCGAGGTGGGCGAGTTGTCGGCGGCTTTCGTGGAGATGGTTGGCCACATCGACGAATCCCAGCGCAATCTGGTGCGGGCCTCCAAGCTGGCGATGGTCGGCGAGATGGCTTCGGTGATCGCCCACGAGGTGCGCACGCCGCTCGGCATCATCCGTTCGTCGGCGCAGATGCTGCGGCGGGAGCCGGGCCTGTCGCCGGAAGGACGGGAGATGACCGGCTTCATCGATAGCGAGACCGAAAGGCTCAACCGGCTGGTGTCGACGATGCTCGACAGCGCCCGGCCGCGGGCGCCGGTGTTCGTGCCAACCGACGTGAATGCGTTGGTCCGCCGCTGCTTTGGCCTTCTCGCCGGTCAGGCGGCCAAGAAACGGGTGGTGTTCGCCGAGGCTCTTGAGGCGGCGGATCCCGTTGCTGAACTGGATGCGGAGCAGATGAGCCAGGTTTTTCTCAACCTGATCCTGAACGCGCTGCAGATCCTGCCGGACGGTGGCACCGTCAAGGCTTTCAGCGTGGATCTCGGCGACGCGCTGGAGATCGGTATCGGCGACGATGGACCGGGCATTGCGCCGGAAGAGCGCGAGCGCATCTTCGAAGCCTTCTTCTTCCGCCGGGAAGGCGGTGTGGGCCTCGGCCTCGCCATCGTGCAGCAGATCGTCCAGGCCCATGGTGGCACCATCGTGGCGGGGCAGAGCCCCCTCGGCGGCGCCTTGTTCACCCTTCGCCTGCCCCGCCATGCGGGGCCGCACACTTCATGAACCCGAGTTACATCCTCGTCGCCGACGACGAACCCCACATGCGCCGCGTGCTGGAGATCATGCTGCGCCAGATGGGGCACACGGTCTTCTCTGCCGGCGACGGCCTGGAAGCGCTCGATCTGGCCCGCCAGAACCCCCTCGACCTGATCATCACCGACATGCGCATGCCGCACATGGACGGCATCACGCTGCTGTCGCGCCTGCGCGAGGAAGGGCTGGCGGTGCCGGTGATCGTCATCACCGCCCACGGCACGGTGGAGTCGGCGGTGGATGCGATGAAGCGTGGCGCCAGCGACTACCTGCTGCGGCCCTTCGACCTGGAGGCGCTGGAGCTGGCCATCGAGCGGGTTCTCGGCTCGGCCCGCATGAGTCGCCAGAACGCCTTCCTGCGGGAGGAGCTGAACCGTGGCTGGGAGGACTTCGTCGGCACCAGCGCGCCGATGCAGGCCGTCTATCAGCAGATCCGCCAGGTCGCGCCGAGCAGGGCGACAGTGATGATCACCGGCGAGACCGGCACCGGCAAGGAACTCGCCGCGCGGGCCATCCACGCGGCCTCGCCACGGGCCGAGCGGCTCTTCGTGCCGATCAACTGTGCGGCGATTCCCGCCGAGATGCTGGAGAGCGAGCTGTTCGGCCACGAGAAGGGCGCCTTCACCGGCGCGGTGAAGGAACGGGTTGGCAAGTTCGAGTTGGCCGATGGCGGCACCCTGTTCCTCGATGAGCTCACCGAGATGCCGATGGCCCTTCAGGCCAAGCTGCTGCGGGTGCTGCAGGAGGGCACGCTGGAACGCCTTGGCTCCAACCGGACGATCAGCCTCGACCTGCGCATGATCGCTGCCACTAACCGGGACCCGCGGCAGGCGATTGCCGACGGGCAGTTGCGGGAGGATCTGTTCTATCGCCTCAACGTGTTCGCCATTGCGCTGCCGCCGCTGCGTGAGCGCAAGGAGGACATTCCCGGCCTGGTCGCCCATTTCGCCGCCAAGCACGGGCGTAGCAGTCGTGAGCCGCTGGCCGAGCCGGGGCTCTACGAGCATCTGGTTAGCTATGCCTGGCCCGGCAACGTGCGGGAGCTGGAGAACATGGTCGAGCGGGCGCTGGTGCTGGCCGGCGGCGGCACCCTGCGGCAGGTGCACTTCGTCTTCGATACGCTGCCGCTTGTGCCATCTCGCACCGGCAGCGCCAACAACGATGTGCCCGAAGGCCCGATGAATGAGGTCGTCGAGGCCCTCGAACGGCGCATGATCGAAGCGGCCCTGAGCCGTTGCGATGGCAACAAGACCCGCGCGGCGGCGCAACTCGGGATCAGCGAACGGACCCTCTGGTACAAGCTCAAGAAGTTCCGGAGCGACGGCGAGGTGTGACGCCCCGGCAGGCGCAATAAGCTGCTGGTTGTCTGCGGGAAGCACGCACTCTCCCTCATTTGTCCTTTACTCCGCAGGGCGCTTTGGCTAAATTACTGACCAGTCAGTCAGTAAATCTATGCCATGAGCCCCAACGATTCCGTCCGTCGCCAGCGCCGCAAGGAGGCGCGCCCATCCGAACTCGCCGCCGCGGCGCTGTCCCTGTTCATCGAAAAGGGCTTCGCAGCGACGCGCCTGGATGAAGTCGCGGCCCGCGCGGGGGTCTCCAAGGGCACGCTGTATCTCTATTTCGACAGCAAGGAAGCGCTCTTCAAGGCGGTCATCGAAGAGGGCGTGCTGCCGCTCTTCGACGAGATGGAAGCCAAGCTGGAAACCCTCAGGGACGACCCGGAGCGCCTGCTGCGGGAAATCCTGCTCGACTGGTGGCAGAAGGTCGGCCAGACCGACCTGGGCGGTATTTCCAAGCTGATCATCGCCGAGGCCGGCAATTTCCCGGAGGTTGCCCGTTATCACCACGAGGCCGTCATCGTGCGCTGGATGGCGCTGCTCGGTAATGCTATGGACATCGGCATCGCGCGCGGCGTGTTTCGTCCGCTGGACGTGCCGACCTTGCGCCAGCTGGTGTTCTTCCCGCTGCTGATGCTGTCCGTCTGGAAGAACTCGATGGCCAGCTGCGTGGTGGACTGCGCCGCGCCAAGCCTGGCGTCCGACACCTATTTCGATACCTATTTCGACATGATCTTCCGCGGCCTGCTGGTCGCGCCCCGCGAGGAGTCCCCCCGATGAAGCGCAGTCTGGCCCTGAGTTTCCTTGCCGCGGCGGTGCTGGCCGCCTGTTCGAAGCCGGCCCCGGTGGCCGAGGCACAGCGTCCGGTGATGGTCCACAAGCTGGCCCTGGCGCCGGTGGCCGCCGGTGCGCTGTATGCCGGCGAGGTGCGGGCGCGCTACGAGTCGGACCTGGCTTTCCGCATCACCGGCAAGATCATCGAGCGTCGCGTGGACGTGGGGACGGCGGTGAAGCCCGGCCAGGTGCTGGCCCGGCTGGACCCGAGCGATGCCGGCCTCAACGCGGAAGCGGCCCGCGCCCAGTTGGCGGCAGCGCAGAACGAATACGCCTTTGCCAAGGCAGAGGTCGAGCGTTACCGGGACCTGGTCGGCAAGAACTTCGTCAGCCGCAGCGTGCTGGACGCCAAGGAGTCCACCTTCAAGTCGGCCGAGGCGCGAGTCACCCAGGCCCGTGCGCAGGCAACGGTGGCCGGTAACCAGAGTGGCTACACGACGCTGGTGGCCGACCAGGCCGGGGTGATCACCGCGGTCAGCGCGGAGGTCGGGCAGGTGGTCAAGGATTCCGCCGTCGTCATGAAGCTGGCCCGCGACGGTGAGCGGGAGGTGCTGATCGCTGTGCCGGAAAGCCGTTTGTCGGCGCTGCGCGCGGCGAAGGAGATCGAGATCCGCCTGTGGGCCCAGCCCGATGCGGTGCTGCATGGCAAAGTCCGGGAGATTGCGCCGAGCGCTGATGCGGCAACCCGTACCTACGCGGTGCGGGTGAGCATTGTCGATCCGACGCCGGCGCTGCAGCTGGGCATGACCGCCAATGTGGTGCTGCCGGACGCCCAGGCCGCGGCCGGCGTCCTGCTGGTGCCGGCGACGGCGGTCTTCGAGCACGAAGGACGCAGCGCGGTGTGGGTGATGCAGGCTGAGGGCGCGCTGGTCAAGCCGGTGCTGCGGTCGGTGACGGTGCGCCAGTACCGGGAGGACGGCGTGCTGATCGCCGACGGTGTGAAGCCCGGCGAGACCATCGCCGCGGCCGGCGTGCACAAGATCGTCGCCGGCCAGCTGCTGCAGCCGGTGGCGCCCAATCAGCCCGCGCCTGCACCAGCCCCGGTGAGCCTGAAAGCGGCGGGGGGCGGCGCGTGAAGCATTTCAACCTGTCGGAATGGGCGCTGCGCCACCAGCCGCTGGTCCGTTACCTGATCGTCGCGCTGGCGCTGGTCGGCATACTGTCCTACCAGCAGCTCGGCCAGTCCGAGGATCCGCCCTTCACCTTCAAGGTGATGGTGGTGCGTACCGAATGGCCGGGGGCGTCGGCGCGGGAAACCGAGGAACAGCTAACCGACCGCATCGAGAAGAAGCTGCAGGAAGTTCCCAACGTGGACTACCTGCGCAGCTATTCGCGGCCGGGCGAGTCGGTGGTGCTGTTCGTCGCCAAGGATTCGACCCCCGCCAAGGACGTGCCGGACATCTTCTACCAGGTGCGCAAGAAGATCGGCGACATCAAGGGCACGCTGCCGGCGGGCATCCGCGGGCCCTACTTCAATGACGAGTTCGGCGACGTGTTCGGCAACATCTATGCGCTGACCGGCGACGGCTTCGACTACGCCCGTCTGAAGGCCGAGAGCGACAAGATCCGCGCAGAGCTGTTGCGGGTGCCGAACGTGGCCAAGGTGGACCTGATCGGCGAACAGGAACAGCGCATCTACGTGGAGCTGTCCAACACCAAGCTCGCCACCCTCGGGCTGGACGTGCAGACGGTGACCGATGCGCTGGCGCGCCAGAACGCGGTGGCGCCCGGCGGCTACTTCGAAACGAAGAACGAGCGCATCTACCTGCGCCCGAGCGGCGCCTACGACACTGTCGAGGCGATCCGCGAGACGCGCATCCAGGCCGGCGGGCGGGAGTTCCGCATCGGCGACATCGCCAGCGTCGCGCGGGGCTTCGTCGAGCCGCCGGCGCCGCGCTTCCGTTTCCGTGGCCAGGACGCGCTGGGCCTGGGCGTGTCGATGGCCAAGGGCGGCGACATCATTGCGCTGGGCGACGACCTGAAAACCACCGTCGCGCGCATCCAGTCCCAACTGCCGGTCGGCCTGGAACTGAAGGAGGTGGCCAGCCAGCCGGAGGCGGTGCAGCGCTCGGTCAGCGAGTTCGTGCACTCCCTGGCAGAGGCGGTGATCATCGTGCTGGTGGTGTGCTTCTTCTCGTTGGGCCTGCGTACCGGCCTGGTGGTGGCGCTGTCGATCCCGCTGGTGCTCGGCGTGACCTTCTTCGGCATGCGCCTGTTCGACGTGGGCCTGCACAAGATCTCCCTCGGCGCGCTGATCCTCGCGCTGGGCCTGCTGGTGGATGACGCGATCATCGCCGTCGAGATGATGCTGGTGAAGATGGAGCAGGGCTGGGAGCGCTCGAAGGCGGCCGCCTTCGCCTATACCAGCACCGCCGGGCCGATGCTGTCCGGCACGCTGGTGACCGTGGCCGGCTTTCTGCCGATCGCCACTGCGCAGTCTTCCACCGGTGAGTACACGCGCTCGATTTTTCAGGTGAATGCGATTGCGCTGCTGGCGTCCTGGCTGGCGGCGGTGGTGGTGGTGCCCTACTTGGGCTACGTACTGCTGCCTGACCCGCGGGCACCGAAGAACACCAGCTGGTTCGCGCGCCGCTTCCCGCGCCTGGAGCGTTTCAAGGATCGAATCGGCCTCGGCGACCCGCACGTGGAAGGGGACGAGGACGCGGTGTTCCGTACGCCGTTCTACAACCGTTTCCGCGCCGTCGTGGATTGGTGCGTGGCGAAGCGCTGGGTGGTGATCGCCACGACGCTGGGGGTCTTCATCGTGGCGATCGTCGGTTTCGGCCTCGTGCAGCAGCAGTTCTTCCCCAATTCCACGCGGCTGGAACTGCTCATCGACCTGCGCCTGCCGGAAGGCGCCAGCCTGCGCGCGACCCAGGCCGAGGCGGAGCGGCTGGAGCGCATCCTCGACAAGGAGGACGGCATCCAGAATTACGTGGCCTATGTGGGCACCGGCAGCCCGCGCTTCTACCTGCCGCTGGACCAGCAGCTGCCGGCGGCCAATTTCGCCCAGTTCGTGATCCTGACCGACAGTATCCCGGCGCGGGAGGCGCTGCGGGAGCGCATGATCGAACTCTTCAAGCGGGATTTCGCCAACCTGCGCGCCAACATCACGCGTCTTGAGAACGGCCCGCCGGTGGGCTTCCCGGTGCAGTTCCGCGTCAATGGGCCGGACATCGCGACGGTGCGCCATTACGCCGCCGAGGTGGCTGAGGTGATGCGCGGCAATGCCAGCCTGTCCGACGTGCAGCTCGACTGGGACGAGCAGTCCAAGGTGTTGAAGGTCGAGGTGGATCAGCACAAGGCGCGCCTGCTGGGCTTGTCCACACAGGATGTGGCCAACTTCCTGAACACCTCGCTGCGCGGCCTGGCGGCCACCAATTACCGGGAAGGCATCGAGTCCATCGACGTGGTGTTGCGTGGCGATGCCTTCGAGCGCGACAAGCTGTCCCTCGTCGCCGAGCTGTCGATCCCGACGCGCACCGGCAAATCGGTGCCGCTGGGCCAGGTGGCGACGGTCAGCTACGCCTTCGAGCAGGGCCTGGTGTGGCGCCGCAACCGGGAGCCGAGCATCACCGTGCGTGGCCAGATCTACGACAGCCGCGTCCAGGCGCCGACCGTCACCGCCCAGGTGGAGCCGCTGCTCGAACCGATCAAGGCGCGCCTGCCGGCCGGCTACCGCATCGAGACCGGCGGCGCGGTGGAGGAGAGTGCCAAGGGGCAGAGTTCGGTGAATGCCGGCTTCCCGCTGTTCCTCGGGGTGGTGTTCACGGTGCTGATGGTGCAGCTCAACAGCTTCTCGCGGACCGCGATGGTGGTGCTCACTGCGCCGCTGGGGCTGATCGGCGTGGTGTTGTTCCTGCTGCTGTTCAAGCAGCCCTTCGGCTTCGTCGCGATGCTCGGCACGATCGCCCTGTTCGGCATGATCATGCGCAACTCGGTGATCCTGGTGGACCAGATCGAGCAGGACATGCACAAGGGCCTGCCAGCCTGGAACGCCATCGTCGAGTCGGCAGTGCGCCGCCTGCGGCCCATTGCGCTGACCGCGGCGGCGGCAGTGCTGGCGATGATCCCGCTGACCCGCAGCGCCTTCTTCGGGCCGATGGCGGTGGCGATCATGGGCGGGCTGATCGTCGCCACGTTGCTGACCTTGCTGTTCGTGCCGGCACTGTACGCCGCGTGGTACCGGGTGAAGCCGGCGCCGTCGGGTGGGAGTGCTACGGATGATCTGCGCAGTGCACAACTGAGCTAAAATTCGAAAGTTTTTTCGCAACCAATTCAGGCATGCAGATCATCAATATTAGCTTGTGCTAATATTTATCCGGGAGTCACACAATGAATTTCGAACAAGCACGATTCAACATGGTTGAGCAGCAGGTCCGCCCCTGGGAGGTTCTGGACTTCGGCGTCCTCGACCTGCTGATGAGCGTCCGCCGTGAAGAGTTCGTGCCGGAAGCGTACAAGTCTCTGGCCCTGTCGGAAGCCGAGATCCCTCTCGGCCACGGCGGCAGCATGCTGGTCCCGGTGATCGAAGGCAAGATCCTGCAGGCCATCCAGGTCAAGCGTTCCGACAAGGTACTCGAAGTCGGCGCTGGCTCGGGCTACTTCGCCGCGCTGCTCGCCGCCAAGGCCGACTGGGTGCGCACCGTCGACATCGAACCGGCGCTGGTCAACATGGCTCACGACAACCTCAAGCGCTACGGCGTCGAGAACGTCATCGTCGAGGAAGGCGATGCGGTGTGCGGCTGGGCCAGCAGCGCGCCCTACGACCTGATCGTGGTGTCCGGCGGCGTGCCGCGTATTGCCGACTCCCTGCTGGAGCAGGTCAAGGTCGGTGGCCGCCTGTTCGCCTTCGTCGGCGAAGCGCCGCTGATGACCGCGACCCTGGTGACCCGCGTGTCCGAAAGCCAGTTCCGCACCGAGTCGCTGTTTGAAAACCTGGTTCCCCTGATGCGCAACGCGCCGCAGAAGAGCCACTTCACCTTCTGAGTACAGCCCTGATGAATCACATCACCCCTCCGCAGCTGGCCGAATGGCTGCAGGACGAAAACCGTCCGTCGCCCTTCCTGCTCGACGTTCGGGAGCCTTCCGAATTCCAGTACTGCGCCATTCCGGGCTCGGTGCTGATGCCGATGGCCAGCGTGCCGGCGCGCATGCAGGAGCTGGAGCCGGATGCGGAGATTGTGGTGATCTGCCATCACGGCGGCCGCAGCATGCAGGTGGCGATGTTCCTGGAGCGCCAGGGCTTCACCAACCTGATCAATCTGGCCGGGGGCGTGGCCCAGTGGGCGGCCCAGGTCGACCCGACCATGCCCCAGTACTGAGCAGTCGAACAGGAACGGAGCGCGGGATGAAGCGTCTGGTGGCAGCGGTGGTGGCGGGGCTGTTGGCGGCGGGTGCGTCGGCGGCAGATCTGGAACAGGTCTATCGGGACGCGCTGGCCTACGATGCGCCGCTGGCCGCGGCCCGGGCGTCGCTGGCCGCCGGGCAGGAAAAGCTGCCGCAGGGACGCGCTGGCCTGCTGCCGTCCATCGGCCTGTCCGGCAACACCATGTGGAACGACATGGACCCGCGCCGTCCGGCGGGTTCGTCGGTCGGCTTCAACAGCCACGGCTGGCAGGTGCAGCTGACCCAGCCCCTGTTCCGCTGGCAGAACTGGGTGCAGTTCAAGCAGGGTGAAGTCCAGGTGGCGCTGGCCGAAGTGCAGTACCGGCAGGCGCGTCAGGATCTCGCCTTGCGTGCATCCCAGGCCTATTTCGACGTGCTGACCGCCCAGGATGTCCTGGCCGCGGCGACGGCCCTGCACGAAGCGAACAGCCAGCAACTCGAACTGGCGAAGAAGAGCTTCGAGGTAGGCACCGTCACGATCACCGACGTCCACGAGGCCCAGTCCCGGGCCGACCTGTCGTCGGCACAGATGATCGCCGCCGACAGCGATCTGGCCGTCAAGCGCCATGCGCTGTCGGTGCTGACCGGCAAGGATACCGATGGGCTCAAGGGGCTGCGCAAGGGCGTCACGCTGAGCCGGCCAGAGCCGGGCGATATTCAGTCCTGGGTGGCGGCTTCGGAAGGCGGCAACCTGTCCGTACAGGCGGCCCAGCTGGGCGTCGAGCTGGCCGGGCGTGAAGTGGAGCGCAACCGCGCCGGCCACTTGCCGACGGTGGATCTGGTGGCCAGCCATGGCAATACCGTGTCCTCGACGGCGGCCATCCTGCCCACCGCGCCGGTGCGCTACGACATCGATTCGACGGTGATCGGCGTGCAGGTGGCGGTGCCGCTGTTCCAGGGCGGGGCGACCAGTTCCCGCGTCCGCGAGACGATGGCGCTGCGCGACAAGGCCGGCGCTGATCTCGACAACGCGCGCCGTAGTTCCGCGCAGGGTGCCCGCCAGGCCTACCTCGGCGTGACCAGTGGCCTGGCCCAGGTGAAGGCTTACGAGGCGGCACTGGTGTCGTCCACGTCGGCCCTCGATGCCAACAAGCTCGGCTACGACGTCGGCGTGCGCATCAACATCGACGTGCTGAACGCCCAGAGCCAGCTTTACGATACCCAGCAGCGGCTGGCCAAGGCCCGCTACGATACGCTGCTCGCCCAGCTGCGCCTGAAGGCGGCGGCGGGCACCCTCGGCGACGAGGACATCAAGGCGGTGAACGCCTTGCTGGACTGAACTACCCGGCATCCGGGCGAGGAACGGCCGCAGCAGCGGCCGTTCGCTTTTCAACCCTTCCAGTCATTCCTTCCATGCGATACACAGACCTGCGGGATTTCATCAGCCAACTGGAGCGTCTCGGCGAGCTCAAGCGGATCAAGGCGGAAGTCGATCCGCACCTGGAAATGACCGAGATCTGCGACCGTGTGCTGCGCGCAGGTGGGCCGGCGATTCTCTTCGAGAATCCCAAGGGGCACCACGTGCCGGTGCTGGCCAACCTGTTCGGCACGCCGCAGCGGGTGGCGCTGGGCATGGGCGTGAGCGGGGAGGACTGGCAGGGGGCGCTGCGTGAGGTCGGCAAGCTGCTGGCCTTCCTGAAGGAGCCGGAGCCGCCTAAAGGCCTGAAGGACGCGTGGGACAAGCTGCCGGTGTTCCGCCAGGTGCTCAACATGTCGCCGAAGACGGTGTCGTCGGCACCCTGTCAGGAGGTGGTGAAGGAAGGCAAGGACGTGAACCTCGCCGAGCTGCCGATCCAGCACTGCTGGCCGGGCGACGTGGCGCCGCTGATCACCTGGGGGCTGGTGGTGACTCGCGGCCCCAACAAGAGCCGCCAGAACCTGGGTATCTACCGCCAGCAGGTGCTCGGGTCCAACAAGGTCATCATGCGCTGGCTGGCCCACCGCGGCGGCGCGCTGGATTTCCGCGACCACCAGCTGGCCAATCCGGGCCAGCCTTTCCCGGTGGCGGTGGTGCTGGGCTGCGACCCGGCGACTATCCTCGGCGCGGTGACGCCGGTGCCGGACAGCCTGTCCGAATACCAGTTCGCTGGCCTGCTGCGCGGCGCGAAGACCGAGCTGGTGAAATGCCTGGGCTCCGACCTGCAGGTGCCGGCTTCCGCCGAGATCGTGCTGGAAGGGGTGATCCATCCCGGCGAGACGGCCCTCGAAGGGCCTTACGGCGACCACACCGGCTACTACAACGAGCAGGCCGAGTTCCCGGTGTTCACCATCGAGCGCATCACCAGCCGGCGCGACCCGATCTATCACAGCACCTACACCGGCAAGCCGCCCGACGAGCCGGCGATGCTGGGCCTGGCCCTCAACGAGGTTTTCGTACCGCTGCTGCAGAAGCAGTTCACCGAGATCGTCGATTTCTATCTGCCGCCGGAAGGCTGTTCGTACCGGCTGGCGGTGGTCAGCATCAAGAAGCAGTATCCGGGGCACGCCAAGCGCGTGATGTTCGGCATCTGGAGCTTCCTGCGCCAGTTCATGTACACCAAGTTCATCATCGTGGTGGACGACGACGTGAACATCCGTGACTGGAAGGAAGTGATCTGGGCGCTGACCACCCGCATGGATGCGACGCGGGACACCACGCTGGTGGACAACACGCCGATCGATTACCTGGATTTCGCCAGTCCGGTGGCTGGCCTGGGCTCGAAGATGGGCCTCGATGCGACCAACAAGTGGCCGGGCGAGACCCAGCGGGAATGGGGTACGCCGATCGTCATGGACGCGGCCGTCAAGGCGCGCGTCGATGCGATGTGGAGCAAACTGGGGCTCTGAGACGGCTGGAGGCCGTTTGATGGCGGCGTGCCAGCCGCCGTTCAGGCGGCCACGCTCGCCATCGCGTGACTGCCGGTGTCCACCAGCAGGTCGTTGGCGGTCAGCGCGAAATCCTTCCACGCTGCGGCCAGTTCGCGGCGCATTTCCAGCTGGTAATCCACGCTCGGCAGGTGCTCTTCGGCAAAGTTGGAGATCGCGCAGGAGCTGCGGTTGAAGCGCAGCGCGTCGTCCAGCAGGGCTTCGCAGAAACCCTGGAAGGGCTCCAGGATGCGCAGCGTGAGTGCCGACCAGCCGCGTTCCACGCGGACGCCCCGGCTGTCGAAGGGGAGTTCGTAAAGCATTTCCAGCGCTTCGCGGAAGAGGACCGCGGCGGTGTCGAGAATGGCCTGCTGGGTCAGGTGCTGGCGCCGCTGGGCCGACAGGTTGCGGTGCAGGGTGATCCGGTAGCGGTCGAAGCTCTGCTTGCGCTGCTTGGCAACCCAGGCCGAAAAGCGGGCGACGCACAGGTCGTTGGTTCCGATGCTCATGATGTTTCAGTTCATCAGGGCCCGGTCGAGGGCCAGTTCCTTGAGGATGCGGCCGGCGGCCTCGAGGGCGCCTTCCATGTAGCCGCCGCCGTAGCTGGCCGTTTCCGAGCCGCCGAAGTAGAGCTTGTCGTTCCAGTGGGACAGGCGCAGCGCCCGGTTCCCGTATTCCGGATGGCCGTCCGGCGGAGTGTGGTCGAGGAGGCTGCAGGTGTAGGCTTCCGATGACCAGTCCTGGATGAACGGCGTGCTGCGTTCGGCTGCGGCGCCGAACAGTTGTACGAGCTGGCTGCGCACCAGCATCGGCAGGCCGCTGCGGAAGGATTCCCGCAGCGCCGGCGGCATGGCGACGAAACCACCAAGTGCGGCGCGGCCGGCTGGCTCGTCGCTGGCGTCGAAGACCTCGGCCAGCACCGCCTGCGGATGGGTGACGAAGGCGTTGCCGGTGTGGCCGGTGTCATGCCAGAAGGGGCGTTCGAAACCGCACATGGCCTTTGCGCTGCCCGCCATCCAGGTGGGCGTGTCGCGCAGAATCTGGCGCAGCGGCGCGGCGAGGGCCGGTGAGAAATCCACTCGCTCCTCGAGCAGGCGCGGCGGAACAGCCAACACTACGTGGCGGGCCTTGATGGTGATGGGCTCGTAGCCGCGGAGAAAGTGCAGTTCCACGTGATCGTCGCAATTGCGGACGGCCATCAGCACGTGGCCGAAGTTCAGGCTGTGCCGCGGCAGGCGTTTGGCGAGGGCGGTGATCAGTGCACCGAAGCCGCCGGAGATCCGCCGGGCGCCGCCGTGGACCGGTCCGGCGGATAGGGGGGCCGGGCCGGCGCTGGGTTCCTTGAGGTGCAGCACGGTCTCGCCGTCGGCCTGGGCGAACTGGCGCAGTCCCAGGTCGGCGATCAGCCGGGCGATGCGCGGTTGGGTGTTTGGCCAGAACCAGGTGGGCCCCAGGTCGGCGGGCAAGCCGGGCGTGGCGTCGTCGCTGGACAGGATGCGACCACCGAGGCGCGTGCGGGCTTCGAACAGGGCGAATTCTTCGCCGCGCGACGCGAGGCCGTTGGCAATTGCCAGCCCGCACAAACCACCGCCAACTATGACCGTATCCAACATGCTGCTGCTCCGGATGATCGTTATGGCCAAGGGGCCAGCAAGCTTTGTTCCATATTTTTTAGAAAACCGTGATTCATTTCTAAGTGCATGAATCTAATAATTATTGTTTCAATGGCTGGTATTTATAAAAACCCTTTGATTGTGTCGGGTTTGTGCCTTCAGGAGACATTTTCGCACCGTTGTAGGTTGACCTGCTTTTGCGATTGGTGCGCGAATGTCATGCCGCCGGATGCACCAAGCGGAAGGTCAGGTTAAGGCGCGGGGGGATGACGAGCGGATCGGCCAGGATGGCGTGCTCCCAATCCTGCTGGAAAGGCGGGTCCATGACCAGAAGCGTGCCGGAGGGGAGCGGGACGTGCTGCGCCTCACCCAGCGGGCGGGGCCGCACCGAGAAGCGGCGGGTGGTGCCGAGGCTCAGGGAGGCGATGGCTGGGGCCGGCCCCAGATCGGGCTCGTCGTCGGCATGCCAGCCCACAGCATCCTGGCCGTTGCGGTAGAGGTTGAGCAGAACGGCGTTGAAGCGCAGCCCGGAAATTCGTTCGATCTGCTCGCGCAGGGCGAGCAGCGCGGGTGTCCAGGCGTGGGAGTTGTGCAGGTTGTCCGCGTAGCGATAGTCGATGCCGGGATCGGCGTACCAGGCCTGCAGGCGGGGCAGCGCGAAGCGCCGGCCGGCGGCCAGGTAGTAGCCGTCGTTCCACGGTGTTTCGGTGAGCAGCTGGTGGAACAGCTGGTCCGCCAGCGCTTCGTCGAACAGGCGGCCGATGCGTAGCAGCGGGAGCGTCCGCATCGCAGTGAGCTGCATGCGCTCAGGCCAGTGCGCGCTCGAGCAGGAGCGCCACATGCTGTGCCTGCCGTTCCGCGCCTTCAAGAATCTGGTGGCGGCAAGAGAAGCCGTTGGCGAGCACTGTCGCGTCGGGCGCGTTGCGCAGCGCCGGCAGGAGGTCGAGTTCGGCCATCTGCAGGGAGATGTCCCGGTGCTCGGCATCGAGGCCGAAGCTGCCGGCCATGCCGCAGCAGCTGGCTTCGATGAACTCGAATTCGAAGTCGGGGATCAGGCGCAGCACCTTGCGCAGGGACTTCATCGCGCCGACGGCCTTCTGGTGGCAGTGGCCATGCACCAGAGTCTTGCCGGCCGGCAGGGGCTTCAGCTTGAGCTGCAGGTGCTTGCGGTCGTGTTCGCGGGCGATGAATTCCTCGAAGAGGTAAACCTGCTTGGCGAGCTTTTCCGCGTCGGCGCCGAGGCCCAGCTTGAGGTGGTCGTCACGCAGGGACAGGATGCACGACGGCTCTAGTCCGACGATCGGAATCCCCGCCTCCAGCGCCGGCCGCAGGGCCGTGTGCATGCGGTGGGCTTCGGCGCGGGCGGCGTCGATCTGGCCCAGGGACAGGTAGGTGCGGCCGCAGCACAGGGGGCGTGCGGGTTCGGCGTCGTCGGTGGGCGGCTCCAGGCTGATGACCCGATAGCCGGCGGCGCTGAGCACTGCATGGGCGGCCCGGGCGATGGCCGGGTCGAAGTGGCGTGCGAAGGTGTCCACGAAGAGCATGACCTCGCGCCCATCGGCATTGCTGGCAACCGGCGGTCGGTAGGCCTCCGGGTTGGGTTCGGGCAGCGTGCGCCGGGCCGAGATGCCCAGCCAGCGTTCGCCAAGACGGGCCAGCGGCGGCAGGCGATTGCGCAGCTTCACGAGTTGGCGGAGCAGTCCGCCGTGCTGCGCCAGCAGCTGCGGCAGCGCGGCGAAGAGTCTGTCGCGGCGTGGTGTGCCGAGGGCCAGGTTGCGCTGGGCCTGGTATTCGATCTTGATCGCCGCCATGTCCACCTGGTTGGCGCATTCGCGCTTGCAGCCCTTGCAGCCGACGCACAGGTCCATCGCGGTGGCGAGGCGCGGGTCGCCGAAAGGGGCGTCGCCCAGCTCGCCGTTGAGGGCGGCTTTCAGCAACAGGACGCGCCCGCCGGGAGATTGGCCGGGGTCATCGGTGGCGCGGAAACTAGGGCACATGACGCCTTTTGGCTTGCGCTGGCACAGGCGGTCGCTGATGCAGACCGCGACGGCCTTGGCGAAATCGCCGCCGCTGGTCGGAATCCCGGCATAGGCGTCGCCCTGTCCGGCGGTCTCGTAGGATGACCAGTCCAGTTGATGTTTCATTGCTCTCTCCGTACCGGAGAGAGCAAGCAAGCCGGGTGCCAGACAGCTTTTACTTATGGATCAATGGCTTGCCTGGAATGGTCGTGTCGCATCTGCGACAAGCGGGGCGATGGCGTGGCGCGGGCGGCGCTCAGGCGGTGTGCCAGCGGTTGCCGCCAGCGCCCTTGGCCCTGTACATGGCCTGGTCGGCCATGGCCAGCAGATGGTTCAGGTCGTAACCACTTTCTGGGTAGCAGGACACGCCGATGCTGATGCCGAGCCGGCAGCCGGGGAAGTCGTTGCCGGGCAGGGCCACCACGGTGGCGATGATCCGTTCGCAGAACAAGGCGATATCCCGGTCCCCGTGCAGCGCGGGACACAGCATCACGAACTCGTCGCCGCCGATCCGCGCCACGATGTCGGTGGCGCGGGCGGCTGTCTCGAAGCTGTCGGCCAGGCTGATCAGGATCTGGTCGCCAGCGAGATGGCCGAAGCTGTCGTTGATCGGCTTGAAGCCATCCAGATCGAGCATCAGCAGGGTGCCAGCCTGGGTGTCGATGCGGGCCCGTGCAAGGATGCCCTCGGCGGCTTCGACAAAAGCCTTGCGGTTGGCGATGCCGGTCAGCGGATCGTGGCGGGCCATCTCCCGCCAGCGTCGGCTGTCGGCCTCCACGCTGCGATACTTGCCGAGCATGCCGAAGACGATGAGCAGGAAATTGGCCAGTGCCAGCACGAAGGCGCCGGTCTGGATCGCGCGCAGTTCGTGGGTCCGGCGCACCGACTCCTGTTCGAGCACCGAGGTCAGCGTGTTCATCAGATCCAGGATCTCGCGGTTATGGCGCACCATGTAGTCCGCCGCGAAGGACAGCTGGCGCGCATCGGGCGTGCGGGGCTGGGCGGCCGGAAGAAAGGCAACGCTCTCGACCGGGGCGATGAGCCTGCGGGCCGTGTCCACCGCGGGGGCGCCGGCGTCGCCAACCTTGTCCAGCAGCAGGGGCCGGCCATCGCCGCCGAGGGTGTCCCCGCCTTCCGCGAACGCAGTCAGCGTACGCCGGAACAGTCCGAAGGCCTCGCTGAACTCCTGGCGCGCGGCATCGGAGCTGCCGTTGGGGGCGGTAGCCAGCAGCAAGGCTTTGGTGGTCTGCTGGGACAGCATCCGCTGGCGGCCGGCCAGGTTGATGGCCACTGCGTCGCGGGCAACCTGCTCGGCAATCCACAGGTTGATCAGCAGCACCGTCAGGTCGAGGGCTACGAACATCACGATGGCTGCCATCAGGCGGCGGGGCGATCCGAGCAGGGCGCTTACCGGAATGGGCATGGATCGTGTCTTCCGTTTATTCGGGAGGGCGGAGTATCAATACAAGTGGGTAGCGGATGAATTATCGTCAATGAGTGCCCATTCTGACGCGTGTCATCAAGGAAGGCGACCACCGGCGGCAAAAAATGAAAATGCGGCCCGGATGGGCCGCATTCAGGTATGCCGGGGAAGACCGCGTTCAGTCGTTGAAGCGGGCTTCCAGCGCAGCAATGGCGGGCAGGGTCCGGCCTTCGAGGAACTCGAGGAAGGCGCCGCCGCCGGTGGAGATGTAGCCCACGTCGTCGGCGATGTGGAACTTGGCGATGGCGGCCAGCGTGTCGCCGCCGCCGGCGATGGAGAAGGCTTCCGAGTGGGCGATGGCCGAAGCCATCATCTTGGTGCCGCCGGCGAACTGGGGCAGTTCGAAGACGCCGACCGGGCCGTTCCAGACGACGGTGCCGGCGTTGGCGATGATCTGGGATAGCTTGGCGGCCGCCTTCGGGCCGACGTCGAGGATGCGGTCGTGGGGGCCGACTTCATCGACGGAGACCTTGTTGGCACGGGCCATGGCGGACACTTCGTCGGCAACGACGACGTCTTCGGGCAGCGGCACTTCAGCGCCGCGGGCCTTCATGATGTCCATGATGGCCTGGGCTTCCTTGACCAGCTCGGGTTCGGCCAGGGATTCGCCGATGCGCTTGCCGGAGGCCAGCAGGAAGGTGTTGGCGATGCCGCCGCCGACGATCAGCTGGTCAACCTTGTCGGCCAGCGACTTCAGGATGGTCAGCTTGGAGGACACCTTGGAGCCGCCGACGATGGCCACCAGCGGACGGGCCGGGGCGTGAAGGGCCTTGCCGAGGGCGTCGATCTCGGCGCCCATCAGGATGCCGGCGCAGGCGACCGGCGCGAACTTGGCGATGCCGTGGGTGGTGGCCTCGGCGCGGTGGGCGGTGCCGAAGGCGTCGTTCACATAGATGTCGCACAGGGCGGCCATCTTTTTCGCGAGCTCTTCGTTGTCCTTCTTCTCACCCTTGTTGCAGCGGCAGTTCTCGAGCAGGACTACCTCACCGGGGGCGACGTCGAAACCACCGTCCACCCAGTTCTGGATCAGGCGAACCGGCTTGCCGAGCAGCTGACCGAGGCGCACGGCGACCGGCGCCAAGGTGTCGTCGGCCTTCAGCTCGCCCTCGGTCGGACGACCCAGGTGGGAGGTGACCAACACGGCGGCGCCACCTTGAAGGGCGTACTCGATGGACGGGATGGAGGCGCGGATGCGGGTGTCTTCGGTGATGTTGCCGGCGTCGTCCTGGGGCACGTTGAGGTCGGCGCGGATGAAGACCTTCTTGCCCTTGACGTCGAGGTCGGTGAGTTTCTTGACTTGCATGATGATGTTCTACGTGTCGTCGGATGTGAAAACGCCCCGCACAGGGCGGGGCGTCGATACGGCGGAATTACTTGGCGCTAACGAAGGCGCGGGCCGCGTCGAGCATGCGGCAGGAGTAGCCCCACTCGTTGTCGTACCAGGCCAGCACCTTGACCAGCACGGAGCCGTCTTCACCCTTGATGACGCGGGTCTGGGTGGCGTCGAAGGTGGAGGACACGGTGGTGTGGTTGAAGTCGGAGGACACCAGCGGTTCGGTGTTGACGGCCAGGATGCCCTTCAGCGGGCCGTTGGCCGCAGCGGTCATCAGCTCGTTGATCTCTTCCTTGGTGGTGGCGCGCTCGGCGGTGAAGGTCAGGTCCACTAGCGACACGTTGATGGTCGGGACGCGCAGCGCGAAGCCGTCGACCTTGCCGACCAGCTGCGGCAGCACCAGGCCGACGGCCTTGGCGGCGCCGGTCTTGGTGGGGATGATGTTGGCGGCAGCGGCGCGGGCGCGGCGCAGGTCTTTGTGGCGGACGTCCACGGTGACCTGGTCGTTGGTGTAGGCGTGGATGGTGGTCATCAGGCCCTGCTTGATGCCGACGCTGTCGGACAGGATCTTGGCGACCGGGGCCAGGCAGTTGGTGGTGCAGGAGGCGTTGGAGACGACGGTCATGTCGCCCTTCAGGGCCTCTTCGTTCACACCCATGACGATGGTGGTGTCCACGTCGTCACCGCCGGGGGCGGAGATCAGCACGCGCTTGGCGCCCTGCTCGAGCAGCGCGGCAGCCTTAGCCTTGGTGGTGTAGGCGCCGGTACATTCCAGCAGCACGTCCACGCCGTGGGCGCCCCAGTTCACGCCCTTCGGATCCTTGGTGGAGTAGAACGGGATCTTCTTGCCGTCGATGATGATGACGTTGTCGCCTTCGGTTTCCACGGAGGTGGCGAAGCGGCCATGGGTGGTGTCGTACTTCAGCAGGTGGGCGTTGGTGGCCAGATCGCCGGAGGCGTTGATGGCGACCACGTCGAATTCGTTTTGCAGACCCTGCTCGTAAATGGCGCGCAGCGTGCAGCGACCGATACGACCGAAACCATTGATGGCAACTTTGATGCTCATCGACTCTTCTCCCTAGTGTAAATGCACGAAACCGAAAATCACTGACATGCGGTGCCCTGCGGCACCGCATGTATCGTTTGGGGCGCGTAGCCGGTCAGGCGAGGACCTTCCTGACCGCGGCAACCACGGCGTCGGCGGTGACGCCGAAATACTTGAACAGCTCGCCGGCCGGAGCGGATTCGCCGAAGCTGTCCACGCCGATGACTTCGCCTTCCAGGCCGACGTACTTGCGCCAGCCGTCGGTGACACCCGCTTCGACGGCAACCCGCGGCAGGCCCTTGGGCAGCACGGAAGCACGGTAGGCGGCATCCTGGCGGTCGAAGACGTTGGTGCTGGGCATCGAGACCACCCGCACGACGACGCCTTCTTCGGAGAGCTGCTTCTGAGCGGCCAGTGCCAGCGCCACTTCCGAACCGGTCGCTATGATAACGGCTTGCGCGTCGCCAGCCTGTGAACCAGTGCCCGAATCGGACAGCACGTAGCCGCCGCGACGGATATTGGCGACCTGTTCGGCATTGCGCGGCTGGAAGGGCAGGTTCTGGCGGGAGAAGGCGAGGGAGCTCGGGCCCTCGGCACGTTCAACCGCTGCGGCCCAGGCCACCGCCGATTCGGTGGTGTCACAGGGGCGCCACACGTCCATGTTGGGGATCAGGCGCAGGGAGGCCGTCTGCTCGACCGGCTGGTGGGTCGGGCCGTCTTCGCCGAGACCGATGGAGTCGTGGGTGAACACGAAGATCTGGCGCACCTTCATCAGCGCCGCCATGCGCAGGGCGTTGCGGGCGTATTCGCTGAACATCAGGAAGGTGGCGGTGTAGGGCACCAGGCCACCGTGCAGCGCGATGCCGTTGGCGATGGCGGCCATGCCGAACTCGCGCACGCCGTAGTACACGTAGTTGCCGCCGCTGGTCTTGCTGACGCCCTTGGCGCCGGACCACAGAGTCAGGTTGGAGCCGGCCAGGTCGGCGGAGCCGCCGAGCAGTTCGGGCAGCTTGGGCGCGAAGGCTTCGATGCTGTTCTGGCTGGCCTTGCGGGTGGCGATGGTTTCGCCCTTCTCGGCAACCTTGGCCAGTACCGCGTCCACGTGGGCGTTCCAGTCGGCGGGCAGCTCGCCGGTCATGCGGCGGGTGAATTCGGCGGCAAGCTCGGGGAAGGCCGTGGCGTAGGCGGCGAAGCGGGTGTTCCACTCGCCTTCCAGTGCGGCGCCCTTTTCCTTGGCGTCCCAGGCGGCGTAGACATCGGCCGGTACTTCGAACGGCGGGTGGTTCCAGCCGATGTAGGCGCGGGCCGCTTCGATCTCGGCGCCGCCCAGGGGGGAGCCGTGGACGTCGTGGCTGTCCTGCTTGTTGGGGGCGCCGGCGCCGATGATGGTCTTGCAGCAGATCAGGCTGGGGCGGCCGGTTTCGGCTTGGGCGGCCTTGAGGGCGGCTTCGATCTCGACCGGGTCGTGGCCCTGGACGTCACGCACCACGTGCCAGCCGTAGGCTTCGAAGCGCTTCGGGGTGTCGTCGGTGAACCAGCCGTCCACGTGACCGTCGATGGAGATGTTGTTGTCGTCGTAGAAGGCGATCAGCTTGCCCAGGCCCCAGGTGCCGGCCAGCGAACAGGCTTCGTGGGAGATGCCTTCCATCAGGCAGCCGTCGCCGAGGAAGACGTAGGTGTGGTGATCGACGATCTCGTGGCCGGGACGATTGAAGTCGGCGGCGAGGATCTTCTCGGCCAGCGCCATGCCGACCGCGTTGGTGATGCCCTGGCCCAGCGGGCCGGTAGTCGTTTCGACGCCGGGGGTGTAGCCGACTTCCGGGTGGCCCGGGGTGCGGCTGTGCAGCTGGCGGAAGTTCTTGAGGTCGTCGATGGACAGGTCGTAGCCGGTCAGGTGCAGCAGGGCGTAGATCAGCATCGAGCCGTGGCCGTTGGACTGCACGAAGCGGTCGCGATCAGCCCACTTCGGGTTCGCCGGATTGTGGCGGAGGTGGCGGCGCCACAGCACCTCGGCGATTTCGGCCATGCCCATCGGGGCGCCCGGGTGGCCGGAGTTGGCCTTCTGGACGGCGTCCATGGCCAGCGCGCGGATAGCGCCAGTCAGGGGATTGAAGACGGGCAGCTTGACGTTACGCGTAGAAGACATCGAAGAACCTTCGGCCGGGGGAGCGGCGCGCAAAGACCGTAATTATCTTTGATTTCCGGGCACTTGGGTAGCCTTGCAGGGGGATAAGTGCGATCCGGGGCGAGGCGTACGAGGAGGTGAAAACTGCGGCATAATCGGGCGCCTACATTTACTTACATTCGTTCCGCCGATGTCCTTGCGACTCCTTGCCGTGGCTGCCCTGTCGTGGGTGGCGTTGACCCTGAGCGGATGCAGTTCGGTCAAATACACCGTCGATGACGGCCGCAAGGTGAATGAGACGCTGCTCGCCAACCTGCGCCTGCTCGGCCATGGCGAGCGCGCCCTGCGGCCGGCCATCGTGCGCACGGCGGCGCTGAAGGATCCGGATTGCAGCCACCAGTGGGAGCTGCCGTTCAGCGTGGCGACCAGCTATGAATGGGACGAGGACGACCGGGTAGCGTGGGTGCGGGCGCTACAGGTGGACGAGCGCCTCACCGTCGTTGGCGTCGCACCGGACTCCGGGTTGCAGGTCGGTGACAAGCTCGTCGAGCTGAAGGGCTACAGCCGCCGGGACGCCAACAAGATGCTGACCGAACTGGCCGAATTGCGCGACGACGGCAAGCCCTTCCCGGTCAAGACGGCGGCGGGCAAGACCGTGACGATCAAGCCTCTGCAGGTGTGCCGCGGCTATGCGCGCCTGGCTCCGCCGGTCACGCCGGCCTACCAGGATTACCACTGGCTGATGAGCATCTATCCGCTCAACGTGTTCGGCCCGCAGGTCACCCCGGATGAGGCCCTGTGGATCGTGCTGTGGACCCAGGGTCTGTCCGAGGAGGGCGGGGGGCGGATGAAGACCTATCACTACACCAAGGAGATCGTGTCAACGCTGTTCGAGATTGCGACGCTGGCCACCGGTCTCAATGCCGCGGCGCAGGCTGCCAAGGTGGCGGTCGATCAGGCGGCGCAGGCTGCGGCCGCGGCGGCGGCCAAATCGGCGGGTGAAGCCATCGCGAAACAGGCGCTGCAGGAGGCGGCCCGGAACATCGCCGAACAGGCGGGCAAGGAATACGCGCAGAAAGTGGGCGAGGAGATCGCCAAGTCGGCGGGGCGCCAGCTCGGCAACGTGTTGCGCGACAGCTTCATGGCGCGGGTCGGCATGTCGGTGTCCAGCCTGTCGTGGGTGGCAACGACGGCCTTCGACGACGCGGACCGCTGGGCCTACGACCGCATCGGTCGGCTCGGCGGCGACCCGCTCGCCGGCGCAACGCTGCATCAGAAGCTCTTCGATGCCAATGCGATTGCCAACCCCTTCGTGTTCGATGAAGACCGCTTGCAGCGCTACGCGACGCTGGCCCGCCAGACCCAGCGGGAGGAGATGCTGGCGGCGGTGCTGAAGGGCGAGTCCCTGGACGTGTTTGCGTTGAAGATCGGCGATCTGCAGAGTGCCTCGGAGGAGAACGGGCAGATGGCCCTGCAGATGGCCAGCGATGACGTGCCGCTCGCAGGCGCTGCAGGACAGGGCGGCTTGATCGATGCGATGCTGAGAATGCCTTTGGAATCGGGTGGGGACTGAGTTGATGAATACGATGCATCGTCGCGGACTGGCCGTGTGCCTGTTCCTTCTCGCTGGAGAGGCTGCGGCCCAGCAGGCCATGCCGGAAACGTCCGGCGGTATGCCCGAGGCGTCGGGCGGCCCCGTGGCGGATTGCCCGGTGCTGCTGCAGGAGGCCGAGGCGCGTTTTGAGCAGGGCCACCAGGCGGCTTCAGCCAAGCGCTGGAAGGAGGCCGAGCCGCTACTGCGCAGCGCCAGCGGCGAATTCCTGAAGGTGGCGGCGGCCTGTCCGACGGTGGCTGCCCAGGCCAACCGGCAAGGGGACCGGGCCACCACCGAGCTGAAGCTGGTCGAAGCCGCCATCAGCCACCAGAGCGAGTGCCTGCCGCGCTTCGACAAGGCGCTGGACCTGGATCTGCGTGCCGCCGTGGCCAAGTCGGACAAGGGGGACCCGGCGGAGGTCGAGCGCCTGCTCGCCGAGGGGGAGACGACGTGGCGGGAAGCGGTGGCGGTGTGCCAGTCGCCGCATCGGGAGAAGGCCGAGAAGAGTCTTGCCGCGACGGTCAAGGTCCGCTCCGCCAACGCCGAGCTGTTGAGCGCCGGCCCGGCCTGCGATGCCGCCTGGAAGAATGCGACGGCGCTCATCGATTACGCCAAGGGCGCGTGGCGGGACAAGCGCTGGGACGATGCGGCGATGCTCTACGGCAAGGCCGTGATGGCCTGGGAGGGCGCCGCCGACAAGTGTTCCGGCACGCGCCAGCAGCAGGCCCAGCGCAAGGTGGAGCAGACCCAGATCGATGCGCACAACGCCGAATTCTGCGGCCCGCTGTGGGACAGCGCGACGGATCTGAGCCAGCGCGTGAAGGGCGCCGGCAATGGCGTGTCGGCGACCGAGAAGGACCAGTTGTCGATGAGGGCCGAGGTGGCCTGGCGCGATGCGGCCGGCCAGTGCCATGGTAATCCGCAGAACCTGGCGCGCAGCAACGCGGATGCGCTGGCCCGCGAACGGGGCACGCCGCTGCCGGCAAACGCGCAGGCCTTGTACGGGACGCGCCGGCCGGTGCCGGTTGTCGAGCCGGTGGCGGTCAAGACTTCAGTGGTGACGGCTGCCGCTGCGGTGACGGCAACTGCGGTTGCAGCGGTTCCTGTTGCCAAGGACGTGATCAAGGCGGGAGCCGAAACGACCGTCTTGGTGCCAGCCGTTCCGGCTCCAGTCGCCAAAGTGGCCGAAGCGCCGGCGGCGGCGGTCCGCAAGGAAGCTCCGGGCGAAACCACCCTGGTTGCCGGTGACACTACCTACAAGGGCCGTTTCACGATGGACCCGAAGAGCGGCATCGTGAGTGGTACGGGCACCGTTGAATGGGCCAATGGCGAGCGCTTCAGCGGCACGCTGGTCGAGGGGCGGCGCCAGGGCAAGGGGCGCTTCAACTGGGTGGGCGGCCAGTGGTACGACGGCGACTGGGCCGACGACCGGGCCGTCGGCTACGGCGTCATCCAGTTCCCCGGCGGCAATCGTTACGAAGGCGCGGTGGTGGATGGGGAGCCGGTTGGCCGCGGTACGCTGGTCTTCGCGTCGGGCGACCGCTACACCGGTGACTTCGTGCGCGGCCTTTTTCACGGCCAGGGCAGCTATGCGTGGAAGAACGGCAACCGCTACGACGGCGCGTGGAACCTCGGCAAGAAGCATGGCCGTGGTCGTCTGACCTGGGCGTCCGGCGATGCCTGGGAGGGCGAGTTCCGCGATGACCTGAAGACCGAGTCAGGCCAGAGCATGGCCGTGGCCGCGCATTGAGCGTGCGGGCCGGCGCGCTCCACGCCGGAGCCGTGGTTCATCGTCCGCGGGGCCGGCCTTGCGGGAGGCTTGTTGGGGGCGAAGTGATTCGCCCGCCGGGCTGGGACAAGGTGCGCCAAGCCGTCAGCTCACTGCTTCATGCGCTTACACCCACTGGCGGCGGCGTTCCATCAGCTTCCAGATCAGCGGCGTGAGGATCAGCTGCATCGCCAGGTCCAGCTTGCCGCCCGGCACCACGATGGTGTTGGCGCGGGACATGAAGCTGTCGTGGATCATGCGCAGCAGGTAGGGGAAGTCCACGCCGCGCGGGTCGCGGAAGCGGATGATCACCATCGACTCGTCGGCGGTCGGGATGTCGCGGGCGATGAAGGGATTGGACGTATCCACCATCGGCACCCGCTGGAAGTTGATGTGGGTGTGGGAGAACTGCGGCACGATGTAATGCACGTAGTCGTGCATGCGGCGCAGGATGGTCTCCTGCACGGCTTCCAGCGAATAGCCGCGGGTCTTGGTGTCCCGGTGGATCTTTTGTATCCACTCCAGGTTGGTGATTGGAACGACACCGATCAGCAGGTCCGCGTGCCGGCAGGTATTGACCTTGCCAGTGATCACCGCGCCATGCAGGCCTTCATAGAACAGGCAGTCGGTGTCCGGCGGCAGCTCTTCCCAGGGCGTGAAGTCGCCCATTTTCAGGCCGCGGCGGGCGGCTTCCTCGGCGCTGTGCAGGTAGAAACGACGTTTGCCGCCGCCCGATTCGCCGTAGGTGCGGAACAGCTGCTCCAGGTCCTCGAGCAGGTTGGCTTCCGGCCCGAAGTGGCTGATGCCGCGCTGGCCCTGGCTTTCCGCCTCGATGATGAGGTCGCGGATCTCCTCCCGCGTGTAGCGGTGGAAGCTGTCGCCCTCAATGACTGCGGCATTGACCTTTTCCCGCCAGAAGATGCCTTCGAAGGTGTGCTTCACCGTGGTCGTGCCGGCGCCTGACGAGCCGGTCACCACGATGATCGGGTGCTTCATGGACATGGGGTGCTCTCGAAAGTGAATGGTTTTGGCGCAGGCCACGAGGGCATGGCCTGTGCCAAAAGCGCTCAGGTTCTGGAGTGAAGCTTAATCCTGCGGTGTTGCAGCAAAAACCGGGCCGCCCTTGCCGGATGGCCCGGGGCGCGGCTCAGGAGTGGGTGTTGAGCCAGACCCGCCACTGGTCGAACAGGGCCGGGCTGGCGGCGGCAATCACCGAGCGCTTGATGGCCGGACCAGCGGTCAGCGGGGTGCCGCCGAGGGTGCTGTAGCAGCCGCCGGCTTCTTCGAGGATCAGGCGCCCGGCGGCGTAGTCCCACAGCATCTGACCGCCGTGGATGTAAACGTCCAGGCGGCCGGCGGCCACGTAGCACCATTCGAGGGCGCTGGAGCCGAAGTTGCGCTGGGAGTAGTACGGCGGGCGAACGGCCAGTTCGTCGCCGAGGTGGTGGCTGATACGCTTGAAATCCACGCCGGCTACCGCATCCTTGAGGCGGGTGGTCGGGCTGCGCAGCGGCAGCGATACGTCGTTGAGCCACGCGCCGGCGCCGCGGCCCGCGTAGAAGGCTTCGTCGGTGACCGGGTTGTACACCACGCCGAGCTGGGTCTTGTGATTGACCAGGTAGGCCACCGCCACGCCGAAGAAGGGGATGCCGTTGGCGAAGTTGGTGGTGCCGTCGATCGGGTCGATGACCCACAGGCCGTCCACGCCGGCCTGCCATACGCGGCCCTGTTCCTCGGCGGTCATCTCCTCGCCGAGCACCGGGGCCGGGATGAGCTGGGGCAGGCTTTCGACGAGGGCCGCCTGAGAGGCCAGGTCGGCTTCCGTGAGCACGCTGCCGTCTGCCTTGTGCTCGCGCACGGCACGCAGGTAACGGGGCAGGATCGTCTCGCCGGCCATCTGGCGGACCAGGGCGGCCAGGGAGCGGGCGAGTTCGAGGCGTTGGGCACTGGTGGTCATCGGGCGGCCCGGCGAGTGGTGAGGGGGCCACTGTCCGGGAAGGCGGGCAGGGCAATGATCGGAGGCGTGGGGAGACGGATCGGCATTTTGTTTCAATCCCGTTTAAACACGCGGTTTTGCGGATAATAGCATGATGAATCCGCGCTTCTTCTGCCCCGACGGGCTCGCTCCCGACAGCGACATGCCCTTGCCTGCCGACGTAGCCCACCACGCCGAGCGCGTGCTGCGGCTGAGCATCGGCGATGAAATCGTGCTCTTCGACGGTCGCGGCGGCGAATGCGCTGCAACGTTGCAGGTCCTTGGCAAGCACGCCGTGGCCCGCCTCGGCCCGCGCCTGGATGTGACGCGGGAGTCGCCGCTGGCGATCACGCTGGTGCAGGCGCTGGCGAGCGGCGACAAGATGGACTGGATCGTGCAGAAGGCGGTGGAGCTTGGCGCGGTGGCGGTGCAGCCGGTGGCGGCCGAGCGCTCGGTGCTGAAGCTGTCTGGTGACAGGGCCGCCAAGCGGGTGGCCCACTGGCAGCAGGTGGCAGTGTCGGCCTGCGAACAATCCGGCCGCAACCGGGTGCCGCAGATCGCCGAGATCCTGCCCCTCAACAAATATCTGGCGCAGGCGGTGGAAGGGCGTCGGCTGATCCTGGCGCCGGGCGCTGCCGGCGCGCTGGCCCGCAAGTCCCGCCCGGACGGGCCGCTGAGCGTGCTGATCGGCCCGGAGGGCGGTTGGTCGCCCGCCGAACTGACGCTGGCCGAACGAGCTGGCTGCGAGCCGCTGGCGTTGGGGCCGCGCGTCTTCCGTACCGAAACCGCCGGGCTGGCGGCAATGGCCGCCTTGCAGACCCTGTGGGGCGATTTCCCGGGAGAGGGCGATGTTTGAATCCGCCGAGCTGGGCCACAAGTTGTCTAAAGCCGACTACGAGTCGATCGAACCCCAGCTGCGTACCGACCTGCTGGATGTGCAGTTCGAGTTGCTGGACTCCAAGGGTTTCGCCGCCGTGATCCTGATCAACGGCATCGATGGGGCCGGGCGCGGCGAGACGGTCAATATCCTCAACGAGTGGATGGACCCGCGCCACATCGAGGTGCATGCCTTCGACAAGCCCTCCGACGAGGAACGCGAGCGCCCTTTCCTGTGGCGCTTCTGGCGGGCGCTGCCGCCGCGGGGCAAGATCGGGGTGCTGTTCGGCAACTGGTATTCCGAGGCCATCGGGGATCGCGCCTTCGGGCGCATCAAGAAGGCGCGCCTCGACCAGCAACTGGCCGAGTTCAACCGCTTCGAGGCGATGCTGGCGGCAGAGGGTGTGCTGCTGATCAAGTTCTGGTTCCATCTGTCCAAGCAGGCCCAGAAGAAACGCCTGAACGCGCTGGAGGCGAATCCGGAAACCCGCTGGCGGGTGCGGGATACGGACCGCGAGGTCTACAAGGAGTACGACCGCTACAAGGACGTGGCGGAGCACGTGTTGCGCCAGACCAGTACCGGTATTGCGCCATGGGTGATCGTGGATGGCTCGGACCCGCAATACCGGGCGGTGCAGGTCGGGCGGACGCTGCTGGAAGGTCTGCGTCGTCGCTGTGAGCATGCCACGCGGGGCTATCGGACCCGCCAGACTGCGGCGCCGCTCGCTGCGCCGGTGGATGAACGGAACCTGCTGAATGCGCTGGTGCTCAACCAGCCGCTGGACAAGAAGGACTACGACAAGCAGCTGGAAAGGCTGCAGGGGCGGCTGGCCCTGGCCGTGCGCAGCGAGGCTTTCGCGAACCGGAGCCTGGTGCTGGTGTTCGAAGGCATGGATGCGGCGGGCAAGGGCGGGGCGATCCGCCGGGTGACCCAGGCCCTGGATACGCGCCAGTACCACATCACCCCGATTGCCGCACCGAGCGAGGAAGAGCGGGCGCAACCCTACCTGTGGCGCTTCTGGCGCCATCTGCCGCGGCAGGGGCGGGTCGCGATCTTCGACCGCTCCTGGTACGGCCGGGTGCTGGTGGAGCGCGTCGAAGGTTTCTGCTCGGAGGCGGACTGGATGCGCGCCTACGCTGAGATCAACGATTTCGAGGACCAGCTCGTGTCGGCGGGGGCCATCGTTGTGAAGTTCTGGCTGTCGGTCAGCGACGAGGAGCAGCTGCGGCGTTTCAAGGCCCGTGAGGAACAGGCCTTCAAGCGTTACAAGCTGACCGAGGAGGACTGGCGGAACCGGGAGAAATGGCCGCTTTACGAGCCCGCCGTATGCGACATGATCGACCGCACCAGTACGGAAAATGCGGGCTGGACTCTGGTCGAAGCGGATAATAAATATTACGCTAGGGTAAAAGTGCTGCAGACCCTGGTGGACAAGCTGGAGATCGCATTGCAGAAATGAAAGAAGTGCTGAATAAAATGTTGCGTCGCTTAACCCCGATGGTCTGGAAGTGCCTGTGAATTCGCCTGTTACTGTTCCCTCCGCCGAGCACGCCGAGCAGCTGTCCCAGCGTTTCGTCGCCTGGGTGCGTGCGGCGGCGCCCTATATCCACGCCTTCCGCGGCAAGACTTTCGTGCTGGGCTTTGGTGGCGAGGTCGCCGGTGCCCAGCTGGTGGAGAAGCTGGCTTACGACTGCAATCTGCTGGCAGCGCTGGGCATCCGGCTGGTTCTCGTGCATGGTGCGCGTCCGCAGATCGAGGCTGAGATGCTCCGGCGTGGCCTGACGCCGCGCTACCACAAGGGCTTGCGCGTCACCGACGCGGAGGCGCTGGAATGCGTCAAGGCGGCGGTGGCGGTAACGCGCCTGGAGGTCGAGGCGCAGCTCTCGCAGGGCTTGCCGAACACTCCGATGGCCGGCAGCTACATGCGTGTAACCGGCGGCAATTTCGTCACCGCCAAGCCGGTCGGCGTCGTCGATGGCGTGGATTACGGCTTCACCGGCGCGGTGCGCAAGGTGATCGCCGAGGAAATCGCCGCCGACCTGGACCAGCAGAACGTGGTGCTGATGTCGTCCCTCGGCGTGTCGCCGGCCGGCGAGATCTTCAACATGAGCATGGAAGCGGTGGCCGAAGCGGTGGCGATCGCCCTCAAGGCCGAGAAGCTGATCTACTTGTGCGACGCGCCTGGCCTGCTCGATGCGAAGGGTGGGCTCATCGAGGCCATCACCGCCGACGATGCGGAGGCCATGCTGAACGCCGGCGAAGGGCTGACCGAGGATCTCGACCTGTACCTGCCCTGTGCGATCCGCGCGGTGCGCCGGGGGGTCGGGCGGGCGCACCTGATCGACCGGGACAAGGACGGCGGCCTGCTGCTGGAGTTCTTCACGCCGCAGGGCGTCGGCACCGTGCTGACCCGCGACCCCCTGTTCCGCCTGCGCGAGGCGACCATCGAGGATGTGGGCGCACTGGGCAGCGTGATCGCGCCGATGGAGGCCGATGGCACGCTGGTGCGGCGCAGCCGCGAGCGGCTGGAGCAGGAGATCGAGCGCTTCACGGTGGTCGAGTACGACGGCGTGCTGGTGGGCTGTGCGGCGCTATATCCCTTCATGGACGAGCGGGCCGCGGAAATGGCCTGCGTCGCCGTCGTGCCGGAACACCGGCGCGCGGGCCTCGGGGAGATGCTGCTGCGCCGGATCGAAGCCCGCTCCCGTGCCCTTGGCGTGGAGCGCCTGCTCGTGCTGACGACCCGCACCGCGGACTGGTTTCGCGAGAGGGGCTTCCGGGAGGTGCCGCCGGCGGAGCTGCCGAAGCAGAAGCTCGAAATGTACGACGTCAGCCGCCGCTCGAAGGTTTTCATGAAAGCCTTGTGACGATGCCGCCGATGGCCTGGTTCGAGCTCTGCGCCATTTCCGCTCCGGGCCGTTGGCTGGCCGGGAAATGGCCGTTGCTGGCGCTTGGCATGACCGGGCTGCCCGCCAACGCGGCCTTGCCGCCGGGCATGGAATCACCCGCCGTGACGGTGACTGCCGGGCTCGCGACGATGGCCGGCCTGGCGGGAGGTGCCTATCTGTTGCTGCGGCGCCAGCGCCTGCCGCGGCCTGAAGAGGCTGAGCGGCACGCTGCCGGCGGCGGCAGCCGACCGGTATCAGGCACCGATGATAGGAATGCATTGCCCGATGGCGGGACGCGCCATTTCCTGGAGGCGGCGGGGGCGGACCGCGGCATCGAGGGCTGGGTCAATGCGGAGGGAGCCCTGTTCTGGATCAACGGGGCGATCGAGCGGGCCACGGATTACAGCGTCCATGACGTGCTCGCGGGGGATTTCATCGACCTGCTCGTCTATGACCGGGACCGGCGCTACTGTCGTGACCAGGTTGCACTGGCGCTGCAAAGCGGGTCTGTCGTCGAGTTTGAATTGCGGCTGGTCACCAAGGCTGGCGCAACGGTCTGGATGCTCGCCCGCTGGCAGCCGATCCACAATGAGACCGGCCGGCTGCTGGGCCTGAGGGCAACGCTAACCGACATCCAGGCGCGTAAGGAGGCCGAGTACAAGCTGCTCGAGTCGGTGGCGGCGCTGCGCCGGGCTCAGGCTTTGTCCGAGCATTACCTGCGGCGCAGCAACGAGGAGCGCTCCCGCCTGTCGGCGCTGCTGGACGTGGTGCGGGTGGGCATCCTGTTCATGGATGCGGATCGCCGGGTCGTGTATTGCAATCGTGCGCTCTACGACATCTGGGAGCTAGCGCCCGGAGAGAGTTTCGTGGGGGTGCGCGATGTGGTCCTGCAGCAGCATGTGATGGAGCGGATCGCGGACCCGGCGGGTTATCAGTTGCATCTAGCCGACGTGTTGAGTCGCCGGGATCCGAGCGAGCCCTACGAGATCGTTTTCCGCGACGGCCGGATCGTGACTGATTTTTCGCGCGTGGTGCCCGGCCCGGATGGTGCCCGCTCCATCGGCCGCATCTGGGTCTTCGAAGACGTGACCGAGCAGCGCCGGGTGGCGGACCAGTTGATGCGCCTGGCCGAGCGCGATCCACTGACCAACATCTACAACCGGCGGCGCTTCCACGAAGAACTGGAGCGTGTGCTGGCGGATGGTTGCCGTCACGGCGAGGATGTTGGCCTGCTGTCCATCGATCTGGATGGCTTCAAGCCGGTCAATGACAATTTCGGTCATCAGGCCGGAGACCGGGTGCTGGTCGGCCTGGCGGCCGCGGTGGTGGCCGTCGTGCGGCGCAACGAGATGTTCTTCCGGATGGGCGGCGACGAGTTTGCGATCCTGGTACCGTCGGGAGCGCCGGGCGATCTGGCCGAACTGGCGCGGCGGGTGTGTGCCTGCATCGCTGCGCTGCGCTTCGACTGCGGTACGGAAAGCGTCGGCGTGACGGCCAGTATCGGGATTGCCGTTGGTTCGGGCTGCGGACACGACGGGGAGTCCTTGATCGGCGCGGCTGACCGGGCGATGTATGTCGCCAAATCCCGTGGTGGCAACGCATGGGCGTTTGCGGAAAGTGGCGGCGGGTGACTGGATTGGCCCGGCGTGGCGGGCTAGAATCTTGCTATCCCATGGGCAGCAGCGGAGCTGCTCCGGAATCCTAATTCGAGAGGTGATACATGGCACGGATGGTCAACTGTGTGAAGCTCGGCCGCGAGGCTGAAGGTCTGGATCTGCCGCCGATTCCCGGCGAGCTTGGCAAGAAGGTCTTCGAGAACGTTTCGAAGGAAGGCTGGCAGCAGTGGGTCAAGCATCAGACCATGCTGATCAACGAAAACCGCCTGAATCTGATGGATGCGCGGGCGCGCAAGTACCTGGCCGAACAGATGGAGCGCTATTTCTTCGGTGGCGGTGCCGACCAGATCGGCGGCTACGTTCCGCCCCAGTCCTGAGGCGGTTCAGCGCTGTACCGTTTGCGCGGCCCCGGGAAACGGGGCCGTTGTTTTTTGGGCACCCTGTTCCAGGCTGTACAGCCAGGCCAGCAGCTCGGCCACCACCACGTAGAGCTCGGGGGGGATGCGGGTGTCCAGGTCCACCTGCATCAGCAGTGCGACGAGTTCGGGGGATTCGTGCACATAGACCCCGGACTCCTTGGCGCGGGCGATGATTTCCGCGGCGATCAGGCCGCGGCCCTTGGCCACCACTGTGGGGGCTGAGGTGCTGGCGTTGTAGGCCAGTGCGACCGCTTCGGCGCGGACCTCCGACGGCGCCTCGGGGCGGTTCACGACGTGCTCCTGAGCTCTGCAACCAGTCCGGTGAGCGGCACGTTGGCGGCGGCCAGCGCATCGGCCAGGCGTGCCTCGCCGGACTGCAGCGTCTCGCGGGTGCTGTTGTCGTCGGCGAGCAGGCGGACGGCGACACCGGCTGGCGTGAGGTGTAGCCGGGCTTCGATGCCGCCGAGGCTGGGCAGGGTCAGGCGCAGCGTCGAATTCCAGTAGGCTTCCGGTTCCTCGTCGCCATCGCGGGCATTCCGTTCATCCGTGGACGGGTCTTCGATTTCCCATTCCATTGTCTGCCCCGGCCAGATCTGCCCTTGCCAGACAGCCTGATGGGTGGCGAGCGTGTCCAGTTGCTGATGCACGATGGGCAACAGTTTCTCGGCAATTGTTGCTGCATTGTCGGCTTTTCCACCCGCCAGCAGGGCGTTCTGGCTGCTGGCGCTTTCCGCCGCGCCGCCGGGGATTGCTCCTTTGGTCGTGAGTGTGGTCTGCATCTCCAGGGGGGGGGCGCTGGCGGTGCCGGTTGGCTGGCTGCTGCCTGGCTGGGGGCTGGCCGGCATGCTGCCCTGCGGTTCCCGGCGCAGGGCGGCGGTGTCGAGCTGGCCGGACAGCCAGCGGGCCTGGTGGGCTTCGTAGAACAAGCCGCTTTCCGTTACCGCGCTGCCCAGCTGGCTGGCCAGTTGAGCCGTGGCGGCCGCCGTTTGCGGTGCGGCTGCCAGCAGAGGCTGGCCACCGTTCAGGCTGGCACTGGGTATGGCTGGTTGCCCGGTCAGCAGGAAGCTGATCAGCTTACCGGTCTGGCTGAGGGCGGCCTGGCTTGTCGTGGCCGCCTCGCCGCTTGGCTGCGCCAGCGTTGCCATGACGGCTTGAGGCGTGACCTTGCTTACGATGAGTTCGAGGGTGTCACCGGCCTTCACTGATTGCGGCAGCGACAAGACCACATCGCGCCCGTCGATGCGCGCGTGGTAGGTGTTGTCCTGGGCCACGGACTGGAGCGTGGCGGTGATGCGCTGCCCCGGCGTGAAGTCGGGCAGGATCGATGTAACGGCCCGGACGCGGGCTGTCGGGGCGACGGTCGGCTCGCCGGAGAAAAAACTGGCCTCCGTGAGCATTCGCAGGCGGGAGGCGAGATCGCCCGGAATCATGGTGCGATCCCCTGCCTGCCTGAAGGCTTAGTTGTTGTCGTCGCCGTAAGCCTTGCGAACATTCCGTTCCTTCGTGCCGCCCGACAGAAGCTGGCGCACGTTGTCCATCCAGGGTTCGGTGTGGACGCGTACTTCCTTGTCGTCGCTGAGGATGCGGCGAATGAGCGCCACCTTCTTCTGGCGCTCGTCCTCGGACATGCGCTTCGGGCGGCCCGGAAATGCGAGGGCCTCCTCGACGCCAAGACGGTCACGCAACGACGCTACCTGCCGTTCGAGGCGGGACAGGCGATCCCAGTCGTTGGCGCGGGCAGCATCGACCATCTCGGTCGAGTAGTTGCTCATTTGTTCCAGCAGGGCAAGGGAACTCATGCAGATATCTCCGGCGGTCTTAGCGATTGGCCTGGTCGGGGGTGCCGATTTCTTCCCAGGCGCCTTTCAATTCCGTAATCAGTTTGGCGACTTCGTCGAGGGCCGGCTTGCTGTTGTGCAGGTTGGCGTAGAGAAGTCGTTGCATCATGTAGTCGTACAGCGCGCCAAGGCGTTCGGCGAGATCTCCGCCCGCTTCAAAATCGAGGCTGACCTTGAGGCCGTTGCCGATGATCTCGATCGCGTGGGAGATGGCTTTGCCCTTGGCCGGGATGTTATTGGATTCGAGCGCGGCCGTTGCAGTTCCGATCTGCAGAAGGGCGCCTTCGAACAGCATCAGGATCAGCTTGTGCGGGTCTGCGGTGGAGACCCCGGTTTCGAAGCCAACTTCGCTGTAGGCGGCTGCGGCACGACGGGCGGCGAGGCCGAACGACATCTTGTTCTCCGTTTGGATTGAGCTTTACGGCTTATTTGCTGATGAGCGACAGCTGTTGTGTCAGATATGTGCTCGTTGTGTTCATGCTACTCATCGTTGTATCGAGCGCGGTGAATTGGGCTCGGTAGGTGCTCTCGATGATCGTCAGCCGGCGATTCAACGCATCGATCTGGGTACCGATGCTCTTTAGACTGGCTGTGAGCCCGGTGTTCCGGCTGGCAATCACGCCGCTGGTACTCAGCAGGTTGGTCGTGACCGTGTTCAGTGCGCTGCCATAGGCACCGAGTGCTGTGGCAGTTGCCGAAAAGTTCGAACTGGCGGCCGTGTCGAATTTGGTGCTGTCGAATTTCAGGCTGCCGTCGGACTGGAAGGAAATGCCGAGGCTGCTCAGTGTCTGGTTGGCATTGTCCGCCAGGCTGCTGGGTACGCTGGTGAGCGCGGAGCGAACCTGCGCCTGGACGCTGCGGAGGGTCGAGTCCCCGTTGAGAACGGCGGCCGTCTGAGAGCTGGCATTGTAGGCACCCAGGCTCTTGATCGCAGAGTTCAGGGCGTTGTATGTCGAGACGAAGGTATCGACCTTGGATTTCAGGTCGGTGTTGTCCCGCGCGACCGTCAATGTCGTGCTGCCGGTCTTGGTCAGGTTCAGGGTGACGCCGTCGATGGCGTCGGTGATCGTATTGCCAGTGGTGGCGATCGACACCCCTTGAATGCTCACGACTGCGTCCTTGGCGGCCTTCTCGGTGAAGGCGCTGGCAGCGGCGATCGGCGTGCTGGCATTGGCCGGGTCGATGAAGGTGGCGGTTCCGCCGATGGTGACCGCGTTGGCCGTACCGCCGTTGGTGGCGGTGAACATCAGGTTCTGCTTGCCAGTGGTATCGGTGACGATCGTGGCGCTGACGCCCGCGTTGGCATTGTTGATGGCGTCGCGTACGGCGCTGAGCGTGTTCTGGCTGCTGTCGAGCGTGATCGTCGAGGTCGTGCCGCCCTTGGTGAGCGTCAGCGTGCGGGATGAGTCGGTGCCGAAGTCGAGCGCAGCGGCGCCCGCGGCATAAGTCGTGCCCAGCGTCAGCTGCTGGTTGGTCGCCAGTGAAGTGACATCGATCGAATACGTACCGGCAACGGCCGTATTGGTGGTCGTGGCAGTGGCAATGGTCGAATCGGCAAGAGTTGCCTTGTAGGCGGAAAAACTTACCGATGAGCTCTGGCCGACGGTGGGCGTGAGGGCCTTGGCGGCAGACTGGAAGGTCGACAGGGCGCTTTTCAGCGAGCCGAGTGCCGAAATCTTGGACTGATAACTGGACTGTTGCGTCTGAAGCAGCGTAAGTGGCTGTTTTTCAACCGACATCAGGCCCGTGATGATGGACTCGACATTCAGACCCGAGCCAATACCTGCTGATGAAAGGGTTGCCATAACGCGCCTCCGTGATGCCTGGTTCCTGCTGGCTTAGATTACGACCGACACGGCAGAAACTTGAACGTGTCGGTGTGCTTGCACTCTATCAGCATAAACCGTGCCACTTTATGAAGACTGTTTTGGATCGAATGAGATCCAGGGGGCTGGGTGTGGCAAGACTCAGACTTTCTGCTTGACGAGCAGGCCCTGCAGCTTGTCGAGCGCCTTGGCGATGGCCAGAACTTCCTCGGAAGGGATCTGGCGGATGACTTTCTTGGAGTCGGTGTCGACGACCTTGACGACGGTCTTGCCGGTGTCCTTGTCGATCGAGAACTGCAGGCTTTGGGCGGTCTGCTTGATGACGTCCTGGATCTGCGTGACTGCCTGGGCGAGCTGATCCGGAGTCAGCGACGTCTTTTCGGTTTCGTCAGCGCCTTTTACTGCCTGGGAGTCAACGCTCGGGGCGGTAGCATCGGCCTGACGGGACGCCTCCGTGCGGGAGGGTTGTATCGACGCTGCGTTGTAGTACGCGGCACCCGAACCGACGGGATGAATGCTCATGATGATCTCCCATTTGCGCAGACGGCGCCGCGCCTGTTAAGGCGCGGCGCCTGCCGCGGCGAGCTTTAGAGGCGGGGTTAGCGCAGGAGGGACAGCACGTTGTTGGGCATGCTGTTGGCCTGGGCAACCATGGCGGTACCTGCCTGTTGCAGGATCTGACCGCGGGTCATGTTGGCGGTTTCCTGGGCGAAGTCAGCGTCCATGATACGGCCGCGGGACGACTTTGAGTTTTCCGACGCAACCTGCAGGGTTTGCACGACCGACGCGAAACGGTTCTGCACGGCACCCCAGGTGGCGCGGGAGGTATTCAGGGAGTCCAGTGCCGCGTCGATGGCGGAAATTGCCGCCGTGGCAGCGGAGACGCCAGCACTGCCGGCGCCGGAGATGGACGCACCGCTCATGGCGCCGGCGGTGGTCGTGCCGAAGGATGCGGATGCCAGCGCACCGGCGGTCGTGACGCTGATCGTATCGGTCGTGGCCGTACCTGCGCCAACCTGGAACGAGAAGCTGGCGGTGAAGCTCAGAATGTTCTGGCCGTTGAACTGGGTGCCCGACACGACACGCGCAATTTCCTGGTTCAACTGCTGGAATTCACCGTCAAGGCTGGCCCGGTCGCCGCTGGTGTAGGTGCCGTTGGCTGCCTGCACGGCGAGTTCGCGCATGCGCTGAAGGTTGTCGGTGATGGCCTGCATGGCGCTGTCGGCGGTCTGCCCCATCGAGATGCCGTCGTTCGCGTTGCGGATTGCAACGTCGAAGCCCTTGGCCTGAGCGTTCATGCGGTCGGCAATTGCCAGGCCCGCCGCGTCATCCGCGGAGCTGTTGATCCGCAGGCCGGAGGACAGGCGCTGAACAGCCTTGGCCAGGCCAGCCTGAGAGCTGGACAGGTTGCGCTGGGCGTTCAGCGACATCGAGTTGGTGTTGATAGTGGCAGCCATTTTGGTTCTCCTTCATTCCGTTCAAGATAAGCGATTAGGCTTAACTTTGGTTCGCCTTGCCCGGTGTGTGTAAGGCAACCGCCGTTGAGTTCATTAACGGGATGGGGCGAAAAGACTTTAGAAAAATGTTGACTTTTTTCTGATTGTCGGCAGGTTTGATCTCTGCGCGGATTTCCACTTGGCTTTTGATAGCGGCGCGGAATCGCAAAGCTTTAGGGGCAAATGCAGAAAACCGCGCCGACCTTATGCAGGGCAGCATTATGCTCTCAGGCTGCATCTCCGATCAGGGGCCGTAGGCGGCGAACCAACTGGTGGTGTGGTTTTCGAGGATGAAGCCGTCGTGGACCCAGCGCTGAAGGGCCAGGCCCGCGTTCCGTAGCGCCTCGGGTTCGGCAAGCTGTTCGCGGATCGTGCGGATCCACAGGTCCGGATCGTTGCGCAGGCGGGTCACGGGGGCGTTCTGGTACGGGTAGATGTCGGTGCAGATCACCGGCCAGCCCATGGTGCCGTATTCGAGCAGCCGCAGATTGCTCTTGGCCTCGTTGAAGGCATGGATTTCGAGCGGCGCGATGGCGAGATCGAGGTCCAGGCGCGCCAGGGCCTTCGGGTATTCGCGGAAGTCCAGCTCGAAGCCGTGGGATTCGTGGACGAAGGGTTTGAGTGCCTCCGGGCACATGCCCATGAAGATCCAGTCGACTTCTTCGGCCAGTGCTTCCACGACGGGGTAGATGAGTTCGAGGTCGCCGTGGTGCTGCTGTGCGCCGGCCCAGCCTACACGGGGCTTGCGGCGCGGCAGGCGGGCTGGCGCCACGTCGCCCCATAGCGACCATTCGAGGCAGTTCGGCATGAGCCGGACGTCTTCGGCCATGTCCGCGCAGAGGTCGGCGAGGGGTTGGGTGCTGGCTACGACCCGGTCCATCAGCGCGAGATTCCTGCGAAGGCGCTGTCTGCCGTCCTTGTAGCCGGATTTGTACATAGGGTGTTTTTTGGGGAGTTCGGTCACCAGGTCGTCGATCGTCAGGATGCGCCGGACCTTGGGCAGGTGGCGGGCGTAGATTTCGATGGCGTCGCTCTGGCTGTCGTCGAGGGGTTGGTGCAGGATCAGCGAATCGGGCCTGGCGCGGGCGATCTCGACCGGCGACAGGATGCGCATGGAGAAGGCCTTGGGGTGTTCGCAGAACATGGTCTGCGCGAGACCGGCCAGGGCGATGGTGCGCAGCGGGGCGCGCAGGCGGTATTCGCCGGCGCCGCCTGGAACCGGGAGCGCAAGGATCCGCGGGCGGTCGTGGAAGTTCAGGTCCCAGTCGATCGGCGCTACGTGTTCGGGCTTGTAGGGCTCCAGCAGGCTCAGGTTGCGGTTGTAGGCCGGGTCGCAGGCGAGTCGGTCGATCCAGCGCTCCAGCAGGGTGTGGTTGGCCTCCTGGGAACTCAGCAGATCCTTGAGCTTGCCTTCGAGCTTGCGCTGGCGTGCGACGATGGAAACGCTGTTGTAGTGCACCAGCACCGAGTAAGGCGTCCACACGATCTTGTGGCCGAGGTCGCTGGTGCGCAGGCAGAAGTCGAGGGTGCCGTGGACGAGCGGGAAGCGCTCGGTGTCGAAGCCGCCGAGCTCGACGAGCACGCTGCGCCGGACCACGAAGGCCGAGCCGCCGACGGTGCTGAGGTTCTGGTCGCACAGGGCCCGGCCCATGTAGCCGGGGTCGGTCAGTTCGAGCTGGTTGTCCCAGGGATTTCCCATCGAGCCGTTCATGCCGAGCAGCCAGCCGCCCTGCTGGACACGTGCTGTTTCGGGGTAGGTCAGGCGGGGGGCCACGATCACCACTTCGGGGCGCTGGGCAATACCCATCAGGCGATCCAACCAGTCGTCCTGGACGACGTGGATGTCGTTGTCGAGAAACAGCACGTAGTCCCCGCGGGCGATCTGGCTGCCCGTGTTGGCGCTGGCGGACCAGCTGAACTCGCCGGGGCAGGCGACGACCGTGACGGCCTGGCCGTTGGGCAGCTGCCGTTCCGTCTTCAGGGTGGTGAGATAGTTCAGCGTATCGGGGTCGGTGCTGTCGTTGTCGACGACGATGATCTCGTAGTTGTCATAGTTGGTGCGTTCCTGCAGGCTTTCGAGCAGGGGGCGCAGGTATTCCGCGCGGTCGCGCGTCGGGATCACGATGCTGACCAGGGGGCATTCCGGCCAGTGGTATTCGACCCGGCGGGTGCCGAGCAGCGCGCCATCTAGGACCTTGGCGTCGAGCCCCTTCCGGGCCAGGTGGGCGACCACGGCGCTCTTTTCCGCCTCGGGCTCCATGCTGCGGCGGGAGTTGCGGGGCAGGTGGGCGAGGAGCTGGTCGATGTGGCCGATTGCCGTTTCGCCCGCGTGGTCGAGGATGCGCAGGCTCAGGTCGTAGTTCTCGGCGCCGGCGAGCGTGCCATAGCGGCCAGCTTCGAGGAAGGCGCTCTTTTCGGCGACGACGAAGCAGCCAAAGTAAGCCTGGGAGCGCAGCAGGTCCAGGTTGAAGTCCGGCTTGAACAGCGGCTGGGTGAAGCTGTCGTCGGGTTCGCGGGTGTCTTCGTCGCAGTAGATCAGCCGCCAGTCCGGGCGGACGTTGATGTAGTCGGCGATGACCTGGAGTGCATGCGGCTCGAAGCTGAGGCCGGGGTCGATGCGGGCCAGCCAGCTGCCCGGCGAGGCGGCGGCCATCTCGTCGATGACGTAGTCGATGTGGGCCGCGTCGCGCAGGGCCAGCCACTGCAGGTTGGGGATGTCGCTCAGCCCTTCGGGGGCTTCCATGGCGGTGACCACCGTGAGCAGCCATTCGGGGTAGAGCTGGGCGCCCAGGCTGTCCAGGGTGTCGGCGAGGAGGGATTCCTCGCCGGGGTGCAGGGCGGCCAGCAGGTGAATGCCCGGCCGTTTGGACCATTTGAGTACCATGCGCTCGGCGAGCAGCTGGGCGTCGATCTCCTGCAGGGTCTGGCGGGTACGCCAGGTGGCGTACCGTTTGTTGGCTTCGGTGAAGGCAGGGTCGTCGCCGAGGGTTTTGGGAACCTCGTGCACGGGCATCGCCTGGGTGAGCTGGATGAAGTGCTCCAGCTGCTCCCAGAAGCGGGCTTCCGTTGCAATGTAGTCGTCCCATGCTTCGCCGACGGAGGTGAGAGCCCGTTCGATCTCGTCGGGCGTGTCGTTCAGGGCGATGCCCTTCAGGCCGGCTTCCGATCCGCCAATCTTGCTGGTGTCCACCAGCGGAGAGGGCAGGATGATCGACGGGCAGCCGCACAGCACCGCCTCGGTATTGATTGCCGTCGATTCGAAGCAGTAGATGGCTTCGCTGCGGCGAAACAGGGCGGCCAGCTCCTCGTGGCTCTCCGGCCAGTCCGCGGTGATCAGCGTGGCCCTGTCGGCGAGTTCCGGGTAGAGCTTCAGTGCGGCGCGGTAGCGTCCGGGGTAGAGCAGGACGCCGCTGCGCGCCTGGTCGTGCGGATTGTCCAGGTTGTTGAAAACGCTGGTGTCGATCGGGGGGAGGAACAGGACGTTCTGCGGATCGGCATTCTTCGGCATGAAGATGCGCGAATAACCGAAGACCAGTTCGGTGTCCGCGAAGTCGGCATCTCCGCCGAGCAGGCCGGCCCGGTTGAGGACGTAGCGCACGACCGAGCCGGCCTTGCGGGGATTGCCGGGCACGACCTCCGGGTATACGACGATCGGCTCAAGTTTCAGTGCTTTGTGCCGTTCAATGGCCTCCTGCGTGAGGATAGGGGTGCGCAGGTGCGGATTGGTGACTGTTTCGTACAGGTAGGCCTCTTCGCCGCGGACGTTCAGCGCGTGGCACAGGAGATGAAGTACGCGTATGCCTGCCGAGGTGCGCCGATAGGCCGGCGCTTCAATGTAATAAGGGCGGCGCGGGGGCGAAAACAGGGTGTGCTCGGAAGGCATGTTCGTATTGGATCGTGCGGTAGGTCGGCAAATGGTAGGCGTGTGCAAGTCCGCACAGCGTAGCGTCAGCTTGGGCGTCCGTCCACGCCATGGGGACTTTGCAGTGCATTGCCGGCGGCGGCTTGAGTGGTGGTGAGAATGCTATACTTTGCCTTCAGCGAAAATCATGCGATTCATCTTGAGCGCAGCGCGTTCTGTCCTTCCGCACGTCGTTTCTCCGCACGTATTTCTCCGCGACGCAGAATGTCGGGCGGGGGCGTTGCAATTCCCGCGTTTCCTTTTCTGATTTCCTGTGTCGCGTCTCCCGTTTCATCCGAATTCATCCCGATCTCCGGAGAAGCGGCGGCAGGCGTTTCGTCTTGCGCCGCGCGACAGGGCGGTGCGGCCCGCAATTCGAGTCGCAATTCGATTTTTTCCCTTCAGTTTCAGACCGGCGTGTCGATGCTTGCCAGGCGAGTCTCCCGCTGGATGCCGGTCATGATTGGGGGGGCCGATAATTTAATGGAGGGTGACGATGTCAACCGTACGTATTGGTGAAGCAGTGGTCGGTGAAAGGCATCCGGTCTATATCATTGCCGAGATCGGTATTAACCATAATGGCAGCCTGGATCTGGCCAAGCAGTTGATCGACGTGGCGGTGACGTCGGGTTGCAATGCGGTGAAGTTTCAGAAGCGCACCGTTGATGTCGTCTATACGCCCGAAGAGCTGGAGCGGCCGCGGGAAAGTCCCTTCGGTACGACCAATGGCGAGCTGAAGCGCGGGCTCGAATTCGGTCTCGAGCAATACCGGGAAATCGATGCCTATTGCCGCGAGAAGGGTATTGCGTGGTTTGCGTCGTGCTGGGACGAGGCGTCCGTCGATTTCATCGACCAGTTCGACGTGCCCTGCTACAAGATCGCCTCGGCCTCGTTGACCGACGACAACCTGCTGCGCCACACCCGCAGCAAGGGCAAGCCGATCGTGCTGTCCACGGGCATGAGCTCCCTCGATGAGATCTTCCACGCCGTCGAGGTCCTCGGCCGGCAGGACCTCGTCGTGATGCATTCCTGCAGCACCTATCCGGCGCATTACGACGAATTGAACCTGCGCGTCATTCCGATCCTGCAGCAGCAGTTCGGGGTGCCGGTCGGCTATTCCGGGCACGAGACGGGGATTCCGTCCTCGGTGGCATCGGTGGCCATCGGCGCATGCATGATCGAGCGCCACATCACCCTCGAGCGTTCCATGTGGGGCAGCGACCAGGCCGCCTCCCTCGGGCCGAGCGGCTTCACCCAGCTGGTGCGGGACATCCGCCTGGTCGAGACGGCGCTCGGCGACGGCGTCAAGCGGGTGCTCGAACGGGAAGTGCCGATCATGGAAAAGCTGCGACGGGTTGGCGCACGTGACCGTTACTATTGATGCGGTGGTCATGGACGTGGACGGCGTCCTGACCGATGGCGGTTTCTGGTGGACCGCCAGCGGCGAGGAGTCGAAGCGTTTCAGTTTCCTAGACGTGATGGGGATTTCGCTGGGCCGCAAGGCGGGTCTGGTGTTCGGCATCATCACGGGCGAGGACACGCCGTTCGCCGAGCGTTTCGCCAAGAAGATGGCGATGGCCGAGCTCCACGTCGGCTGCAAGGAAAAAGGCAAGGCCTTGCAGCTGATCTCTGAGCGCCAGGGCATCCCGCTGTCCAACATCTGCTATGTCGGCGACGACGTGAATGACCTGCCGGCGATGGCGCTGGCCGGGCTGAGCGCGGCGCCGGCGAATGCGCACCCCACCGTCCGCGAGGCCGCCGACCTGCGCCTGCAGAACCAGGGCGGCAATGGGGCGGTGCGTGAGCTCGTCGATTACATCCTTGCCAACCACAGAAATTGATCGTGAAGCTATCCGACTACGTTGCGTCCTTCGTTGCCCGTCTTGGCGTCCGCCATGTGTTCATGCTGTCCGGCGGCGGCGCCATGCATCTCAATGATTCCTTCGGCAATACCGAAGGGCTCGAATACGTCAGCACTCTGCACGAGCAGGCTGCCGCGGTGGCCGCCGAGGCCTATTCGCGGGTGTCGGGAAACCTGGGCGTGGCGCTGGTGACGACCGGCCCCGGCGGCACCAACGCGGTGACCGGTGTGGCGGCGGCGTGGCTGGACTCCACGGCCTGCCTGTACTTCTCCGGCCAGGTCAAGCGTGCCGATATCTGCAAGGGCAGCGATCTGCGCCAGCTCGGGGTGCAGGAGATCGACATCGTGTCGATCGTCGACTCGATCACCAAGTACGCGGTGACCGTTACCGATCCGGACTCCATCCGTTATCACCTCGAAAAGGCCCTGTATCTCGCCCGGAGCGGTCGCCCCGGCCCGGTATGGATCGACATCCCGCTGGATGTGCAGGCGGCGGAGATTGATCCGGCGGCCTTGCCTGGTTTCCAGCCGGAAGCCGGCGCTGCCGCGCCCGATCTGGTGTCGGCCATCGAGTACACCCTTGAGAGCCTGGCTGCGGCGCAGCGGCCGGTGGTGTTGCTGGGCAACGGGCTGCGTCTGGGCGGTGCGGAGAAGGAAGCGCTGCGTCTCGTCGAGGCGCTGGGCATCCCGGTGCTGACCACCCGCCTCGGTGTGGACCTGCTGCCCTTCGAGCACCCCCTGCACGTGGGCATGCCGGGTACCATCGCCAGCCGCGGTGCCAACTTCGCGCTGCAGAACAGCGACTGCCTGCTGGTTCTCGGCGCACGCCTGGACATGGCCCTGATCGCCTACGCCCCCGAGCGCCTGGCCCGCGGGGCCCGCAAGATCATGGTGAATATCGACCAGGCCGAAATCGACAAGCTCGGCGCGAGCATCGACCTCGGCGTGGCCGCGGACGTCGGTGACTATCTGCGTGCGCTGCTGGCGCGCGTGGAAGGCCAGGCGCCGGGCGATCGCTGGCAGGACTGGCAAGCCCGCTGCCGCGGCTGGAAGGAACGCTATCCCTTCGTGCTGCCGGAGCACCGGAGCGCGCCGCAGATCACCGTCTACGCCTTTTCCGAGGCGCTCGCCCAGGCGCTGGAGGGCGCCGATGTGGTTTTGCCGGGCAGCTCCGGCGTGGCCTGCGAAATCTTCCTGACCGCCTTCCAGGCCAAGGAAGGGCAGCGCATCTTCCACAACAAGGGGACCGGAGCCATGGGGCTCGGCCAGCCGGCGGCGCTCGGTGCCTGCCTGGCAGCGGGGGAGCGGCGGACGGTCTGCATCGACGGCGATGGCGGCTTCCACATGAACGCCCAGGAACTCGAGACCATCCGGCGCCTGAACCTGCCGATCAAGTTCTTCGTCATCGACAACGACGGCTATGCCTCCATCCGGGCGTCGCAGGGCAATTACTTCAAGCGCCTGACCGGTGCCGACGGCAGCAGCCACCTGACCCTGCCGGCAGTGCTCCGCGTGGCGCAGGCCTACGGCGTGCATACGGTCGACCTCGACGATCCGGCCCGTGTCGCGGGGACGATCGCCGAAGTCCTCGATTATCCGGGGCCGGTGGTGTGCCGCGTGAAGACGATGCCCGACGAGCAGCGCATCCCGCGGGTGGCGTCCTTCCGCAAAGCCGATGGCAGCATGGATTCGATGCCCCTCGAGGACATGTGGCCGTCTCTGCCGCGCGAAGAATTCCTCGAGAACATGATCGAAGCACCATTAAGCCTTTCGTAATTCCGGCCGTAAATAGTCCATCTTTCCCATCTGTGCCCAATCGAGCCGAGGAGACCGTCGTGCAAGACAACATCGCTGAACTACTGGCGGCCCGAAAGAGCTATCGCGAGGAAATACAGGCGCTCACCCGAAGTTACCGTTACGTGGTGTTTTACGGTTGCGGCGCCATTTTCAGCAGTATCGTTGATACCTGGATGGAATACGTCGGACGGCCCATCGATTATTGCTGCGACAGCGATCCGGCCAAATGGGGGCAGACCTTCTGCGGCGTCAAATGCCTGTCGCCGCAGGAGCTGCTGGAAATAAAGGCGGATTGTGCGATCTTCGTCACCGTCGGCAAGTTCCGCCCGGTTTTCGATTTCCTGCGCGGCGAAGGCTGTCCCTCGGTCAATCTCATCTACAAATACGATCTGGTTGCGGCTTCGTATCTGGACGAGCAGGACGACGAATTCGTCGCCGACAGGCTGCGCCATGCCCGCAGCCTGTTCGCCGACGAGCGTTCCCTGCAGGTATTCGACACCATCCTCCGGCGCGCCCTGGCGGCCGACAAGGATATTGAACTGATGCCGTCGATCTGCGATCCAAACCAGTACTTCAACAAGGACGTCATGGCGCTTTCCGAGGATGAGTCCTATGTTGATATCGGCGCCTACGACGGGGATACGGTGGGCTATTTCATGAAGGCCGCCAATAACCGTTTCGACCGTATTCACGCTTTCGAGCTCGACCCGGCCAATTACCGGCAATTGCTCGCCAACGTGGAGAAAATGCCCAACCGGGAGCGGGTCAAGCCGGTCAATCTCGGCGTCTGGGACGAAGAATGCGAAATCCGCTTCAGCACCGGCAAGTCGCAGAGCACAGTTGGCGCAGGGGAGAACGTCGGGCGCGTGGTGCCGCTCGACAAGGCGCTTGCGGATCAGCCCGTTTCGTTCATCAAGATGGATATAGAAGGCGCCGAACTGCATGCGCTGCGGGGCGGCCGCCAGCTTATTTCGACGCAGAAACCCAAGTTGGCAGTGTGTGTTTATCATCACATCTCCCATCTCTGGGAAATACCCGCATATATTCGCGAGCTTCTTCCCGACCACCGGCTGTTTCTCAGGCACTATACGAATCTCGAATACGAAACGGTGTGTTACGCCGTCCCCTGAATTCCGAATAGACCCTTTTGCAATTGATGTTATTGGGCCGGCAACATAAATACGGAGTAATGAAATGACCACCCTCAACGAACTCGAGCAGGCCAAGAGAGACAAGCTCAAGAGAGAGAAGCCCGCGGTCTACGACAAGATCATGAAGATCGCCGAGCGGCACGCTCAGGGCATTCCGACGCCGATCGTCGATATCGCCTACAACTACGCCTGCGACCTGAGCTGCGATCACTGCACCGCATGGCGGGGCCGCTGGCTGCGTCCCGGGGGCCAGCGCAAGCTGACCCCCGAGGATCTGCGCCGCTTCAGCGACGAGGCCCATGAGCTGGGGCTGGCCCAGTTCTGCCTGTCCGGCGGTGAGCCGACGATCCTGAAGAACCTGGACGACGTCATCCTCGCCCTGCAGCCCGACAAGTTCCACCTGACGATGAGCACCCACGGCCATTTCCTGACCAAGGAAAAATGCCGCCACCTTAAGTCGCTGGGTCTGGACAAGGTCAAGATCAGCCTCGACGATTTCGACCCCAAGGTCCATGACGCCAACCGTCACCACGAGGGCGCCTACGAAAAGGCCATCGCGGCGATGTTCAACGCCAAGGAGGCAGGCCTCAGCGTGGTCATCCAGACGGTGGTGAGCCACGAGAATTGCCAGACTCCGCGCATCATCGAAATGGCCAAGTTCGCCGACGAGCATGGCTTCACCGTCGACATCCTGGTCGCCCGTCCGACTGGTGCCTGGGAAGGTCGTTTCGACACCCTGATCACCGAAGAGGATGCCGAGTTCCTGTGGAAGGCCCACCAGGAATACCCGGTGCTGCACCGCGACGTGTGGCCCGCCTACGGCATGAACAAGGGTTCCGGCGCGGTTCACTCGACGCTCCACCTGACCCAGTACGGCGACATCATGCCGTGCGTGTACATCCACATCGCGATCGGCAACATCTTCACCGGCACGCTGGCCGAGGCGATCGAGCGTGGCCAGAGCATCAAGCGCTTCAAGGAATACAACCCGAAGTGCCTGTCCGGCGAAGACCACGACTTCATCAAGAACTACATGGCCAAGGCCTACGGCAAGCAGCTGCCGATCCACTGGACCGAAGCCTTCACTGAAGACGATTACGTCAAATGATCAAATACACGGAATTGCACGCGACGAACCGGCAGAATCTCCGCGAGATTCTGCCGCTGGCCAAGCCGTTTACGGTGCTCATCGAGCCCTCGAGTCTGTGCAATTTCCGATGTATCCAGTGCTTCCACAGCGTCAAGACGGAGTCGTATTTCAGCCGCAACAAGTCGAGCATGCCGATGGACCGCTTCCGGCGGATCATCGACCAGTTGAGCCGGTGGCCCGGGCCCCGGCTCAAGGTGCTCAAGCTCAGCCTGTACGGGGAGCCGCTGGTCTCCCCTGATTTTGCCGAGATGCTGGCGCTGGCCAGGGAAGCCGACATCGCCGAGCGCATCGAGACGACCACCAATGCCAGCCTGCTGACGCCCGAGGTGGCCGAGAGCATGGTGCGCAACCGGCTGGACTACCTGCGCGTGTCCATCTACGCGACGCGCCAGGATCGTCACCAGGTCGTCACCGGCTCCAAGTTCGACATGCAGCGCATCCGCGAAAACCTGCGCGTGCTGCAGGAAACCAAGTTGCGCCTGGGGGCGGACAAGCCCTTCGTGTCGTGCAAGATGCTCGACGAGTTCAGCGAGGAGAACGAACGCTTCCTGAACACCTACCGCGAGGTGGCGGACGAAACCTACATCGACAAGCCCCATGGCTGGATCAAGGTCGATGAAGTGGATTTCGTGAAGAACTTCTACGGCGACAACGTCGAGCAGGCCACCGCCGATCTGGCAACCCATTGCAGCGACCGGGTCACCTGTCCGATGCCCTTCACCACCATGGCGATCCGCAGCAATGGTGCCGTTTCGCCGTGCTGTGTCGATTACATCGGCGGTACCAACATCGCCAACATGGAAGAGCGCAGCCTGCAGGAAATCTGGCATTCGCAGGAATGGTACGAGTTCCAGAAGATGCAGCTGGAAGACCGCAAGCACGAGAACTCCTCCTGCGCCAACTGCGACATCTACCGTAACGACCATTACACCAAGGACAACATCGACGGCTTCCCCGTCGAGCGCCTGCTGGGGCACAAGCGCTGAGCGCGCGCCCAGGCGCCTGCCCGGACTTTCACCGATGAAGCTTGCCCACTGCCGAGTCTGCGGCGCGCCGTTCTTCGGCACGCCGCTGTTGCGCTATGCAAACATGCCCAAGGCGGCCCAGCATTTTCCCGATGCCGGATCGGTCGACGGCGAGCGCGGGGCCGACCTGACGGTCTGCCAGTGTTCGGGCTGCGGGCTGGTCCAGTTGAGCGAGCCGCCGGTGCCGTATTACCGGGATGTCATCCGCGCGGCGGCTGTCTCGACACCGGTCAAGACCTTCAAGACCGAGCAGTTCGCCCGCTTCACGGAGCGTTTCGGGTTGGCGGGGCGGAAGGTCGTGGAGATCGGCTGTGGCAAGGGCGAGTTCCTGTCCCTGTGGCAGGCCGCCGGGGTCGAAGCCTACGGGCTCGAGCATGCGGATGCCGCGGTGGCCCAGTGCCGGGAGGCGGGGCTGCGCGTGGCGCAGGGCTACGTCGAGGCGCCGGAGCAGACGCTGGCCGATGGCCCCTTCGATGCCTTCGCGTTGCTGATGTTCCTCGAGCACATGCCCGATCCCAATGCCTCCCTGCGGGGCATCCACCGCAACCTGAAGGACGGTGCGGTGGGGCTCGTCGAAGTGCCGAATTTCGACATGGTGCTGCGCAACCGGGTGTTCTCCGAGTTCATTGCCGACCATCTGTTCTACTTCACGCGGGAAACCCTCGAATTCACCTTGCGCCGGAACGGTTTCGAGATCGTCGAGTGCGCCGAGCTGCGCGACGACTACGTCCTGTCGGCGGTGGTGCGCAAGCGGGCCGCCCTCGATCTGTCCGAGTTCAGTGGGGCGCAGGCCAAGCTGAGCGGCGAACTCACCGATTTCATCGCCCGCCATCCGGCCGGATCGGTGGCGGTGTGGGGCGCCGGCCATCAGGCGCTGGCGATGATCAGTCTTGCAGGGATCGGCCCGCGCATCCGCTACGTGGTGGATTCAGCGCCCTTCAAGCAGGGCAAGTTCACGCCGGCCAGCCATATCCCCATCGTTCCGCCGTCCATGCTTGACGAGTCGCCGGTGGCGGCGCTGATCGTGATGGCCGCCAGCTATTCCGACGAAGTGGCGGCAATCGTCCGCGCCAAGTATGGCAGCGCGCTGCCGCTGGCCATCCTGCGGGAATCCCACCTCGAAATCTGCTGAAGGCCGTCAGGGCCGGCTTACGGTGCCCGATTCGAGGGCCCAGCGAGCCGTGCGGCGAATGGCCTCATCCAGCGGCGTCGCCGGCGCCAGGCCGAGTTCGTCGCGGGCCCGCCGGATGTCGGGCACGTACCAGCCGGCGGCTTCGTGGGGCTGGGGTTCGGGCGCGATCGGCGGAGGTCCGCCCAGGACCCTGCTGACCCGGGCGGCGAGTTCCCGTATCGACAGCGCTTCATCCGCACCGACGTTGTAGATGCGGCCGGCGCGGCCGCGCGCCAGCAGCGTGACGAGCCATTCGGCGGCGTCGGCGGCGTAGAGATAGGAGCGGACCGGCGTGCCGCCCGAATTGAGGCGTGGCGCAGTACCTTGGAGGACGTCGCGGATGAAGTTGCCGATGGCGAACTTGTCGAAAGGCATGCGCGGGCCGGTGAAAGCGAAGCCGCGGGCGATCACCAGTTCGAAGCCGTATTCGGCGCTGCCCAGCAGGTGCAACTGCTCGGCGAAGCGCTTGGCGCCGCTGTAGCCACCCGGGTCATTTACCGGCGGGGCGGAGGGGCTGTCTTCGGGGACCGGGCCGGGGCTGGCCGGTGTGCCGACTACGGCGCCGGAGCTGAAGTACAGGTAGCGGGTGGCGCCAGCGGCAGCGGCGGTCTCGATGACGTGGCGGCTGCCCGCCGTGATGGCGTCCACCAGGTCCCATGGGCGGATGCCCGGCCGGCCGACGTCGGTCGCCCCGTGGACCACGTGGGTGAAGCACGCGCCGGGCAGCTGGAAACGGCGCACGTCCCCTTCCGTCAGCGTGATCTGCGGGCTGCGGGCCCAGTCGGGGCGCCGCGCTGCCGTGGCGCGGGTATCCCGCGTCAGCAGCGTGAGGTGTAGCCCGAGTTGGTCGCGGGCATTCAGCGCCAGCAGCAGGTCCACCAGCCACGAGCCGAGAAAGCCGGTGCCGCCAGTGATCAGCAGCTGCGCATTCCGGAGCGGGGCGCTGAGCGGCGTGCCGAGGTGCCCGAGGGCTTCGGCGAGATCGTCACGGACCGGCGTCGCGAGGTCGGCGATGCCGGCGAGGGAAGGCGGGACGGCCATCGGCGGGCTAGTCGAAATCGGCGCCGACGAAGCGCCGCAGGTGCCCGGCCGTGTAGTTCAGCATCTCGTCGGTGAGCCCCGGCCATACGCCGATCCAGAAGGTGTCCCGCATGATGCGGTCGGCCACCGGCAGATCGCCGACGACGCGGTAATTGCGCCCGGCCATCGAGGGCTGGCGGGTCAGGTTGCCGGCGAACAGCAGGCGGGTGCCGATCTTGTGCTGGTCCAGATACTGGAGCAGGTCCACGCGATTGACCCCGGCTTCGGGGCGCAGCGTGATCGGGTAGCCGAACCACGACGGATCGCTGCCCGGCGTGGCTTCGGGCAGCACGAGGAAGTCACGGGCGTCGTCCAGCGCCGCGGTGAGGTGCGCGAAGTTGCGTTTGCGCGCCGCGATGAAGTCCTCCAGCCGGTCCAGCTGGGCCAGGCCGCAGGCAGCCTGCATGTCGGTGATCTTCAGGTTGTAGCCGATGTGGCTGTAGGTGTACTTGTGGTCGTAGCCCTGCGGCAGGGTGCCCAGTTGCCAGCCGAAGCGCTTGCCGCAGGTGTTGTCGCAGCCGGGCTTGCACCAGCAGTCGCGGCCCCAGTCGCGGAAGGATTCGGCAATCTGGCGCAGCGTCGGGTCGCAGGTCAGCACTGCGCCGCCTTCGCCCATCGTGATGTGGTGGGCCGGGTAGAAGGACAGGGTGGCCAGGTGGCCGAAGGTGCCGACCTTGCGGCCGTGCCAGGTGGAGCCGAGGGCGTCGCAGCAGTCTTCCACCAGCCATAGGCCGTGGGCCTCGGCAAAGGCACAGACGGCGGTCAGGTCGAAGGGGTTGCCCAGCGTGTGGGCGATCATGATCGCCTTGGTCCACGGCGACAGGGCCGCCTCCAGCATCGACACGTCGATGTTGTAGCCGGGCAACGTGGCGTCCACGAAAACCGGTACGGCGCCGTTCTGGATGATCGGATTGACGGTGGTCGGGAAGCCGGCGGCAACGGTGATGACCTCGTCGCCCGGCTGGATGGCCCGCTCGCCGAGCTTGGGCGAGGTGAGGGTCGAGAACGCCACCAGGTTGGCCGACGAGCCGGAATTGACGGTGAGGGCGTAGCTCGTGCCGACGAAGGCGGCCAGGCGTGCCTCGAAGGCGTCGTTGAAGCGGCCGGTGGTGAGCCAGGCGTCCAGCGCCGCGTCGATCATCGCGTCCTTTTCGGCGTCGCCGACGACCTTGCCGGACGGTGGGACGGCGTCGATGCCGGGGCGCCAGCCGGTGGCGGATGCCTGGGCACGGGCCGGGCGGACGATGATCTCGAGTTCCTGGCCGGCGAGTTCGGGATGGGCCGCCAGATCGAGTTGCAGGCGACCGTCGCTGCCGGCGGTGAGGGTCTTGCGGATGAGGCTCATGGGGCGTTGCCGAAAGCGGCGATCTCGTCGAGGGTGAAGCGGTACATGTCGGCACCGCTGCGCCAAGCTTGATACCAGGCGAGGCTGCGGGCGACGGCTTCGTCGGCGCGCCAGCGCGGATGCCAGCCCAGACAGACGTGGGCCTTGCTGCAGTCGAGCTTGAGGGTGTGGGCTTCGTGCACCTGGGGCGTGCTGGCGGCGGTCCACCGGGCGTCCGGGCCCCAGCCGCTGGCCAGGCGTTCCACTACCCAGGCGACGGTCCGGGCGTCGCTGTCGTCGGGGCCGAAGTTCCACCCGTCGGCATAGGCCTGCCCCTGTTCGACCAAGCGCTGGGCCAGCAGCAGGTAGCCCGACAGGGGTTCGAGCACATGCTGCCACGGGCGGATGGCCGTGGGGTTGCGCAGGACCACCGCTTCGCCGGCGGCGAAGGCCCGCAGTACGTCGGGGACGAGGCGGCTGGAGGTCCAGTCGCCGCCGCCGATGACGTTGCCGGCTCGCGCGCTGGCCAGCGGAATGCCGGCCTCGGCGAGGAAGGAGCGCCGGTAGGCCGACACGACGAGCTCGGTGCAGCCCTTGCTGGCCGAGTAGGGGTCGTGGCCGCCCATCGGATCGTTCTCCCGGTAGCCCCACAGCTGTTCCCGGTTCTCGTAGCACTTGTCGCTGCTGATCACCACCACGGCCTCGAGGCCGGGCTGGTGGCGGCAGGCCTCCAGCACATGCACGGTGCCCATGGCGTTGGTGGCGAAGGTCTCCACCGGCTCCGCGTAGGAGTGGGGGACCAGCGCCTGGGCGGCCAGGTGGAGGACGATGTCCGGCCGCGCGGCGGCCATGGCGGCTTGCACGGCGGCAAGATCCCGGATGTCGCCGAACGTGGCGTGCATGCCGCGGGCAACGCCGGCGACATCGAACAGGGCAGGGCTGGTACTCGGGGCGAGCGCGAAACCATGCACGTCGGCCCCCAGCTGCTGCAGCCACAGGGCCAGCCAGCTGCCCTTGAAACCGGTGTGGCCGGTGAGGAAGACCCGCCGGCCGCGCCAGAAGGCGGGATTCACCAGGTTTTCCATGGGGCGGTGCCGCTGTTCCACAGCTCTTCGAGAAGGGTCTTGTCGCGCAGCGTGTCCATCGGGCGCCAGAAGCCGTTGTGCGGGTAGGCGGCCAGTTGCTTGCGGCTGATCAGCTGATTGAGCACCGGGCCTTCGAAGACCGTCTGGTCGCCTTCGGCGATGTAGTCGAGCACCTTGGGGGACAGGACGAAGAAGCCGCCGTTGATGGAGCCGCCATCGCCGAGGGGCTTCTCGACGAAGGCGCTGACGCTGCCGTCCGTCTTGATCTTGAGCGCGCCGAAGCGGCCCGGCGGCTGCACCGCGGCTACCGTGGCGAGCTTGCCGTGGCTCTTGTGGAAGGCGAGTTCCGCGGTGATGTCGATATCGGCCACGCCGTCGCCGTAGGTGAAGCAGAAGGCTTCCTCATCCTCCACGTACTGGCGCACCCGTGCCAGGCGGCTGCCGGTCTGGGTGGCCTCGCCGGTGTCCACCAGGGTCACCCGCCAGGGTTCCGCGTGGCGTTCATGGATTTCCATGCGGTTGTGGGTCATGTCGAAGGTGACGTCCGACATGTGCAGGAAATAGTTGGCGAAGTATTCCTTGATCACGTAGCCCATGTAGCCGCAGCAGATCACGAAGTCGTGGATTCCATGGCTGGAATAGATCTTCATGATGTGCCACAGGATGGGGCGACCGCCGATGCCGATCATCGGCTTCGGTCGATTGACGGTTTCTTCGCTGATGCGGGTGCCCAGACCACCCGCGAGGATCACGGCTTTCATCGACGCTCCAGGGAATTAGGAGGCGAATGGTACGCGTACGCAGGCCGTCGAGGGGCGGGAACAGCGGGGCGAAGCGGGGGCAATTCCCCCGATCAGTGCCAGGACGGGAAGCGGGGCGGCGTTGCGCCGCAGGCGACGTAGTCCGCGTCGCTCATGACCGATTTGATCTCGCACGGGGTTTCCGGCTTGGCGGCGGTTTCGGTGAGCTGGGAGAACCGCGGGTCGGCCACGCGGGGGACCGGTTCGGCCGGGGGCTGGCGCGGGCCGGCGGCGTTGCCCGTGGTCGTCTCGGAATATGCGGCCGTGGTTGGCCGCGGCTCACCACTGCGGCTGTGCTTGGCGAGCATGCGCTGGAAGCGGAGATCGTCGAGGCGCGACTGCCGCAGCAGGGTATTGGCGGAGCGTGCGAACGATGCGTCGTCCGCTGTGTACCGGACGGCCGGGGCCGGCTGCGCCGGCAGGTCCAGCGGCGGGTGGCGGAGCACGTAGCCGGGCGTCGGCGTGTCGTGAGCCGGATGGGCCGCCGTGGTCGGTGCCTCGGGCAGGTGCGACGATTCATGCACCGTGCCGTGATGGGAGGTCGTGTGGCCCAGGCTGCGTCCACCGCCGAAGCGTCCCGCCTCGGCGGGGAGACAGGAGAGGGTGCTCGCGCCCGTCAGGATGGCCAGGGCGATTAGGGTTTTATTCCTGTTTTGTGGCGTCTTCATGGCGAAAGCGGGTGTCCCAGTGTGGGTAATTCAGTGAAAAGCAAGATCATGCCACGGGAATCCCGGCGCCTCCGTGCACTGCTGCACTAGCTGTGATTCATGAGCTCTTGCGCCATTTCGGCGGGCGTTGCGGCCGCCTGCCAGTGGGCTGGCATGTCCGCGGGCGAGATGCTGCCGTAACCCCAGGTGGCGGCGATGAAGGGCAGCTCGTTGGCATCCGCCGATTCGCCGTCCTCGCTGCGGTCGCCGATGTAGATGGCGCTTTCCTTCGGCAATTCATGGTCGGCCAGCAGGCGGGCGATCATCGCGGCCTTGGTGGGCAGGTGCGGTTCGAACAGGTCCAGCGCGTAGATGTGGTCGAAATGATCGAGCCAGCCCAGGTGGGCGAGGATCAGGCGGGTGGGGTGGATGCGCTTGTTGGTGGCGATGGACAGGGACAGGCCGGCGTCCTTCAGGGTCTCGAGCATCGCGCCGACGCCGGCGTAGGCGGCGGTCTGTTTGTAGCCCTCGCTGTCGTAGCTAGCCTTGAAGCCGTCGGCGAGGCGGGCGATCAGCGCTGCGTCGGTGCTGCCGCTGAGCTGCTGCAGGGTTTCCAGCAGCGGCGGGCCGATGATGCTCTCGTCGATGGCGACGACCGGGCTGATACCCACCTGGGCGAAGGCGTCGCGGAAGCTGGCCAGGATCGCCGGCGCGGAATCAATGAGGGTGCCGTCGAGGTCGAACAGGATGTGGGTATAGCGGGGCATGGGCGTGGAGGCGTGATGAGCGGCAAGGAGCCGGGATTATGGCCCCGTCGGGTATATTTGCGCGCCCGAACCGGATTTACGCACCATGGACACGACCGATCTCGACACCTCCGACGATTCCCGCCGCTTTGGCGGCCTGGCCCGCCTGTATGGCGGAGCCGGACGCGCCCGGCTGGCGGCGGCGCGGGTCTGCGTGGTGGGGATCGGCGGCGTCGGTTCGTGGGTGGCCGAAGGGCTGGCCCGCAGCGGCATTGGCGCGCTGACGCTGATCGATCTGGACCATGTGGCCGAATCCAATATCAACCGCCAGATCCACGCCTCGGACGCGACCCTCGGCCAGGCCAAGGTGGAGGCCATGCGCGAGCGCATCGCCGGCTACAACCCGGCTTGCCGGGTGGATGTGGTGGATGATTTCGTGACCGTCGACAACACCGCCGAGCTGCTCGGCGCCGGCTTCGACTACGTGGTGGATGCCATCGACGTGGTGCGCGTGAAGGTGGCGATGATCGCCTTTTGCCGGCGCGCCGGTGTGCCGGTGATCACCTGTGGCGCCGCCGGCGGGCAGATCGACCCGACGCAGATCCGCGTGGACGATCTATCACGGACCATCCAGGACCCGCTCCTGGCCAAGGTGCGCGGGCAATTGCGCAAGGGCCACGGCTTTGCCCGCGACCCGAAGAAGAAGTTCAGCGTGGAGGCGGTCTTCTCCACCGAGCCGCTGCGCTACCCGTCGTCCGACGTGGCCTGCGAGGTGTCGGTGGGCGGGCCGGCCGGCCTCAACTGTGCCGGCTTCGGCTCGGTGGTGACTGTGACCGCCAGCGTCGGCCTGTTCGCCGCCGCGCGGGTGCTCAACGGGCTGGCGGCGGCCCGATGAACAGTGCCGGATCGACCGCCGCGCCGTTCAGATAAACGCTCCAGTGCAGGTGCGGGCCGGTGGCGCGGCCGCTGCTGCCGGACTGGCCCAGCACCTCGCCGCGGCGCACAGCCTGGCCGAGTTGAACGCCGGCCTTGTCCAGATGGCAGACCATGCTGACGAAGCCCTGGCCGTGGTCCACGAAAACCGTTTTGCCGTTGAAGTAGAAGTCGTCCACCAGCGTCACCACGCCGTCGGCGGGGGCGCGCACGGCGGTGCCGGTGGGTACTGCGACGTCCAGCCCGGTGTGCGGTGCGCGCGGCTCGCCGTTGAAGACCCGGCGCAGGCCGAAGCGGCTGGACAGGCGGCCAGTGGCCGGCAGTGCGAGGTCCGTACGCGGCACCACCACGTCGCGGAACTGGCTGCGGACGCTGATCTGGCGGTCCCGCTCGGCGTTGATGCGGTCCAGGTCCTCGTCGTCGGGGGTGACCATCTTCGGGTTCTTGATCGTCAGCCGTTGCACCGGGTAGGCCTTGGCGGCCACGTGGAAGGGCAGGGTTTGCCGGGTGCTGTCCGGGCCGAGCTCCAGGTACTGGTCGCCGACCGGCGTGTCGAGGGACAGGCCGACCAGCGCGTACCAGCCTTCCCGGCGCTGCTGCAGGAGCACCGGATGGCCGGCGTAGCGGACTTCCGGGCGCGGCGCGCCGGCCTCGGCGACGAGGATGGACGCGACGCCGCCGGGAACGGATTCGGGGCGCAGTTCGGCAAGGGCGGGGATGCTGCCGCAGGTCAGCAGGACGAGGGTGGCAGCGGCGTGCCGGAGGCGGGGCGGAATGAACATGGCGGAGCGGGAACGCAGTGGGGTCGCGATTTGACCATGTTCCACCTGCTGCGTGGATTAACATCGAACATGGCTACATCAGTTTTGACGCAAACAGGCAGGAGCGGAAGATGACGCAGGAAGCAATCGTATTGTTCGCCCATGGGGCGCGGGACCCGGAATGGGCGGCGCCGGCCCGCCGCGTGGCGGCCGGGGTGCAAGCCCTGCGGCCGGACGTGCAGGTGACGGTGGCCTTCCTCGAACTGATGGAGCCGACGCTGGCCGATGCGGTGGAGGCGGCGGTGGCCGCCGGGGCGCGCAGCCTGCGCATCGTGCCGCTGTTCCTGGCCCAGGGCGGCCACCTCAAGCGCGACGTGCCGGTTCTGGTGGAAGCGGCCCGGGCACGCCATCCGGATTGCCACATCGAACTGGTGGCGGCGGTCGGCGAGGACGACGGCGTCGTGCGTGCGATGGCGGCGTATTCGGCCGGGGCCTGAAACACCGGCGAGCGGAGCAGGTTTGTCTGCCGGGGCGAATAGACATACTCGCCCGCAGACTCTAGCCGGTCTGCCGAGAATCCGTGAATTTACCCCCAACGGGAGCCCGCAGGGTCTTGACGCTTTAAAATATTAGATTATTCTAATATTTATGTCCCGATACCTTTCAGCCTTGCGTACCGGCCTGCTGGCCGCCCTCGTGTTCGTCCATGGGCCGCTGTTGGCGGCTGATGGTGCGGACGCCGTTCCCACCGTCCAGGTCCGTGCGCTGGCCCGCGCCAGCACCTATGCAAGCGAGGCCGTCATCGAGGCGGTCCGCCAGGCCACCGTTGCGTCCCAGGTTCAGGGGCGGGTGCTGGAGGCCAGGGTGGACGCCGGTGCGCGCGTGCGCCAGGGCGAGGTGCTGATGCGCATCGACACCCGCGAGGCGGACCAGGCGGTGGCGGGTGCTGCTGCCAACGTGGCGGCCGCCCAGGCCCGGCTTGGCGACGCCCGCCTGGGCCTGGAGCGGGCCCGCAGCCTGAAGGCGCGCAACTTCGTCAGCGCCGCGGCCCTCGACCAGGCCCAGGCCGCCTACGACGCGGCGCTGGCCCAGCAGAAGGCTGCCGAAGCCGGGCGTGCGCAGGCTGACGCCTCCCGCGGTTTTGCCACCGTTACCTCGCCGCTGAGTGGCGTCGTCGCCCAGCGCCTCACCGAGGCGGGTGAGATGGCCCAGCCGGGGCGCCCGCTGCTGATCGTCTATGAGCCGGGTGGCCTGCGCGCGGTGGCCGACGTACCCCAGGCCCGGCTGGCTGACCTGGCCAAGGCGGGCATGAAGGCACGGGTCGAGTTTCCTGAGTCCGGGCGCTGGCTGGACGCGGTGTCCGTCGTCGTGCTGCCGGCGGCCGACCCGCGCACCCATACCGCCCGCGTGCGAGTGAATCTGCCGGCCGAGGTGGCTGGCGTGGTGCCGGGCATGGCGGCGCGCGTGCATTTCGCGGTTGGCGAGGCGCCTCGCTTGGCGGTGCCGGCGGCGGCGGTGCTGCGTCGCGGCGAGCTGACCGGCATCTACGTGGCGGATGGCAAGGGCGGTTTCAGCCTGCGCCAGCTGCGCCTCGGCAATGCGTTGGACGACGGCAGCGTCGAAGTGCTGGCCGGCCTTGCCGGCGGCGAGAGCGTGGCCCTCGACCCGGTGCGTGCCGGCCTGACCCGGAAGGGGCGCTGAGCCATGATGGGTATCGCCGGACGTCTTGCGGCGCTGTTCCAGCGCAACGCCCTCACACCCCTGCTGGCCTTGGTGCTGATGCTGCTCGGCGTGTTCGCCGCGCTGATCACGCCGAAGGAGGAAGAACCGCAGATCGACGTGACGATGGCTGACGTGATGGTGGCCTTTCCCGGCGCCTCGGCGAAGGATGTGGAGGCCCTCGTCGCGCGGCCGGCGGAGCAGGTGCTGTCGCGCATCGCTGGCATGGACCACGTGTTCTCGGTGTCGCGCCCGGGCATGGCGGTGATCACCGTGCAGTTCAAGGTCGGCGTGAAGAACCAGGACGCCATCGTGCGCCTGTACGACACCATCCACAGCCACCGGGACTGGATTTCCCCCGAGCTCGGCGTGGCCGAGCCGATCGTCAAGCCGAAGGGCATCGACGACGTGCCGATCGTCGCCCTCACGCTATGGACGCGGGATGAGGCCCGTTCGGCCTTTGACCTGCAGCAGGTGGCGCGGGCGGTGGAGGTCGAGCTCAAGCGCGTCAAGGGCACTCGCGACGTCAGCACCATCGGTGGCCCCGGCCACGTGCTGCGGGTTCTGCTCGACGTGGGGCGGATGAACGCCTTCGGCATCACGCCGCAGGACCTGAAGGGCGCGCTGCTGCTCGCCAATGCGTCCCAGCCGAGCGGCGTGCTGACCCGCGCCAACCAGGAGGTGCTGGTGCAGACCGGCACCTACGTGGAAAGCGCCGCCGACGTGCGGCGGCTGGTGGTTGGCGTGTCCGGCGGCAAGCCGGTGCATGTGGCCGACGTGGCGACGGTGCTCGACGGGCCGGACCAGCCGTCCCGCTATGTGTGGCACGGCCTCGGCAAGGGCGCGCCGGCTGGCGCAGCGGCGGCCGGTGAGCGCTTCCCGGCGGTGACCTTGTCGATCTCCAAGAAACCCGGCGAAAACGCTGCCGACGTGGCCGACGGCGTGATCCGCCGCATGGAGGCCTTGAAAGGTAGCATCGTGCCGGACGGCGTCGAGGTGACGATCGCCCGCAACTACGGCGCGACGGCCACCGAGAAGGCCGACAAGCTGATCGGCAAGCTGGTCTTCGCAACCTCGGCGGTGGTGCTGCTGGTGTTCTTTGCGCTGGGCAAGCGCGAGGCGCTGATCGTCGGCGCGGCGGTGACCCTGACCCTGGCGGCGACGCTGTTCGCGTCCTGGGCCTGGGGCTTCACGCTCAACCGGGTCAGCCTGTTCGCGCTGATCTTTTCCATCGGTATCCTGGTGGACGACGCCATCGTGGTCGTCGAGAACATCCACCGCTGGCACGCCCTTGAGCCAGGCAAGCCGCTGTGGCAGCTGATCCCGAAGGCGGTGGACGAGGTCGGCGGGCCGACCATCCTGGCCACGTTCACGGTCATCGCCGCACTGTTGCCGATGGCCTTCGTCAGTGGCCTGATGGGCCCCTACATGAGCCCGATCCCGATCAACGCGTCGATGGGCATGTTCATCTCGCTGGCGGTGGCCTTCGTGGTGACGCCGTGGCTGGCCGGCAAGCTGATGGAGGGCGGGCACGCCTCTCCCGAGGCCGAGGACGCGCAAACGCCGCCGGACCACGGCTCCGACCGCCTCACCCGCCGCCTCGAAGCCCTGTTCCGCCGCCTGATGACGCCGCTGCTCGATCCGGTCCGTGGCGGCCGCGCACGCGCCAAGCTGTGGTTCGGCGTGGTGCTGGCGATCGCCCTGTCGGTGTCGCTGGCCGTGGTGCAGTTGGTCGTGCTGAAGATGCTGCCCTTCGACAACAAGAGCGAGTTTCAGGTGGTCCTCGACATGCCGGTCGGTACGCCGGTCGAGGCCACTGCCGAGGTGTTGCGTGAAATCGGTGCCGAGCTGGCCAAGGTCGATGAGGTCACCGATTTCCAGGCTTACGCCGGCACCGCGTCGCCGATCAATTTCAACGGCCTGGTCCGCCAGTACTACCTGCGTGCCCAGCCGGAGATGGGCGACATCCAGGTGAACCTGGTGGACAAGCATCACCGCAGCCGGCAGAGCCACGAGATCGCAGTGAGCGTGCGCGACACGGTGGCCGCCATCGCCAGGAAGCACGGCGGCAACGCCAAGGTGGTGGAGGTGCCGCCGGGTCCGCCGGTGCTGTCGCCGATCGTCGCCGAGGTGTACGGCCCCGATTACGCCGGGCAGGTGGCGGTGGCCGGCAAGCTGCGCCAGGCCTTCGAGGCCAGCGCGGACATTGTCGGCGTGGACGACACGGTGGATGAGGCGGCTCCCAAGCTGGTGCTGCGCGTCAACCAGGCCAAGGCGGCCCAGCTCGGCGTGGCCCAGGCCGACATCGTCGAGGTGGTGCGCCTGGGCCTCGGCGGCGAGAACGTCACGCCGGTGCATGGCGGCGACAACAAGTACGAAATTCCGGTGCGCCTGACACTGCCGTCGGAAGACCTTTCGGGCATCGAGCAGATCCTGCAGATGCGTGTCCGAGCCCGCGCAGCGGAGGCCGGCGGCGCGCTGGTGCCGGTGTCGGAGCTGGTGCAGGTGGAGCCGACGCGGCGGGAGCAGGTGATCTACCACAAGGATCTACTGCCGGTGGTCTATGTGACCGGCGACATGGGCGGCAAGCTGGATTCGCCGCTGTACGGCATGTTCGACATCCGCAGCCGCGTGAAGGACCTGCCGCTGGTCGGCGAGCGCCTCGCCGGCACCCTCGACGAGTGGTTTATCCATCAGCCGGACGACCCCTACGCGGCTTACGCCATCAAGTGGGACGGCGAATGGCAGATCACCTACGAAACCTTCCGCGACATGGGCGCCGCCTACGCGGTGGGCCTGGTGCTGATCTACGTGCTGGTGGTGGCCCAGTTCCGCAGCTACCTGGTGCCGCTGATCATCATGGCGCCGATCCCGCTGACCCTCATTGGCGTGATGCCGGGGCACGCGCTGCTGCACAGCCAGTTCACCGCCACCAGCATGATCGGGATGATCGCGCTGGCCGGCATCATCGTGCGCAACTCGATCCTGCTGGTGGATTTCATCGACCAGCAGGTGGCGGCCGGCGTGCCGATGGCGGAGGCCACCATCCACGCGGCGGCCGTGCGCGCCAAGCCGATCGGCCTGACCGGCCTGGCGGCGATGATCGGCGCGCTGTTCATCCTCGACGACCCGATCTTCAACGGGTTGGCGATCAGCCTGATCTTCGGCGTGCTGGTATCCACGCTGCTGACCCTGATCGTCATCCCGGTCCTGTACTTTGCCGCCACCCACGGACGCGGCGCGCACGGCGGAGAGCCAACATGAAGCTGAACATCAACCAGTGGGTGCGGGTTTTTGCCGGCACCTTCGTGCTCGTCTCCCTCGGCCTCGGCGTGGAGGGCAGTCCCTTCTTCGTCAGCCACAACTTCCTTTGGTTCACCGCCTTCGTTGGCGCCAATCTGCTGCAGAGCGGCTTCACGCGTTTCTGTCCGTTGGAGAACATCCTGCGCAAGTTCGGCGTCAAGGACGAGGCCGGCTGCCGCTGATTGTGACGAGGCGTGGCTGCGCCTCAAGCTTTGGGGCCGCAGGCCGTACACCTGCGGGTCATGAGTCCGATACCCGTAACCCCGCCGAGTCGCATCCGGTTCGTTCTTCGCCACCTGCGCAGCCTGCCGGGTACGGAGCGGCGCTGGTTCGGCCTGGTTCTGGGCGTGGGGCTGCTGGTCACCGGATGGAGCTGGTCCTACCTGTGTGATCAGGACGCGGAACTCGAGCAGGCCCGCCACGAGGCGGCCGCCGACCGGCTCGAGCATCAGCTGAAGGAGCGTTTCGGCAAGGTCGATTTCATCCTGCGCGGGGTCACCGGGATGTTCTCCGCCCAGTACCTCGTCGAGCGGCGTGAGTTCGAGACCTATGTAGCCGGCCTGAAGCCGACCGAAGCCCTGCCCGAGGTCATGGGCGTCGGTTTCGCCCGGCGCGTCGAAGTGCCGCGCATTCCCGCCATCGAGGCCTTGCTGTCGGCCAGCTACGGCAAGCCGACCCGGGTGCTGCCAGAGCCCGATCCGCGTTTGCGACACCTGAGTTTTCCGCTGGTTTATCTGTGGCCGCTCAACGACCGGGCGGACAAGGTGATCGGTCTGGATGCCTATGCCGACCCGGTGCGCCGGCGCGCCATGGATGCCACGCTGAAGTCCGGCGAGATGGCGATGAGCGCCCCTGCCACACTGACGGGCAGGAATGCGGCCGAGTCGGTCCCCGGTGTCGTGCTGTACCGGACCGCCCGGCCGATCGACGAGATCGGCGCGGGAGACGGGGAGGTGGCCGATGGGCTGGTCGTGTTGGCCATCGCCGTGACACCGATGTTCGACAATCTGCGGGCTGCAGCCATTGCCGGTTACGACCTGGTGGTGGATGACGTCACCGAGGCGACCCCGGTGCGTGTCTATGCGAACGACAATGGTGTGCAGGCCGCGCCGGTGGCGGTTCGGGAGGTGCACTTCGGTGAACGTGACTGGCGCCTGGCGATAATGGCGCCGCCGTCGGCCGAGCAATGGGCGACGTCCACGCTGGCCGCGGCCGGGGGGAGTGTCGCCAGCCTGCTGCTGGCCCTGGTGGTGGCGAGTTTGGCCGGGCAGCAGAAGCGGGCCGAAGAGCTGGCCGCTGGCATGACCCGGGAGCTGCGCGCCAGCGAGAAGCGTTTCGAGCTGGCCGCGTCGGCAACGGACGAAGGCATCTGGGAGTGGCAGGCCGACCGGCGCGAGATCTTCCTGTCGCCACGCTGCGACCGTCTGCTGGGTTACCCGGAAGGCGGCCTGCCGCGTAGCGGGCGCGGCGTTCTGCGGTCCATGTCGGCCTCGGGGCGGCATGACTTCATCGTGGCCTTCAGGGGGCTCATCCGCGCTGCCCGCGCGCTCGACTGCGTGGTGCCGATCACCCGCATCGATGGCAGCGTCGGCTGGTTCCACCTGGCCGGCAAGGCCGAGTTCGATGCGGCCGGAAAACCGCTGCGGACGGCCGGCGCCGCGTCCGACGTCACGGCGCTGCGCCGCGCCCGCCAGGCCGTGGTCGACTCCCACGCGCGGCTCGATGCGCTCTACCAGCATGCGTCCCTCGGCATGGCCCTGATCGACGCCGGAGGTCATTACCTCCAGGCCAACCCGGCCTTCTGCCGCATCACCGGCCATACCGAGGAAGAGTTGCGCGCCGGTGTCGCGCTGGAGTGCGACTCGCCGGCTGAGGCCGGTCAGGCAGGGGCGGCTCGTGCCCGCGAGACGGCGTTCGTGCGCAAGGACGGCCGGCGTGTGCCGGTGCTCATGACGACCACCGTGGTGGGCGGCAGTGACGGCCAGCGCTGGGTCATCGTCGAGGACGTGACGGCCCGCAAGGCCGAGCAGCAGGCCATCCAGGAGGCTCACGCGACCAACGAATCGCTGATCGCCGCGATGCCGGACATGCTGTTCCAGCTCAACAACGAGATGCGCATCGTGCGTTACCACGCGGATAGCCGGGAGACCCTGTCGATGGCGCCCGAAGCCTTCCTCGGCAAACGCCTGGACGAATCCTTGTCGCCGGACACGGCGCGCCGCTTCACCGAGGCGGCCCAGGCCGCGTCGCGCAGCGGGCTGTTGCAGCGCGTCGAATACACGTCAGCCCGCGGGGGCCGGCAGCGCCATTTCGAGGCGCGCTTCCGGGCCGTACGCACCGGCGGGGCGCTGGCGGTGATCCGCGACGTCACCGATCTCAAGGAGACCGAACTGGCCCTGCGCGAAAGCGAGGCCCGCTGGCAGTTCGCGCTGGACGGCGCCGGCGACGGGGTGTGGGACTGGAACATCGCGAGCGGCAAGGTCTTCCGCTCCCCGCGCTGGCTGAGCATGCTCGGCTATGGGGCGGAGGAGGCCGAGGAGAGCGGCAAGGAGTGGGCCTGGCGGGTCCATCCGGAGGACTTGTCGGGGCTGCTGGCGGCCCGCGATGCACATCTGCGCGGTGATACACCCTATTTCACGCACCAGGCGCGGCTGCGCTGCAGGAACGGCAAGTACAAATGGGTGATGGCGCGCGGCCTGGTGGTCGAGCGCAACGACAGTGGGCGGGCGCTGCGCATGATCGGCACGCAGACCGACATCGACGAGGTGAAGGCCCGCGAGGCGCAGATTCTCGACCACAACCTCGACCTGACCACGCTGGTGGAGGCGCGCACGCGGGATCTGCAGGCCGCCAAGGAGGCTGCCGAGGCCGCCAACGAGGCCAAGTCGGCGTTCCTGGCCAACATGTCCCACGAGTTGCGCACGCCGATGCACGGCGTGCTCAGCTATGCCCGTCTTGGGGAAGGCCGCATCACCCAGGCCGGGCACGAGAAGCTGCGCGGTTATTTCCATCGCATCCGGGTCAGCGGCGAGCGCCTGCTGCTACTGCTCAACGATCTGCTCGATCTGTCCAAGCTGGAGGCTGGGCGGATGGTGTTGAACCTGCAAGCGATCGACATGTCCAGGGTGGTGCAGGACGGACTGCGGGAGTTCGAGGCGCTCTTCCAGGCCCGCGCGCTGCATGTCCGGGTCGAGCGGGACGCCGGGCTGCCACGCGTCACCGGGGACGCCGCGCGCCTGGGGCAGGTGGTGATGAACCTGCTGTCGAACGCCGCCAAATTCACGCCGGAGGGCAAGGGTATCCTGCTGTCCCTGCATGTCGGCCGGCTCTCCGACGGCGCTAGCGCGCCGGGAGCGAAAGACGGCCCCGCACTGGTGTTCTGCGTGTCCGACGAGGGGGTGGGCATCCCGGCGGGCGAACTCGGGGCGGTCTTCGACAAGTTCGTGCAGAGCAGCCGGACCCGCACGGGGGCCGGCGGAACGGGGCTGGGCCTGGCGATCTGCCAGGAAATCATCGCCGCTCATGGCGGATTCATCCGGGCGCGCAATAATTCGGCCGGCGGTGCAGAATTCATCGTTGCGTTGCCGTTGGCCGAACAAGACAGGCTGATGTTGGCAGAGGCCAAAGAGAGAGAGACATGAACAAGGCAAGAATACTGGTCGTAGACGACGAGCCCTTCAATCTGGACATCGTCGGCGAATACCTCGACGAAATGGGCTTCGAGCTGGTGATGGTGGATTCTGGCGAGGCGGCCTGGGAGGCCTTGAGTCAGTCCGATTCCCGCTTCGACCTGGTCCTGCTGGACCGCATGATGCCGGGCATGGACGGCATCAGCGTGCTGCGCCTGATCAAGAGCGACGAACGCCTGCGCTCGATCCCTGTCATCATGCAGACCGCCGCGACCTCGCCCGAGCAGGTCCGCGAAGGGCTTGCCGCCGGCGCCTTCTACTACCTCACCAAGCCTTTCGAGGGCGAGGCGCTGCAGACCATCATCCGCTCCGCCCTCGACGACATGCGCGTGCGCCGCGAACTGACGGCCAGCCTGGCCGAGCAGGCGCAAGCCTTCCGCTGCATCAAGGAAGGTGAATTCCGCATCCGCACCCTCGAAGAGGCGCGCGTGCTGGCGTCCTTCATCGCGCTGCTGGGCCCGCAGCCGGATACGTTGGCAATGGGCCTGTCCGAGCTGCTGGTGAATGGCGTCGAGCACGGCAACCTGGGGATCGAGTTCTCCGAGAAGAGCCGCCTGCGCGAGAACGACAGCTGGGAGGAGGAGATCGCCCGCCGGTTGGCGTTGCCGGAGAACCGGGACAAGGTGGTGCGCCTGCGCGTGCGCAGCGACGACAGTCGCTGGGTGTTCGAGATCCGTGACGACGGCGAAGGCTTCGACTGGCGCAAGTTCCTCGACTTTGACCCGGAGCGCGCCTTTGCGCCCAACGGGCGCGGCATCGCGCTGTCCCGCCAGCTGGCCTTTGCGAGTCTGACCTACCTGCCGCCGGGCAATCAGGTGGTGGTCACGGTTGCCAAGGGCCAGGAACTGGTCTGATACCTACTGGATGGAATTTGCGGATGGATGCCGATGAAAGGGCATCGTCCGCCAACTGCAGAGACTCTGGAATGGCAGAAAAACCGTTGCGCGTGCTGGTCGCGGATGACATTGCGTCGAACAGGAGCATCGTCGGCACCTTCTTGGCCCACCTGAACTGTATTCCCATTTACGCCGAGGACGGCGTGGAGGCCGTCGAGCTGTTCCGGCGCGAATCGCCCGACGTGGTGCTGATGGATCTGATGATGCCGCGTATGGACGGCTTCGAGGCGATCCGTCAGATCCGCAGCATTGCCGGCGACCGCTGGGTGCCGGTGATCATCCTGTCGGCCCTCAGCGGCGAGGGCGACATCGTGCATGGCCTCGACATCGGTGCCGACGATTACCTGGCCAAACCCCTGTCCTTCCCGGTGTTTGCCGCGCGTTTCAAGGCCCTGCGCCGCCTGCTCGACATGCAGCGCCGGCTGGCGAGTTCGCTGGAGCAGGTCCGGGCGGTGGCCAATGGGGTCATCGACGGCATCATCTCGGCCGACGACAGTGGCCGCATCCTGTCGGTCAACCGGGCGGCCAGCCAGATCTTCGGGTACTCGTCGTCGGAGATGATCGGTCAGCCCCTTGGCATGCTGATGTCGGACGGCGAGTTCGGCGTCGCCGAGTTGTCCATTCCCAACCTGCTGTCGTCCGGGCAGATGAAGACCGGCGGCCAGATCCGCGAGATGCTGGGGCGGCGCAAGAGTGGCACGACCTTTCCGATGGAGGTCGGCATGTCCGATCTCCAGCTGCCCAACCGGCGCATGTTCATCGGCGTCGTGCGCGACGTCTCCGAGGCGCGCCGCATCCAGCTCCAGCTGGCCGAGGACGCGGCCCGTCTGCAGCGTTACCACGACGAGTCGGAGCGCGAGCAGGAACTGGCGATGAGCATCATGGAGCGCCAGATCCGCAGCGACTGGCTGCACGACAGCGCGGTGCAGTATGCGGTGATGCCGGCGCGCAACTTTTCCGGCGACGTGGTGGCCGTGGCGCGGGCGCCGGACGGGTCGCTGTACGCGATGCTGGCCGATGCCACCGGGCACGGGCTGGCCGCCGCGGTGAGCGTGCTGCCGGCGCTGGGCGCGTTCTACCGGGGCGCCGCGCGCAACGCGCCGTTGGCGAACCTGGTGACGGAGCTCAACGATTTGCTGTGCGGACTGCTTCCGGCGGGGCGTTTCGTCGCGTCGGCCCTGGTCCGGCTGGCGGCGGGCGCGCCGGAAGGGCAGATCTGGGTCGGCGGCGTGCCTGACGTGCTGCTGATCGACGACAGTGGCGCCGTGGTGCAGCGTTTCGTGTCGCGCCAGCTCCCTCTCGGCATCGTGCCGTCCGCCGAGGCGGACATCGCCTGCGAGGCCTTCGGCTGGAAGGCCCAGTCGCAGATCGTGCTGTGTTCGGATGGCCTGACCGAGGCCGAGAACCGCCAGGGGCAGCCGTTCGGCAGGGCGGGCCTGGAGCAGACCCTGCGCACCACGCCGCGGGCGTCGCGGGTGGCGGGCTTGCGCGAGGCGCTGAACCGCCATCTGGGGCGCCAGTCGGCCGGCGATGATGTGTCGGTGCTGATCCTCGACTGCCTGGTAAAAGGGGGCGTCACGGCCGGGGCGGCGGCCTAGCGGGGGACCGCCTATTCTGTAAAAGCGGGTCCATTCCCCTTTCATGCGTTGATTCGTTTTTGTGGATGATTGAATTCGCTTACGCACTGGCGCACTTCATGCTTTAAAGTGCTATGTCTTTCCAGGGTGTTTTCTCATGCTTCGAGTGCTTGTAGTCGACTCCTCCCGCGAGCGTGCCGCGGACGTCTGCGCAGCGGTAGCGCTGGCCGGCCATCAGGTGGCGGCGGTGCTGTCGAATGCTTTCGATCTGTCCGAGCAGGTCCTGGCTACCAAGCCGGACGTGATCTTCATCCAGGCCGATTCCCCCAGCCGCGACACCCTGGAGCATCTGGCCATCATGAACCGGGACTGTCCGCGCCCGGTGCTGCTGTTTTCGCAGGACTCCGATTCGACGGCGATCCGCCGGGCCGTGAAGGCAGGCGTTTCCTCCTATGTCGTTGATTCGGTGTCATCCGAAAGGCTCGATTCGCTGGTCGAAGTGGCCATTGCCCAGTTCGAGGCCTTCCAGCATCTGCGTGCCGAGCGGGACGATGCGACCCGCAAGCTGAGCGAGCGCATCGTCGTGGACAAGGCCAAGGGCGTGCTGATGAAGGCCCGTGGGCTCGACGAGGATGCGGCCTATCACGCGCTGCGCAAGCTGGCGATGGAGCGCGGCCGCAAAGTGGCCGACGTGGCCCAGGACGTGATCGACATGGCCAACCTGCTACTCTGAATGGGGTAGTTCACGGCCGGACGTTGATGTTGAAAGGGCGGTGGCGCGAAGGCGTCGCCGCCCTTTTTCTTGCTGATTCCCCGATGTTTCCTCGAAATGAGCCGGAATGGTGCTGGCAGGTCGATTGCTGCACTGCGGAAGTGCATCCGCGGAGTGCGATTTTTATACCTCTTAGGGGGTAGTTTTGTGTCCGTTTTGGGTTTTTTGTTTTTGTTCAATGATTTGCCGTTATTGGCACGGTCCTCGCTTAATCCAGACAGAAGTCGGACCAACGGCGGCCCGGCTTGATCAGGCGATCAGACTTGGACAAAGGCGTCCATCCCCCCAGCGCGAATTGCGCGGGGAGATGTGACGCCTCTTTTTTTTGGGTAAGCGGATCAGGGGCATGTGATGAGCGCGCAATTCGACGACAAGATTCTCTCCCGCCGCGGCTTTCTGAAGGCCGGCGCGACTATTGGAGGTGTGGCAGCGATGGGGACGATGCTTCCGACGAGCGGTGCATGGGCCGCGGGTTCCGACAAGCCGGAACTGGAAGAAGTGAAGATCGGGTTCATCCCGCTGACCGACTGTTCCTCGGTGGTGATGGCCTCCGTGATGGGCTTCGACAAGAAGTACGGCATCAAGATCACCCCGAGCAAGGAAGCCTCCTGGGCCGGTGTGCGCGACAAGCTGGCCAACGGCGAGCTGCACGCCGCCCACGTGCTGTACGGTCTGATCTACGGCCTGCACCTGGGCATCGGCGGTCCGAAGAAGGACATGGCGGTGCTGATGACCCTCAACAACAACGGCCAGGCGATCACGCTGTCCAACGCGCTGAAGGACAAGGGCGCTGTGGATGGCGCTTCGCTGGCCAAGGTCATCGCCAAGAAGGAGAAGGAATACACCTTCGCCCAGACCTTCCCGACCGGTACCCACGCCATGTGGCTGTACTACTGGATGGCCGCCCACGGCATCGACCCCTTCAAAGACGTCAAGAACATCGTCGTGCCGCCCCCGCAGATGGTCGCCAATATGCGCGTCGGCAACATGGACGGCTACTGCGTCGGCGAGCCGTGGAACCAGCGCGCGATCGTGGACAAGATCGGCTTCACCGCGGTGACGAGCCAGGACATCTGGACCGACCACCCGGAAAAGGTGCTGGGCGCCACGGCCGAGTTCGCTGCCAAGTACCCCAACACCGCCCGCGCGATGATCTGCGCGATCCTCGAAGCCTCCAAATGGATTGACGCCAGCGCCGCCAACCGCGCCAAGACCGCCGAGACCGTGGCTGCCAAGAGCTACGTCAATACCGACGTGGATGTGATCCGCAGCCGCATGATCGGCCAGTACGAAAACGGCCTCGGCAAGAGCTGGTCCGAAAAGAACTACATGAAGTTCTACAACGACGGCCTGGTGAATTTCCCCTACCTGTCCGACGGCATGTGGTTCCTCACCCAGCACCGCCGCTGGGGCCTGCTCAAGCAGGACGTGGATTACCTCGGGATCGCCAAGGCGATCAACAAGACCGAACTGTACAAGCAGGCCGCCAGCATCGTCGGTGTGCCGGTGCCCAAGTCCGATTTCCGTACCTCCAAGCTGATCGACGGCGTGGTGTGGGACGGCAAGGACCCGAAGAAGTACGCCGCCAGCTTCAAGATCCACGCCTGACCTGTAGGGGCGAGTGAGCTCGCCCAGCACTGCCGATCCACATCCGCGGGCGAAGCGATTCGCCCCTACAGAATTCTGGAGACCCAGATGAGCACTGCAACCCTTACCTCCGGCCTGGTGAGCGTCGGACCGGACACTGAAGCCGCTTCCGGCATGCGCGACGATGTCGTCGCCGCCAAGCAGGAGGCCCCCATGGCTGCCGCACCCGTGGCCCATGCCCCGACCGCCGAGCCTGCCGAACCGACTACCTCCTTCGGCGAGCGCTGTACCGCCTTCCTGCGCGTGGTGCTGCCGCCGCTGCTCGGCTTTGCTTTCGTCATCGGCTTGTGGGCCATGGTGGCGATGAAGTCCGCCGACTTTCCCGGCCCGGCAAAGACCCTCGATGCCGCCATCACGCTTTTTTCCGATCCCTTCTACCAGAACGGGCCGAATGACCAGGGCATCGGCTGGAACATCCTGTCGTCCCTCAAGCGGGTTGCGGTCGGCTTCGGCGTGGCGGCGCTGGTGGGTATCCCGATGGGCTTCATCATCGGCCGCTTCGCCTTCATGAACAGCATGCTCGAGCCGATCATCAGCATCCTGCGCCCGGTCTCGCCGCTGGCCTGGCTGCCGATCGGCCTGATGGTTTTCAAGGCCGCCGACCCGGCCTCCACCTGGACCATCTTCATCTGCTCCATCTGGCCGATGATCCTCAACACCGCCCAGGGTGTGCAGCGCGTGCCGCAGGACTACCTGAACGTGGCACGGGTGCTGAACCTGTCCGAGTTCAAGATCATCACCAAGATCCTTTTCCCGTCCGTGCTGCCCTACATGCTGACCGGCATCCGCCTGTCCATCGGCACCGCCTGGCTGGTCATCGTGGCCGCCGAAATGCTCACCGGCGGCGTCGGCATCGGCTTCTGGGTGTGGGACGAGTGGAACAACCTCAAGGTCGAGCACATCATCATCGCCATCTTCGTGATCGGCATCGTCGGCCTCGTGCTCGAACAATTCTTGCTGCTGATCGCCCGCCGCTTCAGCTACGGCAACAACTAACCGGCCCGGATCGAGGAGTCCTCACATGAACGCAATCGTCAAGGTCGAAAACGTCGGCATGACTTTCGACACCAAGAAAGGTCGCTTCGTCGCGCTGCAGAACGTCAATCTGCAGATCCGCCAGGGCGAGGTGGTGTCCCTCATCGGCCACTCGGGCTGCGGCAAATCCACGCTGCTCAACCTGATCGCCGGCCTCACGCTGCCGAGCTCCGGCGCGATGATCTGTAACGGCCGCGAGATCGCCGGCCCCGGCCCGGAACGGGCGGTGGTCTTCCAGAACCACTCGCTGCTGCCGTGGCTGACCTGCTTCGAGAACGTCCATCTGGCCGTCGAGCGCGTCTTCGGCACCAAGGAGGGCAAGGACAAGCTCAAGGCCCGCACCAACGCGGCGCTGGAGATGGTGCACATGAGCCACGCGGCTCAGAAGATGCCGCACGAGATCTCCGGCGGCATGAAGCAGCGCATCGGCATCGCCCGTGCCTTCGCGATGGAGCCCAAGATCCTGCTGATGGACGAGCCCTTCGGCGCCCTCGACGCGCTGACCCGCGCGTCCCTGCAGGATGAGCTGATCGGCGTGATGGAGAAGACCGGCGCCACCGTGGTGATGGTGACCCACGACGTGGATGAGGCAGTGCTGCTGTCCGACCGCGTAGTGATGATGACCAACGGCCCGGCGGCGACCATCGGCGAGATCCTCGAAGTGAAGCTGGCCAAGCCGCGGGACCGCCTGCAACTGGCCCACGATCCGCACTTCGCGGAATGCCGTGGGGCGATCCTGGAGTTCCTGTACCAGAAGCAGATGAAGAAGGCGGCCTGAACGGCGGTCTGACGCAGATGGAGAGAGGCCCGGACATGTGTCCGGGCCTCTTTGCTTTCGCTGTCAGGCGGTGCAATCCATGGCGCGGCGGATTCACCACCGGCGGATTTCGGGCAAACGGCCGGGGGCGCATGAACCCGCCCCACAGAGCGTGCTCCCTGGCCGCGTGCGGGCTTACTTCAGAGCGAAGCCCAGCGTGTTGAGGGCTTCCACCAGGCGGTCGCGGCCCGACAGGGAGCCGGCATCGCGGACGCGCTTGCTCGAATGGTTGGACCAGGTGCCGCGCACCTTCATGCCCTGGCTGGCGTAAAAGGCGCTCATCGCGTCGTCGTAGAACGCCAGGCCGCTCTGCTGGGCGGGCAGGGAATAGATTTCCTGGTGCAGTACGACGGACTGCAGCGGACGCGGCTTGACCGACGCGGGCTGCTGCGGATCGGGCGTGCCGACGCATAGACCGAACATCGCGACGACCTTCGACGGCAGCTGCAGTTCGGCTGCCACATCTTCCGGGCGGTTGCGCATCGCGCCGATATACACAGTGCCGAGGCCGAGGGACTCGGCGGCGGTGACGGCGTTCTGCGCCGCCAGCGCGGCATCGATGACGCCCACTTCGAACATTTCCAGGTAATCCAGCGCGGCCGGGGTTTCGCCGACTTTCTGCGCAACGGCCTCCAGGCGGGCCAGGTCGGCCAGCCACACCAGCAGCAGCGGGGCCTGGCGGATGTGCTCCTGGTCGCCGGCCAGTTCGGCCAGGCGGGCCTTGCGGGCCGGATCGCGGACCGCCACGACGCTCCACGCGTGCAGGTTGGACGAGCTGGCGGCGGACTGGGCGGCGGCGATGATCGCGGCCAGGGTGTCGTCGCTGACCGGATCGGGCAGGTAGGCGCGCACCGAGCGGTGGGCCAGCAGGTGATCGATGATCGGGGAACCGGCGGACGGTACGGCGACGTCGGCGCTGCCGTAACGGGCCTGGTAGAGGGATGCGGTGCTCATGGGATTCCTGGCTGTGGTGAAGGCGGGCGGCAGGGCGCCTGGCCCCGTCGCCGGGAATCCCGATTTTACCGCCAACGGACCGGCCCGGTCCGCCGGCGGTGGCGGGCTTATTCCGCGCTGCTGCGGCGACGGCTGCGCGGCGCGACGGCGGTTTCGCCGCTGGCCTCGCTGTCGTCCGCGTCGTCGCTGTTCAGCGCGTCCGACACCTGGCGGACCTGTTCCTCCACCAGGTCGGCGCCGCGGGCGGCCGCATCGGCCAGCTCGTTGAAGCCGGCTTCGGCCTGGCGCAGGGCCTTCTTCACGTGGCCGATGGCGGCTTCGCCGTTGGCGTCGGCGCTGCGGGCGGCGTGTTCGAGCTGGCGGCTCACGGCCTGGTCGAAGACGGCGACCTGGTCGCGGGCCAGCTTCAGGATCGACTGGTGCGCATCGCCGATGATCTCGAAGTACTCACGGACCAGGTTGGCGGAGTCGGCGCGCCAGTCGGACAGGCGCTCGACGGGCAGCGCGTCGAGAGAGATCTCGCTGCGTGAGGCCAGCTCTTCCAGGTGCTCGCGGCCTTCGTCGAACAGCTGGCGGCCGTTGCGCAGGGCCAGGTCGGCGAGCTTTTCGGTGGCTTCGACCCACGCGCGGGAGGCGACGTGGAGGTTGTCGAGGGTGGCGATACGGGTCTGCTGGATGTCGGACGGGGACAGGTACATGACATTCTCCTGGGATAGGTGGCCGGCTCAGGCTACGGCCCGGTAGTTGCAGGCACGTGACAGACCCGCCATCCCTTCGGGAGTTCAATGCCGGGAGAATAGATCGCGGATCTTGCAGAGCGTGGTTGTGATGTCGAAACGCGGGTCGGGCAGTGCTTCACCGGCCAGGATGCGGGCCAGCGCCGCGTCGGGCTGCTGTTCGCCGGTCAGCAGCACCTCGGCGCCGCGCTTGGCCATGTGGCGCACAAAGCCGTCGCCGGCGCTGGCGGCGATGACCACCTCGATGCCGTCGAGCGGATGCGGGCCGTCGTCCTCGAAGTGATGCAGCACCTGCTCGCGGGCCAGCGTGATGGCGTGCGGCGTCGGCAGCTCGGCGCCGGGGATGCAGTCGTAGACCAGCCAGTTGCGGGCCTGGCCGGCATGGCCGGCGACGTGTTGCTCGCCCGTTACGGGAATGGCGATCTTCATCGGCAGGGCTCCGCTCAGTGGGCTGCGCGCAGCTCGGCCGCCTCGGCCTCGTCCTGGGTCAGCTCCTCGGGCAGGCAGCCGATCGGCAGGCCGAGGTCCTGGCCTTCGCCTTCGAAGCGCACCAGGTAGATCTCCTCGCTGGGCATGGCTTCCACGTGGCCGAACTGGACCACCACGCCGCGGGTGCCGGCGGCGGCGATTAGCGCGCCTTCCTCATAGCCGGGCAGGCCGCCGTCGTTGAACAGGTCTTCGCGGCAGAACACCACGTCTCCGAGCTGGTATTGGACGATGTCTTCCATGGATTTTCTCCGGTTTCAGGTGGTGATGCGTCCATGCAGCAAGTTCGGTGCCACGCCCGGCACGCTTTTCGCTGACGTACCGGGAGCGCCGGCTGGCGGCGCATCTTGACGTGGAGAATGCGATGGAATGGTCCGACGAGCGCCACCTGCTTGGCCTGGCGGAAATGGATGACACCCACCGGGAGTTCGTGGCGCTGGTGAATGCGGCCGGGGCGGCCACTGGTGCGGCCTTCGTGGAGGCTTTTGCGGCGCTGTGCGCGCACACCGAGACGCACTTCGCCAACGAGGAGACGTGGATGCGCGGCAGCGCCTTTCCGGCCGAAGGTGAGCATGCCGGCGAGCACCGCCGCGTGCTCGGCGATCTGCGGCGTTTTCGCGAGCGGGTTGAAAAGGGCTCGACGATGATGGCCAAGGCCTATATCTGTGAGCAGGTGCCGGGCTGGTTCGACCTGCATGCGGCAACGATGGATGCGGCGCTGGCGGCGCACCTGAAGGCCCGCGCCGCTTGATGGGAGCCGGCCCGCCGCGGGCGGGCCGGTGGGCGGTGGTCAGCCGCCGAGGACGGCCTCGTAGGCCTTGCGCAGCAGTTCTAGTTCGATCTGCGCGCAGCCGCGGGCTTCGGTGATTGCCACGAAGCGTCCGCCGGCGCCGGCAATCGTCTCGAAAGGTGGGTCCATGGCGGTGAACATGGCCAGGTGGACCTCGACGCAGGCATCGCCGACATCCACGCACTGGCGGAATTCCGGTTCGATCTTGAGCCCGCCGGAGGGCAGGCCGAGGCGCCGTTCGGCTTCCGCCAGATGGACCGACGGCAGCGTGACGACCGGGGATTCCGGGATTTCTTCGTCCGGGCACAGGCTGGCCGCGGCGGGAAAGGGGATGAAGCCGCACATGCCGTGCTCGAAGCGCACGAAGCGCAGCCGCGCGCTGGTGGGATGCTTGTGGGCGAAGATCAGGCGGGCGCCGCCAAAGGTATCGGGGGCGTCACTCATGGACGCCCCCGACCTGTGACATGCCTGACACCCGCCCGCTGTTTGTCGTGTTTACGACAGAGGCGGGCGCAGCCATCAGCCAAGCAGTTCCGACTTGACCTGATCCAGCCAGGTGTCGACGCGCTCTTCCGTCTGGTCCTTCTGGTTGTCGTTGTCGAGGGCCAGGCCGACGAATTCACCGTCCACCACCGCTTTGGACTTGGAGAACTCGTAGTCGTCGGTGGGCCAGCTGCCGATGATCGTGGCGCCCTGGGCCTTGGCGGCGTCGTACAGCAGGATCATCGCGTCGCAGAACTCGTGGCCGTAGGCGTCCTGGTCGCCGAAGCCGAAGATGGCGACGGTTTTGCCCGACAGATCAACGCCCTTGAAGGTCGGGAAGAACTCTTTCCAGGAGTCCACCAGCTCGCCGTCACCGAGGGTCGGGGTCGCCAGGATGAGGGAGCTGAACTTGGCAACATCGTCGGCCGTGGCCTTGGACACGTTGAACAGCTCGACCACATCTTCGCCGAGCTTTTTCACGATGGACTTGGCCACCTTGCGGGTGTTGCCCGTCTCGCTACCGTAAAAAAGACCGATCTTGCTCATGAGGGATTCTCCTAGGACAGTTTGGGTTTGGTTGGTGCTGACTCGTCCTTTGCAAGAGACGGGCCAGCTCCGGAACCCGGTGCCGCAGGAGAATCCCCGGATCGGGGAGAGAGGATCAGGTCGGCCGGAAGGACGGATGACCGGTGCTGTAGCCGGCTTCGATTTCCTCGGCGACGACGCGCCAGATGGGTTTCACGAAGAAACGCAGGCCCTTGATGATGCTGTCCACGTTCATCATCGACGGTACGCGGATGCCCCGGTGCTCGACCGGGCCACCGATCTGGGTGATCTTGACGCCCAGTTTGGCGAAATGATCGGCCAGCCGTGGCTCGGTGAGGACGAACAGGGTCTCGATACCCTCGTGCTTGGCGAGGGCGATCACGCCCAGGTAGAGGCCGATCGGGATGTACGGGAAGCGCGGCTGTTCCTTGGTGCCGAAATCCTCGTCGCTGATCGCCACTGCGGCCTTGGTTTCGCCCTTGCGTCGGCGGTAGTAGGCGCGTACGGCGAGGCGCGAGACTTCGGCGATGGCGCCGCGGGGTTCCTTGGCCGGGTCGATGATGGAGCGGTCCAGCGTGGCGGCGCAGGTGCGTTCGAAGGGCATCGGGTAGTCCGGTTCTTCGGGACGGGCCATCACGAGGCGGTTGCAGCCCACCAGCGAATGCGGCTCTGAGGAGGTGCGCATCAGACAGTGCAGGCTGTGGCGGTCGTATTCGTCCGTCTCGCGGCGGTCCGGGCGGACCGGCTCGAAGCCGAGTTCTTCGCAATACACCTCGTGCCGGATGCCGAACACATCGTTGCGGCCGGCGTCGTCGAAGGCAGTGGCGATCTCGAAATACTTCCTGAATCCTTCACCGAGGCTGAAGCGATCGAGTAGCGACATGGCGGTAGCCCTTGAAGTCTGAATTACTGGCGATACCCATTTACGGCTGGTAATACTGATTCCTTGAAGGGAAATGGGTATCTGTTTGAATTGTAGTACGCCTTCATGCCAATGGCGTGCTTCGTCACCCGGCTTGGGGCGTGGACGGGTCGAATGGGTCGGCAGGGAACTGTCGTATCATAAGACTCCACTGCCCGAAGGATACAGACAGCATGTCGCGCCGCGCTTTTGACTACGACGAAGCCTTCTCCCGCAACATCGGCTGGGTTACCCAGGCCGAGCAGGCTGCGCTGCGCGGCAAGCGGGTTGCCATCGCCGGTGTGGGTGGCGTGGGGGGCGTACACCTGCTGACCCTGACACGTCTGGGCGTGGGCGCTTTCCATGTGGCCGACATGGATACCTTCGACCTGGTCAATTTCAACCGCCAGGCCGGCGCGATGATGTCCACCCTCGACCGCCCGAAGGCCGAAGTGATGGCCGAGATGGCCCGCGACATCAACCCGGACGTGGACATCCGCGTGTTCGGCAGTGGCGTCAATACTGGCAATCTGGACGAGTTCCTGGCCGGCGTCGATCTCTACGTGGATGGCCTCGACTTCTTCGCCTTCACTGCCCGCCGCGACACTTTCAATGCCTGCCACCGTCACCGCATTCCGGCGGTGACGGCGGCGCCGCTGGGCATGGGAACGGCGGTGCTGAGCTTCCTGCCGGGACGGATGAGCTTCGAGGAGTATTTCCGCCTCGATGGCTGCGACGAGGACGAGATGGCGGTGCGCTTCCTGCTCGGCCTGTCGCCGGCCATGCTGCAGCGGGCCTATCTGGCCGATCCGTCGCGGGTCGATTTCGTCGCTCGCCGCGGCCCCAGCACCATCGCCGCGTGCCAGCTGTGCGCCGGCGTGACCGCCACCGAATCCCTGAAGATCCTGCTCGGCCGCGGCGAGGTGCTGTGCGCGCCGTGGGGCTTCCAGTTCGATGCCTACCGCAACCGCTACGTGAAGACCTGGCGGCCCGGCGGCAACGACAACCCGATCCAGCGCATCGGCCTTGCCATCGCCCGCCGTCAGCTGCGGGCGATGCGCGAGGCGGCGCGCGCCTGAGGAGACCGGCCATGACCCGCCGCGAAACCCTGCTGAAGATCCTCGACCTGGCCCGCTGGGCGCCCAGCGGCGACAACACCCAGCCGTGGCGCTTCGAGATCCTCGGCGACGACCACCTTGCCGTGCATGGCAACGACACCCGCGACTGGTGCCTCTACGATTTCGACGGCCACGCCAGCCACATGGCCCATGGGGCGTTGCTGGAAACCCTGCGCATCGCCGCCAGCGGCGAAGGGCTGGCGGCGAGCTGGAGTTTGCGGCCGGCGTCCACCGACGCGGCGCCGGTGTTCGATGTTCGTCTGGCGGAGCAGCCCGGGCTGGCAGCCGATCCCTTGCTCCCCTTCGTCGAGACGCGCGTGGTGCAGCGCCGCCCGATGCGCACCACGCCGCTGACCGAGGCCCAGCGCCAGGCCCTGGCTACCGCGCCGGGAGCCGGTTATACGGTGCAGTTCTTCGAGTCCTTCGCTGCGCGCCGCCAGGTGGCCGGCCTGCTGTGGCGCAACGCCTACCTGCGCCTGACCTGCCCGGAAGCCTTCCCGGTGCACAAGGACATCATCGAGTGGCGTAGCCGCTACAGCAAGGACCGCATTCCGGAGCAGGCGGTCGGCGTGGACAGCCTCACCGCGCGCCTGATGGAATGGGTGATGGCCAGCTGGGGCCGGGTCGAGTTCTTCAACAAATACCTGGGCGGCACCATCGCACCGCGGGTGCAACTGGATTACATCCCGGCGCTGGCCTGCGCGTCCCACGTGCTGATCCGCCCCGAGCAGGCGCCGACGAGTGTCGAGGACTACGTGCGCGGCGGTATCGCACTGCAGCGCCTGTGGCTGACCGCCACGTCCGTTGGCCTGCACTTGCAGCCGGAGATGACGCCGCTTATCTTCCGCTGGTATGCCCGCGCCGGCCGCAGCTTTTCCGCCTTGCCCGAAATCGGCCGCGGCGCTGCGGCGCTGGCGGAGGAGTTCGAGCGCATCGGCGGTTTCGGCCGCGAGCAGGCGCTGACTTTCTTCTGCCGGGTCGGCGTGTCTTCCGTCCCCTGGTCCCGCTCGATACGCAAGAGCGTGGATGAACTGATGCTGCAAGCCTGATGAGTAACGACCACCCTGCCCACGATCACGATCACGATCACGATCACGATCACCACGACCACGCCGGTGACCACGATCATCACCATCACGACCATGCCCATGCTCACGGACACCACGGGCATGGCCACGGCCACCATCATCACGGCCCGGTGTCCTATGACCGTGCCTTCGCGATCGGTATCTCCCTGAATATCGGCTTCGTCCTCATCGAGGCCTTCTACGGCTGGCGTGTGGATTCTCTGGCGCTGCTCGCCGATGCCGGCCACAACCTGTCCGATGTCGCTGGCTTGATCCTCGCGTGGGGCGCCGCGCTGGCCGGCCGCCTGCGCCCGACCCACCAGCGCACCTACGGCTGGCAGCGTGCGTCCATCCTCGCCGCGCTGGCCAATGCGATGCTGCTGTTGTTCGCGATGGGGGCGCTGGCGCTGGAGGCTGTACAACGCCTGCAGGCGCCGGAGGCGGTGGGCGGCTGGACGATCATCGTGGTGGCGGCCATCGGCGTGGTGGTCAATGGCATCACCGCGGCGCTGTTCATGTCGGGCAGCAAGGACGACCTCAACATCCGCGGCGCCTTCCTGCATATGGCCGCCGACGCGCTGGTGTCCCTGGGCGTGGTCGCGGCCGGCGCGCTATACCTGCACTTCGGCTGGCAATGGCTCGATCCGCTGGTCAGCCTGGCCATCGCAGTGGTCATCGTGCTGGGCACCTGGGGCCTGTTCCGCCAGTCCTTGCACCTGGTCTTCGACGGTGTGCCGGACAGCATCGACCTGCTCGAAGTGCATGCCTGGCTGCGCAGCCAACCCGGTGTGAACGGCGTCCACGACCTGCACATCTGGGCACTCGGCACCTCCGACGTGGCATTGACCGCCCATCTGGTCATGCCCGGTGGTCACCCCGGCGACGCGTTCTTCACGAGCCTCGCCCACGAACTGGAAAAGCGTTTCCGCATCCAGCACCCGACCATCCAGATCGAGCTCGAAGGTATCGACGACGGCTGCGCGGCACCGTTGAAGCTGGGCTGACCCCTGTTCAAGTGCGCATCGCGCGGGCCAGGAAACGGTCCAGTGCGGCACCGAAGGCCTGCCGGTCCGCCTGGCTGAAGGCGGGCGGGCCGCCGGTTTGCACACCGGCGCCGCGCAGTTCTTCGAGGAAGTTGCGCATCGACAGGCGCTCGGCGATGTTGGCGGCGGTGTACATCTCACCGCGGGGATTCAGTGGGTGGGCCTGGCGTTCGAGCACCGCCGAGGCCAGCGGGATGTCGGCGGTGATGACCAGGTCGCCGGCCTCGACCTGGCTGACGATGTGGGCGTCCGCCACATCGAAGCCGGACGGTACCTGGACGGCCCGGATGAAGCGCGACGGAGGCGTTCGCAACATCCGGTTGGCGACCAGGATGGTCGGTATTTCCAGGCGTTCGGCGGCGCGAAAGACGATGTCCTTGACGACCGCCGGACAGGCGTCGGCGTCGATCCAGATCTGCATGGCGGGAAGCAGGCTGTGCTGAGGCCCGCCAGTTTACCCCGCGCCGCGCCCGGCGGCGCGGATCACCAGATGCCTTCGGGGGCCTTCAGGCGTTCCACCGGCTGGTCGAGCAGGATGTGCTCCTCGACGATGGCGGTCACGTCGGCGGTGGTCACGCCGCTATACATCACGTTGTCCGGATAGACCAGCACGCTGGGGCCGGCCTGGCAGGGGCCGAGGCAGCCGGTGTTGGTCAGCAGGAAGTCGTTCCACAGGTTGCGCTGCTGGAATTCCTGCTGGAAGGCCTGCCACACGGTGTTGCAGCCCTTTTCCTGGCAGGAGCCGCGCGGGTGGCCGGGCGGACGGCCCTGGACGCAGACGAGGATGTGCTTCTTCGGTTTCGGCATGATGCGCTCCGCAAATAGGTGTCCCCCTTCAAGCAGGTTCTGCGCCAGTGCGCTGCAGCAAAAGGAATCAAGGACTTGGCTCCGGTGCGTGTGGTGCGTATGTGACATTGCCGCGCCATTTGTCGCTCAGTCCGGGGATCGCGGCGGCAGTGGTGCGCCGGGCATATGCTGCGGTGCAATAGTCTTGTGCTAGATTGAAATGCCGAGTCGATATTGAGGCGGGCGCTCCAGCAGTTGCCCAGCCTGCGCGTCTTGCCTGCGACCCGGCCGGTTTCCTCCCCCGCACAGGGAGTGGCATTTCGAGGTCCATCGCCATGACCCGCATGCTCGAACGAAGCGCCACGCTGCCATCTCCCGTCGCCCGCCCGGCGCCGGAGACGCTTGCGCAGCCGCACGCCGCCGCGCATCCAGCGCTCCGCCGCAGCCGCTGGCCGGCGCGGCTCGATCTGCTGCAGAGCGCGTCCGGCTTGTTCCTGGCGCTGTTCCTGGTGGCCCACATGTTCTTCGTGTCGTCGATCCTGATCAGCCAGGAGGCCTTCTACACGGTGGCGCGCTTCTTCGAGGGCGCCTATTTCCTCGCTACGCCGCAGCCGTGGATCGTCTCCTGCGTGGTCGGCGGCGTGCTCGCGGTGTTCGTACTGCATGCCTGGCTTGCGCTACGCAAGTTCCCGGCCAGCTTCCGCCAATACAAGGCCTTCGCCGAACACCGGGTGCGCCTGCGCCACGACGACACCGGCCTGTGGTGGCTCCAGCTATGGACCGGCTTTGCGCTGTTCTTCCTGGCCAGCATCCACCTGTACGGCATGCTGGTGCATCCCGAGTTGATCGGCCCGTACGAATCCGCCGACCGCGTTTGGACCGGCAGCATGTGGCCGCTGTACCTGCTGTTGCTGTTCGCGGCGGAAATCCACGGCGGCATCGGCCTGTACCGGCTGGCCCTGAAATGGGACTGGCTGCCACCGGGCGACCCGGATGTTGCCCGGCGCCGTCTGCGCCTGCTGAAGACAGCCTTCAGCTTGTTCTTCATCGTGCTTGGCCTGGTCAGCCTGCTGGCCTATGTGCGGCTCGGCATCGCCCACGCCGACCGGGCCGGCGAGCGCTACGTGCCGGGTGGTGACGGGGCGCCTGCCACGGTGGAGGCGGGTGTCGCGACGCTGCCGGCACTTCTGCCCGGCCGGAAGGGAGGCTGACATGCGCATCATCTACACCGACGTGCTGGTCATCGGCGGCGGCCTCGCCGGCCTGCGGGCGGCAGTGGGCGCGCGGCGCCGCGGCCACGACGTGATTATCCTCAGCCTGGTGCCGGCCAAGCGTTCCCACTCGGCGGCGGCCCAGGGCGGCATGCAGGCCAGCCTCGGCAACACCGCCAAGGGCGAGGGCGACAACGAGGACGTGCATTTCGAGGACACCGTGCGCGGCTCCGACTGGGGCTGCGACCAGGCCGTGGCGCGCCTCTTCGTGCATGCGGCGCCTCAGGCGGTGCGCGAGCTGGCGGCCTGGGGCGTGCCGTGGAACCGGGTGAGCGCCGGCGAGCGGGAGGTGGTGATGGACGGCCGCCGGGTGACGCTCAGCGAACGGCCCGAGGCCCACGGCCTGATCGCCGCTCGCGACTTTGGCGGCACCAAGAAATGGCGTACCTGCTATGTGAGCGACGGCACCGGCCACGCGATGCTCTATGCGGTCAGCGACAAGGCGGTGGCGGAGGGCATCCCGGTGCATGAGCGCATGGAGGCCATCGCGCTGGTCCACGAGGGCGGGCGCTGCCACGGTGCCGTCGTGCGCAACCTGGTGACGGGCGAACTCGTCGCCTACGTGGCGAAGGCCACCTGCATCGCCACCGGCGGCTTCGGGCGCATCTACCGGGTCACCTCCAACGCGGTGATCAACGAAGGCATCGGCGCGGCGATCGCACTGGAGACCGGCGCGGCCTGCCTCGGCAACATGGAGGCGGTGCAATTCCATCCGACGACTATCTTCCCGGCGGGCATTCTCGTCACCGAGGGCTGCCGCGGCGATGGCGGCCTGCTGAAGGATGCCGCTGGCCACCGCTTCATGCCCGACTACGAGCCGGAGAAGAAAGAGCTGGCCTCCCGCGATGTGGTGTCCCGCCGCATGGAGGAACACATCCGCGCCGGCCATGGGGTGAATAGCCGTTTCGGTGAACACCTGTGGCTGGATATCACGCTGCTCGGCGCGGCCCATATCGACAGCCGCCTGCGTGAGGTGAAGGAAATCTGCCGCCACTTCCTCGGCATCGACCCGGCCCGCGACTTCATCCCGGTGCGGCCGGCTCAGCACTATTCGATGGGCGGCATCCGCACCGACGCCCGCGGCGAAGCCCATGGCCTGGCCGGCCTGTTCGCCTGCGGCGAGGCGGCGTGCTGGGATCTGCACGGCTTCAACCGGCTCGGTGGCAACTCGGTGGCCGAGACGGTGGTAGCCGGCATGGTCGTTGGCGAGAACATCGCCGACTTCGTGGAGTCGCCGGCGGGCGAGCTGCAGGTGTCCACCGCGCTGGTGCGGGGATTCCTCGAAGCCGAGCAGGCCAAGCTCGACACGCTGCTGCAGGGCAAGGGCACGGAGAGCGCCACCGACATCCGGCGGCGCATGCAGGACATCATGACCGACAAGGTCGGCATCTTCCGCCGCGGCGACCTGCTGGCCGAGGCTGTCGACGAACTCCAGGCGCTGCTCCAGCGCAGCCGGCGGATCGGCGTGGCGACGCGGTGGCCGGGCAGCAACCCGGAGCTGGTGGCCGCCTACCGCGTGCAGAAGATGCTCAAGCTGGCCCTGTGCGTCGCCTACGGCGCCCTGCAGCGCACCGAGAGCCGCGGCGCCCATTACCGCGAGGACTTCCCGCGCCGGGACGACGCCAACTGGCTCAAGCGCACCCTCGCCAGCTGGAGCGACCCGTTCCAGACCCTGCCGGCGCTGGCCTACGAGGCCCTCGACGTGCGCGGCATGGAGCTGCCACCGGGCTGGCGCGGCTACGGCGCGCGGGACGCCATCGAGCACCCGGCGACGGCGCCGCGGGCGGCCGAGATCGCCTCCATCCGTGAGGCCTTCGGGCATGCCGACCGCGGCATCGTGCAGCAGGCCCTGATGCCCTACGAGCACCTGGTCCCGCAGCGTTTCCGGGGCCACAACGCAAGACTGGGAGATGCCTGGTGATGGTTACCGGGCCCGACAGACGCATGGCAAGGCCGTGCCTGCCCGCCACTGACGCACCCCGCGGAGGACGACACCGATGAGCACCGACACCCCCCGCCAGCTGACGCTGCGCATCCTGCGCAGCAGCCCGGGCGAAGGCATCGCACCCCACTGGCAGGATTTCCACGTCGAAGAAGCGGAGGGCATGACGCTGTTCATCGCCCTCAACGAAATCCGCGATACCCTCGACCCGTCCCTGCAGTTCGACTTCGTGTGCCGAGCCGGCATCTGCGGCAGCTGCGGCATGCTCATCGACGGCCGGCCGGGGCTGGCCTGCCGCAGCCTGACCCGCGACTTCGGGCCGTTGATCACGCTGGCGCCGCTACCGGTGTTCGCGCTGATCGGCGATTTGTCGGTGGATACCGGCAGCTGGATGCGCGGCACCGCCGAGCGCCTGGAAACCTGGATCCACAGCCGGGCCGAGCCCGACCTGACCGCCATCGAGGCGCCGATGGCGCCGGAGCTGGCCGAGGCCATCTACGAGCTCGACCGCTGCATCGAGTGCGGCTGTTGCGTGGCCGGCTGCGGCACGCTGCGCATGCGCGAGGATTTCGTCGGTGCGGTGGGTCTCAACAAGATCGCCCGTTTCCGCCTCGATCCCCGCGACGAGCGCAGCGACGAGGATTACTACGAACTGATCGGCGATGACAGCGGCGTGTTCGGCTGCATGTCGCTGCTCGGCTGCCACGACGTGTGCCCGAAGGGGCTGCCGCTGCAGACGCAGATCGCCTTCCTGCGCCGCCGGATGGTGGCGGTCGGGTTCAAGTAGGCTTTTACGTTTCTTTCGCGGCCGCCCACAGGTGCGCCGCGGCCAGTGCGCGCCACGGCGCAAAGTCGGCGAGCCAGGCTTTGGTTTCGGCCTCGCCGACTTTTTCTTCCCTTCCCAGCAGTTTCTGCAGGCCGCGGCGCACTGCGGCGTCGCCATGCAGCGAGCCATCCAGATGCGCGAAGCCGCGCAGCAATGCGTAATCCACTGTCCATGGGCCGATACCGCGGATGGCCAGCAGGCGCTCGCGGATCTCCTCGGCGGGCGTGGTGGTGAGCCAGGCCTCCAGCGGCAGCTTGCTGTCGGCAACCAGGCCGGCGAGCCTCAGCAGCGTGTCGGCCTTGGCTTGCGACAGGCCGGCGCTGCGCAGGTGAGCCTCGTCCTGCGCGGCAAATTGCGCCGCGTCCGGGTAGCAGGCCAGGCCGCCGCTGTGACGGATCCCGACGCAGGCGATCAGCCGGCGGCGTATGGAAATCGCCGCAGCGGTGCTGATCTGCTGGCCGGTGACAGCCCAGCTGAGTGCCTCGAAGGGCGTCGCGGCTTGCGGCACGCGCAGCCCGGCGTGGTGAGCCAGCTGCGGGCCGAGCTGGGGATGGTGGCGGTGGGCCGCCTCGAAGGCGTCCACCGGCTGGTCGAGGCCCAGGACGTGCCGGGCCAGGCCAGCAACCGCCCCGGCGCTGGCTGGCGGGCCGTCCACCTCCAGTTCCACGTCCACCTGGCTGGGCTGGAAGGCGACCCGCAGGCAGGCCGGCGCGCCGTGCCAGAGAAGCCCCTTCGCAAAGCCGTTGGCATCGACCCGCTCGGCCAGCTGCTGCGGGTCGCGGGCCTGGAAGGCCAGGATGTCGGCGGGCCGGAAGGAGGCGGGAAGGGAGAGACGCATGGCGGTGATCCTTGATGGAGCCGTGGGAGTAGGGGCGGGCTCAGTGCTCAGGTCCCTGGCTCAGGGGCTGAGGCGAGGGTTTGGACTTTGGAGTCGGGAAGAACCGTCCCTCCCATCGTCAGCCCGCCTTCCTGAAGGTCAGGTTGATGCGGCACGCACCGGTGGCCGGGTGCTGGCCGTCCAGCAGCGGCAGCACGCCGTGGAAGCGCAGCCGTGCCGGGCCGCCCCACACCAGCACGTCGCCGTGGCTCAGCGTGAGGCGCGCGGCCTTGTCGCTCCGGGCCAGACCGCCGAACAGGAATGTGACCGGCAGGCCGAGGGACACGGACACGATGGGCTGGGTGAAGTCCTGCTCGTCCCGGTCCTGGTGCAGGGACATGCGGGTACCCGGCGCATAGCGGTTGATCAGGCAGGCGTCCGGCACGAAGCCGGGAAAGCCGGCCTGCTCCGCCGCGGTGCCGGCCAGGTGCAGCAGGCGCGGCGGCAGCGGCGGCCATGGCTGGCCGCTGTCCGGGTCGGTGGCGACGTAGCGGTAGCCCTGGCGGTCGCTGATCCAGCCGAGGCTGCCGCAGTTGCTCATCGCCACCGACATGGCCTGACCACCCGGCGTGAACATGCGCCGGAACGGTGCCTGGGCGGTGATGGCCCGCACGTCGGCGAGGATGGCCTCCGCGTCGGCCAGCGCGAACGCGTGCAGCAGCACCGCACCGGGAGCCATGGGCTGGCACGGGTCCGCCGCCGCGAAGAGGTCGAGGGTCATGGTCGGGCCTCGCGTTCGAGCAGGGCCTGCTTGCGCTCGACGCCCCAGCGGTAGCCGGCCAGGCCGCCGTCGTTGCGCACCACCCGATGGCAGGGCACGGCCACCGCCAGCGTGTTGGCCGCACAGGCGCCGGCTACTGCGCGCACCGCCCTTGGCAGGCCGAGGCGGCGGGCCAGTTCGGTGTAGCTCAGCCGGCTGCCTACCGGGATCTCCCGCAGCGCGTGCCACACGCGCAGCTGGAAGGCGGTGCCGCGCAGGTCCAGTGGCAGGTCGAGGCCCTGGGCGGGGCTTTCGACGAAGCCGGCCACCCGCGCCACCAGCGCGGCGAAGTCGGGATCGTCGCCGACCAGGCGGGCGTGAGGGAAGCGGTCCTGCAGTTCGCGGGCGAGGGCATCGGCGTCGTCGCCGAGGCTGATCGCACAGACGCCGCGGGGGCTGGCAGCGACCAGGATGGCGCCGAGGGTGCTCTGGCCGATCGCGAAGCGGATCTCGGTGTCGGCGCCGCCGGTCCGGTACTGGCTCGGCGTCATGCCCAGCGCGGCGTTGGTGTCGGCGTAGAAGCGCCCGCTGGAGGCGTAGCCGGCGTCGTACTGGGCGGCGCTGACCGATGGGCTGGCGGCCAGGCCGTCGCGCAGGCGGCGGGCCCGCAGGGCGGCGGCGTAGGCGCGTGGCGTGAGTCCCGTCGTTGCCTTGAACAGACGCTGCAGGTGGAAGGGACTGAGTTGGGCCTGGCGGGCGAGTTCGTCCAGGTTCGGTACGTGATCGGCGTCCTCGATGAAGCGGCACAGCTCGGCGACCAGCGCCCCCTGACGCTCGGCGAGGGGCGGCAGGTCCGGCCGGCAGCGTCGGCAGGGGCGGAAGCCGGCCGCTTCGGCGTCCGCCGCGCTGGCGTGGAAGTCCACGTTCTCCGGCCGTGGCCGGCGCGAGCCGCAGGACGGACGGCAATACACGCCGGTGCTCTTCACCGAGTAGAAGAAGCGGCCGTCGGCAGTCGGGTCGCGGGCCAGCACGGCGGCCCAGCGCGGGTCGGCAAGGGTTTGGGCGGCATGGCTGAAGAGAGGGGCGTCCATGGTCGGAATGTCGGATGCGCTAGGCTGATACCCGCAATCTAGCCCTTGCCGGGCCGGCTTGCACTCCGCGGCTTGCTTTTGAATTGGATGCGAATGAACTCACCCCGCCGGCGCAAGCCACGGGAAGGATGCCTGAGGCGCGTGAGCGGACCTTGCCGGGATTGTTCCTGCTGTTCGCTTGTCCAATCGGCGTGATCACCTCGCCGGGAGTCCGTCATGCTGCATCCGCTGCTGTCTTCCGAAGTTGCTGAACTGTTTGCCGGTTTCGGTCTGCCCGCGCCGGAGGCCGGCAGCCTGGTGGCCCGCTCGCCGATCGATGGCAGCCGCATCGGCAGTTGCGTGGAGTGCGACGACCTGAGTGCCGTGGTGGCGCGGGCGCGGGCGGCGTTCCTGGCCTGGCGCGAGGTGCCGGCGCCGCGCCGTGGCGAACTGCTGCGCTGTTTCGGCGACGTACTGCGCCGGCACAAGGCGGCGCTCGGGCGGCTGGTCAGCATCGAGAGCGGCAAGATCCTGTCCGAAGGGCAGGGCGAGGTGCAGGAGATGATCGACATGTGCGACTTCGCGGTCGGCCTGTCGCGCCAGCTCTACGGCCTGACGATGGCCAGCGAGCGGCCCGGCCACCGGCTGATGGAAAGCTGGCATCCCCTCGGTGTGTGCGGCGTCATCAGCGCCTTCAATTTCCCGGTTGCGGTGTGGGCGTGGAATGCCGCGCTGGCGCTGGTGTGCGGCGACGCCGTGGTGTGGAAGCCGTCGTCGCGCACGCCGCTGTGCGCGCTGGCCTGCCAGGAACTGCTGGTGCAGGCGATGGCCGAGGCGGGCGGCGTGCCGCCGGACCTCAGCCAGGTGGTGATCGGCCCCGGCGCCCTCGGCACGGCGCTGGCCGACCATCCGGACGTGGCGCTGCTGTCGGCCACCGGCTCGACGGCCATGGGGCGTAGCGTGGCGCCGCGGGTGGCGGCGCGCTTCGGGCGCTGCCTGCTGGAACTGGGCGGCAACAACGGGATGATCGTGGCGCCCAGCGCCGACCTGGAACTGGCGCTGCGGGCCATCGTCTTCTCCGCCGCCGGCACTGCCGGCCAGCGCTGCACGACCCTGCGCCGCCTGATCGTCCACGAATCCGTCGCGGCGCACCTGCTGCCGCGCCTCACTGCGGCCTTCGCCAGCCTGCCGGTCGGCAATCCGCTGGAGCCCGTCACGCTGGTCGGCCCGCTGATCGACAGCGTGGCCGTCGACGCCCACCGCGCGGCGCTGGTCCAGGCCTACGCGGAGGGCGGCTGCGTGCATGGTGGCGAGGTGGTGGCGGTGGCCGACTGCCCCGACGGCTGCTACGTGCGCCCGGCGCTGGTGGAAATGCCCGGCCAGAGCGCGCTGGTGCGCCGCGAGACCTTCAGCCCGATCCTCTACGTGCTGCGCTACCGCACGCTGGACGAGGCGCTCGCGCTGCACAACGGCGTGCCTCAGGGCCTGGCCTCGGCGATCTTCACCACCGACCTGCGCGAGGCGGAACGCTTTCTGTCGGCGGCCGGCAGCGACTGCGGTATCGCCAACGTGAACATCGGCCCGTCCGGTGCCGAGATCGGCGGCGCCTTCGGCGGCGAGAAGGAGACCGGCGGCGGCCGCGAGGCCGGCGCGGACGCCTGGCGGGCCTACATGCGGCGGGCCACCAACACCGTCAATTACTCCAGCGCGCTGCCGCTGGCCCAGGGCGTGCGTTTCGATGCGCCGGGTGGTTGAGCACGGTGAGCGTAGGGCCCCGCAAACGTCGTCAGCTGTTAGGCTGCGGTCCTCCTGAGTGAGATCCGTTGAGCCCGAATCCATGCGTTTTTTGCCCCTGCTGCTCGCCCTGTTCTGCTGCAACAGTTTCGCCGACGTCTGCGACGAGCTGCCGAAGCCGTCGGTGACGGTGAAACTGCATGAGGAGCCGGTCGGGCTGGATACGGTGACCGGCCTGCGCACCCTCAGCCTGATGGGGCCGCGTTCCCTGCAGGCGGGGCAGCGGGTGCTCGGCCTGACGCGCGGGGCGGCCATCGTGCGTTTCGAGACCAAGGTGGTGTCCCGCGTCGATGCGTCGCGCCAGTGGGAATGTGCCAGTCCGCAGATCAGCGTGACCTACGGCTTCAGCCCGCTGACGGTGTATGTGGCGAAGGAATTCCCGCAGGGCAGCTGCGCCTACCGGGAGATCTACCAGCACGAGCAGCGCCACGTGGACGCCTACCGCCAGCATCTGGCCGGCATCGAGAAGGAGCTCGCCGATACCTTGTCCCGCCGCTTCACTACCGGCGGCCCGTGGCGCGGCCCGGTCGGCCAGACGCGGACGCGCATCGCCAATGAACTGGAGGAACGCTGGGGGCCCTACGTGCGGCGCGAGATCAACAAGGTGGAGATGGTGCAGGCGCAGATCGACACGCCGGAGGAATACCGCCGGGTGGCCGAGCGCTGCGACGGCGCGATCAGGAAGATTACCCTGCAGGCGCTGCAGCGCTGAATCGGATGCTTGCTCAGGCGGGCGGCGGCTGCCAGCGCAGCGCCACGGCCCGCCGGGCGAAGCGGCTCGTGCGTACGTGCAGACGCAGCAGGCGCCGGGCCTCGGGAAAGGCGGCGAGGGCGGCTGCGTCGTCAACGATCTCGGCATTGGCGGCCAGCCAGGCCAGGTCGCCGTGGACGAAGTCGATGAACAGCAGACCGGCGCGCGGGGCCAGCAGCAGGTTGCCGAGGGTGTTGAAGTAGTTGTTGCCGGCCAGGTCGGGCACCGTCAGCGTGTCGCCGTCTATGCGCACGAAGCCCGCCGGGCCGCCCCGATGGGACACATCCACACCGTGGGCCGGCAGGCCGTCGTCGTCCGGGTGGGCGCTGGCGATGAAGAAGGTGTCCGCAGCCGCGACGAGGGCGCGCACCGGCTCGCCCAGCCCGGTGAAATCCAGGCGGTCTGGCCGGGCCTCCTGTCTGGGCGCGTATTCGGCCTGGCGCGGCTGGATGTACTTCGGGCAGTTGCCGAAGCTCTGCTCGATATGGACGTCGATACCGGCCCCATCCACCGCGACGACCCGCCCGTTGGCCCGGTTGCGCCGCCGCGTGTGGGCCTCGATGCCGAGCAGGCCGACGCGGGCGCCGGCCTTCAGCAGACCTTCCAGCGGATCGCCGGCCGGCGGCCGTGCTGCGATGTGCAGGCGGTCGTCCGCCGGTGCGGTGATGAAGCCCGGTGCGCCGGCAAGCAGCGACGCCCACGGCTGACCGTCGCCATCCACCGCGCCGGCCACGATGAAGGGCAACTGGCCGAAAAAGGCCCGGTGGGTTTCCGGCATGGCCGGCCGGATCACCCGCGGGCCGACCTCGGCCAGCCGTTCCCGGCTGCCGGCGCGGGCCTGCAGGGCTTGTTCGCCGGTGTGGAAGCTGGGGCCGGCCATGGTCGTCAGAGCGCCAGGCCGATGGCGGTGGCGGGCATCGGGATGAAGCCGGGCAGTGCTTCCACACGGGCCAGCCAGGCACGGATGTTGGGGTAGTCGGCCAGCGACACATTGCCTTCCGGTGCGTGGGCGATGTAGGTGTGGTTGGCCACGTCGGCGATGGTGGCGTGGTCGCCGGCGAGGAAGGGGCGTTCGGCCAGTTCCTTCTCCATCACCGCGAACAGCGCGTGGGCGCGGGCGATGACTTCCTTCGGGTTGAAGTCCATGCCGAACACAGTGATCAGGCGCGCCGCGCAGGGGCCATAGGCGACCTGCCCGGAAGCCACCGACAGCCAGCGCTGGACCTGGGCGGCGTCGGCGGGATCGGTCGGCAGCCAGCTTGCATCCCCGTAGCGGCGGGCCAGGTAGACCAGAATCGCGGTGGAGTCGGCGATGGTCACATCGCCGTCCTGGATCACCGGCACCTGGCCGAAGGCGTTCATCGCCAGGTAGGCGGGCGTTTTCTGCTCGCCGCCGGCCAGATCCACGTCGATCGGTTCGACGGGCAGGCCGAGCAGGGACAGGAAGAGTTCGGCCCGGTGGCTGTGGCCGGAGAGCGGGAAGCGGTACAGCTTGATCGGCTGGGCGGGGGTGTTCATGGTTTCTTCCTTTGGTGTGGGTGATGGCAGCTAGTGTGCGTTGATCCGATTTGTGGATAAATGGCGCAATCCTGATTTCACTCATCCGATAGATGGAGTAATGACCATGGACAAGCTGAAGGCCATGGCCACCTTCGTGCGCATCGCCGACGACGGCAGCCTCAGCGCCGCGGCGCGCAGCCTGGGCAGTTCGCTGCCGGCGGTGGTGCGCACGCTGGCGGCGCTTGAAGCCGAACTGGGCGTGCGCCTGTTCAACCGAACGACGCGCCGTATCGCGCTGACCGAGGAGGGGCGGCATTACCTGGCGAGCTGCCGCAACCTGCTGGCTTCCCTCGACGAGGCGGAAGCCGCCCTGAAGGAGGAGGCCGGCGAGCTGTCCGGCCAGCTCACGGTGACGGCGCCGGTGCTGTTCGGCCAGTTCCACGTGGCGCCGGCGGTGAACCGCTTCATGCTGCGCCACGACCAGCTGCGCTGCCGTCTGCTGCTCTTCGACCGGGTGGTGAACCTGCTGGAAGAGGGCATCGACGTGGGCATCCGCATCGGCGCGCTGGAGGATTCGACGCTGATCGCCCATCCGGTTGGCGCGGTGCGGCGCATGGTGGTGGCCAGTCCGGACTACCTCGTGCGTCACTCGGTGCCAACCCATCCGAAGGATCTGCTGCAGGCCGACTGTATCGGTTTCCTGTCGGGGTCAGGGGGCTGGTGGCGCTTCGAGGACAAGGGCCGATCCTTCGGCGTGCCGGTGAAGGGGCGGCTGGAGTTCAACCACGTGGCACCGGCGGTGGACGCTTGCGTGGCCGGGCTTGGCTTCGGCTGCTTCCTGTCCTACCAGATCGCCGGCCACCTGGCCGATGGGCGCCTGCAGGCGGTGCTCGAAGACTACGAACAGCCGCCGCGGCCGGTCAGCGTGGTCTATCCGCACGCGCGCCTGCTGCCGGCGCGGGTGCGGGTGTTCGTCGAATGGATGCGCGAGACGCTGGCGGTGTGAGGCGCTTCACCCTGGCCGGCCCGCGGCAATGGTAATGTTCCCGGGATAAATTCAAACGCCATCGATGGGATCCCTCCCATCACCAGGAGAGCTGCGGGAATGTCACTGTCCCTTCGTCTGTCGCATTACCTTGCCGCCCGGGGCGGCATGCTTGGCATGTGCTGCCTGTGCGGAACCCTGCTCGGGCCGCAAGCGACCCAGGCCCTCAGCCCCCAGCAGGTCTTCACCCTTGCGTCGCCGGCCGTGGCCGTGCTCGAAGTGGCCGGCAGCAAGGGGCAGGCGACCGGGGGGCTGACCGCCACCGAGATCGGCGCAGGGCGCTTCGTCACGGTGTGTGAAGGGCTGGATTCCGCCGGCGGGCTGACGCTGAAGATCGGGGCGCAGGCGCACGCGGCACGCCTCGCCGCGCGGGACCGGGAACGCAACCTGTGCCTGGTCGTCGTCGACGGGCTGCCGTCATCCGGCGTGGCTTTGCGACGGAGCCTGCCGGCCGCCGGAAGCCGCGTCTTTGCGCTGTCTAACGCGCTGGGCTTGGGCGTGGGGATCTCCGAGGGCGTGGTGGCCGGTGTCCGGCACTATCCGGTGGGCGAGCTGATCCAGTTCACCGCGCCGATCTCGCCGGGCTCCGAGGGCGGGGCGCTGGTGGATGAATCCGGCGCCGTGGTGGGCATCATCGACTACCGCCGCCGCGACGGCCAGAACGTCAATTTCGCGGCGGCGATCGCCTGGAGCGACGAGATCGAGGTGCGGGCCGTGGCGGCCACCGCCGCCCTGCAACGCTACGATGCGGCGACCCTGCTGATGAAGCAGGCCAAGTGGCAGGAACTGGATGCCCAGGCGACGGAATGGATTCGCCGCGAGCCCGACAACATTGACGCCTGGCGCTTCCGGCTGGCCGCGGCCCGCGGCCTCAAGCAGGCCGACCGGGAACTCGAAGCCTGGACCGCGCTGCGCCGGATGGCCCCGGAGCGGGCGGAGTGGGGGATCGGCCTGGTGTCGGCACTGCTGGCTGGCGGACGGCGGGACGAGGCGCTGGCGCTGGCCGTCACGCTGGCCGCCGAGCACCGGGAGCTGGCCGTGGTTCATCTGGTGCTCGGGCAGGTACGCACGGCCGCCCGCCTCAACAAGGACGCCGAGGCGGCCTACCGTACCGCCATCGAGCTCGACCCCTGGCTCATCGAGGCCTACCGGGGCCTGGCGGAGCTGGCCCAGCTCCGCGGGGATCACGCCACGTCGATTTCGATCTGGTCGCGGATCACCGGCCTGTATCCGGAAGCGTCGGGGCCGCGCTTCGGCCTGGCGCGGGCCTACATCAACGCGGCCCAGCCCGCCCGCGCGCTGACGGTCATCGAACGCCTGCCCGAGGCGGAGCGTGACGGCGCAACGGCCTGGTTCTGGCGCGGCATTGCACTGGGCGCCCTGGAGCGTCCGGAGGCGGCCATCGAGGCTTACCAGGCGTGCCTGGCACGCAGGTTCGAGGAGCCCGACCGGGCGTGGGCGGGGATCGGCTTTGCCCACTACCGGCTGAAGAACTACCCCGACGCGATCGCCGCCTTCAAGGAGGCCGTGGAGGCCCAGCCCGCGCAGGATGACTGGCGCTACCAACTGGGTGTCACACTGAAGGACGGTGGGCGTCCGGCGGAGGCGCTGGCCGTGTTCGATGCACTGGCGACGCGGGTGCCGGGAGATGCGCGCAACTGGCGCCAGAAGGGTTTCACGCTGAGCGTCCTGGCGCGCCACAAGGAGGCGTTGCCGGTGCTGGAGCGTTCGCTGCAGCTCGACCCGGCCCAGCCGAAGGTCTGGGGCGCCTTGATGGCGGCCCACCAGGCCCTGGGCCAGCGGGATGCGGCGCGCAGCACCTACGACAGGTTGCGGGCGATCGACGGCAAGGCGGCGGAAGAGGCCTACCTCAACTATCTCTCCCCCTACGAGGAGGCTGCCCGATGAAAAAGGCGGCTGTACTGGTGCTGGTGCTCGCCGGCCTGACCGGAAAGGGTGCGCTGGCTCGCGAGGGAGGCGACGCTGAACGCGTCTTCGCGCGCGTGTCGCCCTCCGTGGTGACGATCAAGACCTTCGATGAGCAGGGGAAGCTTGCGGTCCAGGGGAGCGGTGTGGTGGTCGGGGCCGGACTGGTGGCGACCAACTGCCACGTGATCGAGGACGCGAGTGCGATCCGTGTGCTGACCGGCCCGCGCGAACTGGCTGGGCGCTGGCTGCGCCGCAATGCGCAGGCGGACCTGTGCCTGCTGGCCGTCGGCGGCCTGACGGCTGCGCCGGTCCCCCTGCGCCAGGTCGATGGAAAGGCCGTCGGCGAAGCGGTGTTCGCGGTGGGGAATCCCCTCGGCTTCGGGTTGGCGGTGAGCGCCGGCCTGCTCGCCAGCGCCCGGCTCGAACTGCCGCAGCCCTTTCTCGTGGCCACTGCGCCGCAGTCGCCCGGCTCCAGCGGTGGCGGGTTGTTCGACCGGGAAGGGCGGCTGCTCGGCATCACCCGGGCGGTGCTCGGTACCGGCCAGAATTTCAACATGATCCTGCCGGCCGAGCAGGTGGCGCGCATCCTGGTCGGTGGCGACGAGCCGCCACCGCCACCCGCGCTGCCGGCGCCGGAGAGGGGCTGGACGACAGAGGTCGAGGCCTTGGCCGGAGCCCGGAAATGGACTGAGCTGGAGCCCCTCGCGCGGGCCTGGATGGTCGCCCAGCCGCGTTCCGCGACCGCCGCCCTCATCCATGGCAGCAGCCTCATGGAGCTGCAGCGTTATGCCGAAGCGGAGGCCAGCCTGCGGAAAGCTCTTGAGCTGGACCGCGATCTTGCCCAGGCGTGGGAGCTGCTGGCTTCCGTGCAGTATCGCCGCGGCGCGCGCGACGAAGCCGAGAAGTCCATGCAGGAAGCGGCGCGCCGCCAGCCTTTCAGCGCTTGGGCGCCTTTGCTGCGTTCCAGCTGGCTGTTCGACGAAGGACGCCTGGCCGAGGCCGAGGCTGCCGCGCAGGAGGCCATCCGGCGGAACCCCGGCAGCGCGTCCACCTGGCGCCAGCTGGGGCTGATCGAAGACCGGTTGGGCAAGCGGGACGATGCCGTGAAGGCGTTTGCGACGGCACTGCGCCTGGGCGATCCGGACAGCGCGGCGCGGCGGCGCCTGGCCGAGCTCTACGCCGAAACCGGCAGGCCCGACGAAGCCCGCCAGGTGGCCCGCGATGCCGCCATCAACCATAACGGCGCCGAAAAGACACAGCTGGCTCTCGGCTTTGCGGAACTCAATCGGGGACGCTTGGGGCCTGCCGAGGAGGCCATGCGCAAAGCCGTCGAGTTGGCGCCCGAGTCGGCCGATGCCTGGACTGGGCTCGGTGCGGTACTGCTGAAGCTGACACGCCTCGCGGAGGCGGAGAAGGCCTTCGATCAGGCGGTCCGGCTGGCGCCCGGCCAAGCCATCCATCTGGCCAACCGGAGCATGATCCGGCTGGAGCTCAAGCGCGTGCAGCCAGCCCTCGACGATGCCCTGAAGGCCATCGAGATCGATCCGAAGAGCGTGGCAGGCTGGCGCCAGGTGGCGCTGGCCTATATGGCCGCCGGCAAGCCGCGGGAGGCCGGCATGGCCTTCCAGAAGCTCGACGCCCTGAGCAGCATGACGCCGGACGAGCAGGTTTCTTGGGCGGAGAGCCTGCTCGGTACCGGCAATCCGGAACAGGCGCTGGCGCTGGTGCGGCGGGTCGAGGCGGCCGATCCGAAGCTGCTGCGCATGTGCCTGACGACCGCCCGGATCCTGGGAGCCAAGGGCGACATGGAGGGTGCCCTGCGCTATGAACTCCGGGCCATCGACATCGATCCCGTCAATGTGCTGGCGTGGAGCGGCAAGGGTTTTGCGCTGATCAAGCTGGGCCGCCTGCCCGAAGCCGTGGAGGCGCTGGAGACCGCGGTGCGCCTCGACCCGGAGCAGGTCAATGCGTGGGTCAATCTGGGGGAGGCCCAGTTGCGCAGCCGCAACCTCGGGCGTGCCATCCAGGCCCTGGAAAAGGCGGTCAGCCTGAAACCCTCGGCGCTGGATGCGCGCATCCACCTGGCCCAGGCCTATCTCGGCGCGCGTCTGTTCCAGAAGGCCCGGGCGCAGGCCGAGAGCGTGCTCGAAACGCAGCCGAACCTGGCCCCGGCGCTGGGCCTGCTGACGATGAGCTATCTGGCCGAAGGCAACGGGGCCGCCGCCGCCGATGCCTTCCAGCGCTTCCGGCAAGCCGCGCCGGAGGCCGCCCAGGTGCTGCGGGCGCAGGCCCTCGGCAGCGGCCTGCCGGCGGCCCGCAGCCTGCCGGAGTAGTTCAGGCCGGCGGGGCGTTCAGCGTTCCCGCTGCCACAGCATGCCGTGGGTGACGATGAACTGGTACTTGCGGGCGTGTTCGCGGATCACCAGAGGTACTTCTTCCTCCCGGCGCAGCACGAAGCCTTCGGCGGCCAGGAAGGCCTTGAGGGTGTCGGCGCTGCGTACCGCCTGGCCGTCCTTCTGGTAGCCGCCGAGCCAGGATTCCCGCGGCGTGAACTGCTCCAGCCAGGAGTAGGGCGAGAACAGCGCGACCAGGCCGCCGACCTTGACCAGCCCGCGCGGCCCGCCGAGGCGGCCGAGCAGGGCCATCGGGCTGGGCAGGCGGCACAGCAGGTTGGCCAGCAGCACCGCGTCGAAGTCGGTCAGCTCGGCCGGTAGCGAACAGGCGTCGGCTTGGCGGAAGCGCACCCGGCTGCGTTCGATGACCGGGTCGATGCGCGCCGTGATGGTTTCGCCCAGTTCACCTTCGTCGCGGCGGAAGAAGGGCCGGCTGCCATCCTTTTGTAGCGTGGTGGCGGCGTCGATGAAGGCACGCGACAGATCCACTCCGAGTACTTCGCTGAAGCCGCGGGCCAGTTCGAAGCTGCCGCCGCCCACCGCGCAGCCGATGTCCAGCGCGCAGGCGGTGCCACTGCCGTATTGCCGGGCGGCGTCGAGCAGCCAGTCGGCGCAGCGCTGCGGGAAGGACGTGGTGCGCTGGGGGCCGCCGGCCCAGGGCATCTGGGTCTGGGGTTCGCCGTGGTGGAGGAGCATGTAGTCGTCCACCATGCGCGCGTCTTCATAGACCTGGCTGGCGCTGTCTTCGCCGTCGAGCTTGACCACGTTGCCGTCGTGAGCGGCCTGCACGACGCGGAAGCCGGCGTGCTGGAAGAAGTGCGGGCGGAAGTGGAAGCGTGCCCACACGCTGGCCTCATCGCCACAGGAGATCCACGAGCCGCCGAGGATCATCTGGTGCTGGCCGTCGTAGCAGGGCGTCGAGAAATCGTCGTAGTAGGGATGGACGCGGGCGCCGGGCAGCGGGTGGAAATCGTCCCCGTGCCACTGCCAGACGTTGCCGAACACGTCGTGGGCGCCGGCCTGGCTGGGCGTGCCGGCATCCACCGGCCACGGGGAACCGTTGGCAAGCTGGCTGTTCCAGCCGTAGGCAACGGCCAGCGTGGCGCCGTCGTGGCGGGCGGGGGGATCGGTGTCGGCCCACGAAGCGTCGCGCAGCGCATGGTGCTCGGCCTCGGTGGGCAGCCTACAGGGGATGCCGTCGCGGGCGCTGCGCCAGGCGCAGTAGGCGGCGGCTTCGTGGGCGTTGACCTCGGCCGGCCAGTTCCACGGCATGTCGATGGTTTCGAACAGCGTGCGCAGCTTGTAGCGGTGCAGGCCGGCCGGGCCGTCCGCCATCCAGAAACAGGGCCACTTGCTGTTGCGGAAGCCGCGCCATTCCCAGCCGGCGTCGGTCCACCACTGGCGCTCCAGGTAGCCGCCGTTCTGGATGAATTCCAGGAAGGCACCGTTGCTGACCAGCAGCGTGTCCACCTTGAAAGCCTGCAGCGTGACGCGGCGTTCGCCGTATTCGTTGTCCCAGCCGAAGCTCGGCCAGTTGCGTGGTTTGCCGATGCGTACCGTGGTGGCCGGGATGTCCACCAGCCGCGGCGACGGAAAATCCGTCCCCGCTATCGGCGGGAAGTGGGCCGGCGTGCCGGCGCTGGCGTGCAGGGCCGGCCACTCTTCCGGGCGGCGCACGTCGCCGAGGGGCAGTTCGCGGATCAGCACCGAGGAGGTTTCGATGTGGATGCGCTCGTGCTCGAAGCCCAGGAACAGCGCCCACAGCGGGTCGTCCATGGTGATCGGGGCATGGCCGCGGACGAGGCCCGGGTGGGTTTCGATGAGGCGGCGCACGGTGAGGTAGACCTGCTCGCGGTAGGTGTGCACCTCGGCGAAGCTGGGCCAGCGCATCTCGTTCTTCGACATGTCGTCCCAGCGCATTTCGTCCACGCCGGTCTCAAAGATGCGTTCGAAGTACGGATTGACCGGCGTGTCGATGAGGCCGGCGACGCGCAGCTTGTTGATGTACAGCGCCGCCGGGTGGCCGTAATAGAAGACCATCGGGTGGCGCAGGTGGTGGTAGGGCGGGCGGTAGAAGGCTTCCTCGCCCTGCAGGCTGGCGAACAGCACCTCGGTCAGCGTCCACCCGTTGTCGAAGGCGGCCAGTACCGATTCGCGGGTACAGGTGGTGAGGTCGGGCTGGGGCAGGGCGGTGAGGCGGCCGTCGGGCTGCAGGCCGGGGCAGTTCTCCGGCGCCAGGCCGGTCCACCACCAGGCCGGGCGGGGGCCGCGCAGCAGGGGCTCGTGTTCGCCGCGGAGGTTCTGGCGCCACGGTTCGATGGCGCTGGGGATGTCCGGTTCGAGGTTCGGGTGTGGCATAGCGGATCTCCTGGAAGTCTTGTTGTTATGGTTCAGGCGAATTCTCACGCGAAGAGTTCAGCCTGGACGGGTGTCGGGGGTTCGTGTTCGGGGATGGCGTCGCGCCTCATCAGGTTGCCGACGCGTACGCCGAGCAGGCGGATGCGCCGCTCCAGCGGCACGCGCTTCAGGCATTCGCCGGCGGCGCGGCGGATCGCGGCGGCTTCGCCGATCGGGGCCGGCAGGGTCAGGTCGCGGGTGACCGTGTGGAAATTGTCGAAGCGCAGCTTGAGGCCGATGGTCTTGCCGACATAGCCCTTGCGCACCAGGTCGGTGGCGAGCTGTTCGCACAGGCGGGTGAAGCGCTGCGACAGTTCGTTGCGGTCCTGGCGGGGGTGAAGGTCGCGCTCGAAGGTGGTCTCGCGGGAGAGGCTTTTGGGCTCGCTGTGGGTGACCACCGGGCGCTCGTCCTGCCCGTGGGCGGCCCGGTGCAGCCACTGGCCGTAGCGCTCGCCGAACTGTTCCTGCAGCCACAGGGGATCGGCAGCAGCCAGCTCGCCGATGCTGTGGATGCCCAGCGCGTCCAGCCGTTCCGCAGCCTTCGGCCCGATGCCGTTGATACGCTTGGCGGGCAGCGGCCAGATGCGGGCCGGGATGTCGTCGGCGGCCACCACGGTGATGCCGGCCGGCTTTTCCAGGTCGGAGCATAGTTTGGCGAGCAGCTTGTTGGGGGCGACGCCGAGGGAGCAGGACAGGCCGGTGGCGTCGCGCACGGTTTGCTGCAGGCGCAGCGCGATGACACGGGCGCCTTCACGGCTGCCATCCGGGTTGAGGGCGGTGAGGTCCAGATAGATCTCGTCGATGCCCCGGTCTTCGAGGTCCGGGGCGATCTCCCGCACCGCGGCCTTGAAGAGGCGCGAGTAGTGGCGGTAGGTGTCGAAGTCGGCGGGCAGCAGCAGTGCCTCCGGAGCCATTTGGGCGGCCTTCATCAGGCCCATGCCGGAATGCACGCCGAGGGCCCGCGCCTCGTAGGTGGCGGTGGTGATCACGCCGCGGCCGACGTAGTCGCGCAGGCGCGGGAACAGGGCCGGGTCCTCGACCGCCGCCGCGCGGCGTCCGCCCACCACGGCCGGCAGGCCGCGCAGCTGCGGGTAGCGCAACAGCTCCACCGACGCGTAGAACGCGTCCATGTCCAGGTGGGCGATGCTGCGAGGAAGCGGGGGCATGGGTCCGGTTGAAGCCGCAAGGGGCTTCATTGTGCATCAAGGGGCGGCTTTCGGAGGTGCGCCGACCGGGCAAGTCCCACAGGCATCGACGGGACCGGGCCCCACGGGAGCCCGGTCCGTGGAGGCGCGGTGCTTACTTCTTGCGGCGCAGCATCAGGCCGCCGAGGCCCAGGGCCGCCAGCGCCAGGCTGGCCGGCTCGGGGATGCGCTGGGCCTGGAAGCCGGCGAGCCGGTCGCCGGTGATGCCGAACACGAAGAACTGGTTGGGGTTGGCGGTGGGCACGCCGTTCACGCCGACGGTATCCAGGAAGTCGTTGTCGTTGGTGACGATCAGGGTGTGCTCCAGCACGCCGTCCACCAGTACGTCGGGGCCGAAGGCGAGGCCTTCGAGCTTGGCCGGGATCGTGCGGTCGGTGTAGCCGTTGGCCTTCAGCAGGGCCACGATGTCGGCGAACAGGCTCTTGCTGACGGCCTTGGCGGCCAGCGCGCTTTCGCCGGTGACGTTGCTGACGTCCTGGGCGGTGTTCAGGTCCACCTGGTAGAGCTTCTTGAACACGGCCTTGGAGTCGTCGCCGAGGCCCTTGCCGTCCCGTTCGTCGATCAGGAACTCGTGGTCGTTGATGGCCACGATCTCGCTGATGCCGGTGTACTTGGGCTTGGCGGCGGTGCCGATGTTCTCGAGTTGGTAGGCGTACTCGTGGGTGACCTTGCCGGTGGCCAGATCCACGGTGACGATGCGCACCACGCCGGCGTTGGTGCCGCCGTCCTGGATCAGCGGGCTCTGCATGATGCCGACCAGAGTCTTGCCGTCGGGCGTGATGGCCAGGCCCTCCATGCCCTTGTTGGCCACGCGGCCGCTGGTGTTGCCGGCGATCTCGGTGTCGCCGACGGCGGACAGGTTGGACACCGCGAATTTCTCCGGCAGCGTGATCACGCCGGTGCGCTCGCCGGTGGCGCGGTCGAAGCGGTAGATGTAGGGGCCGTATTCGTCGGAGATGTAGACGCTCTTGCCGCCGGCGGCGACGCGGATGCCTTCCGGATCGAAGCGGGCGTTGGCGCTGTTGGTGGACAGGCCGGTGGCGAAGGCGTCGGAGCGGCCGGTGAAGTAGTTCTGGCCGTTGCTGCCGGTCAGCACCGGGGCGCTGCCGTAGTTGAGGGCGGTGGTGCTGGAAAGTAGCGTGGTGGCACTGAGGGTGGGGCTCAGCGTGGTCACGCTGCCGGCGCTGAAGGTGGCGGAGGACAGGCCCAGGTTGAGGGTTTGGAAGCGCGAGATCCAACTGGTGGTGTTGTCCACCGCAGCGTTCCAGTTGACGGCGTTGGGGCCGCGGTCCGGCGCCAGCAGGAAGGTGTCGCCGCCGGCCCAGGCGACGGCGGAGCCGAGGCCGCCGAGGAGGTTGGCGGCCGCGCCGTTTTCGAGGGTGCCGGTGAGGCCGGACAGGTCGGAGCCGGACAGGCTGCCGTGGCCGATCAGGGCGATGCCGGCGTGGGCGGAGGTGGCGACGACGGCCGGGACGAGCAGGGCGAGCAGACGGGGAGCGAACATCGGGAAAACTCCTTGCAGGTTGGGTAGCGGAATCGATTAACGCTACGCGCCGTGCATTTCGCCGAAGTTACGCCTCCGTCCGTTTGCAAAGGTTTGCAATGTGCCCTGTGCCACCCCGTCAGGCGGCCTCCTCTTCCGTGGCCCGCTCCTCCAGTTGCAGCGCCCACATCTGCGCGTAAGCGCCGGCGCGGGCGAGCAGTTCGGCGTGGCTGCCGCGCTCGATGATGCGGCCCTGGTCGAGGACCAGGATCTCGTCGGCGTTCATCACCGTGGACAGGCGGTGGGCGATGACCAGCGTGGTGCGGCCGCGGGCGGCGGCGTCGAGCTGGGCCTGGATGGCCTTCTCGGTCTTCGAGTCGAGGGCCGAGGTGGCTTCATCGAAGATCAGGATGTCCGGGTTCTTCAGCAACGTGCGGGCGATGGCGACGCGCTGCTTCTCGCCGCCGGACAGCTTGAGGCCGCGTTCGCCGACGCGGGTCTGCCAGCCGTCCGGCAGGCGGGCGATGAAGTCCTCCAACTGGGCGGCGCGGGCGGCGGCTTCCACTTCCTCGCGGCTGGCGTCGGGGCGGCCGTACTGGATGTTGTAGAGCAGTGTGTCGTTGAACAGCACGGTGTCCTGCGGAACGATGCCGATGGCGGCGCGCAGGCTGTCCTGGGTGAGGCTGCGGATGTCCTGGCCGTTGATGCGCACCGCGCCGCCCTGCACGTCGTAGAAGCGGAACAGCAGGCGCGCCAGCGTGGACTTGCCGGAGCCGGAGTGGCCGACCACCGCCACCGTCTGGCCGGCGGGGATGGTGAAATCGACGTCGTGGAGGATCGGGCGGTTCGGGTCGTAGGCGAAGTTGACGCCGTCGAAGCCGACGCTGGCCGCGCCACGGGCGAGCGCGTGGGCGTCGGGGCCGTCGGCCACTTCCCGGTGGGTGGCGAGCAGGTCGAACATGCGCTCGATGTCGGTGAGGGCCTGGCGGATCTCCCGGTACAGCACGCCGAGGAAGTTGAGCGGGATGTAGAGCTGGATCAGGAAGGCATTGACCAGCACCAGGTCGCCGAGGGTCATGCGCCCGGAGGCCACGCCGTCGGCGGCGCGCCACATCATCGCGGTGACGCCGACGGCGATGATCGCCGCCTGGCCCATGTTGAGGAGGGACAGGGACTTCTGGTTCTTGATCTGGGCAGCCGTCCACTTCTTCAGCTCGGTGTTGTAGCGGCGGGTTTCGAAGGCCTCGTTGTTGAAGTACTTCACCGTTTCGAAGTTGATCAGGCTGTCGATGGCCCGCGCATTGGCGGCCGAATCCAGCTCATTGGCCTGGCGGCGCAGCGCGGTACGCCAGTTGGTGACCTTGAAGGTGAAGGTGATGTAGAGCGTCAACGTGACGACGGTGATCAGCGCGAAGCTGGGTTCGTACTTCACCAGCAGGATGCCCAGCACCAGGCCGATCTCCACGAAGGTCGGCAGGATGGAGTACAGCGTGTAGCTGATCAGCGAGCCGATGGAGCGGGTGCCGCGCTCGATGTCGCGGGTCAGGCCGCCGGTCTGGCGCTCCAGGTGGAAGCGCAGGGACAGCGCGTGCAGGTGGCCGAAGACCTGTAGCGAGATCTCGCGCACCGCCTCCTGGGTGACCCGCGCGAAGACGATCTCGCGCAGCTCGGTGAACAGCGAGGTGGAGAAGCGTAGCGCCCCGTAGGCCACCAGCAGCGCCGCCGGTACCACGATGAAGGCCTGGGAGCGGGAGATGTCGAGGCCGTCCACCAGCTGCTTGAAGATCAGCGGCACGGTGACGTTGGCGAACTTGGCGGAGATCAGGCAGCCGAGGGCGAACAGCATCCGCCACTTGTAGGCCCACAGGTAGGGCAGCAGTTTCCTGATGGTCTGCCAGTCGTGGCGTTCGCCGGAGGCGGGCAGGGGGGCGGGGCCGGAGGGGGAGCGTCGCATTTTTTGTGTATGTAGGGGCGGCTGGATTCGCCCCGGAAACGTGGTTGGACGAAGTCGATTGTAGGGGCGAGTTCATCCCCGGGGGGAGTTCATTCGCCCCGAGGGTGCTGGCCGGGTGGAGGGCGGATCAGCTGTCGCTGGCGATCAGGCGGGCAGCGAGCCCGATGAACAGCACGCCGCACAGGCGGTCGAGCCAGGGGCCGAGCCGCGGGCGGCGGGCCAGCAGGCGGCCGATGGCGCCGGCGGCCAGCGCCAGTGCGCTGAACACGACGGCGGTCTGGATCGTGAACAACAGGCCGAGGGCGAGCATCTGCAGGCTCGGATTGCCGTGGGCCGCATCGGTGAACTGCGGCAGGAAGGCCAGGAAGAACAGGCCGACCTTGGGGTTCAGCGCATTGGCGACGAAGCCGCGGCGCAGGTCGCGCTGCCAGGGCTGGGCCGGCAGGCCGTTCGCCGGGGAAAGGCGCCCGCCACCGCGCAGGGCCTGGATGCCGAGCCACAGCAGCCAGGCTCCGCCGGCCAGCTTGACGGCTAGGAGCAGGCCGGGGGACGCGCGCACCACCGCCGCGATGCCAAGGGCCGCCCACGCGGTGTGCGTCATGCAGCCCGATGCGCAGCCGAGGCCGAAGGCCAGGCCGGCACGCCGGCCGCGGGCCAGGCTCTGGCCGATGACCATCAGGTTGTCGGGGCCGGGGGCGAGGGTGATCAGCACGGAGATGCCGAGAAAGGCGAGGAGGGTGTCGAGGCTGGGCATGGCGCCGGATTCTCGGCGTCGCGGGCGGGGGCGTCAATGCGCGATGCCCCCGCCCTTGTGTCAGGTGTCAGTGCCGGTGGCTACCGTCTTCCTGGCACAGGATGGATGGATCGTTCAGCGCCGCTTCGCCCATTTTCTGCAAATTGTTGAGCACGCGCATGGACGCTTGTTCCATCACATCGAGATGGCGCAGCACCGTGCGCATGTCGCCGTTGGCGTGGGCCGTCAGTACCTCCACGCCGGCCCGATGCACCTCGATGTGGGGCGGCTCGACGTCCCTGTAACCCGGCAACTGGCTGAAGCAGGCATGGCCTTCGCCTTCGTAGTACCACTTGCCGAGGCGGCACGCCGTGTGGGTGGCGAGTTCGGACGCCTTGAGGTCGAGGAGGCCGAAAATGGCTAGATAAATGCGGAACTTGAAGACGATATGGTCGATCTTGGCGACCTCGACGAAGCTCTTCATGGCGCTGCCGGCGATGACTCCCTCCATGTTGGCGGACAGCCCCATCAGCAGACGCATGTCCTCGGTGGCTTTCTGGCCGCGTTCGCTGAAACGGCTGGAGGTCTCGGCGAGGCGCTGCATGCTGTCGCGGGCTTGGGTCGAATCGTCGTGGATGCGCGCCACCAGCGTCGAGATGTCGGCGGTGGCGCTGGAGGTGCGTTCGGCCAGCTTGCGGACTTCGTCGGCAACGACGGCGAAGCCGCGGCCGGCCTCGCCGGCGCGGGCCGCTTCGATGGCGGCGTTGAGGGCCAGCAGATTGGTCTGGTCTGCTACGCCGCGGATCAGATTGACGATCGCTCCGATCTCGTCGGCACGTTGGGCAAGGGTGTCCACCTCTGCCGCGGATTTCTCCGACTCCGCGGCCAGGCGTTGAAGGCTCTCGGCGATCTCGGTGGTGGCTTGGCCGCTGGTCCTGGACACATGGGAGGCCTCGACGGCCTTGTCCTTCTCGTCACGGAGCAAACCAGCCATTTCAGCCAGGCTGCCCTGGGCTCCGCTCAGTGAGGAGCCGAACTCTGCCATGCGCTGTACGACGCCGAGCAGGTTTTCGCACTGGATGCGCTTCTGGTCTTCCGCGCGGCGCAGGGCATCGATGTCCTGCCGCAGCGCCTCGGTTTCACCCTGCAGTCTTGCTTCCCGTTCCCTGGCGCTGAGGAGTTGGGCCTGGAGCTGTTCGTATTCCGTTCTGCTGATCCACATGATGTTGCCTGATTGTGCTGGAGGGGGGGCGTAATCACCGAACGGCGAGTTTTCGTGCCTCTGTATGAGGTCTCGTCTTGTAGCGATCGGTGCAGAAGCATCGCATTGTCCGGCAGTTAATTCGGTTGCGTTTTGTCGGAAATCAATGAATTTAATGGCTTTGATATATTCGTTTTTTTGCGATGCCTAATGGCCTTGTTGTCACGTGACATTGAGGGCTGGATGGCATGGGTGGGCGCGCACTGTGTATCCGAGGCGCTGCTGTCACGAAACCGACAAAATGCGGCCTCTTGTCGGACGCGCCGGCCGCACGGGGACGGGATGGGGACGGCAAGCGGCCACCGGAGCCGCGCGCCTCCTGTCTGTAGCGCGGAAGGGGCTGCGGGCACCGATCTTGCTGAAACGGGGGCAAACCCGTTTTGTGTCTGGATCATGCCCGAGACCCTCGCCGCTCCGCCCGATGTCGTGCCCGCCCCTCCGTCTGCGTCGGCGGTGGTGCAGGCCTACCATCAGCGGACCAAGCACCGCTTCGAAGCCTATGCCGCCGGCCCCGGCACGCTGGACTGGGATGCCCAGCCGGCGGCCTTCCGCCATTACGAGGGCGTGCCCCCGATCGAGCTGCCGCTGGCCCGCGCCGAACATCTGACGGCGGCGCCGGTCACGCCGGCCATCCCCGACCTGGCCAGCATCGGCGCGCTGCTGCACCTGTCCTTCGGCCTGACCGCCTGGAAGACCCTCGGGCCGGACCGCTGGGCGGTGCGCGCCAATCCGTCGAGCGGCAACCTGCACCCGGTCGAGGCCTACGTGCTGGTGGCCGGCATTCCGGCGCTGGCCGACGGGCTCTACCACTACCGGCCGGAGATCCACGCGCTGGAACTGCGAGCCGTGCATCTGCAGCCGCTGGCGGCCGGCCCGGTGCTGGCGGTCGGCCTGTCCTGCGTGATGTGGCGGGAAGCCTGGAAGTACGGCGAGCGGGCCTTCCGCTACTGCCAGCTGGATACCGGCCACGCCCAGGCCTGCCTCGATTACGCAGCGGCGCTGCTGGGTTGGCGGATGGTCGAACAGTCCCAGGTCGGCAGCCACGCGCTGGCGGCCCTGCTGGGGCTGGACCGCGCGGCCGAGTTCCCTGGCCGGCGCGCCGAGGTCAGCCAGGAGGAGGCGGAACTGCTGCTGGCGGTGGACTTTGCCGGCGGCGCCACCTGGCTGGACCCCGTCGCGCTGCACGAGGCCGGCGGGGCGGCCCGCTGGCAGGGCGTGGCCAGCCTGATCGACCGCTTCCCGATGTTCCGCTGGCCGGTCATCGCCGAGGTGGCGGCGGCGACGCGGCGGGCCGACAACAGCGGCGCGGCGCCCAACCCGCAGCGCATCCCGCGGGTGCAGCCGGCGTCCTTGATCCTGCGGCGGCGCAGCGCCCAGCGCTTCGACCCGGCCCACGTGATGGGGCGGTCCGATTTCGAGCGCCTGCTGGAAGCCCTGCGCCCGGCGGCGGGGGCACGCATCGGCCTGCTGATGTTCATCCACCGGGTCGAGGGCCTGGCGCCCGGTGTTTACTTTCTGCCGCGTGGCCCCGTCGATGGCGGCATGGCCGAGCGCCTGCAGGCCCGCTACAAGCTGCTGCCGGTGGACGGCCTGTCCGCCGCCGACACGCTGTTCAGCCTGGCCCCGGCGGACCCGCTGGAGCTGCGCCGGGTGGCCCGCAGCCTGCACTGCCACCAGGACATCGCGTCGAACGCGAACATCGCCTTCGGCATGCTGGCGCCCTTCGCCGAGCTGGTCGATGCCGATCCGCCGGCCTACCGCGACTTGTACCGGGAGGCCGGCGCCCTCGGCCAGGTGCTCTACCTGGAAGCCGAGGCGCTGGGCCTGCGAGGTACCGGCATCGGCTGCTTCTTCGACGATCCGGTGCACAGCGTGGCCGGTCTCGACGACGGCGCTTTCCAGACTCTCTACCACTTCACCATCGGCCTGTCGGTCATCGACGGCCGCGTCGAAACCACGCCCCCTTATCCGGGGCGCAAGGATGCCCTGCGATGAGTTCCACGACCACTTCCAGTTCTTCCCAGACCACGACCAGCGGCTTCGTCCGCATCGACGCGGATACCGCCGCCGACCTGATCCACAGCCGCGGCAGCGCCAGCTTGCCGGCCCTGGCCGTCTACGACGTGCGCGACCGGGCGACCTTCGAGCGGCGCCATATCGACGGCGCCGAGCACCTCACCGAAGCTCTGCTCGGCGGCACGATCCGCCGTCTGCCGAAGAGCACGCCGGTGCTGATCTACTGCTACCACGGCAACGCCAGCCAGGTGTATGCCGAGATGTTCTCCGACTTCCGCTTCGCCGAGGTGTACAGCGTGGATGGCGGTTTCGAGCCCCTCAACGCGGCGCTGGCGCAGCGCACCGGCGGCCTCGCCTCGGTGGCCCTGCCGGCGGCGGCCAGCGATGTGCTGCGGGCTTTCGTGGCCGAGTTCGGGTTCGATCCGAGCGATCTGGATGCGCCCCGCGCCCAGGGCCTCACGCCGCTGATGCGCGCGGCCTATGCCGGCTCAGCCGAATTGGTGGAAGAGCTGTTGGCGGCCGGTGTCAGTCCGGCCCGCCGCAACGGCGACGGCAACACGGCGCTGTGGCTGGCCTGCGTGTCGCGGGACAAGCCGACGCTGGCGCGCCTCATCGCCGCCGGCGCCGACGTGGACAACGTTAATGAAACCGGCGCCACCTGCCTGATGTACGCGGCCTCCAGCGGTCGCGACGAAGTGGTCGAAGTCCTGCTGGCCGCCGGTGCCGACCCCTACATCCGCAACTTCGACGACGCGCGCGCGGTGGACCTGGCGTCCACGCTGGCCTGCCTGAAGCTGTTGCGCCACACCGCCAACTGAACAACGCCCAGGAGAACCGCGATGAACAAGTACCGCTCGATTGCCTATCTGATGGAACAGGTGGAAGGCCCGTTGTCCCGCGCCGGCGTGGTGCTCAGCGAGGCGTGGCGCAGCAACGAGGAGGCGGTCGGCTTCTTCAGCCACGCCGACGTGGGGCTGGCCGCCTACGTGTACGCCTACGGTCAGCGGCCCGGCCGCTACGGCATCAACCTGGATTTCCCCGAGCCGGATGGTGCGCCCTTGCTGCCGGTGCCGACCAGCGCCGAGGATCTGCCGCTGGCGGCGATCGTGCAGATGCTGCTGGAGCACTTCGAAGTGCCGGTGACGGCGCTGGCCTGATCCGCGCCGTTTGCGGCGTCATTCGCCGCGCCGTTCCATGGGCGTCGCCTCTGGGCGGCGCCCATGGCGTTTACAGGCTCAGGGCGTGGTCCACAGGTCCACGGTGCCCAGGCCGGTCATCGGCGCGCGCTGCTGCAGGAAGGCCTCGGCCCTGTCGGCCGGCAGCGGTTCGCTGATCAGGTAGCCCTGGATCTTCTCGCAGCCGATGCTGAGCAGGAACTTGAGCTGGGCCTCCGTCTCGACGCCTTCGGCGATCACCTCCAGCCCCATCTTGTGGGCCAGCAGCACCGTCACGTCGCAGATGTCCGCGTCGCTGGGGTCGGTCTCGATGTCCTTCACGAAGGATCGGTCGATCTTCAGCGTGCGGATCGGGAACAGCTTGAGGTAGGCCAGCGATGAATAGCCAGTGCCGAAGTCGTCGATGGACAGGGTCAGGCCGCTCTCGGTCAGCGCCTTCATGACCTCGATGGTCTCGTCGGGGGAGGCCATCGACACCGACTCGGTGACTTCCAGGTCGAGCAGCTCGGCCGGCAGGCCGTGGTGTTCCAGCAGGTCGTGGATGCGCCGCGGCAGGGTCTTGTCGAGAAACTGCCCGGTGCTCAGGTTGATCGACATGCGGAGCGTGCCGAGGCCCTTGTTGCGCCAGTCGCGCAGTTGGCGACAGGCTTCCTGCAGCACCCAGTCGCCGAGGGCGTCGATGATGCCGGCCTCCTCGGCCACCGGGATGAACTCGGACGGCGGGACCAGGCCGCGGGTCGGGTGTTGCCAACGCACCAGCGCTTCCACGCCGACGATGTGGCCGCTGCGCAGGTCCACTTGTGGCTGGTAGTACAGCACGAACTGCTCCCGTTCGAGGCCGATGCGCAGTTCCGATTCGAGGGCCAGGCGCTGGGCCGTGGCGGCGTTCATGCCTTCGGTGAAGAACTGGTAGTTGCCGCGTCCCTTGGCCTTGGCGTAGTACATCGCCACGTCGGCGTCCTTCAGCAGGTCGCCGATCTCCAGCGCGTCGTCCGGGTACATGCAGATGCCGATGCTCGGCGAGGTGCGCTGTTCCTGGCCATTGATCAGGTAGGGCGCGGAGATGGCGGCGACGATCTTGTCGGCCACGTAGGCGGCGTCGGCCGGGGTGTCCACGTCAGGCAGCACGACGACGAATTCGTCGCCGCCCAGGCGGGCTACGATGTCGCTCTTGCGCACCGTGTTGCTGAGGCGGTTGGCGACCTGGATCAGCAACTCGTCGCCGACATGGTGGCCAAGGGTGTCGTTGATGGCCTTGAAGCGATCCAGGTCGATCAGCATCAGCGCCATCTGCATGTCGTTGCGGCGGCAGAAGCCGATCGCCTGCTCCAGCTTCTCGTTGAGGCTGAAGCGGTTGGGCAGGTTGGTCAGCGTGTCGTGGTGGGCCAGGTGGCGGATGCGCTCTTCGGAGGCCTTCAGCTCCGAGATGTCGATGAAGTTGCCGATGTAGTTCTGCACCTGCCCGTTCTCGTCGCGGACCAGCGAGATCGACAGCCACTTGGGGTAGGGTTCGCCGTTCTTGCGGCGGTCCCACAGTTCGCCCTGCCAGGCGCCGCTGTCGTTCAGGCTGTCCCACATCTCCTTGTAGATTTCCGGCGGCGTGTTGCCGGCGGACAGCACGCGCGGGTTCTTGCCGACGACTTCTTCCTGCGGGTAGCCGGTGAGTTTGGTGAAGGCCTGGTTGGTGGCGACGATGCGGTTCTGCGCATCGGTGACGATGATCGCCTCGTTGCTGTTGGAGAACACCGTGGCCAGCAGGCGCAGGTGTTCCTCGGTGCTCTTGCGCTCGGTGATGTCCTGGACGGTACCTTCGTAGCAGATGAACTCACCCTGCGGCCCGCGCACCGTGTGGGCGTTCTCGGAAATCCAGATGATCGAGCCGTCGCGCCGGCGCACCAGGGATTCGAAATTGATGACTTCGCCGTGGCTCTCCATCCGCTGGCGGAAGGCATCGCGGCGGCTGGGGTCTACATAGAGCCGGCTCTCGATGTCGGACAGGTCGGCCATCAGTTGCTGGGGCGTCGCGTAGCCGTACAGCCGGGCCAGTGCCGGGTTGGCGGCCAGGTAGCAGCCGTCGCGGGTGGTCTGGAAGATGCCCTCCGATGCGTACTCGAAGATGTGGCGGTAGCGCAGCTCGGTGCGCTCCAGCGCCTCCAGCGTGGCGCGTCGCGGGGTCACGTCCTCGATGTAGCCCTCGATGACGCTCTTGCCCTGTTCGTCGGGCACCGTGATGCCCCGTTCCAGCACCCACTTGGTGTGGCCGCTGGCGGTGGTGATGCGGTACTGCACCGCGAAGCGCTGGCCGTTGCGGGCGGCGCTGCGGATCTGCGCGCGGACGCGGGCCCGGTCATCCGGGTGGGTGATCTCTTCCCAGGAGATGCAGGCGTTGTCGACGATCTCCGCCGGGGCGTAGCCGCACAGCTCGGCGCTGCCCTGGCTGACGAAGACCATCGTCCAGTAGGCGTCGTCCATGCAGCGATAGACCATGCCCTCGAGGTTGTTCACCAGCGTGTCGAGGATGCGGGTCCTGTCCACGGCTCGGGGCGTGATGAGGCTGGTTCGACGGGGGCGTCCGAGTTGTGCTTGCACGGTGATGGCCTGCGAAGAGCTGCAATAGAGGATGGGTACTCTTCAGCAAACACCATGCCCGCCGGGAGGCCGCGTCCTGCGTTGGGAATCTCCACAAAATGCACTGCGATGGTGCGGAAACAGCGTTTGGTGCACTGCAGTAAGGCTCAAATAGTGTCGAAAAAGTCAGTTTGTCGACAAAGTCACTGAGCGAATTTTAATTTTTTCATTTTTGATGAGTGAGTTTGTTCATATCCCCGCGCAAAACCGGGCGGTGCCGCCGGACAGGCTTGACGGGGCTTGTCCGGCGCACTTCGGGAACGTGTTTTTCCGCCGTTCCCCGTGTCGACTGCCCACGCCTGCACGCCATTGGCCGCTTGCCGCAGCGGATGCTTGGCACAGGAACTGCATTTGATCCCCCAGGACCAGTTCCCGTGCTGTCTCCGCGCCAGATCTGGTGCAAGCCGGGCAAACCCATGAAATACGGTGATCCAAAATGCGCACGAACCTTCCCGTCACGAACGTTGAAACACTGCTTCCCGAGGGCGAGTTCATCTATTCACGTACCGACCTTCAGGGCAGCATCGTCGAGGCCAACGAGGCCTTCGCCAATATCAGCGGCTACCGCCGCGAGGCCATGCTCGGCCAGCCCCACAACATGGTGCGCCACCCAGACATGCCGAAGGAGGCTTTCGCCGACATGTGGCGCGATCTCAAGGCCGGCCTGCCGTGGCGTGGCCTGGTGAAGAACCGGCGCAGCGACGGCGGCTACTACTGGGTGGTGGCGAATGCCTCGCCGGTACGTGAGCACGGCCGGGTGGTCGGTTTCCAGTCGGTGCGTTCGCGCCCGTCCCGTGAGGACGTGCGGGCGGCGGAAGACGCCTACCGGCGCGTCCGCGAGGGCGACCGCTCGATCCGTATCGAGCATGGCCGGGTGGTGGCAGCGCATCGTTCGCCGTGGGCGGTGTTCGCCTCGGCGCCCGTCCAGCTTGTGGGGGCGGGCAGCTTGCTGCTGGTGCTGGCGGCCGGCGCGGTGGCGCAGAGCTTCGTCAGCTTGCCATTCCTGCGCGAATTGATGCTCGGCGCGGGTGGCCTGGGCCTGCTGTGGGGGCTGTTCTTCATGCTGGGCTTCGTGCCTGGTCTGGCGCGGGATGCGGCGGCGCTGCACGGCTACCTGGGCCGCCTGCTGTCCACCGGCGATCTGCGCCAGCGCTTCGAGCTGTCCCGCTGCGACGTGCTCGGCGAGATTGCCCGCGATGCGGACCGTTTCGTGTCATCGGTGCAGGCTACCGTGCAGGGCATGGGTGACACGGCCCGCCAGGTTGCGGTGGTGTCGGGCGAGGTGGCGTCCGGCGTCAGCAACGTGAACGAGGCGGCGCGGGTACAGAGCGACGCGACCTCGTCGGCGGCGGCCGGCATTCAGCAAATCACCGTGGCGATCGGCGAGGTGGCCGAGCACGCTGGCGCCACCCGCGGCGCCGCGCAGACCGCCAGCGAGGTGTCGGAGCGCGGCGGCCAGGTGTCGGCCAAGGCCTGCGACATGATCATGATCCTTGCCGATACGGTGCGCGATGCTGCCGGGCAGGTGGAGCTGCTCGGCCAGCAGTCGGTGGAGATCTCGCGCATCACCGGCGTGATCCGTGAGATCGCCGATCAGACCAACCTGCTGGCCCTCAACGCCGCCATCGAGGCGGCGCGTGCTGGCGAGCAGGGCCGCGGCTTCGCGGTGGTGGCTGACGAGGTGCGCAAACTGGCCGAGCGTACCGGCAAGGCGACCCAGGAGATCAGCGCGATGGTGGCCGGCATCCAGAGCGAGACACAGAAGGCGGTGGACGGCATGCGCGACGGCGCCGGCCAGGTGCGCGACGGGGTGTTGCTGGTGCAGGGGGCGCAGAGCGCGTTGCAGGAGATCAACGCCCAGATGGAGCGCACCCTTGGCATGGTGAACGACATCACCCATTCGTCGGCCGAGCAGCGCAGCGCGATGACGTTGATGGCCCAGAGCATCGAGCGGGTGGCGTCGATGACCGACCAGAACGTGGCGGTGGTGAGCCAGACCCAGAGCGCGGTGGCGAGCCTGGATCAGTCGGTGGACCGCATGAGCAAGGCGATCGGCCAGTTCGTCGTGTGAGCGGTGGCCGGCCGCGCGGCCCTCAATGCAGGGTGCGCGGCATGGCCAACGTGAATTCGGGGATTTCCGCTTCGAAGGGCGTGCCGTCCTCGGCGACCATCTGGTAGCTGCCCTTCATCGTGCCGACCGGCGTGGCGATGGTGCAGCCGCTGGTGTATTCGAAGGACTGGCCGGGCTGCAGCACCGGCTGCTGGCCGATCACGCCGGCGCCCTGGACTTCCTGTACCGTGCCTTCGGCGTCGGCGATGATCCAGTGGCGGCTGACCAACTGGGCGGTGATGCGGCCGACGTTACGGATGGTGATGTGGTAGGCGAACACGTAGCGGTCCGCTTCCAGGTCCGACTGCTCGTCGATGAAACGGGATACTGCAGTGACCTCGATAGTTTCCTGGTCGATGGCGCTTGTCATTTTTGTGGACGCTCGGATTGGGGATCCCTTATTGGAACTGAATTGCCCGGCAGCTGCAACCGCCGCGCTCGGGTGCGGGCACACCTCCGGCCCGCGTTGGCGGAGCTGGAGCGGGGCGGGTAAACTGGCGCCCCTCCGCGTCTCCCCGCCAGGATCAACCATGACCTACCGCATCGCTCCCAGCCTGCTGTCCGCCGATTTCGCCAAGCTCGGCGAAGAGGTGGGCAACGTGATCGCCTCCGGCGCCGACTGGATCCACTTCGACGTGATGGACAACCATTACGTGCCCAACCTGACCATCGGCCCGCTGGTCTGCGAGGCGATCCGCCCCCACACCACGGCGCCCATCGATGTGCACCTGATGGTCAAGCCGGTGGACCGCATCGTGCCGGACTTCGCCAAGGCTGGCGCCAACGTGATCACCTTCCACCCGGAAGCCTCCGAGCACATTGATCGTACGCTCGGCCTGATCCGCGACAGCGGCTGCCAGGCCGGCCTGGTGTTCAACCCGGCGACACCCCTCAACTGGATGGACTACGTGATGGACAAGCTCGACGTGGTGCTGCTGATGAGCGTAAACCCCGGCTTCGGCGGCCAGTCCTTCATCCCCGGCACCCTCGACAAGCTCCGCGAGGCGCGCGCCAAGATCGACGCCTACGCCGAGCGCAGCGGCCGCAAGATCCTGCTCGAGATCGATGGTGGCGTGAAGGTCGGCAACATCGCCGAGATCGCCCGTGCGGGCGCCGACACCTTCGTGGCCGGCTCGGCCGTCTTCGGGGCCGGCAAGGACAGTGACCCGCAGCGCTACAACTCGGTGATCGGCGATCTGCGCAGCGCGCTGGCCAGCGTCTGATCTACTGCTACGCGGCGGCCGTGCGCCGCCGGGCCGACGGCGGTACGCCGTGAATCCGCAGGAAGGCGCGGCGCAGGCGCTCCGCGTCGCCAAAGCCGCAACTGCGCGCCACCGCCTGCACCGATGCGCTGGCGCTCTCCAGCGCCGCAGCGGCGGCTTCCACCCTTAGACGCTCGACCGCCCGGGCCGGCGTCACTCCCATCTCCGCCTTGAAGCGCCGTGCGAAGTGGCGGGGGCTCATGCACGCCCGTGCGGCGAGTTCATCCACGTCCAGGCGCGCCTGCAGGTTGTGCCGCACGTAATCCAGCAAGTCCGTGAAAGTGCCGCCGGCCACCTGCATGCCGGCGATCTCCGAGAACTGCGATTGCCCGCCGGGACGCCGGTAATACACCACCAGCTGTCGCGCCACCTGGCGCGCGACGGCGTCGCCGAGGTCATCGGCGATCAGCGCGAGGCTCAGGTCGATACCGGCGGTGATGCCCGCCGAGGTCCAGAACTTGCCGTCGCGGATGTAGATGCGGTCCGCGTCCAGGCTGACCAACGGAAAGCGCTTGGCGAAGGCCGGTGAGCGCCGCCAGTGGGTAGTGGCGCGGCGGCCGTCCAGCAGGCCGGCGGAAGCCAGCAGCCAGGCTCCCGAGCACACGCTTGCAGCCCGCCGGGCGGCCGCGCAGGCGGCGCCGACGAAGGCGAGGGCGGCGGCATCGGCCGAGGCTGCATCCACGCCGTCGCCACCCGCCACCAGCAGGGTATCGATGGCGTCGCTGGCGTTGGCCACGCGGGTCAGCAGCTGGATGCCGCCGGAACTCGTCACCGGGCCGCCGGCCAGGGACAGTGCTTCCAGCCGGTAGCTGCCCGGCACCACGCCGTTGGCGGCTTCGAAGGCGCTCAGCGGGCCGGCCGCGTCGAGCAGCTGGAAGCCGGGATAGACGAGCAGGGCGATGGTACGCGTCATGGCAGAAAAGGTGGCTTATTGGTCATTTCTGCCATCACTCTAGCCTGCGACGATGGGGCTGTCCAAATTTTCGGAGTCCCATCCCATGAACCGCAATGTCCTCCTGCTGGCCCTGTGCCAGGCCCTGACGATGACTGTCATCGGCTTCGTGCTGGCCGCGTCGGTGTCGATCAGCCACAACTTGTCGGTGGCGGCCGGCCTGGCGACCGTGCCGCTGGCCGCCCAATACTTGGCGACGCTGCTCGCGCTCCAGGTTGCCGCCCGCCTGCTGGCGCGCTTCGGCCGGCAGACGATCTTCGTGGCCGGCGCCCTATGCGGCGCGGCCGGCCTGGGCCTGGCCGCGCTGGCCGTCGAGCTGGGTCATTTCCCGCTGTTCGTGCTGGCTGGCATCGGCATCGGCGTGCAGGGGGCGACGGGCCAGTACTACCGGTTCGCCGCGCTGGAGGCCGTGCCCGCCGCCGAGCGTGGGCTGGCGGTATCGCTGACCCTCAGCGGCGGGGTGCTGGCGGCCTTCCTCGGTCCCTTCCTGGCCCGCGGGACGCGTCATCTGCTCGACACCCCGTTCCTGGCCAGCTTCCTGATCCTCGCCGGGCTGTCGTTGCTGGCGGCGGTGCTGGCCGGCCAGCTGCGCCTGCCCGCACCGGCTGCGCGCGTCGCCGGCCCATCCCGCCCCATCGCGGCGATCCTGCGCGAAGGGCGCTTGCGTCTGGCGCTGGCGGCAGGGGCGGTGGGCTATGGGGTTATGAACCTGCTGATGACCGCCACGCCGCTGGCCATGTTGTGTGCGCGGCTGGATTTCGACGCCACCGCGGAGGTGATCCAGTGGCACCTGCTGGCGATGTTCGCGCCGTCCTTCGTCACCGGTCACTTGATCCGCCGCTGGGGCAGCCTGCCGGTGATGCTGGCCGGCTGCGTCGCGCTGCTGCTGGCGGTCGGGGTTGCGTTGGGCGGCGATGCGCTGGGCCACTTCCAGCTGGCCCTGGTGGGCGTCGGGCTGGGTTGGAACTTCCTCTACGTGGGCGCCACGACGCGCCTCGCCGAATGCTGGCAGGAGGCCGACCGGGCGCGCCTGCAGGCCCTCAACGACAGCCTGGTGTTCCTCGCCGTGTGCGTGGCCACCTTCGCCGCCGGGCCGCTGGTGGACGGGCTGGGCTGGGCGCGGGTCAATGCGCTGGCGGCGCTGCCCGTGCTGATGGTCGCGGCGGCGCTGCTGCACGCCTGGCGCCGGCCGGTGCTGGCGCCGTCGGCCTGATCTCCCGTATCCTGCGCGTCCGGAGGCGGCAGGCGCCGCCTCCGTTCCTGTACCGCCTGATGAGTTCCGCCATGCCCGCTGCCCTTGCCCCCGCTTCCCGTGCCGTTCGTGCCGTGCTGTTCGACCTGGACGGCACGCTGCTCGATTCCATCCCCGACCTGTCGGAAGCCTGCCGGCGCATGATGCTGGAGCTCGGCCGCCCGCCCCACGACATCGAGGTGATCCGCACTTTCGTCGGCAAGGGCATGCTCAACCTGGTGCGGCGCTGCCTGGAAGAGAGCGGTTCGGCCGGCGAAGCGGAGATCGACGCGGCGGTGGCCGCCTTCCGCCGCCACTACGCCGACGTGAACGGCGAATGCACGCTGATCTACGACGGCGTCGTGCCCGCGCTGGAAGCCCTGCGCGAGCGTGGCGTGGCGATGGCCTGCGTGACCAACAAGCCGGCCGCCTTCACCGGGCCGCTGCTCGAACGGATGGGCATCGCCGGCTTCTTCGGCGCCACTGTCAGCGGCGATACACTGGCCGACAAGAAGCCCCACCCGGCGCCGCTGCTGCACGCCTGCGCGCTGCTCGGCGCGGCGGCGGACGAAGCGCTGATGATCGGTGACTCGGCCAACGACGCCGAAGCCGCCCGCGCCGCCGGCATGCCGGTGCTGCTCGTCACCTATGGCTACAGCGAGGGTGTGGCGGTGGACAGCATCGAATGCGACGGGCTACTATCGAGCCTCACCGATGCGCTGCCGCGCATCCTGGGCTGACATCAACGGATCCCATCCATCATCGTGACCCGCAAGCGCGTGTTCTTCGTAGAGGAGTTCCCTGCCGTTCGTATCCCCCGCTCTGGCGGATGCGGCGGCCGGTCATGGCTGCTCGCCTGAGCTGCCCAGAACTGTCGCGGGCCTGCCCCGTGATACCCTCGCGAAAAAAGCACCACGCCCTTCCGGAGTCTCCATGACCGAAGCCGAATTCCGCGCCCTGGCCGCCCAGGGTTTCAACCGCATCCCGGTTACCGTCGAAACCTTCGCGGATCTCGACACCCCCCTTTCCGTCTATCTCAAGCTGGCCAACGCGCCCAACACCTACCTGCTCGAATCGGTGCAGGGCGGCGAGCGTTTCGGCCGCTATTCCATCATCGGCCTGTCCGCCCCGACGCGTATCGAGGTGCATGGCCGCTCGGTGCTGCTGCTGACCAACGACCGAGTCGTCGAACGCCGCGACGGCGGCGATCCGCTCGAGTACATCGCCGAGTTCATGGAGCGCATCAAGGTGCCGCCGCGCGCGCGCCTGCCGCGCTTCGCCGGTGGCCTGGTAGGCTGCTTCGGCTACGACACGGTGCGCTACATCGAGCCGCGCCTGGCCAAGACCGAAAAGAAGGACGTGCTCGGCACGCCGGACATCCTGCTGCTGCTGTCCGAGGAAATCGCCATCGTCGACAACCTGTCCGGCAAGCTGACCCTGGTGGTGTATGCCGAGCCGGGCGTGCCGAACGCCTACGGCCGCGCTCAGAAGCGCCTGAAGGAGCTGGTCGGCAAGCTGCGCGAGCCGGTGTCGGTGCCGACGGAAGTCCGCGCTGAGCCGTCCGAGCCGGTGTCGAGCTTCGGCGAGGAGGCCTTCAAGGCCGCCGTGCAGAAGGGCAAGGACTACATCGTCGAGGGCGACATCATGCAGGTGGTGCTCAGCCAGCGCATGAGCAAGCCCTTTGGCGCCAGCCCGCTTGCCCTGTACCGGGCGATCCGCAGCCTCAACCCGTCGCCCTACATGTTCTATTTCAACTTCGAGGACTTCCAGGTGGTCGGCGCGTCGCCGGAGATCCTGGTTCGCCTCGAGGACAAGGACGTCACCGTGCGCCCGATCGCCGGCACCCGCAAGCGCGGCGCGACCCACGACGAGGACCAGGCGCTGGAGCAGGAGCTGCTGGCCGACGAGAAGGAGCGCGCCGAGCACCTGCAGCTCCTCGACCTTGGCCGCAACGACTGTGGCCGCGTCGCCAAGACCGGCTCGGTGCGCGTCACCGAGCAGTTCACGGTGGAACGGTACTCCCACGTGATGCACATCGTCTCCAATGTGGAAGGCAAGCTGAAGGACGGCCTCAATCCGCTGGCCGTGCTGCGCGCCACCTTCCCGGCCGGCACCGTGTCGGGTGCGCCCAAGCTGCGCGCGATGGAGATCATCGACGAGCTGGAGCCGACCAAGCGCGGCATCTACGCCGGCTCCGTCGGCTACATCGGCTTCCACGGCGACATGGACCTGGCCATCGCGATTCGTACCGCGGTGCTGAAGGACGGGCAGATCCACGTGCAGGCGGGTGCCGGCATCGTTGCTGACTCCGACCCCCAGGCCGAATGGGTGGAAACCCAGACCAAGGCGCGCGCCATGCTGCGCGCCGCCGAGATCGCCGAAGCCGGACTCGATACGGCCCTGTAAGCACCGAGAACGCCGTGGCCCGGCTGGCCCTGCGCGTCGCCCCGCGATGCCCGGCCGCCCCGGCCCGACACCCCTCAAAGGCCCCCGCTCCGGCGGGGCGCCGCTCCGGAAAGGATGCGCAGCCATGCTGCTGATGATCGACAACTACGACAGCTTCACCTATAACCTCGTGCAGTATTTCGGCGAACTGGGCGCCGACGTGCAGGTGTATCGCAACGACGAGATCACCCTCGACCAGATCGCCCAGCTCAAGCCTGCCCAGCTCGTCGTCTCCCCGGGCCCGTGTTCGCCGGCGGAGGCGGGCATCTCGGTAGCGGCGATCAAGGAATTCGCCGGCAAGATCCCGCTGCTCGGCGTGTGCCTCGGCCACCAGAGCATCGGCGCGGCCTTCGGCGGCAAGATCATCCACGCCAAGAAGCTGATGCACGGCAAGGTTTCGCCGGTCCATCACCTGGACAAGGGCGTCTTCAAGGGCCTGCCCAATCCGCTGACCTGCACCCGCTACCACTCCCTGGCCATCGAGCGCGAAAGCCTGCCCGACTGCCTGGAAGTCACCGCGTGGACCGAGGACGGCGAGATCATGGGTGTGCGCCACAAGACGCTGTTCGTCGAGGGCGTGCAGTTCCACCCGGAATCCATCCTCACCGAGCGCGGCCACGATCTGCTGCGCAACTTCCTCGAACAATCCCAAGCCTGACCGGAGCTGGCCATGACGTTTTCCGCCCAGGAAGCCCTGCAACGCACCATCGACCATCGCGAGATCTTCTACGACGAGATGCTGTCGCTGATGCGCCAGATCATGGCCGGCGAGATCTCGCCGGTGATGACCGCCGCCATCCTCACCGGCCTGCGGGTCAAGAAGGAGACCATCGGCGAAATCTCCGCCGCGGCGACGGTGATGCGCGAGCTGGCGACCAAGGTCACGGTGCCCTACGACCGCCACTTCCTCGACGTGGTCGGCACCGGTGGCGACGGCTCCCACACCTTCAATATCTCCACAGCCACCATCTTCGTGGCGGCCGCCGGTGGCGCCAAGATCGCCAAGCACGGTGGGCGCAGCGTCTCCAGCAAGTCGGGCAGCGCCGACGTACTGGAGGCCCTGGGCGTCAATCTCAACCTCAACGCTCAGCAGGTGGCCGAGTGCGTGCAGGAGACCGGCATCGGCTTCATGTTCGCCCCCAACCACCACAGCGCAATGAAGAACGTGGCGCCGGTGCGCCGCGAGATGGGCGTGCGCACGCTGTTCAACATCCTCGGCCCGCTGACCAACCCGGCCGGCGCGCCGAACACCCTGCTCGGCGTGTTCCACCCCGACCTGGTCGGCATCTGCGTGCGCGTGATGCAGCGCCTCGGCGCCGAGCACGTGCTGGTGGTGTATGGCCGCGACGGCATGGACGAGGTCTCCCTCGGCGCGGCGACGATGGTTGGCGAGCTGAAGGACGGCGAGATTCGCGAGTACGAGATCCATCCGGAAGACTACGGTCTGCTGATGAAGTCCAGCCGCAGCCTCAAGGTCAGCACCGCCGACGAATCGAAGGAGATGCTGCTCGGCGTGCTCGACAACCACCCCGGCCCGGCCCGCGAGATCGTCGTGTTCAACGCCGGTACCGCGCTCTACACGGCCAACGTGGTTGGCTCCATCGGCGAGGGCATCGCCCGTGCCCGCGAGGTGCTGGTTTCCGGCGAGGCCCGCGCCAAGCTGGAAGCCTTCGTCGCCTGCACCAGGAAATTCGCCTGAACCCGTCGGGGCGGATCTGTTCGCCCGCGGAGGTAGATCAACGCATCGAGGGCGAATGAAGTCGCCCTTACAGGAAGCCAGAATGTCCGACATCCTCAACAAGATCCTCGCCGTCAAGCGCGAGGAAGTGGCCGCCGCCCGCGCCGCCGTCTCCGATGCGGCCGTGCGCGAGCAGGTCGCCGCCCAGCCCGCCGCCCGCGACTTCGTCGGCGCGATCCGCGCCAAGATCGCCGCCGGCCGGGCCGCGGTGATTTCCGAGATCAAGAAGGCCAGCCCATCGAAGGGCGTGATCCGCGCCGACTTCCGCCCGGCCGAGATCGCCGCCAGCTACGAGAAGGCCGGCGCCGCCTGCCTGTCGGTGCTGACCGACCGCCAGTTCTTCCAGGGCGCCCCCGAATACCTGCAGGCCGCCCGCGCCGCCTGCAGCCTGCCGGCGCTGCGCAAGGACTTCCTGGTCGATCCCTACCAGGTGTATGAAGCCCGCGCGATGGGCGCCGACGCGATCCTGCTGATCGCCGCCGCCCTCAGCCTGGCCGAGATGCAGGAGATGGAAGCCATCGCCGAAAGCCTCGGCCTCGGCGTGCTGGTCGAAGTGCACAACGGCGCCGAGCTGGACCTCGCGCTGCAACTGCGCACGCCGCTGATGGGCGTCAACAACCGCAACCTGCGCACCTTCGAGGTCAGCCTGCAGACCACCCTCGACCTGCTGCCGCGCATCCCGGCGGAGCGCATCGTCGTCACCGAGTCGGGCATCCTGCAGCCGGCCGAAGTGGCGTTGATGCGGGCCAACAAGGTCAATGCCTTCCTGGTCGGCGAAGCCTTCATGCGCGTCGACGATCCGGGCGCCGGCCTGGCCAGCCTGTTCGGCTGATCCATGAGTGACGCGCCGGAGCAGCCTGCTGCCGATCCGGCGCCGGACGGTGCTCCGCCGCCGTCCACCGCTTCGTCTTCCTCCCCGCGCCGGGAAGCCGTCTCCGCCCGCCTGCTGCGCGGAGCGCTGGCGGCCGTGCTCGGCCTGCTTATCGCCGCCGTGGTGCTGCTCGGCTGGCTCGGCGCCAGCGAGTCGGGCCTGCGGACGCTGGCCGGGCTGGCCGACAGTTTCGGCGGTGGCCTGCTGACCCTGGACAAGCCGCAGGGCTACCTGTTCGGCCAGTTCAAGCTCGGCCGCCTGCAACTGCGCACGCCGACGCTGCAACTGGAAATCCGCAACCTGGCGGTGGACTGGCGCCCCGGCGAGCTGGCCAACGGCCGCGTCGACGTGGCATCCCTGACGGCGTCCGAAGTGCGTGTGGCGAGTGCGCCTGACGATACGCCGCCGAGCCTGCCGGCCAGCCTCGAAATCCCCGTCGTCGTGCGCCTCGGTGCGGTTCGCGTCGACCGTCTGCAGAGTGGCAAGCTGATCGATGGCCAGGTCGCAGCGCCGGACCTGGAACTCACCGGGCTCGACGGCAGCATCGAGTCGGACGGGCGCCATCACGATTTTTCCAAGCTCAAGGCGGCCGCGCCCTTCGGCCAGCTGGCCGCCAGCGGCCGTCTTGACGGCCGGCGTCCCTTCGCCTTGAAGGCCACGGCCCGGCTGACCACCCGCCAGGGCGGCGACGCCTACACGGTGGACGCTGAGGCGGACGGCACGCTGGAGAAGGAACTGGCCATTCTGGCCAAGGCCAGCGGAGCCGGTATGGAAGGAGAAGCCCGCGTGCAGGCCACGCCCTTCGCTGCGCTGCCGCTGCGTTCCGCCAAGCTTCGCGTGCACGGCGTGGACCCCAGCCATTTCCATGCCGCAGCGCCGACGGCCCGGCTCGACGTGGAGGCCGATCTCGAACCCGCTACGGCCAAGCCGGCCGACGGGCGAACGGTTGCCGTCGAGGACTGGGTGGTCAGCGGGCCGCTGACGGTGCGCAACCACCAGCCGGGGCCCTACGACGAGGGCAAGCTGCCGCTGGAGTCCGTCAGCACGCGGCTGCGCTGGGCCGGCGGTGAGCTGGCGGCGTCCGAGCTGGCGCTGCTGCTGCCCGGCCAGGGCCGCATCGGCGGTCGCCTGGCCTGGCGGGCCCCCGGGAAAGACAAGGAGAAGGCTCGGGAGCAGGACAAGACCGAGACCGGCTTCGGCCGCCTGGATGCCGATCTGCAGGTGAGTGGCGTCGATGCCCGCCGCCTCGACCGGCGTGCCGTGGCGACCCGCATCGACGGCCATATCCGTGCCGAAGCGGAGGCCGCCGGGCAGAACTTCACGGCCGAACTGCGCGATCCGCAGCTGGCGCTGCGTCTCAAGGCCCGCCATGCGGCGGGGGCGCTGAGCGTCGAGGAGCTCGTCGCCACCGCGCGCCAGGCCCGGCTGGAGGCTTTCGGCAAGCTCGCCCTCGACGGCGACGGGCGCTTCGAGCTGCGCGGCCGCGTGAGCCACTTCGATCCCCATGTCTTCACGACCCGCGCGCCGGCGGCCGATCTGAACGCCCGCTTCGATGCCAGTGGCCGCCGTCTGCCGACGCTTGCCGGGCGGCTCGGCTTCGAGCTGCTGCCGAGCCGCCTAGAAGGCAAGCCGCTGGTCGGCAAGGGCGAGGTGGCTGTCGATGGTTCGCGCATCGCCAATGCGGATGTGAACCTCGACCTGGCCGGAAACCGCCTGTCGGCCCAGGGGCGCTACGGCAAGCCCGGCGACGCGCTGGCGCTGCACGTGGATGCGCCGGCGCTGGGCATCCTCGGCCATGGGGTGGCCGGGCGCCTGAAGGCCGACGGCGTGTTGCGCGGAACGCCCGCCCAGCCGGCCGGCGAGTTCGAGCTGCTGGGCGAGAAGCTGGTGTTTGCCGGCATGCGCGTCGAGCGGCTGGACGGCCGCGGTCGGTTGGCCGAAGGGCGTGACGGGGCCATCTCGGTGACCGTCGGGCTGGCCGGCCTGCAGGGCGCGACGGCGACCGAGATGCTGGTCAGCCGCGGCAGTCTCACTTTCGACGGCAGCCGCGCCGCCAACCGGCTGCGCGTGGATGCCAGCGGGCCGAAGGGCAACGCGGTCAGCCTGGCCCTGGCCGGTGCCCTGTCCGACGGGCCGCGTTGGGAGGGCCGTCTGGAAAGCCTGGTGGCGCGCGGCGACTATCCGCTCAACCTGCAAGCGGCGGCGCCGCTCTTGCTGTCGTCCGATCTGATCCGGCTGGGACCGGCGGAGCTGCGCGGCGGGGCCGGCGGGCGCATCCGCCTCGACGAAACCCGCTGGCAGGCCCGCCGCCTGATTGCCCGCGGCAGCGTCAGCGGCGTGCAGGTCGGCTTCATGCTCGATCCGGCGACGCGGGCGGTCAAATCCACTGGCGATTCCCTGCAGATCGGCGGTCAGTGGGACGTGGACATCGGCGAGCAGGTCAACGGCCTGGTGCGCTTCTACCGGGAGAAGGGCGACCTGGAGCTGCAGGGGGATTCGCCGGTCCGCCTCGGGCTCGACGAGTTGCAGCTATCCGTGTCGGCCGCCGCCAACCGCCTCGCCTTCGGCTTCAGCGCCCACGGCAGCCAGCTCGGCAATGCCGCTGGCGCCGGCACCGCGCTGGCCGAGCGCACGCCGTCCGGCGAATTGCGCCTGGTGCCGGACGCGCCGCTGCTCGGTTCGGCGAAGGTGGATATCCCGAACATCGCCTGGGCCGGCCCGCTGGCCGACCAGAACCTGAAGACCGAGGGCAGCCTGAAGGGCGAATTCGTGCTGGCCGGCACGCCGGCGCGGCCGGAAACCTCCGGGCGCATCCGTGGCGAGCGGCTCGGCTTCGTGATGGCGGACCAGGGCCTGCACCTGGCCGGCGGTACGCTGGCGGCGGACTTCGACAAGGATCGTCTGCGCCTGGAGGACTTCAGCTTCGTGTCGCCGAACCGCGTCCGGCCGCGGGAGAGCCGCATCAACGTGAGCCGTCTGACCCGCGAGCCGGGAACGCTGAGCGCCCGCGGTGAGGTGCAGTTGGCCAGCGGCGAAGGGCGCTTCAGCTACCGCGCCGAGCGTCTGCCGCTGCTGCAGCGGGTGGACCATTGGCTGGTGCTGAGCGGCGAAGGCGAGGTGCTGACCGGCTGGAACTACGCCACGCTGAAGGGGCGCCTGGTTGCCGATGCGGGCTTCATCGAGCTGTCGCGCACGCCGGCGCCCAGCCTCGGCGATGATGTGGAGATCATCGATCCCCATAACAGCAGCGCCAAGGCGGCCAGCCCTTTCCACATGGGTAGCGACCTGGTCGTCAATCTCGGGAACGCCTTGTACGTGAAGGCCCTCGGCGTGGACACCCGGCTGGCCGGCGAGCTGCGCCTGCAGGCCGGTGAAGGCAAGCCCCTCAATGCCTCCGGTGTCATCACCGCCCAGGGCGGCGTCTTCGAGGGCTACGGGCAGAAGCTGTCCATCGAGCGCGGCATCGTCACCTTCGCCGGGCCGATCGCCAATCCCAGCCTCAACGTGGTGGCACTGCGCAAGGGCCTGAGCGTCGAGGCCGGTGTCAGCATCGGCGGCACGGCCCGCCGGCCGGTGGTGCGGCTGGTCTCCGAACCGAATGTGCCGGACCCGGAAAAGCTCGGCTGGATCGTCCTCGGGCGCCCGCCCGACCAGGGCTCCGGCGGCGAAATGGCGCTGTTGCTGCCGGCCGCCCAGGCCCTGCTCGGCGGCACGGGCGGCGGCCTGCCAGCCACGCTGGCCCGCAACCTGGGCTTCGACGAATTCTCCGTCGGCGCCAGCAGCGACCCGCGCAGCCGCGTGCAGACCAGCAGCGTGGCCACCGGCAGCGTCACCGGCACCACGTCCAGCGCGTCGGCCCAGGCGGCGGGGACGACGGTGCCCGGCCAGGTGATCTCCATCGGCAAGCGGCTGTCCACGCGGGCCCTGCTGTCCTTCGAGCAGGGCATCGCCGGCACCACCAGCATCGTCAAGCTGACCTACCAGCTGACCCGCGGCATCTCGGTGATCGGCCGGGCGGGCAGCGAGAACGCGGTGGACATGCAGTTTTCCGTGTCCTTCCGCTGAGGTCGCGGGCGGGCTTGATCCCGGTCATGGACGGTGGCCGGCGGCTGCGGCGAGATGTTGGCCTTGTCTATTGGAGTCGTGCCGTGTCCGCCAATCTCGATCCTCGCCGGATTCCCGTTGCCGTCGTGTTTGCCGCCATCGGCGAAGGCTGGCGCTGCCTGCGCCATTGCCTGCAGCCTGCCGTCGCGCTGGCCGGGGTGTTCGCCGCGTTGGGGCTGCTGATCCACGGACTGCTGTGGCGCTTCGGCCTGACGTCGATGATGCTGCCCTTCGCAGGCGGCTTCCTGCTCGTCGGACCGGCCGTGCTGGCCGGCTTCTTCGGGCTGCGGCGGGCTTGTGGGGCGGGGCGCCGCGCCGTGCTGGCCGACGCGCTGGCCGGTTTCCGCCAGGCTCCGCGTGGCCTGTGGGTGATGGCGGCGGTGTGCACGCTGCTGTTGATGATCTGGCTGACCGACGCAGCCACCGTCTACAGCTTCATGATCGGCGGCGACGTTCCGACGTCCGCCCAGGTGCTGCGCTTCCACGCCTTCACCAGCGTGATGGGGGCGGTGCTGGCCTTCATCGTATTCTGTGTGTCGGCCTTCTCGATCCCGCTGCTGTTCGACCGCCGCGCGACGCTGGTGCCCGCGGTGAGCGCCAGCGTGCGGGCGGTGTTCGGCAATTTTGCGGCGGTGCTGGTGTGGGCCCTGACCCTCGCTGGCGCGCTGATCTCCACCGCGCTGTGTCCGCCGCTGCTGCTGCTGTCCCTGCCGTGCCTCGCCTTTGCCAGCGATCTGCTTTATCTGGAGATCTTTCCGCCGGATTGAGCAGCGGCGTCGCTCTTCGCTTCGCCGCGGCCCGTCGCTCCGTCAGTTTGCGAACCCTCTATCCTTCAGTACGGGTATCCAGCGTTCGGCGATGATGCGCCGAAAGCCGCTGGGGCTCGGGTGCAGTTCATTGTCCCAGTCGTCCCGGTAGTCGGGAGCGTGGAGGCAGCCGCGGGAGTCGATCAGGTAAATGCCGTCGGCGGAGGCGGCGATCTGCGCGAATTCGTCGTGCAGGCTGTCGATCAGGTGGCGACAGATGTCCCGGCGAATTTCGGGGTCGGGGGGAACGAAGCAGTCGTCCATCGCTGAGGCGAGCCAGGGGCCGGTGATCTTGAGCGCTGCGAGGTTGAAACCGCGTCCGTCCGGGATGGGGTAGTCGTAACTGTGCAGAAAAATGGGCGGCGTGCTGCCGTCCGCGGCGTAGGCGCGGCGCACCTGCCCGATGAGCGCGCCCAGGGCCGTCGCCAGTTTGCCGAGCAGCGCCGCCATGGCTTCGTTGTTGATGCACTGGTCGCTGCTGTTGGCGCCCGAGCAGTTCTTGAACAGGCCGAGCCGGTAGTCGACGGCATCGTTGCCGGCGCCGCTGATGAAGATTGCCGAGTAGTAGTGGCGATTGCGGGGCTGCAGTTCGTGGGCGAGATCGTCGGCGTATTTTCCAAAGACGAATTCCTCCAGCTTGGCCCCGTTGTAACCGAGCATCTGGATGTTGGCGTAATCCGGTTTCAGTTGCGGGTTTTCGATCAGGGCCTGTAGAACGTTGTTCTTGGGATACCAGAACCACGAGTCGCCGATGGCGAGGAACGCTGCGAATTCGCCCGGTTGCCATACGTCATGGGGCAGGTAGATGCGCATGATGATCTTCCTTGCAGGGACGGGGATGCTTCAACATAGTCACGCTCCGGGGGTATGCAAATGAAGAATTCGAGATGGCGGCGGGGCGCCGGTTCTGTGACGGTGGCCGGGTTTCTGTCGCACAGTGCGGAGAACGCGCCGGCTTGCTGCTTGTCCTAATCGGGCACCGGGGGCGCAGTCCAGCCAGATCGGGAATCAAGAGGAATGAGGAGTGAAAAGTGACTGAAATTGCTTATCTCGCAGGGGGCTGCTTCTGGTGCCTCGAAGCGGTGTTCATCGATGCCGAAGGCGTGCTGTCAGTCAAGTCCGGCTACATCGGCGGACACGTCGATTCGCCGACTTACCATCAGGTGTGCGACGGTGATACCGGCCATGCGGAAGTGGTGCGCGTCGAGTTTGATCCGGCGCGGATCGGTTTTGCCGACCTGCTCGACGTGTTCTTCGCGATCCATGATCCGACGACCCTCAACCGGCAGGGCAACGACGTGGGCACCCAGTACCGTTCGGCGATCTTCACCACCAGCGCCGAACAGGATGAGATCGCCCATGCCAAGCTCGCCGAGCTGACCCGCGAGAGCGTGTTCCGCGACACCATCGTCACCGAAGTGCTGGCGGCGCCGACCTTCTGGCCGGCGGAGGCCTACCACGACGACTATTTCGCGCGGAATCCCTTCCAGCCTTATTGCCAGTACGTGGTGGGGCCCAAGGTGGCCAAGTTCCGCAGCAAGTTCGCCAAGCGGGTGAAGGCCAGTTGAAATAGAATCCCGCCGGTCTATTACAAGGAGTGTTCCATGACCCAAGTCACCACGGCGAGCGGCCTCGTCATCGAAGATCTGGAAGTCGGCACCGGTGCCGAAGCCACCGCCGGCCAGCACGTGCAGGTGCATTACACCGGCTGGCTCACCGACGGCACGAAGTTCGACTCCAGCAAGGACCGCAATGACCCCTTCGTCTTCCCCCTCGGCGCCCGCCACGTGATCGCCGGCTGGGATGAAGGCGTGCAGGGCATGAAAGTCGGCGGCAAGCGCAAGCTGACCATTCCGCCGAACCTCGGCTACGGCGCCCGCGGCGCCGGCGGCGTGATCCCGCCGAACGCCACGCTGGTGTTCGAGGTGGAGCTGCTGGCGCTGAAGTGATCCGCGCGGCCTGAGATGGCATGACAAGGGCGCCGAGGGGCGCCCTTGTCGTTTCCGTCGCCGGACGCCGGGTATTCTGCCGTATCAGGTCGGCGCCAACTGCAGTATGGCCTGGAGCAGCGTATCGGCGCTGATCGGCTTGTGCAGGAGGCGAACACCGCCGGCCATGGCTTCGCGCAGCCGGTCGGGGGCCGTGTCTCCGGTCATCAGGATTGCCGGAGGCCGCCGCCGCAGGAACGCATGGATTGCGTCGAGGGCGTGATGGCCGGTGCGATGCCCGCGGAGGCGGTAGTCCGTAATGACCAGCGCCGGTTCGAAGTCGTGCAGGCTTCCCACGGCTGCGGCTTCGGACTCCACCGCCCGGCAGTCGCAGTTCCAGCTTTCCAGTAGCGCATGCATGGCGTTCAGAACGGTCTGATCGTCGTCGATGACGAGGATCTTGAGTCGCCGCAGATCCTGGGGCTGCCCCGTCGCGGTGGCGGGGGGCCACGTCGGGGCGGGCGCGTCGGGGCTGCATGGAATTTCCACCCGGAACACCGACCCGCGCCTTGGCCGGGACGCAAGGCTGACCGCCAGGTCCATGGTTCTTGCCAACTGTCTGACGATGGCGAGGCCCAGGCCGAGGCCGTGGCGCCGGTCCCGCTCCGGATTGCCCAGCTGGTGAAAGGCCTGGAATATCTCGTCGTGCTGGGACGGCGGAATGCCGATCCCGGTGTCCCATACTTCGACTCTTGCCAGCCCCGTGTGTGGGCGCCGGCATGTGATCAGGATGCCGCCTCGCTCGGTATAGCGGACCGCATTGGCGATCAGGTTACGCAGGATGAGTTCGAGGAGCCCAGGGTCTGTACGGCAGGTCGCCGTAGTCTCCCTGAGTCGAAACACCAATTGCTTCTGTTCGGCCTGGGGGGCGAATTCGGCTTCCAGCTTGCGCAGCATTGGCAGGAGCGGGAAAGCCTGCGGGGTGGCGTCGATCACTCCCGCTTCCAGCCGGGAGAAGTCGAGCAGGGTATCCAGCATTTCGCAGGTGGCCCTGGATGCGCTGTCCATGTGTGCCAGCAGCTCCGTTTGCCCGTCGTCAAGCTGGGTCCGCTTGAATGATGCGATGAAGAGGCCCAGCGCGTGCAACGGTTGCCGCAAGTCGTGGCTCGCTGCGGCCAGGAAGGCCGACTTGGCCCGATTTGCTTCTTCAGCGCGCTGGGTCTGGGCGCGTAGCTGCTCCACGAGTTCCAGATTCTCGAAGCGCAGGAGGATCGATCGGCGCGCGACCTGCGAGTAGTTCCGGGCAAAGATCGTGAGGACCAGCAGGTACAGCGGGATGCCGATCCACAGCGAGAGGTATCGGGAGCTTCCGGAAATGAGCACACAGCCCCATACGGGCAGGATGGCCGGGAAGAGGAACCCGATGGCGGTCGGCAGGCATGGCGAGAAGATCGATAGGGCTGCCGCGCTCATGCCGGCGATCAGGGCCAGGGTCGATATCGCCGACGGGGGCGAATCCAGATCCAGGTACACGCAGCCCGCCAGCCCCCACAGGCTGCCGAGCGTGATCAGAAGTGCGGTCATCCATCTTGCGTAGCGCCGGGCGTCTGCCGGCGTCGCCCTGTCAGGAGTGCGTCGCCGCCACAGGTGGCCAAAGGCGCAGATGATGCCCATCACTGCGCACCAGAGCCCGACATGGGCAGGCCCGCCGGACAGCAGGACTCCGCTTGCGAGGAGTGTCGAGGCAAGAAAGCAGCCGAGCAGGGCGATGCCGAAACTCTGGTCGATCAGCGCCATTTCGGCGGCCAGAAGGTGGGGCGCGTCGAGGCGCAGAAGCGGGGTCATCGTACCTGGTGGATGAGGCCCCGACGCTGCGCTTCCAGGACTGCCTCGATCCGGCTCGCCACGTTGAACTGGGCGAGTATGGCCGCCACGTGGACTCTCACGGTGTTCTCCGCCAGACCCAGATGACGCGCGATCACCTTGTTCGAGCGCCCCAGGCCAAGGTGATGCAGGACTTCAAGCTGGCGTGGCGTCAGTGGGGCGATGGACCCTGGACGGCCGCTCGAGTACGGCGCGGAGAGGCGCTGGGGGCCCTCGATGCATTGGCTGATGCTGACCTCGATCTGTGCGGGGGTTGCCGATTTGGGCAGGAAGCCGGAGACATCGTATTGGGCTGCCATTTCCGGTGTCCATGCCTCGGTCGTGCCAGACACGACGATGATCCGCGCGGACGGGAAATGGCTGTGGAGCACCCGTGTGCCATCCAGGCCATTCAGGCCGGGAAGCTGGAGGTCGAGGAGGATCAGGTCGATGGCGGTGCGGCCGTGTTGTTCCACGGCCTCCATGACCGAGCCGGCTTCGACGATATCGGACATCGGCAGGGTATCGGCCAGCAGAAGGCGAAGGCCGGTGCGGAACAGGGTGTGATCGTCGATCAGGAGCAGTCGGCAATACTGCATGAAGTGATTCTCGTCGCGTGAAGCTGGAGCCGCAGTGCTGCGGGGACAGTGGAGAGGGCGCAGGAAGAGCGGGCGGATCCTGTGTCGGGAAGGGGCGGCAATGGCCGCATCCGCTAGTCGGAAAGGACTAATCGTAGTCAATCCGGATTATGGCGCTTTTGCCTGATGGCGTGAATACTCTTTTGGCATGCTTTGGGCGGCTGCGATGCAGCGCCGGGGCAGATGCAGCCTCCGAGAGGCAAGGTGGGCGACGGGATTCGTCGCACAACTCACATCACATCAAAAAGGACGTCGTCATGGTTTCGGAATCCGGTCAGGTGGAAAAGTACTATCAGTTTGCCGATTGTCTCAATGACGGTGGTTTCGTCATGGATTTCGAGGTGTATCGCGGAGATGTTGCAGGTCACCTCGACAATGCGGGTGGCGCCTGGAACAGCGGGAAATATCCGATCGGGCAGCAGCGGCGGATCGATCTGAGCTCCCTCCGTTTCAACGGGCAGGAGCCCCAGGTGGGTGACAGCTTGCAGATCTTCGTTCGGGTCACCGCCGGCGTGGACAAGCGGGGGCCGGCGTTCCTCTATGCGCCGAACGGCCATTCCGCCGTGCATCGGGCGGCCGGAACGACCCTCATCTACGGCATCGATCTGGTGTGAGGGGCGGATGATCGAGATCATTGGTGGTACTGAGACCGACTGGTTCCGGGTTCAACCGAACATGGAAGTCCAGTTCGGCCTGAACATGGCCGATGCGCTGGCAAAGCAGCATAACGGGAACGCCACGCTCCGCATGATGCAGGACGTGCGCTTGGGCGCCGGGGGCAACGCCGCCGTCGAGGCGCGGCTGTTTCCCCATGTCGTCATCGCGCCGCCGAATGCGGCCTTGTCGATACGGATCCGCTGTAAGGCGGCGGTGGGCTTCGGCTTCTCCATCCGCAGCAATGCCGAAACCGTCGTCGACAAGCTCTATGCCGTCGATCGCGTCGATGAGAACGGCATGATGTCGGCCACGATCCGGCGCTATCAGTCGTCGGCGGAGTTGCTCACCATCGATGCCGCGCGTACTCGGCTGGAAGAAGGGGCGTCTGCCGATGAGGTGAGGGCGCACTGGAGTTGCGATATCGAGGCCTGGCCCGTGGTTCAGTATCTGGAGCCCATCTCCGGGCGGGTATACGACGACCGGCATCCGCGGAATATCGCGGCGCCCGCTACACGTTCTCTGCAACAGGCGGCGCCATTCGCGGCATCCATGAGTATCGGGTCTGCGCCCATGGGGGTTGGCGCGGGCGGCCTCTGGCGCGACGAGGGGGCGGAACAGGTCTTCGGGCGCATCCAGGTGCAGCGGGAGAGTCCGCAGGAGCGGTTCGGATTGCTGCATGTCACGTTCCTGGTGGAGCGCTGATGCCAGCACTGCTGGATTCAGGAAAAAGCGAATATGACCAAGATTATCGTCAAGATCATCAATGAGACGGATTCGGCGAAGAATTCCGTCCTGCAGTTCGAGAGGACCCAGAGCATCAAGGAGGTCCGCGCCCAGTTGCTCAAGAAGGGCCTGATGAAGGACGGTGACGTCTTTCTCATCGATGGTTTCGCTGTCGACAAGGACGACGAAGAGGGCACCCAGATCGACAGCCTGCCGGGCGCGAAGGACGCGGCGGAGGTTCGGCTCTCCATCCGGACGGATGCTGCGGATTTGCCGCCGGGCATGTACTCGTTTCATCGGAAGAGCGAGGGGGGTAAGCGCGCGTTCAAACTGAAGCCTGCGCTGCCTCTCACCGAGGTGCGCACCGCGCTGGGCGCCTGGCTGGGCGCTGAGGACCGCTTCCTCGGGCGCGATGGCAGCGAGATTGCCATCGCGGAAGAGGGCGCGTGGGAACTGAAGGACATCGCTGGCCCGGAGGGGGTGGTGGCCGTGCAGGATGTGGTGCTGGCCAAGCCGCCGGAAGCCAGGCCCTTCACTTTCACCCGCAGCTTCGACGACGAGAGCAAGTCCCTCAAGCTGAAGCCCCAGGACACCCTGGCCGCGACCCGGATCGCGCTGGGGGACTGGATTCAGAAGGATGACCACTTTGCGGACAAGAGCGGCGGGAAGGTCGTCCTGGATCAGGAGGCGAGCTGGACGCTGGCCGATGTCGGGTCGGAGGACAGCGCCGTCAGGGTCCTGTCGGCCAAGTCCGGCAAGCCTTCCATTCGTCCGGGGCAACCGGGAGATCCGTCTTTCATCGGCACCGGCCGGCGTCCGCTGGAGTGGGGCCTGCCCGATGAGGGGTCGCCTCCCGATCTGCTCAAGGAACTGGAGGTTCCGCTCAGCGGCGCCGAGGTGGAAGTGCCGGAGTTGTTCACCAGCCTGAGCCTCGAGCAGGTCAAGGCGCTCTACACGATGCTCTATCTCAACCGGGGGTTGTATATCGGTCCGGACCCGCTCGACCTGGATTTCGTAAGGCGTTCGGACGATGCGCCGATCGTCTACATCCATGAGAACCGGATCATGCGTTCGGCGCCGCCCAACTATTCGTCCCGCCATGTGACGACGGCGACCGCGAGCCGCATCCTCAACGAGTTTCGCCAGCGCAGCGTCCATGCCGCCAAGGCCTCGGGAAGCTATGCCGGTTGCGGGGTTGCCGCCGAGTTCCGGCATGACCTCGAAAAGCTCCAGCGCAAGGAGACGACGGACATCTACCTGACCGAGCAGACCCTGGTGCCCAAGGTGATCCTGCTCTTCGACAAGGATGCCGATCTGCGCTGTGCCCCGCGTCTTGAGGCCGCGGTCGAGAAGGTCTTCCAGGACTACGAGTCGTTGCCCCAGCAATACGAGGCGCTGCATCGGGACGTCTTCAGGAAGTTCGGCTATTTCTACCCCTGCCGTGTGACGGTTGGTGGAAAGCTGCAGCGGAGTCTTGTCTCCCGGTCCGACTCGGAGACGGATCAGGAAAGCCTGTTGAACGAGTTCAATTTTGCTGCGAACGGTGAGTTCGAGACCGACTCCGGCAAGGCCAAGTTCGACGTGGGTTACTCGTACAGCGACAGCAGCCAAAGCAAGCACAGCGTGCTGGACCAGTTGCGTAGCCAGCAGATGGAGTCGGTCGGAGGCAGTTCCAGCTTTGCGCTAGACCCCAAGGAGCTGGCGAAATGGGTTGGCAGCGTGGCGTCGGTGAAGTTCTGGGCCGTCATCAACAACGCCGACCTGGTTCCCATCCTGTGTTTCCTGCCGGAAGCCTTGGCCCAGCGCTGCGCCATGGTCATCGAAGAGCAGGCCCGTTCGGCCATCACCAGCCGTTACACGGTGATGGACATGACGGCCTTTGCCCAGGTGATTACTGCGAGAACTTTTGAGGCGCTGTTATGAGCGGTTGGGGGCATGACGCCATGTCCCTTGTTTTCGACTGCCAGTTTCTTGCGCGTGTGTCCGCCGACTGCAATTTTCATTGAGAGGATTACTTTAATGACGACAATCACTTTGGTTCAGGCCGCGAAGCATATGGCCAAGGGTATTGCCCTGATGACCGCACAACCGATGAATGTGAACCTGACGAATCTGGATGGTGGCGCGATTGCTTTCACGTGCTCGAATCCGCTGGCAGGCATCAAGGCAGCAAAGAGCGTGCTCATCACTTATGACGCGGCGCACGGTTCCGGTCATGAAACCCTGCAGGTGAGTTCGGTCATTCTCTGAACCGGATGAGTCGCCATGTAGCATGTGGCGGGCCGGGAAAAGCCGTCAAACCGCGCAGGTGTGGCGGTTTTTCCCGTTTGCCGCGCCCTCTTTGGCGCCCCGCTGGAAGCTCCGGGCCAATGCGGTTTTACTCCGTGCCGGCAAGCAGCGCGAGGATGTCCTCCCCGTAGGCGTCCAGCTTGCGGTCGCCGACGCCGGAAATGGTTGCCAGTGCCTCGATGCTGTCGGGGCGCAGGCGGGCGATGTCGCGCAGCGTGGCGTCGTGGAAGATCACGTAGGCGGGCACGTTGCGTTCCTTGGCGGTGGCGGCGCGCCAGGCGCGCAGGCGCTCGAGGAGCGCGGCTTCCGCGCCGGTGGCTTCCGGCCAGTCGCGCAGCTTGCGGGTGCTGTCGCCCTTGCGGCCCTTCTTGGCCGGGGCGGTGTCGATGCGCAGCGTGAAGCTGCTCTCGCCGCGCAGCAGCGGGCGGGCGGCTTCGGTGAGGATCAGCGCGCCATAGCGTTCGTGATCCACCGCCAGCGCGCCGTGGGCCACCAGCTGGCGGATCAGCGTGCGCCAGCCCTTGTCGTCCAGCTCGGTGCCGATGCCGAAGGTGCTGACCTGGTCGTGCTGCCACTTCTTCACGTTGTCGGTGGCTTTGCCGATGAGGACATCCACGACGTGGGCTGCGCCGAAGCGGCTGCCGGTGCGGAATACGCAGGACAGGGCCTTGCGCGCCGACTCGGTGGCGTCGCACACCTGCGGCGGGTTCAGGCAGGTGTCGCAGTTGCCGCAGGGCTCGGCGGCTTCGTCGAAGTAGCCGAGCAGGCGCTGGCGGCGGCAGCCGGTGGTTTCGCACAGGCCCAGCAGCGCGTCGAGCTTGGCGGTGGCGACGCGCTTGACCTCGTCGCCGGCCTCGCCCTGGTCGATGAAGCGGCGCTGCTGCACCAGGTCGGCCACGCTGTAGGCCATCCATGCCTCGGCGGGCTGGCCGTCGCGGCCGGCGCGGCCAGTCTCCTGGTAGTAGCCCTCGATGGAGCGCGGCAGGTCCAGGTGGGCGACGAAGCGTACGTCGGGCTTGTCGATGCCCATGCCGAAGGCGACGGTGGCGACCATCACGATGCCGTCCTCGCGCAGGAAGCGCTCCTGGTTGAGGGCCCGCTCGTCGGCGCCCATGCCGGCATGGTAGGGCAGGGCGGCGACGCCTTTCTCCTGCAGCCAGGCGGCGGTCTCGTCCACCTTCTTGCGGGAGCTGCAATAGACGACGCCGGCCTCGTCCAGGTGGCCGTCCTTCAGAAAGGCCAGCAGCTGGGCGCGGGGATTGTCCTTGGGGACGATGGTGTAGCGGATGTTCGGCCGGTCGAAGCTGGACACAAACTCGCGGGCGTCCGTCAGGCGCAGGCGCTCGGCGATCTCGCGGCGGGTCTGGGCGTCGGCGGTGGCGGTCAGCGCGATGCGCGGCACCTGCGGGTAGCGTTCCTGCAGGATCGACAGCTGCAGGTATTCGGGCCGGAAGTCGTGGCCCCACTGGGATACGCAGTGGGCTTCGTCGATGGCGAACAGGGCCAGCTGGCCGGACTCGTGCAGGTGGTCGAGCAGGTCGAGGAAGCGTGGCGTGACCAGGCGCTCCGGCGCCACGTAGAGCATGTCCAGCGCGCCGGCCAGCATCGCCCGCTCGATCTCCATGGCCCGCTCGAAGCTCAGGCTGGAGTTGAGGAAGTCCGCCGCCGCACCGACTTCCTTCAGCGCGCTGACCTGGTCCTGCATCAGCGCGATCAGCGGCGACACGACGATCGTCACGCCCGGCCGCAGCAGCGCCGGGATCTGGTAGCACAGGGACTTGCCGCCGCCGGTGGGCATCAGCACCAGCGCATCGCCGCCGGCAGCCACGTGCTCGACGATGGCTTCCTGCGGACCGCGGAAGTGGGTGTAACCGAAGACGTGGAAGAGGGTTTCGCGGGCGCGGCTCATAGGGGCGGGATTTTACCCCGCCCGGCGGTGTAGGTCAGAACAGCTTTTGAGCGGCCCGCATCGCCCCGGCAAACTGCCATTTGGGCTGAAAATGAAAACGGGTTGGCCGATTCTGCCAACCCGCGCCCTGGGAAGCGAACCAGAATGGCTGCCTACGGGGATCCGTGATGCTCGCTGATGTAGTGCTGGAGGACCGAGCGCAGTGCCGCGGCGTGTTCCTCGTCGCCCTTCTCACGGGAATGCTTGATGTCGTCGGCGATCATGTGGCGGATGCGGCGGTCGCCTTCCGGAGAGTGGCATAGATAGCAGCCCATCTCCACGGCGAGCATCTCGGGCACATGCTCGTGTTCAGCGATGGCGAGGATCTCGTCTTCGCTCAGGTCAGAAAGCTCGATGCAGTCTTGCAGTGTCAACATGATGGCGTTCTCCTGCTGGCTTTCCACCGATGTTGCGGGAGGCCGGACGGTCGTCGTCAGATACGGTCTTCGATGGAAGGCAACTCTCATTTAAGCCCTTCCGGTGAACAAAATCACGTTTTAATTAAAGGAAATTTCATGCAGGGACTGATCGGTTTCGGAAATGGCATCTACGCTGTGGATTCGGGCTACACCGGGCCGGACGTGGCGGCGATCCACCTCATCGAGGAGGGCGGCCGGGCGGCGCTGGTGGATACCGGCAACAACGAATCCCTGCACCAGGTGCTGGCAGCGCTGGCTGAAACCGGGCTGACGCCGGGGGCGGTCGACTACGTGCTGTTGACCCACATCCATCTCGACCACGCCGGTGGCGCCGGGGCCTTCATGCAGGCCTTCCCCAATGCCAGGCTGGTGGTCCATCCCCGCGGCGCGCGGCACATGATCGAGCCGTCCAAGCTGTTTGCCGGCGTGTCGGCGGTGTACGGGCCGGAGCGCGCCAAGGAGCTTTACGGCGAGCTGGTGCCGGTGCCGGCGGAGCGCATCATCGAGGCTACCGAGGGGCTGGAGATCGATCTGGCCGGACGCAAGATCCGCGTCTTCGATACGCCGGGCCATGCGCGCCACCACGTGTGCTACTTCGACACCGCCAGCCGGGCCTTCTTCACCGGCGATACCTTCGGCCTGTCCTACCGGACCCTCGATGTGGACGGCCGCCCGAGTATCTTCCCGACCACTACGCCGGTGCAGTTCGAGCCGGACGCGATGCACGCCTCCGTTGCCCGCATGGAAGCCGAGCAACCGACGGCCATGTACCTGACCCACTATGCGCAGGTGCAGGACGTGCCGCGCCTGGCCGCCGACCTGCATCGCCTGATCGACGCCCATGTGACCATTGCCGAGCGCCACGCGGCGGCCGGCGCCGGCCGCAAGGCGGCGATCGAGGCGGACATCTGGACGCTGGTCGGCGAAGAGGCCCGACGCCAGGGCTGGACGCTGCCGGAAGCCGGCTGGCGACGCCTGCTGGCGCTGGACGTGGAACTCAACGCCCAGGGGCTGGACGTGTGGCTGGACGTGCGCGACAAGGCGTGATCGTTTGATGTGAGGGCTGGGCTGTCGGGGCGAGTTCATTCGATCTCTGCGGTCTGTCGAGTAGTGCCGCCCAGCCTTCGGATAGCGTCTGGTCCGCGCCCGCAGCCCTCACTCCAGCGTGTCGCCGAAGACCCGGTTCCACAGGGCCCGCACGCCAGCGGCCTGTTCGGCCACCAGCGCCCGGTCCACCCGCGAGACCTGATTGTTGAGGCGCTGGCCGTGCTGCAGGCGGCGGTATTCCCGGTAGCTGTCGGCCACCGTGGCGGCTTCGTCGGTGGGGATCAGGCCCAGTTCGCCGGCCATCTTCAGCAGCGCGATGTTGCCCAGGTTGCCGGTCAGGCTGGCGTGCTGGTGGGCGTAGCCGAGGACGAGGTACTGCACGATGAACTCCACGTCGATCAGGCCGCCGCGGTCGTGCTTGAGGTCGAACAGCTCCGACTTGTTGGTCTGCGCGTCCTTCATGCGCTGGCGCATTGCCAGCACTTCCTCGCACAGCTTGGCCAGGTCGCGGGGTTGGCGCAGCACCTCGATGCGGATCTCCTCGAATTTTCGGCCGATGTCCCGGTCGCCGGCGCAGAAGCGGGCCCGCGTCAGGGCTTGGTGTTCCCACACCCAGGCGTTCTCCAGCTGATACTGGCGGAAGGCTTCGAGGGACACCACCATCAGGCCCGAGTCGCCGTTGGGGCGCAGGCGCAGGTCGGTCTCGAAGAGCTGGCCGGCCGGGGTCTGGGCGGATAGCCAGGTGTTGGTGCGCTGGCCGAGGCGGGTGTAAACCTCGGCGGCCTCGGGGGCGTCGTCGTCATGAACGAAGACCATGTCCAGGTCGGAGGCGTAGCCCAGCTCCTTGCCGCCGAGCTTGCCATAGGCCAGCACCGCGAACTTCGGGTCGTCCCGGTGGCGGGTCTTGATCTTGCGCCAGCACATGGTGATCGTCAGGTCCACGATGATGTCGGCCAGCGCCGACAGGAAGTCGGCATGGCGTTCGACGGTCAGCTTGCCAGCGATGTCCTTGGTGAGCAGGCGGAATACCTGAGCGTGGTGATACTCGCGCATCAGGTCCATCTGGCGTTCCATGTCCGGCTCGACCTCATCGAGCTGCTGGGCCAGCTCGGCGCGGAAGGCCGGCAGGTCGAGCTCTTCCTCGAGGATGCGCGGGTCGAGGGCTTCGTCGAGGAGCAGCGGGTGGCGGTTGAGGAACTGGGCCGCCCACGACGACGCGCTGACCAGCTCGGCGACCTTGTGCAGGGTTTGCGGATACTGTTGCAGCAGCGCCAGGTAGGAGCCGCGCCGGCTGATCGCGTCGAGCAGGTCGAGTAGGCGCTCGAAGGTGGAGTTCGGGTCGGCAGTCTCGGCGGCAGCCTCGACGACCCGCGGAATCAGCGGGTCGAAGCGCATCTTGATCGGCGGCGGCATCTGCTGGTAGCGGTTGCCGGTGCGCACCGCGGACAGGCGGCGTGCGGCGGCAGCCGGGTCGGCGTAGCCGAGGCGCTGGAATTCCTCGCTGCTGCGCGCTTCGTCGCAGGCGGTGGACCACAGGGTGTCGAGGTCGTGGCCGGCCTCGGTGGGGTCTCCGAAGACGCCGTTGAAGTGGCGGCCGACCACTTCCCGGTGATCGTCCAGTTCCACCAGCAGGGCCTCGTAGGAGGCGAAGCCCATGGCCCTGGCGATGATCGCCTGATCTTCCGGGCTGGCTGGCAGGTTGTGGGTCTGGGCGTCGTCCAGGTATTGCAGGCGGTGCTCCAGGCGGCGCAGGAAATCATAGGCGGCGGCCAGCTCGCGCTCCGCCTGGCGGGCGATGATGCCGCGCTCGGCGAGGCGGTCGAGCACCTTGAGGGTCGGTTTGATCTGCAGCGCGCTGTCGCGGCCGCCGCGGATCAGCTGGAAGACCTGGGCCAGGAACTCGATCTCGCGGATGCCGCCGGGGCCCAGCTTGACGTTGTTGGCCATGTCCTTGCGCGCCACCTCGCGGCGGATCTGCGCGTGCAGGTCGCGCATCGCGTTGATGGCGCCGAAGTCCAGGTACTTGCGGAAGATGAAGGGGCGGGCGATGGCCGACAGCTCGGCGCCGCGGATGCCGGTCATCACACGGGCCTTGATCCACGCGTAGCGTTCCCATTCGCGGCCCTGGGTGATGAAGTAGTTTTCCAGCATGTCGAAGCTGGCCACCAGCGGGCCGGAGTCACCGTTGGGGCGCAGGCGCATGTCCACGCGGAAGACCTGGCCGTCGCCGGTGAGGTCGTTGAGGGCCTGGATCACGCTGCGGCCGAGCTTGGTGAAGAACTCGTAGTTGTCGATGATCTTCGGCCCGGCGGTGGCGCCGTCCTCCGGATAGACGAAGATCAGGTCGATGTCGGACGACACGTTGAGTTCGCGGCCGCCCAGCTTGCCCATGCCGATGATGATGAACTCCTGCTCGCGGCCGTCGGCCGACACCGGCACGCCGTAGCGGGCCACCAGCTGTTCGCGCAGCACGTCGTGGGCGGTCTCGACAGTGATGTCGGCGAGCAGCGTCATCGTCTCGGTGACCTCCGCCAGATCGGCCACGCGGGCGATGTCGCGCACCAGCGCGTGGCAGATCACCCACGCCCGCAGCTTGCGCAGAACCGTCTTCAGGTTGTTGTCGTCCACCTTCTCGGCGCGCAGGTAATCCCGCAGCGCGGTGGCGTCGAGAGGCGCGCCGATGCTGGCGACGAGTTGGCTGGCCAGCCACGGGCGGCTGTCCAGCTGGCGGCGCAGGAAGCGGGAGCTGGCGAGGGCGGTCTCGACGGGGGCGGGAAGAATGATGTTTGCTTCGGACATGGGCGGGGCCGATTGATAGAATGCGGGACTGTTTATGTTCGCCTCCAGTTATGTCTGCCGGACTGATTTTCGTCAAGCCTGAAGCCGGATGCGCCCCTCTCCGGCTGCTCGTCCGGCGTGTGCCCGCAGGGCCAGCCTCGATCCAGGCGGGCGCCTGCCGAGCCGCGCGTGCGTAAGTTCCTGCGCTGGTCCCTGTTGCATCTGCCCAGTGTCTGCCTACGTCGGCTGGCAGCGGTGGGGCTGGTCGTCTATTTCGTTGGCGGGCTGGTCTTCCTCGGCATGCGCCACGTGGTGCTGCCGATGGTGCCGGCCTACCGCGGCGAGGTCGCCCAGCTGCTGTCCCGCTCCCTCGGCCTGCCGGTGGACATCGACAGCCTGTCCGCCGACTGGCACGGCCTGCATCCTCACCTGCAGCTGGGCGGGCTGGTCATCAAGGACAAGGCCGGCCAGCCGGCCCTGAGCCTCGACCGGGTGGACACCGAAGTGGGCTGGTCATCACTGCTGTTCATGCGCCTGCGCCTGCACCGGCTGGAGATCGAAGCGCCCGACCTGGCCATCCGGCGCCTTGCCGACGGGCGCATCTTTGTCGCCGGGTTGCAGGTCAACGCGGCTGGCGGGCCCAGCGATTTTCCGGACTGGCTGCTCGACCAGCGCGAGATCGTGATTCGCAATGCGCGCCTGGAATGGTCCGATGCGCTGCGCGGTGCCAAGCCGCTGAGCCTCGACAAGCTGTCCTTCCGCCTGGAGAACCACGGCGCCAGCCACCGCTTCGGCCTGGTCGCCCAGCCGCCGGCGCAGCTTGCGGCGGCCCTCGACGTGCGCGGCGAACTGCGCGGCCGCGATCCGGCCCGCCTCGACACCTGGAGCGGCGAGCTCTACGCCAGCCTCGATTACGCCGATCTCGGTGCCTGGCGGCAATGGGTCGATTACCCCCTCGATGCCGACGGCGCCGGCGGCCTGCGCGTCTGGCTGGATTTTGCGAAGGGCCGTTTCACCGCGCTGACCGCCGATTTCGCGTTGCGCGACGCCCACGCCCGCCTCGCCAAGGACCTCGACGATATTCCGCTGGCGCACGCGGAAGGCCGGCTGCGCTTCCGCGACGACAAGGGCGTCATCGAGGCCAGCGCCCGGCGCCTGTCTCTGCAGACCCGCGACGGCCTGACGGTGGCGCCGACCGATTTCTTCCTGCGCCTGCAGGAACGCCGCGGCGGTACGCCGAGCAAGGGCGAGTTCGTCGCCAACCAGCTGGACCTGGCAGCGCTGTCGGGCCTGGCCGGGCGGCTGCCCCTCGACGAGGACCTCCGCAAGCGCCTGGCCGAGATGGCGCCGAGCGGTACGGTGGCGCCGCTCAACGTGAAGTGGAGCGGTGGCGCCGCTGGCGAGGCCGTCGCCACCTATGCGATGGACGCCGCGTTCAACCACCTGGGCATCGCGCCGGTGGGCGCGTGGCCGGGCTTTGCCGGGCTGTCGGGGCGCGTGGAGGGCAACGACCGCGGCGGCCGCTTCACGCTGAGCGGCAAGGATGCCAGCGTTGATCTGCCGCAGGTCTTTCCGGAGCCGCGGCTGGCCTTTTCGGAGTTGACGGCTGAGGGCGCCTGGAGCCACCCCGGCGGCGTGCTGGAAGTGAGCCTCGGCAAGCTTGCTTTCGCCAACAAGGACGCCCGCGGCACCGCCTCCGGCCGCTATCGGGCCACACCGGACACGCTGGGAGAGATCGACCTGCAGGCGCGTCTGGCGGAAGCCGAGAGCACCGCGGTATGGCGCTACATGCCCAGCGTGGTGAACAAGGATGCCCGCGACTGGCTGCAGCACAGCCTGACCGGCGGCAAGGCGCTGGACACACGGCTGGTCCTGAAGGGCAACCTGGCCAGGTTTCCGTTCCGTAACCCGAAGGACGGCACCTTTCGCGTCATCGCGCGCATCGCCGACGGCCGCCTGGACTATGCGCCGGGCTGGCCGAAGATCGACGGCATCACCGGCGAGCTGATCTTCGAAGGCCCCGGCATGACGGTGAAGGCGCAGCGGGCGCATATCTTCGGCGTCGAGCTGAAGGATGTGGCGGTTGTGCTGCCGGATTTCGAGAACAATGACGTGCTGAACATCCGCGGCAGCGCCAGCGGGCCGACCCAGGATTTCCTGCGCTTCCTCTCGGAGAGCCCGATCGCCGGCAAGATCAACCATTTCACCGACCCGTTCCGTGCCGACGGCAGTGGCAGCCTGGACCTGCACCTGAGCCTGCCGCTGCAGAAGATGGAGAACTCGCGGGTCAAGGGCGAGTACCAGTTCATCCACAACCAGCTGCAGGTCGACCCGGCGATGCCGGTGTTCACCGAGGCCAGCGGGCGGGTGGCGTTTACCGAGAGCCAGCTGCAGATCAAGAGCGGCACCGCCCGCGTGCTCGGCGACCCGGTCAGCGTCTCCGGCGGCACCCGTGCTGACGGCAGCGTGCTGATCAACGCCCAGGGCACCCTCAGCGCCCAGGCCCTGCGGCGCGAGCTGGATCTGCCGTTGCTCGACCACCTGTCGGGCAGCGCCGCGTGGAAGGGGGCGATCAGTGTGGCGAAGCAGGGCGGCGTGGCCTTCGTGCTCGATACGGGCCTGCAGGGCGTCAGCTCCAGCCTGCCCGATCCGCTCAACAAGTCGGTTGCCGCGGCACTGCCCTTCCACTTTGAAATGATTGCCAACCCGTCGGTCAATGGCGTGCCGGGCGGCGACACCCTCAAGCTGGCCGCCGGCCAAGCCTTCCAGGCCCAGTTCCTGCGCCGCCGCGAAGGCAACCGCACGGTGGTCGTGCGCGGTGGCATAGTCCTCAACGAACCGTTGCGCCTGGGCGACAAGGGCGTGCTGGTCACGGCCACCGCCGACCACCTGGATGCCGACGCGTGGCGCAAGGCACTGGCCGGCAAGACAACGGCTGCGCAGGCCAACGGCAGCCAGGACAGCAGCGGCTTTCCGTTGTCCGGCCTGGCCCTGCGGGCCGGCGAACTGCGCCTGCTTGGCCAGCGCCTCAACGACGTAACCCTGCGCGCGGTGATGGAGGAGGGCGGCTGGCAGGCCCGGCTGACCAGCCGCGAGGCCAGCGGCGACGTGGTGTGGCGCGACCAGGGCCGTGGCCGCCTGCAGGGGCGCTTCAAGCAGTTGTCGGTGGGCTCGGCGGGCGGCAAGGACGCGACTGATACGTCGCGCGCCGACGAGGAGCGCCTGTCCGAGCTGCCCGGCCTGGACGTCAGCGCCGACAACTTCGTGCTGCGCGGCCATGCCCTCGGCAGGCTCGAGCTGAAGGCGGCCAACCGTGGCGACATCTGGCGCCTGGAGCAGCTCAACATCGTCAACCCGGACGGCAGCCTGACGGGCGATGGCAGCTGGCGGCCCGGCAGCCGGGAGGAGACCCGCCTCAACTTCAAGCTCGATGTGAGCAGCGTCGAAAAAATGCTCAGCCGCCTCGGCTACCCGGAGGCGGTCAAGCGCGGCAAGGCCCAGCTGGAAGGCGACGTGTCCTGGCGCGGGGCGCCCACCTCCATCCACTTCCCGAGCCTCGGCGGCAAGCTGCAGGTCAATGTGGAAAGCGGGCAGTTCACCCAGCTCGAGCCCGGCGTCGGGCGCCTGCTCGGGGTGCTCAGCCTGCAGTCGCTGCCGCGCCGCATCACGCTGGATTTCCGCGACGTGTTTTCCGAAGGATTCGCCTTCGACCGCATTTCCGGTAGCATCCAGATGAACAATGGCGTGCTGCGTACCGATGACCTCGATCTGTTCGGCCCCGCGGCCCGCGTCTACATGAGCGGCGAGGCCGACGCGGTGCGGGAGACGCAGAACCTGCGGGTCAAGGTGCAGCCCACCCTGTCCGAGTCGATCGCGGTCGGCTCCGCCATCGCCACCACCGGGGCGATCCACCCGGCGATCGGGCTGGCCGCCTACCTGGTACAGAAGGTCCTGCGCGATCCGGTCGAGAAGCTGTTCAGCTTCGAGTACGGGGTGACCGGCAGCTGGTCCGACCCCAAAGTGGACAAGCTGGCGGTCAAGCCGCTCGCGACACCCCCCTAGTCAGTCAGCGAGGAGACGACCATGACACAACCGCTTTGCCGCATTGCCAGCGTCCAGATGGTCTCCGGCCCCGACGTGGACGCCAACCTGGCCGACGCAGGGCGCCTGATCGCCGAGGCAGCCGAGGCGGGGGCGAAGCTCGTCGCGCTGCCCGAGTATTTTCCGCTGATCACCGCCGACGAAACCGCCAAGGTGCGCATCCGCGAGCAGGACGACGGCAGTGGCGCGATCCAGGCTTTCCTGCGCGAGACCGCCCGCCGGCACAAGGTGTGGCTGATCGGTGGTTCCTGTCCGATGGACGCCTCGGTGCCCGACAAGGTCAAGAACTCCACCCTCGTCTATGACGACGAGGGTCGGCGCGTGGCCCGCTACGACAAGATCCACCTGTTCGGTTTCCGCAAGGGCGACGAGTATTACGACGAATCCGCCACCATCGAGCCCGGCAACGAGGTGGTTAGCTTCGAGAGCCCCTGCGGCCGTGTCGGCCTGTCGATCTGCTACGACCTGCGCTTCCCCGAGTTTTTCCGGGCGATGGGCACCGTCGACCTGATCGTCCTGCCGGCAGCCTTCACCTACACTACAGGCAAGGCCCACTGGGAAATGCTGCTGCGCGCCCGCGCGGTGGAAAACCAGTGCTACGTGCTGGCCAGCGCCCAGGGCGGCAAGCACCCCAGCGGGCGGCGTACCTGGGGTGACAGCATGATCATCGACCCGTGGGGCGAGGTGCTCGCCCGCCTGCCGGAAGGCCCCGGCGTGGTCGTTGCCGACCTCGATCCGGCGCGCATCGCCGATGTCCGCGCCAGCCTGCCGGCCCTGCAACACCGCAAGATCGGCTGACCCGAAGAACACCCATTTTCCCCGAGAGACCATGAGCCAGAATCCCCCGCCCAACCCCCTCAAGCTGGCCAGCAAGCTGCTGCTGAAGCCCTATGACCTGGACTTCGAGGATCTCGACAAGGTCTTCGGCAAGCTGTTCCGCCACAAGCTTGACTACGCCGACCTGTACTTTCAGTACCACCGTTCCGAGGCCTGGAGCCTGGAGGAGGGCATCGTCAAGTCGGGCAGCTTCAACATCGAGCAGGGCGTTGGCGTGCGCGCCATCACCGGCGAGAAAACCGCCTTCGCCTACTCCGACGATATCAGCCTGAAGGCCCTCAAGGACGCCGCCGATGCGACCCGCGCGATCGCCGACAGCGGCCGCCGCAAGACCCACAAGATCGAGGCCGTCAGGAAGGCGCCGCTGGCTCTGTACCGCGCCGACAACCCCCACGACTCCCTCGACGATGTGGCCAAGGTCAAGCTGCTGGAGCGCCTCGAGGCGATGGCCCGCGCCGAGGACCCGCGCGTCAAGGAAGTCATGGCCAGCCTGGTCGGCTCCTGGGAAGTGGTACTGGTGGCGCGCAGCGACGGCCACCTGGCCGCCGACGTGCGCCCGCTGGTGCGGGTGTCGGTGTCGGTGATCATGGAAGAGAACGGCCACCGCGAGCAGGGCTCCGGCGGCGGCGGCGGGCGTTACGACTACGGCTACTTCAGCGACGAGGTGCTGTCCGGCTTCGCCAAGGCGGCGGTGCATCAGGCGCGTGTCAATCTCGGTGCCAGCCCGGCCCCGGCCGGCACGATGACCGTCGTGCTCGGCAACGGCTGGCCCGGCATCCTGCTGCACGAAGCCATCGGACACGGCCTGGAAGGGGACTTCAACCGCAAGGAAAGCTCGGCCTTCAGCGGCCGTATCGGCCAGCAGGTGGCCGCCAAGGGCGTCACCGTGGTGGATGACGGCACGCTGCAGGACCGCCGCGGCTCCCTGACCATCGACGACGAGGGCAACCCGACCCAGCGCACCGTGCTGATCGAGGATGGCATCCTGGTCGGCTACATGCAGGACATGCTCAACGCCCGCCTGATGGGTGTCGCGCCCACCGGCAACGGCCGCCGCGAATCCTTCGCCCACCTGCCGCTGCCGCGCATGACCAACACCATCATGCTGGCCGGCCAGCATGAGCCGGCGGAGATCATCGCGTCGGTGAAGAACGGTCTCTATGCCGCCAACTTCGGCGGTGGCCAGGTGGACATCACCTCCGGCAAGTTCGTCTTCTCCACGTCCGAGTGCTACCTCATCGAGGACGGCAAGGTCACCCGCCCGGTGAAGGGCGCCACGCTGATCGGCAACGGCCCCGACTGCCTGACCCGCGTGTCGATGATCGGCAACGACCTGGCCCTCGATCCCGGCGTCGGCACTTGCGGCAAGGACGGCCAGAGCGTGCCGGTCGGCGTCGGCCAGCCGACCCTGCGCATCGACGGCCTGACCGTCGGTGGTACCGGCGCTTGAGCACGATGGAGCGACGGCGCTTCCTGGCCCTCGCCGGGGTCTGCACCAGCCTGGCGATGAAGGGGGCGCTGGCGGCGCCCGCAGCGGAGGCCGCCGGAGCTTCCAGTCTGGCCGCGGCCATCAACAAGGCGGGGCGCCAGCGCATGCTGTCCCAGCGCAGCGCCAAGGCCTGGCTGATGCGCGTGCTGGGCGTGCAGCCCGACCGGGCCGGCATCCTGCTGAGCCGTTCGGTGCAGCTCTTCGACGCGCAGATGACCGAGCTGAAGGCCATCCAGCCCAGCGACGAGGTGCGCGCCGCCTTGCCGCCACTGGAGCAGGAGTGGGGCCGTTACCGGCCGCTGCTCAACGACCTGCGCAGCGATCCCAAGGCGGTGTGGAGCAGCAGCGAGGCGGTGCTGGCGGCGGCCCACAAGCTGACGCTGGCCTATGAAAAGAGTGCCGGATCGCCGGCCGGCCAGCTAGTGAACCTTGCCGGTCGCCAGCGCATGCTGTCCCAGCGCATGGCCAAGGCCTATTTTTTCCGCCAGCTCGGCGTCAATGCCGGCCCTGCCGGCGAGATGCTGGACGCGGCGGTCAAGGAATTCGCCAAAGCCCACGAGACCCTGAAGGCCAGCCCGCAGAACACGTCACAGATCAAGACCGAACTGGCGCTGGTGGAACAGCAGTGGTTCTTCTTCCGCAACGCATTGGGTCTCAGCGACGCGGCCGACCGGATGAAGGCCGCGGAGGCAGTCGGCTCGACCAGCGAACGCATCCTCGAGCAGATGGATCTGGTGGTTGGCCTGTATGAAAAGCTGGCCCGGGATGCCTGATCCGGAGCCTGTCCGGTTGCGGGTAGCGGCCCTCGCTGCCGCCACCGTGCTGCTGGGCGCCTGTGCGACGCCGTCGTCTTCGCCGCAGGCCATCCAGCGTCTCGACCCGGCCGAGCTGGAGCGGCTCGAAGCGGCCCGCCCGGCGCCGCCCTTGAGCCTCGACGAGATCGTGCGCCAGTCCCGCGCTGGCGTGCCGACAGCGACGCTGCTGGAAACCCTTGCACGCACCGGCACCCGTCATGCGCTCAGCCCGTCCGAGGCGATCCGCCTGCGCGAGCAGGGCGTCGCGCCCGAGGTGCTCGATGCGATCACCTCTGCCCAGGAGCGCTGGGCCCGCGACCAGGCCACCGCCGACAAGGTGCGCCGCGATACCGAGCAGGCTGCCGCCCTCGACAAGGCGAAGGCCGATGCGGAGCGCTACCGCATGGAGTCGCAACCCTACTGGGACCCGCTGTGGCCCTATCCCTACGCCTATCCGCCGGGCTACCCGGGCTGGCGCGGTTACGGCGGCATCGGCTGGGGCGGGCGCCTGCGGCGCTGAGTCCGCTTCTTCTCCCTTTCAGAAAAGCTGTAACTGCCGGTCGTCGCCAGGCCTTGCCGGCGGGCGGAAGGCCGCCGTGTTGAGGCGCCGCCGCGAACGGTTGAGCCCGAGCCGCTCGGCCAGCCGCTGCAGACGCTGGCTGTACAGATCGGCGAACACCCCCTCACCGCGCATGCGGTGGCCGAAGCGATTGTCGTACAGCTCGCCGCCGCGCAACTGGCGTAGCAGGCTCATCACATGCCGGGCCCGGTCGGGGAAATGGCTGTCCAGCCAGTCGGCGAACAGATCCTTCAATTCGTAGGGAAGACGCAGCAACGCGTAGCCGGCAGTATCGCCGCCGGCTGCGTGGGCCGCTTCGAGCACCGCTTCCAGCTCATGGTCGTTGATGGCCGGGATCAGCGGCGCGAACAGCGTGCCGACCGGCACTCCCGCCGTGTGCAGGCGTTCCATCGCCGCCAGGCGCCGGGCCGGCGTCGGCGCGCGGGGTTCCAGCTTGCGGGCCAGGGCCGGGTCGAGGGTGGTGATCGAGAACATCACGTGCACCAGGTCGTCCTGCGCCATGTCGGCGAGCAGGTCCACGTCGCGCTCGATCAGCGCCGACTTGGTGACGATGGATACCGGGTGGCGCGTCTCGGCAAGGATTTCCAGCAACTGGCGGGTCAGGCCGAGGCGCCGCTCCACCGGCTGCCAGCCGTCGGTGTTGATGCCCAGCGCGATCGGCTGACAGCGGTAGCCGGGGGCGGCCAGCTCGCGGCGCAGTACGGCCGGCGCGTCGGGTTTCCAGGCGATCTTCGTCTCGAAATCCAGCCCCGGCGACAGGCCCAGGTAGGCGTGAGTCGGCCGCGCAAAGCAGTATGCACAGCCATGCTCGCAACCTTTGTAGGGATTGACCGACTGGTTGAAGGGCACATCCGGCGAGCTGTTGCGGGTGATCACCGACCTGGCCTGGTCGAGGATCAGCGTTGTCGCCGGGCCCTTGGGCGGTTCTACGGCATTGTCGGCAGCGTCAGCGGAGCCTTTCCAGCCGTCGTCGAAACCGTCGCGCCGCCAGGCGGCGAAGCGGTTGTCCGGGTTCAGGCGGCTGCCGCGTCCGCGGGGTGGAACAGGCTTCATTGGATATTTGTGTATAAAAATACAGTATATCCAATCCCTCCGACTTTGCCGATCAACGCGTTTACGCCTTTTTTATGTGGGCGGTGCAACAATTTGCATCGTCTTCCCCTCGGGCGTCCCGACCGGCGCCGTGCTTCATGCCCGTCCCCTTGACCCGCCTGCTGTTCGAATCGCAATCGGTGCGCTTCCGCTACCTGCTGGCCGTGCTTGCCTGCGTGCTGGCGCTGGGCGTGGCACTGCTGCTGCGCGACGTGCTCGATCTGGCCAACGCGGTGATGATCTTCCTGCTGGCCGTCGTGCTGGTGGCCAGCCGTCTCGGGCGCGGGCCGGCGGTGCTGGTGTCCCTCGCCAGCGTGGCGCTGTTCGATTTCTTCTTCGTGCCGCCGCGCTTCTCGTTGGCGATCAGCCACGGCCAGTACCTGGTGACCTTTCTGGTGATGCTGGCGGTGTCGCTGCTGATCGGCCAGCTGACCGCCGGCCAGCGCCGGCAGGCCTACGATGCGGGCCACCGGGAACGCATCACCCGCGCGCTATACGGCCTCGCCAAGCGCCTGGCCGGCGCCCGCCAGCCCGGTGAGGTGGATCGGGCCCTGCAGGACTTCATCGGCAAACAGCTGGGCGCCGATGCATGGTTGCTGCTGCCCGGCGCCGACAATGACCTGCAGGCGGAAAGCCTGGCGGCCGGCGCGCTCGGCACGCTGGACATGCAGATCGGCCGCATGGTGCTCGACAGCGGCCGCGTCATCGAGTCGGGGGCCTCCGAGCGGCCTGGCCGGCGCCGCCATTTCCTGCCCCTGGCCGGGGCTGGCGAGGTGTGCGGTGTGTTGATCGTTTCGCTGGCCGAGGACGCGATCGACGAGCTGCCGCTACTGGAAGCCCTCACCTCGCTGGCGGCGACCGCGGTGGAGCGCCTGCACTTCGTCGCCGCCGCCCAGTCGGCGCAACTGGAGGCGGAGTCCGAGCGGCTGCGCAGCTCGATCCTGTCGGCCCTGTCCCACGACGTGCGCACGCCGCTGACCGCGCTCTATGGCATGGCCGATTCCCTGACGATGCTGCGCCAGCCCTTGCCGGACGAGGCGCGCGAGCTGGCGGCGGGGATCCGCGACCAGGCCCTGCGCGTGAACGGCATGGTGGACAAGCTGCTCGACATGGCCCGCCTGCAGAGCGGCCGCCTCAGCCTGCGCAAGGAATGGCAGTCCATCGAGGAGGTGGTCGGCTCCAGCCTGCAGCTGCTGGGCCCGGCGATGGCCCGCCATCCGGTGCGCACCAGCGGCCTCGGTGAGCTGCCGCTGGTGCAGTTCGACGCGGTGCTGCTGGAGCGGGTCTTCTGCAACTTGTTCGAGAACGCCGCCAAGTACGCACCGCCGGATACGCCGGTTCATGTCAGCGCCCGCGCCGGTGCCGAGCTGCTCGAAGTGCAGGTGAGGAGCGGCGGCGCCGGTTTTCCGCCGGACCGCCTGGAGCAGGTCTTCGAGCTGTTCGAGCGTGGCGGCTGCGAAGGGCCGGTGACGGGCATGGGGATCGGCCTGGCTATCTGCCGCAGCATCGTCGAGGTTCATGGCGGCACCATCCGCGCCTTCAATCCACCCGAAGGGGGCGGTTGCGTGGCCTTCACGCTGCCCCTCGGTCTGCCGCCGGCCATCGATGTCGAGGCGCTGGAATCCGGAGTGTTGCCATGAACGGCCCGCAGATCCTGGTCGTCGAGGACGAACGCCAGATCCGCCGCGTCGTGCGCTCGGCGCTGGAGTCCGAAGGTTGCCGCGTGCAGGAGGCCGACAGCTGCCGCCAGGCGCTGGTCGAGGCGGGCCACTGCCGGCCCGACCTGGTGATCCTCGACCTGGGTTTGCCGGACGCCGATGGCGCCCACTTCGTGCAGGACTTCCGCCGCTGGTCGTCGGCGCCGGTGCTGGTGCTGTCGGCCCGTTCCACCGAGCACGACAAGATCGACGTACTCGACGCCGGCGCCGACGACTACCTCACCAAGCCCTTCTCCATCGGCGAACTGCAGGCCCGCGTGCGGGCGCTGCTGCGGCGTGGGCGCGCCAATGCCGACACCGAGGTGGCGCAGGTGGCTTTCGGCGACGTGGAGGTGGATTTCTCCCGGCGCCTGGTCAGCCGCAACGGCGAGGCGGTCAAGCTGACGCCCATCGAATACCGCCTGCTCGCCGTGCTGATCGCCCACGCCGGCCAGGTGATGACCCATCGCCAGCTGCTGCGCGAAGTGTGGGGCACGGCCTCCAGCGACAGTAACCATTACCTGCGAATCTATGTCGGGCACCTGCGCCACAAGCTGGAGAGCGATCCGGCGCAGCCCCGTCACTTTCTGACCGAAACTGGAGTGGGCTACCGCTTCCAGCTCTGAAACCCCCAGCCATCGCATCAGTCCTTCCGGAGTCCTGCATGAGCCAATCCGACAATCATTCCCGTTCCGGCCTGGTCGGCCTCGCCCTCGCCGCACTGGGCGTGGTCTATGGCGACATCGGCACCAGCCCGCTGTACGCCTTCAAGGAAGCCTTCACCGGCCCCCACGGCATCGACCCCTCCGAGGTCAATGTGCTGGCTGCGCTGTCGGCCTTTTTCTGGGCCGGCCTGCTGATCGTCTCGATCAAGTATGTGTGGGTCGTGCTGCGCTTCGACAACGAAGGGGAGGGCGGCGTGCTGGCCCTCACCGCGCTGGCCCAGCGGGCCTCCCACCGGCCGCGCTGGGCACTCGCCGCGGTGGGCGCCGGCATCTTCGCCGCCGCGCTGTTCTACGGCGACGCGATCATCACCCCGGCCATCTCGGTGCTGTCGGCGGTGGAAGGCATCAGCGTCGCCACGCCGCAGTTCGAGCACTACGTGGTGCCGATCACCGTCGGCATCCTGGTCGGCCTGTTCATGATCCAGAAGCATGGCACCGGCCGGGTCGGGCAGTTCTTCGGGCCGATCACCGTGGTGTGGTTCCTGGCCCTCGGCGCGCTGGGCGTCGGCAGCATCCTGCAGACACCGGAGGTGCTGCGCGCCCTCGATCCGCGCTATGCCATCCAGTTCGCCATCGAACGGCCGCACACCGCCTTCATCCTGCTGTCGGCGGTGTTCCTGTCGCTGACCGGCGGCGAGGCCTTGTACGCCGACATGGGCCACTTCGGCGCGCGGCCGGTGCGCCTCGCCTGGTATGGCCTGGTGTGGCCATCGCTGGTGCTCAACTATTTCGGTCAGGGCGCGCTGGTGCTGCGCTCGCCGGTGGCCATCGAGAACCCCTTCTACCTGCTCGCGCCGGACTGGTTCCTGCTGCCGCTGGTGGGCCTCGCCACCCTCGCCACGGTGATCGCCTCCCAGGCCACCATCACCGGCGCCTTTTCCATGACCCTGCAGGCCGGCCGCCTCGGCTACCTGCCGCGCCTGCGCATCCTGCACACCTCCGACACCGAGAAGGGCCAGATCTACATCCCCAGCGTCAATTGGCTGATGCTGGTGGCGGTCATCGTGCTGGTGCTGCAGTTCCGCTCCTCCGGCGCGCTGGCGGCGGCCTACGGCATCGCCGTGTCGGGCACGATGATCATCACCACGCTGCTCACCGCCTTCATCCTGCTTACCGCCGAAGGCCGCCGCCGCGTTGGTCTGCTGGCCGCGCTGGCGCTGTTCTGCGCGCTGGAGCTGCTGTTCTTCAGCTCCAACCTCACCAAGCTCGGCGAAGGCGGCTGGCTGCCGATGGCCCTCGGCGCGGCGATCTTCCTGCTTCTCACCACCTGGAAGGAGGGCAGCCTGCTGCTCGCCAACCAGCGCTGCAAGATCGACGTGCCGATGGCCGGCTTCGTGCGCGGCCCGCTGCCCGACGTGCCGCGGGTGTTCGGCACCGCCGTGTACCTCACATCCGAGCCGAGCCTGGTGCCCAGCGCGTTGTTCCACAACCTCAAGCACTACAAGGTGATGCACGAGCGCATCATCTTTCTGCACGTGGTGAATGAAGGCATTCCGCGGGTGGACGACGTCGAGCGGGTGACGGTCACCCAGCTGGCACCCGGCCTCTACAGCGTCGATGCGCGCTTTGGCTTCCGCGAGGAGCCCGACCTGCCGGCTGCGCTGGCCCTCGCCGCCAAGTTCGGCCTCGAACTGGAGGAGATGACCACCACCTACTTCGTTGCCCGCGCCCGCATCGTCGACGGTCCGGGTGGCTTGCCCGCCTGGCGTTGCGGACTGTTCGCCTGGATGATGCGCCAGTCGGAAGGCGCGGCCAGCTACTTCAAGCTGCCGGCCAACCAGGTGGTGGAACTGGGTACCCAGGTCATGCTGTAAGGCTGCCATGGCTTCCGGGCGGGTGCATCGGCTAGAATCGACGGTTCATATCAAGCAGCCGACAGGATTCACCATGCATTCCGCCTCGAAAGCCCCCATCGACGACGTCCGGATCAAGGAGATCAAGGAACTCGCCCCGCCCGCCCACGTGCTGCGGGAATTTCCCGCTTCGCAGAAGGCTGCGGAAACGGCCTTCGAGGCACGCAGCGCGATCCACCGCATTTTGTTCGGCGCCGACGACCGCCTGCTGGTCGTCATCGGCCCCTGTTCGATCCACGACACCACCGCGGCGATGGAATATGCCCACCGCCTGCAGGCCGAGGCCGAGCGCCTCAAGAACGACCTGCTGGTGGTGATGCGCGTCTATTTCGAGAAGCCGCGCACCACCGTGGGCTGGAAGGGCCTCATCAACGACCCGCAGCTCGACGGCAGCTTCCGCATCAACGACGGCCTGCGCATCGCCCGCAAGCTGCTGTCCGACGTGAACGACCTGGGCCTGCCCGCCGCCACCGAGTTCCTCGACATGATCACGCCGCAATACGTGGCCGACCTCATCGCCTGGGGCGCCATCGGCGCGCGCACCACCGAGAGCCAGGTGCACCGCGAACTGGCGTCCGGCCTGTCCTGCCCGGTGGGCTTCAAGAACGGCACCGACGGCAACATCCGCATCGCCGTGGATGCCATCAAGGCCGCCCAGTCGCCGCACCATTTCCTGTCCGTCACCAAGGCCGGCCATTCCGCCATCGTCAGCACCAGCGGCAATGAGGACTGCCACCTGATCCTGCGCGGCGGCAAGGGTCCCAACTACGACGCCGCCAGTGTCGACGCCGCCTGCAAGGAACTCGCCGCCTCCGGCGTCACCGGCAAGCTGATGATCGACTTCTCCCACGCCAACAGCAGCAAGCAGCACAAGCGCCAGGTGGACGTGGCCCGCGACGTGGGCGGCCAGATGGCCGCCGGCGACGACCGCATCATCGGCGTGATGGTCGAGTCCCACCTCAAGGAAGGTCGCCAGGACCTCAAGCCCGGCGTCGAGCTGGAATACGGCAAGAGCATCACCGACGCCTGCATCGGCTGGGAAGACAGTCTCACCGTGCTCGACGTGCTGGCCGAGGCCGTGCGCCAGCGTCGCGTGCAGCGCGCCGTGCCGGAATAAGTCCTGTTCTGCCCGCATTTCCCGACGGCGCCGCGAGGCGCCGTTTCTTTTTGCATGCCGCACTCCATGTCGGGAATCTTTACACCGCCTGGGCACCGCCTCCGCAGGACTGTCGGCACAGCGCATTTAGGTCTTAGGAATCAAGCAATTAAAATTCACTACCCGGATTGGTAGGTTAATTGCTAAACCTCTCGCAGACGACGGTCCGCATCGAAACCGGCCGCTGGCCCGGCCTTTCTCGCGAGTGTGAATGCCGTGCGCTTCCTGCTGCTGTTCATCGCGTTGTTGCTGGCTTCGTCCCTGTCCGGGTGCGGTGGCGGTACGTCGCCCGATCAGCGCGACAGCGAGCAGGCCCTCCGCAAGGTGGCCGTCGCCGACATGCCGGCCCTGGCCGACTGCCTCGGGCGCATCAGCCAGTACCTCAATGCCCCGGGCGGCCAGGAACAACTGGGCATCTCCTGCGCGGTGGGCACCTATGCAGGCCGCAGCACCGGCGGCTACGACTGTGCCCTCAAGGTGGACGTGGAGCCGGCCGAGCTGCGCCTCACCATCCAGGACCGCGAAATCTCCATCCCCCTCGGCGGCGCCGCCTACAGCGCCGACGGCCGCCCGCTCATCAACGTGGAAGACGCCAGCCTGCCCGGCCAGCCCGGCTTTCAGGCGGTGCGCTACGTGGCTGGCAGCGCGGATGACGCGTTCACCGAAACCCTGACCTTGCGGCTCGGCAATGGCACGCCGCGCCTGCCGTCGATGATTTACCAAAGTGTGAGGAGCAACAAAGCCCAGACCACCGTGTGCAATTTCGGTCGCTGACGGCCGATCCCCGTTTGCGGTCTCCAATCAGAATCCTGCTCGGGAGTGAACATGCATCCGAAATCTCCAGCTTCATGCCTGTCCCTTGCATTGCGCGGCGTGGCCCTTGCCATGGCCGTTGGCATCAGTGCCCCGGCGCTTGCCGCGCTGGCCACTTACCAGGCCCAGGGCAACTTCAACGCTGCCATCGCCGGCCTCACCGCCACCACCACCAACTTCGACGGCCTCGCGCCGGGCACCAGTTACCCGCCGGGCAGCGGGCCGGCCGGGTCCGGCTTCACCGTCGGCCTGACCGCCGGCAGCGTCAGTTCCGGTTTCAACCTGCCGACCGTCGGCAGCACTTTCTGGACCACCTCCGGTACCAATTACCTTGGCCTCGACAACCCGGACACCGCCTTCGAGTCCGGCGACGAGCTGGTCTTCAGCTTCCTGTCGCCGGTGCGTGGCTTCGGCCTCTACGTGGTGGGGGGCCGAGACCTGCTGGACATCCAGGCCGGTGCCGTCACCCTCACCGTCAATGGCACGAGCCTGGCCATCTCGTCCATCGACTATCTCGCCAGCGGCAATGGCGACTACGCCTTCTACCTCGGCTTCGTCACCACCGACGGCAGCACCTTCAACAGCGCCACGCTGACTGTCGGCGACGGCAGCGGCGTCATCCCGGTGACGGTGGACGACATCACGCTTGCGCGCACGCGCAGTGGCGGCAACACCGTGCCCGAGCCGGGCACCCTGCTGCTGGTGGCCACGGCGATCGGTGCCGCGTCGCTGCGCGCGCATACCTCCCGTTCTTGATCTGCGAACCCGAACCAAGGAGCCCATCATGAAGACCCTGACCCACCGTCTCCTCGTCACCGCCACCCTTGCCACCCTGGGCGGCTTCGCCACCGGCGCCTCGGCCCAGGCGGAGCCCTTCATTGGCCAGATCATGTGCGCCGGCTTCAACTTCGCGCCGCAGGGCTGGGCCGAGCTGAATGGCCAGCTGCTGTCCATTTCCCAGAACACGGCGCTGTTCTCTCTGCTCGGCACCACCTATGGCGGTGATGGCCGCGTCACCTTTGCGCTGCCCGACATGCGGGGCCGTGTGCTGATACATGCCGGCCAGGGGCCCGGCCTCAGCAACCGGGACCAGGGAGAGGTCGCCGGCACGGAAAACCAGACCCTTATCGTGTCGAACCTGCCTCCGCACACTCACCAGGTGGCACCGCTGGGCAGCGGTTCCGACGCCACCGCGGTGTCGCCGGCCGGCGCGATGCCGGCTTCCAAGGCGCGCACCACGCTGTACACCACCAACGGCCCGGCGCTGCCGATGGCCGCCACCACTTCCAGTGCGACCGGCAGCGGCACCCCGTTCAACAATATGCAGCCCTACCTTGTGGTGAAGTGTTTCATGGCTCTGCAGGGCATCTTCCCTTCACGGCCCTGAGGCCTTCAGAGGCATTTCCGCAGTCCGGACGGCGCCGCATGGCGCCGTTTCTTATTGGACGGTGCTCAGCCCTGGCGGGCGGATTCGGACGGCAATTCGCCGAACATCCGCTTGTAGTCCCGTGCGAACTGACTCATGTGGGTGAAACCCCAGTCGTATGCAACGCTCGATATCGGCCGGCGGCCCTCGCCGTAGCGCAGCTCCCGCCGCACCTCGTTGAGGCGCAGGCTGCGCATGTAGGCCAGCGGCGGCAGGCCGGTGATGTCCTCGACGCAGTTCTGCAGCGCCCGCCGGCTGACGTGCAGATGGGCGCACAGGTCCGGGATCGCCGGCGGCTGCTCGGGGTGGTCGAGGACGAAGCGGCGCAGCTTGTCCACCAGCTGCTGGTGCTGCAGGCGCGTACGGCTCGCTGCGGCCGGCTGGCTGTGCTGGCCGGTGAGCATCGCCGCCAGCGCGTCGAAGATGCGCAGCTGCAGTTCCTCAGCGGTATAGCCCGGGCTGGCCACCGGCCCCTCCGCGTCGGCGAGGATGCCCGCCAGCGTCGCGCACAGGGCCTCCTTGTGGCCGGGGGCCAGGTTGCGCACGTCGCCCTGTTGCAGCAGGCGGTCCAGATCCTGATGGGCGGTGTTCTCCAGGTAGTCGGCAAAGGCCAGCCGATCCACCACGATGCCGAACAGGTCGAAATCCGGCGCGGTGATCAGGTCGAACTCGGCGCCACCGTCGCGCACGCACACCGCCTGCGACGCCAGCGCCTTGCCGCCCATCGCCATCATGCCGTCGCGTGCCGCCGGAATGCCGAACCACACCGAGCTTGGCCACGCGGCGCAGGTCTGGCGCAGCTGGCGGTTGGCGCTCTCCACAAAGACCTGGGTCTTGGGCAGCCACAGCTCCGTCACGCTGCCCTCGAAGTGGCCCGGCGACAGCTGGTCGTAGCGCTGGTCCCACTGGGACAGGTTGTGGGCCTGTTCGTCCGCATCCCGCGCGCGGGTCACGCGGCGCAGGGGGCGGAGCCGGGCGGACGGGGGCGGGAGGAGGCTGTTCATGGAGGTGTCCTGCGGATGAGTCATGGCAAGCGCGAAGCAAGCCGCGTACCGCTGGCACTCTACTTGCCGGAAGGGCTTGCCGCTGCGGGCGTCGGGCAGGGCAGGGCGCGCCGCTGCCAGGGTGCCGCGGCGCGCGGAAAGCCCGCGCCAGCCACCCTCTTGGTGCATTGCGGCAGGGGTCGGCACAGGGCTGGTGCGCGTTTTGGGCGGTGTGTTGCAGGCTGATTGCAGTCGTGCCGAATCTTGCTATTGCGGTGCTGAAACTTGCTACGTGCCACCCCGCCCGCTGATCCACGATTCACCCATCGATCCCTTAGGAGTGAATCATGAGCGCAACAAAGCAGTCCTCTCCCGCGCTGGCGGCGACCCTTGGCACCTGGCAGCTGTGGGGCATCGCCGTCGGGCTGGTCATCTCCGGCGAGTACTTCGGCTGGAGCTTCGGCTGGGCCTCGGCCGGCACCCTCGGCTTCCTGGTCACCACCATCATGGTGGCCATCATGTACGGCACCTTCATCTTCAGCTTCACCGAGCTGACCGCCAGCATCCCCCACGCCGGCGGCCCCTTCGCCTACAGCTACCACGCCTTCGGCCCCACCGGCGGCTACCTGGCCGGCATGGCCACGCTGATCGAGTTCGTGTTTGCGCCGCCGGCCATCGCGCTGGCCATCGGCGCCTACCTCAACGTGCAGTTCCCGTCCCTCGACCCGAAGATCGCGGCGACCGGCGCCTATATTGTCTTCATGGGCCTCAACATCGTCGGCGTGACCATCGCCGCCACCTTCGAGCTGTTCGTCACGCTGCTCGCCATCTTCGAGCTGCTGGTCTTCATGGGTGTGGTGGCGCCGGGCTTCTCGATGGACAACTTCGCCAAGGGCGGCTGGAGCGGCGCGGACAGCTTCTCCATGGCGGCGATCCCCGGCATCTTCGCGGCGATCCCCTTCGCGATCTGGTTCTTCCTCGCCATCGAAGGCGTGGCCATGGCCGCCGAAGAAGCCAAGGACCCCAAGCGCTCCATCCCCATCGCCTACACCGGCGGCATCCTGACCCTGGTGGTGCTGGCGGTCAGCGTGATGGTGTTTGCCGGCGGCGTGGGCGACTGGACCAAGCTCGCCAACATCAACGACCCGCTGCCCCAGGCCATGAAGACCATGGTCGGCGAATCCAGCGGCTGGCTGCACATGCTGGTGTGGCTGGGCCTGTTCGGGCTGGTGGCTTCCTTCCACGGCATCATCCTCGGCTACTCCCGCCAGATCTACGCCCAGGCCCGCTCCGGCTACCTGCCGGGCTGGTTCGGCAAGGTCCATCCGCGCTTCAAGACCCCGCACCGGGCCATCATCGCCGGCGGCGTGGTCGGCATCGCGGCGATCTTCAGCGACGAATGGCTGTCCTTCGGCGGCCAGAGCCTCACCGCCAACATTGTCACCATGTCGGTCTTCGGCGCCCTGCTGATGTACGCCCTCAGCATGGCCGCGCTGTTCAAGCTGCGCGCCACCGAGCCGCGCCTGGCCCGGCCCTACAAGGCCCCGTTCTACCCGCTGTTCCCGGCCATCGCGCTGGCCGGCGCGCTGATCTGCCTGGCCACGGTGGCCTGGTTCAACCCGCTCCTGGCCGGTGTTTTCGTGCTGATCCTGGCCCTCGGCTACGGTTACTTCCAGCTCACCCACAAGCAGCGCGAAGCGGCCCCCATCGCGGCGCTGGCCGCCGAGGCCGAGTAAGGCGCACGCCCGGAGTTTTAGACCATGAGCTACACCTGCACCCTCGGCCTGCGCCGCTACGCCTTCGGCGACCTGAAGAACCTGCTCGCCAAGGCCAGCCCGGCGCGCTCCGGCGACATGCTCGCCGGCGTGGCGGCGGCCTCGGAAGAGGAGCGCATGGCGGCCCGCATCGCGCTGGCCGACGTGCCCCTCGCCCGCTTCCTGCAGGAAGCCGTGGTGCCCTACGAGGAGGATGAAGTCACCCGCCTCATCCTCGACGAGCATGACGTGGAGGCCTTTGCGCCGGTGGCGGGCCTCACCGTCGGCGAACTGCGCGACTGGCTGCTCTCCGATGCCGCCGACGCGGACAGCCTGCAGGCCCTCGCACCGGGCCTGACGCCCGAGATGGTCGCCGCGGTGAGCAAGCTGATGCGCAACCAGGACTTGATCCTGGTGGCCGCCAAGTGCCGAGTGGTGACGCGCTTCCGCAACACCCTCGGGCTGCCCGGCCGGCTGGCGGTGCGCCTGCAGCCCAACCACCCGACCGACGATCCGAAGGGCATTGCCGCCTCCATGCTCGATGGCCTGCTCTACGGCGTCGGTGACGCGGTGATCGGCATCAACCCGGCCACCGACAGCCTGCCGGCGATCACCACGCTGCTGCGCCTGATCGACGAGTTCCGCGAGCAGTACGACGTGCCGACCCAGAGCTGCGTGCTGACCCACGTTACCAACACCCTCCGCGCCATCGACAAGGGCGCCCCGGTGGACCTGGTGTTCCAGTCCATCGGCGGCACCGAGGCGGTGAACCGCAGCTTCGGCGTGACCGCCGCGCTGCTCGACGAGGCCAACACCGCGGCTCGCCAGCTTGGCCGCGGCAGCGTCGGCAACAACGTGATGTACTTCGAGACCGGGCAGGGCAGCGCCCTGTCGGCCAACGCCCACCACGGCGCCGACCAGCAGACCCTCGAAGCCCGCGCCTACGGGCTGGCGCGGCGCTACCAGCCGCTGCTGGTGAACACCGTGGTCGGCTTCATCGGCCCGGAATACCTCTACGACGGCAAGCAGATCATCCGCGCCGGGCTGGAGGACCACTTCTGCGGCAAGCTGCTCGGCCTGCCGATGGGCTGCGACATCTGCTACACCAACCATGCCGAGGCCGACCAGGACGACATGGACACCCTACTGACCCTGCTCGGCGTGGCCGGCATCAACTTCATCATCGGCGTGCCGGGGGCCGACGACATCATGCTCAACTACCAGAGCACGTCCTTCCACGACGCCCTCTACCTGCGCCGCGTGCTCGACCGCCGCCGCGCGCCGGAATTCGAGGACTGGCTGGAACGCATGGGCATCGCCGACTACCGCGGCGAGCTGCTGCCCCAGGGCGACACCCAACCGCTGCTGGCCCTGGCCGGCCGTCTGTAAGGAGGAGGGCGCATCATGAGCAAACCCGCCATCGTCACCCCCGACCCCTGGCTGCGCCTGCAAAGCCTCACCCGTGCGCGGGTCGCCCTCGGGCGCAGCGGCGTCAGCCTGCCGACCCGCGAGGTGCTGCGCTTCGGCACCGCCCACGCCCAGGCCCGCGACGCGGTGCATCAGGCGCTGGACGTGCCGGCCCTGCAGGGCGAACTGCACGAGGCCGGCTTCAACACCCTCGCCGTGCACAGCCAGGCGGCCGACCGCAGCGTGTATCTGCGCCGCCCCGACTGGGGCCGCCGCCTCGCGCCGGACAGCGCGGACATGCTGGCGCAGCAGGCGCCGGGCATGTGGTCGGCGGCGCCCAAGCTGGCCATCGTGGTGGCCGACGGGCTGTCGTCATTGGCCACCCGCAGCCACGCACAGCTCTTGCTGGAAGCGCTGTTGCCGTACTTTCCCGACCTGCGGACCCTGCCGGTGGTGGTGGCGACGCAGGCCCGCGTCGCACTCGGCGACGAGATCGGCCACATCCTCGGCGCCGAACAGCTGGTGATGATGATCGGCGAGCGGCCGGGTCTGTCGTCGCCGGACAGCCTCGGTCTCTACCTCACCGCCCATCCGCGCCCCGGCCTTACCGACGCCAACCGCAACTGCATCTCCAACGTGCGGCCCGAAGGGCTGCCCTACGCGGAGGCCGCCCGCAAGCTGGCCTTCCTGATCGCCGGCGCGCGCCGCCTCGGCCGCAGCGGCGTGGACCTGAAGGATGACAGCGACAGCCACGCGCTGCTGGAAGGCGACGCCGACCTGCCCGCGCTGGAGACAACTCCGCCCGCCTGAACGCCCGCGCGGCCCGCTGCCGGCGCCGCGCCCAAACCCGTTTCGTCTTACCCCCTATTGATTCACTTCAAGGAGATCGTCATGCCCGCAGCAACCCATCGCGCCCTGCGCACTGCGCTTCCCTTCGCCCTGGCGGGCGCCTGTCTGGCCACCGCGCTGCCCGCCGCGGCGGCCGACGGCGAATCCGCCTGGACCGTGCCGATCAGCGTCAGCTTCGTCAGCGACTACATCTTCCGCGGCCAGTCCCAGAGCTGGGGCAAGCCGGCCCTGCAGTTCAGCGTCGAGGCCGACCACGCCTCCGGCGCCTACGTCGGCTTCGCCGCCTCCAACGTGTCCGACCACTGGCTGCCCGGCGCTGCGGTGGAGATGGACTTCTACGGCGGCTTCCGCGGCAAGGTGACCGAGGCCGTCGGCTACGACGTCGGCCTGATCTACTACACCTACCCCGGCGCCAACTGGAGTGACTCGGCGTTTGCCGGCTACAACCGCTCCAACAGCCTCAACACCGCCGAAGCCTACGTGTCGGTGAGCTACGACTGGCTCAGCTTCAAGACCGGCCGCACCCTCACCGAATATTTCGGCTGGAGCACCAACAACTCCCCGGTGAACGGCGGCTTCTACGGCGACGCCAACGCCGGCGTCACCGGCAGCACGCGCGGCTCCTACTTCTACGAACTCAACGCCGCCCGCGACGTGGCCGAGGGCTGGAACCTCAGCGGCCAGATCGGCCGCCAGGTCATCGCCAACTCCACCGGCCTCGACATCAACTACTACAAGCTCGGCATCACCCGCAGCCTGCCCGACGGCTGGAGCGCCGGCGCCTTCTACTCCGCCTCCAGCGAGCCCAACGCCTACAAACACTTCCTCAGCCTGAGCGACACCACCTCGTACTCCGACATCGCCAAGAAAAAGTTCTTCATCAGCATCGCGAAGTCCTTCTAACAGGCGTGTGAGTTGAGCGTGCACGTGTGCACGCTCAACGTGCACCGGTGTGAGATCAACGTGCGCGGGTGCACGATCAACTCTGAGCGGTGCACGCTCAACATTGGCGCGTGCACGATGAACTACGGGCGGTGCACGTTGATCGTGCACCGGTGCACGATCAAGTACGGGTCGTGCACGTAGAGCGCGCAGCGCTGCAACATCAACATTGGGGCGCCGAAGGTCTTCTTCGGCGCCCCAATGTCCGTCCACGCACGGTCCCGGAGGAGCCCACTGTGGGCCATACAGGAATTTTCCAAAAAACTACATGTCATGGATTGTGTCGCTGCAATGCGAATGTAATATGTCGCGGCGGCATTCCGCTTCTTCGCATTCATCGACAGGAGAATCCATGGCAACCGTTCTGAACACCCGCATCCCACCGCAAACCGTCCAGGCCGACATCGACGCCTTCGTCGGCCTCAAGGGCATCATCGGCTACACGCCGGTCAACCAGGACTATTCCCTCGACGCCGTCGGCAGTCTGCACGACGCCCTGCGCAAGGCCCAGGAAACCGAGATCCACGCCCAGAACGCCCTCGCCGCCGCCCGCGACGCGATGGACGCCATCGAACGCGACTTCCACGACGCCATCCTCGGCGTCAAAAGCCAGGTCAAGGCCCAGTTCGGCCCCGATTCTGATCAGGTTGCAGCGCTGGGGTTGAAGAAGAAGTCGGATCGCAAGAGGTCTCCGACGCGGATAGCGAAGGAGGCGGCCAGTACCGCGTGAGGCTGTGCTGTCGGGGCGCGCTTCTTTGAACGCAATGGGAAGGTCTGTGACGAATGGGCCCTCCCGCTCAACCTAAGCTGTATTCGTAAAGTCGAGATCAATTAGTCAGGAAGGCAGATGTCAAACCTGTACTCATATGATGCCCATGTCAATCTTACCCGCGAAGAATTGTTCTTCTGGATTGGTGTGGATCAGACGCTCAAGCAACTTGGAGGTGCTGACGTTGCAGCCGCCGTCGCAGTTCTTTCTGGGCAGCCGTTCTTGCCAACCCGAGGAAAGTTTGCGGGTGCCACAAAAGGAACGTCAGTTGCATCCGTCGTATCCAGGCATTTGATCAAGCAGCAACTACCGTTTGTATTGCCAACGCTGACCGGCGCGAGTCTCTCCACACTCAAGATTACATTTACAAGAAGCCTTGGTGCGTTTATTGGCCGGCTTGTCCCAGGCGTCGGATGGACGGTATTGGCATACGATGTTGTTCAGATCATGAGCAATACTGTTTTTCAGTACAACTCACGGGCTATGAAGGAAGACAAGCTGTGGTGAGCAGGGACGACGCTATCTGGCCGCATCTCATTGCCCTCGTGGAAACGCTTCCGACCCAAGGCATCTCGCGTGTCCTGGGCTCGCAAGTACTCACAAGAGAAACCGATCTGGTGCTCGATCTCGGACTGGCCGGAGACGACGCCTTCGAGTTCATGGAGCGCTATGCGGCCCTCTTTGGTGTGGAGCGGGGAGACTTTGATCTATCGAATTACTTCGAAGCGGAGGGGCTATGGCTTCTCCCCAGCCTCCGGAAGCAAAAGCCGAAGATGAAGATAACGCTGGGCATGCTCGAATCGGCTGCGCGAGACGGTGAATGGCGGTCTGCCAATCTTTGCCAGTTGTCTTCTTCGTCGGGTGGGGCCGTTGGTTAGTGTGAGGAACACGATTGGATTCGCATGTGCGTGGTTGGCCGTTCTGCCGTTCGGGGCTTACGGTCAGCACTCCGAGTGCCCCAGGTTCGATGGCGACAGGAACAACGTACTGACGAATGGTCGCTTGTTCGATGGGGCCGTTGCCGAGAACGTGGAGTTGGTGCCGGATAATGAGCATGGCGCGACTTGGGATATCCGTGGGTATCAGGCAACAGATCGGCAACTCGTCTTGCGCTGTGAATACAGGAATCGCTCCAGTATTGAGATTCCTGTCGATCACCTGGCCAGTCGCTGTTACGTGAAGGGCCGCGCACGACTGAGGGCGTGGTGTGGGAAATAGCAGAGGGTTCATCCCAAGCGCCGTCGTGATTGATCGATCAATTTTTGGAAACGCCATGCCCCGCAGATTTACCCTGTCCATCATTGCCTGCATGGCAATGCAATCCAGCACAAGCTACGCCGCTCAATCCGCCAGTGATTTGCTGAGTGAGTTTGTGCCCTTGATCAGCCGGGTACGTGGCGCGATACGTTATCAATTTGAACAAGGCAAAGGGTGTCTTCCGTGGTCGTCGCTTGCCCGTGATCCCAAGCTGGATGCCAGTGACAAGGCCACGGTCGATTTTGCTTTCACCGCGGAGCAGGTCAGGCAGTTGGGGGAGCCGTCCGCGGAGAAGATCGGGGCGCTTCTGGCTCCGAAGGCAAGAGCGGAGGGCTTTGTCATGGCCGCCATTGGTACGTGTGAATCGGACCCGTCCATCAGCGATACGGTTTCACCCAATGTCATCACCTTGGTCCTCGAGCGGCGTGACGGTGAGGCGGTGAAGATGAGGTTTCCCTTTCAGCAAAGCAGCGACGGGAAGCTGGCCTACATCACAGGCAAGGCCAGCGTTGGTCCCACGGAACCGCTGGTGTTCGGGGCTCCCAGGTCGGCTGACGCTCAGCAGTCGATCGCCATAACGGAACAAGCCCAGGCATTCGAAATCACCGTTCCGGTTTCCAGCTTGTCCATTCGCCTGCCAAGAGCCGGTTTCAAACGGGAGTTGCCGCGGAACGTGAGCGGTGCGACGGCGAGTCCCAGGTATTTCATATTCAGCGATGATGCACGGGGCATTCGGCTGTCAGGGTGGTTCGAGCCAGCATCCCGATTCGAGGGTGTTAAGGAAAGCCCGCCCACCGTGCTGCGGGGCAGGACGCTGGCGCATCAGAATGTTGTCAAAAGGAAGACCGGCGACTGGGACACGGTGGAGTCCGATCAGGTCGATGGTTCGCTCCATGTCAACATGACCAACATCCATGCGCATGTGGTCCGGGCGGGCAGCTGGATCGAGCTGCATCTCTCGATGAATTCCGCGCAGCCTCTGGCCACGCAGCGCGAGCAGCTTGTCGAAGTCCTCCGTTCAATTCAGATCGTTGAGCGATGATGAGGGTGTGGATCTGCGTGGCCTCATACGGGGGCGGGTTTCATCGGTGCGACGATTCATAGGAGCGGCCTCCCGCGTGCGCCGCTGACCGGGGGCGCCGACGCCCTTCTGCTAGACTCGCCCATCCCCCAGTCTCAAAGAAAGCACGGCAAAGTGATCTCGTCCGACCTGGAACGGCAACTGGCTTTCCTCAAGGAAATCGACCGTCTCAAGAGCGTCGTGCGCCTGTCGCCGCTCATCGATCGTTCGCGCCGCGAGAACAGCGCCGAGCATTCGTGGCACCTGGCGATGTATGCGCTGGTGCTTGCCGGGCATGCGGCCGGGACGGTCGATGTGCAGCGTGTCGTGAAGATGCTGCTGATCCACGACATCGTCGAGATCGACGCCGGTGATGTGCCTTTCCACGTGCCGGCGACGCATGTCGGGCAGGACGAGCGCGAGCGGCTCGCCGCCGAGCGTCTGTTTGGCCTGTTGCCCGATGCGCAGGCGGCCGAGTTCCGTGAGCTGTGGTTCGAGTTCGAGGCGGCGGAGAGCGACGACGCGAAATTCGCCAAGGCCCTCGACCGCTTCCAGCCGATGCTGCACAACGCGGCGACGGACGGCGGGACGTGGGTGGAGTGCGAGGTGACGCTCGAACAGATCAAGTCGCGTTGCCAGCCGCCGATCGAACGCGGCGCCCCTGCCTTGTGGGAGGCCGCGGTCGGAATGGCCGAGGCGCACTACCGCAAGCGCTCGCCCTGATAGCGCCGATGGAGGCAGGCATGGACCGAAAGATCATCCTGATCACCGGCGGCTCCCGCGGGATCGGCGCGAGCATTGCGAGGCTGGCGGCTGAGCGGGGCTACGGGGTGTGCCTGTCGTTCGTGAAGGACAACTCCGCAGCGGATGCCCTGGTCGGGGAGATCAACGCAGCCGGCGGGCTGGCGCTGGCCGTGCAGGCCGATGTGTCCCGCGAGGAGGACGTGCTGCGCCTGTTCGCGGAGATCGATAGCCGTTTCGGGCGGCTGGATGCGTTGGTGAACAATGCGGGCGTGCTGGACGTGCAGATGCGCGTCGAGGACATGAGCGCCAGCCGGATACGGCGTGTCTTCGAGACGAATGTGCTGGGCAGCTTTCTGTGCGCGCGGGAGGCGGTGCGACGGATGTCCACGCGCCATGGCGGTGCCGGCGGAGCCATCGTCAATCTGTCGTCCCGCGCGGCGCGCCTCGGTTCGCCCGGCGAATACGTGGATTACGCCGCCTCGAAGGCAGCCGTCGAGACGCTGACCGTGGGCCTGGCCAAGGAGGTGGCGGCCGAAGGCATCCGCGTGAATGCAGTGGCGCCGGGGATCATCGATACCGACATCCATGCCTCGGGCGGCGACCCCGGCCGGGTCGAGCGCCTCAAGAGCGGCATTCCGATGCAGCGTGGCGGCTCGCCGGACGAAGTGGCGCGGGCGGTGCTGTGGTTGTTGTCGGAGGAGGCGTCGTACACGACTGGCGCCGTGCTTGATGTGGCGGGTGGGCGGTAAGCAGCCTTCCAAAGTGTGTGCCAGGTGATCGATTGTCTGATCGAACTCTGTGCAGGATTGCTGTGGATGCCCGCTGAAAGCCGCTGTCTGAGCGTTGGCACGATAGTTGTATGATTATTTTTAAAATGATCATACGAGTGCGCGATGCAGGCCTGCTGCGGTTTCCGTGGTGGCCGGGTGTCGTGGCAATCCTTCCTGATGACGTCCGGCAAACGCAAAGAACGAAACCGTTTCAGGCAATTCCTCCTGGCCTCCGCTTGTATGGGGGCGTCCGGGGCCCACGCGGGCGGCATCCAGACGCTGGATGTGGTCGAGGTGAGCGCCAGTGATGCGCAGGATCTGGTCGGTGTAGCCAGCGCGGCGTCGGAAGGGAACGTGACGGCGCGGCAGCTGGAGAACCGTCCGTTGCTGCGTCCGGCGGAGGTGCTGGAGGTCGTGCCGGGGCTCATCGTTTCCCAGCACAGCGGCGACGGCAAGGCCAACCAGTATTACCTGCGCGGCTTCAACCTGGACCACGGCACCGATTTCGCGACCAGCCTGCTGGGCATGCCGGTGAACATGCCGACCCATGCGCATGGGCAGGGCTATTCGGACCTGCAGTTCCTGATTCCCGAGCTGGTGGACAGCATGCAGTACCGCAAGGGGCCGTATTCGGCCGACGCGGGGGACTTCGCATCGGCGGGATCGGCGGCCATCGATTACGCGCGCAAGCTGGATCAGGACTTCGTCGATCTGTCCGTCGGTAGTCATGGCTATCGGCGTGCGCTGCTGGCCGGATCGCCGGCCGTTGGCGACGGCCATCTCCTCTACGCGCTGGAGTGGGCCGGAAACAATGGCCCGTGGTCGATGCCGGAGGACCTCGACAAGCTGAACGGGCTGCTGCGCTATTCGCAAGGGACGCGCGCCAACGGCTGGTCGGTGGCGGCAATGGCCTACACCGCCAAATGGGCTTCGACGGATCAGGTACCGCTACGCGCGGTGGAGGCCGGGCTGATCTCCCGCTATGGCAACCTGGACTCCAGCGACGGTGGCCGGACCCATCGCTACAGTTTGTCCGGCGAGTGGTCGCGCAAGGATGAGCGCGGCTGGCTGCGCGGCAATGTGTACGCGATGGATTACGGCCTCAACCTGTGGTCCAACTTTACCTATTGCACCCTCGGCTGCAATCCGGGCCCCGGCGACCAGTTCGAGCAGGAAGACCGGCGCAAGGTGTATGGCTTCAATCTGGCGCAGACCTGGTACGGCGACTGGCTGGCCCAGGGCACGGACTTCACGCTGGGCCTGCAGTCCCGCCTCGACGATATCGGCAAGCTCGGCCTGTACACGACGACCGCGCGGCAGCGCTGGGGCACGGTGGCGCAGGACCGCGTGCGGGAAAGAAGCATCAGCCTCTACGCGGAGAGCCAGGCCCAGTGGCTGGACTGGCTGCGTAGCAGCGTCGGCTGGCGCAAGGACTTCTACGCGTTCGATGTCAGCGCCGATACGCCGGCCAATTCCGGCAAGGTGGATGCGAGCATCGGCAGCCCGAAGCTGTCGTTGATCTTCGGGCCTTGGCGCAAGACCGAGTACTACCTGAACATGGGCTACGGCTTCCACAGCAACGACGCCCGCGGCATCACCGTGAAGACCAACCCGGATTTCCGTGATCCGGGCTTTGGCACGCCGGTGGCGGGTTCGACGCCGCTGGTGCGCACCAAGGGTTACGAGGTGGGCGTGCGCAGTGCGCTGATCCCCGGCCTGCAGACCTCCTTGTCCCTGTGGCGGCTGGACATCGCGTCGGAACTGGTGTTCTCCGGCGACGCCGGCACGACGGAGCCGAGCTTTCCAAGCAAGCGGACGGGGATCGAATGGGCCAACTACTGGATGCCGAACGCGGCGACCATCGTCGACGCCGACCTGTCGATCTCGAAAGCGCGCTATACGCGGGTGGACGACAGCGTGCCGGGTGATGATGTCCCCGGTGCGATCCGCAAGGTGGCGTCGGTGGGGGTGAGCTACGACGCCGGTGGCAGGTGGTCGGGCGGGGCGCGCCTGCGCTATTTTGGTCCGCGCCCCTTGATCGAGGACGATTCGGTGCGCTCGAAGGGCTCGACGCTGGTCAGTCTGCGCGCCGGCTACCGGATAGATGCGCGCCTGAAGCTGTCTCTCGATGTACTCAATGCGTTCAACCGCAAGGTCAGCGACATCGATTACTACTACAGTTCGCAGCTGAGCGGCGAGGGCGCCCCGGTGAGCGACATCCACACCCATCCGGCGGAACCCCGGACTTTCCGGTTGTCACTGCGGGTCGGCTTCTGATGTAGCGCGGGCAACCGGAGAAAGGAAGACGCGATGAAACGGAAGCCAGCCTTCGCCCTCGCATCGGCGATCTTCTGTGCGGTCGCGTTGGCGGCACCGGCGCCCTGGTATTTGTGGCGCAGCAAGCTGAACGGCAAGATGTTCTGCACGCAGACCTCACCGGGAAGCGGGTGGGAGAGGATCGGCGGCCCGTACCGGGATGTCCGCTGCGAGAAACCGGGGATGCCCGGCTCAACGCTCAAGAATTAAATGTAAAATCAGAACAAGTTTGTAGAGTAGTTGACGTTAATGTAGTGTGTATTCATGAACACATGGATTGCACTCATCACCAGCCTGCCCACCGAGAACGCCACCGCCCGCATGCGTGCGTGGCGCAGCCTCAAGGCGTCGGGCGCGGCCGTCCTGCGGGATGGCGTCTATCTGATGCCGGAACGCGAGGATTGCCGGGGCACGCTGGATGCGGTCGCCACGGATATTCGCGGTGCGGAAGGGACCGCGCTGGTGGCCCGCCTCGAAGAGCCGGGCGATGGCAACTTCGTGGCCCTGTTCGACCGCAGCGCCGACTTTGCCGATCTGCTCAGGGACATCGCGATTGCCCGGGACGGCCTCGCTCCGGACACGGCGAACGAGGCGCTGAAGCAAGCGCGCAAGCTGCGCAAGACCTTCGCCAACCTGGCGGCCATCGACTTCTTTGCCGGAGAAGCGCAGCGGCAGGCCGACGAGGCCTTGCGTGACTTCGAACAGCGGGCGGCCCGCGCCCTGTTCCCCGATGAGCCGCAGCCGATGGACGACCCCGTCGCCCGCCTGAATATCGCGGACTATCAGGGGCGATGCTGGGCGACGCGCCGCCGCCCCTGGGTGGATCGGCTGGCCAGCGCGTGGCTGATTCGTCGTTTCATCGATCCGCAGGCCACCATCCTGTGGCTGCCGTCGGCTACCGACTGTCCCGCCGATGCGCTGGGCTTCGATTTCGACGGCGCCACCTTCACCCATGTCGGTGCCCGGGTGAGCTTCGAGGTGCTGTTGGCCAGCTTCGGTCTCGAAAGCCCGGCCCTGCAACGCATGGGCGCCTTGGTCCATTTCCTGGACGTCGGCGGCGTGCAACCGCCGGAGGCTGCGGGCATCGAGAGCGCCCTGGCCGGCCTGCGTGACATCCTCCGCGACGATGACCGGCTGCTGGCGGTGGCCGGCAGCCTCTTCGACGGACTCCTGGCCTCCTTCGAGAAAGGCCCGAAAGCATGAACACGACCCTGACCGCCAAGACCGAGCCCCGTGACGAGCCGCCCGCCGAAGTCAGCTTCTGGCAGGCCTTCCTGTTCTGGCTGAAGCTCGGCTTCATCAGCTTTGGCGGCCCGGCGGGGCAGATTGCGATCATGCACCAGGAGCTGGTGGAGCGCCGGCGCTGGATTTCCGAACGGCGCTTCCTGCATGCGCTCAATTACTGCATGGTGCTCCCCGGGCCGGAGGCGCAGCAACTCGCCACCTACATCGGCTGGCTGATGCACAGAACCTGGGGCGGCATCGTGGCCGGCGGGCTGTTCGTGCTGCCGTCCCTGTTCATCCTCATCGGCCTGTCGTGGGTCTATGTGGCGTATGGTGATGTGCCGCTGGTGGCGGGCCTGTTCTACGGCATCAAGCCGGCGGTCACCGCCATCGTCGTGCAGGCGGCGCACCGCATCGGCGCCCGCGCGCTGAAGAACAACGCGTTGTGGGCGATTGCGGCGGCGTCCTTCGTCGCCATCTTCGCTCTTAATGTGCCGTTCCCGGCTATCGTCGCGGCGGCAGCGGCCGTCGGTTACTTCGGTGGTCGTATCGCTCCGGACAAGTTCAAGGCCGGGGGCGGGCACGGCAAGGCGGACAAGTCCTTTGGCCGCGCGTTGATCGACGACGACACGCCGACGCCGGTGCACGCCCTGTTCGCCTGGCACAAGTTGCTCCGTGTGGCGCTCATCGGCGGCCTGCTGTGGCTGGTGCCGATGGGGCTGCTGGCCGCCGGCTACGGCTGGGACCACACCCTGACCCAGATGGGCTGGTTCTTCACCAAGGCCGCGTTGCTGACCTTCGGTGGCGCGTATGCGGTGCTGCCCTACGTTTTCCAGGGGGCGGTCGGGCACTACGGCTGGCTGACCGCCCCGCAGATGATCGACGGTCTCGCCCTCGGTGAAACGACGCCGGGGCCGCTCATCATGGTCGTCACCTTCGTCGGCTTCGTCGGCGGTTACGTGAAGGCGGTGTTCGGCCCGGACAGCCTGTTCCTGGCCGGTGCGGCCGCGGCGACGCTGGTCACCTGGTTCACTTTCCTGCCGTCCTTCATCTTCATCCTGATCGGCGGCCCCTTCATCGAGACGACCCACAACGACCTGAAGTTCACCGCCGCGCTGACGGCGATCACCGCGGCGGTGGTCGGGGTGATCCTGAACCTGGCCCTGTTCTTCGGTTACCACGTGCTGTGGCCGAAGGGCTTCGAGGGCGCCTTCGAGTGGGTGTCAGCCCTCATCGCGGTGGGTGCAGCCATCGCTTTGTTCCGCTTCAAGGCCAACGTGATCCACGTCATCGGCGGCTGCGCGCTCATCGGCTTCCTGGTGAAGACCTTCCTGTGAGCGGCGACAGGCGCGCGATGACACCGGCTGATTGCGGAGGCTGACGTGCTCGGTCGTTTGCTGCTGCCTGCGGGCGTCGATGCGGCGGTGCTGCCGCTGCTGGTGGGCAAGGCGCTGCGGGCATTTGCCGATGGCTACGTGGCGGTGCTGCTGCCGGCCTACTTGCTGGCGCTCGGTTTCGGCACGCTGGATGTGGGCATCCTCAGTACGGCAACCTTGCTGGGCTCAGCATTCGCCACACTGGCGGTGGGGGGCTGGGGTCACCGTTTCCCGGGTCGGCGCCTGCTGCGTGGGACGGCGCTGCTGATGCTGGCGACGGGGCTGTCCTTCGCCTGTCTGTCGGCCTTCTGGCCGCTGCTCCTGGTGGCCTTCGTGGGCACGCTGAATCCGAGTTCCGGGGACGTCAGCGTGTTCCTGCCGCTTGAACATGCCCGCCTGGCGGAGTCCAGCCAGGGCACCGCGCGCACGACCGTGTTCGCGCGTTATTCCCTGCTGGGGGCGCTGTTCGCCGCGCTTGGCGCGTTGGCGTCCGGCGTGCCGCAGCTGCTGGTGGCAGCGCTTGGCATCGAACGGCTGTCCGCCTTCCGCGTGATGTTCGCGTTCTACGGGCTGGTTGGCGGCGTCGTCTGGCTGCTGTATCGACGGCTGCCGGTGACGCGGCCGGAGTCCGGCGTGGTGGCGCCGCAGCCGCTGGGCGAATCGAAGGGTGTGGTTGTCCGGCTGGCGCTGCTGTTCTCGGTGGACTCCTTCGCCGGCGGCCTGGCCATCAACGCGTTGATGGCCCTGTGGTTCTTCCAGCGTTTCGACCTGTCGCTGCTGGCCGCCGGGCGCTTCTTCTTCTGGGCTGGGCTGTTGTCCGCCGCGTCGCAGCTCATCGCACCCAGGATTGCCGAGCGTATCGGCCTGGTGAACACGATGGTGTTCACGCATATTCCGGCCAGCCTGTGCCTCATTGCGGCGGCCTTCGTGCCGAGCTTGCCGCTGGCTTTCGCGCTGCTGTTCGTGAGGTCGCTGCTGTCGCAGATGGACGTGCCGGTCCGCAGTGCCTTCGTGATGGAGGTGGTTACGCCGGCGGAGCGTGCCGCCGCGGCGAGCTTCACGGCGGTTCCGCGGAGCCTGGCCTCCGCCATCAGTCCGACCGTGGGCGGGGCGATGTTTGCCGCCGGCTGGCTGGCGGCGCCGCTGGTGGCCTGCGGGGTGTTGAAGATCGGCTACGACCTGATGCTGTGGAAGGCCTTCCGGCAGCACGGCAAGCCACCGGATCGGCGGGCCTGAAACCCGGCGCTTGAGGCCTGCCCGCTGCTCGGGGGCCGTGGCGAGGCAGACCCTTCATCCGCGTGTGGAGACTCTCCTTGACTCGCTCCAGTCCCTGGCCGAAAAATGGGCGCTCAGCCGAATTGCTCCAGTGAAGTCTTCGGCCCAGGCCTGCGGGCATGCAATCGCTCGTTGGATACCTTCTGGATAGGTCCGCCCCAATGAAATTTGCCGAGCTTGTTGACGTCAAGCAGTTGAAGGCGCTGTGCGAGAGCTTCACGGCGGCGACAGGCGCCGTCACCGCGATTCTCGAGCTCGATGGCGAAGTGCTGGTGGCGACGGGCTGGCAGGACGTCTGTACCAAGTTCCACCGCTGCAATTCGGGGACGGCGCAGCGTTGCCTCGAGAGCGACACCATTCTGGCGGGCCGGCTGAAGGAGGGTGAAACCTACAACGTCTACAACTGCCGCAACGGGCTGGTTGATGTGGCGGTGCCCATCAAGGTTGCCGGCGAGCACGTGGCCAACCTGTTCACGGGCCAGTTCTTCTTCGAGAAGCCGGATCTGCCGTATTTCATCCGCCAGGCCCACGAGTTCGGCATCGAGGAACAGGGTTATCTCGAAGCGCTGAAGAAAACCCCGGTCTTCTCGCGCGAAAAAGTGCAGTCGATCATGACCTTTCTGACCGACCTGGCCAAGATCATGGGGGAAATGGGCTTGGCCCGGTTGCAGATGCATCAGGCCAACCAGGCCTTGCAGAGTGCAGCGGCCATCATCAATTCGTCCTGGGACGCGATCATCGGCAAGACGCTGGACGGCACCATCACCAGCTGGAACCCGGCGGCGGAGACGATCTTCGGCTATTCGGCAGGTGAGGCGCTGGGACAATCCGCCGGCATGCTGTTTCCGGCGGACTTGCAGGGGGGCGGGGAGATCCTGTCCCATATCCTCGCCGGCGAGACTGTGAGCAATCACGAGACGCGGGGAGTGTGCAAGGACGGCACGATCATCCACGTGTCGGTGACGATTTCGCCCATCAGGGATGCCGATGGCACGATCGTCGGGGCGTCGACGATTGCTCGCGACATCACGCCGCAGGTGATCGCCAAGCGGGAGTTGTCGAATGAACGCAGCTTTCTGCGCACGTTGATCGATACGCTTCCCGACCTTGTCTGGCTGAAGGATCGGGACGGCGTGTATCTGCGTTGCAACCAGCGCTTCGAGCGGTTCTTTGGGGCCACGGAGAAGGCGGTCATCGGCAAGACCGATTACGACTTTGTCGGCAAGGCGTTGGCGGACTTCTTCCGTGAGCATGACCGGCGGGCCATGGAAAGGAACGGGCCGAGCGTCAACGAGGAGGAGATCAGCTTCGCGTCGGACGGGCATCGGGAGATCCTCGAAACCACCAAGATTCCGATGCTCGACGAGAATGGCGGCCTCATCGGTGTGCTGGGCATCGGCCACGACATCACGCAGCGCAAGCTCTCCCAGCTGGCGCTGGAAAACAGCGAGAAGCAGCTGCGTTTTGTGCTTGAAGGGGCCGAGCTCGGCTTCTGGGACTGGAACCTGGAGACCCGCACGGTCGAGCGGAACAGACAGTGGGCCGTGATGTTGGGTTATACCCATGAGGAGATCCAGCGCACGACCCAGCAGTGGACCGATTTTATTTACCCCGATGATCGTGAGCGCGCGTGGAACTCCATCGACGCCGTCCTCAAGGGGCACTCCGAGATGCACAGGATCGAGTACCGGATGCTCCATAAGGACGGGAGCGTGAAGTGGATTCTCGATCAGGCGCGGGTGATGCAGTGGGACGAGGACGGCCGGCCGCTACGCATGTGCGGCACGCATACCGACATCACGCCGCGCAAGCAGGCGGAGGCCATCCTCGAACAGCGGGAGGCACGCTACCGCCACCTGGTGGAGAGCCTGCCGGACATCGCGTACACCTATTCCGTGCTGCGCGGGGGCATCTATTATTCGCCGCGCGCGGTGGATGTCTTCGGCCATTCGATGGAATACCTGCTGTCCCATCCTTTCCTGTGGGCCGAATCGATCCATCCGGAGGACCAACCACGCGTCGGGGCGGCCATCTCCCGGCTGCTCTCCGAGCAGACGCCCTTCAGCCTGGAATACCGCATCCGCGACAGCGCAGGCCGCTGGCGCTGGTTCTTCGATCGCTCCATCGGGATCCGGCTTGAAGCGGGCGACATCCTCATCGAGGGGCTGGCGATGGACATCACCGAGACGAAGGCGATCCAGGATGAGCTCGCCCAGCACCGCGATCATCTGGAGCGGCTCGTCGAGGAACGCACCCAAGAACTGACCTGGGCCAAGAACCAGGCGGAGACGGCGAACGTCGCCAAGAGCGCCTTCCTCGCCAACATGAGCCACGAGATCCGGACGCCGCTGAACGCCATCATCGGCATGGCGCATGTCCTGCGCCGCGGCGGCGCGACGGCGCCGCAGATCAACAAGCTGGACAAGATCGAAGCGGCCGGGGCGCATCTGCTCGACGTGGTCAATGTGATCCTCGACCTGTCCAAGATCGAGGCCGGCAAGTTCGAGCTGGATGAGGCCGCGCTGAATGTCGAGGAGCTGACGGACAACGTCGTCAGCATGATCGGGGGACGCATCAAGGCCAAGGGGCTGCGGCTTGAAACGGACATTCCGCCGATGCCCCGCGGGCTGCTCGGGGACCGAACACGCCTGCAGCAGGCCCTGCTCAACTATCTCGGCAATGCGGTGAAGTTCACCGCCGCCGGCCGCATCGTGCTGCGGGCCCTCCTCGTCGAGGACGGGCCGGAGCACAGCCTGCTGCGCTTCGAGGTCAGCGACACCGGCATCGGCATCGCGCCAGATGTCATCCCGCGCCTGTTCTCTGCCTTCGAACAGGCCGACAACTCGATCAGCCGCAAGCACGGCGGGACCGGCCTCGGGCTGGCGATCACCCGGCGCGTGGTCGAGCTGATGGGGGGCGAAACCGGCGTGACGAGCGAGCTCGGCAAGGGCAGCACCTTCTGGCTTACGGTGCGCCTGCGCAAGGCGGTGAATGCGGTCCATCAGGACAGCGTGCCCGGAGGCAACGACGCCGAGCAGATCTTGCGGCGGGACTTTGCCGGCGCGCGCGTGCTGCTGGCGGAGGACGACCCGGTCAACCGCGAGGTGTCCCTGTCGATGCTGGAGGACGCTGGCCTGCAGGCCGATGTGGCCGAGGACGGGGCCGAAGCCCTCCATCGTGTGTGCAGCCAGGACTATGCGCTGATCTTGATGGACATGCAGATGCCGAACATGGATGGCCTCGAGGCGACACGGCGCATCCGGCAACTGACGGAAGGAAAGCGCGTCCCGATCCTGGCCTTGACCGCCAACGCCTTTGCGGAAGACCGGCTGCGCTGCGCGGAGGCGGGCATGGACGGATTCGTGGCCAAGCCGGTGGACCCGGAGACGCTGTTCGCGGCCTTGCTGGAGTGGCTGCGCAAATCGGCCGCGGTGCCCGAGACGCCGCATTCCTGAGCCGCACCGGCGGCAGCGCGGCGCGCTCAGCTTTCTTCCAGGGCCCGGGCTTCCAGCCGGTGGCGGGTGGCTTCGTCCAGCGCTCGTCCGCGCCAGGGGATCAGGGCTGGCACGATGCGGCGATAGGCCCCGTAGGAATCGGGGTGGCGGCGCAGGATGCGCTTCTCCTCGATGCGGCTGCCGACCACCAGGTAGGCGCTGATACACAGCGCCGAGACCAGCCAGGGCGCGCTCATCTGCCGCGTCCAGATGAACACCAGCATCAGGAAATACCACGGGTGCCGCACCCGGCAGTGCCACGGGCTGAAGGTCAGCGGCCAGGTTTCCTGGCGCAGGCCGAGGAAGGCCGGCATCGAGTAGAACTTCAGCGTGTGCATGAAACCCAGCACCGCGGCGGCGCCGAGGCCGTTGCGCAGCCAGACCAGCCAGGCGGGCTCGTCGAACAGCGGCGTGGCAGGCAGGCCGGCGAGGAGCGCCAGCGGCGCGGCAATCGTGATGACGGCGAGAAGGTTGAAGGCGAGCCGCCCGTGGCGCCCGAACAGGCGTTCGAGGGTCGTCCCGGCCAGCAGGCTGTGGAGGGCGCCGAACAGCAGCCAGCTGGCGGCCAGCAGCGACAGGCGGGGCAGGTCCGTATCGTTCATGGGCGCATGGTGCATGAGTTTGTGTGGCGCAGAACATGCGCGGGCTGGCGGCGGCGACTTTTTGTTATGCTGCCGCTCTCTTTTCGGCCGGACTTGCAGCGCGGCCTAATCACCTTATTAGACGGAGTGGCGCAGATGGCGTCTTTGCAGGAACAGTTCTTGAAGGCCGGTCTGGTAGACCCGAAGAAGGCCAAGAAGGTCCACCAGGACAAGACCCGGCAGCAGAAGATCGAGCGGCGTACCGGCACCGAGAGTGTCGACGAGGCGCGCGTGGCGGCGCAGGAAGCCCAGCGCAAGAACGCCGAGCGGGCCCGCGAGCTCAACGCCCAGCGCGATGCGGCGGCTACCCAGAAGGCGATCGCCGCACAGATCGCCCAGATGGTGCAGCAGAACCGCCAGCAGAAGGGCGGCGGCGACATCGCCTACAACTTCACCCACGACAACAAGATCAAGCGGGTCTACGTGTCGGCCAAGGTGCGCGACCACATCGTTGCCGGGCACCTGGTGATCATCTGCCGCGGCGACGTGACCGAACTGGTGCCGAAGATCATCGCCGCCAAGATCGCCGAGCGCGATCCGTCCATCGTCGTGGAGATCAAGCGGGCCACCACCGAGGTGGACGAGGACGATCCCTACGCCGACTTCAAGGTGCCGGACGACCTGATGTGGTGATTCTGGGGGCTGCCGATCGGGCGGTTTAGCGGTCCGGTCGGCGGCGCCCAGTTTGCGGTAGCCGCCGTCGTGCTCACGTTATAATCCGCTCGTCATTTTTTCGGGCGATGCGGTGCGTATCCTCTTGATCGGCTTCGGCAGTGTCGGACAGGCGCTGCTGCCATTGTTGCTGCGGCACTCCGGGCTGCCGGCGGCGAAGATCGCGGCGATTGCCGCAGATGAGCGCGGCCGGCCGGTGGCCGACGCTTTCGGCATCTGCCTCGAAAACCGGCCGCTCACAGCGGACAACCATCGCGAGATCCTGCACGGCCGTCTGCGGCCGGGGGATGTGCTGCTTAACGTTTCCGTCGAGGTGTCGTCGCTGGCCTTGATGGGCTGGTGTCGTGAGCACGGGGTACTTTACCTCGATACATGCATCGAGCCCTGGGCCGGCGGTTATGCCGCGGCGGATGCGAGCACGACCAACCACGCACTGCGCAAGGCTGCGCTGGCGATGCATGTGCCTGGTGCACCGACGGCCGTGATTGCCCATGGGGCCAATCCGGGGTTGATCAGCCATCTGGCCAAGGAAGGGCTGCTGGAACTGGCGTCGATCCGCGGCATTCCTGTCCAGACACGTCCTTCCTGGGCCGGGCTGGCGTGTGCGCTGGGCGTCCGGGTCGTGCAGATTGCCGAGCGGGACACCCAGCATGCCGGCACGGTGCTGCCAGCCGGGGGCTTCCATAACACGTGGTCGGTGGACGGTTTCCTTTCCGAAGCCTGGCAGTGCGCGGAACTCGGCTGGGGCAGCCATGAGCCCTGTTTGCCGTCGGATGCCCATCGGATGGCGGATGAGTCGGGAGCGATCCATCTGGATGCCCATGGCGCGGAGGTCCGCGTGAAGTCCTGGCTGCCGTCCTGCGGCGAGCAGTCGGCCTGGCTGATCACCCATCACGAAGCCCTGTCCCTGGCCGCCTTGCTGACCCTGCGGAACGACGCGGGCAGGACCGTCCATCGTCCCACCGTCTATTACGCCTATCGGCCGTGTCCTGCGGCGGCCCGTTCGCTGGAACGCTGGACGGCCAACAGCTTCCTGTCGCCACACCACAAGCGGGTGCTGGGGGACGAGCTCACGAATGGCTTCGATCAGTTGGGTGTCCTGTTCGTCTTCGATGGCGGGGCTTACTGGTACGGCTCGACCCTCTGCCTCCACGAGGCCCGCGCGCTGGCGCCCCACAACACGGCGACGTCCCTGCAGGTGGTGGCTGGCATTCTCGGCGCGCTGGACTGGATGCTGGCGCATCCGGCGGCGGGCGTGGTCGAGGCAGAGTCGATGGATCACGCGTGTGTGCTGGCGGTGGCCCGTCCATACCTTGGAACGGTATCCGGCGTGCTGACGGACTGGCAGCCCGGCCCGGCGGGGGCGTTGTCATTCAAGAATTTTCGGCTGTCGTCGGCCATGAGGGAGCACGAACTTGAAGCGGTCTAAGAGAATTCCCCTGCTGGTGATCGGCACCGCAGGCTTGCTTGCCGGCTGTGACGGCGGCGGTGACGTGCAGGAACTCAAGCAGGACTTCTATGCCGGCCGGGAGGCCTGCGAGAAGGACTGGGGGCGCGACCCCCGCAACTGCCAGGAGGATGGTGGCGCCGGCGGTGGTCATGGCAACAATTCAAATGCCCGTGGCAACAGTTCGACCTATGCGGGGCCCCGTTACTACTGGGACCGTTCGGCGGGGCATCCGGTTGCCGTCTCGCCATCGGGGGAGACGCGGGTCGTCAGCGATTCCTACCTCAGCCGCGGTGCGCCGTCGACGGCGCACGGAACGGTGGTCAGTTCGGTGAGCCGCGGCGGCTTCGGCAGTTCCGCTCACGGCTTCTCGGCGGGGGGCTGACGACGATGGAGCGTCTGCCCATTTCACCGCGTCCCGATTTCGGACGGCGGCTGGAGGCCGTCGGCCTGTCCTTCCATTCGTGGGACAACTACTGGAAGGAAGATGTCTGCTACCGCTTCACGGCGGCCCAGGTGGACGAGATCGAAGCCGCCACGCAGGAACTGCACGCCATGTGCGTGACTGCCGCCCGCCGCGCCGTTGCCGATGGGCGCCTGGCGCAGTTGGGCATTCCGGAGGCTTTCCACAAGGCTGTGGCGGATTCGTTGGCGCAGGACGAATTCAGCCTCTACGGCCGTTTCGATCTGGCCTATGACGGTGTGAATCCGCCGCAGCTGCTGGAGTACAACGCCGACACGCCAACCTCCCTGCTCGAATCGGCGGTGGCCCAGTGGTACTGGCTGGAGGACTGCCGGTCGGATGCCGACCAGTTCAACTCGCTCCACGAACGCCTGGTGGCGCAATGGCAGCACCTGCCCGGCACAGGGGTAGTCCACCTGGCCTCCCTGCGGGGCAACGAGGAGGATTGGGTATGTACCACCTACATGCAGGACGTGGTGGTGCAGGCCGGGCGCGAGGCACGGCACATCCATGTCGAGGACATCGGTTGGGATGCCGTGCGCCGGCGCTTCGTCGATCTGGACGGACAGCCGATCGACACGCTGTTCAAGCTCTATCCGTGGGAGTGGCTGATGCGCGAGGACTTCGGTCGCCACATCGTTGGTGGCGGCACGCGCTTCGTCGAGCCGATCTGGAAGTCCGTGCTGGCCTGCAAGGGCCTGCTGCCGCTGCTGTGGGAGCTGTGTCCCGGCCATCCCAACCTGCTGCCGGCCTATTTCGAGCCGGGACGCCTCAAGTCCTACGCGCGCAAGCCCTTGTATTCACGCGAGGGCGCCAATGTGGCGCTCTACGCCGACGGGCGTCTGCTGGCCCAGGATGCCGGCCCCTATGGTGCGGAGGGCGTCGTCTACCAGGGGCTAGCGGTCATTCCCGAGTTCGACGGCAAGTATCCGGTGCTCGGTGCGTGGATCGTCGGCGGCGAGCCGGCAGGCATGTGCATCCGTGAGGACGTTTCGCCGATCACCACCAACATGAGCAACTTCGTGCCCCATTACTTCGAATAAGGACGAGCCGTGAGCGCCTTTCTTGCATTCATCAGCTATTTCGCCGCAGCGGTGGTCCTGCTGGCGGTATTCGTGGTGGCCTATGTCCACCTCACGCCCTACAGGGAGTTCGAACTGATCAGCCGCAACAACCAGGCGGCGGCGATCTCCCTGTCGGGGGCCATCCTCGGTTTCACCTTCCCGCTGCTGTCCTCGATCTACTACACCCAGAGCCTGCCGGAGATGGTCCTGTGGGCGGTCATCACCGGCGTGGTGCAGTTCGCCGTCTTCCTCGTGCTGCGCAGCAAGGCGGCGCAGATCGAGGCCGGCGACACCGCGCCGGCGATCCTGTTGGCGACGCTCTCCATCGCAGTGGGCCTGATCAACGCGTTGTGCATCAGCCACTAGGGCTGCGTCGCGGCGCGCCGGCTCTTCGGCAGCAGGGCCACGACGATACCGAGCAGCGGCAGGTAGGCGATGGCGTGGTAGACGGCGTCGATGCTGGTCTGGTCGGCGAGCAGGCCCAGTACGGCGGCGCCCAGGCCGCCCATGCCGAAGGCGAAGCCGAAGAACAGGCCGGACACCATGCCGACTTTGCCGGGCATGAGTTCCTGCGCATAGACGAGGATCGCCGAGAAGGCTGACGACAGCACCAGGCCGATGACGATGGTCAGCACGGTGGTCCAGAACAGGTCGGCGTGGGGCAGGATCAGCGCGAAGGGGGCGACGCCGAGGATCGACGCCCAGATCACCGGCTTGCGGCCGACGCGGTCGCCGATAGGGCCGCCGAGGATGGTGCCGGCCGCCGATGCGAACAGGAAGGCGAACAGGTGCACCTGGGCGCTCTGCACAGACAGGCCGAACTTCTCGATCAGGTAGAAGGTGTAGAAGCTGCTCAGACCGGCGATGTAGAAGTACTTCGAGAAGATCAGCACCAGCAGTACCGCCACGGCGCCGAGCACCACCTTGCGCGGATAGGGCGACTCCACCGGTGGGCGGCTGCGTGCGCCGCCGGCGATGTGGTGGGTGGCGTACCAGCGGCTGACTTGCACCAGCAGCGCGATGCCGAGCACCGCGGTAAGGCCGAACCAGGCCACGCTGTGCTGCCCGAAGGGCACGATGACGGCGGCTGCCACCAGCGGGCCGACGGCGCTGCCGGTGTTGCCGCCGACCTGGAAGACCGACTGGGCCAGCCCGTGCCGCCCGCCCGAGGCCAGGCGGGCGATGCGCGAGGATTCCGGGTGGAAGATGGCCGAGCCGGTGCCGACGCAGGCGGCGGCGAGCAGCACGGCCTCGTAGCTCGGCGCATAGGCGAGCAGCAGCAGGCCGAGGAGGGTGGCGGCCATGCCGAAGGGCAGCGAATAGGGCTGCGGCTTCTTGTCGGTGTACAGGCCGATCAGCGGCTGCAGCAGCGACGCGGTCAGCTGGTAGGTGAGGGTAATAAGGCCGATCTGCCCGAAGCTGAGATGGAAGGAGCCCTTCAGCAGTGGGTACATGGCGAGGATCAGCGACTGCATCATGTCGTTGATGAAGTGCGAGGTGCTGATGGCCCCGAGGATGCCGAAGGCGGCTTCGCCGTGGCGTGCCGGCAAGGGCGGGGCGGACGGTTTGGTCATGGTGCGGGCTCTCTGTGCGGCGTGGCGGCCCGGTGTCGCTGAGGGCTGCCCGCGCTGTTGTGGTATGTCTCGACGTCCGCTGATTCTAGAAATACGATGCATGCCTGTCTCACGCCATTCGGCCGTTGAGTCTCTAGAAAAAGACATTGTTCGCCGCACGCCTTCATGACCGTGAAACCTCTTTTCGAGGCGCTCGCCGAGATCGACGCCAATACCGCCCCGGTGAGCTGCCGGGCGACGGACTACCCGGCCGGCTGGGAGGTGGCGCCCCACGCCCACGGCAAGCACCAGCTGATCTACGCAGTGCATGGGGTGATGGCGGTGAAGGCCGATGCCGGGCAGTGGGTGGTGCCGCCGACGCGGGGCATCTGGATGCCGGCGGGCATGACCCACGCTATCCAGTGCATCGGCATGGTCAATATGCGCAGCCTGTTCATCCTCCCGGACGCGGTGCCCAACCTGCCGGGCGAGTCCTGCGTGGTGGGCATTTCAGCCCTGCTGCGGGAGCTGATCCGCGCGGCGGCGGACGTGCTGGCGCCCTACGCGTCCAATTCACGCGACGGCCGCCTGATGCGGCTGATGCTCGACGAGCTGCGCACGCTGCCGGTGCTGCCGCTGCACCTGCCGATGCCGCTCGAGCCCCGTTTGCTGGAGATCTGCACGCGCCTTCAGCAGCGCCTGGACGACGTGTCCACGCTGGGCGACTGGGCGGCGCACCTGGGCGTGGATGTGAAGACCATCCAGCGCCTGTTCCAGCGGGAGACCGGCATGACCTTCGGCAAATGGCGCCAGCAGGCACGTCTGCTGAAGGCACTGGAGCTGCTGGCCAGCGGCGAGCGGGTTGTCGACATCGCGCTGGCCCTGGGTTACGACAGCCCCAGCGCCTTCACGACGATGTTCAAGCGGCAGTTCGGGCAGACGCCGAGCCAGTTCTTCAGCTAGCCGTGGTGGCCGACCAGGCCCAGCGTTCGAATTCGTCGCCGGGCAGTGCGGGGGCGTACAGGTAGCCCTGGGCGTAGTCGCAGCCGGCGGCGATGAGCAGATCCCGCTGGGTGGTGGTTTCCACGCCCTCGGCGACGACCTTCAGGCCCAGCGTGTGGGCCATCACGATGATCGCCTCGCACAGGGCCCGGTCGTTGGCGTCGCTGCCCAGGTTGCGCACGAAGCTGCGGTCGATCTTGAGGTAGTCGATGTCGAAGCGCTTGAGGTAGGACAGCGACGAGTAGCCGGTGCCGAAGTCGTCGATGGCCACCTGGATGCCGGCATCGCGGAAGCCCAGCAGCTTTCCGTTGATGCGTGCCTCGGCGTGCAGCAGCAGGCTCTCTGTGATCTCGATGACCACCCCCTGGCCGGGAATGCCGTGTTCGGCCAGGTATTCCGGCCAGTGGGCCAGCGCGCTGCCGTCGTGGCGGATCTGCGCCGGCGAAGTGTTGATGCTGATCTGGAAGCTGTGGTCGAAGCGGCTGCGCCATTGCCGGGCCTGCAGCGCGGCCTGCCTGAAGACCCAGTCACCGATTGGAATGATCAGCCCCGTTTCTTCGGCCACCGAGATGAACTCCAGCGGGCCGGTCAGGCCGTGCTGGGGATGCGCCCAGCGGATCAGCGCCTCGGCCTTGCAGACCCGGCCGCTCGCCAGTTCGACGATGGGCTGGTAGTGAATGCGGAACTCGTCGGCCGCCAGCGCGTTGCGCAGGTCGCTGCTGAGGTGCAGGCGCTTCTGGGCGGCCTCGTGGAGGTCGGGGGTGAAGTAGCTGAAGCGGTTGCGGCCGGCATTCTTGGCCGCGTACATGGCCTGGTCGGCGTTCTTGAAGAGGATGTCGAGCTCGCGGGCGTCGCTGGGGTAGAGGGTGATGCCGAGGCTGGCGGAGACGAAGGCCTTGTCGGCGCCGAGCAGGAAGGGGCTGGACAGCTTGTCGATGAGGGCGTGGGCGATGCGCTCGACGCTCTCCATGTCGTCCACGCAGGACAGGATCACCGTGAACTCGTCGCCGCCCAGCCGGGCCACCGTGTCGGAGGCGCGCACGCAGGCGCCGATGCGCCGCCCGGCCTCGATCAGCAGGACGTCGCCCTTGTCGTGGCCGAGGGAGTCGTTGACCTCCTTGAAGTGGTCCAGGTCGATCAGCATCAGCACCATCGAGCGTCCGCTGCGGTCGGCCAGGCGGGCTTCGTGCTCCAGGCGGTCGTAGAACAGCTGGCGGTTGGGCAACTGGGTCAGGGAGTCGAAGTTGGCCTGTTTCCAGATCGTCTCCTCGAAGGCGACCCGGTCGGAGATGTCCCGTCCGACCGCCAGCACGCTGGTCACGTTGCCGGTGCTGTCCACCTCGGCGGCCAGGTGGATGAGGCTGCAGCGTTCCTGGCCGTCCCGGTTGTGCCACTTGAGCTCGAACTGGGTGTTGCCGTTGCCGGCCAGTACGGCGCGGATCTTCGACTCGTAGAGCTCTGCGTTGCTGCCGCCGGGGACCTCGCTTGGCCGTTTGCCGAGCAGCTCGCGGGGGTGCTGACCGGTGGTGGCGCAAAAGGCCGGGTTGGCATAGGTGCGCCGGCAGTCGCGGTCGTAGCGGGTGATGGCGTCCGGCGAGTTCTCGATGAGGGTACGGGACTCCTGTTCCCGGGCGATGAGGGCGGCGGTGCGCTCCTGTACCGTGTTTTCGAGGGACGCGTTGATGTGGTTGATCTGGCGGATTTTCTGGCTCACCGCATCGTTCATGGCGATGAAGCTCTGGGTCAGGTCGGCCAGTTCGTAGTCCATGGTTGTCTTGTCGAGCAGCAGTAGTTCGTCGTCTTGCAGGACGATGGGGTGGGCGCTGTCGGTGACGCCGCGGAAGATACGGCTGAGGGTGGTCAGCGGGCGGGAGATCGAGGTGGAGAAATACCAGGCCAGGGGCAGTACGAAGGCCAGGGTGGCGGCGGCGATCAGCCCCAGGATGCGGATCATCTCCCAGATGTTGGCTTTGACGATGGCCTTCGAGCGCAGCGTGGCGATGCTGCCGACGGGCTGCCCGTCCCGCTGGAGCGGAATCAGGCCCTGGTAGTAGCCGACGCCGTCGATGGTGATTTCATTCAGCGCCAGCGGCGCCGTGGCGTCGATGGCATCTGCCGGCTGGCCGTTGCGGTCGGGCTGGTGGTAGCGGGCCAGCGTGCCGTGGCGCAGGCCGTCGGGGGTGAACACATTGATGTCGGTGTCGGTGCGCCGGGCCAGTTCGTGGACGAAGCCTTCATCGAGGCCGTGGGTCATGACGATCAGGCCGACCTGCCGGCGTGGGGCGTCGGCCATGATCGGTACATGGACCTCTATCGACAGCCCGTCGTCGACCCGCGTGTAATGGGCGTCGGTCTGTGCCGGCAGCGGGTGGCCGAGCTCGGGGCGGAGGGACGGCAGCAGTGGCGCCGGCTTCAGCTGGAGGGCGCCATCGTCGTCACGCAGCGGGCCTTCCGCCATCATCAAGCGGAGCTCCGGGCTCCTGTCGATGAAGCCCGTACGTTCAAGGCGCCCGTCGATGCGGGTGAAGGCGATCAGGCGGCCGTTGGCGTCATACAGCGCGATGCCGCTCGCGCGGGCGCTCTCTCGCGTCGCCTGGAGCTCGTGTGCCAGCTGTTGATAGGCGCCGGGCGGGGGCTCGCGCTCGGGGTTGGCTGCGGCGTATCGGGCCAGGGCGTGGAGCGTGCTGCCCAGCTTGCGTTGGGCGATCAGCTGGTGGGCCGCATCGAGCAGCGCATTGCGGCGTTCGTCCAGCTCATCGGAGATGATCGTCGCGGCCTTCTTCAGCTGGCTGCGGGACTGCTCCAGGTACTGGGTGCTGATCACCAGGGACACGGCCGACATGTAAGCCAGCGCCGTCGCCGTGCTGATGACGACGGCGCTGAGCAGCAGTCTGTTCCGGAGTTTGCGGATTCTCATGCCGACGTGTTCGCGTGGGATGCCTGGCCCGGTCGGCTGCCGTCCGCTCAGCGGGCCGGGCGCCCGAGCGCCTTTCCCTGGTACATGGCGGCATCCGCATGGCGGAGCAGCGTATCCGCGTCCGGTCCGTCGTCGGGATGGATCGCCACGCCGATGCTGGCCCGGGTGTGCAGGGCCAGGCCGTCGATGGCGAATTCACGGGCCAGATTGTGACGGATCTTGTCCGCCACCTGGGCCGCATCGGCGGGGCCGTGGATGTCTTCGAGGATCACCACGAACTCGTCGCCGCCCAATCGGGCGACGGTGTCCACGTGGCGCACGCAGCTCTCCAGGCGGTGGGCGATCTCCTGCAGCAGCAGGTCGCCGGCGGCGTGGCCAAGGGTGTCGTTCACTTTCTTGAACTCGTCGATGTCCACGTACAGCAGGGCCATGCGGCTGTGGTGGCGCTGGCAACGGCCGAGTGCCCGGTTCAGGCAGGTGTGAAAGAGGCGGCGGTTGGGCAGGCCGGTCAGTTCGTCGTACTGGGCGGCATGCACGAGCTCGGCCTTCAGTTGGCCGCGTTCGACGGCAATGGCGACCTGGGTGGCCACGAACTTGAGCAGTTCCCGGTCGCTGGGGGAGTCGAGGGTGCCGGGGGCGGCCTGGAGGATCAGCGCGCCGATGGCGTCCTGGCGGGTGACCAGGGGCAGGAAAAGCCAGGTGTTGTGTTCGTTGGAGGGACTGCCCGGAGCGGCGAGAGCGGGATCGCTGACGAGCAGTGGGTGGCCGCCGAGGATGACGTCGCTGCAGTAGTGGCGGGCGGTGCTTTCATCGAGGAGAGGGGCGCTGCCGAACTGGTCCCGTTGGTACGGAAAGTTCAGCAGCGTGCCCTGTCGGTCGCTGGTGGCGACGGCCACGCCGGTCAGGGGGATGCGCTCGGCAATGATCTGGTGGATCTGCGGAAACAGCGTGTCCAGGTCGTCGGCCCTGAGCGCCGCGTCGGCGATCGCGTAGGTGGCCGCCTGGAAGGCTTCGGCCCGCTTCTGCTCGGTGACGTCGCGAGCGACGCCGATGCGCATCTGGTCCGCATCAGACCAGCAGGCCGACCACATGATGTGCACGCGGCTGCCATCCTTGCGGAGGTAACGGTTCTCGAAGCCTACGTGGGGGTGGCCGGCCATGATGTGGCGGGCCTCCTCGCGTGTGCGTTCGCGGTCTTCGGGCGCCACGAGGTCGATCATGTTGCGACCGATGAGCTCGTCCGGCGTGTATTGGAAGATGTGCGCGCTGGCCGCATTCACGTAGGCGATGCGACCGGATGCCTCGACGAGGAATACCGCGTCGAGGAGCAGGTCTACGCTGTGCAGCAGGCGGTGGTGGTGATTCGTGTCCATCTCGCGTCGGGGCTGGCGGTACCGATTCTGCGTCGGGTTGGACGTAGACTGCCGGTGTGCTCCATGGGGCGCAAGCAGGAAATGGTTAAAACGCGATATTCGACACGAACGCGCCGTCTTTGCTGGAAAGCCGGCGATGGGCGGAGGTTTTGAGGGGCGCTCAGGGTTCGAGGTCGGGTAGCCTGGCCATCACCTCGGCGATATCTCTGCAGTTTTCCAGGATGTTCGTCACGACCGGCAGCGGTTCGGCGTGGATGCCCGGCAGGTCGCATTCGTGCGGGGGCCGGAGGGCGAAGGCGAGGGCCTCCGTGGGCGGGCAGAAGTCGGCTGCGACACCGGGCTTGTTGCCGCGGGCGTCGATGCGGTACCAGCCGAAACCGTCGAGGAACACCGCGTTGAGGCCGTGCAGGCAGAAGGGCGCGTAGTTGTCGTCGCCCACCGACAGGCGCTGGTAGCACAGGCCGGCGGGAATGTCGTTGGCGCGCAGCAGCGCGGCGAGCAGGTGGCTCTTGGCGTAGCAGTAGCCGGTGCCGTGCAGCAGCACGTCGGAGGCGCGGCAGGTTACCGGGTTCTGCTGACAATCCCAGCTGTGGTGGATGTGGTCGCGCACGAACTCGAAGCAGCGGCGGGCAATCTCGGTCTTGTCGCTCGTGCCGTGGGCGAGTTCGGCGGCTTTGGCGCCGACCAGCGGGTGGTCGAAGTCGATGTGACGGCTGGCGGCGAGGTATTCGTGCATCGCTGTCGGATGGGGCTGTGGGGTGGGCGGGCAGTATAGCAATCCCACCGGCATGGTCCGGCGTCGAAGGCCGTCAGCGGGGTGGTACCGGGGCGGCTGGACGGGAACGGCTTTCGAGGAAGGTCCGGATCGTCCAGATGGCGGCGGGCGGGAGCACGTCCTTCCAGGCCGGCATATGGACGACGCCGACGCGGGTTTTGCCGTCTTGCACTGACTTGAGGAAATACTGGTCGTTGTCGACGATGCACATCTGGCGGATTGTCGGGTCGGCGATACGCGAGCAGGCGCGGTCGAGCTTGAGGAGGTCGGGGCCGACCTGCCCCTTGTTGTCGCCGTCCGGGCCGTGGCAGCGGGCGCAGGCCTGGTTGAAGGCCTGCCGGCCGATGGCGGCGGCGCGCGGGTTGCCGCGGTAGGGGTTGGCATCGCCGGCCGCCGCGCTGATGGCCGGCAGCGCCGAGGTGTCCACGACGACGCTGGCGTCCGCCACTTCGTTGGCGCTGGCAAGGCGCGCGCCGACGAGGAGGCCGAGGGCGACGAGGCGGGCGCTGAGGGTGAGCTTGGGCATGGTCTTTACCAGTCGGTCGGGCAGCCGGTGCAGCCTTCGAAGGACGAGTCGGGGAAGATCGTATAGCGCAGCAGCGCACCTTCGAGGTTGGCGTCACGGAAGTTGGTGGTGCTGAACTTGGTTTCCTGCAGGTTGGCGTTGGTGAGCCTGGCGCCTGCGAACCACGCGAAGGCGGCGCGGGCGGCTTCGAGATTGGCGGCGGTGAGGTCGGCTCCGCTGAAGTCGCTGCGCATGATGCGGGCGAACTCCAGGTCGGCGCCGATCATCCGGGCGTTGCGGAAGGAGGCGCCGGGGGCGTTGGCCTTGGACAGGCGCGCGCCGCTCAGGTCGGCTCCGTCGAGGATCGCGCCGGCCAGGTTGGCGCCGCGCAGATCGGCACGGGCCAGGTTGGCGCCGGTGAAGTCGGTGCCGGCCAGGTCGCGGGCGGACAGATCCACATGGCGCAGGTCTGCGCCCCGGCAGCGGGCGTGGGGCCAGATGCCGCAGGTGTTGTATACGGGCGGATCGTCGGCCTGCGCCGCGCCGGCAAGAAGACCGGTGACCAGGGCGGCCAGCACCGTGCGAAGGCTGGAGTGGCAGTGCATGGAAGGGCTCCCGGCGGTGGGGTAGCAAAGAAAAAGCCCGGGCCGGCCGGAGAGGACCCGGCCCGGAGCAAGGCGCTGATGGGGATCAGCGCGCGATCTTGGGCAGCTTGAATGCCCAGAACGAGGAGCCTTGGGTGACCTGCTTGGTCAGCTCGGCCATGTCGCCGCCCCACAGGGGCACGGCGCCGCCGTAGCCGGAGGAAATGCCCACGTATTGCTCGCCGTCCATCTCCCAGGTGATGGGCACGGAGACGATGCCGGAGCCGGTCTGGAACTTCCACAGTTCCTTGCCCGTCTTGGCGTCGAAGGCCTTGATGAAGCCGTCGGAGGTGCCGGTGAACAGCAGGCCGCCGGCGGTGGTCAGGGTGCCGGCCCACAGGGGGAACTTCTCCTTGTGTTCCCAGGCGATCTTGCCGGTCTTCGGGTCGATGGCGCGCAGGGTGCCGACGTGGTCGTCGAACAGGCGCTTGATGCGGAAGCCCTGGCCCAGGTAGGCGGAGCCAGCCTTGTAGGTCAGGTGTTCGGTCCAGTAATCCATTGCCCAGTGGTTGGCCGGGATGTAGAACAGGCCGGTGTCCGGGCTGTAAGACATGGGCATCCAGTTGGTGCCGCCCAGGAAGGGCGGCGAGACGAAGACGCTGTCGCCCTTGTCGGCGCCGGCCTTCGGCTCGGGCGGACGGTTGCCGGTCTCGATCGGCTTGCCCGCGGCCACGTCCCAGCCCTTGGCCCAGGTGATGCCTTCGACGAAGGGCCAGGCACCGATCAGCGCGGTGGGTTTGTTGGGGTAGCCGGCGCCGTTGGTGAGCTTCTCCCGGTCGGTGACGAAGAAGAAGCCGTTGCGGTCGGCGTGGGCCGAGGCCTTGACGAGCTTGCCGGTCTTCGGGTCCTTGTACTCGAAGAGGACCACCGAGTTGTTGCCGGAGAAGTCCCAGGCGTCGTTCGGGGTGTGCTGGAAGAAGCCTTTCAGCTCGCCGGTGCTGGCATCCACATAGGCTTGGCCGGAGGTGAACAGGCTCGGCCAGTTGCGCGGGTCGTCCCCTTCCTGGGTGCGCTTCCAGGTGTTCCACGGGGCCGGGTTGCCGGTGCCGACGACGACCATGTTCTTCTCGATGTCGAAGCTGGCGGTCTGCCACGGGGCGCCGCCGCCGTGGTCCCAGGCTTCGGTGAGCTTGCCGTCCTTGTCCTTCGGCCAGGTTGGGGCGCTGGCATCGCCGGTGGGCGTACTATCCTTGCCGTTGAGGCGGCCCATATGGCCTTCGACCATCGGACGGGCCCACACTTCCTCGCCGGTATCCGGGTCACGGGCGAACAGCCAGCCGACCACGCCGAACTCGTCGCCGGATGAGCCGTGCACCAGCAGCACCTTGCCGCTCTTCTGGTCCTTGATGACGAAGGGGGCGCCGGTCATCGTGTAGCCGACCTTGTGGTCACCCCACTTCTTCTTCCACACGACTTTGCCGGTGTCCTTGTTGAGGGCCACGATGCCGGCGTCGAGGGTGCCGAAGAAGATCTTGTCGCCGTAGAGCGCGGCGCCGCGGTTGACCACGTCGCAGCACGGGCGGATGTCTTCGGGCAGACGGGCTTCGTATTCCCACAGGCGCTTGCCGCTGCGCGCATCGATGGCGTAGATGCGGGAATAGGAGGCGGTGACGTACACCACGCCGTCGTGCACCAGCGCCTGGCCTTCCTGGCCGCGCTGTTTCTCGCCGCCGAAGGAGAAGCTCCACACCGGCACGAGACCGGCGACGTTCTTCGCATTGACGGTCTTCAGTGTGCTGTGGCGCTGGGCCTTCAGGCCCAGACCGTAGGTCAGCACGTCGCCCGGTGTCCTGTCGTCGTTACGGATGTCGTCCCAGCTCACGGTGGTGCCGGCCGCGTGGGCGGCGCTGCCGAAAGTGCCGGAGAGGGCGAGGGCCAGCAGGCCGATCTTGCATTTGAGGCGTCGGGATTTCATGGTGGTTCTGGTCTCCGCTTCGTTGTCGTTCGATGCCTGGGGCCGTCTCCCTGTGACGGAGGTCCAGACCGGGCGGAGTATGGAATTCGACGCCATGTGCCGTCGCGGGAAGCGCTCCCCGCGGTACCGGGAATTCTTCCCGACGTGAGGGGGCCATGGTCCGTACGCGGGGGGGGCCCTCTATGATGAGTGGGTCAGGAGGGTGAAGTGATCCAAATCATGCTGGTCGAGGACCATGCGGTGGTCCGTAACGGATATCGGCGTCTGCTCGACGCCGAGGGCGACATGCGGGTGGTGGCGGAGGCCGCCTCCGCCGACGAGGCCTATGCCTGCCTGAGCGTGGGCGGCATCGACCTGGCGGTGGTGGACCTCAATCTGCGCGGCAGCAGCGGGCTTGACGCGATCCGGCGGATGCTGGCCCGGGAGCGCGGGCTGAAGGTGCTGGTGATCTCGATGCACGACAACCCGAGCTATGTCACGCAGGCCATCCGGCTGGGGGCGCTCGGCTACGTGACCAAGTGCAGCGAGCCGGACGAAATGCTGGAGGCGATCCGGCAGGTGGCTGTGGGGCGGCGTTTCCTGTCGGTCGATATCGCCCAGGTGCTGGCCAGTGCGACGCTGGAGGGCGATGCGCTGATGACGCGCCTGACGCCCAAGGAGTTCGACGTGCTGTGCATGGTGGTCAATGGCGAACCCACCGCCAGCGTCGCCGAGACCCTGCATCTGAGCCAGAAGACGGTGTCCAACCACATGACGGCGATCCGCCAGAAGCTGGAGGTGGACAACGACTTCAAGCTGATCCAGCTGGCGGCGAGGTTCGGCCTCGTCACGCTGTCCCCGCGTTGAACCAGGGCTGCCATAAAAAAACGGCGACCGTTTGCACGGCCGCCGTCGAGGCTCCCAGGGGACGCATCTCCCCGTTCTGAAGAAGTCTCAGCCGATCACGGGATCATCCACGTGAACACATAGGCCTGCAGCGTGGTGATGATGCCGACCATGGTGGCGAAGGCCAGGCTGTGCTTGACGGTGAAGCGGAACAGGTCCGATTCCTTGCCGACCAGGCCGACGGCCGCGCAGGCCACGGCGATGGACTGCGGCGAGATCATCTTGCCGGTGACGCCGCCGGTGGTGTTGGCGGCCACCAGCAGGGTGTCATGCACGCCGACCTGGTGGGCGGTGGTGGCCTGCAGCGAGCAGAACAGCGCGTTGGACGAGGTGTCGGAACCGGTCAGGAACACGCCCAGCCAGCCGAGGAACGGGGCGAAGAACGGGAACATCTTGCCGGTGCCGGCCAGCAGCAGGGCCAGCGTGGCGGACAGGCCGGAGTAGTTGGCGATGAAGGCGAACGCCAGCACCATGCCGATGGAGTAGATCGGGCGCTTCAGCTCGATCACGGTTTCCTTCAGGGTCTTGGCGGCCTCGCCGGACTTCATGCCGAGCACGAACATCGAGATGATGGCGGCCAGGAAGATCGCGGTGCCGGTGGCGGACAGCAGGTCGAGCTTGTACACCGCGGCGTAGGGCGTGGCCTTGGTGACGATGGGCTCCATCTTGATGACCAGCTTGTCGAGCATGGGCACCGGGAACTGCAGCACGGTGGCGTAGAAGGCGCCGTCCTTGGCGAACAGGGCCTTGAAGGGCTTGAGGCTCCAGATGGTGACCATGATGGTCAGGATCACGAACGGGGACCAGGCCTTGGCGATCTCACCGAAGCTGTAGTGCTTGTCCTCGCCCAGCTCGGCGTGGTGCTGCTTGTCGAAGCGGAAGATGTTCTTCGGCTTCCAGTTCTTCAGGAAGATCGTCAGGCAGATCAGGCTGACCAGCGCGGAGGTGATGTCCGGCAGCTCAGGTCCGATGTAGTTGGCGGTGAAGAACTGGGTGATGGCGAAGGCGCCGCCGGCCACGATGATCGCCGGCCAGGTTTCCTTGATGCCGCGCCAGCCGTCCATCATGGCGACCAGCCAGAAGGGCACGATCACCGACAGCAGCGGGAGCTGGCGGCCGGCCATCTGGCCGATCTTGAACGGGTCGATACCGGTTACCTGGCCGCTGACGATGATGGGGATGCCCATCGCGCCGAAGGCCACCGGAGCGGTGTTGGCGATCAGGCACAGGCCGGCGGCGTACAGCGGGTTGAAGCCCAGGCCGACCAGCAGCGCGGCGGTGATCGCCACCGGTGCGCCGAAACCAGCCGCACCTTCCAGGAAGGCACCGAAGGAGAAGCCGACCAGCAGCATCTGCAGGCGCTGGTCGTCGGTGATCGACACCACCGACGCGCGGATGATGTCGAACTGGCCGGTCTTCACGGTGATCTTGTAGAGGAATACCGCCGCGATGATGATCCACGCGATGGGCCACAGGCCGTAAAGGAAGCCGTAGCCGGCCGAGGCCAGGGCCATCTGCACCGGCATCTTGTAGAAGAAGATCGCCACGGCCAGCGCGATGATCACGGTGACGGTACCGGCGATATGCCCCTTCAGGCGCAGGATGGCCAGCGCGACGAAGAAGAAGATGATCGGCAAGGCGGCGACCAGCGAGGACAACCATAGGTTGCCCAGCGGGTCATAGATCTGCATCCAGGGTTGCATTCGGTATTCCTCCTCTAATGAATGCGGTTGGTCGTTTCTATCTGTGGTTAAAACGGGGGCGGGCCGGCGTCAGCACGTCGCCAGGCGGGCAGCCTCGGCGCTGCATTCGTCGAGCAGATGGACGATGGAGCGGTAGGGCAGGCCGGTGGCGGCGGTGAGGCCGATCTCGCAGGTCTGGTTGCTGGAATAGCCGCCGCAGCAGCTGGAAGGCACGTCGGCGTGCAGCTTGCGCAGCGCGTGGGCGTTGAGTTCGGGCACCACGAAGCCGCGGTCGCCGCCGAAGCCGCAGCACTTCACCTCGGCGGGCAGCACGACCTTGTCGGCGCAGGCGCCGGCGAGCTGCTTGAGCTTGGCTTCGAAGCCCATGCGGCGGGCCGAGCAGTTGAGGTGCACCAGGATCGGATCGGTCTTCTTGTGCAGCATCAGGCGCGGCAGCAGCGCGTCGTGGGCGAATTCGACCAGGTCGTACACCTTCAGGCGCTCGGCCAGGAAGGTCTTCATGCGCAGGGAGCAGGCGCTGGCGTCGAGGATGACCGGGTATTCGCCGTTGTTGCTGGCCTTCAGCAACGCGGCTTCCAGTTGGGCCGACTTGCGGTCGGCATCGTCGGCGAGGCCCTTGCTGGCGAAGGACTGGCCGCAGCACAGGCTGTTGACGTCGTCCGGCACGATGGGCGCGTAGCCGGCCCGTTCAAGCACGCGGATGACGGTGGCGGACAGGGCGTGTTCCGGCGTGTCGGCGCCGAACATGCGGCCGGCGCAGGTGGGGAAGTACACCACCTTGTCGCCGTCGGTCCGCGTGGCGCGGCCGGCCGGCTGCGGCTTGGGCATGCCTTCCTTCCAGGCGCCGCCGGTGAGGCGCGACAGGGCCTTGGTGCCGATCACCGCCTCGGCCAGGTGGCCAGCCTTGATGGCCGTGCGGGCCAGGGCCTGGGTGGCGCCGAAATGGTTGGCCGCCACGTGGCCGAGCTGGCGGGCCACGGTGGACAGTTGGTCGCCGCGCACCGCGCGGGTCAGGGCGCCGGTTTCGATGCCCACCGGGCAGGCGGTGGAGCACAGGCCGCAGGTGGCGCAGGTGTCGAGGCCCATGTAGAGGTAGTCCTCGCCGAGCTGGCCAAGGGCTTCGCCGGCGGCCTCGCGGCGGGACAGCTCGCGCCAGCCGACGATGCGCTGGCGCGGCGACAGGGTCAGGCCGTGGGACGGGCACTGGGGCTCGCAGAAGCCGCATTCGATGCAGCGGTCCACCGGGGCGTAGAGCTGGCCGGCGGCGGGCATCGGCTTGAGGTGCTTGAGGTGGGCCTCGGCGTCGTCGTTGATGATCACACCGGGGTTGAGCAGGCCTTCCGGGTCGAAGAGCTGCTTGATCTCCTTCATCAGCCCGTAGGCCTTGGCGCCCCATTCCAGTTCGACGAAGGGGGCCATGTTGCGACCGGTACCGTGCTCAGCCTTGAGGGACGCGTCGTACTTGGTGACCAGCACGGTGCACAGCTCGTCCATGAAGGCGGCGTAGCGTTCCACCTCGGATTCAATGCCGAAATCCTGGGTGAACACGAAGTGCACGTTGCCTTCCAGCGCGTGGCCGAAAATGATCGCCTCGTGGTAGCCGTGCTTGGCGAACAGGTGCTGCAGGTCCAGGCAGCAGGCGGCGAGGTCGGGCACGGCGACCGCCACGTCCTCGATGATGACCGTGGTGCCGGGCTTGCGTACCGCGCCGACGGCCGGGAAGGTGCCCTTGCGGACGTTCCACAGGCGCTCGATCTCGGCCGGGTCGGTGGTGAAGGCCGGGCTCTCGATCAGCGGGTAGAGGTTCAGTTCGGCGAGGACCGTGGCGATGCGCTCGTCGAGGGCTGCGGCATTGGGCGCGCGGGTCTCGATGAGCAGCGCGGTGGCGCCGTCGGCCAGGGTCTTCAGCAGGGCCGGCATGCCCGGCTTGTGGGCGACGCAGCGCAGGGAGGCGCGGTCGAGCAGCTCCACCGCGTCCACCGGCTGGTTCTTGAGGCCGGCCACGGCGCGGCAGGCGGTTTCCATGTCCGGGAAGAAGGCCAGCGCGCTGGCCTTGTGGGCGTATTCCGGCACCGTGTTGTAGGTGACCTGGGAGATGAAGCCCAGCGTGCCTTCCGAGCCGATCATCAGGTGGGCCAGGATGTCCACCGGGTCGCTGAAGTCCACCAGTGCGTTGAGGCTGTAGCCGGTGGTGTTCTTGATCTTGTACTTGGCGCGGATGCGCTCGGCCAGTGCGTGGTCGGCACGCACGTCGGCGGCCAGCGCGGCGAGGCGCTCGAGCAGCCAGCCATGGCTGGTCTTGAAGGCGGAGACGCTGGCGGTATCGCCGGTGTCCAGCACGGTGCCGTCGGCGAGCAGCACGCGCACCGAGGCGAGGGTGTTGTAGCTGTTCTGGGCGGTGCCGCAGCACATGCCGCTGCTGTTGTTGGCAGCGATGCCGCCGATCTTGGCGGCGTTGATTGAGGCGGGGTCGGGGCCGATCTTGCGGCCCAGCGGGGCCAGGCGGCGGTTCACCTCGGCGCCGATGATGGCCGGGCCTACGCGCACGGTGGTGCCGTTGGCGCCGATGCGGCAGGTGGCCAGCCCTTCGCCGAGCAGCACCAGCACCCCGTCGGTGACGGCTTGGCCGCACAGGCTGGTGCCGGCAGCGCGGAAGGTGACCGGGCGGCCGTGCTGGCGGGCCAGGTCGACCACGTCGCGCACCTCGGCCTCGTCATTGACGACCGCCACCACTTCCGGGATCAGGCGGTAGAAGCTGCCGTCGGTGCCGTAGGCAAGGCGGCGCAGTTCGTCGGTAATCACGCGGTCGGCGGGCAGCCGCAGGCGCAGGGCGTCGATGAGAGCGGACACAGGGGCTCCTCCCAGTGCAGGGATTTTTCGGTTTGGTTTGGGTTGGGGCGCCGGGAGATACAGCCCGGCGCGACAGGGTTAGCGTCGGTCCTTGACCATGTCCCTCAGCCTTCGTGCAGCGGGTTGCAGGGGCGTGCGGGCCGCCGTCCAGCCGCTTTGCTTGCGCGGCGTCAGCGCCCGGAAGCGGGTGGCCAACCAGCTGAAGGCCCGGTAGGTGGCGGGGCGGCCGTACAGGCGGGCCCACATCTTCCAGGCGAAGCTGATCGTTGCGTTGTAGCCGGCACCCTGGCCAACCATCGCCGGGTTGGCGTGGGGCGCGCTGTTGGCTTCGCCGCGCAGGCGGATCAGCAGCTCGGGGATCGGGATCTTCACCGGGCATACTTCACCGCAGGCGCCGCACAGGCTGGACACGGTGGGCAGCAGGTGGGTCTGTTCGAGGCCCATCATGTGCGGGGAGATGATCTTGCCGATCGGGCCCGGGTAAGTGGTGCCGTAGGCGTGGCCGCCGATGCGGGTGTAAACCGGGCAGTGGTTCATGCAAGCGCCGCAGCGGATGCACTGCAGGGTCTTGCGCAGTTGCTCGTCGGCGTAGGCCTGGCTGCGGCCGTTGTCGAGGAGCACAAGGTGCACTTCCTCGGGGCCGTCCTTGTCGCCGGCCTGGCGCGGGCCGGAGATCATGTTGAAGTAGGTGGACACCGCCTGGCCGGTGGCCGAGCGGGTGAGGATCGAATACAGCGGGGCGACGTGCTCCAGCTTCTCGACGATCTTCTCGATGCCGGTGATGGCGATGTGCACCTTGGGCACGGTGGTGCACATGCGGCCGTTGCCTTCGTTCTCGACGAGGCACAGGGTGCCGGTCTCGGCCACCGCGAAATTGACGCCGGACAAGCCGATGTCGGCGCTCTCGAACTTGTCGCGCAGCACGTTGCGGCCGATCCGGATCAGCGCGTCCACGTTGTCGGTGTAATCGACGCCGGGAATCTTCTCGGCGAACAGCTTGGCGATCTGCTGCTTGGTCTGGTGGATCGCCGGCATGATGATGTGGGAGGGCTTTTCGCCGGCGAGCTGGACGATGTACTCGCCCATGTCCGACTCCAGCGCGCCGACGCCGGCGGCCTCCATCGCGTGGTTGAACTCGATCTCCTCGCTGACCATCGACTTGCCCTTGACGATCAGCTTGGCCGAATGACGGCGGGCGATGTCGAGCATGATGGCGTTGGCTTCGTCGGGCGTTTCGGCCCAGTGCACCTTCACGCCGTTGCGGGTCAGGTTGGCTTCGAGCTGTTCGAGCAGGTCGGGCAGCTTGGACAGGCTGTACTGGCGGATGCCTTCCGACAGGCTGCGCAGGGAGTCGAGTTCGTCCTGATCGGGGAACTGGGAAGCCCGCTTGGCCATCAGGAAGTCCATCGCGCCGCGGAAGCTCTGGCGCAGGTGCGGGTTGTTCACCGCATCGTGCATGCGCTCGCGCAGGGCCTGGGCGGAGACGAAGGCGATCGGCTGGCCGGACGATTGCTGCTGGGGCTGGTTGCTCACTGGGCGTCTCCTTCGGCGTTGATGACGATCACGACGAGTTCCTTCGGGCCGTGGGCGCCGTAGGCGAGGGTCTGCTGGATGTCGGCGGTCTTCGACGGGCCGGAGATCAGTAGCGCATTGGTGGGCAGGCCGGCGGCCCAGTTCTCGGCGCGCAGCACATCGAAGAAGGTGGGCTGGATGGTGGCGGCGTCGAGCAGCGCGAAGTGGATCGGCGGCACCAGCGACATCGTGCGCGGCTCCGCTTCGGAGGACCACAGCATCAGCGTGCCGGTCTCTGCGATGGCGCCGCGGGTTTGCGTGAAGCCGGCGTCGACTCGGTGGAACAGGTCGGCCTTGAGGTCTTCGATCTGGCCGGCCCACGGGCGCAGCACGGTGGTTGCGAAGCCGGCCTGGTCCAGGCGCTGGCCGGCAGCCGTGTCGGAGCCGTAGATCATCGTGGCGACTTTCTTGTCGGCGCACAGGCGGGCCAGCAGGGCGGGCCAGTCGGCTTCGCTGCTGATATGGACTTCCGCGTGGAAGCTCTCGATGCCGGCGCGGAAGCGGGCCAGGCGCTCAGCCTTGGTCTCGCCGCGGGCACGCGGCACGTAGTGGGCGTCCAGGTCGGGCACGGCGTTGGGCTCGGCCGGCCGGGTAGCGCGCAGCTTGGCCAGGATGCGGTCGCGGGCGCTCATTGGGCATCTCCCGCCGGTTTTCCGCCGGTGCGGCGGAGCAGGAAAGTGGCCAGGTGCTCGCCGGGCAGGGAGGGCTTGGCGCGGCCGGCGTCAAGGTCTTCCTTGGCGGCGCGCTTCGTGATGTTGAGCATGCAGCCGCAGTCGGCGGTGACCAGCTGATTGGCGCCGGTGGCCTTGAGGGACGCGACCTTGTCGGTGACCATCGCGGTGGAGATGTCCGGGTGCTTCAGCGAGAAGGTGCCGCCGAAGCCGCAGCATTCGGATTCGTGGTCGTGGTGGGCGAGGGTCACGTTGCCCAGGCGGGCCAGCAATTCGCGGCCGACCAGGTGGGTGCCCATCTCGCGGCGCGCAGAGCAGGATGTGTGCAGCGTGACGGTGGTGGCCGGGCCTTCGTCCTTGCGGTCGAAGCCGACCACGTGGAGCAGGAACTCGGCGAGTTCGTAGGTGCGCGCGGCAATCGCGGCGGCGCGGGCCTGGAGGGCTGCGTCGTCGCCGATCACTTTTTCCCAGTGCCAGCGGATCATGCCGCCGCAGGAGCCTGACGGAACCACGATGGGGTAGTCGCCGGGGAACAGGTCGAGCTGGGAGGCGACAACCTGGCGGGCCTCTTCCGGAAAGCCGCTGGTGAAGGCCGGCTGGCCGCAGCAGGTCTGGTTGTCCGGGAAGATCACGCGGATGCCTTCCCGTTCGAGGAGGGTGATGGCATCCATGCCCGCTTCGGGGACGAACATGTCCACCAGGCAGGTTCCATAGAAGTAGACCGCCTCGGGGCGGGACGGATAGCTGCGCGCCTGATGTCCGGCATGCGTACTGACCACGGGTGTGCTCACGTCTCCTCCAGTCTTTGTCTCGCCTGCAAGTGCGGAACCGGTGTTCCGCACGGCGGCGTTATGAGTGTTCGAACCGGTCGCCGGGTAAAATGGTAAGACCAATTTATCGCGTCCGCGGGAACTTTACGCATTGGCGAAAATCGAGTCAATTATCCAAAACCCTGATACCTCCGATTTTCCGATTTATAGTCTCTGGAGAGGTACTTGTCCGCTGTCGGGGAGTTGTTGGCGCGTTTTTGCCGTCGTAATATTGTGGTCTGACCACTTGAGCGAGACCCCGATGAGTAGCAGCGGTAAGCTGGTTGTCCAGCGCCTTTCCGACACCATTGCCCTTGAACTGGAGCGGCGCATCCTGGAGGGCGCGCTGAAGCCAGGCGATCGCCTGCAGCCCGAGCGCGAGCTGGCGGCGGAGCTGGGCGTGTCCCGCCCGTCCTTGCGGGAAGCCCTGCAGAAACTGGTTTCCAAGGGCCTGCTGCACAGCCGCCAGGGCGGTGGAACCTATGTGACGGACCGGCTCGATGCCGGCTTCACCGACCCCTGGCAGGAGATGCTGGGGCGTCATCCGAATGTGCAGGAAGACCTGCTCGAATTCCGCGGCATGCTGGAGTCGGAAGCCGCGTCCCTGGCGGCCCGGCGGGCTACGGACGCAGACCTGCTGCGCATCGGCGAGGCCTATGGACGCGTCGAGGCGCTGTTCGCCCAGGGGCCGTCGGCCGAGGTTTTCGAGGAGCAGGTGAAGGCTGATCTGGCCTTTCACCAGGCCATTGCCGAGGCGGCCCACAACGTGATGTTCGGGCACCTGACCGCCAGCCTGTTCCGTGTGACCCACGACCACATCGACCGCAATCTGCGCCACCTGCGCCGGCTCGAAGAGGACTGGTTGGAACTGCGCGCGCAGCATGCGGCGATCTGGGAGGCGGTGCGCACCCGCAACGCCCAGGCCGCCCATGCGGCAGTCAGACGGCATATGGACTTCGTGCAGGAGAGCATGCGCGCCCGCGCGCAGCACGAGGCGCGCGAGTCCCGCGCGCAGGTAACCCGCAAGCTGGCCAAGGCTGCGGATTAACCGGCCGGACAGGCTAGAATCGGCATTCCCGATCTTTTCAGAAAATGCCGATGGATTCCCTCGATGCGCTGCGCGCCGGCAGGCTGGCTGGCGCCCGCCACCTCAAGCTGGCATGTGGCCTGACCGATTTCCCGCCAGAGATTCTGGAGCTGGCCGATACGCTGGAGGTGCTCGATCTTTCCGGTAACCGGCTGACCTCCCTGCCGCCGGAACTGTCGCGCCTGCGCCGTCTGCGCATCCTGTTCTGTTCGGGCAATCCCTTCACCGTGCTGCCCGAGGTGCTTGGTGAATGTCCCCAGCTCGAGATGGTCGGCTTCAAGTCCTGCCGCCTGCATACGGTGCCGGCGGCGGCGCTGCCGGCCAGGTTGCGCTGGCTGATCCTGACCGACAACGCGATCGCTGAACTGCCAGCGGCCATCGGCAACTGCACCGGCCTGCAGAAGCTGATGCTGGCCGGTAACCGGCTGCGCGCCTTGCCCGACACGATAGCGGCGTGCATGGGCCTGGAGCTGCTGCGCATCTCGGCCAACAGGCTGGCGGTCCTGCCGGCGTGGTTGTTCGAGCTACCGCGCCTGTCGTGGCTGGCCTATGCGGGCAATCCGTTCTGTGCCGCCGTTGAGCGCTCGCGCCTTGGCGGTGAGGCGGCGATCCGCATTCCGCGTGCCGACCTGTCGCTGGGCGAGCGGCTTGGCGAAGGGGCGTCCGGCGTGATTCATCGGGCCGAATGGAGCGGCAATGGCGGAGGGCGCCCGGTGGCGGTCAAGCTGTTCAAGGGGGCCGTGACGAGCGACGGCTTGCCGCAGCACGAAATGACGGCCTGCCTGGAGGCCGGCGACCATCCGGGCCTGATCCCGGTGCTCGGTCGTCTGGATGCCGAGGGTGAGGCGGCCGATGGTCTGGTAATGGCCCTGATCGATCAGGCCTTCGCAAATTTGGCCGGGCCGCCCAGCTTGGCGTCCTGTACCCGCGACGTCTATGCGGATGGCGCCACGTTCTCTGCGGATGCCGTTCTGCGCATTGCCGGTGGAATCGCCTCGGTGGCCGCCCATCTGCACCGGCGCGGCATTCTCCATGGCGACCTGTACGCGCATAACATCCTGCACGCCGCTGAAGGGCGGGTGCTGCTGGGGGATTTCGGTGCCGCGTCCTTCTTCGCGCCGGACGACGCGAGACTGGCGCCTGCGCTGCAGCGCCTCGAAGTGCGCGCCTTCGCCTGCCTGCTGGAAGAGCTGATCGTTTGCTGTGTGGAGTCCGGGCCGCGGTTGCAGTCTCTGACATGCCTGCAGCGGCGTTGTGCGGATCCTGTTCCTTCGCTGCGTCCGCTGTTGGCAGAAGTGGAGGCCGAACTGGCGCGTATTGCGACGCTACCGCCGCACTTCAGCTGAAAGCCGGCCTGGATCACGCGGCCCTGCGTGTTCTCCGCCACAGGTCGTGGCCGGCGGTGGTTGATATGCGGGTGTCGGCGGATTACGCTGAGAGTCAGGAATGACGGGCGTGTCCAGATCCAGCCCTGGTGGCGGAAAGGATGTGTGCTGTGAAGGTGACGGTGTCCATGCTGTTGGCCGGACTGCTGGCCGGTTGCGGTGGCATGCTTCCTACTTCCCAGCAGGAAGTCGGCAAGCGCTGGCGCGATTTCGACGATATCAAGAATACCTTCGACCAGATCGTGCCTTACCAGACCGGTATGGAGGAGGTGCGCAAACTGGGCTTCGATCCTTACACGACGCCCAACATGCAGATCCTCAACCATTCCCAGGTGGTGCGTGCGGTGCTGCCGTCCCAACTGCAAGATCCGGCGACGGTCCCGAAGGGTATTCAGGAATGCATGAAGGTGCAGGATGCTTGCGTGGGCTATTTCATGGAGCCGAGCAACGTGGACCGCAAGCGGGTCGGCAACTTCATGCTCGATTTCCTCAACTTCAAGCGTAATACGCTGGTGACTGGCTGGCGTTTCGGTGCGCTGATCGTCGTCATCGATGGCAAGGTCGTCTATAAACAGTGGAGCGGCCAGCCGCGTATCGAGGAAAACGAGGTGCGCCACAACCCCTTGGGGCCATTGCAGGGGGTTGGTGAGGCGCTGCGGCCGTCGCCGTAGTTGCATCTGGAAATCGATCACGCAGCGCGTCCGTGGGCCTCATGTTTGCGCGCTGCCTGCCGTAAAATGAAAAAAGCGCGCCACTTGGAGATCCAGGTGGTGGAATCATCAGGAGTACATCATGAGCGTTAGTTCGATCAGCGGCGCTTCCAGCGCTGCCTATACCCAGGCCCTCCAGCAGCAGGCCGAAGCCACCAAGGTTCAGCAACAGCAGGCGCCGGAGGATGTGCGCAAGAAAGAGGAGCAGCAGGCTCAGGCTGCGCAAGCTGCCCAGACCGCGCCGGAGCCCACCTCCAATCTGAACGGGCAGGTCGTCGGACAGCTCATCAATACCGTCGCCTGATCGACCAGCGGCGCCTCTTGAGGGCGGCTGAAAGCGACCGGACAGGGGCGGCGCGCGCTACCGTCCGGCCAAGTGACAATGCCTGTCATCGGGAGATGGCAGGCATTGTCGTTTCCGGGGCCTGTGTCAAAGCGCCGGTGGGCTTCGACCTACCAGCCCCCGGCCGGATTGTGTTTGCCAGCCTTGGGGCGGATTTGCGTTCCGGCGGCCAGATCAGGCTGCGAGGAGGGGCGCTTTCTCGCGCAGTAGGGCGAGTTCCGGTTGGCGCGCGAATTCCTCAAGGAGCTGCGTTACCGCTGCCCGCAGCTGTTCCCGCGCCTGCCGTTTTTGCTGGGTGCGCTTGCGGTGGTGGCGGTCGATGCTCTCCAGGGGCTTTTCCTGTAGTGGCAAGCGGATCGATGCCCGGCCGTCTTCCGCGTGGGTCTGCGCGTGGAAGGGTTCGAAGGCCTGGCGGTAGAGAGCGTCGAGGCGCTCGTTGCCGAGGCGCGACTGATAGCTCTCGGTGGGGGAGATGACCTGGATTTCGTCGAGACCGAGGAAGGTATTCAGGGCGATCAGGCTGTCCATCAGGAGGAACAGCGGCGCGAGCTGGAAGTGCTGCTTGCGGAATTGCTTGACCTGTTCGAACTGGCCGACGCATCCCTGGTTGCGGCACACCAGCGGGTAGTAGCTCCCGTCGGGGCCGGCGTGATACAGGAAACCCAGGGCATGGCTCCAGGTGCCGTTGAGGAAGAGGGTCAGCTGGAATTCGCCTTCATTGCGGATCGTGTCATGGGTCAGCAGCAGCAGGCGAACCTCTGCGCCCATGCCCGGGTACTCGGTGGACCACAGGGTGAGGCCGTCCTTGGACAAGGCCTCGAGCGCCGCAGGGGGAAAGCGGTCGAGCAGGAAACGGTAGTGATCGTGGATGCGGTGAATCACCTCGTCCACCTGCCAGCTGCGGGAGACGTAGTCCCGGTAGTAGCGGGCATGCAGTCGCGGGGACGTGTCGGCAAACAGGCGGGTCAGCTTTTCGTGGAGGAAAAGGGATTCCAGATTGCGGGTGTCCGTGCGGATCCGCCGATACTGCAAGTCCTGCCCGATTCTCCTCAAGCGTCGCCTCAGCTTGTGCAGGCGATACGCCGGATTCAGGCTTGTGCGCAGGAGGCGCTCAATCGATTGAGCCATTGGGGCGGGCGGCAAGTGTGTGGTAGCGCGAATCCTAGGTGGGGAGTCTTAACATGTGCTTGCACAAATTGGCTATTTGTAAGGATTTAGTAAAATTTAACAAAAAAATTCGTCTGCTCTGAAGTGCGTCCGCGGAATTGCATTTGGTGTGACGGCAGGCTGATATGCGCAAGGCCCGCATTTGGCGGGTTCTACGGTAGCGATCCGTGCTTCAAAAGGGGTGGCTTTGATCCTCGTACTGGTTTTTCTGGCGGGCCTATGGGCTGGCCTGCAAAACGCGTTGGCGGGCGGTGGTTCCTTCATCACCCTTCCTGCGTTGATCCTCTCCGGGCTGTCGCCGCTGGCGGCGAACATCACCTCGACTGTCGCGCTCTTTCCGGCGCAGATCGCATCCGGCGTCGCAGGGCGCCAGCTGGTTTCCGGGGTGGACAGTCTGTCCTTCCGCGGGCTGTTCGTGATCAGCATCCTCGGCGGCGCGCTGGGCGGCCTGCTGCTGCTGAACACGCCATCGTCGGTCTTCGCGCGCCTCGTGCCCTGGCTGGTGCTGTTTGCGACGGTGGCGTTCGCATGGGGCAGCTTTGCGCCGCGGGAGTCCCTGGCCAGGATGCATCTGGGGCCGGTGGGCGCGGGCTTCGCGCAGTTCCTGATCTCGATTTATGGCGGCTATTTCGGCGGGGGCATCGGCTTCCTGATGATGGCCGCGTTGACGATGGCGGGGCTGGCAACCCGCAATGCGGGAGCAACGAAGAATGCACTGGCCGGCGTCATCAATGCGTCGGCGGTCGCCCTGTTCCTGATGTCACCCGAGCTCCACTGGCAGCAGGCCCTGGTGCTGAGTGGTGGCGCGATCATCGGCGGCGTGCTGGGGGCGATGGCGCTTCATCACGTGAATGAGCGCCTGTTGCGCATCGCCATCGTCGGGATCGGCGTGGCTTTGACGATTGGGCTGTTCGTCAGGCCGATCTGAGGTCGGGGCTGGCGGCGTCCGGCTCCGACGTGTGCTGATGTTGCGGAAGGTGGCTGCCGGCTCCCTAATGGGGCGGCAAGGGAGCCGTCGTTACGGCTCCGTTGGAGCTTCAGAGGCTGCGGGCATTGCGGTTGCCGGACGGCAACCAGTGCCGCTGCGCGACACGCCACTGCTCAGGGGAGAAGAACAGCTCGACGACCGTCATTTGTCGCGGCTCGGGCCGCTTCCGGCGTTCGTGCCCGGTCGGCGATTCTCCGTCGATCTGCCGGCGATCCTGCCCCGACCGGCGTTCCGCGCCGTCCCAGCGCTTGATGCTTCCATGAGTCGAGCCCATATGTCCTCCCTGTTGTTGGACACGATTGTCCCGGCTGTGGGGCGGCGGGGATGAGAACTATGTCTCGAAGGCGCTCCGGCAGCGGGCGAGGTCACGGAGATTTACAGATTCGTGACCGCCGCCGTGTGTCTGCGCGAGCGTGTCCCGCTTGTGCGGTGCAGGGCGTTCCGTGGCAACGCGATGGCGCTGCCGCGCAAAGCAAAAAGGCCAACCCTTTCGGATTGGCCTTTTTGCTTGAATTTGTTGGTGGTGATGGGCGGAGTCGAACCGCCGACCTATGGGTTATGAATCCATCGCTCTAACCATCTGAGCTACATCACCAACCGGAGAAGGCCGCTATAATAGTGTCTTGATGGTTGTTGGTCAACATGCGATGAAAAAACTTTATATCCGGACTTTCGGTTGCCAGATGAACGAGTACGACTCGGACAAGATGGCGGATGTGCTTGGGGCGGCCGATGGCCTGGAAAAAACGGACAATCCTGAAGAAGCGGACGTGATCCTCTTCAATACGTGTTCCGTGCGTGAGAAGGCGCAGGAGAAGGTCTTCCACGACCTCGGTCGGGTCAAGCATCTGAAGCAGCAGAACCCCAACCTGATCATCGGTGTCGGCGGTTGCGTGGCGAGCCAGGAGGGCGAGGCTATCGTGGCGCGTGCGCCTTATGTCGACCTGGTGTTCGGGCCGCAGACCCTGCATCGCCTGCCCAAGCTGATCGCCGAGCGCAAGGCGTCGGGGCGCTCGCAGGTGGATATCTCCTTCCCGGAGATCGAGAAGTTCGACAACCTGCCGCCGGCCCGCGTGGAAGGGGCGAGCGCCTTCGTGTCGATCATGGAGGGCTGTTCCAAGTACTGCACCTTCTGCATCGTGCCCTACACCCGCGGCGACGAGATCTACCGTCCGCTGGCCGACGTGCTGGCCGAGGTGGCGGGGCTGGCTGCCCAGGGTGTCAAGGAAGTGACCCTGCTCGGCCAGAACGTCAATGCCTGGCGTGCGCCGGTGGATGGCGACGGCGGCGAGATGGCCGACTTCGCCTTCCTGCTCGAATGCGTGCATGAAATCCCGGGTATCGAGCGGATCCGCTATACCACGTCCCATCCCCGCGAGATGACCCAGCGCGTCGTCGATGCCTACGCCAAGCTGCCCAAGCTGGTGTCGCATCTGCACCTGCCGGTGCAGGCCGGTTCCGACCGGGTGCTGGCGGCGATGAAGCGCGGCTACACGGTGCTCGAATACAAGTCGCTGGTGCGTAAGCTGCGCGGTGCGCGGCCGGACATCTCCCTGTCGTCCGACTTCATCGTCGGCTTCCCCGGCGAAACCGAGGCGGATTTCGAAGCGACGATGAAGCTGATCGACGATCTGGGCTTCGACACCTCCTTCAGCTTCATCTATAGCTCGCGCCCCGGCACGCCGGCCGCCGACCTGGCCGACGATACGCCGCAGGACGTCAAGCTGGCGCGTCTGTCCCGCCTGCAGAAGCGGGTCGAGGAAAACGCCGCGAAAATCAGCGAGAGCATGGTCGGCACCGTCCAGCGCATCCTCGTGGAAGGGCCGTCGAAGAAGGATCCGAACGAGCTGGCGGGGCGTACCGACAACAACCGCGTCGTCAATTTCGCCGGCAATCCGCGCCTGATCGGCAATTTCGTGGACGTCACCATCGTGTCGGCGCTGCCCCATTCCCTGCGTGGCGCGATCGTCACCCGGGACTGAGCCGTCGATGATCCTGTCTTCCCCCGCGGGCGCGGGTCTGGCAGCATGCGTCCGATGAAACCGACCGAAATCGTCCTGCATCCCCTCGACAACGTGCGCCTCGCCAATCTGTGCGGGGCGCTCGACGAGAACATCCGCCAGATCGAAACCGCCTTCGACGTGACCATCGCCCGCCGTGGCGAGCGCTTCACGCTGAACGGCGAGCCGCCGCAGACACAGATCGGGGCGCGGGCGCTGCGCCATTTCTATGGCCGCGCCGATAACCCCCTGTCGGTGGACGACATCCAGCTCGGTCTCATCGAGTTGAGCAATCTGTCCCAGGCCAACCAGCCGGCGCCGGCCCTGCTGACCCGCAAGAGCGAGTTGCATGGCCGCACGCCGCGCCAGGTGGACTACCTGCGCCAGATCCAGGAGCACGACATCACCTTCGGCATCGGTCCGGCTGGCACCGGCAAGACCTACCTGGCGGTGGCCAGTGCGGTGGATGCTTTCGAGCGGGAGCACGTGGAGCGTATCGTGCTCACCCGTCCGGCGGTGGAGGCCGGCGAGCGCCTCGGCTTCCTGCCCGGCGACCTGGCCCAGAAGGTGGATCCGTACCTGCGTCCGCTGTACGACGCGCTCTACGACCTGATGGGCTTCGACCGCGTGACCAAGCTGTTCGAGCGCGGCTGCATCGAGATCGCCCCGCTGGCCTTCATGCGCGGTCGCACGTTGTCGCGGGCCTTCATCATCCTCGATGAGGCGCAGAACACCTCGCCGGAGCAGATGAAGATGTTCCTGACCCGCATCGGCATCGGCTCCAAGGCGGTGATCACCGGCGACCTGACCCAGGTGGATCTGCCGCGCGGCCAGAAGAGTGGCCTCGGCGAAGCCGCGCAGGTGCTTGCCGATGTGCGCGGCGTCGCTTTCACCCAGTTCCTCAAGGAAGACGTGGTGCGCCACCCGCTGGTGGCACGCATCGTCGCCGCCTACGAGAGCCACACCCAGAACCGCAACCAGCAACAACAGAACCCGCAATGAGCGACATCAAGCTGCCCCGCCGACTCGATCTTTCCGTGCAATACGCCTGCAACAGGGAGGGCGTACCCTCCCGCACCGATTTTCGCCGCTGGCTGCGGGCGGCCGAACCTGGCGCCGCACGGATCACCGTGCGCATCGTCGATGAGGCCGAAGGCCAGGAGCTCAACCGGGATTACCGGGGCAAGGACTACGCCACCAACGTACTGACCTTTGCCTATGATGAAGGCGAGGACATGCCCTTGCCGGAAGGTTTGCCGCTGATGGGCGATCTGGTGCTGTGCCGGCAGGTCGTCGAGCGCGAGGCGGCGGAGCAGGGCAAGGCCCTGGATGCGCATTACGCTCACTTAAGCGTGCATGGTATGCTGCATTTGCAGGGCTATGACCACGAAGAGGATGCCGAGGCCGAGGAGATGGAAGCGCGGGAGCGCACGATCCTGGCTGAGCTGGGCTACGCCGACCCCTACGCGGGAGAACGCTAGCCGGAGACTCGATGGTGGGCTGAGCAATGCGCCATGGGCAATGACAGACGTAACAGTCGGCCATTGCCCATGGCCCATTTCTCATCCACCCTTTTTATGGAACCCCATAGTAGTAAACCGTCTTTGCTCGAACGGCTGTCCGCTCTCCTGACCCGGGAGCCGGAAGACCGGGAAGAGTTGCTGCACCTTCTGCATTCCGCCCACGACCGCAACCTGTTCGACGCGGATGCCTTGGCCATCATCGAGGGGGCCTTGCAGGTTTCCGACATGAAGGTGCGCGACGTGATGATTCCCCGGGCGCAGATGGACGTCGTCAATGTGGACGACTCCATCGAAGACATCACCCGTTTCGCCATCAACGCTGCCCACTCGCGCTTCCCGGTCATCGGTGAAGGCAAGGATGACGTGGTCGGCATCCTCCTCGCCAAGGACCTCTTGAGGGTCTTCGCCGGCGAAGCCTTCGATCTCCGCGACATGCTCCGTCCGGCCGTTTTCGTGCCGGAATCCAAGCGCCTCAACGTGCTGCTGCGCGACTTCCGCGTCAGCCGCAACCATATGGCGATCGTCGTGGACGAATACGGCGGCGTGGCGGGGCTGGTGACCATCGAGGACGTGCTGGAGCAGATCGTCGGCGACATCGAGGACGAATACGACTTCGACGAAACCGCCGACAACATCCGCCTCGACCAGGCGGGCCGTTACCGCGTCAAGGCCGGCACCGAGATCGAGGATTTCAACGAAGCCTTCAGCACCACCTTCAGCGACTCCGAATACGACACTGTCGGCGGCTTGCTGATCCGCAAGCTCGGGCGCCTGCCCAAGCGCAACGAGGTGGTGGATCTGGAAGGCCTGCGCTTCCAGGTCCTGCGTGCCGACAGCCGGCGCGTGCATTCCCTGCTCGTCGAGCGTCTGCCCGATCCGGAAGCGGTCAGCGGCTGATGCGTTTCCTGCGCCAGGGCGCGGCCCTGCTGGCGGGGGGCGCGTCAGTCTTTGCCTACGCCCCGTTCGAACTGTTCCCCGTTGCCGCGCTGGCGCTGGGCCTGCTGTACTGGCTGCTTGGCACGGCGGTGGCCGACAGCCGGCGTCCCCTGCGGACCGGCTTCTCCATCGCCTGGGCCTGGGAGCTCGGTGCAATGCTGGCCGGCGTTTCCTGGCTGTACGTGGCGCTGCACCGTTTCGGTGGCATGCCGATGGCGCTGGCGGCGCTGGCGATCCTGCTGTTCTGCACCTTCGTCTCGCTCTACGCGGGCCTGGCCGGCGTCCTGTTCGCCCGTTTGCGGCGCGGGCGGCCCGGCTGGGACGCGGCGCTGTTCGCCGCCCTCTGGCTGCTCTCCGAATGGCTGCGCGGCTGGGTGTTCACTGGCTTCCCGTGGCTGGCCAGCGGCTACAGCCAGAGTCCGCCGAGTCCGCTGGCGGGCTTCGCGCCGCTGTTCGGTGTGTATGGCGTCGGCGGCCTGCTGGCCTTATTGGCTGCCCTGGGTGTCGAGACGCTGTGGCGACGCAGTGGGCGCGTGCTGGCCGCTGTTGCGGCTGTCCTTGTCGCTGGCGCAGGCCTGCGCCAGGTGGCCTGGACCGAGCCCGTCGGCGAGCCGATGAAGGTCGCTCTGCTGCAGACCAACGTGGAGCAGAGCCTCAAGTGGCGTCCGGAGATGCTGCGCCACTGGCTGGAGCGCAATCTGACGATGCTGCGCGACAACCCGGCCCAGCTCGTCGTGTTGCCGGAAACCACCATCCCGCTGCTGGTGGACGATCTTCCGCCCGGCTACCTGGACGCGGTGCGGCAGATCGCCGTGGCAAACGGCGCCGACGCGGTGCTCGGCACCTTCACCCGCGACGGGGATGGGCACATCTTCAACGCGGCGATCAGCCTGGGCCTGTCGCCGTCCGGCCACTACGCCAAGCAGCACCTGGTGCCTTTCGGTGAGTATTCGCCGCCGATGTTCCGCTGGTTCTACGATCTGGTCAGCATCCCGATGGCCGACCAGACCCGTGGCGCCGCCCGCCAGCCGCCGCTGAGCCTGGCGGGGCAGAAGGTGGCCATCAACATCTGCTACGAGGACGTCTTCGGCGAGGAGCTGATCCGCAGCCTGCCGGAGGCGAGCGTGATGCTCAACATCTCCAATCTGGCCTGGTACGGCGACTCCTGGGCGCAGCCCCAGCATCTGCAGATCGCCCGCATGCGCGCGCTGGAAACCGGGCGGCCGATGCTGCGCTCCACCAACACCGGCATGACCGCGGTGGTCCGGCCGGATGGTAGCGTGCAGGCGGTGCTGCCGCCGTTTGACGCCGGTGCGCTGCATGCCGAGGTGCGCGGCTACCAGGGGCTGACGCCCTATGCCCGCTGGGGCAACTGGCCGGCGGTGGGGCTGGCTGTGCTGATCGTGGCGACCGTTGCGGTGGGTGCTCGTCGGCGCGCCTGAGTTCGTGGGGTTATCATCCGGATTATCCAGTTTCAATGCAGTGCGCTGCTGCAGCCCGCCGCCAGTAAGCGGTGGGCCGTTCCGTTCGATAACAAGACCAACGCAAGGAAGATCTCGCCATGACCGATAGGATCAAGTACCAGCTCGACGAAAGCCGTATGCCCAAGTCCTGGTACAACATTGCCGCCGACCTGCCGGTGCCCCTGCCGCCGCCGCTGCATCCCGGCACCCTGCAGCCCCTCGGTCCGTCCGACCTGGCGCCCTTGTTCCCGAACGCGATCATCGAGCAGGAAATGTCCACCGAGCGCTGGATCGACATTCCCGAGCCGGTCCGTGAGGTGTTGTGCCAGTGGCGGCCGAGCCCGCTGTTTCGCGCACGCCGCCTTGAAAAGCTGCTCGATACGCCGGCCAAGATCTACTACAAGTACGAAGGCGTGTCGCCGGCCGGCAGCCACAAGCCCAACTCCGCCGTGCCCCAGGCCTGGTACAACGCCCAGGAAGGGGTGAAGCGGCTAACCACCGAAACCGGCGCGGGGCAGTGGGGTTCGTCCCTGTCCTACGCTGGTGGCCTGTTCGGTCTGGACGTGACGATCTTCCAGGTGCGCGTGTCCTACGACCAGAAGCCTTACCGCCGGGCGCTGATGGAAACCTGGGGCGGCCGCTGCGTGGCCTCGCCGTCCAACGAGACCGAGTACGGCCGCGCGGTGCTGGCCCAGTATCCCGACCACATCGGCTCCCTCGGCATCGCCATCTCCGAAGCCGTCGAAGTGGCGGCCAAGCACGAGGACACCAAGTACGCCCTCGGCTCCGTGCTTAACCACGTGCTGCTGCACCAGACCATCGTCGGCGAAGAGGCGATCACCCAGCTGGAAATGGCCGGTGACGATCCGGACGTGGTGATCGGCTGTACCGGTGGTGGCTCCAACTTCGCCGGCATCGCTTTCCCCTTCATCGGCCTGCAGCTGCGTGGCGGAGCCAATGCCAAAAAGCGGCGCATCGTCGCCGTGGAGCCGTCGGCCTGTCCGTCCCTCAGCCGTGGCCAGTACGCCTACGATTTCGGCGATACGGGCCGCATGACGCCGCTGGTCAAGATGCACACGCTGGGCAGCGAGTTCACGCCGCCGGGCCTGCATGCCGGCGGCCTGCGCTACCATGGCATGGCGCCGCTGGTCAGCCACGTGAAGGAACTGGGCCTGATCGAAGCGCGCAACTACCACCAGACCGCCTGTTTCGAGGCCGGCGTGATGTTCGCCCGCAGCGAGGGCATCGTGCCGGCGCCGGAGTCCAACCACGCGGTGCGCGCGGCCATCGACGAAGCCCTGCGCTGCAAGGCCGAAGGCAAGAGCGAGACGATCCTCTTCTGTCTGTCCGGCCATGGCCATTTCGACATGAGTGCCTACACCAACTACCTGTCCGGCAAGCTGGTCGACCAGGACTACGACGAAGCAGAATTGGCGATGGCCCTGTCGGGTTTGCCCAAGGTCGGCTGAACCAGTCCGCCGGACGGGCTTCGTCCGTCCGGCTCCATTGTCATGACGCCTGTCGATCCGCCGGGCTGGCATGCCCGCTCCCATCAGGAGGCCTTTGCGACCTTCCAGTCGAGCCCGGATGACGGGCTCGCCGAGGCGGTCGCTGCCGAGCGCCTGTGTATCCACGGCCCCAACCGTATCGACGCCCGGCCCGGGCGTGGGGCGGTGCTGCGCTTTGCGCTGCAGTTCCATCAGCCGCTGATCTACATCCTGATCGCCAGCGGGGCAATCGCCGCTTTCCTGCACGAATGGGCCGACGCCGGCGTCATCTTCGGCGTGGTGCTGGTCAACGCGCTGATCGGTTTCATCCAGGAAGGGCGCGCCGAGGACGCGCTGGCGGCCTTGGCTCGCAGTGTCGCCAGCGAGGTGACGGTGCTGCGGGCCGGCCAGCGTCGGCGCCTCTCCGCCGCCGAACTGGTACCGGGCGACGTGGTGTGGCTGGCCGCCGGCGACAAGGTGCCGGCCGACCTGCGCCTGTTCGACACGCGCGCGCTGCAGATCACCGAGGCCTCGTTCACCGGCGAGTCCACGGCGGTGGGAAAGGGCGTCGAGCCGGTGTCGGCGGACAGCGGCCTGGCCGAGCGGAGCTGCATGGCTTTTGCCGGGACGCTGGTTGTCGCCGGTCAGGCAGCCGGGCTGGTGGTTGCCACCGGCCGCGGTACCGAGACCGGGCGCATCGCCGACATGCTGGAGCAGGCCGACACGCTGGCCACGCCGCTGACCCGGGCGATGGCGCGTTTTTCCAGTGCGTTGCTGGTACTGATCCTGGCGCTGGCGGCACTGGGTTTCGTGGTCGGCAGCTTGCGCGGCGAACCCTGGCTCGACATGCTGATGGCGGCTGTGGCGCTGGCGGTTGGGGCGATTCCCGAAGGTCTGCCGGCGGCGGTGAGTGTGACCCTGGCCATCGGCGTGGCGCGCATGGCCCGCCGCCGCACGATCATCCGCCGCCTGCCGGCAGTGGAAACGCTCGGCAGCACGACGGTGATCTGCTCCGACAAAACCGGCACCCTCACCGAGAACCAGATGACCGTACGCGCCGCCTTTGCCGGCAGCCAGCGCTACGACTTCAGCGGGGACGGCTATGCGCCGCGGGGCGCGGTGAGTGCCAACGGTACAGAACTGGTCGAGCCGCCCGCCGCCTTGCGCGAGCTCCTGCTGGCTGGCGTGCTGTGCAACGACGCGGGCTTGCGGGAAGAGAGCGGCGACTGGCAGATCACCGGTGATCCCACCGAAGCTGCGCTATTGGTTGCGGCCCGCAAGGCCGGTCTCGACGAGGACGCGCTGGGCACGGCGATGCCGCGGCTGGACGAGATCGCCTTCGATTCGGCGCGCCAGTTCATGGCCACGTTGCACCGCAGCGACAGAGGCTGCATCGTCATGTTGAAAGGGGCGCCGGAAGTCGTGCTGCGCCGCTGCACGCACATGCTCGACGGCGACGGGAGCGTGATTCCGCTCGACGCGCAGGCCGTCCATGAGGTGGCGCGTGGCCTCGCGGCCGAAGGGTTGAGGGTGCTGGCCTTCGCCCGCCTGCCGACGGAGGCGGAAACGCTGGACGAGACTGCGCTGGCCGACGGCCTGTGCTTCCTCGGCCTGCAGGCCATGCTCGATCCGCCCCGCGAGGCGGCGATCGGTGCCATCCGCGCGTGCCACCGGGCCGGCATCACGGTCAAGATGATCACCGGCGACCACGCGGTGACGGCGCTGGCGATCGCCCGCCAACTGGGCCTGGTGGAGGAGGGGGCGCGGGCCCTGACCGGCCGTGAGCTCGCCCGGCTCGACGCGGACGGGCTGCGTAGCGTGGTGCGGAACGTCCATGTCTTCGCCCGCGTCGAGCCCGAGCAGAAGCTGCGCCTGGTACGGGCCCTGCAGGCCAACGGCGAGGTGGTCGCGATGACCGGCGACGGGGTGAACGACGCGCCGGCGCTGAAGGCTGCCGATATCGGCGTGGCGATGGGCGCGGGGGGCACCGAGGTCGCCAAGGAGGCCGCCGCGATGGTCCTCACCGACGACAACTTCGCCAGCATCGAGGCCGCGGTCGAGGAGGGGCGCGGCGTCTACGACAATCTGGTGAAGTTCATCATCTGGACGCTGCCGACCAACTTCGGCGAGGGGCTGGTGATCCTCTTCGCGGTGCTGGCCGGCGTGACGCTGCCGATCACGCCGCTGCAGATCCTGTGGATCAACATGACCACGGCGGTCCTGCTGGGCCTGGCGCTGGCCTTCGAGCCGATCCAGGGCGATGTGATGGGGCGCCCGCCACGCCCGCCCGGCACGCCCATCGTCGATCGTCTGCTGGTGCGGCGCATCGTGCTGGTCGGGGCCTTGCTGCTGGTGGCGTCCTTCGGCCTGTTCCTGCGCTGGCGGGCGCTGGGGGTGACGCTGGAAGAGGCACGTACGGTGGCGGTCAACGTCTTCGTGGCCGGGGAGATCGCCTATCTCTTCAACTGCCGCAACCTGCGTGGCCCGTTCTGGCGCTGCGGATGGTTCTCCAACCCCTGGTTCTGGGCGGGGATCGCGGCGATGCTCGTCTTGCAGGCTCTGTTCACGTGGCTGCCGGCGATGAACCGGGTTTTCGCATCGGCGCCGCCACCGGCCGCCGCGTGGGCAGAGATTGCCGCTGCTGCGGTGCTGATGGCGGTCATCGTTGGTCTGGAAAAAGGATTCGTAAAAAAACACGGGGGCGAATGAACTCGCCCCCGTCATGCATGCCTTGCCGCAAGGCTTCCGTTTCGTTCAGACGCGGAAGCGGCCGATCTGGTCCTTCAGGCTGAAGGCGATCTTTTCCAGGCCGATGGCGGCATCGGCCGCACCGCGGATGTTCTCCGTCGTGCTTTCCACCATCGTCGAGATTTCCTCGACGCGCTGGGCGATGGAGGTGCTGGCGGCGCTCTGTTCCCGCGTCGCGTCGGCGATCTCGCGGACCCGTTCGAGGGTCTGGCGGGCGCCGCTCTCGATGGCCTGCAGGGCCTCGGCGGCGGAGGCCGCCAGCGCGACGCCCTGATCCACTTCGGGCAGCGCCGCGTTCATCGCCTCGACGGCACTGCTGGTGTCGCTCTGGATGCCGGCGATCATCTGCTCGATCTCGGTGGTGGCGGAGGAGGTCCGTTCGGCCAGTTTGCGCACCTCGTCGGCGACCACCGCGAAGCCGCGCCCCTGCTCGCCCGCGCGGGCGGCTTCGATGGCGGCGTTGAGGGCCAGCAGGTTGGTCTGGCCGGCGATTTCCTTGATCACGTTGGCGATCGACGAGACCTGCCCGATGCGCTCTTCCAGGGCCAGGATGCGGCCGGAGGCACTGGTGACGGTTTCCGACATCTTGCGGATCGCGCCGGCCGCCTGATCCACCCGCTGGCTGCCTTCGGCGGCCAGGCGCATGGCCTCCTGGGAGTTCTCTTCGGTTTCCAGCGCGCTGGCCGAAATGTGGCTGGAGCTGACGGTCAGCTCTTCCATCGCGGCGGCCATCGACGTGGTGGCGTCGGACTGGCGTTCGGCGGCTTCGGCAACCTCGTTCGACACGCGGCTGATGTGGTCGGCGTTATGCACGAGCTGGTTGGCGCCGCTGTTGATTTCGCCGACCATCGAGCGCAGCGCGACCACCATCGTGTCGAGGGCGCCGAGCATGCTGTTGCGGCTGGAGGCGTCGATGTGGGAGGTGAGGTCGCCTTGGGCGGCACGCTGCATGACCGCCGTGGCTTCCGTCGGCTCGCCGCCGAGCTGGCTGGTGACGCTGGTGCTGACGCGCCAGCCAACCATGCCGAGCAGAATCAGCAACCCGAGGGAGATACCGCCCAGCAAGGCAGCGATGGAGTGGAACTGCCGGTCCACGTCATCCACGTAGATCCCGGTCCCCACCACCCAGCCCCATGGGGCGAAGGGGGCGGCATAGGACAGCTTGGGTTGCGGGGTGCTCTCACCGGCCTTCGGGTACCAGTAGTCCACGAAGCCACCGCCGGCTGCCGCAACCTTGACCATCTCGACGATCATCGTCTTGCCGTTGGCGTCTTTCTGGCCGCTGGCGTCGGTGCCTTCCTTCTCGGGCTTTGGGGGGAGCACGACGTAGTGGTTCTTGTTGTCCACCACGAACAGGTAGTTGTTGCCGGCATAGCGCATGTTGCGCAGGGCGTCCTTGGCCGCCTTCTGGGCGTCGGCTTCACTCAGGGTGCCGGCCTTGGCCAGCTTGTCGAAGTGGTCGATGATACCGATGCCGCTTTCGACGAGGTATTGGGTCTGCAACTTGCGGTCGTCCATCATGCTGCTGTGTAGATGGGCCAGGCTCACGGCGCATAGGGCGACCAGGCCGAGCAGGGTCAGTGCGACGAGCAGTCGCATGCGCGTGGAGACGCGCAGGCTTTCCAGTTTCATGATCGATCCTCTCCTCAAACCTGATTTGCTCAGGCGCCGCCGGCTTATGTAGGGATGCTGGCTGGCAAATGTTTTATATAGGTCTTTTATTTACGGCCGATCTGTCCCATTTCTTGACAGTATTCCATCGTGATGGATGAAGGGAGGCCGAAGCCGGCTTCCTGCCGCCAAGGCTCCCCTGCGCACGGAAACCCAGTAAAATCCGGGTTTTGCCCAAATTCGCGCGGCGCTCGCCGCGGAGACTCCATGTCCGTTCAAAAACCGACTTTCCAGCAGATCATCCTGCGTCTCTCGAACTTCTGGGCCGAGCACGGCTGCACCCTGCTCCAGCCCTACGACATCGAGGTCGGCGCCGGCACCTTCCACACGGCGACCTTCCTGCGCGCCATCGGCCCGGAACACTGGAATGCCGCCTACGTTCAGCCGTCCCGCCGCCCGAAGGACGGCCGCTACGGCCAGAACCCCAACCGCCTGCAGCATTACTACCAGTACCAGGTGGTGCTCAAGCCGTCGCCGGCCAACATCCAGGAGCTCTACATCGATAGCCTGCGTGCGCTGGGCATCGATCCCAATGCCCACGACATCCGCTTTGTCGAGGACGACTGGGAGTCGCCGACGCTGGGCGCCTGGGGCCTGGGTTGGGAGGTCTGGCTGGATGGCATGGAAGTCACCCAGTTCACCTACTTCCAGGAAGTCGGTTCCCTGTCCTGCCGGCCGGTGCTGGGCGAGATCACCTACGGTCTCGAGCGCCTGGCCATGTACCTGCAAGGCGTCGAGAACGTTTATGACCTGGTGTGGTCGATCGGCCCGGACGGTACGCCGGTGACCTACGGCAATGTCTATCACCAGAACGAGGTGGAGCAGTCCACCTACAACTTCGAGCATTCCAACGTGGAATGGCTGTTCCGCCTGTTCGGCGAGTACGAAGGCGAGGCCAAGCGCTTGCTGGCCGTACCGCTGGTGCTGCCGGCCTTCGAGATGGTCATGAAGTGCTCCCACACCTTCAACCTGCTCGACGCCCGTGGGGCGATCTCCGTCACCGAGCGCGCCGCCTACATCGGCCGTGTGCGTGCGCTGGCCCGTGAAGTGGCCCAGGCCTATTACAACTCCCGCGAAGCCCTCGGCTTCCCGATGCTGAAGAAGGAGGCCGCGTGATGACCGGCGCGACCCTGCTCGTTGAACTGCTGACTGAAGAACTCCCCCCCAAGGCCCTGCCCAAGCTCGGCCAGGCCTTCTCCAACGGCATCGTCGCCGGCCTGCGCACGCGCGGCCTGGTGGCTGCCGACGGCGCCTTCCGCTGGTTTGCCACGCCGCGCCGGCTGGCGGTGACCATCGCCCACGTGCTGCCCGAAGCCGCCGCCAAGGACGTCACCGAGAAGATCATGCCGGTGTCCGTGGCGCTCTCCGCCGACGGCCAGCCGACTCCGGCGCTGACCAAGAAGCTGGAAGCCAAGGGCATTCCGTTGTCTGCCGTGGCGAGCTTCGAGCGCCGCATGGACGGCAAGGCCGAAGCACTGTTCCACACCTCCACCGTGGCTGGTGCCAAGCTGGCCGACGTGCTGGCCGGCATCGTGCAGGATGCGCTGAAGCAGCTGCCGATTCCCAAGGTGATGCGCTGGGGCGACGGCGACGCCACCTTCGTGCGTCCCGCCCACAAGCTGACCATGCTGCACGGTGCCGACGTGGTGCCCGGGTCGGTGCTCGACGTCCAGTCCGGCCGCACGACCCGTGGCCACCGCTTCATGAGCAAGGGCGACATCGAGATCGCCACCGCCGACGCCTACGAGCCGACGCTGCTGGCCGAAGGCAAGATCATTCCGGATTTCGCCGAGCGCCGCGCCAACATCGAGAAACAGCTGGTTTCCGAAGCCGGCCGCCAGCACGCCACGCTGGGCGAATACGCCGACCTGCTGGACGAGGTGAGCGCGCTGGTCGAACACCCGACGGTTTACGTCGGCGAGTTCGAGGCCGAGTTCCTGGCCGTGCCGCAGGAATGCCTGATCCTCACGATGCGCGCCAACCAGAAGTACTTCCCGCTGTTCGACCAGGCCGGCAAGCTGCTCAACCGCTTCCTGATCGTCTCCAACATGGAGCTGGCCGACCCGACCAACATCATCGCCGGCAACCAGCGCGTGGTGCGCCCGCGCCTGTCCGACGCGCGCTTCTTCTTCGAGCAGGACATCAAGGCGGGCCTCACGCCGCGCGTCGTCAAGCTCGGCTCGGTGGTCTATCACAACAAGCTGGGCTCCCTCGGCGACCGCGTCGAGCGCCTGTCCGCCGTGGCCCGCAAGGTCGCCGGCCTGCTGGGCGCCGACGAGAACCAGGCCAACCGCGCCGCGCTGCTGTCCAAGGCCGACCTGCTGACCGACATGGTCGGCGAGTTCCCCGAGCTGCAGGGCACCATGGGCCGCTACTACGCGCTGGCCGAAGGCGCCGCGCCGGTGGTCGCCGAGGCCATCGAGCAGCACTATCGCCCGCGTTTTGCCGGCGACGCGCTGCCCGACAGCAACATCGGCCGCGCGCTGGCGCTGGCCGACAAGCTCGACGCGCTGGTCGGCTTCTTCGGCATCGGCCAGATCCCGACCGGCGACAAGGACCCGTTCGGCCTGCGCCGTGCCGCCCTGGGCGTGCTGCGCATCCTGATGGAAGCGCCGCTGCCCCTCGACCTGGCCGAGCTGATCAAGATCTCCGTGGCCGCCTTCACCCCGGGCGTGCTGACCGCCGAGGTGGACGGCCCGCTGTACGACTTCATCCTCGAGCGCCTGCGCAACACCCTGCGCGACGCAGGCCATGCCCAGGACGTGGTGGACGCGGTGCTGGCCCTCAGGCCGACCCGCATCGACCTGGTGGTGCCGAAGCTCGAAGCCGTCGTGGCCTTCCAGCAACTGCCCGAAGCCGCCGCGCTGGCCGCCGCCAACAAGCGCATCGTCAACATCCTCAAGAAGGCCGAAGGCCCGATCGGCGAGCCCGATGTGGCGCTGCTGGTGGAGGAGGCTGAAAAGGCCCTGTTCCACGCCATCGTCGAGGTTGCGCCGCTGGCCCGTTCCCACTTCCAGAACGAGGCCTACACCGACGCGCTGCGTGTTCTCGCCGGCCTGCGGGCGGCGGTGGACCGCTTCTTCGATGAGGTGATGGTGATGGCCGAGGAGCCGCTGGTGCGTCAGAACCGCCTGGCCCTGCTCAACCAGCTGGCCGGCCTGATGAACCAGGTGGCCGACATCTCCCGCCTGTCCGCCTGAGGAAAGCTGTCCATGAAGCTGATCGTGCTCGACCGGGACGGGGTCATCAATTTCGACTCCGACCAGTTCATCAAGTCACCCGAGGAATGGAAGCCGATTCCCGGTTCCCTGGAAGCCATTGCCCGCCTCAACGAGGCGGGCTGGCGGGTGGTGGTGGCCTCCAACCAGTCGGGGGTCGGGCGCGGCCTCTTCGACATGGACACCCTCAACGCCATCAACGAAAAGATGACCAAGGCCCTGGCCCAGGTCGGCGGCCGGCTGGACGCGATCTTCTTCTGCCCGCACCCGGCGGATTCCACTTGCGAGTGCCGCAAGCCCAAGCCGGGCATGTTCATCCAGATCGCCGAGCGCTTCAACGTGGACCTGACCGGCATGCCGGTGGTCGGCGACAGCCTGCGCGACCTGCAGGCCGGCATGGCAGTGGGCTGCAAGCCCTACCTCGTGCTGACCGGCAAGGGGCCCAAGACCCAGGCCGACCCCACGCTGCCCGAGGGCACCGAAATCCATCCCGACCTGGCGGCCGTCGTCGCGCAGCTTACCGCCTGAAAGTGTCCGCTCCGTGGTTCTGATCCGCAATCTGCTGTTCATGCTGGCCCTTGGCATCTTCACCCCGCTGTACGCGGTGATCGCCATGGCCACCTTCCCCTTCGGCCCGAGGACCCGCCACAAGATCATCCGTGGCTGGCCGCGCATCATGGCGTGGGTCGTCAAGCACGTGCTGGGGATTCCCTACCGCCTGATCGGTGCCGAGAACATTCCGGCCCAGGGACCCGCCATCGTGCTTTCCAAGCACATGTCGGCGTGGGAAACCATCATGCTGCAGGACATCTTCCCGCCCATGGTCTTCGTGATGAAGAAGGAGATCCACAAGGTGCCCTTCTTCGGCTGGGGCATTGCGCAAATGCCGATGATCGCCATCGACCGGGCCGCCGGCAAGGATGCTCTGGCCCAGGTCGAGGCCCAGGGGCGCGAGCGCCTGGCCGACGGCTTGTGGGTGACGATCTTCCCGGAAGGTACCCGCGTTGCACCGGGCAGCAAGAAACGCTACAAGGCCGGCGGTTCCTGGCTGGCCGCGCAGACTGGGACGCCGGTGGTGCCGGTGGCCCACAATGCCGGTGAGTTCTGGCCGCGCAACGCGTTCTTCAAGCGTCCTGGCGAAGTGGTGGTGAGCGTCGGACCGGTGATCGATACCACCGGCCTGTCCGCCGACCAGATCAACGCCCTCGCCGAGAAGTGGATCGAGGCCGAGATGCGCCGCCTGTTTCCGTACCATTACCGGGATCATTCCCGCAAGGAAACGGTCCAGGCGTGACGGCGCCGGCCGTCGAAACCCGCGAGATCGTCCTGAACGGGCAGCGGGTCGTCTATCGGCTGCGGCGCAGTGTGCGCAAGACCCTGGGGCTGCGCATCGACGATCGCGGCCTGAACGTCGGTGTGCCGCAGCGGGTGAGTCTGCGGGACGTGGAGGCCTTCATCCGCAGCCATGCGGACTGGGTCGTAGACAAGCTGCACCAGCGGCCACAGGCCAGTCCGCTGCCGGCCTTCGTGGCTGAGGACGGGGCGACGCTGCCGCTGCTCGGCGACACCTGGCATCTCAAAGTCGGGCGCGGCAACAATCGGGTGCTGTGGCACGAGTCCGGCCCCGAGCGCATTCTCGAGCTGGCCCTGCGCAGCGGCGGCGATGCCCGCCAGCTACTGTTGCGGGGCCTGCAGCGGCGCGGGCTGGAGCTGTTCTCCAATCGGGTCGAGGAGTTCTGCCTGCGTCTCGGACGCCCGGTGCCGGCGGTGGGGCTGACCAATGCGCGCACGCGCTGGGGCAGTTGCAGCAGCCGTAGCGGTATCCGCCTGCACTGGCGCTTGATCCACCTGCCGTTGGGGCTGATCGACTACGTGGTGGCCCACGAGGTCGCCCATCTCGTCGAGATGAACCACTCGCCGCGCTTCTGGTCCGTAGTGGAGTCTTTGTATCCCGATCACCTCGCCGCCCGCCAGGCGCTCCGCCAGGTGGCGGCATCCCTTCCGCACATTTGAACCGAGGAAAGCTCCATGCGTCTTCTGCACACCATGCTCCGGGTCGTCGATCTCGACCGCTCCATCGCGTTTTACACCGAGGTGCTTGGCATGCGCCTGCTGCGCCGGAACGACTATCCGGAGGGCAAGTTCACGCTGGCCTTCGTCGGCTACCAGGACGAATCCGAAGGGGCGGTTCTCGAGCTGACCCACAACTGGGGCGTGGAGTCCTACGAGCTCGGCACGGCCTACGGCCACATCGCGCTGGAAGTGCCCGACGCCTATGCGGCCTGTGAGGCGATCAAGGCACGCGGCGGCAAGGTCGTCCGCGAAGCCGGTCCGATGAAGCACGGGACGACGGTAATCGCCTTCGTCGAGGATCCGGACGGCTATAAGGTCGAGCTGATCCAGGCCCGGAGCTGAGGGGCTTACTTGGGCGGGCGGCTGAAGGCTTCCCGCAGCGCGATCAGCTCCTGGTGCAGTTCGGCGAGGACGGCGGGTGCGTCGGCCAGCTGCTTGTCGCGGCCCAGCCGCTCCAGCTGCTGGGCCTTGGCCTGGGCGCGCTCGGCGCAGAAGTTGGAGACCGCCCCCTTCAGCGCATGGGCCGCGTTGTAGAGCGCGTCGGCATCGCCGGCGGCTACTGCGGCATCCACGGTGGCCACCATGCGCGCTTCGTCTTCGGAATACATCTCGATCAACTGGACCAGTAGCTCTTCGTCGTTGTCCAGGTTGGCGAGCATTTTCTCGCGGTCGAAGATGGGGGCGCCGCCCGGCGCCGATTCGGTGGCGGGGAGCGGGGCCGGATCGCCGTGCCCGACGTTGTTGATCAGTACTTCGACCAGGTCGGGAGCATGGACCGGTTTTGACAGGTAGCCGTCCATGCCGGCTTCCAGGCAGCGTTCCCGGTCGCCTTTCATGGCGTGGGCGGTCATGGCGATGATGGGGGTGCGGGACATACCGGCGGTTTCTCTTTCTCGTATCCGGGCGGTGGCTTCGAACCCGCCGAGGACGGGCATCTGGACATCCATCAGGATGATGTCGAAATGTCCGTGGGCATGCAGTTCGACGGCTTCCGCGCCGTTGTTGGCGACCTCGACCTGGTGCCCGAGCTTTTCGAGCAGGCGCAGCGCGAGAGTCTGGTTCACGATGTTGTCCTCGGCGAGCAGAATGCGCAACTGGCGTCGCTGCTCACGCAGGCTGTGGCGTGTGATCAGGCTGCGGTCGTGCTCTTGCGTGTCGATGGGCCCGACCGAGAGCAGGATGGCGTTCAGCAGGTCCGAGGCCTGCACGGGCATCGGCAGGTAGGCGGATATCCCCAGCTCACGGCAGCGGGCACCGTCGCCGCGCCGGCCTTCCCCGGCCAGCATGATGATGCACGGTTGCGGCCGGGTAACCCGCGGAATCTCCCGGATCAGCTCGAAACCCTCGGCGTCGGGGAGTTGCGTGCTGACAATGACGACCCGGAAAGGATGGCCATCGGCGTAGGCCGCAGCCAGTGCGCGCCTGCTCCCGGCCGCATCGGACATGGCCAGCGGCGCCATTCGCCACTGCTTGAGCAGTTCCATCAGCATCGTCCGTTCCGTCGGGTTGTCCACCGCGACGAGCACCGGCAGGTTGTCCAGCTGGGCTTCGTCGTCAAGCGCCGCCGCTTGCTGGCCCCGATCGAAATGAGCGGTGAAGTGGAAGGTGCTGCCGTCGCCGGGCGTGCTGTCCACCCCGATGTGCCCCCCCATCGCCTGAACCAGTTGGGCGCTGATCGTCAGCCCCAGTCCTGTGCCCCCGTAGCGGCGCGTCGTGGATGTGTCGGCCTGGGAGAAGGCGTCGAAGATCAGGCTCTGTTTTTCGGCCGGGATGCCGACGCCGGTGTCGCGGACGCGGAAGTGGACCGCGGCCTTGCCGTCGACTCCAGCCTGGCCGGGCTGGACGATCAGTTGGACGCTGCCGGCCGTCGTGAACTTGATGCCGTTGGAGAGCAGGTTGATCAGCACCTGGCGCAGGCGATGCGGGTCGCCCAGCAGGCTGTCGGGGACGTCCGGCGAGACCTGGGCCGTGAGTTGCAGCCCCTTCTCGGTGGCTCGTTGCTGCAGTGTGCGTGCGGCCAGCGCGACGCAGTCGCGCAGGCTGAAGTCGATGTGTTCGAAATCCAGTTTGCCGGCCTCGATCTTCGAGAAGTCCAGAATGTCGTTGATGACGCCCAGCAGTGCGTTGGCTGAGCTCTTCACCAGCTGCAAGTATTCTCGTTGTTCGTCGTCGAGTTGCGTGTCGAGGGCCAGGTCGGTCATGCCGAGGATGGCGTTCATCGGCGTCCGGATCTCGTGGCTCATGTTGGCCAGGAAGTCGCTCTTCGAGCGGCTGTTGGCCTCGGCGGCTTCCTTGGCCTCGCGCATGTAGGCTTCGGCCGCCTTGCGCTCGCCGATGTCCCGCAAGTAGGCGGTGACGAGCCGCTGGCCGTTGCTTTCCACCGCGACCAAGGCTACTTCCACCGGAAACTCTTCGCCGCCCTTGCGCACGGCGATGCCTTCGATGCGCTGGCCGGTGCGTTCGGGGCGGGGCTCGGCGAGCTGCCTGGCGAGTTCGGTGCCCTGGGCGTCCCGCAGGCGCTCGGGGAACAGCTGCCAGGCGTAGGGTTGGTGCAGCACCTCGCTGCGAAGGTAGCCGAAGGTGCGTTCGGCGGCAGGGTTGAACTCGATGATGCGGCCTTCTCCGTCCACCGTGATGATGCAGTCCAGCGCCGCCTCGGTGATCGCCCGGTTGCGGGACTCGCTGGCGCTGAGGGCCGCCTGGCCGTCAAAGAGGCGAATGGAGGTCCAGTTCAGGGCATCCACCAGTTTGTGGATCTCGTGGATGCTGCCGGGCTCGGCCAGCATCGCCCCCTGGTTGTTCTCGAGGGATTCCGCAAAATGGGTGGCGCGTTCGAGACTGCGCAGCGGCCGGCGCAGGAAGTACAGGATGGCCAGCGTGCCGGCGAGCAGTGTCAGCAGGCTGGCCAGCGCACTGTCCTCGATGATGTGCTGGAAGCTCGCTTCGGCGGCCAGCGGCTTCATCTCGACGCGCAGCCAGCCGAGCGGGGCGTGCTCGCCGATGCCTGACCAGGACAGGATCGTCCGCTGTGTCGTACGGAGCTGGGCAGCACTGGCCTGCCGGTTGTCGGTCGGAAGGACCAGCGGCGTCGCGGCGATGGTCTCGGCCTCCATGGGGGCGTCTTCGCGCTCCCGCGCGGCGCTGGCGAGGGGGACGCCTTGGCGGTCGGTCACCGTGACCCGCAGGATGCTTGGGGAGGGGCGGAGCTGCAGCAGGCGGGACAGGATCTGCGGCGCATCGCCGGTTGCCACGTAGGGTTCGAGGGCGGTGGCCATCTGTTGGCCCAGTTCGTCCCCGTGGCGGCGCTCGAGGCGCTCCACGTAGGTAGCCTGCCCTGCGCCGATATAGAGGGAGTAAATACCGATCGACAGCGTCAGCAGCAGCGCGAACAGGAAGGTGAGCTGCTGGCCGAGGGAGCGCAGGCCGAGGCGGGAGGCCAGGGCATGAAACGGGGCGTTCATTCCTGGTCTTGGTATCGCTCGCGAATGGCCAGCACTGCGGGCCATTGTTCCAGGAGGGCGTCAACGCAGACCGGGTCGAAATGCGTGCCGCGTCCTTCCTTGAGGAGGCTTACCGCCCGATCCAGTTCCCAGGCCGGTTTGTAGGGGCGCGCGGAGGTCAGGGCGTCGAACACATCGGCAACGGCGACGATGCGTCCGCTCAGCGGAATTGCCTCACCTGCCAGGCCGGATGGATAGCCGCTGCCGTCGAATTTCTCATGGTGGTTGAGGGCGATCTCGGCGGCCATCTGGATCATCGGCGAGTTGGAGCCGCTGAGAATGTCGTGTCCGATGGCCGCGTGGCGGCGCATGATGAGCATCTCGTCGTCGGTCAGGCGGCCGGGTTTCAGCAGGATGTGATCCGGCGTGCCGACCTTGCCCACGTCGTGCATCGGCGCGGCGCTGAGCAGGCGCTCGCAATACTCCGCGTCCAGCCCCATCTGGCGGGCGATCAGTTCTGAGTAATGGGCCATGCGCACGATATGGGCGCCGGTTTCCGGGTCCCGGTATTCGGCAGCCCGCGCCAGCCGGGTGACCGTCTCCCGCTCGCGGGCGACGATCTCTGCAGTCTTGCGCATGACCGCCGCGATCAGATCGTCGTTCCATCGGCGCATGCGCGTGTGGCTGTCGCGTAGCGCTAGCATGGTCCGCACACGGGGATCGAACTCGTGGCGGTCAATGGGCTTGGTCAGGAAGTCGTTGGCGCCGGCGCTCAGGCTCTGGTAGCGGATTTCCTTCTCATGGGCGGCGGTCACCATCAGGATCGGGACCGCGTCGGCCGGGTGGCGTCGGCGCACGGTCTCGATGAATTCGATGCCGTTGATGTCGGGCATCATGTAATCGACGATGATCAGGTCCGGTTCGTTTTCCCCGCACCACTGCAGGCCCTCGACCGGTGAGGCGAAGGCATGGATTTCCGTTCCGGCTGGCGTGAGCTTGCGGACCAGCGCCTGGATCAGGGTGAGATTGACGGGGGTGTCGTCGACGATGACTATGGCCATGGGGTTCCGCAGGTGCGTTGCGCTTCTAATGGGGAATATCGGTCAAAGCCCCGGGAAGTTGAGTGCTAGTGATATGTGGCGTGCTGACGGGCTCATTGTGTGGCCCGCACTACTTGCGCGATGCTCTCAAAGCCCACGTCGTAGAGGCGTTGCAGCAGCGGTGCAATGCGTTCGAGGGTCATGACCAGCATGCCGAGGCCGACGCTCAGCGTGATCGGGAAGCCGATCGCAAACAGGTTGAGCTGCGGTGCTGCCTTGGTGAGGATGCCGAGGGCGATGTTGGTAATGAGCAGTGCGGTGACGATGGGCAGGGCCATCAGCAGGCCGCTGCTGAAGATGATCCCTCCGGTGCGGGCCAGCAGCATCCAGCCATCGCCATGGACCGGCGCAGCCGAGATGGGGAGCCACTCGAAGCTGCGCGCGAGCACGTCGACCAGCAGCAGGTGGCCGTTGAGGGCCAGGAAGATCAGCGAGGACAGCAGGGTCAGGAACTGGCCGACGACTGCGGTCTGGCCGCCGGACATCGGATCGAAGAAGGTCGCGAAGGACAGGCCCATCTGCAGGCTGACGAGTTCGCCCATTAGCTCGAGGGCCGCCAGCATGATGCGCATCGTCAGGCCCATCGCCAGGCCGATCAAGGTTTGCTGGCCGAGGATCAGCATGCCGCTCCACGAGCCCAGCGGTACGTTTGGAACAGGGGGCAGGGCCGGCGCCAGGCCGACGGCGATGGCCAGCCCGGCCAGCAGCCTGATGCGCCGCGGCATGCCGTCGTTGGCGAACACCGGGGCCGTACCCACCAGCCCGAGGATGCGCGCCAGCGGGTAGGCCAGCATGGCCAGCCACGCGTCGAGCTGGGCTGAGGTGATGGACAGCATGGCGGAGCGCCGGCCTCAGCCGATCAGCGTGGGAATGCTGTCGAACAAGCGGCGGATGAAGTCGGTCATCATCGTGATCATCCACGGGCCCGCCAGCACCAGGGTGATGAAGGTGGCGACCAGCTTGGGGACGAAAGACAGGGTCTGCTCGTTGATCTGCGTGGCGGCCTGGAAGATCGACACGATCAGGCCGGTGACGAGGGCCGCGATGAACAGCGGAGCCGACACCAGCAGTGTGAGTTCGAGAGCTTGCCGACCGAGGTCGATGACAGTGGTGGGCGTCATGGTGAACTCCTTGTTCAGCCGAAGCTGCGTACCAGCGAGCCGATCAGCAGATCCCAGCCGTCCACCAGCACGAAGAGCATGATCTTGAAGGGCAGGGCGACGGTGGCCGGGCTCATCATCATCATGCCCATCGACATCAGCACCGAGGCCACGACCATGTCGATGATCAGGAAGGGGATGAAGACGATGAAGCCGATCTGGAAGGCGGTTTTAAGTTCGGACGTGACGAAGGCCGGGATGACGACGCGCATCGGCAGATCTTCCGCCTTTTCCACGCGGGGCGTCTTGGCGAGCTTGGCAAACAGGCTGAGGTCCGGTTCGCGGATCTGTGTGAGCATGAAGGCCTTGACCGGCACGGTGGCACGGTCGAGGGCATCGTTGAAGGTGATGCGGTTTTCCGACAGGGGCACCCAGGCTTCCGTATAGACCTTGTCGGCCACAGGCGACATGATGAAGAAGGTCAGGAACAGGGACAGGCCGACCAGCACCTGGTTGGGCGGCGAGGTCTGCGTGCCGAGGGCGTGGCGCAGCAGGGACATGACGATGACGATGCGCGTGAAGCAGGTCATCATCAGCAGCATCGCCGGCAGGAAGCTCAGGGAGGTGAGCAGCAGCAGGGTCTGGATCGACAGGCTGTACTGGGTGCCGCCGCCGCCGGCCGGGGTGCTGGTCAGGGCCGGCAGTGCCTGGGCCAGGACCGGCAGGGGGGCGAGCAGGCACAGCGGTGCGAGGCGGCGCACGAATGACAGTAAGCGCATCACGGCCGGCGCTCCAGGGTCTGTTTCAGCCAGGTCTGGAAATCCTTGCCACCGGAGAGCAAGGTGCTTTCACCGGTGGCTGGCGGCAGTTCGGTTGCGTCGAGGGTGTGCAGTGTGTTGACCCGCCCCGGGGCGACACCGAGGACGAGCACCTTGCCGGCCACCTCCACCAGCACGACCCGCTCCCGCGGGCCGACAGGGGCTGCGCCGCGTACCTTCAGCAGGTTGGCGCCTCCGGCGCCGCCGCCTCCAAAGCGCTTGAGAAAAAGCAGGGTGGCGTAGAGCAGCCCGAGGATCAGTGCTAGGCCCAGGAACATCTGGATGACACTGCCAGCCACATCGAGACTGCCGTCCGCTGCCAGCGCGAACGTGGGTGCCAGCAGGCCGACGGGGGCAAGCGTGGTGGGGCGCATGGTGGGTCGATACAAGGTGGGGAGGCTAATAAACGAGCTTAGGGGAGCGGAGCATAAATCGAAGTCCGGATTAAGCACCCAAAACGGTATTTTTTCATGCTTTTCAGTTCATGGTGCTGAACCGCATGCTATGCCCACACTCAAAGCAAGCACAACGTCCTGGAGGTGTGATCATGTTGCTCTGGCATCGTGACATCCAGCCCGAGGCTGGCGCGTCTGAAGGAAAGGTGGGGGCGGTCGAGCCGTCCGCGGGTTATGAGGCCAAGCGTCAGCGTGCGCTGCAGATTCTCGGCGAACGCTGGCTGCTCCACCGGGCCAATGCCCCCGACCGGCGACCGGTGCGTTCCGTATTGTCCCGCCTGCACGGAGATGCCGCGATGCCCTGACGGCCGCTTGCCGGCAGGAAGAAAAATACCGGCCCCCGCAGGAGCCGGTATTGTTGTGTATGGTGGCCTGCCGTCAGTTGCGCAGTTTGCGGATGCGTTCCGCTGGCGTGATGATGTCGGTCAGGCGGATGCCGAACTTGTCATTCACCACCACCACTTCGCCCTGGGCGATCAGGGTGCCGTTCACGAGCACGTCCATCGGCTCGCCGGCCAGACCGTCGAGTTCGACCACCGAGCCATGGGCCAGCTGAAGCAGGTTGCGGATCGCGATCTTGGTACGCCCCAGTTCCACGGTGAGCTGCACCGGGATGTCCAGGATCATGTCGTAGTCATTGATGGAGCCCGACTTGGGGCCCGACTGGCCGAAATCCGGGAACAGCTGGCTGGCCGGCTTGGCCTGGTACGGGGATTCGTCGGCCAGGCCGGGTTCTGCCGGGTCGGTGAGCCCTTCGGCGGCAGCCTGCTCCTGCATCGCAGCGGCCCAATCGTCGTCGCTGATCTGGTTTTCGTCTTCTGGGGTGTCTGTTTCTGACATCTCGTACTCCTAGCCTCCCTTGGGGGCGACTTCTTCTTCCTGCGCCAGGAAACGCTCCACCTTGAGGGCGTATTGTCCGCGTTGCACGCCGTAATGGCATTCCATGAACGGAATGCCATCCACTTCGGCCTGGATGAGGGGCGGAATCGTCAATGGAATGACGTCGCCGGGTTTCATGTTGACGATGTCACCGAGGGTCACCTTGGTCCAGCCAAGGCGCGCGGCGAGGGTGACTTCGGCGCTCTGCAGCTGCTTGCCCATCATGCTGACCCAGCGGTTGTCCTGGGTGATGTGGTCGCTCTGCATCGTGGAATACAGGGTTTCGCGAATCGGCTCCAGCATCGAGTATGGGAAGCAGAAGTGCATTTCCGCCTGGGAGCCGCCGAATTCCAGCGTGAACGATGCCGCCACCACGATTTCGCTGGGGGTGGCGATGTTGGCGAACTGGGGATTCATTTCCGAGCGGACGTACTCGAACTCCAGTTTCTTGACCGGTAGCCAAGCCTTCTCGTACTCATTGAAGGCAACTTTCAGCAGCCCCTGGATGATCCGTTGCTCTGTGGGCGTGAAGTCACGCCCTTCGACGCGGGTGTGGAAGCGCCCGTCGCCGCCGAACAGGTTATCCACCACCAGGAAGACCAGGTTCGGGTCGAGGACGATCAGTCCGGTTCCGCGCAGGGGCTTGGCAATGAACAGGTTGAGGTTGGTCGGTACCACCAGGTTGCGCACGAACTCGCTGAACTTCTGGACCTTGATCGGCCCGACCGAAACCTCGACGTTGCGGTGCATGTAGGAGAACAGGCCGACCCGCAGATAGCGGGCGAAGCGCTCGTTGATGAGCTCCATCGTGGGCATGCGCCCACGGACGATGCGTTCCTGAGTCGCGAGGTTGTAATCGCGTACCCCGGTTCCATGATCGTCGGCGACATCGGCTTCCTCGCTCTCCCCTGTGACGCCCTTCAGCAGGGCATCCACTTCTTCCTGGGAGAGAAAATCCTGGGCCATGATGAAACCCCGTTACTGCACGATGAATTGATTGAAGAGGACCGCCAGCACGGGGCCGTCGTCCTCGGGACGGTTGCGCTTGTTCTTCTTCTTGGGATTGGGCGCGTAGCCGAGTACGTCGTTGGCTTCGTCCTTGACCTCGTCGGCCAGTTCTTCCTTGCCCTCCGAGGCGGCCAGTTCAGACGGCTTCTTGGAAGACAGCAGCATGACGATGCGGTGCTTCAGCTCCGGCATGTAGAGCTTCAGCGAATCGCCGATCTTGGCGTCGGAAACCCGCAGCACCATCGTTGCCTGCAGGAAGTGCTCGCCTTCTTCGGGGGCCAGGTTGACGGTGAACTGCTCCAGCGGGACGAAGACCGGTGGGTGGGACGGATCGACCTTGACCTTCGGCGGTTCGTGCGCGGTTTCTTCCTCGCCCTCTTCGCCTTCCGCGTGTTTCTTCTTGCCCAGCAGCAGGAACGCACCGCCGCCGGCGATCGCCAGGATCAGCACGGCCGCGATGATGATGATGAGTTTCTTCTTGCCGCCCTTGGCGGGCGCTTCGCCTTCGGCGGCTTCCGCTTTGGCTGGTGCTTTCGACATGCTGGATTGCTCCTTATCTCACTGCATTGTATCCACCATGTCTACCCGCCAAACGGGAAACAGGGGCGTGATCGCCCGTCATTTACCTCATTTCAGGCGAACGTGTCTACCAGTCCGTCGCCGCGCCGGCTCCACTGCTGGGAAACCGCCATGGATGTAGTTCCGTCGTCGGCGTTGCGCCCTGTACCCCATGCATTGTTGCCACGCTGCTGGCCATCGCCCGAGTTGTTCGATTGGCTCGATGTTCCGACGTCGGTCTGACCGAGGTTGATCCCGCTTTGTTCGAGAACCTCGCGCAGGCGCGGCAGGCTTTGTTCGATGAGTTCCCGGGCGGCGGGCGTCGCTGCCACGAATTGTGCACTGGTCTGGTCGCCGTTGACCGTAATCGACACCTCGATCTTGCCCAGTTGCGGTGGTGTGAGCGTGAGCTGGGCATGGCTTTCGTCGTGTCCGACCATCCAGCTGACGCGGCTACCCACTTCTTCGGGCCATCCGGGGCTGCCTGCCGGCGTTGCGACGTGCAGCGGAACGGGTGACGGGGCACGGGTGGTCGCTTCTCCGCGCAGGTTGGCCAGGGCTGCGGCGTGGACGTCGGCGAAATTATTGACCGTCGTGCTTTCCGCTGCGAGGTCCCGGCTCTTGCCGGCAGTTTCACCGGTTGCGGCAAGTTTTGCCGTTGCAGCGGCCAGTGCCGTGCCCGGCGTTGCGCCGTCCGTTGCCGTATCGGCGGACAACTGACGCCGCTCGGCAGCGTCGGCCAGGACGAGGCTGGCGTTGCCGCGCTGCTTGCCGGCCAGGAGGCCGTCGCTGAGCGTCTTGTCAGCGGAGGTTTCCTGGGAGGACGGGGTGAGCTTGACTGCGGGCGTGCCCTGCGGGGGCAGCCCGGCCGCGAGCAGGGCTGCCAGCGCCGGGTCTGCGGAGAGCGAATCTGCCGGTACAAGGGACTGAGTGGTATCGGGCTGGACGGCGTCGTCCGTGACCGAAGACGTGGCCGTGCCGTTGCCCGGAACGAGCAGCTTGCCCAGTAGGGCGATCACGTCAGCGGGTTGGGCCTGGCCGTCTTCCGGCGCTTGCGCCGCGGCGTCTGCCGCGTCGGTGGTCGTCGTGTTCGCGGTGCTCTGGTTGCCGTCGGCCTTGGTGGGCGACGCGGGGGAGGCTCCGGTGGCCGGCTTGGCGTCACGATCGATGTGACGCTGCAGCTCGCGGGCAAACCCCGAATTCGCCGAGTCGGTGGCGGATGCCTGGGTGTTGTCGCTCCGGGAGACCTCGGCGCTCTGGGCCGTGGTGGCAATGTTCGCGAGAGGGTTCAAAGCCGGTCCGGACATGATGGTGTTCCCAGTGGAGGATGCAGACACCAACTCGTCAGCAAGCGGCATGCCAGCGGCCGGCGGCCTGTCAGTCGTCCTGTTCCCGGTCACGGAATTGCTTGGCGGCATGTTCGTCCGTGAGCTTCTGTTCCTGCTTGGCTTCCTTGCGGGTTTGCTGGCTCTGGTGGCGCTGGGACAGGGTGTCGAAGGCCTTGACCTTGTTCCGCTGGACCACCCAGGCCTGCTGCCCTTGTTCCACGCGGATCCGGGAGTCGGCGACCACCCGTTGCTGGAGAGTGATCGCGTCGTCGAGCTTGAGGAGGAACGCGCTGTAGTTGCGCCAGGCATCGGGGCCGATGCCGTTGCGTGCCGCTTCGACGAAGCGGGTCTGGTATTCCTTGCGGTAGTCCACCAGCAGGCTGAGCTTTTCCTCGACCGCCCGTTCGCTGGCGATCAGTTCGCCCAGCTTGCGCGCAGCCTCGTCCATCCGATTGTTGGCCAAGTCCAGCAAGGTTTGTAGCGGGAAAGGCTCGGACATGTTCAGGTGCTCTCTGCGTTATCGGGTCGAGGGGTGAGCTCTTTACGGGAGCGTAAGAATAGCCCTGGCGCAGTCGTGGTGTTACGGCGCCGCGCCGAAGAGTGTGTAAAGCTTCTCGACCGCGGAGTCATAGGGTTCGCACTCATCGATGCGTTGCTGCAGGAAGGCCTCCAGGCGCGGGTACATGGCCACCGCCTGATCGAGGATCGGGTCGGCACCGGCCTGGTAGGCACCGACCGCGATCAGGTCGCGGGAGCGCTGGTAACGGGAAAACAGCTGCTTGAAGCGCCGCACGACATCGAAATGCTGGCTCTTGACCAGGTTGTGCATGGCCCGCGAGATCGATTGCTCGATGTCGATGGCCGGGTAGTGTCCCTGGTCGGCCAGGCTGCGTGACAGCACGATGTGGCCGTCGAGAATGGCGCGCGCCGAGTCGGCGATCGGATCCTGCTGGTCATCGCCTTCCGCCAGCACAGTGTAGAAGGCGGTGATCGATCCTCCGCCTTCCGGGCCATTGCCGGCGCGCTCGACGAGGGCTGGCAGGCGGGCGAACACCGATGGTGGATAGCCGCGGGTGACCGGTGGCTCGCCGATGGCCAGTGCGATTTCCCGCTGGGCCATCGCGTAACGGGTCAGGGAGTCCATGATCAGCAGGACCTGCTTGCCCTGGTCGCGGAAGTGCTCGGCCACCGTGGTGGCATAGGAGGCGCCCTGCAGGCGCATCAGCGGACTGCAGTCGGCCGGTGCGGCAATGACCGCGGAACGGGCCAGGCCGTCGGCGCCCAGGTTGTGCTCGATGAACTCCTTCACTTCGCGGCCCCGTTCGCCGATCAGCCCGACGACGATCACGTCGGCGGCGGTGAAGCGCGCCATCATGCCGATCAGCACCGATTTACCGACGCCGGAGCCGGCGAACAGGCCCATCCGCTGGCCGCGGCCGACGGTCAGCAGTCCATTGATGGCACGGATGCCGACGTCGAGGGACTGGCTGATCGGGGCGCGCTGCAAAGGGTTGATGGGGCGCGACTGAAGGGAGCGGGAATGGCGGGTGTTCAGCGGGCCGAGTCCGTCCAGCGGGCGGCCGGCGCCATCGACGACGCGGCCGAGAAGTTCGTCGCCCATCGGCAGGTGCTTGGCCCGGTCGGAGGCACGGCGGCGCGGCTCGATGCGCTCGCCGGCAATCAGCGGCGGCTGGGTTGGTTCGAGGGGGAAGACCTGGGCGCCCGGCGACAGACCAAAGACGTCATCGGTTGGCATCAGGAAGATCTTTTCACCGTTGAAGCCGACGACCTCGGCCTCGACCGAGCTGCCGCCCGGGATGACGATCTTGCAGCCCGAGCCGAGGGGCAGCTTAAGGCCGGAGGCTTCCATGACCAGGCCGTTGATGCGGGTCAGGCGGCCGGCCACCTGGTACGGCGATGTGGCGCCGACGAGCTTGCGGGCATCGTCCAGGAAGGTGCGCCAGGTTTCGGTGCCGTGATTCATCAGGGCTCTTCTCCATCCCACGGGATGTCGCGGCCGAGGCTGTCCATGATGCGGCGCCAGCGGGTCTGCACGGTGGCGTCGATCTGGCTGCCGGTCGCTTCGATGCGCACGCCGCCACGGGCGATGCTGGCGTCCTCGACCAGCCGATGGCCGGCGTGGGCCATGTGCTCGCCGAGATAGTCCCGCGCCATGGCGACGTCTTCCGGATTGAGGTGGAGCTGGGCGTGGGTCTGGGGCATCTGCCCGAGGGCTTCGCGCAACAGATCGGTGATCGTATCCGGCCGGGTGGCGATGGTGTGGCGCACCATCTGGCGGGCCAGTTCGATAGACATGGCGAGAATCTCCTCGGCGACCTCCTGGTCGAGCGTCGTCAGCGAGTTTTCCATTCCCTCGACGAGGCCGTGGAAGTGCATGGCCTCGATGCGGCCGCGGGCCGTGCCTTCCTCGTAGCCAGCGGCGTAGCCTTCCTTGCGGGCCTCTTCATGGATGCGCTCGATGTCCTCGGCGGTGGGGAACTGGAAAACCGTGGTGTCCTCGTCCAGCATGTCGTCCGGGAGCATGTCGGGCAGGGGGGGCGGCTCCGGTTCCGGGGCCGGCTCGAACGGCGGCGCTTCGATGACAGGGGGCTCGATGGCCGGCTCGGCTTCCAGCGGCGCCGGCTCCTGGGGGGCGGGCTCATCGAAGGAGGGAGGCAGCCAGCGCCGGTAGACACCGACGGCCTGGTGTCGGTCCATGCTCATCGGTGGGCCTCGTGCTTAGACGAAGGCATCGTCGCCTCCGCTGCTGGACAGGGCGATCTGGCCTTCCTCCGCCAGGCGGCGGGCGGTCTTGAGGATTTCCTTCTGTTCCGCCTCGACCTCCGACAGGCGTACCGGCCCGCGGGAGTCCAGGTCTTCCCGCAGCATTTCGGCGGCCCGCTGGGACATGTTCTTGAAGATCTTCTCGCGCAGCTCGGGTGGGGCGCCCTTCAGTGCCACCACCAGCGAATCGCTCTGGACTTCCCGCAGCAGGGTCTGAATGCCGCGGTCGTCCAGGTCGAGCAGGTTCTCGAAGACGAACATCTCGTCGAGAATCTTCTGGGCCAGGTCCGGGTCGTACTCGCGCACGTTGTCGAGAATGGCGGTTTCCGCCGCCGAGCCGACGAAGTTGAGGATCTCGGCCGCGTGGCGGACGCCGCCCATGGCGGTCTTCTTGACCGCCGATGCGCCCGACAGCATGCGCGTGAGAGCTTCGTTGAGCTCCTTCAGGGCGACCGGCTGGACGCCGTCGAGGGTGGCGATCCGCAACAGGACGTCGTTGCGCAGGCGATCGGTGAAATGCTTGAGGATGTCGCCGGCCTGGTCGAACTCCAGGTGCACCAGGATCGTGGCGATGATCTGCGGGTGCTCGTTCTTGATCATGTCGGCGGCGGTGGCGGCGTCCATCCACTTCAGACTCTCGATGCCGGCGGTGTCGGAGCCCTGCAGCACGCGGCTGATCAGGTGGGTGGCGCGCTCGTCGCCGAGGGCCTTGGTGAGCATTGCCTTGATGTGCTCGTGGTCGGCCTCGATCGGCGAACCCTTGTCGGCGTAGGCGATCAGCTCATCGAGAATGCCCTCGACCCGTTCGCGCGGCTGGGCCTGCATGGAGGCCATGGAGGCGCCGAGCTTCTGGACTTCCCGCGGGCCGAGCTGCTTGAGCACCTCGGCGGCTTCGTCGGCCCCCAGGGTCAGCAGGAGCAAGGCACCCTTTTCCAGTCCTTCATCGTTGCTGCTCATTGGCTCCCATCCATTCCTTGATCAGATTGGCCACCATCCGCGGATTCTCCTTGGCGAGGGCCAGCGCCTTGGCGAGTTTCTCGTCATAGGCGAGGCGGGCGGCGGCTTCCGGCGACAGGGCGACATGGGCCCCGTCCTCGCCTTCCTCACCTTCTTCGCCTTCGAAGCCTTCCTCGCCTTCCCGTGCCGAGGCGCCTTCGCCTTCTTCCTCCTCCTTCACCTCCGGCTGGGGCAGAACCTGCTTGACCAGCGGGCGGATGACGCCGAAGGCCACGAAGGCGATCACGCCGGCGATGACCAGGTACTTGGCGAGCTCCTTGAACAGCGCGACGTTGTCCGGGTCTTTCCAGAACGGGGCTTCGAGCAGGTCCTTGTCGGAGACGACGAAGGCACTGCTGGCCACGCTGATGGTGTCGCCCCGGTCCTTGCTGTAGCCGACAGCCTCGCGTACCAGGTTTTCGACGCGCTGGCGCTCGTCATCGGTGATCGGTACCGATTTGACGTTGCCGTTCTTGTCCTTTTCTTCCTTGTTGTTGACCACCACCGCCACCGACAGGCGCTTGATCTGGCCGAGGGCCTTGCGCGTGTGCTGGATGGTCTTGTCCACTTCATAGTTGATGGTGGCACTCTTGGTGGAAGTTAGTGGGGCCTGGCCGCTGGCTGTGGTCGGCGGCACCGCCGGCGTGGTGACCGGCGCGGTGGCGGGGACCGGCGGTTGATTGGTCAGCGCGCCCGGCACGCCCTGTGGGCCTTGGTCGCGGGTCTGGCTCTCGTTGCTTTGCTGGCTGCGGATGGCCTGTTCCGGCGAGGGGTTCGGGCGGTAGGTTTCGGCGGTCTGCTCGGTCTGGTTGAAATCCACGTCGGCGGACACCTGGGCGCGGAAGTTCCCCTTGCCGTAGAGCGGGGTGAGGATCGAATTGACCCGCTCGATGTAGCCTTCTTCGAGTTCGTGGGTGTACTTGAGTTGGCTGGCGTCGAGGCTGCCGCGCAGTGGGTCGGGCTTCTTGGTGAGCAGGTTGCCGTCCTGGTCGATCACGCTGACGTTGTCGTTGGTCAGGTTGGGGACGCTGGAGGCGATCAGGTGCACGATGCCGGCGATCTGCGAGGGATCGAGGGCGCGGCCGGTATGCAGGTTGACCATTACCGACGCGGTGGGCTTCTGCTCGTCGCGCAGGAAGGCGGTCTGCTTCGGGATGGCGAGGTGTACGCGGGCGCCGGCGACGCTGGCGATGGACGAGATGGTGCGCGACAGCTCGCCCTCGAGGGCGCGCTGGTAGTTGATCTGCTCGTGGAACTGGGACAGGCCCAGCTTCTGGTTCTCCATCAGTTCGAAACCCACCAGCCCGCCCTTGGGGATGCCCTGGGCGGCGAGGCGCAGGCGCAGGTCGTGGACCTGCGTGGCAGGGACGAGGATGGCGTTGCCGTTGTCCGAGAACTTGTAGGGGATGTTCTGCTGCTGGAGGCTGGCCACGACGGCACCGCCGTCCTTCTCGGCGAGGTTGGAGAACAGCACGGAGTATTCTGGCTGTCGGCTCCACAGCAGTACGCCGACGATCAACGCAATGCCGAACGCCAGCGCAGCGCCGGCTGCGATCTTCTGGCGCTGGGACAGATTGCGGATGTTCTCCAGAACCTGGGCCAGCGGCGAAGCGGGCGGCGGTACGGGAGCGGCGGCGGCGTCTTCTGCTGCCATGGACACACTTCCTCTTATCGGATGCCCGCATTGTCCTTCACAAGAGGCGTTTCAAGGCAGCGATAAGCGGCGTTTTTTGCCGCCTATTTGCCGCCTTGCCGCACGACGATGGGGCCTAAGCTGCGAAGCGGTGAATAACGCCCCGGATTACCCATGACCTTGCCCGCCATCGACGACCGTCTCGATGCCCGCCAGCTGGCCGAAGCCTTTCGCCAGTTCAGCGAGGCTTCGGAGGCGCTGACCGGTGCCTACGCCGGCCTGCAGACCCAGGTCGGCCAGCTGACCGAACGTCTCAGCGTGCTGATGGGCGCGTTGCCGGCCGGGGTGGTGGTCCTCGACCGCGAAGGGCAGGTGGTGCAGGCCAATCGGGCCGTCGAGGCGATGTTCGCGAGCTCGCTGGCCGGCGTGCCATGGGAAGCTTTTTGCGCGGCGCATTTGCAGCCAACCGAGACGCCGGGCGAGTGGCAGTTGGTTAGCGACGGCGACACCCTGCGGGTCACCCGCGTCGATGCGCCGCTGGAGTCCGGCGACGGCCACATCGTGCTGCTGACCGACGTGACCGAGGCCCATCGCATGCGTCTGACGGCAGAACGTCAGGAGCGCCTGGCCGCGATGGGCGAGATGGTTGCCGGGCTGGCCCATCAGCTGCGCACGCCGCTGTCCGCTGCCTTGCTTTACACGGCGACCCTGGTCCAGCAGGAGATGGGGCCAGCCGACCGGGAACGGATCGGCAACCGGGCCATCGAGCGTCTGCGGCATCTTGAAAAGCTGATCCGCGACATGCTGCTGTTTGCACGCGGTGAGGCGCTGGGGCGCGAGCCCTTCGCCATCTGCGATCTGGTGGCCGAGTTGGCGCAGACGCTGGAGCCCGTGGCCCGTGCCAAGGGTCTGGTCTTCGAGCCGGCCTGCGGCTGCGGTGCCTCGCAGGTGGTGGGAGACCGCAAGGCCATCACCGGAGCGCTGACCAACCTGCTGGAGAACGCCGTACAGGCGACCGAAGCCGGCGGCGGCATCCGTTTCGACGCGGCACTCGACAGTGGGCTGGTGCGTTTCAGCGTGACCGATACCGGAAAGGGTGTCGATCCAGCCCTTCAGTCGAGGCTTTTCGAGCCGTTTTTTACAACGCGACCCGATGGTACGGGATTGGGTCTGGCGATCGCACGGGGGGTGGCCCGTGCCCACGGCGGCGACATCGGCATCCAGTCCGAGCCGGGCCGTGGCACCACCTTCACCCTGACCCTCGCCATGGGCGGCTGACGCCCAGTTGCACCCCAGTTTTAGAGAGAAGTCCAATGTCCGATACCCTGAACATCCTGGTTGTCGAAGATGATGCTCCCCTGCGCGACGCGGTGTGCCTGACGCTGGAGGTCGCAGGCCACCAGGTCACCGGCGTCGGCGACGGGCCTGCCGCGCTGCTCGAAGTGGAGCAGCAGGCCTTCAACCTGGTCCTGTCCGATCTGAAGATGCAACCGATGGATGGCCTGCAGTTGCTGGCCGAGTTGCGCCAGCGCGTGCCCCAGTTGCCGGTGTTGTTGATGACCGCCTTTGGTGACGTGGAAAAGGCGGTGGATGCGATGCGCGGCGGGGCCTGCGATTTCCTGATGAAGCCCTTCGAGCCCAAGCTGCTGCTGGAGCACGTGCAGCGCTACGCACGGACCCGCCAGGCGGAGGGCATGGTGGCGGCCGATCCGCACACCCGCAAGCTCCTGGCGCTGGCCGACAAGGTGGCGGAAACCGATGCGACGGTGCTGCTGAACGGCGAGTCGGGGACCGGCAAGGAAGTCTTTGCCCGGTACCTGCATGAACATTCTTCGCGCCGCAACGGTCCCTTCGTGGCCATCAACTGTGCGGCGATTCCCGACACCCTGCTGGAGGCGACGCTGTTCGGCCACGAGAAGGGGGCGTTCACCGGTGCGGCCACTTCGCAGGCCGGCAAGTTCGAGCAGGCGGAAGGCGGCACGTTGCTGCTCGACGAGATTTCCGAGATGCCGCTGGGCCTGCAGGCTAAGTTGCTGCGGGTGCTGCAGGAGCGGGAGGTGGAGCGCGTCGGCGGCAAGAAGGCGATTCCCCTCGACATCCGCGTGCTGGCCACGACCAACCGGGACATGACCAAGGAGGTGGCGGCCGGCCGTTTCCGTGAGGATCTGTTCTATCGGCTGAACGTCTTTCCGCTACAGATCCCGTCGCTGCGCGAGCGTCCCGGTGACGTCATTCCGCTGGCCCGCCATTTTGCAGCGATGCACGGCGAGCGCCTGAAGCGCATTGCGCGCCTGTCGTCAGAAGGGGAGTCGGTGCTGGTCACCTACCATTGGCCGGGCAACGTGCGCGAACTGGAAAACACCGTGCAGCGTGCGCTGATCCTCAGCGGCGGAGAGGCCGTGTCGGCGGAGACGATCCGCCTTTGCCTGCCGCACTGGAACGGCGAGCCAGTGCGCTTGGTGCCGCCGACCCCGGCGTTGCCGGCGGCGTTTGCCGGCGAGGTGGCAAATTTTGCCGTGGAGGCGCTGCCGGCAAACAAGGAGGCGCCCCGTCCCGCCAACATGAAGGATCTGGAACGGGAGCACATCCTGCAGGTGCTCAAGGAGGTCGGAGGGTCGCGCAAGCGTGCAGTGGCGCAGCTTGGCATCTCCGAACGGACCTTGCGCTACAAGCTCCAGCAGTACCGGGAGGAAGGCCTTTTCAGCGACTGAGCTTGATGCCCTTGCTTGGCACGTGCTTTGCTCTGCTATAGTGGAGAAAAAGGAGCCGAACCATGGATACCCGCGGGATCGATCAGATGTTGTCGGAACTGCGCGCCACTTCGCAGGTGGCGTCGGGCAAGCCTGCCCAGGCGCCGAGCGCGGCCGGCGAGACTGATTTCGGCCAGGTTCTGCAGAGTGCGATCGATCAGGTCAGTTCGGCCCAGATGCAGGCCCAGGAAATGTCCAAGGGATTCTCGTCCGGCGACCCGAACGTGAACCTGCAGGATGTCATGGTCAATCTGCAGAAAGCCAACCTGTCCTTCCAGCAGATGGTGCAGGTGCGCAACAAGCTGGTCACTGCTTACCAGGACATGATGAACATGTCCGTCTGACTGGACCTTGCCGTGAGAATGAAAAAAAGCCGGCATTGCCGGCTTTTTTGTTTGTGCGGCGTCCCTTGAGATCAGAGCTGGTGGCGTTCCCGCGCGTTGCGTTCGCGCTCGGCCTTCAGGATGTAGCGCTGGATCGTCGAGGCCATGTTGTTGGACAGGTTGATGAACTCGCAACCGGCGCGGATGGTGGTGCTGCCATCCCGATTGGTGATGCGGAAGACGTTGCGTACCCGCAGGGAGGCTGCGATCGGGCCGACTTCCGGCAGCATCAGGCGACAGTCGTGGAATTCCATGTCGGCGGAGAACTGCGCGCCGTTGGGGGGGATCACGATCGCCAGTCCGCCGCCGCTGATGTCGAGCACGTTGGCCTCCATCGAAACCGTCTTGTCGGCCCCGTCCTCTCCGACGGGGATCAGGCATGACAGGCCTTGCTGGCTCGGTGTGGTCAGGCGGAAATACTCGCGCCGCTGCAGGCGCAGGAGGACGTCAGGCACCGGGACACGGAAGGCCTCGTGACCCTCGAATGGGAAGCGCTCTATCCTGCGGGCGGCAAACTGGATCTTGACCTTGTCGAGCTGGGTGACGCAGATGAGCTGTTCGGCTGACTCGACCCGCCGGTTGATGGCTTCGTCGTTTGTCGAATCCAGGATCAGGTGCTGCTCGTCCGGCGTGACCGCCAGGATGGCGCTCAGGAAGGAGTCCGCGCTGGCGTCGATGAAGACGCTCACCATCGACCGCTTGTGCAGGAGTCCACGCAGGTTGTAGAGGATGTCGGTCTTCCCGCGCAGCAGATAGCGGGAATAGTCGTCGGCCTGCAGGAGTTCGAACTTGAGCGGCATGGTATCGGTGGATCCGCGATCGGAAGGAGTAGCCCGATTTTAACAGTCCGCCCCATGGTCTGAGCGGCTGTGCGATCCCTGTTCCCGCAAATGACAAGCTGGGCCCGGGCGGTGAGGCGCCGGGCCCGTTGCGAAGCTTTTCTGCTGGCGGTCAGCGGGTGGCTTCGCGCTCGATTTCTTCGAGGCTGGTGTGGCGGACATCGCGGCCCTTGACCATGTATACCACGTACTCGGCGATGTTCTTGGCGTGGTCGCCGATGCGTTCCACCGACTTGGCCACGAACATCAGTTCGATGGACTGGGAGATGGTGCGCGGATCTTCCATCATGTAGGTGATCAGCTGGCGCATGATGCCCTTGAATTCGGCATCCACTTCCTTGTCCTGGCGGACCACCTGGGCGGCCGAGACGGTGTCGAGGCGGGCGTAGGCGTCGAGCGACGTGCGCAGCATGTCGACCACTGCGTCGGCAATGTGGCCGAGACGGATCTGCGGCATGAACGAAGCGCCGCCGGTATGCAGCTGCTTGGCCGTCTTGGCGATCTTCTTGGCTTCGTCGCCGATGCGCTCCAGATCGGTGATGGTCTTCTGCACGGTGCTGATCATGCGCAGGTCGACCGCCGTGGGCTGGCGCTTGGCGATGACCTGGTTGCAGGCTTCGTCGAGTTCGATTTCCAGGATGTTGACCCGGTTGTCGTTTTCGATGACCTGGTCGATCAGCAGCAGATCGCCTTCGCCAAGGCCTTCCATCGCCTTCACGATCTGCAGTTCGACCATGCCCCCCATCTGGAGAACCCGGTTGCGGATTCCTTCCAGTTCGGAATCAAACTTCTTGGAGGTGTGCTCGGTCATGGCAAGTCCTGTGATTGAAGGCAATGAAAACTGCCGAAGGCTAGCAGGGAATGATGATCCTTTTGTGTCAATCAGGCCCGTTCGAAGGTTTGTACGCCTTCGGCGCTGGCCAGCAGCAGCACGTCGGCGCCACGCTTGGCGAAGAGGCCGCTGGTCACGACACCGACGATGCCGTCGATGGTTGTTTCGAGGGAGACGGGATCGCTGATGGCGAGACCGTGCACGTCGAGAATCAGGTTCCCGTTGTCGGTGACGAAGCCTTCCCGGACGACCGGCAGGCCGCCGAGGCGGGTGAGCTCACGGGCTACCTGGGCGCGGGCCATCGGGATAACCTCCACCGGCAGCGGGAAACGTCCGAGCTGGGCGACCCGCTTGGAGGCGTCGCAGATGCAGATGAACTTGTCGGCCACGGCGGCGACGATCTTCTCGCGGGTCTGAGCGCCACCGCCACCCTTGATCATTGCCAGGGAGTGGTCGATCTCGTCGGCACCGTCGATATAGACCGGCAGGGAGGTGACGTCGTTCAGGTCGAGCAGACGGATGCCGTGGGCGGCCAGGCGGCGGGCCGATGCCTCGGAGGAGGGGACCGCGCCGGCGATGCGGTCCTTGAGGGCGGCCAGTCCATCGATGAAGAAATTGGCCGTCGAGCCGGTGCCGACGCCGACTACTTCGCCTTCGATCACGTAGTCGAGCGCGCGCAGCGCGGCCTGTTGCTTGAGTTCGTCCTGAGTCATGATGTGCAGCCGGAAGGCAAAAGCGTGATTTTAACCGGGGCAGCGCCCATCCGACGCGCAATCAGGTGGGGCCGCTGGCGACGGGGCAGGCTGGATCGGCACACCATTCGCTCCAGGATCCGGCGTAGAGCTTCGCACCGTCGAGGCCGACGGCCTCCATGGCCAGCAGGTTGTGGCAGGCCGTGACGCCTGAGCCGCACTGCAGTATCACGTTGCGTGCGTCGCCGCCTTTGATTAGCGCGCCGAACTCCTCCTGGAGTTCCGACAGCTGCTTGAAACTGCCGTCCGGGGTGAGGTTGTCCTTGAAGAAGCGGTTGATCGCGCCCGGGATGTGCCCGCCGACCGGATCGAGGGTTTCGTTCTCGCCACGGAAACGGTCTGGCGCGCGGGCGTCGATGAGGAGCATGTCCGGGCTGTGCAGGTGGCTGAGTACGTAGTTGGCGTCCACCTTCATGGCGGCTTGCAGATTCACGCCAAAGGCTCGCGATGCGTCTGCGACGACTTGCTCGGTGGTCAGCGGGTGGCATCCGCCGATCCACGCCTGCAGGCCACCGTTCAGCACGGCGACACGATCATGGCCGAGCCAGCGCAGCAGCCACCACAGGCGGGCGGCGAACATGCCGCCGACGTCGTCGTAGGCGACAACCTGGGTGTCGGCGGAAACCCCGAGGGCGCCCAGCTTGTCGGCGAGCAGCTGTGGATCGGGCAGCGGATGGCGCCCGTTCAGCCCCGTGCAGGGGCCTGACAGGTCTTCTTCAAGATCGAGGAAGAAAGCGCCCGGCAGATGCCCGTCGGCGTAGGCCTGCCGCCCGAAATCCGGGTTGCGCAGGTCGAAACGGCAATCGAAGAGGCGCCACGTGGTGTTGGCCGATTCGGCCAGCTCCTGCGGTGTGATGAGCGTCGTGAAAATCGGCAGCACGGTGCGAACGCTCTCAGGCAACCGGCGAGGGAATGCCACCGAGCCAGGCTTCGGCATCGTCTGCGTCTTCGAAGACGCGGACTTCGGCGTCGACGAAGATCTGCGACAGCCAGGCGCTCCAGGTGACCCACTGGTCGTCGGTGACGATCGCGATGCGTGCGAAGTCGTGGGCGTGTGCGCGGGCGAAGCGGATTTCCTCGAGGGCCATGTCCACGGTGAAGCCGGTCATCTCGCGCAGGTCGAAGAAGAGGCTGACAGGGCCTTCGAACTGCACCTTGTAATTGACGAGCTCCTCGAATTCCTTGTAGTCGGCCAAGGTGAACTCGCCAAAGACCGTCACGTTGATCCGCTTGTCTTTGTGGTCGGTGGTGATCATCGCCTGCTTCCTTTCTAGGCTGACTCTATGGTCGCAGTGTAGCGCCGTATGGCGTCCCGCTTCAATCGGCCTCCAGGACCGGTGCGGGTTTACGGGAGGCCAGCGAGACCAGGATGCCGCTGGTGATAATGACGACGATGGCCACCACGGATGTCCATGGCAGGTGCTCCTGCCACAATGCCACGCCGAACAGGCTCGAAAAGACAACCGTGCTGTAGGCCAGGTTGGCCGAAACCAGCGTCTTGCCGTAGCGGTAGGCTCGGGTCATCGCGAGCTGGGCACATCCGCCGAAGCCGCCCACACCGAGCAGGATGGCCGCACCTTCCGGCGAGATGGGGTGAAGCCCGCCAGCGAGCAGGGCCCACGGCAGGCCAAAAGCGCAGGTGGTCAGCGAAAACCACAGGACCGTGCGGGCTTCCGGTTCGCCGGCGCGGCCCAACTCGCGGACGTTGACGTAGGCGAGGCTGGAGATCAGGCCGGCTCCCAGGCCACTGAGCGCGCCAACCCATTGGCTGGGCTGCAGGGTTGGCTTGAGCAGCAGGACGATGCCGAGAAAGCCGAGCCCGACGGCGCCGAACAGCGCGGTGCTGACACGCTCCTTGAACCACAGCGCCAGCAGCAGGGCGACGAACAGCGGGGAGGTGTAGTTGAGGGTGACCGCGGTGGCCAGCGGCAGGATGCTGAGAGAGAAGAAGTAGCACATCAGCGCGATGGTGCCCGACAGGCCGCGCGACAGCTGCAGGCGCCAATGCGGCGTGGCGACGGACGTGCCTTGCAGGCGCAGCAGGACGATCATCATCAGCAAGCCCACGAGACCCCGGTAGAAGACCAGTTCGCCGGTGGAGAACAGCGCGGAGCCGAGTTTGACGCACACCCCCATGCAGGCGAACAACAGGCTGGCGACGATCATCCAGAGGGATTGCATGGGGAGCTTCGGTGAAAGTGAACCCCTGCATTTTACTGAATGAACGAGTCCGGGCCCGGCGCAAACGTGAAAAACCCCCGGGGCTCGCGCTCGCGGGGGTTTTCAACCAAGCGTGCCGGCGAGGGATGCCGGCAACCGGATTTCTTAGTGGAACTGTTCTTCTTCGGTGGAACCGGTCAGCGCCTTCACGGAGGAAGAGCCGCCCTGGATCACAGTGGTCACGTCGTCGAAGTAACCGGTGCCCACTTCTTGCTGGTGGGACACGAAGGTGTAGCCCTGTTCGCGAGCGGCGAATTCCGGCTCCTGAACCATTTCGACGTAGTGCTTCATGCCTTCGCCGCCGGCATAGGCCTGGGCGAACTTGAAGGTGTTGTACCAGTTGACGTGGATGCCGGCCAGGGTGATGAACTGGTACTTGTAGCCCAGTGCGGACAGTTCTTCCTGGAAGGAGGCGATCTGCGAGTCGTTGAGGTTCTTCTTCCAGTTGAAGGACGGCGAGCAGTTGTAGGACAGCAGCTTGCCCGGGCAGGCGGCCAGCACGGCTTGGGCGAATTCACGGGCGAAGCCGATATCGGGCACGCCGGTTTCACACCAGACCAGATCAGCATACGGAGCGTAAGCCACGCCACGGGAGATGGACTGTTCCAGACCGTTCTTGACGCGGAAGAAGCCTTCCTGGGTGCGCTCGCCGGTGAGGAACGGCTTGTCGTTCTCGTCGTAGTCGGAGGTGATCAGGTTGGCGGCTTCGGCATCGGTACGGGCCAGGATCAGGGTGGGGACACCCATCACGTCGGCAGCGAAACGCGCGGAGATCAGCTTTTCGCAGGCTTCACGGGTCGGCACGAGCACCTTGCCACCCATGTGGCCACACTTCTTGGCGGCAGCCAGTTGGTCTTCGAAGTGCACACCGGCAGCGCCGGAGGCGATCATGTTCTTCATCAGTTCGAAGGCGTTCAGCACGCCACCGAAACCGGCTTCCGCGTCAGCAACGATCGGCAGGAAGTAGTCGATGAAGCCTTCATCGCCCGGGTTGATGCCACGGGACCACTGGATTTCGTCAGCGCGCTTGAAGGTGTTGTTGATGCGGCGAACCATGGTCGGCACGGAGTCGTAGGCGTACAGCGACTGGTCCGGGTACATGGTTTCGGAGGTGTTGCCGTCGGCGGCGACTTGCCAGCCGGACAGATACACGGCTTCCAGGCCAGCCTTGGCCTGTTGCATGGCTTGGCCGGCGGTGATGGCGCCGAAAGCATTCACGTAGCCCTTCTTGGCGCCACCGTTCACCTTGTCCCACAGGACCTTGGCGCCGCGCTGGGCCAGGGTGTACTCGGGCTGCAGGCTGCCACGCAGGCGCACGACGTCAGCGGCGGAGTAACCGCGCTTGACGCCCTTCCAGCGGGGGTTTTCGGCCCAGTCTTTTTCGAGAGCGGCGATTTGCTGTTCGCGAGTCAGAGACATACGTAATCCTTTTTTAACCAAGTGGGGAGGGGAAGCCGGGGGGCGGAAGTCTGCTCTTGCGGGCTGTGCTTCACGCTCACTCCTGAGCCGCTTGATCCTGCTGCCGTAGGCTTTGGAGCGCTTCGGAAACGTCGATCAGTGAGAGAAAGTATAGGGATGATCGTGCATGGCAGCAATAGGTCTTATATAAGATATAAGAAATAAATTTATCAAAAAAAACAGGAGCTTGGGCTCCTGTTTTTATATGGTGAAACTGTGTCGGCGATTATGAAATGGAGCCTCGCTGCGCTGCGGTTCCTTCTACGGGTTTACAGCAATGGGGTTTCCGACAGGATCACACCGTCTTCATCGGCGTACAGCCACTGCCCGGGAACGAAGGTGACACCGCCGAAAGTGACGGGAATGTCCACGTCGCCGGCGCCCTTCTTGATGCTCTTCATTGGGTGCGTGGCGAGGGCGAAGACGCCGATGTCCATGCCGGCGATGGGGCCCGAGTCGCGGATGCTGCCATACATGATCACGCCGGCCCAGCCGTTCTTGACGCCCAGCAGGGCGAGCTGGTCGCCGAGCATCGCACAGCGCAGGGAGCCACCGGCGTCCACTACTAGCACATTTCCGTTACCCGGGGTGTCGAGGGTCGAGCGCACGAGCGCGTTGTCCTCGAAGACCTTCAGGGTGCGGATCGGGCCGGAGAAGCGGGTCTTGCCGCCAAAGCTGCGGAACATCGGGGCGACAGCGCGGACCTTGCCTTCGTTGGCGTCGCAGAGATCGGTGGTCTGGAATTCCATGGTGACTCCATCAGAGCGGTGAAATGAAAACGGGCGGCCTTTCAGCCGCCCGTCAAAGGTGCAAAGCTTGGTTGGAAAAAACTATACCGTAGCTTCCACCATTTCCTCGAACACGAGTTTCACCTTGCCATCATCGTCCAGGTCGATGGTGACCGTGCCACCGTTGGCCAGGCGGCCGAACAGCAGCTCGTCGGCCAGAGCCGAGCGGATGGTGTCCTGGATCAGACGAGCCATCGGGCGGGCGCCCATCAGCGGATCGAAACCCTTCTCGCCGAGCCAGTCGCGCAGCTTGTCGGTGAAGTGGGCATCGACCTTCTTCTCGTGCAGTTGAGCTTCCAGCTGCATCAGGAACTTCTCGACCACGCGGGTGATGATGTCGTGGTCCAGGTTCTTGAAGGAGATGATCGCGTCCAGACGGTTGCGGAACTCCGGCGTGAACAGGCGCTTGATGTCGGACATCTCGTCGCCCTGCTCGCGCTTCGCGGAGAAGCCGATGACCGCCTTCTGCATGGTTTCCGCACCGGCATTGGTGGTCATGATGATGATGGTGTTGCGGAAGTCCGCCTGGCGCCCGTTGTTGTCGGTCAGGGTGCCGTGGTCCATCACCTGCAGCAGGATGTTGTAGATGTCCGGGTGGGCCTTTTCGATTTCGTCGAGGAGCAGCACGCAATGCGGCTTCTTGTTGACCTGCTCGGTGAGCAGGCCGCCCTGGTCGAAACCGACGTAGCCCGGCGGCGCGCCGATCAGGCGGGACACCGCATGGCGTTCCATGTACTCGGACATGTCGAAGCGCACCAGCTCGATGCCCAGTGTGTAGGCGAGCTGACGGGCGACTTCGGTCTTGCCGACGCCGGTCGGGCCGCTGAACAGGAAGGAGCCGATCGGCTTCTGCGGATTGCCGAGGCCCGAGCGGGACATCTTGATGGCCTTGCCGAGGGCTTCGATGGCTGCATCCTGGCCGAACACGACGTTCTTCAGGTCGCGTTCGAGGGTCTTCAGTGAGGCGCGATCGTCGTTGGAGACGCTGCGCGGCGGGATGCGGGCGATCTTGGCGACGATTTCCTCGATCTCTGCCTTGCCGATGAGCTTCTTCTGGCGCGACTTGGGCAGGATGCGCTGGGCGGCACCGGCTTCGTCGATGACGTCGATGGCCTTGTCGGGCAGGTGACGATCATTGATATAGCGGGCCGACAGCTCTGCCGCGCTGGACAGTGCCGAAGCGGAGTACTTGATGCCGTGGTGCTGCTCGAAGCGCGATTTGAGGCCCTTGAGGATCTCGACGGTTTCGGGGACCGAGGGCTCAACGACGTCCACTTTCTGGAAGCGACGGGACAGCGCGTGGTCCTTTTCGAAGATCTGGCGGAACTCGGTGTAGGTGGTCGCACCGATGCACTTTAGCTGCCCGGACGACAGGGCCGGCTTCAGCAGGTTGGATGCATCGAGGGTGCCGCCCGAGGCCGCGCCGGCGCCGATCAGCGTATGGATCTCGTCGATAAAGAGGATCGCATTCGGGTGTTCGACCAGTTGCTTCAGCACGGCCTTCAGGCGCTGTTCGAAGTCGCCGCGGTATTTGGTGCCGGCGAGCAGAGCGCCCATGTCGAGGGCGTAGACCTGGGCGTCGGCCAGGATGTCCGGAATGCGCCCTTCGATGATGCGGCGCGCTAGGCCTTCGGCGATCGCGGTCTTGCCGACGCCGGCTTCGCCGACCAGCAACGGGTTGTTCTTGCGGCGGCGGCACAGGGTCTGGATGACGCGCTCGACTTCCTTTTCGCGGCCGATCAGCGGGTCGATCTTGCCGAGCAAGGCCTGCTGATTGAGGTTCTGCGTGTAGTTGTCGAGGGCGCCGCCGGGGCTTGCGCCTTCCTGTTCCTGCTCGCCTTGTTCGGGGTCACCCGACGGACGCGCCGGGTTCGCACCCTGTTGCGGCGTCTTGGTGATGCCGTGGGAGATGAAATTCACCACATCCAGGCGGGAGATGTTCTGCCGCTGGAGGAAGTACACAGCGTGGGAGTCCTTCTCGCCGAAGATCGCCACCAGCACGTTGGCGCCGGTGACTTCCTTCTTGCCGGACGACTGCACGTGAAGGATGGCCCGCTGGATGACCCGCTGGAAGCCGAGGGTGGGCTGGGTGTCGATGTCTTCGGTGCCTTCCACCTTCGGCGTGTGCTCGTTGACGAAGTTCGTCAGTTCCTTGCGCAGCTCGTCGGTCTTGGCGGCGCAGGCGCGCAGCACTTCGGCGGCGGAAGGATTGTCGAGGAGCGCAAGCAGGAGGTGCTCCACGGTGATGAATTCATGGCGCTTCTGCCGGGCTTCGACAAAGGCCATGTGCAGACTGACTTCAAGCTCTTGCGCGATCATTTCAGTTTTCCTCCATGACGCAAGCCAAGGGGTGCTGGTTCTGGCGTGCGTACGCGATGACCTGCTCGACCTTGGTGGCTGCGATGTCCCGCGGGAAGACTCCGCATACACCAACGCCCTCTCTGTGCACTTTGAGCATGATCCGCGTGGCTTGTTCGCGGTCCATTCCAAAGAATTTCTGTATCACGGTCACCACGAAATCCATCGGGGTGAAATCGTCGTTAAGGAGCATGACCTTGAACAGCGGTGGCGGCTTGACCCGCGTGACCTCTGTATCGAGAACCGACTCTTCCTGCTTTTTGATGACCATGCGAACCATTCTAAACAACCCCGATGATTGTGCAAGAGCCACCCCGCACGCCCATCCAGGGGAACCTGGGGCAGCGCATTGGTACTTTTCATGGTGCGCTGCAAGAGGGAATTAAGTCGCGAAAAAACAGATGCTTCGACCCGAAATGGGATTGAACGCGACAAATTGAACCTGCTCGCATGTTGTGTTGCAACAACCGTGCCGGTTCATAAATGCGTTGACGGCCTCAATCAAGTCACGTAAAAGCAAAACTGTGTTCGCGCCAAGTTAGAAGCGACGGGGCTTTGCGTCGCGTATTACAAGATATGCCGTCGAAAGTTCTCGCTTGTCTTGACTCGATAGCACGCTGGATGTCCGGATCGTATTACTGAAATCAAGAAGGAATTTGCAATATGGCAACTGGTACTGTTAAGTGGTTCAACGACGCCAAAGGTTTCGGCTTCATTACGCCGGATGACGGTAGCGAAGACTTGTTCGCCCACTTCTCTGCGATCAATATGAACGGCTTCAAGTCGCTGAAGGAAGGGGAGAAAGTCCAATTCGAAGTCACCCAGGGCCCGAAGGGTAAGCAAGCGTCGAACATCCAGCGCGCTTGATGCTCCCGACCTGCCAGGGTTAAGCACCCTGGTGTCGTGACCAAGGCCGCCGATGCGCGAAAGTGCATTGGCGGTTTTCTTTTTCCGGGTAGGTTTTTTGTTGTGTGACGGTATTCGGGAGGCTGGCTCACGGTTCGTCAGTCAGGCTTTGTGGGGCGCCTTGGGCGCGAGTGGAATACCGGACGGGGCTGTCTCATGCTGCGGGGTGGTGCGTTGGCAGCAGGGTTCCGCACATTTTTGATGCGCGTTGTCGGAAATGTGACAGTTATTTGTATGGCGGGGAGCGTTGATGAATTGGAGCGTGGACCGCGAAGTAATAAAAAACCCGCTCGGAAGCGGGTTTTTTATTACTGTGCAACAAGCGGTAATCGCGTGCCGGAAGCAATTACTTAAGTTTCACTTCCTTGTACGGCACGTGCTTGCGGGCAACGGGATCGTACTTGTTGAATTCCAGCTTGTTCGGGGTGGTGCGCTTGTTCTTGGACGTGGTGTAGAAGTGCCCGGTGCCAGCAGTGGACTCGAGCTTGATCTTTTCGCGGCCGCCTTTTGCCATTTCGATTTATCTCCTGGTTAAAAAGGCTTAGACCTTCTCGCCGCGAGCGCGCAGCTCGGCGACGACGGCGTCGATGCCCTTCTTGTCAATCGTGCGCAGCGCAGCGTTGGATACGCGCAGGCGCACCCAGCGGTTTTCAGCTTCGCTCCAGAACTTGCGGTTTTGCAGGTTCGGCAGGAAGCGGCGCTTGGTCTTGTTGTTCGCGTGGGAAACGTTGTTGCCCACCATCGGTGCTTTTCCGGTCACTTGGCAAACGCGAGCCATTTGTTGCTCCAAACTGGTTTGATTCGATAAGACCGTCGATTATAGACAACTATGTGTACTCAAATCAATACCTTGGTGTCGTTGTGATGAGCATGCCTGGGTTGGCCGGATCAACCGAGGGGGAGACCGCGCTCGGCGAAGGACAGCGGCGGGGTGTTGCCGGCGACGATGAAATGGTCGAGCACCCGCACGTCCACAAGGGATAGGGCCCGGCTGAGGCTGCGGGTCAAGGCCTGGTCGGCCTGGCTGGGTTCGCTGACGCCCGATGGATGGTTGTGGGCGAGGATGACGGCGGCGGCGTTGCGCTGCAGGACCAGTTTGACCACTTCGCGGGGATAGACTGAGGTCTGCGTGAGCGTGCCGCGGAACAGTTCCTCGGAGCCCATCACGCGATTCTGGGCGTCGAGGAGCAGGATCATGAAGACCTCATGGGGCAGTTGTCCGAGTTTCAGGCGCAGCCAGTCCCGCACGGCGGTGGGGGAGTCGAGGACGTCGCGGCTGGCCATCTCTTCGCCCAGGGCCCGCCGCGAGAGTTCAAGGACGGCCTGCAACTGTGCATACTTGGCGGGCCCCATGCCGGGAATGGCCGAGAAGGCGGAGGCCGACGCAGTGCACATGGCCGACAAGCCGCCGAAGTGCTTCAACAGTTCGCGGGCCAGGTCGACGGCGCTCTTGCCGCGAATGCCGACCCGCAGGAACAGGGCCAGCAGTTCCGCATCGGACAGGGCTGCCGCGCCATGGGCCAGCAGGCGTTCCCGCGGGCGCTCGTCGGCTGGCCAATCGGTGATCGCCATGGGTGTACAATCCATTCTTCCGTAGGTAACTGATAATACCATTGGCATGAGTGAGCTGAAGGGCAGGAAACTGGTGCTGGGCGTGACCGGCGGTGTGGCGGCGTACAAGGCTGCCGAGCTGGTACGGCTGCTCGGCAAGGCGGGGGCGGATGTCCATGTGGTGTTGACTGAGGGCGGCGCACGCTTCGTCACGGCGGTGACCTTTCAGGCTCTGTCGGGCAACCCGGTATGGATGGACCTGTGGGATCCGCGAATGGACAACAACATGGCCCACATCGATCTGACCCGCGACGCGGATGCGATCCTCATCGCGCCGGCGACCGCCGATGTGATGGCCAAGCTGGTCCATGGCCTGGCCGACGATCTGCTGACAACCCTCTGCCTGGCCCGGGAGTGCCCGCTGCTGGTGGCGCCGGCGATGAACCGCCAGATGTGGGAGAGCCCGGCGACCCGGCGCAACGCCGCGCAGCTCATGGCCGACGGCGTGGGCCTGCTGGGGCCGGGCGCCGGCGAGCAGGCCTGCGGCGAGGTCGGGCTTGGGCGCATGCTCGAGCCGGAGGAGCTGTGCGAGGCGGTGATTGCCTTCTTCCAGCCCAAGCTGCTGGCCGGACGGCGCATCGTGATGACGGCCGGGCCGACTTTTGAAGCCATCGATCCGGTGCGTGGCATCACCAATTCCAGCTCGGGCAAGATGGCCTATGGGCTGGCCCGGGCCTGCGCGCAGGCCGGTGCCGAGGTGACGCTGGTCAGCGGCCCGGTGGCCCTGCCGGTTCCGGCCGGCGTGGCAAAGGTCGGTGTGCGCAGCGCGCTTGATATGCGTGACGCGGTGTTCGCCGCGCTGCCAGGGGCCGATGTCTTCATTGGCGTGGCGGCGGTTGCCGACTACCGGCCGGCGACGTCGGCCGAGCACAAGATCAAGAAGTCCGGCGCCGAGCTGGGCCTGACTTTGACGCCCAATCCGGACATCCTCGCCGAGGTGGCGGCCTTGCCGCAGCCGCCGTTCTGCGTCGGCTTTGCGGCCGAAAGCCGCAACCTCGACGAATACGCAGAAGGCAAGCGCAAGGCCAAGAAGCTGCCGCTGATCGTCGGCAACTTGGTGCAGGACGGCCTGGGCGGCGACGACAACCAGGTCGTGCTCTTCGACGACCAAGGGCGTCATCCGCTGCCCAAGGCGCCGAAGCCCGACGTGGCGCGTGCCATCGTGGCCCACCTGGCGGCCCTGCTGCCGGCTTCCTGATTTGATTGACTGACGACTCGCGAGGCGACGCCATGCACCGTATCGACATCCGTATTCTCGACGAACGCCTGAAGGCACAACCGCCGGCCTACGCCACAAGCGGTTCGGCCGGACTCGACCTGCGCGCCTGCCTGGATGCGCCGGTCGTGCTGACGCCGGGGCATACCACGCTGATCCCGACCGGCATCGCCATCCACCTGGCCGATCCGGGGCTGGCGGCGATGATCCTCCCGCGCTCGGGCCTGGGGCACAAGCACGGCATCGTGCTGGGCAACCTTGTGGGCCTGATCGATTCCGACTACCAGGGGCAGATCTTCGTCTCGACCTGGAACCGCGGCCATGACAGCTTCACGATCCAGCCGATGGAGCGCATTGCGCAACTGGTGATCGTGCCGGTGCTGCAGGTGGCCTTCAACGTGGTGGAGCATTTCGAGGAGAGCGACCGGGGCGCCGGTGGCTTCGGCAGCACGGGCAAGCATTGATGCGTCACGCGGGGATTCCAACCGGCGTGCATGTGTTGCTGGAGGATGGTGAGCGGGTGCTGTTGATGCGGCGCGCCGGCACCGGCTTCTTCGACGGGCTGTACAGCCTGCCCGGTGGGCACGTGGAGGAGGGCGAGTCCGCACGCCAGACGGCCATCCGGGAGATGCGCGAGGAGTTGGCCATCGAACTCGACGCGGCGGATCTCGAGATCGTTGGCGTGGTGCATCGCCACTCCGATACGAACCGTATCGACTTCTTCCTGCGTGCGCTCCGTTGGTCGGGAACGCCGTGCATTGCCGAGCCGGACAAGTGCGACGATCTGCGCTGGTTTGAGCGTGGCGCCTTGCCTGCGGAGACGGTTCCCTACGTGCGCGAGGCTCTGCTGGCGGGCGCCGGCCCGTGGATTCAGGAACTCGGCTGGTCGTGATCCATCCTCGCCAGTGTCCGAGGACGCCGGCGAGGATGATGTGGCTGCGACCTATTCGGGAACGCTGACGGTACCGTTGCTATAGCTGATCGCATCCGCTGCCGCCGGACTGGTGGCGATCGGCGGAACGTTGCTTCCCGTCAGCGCCGGTGCCGCCCCCGGCGTGCCGCCCCGCGGCGTGGTGCGGATGAGCTGGGACGGGGGAAGCGGGGCTCCCGACTTCAGATGGGCATACATCAGGTCCATGGCCCGGTTGAAATACACGTGGAGCGGCACCAAGCGGGAGTCGTAGCCCGCCAGCAGCGCGTTGTCGATGAAGGTATCGAAGTGCTGAGCGTTGGTGACTTCGTAGTAGTACAACTGGCTCTTGCTGCCATCAAGCTTCTGGCTAGCTCCGAAATAGGCGCGGGCGGCGTGATTGACCGGGATCAGCGTGTCCGAACGGCCGGCGACGATGACCGTCGGCTTGCCGCCCAGCGCGCCGGAGGCCTGAACCTCGGCAATACCCTGCTTGATGCGTTCGGACTGTGCGAGCAGCGTGCCGCTGAGCTTGGCGCCGCTGACCGGATCGACGCCGGTGGCGAGGGCCCGGGCGCATAGCGCACCGTCCAGCGCGCCGTCCGCAAGGCCCGTGGAGGGCGAAATCGCCAGCACGTCGCGCAATGCGCCACCGCTGGCATCGTTGTAAACCAGGTTGATGCCACCGGTCGGTGGCACGCCGTTGCCACTGGCAAAGATGCCGGCCTGCACGAGCGGATTGGTGGCCGTCACCTTGCCCAGGTCCGTGCCGGTGGTGACCGTTGTCGCCAGGCTGAAGCCGCAGATATTGTCGACAACGCTGAAGCGCCCGTAGGCGTTCAGGTAGGTGACCACGATGGCGGTGGTGGCGAAGGCATGGTGGGACGCGTGGTAGAGGTCGTGCTCGGTGCCCCAGCCGTAGGCGTGCAGCTTCTGCATCGCTTCGTCGGCCTGCTCCTGCAGTGTCGCGCCGGTGAGTAGCCCCTTGGCCTTGAGTGCGGTGCAGCGGTTGGTGCCGTAGGCGGCAACGAAGGCCACCCCCGGCGATCCATTGGCCATGGTCGGCGAGAGGGCCGCGCAGGGCTGGTACAGGTTGGCGTAGGTGAAGTAATCGAGCAGCGGTTTGCCGATGGTGGCGACGGTGTTGCTGCCTTGCTTGATGCTCAGCCCGCTGACGTCCTTCGGCTGGATCTGCGGTTCGCCGACCGCGATGCCGTCAATCAGGCCGAGCGTATCCTGCTCCGCGGCCAGCAGGGCCGCGCCGCCGCCGTTGGAGACGGAGGACGCGAGTACCAGCGTGTTGGCTGGCCGGATGGTGCGGCGCTTCTTGCCGTTGCTGTCGATGACTCCGTATTTCTCGTTGAGCACATAGAAGGCGAAGCCGATCGCGTCGAGGGTGTTGCGGCCCCAGTCCTTTTCCGGGTTCTGCTGGGAGTGGGCGTGTTTGTAGGCGATGCGGTTCGGGAAGGCCAGCTTGAACGCGTCGAGGGCGTTCTTGCTGAGATCGGCGGCGAACAAGGCTCTATTGCCGGCCGCGGCAGCGGTGACGACGGTGCCATCGATGAGATTGACGGTGTCTGCGGTCAGGTCGTGCATGCCGTTGCCGCTGCCCTTGTCGGTGTAGGCCACGGCGCAGCCATGTTTCAGCCCCCATTCCCCGGCGGTGCCAATGGCGCCGTAGATGCCGCGGGAGCCCGACGACGTGGCGGTGACGATGCAGGGATTGGTGCTGTCGAAGCTGTCCGGCACCTGGACCATCAGCGTCACCTTGCGCTTGCCGCTCATGTCGCCGGCGTAGGCGATGGCCTCCAGGCCGCTGATCTTGCCTTCGCCGAGGGTGTCGCTGCCGTGGATGTCGACGTTGGGCCCGAACAGGGTGCCGTAGCCCCCGGTGCTCTTGTTGGCGTCGACCAGTGCCCGGTAGTTGTTGTAGATGGCGTTGCGGCGCAGCTCCGCCGCGGTGGGGGTGGCCGGGTTGGCATAGAGCGGGGCGGTCGCGCTGCCGAGCCCCGACTTGCCGAGGCCCACGGTCAGCAGATCGTCCGCGTTGCCGTCGTAGGTATGGGTGGTATAGGTGTCGGCCCACACCCGCTCGGGCAGCGCGTTGTAGGTGATGAAGCCGCCGCCGCTGGGCTGGAGATCGGCGAGGGTTAGCAGGCGGTCGGTCTCGTCGCCGTCGGTGTCGGCGGTACCTGGCGTGAAGCGGGCGCTGCGCAGGCTTGCGGGGCGCGTGCCGAGTTCCGCCTCCAGTGCGTCGAGGAGCTTGCTGTCGGCGTTGGCGACGGCGCCTCCGCTGACGTCCTTGAAGCTGCCCGAGGTGAAGGCGGCCTGCAGGGCGCTGTTCGAGCCGATGCCGAGCGCCAGCAGTGCGATGCTGTTGGTGGCGTTGTTGATGTTGGCGGGTTTGCCGGCGTCGTCGCTGGTGACCAGGGCGTACCAGATCCCCTTGCTGCCGGTGACCTGCAGCATGAAGGGGTAATTCAGGCCGGTGATGTCGAAGCTGAAATTGCCGTTGGCGTCGGTGGTGGCCTGGCGAATGGCGCCACTGGCGTCCTTGAGGCTTACGGTCTGGTTGGCGATCGCCAGGCCTTCGGCGGCAAAGCCGCTGAGGCTTGTCTTGCCACCGCCGCCACTACCGCCGCCGCAGGCGGCCAGGACCAGGGCGCTGCTGAGCGCGAGAGCAAGGGCTGACTGACGCAAAGGGTATGTCATGTGTCTCCTCCTTGTTATGTTGTATGAAAACCTGGGAGAGGCTTTCATACTCATATTGGTTGGCGAAGGCGGTGGGTGACACTGGGGTTTACGCCAATCCGCAGGCGTTTATTGAGGGCTCAGGGCGCTGGATGGGCGCCGGTGGCCGGTGCTGCGAAGGTGTTGCAGAAGCGCAGTTCCTGCGGATAGGGGTAGAAGTCCTCCACGTAGCCGTTGCGGATCTTCTCCTGGGCGTCCTGCCAGAAGGCCGGATCGAGCAGCTTGCGGTGGTGCTTGAGGAAGGCCTTGCGGATCTTCGGCTGGCCGAGCAGGAAGGTGGCGAACTCTTCCGGGAAGATGTCCCGCGGGCCGGCGCTATACCAGGGCTCGCCGGACATCTCCATCTCTTCGTTGGGGGCGGGCGGGATCTTGCGGAAGTTGCAGTCCGTCATGTATTCGATCTCGTCGTAGTCGTAGAAGACCACGCGCCCGTAGCGGGTGATGCCGAAGTTCTTCCACAGCATGTCGCCGGGGAAGATGTTGGCGATGGCCAGTTCGCTGATGGCCTGCCCGTATTCCCGCACGGCTTCGTCGATCTGCTCGTCCGTGGCCTTGCTCAGGTGGATGTTGAGCGGCGTCATGCGACGCTCGATATAGAGGTGCTTGATGACCAGGGTGTCGCCGTCCTCCTCGATGACCGACGGGGCGAGTGCCCTGAGCTGCTGGATCAGGTCCGGATGGAAGCGGCTGCGTGGCAGGCCGACGTTGGAGAATTCGAGCGTATCGGCCATCCGCCCGACCCGGTCCACCTGGCGGACGAGCAGGTATTTGCGCTTCACGGTGGCCCGGTCCATGTTCTTGGAACTGCCGAACACGTCCTTGATGATCTTGAAGACATAGGGGTAGGACGGCAGCGTGAACACCAGCATGACCAGGCCGCGGATGCCCGGCGCCTCGATGAAGTGGTCGTTGGAGTGGCGCAGGTGGGCGATGAGGTCGCGGAAGAAGATCGTCTTACCCTGCTTGCCCAGGCCCAGCATGGTGTACAGCTCGGAGCGCGGCTTGTTGGGCATGATGCTGCGCAGGAAATGCACGTAGCCGGACGGTACCTCCATCTCCACCAGGAAGTAGGCGCGCGAAAGCGAGAACAGCAGCGAGATCCGCCAGGTGTCGAGCAGGATGGTGTCCAGGTACAGCTTGCCCGACTGGCCGTGGCGCACGGCGATCACGAAAGGATATTCCTGGTAGCCATTGACCGCCTTGCCGACGATGTAGGCGGTCTTGTTGCGGTAGAAGGACGAGTACAGCACCTGGATCTGGCAGTTCACCTCCATCCGGGGCCATTCGCCGATGTATTGCTCGACGGTGCGCATCACATAGTCTACGTCGCGCTCGAGATTCTCGAAGGGGCGTTGCCAGTCGAAATCCTCGACGATCCGGCAGATCGTGGCGCGCAGGCCCTCGTCCTGCGGGTAGTAGCTGGAATAGGTGGGCGGGAAAGACTCGATGTAGTCCGTCGAGATGGCCGGGCGGGCGAAGATGTAGTCGTTGTTGAAGTAGTCCCGGTGCAGGATCTTGGTGGTCACCGAGTTGAAGAAGGTTTCCGCAAGTTCGGGCTGCTTGTGCTTGATGAGCAGGCCGATGAAGTACAGCTTGACCGCCTGCCAGGTGGCGTCGTCGATGGATTCGGCGTCGAATTCCTCGTGCAGGCGCTGCACGGCTTCATTCACGCGGTCATCGTAGAACTGCACGCGGTCGCGCACGGCGGACAGCTGGCCCTGCCAGTCGGCGGCTTCGTAGCTTTCCTTGGCACGCCGGGAGGTTTCGCGAAAGATCCGGTAGTGCTTGTTGAAGCCCTCGATCATCGCCTGTGCGATGGCCTGGGCGACCGGGTTTTCGGTGCTGTGGGTCTCCATGATTCCTCTCCTGGCGTGCAGGGCTCCGGCGCTGAATGCCGCTGTGCGCCCATGCCGGATTCGACGGATTGCCGAGTCTAGCACCGCTGTCCGGTGGTCGTGAAAGCGGTGGAGAAGGGCCTGTCGCAAGGCTTTCCGATGGAATTCCGGGTGCTTCTAGCGGGCCCGTATTTCGGCCATAATCGACGCACTTTGCTGCGGCCTGGAGGAGGGCCCGGCGGGGTAGACAGTGGATCGGTGGCCATGGACGGGCTCCGTGCTGCACGTCTCCGAGAACCAGAAAGCCGCGCGTGGCGAAAGTCGTGACCCGGCCGATTCACCCACACATCCGCAACACAATTCGAGTTGAGGGGGTTGGAATGAGTACGTCTCTGATCAAGGTGCCGGCCGGCGGCGCAAAAATCGTCTCCGGCCAGGCCATTCCCGACAATCCCATCATTCCGTACATCGAGGGTGATGGTATCGGCGTGGACATCACGCCGGTGATGATCAAGGTGATCGACGCCGCGGTGAACAAGGCTTACGGCGGCAAGAAGAAGATCCACTGGATGGAGGTGTACGCGGGTGAGAAGTCCACCCAGCTGTACGGTCCGGACGAGTGGTTTCCGAAGGAGACCTTCGATGCCCTGAGGGAGTACTCGGTGTCCATCAAGGGGCCGATGACCACGCCGGTCGGCGGTGGCATCCGTTCCCTCAACGTCGCCCTGCGCCAGGAGCTCGATCTTTACCAGTGCGTGCGCCCGGTCCAGTATTTCCAGGGCGTGCCGTCGCCGCTGAAGAATCCGGAACTGGTGAATATGGTGATCTTCCGCGAGAACACCGAGGACATCTACGCCGGCGTCGAGTGGGCCGCCGAGTCCGAAGGGGCGAAGAAGGTCATCAAGTTCCTGCTCGAGGAAATGGGCGTCAAGAAGATCCGCTTCCCCGAGACGTCCGGCATCGGTATCAAGCCGGTGTCCATCGAGGGGACGACGCGCTTGGTGCGGGCAGCCATCCAGTATGCGATCGACAACGACCGCAAGTCGGTGACCATCGTCCACAAGGGCAACATCATGAAGTTCACGGAAGGCCTGTTCCGTGACGTCGGCTACCAGGTGGCCCGCCAGGACTTCGGTGCCGAGCCGATCGACGGCGGTCCGTGGTGCAAGTTCAAGAACCCGAAGACCGGCCGCGAGATCATCGTCAAGGATGCGATTGCCGACGCTTTCCTGCAGCAGATCCTGCTACGCCCGGCCGAGTACGATGTGATCGCCACCTGCAACCTCAACGGCGACTACATCTCGGATGCGCTGGCGGCGCAGGTCGGTGGCATCGGCATTGCGCCGGGGGCCAACATCTCCGACCAGTACGCCTGCTTCGAGGCGACCCATGGCACGGCGCCCAAGTATGCCGGGCTCGACAAGGTCAATCCGGGCTCCATCATCCTGTCCGCCGAGATGATGCTGCGTCATCTGGGCTGGACCGAGGCGGCCGACATGGTCATCAAGTCCATGGAGGCGGCAATCGGCGACAAGATCGTGACCTACGATTTTGCGCGCCTGATGGATGGCGCGACCGAGGTGTCCTGTTCGGCCTTCGGCGATGCGATGATCGAGCGGATGTAAGGTTTTGCCCGGCGGCGTGCCGACGCCATCTGTGCCCATAAACAAAAAGCCCTCTCGCAGGTGAGAGGGCTTTTTGTTGCCTTGCCGGCCCGCCTTGTGGGCGGGGGCAGGTCAGCTTCAGGCGCCGACGGCGTTCAGCGCGGCGTTCAGCGTGGGGCTGGGACGCATGATGGCAGTGCACTTCTCAGCGTCGGCCATGTAGTAGCCACCGATGTCGGCCGGCTTGCCCTGGACGGTCTTCAGCTCGGCAACGATCTGGCCTTCGTTGTCGGTCAGGGTCTTGGCAAGCGGTGCGAAGTAGGCGGCCAGTTCGGCATCCTGGGTCTGGGCGGTCAGTTCCTGGGCCCAATACATGGCCAGGTAGAACTGGGAGCCGCGGTTGTCCAGCTCACCGGTCTTCGGCGACGGCGACTTGCGGTTGTCGAGCAGCTTGCCGGTGGCCGAGTCGAGGGTCTTGGCGAGCAGCACGGCGCGCTTGTTGCCGGTCTTGATGCCGAGGTCTTCCAGGGACACCGCGAGGGCCAGGAATTCACCCAGCGAATCCCAGCGCAGGTGGTTTTCCTCGGTGAGCTGCTGGACGTGCTTCGGCGCGGAGCCGCCGGCACCGGTTTCGTACATGCCGCCACCGGCCATCAGCGGAACGATGGACAGCATCTTGGCGGAGGTGCCCAGTTCCATGATCGGGAACAGGTCGGTGAGGTAGTCGCGCAGGATGTTGCCGGTCACGGAGATGGTGTCGAGACCACGGATCACGCGCTCCAGGGTGTAACGCATGGCGCGGACCTGGGACATGATGTGGATCTCGAGACCGGTTGTGTCATGATCCTTCAGGTAGGTTTGAACCTTCTTGATCAGTTCGGCTTCGTGCGGACGGTAGGGGTCGAGCCAGAAGACCGCCGGAGTGTTGGAGTTGCGGGCGCGGGTGACGGCCAGCTTGACCCAGTCACGAATCGGGGCGTCCTTCACCTGGCACATGCGCCAGATGTCGCCGGCTTCCACGTTCTGGGTCAGCAGCACTTCACCGGAGTCGATATCGACAATGTTGGCGATGCCGTCTTCGGGGATCTCGAAAGTCTTGTCGTGGGAGCCGTATTCCTCAGCCTTCTGGGCCATCAGACCGACGTTCGGCACGGAGCCCATGGTCTTCGGGTCGAAGTTGCCGTTGGTCTTGCAGAAGTTGATCATCTCCTGGTAGATGCGGGCGAAGGTCGATTCCGGCATCACGCACTTGCTGTCGTATTGCTTGCCGTCGGCGCCCCACATCTTGCCGCCCTGGCGGATCATCGCCGGCATGGAGGCATCGACGATGATGTCGTTCGGGGAGTGGAAGTTGGTGATGCCCTTGGCGGAGTCCACCATGGCCAGCTTCGGACGGTGTTCCTGGCAGGCGTGCAGGTCGCGGATGATCTCGTCGCGCTTGGATTCCGGCAGGGTCTTGATCTTCTCGTAGAGGTCGACCATGCCGTTATTGACGTTGATGCCCAACTCGTCGAACAGCTTGCCGTGCTTCTCGAAGGCTTCCTTGTAGAAGATCTTGACGCAATGGCCGAACACGATGGGGTGGGACACCTTCATCATCGTGGCCTTCACGTGCAGGGAGAACAGGATGCCGGATTCGCGGCAGTCTTCCAGTTCCTTCTCGTAGAAGTCGCACAGGGCCTTCTTGCTCATGAACATGGAGTCGATGACCTCGCCTTCCAGCAGCGCGAGTTTCGGCTTCAGCACGGTGATCTTGCCGCCCTTGGCGATCAGCTCCATGCGCACGTTGCGGGCCTTGTCGAGGGTCATGGACTTCTCGCCATGGTAGAAGTCGCCGTGGTGCATGTGGGACACGTGGGTCCGCGACCAGGGCTTCCATTCACCCATGGAATGGGGGTTCTTGCGCGCGTAGTTCTTGACGGCGAGCGGTGCGCGGCGGTCGGAGTTGCCTTCGCGCAGCACCGGGTTCACCGCGGAGCCCAGGCACTTGCCGTAACGGGCGGCGATGGCCTTCTCTTCTTCGGTGGCCGGGGCTTCCGGGTAGTCGGGGATGGCGTAGCCCTTGGACTGCAGTTCCTTGATACAGGCCTTCAGCTGAGCCACGGAGGCGCTGATGTTGGGCAGCTTGATGATGTTGGCGTCCGGATCGAGGGTCTTCTGGCCCAGTTCGGCGAGGGTGTTCGGGACGCGTTGTTCGGGGCGCAGGTTTTCGGGGAATTCAGCCAGGACACGAGCGGCTACGGAGATGTCGGCCTTCTCGATTTCGATCCCCGCCGGGCTGGTGAAGGTCCGGATGATGGGGAGAAGGGCGCAGGTGGCGAGGAGCGGGGCCTCGTCCGTCAGCGTGTAGATGATCTTCGATTGTCCAGTGCTCATTCTGTGTCTTCCCTCTTGCGAATTTTGATTTTGAGCGTCACGACAGTGACGGTGCGGGCCGTGGAGCCCCCCCGATGTGTCCTTTCAGGCACGTCTTCCAAAATAGCATGGTTCCAGATTCATTGCATCGGTCGCAATGTCTTCCCGGCATCCGAAATGGAACGTTGCAAGACGAAAAAAAGCCCGCCCTGCAGTGCAGGGCGGGCTTTTCAACCGGGCTGAGAGGCCGGGGCCTCTCGGCTTGGTTATGTAGCTTAGGCAGCCTTCTTGGAGGAAGCCTTGGCCGGGGTGGAGGCGCTGACGGCCTTCACGGTGGCGCTGGTGGCAGCGGCAACGTTGGCTTCGGCGATCTCGGCGACTTGCTTGGCAGCCTTGGTCACGCTGTCGTAGGCGGAGTTGGCGGCGGCGATGGCGGACTTGACGGCAGCCACGGCGACGTCGGAACCGGCGGGAGCGGACTTGGCAGCCTTGTCGAGGGCGGCTGCGAAGTTCTTGTTGGCTTCAGCCACTTGAGCTTCGAACAGCTTGGAGATTTCTTCCTGGGTCTGGGAAGCGATCTCATAGATGCTGCGGGAGTAGGCAACGGCCTTTTCCACGACCGGCTGGGCCAGGGCGGATTGCAGGGCGATCAGTTCCTGCACGTCCTTGGCGGCCAGCAGGGACTTGGCGGAGGCGACGCTGTCTTCCAGTACGGCACGGGCGGTGTTCAGGTTCAGGGCGGCAATGCGCTCGGCGCTGGCGAAGGCGGTGTTGGCCACGGTCAGCAGGGTTTCGACATTGGCCTTGTTGGCGGCAACGATTTGTTCGGGGGTGCTCATGACAATCTCCTTGAGTGAATGGATGAAATGCATTCTCGTCGGTCTTGCAATGCCCGTATTGGTGCGTTGCAACATGAGGGCCATTATATTCACGTTGGAGGGGCTGTCAACACCTATTTGTTGCGCCGCACAAAAATCTTTATCTGTTTTTAATCTTATTGAAAGAAAAGAAAAATCTGAAAGACAGGAGGCAATATGAATAATGTCCGGGAGCCAGGGCAGGTGCGGCTGTCAGCCCTGTGACATGGCACCGGGAAGCTTAGGGGGCCGGGCTGGCCTCGCCTTTTTTCTTGGGCTGGATCGTGACCTGCACGCGGCCCTGCTGGCTGGGAATCGTGGTCGCGTTGGGGCCGTTGGTGACGACGTAGGTCTCGGTGACCCCGTTGTACTGGATGTACTGGCCGCGGACTTCATCGTCGCCGTTCTTCACATGGGCGCGCTGGAAAAACTGGGACAGCTCGCTCCTGGCGTCGTGTTCGATGCGCTCGCCTTCGCCGTCAACCCATTCGTTCTTGCCTTCCCGCTTCTGGCGGAAGCGGGCCAGGCCGCCTTCGCCGCCGGTGGCGATGCCCCGCTGGTAGCCTTCCATGTCCTGACTGACGACCAGCTTGTCACTGCGGATGGTCAGGGTGCCCTGGGTCAGGACCACATGGCCCTCGAAGATGTGAATCTTGTTCTTGTCGTCCACGGTGACCCGGTCCGCCTCGATGTTGACCGGCTTGCCGCGGTCGGCCTTTTCGGCAAAGGCGCAGGAGGTGGAGAGGGCGAGGAGGGCAAGCAGCACAAACTGCCGGGGTGTCTTTTTCATGGCTTCGGCGTCGGAGTGGTGCGATAGAGGGTGCCGCGGACCTGGCCGTGCAGCCGGACTTCGCCGGCAACGTTGTCGCTGTCCATGTGCTCGGCGGTGATCACCGTCTGGCCCTGGGTGAGCTTCACGGGTTTGTCGGCGTGCATCTTCTCGTCGTCCGGCCAGACCGTCATCTGGTCGGTGCGCAGGGTGGATTCGGGTTTGCCGTTGTGGGCGGCGCGACGCAGCAGCACCTGGTCGGTGAGAACGACGACTTCTCCGTCCTTGCTGACCGTTGCGAACTCGGATTCGATCCGCACCGGCTCCGGGCGGTTCAGGTAGTCGAGGCGGGGGCGGACGAGTTCGGTGGATTCGTCATCGCCGTAATGGACCATGCTGTCGGCGACCAGCACGTACTGGACCTTGCCGGTCAGGTCGAAGCGCCGCAAGGTGACCTGTTCCGCCGAGAAGTCGGCCTCATGGCGGCTCTTGTCCGTCCTGACGGTCTGCTCCTGCTGGGTGACCCGGTCGAGCCAGACGCTGACGCCGGCCATGAGGGTCAGAACGACGAGCGGGAAGAAGCTGTGGCCGCGCCGGTTCATAGCAGATCGGGGGCAGCAGGCCGGTGGTGAGACTGCATCAGATCACCTTGGCGCGCATGAGGTCGTGGTGGTTCAGTGCGCCGGCCAGGCCGCCGTCGGGGGTGGTCACCAGCAATTCGCTGATGCGCAGGCGCTCCATCATTTCGGCCGCTTCCACGGCCAGCGCGTTGGCGTGGATGGTCTTGGGGTTGCGGCTCATCACGTCGGCGATCCGCGCGGTATTGAAGTTGCAGCCGCTGGCCAGGGAGCGGCGCAGGTCGCCGTCCGTGTAGATGCCGATGATGCGGTCGGTGTCGGCAACGATCGCGGTCATGCCGAGCCCGGCCCGCGTGATCTCCATCAGCGCGTCGCTGAGCAGCGCGTCTTCGCCGACCCGGGGGATCGCGTCGCCGGTGCGCATGATGTCCTCGACTCGGGTCAGCAGGCGTCGGCCCAGGGCTCCGCCGGGATGGGAGCGTGCGAAATCGTCCGGCCCGAAACCACGGGCATCGAGCAGCGCGACGGCCAGCGCATCCGACAGCGCCAGCGCTGCGGTGGTGCTGGCGGTGGGCGCCAGGTTGAGCGGACAGGCTTCTTCCTTGATCGCGCCATCCAGATGCACGTCGGCCTCCTGCGCCAGCGGCGAGTCGGGATTGCCGGTCAGCGCGATCAGGCGAGCGCCCTGGCGCTTGACCAGCGGCACGATCTTCAGGAGCTCTTCGCCGGTGCCGGAATAGGAGATTGCGATCAGCACGTCGTTGGCGGTGATCATGCCGAGGTCGCCATGGGCGGCTTCGGCAGCGTGCACGAAGTACGCCGGGGTCCCGGTGCTGGCCAGCGTGGCGGCAAATTTGCGGCCGATATGGCCGGACTTGCCGACGCCCGAAACGATGACCCGTCCGTGGGACGAGAGGATCAGGTCCACGGCCTGGACGAAGCTGCCGTTCAGGCGGACAGAGAGCTGGCGCACCGCCTCCGCCTCGATGTCGAGGACGCGGCGCGCAAGCTCCAGAACACGGGCATGCGCAGCGGCAATCGGGGCTGGGCTCATGGGAACGGCGCGTATAATTGGGTGCGGCAGTATATCAGATCGATTAATTCGCCTATTCAGGGCGAACCTTTGCATGCCTATGATCAACACGCTTGAGCTGGTGCTCGTCCTTCTTGCCGGAGCCGTGCTGGTGGTCGGTATCCTCCGGTCGCTCAATCTGCCGCCGGTGCTGGGTTACCTGATGGTCGGCGCGGCCGTCGGCCCGCACGCGATGAGCCTGATGCAGGATTCCGACGGCGCCCGCTACCTGGCCGAGTTCGGCGTGGTGTTCCTGATGTTTACCATCGGGCTGGAGTTCTCCCTGCCGCGCCTGTACAGCATGAAGCGCACCGTGTTTGGCCTCGGGTCGGTCCAGGTGCTGGGCACCACGTTGTTGACGATGCTCATCGGCACCATCGGCGGGCTCAACTGGGGCGCAAGTTTCGCGCTGGGGGGCACGCTGGCCATGTCGTCGACGGCCATTCTGTCGAAGCTGTTGTCGGATCGCCTGGAGCTGGACTCCAAGCACGGGCGGGAAACGATCGGCGTGCTGCTGTTCCAAGATCTGGCCGTGGTGCCCTTGCTGATTCTGATTCCGGCGCTGTCGCGCCCGGCCGACGAGTTGTTCGGCACGCTGGCGCTGGCGGCTGGCAAGGCGGTGCTGGTGCTCGGCCTGGTTTTGTTCATCGGTCAGAAGCTGATGCGGCGCTGGTTTTTCCTGGTCGCCCGGCAGCGCTCCGCCGAGCTGTTCATGCTCAATGTGTTGTTGATCACCCTGGGCCTGGCCTGGCTGACCGAGGTGGCCGGCCTGTCGATGGCGCTGGGTGCCTTCCTGGCCGGCATGCTGATCTCCGAGACCGAATACCGCTACCACGTGGAAGAGGATATCAAGCCTTTTCGCGACGTGCTGCTTGGCCTGTTCTTCGTGACGGTCGGCATGTTCCTCGACGTGGGGCAGATCATCCTCAGCCTGCCGATGGTGCTGGCGATGTTGGCGGCGTTGCTGGTTGGCAAGTTTCTGATCGTCGGTGCCGCGTCATGGATGCTGGGGGCCAGCCAGGGCACGGCGGCGCGGACCGGCCTGTGGTTGTGCGCGGGAGGCGAGTTCGGTTTCGTGCTGCTGTCGCAGATCGATGAGGCGCATCTGCTGCCGCCGGCCCTGTCGCAGGTGGTGGTGGCTGCCATGGTGTTGTCGATGCTGCTGGCCCCGCTGATCGTGCAGTACAGCGAAAAGATCGTACTGCGCCTGGTACCGTCGGAGTGGATGACCCGTTCCCTGCAGCTGACCAATATCGCGACCCAGTCGATGTTCGTCGACAAGCACGCGATCCTGTGTGGCTTCGGGCGCAATGGACAGTATCTCGGCCGTCTGCTCGAACAGGAGGGCATTACCTACATTGCCCTCGACCTCGACCCCGAGCGTGTGCGCGAGGCGGCCGCGGCCGGCGAGACCGTGGTGTTCGGCGATGCGGCGAAGCGCGAGACGCTGATGGCCGCGGGGATCTCCCGGGCCTCAGTGGTGGTGATCACCTATGCCGACACCAATGCGGCGCTGCGGGCGATGAGCCAGGTGCGCGCCTGTCGCCCGGACGTGCCGGTGGTGGTGCGGACCGCCGATGAGGTTGACCTCGAAAAGCTGCAGCAGGCTGGGGCGGCAGAGGTGGTGCCGGAGGCGGTCGAGTCGTCGCTGATGCTGGCCTCCCACGCGCTGGCCCTGCTCGGTGTGCCCTTGCCGCGGATCCTCAAGCGGATCCGTGAGATCCGCGCCGAGCGTTATCACCTGTTGCGCGGCATCTACCGCGGCGGCGAGCATTTGCACGAGGAGGCGCTCGAGGAGCGCCAGCAGATCCGCCTGCATTCCGTTGTTCTGGATGCCGGGACGCATGCGATCGGACGCAGCCTGGCGGATCTGCGCCTGAAAGAGCTGGGGGTCGAGGTCAGTGCGCTCCGGCGTCAGCGGGTCCGCATGGACGAGCCGACGCCCGAGACCTGTCTTGAACTCGACGACGTGCTGGTGCTGCTGGGCACGCCGTCGCAGCTTGCCAATGCGGAGACGCGCATTTTCAAAGGCTTGTGATGGCCCCGGTGCGCCCTGCGCCGGTCAGTAGCTCGCGCATACCGTATACAGGTCGCTGTCGCTGAGCTTGGCTGCTTCAATGGCCGCGCCGCTGCTGGCGCCGTCAGCAAGGATCCGCACCGATCCGCTGTCGGACTGACCATCATCCAGCGCAATGTCGATCTGACGCGCAAAGCTGCCGGACAGCTTGTCCTGGCAGACGAAAAGGCTTCCTCCCCAACCCGTGATCGGGCTGCTGCCGGTGACGCCGAGCCGGCCACCGACGGCGTTGTGCGGTAGCCAGTCCTGGATGGAGATGTTTTCCCCGCCCGGGTTACGACCATCCCCGCCGGCGAAATTGGCGAGCCGCACGTGCTGCCAGAACAGCACGCTCTCGTCCGTGGATGTCGTCGAATTCCAGTTTCCCTCCAGGCGCCCGTTGCCGACGGTTCCGCCGGTGCTGGCCTTGACGGCTCCGGCGAGGCGGGTCGCTGCGTTGGCGTCGTCACCGGGCATGGCCCGGAAACGGTCCTGATAACCGAAGACGTATGTCGAGGTGTTGCGGAAGTCGTTCATCACGTTCTTGACCTTCGCGCCGTTGATGAGCTCCTGCCCTTTCAGAACGCCGCCCAGCAACAGTCCGATGATGACCAGGACGACTGCGATTTCAACGAGGGTGAAGCCGTACTGCCGTTTTCCCATGATGTGTGCTCCTGGTGTGCCGGTCCCTGTGTTCGGGTCGCCGGGCAGGGTGATATGGAGTTGTCATTGTAATTCATTTGTCATTTTTCTGGCGCGGCATGCGGATGCTTAGGGGAAGTGGCCGGTGCTGATCAAACGGTTGGCGATGAGGTTCGGGGAGAGCCAGATGAGCCGGTCATCGAAGGGGCCGCCGGGGGCTGCAGCGTTTTCGGAAAGCGTGCGGCTGTAGAACTTGCGCCCGCTGGCGTCGGCGTTGATGGCTTCATCGGATGCGCCGGCCGGTTGTGGAAGAGCCTGGCCATCCTGTGTCGTGGCGCCGGCCCCATTGACGCCGTGGGACAGGACCACGGCTGGCGTCTTGCCGCCGTCCGTCGTCAGCTTGAGCACGTCGCCATTGCCGTTGCGCGTGAAGATCTCGATGTCGCCATCACCCAGCGTGGTGATCTTTTGCGTGTAAGGGGATGTCACCGCGTAGCGCAGGCGGCGCCCCCAGCCGTCCGTACCGGCAATGCCCAGGGTGGCCCATGGCAGCAGGCCGGTGTTGGTCTGGCAGTTGCCGGCCTCGCGCCCTTCGCTGCCGTCCTGGGCACTTTTGGCGGGGCAGGGAAACATGCCTTTCCGGACGACGTAGCCGAGGAGTGCGTCGCGGGCTTCGGCCAGGGCCTCATCGGTGTTCGCTTCGGCGCGCCGGCTCAGCTGGGCGCCGAGGCCTGTGCTGAGGCCGCCGACCAGCAGGGTCAGGATCAGCATGACCACGGCCATTTCGACGAGGGTGAAGCCGGCGGTCCGGCGCATGGTGAAACGAGTGGGGCAGGAGTTCATGGCAGACATAGGGCCGTGTCGCCCCAGCTTGGGCCATCGGGGGCGTTGAATGGCAGGGATATCGTTCCGTGCAAGGCCTGGAGCTGGCCGGCGGCGAGGGCGGCCAGCGTTGGTGCTTCGAGGTACTGGTCCGTCGTCAGCTTGTCCTGGAGGCTGATCCGTTGCTGGGGCGGTGTGCTGCTGCGTTCTCCGCCGAACAGCAGCACGCCGCGACAGGTGCCCGGGGGCGAGGCCAGGCAGGGGCTGCCGTCCGCGCAGCGTCCATAACGCATCAGTTCTATCCAGTTGCTCGACAGGTCGCGTTTCTCGGGGCTGGTGCAGGGCCCGCTCAGGCTGCTCAGGGCGGGAACGCCGCCGAACTGGAGCAGGCCATGGAGTTCTGGCGTGGCCGGGCTGGGCAGGCCGGTTTGCTCAAGGCAGTCGGCAACGGCTTGCAGGGCCGACTGCAGATGTTGGGCGTAGTCGGTCCGTCGTTTCAATTGCGTGAAGATCTCACCGCTGGTCAGGCTGATCAGCCGGTCATTGCCTGCGAGCGCTTCGGGGCGTATCTCGACGATCCCGTTGCTGGTACCACCGAGCGCTTCCAGATAGGCCTCGGCCTGCGCCGTCTGGCCGTCACCGCAGCGACCCTGGCCTGCCGCACGTTGCTGCTGACCAAGGGGCGGGCCCGGTGCGAAGACGAGGGCGGCTGCGAGACCCAGCTGGTCGCCGACAAGCATGATGGCCTGGCCGTTCCGGTCGATCAGGCGGAACTGGCCGATGCTGTCCCAGTTCAGGATGTCGGCCTTCGGGTTGTTCTTGAAACTGCCGGAAACGGCGTACCACAGGCATTCCCATGCTCCGTCGCGCAGGTCGGGCAGGTTCAGCGTTCGGTAGGGCAGACGGCCGATGCTGGGTTGATCCTTCGTTCCGCAGGTTTCCGAAGAGCCGTCGCCGTCCAGGTCGGGGCAGGGGAGGTAGCCGAAATCGGCGTTGGGGTGTTCCTTGTTGCGGTAGTTGGCGGCGAAGCCGAGCAGGGCGTCCCTGGCCATTTCCAGGGCGTGGTTTGTCTGCATTTCCCGCTGGAGTTTGCGGGCCGCCCGGTCAGCGCCTGTGTCGGCGCGGGCCAGCAGCCAGCCGAGTCCGCCGAGCGACAGCAGAAGGATCAGGATGGGGAGCACCATGCCTTGCTGTCGTCGGCCGGCGCTCATGGCGCGGTGCCGGAGGAGGGGTTTCCGACCTGCAGGCGATGGCTTCGTCCGTCTGCGGTGGTGAGGCTGACCGAGGCATCCTGCGGATGGATCTGCCGAGGGGAGGCGGGGTGGGCCTTGCCGTCCAGGAACAGGATCGGCGGGCCGTCGCTACGCGTGATGAAACCGTCGAGTCGGGGTGGCGGCACGCTGGGCGGGGCCGGCCGCTGTGCGCGGTCTATCTGTACGCGTTCTGCGGGCGAGAAAAACAAGCGCCCAAGCGGCTCGCTACCCGCGGCGCCGGATGTGACGAGGCAGGCAGCAATCAATACAGTTCATGTCGAATGGATATTCATTTCGACATGAATTTAGCATAAACCGCGGCCGCTCAGTGGGGCGCCGGGGCTCGGTTTTGCTTCAGGCTCCGGCGGCGATGACCCGGTTCTTGCCGGAGCGCTTGGCGATGTACATGGCCTTGTCGGCGCGGTCGATCGCGTCTTCGGGGGATTCGTGCTGGTACAGCTCCGCAACGCCGGCACTGAAGGTGATCAGCAACTTCTGCTGGCGGGCCAGGAAGAAGCGCTTGGTGAGGGCGCGCTGCAGGCGCGTCAGCGTGGCCACCGCACTTTCCAATGACGTGTCCGGCAGGAGGATGACGAATTCCTCGCCACCGTAGCGGGCGACGGAATCCTGCGGGCGCATGTTCTCGCGCACCACTTCCACCAGATGCTGAAGAGCTTCGTCCCCCGTCTGGTGGCCATGTACGTCGTTGATCTGCTTGAAGTTGTCCACGTCCAGCAGGCCGATGCAGAGGGCCGTGCCGCGGCGCCGGGCGAGGGACGTCTCGCGGGCCAGCGCTTCATCGAGCCCTTTCCGGTTGAGTACGCCGGTCAGTGGGTCGTGACGGATCAGTTCGCTGGTCTGTTCCAGTTCGAACTGCAGTCGGGTGATCTCCGCATTGGCATCGTTGACCCGATCGTGCAGCACCTCAATCTCGCTGCGGGAGCGCAGTGTGGATTCCTGAACCGTGCGGGTCTCGCGCATTACTTCGGCGATGACGTCGGTCAGTTCGCTGATGTCGGCGGCGCCTTCGATGCGCTTGGCGCACTGCTCAATCTTGTCGTGATAGTCGCCGGTGGCATCGGAAAAATCACCCAGCCGATCGACGAAGCTGGCCAGCATCTGCTTCAGCCGGCTCTGCGCGTCGTTCAGTTCGAGCTTGATGGCTCCCTGGCGGTGGATCACGTCGCGCAGGCGGCTTTCCAGTTCGCCGAGCGTGCGGACATCCAGCGGGCGTTCGAACATCTCGCCCATCAGCACGATCTGACCGCGCAGCCAGCGGTCATCGAGGACCAGTTCGCTGATGTTCTCGAGAAGTAGTTGCAGAACCCGTTGCAATGCGTCGCGCACCGCGTGCTGATCTTCGGCGACCCACTCCAGGCCGGTGCGCAGCTTGTCCACCCGTTCGAGGAGCGTGCTGAAAGGAATGCTGCCGGAATCCTGGCGGAGGGTGGCGGCCAAGTCCCGGGCCTCGGCAGCCAGCGGGGTGCCGGCCAGCTGGGGCTGGTTGGCCAGGCTGTCGAGCAGCGTCGCCAGCAGATCGGCAAAGGCGGGTGAAGGAGGGGCGGTAACGGCGGAGGGCGTGGCCTCGGCGACAGGCTCGGCCTGATCTTCGGTTTCGACGGGCTGTGCCTCGCCGGCGACCGGTGATGCCTCATCGTCGTTGCTGCGACTCCAGGCCCGGAACAAGCCTTGCAGCCGTTCGAAGAGCTTGGCCGGACTGCCGCCGGAGCTGGTCAGTACGCGCTCCAGCATTTCCCGTTTGCGCGCCTGCGTCAGGCCGGCCTGGCGCCGATCCCATTCGGTGACCAGGTCGCGCAGCAGGGGAGCCCAATTGAGGTCGGGCTTGCTGGGGATGGAGAACTTGTCCACCAGCAGCGTACGCAGGGCGGACCATTCGCCTTGGTCGACGGCGGCCTCGAAATCGAGCGCCAGGCGCAGGGCGTCCTGGTTGTTGCGCGGCAATGCCGCCGCGATCTGCTTGAGAGGGCGCTCGGGGAAAACGTCTTCGGCGACCGAGCCGGCGATCTCGTGATAGAGGGCCCGGTAGTTGTCGGGCGTCGGGGCGATGCGGCGCAGCGCGAGCTGGCGCAGGGTTTCCCGGGCGACGTCAGAGGGTTGGCTGGTATCGGTCATCTGCGGGCGGCGCAACGGGTGGGAGCGTTGGATCATCCGGCGTCCTGGTTCTCTGCGTGATCGGACTGGTCCACACTCAGGTTTCTGGAAAACTCGTACTCGTACTCGTGACGTGTGCGCCGATAACGGTCCGCAGGGCGTGGCCTTGAGCCGGACGGTATCCGAATATGCAAAAATTCGTGACGGCTGGGCATGCTCATTCGGCAAGACCGTGTTTGAGCCCGTAATGGGTGAGTTCGGCGTTGTTGCGCAGGTTCATCTTTTCGAGCAGGCGGGCCCGGTAGACGCTGACCGTCTTGACGCTCAGGTTGAGGGCTTCGGCAATTTCGGCCGGGGTCTTGCCGGAAGCGATCAGGCACAGGGTCTGGTACTCACGGTCGGACAGCTTCTCGTGGGCGGGCCGTTCGCTGTCCCTGCCGATGGCATTGACGAGTTCCTCGGCCAGGGATGGGCTGACATATTTCTTGCCGCTGGCGACCTGTCGGATTGCCGTCACGAGCAGGTCGGGGGCGCTCTGCTTGGTGAGGTAGCCTGCCGCGCCGGCCTTCAGCGCGCGGATCGCATACTGTTCTTCCGGATACATGCTGAGGATCAGCACCGGCAGGCGCGGGAACTCCTTCTTGATCAGCTTGAGTGCGTCGATGCCATTGCGGTCGGGCATCGAGACATCCATCAGCACCACGTCCCATTCGCCGCTGCGGACCATCTGTACGGCCTCGACACCATTGTCGGCTTCGCCGGCGACGGTCAGGTCGGTGGTGTCGGAAAGGATCTGACGCAGGCCCTGACGGACAATCGCGTGATCGTCGGCAATCAGGACACGAATCGGTTTGCTCATGGACGGTGTTTCCTGTCGTCGTTCGGCGCTTCTTCAGGCAGTGCAGGTTGTAGTGGCGCACGCAGGGCGAGGCGCGTCCCGTAAGGTCTGGCCGGGCCGATTTCAAGTTGCCCCCCCAGGCTGGCCAGCCGCTCGCGGATGCCGCGCAGACCGAAGGAACGCGGTTTCAGGAGATCGGCCGCTGCAATGCCACAGCCGTCGTCGGTGATTTCGAGCAGGGCCTCCTCTCCGTCCTGCAGCAGGCGAACGTTCACCTGGCGGGCCCGGGCATGCTTGCTGACGTTGGTCAGCGCCTCCTGGAAGATCCGGAAAAAGGCCAGCGCGGTATCGTAAGCCGGCGCGAGGTCGTGGTCGGTGCGCAGGATGTTACAGGCGATGCCCGTGCGTTGGGCGAAGTCTTCGCCCTGGGATTCAATCGCTGCCGCCAGCCCGAAGTCCTTGAGGATGCCAGGCCGCAGTTCGCGGGTCACGCGTCCTGCCGTTGCGATGGCATCGTCGATCATGCGCCCCACGTTGCGGACCCCGGTCATGGCCTGCCCTGGGCCGTCGTGAAGCCTGGCCTCCAGGCGCGCGATCTCGAATTTCATCGCCACCAGCGTGCCACCGAGGACGTCATGGACGTCCCGTGCGATCCGCTCGCGCTCATCTTCCTTGATGCGCTGCAGATGGTTCGACAGGGCAGCCAGTTGGCTGCGCGATTCGCGCAGGTCTGCTTCCACCCGCTTGCTGTGGGTGATGTTCCACATCACGCCGTCCCACACCACGTTGCCGTTTTCGGAGCGGCGGGGTGAGCTGCGCAGGTTGATCCACTTCTGCTCGCCGGATGGCAGCTGGATGCGGCCTTCCCAGTTGAGTGTGCACAGCTGGTCGGCCGAGCTGGCGGCGGCGGCCACGAATCCCGGCAGATCGTCGTCGAGGAGCCAGGTCATCCAGCTGGCCGAGCCGCCGACGAGTTCGTCGGAGCCGGTGCCGAAGAGCATCGTCGCCGCTTCGCTGAGGTATTGGAAGCCGAGCATGCCGTCCGGCGTATAGCCCATCTGGAAGACCACGCCGGGGATGTTGTCGGTCAGTGCGCGCAGGCGAGCCTCGCTCTGGCGCAGGGTCTGCTCGGCGAGTCGCTTTTCCCGCCGGTTGGCAACTTCTCGCAGCTCGCGTTCGACGGCGGGAATCAGCCGGTCGAGTTTGCGTTTGCTCAGGTAGTCATGGGCGCCGGCGCGCATCGCGGCAATCGCCTCGTCTTCCTGCATGACGTTGGAGACGATGATAAAGGGCAGGTCGAGGGCCAGCTCGCGCACGACCCCAAGGGCCGCCTGCATGCCGCAGCCGGGCAGGTTGTGATTGCACAGGATGACGTCCCAGGGGCCTTGCCCGAGGGCATCGCGGAACTCTGCGGTGGATGCCGTACATCGATGCCGGGGGGCATAGCCGGCGGCGCGGAAGCGCTGCAGCAGCAGGCGTACGTCGCTGTCGGAGTCTTCGATGAAAAGCAGGCTGATGGTGGGTTTGCCCGCGCTGCCTTCTTCGACGGGGGAGGCAGCCGGGCGGGGCGCAATGGACATGGGGGCGATCGGCGTGCTGCGCGAATGGATCGGTTTGTTTATAATCCGCCCCTCGCTCGGGGCCTGATCATCTTGAAGGATAGTGCAGGCGTGCCTTTTGCGTCCATGCTGATACGATCGGCCTGTGGATGCGGGGCCCCGATGATGCCGGTGTAGCTCAGTTGGTAGAGCAGCGCACTTGTAATGCGAAGGTCGAGGGTTCGATTCCTTTCACCGGCACCAATGGATTCAAAGACTTAGGCCGATCCGGATGGGTCGGCCTTTTCGCTGGGGTTACACCGGGGTTCAGGTTCAGTCAAACTCACCCGATCATGGACATGCATGGATTGCTGGGGGTCGTCGTCATCTTGGGCTGTGTTTTGGCCGCCATTTTGGCGACGGTGTTGTTTTTCCGCGACATGAGGCACAGCAAGAAGGCAGAGCAGCGCCGACAGCAACTCGTTTCGCGCCTGCGACCGAAGTAGCCGTCGCTGCTGGGGTTCCGGGCTGCTGTCATGTGCGCCAATTTTCGCCCATCCTCCCCGGAAGCACTTGCGGCCTTCCCGTTGCCGCCCCCCGATTTTGCCTACGGCGAGGCCTATCCCGGGTCTGTCGTTCCGATCGTCACCAATTTCGCGCCGCGCCTGTGGGTGCCCGCCTGCTTCGGGCTGATCCCCGCCTGGGCCCGGGATGCGAAGATCGCCCGGTCCACCTACAACGCCCGGAGCGAAACGCTTGGAGACAAGCCTTCCTTCCGCGACGTGTGGACGCGTGGTCAACTCTGCATCATCCCCGCCGACGCCCTCTATGAGCCCTGCTACGAGTCGGGGAAGGCCGTGAGGTGGCGGATCGAGCGGACCGACAGCCGCCCGATGGGCATTGCCGGCATCTGGGAGCGGCGGATCAGGGATGACGGCCTGCCGTCCTGGTCCATGTCTATGCTGACCATCAACGCGGACGGGCATCCGGTGATGAGCCGCTTTCACAAGCCCGAAGACGAGAAGCGGTCGGTGGTGATCCTGCCGGATGGGGCCTGGGGCGACTGGCTGCGGTGCAGGTCCGAGGGGGAGGCGGGCCGCATGCTCACGATCTTCCAGTCCGAACTGGTAAGAGTTGTAGTCGATCCGCGCTAGAACGGCATTGCACATCCGATGGCACTCCCGCGGAGTCTTACATTGAAAGGCACGCCTGGACGCTGCCGCTCTTTCCCGCTTACCAAGAGGGTGGTTTCCAACGAGACGTGCTCTTCAGGATCGTGAGGGCGCCGCTGATGCTCGCGGAGTTGCCGCGCCGGCATTCCGTGATGGAAGTGATCAGGGGCGGGTGCCCTGGAAGAACACGCCGTCGCTGCGGGTTGAGTTAGGTGCTGTAATGAAGAGCTGCTTGCCCGGAATGTCGTAGAAACCGATCCCGCTCAGGGTGTCGCCGTCGGATGCACAGTTGCTTCCGCGGAAGGTGAGGGAAAGGTTGAAGACATTGACCGATCCGCGGGGCGTGGCTGTGCCGGAAATATTGCAGTTCGACGCGACGCCGGTGACGGTGCCGTTGGTCTGCAGGGTCATGAATGCGGTCTGGCGGCCGGTGGAAGAGGCGATGTATCCCGTGTAGGTTCCGGTTGCTAGCGTGGCACTGGCAGTCTGTTCGTAAACCGGGTTGTATTGGGCGGTGAAAGTGTGTGTGTCGCGGTTGGTGTAGCTCAGCATCCCGCTGAGCGAAGACTTGGCGAAATAACTTGCCGAGACGCTGACCGGATTGACGCCGGAACCGTTGAAGTTGAAATCGACGCCATCCTTCGCCGTAAAGCTGCCGCTGGCGGCCTGGCCGGTGCCGGTGATGACCCCATCGATCAGATGCTTGTCGTTCTCGCTGGCATACACCGCATAGAAACTGCCATCGTCCAGGATCACGCCGTAAATGCTGGCCCCGGTGTCGCTCGTGCCGAACCACAGGCCTTCAGCTGTATTGGAGGCCACCAGGGATGGCCCCTGGGCGCCACTGCCCGTTCCCGTGCTCACACTGCCGCCTCCGCCTCCGCAGGCGCAGAGTGACAAGGAAAGGAGAAGGGGAGGGAAGGCCTTGATGCAACGGGTCATGGGCGTATTCCTGTAGATCGGCGGATTGCCTGTCCTGCCTGAAGGCATATGGATTTTCGAATTCCCGATTGTCCTAGAGCGAGCTGTGTGAAGGCGGTTAGTCGAGGCACATGAAAGATGTGGCGTATTACCTTTGCAGCTTCAGATTAATGCAACTTGCATTTATTTGCGGCGCAGTGAGCATGTTCGCGTGGCGCTTGCAGTCGCGGAGTTGGGGTTCTTTAGTTTTTTGGCATGAATTGCCGCGCAGCCCGGCGCTGCCGAATACGCCGCACGCTCGAGGGATTTTCACAAAAAGCTTGGCAAAGCCCAGGTTGGTAGGTAATATCCGGCCTCTCTGACGCGGGGTGGAGCAGTCTGGCAGCTCGTCGGGCTCATAACCCGAAGGTCGCAGGTTCAAATCCTGCCCCCGCAACCAAGTTTCAAGCGTCAAAGCTCAATCACTCAGGTGGTTGGGCTTTTTTGCTTTCCAGACTGGATTTGTGTCGTCGCATTGGGCGCCCGCTAACGGTGCGCAAATTCGATTTCGATCATTTGTGGTGCGTGTCATCCGCTGCGCCCCGAGGGTTTATCGACACGCGCACTGCATTGGTGCATAATTAAACGTCAATATTGCTTCGGGCGTCGTGTGCTGCCGTTTCTCGCCGGAAACGGGGTGCGGAGCCGAGCGACAACGCGCCTTAACGGGCACTTCCCCGTGCCTCTGGAGCGAGCCTGCGGCATGCTGTTCCTGCCACGATGATCATAGTGCCTGTCTCCCAAGCCTCTTCCAGAAGCTCCGGCCCTGTCCGCCGACGATGGCTCCGCCTTGCCCTGCCGCTCGTTGCCGTTTCGGTGCTTATCGGTGCGGTCGGTGCGGTGGGTTATCGCTACCTGAGTGAGGAAACGCGTCGGGAAACGCACCGTACACTGGCGGTCATCGCCGAGCAGAAGCGCCAGCAGATCGAGGATTCGCTGGCGGAGACCCGCGTTGATGCCGAGCTGTACTTTGCCAGCCGTTCCCAACTGGAGATGCTGTTCCGCCAATGGCTGGACAGCGGGCGCCGGGATTCGGCTGTTCTCGACCAGATCCGCAACCGCATGCAGGAAGTAGCCCGCGTGCGGGGCTGGGGCGGGCTGGCTGTTGTAGACGCCGAAGCGCGTCCGGTGGTGATGGTCGGCAAGGCTGATGTCCGTGATCACACGGCGCTGATCAAGGACATCCTGCGCGAGCCGCGCATCGAGTTTGTCGATCTCTACCGTACGGCCGAAGGCGAAGTGTTGTACGGGGTTCTTGCGCCGATTGGGGCTTCGGGCGAGAAGCCGCTGGGGGTGGCCTATCTCACGTGGAAGGCGGAGCAGGCCTTGTATCCGCTGGTGGAGTCCTGGCCGGTGCCGACCCGCACGGCGGAAACCTATCTGGTGCGGCGGGATGGCAACAACGTGCGCTTCCTCACGCCGCTGCGCCACCGGGCCGTTCCTGCCTTGTCCCTGAGCCAGCCCCTCGATCAGCCGTCCCTGCCGGCGGGCCGGGCGGCCAAGGGCGAGCACGGCATCCTGGCTGGTGGGCGGGATTACCGCAACGTTCCGGTGCTGGCCTACGCCTCCCCGGTGGGCGGTACACCGTGGCTGATGCTGGCCGAGATCGACGAGGTCGAGGCCTATGCGGGCATCCACACCCTGGCCTGGGCAACCGGGCTGGTGGTGGGCCTGGGGCTGCTGTTCGTCTATTCGGCAGGTTATCTCCTGTGGCGCCGCGACCGGGAACGCCAGGAAATGCTGGCCCTGCAGGTCCAGCAGGCGGCAGAGGCGCGTTTTCGCGTGATCTTCGAGCAGGCGCCCCTTGGCGTGGCGCTGCTGGATTCCGAGGGCGGGCGGATTACCGAGGCCAACCTCCGTTTCGCCGAGATCGTTGGCCTGTCGCCGGAGGTGATGGTCGGGCTGGACCCGACCGTCATGACCCACCCCGACGATGTGACGGAGAGCCGTCGGCACATCGAGCAGCTCAATGCGGGCACCATCTCGGGCTATCGTCTGACCAAGCGCTATCTGCGTCCGGATGGGGCGGTGGTGTGGGTCAGCCTGAGCTGCGCGCCGGTGCAGGTTGCCAACGAGGGGAGCCGCCGTTATCTGGTCATCGTCGAGGACATTACCGCCCGCAAGGAGATGGAGGAGCGCCTGCAGATCAGCGAAGCGCGGCACCGGCTGCTGGCCGACAATGCCGTCGACGTGATCGTGACGATGGACCTGCACGGCCATTTTTCCTATATCAGCCCGTCCGTCGAGCGTCTGCGTGGCTATTCCGCGGAGGAGGCGATCGGACAGCCGCTGACGGCGGTGCTGACGCTGGAATCCCTGCGGATCGCCGAGGCTTATTTTGCGCGCCTGAAGGCCAGTCTTGCCAAAGCCCAGGCGCTGGAGCATTTCCGCGGCGAGCTGGAGGTGCGGCGCAAGGATGGCACGTCCGTCTGGACCGATGTCAGCGCCAGCCCGCTGCTGAACGCGGAGGGCGGCATCGAGGAGATCCTCGGCGTGATCCGCGACATCAGTGAGGGCAAGCGTCACGAATACGAACTGCGCCGGGCGTCGGAGGCCGCGGAGGCTGCCAACGCGGCCAAGAGCGAGTTCCTGGCCCACATGAGCCACGAGATCCGGACTCCCATGAATGCGGTGCTCGGTCTCGCCCAGGTGCTGGAGCGGGAGCCGCTGGCCGACAGGCAGCACGAGATGGTGCAGCGGATCCGGGTTGCGGGGCAGTCGCTGCTGGCCATCCTGAACGACGTGCTCGACCTGTCGAAGATCGAGGCGGGGCAGTTGCGCATCGAGCCGCGCCCCTTCGACCTTGCCGCGCTGCTGGCCAGTCTCGACAGCCTGATGGGACAGACTGCCCGCGGCAAGGGCTTGATGCTGCACATCGAAGGGCCGGCCGAGCCCCCCGGCCCCCTGCTGGGGGATGGGCTGCGCCTCGAGCAGATTCTCTTCAATCTCACCGGCAATGCGATCAAGTTCACCGAGCGGGGCGCGGTGACGGTGCGGGTTGCCGCCCGACCGCTGCTTGATGGGAAGCTGGTGCTGCGCTTCGAAATCAGCGACACCGGGATCGGCATCGATCCGGCGGCGCTCGGCCGGCTGTTCGCGCCCTTTGCGCAGGCCGACGCGGGCATCGGCCGCCGCTTCGGTGGTACCGGCCTGGGTCTGTCCATCTGCAAGCGCCTGGTCGAGTTGATGGGCGGCGAGATCGGCGCCGACAGCCGGCCTGGAAGCGGCAGCTGCTTCTGGTTCGAACTGCCGCTGCTGCGCGCCAGCGCGGCCGAGGTGGAGGCGCTGGCCGTGCAGGCTGAACCGCCCAGGCCGGCCGGGCCGCGCCTGGTGGGGGCGCATCTGCTGGTGGTGGATGACAGCGCGATGAACCGCGACCTGGTGGAGCGGGCGCTGCGCCTGGAAGGGGCCGGCGCCACGCTGGCCGCCGACGGCTTGCAGGCGATCCAGATCCTGCAGACGCGGCCGGAACGTTTCGACGCGGTGCTGATGGACGTGCAGATGCCGGTGATGGATGGCCTCACCGCGATGCGCTTGATCCGCGGCGAACTGGGCCTCATCGACCTGCCCCTCATCGCCTTCACCGCCGGCGTGCGCGACGAGCAGCAGGCCGCGGCGCGGGCCGCAGGTGCCAACGACGTGCTCGCCAAGCCGATGGACCTGGAGCAGATGGCGCGCATGCTGGAACGCTGGATTCGGCCGCGGCAGCCGGATGACGAGGAGGCCGGCGTGCAGGTTGCTGTGGTGCTTGCTCCGGCAGAAGGCACGGCATCCACAGCTGCCGATATACCTGAGGATGCAGCCTTCCCGGAGATTCCCGGCATCGATCGGGAGCGTGCGGTCCAGCGCCTGGGGCGCGACCGGGAGATGTTCCTCGGCCTGCTGGAGCTCTTTGTGAACGATAACGCCAACGCCGCTGGACAGGCCCGTCAGTCCCTCTCCGACGGTGATCGGGAGGCCGCCGGGCGGCGCATGCACACCTTGGGCAGCAACGCGGGTTTCCTGTGCGCCTTCGACCTGATGGCCTCGGCGCGGGCGCTGGAGGCTGCGCTCGACCGCGGCGAGACGGAGCTCGACGAAGGCTTCGACGCATTGGACCGGGACATCGCCGACTTCATCGAGGCCAGCGCGCCCTGGCGTTAAGCCGGGTTTGCCGCCGGGCAGATGTGTGGCCTGGGATCTCAGGACGCGCTTTCGGGCGCGTCTTTTTTTGCCCGCTCGGTCCGCGGCTGGCGCCGATAGGCGCCGGGCGGGCTGCCGGTCCATTGCTTGAAGGCCCGGTTGAAGGCCGACGGGTCGTCGAAGCCGATCTGGGCGCCGATCAGCGCGATCGGTTCATTGGTCTTGGTCAGCAGCGTAATGGCCGCATCCCGCCGCAGGCTGTCCTTCAGGGACTGGAAGCGGCTGCCTTCCACGGCCAGCCGGCGCGCCAGCGTGCGCGGTGAGGTGTGCAGTGTGCGGGCCACGTCCTCGATGGTCAGTGGTTGGGCCAGACGTTCCCGCAGGTGATCGCCGACCCGGTGGGTGACCGGACGCTTGCTGGCCGAAACATGGAACCAGTCCATCGGCGCATTGCGCAGAAAGGCGCTCAGCGCCGCCTTGTTGCGGCGGATCGGCAGGGACAGGCCGGCCGGATCGAGATGAAGAGCTGTCACCGGTCGGGAGAAACGGGCCGGGCCGGCATACATGTGCGGATATTCGTCGGCGTGGGGCGGCGGTGGATAGGCCAGGTCGATGTGCTGGAAAGAGATGGGTTTCTCGATCATCCACGAGGCCACGCCCTGGACCAGCAGCAACATGAACTCCAGTGCCAGGATGCGGCGCTCGCCCAGATCGGCCTTTTCGACCAGCGTGACGCAGGCGCCGGCTTCCGATTCGCCCAGTTCGAATTGCAGGTCGTCCAGCACCAGCCGGAAGAAGCCGGCGAAGCGGTGCAGCGCGACGCCGAGACTGGGCGCGTCCAGCATGGACAGGCACAGGAACTTCAGCGTGCCGTTGCGCAGCGGCCGCGAGAACAGCCCGGGCGTCTCGTCGTCGTACTGGATGGCGAGCAGCCGGTACAGGGACGACAACTGCTCGATAGTTACGCGGGCGCCGTCGTGCTGCAGCTGCGCGGGCGCGATGCCGGCGCGCAGCGCGCAATCCGGGTCGAAGCCCGGCGTGTCGCGCAGATGGGCGATCAGCTCGGTGGCGAAGCGGGCGGGGATCGTCTGGGTCTGCGGATTCATCGGCGGACGGGGCGGGCCTGGGAAAGATGGAATGATGGCAGAAAATGTCAATTTGTCGTCCGCCTCTGCCATCCCCGCCCGCCGGGCGATCTCCTACCATGTCGCCATCAACGGGTGCTTCAAAGATGCCCGCCGGCCCCAGCCCGGGGACCGATAAATACGGAGACACGACAATCATGGCATTTCCTGAGAAGCATCCGCGCGTGACCTGACAGGCCTTCTGGCCCGGTTGTGGCCCAGCTTCCGGCTGGCGCCCTTCGTCAATTTCCCTGTTGTTCCGAGACGGTCCTTGTGCGCCCCCATGGCGTGCCGAGGTGGGCGTTGGCACGCCTGGCCGACTGTTCCGGATTGTTGTTGCGAGGACTTGCGATGTACTTCGAACTGGACGGCGAGCGCCGTCAGATCCGCGAACTGGCCCGCCAGTTCGCCCACCGTGAAATCATCCCGCGCGCCGTCCAGGCCGACCGGGACTGCGCCTTCCCGCTGGAAGTGCAGGCGCTGGCGGTCGAACTCGGCCTGGCCACCGTCAACCTCCCCGTCGCGGTCGGCGGCGCCGGACTTGGTTGCCTGGAGCTGGTGCTGGTGACCGAGGCCCTGTGCTACGGCTGCCTGGGCATCGGCACCGCCTTGTGCATCAATGCGCTGGCGGCCCAGCCCATCGTGCTGGCGGGGTCAAAGGAGCAGCAGGCGCGCTACCTGGGGCGCATTGCCGAAGGTGCGCTGGCCAGCTTCGCGCTGACCGAGCCCGGTGCCGGCTCGGACGTGGCCGGCATCCGCACCCGTGCCGAGCGGGTGGCCGGCGGCTATCTGCTGTCGGGCAGCAAGACCTGGATCTCCAACGCGCCGCTGGCCGAGTTTTTCGTGGTCTTCGCCAAGACCGACCCGGCCGCCGGCCACAAGGGCATGACCGCCTTCATCGTCCCGCGGGACAGCGCCGGGCTCAGCGTCGGTGAGCCCCTCGGCAAGCTCGGCCAGCGCGCCGCACCGACCGCCGAGGTCTTCCTCGACCGGGTCTTCGTGCCGGAGGACAACCGGCTTGGCGAGGAGGGCAGTGGCTTCGCGCTGGCAATGGCGGTCTTCGACCACTCGCGGCCAATGGTGGCGGCTTTCGGCGTCGGCTTGCTGGAGCGCTGCATCGACGAATCCCTGGCCTACGCCAGGGAGCGCCGCTCGATGGGGCGCACGCTCGTCGAGCACCAGGCCATCGCCCACAAGCTGGCCGAGATGCGCATGCGCCTGGAGGCGGCGCGTCTCCTCACCTATCAGGCCGCCTGGCTGGTGGACCAGGGCCAGCCCAACACGCTGCAGGCTTCCGTTGCCAAGGCCACCGCCGCCGACGCGGCCATGTGGGGCGCCACCGAGGCCATCCAGATCTTCGGCGGCATGGGCTACTCGACCGAATACCCCGTCGAAAAGCTCTTCCGCGACGCCAAGGTGCTGCAGATCTACGAGGGCACCAGCGAGATCCAGCGCAACATCATCGCCCGCGAAATGCTGCGGGCGGCCTGATCCACGATTTCTTCGTCTTACGGGAACGCTCCGATGACTTTCGCCACTCCTTCCGAACCCCTGATCCTCGCCGCCGTACGCACGCCTTTCGGGCGCCGTGGTGGTGCCTTCCGCGACACCCGTCCCGACAGCCTACTGGCGGCCGCCATCGACGGCGTACTCCAGCGTGCCGGCCTGCCCGCCGAGCGGGTCGGCGACGTGCTGGCCGGCTGCGTCAGCCAGGCCGGCGAGCAGGGCGCCAACATCGCCCGCCAGGCCCTGCTGCTGGCTGGGTTGCCCGAGCATGTGCCGGGCGTTTCGATGAACCGCATGTGTGGCTCCAGCCAGTTCGCCACCCACGCGGCGGCCCAGGCGGTGGCCGCCGGCGACCTGGACTTCGCCATCGGCTGCGGCGTGGAAAGCATGAGCCGGGTGCCGATGTTCCTCGACCTCACGCTGGGGCAGGGCGACTTCCGCGGCTTCGACGGTCTGCATCCGGACCTGCTGGCCCGTTACCCGATCCCCCATCAGGTGGAGAGCGCCGAGCGGGTGGCCGACCACTGGTCCCTCGGCCGCGCCGAGCTTGACGCCTTCGCCATCGAGAGCCACCGCCGCGCCGAAGCCGCACGGGCCGCCGGCCTGCACCGCGAGATCCTGCCGCAGGCCGGCGTGGACAAGGACGGGCAGCCAATCCGCCTGGCCCACGACGAAGGCATCCGGGCCGTCATCGACCCGGCAAAGATGGCCGCGATGCAGCCGGTCTTCCGCAGTTCCGACGCCGGCGTGGTGACCGCCGCCAACGCCAGCCAGATGTCCGACGGCGCCGCCGCGGTGCTGATCGGCAGCCGGCGGGCCAGTGCCGATTTCGGGCTCAAGCCGCTGGCCCGCTTCCGGGCCCGCGTGGCGGTCGGCTCCGACCCGGTCATGCAGCTCACCGGTGTGATCCCGGCCACCCGGCTGGCGCTGCAACGGGCCGGCCTGTCGATCCGCGACCTGGACTGGATCGAGGTGAACGAGGCCTTCGCCAGCGTGGCCCTGTGCTTCGCGCGGGAGTTCGAGCCGGACATGGACAAGCTCAACCCGTGGGGCGGTGCCATTGCCCACGGCCATCCGCTGGGCGCCACCGGCGCAGGCCTGCTGGCCAAGATGCTCACCGGCCTGGCCCATGTGGACGGGCAGCTCGGCCTGCAGGTGATGTGCATCGGCCACGGCATGGCGACGGCGACCATCGTCGAGCGCCTGTGACACCACCCATAAAAAAATACTAAGCAGCCAAGGAGGAGACCAAGATGAATGACATCCGCAACGACGTCCGCCGCGCCAGCCGCAACCTGATTGGCGATGCGCTGCACCGCTCGGTGCGTCGCAATCCGGGCAAGGAAGCGCTGCGCTTCCAGACGCGCAGCTGGACTTACGCGCGCCTCGACGCGGCGGCCAACCGGGTGGCCAACCAGCTGCTGGGCCTCGGCCTGCAGAGCGGTGACCGGGTAGCCGCCTACGGCCGCAACTCCGACGCCTACGTGATGCTGTGGCTGGGCTGCGTGCGGGCCGGGCTGATCCACGTGCCGATCAACTACGCGCTGATCGACAGCGAGCTGCGCTACATCGTCGAACAGTCCGGCGCCCGCGCGCTGTTCTGCGACACCGACATCGCCAGCCACGTGCAGGCCCTCGGCCCGACGCTGGCCTGCCAATGGCAGGGCACGCTGCATGGCGGCGATGGCGACCACAACGTGCTGGCCTGGGCCGACACGCCGGGCCGTGACGAGGCGCCGGTGCTGGACATCGACGAGGAGAGCATCGCCCAGTTGCTGTACACCTCAGGCACGACGGCGGCGCCGAAGGGCGCGATGATGAGCCACCGGGCGCTCTTGGCGGAGTACACCAGCACGCTGCTGGCCACCGACATCAAGCCCGGCGACCGTTCCCTGGCCTCGCTGCCCCTCTACCATTCGGCGCAGATGCACGTCTTCCTGATGCCGCAACTGCTGGTCGGCGCGACCACGATCATCCTGCCGGCGCCCCAGGCCGAGCTGTGCTTCGAGCTGATCGCCGCCGAGAAGATCACCTCTTTCTTCGCCCCGCCGACGGTGTGGATTTCCTTCCTGCGTCACCCAGCTTTCGGGCGCAGCGACCTGTCGTCCCTGGAGAAGGGCTATTACGGCGCCTCCATCATGCCAGTGGCGGTGGTGCAGGAATTGGCCGCCCGTCTGCCGGCGCTGCAGCTCTACAACTGTTACGGGCAGAGCGAGATCGCTCCGCTGGCAACGGTGCTGCGCCCCGAGGAACATGCCGAGCGGCCGGCTTCGGCGGGGCGGCCGATCTTCAACGTGGAAACCCGCATCGTCGATGCCGACATGAACGACGTGCCGCCTGGCGAGATGGGCGAGATCGTCCATCGTTCGCCGCAGCTGATGAGCGGCTACTGGAACAAGCCAGAGGAAACCGTCGGCTCCTTTGCCGACGGCTGGTTCCGTTCCGGCGACGTGGGCTATGTGGATGAGGCGGGTTACCTGTACATCACCGACCGCATCAAGGACGTCATCAAGACTGGCGGCGTGCTGGTGTCGAGCCGGGACGTGGAGGAGGCCTTGTACACCCATCCGGCGGTGGCCGAGGTGGCGGTGGTGGCCCTGCCCGACGAGCGCTGGATCGAGATCGTGGCCGCGGTGGTGGCCCTCAAGCAGGGTGCCACGGCCAGCGCCGACGAACTGATGGCCCACGCACGTGAGCATCTGGCGGCCTTCAAGGTTCCGAAGAGGATCTTCTTCGTCGAGGACATGCCGCGCAACGCGTCCGGAAAGCTGCTCAAGCGCGAGCTGCGGCGGATCTATTCCGCCTAGTCCTTCCCGGTTCCGTATTTCCCCATTTGCGTCTGTTCAGAGAACACGGCGGGAGTCTTGCGCCCCGCCGCCCCGCGACGGCCCGGTCGGCCGGGCTGTCGCACGCCACAGCCCCCTGCAGAGGGGCACATCGTTGCCGGCCGAGAGCCGGTTTCAGGAGAGGAGACTGTCCGTGCATCACAAGAAGTCCATGAGTCGTTCCACTAGCCGTTCCATCGCCCGCCGCCCGCTGAGCCTGTTCTTGCTGGCCGCCTTCGGCACTGGCGCCGCCGCGCCGGCTTTCGCCGAGAGCGAGATCGACGCGCTCAAGCGCGAACTGGCCGAACAGCGCCAGCTGATCCAGCAACTGATGAAGAACCAGGAGGAACAGAAGAAGACCGAGATCCAGACCGGCGGTCCGGCCCGCGGCGCTGGCCTGCAGATGGGGGTACCGACCGGCCCGTCCGGCACGCTGACGATCTACGGTGTGGCCGACGTCAGCGCCTCGACGGTGAACAGCGGCTATGGCCAGAAATCGACGATCGGCTCGGGCGGCATGACGTCCTCCCGCCTGGGCTTCAAGGGTGAGAAGGAGTTGGGCGACGAAGTGAAAGCCGTCTATCTGATGGAGGCCGGCATCCTCTTCGACACGGGTTCCGTCGGTACCGGCGCGATTACGCCGGGCATCAACAACACCGCCGTGTCCAGCGGTGGCCAGACCAGCAACGGCAGCCAGATCTTTTCGCGGCAGATCTACGCGGGGCTCTCGACCCGCTTCGGCACGCTGACGGCCGGTCGCCAGTACGCCGGCTCCTACACCTCGTCGGTGATGTCGGCGGCGATGGGCGCCGGTTTCTTCGGTTCCTCCGCCGGCCTGCTGCCGGTGATCGGCGGCATGCCGACGCGCCTGAACAATTCCCTCGTCTACGCCTCGCCGAAGGTCGCCGGCTTCTCCGGCCAACTGACACTGAGCAGCGGCAGCGAGAACAACGTGAACATGGTGACGCCGGTGGCGGCCGGTTCGACGACCGTGACCACCGACAAGGCCGGTCGCGGCGGTGATCTGGCGCTGTACTACAGCGCCGGCCCGCTCAACGCCACGGTGACGGCCTGGAACGTGGACAACGCCAGCTACGTCGCCCCGGCCAGCGGCCCGCAGGAAACGGGCTTGGCCAAGCGGCGTGGCTGGCAGGTGGGCGGCAGCTACAACCTGGGCTTTGCGACCCTGTATGGCAACTATGTGGCTGGCCGGATCAGCGGTGGCAACTACGAGAACGTGACCGCGACCTTGTCCAAGGCCGAAGGCTGGAGCGTCAGCGCCGGCATCCCGGTGTGGCGCGGCAAGGCGCTGGTGAGCTACAGCCAGCTCGACGACAAGTCGATCAAGAACCGCGACGCCAACCTGCTGGGCCTGGGCTATGCCTACAAGCTGCAGGATTCGACCACGCTGTACGGCACCTGGGGCAAGGTCCTCAACAAGACCAACGGCACCTACAGCCTCACTGACGGTGGCAACCTGGTCGGCACCGTGGCCAAGCCGGGTTACGACCCGAATGGCTACATGCTCGGCGTGAATCACGTGTTCTGAGGTGGGCCAAGCCCTGCGGGCGGGTCGCCCGCAGGGCTGAGCTTCAACGGATGAGCAGGGTGCGGGAGGCGGTGGGTGCGAATGAACTTGCCCCTACGACGCCTCCATAAGGCGCTCCGGCCGACTCTTACTTCTCCGCGGCCTTGATGAACTTGAGCGTGAACTTGTCGCTCTCGCCGATGGCCAGGTAGCGCTCGCGGTCCTGATCCTTGAGGCGCAGCGTGGGCGGCAGCGTCCAGACTCCGGCGGGGTGGTCTTTGGTGTCGAGCGGGTTGGCGGCGATGTCGGAGCGGGCGACGAGCCTGAAGCCGGCCTTCTCGAAGCGGGCGATGACTTCATCTTCCCGCAGGTAGCCGGCCTGCAGCTGCTCGGCGGACGGGCGGTCGTTGCGGGCGCGGTGGTCCACCACGCCGAGCACGCCGCCGGGCTTGAGCACCGTGTGGAATTCGCGGATCACCGCGTCGGCGTTGCCGTCGGTGATCCAATTGTGCAGGTTCATGAAGGTCAGCAGCAGGTCGACGGAGTTTGGCTGGACAGTCGTCGTGAGGCCGGGGCTGAGGGCCAGCTCGGTCTTGCCGTACAGCGCCGCCTGGCTGGCGATGAGGCCGCCGATGGCGTCGTGCTCGGCGCGGGCGGCGGCGGGATTGTGCTCGCCGGCGTGCAGGGCGGCGATGTAATGGCCGTGGTCGCGCAGGTAGGGGGCGAGGATCTCGAACCACCAGGCGCCGACGCTGGGCCAGATCTCGACGACCGTCTGGCCGGGCTTGATATCGAAGAACTCGAGGGTCGCCGCCGGCTGGCGGGCGGGGTCACGCTGGCGGTTCTTCTCGCTGCGCTGGGGGCCGTCGATCCACTGCCGCAGCGCGTCATCCGCGTGGGCGGGGGCGACTAGCCAGGCGGTCGTGAGCAGGGGGAGCAGAAGGCGGTGGAGGGGGCGCACGGGTTTCCTTTCGTGGAGGCGGGCGGACGGGGCGTGCCCGTTCCGATGCTGCGCGATTCTGCCTGCAGCCCGCCAAAGATCAACTGGCTGCGGCGGCTCCGGCGACTGCCGGACAAGGCCGACCTCAGAAGCCATCGCTGCCGGCCTGACGGAAGTCGCCGTCGATCCAGGCTTGGGCCGTTGATGTGCTGAGCTTGAAGTCCGGTGTCACCCGCTGCTGGGCGACCAGCTCGCCGTCGGCGCTGAAGGCGCTGAGCAGGGCGTGGGGTTCGTATTCGTCGGGCACGATGTCCAGCGTCACATGCCACTCGGCGTCCTGGGCGAAGACGGTCAGGCGCTTGTGCAGGCGGGCCTGCAGTTGCTGGCGCTGGCGCTGCATGACCTCCTCGGCCGATTTCACGAGGGTGAGGAACTCGCCGTAGTTGAGGGGCTTGGGATTGCGCAGGTCCCGTTCCAGGTCCCATGGGGCCAGCAGCGCGGCTTCGCTGTCGCCGTCGCGGCGCAGTTCGACGCTCCATTCGCCGTCGTTGCGCAGCACCCGCGCGGTCCAGCCGTCTTCCTGCCACAGGCGGCTTTCGCGGATCGCGTCGCCCTTGTTGGCCGGGGCTTCGACGATCTTGGGGACGGGAGCGGCGAAGGGGCGCCGGGCCGTTGCGGCGGGTGCGGACGGTGCCACCAGGCTGCCGCTGGCATTGACGAAAGCCAGCTGCGTGGGGGCCTGCTCGGCGGCCAGCGCAGCGCGGGACATCCGCCGGCGCGGGGCAAGGGCCGGCGGGAGCGGCGCGGCGTCGGAGGGGAAATCGAAACTCATCTGGGCGTTCATGGGCATCGCGTCCTGGGGACGCTACAGGCAAACGGTTTATTTACTGTACAAAATAACACTGTTTGCTTCAAGCCCGCGCTGCCGCTGCGTCTGCGGCTAGCGGCCGTCCAGCCCCACCGGCAGTTCGGTGCGATCTACCACCCGGCGCAGCACGAAGCTGGTGTGCACGCCGGTGACACCCTGGATGCGGGTGATGCGGTTGAGCAGCAGGTCCTGGTAGGCGTCCATGTCGCGGATCACCACCTTGAGCTGGTAGTCCGACTGTTGGCCGGTGATCAGCAGGCATTCGAGCACCTCCGGAATGTCGCGGATGGTGGCCTCCAGGCTGGCGAAGCGTTCCGGCGTGTGCTGGTCCATGGAGATGCCGATCAGGGCCATCAGGCTGAGGCCGAGCTTCCTGGCGTCGAGCAGGGCCCGGTAGCCGGTGATCAGGCCGGACTCCTCCAGCGCCCGGACCCGGCGCAGGCAGGGGGACGGCGACAGGCCGATGCGCTCGGCCAGGTCCTGGTTGCTGATCCGCCCATCCTGCTGAAGGATGGCGAGAATTTGCCGGTCGTAGCGGTCGAGTTCCATTTAATTGCGAAAATTTATTGTTAGTTGAAATTTTGTGCCTATTTTAAGGCGATTTGGCATGTAGAACGCAAGCACCTGCCACGCCTCTTTCCGTAAGATTCACTCCATCGAATTCAATCTTCCGGAGCACAAAAATGCCGCAACAGACGCCCGCCAAGTACAGTGCCTTCCCGCCCGTACAACTCACCGACCGCCAGTGGCCGAGCCGCGTCATCGACAAGGCGCCGATCTGGATGAGCACCGACCTCCGCGACGGCAACCAGGCTCTTTTCGAGCCGATGAACGCCGACAAGAAGATGCAGATGTTCAAGACCCTCTGCGCGATCGGCTTCAAGGAAATCGAGATCGCCTTCCCGTCGGCCTCGCAGACCGAGTTCGACTTCGTGCGCGGCTTGATCGACGGCGGCCACATCCCCGCCGACGTGAGCATCGAAGTGCTCACCCAGGCCCGCGAGCACCTCATCCGCCGCACCTTCGAATCCCTCAAGGGCGCGAAGAAGGCCATCGTTCACGTCTATAACGCCACCTGCAAGACCTTCCGCGACAATGTCTTCGGCATGAGCAAGGCCGAGGTGGTGGCGATGGCCGTCGATGCGGTTCGCCTCATCCGCACGCTCGCCGACGAGATGCCGGAAACCGAGATCACCCTCGAATACAGCCCGGAGCTCTTCACCGCCACCGAGCTCGATTTCGCCAAGGAAGTCTGCGATGCGGTCACCGAAACCTGGGGCGCGACGCCCGAGCGCAAGGTGATCCTCAACCTCCCGACCACCGTCGAGATCGCCACGCCCAATATCTATGCCGACCAGATCGAGTGGATGCACAAGAACCTCGCCCGCCGCGACAGCGTGATCATCAGCCTCCACCCGCACAACGACCGCGGCACCGCCGTGGCTGCCGCCGAGCTCGGCCTCATGGCCGGCGCCGACCGCGTCGAGGGCTGCCTCTTCGGCAACGGGGAGCGCACCGGCAATGTGGACCTCGTGACCCTCGCCCTCAACATGCATACCCAGGGCGTCGATCCGCAGCTCGACTTCTCGGACATTAACGCCGTCGCCCGTACCTACGAGCACTGCACCCAGTTGCCTGTTCATCCGCGCCATCCGTACGTGGGTGACCTCGTCTTCACGGCCTTCTCCGGCTCCCACCAGGACGCCATCAAGAAGGGTTTCTCCGCTCAAAAGGCGGATGCGCCGTGGAACGTGCCCTATTTGCCCATCGATCCCGCCGACGTCGGTCGCAGCTACGATTCGGTGATCCGGGTGAATAGCCAATCCGGCAAGGGGGGCATCGCCTACTTGATGGAGAACGAATACGGCGTGGTGATGCCGCGCCGCTTGCAGGTGGAGTTCTCCGGCGTCGTGCAGCGCTATACCGACGCCCACGGCGGCGAGGTGAGCGCCGACGACATCTGGCGCTTGTTCTCCGAGACCTATCTCGACACCGTCGCCCCGGTGCGCTACTGCAGCCACCACCTCGTCGAGAACGGCGCCGTGCAGGGCATCCGCTTGAGCGTGGAGATCGACGGCCAGGCGCGCATCCTCGACGGCGAGGGCAACGGCCCGATCAACGCCGCCGTGCATGCCCTCCAGAGCGCCGGCATCCGGGTCCAGGTGCGCAGCTATGAGGAGCGCTCGATGGTGCCGATCGGCGACGATGGCAACGCCCAGGCCTGCGCCTTCATGGAAATGGCCGGTGAGACCCGCAGCGACTGCTACGGGGTCGGCATCGACGCCAACATCGTCACCGCGTCGATCAAGGCCCTTATCAGCGGCGTGAATCGGGCCCAGGCGGCGGGCCGTGTGGCGCCCAAGGCCGAGGTGCAGTCGGCCTGAGCGCTGCGGCGTAGGAGGCTCCCGCGGGGGGCTTCCGGCCAGCAACTCCAATTCGCCAATTCACCGTCCGGTGTCGTCCTGAATGCGGACGGCATCGGACGGTGGCGTTGTGAACGCGGTTGTTGCCGTGCATCGGGAATTGTCCACGAATCGCCCGTCAATTGATCTGCATGCTGCGGAAATAAAGGCTCCGCGCCACTCTAATCCATCCGTCTATTTGTCTGGCACATCGCTTGCTGATTCGGCGCGGCTTTTCCGAAATGGAAAAGTTATTCCGAAAACGACAGCCGTGAGCGGCAAATAAATCTGGAGGAGCAGAAATGGCAAATACGATGAAGGCCCTCGTCATGCGGGGCCTGCACGACGTGGCAGTGCTGGAGCGGCCTATCCCTGAGGCCGGGCCGAATGACGCGATCGTCAGGACCACGGTGGCGATGGTGTGCACGTCCGACTGCCACACCATCGAGGGGGGCCTTGGCGAGTTGCAGGACCGGGTCCTCGGCCACGAGGCGGTCGGCGTCATCCACGCGCTGGGCAGCGCGGTGCGCGGCTTCGAGCTCGGCCAGCGGGTCGCGGTGAATGCGATCACCCCCTGCTACAAGTGCGAGAACTGCCAGCGCGGCTTCACCTCCCAGTGCCAGGTGATGCTCGGCGGCTACAAGTTCACTGCCCAGAAGGACGGCAACATGGCCGAGTACTTCCACGTCAATGACGCGGAGGCCAACCTGGCGCCGATCCCCGATGGGGTGTCGGACGAGGCCGCGTGCTACACCACCGACATGATGTCCACCGGCTTCAAGGGCGCTGAAAACGCCCGCATCCCGCTTGGCGGCTCGGGCGTGGTGTTCGGCATGGGGCCGGTTGGCCTGATGGCGGTGGCCGGCACCCGCCTGCTCGGCGCCGGCCTGGTGATCGCTGTGGACTGCGTGCCGTCGCGGCTGGAGCTGGCCCGCTACTACGGCGCCGACGTGGTGATCAACTTCAAGGAGCAGGACCCGATCGCCGAGATCCTGCGTCTGACCGGCGGCCATGGCGCCGACGCGGCGATGGACGCGCTGGGCTCCCAGCCGACCTTCGAGAACTGCGTGAAGGCGACCCGGGCCGGCGGGGTGATCTCCAACATCGGCTATTTCGGCCACGGCGACTACATCAAGATTCCCCGCGCCGAGTGGGGTGTCGGCATGGGCGAGAAGACCATCACCACGCTGCTCTGTCCGGGCGGCCGCGAGCGCATGGGCCGCCTGATGCGCCTGATCGAGAGCGGGCGCGTCGATCCGACCCGCCTCACCACGCACCACTTCAAGTTCTCGGAGATCGAGACGGCCCTCCACCTGATGACCACCAAGGCCGACGGCATCATCAAGCCGGTCATCCATTTCGACTGAGGCGCCACGCCTATCTGCCGGACTGTGCGCAGCCCGGCGAATCCAGCAACGGGAATACGACATGAACGCAAAATTCCATGCGCAGCTTTGCGCAGGGGCGGCCCTGTGCGCCCTTTTCGGGCCGGCGATGGCCGACGAAGGTTTCACCCTGCTCGACGGGGACAAGGGCCGGTTGAGCATCTACGGCACCCTCGACGGCGGCCTGCTCAGCCGCAGCGGCAGCAACGGCGCCTACGCGGCCCAGGCCGGCAGCAGCTTCGCTGGCCACAAGTCGGAGCTGACCAGCGGCATCGAATCGGAGAGCCGCCTCGGCTTCAAGGGCAGCCGCGACCTGCGCAACGGCATCACCGCGCTGTTCCAGCTCGAAGCCGGTATCTCCATCGACGACGGCAAGTCCACTCTCAGCGATGCCCAGGGCCACAGCCTGTTCCGCCGCAAGTCCTTCGTCGGCCTCAGCGGTAGCTATGGCACGGTGGTGATGGGGCGCATCGACGGTGGCCGTTACAGCGTGGCCGGCAAGTACGACCCCTTTGCCAATGGCACGGTGGCCAACATGGCATCGGTGCAGGTACATGGCACCCGCGCCGACAACGCGGTGGCCTACATCTCGCCGGCCTGGAACGGTCTGTCCTTCCTGGCCGCGTACACGACCAGCCTGGTGGGCCAGGAGAACCCGGGCAACAAGGGTGACGGCCGCCTGTGGGCATTCATCCCGTCCTACGCGAAGGGGCCGCTCAACCTGACCCTGGATTTCGAGCAGCTGGCGCCCAAGGGCAGCGAGGAGCACAAGACCAACATCCTGGTCGGCGGCGCGTCCTACGACTTCGGCCCGTTCAAGCTGCACGGCTACTGGGAGAGCATCAAGACCGACAACTACAAGGATGTCTTCGACGGCAGCTTCGCCACCTATAGCGCGCTGCTCAACCACCGCAGCTGGATGGTCGGCGCGTCGGCGCCGGTGTGGGGTGAGCAGGCCCGCGTGCGCGCGTCCTACGTGGTCCTGGACGACAAGACCACCCTCGACGCGAGCTGCCGCAAGTGGGGCATCGGCGGTGTGTACTACCTGTTCGAGCGCAGCGCCTACCTGTATGCCGATGTGGCGAAGATCCGGAACAGCGCCAACGGCATCTGCTCGATCCAGCCCAACCCGGCCCGCACGGCGGTGGACTCGGGCGGCGTCGGTTCGCCGGTGGGCGGCTACGGCACCACCGGTTTCGACCTGGGGCTGAGCTACAGTTTCTGAACTGTCGCGGCAGCGCCCGGTCCCGCGTGGGGCCGGGCGGACCGCTCAGGGCTCCTCGGTGGCCATCTTGCCGATGCGGGCGGTGGTCTCGCGGGTGCGCTCGGCGAGCTTGCGCACTTCGTCGGCCACCACCGCGAAGCCGCGCCCGCTTTCGCCGGCGCGGGCCGCCTCGATGGCCGCATTGAGGGCCAGCAGGTTGGTCTGGTCGGCGATCTCCTTGATCGTGCCGACCAGCTCGCCGATGCGGTGCAGCGTGGCCTCCAGCTTGGCCTGCTGTTTCTCGCGGATCTCCCGTTGCTCGTTCTCCCGCAGCCGGGTGTCGATGTCGGTGAGGGCGCCGACGGCGCGCAGCGGTGTGCCGTCGGCGGCCCGGCGGGTCTGCGCGGAGGCGCGGAACCAGCGGTATTCGCCGTTCTTCAGCGCCAGGCGGTGGGCTTCGTCGTAGGGCGTGCGGCCGCTGCGGTCGGCCAGGTGGTTGAGGAAGGCCTTCAGCACGCGCTCCCGGTCTTCCGGATGGAGGCGCGAGGACCAGGCTTCCAGGGTGTTCGGAAAATCGTGCTCGTCGTTGAAGCCGAGCATGCGCCGCAGCTGCTGCGACCACCACACTGTGTTGGCCGGGTTGAGGGCGTCGCCGCCGACGATCTCGATGTCCCACAGGCCGTCGCTGAGCAGCTCACGGACCAGCTCGAAGCGTTCCAGGCTACGCTTGAGCAGCGCGTCCTGCGCCAGCGTGTCGTGGATGTCCAGCAGCGAGCCGGCCACCCGCAGCGGCGTGCCGGACGCATCGCGCAGCGTCGTGCCGATGGCGCGGAACCATCGGTAGCTGCCGTCCTTGCGGGCCAGCCGGTAGTGGATGTCGTAGGGCGTGTGGCCGCCGCGGTCGGCCAGGTGGGCACCGAAGGCGGCGGCGACCCGGCGGGCATCGTCCGGGTGCAGGCGCTTGCTCCAGCTTTCCAGCTGGTCCGGAAAGTCCCGTTCGTCCTCGAAGCCAAGCAGGCGCCGCAACTGGGGCGACCACCAGACGACGCTGTCCGGATGGGCCGGGTCGCCGCCGACGAGATGGATGTCCCACAGCCCCTCGCCGCTGGCGCTGCTGATCAGTTCGAAACGCTCGGCCTGTTCGGCGGTTTCCTGGCGGGCTTCGGCGAGGGCGGTCTCGAGGCGGGCGGTTTCTTCTTCGAGGGCCTCCACCCGGCGGCGGGTTTCCGCTGCCTCGCGCAGGGCGCTCTGGTGGGCTTCCTGCAGGCGGGTATCCAGCTGGGTGAAGCGGCGGGAGCCCCGGAATGGGGTGAGCAGAGGGCTTCCACCGGCGAGGGCGTCGGCGAAGTGTTCCAGGTGGGCGAGCCACTGGCGATTGGCAAACACGTTGGTCGATCTCCGTGGAGAAGGGGCAGGAAGGGGGCCGGGGATGCCCGTCGCGGGCATCCCCGGCCCACGTGTCGCGGCCGGGCGGTGGTCAGGCCGAGATGATGACCTTCAGGGCCTTGCTGCTGGCCGCGCCGGCGAAGGTCTCGTAGGCGTCGAGGGCCTGCTCCAGCGTGAAGCGGTGGGTGATCAGCAGGGACGGATCGAGCGTCTTCGCCTGCACCGTCTTCAGCAGCATGCCGGTGGTGGCGGTATCCACCAGGCGGGTGGTGATGGAGATGTTGTGGGCCCACAGGGTTTCCAGGTGCAGGTCCACCTTGGTGCCGTGCACGCCGACGTTGGCGATCACCCCGCCGGCGGCGACGATGTTCTCGCAGATGCCGAAGGTGGCGGGGATGCCCACCGCCTCGATGGCGGTATCCACGCCGCGGCCTTCGGTGAGCGCCTTCACCGCGGCGGCGGCCTGGCCGTCGCGGCTGTTCACCACGTCGGTGGCGCCGAAGCGCCGGGCCACGTCGAGGCGGTTGTCGTCCAGGTCCACGACGATGATGCGGGCCGGCGAATAGAAGCGGGCGGTCAGCAGTGCCGCCAGGCCGACCGGGCCGGCGCCGACGATGGCCACCGTGCTGCCGGGCTGCACCTTGCCGTTGAGCACGCCGCATTCGAAGCCGGTGGGCAGGATGTCGCTGAGCATCACCAGGGCTTCCTCGTCGGCGTCGGCGGGGATCGGGTAGAGGCTGGTGTCGGCGTGGGGCACGCGCACGTATTCGGCCTGGGTGCCGTCGATCAGGTGGCCGAGTTGCCAGCCGCCGGTGGTGCAGTGGGAATACATGCCCTTGCGGCAGAACTCGCACTTGCCGCAGCTGGTGATGCAGGAGATCAGCACCCGGTCGCCGGGCTTGAAGGTGGTGACGCCGGCGCCGACCGACTCGACCACGCCGACCCCTTCATGGCCGAGCACGGTGCCGGGGGCGACGGTGGGTACGTCGCCCTTGAGGATGTGCAGGTCAGTACCGCATATGGTGGTCTTGGTGATGCGCACGATGGCGTCGCTGGCGTCCTTCAGCACCGGTATGGGACGTTCTTCCAGGGACTTCTTGCCGGGACCGCCGTAAACAAGGGCTTTCATTGTTTCTTCTCCGATCATGTTATGGATTGCCGTGCCAGCAGCCGGGACGGCTACGGGGCGGGGCTTTACAGCAGGGGCCATGCCATTCGGGCAGGTACATTCCCGCTGCAGCGGAGCGCGTTGTTTTGAAAGGTATTTCCAGTTGACGCCGGCAGGCGGGGGGCGGGCCGGCGTCTGATCCCCGGACGCCGGCCGACCGACGATCAGACGCTGACCGTCTTGCGGGCGAAACGGCGCGGCTGGACCACCCAGCCTTCGAGCTGCAGGCTGTCGGGGGCAGTCAGGGCGACCCGTTCAGAGAACCAACAGCGGGTCGGCAGCAGTGGATTGGCGGCGGTGGCGCGGATGGCCGCTGCGTCGCCGGGTAGCTGGGCGAGGGTGGTCTGGATCGCCTCGGCGGCGTCCGGCGGCAGATCGCGGGTGATGAAGACCAGCCGGCCACGCCGGTCCTCGAAGACGCCTTCCTCCGGCCAGGCCGGCAGGGCGACTGGCGGGTAGGCGACGCTCTGCACGCACTGGACGACCCGCGGCCGGGATTCGCCGGCCACGTTGACCAGACCCTTCACGCGCAGCAGTTGGGGGCCGTACTGCTGCAGGATGCGCCCCAGCGCCAGGGCCAGGCCGAACCAAGGCACAGGCGCTTCCAGGCGCACCACGAAGCTGGACACACTGCCGTCGTGGCGTGGCGCCTGGGCCAGAGCGTTGCGCCGGAGGGTCCAGCTGACCGCCGGTGGCGCCCGGCGGGCCTCGGCGTCACGCGCCCGTTCCTCACCGAGCCAGGCCACCACGTCGGGCAGCTTGTCGCCGGGCGCATAGACGCCGCCACCGAACAGGCGGGCCGGCTCCACCTGGCCGTGGCGCACCTCGATGCGCGGCGCGCCGGGGTTGAGTTCGGCCAGGCGGGCGTTGAGCCGGGCCAGCTGGCTGGAGCCGGCCAGGTCGCCCTTGGTGATCAGCAGGCGGTCAGCCAGCGTCACCTGGCGCACCGCTTCCGGGTGGGCGTCGAGCTGGGCGTCGCCGTGGGTCGCGTCTACCACCGTCAGCACGCTGTCGCACACGTAGCGGGCGGCGATGAAGCGTTCTTCCATCAGCGTGTAGACCACCGGCACCGGGTCGGCGAGCCCGGTGGTCTCGATGACGACCCGCGAAACCGGCGGAATCTCGCGGCGTGAGCTGCGCTGGTGCAGCGTCTTCAGCGCGTTCACCAGGTCACCCTGCACGCTGCAGCACAGGCAGCCGGAGTCGAGCAGCACGGTGCTGTCGTCGATCCGGTCCACCAGGTGGTGATCCACGCCCACCTCGCCGAATTCGTTGATCAGCAGCGCCGTGCCGGCCAGTGCCGGGTTCTGCATCAAGGCATTGAGAAGGGTCGTCTTGCCGGCGCCGAGGAAGCCGGTGAGCAGGCTGACCGGGATGCGGTCGACGGAAGGGGGCGTCATGGAATGTCTCCTGGTGTTGTGGTCGTTTTTTTCGGTCGTGGAGGTGTTCTCCCGCTGAGGGCGTGGCAAGGGCTGTGCCATGGCGGCGATGGAAGCCGCGTGGCGCCCGGGAAGGCGGTTGGCGGGGAATCGGCGGGGGCGTGAGCGCGGTGAGGACGTCCGGGAAGCAGCCGCAACAAGGCGCAAGAGCGTACGGAATCCGGTCGCGCTGCCCGGCCGCTGCTCCGGCGGGGGGCAGGCGGCGGTGATTTGCGCCGCTGATTCAAGGGCTTGGCGGCCGGCGGAGAAACCGCTCGGACGGGCATGGCCCTTGCCCTTTCGTCGTGCCGGCAGCGCGGCTGCCGCCGCATCCACATCGAATGAAAAAAGGAGACGACATGGGGGTAAGCATCATCGGCTGGGCGCATTCGCCCTTTGGACGGCTGGACGACATGGACCTGGAAGCCCTGATCGGCGGCGTCAGCCGCGACGCGCTGGCGCATGCCGGGGTCGATCCGGCGGACGTGGACGGCATCTGGCTCGGCCATCTCAACGGCGGCTTCGTGCCGGACATCTTCTGTTCGTCGCTGGTCCTGCAGGCCGATCCGCGCCTGCGCTGGTGCCCGGCGACCCGCGTGGAGAACGCCTGTGCGTCCGGCGCGGCGGCGGTGTTCGCGGCCTGCGACGCGATCGAATCCGGGCGCGCCGGCTTCGCGCTGGTGGTCGGTGCGGAGAAGATGACCGCGGTGTCCGGCCCGGAGGTCACGCGCATCCTCGGCTCGGCGTCCTATGTGCGCGAGGAGGCCGCCCACGGCATGACTTTCCCGGGCCTGTTCGGTGAGCTGGCCGACGCCTATTTCCAGCATTACGGCGACCACGCGGCGACGCTGGCGCGGATAGCCGCCAAGAACCACGCCAACGGGGTGCGCAACCCGTGGGCGCAGATGCGCAAGGATCTCGGCTTCGAGTTCTGCAACACGGTGTCGGAGCGCAACCCGCGCATCGCCGGGCCGCTGCGCAAGACCGACTGTTCGCTGGTGTCCGACGGGGCGGCGGCGCTGGTGCTGGCCGACGATGCCCTGCTCGCCAACGCCCGGCGGGCCATCCGCTTCCGCGCGCGGGCGCAGGTGAACGACTTCCTGCCGATCTCCCGCCGCGACGTGCTGAGCTTCGACGGGCCGCGGCGGGCCTGGGGCACGGCGCTGGCCGGCGCCGGCTGCCGGGCTACCGACCTGTCCTTCGCCGAGGTGCATGACTGTTTCACCATCGCCGAGCTGCTCACCTACGAGGCGATGGGCCTGGCGCGGCCGGGGCGCGGCGCCGACCGGCTGGCGGACGGCACTGTCCATCCCGGCGGCGCGCTGCCGGTCAATGCGTCCGGCGGCCTCAAGGCCAAGGGCCACCCGATCGGCGCCACCGGCGTGTCGATGCACGTGCTGGCGGCCATGCAGCTGGCCGGCGAGGCTGGCGACATGCAGGTGGCGGGGGCGCGCCTCGGCGGCGTCTTCAACATGGGCGGCGCGGCGGTCGCCAACTACGTGAGCATCCTGGAGCGGCACAAATGAACCTGGCCCATATCCTCGCGCGCTCGGCGCGGACCTTCCCCGAGCGCCCGGCGCTCCTCGTCGGCGAGCGCCAGCTGCATACCTACGCGGCGCTGGCCGCACGCTCGGCGCGCCTGGCTGGCTACCTGCGCCAGAACCTCGGGCTCGAGGCCGGCGAGCGGGTGGCGATCTACATGAGCAACTGTGCCGAATACCTGGAATGCCTCTACGGCACTCTGTGGGCCGGCCTGGTGGCGGTGCCGATCAACGCCAAGCTGCATCCCCGTGAGGCGGCATGGATCATCGGCAATGCCGGCGCACGGCTGGCCTGCGTGTCGGCTGACCTGGCCGGCGAGCTGGCGCCGGTGCAGCAGGACGAAGGCGAGGTGGTGCCGCTGCTGGTGCCCGGCGACGGTCATTACCTGCGTGCAGTGACCGCGTTGGCGATCCCGGTGCAGGAGCGGGCGCCGGATGCGCTGGCCTGGCTGTTCTACACCTCCGGCACCACCGGCCAGCCGAAGGGGGTGATGCTGAGCCATCGCAACCTGCAGACGATGACCGCCTGTTTCTTCACCGACGTGGACCCGGTTTCCCGTGACGATGCCTCTGTGTATGGGGCGCCCCTGTCCCACGGGGCCGGCCTCTACAGTTTCCCCTACATGCTGCGCGGTTGCCGCCACGTGATCCCGGAGTCCGGCGGCTTCGAGCCGGACGAACTGGTCGCGCTGTCCCGCTCAGTAGGCCGCCTGTGCCTGTTCGCCGCGCCGACTATGGTGCGCCGCCTGGTCGACGGGGTGCAGCGCAGCGGCGCCGACCCGTCCGGCTTCCAGACCATCGTCTATGGCGGCGGCCCGATGTACGCCGACGACATCCGCAGCGCCCTCGATGTGATGGGGCCGCGCTTCGTGCAGATCTACGGCCAGGGCGAGTCGCCGATGACGATCACCGCATTGTCCCGGGAGGTGCTGGCCGATCGCGCCGATCCGAACTGGGTGTCCCGCGTGGCGTCCGTCGGCGTTGCCCAGGCCCTGGCCGAGGTGCGCATCGTCGATGCCGATGGGCGCAGCCTGGTCAGCGACGAGGTCGGCGAAGTGGTGGTGCGCGGCGACGCAGTGATGTCCGGCTACTGGCGCAACCCGGTCGCCAGCGAGGCCACGCTGCGGGACGGCTGGCTGTGGACCGGCGACATGGGCTGCATGGATTCCTACGGTTTCGTGACTCTCAAGGACCGATCCAAGGATCTGATCATCTCGGGGGGCTCCAACATCTATCCGCGGGAGGTGGAAGAGGTGCTGATCGCCCATCCGGCCGTGCGGGAAGTGTCGGTGATCGGCCGTCGGGATGCGGAATGGGGCGAGTCGGTAGTGGCCTTCGTGGTACTGGAGGACGGGGTGAAGGGCATCGGTGCGGAAGTCCTCGACCGCCACTGCCTGGAGCGCATGGCCCGCTTCAAACGGCCGAAGGAATACCGCTTCGTGGAGGCGTTGCCGAAGAACAATTACGGCAAGGTGCTGAAGACCAGCCTGCGTCGCTTGCTCGCGGAGGTGCCGGGCGGCTAGGGGCGCTGTCGCGTCCTTCCTGCGGCTGCGGGGGCACGTGAATTCGTTCCCGCAGCCCGTGGACCAGGAATGACTGGAGGCTCCGGGCTCTATACGCACATTATCGACCGACAGGGCGCCCGAAATTCGTACGAGCATCCGGAAGGGGCGACCGCTATTAGGACGACAATTAGTTCATAAAATACAGATTGTTTTTCTATTTCCTTTTTAATCAAATGGATATTGTTGCTGGCATCGCTTTTGCTGAATAAGGATTGCACGGAAGGGCCGTTTCTCCAATTCACGGGGAAATGGCTGCTTGAAAGACAGGGCAATTCTTGAGTAGAGAGGATGCAAGGTGTCTGTGAGAAAAATCCATTCGTCAGCCAGGGCGGCCCTGGCTGACGTCTTGCGCGACGATATGACCATCATGTCCGGCGGTTTCGGGCTATGCGGTATTCCGGCGGTGCTGATCGACGCGGTGCTGGAATCCGGCGTGCGTGGGCTGACGATCATCTCCAATAACCCGGGCACGGAAAGCATGGGGCTCGGCAAGTTGTTCAAAACCCGCCAGGTGCGCAAGCTGGTCTGTTCCTATGCCGGAGAGAACGCCGAGTTTGCACGCCAGTACATGGCCGGCGAGGTGGAGGTGGAGTTCAATCCGCAGGGCACGCTGGCCGAGCGCATCCGCGCCGGCGGCGCCGGCATCCCGGCCTTCTACACGCGGACCGGCGTCGGTACGGTGATCGCCGAGGGCAAGCCGCTGGCCGAGTTCGACGGCAAGCTGTATGTGCAGGAGCGTGGCCTGACGGCCGACCTGGCGCTGATCCATGCGTGGAAGGCCGACACCGAGGGCAATCTCGTTTACCGCATGACCGCCCGCAACTTCAATCCGATGATGGCCAGCGCCGGCGCATTGACGGTGGTCGAGGTGGAGGAGCTGGTGGAGCCTGGCGAGATCGACCCGGACCATATTGTTACGCCGGGCATCTTCGTGGATCGCCTGGTGGTGCTCGACAACGTGGATAAACACATCGAGCAGCGTACGGTTCGCCGTCGCGCCGCCGTGGTGGAGGAATAAGCGATGGCCTGGACTCGGGACCAAATGGCGGCACGGGCCGCCCGCGAACTGCGTGACGGCTATTACGTAAACCTCGGCATCGGCATTCCGACCCTGGTGGCCAACCATGTGCCGCAGGGCATGTCGATCCAGTTGCAGAGCGAGAACGGCATGCTCGGCATGGGCCCCTTCCCGTGGGAGGGGGAGGAGGACGCCGACCTGATCAACGCCGGCAAGCAGACCATCACGACCTTGCCGACCACCAGCTTCTTCGACAGCGCGGCGTCCTTCGGGATGATCCGCGGCGGCCACATCCAGCTGTCCATGCTCGGCGCGCTGCAAGTGTCGGAGAAGGGCGACCTCGCCAACTGGGCGGTGCCCGGCAAGATGATCAAGGGCATCGGCGGCGCCATGGATCTGGTGGCCGGCGTCGGCCGCGTGGTGGTGATCATGGAGCACACCGCCAAGGGCGAGACGAAGGTCGTCCGCGAATGCTCGCTGCCGCTGACCGGCACCGGCGTGGTGAACATGATCGTGACCGACCTGTGCGTGTTCGAGGTTGGCCCCGACGGCCTGACCCTGGTGGACCTGGCGCCCGACACCACGCTGGACGATGTGCGGGCCAATACCGAAGCAGACTTTCTGGTGGCGTTGCAGTAACCGGTAGGCCCGCGATGGTGGGCGCCGGGTTTTTTGGGGGCAATGCGGTATCCAGCGGGGAATCCTCTTCTCTCTCCCTCTCCTCGGAATCCTCTTTGTCTGGAAGCCCCCGTTTTTTTCTTTGATGTGATGGGCGAATCAATTCGCCCCTACGGGGCACACGCTTTCCGGAACGAAGGATCTGTTTCCGGAACTGGTTGTGCAATCCGGTGGGGGCGAATTCATTCGCCCGCGGACATTTCCAGCTGGCCGTCCGCTTTCCGGACGGTCGGGGTGTCCGGAAAGCGGACGCTTTTGCATTTGCCGGATGCCCGATACGGGCAATATGCTGTCCTGTGGGCTGTGGCACAAAGACTGCTACGTCCGGATATCGAGCGTTCTGTCGTGCCTCTGCCTGTCCATGGTCCACAATAGGAGCTTGAGCCGGCTGCTTGGGACGGAGCCTCGTGGCGATGCGCAGGGACACGCGTCGCTGGTCGGCAGTGGGGTCGGCTGAAAAGCAGCGCTCCCCGGAGGGCCGGACAAGCGGACAGTGAGCCGCGTTACCGGGGAGAAATACACAGAATCGTGCGCCAGGATGGACTCCATCGGCGACATGGTCGGACACAGACAAAGGAGGGTGGGCATGGCTGCCACAGTTTCATCGGGCCAGATGTTTTCCATTCCGGAAAACGACGGCCACATCATGACGTCCTGGGAGCGCTTCCTCAGCGGCGACGAAACCGGATCCGACGCGCTGCGTCGCCTGATCGACGATTCCTGGCGGCGCTGCCACGGCGCCAGCGTGGACCCGGAGCGCCATCGGGCGCCGGAGCCGCTGGCCGAACAATCCCTGCATTCCCTGCGTGACGAGTGTGGCGAACTGCTCACCGCCAGCGCGCCGGTGATGGCTTCGGCGCGAGATTTCCTGTCCGAGACGGGCACCGTGATGGTCCTCACCGATCAGTCGGGCACCATCCTCAACCTCGAGGGCGACATGGGCACGCGGGGCGCGGCGGAGAACGTGCACCTGCTGTCCGGCGCCAACTGGAGCGAGCTGGCCTGTGGCACCAACGCCATCGGCACGGCGCTGGAAGTCGGCCAGCCGGTGCAGATCCACTCCGCCGAGCATTACTGTGCCGGGATCAAGCGCTGGTCCTGTTCGGCCACGGTGATCCGCGATCCTTACGACGGCACCATCCTCGGCGTGGTGGACGTCTCCGGGCTCAGCGCGTCCTACAGCCGCCACAGCCTGGCCCTGGTGGTGGCAACCGCCGGGCGCATCGAGAACCGCCTCGCCAAGATCGAGCTGGGTATCCGCTACCGCTTGCTGGAGCAGTGCGTCGAGCGCCTGTCGGGCATGTCGGCGGACGGCATCATCGTCTTCGATCGGCGCGGCCGGGCCATCAAGGCCAACGGCCGCGCGTCGGTGGTGATGGCCGACATGGGCATTGGCGAGGCGGCGGTGGCGCCGGATGGGCTCGCATCCTTGTCGCTGGCCTGGAAGAAGGGCCGGCGGCTGCCCGACGAAATGCCCGACTGGATGCGCCAGGAATGGCTGGAGCCGGTGATCGAGGGCGGCGAGCAGATCGGCGCGGTGCTGACCTTGCCGAGCCGCCACGCGGCCAGCCCGGCTGGCGGACGGATCGTGACGTCGGTGATGGGCGGCGAGCCGCCCTCCGAAAAGGAAGGTTCCTTCGAGCGTGTGGTCGGTGAGTCGTCGGCGCTGATGCAGGCCGTCGGGCGGGCCCAGCAGCTGGCCAAGTCCCGCGTGCCGGTGCTCCTGCTTGGCGAGACCGGCGTCGGCAAGGACGTCTTCGCGCGCTGCATCCACGAATTTGGCGCCACCAAGGATGCGCCCTTCGTGGCCCTCAACTGCGGCGGCTTCTCCCGCGAGCTGCTGACCAGCGAGCTGTTCGGCTACACGGAGGGCTCCTTCACTGGCGCTCGCCGCGGCGGCATGATCGGCAAGATCGAGGCGGCCGATGGCGGCACCCTGTTTCTCGACGAGATCGGCGAGATGCCCATCGACCTGCAGCCCCACTTCCTGCGTGTGCTGGAGGAGGGCGAGGTGTATCGCCTCGGCGAGAACAAGCCGCGCAAGGTCAATTTCCGCCTGATCGCAGCCACCAACCGGGACCTGCGCAAGGAGATCCAGGCCGGGCGCTTCCGCATGGACCTGTTCTACCGGGTGGCGGTGACCAGCATCAACATCCCGTCCCTGCGTGAGCGGGCCGCCGACATCCCGCTGCTCGGCGAGCACTACCTGGAACGGCTGGCCCGCCAGCACGGCCTGGCGCCGCGCCGCCTGTCGCGAGGGGCTGTCGAGCAGCTCCAGCAATACGCCTGGCCGGGCAATATCCGAGAATTCCGCAATGTGATGGAGAGCATGCTGCTGACCTCCCAGGAGGCGGTGCTCACCGAGGCGGACCTGCCGCCGGACTTGCATGCCTCGCTGGATGGCACGCCCGTGGCCGGTGTCGAACTTCCCGGTGGGGACAGCCGCGACCTGACCTGTCTCGAGAACGCCGAGCGGGATGCGATCCTGCGCGCCATCAAGGGCTGCCGCGGCAACATGACCGCCGTGGCGCGCGAACTTGGCATTGCCAAGAGCACCGTGTATGTGAAGTTGAAGCGCTTCGGGCTCGAAAGCCTGGTGGACGATTTGCGCAACTACCGCGTCTGAACGCCGCCGCCCGGCGGCGCGAAACAAGGCCCGGCATTTCCGTCGAGGGGACGGAAATGCCGGGCCTTTTCATTTCTGGTGCGGGTGAGTTCCCCCCGGAAAGGGAATTGGATCGAACCTTGTGAAACGATCGGAGCGTCCGCCATCCGGACGGTCTGATCGTTCGATGTTGCGTTGCATTATTTCAACCGGAAAACGGACGGCTTATCCGCAAAGAAAACGGGGTTAATCGAGCGTTTTTCGTTGATTTATATTTTATGTTTAAAAATCAACGATTTGATTTTTACTTCTGCCTTGGCACGCCCCTTGCCATATCTGCAACTGGAAAGTCCAGGTTCGTTGCCGGAAAAGAAGAAAGCGCTCCGGCGGCGCGACAAATAAAAGCCTGGGGTCCACACGACCACGGTTTCCTTTTCCTTGATAGGGAACGGTTTCAATCCACAAGAGGATGGCAGGAGGTAATGCGGTATGGCATTGCAAATCAATATCGATAACGGTGGGACGCTCACCGATATCTGCATCATGATGGACGACACCGTCAAGAAGACGAAGGTGTTGACCACCCCTTATGACCTGAGCAAATGCTTCTTCGAAGGGCTGCAGAAAGCGTCGGCGGTGATCTACGGCGAGCAGAATGTGGCTCGCCTTCTGGAAGAAGTGGACCTCATCCGTTATTCCACCACCCAGGGCACCAACGCCATCTGCGAACGCAAGGGGCCGCGCCTGGGCCTGATCATCGATGCCAAGGCCCGTGACCTGCCGGTGCGCCTGGCCGAGCACGATCCGGAAGTCTATGAAGCCCTGGTGGGCGACCGGGTGGTCTTCCTCGACACCGCGGCGGTGACCGGCGCCGATGCCGACATCGAGGTCGTCAAGGCGATCAACCAGCTCACTGCGGCCGGTGCCAACCGCCTGGTGGTGAGCTTCGGTGGTGCCGACTTCCTCGACCTGGAGACCCGCTTCAAGAAGGTCGTGCTGCGCAAGTACCCGCGCCACCTGCTGGGTGCCGTGCCGGTGCTCTACGGCAGCGACCTGACCACCGACCGGGACGTGGTCCGCCGCAGCTGGACGGCGTTGATCAACTCCTTCCTGCACCCGGCGATGGAGGCCTTCCTGTTCAATGCGGAAAACCGCCTGCGCGACTACCGCACCAAGAACCCGCTGCTGATCTTCCGCAACGACGGCGACGCCTCCCGCGTGGCCAAGACGGTGGCGATCAAGACTTACAGCTCCGGCCCGCGCGGCGGCATGGAAGGCATGAAGTCCTTCGCCAAGCTCTACGACATGCCGGATGTGGTGGCCATCGACGTCGGCGGCACCACCACCGACATCGGCCAATGCCTGGACAGCAAGGTCGCCGAGGTGCAGCGCGGCCACGTGGAAGGCATCAGCGTGTCCTTCCCGCTGTGCGAAATCATGAGCGCTGGCGCCGGTGGCAGCTCCATCTTCAAGGTGGTGAACAAGCGCATCGTGATCGGCCCCGAGAGCGTCGGTGCTGTGCCCGGCCCGGCCTGTTTCGGTCGCGGTGGCAAGGAAGCCACCATCACCGACGCCAGCCTGCTGTCCGGTCTTTTCGATCCCAAGTCCTTCTTCGGCGGCGGCATGGGCCTCGACCTGGATCGCGCGGCGACGGCGGTCAGCCTGTCCATCGCCCAGCCGCTGGGCATCGGTCTCGACGACGCGCTGCTGCAGATGGAGCACGCCTACGAGGACAAGATTGCGGTCGAACTGCACCGCTTCACCAAGATCTCCAAGGACACGGTGATGCTCGCTTTCGGCGGCGCCGGCCCGCTCAACGCCTGCGGCGTGGCGGAGAAGGCCGGCATCGACCGGGTCGCCGTGCCCAAGCTGGCGGCGGTGTTCAGCGCCTTCGGCATCGGTGCCTGCGACATCTCCCAGCGCTACGCGGTGGTGCTCGAGGAGCGTAGCGAGCAGGCCATCGCGGCGGCCCGCCAGAGCCTCGAAGTGAAGGCCTCCCGCGACATGTTCGCGGAAGGCTTCGGCACCGGCGAGTACCAGGTGGAAGCCTGGCTGGTGGGTGAGGTGGATGGCGCAGCCGACCTTATCGTGCCCCTCGGCGATGGCAACGCCTTCCCCGCCGAGCTGGCCAAGGTCCGCTCCGTCGAGCTTGAGCTGCGTGCCGTCAAGCCGCTGCGCAGCGAAGCCGGCAAGCGTGCCAGCTTCGTCGAAGGCGAACCCGCCCAGGCCGACGGTACCCGCAACGTGCTGACCCGTGGCCAGGGACGTATCGATGTGCCGGTCTACCGCCTCTCCCAGCTCAAGCCGGGCGACCACGCCGCAGGTCCGGCGATCCTCGAAGAAGACTACTTTACCTGCCGGGTGCTCGATGGCTGGAGCTTCGTCATCAGCGACGCGGGCGACATCCTGCTCAACAGAAAGGGCTGAAAAAATGAAAGTACCGATGACCGAATACCTGCGCCTCGATCTGGATGCCGAGCAGTGGGAATGCCGCGTCTGCGATCACGTGATCGGCACGGCGAGCAAGAGCTACAAGGAAGGGATGCTGGTCCACAACCGCGACCCGCGCGAGATCCACCCGCCCATCATCGACCCGGAGAAGTACCGCTTCACCTTCAGCCCCGATCCGGACTGGGTGCGCATCCTCGAGTACTACTGCCCGCATTGCGGCACCCAGGTGGAAACCGAATACGCCGTGCCCGGCCATCCGCCCCTCCACGACATGCAGCCCGACCTGCCCGCGCTGCGCGCCCAGTGGGCCAAGCGCGAGGAGCTGAAGGACGCCGTGGTCGGCCCCGCCGTCACCGCCGACAAGGGCCACGGGCACTGAGCGGAACCCCCTGTGAATTTGCCGGCGTCCGCCCCTGCACGAGCAGCGAGGCCCTGGGCGCCAGTACGACAAAATTGAGGAGATAGCATGAGGCGCGTATCAGTCGATATCGGTGGCACCTTCACCGATTGTTTCGTGGTCTGGGATGGCAAGTACATCGAAGCCAAGGCCCTGACCACCCATCACAACCTGGCGCTCGGCTTCAACGAGGCCCTCGGCAAGGCCTGCCACGTCCTGGATCTGGACCTGGAGCGCATCCTGTCGGCGGTGGACTCGGTGCGCTACGCCACCACCCTCGGCACCAATGCGCTGATCGAGCACAAGGGGCCGAAGATCGGCATGCTGGTCACCGCCGGCTTCGAGGCCACCGTGCCGCTGAGCCGCGCCCGTGGCTACGGCGAGGGGCTCGACAACCTGGGCCAGCAGGACATGCCCAATGCCCAGCGCCCCGATCCGCTGGTGCTGCCGCACATGATCTGCGGCGTGCGCGAACGGGTGGATTTCCAGGGCAAGCTGGTGATGCCGCTGGACGAGGACGACGTGCGCACGCAGATCCGCACGCTGGTGGACAAGGGCGCCGAGATCATCGTCGTGGCGTTGGTCAATGCGGTGGTCAATCCCGACCACGAGCAGCGCATCGAGGAGATCCTGCTCGAGGAATACCCGTCCCACCTGCTCGGCGCGATCCCGGTGATCCTGTCCCACCAGGTGGCGGGGCGGAAGGGCGAGTACGTGCGGGCCACCTCGGCGATCGTCGATGGCTACCTGCACTCCACGATGTACCACGCCCTGTCGGCGCTGGAGCAGAACCTGCGCGCCCACCGCTACGAGAAGCCGATGCTGGTCATCCACAACTCCGGCGGCATGGCCCAGCTCAACTCCACCGATGCGCTGCAGACCATCCACTCCGGCCCGGTGTCCGGCATCGGCGCCTCCGAGCACCTGGCCATGCAGGCCGGCCTCGGCAATGTGGTCGCGACCGACATGGGTGGCACCAGCTACGACATCGGTATCGTCGTGGAAGGCGGCATCAAGCACTACGACTTCAACCCGGTGATCGACCGCTGGCTGGTGTCGGTGCCGATGGTGCACCTGGTGACCCTCGGGGCTGGCGGCGGCTCGGTGGCCAGCTACGACCGCATGTACGACACCGTGAAGTGCGGCCCCGAGTCCGCCGGCTCCGACCCCGGCCCGGCCTGCTACGACCGCGGCGGCATGAAGCCGACGGTCACCGATGCCGACCTGATCCTCGGCTACCTGGACGCCAAAAACTACGCCGGCGGCTCGATTCCGCTCAATCCGCGGCGCGCGTCCGCAGCTATCGAGGACGCCCTGTGCGACGACCTGGACTGCTCGGTGGTCGAGGCGGCGCTGCTGATCCGCGAGAAGGTGGACGACAACATGGCCAACGGCCTGTTCACCGAGCTGCGGGCCCGCGGCTACGACCCCAAGGACTTCACGATGCTGGCCTACGGCGGCAACGGCCCGCTGCACTGCTGTGGCATCGCGCAGAACCTGGCCATCGACAAGATCCTGGCGCCTCCGCTCAGCTCGGTGTTCTCGGCGGTCGGCGCCGGCAACATGCACCAGCTGCACATCCACGAGCAGTCGCTGTACATGGTGCTGTACGACTCCAACACCCGCCACATCTTCGACGACTACACCCGCTTCAACCGCATCGTCGCGGAGCTGAAGGAGCAGGGCACCCAGGATCTGCTGCGCCAGGGCATCGCCAAGGAAGACATCTGCCACAACCTGGAGCTGGACATGCGCTACGGCAACCAGCTGGTGCAGACCACCGCGGTGATCCCCAAGCACGAGCTGCACGGCCCCACCGATGTGCTGGCGATGATCTCCCAGTTCTCCAACGACTACGGCAAGCGCTTCGGCGAAGGCTCCCAGGCGCCGGAGGCGGGCATCCGCATCAACACCATCCGCGTGGCTGCCTACGTGCGCCACGAGACCGTGCAGTTCGAGGACATCAAACCGGTGCCCGTCGAGCAGCGCAAGGCCCCGCCGGCCCCGAGCGGCACCCGCAAGTGCTACTTCGTCGGCCACGAAGGCTCCTTCGAGACGCCGGTGTGGAGCCGCGCCGCCATCGAGCCGGGCGTGCAGATCCCCGGCCCCGCGATCATCGCCTCGGAAGTGACCACCTTCCTGGTGAATCCGGGCTGGAACTTCGTCGCCGCCAAGCAGGGCGCCTCCTGGTTCCTGCGTGCCTGAGCGCCGCGCAGATCCGATCCAAGCTAACTAGACGACAGGATTGAAAATGAGCGAAATGAATACGCCGGTTGCGGCCAAGGTGCCCAGCCCCGAGGAAGTGGCGCTGATCAAGAAGTTCCTCAACGACACCACCCTGTTCCTGGGCCCCGACCCGGAAATCATGCAGAACCACGACCTGATGCCGCGCACCGGGGTCGAGGACGAATGCATGCGCAAGGTGGGCGACGCCCACACCATCGCCAAGATCCGCGACCGCATCCAGGCCGGTTGCGACGAAGGCTACGAGATGGTCGAGCAGATGGGCGCAGCCCCAGGCGCCAAGTGGGGCGATGTGATCACCGGGGTGTATTCCGCCTCGGGCGACCTGGCCATCGCCAGTGCCGGTGGGGTGCTGATCTTCTCGGCGCTGGTGCACCACCCGATCAAGTTCATCATCAAGAACTGGGTGAACGACCCGACGGTGGGCGTGAAGGAAGGCGACGGCTTCATCCACAACGACTCCCGCTACGGCAACGTGCACAACACCGACCAGTCGATGATCCTGCCGATCTTCCACGACGGGAAGCTGGTGTGCTGGGTGGCCTCCACGGTGCATGAGGGCGAGAACGGCGCCATCGAGCCGGGCGGCATGCCGTCGATGGCCGAGAGCCCCTGCGACGAAGGCCTCAAGATGTGTCCGTTCAAGGTGGTCGAGAACTACCAGATCAAGCGCGACATCCTGACCTTCCTGCAGAACTCGGTGCGCGAGCCCAAGCTGCAGTACGAGGACATGAAGGTCAAGCTGTTCGCCTGCCTGCGCATCAAGCAGCGCATCGAGGAAACGCTCAACACCGACGGCCCCGCGGCGCTGATCTCCACGCTGCGCACCACCATGGAAAACGTGCGCGCCGAGGTGAAGCGCCGCGTCAGCGAATGGCCGGACATGACCGTGCGGACCTACATCATCCAGGACTCGACGCTGCGCGAGAACTGCGTGGTGAAGATCAACTGCCAGCTCACCAAGACCGGCGACCGGCTGATCTTCGACTTCCGCGGCTCCAGCCCGGAATTCACCAACCGCGCCACCAACACCATCGTGGCCGGCCTCAAGGGCATGCTGGCGCAGGTGTTCCTGTGCTACGTGTGGCCCGATCTGCCGCGTGGCCAGGCGGCCTTCGCGCCGATCGAGGTGATCACCGATCCGCACTCGATCGTCAATTGCTCCTACGACGCGCCGAACTCCCAGAGCCTGATGTCGATCTTCACCGGCTTCACCGCCGGCCAGCACGCGGTCGCCAAGTTCCTGTACAGCTGCCCGGAGAAGTACACCAAGGTCCATGCGCCGACCTTCAACATGATCAACACCTTCATCTGGGGTGGGGTCAGCCAGCACGGCGAGACCCTCGGCAACCTGTGTGCCGACTTGAACGGCATGGGCGCCGGCGCCACCGTGGATCGGGACGGCGAGCATGCGCTGGCGCCGATCTTCGCGACGATGGCGGACATCGGCGAGCAGGAGCTCAACGAGGAGGAAGTGCCCTTCCTGCAGCTCGTCTCCAAGAAGATGACCCGTGACGCCATCGCCCCGGGCAAGTACCGCGGCGGCCAGGGCTACACCATGATGGTGGCCACCAAGGACAGCGAGCAGTGGGGCTTCATGACGGTCTGCCAGGGCGCCAAGTTCCCGCCGTTGCAAGGCCTGTTCGGCGGTTACGCCTGCGGCTCCTACCCGCTGTGCAAGGTCAAGGGCGTGGATGTGTACGACGTGCTGATGAACGAGCCGGAGAAGTTCAAGCACTCCATCGAGGAGATCATGAACGAGCAGCCCTTCGAGGGCGCCAGCTACACCACCCATCACATGGGCATGGGCTTCGAGATCTCCAAGCGCGGTGAGCTGTTCATGATCTCCCAGGGCGCGGGGGCCGGTTACGGCGACCTGCTGGAGCGCGACCCGGCCGGCGTGATCCGCGACATCGAGGAAGGGCTGATGTCCCCAGGCGTGGCCGAGCGGCTCTACAAGGTCAAGTTCGACCCGACGACGCTGGCCATCAACCATGAGGCCACCGCCGCCGCCCGCGACGCCGAGCGCAAGGCGCGGATCGCCCGTGGCGTGCCGTACGCCGAGTTCATCAAGAGCTGGAACAAGCCGACGCCGCCGTCTCACCTGGCCTACTTCGGCTGCTGGGGCGACGACGTGAGCAAGCTCTACATGGGCAGCCCCGACAAGTTCCGCGACGCCAACAGCCCGCGTCCCAACTACATGCCCCATCCGAAGGACGTGCGCATCGCCGAACTGGAGAGCCGTCTCGTCGCCCTGGGCGCCATGGGAGGTGAAAAGCAATGAGCCAGAGCCTCGCCGACAGCCTGCCCGGCAACGGTGGCAGCGGCCTCAGGGTGTGGTTGAAGGCTTCGGCCTACACCCGCCGGCTGCTGCTGGGGGAAGGGGGCGACCCGTGGCAGGGGGCCGCCCAGTTCCTGGCCTATTTTTCCCAGGCCCAGGGCCTGTTGCGTCCCGACGTGGCCGTGGTGGAAGTCGGCGAGCTTTTCGATGCCTGGCTGGTGCGCCATCCCGAGGTGCGCGCCGAGCTGGGCGCGAAGCGGCGCCTGTCGTATCCGCTGCGCAAGCTGCTGGAACAGGACGAGCCGCGCCAGCTGCTGGCCGAAGTGGTGGAGGCGGTGATTGCCAACCTGCGGGGCCAGACCCCGCTGGTGCTGGCCATGCCGTCGCCCAAACACTGGCTGCTGCATGCCAACCAGCTGGCCGGGCGCCGCGACGTGGAACTGGACCCGGACGGGATCGAGGACGCCGCGATGTACATGGCGGACCTGCTGCGCGCCGTGTCGGCCAGCCCGGTGGGCGGGGTGCTGCTGGAAGAGCACCCGGATGATGCGACGATGGGCGAGACGGACCTGGAGCGCTACCGTCCGCTGATCAACGTCGCCCACCACTACCGCTGGTCCCTGGCCCTGCGTCCGCAGGGGGCTGCGGTGGCCGAATCGCCGGTGCTGGCGGAGTTCGACGCGGTGCTGTCGTCGGCCTTCCAGGCCGCGATGCCGGTGTCCACCGGCGTGGATGTCAGCCAGCCCCTGGGGGAGGGGGCGGCGCTGCCGGCCCTGGGCGCGGGTGAGTTCTACTTCGTCGAGATCCCTGAGAGCCAGCGACCCGAGTTTGTCCTGGAAAGCTTGGCCCGCCTCCGGGCCTAGCCTTGGCGGCGACCGGTCCGTTCGCGGTCCGGTCGCCGTTTTTTGTCCGGCTCTTCTCCCCTACGTCAAGAATGTGCCCCCGATGACGCCGTTTGCGCTGAGCATGCTGAGCTGCCTGGTTGGCGGCCTGTTGTCCGTGGCTGCGGCGGCGGCCCTTACGGCGAGCTTTGGCCCCGTGCTGCTGTCCAGACTCATCAGCTATGCGGTCGGCGCCTTGCTCGGCGCAGCCTTCCTCGAGATCCTGCCCCACGCCCTGGAGGCTTCCGGCAACGCCGGACGGACCAGCGCCCTGGTTTTGGGCGGCGTGCTGCTGTTCTTCCTGTTCGAGCGGCTGGTGCTGTGGCGCCATGGATCCCACCACGGGCACGGGCATGCTGTCGACGGGCCGCAGCGTAGCGGCCTGATGGTGATGGTCGGCGACAGCTTTCACAACTTCGTGGATGGTCTGGTGATCGCCGCGGCCTTCGCCGACAGCGTGTCCCTTGGCCTGCTCACCGCAGCGGCCATCATCGCCCATGAGATTCCCCAGGAACTGGGGGATTTCGTCGTTCTGCTGCATGCCGGTTACAGCCGGCGGCGGGCCCTGGCGTTCAACTTCTTCTCCAGTCTGGCAATGGCGGCCGGAGCCTTGCTGGCCCACGTGGCCCTGCCCTCGGTGCAAGGGGCGGTGCCGGTCCTCCTGGCCCTCGCCTGCGCGAGCATGCTCTACGTGGCCGCGGCTGGTCTGATGCCGGGCCTGCACCGACGCACCCGGCTTGCTGCCACCCTCGAGCAAAGCCTGCTGATCGCCGCCGGCATTCTGTCGATCGGTGGCGCCCATTACCTCGTCGAGCACACCGGCTTCCTCTGAGTTTCGGGTGCGGCGCCCCCCCGCAGAAGGCCTGGCTTGCCTGTGAGATCGATGCGCACCCCTGCGAGAAGGATTCGCGCACTGTCGGGAAATGGGACGGTGCTTTTCCTATTTATCCGCGTCCGTCCGAGAGTCGTTCGACTGGGCGACGCATTCTCGGACGCCGTCACTCGATTTGCTGCTACGCCGCAAATTGGGTTCTTGCCGAGTAGTGTTTTTAAGCTGATGAATTTAATGAATTAATTATTATTTTTTTTATTGGCATCGTAGTTGCTAATTCCATTCCAAGGAGGCGTTCGATTAACCGGTCAAGTCCGGATGCCAATCGGACGGATATAAGACGGCGCTTGTGGCCATCGCAGGAAGTCAATTCCGACAATAAACGCGTCTCCGCGGCGGCATGCGGGGCGTTCTCCGAATTCAAATCCACAAATCCAATAAATGGGAATGGAGACACCATGGAGACATATCTTTCCTGTCGTGTTGCCTGCGGGCTTCCGGGCTCGGGGGGCGGGCATGCTTAAGGCCATCAACAAACTCGGCAAGGGGGCGCGGATGGTCGGCGCGGTGGGGACTTCGTCCCTGCCGGTGGTGATCATCGGTGGCCTGCTCTACGCGGCCTTCTTCGTGAAGGCCGAACCGACCGCCGGCGAACTGAAGATCCGTCCGCTGGAGCGGCGCGATGCCTTCTACGGGGTGGTGGCGCCCGGCGGGGCGACCCTGTGGGCGGCGGGCTCCAACGGCAAGATCGTGCGCAGCGAGGACGGCGGCAAGACCTGGGGCGTGCAGGACAGCCCGGTGGTGTCCCACCTGCAGTCGATCTCCGCGTGGGATGCCAGGCGCGCGGTGGCGGTCGGCAACCGCGGCCTGGTGGTGGTGACGGAGGACGGCGGCAAGACCTGGAAGGAGGTCAAGGTGCCGCATTCGGAGGTCGCCAACAAGCTGCTGCAGGTGCATACCTACGCGGACGGCGTGGCGTGGGCCGTCGGCGAACTGGGGGCGGTGCTGAAGACCGCCGATTACGGTGCCACCTGGACTCGCGCGCTGGACGAGAAGGACCAGGCCTGGAACGACATCGCCTTCATCGGTCAGGCCGGCTGGCTGGTCGGCGAGTTCGGCCAGATCCAGCGGACCACCGACGGTGGGCAGACCTGGACGGCGGTGCAGAGCCCCGTGAAGACCAGCCTGATGTCGGTGAGTTTCCGCGACGCCCAGCACGGTGTGGCAGTGGGGCTGGCCGGCACGGTATTGGTCAGCAACGACGGCGGCGAGAGCTGGAAGGACGTGCCGCCCCTGACCCGCGAGCACCTCAACTGCGTGATCTGGGATGGTGCCGGCTGGGTCGCCGTGGGCGACAAGGGCATCCGCGTGAGCGCCGGCCCCGAGGCCGACGCGTGGAAGGCGGGCCGTATCTCCGACCAGGACCTGTCCTGGCACACCCAGATCGTCAAGGTCGCCGACGACTACGTGCTGGCGGGCGCCAACCTGGCGCTGCTGCACAAAGACGAGTTGCGCATCCTCGGCCGCGACTGACGCTTCCAAACCCAAGACAAGGAAACAGGAATGAAAAACGCGACGTTCAGGGCGCTGGCGCGCCTGATCGATCTGGTCCTGCAGTACCGGGTGATGGTGGTGTCGGCCATCATCGGCTTCACCTGCGTGATGGGCTACCTGGCCGCGCAGATCGAAGTGAAGACGGTCTTCAGCGATCTGCTGCCCCGCAACCATCCCTACGTGGAGGTGAACAACCGCTTCAAGCAGACCTTCGGCGGCTCCAACATGGTCAGCATCATGCTGGAGGTGGAGCAGGGCGATGTGTTCAACATGGCGGTGCTGAAGAAGGTTCAGCAGATCACCCAGGCGCTGCAGAAGGTGGAGGGGGTCGATACCTACCAGATCGCCTCGCTGGCCTCCAAGAAGATGAAGGAGGTCCGTGCCTCCACCGAGGGCATCGAGTCGCGGCCGCTGATGTGGCCCGGCCTGCCCAAGGACGCCGGGGAGATCGCCACGCTGCGCGAGGCGGTGCTCAACAACCCGCTGGTGTATGGGCCCTATGTGTCCATCGACATGCGGGCCACGCTGATCACTGCCGATTTCATCGACGGCGCGGTGGACTACGTGAAGGCCTACAAGCAGATCGAGGAGATCGCCGACGCGGCGCGCGGCGACGGGGTGCTGGTGCGGGTGGTCGGCGAGCCGATCCTGTACGGCCTCGTCAATCACTACCTGGGCGAGACGCTGCAGATCTTCATGGTCACCGTCGGTGCACTGGTGGTCCTGCTGCTGCTCATCACGCGCACCTGGCACGGCACCCTGCTGCCGCTGACTACCGGCCTGGTCAGCGCGATCTGGGCGCTCGGCGCGGCCAAGCTGATGCATTTCCATCTGGACCCGCTGGTCATCGTGGTGGCCTTCCTGATCACCGCGCAGGCCATCTCCAACTCGGTGCAGCTGGTGTCGCGCTTCGATGATGAAGTCGCGGCCGGTGCCACCTCGGCGGGTGCGGCCGCGCGGGCGGCGCTGCTCAACCTGTTCAAGCCGGGCATGCTGGCCATCGTCGCCGACGCCGGTTGCGTGCTGGTGGTGGCGCTGACGCCGATCCCGATGCTGGAGAAGATCTCCTACATCGGCACGGTATGGATCCTGTCCATCATGCTCAGCGCGATGGTGCTGACGCCGGTGCTGTTGTCCTGGTGCGGCGTGCGCAAGCGTTACGCGCACCCGATCAACGTCTATCCGCTGCTGCAGAAGGTCCTCGGCCTGTGTGCGGCCATCGTCACCTCGAAGCTGCGCTTCGCGGTGGTGATCGGTGCGACGCTGGCGTTCGTGGTGTCCGGCCTGTACGCCTTCAAGCTGAAGGTCGGCGATGCCAATCCGGGTTCGCCGATCCTGTGGCCGGATTCCACCTATAACAAGGACGCGACGGCGATCAACCAGAAGTTCCAGGGTTCCGACCGCATGTTCGTGGTGGTGGAAGGCAAGAAGGAGGGCGCACTGAAGGAGCCGAGCGTGCTGGAGGGCATGGAGCGCTTCCAGAAGTACATGGAGGCCCAGCCCGAGGTCGGTGGCAGCATCTCGCTGGCCGACATCCTGCCGGCGGTGAAGCGGGTCGTGCGTGAAGGCAATGCGCGCTACCAGGAGCTCGGCGGCAGCGCCGACGAGAACGGCGAGCTGGTCTACATGTTCGTCTCCGGTGCCGACCCCGGCGACATGGACCGCTTCGCCGACCCGCAGGCCAAGAACGGCGCGGTGACCCTGTTCTTCCGCGACCACCAGGGCGAGACGATCCGTACCGCCATCGCCCGCGTGAAGGAGTACGTGGCGGCCCACAAGCTGCAGGACGCGGAGTTTCTGCTCGCCGGCGGCCTGGTCGGGGTGCTGGCGGCGGTCAATGAGGTGATCCTCGCCGGGCAGATCGAGTCCATCGCTTTTGCCCTGCTGGTGCTGGTGGCGTGCTGCATGTTCACCTACCGCTCCACGGTGGCCGGCATGTTCTTCATGGTGCCGGTGCTGCTGTCCAACACGCTGACCTTCAGCTACATGGCCTGGAAGGGCATCGGCATGAACATCAACACCTTGCCGGTGGTAGCGCTGGGCATCGGCCTCGGCGTCGATTACAGCTTCTACATCGTCGATGGCATCCGTGAGGAGCTGCACCACCACAAGGACGTGGGCCGCGCCATCGTCAAATCCATCTCCACCTCCGGCAAGGGCGTGCTGATCACCGCGCTGACGCTGGTCACCAGCGTCGTGCTGTGGAGCTTCTCGTCCCTGCGTCTGCAGGCCGACATGGGCGTGCTGATCGCCATCTGGCTGTTCATCTCGGCGGCCTCGGCGCTGTTCCTGATGCCGGCGATGGTCTATGTCTTCCGGCCAGAGTTCATCGTCGGCTCCAAGCGCCATCCCATCGAGCAGGCCGTCGCGGCCGAGCCGATCCAGGCCGTCTGATTTTCCCGTCGTACCCGTCTCCATCCCCCGGCGCAGCCGCGCCAGGGGGCGGGGCAAGTCTTGTCCACAACAACAGAAGCGGAGGTGACACATGAAGGCAAACAGAAGGCTGGCGCTCGCCGTCAGCGCAGCCCTCGGCCTGGGCGCGGCGTATCTGCCGGCCCATGCCGAGGACGCTGCGGCGGCCGACCAGGACGGCAACTATTTCCACATCGGCGGCTATGTGCGCGGCTGGGCGGCGTTCAACCTGCAGGACATCCCGGAAACCAAGGGCAACGACAAGGGCAAGCTGTCGATGCTGCGCGGCTCCCTGCTGCTCGACGCGGATGCGGCTACCGGGCCGATCAAGTGGAAGGCGGTGGCGCGGGTGGATCGGGAGGCGATGACCCCCTACCTGCGCGACCTGGAGGAGCTGCGCAAGATCAACGGTACCACCGGCGGCGACCATTCGAGCATCCTCGACAACTACAACAACGGCGACCTGCGCGAGTTCTGGGGCGAGTTCAAGGCCGGCGAGCGGGCCACCTTCCGCATCGGCAAGCAGCAGATCGTGTGGGGCGAGTCGGACTTCTTCCACGCGATGGACGTGGTGCATGGCTACGACATGAGCTGGCGCCTGTTCTTCGAAGGGGAGAACGAGGAGTGGCGCAAGCCCCTGTGGCTGGCCAGCGTGAAGCTCGACGTGCCGGAGGCCGCCGGCCAGATCCACGCCTACCTGCGGCCAGGCCTGGACCGCTGCAAGGACATCGGCAACACCTACGACATCCGCGGCGGACGCTGGTTCTTCCAGCCCTACCGGGGCTTCGACCTGTCGGCGGTGACCAACAACGACTGCAAGCACCCGGAAGGCAACAAGGATGACTGGACCGGAGGTATCCGCTGGTCCGGCGAGGCGGGCTCGCTCAACTACTCGCTGGCCTACGTGAAGACCTTCGCCGCCGACCCGGTGGCCAACTCCGTGTATGCGCCGTGGAAGAAGGTGCCGACCGGCCCGCTGTTCGACCTGATCCATCCCAAGATCGACGTCTACGGCGCGACCATCAGCGGCTACTCGGCGACCTTCGACACCGTTTTCAGCGCGGAAGTCGCCTACACCAAGGACCAGCCCTTCAACGTCGGGACCGGCGCGCTTACCGATCCGACCCTCGGCGCGGCGGCCGGCCTGGGCCTGGGCGGCATCAAGCTGAAGGACACGGTGACGACGATGCTGCGGGCCGACAAGAACCTGCACTTCGAGAACCTGCTGGGCACCAACCGGCCGTCCTTCTCGTCGGTGCAGCTCTTTGACACCTGGATCCGCGACCACAGGGATTCGGAAGATCTGGTCCGCCTGTTCGCCTACGGGGCGCCGCTCACCGAGCACAACACCATCCTGACCGCTTTCACGGTGCTCAACTACAAGGGCGACACCATCAACCCGGGCATCGCTGTCGGCGTCGACGTCAGCCATGGCGGCGGTTTCGTGATTCCCAGCGTCGATCTGGTGCTTGGCGACAAATGGCGTGCCAAGGCCGAGGCCGACATCTTCTGGACGTCCGGCCACACCAGCAAGGCCCTGTTCGACCCCAATCCCGGCGTGCAGTTGTTTGGCTACTTCGCCAACAACAGCCAGCTCACCTTCCGTTTGACCCGTCAGTTCTAAGTTCCACAGAGGAGACAAAACGATGAACGCAACAACAAAAGTGAATCCGGCGCGCCGCAAGTTCGCCTGTCAGGCCCTGGTCATCGGCCTCGGCGCCAGCTTCGTCGGCCTCGCGCAGGCCGGCGAACTGCAGCCCGGTTTCGTCATCACCAAGGACAACTACGACAAGATCAAGAACGAAACCTTCGAAGGCAAGACCATCGCCAGCATGGTGCCGGACAAGCTCGAAACGATGATCAAGAAGCACGGCCTGACCATCAAGCTGGCCCACTCGAAAAAGATCGAGATGGACGCGAAGTACGTCAATGCCACCAAGGACAACGTCAAGAGCGTCAAGTTCGACCCGGCCACCCGCACCATGAGCGGCTGGAAGTCGGGCATGCCCTTCCCGCCGGAAACCATCAAGCTCGACGATCCGACCGCCGGCGACAAGGTGATCTGGAACCTGCGCGCCGCCACCTACGGCGCGACGATGGACCTGCGCGACATCTCCTTCGTGTTCATCAGCGGCGCTACCGGCGTCGAGCGCGTGCAGCGCTGGCAGTCCCGCCGCTACTACATGGAAGGCCGCCTGGACGGCGGGCCTGTGAGCGAAGGCGACGGCAGCATTGCGCAGAAGACCTACCTGTTCGCCACCAGCCCGCAGGACATCCGGGGGCTTGGCACCTTCTCGGTCCGTTACAACGACCCGACCTCCGCCAAGCCCGATGACACCTGGGCCTATCTCAAGTCGGTGCGGCGTACCCGCCGGCTGTCCGGCGGCGCATGGATGGATCCGATTGGCGGCACCGACCAGCTCTACGACGACTGGGACATCTGGGATGCCTTCCCGACCAAGTACCGCGCCAACAAGCTGGTCGGCAAGCGCTGGGTGCTGGCCGTCGCCCACAGCCCGCTGGTCAGCGTGGATGCCAGCAAGCGCGACACGCCGGAGGAGTTTCCGTCCGTCGGCCTGACCGAGGCGCCGTACTACTTCCCGGCCAAGCACATCGAGTGGGAACCCCGAGAGGTGTATGTGGTGGAGGGCACGCCGCCGCCGGAGCACCCCTACAGCAAGAAGGTGGTGTACATGGAGGTGAACTTCCCGCGCCCCTATCTGGGCGAGATGTATGACCAGAAGGGCGAGTTCTGGAAGTTCATGATCTTCCAGAACCGCCCGGACACTGGCGACGACGGCTACAAGGCGGTAATGCCGGTGGTCGGCCACGTCATCGACGTGAAGCGCAACCACTCGACCACCTGGTCTTCCAACATGAAGGCCAACCCGAAGGGCGTGAAGGAGAACGACGTCTCTCTCAGCAAGCTCGAGGAAGTGGCGACCGGCGGCAAGTAAGCCGCTTCCGTCCCTGTCTGCTCTTGCGGAACCGGCCCCTCGTCCGGCTCCGCAGGAGTTTTTGTTGGCGCACTGCAAAATAAAATTTGACGTACTGCGATTACTTGTCTATTATTCGGCCTCTCCAGACGCGGGGTGGAGCAGTCTGGCAGCTCGTCGGGCTCATAACCCGAAGGTCGCAGGTTCAAATCCTGCCCCCGCAACCAGATTCAACAAAAAGCCCAAGCATTCGTGCTTGGGCTTTTTGCTTTTGTTCGGCGGTTTCCTCCATCGCGGGCCAGCCTACGACCGAAACGACAAGCCTTGTCGTACCTAAGCCGTATCCTGTCGCCATCGGATGCACGAGGAGTGGCGGATGGACTGGTTTGAACGTCTGACAGGATTCAAGGAGCAGGATTTCGCCCGAACCCAGGCGCAGCTGGAACTCGATGGCCAGCGGCTACGGTCGCGGATCAATGGCCGCAGCTATGGCATTGGAGAGCTGGAGCTGGTGCCGCTGGAAACGCTGCGTCAGCGCATCGTTCCGGATGCCGGCGGGGCAGGGCGCCTGCAATTGCGCGTCGTCGAGGGCGATGTGCGGCAACTGCATCAGGCGCCGGAACTGGCGGGTGCGCTGTTTCAGGTCGCGTCCCAGTTCAACCTGCTCGAGATGACCGGCCCAGGAGTCACGCCCGAAGACGGGGTGACCCGCTATGCCGGCGATCTTACCCAGGGGCCGGCCTGTGCGATGGCTGCGGGGGCGGCGACGATCTACCGCAACTACTTCGTGCCGGTTGGCGAACAGATCGGCCAGCGCCACCACCGTCAACTCGATGGCTTGGCTGATCTGGGCGTAGAGCTCGCGGTGCGGACCGGTCTCTCGCGAGAAAACTTGTGGACCATGCAGAACGGCTATGCCCTGTGTTCGCGGGAAGGCCTGGCTGCCATTTCCAGGCATCTTGCCAGCCTCGACGACGGGCGGCGCGATGCGCTGCGCGGGTTGCTACGCATCGGCGTCCATCGTGACGTGGAGGTGACGGACGTGGACCGGCCAGCCCCGCATATGGTGTCGCAGGCTTTCTGTGCCGCGCTGCCGGTCGCCTATGGTCGGGCTGTGCCAAAGGCGTGTTGGGCGGATTTCGCCACGCTGGTGCTCGAGGCCGCCTATGAAGCGACGCTGTGGGCCGCGGTCGCCAATGCGCAGCGGGGCGCGTCAAACGTGGTTCTGCTGACCCGGCTTGGCGGCGGGGCATTCGGCAATGAGGGCGCCTGGATCTACGCGGCGATGAGGTGCGCGCTCCAGCGGGTCAGGGATTACGAACTGGATGTGCGGTTGGTGAGCTTTAACCGGCCGACACAGGAGATGCTGCAACTGCAGTCCGAATTCGGCTGAAGCGAGCCGGTCCTTGGGCATCCGTGCGGGAGGGCAACGCGTTGGCCCGGTACGGCCCCATTCAAGTCACACCTCTCGATGAACAGGAGATCAATCCATGTCGTCTGCTAAAAAAGTTCCCTTGCCTGCAGATCTCGCCGATTTGTTCTACGTGAACGAGTCCCGGTTCGCCGCCAGCGACGAGGAGGCGTTCCTGAATCTGTATGAGCTTGAAACACCGCCCGAGGAGATTATCGACGAGAAAATGCGCGCCGCGTATGTGGTTTTCCTGAAGAAGCGCGACTACGAGCTCTAGAGGCGGCCCACCCCGGCAGGGGCGGGCTCGGATGAAGCTCAGAACTTGAAGACGAAACCGGTCTGGATGCCGTCGATGCGCTGGCCGGTGCGGTCGGTGCCGGAGAAGGTCTTGGTCAGGCCGGCCGAACCAGCCGGGCCCCAGTTGCCGTTCTGCTGGTTGTCGACGGAGTCGAGCAGGGCGTAGAGCATCACGTTGCTGTTGAGATCGTAATAGCTGGCGAGGGCCCAGCCCTTGGAACCCTTGGACTGGCCGGTGGTGTCCTTGATGGTGCCCCACAGGCCGCCGACGCGCCATTGGGGCGTGATGCGGTAGTCGGCGGACAGCTGGTAGATCTCGTAGAAGATGTCCAGGCCGGTGCCGGTCTGGCCCGCGTTGAGGGAGCCGCTGGTGCTGCCGGTCGGGTTGTTGCCGACGATGTTGCCGCCGACGTTGCTCAGCGCACCGCTGCCATTGCCGTTGGCGCCACCGTTGTTGGAGCGCACGAAAGCAGCGTAGATCTTGCCGCGGCCATAGTCGTAGTTGGCGTAGAAGCTGTGGTACTCGGCGTTCTTCTTCACCGTGCCCTTGTAGTCGGGGCGGCCCTCGATGCCGGCGTAGCCGATACGGAACGGGCCGTAGAGGTAGTCCAGGGCGAACTGATAGACAGCCATGTTGCTGGGGCTGACGTTGCTGGTGGTGGTGGCGGTGCCGGCCACCGGGTTGGCGCCGGCGAAGGCGTAGTGTGCCTCGGCCAGCAGGCCGTTCCAGCGCGGCGAGATCCACGACAGGTCGCCGTCGTAGCGCGACGGCACGCCGAAGTTGTTGACCACCGAGCCCAGCGTGCGCGAAGTAAGGTCGAAGTAGTCGCCGCGGGCGAAGATCGCGGTGTTCTGGCGGCCGAGGCGGAAATCGCCGTAGGGCGTCTGCACGCCGGCCCAGGCCTGGCGGTCGAACAGGCGGCCGCTGGTGGTCAGGCCGGTGCTGCTGGCGTTGGCGGTGTCGGCGGCGCTGCCGTTGGTGAGGTTGAAGCCCTGTTCGAGCTGGAACTTGGCCACATAGTCGGGGCTGATCGCCCGGTCGCCCTTGAAGCCGATGCGGCTACGCAGGGCGGCGCCGTCCTGGGCCGAGGCGATGGTGGCACCGGAACTGCTCTTCATGTAGTTCAGGTATTCGTCGAGGTTGCCGTACAGCGTGACGACACCGCCGCCCACATTGAGGCTCAACGGGCTCTGCGCAGTGCCGACGGTCACGTTGGTGGCAGCTGCGCTGCCCGCCGGCACGCTGGCCGGGACGACCGTCTTCACGGTGGCGGCCTGCTTCTGGTTGTCCTCCATCTTCTCGATGCGGGACTGCAGGGCCTGCAGCTGGGCCTTGAGGTCTTCGAGCTCACCGGCGACCGCGATGCGGGGGCCGGCAAGGGTGGTGATGCCGGCGAGCAGCAGCAGGGCGGGCAGGGTCTTTTGTCGAATCATGGACGTCTCCTCTGTCTTTATGGTGCCGGCTGTGGGGCCGGCTCGTGGATGTCCCGGCTGGCGCAACGTGGCGCCGGGCCGGGGTGGTGCTGACTTGTGGCGGAGAGCCGCCGCCCCTCCCCGAGGCGTGCGGCGCTCCCGGGGCTTATTTCTTGTCGTTCCAGTCGGCGCTGTTGGCGGCGTCGTTGCCAGCCACCGAATAGATGACCTTGGTGTTGCGGGTCTTCATGAAGTCCTCGAGGGCCTCGCCGCGCATCGCCGCGTAGATGTGCAGGTTGGAGGTGCCGACGACCGCGCCGAGCTTCTCCAGCATGAAGAAGATCACCCCGTAGTGGATCAGGCCGCGCCAGTCACGGCGGCGCACCAGGTCCTTCTCCTCCTCGGTGAGGCCGGCCTCGGTGAAGGAGGCTTCGGGATCGGCGAGGAAGCGTTCCCGGTTGGCGGGGGCGATCATCCCGTGGAGGTACTTGTTGAGACGGTAGGCCTTCAGGCTGGTGGCGTGGGTGAACGGGTAGGTGCCGGTGAGCTGGTCAGCGCCGGCCAGCTGCACGCCCATGCGCGCCCGGTGGCGTTCCTGGGCGCCGCCCGGTGCCTCGATGGATTCGTTCTCCAGCACGAGAGTCCCGATGCCGGTCATCGACGGCAGGTAGAAGGAGCTGTGCACCTTCTTCACGCAGGCCGACAGGGCACCGCGCATGATCAGCCACATGATGATCTCGGCGCCTTCGAGGCCGCCGAGGGTGGCGTATTCGGCGTGGGTCATCTCCGCCAGGCTGGCCGGATCGCGGGTGATGTGGTCGAGGAACTGCTGGTCCCATTCCGGGTTGTTGAAGCCGGCGCGCTCGCCGTGCACCTGGTGGGACAGGCCGCCGGTGGCGACCACCGCCACGCGCAGGTCTTCCGGATAGCTCTCGATGGCCCGGCGCAGGGCTTGGCCGAGCTTGTAGCAGCGGGCCGCAGTGGGGATCGGGAACTGCAGCACGCCGACCTGCAGCGGCACGATGGTGGTCGGCCACTGGTCGCCGTCCCGTTCGAGCAGCACCGACATCGGCGAGAAGAAACCGTGGTCGAGGGGCTTGTCCTGGAAGAAGGACATGTCGAACTCGTCGTTGACCAGGCTTACCGCGATGTGTTGCGCCAGCGCCGGGTGGCCGGGCACGGCCGGCAGGTCACGCGCGCCGCCGCCTTCGTCGGCGACCGAGTAGGACTCGTCGATGCCGAGCGCGAAGGCCGAGTAGTGATCGAAGAAGAACGAGGTGACATGGTCATTGAAGATATAGACCAGTACGTCGGGTTTGCTCTTCTTGAACCATTCGCGGATGGGCTCGAAGCTTTCGAAGATCGGCGCCCACGCCGGATCGTCCTGCTTGTTGGTGTCGTAGGCGAAGCCGATGGTCGGCGTGTGGGAGACGGCGATGCCGCCGATGATACGGGCCATGATGCGTGCTCCGGTTACTGGGGAGAATGAGGGGCGGTGGGTCAGAGGGCAATGCTCGCCGCCGCGCGGCGGCTGAGCAGGATCGAGGCGGCGGCGATCGAGGCGGGCACTGCCAGCGCCATGAAGATGCCTTCGAAGCCCCAGCCCTGGCTGAGCAGGAAACCGCCGATGGACGAGCCGAGGATGCTGCCGAGGCGGCCGACGCCGAGCATCCAGCTGACGCCGGTGGCACGGGCGACGGTGGGGTAGCAGCCCGGTGCGAAGGCGTTGAGGCCGGTTTGCGCACCGCTCAGGAAGAAGCCGACGACGCCGACCAGCAGGGCGATCCACGCGGAGGTCACGCCGTTGGCGCCGAGGGCGATCAACGCGAAGCCGCCGAACAGGTAGGCCGCGGAGATCACGCGGTTGGGGCGCAGGCGGTCCATCGTCAGGCCGACCAGGATCGCGCCGGCGGTGCCGCCGAGCTGGAACACCGCGGTGACCTGGGCTGCGCGTTCGATGGTTGCGCCGGCGTCCTTCATCATGGTGGGCAGCCAGCTGGTGGTGAGGTAGATGACCAGCAGGCCCATGAAGTAGGTCACCCACAGGCAGAAGGTGCGCAGCGCGTAGCCGGAGCTGAACAGCACGGCGATCGGCTGCTTGTTGACCGGGGCGCCCTCGGGGGACGTGAACTCGCGGTAGCCGTCCAGCTTGGTGCCGCAGACCCGGCCGAGTACGTGGCCGATGCGTTCCGCCGCGTAGCCCTTGACGGCCATGAAGCGCGCCGATTCGGGCAGGAAGAAGTACAGGAAGGGCAGCAGGGCCAGCGGCAGGGCGCCGCCGAAGACGAGCACCGACTTCCAGCCGTAGACCGGGATGAGGCCGGCCGCGATGAAGCCGATCAGCGCCGAGCCGAGGTTGAAGCCGGTGAACATCGTCGCGACGATGACCGAGCGGGAACGCTCCGGTACGTATTCGGTGAGCAGTGTGGTGGTGTTGGGCATTGCCGCGCCCAGGCCCAGACCGGTCAGCAGGCGCATCAGCGCCATCTCTTCAGGCGTGTTGGTGTAGGCGGTCAGCACCGTACAGATGCCGAAGCCGGTGACCGAGGCGAGCAGTACGCGGCGCCGGCCGAACCAGTCGGACGAGGAGCCGGCGACCAGTGCGCCGATGGCCAGGCCGATCGGCGCGGCGCCCATCACGAGCCCGAAGGCCGGCTTGGAAACGTGCCAGTCGGCGAGGATGGAGGGTGCCACGAAACCCATGATCGCGACGTCCATGCCGTCCACTGCAACGATCAGGAAGCACAGGACCACCAGGATCCACTGGTTGATGGATAGGTCGCGCTCGTTGATGAAGGCGCGGATGTCCAGCGTGGTTGATGTATTCATCGATATAGCTCCGTCGTAAGCCCGGATCCGGGGACCCGGGGTGCTGCTTCTTGGCGAACCGGGGCGTGACAACTCCCCCGGCCGGAACAGGGGTTCAGGCCGGGTTATGCGGAAACGCTCTATACAGACGGGAGATTCAGGGAGGCGCAGCCGCGCGGGTGGCGGCTGCATTGCCGTGGAAAGCAGTCATCGATATCTCCTCGCACCAGTTCAGGTCTTATTTGATTTTGATTTGAACCAGTCCCTCGTCGAGGGAAGGAAGCAAGCTTTCCTTCGGGCGCGGGTATCTTTTATTACGCGGGGCCGTGGATATATGTCCTGTAAATCAGGATGAATCGGGCCGTTGCGATGGATTGAATACTAATCCCTATGCTGGGTAAGGCAATTTCAAATTAGCCTCAGTCCCATAAGTTTTTGATATTTGGTGCGTGATTCTGGCGTCGTGGAGGGTGTTGTTGCGAGGCCGCCGGGAGGCTGCAGCTCAGGCTTCGGTGTAGTGCGCGGCGACGGCGCGGAGGCGCTGCAGGAAGGCGAGCTGGACTTCGGTCGGGCGCCAGTTGCGCCGGAAGGTGAGGCCAATCTCGCGCAGATCGTCGATTTCGAAGTCGAGAATCGTCAGATGGCCGACATCCACCTCGAATTGCACCTGCTGACGGGAGATCAGCGTCAGGCGGTCGCTGCCCTTGAGGAGGCCGCGGATCAGGATCTGGGAGCTCGATTCGATGAGGCCGTGGCGGGGATGGTCGGCCTGTGGTGCCATCAGGCGCTCGAAACGGTCGCGGGTCGGCGTTGCTTCCGGCGGCACCACCCACGGGTAGGCGGCCAGGTCGTCGAGCAGGATGGGCTGCTTGCCTTCCAGCGGATGCCCCTTGCGGGCGGCGATGCACAGCGCCGCCGAGAACAGGGGCTCCTGTAGCACGTCGTCCACCGGCGCCGGAAAGCGCAGGGCGCCGACCAGGAAGTCCAGTTCGCCGTGGCGCAGGCTGTGCAGCAGGTCGGGGTAGGGGGATTCGACCAGTTTGACGTCCACCCGATCGTATTCGGTGCAGAAGCCGGTCAGGGTTTCCGGCATCACGAAGTGGCGCGCCAGCGGCATGCAGCCGACGACGACAGTGCCCGAGCCGAGTCCCGAGCAGGCCCGCACGTCGGCCAGCCCCTGATCGAGTTCGGCGAAGGCCAGCTTGAAGTGCTGCCACAGGACCTGGCCGGCGCGGGTCAGCAGGATGCCGCGGGTGGTCTTTTCGAACAGCGGCACGTCGAGCACGGCTTCGAGCTCCCGTGTAGAGCGGTGGATGGCCGGCTGGGAGGTGCCGATCAGGCGCGCCGCCAGCGTGAAGTTGTTGGTTGTGCCGACCGCCACGAAGGCGCGCAGCTGGGTCGTCGTCAGCCGCGGCAGGGCGTCCTTCGGGGCACGTGCGCCGCGCCCGCCGCCGATGCGCATCGCCTCGGCCAGGCCTTCTTCCATCAGCGACAGCGCGCGCCGCACGCGCAGCGCGTAGGCGCTGCCTGCTGCGGTCGGCGACACGCCGCTGCCGGCGCGCTCCAGCAGCGCGGCGTCGAGCATGGCTTCCAACTTGGCGATGGCCTGGGTGACCGCCGGCTGGGACAGGAAGACCGCATCCGCGGCCCGGCTGATGCTGCCGAGCCGTTCGGCTTCGCTGAAGGCGCGCAGGTGGCGCAGGTTCGGCTGGGTTTCGCCCATGGGATCCAGTGTCGGCCGCTCAGGCTGTGTGCGGGCGGTGAAGGAGAAAGGTGCCGTGACCGCCCTGTTCAAGGCCGGGCGAGCATACCGAGAGGCGGGCGGCGGCGTCCAGCCCGTGCCGCGGGTTTCGGGGCCGCCTGGCTTGTGGGAAGAGGGTGCGGTGTCCCGGCAAAAAAAGACGGCCGCCATCCGAGCCAGGATGGCGGCCGTGAGGGAGGAAAAGGGAATCGATACTGGGGCCTTGCCGGGGATCAGACGCTCGCCATATTGCGTTCGCTACGCCCGCCGCTGCCCTGGGTGGCAACTGCGCGAGCCCGCGCGACCGCATGCCTGGCGGCCCGGTAGCCGAATACCAGGCCTGGGCCGATGGTGATGCCCGGCGCCGTATACACCCCACCCATGATCGAATGCATGTCGTTGCCGACGGCGTAGAGGCCGCCGATGGGCTGCTCCGCGCCGTCCAGCACGCGGGCGTCCACATCTGCCGCGAGGCCGGTGGAGGCGCCGATGTCGCCGGGGTAGAGGCGCACCGCGTAGAACGGCGCCTCGGTCAGCGCACCGAGGTTGGGGTTGCGGCCGGGCCAGGTGGCGTCGCCGATGTTCTGCTGGTAGGCCGTTTCGCCGCGCCGGAAATCCGGATCGACGCCGCTCTCCGCGTAGGCCTTGATCTTGGCGACGCTGGCTTGCAGCCGCGCCGGATCGATGTCCAGCTTGCGGGCAAGTTCCTCGATGCTGTCGGCCTCGGTCAGGTAGCCGTCGGCGAGGAAGGGGCCGAGCCCGCTGCCGCCCGGCCGCACCATGCCGAGCCCGTACTTGCGCAGCGCGCGGGCATCGCAGATCAGGTAGGCCGGTACGTCTGCAGCCGCGTGGCCGTCCGCCAGGCTCTGCTGCATGCGCAGCGCGAACAGGTGGTAGGAGGTGCTCTCATTGACGAAGCGGTCGCCGGCCTGATTGACCGTCAGCATGCCCGGCTTGGCCCGGTCCATCACGAAATGCGGGAAGGCCGCGGTGCTGCCGTCCGCCCGCTTGCGCAGCGATACCGGTGCCCAGAAGGCGTTGGTGCCGTGGCTTGGGCCGTAGTGGGCGCCGAGCCCGCGGGCCAGCTCCTGGGCCTGGCCGGTGTGCCCCGGCGCGGCCGGGCACCAGCTCATGTCCACCTCGCCGAGCATCGCCTTGCGCAGTGCCGGATTGCGGTTGAAGCCGCCGCTGGCGAGGATCACGCCGCCCTTCACCTGCACGCGGCGCTGCTGCCCCTGCTGGGACAGGGTGATCGCCTCCACGCCGTCGGCACCGCGGTCGATGTCGGTCACCGCGGTGTTGAGCGCCAGGCTTACCTTGTCGTGTTGCGCGAGGGAATACAGCAGGCGGGCCACCAGCGCATTGCCCATCACCAGCCGTGTGCCGCGGGAATGGCCGAGGCGGTCGCGGGCGTGGCGCAGGATGATCTTCAGCGAGTGCCGGAAGGACGCCAGCGACTGGGTCATGCCGAGCAGGTGGTTGATGTCGTTGCGGTCCACCATCATGCCGCCGAGCACCGTGAATTCCGGGATCGGCGGGCGGATCAGCGCGAACAGTTCACCGAGCAGGCGTCCGTCGAAGGGCATCGGCTCCAGCGCCCGGCCGGTCAGCGTCGAGCCGGCCAGGTCGGAGATGTAGTCCGGGTGCTTGGCGTAGGGGCGGTACTGGACTTCCGACTGAGACTCTATATAGCGCACCGCCTCCGGGCCGGTTTCCAGGAAGGCCTTGCGCAGGGCGGCCGGGCTGCGCTCGCCGACCGCGTTGTCCAGGTAGTGGGCGGCGTCGGCCAGCGTGTCCGTCGGATTGACCTTGGCGGAATGGTGGGTGCCGGGCACCCAGGTGGTGCCGGCGGACAGGGCGGTGGTGCCGCCGACGTAGCCGGTGTGTTCCACCAGCAGCACGCGGGCGCCCTCGATGGCGGCGACCAGTGCCGCCGACAGGCCGGCGCCGCCGGCGCCGATCACCACCACCTCGTAACTTTGCGGCTCGGCCAGGTCGGCGAGCCGTGTGATGAGTTGCATGTCACTCACCCAGCAGGAAGTCGACCATCAGGTCGCAGACCCGGCCGAACATGTCGGCTCCGGTGGAGGTGCCGCAGCCGAGGGCCCGGGCGGCGGCGATCAGCGGGGTGATCGCCGGGGCGGTGATCACGCAGCCGACGAAGGTCTGCGGCGTCAGCTTGCTGACGTCGAGGGGGTAGGGATCGCCTTCCTTCATGCCGACCGGAGTCGCGTTGATCACGATGTCGAAGCCGCTCGGGTCGGGGCTGCCGTGGCTGACCGGGCATTGGCCGAGGCTGGCGAGGCGGTCCACCAGCGTCGTGCGACGGGTGGTGTCTTCATCGTGGATCGCCAGCGCGCTGACGCCGGCTACCACCAGTGCGTGGGCAATCGCCGAACCGGCGCCGCCGGCGCCCACCAGCAGCGCCTTCTTGCCCTTCGGCTCGCAGCCCCGATCGCGCAGCGCGGACACGTAGCCGAGGCCGTCGAACATGTCGCCGTGCCAGCTGCCGTCCGGGTTGCGGCGCATCACATTGACCGTGTGCAGGAAGGCGGCCCGCTCGGAGGTCGTTGCGCACAGGTCGAAGCAGGCGAACTTGTGCGGCACGGTGACGATGATTCCGTCCACGTTCTGGGCCAGGGACACGCCGTCCAGCCAGGCCGCCAGCTTGGCGGGCGCCACGTGGGCGGGCATCACGTAGGCGTTGCGGTCATGGGCGTGAAAGGCCTGGGTGACGCCGGCCGGCGACTTCACCTGGGCGATCGGGTCGCCGACGATGAAGTGAACGCGGGTGGCTCCGTTGAGGGGCTGCGACATGGTTTTGTCTCCGTTGTGGGTGTCAGGAGATTCCATTCTACAAAAAATGGAACAAGATTCCACTATTGAATCTAGTTCTGTTTTATCTATAATTCGATCGTCCGCCCGCCATGGGGTTGCAGGTCCCGGATAAATCCGGCAGGTAAGAGCCTGGCAAACCCAACCCCATCGCGCCGCGCCGTGCGGCGCTGTTACTAGAACTGGAGCAATCATGAGCGGAGTACTCGAACGAACCCTGGGCATCCTGGAACTGCTGGCCCGTCACGCGCACGGCCTCGAACTGGCCACCATCGCCGACCAGCTCAATATTCCGCGCAGCGGCGCCCACCGCCTGCTCACCGATCTCGCCCGCTGCGGCTATGTGCGCCAGGTGCGCGAGCAGGGCGATTACGTGCTCACCACCAAGCTGGTGTCCCTCGGCCTGAGCTACCTCGGCCACTCCGGCATCGTCGATATCGCCCAGCCGCTCCTCGATCAGCTGGCCGGCGTGTCGGGTGAGCTGGTCCGCCTGTCGGTGGTTGACGGCGACCGCCTGACCTGGGTGGCCCGTGCCCAGGGCGCCCGCCAGGGCCTGCGCTACGACCCGGAGATGGGCAGCGACGCGCGCCTGAGCTGTTCCGCGTCGGGCCTCGCGTGGTTGTCCACGCTCAGCGACGAGCAGGCGCTGGCACTGGTGTCCCAGCAGGGCATCGGCCAGCCCGCCGACTTCGGCCCGAACGCGCCGGCCACCGTGCAGGCCGTGCTCGACGGCATCAAGGAGACGCGTCGGCGCGGCTACAGCGTGACGCTGGAAACCTACACCCCGGGCCTCAACTCGATGGCCGCGCCGGTGCGCCTGCGCGACCAGGCGGCCATCGGCGTGATCTCCATCGCCGGGCCGACGGTGCGCTTCAGCGAGGACAAGATGCACACGCTGGCCGACGAGCTGATCGCCACCGCCGGGCAGATGGCCGCCGCCAGCGGCGCCTCGCCTTTCTTCAACATGGCGCGCCGTTCCAGCGCCCAACCCATATACGCACCATGATCCAAACCGATCTGCTGGTCATCGGCTCCGGCGCCGGCGGCCTGTCCGCGGCCGTCACCGCCGCCCACCTGGGCCTGCGCGTGCTGGTCGCCGAGAAGGACGCCCAATACGGCGGCACCACCGCCTGGTCCGGCGGCTGGATGTGGATTCCGCGCAATCCGCTGGCCGTCGAGGCGGGCATCGTCGAAGACATCGAGACGCCGCTGTCCTACCTGCGCCACGAGCTGGGCGACCAGTTCGACGAAGCGCGGGCGCGCACCTACCTCGAACACGGGCCGCGCATGGTGGACTTCTTCCGCCGCAACACCGCGCTGCAGTTCATCGACGGCAATGCCGTCCCGGACTTCCACGGCAACACGCCCGACGCGGCGCTCGGTGGGCGTTCCCTGTGCGCGGCGCCCTTCGACGGCCGCCGCCTCGGCCGGCAGATCGACCGACTCAAACCGCCGCTGCGCGAAACCACCCTGTGGGGCATGGGCATTGCGTCGGGGGCTGAACTCCGGCATTTCATGAACGCCGTGCGCAATGTGACGTCCTTCCGCTACGTGGCCGGCAAGGTGCTCGCCTACTGGCGCGACCAGCTGCAGCACGGCCGTGGCATGCGCCTCGTCAATGGCAACGCGCTGGTTGCCGGGCTCGCCGCGTCGGCCTTCGAGCGTGGCGTCGAGATCCGCACCGACAGCCCGGCCCGCCGCCTGCTGGTGGAGGACGGGCGCGTCGTCGGCGCGGTGCTCGGCGGACCGGACGGCGACGTGGAAGTCCGCGCCAGCCGCGGCGTGGTGCTGGCCTGCGGTGGCTTTCCCTTCGACGTGGAGCGCAAGAAAGCCTGGCTGCCCCACGCACCGAGCGGCCGCGAACACTGGTCGGCGGCCTCCCGCGGCAACACCGGCGACGGCCTGCGCATGGGCGAGGCCATCGGTGCCGCGCTGAACGGCAAGCTGGCCCAGGCCGCGGCGCTCGCGCCGGTGTCGCTGGTGCCCCGCGCCGACGGCAGCTTCGCGCACTTCCCGCACCTCATCGAGCGGGCCAAACCGGGCCTCATCGCGGTGACGGCGGAGGGCAAGCGCTTCACCAACGAAGCCGACTCCTACCACGACTTCGTGCGCGGCATGCTCGCCGCCGTGCCGGCCGGCCGATCCGTCGAAGCCTGGCTGGTCTGCGACCACACCTTCATCCGCCGCTACGGCCTGGGAGCCGTCAAGCCGGCGCCGATGCCGCTCGGCCGCATGATCGACAACGGCTACCTGAAGCGCGGCGCCACGCCGGCCGAGCTGGCCCGCCAGTGCGGCATCGACCCCGACGCGCTGGTGCAGACGCTGCAGCGCTACGGGCAGATGGCACGCGCCGGCCGCGACGAAGATTTCGCCAAGGGCGAAACCCCCTACAACCGCGTGCAGGGCGACGCCGCCTCCGGCCTGCCCAACCCCTGCATGGCGCCGCTGGAGCAGGGCCCGTTCTACGCGGTGAAGATCGTCCCCGGCAGCCTCGGCACCTTCGACGGCCTGTGCGTCGATGCCCAGGCGCGCGTGCTCGACGGTCACGGCCAGCCGATTGCCGGCCTCTACGCCGGCGGCAACGACATGGCCAGCATGATGGGCGGCCACTACCCGAGCGGTGGCATCACCCTTGGCCCGGCCATGACCTTCGGCTACCTCGCCGCCCACCACGCCGCCGGCCAGACCCTGCTTGCGGACCTCGCGCCGGCATCCCGGATTCAACCCAGCTACGTTTGAAACCCCCAAAGGAAGACCCCATGTTCTACGAACTTTCCACGATGACCCTGCCGTTCGGCACCGCCGCCCAGGCCGCCGCCAATGTGCAGGCCTTCGCCACCGCCCCCGAAGCCCGCGGCGAGCTGCTCGCCTGCTGGTTCACCGACATCGGCACGCTGAACCAGATGATCGTGCTGCGCGGCTTCGACGACCTCGCCACGCTGCAGGCCGAGCGCGAGCGTACCCAGCTCAGCGCCAGCCCCTTCGGCTGCGGCGAGATCTTCCAGAACCTGGAGCAGCACAGCTACCAGGGCTTCCCGTGGATGAAGCCGGTGCGCCCGTCAGCCGAATCCGGCATCCGCGGCCCGGTGTATGAGATCCGCACCTACGGCATCAAGCCGGGCGGCGTGCAGGCCACCATCGACCTGTGGGAACAGGCCGTGCCGGCCCGCGAAGAAATCTCCCCCTGCGTGGTGGCGATGGTGGCCCTCGACGGCCCGCTGCGCTTCACCAACATCTGGGCCTACCCGACCGTCGACGCCCGCGGCAAGGCCCGCGCCGACGCCGTCGCCAAGGGCATCTGGCCCCCGAAGGGCGGCCCGGCCCACCTGACCACCTCGATGGTCTCCACCATCGCGCTGCCGACCGCCGTCTCTCCGCTGCAGTGAGCGTGCCATGGAGCGTTCTTTCTCCCTTGCCTACCTGACGTCCAACACCCTGACGCCGCCCGAGGCCATCCGCCTCGCGGCGGAGCTGGGCTACGGCTTCGTCGGCCTGCGCCTGCTGCCCAACATGGCCGGCGCACCGCAGCAGTTCATGATCGGCCTGCCCGACGTGCTGCGCGAAACCCTGGCCGCGACCAAGGAAACCGGCGTCAGCGTGTTCGACCTGGAAATCATCCGCCTGACGGACGACTTCGAGCTCGGGCATTGTCTACCCTTGATAGAGATCGGTGCGGAACTGGGCGCCAAGGCGCTGCTTGTGGCCGGCGACGATGCCGAGCCCGGCCGCCTCGCCGCCAACTACGCAAAGGTGTGCGAAGCGGCGCACCGGCACGGGATGACCGCCGACCTGGAGTTCATGCCCTGGACGGCGGTGCCCGACGCGCGGGCCGCGCTGGGGGTCGTAGACGCGGCGGGGCGCCCGGCTGGCGCCGGCATCCTGGTCGATGCGCTGCACGTGGCCCGGTCCACCACGACGAACGACGATCTGCGGGCCTTGCCGCGGGAGTTGCTGCACTACGCGCAGATCTGCGACGCCCCTACCGGGCTCACGCTGACGGTGGAAGACATGATCCATGCGGCGCGCTGCGAGCGCCTGTTGCCGGGGGAAGGCGGCATCGATCTGCGCAGCCTGTTCGCGGCGCTGCCCGCCGACCTGCCGGTCAGTGTGGAGGTGCCGCACATGGTCCGGATGGCCGAGGTCGGGCAGGTCGAATGGGCGCGTCAGGCCCTTGCCGCGGCGCGTCAGGTGATCGATCCCCGGTCCTGATCGATGCTGCATTGCAGCACCGCGAGTGCCGGTGGACGGAGAGGAGGAAAGGCTCATCGAGCCTAACGTGGTGCGCGATTATCGAACAAGTTGAGACGGCAATCGCGCATCACCCGCATCGACCCAGTTAATTCGGACATCGCTATCGTTAATCTAGCCTCACTTCGACGGCTGCAGAGGCAGCACCACCTGAACGATCCGAATTGCTGCAACACACAAAAAATAGTGGAGACAACCATGAGTAGTCCTAGCGAACAGAAGCAACATGGGACCCAGCAGACCAAGAAGGCCACCGCCAGTGGCTGGATCGGTTCCGTGCTGGAGTATTACGACTTCTTCATCTACGCGACCGCTGCGTCGCTGATCTTTCCGCAAGTCTTTTTCCCCCAGGGCGACCCCCAGATCGCCATCGTCGCGTCCCTCGCCACCTACGGCGTCGGCTACGTGGCCCGTCCCATCGGCGCTTTCGTGCTCGGCCACTGGGGCGACACCCACGGCCGCAAGCAGGTGCTGTTGATCTGTATGTTCCTGATGGGCATCTCCACCATGGCCGTCGGCCTGCTGCCGACCTATGACCAGGTTGGCCTGCTGGCCCCGACGCTGCTGGTCGTGCTGCGCCTGATCCAGGGCTTCGCGGTGGCCGGTGAAATCTCCGGCGCCAGCTCGATGATCCTCGAACACGCGCCCTTCGGCCGTCGCGGCTTCTACGCCAGCTTCACGCTGCAGGGTGTGCAGGCCGGCCAGATCCTCGCCGCCGCCGTGTTCCTGCCGCTGGCCTACTTCATGCCGACTGAAGCCTTCAACAGCTGGGGCTGGCGCATTCCCTTCCTGATGAGCTTCGTCGTCATCATCGCCGGCTACATCATCCGCCGCGAAGTCGATGAAACCCCGGCTTTCGCCCAGGAAACCAAGAAGGGCGAGGTTCCGAAGGCCCCCGTTATCCAGGCCATCCGCGAGAACTGGCGCGACATGCTGCGCGTGATGTGCGCGTCCCTGATGAACGTGATCCCGGTTGTCGCCACCATCTTCGGTGCCGCCTACGCGGTGCAGCCCGGCTACGGCATCGGCTTCAGCAAGGATGTCTATCTGTGGATCCCGGTGCTCGGCAACTGCCTCGCCGTGCTGGTGATCCCCATCGTCGGCAACCTGTCCGACAAGATCGGCCGCCGTCCGCTGATCATCGGCGGCTCCCTCGGCGCCGGCCTGCTGTCCTTCGGCTACCTGTACGCCATCAGCATCCATAACGTGCCGCTGGCCATCGTCATGTCCCTGCTGATGTGGGGCCTGGTATACCAGGGCTACAACGCGATCTTCCCGAGCTTCTACCCGGAAATGTTCCCGACCCGCACCCGCGTTTCGGCGATGGCCATCTCCCAGAACATCGGCACCATGATCACTGCGATGCTGCCGGCCCTGTTCGCCACCGTGGCGCCCCCGGGCTCCACCAACATCCCGATGACCGTCGGCTCCATCGCGCTCGGCGTCACCGTCATCGCCGCCATCGCCGTCTGGACGGCCCGCGAAACCTACCGTGTCCGCATGCACGACCTGGGCAACCGCGACGCCACCCCGGTGCCGAAGGCCGAGTACGACGAACTGCGTGAGAAGGCCTTCGCCGAAGCGCGCAAGACCTCCTGGATCTCCGCGTTTTCCATGAAGCACTAAGCCGCACGCGAATCACCCAGGCAAGGCCGTGAAACGGCCACCGGACATCCTTCCGGTGGCCGTTTTCCATTAGAGCCGCAAAACAGTAGGAGGGAACCCAACCATGAAGCTTTCACGACGCCTCGGCCTCATTGTCGCCAGCGCGATCCTGGGGCTGATCGTGGTGGCCGGCGTGGCGCTGACCACGCTGCGCACCACCATGCTCGACGAACGGCGGAACGAACTGCGCACCGTGCTGATCCTCGCCACCCAGACCGTGGCCCGCTACCAGGCGCTGGAGCAGGCCGGCACGCTGAGCCACGCTGACGCCCAGGCCCGCGCCATCGAGGCATTGGCCGCCATGCGCGACGGCAAGGCCAAGTACGTATGGGCGCGCACCACCGACGGCCTCGGCCTGGTGCTGCCCAACATGAAGGACACCGGCAAGATCGACCTCGGCAAGACGCTGCCCGACGGCCGCCGCGATTTCCAGCGCTACCTCGACGCCCTCAACGGCAACGAGTTCGGCTACGCGGAAATCCTCGTCAAGAAACCCGGCACCGACGTGGAGCTGCCCAAGATCAACGGCGTCACCAAGATCCAGGGCTGGAACTGGGTCGTCGGCTACGGCGCGTGGGTGGACGACATCGACAACGCCTTCTGGCGCCTCGCCTGGCGCTTCATCGGCCTCGGCGTCGTGGTGCTGATCGTCGTCGCCGTGCTGGCTGGCCTGATGGCGCGCAGCATCTACCGGCGGATTGGCGGCGAACCCGACTACGCCGCCCAGGTCGCGCGGGAGATTGCCGCCGGCAACCTCGGCCAGCACCTGGTGGCCGAGCAGGGCAGCGACAGCCTGCTGGCCTCCGTCGCCCACATGCAGACCAGCCTGCGCGAGATGATCGACGGCATCCAGCGCGGTGCAACGCTGCTCGGCCACATCTCCTCCAGCCTCAGCCGCCAGATGACGCGCATCGACGAGGCCAGCCAGCTGTCGTCCGACGCCACCTCATCCACCGCCGCCGCCATTGAGGAGCTGTCGGTCAGCATCGACCACATCTCCGGCAGCGCGCGGGAAACCGAAGACAACTCCGTGCACTCCAGCCAGGTGGCCAGGGACGGCGAGCAGATGGTCCAGCGCGCCGCCGATACCATCCAGGGCGTGTCCCAGCAGGTCAGCCAGGCTGCCCGCCTCATCGAAGGCCTGCTCGACCGCTCCTCGCAGATCGGCGGCATCGCCAGCGTCATCAAGGAGATCGCCGACCAGACCAACCTGCTCGCCCTCAACGCCGCCATCGAAGCCGCGCGGGCCGGCGAACAGGGGCGCGGCTTCGCCGTCGTTGCCGACGAAGTGCGCAAGCTCGCCGAACGCACCACCAGCGCCACTGGCCAGATCACCACCATGGTCGCCGCCGTGCAGTCCGACACCGGCTCCGTCGTCGGCAGCATGCAGGCCATCACCCCGCTGGTCGGCCGCGGCGTCGACATGGCCACCGCCGCCGCCGCCTCCCTGCGTGAGATCAGCGCCGGCGCCGAAGCCACCGTCGCCAAGGTGCGCGACGTGGCCAGCGCCACCGCCGAACAAAGCCAGGCCGGCACCAGCGTCGCCCAGCACGTCGAACGCATCGCCCGCATGGCCGAAGAGTCCGCCGCATCGGTACGGGCCGCGGACGAAGACGTGAAGCGGCTGGAAACCCTGGCCAGCGAACTGCGGGAGTCGGTGGCGCGCTTCCGGTTGTAAGGTCCTGCGCCCCATCCGTGCCACGCCCCTTAACGCTTTATGACACTTTCCCCAAAGTGTGCACAAGTACCGCAGTCCCGCTCTGCGCCGTCCTTCCCTGCAAAATTTCCGCGCTAATCTCTCCGGCCGGCCATGGCGGGCCGGAGAGACCCCGGACGAGAGAAGACGATGGCAGACGCGCAGACTTTCAATGGTATCGACAGGCTGGAACGCAGCGACGACTGGGGTGTGTACAAGACCCTGCTCGAATCGACCAAGGCGATTCCGTGGAAGATCAACTGGCAGACCAAGCAGTTCGACTACATCGGGCCGCAGATTGAAAGCCTGCTGGGCTGGCCCCGCGACAGCTGGCTGGGGGCGATGGACTGGATCGAGCGCATCCACGAGGAAGACCGGGAGCGCACCGCCAGTTTCTGCATCCGCCAGTCGGAGCAGGGCGCCGATCACGAAGCCGACTACCGGGCCCTGAAAGCCGACGGCAGCTATGTGTGGATCCGCGACGTGGTGCATGTGATCCGCGACGCGAATGGCGCGACCACCGACCTGGTCGGCTTCATGTTCGACATCACCGAGCGCAAGGAGATGGAAGACAAGGTCCTCCAGCTCAATCGCAAGCTCGAAGCCCTGGCCAAGCAGGACGAGCTGACCGGCATCGCCAACCGCCGCCTGTTCGAGCAGACCATCGCCGCTGAATGGGCGCGCGCCCGGCGCAGCGGGCAACCGCTGTCCCTGCTGATGTTCGACGTGGACTACTTCAAGAACTACAACGACCACTACGGCCACGTGCGCGGCGACGCCTGCCTGCAGCGCATCGCCGAGGCGATCAGCGCCATGCCCGTGCGTTCCAGCGATCTGTTCGCCCGCTACGGTGGCGAGGAGTTCACGCTGATCCTGCCCGAAACCCCGGCCGACGCCGCCCTGCAGATCGCCGAGAAATGCCGCGGCATCATCGCCGACCTTCAAGTCCCCCACGCCATGTCACCGGCCGGCATCGTCACCATCAGCGCCGGCCTCAGCACCATGGTGCCGGACGGCAGCGGCGACCACGTCGCCATGATCGAGCGCGCCGACGAAAAACTCTACCGGGCCAAGCGCAAGGGGCGGAACTGCGTGTGCGGGTGATGGCACTCGCCCTTCCGGTTTGAACTGTTGAAGCCCGGACCGCTTGGAGAGCGATGGGGCCGCGAGGTGTTGGCTGTACGGAACGAAAAACGCCGACGATCGAGCGGGCTTTACGCGTTGATAACGCGATCCCGCCCGAGGTGCTTGGCCTCATAGGCCGCTTGATCGGCCCGCCGAACAAACGTCTCTGCCGTGTCATCCGCTTTTAACTGGGTGACGCCGACGCTGAGCGTACTGCCATGGGCTACTGCGCCAGCTCCGCTGCCGTTGAATTGCCGCCACTCCTCAACCAATCGCGTTGCGGCGGCGTGCGCAGCGGCCGCATTGGTCTCCGGCAGGATGACGGCAAACTCATCACCGCCAAAACGAAACAGATGGTCGGCCTCGCGCTGCCATTGGCGCAGGTGTTCGGCAATCAGCCTCAGAACGCGGTCGCCTTCCTGATGCCCATGGGTATCGTTGATCTGCTTGAAGTAATCAATGTCAAAGACCATCAGCGACAGTGGATGGGCGTAGCGTGCGGCCCGCGAAATCTCATTGTCGAGCACCTCATGAAACCGGCGCGAATTGTAGAGCTGCGTCAGATCGTCGATCCAACTGAGCGCCTTGAAGCGCTCATTGCTCAAGTGCAGGGCCGCCTCGGCCTGCCGGCGCGCCGTCACATCCTGCAAGGTTTCGATCGCACCGATAGGCGTGCCATGCACGTCGCAGATGCGGGCGGCCGTGAAATACAGCCAGCGCCCTTCCTTGCCAAAGTGGGGAAAGAAGTCCTCGGCCTCATAGGTGCCGGGGATTGTTGAAGAAGGCCGGAACTTGCCGTGGTAGAGCGCATCGACCTGATTGTTCGCCGCGCCATCGAGGACCAGATCGGCCATGACCATCCGGTCGCAGGCGTAGAACGTCTTTCCCTGATCCTTGGTGCCTATGATGGCACGTGCAGATACGCCGGTCAGAACCTCACACGCCATATTCCAGTGAATCACCCGGTGCTCGCTATTGATCAGGAAGCACGCAACGGGAAACGCGTTCAGGACCGACGCCAGGATCTGCAGCATTTCCTCACTGCTGTGTTTGCTGTCAAAGCGTTCCGTTAGAAGAGAATGCAAAAGCATAGGGCGAATGAAGTCAGTACGGCGAATACCTGCGTGTAGCCGTGATTTTACCGTGCGGGGCGCGCTTTCAGAATTTCCCGTGATTGATTGACGTAAATGGATTTACACGCGCAGGAGAGTTGGAAATACATGCGCACGGCCATTGGATGCCGAATGCGCGCGAGGCAGGCCTGAATGCAAAACGTCTGGCGTTCCCGATGGGGACGCCAGACGTCAGGGCTTGCTACGGGTGCGGCAGGGTTAAGCCGATGCCGTCCCGGAATCCGTGCCGTTCCCGTTCTTCGGCACATCGGCTTCCGACACGTCCGCCTGCGGGCCGTTGGCGTTGGCCGCTTTGTTGGCAAGCTTCTCGCGACGCTTCTCTTCCTGCTTCTGCTTCTTGGCCAGATCTCGCTGGCGCTTTTCGAACTGGTAGTTTGGCTTCGCCACGAATGCTTCTCCTAAGGTCCCAATGGGCCGAATGAACGACGATCTTCAGCGCTGAAAGGCGGGCGTGCCCGACACCTTTTAACGGCGGGGCGTCCGTGGTGCGTGCGGCGTGCGGCCCTCGATGTGGCGGAAGGTGATCCGGCCCTTGCTCAGATCGTAAGGGGACATTTCGAGGGACACCTTGTCGCCGGCCAGCACGCGGATATGATTCTTGCGCATCTTGCCGCCGCTATAGGCCACCAGCATGTGTCCGTTGTCGAGGGTGACGCGAAAGCGCGAATCCGGCAGCACTTCCATCACAACACCTTGCATTTCAAGCAGGTCTTCCTTGGCCATAGTCGTTTCTCCAGGGGTAAATGAGGTCAAGCCCGAAAGAAACGGGGCTCAGGGGCAATGCTCGTGGGCTTGCTGATCGCGATGCAGGGCAGCAATGCGCGTGCCGGCGCAGAGCGCTTGAGCCTTGGCTCCGTGCTGATCTGGATCGATTGATTTACTGCTGAGTTTGCATGGAAATCCGGAAGAACCGATTCCACGCCTGCGCCGACCATCAGGCCGGCACAAGAGCTTGCAAGCGGCCGAGAGGATTCAGCCGCCTGGGATGATGCCGGGAAGATCAGGCGATCTGGATGTTGCTGGCCTGCTTGCCCTTCGGGCCGGTCGTCACGTCGAAGCTGACGCGCTGACCTTCCGCCAGGCTCTTGAAGCCTTGGGATTGAATCGCGGAAAAGTGGGCGAAGAGATCTTCACCACCGTCATCGGGCGTAATGAAGCCAAAACCCTTGGAATCGTTAAACCACTTGACAGTACCTGTTGCCATATCTTGAAGCTCCGAAAAATGATGGGGCATAGCCCCTGAGTGGGGCGAGATCGAGAAGGCCAGGTAAAAATGGGGGAATGCTGCCGCAGGACTGCGGATACTAGACCAACAAGATCACGACACAACTAGAAATCGCTCGGTCGAACCATACGCATTATCGAGCAACATTGCAACTAAATCTGAAAATAAAATCATCCCTGGAGTCCTTCCCATGCCCCTCAAGTGCACGCTCCGCAGCGCCCAGCCATCCGACGCACCGGCCGTGGCCGACCTGATCGGCGGCCTCGCCCATTACTTCCTCGCCGATCCCGCCGCCGCCGAGGCGGGGCCCTTCCTGGAGAACTTCTCCGTCGACGCGGTCGCCCGCTGCATCGCCGACCCCGCCATCGATTACGTGGTGGCCTGCGTCGGGACCGAACTGGTCGGCGTCGCCGCGCTGCGGGGCCAGACCCACGTCCACCACCTGTTCGTCCGCGCCGACCTGCACGGGCAAGGCATTGCCCGCGGCCTGTGGCAGCGCCTCAAGGCCGGCGCCGGCGACACCCCCCGCTTCACGGTGAATTCATCCCTGTACGCCGTGCCCACGTACGCGGCCTTCGGCTTCGTACCGACCGCGGAAGCGCAGGCCCGGAACGGGGTGCGCTATCAACCGATGTCGCTGCAGGCAGCCTGAGCACAAAACTCCGGACACGTCCGAGCCCGGAGCGAAGTGCTCGACCCTCCGATTTGAACTGTCCAAGCCCGGACTTGAACTTGTTCAGCTCAGACTTGAACTCGAGATCCCCGGACTTGAACTTTTGATGCGGCGAGCTGAGCTCGAGATCCTCGGAGATGAACTTTTGATGCTCGGAGGGAAGCTCTTGATGCTCGGAGGGAAGCTGGCTCAAGTCGGAGGGAAGCGGGCTCAAGTCTGAAGGAGGCCGGCTTAACGTTGATTTGAACTTGCTCCGCTCCGAGCTGAGCCAGTTCAAATCGGAGCATCAACGGCGGGGCTCAGAGGGAAGAGAACGCGGTTGGGAGGGGAGTGGGCTCAGCGTGGAGGGAGCTGCACTGCGCGAAAACCCCGGATAGCTGGGCGTCGCGCTCAGCGGGCACCGTGTTTTGGGCGGTGAGTGCTGCTTGGTTCAACGGTATCGCGCTGGGCGGTTGAAGTGACTGGGGAAGGACGCATTTTTTAATCAGAAGCAAACGGGGGTGTTGAGAGACTTAATGGAGTCGATGAATGCGATGTTCTCTGCGAAAATTAGTACCTCGTCGCCAACTCGATTGGATGCACTTTGAGAGAGTTTGTAACGTACTTTTTTTTCGGATGCGTATAAATTAAGTATAAAGTCGTGGTTGTCATAGGAAACCATCCACTTCTTTTTTATCTGGTGTACGTGCTTAGAGAGCCTCTCGTGGTCCGATTTTGAATAGAAATTCATATATAGATCTGCCCCCTTTTGAACGTACGGAGGGTCGAGATAGATAAAAATCTCTTCAGGGCGGGCATTCATTTTTTTTAAAAACGCCAGTCCATCGAGGTTTGAGATTGATATTCTTTTCTTGAATTTCCCTATTCTCTGTATTCGCGATATTAAGTCCTGCTTGTTAAATCGTGCGTCAATTTTGTAGCGACCTTTTTGATCGTAACCGCCAATGATCCCGCCTTTAATGACTCCGGATACGTTGGTTCGATTGAGGAAGAACGTTGATTTGGCTAGTTCGAAAAGGTCGGTCGTCTCCGCTATGTTCTGAATTTCTTTATATTGGAGCCAGTTTTCTACCGATACGTCGACGCTCTCTACCCAGTCACAGAAGGTATCGGTGTGTTCAAGTATGGTAGACCAGAAAGAATAAATTGAACGATCTAAATCATTGATGTAAATCCGCTCCACGTACTCTTCGAAAAGAAGACGTAACGCAAGCCCTGCGCCACCTGCATAAGGCTCGGCATACACAGTCCCTAGCAACCCGTTTTCGTAAAACAGCCTCGAGACAAATGGAAATATACAATTCTTTCCACCGGGGTAGCGGAGAGGTGAAAAAAAGTGGCTCAATCTAGTTACGCCTTGCCATGGGAGTCTGTGAGGAGGGCTCCAAGGATTACTGAGACAGCCAACGTTTGTTCGATGTTGGCTGAGGCCGCATAGTTATGGGCCCCCGTGTGTAAGAGTTGAACAAGACTACTTTCTGTGACGTTATGGTTCGATAGCGTAGTTTTTGTATCCTGGTCTAGGGTGGATTTTGCCCTTTGAAACCTAGATTTTACATACGCTGCCATGTCTTGTTGACACTCCTTTGCGGCTGCTTCGCATAGCAGTCGTAGTGCCATGCGAATGACGGACGGGAAGATACTTGAGAGCGACGTCTTTTTGTCGTGGTAAAAGCTGTGCAGGTCAACGATATCGCGATATAAGTTGCTAACAGGCCGATGCAAAAAGCTCAGACTCCACGTCCAGCCTGAAGCCCGTTGTTTGATCTCTCATGACTTCATTCCCGAAATTGGATTCTCAATCCCATTTTTATGCCCATAGACTGGGCAGGGAAATGGGTTTTCACCCGATTCCAAGTGCCGCTTCATGCCGCACTCCCCATCGTCTGCAATTTCGCAATCCGCAGCAGGTTGTACGCCGCTGCCGACAAATAGGCGGCGATCTGGGTTCGGGCTTCTCCGATGAAACGGGTCTTTCTCATTCCACCCACCGTCTTCAACCACCCGAAGATCTCTTCAACCCGCTTTCTCTTGCGCTGGCTGACCTTGTAGCCTTCGGTGCAGGTCGTCCGTCCATCGAGGCCCGGTGTCTTGCGTCCTTCAATTCGGGCGATATGAGGTTTGATCTTGTGCTCGCGCAAATGCTGGACAAAGTCCTTCACGTGGTAGCCCTTGTCGGCCCCCAGCGTCTTGGGATGAATCCTGCGGCGCCGGGCGCGGGTGAGCAGTTGGCGAGCCGCTTTGTGTTCGGCCATCGTCGCATCGGTGATGAGCAGATCGATACACAGGCCGCTGCGGTTCTCCATGAGCGCATGGCCGCCGTAACTGAGCTTGGCCGGTTGGCCGTTGCCTTTCCTCATGAGCTTCGCGTCGGGATCGGTCGTGCTCCGGTGGGTGGCGTTGGAACGCTTCTCGCCTTTGAAGTCCACCATGCCGGTGCCGTCACCGCCGGGCTTGGGGGGCTCGTCGTCGTCCTTGCGCTTGAAGCTCTTGAAGGATGCCCAAGCGTCGATCAAGGTGCCATCCACGGTGAAGTGATCGGACGACAGCAGCTTGTCCTTGCGGGCCAGACGCACCACTTCGTCAAAGAAACGACGGGCGATGTCCGTTTCCACCAATCGCTCGCGCAGGCGGCTGAAATTGGATTGATCCAATCCACCCGACTCCAGGTCCAGATCGAGAAACCAGCGAAACAGCAGGTTGTAATCGAGTTGCTCACAGAACTGCCGATCCGAGCGCACCGAGTAAAACGCGATCAGCAACTGCGCCTTGAGCAACCGCTCCGGCGGAATCGACGGTCGGCCGCCCTTGGCGTAAAGCCCATCGAGTTCCGCGGAAATCGCCGAGAGTGCCGAGTCGGCCAGTTTCTTCACCGGACGCAGCGGATGATCGGCCGGAATCCGGGACTCGACCGAGAAATAGTGGAACATCGAGGACTGGGGATCGACTTCGCCGCGCATCGGTGCTGTGCCTGGGGTTTGAAGGATACGGCTAGGACAGGTGGGTGGCCGGATCGTTCACTGGGTTCTGCATCAGCCTGCTAACGTCCCCAATGCGTAGGTAAAGGGGGCCGCCAAAAATTCTTGCAGGCTTCGCCCGTGAGCGCTTGCTTTGTCGAGTGGGCGACTTCTCTGTTGTGTCCGCTTTTTTTTCGGGTCGCTTCAATACGACAGGACTTGCTTTGTTCTTTTTGTTCTCTTCGACAATTCGTTGAGACTCAGGGTCCAAAACCTCCATAACTTTGCCGCGATTCTGGCGGGTGGTGATTTTCTTGTCCTCAATTTTTCGAGAGATATCGTCTAGCAGTGCGAGGGTCTCTTCACGATTGTGTTTGCTGTAGAGAGCCCCATCTACGAACGAAATACCAAGTTTCTCTAAGATGTCTTGTCGAAATATTTCGTCCTTGACGAATCTCTGGTTGAGGCTAGGGTTTGCTGTGATGATTCCTGTATTCTCTTCCATTAATAAGAATACTGATTTTTCTTTCTTCATGTGTTTGTAAAGAAAGATATCCCTATCAAGCGGAAGCCATGAGCCAGTTTCTGCGTGTTTTCGCCAAATGTTTTCGAGTGCAATCGACTCGGAGCAGACGTTGCAGGGGATTGCCTCCGGAAATGAAGGAATAGTTTCTAGATCCAGGTCGTGGGAAGATACCAGTCCTTGTTTTATTTTACCAAGGGCTATTCTTCTGTTTCCATCGTATACCACGGGCTTATTGCCATGTAAAACGACGGTGGGGAGTTCGCTGAAGTCGTAACGCGCCCCCATCTCCTTTGCTAACCGAGGAAGGTTCCATTTCGACAACTTGTCAGAAAGTGCTCTATCTACGATGTCTTGATCAGTTGACTCTTCGTCAATTGGGTCGCGTGGATTCTCGGTCCAGAGTACTAGGTCCTTTAGTTTGATTGTTTTTACCTCTTGGTTCATATTCATTTCCCAGTTTTTTGTAAATCCTGATGGTTGTTTAAATAAAAAGACTCAATGCGTCTTCTTGGGGCGGCTCAATGCGGAGAGCCTATTGTGGCTAATTGATAATCCGGCTAATGAATGATGAATAGGCTTGATCTGCGCTGTCCTATAGAAATATTTTTCTTGGTGTGCACGAATTGTGGTGGTTGAGGACTAGTGGTTGAAGTTGAGTTTAAATTGGAAAGACATACTTCTTTTGGATAAATGTATCCCATGAAATTTGAGGCTCCCGCAGCGAACCACTTCACATTTTTCAAATTTCATAGACTCGCAATCCTTTGACGATTTCCCCATTCATCCCCGCCACCACCCTCCCTTGACGCCCCCGCAACACCCAGCCGATACTCCCGCCCGTCGCTGAAACAACAGCGATCAGGTTTGGCGACCTGCTGAAAACAAGGCGGATAGTGAGCCGCGCAGCGGCTTTTTTTATCCGTGCGCCCTTGGTGCGTCCATGATCAATGGCGGGCCGGGTGGGGAGGGCTTCGGCCCTGCCGGTTCCTTGTTTCCGGTTCGCCAACCCTGCTTTGGCCCGCCCCCCGTTTGGCGACGGAGAGCGGAAGTGTTCCAAACAAGGAGTCCGCACCATGGTTGTTTCCACCCTGGCGTGCGTTGGTTCGCACGCGTCCATCCCTAATGCCGTCGTAATTGTTTCGCCTCTTCCGCGCCGGGCACGGGGCGAGGGGAGGGCGCTGCGATGAGTACGCCGCTCAGTTTCCCCGCGCCGGCAGGGCCGTTTTACCGGCTGGCCGAGGAGGCCAATGCGCTGGCCATCGTCGATCAGCTTTCCGCCCGGCAGGTGCAGTTGCTGTCCTTGCTCGCCATGACCTATGGCGATGCGGGGGATGCCTTCCGGCGCATGAATCCGACGCTGCAGGACAATTACCTGTGGGCGTGCTCAATGATGGCGCGGGAGATACAGGACTTGTTCGGGGCGCTGCGGGCGCGAGGGGAGGCGCGGACGCCCGATTGACGGGAGGGGCCGGATTGACATGGTTCCGTGCCGGTACTAGCACTAGACGATATGGCGTCGGTTCCCGATGCAGCGCGAAAGCGCTGCCGCTTGTAGTGCGATCAACAGAGCGAAAGGAAAAACCATGAAAACCTTGATATGGGCCCTCGGGCTCGTCGCGAGTTTTTTCATCGCTGGTTGTTCAAGTCCCGGTCCGTCTGCCGCTGCCGATCCCCAGGTGGCGAGAATCACCGTGCTTTACGACGCGTTTGGCAAGGCGTCTGCGATGCAGAAGGATTGGGGGTATGCGGCCCTCGTGGAATACGGCGGGAAACGCATCCTCTTCGATACCGGCAACAATCCGGATGTCCTGGCCCGGAACGCGAAGGCCAAGGGGGTCGATCTCTCGCGTCTCGACTTCGTCGTGATGTCCCACCGCCATGGGGATCACATGGGCGGGCTCGCTTATCTCCTGGCCGTCAATCCCAAGGTGCCGATTTACGCGCCCAAGGAGGGCTTCGGCGTTTATGGCGCCGATCTCCCGGGCAGTTTCTTCCGCGCGGATTCGTCCCTGCCGCCGGAGCAGCGCTACTTCGACGGTGCGCCGCCGGAGGTCATGCGCTTCGGTGCCGCGTGGCCGGGGGCGAATTTCCGGCTGGTCGATAAGACCACCGAAATCATGCCCGGAATACACCTCATTGCCCTGGTTTCAGACAAGCCGGGGACCATGGAGCTGAAGGAACTCTCCTTGGCCATCGACACGCCCGATGGGATGGTGGTGGTGGTTGGCTGCGCTCACCCGGGCATCGACAGGATTGTTGAGGCTGCGGCCAGGATCAATCCCCGCGTCCATTTCATCGCCGGCGGTTTCCATCTGGTGGTGGCCAAGGACCCGGATATCGACAAGATCGTCACCATCCTCCACGACACCTACAAGGTGGACTACCTGGCTCCCGGCCACTGCACGGGCGAGCCGACCTTCACCGCCCTGAGGAAGGCCTTCGGCGAGCACTACCTGTATGCCGGCTTGGGATCGACCTTCCAGCTGGGGGCAAGGCCCATGGCGATAGCCGCAACGGGCGATCCCGGCCGTTCCCTGGACCGCGAAGACCTGGAGAGCTATCGCGCGCTCCTTGCCACCAGCGACGACCTGGATGAGCGGGTGGTGGCACGCAATCAGGCCGTATATTCGTTCCCGTCTCGGTGAGCTCGCCGTCAGGCAACGGAGAGTCGGGTATCCGCAGCGCCGTCTCGACGGGCAAGGCTGGCGGACACCGAGCGGCCGCAACCGCCAATCCAGCCGAAGACGCCGTCTACGGCCTGGGTGGCGATCTGGAAGTACTCTTCGGTGCTGACCTTGATGTCCGAGCTCAACAGCATCTGGGTCCGCACGACGCGGGCCATCTGCTGAACAGCCTGCGTTGCCCGGTCGGCTTCGGGCATGCTGCTGCAGGCGTTGGTGGCCTGGCTGAGCAGGGCTTCGGCGCGGGTGACCAGGAACATCAGGCGGACGCGGGCCACCGCCGAGCAGGCATGGCGGGCTGCGACGCTGGCGCCGAGGGCCCGCGCCTGGCCGAGGCATTCGGTCAATGCGGGCAGGCGGCCGAGGTAGTTGCGGGCCAATGCCCGGTCGCCGAGCACCGGCTCGACCCGCGACTCGCCGAGCGCCGCCAGCCAGTCGAGCAGCCTGGCGATCAGCAGGCTGTGCTGGGCCACGCTCTGCTCGACCGACAGGCCGGCGAGCTTGTCGCGCAGGGCCTGCCAGTTGAACTTGAACAGCGACAGATCATTGCTGGTCAGGCAGGGGAAGGGCATCGCCGTTTCGATGCGGGCGAGTTCCTGCAGTGCCGGGATCAGGGCCTCGATCTCCGCGGCCTTGCGGTCGAGGCGGGTGCGGAAGCTGTGGTCGCCGGACAGCAGCGCCGAACTCATGCCGCGGTGCTGCTGGAAGTGGCAGACCAGCGCCAGCATGGCCTGGCAGCCGGCCAGTGTCGCCTCGCGTGCCTGCCGGGCCGCCGGGGGCGTGCGCTGGCGCAGCAGCCACCCGGTGGCCGCGGCGATCACGGTGGCGAGAGCGATCAGGGGGTAGATCAGGCTGTCCATGGTGGCCTCACTCGTATTGATATTGTTTCAGGGTCGTGGTCAGTTGCCCGGCCAGGTCGTCGAGGTAGCGCGACAGCTCGCTGTTCTCGCGCACCAGTTGCTCGTTGGTGTCGGCCAGCTGCGCCACCTGTTCGATGTCGCGGGCAATGCTCTGGCCCGCCTCGCTCTGTTCGCGGCTGGCCGCCGCGATGTCGCGGATCAGCGCCAGCGTCTGGGCGGAATTGCTTTCGAGCTGGCGCAGGTCGTCGACGGCAACGCCCGCGTCGCAAAGGCTGGCGGTGGCGCTGCGGCGGGTGTCGCCCATCGTGCCGATCATCACCGCAACCTCGTCGCGCATGCCGGTGATGCGCTCGCCAATGTCGCGCGTTGCGTTGGTGGTCCGCTCGGCGAGCTTGCGCACTTCGTCGGCGACGACGGCGAAGCCGCGCCCCTGCTCGCCGACCCGCGCCGCCTCGATGGCCGCGTTGAGGGCCAGCAGGTTGGTTTGGCTGGCGATGTCGGAGATCAGCACGACGATGGCGTCGATCTCCTGCGAACGCTGGCCCAGGCGCTCGGCGCTTTCGGCGCTCTGGCGCACGGTCTCGGCAAGCTTCGTGAGGCTGTCGGCGAGGCCGGCAACGCGGCCGGCACCGAGTTCGGCCATCCTGCCCGAGGCCTCGGCGACGCTTTGGGCGCCGGAGGCGCTTTCGCTGGTCATGCTCAGGCTGACGCTGAGCTCTTCAAGGGTTGCCGACGACGACAGCGTGATGTCGCGCTGCTGGCGGACGCCACGGTCGCCGCCGCTGGCGTTGCGATTGCTCTCGCCGGCAACGCTGGAGATTTCCTGAGCCATGCGCGAGAAGGCCAGGAAGATGCCGGTCAGCGAACGGGCCATGCCGTTCATGCGCTCGGCCAGAGGCACGAAGGGGCCACAGGCGGCCAGATCTATACGGGTGACCAGCCGGCCCTCGGCAAGCGCCAGCACGACGCGTTCGATCTCGGCAACGGCACGGGCGATCCGGCGCGGCAGCGCAAGCGCGGCGAACAGCGAGGCAAGGAGCAGCACCAGCCCCGGCGCCAGCAGCCAGCCCGGCCCACCGGCAAGCAGCGCTCCGGCGCAGAGGCCCGCCACGAGCGTGCTCACCCAGGCGAAGCCCTGGAGCGGCCACAGGCCTTGATTACCGCTGCCTGCCTGCGAGGTGTTCGGAATGCCTGCCATGCTGAAACTCCACGAAGTCATCAGGAGAAGCCATCAGCAAGGCATATGCCACACCAAGCGAAGCAGAGTCTTGCTTCATTGAATCAATGACTTGAAGGAGCTGGCCCCATGTCGGTGCATCCCCTCTGCAAAACCTGAGCACCGTAGTCAACTTTTGTGCACTACGTTGGTGCAGAAAGTCGCCATCGAACCTGGAGTATCAGAGACAGCACTACAGCCATGTTCAAAGTCTGAAATGAGCTAGTTCGTGCGGCTAGCTCTGGAGATCATGAGTCCGATGTTGCAGGACAACTACCTGCGGGCGAGGGGGCAACCGCCGGATTGACGGGAGGGCCCGTTTCAGCCAGGCATCAGATGATGGCCTGCAAGCCCTTGTCGGCGATGATATTGAGTAGTTTGAGTGCCGGTCCCGTGGGATGGGTTTCGCCTTGCTCCCACTTGCGCACGGTCGAAGCGGTGGTGTGCAGGTGTAGCGCGAATACCGGCTGGCTGAACTGCAGCTTTTCACGCAGGCGTTTGATGTCTGTAGCGTTGAACGCCCGCACCGGCGGCGGGCAGATCGCGTCGAACTCGCGCATCGTCACTTTGCTGATGGCTCCCGCCTCGTTGAGCGTAGCCAGGTCGTCGCGCAGGGATTCAATGATCTTGCTCACAATGCACCTCCAGTAAAACACCCAACTGCAATGCCTTCGACACATCTTCGGCGGACAGTTCCAGGAACACTTTGCCTGCGAATTGCAGCGCCTTCTTCTCGTTCTGAGTGATGTTCGCTCTGTCGCTCTTGGGAAAACCGTGCAGGAACACGTAGCGGTTGCCGATCCTGGCTGACAGCAGCGTACGGTAGCCGCCACTCTTTCCGCCGCCGGGGCGCGCCACCCGCTTCTTGTAGAGGTTGCCGCCCAGATCTGCGTCGATCAGGCCGTCTTCCATTTCCTTGACTGCCTTGCACAAGACGGTGTCGGGCAGCTTCTCGCCCACCTGCCACCGTGCAAAATCCTTCCGCTTGAGGATGTGCGTCATCTGGTTTTCCAAACTATGCCCGATACGGGTATGGTTTTCAATGTTCAAAGTGATGGGTATGTGCTTTGTCAGGTCGGCCGTGTTGCTGCTCCATTATTGATTGGGCGGCACACTCTGTTGTTGCCAATTTATCCATTTTGGGTTTGTGTCGTCGCCCCCATGCTGCACAGCACCTAAACCATCGTCTAATACCCCGCGTTTTTGTTTCCTTATAACTTTCCTCCACACGGTCGAAACGCAGCGTCGGTTCGGCTGGTCGCTCCGGTCGGCGCAGATCGACCGGATACGAGGGGGAGCTGCAGGGCTCCTGCATCCCGTTATGAAGGAGACATGAATGGCCGTACTCAATCGGATGGACTGGTATGACCTGGCCCGTTCCACCAACTGGACACCCAAGTACGTTACCGAGGACGAACTGTTTCCGCCCAAGCTGTCGGGCGAATTCGGTCTGCCGCTCGCCGCCTGGGAAAACTACGACGAGCCCTACAAGCAGACCTATCCGGAATACGTGAAGGTCCAGCGCGAGAAGGATGCGGGGGCTTATTCGGTGAAGGCGGCGCTGGAGCGCAGCCGGATTTTCGAGAACGCCGATCCGGGCTGGAAGTCGGTGATGAAGGCGCACTACGGCGCGATTGCCCGCGGCGAATACGCGGCGGCCAGCGCCGAGGCGCGGATGATGCGGTTCTCCAAGGCGCCGGGCATGCGCAACATGTCCACGCTGGGCTGTATGGACGAGATCCGCCACGGCCAGATGCAGCTCTACTTCCCCCACGAGCACGTGGCGAAGGACCGCCAGATGGACTGGGCCTTCAAGGCCTACGACACCAATGAGTGGGCGATGATCGCGGCCCGCCATTTCTTCGACGACATCATGATGACGCGGGACGCGATCAGCGTTTCCATCATGCTGACCTTCAGCTTCGAGACCGGCTTCACCAACATGCAGTTCCTCGGTCTTGCGGCGGATGCGGCGGAGGCGGGCGACCATACTTTCGCCAACCTGATCTCCAGCATCCAGACGGATGAGTCGCGCCATGCGCAGATCGGCGGCCCGGCCCTGAAGGTGCTGATCGAGAACGGCAAGAAGGAAGAAGCGCAGAAGCGCGTGGATATTGCGGTGTGGGGCGCCTGGAAGCTGTTCTCGGTGCTGACCGGTCCGATCATGGACTACTACACCCCGCTGGAGCACCGCAAGCAGTCCTTCAAGGAGTTCATGGAGGAGTGGATCGTCGCCCAGTTCGAGCGCGCCCTCACCGACATGGGCCTGGATCTGCCCTGGTACTGGGACATCTTCCTGAAGGATATCGGCCAGACCCACCACGGCATGCACCTGGGCTCCTACTTCTGGCGCCCGACCCTGTGGTGGAACCCGGCCGCCGGCGTGACCCCGGACGAGCGCGCCTGGCTGGAGGAGAAGTACCCCGGCTGGAACGACACCTGGGGCCAGTGCTGGGATGTGTTCATCGACAACGTGGTCGATGGCAACATGGCCATGACCTATCCGGAAACGCTGCCCTACGTCTGCAACATGTGCCAGCTGCCCATCCTCGGCGTGCCGGGCAAGGGCTGGGACGTGAAGGACTACCCGCTCGAATACAACGGCCGCCTGTATCACTTCGGCTCCGAGGTGGATCGCTGGGTGTTCCAGCAGGAGCCCGAGCGCTACGCCGGCCACCTGTCCATCGTCGATCGCTTCCTGGCCGGGATGATCCAGCCGATGGATCTGGGCGGCGCCCTGCAGTACATGGGCCTGGCTCCGGGCGAGATCGGCGACGACGCCCACAACTACGCCTGGGCCGAGGTTTACCGCGCCCTCCGCGAGACCCGTAAGGCGGGTTGATTTTTCCCCATTGACCCCCTGATCCGGCGCGCCCGGCAGGCTTGCTGCCGGCGCGTCGTGTGCCACACGAGGAGATTTGCACCATGGCCCTTTTTCCATTGACCTCCAATTTCGAGGGGGATTTCGTCCTGCAGCTGGTGCCCGTGGATACGGAGCACACCATGGACGAGGTGGCTGCTGCTGCCGCCGTGCATTCCGTCGGCCGCCGCGTGCGTGACCGGCCGGGCCACATCCTGCGGGTGCGCCGCCACGGCAGCACCGAGTTCCTGCCGCGCAACCTGAAGGTTGCCGAGGCGGGCTTCAAGCCCACCGAGACGGTGGACATCATCTGGCAGGCCGCCTGAGGCGCCTGCCGGATCGAGGAGCAAGAGCATGAGTTTCACCAAGGTATGTACGGTCGATGACGTGTGGGAAGGGGAGATGGCGCCCTACACCGTCAATGGCCACGAGGTGCTGCTGGTCTGTGCCGACGGCGGCGAGATCAAGGCCTTCCAGGCGATCTGCCCGCATCAGGACATCGCCCTGTCGGAAGGCAAGTTCGACGGCAAGAAGCTGATCTGCCGCGCCCACCTGTGGCAGTTCGATGCGGGCACAGGCAAGGGCATCAACCCGGACGACTGCGCGCTGGCGAGCTATCCGGTGCAGATCGATGGCGACGACGTGTTCGTCAGCACCGAGGGCGTCGAGCCCCTGTTTGCCCACAGTTAAGAAGGACACGAGCATGAGCACTGCAAATTCGGCGCAGGCCTATCACAACAACATGGTCGGCCCGGTGATGCGCGCCGGCGACCTGGCCCAGGCGGTCATCGAGGCCGCCAAGGTGGACAACCCGGGCAAGGAAATCTTCGTGGACGACAAGCGCGCCTACATCCGCATCCACGCCGACCAGGAAATGATCCTGCGCCAGGCCACCATCGAAGAGGAGCTGGGGCGCCCGTTCCGCATGAACGACCTGGAGGTGGACCTGAGCTCCTTCGCGGGCCAGATCGAGAGCCGCGACGACCAGATCCGCTTCTATTTCAACAAGACGCTCTGAGCGGCCGCAGACCGCCACCCCAGACAAGAACGACGCGAGGAGACACCGCATGTCCGAGATTCAAGTCCTGAAGCCCCAGAAGACCTGGAGCCACCTGGCCGCCCGCCGCCGCAAGCCGAGCGAATACGAGATCGTCAGCACCAACCTGCACTACAACGACAAGCGCCCGGACTCGCCCTACGAGCTGGACCCGAACATGTTCATGAACCAGTGGTACAAGAAGAACACCTTCGGTACCGCGCTGAAGCATGCCGACTGGAACGCCTTCCGCGATCCGGACGAGGTGGTCTATCGCACCTACAACCTGATGCAGGACGGCCAGGAGACCTACGTCTTCGGCCTGTTCGACCAGTTCAACGAGCGCGAGCACGACAAGGCCCTCGACCCGCGCTGGGCCGGCACGCTGGCCCGCCTGTACACCCCGGCCCGCTACCTGTTCCACACCCTGCAGATGGCGTCGGCCTACGTCGGCCAGGTGTCGCCGGCCAGCACGCTGACCAACTGCAACTACTTCCAGATGGCCGACAGCCTGCGCTGGCTGAGCCACACCGCCTACCGCACCAAGGAGCTGTCCCAGACCTTCGCCGACAAGGGTTTTGGCGCGGACGAACGGCGCTACTGGGAAGAGGATTCCGCCTGGCAGGGCTTCCGCGAGCTGATGGAGAAGGCGCTGACCGTGTGGGACTGGGGCGAGGCCGTGGTGGTGCTGAACCTGGTGGTCAAGCCGGCGGTCGAGGAGACCGTGCTGCGCCGCCTCGGCGAATCCGCCCGCCACAACGGTGACACGCTGCTGGGCCTGATCACCGATGCGCAGTTGATGGACGTGGCTCGCCACCGCCGCTGGGCGACGGCCTTTGCCGCCATGGCCCAGGAAACGCCGGGCAACAAGGAACTGATGCAGGGCTGGATCGCCAAGTGGGAGCCGCTGGCCGACCGCGCCATCGATGCCTACTGCGCGGTGCTGCCCGATGTGCCGGGCGCCGCCGAATCCGCCAAGGCCGCCACCCGCGACTTTCGCCGCGGCCTGGGCCTCTGACCGGGCTGAAACGCCATGAACGCGCCATTGATCCTGAATGAGCGGGACGGCAGCCGCTTCGAGCAGGCGCCGGGGGATACCATCCTCCGCGCCGCGCTGCGGGGCGGCGTCGGCCTCTCCTACGAATGCAACTCCGGCGGTTGCGGCGGCTGCAAGTTCGAGCTGCTGAGCGGCGAGGTCGAGGACCTGTGGCCCGACGCGCCGGGCCTCGGCGCACGCGACCGCCGCCGCGGGCGCCATCTGGCCTGTCAGTGCCGGGCGGTGGGCGACGTGACCATCAAGGCGCCGACCGGCAAGGAATACGTGCCGGCCGTCCCGCCTAAGCGGCGCCGGGCGGTGCTGACCGGCGTCACCGACATTACCCACGATATTCGGGAGTTCCGCTTCCACAGCGAAGGCCCGGCGGATTTTCTGCCCGGCCAGTTCGCAATGCTCGACCTGCCGGGTGTCGGGACGTCCCGCGCCTATTCCCTGTCCAACACCCCCAACAAGACCGGCGAGTGGCATTTCCAGATCCGCCGGGTGGGGCAGGGCAAGGGTACTTACGCCCTGTTCAACCTGCTGCGTCCAGGCATGGAGATCGGGCTGGACGGCCCCTACGGCGTGGCCTACCTGCGTACCGATTCGCCGCGCGACCTGGTCTGCGTGGCGGGCGGCTCCGGCCTCGCGCCGATGATCTCCATCGCCCGTGGGGCGGTGGAGGCCGGGATGCTCGGCCCGCGCAAACTCTATTTCTTTTACGGCGCACGGGAGCCCCGTGACGTGTGCGGTGAGTCGATGCTCGCCGTGCTCGACGGCTTCAGTGAGCACATCGTCTACTGCCCGGTGGTCTCCTCCCCGGGCGTAGAGGGCTGGGCGGGTGTCACGGGCTTCGTGCACACCCGCCTTCCCCAGGCCCTGCCGGCCGCCCTCTCCAACTATGAGTTCTACTTTGCCGGCCCACCGCCAATGACCCAGGCCCTGCAGGAAATGCTGATGGTCGATCACCGGGTGCCCTTCGAGCAGATCCATTTCGATCGATTCTTTTGAGGTTCCGGCTGGAACCGATGCGGAGACAACAATGAGAAGACGGTATTCGAAGGGGCAGGGGCAGGGCGTGCAGCACCGCGGCGTGGCCGCCAGCGCAGTGGCGCTGGCCCTCGCGGCGGCCAGCGGCAGCGCCAGCGCCACCGATGTGTTCCGCCTGGAGGGCTTCGGGGCGGTCTCCCGCAGCATGGGCGGCGCGGCGACGGCGTTCGACACCGGCCCCGCCGGCATGATGACCAACCCGGCGACCCTGTCGCTGATGCAGACCGACAACGCCTTCCTGCTCGGCGTCGATCTGGTGACCACCGACATCGACGTGCGCAACCGGAGCACCGGCGAGAACGCGCATTCCGACGCCCACAGCGCCAACCGTGGCCCGTACTACGCGCCGCAGCTGGCCTACAGCCGCCGCGTGGGCGAGTGGACCTTCGGCGTCGGCGCCTTCGCGCAGGGCGGGCTGGGCACCGAGTTCGGCAGCCGCAGCTTCCTGTCCCGTGCGACTGGCGGGCTGGATACCGGGCTGGAGAATTCGAGCCGCCTGCTGGTGCTGAACATCCCGTTCGCGGCCAGCTTCCGCGTGTCGGAAGCGCTGACCGTCGGCGCAGGCATCGACGCCACCTGGCAGGGCATGAACCTCAACCTGCTGCTGGGGGCCGACCAGGTGGGCAGCCTGATCGGCGCCGGGCGGGTGTCCGGCTCGCTGCTGCCGGTGCTCGGCGGTCTGCCGGACCTGCGCGGCGCGCACTTCAGCCTGACCCGCAATTCGCCGGTGGCGAGCGGCATCGGCGCGTGGGGCTACACGCCGCGCGTCGGCATGACCTATGCGTTCTCCGAAGCGACCCGCGTCGGCGCAGCCTATACCGGTCGCAGCCATGTGTCGGACATGGAAGGCCGGGCAACGCTGACGGCTGTGGATGGGGGGGCGGGGCAGGTGCCGCTGCAGGGCCGCATCCGCATCCGCGACTTCCAGATGCCGGCGGTGCTCAACCTCGGCGTGAGCCAGCGGGTGAATGAGCGCCTCACGCTGGCGGCGGATCTGTCGCGGGTGTATTGGTCCAGCGTGATGAAGGACATCAAGGTGGGCTTTGCCGCCGATGCCGGGGGCGACCTGAACATCCTGCTGCCGCAGAACTACAAGGACCAGACCATCCTGGCGGTGGGCGGTGCCTGGCAGGCGGATTCCCGCTGGACGGTGCGCGGCGGCTTCCGCTTTGCGCAGCAGGCGTTGCCCAGCTCGACGCTGTTCGCGGTGATCCCGGCGATTCCCCGCAAGCATCTGTCGGCGGGCTTCGGTTACGCGGTGTCGCCGAATTCCAGCGTGGATCTCGCGTGGTCCCACGCGTTCAAGGAGAGCATGGATAACGGCAGTCTGCCGAACACCTCGGCGCCGATCCGGGTGAGCCACGCCCAGGACAACGCAACGCTGGCCTATACCTATCGCTTCTGAACGCGCATCCTTGCCAGAAAAAAGGGCGGCCGCGGGGACAGATCTTGTCCCCGCGGCCTGTCCGCATTGGGAGAAGACGGGATGAATCCCGACGACAAGATTTGCAGGGTGGCCAGGCAGACCTCGGTGCGCGGGGTCGTCATCGATGCGGGCGATGCGATGGACGTGCGCCGCCAGAAGATGGCGCGGATCATCCTCGATGCGATGTACCAGTTCCTCGGCCTGCTGGACCTGGACGGCAATGTGCTGGAGATCAACCAGACGGCGCTCGACGGGGCCGGCCTCGCGCTGGAGGACGTGATCGGCAAGCCCTTCTGGCAGGCGCGCTGGTGGGAAGTGTCGGAAGAGGTGCGCCAGCGGGTGCGCGAGATGATCGGGGAGGCCCGCACGGGCCGCTTCGTGCGCTGCGACTTCGAGGTGTTCGGCGATCTGCACGGCAGCCGCACCATCGTCATCGACTTCTCGCTGACGCCCATCCTCGACGATGCGGGGCAGGTGGCCTTCCTGCTGCCGGAGGGGCGCAACATCACCGAGAAGATCGCCAGCAGCGCCGAGCTGTCGCGCAAGAACGGCGAGCTGCAGGCGGCGCTGGAACGCCTGAAGGAGCTGGACGGCTACAAGACCCGCTTCTTCGCCAACGTGAGCCATGAACTGCGCACGCCGCTGGCCCTGATCCTCGGCCCGGTGGAGCAGCTGATCCACGAAGGCGTTGCTCTTGGCGAGCGGGATCGCTTCCGCCTGGCCACGATCCAGCGCAACGCGCGCTCCCTGTTGCAGCAGGTGAACAACCTGCTCGATCTGGCCCGCATCGACGCCGACCGGATGCCGATGGCCTATGTGCAGGCCAACCTGGTGGCCCTGGTGCGCGAGATCGCCGCCGGCTTTGACGCGGCGGCGGAGGACCGCCACATCACCTTCAGCCTGCGCGGCGAGGACGAGCTATACGCCGACGTGGACCGGGCCAAGTTCGCTCGCGTGGTGGAGAACCTGCTGTCCAATGCCTTCAAGTTCACGCCGCCGGGCGGGCGCATCGCCTGCGGCTTCGAGCACTTGCCTGGCGGCCGTGTGCTGCTCAGCGTGCAGGACACCGGCCCCGGTGTGCCGGACAAGATGAAGCAGCACATCTTCGACCGCTTCACCCAGGGCCGCGAAGGACTCGGCACGGGCGGCAGCGGGCTGGGGCTCAACATCGTCAAGGAGTTCGTCGAGCTGCACCGGGGGACGGTGGTGGTGGTCGATGCGCCGGGCGGCGGCGCCTGCTTCCAGGTGGAGCTGCCGGCCCGCGCGCCGGATGGCGCCTTCGTGCGCACGAGCGCGGGGCGCGAGGCGCTGCTGGTGCCGGAGCCTGCGTTGCCGCAGGCGGCGGACCTGAGCCTGCCCGACGCGGAGACTTTCCACCCGGGCGCCTTCCAGCCCGGCAAGCCGAAGGTGCTGGTGGCCGAGGACAATCCGGACCTGCGCCTCTTCCTGCATGACGTGCTGTCGGACGAGTACAACGTGATCCTGCGCGAGGATGGGGAAGCGGCCTTCGAGGCGGCGGTGGCCGATCCGCCGGACCTGATCGTCACCGACCTGATGATGCCGCGCTGGGACGGCGAGCGCTTCGTGCGCGCGCTGGCCGAGCGGCCGGACTACCCGAACGTGCCGGTGCTGGTGCTGTCGGCGCGGGCCGACGACGCGCTGCGCTCCAACCTCCTCGAAAACTTGGTGCAGGATTACCTGATCAAGCCCTTCTCGGCCCAAGAGCTGTGCGCCCGCGCCCGCAACCTGGTGGCGGTGAAGCGCACCGTGGACATCCTGCAGCGGGAGCTCAACTCCCAGGCTTCCGACATCCTCGAACTCACGTCGGGGCTGGTGGAGAGCCGCAAGTCCCTGCAACGCAGCTTCACCGCGCTGCAGGTGTCCGACCGGCGCTGGCTCGGCCTCTACGAAAACACCGCGGTGGGCATCGCGCTGGCCGACCGGGAAGGGCGCATCCTCTCCGCCAACCCGGCGCTGCAGCGCATGCTCGGCTACGGCGGCGACGAAATCGTCGGCGTGTCGCTGATCGAGATCACCGAGCCGTCCGAGCGGGCGACCGCCCAGCGCAACGTGTATGGCCTGTTCGACGGCGAGCTGCCCGGCTACAAGACCCAGAAGCGCTACGAGAAGAAGGATGGCGGCTACCTGTGGGCCAATGTGTGCGCGTCGCGCATCCCGGCCATGGCCCAGGACGGGCCGATGCTGGCCGTGATCGTCGAGGACATCACGCTGCGCATGGAGGCGGAACGCTCGCTGGCGGCGACCCGCGGCGAGCTGGCCCGCGTGGCACGCTTTACCGCGATGGGCGAGCTGGTCGCCTCCATCGCCCACGAGATCAACCAGCCCCTGTCGGCGGTGATCACCAACAGCCAGGCCGCGCTGCGCTGGCTGGCCCGGCCGGCGCCCGATCTCGGCGAAGTGGAGGCCGCGTTGCAGCGGGTCAATCGGGACGCCAGCCTGGCCGGCTCGGTGATCTCGCGCATCCGCGGCTTCCTGCGCGCCGGAGCGATCCGCCGCGAGCCGGTGGATGTGGCGCGCATGCTGGACGAGCTACTGCAGATGCTGCACGCCATGCTCGCCGACGCCGGCGTGCAGGTGCGCGTCGACCTGCCCGTACCCACGCCGTGCCTGATCGCCGATGCGGTGCAACTGCAGCAGGTGATCCTCAACCTGATCGTCAACGCGGTGGATGCCATGCGCGACCTGCCCGGTCGCGAGCGCCTGCTGCAGATCCGCGTCGAGCCGGCGCAAGCAGGCGGGCTGCAATTCTCGGTGCAGGACAGCGGTCCGGGCGTGCCCGACGGTGTGGAGGCCAAGCTCTTCGACGCCTTCTACACCACCAAGCAGGACGGCCTCGGCATGGGGCTGGCGATCAGCCGCGGCATCGTCGAGAACCACGGCGGCCGCCTGTGGCTGGAGCGCGGCGCCGGGCCGGGCGCCTGCTTCCGCTTCACGATCCCCGACAACTGAAAGCGCACGGAGACAGCATGGTGGACAGCCCCGAACGGGTATATGTGGTCGATGACGACCTGTCGGTGCGGGAGGCGCTGAGCAGCCTGATCCGCTCGGTCGGCTTGCCGGTCGAGACCTTTTCTTCGGCGGAGGACTTTCTGGCGGCGCAGCGCCCGCCCGGCGTGGCCTGCCTGATCCTCGACATCCGCATGCCCGGCCTCAACGGGCTGGAACTGCAGACGCGGCTCGCGCAGGACGGCCTGTCGATCCCGATCATCTTCATCACCGGCCACGGCGACATTCCGATGGCCGTGCTGGCGATGAAGAAGGGCGCCGTCGAATTCCTCTCCAAGCCATTCCGCGACGACGACCTGCTCGCCGCAATCCACGCTGCCCTCGAACGCGCACGGGCCTCCTACAAGGACGAAACCGAAGTCGGCGAGATCCGCCGCCGCTACGATTCCCTTACCGCCCGCGAGCGCGAAGTGATCGCCTTCATCGTCAAAGGCGCCCTAAACAAACAAGCCGCCGCCGAGCTCGGGGTATCCGAGATGACGGTGAAGGTGCACCGCCACAACATCATGCAGAAGATGGGCGTCACCCGACTGCCGGATCTGGTGCGGATGGTGGAGCGGCTGAGCGCTTGAGCGGGGCGGGGCGACGGTCGCTCCTCAGGCGCGGATCAACACCACGCCCAGAATCAGACACGCCGCGCCGGCCATCCGGATCAGCGTGGCCGGTTGTTGCTGGATGCCCAGCACGCCGAAGTGGTCAAAGGTGAGGGAGCCGATCATCTGCCCGACGACGATCAGGGCCAGGGTGGTTGCCGCGCCCAGTCGCGGGACCATCAGGATGGCGATGCCGATGAAGAGGGCTCCGAACAGGCCGCCGGTCCAGGACGTCCAGGGCGCAGCACCGGAAAACGATTCGGTGAAGCGCGGCCCCGGTGCAATGAGCGCGACGGCGAGCATTGCCGCCAGGCCCACCAGATAGCTGACGGACCCGGCCCACCACGGGGAGCCGAGATGTGCGCGAAGATTGGCGTTGAGCAGTTGTTGCAGCGCGACGCTCGCGCCCGCCAACACCACCAGCAGGTACGACAGGGCGTGGGACGTGATGGACATGAATGATTCCGCAGAAATGTGTGGGGTGTTTCATTCTGTGGAGCGGGTCGGTATAAGACAAATACCAAATCAGCCCTCCATTCATCTCGTTTCGGCATGCCCAGCTTTCGGCAAATCCAGTATTTCCTGACCGTTGCCGATCTGGGCGGCTTCACCCAGGCGGCTGCCAGCCTGTTCATTGCGCAGTCGGCCTTGAGCCGGCAGATCTCGCAACTGGAAGAGGAGTTGGGCTTCATCCTGTTCGAGCGGGAACCGCGCGGCGTGCGATTGACGCCGGCCGGCGCGGTCTATCGGGAACGGGTCGCGAGCATTCCGAAGACCCTGGCATTCGCCGCGGAGGAAGGCCTGCAACTGGCGCGCGGCGAGTCGGGCGTGCTGAAGTTGCTGCACTCCAGCACGATCCCGGCGATGAGTCTGATGCCGGCTCTCGACGTGTTCACCGCACGCAGTCCGAAGGCACGGGTCGAGCTCGACCGGGCGTCGTCCGAGGAGCAGGTCTCGCTGGTGGCCAATGGCAACGCGGACTTGGGCGTCATCCGGCTGCCCGTGCTGCGGCGGGATTCGCGCGTGCGCTTTGTCGAGTTGGCGGCCGAGCTCTTGTGGGTCGCCTTTCCTGCAGATCATCCGATGGCCGGCCAGGGAAGCGTCACGGTGGCCAGCCTGCAGCACGAACTGTTTGTCTCTGCCGTGTATCGGGAGCGCGGCGGCCTGGCGCGGGTCGTCACGGATCTGTGCTTGCAGCGTGGCTTTGTGCCCAGCACCGCGCAGATCGTCTCCCCCAAGACCTCGATGCTGAATCTCGTTGCCGCCGGGCGGGGGATTGCCATCGTGCCTGAGCGCATGACGACGCTCGGCAATCAGGGCGTCGTCTTCGTGCGCCTGAGCGACGACGATGCCAGATCCACCTGCGCCCTTGTTCTCCCCGTCCAGCCGACCTTGCTCGCGCAGACTTTTGCAGACCTCCTGACGATCTGAAAATCATGCAATCCACGACACTCGAACAACAGCTCAATTTCCTCCGGGAAATCGACCGCCTGAAATCCGTCGTCCGGCAATCGCCACTGCTCGACAAAAGCCGCAAGGAAAACTCGGCCGAGCATTCCTGGCACCTGGCGATGTACGCCCTGCTGCTGAGCGAATACGCCAGCGGGCCGGTGGATACCAACCGCGTGCTGCAGATGCTCCTGATCCACGACATTGTCGAGATCGACGTCGGCGACTTTCCGATCCACGGTGGCTCTTCCGCCGAGCTGCAGGCCGAGCAGGAAGCCGTCGCCGCGGCGCGCCTGTTTGGCCTTTTGCCGCAGCAGCAAGGCGACGCGCTTCTGGCCCTGTGGCAGGAATTCGAGCGCGCGGAGAGCGAGGATGCGAAGTTCGCCAAGGCCCTCGACCGCTTTCAGCCACTGCTGATCAATGTCTTCACCGGCGGCGGAACCTGGACGGAGAACGGCGTTTCACTGGAACAGGTCTTCTCGCGCTATGGGCCGGTTATCAGGAGAGGGGCGCCGCAGCTGTGGTCCGTGTGCGAGAAATGGGTGACGCAGCATTTTGCTGCCGGGCAGGTGTGAGGCGTGCCGTGCGGTCAAAGCACCAACGCATACGCCAGCTCATGCAGTGGGTAGCCCGTCAGTGCGTCGATGGTGCGAACCTGCCCGGTGGGCACGAAACCACAACTTTCGTACAGGCGCCGGGCGGCCGGGTTGTCGCGCATGCACCAGAGTTCCAGGCGAGCGAACCGCTGTTCCCTGGCGTCGAGGATGGCCTGTCTCACAAGTCCCTGGCCTGCGCCTTTTCGCCAGTAGGCAGGGTGAACATTTAAGGCCCATAGCTCGGCAACGGACTGATCGGCGTCGTAGCGTGGGCGGCCCAGGATCGAGAATGCGATCGGCTGCCCGTCAATCTCCGCAATGCGCAGCGTGAAGGGCGGCGTATCCGCGCGCAAGGCTGCGCGAAGCCCATCGAGATTCGCCCCCGGATCGAGGGCGGCGAGATAGGCAGCGGGCAGGAGGGCACGATAGCCCGCCTGCCAGGCTGCAACGCGGATTGAGCCGATGTGCTCGGCGTCTTCAGCTTGGGCGCTGCGGATCAGCATGGGCATTTCATATCGTCCCGTTTTCGCGGAGCCCATTGTTTCTGAGCCATCCTTGCCGCCTATGAGCCCGACTCGCGCCGCTCACTCCATTCCCGCGCTGTCCGTTCGAGATGTGCGAGAAACACCGCCGCAACGGGAGAGAGCCTTTTACCGCGTGGATACAGTGTGAACCACCGGGATTGGAGTGGAAAGCCATCCACATTCAGGATGGTCAGTTGATCGTCCGCGGGGCGCGCCGGCAGCGCGTGGCGCGAGATCACGGCGAGACCGAGGCCGCCGGCAACCGCCTGCTTGATCGCCTCGTTGCTGCCCAGCTCGAGCCTGACCTGCGGCACGAAGGCCGCGCGCGAGAAAAACGCATCGCATGCCAGGCGTGTGCCTGAACCACGCTCCCGCAGGATGAAGCGCTCGGCCGAGAGGTCGGTAAGTTCCAGATGACGCCCCTTCAGTCGGTGCTCCTCGGGGGCAATCAGGACCAATGGATTGGGCAGGAAGGCGTGCTGTTCGAGGTCGAGATTCTCGGGCGGCATCGACATGATGTAGAGATCGTCACGGTTCTCGCGCAGGCGCGCGACCACCCCGTCGCGATTCAGGATCTCGAGTGCAATCTCGATGTTCGGGTGTTCCGTACAAAAGTTGCCCAAGAGGCGCGGCACAAAGTACTTCGCGGTGCTCACCAGCGCGACGCGCAAGCGTCCCTGCTCAAGCCCCTTCATGGCATTGAGGGTCTGCTCGAAGGCGAGCCACTCGTCGAGCATCGCCCGTGCTGTCACTGCCAGCGCCTCGCCGGCAGGGGTCAGGAACAGACGTTTGCCGATCTGTTCGTAAAGAGGCAGACCGGCGGCCTCGGCCAGCTCGCGCAATTGCATCGACACCGTCGGCTGGGTGACATGGCAGGCCTCGGCAGCTGCGGTGATACTGCCGCGCTCGGCCAGCGCCAGGAAGAGGCGCAACTGGCGAAAGGTGGCGTTCATAGATATTTATCGATCAATATCATCGTAAATATCGATTATTGCTTATTTTCTTCCGTCGGTAGTATGCGACCCAGCCCAATCGCTGGAAAGCCAGACACGACCCACCATGAAAACGCACACCCCCCAAACCCAGGCCACCGTCACCCCGGCACTCGCCCTGCAATTCCTCAAGGAAGGCAACGCACGCTTCGTTAACAACCTGCGCGTGAGCCGCGACCTGTTGCAGCAAGCCAATGAGACGCGCGATGGTCAATGGCCGTTCGCCACCGTCGTCAGCTGCATCGACAGCCGCACATCGGCCGAACTCATCTTCGACCAGGGCCTCGGGGATATCTTCTCGGTGCGTATCGCCGGCAATGTGATCAACACCGACATCCTCGGCAGCCTCGAGTTTGCCTGCAACGTGGCCGGGTCGAGACTCATCGTGGTGCTCGGCCACTCCTCATGCGGCGCAATCAAAGGCGCCTGCGACCACGTGGAACTCGGGAACCTGACCGAACTGCTGTCGAAGATCCAGCCCGCCGTGTATCAGGAGAGCCAGACCCTGGAACCGGCAAAGCGCAATTCGAAGAACACCGCGTTCGTCGAGAATGTTGCCAACCTGAACGTACGCCATTCGGTACGCTCGATCATCAACCGCAGCTACATCCTCGAGCACATGGTCGCCGCCGGCAAGATCGGCATCATTGGCGCCAAACACGACCTGGCCACGGGCGAAGTCACCTTCTTCGAGGACACTTGGCTGAATGACGAGGCATCCATTCGGGCGATGGTCGGGTAGGGGGACAGCCAGCTTCAGCGCACTACCAACTCTACCCGCCGATTGTGTGCGCGCCCGTCGTCGGTCGCGTTCGTATCCAGCGGTGCGAGGCTGGCCACCCCCTTTGCCATCAAACGCCTGGCTTCGATGCGCTGATCCTTGACCAGTGCATCGACCACTGCCTGGGCGCGCTGTTGCGAAAGCAGTAGGTTGGCGTCGAGCTGGCCCTGCCCATCGGTGTGCCCCACCACATAGACTTGCAAAGACGGCTGCGACTTGAGCAGCTTGCCCATCTCTTCGAGTTGCAGTTTGGAGTTGGGCTTGATCTCGGCCTTGCCGGTATCGAAGTACAGGCCATAGAAGGCCACCTTGCCTTCCTTTTGCAGGCCGGACTGGATGTCGGATGCCTTCAGCACGGTCACCTGCCCTGCCTGCATGGCCTTCGGCTCCACCACTTCGATAAAGGCCGCGCTGTAGTCGGTGTTCGAGTTGACCGCCTTGCTCACGTACAGCAACACCCATGTCTCGACGCCGCCCTGAGCCAGCGTGCCGACCCACATGCGTCCTTCTTCGAATGCAACTGCGGCATCCGGGTTGTATGTGGCACTTGACCCCAATGCGGGAATGGATCCGCGCGACCACAAGAGGCCCTTGTCGAATTCAAGGGGTGTCAAGGCGAAGTACTGATCGCTGCAGGCCACCTCGCACGAGAATTTCTTTTTGAACCCGGCTGCGCTCAATGCCTGCTCGTGGTTGCGATAGACCTCAAGCGGGCTCTTGCCGGCTGGCGACAGGTAAACAGCGCGCGTGCGCTTGCCCTCTACTGTAACCACATCCCGGAACGGCTTGCCCTGCATGTCTTTGTTGATAACCGCAGACGTCGGCAAGCGCGCAGCCTCCCACGGCTCGGCCTTGTAGCCGATCAGGGTGGAGCCGGCGAAGCGCTTGATGAGTGCCGGATCGGTCGATCCCGGAACGTCCTTCGGGAAGTCTCCCGCATGGGCTGCTTGAAGAAGCGCCATCGCCGAAGCGGCGATGAACGATGCGCGCGCCCCCTGAATGATCTTGTGCAGCATGTCTGCCCTTTCTTTTGTGATTGAAAGACTTGAAGGCAGTATCACCGGCTCTTCCGCACCTGGTCGAACACTGCCCTTTATTCTCGGTTCTGGGGCGGCATCTTCGCAGCGCAGCAGTTCACTTTTTTCACGTTGTGCATGCCAATCGATTCATTTCAAATGGAATATCCGGTCGGCGCATGGCGGTGTGACAATCGGCGGATCATCCGTGCGCGGGGACGATGCGATGGTGCTGCACGTCGATAAGGGTGTGAGCAGGGCACGATGGATGTTGTGCTGCCCTGCAAGCATCCGAGACGCAACCGCCTACATGACATCCGCGCGGGCAAACACGCTTCCATCCGCCGCCATCTAAGCCTCATTCCGTCGTCTTGCTGCGGCATCGTGTCGCATCGGCATTCATTTCGTCTGAGGAGAGAATCCGGGCCTGACGAAATTGAGTGGATAAGGAAGTCCCCATGCGACGTGTTGCGCCCGTGCCCTCCCGGCTTGCCCTGATGATGGCCTCGTTGTTCCCCCTGGTTTCCGTTCCGGCCGCGTGGGCGGCGGATGGGCCGGCGGAGTTGTCGGAGGTGGCGGTGTCGGCGTCGCGTGTCGAGCTCTTGCGCGGTGGGCAGGGCGTGGAGCGGTCGTGGATCGCGCGTCAGCGTGCGGCGACGAGCGATTCGGCGGCGTTGCTGCTGGGTGTGCCGGGAGCGGCGATGTCGACGGCGGGTGGGGTGTCGAGCTTGCCGGTCATCCAGGGTCTGGCGGACGACCGCAACCGCATCCAGGTGGATGGCATGGACCTGATTTCGGCCTGCGGCAATCACATGAATCCGCCGCTGTCCTATATCGATCCCACGCGCATCGGCGAGATCCAGGTGTATTCCGGCGTGCGGCCGGTGAGCCTGGGCGGCGACAGCATCGGCGCGACGGTGGTCGTCGATTCCCGTGCGCCGCGTTTTGCGGCGGCGGGCGAGGGTCATCTCGCGACCGGTGAGGTCGGGGCGTTCTACCGTTCCAACGGCGATGCGCATGGCTTCAATGCGACGGCGACCTGGGCCAGTGAAAACCTCAGTGTCACGTATGCGGGCTCGGAGGCGGAATCGCGGAATTACCGTTCGGCGAAGGATTTCAAGAACGGGACGACGGCGCTCAATACGCGGGTGGGCGATCACTGGATCGCCGGTGACGAAGTGGGCTCGTCGGCCTACAAATCAATCAACCAGGCGCTGGATGTGGCCTTGCGCAATGGCAATCATCTGTTCGAGCTGAAGGCCGGGGTGCAGCACATTCCCTACCAGGGATTCCCGAACCAGCACATGGACATGACCGACAACAAGAGTGCCCGCTTCGCCTTCAATTACAGCGGGACTTTCGAGTGGGGCAGCCTGCAGGGGCGGATTTATCAGGAGCAGACCCGCCACCAGATGGATTTCGGCAAGGACAAGCTTTACTGGTATGGCGCCGCGAAGAATGTGGCCGGTATGCCGATGGACACCAAGGGCAACACCATCGGCGCGCAGCTGAAGGCCGAGATCAATCTCAACGAGCGCGACATGCTGCGTGTCGGCACGGAGTACCAGCGCTATCGTCTGGACGACTGGTGGTCGCCGGTGGCCAACTCGATGATGATGTCGCCGAACACCTTCTCGAACATCAACGATGGCCAGCGCGACCGCTTCGATGTGTATGGCGAATGGGAAGCCCAATGGACGCCGCGGTGGACCTCGCTGGCCGGTGTGCGCAGCAGCACGGTCCGAACGAACGCCGGCACGGTGCAGGGCTACAACACGATGGCGGGCTATGCCACCGACGCGGCGCGCTTCAACGCCGCCGACCGCCGCAAGACCGACGACAACGTGGACGCGACACTGATGCTGCGCTTCACGCCCGCCGCGGGGCGCGTCTTCGAGGGCGGCTATTCGCGCAAGACCCGCTCGCCGAGCCTCTACGAGCGCTATACGTGGTCTACCAACGGCATGGCGATGACCATGAACAACTGGCTCAACGACGGCAACGGCTACGTGGGTGACGTGGCGCTGAAGCCGGAGGTGGCGCATACCGTCAGCGTCAGCGCCGATTTCCGTGACGTGGAGCGGCAGCGTTGGGCGTTCAAAGTCACGCCTTATTACTCCTATATCGACAACTACATCGATGCGCGCTGCCTCACAGCCTGTACGGCGCAGCGCTTCAATTATTTGAAGCTGGTCAATACCGATGCGCGCATCGCCGGCATCGACCTGTCCGGCCGGGTGCTGCTGGCGGAGGGGGCGGGCTTCGGCAGCGTCACCGGCAAGGCGGTCGTGGGCTATGTGCGCGGCAAGGATGCGCGGCACGACGACCATCTGTACAACATCATGCCGCTCAACGCCCGGCTCACCGTCGAGCATCGCGTGGATGCGTGGATCAATAGCGTCGAAGGGGTCTTCGTGAAGGCCAAGGACGACGTATCCCAGGTCCGCAACGAGATCCGTACCGCCGGCTATGGCCTGCTCAACCTGCGCAGCAGCTACGACCGGAAGCATTACCGCGTCGACCTGGGCATCGACAACGCCTTCAACAAGCAATACGTGTTGCCGCTGGGCGGTGCATATATCGGCCAAGGCACCACGATGGCTCTCAACGGTGCCGGCGCACCGTATGGCATTGGCGTGCCGGGCATGGGGCGTTCGCTCTACGCGGGGCTGACGCTGAAGTTCTGATATGCCGCGCTACTCCCCCGAATGGCTTGATTCCACGCCGTTTCCATGCCAGCCTGAAAAGCTGGAATAAAAGGAGTCTTCCCATGAAAGGCGACAAGAAAATCATTGGCATTCTCAACGACCTGCTGGCGGGAGAGCTGGCGGCCGTTGACCAATATCTGATTCACGGTGAGATGTATTCGGACATGGGCTATGTGCACCTGTCCGAGAAGGCCCTGCACGAGTCCGACCACGAGCGCCAGCATGCCCGCGCGCTGATCCAGCGCATCCAGTTTCTGGAAGGCACGGCCTACGTGGACAAGCGCAGCCCGATCAAGGTCGGCAAGGGCGTGAAGGAGATGCTGGAGGCCGATCTGGCGCTGGAATACCACGTGGTCGGCGAACTCAAGAAGGCCATCGCGGCCTGTGAGAAGGCCCAGGACTACGTGACCCGCGACATGCTGCTGGTGCAGCTCGAGGACACCGAGATGGACCACGCCTACTACCTGGAAAAGCAGCTCCGCCTGCTCGACGCGGTGGGCCTGCACAACTACCTGCAAAGCCAGATGAAGCCTGGCCACCCCAACGCATAAGAAAGGTCTGCGATGAAAGGCGAAAAGAAGGTCCTCGACATCCTGAACAAGGCGCTCACCAACGAGCTGACCTCGATCAACCAGTATTTCCTGCATGCCCGCATGTTCCGCAACTGGGGCTTCGAGAAGCTCAACGACTACAACTACAAGCAGTCGATCCGGGTGATGAAGGAAGCGGACGAGATCATCGAGCGCATCCTGTTCCTGGAAGGTCTGCCCAACCTGCAGAACCTGGGCAAGCTGCTGATCGGCGAGAACGTCAAGGAATGTCTGGAAGGCGACCTCAAGTACGAGAAGGACGTGCAGCACCCGCTGCTGGTCGAGGCGGTGGCCCTCAGCGAGACGCTGGGCGACTACGTCAGCCGCGACCTGCTGCAGGAACTGCTGGAAGCCTGTGAAGAAGCCATCGACTGGCTGGAGACCCAGCTGTCGCTGATCGACGATGTGACCCTGCCCAACTATCTGCAGTCGCAGATGGAGCCGGGTGGCAGTTGAGTCGCCGTCGGACGGGCTCATGACTGAGTGCCGTCCAGGAAATGAAAAATGCCGGTCCCGTGAGGGGCCGGCATTTTTTCAGGCTGGCGGCGGTCGGCGGCGCAGGGGCGCCAGCAGCGGCTTGAGCCCGTTGTGGTCGAGTTCGAGCATCAACGCCAGCAGTTGGCCCAGCCTGCCGGGCGGAAAGCCCTGGCGGGCGAACCAGGCCAGGTAATTGCCCGGCAGGTCGGCCAACACGCGGCCCTTGTACTTGCCGAAGGGCATCACGTAGTCGACCAGCGCCTGCAGGTCGTCCGGGTTCATCGCGGGCTACGGGCAATGTCGGCGAGGATGGCGGTGAACAACTGCCAAGCGCGGCCGACGGAGTCGATGTCGACGCGCTCGCCAGGCGCGTGGGCGCCACGGATCGTCGGCCCGAAGGAGACCGTGTCCAGCCCCGGATACTTGGCACCGATGATGCCGCACTCCAGCCCGGCGTGGATCACCTTGACCTGCGATTCGCCGCCGAACTCCCGTGTGTAGGCTGCCTGACACAGGGCCAGCAAGGGCGAGGCGGGATTGGGCGTCCAGCCCGGATAGTGGCCGGAGATTTCGGCCGGCGTGGCGGACAGCGCGAACAGGCTGACGATCTCTTCCGCCAGCGCGGTACTGCCGCTGTCGCGCAGGGAGCGCACCATGAAGTTGGCGCTGCCCTCCGTGGGGCTTACCGATACCACGCCCAGATTGTTGGACGTTTCGACGACGCCCGGCACCGCCAGGCTCCAGCGCCGCACGCCGTGGGGCGCCGCGTGCAGGGAGGCCAGCCACACCGCTTGTTCGCTCTCGGCCAGCAGCGTGTCGGTGCTGGCCGGGCCCGCGTGCAGGCTGACGCCGTCGTCCACGCCAGCCAGTTCCTCGCGCAGCAGGGCCTGCCAGTCGGCCAGGGCTTCCTCCAGCTCGGCGACCTGCATCGTCGGCAGGGCCACCACCGCCTGGGCTTCGCGGGGCAGCGCGTTGCGGGCGGTGCCGCCTTGCAGGCTGGCCAGACGCAGCGGGAAGTCCGCCTCCAGGCTGCGCAGCACGCGCACCAGCAGCTTGATGGCGTTGCCGCGTTCCTCATGGATGTTCACGCCGGAATGGCCGCCGCGCAGGCCACTGAGGCGGATCTGCCGGCAGATGAAGCCGGTGGGCAGCCGCGCCGGGTGGCCCGGACGCTGGACGTTCACGTCCACACCGCCGGCGCAACCCAGGTAGAACTCGCCCCAATCCTCGGTATCCAGGTTGAGCATCAAGCTGCCTTGCAGCACGCCGGGCGCCAGGCCCTGGGCGCCGCCCATGCCGGCTTCCTCGTCCACCGTGAACAGGGCTTCAAGGGGGCCGTGGACGAGGTGCTTGTCCTCCAGCGCGGCGAGGATCAGCGCCACGCCGATGCCATTGTCGGCGCCGAGGGTGGTGCCGTCGGCGACCAGCCAGCCGCCGTCGCGGCGCGGGCGGATCGCGTCGCGGGCGAAGTCGTGCGGCGTGTCGGCATTGGCCTGGCAGACCATGTCCAGGTGGCCTTGCAGCACCACGCCGGGGGCCGCCTCATGACCGGGGCTGGCTGGTTTGCGGACGATCAGGTTGCCGACGTCATCCACCTGGGCCGCCAGGCCGCGGCCCAGGGCCCAGTCGAGGAGATGGTCGCGCAGCGCGTCTTCGGCCTTGGATTGACGGGGCGTGCGGCACAGGGTGGCGAAATGGGACCACACGGCGGCCGGCTGAAGACCGGCAAAAACGGAGTCGGGCATGGGATGCGGAGGCGTGGATTGATCGGGGTCGGGGCTCAAGCCTTGCAGACCTGGGCGGCGATGTCGAGGGCGCGCAGGCGCAGGTCCGCGTCGAAGACGTCGCTGACCAGCATGAACTCGTCGGCGTCGGTGGCTTCGGCCAGGCGGGTGAGGCCGCTGCGCACGCTGTCCGGGCTGCCGATCACCGCGGCACCGAGGAAGTCGCCGATGGCGGCGCGCTCTTCCGGATGCAGGTTGGCCATGAAATGCTCCTCCGGCGGTTGCAGGCGGCGCCGATCGCCGCGCAGGATACCCAGCACGCGGCGGTAGGTGCTGCTGGCCAGGAAGTCGGCTTCCTCGTCGGTGGGCGCGGCGATCAAGGGCACCCCGACGATGGCGTAGGGCTTGGCGAGCTGTTCCGACGGGCGGAAGTGGCTGCGATACACGTCGAGGGCCTGCAGCAGCAGGCGCGGTGCGAAGTGGGATGCGAAGGCGTAGGGCAGGCCGCGCTCGGCAGCGAGGCGCGCCGAGAACAGGCTGGAGCCGAGCAGCCAGATCGGCACATTGGTGCCGGCGCCGGGCATGGCGATGAGCTTCTGGCCGGGCTGGGCCGGGGCGAGCAGCTGCTGCAGTTCGGCCACGTCGCGGGGGAAGTCTTCTTCGCGCTCGATGCGCTCGCGGCGCAGCGCGCGCATGGTGAGGCCGTCGGTGCCGGGGGCGCGGCCGAGGCCCAGGTCGATGCGCCCGGGGTACAGCTCGGCCAGCGTGCCGAAGGCTTCGGCGACCACCAGCGGAGCATGGTTGGGCAGCATCACACCGCCGGAACCGACGCGGATGCGCGAGGTGCCGCCGGCGATGTGGCCGACCAGCACGGCGGTGGCCGAGCTGGCGATGCCGGCCATGTTGTGGTGTTCGGCCAGCCAGTAGCGGGTGAAGCCGAGGGACTCCACGTGGCGCGCGGTGCGCAGGGAGATGGCGAGGGCATCGGCCACGCTGCCGCCTTCACGGACGGCAACCAGGTCGAGCATGGACAGGGCAATCTGGTTCAGGGCTTTCATGGTGCGCATTGTCGGTGGCGGGCGCCGGCGCCGCCAATAGGGAAAGCCCTTTCGAGTCGCGGCGGGCGCCGCGCGTTCCCCAATGCCTGATCCATCCTGGCATCCCGCCGCCGGTGGGGCCGGCAGCGGGATGCTTCAGCGCCCGATGACGCCTTCCAGCGGCGAGCTGGCGCTGGCGTGGTACAAGCGGCGCGGCATGCGGCCGGCCAGGAAGGCGTGGCGGCCGGCTTCCACGCCGAGGCGCATGGCGGTGGCCATGCGTATCGGGTCGCCGGCGGCGGCGATGGCGGTGTTCATCAGCACGCCGTCGCAGCCCAGCTCCATTGCGATGGCGGCATCCGACGCGGTGCCGACGCCGGCATCGACGATCACCGGCACCCGCGCGGCGTCGATGATGAGGTTGAGGTTCCACGGGTTGAGGATGCCCATGCCCGAACCGATCAGGCTGGCCAGCGGCATGATCGCCACGCAGCCGATGTCCTCCAGCATGCGCGCCTGGACCGGGTCGTCGGAGCAATACACCATCACCCGGAAGCCGTCGCGCACCAGTACTTCGGCAGCCTTCAGCGTTTCCGGCATGTTGGGGTAGAGGGTTTCGGCGCTGCCCAGCACTTCGAGCTTGACCAGGTCGTGGCCGTCCAGCAGCTCGCGGGCGAGGCGCAGCGTGCGGACCGCCTCCATCGCGCTGTAGCAGCCGGCGGTGTTGGGCAGCAGCGTGTAGCGGCGCGTGTCGAGCACATCGAGCAGGCTGGGCTGGGCCGGGTCCTGGCCGATGTTGGTGCGGCGGATCGCCACGGTGACGATCTGCGCGCCGCTGGCTTCCACCGCGTCGCGAGTCTGGGCGAAGTCCCGGTACTTGCCGGTGCCCACCAGCAGGCGCGAGCGGAAGGTCTGGCCGCCCATGATGAAGGGCGTGTCCAGCGGTGTTGTGACGTGATGCGCTTCGGGTTTTCCCATATCAGCCTCCTCCGACTGCGACGACGATTTCCACCCGGTCCTGCCCGACCAGCGGGGTGTGGGCGTAATGGCTCTTGGGCACGATCTGCCCGTTCACTTCGACGGCCACCCGCTTGCCGGCGTAGCCCAGGTCGATGACCAGGTCGGCGACGCGCCACGGGTTGGGGATCTCGCGGGTCTGGCCGTTGAGACGGATCGGGATGCTCACGCTGCATCCTCCGCGATCAGCCCGCTGCCGGCGGCCAGCTGGTCGGCCCGGTAGGAAGAGCGCACCAGCGGCCCAGCGGCCACTTCGATGAAGCCCAGCTCCAGAGCGATGTGGCGCCAGCGCTCGAATTCCTCCGGCGGCACGTAGCGTTCCACCGGCAGGTGGGAGGCGGACGGGCGCAGGTACTGGCCGAGGGTCAGGATGTCGCAGTGGTGGGCACGCAGGTCGCGCATCGCGGCGAGGACTTCCTCGTCGGTCTCGCCGAGGCCGAGCATCAGCCCGGACTTGGTGGGCAGTGCCGGGTGGCGGGCCTTCATGTCGGCGATCAGGCGCAGCGACGCGGCGTAGTCGGCGCCGGGGCGCACCGCGCGGTACAGGCGCGACACGGTTTCCAGGTTGTGGTTGAAGACGTCGGGCAGCGCGTCGCCGAGGGTTTCCAGAGCCAGCGCCTCGCGGCCGCGGAAGTCGGGGGTCAGGATCTCGATCTGCACCCACGGCGAGGTGTTGCGGATGGCCGCGATGCAGGCCGCGAAGTGGCCGGCGCCGCCGTCGCGCAGGTCGTCCCGGTCCACCGAGGTGATGACCACGTAGCGCAGCGCCATCGCCGCCACGGTGCGTGCCAGGCGCGCCGGCTCGTCGGCGTCGAGCGGGGCCGGGCGGCCGTGGGCCACGTCACAGTAGGGGCAGCGGCGGGTGCAGATGCTGCCCATGATCATGAAGGTGGCGGTGCCGCGGGCGAAGCACTCGCCGATGTTGGGGCAGTCGGCCTCCTCGCAGACGGTGTGCAGCTCCTGTTCGCGCAGCAGCTTCTGCAGGTCGCGCACGGAGGCGGTGCCCGGGTCGCGCGCGCGCAGCCAGGGCGGCTTGGGGGGCGAGGCCCGCTGGCTGTCCACCTTCACGGGGATGCGGGCCAGCTTGTCGGCGCCGCGCAGGCTGACGGGCGTGGCGTGGGCGGTGGGCATGATGTCTCCTTGGGGTGGGGGCTTGCGATCCGGCTTGGGCCGGACTCCGGTGTGTTCAGGCCTGCGGTGGCCCGCGCGGCAGGGCGGACACCAACCCACGGGGAGGGGGGATACCCGTGGGCCGGCGTTCCGCCCGCCGGCGGAGCCGGTCAGCCGACGAAGCGGGCAATGGCCCGATTGACGTCGTTGGCGGCTTCCATCTGCACCATGTGGCCGCGGTTGCCGAGCACTTCCACCTGCACCTTGCCGGACACCGCGTGGGCGTGGGCGACCGGGATGATGCGGTCTTCCTCGCCCCAGATCACCAGCACCGGCTTGCCCAGTGCGGCCAGCTGGTCGGCCATCACGCTGTTCTGGCGGCCGTCGGCGAACAGATTGCCGGACAGGGTGGAAAGGGCCTGGCCGACGCCTTCCAGGCGCTTGTACTTGAGCAGGTCGTCCACCAGCTGGCGGGTCACCAGGCTGCTGTCGGCGAACAGGTCGGCCAGCAGCGGCTTGAGGGCGTTGCGGTTGGCGGCGGAGACGAAGCCCTGGATGTAGCCGGTGTTGATCTCGCTGCCCAGGCCGGCGCTGCCGATCAGGCTGAGGGAGCGCACTTTGGCCGGGTGGCGCAGGGCTACGGTGAGGGACACCGCGCCGCCCATCGAGTGGCCGACCAGGTGGGCCGAGGCGACACCGACCGCGTCGAGGAAGGCCGCGACGGTGTCGGCCAGTGCGGCCAGGTTGCCCTCGCCGACGTCCTTGGTGGATTCGCCGTGGCCGGGCAGGTCGAGGGCATACACCGCCCGGTCGGCGGCCAGCGCTTCGTGGTTGAACAGCCAGTTGTTGAGGTCGCCGCCGAAGCCGTGGATCAGCAGCATCGGCTCGCCGCCTTCGCCGCGCTTGAGGTAGCGCAGCTTGTGGCCATTGACCTCGATCTTCTGGGTGGTCGGGCCCTGGTCTTCCTCTTCGCCGTCGGCCGGCTTGAAGTTGGACAGGAAGTCGGCGACGAAGGCGTCGATGTCGGCGTCGGACACGCTGGCGTCGGCGATGACGCCGAGCAGACCGCCGACCGGCAGCACGTCTTCTTCATTGGCGAGCTGGCGGCGCAGCACGCCGGTGGCGCCTGCTTCGACGGCGCCGGCGATCTTCTCGCTCTCGACTTCGACGATTTCCTGGCCTTGCTCGACGGCATCACCGACCTGCTTGAGCCAGCCGTTGACCTTTCCCTCCTGCATGGAAAGGCCCCACTTCGGCATGGTGATGGTTTGGATGGCAGACATTACTTGTACTCCTTGACGCTCTTGACGGCGGCGACGATCTTCGCCGCGCTGGGGATGTAAAGCTCTTCGAGTGCGTCGCTGAACGGCACGGGAGCGTGGAAGCCGGTGACCTGGCGGATCGGCGCCTTGAGGCTGTCGAAGGCTTGCTCGGCGACCAGGCCGGCGATGTCGGAGGCCATGCTGCAACGGGGATGGGATTCATCCACGACCACCAGGCGGCCGGTCTTCTCGACGCTTTCGAGGATGGTGTCGGCGTCCAGCGGCGAGGTGGTGCGCGGGTCGATGATCTCGCAGTGGATGCCCTGCTTCTGCAGGTCGGCGGCGGCCTCCTGGGCCTTCAGCACCATGCGGCCGATGGCCACGATGGTCACGTCGTGCCCTTCGCGGACCACGGCGGCTTCGCCGAAGGGCACGGTGTAGAGCTCTTCCGGCACTTCGCCTTCCATCGTGTAGAGGGCCTTGTGCTCGAGGAAGATCACCGGGTCGTTGTCGCGGATCGACTGGATCAGCAGGCCCTTGGCGTCGTAAGGGTTGGACGGCACCACCACCTTCAGGCCCGGGATGTGGGTGAAGATGTTGTACAGGCACTGGGAGTGCTGCGCCGCGGCGCGGAAGCCGGCGCCGTACATGGCGCGGATCACCACCGGGGTTTCGGCCTTGCCGCCGAACATGTAGCGGAACTTGGCGGCCTGGTTGAAGATCTGGTCGAAGCACACGCCGAGGAAATCCACGAACATCAGCTCGGCCACCGGGCGCATGCCGCAGCAGGCGGCGCCGATGGCGGCACCGACGTAGCCGGATTCGGAGATCGGGGTGTCGATGACGCGGCCCGGATGCTTGGCGTACAGCCCGCGGGTCACGCCGAGCACACCGCCCCAGGCGTCCTGCTCGCCCGGTGCGCCGGAGCCGCCAGCCACGTCTTCGCCCATCACGATGACGTTCTGGTCCCGGCTCATTTCCTGGTCGAGAGCCTCGTTGATGGCCTGTTGGTAGGTAATCTTTCGTGCCATTTTTATGTCTCCTGGATTCTTTGGGCGGGCGTGATCAGTAGCTCACGTACACATCGGTGAGCAGGTCGGCTTCGGTGGGTTTCGGGTCGGACTTGGCCTTGACCACGGAGCCGTCGATGAGGGCCTTCACTTCGGCGTCGATGGCGTCCAGGTCGGCCTGGGCGAGCTCGCCGCTGGCGGTCACGCGGCGGGAGAACTGCAGCAGGCAGTCCTTGGTGTCGCGGATGTTCTGCACTTCGCCGGGGGCGCGGTAGGTCTGCTGGTCGCCCTCGAAGTGGCCGTAGTAGCGGGACAGCTTCACTTCCACCAGGGACGGGCCGCCGCCGTTGCGGGCGCGCTCGATGGCCTCGCCGGCGGCTTCATGGACGGCGAAGAAGTCGAAGCCGTCCACCGTGATGCCGGGCATGCCGAAGGCCGAGGCGCGGTCGGCGATGGTGTCGCAGGCCACCGAGTAGTTGTAGGAGGTGGCTTCCGCGTAGCCGTTGTTCTCGGCCAGGAAGATCACCGGCAGGTTCCACACCGAGGCCAGGTTCATGGCTTCGAAGATGGTGCCCTGGTTGGAAGCGCCGTCGCCGAAGAAGCACACGCTGACGTTGCGGGTGCCGCGCAGTTTGGCCGCCAGCGCGGTGCCGCACACCAGCGGGCCGCCGCCGCCGACGATGCCGTTGGCGCCGAGCATGCCCACCGACAGGTCGGCGATGTGCATGGAGCCGCCCTTGCCCTTGCAGGTGCCGGTCTTGCGGCCCCAGATCTCGGCCATCATGCCGACCGGATCGACGCCCTTGGCGATGCAGTGGCCGTGGCCGCGGTGGGTACTGGCGATGTGGTCGTCCTTGGTGAGGTTCATGCACACACCGGTGGCGGACGCCTCTTCGCCCGCATAGAGGTGGACGAAGCCCGGGATCTCGCCGGTGGCGAAGTCGGTGTGCAGGCGCTCTTCGAATTCGCGGATGGTGCGCATGGTGCGGTAGGCCGTCAGCAGGTCATCGCGAGTCAGTTTCTTGGTCACGGTTGTCTCCAGATTGTGGATTTTTGGGTGGTGCTTCCGGTGCGGAGCGGGCTGCCCGCGCCGGGGTCGGTGGCGGTCGGCGCCGCGGGGCGCCGTCCGGGGTTGAGGGCTGCGGGCGGGCCGCAGGCGGGAAGAAGGTGGTGAGTCATGCCGGCATCTCCGTGGCCAGCGGCCGCCGCAGCGCGCCGTGGCGCACCGCGGCGGCGAGGGTGGCGCGCACGTCCAGCGTGCGCGGGCCGTCCAGTTCGAGGGTTACGCTGGCCGGCTCGCGGCCGTTGAGTTCGATCTCCCGTTCGCCGTCGAGGGCCAGGCTGCCGCGCAGGCAGCGCAGCGGACGGGGCTCGCCGGGCAGCAGCAGGCCGTGGGCGGCCACCGGCACCGGCACCACCAGCCCCGGTGCGATGGGGGCCAGCACCGCGGAGGTGGCGCCGTCGCACTGCACCCAGGCGCCTTGCCACTCGTTGCGGCCCACCGGGGCGAGCATCGCGGCGATGCTGGACAGGCCGATGGCGTCCGGTTCGGCGAAGCTCACGAACAGCTCGGCGATGCTCGACGGGTCCCACACGGCGCGGGCACCCACGTGGTCCAGGTGGGTCACGCAGACATCCACCAGGGCGATCTCTTCCCGCTCGCCGACCTGAACGCGCAGCTGCTTGTTGGGCACCGCGGCTTCTTCGATGCTGACCGCGCCGCTCGCCAGCAGGCCGGCGGCGAGGCCGGTCAGCGTCGCTTCGCGCAATTCGGGAAAGGCGTTGTTGGTGCCGGACGACAGCGTCGCCAGCGGGATGTCGCCGCATGCGGAGGCCACGACGCGGTGGGTGCCGTCGCCGCCGAGCACGACGATGACCGCTACGCCGGCCGCCCGCATGCGGCGGATCGCCTCGGTGGTGTCGCTGGCATCGTGGCGCAGCGGCATGGACAGGAACTCCACCTGCGGCCACGGCTGGCCGCGGTCGGCCCGGTGACCGTCGATGGCGCGGGTCAGGCCGGCGGCGATGCCCACCACGTCCGGCATCATCACGACACGCTGTACGCCCACCGCGCCGAAGGCGCCGAGCAGGCGCTCGATCATGTTGACCTTTTCCACCGTCGGGAAAACCAGCGCCTTGCTGGTCAGCCGGCGGATGTCCCGCCCCGAGGCGGGATTGGCCAGGATGCCGATCGGAGGGATTTGGGAGTCGTGTTTCACAATTGGGTTTCAATTGGTTGGCGAATTGCGTTCCTTTGTGCACGGGGCGTGCCAATTGCCGATTGAATACCGGATTTGTGCGCTGCTATTTTTGTATGGTCATGAAAAGTAATGTTTTTTTATTTTTGATTTTGCTGTGCGGTGAAAATGGATTCGAAAAGAGGGAGTGAGAAATGAGGCGCCAGGACGAGAAAGAGACGAGAAACTGAGACAGGTGTCTCAATTTACGGAGACAAACGTCAGCATTGCTTTAATTGCCGTAGCGGAATACGCTTTGTCGTTACCAAAGGATGCTTTTCCTAAAACACTCCCGATATATATGGGGGAAATAAAATGATGCGGGGACAAGGTGAGATCGCCCGCCACGTGGAACGCGTGGTCGAGGTGGTGGAGAGGGGCGCGCGGCTGCCCAGACATCCGGCGCAGGACCGGCTGACGCGCTCGTGGCAACGCTCTCTGAGCAAATACCAGGTCGATCCGGGGCTGGCGACGACGCCCCAGGTGGTGACCGCGCAGGAATTGCGCGAGCACCGCGACCGCCTGGATGCCTTCATGCGCATTGCGCGAGAGGGCATGGATCGCCTGCATGAACAATTGCGGCCGTCGAGTTATTGCGTGCTGCTGACCGACGCGACCGGCGTCACCGTCGATTTCCGCACCGTGCCGGAACTGGACAAGGAATTCCGCGCCCAGGGTTTCCGCAACGGCACGCGCTGGTCTGAAATGGACGAGGGCACTTGCGGCGTGGGCACCTGCCTGGTGGATGGCCAGCCGATCCTTGTGCATCGGGGCGAGCATTTCCGCTCCCACAATATCGGCTTCACCTGCAGCTCGGCGCCCATCCTCGGCATCGACGACCAGCCGCTGGCGGTGCTCGATGCGTCGGCGCTGTATTCACCCGAGAACCGGGACAGCCAGTTGCTGGTGTTCCAGATGGTGGTCGAGAAGGCGCGCCTGATCGAGGACGCTTTTGCGTTCCACAGCCTGCGCCAGTACTGGATATTGCAGTTCGGTCGCAGTCCTGAACTGCTGCACGTGCAGACCGACTACCTGCTCGCCTTCGACGACACAGGCATGATCGTCGGTGGCAATCGGCGGGCCCGCAAGGAACTGCTGCAGCGGCCGGGGCGGATGATCAGCTGCGTGTCCGACCTCTTCGAATGCTCGGCCGCCGATCTGCTGGCGGCGGCCCACGCGCAGCCGGGGCAGGCCATTCCGCTGCGCGTGCAGGACAGCGGCGAACGTTTCTTCGCGCTGCTGCGGGTGCCCGATGCACGGCGCCGCGCGCCGAGCGATGTGCACCACGGCGCGACCAACGACGAGGGCTGCAACGAGGTGCGCGGTTTCGGCCACCTGGCCACCGACGATTCGCGGGTGCGCACCAACGTCAGCCGTGCGCTGAAGGTGGCCAACCGGGACATCCCGGTGATGCTGCTGGGCGAGACCGGCACCGGCAAGGAAGCCTTCGCCAAGGCCATCCACGACTGCAGCAGCCGCCACAAGCAACCCTTCATCGCCCTCAACTGTGCGGCGATTCCGGAAAGCCTGATCGAGAGCGAGCTGTTCGGTTACCGGGACGGTGCATTTACCGGCGCGCGGGCCAAGGGCGCCCGCGGCAAGATCCTGCAGTCGGACGGCGGCACACTGTTCCTCGACGAGATCGGCGACATGCCGCTGGTGCTGCAGAGCCGCCTGCTGCGCGTGCTGGCGGAGGGCGAGGTGCTGCCGCTGGGCGCCGAGCAGCCGATCCCGGTGAAGTTGCACATCATCTGCGCGACCCACCAGAACCTGCCGCGCCTGGTTGAAGAGGGGCGCTTCCGCGAGGATCTGTACTACCGCCTCAACGGCGCGGTGTTCGTGCTGCCGCCGCTGCGCGAGCGGGAGGACATCGGCACGGTGATTGACCGGGTGCTGGTCGAGGAGATCAAGGCGATGGGGCGGGAGTCTCTACGCCTGGCGCCTGAAACCCGCGATGCGCTGATCCGCCACGGCTGGCCCGGCAACATCCGCCAGCTGCGTCATGCGATGCGCTACGCCTGTGCGATCTGCGAGAGCACGCTGCTGCACACTGCGCATTTCCCGCCGGACCTGTTCTTCGGCCCGCGCCTGGTGTCGGCCCGGCCGGCGCCGCGGGATGATCACGACATCCACAGCCTGCGCGAGTCCCTGCCGGAACCGCCCGCGCCGCCGCTGAAGGAGAAGGACGCCCGCCTGCGCGAGCGCATGCTGGAAGTGCTGCGCCGCAACCAGTGGCAGGTGACGGTGTCGGCGAAAGAGCTGGGCCTGTCGCGGGCCACCTTCTATCGCAAGCTGACCCGCCTCAACATCGTGCCGCCCAACCGACGGGACCACTGAATGCCGCAGCCCGAGCCTTGGCCTGGGTTTCAGCTTCAGGGGCCGGGGTTCGGGTTGTCTGGCAGCGCCGGGATGGCGCTGAGGTATTCGTAGATGGCCCGAAGGTCCTGGTCGGTCTTCTTGCCGATGACCGGCCAGGGCATGACCTGCAGGATCGAGCCCGGTGGGTCGTTGGGGTTGTGGCCGGTGCGCATTGTCGTCATGAAGTCCTTCAGCGTCAGTCCGGCAGGTTTACCCGTCGAATCCGGAGTGATGTTGGCGGAGGTGATCGAGGGACCGAACTGCCGCCCTCCCGACATATACACGGTGTAGTTGATCAGCTCGGCTTCACCGAGGAAGGGGTTTCCGCCTTGCACGAATTCGGGATGGGTGTGGCAGTCATTGCAGCCGTTGGTATTCACGATGTAGCTGCCGAGGCCTACCAATTCGCGGTTCTTGCCGCGTAGATTCAGGTGTACTCCCAGCGGGACGATTTCGAAGCCGCGCTTGATGCGCGAATTCATGTCGCTGAGGCTGTCGTCTGCACGGGCCCCGGGCACGGCAAATAGCGACAGCGCGAAGAATGTTGCCGTGGCGGTGGGTAACAGCCTGAAACGTCTTGCAGCCATGGTGGGATCCTCTGGTGTTGGTGTCCATCATCGAATTGCCAGGCCGGGCTCTGGTTTGAAGGGGCGACGGTTTGTCATGTGCCCGGATATGCGCCCTTGTTGCCTCATCCCATGATGGGTGCCAGAGGTCTCACGCTCCTGGCGTGGCAAGGCGTCTGTCACCTCATCATTCATTCAACTTAGACGCTCCCGGGTGAATTCCAAGTGGATGTTGATGGCAGACTTTGATGCGGCTGTGCTCGCATCACTGAAAGCCATGCCCTGTCCCACGGTAGTCAGCCGGCGATCGCCTGGGGCAGGGCGGCGCGCATCACGTCGATGAAGCAGCGCAGGCGGGCCGGGTAGAAGCGGGCGTAGGGATAGACCAGGCTGACCGGTAGCGGCGCGGCCTGCCAGTCCGGTGCCAGCTGCACGAGGCGCCCGTCGGCCAGCGCCTCGGTCATCACCCACGCCGAGCCGACCCCGACGCCCAGGCCCATCAGGGCCGCGCTCTTCAGCGCGTACAGGCTGTCGGTGCTCAGGCGCGGTTCGATCGGCACGACGCGGCGCTCGCCCGTCGTCACGTGGCGCAGCGCGATCTCGTGCCGGTAGTAGGTGCGCAGGGCCAGCCACGGCAGTCCGGCGAGGTCCTCCGGCTCGCGGGGCATGGCGCCGGCGGCGAGCACCGACGGCGCCGCGACGACGATGCGCGGCACTTCGGCGAGCTGGATGGCGACCAGCGACGAGTCGTCGATCTCGCCGACCTGGATCGCGCAGTCGATGCCGGCGGCGATGAAATCCTGGATCGCGCTGTCGTCGTGCAGCAGCCATTCGACCTTCATGCGCGGGTAGCGCTGAAGGTAGCTGGCCAGCGGGCCGACCAGGCGCTCCTGGCCGAAGGCGTGGGGGGCGACGACGCGCAGCACGCCTTCCGGTTCTTCGCGGGCGCCTTTCAGGTCGGACTCGAAGGCTGCCCAGTTGGCCAGCAAGGCCTTGGCGCCTTCGTAGCAGCGTTCGCCGTCCACCGTCAGGCGCATGGTGTGGGTGGAGCGTTGCAGCAGGCGCACGCCGAGGGATTTCTCCAGGGTCTGCAGGCGCCGGCTGATGGTCGGCTGGGTCATGCCGAGCTGGGCGGCGGCGGCCGATAGGTTGCCGGCCTCGATGATGCGCACGAAGGTCTGGATGAGCTCCAGGCGGTCGCCGGCAGCCGATGCGGTGGCTGGGGCATCGATGCGGGCGCGCGGCTCGCCGGGGGCGGTGATGAGCGTCTTCTTCATGCGTCAAACGTATAGCAAATCTGCATGTCAGGCTACTACCGTGGTGGCTGGGCGACGGGCAAGCTTCGCTCACCCATGAAACAGGAGTTTTGCCATGACTTCCATTTGTAAGACGCATGACCCGCTGGCCGTCCCGCTGGTGCCGGCGCTGCCTGAGCTGCCTGAAGCGGCGCTGCCAGAGGTCCACCGGCCGGCCCGCTCGCTGATCTTCCTGCTGGCTACGGGCGCCGGCCTGTCTGTCGCGTCCCTGTACTACAGCCAGCCGCTGCTCGGCGTGCTGACGGCCGAGTTCGGCACCGGTGCGCGGGAAGCCGGCTTCGTGCCGACGCTGACCCAGCTCGGCTACGCGCTGGGCATCCTGCTGCTGGCGCCGTTGGGCGACCGCCACGACCGCCGCCACATCATCCTCGGCAAGTCGGTGCTGCTGGTGCTGGCCCTGCTGGCGGCCGGGCTGGCCGGAGACTTCGGCAGCTTCCTGCTGGCCAGCCTGGCCATCGGCCTGACCGCCACGCTGGCCCAGGATTTCGTGCCGGCGGCGGCCAGCCTCGCGCCGGAGCAGAGCCGTGGGCGCATCGTCGGCACGGTGATGACCGGCCTGTTGATGGGCATCCTGCTGTCCCGTGTCGTCAGCGGGCTGGTGGCCGAGTACTGGGGATGGCGGGCGATGTTCGCGGCGGCGGCGGTCGGCATTGCGCTGATCGGCCTGGCCGCGTGGCACTGGCTGCCGCATTTCGCGCCGACCACGCAGCTGTCCTACCGCGCCTTGCTCGCGTCGCTGCCGGCGCTGCTCGGCCGCCATGCGGAGCTGCGCCGCGCGGCGCTGGCCCAGGGGCTGCTGTCGGTGGGTTTCAGCGCCTTCTGGTCCACGCTGGCGATCATGCTGCACGGCGCGCCTTTCCACCTGGGGAGCGCCGCTGCCGGTGCTTTCGGGCTGGCGGGCGCGGCCGGTGCGCTGGCAGCACCGATGGCCGGCCACCTGGCGGACCGTCGCGGGCCGGCCCTGGTGATCCGCCTGGCGTCCGGCCTCGCTGCGCTGTCCTTCGGCCTGATGGGGCTTGGCACGCAGCTGCCGCCGACCGTCCAGCTGGTGGTGCTGGGGATCGCCACGGTGGGCTTCGACCTGGGCGTGCAGGCCTCGCTGATTGCCCACCAGAGCATCGTGTATGGCCTCGACCCCGGCGCGCGCAGCCGGTTGAACGCGGTGCTGGTGGTCAGCATGTTCGTCGGCATGGCGGCGGGGGCGGTGGCTGGCAGCCTGCTGTTCGCCCAGTGGGGCTGGCTGGCGGTCACCGGCCTGGCAACGCTGACGTCCCTGGCTGCGCTGGCCGTGCGCGGGCTGCGCGACTGATCCGGGGCTGCGGTCGCGTGGTGGCAAGGGCTTGCCGCCACGTGTTCCGGACAGAAACGCTGCCAGCTGTGGCAGCGTTTCTGTCAGAAGACTGCCAGTGTGGCGTGCCGGGCCAGTGGCAGCTCAGGCCAAACCCTTGATCGAATGGGCTTTCCGCCAGCAGGACCGGATGGCACGGATGTTGTTATGGATCGGGTGATTCGCCACGGTTTTGTAACGCAGCTTCCGCCGTGGTGCCGACCCATTTCAACGCGAGTTCCTTGCAGCCATGAGCGAAGCCGACCCTCGAACCATCATCCCCCCCGATGCCCAGGCCAAGGCGCGGGCGGAAACTGAAGAAACCCTCTACGCCGTCCGCCAGAAGGTTTACCCGCGCGCGGTGACGGGCCGCTTTGCCACCTGGCGGTGGATCCTGGTGTGGGCGACGCAGATCCTGTTTTACGGCCTGTGCTGGCTGCCGTGGAACGGCCGGCAGGCCGTGCTGCTGGACCTGGTACAGCGCAAGTTCTACATCTTTGGCTGGATCTTCTGGCCGCAGGACGTGTTCTTCCTGGCGGTGCTGCTGATCATCAGTGCGTATTCCCTGTTCTTCTTCACCGCGGTGGCCGGGCGGCTGTGGTGCGGCTATTCGTGCCCGCAGACCGTCTATACCGAGATCTTCATGTGGATCGAGGAGAAGATCGAAGGCAACCGCGCGCAGCGCATGAAGCTGGACCAGGCCCCGCTGAGCGTCCGCAAGCTGGCGATCAAGGGCGCCAAGTTCGGCACCTGGGGCCTGCTGTCCCTGTGGACGGGTTTCACACTGGTCGGCTACTTCACGCCGATCCACGAGTTGCTGAGCGAAGCGGCGGGCTTCAGCTTCGGCCCGTGGGAGCTGTTCTGGATCTGCTTCTACGGCGGCTTCACCTACCTGTTTGCCGGCGTGATGCGCGAGCAGGTCTGCAAATACATGTGCCCGTATGCCCGCTTCCAGGGCGTGATGTTCGACCCGGACACGCTGGTGATCACCTACGACCCCGAGCGGGGCGAGCCGCGTGGCCCGCGGCGCAAGGGCGTCGACCCGCAGACGGTCGGCAAGGGCGACTGCGTCGATTGCGGCATCTGCGTGCAGGTCTGCCCGACCGGCATCGACATCCGCAACGGCATGCAGTACGAATGCATCGGCTGCGCGGCCTGCATCGACGCCTGCGATCAGGTGATGGACAAGATGAACTACCCGCAGGGCCTGATCCGCTATACCACCGAAAACGCGATGAAGCGGCACTGGGGCAGGAAGGAAATCCTCGGCCACGTGATGCGCCCGCGGATACTGATCTACGCCGGCGTGCTGATGGCGTTGTGCACGGCCTTCGTGTGGGGCCTGGCGACGCGCTCGACGCTGCGGGTCGATGTGATCAAGGACCGCTCGACGCTGAGCCGGGAGATCGAAGGGGGGCTGATCGCCAACGTGTACAATCTGCAGGTGATGAACATGACCGAGAAGCCGCGGCGTTACGCCCTGTCGGCGAGCGGGCTGGATGGGGTGAAGCTGAGCCCGGCCGGGCCGATCGAGCTCGATGCGGCGGAACTGAAGTCGGTCACCATCGAAGTGGCGGCGCCGCCCGAGTCGGGCAAGCCCGGCTCCAACACCGTGTATATCGAAGTGAAGGCGCTGGACGACGAAACCGTGGCGGTACGGGAGAAGTCGGTGTTCCTGATACCGCAGTAAGTACCGGAAGCTGCCGGCTCCACCTGCGCGTGGGGCCTGGCGCAGCGGCAGGGGAGGGGAGGCATGGAGCGATCCGGCTTCCCTTTTTTACGTCCGGAAGGTCGGTGGATGAGTGGCTGAGGTGCTCGCTGGCTCCTGCCGGCCTGGCTGCCCTGAATACCGGGCGGTACACCCTGCGGATACCCGTCAGCCCAGCTCCTTGATGCGCCGGTACAGCGTGCGCTCGCTCATGCCCAGCTGTGCCGCCAGGCTCTTGCGGGAACCCCGGTGGCCCTGCAGCGCGGCGCGCAGCTGGGCGTCGCTCGGTGCTGCCTGGCGCCCGGCGGGCAGGGCGCTGCGGCTCATCACGTCGTCGGCGTCCGGCATCGCAGCGTCGCTGGATTCGCCGAATTGCAGCTCCTCGGGCAGATGCCGCAGTTGCAGCAGATCGCCGTCGCACAGCAGGCTGGCGCGCTCCAGGATGTTGCGCAGCTCCCGCACGTTGCCCGGATAGTCGTAGTTCACGAGGCAGTCCAGCGCGTCCGCAGCGATGCCCAGCGGGCGCTCCGGCGCGACCCGCTTGAGCAGGGTTTCGGCCAGCTGCGGGATGTCTTCCGGGCGGCGGCGCAGCGGCGGCAGGCCGATCGGAAAGGCATTCACGCGGTAGAACAGGTCTTGGCGGAACTGGCCCTTTTCCACCAGCGCCTTCAGCGGCCGGTGGGTGGCGGAGATCAGGCGGATGTCGGCACGGATCAGCTCGGTGCCGCCGACCCTTCGGTAGGTGCCGGTTTCCAGCAGGCGCAGCAGCTTGACCTGCATCGCCAGTGGAATGTCGCCCAGCTCGTCGAGGAACAGCGTGCCGCCGCTGGCCACTTCGACGAGGCCGCTCTTGCGCGTGCTCGCGCCGGTGAAGGCGCCGCGCTCGTGGCCGAACAGCTCGCTCTCGAACAGGGTTTCGGTGAGGCCGGAACAATCCACCGCCACGAAGGGGCGGTCGGCGCGCCGGCTCGCCTCGTGGATGGCCTGGGCGACCAGCTCCTTGCCCGTGCCGGACTCCCCCTGCAGCAGTACGCTGGCTTCGGACGGGGCGACGCGGGCCACCAGCTCCAGCATCGCCAGGAAGGCCGGAGCCCGGCCGACCAGGCCCTGGTCCGCCGCGACGCCGCGGGCCACCGGCAGCGGCTCCAGCTTCTCGATGAAGAAGGCGATCTCGCCATCCCGGTCGCGCACCGGCGACAGTTCGATGTTCTCGTAGCGCTCGCCGCCGGCGGTGTGGTGCAGATGCACCACGCGCTCCCGCTGGCCGGACTGCAGGCTGCGCGCCAGCGGGCAGGATTCGCCGGCCTGGTCGCAGGGCACCGGGTAGTGGTGGGACACCTCGTAGCAGTGGCGCCCGATCAGGTCGTCCGGCCGCTCGCACTTGGCGCGGTAGGCGCCATTGGCGGCCAGGATCCGGTAGTTGCGGTCGCACAGGATGTGCGGCTCCGGCAGCGTGTCGAGGAAGGACACGAGTTCGGGGAGGGGATGGGGGCCGATGCTCATGGGGAAGGCTTTCTGCCAGCAGATCTGCCGGATGCTGTCATGGCAGACCGCCACGGTCAAATCATGCTGAGCGGTCGCTTTCGGGCCTTGATGTGCGCTGGCGGCCGCAGGAACTGCCAGGCACGCGTGTGGCAGTTCGCGTGGCAGGCCGGATGGCAGCGCGTTCTGCGGTGCGTGGGCGTAAGTGCTTGATGCGCAAGGGCTTGGCGTGACGCACTGGGGTGGCATGGATGTTGATTAGCCGGAGCTGATACAGCTTGACGACCACCGCCAGCCCAACCGAGAGGACTCCATGCCCACCACGACCTTGCCGCCCGCCTTCGGCGGACCCGAATCTCCCCGCGATCCGTCCCGCCGGACCCTGCTCATCGCCACCGCCGGAGCCGGCGGGGCCCTGGCGGTGGCCGCCGCCGCACCCTTCGTGGCGACGCTGACCCCGTCCGAGCGCGCGATGGCCGCCGGGGCGCCGGTTGAGGTGGACATCGACAAGCTCGCGCCGGGCGAGCTGATGGTCGTCGAATGGCGCGGCAAGCCGGTGTGGATCCTGCGGCGCACCCCGGACATGCTGGCCGCGCTGGCCCGGGTCGAGCCCCAGCTGGCCGATCCGCAATCCGGCGTGGCCTCCCAGCAGCCCGACTACGCCCGCAACGCCCATCGCTCGCGCAATCCGGAAGTCTTCGTGGCGGTCGGCATCTGCACCCACCTCGGCTGCTCGCCGTCCAGCGCCTTCCAGGCCGGCAACCCGGCTCTCGGCGCCGACTGGCCCGGCGGCTTCCTGTGCCCCTGCCACGGCTCGACCTTCGATCTGGCGGGGCGGGTTTTCAAGAACAAGCCGGCGCCGACCAACCTGGAAATCCCGCCCTACAAGTACCTGGGCGACACCCGCCTGCTGATCGGCGCGGACGATGCCGCGGTGGCCTGAGGTCGGCGGAGGATGTCCATGCGCAAGATTCATCCCGATGCCGGAATGCCCGGCGACCCCGACCCGGTGCTGCGGTTGTTGTCCCTGCTGACTGGCGTTCTGCTGGCCGCGTTGCGGATGGCGGGGCATTGAGGAGCGCAGTAATGTATTTCCGGCAGTTCTTCGACCCGCAGACTTCCGCGATGAGCTACCTGTTCGCCCCGGCGGACGGGGACGCAGCGGTCGCCGTCGATCCCAATCCCGATCCCTGCCAGGCGCTGCTGCTTAAGTCCCTGCTGGCCGAGCGCCGCTTCGAGTTGCAGACGATCCTGCTGACCCATGTCCATGGCGACATGCTGGAACGCCTGGCCCATCTCTATCCGGCGGTGCCGCTGGTGGCCGGTGCGCCGCCCGGCGGCGGCGAGCGCTACCGGGCGGCTGGCGATGGCGACTCGCTGCTGCTTGGTGCCGAGGCGATCCGCGTGATCGCCACGCCCGGCCACACGCCGTTCAGCGTCAGCTACCTGTGGCGGGACCGCCTGTTCTGCGGCGACGCGCTGGAGCTGGGCGGCTGCGGCCTGGCGGAAGGGGAGGTCTGCGATCCCGGGCGCATCTACGACTCGGTCGTGCACCGGCTGTTTGCGTTGCCCGACGAGGTGCTGGTCTTTCCCGGCCACGACGTGCACGGCCGCACCGTGTCGACGATCGGCGAGGAGCGCCAGCGCAATCCCTTCTTTCTGCCGCGCTCCCGCGATGCCTTCATGACCGCCTTCCGGGAACGCCAGCGGCCAAAGCCCGCCGGCTTCCGTTTCGATACCTGAACCGTGAGGGCCGGCCGGATGCCGCTCAGGCCGTGTGGCGTGTCCCGCCCGCAGGGCCGCCATCGGCCGGTCGGGCCGGCGCGTCCCCGGTGCCGTGCCGGGTCCGGTAGTCGCTCGGCGACAGGCCGGTCCACTCGCGGAAGGCGCGGCGGAAGCTGCGTTCGTCCGCAAAGCCGAGCACGTCGGCAACCTCGCGGATCGGCTCCCGGCCGCGCAGCATGCGTTGCGCATGGAGGGAGCGGGCCGCCCGCGACAGCACGCTGTAGCTGACGCCTTCCCGGTCGAGCATGCGCGCCAGCGTGCGGCGGCTGACCCCCATGTAGCGGGCCATCTCCTCCGACGAGCGGATCTCGCGGATGTGATCGGACAGGAACTGCAGCGGCGTGCGGGCGCCCGGCGCCTCGGCGCTGTCCACCTGGGCGCACAGGCGCAGCAGCTGGGTCCGCACGTCGGAATTGGGCACGCCGGTCGGGCGCTGGATCCACTCCCGCGTGAAATGGATCTGGGCGATATCGGCGCCGAGTTGCACCGGGCAGCCGAAAAAGTCCTCCAGGGCCTGCCGGGAAATACCTTCGGAATTCGTCAGCTCCACCTGCCGTGCAATCGGAATGCCCGGCGTGCGCGAGCGGGATACCGACAGGCAATTGACGAAATGGAATAGCTCGAGGGCGCTGCGCATTTCCGGGTCGTGGAATTTCGGAATATGCAGCATGCGCAGTCCGCCATCGCCGCCGGTTTCCGGCAGCGCACTCCACGCGGTGCGGAAACTGCGCGCGCAGAAGCGGATGCCTTCCTCGCCGGTGGGAAAAGCCATGGCCGCCAGTCCGATGAGGCCGAAGCTGGCGAAATTGACGCGCGACGCGTGATTGAAAAGGGATTCCCCCTTGTCGGCGCCGTGCCACAGGCGTTCGAGGATGCGCCGCAAGTCCACGTAGGAGATCACCATCGACGGCCAGTCCTGGGCCGACACGTCGAGCCCCAGCTCCCGCTCCAGCGCGGGCGGCAGGGCGCCCCGCTCGCGGGCCCAGGCGATCAGCCCGGACAGCTGGTAGAGCGTGAACTGGCGGTCGTGGATGCCGATGTCCCAGCCCCGGGCGGCGCCGTAGCCCGCAGTGGAAACCGTGTGGCGCAGATTGTCCGGGTCCAGGTATCCCATCGGGGCTCTCCATGATCGGATTGGTGGGCGCCGCCGGGGGCGCGGCGGGCGTGAATGGGTATCGGGAGTGGCGGCTTCTTGCGAGGCCCAATAGGGAAAGTCGAAAGGCGCGGCAGTCCGCCGCCAGGCGCCCCGGAAAAAATATAACAAAGGCGCACCGTGGCCCAAACGCAATCCTTGCGATAAGCAATCCATTAATCCTTCTAAACGTGGCACGGATTGTCCTTCTCTACGGATGGGCGCTCGCCAACAATAGCGTCCAGATTAGGCGATGCGCCCGCAGTGAATTGGACGGCACGCCGAAGCCATACCCCCTTATTCATTCATCTATTTCCGACCATGGCCCCGCCCCGCGAATCCACTCTTGCCGCGCCATTGCCGCCGGCCGATCGCCTCCCGAATCCGGCCGACGCCGCGTCGTCCCGCGACTGGGGCGCGCATGCCTCCCTGGCGCTGCTGCTGGCCCTCGGCGTGGTCTGCGTGATGGACGCGATGATCATTGCGTCGCTGCTCACGCCGATCAAGAACGAATTCGGCTTCAGCGACGAGCAGATCGGCCGCCTGTCGTCCCTGTTCACCCTCGCCGGCATCGTCGGCGCGCCGGTCTTCGGCTTCCTCGCCAACCGCCTCGGGCGCAAGGCGGTGCTGCTGGCCGGCGTGCTGCTGTGGAGCGTGGCGGCGGCGGCCACCGGCCTCGCCGAGGGCTTCGCCGGCCTGCTCCTGTGGCGCATCGTCACCGGCTTTGGCGAGGCCGCCTACAACAGCCTGGCGCCCAGCTGGCTGGCCGACCTGTACCGCCCCAAGTGGCGCAACCTGGTGTTCTCGCTGTACATGCTGAAGAACAAGATCGGCGCCGCGCTGGCGCTGGCCGTGGGCGGCTGGGTCGCCGCTCAATATGGCTGGCGGGCCGCCTTCTTCGTCGCCGGGGTGCCGGGCATCGCGCTGTTCCTGGCGCTGCTGTGGGTCCGGGAGCCGGAGCTGGGCGGCAGCGAGGCGCGCGCGGCCGACGGCAAGCCGGTCGAACGGCCGGACTTCCGCGCCAGCCTGGCGGTGTTCCGCAGCCCCGGCTACGTGTTGCATGGCGTGGCGCTGGTGTTCTTCTTCACCGCCATGTCGGTGCAGATGTGGATTCCGGCCTTCCTGCACCGCGTCCATGGGCTGCCCAACCAGCAGGCCTCGGCCTTCCTGGCGCAGACGCTGCTCTTCACGCTGCCGGCCGGGCTGATCGGCGGCTACCTGTCGAGCCTGTTCCTGCGCCAGTACCGCTGGGGCTTCCCGGCCTTCCTGAGCAGCACCTCGGTGATCGCCGCGGCGGCCTTCACGCTGGCCTACACCACGGCCGACCTGGCCCTGGCGCAGATCCTGATCGTCGCCGCCATCACCAGCTTCGGCCTCAGCGCCGGCACGTTGACCACGCTGGTGGTGGAGACCGTGCCGCCGCGCCTGCGCAACAGCGCCGCCGCCTTCTCGGTGGTGCTGACCTCCGGCGTGGCCGGCGTCATCGGCCCCGAGCTGGTCGGTGTGCTGTCCGACCGCTACTCCCTCGCTACGGCGGTGCTGGTGGCGCCGGCCTGCTACCTCGCCGCCGGCCTGGTCTGGCTGGGGCTGGCCGTGGCCGTCAAGCTGAGCCCGGCCCGCGTGCTGCCCAGCGCGTCCTGAACTTCCCCCGCAACCCGCAACGAAAGCCTGCCATGAGCCTCATCACCGCGACTCCCGAACGGGACGCCGCCCGCGCCGCTGCGCCCGCCGACCTCCGCTTCGAACCCTATCCTGGCGACTGGATCGCCACCGCCCGCGCCCTCGCCGCCGAACTCAAGCCCGGCGCCGCCGAGCGCGACCACCAGCGCATCCGTCCTGCCGACGCGATCCGCCGCCTGCGTGAAACCGGCATCGTCAACCTCTTCTACCCGCGGGAGCACGGCGGGGGAGGCGGCAGCGTGCGCGACGCCGCCTGGTCGGTGCTGGAGATCGCCCGCGGCGACGGCTCGGTCGGCGCGCTGCTCGGCTTCCACATGTACAACTCGGCGGTGCCGCTGTTCCACGACTTCACCGGCGACAACGCCGCCATCGTGCGCCAGGCCACCGCCGGGCGCTGGTACTGGGGCAACGTGACCCAGTACGTGAACCGGGAGTTCTTCGCCACGCCCCACCCGGACGGCGGCTACGTCATCAACGGCGTCAAGAAGTGGAACACCGGCGCGCCCCTCGCCAACGTCACCACCGTGCTGGCCGAGCACAGCAACCGCCAGCACTTCATCTACGGCTACCTGCCCACCGACCGGCAAGGCATCCGCTTCCACGACGACTGGAACCCCATCGGCCTGCGCGGCGCCGACTCCAGCACCGTCAGCTTCGACAACGTGCGCCTCTACGCGGACGAGGTGATCCCGTGGAAGCATGCCGGCGCCCAGCGCAGCGTGCTGCCCTTCTGGACCACCTTCGGGGCGCTGTATTACTCGGCGGTGTACCTCGGCTCGGCGCTGGCCGCGCTGGATGCCGCCCGCGATTACGCGCTGCACGACCGGCGCCAGTCCATCCTGCCGGGGGCCAGTTCCATCGGCGGCGACCCGCTGGTGCAGACCCAGTTCGCCGACCTGTGGATCAAGGTGGAGGCGGCGCTGGGCTACTTCGACCGCTTCATCGCCGACCTGCAGGCGGGCTGGGACGGCCGCGCCCACATCGACGAGGACGGCCTGTCCGAGCTGTCGGTGAAGTCCCTGGGCCTGCGCTCCCACGCCTCGCAGATCGCGCTGGAGGTGACGCCGCGGGTCTTCGAGTTCGCCGGCGGCCGCGGCACCAGCGCCGCCAACGACTTCGACCGCTACTGGCGCGACGTCCGCACGCTGGCCTCCCACGACCCGCTGGTCCTGTCCCTGCGCCTGGTCGGCGACTACGCGCTGAACGGCACCCTGCCGCGCTTCCCGTCGCGTTTCCCCGAACCCGCCCAGGCCTGAACCATCAGCCCTGAGCCGCCTGCATCCCCGACCCCGAGAGAGAACCCGACCATGACCAAGATCATCGACTGGCACACCCACTGGCTGTCGCCCCGCGCGCTGGCCTTCCTCGAAAGCCGCGACGCCGCGCCGCGCGTGCAGCGCCGCCCCGACGGCGGACTGGAGTTCCTGGTGAACAGCTCGGTGCTGTCCCGCGCGATCCCCATCGGCCCGACCTTCTTCGACGGGCCGACCCGCATCGCCCACATCGACGAGGCCGGCATCGACCACCAGGTGATCTCCTGGCCGACCACGCTGGGTGTCGACCCGGCCCTCGACGCGGCGGCCTCCCGCACGCTGTTCGGCGACTACAACGACGACCTGGCGGAGCTGGTGTCCCGCCATCCGGGCCGCCTCAGCGGCCTCGCTGCGCTGACCACCGCCGACGTCGAATGGTCGGCCCGCGAACTCGACCGGGCCCACCGGGAGCTGGGCCTGATCGGCGCGGTGCTGCCGGCCGGCGCCTTCCTCAGCCTCGACGGCGCCCGCCACGTGGCGCCCATCCTCGAAGTGGCCCAGCGCCACGGCAGCCACCTCTACCTGCACACCGGCCTGGCCCATCCCAGCGTGCCGGGGCAGTGGGCCCATCCGCCGGCGGCCGACGCCGCCACCGCCCGCTGGCTGCTGGAATCCACGTCCCAGTTCTCCGCCGCGTGGATCACTCTGGTCCTCACGGATTACCTCGAACGCTACCCGGACGTGACGGTGCAGCTCGCCATGCTCGGCGGCATCCTGCCGGCGCTGGCCGGCTCCATCGACGCGCGGGGCCGCAAGGAAGGCCTGCCGCCGCAGCTGCCGGCGCTGCGCCGGGTGTACATCGACACCGGCGTGCTCGGCAGCGACCCGGAAGCCCTCGGCCTGGCGGTGCGCGTGCTCGGGGCCGAGCGGATCCTCTTCGGCTCCGACTACCCGCTGGTGCCGAGTGCGCCGGTGCTGGCCGCGGTGCGCGGCAGCGGCCTCGACGCCCACACCCTGCAGACCCTCTTCAACAACGGGCGCGAGATTCTCGAACGCCTGGCCCGGGCCGCCTGAGCGCCGCCCAGCCCCACCGCCCCAGGAGATTCCGATGAGCCTCACCCTCGACGCGGCAGCGGCCGCGCCCGCCGCCACCCCGACCCGCAGCGCCCTCAGCCTGACCCGCTGCCCGGCGGTGCCCACCGCCTCGGCGCTGGCCTACCAGCTGGGCTACCTGCAGGAAGAGTTCGCCGACGAGCCCGGCTTCGACGTGACGTTCAAGTCCATCGGCTTCACCGGCAAGCTGTCCTACGCCCACCACGAGCGCCTGTGGATCCGCAACGCCGGCCACGCGCCGGCGGTGTGGGCGCGCGCCCACGGGGTGGACAACCGCATCGTCGCGCTGGCCTGGCTGGAAGGTTCCTACCCGCTCAAGGTGCTGGCGGCTTCCGGCATCGCCACGCCGGCCGACCTCAAGGGCCGCAGCGTGGGCATCATCGGGCGAGCCGAGCAGGCCTTCGACCTGATGATCGCCCAGCAGCTCAAGCTCTTCTCGGCGGCCCTGGCGACCGCCGGACTCAGCCTTGCCGACGTGCAGCGCGTCGATCTGCCGGCGCCGCCCCATTCCACCGAGCCGGGGCCCGACGGGCTGCGCCGCGACTATTTCAGGGAGCAGGCCGCCGTGCTCGCCGAGGCCCTGCGCACCGGGCAGGTGGACGCGGTGTTCGCCCGCCTGCCGGCCGACGTGGAGGCCGGACTGGGTATCCGCACCGTGTATGAGAGCCGCGACAACCCGGACCCGCTGGCCCGCGTGCATCCCTCGGTGCTGCGCGGCCTGGCGGTGAGCGGGGCGCTGCTCGACGAGCGGCGCGACATCGTGGTGCGCTACCTGGCCCGCCTGCTGCAGGCCACCGACTGGGCGCTGGCCCACCCGGACGAGACGGTGACCTTGATCGCCCGCGACTTCAACGTGGCCCCCGAGACCCTCGCCGGCGCCTACGATAGCGTGGCCCGGGGCGTGCAGATCGACCTGGACGCGGACAAGGTTGCCAGCCTGCGCGTGCAGAAGGACTTCCTGCTCGAACACGGCTTCATCCCGCAGGACTTCGACATCGGGCCGTGGGTGGACCCGGCGCCCCTCGCCGAGGCCCGGCAGCTGCTGGCCGACTGGAAGGCCGCCGGCAAGGTCTAGCCCGAGCCCCGATTCCCGACCCTTATTCCCCTTTTTCATTGAAACCGAAACGGCCGGCCGCGCCCCTGGCGGGCGGGCCGTGCCCTCTTGCGCGGAGAACACAGTGCATCACGTAAAGCGATTCAAACGACAGCGCATCGCCCTGGCCGTCGCCGGCACCCTGATCGGCCTCGGCAGCGTTCCGGCCGCCTGGGCCGCCGACGGCGAGGCGGACAGCGCCGCCCTCGACACGGTGGTCATCACCGCCACCAAGCGCTCGGAAAAGCTGCAGGAGGTGCCCGCCGCGGTGACCGCCATCAGCGGCGCCGAGATCCAGGACGCCGAGCTGCGCACCACCAAGGACGTGGCCAAGTTCGTGCCGGCGGCCCAGGGCTGGAACACCGAGAGCCGCGCGCGGCCGCGCTTCTTCATCCGCGGCGTCGGCTCCAACGAAGCCACCAACAACGCGGTCAATCCCATCGGCTTCTACGCCGACCAGGTCTACTACAACAACAACCTGTTCCAGGGCGCGCCGCTCTACGACCTGCAGCAGGTGGAAGTGCTGCGCGGGCCGCAGGGCACCCTGTGGGGCAAGAACACCACCGGCGGCGCCTTCCACTTCATCTCCAAGAAACCCACCTTCAACACCGACGGCTACGCCCGCTTCGAAGCCGGCAGCTACGGCAGCCGCGTGGCCGAAGGCGCCATCGGCGGCGAACTGCAGGAAGGCGTGCTGGCCGGCCGTGCCGCCGTGCATTACGAGGAGCGCGGCGGCCTCGCCACCAACACCGTGACCGGCCGCGACGTGGGCGACTTCCGCGACTTCGCCGGGCGCTTCCAGCTGCTGGCCCTGGTGACGCCGGACTTCGACGCCAGCCTGGCCCTCAACCTGCGCAACCTGGAAGGCACCCAGAACCCCTGGTATTCGGTCACCCGCAACGGCGCGGCGGACCTCAACGGCTACGTGGCACCCATCGGCAACGGCAACGGCGACCGCCGCCACGTCGCCTACAACGTGGACCTGCCCCTGCGCGTCGAGACCCAGGGCCTCAACCTGACCCTCAACTGGGCCCTCGGCGGGCTGACCCTCACCTCCATCACCGCCGTCGATCACGGTCGCCGCTGGGGTATCGCGGATTCCGACTACACGCCCTACGAATACAGTACCGGCAGCAACGCGCGCTCCTACAACCGCAACAGCGTGACCCAGGAGAGCCAGGAGTTCCGCCTCGCCTCGCGCAAGGATCAGGACCTCAGCTGGATCGCCGGAGCCTACTTCTTCCACGACAAGAACGACTCCTTCACCACCAACGCCAAGCTCACCGGCACGACGGGCACCCAGTCGTACAACTACACGGTCTACACCCAGGACACCCGCAGCACGGCCCTCTTCGGCAACGCCGGCTACCGCGTGAACGAGCGCTTCAAGCTCAACGGCGGCGTGCGTTACACCCGCGAGACGGTCGGCATCGACCTCACCACGCGCATCGCGTCAAGCGGCGCGGCCTTTCCGGTGGCGGCCGACTGGTGGTCGCCGGACTCCCTGGGCGCCGCCACCACCAGCACCTATTACTCCACCAACGGGCGGGTGGAGAACAGCTGGTCCAACCTCGGCTACGACTTCACGCCCGAGTACCGCCTGGCCACCAACCAGCTGGTCTATGTGCGCCACGCCAGCGGCTTCCGCTCCGGCAACTACAACACCTACATCACCCCCAACGGCGTGCCCGGCGTCTCGCAGTTCTCGGTGGTCAAGCCGGAGAAGCTCAAGTCCTACGAGGTGGGCTACAAGAGCAGCTGGCTCGACCAGCGCCTGATCTTCAACACCAGCGCCTTCCACTACGACTACAAGGACATGCAGCTGGTGGTGAACCAGGTGTTCGGCAGCGCCTTCTACCCGACGCTGATGAACGCCGGTGCCGGCGAGGTGGACGGCATCGAGTTCGAGACCCAGTTCCAGGCCACGTCGGCCCTCAAGCTGCGCGCCAACCTGAGCAGCCTGCGCACCAAGTTCAACGAGCTCACCGCAGGGGGCAAGAGCTACGCCGGCTTCAACTTCGCCCGCGTGCCGCGCGTCACCAGCCTGCTCGGCGCCGACTACCGCCTGCCCGTCGCCGGCGGCAGCCTGCTGCTCAGCACCGACTGGAGCTACACCAGCCAGGTGAATTTCAACGTCACCGACAACACCGACCCCTACGCCATCCAGGAAGCCTTCTGGCTCGGCAGCCTGCGCGCCGCCTACACGCTGCCCGGGAGCAAGGTCACCGTCGGGGCCTACGTGAACAACGTGACCGACCAGCGCTACAAGAACCAGGCCATGCTCTACCAGGGCGGCACCAACGCCACCAACGGCCACTACCCGACCGGCTACGGCGAGCCGCGCATCGTGGGGCTGAGTCTGAGCTTGAAGTACTGACAAGCACGGGCGCGCGCCGGCGCCCGCTTGTTGACTGAAAACGGAAGGTAACCATCCGTCATTGGATGGTTGCCTTCCGTTTTTCGGATGAATTTGCCGAAACTTCGGATCGCGAGCTCGAAACTTCGGACTCCGAGCTCGAAGTTTCGACCGCATTGCTCGAAGTTTCGAGCTCGGAGTCCGAAACTTCGAGCTTTGAGTCCGAAGTTTCGGTGATTCCGGTCGAAGTTTCGGATGTTGAGCTCGAACTTTCGGGCGCAGAGCTCGAAAGGTGGAAAGTATCTTTCCGTTCCCGCCATGCCGGGGTCGAAAGGGCCGCTGCAGTTGCCCGCTTACGGTTGCTGCTTGCCCAGGTATTGCAGGTAGGCGACCAGTTCCCAGATCTGTTCTTCGGTGAAGGCGCCGCCCCACGGGGGCATCACGTCGGCGCCCTGGCGGCCTTTGGAGATGGTCTCGTAGGCCACTTCGGCGGGCAGGTCGGTACGGCCCTTGAAGTCGGGGGCGCGGCCGCCGACGCCTTCGAAGCCGTGGCAGTAGCCGGCGCAGGTTTTGGCGAAGCGGCGCTTGCCGGCGTCGATGCGGGCCTGCTCGTTGAGGTCGAAGGGAGCCAGCGGGCCGGTGGCGCGACCGGCGGGCGTGCCGGCGATGCGCTGCACGTAGGCGACGAGCTGGTCGATCTCCTTGGTTTCGAGCACGGTGCCCCATGGCGGCATGGCCTTGTCGCCGTGCTTGCCGTGGATGATGCGGTCGCGGATGCGTTCTTCGGTGAGATCGCTGCGGGAGGCCAGCTTGGGGCCGTAGCTGGCATTGGCGCCGCCGGGGGCCACGCCGGCGCCACCTGCACCGTGGCAGCTCACGCACAGCTTGTCGAAGCGGTTGTGGCCGGCGGCGACCAGGGCCTTGCCTTCGTCGGGCGGCGGGGCGACCGCGTGGGCGGCGGCAGACAGGGCGACGAGCAGGGCAGGGGCGAGCTGTCGGAGGCGGCGGCGGATGGATTGCATGATGGGGTCTCCGTTACGGGCTGTCTTATAGGATGCTGCGGCGGACTGAAATAAAAAGGGGTGTGGCGCCTGGAAGGTCTGCACCACACCCTAGGAACAGCACGGCGGGCCGCGTCCGGACCCGTCGTGCCGCGGAGCTCGTAAGGCGGGCTTACTCGAGGGTGAAGCCGATCAGCGCGGCACCGCCGGGCAGGTCCTTGATCTGCGGGAAGGCGCCGGACAGGAAGCCCGGGGCGTGGGAGCCGAGGCCGGTCGGGATCACGATGTACTGCTTGCCCTTGACGGAGTAGCTGACCGGGCCGCCGCGGGCGCCGGAGCCGGCGTTGAAGCGCCACAGTTCCTTGCCGTTGTCGGCGTCATAGGCATATAGGCGGCCTTCCATGTCGCCGGTGAACACCAGCCCGCCGGCGGTGGTCAGCACGCTGGAAAGGGGCGGCAGGTCGTAGTGGATGCTCCACTTGATCTTGCCGGTCAGCGGATCGCGGGCGTCGAGGCGGCCGTCCGGCTTCTTGCCGTTGGGCGGCGGCACCAGCTTGATCTCGTCGATGCCGAGGGACAGGGCCGAGATGGCGTTCAGGTTGGACGGGTCGTCCTTGCCGGAAACCACTTCGTTACACACTTCCATGGCGTGGGAGTACCACAGGCCGGTGCCCGGGTTGTAGGCGCCGTGGTTCCAGCTGCGCGCGCCGAGCAGGTTGGGGCACAGCAGCTCGCGCTTGCCGGGCTGCGGGCGGCGCGGCTCGATGAGGGCGCCGGTCTTCGGGTCGATACCCTTGGCCCAGTTCATGTTCTCGGCGAACTGCCAGACGTTCTCCAGCTTGCCGTCCTGCTTGTCCATCACGAAGACGAAGCCGCTCTTGTTGAGGTGGACGATCACGTCCTTGCCGTCCTTCTTGACCAGCAGAGCCTCGTAGGCGGCGTCGAAGTCCCAGGTGTCGTGGGGGATTTCCTGGCGGTGCCACTTGAGCTTGCCGGTCTTGGGGTCGAGGGCGAGCAGCGTGGAGGTGTACTTGTTGTCGCCTTCGCGGCCGGCGGTGTAGTAGTCGGGGGCGGCGTTGGAGGTGCCGATGTAGATGGTGTCGGTGCTCTCGTCGTAGGTGCCGGGCATCCACGCCGAGCCGCCGCCCACCTTGCCGCTGTCGCCGGGCCAGCTGGCCGGGTCGTTCTTGATGATGTCGAAGTTCCACACCGGTTTGCCGGTGTCGGCGTTCACCGCGTAGATCTTGCCGGCGATGGGCTGGTCGCCGCCGGTGGTGCCACCGAACAGCACGTCGCCGGCGAGCTGCGGCGGGGCCGAGAAGAGGGCGCCGTACTGGGTCTTCTGGTCGGTGAGCTGGGTGGACCACAGCTCCTTGCCGGTCTTTTGGTCGATGGCGATGAAGCGCCCGTCGAGCGTGCCGAGGAAGACCTTGCCGCGGCCGACCGTCACGCCGCGGCTGGCGGCGGCGTAGAAGACCTGCTTGGAGATGGCGGCCAGCTTGGGCTCGTAGTGCCACAGGGTCTTGCCGTTGCTGGCATCCACCGCCCACACGTTGTTGTTGGCCGACACGTAGTACAGGATGCCGTCGATGACGATGGGGGTGGCCTGCAGGCCGTGGGTGATGTTGCCCGGCTGGTGGATCCACGCCACCTTGAGCTTCTTCACGTTGGTCTTGTTGATCTGGGTGAGGGGGCTGAAGCGCCAGGCGTTGTAGCTGCGGTGGTACTGGGGCCAGTTGTCCGGGTCGGCGTAGCCGGGGCGGGTGTCGGCGGCCAGCGCGCTGCCGGCGATCAAGCCGGCGGCACCGAGGCAGGCGGCCAGGCGGATTTGGGCGATCTTCATGGTGTGGTCCTTGTGATCTTCTGGTGTGTCGGGGCGGGGGATCAGAACGTGAAGTTCAGGCCAACGTTGAGCAGCGTGGATTTGTTGCCCACGCTCGGAATGCCGGCGGCGACGATGCTGGTCTTGATGGTGGCGGCATCGCCCGCATCCACGTAGGCCATCTGAGCGTACAGGATGGTGTCGCTACGCAGCGAGTAGTCGTTGCTGATGACGATGTTGCGCGTGTGGTCGTCCTTGTTCATGCGGTCCTTGTTGTCGTAGTAGGCAAGGGTCGCGGTGTTCTTGGGATGCCACTTCCAGTCGGTGCCGACACCGATCGCGTTGACGTTGGAGACGTTGGCGCCGGTGCTGAGGGAATTGCGCGCGTTGAGGTAGTTGGCCTTGAAGGTGAAGTCGCCGAAGGGCACCGCGAAGCCGAGGCCGCCGTGGCGGACGTTGTCGTTGGCGGTGGATTGGTCCTTGATGACCTGGTAGGACGCCGACAGCACCACCGGGCCGGTGTAGGTGCCGCCCACCGCCCACACGCTGTTCTTGTCCAGGCTGCCGGCCTGGCCGCCGGGGGAATACAGCACGCCAAAGCTGTAGGGGCCGAGGGTGTTGCGGTACTGGATGGCGTTGCTGAAGAAGATGCCGACGTCGTTGTTGGTGTTGCGGTCGGTGCCCGGCGCGCCGTTGGTGGCGGCGTACTGGTTGTAGGCCCAGGCGTACAGGTTGGAGAACTGTTCCTTGAAGGCGCGCGGCTCGGTGCCGATGTGGGCCAGCAGGGCGGGGCCGTACTGGCGGCCGAAGGTCACGCTGCCCCAGTCGCCGCGCAGGCCCAGGTTGGCCTGGCGGCGGAAGAACGGGGTGCCGTTGCCCTGGGCGTCGCCGGTGCCGTGGAACTGGCCGTTGTTGGTGTCGAAGTGGGCTTCGAGGTTGAAGAAGCCTTCCAGGCCCTGGCCCAGGTCACGGTCCCCCTTGAAACCGATGATGGTCTGGCGCAGGCCGCTGGTTTCCATCGACGACTTGCTCTTGCCGTCGGTGCCGGTCTTGCTCTGGTAGAGCAGGCCGGCGTCGATGATGCCGTAGATCGCCACATTGGTTTCGGCCAGTGCGGGCAGGGCCAGACCGGCCACTGCGATGGCGATGGCGTGGCGCAGGATACGCGGGTTCTGCAGACGGCCCTTGGATGCGGATGAGTGCTGAATCATGAGTATGTCTCCTCGTTATTGTTCTTCCAGCTATTGCGCCGGAAGCATCCGGATTCCGCCGGCTTAATAGGCCGGTGGCGAGGAGGGAATTGCAATTTGTTTGCCAGGTCGCGTTTTTCCAATCCTGACGGGGAATTTGGGCGAAATGGGAAATGAAAGTCGAGACAGATGTCTCAATTGGCGGGGGGGGAATGGAGACAGGCGTCTCTTCTGTCTCCGCCGTCTCACGCCGATTTGGGGGCGGATTGGGCGCTTATTGGCGGGATGGGCGCTTTGCCAGGGCTGGCGCGGTGTGGCGTGGAATTTGCTGAAAGCCGTACTGGAAATGGCACGCCATTTATATAACGAGCATAGACCGAATTCCAATCCCCAAAGGAGCCTCCATGAACGCCAAAGAACAATTCCTCGCCGCGTCCGCCCACGTGGACGAAGCGGCCGTTGCGCCGCTGCCCAATTCCCGCAAAATCCACGTCGAAGGCAGCCGCCCGGACATCCAGGTGCCGATGCGCGAGATCACCCAGGCCGACACCCCCACCGGCTTCGGCGGCGAGAAGAACCCGCCGATCTTCGTCTACGACTGTTCCGGCCCCTACACCGACCCGAGCGCGAAGATCGACATCCGCTCCGGCCTGCCGGCCCTGCGCCAGGGCTGGATCGAAGAGCGCGGCGACACCGAAGTGCTGCCTGACCTGTCCTCCGAGTTCGGCCGCGCCCGCGCTGCCGATCCGAAACTCGACGAGCTGCGCTTCCCCGGCCTGCACCGCAAGCCGCGCCGTGCGCTGCCCGGCAAGAACGTCTCCCAGATGCACTACGCCCGTCAGGGCATCATCACGCCGGAGATGGAATTCGTCGCCATCCGCGAGAACGTGAATCGGGCCGCCTACCTGGCAAGCCTGCGTGCAACCGGCCCGCAGGGCGAGAAGATGGCCGCGCTCCTGACCCGCCAGCACAAGGGCCAGGACTTCGGCGCCGCCATCCCCGGCGAGATCACCCCCGAATTCGTGCGCTCCGAAGTCGCCCGCGGCCGCGCCATCATCCCCAACAACATCAACCACCCGGAAAGTGAGCCGATGATCATCGGCCGCAACTTCCTCGTGAAGATCAACGCCAACATCGGCAACTCGGCGCTCGGCTCCTCGATCAACGAGGAAGTGGACAAGATGACCTGGGCCACCCGCTGGGGCGGCGACACGGTGATGGACCTGTCCACCGGCAAGAACATCCACGAAACCCGCGAATGGATCATCCGTAACAGCCCGGTGCCGATCGGCACCGTGCCCATCTACCAGGCCCTGGAAAAGGTCGACGGCAAGGCCGAGGAGCTGACCTGGGAGATCTTCCGCGACACGCTGATCGAACAGGCCGAGCAGGGCGTCGACTACTTCACGATCCACGCCGGCGTGCTGCTGCGCTACATCCCGATGACCGCCAACCGCATGACCGGCATCGTCAGCCGCGGCGGCTCGATCATGGCCAAGTGGTGCCTGGCGCATCACAAGGAGAGCTTCCTCTACACGAACTTCGAGGAGATCTGCGAGATCATGAAGGCCTACGACGTGGCCTTCAGCCTCGGCGACGGCCTGCGCCCCGGCTCCATCTACGACGCCAACGACGCGGCGCAGCTCGGCGAGCTGGAAACCCTCGGGGAGCTGACCGACATCGCCTGGAAGCACGACGTGCAGACCATCATCGAAGGCCCGGGCCATGTGCCGATGCACCTGATCAAGGAGAACATGGACCTGCAGTTGAAGCACTGCAAGGAAGCCCCGTTCTACACCCTTGGCCCGCTGACCACCGATATCGCCCCCGGCTACGACCACATCACCAGCGGCATCGGCGCCGCGATGATCGGCTGGTACGGCACCGCCATGCTGTGCTACGTGACCCCCAAGGAGCACCTGGGCCTGCCGGACAAGAACGATGTGAAGGAAGGCATCATCACCTACAAGCTGGCCGCCCACGCCGCCGACCTCGCCAAGGGCCACCCGGGCGCGCAGATCCGCGACAACGCGCTGTCCAAGGCCCGTTACGAGTTCCGCTGGGACGACCAGTTCAACCTGGGCCTCGACCCGGACAAGGCCAAGAGCTTCCACGACGAAACGCTGCCGAAGGAATCGGCCAAGGTCGCCCACTTCTGCTCCATGTGCGGCCCGCACTTCTGCTCGATGAAGATCACCCAGGACGTGCGCGACTTCGCGGCGAAGCAGGGCATCGGTGAGGACGAGGCGCTCAGCAAGGGCATGGAAACCAAGGCCGTCGAGTTCGTGAAGAGCGGCGCGGAGATCTACCAGAAGGTGTAAGGCAGGAAGGCCCTGCGGGCTGCCCGCAGGGCCTCCGCTGTGCTCAGCCCGCTTCCACGACGGTCAGCGCCGTCATGTTGACGATCCGCCGGACGGTGGCGGTGGGCGTCAGGATGTTCACCGGCCGGGCCGTGCCGAGCAGGATGGGGCCGACGGTGAGGTTGTCGCCGGCGGCCACCTTCAGCAGGTTGAAGGCGATGTTGGCGGCGTCCAGCGTCGGCATCACCAGCAGGTTGGCCTGCCCCTTGAGGCGTGAGCTTGGGAAGGTGGCGAGGCGGATCTGCTCGTCCAGCGCCGCGTCGCCGTGCATCTCGCCTTCCACTTCGAGCTGCGGCGCGCGCTGCTCGAGGATGGCCAGGGTGTGGCGCATCTTCTTCGCGCTGGGCGTGTCGGCGGTGCCGAAGGTGGAGTGGGACAGTAGCGCCACCTTCGGCTCGATGCCGAAATTGCGCATTTCCTCGGCGGCCAGCAGCGTCATGTCGGCAAGCTGTTCGGCGGTCGGGTCGTAATTGACGTAGGTGTCGGCGATGAACACCGTGCGCCCCGGCAGCATCAAGAGGTTCATCGCCGCGTAGTTCGGCACACCAGGGCGGCGGCCGATGACGTTCTCGATGTACTCCCGGTGGGTTTCGTGGCGGCCCGAGGTGCCGCAGACGAGGCCGTCGGCGTAGCCCAGCTCGACCATCAGCGCGCCGAACAGGGTGGACCGGCGGCGCACCTCGCGGCGGGCATAGTCGGGCGACACGCCCTTGCGTTCCATCTTGCGGTGGTAGGCCTGCCAGAACTCGTCGAAATGGGCGCGGCCGAAGGCACTGTCGGCGCCGTCGATGAGCTCGAAGTCGGCGTGCTCGCGGATGCGCAGCCCGGCGGACTCGATGCGCTGCAGGATCTCCTCGCGCCTCCCGATCAGTAGCGGGCGGGCCAGGCCTTCGTCGCGGACCACCTGCACGGCGCGCAGCACGCGCTCGTCTTCGCCCTCGGCGAAGACGATGCGTTTTGGGGCGTTCTTGGCCTGGGTGAACACCGGCTTCATGATCAGGCCGGAGTGGTAGATGAAGGCGTTGAGGCGCTCCAGGTAGGCCGCCCAGTCGTTGATCGGCCGCGTCGCCACGCCGGAATCGACGGCGGCCTGGGCCACGGCCGGGGCGATCTTGACGATCAGGCGCGGGTCGAAGGGTTTGGGGATCAGGTATTCCGGGCCGAAGGCGGCGACCTTCTCGCCGTAGGCCGAGGCGACCACCTCCGATTGCTCGGCGCGGGCCAGCTCGGCGATGGCGCGTACGGCGGCCATCTTCATCTCCTCCGTGATCGTCGTCGCGCCCACGTCCAGCGCGCCGCGGAAGATGAACGGGAAGCACAGCACGTTATTGACCTGGTTCGGGTAGTCCGAGCGGCCGGTGCAGATGATCGCGTCGTCACGCACCGCCTTGACCTCTTCCGGCAGGATCTCAGGCGTCGGGTTGGCCAGCGCCATCACCAGCGGCCGGGCGGCCATCCGCGCGACCATTTCCGGCTTCAGCACGCCGCCGGCCGACAGGCCGAGGAACACGTCCGCACCTTCGATCACCTCGCCGAGGCCGCGCGCGCGGGTCTTCTTGGCGTAGCGCGCCTTGATCGGGTCCATCTCCTCGACACGGCCTTCATACACCACGCCCTTGATGTCGGTGACCCAGATGTTGTCCACCGGCGCGCCGAGCATCACCAGCAGGTCCAGGCAGGCGAGGGCCGCCGCGCCGGCGCCGGAGGTGACGATCTTGACTTCGCGGATGTCCTTGCCGATCAGGTGCAGGCCGTTGAGGATCGCCGCGCCGACGACGATGGCGGTGCCGTGCTGGTCGTCGTGGAAGACCGGGATCTTCATGCGCTCGCGCAGCTTCTGCTCGATGTAGAAGCACTCCGGTGCCTTGATGTCTTCCAGGTTGATGCCGCCAAAGGTCGGCTCCAGGGACGCGATGGTGTCGATCAGCTTGTCCGGGTCGAGTTCGTCGATCTCCAGGTCGAAGACATCGATGTTGGCGAACTTCTTGAACAGCACGCCCTTGCCTTCCATCACCGGCTTGGCGGCCAGCGGGCCGATGTTGCCGAGGCCGAGCACCGCGGTGCCGTTGGTGATGACGCCGACCAGATTGGCGCGGGCGGTGAGGGTGCTGGCCTCGGCCGGATCGGCGGCGATCTCGTCGCAGGCGTAGGCCACGCCGGGCGAGTAGGCGAGGGCCAGGTCGTACTGGTTGGTCAGTTGCTTGGTGGGGCTGACCGCGATCTTCCCCGGCCGGGGCTGGCGGTGGTAGTACAGCGCGGCGTCGCGCAGCTGCTTGGCGTCCATGTCGTGTCTCCGGAGCGTTCCTGGATATGCAGGCAAAACCTTCCCCCGCCGGCGCGTTTCCGGCCGGCCCTGCATGGTGTTCTTGTTGGGATTGGAGCGGGGAGGGGGCGGCGGCCGGTGAGAGGTCCGGCCGCCGCCGGGGGACTTACTTGATGAAGCTGAGCTGCTTGCTGATGCGTTCGAGGATCGGCTTCTTCTTCTCGTTGAAGCCGGCCTTGTTCTGGGAGATCAGGTTGTTGCCCTTGGTGTCGATGGAGATGATCAGCGGGCCGAATTCCCTGACGCGGTTGATCCACAGGGTCTCGGGCATGCCGAGGTCTTGCCATTCGGCGCCTTCGATCTCCTCGACCTGCGTCGCGGCCAGCACCGCGCAGCCGCCGGGGAAGATCGCATGCACGGCCTTGTTCTCCTGGCAGCCGGCGGCGGTCTCGGGGCCCATGCCGCCCTTGCCGACGATCAGCTTGACGCCGGTCTGCTTGATGAACTCGCGCTCGAACTTCTCCATGCGCATGCTGGTGGTCGGGCCGATGGAGACCATCTCGAAGTTGCCGTCATCCTTTTTGCGGACGATCGGGCCGGCGTGGAAGATCGCGCCGCCTTCCAGGTTCACCGGCAGTTCGCGGCCCTGCTCGATGAGGCGGCGGTGGGCCACGTCGCGGCAGGTCACCAGGCGGCCGGTCAGATAGACCACGTCGCCGACGTTGAGGTTTTCCAGGTCTTCGTCCTTGATGGGCGTGGTGAGGATCTTTTTCACAGCTCCACTCCTTCGTGGGAGATGATTTCGTAGGACATGTCGGCGTTGATGCGGATCTTGCCGCGGCGGTGGGCCCAGCAGCCGGTATTGACGGCGACGCCGATGGTCGAGGGGTGACGGGCGGACGATTCGATATTGACGCCCATCACGCTGTTGTTGCCGGTGAGGCCTTGCGGGCCGATGCCGATCTCGTTGAGGCCTTCTTCGAGCAGTTGCTCCATCAGCGCGGCGCGGGGGTTCTCGCTCTTCGAGTCGACCGGCCGCATGATCGCCAGCTTGGACAGGCGGGCGGCGGTCTCGACTGAGGTGGACACGCCGACGCCGACCAAGAGCGGCGGGCAGGCATTGACGCCGCGCTCGGTGATGACGTCCATCACGAACTCGGCCACGCCCTCGTAGCCCTGGCCCGGCATCAGCACCTTGGCGGCGCCGGGCAGCGTGCAGCCGCCGCCGGCCATGTAGACGTCGATGGTGCAGCTGTCCTTTTCAGGGACGATGCGCCAGTCGAGCCAGGGGATGTTGGTGCCGGTGTTGGTGCCGGTGTTCTTCTCGTCGAAGGTCTCCACTGCGTTGTGGCGCAGCGGGCCCATGCGGGTGGCTTCGGCGGTGGCTTCCTTGAGGATTTCTTCCAGTTCGCCGAGCAGCGGGAAATTGGCGCCGGCCTCGACGAAGTACTGGATCACGCCGGTGTCCTGGCAGCTCGGGCGGTTGAGCTTGTCGGCCGCCTCCTGGTTGCCGTGCATCGAGTCGTAGATCGACTTCGCGAGCGGGTTAGTTTCCATCGTGCGCAGTTCGGCCAGCTTGGCCTTGACGTCCTTGGGCAGACGCTTGCCGATGTAAGACGTGAATTTGGCCATGGTGTCCGTCAGGGACTGGACGGCGGCTTCCTTGTCCATGTGATGCTCCTTTGTGAATTCGTTTGGGGGGGGTGCGGCTTTTTAGTGGGCGGTCGCTTCGCTGGTTGCGACCTGCGGCTTCTGCGAACGGGACAGCAGCAGGGTGAGTACCGCGGACATGATCAGCAGGCCGGCCACGAAGTAGAGGCCGCCGCTGTAGCTGCCGGTCTGGTCCTTGACCCAGCCGATCATCGCCGGGCCGGCGAAGCCGCCCAGGTTGCCGATCGAGTTGATCGTGGCGATGCCGGTGGCGGCGGCGGCGCCGGACAGGAACATGGTCGGCATGCTCCACAGGGGCGGCTTGGCGCAGCTGATGCCGATATTGACCAGGGTCAGCGCGGCGATCAGGCCGACCACGCTGTTGGCGCCGGCGGCAACCACCAGGCCGACGGCGGCGGCGAGACAGGCCAGCACGACGTGCCAGGTACGCTCGCCGGTGCGGTCGGAGTGGCGCGACCACAGCACCATGGCGACCACCGAGACGATCGGCGGGATGGCGTTCAGGAAGCCGACGGTCATCGACGAGACGCCGAGCTGCTTGATGATCTGCGGCGCCCAGATGCCGAGGGTGTAGAGGCCGGCGGAGGTGCCGAAGTAGATCATCGCCAGGGCCAGCACGCGGGGGTTGGCCAGGCCGGCGATGATGCCGTGCTTGCCGTTGTCGCCCTTGCCGGCGTTCTCTTCGGCCATCGCCTTGACCAGCCAGGCACGCTCGTCATCCTTGAGCCACTTGGCCTGTTCGGGCTTGTCGGTCATGTAGAAGAAGACCACCACGCCGAGGATCAGGGCCGGGATGGCTTCGAGGACGAACATCCACTGCCAGCCGTGCATACCGCCGACGCCGTTCATTTCGAGCAGGGCCGCGGAAAGCGGCGAGCCGAGGGCGGTGGAGATCGGTGCCGCGGCCATGAAGAAGGCCGTGACGCCAGCGCGGTGGCGGGCCGGGAACCAGTAGCTGAGGTACAGGATGATGCCGGGGAAGAAACCCGCTTCGGCGGCGCCGAGCAGGAAGCGCATCACGTAGAAGCTGGTGGCGCCTTCGATGAAGGCCATGCCGCCGGAGATGATCCCCCAGGTGACCATCACCCGGGCGATCCACAGCCGGGCGCCGACCTTGTGCAGCACGATGTTGGAAGGCACTTCGCACAGGAAGTAGCCCCAGAAGAAGATGCCGGCGCCGAAGCCCAGCATCGACGCGGTGAAGCCCAGGTCTTCCTTCATGGTCAGCGCGGCAAAGCCGATATTGACCCGGTCGATGTAGGCGACGAAGTACAGCAGCATGATGAAAGGCACGATCCGCCAGCTGATCCGGCGCAGGGTGCGTTGTTCGATATCCGTAGCCACGAGAAGTCTCCTCCGTGTTGATTTGCGAATGTCAGGCGCTGTCTGCTGCAGCTTGTTCAAGCCTGCCGGGCCGTCCCGGGCGGGGCCTGTTCTCTGTGTGGTGTTGCCTGAGGAGAAGATTAATCACTTCATCAGAAAGATGAATCGAGCTAGACTTAAAACATCTTTACGAAAAACGTAATAATGAACGACGCCTCGGAACTCGCTTTCTTCTGTGCGCTGGTCAAGCTGGGCAGCATGGTGGCGGTGGCGCGGGAGCTGAACCTGACGCCGCCGTCGGTGTCGCGCCGCCTCGCGCAGATCGAGGAGCGGCTGGGCGTGCGCCTGCTCAACCGCACCACGCGGCGGCTCGGCCTGACCACCGAGGGCGAGGTCTATTTCACTCATGCGCAGCGCATCCTCGGCGAGATCGAGGAACTCGAACGGGTCATCTCGAGCAGCCGCGCCGCGCCGCGCGGGCAGCTGCGCGTGAATGCCCCGCTGGGCTTCGGACGTTCGTACATCGGACCCGCGATTTCCGGCTTCAACCGCAAGTACCCGGACGTGGAGGTCCAGCTCCAGCTGACGGACCGCCCGGTGGCGCTGCCCGACGACGCTACCGACGTGTCGATCCGCTTCGGCGAGATTCCCGATTCGCGCCTGATCGCCAAGAAGATCGCCGCCAACCGCCGCCTGCTGTGCGCTTCTCCTTCCTACCTTAGGTCAGCCGGCATCCCCACGCATCCCCAGGAACTGGCGCAGCACCAGTGCATCGTGCTGCGCCAGAACGAGTCCGCCTACGGCAGCTGGAAGCTGAGTCGCGGCAAGCAGACCGAGACTGTCAAGGTGCAGGGCAAGCTGAGCACCAACGATGGCGAAGTGGCCCTGAACTGGGCGTTGGAAGGGCACGGCATCCTGATGCGCGCCGAGTGGGACGTGGCGAAATACCTGCGCAGCGGTCGCCTGGAACAGGTGCTGGCCGACTGCGAGACGCCGTCCGCCGATGTTTACGCGGTGTACATGGAGCGCCTCAACCTGTCGGCCAAGGTCGCCTATTTCGTGGACTACCTGCGCGAATACCTCGCCCAGCACGCCGACCGGCCCGCGGAGAGCGGCCTCAACTGGTAGGCCCGTGCCGCCTCAGGTCGGCAGGCCGCTGCGGGCGAACCACTCGGCCAGGAATTCGACGCACAGCCTGAGCTTGGCCGACGCCGACAGGCGCGACGGATAGACCGCCCACACGTCGGCCGGCTGGACGTATTGCGGCAGCACCTGCACCAGCGCGCCGGTGTCCACGTCGCGCCCGACATCCCAGCCGGAGCGCAGGATGATGCCGTGGCCGTCGATGGCCCACTGGCGGACGATCTCCCCGTTGTTGGCCGACAGCGGGCCGCTCACCTTGACCGACGCCGGACCGTCGGGGCCGCTGAGGTCCCAGCGGCCGAAGTCCTGGTCGCGCTCGCGGATCGCGATGCAGCGGTGGGCCTTGAGATCGTCCAGCGTGCGGGGCGTGCCGAAGCCTTGCAGGTAGGCCGGCGCGGCGCACAGGATGCGCTGGTTGCGCGCGATGCAGCGCGTGATGAGATTGCCCTCGCGCACCTGGCCGACGCGAATGTCGAGCTGGAAGCCTTCCTCGACCAGGTCCACGGCCCGGTCCAGCAGTTCCACCTGGATCTCGAGTTCGGGGTAGCGCCGCGCCAGCTCGGACAGGGCCGGCGCCAGCCGGTTGCGGCCGAAGCCGGTGCTGCTGCAGATGCGCAGCAGGCCCCGTGGCACGGCCTTCTCGCTGCTCAGCGCTTCGCCCATCAGGTCCACATCCTCGAGGATGCGCTGGGCCCACTGGTGCACGATCTCCCCCTGGGCGGTCAAGGAGATCTGCCGCGTGGTCCGGTGCAGCAGTTTTTCCTGCAGCGCCGCTTCGAGCATTGCGATGCGCTTGCTGACGGCCGCCTTGGACAGCCCCAGCTCGCGGGATGTGGCAGCGAAGCTGCGCTGGCGCACGACCATGCAGAACACGCGAAGATCGTCCAGCTGGGCTTTACTGTTCACGATGTGTGGTCACTGGATTTACGAGAGTGGTGATTGTAAATACTTCGTGCGCCAGTAATCTGCCGGTTCCGCATTCACACCACAACGTGGAGACGCCCATGAAACACCGCATCGCAGTCATCGCCGGCGACGGCATCGGCAAGGAAGTCATGCCCGAGGGCCTGCGCGCCCTTGAGGTGGCGCAGCGCAAGTTCGGCCTCGAACTGGAATTCACCACCTTCGAATGGGCCAACTGCGACTACTACCTGCAGCACGGCAAGATGATGCCGGACGACTGGTTCGAGCAGCTGAAGGGTTTCGACGCGATCTATTTCGGCGCGGTCGGCTGGCCGGCGACGGTGCCCGACCACATCTCCCTGTGGGGTTCGCTGATCAAGTTCCGGCGCGACTTCGACCAGTACGCCAACGTGCGGCCGGTCCGCCTGATGCCGGGCATTCCGTGCCCGCTGGCCAACCGCAAGGTCGGCGACATCGACTTCTTCGTGATCCGCGAGAACACCGAGGGCGAGTATTCGTCGGTCGGCGGGCGGATCTTCGAAGGCACCGAGCGGGAGACGGTGGTCCAGGAATCGATCTTCACGCGCAAGGGCGTGGACCGCATCCTCAAGTTCGCCTTCGACCTGGCCCAGACGCGCCCCAAGAAGCACGTGACCTCCGCCACCAAGTCGAACGGCATCGCCATCAGCATGCCCTACTGGGACGAGCGCCTCGAAGCGATGGCCGGCCAGTACCCGGATGTGCGCTGGGACAAGTACCACATCGACATCCTGACCGCGCGCTTCGTGCTGAGCCCGGAGCGCTTCGACGTGGTGGTGGCCTCCAACCTGTTCGGCGACATCCTGTCCGACCTCGGCCCGGCATGTACCGGCACCATCGGCATCGCGCCGTCGGCCAACCTCAACCCGGAGCGGACCTTCCCGTCGCTGTTCGAGCCGGTGCATGGCTCGGCGCCGGACATCTACGGCCAGGGCATCGCCAACCCGGTCGCCATGATCTGGTCCGGCGCAATGATGCTCGACTTCCTCGGTAACGGCGACGCCCGCTACAAGGCCGCCCACGACGGGATCATGCAGGCCATCGAGCACGTCCTCGTCCATGGGCCGCGCACCCCGGACATGGGTGGCCAGGCCACGACGGCCGAACTTGGTGCGGCGGTCGCCGCGACGTTGCAGGGGCTGGTGGCCTGAGGTTCCGGCCTCTCGAAGAAAGGCGGGCTGGGGGGCTCAAAGCCCCTGGATCATCTCCCAGCCCAGCTTGCCGATCAGCACCGTTACCACCGCCAGGAAGGCCTTGCGGACGAAGCCGCTGCCGTGGCGAACGGCCAGTCGCGTGCCGACCTGGGCGCCGGCCAGGTTGCACACCGCCATCGTCAGCCCGATGCCCCACAGCAGCGGACCGTGGCTGGCGAAGAAGGCGATGGCGGACAGGTTGGTGGCGACGTTGACCAGCTTGGCGCTGGCCGAGGCGCGCAGGAAGTCCATGCCGAACAGGCGCACGAAGCCGAAGATCAGGAAGCTGCCGGTGCCGGGGCCGAAGAAGCCGTCGTAGAAGCCGATCACGGCGCCAAAGGCGGCGGCGCGCCAGCGGTCGGACGGGCGCAGTTCGCGCGTCGGTGCCTGGCCGAGTTCCTTGCGGCGGAAGGTGTAGATGGCCACCGCCAGCATCAGCACCATCACCAGCGGGCGCATCGCCTCGCGGGGCAGCCAGGCCACCACCGCGGCGCCGAGCCAGGCGCCGGCCAACGCGGCCAGCGCCGCCGGCAGCACGACGAACCACGGGATCCGCACCGTCCGCGCGTACTGCCACAGGGAGGCGCCGGTGCCGGCGATGCTCGACAGCTTGTTGGTGCCGAACAGGGTCGGGATGGCGACCTGCGGAAAGTGACCGAGCAGGACCGGGATCTGGATCAAGCCGCCGCCGCCGACGACGGCATCGACCGCACCGGCGAAGAAGGCCACGCTGCCGAGCAGCAGGAGTTCGAGGGACATGGGGAAGGCGATTTCCGTTGGGGCGAAATCATGCGTCCTCCTGGCGGATCTTGTGGCCGAGGGCGAATGAGTTCGCCCCCGCAAGGGGGGCGAGTTTCGGGGGACGAAGGTGGATCAGGCTACGGAGGGGGCTTCGTCCACCGGCAGGGCTTCATCTTCGTCGTCGAAGGCGGTATTGACCGGGACGATGGCGTTTTCCCATTTGGCGACGACGCTGGTGGCGATGGCGTTGCCGAGCACGTTGGTCACGGTGCGGCCCATGTCGAGGAAGTGGTCGATGCCCAGCACCAGCAGCAGGCCGGCTTCCGGCAGGTTGAACATCGGCAGCACGGCGGCAACGACGACCAGCGAGGCGCGCGGCACGCCGGCGATGCCCTTGGAGGACACCATCAGCACCAGCAGCATGGTGATCTGCGTGGTCAGGCTCATCTCGATGCCGTAGGCCTGGGCCACGAACAGCGCGGCGAAGGTGGTGTAAATCATCGAGCCGTCGAGGTTGAAGGAGTAGCCCAGCGGCAGCACGAAGCTGGTGACGCGGTTCTTGATGCCGAACTTCTCAAGTTGCTCCATCAGTTTCGGGTAAGCCGATTCGCTGGAGGCGGTGGAGAAGCCAAGCAGCATCGGGCCGCGGATCAGCTTGAGCAGGCGGAAGATGTCCTTGCCGAGCACGAAGTAGCCGGCAGCGATCAGCACGACCCACAGGGCGGCGAGCGCGGTGTAGAAGCTGAGCAGCAGCTTGCCGAAGACGAACAGCATACCCAGACCGTTGGTCGTGATGATGCCGGCGACGGCGCCGAAGACACCGACCGGGGCGAAGCGCATCACGTAGTCGGTGACCTTGAGCATCACATGGACGACTTCTTCCATCGTGCACACCAGGCTGCGTGCCGTCTGGCTATGCAGGTGGCCGAGGGCGGTGCCAAAGAACACGGCGAAGACCAGGATCTGCAGGATTTCATTGGCCGCCATTGCTTCGAAGATGTTCTTCGGGAAGACGTGGGTGATGAAGTCCTTCAGGTTCAGCGCGCCGGTCTTCAGATTGGTGGCGGTGCCGGCTTCCGGTAGCGGCACCGCGAGCGAGGCGCCCGGCTGCAGCAGGTTGGCGAACAGCAGGCCGAGCAGCAGCGAACAGAACGAGGCGCCGACGAACCAGCCGAGGGCCTTGAGGCCGATGCGGCCGACCGTCTTGGTGTCGCCCATGCCGGCCAGGCCGGCAACCAGGGTCGCGAAGACCAGCGGGGCGATGATCATCTTGATCAGGCGCAGGAAGACGTCGGTCAGGATGCCGAAGTAGGAGGCGATTTCCTTGGCCTGGGCGGGGGTGGCGGCCAGCGTGTTGCAGGCGTAGCCGACAATGATGCCGAGCACCAGGGCGATCCCGATCAGGGTCGTCAGCCGGTTCATTTTCATGGTGTTCTCCTTGTTTCCAGAAATGGAGGGCTGCTCAGGCGGCCCGGGTCGGGATCATTTGCGGCTTGGTCAGTATTTCCGGGCGCAGCACCTCGGCCAGCTGCTCGGCGTTCATCAGCTGGCGCGCGAGCACGATCTCGGCGACGCCCTTGCCGGTGGCGTGGGCTTCGGCGGCCACGTCGGTGGCGTTGGCGTAGCCGATGTAGGGGTTCAGCGCGGTGACGATGCCGATGGAGCGTTCGACGCTGGCGCGCAGGGCGTCCCGGTTGGCGGTGATGCCATCCACGCACAGGTCGGCCAGCGTGGTGCAGCCGCGGGACAGGTGCAGCACGCTCTTGAACAGGCTATGGGCGATGATCGGCTCGAAGGCGTTGAGCTGCAGTTGGCCGGCTTCGGCGGCGAAGGTGACGGTCATGTCGTTGCCGATGACTTCGAAGGCGATCTGGTTCACCACTTCCGGAATCACCGGGTTGACCTTGCCCGGCATGATCGAGGAGCCGGCCTGGCGGGCCGGCAGGTTGATCTCGCAGAAGCCGGCGCGGGGGCCGGAGGACAGCAGGCGCAGGTCGTTGCAGACCTTGGACAGCTTGGCGGCGACGCGCTTGAGCACGCCGGACAGCTGGATGAAGGAACCACAGTCCTGGGTGGCTTCGATGAGGTTGGGGGCGGTGACCACCGGGATGCCGCTGACTTCGACCAGACGGCGGCACACCAGGCCGGCGTAGTCCGGGTGGGCGTTGATGCCGGTGCCGATGGCGGTGGCGCCGAGGTTGATCTCGCGGATCAGCAGCGCGGCTTCCTTCAGGCGCTCCTCGTCCTCGCCCAGCATGGTGGCGTAGGTGGAGAACTCCTGGCCGAGGGTCATCGGCACCGCGTCCTGCAACTGGGTGCGGCCCATCTTCAACACGTCGGCGAATTCGTCAGCCTTGCGCTCGAAGGCGAAGCGCAAGTGGGCCATGGCGTCCACCAGGCGGAAGATGCCGACGTAGGTGGCCAGCTTGAGGGCGGTGGGATACACGTCATTGGTGGACTGGCTCATGTTGACGTGTTCGTTGGGGTGCAGGAACAGGTACTCCCCGCGCCGGTGGCCCATGATCTCCAGCGCGCGGTTGGCGATCACCTCGTTGGCGTTCATGTTGGTGGAGGTGCCGGCGCCGCCCTGGATGACGTCCACCACGAAGTGGTCGTGGTACTGGCCGGCGATCACTTCGCGGCAGGCCTTGACGATGGCCTCGGTGCGCTCGCTGTCGAGCAGGCCCAGCTCCTGGTTGGCCTGGGCGGCGGCGAGCTTGATCTGGGCGAGGGCGCGCACCAGATCGGGATAGGCGGCGATGGAGATGCCGCTGATGTTGAAGTTCTCCAGGGCCCGCAGGGTGTGCACGCCGTAGTAGGCGGCGGTGGGAACCTGGCGGTCGCCGAGCAGGTCGTGCTCCGTGCGGTAGATCGGGGTGGTCATCGTGTCTCCAGTGCTTTTGAATGTGATTTGGCGGGCCCTTGGAGAGGCCGTCGTGCCCATTCATTTGCAGGAGCTGTGCCACCGCCCGGAGCTCGATCCGGGTTTTTATCGATCTGTTTTTAAAGGGTTTTGTTTTCTCCGGTTACGTGGGCGTTCGGATTTCCGGAAAAGGGCCTGGAAAGGCGTCCGGAAATCCGAACGGTGCGGCGGGCGAGAGGGCTCAGTACCAGTTCGAATCGTCGTCGTCGGTCGCCTTGCGGGCGGCGGCCTTCACGCGGACGGCCTCTTCGCGCAGGAAGGTGACGATCTGCCAGATCTCCTCCTCGCCGAGGGCCATGCCGAAGGAGCCCATCTGGGTGTTGGGGCGGCCCTTGGAGATGGTGTCGAACATGAATTTGTCGGAGTTGGGGCCGCCGGGGGCCCAGGCGCCGCGCACGAGCTGCGGGCACTTGCCGCCGTGGCCGCGGGTGTTGTGGCACTGCTGGCAGTTGCGGCCGAAGAGCTCCTCGCCCTTGCGGGCGGCCTCGGCGCTGCCGGCGAGGGGATTGGCCGACGCAGTGGCGGGCGCACCGCCGGCCGGCGTCACGCCGAAGGCGTGGGCCAGGCCGCTGAGCCCGAGGGCGAGGCACAGGCCGATGGCGGAGGCCCGTTGCCGGACGGCACGGGCGGTGAGGGACGTGGGGGAGGTGGCGTGTTTCATGGTTCTCTGGTGTGGGGATCGTTGGAGTTTGATCACGGCGCCAGGCCGTGGGCCCTCAGGATGGCGGCGAGGCGGCCGTCGCTGCGCAGGCTGTCCACCGCGGCATTGACGTCGGCCAGCAGGGCCGGGGCGCCACGGCGCAGCGCGAAGACAAAGTGGGTGCGGCCGGCGTCGGGCAGCGCCAGCCCGTCCATCGTCGGTGCCTTGCCCAGCCGCCGGGCCTCGGCGAGGGCCGGCTGCCACAGTGCGGCGGCGTCCACGCTGCCGTCGGCGAGGGCTGCGAGGAGTGCGCCGTTGTTGCCGTAGGGCACCCGGTGCAGGTGCTGCTGGAACAGGTACAGATCGGCCGGCGTGGCGGTGACCACGCCGATCCGGCCGAGCCGGCGGGCATCGTCGAGGTTGCGCACCGGGGTGCGGGCGCCGACCAGCACGTAGCCGGTTTCCAGGTAGGGGGTGCTGGCCGCCAAGTGCTTCTCGGCCAGCTCCTCGTTGGGCCCGCCGCTTTCCGGGATGCCGGAGAACAGCGCGCAGGCATCGCCGGCCAGGTTCTGCGCGAGGGCCTTGCCGAGGCCGCCACGGTTCGGGATGGTTACCCACTGCAGGCGGACTTCCCGACCGAGCTGCGCGGCGACGGCGCGGGCCAGTTCGGCGTCGATGCCGCCGTCCGGCAGGCTGCTGGCCGAGAACGGGGGGTTGGCTTCGGCGAGGCAGACGGTCAGCGGGCCGCCGCCTGATTCTGCCGGGGGCGGCGCGCTGTTGGTCGGCTGGCCGTGGGCGAGCAGGGCCAGCAAGGCGCCGCAAAGGCGTGTGCGCTGTGTCATGGATCGCTCCGTGGGCGCGGCCGCATTTCGGCCGCCGCGCCCGTCGCTAGGGCAGGGGGTTAGCGGTACTGGGGCGTGAGGGCGAAAACCATCATGCCGCCGCCGCGGTTCTGGTGCTTGAACAGCTCACCGTACACCAGCGGCCACAGGCTGCCGCCGCCGGGGCCGTAGACGATGGCCACGTACTGCTGGCCGTTTACGTTGAAGGTGGTCGGGTTGCCGTGGATGCCGGTGCCGACGTTGAAGCGCCACAGGGTTTCGCCGGTGTCGTCGCGCATCGCCGAGAAGTAGCCTTCGGCGTCGCCGGAGAAGACCAGCCCGCCGGCGGTGGCGAGCAGGCCGCTGGTGGCCGGCGTGCTCTGCGGGCGGGACCATGCCAGCTTGCCGGTGGTGGCGTCGAAGGCCTTCACGCCGCCGGTGTAGGGGTTGGCCTTGAGGACCTTGGACGACAGGAACCACTCGCCCTGCTTCCATTCCATCTTCTTGGCCTGGATGTCCATCGAGCTGTCGATGTAGGGCACGTAGAGCAGCTTGGTGAGCGGGCTGTAGGCCGCCGGGTGCCATTCCTTGCCGCCGTCGAGGATGGGGGCGACGTCGGTGGCGACCTTGTCGTAGCCGGGCACCTTGTCCGGATTGACGATCGGGCGACAGTTGCCCTGGAAGCCGGTGACCCAGTTCACGCGGGCGATCGGCACCACCCAGTTGCACTTGCCGCTGTCCCGGTTGATGGAATAGACGTGGCCGTTGCGGTCGGCATGCAGCCACACCTTGCGGCCCTGGTCGTCGTCCACCAGGATGGTCTCGTTGTTGCCGTCGTAATCCCAGGAGTCGTTGGGGGTGTACTGGAAGTGGTGCTTGATCTTGCCGGTGGCGGCATCGAGGGCCAGCGTGGAGTTGCTGTACAGGTTGTCGCCGGCGCGCACGCGGGGGTCGAAGTCTGGCGAGGGGTTGCCGACGCCCCAGAAGATGGTCTTGGTCTTGGGGTCGTAGTTGCCGGTCAGCCAGGCGGAGGCGCCGCCGGTCTTCCACGAGTCGTTGGCCCAGGTCTTGGCGGCGGGGTCGTTGGCGCTGGTCGGGCGGGTGGTGGTCTGCCACACGGTCTTGCCGGTGTCCGGGTCGAGGGCTGTGATCTTGCCGACGTTGCCGCCCACGTCGGAGCCGGAGTTGCCGACTACGATCAGGCCGTTGGCGACCAGCGGCATCGATGTGTAGATCTCGCCGGTGCGGTAGTCGCCGAGCGCGACGTCCCACAGCACGCGGCCGGTGGTGTTATCGAGGGCGACCACGTGGCTGTCGAGGGTCGCCATATAGACCATGTTCTTGAACACCGCGACGCCGCGGTTGACGGCCTCGCAGCACAGGCGCGGGCCGATGTCGCCGGGCAGCGGGTGCTCGTACTTCCACAGCATGCGGCCGCTCTCGCCGTCGAGGGAGAAGACCTTGTTCTGGCTGGCGGTCACGTAGATGCGGCCGTTGACGACAGTGGTCTGGCTGTCCTGGGCGTCGTTCACGCCGAAGGACAGGTTCCACTTGGGCACCAGCCGCACGACGTTGTCGCGGGTGATCTGGTGCAACTGGCTGAAGCGCGTGGCCTGGTAGTCCTTGCCGTAGTGCAGCCAGTTGTTGGCGTCCTTGTCGGCGTTGATCAGCATGTCCTCGGACACGTAGTTGGGGCGCCACTTGAAGCCGGCTTCCAGGACGTCGACGCCGAGGGGCGGCTCCGGATCGGCAGGGGCCGCGTCGGCCGCCAGGGCGCCGGTGGCGAACAGGGTCGCCAGCGAGGCGGCCAGTACGGACCTGGAAATGCGTTGGGTTTTTCTCATCGTTTTGTCTCCCGCTTTGAGCGTGGTGTGGTGAGGCTTGTCGTCGGGGCGCGCGAGGTGGTGTCGCAACGGCCGGCCAGTTCCTTCAGCCAGCTTTGTGCCAGACGGTGAAATCTTTTCTTAACAAGGGCTTGCGTTCGGGGGGCGGTCGGCGGGCGAGACATCCCTCTCAATTCGGGCAGTCTGGCCGAGACAGGCGAGACAGTTGTCTCAAGCCCGCGGTGGTTCCCTGTACGGCGCGGTGAAAGGGGCCGGAGCGGACGCGGATGGCCCGGAGGGTGTAGTCTCGCCCCTGTCGGACGGGCGTCGGTCGCTCCTGTCCGTCATGCGTCGCGCCCAGCGTGATGCGTCGAGGCCGGTCGGGACGACCGGGATGCGGGCCGGATGCGGTGTGTGACGAGTGGATCGATGTCTTTGCGGATTGCAATAAACGGGTACGGGCGGATCGGACGGTGTTTCCTGCGGGCCTTGCTGGCCTCGCCGATGCGGGAAGGTTTTTCGGTGGTGGCGATCAACGAGCCGGCCGATCTGGACAGCATGGCCTACCTGACCCGCTTCGATTCCACCCACGGCTGTTTTCCGGGCACCGTCGAGGTCGGTGACGGCTGCCTGCGCATCGACGGCAAGGACATCCCGGTCTTCCACGCGGATACGCCGGAGGGTGTGGACTGGGCAAAGATTGGCGTGGACGTGCTGGTGGAGGCCTCCGGGCGCTACAGCTACCGGCCGGAACTGCAGCGCTTCCTCGACGCTGGTTGCCGGCGCCTGCTGCTGTCCCATCCGGGGCATAGCGCCGGGGACGTGGACCAGACCATCGTCTTCGGCATGAACCACGAGCTGCTGAGCGGCGCGGAGCGCATCGTGTCGGCGGCATCCTGCACCACCAACGCCATCGTGCCGGTGCTGTCCATCCTCGACGAGGCCTATGGGCTGGACCACGCGATGCTGACCACGCTGCATTCGGTGATGAACGACCAGCCGCTGATCGACGGCTATCACCATACCGACCTGCACCGCACGCGTTCGGCGATGCAGTCGATGATCCCGGTATCCACCGGCCTGGCCCGCGGCGTGCAACGTCTGCTGCCGCACTTGGCCGGGCGCATCGAGTCAAAGGCGATCCGCGTGCCGGTGGTGAATGTGTCGGCCATCGACCTGCTGGTGACCTTGAAGCGCGGCACCGACGCGGCCGACGTGAAGGCCCGCCTGCGGGCGGCGGTAGAAGGCCAGGGCTCGGGCCGCATGGCCTACACCGATGAGCCGCACGCCTCCATCGACTTCAACCACAGTCCCCACTCGGCCATCGTGGACGGAGGCCAGACCCGCATGAGCGGTGACCGCCTGCTCAATCTGCTGGTGTGGTTCGACAACGAATGGGGCTTCGCCAACCGGATGGTGGACGTGGCTGCGTTCTGGGGTTCGCGGATGGGCTGAGGGCGGGGCGGCGCTCTACCGGAGACCGGCCGCCTGGACGACGAGCTTGGGTGCGGGGGCTGCGCGTCATGCGCGCCCGGGCGTCCATCGACCTGAGGGGGCGCCGCGTTGCTTTCAGCGCTGCGGCGTGCCGTGCAGGGTTTCAGTCTGTCTCAATTGCGGGAACAGGCGCGTCCATAGTGCCACGACGATCAGCGTGGCCGCGCCGCCGATCAGTACCGAGGGCACTGCGCCGAACCATGCGGCCGTGAGACCGGATTCGAATTCGCCGAGCTGGTTGGACGCGCCGACGAAGATGGAATGGACCGCGCTGACCCGGCCGCGCATGTCGTCCGGCGTCTGCAACTGCACCAGGGACTGGCGGATCACCATGCTGACCATGTCGGTGGCGCCGCCGATGGCGAGGAAGAACACCGACAGCCACAGGTTGGACGACAGGCCGAAGGCGATGATGGACAGCCCGTAGGCGGCCACCGCCCCGTACAGGATGCGCCCGACCGAATGGCGCAGCGGATTGCGGGCCAGCCACAGGGCCATTGCCAGCGCGCCGATGGCCGGCCCCGAGCGGAGCAGGCCGAGGCCCCAGGAGCCGGTGTGCAGCACCTCGTGGGCAATGATCGGCAGCAACGCGGTGGCGCCGCCGAACAACACGGCGAAGAGGTCCAGCGACATGGCGCCGAAGACGATGCCCTGGCCGCGGATGAAGCGGATGCCGGCGACGAAGCGTTGCCAGGCCGAGCCGGACAGCACGCGCTCCACGTGTACGTCGGGCAGGCGCGCCAGGAATATCGACGAGAGGGCCAGCAGCAGCGTGGTGAGGCCATACACCAGCGGTGCGCCGAACACATACAGGAAGCCGCCGAGGGCCGGCGCGACGATGGTTGCCGCCTGCATCGCCGAGGCGCTCAGGGCCAGCGCCCGCGGCAGCGCGGCGGCGGGCACCAGGCTCGGCAGCAGGGACGCGCTGGCCGGCATCTGGAATGTCTGGGCGGCGCCCAGGACCAGCACTACGCCGAAGATCAGCTCGCGGCTGACGAAGCCGGTGGCGCTGGCGATGGCGAGGACGGCCAGGCCGACGGTCTGCACCAGCTGGGCGGCGACGGTCAGCCAGCGCCGGTCATGACGGTCTGCCAGGTCGCCGGCGATGGCGGTGAGCAGTATGCGCGGCAGGAACTGGATCAGCCCGACCAGGCCCAGATCGAGCGCGCTGCCGGTGAGTTGATAGACCTGCCAGCCGACAGCCACGTCCTTGATCTGGCTGCCGCCGCCGTACAGGATGCGGGCCAGCCAGAACAGCACGAAGGGGCGGTGTCGACGCAGGAAATCCGGCGCGTGGGGATCGGGGGCAGGGGCGCTCATTCGCCGCGGGACAGCGCCGGGCGGCGGCCGATTTCCACCTTGAGGTCGAGCTTGTCCTTGCCACGGCGCAGTTCGACGCTGGCCTTGCGCCCCGGCAGGAGCGCCGCGATGGCTTCCAGCATGATCTGCGGGTCATTGACCTTGCGCCCCTCGACGGTCAGCAGCACATCGCCCGGCTTGACGCCGGCGCGGTCGGCGGGGCTGCCGCGCATGACACCGGAGATCAGCGTGCCGTCGCTGGATGGCATGCCGAAGGAGTCGGCCAGGTCGGACGTGATGGCCTGTACTTCGACGCCGATCCAGCCGCGTGTGACCGAGCCACTCTGGATGATCTGCTCCATCACGCTGCGGGCCAGGGACACTGGGATCGCGAAGCCGATACCGAGGGAGCCGCCGGAGCGGGAGTAGATCGCCGCGTTGATGCCGACCAGGTTGCCAGCCGCGTCGATCAGCGCGCCGCCGGAGTTGCCGGGGTTGATCGCCGCGTCGGTCTGGATGAAGTCCTCGAAGGTGTTGATGCCCAGGTGGGAGCGGCCGAGGGCCGACACGATGCCCATCGTGACGGTCTGCCCGACGCCGAAGGGGTTGCCGATGGCGAGCACCACGTCACCGACGTGGAGTTGTTCGGTGTGGCCGAAGGTGATCGGGTGCAGCTTGCTGTCGGTCTTGATCTGCAGCACGGCCAGGTCGGATTCGGGGTCGCGGCCGACGATGCGGGCCGGCAGCTTGCGGCCGTCGTTGAGGGAGACCTCGATCTCGTCGGCGGCTTCGATGACGTGGTTGTTGGTGAGAATGTAACCTTCCGGTGACACGATGACACCGGAGCCCAGGCCGGAGGCACGCTGCTGGGGCTTGTTGTTATTGTTCAGACGGTCGCCGAAGAAGTGGCGGAACAGCGGGTCGTCGCTGAAGGGATTGCGCTGGGCCTTCACTTCCTTGCTGGTGAACACGTGCACCACGGCTGGCAGTGCGGCCTTGGCGGCGTCGGCATAGGAGGCCGGCCCCTTGCCGGCCGGCAGCGAGGCGGGGGTGACCGCTTCCTGGATGGTGACGGACGGAAGCACGGCGCGTTCGCCGATCCATTCGGGTTTCAGCGTGCTGACCACGAACAGGAGCGCCACCGAGATGGTGACGGCTTGGGTAAAGATCATCCACAGGCGATGCATCGTAGAATCTGCCACCGGAGGCGCCCGCGGGCGTCCGGAAATCTGAAGGGTTAAGGAGAGGCGGCCATGGACAGAGCCGAATTGCAGCGCTATCTCGACACTCTGCTGAATGTCGGCGGATTCAAGGATTATTGCCCAAACGGGTTGCAGGTGGAAGGACGGGCCGAGGTGCGCCGCGTGGTGTGCGGCGTGACGGCCAGCCAGGCGCTCCTCGATGCGGCGGTGGCGAAGGGGGCGGACACGGTGCTGGTCCACCACGGCTACTTCTGGCGCGGCGAGGACGGGCGCATCACCGGCATGCGCAAGCGCCGCCTGGCGACGCTGCTCAACAACGACATCAACCTGTTCGCCTACCACCTGCCGCTGGATGCCCATGCGGAGCTGGGCAACAACGCGCAGCTGGGCAAGCTGATGGGCTGGCATGGGGAGGGGCGCTTTGGCGAGCAGGATCTGGGCTGGACCGGTTCCTTATCCCATGAAACCACGCTGACGGCGCTGGCTCGGCAGGCTGCCGCACGGCTCGGGCGCGAGCCGCTGGTGCTCGGCGATGCGGAGCGGCAGGTGCGGCGCGTGGCCTGGTGCACCGGTGGGGCGCAGGGCTATTTCGAGCAGGCCATTGCGACCGGTGTGGACTGCTTCGTCTCCGGTGAGGTGTCGGAGCAGACGACCCACCTGGCGCGGGAGTCCGGAGTGGCCTACCTGGCGGTCGGCCACCATGCCAGCGAACGCTATGGCGTGCAGGCGTTGGGCCGCCACCTGGCCGACACTTTCGGCATCGAGGCCGAATTCGTCGAGGTGGACAACCCGGTCTGATCAGGCAGCCTTGCTGTTCGGGCGCGCTTCCATGTCGGCCAGGGTGAGTTCTGTGTTCGGCCGGTAGGTGCCCAGCGTGTCGTCGAGGACGGCGAGCAGGAGCAGGAGCTCCTCGACCACGCAGAGGGGAAAGCCTTGTCGCGTGCCGTTGCGGTTGTCGCGCAGCAACTGGTGGATGTAGATCTGGGCTTCCTGGGTGCCCCACAGCTCCTGCAATTGCTGTGTTACGTGTCCCATCTGCTCGATGGAGTCGGGTGCGTTGCGGGTTGCCTTGAAATCGTCCCAGGTGATCGTCTTGACGTTGAAGGTCTTGTTGAGCTGGCGCGTGAGGGCCTCGAACTCGGCCCGCATGCCGGCCACATGGTAGACGTCGAGCAGCTTGATCCACGGCTTGACCGCCTGGCGCGGATTGCCGCGGATATAGTCGGCGAGGGTCTCGGCGGCGCCCTGCGTGCGGCCGAAGGACATCATGATCTCGGCCAGTTCGAGGGCGGAGTCCTGCTCGTCGACGGTTTCGTCGAAGGGAATCGGATGGGGCGGCGTGAACGTGGGATCTTCCCAGTCCATGGATTCGTCCGGCATCTGGGACGGTGGTGCATAGGACTGCGGTGCCGGGGCCGTCACAGGCTGGGCTGCGGCTGATTGCGCTGCGACAGGCTGAGCGGCGACCGGAGGTGCCGGCTGGTGGGGCGCGGTTTTGGCGGCTGAGGGGAATTCGCTCTCCGGGATGCCCGAAAATCCGGGCTCGTCCGGTAGTTGCGTATCGAGCTCCGGTGGCGGTGCTTCCGAACGTCGGCGACGCATCCACAACAAGGCCAGGCCACCTGCGGCGACCGCCACGGCACCGCCGGCAAGCAGGCCGAACCAGTTGGGGGCACTTTCGGCTGATGTAGCGGCTGCGGGGGCGGGTTGCGGCCGGGATGGCGGAGCGTTCTGCACCTGTACCGTGGCGGCCAGCTGATCCAGTTCGGCAATGCGCTTGCGCAGCACCGTCTGGTATTCCTCCAGGCGTTTGATCTTCTCGTCGAGTTCAAGCTGAGCCGTGACGCTCTCGTCATAGGTGGACAGCGTGGGCTTTCCGGCCGGGCCTTGCGGGGCAGGGGTAGTGTTTGCCGCCTGGGGATGGGACAGCTGGTATTCGAGGCGGAGTGATTGCGCCTTGTCTTTGCTGATGACCAGCCGGTCGCCGCGTGGGGGCTTGGTCTTGGCTGCCGCCGCTTTGGCCGTGGCTCCGTGGGGGCGGGCCTGCGCTGCGCCGTTGCGTTCGGCACGTCCGCCGGCGGCTGCGCCGCTGCGCGGGAGCTTGCGGACGGTGGTGGCGCTGCGGCTGGCCGCTGACCGTGTCGGGGCTTCGGCCGTTGGCAGGCCGATGTCTGGGGTGGCCGTGCGGGCCATCGGCGGCTGCAGGAGGAGCGGATAGTCCCGTTGGAGCTCGATGCCGCAGGCGACGCGGACTCCGAGCATGGCGAGCGGATGGCTGACGGGCTCGCGGGTCGTGATGCGCAGCCGGTCTCCGCTGATCGAGACGCGGGCGTTGCGGATCCACGGCAGGTCATCGGGGTTCGATGCCTGCGAGACGATCCGGAAACAGGATGGATCCAGCGTCTCCCCCGTGGAAGGGGGCAGCCTGATTTCCGCGCGCAGGGGCTCTCCCAAGGCAGAGTGGACGATGAGATCGCTTAACCCGGCCGCCATGACGGTGGGCGCAAATAGCGGGACAAGCGTCGCGACGAGTAGGGAAAGGGGCTTTTGCGCGCTGTTCATCAATAGGGACAGAGGCGAGGGATCGCGGTTGCTTTGTTGTGCGTTGCGGCATCCACCGGTGCGCCGCAGTCGATACAATATTCTAGTGAAATTTGTCAGTAGGCGCGGTGCCTTGTTTTTAGCCAGGCAGGGGCAAATGTTACGTGTCGTGAAATGGTCGACGGTTTGCGCGCTGCATCTGCTGATGTGTTGTTTTCTGCCCTGGTGCTCCCTGATTCCCCATGCCGCTTTCCACACCCGTTGTCCGGCGCAGCCGCGCCCATACCCGCCGTATCGATGTCCAGGGCTTCCTGAGGGATGACGGGCTGTTCGACCTGGACGCCCGCCTCACCGACGAGAAGGATGCGGACTATCCGCTGGCGTCCGGCATCCGCAAGGTGGGCGATCCGGTGCATGACCTGTTCATCCGCGTCACCATCGACAGCGCCTTCGAGGTTGTCGACGTGGAAGCCTGTTCCGAATGGGTGCCCTACCCGGGTGGATGCGACACCATCGCGCCGGCCTATCGGGCGCTGATCGGCCTGAATCTCGTGCGTGGCTTCCGCAAGGCGGTCAGCGAGATGTTCGGCGACGTGCGCGGGTGCTCCCATCTCACCGAGTTGCTGGCCTCCCTGCCGACGGCGGCCATCCAGACCCTCGCTACTTTCCGGCGCGATACGGAAGAGGGGGGCGAGGGGGGCGAAAAACCCTTCCAGCTCGACCGCTGTCATGCCCTCGAAACCACCTCTCCGACGGTGATGCGCTATTACCCGCGCTGGTACCGCAAGCCCGATCCGGCATAGCCCGTGCCGCTGCCGGTGTGCGGTGCAGCGTGAAAGCGGTCGCATCCGATGTTTCGTATATAATCGGTCGGTCCAAATACCGACATGTCAAGAAGCAGGTCGGTTGAGGATGGTTTTCCGGTCAGCCCGGCAGCATAAGCGGGTAGGGCGGAAAGCGGGGCGGTACATACGTTGGACGAGGGAGAACGACGTGTGTGTCGCGGGGTGCGTGCTGGCCCCGAAGAGTCCCATCAACCAAGCGTGAGCGGCCTTTATAAGGCCAAGACTTCGATCGAAGGGCAACCATGAAAATTCACGAATATCAGGGCAAGGAAATCCTGAGAAAATTTGGCGTCACCACGCCGCGCGGCGTGCCGTGTTTCTCAGTCGATGAGGCAGTCAAGGCAGCGGAAACGCTGGGCGGCAAGGTCTGGGTCGTCAAGGCTCAGATTCATGCCGGTGGTCGCGGCAAGGGCGGTGGCGTCAAGGTCGCCAAGTCCCTGGACGAACTCAAGCAGTACGCCGGCCAGATCCTTGGCATGCAGCTCGTTACCCACCAGACCGGCCCTGAAGGCCAGAAGGTGCGTCGTCTGCTCATCGAGGAAGGCGCCGACATCAAGAAGGAATACTACGTTGCCGCGCTGACCGACCGCGCCACGCAGAAGGTCGCCATGATGGCTTCCAGCGAAGGCGGTATGGACATCGAGGAAGTTGCTCACAGCACCCCCGAGAAGATCCTCAAGGTTTTCGTTGATCCGGCCACCGGCCTGACCGACGAACAAGCCCTGTACCTCTCGAATGGTATCGGCGTTCCCGAAGGCTCCACCGCCCAGGCCGTGGATACCCTCAAGAAGCTGTACACCACCTACATGGAAACCGATGCTTCCCTGGCGGAAATCAACCCGCTGATTCTGGAAGGCAACGGCACCATCAAGGCTCTGGACGCCAAGTTCAATTTCGACTCCAACGCCCTTTACCGTCATCCCGAGATCGTCGAGTACCGCGACCTGGATGAAGAAGACGCGGACGAAATCGAAGCCTCCAAGTTCGATCTGGCCTACATCTCCCTGGACGGCAACATTGGCTGTCTGGTGAACGGTGCCGGTCTGGCGATGGCCACCATGGACACCATCAAGCTGTTCGGTGCCGAACCGGCCAACTTCCTCGACGTGGGCGGCGGCGCCACCACCGAGAAGGTGACCGAAGCCTTCAAGATCATGCTCAAGAACCCCAAGGTCAAGGGCATTCTCGTCAACATCTTCGGCGGCATCATGCGCTGCGACACCATCGCCACCGGCGTGGTCACCGCGGCCAAGGAAGTGCACCTGTCCGTCCCGCTGGTCGTCCGCATGAAGGGCACCAACGAAGAGATCGGCAAGCAGATCCTGCGCGATTCGGGCCTCCCGATCATCGCGGCCGACACCATGGCCGAAGCGGCCCAGAAGATCGTCGACGCGGTCAAGTGAGGAGTTAGCGAATGTCCATCCTGATCAACAAAGACACCAAGGTCATCACCCAGGGTATCACCGGCAAGACCGGTCAGTTCCACACCGAGAAGTGCCAGGAGTACGCGAACGGCAAGGAATGCTTCGTCGCCGGTGTGAACCCCAAGAAGGCTGGCGAGAAGATCTTCGACATCCCCATCTACGCGTCCGTCAAGGAAGCGGCTGCCGAAACCGGCGCCACCGTTTCCGTGATCTACGTGCCGCCCGCAGGCGCTGCTGCCGCGATCTGGGAAGCCGTCGAGGCCGACCTGGACCTGGCGATCTGCATCACCGAAGGCATCCCCGTCCGGGACATGCTGGAAGTGCGCAACAAGATGAAGGCCAAGGTTGCTGCCGGCGGCAAGGAAACCCTGCTGCTGGGCCCCAACTGCCCGGGTCTCATCACCCCCGATGAAATCAAGATCGGCATCATGCCGGGCCACATCCACCGCAAGGGTCGCATCGGCGTGGTTTCCCGCTCCGGCACCCTGACCTACGAAGCCGTTGCCCAGCTGACCGAAATCGGTCTGGGCCAGTCTTCCGCAGTCGGCATCGGCGGTGACCCGATCAACGGCCTGAAGCACATCGACGTCATGCGCATGTTCAATGACGATCCGGATACCGACGCCGTCATCATGATCGGCGAAATCGGTGGTCCCGATGAGGCTGAAGCCGCCCAGTGGTGCAAGGCCAACATGAAGAAGCCGATCGTCGGCTTCATCGCCGGCGTGACTGCCCCCGCGGGCAAGCGCATGGGCCATGCAGGCGCGCTGATCTCCGGCGGTGCCGACACTGCTGACGCCAAGCTCGCCATCATGGAAGAGTGCGGTTTCACCGTGACGCGCAACCCGTCCGAAATGGCCAAGCTGCTGAAGGCCATGCTGTAATCAGGTCTGTTGCCTGAAGTAAACCGCGCCCGTGGCTGCCGCCCGGGCGCGGTTTTGTTTTTAGTACCCTTATTTTTCATCGGTTGAGTCTTACATGTCCGAGTTCCTGCTACCGACGTTCTGGATTGGCTTGCTGCAGATCGTGGCCATCGACCTGGTGCTGTCCGGTGACAACGCTGTGGTGATCGCGTTGGCATGCCGGCGCCTGCAGCCGGAGCAGCGGAAGGTCGGTATCTTCTGGGGCGTGGCAGGGGCCGTTGGCCTGCGCGTGGTGCTGACCGCATTTGCGGCGAGCCTGCTTGGACTGGCCTGGCTCAAGCTGATTGGTGGACTCGTACTGCTGTGGATCGGTACCAAGCTGTTGCTGCCGGAGGATGACGGCGATCACGAGATCGATGCGGCGACCTCGGTGGCCGGAGCGGTCAAGACGATCATCGTGGCCGACTTCGTGATGAGCGTCGATAACGTCATCGGTGTCGCGGGTGCCGCGGGTGACAGTCTCGTGCTGCTGGGGCTCGGGCTGGCGGTGAGCATCCCGATCATCGTGTGGTCCAGCCAACTCATCATGAAGGGCATGGAGCGCTTCCCGCTGATCGTCACGCTCGGCGCTGCGCTGCTGGGGTGGGTGGCTGGCGGCATGATCGTGGATGATCCCCTGTGGCGCACCGTCCTGCTTGATCGCCCGGTCTGGTTGCGGCCGCTGGCGGGGCTTGTGGGCGCGCTGGTCGTGCTCGGGGTGGCCCGGGTGCTGCGGAAGCGGGCCGGGGACGTTCCGGAACGCCAGATTCTTTGACGCGGGTTTTCTAAACTTCGCTCATGGACCAACAGCAAACGATGCGCTGGCACATGGCCATGATGTCCCATGGGGGACGCGTTCGTACCCGCAACGAGGATTGCGTCCGTTGCGCCGAGGATCTGGGCCTGGCCGTATTGACCGACGGAATGGGCGGGCACGCGGGCGGCGCTGTGGCGTCCCGTCTCGCCGCGGATGCCTGGATGGATTGCATGGCGTTCGTCGTGGCGCGCGGTGCGGCCACCGAGGGAGATCTTCGGATGGCGGTGGCGGCGGCCAATCAGACCGTCTTCGATGAGGCGCAGCGGGACCCGCTCCTGCGGCACATGGGGACCACACTGGCCGGCGTCTGCCTGGATCCTGTCCGGAGCAGCCTGCTGGCCTGCCATGTGGGGGACTCCCGCATTTACCGCCTGCGCGACGACGGGTTCGAATGCCTGACCCGCGACCACAGCGTATTGCGGGAGCAATCCGACGCGGGCATGATTGACCCCCTGTCTTCCAGGTCTGCCGCCTTGCGTGGCCTGCTGACCCGGGCCGTGGGTGTGGCGGCCTGTGTCGAGGCGGATGTCGCTGATTTTCCGCTGCAGGATGGTGACATTTATCTCCTGTGTTCGGACGGGTTGACCGATATGCTTCCCGACAGCGAGATTGCGGATGTCCTCGCGGCCCTCGGCGGGGCTCCCCGGCTGGCGGCCGAACATCTCATCGATCTGGCTAATGACCGGGGGGGCGTGGATAATGTTTCGGTTGTCATTGTGTCGTCGCGCCACGAAGGGCGGCTCGGCACCGAATTTGATTGAGGCTGGTTGTAGATAGGAATAGTGATGCCCAGGTTGATATTGAGCATGGATGGTCTGGTGTTGAAGGAGATGGCTCTTGAAAAGGAGCGCACGACCATCGGCCGGAAACCGCATAACGACATTCAGATCGACAATCTTGCGATCAGCGGCGAGCATGCGGCGATCGTGACCATCCTCAACGATGCGTTTCTCGAGGACATGAACAGCACCAATGGCACCTATGTGAATGGGCAGCCGGTCAAGAAGCATGTCCTGAAGAGCAACGATGTCATTGAACTGGGCAAGTACCGGCTGAAGTATCTGGCTGACAGTGCCGCCGCGGGCTCGGAGCAGGATGAGGCCATGAGCTATGCCCAGGCGTCGGTGGCAACGGACGCGGGGCAGCCACCGAATGCGCAGTCCGATTTGACCTCAACCAACGCGGCAGCGCCAGTCGGGGCGCTCGGCATGATCCAGATCCTCAGCGGCGCGCACGCCGGGCGTACGCTGGAACTGTCGAAGTCCCTGACGACGCTCGGAAAACCGGGTACGCAGGTGGCGGTCATCACCCGCCGTCCGCATGGCTATTTCATCACCCATGTGGAAGGCACGGTCTTCCCGGTCGTGAATGGGCGGCCGCTGGATGCGCAGGCCCATCGCCTGAACGATAACGACGTGATCGAGATTGCCGGCGTCAAGATGGAGTTCTTCACGAAGAGCCCGGCTTGATGCAGGCGGGCCGGGCATCGTGGCAGAGGCTTCGCCATGCTGATCGGGGTCTGGTCCGTGGTCCGATGCTTTTCTTTCTGACGACTCGCGAAGGCTGGCGGAGCGGCCGATCGCACTCGAGAGGTGCCGAGAGAGCAAAATGAAAATAAAGGTTCTCGGGTGCAGCGGCGGTATCGGTGGGCGCAGCCAGCGCACCACGGCCTTGCTGGTGGATCATGATGTGTTGATCGATGCCGGCACGGGCGTTGGCGACCTGGAGTTCGAGGAGCTCCTGCGCATCGACCACGTATTCGTAACCCATGCTCATCTCGATCATATCGCGATGATCCCGCTGCTCGTGGATACGGTGGGGGATGCGCGCTCGATGCCCATCGTCGTGCATGGTTCGCCCGAGACGCTGCGCATCCTGCGCTCGCATATTTTCAACTGGCTGGTGTGGCCCGACTTCTCGTCGATTCCCGATCGCGGCAATCCTTTCCTGCGTTTCCAGGAGATGCGGGTCGGGGAGACGGCACGGATAGGGGCTGGGCGCCAGGTCACGATGTTGCCCGCGCTGCATACGGTGCCGGCGGTGGCCTATCAGCTGTCCGAAGGCGGTCGAAGTCTGGTGTTTTCCGGCGATACGGCCTATTCCGACGCTCTCATTGCCGCCGTCAACGAAATCCCCGATCTGCGCCACCTGATCATCGAAACGGCCTTTCCCGACGCGCAGCAGGATCTGGCGCTGGCGTCCCGGCACCTGTGCCCAAGCCTGCTGGCTCTGTTCCTTGAAAAGGTGAAGGCGAAACCCGAGGTGTGGATCACCCACCTCAAGCCGAGCCGGGCCCAGACGACGCTTCAGGAGATAGCCGACAACTGCGGGCAGTTTGCACCGAAGGCCTTGTACAACGGCCTCGAGATCGAGCTCTGAATCCTGTATGTGTCGGCACAAAGATGCTTGCCCGCTTGCCGCATCATCGGACGAACGGGTCCTTCGCCCATGTGGGCGACTTAAATTTCCGGATATGACTTTGCTATGAGAAGCAGCGCTCCGAGCAGGGCGGGTGGCAGCGATGTGGCCAGCCGTCTGGCCTTTTTCAAGGGACTTCAGGCGGTCACCAACCGGATCCATGCGACGCAGAACATCGACGAGATCATCTTCGAACTGTCGTCGGAGATCTGCGCGCTATTCGCGGCCGAGCGCATGACGATCTACGTCGTCGATGACAACCGCAGCACGATCTCGTCGCGGATCAAGACCGGCTTGCAGACGATTCGTACGATTCGTCTGCCCATTGCCGAGAACAGTGTGGCGGGCTACGTGGCGCTGACGGGGAGACTGCTCAACATCGCCGACGTCTATGATGACGCCGCGCTGAAGGCGATTTCTCCGCGCATGGAGTTCCGCCGTGAAGTGGATGAGCGTTCGGGCTATCGCTCCCACCAGATGCTGGTGGCACCAATCAAGCAAGAGGACGGCGATGTGCTGGGGGTGATCCAGCTCATCAACAACCGTGGCGGCGACGCTTTTTCGGTGGTGGCCGAAGAGGGCATCCAGGGCCTCGGGCAGACGCTCGCGGTGGCCTTTTCCCATCGCCGCCACGCGCTGACCCAGCCGAAGTCCAAGTATGAAGGCCTGGTTCATGATGCCAAGCTGACCGAGCAGGAGCTTCAGACGGCCACCAGCCAGGCCCGTGAGCAAGGCGTGTCCATCGAGCAATTCCTGATTGCCGAATACGGCGTCAAGCCAGCCGATATCGGGAATGCGATTTCCCGTTTCTTTGGCGTGCCCTACGAGCCTTATCGCCCCGGTCGGGTCCGGCAGATCGATCTGCTCCGCAATCTGAAGCGGGAGTATGTGCTGCAGGCGGAGTGGGTGCCCCTCGAGGAGGGGGCGGACGGTTTGCTGGTAATGGTCACCGATCCGGAGCAGGCTACGGCTTCGCGGGTCGTGCAGAACGTCTTCCCGAAGGCTGTGCCGGTGTTCTGCGTGACGACGCACCTGGAGTTTGCGCAGACCGTGACCCAATTGTTCACGGGCGGGGCTGACGATGCGTCGGTGAGCGATCTGTTGTCCGACATGGGCGAGGACGATAGGGATAGCGCCGCCATCGCTACTGACGACGCGTCGGCGGCGGTAGACAATGAACTGGTCAAGCTCGTAAACCGGATCATCATCGACGCCCATCGCCAGGGTGCGTCGGACATCCACATCGAGCCGCGGCCCGGCAAGGACAAGACCCAGATCCGTTTCCGCAAGGACGGTTCCCTAGTGCCCTATATCGAGATCCCGGCCAGCTACCGGAGTCCAATCGTCACCCGCATCAAGATCATGTGCGATCTGGACATCTCGGAGCGCCGCAAGCCCCAGGATGGCAAGATCAGGTTCCGCCGCTACGCTCCCCTCGACATCGAGCTGCGGGTCGCGACGATTCCTACTGCCGGCGGCATGGAAGACGTGGTGATGCGTCTGCTGGCCAACAGCGAACCTTTGCCGCTCGACAAACTGGGCTTGCTGGAAAACAACTTCACCCGCCTGCAGCAGACGATCACCAAGCCTTACGGGATCTTCTTCGTGTGCGGCCCGACGGGGTCCGGCAAGACCACCACGCTGCATTCCATCCTGGGCTCGATCAACACCCCTGAGACCAAGATCTGGACCGCAGAGGACCCGGTCGAAATCACCCAGAAGGGCTTGCGCCAAGTGCAGGTGAATCGCAAGGCGGGGCTCGATTTCCCGACGGTGATGCGCTCCTTCCTGCGGGCCGACCCCGACGTGATCATGGTTGGCGAAATGCGCGACAAGGAGACCGTGTCCATCGGCCTGGAGGCTTCGCTGACAGGTCACCTGGTGTTCAGCACACTGCACACCAACAGCGCGCCGGAATCCGTGGTGCGCCTGCTGGACATGGGTATGGACCCGTTCAACTTCTCCGACGCGCTGCTGGGCGTGCTGGCCCAGCGTCTGGCCAAGCGCCTGTGCGGGAAGTGCAAGCAGGCCTATCAGCCGGACGAGACGGAGATACGTCGCTTGCTGGACGAGTATTGCGAGGACTTGCGTAACACCACCGCGTTCCAGGGGGATCCGGTGCGCGCGCGCGGAGACATTCTCAATGCCTGGCACCAGCGCTACGCGGATGCGCAAGGACGGTTCACGCTGTATGCGCCGGTGGGCTGCGAGCACTGCACTGGCGGCTACAAGGGCCGCCTGGGCCTGCACGAACTGATGGTCGGGACGGACAGGATCAAGGAGCTGATCCAGGAACGTGCCCGGGTTGCCGTGCTGCTGGCCACCGCCCTTGAAGAGGGGATGCGGACCTTGCGCCAGGATGGCATCGAGAAAGTGCTGGACGGCCTGACCGACCTGAAGCAGGTGAGCAAGGTCTGCATCCGCTGACCTTGCTCACAGGGGCCCGCTCTCTCAGTCGAGGCGGGCCAGCTTGGATTTGGCCATCGGCGGGTTCTTGGCGAAGTAGCGGCGCAGCCCGCGCAGGATCGCGTCGGCCATGCGGTCCTGGTAGGCCTCGTCGTTGAGCCTAGCTTCTTCATCCGGGTTAGAGATGAAGGCGGTCTCTACCAGGATGGATGGAATGTCCGGTGCCTTCAGCACCGCGAAGCTCGCCTGCTCGACTTCGCCCTTGTGCAGGCGGTTGATGTTGCCGAGTTCGCCGAGGACCGCCTTACCAACTTTCATGCTGTCGTTGAGCGCAGCGGTCTGGGACAGGTCGAGCAGCGTGCGGGCCAGATGATCGTCCTTTACGCCCAGATTGACGCCGCCGATCAAGTCGGCGGCGTTTTCCTTCTGGGCCAGCCAGCGCGCGGCGGTGCTCGAGGCGCCCTTTTCGGACAGCACGAATACCGAGCTGCCGCGGGCCGTCGGGCTGATGAAGGCGTCGGCATGGATCGACACGAACAGGTCGGCCTGCACCCGACGGGCCTTGGCGACGCGCTGCTGCAACGGTACGAAATAGTCCGCGTCGCGGGTCAGCATGGCACGCATGTTGGGTTCGGCATCGATCTTGGCCTTCAGCCGCTTTCCCACCGATAGCGTGACGTGCTTTTCGTAGCTGCCGGCCGCCCCGACGGCGCCCGGATCTTCGCCGCCATGGCCGGGGTCGATGGTGATGGTGATCAGGCGGCTGATGCTGCCGTCCTCGTCAGCCGGCTTGGCGGCGGGGCGGGATGCCTGCTGGGGCGGCTCGGTGCTGGTCGGCTCGCGTTTCGGGGGCTGTTCAGGCTTGCGTGCCACCTCGACAGCCTTGCGCGGCTCTTCGGGTTTTTCCGGTTTCTGGGGCGGTGGCGCGCCGCCGACGACGGCTTCTTCAGGCGTGATCTTCTCGAGCAGCGCCAGCAGCGGGTCGACCGGTTCGGTCGGATAGAGATCGAGCACCAGGCGATGGCCGTATTCGCCGATCGGCTTCAGCGTGAATACCTGGGGACTGATTTCGGCCTTCAGTTCGATGACCAGCCGTACGACGCCCGGCCGGTTGCGGCCGGCGCGGATCAGCTGGATGTACGGATCCTGGCCGGTGATCTTGGTAGGCAGGGATTGGAGCACCTCGTTGAGCTCGACGCCTTCCAGGTCGACGACCAGCCGTTCCGGGCTGTGCACCAACTGGTGGGTGAAGTTGAGGACGTCGCGGCTTTCCAGGGTGATGCGGGTGTAGTCCTTGGCCGGCCAGACCCGCACGGCCAGCACGCTGCTCTGGGCGGCGCGGCCGAGGGGGCTGATCAGCAAGAGGAGGCTGGCTCCTGCGGAGCCGATGAAACGCCGACGCAGGTTGGCGTCGACGCGCAGAGGGTTCAGAGGGGATGGGATGCGGCGAAACGTTCCAGGCATATGCGACCTTCTCCACTCAGCGGCCGTAGTTCCAGCGTGCGACCGCCTTCGGCGGAAATCTGCAGATGAAGCTCGAGGTCTGCTGCCGGAAGATAGGGGTTAGCACGATCAGGCCACTCCACAATACGAATGCCGTCGCCTTCGAAGTATTCTTCCAGCCCCGCCTCGAGGAATTCTTCCGCGTGAGTGAAGCGATAAAAATCAAAGTGATATACGACAATTCTAGAATCTTTATACGGTTCGACCAAGGTATATGTTGGGCTCTTCACCTTTCCGGTGAAGCCGAGGCCGCGTAGCAGGCCGCGGGTGAGCGTGGTTTTGCCTGCGCCCAGGTCGCCGCGAAGGAGGACTGTCAGGCGTTCCGGCAGGGCCGTCGCCAGCTGTTCGCCGGCGGCGAGGGTGGCATCTTCATTGGCGAGGTACAGGCTCCGGAAGGGGGCGTTATCATGACTGGGATGAACGTGAGACACGATGATCCTTCTGGTGGACAAGACGATCTGGCATCCCTCGCGGGGCAGATCAAGGGCTGGGCGCACGCCCTGGGTTTTGACGAGGCGGGCATTTCGGACATCGACCTGAGCGATGCCGAAGCCGGCCTGGAAAACTGGATTGCTGCCGGCTGCCACGGACAGATGGATTATATGTACAAACACGGGACCAAGCGTTCCCGTCCGGCCGAGCTCGTGCCAGGCACGCAGCGGGTCATCTCCGTACGTATGTCCTACTGGCCGGATGCCAGACCGGCCGGAGAAGTCCTGGGAGACTCCTCGCTTGCCTACGTGTCTCGCTATGCACTGGGGCGCGATTACCACAAGGTTCTGCGCGGCCGCCTGCAGAAACTGGCGGACCGGATTGCCGAGGCCGTACCCCATGGATACCGGGTATTCGTGGATTCCGCACCGGTGATGGAAGTGGCGCTGGCCGACAAAGCCGGGCTGGGCTGGCGCGGCAAGCACAGCTTGCTGCTGTCGCGGAAGGCGGGCTCGTTCTTTTTCCTAGGCGAGATCTACACCGATCTACCCTTGCCGGTGGATGCGCCGGTGGAAGCCCATTGCGGCAGTTGCTCCGCCTGCATCGCCGCCTGTCCGACCGGCGCAATCGTTGCACCTTATCAGGTGGATGCCCGTCGCTGTATTTCCTACCTGACCATCGAGTTGAAGGGGGCCATTCCCCTGGAATTTAGGCCGCTGCTTGGAAACCGGATTTATGGCTGCGATGATTGTCAGGTAATATGCCCTTGGAATCGCTTTGCAAGGCTCTCGAGTGAAGCAGAATTTGCTCCCCGACATGGGCTTGATCATGCAAAACTGGTAGAGTTATTCCATTGGACAGAAAGGGATTTCCTCGAACGTATGGCTGGCAGTCCGATATACCGAATAGGTTTCGAGCGTTGGTCACGGAACTTGGCCGTAGCGCTGGGTAATGCACCGCGTGAGGCGGAGGTGGGGCAGGCTCTGAAGGCTCGCCTGGAGGGCGCGTCGCCATTACTGGCCGAGCATATTATTTGGGCGCTGCAACAACACGATACATTGCCTGCGGATGCCGCGGTATAGTTGGTGACGATGTTTCGAAAACAGTCAAAACTCCCCGAGCATGTAGCTCCGGCTCCGCAGACCCTGGCGGAAGTGACGGCCATGGAGTCCTGGCGGTTCGACCCCCTGTGTATCGCAGAAGACGATCCGAAGGTCGATGCGCCCAGCCACCGGCCGGACAAGTTCCGGATCAAGATGCTGATGCGTGACGGCGAGCGCCGCCGCGAAACCGAACTCCTGATCCAGAAGCGCTATGCATGGCGCGGTTACGGCCAGCTGGACTCGCAGGATGAGCCGAATCAGCTGACGATGAACGCCGAACTGTTCGGCCGCGTCTATGCAACCCTCACGGTCAATGTGGACTCGCCCGCTGGACTGGCGCTCGACAACACCTATGGAGCCGAAGCTGCACGCCTGCGCGCGCAGGGGCGCAAGCTGTGCGAGTTCGGCCGGTTCGCGATCGACCCTTCGGCCCGCTCCAAGCGCCTCATCGCCTCCCTGTTCAATCTGCTCTACGTCTATTCGGCGCGCGTCAAAGGGTGTACCGATATCCTCATCGAGATCAATCCGCGCCATCGGGACTTCTACGAGAAGATGCTGGAATTCCGCCAGCTGGGCGAGGAGCGTACGTGTGAGCGTGTCAAGGCACCGGCCCTTCTGATGCATATATCATGCGCGCGCATCGAGCAGCGGATGAAGGAAATCGGCGGGCGCTGGCGCGAGCTGCCAGATGAGAAATCGATCTACAAGTTCGCCTTCACGCCTGAAGAAGAACTGGAAATGATCGAGCGCCTCAAGAACTGATAGGGCCAGCCCGCCCCTGCAGGGGCGGGCTGGCGTAGAATCGCGGCTTCTCTTTCCCCCGCATTTTCATGTCTGATCCTGGCAAACTGCCCATTGGCGTCTTCGATTCCGGCGTGGGCGGACTAACCGTCGTGCGTGCGCTGATGGAGCGCCTGCCCCTCGAGAACATCGTTTATTTCGGCGATACGGCCCGTGTGCCTTACGGTGTGAAATCGGTGGCGACCATCGAGCACTTCACCGGGCAGATCACCGATTACCTGCTCGAGCAGGGCGTCAAGATGCTGATCATCGCCTGCAACACGATGGCGGCGGTGGCGGCTCAGGTGGTCAAGCAGAAGGCGGATGGTATTCCAGTGCTCGACGTGATCGACGCAGGGGCCCGGGCGGCGGTCGCCGAGTCTCGCTCGCGGGCGATCGGCGTGATCGGTACGCCGACGACGGTCAACAGCAATGCCTACGCGCGCCGCATGCATGCCATGGACCCGAACGTGCGTGTGTACTCCCAGGCCTGCCCCTTGTTCGTGCCCTTGGTCGAAGAGGGCTGGCTGGAGCATGAAGTCACCCGGCTGACGGCCCAGGAGTACCTCAAGCCGGTGCTGGCCGAAAACGTGGATACGCTGGTCCTCGGTTGTACCCACTATCCGCTGATCAAGCCGCTGCTGCAGGACGTCGTCGGGCCGGACGTGCGGCTGGTCGATTCCGCCATCACCGTCGCCGAGCAGGCGGCGCGTACGCTGACCGAGATGGGCATCGCCAATCCGGGCGACAGCCTGTCCATGTACCGCTATACCGTCACCGACATCCCGCTGCGCTTCCAGACCATCGGCGAGCGTTTCCTCGGGCGTTCGCTGGGGCAAGTCCAGAAAGTGGACTGGTGATCGCGGTTCTGACCGACCTATGAAAAAGGCTGCGTGATCTGCAGCCTTTTTCAATTCACGCGTTCTTGCGTTTCTGCCACAGCACGTCGCCGCGGCCGCCGGCGCGGTTGAGGACGCGGCCAAGCACGAAGAGCAGGTCGGACAAGCGGTTCAAATACTGGCGCGGTGCGTCATTCACGGCCTCTTCCTGGGCCAGCGCGACGATCATCCGCTCGCCGCGGCGGCAGATGGTGCGGGCCTGGTGGGCGAGGGCGGCGGCGCGGGTGCCGCCGGGCAGGATGAAATCCTTCAGTGGTTCGAGGTCGTCGTTGAAGCGGTCCAGTTCGTCTTCCAGGTATTGCACCTGCTTGGCTGTGATCATCTCCATGCCGGGGATGCACACCTCGCCGCCCAGATCGAAAAGGTCGTGCTGCACGTTGGTCAGCAGCGTGCGCACGTCGTCCGGCAGTTCCTCGCACAGCAGTACGCCGATGGCCGCATTGACCTCGTCCACTTCGCCGAGGGTGTGGATGCGCAGGCTGTTCTTGGAAACCCGGTTGCCGTTGCCGAGGCCGGTGGTGCCGGCGTCGCCGGTGCGGGTATAGATCTTGGACAGGCGGTGGCCCATTGTGCTGTCTCCTGAGGAGTTTGTGTTTTTGGAAGGCCGATTATAGCCAGCAGGGGCCGGTGGGGAGGGATGCTACAATTTGCGGCTTTGATACCTGTCCTTCCCCGACCGTCGCAGTTGAGACAACCGGAGACCCCACGCCGATGAAAAGCGCCGAAATCCGCCAGAAGTTCCTCGAATTCTTCGCCTCCAAGGGCCACCAGATCGTGGCGTCCAGCTCGCTGGTTCCCCATGAGGATCCGACCCTGCTGTTCACCAACGCGGGCATGAACCAGTTCAAGGATGTCTTCCTCGGCTTCGACAAGCGCCCCTACTCCCGCGCGACCACGTCCCAGAAGTGTGTGCGCGCCGGCGGCAAGCACAACGACCTGGAAAATGTCGGCTATACCGCCCGCCATCACACCTTCTTCGAGATGCTGGGCAACTTCAGCTTCGGCGACTACTTCAAGCGCGACGCGATCCACTACGCATGGGAACTGCTGACCGAAGTCTTCAAGCTGCCCAAGGACAAGCTCACCGTCACCGTCTATGCGGAAGACGACGAGGCCTACGACATCTGGACCAAGGAAGTTGGCGTGCCGGCCGACAAGGTCATCCGCATCGGCGACAACAAGGGCGCCCGCTACGCGTCCGACAACTTCTGGATGATGGGCGACACCGGCCCCTGCGGCCCGTGCACCGAGATCTTCTACGACCACGGCGCGCATATCTGGGGCGGCCCCCCGGGATCCCCCGAGGAAGACGGCGACCGTTTCATCGAGATCTGGAACAACGTGTTCATGCAGTTCAACCGGGACGAGGCTGGCATGATGCATCCGCTGCCCAAGCCCTCGGTGGATACCGGCATGGGCCTGGAGCGGGTTTCCGCTGTGTTGCAGGGCGTGCATGCCAACTACGAGATCGATCTGTTCCAGACCCTGATCAAGGCCGCGGCCCGTGAAACCGCCGACGCCGACATGGACAGCCCGTCCCTCAAGGTGCTGGCCGATCACATCCGCGCCTGCTCCTTCCTGATCGCCGACGGAGTGATCCCCGGCAACGAAGGTCGCGGCTACGTGCTGCGCCGGATCATCCGCCGCGCCATCCGCCACGGCTACAAGCTGGGCGCCCGCGCGGCCTTCTTCCACAAGCTGGTGCCGGACCTGGTCGCAGAGATGGGCGAGGCCTATCCCGAGCTGAAGGCTGGCCAAGCCCGTGTGACCGACATCCTCAAGCAGGAGGAAGACCGTTTCTTCGCCACTATCGAGAACGGCATGGCCATCCTCGAAGGCGAACTGGCGGCGATGGCTGCCGCTGGCGCCACCGTGTTCAACGGTGAAACCGCCTTCAAGCTGCACGACACCTTCGGCTTCCCGCTCGACCTGACCGCCGATGTCTGCCGCGAGCGCAACGTGACTGTGGACAGCGCCACCTTCGACGCCGCGATGGCCCGCCAGAAGGAACAGGCCCGCGCTGCCGGCAAGTTCAAGATGGCAGCCAACCTGGAGTACGACGGCCCGGCGACCACTTTCCACGGCTATGAGAGCCTCGACGCCACGGGTAACGTGCTGGCCCTGTACAAGGACGGTGTGGCCGTCAATGAACTCAACGAAGGCGAAATGGGTGTCGTGGTTCTCGACGACACGCCGTTCTACGCCGAGTCTGGCGGCCAGGTCGGCGACCGCGGCGAGCTGCGCTCCGTGCATGGCATCTTCGCAGTGGAAGACACCCTGAAGATCCAGGCCGCTGTCTTCGGCCATCACGGCGTGGTCACCACCGGCAAGCTGACTGTCGGCAATGGCGTCAGCGCCAAGGTGGATACCCAGGCACGCGCCCGTACCGCGCGCCATCACTCGGCGACCCACCTGCTGCACAAGGCGTTGCGCGAAGTGCTCGGCAACCACGTCCAGCAGAAGGGCTCCCAGGTCGATCCGGACAAGACCCGCTTCGACTTCGCCCACACCCAGCCGGTGACGGCCGAGGAGATCGCCCGTATCGAGCGCATCGTCAATGACGAGATCCTCGCCAACGCCGCCACCGATGCCAGCGTGATGGACATCGAATCCGCGCAGAAGACCGGTGCGATGATGCTGTTCGGCGAGAAGTACGGCGACGAGGTGCGTGTGCTGACCATCGGCTCCTCCAAGGAGCTGTGCGGTGGCACCCACGTGGCGCGTACCGGCGACATCGGCCTGTTCAAAATCACCCTTGAAGGCGGCGTGGCCGCGGGCGTGCGGCGTATCGAAGCGGTGTGCGGCGATGTGGCGCTGGCCCTGGTGCAGGCGCAGCAGGCTTTGCTCGACGGCGTGACCGGTGCCCTCAAGGCCCAGCCGCAGGACGTGCTGGGGCGTGTGACCCAGGTGATGGACAACGTGAAGGCCCTAGAAAAGGAACTCGCCCGCCTGAAGAGCAAGCTGGCGGCCAGCCAGGGCGACGATCTGGCGGCCCAGGCCACCGACGTGGCGGGCGCCAAGGTGCTGGCGGCGACGCTGGAAGGCGCCGACGTGACGACCCTGCGCGAGACCCTCGACAAGCTGAAGGACAAGCTCAAGTCAGCGGCCATCGTGCTGTCCAGCGTCAACGACGGTAAGGTCAGCCTGATCGCCGGTGTGACGGCCGACCTGACCGGTAAGGTGAAGGCCGGCGAGCTGGTCAACTTCGTCGCCCAGCAGGTTGGCGGCAAGGGCGGCGGCCGTCCCGACATGGCCCAGGCGGGCGGTACCGATGCGGCGGCGCTTCCCGCCGCGCTGGCCGCGGTGGCCGGCTGGGTGGGTGGCAGGCTGGGCTGAGCACAGGGCTGTGTGCCTGGGGCGGAGCGCGCCAGCGCTACTGCCTCAGGTGTCGCCGGTTTTCTCTTCCGTCGGTGAAGCTGCTTCCAGATCAACGGCCGGGCTGTCTGCCGGCCGTTTTTCCGTGGACGGTTCCGAATAGAAACTGAAACCGTTACGACCGTTGCCCTTGACGAGGTACAAGGCTTGGTCAGCTTTTTGGAACAGGGTCTCGGTGTCCCTGGCGTCTGACGGGTACAGCGCGATGCCGATGCTGGCGGAGATTTGCGCGTCACCCTCCTTGAGGGCGTAGTGGGAGGCCAGCGCGCTGCGGATCGACTGGGCGATGGGCTCGATGTGCTGCCGATTCGTGATGCCGCCCAGGAGCACGGCGAATTCATCGCCGCCGAGACGGGCCGCGGTGTCCATCTCGCGGATGCAGAACTCCAGGCGGTGGGCAACTTCGACCAGCAATTGATCGCCGGCCAGATGGCCGAGGCGGTCGTTAACGTCCTTGAAGTAGTCGAGGTCCACCAGTAGCAGCGCGACTTCTGTCTTTGTGCGGTCGGCAATGCTCATGTCTTGCTGCAGGCGGTCCAGCAGCAGGCGGCGGTTGGGCAGGTCTGTCAGCGAGTCGTAGCTGGCCTGCCGCCATAGCTGCTCTTCCGCGCGCTTCTGTTCGGTAACGCTGGAGTACATGCCGACCCGCCACTGCACCTGGCCGTTGTCGTCGTAGATCGTGTTGATCATCAGCCAGTCGGCTGCGATTTCCCCGTCGCGCCGGCGGTTCAGTATTTCCCCTTTCCAGGTGCCGGTGGCGTCCAGGCTTTCCCGCATGTTGCGGAAGAAGGTGTGGTCGTGGCGCCCGGAGCTGAAAAAGGCGGCTTGTTGCCCAATCGCCTCTTCGGGCGTGAAGCCGGTGAGCCGGGTGAAGGCGGGGTTGATGGCGACGATGCGATTGGTGGTGTCGGTGACCATGATGGCTTCGCCGACCGCCTGGTAGACGAGCGACGCCAGCCGCAGGGCATCTTCCCGCTCGCGGCGTTCGCTGCTGTCCCGGATCACCAGCGTCGCCATGCGCCCGCTCTCGGTTTCGGTCGGGGTCATGCTGGCGCTGATCGGGAAGCGGCGGCCATCCGCTGCGAGGGCGATGAGGTCCACGTCGGCAACGGACTGGGACGGCTGGGCCAGCTCGCTCCACTCGGATGCCAGCAGGTTGCCGACGGGGCGTCCGATCAGGTCTTCGTACTGATAGCCGAAGGTGCTCAGTGCGCGTTGGTTGGCACGGCGGACATGCCCGGACGAGTCGATGATGATGATCGCGTCGGGCGCGGTGTCGAGCAGGATGCGCAGTTCCAGTTCCTTGCTGGCGATGTGCTTCAGATCCCGTTCCCGGAGCGACCAGGTGTGGATCAGCAGGCTCAGCATGAGGAGGGTTGCCACTATGAAAGCAGCGACCTGTACGGCCGTCTTGGTGAGTTCCCGGTACCAGCCGAGCAGGTAGTCGTCATCGGCCAGCCCGACGATGATGTAGTAAGGGTAGTGGTCCATGCGCTGATAGGCATTGGTCCGTTCGATGCCGTCGATCTGCGTGACGGCGAGATAGGCTCCCTGCTCTGGATTGGCCCGGATTGCGGCGGCGAGCTGGGGGGAGACGGCTCGTGAGCCGATCTGTACCTCGGGTGTGCTTGGCGCTGGATGGCGGGTGACCAGGCCGAGGTTGGTATCGCGCAGGGTGATCGCACCGCCCGGCCCGAGATTGATACCAGCAAACAGCTCGCGCAGGTGGGCCAGGCGGATGCTGGCGACGGCGATGCCGGCAAACTGGCCGTCGCTGGCATTGATGCGGCGGCTCAAGGTGATGATCCACTCTCCGCCGACACGTCCCTGCAGGGGTGCGGATATGACGAGGCCGGCCGATGCCGAGTCGCGGTGGCGCCGGAAATAATCTCGATCGGCCAGCAGAGCGGGGGTCCGGTTCAACTGGCCGCTACTGGCGAGCAGGCTGCCCCGTTCATCGACGACCAGCAGGCTGTGCAGGGCAGGCTGCCTGGCGAAGTGCTGCTGGACAATGCTCTGGTAGCGCTTGGTGTCGTGCTTGCTCGCAAGGCCATCGTCGAGATCGTCTACGAGGGCCTGAAGCGTCAGGTCGATGCGATCGAAGATGGCGGCTATGTCGTGATCGAGCAGCTGTGCCAGATTGCGGGTGTTGACGATGGCGCGTGCCCGCGACTGTTCCAGCCCCTGGTACAGGGATTGGAAGGCCAGGCCGATGACCATCAGGTTCAGCAAAACCACGGCGATGATCAGCCGTGTCCGGAATTGGGATGCGCTGAAGCTTGCCGACTGAAAAGTGGGCACAGCCTTCATGGCTGCTCCTCCATCGAGGCGTGGAACTTATGACAGCGTCCCGGTGAGGGCTGCTCGGCTGTTGCCAGCCGCCAGTCTCACTTTTTTCTCACAAGGGAGGAAGCGATTTGTGTAAAAAACCATCCAGCCGGGCTTGGCGATGGAGCGGCAAGCCCGGCCGGATGGATCAGAACGGCAGCGCGACGCCCGGCCAGACGCCTTCGATGGCACGGCGGAAATCGGCCTGGATGCGCTCGATGGCGGCCTGGTTGTCGGCTTCGAAACGCAGGACGACGACCGGCGTGGTGTTCGACGGACGGGCCAGGCCGAAGCCGTCAGCGTATTCGACGCGCACGCCGTCGATGGTCAGGATGCTTTCCGCGCCGTTGAACTGGGCTTCGGCCTTGAGCTTGTCCACCAGCGCGAAGGGCTCGCCTTCGTTCATCTTGATGTTCAGTTCGGGGGTGCTGGTGGCGTTCGGCAGGCCCTTCAGCACCGGGTTGGCGTCGGTGTGGCGGGACAGGATCTCGAGCAGGCGCGCGCCGGTGTAGAGGCCGTCATCGAAGCCGTACCAGCGTTCCTTGAAGAACACGTGGCCGCTCATCTCGCCGGCCAGCGGGGCGCCGGTTTCCTTCAGCTTGGCCTTGACCAGCGCGTGGCCGGTGTTCCACATGGTGGGCTTGCCGCCGCGGTCCTTGATCCAGCCGGCCAGGTTGCGGGTGCATTTGACGTCGTAGATGATCTCGCCGCCGGGAACGCGGGTCAGCACGTCTTCGGCGAACAGCATCAGCTGGCGGTCGGGGAAGATGATCTCGCCATCCTTGGTGACGACGCCCAGGCGGTCGCCGTCGCCGTCAAAGGCCAGGCCGATTTCCGCGCCGGTTTCCCGCAGGGCGCGGATCACGTCCTGAAGGTTTTCCGGCTTGGAGGGATCGGGGTGGTGATTGGGGAAATTGCCGTCCACGTCGCAGAACAGTTCGACCAGCTCGCAGCCGAGGCGCTTGAAGAGTTCCGGCGCGACCGCACCGGCTACGCCGTTGCCGCAATCCATGACGACCTTCATCGGGCGGGACAGCTTCACGTCGCCGACGATTTTTTCGACATAGGCGGGCACTACGTCAGCGTGGGTAAGCTTGCCGGGTTCGGCGGCGGTTACGAGGTTGCCGTCGATGATGCGCTGGCGCAGGCCCTGGATCAGTTCGCCGAACAGGGTCTGGCCGCCGAGGACCATTTTCAGGCCGTTGTAGTCGGGCGGGTTGTGGCTGCCGGTGACGGACACACAGGAGTGGGTGCCCAGTTCGTAGGCGGCGAAGTAGGTGAGCGGGGTCGGTACACAGCCGACGTCGATGACGTCGACCCCGGCGGCCCGGATGCCGTCGGCCAGCGCACCGGCCAGCTCCGGACCGGAGAGGCGCCCATCCCGTCCCACTGCGATGGCTTTCTGACCGCGGGCAACTGCTTCGGAACCGAGGGCCTGGCCGATCGCCCGTACGGCTTCGGCAGTCAGGGTCTTGTTAACGATGCCGCGAATGTCATAGGCCTTGAAGATCTCTGGGGCGGGAACGAACATGCTGTGGACTCCGGTCGGAAACGATGAGGGTTCGATTATACGCGGTGCACCATGACGACTGGGTGGGTCGGTGGCACGGGATTTAACGTTTTCTTGCTGATCTGCCTGGCTGGCAGCTGGAGTGATCAGCGTCCTGTCTGAAAAAAGGACAGCATGCGCTGCGGCAGCCAGTGCAGGTGACCGGGCCATGCGCCGCTGACGAAACCCACGTGGCCGCCCTCCGGGGGCTGTTCCAGCAGCACCATGTCGGAAACATCCTGCCGGCCCGGTAGATGATGGGCGGGCAGGAATGGATCATTCAAGGGATTGAGGAGCAGGGTCGGTACCTGGATTCCTCGCAAGTGTGGCTTGCTCGACGCTTGGTGCCAGTAGTCGTCCGCGCTTCGAAAGCCATGCAGGGGAGCGGTCACCAGGTCGTCGAATTCGTACAGCGTACGCGTGCGCCCCATGGTCTGGCCGTCGAAAAGCCCCGGATGCTGGCTCAGCTTGACGGCTGCATTGTGCTTGAGGGTGGCCAGGAAGTGGCGGGTGTAGAGGCGGTTGAAGCCGCGGGCCAGCACGTGGCCCGTCGCCGTCATGTCGACCGGGGGGCAGATTGCAGCGGCGGCGGTGAGCAGCCCGGTGGCCGCGTTGCCGCGGGTGCCGAGCCACAGAAGCAGGGCGTTGCCACCGAGTGAGACACCGGCGGCGTAGCGGGGCTGCGTCGGAAAAAGACTGGCCAGGCGCTCCAGGATCCAGCCGACTTCGTCGGCGTCACCGGCGTGGTAGCCGCGGGGCAGGCGGTTGGGTTCGCCGGAACAGCCGCGGAAATGCGGGATCACGCCATTCCAGCCTTGTTCCGCCAGATGTCGCATGAGGTGGCGCGCGTACGGCGACCGGCTCGAGCCTTCGAGACCATGGAAGAGGACGACCAGCGGTGCGTCGGGTTGATGCGGCAACCAGTCGAGGTCGATGAAGTCGCCGTCTGGCGTATCCCAGCGCTCACGCTGGAAGGCCGGTAGCGGCCCCTTGCGTAGCAGCGGCCAGATGGTCTGGGCATGTCCGCCGGGAAGCCAGCGGGGGGCGACATAGTCCCCTGTGGCTGGTGAGTTGGTTGTCAATGGACCACGTGGGGGGCGTCGTTGCTGTGCAGGCTGTCCATGTCGGGCGCAAGGGAGGCGTGATGCATGACCATGCGCCAGCCCAGCGCACCGCGGGTGAATACGTTGGTGGCGATGATCGGTGGGTGGAGGCGGTCGTCGCCCTCTACGTGCACATGCTGCTGCAGGGTGTGCACGGCCGTCATGACGCTGACCCAGCGGACCGGGTGGCTGATATTGACGTTGATGCGGGTGCCACTGGCGAAGAGCTGGCGCCAGGATTCGCGGATCGCGGCGAGCCCGACGAGGCGGATGCTACCGGGCTGGACGCAAACGACCTCCTCGTCCTCCGACCAGACGGCCATCATGCCGTCGATGTCGGCGCGGGTCAGTGCGGCGTAGAAAGCGGCTTCGGCGTCTTCGGGGGAGGTGTAGATCGGGTTGCTCATGCGGGTTTCTCGAATGGACGTTCGCATGCGACACGGGGGCGTTGCCGCCCCCGTTCTGACTGTGGTCCGATGAGGAGCCTCAGTGGTGTCCCTTGGGTAGTTCACCCGTGAAGACGTATTTTGCGCCGCAGTACGGGCAGGTTGCCTCGCCTTCCTTGGTGACGTCAAGGAAGACGCGCGGGTGCCGTGCCCACAATGGGGCGTCAGGCATCGGGCAGTGCAGCGGCAGCTCGTGGGCGGTGACTTCGATCGGCTTCGACTTGTCCTGATTTTCAGGCATGGGTTGCTCCGTGGGATCTTAAATGTAAGACAGCCATTCTTCGTATTCGGGGGCTTGGCCGCCGACGATCTGGAAGAAGCGGCTCTGCAGCTTCTCGGTGATCGGGCCACGCTTGCCTTCGCCGATGGTGCGGCCGTCCAGTTCGCGGATCGGGGTCACTTCGGCGGCCGTGCCGGTGAAGAAGGCTTCATCGGCGATGTAGATGTCGTCGCGGGTAATGCGCTTGGAAACCACGTCGAGGCCGAATTCCTTGGCCACGCGGATCACGGAGGCGCGGGTGATGCCGGTCAGCGCGGAGGCGATCTCGGGTTCGTAGATGGCGCCGTCCTTGATCACGAAGAGGTTTTCGCCGGCGCCTTCGGCGACGAAGCCGTTGGTGTCGAGCAGCAGGGCTTCGTCGTAGCCGGCTTCGGTGGCTTCCAGGTTGGCCAGGATGGAGTTGGCGTAGGTGGAGGCCAGCTTGGCGCGCGGCATGGTGACGTTGACGTGGTGGCGGGCGAAGGACGAGGTCTTCACGCGGATGCCCTTTTCGAGGCCGTCTTCACCCAGGTAGGCACCCCACGGCCAGGCGGCGATGGCCACGTGGATGGTGGCGCCCTTGGTGGAGATGCCCATCTTTTCGGAGCCGTAGAAGGCGATCGGGCGCAGGTAGCAGGATTCGAGCTTGTTGGCGCGGACCACTTCCAGCTGGGCCTCCATCAGAACTTCCTTAGAGTAAGGAATGTTCATCATGTAGATCTTGCCGGAGTTGAGCAGGCGCTGGGTGTGTTCGGCGAGACGGAAGATCGCCGTGCCCTTGACGGTCTTGTACGCGCGGACGCCCTCGAACACGGACAAGCCGTAGTGCAGGGAGTGGGTGAGCACGTGGGTGGTCGCTTCGCGCCACGGCACGAGCTTGCCGTCGTACCAGATGAAACCGTCGCGGTCTGCCATTGACATTGTGGGGATCTCCAGCTGAAAACAGTAAATTTCGAGCCCACGATTCTAGCTCATTCCGCGGGGACTGCGGACCCTCAGCCGGAAGGGGGTAAAATGCCGCCTTTGTCCGCAGCGGGATGGCGATGAGAGTCTGGAAGCCGAATGTGACGGTGGCGGCCGTGGTCGAGCGTGACGGGCGCTTCCTGGTCGTCGAGGAGGAGACCGAGACCGGTCTGCGTTTCAATCAGCCGGCCGGGCACCTGGATCGGGGGGAATCCCTGCTGCAGGCGGTAACCCGCGAAGCGCTCGAGGAAACCGCTCATCACTTCCGGCCGGAGTTTCTGGTGGGAATCTACCAGTGGCCCAAGCCCGATAGCGACATCACGTATCTGCGTTTCACTTTTGGCGGCAGTGTGACCGGTTTCGATCCGGACCGGCAGCTGGATTCGGGGATCGTGAGGGCCGTGTGGCTGACGTTGGACGAGTTGCGGGAGACGCGGGAGCGCCATCGCAGCCCGCTGATCCTGCAATGTTGCGAGGATTATCTTGCCGGTCGGCGCTATCCGTTGGATCTGGTGCGTCATTACGACGCCTGATGGTGCGCAGGTGGGGGCTGGCCGCGGCGTTGTTGCTGTGCTTTGGTGCTGCGCAGGCCGCCGAGCAGGTTGTGGTGTGTTTCAACTACGGCTGCCTGAGCGAGGTTACGGTTGTGTATTCCGACGTGCGCCTCGCCGAGGCTGGCGAACACCTGCAGCGGGCCGAGTCACCGCTCGAGGAACGGGCCATTCTGGCCCAGGTCATCGGGCAGCTTTATCGCTGGGCTGGCGAGCAGTCGCCGATTCATGCCGACAGGCCAGGGGATTTCCTCGATGACGATGTGCTCGGCAAGATGGACTGCATCGATCATGCAGAGACGACGACGCGCCTGTTGAAGATGCTGGAACGGCGCGGCATGCTGCGTTTTCATGTGGTGGATGAAGTGCATCGCCGGGTGCGCTGGCTGCTTGCCCAGCATTTCTCGGCGGTGATTCGCGAAAAGGACGCAGCCGCGCCGGTGGGTGGGGCGCGATTCGTAGTGGACTCCTGGTTTGGGGAGCACGGCGATCCTGCCGTGGTGTTGCCCCTGGAAGATTGGCTGGATGGAGAAGGACCGAATGTCTCGTAAGGAAAAAGTCATCGTCGGCATGTCCGGCGGCGTGGATTCGTCCGTGGCGGCGATGCTGCTCAAGCAGCAGGGCTACGACGTGGTCGGCCTGTTCATGAAGAACTGGGAAGACGATGACGACGATGAATACTGTTCCACCCGGGCAGACCTGGTGGACGTGGTGTCGGTGGCCGACGTGCTGGGCATCGAGCTGGAAGTGGTGAACTTCTCCAAGGAATACAAGGAGCGGGTGTTCGCCGATTTCCTGCGCGAGTACGAGGCGGGTCGCACGCCCAATCCGGACATCCTGTGCAACTCGGAAATCAAGTTCAAGGCCTTCCTCGATCACGCGCTGGCTTTGGGCGCGGACCGTATCGCCACCGGGCATTACGCCCAGGTGCGCAAATGGACCAACGACGGGCGCACCGAGTACCAGTTGCTTAAGGCGGAAGACGGCACTAAGGACCAGAGCTACTTCCTGTACCGCCTGAACCAGGCTCAGCTGTCGAAGGCCTTGTTCCCCATCGGCCATCTCTACAAGCGCGACGTGCGCAAGATGGCCGAGGCCGCCAACCTGCATGTGCATGCCAAGAAGGATTCGACGGGCATCTGTTTTATCGGCGAGCGCCCGTTCCGCGAATTCCTGTCCCGCTACCTGCCGGCCAAGCCGGGCGAGATCCGTACGCTGGAAGGCGACAAGGTGATCGGCCAGCATCAGGGCCTGATGCATCACACCATCGGCCAGCGCAAGGGCTTGCAGATCGGCGGCATCAAGGGCAACCAGGATGACGCGGGTGAGCACGATGCCTGGTACGTGGCGCAGAAGGACATGGCGAAGAACGTGCTGTACGTGGTGCAGGGGCACGATCACCCGGCGCTGCTGAAGGATCGCCTCATCATCACCGACCTGAGCTGGGTGTCCGGCCAGGATCCGCGTACCAATTGGGTTTACACGGCCAAGCCGCGTTACCGGACGCCGGATGCGCCCTGCGAGATCGACGCGCTCGCCGACGGCCGCGCCGAGATCGCCTTCGCGCAACCCCAGTGGGCGGTGACGCCGGGGCAGAGCGTGGTGATCTACGAAAGCCGGGTCTGCCTGGGCGGCGGGATCATCACGGCCTGAAGCTTCTGTTGATGCAAAAACAAACGGGCGCTGTGTGGCGCCCGTTTGTTTTTAAGGGTTCTGAGCCAGTCGGAAGTTCGGATAGGCCCAGTTGTGCTCCCACGCGGCACGCACCATGTTCGGGTATTCGGGCCGCCCAAGGCTGCCGTTGTAGCGCCCCAGCGCGCGGAACAGGTCGCCCCGCTCGATGTCCAGGTAATGGCGCAGGATCGTGCAACCAAAGCGCAGGTTGGTGCGCATGTAGAAGAGATTGCTCTCCTGGTTGCCGATCAGCTTGACCCAGAACGGCATGACCTGCATGTAGCCACGGGCGCCCGCTGAAGACAGGGCGTATTTCTTGAAGCCGCTTTCCACCTGGATCAGGCCCAGCACCAGTTGGGGATCGAGGCCGGCGCGGGTGGCTTCGTAGTGGATCGCCCTAAGGAGCTCGGAGCGATAGGTTTCGTCGGGGATGCGCTTGGCCAGGCGGCGGGACATCTCGGCCAGCCAGCGGGCCCGCTCGGGAGAGCGATCGAAGCTCGGGTCGAGCGGGGCTTGGTCGGCGACGGCCGCATGCAGCGCAGCCTGCACGCTGGCGGCGAGCGGCTCGTAGGTCTGGTTGCCGGCATGCGCCATCGTCGTTCCGCCCAGCAGGCAGGTGGCCAGCAGGCGGGCGACGATGGAACGCATGGGCAGCATGCTTCTCAGCCCTTCAGCTTGGCGATGACCGTGGCGGCGACGTCGCCAACGGCCAGCTTGGTGGCTTCGGCGTCGCGGCGGCCCTGGTATTCGACGACACCTTCCTTCAGGCCGCGGTCGCCGATGACGACACGGTGCGGCGTGCCGATCAGCTCGTTGTCGGCCAGCAGGGAGCCCGGACGCTCGTCCCGGTCGTCGAGGAAGGCATCGATGCCGGCCGCGACCAGTTCACCGTACAGCTTGTCGGCGGTTTCACGCACCGCTTCGGACTTGGCGTAGCCCATCGGCACGATGGCGACCTGGAAGGGGGCGATGCCGTCCGGCCAGATGATGCCGCGGGCGTCGTTGTTCTGCTCGATGGCAGCGCCGAGGATGCGCGACACGCCGATGCCGTAGCAGCCCATCTCCATGACCTGTTCCTTGCCCTGCTCATTGAGGAACTTGCAGCCGAGGGCTTCGGAGTACTTGGTGCGCAGCTGGAAGATGTGGCCGACTTCGATGCCGCGGCAGATGTTGAGGCTGCCCTTGCCGTCCGGCGAGGGGTCGCCGACGACGACGTTGCGCAGGTCGGCCACTTCGGCTTCGGGGAAGTCACGGCCGATGTTGACGCCCGTGTAGTGGTAGTCGTCCTCGTTGGCGCCGGTGACGAAATCGGCCATCGCCGCAACGGTGCGGTCCATGACCACGCGGCCCTGGAAGCCGACGGGGCCGAGGGAGCCGGCGTTGGCGCCGAAGGCGGCCAGGATGGAGGCCGGAGAGGCGAAGGTCAGCGGATTCTTGACGCCCGCCACCTTCTGGGCCTTGACCTCGTTCAGTTCGTGGTCGCCACGCAGCAGGAACAGCACGGGCTTGCCGCCGGACGCTTCGTCGCCATCCACCACGATGGCCTTGACGGTCTCGGTGGCGGGGATCTTCAGGAAGGCAGCCAGTTCGTCGATGGTCTTGGCGCCGGGCGTGTGCACCTTGGTCAGCGCAGCGCTGGCGGCGGGGCGCGGGGTGGCCGGTGCCAGGGCTTCGGCGAGCTCCACGTTGGCGGCGTAGTCGGAGTCCGGGCAGTAGGCGATGTCATCCTCGCCGGTTTCGGCGATCACATGGAATTCGTGGGAGCCGGTGCCGCCGATCGAGCCGGTATCCGCCGCCACGGCGCGGAACTTCAGGCCGAGCCGGTTGAAGATGCGGTGGTAGGTGTCGTACATGTTGCGGTACTCCCGCTGCAGGTCCTCGAAGGAGCTGTGGAACGAGTAGCCGTCCTTCATGACGAATTCGCGGCCGCGCATCACGCCGAAACGGGGGCGGATCTCGTCGCGGAACTTCATCTGGACCTGGTAGAAGTGCTTGGGCAGCTGGCGGTAGCTCTTCAGTTCCTTGCGCACCACGTCGGTGATGACTTCCTCGTGGGTCGGGCCGACGACGAAATCACGGTCGTGGCGGTCCTTGAAGCGCAGCAGCTCGGGGCCGTAGAAGTCCCAGCGGCCGGACTCCTGCCACAGCTCGGCGGGCTGCACGGCGGGCATCAGCACTTCGATGGCGCCGGCCCGGTTCATCTCCTCTCGCACGATGGCTTCCACCTTGCGCAGGGCGCGCAGGCCCAGAGGCATCCAGGTGTAGATACCGCCGGCGAGGCGCTTGATCAGCCCCGCGCGCATCATCAGTTTGTGGCTGATGACTTCCGCGTCGGAAGGGGCTTCCTTGAGGGTGGAGAGGAAGAACTGGGAGGCACGCATGACGGAGTCCATTGTTAGTACAGCATGCAATTTTAACGTGCACCTTGCGCCTTGGCGCCGCTTCTGTTGCATTGCACCGATTCGGGGCGTCGGCTTCCGTGGCAAGGGGAAATATGGAAGAATTCCGCACAGTTCATGAATTAAAGGTTGCACCATGCTCGACCGTGAAGGCTACAGGCCTAACGTCGGCATCATTCTGGTGAATGCGCGCAACGAGGTTTTCTGGGGCAAACGGATACGAGAACATTCCTGGCAGTTTCCGCAGGGCGGAATCAAGCACGGCGAGTCGCCGGAACAGGCCATGTACCGTGAGCTCTTTGAAGAAGTCGGCTTGAAGCCTGAGCACGTTCGTATCATCGGCCGCACACGCGGCTGGTTGCGCTATGACGTGCCCAAGCACTGGATCAAGCGGGAATGGCGTAACACCTATCGCGGCCAGAAGCAGATCTGGTTCCTGTTGCGACTGGTGGGACGCGATTCCGACGTTTGCCTGCGTGCAAGTACTCACCCGGAGTTCGATGCCTGGCGCTGGAGTTATTATTGGGTGCCCCTTGAGGCGGTCATCGAGTTCAAGCGCGGTGTTTATCAGGCGGCGCTGCTTGAATTGTCCCGCCTGCTGTTCCGTGATCGAACCCTCGATATCCCGGAAAGTTACCGACCGATCGTCGTGACCCCGGAATCTCCGGGAAAAACCTCCCTCTCCTGACAAGACGCGTGCCGAGTTGAAACTCGGCACGCGTCTTTTTGTCTCACCGGTCGATTGCTGCTGATTTTTGTCGTCGAGTTCTACGCGACGACGGGTCCGGGATTGCCGTCAGGTAGTCTTGGTTCATCGCTGTAGGGGCACATCGGGAGGAGACACCATGGAGCGCTTGCACTATCAGCCGATCCGGCAGTTCCGGGTCAAGAGCGGCACCTGCGAAGTCGCGGATGCCTGGAGCCTGACAAAGGTTGTTGCGTCGTCGCCGGCCATTGAAGTGATGACCGACCTGCGACGAATTCCCGCGGCAACCATTTCCGATACGGTTTCGCTGGTCGAAGCCAATCACAGCATGATTCTGCGCGGCGTGCGGATGCTCTTCGCGACGGATAACGATCGCCGCGTGGTGGGCATCATCACGTCCAACGATCTGTTGGGCGAGAAACCCACGCGGGTTGCACGGGAGCGGATGTCTCGGCACGAGGAACTGACCGTGCGTGACATCATGGTGGCCACCGAAGAGCTCGATGCGGTGACGATGTCCGATGTCCTGCGTGCGGAGGTGGGGCATGTCGTGGCGATGCTCAAGGCCTGTGGGCGGCAGCATGCGCTCGTGGTGGAAGAGGAGGGCGGTATGGCGCCGGTGATCCGGGGCATTTTCTCGGCCTCGCAGATTGCACGTCAGATGGGCATTCCCCTGCAGACCACGGAGGTGGCGCGTACGTTTGCCGAGATCGAGGCTGCCATCAGGAGTTGAGTTGGCGGGCCGGCAAGTGCCGGGCGCAGCGCGGGTTTGGCCTGGCGAAAGGGGAGGGGAGTAGAATCGCGGCTCTTCTCCATCCTTCCCTTTGAAACCCGATGGCTGCAGTTTCCCGTTTGGCCCGCTCATGCATTCCGTTTTTCTTTGCTGCGGCAAGCGTCGCGCTCGTGGGATGTGCCGGTGGTCGTACCTCCCTGTTTGAAGGAGAAACCAAGGCCGCCTGGAAGGAAATCGAGCCGGAGCTTCCGGCATTTCCCGAGCGCGCCAATCTGATCCCCCTCGACTTGGGGACCGAATCAACCTCCTTGTCCTTCATTGATGAAAAATCGCTGACGCTTGCGGAAGACGGTGTCGTGCGCTTTACATTGGTTGTGCGTGCTGCGGGTGGTGCCCAGAACGTGAGTTTCGAGGGTATCCGCTGTGAAAAGGCGGAGCGCAAGCTCTACGCGATAGGCCGCAATGACCGGGAGTGGATCAGGCCTCGCGCTAGCGACTGGCAGAGGATTTCAGACAACGCATTTAACCGTCAGTACGCATTGCTGGCGATGGATTTCTTTTGTCCGCGGGGGACCATCCTGCCAAACCGCGAAGAGATCGTGCGATCCCTGCGGCAGGCGGCGGGCCTGCGTTGACGTCAAATTTCGAGTGGAGTTGCTGCGATGCTGGATCAGTTGATCATTGGTTTTGACAAGGCCTTGCGTACGGTTTTTGCGGATGCCTACTCCGTGCGCCCGGTGCCAGGCGAGGCGCTGCCTGAGGCCGACCTGAGTGAACAGGAGAAGCGTCATGCTGCATCTCTGATGCGGGTGAACCACTGTGGCGAAATCTGCGCCCAGGCCTTGTATCAGGGGCAGGCGCTGATGTCCCGCAATGAGGGCATCAAGGAAGCGTTGGCCGGCGCTGCGCACGAGGAGACGGAACATCTGGCGTGGACCGAACGCCGGATTGCGGAGCTAGGTGGGAGGAAGAGTTTCCTGAACCCACTCTGGTACAGCGGATCGCTGGCCATCGGAATGGTGGCAGCCCGCTTTGGTGACGGCGTGAATCTGGGCTTCCTGGCCGAAACCGAGCGCCAGGTCGAGGCGCATTTGGATAGCCACCTCGATCGCTTGCCGGAGCAGGATCAACGCTCCCGTGAGATCGTGGAGCAGATGAAGATCGACGAGGTTGCGCATGCCGATACGGCTGTGCGCCTTGGTGCGGTTGAATTGCCAGCCCCGGTCAAGGCAGCCATGAAGGCCACCTCGAAGCTCATGACCGGTGTTGCGTACTGGCTTTGATCCGGGCGACGCCTAGACCTGAACGATTTCCCAGGTGTGTTCGATGTCAGCGGTCTTGCTGAGCATGATCGTGGCGGAGCAGTACTTGTCGGAGGACAGCTTGATGGCGCGCTCGACGCTTTCCGGCTTCAAGTCGTGCCCCGTGACGGTGTAGTGGAACGCGATGCGGGTGAACACCTTGGGGTCGGTTTCGGCGCGAGCCGCCGTCAGGCGGACGCTGCAGTCCCGCACATCCTGCCGGCCGCGCTTGAGGATCAGGACGACGTCAAACGCCGTGCAGCCGCCTGCGCCGGCCAGCATCAGCTCCATCGGCCGGGGGGCAAGATCGCGCCCGCCCGCTTCCGGGGCACCATCCATGGTGACGATATGGCCGGAGCCCGTTTCCGCGATGAAGGTCATGTCGCCAACCCACTTAACTACGCACTCCATTCTGCTTCCCTTCAATATTGACTGTACGGAGGGGCCAGGCCCCTTCTTCCGGCGCTGATTGTAGCCGTCTTGCTGCGGGGCGCTGGCGTGTCTTTATGTTGCGATGCCGCATTTTGAGCAGGGGGAGTTCTTCCGTGTGCGCCTTGACTCGCGTCTGGCGCTATCTATTTTTCAATTAAATCATGGGCTTGATGGGCTTATTTTCTAGATAAAAAAAATCTATTTACAGATAGGTAATTTTATTGTGCGATGCACAAAAAAATCTTGCACCAAGGGGGCTCGAGGGAGATAATTTCCTCAGTCCAGTTGCTTTTGTTGTTCGAAGCGGCTGAAAGGTGTCTCCTCCACCCTCCTCCTTTGGTGTGGATTTAGCGCAGATCTCCCCGATCTGCGCTTTTTTTTGCCTTGATTTAATGTTTGACACAGGCCTTGAACCTCGGGTAAAATCCGCGGCTTTCCGAATTATGGTCGTTCCCGGTGTCGGGAAAAGTCAGAGGGATTTTCATGAAAACGTTTTCTGCCAAGCCGCATGAGGTCAAGCGCGACTGGTTCGTCGTTGATGCGACGGACTTGGTCCTTGGTCGGCTTGCTTCCCAAGTTGCGCTTCGCTTGCGCGGCAAACATAAAGCCATCTACACCCCGCACGTTGATACCGGTGACTTCATCGTTGTCGTCAATGTCGACAAGCTGCGTGTGACCGGCACCAAGGCCCAGGACAAAAAGTACTACCGCCACTCCGGCTATCCGGGCGGTATCTACGAAACCAACTTCACCAAGCTGCAGCAGCGCTTCCCTGCTCGCGTGCTTGAAAAGGCTGTCAAGGGCATGCTCCCCAAGGGTCCGCTCGGCTACGCCATGCTGAAGAAGCTGAAGTGCTACGCCGGTGCCGAGCATCCGCATGCCGCACAGCAGCCCCAAGTTCTCGCGATTTAACAGGAGCCGATAATGGCTGTGACTTACAACTACGGTACCGGTCGTCGCAAGTCGGCTGTTGCCCGTGTCTTCATCAAGAAGGGCTCCGGCAACATCGTCGTGAACGGCAAGCCGGTTGACCAGTTCTTCTCCCGCGAAACCGGCCGCATGATCGTGCGTCAGCCGCTGGTTCTGACCAACTTCGTCGACACCTTCGACATCCTGGTCAATGTGACCGGTGGTGGCGAATCCGGCCAGGCTGGTGCCGTTCGTCACGGCATTACCCGTGCGCTGATCGACTACGATGCAGAGCTCAAGTCCCCGCTGAAGAAGGCTGGCTTGGTTACTCGCGATGCCCGTGAAGTCGAGCGTAAGAAGGTCGGTTTCCGCAAGGCGCGTCGTCGCAAGCAGTTCTCCAAGCGTTAATTCGCTTCGAGTATGGTCAAAAGGCCGCCTTCGGGCGGCTTTTTGTCATCTTGACGTAGTATGTTGTTCCGACGTAGTTCTGGTGTCTGCTGGTAGTTCATTTCCTGTTGGGGGCGAGCATGGTCAAGGTTGGTGTGGTTGGTGGGACGGGATATACCGGGGTTGAACTGTTGCGCTTGCTGGCGCAGCACCCGGATGTGGAGCTGAAGGCGATCACCTCGCGTGGCGAGGCTGGGATGCCGGTGGCGGATATGTTCCCGAGCCTTCGCCGCCGGGTTGATCTGCGGTTTGTCGACCCCCAGGCGGCTGATCTGTCGGGGTGTGACGTCGTCTTCTTCGCTACGCCTAACGGGATTGCGATGCAGCAGGCTGCGGCTCTCGTTGCTGCGGGTGTGAAGGTCATCGATCTGGCTGCGGATTTCCGGATCTCCGACGTGGCCGAATGGGAAAAGTGGTACGGGATGAAGCACGCCTGCCCCGAGCTGGTTGCTGAGGCTGTGTATGGTTTGCCTGAGGTGAATCGCGAGGCTGTCAAGGCAGCGCGGGTGGTGGCCAATCCGGGTTGTTATCCCACTGCGGTGCAGCTCGGCTTCTTGCCGCTCGTCGAAGCCGGTGTCGTGCAACTGGACGGCTTGGTTGCAGATGCCAAGTCCGGGGTGTCCGGCGGCGGCCGCAAGGCGGAGACGCACATTCTGTTCTCCGAGTCGGCGGACAACTTCCAGGCTTACGGTGTGGCTGGTCATCGGCATCTGCCGGAGATTCGGCAGGGGTTGTCGCGCTACGCCAAAGCGCCCGTCGGGCTGACTTTCGTCCCGCATCTCACCCCGATGATTCGTGGCATTCATGCGACGCTGTACGCGCGCCTCACCAAGGATGTCGATTTGCAGGAGCTGTTCGAGACTCGGTTTGCCGACGAGCCGTTTGTCGATGTGATGCCGCGCGGGGCCCATCCCTCCACGCGTTCCGTGCGCTCTGCAAACATCTGCCGGATTGCGGTTCATCGTCCGCAAGATGGGGATGTGGTCGTGGTACTGTCGGTCATCGACAATCTCGTGAAGGGGGCGGCGGGTCAGGCTGTGCAGAACATGAACATCCTGTTCGGGCTGCCCGAAACCGCGGGGCTCGGGCAGATTCCGGTGATGCC
>NZ_CM179510.1:3677500-5460588 GCF_058800215.1 Zoogloea sp. GW822-FHT05C07
ATCCATGGCCAGGATGAAGGTGCGGTAACACGCACTGGAGGTCCGAACCCACTAATGTTGAAAAATTAGGGGATGAGCTGTGGATAGGGGTGAAAGGCTAAACAAACTTGGAAATAGCTGGTTCTCCCCGAAAACTATTTAGGTAGTGCCTCGTGCGGACACTTCCGGGGGTAGAGCACTGTAATCGTTGGGGGGGTCATTGCGATCTACCCCGCGATAGCAAACTCCGAATACCGGAAAGTGATACACGGGAGACAGACGGTGGGTGCTAACGTCCATCGTCAAGAGGGAAACAACCCAGACCGCCAGCTAAGGTCCCAAATACATGGCTAAGTGGAAAACGAGGTGGGAAGGCATAGACAGCTAGGAGGTTGGCTTAGAAGCAGCCACCCTTTAAAGAAAGCGTAATAGCTCACTAGTCGAGTCGTCCTGCGCGGAAGATGTAACGGGGCTCAAGCCATGAACCGAAGCTGCGGATCTCGTAAGAGATGGTAGGGGAGCGTTCTGTAAGTCTGTGAAGGTGTCTTGTAAAGGATGCTGGAGATATCAGAAGTGCGAATGCTGACATGAGTAGCGATAAAGGGTGTGAAAAGCACCCTCGCCGAAAGCCCAAGGTTTCCTGCGCAACGTTCATCGACGCAGGGTGAGTCGGCCCCTAAGGCGAGGCAGAAATGCGTAGTCGATGGGAAACAGGTCAATATTCCTGTACCGCTCTATGATGCGATGGGGGGACGGAGAAGGTTAGGTCAGCCGGGTGTTGGACGTCCCGGTTTAAGCGTGTAGGCGTGCTCTTTAGGCAAATCCGGAGAGCTTAGCTGAGGCGTGACGACGAGGTCTCTTTGAGACCGAAGTGATTGATACCCTGCTTCCAGGAAAAGCCTCTAAGCTTCAGTCATAGAGTGACCGTACCGCAAACCGACACAGGTGGGCAGGTAGAAGATACTAAGGCGCTTGAGAGAACTCAGGAGAAGGAACTCGGCAAATTGATACCGTAACTTCGGGAGAAGGTATGCCTCGGTAGCTTGTAGGAGTACATCCGAAGGGCGAAGAGGCCGCAGAGAATCGGTGGCTGCGACTGTTTATTAAAAACACAGCACTCTGCAAACACGAAAGTGGACGTATAGGGTGTGACGCCTGCCCGGTGCCGGAAGGTTAAGTGATGGGGTGCAAGCTCTTGATCGAAGCCCCGGTAAACGGCGGCCGTAACTATAACGGTCCTAAGGTAGCGAAATTCCTTGTCGGGTAAGTTCCGACCTGCACGAATGGCGTAACGATGGCCACACTGTCTCCTCCTGAGACTCAGCGAAGTTGAAGTGTTTGTGAAGATGCAATCTCCCCGCGGCTAGACGGAAAGACCCCATGAACCTTTACTGTAGCTTTGCATTGGACTTTGACGGGACTTGTGTAGGATAGGTGGGAGGCGCTGAGACCAGGACGCTAGTTCTGGTGGAGCCGTCCTTGAAATACCACCCTGGTGTCGTTGAGGTTCTAACCTAGGTCTGTGAATCCAGATCGGGGACCGTGCATGGTAGGCAGTTTGACTGGGGCGGTCTCCTCCCAAAAGGTAACGGAGGAGTACGAAGGTCTTCTAGGTACGGTCGGACATCGTACTGATAGTGCAATGGCAAAAGAAGGCTTGACTGCGAGACCGACAAGTCGAGCAGGTGCGAAAGCAGGTCATAGTGATCCGGTGGTTCTGTATGGAAGGGCCATCGCTCAACGGATAAAAGGTACTCTGGGGATAACAGGCTGATTCCGCCCAAGAGTTCACATCGACGGCGGAGTTTGGCACCTCGATGTCGGCTCATCACATCCTGGGGCTGTAGCCGGTCCCAAGGGTATGGCTGTTCGCCATTTAAAGTGGTACGTGAGCTGGGTTTAAAACGTCGTGAGACAGTTTGGTCCCTATCTGCCGTGGGCGCTGGATATTTGAGGGGGCCTGCTCCTAGTACGAGAGGACCGGAGTGGACGGATCTCTGGTGTACCGGTTGTGACGCCAGTCGCATCGCCGGGTAGCTAAATCCGGAAGAGATAACCGCTGAAAGCATCTAAGCGGGAAACTCGCCTCAAGATGAGATATCCCTGGGAACTTGATTCCCCTGAAGGGTCGTTGAAGACCACGACGTTGATAGGCTGGGTGTGGAAGCGCAGTAATGCGTTAAGCTAACCAGTACTAATTGCCCGTGAGGCTTGATCCTATAACCTTGCAAAAAAGTGCAAGATGAACACCGCGCACAGCGCAGTCACACACCCCACAGAACACTTCTTCCCTTTGACGCTCAGCGCGAAAGCGCGCCTGAGCGGTACAAGTTATAGTCTGACGACCATAGCGTCTTGGAACCACCCCTTCCCATCCCGAACAGGACCGTGAAACGAGACCGCGCCGATGATAGTGCACAGCCGTGCGTGAAAGTAGGTCATCGTCAGACTAACCCATCGAAGCCCCCGCAGAGTTCTCTGCGGGGGCTTTTTGTATTGGAAATTCGGAACCAAGAACACCCGCCCGAACCCGCGCAACCCTTACCGTATCACCATACAGCCGCGTAACGACCCGGATGTCTTTACCGCTCCGTTGGGGAACCCTGCCTGCGCCTGCGTAGATCAGCGCGGGGGCCGCAGGGGCCCGGCCGGCGGTAAGAGTCCTCGATTGCCATGGGCATCGACGGTTCTTACGACTCCGCTCGGTTGTAGTCACAACCTGGGCTGCCGCCTATTGGGTTTCGAACGAGATCGAGGAGGCGGGTCGTCTGATTCCTCGATCTCGATTGCGCACGCGAGCTGATTGAGGCTCCCGCGTGGCCAGGAACTACTGTTCGCCTCCGCGCTTGCCGGCGTGTTCGCGAGCGAGGCGTTGTTGTACTTCGCCCGGAGCCGGTTCGTAGTGGCTGAAGGCGACACTGCAGCTGCCTTCGCCGCCGCTGATGGACTTGAGGCGGGATTCGAAGCCTTCCATCTCGGCCATCGGTACCACGCTGGTGATTTCGGTCCAGCCCGGTTGAGGGCTGTCGGTGCCGGTGACGCGGCCGCGGCGGCCTGAAAGCTCGGCGCTGATGCCGCCGAAGTGCTCGTCGGCGACTCGCACCGTGAGCGTCACCAGCGGTTCCAGCACCACTGGGCGGGCGCCCTGCACGGCTTCCTGCACCGCGTGGCGGGCGGCGGTGACGAAGGAGACTTCGTTGGAGTCCACCGTGTGGTGCTTGCCGTCGAAGACCACCACGCGGATGTCCTGCAGCGGAAAGCCGCTCAACACGCCCTCGGTGATGGCCTGGCGGACGCCTTTTTCCACTGCCGGCATGAAGTTGCCGGGAATGGTGCCGCCCTTCACCTCGTCAGCGAACTGCACACCGCCGCCGCGCTCCAGTGCCTCCACACGCAGGGCCACTTCGCCGAACTGGCCGGCGCCGCCGCTCTGCTTCTTGTGGCGGTAACGGGCTTCCGCCGTGCCGGCGACGGTTTCCCGGTAGGGGATGGCCGGTGGTTTGGTCTTGAGGTTGAGGTTCCAGCGTGCCTTGAGGGTTTCCAGCAGCGACTTGAGATGCACCTCGCCGAGGCCACGGATCACCGTTTCCTTGGCTTGCAGGTCGTGCTCGACGTTCAGGCAGGGATCTTCGTCGAGCAGGCGGTGCAGGGCTTCGGATAGCTTCTGTTCGTCGCCGTGCTTCTCGGCGGCCAGGGCCAGGCCGAAGACCGGCTGCGGGTAGGCGGGCGGGGCGAGGTGGTAGTGGTCCTCGTCGTGGGCGTCGTGCAGCACCGCGTCCCGGTGGATCTCGTCGATACGCGCCACCGCACAGATGTCCCCGGGGATGCCGACTTCGATCTCGATCTGGTTCTTGCCCTGTACGTGCAGCAGGTGGGCGACCTTGAAGGGCTTGCGGGCGTCGCCGATGTAGAGCTGGGTGTTCGGTGTGACCGTGCCCTGGTGGATGCGGAACAGGCCGAGCTTGCCGCGGAAGGGGTCATTGCTGACCTGGAAGACGTGGGCGATGACGTGCTTGCTCGCGTCGGTGCTGACTGACACTGGCGTGGCGACCGGCCCTTCGCCCTTCAGGAAATGTGGCGGGTTGCCTTCGGTGGGGTCGGGCAGCAGGCGCCCCATCACGTCGAGCAGTTCGCGGATGCCGGCACCACTGCGTGCCGATGTGAAGCACACCGGAACCAGGTGGCCTTCACGCAAGGCCTGCTCGAACGGGTCGTGGAGCTGTTCCGGCTGCAGGGATTCGCCCTGTTCCAGGTACAGGGCCATCAGTTCTTCATCCACCTCGACGACCTGGTCCACGATGCGGTCGTGGGCATCGCGGACGCTGGAGAAGGCGGTGGTTGCCGCGTAGTCCGGCGCGAAGAAGCAGTCGATGACTGTTTCGCCGCCCGGCGCCGGCAGGTTGATCGGCAAGCATTCCTTGCCGAAGCTGGTGCCGATGCGCTCGAGCAGCCCGCCGAAATCAACGCCCGGCGCGTCGATGCGATTAACGACGATCATCCGGCACTGGCCGGCGGCGGCTTCCATGACCTTGCGGGTCACGGTCTCGACGCCGGCAGCAGCGTTGATCACGACGACGGCGGTTTCCACTGCCGGTAGCGTGGCCAGCGCGCGGCCCAAGAAATCCGGCAGGCCCGGCGTGTCGATGGCGTTGATCCAGTGTTCGGCCCATTCCAGATGGGCGACGGCACTGTTGAGGGAATGGCCGAGGGCCTTTTCCTGGGGATCGTAGTCGCTGACGGTATCACCGTGCTCGACCGATCCGGGGCTGCCGATGGCGCCGGCGGTGGCCAGCAGCTTCTCGAGCAGGGTGGTCTTTCCGCTCCCGGACTGGCCGAGCAGGCTTAGGTTACGGATATCGCGTACCGAGGTCGGTGTCATAAGGCGCTCCCTTGTTGTCTGTCCGAAAGCTTGAATGCCTGATTGGGTATCAGTATCTGCTTCTGCAAGGGGCACTACAACGACCCCGGTCAACAAAGTCCGGTGCACTCACCACTCGAGTCCGCGGCGTGCGTTGGCTGGCTGGATGCCGTCCAGGCCTGGCAGCAGGTGCTGCAGCGCGTGATCCTCGGTGCGGTAGCTTGCGTGTCCGGCGAGAAGACTGCGTAGCCCGGTGCGTTCCATCACTTCGAGTACCTGTTGCTTCAGGCCGCAGCAGGCCAGCGTACGGCCGGCTTCGGCCAGTTGGCGGTGAACCCGGCGCAGGGCCTCGACGCCGCTGGCGTCCATGTCGTTGATGCCGCCGCAAGATAGCAACAGCACCTTGAGGCCCGGATGGTCGCGCTCGACGGCCAGCACGGCGTCCTCGAAGGTTGCTGCGTTGACGAAATGCAGCGGACCGTCGAAGCGCAGGATGCTCAGTTGCGGATGGACCGGCGGCAGGCTGAAGCGCGCTGCGTCGCGCCAGGTACCGTCCGGGTGGCGGCCGAGCACCGCGACGCGGGGCTTCATGCTGCGGTAGATCAGCAGCGCCAGGGACAGGATCAGCCCGGACAGGATGCCAATCTCGATATGCGGGGCGAAGGCCAGTGTGGCAACGAAGCACACCGTGCCGGCCAGGCCGTCGTCCCGGTTGGCCCGCCAGGCTTCCTTGAGTTGGGTTGGTGACAGCAGTGCGGCGAGGGTTACGAGGATCACCGCCGCCAGCACCGGCAGCGGGATGTGGGCGATAAGCCCGGGCATGCTGAACAGCGCCGCCAATACCATCAAGGCGCCGACCACCGAGGCCAGCCCGGTACGTGCGCCATGGGCGAGCAGGAAGGCCGAGCGGCCGAAGGAGCCGCTGACCGGGTAGGCCTGGCACACCGAGGCGGTGATCTTGGCGAGGCCCTGGCCGATCAACTCCTGGTTGCCGTCCCAGCGCTCGCCGGTGCGTGCCGAGGCGACCTTGCAGCTCGACATGGCTTCCAGGAAGCTGACCAGCGCCAGGACGAAGGCCGATGGCAGCAGGTCGGTGATCTGTGCCCAGTCCGCACGTGGCAGCGCGAAGGCCAATGTTTCGTCGGGCAGCAGGCCGACGGTGCGCCCGCCGTTGTTCTCGAAGCCGGTTAGCCAGGCCACCCCGCTGAGGCCGGCGACCACGATCAAGACCCCCGGCCAGCGCGGCAGCAGGCGTTTGAGGGTGATCAGCAGCACAGCGGCGGCGACGCCGAGGGCGGCGGAATGGAGGTGGACGTCGGGCAGTGCGCTGGCCAGGTCCCCCACGGCTTCGAAGAAGGGGCGCTGGCCGGCACTGGGCAGGCCGAGCAGGGTCGGCACCTGGGCTACGCAGATCAGCAGCGAGCAGGCGTTGATGAAGCCGTGCAGCACCGGGTGGGACAGCAGGTCGGCAAAGTGGGCCAGGCGCAGCGCGCCGAACGCCAGTTGCAGCAGCCCAGCCAGCAGCGCCAGCTGCACCGCCAGCACCAGGTAGGTCTCCGAGCCGGGCAGGGCCAGCGGTGCCAGCGAGGTGGCGGTGAGCAGGCTGGTGAGGGCCACCGGGCCGGTGCTGAGTTGGCCTGACGAACCGAACAGCGCGCCGACAATGCTCGGCAGCAGCGATGCGTAGAGCCCCACGTAGGGCGGCAGGCCGGCCAGCTGGGCGTAGGCGAGGGCTTGCGGGATCGCTACCAGGGCCACCGTGAAGCCGGCCTGCAGGTCGGCCCGCAGGCCGGCGGCGTCCAGCTGGCGGGGCCAGGCGAGAAAGGGCAGCAGGCGGGCGAGCGGTCGAGGCATGGGGCCAAACATTGGGCGAGGGCGGAAAGTTTAGCCTGTGGCCCCGGTCGCGGCACATTTCACAAATGCTTATCGACCAGGGTCAAGATGCCGCATGGAACGGACGATAAGCAATGGATAATACGGCATCAGAATGAACCGGCCCCGCCAATCGCCCGGTTCCGCAAGCGAAAGGCGCGCATTGGCCTTTCCCGATGGTGTCGGTTTCGAGATCAATCCATTCCTACGATGAAGCCGTACCTGCCTCTTCCCGCCGTGCCTGCCGAAGATCCGTCATCTCCGCGGGCGACGGTGCTGATCGTCGATGACCTGCCGGAGAATCTGGAGGTCCTCGGCGAACTGCTGCAGCCCCCGTACCGCGTGCGCGGCGCGCAGAGCGGCGCACGCGCCCTGGCCGTCGCGCGTTCCAGCCCGGTGCCGGACCTGATCCTGCTCGACGTCATGATGCCCGGCATGGACGGCTACGCGGTCTTCGACGCACTGCGCGCGGATCCGCTGACACGCGACATCCCGGTCATCTTCGTGACCGCCCTGGATGGCGTCGAAGAGGAGGCGCGGGGCCTCGAACTTGGAGCGGTGGATTACATCACCAAGCCGATCCGCCCCAGCATCGTGCTGGCGCGGGTGCGCAACCAGCTCGAGCTCAAGCGCGCACGGGATCGTCTGCGTGATCAGAACGTTTTCCTCGAAGCCGAAATCGCCCGCCGGATGAGCGAGAACCAGCTCGTCCAGGATGTGAGCATCCGCGCGCTGGCGCGTCTGGCCGAGATCCGCGACCCGGAAACCGGCGATCACGTGCGGCGCACCCAGGCCTATGTGGAGCTGCTAGCCCGCCGCCTGGCGCTCGATTCGCAATACCAGGCGGCGCTCGGGCCGGACAGTATCGACCTGATCGTCAAATCGGCGCCACTGCACGACATTGGCAAGGTCGGCATCCCGGATCACATCCTGCTGAAAAACGGCAAGCTGAGCGCCGACGAATGGGAGGTCATGAAGTCCCACGCCCGCCTGGGCAGTGAGGCGATCCGCAATGCCGAAGAGGACGCCGAGCGGCCGCTGCCTTTCCTCGTCTACGCCAAAGATATCGCCCTCTACCACCACGAACGCTGGGATGGCTCCGGCTATCCGGAAGGGTTGGCCGGCGAGGCGATTCCGCTGTCCGCCCGCCTGATGGCGCTGGCTGACGTCTTCGATGCGCTGGTGTCGCGAAGGGTCTATAAAGCCGCGGTACCGCTGGAGACGGCCCGCGACATGATCTGCGAGGCACGGGGCAGCCATTTCGACCCTGCCGTGGTGGATGCCTTCCTGACCGAATTCGGGCGCTTCGCCGAGATTGCGGGCCACTATCAGGATGAGGGGCGCGCATGAACAGCCGCATCGCCCGGGTGGTGCTCGTCTATGCGCTGCTCGCCACGGGCTGGGTATTGTTCTCCGACAGCCTGGTGAGTCTGCTGTCTTCCCAGCCCGAGGACTTGATGCTGCTCAGCACGTTGAAGGGCTGGGTCTTCGTGGCCGTGAGCTCGGGTGCCTTGTGGGTGGTCCTGCGTCGTTTTACCGGTCGAGCGGAGGCGAAGGCGCCGGGGCGCGGCGCTTGGACGTGGCTGTTGCGGGAGCGCGGAGGGCTGCGCCTGTTGCTGCCGTTTTCTCTGTTCGCGCTGGTAGTTGTCGCGCTTGGGGTCGGCAGCGCGATGTTCACGATCCACGACCGGGAGCAGCAGGAGATCCGCCGCCTGGAGGCGGTGGCCGACCTGAAGCTCGGGCAGATTGCCACTTGGCTGGACGAGCGTCGTGCGGATGCCCAGGCCCTGGCGGGAGACCCCAGCTTCGGGCTGCTGCATGCGCAATGGGGTGGCCCGGAGGCCCGGGAGCGCTTGCGCGAGCATCTCGAGAGCGTGCGTGGGGCCTACCGTTACCGTCGCGTGGCGGTGTTCGATGCGGACGGGCGCGCGGTGGTCGCCTCGGGCTCGGACTTCGAAGTGCCGGATGTGCTGCGCGCGACGGTTCGCAAGGCGCTGGCCGAGGGGCGAACCCTGGATACCAACTTCTATCGGGATGGGAATGGCGAGAAAGCCGAGGTCAGGCTGGATTTCGTGGCCCCGCTGAAGGGGGGGCATGATACGCCCCGCTGGGCCGTCGTCCTTGAAGTGGATCCGCAGGCCTTCCTGTTCGCCTATCTGCAGGGCTGGCCGGTGCCGAGCCGGACTGCCGAAACCCTGCTGCTGCGCCAGGATGGCAATGCGCTGGTCAATCTCAATCCGCTGCGGCATCAGGATATTCCGGCCCTGGGGCTGCGTTTGCCGTTGAGCAGTGAAGACGTGCTAGCCGTCCAGGCGGTCGGAAATCCCGAGCATCGGCCGGCCATCGTCGGAGCCGTGGATTACCACGGCCAGCGGGTGATTGGCGTTGGTCGCCCGGTGCCAGGCACCGATTGGACGATGGTCGTCAAGGTGGATGAGGACGAGATGTACGAGGGCTCCCGCCGTCAGGTCTGGTGGATCGCGCTGGCGATGGGCTTTGCCTTGTTCACCACCGCGGGGGCTGCGCTGTTGCTGTTCCAGCATCGCGAGCTGCAGCTCACGCGCCGGCGGGAAGAAGCCCAGGGGCGTCAGCTCCGGGCGTTGCAGATGCTCGACGCGATCGTTGGGCAGGCGGTGGATGGCATCGTGCTGCTGGATGTGGAAACACTGGGTTTCGTGGAGTTCAACGAGGCGGCCTGCCGCGGGCTTGGTTACACGCGGGAGGCGTTCGCGTCGGTCCGTCTGCCCGACATCCAGGTCAACCTGTCGCCGCAAGAGGTTGCCCGGCGGGTCCAGGACATCGCGGCACGCAACGAGCCGGTGATGTTCGACAGCCGCCAGAAACGCGCGGATGGCAGCGTGCGTGATGTGGAGCTGAGCTACAGCGCGCTGGAAATCAATGGCCGCCGCTACCTGGCAGGCATCTGGCGGGACGTCACCGAAAAGCGAAAGTCGGCCGAACTGTTGCTCAAGCTGTCGCTGGCGGTGGAGCAGAGCCTGGCCAGCGTGATCATCGTGGACCTGGACGGCCGGATCGAGTACGTGAACAAGGCCTTTCTCGAGGGTACCGGCTATGGGCTGGACGAGGTCATCGGCCAGCGTGCCGGTTTCCTCAAGTCGGGGTTGACGCCGCCGGAAGTCTTCGCCGATCTGTGGAAGACGCTGCGCGCCGGCCGGCCGTGGGAGGGCGAGTTCATCAACCGGTGGCGCAGTGGCGAGGTCCATGTTGAGTTTGCACGCATCTCGCCGATTGTGCAGCCGGATGGCCGCACCACGCACTACCTGGGCATCCAGGAGGACATCACCGAGCGCAAGCGGGTCGAGGCGGAGTTGGCCCGCCACCGGGACCACCTGGAGCAACTCGTCGCTGAGCGCACCCTCCAGCTCGAGGAAGCCAACCACGTGTTGTCCGAGCGCTCCACGGAGCTGGAGGCTGCCCGTCAGGCGTCCGATGCGGCCAACCGGGCGAAGAGCGCCTTCCTGGCCAACATGAGCCACGAGATCCGTACGCCGATGAACGCCATCATCGGCCTGACCCATCTGATGCGTCGCAATGCGGAAAGCGACGAGGCGCGCATGAGGCTGCAGAAGGTCAGCGATGCGGCCGACCATCTGCTGTCCATCATCAACGACATCCTCGACATCTCGAAGATCGAGGCAGGCAAGCTGAGCCTGGACGACGCCGAGTTCAGCCTCGAGGATGTGGTGCGCAACGCCTGTACGCTGGTTGCCGACCGGGCCGTCCAGAAGGGGCTGGAGCTGGTCGTGGACACCCACCGGGTGCCGGCCCTGCTGCGCGGCGACGCAACCCGGCTGGGGCAGATGCTCGTCAATTACCTGGGCAACGCGGTCAAGTTCACCGACGCCGGCCGTATCGTGCTGCGGGCCATCGAGGAGGAGCGCTCCGACGACGCAGTCCGGCTGCGTTTCGAGGTCATCGACAGCGGCATCGGCATCCAGCCCGATGTACAGGCGCGCCTCTTCAAGCCCTTCGAGCAGGCCGACGGATCGACGACCCGGCGTTTTGGCGGGACCGGACTGGGGCTGGCAATTGTCGGCCACCTAGCCCGCATGATGGGCGGCCGAATCGGCGTGGACAGCCAGCCGGGGCAGGGCAGCCGCTTCTGGTTTTCGGCGCGCTTCGGCCGAGTCGGCCGCGACGCGGTAATGCCGGCGCCCTTGACGGGGTTGCGCGCACTGGTGGTCGATGATCTTGCAGAGGCCGGCGAGGCCGTGGCGGGTATGCTCGACATGCTGGGGGCCAGTGTCGAGTGCTGCGACTCGGGGCCGTCCGCGCTGGAGCGGCTGCGCCACGCGCAGGAGGCTGGGGCTGCGGTGGACCTGTTGTTCGTCGATGCCGGGATGCCGGACATGGACGGCTTCGAAACCGCGCGGCAGGCGGCGGCGCTTGCGCTGCCAGCCCCGCCGCGCTGCGTCGTGCTGACTCGCGAAGAGGAGCCCAGAGGTGCGGTGGGTGGTGGGCACCCGGGTGTCGAAGCCACGCTGGCCAAGCCTGTCCTGCCGTCGAGCCTGCTGCGCGTGATCGCCGGCCTGATCGAGGCACGCCGTCCGCTGGCGCCGGCCGACGCGGCGCAGCAGCACGAGGCGACCTTGAGGCGGGACTACGGCGGCGCTCGCGTCCTCATCGTGGAGGACAGCCACATCAACCAGGAAGTCGCGCTGTCCTTGCTGGAGAGCGTCGGCCTGAAGGCCGAGCTGGCGGAGAACGGCGCACTGGCGGTGGCCAAGGCGGCCGGTGCCGCATTCGATCTGATCCTGATGGACATGCAGATGCCGGTCATGGACGGCATCGAGGCGACCGAGGCGATCCGCGCCCGTGGGCTGACGATGCCGATCCTGGCGATGACCGCCAATGCCTTCGGCGAGGATCGGGAGCGCTGCCTGCAGGCCGGCATGAACGACCACCTGTCGAAGCCCGTCGACCCGGCGGTGCTCTACGCCAAGCTGCTGCAGTGGCTGCCCGTGCCGCGCGTGCAGCCGGCTACTGAGACTGCCGGTGTGGTGCTCGCCGACGGGGACGGCATTGCCCAACCGCCGGACCTGATGACGGCCCTGGAAAGCGTACCCGGCCTGGACGTGGCCTATGGGCTGAAGAACCTGCGCGGACGGATACCCAACTACCTGCGCCTGCTGCACAAGTATGCCGCTGGCCACGCGGCCGATGGCGGCCGGATCCGCAGCGAATGGGAGGCCGGCAACCAGAGCGAGGCGGCCCGGCTGGCGCATTCCCTGAAGGGCGTTGCCGGCATGATCGGCATCCGCCCGGTGCAGGCGCTGGCCGCCCGCCTGGATGCGGCCTTGCGCGGTGAGGACGGGGCCGACATCGATGTGCTGCTGACTGAGCTGGAAGCGGCCCAGGCCGAGGCCATCGCAGCGGTCCGGGCCTTGCCGGACCCCGAGCGGCTGAACGCCGAAACGACCGGCATGCCCGTCGAGGCGGACGAAGCGATGGCCCGCCTGGACGCCTTGCTGGCCGAAGACAACGTGGCGGCGGTGCGGGTGGCGCGGGAGTCGGCGGAATGCCTGAAGCCGGTCCTCGGCAGCCTGTGGCTGCGCTTCGAGCGGGAAGTGGCGTCCTACGATTTCCCGGCGGCACTGGTGACGCTGCGCGCACGTAAATCCTGATTGACCGGCCCCGGGCGTCTGGAGGATGCTGCGCAGCCGATGAAAACCGGCCCCCGGCCGTGCTCCCGTCATGACGTCATCTTCCCTTTCCGCCTCTTCGCCCGCCGGCGCCTTCTGGCCGCTGGTGCTTACCGCCTCGGCGGTGCTGATGATCACGATGGGCGTGCGCCTGTCCCTCGGCCTCTACGTGTCGCCGATCAATACCTCTACCGGGATGGGCATCGCCGCGATCAGCTTCGCGATGGCGATCGGGCAGTTCATGTGGGGCGCTTCGCAGCCGATTTTCGGGGCGCTGGCCGACCGCTACGGGCCCGGCAGTTCCTTGTTCACCGGGGCCGTCATGCTGATCCTCGGGCTGGCGCTGACGCCCCTCGTCAGCACCGAGTTCGGCCTGGCCGTGACGCTCGGGCTGCTGGTGTCGGCGGGCGCCGGTGCGGGCAGCTTCTCGATCCTCATCGGCGCGCTGGCCCAGCGCCTGCCGCCGCCGCGGCGCGCCTTCGCGTCGGGCTTCATCAACGCCGGCGGCTCCTTCGGGCAGTTCGTCTTCGCGCCGCTGTCCCAGTTCCTGATCGCCGGCTTCGGCTGGGTCACGGCCCTTTACGGGCTGGCGGCGATCTGCCTGCTGACGATCCCGCTGTCCTGGCCGCTGCGCCACAAGGTCGAACATCCCCAATCCGCCGCGCCCGACATGGGGCTGCGCCAGCAGCTCAAGGTGGCGCTGGGGGACCGCAGCTACTGGTGCCTGCACGCGGGTTTCCTTACCTGTGGCTTCCACATCGCCTTCCTGGTCACCCATCTGCCCGGCGCGGTGGACCTGTGCGGCCTGCCAGCCAATGTGTCGGCGCTGTCGCTGGCCTTGATCGGCCTCGCCAACATTGCCGGCAGCCTCGGCGCGGGCGCCCTCGGCCAGCATTACCGCATGAAGTGGATCCTGACCGTCATGTACGCGTCGCGGGCCGTGCTGGTCGGGCTGTACCTGCTGGCGCCGAAGACGCCGATGACCTTCTATGCCTTCTCCATCGGCCTCGGCCTGACCTGGCTGGCGACGGTGCCGCCCACCGCCGGGCTGGTCGGCAAGCTGTTCGGGCTGCGCTACCTGGCCACGCTGTTCGGCCTGACCCTGCTGTCCCACCAGATCGGGGCCTTCTTCGGAGCCTGGCTGGGCGGACTGGCGCTGGTGCATTTCGGCAATTACGACTGGATGTGGTACGCCGATATCGTGCTGGCGCTGCTGGCCGCGCTGGTCAATGTGCCGATCCGCGAACCGGTGCCGGCGCATCGCTGATGCCATCGGCACGGAACTGACGACCGCTGGCGTCGGTCATCCTTGAAAGGAAGATCCGGGCCTTGCCTGCCACGCAGGCGCGGGCAGGCAAGGCCCGAGTGCAGGGATTCGTTCGAGGAAGGAGACGGCAATGGGATCACCGGACAACAATGTGGCGGAAGGCGGCCGCGGGCTGGGCGCCTCGATGGCGGGGCTGTGGCGGCGCCTGGTACGCGGGCGGGAAGAGGCGCAGGCGCCGGTTCCGCAGGCCGAGGCCGTGCCGGCCCGCAGCTGGCGGCGTGTCGAGGATCTGTTGACGGCGGCGGCCGGCGACTACGACGGCGAGGCCCGCGCCCGTGAGCGCATGGGGCATTTGCTGGCCTTTTACCTGGCCGCCGGCGACGACGACCGGCGCGCCTTTCTGGGGCGTCTGGAGGCGGATTACGGGCCGGTGGAGGTGGACGTCCGGCGCGCCATCGAGGCCTACATGACGGCCGCCAGCCCGGCCGAGCGGGCCCGCGCCGAAGGGCGCCTGAGCGCCAGCCTGGAGTCGCCGCGGCTGCGCATCCTGCGCCAGTTCAACCTGCTGCCCCACGGCGTGCATGCGCTGGTGGACCTGCGCGCCGACCTGCTGCGCCTAGGCGTGGATGCCTGTCCGGGGCTCGACCAGGATCTGCTGCACCTGTTCGTCAATTGGTTCGATGCGGGCTTTCTGGAGCTGCAGCGGGTGGGCTGGGAGTCGCCGGCGTCGCTGCTCGAAAAGCTGATCCGCTACGAGGCGGTGCATGAGATCAAGTCGTGGAGCGACCTGCGCAACCGGCTGGATTCCGACCGCCGCTGCTACGCCTTCTTCCATGGCCGCATGCCGTCGGAGCCGCTGATCTTCGTCGAGGTGGCGCTGGTGTGCGACATCGCCGACAAGGTGCAGACCCTGCTCGACGAGAGCCAGCCGACCCTCGACCCGGAAGCGGCGACCACCGCGATCTTCTATTCCATCTCCAATGCGCAGAGCGGCCTGCGTGGCGTGAGCATGGGCGAGTTCCTGATCAAGCGGGTCGTGCAGCAACTGTTGCAGGAGTTTCCGCGCCTGCGCAGCTTCGCGACCTTGTCGCCGGTGCCGGGCTTCAACCGCTGGCTGGACAAGCGCCTGGCCGAGCCGGCTTATGTGGCGCGCATCCCGGCCGATGTCGGCACGCTGCTGGATGGCACCGGCAAGAGCGGCGTCGCCGCGGTGCTCGACTGTGTCGGTGCCGAGATCGCCGGCAGCCAGTCGCCGTCGGCATCGCTGCAGGCCTGGCTGAAGGGCGAATGCACGTATTACCTGACTCGCGAGAAGAGCGGCAAGCATCCCCTCGACCCGGTCGGGCGCTTCCATTTCTCCAACGGCGCCAGCCTCGGCCGCATCAACTGGCTGGGCGACGTGTCGGCGCGGGGGCTGCGCCAGTCCTGCGGCCTGATGGTGAACTACCTCTACAAGCTGAAAGACATCGAGGGCAACCACCAGGCCTATGCCCGCGAAGGCGCGCTGGCGCTGGCCTTCGACGTAGAGCGCCACCTTGACGCGGCCGTCGAGGCGCGGAAGGAGCCGCGTGCGGGGCGGACGCCCCGGGCCAGAAAGGAGCCCGCCGAGTCCTGAGCGGGGCTTGATTCCGTCGACCGGGGCTCAGCTCCGGTCGCGGAAGGGCAGGCGTTCCGACAGCTCGTCCAGGTAGGCGTCCATTCCCCCCCGTTCCTGGGCCAGGAAGCGCGCCACCGCGTCGCGGAAGCGCGGGTCGGCGATCCAGTGGGCGGAGGTGGTGCGCACCGGCTCCAGCCCGCGGGACAGCTTGTGCTCGCCCTGGGCGCCGCCTTCGAAGCGGGCCAGGCCTTCGCGGATCGCGTAGTCGATGGCCTGGTAGTAACAGGTCTCGAAGTGCAGGCAGGGCACGAACTCGACGGCGCCCCAGTAGCGCCCGTAGAGGGCGTCCGCGTCGCGCAGGAAGAAGCTGGCCGCGAGCGGTGTACCGGCCCGCTCGGCGATCATCAGCACGCAGGCGTCTGGGTTCCGCTGTCCGAGGGCGGTGAAGAAGGCCGGGTTCAGGTAGGGCGTGGAGGCGTGTTCGGCGTAGGTGCGGCGGTAGCAGGCGTGGAAGAAGGCCCACTCCTTGGCACCGATCTCCTGGCCGCGCAGGATGCGGAAGTCGATGCCGGCATCCATTACCTTGCGCCGCTCCTGGCGGATCTTCTTGCGCTTGGGCTGGGCCAGCTGGGCCAGGAAGTCGTCGAAGTCCCGGTAGCCGGCATTGCGCCAGTGGAACTGCACGCCGTGGCGGATTTCCAGCCCGGCTTCCGCCAGCCACGCGCTTTCCTCGTCGGTGGGGAACAGCACATGCAGGGATGAGGCGCCTGACGCGCGCACCTCGTCGAGCAGCAGGGCCAGCAGCAGGCGGCGGGCTGCTTCGTTGTGGCCGAGGATGCGCCGGCCCGGCACCGGCGTGAAGGGCACGGCGGCCAGCCATTTTGGGTAGTAGTCGAGGCCGTGGCGCTGGTAGGCGTCGGCCCAGGCCCAGTCGAACACGTATTCGCCGTAGGAATGGCTCTTCAGGTACAGGGGCATCGCAGCGAGCAGCCGCTCGCCTTCCCACAGGGCCGCGTGGCGTGGCCCCCAGCCGGAGCGGGGCGTCACACAGGCGCTGTCTTCCAGCGCGGACAGGAAGGCATGGGACAGACTGGGTTGTTCGCCGGCGAGGGCGTCCCATTGGTCGGCGGGGATTTCGGTGAGGGCTGGATGCAGGCGGAAAGTCGGCATGAAAGGCTCCGGAGCGCGTGGCGGCAGCATACAAGCACGGAGCGGGCCTGTGGCTGCCCGTGCGGCGGGCGGCGGCTTCGTGGCAGGCGGCTTCGGGGTTATAGTGTCGCCCATGAAAACCCCTCTTACCGTCGCTGTCGCCCAGCTCAATAGTGTCGTGGGCGACCTCTCCGGCAATGCGCGCCGGATCCTGGATGCGGTGACCCGGGCCAAGGCTGCGGGCGCCGACGTGGTGCTGACCCCCGAGCTGGCCCTGTGCGGCTATCCGGCCGAAGACCTGCTGCTGCGGCCGGCCTTCCTCGAGGCCTGCGCCGACACGCTGGCCGAGCTGGCCGTCGAGGTGCGCGGCATCACGGCGCTGGTCGGCTACCCGGCAGTGGCCGACGGCAAGCGCTACAACGCCGCCGCGGTGATCCAGGACGGCCGCGTCGTCGCCACCTATTTCAAGCATCGTCTGCCCAACTACGAGGTGTTCGACGAAGAGCGCTACTTCGAGGCCGGCACCGAGGCGTGTGTCTTTGATCTGAAGGGCGTCAAGGTCGGCGTCAATATCTGCGCCGACGTGTGGGAGTCCGGCGCTGCCGACGTGGCCCGCGGGGCCGGGGCCGAGGTGCTGCTGGTCCTCAACGCGTCGCCCTTCCACATGAACAAGCAGGCGCTGCGCTACGAGGTTCTGCGCGAGCGCATCGCCGATACCGGCCTGCCGGTGGTGTATTGCAACCTGGTCGGTGGGCAGGATGAGCTGGTCTTCGACGGCGGCTCCTTCGCCCTCGACCGGGACGGCACGCTGGCCTGGCAGGGCAAGGTCTTCGCCGAGGAACTCCACCTGCTGCCGTTTGCCGACGGCGCCTGGCAGGGCGGCAGCGTGCCAGCGGTGCGTCCGGTCGAGGCCGACGTCTATGAGGCGCTGGTCCTAGGCGTGCGCGATTATCTGGGCAAGAACGGTTTTCCCGGCGCGATCATCGGCCTGTCCGGCGGTGTCGATTCGGCGCTGACGCTGGCGATCGCTGTCGATGCGTTGGGTGCCGAGCGCGTCCGCGCGGTGATGATGCCATCGCCCTACACCGCGCAGATGAGCTTGGACGATTCCCGCGAGATGATCCGCCGCATCGGCGTGCGCTACGACGAGATCGCCATCGAACCGGCGATGCAGACCTTCGCCACGCTGCTGGCGCCGCAGTTTGCCGGTCTGGCGGCGGATACCACCGAGGAGAACCTGCAGGCGCGGATCCGCGGCATGATCCTGATGGCCCTGTCCAACAAGACCGGCTCCATCGTCCTGACCACCGGCAACAAGAGCGAGATGGCCACCGGCTACGCCACGCTGTACGGCGACATGGCCGGCGGTTTCGCGGTCATCAAGGACATCTACAAGACCTTCGTCTATCGCCTGTGCGCCTGGCGCAACGCCCAGCCGGACGGCCCGGTGATCCCCGACAACATCCTGACCCGGCCGCCCTCAGCCGAGCTGAAGCCCGACCAGTGCGACCAGGATTCCCTGCCGCCCTACGAAGTGCTGGACGCGATCATCGCCGCCTACATGGAAGAAGACTTGTCGCCCCACGAGATCGTCGCCCGTGGCTATGCCGAAGCGGAGGTGTATCGCGCGGTCGCCATGCTGCGGCGCAATGAGTACAAGCGCCGCCAGGCGCCGATCGGTATCCGCGTGACCCAGCGCGGCTTCGGCAAGGACTGGCGTTACCCCATCACCTCCCGATACAGGGATGCCTGACAGAGCCCGGCCCGCGGAGGGCCGGATATTCCGGCTAGAATGCCGGACCGTTCCAAGGAGACCGTATATGAAGAAGATCGAAGCCGTCATCAAGCCCTTCAAGCTCGACGAAGTGCGCGAAGCCCTGTCCGAAGTGGGCATCACCGGCCTGACCGTCACCGAGGTGAAGGGTTTCGGTCGCCAGAAGGGCCACACCGAGCTGTACCGCGGCGCCGAATACGTGGTGGATTTTCTGCCGAAGATCAAGATCGAGGTGGTCGTCGCCACCGACGTGCTCGACCAGGCCGTGGATGCCATCATCAAGGCCGCCCGCACCGGCAAGATCGGCGACGGCAAGATTTTCGTGATGCCCGTCGAGCAGGTCGTGCGCATCCGTACCGGCGAGACCAACGAAGCGGCGATCTGATCCCCGCCAGACGGTCGGGAACTTTGGTCCCGACCGTGCGCTGTGCGTAAAATGCCGGGTTTTAAGCTTTCCCGGATTGACGTCATGGCTTCTACCGTCCGTACCCGTTTCGCCCCCAGCCCCACCGGCTTCCTGCATATCGGGGGGGCGCGCACGGCGCTGTTCTCGTGGGCATTTGCGCGCCGCCATGGCGGCACCTTCGTGCTGCGCATCGAGGACACCGACGTGGCCCGCTCCACCCCCGAGGCGGTGCAGGCAATCCTCGACGGCATGAACTGGCTCGGCCTCGAATGGGACGAAGGTCCGTTCTACCAGATGCAGCGCATGGAACGCTACAAGGTGGTCGTCCAGGAAATGCTGGCTGCCGGTACGGCCTACCCGTGCTACATGTCCTCCGAAGAACTCGATGCACTGCGCGAGGCCCAGCGGGCCCGCGGCGAAAAGCCGCGCTACGACGGCCGCTGGCGTCCCGAAGCGGGCAAGGTGCTGCCCCAGCCGCCGGCTGGCGTGGAGCCGGTGATCCGTTTCAGGAACCCCACCGATGGCGTCGTTGCCTGGGACGACCTGGTCAAGGGGCGCATCGAGATTGCCAATGCCGAGATGGACGACCTGATCATCGCTCGTCCGGACGGCACGCCGACCTACAACTTCTGCGTGGTGGTGGACGATTGGGATATGGGCATCACCCAGGTCATTCGCGGTGACGACCACGTGAACAACACGCCGCGCCAGATCAACATCCTCAAGGCACTGGGCGCCGAAGTGCCGCAATACGCCCACCTGTCGATGATCCTCGGCGACGACGGCCAGAAGCTGTCCAAGCGCCACGGCGCGGTCAGCGTCACCCAGTACGACGACGACGGCTACCTGCCGGACGCAGTCATCAACTACCTGGCCCGCCTGGGCTGGAGCCACGGCGACGACGAGATCTTCTCCCGCGCTCAGCTGGTGGAATGGTTCGACCTCGACCACATCACGCCGTCCGCCGCCCAGTTCAACACCGAGAAGCTGAACTGGCTGAACGCCCACTACATCAAGCAGGCCGACAACGGCGTGCTGGCCGCCGACGTGTCCCGCCGCCTGGCCCGCCGCGAGGTGGATCCGGAGGCCGGTCCGGCTCTGGACGCCCTGATCGCGCTGTACAAGGACCGCGTCAGTACGCTCAACGAGCTGGCCGATGCCATCGAGCCCTTCTACACCGACCTGCACGTGGCGCCTGAGTCGCTTGCCCAGCACCTCACCGACGCCGCCCGTACGGCGCTGGCGACGCTGCGTGGCAAGCTGGCCGGAGCGACCTGGGAAAAGGCCGCGCTGAGCGCCGCGATCAAGGAAACCTGCACCGAGCACGGCATGAAGATGCCCCATGTGGCGATCCCGCTGCGCGTGGTGCTGCTCGGCCAGCCGCAGACCCCGTCCATCGACGCGGTGCTGGAAACCATGGGCCGCGAGCTGGTGCTGGCGCGCCTCGACCGGGCGCTGTAATCCCGCGGGAAGCATGGGGCGGTTTTCGCGCCCCCTGAATGCAACGGCCCCCGGCGAGTGCTTCGCCGGGGGCCGTTGTGCTTTGGTCTTTCAGTTTGACGGGAGGTGCTGCGTGGCTCCCGCCGTTGCCGTCTTAAAAGTCGCTGCTGCGGCCCGATGCGGCCTGGCCGGCCCCGACGATCTCGCCGTTGCGGACGCGCACCGCATCACCGACGCGCCAGCTCGGGGCGTTCTGTTCGGTGATCACGCGGCGAGTGCCGTCGTCCATGCGTACGGTGACCTGGTAGTGGCTGACGGTACGGGCGCGACGCTCGACTTCGTTGCCGGCGAAACCGCCGAGCACTGCACCGCCGATACGCGCCAGCTTCTTGCCGGAGCCTTCGCCGACCTGGTTGCCGAGCACGCCGCCGAGGATCGCGCCGCCGACGGCGCCAATACCTGAGCCTTCACCCTTCTGCTGGATCGCCTCGACGTTCTCGATCACGCCGCATTCATGGCAGATGGCCGGCGGTGGGTTTTCGATGACCTTGCGGGCCGGACCGGCGCCGGCCGGCGGGGGCGCCGGCACCGCGTCGGCGGGTGGCGGATTGCTGGCGGTGGCCGGCGTTGTCGAGGCGACCTGGTGTTTGGTGTGTTCCTTAGCGGGCTTGGCGGCCACCCGAGGCGCTTCGTGACGCTCAGCCTGTTTGGGCGCCGGAGCGGGCTCAGCGGCCTGCGGCTGGGCGCTGGCGAGCGGAGCCGGTTCGGTGGCCGGGCTCGGGCTTGCGGTCGGCGCTGCGATGGGCGCCGCTGGCGTCATTGTCGGAGCGCTGGCGACGGTTTCCGGTGCAGCGACTGGCGCGTGGGAGGTGTCGGGCAGCAGGCCGGTCAGTTTGGCAACGCCGGCGAGGCTCAGCACGGTGACGGAGGCAGCTGCCACCCACATCATCGGGTGCAGCGGCGTGCGTGAAGGACTGGTGCTCATGCGTGTTCTCCTCAATGAATGAGGAGATTAACGCCGCAGGCCGGCTGGGGGTGACATCTGCAACCGCCGCTTACAAAAGTCGTGAAAGTCCTTACTCCTCGCCACCCGCACCGGGGCGGGGCGGTTTGAGCAGATAGCGGGCCGGGTCGAGGGCGTCCACCAGCTCGCGCTCCAGCGGCAGCGGATCGCCGTCGAGCTGGCTGGCCAGCAGCTCGCCGATGAGGCTGGCCCACACCAGGCCGCGGGCGCCGAAGCCGGATACCGCAAACAGGCCCGGCTGACGCGGGATGTCGGTGAGGGGCGTGGTCCGTTCGGCATGCGCGACGGCCGGGATGGCGCCGACCATCGGCAGGCGGTCCGGCGAGGCCGGGCGGAAGCCGACACGGCCGCCGAGTTGGGACGGATCGTAGGCTGCGGCGTAGCCGGGCAGGATGAAGTCCAGCTTGGTGAGGTTTTCCCGGTGCTCGGCCTCGCGCAGCTCGGTGCCATCGTCGTCGGCCAGGAATGTGGCGCCGGCGCAGCGCAGGCCGTCCACTTCCGGGCTCACGTAGCCGAGGCGGCACACCACCACGTTCGGCGGGCTGCCGGCCGCGGCGGGCAGGTGGGAAACCTGGCCGCGGGCCGGACGCACCGGCAACGTGGCGGCCTGGGGCAGGGCGCGGATGCCGACACCGTTGGCGAGGATCGCCACCGGGGCGCGGGCGATCTCCGCGCCGGCCGGGTCGAAGGCGATCCACGCGTCGCCCTGGCGTTCGAGGCGCGCCACTTGCTGCCCGAAGCGGGTTTCGACGGCACCGCCAGCGGCCGCGAGGTTGGCGGCGCACAGCGTCGGCGGCTGGATCCAGCCACCCTTGGGGAACCACCAGCCACCCAGCTCCACTGGCCAGCCGACGATTCGGGCGGCTTCGTCCTTGTCCACGAAGCGCAGGTAATCGGTGGGCGGGGTCTGGGTATCCACGACCGCCTTCTGCTTGCCTTCCTGCTTGGCGTCGCGGGCCAGGTGCAGTACGCCGCAGGGCGACCAGTGCGCAGCGTGGCCGGCTTCGGCCAGCGCCTCCAGGTGGTGGCGGCCGTACAGGAAACCGGCGCGGGTGATGCGGGCCAGGCGGTTGTCGTCCAGGCTCGGCAGCGGGCGGAACACGCCGGCCTTGTTGCCGGAAGCGCCGTTGCCGGGGCCGGCGGCCTCGTCGACGACGGTGATGCGCCAGCCGCGGGCAGCCAGGCGCTCGGCGATGGACGTGCCGGCCACGCCGGCGCCGATCACCAGCGCGTGGCGGGGGGGCAACGGTGCTGCGTTCGCCGGGCCTTCGGTGAAGTGGCCGCTCAGCATCTCGTGCTTGCCGTCAAAGCCGGCGCGTTGTTCCAGCGTGAAGCCTGCTTCCTGCAGGCCGCGGCGCACATCGCCGGTCACCGAGCGGGTGGCCAGCGTGGCGCCGGGGGCGGCCAGGCGGGCGAGCTGGGCATAGAGCGCTTGTGACAACAGGTCCGGGTTGTTGGCCGGCGGGAAACTGTCCAGGTAGAAGGCGTCGGCCCGGGCTTCCAGCTGCGGCAGCGTGGTTAGCGCGTCGCCGAAGATCAGCGTCAGCGTGACGCGCCCGGTGTCCAGGTGGATGCGGTGGAAGCCCGGCACCAGCGGTGGCCAGTGGCGGCGCAACTCGTCAGCCAGCGGTGCGAGTTCGGGCCAGGCCTTGTGCAGCTCGGCCAGGTCGTCGGCCTGGAAGGGATGTTTCTCGGTGGAGACGAAGTGCAGGCGCGCGCAGCGGGCTGGGTCATTCCGCCACGCGGCCCAGGTGGCCAGGAAGCTGAGCGCGAGGCCGAAGCCGGCCTCGACGATGGTGAAGCGCTCCCGTCCCTGCCAGCGCGCCGGCAGCGCGTTGCCGGCCAGGAAGACATGCTGCGCCTGGCCGAGGCCGCCGGCGGTGGTGTGATAGACGTCGTCGAAGGCGGGCGAGTCGGGCATGCCGTCGGCGGCACGGACGAGGGTGGCGGGGATCAGCGGCGAGTACATGAAGCGAAGGCTTGCGGCGGCAAGGCGGAAGGCGGATTGGGGCGGAACTTTGGCACCGTTCCGGTCCGCTGTCGAATCTTTCGCCGGCCGACGCGTCTCAGGAAGAAACCGGCCCGGGAACGCCGCCGCGCGCCCTTTCCCGATTCGTCGATTGATACGCCGGCCGTCACGGCCGCCGGGCTAGAATCCCTGCTTTCGCGAAGACAACACTAAGGACATCCAATGCGTACCCCCAACGGCTCACCCATCCGTCGCGAGGCTTACCAGCCGCTCGCCTACGGCGTTGAAACCGTCGACCTGGATTTCGTCCTCGAAGCTCAGGCCACCGTCGTCACCAATCGCATGCGCTGCGTGCGCAATCCGGATGCCGCTGCCGGCCCCATCGTGCTGCTCGGCGACGGCCTGAGCCTGATGTCGGTGCGCATTGACGGTGCCGAGCCGGCGCCCGGCCAACTCCGCGAGACCAGCGACGGCCTGGAGATCGACGTGGATGCGGACAGCGTGGCGCTGGAGATCGTCACGCGCATCGACCCGTCGGCCAACCTGACCCTGTCGGGCCTGTACCAGTCGCGGGGCGGCTACTACACCCAGTGTGAGGCTGAGGGCTTCCGCCGCATCACCTATTTCCCCGACCGTCCGGATGTGATGGCGCGTTACACCGTGCGCCTGGAGGCCGACGCGGCCTTGTGCCCGGTGCTGCTGTCGAACGGCAACCTGCTGGAGACCGGCAGCCTTCCCAACGGCCGCCACTTCGCCCGCTGGGAAGATCCGTTCCTGAAACCGTCTTACCTGTTCGCGCTGGTGGCCGCCGACCTGAAGGCGCTGGAGCGTCGCGTCACCACGATGTCCGGCCGCGAAGTGCTGCTGCAGGTGTGGGTCGAGGCGCGCGACCTGGACCGCGTCGATCACGCGATGGACTCGCTGGTCCACTCGATGCGCTGGGACGAGGAGACCTTCGGGCTGGAGCTCGACCTGGACCGTTTCATGATCGTCGCCGTGTCCGACTTCAACATGGGCGCGATGGAGAACAAGGGTCTCAACATCTTCAACACCAAGTACGTCTTGGCCAACCCGCAGAGCGGCACCGACGTGGATTACGAGAACGTCGAGAGCGTCGTCGCCCACGAGTACTTCCACAACTGGACCGGCAACCGGGTGACCTGTCGCGACTGGTTCCAGCTGACCCTGAAGGAAGGCCTCACAGTCTTCCGCGACCAGCAGTTCTCGGCGGACATGCTGGCCCGCGCGTCGGATTCGCCCGCGGCGGCGGCCTCGGCCCGGGCGGTGACGCGCATCGCCAACGTGCGCGTGCTGCGCAGTGCCCAGTTCCCGGAGGATGCCGGCCCGATGGCCCACCCGATCCGCCCGGACAGCTACCAGGAGATCAACAACTTCTACACCGCCACGGTGTATGAGAAGGGCTCCGAAGTCATCCGCATGCTGCACACCCTGCTCGGCAAGGAGGGTTTCCGCAACGGCATGGATTTGTACTTCTCCTATCACGACGGCCAGGCGGTGACTTGCGACGACTTCGTCGGCTGCATGGCGGAAGCCAACGGTGCGGACCTGGACCTCTTCATGCGCTGGTACAGCCAGGCCGGCACGCCGCGCCTCAAGGCCGAAGGCGTTTTCGATGCGGCCGACGGCAGCTACACGCTGACCCTCAGCCAGCGCACCCCGCACACTCCGGGTCAGGCGGACAAGCTGCCGCTGCACATCCCGGTGGCCATCGGCCTGATCGGCCCGGACGGCAAGGATCTGACGCTGCAGCTGGAAGGCGAGGGCCGTGCCGGCGACGCCACGCGCATCCTCGAGCTGAAGGAGGCCAGCCAGAGCTGGCGCTTCACCGGCCTCGCCGCCGAGCCGGTGCCGTCGATCCTGCGCGGTTTCTCGGCGCCGGTGATCCTCGAGCTCGACGAGGACGACGCGCGGTTGGCCTTCCGCATGGCCCACGACAGCGATCCCTTCAACCGCTGGGACGCCGCCCAGCGCTACATGGAGCGGGTGATCCTGGCACTGGCCGCCGACGCCGCCGCCGGCCGAAAGCTGGACGTGCCGCAGGCCTTCGGCCATGCCTTCCGCGCGCTGCTGGTCAGTGAATCCCTCGACCCGGCCTTCCTTGCCGAGATTCTTGCATTGCCGGCCGAGGCCTATCTGCTCGAACGCATGCCGCAGGCCGACCCGGCGCCGCTGCGCGCCGCGCTGATGCACCTGATGCGCGAGCTGGGCCACGCGATGCAGGCCGATTTCCTCGACCGCTACCTGGATCTGGAAGTGGCCGGTGACTACCGCTACCATCCGGCCGACGCCGGCCAGCGGGCGCTGCGCAACCTGTGCCTGCGCTACCTGACTGCCTGGGGCGGCGCCACTGCCATCGATCTGGCGCAGAAGCAGTTCGAGCACGCCGGCAACATGACCGAGCGCTACGGTGCCCTGGCCGCGCTGGTGCAGAGCGACGCCCCGGCGCGCTTCGCTGCGCTGGCCGCCTTCCATGAGCAATACAAGGACGACGCGCTGGTCCTCGACAAGTGGTTCCTGCTGCAGGCCAGCGCCTGGCGCTGGTCCGACGCGGCGCCGGCCACCCTTGAGCAGGTGCGCGAGTTGATGGGCAACCCGGCCTTCAGCCTGTCCAACCCCAACAAGGTGTACTCGCTGCTGGGCGGCTACTTCCGCGCCAACGCGGCGGAGTTCCACCGGCCCGACGGCGCCGGCTACGCCTTCTGGGTCGAGCAGGTGAAAGCGCTGAACAAGAGCAACCCGCAGGTTGCGGCACGCATGGCCCGTTCGCTGGAAGGCTGGCGCAAGTTCACGCCGGACATCCAGGGGCGCATCCGCGGGGCCTTCGAGACGCTGGCGCAGGAGGAAGGCTTGTCGCCCGACGTGGCGGAGATCGTCGACAAGGCGCTGGCCTGATCGATTTTCGGGAAGGGCTGAAGTCGTGGGGCCGGTTCATTCGCCCCACGGTTTGACGAGTCTTCGCCGGTAGGCGGAAGTGATCGAACTGCCGCCTACCGCTGCGCGAACGGCGGCGGTTTCTGCGAAGGCGCGTTGGCGTGTGCCTACTTGACCGCCGTTGCCGACATGCCGGCGAATTCGAGCACGAGGGCGGCGAGGGCGTCGGACTCGGTCTCGATTTCCGCCGCCAGCGCAGCCTGCTTTTCGGCGATCCACTCCGGGTCTTCGAGATCGTCGGCCCAGCAGAACGGCGCCTGGCTGCCCATGCGCGACAGGCGCTTGCGGCGGACGTCGAGGAGGTGGCTCAGGCGCGTCGTGGCACCCGCCGGGAAGAGGCGCGGGGTGGTAGTCACTTCCCGCTCGATGAACGGGGCCAGAACATTGAGCAGGTCGGCGTTCATGTCCCGGTAGGCGTCGTCCACCTTGCTCCAGTAGTGCTCGGCCAGCGCTTCGTCGGGATGGATTTCCGGGTGCAGGTGGCGCGCCAGGCGCCGCCAGGCGGAACGGCAGCGGGCGACCCGGGCCGGGTCGAGGGGCGGGCGGCCGCCCGGATGACGCTGGCTGTCGGCCAGCACGCGGGTATGGTCGGCTTCCAGGGCCTGCCAGGCCAGCACTTCGGAGGCCACGGCCCGCTCGATGGCGGCCAGGGCCAGGCTGCTCAGCGGCTCGCCGCGGCGCAGCCTGGCCTGGCCGAGTTCGACGCGGCTGCGATAGGCCCGGTGCTCGACCTTGAGGCCCAGCAGGCGGACTTCCAGCTCGCCGAGGCTGGCCTGGTAGCGGGCCAGCAGGTAGGGGCGCTCGAAGCGTTCGAGCCACTCGATGGCTTCGAGGGTGTCGGCGAGGGCGTCGGCCAGCTCATCGGCATCGGCGGCGTCGGAGGATGGGACGGAATTGCGGTCGACGGACATGGCAAGGCTCCGGATGCAGTGCTTTGGCATGCATGATGCAGTGCCGCACGGACACCCCGGATTATGCACCTGTGAGCGGGGCCCGGCGTGCTCCGGTATCATGTCTCACCTTATTTTTGCGGCGCGGAAATGGAACTCCTGACCACCTTCATCGACATCGTCCTGCACCTCGATGTGCATCTGGCAGACCTGGCGAACAACTATGGCACGTGGATTTACGCGATCCTGTTCCTGATCATCTTCTGTGAAACCGGCCTGGTGATCTTCCCCTTCCTGCCGGGCGATTCGCTGCTTTTCGTGGCCGGCGCGCTGGCCGCCACCGGCGGCATGGACATCGGCGTGCTGTGCGCCGTGCTGCTGGCCGCGGCGGTGCTGGGCGACAACACCAACTACTGGATCGGCCACACCATCGGGCCAAAGGTGTTCCGTTGGGAGAATTCCCGCCTTTTCAACCGCCAGGCCTTTGACAAGACCCACGCCTATTTCGAATCCCACGGCGGCAAGACCATCATCATTGCCCGCTTCCTGCCGCTGCTGCGCACCTTCGCGCCCTTCGTGGCCGGTGTGGCGCGCATGACCTACGCGCGTTTCGTGGCCCTCGACTTCCTGGGCGGCGCGATCTGGATCTTCTCGCTGACCTGGCTCGGCTACGGCTTCGGCAACCTGCCGGCCGTCAAGAACAACCTGTCGGCGGTGATCCTCGGCATCATCGCCATCTCGCTGCTGCCGGTTGCCATCGGCTGGCTGCGCGGCCGTTCGGCGGCGCGGGCGGCGAGCTGAGGACTCTTCATGCAGAAAAACATCGTCATCCTGATTTCCGGCCGCGGCAGCAACATGGAGGCCATCGTCGCCGCCGCGATTCCCGGCGCGCGCATCGTCGGCGTCATCGCCAACCGGCCGGATGCGGCCGGCCTCGGCTTCGCGGCCGACCGCGGCATCCCGACGCGGGTCGTCGATCACAAGGCCTACCCGGACCGCGAGGCCTTCGACGCCGCGCTGGCCGACACCATCGATGCGCTGGCGCCCGACCTGGTGGTGCTGGCGGGCTTCATGCGCGTGCTCACCGACGCCTTCGTGAGCCGCTACGCCGGCCGCCTGCTTAACATTCACCCGAGCCTGCTGCCGTCCTTCCCGGGCCTGCACACCCACCGGCGCGCGCTGGAGACCGGCGTGCGCGTGCATGGCACGACGGTCCATTTCGTGACGCCGACCCTCGACTGTGGCCCCATCGTGATCCAGGCCGTCGTGCCGGTGCTGCCGGGCGATGACGAAGCGACGCTGTCCGCCCGGGTGCTGGTGCAGGAGCACCGCATCTACCCGCAGGCGGTGCGCTGGTTCGTCGAGGGGCGCCTGAGCTTCGATGCCGGCGACGGCGTCCGCGTCCGTGACGAACTGGCCGGCCCGACCGGCTGGACGGTGCCGCCGATCGAGGCCTGAGAACCGTCCATGGCCGTGTTCCGCCGGGCTGGCGCGACCCTCGCCGTCGCGATCACTGTATCGCTGCTGGTCCATGGGGTCGTGCTGATCGGTCCGGCCTGGCGCTTGCCGTCCGACCAGGCCAGCGTACTGCCGCCGCTGGATGCGCGCCTGGCGCCGCTGCCTAAGCCCACGCTGCGGGAGGACAAGAATCCGGCAGCCGCACCCCGCAAGCCGGCTCCGCGCCGTACGCCGGCCCCGCATCGGGCGGTAGCCGAGAGTGGCGCGACGATGGAGGCGGTGCCGGTGCCTGAAGCGGGCCACGGGGCCGCCGAGGCCAGCCCCGAAACGCCGCCCGCCACCGACGCTGCCGCGGCGGCCGAAAAACCGGCGCCCGAGCAGCCGACCCCCGCCGCAGCTGACGCGGCCAGCGGCAAGGCGCCTGGCGCGGGCTACGGAGATGGCTGGATCAAGTCCGGCCGGGTCCAGTACAACGTGATCCGCGGCGAGCGCAATTTCGTCATCGGCCGCACTACCCACGCGTGGACCCACGACAAGGACCACTATTCGATGGAGACGGTGGTTGAGACCGCGGGCCTCATCGGTCTGCTGCGGCCCTTCAAGATGATCCAGCACAGCGAGGGGCGCATTGGCGCCAACGGCCTGCTGCCCGACAAGTTCACCGTCGAGCGGGACGGCCAGTTGAAGGAGAAGGCCGACTTCGACTGGGGCGCCGGCAAGGTGGTGCTGACAGCCGGCGAGCGGCGGCGGGAGTTTCCGCTGGTCGAAGGCGACCAGGACGTGCTGACCTTGATGCACGACCTGGCGCTGCGGCCGGAAGGTTTCACCCGCGTCGAACTGCTGGTGGTGACCGGCAAGAGCGCGGTGCGCTCGGTGATCGAGAATCTCGGACTCGAGGAGCTCGACATCCCCGCCGGCAAGGTGTCCGCCTATCATCTGGGCAGCACCGGCCATCGCGGCGAGCTGAAGATCGACATCTGGCTGGCTCGCGACTACGCCAACCTGCCGGTACGCCTGAAGATCACCGACAAGAATGGTGACGTACTCGACCAGGTCGCCACCGGTGTCGACCTCGGCAAACACGCCACGCAGTAAAATCCCGGGCAAATCCAATAAATAATTCGGGGTCGGCTTGCCGGCCCCGGTCCGCTCCATTGGGCGAGCATGCTCGCCCCCACAAGCAAGAGTAACGAATTCCCATGACCATCACCCCCGCCCAGATCCAGTCCGCCAGCCAGGCCCTACGCACCGTGCTGCGCTTCGAATATCCCGCTGATTCGGTGCTGTCCCGCTATTTCAAGGACCTGCGCGAACTGGGCGCCCGGGACCGGGCCTTCGTCGCCGAGGCCGTCTATGGCGTGCTGCGCCGCAAGCGCACCCTCGAACGCCTGTGCGGCCCCGAGGCCTCCACCCGCCAGCTGATCCTGGCCTGGCTGGCCCGCGTCGAAGGCACCACGCTGCGCCAGCTCGGCGAAGGCCTGCATGGCCGCGACATCGACTACTTCACCGAGATCAAGGGGCGCGACGTCGGTGAGATGAGCCTGGCCGAGTCCACCGATCTGCCCGACTGGCTGGCCGAGCGCCTGCTTGCTACCCTCAGCCCCGAGCAGGTCGTCGCCCTGGCCCAGAGCCTCAACCGCCCGGCGCCGCTGGATCTGCGCGCCAACACCCTGAAGATCGAGCGCGACGCGCTGGTCGAGCGCCTCAAGGCCGACGGCATCGCCTGTGCGCCGGGGCGTTACTCTCCCAGCGCGGTGCGCCTGGAAGGCAAGCCGGCGCTGCAGAAGCACCCGCTGTTCCTCGACGGCAGCTTCGAAGTGCAGGACGAGGGTAGCCAGCTGCTGGGCTTCCTGCTGCAGCCCAAGCGCGGCGAGATGGTCGTCGACTTCTGTGCCGGCGCCGGCGGCAAGACGCTGCTGCTCGGCGCGTTGATGCGCAACACCGGCCGCCTGTACGCCTTCGACGTGTCCGACAAGCGCCTGTCCAAGCTGAAGCCACGCATGGCTCGCTCCGGCCTGTCCAACATCCATCCGGTGGTCATCGCCAGCGAGAACGATCCGCGCGTCAAGCGCCTTGCCGGCAAGATCGACCGGGTGCTGGTGGATGCCCCGTGCAGCGGCCTCGGCACCCTGCGCCGCAACCCCGACCTGAAGTGGCGCCAGAGCCCCGAGGCGCTGGCCGAGCTGACCGTCAAGCAGGCCGCCATCCTGGCCAGCGCGGCGCGCCTGGTGAAGCCGGGCGGCCGCCTGGTGTACGCCACCTGCAGCCTGCTGCCGGAAGAGAACGAGGCCATCGTCGCCGCCTTTCTGGCCGCCAACGAGGGTTTTGTGGCACTGAACGCGCAGGAGGTGCTGGCCAAGCAGGGCGTCGCCATCGAGTGCGGCGAGCAACTGCACCTGACCCCGCAGACCCACGACACCGACGGCTTCTTCGCCGCGGTGCTGGAGCGCAAGGCCTGATGCCGCTGCGCCCGCTGCTGGCGGGCCTGCTGCTGCTGTGCGCGGTGCAGGCCCGCGCCCTCGAGTGGGATCCGTCGACGACGGTGAGCGCCAAGGGCAAGGTGGAGATCGCCTTCTCCCCGTGGAACGATCCGGAAGCGGTGTTGCTGAAAGCGATTGGCGAAGCCAGGGAACGCATTCTGGTCCAAGCCTATCTATTCACCAGCAAGCCGCTGGCCCGCGCGCTGATCGACGCCAACCGGCGCGGCGTGAAGGTCGAGGTGATGCTGGACGCGGAGATGAACCGGCCGGCCTCGCCGAGCGTGCTGCCCACGCTGCTGGCCGCCGGTATTCCGGTGGCTGTGGAGACCCGCTACAACATCGCCCACAACAAGGTGATGATCTTCGACCCGGATTCGTCGCGCGCCGCGCTGGCGACCGGGTCCTACAACTTTACCCGTGCGGCCAGACTGTCCAACGCGGAGAACCTGATGGTGCTGCGCGGCAATCCGGCGCTGGTGCGCGTGTATGCCGACAACTGGCAACGCCAGCGCGCCGAGGCGCAGGTGGTGCACAGCCTGGACGAGCTGCCCGGACGCCGGAGGAAAGAGGATGGAAGAGAATCAGATCGCGCATCTGCTGACTGACCTGTGGGGCGACCTGCAGCAACCCACCGTGTTCTGGCAGGTGGGCGTGCTGGTCCTGTGCCTGGCGCTGGCCGGCCTGGTAGCCCGTCAGATCCGCGTCGTGCTGGGACGTCGTCTGCAGGCCGATCCGCAGGCCCCGCGGGGGGCAGGGGAAGAGAGCCTGCGCCGGGTGATCTTTCCGGTCACCGCGCTGGTGGTCGTGGCGATGGCGCGCATCGTCCTCAGCAACTGGCAGCACGTAAACCTGTTCAAGCTGGCGGTGCCGCTGCTGCTGGCGATGGCGGCGATCCGCCTGACCGTCCACGCCATCAAGCGTGCTTTCCCACAGGCAGCCTGGCTGGCAGCCTTCGAGAAATTCTTCGCCTTCGCGGCGTGGATCCTGGTGGCTCTGCACATCACGGGCGTGCTGCCGACGGTCATCGACGGGATGGAGCAGATCGACTTCACGATCGGCAAGGCCAGGCTCAACCTGTGGATGCTGCTGCAGGGGGCACTCACGGTGCTGCTGACGGTGCTGGCGGCCCTGTGGCTGGGCGGCGTCGTCGAGACGCGGTTGATGAACACCGAGGGGCTGGACTCCAACCTTAAGCTGGTCTTCGCGCGCCTCGTCAAGGCGGTGCTGATCGTGCTGGCGGTGGCCATCGGCCTGCCGCTGGTGGGGATCGACCTCACCGCGCTGTCGGTGTTCGGCGGGGCGCTCGGCGTTGGCCTCGGCTTCGGCATGCAGAAGATCGCCGCCAACTACGTGTCGGGTTTCATCCTGCTGCTGGACCGCTCGATCCGCCTCGGCAACCTGATCTCGGTTGGCAGCGAGCGCGGCGTGGTCAGCCAGATCACCACCCGCTACACAGTGCTGAAGGGTATGACCGGCATCGAGTCCATCGTGCCGAACGAGACGCTGGTGGGTTCGGTGGTGCAGAACGAGACCTTCACCGATCCGAAGGTGCGCATCGCGCTGCCGATCCAGGTCGGCTACGCGACCGATCTGGAGAAGGCGATGGCCATCCTCGTCGAGGCTGCGAAGCTCCAGCCGCGGGTGATGGACGACCCCGGTCCGGGCGCCTTCGTGGAGGCCTTCGCCGACAACGGCATCAACCTGCAGCTGGGCTTCTGGATCAAGGACCCCCACGAGGGCACGCTGGGCATCCGCTCTGCGATCAACCTGGCGGTGTGGCGGCGTTTCCGCGAGGAGGGCATCGAGATTCCCTTTCCCCAGCGGGAGGTCCGTCTGCTCAACCCGGTAGCGCCCCCGGCGAGCGTCTGAGCGCCGGCAGGCCGATTGGATGCGCCCCGGCTGGCAGGGAACGGGGGCGCCAGTGGCCAAGCATATTTCGGTGTTGCTGAAAAGCCCCGCACGGGGCTTTTTTGCCTTTTTGTCCCGCTTTCACCTTGGTTTGGCATGGGGACTCGACTAGAATCGGCGCACTACCCAACGAAGGATCGTCGCCCTCGATGCTCTCCGGACTGTTCGATTTACCTTGGTGGGGCTATGTCGCCATCACCCTGGCCATGACCCACGTCACCATCGCCTCGGTGACGATTTTCCTGCACCGCCATCAGGCGCACCGCTCCCTCGAGCTGCATGCGCTGCCGTCCCTGTTCTTCCGCTCCTGGCTGTGGCTGACCACCGGCATGGTCACCAAGGAGTGGGCGTCCATCCACCGCAAGCACCACGCCAAGTGCGAGACCGCCGAAGACCCGCACAGCCCGCAGATCCTGGGCATCCACAAGGTGTTGTGGACCGGCGTGCTGCTGTACGTGAAGGAGTCCCGCAACCCGGAAACCATGGCCCGCTACGGTCATGGCACGCCCGACGACTGGATAGAGCGCAAGCTGTTCTCGGCCTGCCCGAAGACCGGCATCCTGATCATGCTGGGCATCGACATCGTGCTGTTCGGCGTGTGGCCCGGCGTGCTGATGTGGGGCGTGCAGATGATCTGGATTCCGTTCTGGGCGGCTGGCGTCATCAATGGCCTGGGCCACTTCTGGGGCTATCGCAACTACAACTGCGCCGATGCCTCCACCAACCTGCTGCCGTGGGGCATCCTGATCGGTGGCGAGGAGTTGCACAACAACCACCACAGCTTTGCCACGTCGGCCAAGCTGTCGGCGCGCTGGTACGAGTTCGACATCGGCTGGATGTATATCCGGACCCTCGAGATCCTCGGCCTGGCCCGCGTCAAGAAGACCATCCCGACGCCACGCTTCGGTGCCGCCAAGGCGCTGGCCGACCTGGACACGCTGCAGGCCATCATCACCTGCCGCTACGACGTGATGACCCGCTATGTGAGGTCGCTGAAGGCCATCGCCCAGGAAGAGTTCGCGGCCCTCAAGGCCCAGTCCGGCGGCACGCTGAAGGTCAGGGAGCTGCGCCGCTGGCTGGCCGCCGAGGATGGTCAGCTGTGCGCCGACGAAAGCAAGCGGCTGGCGTCCCTGCTGCAGGGCAATGCCCGGCTGCAGACCGTCGTCGCCATGCGCGAGGAGTTGACTGCCCTGTGGGCGCGCTCCACGGCCAGCCGCGAACAGCTGCTGCAGCAGCTGCAGGACTGGATCGCCCGCGCCGAGAAGAGTGGCATCCAGCAGCTGGAAGAGTTCTCCCGCCGCCTGCGCCGCTACGCGGTCTGAGCCCTGTCCCGACCCTTGCAAGCCCGCCCGCGAGGCGGGCTTGTCGTTTCTTGAGCGAGCCGTGTCTACCCTGATCCTCTTCAACAAACCCTTTGGCGTGCTGTGCCAGTTCACCGGCGAGGCCGGCAAGCAGACCCTGGCCGAGTTCATCCCGGTGCCCGGTGTCTATGCGGCCGGCCGCCTGGACGCGGACAGCGAAGGCCTGCTCGTGCTGACCGACGACGGCGGCCTGCAGAAGCGCATCGCCGATCCGCAGCACAAGCTGCCCAAGACCTATCTGGTGCAGGTAGAGGGCGTGCCCGACGCGGCGGCGCTGGCCCGCCTGCGCGCCGGTGTAGACCTCGGAGATTTCGTCACCAAGCCCTGTGAGGCGCGCCTGGTGGATGAGCCGGGCTGGCTGTGGCCGCGTAATCCGCCGATTCGCGAGCGCAAGTCGATTCCGACCAGCTGGGTCGAGATCGTGCTGCGCGAGGGCAAGAACCGCCAGGTGCGGCGCATGACCGCCAAGGTCGGTTTTCCGACGCTGCGCCTGATCCGCGAGTGTATCGGCGACTGGTCGCTGGCCGAACTGGCGCCGGGAGAATGGCGGCAGGCGCCGGTGCCGGCGAGCCTGCGGAGCCGTCTCCCGCTCGCGGTGGCTGGGGCTGGGGTGTCGAAGGGGCCCGGCAAGCCCGGTCAACCGCGCCGCCGGCCCCGCGTTGCTTGAGTCTTGCCGGGGCGCGTTTATCTGCCCCGGGCGTGTCGATTGGTTTCCAGCGGCGAAGGCATTCGCCTCCTCACACATTTTCTTTCTATCCCTGCCATGGCCCTGATCCGTTGTTCCCTGCCTTCCGCCACCGCTGGCCTGGCCCTCGCGCTGGCGGCCCTTGTCGCCCACGCCGAGGATGAGATGCCGCTCACCGAGTTGAGCGTCGGCATGTACCGCATCGAAGCCGAGGCGGCCGTCACCATGCCGGACCGCATGCGCGGCCTGATGCAGCGCAAGAGCATGCCACCGAACCACGGCATGCTGTTCGCCTTCACCGAGAACCAGCGCCACTGCATGTGGATGAAGAACACGCTGCTGCCGCTGTCGGTGGCCTTCATGGACGAACAGGGGCGCATCCTCAACATCGAGGACATGCAGCCGCAGACGGAGAACAACCACTGCGCGGCCAAGCCGGCGCGCTTCGCGCTGGAGATGAACCTGGGCTGGTTCAAGCAGAAGGGGATCGCGCCGGGGGCGACGATCAACGGCGTGGCCCGGCTGGCGGGCGCGGCGCGCTGAGCGTCGATGGAGGTTGGGACCTGTCGCGGGGCGGGGCGGCGAATGAGCTTGCTGCCGTGGGTGAGCCCAGACAGGGATGGGTCGAATGAAAAAAGGCGCCGGGAGGCGCCTTTTTTCATTGCGGTGGCCTGGGCTCAGGCGGTCAATTCGAGCAGCTTGCCGAAGGCCGTGGCGAACTGGGCGAGGCCGTCCTGTTGCAGGCGCTCGCCGAGGACTTCCAGGTCCAGGCCGAGGGCCGCCAGCGCGGCGATGTGGGCGGCGGCGCCATCCACATCCTCGGTGACGCTGCCGGCACGCACCTGGCCGTGGTCGGCGAAGGCGGCCAGCGTGGCGTCGGGCAGGGTGTTGACGGTTTCCGCGCCGATCAGCGGCTCGACGTACATCAGGTCGGAATAGGCTGCGTTCTTGGTGCCGGTGCTGGCCCACAGCATGCTCTGCGGGCGGGCGCCCCTGGCGGCCAGGGCGGCGAAGCCCTCACCGTGAAAGCGTGCCAGGTAGCGCTGGTAAGCCTGGCGGGCCAGCGCCACGCCGGCCTTGCCGCGCAGCGCGAGGGCGGCGTCGCTGCCGATCTCTTCGAGCTGCTTGTCGATCAGGCTGTCCCAGCGGGACAGGAAGACGCTGGCCACCGAGCGCACGCGGGACACATCGCCGCCGGCTGCGGCCAGTTTGTCGAGGCCGTGCTGGTAGGCGCCGGCCACCGCATCCACGTGGCCCAGCGAGAACATCAGCGTGACGTTGATGCTGACGCCTTCGCCGGTCAGGGTTTCGATGGCGCGGACGCCGGCCGCGGTGGCGGGGATCTTGACCAGCAGGTTGTCACGGGCGACGGCGGCGCGCAGGCGGCGGGCGGCGGCAACGGTGCCGGCCTCATCGTCGGCCAGCGCCGGGGAGACTTCCAGGCTCACATAGCCGGCATCGCCCTGGCTGGCGTCGAAGACTGGGCGGATCAGGTCGCAGGCGCGCTGCACGTCCTCGATCACCAGGCGCTCGTAGCGCTGCTCGGCCGACAGGTTTTCGCCGTTCAGCGCATCCAGCGCCGGGCGGTAGTCGTGGCCGTCGGCGATGGCCTTGTGGAAGATCGCCGGATTGGTGGTCACGCCGGCCACGCCATTTTCGATGTGGCGGGCGAGCAGGCCTTCGTTGATCAGGGCGCGGGACAGGTTGTCCAGCCAGACTTGCTGGCCGGCGGCACGGGCGGCTTGGATCGGATTCATGGATGCGGGCTTAGGCGTGGCGGTGGTTCGGAATGGTCCCGCCATTCTGGCGGAATCCCGTGGCAGAGGAAAGTCAGCGCGGCGGCCAGTGGATCTCGAAATGCCCGGGCTGGGAAGTGGGGCGGGCCGCGCCGCCGGCGACGGCGGGCAGGCGGTTGAGGAACTCCGGTTCGCCGCTCAGCGTGCCGTCGAAGCGCGACATGCGGCCCGGCGCCGCTTCGCCGCTGCCGTTGGCGACCACGTCGCCGGCGAGGGTCTGCAGCGTGTAGCGGACGAGGCCGTCGTGGGCATCCAGGCGGATCTCGTAATCGCCGAACTGGCGGCCGGGGAACAGCGCACTGCGTGCGCCGCGCCACAGCAGGCGAGCCTTGCCCGAGCAGCGCCCGTCGGGCGGGCAATGCCAGACCGGCGCCTCGACGGTCAGGTCGCCCTGCCAGCCGGCGCGGGCAACCGGGTTGGGGATCGGGCTGAGCGCCGCATCGGCGGGGGCGTGCAGGCTGAAGTCGCTCACATCGAGGCCGCGCAGGCCTGCTTCGATGCGGCCGATGGGCACGCCGCTGCTGGCCAGCGACCAGGCGGCCGCGCCACGGGCGAGGGCGGCGCTGTCGAAGTCCCAGCTCAGCGGCAGCCAGGGCTTCAGGCTGCGCCCGCTGGCGTCCCGGCTGGCCAGCACGCCGTGGCCCTGCCACAGGCTGCCTTCGGCCTGCTGCAGGTGCAGGCCGTCCTGGGTCAGGCGGGCCACCAGCAGGTCGATGAGGCTGGCCGGTGCCTTGGCAACCAGCAGGGCTAGCGTCAGCAGCGAAAAGACGAGCAGTTTGCGCAGCATGGTTCAGGGGGCGGACGGTCCCGCCAGCACCGCGTCGATGCTGGCCTGAGGGCCTTGCTGCTGGATCTCCATGCGCAGCACGCGCAGGCCCTGGTCGCGTTGCACTGCGGCCAGCCAGGTAACGAGTTCGTCGAAGGGCGCCTGGCCCTTCACGTGCAGCCCTTCGCCGCCGGCCTGCAGCGTCAGGCCGAGGCCGCGGCTTTTGGCGGCCGCCTGGGCGGCTTCGAGCAGGGCCGGCCCGGTTGGCGCCTGCAAGGGCGGCTGGGTGCGCAGGCGGGCGACTTCGGTGGCGGATTCCTGCACCAGTTCCACCTGCGCGGCGCTGCGCGGCAGGCTGCGGTCGAGGCGGGTACGCTCGTGGCGGGCCCAGTCGAGCAGGCTCAGTGTAAGGCCAACGGCGACGACGGCGCCGGCGATCGTCACCAGGCGGCGCTCCCGCGGGCTGATGCCCTGCCAGCTGGCGGCGAGGCGGGTGAAGGGACCGATGGTGGCGCTGGCAACGGTGGACTTGGTGGTGCTCATTGCAGGTTCTCCCGGCGCAGCAGCAGGTGGGGGGCGTTGCCGTCCCGGCGCAGGTCGGCGAGCAGACCGCGGCTGGCCAGCAGGCCGACCACCGCTTCGGCGCGGGCGGCGGCAGAGCCGCCGAGGGTCAGGTCGAGGCGGCCGTCCTCGTAACGTAGCGCGACGATGCCGGCCGCCGCGTCGGTGCCGAGGGCTTCGGCGGCCTGGGCCAGCAGGGCCAGCGCGTCGTCGTCCCGCAGCAGGCCGTGGCGAGCCCGCTCCTGGTTGAGTTGCTGGCGCATCTGGGCGGCCGGGGCAACCACCGGGGTGTTCGGGAAGCTGGTGCGGTAGATGCGTTCGATGCGTCCGTCGATATCCCCGACCTGATGTTTCATCCACAGCACCTCGCCCACGTCGGCCACCAGCCACAGGGCCAGCGCGCCGCCGCCGAGGATCAGCGCCGGGCGCAGGCGGCCGAGCCAGGCGCCGCCGCGGGCGCTGGGCGCGAACTCGCCATGCAGCAGGTTGGTGGCCTTGCGGTCGGCGCCCTGCCACCAGCGGTAAGGCGCCGCCACCACGGTCTCGATGCCGGTTTCGGCCTGCAGGCCGGCCAGATCGGGGGCCGGCGTGCCGGCGGCCACATGGACGTCGATGCGCGCCGGGGCGCTGTTGGCGGCGCGGGCCACGCCGGCCTGCTGGGCCAGCAGCGGCACCAGGATGTCCCCGTCGATGGCGAGGCCGGCGTCGGGGCCGGTGCGCAGGATGGCGCCGTCGGCGGACAGGCTCAGTTGCCAGCCCTGCGGATCGGCGGCGGCGGTCTGCAGCTCGGCGAGCACGCGTTGCGGCTGCCGGCCGATGGCGGCGAGCTGGGCCACGACCAGGCGCAGGCGTTCGCGGGCGACCACCAGCACGCCGGCCAGGTCGCGTTCCCCGTCGTTGGCGGGGCGGCGATGGCTGACGGTGAGGTGCTGGCTGTCCGGGTCCTTCAGCAGGCGGTCTTCCAGCGCGTAGGCCAGCAGGCGTGGCAGGTCGCGGCGGGTGGCACGCGGCAGCGGTACTTCGAGCCACAGGCACTGGGGGCCGCTGAGCACGACTTCGCATTCGTCGGCGGCCGGCCAGTGGCGGGGTTCGCTGCGGCCTTCGGAGAGCAGCTGGCCATCCGGGCCGAGGAGCGCCCACGGGCAGTCCGGCCGGGTCGGCCAGTGCTCGTCGATGGCGAGGATGAGACGGGTCATAGCAGTTTCTGCCAAACGATGGTGGGCCAGTTCTGGGCGCGGTCCAGCAGGACCTCCATGCGGACCATGGAGACGCCGAAGCGGGCGCGGCCGGTGGCGAGGAAATGCCGGCTGGTGGTGGCCAGCCGGGCGGTGTCGGGGTTGAGGTCCTGGGATGGCAGGCGGGCCTTGAAGTCGGGGAGGTCCTTGAACCACGCGCGGCTGCGCTGAACGACCAGCAGGCGGGCGGCGTCGAGGCTCAGGCCGGGAATGGCGGCGGCCAGCACTTCGGCCGGGGCGGTGTTGACGTTGATCTTGCTGTCGGCGGGCAGGGCCGCGACGAAGGGGCTCAGGCGCGCCACCAGGTCGGGCGTGAAGCCGCGTACCTGGGTTAGCTCGCTGACCGCCAGCAGCGGGCCGTTGGCTGGCTGGCGGGCCGGCGTCTGGGCCTCGTACCAGGACGACTCGGCGCCGCCGGGCAGGCGCGGCGTGTCGTCGGCGTCGAGCCAGTCGAGCAGGGCCGACGTGAGGTTGAGGGCATCTCCGTCGCCGACGCCGACGATGGCCAGCAGGCGGCGGAACTGTTCGACTTCGAGCAGGCTGGCGCCATCCACCTGCACCAGGTTGTTGAGGTTGATGCGTCCGGACAGGTCCTGCAGCTCGCCGCTGACTTCGCCTTCTTCCACCGGCGTCGGCGGCACCTTGACGGCCCAGCTCTCGCCGAGGTGGTCCACCTGCGTCGTGCGGGCGTCCTCTGCCAGCACGTTGCGCGCCCAGTCCACGGCGCCACGGGCCAGCAGGCGGGCTTGGGCCTGATCGTGGCGGCCCATCACCTGGTCCATGGCGACACCCAGGTCGCCGACCGCGGCGGCGGCGATGCCGGCGACGAGGGCCACCGTGAGCAGCGCGAGGATCACCGCCGCGCCGCGCTGGGGGCCGGGCCGGCGGGCTGTGCCGGAGGCGGGGGAAAAGGGGCGGCGGCTCATCCGCGGAGGGCGATCATGCGCGTGATGGTGCCCACGTCGGGCAGGTCGAGTTCGAGGATCACCGCATCCGGCAGTGCGGCGCGGCGGTCGCCCGGCGGCCAGGCGTCGAGGCGGTTGTTGTTGTACAGAAAGTGCCAGCGCAGGTCGCGGATGTTGTCGAGCAGGGGCTCCACGCTCGGCTCGCCGAGGGGCTCGCGGCCGCTCCAGCGCAGCCATTCGAGGCGGCCGTCCACCAGGCGGAAGCCGACCCGGCGCACGCCGCGGCTGTCGTCGAGGCGCAGGAACTGGAATTCCGGCCCGCCGCCGCTGGCGGAGCGGCCGAGGATCATGGCCGGCGTGCCGGTGCTGCCGACGGTCGGCAGGCCGCCGGGCATGCCGCGCTGGTCGCCGGGGGCGACGACCTGCAGCAGATCGGTGTCGATGCGCTGCATGCTGCGGCCGATGGCGCGCCAGCGCTCGAAATTGGCTTCCAGCCGGTCGTGGCTGGTGGCGACCTCGGATAGGGCGCGGTAGGACAGTACGCCGAGGATCGCGAAGATCGCCAGCGCCACCATCAGCTCGATGAGGGTCAGACCGCGCTGGCGCCGCGGCGGCGCCGGACGCCGGGCCTGCGCATGGAACGGGCTCATCGCAGCGGCCTCGCCAGGTATCCGCTCAGGCGGGAGATGGCGTGATCGTCCGATTCCTCGTTGAAGACGCTGACGTCCACGCGACGGAACAGGGGGTTGGCGGTGTTCTTCACTTCCTCGCGCCAACGGTAGCTGCGCCCGGCCTGCTCGGCGCTGCCTTCGTTGGTGCCGGCATTGGGCCAGGCCTGAGTGGCGCGCAGCTCGGCCAGGCGGTTCTCGGCGATCCAGTCGCCGACGAGGCGTTCGCGCAGTTCGGCGGAGGACTGGGCGGTGACGCTCATTGCGCGGAAGGCGGCGGTCAGCGCAATGGCCAGGATGGCCAGCGCGACGAGGGTTTCGAGCAGCGTGAAGCCGCCGGCCCGGCGGGCGCCCGTGCGCATCATGCGTTGCGGCCCGGCAGGGCCAGGATCACGTCGCCGTTGGCCTTGCCGATGAGGCGGGCTTCGCCGCCCGGGGTTGCGACGCGCAGTTCGTATTCGGGTGCCTGGGTGCCGAACTGCAGGCGTGGCGTGGCGGCTTCCGGCTGGCCGTCGATGCGCAGCCCGGACCAGTACAGGCCGCTGGGCAGCGTCTTCTCGGTGAATACCGGCGGATCGTTGAGGGGACGCCAGTTGTCGTCCGGGTCGAGGGCCGAAAAGCGGTAGCCGTCCGGCAGAAATTCGATGACGATCGGCCGCCCGCGGACCGCAGCCCGGTCGGCGGTGGCCTCCAGCACCAGGCGCAGGCGCCGCAGCGCCTGGTCGGCGTCGCGCCCGCGCAGGCTGTCGAGGCCCAGGCTGATGCCGGTGGCCATGACGCCCATGATGACCAGCACCACCATCACCTCGATGAGGGTGAAGCCGGCGTGGCTGCGCAGGCCACGCCGGCTGGGCGTAACCACGGACGCGGGGGCCCCTATCACAGGCTCCAGGAGCCGATGTCGGCGTCGAAGCCTTCGCCGCCGGACACGCCGTCGGCGCCGAAGCTCATCACGTCCACCTCGCCCTTCAGGCCGGGGACCACGTACTGGTAGGGCTTGCCCCACGGGTCCATCGGCAGCTTGTCGAGATAGGCCTTCCAGTTTTCCGGCACCGGCGCAGAGGTCGGTTTGGCGACGAGGGCCTGCAGACCCTGCTCGGCGGTGGGGTAGCGGCGGTTGTCGAGCTTGTACAGCTTGAGGGCCTGCATGATCGCCGAGATGTCCTGCTTGGCGGCGACGACGCGGGCTTCGTCGGGGCGGCTCATGACCTTCGGCACCACCAGCGCGGCGAGCACGCCGAGGATGACGATGACGACCATCACTTCGATGAGGGTGAAGCCGCGGCTGCGGCGGAGGCGATTGAGCATCGGTACGTCCTTATTTCATCAGGGTGTTGATTTCGATGATCGGCTGCATCACCGCCATCACGATGAGCAGCACGAAGCCGCCCATCAGCAGCAGCAGGATCGGTTCGAGCAGTGCGGTGAGGGTGGCGGTGCGGTTCTCGAGTTCGGCCTGCTGCAGGCGCGCGGCGCGGTCGAGGAGTTCGTCGATGCGGCCGGTGGCTTCGCCGTTGGCCAGCATGTGGATCAAGAGCGGCGGAAACTGGCGGCTGGCGCCCAGCGCGCGGGACAGGGGCTGGCCCTCGCGGACGCGCTCGGCGGCGACGCCCACCGCGTCGGCCAGCGGCAGGCGGCTGATCACCTGGCGGCCGGCGTCCAGCGCGGCGAGCAGCGGTACGCCGCTGCCGGCGAGGATCGACAGGGTGCTGGCGAAACGGGTCGCGTCGAGGGTCCGTAGATGGCGGCCGAGCACTGGCAGGCGCAGCAGCCAGGCGTCCCAGCGGCGCTTGACGGTAATGTCGCGCAGCGCGCTGCGGCCGGCCAGGAAGGCGCCGATGATGAGCAGGATCATCAGCCAGCCCCATTCGCGCAGCACGGCGCTGACGACGATCAGGCTGCGGGTGAGCAGCGGCAGCGTCTGCTTGCTTTGCTGGAAGACGGACACCACCTGGGGCACCACGTAGGTCATCAGGCCGATGATGACCATCAGCGCCACGCTGGCGACGATGGCCGGATAGAGCAGGGCCTGCAGAGTCTTGGTGCGCAGCGCGTTGCTGCGGTCCAGGTAGTCGGCCAGTTCGGTCATCACCTTGGCCAGTTCGCCGGATTTCTCGCCGGCCGCCACCGACGCGCGGTAGAGCGTCGAGAAGGCCTGCGGGAAGCGGTCCAGCGCGGCGCGCAGGCTGTAGCCGGAGAGGATCTCGGAGCGCACGCCGGCCAGCAGCTGGCGGGTCGTCTCGGTTTCGGCCTGCTCGATGAGGGCCGCCAGCGCCTGTTCGACGGTCAGGCCGGAGGCCAGCAGCGTGGCCCACTGGCGGGTCAGCAGCGTGAGGTCGGCGTCCTTCAGCTTGCGTCGGGCGACCTTGGCGCCGCCGCTGCCCTGGGCCACCGAGGCGACGTCCAGCGGAAACAGGCCGCGCTCGCGCAGCAGGCCGCGGGCCGCTTTGCCGGTGTCGGCTTCGAGGACGCCGGTGGACTCCTTGCCGGCGGCGTCGAGGGCGCGGTAGCGGAAAGCGGTCATTCGCGGGTCACGCGAAGCAGCTCTTCGGCCGAGGTCTGGCCGTCGGCCAGCAGGCGCAGGCCGTCGTCGCGCAGGCTGCGGGTGCCGTGGGCGAGGGCGTGGGCGCGCAGCGAGGCTTCGTCGGCGCCGGTGTGGATGAGGCGCTGGAAGGCGTCGTCCACGACGATCAGCTCGTAGATGCCGCTGCGCCCCGAGTAGCCGGTGCGCGAGCATTCCGGGCAGCCGGGGGCGTGCCACAGTTGGGCCGGCGCATGGGCGCCGAGCAGGGCGCGGTCGGCAGCGGCGGTCGGCTCTGGCTTGCGGCACACCGGGCACAGCTTGCGCACCAGGCGCTGGGCCAGCACGCCGCGCAGCGTGGAGGCCAGCAGGAAGGGCTCGACGCCCATGTCCACCAGGCGGGTGACCGCCGAGGCGGCGTCGTTGGTGTGCAGCGTGGCCAGCACCAGGTGGCCGGTGAGGCTGGCCTGCACGGCGATCTGGGCGGTTTCCAGGTCGCGGATCTCGCCGATCATGATGACATCCGGATCCTGCCGGAGGATCGCCCGCAGGGCCCGCGCGAAGCTGAGGTCGATGCGGCTGTTGACCTGGATCTGGCCGACGCCGGGCAGGTCGTATTCGACCGGGTCCTCGACGGTGACGATGTTGAGGCTGTGGGCATCCATGCTCTGCAGCGCCGCATACAGCGTGGTGCTCTTGCCGGAGCCGGTGGGGCCGGTGACGAGCAGGATGCCGTGGGGTTCGGCGAGCAGCCGGGCGAAGGGGGCGACGGTGTCGGCGGCCATGCCGAGGCTGTCGAGGCTGCGCTGGCCGTTGCCCTTGTCGAGGAGGCGCAGCACGATGCGTTCTCCGTGGGTGGTCGGCAGCGTGGACACCCGCACGTCCACCTGGCGGCCGGCCAGGCGCAGGGCAATGCGGCCGTCCTGGGGCAGGCGCTTCTCGGCGATGTCGAGGCTGGCCATGATCTTGATGCGCGAGGCCATCGCGGCGTGCAGCGCGCGGTGGGGCTGGGCCACGTCCACCAGCACGCCGTCGCGGCGGAAGCGCACCACCGAGTGGCGCTCGTAGGGTTCGATGTGGATGTCGCTGGCGGCCTGGCGTACGGCCTGGGTCAGCAGCGCATTGATCATGCGGATGATCGGCGCGTCGTCCTGGGTTTCCAGCAGGTCTTCGACCGCCGGCAGCTCGGTCATCAGCTGGGTCAGGTCCACTTCCTGGCCGACGTCGGCGACCACTTCGGCGGCGTTGTCGTCGGCGCCGGAATAGGCTTCGGCGAGGCGGGCCTCGAAGCCGGCGCGGGGCAGGGTTTCGATGCGCAGTGGCACGCCGAGGCTGCGGCGCACTTCGGCGACAGCGGCCAGGTCGGCGCCTTCGCGCAGGATCAGCTCGGCGTGCTCGCCACCATGGGCGGCGACGAGGATGCCGTGGGCCTTGGCGAAGGCATAGGGCAGCGACGGGGCGCTCATGGAGTTTGCGGTGTGGTCTGAGCCGGGGTTGCGGCGGCCGGTTCGGGGATGCGGTAGAAGGGCACGGTGGGTGCCGGGCTGCCCGGCGGCGGCAGCTCGGGGGCGCTCGGTTCGCCGCGCATCAGCGCGTCGCTGCGGTCGATGTTGCGCTGCTGGCCGATGATGTAGTTGTAGCGGTCCGACGAGATGCCCTGGATGCTGGCCGCGTCGCGCAGGATCACCGGGCGCAGGAAGACGATCAGGTTGGTCTTGCCGCGGCTGCGGGTGGTGTAGCGGAACAGGCTGCCCACGTAGGGCAGGTCGCCGAGCACGGGCACCTTCTCGACGCCGCCGTTGTAGGTGTCTTCCACCAGGCCGCCGAGGGCGATCACCGCGCCGTCGTCCACCAGCACGGTGGATTCGATGGAGCGCTTGGTGGTGGACGGGCCGTTGGTGGCCGACGCGGTGGAGGCGATGATCGCCGAGGCTTCCTGGTAGATCTGCAGGCGCACGGTACCGCCTTCGGAGATCTGCGGCTTGACTTTGAGGGTCAGGCCGACGTCCTTGCGCTCGACGGTGGTGAACGGGTTGGTGGTGGTGCCGCCGGTGGTGGCGTAGGAGCCGGTGACGAAGGGCACGTTGCTGCCGACGACGATCTTGGCTTCCTCGTTGTCGAGGGTCACCAGGTTGGGCGTGGACAGGATGTTGGCCTTGGTATCCGACTCGAGGAAGTGGGCCAGCATGTTCAGGTTGGCGATCTGCTTGCCGCCGACGGTAATCGTGCCGCCGCCGAGGACCAGGTTGAGGCCGTTGCCGGGCAGCGTCGTCGACGAACTGGAGGCCAGGCCGGCGGCCAGCGTGAGGAGATTGTTGCCGCTCGAGCTGAAGCTGGTGCCACCGTATGCGCTGGTTGAGCCGACCTTGCCGGCCTGCCACTGGATGCCGATCTCGGCGGCCTTGTCGGTGCTGACTTCGGTGATCAGCGCTTCCACATAGACCTGGGCGCGGCGCTTGTCGAGTTCGTCGATGACCTTGCGGATATTGTTGTAGATGGCGTCCGGCGCGGTGATGATCAGCGAGTTGGTCATCGGGTCGGCCTGGATGAAGCCGTTGCCGGTGCCGCTGTTGTTCGTGCTGCTGTTGCTGAAGGACGGCGTCGTGCCCATCGAGCTGGTGCTGGAGCTGCTCGTGGACGAGCTGCTGGTCGTGCCGGTGGTGCTGTTCGAGGTCGGGGCGAAGCTGCTGCCCTGGCTGCCCGTGCTGGTTCCGGTGGGGGAGCCGGCTTCGCCTGACACTACGGCGCGCAGGGTCTGGGCGACCTTCACGGCTTCGGCGTTCTTCAGGTGAACCACGTGGATGTTGCCGGCGGCGCCGGGCTGGTCCAGGTTGGCCACCAGTTGGCGCACAGCGTTGATCTTGGACGGGTTGTCGGAGCGGATCAGCAGGCTGTTGGTGCGCGGATCGCCGATCACGGTGACGCGCTGGCTGGCGTCGCCGGTGCCGCCGGTAGCCGCCGCCGCAATGCCGCTGGCGCCGTCGTTGAGCAGGCGGGTGACGGTCTGGGCGAGGTCGAGGGCCGAGGCGTGCTTGAGCGGCATCACGCGCATGTCGCCCTGGGGCACGTCGATGGACTCGATGATTTGCGCGATGCGGCCAATGTTCTCGGCGTAGTCGGTGACCACCAGCGAGTTGTTGCCGGGGTAGGCGGTGACGGTGTTGTTGGGCGACACCAGCGGGCGGATCACCGGCACCAGCTGGGAGGCCGATTCGTTCTTCAGGTTGAAGACCTGGGTGGTCAGGCGGTCGCCGCCGCCGGCACCGTTGCCCTTGCCGACCGGCACCGCGTGCAGCTTGGCGTCGGCTTCCGGCACGATCTTGGTGACGCCCTGGCCTTCGACCGCCGCATAGCCCTGCAGGCGCAGCGCGGACAGCAGGATCGAGTAGGTCAGGTTGCGGGCCACCGGGCGCGCGGTGACGATGTTGAGGGTGCCCTTGACGCGCGGGTCGACGATGAAGTTGTGCCCGGAGATCTTGGCGATCGCCTGGATCACCGCGCCGATGTCGGCATTCACGAAGTTGAGGGACACCGGCTCGCCGCTGGCGGCGCTGCCGTTGTCGGCCGCGAAGGCCAGCGGAGCCGGCAGAGCCAGGGTCGTGGCGACGGTGGAGGCGAGGCAGGCGGCGAGAACGCGCCGGGTGACCCCGGGGCGACGGCGGGCTGGTTTCATTGGTTGCTGACAGGTTGCGCCGGGAAGCCGGCGGGGAATGGAGTTTGCGTGGGCGCGTCGGAGCCATTGGCCGGTGTCGGGGCCTGGAAGACCGCGGGCGGAGGCATGACTGCCGCTGGCGGTGCGCCCTGGGCATCGCTACCCGGTGCGGCGGCGCCGCGTTCGACGAGCTTGATGGTCTGGCGGGCGCCGCCGGTGGACAGCTCGATGCTGTCCCGGTCGACGCTGGCCAGCGTGACGCCGGGCTGGATCTCCTGGCCCTCGACGAAGCCCTGCTGGGCGCCGCCGTCGATGGCGATGACCGCCCAGCCGGGGCGGCCGTCGCTGCCGGTGACGACGGCTTGCAGCGTGTAGCGGCCGACCGGGGCGGCGACCACCGCTGTCCCGCTGCCGGACTGGCCCATCAGGTGCCGGCTGGCGATGGCCTGGGCGGCGGCCTGGGGGTCGGCCACGGAGGCGACGGGCAGGGCCGGGGCACGCGGTGCGCTGAAACGCCAGAACAGGTCGGCCGCCACCCAGGCGGACAAAGCCAGCGCGACACCCCAGGCGAGCGGTGTGACGAAGCGGGCGGCGCGCGGCCAGGGGAGGCGGGACAGGTCGAAGCGTTCGGACAGGTTCATCGGGTGCGTCGCACAAAAGACCGACAATCTTAGCCGGCCTCTGTTACGGGATAAAGCTCCGCGATGACGCAGAGGTGCGATCCACGCCGATCGCAGCCCCCAGCAGGGGAGGTTTACGCGGATATGCCGACGGTGAGGGATGCGGAATAGCCGTTGGTCACGGAGCCGCTGATGGAGGCCATCTGGAGGCTGTAGCCGTCGCTGAAGACGTTGTCGGTGGCGAGGCTGATGGCGCTCAGATTGCTGGCGCTGCTCGAGTAGCCGCTGGTGGCGTACACCTCCTGGCAGGTGGCGGTCGGGAAAGTCAGCTGGGAGGTCTTGAGCTTGTTGCCGTAGGCGGTGGCCTTGGCGACGGTCGGATAGATCTCGAAATGGATGTGGGGGACGCGCCCGGAGTAGCAGCCGGGAAAGATCGTCAGGAAGGTGACCTTGCCGTCGCTGTCGGTCTCCTGCACGCCGCGCAGGTAGTTCTCGCCGGTGATGCCGGTACTGTAGAGGGAATACAGGCCGTCGCGGGTGCAGTGCCACAGGTAGACCGCGTAGCCCGACAGGTTGGTGCAGCTGCTCGCGGTGTTCACCAGCTGCAGCGTCAGGGTGAGCGGAATGCCCGCCGCCACGCCGCTGGCGCCGGCAATGCTGGAGCGGATGTCGCTGCGCACGATGCCCGACAGGCTGAGCGCGTTGGCGACGCCGTTGCTGTTGTAGTTGGAGCCGTCGCCGGGATAGGGGCCGGCGGTTTCTTCGGGGATCACCGAACAACTGCTGACGCTCGACGTGGTCGAGCTGCTGGAAGCCGTTGTGGTGGAGATGCTGCCGAAGCTGGCGGAGCCGCCTCCGCCGCAGCCGACCAGCGGCAGCGGGGCGACGGCGCCGGCCAGCAGCCAGCGCAGGCTGCGGCGGCGGTCGGCGTTGGCCTTGAGCAGGGTTTCGAGGTCGTGGATGAGGTGGTGGTCGTGCTTTTCCATGGTTCGCTCCGCGCTGGGGAAGGGTTTCCGGCTGGGCCGGATCGCAGCGGAGTGTAGGAAGAGCGGCCGTTAAGACCCGTTGGAGCGGCGTAAAAACGGGTTAAGACAGGGGCATGCCGTACGGTGCCGGCAGGGTCAGCGAGGCGGGCAGTGCGTCCGACCATTGCAGCGCGTCCAGCAGCGCGGCGAATTCGCCGTCGGGGGGGGCGAGCAGGTCGAGGGGCTGGCCGGAATGGGGGTGGGGCAGCTGCAGGCGCGTGCACGCCAGCAGCATGCGCTGACAGTTGAACAGCTGCTGGAACAGCCGGTTGTGGCGACCCTTGCCGAAGGTCGAGTCGCCGATGATGGGGTGGGCGATATGCTTCAGGTGGCGGCGGATCTGGTGGCGCCGGCCGGTGTGGGGCGTCAGTTCGAGCAGCGCGTAGCGGCTGGTCGGGTAGCGGTCCACATGATGCGGCAGTTCGCAGACGGCCAGCCGGCGGAAATCGGTGACGGCCGGCTGGGCTTCGTCCGAGCTGCGTTCGCCGACCCATTCCTTGTCGTCGCGGCGGCGCGTCAGCGGGTGGTCGATATGTCCGGTCTCGGGCGGATGGCCGCGCACGAGGGCCAGGTAGGTCTTGAGGACCTGCTGGCCCTCGAACTGGGCGCCGAGCGCGCGGGCGGTGTCCTTGTCCAGCGCGAACAGCAGCACGCCGGATGTGCCGCGGTCGAGGCGGTGGGCGGGATACACGTGGCGGCCGAGCTGGTCGCGCAGCAACTGCACGGCGAAGCGCGTTTCGTGGCGGTCCAGCTCGCTACGGTGGACCAGCAGCCCGGCGGGCTTGTGGATGGCGACGAGGTGTTCGTCCTGGAAGAGGATGGGCAGCATCGGGCGATGGTAGCCCAGGCCGGCCTGGCGGCGGCAATGGATGTAGGCCTCCTTGGGGGCGAACGGGTCGCCCCGCCAGGCGCGCCGGCCTCAGCCGACGTGTTGCTCGGCGCCAGTCAGGCGTTCGCGGATCGCGTGCAGGACTTCCTCGTCGATTTCGCTGTCGAGCAGATCCCTGATGGCATCCAGCGGAGCCTGGGCGACCGCGGCGAGGCGTACCGACCAGTCGGGGTCGCCCAGCATCTTCGCAGCATCCGGCGGCAGCATGCGCCCGGCGGCGATGCGGCGGACCTCCGCCTCGCTGTCGCCGGCGTAGCAGCTCAGCGCGAAGGGCGGCAGGCGGCTGGCGACGGCCTTGCGGACTTCCCGCTCGGGGTCGTGGATCAGCGGGCGCAGCAGGCCGTGGGAGACCTTGCGGACCGCGAACATGCGCACCAGGTAGTCGATGTCCTTCAGCGCCCATTCGAGCTGCTCGGCGGGCAGGCGCTGGACGGCGATGGCGCGGACGTCCCGGTCCGGGTCCTGGACCAGCTCGGGCAGGCGTTCGTCGGGGATGCGGCCGGCGACGACGCGGCGTACGACCTCGTCGGTGTCGTGCATCAGGTGGTCGATTGTTTCCAGCGGCGCGTAGCGGGCCGCGATGGCGCGGCGCTCCCAGAAGCCGTCGCCCAGGTAGGCCTCGGCCTCGGCCGGGTTGGCGCGGAAGAAGCGGTCGATCTGGCGGCCGCTCATCGCCACCACGCAGCGGTCGCCAGGCGTGCATTGGCTGGCGGCGAGGAGGTCGGCGTGGTGGCAGCCGGCACAGTCGGCCGCCACCACGCGCAGGCCATGGGCGCCCCTGTCAGTCATCGTCGCCGGACAGCAGCGTGAACACGATGCCGCAGGCACGGTCCTCGTTGGTGGTGAGGGACACACAGTGCTCGGTGGCATCCAGCAGGTACATGGCGACGCCGTCGTGCTCGAGCCAGATCGGCATGCGGGCCGGGATGTCGTCCTCGTTGCAGATCTGCAGGCGCAGGCCGGGGTGCTCGACGCGCATGACGGCGAGCATCTCCGTGGAGGCGTTGTGGGCCTTGACCCGGCCGGCCAGCTCACGGGCCAGCTCGGGGGTGATCTGCGGGCGCGGGGGCAGGGCGTTGGGGGCGGTCATGATTCGGCCTCCTCCACCTCGGTGTCCTCGGCAAAGCGGGCCAGGGACGCCGGCTCGACGCCCATCACGCGGGCCAGCCAGGGCGGCGGGGCGAGCATGGCGATCTGCAGCTTGGCGAGGGCGTTGTCCACCGGGCCGCCGGCCGGCCACTTGACCGGATGCACGCCGGCACGCACGACCTTGGCCGCGGCGGGGCCGCCGATGGACTGGACGTAGACCAGCTGGCAGTCGGCGATCAGCGCCGAGCGGGCGACGTTCTTGTCCTCTTCGGCGTCGGCCTCGGCGGTGCCGCGGACGGCCACCAGCCGGCTGTCGGTGGTGCTGACCTGGTAGATCAGGAAGCGCTGGCAGGAGCCGAAGTGGCCGTCGGCCAGTTCGCCGTGGTTGGAGGCCATCGCGACGCGCAGGCTGTTGGGCAGGTCGCCGTCGGCGTAGGACTGCGGCTTGGGCAGGCCGTCATCGACGCCTTCGCCCCATAGGAAGCGGACGGCGCGTTTGATGGCTTCCTTGTCGACGGTGGTCTTGCCATCTTCGCCGGCCAGCCACAGGTTCAGGTCGGCAACGGTGACGCCGCCGAGCTTGTCGGCGGTGAGGGGCAGGCCGAGCCGTTCGGAGACCACGCCAATGAAGCCGCGCAGGTCGAGTTCGGGCATTTCGCGGACTGCCAGGGCGAGTCGCAGGGCGATCTCGCGGGTGAGGGGGGCGGTTTCACTCATGGTTGCGCTCCTTGGGCTAGGTCGTGCCGGCCGTGCTCAGGGCGCGGGCACGATGCAGCCGTCCGTCGGACACACCGAGACGCACTGGGGCTCGTCAAAATGGCCCTCGCACTCGGTGCAGCTATCCTGGTTGATCAGGACCGTTCCGCCCGACTCCTGGATCGAATGGGTCGGGCAGACGGTTTCGCAGTCGGCGCAGAAGACACACAGGACTTGTCTGATCTCCATGGCCATGGCTGCGCGATCCGTGCTGGGGAGGTTCCGTCGCGGCGAGATCAGTCGTCTTCGCCACCCATCCGCTTGGCCTTGACCGTGATCGGCAGGCGCGGCTGGGTTTCGAGGGGATCGAAGTACCAGCGGCTGCCGTCCTTCAGGACGAGCTCGCCGCCCCAGCGCTCGGGGGTGTCGAATTCGAGGGAGACGATGTCGTCTTCCAAGTCTTTCTTGGGCAGGTAGAACGACAACGAGCCGTTGTCGCTGCGCCGGATCATGATGTTCGCCATGTCGGTGTACTCCTTCTGTTCATGCCGAAGCCCCCGTCCGGAGACGGGGGCTTGCGGGGATGCCGATTAACGAACCAGGTCGTGGTTGTAGTCGGTGGTACCCATGCCGCGGGTTTCTTCGTCGAGACGTTCCATCACCGCATTCACCAGGGTGGTGAGCATGTACATGGCACCTTCGTAACCGAGGGTGGTCATGCGATGCAGGTGGTGACGGTCGAAGATCGGGAAGCCGAGGCGGATCACCGGAACTTCGAACTCCTTGCCCTTGTGCAGGGTGTCACGCTGGATGTACTTGGCGTAGGAGTTGCCGATCAGGAAGTCAGGCTTGTCGGTGAAGACCAGGCTGCGCATGTGCCACAGGTCGCAGCCCGGGTAGGCCTTGCCGTGGATGCCGTACGGCGAGCTGGCGAGCAGCTTGTCGATGGCCTTCGCCCACTTCTTCGAGCCGTTGTTGGACAGGATGTGAGTCGGCTCGGCACCGCATTCCATCAGGAACTTGGTCAGGCCCAGGGTGAAGTCCGGATCGCCATACAGCGCGAACTTCTTGCCGTGCAGCCAGGTGTGGGAGTCGCCCATCATGTCCACCAGGCGGCCGCGCTCCAGCTCGAGGCTGGCGGGGATCGGCTTGCCGGTGACTTCCGACATCTTCATCAGGAACTCGTCGGTCCAGTCCAGGCCCATCGGGATGTTGAGCTTGGGAACGTCGTGCTTCCAGGTGTTCTCGACGAACTTCTTGGTCTTTTCCAGCTGCATCGGCTGGAGCAGAACCGTGGTGATGGCGTTCGGTGCGGTCTTGACCTCGTCGATGGTGGTGCCGCCTTCATACATGCGGAACTTGCCGTCGGACGGGGTATCGAGCACTTCGGTGGGGTCGGACAGCAGGGTCGCGTCGACACCCATTTCACCCATCATGCGCTTGATGACACGATAGTTGCCGAGGTAGGTCTCGAAGCCCGGCACAAAGTTCACCTTCTGGCTGGAACCGACAACCTTGCCTTCCATGGCGTTGAGGGTGAAGTAACGCGCGATGCCTTCGAACATGTTGTCCCAGCCGGTGGTGTGGCTACCGACGAAGGACGGGGTGTGTGCGAAGGGGACCGGGTATTCCTGTTCCAGGTGGCCTTCCTTCTTGGCGTTGTTGATGAACGCGTTGAGGTCGTCACCGATCACCTCGGCCATGCAGGTGGTGGACACGGCGATCATGGTCGGCTTGTAGATCGCCTTGGCGTTGGCGAGACCGTCGAACATGTTCTTCTGGCCACCGAACACGGCTGCATCTTCCGTCATGGAGTCGGACACGCAGGAGACCGGCTCGCGGAAATGACGGTTGAAGTAGGTGCGGAAGTAGGCCACGCAGCCCTGCGAACCATGGACGTACGGCATGGTCTTTTCGAAGCCCAGGGCACACAGCACGGCGCCGAGGGGTTGGCAGGCCTTGGCGGGGTTGACCGTCAGGGCTTCGCGCTTGAAGTTGAGTTCCTGGTACTCGGCGGTGGTGGACCACGTGAAAGCTTCGTCAACCTTGGAGGTTTCGTGGCCTTCTTCGTAGTCATCCTTCTTCCGCTTCAGAACGTCCTTGTACTCGTCGTTGCGGAACAGGGGATAGCACGGCTTGATGTCGTCGACTTCTTGCATTTCTCGTCTCCCAGCCCGGCCGCCAATCTGCGGACCCAGGCAACAGGTCGGAAAGGTGGGTGGCGACAGGGGTCGTCACCCGCATGGGGCTTGCGTCGCCCCGCCGCGAGGGCAGGGCGGATGCAGCAGACTTGCTACGGAATCAGGCGGCAGCAGCCAGCGGGGCTGCGTCGTCGTTCTTCTTCCACGGCGGGGTCTGCGTCTTCCAGCAGGGGTTGTTCAGGGTCATGTCCATGTCACGGGCGAAGATCGCGAAACCGTCGTAACCGTGGTAGGGGCCCGAGTAATCCCAGGAGTGCATCTGACGGAAGGGGATGCCCATCTTCTGGAAGATGAACTTTTCCTTGATGCCGGAGCCGACGAGGTCAGGCTTGACCTTCTTGACGAACTCTTCGAATTCGAAGCCGGTCACGTCGTCGTACAGCAGGGTCGCGTTGCCCATTTCCTTGACGGTGCGCTCGTAGTCGTCGTTGTGGGCGAATTCGTAGCCGGTGCCGACCACTTCCATGCCCAGGTCTTCGTACGCGCCGATCACGTGACGGGGACGCAGGCCGCCCACGTACAGCATGACCCGCTTGCCTTCGAGGCGCGGACGGTACTTGGCGATGACGGCGTCCATCATGGCCTTGTACTTGGCGATCACGCGCTCGGCGCCTTCTTTGATGGTGTCATCGAAGTAGGTGGCGATCTTGCGCAGGGATTCCTCGACCTTGGTCGGGCCGAAGAAGTTGTACTCGACCCAGGGAATCCCGTACTTCTCTTCCATGTGACGGCTGATGTAGTTCATCGAGCGGTAGCAGTGGAGGAGGTTCAGCTTGACCTTCGGGGTGTTCTCCATTTCGGCCAGGGTGCCGTCGCCGGACCATTGGGCGACCACGCGCAGGCCCATTTCCTCGAGGAGGATACGGGACGACCAGGCGTCACCACCGATGTTGTAGTCGCCGATGATGGCCACGTCGTACGGGGTGGAGGCGAATTCCTTGGCGTCACGGTTGCCGATCACCCAGTCACGGATCGCGTCGTTGGCGATGTGGTGGCCGAGGGACTGGGAAACACCGCGGAAGCCTTCGCAACGCACCGGAACGACGGTCTTGCCGAACTTGGCGGTGGCCTTCTTGGAAACGGCTTCGATGTCGTCGCCGATCAGGCCGATCGGGCACTCGGACTGCACGGAGATGCCCTTGTTCAGCGGGAACAGCTCTTCGATTTCGTCGATCAGCTTGGTCAGCTTCTTGTCGCCGCCGAAGACGATGTCGCGTTCCTGGAAGTCGGAGGTGAAGTTCATTTCACCGAAGGCGTTGATCCCGGTCACACCGACGTAGTAGTTGCGACGACCGGCACGGGAGTACTGGCCGCAGCCGACGGGGCCGTGGGAGATGTGGATCATGTCCTTGATCGGACCCCACACCACACCCTTGGAACCGGCATAGGCACAGCCACGGATCGTCATGACGCCGGGCAGGGACTTGCGGTTGGAGGTGATGCACTTCTTGGCATTGGCCTCGTGATCGTTCACCGCAAGGTGCTTGGTACGATCCTTCTTAGCCTTTTCGGGGTAAACCTCCAGCACCTCCTGGATGAGGGCTTCGGTTTCTTCACGCGTAAGCGCAGCCATGGTGTTGCTCCTTTTGCGTCCCGCTAATCTGCGGCGACGAAATCAGGTTGGCGGAGAAGGTGCCGGCCGGGCGCAGCCGGCACCAAGGTACGGCGTAGCGCGCTGATTAGGCGGCCAGTTCGGAGGCAGTCTTGCCGACGATGGACTCGTCTTCCTGCTCCATGATCCCGAATTCCATCAGCAGCTCTTCGAGCTCTTCCATTTCGATCGGGGTCGGGATCACGAACTTCTTGTTCTCGAACACCTTGCGAGCCAGAGTGCGGTACTCGTCGGCTTGCTTGTGGGTGGGGTCGTATTCGATAACGGTCATACGACGGATTTCAGCGTGCTGCACAGCGTTGTCACGCGGCACGAAGTGGATCATCTGGGTGCCCAGACGGCCAGCCAGAGCGATGATCAGCTCATCTTCGCGGTCGGTGTTGCGGCTGTTGCAGATCAGGCCGGCCAGACGCACGCCACCGGAGTTGGCGTACTTCACGATGCCCTTGGCGATGTTGTTGGCGGCGTACATGGCCATCATTTCGCCGGAGCAGACGATGTAGATTTCCTGGGCCTTGTTCTCGCGGATGGGCATGGCGAAGCCGCCACACACCACGTCGCCGAGCACGTCGTAGAACACGAAGTCCAGGTCTTCGTCGTAAGCGCCTTCTTCTTCCAGGAAGTTGATGGCGGTGATAACGCCACGACCAGCGCAGCCGACGCCGGGTTCCGGGCCACCGGATTCGACGCACTTGACGCCGCCGTAACCGACGGACAGGACGTCTTCGAGTTCGAGGTCTTCGACGGAGCCGGCTTCAGCAGCCAGGGCCATGACGGAGGTCTGGGCCTTCGAGTGCAGGATCAGGCGGGTGGAGTCAGCCTTCGGGTCGCAGCCGACGATCATGACCTTCTTGCCCATTTCGGCCAGAGCCGCTACCAGGTTCTGGGTGGTAGTAGACTTACCGATACCGCCCTTGCCGTAGATGGCGCATTGACGCAGTGCCATTTCGATTCTCCTTGGGTTTATCAATCCGACGAGACCCTATGCCTCGTGTGATTACTTAATCGCAAGCGCTGTGCCATGTCCTGTTTGTTTATTCAAGCTATTGAATTTATTTGATTAAATTGTTTTCGTAGGGTGCTCTTGTCGCGTGTGGGATGCGACAAGACCCCACGCTTTGTAGGGAGTTTCACAGCTTGGAGGATGTCGTCGGAGTGAAAGGGGAGGAAAGCCTGCCGGCCTTGCCGAGGGGGGCGCGTCTGCCGATCAATCGCTGCAACCTGCCGGCAGCGATCATCGGCGGCCTGACCTATCAGCGGAATCCGGCGCCGCTGGTCATCGACGGGGTGTGGGAGCTGCACCGCAGCCTGTTCGAGATGCTCGACGCGCTGCTCGATGTGGCGCTGAGGGCCCAGCGTTTCGTCGACTACATGGTGGTGAGCTTCCGCCTGGAGGCGCTGGAGGACGCCGGGCTGAGTCCGGACTTCGGGCGCCTGGTCCCGTGCCGCAACCGCGCGCCGGCGCGTGGCAACAGTAATTACCAGCGCGTGGTGCGCGGCTGGGCCTTCGACGCGGACGGCCGCGAGGCGGCGGTGCTGAAGGGCTGGGTGGAGTCGCGCTTCGGGCTGACGCCGCGTTACCACCGCGGTTCGCTGGCCGATACCAGCAGCGAGGTCTACTGGCGCTACCTGGAGGCGCGTTCGGCCGGGCTGTATGGCACCAACGCCCTCGAGGCGCAGCTCGATCTCTTATATGCCTACACGCAGTATGAGCTGCACCGGCCTGACCCGGACCGCACGCACCTGACGCTGTACCGTGGCGTGAACAAGCTCGACGCCCATGAGCGGATCGCCGGGCACGGGCGTTCCGACAGCATCTACCTGCTCAACAATCTCAATTCCTTCTCCACGTCCCGCGAGCGGGCCAGCGAGTTCGGCGACTACATCCTGCAGGCCGAGGTCCCGCTGACCAAGATCTTCTTCTATAACCACCTGCTGCCCGGCATGTTGAAGGGCGAGGACGAGTTCGCTGTGATCGGCGGCCTCTACGCGGTGCAGGTCACCACCTTCTAGGTGATGGCCTCCCGGGGGCGCATCGTCTTCTTGAGGAGGGTCGTGGGGTGCGTGGGTTCGCCCGATGGAAGAGTCCGTACGGAATCGTTCCGTGTCGGCTTGTCGTGAATCCGACAACTGGCAGGAAGCCCGCGTGGGAGAGCCTCGTCCTGCAACGGATATAGAGGCGGCAGGCCGCGCGGAGCGCGGCATTGGCGGGGCTGGGGGAACTGTCCGGGGTGTGGCACGGGCTTTGCGTAAAGACTGGCATTCGAGGTCAATCTTTTCGGAGGCCATCATGGCGAGCCCTGCCAACCTGAACCTGCAACTCCTCGCAGCAGCCGGCGATCCGTCCGACGTGACCACCATCGCGCTGGCCGGCGTGATCGCCGGCGCCGCGCTGCGCCCAGCCGAGTATTCGGCGCCGATCGCCGGCCTGGGCGTGGAGGAGTTCGCGTGGCTGCTGGAGAGCGAGTTCCCCTACCTGGAATGGGATGCCCACCTGGCTCTGCGTGCAATGCAGAAGTCGGCGCCGCGCCCGTCCAATTCCCTCGATGAGTTTTCCGACCTGCTGGCCCTGCTGTGGGACCACCGGGCCGAGGACGACACGCGCAGCCTGTGGCTGGCCTGTGCGGTGTCCACCGCCTGCATGTCGGCCAACCACCTGTGGCAGGACATGGGCCTGCCGTCCCGCCACATGCTCGGCGAGGTGCTGCAGAGCCACTTCCCGGTCCTGCACGGTCTCAACAGCGGCGACATGAAGTGGAAGAAGTTCTTCTACAAGCAGCTGTGCGACCGGGCCGAGGTGCATGCCTGCCGGGCGCCGAGCTGCACGGTGTGCAATGATCGCCCGACCTGCTTCGGCCCCGAGGACGGGCTGCCGCTGGCGGCTTTCGCACCGCCTGCGATGGCCCTGCATGCCTGATTTCCGTTCGCACCGGCTCGTTCGCCCACCGGCCGCGGTAAGCGGCCGGCGCGGTGCTTGCCGCGATTTCCGCGTTTGCCTTCCTTTTTCTCCATCCCCACGGAGTCATCCATGAGTCAGACCATTCCCGCCGATCTCCTGGCCAGCCTGCATGCGGGCCTCGCTTCCGGCGACATCGTTCCCTACCTGGGCGCCGGCGCGCTGTCGCACGTCACCCACAAGGTTTCCGGCAAGCCGATCCCGGCCGACAGCAACAGCCTCATCCTGGCCATGAACAACGGCCAGCCGATGGCGCCGCGGCTGATGTACGAATTCCCGCGGGCGGCGATGAACGTCGAGCTCAAGCGCGGCCGCGCAGCGGTGAACAAGTTCCTGATCGCCACCTACGGCTCGGACGAATGGACCGATTCGGCCTTCCACGGCTGGCTGACCGGCTTCAACCCCGACTACGTGATCGACATCAACCGGGACACCCAGCTGCAGCGCCTGTGGTCGAAGACGCCGCACATCCTGGTGGTGGGCATCGCCCGCATGGCTGGCACGGCCTTCCGCTACCGGCTGTATCAGCACGACGGCGAGAAGTACGCCGAGGTCAGCAACGAAGGCGTGGACAGCTCGCTGCCGGTGCTCTTCAAGCCGATGGGCACGCCGTGGCCGCAGCCGGACTTCATCGCCTCCGACGCTGATTATGTGGATTACATCACCGAACTGATGGGCGGCTTCTCCATTCCCCCCTTCCTGAAGGCGCGCCGCGCGGGCAAGCGTTACCTGTTCCTCGGACTGCGCCTCAACCGGGACACCGAGCGGATGGTGATGAGCGACATCATCTACGACTGTGCGACCGGTCCGGCCGCGTGGGCGATGATAGAGGAGCCCACCGCCAAGGAGCGCCGCTTCTGCGCACGCCTCGGCATCGAGATCATCGAGGCGCCGATCTCGGCCCTCTACGGCGAGGCGCTGGCCGCCGCCTGATCCGTCCGGGCAGGGCGGCCGCCCGGCCGTCCTGCCGAACCAATGATTACGGACCGGGTCCATCCGTGATATGCAGAATACCCAGACCCCCACCATCGATGCGCTGCTGGCATACGTCCATGCGGTGCTCCCGGACCACCGCCAGGGGCCGCGCGACCTGCGCAAACTGGCCCTCCACTTGCGGGCACTGCTGATCGCCGAGGATCTTCCCGACCGTATGGACGCCTGGCGGGCGCTCAATGGCTGGCTGGCCGGCGGCGCCCTGTGGAACGACGTCTATATCGATTCTGCCGACGTCCACGGTTCGGCCACCCAGCGTTTCGCGGTGCTGATGGATGTGCTGGCAGCCCATCCCGAGCTTGCCACGGCGCTCCGCCGCGCGATTCGCCAGATCCTCGACGAGACCGACGGTGCCAACCTGTTCGGCGAAGTGGGCATCCCCAGCGACCGGGGCTTTCTTTCCGAATTCGGCGATCGCCTGACCACGCGGCTGATTCCGTCGCCGCGGGACGACCACGACCTGGGCCACCTGATGAGCCGCAGCTACACGCGGACACGGGATCTCACGCTGGTCCGCGGCCTGCAGCCGTCGTCCTTCCAGCGCCTGGTGGATCTGTTGTTTCCGGCCGACGAGCCGGCGATGACGGCGGCGCTGGGGCGGGCCATGGCCGATGGCTTCCGCCTGCTGCTGGCGCGGATCCAGGGCCAGGGCCTGTCCCAGAAGCTGCGCACGCGCAGCCAGCCGGGGCCGGTGTCCCGCTCGCCGTTCCGGCGCCTGGCCGACAGCGGCGAGAACCTGCTGTGCGCGTGGGAGCGCGGGAGCCTGCCAGGCCCGCTGCTGGAGGCATGGTCGTCCGGCGTGGACGCCTGCCGGGACGAGATGCACGTGATCTCCACACGGCTCGAAGCGGAGGGCATCAGCGTGGATATCGTCTATGGCCTCGATGTGCTGGAGCGCTGCCTGGCCCGGCTGGAGGCCATCGTCGCGGTGATGCAGGCTGGGCGCAGCAGCCCGGCACCGGCGCTGGCGCTGTTGCAGCAACTGGCTTTCGCGGCCCATGAGAGCACCAGCCTGCGGCACGTGGTGCGCAGCAACCTGCGCCGCCTGCAGCGGCGCATCGTGGACCGCGCCGGTGAGACCGGCGAGCACTACATTGCCGAGACGCCGAAGGACTATCGCCACATCTGGGTGGCGGCGGCGGGGGGCGGGTTGCTCACCGTGGCGACCGCGGCGATGAAGATGGCGATTGGCGGCGTCGGCCTGGCGCTGTTTCTGGAGGGGCTGGGTTCCGGCCTCAATTACGCGTTCAGTTTCCTGCTGTTGCAGGCCCTCGGCCTGATGCTGGCGACCAAGCAGCCGGCCATGACGGCGGCGACCTTCGCGGCGATCATCCGCGACAGCAAGGGTGAGGCGCGCCTGGAGCGCATTGTCGATTACGCCGCGTGTATCTGCCGCTCGCAGCTGGCGGCCACCATCGCCAATGTGGTCGTGGTGGCCTGCGGCGCTTATGCCTTCGACGCGGCCTGGCAGTGGGCCAGCGGCCATTCCTACCTGAGCCGCGCCGAGGCGGATTATGTCTTCCATGCGCTGAGCCCGGTGGACAGCGGCACGGTGTTCTACGCTGCGCTGACCGGCTGCATCCTGTATCTGGCGGCGCTGGCCGGCGGCTGGGTGGATAACTGGGCGGTCTATCACCGCCTGCCGCAGGCGATTGCCGAGCACCGCCTCGGCCACCGTTTTGGCCGCCTGCGCATGATCCGCCTGGCCGGCATCGTGTCGCGCAACATGTCGGGCTGGGCGACCAACATTTCCCTGGGCCTGATGCTCGGCATGACGCCGGTGCTGGGGCGCTTCTTCGGCCTGCCGCTGGATGTGCGCCACGTGACGCTGAACTCCGGCATCCTCAGCCTCGCCACATCGGCGCTGGACGTGGAACTCAGCACGGGCCTGCTGTCCCTGGCGATAGCCGGGGTGGCGGTGATGTTCGTGCTCAACCTGGGAGTGAGTTTCGCGCTGTCGCTGCTGACGGCGGTGCGCGCCTACAACCTGCCTAAGTCGGATCTGAAGGAACTGCGGCGGCGCCTGTGGCAGCGTCTGCGCCGTAAGCCGCGGGATTTCCTGATGCCGCCGCGGGCGTTGCAGCCGGCTTGAGCCTTTTCAGTGCAGGTCGTCCTTGTCCGGCGGGACCGGCAGGATGGGGATGCCTTCTTCCAGCAGCTCGATCATGTCGCTGGGCTTGGCCTGGCCGCGGATCGCGCGCTCCTCGGCGTCGCCGTAATGGATGCGGCGGGCCTCCTCGACGAAGCGCTCGCCGACATCTTCGGACTGCTTGGCGGCGTTGCGCAGGGCCTCGACCAGCTTGGCCGCGATGGCCTGGGGATCCGGCTCGGCAGGACGGGCGTGGGACGAGGTTTGTACGTAAGGCGCCGAGGGCAGGCGCTTGACCTGGTGGGTGCCGCAGTGGGGGCAGCTCACCAGGCCACGGGTGAGCTGCTGCTCGAAGGCGTCGCTGGAGGCGAACCAGGCCTCGAAGCGATGGCCCTGCTCGCAGCTGAGGTCAAGGACGATCACTGCGCGAAATGGCGAGCGCCGGCCGATGTGGTGCCCGGAACGGGAATCGAACCCGTAGGCCGTGAGGCGGCGGATTTTAAGTCCGCTGTGTTTACCAATTTCACCATCCGGGCAGGTCTGACTATTTTTGCGGCTGCTCGGGCAGTGTGATGTTCACTTCGAGGATCTCGCAGTTGTCCTGCTTCTCGAGCTGGACCTTGATGTCGTCGAGGCCGACATTCACGTACTTGGAGATGACTTCGATGAGTTCCTTCTGCAGCGCCGGCAGGAAGTCCGGCGCGCGGTTGGTGGTGCGCTCGTGGGCGATGATGAGCGACAGGCGCTCCTTCGCCACCGAGGCGGTCTTGGGCTTCGAGCCGAAAAAGTAGGAAAGCAGGGACATCTTACTTGCCTCCGAAGAGTCGCTTCAGGATGCCGGGTTTTTCGTAGCTGACGAAGCGCAGCGGGCGGTCTTCACCAAGGAAGCGGGCCACCACGTCCTGGTAGGCGAGGGCGACATCGCTGTCCTTCAGGTGGATGGCGGGCGTGCCCTGGTTGGAGGCCTGCAGCACGTCGTCGGATTCGGGAATCACGCCGATCAGCGGCACGCGCAGCAGCTCCTGCACGTCCTTGTAGGACAGCATTTCGCCTTCTTCGACGCGCTTCGGGGAGTAGCGGGTGATCAGCAGGTGTTCCTTGACCGGCTCGCGGCCTTCTATGGCGCGGCGGCTTTTGCTCTGCAGGATGCCCAGGATGCGGTCGGAGTCACGCACCGACGATACTTCGGGGTTGGAGACGACGATCGCCTCGTCGGCGAAGGTCAGCGCCATCACGGCGCCGCGCTCGATGCCGGCGGGGGAGTCGCACACCACGTAGTCGAAGCCCTGGTGGGCGAGATCCTTCAGGACCTTCTCGACGCCTTCCTCGCTCAGCGCGTCCTTGTCGCGGGTTTGCGAGGCGGGCAGGATGAACAGGTTGTCGCAGTGCTTGTCCTTGATCAGCGCCTGGCTCAGGTTGGCTTCGCCGTTGATGACATTGACCAGGTCGTAGACCACACGGCGTTCGCAGCCCATGATCAGGTCGAGGTTGCGCAGGCCGACGTCGAAGTCGATGACCGCGGTCTTGAAGCCACGCAGGGCCAGCCCGGACGAGATGCTCGCACTGGTGGTGGTCTTGCCGACGCCGCCCTTGCCGGACGTGATTACGATGACGCGTGCCACGGTATCCCCTTAAATAGTGGTGTCGCTTCAGTGGTCGTTCTGAAGCGGGGTGATTTCGAGAGTATGTTGGTTGTCCGAGCCGATCAGACGCACCTGGGCAGCGCGCCCGGCGACGTTCTGCGGGATGCCGCGTTCGAAGGTGCGGTACACCCCGGCGATGGAGACCAGCTCGGGACCGAAATTGGTGCTGAAGATGCGGGCCGACGTGTCGCCTCGGGCGCCGGCGAGGGCGCGGCCGCGCAGCGGGCCGTAGACGTGGATGCTGCCGTCGGCGATGACTTCCGAGCCGGGGCTCATGCCGGCGAGCAGCACCAGGTCGCCGCCCTTGGCGTAGATCTGTTGGCCGGATCGCAGCGGACGCTCGACGATCAGCGTGGGGGCCGTTGCAGTGCCGGCGGCCGGTTGGGGTATGACGGCGGGATCCGCTGCCTCTGCCGCTGCCGGGGCAGGCGCCGCCACGGGTTCGGGCTGGGCCACCGGCGCGGCGGGCTGGGGAGTGGCAACAGGACGTTCGGCGGACAGGCCTTCCTGGCCGAGCATTGCAAGGTTGGCGCGGCGGGCGCCTTCATGTAGGTGTTCGGGCAGGTGGCGTACGCCGATGGGCTGCACCTGGTAGCGCCGCAGCAGGCTGGTGATGGCCGTCCAGTCCACCCAGTCGGGCGTGCTGGCCAGCTGGGAAAAGTCGAGCACCACCGGTTCGCCGGCAAAAAAGTCGGGCATGCCGCCCATCATCATGTGCATGGCGTCGGCGAGACGCACAGCGTCAGTCTCCCTGACGTAGGCGGTCATCACCGCCAGGCTGGCGCCTTTGAACTCGATCAGTTTGCCCTGGGAAGCGTCGGCCATAGAAGATCTGCTGGGTGAGTGCGGACTAAAACCCTGGAAGTCTACTTTTCAGCAGGGTTTCGGGCAAGTCCGTGGGTGCAATGGGTTGTTTCAGTGAAGGGTCGGCGGTTCGTCGAACAGTGCGGCGATGTCGTCGGCGCTGAAGCGGTATTCGTGGTTCGACAGGTCGTCGTGGATCACCACCTCGCCATGTTCTGCCAGCATGGACTCCAGTTCGGCCCGGCCGAGGGAGCGCAGCATGTCGCGCACCTTGTCCCAGTCCTGCGGCCAGTCGTGGCTGACTTCGCGGGCATCCAGCAGGCGTACGGTCTCCTGGTGGAAGAGGCGCAGCAGCACTTCGTCGGCGGGCAGGTTGAGCAACTCGTCGGGGCGGATCGTCGACGCCAGACGGGTGACGCGGTCCCAGCCGTCGGCGTCCTTCTTGTCGGCGTCCGGCAGCTTCTGCAGGAACAGGCAGGCGGCGCCCTTTTCCGATGCGGCGGTGTGCAGTGCGGCGGGCTGTTGCTCGGACTGGGTCAGGTAGTGCTCGAAGATCTCGGCGACGCTGTTGCCCTCGATCGGCACGTAGCTCTGGTACGGGTGGCGCAGGCCGGGCATGTCGAGGCTCAGCAGCAGCTGGCCATCGCCGAGCAGGTCGGCGATGCCGTGCTGGCCGGCGGCCTCCGGGGCGGCCTTGGCGTAGCCGCGCAGGTTGAGGGCCTCGTTGATGTCCACCACCAGCAGGCTGACCGGGCCGTGGCCCTGCAGCTGGATGGTCAGGCGGCCGGCCTGCTTGAGGTTGCCGCCGATGACGCTGGCGATGGCGCTCATGGCGCCCAGCAGGTCGCGTACGTTGGGCGGGTAGTCGCGGTTTTCGAGAATGCCCTGCCAGACGTCGTCGAGCTTGACGACGGCGCCGCGGATGTCGAGCTCTTCGAGCAGGAAGCGCTGGATGTAGGAGTTGCTCATTCCGGGGTTCCCGTCGCTATGAGGAAGCTGGTGTACAGGGTGGTGTCGAGGCCAACCAGCAGCTGGCCGTTGTCGGTTTCGATGACCGGGCGACGGATCAGGCTGGGGAATTCCTGCATCAGCTGTACTGCGGCGCTCTGGGTCTCGATGGCCTGCTGCTCGGCGGACAGCTTGCGCCAGGTGGTGCCGCGGGTATTGACCAGGCTTTTCCAGCCGATGGCTTTGCTCCACGCGTGCAGCCGGCCCGAGTCGATGCCGGACTTCTTGTAGTCGTGGAATGTGTAGGCGACGCCGTGTTCGTCGAGCCAGGCGAAGGCCTTCTTCATGGTGTCGCAGTTCTTTATGCCGTAGATCGTGGTCATCGGGGGAAAACAGCGCGACGCCCCGGAGGGCGTCGCTGGAAAATCAAACAGATGGAACGGATTTTAGCCGTCCCGGAGTGGGCGCGGGCTTATTTCTTGAGGGCCTTGGCGAAAGCGGAGGCCAGCGAGCCGGCCAGGGCCGGTTCGCGGTTCGGCTTGCCGGCCTGACGCTGGCCGCCGCGCGGGGCGTCGCGCCGATCACTGCCAGGTTTGTGGCCGCCGGCCTGGGGCTGGTCCCCCATGCGCATGGTGAGGGCGATGCGCTTGCGCGGCAGGTCCACTTCGGTGACCTTCACCTTGACCACCTGGCCGGCCTTCACGATGGTGTGCGGGTCCTTGACGAAGCGGTCGGACAGGGCCGACACGTGGACCAGGCCGTCCTGGTGCACGCCGATGTCCACGAAGGCGCCGAAGTTGGTGACGTTGGTGACCACGCCTTCGAGGATCATGCCGGCGGCGAGGTCCTTCAGGTCCTCGACGCCTTCCTTGAAGCTGGCGGTCTTGAACTCGGGGCGCGGGTCGCGGCCGGGTTTGTCGAGTTCCTTCAGGATGTCCTGCACGGTGGGCAGGCCGAAGCGTTCGTCGGTGTAGCGCTCGGCCTTCAGCTGGCCGATGGTGCGGGCGTCGCCGAGCAGGTCACGGACGTTCTTCTGGATGTCGGCGAGGATGCGCTCGACCACCGGGTAGGCTTCCGGGTGCACCGCCGAGGCGTCGAGCGGGTTGCTGCTGTTGGTGATGCGCAGGAAGCCGGCGGCCTGCTCGAAGGTCTTGGGGCCGAGGCGCGGCACGTCGAGCAGCGCGGCGCGGTTCGGGAAGGGGCCGTTGGCGTCCCGGTGGGTGACGATGTTGGCGGCCAGCGTGGCGTTGAGGCCGGAGATGCGGGTCAGCAGCGCGACGGAGGCCATGTTCACGTCCACGCCGACGGCGTTCACGCAGTCCTCGACCACGGAATCCAGCGCGCGGGCCAGGCGGGTCTGGTTGACGTCGTGCTGGTACTGGCCGACGCCGATGGACTTGGGATCGATCTTGACCAGCTCGGCCAGCGGGTCCTGCAGGCGGCGGGCGATGGAAACGGCACCGCGCAGGCTGACGTCCAGGTCCGGGAATTCCTTGGCGGCCAGCTCGGAGGCCGAATATACCGAGGCGCCGGCTTCGGACACGACGATCTTGGTCATGTGCAGCTCGGGGCGCAGCTTGATCAGGTCGGCGGCGAGCTTGTCGGTTTCTCGGCTGGCGGTGCCGTTGCCGATGGCGATCAGCGACACGCCGTGCTTCTCGCACAGTTTGGACAGCGTATGCAGGCTGCCGTCCCAGTCGCGGCGCGGCTCGTGGGGGTAGATGGTGGCGGTGTCGAGGAGCTTGCCGGTCTGGTCGACGATGGCCACTTTGACGCCGGTGCGCAGGCCAGGGTCGAGGCCCAGCGTGGCGCGGGCGCCTGCGGGGGCGGCGAGCAGCAGGTCCTTCAGGTTGCGGCCGAAGACGCGGATGGCTTCTTCTTCCGCCTGTTCGCGCAACTGGCCGAGCAGTTCGAGTTCCAGGTGCAGGGAGATCTTGACGCTCCACGCCCAGCGCACCGTTTCGCGCAGCCAGGCGTCGGCGGCGCGGCCCTGGTCCTTGACGCCGAAGTGGCCGGCGATGCGCCCTTCGCAGGGGTTGGGGCCGGGCGTGCTGCCGTCGGTGGGATCGGAGTCGAGGGCCAGTTGCAGGCGCAGGAAGCCTTCGTTGCGGCCGCGGAACAGGGCTAGCGCGCGGTGGGACGGCACGGTGCCGATGGCCTCGCGGAAGTCGAACCAGTCGCGGAACTTGGCGGCGGCCGGGTCGTTCTCCTTGTCGGCGATCACCGTCGAGGCGACCACGCCGTGGTCCTGCAGGTATTCGCGCAGCTTGCCGATCAGCTCGGCGTCCTCGGCGAAGCGCTCCATCAGGATCTGGCGCGCACCGTCGAGCACCGACTTGGTGTCGGCGAAGCCGGCTTCGGCGTTGAAATAGGCGCCAGCTTCGGTTTCCGGCACCAGGGTCGGATCGGCCAGCAGCGCATTGGCGAGGGGCTCGATGCCGGCTTCGCGGGCGATCTGGGCCTTGGTGCGGCGCTTCTGCTTGTAGGGCAGGTAGAGGTCTTCGAGGCGCTGCTTGGTTTCGGCGTTCTCGATGGCTTCACGCAGGGCGGGGTCGAGCTTGCCCTGTTCGTCGATGCTGGCGATCACCGCGGCGCGGCGGTCTTCCAGTTCGCGCAGGTAGCCGAGGCGTTCTTCGAGGTTGCGCAGCTGGGTGTCGTCCAGCCCACCGGTCACTTCCTTGCGGTAGCGGGCCACGAAAGGCACGGTGGCGCCTTCGTCGAGAAGCTGCACGGCAGCGAAAACTTGACGGGGCTGTACACCTAGTTCGGCGGCAATGCGTTGTTCGATCGGCAGAAGCATGGACGGGGGAAGGCCACAAAAAGGGCGCATGGTGCAGAAAGGCAGCCGCGCCTGCAAGCCCGTAGCCGGTGGAGTTTCCGGTAAAATCTCACGATTATCCATGTCGCGCAGACTGCCGTTTTCGCGTACATCCAGTCGGAGCGCCCCTCGGGGCGGTCCGGCACAGCAGGAGAGCACACCGCATGAATCCCAAGATTGCCGCGCTGACGCTGGCGCTTGGCCTGATGATGGCCGGAGGCGAAGCCTCCGCCGCCCATCACCAGGCCAAGGCCGGTGCTCACAAGGCAGCCCCGGCTGCAAAGCCGGAGGCCAAAAAGACCGCCAAGGCCGGAAAGTCTTCCGACGCCAAAGCCAGCGCATCCAGGAAGACCGCTTCGGCCAAGGCCGCCAAGGCGGAAACGCCGCGTCACGCCGCCAAGGCCGGTCGTCACGAAAAAGCCGCCGTTGCCGAGAAGGGCGGCAAGGCGGGCAAGGCCGAGCGCAACGATCGCCGCCATCACGGCAAGGCAGTGAGGCACGAGCGGACGCCGCAGGTCGCCGCGCCGCTGTCGCCCGATGCCAAAGCCGCGGCCAAGGCTGCCGCGCTGAAGACCGTCGAATCCCGCGTTGAGCCCCCGAAGCCGCCCAGCCGTAACCATGGCCGCGCCATCGGGCGGGAGGCGTATGCGCCCATGACGGGACGCGAAGCGTTGGGGCGTGAGGCTTTCACGCCGAATTCGGCACCACTGCCGCCGGCAGAACGCCGCGCCGCCATCCCGGTGCCGCCGCAGGTTGTGTCCGGCGGGCGCCAGACCGTGGTGATTCCGCCGCCGGCGGCCGTCAGCGCGTCGTCGGCTCCGACAGTTCAGGCAGCGCCGGTGGCCGCGCCGCAAACCCACGCCGTGCGTGCTCCGTCGGTGATCTCCACGGCCGGCATGTCGGCGGCTGAAGCTGCTGCCGCGGCTGCTGCCGCGGTCAATGTGCAGTCCGCTCCCGAAGCGGCTCCCGCTCCGGTACCGCGTCCGGCGGTCCTGTCGTCTACCCCCGCGAGCGCACCGCTCGCTCCGGCGCCGAGTTCGTCCGCACCGTCCGGCAATGTACCGCTGGCGGTGACGACGCCGACGCCGTCGCGGCCGGCACGCGGAACCGCGCGGGCCTATGCGATGGATGGGGCGACCTTCTACCAAGGCGGCCGCAAGATCCGGGTTCAAGGTCTGGATTCACGTGAGCCGGGCATGACGTCCGAGCACGCCACTCAGCGCCTGCAACGGGCGCTGGATGCAGGCAGCGTGACGGTGGAGCCGGTGGAGATGGACGGCTCCGGCCATACTGTCGCCATCGTCCGCGTGAATGGCCGCAATGTGGCCGACACGGTGCGCGCGGCTAACTAAGCGCTCCAAGGGCGGCAAGGAAACCCGGGTCGGCCCGGCGTTTCCTTGAGGCCGCAGCTCCTTACATTGCGATGAGGGTCTGCCGGCCCCACCAGTTGGTGCCGGCAGCCAGTTCGACAGGCTCCTTCACCGCGGCGGCTTCGACGCACAGCATGCGGCGGAAACCGTCGGCAGGCATGTCGGCGAGCGCCGCGCACTTTTCCTCCCACGGATTCCAGATCACCACATCGGGGAAGTTCTCGGTGTGGATGCCCATCGCCCGGTGATTCTCCCGTACCAGCAGCGTACGCGGCACGCCGTGGTACACGCGGTCGACTTCGCTGTCGATGGCGAGGCCGACGCCGGTTTCCTTCTTGATCCGGTCGCCGTCGGCGCTGTCCCGGTATTCCAGCCCACGCAGGCCGTCGACGCTCAGGGCCTCGACTTCGCGCACCTTCAGGTAGGTGTGCAGGGCGGCGGTGAAGCTGAACGGCGTGTCGCCGGTGTTCTCGACCTCCAGTTCCATATCCAGGCGGTCGCCACCGATGGAAATGCTCATTTCAGCGGCAAACGCGTGCGGCCACAGTGCGCGGGTAGCGTCGTCGTCGATGAGGCGCAGGGTCGCTACGGCGTAGTCCTTGGCGGCACGGGTGTTGGCGACTTCCCAGCGGCGGTTACGGGCGAAGCCGTGCTTGGGCAGCGGGCCGAGACCGGCGAACTGCGGGAAGCACACCGGCACGCCGCCGCGGATGGCTGTGGCGCCGTCGAAGACGGCCTTGGGGCTCAGGTAGAGGCGGTCTTCGCCGCCGGCGGGTGTCCAGGACAGCACATGGGCGCCGAACAGGGAGATCAGCGCCACAGCGCCGTCCGGCGTCTGCAGCTTGAGAACGGGCTGGCCGTGCAATTCGGCGGTTTCGATCTGGTCGGTCATGTTTCGGTTTCGCGGGCCGGCCGCGGTGGGCCGGCGCTTGAGTGTTACAGAGGGCGCGATGATAACGCGACGACTTCCCGGTGGCGGAAGCAGTCGGTGGTGTGATCGTTCACCATGCCGGCGGCCTGCATGAAGGCGTAGCAGATGGTGGTGCCGACGAAGCGGAAGCCGCGCTTTTTGAGGGCTTTGCTGAGCTGGTCGGACAGCGGCGTGCTGGCCTGGGCGTCGGCGAGGCTGCGCAGGCTGTTGTGGATCGGCTGGCCGTCTACGAAGCGCCACAGCCACGCGTCGAAGCTGCCGAACTCGGCCTGGATTTCCAGGAAGGCGCGGGCGTTGTCGATGGTGGAGGCGACCTTCAGGCGGTTGCGGACGATGCCCGGATTGGCGAGGAGGGTGGCCTGGTCGGCTTCGGTGAATCGGGCCACGACGGCCGGGTCGAAGCCGGCGAAGGCCTGGCGGTAGTTCTCGCGCTTGCGCAGCACGGTGATCCACGACAGCCCGGCCTGGGCGCCTTCCAGGGTCAGGAGTTCGAACAGCGCCCGGTCGTCGTGCAGTGGCACGCCCCATTCCTGATCGTGGTAGGCCTGGTACAGGGGATCGTCCCCGCACCAGGCGCAGCGGATGGGCTGGCTGGCGTCGCTCATCGTCAGCCTTGCAGGGTCAGGATGCCGTGCTTGACGGTGTTGTCTTCCGGGTCGTTGGTCAGCACGAAGCCGAGGCTGGCGACGAACTTCAGCATGCGCTCGTTGTTCGACAGGAAAATGCCGGTCATGGCGTGCAGGCCGCGGTTGCGTGCGGTTTCGATCAGCACGCCCATCAGGCGCCGGGCCAGGCCGCGGTGCTGCCAGTCTTCGGCGACGACGATCGCGAACTCACAGGTTTCGCCGTCCGGATTGACCGCGTAGCGGGTCACGCCGATCTCCACTTCGACACCGTCTTCCTCGATGGTAGCGACGAAGGCCATTTCCCGGTCGTAGTCGATCTGCGTGAGGCGGGCCACCATCGCGGGCGGCATCTCGCGCAGGGTGTTCATGAAGCGCAGGTACTTGGTTTCCGGTGACAGCTTGCGCACGAACTCGATTTCCAGGTCGGCGTCTTCCGGCTTGATCGGCCGCACGGTGATCTCGCCCTCCGGCATCGAGATCTTGGTGATCAGGTGCGACGGATAGGGGTGGATCGCCATGTGGTCGTAGCGGTCGGCAGTGGGGGCGATGTTGTCTACCACGATGCGCGCGTCGACGGCGACGGCGCCGTGCTCGTCCACGATCAGCGGGTTGATGTCCATCATGCGGATCCACGGCAACTCGCAGACCATTTCGGAGATGCGCAGCAGCACGAACTCCAGCGACTCCATGTTGATCGGCGGCATGTTGCGGTACTCGCCGAGCAGCGTGGATACGCGGGTGGACTTGATCAGATCCTTGACCAGGTAGTTGTTGAGCGGCGGCAGGGCCACCGCACGGTCGGCCTGGATTTCGACGTGGGCGCCGCCTTCGCCGAAGGTGATCACCGGCCCGAAGATCGGGTCGCGGAAGGCGCCGACCATCAGCTCGCGGCCGTAGGGCTTGATGACCATCGGCTCGATGGCGACGCCGTTGATGATGGCGTCGGGGCGCTTGCGCTTCACTTCCTCCAGGATTTCCTGGTAGGCGGAGCGCACGGCGGCGAGGCCGTTGAGATTGAGGCGCACGCCGCCGGTGTCGGCCTTGTGGGTGATCGACGGCGAGTCGATCTTCATGGCGACCGGCAGGCCCAGCTCTTCGGCCAATACCATTGCCTCGGTGGCGGAGCGGGCGACGACGGTCTGCGCGATGGGAATCCGGAAGGCAGCCAGCAGGGCCTTGGATTCCATCTCGTTGAGGTTCTTGCGGCGCTCGGACAGGGCCGTCTCGATGACCAGGCGGGCGCTTTCCACCGACGGCGGATTGAGGTCGGAGGACAGGGAACTCGGCGTCTGCACCAGCAGCTTCTGGTTGCGGTAGTAGGCCGAGATGTGGCCGAACAGCTCGACCGCCGGTTCGGGCGTGCGGAAGGTGGGAATACCGGCGGCCTCGAACAGCTTGCGCCCTTCGCGGACCTGCTCCTCGCCCATCCAGCAGGTGAACACCGGCTTGTCGGCGGCCCGTTCGATGTCGATGACCTTTTGCGCGACTTCGGTGGGGCGGGCCATCGCTTGGGGCGTCAGGATGGTCAGCACGCCTTCGACGTTCTCGTCGGCAAGCACGATGTCGAGGGTCTTGCTGTAACGCTCGGGGTCGGCGTCGCCGATGATGTCCACCGGATTGCAGTGGGACCAGTTGGCCGGCAGGATCTCGTTGAGCTTGGCAATCGTGCCATCGGACAGGGTGGCCAGCGGAATGCGCAGGTCGGCTGCGCGGTCGGCGGCCATTACGCCGGGGCCGCCGCCGTTGGTGATCACGGCCAGGCGGTTGCCGCGCGGACGGAAGTGGGAGAACAGCGCGTTGGCGGCGGCGAACAGCTGGCCCATGTTGTACAGGCGGATCACGCCGGCGCGGCGTAGCGCGGCATCGAACACCGCGTCCTCGCCGACCGTGGCACCGGAGTGCAGCAGCGCGGCGTGGGAGCCGGCCGGGTGGCGGCCGACCTTGATCAGCAGCACCGGCTTGACGCGGGCCGCGGCGCGCAGCGCGCTGACGAAGCGGCGCGCGTCCTTGATGCCTTCTACATATAGGAAGATGCTCTCGGTGCGGGCATCCGAGACCATGAATTCGAGGACCTCGCCGAAGTCGATGTCCACCGAGGTGCCGAGGGATACGACCGACGAGAAGCCGACATTGTTGGGCCGCGCCCAGTCGAGGATCGCCGAACAGAGGGCGCCGGACTGGGAGATCAGGCCGATCGAGCCCTTGATGGCACCGCCGTGGGCGAAGCTGGCGTTGAGGCCGAGCTCGGGGCGCAGCACGCCCAGACAGTTCGGGCCGAGCAGGCGGATGCGGTGGCGGCGGGCGTTCTCGACGGTGTTCTTCTCGAGCATGCGGCCGCGCGGGCCGGCATCCGAGAAGCCGGAAGGCAGCACCACCACGGACTTGCAGCCGGCGCGCCCACAGGCGTCGACGATGGCCGGCACGCGGTCGGCCTTGGTAGTGATGACGGCCAGGTCGAGGCGCTGGGGGATGTCCTCGACGCTCTTGTAGCAGGGAACGCCCAGCACCTGGTCGTACTTGGGGTTGACGGTGAACAGCTTGCCCTTGAACCCGGCCTCGAGCATGTTGCGGACGAGGATGTTGCCGAGGGACAGCTCTCTTTCGCTGGCGCCGATGATGGCCACGGAGCGGGGCTCGAAGAGGGGCGTGAGGTAGTGCTGTTCGTTCATGATGGGTACTCGGGTGAGTGCGAATCGTGCGGCTATCGGGGGCCGTTGCCACTGGGCTTCGGGGCGTCTGGGGCCGGGCCGGATTTTACCCTGCGGGGGGGATCCTGGTATTGGTAATCCTACTGATTTATTGCGTTGCACAACGAAAGCTGTGATCTAGGTCAATTTCTGTGAATTCAATTTGTTGTGCGCACGCAACGCTTACCCCAAAAGCATGATCAAAGTGCAGGCAGGCAACAATGGCGCGGAGCTCCGGGGAGTGGTTTCCGTGGTGTGGTGAGAGTGCAGGGCAGGCATGAATTTCGATGGGCATGAAAATTCGTGCCAATTTTTGTTTGACGGGACGTCGATAGGTGTGTACTATTCGCGGCTCTCGGGGTGTAGCGCAGTCCGGTAGCGCGCTTGCTTTGGGAGCAAGATGTCGGGAGTTCGAATCTCTCCACCCCGACCAAAGCTTAACCCGGGTACCCACGGCGAACTGCCCGTAGCTCAACTGGATAGAGCACCGGCCTTCTAAGCCGGGGGTTACAGGTTCGATTCCTGTCGGGCAGGCTCTGAAAAGTTTCAGATCGGCGATTTCGATCGATGGTCAACAGTGGCGGCATTAGCTCAGTTGGTAGAGCACTGGATTGTGATTCCAGGTGTCACCGGTTCGAAACCGGTATGTCGCCCCAAGTTAAAAAGAAAGGCCCTGAGTAATCAGGGCCTTTCTTTTTGTGCGCCGTCGCCTGCGGGCGCATTCCTGCGGGGTGCCGCATGCTGCTGTGCGTGTTGTCTTGCAAGTCCGTGCGGGGGGTGCGGCGCAGACCGGATTGCCCGGCCTGCCCCTGTCTGGTGTTTCGCCTCTTCAGGGAATTCGTCCCTTGTCGTCGGACAGGCGATAGAGGAAGACGTTGCTGCGGACACCGTTCGCCAGGATGTAGGCGTTGTATTCGGGCATGTAGCGAAAGCGCCCGAAGGTGCCCCGGATGCGCGGTGTGGTGGCCGGATCGCCGGGCTCAACGCTGCTCTTGGCGGCGTGGCGGGTCCAGATGCGCTTGTCCACATCCAGCGTGTAGATGTCCCCTTTGCTGCACCACGCCGTCAGCCTGTCGGCTTTTGAATCAAAGACTAGGCCTGGCGAGTAGCACTGCTCGATGTCCGTATCGCCCGATGCGCCGAGCCGCTGGGGCTGGCTCAGTTCGCCCTTGGGGCCGACCTGGTGGATTTCTGCTGTTCCCGAGCCGAGGATGACGAAGACCCGCCGCTTTGGGTCGAGCTCGCCGACGGTGCCGATCTTGCGCGTCGGAAGGCCTTTCTGGGTGATCGTCCATTCCTGGCTCGCGGGGTCGAAGGCCCCCGCTTCGGAATAGCCGCGCATGATGAACTTCCGGGCGACGGGGTCGTAGGCGGTTGACATGTTGTATTCGAAAAGCCTGAATGCCTTTCCGGGCATCGGCTGGCTCTCCATCCAGCCGCTGGCGTCTTCTTTCTTGAGGTCGAACAGCCAGGTCTGTGCCGAAGCGAAGCCGTTGGCGCTATAGGTTGCACCGCCGGCGGCGATCAGCCAGTCCTGGTCGGGCAGGTATTCGATCTGGTCGTAGGAGTGCACGGAAATCGGGCCGGTGAGGGCATTCGCGGCACGCCCTGAGGGCGACTGCGATGCGCCTTCCTTCCGTTCGCTGGCGGCGCTGTTGCCCAAGGCAAAAGGCGTCGGCTCGCTCAGGCGCGTCCAGCGGGCCTCCCGCATGTCGAATCCATATAGTTCATTGCCAGCGTAGGCGGAGTGGCCGCCGCCCCAGACGAGCAGGCGATGCCGGCGGGTGTCGTAGGCGCCGCCGCTGTAGATCATGACGTTCTCCGGATTGCAGCCGACCAGTCCGGTGATTACGTGCTCATAGGCGTCGCGAATCGCTTTGACCTTGCAGGCGTCGGTCAGCACGTTGAAGAGCTGGGAGCCGGGGATCTCGAACCAATGGCCCGGGGGAAGGTTGTGCAGGATGCCGACGAGCTGCATTTTTGTTCCGCCGGCTGGCTTGGCGGGCGGAGGTGGTGCGGCTGCGGCCGCGACGGCCGCTGGGTGGGCTGCGTTGTTGCCGGTTTGGGGGAGGGGGACTGTCGGAACGGGGGCGGGGGGCGCAGTGTCGGGTGGATTGCATTCGCTCGGGATGGGCTGCCCTGGTGCGGCGATCCGGCACCTTGAAACGATGACTTCATCGAACCACGTGGATGATTTGGGGCTCGTGTCGTTCGGATCCTTGTTGGTCATGTAGGGCAGCAGCCACAGCTTGCCGAATTTGGCCTGGGGGTGTCCGTCGGCGGGGCCCCAGCCGCCCCGGTAGGAAGATGCCTGGAGCGGGTCTCCGCCGGCGAAGTGCTGTCCTTTCGGGATGACGACTTCGGTCTGGCGGTGAAGGAGCTGGAAATCCTCTCCTTGATAGGCGGCATACAGCTCGAAGCTGGAATGGATGTAGCCCGGTTGTTCCTTGCCGGATACCGAGCTGACCGCGCGGCCGTCCGGCCCCAGTTGCAGGTGCACCATATAGGTGATCCATTCGTCGGGGCGGTAGGTGGCGCAGCCGGACTGATCCAGCATGTCGGGATGGTTGATGCAGGCGTATTGGCCGGTGTCGGTCCGGCGCATGTTCTCACGCGTGATGACCTGCCTGCCCATGGCATTGCCCGCGTATGCGCCTGCCTGCAAGGTCTGTTCGAACCACACGTAGCGCCCGCACTCGATATAGCCTGTCGGAAATGGCGGGCGACTCCCCGGATTGGAGCTGACGATCACGACCTCGGCCTCACTGCAGGCGCTGCCGCTGATCGGCTTGCCCGGAGTGGCGCCGGGCATGTCGCCCTGGGCGATGATCACCTGTTTGGCGTTGGCGATGCGCCCATCCTTGGCCGGGTAGCCCGCGATGTAGCGGGCGTCCATGCGTTGCCGCCACGAGACCCAGAACTGGCTGTTGGCCCCGAACTGGTTGGTGGCGTAATCGCCGAACGGGATGGCCATGCTGCCGCCACCTCCTTGCCAGCTCCCGGGCAGGATGTCGAAACGGACCGAGCCGTTGCCGGATGCGCGTACCTTGTTGTCCCAGGCGTTGCTACGGCAGCCAGCCTTGGCCAGGAGGCCGGTACGGACCTGGTAATCGGGATTGCAGTTTTCCCGCTCGTAGGAGTATTTGGCCCATTCTTCGATGCTGTCGAAACCCACGGCGATGAGCACGCCGGAGGCGTGGGCGCGGCGCATCCAGTCTGCATTGGCACTGGCATCGGTGACGGGGGCGGGCTGGGCCGCTCCGTTTTGCGATGCGGCATGCGCGAGTGTGCAGTGCAATCCGCCGAGAGGTGCGAGCACTGCGCAAATCGATGTTGCGATGGAGAGTTTCTCTGGAATGAAGCGAGCTTTTGGCATCACTGTCTCGGCGAGGGGAGTGGCGGAATCGGCATACCGTAGCACTGCTAGCTTGCAGAAGGGCTCGACTCGCGTGTAATTCGCGCGAAGGGCGTCGTGCACACGGTGGCAGGGGCTCAAGCTGCGCCTGTCTCCGCCGTTAATCAGCCGGGGCAGTCGTCCCGCTTTCCGGAGTATCACGTATGAATGCGCCAGAACCGAATTTTCACGGGATAGCCTCGCGCACTGGCGAGCTTGCCCGCATCGTCCGCGTCAATGAAGAGATCAAGGCCATCGTTGCAACGGCTTTCCGTATCAACCTCATGGCCTTGAATGCGATCTTCCTGGCCAAGCGGGCCGGTAACGCAGCGCTGGGCTTTGGTGTGCTGTCCAATGAGTTGCGGCGCTTTGCCCAGGATCTGACCCGTCACATGGCATCCCTGCGGGAGATGACGTCCGGTTCGGTCGGCAGTGTCACCGGCGTCGTGCAGCAGCAGCGCATTGCGGCGATTCTGGCGGCGGCGCTGAAGCTCAGCGGTGATGGCGTGCCGGGCGCGCGGGAGGCCCGGCGGCGTGGCGCTGCGCGGCTTGCCGAGCAGCAGGTACGCCTGCGCTCCCTCGATCTGCGTTTGCGCGCGGCCGTCGAGGAAACCCAGCAGCTAGTCGAATTGGGCGGTGTGCTGGCCCGTTCGGCGAAGATCGAGGCGGCCTATGGTGGTAGCTTCAGTGCGGCATTGATGCAGGTATCGACGGATTTTGCCGAGGTGATTGCGCAGATCAAGCGCTCCCTCGAAGTTCTCGGCAAGGAACGCCTTGTAAAGGATTAGGAAACCCATGAAACAGGCCCATTGCATCTACCAGGACGAGGAACACCGCTGGCTGGCGATCGCGCGGGATGTGACCAAGCCTGGTTACATCATCGATACCAACGAATACGTGGTCGCCCACGGGGAAGAAGCCCTGTTGTGCGACCCGGGTGGGATCGAGATCTTTCCGGCGGTTTTCTCCGCGCTTTCGGCGGAGTGCGATCCGACGCGGCTGGCAGGCATCTTCGCGTCTCACCAGGATCCGGACATCATTTCCTCGCTGGCCCTGTGGCTGGAGTTCAAGCCCGATCTGAAGTGCTACACGAGCTGGCTCTGGCAGAGCTTCCTGCCCCATTTCGGCGGGCAGGATTCGACCTTTGTGCCGATCCCCGATTCGGGCATGACAATCCGCCTCGACGGCCTGGAGCTGCAGGCGATCCCGGCCCACTACCTGCATTCGTCCGGCAATTTCCACCTGTACGACCCGAAGGCCAAAATCCTGTTTTCGGGCGATGTCGGTGCGGCCCTGCTGCCGGCTGACCATAACGAGCTGTACGTGCAGGACTTCTCCCGCCATATCCGTCATGCGGAAGGTTTCCACAAGCGCTGGATGGGCTCGGACCGGGCCAAGCGCGACTGGTGCGAGCGCGTTTCCCGCCTGGAGATCGACATGCTGGTGCCGCAGCACGGGGCCATCTACCAGGGCGCCGATGTACAGCGATTCATCAACTGGTTTGCCGCACTGGAAGTTGGCGTGCTGCGCGGCTAAAGTGTTGCGGCCCCGCTTTCGCGGGGCCCGCCGGCAGCTGGGGCTTTGCCGCGGAACGATGGAGGCGCGGCATGTATCTGGCTCTCAAGCATTTCCACATTACCTGCGTGGTGCTCAGTGGTTGCGGCTTCGCATTGCGGGGCTGGTGGTCGTTGAGCGGTTCGCCGCTGTTGCAGGCCCGCCTGACGCGGGTACTGCCGCATATCGTCGATTCCTGCCTGCTGGCCAGTGCGCTCGGCCTGGCCTGGATGGCGGCCCAATATCCCTTCGTGCATGCCTGGCTGACCGCCAAGGTGCTGGGCTTGCTCGTCTATATCGGGCTGGGGAGTGTTGCGCTGAAGGCGAGGCGCCCGCGTGGGCTGCGCGCCGCGGCCTATGTGGGCGCGCTGGCGACGCTGTCGTGGATAGTGTCGGTGGCGGTCAGCAAGAATCCGCTCGGCTGGCTGGCCTGGCTGTAAGGCCAGGGCCGGCGGCGGTCAGGCTGCGTGGTGGTTGAGCAGGCGCTTCAGGCCCGGTGTGTCGAGGATGCGGATGTGCTTCTGCTGGACGGCGACCAGGCCTTCTTCCTGAAAGCGGGAGAAGGCGCGGGACACCGTTTCGAGCTTGAGGCCCAGGTAGGAGCCGATCTCATCGCGGGTCATGCGCAGGTGGAATTCGGACGGCGAGAAGCCCCGCGCGGTGAAGCGCTGGGACATGTTCAGCAGGAAGGCCGCCAGGCGCTCTTCAGCGCGCATCGAGCCGAGCAGCATCATTACGCCGTGGTCGCGGACGATCTCGCGGCTCATGATCTTGTGGAACTGGTGCTGCAGGCTTTCCACCTCCCGTGACAGCTCTTCGAGCCGGTTGAAGGGGATCACGCAGACTTCGCTGTCTTCCAGCGCGATGGCGTTGCACGAATGGTGCTCGGTGCTGATGCCGTCGAGGCCCAGCACTTCGCCGGTCATCTGGAAGCCGGTCACCTGGTCGCGGCCGTCCTCGAGGATCACGTCGGTCTTGAAGGAGCCGGCGCGGATCGCGTAGATCGCCTCGAAGTTGTCGCCGGAGCGGTAGAGGTGCTGCTGCCGCTTGATCTTGCGGCGGCTGCCGACGAGCTCGTCGAGCTGGTCGATCTCATTGGGGTCGAGGCCGAAGGGAAGACACAACTCCCGCAGGTTGCACTGGGAACACGCGACCTTGATGTCCACGACCGTCACCGGAATCACCGATTTCATCTGCACGCGCAATCACCTGAACTGGATGGTTTTACCAACGTTTGGAGCCCTTTGATCCACGTCAATACTGTTTTGGATCGATTCTGCGATTGTTCAGCGCAACCAACAGAAGTGCACCATGAACACGACACAAAAAGACCTGATATTCGATCCCGAGCTCATTCGCAAGTTTGATGTGAATGGCCCGAGGTATACGTCGTACCCGACCGCTGACCGCTTCGTCGAGGCGTTCAACTCCGATGCCCTGGAGCATTGGCTCGGGAGGCGCACTGTCGGCGGAATCGGCAAACCGCTCTCATTATACTTCCACATCCCCTTCTGCAATACGATCTGCTACTACTGCGCGTGCAACAAGATCATCACCAAGGATCACGGTCGCTCCGCCAAGTATCTGGATTATCTTGAAAAAGAAGTGGACATGCAGGCGGCCAAGCTCGACGGGTCGCGGGAAGTACTGCAACTGCACCTGGGCGGCGGCACGCCGACCTTCCTGTCCCACGACGAACTGCGCCGCCTGATGGGCATGGTCCGCAAGCACTTCACGCTGGTGCCGGACGGTGAGTATTCCATCGAGGTGGACCCGCGCAAGGTGGACGAAGCCACTGTTGCGCTGCTGGCCGAGCTCGGCTTCAACCGCATGAGCGTCGGCATTCAGGATTTCAATCCGGACGTGCAGAAGGCGGTCAACCGCGTCCAGAGCGAGGAAGAAACCAAGCTGGTAATCGACGCGGCGCGGGCCCATGGCTTCAAGTCGGTCAGCGTGGACCTGATCTACGGCCTGCCCAAGCAGAACGTCATCAGCTTCAACCGCACCCTTGAGCAGATTCTGGCGCTGTCGCCGGATCGCCTGTCGATCTACAACTACGCGCACCTGCCGACGCTGTTCAAGCCCCAGCGCCGCATCGTTGACGCGCAGCTGCCGTCCGGCGAGACCAAGCTGCAGATCCTGCAACTGGCGATTCGCCGCCTGACCGAGGCGGGCTACGTGTATATCGGCATGGACCACTTCGCCAAGCCGGACGACGAGCTGACCACGGCCCAGCGCCAGGGACGCCTGCATCGCAATTTCCAGGGTTATTCCACCTACGCGGAGTGCGACCTGCTGGCCTTCGGCGTGTCGGCCATTGGCAAGGTCGGTCCGACCTACGCGCAGAACGTGAAGACCCTCGACGAGTACTACGACATCATCGACACCGGCCGCCTGCCGGTGCTGCGCGGCATCGAGCTGACGCCGGACGACCTGCTGCGGCGGGCCATCATCCAGGCGCTGATGTGCCACTTCGAGCTGTCCATCGAGTCCATCGAGATCGCCCACCTGATCGATTTCAACAAGTATTTTGCTGCCGAACTCGCCGACCTGCGCGAGATGGAGAAGGGTGGCCTGCTGAAGATCGACAAGCAGTGGATCACCGTGCTGCCAGCCGGCCGCATGCTGGTGCGGGCGATTGCGATGGTCTTCGACAAGTACCTGCGCGCCGACCGGGAGCGCACCCGTTACTCGAAGGTGATCTGAACTTCCGGCCGGCTGGCCGCTCCGAGGTGGGCGGGCTAGAATGCCGAGCCAAGTGTTGGAACGCGCCCCGTGTTGCCCACGGGGCGTTTTTGTTTGTCCAGGTTGAATCTCCATGCCCGAAACCGGCTATTTCGCAGTCTTCCTCATCGGCCTGCTCGGCGGCACCCACTGTGTCGGCATGTGTGGCGGCATCGTCAGCGCGCTGACCGTGCAGCTGCCCGGCCAGCGGCGCAGTGACTGGCCCCTGCACCTGGCCTACAACGTCGGGCGGATCAGCAGCTACACGCTGGCCGGCGCGGCGATGGGGGCGATCGGGACGGTCGGCCTGCTGTTCAACAACATCCTGCCGATCCAGCTGGTCCTGTACGTGGCCGCCAACCTGATGCTGGTGGCGCTCGGGCTCTACCTGACCGGCTTCACACGGGCCCTGTCCGGCGTCGAGCAACTCGGCCACAAGCTGTGGGCGCGCATCCAGCCGCTGACCCGGCGCTTCCTGCCGGCGCGCAGCGTGAGTCAGGCCCTTCCGCTTGGCCTGCTGTGGGGCTTCCTGCCCTGCGGCCTGGTTTACAGCGTGCTGGCGACGGCCCTGGTGACCGGCTCGGCCGAGCGCGGCGCGGGCCTGATGCTGGCTTTCGGCCTTGGCACGCTGCCCAACCTGCTGCTCGCCGGCATGCTGCTCAAGCGTCTGCGCGACGTGGTGCGGAACCGGGCGGTGCGGACGGGGTCTGGATTGGTGGTGCTGGCCTTCGGCGTGTACGGCCTGGTGACGACGCCGACCCTCGGCAGCAATCTGTGGAATGGCGTGGTTTGCCATTTCTGAGTCTTTTCCTGGAAGGCGGAGCGAATCATGAAAATCCTGCTGGCCGTCGATGATTCTCCGGTAGCCGAGCGTGTCGTCGATCAGGTGATCGCGCTGGCGGGCCAACTGAAGAGCGTGCCGGATGTGCATGTGTTGTATGTGCATCCGCCGATTCCCATCGAGTTCGCGACCCGCCACGTGGCCCGGGCAGCCCTGGATGCCTATTACCGCGATGAAGGCGAAGGCGTGCTCAAGGCGCCGCTGGCCCGCCTCAAGGCGGCCGGTTTGCAAGTAACGCCGCATATCCTCGTGGGCCAGCCGGCCGACGTGGTGCTCCATCAGGCGACCATTCTGGAATGCGATTACCTGTGCCTCGGTCGGCATGGCCGCGGCGTGGTGGCGGATCTATTTGTCGGCTCGGTAGCAACGCGGGTGCTGCAGCGGGCCACGCTGCCCGTGCTGCTGGTGGGCTGAGGGAAGCTAAGCATGGGGAACGAGCCAGGTATGCGTTACGACCTGCCGGTCTCGGGAATGAGCTGCGCGGCCTGCGCGACGCGGCTCGAGAAGGTGCTCAACCGGCTGCCCGGCGTTAGCGCCGAGGTCAATTTCGGCACCGGCAAGGCTCGCCTGGCTGCGGCGCCCGATGGTGCCGGTGCGCCGGACATTCTGGCGGCGATCCGCAAGGCCGGCTTCGACGTGGCGCCCCAGACGCTGCAGCTGAGCCTGTCCGGCATGAGCTGCGCGGCCTGCGCGGCGCGCATCGAGAAGGTCGTCAATCGTCTGCCCGGCGTGGAGGGCAGCGTCAATTTTGCCGCGGAAACCGCGCGGGTCCGTTACGTGCCGGGGTTGTCCGAGCCGGCGGCGATCATTGCTGCGATCCGGAAAGCGGGTTTCGATGCGACTCCCGTCATCACCCGCGACCGCGAGGCCGACAAGCTGCGCAAGGAGGCCGAGTTCCGCGCCGAGCTGCGGCTGTTCTGGATTTCGGCGCTGCTCAGCGCACCCTTCCTGGTCCAGATGGTCGGGATGTTCTCCGGCGTTCTGGGGGCGGGCGAGCATCATGCGGAGTGGCTGCCGCGCTGGCTGCAGTGCCTGCTGGCGACGCCGGTGCAGTTCTGGATCGGGCGGCGCTTCTACAAGGGCGCGTGGTCGTCCCTGCGTGGCGGTGGCGCCAACATGGACGTGCTGGTGGCGCTGGGCACCAGCGTTGCCTACTTCTTCAGCCTGGTCGTGGTGGTGTTCGACCGCCATGATCTGCACGTGTATTTCGAGGCCTCGGCGAGCATCATCACGCTGGTCTTGCTCGGCAAGCTGCTGGAAGCGCGGGCGCGGGCGCGCACGTCGGCGGCCATCGAGGCGCTGCTGCGCCTTCAGCCGCCCACCGCCTGGGTCGAGCAGGATGGCGCGTTGCAGGAGATGCCGGTCGAGCGCGTCGTGGCAGGCATGGTCTTCGTGCTGCGTGCCGGTGATTCCGTGCCGGTGGATGGCGAAGTGCTGAGCGGCGAATCGTCGGCCGACGAGGCGATGCTGACCGGTGAGAGCGTGCCGGTGCCCAAGAAAGCCGGCGACAAGGTCTTTGCGGCAACCGTCAATGGCGATGGCGCGTTGCGCTGCCGGGCCACCGGTGTCGGTACCGAGACCTTGCTGGCCGGCATCGTGCGCCTCGTCGAACAGGCCCAGGGCGGCAAGCCGGCGGTGCAGAAGCTGGCCGACCGCATTGCCGCCATTTTCGTGCCGACGGTGGTGGCGATTGCCGTACTGACCTTTGTGGCTTGGTGGTGGCTGGGTGGCGAATTCGCGCCGGCCCTCGTCAATGCGGTGGCCGTGCTAGTGATCGCCTGTCCCTGCGCACTGGGTCTGGCCACGCCGACGGCGGTGATGGTCGGGACCGGGCAGGGTGCCCGCGCCGGCATCCTGGTGCGCAACGCCGAGGCGCTGGAAATGGCAGAGAAGATTTCCGTGCTCGCGGTGGACAAGACCGGCACGCTGACCGAGGGACGCCCGGCGGTGCTGGATGTGCGTCCGGTGGCAGGCGTGGCGGCGAACGACCTGCTGGCCGTCGCTGCGGCGGTCGAGCAGGCCAGCCATCATCCGCTGGCCAAGGCCGTGGTCGATGCGGCGCAGGCGGCCGGCCTGAGGTGGAGCCTGGCCGACGCGGTTCAGACGAGTGGCGGCAAGGGCGTCAGCGGTCGTGTGGATGGGCGCGAAGTGTGGATCGGCTCGCCGGAGTTTCTGGCCGGGCAGGGGGCCGAGTTGCCGTCAGCGGTGTTGCAACCCCTGCTCGAAGCGGCCTTGACGCCGGTGTGCGTGGCTGTCGATGGGCGGCCGTGGGGCGCGCTGGGCCTCGCCGATCCGCTGCGCGCCAGTTCCCGGGCGGCGGTAACGCGTCTGCAGGGGCTCGGCGTGCGGGTCGTGATGCTGACCGGCGATCATCCGGCGGTGGCGGCGCGCATCGCGGCGGAGGCCGGCATCAGCGAATACCGCGCCCAGGTGCTGCCGGGCGAGAAGGCCGCAGCGGTGGAGGCCCTGCGCGGCAGCGGCCGGGTGGCGATGGTCGGTGACGGCATCAACGACGCGCCGGCGCTGGCGGCAGCGGACGTGTCCTTCGCGATCGGTGCCGGTTCCGACGTGGCCATTGAGGCGGCTGACTTGACCCTGGTGCGTAACGACCTGAACAGCGTGGCCGATGCGATCTCCCTGTCGCGGACGACCCTTGGGAAGATCCGCCAGAACCTGTTCTTTGCCTTCATCTACAACGTGCTGGGCATTCCTGCCGCGGCGCTGGGCCTGCTCAACCCGGTGATCGCCGGCGCGGCGATGGCCATGAGTTCGGTGTCGGTGGTCAGCAACTCCCTGTTGCTGCGGCGCTGGCGCCCGGGAAAATCCGACTGAAAGGAAAAACGATGGAAAACGTGGTGATCAAGGTCGGCGGCATGAGCTGCCAGGGCTGTGTGAAGAACGTGACCGGCGCGCTGTCCGCGACGCCCGGCGTGGCCAGCGTGGAGGTTTCCCTGGAACAGGGCGAGGCGCGCGTCAGCTACGACCCGGCCAAGGTGTCGGCCAACGCGCTGCGCACGGTGATCGAGGACGCCGGCTTCGACTCGGATTGAGCGCTTTCCGTCATAAGGGTTTGTCCCAGCGTCACAAGGCTCACTTATAATACCGAGCTGTCTTATATCTAATAACGGGAGGTAGTGATATGGGTTTCGATCAGGTCAAGGCTGGCAAGGATGTTCCGAACGACATCAACGTGATCATCGAGATCTCCGCTCAGGGCGATCCGATCAAGTTCGAAGTGGACAAGGACAGCGGCGCCGTCTTCGTTGACCGCTTCATGGGCACCTCCATGCGCTATCCGATCAACTACGGCTACGTGCCGCACACCGTTGCTGGCGACGGCGACCCGGTGGACGTGCTGGTCGTGACCCCCTTCCCGCTGCAGCCGGGCGTGGTCATCCGTGCCCGTCCCGTTGGCGTGCTGAAGATGGAAGACGAAGGCGGCGTGGATGCCAAGGTCGTTGCCGTGCCGGTGTCCAAGCTGACCCCGCTGTACGACAAGGTCCAGACCATCGACGACCTGCCCGAGCTGCTGATGAAGCAGACCGTGCACTTCTTCGAGCACTACAAGGATCTGGAGCCGGGCAAGTGGGTCAAGGTGACCGGCTGGGGCTCCGTCGAAGACGCCAAGAAGGAAATCCTCGACGGTCTGGCTGCCGCTGCCAAGTAAGCGCCTGCCTGCTGCCATGAACAAGGGCCCGCGTCATGCGGGCCTTTGTTTTTTTGGGCCTTCGTTTGCCGCGATGCCAGTCAGACCGCCTGCCCGGCCGCGTAGCCCGACGCCCATGCCCACTGGAAGTTATAGCCGCCCAGGTGGCCGGTGACGTCCATCACTTCGCCGACGAAGTACAGGCCCGGGACTTTCCGCGCCTCCATGGTCTTCGACGACAGTTCCCGCGTATCCACGCCGCCCAGCGTCACTTCCGCCTTGGCGTAGCCGAGAGTGCCGTTGGGCGTGATCGTCCAGCCAGCCAGGGCCGCGGCGATGGCATCAAGCTCCTTCGGGTTGAACTGGTTGGCCGGGCGGTTCCAGCCGCGCTGCTCGCACCAGGCGTGGGCGAAGCGCTTGGGCAGGCGGTCGGCGAGCAGGTTGGACAGCAGGGTCTTGCTGCGCGCCCGTTCGCCGAGCCAGGCGCGGACATCTTCTGCCGGGAACAGGTTGACGATGATCTGCCGGCCACCGTCACTGTCGCCGTAGTCCCGAGCCTGCCAGTAGGACGACACCTGCAGGATCACCGGGCCGGACAGCCCGCGGTGGGTGAACAGCAGGTTCTCGCGAAAGTGCCCGGCGCCGCATTCGGCGACCGCATCGAAGGCCATGCCGGCCAGCTCCTTGTAGATGGCCAGTTCTTCCGGCGGCAGCGTCAGCGGCACCAGCGCCGGCTTGGGCGGCACGATGGCGAGGCCGAACTGCTCGGCGATCCGGTAGCCCAGCGGCGAGGCGCCGATCTTGGGGATCGACAGGCCGCCGGTGGCGATCACCAGGTTTTCGCAGCCGAAGTGGCCGTGGCTGGTGTCGAGCTGGAAGCGCGCCTCGGGTGTGTCGCCGGCCGTCACACCGTTGAGCGAGCACGGCATCGCCCAGCGCACGTCGCCGTTTTCACATTCGGTGCGCAACATGTCGATGATGTCCTGGGCCGAGTCATCGCAGAACAGTTGGCCGTGTTCTCGCTCGTGCCAGGGGATGGCGTAGCGGGCCATCAGGTCGAGAAAGTCGGCGGGCGTGAAGCGGGCCAGCGCCGAGCGGCAGAACTGCGGGTTGCGCGACAGGTAGTTGGCGAGGCCGACCGTCAGGTTGGTGAAGTTGCAGCGGCCGCCGCCGGAGATGCGGATCTTCTCGGCGAGCTTGGCGGCGTGGTCGAGGATCAGCACGCGGCGGCCGCGCTGCCCGGCCTGGGCTGCGCACATCATGCCTGCCGCGCCGGCGCCGATCACGATGACGTCGAAGTGGGAGCCGGTGACAGGTGGTTTGATGTGCGGATTCATGGACTTGGCGAACAGAGGTAAGGCCGGGAAGGGCGGGGAGGATAGACCCTGGCTTGCGTCAGGGCAAACACTGCTTACATCGTCATTTGCCTGAATGGCTTACGCTGCTAGGCTTGATGGATATTGAACGAAAAGCTCGCTCGCGCCACCGGCGCGGAGAACAAGGGACAAGAACATGATCGAAAAGCTGCGCGCCGCCGGCAGGCCGGCAAAGTGGGCGCTGCGGGGGCTGGCTGTGGTGGCCCTGGTGGGAGTGGCGGGATTCTGGATCGCGCCGCCGCTGGTCAAGTCGGTGGCCGAGAAGCAACTCGGCGAACTGCTGCATCGCCCGGTGACGATAGAGGGGTTGTCGATCAATCCCTATGCGCTGTCCGCCGAGGTGCGCGGCTTCCGCATGCTGGAGCCGGATGGCAAGAGCCCGGCGGCGAGCTTCACGTCCCTTTACGTGAACGTGGAGGCGGAATCCCTGCTGCGCGGCGGCGTGGTGGTGGAGGAGGTGAAGCTGGTCGAGCCGACGGTCAGCGTGGTGCGCCTGGACGGCCAGCGCTACAACTGGTCGGACGTCATCGACGAGATCCTCAACAAGCCCGACGACGGTTCCAAGACCCATTTCGCGGTGCATAACATCCGCGTCGAGAAGGGCCGCATCGATTTCGACGACCGGCCGCTGAAGCAGAAGCAGGCGGTGTCCGACCTCGATCTGGGCGTGCCCTTCGTGTCCAACCTGCCGTCCCAGGTGGAGACCTTTGTCGAGCCGCTGCTGGCGCTGAAGGTGAATGGGGCGCCCTTCGTTGTGAAGGGCAAGTCCAAGCCTTTTTCCCTGACCCGCGAGTCGGTGGTCGGCATCAAGTTCGATGGCTTCGACCTGACCCGCTACGTGGATTACTTGCCGGTCGAAAAGACCTTCCGCCTGCCGAGTGCCAGGCTGTCGTCCGACCTGGAGCTGAGCTTCGCGCAGCCGGCGGGCCAGCCGCCCAGCGTGAGTGTCAAAGGTTCGGTCGGGCTGGATGGCGTCGAGGTGCAGCATGCCGACGGCCGCCCGGCGATCAAGCTGGCGGCCGTGAAGGTCGGCATCGACAAGCTTGCGCCGCTGGCGCGGGAAGCGGTCATCGGCATGGTTTCCATCGAAGGGCCCGACGTGACGGTGGCGCGCCAGCGCGATGGGGCGATCAGTCTGCTCGCGCTGTTGCCAAAACCGGTCGCCGCCCCGGCACCCAAAACGCCAGCGCCCGAGCCGCCGAAAGCTGCCGAGAAGCCTTTCGCGCTGACGCTGAACGAACTCAAGCTCACCGGCGGACGCATTGCCTTCAGCGACGATCTGCCCGCCGGCCCTTTCCACAAGACGCTGCAGGACCTGCACGTTTCCCTGCGCAAGTTCAGCCTGGCGGGCGGCACGCCGGCAGAGCTGGAGGCTGGTTTCGCCACCGATGCGGGTGAGCACGTTGAGCATAAGGGCAGCGTGGACGTGGCGGCCCTCAAGGCTTCCGGCACGCTGGAGTTGAGCGGTTTCGACCTGGTCGGACCGCGGCCGTATTACGCGCCTTTCCTTAAACAGGGCGAGGTCGCGTCCGGCAAGGTGGATGCGCGCCTGGCCTACGATTTTGCCCAGGAGTCCGGCGAGCCCAAGGTCCAGGTCAAGGCGGAGAGCGTTGCGCTGAAGAACCTGGGCGTGCGCCTGAAGGGCGACAAGACGCCGCTGGCGCGGGTTGGCCTGCTCGAACTGCGTGACACTGAGGTCGATACGACCACCCGCCGCGTGACGGTCGGAGAGGTTATCGGCAAGGCGACGCGCCTGGCCATCGTGCGCGGCAAGGATGGCCATTTCAATGCCGAGCAGTTCGCCGCCGCCGGCGATGCACCGGCCGCCAAGACGTCGGCCACGCCGGCGCGCAAGCATGCTGCGGTGCCCGCCAAGAAGGCGCCGGCCGGTCCCGACTGGCAAGTGAGCGTCAAGCACGTTGCCCTCGACGACTGGGGCGTGCGCCTGGAGGACCAGACTCTTTCCCCGTCCATCGTCTTCAACGCGGAGCCGCTGGTCATCAAGGTCGATGGCTTGTCCACCGCCAAGGGCAGCAAGGCCAGGGTGGATCTGCGGGCGGCGATCAACAAGCGCGGCAAGATCGGCGTGGCCGGCACGGTCGGCCTCGCGCCGCTGGCGGGCAGCCTGGACCTGGACCTGAAGGCGGTCGACCTGGCGATGCTGCAGCCCTACGTGACCGAGAAGGTGAAGATCGCGATCACCCGCGGCAACGTGACGTCCCGCGGCAAGCTGGCCTTCGAGCTGCCCGCCGCCGGCGGCATGAAGGGCGGCTTCAAGGGCAATCTGACGGTGGGGGATTTCGCATCGGTAGACAAGCTCAACGCTGCCGACTTCCTGCGCTGGAAGTCCTTGTACTTCGGCGGAGTGGACATCCGTCTGGCGCCGCTGGCGGTGAGCATCGACGACATTGCGCTGAGCGACTTCTACACCCGCCTGATCCTCGACGCCCAGGGCGGCCTCAACATCCGCGAGATCACCGCCCAGCGGGCCCAGGAGCAAAAGGACGAGCAGGACGCGGCGAAGAAGGCCAACGGTGGCAAGCAGTCCGCGCCCGGAGTGGCGACGGCGCAGTTGCCACCTGCCGCGCCGCTGCCGCCGGTGTCGATCAAGCGGATCACGCTGCAGGGCGGCAACATCGCCTACAGCGACCGCTTCATCCGGCCCAACTACGATGCCAACCTGACCGGCATGGGCGGGCGTCTGGTCGGTCTGTCGTCCGATCCGGGGACGATTGCCGAGCTGGAGCTGCGCGGCAAGGTGGACAACGCGGCGCCGGTGGAGGTCGTCGGCAAGCTCAATCCCTTCCGCCAGGACAAGGCGCTGGACATCAAGGCTTCGGTGAAGGATTTCGAGCTGTCCGGCGTGTCCACCTACGCCGGTAAGTACGTCGGCTATGGCATCGACAAGGGCAAGCTGTCGGCCACCGTCACCTACAAGATCGAGGACCGCAAGCTCACCGCCACCAACCAGGTCTTCCTCGACCAGCTGACCTTCGGCGACAAGGTGGACAGCCCGGACGCCCTCAAGCTGCCGGTGCTGCTGGCGGTGTCGCTGCTGAAGAACAGTCGCGGCGAGATCGATCTGGACCTGCCGATCGGCGGTTCGCTGGACGATCCGCAATTCAGCATCGGCGGCATCATCTGGAAGGTCCTCGTCAATCTGATCGGCAAGGCGATCACCTCTCCGTTCGCCTTGCTCGGCTCGATGTTCGGTGGCAACAGCGAGGAGCTGGCCTGGCTGGAATTTGACCCCGGTTTCGCGCGCCTGCCCGACAGCGCGGAGCCCAAGCTGAAGGCCATCGCCAAGGCGATGACCGAGAAGACCGGCCTCAAGCTCGACATCGCCGGCCGCGTCGATCCGCAGACTGACCGGGAAGGCCTCAAGCACGCGGTCATGCTCGGCAAGGTCGAAGCACTGAAGATCAAGGACATGGCGAAGAAGGGCGAATCCCTTAGCGAGGACGGCCGCGTGCGCATCGATGCTGCCGAATACCCGGCGCTGCTGACCCGCGTTTACAAGGACGAGAAGTTCCCCAAGCCCCGCAACCTGATTGGCCTCGCCAAGGACCTGCCGGTGCCCGAGATGGAGAAACTGATCCTCGCCAACACTACCGTCAGCGACGAGGACCTGCGCCTGCTCGCCCAGCAGCGCGCCCAGGCGGCCAAGAACTGGCTGCTCGAGAAAGGGCAGGTGCCGGCCGACCGGGTCTTCCTGCTGGCGCCGCATGAGGGCGACGACGGCAAGGCCAAGGCGAAAGCCAGCCGGGTGGATTTTTCCCTGCGTTGATGAAGGAGGAGATTCCCATGAGACCGCAGAAACTGGACGAGGCGCAGCGCCAGGCGGCGTTGGCAGACCTGGAGGAATGGCAGCTGGAGCCCGATCGCGACGCGATCCGCAAGCAGTTCCGCTTCGCCGACTTCAACGCGGCCTTCGGCTGGATGGCGCGCGTTGCGCTGATGGCGGAGAAGCTCGACCACCATCCGGAATGGCGCAATGTCTATAACCGGGTGGAGGTGGTGTTGAGCACCCATGATGCCGGCGGGCTGACCGAACTGGATATCCAGTTGGCCCGTTTCATGGACCGGATCGCAGCCTGAACGGGGCGCCGCGTTGCCGCGGCGCAGCATGCTTAATGGCGACCGGGGTGCTACTCTCCGCGGCCTGCCTGTACCATCCTTGATGGTCTTGGCATTTTTCGAGCGTGCCCGTCATAGGGTGCCAGTCGCGGGAAGGAACTGCCGATGCATCTGAGCTTTGACTGGAACATGGCCCTGCGCCGTTCGCGGCAGCGCGTGGCCGAGGCCCGCTCGGAGCAGGATGCCGGCCGTCGCAGCTGGAAGCGTTTTCCCTATGGCAACCGGGTCTACCGCTACGGCGGCACGGCCCTGTCGAGCAACTGGGCGCGCCTGCACCGGGGTGATCGGGAGCCCTATCCGGATGTGGTCAGCCTGCACGCGCTGCTCGACGCCAATCCGGCCTTGCAGGCCCACGTGCCAGACGTGGCGGCGGCTGCGCAGCAGATCGAGGAAGCCTGGCGCGCCTACCATGCGGGTGATTTTGCGGATGCCGTCGAATACGGCCTGGCGGCAGGTCCGGTAGGGCTGGTGGCGGCAGCGCGGGCGGCTGTCGTCTATGCCGCCCACCTGGAGGAGGACGAGCTGCGCCGTACCCGCATCCTCGATGAAACGCTGGAATTCTGCACGGCGCTGACCGAGCTGGCGCCGAACTGGGCCAATGCCTGGTATGTGCAAGGCCTGGCGCTGGGGCGCTACAGCCAGAGCATCTCGGTGGTGAAGGCGCTGGCCCGTGGCCTCGGCGGCAAGGTGCGGGATTGCCTGCAGCGCGTCGTCGAACTGGATAACGACCACGCCGATGCCTATGTGGCGCTGGGCGTCTACAACGCCGAAGTGATCGACAAGATCGGCAGCGTGGTGGCCGGGCTGACCTATGGCGCCCGCAAGGAAGCCGTCATCGAGCACTTCGAGACGGCCTGCAGGCTCAACCCCCAGTCGCCGGTGGTCTTGGCGGAATATGCCCGCTCGACCCTGCTGGCATTCGGGTCTGCGCAGCACGGCCGTGCCCACGAACTGTTTGCGGCCGCGGGGGCCTGTCAGCCGGTGGATGCGCTGGAGCGCCTGGACGTGGAGTGGGCCCTGGGCGAAACCGAATAGATATCGGCGGCAGCCCTGGGATCGGGCGACCGCCGGGAGGCCTCAGCCCTTGGCGCGGATCAGGCGCGCCTTCTCGCGATCCCAGTCGCGTTCTTTCTCGGTTTCCCGCTTGTCGTACTGCTTCTTGCCCTTGGCAAGGCCGACACTGATCTTCACACGGCCCTTGGCGTAATGCAGATCGAGTGGCACCAGGGCATAACCGGCGCGTTCCACTTTGCCGATCAGCTTGGCGATTTCCTCGGCGTGCAGCAGCAGCTTGCGGGTGCGCGTCGGGTCGGGATGCACGTGGGTGGAGGCGGACTCCAGCGGCGTGATGTGCATGCCGACGATGAAGATCTCGGCGCTACGGATCACCACGTAGCTTTCCTTGATGTTGGCACGCCCGGCGCGGATGCCTTTGACCTCCCAGCCCTCGAGCACGAGGCCGGCTTCGTATTTTTCCTCGATGAAATAATCGTGGAAGGCCTTGCGGTTGTCGATGATGCTCATTGGCGTAGGCTTGAACGGACGCGTAAAATCGCGCATTTTAACAGCTCGCTAGTTCGCCCGCGCCCCAATGGCAGCCGTCAAGAAAACCGTTCTGATCGAATTCACCCCGGCCCAGATGTTCGATCTGGTGGACCGCTGCGAGGATTACCCTAAGTTCCTGCCTTGGTGTGGCGGCAGCGAGGTGCATGGCCGTGACGAAAAGGTCACCAAGGCCACGCTGCACATCAACTACCACGGCATCAAGTCCCACTTCAGCACCGAGAACGACAAGGACTACCCGCGGCGCATGCACATTCGCCTGACCGATGGGCCGTTCACGCACCTCGACGGCAGCTGGGAGTTCATTCCCCTTGGCGATGCCGCCTGCAAGGTCGAGTTCAACCTGCACTACGAGTTTTCGAGCCGTCTGATCGAGAAGGCGGTGGGGCCGGTGTTCAGCCATATCGCGAACACCTTTGTCGACTCCTTCGTCAAGCGCGCTTCGCAAATCTACCGCAAGGGCTGACATGTCCGATTCGATCAACGTCGAAGTCTGCTATGCGCTCAGGGAGCGCCAGGAAATCGTGCGCTTGAAGCTGCCGGCGGGCAGCACGGCGCAGCGCGCGGTGGAAGCCTCGGGCCTGCTGCAGAAGCACCCCGAGATCGATCTGGCCAAGACCAACAAGCTCGGTGTGTTCGCCAAGCTGGTCAAGGCCGATACGGTGTTGCGGGACAAGGACCGGGTGGAGATCTACCGGCCGCTGATCGCCGACCCCAAGGAGGTGCGCCGCAAGCGTGCCGAAGAGGGGAAGGTCATGAAGAAAGGCGGCGGGCCGGCGGAAGCCTGAGCCCGGCGCCGGCTGGCTGCACGGGCCGGCCTACTGCTTGCAGGACTGTTCCATGTAGTGCCGGATGTTCGCCACTTCGCTGGCGCGTTCGTCGCCGCCGAGGTAGATCTGCTCGCCGGCTTCGTTGTAGCGGACCGTCGGCTGGCCGCTTTCCAGGCCGATCAGTTGCTGGCGCAGGCGCGTGCATTCCTGCTGCTGCAGTTCCGCCGTGACTTTCTGCTTGCGGGCCTTTTCTTCGGCCTCAGCGGCCTCGGCGCGGCGCTTCCTGAAAGCCTGCTCCTTTTCCGCCGTGGTCTGTGGCGCACCGTTGCCGCTGCCAGTGGCCTCGGATGCCGCCGGTTGTGAAGCCACCGGCGCTACCGGCGCCTGCCGGATGGTCCGCGCCTGGGCATCGGGCGGCTGGGTATCGGAGTAATGGATGCGGCCGCTGGCGTCCTTCCAGCTGTAGATGGCCTGGGCGAGGACCGCCGGAGCGGCGCAGGCCAGAAGGACAAAAAGGAACTTGCGCGGCATTCGATACTCCGGTAGGACAAACTTTTGCCGCCGGGCGGCTAACTGCGTATAATACGGATTTGGTTCTAGGGATTAAAGCCATGCGAGTGATCCAGAAGGCGCTGACGTTTGATGACGTCCTTCTCATCCCCGCCCATTCGAGCGTTCTCCCGCGCGACGTCAGCCTCCAGACGAAACTCACGCGCAACATTACCCTGAATATTCCGCTGGTGTCCGCCGCAATGGATACCGTCACCGAAGCACGCCTCGCCATTGCGCTCGCGCAGGAAGGCGGGATCGGGATCATCCATAAGAACCTGACTCCCCAGCAGCAGGCGGCCGAAGTAGCCAAGGTAAAACGTTTCGAATCGGGCATCCTCAAGGACCCGATCACCATCCCGCCGACCATGACGGTCCGCGAGGTGCTCACCCTGACCCGCACCCACAAGTTCTCCGGCCTGCCGGTGGTGGATGGCGGCAAGGTGATCGGCATCGTCACCAACCGTGACACCCGTTTCGAGACCAATCTCGATCAGCCCGTCTCGGCGATCATGACGCCCCAGTCGCGCTTGGTCACGGTCAAGGAAGGCACCAGCCTCGACGAAGCCCGTGCGCTGATGCACAAGCACCGCCTGGAGCGCGTGCTGGTGCTGAGCGAAGACGGCGGCCTGGCCGGCCTCATCACCGTCAAGGACATGATGAAGTCCACCGAGCACCCGCTCGCCTGCAAGGACAGCCTCGGCCGTCTGCGTGTCGGCGCTGCCATCGGTGTCGGTGCCGGTACCGAGGAACGTGCCGCACTGCTGGCCGAAGCCGGTGTTGACGTGATTGTCGTCGATACCGCCCACGGCCACTCCCAGGGCGTGCTCGACCGCGTCAATTGGGTCAAGAAGAACTTCCCGAAGGTGGACGTCATCGGCGGCAACATCGCCACCGCAGCGGCTGCCCTGGCGCTTGTCGAAGCGGGCGCGGACGGCGTCAAGGTCGGTATCGGCCCCGGCTCCATCTGCACCACCCGTATCGTTGCCGGCGTCGGCGTGCCGCAGATCACCGCGGTCGACAACGTGGCAACGGCGCTGGCCAACTCCGGCGTGCCGATGATTGCCGACGGCGGCATCCGCTACTCCGGCGACATCTCCAAGGCCATCGCGGCCGGTGCCAACGTCGTGATGCTCGGCGGCCTGTTCGCCGGTACCGAAGAAGCGCCGGGCGAGACCGTGCTGTTCCAGGGCCGTTCCTACAAGTCCTACCGGGGCATGGGTTCCCTCGGTGCCATGCAGCAGGGCGCCGCGGACCGTTACTTCCAGGACAACGAAGGCAATGTGGACAAGCTGGTGCCGGAAGGCATCGAAGGCCGCGTCGCCTACAAGGGGCCGGTGACGGCGGTGATCCACCAGCTGATGGGCGGTCTGCGTGCCTCCATGGGCTACGTCGGTTGCGCCACCATCGACGAGATGCGCGCCCGTGCCGAGTTCGTCGAGATCACCTCGGCCGGCATCCGCGAATCCCACGTCCATGACGTGCAGATCACCAAGGAAGCGCCGAACTACCACGTGGATTGAGTTTTTCCGGTCCCGTGCATCAAGGGCAGCCTGCGGGCTGCCCTTGTTCGTTGACGGGCTGAGGCCGGTGGCGGGATGTCATTTGGAGCCGGGATAATCGCGGACAGCCGCGCGCCGGTGCTGAACCTATCGCCGCAAATCCACTCCACATAGCCATGCTGACCCGAACCCGAACCGATTCCTCATCCACGGTGGCTGCGCTGGCGCCCGTGGTCGACGTCAAACACCTGAGCCGCGCGGTCGCCACCGACGATGGCGGCACGCTGCACATCCTGGAGGATGTCTCCTTCAGCATCGCTGCCGGCGAGGCGGTGGCCATCGTCGGGGCGTCCGGCTCCGGCAAGTCCACGCTGCTGGGCCTGCTGGCAGGGTTGGATTCACCGTCTGGTGGCTCCGTGCATATCCGCGGGCAGGACCTCTTCGCCCTCGACGAGGACGGCCGTGCGGCGCTGCGCGGCGAGTGCGTGGGTTTCGTGTTCCAGTCCTTCCAGCTGCTGCCGGCCCTGACGGCCCTCGAGAACGTGATGCTGCCGCTGGAACTGGCCGGGCGGAAGGATGCCCGCCAGGAAGCGGAGGGCTGGCTGCAGCGGGTCGGCCTGGGGGGCCGCCTGGGGCATTACCCGCGCCAGCTGTCCGGCGGCGAGCAGCAGCGCGTCGCGGTGGCCCGCGCCTTCGCGCCGCGTCCGGCCTTGGTGCTGGCCGACGAGCCGACCGGCAACCTGGACGTGGCCACCGGCGAGGCGGTCATCGAGCTGATGTTCTCCCTCAACGTCGAATCCGGCACGACCCTCGTGCTGGTGACCCACGACACCGGCCTGGCAGAGCGCTGCGGGCGCAGCCTGCGCCTGTCTGCCGGGAGGCTGGTGTAGAAGCGGGTTTTCTGCGGCGGCCATCTTCCGGGACGGCGGACTTGCGGAAGCTGCCCCAGGTGGTTGGGCTGTGTGCGGTGGGCCTTGTGCGGGCGGATTCATTCGCTCACGGAGGTGATGAAAGCCGCGTAGAGAGAATGACTTCGTCTCCCCGGGCTTACCCCGCAGGCTCGTCCGGTGGACTGATCGGCCCTACGGCAGGATCTGTTCCTTCAGCCCGCAGCGTTTGAGGATGCTGCGGCCGGCCTGCACGCCGCTGCGTACCGCCGATTCGATGGTGGCCGGGTAGTCCGACGCGACGTAGTCGCCGGCCAGCCACAGGCCGGGCTGCGGCGTGGTGACGCCGGGGCGGACGAGGCCGGGCGTGCATGAGAAGGTGGCGCGCTTCTCGGTGATGATCTGCGACCAGGCCAGCGTCGGCAGTGGGCCGAGCACCTGCTGCAGCTCCTGCAGCAGCGCGACCTCCAGCGCTTCCTTGCTGATTTCCTGATGGGCGCCGCGGGCGCTGATGACCACGCCGACCAGGCCTTCTTCACCGCCCAGCGCAGCGCGGTCGAAGGCCCATTGGCCGTAGCCGCCACTGAGGCCGATCATCGGCTCCGGGAAGTTCAGCGGTCCGTCGAAGGCCAGCCAGGCGGTGACGATGGGTTCGTGGCGCAGCGTGGCGAGGCTATCCACCACCGGGGCCATCGCCGGTAGCGTCTCAACCAGTGGCGCGACGTGGTAAGGCGCGGTGGCGATCACCACGTGTTCGAACAGCGTGGTCCACGGGTCGCCGTCGAGGCGGTAGCCGCCGCCGATGCTCTCGATGGCCTTGATCGGTTCGGCGGTGCGCACCGTGTGGCCGCGCATCGCCAGCCAGCGGGACGCCGGCACCGGGAACAGCTCGGACAGGTCCAGCCGCGGCAGCAGCAGGTCCGACGCGGAGGCGCCGGCGGCCAGGCTGTCGCGCAGTACGTTGGCGAAGACCTGCGCCGACGCGTCGGCGACCGGCGTGTTGAGAGCCGCCACGCACAGGGGCTCCCAGATCAGGCGGGTCAGGCGTTCAGTCTGGGCGGTTTCGGCGAGTAGTTCGGCTACCGGGCGATCCGGTTCGACGCGGAACTTGCGGGCCTTGAGGCTGCGCATCAGCCGCGCCATCGCCAGCTTGTCGCGCCAGTCCAGGCCCTTGGCGCCGAGCAGGCCGATAGCCAGGTGCAGCGGCGCCGGCAGCGGGGCGGCGCGCAGCGTGCATTCACCCGGATAGACCAGCGCCAGCTTGCGCGTCTCCAGCACGCTCGGCTTGACGCCCACTTGCCGCAGCAGGCGCAGGGTCTCGGTGTAGGCGCCGAGAAGGATGTGCTGGCCGTTGTCCACCCGGTAGCCGTCCTTGTCCACCACGCGGGCCCGTCCGCCGAGCACGCGGGAAGATTCGAACAGCGTGACCTTGGCCCCGCCGCGGGCCAGCGTAACGGCTGCCGCAAAGCCGGCGTAGCCGCCGCCGATGACGGCGATGTCGGGGCCGGTGTGCATCAGCCGCGCAGCCAGGTGCGCCCGGCGATCCAGATCTTGCGCAGTGGCGTCAGCGAGGTGCGGCGGTCGAGCACCTGGAAGCCGTCTGCCTCAATCTCGTCGAGCAGCGTGCGGTAGATCGCCGCCATCACCAGGCCGGGGCGCTGGGTCTTGCGGTCCTCGTCGGGCAGCAGCGCGAAGGCCTGGTCGTAGAACTGGCGCGCGCGCTGGGTCTGGAAGGTCATCAGCTCGCGGAAGTTGTCCGAGTGCTGGCCGTCGAGAATCTGCCGGGCCGGCACGTTGAAGCGCTGCAGCTCGTCGATGGGCAGGTAGATGCGGCCGCGGCGGGCGTCCTCGCCCACGTCGCGGATGATGTTGGTGAGCTGGAAGGCCATGCCCAGGTCGTGGGCGTACTTGAGGGTCTGGCGGTTGCCGTAGCCGAAGATCTCGGCGGACAGCAGGCCGACCACGCTGGCCACTCGATAGCAGTACAGCTGCAGGGCCTTCCAGTCCAGGTAGCGGGTCTGCTGCAGGTCCATTTGCATGCCGTCGATGATCTCGAGCAGCTGCTCACGGGGCAGCGGGAACTGTTTGTTGATCTGCTGGAGGGCCTGGCCGACCGGATGTTCCGGCGCGCCGTCATAGATCTGGGCCACCTGCATGCGCCACCAGTCGAGCTTGGTCTGGGCGATCTGCATGTCGTGGCATTCGTCCACCACGTCGTCCACCTCCCGGCAGAAGGCGTACAGGGCGGTGATCGCCTGGCGCCGCTCGGGGGGCAGGAACATGAAGCTGTAGTAGAAGCTGGAGCCGCTGCTGGCGGCCTTCTCCTGGCAATAGGCGTGGGGGTCGGTCATGGGGCGCTACCGGGTGAGGGCGCGCCAGGCGAGGCGCGGCCAGTCTGTCTTGCCGAGGGTCGGACGGCGGCGGAACACGTCGTAGCCGTTCGCCTCGATCTTGTCGAGTATGGCGAGGCCGCCCTGCACCACGAGGCGCAGCTCCCAGCCGATGCGGCCGGGCAGGCGGTGGGCGAGGGGGGCGCCGCGCAGCATCATGCAGCGGGCGCGCTGGATCTGGAAGTCCATCAGCGCGGTGAATTGCGGCGTCACCTGGCTGCCGGCGATGCAGGCTTCGGTGACGCCGAAGCGGTCGAGCTCGTCCAGCGGCAGGTAGATGCGCTGCTTCTGCCAATCCACGGCCACGTCCTGCCAGAAATTGATGAGCTGCAGGCTGGTGCAGATCAGGTCCGACAGGGGCAGGTTGTCCGGCGTCGCCTCGTCGTAGAGGTGCAGCAGCAGGCGCCCGACCGGGTTGGCCGAACGGCGGCAGTAGTCGTCGAGTTCGGCGAAGTCCGCGTAGCGGGTCTTGCCCACGTCCTGGCTGAAGGCGTCCAGCAGGTCGCGGAAGAGCTGCATCGGCAGCCCGAAGTCGCGGATGTTGCGGCTCAGGCGCTTGAAGATCGGCTCCAGCGTCGGATCGTCGAAGGGGCGGTATTGCTCGATGGCCAGCAGCGCCCGCTTGTAGTCGTTGAGGCGCGCCAGGCGCATGATCGGCTGCGCATCGCCCTCGTCGGCGATGTCGTCGGCGCTGCGGGCAAAGGCGTAGATGGCCTCCACCGGCTCGCGCAGGCGCGCCGGTAGCAGGAAAGAGGCGACGGGAAAGTTCTCGTAATGTTCGACGGGCATGGGCGCGCGGAGTATACCCGCGGCGCCTGGCCGCAGGCGGGAGCTATGCCACGGATTCAGGCGAATTTCCGCCGGGGCTGTGCGCTGGGGGCCGTTTTCGACGGACCCGACGTTCGGGGCGGCCTGTATCCGGCGCCAGGCTTGAGATGGGAACCAATCCCCGCCACCATGCGCCTACCTTCCTTTCCGCTCCCGGCCGTGCTGTTTCGTCCTGCCCTGGCGCCTTTATCCATGCTCGAAATCGAAAACCTGTCCCGCAGCTTCAACGGCCGCAGCGTGCTGCGGGATATCTCCCTGCGCCTCGCGCCCGGCGAGTATGTAGCCATCGTCGGCGAGTCGGGAGTCGGCAAGTCCACGCTGCTGAACCTGATCGCCGGGCTGGACCGGCCCGACGGTGGCCGGCTGCGCCTCGACGGCGAGGATTACGCGCAGCACGACGAAGATGCGCTGACCCGCCTGCGCCGCGACAAGCTGGGCTTCGTGTTCCAGGCCTTCCACATCCTGCCGCATCTCACCGTGGCCCAGAACGTGGCGCTGCCCCTGTGGCTGCAGGGCGTCGAGCGGGACGCCGCCGACGGCCCGGCCCGCCAGCTGCTCGACGCGGTGGGGCTGGGCGCGCGGGGTGACAGCTGGCCGCGGGAGCTGTCGGGCGGCGAGATGCAGCGGGTCGCCATCGCCCGGGCGCTGGTCCATGCGCCGCGCCTGGTGCTGGCCGACGAGCCGACCGGCAACCTGGACCCGGCCAACGCGGCGCGGGTGCTGGCCCTGCTGGCCGAGCGCGTGCGCGCCGCCGGGGCGATCGGCATCCTGGTCACCCATTCGCTGGAAGCGGCGGCCACCGCCGACCGCACGCTGCATCTGACCGCGGAGGGCTTGCGAGGGTGAGCGGGCGGGTGACAGGGCTGGCGCGCCTGGCGCCGGTGTTCCTCGGCTCGTTGGCCCGGCGGCGGGTGGCGACGCTGTTCTCGCTGGTCGCCATCGTGCTCGGCGTGGCGCTGGGCATGGCTGTGCAGGCGGTGCATGAAGCTGCGCTGTCGGAGTTCGACCGGGGCCTGCGCAACATGGCTGGCGCGGCGGACCTGCAGGTGGTCGGGCCGCGCGGCGGTTTCGACGAGCAGCTCTACGCGCAGCTGGCGGCCCATCCGGACGTGGCCGAGGCCAGCCCGGTGCTGGAGGTCGAGGCGCGGCTGGTGGGGCGTGAGGAGTCCTTGCTGGTGCTGGGTGTCGATGCCTTCGTGCTGGCGCGGGTCACGCCGCAGCTGCTGCCCCGCGCCGACAGCGGCGACCGCTTTGCGATCTTTGCCGGCGACGGCGTGTTCCTGTCCCACGCGGCGGCCGACGCGCTCGGAGTGAAGGCCGGCGGCCTGCTGCGCGTGCAGGCCGGCAGTGCGGAGGTCGCGCTGAAAGTGGCCGGCGATCTGCCGGCGATGGGCGATGGGCGCCGCCTCGGCGTGATGGACATTGCCGCCGCGCAGACCCTGTTCGGCAAGCTTGGCCGTCTGAGCCGCATCGACCTGCGCCTGCGCGACGGCGCCGATGCGGAAGCCGCCCGGCGCAGCCTGCAGGCCGCGCTGCCGGACGGCGTGCTGGTGGAGACGCCGGCCGCCGAGGCGGACCAGGCGGCCAATCTGTCGCGTGCCTACCGCGTCAACCTGACCCTGCTGGCGGCCATCGCGCTGCTCACCGGCGGCTTCCTGGTCTTCTCGGCGCAGGCCTTGTCGGTGGTGCGCCGACGCAGCGAGTTCGCTTTCCTGCGCGCCATCGGCCTGTCGCGGCGGACCCTGTTCGGCTGGCTGGTCGGCGAGGGGGCTGCGGTCGGCCTGCTTGGCGGCATCCTCGGCGTGGCCGTCGGCCATGGCCTGGCGTGGGGCGCGCTGGCGCTGCTCGGCGGCGACCTGGGGGCCGGCTATTTCGCCGGTCTGGCGCCGCGCCTGCAGTTCCAGCCGCTGGCCAGCGTCGTCTATGCCTTGCTCGGTGTCGTGGCCGGTGTGGCCGGCGCGTGGCTGCCGGCCAGGGAGGCCGCCACGGTGGCGCCGGCCCAGGCCCTGAAGGCGGGTGACGAAGCCGCGCTGCACGGCGGACGTGGCCATCCGCTGTGCGGTCTGGCGCTGCTGGCCGGTAGCCTGGCCGCCTGCGTGCTTCCGCCGGTAGACGGGCTGCCGCTCGGCGGCTACCTGGCGGTGGCCTGCGTGCTGGCGGGCGCGGTGCTGCTGTTGCCGTCCATCGCTGCGTTGCTGGCTCGCTTGCTGCCGGGCGGCGGGCCGGTGGCCGCGCGCCTGGCCGTGGCCCGGCTGGCGGCGGCGCCCGGCCACGCGGTGGTGGCGGCCGCCGGTGTGCTGACCAGTGTCGCGCTGGCGGCGGCGATGGCGATCATGGTGGCGTCCTTCCGGGATTCGGTGGACCAGTGGCTGACCCAGCTGCTGCCGGCCGACCTCTACCTGCGCGCCGGCCGCGCCCAGTCCGGTAGCTATCTGGACGAAGCCCTGCAGGCGCGCATCGTCGCGACCGCCGGTGTCGCTGCCGTGGCCTTTACCCGCCACGATGGCCTGCGCCTGGCCGCCGGGCATGCTCCGGTGGCACTGCTGGCGCGGCCGGTGTCGGCCGCCGGCGGCGGCCTGCCGCTGGTCGGCCAGCCGGTTGCCGTGGATGGGCCGTCGCTATGGATCTCCGAGGCCGTGCAGGACCTCTACGGCTGGCGGCCCGGCCAGCAGGTTGAGCTGCCGCTGGCCGGCAAGCCGGTGCGCCTGACGGTGGCTGGCGTGTGGCGCGACTACGCACGGCAGACCGGCGCGGTGATGATCGACCTGGACAGCTACCGCCGCCTGACCGGCGACCGCCTCGTCAACGACGCGGCGATCCACCTGGCGCCGGGCGCGGATGCGCTGCGCACGGCCAGTGTATTGACCGCGCTGGCCGGCCCCGGCGTGCTGGAGGTGGCTTTCCCTGGGGAGATCCGGGCGATCACGCTGCGCATCTTCGACCGCACCTTTGCGGTGACCTACCTGCTTGAAGCGGTGGCGGTGGCCATCGGCCTGGCCGGCGTGGCGGCCAGCTTCGCGGCGCTGGCGGTGGCCCGCCGGAAGGAGTTCGGCATGTTGCGCCACCTCGGGCTGACGCGCCGCCAGATCGGCTGGATGCTGGCCCAGGAGGGGGCGCTGGCGGCTGGCGTCGGCGTGCTGGCCGGCCTGCTGGCGGGCGGGGCGATCGGGCTGGTGCTGATCGAGGTGGTCAATCGGCAGAGTTTCCACTGGAGCATGGACCTGCATGTGCCGTGGCTGTCCCTGCTGTTGTTCGGTGGCGGGTTGGTTGTGCTGGCGGCCTTGGCCGCGGTGCTCGCCGGTCGCCAGGCAATGCGCCAGGAAGCGGTGCTGGCGGTGCGGGAGGATTGGTGATGGAACGGCGTCGTTTTCTGCTGGCGCTGGCCCTCGGGGCGGCCGGGAGTGCCGTGGCGGTGGATTTTGCGCCGGTGCTGCCGGGCCGGCGGCTGGTCTTTCCGGCCGACCACGGCGCCCATCCGGACTTCCGCACCGAGTGGTGGTACGCCACCGGCTGGCTGTACCTGCCGGACGGCAGCCCGCTGGGTTTCCAGACGACCTTCTTCCGCGTGCGTACCGGCGTCGGCGAAAGCAGCCCGAGCGCCTTCGCGCCGCGCCAGCTGATCCTCGCCCACGCGGCGATCGCCGATCCGCGCCTGGGGCGGCTGCGCCACGGGGAGCGCTCGGCGCGGGTCGGTTTTGGGCGCGCCGGCTTCGAGCTGGGGCGGACTGGCGTGTGGGTCGGAGACTGGCGCTTCGCGCTGGCTGGCGGGCGTTACCGCGCCGAAGTGCATGCGGACGATTTCGCCTACGCGCTGGACCTGCAACCGGCCGGTCCGCCGCTGCTCAACGGGCAGGGTGGCTTCAGCGCCAAGGCCGCCGATCCGCGCCACGCCAGCTACTACTACAGCCGTCCGCAGCTGGCGGTGAGCGGTAGCGTGACCCTCGACGGAAAGCAGCAGCCGGTGCGCGGACAGGCCTGGCTGGATCACGAATGGTCCAGCGAGCTGCTGCCGGAGGGCGCCAAGGGCTGGGACTGGGTCGGCCTTGACCTGGACGACGGCAGCGCGCTGATGGCCTTCCGCCTGCGTGACGGGCAGGGTCGCGCGCTGTGGGCTGCGGCGACGTGGCAGCTGGCCGGCGGTGGCGCTCGCGTCATGCGTCCAGTAGAGATCGCATTCACGCCGGGTCGGGAATGGCGTTCGCCGCGCACCGGCATCACCTATCCGGTGGAGTGGCGGCTGCGCGTCGGCGAGCGCGAGTTCGACTTGCGGCCGCTGCTCGACGACCAGGAGCTGGACAGCCGCCGCTCTACCGGCTCGGTGTATTGGGAAGGGGCGGTGTGGGTCGTCGAGGGCGGGCGGGAGCTCGGCCGCGGCTACCTGGAGATGACTGGCTACGGGGAGCGCATCCGAGTCGGCTGAGGCTGCGCCGGGGGCGCGCCGCTGCAGCCGGAAATGCGGCGCGCTTGATCCAGGTCATAAAGGCTTCGCATCACTGGTCTTGAAGTTCGCCCTTGTCGCCCCATTTAGGCCTCAGACCAAGATCCCGGAGGCCTCATGCGCTACGACAAGCTCACCACCAAATTCCAGCAAGCCCTCGCCGAGGCCCAGAGCCTCGCCGTCGGCAATGACCAGCAGTTCATCGAACCCCAGCACCTGCTGCTGGCCCTGCTCAGCCAGGAGGATGGCAGCACCGCGTCCCTGCTGCAGCGCGCCGGCGCCAACGTGGGCGGCCTCAAGGCGGCGCTGATCAAGGCCTTCGAGCGCCTGCCCAAGGTGCAGGGCCATGGCGGCGACGTGTCCGTCGGGCGTGACCTGAGCAACCTGCTCAACCTCACCGACAAGGCGGCCCAACAGCGTGGCGACGAGTTCATCGCCAGCGAGATGTTCCTGCTCGCGCTGGCCGACGACAAGGGTGAGAGCGGCCGCCTGCTGAAGGAAAACGGCCTCACCAAGAAGGCGCTGGAGCAGGCCATCGATGCTGTGCGCGGCGGTCAGAACGTGGGCAGCGCCGATGCCGAGAGCCAGCGCGAAGCGCTCAAGAAGTTCTGCGTGGACCTCACCGAGCGCGCCCGCCAGGGCAAGCTCGATCCGGTGATCGGCCGCGATGACGAGATCCGCCGGGCGATCCAGATCCTGCAGCGCCGCACCAAGAACAACCCGGTGCTGATCGGCGAGCCGGGTGTCGGCAAGACCGCCATCGTCGAGGGCCTGGCCCAGCGCATCATCAACGAGGAGGTGCCCGAGACCCTCAAGGGCAAGAAGGTGCTGGTCCTCGACATGGCGGGCCTGCTGGCTGGCGCCAAGTACCGCGGCGAGTTCGAGGAGCGCCTGAAGGCGGTGCTCAACGACATCGCCAAGGATGAGGGCAAGATCATCCTGTTCATCGACGAGATCCATACGATGGTCGGTGCCGGCAAGGCCGAGGGCGCCATCGACGCCGGCAACATGCTCAAGCCGGCGCTGGCCCGCGGTGAGCTGCACTGCATCGGCGCGACGACGCTGGACGAGTACCGCAAGTACATCGAGAAGGACGCCGCGCTGGAGCGCCGCTTCCAGAAGGTGCTGGTCGAGGAGCCGTCCGTCGAATCGACCATTGCCATCCTGCGCGGCCTGAAGGAGAAGTACGAGCTGCATCATGGCGTGGAGATCACCGACCCGGCCATCGTCGCCGCGGCAGAACTGAGCCACCGCTACATCACCGACCGCTTCCTGCCCGATAAGGCCATCGACCTGATCGACGAGGCGGCGTCGCGCATCAAGATGGAGATCGATTCCAAGCCGGAGGTGATGGACAAGCTCGAACGCCGCCGCATCCAGCTGGAGATCGAACAGCTGGCCGTGCAGAAGGAGAAGGACGAAGCCTCCCTCAAGCGCCTCGGCCTGATCGAGGAGGAGATCACCCGCATCAAGAAGGAATACTCGGACCTGGAAGAGATCTGGAAGTCCGAGAAGGCCGCGGTGCAGGGCTCGGCCCACATCAAGGAAGAGATCGACCGTCTGAAGGCCGACATCGCCAAGCTGCAGCGGGAAGGCAAGCTCGAGAAGGTGGCCGAGCTGCAGTACGGCAAGCTGCCGCAGCTCGAAGCCCAGCTCAAGAAGGCCGAGGCCAGCGGCGAGGCCAAACCGGCCAACAAGCTGCTGCGCACCGAGGTGGGCACCGAGGAGGTCGCCGAGGTGGTGTCCCGTGCTACCGGCATCCCGGTGTCGAAGATGATGCAGGGCGAGCGCGAGAAGCTGCTCAAGATGGAAGAGCGCCTGCACCAGCGGGTGGTCGGCCAGGATGAAGCGGTGCGCCTGGTGGCCGACGCCATCCGCCGTTCCCGCGCCGGCCTGTCGGACGAGAACCGGCCCTATGGTTCCTTCCTGTTCCTCGGCCCGACGGGCGTCGGCAAGACCGAGCTGTGCAAGACGTTGGCCGAGTTCCTGTTCGACAGCGAGGAGCACCTGGTCCGCATCGACATGAGCGAGTTCATGGAGAAGCACTCGGTGGCCCGCCTGATCGGCGCGCCGCCGGGCTACGTGGGCTACGAGGAGGGCGGCTACCTGACCGAGCAGGTGCGCCGTAAGCCGTATTCGGTGATCCTCTTTGACGAGGTCGAGAAGGCCCATCCGGACGTCTTCAACGTGCTGCTGCAGGTGCTCGACGATGGGCGCATGACCGACGGACAGGGCCGCACGGTGGACTTCAAGAACACCGTGATCGTGATGACCAGCAACCTCGGCTCGCAGATGATCCAGCAGATGTCCGGCGACGACTACCAGATCATCAAGCTGGCGGTGATGGGCGAGGTGAAGACCTACTTCCGGCCGGAGTTCATCAACCGGATCGACGAGGTGGTGGTCTTCCACGGCCTCGACCAGAAGCACATCGCGTCCATCGCACGCATCCAGCTGGCCTACCTGGAGAAGCGCCTGGCCAAGCTCGAGATGCACCTCGATGTCAGCGACGACGCGCTGCTCGAACTGGCCAAGGCCGGCTTCGACCCGGTGTTCGGCGCGCGGCCGCTCAAGCGGGCGATCCAGGAGCACATCGAGAACCCGCTCGCCAAGCGCATCCTCGAAGGTGGCTTCGCCGCGAAGGACACCATCAGGGTGAGCAGCGACAACGGTCGTATCGGCTTTGCCAAGGTCTGAGCGGGGGGCTGATCGGCGGCCCGGGTGAGCAGAGCCGGCTTCCTTCGGGAGGCCGGCTCCGTTTTTGTTTGGAGCGGCACCCATACCTCTTTGGGGGAGGCCCCAAGCGTCCGTGCAGGCGGTAATATCTTTTGCACGGAAATGGGATGGGGTTCTTGTCCGGGTCGGTTGACTCGCTCTGTAGCAGGCATCTGCGCCTGTCGGCGGAGCAGGTGTTCAGATGCAGTACATGGTGCGCCGCGGCAATCTTTGGCGTGCCGGGTGGCATCGGTATCGACATGCCCCGGTACGCACGGATATGGACGGTCAGCGCCAGGAAAACACGCTGCTGGCATGTCCTTTGCCAGCGTTTCTCCACTTTGCTTCCGTCCCTGGGCCGACGCGCATGGCGTGCCGGCTACGATTATCGAGTGAGGTGGGTATGGCAGATGCACTGAGTTTGTGGCGCCAGTTGCTGCAGGTCCAGGAGCCGTGGACGGTCCTGGACTGTCGCGCCGACGAGTTCAACCGCTGCATGGATGTCTATATTGGCGTCGAGGCGCCGCGGGGCTGGTTCGGCCTTGGCCGTGGCAAGCCGGTGGAGAGCGGTCCGGAAGTGATGTGGCGCCACATCGGTTTTGGCGGCTGGAAGGTGCAGGTACGGGTACGTCCGCCCCTTGGCAGCGAGCTGCCACGTCAGCAATGGGCGGGGGAGGCGGGCATGCCCTTCACGCGGGCGCTGGATCGGCAGATCCTGTCCCTGCTCAACGAAGGCGTCGGCATGGCCGGTGTGTGTACGCTGCTCGAGGTGCCGATGGGCGAGTTGTGGCGCTACCGCTACGCCATCGACAAGGGCCAGCACAGCGTCGGCGAGGCCGCGCCGGCTCAGGAGGCCGGAACGCAGCGGCCGCTCAGCGCGGTGCTCGCCTATTTCGAGGATGGCGTGAAACCCCTGCCCGGCAGCCAGGTGCCCAGCCTTACCGACCCGGTGTGGTTGCGCCTGGTGGATGGCACGCTCAACATCGACGTGCGTGTGCTGAGCCTGCAACTACTGCTGTCGCGCATCCGTTCCCAGGTGGCGGTGATCGCCGACGAGGAGGTGCGCATGATGAAGCTGCGCGATCTGCATCGTTACTTCGTCAAGAACGAACGCATGCTGTCCCACGAACTGCAGCAACTCAGCAAAGAAGCGGCTTGAGCCGTCTCGCTGTTCTACCGAGGGAGAACCAATAATGAATGCCCCTGCGAACCGCCTGACGACGGTGGACGAGGCGGCCACGCTGATCGCGTCCGGCTGCTTCCTGATGATCGCCGGCGACGAAGCCGTATTGCGGCGCCTGCCGGCCGGCAACTGGATCGGCGGCACGATTCCCTATTTCATGGGTGAAGAGGGTGGTCTGGTGACGTCCGAGCAGGTGTTCGTCACCGAGATTCCCGCGACGGCGGATGTGCCGACGATCCGCTTCTACGACATCACAAACCTCGAACATGTCTGCGAAGATGGCCCGGCCAACGGCTTCACGCTGATCATCATCCCGGCCTTCTCGGCGATCCACTCCCTGTATGCCCGCAAGGCGCCAGGCTTTTCTGACATGTTCATCAAGCCGATTGTCGGCTGGATCGCCGGCAGCCACCTGGCAGATTCCGGCCGCGTTGCGCCGCTGGTGGTCAATGGTATGAACCTCGCATTCGACGGCGAGCGCGCGGTGGTGATGCACGTGCCCCTGCCGGACAGCGAATACGCCCGCATCGAGATCTTCAACCGCATGGTGCAGGGCGACGGCGATAGCCTGCGCTTCCCCGAGACCGGCTTCTCGGCCACCCGTTGCCTGGTCAATGGCGTGGAGACTGATTTCGCCGCCTACCTGGCGACCCGCCATGCGGACATCCGCCTGCCGCTGGTGGCGGACTACGGTGGCGCGTCGGTGAACGTGTCGATCAAGGCCGTGGATGCTCAGGCCGGGCGCGTGGACTTCTACGCGCCGGTGTTCGACGACGTGGAATACCGTTTTGCCGCGCCGGCCGATTTCGGCGCAGCGATCGGCGCGGAGCCGGATCATCCGCCGCTGTGGTCGTGCAACTGCATCCTCAACTACCTCTACTGCGGGCTGGAGGGGCGGCGCTCTGGGTCCCTCGTCGGGCCGATGACCTTTGGTGAGATCGCCTACCTGCTGCTCAACCAGACTCAGGTCTACCTCAGCATCGATCAGGCCTGAACCCGGCCGGGGGCGGTGGCTTCCCGGCCCGTCGCCGTTTCCTGTACTTTCCGTTCTCAATGATCATAAGGAGGACGGAGACATGCGCAATCATCATCAGTTCTACATCGGCGGGCGCTGGGTCGAAGCCCTCGGCACGGCCCGCCTCGACGTGATCAACCCCGCCACCGAGGCGGTCGCGGGCAGCATCGCCATGGGCTCCGTCGCCGACGTGGAGGCCGCCGTGGCGGCAGCCCGGACGGCGTTTCCAGCCTTCGCGGCGACGTCCCGCGAGGAACGCCTGGACCTGCTGGCGCGCATCTGCGCGGCCTACAAGAAGCGCTACGACGACATGGCCCGCGCCATCTGCGAGGAGATGGGTGCGCCGCTGAAGGCCCTGGCCGGCAGCGCCCAGGCGGGCTCCGGCCTGGCCCATTTCAAGACCGCGCAGGCGGTGCTGAAGGACTTTCCCTTTGAAAAGCCGCTGGGCACGACGCGCGTCCTGCGCGAGCCGATCGGCGTCTGCGCACTGATCACCCCGTGGAACTGGCCGGCCAACCAGATGGCCTGCAAGATCGCGCCGGCGCTGGCGGCGGGCTGCACGATGGTCCTCAAGCCGTCCGAGCTGGCACCGTTCTCGGCCATCGTGATGGCTGAGATCCTGCACGAGGCCGGCGTGCCAGCGGGCGTCTTCAACCTAGTGAATGGCGACGGGGCGGGCGTCGGCAACGCGCTGTCCACCCATCCCGACGTGGACATGGTCTCCTTCACCGGCTCGACGCGGGCCGGCAAGCAGGTGATGAAGAATGCCGCCGACACGGTGAAGAAGGTCGCCCTCGAACTCGGCGGCAAGTCCGCCAACATCCTGCTCGACGACGTGGACTTCCCGAAGAGCGTGCGCCACGGTGTGCTCAGCCTGATGACCAACAGCGGCCAGAACTGCAACGCGCCGTCGCGCATGCTGGTGCCGGAAGCTCGCCTCGACGAGGTGGAGGCGATCGCCGCCGCGAGCCTGACCCGCGTGGTGGTCGGCGATCCGCTGGCGGAGACGACGACGATGGGGCCGCTGGCCAATGGTGCCCAGTTCGAGCGTGTGCAGGCCTTCATCGGGCAGGGCATCGCCGACGGCGCGAAGCTCGTGGCCGGCGGGCCGGGCCGACCGGACGGCATCGAACATGGCTATTTCGTACGCCCGACGGTGTTCAGCCGGGTGACGCCTGGCATGGCCATCGCCCGTGAGGAGATCTTCGGCCCGGTGCTGTCCATCCTGGGCTACAAGGACGAGGCGGACGCGATCCGCATCGCCAATGACACGCCCTACGGGCTGTCCGGCTATGTATCGTCGGCCGACCTGGGGCGGGCGCGGGCCGTCGCGCGGCAATTGCGCAGCGGCAATGTGCACCTCAACGGCGCGCCGGTGGACTTCGTCGCGCCCTTCGGCGGCTATAAGCAGTCGGGCCTGGGGCGGGAGTGGGGCGCCTATGGGCTGGAGGAGTTCCTCGAGGTGAAGGCGGTCATCGGCTACGGCGACGACGAGCCGGCCTGAAGCTTGTTGTCAGCTTGGCGTGACAGAATGCGGGCCGGCGGCCGTGCCGCCGCCTGTTGAGGAGTTTCCGCCCGATGGCCCTGATCGTTTTTGTTTGCTTGTTGCTGGTTGTTCTGACGACCGTGATCCACTACGAGGTGCTGCGTGGCCTGAGCCTGTGGCTGCCCGAACTGGCCATCCGCCCGCGGGCCAAGCTGATCGTCGTCATCCTCGGCACCTTCATCGCCCACATCATGGAGATTGCGCTGTACGCCTTCGCGGTGTTTGCGCTGGTGCGCTACGCGGGCTTCGGTTCGGTGGGCGACGCGGACCGTTTTTCGTTCGCCGTGTCCCTGTATTTTTCCACGGAGACCTTCACGTCCCTGGGCTACGGCGACGTGGTGCCCGGTGGCGATGTGCGCCTGCTGGCCGGCACCGAGGCCCTCAACGGCCTGCTGTTGATCGGCTGGTCGGCGTCCTACGCGTACATCGCGATGGAGCGCTTCTGGCGTGATGACCTCAACGGTACTCTCTGACGGAGGCTTTCGAACGTGCGCATTCTGGTGGTAGAGGACGACCAAACCCTGGCCGCCGGCCTTGTCGAAGGCCTGGAGCGGGAAGGCTTCATGGTGGACCGGCTGGAGGCCGCCGAGCCGGCCGAGGGGGTGCTGCAGCATACCGCCTACGACCTGGCCATCGTGGACATCGGCCTGCCGGGCATGGACGGGCTGGAGCTGATCCGCCGGGTACGCCGCCGCGGAGTGCTGACCCCGATCCTGATCCTGACCGCCCGCGACGGGCTGGACGACCGGGTCGTCGGCCTTGACGTGGGCGGCGACGACTACCTGGTCAAACCGTTCCTGTTGCCCGAACTGCTGGCCCGTATCCGGGCCTTGATCCGGCGCAGTCGGGCGGCGGCCAGCATGGTGCTGAGCGTCGGTTCGCTGGCGCTCGACGTGCAGCGGCGCAGCGCGACGCTGGCCGGCGTTACGCTGGAGCTGACCGGGCGGGAGTGGGATGTGCTCGAACAATTGGCGCTGGTGGCGCCAAAGGTGGTCGCCAAGCAGAAGCTGGCCGACAGCCTCAGCCAGTGGGACAAGGAGATCACCCCCAACGCGGTGGAGATCTACGTGTCGCGCCTGCGCGGCAAGCTGGCCGACAGTGAGGTCGGCATCCGCACGGTACGTGGCATCGGTTACCGCATCGAGGCTGGAGAAGGCGATGCCGCGGCGGGGTGAGGGGCGCGCGCTGCGCAACCGGCTGCTGATGGTCATTTCCTGGCCGTTGCTGATTCTGCTGGCGGCCAGCATGATCGCCGACTACCGTTCGGCGCTGAGCATCGCCGACGAGGCCTACGACAACGCGCTGACCGGCACGGTGGTGGCCCTGGTCACGCGGCTGGAGCGGGATGACGACGACAAGGACATCGAGGTGGACATTCCGCCGGCGGCCGACGAGATCCTCCGTTCGGACGCTGTCGACCGGGTCCAGTACGTGGTCTTCGACAGCCACGATAAGGTGATCGCCGGCGATGCCGAATTGCTGCAGCTGCCGCGGCCCGAGGTGGCGAACCGCAGCGTCCTGCAGGATGCGACGGTGGGCAAGCGCGCGGTGCGCTCCGCCAGCTACCGCTACGAGAGTCCACGCATGACGGCGACGGTGATCGTTGCCGAAACCACCCTCAAGCGCCGGAGTGCTGCCCATCGCATCCTGGCGACGATCTTCTGGCCGAACCTGCTTTTGATCACAACGGTGCTGCTGCTGGTGTATTTCGGCGTGCGCTATGCGCTGAAGCCGCTGGACGCTCTCGGTCACAACATTGCCACCCGTGGTCCCAACGATTTCAGCCCGATTGCCGAGAGCGGTGTGCCGGCCGAGGCCGGTCCGCTGGTGCGGGCCATCAACCGCCTGCTGCAGCACCTGGGGCGGGCGGGGCGGGCCCAGCAGGCTTTCCTGTCGAATGCGGCCCACCAGCTGCGTACGCCGCTGGCCGGCCTGCAGACCCAGCTTGAACTGGCCGTCGAATCCCTGCCCGCCGAGGCCCGGCCGCGAATCGAGCGCCTGCGTGAGTCCACCAGCCGCTTGATCCATTTCACCAACCAGATGCTGGCGCTGGCCCGCTCGTCGTCGGAAGGGGCGCTGATCAGCGACCACCGGCCTGTGGACCTGGCCGCGCTGCTGGAGGATGCCGCGTCCGATCTGCTCGACGACGCCCTCGCCAAGAACATCGACCTGGGTTTCGAGACGGCGCCGGCACCGGTGCTGGGGTCCAGCTGGATGCTGCGGGAGATGCTCGCCAATCTGATCGACAATGCCATCGCCTACACGCCGGAAGGCGGCCGGGTGACCGTGCGCTGCGGGCGCAGCGACGAAGAGGGGGCCTTCGTCGAGGTCGAGGACGATGGGCCGGGCATTCCGGAAAGCGAACGCAGCCGGGTCTTCGAGCGCTTCTACCGGGCCGCGGGGGATGGCGTGCCGGGCACCGGACTGGGCCTGGCCATCGTCAAGGAGGTGGCCGACCGCCATGCCGCCGATGTGACGATCGCCAGCGGCAGCGAGGGTATCGGCACATGCATCCGGGTTGTCTTTCCGGATGTCTCCGACCTGATCGCGCCTGTCCGGCAATGATCCCCGCGGTGAATGAACTCGCCCATCCGTAGGCGCGCCGTATGCCGTTTCGAATAATCCCTTCTGGATTGTCAGGTAACTGAAGGCTGCCGGCCGCTAAGGTCTGCGGGGTCATCCAACGTGGACCCCGTGGTCATGCACAGCACTTCAGAATCCCCCGCCCTCGACTCCTCCGCCGGCCTGCGCCGGCCTCGCCCCCTGGTTCTGCTGCACTGGGCGACGGCATTGCTCATCGCGCTGGTGGTGGGCATCGCCTTCGTGCGTGATGGCATCGAGGAGAAGGCCCTGCGTGCCACCCTCATGAACATCCACCGCAGCATCGGCCTCACCATTGCACTGCTGGCGATGGCACGCATCGTCGTGCGCCTGGCCCACCGGCCGCTGCCGCCGACCGGCGAGATGTCGCCGCTGGCTCGACTCGCCGCCGAGCTGGCCCACCTGGCCCTCTATGTGCTGCTGATGGCGTTGCCGCTGATCGGCTGGGCCTTGTCCAGCGCCCATGGCAAGCCCATCTCCTTTTTCGGCCTGGTCGCCCTGCCGCCGCTGGTCGAGGAGGATGAGGATCTGGCCGACGATCTGGCCGAATACCACGAGAACGCCGCCTGGCTGCTGATCGGCCTGGTCGGCATGCATGCCGCCGCTGCCCTCTATCACCACTTCGTGCGCCGCGACAACGTGCTGCGCGCGATGCTGCCGGCCCGCCAGTCCTGAGCCTTCATTGATTCTGCCCCCACGGGCCGCCCTGCTTTTTTCTTCACTACAAATACAAGGACAAACATGCATCCGATTTTTTCCGGGGGGAAAACCCGTCTGTCCGTGATCCGGCATACGGCCGGCATGGTGCTGGCTGCGGCCGGTTTCCTGGCCGCCGCGCCGGCCGCTCATGCCGTGCCGAGCTTTGCCCGCCAGACCGGGCAGGAGTGCGCGGCCTGCCACATCGGGGCCTACGGCCCGCAGCTGACGCCGTATGGCGTGAAGTTCAAGATTGGCGGCTACACCGACTCCGACGGCAAGGGCGGCAAAGTGCCGCTGTCCGGCATGGTGGTGGCGTCCCTTACGCGCACCGCCAAGAACCAGGATCCGGCGCCGGACAAGTCCAGCCCCAACAACAACCACTCCTTCGATGAGGCCTCGGTCTTCCTGGCCGGCCGTCTGAGCGACAAGATCGGCGCCTTCGTGCAGGCCACCTACGACGGCATCGGCCAGCGTACGTCCATCGACCAGGCCGACGTACGCTTTGCCCACACTACCGAGGTGGCTGGCAAAGAGACCGTCTTCGGCGTATCGGTGAACAACAACCCGGGCGTGCAGGATCCGTTCAACAGCATGCCGGTGTGGAGCTTCCCCTACACCAGTTCCGCGGTGGCCTTCGGCCAGGGCGATGCCGCCACGATGATCAACGGCGGCCTTGAGCACCGCGTCACCGGCGTGTCGGCCTACACCTTCTGGAACAACATGGTGTACGCCGAGCTGGGCACCTACCGGGCGCTGACCCCGACCATGCAGAGCCGTCTGGGCCTGGAGAAGGCGGGCGACATGGGGCATGTGGGCGGCAACACTGCCTACTGGCGCCTGGCGGTGTTTCAGGATCTGAAGAAGCAGGCCTTCAACGCCGGCATCTTCGGCCTCAACACCTCGGTTCAGCCCGACCGCAGCACGCCGGGCTCCAACAAGTTCAACGATGTGGGCGTCGATGCGTCCTACCAGCTCCTCGGAACCCGCGAGCACGTGGCGACGGTCAACACGAGCTTCATCCGCGAACGCCAGACCCGCAACCAACTGCTTGCCACCGATGGCGCCGACAACCTGAAGGGCCGTCTCAACGAGTTCAAGCTGAACGCGTCCTACCACTACATGCAGACCTGGGGGGCGACCATCGGCCGTTTCGTGACCCATGGCTCGTCCGATGCCACGCTGTACAGCGACGGCTTCGCCAACGGTTCGCCGAACACCTCCGGCTACATCCTGCAGGCCGACTGGACGCCGTGGGGCAAGGAGAACTCCTGGGGCGCCCCGTGGGCCAACGTCCGCCTGGGTGCCCAATACACCATGTACAACAAGTACAACGGCGCCAAGACCAACTACGACGGCAACGGCCGCGACGCGAAGGACAACAACACGCTGTTCCTGTTCGCGTGGACCTCGTTCTGACGGAGTGATGTGATGAAAATGATCTCTCGTACCGTCCTGCCTTTGCTGGTGGTGGCGGCAGCCAGCTCCCTGAGCTTCCAGGCCCGCGCCGCTGGCGACGTGGAAAAGGGCAAGGACGTGTTCGCCACCGAGTGCGCCGAGTGCCACAGCGCGCGCGAAGGCAAGAACAAGAAGGGCCCGAGCCTGTTTGGCGTGGTCGGCCGCAAGGCCGCCACGGTGGCCGACGCCAGCTATTCCGACGGCCTCAAGGCCAGCGGCATCATCTGGACGCCGGACAAGATCGACGCCTACGTGACGGCGCCGAAGAAGCTCGTGCCCGGCGGCAAGATGAAGTACGACGGCCTGGCCAGCGCGGCCGAGCGAGCCGACCTGCTGGCCTACCTGGCGACCTTGCGCTAACCGGATCGCTGATTCGGGTCTGCAAACAACAAGGCCCCCGCGGATGCGGGGGCCTTTGTCTTCTTGTGCTGCGGGCGCGGCCCTGTCGGGCCTGAGCGCTTAGCGGCCGGTGCGGCGGCGTGCGGCGCGGATGCCGAACAGGCCGGCGGTCAGAAGGGCCAGGGAGGCGGGCTCCGGCACATGACTGCCGCCACCGCTCACGCGGAACACGTAGTTGGTGTAGAAGCTGCCTTGGGCATTGTCGGCGGTGTAGGCCGAGATCGCGCTGTAGGAACCGCCCGGCGCGTTGTAGCCGGGGTCGCCCAGGTCGAGCTTGTAGTCTTCGGCGAATTCGGTGCCGCCGGAGATACCCCAGATGGTGTACCAGCCCATGTTGTTGATGCTGTTGACGTCGGAGGAGATCGTCGAGATGTCGTAGTCGCTGGCGACGCCACCGAAGATCAGGGCGGCCGCTTCGGTGGCGGAGTAAACCGTGGGATTGGAAGTCCACCACGGGCCGTTATCGACCTGGTAGCTGCCCACGTAGATGGGGGCGGCGTGGGAAACGGTGTGGGCGGCCATCAGGGCGGCGGCGATCAGGATCTTCTTCATGTAGCAGTCTTGTAAAAGGTAGCGCAGGTTAAAAAAACAGACTCCGCCGCCTTCAGCAAAACTCGGGCCAAAATTGATAAATTATTAAGTTGTATAGGTTTTTAGAATTGATTGAGGTTTTTCGATATAAATTTGTAAAAATTACCGACGCATATATTTTTGATGATTGGTGCCGGAGTCGCTTGTAATTTGTGTCGTTCTGTGTCTGCAGTGCTTACTGCCGTTGTCGTGCAACGGCGACCAGGAAGGCCATGCCGGCCGCCATCACCCACGCGGCAATGATCAGCGCGCCCTTGTAGCTGCCGGTCACCGTGGCGATGTAGCCGGCCATCGCCGGGGCGACCACCTGCGCCACGCCATAGCTGAGGGTCAGCCGTGCCATCGCCTTGGCCGGGTTGGCCGGGAAGCAGCGGCCGATGATCGACAGGGTCAGGCTGACAATGCCGACGAAGGTGCCGCCGTAGAGCATTGCACTGGCCAGGTTGGCGACCGTGCCGTCGCTGAAAGCCGGTAGCAGGATCGACACGATCTGCAGGCCGTAGGCGAGCAGCAGCGCCGGGATCTGCCCCCAGGCGGTGGCGATGCGGTCCCACAGGAAACAGGACGGTGCCGCCGCCAGGCCGACGATGACCCACACCCAGCCGCCTTTGCCGGCCAGCATCGGCAGCTTCTCGACGATGGCGATGATGAAGGTGGCGCTGATCACGTAGCCGAAGCCGGCGCAGAAGTAGGCCGCGATGAAGAGCCCCATCCAGCGCCGTGACGGCGGCGCCGGCAACTGGGCGGTGGCCTGGGCGCTCACCGGCGCCGGGGCCGGCAGCCAGAACCAGGCCGGCACGAAGAACAGCACGCCGAGCAGGCCGAGGCCCAGCCACTGGCCGTCCCATGCCAGGTGGCCGACCATGCCGGCCACCGCCAGCCCGGACACGATGATGCCCAGCCCGATGCCGGCGAAATGCAGGCCCAGCTCCGGCCGGTGGCCGTGGCGGATCAACCAGTTGAGGACCAGGCCGGAGGCGATCAACAGGCCGGCGGTGCTCGACAGCCCGGCCACGAAGCGCAGCGCGACCCATAGCGTCACGTCCTGCGTGGCGCCCATCGCGGCGGTGCTGACCACCGCCACCACCAGGCCGATGCGGTACAGCTTGAACTTGCGGCCGAGATCGCTGATCGTCGCCGCCACCAGCGCACCGGTGATGTAGCCGACGTAGTTGAAGGTGGCCAGCCAGCCACCGTCCATCGCGCTGAGGCCGGCCTCGCCACGCATGATCGGCAGCAGCGGCGTGTAGGCGAAGCGGGCCAGGCCGACGGTGAGGATCAGCGCGCAGACGCCGGCGAAGATCACCCGGTAGCGGTCGGCCGCGCTGCTGGCGGGAAGGGCGGTTGCGGGGGCGTGCATGCTGTTCTCTCTTTTACGGGTTGTTATGGTTTGATCTTAGGGCGTGCAGCGCTGTCAAACTTTCGATAGGATGACTTTCGTTGTCGATGATCTGACATTGGCTGAGTGGGGAAAAACCATGAACCTGGAAGAAGACTGGACGCTGGTCGATGTGCCGGACATCGAGGTACTGCCGGGGCCGGTGTTCCAGCGGTTCGAAACTCTGCCGGCCCGCCACATCTTTCCGCCCCACGCGCACCGCTGGAACCAGTTCGTCTACGCCACCGCCGGCACGCTGGTGGTGATGGTCGAAAAATCCCGCTACGTGATCACGCCGGAGCAGGCGATCTGGGTGCCTACCGGTGTGCTGCACACCACCGGCGCGCTGCACGGCGCGGAGTTCCGCAACCTGTACGTAGCCGACGGGCCCGATCTGGGCATGCCGGGAACGTGTTCGGTGCTGGCGGTGTCTCCGCTGCTGAGGGCGCTGATCGTCGAACTGGCGGATATCGGCGGGCGCCGGGAAACGGCCGATTACCTGGGACGCGTGCATGCGCTGATCCTCGACCAGCTGCGCCGCCTGTCGGTGCAGGATTTCCAGTTGCCATGGCCGACCAGCCCGATGCTGCGCCGGCTCTGCGAGGCCCTCTACGCCAACCCCGCCGACCCGCGCGGCGCTGATGAATGGGGGGCTGCGCTGGGGGCGTCGGCACGCACGCTGGCGCGGCGCTTCGAGAAGGAACTGGGGCTGGGGCTGCGCGAATGGCGGCATCGCCTGCGTCTGTTCCGCGCTGTGGAATGGTTGGGGGCAGGGCGCGCGGTAACCGATATAGCATTGGAGCTGGGCTACGCGTCGCCGTCGGCCTTCACCTACATGTTCCGCCAGGAGATGGGCTGCAGCCCGACCGAATACCGGGGGCGCGGAGCGCGTCCCTTCACCGCCAGCGAGGTGGCTTGATGACCATTCATGCGGACCTTCACCACGTGATCTACGCCTTGTCCGACGCCCTCGACCTGGTTGGCGTGGACGATGTGGCCCACGGCAAGCGGGTCGGCATCATGGCCGCCGCCTGCGCGCGTGCCGAGGGCCTGGGCGAGGCCGACGCCTCCTTCCTGTTCGACCTCGGCATGCTGCACGACATCGGCGTGTCGTCCACCAGCACCCACAACCACCTGGTCGAGGAGTTCGACTGGGAGGATTCCCAGATCCACTGCGAAGTGGGGCACGCGCTGCTCACCAGCTTTCCGCCGCTGGCGCCGATGGCCGAGCCGGTGCGCTACCACCATACCCGTTGGGACGCGATGCCGGCCGATCTGCCGCCCGACGTGGCCCGCCAGGCCAACCGCCTGTACCTGGCGGACCGGGTCGATGCGCTGGCCGCGCCGTATTACGCCGACAACAGTACGCTGCAGAACACCGAGGGCATCCGTAACAGCATCGCCGCGCACACGGGCAGCTACTTCGCGCCGGATCTGGTTGAAGCCTTCATGGCGGCCTCCCGTACCGAGGCTTTCTGGCTGATGCTGGAGCCGCGCTCGATCCAGGCATGCATGGTGGATCAGCTGGCGCGGGCGGAGCCCTTTCCCGCGTCGATGGGCGATTTGCGTCACCTGGCCGCCATCTTCGCGCGCATCGTCGACGCCAAGAGCCCCTTCACCGCCGAACATTCCCTGGGCGTGGCGCGGCTGGCCCGTTTTCTGGCGGAGCGCCTGGGCGTTCCGGCGGCAAACTGCGACAAGCTGGAGATTGCCGGCCTGCTGCATGACCTGGGCAAGCTGCGGGTGCCTGACGAGATTCTCGACAAGCCCGGCCGCCTCGACAGCCGCGAGCGCCGCATCATCAACACCCACAGCTTCGAAACCTTCCAGATCCTGCGCAACATCGACGGCTTCGAGGACATTGCCCGCTGGGCGGCCTATCACCACGAGGAGCCGGACGGCTCCGGCTACCCCTTCCACCTGAAGGGCGACACCTTGTCCCTGGAGGCGCGCATCCTGCGCGTCGCCGACATCTTCCAGGCGATGGTGCAGAACCGGCCGTACCGCCAGGGCCTGGGAGAACCCGAGGTGTCGTCCTTCATGCGCATGCTGGCCGATACGGGGCACATCGACGCCGAGGTCACGGCCATGCTGCTGGCGGATACGCGACGGGCGATCGAGGTTGCGCTGCCGGCCTTCCCGCCCTTGCCGGACGCCGGGCGGACTCAGAAGGCGGCTTCGCCAGGCTGAAGCGCCCGGCGGGCGTCAGCCGTGGTGGTGATGGGAGTAGTGGCCGTGACCATGGCCATGGCTGTCCTGCTCGAATTCCAGCTCGGACAGCACGTACTGGGACATGCCGACGGCCAGCTCCTGGTGGCTGACGAAGATCCGGCCGAGCTTCTCCCGGCGCAGGAGGTCTGCGTCGTCCTCGCTGTCGGCGCGCAGCACCGTGACGATCTCCGGGTTGAGCTTGCGGGCGATGTCCACCATCTTGCGGCTGGCCAGCGGGTCCGGTGAGGTGATGACCAGCATTGCTGCGCGGGTGATGTGGGACTGGACCAGCACGATGGGGTCGGAGGCGTCGCCGCTGACGGCGGCCTTGCCGAGCTTGCGCAGGGTTTCCACCACTTCCCGGTTGCTGTCCGCCACTACGTAGGGGACGTGCCGCTTGTCGAGCGCGGACGCGATGTGGCGGCCGACACGTCCGTAGCCCACCAGCACCACCTGGTTGGAGAGCAGCTTGCGGTCGGTGGTCATCGGCAGTGCAGCCAGCGGGTCGTCCCGCAGGTCAAGCTTGCGTGCCCACGCCGAGCGGGCCCGCGCCCAGGCCTGGGCCGGCTCGATGGCGGCGAAGAGCACCGAGTTGAGGGCGATGGAGATCAGCGCGCCGGCGAGGATCAGGTTCTGCCCCTCCATCGTCAGCAGCCCCAGGCCGAGCCCGAGGCCGGCCAGGATGAAGGAGAACTCGCCGATCTGGGCCAGGCTGGCGCCCACCGTCAGCGCGGTGTTGAGGGGGTAGCGGAAGCCCAGCACCAGTGCGATGGCGGCCAGGGTCTTGCCGAACAGGATGATGAACACCACGCCGAGCACCTTGAAGGGCGCGTCGATCAGCACCTGCGGGTCGAACAGCATGCCCACCGATACGAAGAACAGCACCGAGAAGGCATCGCGCAGCGGCAGGGAGTCTTCCGCCGCCCGGTGGCTGAACTCGGACTTGCGCATCATCATGCCGGCGAAGAAGGCGCCCAGCGCGAAGGACACGTCGAAGAGGATCGCCGATGCGTAGGCCACGCCGACTGCGGCGGCGATCACGCAAAGGGTGAACAACTCCCGCGAGCCGGTGCGTGCCACCAGCCACAAGAGGCGCGGAAAGGCGCGGCCGCCGACGAGCAGCATCAGCGCGATGAAGGCCGACACCTTGGCGAGGGTGATACCGACGGTCAGCACGAGAGTCGATACGTCGGCCTGGGGGCCGGCGTCCTTGGCGCCGAGCAGCGGCGCCAGCGCCGGCAGCAGCACCAGCACCAGCACCATCGCCAGGTCTTCCACCACCAGCCAGCCGACGGCGATGCGTCCGTTGGTGGAGTCGAGGATGCCCTTCGCCTCCAGCGCGCGCAGCAGCACGACGGTACTGGCCACCGACAACGCCAGCCCGAACACCACCGACTCACCCACCGGCCAACCCCACCACACGGCCATCGCTGCGCCGAGGCCGGTGGCCACGGCAATCTGCACGACGGCGCCGGGCACCGCGATCTTGCGCACCGCCAGCAGGTCGTCGAGGGAGAAATGCAGGCCGACGCCGAACATCAGCAGCATCACCCCGATCTCGGCCAACTGGCCGGCCAGCGGAAGGTCGGCGACGAAACCCGGTGTGCCGGGGCCGATGGCCACGCCGGCGAGCAGGTAGCCGACCAGCGGCGGCATGCGCAGGCGGGTGGCCACCAGGCCGAGGACCATGGCCAGGCCGAGGCCGGCAGCGATGAGGGCGATCAGGGAGACGTTATGGGGCATCGGCAGTCAGCAAGGGGGCGGATTCAAGGGCATGCAGGTTCGACGCCACGTGGGCGTGGCGGTTCGGCGATTCGGAAAATTTATGCTGCGTTGTGTCAGAACGCGCCCATCGCCAGCCCGGTGGCGAAGGCGGCGCCGAGTTCCTCGCCCTTGGCCAGTTCGTCAGTGGGGACGTGCTTGGGTGCCAGGATGTCTTCCGGCGTCTGTGCGTGGGTACACACGATCAGCGGCGGGGCGATGTCGCGCAGGCGCCAGCCGGTGGCGATGCGGGCGATCTGGCGGGCGGCGTTGCTGCCGTCGCTACCCGCGCATATTACCGCGGCGTAAGGCCGGCCGTTGATGCGATCGAGGGCGCCGTAGTAGCTGCGGTCGAAAAAATCCTTCATCAGCCCGGCGATCGCAGCGAGATTCTCCGGCGTCGCGAAGACATACCCGTCGGCAGCCAACAGGTCGCCGGGGCCGGCCTCGGGGGCGCGCAGCAGGCGCACGTCGATATCAGGCTCGCCGGCAGCGCCGCGGGCGACGGCGTGGATCATCTGCTCGGTGGCGCCGGTCCACGAGTGATAGACGAGCAGCAGGGTCTTGCGGGCGGGGGCGGTCATCGTCGAAAGGCGTCGGGAGGCCTTTCGAGACTAGGCGGGTGCTCCGTATCGGTCAATGCCGCCGGTCAATCTTGCGGGTCAATCCCACATCGAGCGCATGCGGGCCGCCAGATCCACAGCTGCCTGGCGGGTTTCGGCCTTGGCCGGCGTGTCGGGGGTGGCCTCGGGCCAGGTGCAGGTCTCGAAGTGGTCGAGCAGGCGGTTGGGGATGAAGCGTGTGCGGCTGGCGTACACGTGGCGGTCGCCGGTGGAGGACTGGCCGCTGATGTAGAAGCGCTGCGGTACGTAGAGGTCGAGATGGTCCTTGGCGCGGGTCATCGCCACGTAGAGCAGGCGCATCTCCTCCTCGATCTCCCGTTCGCTGCCGGTCGCCAGGTCGGACGGCAGGCAGCCGTCCACCGTGTTGAGCAGGGATACCGCCGGCCACTCGCGGCCCTTGGCCGAGTGGATGGTGGACAGGATCAGGTAGTCCTCGTCGAGCAGCGGCTTGCCGGACTCGTCGCTGGTGGCGTCGGGCGGGTCGAGGGTCAGCTCGGTGAGGAAGCGTTCCTGGCTCGGGTAGGTGGCGGCAATGCGCGCCAGTTGCTGGATGTCGGCCTGGCGCACGCTGAAATCCTCGAACAGGCGCTCCATCTGGCCTTCGTACCATAAGGCCAGTTTCTCGACGGGCGTGGGCCAGGCGCCGGCCTCGGCCAGCCCTTCCACCAGCGCGGCGAATTCCCGCCAGTGCAGGCGGGCGCTGTCGGGCACCGGCTGTTCGGCGAGCAGCAGGCAACCCGGCGGGGCGGCCTGCAGGTTGTCGAGGATGCGTCCGGCGGATTTTGGCCCCAAGCCGGGCAGCAACTGAATGGCACGGAAGCCGGACACCCGGTCGCGGGGATTCTGCGCCCAGCGCAGGATCGCCAGCACGTCCTTGACGTGGGCGGCTTCTAGGAACTTGAGCCCGCCGAACTTCACGAAGGGGATGTTGCGGCGGGTCAGCTCGATCTCCAGCCGCACGCTGTGGTGGGCAGCGCGGAACAGCACCGCCTGGGCCTTGAGCCGGAGGCCGCCCTCCCGGCGGGCGAGGATGCGCTCGACGACGCCGGCGGCCTGGTCGGCCTCGTCGCGGACGCTGATCAGCCGCGGCTTCTCGGCTGAGGCGCGCTCGCTCCACAGGTCCTTGCAGAAGCGCTCCTTGGCCTGGCCGATGACGCCGTTGGCGGCGGCCAGGATGGGCTGCGTGGAGCGGTAGTTGCGGTCCAGCGTGAGCTGGCGGGCCGGCGGGTCGAAGTGGCCGGGGAAGTCGAGGATGTTGCGGATCGTCGCGCCGCGGAAGCTGTAGATGGACTGGGCGTCGTCGCCGACCACGGTGAGGCCGCGGCCGTCCGGCTTGAGGGCGAGCAGGATCTCGGCCTGCAGGCGGTTGGTGTCCTGGTATTCGTCCACCAGCACGTGGCTGAAGCGTCCGCCGACGTCGGCGGCCAGCTCGGGCACGCCGACCATCTGGGCCCAGTAGAGCAGCAGGTCGTCGTAGTCGAGCACCTGCTGAGCCTGCTTGGCGGCCACGTAGGCGCGGAACAGGGCCTTCAGCTCGGTGGCCCATTCGGCGCACCACGGGAAGGTGGACAGCAGCACGTCGGTCAGCGGCGCGCGGGTATTGACCACCGCGGAGTAGATGGACAGGCAGGTGCCTTTCAGCGGGAAGCGCTTGCCCTTGGCCGACAGGCCCAGCTCGTGGCGGACCAGGTTCATCAGGTCGGCCGAGTCTTCCCGGTCGTGGATCGTGAAGGCCGGGTCGAGGCCGATGGCGCCGGCGTATTCGCGCAGCAGCCGCGCACCGACGCTGTGGAAGGTGCCGGCCCACGGAAAACCGGTGGCGGCCAGCTGGGCGTGGCGCGGCGAGACCTTGGCGGCGATGCGCTGCACGCGCCGGGCCAGCTCGTCGGCGGCGCGGCGGGAGAAGGTCAGCAGCAGGATGCGGCTGGGGTCGGCGCCGTGGGCCAGCAGGTGGGCGACCCGGTGGGCGAGGGTGTTGGTCTTGCCCGAACCGGCGCCGGCGATGACCAGCAGCGGCCCGTCGCCGTCCGGCGTGCCGACGCCGTGGGTGGCGGCCTGGCGCTGGACTTCGTTGAGGCTGTCCAGGTAGGCGGGCACGGCGGCGTCGATGGTGCCGCTCACCGGGACGCGCTCCCCGCGGCAGCCTGGAAGGCCACACTGGCGGACGAGTGGAGGGGGCTGTGGTGCCGGGCGGGGAAGGGGCGAAGGGGCATGGCGGTCTCTCTTTGGCTGTAATTGTATACAGCTTGGTGGGGGCTGCAAGTGCAGGCGGGCCTGCTACCATCCGGCCCATGAGTCTCTATCAGGATCTTGCCGAACAGACCGCCCGCCTGATCGCCGATGGCGTGTTGCGCCCCGGCGACCGCCTGCCGTCGGTGCGCCAGGCCTGCAAGAGCCACGGTATCGCGCCGGTGACGGTGACCCAGGCCTACGCGCTGCTGGAAAGCCGCGGCCTCGTCGATGCGCGCCCCAAATCAGGCTACTTCGTGCGGGCGCGTCTGGGCCAGCGCCTGGCCGAGCCGGAGATGACCCACCCGGTCGGCCATTCGACGGCGCTGGAGGTCAGCGACTTCATCTTCCAGATCCTCGACAGCGTCAAGGACCCGGCGGTGGTGCCCCTCGGCTCCAGTTTTCCCAGCCCCTACCTGTATCCCCTTGACAAGCTGGGGCGCTGCCTGGCCGCCGCCGCCCGTCACCTCGATCCGCTGGCCACCGTCACCGACCTGCCGCCGGGCAACGACGAGCTGCGCCGCCAGTTGGCCCTGCGCTACCTGGCCCACGGCGCGTCGGTGGCGCCGCAGGAGATCGTCATCACCTCCGGTGCGATGGAAGGGCTGAACCTGTGCCTGCAGGCGGTGACGCGGCCGGGCGACCTGATCGCCATCGAGTCGCCGACCTTCTACGCCGGCCTGCAGGCCGCCGAGCGGCTGGGCCTGAAGGTCATCGAGATCCCCAGCCACCCGCGCGAGGGCGTCAGCCTGCCGGCGCTGGAGGACGCGCTGCGCCACCATCCGGTGAAGGCCTGCCTGTTCATGCTCAACTACGCCAACCCCACCGGCGCGCGGGTGCCGGACGAGCGGCGGCAGGCGCTGGTGGAGCTGCTCGACCGCCACGACGTGCCGCTGATCGAGGACGACGTGTATGCCGAGCTGCACTTCGGTGCCGAGGCGCCGCTGTGCACCAAGGCGGTGGACCCGAACGGGCGCGTCATGCACGTGTCGTCCTTCTCCAAGTGCCTGGCACCGGGCTACCGCATCGGCTGGGTGGCGGCGGGGCGCTACGCGGCGGCGATCCAGCGCCAGAAGCTGTCCCTGAGCCTGGCGACGACGGTGCCGGTACAGATCGCGCTGGCGGATTACCTGAAGCACGGCGGCTACGAGAAGCACCTGCGCCAGCTGCGCAGCACGCTGGCGGCCCAGGAGGCGGCGCTGGTGGCCGCCGTCGAAACCCATTTCCCGGCCGCCACGCGGCTGGCGCGGCCCCAGGGCGGCTACTTCCTGTGGCCGGAGCTGCCGCGCGGCACCGATGCCCTCGAGCTGCACCGCCGGGCGCTGGAGCAGGGCATCAGCATCGCACCGGGGCCGATCTTCTCGGCCAAGCGCGAGTTCGGCCATTGCATCCGCCTCAACTTCGGCCATCCCCTCGGCGAGCGCGGGCGGGCGGCGGTCGCCACGTTGGGGGCGCTTCTGTAGCGGCAGAAATTCTGTACCTATAAAAAACACGACAGGCTGAATCTGTTTCCATCCGGCGCCGGGTGATCTACTCCCGGTCCAGGAGGAATACCCAGATGAACAAGCCTGTCAGCAAGGTCCGCGAAGCCAAACTGGAGTTGTACCGCAAGAAGGGAAAGATCCACGCCCGCGAGGTGCGCGGCCGATTCAACACGATCCGCTGGGCGATGGTGTGGTTCACCCAGCTGGTCTTCTACGGGGCCTGCTGGCTCCAGTGGGGCGGCCGCCAGGCCGTGCTGTTCGACATTCCCCACGAGAAGTTCTACCTCTTCGGCCTGGTGCTGTGGCCGCAGGATGCGCTGCTGCTGGCCATCATGCTTATCCTCGCCGCCACCGGCCTGTTCCTCGTCACTGCGCTGGCGGGGCGGCTGTTCTGCGGCTTCGCCTGTCCGCAGACGGTCTATACGGAAATCTTCATGTGGATCGAGGCCAAGGTGGAGGGCGACCACCTGGCCCGCCTGAAGCTCGACCAGGCCCCGACCAGCCTCGACAAGCTGGCTCGGCGCGGCACCAAATACGCGCTGTGGGCGCTGGTGGCGGCGTGGACGGCGATCAGTTTCGTCGGCTACTTCACGCCGATCCGCGAGCTGCTGCCGGCGGTGGCGGGCTGGAACGTTGGCCCGTGGGAAGGCTTCTGGCTGATCTTCTACGGTTTGTTCACCTACGTGCAGGCCGGCTTTGCCCGCGAGGCGGTGTGCCAGCACATGTGTCCGTACTCCCGTTTCCAGGGCGTGATGTTCGACAGCACCACCCGCACCGTCAGCTACGACGTGGCCCGCGGCGAGCCGCGCAAGGGCGCGGCCGCGTTGAAGGCGGCGGGGCAGGGCGCCGGGCAAGGTGCAACGCAAGGCAAGGGCGACTGCATCGACTGCGGCATCTGCGTGCAGGTTTGCCCGACCGGCATCGATATCCGCGACGGCCTGCAATACCAGTGCATCAACTGCGGCCTGTGTGTGGATGCCTGCGATGACGTGATGACCAAGGTCGCCAAGCCCGTCGGTCTGATCCGCTTCGCGTCGGAGCAGGAGCTGGCCGGCCAGCCAGCCCGCAGCGGGCGGCCGCGGCTGGCGGTGTATGGCGGGCTGATCGGGGTCTTCGTGGCCCTCGGCGCCTGGACCCTCAGCGAGCGTTCGCTGCTGCTGGTGGACGTGCTGCGCGACCGGGGCAGCCTGTCGCGGGAGACCGCCGATGGCCTCATCGAGAACGCCTACACCCTCAAGCTGATGAACCTGGCCGAGGAAGACCGCGACTTCGACGTGGCGGTGAGCGGCCTGCCCGGCATCCAGCTGGTCGGCGCGAGCCACTTTGCCGGCGAGGCCGGCGGTATCCGCGAAGTCCACGTGACCGTCGCCGCGCCGCCCGATGCCGCCAGGCCCGGTGCTAGCCCGATCGCCTTCCTGATCAAGGCCCGTCAGGACCCCGACACCCAGGTCAGCGAGAAGAGCACCTTCGTGCTGCCCTGAGCCACTGCCCGAGAACGAAACCATGTACCGCTACAACGAAACCGACCAGCGCCTGGTGGATGACCGGGTCGTCCAGTTCCGCGACCAGATGACGCGCTTCCTCGACGGGCGCCTGGCGGAGGACGAGTTCCGTCCGCTGCGCCTGCAGAACGGCCTCTACATCCAGCGCCACGCGCCGATGCTGCGGGTTGCCATTCCCTACGGCACGCTGGCGGCCTACCAGCTGCGCAAGCTGGCCGACATCGCGCGCCGCTACGACCGGGGCTATGGCCACTTCACGACGCGCAGCAACATCCAGTTCAACTGGGTGCGCCTGGAGGAAACGCCGGACATCCTGGCCGAACTGGCCGCCGTGCAGATGCACGCGATCCAGACCTCCGGCAACTGCATCCGCAACATCACCACCGACCAGTTCGCCGGTGTGGCCGCCGACGAGCTGTTCGACCCGCGCCCCTACTGCGAGATCGTCCGCCAGTGGTCCACGCTGGCGCCGGAGTTCCTGTTCCTGCCGCGCAAGTTCAAGATCGCTATCGCGGGCGGCGAGGAAGATCGTGCCGCCGTGCGCTTCCACGACATCGGCGCCCGTGCGCGGGTGGCCGAGGACGGGCGGATCGGCTTCCAGGTCTTCGTCGGTGGCGGCCTCGGCCGCACGCCGATGGTCGGCCAGTGCCTGAAGGACTTCCTGCCGCGCGAGGAACTGCTCAACTACTTCGAGGCGATTCTTCGGGTCTATAACCGCTACGGCCGCCGCGACAACAAGTACAAGGCGCGCATCAAGATCCTCGTCAAGGACCTGACGTTGGACGGCTTCGCGCGGGAGGTGGAGGACGAATGGGCGTGGACCCGCGGCGGCCCCGGCATGATTGCCGAGCAGACCTTCGACGACATGGACGCCTTCTTCGCCCGTGCCGATCTGCCGCCTGCTGACGCGGCCGACCCAGTCTATGCAGCGGCGCTGGCGAGCAACCGCGCCTTTGCCCGCTGGGTCGAGCGCAACGTGGCGGCGCATCGCGACCCCGGCCGTGCCATCGTCACGCTGTCCCTGAAGAAAGCCGGCTCGCCGCCGGGGGACGCCACCGCCGAGCAGATGGACGGCGTGGCCGAGCTGGCCGAGCGTTTCAGCGCCGGCGAGATCCGCGTCAGCCACGAACAGAACCTGGTGCTGCCCCACGTCGCCCGCCGCGACCTGCCGGCCCTGTGGGAAGGGGCGCGGGCGCTGGGCCTGGCGACGCCCAACATCGGCCTGCTGACCGACGTGGTGTGCTGCCCGGGCGGCGACTTCTGTTCTCTTGCCAACGCGCGCTCGATCCCGGTGGCGGCGGCGGTCCAGCAGCGCTTCGAGGATCTGGACTATCAGTTCGACATCGGGCCGCTGGAACTCAACATGTCCGGCTGCGTGAATGCCTGCGGCCACCATCACATCGGGCACATCGGCATCCTCGGCGTGGACAAGAACAACGAGGAGTATTACCAGGTGACGATTGGCGGCCGGGAAGGTACGCGGGCAGCCATCGGCAAGGTGATCGGCCCGGCCTTCGCGGCGCCGCAGATCCCCTACGTGATCCAGCGCCTGCTGGAGGTGTACCTGGCCCTGCGGCACGAAGGGGAGCTCTTCATCGACGCGGTCGAGCGCCTCGGCCTGGAGCCCTTCAAGACCCGCGTGTATGGAGCTGGAGCATGAGCGCCGTGATCCTCAAGCATGGCGAGATCGTCGCCGACCGCTGGCAACCCATCGACGCCGACGCCAGCGCGGCGCACATCGCCGATGCCATCGCCGCGGGCGGGCCGCTGCTGCTGCCCTTGCCCCTGTGGCTGGCCCATCGGGCGGACCTCGACCCGCAGCGGGCCGGTGTGCTGCTGGTGGCGGAGGACGGGCTCGACGCGGTGCTGCCGTGGCTGGACACGCTTCCGCTGATTGCGATCCACTTTCCGGTGTTCACCGACGGGCGCGGCTACTCCCTGGCCCGCCTGCTGCGTAACCGCCACGGCTATCGCGGCGAGCTGCGGGCGGTGGGGGATGTGCTGCGCGACCAGCTGTACTTCCTGCATCGCTGCGGCTTCGACGCCTTTGCGCTGCGCGCCGACCAGGCGGTGGAGGAGGCGCGGGCGGCCTTCGCGGATTACTCATGGGCGCCACTCGGCGGACATGGGGAAAGCCGGGGCTTGAGCCACAATGAGAGCGTTGATTGAAAACTGAGCCGGGGTGTCGCCCCGGCCGAACTGCCGAGGCCTGCCGATGAATTCCGCCGATCATGTTGTTGCCGACCGTCCCGGCCTGTCCGACCACACCAAGGGCCTGCTGGCCGCCGGCGTGGTGGTGCTGTGCTGGTCGGGCTTCAACATCGTCTCCCGCCTTGGCAGCAAGGGCGTGCTGACGCCCTTCGACATCGCGGCGATGCGCTTCGGCGTATCCGGCCTGATCGCCCTGCCTTTCTTCCTGGCCCGCGTGAAGCCGGCCGACTGGCCGCGCTACATGGCGCTGGCCCTGTTCGGTGGGCTCGGCTACGGGCTGCTGGTGTATTCCGGTTTCGCCTTCGCGCCGACCGCCCACGCCGGCGTCTTCGTGAACGGGGGCATCCCGTTCTGGACCATCGTCATCGTCGCCGTGCTGGCCGGCTTCCGGCTCGCCCGCCACATTGCGCTGGCGCTGCTGCTGTCGTCCTGCGGGCTGGTGCTGATCGGTTACGACAGCGTGGTGGCCGGCCGCGGCGGCGCCCAGTGGATCGGCGACCTGCTGTTCTTCGCCGCTGCGCTGACCTGGGCGATCTTCGGCCTGCTGATGCGCCGCTGGCAGGTCCGCCCGTGGTTGGCGATCACCGGCGTGGCGAGCTTTTCCTGCGTAGCCTACCTGCCGGTGTACCTGCTTTGGCTGCCGAAGGCGGTGCTGCTGGCGCCGACCGGCGAGATCGCGCTGCAATGTGTCTACCAGGGCGTCGTCGCGGCGCTGGTGGCGGGCAGCATGTACAGCTACGCCAACCACAAGATCGGCGCCTGCCAGGCCTCGATGATGCTGGCCCTGGTGCCGGGCGTCTCTGCGGTGGGCGCCTGGTTGCTGCTCGACGAAGCCATCGGCCCGCGCGTGATCGTCGGCATCCTGGTGGTGTCGGCCGGCGCCGTGCTGTGCGCACTGCCGCCGCGGCAGGCGGCCAGGGCGGGCGCCTGAGGGGCCGCGTCGCCGATCCGTGCTGTCAGCCGAATCGCAAGGTAGGCTTGCCATAGCAATCATTGTTTCCAATAATGATTGCTATGGCAAGCCAGAAATCATCCGTTTATCAAGAAGAGATCACCCGGATCGCCCAGCGTCTGGGGGGGCGTATCCGTGCGGCCAGAGTCTTTCGAAACTGGCGCCAGGAGGATCTGGCTGCACGCACCAGCCTCTCGCGCTCGACCATCCAGGCGATTGAACGGGGGGAGGAGACGGTCGCCATCGGCAGCGTGCTGCAAGTCCTCTGGTTGCTCGGTCTGGCCAACGAGGTCGAGCTGATAGCGGATCCGGGGCTGGACAGGGAAGGGTTGTCGCTGGCGCTGGATGCGGCCAAGAAGCGCGTACACGTCCAACGGAAGATCGATGATGACTTCTGAGGATCTCTTCATCTGGGTCTATCTGCCCGGCCAGCAGATGCCGGTCGTGGCCGGGCGGCTGAGCGTGTCGCAAACCGCCGCCGGCAAGGTCGGACATTTCACCTACGGGCGCTCTTATCTGGAGCGTCAGGAAGCCATTCCCATCGACCCGGTCGCCCTGCCGCTGAAAAAGGGCGAGTTCACCTTCACGTCCTTGAGTGGTTTTCCCGGTGCGATTCTCGACAGTTGCCCGGACCGCTGGGGCGTCAAGGTGATCGATCGGCTGGTCGGCCAGCAGGATTATCCGCGTGGCTACATCCTCAGGAACGATCCCGGCCGCGCCGGCGCACTGGCCTTTTCGAGCGGGGCGAAGGACGTTCCGCAAGAGCAAGCGAGCCGTGAGTTCTCCCTGGCGCAGTTGCTTGCTGCGGCGGAAGATGTGGAAGCTGATCGTCCCGTCGATAGCGAGTTGCTGAAAGCCCTGCACCCGGGAACCGGCGGCGCCCGCCCCAAGTGCAATATCGTCGAAAACAACGCAGTCTGGATCGCCAAGTTTCCCAGCATCGACGACGAGCCCCGCATCAGCATTCCGCGCCTGGAGCACGCGACCATGCAACTGGGCCGGCTCTGTGGAATCTCGACGGCGGAAACCCTTATCCGGGAAGTGGATGGCCGGGATGTCTGCCTGGTGCGGCGGTTCGACCGGGAAGTGACCGACGCCCGGATCGGCCGGCGCGGGTTTCTGAGTGCCCGCAGCGTCTTTCATGCCGACCCGGCCTACGCCGCGGTGTCCACGCCTTCCTATGCGCGCCTGTCCCGCTGGATGCCTCGCTACGGCTGCACGGAGGCGCATCGCAAGGCGCTTTTCGGTCGCATGGTATTCAATTGCGTCGTGAAGAACGTGGATGACCATGAGCTGAACCACGGTCTCCTGCATGTTCAGGGCGACACCTTTGAACTGGCGCCGGCCTACGACATCGTGCCCAGCTTGAAACGCCACGCCGTCCATCACCACGCCATGCTGGTCGGGGATTCCGGCGCCGGAACCATCGCCAATCTCGTCAGCGTGGCGGAGGCCTTCACGCTCAGGCGGGATGAAGCGCTGACGGTCATCCATGATATTCAGCGGACGACCCTGAAATGCTGGCGGGACGTCTTCTACGAAGCGGGTTTCGGGGATGAGGAGCTACGCACCGTTGAGCATGTCTTCCAGGCGCTCCCCGAGGGACTCTGAAGTCAGGCGAAGCGGCCCATCTAGGTACACAGGCTCTTGCCCACAGTCTCGCGGATCAGTTCGACCATCGCCTGCTGGGTCAGCGTGGCTGGGCGCAGGGCGCTGACGGCGAGGGACAGGCGGCTGTGCAGCGGCGGGGTGATCGGGTGGGGTACGAGCTGGTCGGCTTTGCCGGAGGTCTGCAGTGCGGTCTTCGACAGGACCGCCACGCCTGCGTCGTCCGCCACCAGGTCGAGGAGGGCGCTGACGCCGTCGATCTCGATGGCGATGTTGGGTCGCAGCCCGGCGTCGGCCAGCGCGGCTTCGATGACCATGCGGATGGCGTTGGGGCGGCTGGGGATGATCAGCGGCATCTGGGCCACTTCCTCCAGCGTCACCGGGCGCGGCGGCTGGCCCTTGTTGGGGCGGATCAGGAACAGCTCCTCGTCGAGCAGCGGCCGCGTCTCGATGTCGGGGGACGGCATCGTGCTGTAGACCAGCGCGACGTCCAGGCGGCCGGAGATCAGTGATTCCTGCATCGTCACCGACAGGCCCTCGCGGATGCACAGGGACGCTTCCGGCAGGCGTTCGCGAAAGGCGCGCGTAAGCGGCACCGTCAGCACGCGGGCCAGGCTCGGTGGCAGGCCCACGGCGACGCGGCCGGTGAGGGCACCGCGCACGCGGCCGAGTTCTTCCCGCGCCCGCTCCACCTGATGGAGGATGCCGCGGGCGTGTTCGAGCAGGACCTTGCCGGCCTCGGTCAGCGTCACGCCGCGGCCGTTGCGTACCAGCATGTTCTGGCGCAACTCCACCTCCAGCAGTCGGATCTGCCGGCTGAGGGCCGGCTGGGCGATGTCAAGCACGATGGATGCGCGCGTGAAGCTGCCGAGTTCGGCAACCCGCACGAAGTATTCGAGCTGTTTCAGGTCCATGGACGCAGGCTTTTCGGGACGCAGCGGAAGTACCGGAAGGTATCACGAACTGTTATAGCTGCTAGAGCATCAGACCGCTATTGCAGGGGGTGGCACAGGCGAAGAATGCATCGCATGCAAACGCCAATCAAAACCTGTTTCATGCGTGGGGGCACCTCCCGGGGGCCGTTCTTCAACGCTGCGGACCTTCCCGCCGACATCGCCACCCGCGACCGGGTGCTGCTCGCGGTGATGGGTTCCCCCGACCGCCGCCAGATCGACGGCCTCGGCGGCGCCCACCCGCTGACCAGCAAGGTGGGGATCGTCTCGAAGAGCGCGACGCCGGGGGTCGATCTGGACTTCCTGTTCGCCCAGCTCCAGCCCGACAGGGACACCGTGGACACCACCCCCAACTGCGGCAACATGCTCGCCGCCGTGGTGCCCTTCGCGCTGGAAGCCGGCATGGTGCAGGCCCAGGGCGAGACCAGCACCTTCCGCGTGCTGACCCTCAACACCGACATGCAGTGCGACATCACCGTGCAGACGCCGGGCGGCCAGGTGGAATACGCCGGCGACGCACGCATCGACGGCGTGCCCGGCAGCTCGGCGCCGATCACCATCAACTTCCTGGATACCGCCGGCTCAGTGTGTTCCGGCCTGCTGCCCACCGGCCAGGTGAAGGACGTGATCGACGGCATCGAGGTGACCTGCATCGACAACGGCATGCCGCTGGTGATCTTCCGCGCCGCCGACGTGGGCCGGACCGGCTACGAGAGCGTCGCCGAGATGAACGCCGACACCGAGCTGAAGGACCGCATCGAGCGCCTGCGCATCGCCTGTGGCCACGCGATGGGCCTCGGCGACGTGAGCGCTAAGAACTACCCCAAGATGACCCTGGTGGCGCCGGCCCGCGAAGGCGGCAGCCTGACCACCCGCAGCTTCATTCCCCACGTCTGCCACGACGCCATCGGCGTGCTGGCGGCGGTCACCGTGGCCACCGCCTGCGTGCTGGAAGGCTCGGTTACCGCGGGCATCGCCAAGGTGCCGGACGGCAACGTCAAGGCGGTGTCGGTGGAACACCCGACCGGCGAGTTCTCGGTGGAGCTGGAGCTCGATCCGGCCAACCCGCAGAACGTCACCCGCGCGGCGCTGCTGCGCACCGCGCGCCTGATCATGCGCGGCGAGGTGATGGTGCCGGCCGCCGCGTGGGACGGCCGGCAGGGCTGAGCCGGCGGGCTTTCTTTCCTTTGCAGGGGCGGATTCATTCGCCCGCGGACTTCGATGACGGGGCTGCGGGCGGATGAGTCCGCCCCTGCAGGGCCGTCGAGTACAAGAAATAAAAGAGTTTCAACAAACCAAAATAGCCGCCACCGGCGGCACCTGGAGGAGAAGTCGAAATGAGCCAGACCCAGAACGTCAACGTGCAGACGTTCCTCAATGAGCACCCGTTTTCCGGTTTCCAGTGGCTGATCTTCGGCCTGTGTTTCTGCATCGTGCTGCTGGACGGTTTCGACACCGCCGCCATCGGCTACATCGCTCCGTCGCTGATCCAGGAGTGGGGCGTCACCAAGCCGGCGCTGGCGCCGGTGCTCAGCGCGGCACTGTTCGGGCTGGCGGCGGGGGCCATCTCCGCCGGGCCGCTGGCCGACCGCTTCGGCCGCAAGCGCCTGCTGGTGGTGTCGGTGCTGATCTTCGGCGTGGCCTGCCTGGCTTCTTCCTTCGCCGGTAGCCTCACCGAGCTGTCGGTGCTGCGCTTTGTCACCGGCCTCGGCCTTGGTGCGGCGATGCCCAACGCGGTGACGCTGATGAGCGAGTATTGCCCCGACGCGCGCCGGTCGACCCTCACCAACGCGATGTTCTGCGGCTTTCCGCTGGGTGCCTCCCTCGGCGGCTTCCTCGCCGCGTGGATGATTCCCCAGTGGGGCTGGCGCAGCGTGCTGGGCCTCGGCGGCCTGGCGCCGCTGGCGCTGGTGCTCCTGCTGCTGCTGTTCCTGCCCGAGTCGGTGCGCTACATGGTGGCCAAGGGCTTCTCCGTCGAGCACATCCGTGGCGTGCTGCGCCGCATCTCCAGCGCCGCCGACAAGGCCGCCGCTTTCGTGATGACCGAGAAGGCCCACGCCCCGACCGAGGGCAGTGGCATCGGCGTGGTGCTGTCGCGCAGCTACGTGGTCGGCTCGGTGTCCCTGTGGGTCGCCTACTTCATGGGGCTGGTGATCTTCTATGCTTTGATCAACTGGATGCCGGTGCTGTTCAAGGACGGCGGCCTCGATCCCAAGACTGCGACGCTGATCTCGGCGCTGTTCCCCCTCGGCGGCGTCGGCGCAATCCTGTTCGGCTGGCTGATGGACCGCTTCAACGCCAACCGGGTCATTGCGGTGGGCTACTTCCTGACCGCTGGTGCGATCTTCGCCATCGGCCACGCGGCCGGCAGCATCGGCCTGCTGGTGGCGGTGGTGTTCGGCGCCGGCGCGATCATGAACACCGCCCAGTCGTCGATGCCAGCCCTCGCGGCGGCCTTCTACCCGACCCGCGGCCGTGCCACCGGCGTGGCCTGGATGCTCGGCATCGGGCGTTTCGGCGGTATCGCCGGTTCCTTCCTGGTGGCCGAGCTGAGCGCCCGCCACCTGGATTTCGGCAGCATCTTCGCGGTGGTCGCGGTGCCCGGCCTGATCGCCGGCGCGGCCCTGCTGGTGAAGGAGTTCGTGCATCCGGAGGCAAACGGCGCCAAGCCCAAGCTGGCCGATGCGCCGGGCCACTGATCGTTGCGGTAAAGATATAGCAAAGCGATATAGCTGCTAGAGCGCTAGACCGCTTATGCGCAGTCTTCATGCTTGAAAGAATGCGTCCATACAAGCAAGAACCTACAAGGAACACACCATGATCATCGACATCCACGGTCACTACACCACCGCCCCGAAGGCCCTCGAAGAGTGGCGCAACCGCCAGATCGCCGGCATCAAGGATCCGTCCGTAATGCCTAAGGTCTCCGAGCTGAAGATCAGCGACGACGAACTGCGCGAGACCATTGAGACCAATCAGCTGCGCCTGATGAAGGAGCGTGGTTCCGACCTGACGATCTTCTCGCCGCGCGCCAGCTTCATGGCCCACCACATCGGCGACTTCAACATCAGCGCCACCTGGGCGGCCATCTGCAACGAGCTGTGCTACCGCGTCAGCCAGCTGTTCCCCGACAACTTCATCGGCGCCGCCATGCTGCCGCAGAGCCCCGGCGTCGATCCGGCCACCTGCATTCCCGAGTTGGTGAAGTGCGTCGAGCAGTACGGCAACGTCGGCATCAACCTCAACCCGGACCCGTCCGGCGGCCACTGGACCAGCCCCCCGCTGTCCGACAAGCAGTGGTACCCGATCTACGAAAAGATGGTCGAGTACGACATCCCGGCGATGGTCCACGTGTCCACCAGCTGCAACTGCGCCTTCCACACCACCGGCGCCCACTACCTGAACGCCGACACCACGGCCTTTATGCAGTGCCTGACCTCCGACCTGTTCAAGGACTTCCCGACCCTGAAGTTCGTGATCCCCCACGGTGGCGGCGCGGTGCCCTACCACTGGGGCCGTTTCCGTGGCCTGGCCCAGGAGCTGAAGAAGCCGCTGCTGAAGGACCACCTGCTCAACAACATTTTCTTCGACACCTGCGTCTATCACCAGCCGGGCATCGACCTGCTGACCAAGGTGATCCCGGTGGACAACATTCTGTTCGCCTCCGAAATGATCGGCGCCGTGCGCGGCATCGACCCGGAGACCGGCCACTACTACGACGATACCAAGCGCTACATCGAGGGCACCCTGAACCTGTCCGCCGAGGACCGCTACAAGGTCTACGAGGGCAACGCCCGCCGCGTCTATCCGCGCCTCGACACCGCGCTGAAGGCCAAGGGTCTGTAAGCACCCCCGCCCCGACACGAGAGACAAGATAAAAAGGAATCCACCATGAGCCTGCCCATGAACACCCTCGGTATCGTCAAGCGCAACATTGACCGCGCCGACCCCGCCGCCGTCGAAAAACTGTCCCGTTTCGGCGTCGCCACCATCCACGAAGCGATGGGCCGCGTCGGCCTGATGAAGCCGACCATCCGCCCGGTCTTCGCCGGTGCCCGCCTGTGCGGCACCGCCGTCACCGTGCTGCTGCAGCCGGGCGACAACTGGATGCTCCACGTGGCCGCCGAGCAGATCAAGCCGGGCGACGTGGTCGTTGCCGGCTGCACCGCCGACAGCACCGACGGTTTCTTCGGCGACCTGCTGGCCACCTCCTACAAGGCCCAGGGCGCCAAGGGCCTGATCATCGACGGCGGCGTGCGCGACGTGAAGGACCTCACCGAGATGAACTTCCCGGTGTTCAGCCGCGCCGTCCACGCCAAGGGCTGCACCCGCGCGACCCTCGGCTCGGTGAATGTGCCGGTGGTGTGCGCCGGCGCGGTGGTCAACCCGGGGGACGTGGTGATCGCCGACGACGACGGCGTAGTGGTGGTGCCCGCCGCCATCGCCCAGCAAGTGGCCGACGCCGCTGAAGCCCGCGAGAACAACGAAACCGCCAAGCGCGCCCGCTTCGCCGCCGGTGAGCTGGGCCTGGACATGTACAGCCTGCGCGAGCCCCTCGCGAAAGCTGGCCTCAAGTACATCGACTGAGCGAGACGACGATGGAATTCACCAAGACTCCCGGCTGGCTCGACTGGTACGCCGGTCCGTCCAAGCCCCGCTTCCAGCTGCCGGCCGGCAGCGTGGATGCCCACTGCCACGTGTTCGGGCCGGGGGCCGAGTTTCCCTACGCCCCCGAGCGCAAGTACACCCCGTGCGATGCGTCCAAGGCGCAGCTCTTCGCGCTGCGCGACCACCTCGGCTTCGAGCGCAACGTGATCGTGCAGGCCACCTGCCACGGCGCCGACAACCGGGCGCTGGTCGATGCGCTGGTGCACTCCGACGGTAAGGCCCGCGGTGTTGCCACCGTGAAGCGCAGCATCTCCGACCAGGAGCTGCAGGACCTCCACGCCGCCGGCGTGCGCGGTGTGCGCTTCAACTTCGTCAAGCGGCTGGTGGATTTCACGCCGAAGGACGAGCTGCTGGAGATCGCCGCCCGCATCGCCCCGCTGGGCTGGCACGTGGTGATCTATTTCGAGGCGGTGGATCTGCCCGAGCTGTGGGACTTCTTCACCGCGCTGCCGACCACCGTGGTCGTCGACCACATGGGCCGTCCGGACGTGACCAAGCCCATCGACGGTCCGGAGTTCGAGCTGTTCCTGAAGTTCATGCGCGAGCACAAGAACGTGTGGTCCAAGGTCAGCTGCCCCGAGCGCCTGTCCGTCAGCGGCCCCAAGGCGCTGGACGGCGAACAGGCTGCCTACCGGGACGTGGTGCCCTTCGCCCGTCGCGTCGTCGAGGAGTTCCCCGACCGTGTGCTGTGGGGCACCGACTGGCCGCACCCCAACCTCAAGGACCACATGCCTGACGACGGCCTGCTGGTGGATTTCATCCCTCACGTCGCCCCGACCGCTGAGCTGCAGCAGAAGCTGCTGGTGGATAACCCCAAGCGACTCTACTGGCCCGAAGAAGCACAATGACCGCTCCCACCGCGGGTCCCATGCAAGGGCCTGCGGGGACGGCAGGAGACACCACGATGGCACTCGACAAGCCCTACAAGGACGTTCCCGGCACGACGATCTTCGATGCCGAGCAGTCCCGTCTCGGCTACCACCTCAACCAGTTCTGCATGTCGCTGATGAAGGCCGCCAACCGCGAGCGCTTCAAGGCCGACGAGCGGGGCTACCTGGATGAGTGGCCGATGACCGAAGACCAGAAGCTGGCCGTGCTGGCCCGCGACCTGAACCGCTGCATCGCGCTGGGCGGCAACATCTACTTCCTCGCCAAGATCGGCGCCACCGACGGCAAGAGCTTCCAGCAGATGGCCGGCAGCATGACCGGCATGAGCGAGGAGGAATACCGCGACATGATGATCAAGGGCGGCCGCTCCGCAGAGGGCAACCGCTACATCGGCGAGGACGGCGACGCCCAGGCCCAGCATCAACCGCAAGGCCAGGCTGGCCGCAAGAAGGACTGACCATGGCCAAGATCACCGCATCCGTTTATACCTCCCATGTGCCGGCCATTGGCGCCGCCATCGACCTGGGCAAGACCGCCGACCCGTACTGGGTGCCGCTCTTCAAGGGCTACCAGCCGTCCAAAGAATGGATGGAGGCCAACAAGCCGGACGTCATCTTCCTGGTCTACAACGACCACGCCACGGCCTTCAGCCTGGAGATGATCCCGACCTTCGCGATCGGCTGTGCCGCCGAGTTCCAGCCCGCCGACGAAGGCTGGGGCCCGCGCCCGGTGCCGGTGGTGCAGGGCTACCCGGAACTGGCCTCGCACATCGCCCAGAGCGTAATCCAGGACGACTTCGACCTGACCATCGTCAACAAGATGGATGTGGACCACGGCCTCACCGTGCCCCTCAACCTCTTGTGCGGCAGCCCGCAGGAATGGCCGTGCCCGGTGATCCCCTTCGCGGTCAATGTGGTCCAGTACCCGGTGCCGTCCGGCCGCCGCTGCTACAACCTGGGCAAGGCCATCCGCAAGGCCATCGAGTCCTTCGACAAGCCGCTGAAAGTGCAGATCTGGGGCACCGGCGGCATGAGCCACCAGCTGCAGGGCCCGCGCGCCGGCCTCATCAACCGCGAGTGGGACAACGCCTGGCTCGACAAGCTGATCGCCGATCCCGAAGGTGCCGCCGCGGTGCCGCACATCGACTACGTGCGTGAAGCCGGCTCCGAAGGCATCGAACTGGTCATGTGGCTGATCGCCCGCGGCGCCATGGACGACGTGGCCGGCGGCCCGGCGCCCAAGGTCGCGCACCGTTTCTATCACGTCCCCGCCTCCAACACCGGCGTGGGCCATCTGATTCTGGAGAACCAATAAATGAGCAAGACGATCAAGGTCGCGCTGGCCGGCGCCGGCGCCTTCGGCATCAAGCACCTGGACGGCATCAAGAACATCGACGGCGTGGAAGTCGTGTCGCTGATCAGCCGTGACCTGGAAGCCACCAAGGCGGTCGCCGAGAAGTACGGCATCCCCCACGTCACCACCGAGCTGGACGAAGCCCTGGCGCTGCCCGAAGTGGACGCGGTGATCCTGTGCACCCCGACCCAGATGCACGCCTCCCAGACCCTGGCCTGCCTGAAGGCCGGCAAGCATGTGCAGGTGGAAATCCCCCTGTGCGACGTGCTGCAGGACGGCGAGGAAGTGGTGGCGCTGGCTGAAAAGAGCGGCCTCGTCGCCATGTGCGGCCACACCCGCCGCTTCAACCCCAGCCACCAGTACGTGCACAAGAAGATCGAGGGCGGCGAGTTCAACATCCAGCAGATGGATGTGCAGACCTACTTCTTCCGCCGCACCAACATGAACGCCCTCGGCCAGCCGCGCAGCTGGACCGACCACCTGCTGTGGCACCACGCCGCCCACACTGTGGACCTGTTTGCCTACCAGGCCGGCAGCCCCATCGTGCAGGCCAACGCCATCCAGGGCCCGATCCACCCGACCCTGGGCATCGCGATGGACATGTCCATCCAGCTCAAGGCTGCCAACGGCGCCATCTGCACGCTGTCCCTGTCCTTCAACAACGACGGCCCGCTCGGCACCTTCTTCCGCTACATCGGCGACACCGCCACCTACATCGCCCGCTACGACGATCTGGTGAACGGCAAGGAAGAGAAGATCGACGTGTCCAAGGTGGATGTGTCGATGAACGGCATCGAGCTGCAGGACCGCGAGTTCTTCGCCGCCATCCGTGAAGGCCGCCAGCCGAATTCCAGCGTGGCCAGCGTGCTGCCCTGCTACAAGGTGCTGCACCAGCTCGAACAGCAGTTGAACGCCGGCGCATAAGGCTGCTGCGCGTCCCGATCTCGCGATTCCGGTACTCGACGTACGCTTGTACGTCTCCGTTCCTCGTCGCGACCTCGGGGCGCTCGCTACGCCTTCTGTGCCTGCCTCAGGGCTTGGACGAGGGCTTCGGGAAAAACATCAGGAGTTCACATTGAAGCGCAAGATCGGTCCTTTCGCCGTGTCGCCCATCGGCCTCGGCTGCATGAACCTCAGCCACGCCTACGGCGTGCCGCCGGCGCCGGAGCAGGGGGCGGAAGTGCTGCTGAAAGCCCTCGATGCCGGCGTCGATTTCTTCGATACCGCTGCGCTGTACGGTTTCGGCGCCAATGAACGACTGCTCGGCCGCGTGCTGGCGCCCCATCGGTCGCGCTTTGTGCTGGCCAGCAAGTGCGGCATGCACGGCGTGGATGGCAAGCGCGTCATCGACGGCCGCCCGGAGAGCATCCGCGCCAGCGTCGAGGCCAGCCTCGACCGCCTGCAGACGGACGTGATCGATCTGCTCTACCTGCACCGCTGGGACAAGAACGTGCCCATCGAGGACAGCGTCGGCGCGATGGCCGAGCTGGTCAAGGCCGGCAAGGTGTGTGCGCTGGGTCTGTCCGAGGTGTCGGCGACGACGCTGCGCAAGGCCCACGCGGTGCATCCCATCGCCGCGCTGCAGACCGAGTATTCCCTGTGGACCCGCAACCCGGAGATCGCCGTGCTTGACGCCTGCCGCGAGCTGGGCGTCGCCTTCGTGGCCTTCAGCCCGCTGGCCCGCGGCTTCCTGGGCGGTCCGCTGGACGTGGCGGCCTTCGACGCCAAGGACATCCGCCGCGCCATGCCGCGTTTCGCCCCCGACAACTACGCCGCCAACCTGCGCCTCTACGAAGCCTACGCGGCGCTGGCGCAGGAAGCCGGCTGCACGCCGGCCCAGCTCGCGTTGGCCTGGCTGCTGGCCAAGGGCGAGGACATCGTGCCGATCCCCGGCACCACCTCGGTGGCCCACCTGCAGGAAGACCTCGCCGCGGCGACGGTCACGCTGAAACCCGAATTGATTGCCCGCCTCGAAGCTGTGATCAATCAAGGAACGGTCATCGGCACACGCTACAATGCTGCGACCCAGACCGAGATCGATACCGAGGAATTCCTGCCCGTATGATCCAGGCCGGTTTCTGACGACACATAGCAGGGGCGAATTCGTTCGCCCCTTGTGCATTTATTGGGATCCCATTTCCTCATGCTGGCCATCCTCGCCATTACCACCCCGATCTTCGTGCTCATCGGCATGGGCTACCTGGCCGTGCGGACCGGGATCTTCCCGAAGGCGGGGCTGACCGCGCTGGGCGCATTCGTGATCCGCATCGCGCTGCCGATGCTGGTCTTCAAGTCGATCTCCCAGCGCTCCTTCGCCGAGGTGCTGAACCTGCCTTACCTGAGCGCCTACCTGTTCGGGTCGGTGGCAATGGTGGGCATCGGCGTCGCGTGGGCGCGCCTGGTGCGCGGGCAGAGTCTCGAACATGCCAGCCTGATCGGCATGGGCATGGGCTCCGCCAATAGCGCCTACGTGGGCTACCCGATCGCGCTGCAGGTGATCGGCCCGACCGCGTCGATGGCCCTGGCGCTGTCGATGATCATCGAGAACATGTTGATGCTGCCCCTGTGCCTGGCCCTGGGCGACGCCGGCAAGGCCCGCCACGAGCCTTTCTTCCACGTTTTCGGGCGGGCCTTGCTGGGCCTGCGCAAGAGTCCGCTGGTGGTGATGATCTTCGTCGCCTTCGCGTTTTCCTTCTTCGGCGTCAGCCAGCCGCCGCAGCTCGCCAAGGCGGTGGAAATGGTCGCCGCGGCGTCGGCGCCGGTGGCCCTGTTCTTCATCGGCGGCAGCCTGGTCGGCCTGCCGCTGAAGGACGTGCTGGTGGACGTGGGTGTCGTCAGCTTCGCCAAGCTGATCCTGCATCCGCTGGCGGTGGCTCTCGGGCTCTACCTGTTCGGGCCGGTGGACCCGCTGCTCGCGGCCGGCGCCGTGCTGCTGGCCAGCGCACCGATGCTCAGCATCTATCCCATCTTCGGCCAGAAGCACGGCCGCGAGGGCTTCTGCGCCGCAACCCTGCTGGTGGCGACCGTGGGTTCCTTCGTGACCATCGCCGCGGCGATCTGGCTGCTCCACCACGTGCCGGGCTTCGGCCTTAGTTCCTGAGCGCGTCTGTAGGGCGGCTGGCGCGCCAGGTGGCGCCGTCCAGCCGGTAGAGGCAGTGGCGGCGTAGCGGATGCCCTTCCGGTAGAGCCGGATGGTCGAAGTCCTCGGCTGTCCGCCGCATGCCCAGCCTTTCCATGACGGCCTGGGAGCGACGGTTGGGCTGCGCCGTGAAGGACACGATTTCCGCCAGCCCCAGCGTCTCGAAGCCGGCTGTCAGCGCCGCCCGTGCCGCCTCGCTGGCCAAGCCGTGGCCCCAGGCCGTGTGAGCAAGGCGCCAGCCGATCTCCACACAGGGCGCGAACGGCAGCGCGGCGGTCGGCACGTTGAGGCCGACGAAGCCGATGAAGTCGCCCGAATCCCGCAGCTCCACCGCCCAGAAACCCCAGCCCCGCTCGGCGATGTGCGTCTCGCAGCGCCCGGCGATTGCGTCGCTGGCAGCACGATCAAGGGGGCTTGGGAAGTGCTCCATGACCCGAGGATCGGCGTTGAGGGCGGCAAACGGTGCCCGGTCGGCTGCTCTCCACTGGCGCAGATGTAGACGCGGCGTGTCGATCTCGAGGGGCGTCGATAGCTGCGGCAGCCCGCTGGGCGTCACGCACCCACCGGCGTGCACAGCTCGACCAGCGTGCCGTCCGGGCAGCGTACGTAGGAGACGGTCTGGCCCCAGGGTTTGGCTTCGGGGGCCAGCAGTTCGGTGGCGCCGGCGGCCAGTGCGCGGGTGTGGGCGTCCGCGACGGACGGTGTGACGAAGGCGACCTCGAAGCCGAGGGGCTGCGGCGATTCGCTGGCGGCGACGAAGCCGGCCGGGAAGTGCGTGTGACCCAGTTCGAGGGCGGCGAAGGCGAGGGTGGTCTCGCCGGTGTCGAGTTCGCCGTAGGTGCCGGATTCGTGCACGAAGCGGCGCGTCACGCCGAAGGCCTGCTCGAAGAAGGCGATCGACGCCGCGACGTCGGGCACGTAGATGATGGTGTAGCCGAGTTTCATGGGCTCTCCCGTTTCTTCAGTCGCGCCGATCCCTGTCACGATCCCGGTCGTGGCCGCGATCGTGATCACGGTTGTCCCGGCGCCCGCGGTCTTCCTCCCAGCGGCCGCCCGACTGGCGCCAGTGGTCGCCTTCACGTTCCCATTGGTGGGGCGCCCAGCGATAGCCGGGGCGCGGGGCTTCCCAGTGGCCGGGCGACCATTCGTGGCGACTGCCAACCCAGTTCCAGTAGCCGCTGATCCAGATATAGCCGGCGGCCGGTGGCGGGCCGACGTATTCCATACGCGGCGCCGGCGGGGCGACCATGACGGGTTCGCGGTAATACGGGTGGCTGGCCGGAGCCACGATACAGCCGCTCAGAATGGCGGAGGTCGCGGCGAGGCTGATCAGTAAGGTCTTGTTCATGGCGTCGAGGTGGGCAATAGGTGGAAGGGGACGGCTCCGCCTTCAGCGTACCTGGGCGAGCTGTTCGCCGAGGGCCGTCAGGGTGTCGGCTTCGCCGCGCACGTGGAAGAAGGCGCCTTCTTCGTCGGCGCGTTCGCCGAGCACCTGGCAGCGCGCGTAGATCTCGCCGCGTAGTTGTTGGGCCGACCAGGGCAGGAAGAGTTCGGCCTCGACCAGATCCTTCTGGAAGAAGGCGACGATATCGTCGCGCAGGCGCGAGACGTCGGCGGGGCGCCGGGCGCTCATCACGATGCAGCCGGGGTACTGGGCGTGCAGCGCGGCTTCGCACTCGGCCTGGGCCTCTGCGTCGCCGACGTGGTCGATCTTGTTGAAGACGCGGATGCGCGGCACTTCTTCGGCGCCGATCTCGGCGAGCACCTCGTCGGTGACTTCGAGCTGGCGCTGGAAGCCCGGGTCGCTGGCGTCGATGACGTGCAGCAGGAGGGAGGCGTCGAGCGCCTCATCGAGGGTGGACTTGAACGAGGCGACGAGGCCGTGGGGCAGGTTCTTGATGAAACCGACGGTGTCGCTGACCAGCACGCGCGGCACGCTCTCCGGGTGAAGCACGCGCACGGTGGTGTCGAGCGTGGCGAAGAGCTTGTTGGCGACCAGCACCTCGCTGCCGGTGAGGGCCCGCATCAGCGTGGACTTGCCGGCGTTGGTGTAGCCGACGAGGGCGACGCCGGCCAGACCCTGGCGCTCCTGGCGGCGGGCGCGCTGGGTCTTGCGCTCGGCGTCCATGGCGATGATTTCCTGCTGCAGTTCGGCGATGCGGTCGCGGATCTTGCGACGGTCCAGCTCGGTGGCGGATTCGCCGGCACCACGGCCCCCGACCCCGCTGCGCTGGCGGCCCTGCGGCCCGGCCAGCTTGGCCATTTCGCGCAGGCGCGGGGCCATGTAGCCGAGGCGGGCGATTTCCACCTGGGCGCGGGCGGCGCGGGAGCGCGCGTTGCGGTGGAAGATCTCGAGGATGACCATGGTGCGGTCCATCACCTCACAGCCGACTTCGAGTTCGAGGTTGCGGGCCTGCGACGGGGAGATCTCGTGGTCCACCAGGATGGCGTCGATGGGTGCGTCTCCGCTGTCGGGGGCGGAGTTGCTGTTGACGTAGTCGTGGATCTCCTGGCGCTTGCCGACCCCCAGATAGGCCATCGGATCAAAGCCGGCGCGCTTCTGGATGAAGGTGTGGACGACTGTGAAGCCAAGGGTTTTTGCCAGCTCGCGTAATTCGTTGAGGGAGGCCTCGAACTCGATGTCGCTGACCTGGGGGAGCTGGACGGCCGCCACGATGGCGTAGCGGGGCTTTTCTTTGGCTTCAATGGACATGCGGTAAAGGCTTTGCTGGGATGGTCAAGGCTGGATATTACCCGTCAATCACCGCCGCGCCTGCATGAGTGTGGCGGCCGTGCCGTGCGTGTCACGGGGACGCACGGCACGGATGGGCGTCGGCAAGCCCGCTGCGCCTGGTGCGGGGGAATGGACCTCGTGGGCACAGTTCCGGGCAGGGCTTGATCCTAGGTTGTTGAGGTCGGGGCCGCAGTGGGAGCAGCGTGGGTGAGGGCGGCGGGCACGACGGCTTCCAGTTCGGCGCGCAGCCAGCTGTGGGCGGGGTCGTGGCGGTGGCGCAGGTGCCAGATCATGTACATCGGCATCGGCGGGCAGGGCAGCGGCGGGGCGATGCTGGCCAGGCCGTGCAGCAGGCCGCCGCCGAGCAGGCCCGGCAGCGTGGCGAGGCGCTGGCTGCCGCGCAGGAAGGACGGGATGCCGGCGAAGCCCGGCACGCTGGCGACGAAGCGGCGCTGGATGCCCTGGGCGGCGAGCAGCTTGTCGATGTCGAGGCTGCGCCGCGGCTCGTACAGCACGGTGACGTGCTCGGCGGCCAGGTAGTCGTCGAGGCCGTCCGGTGCGTCACGGCAGGCGGCGTCGTAGAAGACCCGGTAGCTGTCCTCGAAGAGGCGCTTCTGCAGGATGTCGCCGGCTTCCGGCGGGCGCGGCGAGATGGCCAGCTGGCAGTGCTCGTCGCGCAGCATCTCCGGCGTCGGCACGTCGGACGGGATCACCCGCAACGTGACGCCCGGTGCCGCCGTGCGCAGGCGGTCGAGCAGGCGCGGCAGCAGCAGGTCGCGCTGGAAGTCGTTGGCGGCGATGGTGAAGGTGGTCGCGAGCTGAGCCGGATCGAACTCGGCGGCGGTGGCGAAGCGGCGCAGCTCGTCGAGCAGCACACGGGCGTGCACGGCCAGCTCCTCGGCTCGTGCGGTGGCGACGATGCCGCGCCCCGACTTGACGAACAGCGGGTCGCCGACGATGCCGCGCAGCTTGTCGAGGAGATGGCTGACCGCCGACTGCGTGACGCCCAGGCGTTCGGCGGCGCGGGTGATGGAGCCTTCGTCGATGACGGTGACGAGGAGCTGAAGCAGGCGGCCATCGAGGCTCAAATGATCGAAATTACTCATGGGACGATTCGGCGTCTTTGCATTTATCCATTTTGTTCGTAGGGTCAAACTCCGTCACGTCATCACATTCCTACAACGGAGACACGCATGGCTGACACGAAGCAGCGCCGGGTGATTCCCGGCACCCCGATTTTCGACGGTGAGGCCGCCCGCAAGGGTTACGCCCTCAACAAGATGTGCTACTCCTTCAACTCGGCGGCCAACCGCGCGGAGTTCGTGAAGGACGAGGACGCCTACTGCCGCAAGTATGGCCTGAACGCCGAGCAGGCGGCGGCCATCGCCAAGCGCAATGTGCTGGATCTCATCGCGGCGGGCGGCAATGCCTACTACCTGGCCAAGTTCGCCGGCATCTTCGGGCTGGACATGCAAGACATCGGTGCGCAACAGACCGGGATGACCAAGGAAGCCTTCAAGGCGAAACTGCTGGAAGCGGGGAAATAAGACATGGCAAAGATTGTTGGCGGCATTGTTACCTCCCACGTTCCGGCGATCGGCCGCGCCATTGCCGGCGGCCTGCAGGAAGACGCCTACTGGAAGCCTTTCTTCGATGGTTTCCCGCCGGTGCAGAAGTGGCTCGACGAAGTGAAGCCCGATGTGGCGGTGGTGATCTACAACGACCACGGCCTCAACTTCTTCCTCGACAAGATGCCGACCTTCTCGGTGGGCGCGGCCGAGAGCTACAGCAATGCCGACGAAGGCTGGGGCATCCCGACGCTGCCGGCTTTCCCCGGCAACCTGGACTTGTCCTGGCACCTTATCGAGTCGCTGGTGGACAAGGAATTCGACATCACCACCTGCCAGGAAATGCTGGTGGACCACGCCTTCACGCTGCCGATGAAGCTGCTGTGGCCGAACGCCGGCGAAGCCTGGCCGGTGCGTACCGTGCCGGTGTGCATCAACACCGTGCAGCACCCGCTGCCCAGCGCCAAGCGCTGCTTCAAGCTCGGCCAGGCCATCGGTGAGGCGGTGCGCGGCTGGGATGATGACGCCCGCGTGGTGATCATCGGTACCGGCGGTCTTTCGCACCAGCTGGACGGCGAGCGCGCCGGCTTCATCAACAAGGACTTCGACCTGAAGTTCATGGACAGCCTGGTCACCGACCCGGCCTGGGCGACCCAGTACTCGGTGGAGGATTTGGTCGACTTCACCGGCACCCAGGGCATCGAACTGCTGATGTGGATCGCCGCCCGCGCCGCCATGGGCAGTGTGGATCAAGTGAAGAAGCTGCATTCCAACTACCACATTCCCATCTCCAACACGGCCGCTGGCCTGATGCTGTTCGAGAACGTGGAGTGACGGATGGCCGCCGTCCCGGCAAGGGGCGGCGGCTGGCAGGAAGCGACGCGGGCGTCCGCGGTTCCCGGAAGGGGCCGCGGACGCCTTTCGTGCTTGGAGAAAGGCGAGTCCGCGCGCAGATGGGGCCGGCTTTCGTGTCAGAATTAGGGGCGGTTTAGTCCCTGGGCATTGGCCCGGCAGAGAGGAAAGAGCATGGGATTTGAAACACTGGGCGGCGAGCCGGAAATCGAAGGTATCGAGTTCGTCGAGTACGCCACCAGCCGGCCCAAGGAGTTCGGCGCGGCGCTGCTGGCGATGGGTTTCCAGCCGGTGGCAAAGCATCGTTCGCGCAATGTGTTGCTGTACCGGCAGGGCGATGTGAACGTGATCGTCAATGCCGACGAGCGGGCGCTGGAAGGCGAGGCCGACGCGGAGGCCGAGGTGGTGCTGAAGGCGCTGGCGATCCGTGTGCCGGATGCCGGCGTGGCCTACCGCCACGCGCTGGCCTGCGGCGCCCAGCCGGTGAGCAGCCAAGCCGGGCCGATGGAGCTCAACATCCCCGGCGTGCATGGGCCGGGCGGTGCGGTGCTGTTCCTGCTCGACCGGCGCGCAGGTGTGTCTTTCTACGAGGTGGATTTCCTGCCGCTGCCCGAGGCCCGCTTCGACGTGCCGGCGCTGGCCGGCATGCACTTCTTCGGCATCGTGCAGTACATCCTGGCCGGTGACACGGCGCGCTGGTGCAATTTCTACGAGCGGGTGCTGGGCTTCACGCCGCTGCCCGAAGGCATGCGCTTCGGTGTGCTGCCGCGCGGCACCATCATGCGCAGCGCCTGCGGCTGCTTCTTCCTGCAGTTCATCGAGCCACCCGCAGGCGCCGAGGACGCCCACTGGCAGGAAGGCTTCAACCGCATTGGCCTCGGCGTGCCCGACGTGGAGAAGGCGGTGGCGGAGCTGGAGTCGCGGGGCATCCATTTTGTCGATGCATCCTTGCTGGGCAATCGGGAAATGGGCGCGCTGACCCGCACGCTGGTCGGCGGCACGCAGTTCGAACTGGTCCATCACGCCCAACAGAACGGCTGCTGAAGCGGGCGCTGGCCCGGTTCTCCAAAAAAAGCGGGCACCGCGAGGGTGCCCAATCAATACGAGGAGAACGAAATCGATATGCAGGTCCTGCGCCCCTGCTGCTGCAGCCGGCCGACGCCGGCAGCAGCAGCAGGATGCATTCGGCTGAAAGCGCTGCCCGGTTCTCATGCCGGGTGCGTGTCGCCCGCAAGAAACGGCCCACCCCGAAAGGGGGGGCCTGATGAAGCTCAGAACTTGAAGACGAAACCGGTCTGGATGCCGTCGATGCGCTGGCCGGTGCGGTCGGTGCCGGAGAAGGTCTTGGTCAGGCCGGCCGAACCAGCCGGGCCCCAGTTGCCGTTCTGCTGGTTGTCGACGGAGTCGAGCAGGGCGTAGAGCATCACGTTGCTGTTGAGATCGTAATAGCTGGCGAGGGCCCAGCCCTTGGAACCCTTGGACTGGCCGGTGGTGTCCTTGATGGTGCCCCACAGGCCGCCGACGCGCCATTGGGGCGTGATGCGGTAGTCGGCGGACAGCTGGTAGATCTCGTAGAAGATGTCCAGGCCGGTGCCGGTCTGGCCCGCGTTGAGGGAGCCGCTGGTGCTGCCGGTCGGGTTGTTGCCGACGATGTTGCCGCCGACGTTGCTCAGCGCACCGCTGCCATTGCCGTTGGCGCCACCGTTGTTGGAGCGCACGAAAGCAGCGTAGATCTTGCCGCGGCCATAGTCGTAGTTGGCGTAGAAGCTGTGGTACTCGGCGTTCTTCTTCACCGTGCCCTTGTAGTCGGGGCGGCCCTCGATGCCGGCGTAGCCGATACGGAACGGGCCGTAGAGGTAGTCCAGGGCGAACTGATAGACAGCCATGTTGCTGGGGCTGACGTTGCTGGTGGTGGTGGCGGTGCCGGCCACCGGGTTGGCGCCGGCGAAGGCGTAGTGTGCCTCGGCCAGCAGGCCGTTCCAGCGCGGCGAGATCCACGACAGGTCGCCGTCGTAGCGCGACGGCACGCCGAAGTTGTTGACCACCGAGCCCAGCGTGCGCGAAGTAAGGTCGAAGTAGTCGCCGCGGGCGAAGATCGCGGTGTTCTGGCGGCCGAGGCGGAAATCGCCGTAGGGCGTCTGCACGCCGGCCCAGGCCTGGCGGTCGAACAGGCGGCCGCTGGTGGTCAGGCCGGTGCTGCTGGCGTTGGCGGTGTCGGCGGCGCTGCCGTTGGTGAGGTTGAAGCCCTGTTCGAGCTGGAACTTGGCCACATAGTCGGGGCTGATCGCCCGGTCGCCCTTGAAGCCGATGCGGCTACGCAGGGCGGCGCCGTCCTGGGCCGAGGCGATGGTGGCACCGGAACTGCTCTTCATGTAGTTCAGGTATTCGTCGAGGTTGCCGTACAGCGTGACGACACCGCCGCCCACATTGAGGCTCAACGGGCTCTGCGCAGTGCCGACGGTCACGTTGGTGGCAGCTGCGCTGCCCGCCGGCACGCTGGCCGGGACGACCGTCTTCACGGTGGCGGCCTGCTTCTGGTTGTCCTCCATCTTCTCGATGCGGGACTGCAGGGCCTGCAGCTGGGCCTTGAGGTCTTCGAGCTCACCGGCGACCGCGATGCGGGGGCCGGCAAGGGTGGTGATGCCGGCGAGCAGCAGCAGGGCGGGCAGGGTCTTTTGTCGAATCATGGATGTCTCCTCTGTCTTTGTTGTGCCAGCGCGTGGGATCTGGCTTGTGTGGCGTTGCCGACCTCGTTGGGTCAGTACGGGGCCGAGCTTACAGAGGAGGTTCCCGCGAAAAACCCGGCTCAACGCACGCTTTGCGCGATTGTTGATTGCGGTTGCGCGATTGCCGCGCAGCTTCGACGGAGAGGCGAATCGGGCCACAAATTGCTGCGGTGCACCCAAAAATGGGGGCCGAAACCCCGATTTAGTGCAGGAAAGGCGGAAAAAGGCTGCCGGAGTGGACTAGCTGCGCAGCTTGTTGCCCATGAACAGTTCGGCCAGCAGGCCGCGCAACCAGCGGTTGCCGGCGTCGTGGTGGTAGCGGGCGTGCCAGTGTTGCTTCACCTCGAAAGATGGCACCGGGATCGGGCAGGGGTATAGCGCCAGGCCGCTCAATTCGGCCAGTGTTTCACCGATCTGCCGCGGTAGCGTGACCAGCAGGTCGGTGGTGGAGACGATCGCTCCCAGGCCGAGGAAGCCCGGCAGCTCCAAGATGATGCGCCGGCGCACGGCATGGCGTTCAAGCGCGCTTTCCAGCAGTTGATAGCCGGTGCCGGCGCTGATCGCCACATGGCCTTCGGCCACGTATTGGGCCAGCGACAGCGCGCTTTCCAGGCGCGGGTGGGCGCGGTTCGCCAGGCACACCCAGTCCTGGGGAAAGAGTGTCTGCTGGTAGATGCCGGATTCCAGCCACGGGGCGTAGCCCACGGCCAGGTCGGCCTCGCCGGATTCCAGTGCCTGTGCCGTATTGCCGTCGATGCGGGTTGCCGCCAGGCGCACCTGGGGGGCCACTGAGCGCACGTGGGCGAGCACCTGCGGCAGCAGCGTGATGTGGCTCGCGTCGGTCATGCAGATGCGGAAATGGCGCTCGGCGCTGGCGGGTACGAACTCGGCCTCCCAGCTCGACAGGCGGCGCAGGGCGTCGAGCACCGCCCGCGCCGGGCCGATCAGCGCATCGGCTGCCGGCGTCGGCTGCATGCCCGACGGTGTGCGGACGAACAGCGGGTCGCGGAAGCGCTCGCGCAGATGGCGCAGCCAGATGCTCACGGTGGGTTGCGCCAGGCCGAGCTGGTCGGCCGAGCGGGTCACGCTGCGGGTGGTGTACAGCACATCGAAGAGCTGCAGCAGCTTCGGATCGGGTAGGTCGACAGGTGTCTCGCTCATTGTATTTCGCAATATACACATTTCCTCCATTGCATTGTCGCTAGCTGGGGCGCGGCCTATCGTGCCGCCCAGCACAGCTCAACGAACAAGGAGGAAGCGTGAAGATCTGCATTCTGGGCGCCGGCGCACTGGGTTGCGCCATCGGGGCTGCCCTGTCCGAAGCGGGGGCCGACGTGTGGCTCATCAAGCGTTCCCAGACCGACGTGGCCGCGATGAACGCCAGCGGCCTGACCGTGGTGGGCGCCGCCGGCGAACGCCGGGTGGCGGTGAAGGCGGCCACCTGCGCCGCCGACGTCGGCCCGGTGGACCTGGTGGTGGTCCTCGTCAAATCCTTCGACACCCGCGTGGCGATCACGGGCGCCGCGGCGCTGATCGGCCCGCAGACGGTCGTGCTGTCCCTGCAGAACGGGCTCGGCCACGAGGACATCCTGGCCGAGGTGGTCGGCCGCGAGCGGGTGCTGGCCGGCAAAACCTACGTCGGTGGCGTGATGCTCGGCGCGGCCCGCATCATCGCCGGCACGGCCGGCAAGCACACTTACATCGGCGAACTGGACGGCACACCGAGCGAGCGTGTGCAGGTCATCGCCGCCGAGTTCGAACGTGCCGGCCTGACCACCACGGTGAGCACCAACATCGTCGGCACCCTGTGGGACAAGCTGCTGGTCAACGTCGCCACCGGCGCCCTGTCGGGCATCAGCCGGCTGCCCTACGGCGAGCTTTACGCGGTGCCCGAAGTGAAGGCCACGGCGCTGGCCGCCGTCGCCGAAGCCATCGCAGTGGCCCGCGCGGCCGGTGTCGAACTTGGTTTCACTACGCCGGAACAGGTCTGGGACAAGGCTGCCGAAGGCCTGCCAGCGAGCTTCAAAGCGTCGATGCTGCAGAGCCTGGAAGCCGGTTCGCCGACCGAGATCGACTTCATCAACGGCTCGGTGCTGCGCTGGGGCCAGCGCCTCGGCGTGCCCACGCCGGTGAATGCGGCGCTGGTGGGCTGCATCAAGGGCATCGAGCGGGCGCTTGCTGGCAAGGTGGCGGCGCCGCGTACGGCGGCCGGGGCGACGCTGGCCTACGTGGAGCACGTGGCGGTGTGGGTGCGCGACATCCACTGGCACATCCGCTTCTTCCATGACGTGCTCGGCATGGGCCTGCGTGAGGTCCAGGGTACCGTCGAGGCACCGGCCCAGTACTGGACCCTCGGCGGCATGCAGTTCATGGCGCGCCCCGACTTCGATGGCCCCGAAGGCCGCCTCGGCCACATCGGTGTGATGTGCGACGACCTGGAGGCGGCGCTGGCCGCAGCCCGTTCCTTCGGCGTCAGCGAAATGCCCCAGGGGCGCAACTGGCTGCGTCTGCCTGACGGCCTCGCCGTCGAGCTGATCCAGGCCGCGCCGGGCAGCGTCGGCCAGGCGCTGGCGGTCCAGCCCCGCGCCTGATCCGCCGCCGTCCTTCCCCAATCCGTATGACAAACCCGGGGGCGCCGACGAGTCGCCCCGAGGAGACCTCCATGAGCAACGAGATTTACGAACGCTACTGGGACGACGCCCGCGTCGGCGATGCCTGCATCAGTCCCAGCTACGAAGTCACCGAGGCCCGCGTGATGGCCTACGCCGACCTGACCGGCGACCACACGCCGGTGCATACCGACGAGGACTATGCCCGCACGACGCCCTTCGGCACCCGCGTGGCCCACGGGCTGTTCGGCCTGTCCATCGCCGACGGCCTGAAGACGATCGCCGACTACCGCTTCGTGCCGGGCATGTCCCTCGGCTGGGAATGGGGCTTCGTCGCGCCGATCAAGCTTGGCGACTGCGTGCATGTGCAGTTCCGCGTCGGTGCGGCGCGCCTGTCGAACAGCAAGCCGGGCTGGGGCATCGTGATCCTGCCGTCCGAGCTGATCAACCAGCACGGCGAGGTCGTCCAGAAGGGCGAGCATCGCCTGATGATCCCGCGCCGTCCGGGCTGGGAGTCCGCGCAGGAGGAGGCCCGGTGATGAGCCAGAATCTTCCCCTCGAAGGCATCCGCGTCATCGACTACAGCCACTTCCTGGCCGGTCCGCACCTGTCCCGCAGCCTGGCCGCGCTGGGCGCCGAGGTGATCAAGGTCGAGCGTCCCGGCGGCGGTGACGCCGGACGTCAGCACGCCTATTTCATCGGTGGCCAGAGCGGCTACTTCCTGCAGCAGAACATGGGCAAGCAGGGCCTGTGCATCAACCTGAAGGACCCGCGCGGCCTGGAGATGCTGCACAAGCTGGTGGACGGCGCCGACGTGTTCGTCGAGAACTACCGGCCGGGCGCGCTGGACAAGCTGGGGCTGGGCTACGCGGAACTGTCGGCGCGCAACCCGGGGCTGGTGTATTGCTCGGTGTCCGCCTATGGTCACAGTGGGCCGGATTCCCACCGGGCCGGCTTCGGCCTCATCGCCGAGGCCAAGAGCGGCATCATGCAGATGGTCGGCACCCCCGGCGAGGCGCCGCCGCTGCTGCGCATCGCGCTGGGCGACATGTACACCGGCACCACCGGCGTCGCCGCGGTGTGCGCGGCGCTGCTCGGCCGGGTGAAGTCCGGCCGCGGCCAGCACATCGACCTGGCCCTGTACGACTGTCTGGTGTCGATGCACGAATACGCGGTGCAGGCTTACACCCTGTCCGGCGGCAAGGAGGTGCCGGAACAGACCGGTCACGACCTGCCCAACTCGACGCTGTACGGGGTTTTCGCCGCCTGCGACGGCAATCTGGTCATCGCCGCCCAGGTGGACGAGGCCTGGAAGCGCCTGGCCGGGTTGATCGAAGGGCAGGGCGGGCCGGCCGGCCTGGCTGCCGATCCGCGTTTCCACAGCGCCGCCGGGCGCAACGAAAACCGCCTGGAGATCCTGCCGGTGGTGCGCGCTTGGGTGGCGGCCCGCAACGTGGCCGACTGCCTGGCGCAGCTGGATGCCATCGACGTGCCCTGTGCCAAGGTGCAACGCATCGACGAGGTGCTGGCCGACCCACAGGTCATTGCCCGTGGCATGTTGGTGGAGCAGGAGCACCCGGTGCTCGGCAAGGTGCAGCTGCCCGGCCTGCCGTACCGCTTCTCCAGTTGCGACACCACGCAGAGCGTACCGGCGCCGCTGCTCGGGCAGCACAACCGCCAGATTGCCGCGGCGCTGGGCTATGCTGAAGATGACATCGAGACTCTGTTCCGGGATGGCGTGCTGTACGCCGAAGAGGCGGTGGCCGGACTGGCCGCCGGGGAGGCCGCGTGATGATCGACCGCTATGCCGTCATCGGCAATCCCATCGGCCACACCAAGTCGCCGCTGATACACCGCAGTTTTGCGCAGGCTACTGGGCAGGTGCTGGACTACCGCGCCATCGAGGGCCGCCTCGACGCCTTCGCCGCCGACGTGCTTGCCTTCCGCGCGGCCGGCGGACGCGGCATGAACGTGACTGCGCCCTTCAAGCTGCAGGCCTTCGAACTGGCGGACGCACCGAGCGAACGGGCCCGGCTGGCCGGTGCGGTGAATGCCCTCAAGTTCGAGGACGGACGGATTCTCGCCGACAACTTCGACGGCGTCGGTCTGCTGAACGACATCCAGCGCAACCTGGGCCTGCCGCTGGCCGGCAAGCGGTTGCTGCTGCTCGGTGCCGGCGGCGCGGCGCGCGGGGCGGTGCTGCCCTTCCTGGCCGCCGGGCCGCGGGAACTGGTGATCGCCAACCGCAGCCGGGACAAGGCGGTAGCCCTGGCCGCCAGCGTGGCCGGGCAGGGGGTGCTGCGGGCGGTGGCTTACGACGAACTCGCGGGCGAGATCTTCGATCTGGTGGTCAATGCGACGTCGGCGAGCCTGCGCGGCGAGCTGCCGCCCGTGCCCGCGACAGCGTTCGCGCCGGCCGGGCTGGCCTACGAGCTGGCGTATGGCAAGGGCCTCACGCCCTTCCTCCAGCTGGCGGCGCAGGCCGGCGTGGCGCGCCTGGCCGACGGCGTCGGGATGCTCGTCGAACAGGCGGCGGAGGCCTTCGTCTGGTGGCGTGGTGTGCGTCCGAATACTGCGGCAGTGATCCGGGAGCTGACGGTTCCCCTGCGCTGAGCCTTGCTGCGATGCGGAATCCAAGCTGGGCGATTGTCGCACAGGGCTGTGCGTTAATCGCCCGGGACCGGCATTTGGCGGATTCTGCCGGTGTGCACGCGTCGCTAAGCTGCGCTCCATGTTGCGTCGCCCGGGATGTCCCGAGGCGGGCCGCAACGGCGCGATGCTCCGCCAGCTTTCCATCCAGAGAGAGGCAACGGACGTCGCCGCCTTCCCCCGGATAAGAAAAGGAGACACACATGATCAGTGGCAAAACGACCGTCATCGCCCACCTCGGCTACCCGACCGAAGCCTTCAAGGCGCCGATGATCTACAACCCGTGGTTCGACTCGAAGGGCATCGACGCGGTGGTGATGCCGATGGGCGTCAAGCCCGAGGATTACCCGGCGGCGATCCAGACGGTGCGCAAGATGACCAACCTGCGCGGCGCGCTGGTGACCATGCCGCACAAGGTCACCACCATGTCGCTGGTGGACGAGGTGACGCCCACCGCGCGCATCGCCGGCGCCTGCAACGCGATCCTGCTGCGCCCCGACGGCACGCTGCTCGGCGACCAGTTCGACGGCGCCGGCTTCGTGCGCGGCGTGCTGCGCAAGGGCTTCGAGCTGAAGGGCAAGCGCGTGCTGGTGTCCGGCAACGGCGGCGTGGGCTGCGCGATCGCCGCGTCGCTGGCCGCCGCCGGCGTCGCCGAGATGGCCTTGTTCGACAACTTCGAGGCGTCGTCGAAGAGCCTCGCCGAGCGCCTCGTCGCCCACTACCCTGAACTCAAGGTCAGCACCGGTTCGAACGATCCGGCCGGTTTCGACTTGATCGTCAATGCCACGCCGCTGGGCATGAAGGCGGACGATCCTCTGCCTTTCGACATGGACCGCGTGGCGCCGACCACCTTCGTCGGCGAAGTTGTGATGAAGCAGGCAATCACGCCGCTGCTCGCCGCCGCCCAGGCCAAGGGCTGCCCGATCCAGGTCGGCACCGACATGCTGTTCGAGATGATCCCGGCCTACCTGGAGTTCTTCGGTTTTGGCACCGCCACGCCGGACGAGCTGCGCGCCGTGGCGCAGATCAAGTACTGAGGAGGATGAGCGCAATGAAGAAGATCCTGATGCTGCACGGTATCAACCACAACATGTTCGGCAAGCGCGACCCGGTGCAGTACGGCACCGTCACGCTGGAGGAGATCGACGGCCAGCTGCAGGCCCTGGGCCGCGAACTGGGCGTGGAAGTGGAGAGCTACCAGACCAACCAGGAAGGCGACATGTGCCTGCGCATCCACCAGGCCTTCACCGACGGTGTGGATGCGGTGCTGATCAACGCCGGCGCATGGACCCACTACAGCTACGGCATCCGCGACGCGCTGGCGATCCTGACCTGTCCGGTCGTCGAGCTGCACATGTCCAACATCCACGCCCGCGAGGCCTTCCGCCACGTGTCGGTGTTTGCCGACATCGTTAAGGGGCAGATCTGCGGTTTCGGCGTGGACAGCTACCTGCTGGCCCTGCGCGCGGCGGTGTCGGCGATCCGCTGACGGCCTCTAGAGTAGTGACAGCAGCGCGTGCTCGGCCTCACGCAGCACCGGCAGGGCGCGGGTCAGCGCCTGCTGGGAGGATTCGTTGCCAATCGGCAGGCTCACGCTGATCGCGCCGACGACAACGCCGGCGCGGGTCCGCACCGGCACTGCGATGCCGCGGCGGTCCTGCTCCAGCTGTTGCTCCAGGATGCTGTAACCCAACGTACGGGCCTTTTCAATGACGGCGCGGACGTCTTCCACGTTGGTGTAGCTGTGCGGCGTGTAGGGGATGAACTTGCGTCCGGTCAGCCAGCGCTCCACCTCCTCGGGCGGTTTGCAGGCCAGCAGTACGATGCCGGCCGAGGCCAGGTTGGCGGCGATGCGCGCGCCGAGCACGAAACCCAGGCTCTGCACGCGGCCCACGCCGTTGCGGGCCACGAAGACCACCTCGTCCTGGTCGAGCACGGCGAAGAAGGCCGAACCGCCCAGCTCGATGCTGATCCGCTGCAGGAAGGGCTGCACGGCCCGCGGCACTTTGGCGGAGTCAAAGTAGGACCAGCCCAGGCGCAGGATGCGCGGCGTCAGCCAGAAATGGGTGCCGTCGCTGTCCACGTAGCCCAGGTGCTGCAGCGTCAGCAGGTAGCGCCGCGCCGCGGTGCGGGTGATGCCGGTGCGTCGTGCGGCGGTGGACGGGGTCAGGCGCGGGTGGGCGTCGCTGAACGCCTCAATGATGCGCAGGCCTTTTTCGAGGCCGGCAATCCAGTCGCGCCGGTCGAGTTCCAGTTCTTCTTCGGCCATTTGCGTGTCTCCGTTGCGGGCGCCGGCCGTGGAAGCCGCCGGTGCAAAGCGCGCGATTGTTGATATGGGGTGCGCGATTGTCGCGCCATAAGCCTCGCGGGGCAATGGTCCGCCCGAAACGGCCTGCCTAAGATTCTGTCTATAAACAAGCACAACAGGCGGAGACCCTTGATGCGCCGAGCCATTGCCACTGTCTGCATCAGTGGAACCCTCGAAGAGAAGCTGGAATCCATCGCCCGCGCGCGTTTCGACGCCGTGGAGATCTTCGAGAACGACCTCATCTACAGCCGCCTGTCGCCGCGCGAGATCCGCCAGCGCTGTGCCGACCTGGGCCTGGGCGTCGACCTGTACCAGCCCTTCCGCGACATGGACGGCGTGGACGACGCCCGCTTCAAGCGCAACCTGGACCGCGCCCAGCGCAAGTTCGACCTGATGGTCGAGCTCGGTGCGCCGATGCTGCTGGTGTGTTCCAACGTGCAGCCGAACACCATCTGCGACGACGAGCTGATGGCCTCGCAGCTTCACGCGATGGCCGAGAAGGCTGCCGAGCGTGGGCTGCGCATCGCCTACGAGGCGCTGGCCTGGGGCCACCACGTCAATCGCTACGGCCATTCCTGGGACATCGTCAAAAAGGCCGATCACCCGCATTTGGGCCTGTGCCTGGACAGCTTCCACATCCTGTCGCGCGGCGACGACCCGGCCGGCATCGAGCAGATCCCGGCCGACAAGCTGTTCTTCCTGCAGCTGGCCGACGCGCCGCGCATGGTGATGGACGTGCTGCAGTGGAGCCGTCATTACCGCTGCTTCCCAGGTCAGGGTACTTTCGACCTGGTCGGTTTCATGGAGCATGTGCTGAAGGCCGGCTATCCGGGGCCGCTGTCGCTGGAGATCTTCAACGACGTGTTCCGCGCCGCGCCGAACCGCCGCACGACCCTCGACGCCTTCTCGTCGCTGCTCTACCTCGAGGAGCAGATCCGTGCGCGCCTGGAAGCCCAGGCCGTCAGCGATCCGGCCACTCGTGCGCTGACCGAGCGCATCGAGCTGTTCAACCCGCCGGCGCCGCCCAAGCTGCGCGGCCTGTCCTTCATCGAGTTCGCGGTGGACGACGCGTCCGGCAAGGCGCTCGGCAAGGCGCTGCAGGGGCTCGGCTTCGATCATTCCGGCACGCACCGCACCAAGAACGTCCAGCTCTACCAGCAGGGCGACGTGCGCTTGGTGCTCAACAACGAGCCGGGCTCCTTCGCCAGCGACTACTTCCAGCGCCGCGGGCCGTCGATCTGCGCGCTAGGCCTTGCCACCGACGACGGCCAGCGGGCGGTGAACCGCGGCGTGGCCTTCCACGTGCCCAGTCACGCCGGCCGCGTGGGCCCCAACGAGGCCCTGATCCCGGCGCTGCGCGCGGTGGACGACAGCATCATCTACTTCGTGTCCCAGGCGCTGGAGGACAAGGGTTTCCTCGAGACCGACTTCGTTGTCGACCCGGCCAAGCACGGCCGCTGCAAGGCCGGCATCCGCAGCGTGGATCACCTGGCGGAGGGCTTCCCTTTCGAACAGTTCGATACCGGCGTGCTGTTCAACCGCGTGGTGCTGGGCCTGCATCCGCAGGAGAGCATGGAGCTGGCCGATCCCAACGGACTGGTGCGCAGCTGTGCGATGGTCAATGCAGACCAGTCCTTGCGCATCGCCCTCAACGTGTCCCATAGCCGCGCCACCGTTACCGGGCGCAGCATGGAGGCGCTGCAGGGCGGCGGCGTGCATCACATCGCGCTGGCCAGCGACGACATTTTTGCGACCGCCGAGTATCTGACCCGGCACGGCATTGCCCTGCTCGATGTGCCCGACAATTATTATGAGGACCTGCCGGCCCGTTTCGAGCTGGACGACGCGCAGCTCGAACGCATGCGCCGCCTCGGGGTCCTCTACGACCGCAACGAGGAGGGGGAATTCTTCCACTTCTATACCCAGATGTTCGTGGACCGCTTTTTCTTCGAAATCGTCCAGCGCCGTGACGGCTATGCCGGCTTCGGGGCTTCCAACGCACCGGTCCGCATGTCGGCCCAGGCGAGGAGAAGCTGAGGACCAGACGGTTTGCGGAGTGTGCAGGGGTGAGTGAGAGAAGGGTTCCCGAGTCGATACGTGCGTTGCGGTCGGCCAATTTCCGGCTGTACTTCTTTGGCCAGGCGGTGTCGCTGCTCGGCTCGTGGATCCAGCAGGTGGCGCTGGTGTGGCTGGTATACCGGCTGACCGGGTCGGCCGCGTTGCTTGGTGTGACCACCTTTGCGTCGCTGGCCCCGCAGCTGCTGCTCGGGCCGCTGGCCGGCGCGTGGATCGACAAGCAGGACAAGCGGCGCTGCCTGATCGTCGTGCAGTCCCTGCTCGCCACCCAGGCGCTGACGCTGGCGGTACTGACGGCACTGGGCTGGATCGGGCCGACGCTGATCGTCGCCATGTCGCTGCTGCTCGGTGTGCTGAGCAGCTTCGATGCGCCGCTGCGCCATTCGCTGATCAACGCCTTCGTGGAAAGCCGCGAGGATCTGCCCAATGCGCTGGCGCTTAACTCGATGCTGGTCAATGGCGGCCGCTTCTTCGGGCCGCCGGTGGCCGGGCTGTTGCTGGGGCTGAGTTCGGAGGCGGTGTGTTTCGGCCTCAACGCGCTGTCCTTCATGGCGCTGATCGTTGCGGTGCTGCGCGCCGATGGACGGATGCCGGAGCCGGTGCGCGGCCCGGTCGGGCGGGTCTTCAAGGAAGGCGCGCGCTATGTGTGGGACACCTGGTACGTGCGGGTGCTGATCGGCGTGGTCATCGGCGTGAACCTGACCGCGTCGAGCTACGCGACGCTGCTGCCGATTCTGGCCAAGGATGTCTTCCTCGGCGATGCGCGGACCCTCGGCTGGCTGTGGGGCGGGGCGGGCGGCGGGGCCTTCCTCGGCACCGTCATGCTGACCCGCGTGCGTTCGCTGGCGCGGCTGAGCCAGGGGGTGGTCGCCGCGGTGGCGATCAGCGCGGTGGCGCTGGTCGGCATCGGCGCCAGCCACCTGCCGGCGCTGGCCTTTGCCGGGCTGGTGCTGCTGGGTTTTGGCATCACCGTCTGCAATGCGGGCATCAACATGCTGCTGCAGTCGAGTACGCCGGAGACCATGCGCGGCCGCGTGGTGTCCTTCTTCATGGCGACGCGCTTCGGCTTCGACGCCATCGGCGGGCTGGCGGCCGGTCTGCTGGCGGCCTGGTGGGGCGTGCAGGCGGCCTTGTGGATCGAGGGCGTGCTGTTGTTCGTCTGCCTCGGTTTTCTGTTTTCCCATCGCGGGCGGCTGGAGAGCGACCTGCGGCACTGAACTTGTACCGACTTTTCCCACCCGGCGGGCACCTCTCCTCCCAAACTACCCGCCGGTCTTTAGCATCCCGCCGAGCATTGTGCTTCGGCGGGATTTTTTTGCGTGCGTGGGCTTGGGAAGAGGGTATGTAGATGGAGGGGAATGGGCGACTGAACTGGCTCCCAAGGGCGGAAATGTACTGGCTGGCCGCCCGTGGAGACGGGATCACTCGCCCACAGCCGCTGGTCCGGAGCCTTCCTGCATTTCACTGTCCGGCACGGTCGGCGCCGGGCGCAACACCTGCTCCGCATCCTCCCTGACCTGCGCCGCGAGCTCGCTGGCCAGGCCGAGGCGGCGCAGCAGCCAGGGGCTCAGATCCTGCTCGAAGGGGTCGGGCAGGGCGAGGTTCTCCATTGCAGCGCAGGGCGCTGGCGCCAATGCTGCCGCGGGTGCTGTCAAGGCTTGGTCAATGGCTTCGCTGGCCTGCTGCAGCGGAAGCTGGATGCGCGCCGCATCGAGGCGGCCGCGGCGCGACATCAGCATCGTCTTCACCGCGGTGAGCTGCGCGAGGAGCTGGTAGTTGTGGGCCAGCAGGCGCCCCAGGGCTTCCAGTGGCGGGCGTACCGCACGGGGCTCGGCAAGGGATTGCTGGGTGGCCTGCACCAGCGCCGACAGGCTGTCGTAGGCTTCGCGCCGGGCCAGCCGCCAGGCCAGTTCCGGTTCGTTGTCCACCGCCTGCAACTGCCCCAGGCCCAGTGCGATGCGGGCGTGGTGGGCCTGGGCGGCGAGGCTGCGGGCCACGAGAGCCGGGATGCGGCCGCGCTCCCAGCTCGGCAGCACGTAGGCGAAGGCCCAGGCGATGGCGACGCCGGCCAGCGTGTCGGCGATGCGCTCGATGACTTCGAAGGTGGCGCTGCCGGCGTTCAGCATGTGGCTCTGTACCAGGCCCATGACCGTCGCGGCCACCGCGGCGACGACGTAGCGCCGGATCGCGAAGGCATGGGCGATGCCTTGGGCCAGCATGACGACCAGCAGCAGGAAGAGCGCCGGCGGATGGGCGGCCAGCAGCGCGCCGGTCAGCACGCAGCCGAGCAGGGTGCCGAGCACCCGGTGGTTGCGCCGTTCGACGGTCTGGGCCAGGCTGCCGCGCAGTACGACGACGATGGTCAGCAGGATCCAGTAGTCGTGGGTGCCCCAGGGCACGGCGAGGGACAGCGCGTAGGCGCTGCCGATGGCAAGCGCGGCGCGGATGGCGTGGCGCAGCGGCGGCGCGTTCCAGTGCCACAGCTCGGCGAGGGGCTGCCAGGACCAGGCCGTGGGGCTGACGAAGGCCTGCCAGGCGGTGCGCACCAGGCTCAGGTCGGGTTGCTCCTCGCCGCGGGCGAGAGCGATCAGGCGCAGGGTTTCGTCGTTGATGTGGCCGAGGCGGTTGCTGAGACCGCGGGCCAGCATCGCCGTCGACGGGGCGCTGCCGTTGGTGCCGCGGTCTTCTTCATCGGGCAGTTCCAGGCGGGCGAGCTGGGGGCGGTGGCTGGCGAAGGGTTCGGGCGGGCGACCGATGAGCAGGGCGTCGGCGAGGCTGTCCAGCTCGTCGGCCAGGGCGCCGAGGATCTCGCCGAGGGCGTTGAGCAGCAACGGGTGGCCGGGGTGCGTGCGCAGCGTGTCCACGTCCAGTTCGCTGGCCAGCAGATGGTCGCGCATCTCCAGCACCTGCAGCAGCATGCCGGCCAGACGCTGGCGGCGCGGCGTGCGCGGGGATTCGAGCAGGATGTTGCGGGCCGCCTGCAGCTGGTCGGCCAGCGCGGCCTGACGTCGCAGCAGCTCGCCGATCAGCGGCGCAGCGTCGGACGGCTGGCTCAGGGCGCCGAACTGCCGTGCCTGGCAGCGCATCAGCCCGGCCAGCGCAAACAGCACGTCGGCCAGCATCTGGATCCGGTAGCGGGCGTTGAGGGCCGAGTTGGCCAGGCTGGCGAACACCAGGTAGCCCCCGCTGCCGATGGCGCAGTACAGGCCGGTCGTCGCGATGCTGCCGGTGCCCTCGTGGACCGGCACTGCCATCGACAGCACCACCGCAAACATGATCGAAATGGAGATCGGCAGCCCGCGCTTGCCCCACGCGCCGGCCAGGAAGGCGACGAAGCTGGCCGGCACCAGCAGCAGGCCCAGCAGCACCGGCGCGTTGTGCAGGGCCTGGACGGCGAGGAACAGCGGCAGGCCGATCAGCGCCGCCGGCAGCAGCTGCCAGAACTTGCCGCGCTGGGGCGCCGGTTGGTCCGGCGGAATCACGATGGCCACGCCCACCGACGCGGCCGCCGCGGCGAAGGCGCCGAAGTAGAAGTGCATGCCGCCGGAGATCAGCAGCATGCCGAGCGCCGCCACCAGGCCGCTGGCCGTGTAATGGCTCAGCGCGATGCGCCGGGCGGCCCGCAGGGGCCGGTCGATGCGGGAAAGTGTCTGCATGCGCCTGGGCCGGGCTTCCGGCAAGGGTGTCGATGGCAGGCAGAGGTTAAGGTGCGGGGGCGGGGAGAGGCAAGGTAGACGCGGAGTGGGGGGCCATGAAAAGAAAAAGCCGGCAGGGCCGGCTTTTCGTGATGCTCGTTACCGCACGGTTTACCAGTGCGTTTCCCGGTCTGGCGTGGAGGTGATCTTGTGGATCGTCAGGTCGGCGCCGTCGAATTCTTCTTCCGCATCCAGGCGGATGCCGACGATGGACTTCAGCGCGCCATAGACGATGGTGCCGCCCGCAGCCGCGACGACAATGCCGCCGGCGGTACCGATCAACTGCGACACGATGCTGATGCCGCCGATGCCGCCCAGCGCCTTTGCCCCGAAGATGCCGGCCGCAATGCCGCCCCAGGCGCCGCACAGGCCGTGCAGCGGCCACACGCCGAGCACGTCGTCGATCTTCCAGCGGTTCTGGGTGATGGTGAACAGCTGAACGAACAGCACGCCGGCGATCAGGCCGGTGGCCAGCGCACCGATCGGATGCATCAGGTCGGAGCCTGCGCACACGGCGACCAGGCCGGCCAGTGGGCCGTTGTGGATGAAGCCTGGGTCGTTCTTGCCCAGGACCATCGCTGCCAGCGTGCCGCCGACCATCGCCATCAGGGAATTGAGGGCGACCAGGCCGCTGACCTTGTCGAGGGTCTGGGCCGACATCACGTTGAAGCCGAACCAGCCAACGGTGAGGATCCACGCGCCGAGGGCCAGGAAGGGGATATTGGAAGGCGGGTGGGCGGCCACGTTGCCGTCCTTGGTGTAGCGGCCACGACGGGCGCCGAGCAGCAGCACCGCAGGCAGCGCGATCCAGCCACCGACCGCATGCACCACCACCGAGCCGGCGAAGTCATGGAACTTGGCGCCGAAGGCCGCTTCCAGCCACGGCTGGATGCCGAGGTTATCGTTCCAGGCGATGCCCTCGAAGAAAGGGTAGACGAAGCCGACCAGCAGGAAGGTGGCGACGCTTTGCGGGTGGAACTTGGCGCGCTCGGCGATGCCGCCGGAGATGATGGCAGGAATGGCGGCGGCGAAGGTCAGCAGGAAGAAGAACTTGACCATCTCGTAGCCGCTCTTCTGGGCCAGCACGTCGGCGCTGGAGAAGAAGTTGACGCCGTAGGCCACGGTGTAGCCGATGAAGAAGTACGCGATGGCCGATACGCCGAAGTCGGTCAGGATCTTGACCAGGGCATTGACCTGGTTCTTCTTGCGTACTGTGCCGAGCTCAAGGAAGGCGAAGCCGGCATGCATTGCTAGCACCATGATGGCGCCTAGCAGCACGAAGAGAACATTGCTGGTGTTACTGATTTGCTCCATTTTGGGCTCCGAAAATGAAGCGAGGCACCAAGCAGGTGCTGTGCCAGCTCTATTTTGGTGAAAAATCCTGATGAATGAAGGGCTTGCCATCAGGGTATGGTGTGTTATGGCACCATGATCGTGCAGATTGATGGTTCATGCACCAAATTAATGCGCCATTCCTTGAGTTTCTAATTCCTGGGTGACAAAAGGAAGATGGCTTTCACCGTCTTGGTGCGGCTCAGCTTTTGAAGGGGGCACTCACCAGGCGTTTTCCACCGCGATTTGCGCTGGCGCAGCCAGCCGGCTGAGACGGAAGCCCCGCCCGAGCAAGGCCTTGTGGGTATCGTGGACCATGTTCGGGCTGCCGCAGATCATGATGCGGGAGTCGGCGAGGGTCAGTGGAATGTCCAGCCGGGCCTCCAGCTCGCCGCTCTGCAGCAGCGCCGGAATGCGCGCATGGAGCGCGCCGGCAATGGTGTCGTCACGGGTGGCGACCGGCTGGTAGATCAGCTTGTGTCCATGCTCGGCCCACAGGGGATGGTCCCGCAGGGCGGCGATTTCGGCGCGATAGGCGAGGTCGTCGGCATCGCGCGCGCAATGCACCAGAATGAGGCGCTCGAAGCGCGTCCAGGTGCTCTCGTCCTGCAGGATCGCCAGGTAAGGGGCCAGCCCCGTACCGGTGCCGAGCATCCACAGGTCACGCCCATCGGCAAAACGGTTGGTGGTGAAGAAGCCGAAGGGCTGGCGCTCCATCATCAGTTCGTCGCCGACTTGTAGTTGTTCAAGGCGGGATGTGAAAGCGCCGTCCGGCACGATGATCGAGTAGAACTCCAGGTGGTCATCCCAGGTCGCCGACGCCATCGAGTAAGCACGCCACACCGGCACGCCATTGGCCTGATGCAGCCCGAGGCGCGCGAACTGCCCCGGCACGAAGCGGAAGCCCGCCTCGCGGCTGAGCCGGAAGGACAGCAGGCGGGGGCTCCAGCGGTGCAGCCACAGGATGCGGGCCGGGAGGTACTTGTCGTTGGGGGCGTCCATTGTGTCTCCCTTCTTCCATGGGGCGGTCTTGCCGTCGGGGCGCATTCACCCGCCCATCCGCCGCTTCGACCTGCGGAGGGCGAATGAATTCGCTCCCGGCTACATGTGTTGTACCGCTCGCGCGGCGAGCGGCTGACAGATCATGGCCCCTGATGGCCCGGTGGACTGACGAACTTTGGCAGCAGGTGACGAAAAACGTCACATGAAGAATGGGTTTCCACGGGTGGGGCAGGCCGTCTGAAGCCCGTACCATCTGGCAATAAATTGTTTCCAAATGGAAAAAATGAAACGCGGGATATCTGGCACGACGGTTGCCTATGTCTCTGCGTACGAGGCAGCAGCCCGCACCATCGAAATTCAACGAGTGGAGATCACATCATGAAGAAGCAAGGCGGTTTCACCCTGATCGAACTGATGATCGTCGTTGCCATCATCGGCATCCTGGCGGCGATTGCGGTGCCCCAGTACCAGACTTACACGAAGAAGGCGAAGTTCACGGAAGTCGTGCAGGCTGCGCAGGGCTTCAAGTCCCAGGTTGAGATTTGTATCCAGAACCGTACCGATCCGACTGCTGCGGTGACTGGCTGTTCTAACGGTAACGGCGGCGTTGCTGCCCAGCCGGCTGGCTATGGCAAGGTTACTTCCGTGACTGTTGCTGATAACGGGACGATTACCGCAACCGGCACTGCCGAAGTGGATTCGAAGACTTACATCATGATTCCGACTGCCAGTGCCTCCAGCGTTACCTGGGACATTACCACTGGCAGTTGCAAGTCTGCCGGTCTGTGCTGATCCTGAATCAAGCCTGATAGTCAGTCAGCTTTTGAAAGCCCGGACGGTGAGAGCCTCCGGGCGTTTTCCGTTTCAGGGCGGACAGTTTTGAGGGGGTGTGGGAAAATTCATGGCATGAATGCTGCGATTTCCCCTGTTTCACAGAATCATGACGTGCGTCCGGCAAATGCCGACACCAGCCTCGTCGTCATCCACGCCATCAGCCTACCCCCCAACCGCTTTGGCGGCTCCGGTGTCACCCAGCTCTTCACCAACACCCTCGACCCGCAGGCGCACCCTTACTACGCGGGTATCCACCACCTGAGGGTCTCCGCTCACTTCTTCATCCGCCGTACCGGCGAATTGATCCAGTTCGTCGATCCGCAGATGCGTGCCTGGCACGCCGGCGCGTCGTCCTGGCGTGGGCGTGAGCGTTGCAATGATTTCTCCATCGGTATCGAACTGGAAGGCTGCGATACGCTGCCCTTCGAGGCCGTGCAATACGAGGTGCTGGCCGACCTGCTGACGGAGCTCTGCGGGCGCTTTCCCATCGAGGGGATCACGGGGCATTCGGATATTGCCCCCGGGCGCAAGACGGACCCGGGGCCCTTCTTTTCGTGGGAGCGGTTGCGGCGTTTGCTGGCGCTGCACGGATCCGCGTTGGCGGACCTCGTCGAAGCCGCCTCCTCGGTGGACGAGGAGGCGTGCATGCGCTGGCCGTTCCCGCTTTCCGAGCGGCCCGCCTGAGTGGCTTCCCTTTCGCACAGGGAATGATGTTCATGCGCGTGTGCGCTCCGATTCTCCGCGTAGTCGGCCGGTTTGCCCGTGACGCCGAGGGCCGGGCGAGGGCGCTGCTGCTGGTCGCTTCCTTGGCTCCGATGCTGATCTGGCTGGTCTCGTCAGGGCGTCTCGCTCGCCCCTTGGAGGCGGCGGGCTGGGCTTTGTTGTGCGGCGTGCTGGCGGCGTCGGCACCTGGGCGAATGCTTCGGTGGGCGGCCATGGTGCAATTGCTGCTGCTGCCCCTGACGCTAGCCTGGATCGGTGCGGTGGCGGTGACCGGAATGGGGCCGTCTACCGCCAGCATGGGATCTGCGACCAACGGTGCTTACAAGGAGGTGCTGACCGCAGCCCGCGTGGTTCTGGGAAATAGACAGTTCCAACTGGTGGCCGTGCTGTCGGCGGTACTGGGCATCATCGCGGCATGGGCGGCTTGGCGTGCGCCGTCGCGCAGCCGCGGCTGGTTGTCCTTCGTCTTTCTGGCCGCCTTGCTGCCGGCTTCGTCCGCCGTTCTTGATGCCGGGGGTTATGCCGCCTGGGCCAGGCTCGCGGGCCCGGAGGCGCGGATGGGTGTTGTCTGGCTGTCACATGTCGAGATGGGCAAGGAGGGCCTGCGTATGGCCCTTAATCAGGCAGTCATGCCTGCGCAGGCTCGGCCGCAGTTCATCCGCTCCACCATCGGTGTGCCCCGTGAGTTCGATGCGCTGCCTGGTGTTGCGGTGTTCATCGTCGGAGAGTCGCTGCGGGCCGATGCGTTGCTCGATCCCGCGCGTGGGAAGTGGTCGGCCCAGTTGGCTGCGCGGCTGGAGCGGGGCTTGGGAGTACGCCTCCCCGATGCTTGCGCGGGAGGCAATGGTACCTTCGCATCGGTTCCCCGCCTGTTAACACTTGTCGATGTGGCTGATGTAGCGGGGGCGGCCCACAAGCCGACACTGCTCGCCATCGCCAAGGCTGCCGGAGCCCGGACCGCCTATATCAACAACCACGAAATCTGGGTCGTGCCCGAAGAGGGGCATGATTTCAGCCAGAAAATCTCGTCGATGGACGTCAATACCTATGATGAAGTGGCAATCGAAGCCATGGCGGATTTTCTGAAGCGAACGGATGCGGCGTCGAAGGCGGTGCTGATCCACATGTACGGCCAGCACTTCTTCTATGAGCAGCGCTATCCGGCGACGATGTTTCCGCCCGAGCCGGCAGGTGTCGATGGCGAGGCCTTGAACGAACTACGCTATCGGCGAGCCGCGGAGTACGGTGCGAGCGTCCTGCTGCGCGCAGCCGAAGTCCTCGATGCGCAATCGGAGCCTGCATTTCTGGTTTTCACCAGCGACCATGGTGAGAATCTGCCGTCCGATGGTACGGGGCGGCGGATGCATGCAGGTCCAACGAGCAGTCGGGAGGATTCGGTTGTGCCGGCGATCGTGCTCTGGAATTCGGCATTTCAGAGAAGCGGGCGCGCGAAGGTGCTCGATGTTTTTCGGCAGAAAAACGGGCTCATTGCCCATCGGGATGTCGCCCGCGCGTGGCTGACCATGCTGGGGCAGCCGGGTGTGCTCGTTCCTACTCAGGACCCGGAAACCTGGGGGGCTCTCGAGCCCGGTGCGCTGGCTTCGGCAGTGCGCTGCTCGGCCCTGAAGCCCTGATTTTTCATTCGGGGTACATCAGCTTGCATGGTGTTCGGCATATGCAAATGGATTCGACTTTGGTGGGGGTGTCGGGGGGCGCATTGACAAAATCCAGTCGAATCAATAGAATGCGTTTTGTGTGCATTTTTTGGCGCAAAAATCTTGTTACAAGTCGGTGCCTGAGCCGCCGCATAACCGGCCTTCTTCCCCCCGGTTACTGACCTGTCTGAGGTCTGGCTCGGTACTTTTTTTGGCACGCTGTCTGGTTGCATCAGCGTGTTTGGATCAACCCCTGGCGACCTAGTCCTTCGAGCGCCGTCGGCCGGTTTTGTTGGTTGACGAGTTGAACCCGGCCCTGTTTTTTTCGGGGGCTGTCGGGTGATACAAACGGATTTTCTGTCCCTGCTGTCCTGGGGGCGGTTGTGCGCGCGCGTTTGCTGGACTGTGGCCACAGAAAGGAGAGCCCATGTTCGCAACTCGTATCGCGAAGTTCGCACGTCACGCGGCTTCATACATGCTTCACTTCGCCCACGGCGGTCTTCTCGTCGCGGGTCTCATCCTCACACTGTTCGTGGCATCCAGAATTGCGAACCACGGTGTGCAGGGCCTGTCTCTTGATGGTCTGGTTGGTGGTGCGGCGGCGCCTGCTGTTGCAGAAGTTGCCACCGAAGAGCCAGAGGCTGAAATCGTGCAGGCGGTGGAAACCGCGTCGCCGATCAAGCTCAGCCCAGACCTGCAACGTGTCCAGACCTATGTGGCCAAGCGCTATCAAGTCTCGGCCGTGGCACTTGAACCGCTGCTGGCATCCGCCCAGCAGACCGGGCGCAGCGTGGGCGTAGACCCGCTGCTGCTGGTGGCCGTGATGGCCATCGAGTCCCGCTTCAATCCCTTTGCCGAGAGCCCGATGGGCGCGCAGGGGTTGATGCAGGTGATTCCCAAATTCCACCCCGACAAGGTGGATGTGAAGTCGGACAAGAGTGCCATGTTCGACCCTGAAACCAACATCCGCGTCGGCGCGCTGGTGCTCAAGGAGTACATCCGGAGCACCGGTTCCGTCGAGCGGGCCCTGCAGCAGTATGGTGGCGTCGGCGATCCGTCGGCGCCCTACGCCAGCAAGGTGATGGCCGTGAAGGCCATGCTGAGCCAGGTGGCCCGCAGTGGAGGAAGGATCGTCGGCGCCTGACACGCGCCCGAGCCTGGGGAAGAGGAACCCGCCGAGAGGCGGGTTTTTTTGTTTACGCGACTGGCCCTGTTCAAGCCCGCTCCAGCACCCACACGGTTGCAGGGGGCAGATTGCGCATGATGGTGTGCCTGCGTCGCCAGACCAGACTCTTTGTGGGGCTGGGAAATGGGAGGCGGCCAAAGTAACTGTACTGGATCAGTCGAAAGTGAGCTGCCGTTTCGCTGATTCTTGCGATTGCAGCGCTCAGGCGATGTCTATCCCGTGTTGGCAGTGAGCGGAAAGGCAGTGACGAAACCAGAGTCAGGACACTGTGTACTGGTAGGGCAAGCCGTTCGACTTCGCTTGCGCAATGCACGTGGATCCGCATCCCTGGGAACTTTTGGTGCAGGTGTGCAGCCAGTTCGGGGGCCCGTTCGACGGCGATGAGTTCAGTCATGTGGTGGCGGGCCTCGAACAAAGCCTGGGTGATTGAACCTGTGCCGGCGCCGAGTTCGATCACGATGCCGGGATGGCTGATGGCGAGAACTTCATGGGCCATGGCATCGCTTAGGGGGCGTCCCGCGGGCGCGATTGCGCCGATACGTTGTGGGTCGCGCAAGAAGGAGCGCCAGAAGGGGATCAGGTCTGATTTCATTGCGAGCTTCCATTCACTTCGCATTACTCCCCCATCCGAATAGAGCATTACTAATTGGCGGCTTGGGAGTTCGTGCAGAGAGTCAAATCAGAGTGCGGTGGATGCAGGGGTGTGCCATTGCTGGGAAGGCGAGGGTGGGTCGGCTCGTTGAAGGCATGATGGTAAGGAGAGCGTGAGGGCTGGAGGGCGATGTATAGATTATCCAAAGGGCTTGTTTCGCCAGGCTTGTTTGGAGAGCCAGGGGTTGGGTGTTTGTAGCCCCCAGCGGCTCAGTAGTGGGCACATGCATTCCTGCTTCTACAGGACGCGGGCGATGCGTTCGGCGGCTTCGAGCAGGCGCGCCGTGCCCGTCGTGTAGGCGATGCGCAGATGGCGTTCCGGCGCGTTGTCGCCGAAGTCGATGCCGGGCGTCGTGGCGACGCCGGCTTCCTCGATGAGACGACGGGCCAGCGATTGGCTGTCCTCGGCGATGCCGGAGATGTCGGCGTACAGGTAGAAGGCGCCCTGGGGTTCGGTGGCGAATTTGAAGCCGAGTTGGCGCAGGGCGGGGAGCAGTGCGTTGCGACGTTCGGCGAACTCGTGCCGGCGCTCTTCGAGGATGGCAATGGTGGACGGTTCGAAGGCGGCCAGTGCGGCGTGCTGGGCGGGTGTGGAGGGCGAGATGAAGAAGTGCTGGGCGAGCTTCTCGATGTCCCGCACATAGGCTTCCGGGGCGACCAGCCAGCCGAGGCGCCAGCCGGTCATGCCGAAGTACTTCGAAAAGCTGTTCACCACGAAGACGTCGTCGAGCCGGCTGAGGGCGGTGCAGGCGTCCACACCGTAGTTGAGGCCCTGGTAGATCTCGTCGACGATCAGTACGCCGTTGCGCCGGCTCACGGTTTCCTGCAGCTCGACGATTTCGTCGAGCGTCAGCAGCGTGCCGGTGGGGTTGGCCGGGCTGGCCACCATCAGGCCGCGGGTCTGCGCCGTCCAGGCTGCCTCGACCTGGGCGGGCGTGGGCTGGAAGCGGGTGCTGGCGTCCACCGGCAGCCCGCGCGGGCTGCCTTCGAAGCTGCGCACGAGGTGGCGGTTCGACGGGTAGCCGGGGTCGGGCAGCAGCCATTCGTCACCCGGATCGGTCAGTGCCGCCAGGGCCAGCATCAGCGCGCCGGAGGCGCCGGGAGTGACGATGATGCGCTCGGGCGAAACGTCGGTGCCGAAACGGTCGTGGTAGAAGCGGGCGATGGCTTCCCGCAGGGCGGTGAGGCCGAGGGCTGGTGTGTAATGCACGTGGCCGCCGGTCAGGAAGCGCTGGGCTGCTTCGACGATGGGTTGGGGGCTGGCGAAATCCGGCTCGCCGACTTCCAGGTGGATGATGTCGCGCCCGCTGGCGGCGAGTTCGTGGGCGCGCTTGAGGATCTCCATCACGTGGAAGGGCTGGATGTCGGCCATGCGGCGGGCGCTGCGGGTCATTGAAGTGTTCCTGGAAGGATGAGCTCGATTCAGCGGAGGCAAATTTGCCTCTGCGGGGGATTCGCGCCCCGGATGTCAAAAGGCAGAAGAAGGCAAGCGAGGGGCAAGCAGAGGCGCAACAAAAAAGCGCCGATTGCTCGACGCTTTCTTGCGCTACCTGAGCAGCCGGGTGGCTGCTGCGAAATTACACCGACAGGGCCAGTTCGAACAGTTCGCGCTTGAGCGTGAACTGCTTGGGCAGGCGGTCCTGCAGCTTCTCGAACCATTCCTGGTGGCCGGCCAGCTCGGTCTTCCAGGCGTCGGCGTCGATCTTGACCAGGGCTTCGAACTCGGCCTTGGTTACGTCGGAGCCGGTCCAGTCGATGTCTTCGTACTGGGGCATCCAGCCGAGAGCGTTCTCGGTGGCGTGCACACGGCCGCGGACGCGGTCGACGACCCACTTCAGCACGCGCATGTTCTCGCCGAAGCCGGGCCACATGAACTCGCCCTTCTCGTTCATGCGGAACCAGTTGACGCAGAAGATGCCGGGGGCCTGATCAACGGTGTGGCCCATCTTCAGCCAGTGGTTGAAGTAGTCACCCATGTGGTAACCGCAGAAGGGCAGCATGGCGAACGGGTCGCGACGGACCACGCCCTGAGCGCCGAAGGCCGCAGCGGTGGTTTCGGAGCCGAGGGTGGCGGCCATGTAGACGCCGAAGTTCCAGTTGAAGGCCTGGTACACCAGCGGCACGGTGGTGGCGCGGCGGCCGCCGAAGATGAAGGCGGAGATGGGCACGCCGGCCGGGTCTTCCCACTTCGGGTCGATGGACGGGCACTGGCTGGCCGGGGCGGTGAAGCGGGAGTTCGGGTGCGCAGCCTTGCGGCCGGTTTCCTTGGCGATCTCCGGGGTCCAGTCCTTGCCTTGCCAGTCGACCAGGTGAGCCGGGGCTTCCTTGCTCAGGCCTTCCCACCACACGTCGCCGTCGTCGGTCAGCGCGACGTTGGTGAAGATGATGTTCTCGCGCAGGGTGGCCAGCGCGTTGTAGTTGGTCTTCTCGGAGGTGCCGGGGGCGACGCCGAAGAAGCCGGCTTCCGGGTTGATCGCGTAGAAGCGGGTGCTGCCGTCGGCTTCCAGGCGCGGCTTGATCCAGGCGATGTCGTCGCCGACGGTGGAGATCTTCCAGCCATCGAAGGACTTGGGCGGGATCAGCATCGCGAAGTTGGTCTTGCCGCAGGCGGACGGGAAGGCGGCGGCGACGTAGGTCTTCTCGCCTTCGGGACTTTCCACGCCGAGAATCAGCATGTGTTCGGCCAGCCAGCCTTCGTCGCGGGCCATGGTGGAGGCGATGCGCAGCGCGAAGCACTTCTTGCCGAGCAGCGCGTTGCCGCCGTATCCGGAGCCGTAGGACCAGATCTCGCGGGTCTCGGGGTAGTGGACGATGTACTTGGTGGTCGGGTTGCAGGGCCAGCGGGAGTCCTTCTCGCCGTGGGCCAGCGGCGCGCCGACCGTGTGCACGCAGGGCACGAACTCGCCGTCGGTGCCGAGCACGTCGAAGACGGCCTTGCCCATGCGGGTCATGGTGCGCATGTTGGTGACCACGTAGGGGCTGTCGGAAATCTCAACGCCGATGTGGGCGATGGGGGAGCCGAGCGGGCCCATGGAGAACGGGATCACGTAAAGGGTGCGACCGTGCATGCAGCCCTTGAACAGTTCGTTCAGGGTCTTGCGCATCTTGGCCGGGTCTTCCCAATTGTTGGTGGGGCCGGCGTCGTCCTTGTTGGCGGAACAGATGAAGGTGCGGTCTTCGACGCGGGCCACGTCGGACGGGTCGGACCAGGCGAGGTAGGAGTTCTTGCGCTTTTCCGGGTTCAGCTTGATCAGCATCCCGGCGTCGACCATTTCGGCACACAGGCGGTCGTATTCTTCTTCGGAGCCGTCACACCACACCACGCGGTCGGGTTCGGTGAGGGCGGCGATTTCAGCGACCCACTGCTTGAGCTTCTGGTGCTTGACGTAATCGGGTGCGGCGGCGATGGCGGCTTCGGCAATGCTTTGAGACATCTGACGATTCTCCAGGACGTTACGGATGCGTTGTTTCAAGTGCCGGTTCGGGAGGTTTCCGGCTGGGCAATCGCGTCTTTTTTGGGCCACCAGGCCTCGGCGCGTATTATTGGTGTCAATCAGGATTAACCCGACCGACTTAGCCTTACATTATGCCATGGTTCGGCGTGTAGAGAAATCTACTCGGATGGCATTTTGTGCTGTGGAAGTCACGAATTGCCGTAACGGTAATTTGGTCGGATGATGGCAGTACACAAACACACATCAACAATGGAGAGGGATACCTGAATGGATGAGCAAATTCGCCTGGCCGCACTTGAATACCACCGCCTGCCCAAGCCGGGGAAGATCGCCATCGCGCCAACCAAGGCGCTGACCAACCAGCAGGATCTGTCGCTGGCCTACTCGCCTGGTGTGGCGGCGGCCTGCGATGCGATCGTCGAAGATCCGGCCGAGGCTGCGTCGCTGACGTCCCGAAGCAACCTGATCGGTGTCGTCACCAACGGCACCGCAGTGCTCGGCCTTGGCAACATCGGCCCGCTGGCGGCCAAGCCAGTGATGGAAGGCAAGGCGGTGCTGTTCAAGAAGTTTGCCGGCATCGACGTGTTCGACCTGGAGATCGACGAGCCCGACGCGGACAAGCTGATCGACATGATCGCGGCGCTGGAGCCGACCTTCGGCGGCATCAACCTCGAGGACATCAAGGCGCCGGAGTGCTTCTACATCGAGAGCAAGCTGCGCGAGCGGATGAAGATCCCGGTCTTCCACGATGACCAGCACGGCACCGCCATCGTCGTCGGCGCGGCGCTGCTCAACGGCATGCACCTGCTCGGCAAGGACCTCTCCAAGATCAAGCTGGTCACCTCCGGTGCCGGCGCGGCCGCGCTGGCCTGCCTGGACCTGCTGGTGATGCTCGGCGTGCCGGTCGAGAACATCTGGGTGAGCGACATCGAAGGCGTGGTGTACGAAGGCCGTACGACGCTGATGGACCCGATCAAGGCGCGCTACGCGAAGAAGACCGACGCGCGCAAGCTGGGCGAGATCATCGAGGGCGCCGATGTGTTCCTCGGCCTGTCCGCCGGCGGCGTGCTGAAGCCGGAGATGGTTGCCAAGATGGCGTCGCGGCCGATGATCATGGCGTTGGCCAACCCGACGCCGGAGATCCTGCCGGAAGAGGTCAAGAAGGTCCGCGACGACGCGCTGATTGCCACCGGTCGCTCGGATTACCCGAACCAGGTGAACAACGTGCTGTGCTTCCCGTTCATCTTCCGTGGCGCGCTGGACGTCGGCGCGACGACGATCACTGACGAGATGAAGCTGGCCGCCGTGCGTGCCATCGCCGAGCTGGCCCGTGCCGAGGCCTCCGACATCGTGGCGGCGGCCTACGGCGAGCGGCTGTCAGGCTTTGGCCCCGAGTACATCATTCCGAAGCCCTTCGATCCGCGCCTGATCGTCAAGATCGCTCCCGAAGTGGCCCGCGCGGCCATCGAGTCCGGCGTGGCGACGCGCCCGATCACCGATTTCGACGCCTACCGCCAGCAGCTCAACAACTTCGTGTGGCAGTCCGGCCTGGTGATGAAGCCGGTGTTCCAGGCCGCCAAGCAGGCGCCCAAGCGCATCATCTTCGCGGAAGGCGAAGCCGAGCGCGTGCTGCGCGCAGTGCAGACCGCGGTGGACGAGGGTACCTGCCGTCCGGTGCTGATCGGCCGCCCCGAGGTCGTGCTGCACAATATCGAGCGTTTCGGCCTGCGCCTGCGCCCCGAGCTGGACTTCGAGATGGTGAACCCGGACTCTGATCCGCGCTTCAACCAGCTGTGGTCCCACTACCACTCGCTGATGGAGCGCAAGGGCGTGTCGGTGGATTACGCCAAGCGCGAAGTGCGCCGCCGCACCACGCTGATCGGCGCGCTGCTGCTGCACTTCGGCTACGCCGACGGGATGATCTGCGGCACCTACGGCATGCACCACCTGCACCTCAAGTTCATCGAGACGGTGCTGGGCCGCCAGAAGGGCGTGCGCAACTTTTACACGATGAACCTGCTGGCCCTGCCGGACCGGACCGTGTTCCTGTGCGACACCTACGTCAACTACGATCCGACCCCCGAGCAGGTCGTCGAGATGACCCGTCTGGCTGCCGACGAGGTGCGTCGTTTCGGCATCCAGCCGCGCATCGCGCTGCTGTCCCACTCCAGCTTCGGCACCGACAACTCGCCGACCGCCGAGAAGATGCGCAAGGCGCTGGTGCTGCTGCACAACGAGCATCCCGACCTGGAAGTGGAAGGCGAGATGCACGGTGATGCGGCGCTGGATGCGGATATCCGCAAGCAGGTCTTCCCCAACGCCAAGATGAGCGAGGACGCCAACCTGCTGATCTTCCCGACGCTGGACGCCGCCAACATCGCCTTCAACTTGCTCAAGACCGCTGCCGGCGAAGGCATGACCATCGGCCCGATCCTGCTCGGCTCGGCCAAGCCGGTGCACATCCTGACCCCGACGGCAACGGTGCGCCGGATCGTCAACATGACGGCGCTGACGGTGGTCGAAGCGGGTCGTTGATCTTGTCCTAATGTCTCCGTCGTCTGCGGCCGTTAAACTGCGTGAGATCGATCACGGAGGAGCGGCGGGATGGCGGAGGCGGGCACGGCGGCGCTGGTCCTGACCGGTGGCGGGGCGCGGGCGGCCTATCAGGTCGGCGCGCTCATCGCCATCCGGGAAGTCTGGGGGCGGCGCCGCGAAAATCCATTCCCGATCCTGTGCGGGACATCCGCCGGCGCCGTCAATGCGGCGGCGCTGGCGGTTTTTTCCGCCAATTTCAACGAGGCGGTGCGCAAGCTCGCCTACATCTGGCGCAACTTCCACGTCCACCATGTCTATCGGGCCGATACCGCGGCGATCACCCAGTCGGTGATGCGCTGGGCGTCGGCGATCCTGTTCGGCGCGCTGGTGCGCCAGTCACCCCGTTCCCTGCTCGACAACACGCCGCTGCGCGAACTGCTGGAGGCGCAGCTCGATTTCTCCGCCATCGGCCGGGCCATCGACGCCGGTCATCTGCGGGCGGTCTCGGTCAGCGCGTCGGGTTACACCTCGGGCGACAACCTGGCCTTCTTCCAGGCCTGCGACGATCTGCAGCCGTGGCGCCGGGAGAAGCGCATCGGCATGCGTACCGAGCTGGAGGTCGATCACCTGCTGGCGTCCAGTGCGATTCCCTTCGTCTTCCCCGCGGTGCGCATCAACCGGGAGTATTTTGGTGACGGCTCGATGCGTCAGCTGGCGCCGATCAGCCCGGCCATTCATCTGGGCGCGCAGCGCATCCTCGTGATCGCCGGCGGGCGGCGTTCGGAGGAGGCGCGGCAGCGCACCGACTGCTACCCTTCGCCGGCCCAGGTGGCCGGCCACGCCATGTCGAGCATCTTCCTGGACGGGCTGGCGATGGACCTGGAGCGCCTGGAGCGCATCAACACCACCCTTGCGGTGCTGACACCCGAGCAGCGCGCCATTGCGGGCATACCGCTGCGCCCCATCGAAACGCTGGTGATCGCGCCGTCCCAGCGTCTCGACTACCTCGCCGCGCGCCACCGCCAGACCTTGCCGCGGGCCTTGAGCATGGTCCTGAGCAGCATTGGTGCGATGCGCAAAGACGGTTCGGTGCTGCTCTCCTACCTGCTTTTCGAGCAGGGCTACACCCGTTCCCTGATGGAACTCGGGTATCGGGATGCGATCAGCCGGCGCGCGGAACTGGCCCGGTTTTTGAGGATCGATGGATAGTTGCGGGGGCCCATGCACTCCAATGAGAGTCGCCCGCTCGAAATGTGCAAAAAAATCATTCACAAAAAACTTCAAAAATTTAAAATAACCCCTTATTTTGAATAAGAAGTATGTTGTTTGCGTTTGTGCCGTCCGGCCCTGTTGCGGTGCCCATTCAATGAGCATCCACCGGAGCGCACCGAATTCCACCCGCGAGGCCTGTCCGTCGCGAAGATTTTTCATAGGGAAGAAGGGTTTCTTCCCGCTATGAGCCAGTTTGAAAGACGATGAAGATCCGTACTACCGTACTCACCCTGCTGAGCGTCTTTGCACTCAACACCGCGGTGCCCGGCGACGCATTCGCTGCGGCGCATCATGCGGCGTCGAAGAAAGCCCATACCGCCAAGGCTGCACCCAAGGCCGAAAAGGCCGAGAAGGTGGCCAAGTCGTCCAAGTCCGGCAAGGCCAGGGGCAGCAAGGTCGCCAGGGCGGCCGAGGACAAACCTCAAGGCCGCAAGGTGGCGCATGCTCCACGCCACGCCCAGCATGCGGTTGCCGCGGTCAGCCATGACATCGACCACGAGGGCAACCCGCTGCTCCAGTCGGCCGCCTTCATGGTGGCGGACCAGGCCACCGGCAATGTGCTGCTCGAAAAGAACTCCGACACCGTGGTGCCGATTGCGTCCATTACCAAGCTGATGACTGCGATGGTCGTGCTGGATGCTCGCCTGTCCCTCAACGAGACGCTGACGGTCACCCAGGACGATGTGGACACCCTGCGTAACAGCAGTTCCCACGTGCCGGTGGGCACCGAGCTGCAGCGGGACGACATGCTGCGCCTGGCGCTGATGTCCTCCGAGAACCGCGCCGCGGCGTCCCTGGGGCGGAATTACCCGGGCGGTCTGCCGGCTTTCGTGGTGGCCATGAACCGCAAGGCGGCATCCCTGGGCCTGCACGACACCCGTTTCTCCGACAGCACTGGCCTGAATTCCGCCAACGTGTCGAGCGCGCGTGACCTGGTCAAGATGGTGTCCGCGGCATCCCGTTATCCGCTGATCCGTGAGTTCACCACCACCGCCAACTACGTGGTGTCGCTCAACGGCCGCCAACGCCAGTTCAACAATACCAACTCGCTGGTCGGTAGCCCGAGCTGGCAGATCGGCGTGTCCAAGACCGGCTACATCAACGAATCCGGCAAGTGCCTGGTGATGCAGGCCTGGATGCTCAACAAGCCGATGATCATCGTGCTGCTCGACTCCTTCGGCCGCTTCACGCGGGTGGCCGACGCCCAGCGGGTCAAGCGCTGGCTGGAGAGCGCCGCGATGCAACAGAAGCTCGCCGCCGCCGGTCGCCATGGTCCGGCGACCTGATGGGATTGGGTTGAAATGAAAAAGGCGCCGGGAGGCGCCTTTTTTACATCGTCGGCGCGGGGCCGTTCCCGTGGGGGGGAAACTTACTCGCCCTCACGACCCACGGAGGGGAGTGACCTAGGTCTGGCGCGTGGCTGGGGCCAGGTAGCCGAGGGCGCTGGAGATCTCGTCGGCGGTCTGGCGGATAAGCGGAGCCCAGTCCGGGTTGAAACGCTCGGACGGCGTGGACAGGGACAGGCCGGCGATCAGGTCGCCGCTGTCGTCACGGATGCCGGCGGCAATGCACCGCACGCCGGTTTCGACCTCGTCCAGGTCGTAGGCGACGCCATGGCGGCGGACCTTGTCGAGTTCCTTCTCCAGGCCTTGTAGTGTGGTGATGGAAGTGGGCGTGGAGGACGGCAGGCCGGTGCGGCGGGCGTATTCCTTGACCTTCTGGGCGCCGTCCTCGACGAGGAACAGCTTGCCGGTGGCGGTGGTGTGCAGCGGAGCGCGGGCGCCGACGATGTGCACCACGCGCACGGCGGACTTGCCGCTGGAGGTCCGTTCCACATAGACGATCTCGTCGCCGGCGCGGATACCGAGGTTGACGCTCTCGCCCGTGGTGCCGTGCAGGCGCACCATCGCGGCCATGGCGGTTTCCCGCAGGGAGATGCGCGACTTCACCAGGCTGCCCAGTTCGAGCAGGCGGATGCCCAAGCGGTAGGCGCCGCCGTCACTGCGTTCGACGAAACCGCTGCCACTCATCGCACCGAGGATGCGATGGGCCGTGGAAGGATGAAGCCCGGTTTCCGCAGCAAGCTGCTTGAGGGGCACCGGATCGGGGTGCTCGGCGAGGACGTCGAGCAGCTTCATCATGCGCTCGATGACCTGGATGGGGCTTTTCGCGGTTTCTGGCGTGGACAACGGATTTCCTGCCTCTGATTCAAGGACGCGGAATGGTATCGCAGGTGCGCCGATTTCGCCTAGTGAAATGCCGCGCTGCCGCAAGACCCGTCACACCTTGATGGAAAAGGGTGAGAAATCGGTGTCCACATCGTAGTGATCCTCCCGCTCGGCCTCTTTCAGAAACGCGACGATCTTGTAGGTGAGCGGCGTGAACAGCGTCTCGACGCCAACCTTGGTGATGAACTGGGCGAGCATGATGCCCGGCAGCAGGTCGTTGGGGATCAGGCCGGAGTCCCAGAAGGCGAGGGGGTAGAACAGCAGGGAGTCGACGCCCTCACCGAAGATCGTCGAGCCGATGGTCCGCTGCCACAGGTGGCGGCCGCGGCTGCGGATCTTCATGCGGGCGAGCACGTAGGAATTGACGAACTCGCCGCAGAAGAAGGCCGTCAGCGAGGCGGCGACGATGCGCCAGGTAGAGCCGAAGGCGATCTCGTAGGCGGGCTGGTTGGTCCACGTCGGGGCCGGCGGCAGAGCGACCACTACCGCGGCCATCACCGATGCGAAGACCATTGCGCCGAAACCGGCCCAGATCACGCGGCGGGCACGGGCGTAGCCATATACCTCGGTGAGCACGTCGCCAAAGATGTAGGAGATCGGGAAGAACAGCACGCCGGCGCCGAAGGTCACCGGCCCCAGGCCCGGGACGTTGATCTGCGCCGCCTTGGCCGGGCCGATCAGGTTGGAGCACAGATAGACGGCGACGAAGGCCGCCATCACGAATTCGTAGTACTTGTACTGGCGCGGGGCAGGGGAATGCAGATGCGACGCAGTCGACATGGGGCTCTCCAGGGGATGGGCGGGCCCGCTTTCATTGTCGAGGGGCCTCGGAATGCCTGTCAGTGTGGCACTGCAGCACGCCGACGGCAACGAGCTCAGCCGGCGACCATGTGCCCCGCCATGCGCACCGCGATGCCGACAAACGCGCCAAGGGTGGCGGGCTTCCAGACGTCGGCGACGCGCCGCCCGGCGGAGATCAGTACCGCCACGCCGGGCACATCCAGCGGGTGGATCAGCAGGCCGGCGCTGGCCCCGTTGAGGGTGGCGGCGCTGGCCGTGCCGGCGCGCAGCATCTCGTCCATGACGCCCATCATCGCGGTGCCGCCGGCCAGGTACTTGGTGAGGGTCGGCAGGATCAGCGTCGGGTCGGCGCCGACCGCCAGCAGCAGCGGCGACAGCAGGCCGGTGAGGGCGTCCAGCGCGCCGAGGCGGCGCAGGGCGAGGACCACGGTGAGGGACAGCACCAGCATCGGGATGGAACCGACGGCGATCTTGAAGGCTTCCGCGCCGGCCCGGTTGATCACGTCGAGGATGCCCTTGGCGCTTTCGGCGACCGGGTGGTGCAAGGTTTCATCGATGGTGTGTTCGGTGCTGCTGAGTGCGCGTCCGAAGCCGTAATAGGTGGCCGCCGCGGCGGCCAGCCCGCCGACCAGCGACCAGCCGAGCACGACGCCGAAATGCAGGCCCATCGCCGCCATTGGCATCGACACGTTGGCCTGGGCCATGGCCATCACCATCGCCAGCGTGGCGGCCAGGTGGCGGCTGGAGGCGCCGCGCTGGTCCATCATCGTCAGCGTGGCGACGGGAGCGGCGAAGCTGACGAAATTGATCTGCAGCGCCGCAAACACGCCGAGGCCGGTCAGGCCGACGGGGCGCAGCAGCGGAGCCAGCCGGGCAACGACCCAGTCGAGCACGCCCTTGGCTTCCAGCAGACGCATCAGGGACAGCATGACGATCATCACCGGCAGCAGCACGAAGAACGACAGCTCGACCGCCGAGCGGCCGGCGCGCAGGATCACATCGATCAGCAAGTCCATGGATGCAGTGCAGCAAAAATGGCAACGGCCCCGATTATCGGGGCCGCATACGTCGTGGGCAACCTGAGGGCAACCCTAGTTCACGCAGCGCTACTTGAGCAGTGGCGCCAGCAGCGGCAGCAGCCAGGGCAGGGTGATGGCGGTGAACAGGCCGTTGAGGCCCATTGCCAGCGCGGCGAAGGCACCGGTCTGCTCGCTGAGCTGGAAGGCCCGCGCGGTGCCGATGCCGTGGGAGGCCAGGCCGAGGGCGAAGCCGATGCTGGCATCGTCCTTCACGCCAAGGCGCCGCAGGATGCCGTCGGCGAAGATCGCCCCGAAGATGCCGGTCAGGATCACGAATACCGCGGTCAGCGAGGCCAGCCCGCCGAGGCGTTCGGCGACGCCCATGGCGATCGGCGTGGTGACGGACTTGGGGGCCAGGGAGATTACCGTTGGCGTGCTGGCCCCCAGCAAGGCGCCGATAGCGTAGGCTGACAGGCCGGCGGTTAGCGAGCCGACGACCAGCGCGATCAGCAGCGGCCCGCCCATCGCCAGCAGGCGCTTGAGCTGGGCGTGGAGGGGCACCGCCAGCGCGACGGTGGTCGGGCCGAGCAGGAAGTGCACGAACTGGGCGCCATTGAAGTAGCGCTGGTAGGGCGTGCCGGTGACCAGCAGCAGGACGACCAGGACGCTCACCGACACCAGCACCGGATTGACGACCGGATGACCCTTGGCCTTGCGGTGCAGCGCGAGGGCCAGCAGATACACGGCCAGCGTCAGGGTCAGCCACAGCAGCGGTTGGGCCGACAGGTAGACCCAGATCTCGGTCATGCTTTCCGGGCTCATCGTGGAGCCTCCTGCTTGCGCTTGCGGGTCAGGAAGTGCAGCGTCAGTCCGGTGGCGGCCAGGCCCAGCACGGTGCTGGCGACCAGCGCGACGAGGATCGGCCCTGCTTCATCGAACAGGCGGGCGCCATGGAGCATGACGCCGGTGCCGGCGGGGATGAACATCAGCGACAGGTTCTGCAGCAATGTGCCGGAGGTTGTCCGCAAGGGTTCGGACGGGCCGCGGCGGGCGATCAGGTAGACCAGCAGCAGCCCCATGCCGATCACCGGGCCGGGAACCGGCAGGTGCAAGGCGACGCGCAGGGCTTCGCCGGCGAGCTGGAAGGCCAGCAGGAGGGCAAAGGCGGCGATCATGGGTGGAGTCCTCCGGAGGTGCGAAGGGATGGATTGGGGGGCGCAACTGACATGGAATGCTGGGGTGAGGACATGCTGGTACTGGATGGAGCGGGCGCTGCCGCAGTGGGGCGCCGTGAACGATGGTCCGGGCAGGGAGCACTCCGTGGGCGCTGCGGGTGATCGCTGCGGTGGCGCCCCTGCTGCGTGGAGCCTGTGGGGGCGGATTCAGTCGCCCCGACGGGGAGGTGCATCGCTCGCCTACTTGTTGTTGCGGGCCCGGGTGGCAACGCGGGTTGCCTGCATGAAGTTGTCGTAGCGGTTTTCCGCCACGGCAAACCACTGCAGCTGGTCGTCACGGAATTTCTTCCAGGCCTCGTAGATCTTGCGGAACCTGGCGTTCTTGGCGGCGATTTCATCGTAGAGATCGAGCGCGGTCTTGAAGGCGGCGGCCATCACCTCGTTGGGGAAGGGGCGCAGCTGGGTGCCCGAGCCGACCAGTTGCTTGAGGGCGGCGGGGCTCTTGGCGTCGTAGCTGGCCTGCATCTCCGAGTGGGCACGCAGGCAGGCGTCCTCGAGGATGGCCTGGTATTCCTTCGGCAGCGAAGCCCAGTGCTTCATGTTCACGTAGATCGAGAGCTGCGGCCCGCCCTCCCACCAGCCCGGGTAGTAGTAATACTTGGCGACCCGGTTGAAGCCGAGCTTGAGGTCGTCGTAGGGGCCGACCCATTCGGCAGCGTCGATGGTGCCTTTCTCCAGGGCCGGGTAGATGTCGCCGCCGGGGATCTGCTGCGGCACCACGCCCAGCTTGGCCAGCACCTGGCCGGTGATGCCACTGATGCGGAACTTGAGGCCCTTGAGGTCGTCGAGGGTCTTGATCTCCTTGCGGAACCAGCCGCCCATCTGGGTGCCGGTGTTGCCGCAGGGGATCAGGTGGATGTTGTAGTCGCGGAAGAACTCGCGCATCAACTCCAGGCCGCCGCCGCTGAGCATCCACGCGGTTTGCTGGCGGCTGTTGAGGCCGAAGGGCAAACAGGTGTCGAAGGCGAAGGTGGGGTCTTTGCCGACGTAGTAATAGGACGCCGTGTGGCCGATCTCGACGGTGCCGTCCTTGACTGCGTCGAGTACGCCCGGGCCGGGCACGATCTCGTTGGCGGCGAAGAGCTGGATCTGGAACTTGCCGCCGGTGGCCGCCGCCACATGCTTGGCCACCGATTCAGTGGCGCCGAAGATGGTGTCGAGGGTCTTGGGGAAGCTGGAGGCGAGCCGCCACTTGATGGTCGGCAGGTCGGCGGCGGCAGCCGGGGCTGTCACGGCAGCGCCGGCCATGCCGGCACCGGCGCGCTTCAGGAAGGAACGTCTTTCCATGCTCGCGTCTCCTTGCTTGGGGATGGCCCGCGGATCAGGCGCCGGCGACGGTCATGCGGTCCAGCAGGATCGAGCCGCAGTGCTTGGAGCCGCGCACCAGCACGTCGGAGCCGATTTCCTGGATGCCCATCAGCATGTTCTTGAGGTTGCCGGCGATGGTGATCTCATGCACCGGGTACTGGATCTTGCCGTTCTCCACCCAGAAGCCGGCGGCGCCGCGGGAGTAGTCGCCGGTCACGTAATTGACCCCGTGGCCGAGCAGTTCGGTGACGAGCAGGCCGCGGTCCATCTGCTTGATGAGGCCTTCCAGATCGTACTGGCCCGACTTGACCAGTAGGTTGTGGCTGCCGCCTGCGTTGCCGGTGGTCTGCATGCCCAGCTTGCGCGCCGAGTAGGTGCTGAGGAAGTAGCCTTGCAGCACACCGTCGATGATGACCTCACGATCCTGCGTGGCGACGCCGTCATCGTCGAAGGAACTGCTGGCGAAGGCCTTGGCCAGGTGCGGGCGTTCGGAGATCTGGATGTGGGACGGGAAGACCTGCTTGCCCAGGCTGTCCATCAGGAAGGACGACTTGCGGTACAGCGCGCCGCCACTCACCGCGTGCACGAAGGCGCCGATCAGGCCGGCGGCCAGCGGGGCCTCGAACAGTACCGGGACCTCGCAGGTCGGGATCTGGCGGGCGCCGAGGCGGGCCAGCGAACGGCGGGCGGCGAAGGTGCCGATCTCGTCGGCGTCGGCCAGTTCGGACGGATCGCGCTTGGTGGAGTACCAGTCGTCCCGCTGCATGTCGTCGCCCTCGCCGGCGATCACCGAGCAGGACAGGTAGTGGCGGGAACTGGCGTAGCCGCCGAGGAAGCCGAGGCTGTTGGCGGAGATGAAGTGGGCTTCCTGCATCGACACGCTGGCGCCGTCGGAATTACGGATCTCCGGGCTCACCGCGAAGGCGGCGCGCTCGCACTTGCGGGCCAGTTCGATGGCCTCCTCGGTGGACAGCTTCCACGGATGATAGAGGTCGAAGTCGGGGAATTCCCTGGCCAGCAGGGCTTCTTCGGGCAGGCCAGCGGCCGGGTCGGGGGCCGTGAAGCGGGCGATCGACACGGCGGCGTCCACGGTGGACTTGAGGGCCTCCTTCGAGAAATCGGAGGTGCTGGCATAGCCGCGCTTCTGGCCATCGTAGATGGTGACGCCGACGCCCTTGTCACGGTTGTACTCGATGGTGTCCACCTCGTCACGGCGGACCGTTACGGACTGGCCGAAGCCCTCCGAGACATCCACCTCGCAGGCCGTCGCGCCGCGCTTGCGGGCGAACTTGAGGATGTCTTCGGCTATGGTCTTGAGCTGGTCCTGGGTGAAGCTGAAACGGTTGTCGGCCATGGCGATCCGGTTGGAGAGGGGCTAAAGGCTATAATCTTACCCTTCCCGAGCACTTCCTGCCCCCAGATGGCCCACTACAAATATCATCAAGACGAAGAAGACACCGGCCCCAGCAAGTCGGAGCTCAAGCGCGCCAGCCATGCCTTGCAGGACCTTGGCCAGGAACTGGTCGCCCTCGGCAAGGAGCGTCTGGCCAAGGTGCCGATGGACGAGGACCTGCGCGATGCGGTGAAGGACTACCAGCGCTTCCCGTCCCACGAAGCCAAGCGGCGCCAGCTGCAATACATCGGCAGGCTGATGCGCAATATCGACCCGGCGCCGATCCGCGCCGCGCTGGATGCCTTCAAGGGCGTGTCGGCGGTCGAGACGGCCAAGATGCATCGCCTGGAGAACCTGCGCACCAAGCTGATTGAGGACGAGAAGACCCTCCACGACATCGCCGTCGCCCACCCGGGCGCCGATTTGCAGCAGCTCCGCGTGCTGCGTCGCAATGCGATCAAGGAGAAAGAGCAGAACAAGCCGCCGCGCGCCTACCGCGAGCTGTTCCGGGTCCTGCGCGAGCTGGAGGACGGGGCGGCCGGCGAGGCTTCCGATCACGAACACGACGAGGTGGGAGACGAGGAATGAGCGAGGGCGTGAAGATCGGCCTGGTGTCCATCAGCGACCGGGCCTCGGGCGGCGTCTATGAGGACAAGGGGATCCCGGCCCTGCAGGAGTGGCTGGGCAAGGCCCTGACCACGCCGTGGGAGGCGGTGACCCGTCTGATCCCCGACGACCAGCCATCCATCGAGCAGACCCTGATCGCACTGTGCGACGAGGCCGGCTGCGCGCTGGTGCTGACTACCGGCGGCACCGGGCCGGCGCTGCGCGACGTGACGCCGGAGGCCACGCTGGCGGTAGCCCACAAGGTGATGCCGGGCTTCGGCGAGCAGATGCGTCAGGTCAGCCTGGCCTTCGTGCCGACGGCGATCCTGTCCCGCCAGGTGGCGGTGATCCGCGGCCAGAGCCTGATCATCAACCTGCCGGGCCAGCCGAAGGCCATCGCCGAGACCCTCGAAGGACTCAAGGATGCCGATGGACAGCAGAAGGTGCACGGCATCTTCGCCGCGGTGCCGTATTGCATCGACCTGATCGGCGGCCCTTACATCGAAACCGACGAGGCCGTCGTCAAGGCCTTCCGCCCCAAGTCGGCAATCCGGCCGAAGGCTTGAGCGGCCGTGTGCCGCCGGCCTACTTGGCGAAGATCTTGATCACCTTGCTATCGAAGCGCGGCTGCGGCTGGTAGCCGCCGGCCAGCTGCTTGCGGCGCTCCTGCTCGCGCCACCAGGCGCGCAGGCCGAGGAGGATGGCGGTGATGGCTGCGTAGATCAGCGGCTCGGTAATGTCCTTCTTGACCAGCCACCAGAAGTGCAGGCAGCCCATCACCGCGATCGGGTAGATGGCCCGGTGCAGGGCCTGCCAGCGGCGTCCGCCGAGGCGCCGGATGGCAGCGTTGAAGGACGTGGCGGCCAGCGGCGTCATCAGCACCAGTGCGGCGAAACCGACGGTGATGAAGGGGCGCTTGAGGATGTCCTTGGCGATGGCGTGCCAGTCGAAGAACTGGTCCAGCCACACGTAGGTGAGCAGGTGGGTCACGCCGTAGGCGAAGGCGAACAACCCGAGCATGCGGCGCAGGCGCACCAGCCAGTGCCAGCCCGAGTACTTGCGCAGCGGCGTCACGCACAGGGTGATCAGCAGGAAGCGCAGCGTCCATTCGCCGGTGGCGCGGGTCAGCGCCTCGATCGGGTTGGCGCCCAGCGTGTCCATTTCCAGTCCGCGCCACAGCAGGAAGGCGGGCACCAGGCACAGAACGAACAGGGCCGTCTTGATGGCGCCGAGTTGTCGGTTGGTCGGGGTCATTGTCATTTTCTTGTTGTGTTCAGAAGAAGCGGCGCAGGTCCATGCCGGTGTACATCGACGCGACCTGGTCGGCGTAGCCGTTGAACATCAGCGTCTTGCGCTTGGAGAACTCGCCGATGCGCCGCTCGGTGGCCTGGCTCCAGCGCGGGTGGTCCACCTCCGGATTTACGTTGGAGTAGAAGCCGTACTCGCTCGGTCCGGCCTTCATCCAGGCGGTGATCGGCTGTTTCTCGGTGAGGCGCAGCGTCACTAGCGACTTGGCACCCTTGAAGCCGTACTTCCACGGCACCACCAGGCGGATCGGCGCGCCATTCTGGACCGGCAGCACCTCGCCGTACAGACCGACCGCCAACAGGGTCAGCGGGTGGCGGGCCTCGTCGAGGCGCAGGCCTTCGTTGTAGGGCCAGTCGAGCACGCCGCGGGTCATGGTGCTCTTGTCGTAGTGGGAGACGAACTCCACGTACTTGGCGCTGCCCTGGGGCTCCACCAGCTTGAGCAAGCTGGCCAGCGGAAAGCCGACCCACGGGATGACCATCGACCAGCCCTCGACGCAGCGCATGCGGTAGATGCGCTCCTCCAGCGGGGCGAGCTTGAGGAGTTCCTCGATGCTGAAAGTGCGCGGCTTGTTCACCAGGCCCTCGACGCGCAGCGTCCACGGTGCTGGCTTGAGGCGGGTGGTGTTCTCGGCCGGATCGGCCTTGTCGGTGCCCAGCTCGTAGAAGTTGTTGTAGGTGGTGACGGCCTTGTAGGAGGTCGGCGTCTCGCCAATGCTGTAGGGGCTTTTGGTCAGTGGGCCGAGGCTCTGGCCGGCGGCGCGGGCCAGGCCGGCCGGTAGCGCCGCCGCCAGGGCGAGGGCGGTGGACTGGGTCAGGAAACGGCGCCGGTCGTGGTACAGCTCGGGGGACGTAATGTCGGACGGCAGGATGTCGGTGGGGCGGTGGATCAGCATGGCAGCGTGTCCATTGTGACTATTCGTGGTGTGTAGACGGAGAAGGGCGGCGAAAATTACAGGGATGGGGGAACGAGGTGATTGCTCCCGGCCGATCCGCGTGGGGAGGAATCCACTCGCCCGATACCGCCAGCCACGTCTTCGACCTAGCCTTCCCCGTTGAGTTGCCGATAAACCGTGTTTGCGATCGGCAGTAGGCTCTCCCGCGGCAGCTTGCCGGACAGGGCATAGGCTTGGCGACCGTCTATCCAGTAGAAGGTGGACACGCCGTCCTGGTGGGCGAAGCGGAACGCGGTGGCACCGCTGTCCTGGTTGTCGGCACAGACATACAGCGTCAGGCGCTGGCCGCCGCCGTCCTCGTACATCAGCAGTGCGCCGGGGCCGTTGTCGGCGGTGATCAGGCGGCCACCAACCAGGTGGAAGCCCTCGGTCGCCAGCTTGGGCGCGCGCAGTGCATGGCCCAAGCGCTTCGACAGCCAGGCCGTCAGGTGCGCCTCCTGATCGGCTCCGACTTCCACGGGGTGGCGGACTTCCGGGGTGAATACCGCATGGGCGACGGCGGCCCGCTGAGGCAGGCTGGCCAGGGCCAGCGTGGTGTCGGTCGACGTGTGGCCGAGCTGGCGGTCGGCGACGATGCCGATCCCGATACCCAGTGCGAGCCACGCGGCCGCAATGGCTGCCCGGCGGAGGGGCCGTGGGGGCTGCATCTTCAGGCAGGCGGAGATGGCGTGGGGGACCGGCGCATCGAGCTGGCGATCGTAGGCCGTTTGCAGCAGCGCCTTCTGCTGGCGCCAGGCTTCGACGCTGGCCTGATCGTCCGCGTGGTCGGCGAGGTGGGCGGCGACCTGCGCCGATTCCGCGGCGGACAGCTGCCCGTCCACGTAGGCGTGCAGTTGATCCCTGCCGATGCGCTCCTTGTTCATTTGACGACTTTCAGATGCACGGGCCGGTCCTCGCCAGCCAGGATGGCGCGCAGCCGCTCGCGGGCGCGGGACAGGCGCGACATGACGGTTCCCTGCGGTATGCCGAGGACGCGGGCGGTATCGGCGTAGCTGAGCTCCTCCAGCCCGACCAGCAGCAGAACCTCCCGCTGCTCGGGCGGCAGCCGGGCCAGCGCACGGTCCAGGTCGCGCACGTCCAGTTCATCTTGTTGCTGGGGCCGCACCGGGATCGCGGGGGTGTCCTCGTCCAGCGTGACGAGGGGCGGCCGGGCGCGCAGCTGGTTCAGGAAGACGTGGTGCATCATGGTCAGCAGCCAGGCCCGCAGATTGCCCGGCCGCCACAACGTCCATTTGCTCAGCGCCCGTTCCAGGGTGTCCTGCAGCAGGTCGTCGGCCTCCGCGTCGTTGCCGGTCAGCGCCCGTGCGTAGCGGCGCAGGCGCGGAATCTCGGCGAGGATGGCGTGGTCGGCGGGCATCGGACCTGGGGCGGGCGCGGGGACTGTGGCGCCTCAGGGGCGGGCGACGTGCCACTGGTTGTTCAGGAAGCCGTCGCCGCTGGTGTCGCCGGGCTTCTGGTCCTTGCTCCAGCTATACAGCGGGCGGCCCTTGTAGGCCCACTGGCGGCGTCCGTCGTCACGGCCGACGATGCTCCAGTCGCCGCGGGCCTGGTCCTTTTCGCCGACGAGCAGCGGCGGCCAGTTGGTGGCACAGGGGCCGTTGCAGACGCTCTTGCCGCTACCGGCCGCGTCCTTATCGAAGACATAGAGCGTCATGCCCTGGGCGTTGGTGAGCATGCCGTAGTTGCTTTGGGCCGGCGGTGCGTCGTGCATGCTGGCACAGGCGCCGAGGACGGCGGAAAGACTCATCGCGAGAAAGAGCTTGTTCATGGTTGTTGTCTCCTTTGCGGGTGGCTGGGTACTGTCTAAACAGCGCCCATGCCTACTTTATTCCATGGCAGCGAAAACAAATCCGTCTTTCCCCGTCATGGGTGTCATGGTGGCTTGCCACATGGTTTGCGCCTAGCAGCGGCGAAGCCGACTCTGCTAAACTCGCCGCCTGTTCAAGGTCTTTGCATGCAGCCGTCCGGCCGGGCATCAGCCCTTCGGGACGGCGTTCGGCAAGCCTTCACCCCACCTGTTTTGAAAGCCTGATTCCGGATTCCAATGCGCATCCTGCTGAGCAACGACGACGGTTATTTCGCTCCTGGCCTGCATGCCCTCGCGGCAGCCCTGTCTGAAGTCGGGAAGGTCACCGTGGTTGCCCCTGAGCGGGATCGCAGCGGCGCGAGCAATTCCCTGACCCTCGACCGGCCCCTGTCCCTGCGCAAGGCGGCCAGCGGCTTCCATTACGTCAATGGCACGCCCACCGACTGCGTGCACCTGGCCGTCACCGGCATGCTGGATGAGCTGCCGGACATGGTCGTGTCGGGCATCAACCATGGCGCCAACATGGGTGACGACACCATTTATTCCGGCACCGTCGCGGCGGCGACCGAGGGTTTCCTGCTGGGGGTCCCGTCGATTGCGATCTCCCTGGTCGCCAAGGGCGCGTCCAATTTCTCCGGCGCGGCGCGTGTGGCCCGCGAACTGGTCGAGCGTTTCCAGCAGGAGTCGATCGGTGTGCCGACGCTGCTCAACGTCAACGTACCCGATCTGCCTTACGAGCAGATCAAGGGGGTGCAGGTCACCCGCCTCGGCAAGCGCCACAAGGCCGAGCCCACCGTCAAATCGGTGACACCGCGCAACGAGACCGTCTATTGGGTCGGCGCCGTCGGCGCGGCCCAGGACGCCGGTGAAGGGACCGATTTCCACGCGGTGGCCAACGGCTTCGTATCCGTCACGCCGCTGCAGATCGATCTGACCCACCAGGGCCAGATCTCCACCGTGCGCGACTGGCTGGGCAAATGAGCAGCGAAGTGCTGCGCGCCGCGTTGCAATCCGCCCTGAGGGCGCGGACGCGCATGGTCGAGCGCATCAGGGAGCAGGGCGTGCGCGACGAGCGCGTGCTGACCGCCATGATGGCCGTGCCGCGCCATCTCTTTGTCGAGGAGGCGCTGGCATCGCGGGCGTACGAGGACACGGCACTGCCCCTCGGCCTGCAGCAGACCATCTCGCAGCCCTTCGTCGTGGCGCGGATGATCGAACTATTGATGGCCGGCCGCGAACTCGGCAAGACCCTGGAGGTCGGAACGGGGTGTGGCTACCAGGCGGCGGTGCTGTCCCATCTTGCAACCGAGGTCTACTCGGTGGAGCGTCTGTTACCGCTGCTCGACCGGGCACGCAACAACCTGCGCCACCTGCGTCGCCCCAACCTGCGACTGAAACATGCCGATGGTAGCGTGGGTCTGAAGGAAGCTGCGCCCTATGACACGATCATCGTCGCGGCGGCCGCACCGAAGGTGCCGCCGGCGCTCGTCGAGCAGCTTGCCGACGGTGGCCGCCTGATCCTGCCGGTCGGCGCCGCGGAGCAGGTCCTGGTGCTGATCGAGCGGAGCGCTCGCGGCATCCGAGAAACACGCCTCAGCGCGGTGCGCTTCGTACCCCTGCTGCCCGGCACAGAATGATTGATGCTCAAGGAATGATGTTGTCCCGCGTTTGTACCAGTAGCCTCCTGCTCGCCCTGCTGATGACCGGGTGCGCCACCAAGTCGCCGGCCCCGGTTTCGGAACGCACCACGCGTCCCGCGGGTTCCGTGCCGGAAAAGGCTGAAGCTCCGGTGCCGCCTCCGCAACCCAAGGTGGCGCGGCCGGGGTATTACATCGTCAAGCCCGGTGACACGCTGATCCGCATCGCCCTCGACAACGGCCAGAACTACCGGGACATCGCTGCCTGGAACGGGCTCGAGAACGCCAACCTCATCGAGGTCGGGCAAGAGTTGCGCGTGCGTCCGCCCGAGTCCGGCGCCGTGACGCGTCCGGTCACCGCGGTGGGCGTCGAGGTGCGTCCTGTCGGTGCCAACGGCTCCGCGGCTCCCGCTGCGGCGGTGAGCAGCGATGGTGTGCGCCGGGAGCCGAAGGGCGGCAAGGTCGCGTATTCCGAGCAGGCCTGGGCCCTTGCCCAGAAGCCGGAAGCGCCGATCGCCGTGGCCAGGATCGAGCCGCGGCCGGAGGCGACCAAGCCGGAAGCTGCGAAGCCCGAGGTGGCGGTCAAGCCGGAAGCCAAGCCCGAGCCCAAGGAAGAGAAAAAGCCCGAGCCGTCCAAGCCGGCGCCCGCTGTCAGCGGTGACGATGGCAAGATAGACTGGGCCTGGCCCACCGCCGGCAAGGTCATCGCCGGCTTCAACGAAACCTCGAGCAAGGGCGTCGATCTGGCCGGCAAGACCGGCGACCCCGTGCTTGCGGCAGCCAGCGGCCGCGTCGTTTATGCGGGTACGGGTTTGCGCGGTTATGGCAAACTCGTTATCGTTAAGCATGACAATAACTTCCTGAGCGCATACGCCCACAACCAGAACCTGCTGGTCAAGGAAGGGCAGGCGGTGAGCAAGGGACAGAAGATTGCCGAACTGGGCGACACCGACAGTGATCGCCCGAAGCTGCACTTCGAAATCCGGAAGCAGGGCAAGCCGGTCGATCCAGGCAAGTTCCTGCCTTCTCGCTGAGTACCGCAAGGGACTCGGCTGGGTCGAACGGTGCGCTGATATGAATGACTATAGTCGCCGGGCATCACCCTTGCCGAACTTTGGGTGAGCACTGGCAGGAGGAGCTGCATGAACTGTTGTCTCCCTGAGTGTCTTCCTACGGTTCAGAGAGGACTCCATGTACGATCCGGCCGTTCCTGAGGAGCTCGAAAGTCCCGAGCAGGACCTGCCCCCGGAGGTCGAGGCCTTCCTCGAAGTCCCGGCGCAGTCCCCCGACACCGAATTCCTGGGTGATGTCACCCAGCTGTATCTCAATGAAATCGGCGCAAATCCCCTGCTGACCGCGGACGAAGAGCTGTCCCTGTCGCGGCGGGTGCGGGAGGGCGACTTCCTGGCCCGGCAGACGATGATCGAGCGCAACCTGCGCCTGGTCGTCAATATCGCCAAGCACTACCTCAACCGTGGCATCCCGCTGCTCGATCTGGTGGAGGAGGGCAATCTCGGCCTCATCCATGCGCTCGAGAAGTTCGATCCCGAGCGGGGCTTCCGCTTCTCCACTTACGCAACATGGTGGATCCGCCAGAACATTGAGCGGGCGATCATGAACCAGTCGCGTACGATCCGCCTGCCGGTGCACGTGGTGAAGGAGCTCAACCAGGTGCTGCGCTGCCAGCGCCAGCTCGAGGCGGCCAGCAACGGCGACACCACCATCGAGGACGTGGCCCGCCAGCTGGGGCGGCCGGTGGAGGATGTGCGGGCGATCCTGGCCCTCAACGAGCACACCGCCTCGCTGGATGCGCCACTGGATATCGATCCGACCCTGTCCATCGGTGAATCCCTGGCGGACGACGATGCCGAGACACCGGATGTGCAGATCCAGGATCTCGAAGTCGAAACCCTCGTGCGGGAGTGGATCGGCCAGCTCAGCGAAAAGCAGCGCATGGTGATTCGCCACCGCTACGGCATCGACGAGTGCGAGGTGCAGACGCTGGAGGAACTGGCCGACAGCCTGGAGCTGACCCGCGAGCGGGTACGCCAGATCCAGCTCGAAGCGCTGGGCCAGCTGCGCCGCATCATCAAGCGGCGCGGTGTTTCGAAGGATGTGCTTCTGTAGTCCGGGGCGGTGGGCGGAATGCCGGCCAGCCGCCGCGGCGTTCCGCCAACCCATCTCCCGTCAGGATTGAAACCCATGAGCGAAACCGTTCGCGTGTATCACAACGCCCGTTGTTCCAAGAGCCGTTCCGCCTGCAGCTTGCTGCAGGAAAAGGGCGCCACGCTGGAAATTGTCGAATACCTCAAGACCCCACCGAGCCGGGCCGAACTGGCCGAACTGGTCAGGAAGCTCGGCGTGCCGGCCGAGAGCATCGTGCGCACCGGCGAGGACATCTACAAGTCCGACTACAAGGGGCGTACGCTCAGCGAGGATGAATGGCTGGACGCGCTGGCGGCGCACCCCATCCTCATCGAACGGCCGATCGTCGTGCGTGGCGAGCGGGCCGTGGTCGGCCGGCCGCCGGAGAAGGTGCTGGAGCTCCTCTAGTACGAAAGTCGGGGGCGCTTCATTCGCCCCCATGGCTGCCCCGGGCGTCAGCGCTTGTTCGCGAGCACCGCCTCGCGGGCGGCCTTGACCGCCTCGCCGAGCTGGAACACCGACATCGCGTAGAAGCTGCTGCGGTTGTAGCGGGTGATCACGTAGAAATTCTGGTAGCCGAGCCAGTATTCGCTGCTTTCGCCGGGGGTGACGAGCTCGACGAAGGCGGCCTTGTTGGCGGGCATCTCGCCGCTGGCCGCCTTCACGCCCTGGCTGGCCAGCGTGGCCGGATCGAAGGCCGGATCCACGTCGTTGGCGATCAGCGCGGCGAGGTCGGCGCCCGGCGCCACGCTGGCGCGAATGGCAATCGGCGCGCCGCTCTCCCAGCCGTGCATCTGCATGTAGCGGGCAACGCTGCCGATGGCGTCCTTGGGGCTGTTGAGCAGGTCGATCTGGCCATCGCCGTCGAAATCCACCGCGTAGTTGCGCACGCTGCTCGGCAGGAACTGGGGCAGGCCCAGCGCGCCGGCGTAGGAACCCTGGTAGTCGAGCGGGTCGCGGTGCTGTTCGCGCGCCATCAGCAGCAGGTTTTCCAGTTCGCCACGGAACAGCTCGGCCCGCCGCGGATAGTCGAAAGCCAGCGTGGACAGGGCCGACACCGCCTGGTAGTTGCCGGTGTTGCGGCCGTAGATGGTTTCCACGCCGATGATGCCGACGATGATCTCTTCCGGCACGCCGTACTTCTCGCTCGCCGCCTTGATGGTGTCCTGGTAACGGTCCCAGAAGGCCATGCCGGCCTTGATGCGCACCGGCTCGACGAAGCGGCCCCGGTAGCGCTGCCAGGAACGTACGCCAGGGTCCTTCGGCGGCGAGATGGCCTTGATCACCGACGGCAGGTACTGGGCGTGGCGGAAGATGTAGGTCAGCGCGTCCTTGTCGAAACCATGGCGTTGCTGCATCTCGGCGATGAATTGCTGGGTTTCGGGGCGGTCGGCGTAGCGGTCGGCGGCGTGGGCGCTGACCGACGCGAAGAGGCCGGCCAGAAGGGATAGGGTCAGGAGCCGACGGAAGGGCGCTTGTGTCATCGGGGGCGGAAATTCTTGATGGAGTGCTTCAGGCGTTGGAGGGCGGCGGGGGGCGTGCCGGCGCGGCCGTAACGCAGGCGGGCATATTCGGTGGCGATGCGATGCACGCTGTCGGCCAGATCCGGCCGCAGGCTGGCGATCCGGCTGGCGTAGTCGAGCGGGCCTTCCCACGCGGCTCGCGGATGCCCCAGCGCGGCAAGGCGCTTGCAGAAGAGTGCCCAGCTGCGGTCGAGGGCGTCGGCGGGGCGGCTCCGGCGCAGCACCCAGGCTGTCAGTGCAGCCGTCACGACCGCGCAGGCGCCACCCATCAGGGCGGTGATCGTCTGCCAGTCGGCATTGGCGACGCCGAGCTCGGCGAGCAGTGCTTTCTGGCGGGCCGGATTGTACCCGAGAACCCACTGGTTCCAGCGGTTGTCGAGGGCATCCAGCTGGTTGCGCAGTTCGCGCAGCCAGGCGAGATCGACCCGCGCCAGCAGCGGAAGGCGGTCGCTGTCGGGCAGGGCAGCGGCGAGGCCACCGTCGATGCGCCGCGGGGCGCTGGCGGCGGTCGGGTCGACGCGCTGCCAGCCTTGTCCCGCCAGCCAGACTTCGGCCCAGGCGTGAGCGTCCGACTGGCGGATCACCAGCGTGCCGTCCACCGGGTTGAGCTCGCCGCCCTGGTAGCCGGTGACGACCCGTGCCGGAACGCCCGCTGCGCGCATGGCGATGACGAAGGCGGAGGCGAAGTGTTCGCAGAAGCCCTGTTTCGTGTCGAACAGGAAATTGTCCGCGTCGTCGTGGCCCAGCGGTTGTGGGTCCAGCGTGTAGCTCAGGCCGCGCCGGCGGAAATCGGCGATGATCTGCTGGAGGATGGCCCTGGCATCGGGAGCGTCCTGCGCGATGCGGGCACCGAGCGCTTGGGTGCGCGGGTTGCTGCCCGGGGGCAGGGCCAGGGCTTCGCGCAAGTCGCGCGGCGTGGCATCGATGCCGACGGACGTGTGCGGGTAGGAGGCCAGTGACAGCCGCATGCGGCTGCGTACCGGCTCGGCCGCCATCAACTGAAAGTCGGTGCCGTAGCGCAGCGTGGGCGCTTCGGCCGGGAAGTCGAGGGCCAGCAGCCAGCGCTGGTTGTGGGCTTCGAGGGTCAGCGTGTAGGCGTAGGCGACGCCCTGGGGAGAATAGGCCGGATGCGGGCTCGCGCTGCTACGGCCGGCCCGCCAGCTGTGCCCGTCGAAACGGCTGAGGACGGGGCCGCGCCAGTAGCGTTCCGACTGTGGCGGCAATGCCCCGCTGAAGGCGGCCCGGAAGGCGATCTCGCTGGATTCGCTGAGGCGCGCCACGTCGCCCGGCGTCATGCTGTCGGATAGCCCGCTGATCCGGCTGTAGGCGTCCGCCGGCAATCCCCACAGCGGGCCCTGGACGCGGGGAAACAGCACGAACAGGATCAGCATCAGCGGAATGCCCTGCAGGGCCAGCCGCGCCGCGGCGGTGAGTCGTGCCTTCGGGGCCGCGTGGCGACCCTGCAGGGCCAGGAGGCTGCCGATGGCGGTCAGTGTGCCGAGCAGGGCGACGGCGGCGATGAGCATGCTCTGCTGGTACAGGAACTGGCCGGTCTGCATGAAGAAGCACAGCAGCAGCACGGCCCGTCCGTCCCGGCGGCTGTCGGTCTCGAGCAGCTTGAGGCTGAGCAGGCCGGCAAGCAGCGCGATGCCCGGATCCTTGCCGAAAAACTGGCGGTATTCCAGCAGCACCAGGCCGACGATTGCGGCGGCCAGGCCGATGAGCAAGAATTTGTTCGGCAAGCTGCCCTTGCCGACGCCGATGAAGGCCCGCCAGGTGAGCAGCAGGGCGCAGATGGCCGTGATGGCCGGCGGCAGATGCTGGGCGTGGGGGGCCAGGCTGATGGCCGTGCTGGCAATCAGCCAGCCGGCCTGGTCGGGGCGCAGGCGGGCTTCAGGCATCGGGACGGCCGAATAGCGCGAGGGCTGTGAGGCAGGCATGCCGGTGGGGCGCTCCATAGGTGGGGCGGAGGGTCGTGCCGGGGATGCGCAGGCCGTAGTCCAGGCCTGCCCGGTCGGCGTCGAGCACCCAGCGGGTCAGGCGGGACAGGCGGGCCTCGATGTCGAGGCTGGCGGGCAGGGCCTGCCAGTCGAGCCAGATGGTGCTGCGTCCGCTGCCGTCGAAGGTCTTGGTGCGCCACGGGCCACCTCGGGCCACGGCCTTCCAGGCCACATGGCGCGGTGAGTCGGCGGGCTGGTGGTGGCGGAGGCCGGCGAAGTCCTCCTGTCCCCGGCCGCGGGCGCCGTGGCCGGGGTGGTCGTCCGCGCCGTAGGGCAGGGAGGGAGCGTGGGTTTCCGGCGCCGGATAGACCAGCCCGCGCATGTCCGGCTGGATCAGGCTCCAGGCGCGGATCAGGCCAAGGGGGTAGTAGGTTTCGAGGGTTAGGCGGGGCAGTTGCAGCCAGCCGCGCGAGGTGGCGGGGATCGGAACCTCCTGCCGCGCCTGCCCTTCCGCCGGCAGGTCGAAGGGCTCCGGCGAGGTGTGGGCGGACTGGGTCGGCCGCAACAGCAGGTCCATGCGGGGCCGTGTTCCCGGGTTGCCCAGCACGATGCCAAAGTGCGCAGGGCTGCCGCAAAAGACAGGTTCGATCCGGCCCGGCTCGACGGTCAGGTTCACCAGGTTGCGGAACGCATGGTGGATGCTCATCCACGCAACGCCGCCGAGCAGGAAGGTCAGCGCGTAGCCCAGGCTCAGGGAATAGTTGATCGACGCCAGCAGCATCACCAGCAGGGTGGTGCCGAGGGCGACGCCGAAACGGGTAGGCAGCACGAAGATGCGCCGCTGGCCCAGCGTGATCGGGGTCGGCTCCGGGCCGTGGACGCGGAACAGCCAGCGCTGGAACCTGGTGCGCAGGTCGGAGGGTTTCATCCGGGCAGCGCCACTGCCTCGATCAGTCGGCGTGCCAGTTGCTCCGCGGTAACCGGGGCGTCATCGGCGGCGCGCAGGCGATGGCCGGCCACCGCCGGCAGGACCGCCTGCACGTCTTCGGGCTGCACGTGATCGCGGCCGGCGAGTAAGGCCCAGGCCCTGGCCGCCGCCAGCAGGGCCAGGCCGCCCCGTGGCGAGAGTCCGAGCGCGAAACCGGGCCCCTGGCGGCTGTGGGTGAGGAGGGCCTGCAGGTAATCGAGCAGGCGCGGGCCGGCATGGACGTCGCGTACCGCCGCAAACAGGCTGGCCAGTTCGCCGGGCTGCAGTTCGGGCTGCAGGCGCGCGAGCATCTCCCGCCGGTCTTCTCCCGACAGCAGCGCGCGTTCCGCGGCAGGATCCGGGTAACCCATCGAAATGCGCATCAGGAAGCGGTCCAGTTGGCTTTCCGGCAACGGGAAGGTGCCGATCTGCTCCGCCGGATTCTGCGTGGCGATGACGAAGAAGGGGTCGGGCAGCGGCCAGCTGCGGCCCTCAGCGCTGATTTGGCGTTCCTCCATGGCTTCGAGCAGGGCGCTCTGGGCCTTGGGCGTCGCGCGGTTGATCTCGTCGGCAAGCACCAGCTGGGAAAACACCGGGCCGGGGTGGAAGCGGAAGGCGCCTTCCCGCTGGTCGAATATCGATACGCCGACGATGTCGGCGGGCAGCATGTCGCTGGTGAACTGGATGCGCTGGAACTGCAGGCCCAGCACGCGGGCCAGCACATGGGCCAGGGTCGTCTTGCCGACGCCCGGAATGTCCTCGATCAGCAGATGACCACGTGCCAGCACGCAGGCAAGGGCGAGGCGGACGGCATGTTCCTTGCCGAGAATGATCCGGCATGTGGCTTCGGCGAGGCGATTGGCAATCTGCTGCGGCATGGGGCGGGCTTTTTTCAGGCTGTAGTTAAGGGGATAATGATTCCATAACAGCGCTCTCGGCGCCGTGCTCCACAGACCGGCGCGAAGCCGCGGAGTTCGCGCCGGACAAGGCGTGCGCCGGAGAGTGCCAGCATTCGCGACGTATAACAAAACACTGTGAGAGGCAGGGGAGAGTTTATGACGAGTACCGCATTCATTACGCACCGGGATTGCTGGTTGCATAACATGGGTGAGCATCACCCGGAATCCCCGGAGCGTCTCGGTGCGATCAACGACCGTCTGATCGCTGCGGGGCTCGATATGTACCTGGCCTTCCACGATGCACCGCAGGCCACGATCGAGCAGCTTTCCCGCGCCCATCCCCGCGAGCACGTGGAGGAGCTGCTGGCCAGCGTGCCGGAGCACGGCATCCGCCACTTGGATCCCGACACGGCCCTGTGTCCCAATAGCATGAAGGCGGCGCTGCGCTCTGCCGGAGCAGGGATCTACGCCACCGATCTGGTGCTGTCAGGTCAGGCCGAGAATGCCTTCTGCGCGATCCGCCCGCCTGGCCACCATGCCGAGGCCGGCAAGGCGATGGGTTTCTGCTTCTTCAACAACGTTGCGGTGGCCGCCCGGCACGCGCTCGAGGAGCACGGCCTGAAGCGGGTCGCCATCGTGGATTTCGACGTGCACCACGGCAACGGGACGGAGGACATCTTCAGGGACGATCCCCGCGTGCTGATGGTCAGCATCTTCCAGCACCCGTTCTACCCCTACAGCGGCGCCGACAATCCGGCCCCGAACATGGTCAATGTGCCGATGAAGGCGGGCAGTCGGGGGGACGTGTTCCGCGAAGTCGTCACCAACATCTGGATGCCGGCCCTGCGCAACCACGCGCCTGAGATGATCTTCATCTCGGCGGGCTTCGATGCGCATTACGAGGACGACATGGGCTCCATGGGTCTGGTCGAGGCCGACTACGTGTGGGCCACCGAGCAGCTCAAGACCGTGGCGGCCGAATGCGCTGGGCGCCGCATCGTGTCCCTGCTGGAAGGCGGCTACTCCCTGTCGTCACTGGCCCGCAGCGTGGTCGCCCACGTCAAGAGCCTGGCAGACCTGTAAGCCACGGCACGAGGCTGCTGCATCAAACCCGCTGCGGCGGGCGCCCCGCGATGATGAACCCGGCGCCTGCCCGGCGGGCGACGCTCCGCAGGGATTCCTGTTCCGGCCGAGAGCGGAGTTCGTCACGGTCTGCCGCGCCTTTTGGTAACCGCTGTTTGCACCCGTCTATGCTTCTCGAAGTGATTGGGTACAATACCCAACTTTCCCTCTCCAGCACTAGCTCATGATTACCGGTTCGATTGTCGCCATCGTTACCCCGATGCTCGAAGATGGCAGCCTGGATATTTCCCGTTTTCGCAGCCTCATCGACTTCCACGTCAAGGAAGGCACCGATGGCATCGTCGTCGTCGGCACCACTGGCGAATCGCCCACGGTGGATGTCGAGGAGCACTGCGAACTGATCCGCGTTGCCGTCAAGCATGCCGCTGGACGTATTCCCATCATCGCCGGCACGGGCGCGAATTCCACCCGCGAAGCCATCGAGCTGAGCGAGTTCGCACGTGAAGCCGGTGCGATCGCCGGTCTGTCGGTTGTGCCCTACTACAACCGCCCGACGCAGGAAGGCCTGTACCAGCACTTCCGTGCCATCGCCGAGGCGAGCCCGCTGCCGACGATTCTCTACAACGTGCCTGGGCGCACGGTGGCGGACATGTCCAACGACACCGCGCTGCGTCTGGCCGAGATCCCCAACATCATCGGCATCAAGGACGCTACCGGCAACATCGACCGCGCCTGCGACCTGATCGCCCGTGCCCCCAAGGATTTCGCGCTATACACCGGCGATGACATGACCGCACTGGCTTTCATCCTGCTGGGCGGCCATGGCACTATCTCCGTCACCGCCAACGTGGCACCGCGCCTGATGCACGAACTGTGCGTCGCCGCTTCCGCCGGCGACGGCGTGAAGGCCCGTGAAACCAACGCCAAGCTGGTCGGTCTGCACCGTCACCTGTTCTGTGAAGCCAATCCGATCCCCGTCAAGTGGGCGGTCGAACAGATGGGTCTCATCGGTGCCGGCATCCGCCTGCCGCTGACGCGCCTGTCCGATAGCTGCCACGAGCGCGTGCGGGACGCGATGCGTCAGGCCGGCATCGAAGTCTGAGTTTGTCCTTCCCACCCCGAGGGTTACGCATGCAAAGCCGAAAGCTGGCTTCCGGTTCGGCAATCGTCGTTGCGACGATTGCGCTGGCCGGTTGCTCCGGTTCCTTGCTGGAATCGAAGAAGATCGATTACAAGAGTGCGGCGTCTGCCGCCACGCTGCCTTCGCTGGAGGTTCCGCCCGATCTCACCACCCCGACCACGGACGACCGCTATGCTGTCCCGGACCTGAACCCCAAGGGTTCGGCCACGTTCTCCGCCTATAACGCGGAGCGCTCCGGGCAGCAGACCGGCGGCACCACGGTGGTCAAGCCGGCCGCGAATGTCGTTGCGCCCCAGTCCATCGACAAGATGCGCATCGAGCGTTCGGGCAGCCAGCGCTGGCTGGTGGTGCCGGGTACGGCCGAGAAGCTGTGGCCACAAATTCGTGAGTTCTGGCAGGAAAACGGTTTCCTGTTGAACGTCGATCGTCCCGAGATCGGCGTGATGGAAACCGACTGGGCAGAGAACCGTGCGAAGATCGACAACGACATCATTCGCCGCACGCTCGGCAAGGTGCTCGACGGTCTGTACTCGACCCCCGAGCGCGACAAGTTCCGCACCCGCCTGGAAACCGGCAGCGAGTCCGGCTCGGTCGAGATCTATATCAGCCACCGCGGCATGATGGAGATCTACCCGAACGAGGCCAAGGACCGCACGGTCTGGCAGCCGCGTCCGGCCGATCCCGAACTGGAAGCGGAGTTCCTGCAGCGCCTGATGATCCGTCTCGGCGCCGACGAAACGCGTGCCAAGGCGCAAATCGCCGCGGCTCCGATCGCCGACAAGGCCAAGCTGCAGAGCGCGTCTGGTGGCGCCTCCGTGCTGCAGGTGCAGGAAGGCTTCGACCGTGCCTGGCGGCGTGTGGGCCTGGCCCTCGACCGCGTCGGCTTCACTGTGGAAGACCGGGATCGCTCCCAGGGCATCTACTACGTGCGCTACGTGGATCCGGAAGTCGACGTCAAGAAGAAGGGCGACGAAGGCTTGCTGTCCAAGCTGGCCTTCTGGCGTAGCAGCGACTCGAAGCAGCCGATCCAGACCGGCAACCAGTACCGTATCTACGTGAAGGGCGGCGATGCCGCCGGTTCGTCGGTGCAGGTGCTGACCCGCGAAGGCGGTACGGACACATCCGAGTCCGCCCGCAAGATCCTGGGCCTGTTGTTCGACCAGCTCAAGTAAGGCGGCCTGTTGCTTGCGGTTACAAAAATGCCGGGGCATGCCCCGGCATTTTTTCGCCTAGCCGCTGCAGGAGCTGAAGAAACGCAGTGCTGTGGCCGGAAAACGGCAACAAAAAAGCCAACCCGCAGGTTGGCTTTTTTTGCTACCGGAGAAAACCTGATTACTTCTTCTCGGCGGGAGCAGCTTCAGCGGGCTTGGCAGCGTCAGCAGCCGGAGCAGCAGCGTCAGCGGGCTTGGCAGCGTCAGCAGCCGGAGCAGCGGCGGGAGCAGCTTCAGCGGGCTTGGCTTCCGGAGCGGGAGCAGCAGCAGGAGCGGGGGCCGGAGCTTCAACGGGCTTCGGCTCTTCCTTCTTGCCGCAAGCGGAAACAGCGAGTGCAACGAGAGCAGCAACCAGGAGAGATTGTTTCATTGTTGATTTCCCTTATCGATAAATGAAGTACAACAACCTAAATTTAGGAGCAATCAGGTGGGGGACCCGATCTGGTTCGAATGCTATCACGGACGAAGTGCTTGAATAAAGACATTGTTGCGTTGCCGCAACAGGGACAAGCAATTGTCAAGCGCTTTGATCAAGCGCGCGCTTCATTCCATCAGCGATTTTGATGGATGTGCAAAGCCACAACAGTACCAGTCATACAGCAGGGCCAGGCCTTCCTCGGACAGCCCGACAACCGAGTCGAGCCGGCGCTGATCCGCCAGATTCTGCAGGATTGCGAGGTCTTCCTTTTCGACGGGAACCGGCTCGCCGTTCAGGAAGAAGCGGCCATCGGAGAACAGCAGCAGGCTGCGCGCATCAAGCCGGTAGCCGTCGGCCAGACAGGCGGCGGTGAACTCCTCATGCTCCAACGGTTCGTCCGGGCAGTCGAAGAACACGTGCGGCTTGGGTTCGGTGAGATAGGCTCCGAGGAAGTCGCGTACGTCCTCGCGGGTCCAGGTGATGCGCTTGAGGGTATCGACCACACGGTCGATCATCGCATCGCCGATCTCAGCCGAATGGGCCTGTAGTTTCAGATCCGGGTCGGCGTAGATGCCGTCGATCTGGATCGTCTCCTGCAGGTGGCCCATGAACTGCTGGGCGAGTTCCTGGGACGTCGGTGAGCGGAAGCCGATCGAGTAGGTCGTGCATTCGCCGATGGCGATGCCGTTGTGGGCCCAGTGGGGCGGCAGGTAGAGCATGTCGCCGGACTCCAGCACCCAGTCGTGCACGGGCTGGAAGTTCTGCAGGATCTTCAGCGGCGCGTCCTCGACGAGGCTGCGGTCATCCTGGTTGCTGATCAGCCAGCGGCGCTGGCCAATGCCCTGCAGCAGGAACACGTCGTAGTTGTCGAAGTGCGGGCCGACGCCGCCGCCGTCGATCGCGTAGCTGACCATCAGGTCGTCCAGCCGCGCCTGGGGGATGAAGTCGAAACGGTGCAGCAGGTCGTCGCCATCCGGGCAGAACAGGTTGAGGCCCTGCACCAGCACCGTCCACGGGTGCTTCTTGCGGCGCAGGTCGGAGGCCTTCTGCGGGCCGCGGATGACTTCCCAGGACTTGTTGTCGTGGGTGACGTAGCGGGATTCCACGTCAGGGTCGCGGGCCAGTTCGAAGAGTTCGTCCTTGGTTGCGACGCCGGTGAAGCCGGGAACTGCCTGGCGGATCAGCAGTGGTTTTTTTTGCCAGTATTCGGCGAGGAATTCCTCCGCCGTCAGGCCGCCCAGAAGTGTAGTCATCATCGCGCGATTATAGCCGTTCGCCTTGCAAAGACCGGTCCCGCCGCTAAAATGGCGCCCTTCATTTCTGGACTCCCGGCCATGCGCGAAGCGGTCATCGAATCCCTCGACCACGAGGGGCGCGGCGTCACCCATCTCGACGGAAAGACGATCTTCATCGAAGGCGCCCTGCCTGGTGAGCGGGTGACGTTCACGTCCCACAAGGTCAAGCCGAACTACGAACTGGCCGATGCGGACCGCGTGTTGAAGGCCAGCTCCCAGCGCGTCGAGCCGCTCTGCCCGCATTTCGGCGTCTGTGGGGGCTGCAGCATGCAGCACCTGGAGGCGGGCGCCCAGGTGGCCGCCAAGCAGCGCGTACTCGAGAACGCCCTGTGGCACATCGGCCGCGTGAAGCCCGACCTGCTCTATCCGCCCATCGTCGGGCCGGCCTGGGGCTATCGCTATCGCGCCCGCCTCACCGTACGCGTGGTGCCGAGCAAGGGCGGTGTGCTGATCGGTTTCCACGAGCGGCGCAGCAGCTATGTGGCGCCGATGGAGAGCTGCGCGATCCTGCCGCCGCACGTTTCCAACCTGGTGCCGCGCCTGCGCGAGCTGGTGGCCGGCCTGTCCGTGCCCGACCGCCTGCCGCAGATCGAGATCGCCGTGGGCGAAGGGATCACGGTCTTGGTGTTTCGCCACATCGTGCCGCTCAGCAAGGCTGATACGGTGCGCCTGAAGGCCTTTGCCGAGGCCGAGCAGGTGCAGGTGTGGCTGCAGCCCAGCGGGCCGGATACCGCCCATCGCCTGCATCCCGCCGAGGCGCCCGGTCTGGCCTACACGCTGCCGGAATTCGGTGTGTCGATGGACTTCCGGCCGACCGACTTCACGCAGGTCAATATGTGGATCAACCGCCTGCTGATGCGCCGCTCGATGCAGCTGCTCGATCCGCAGCCCGGCGAGCGCATTGCCGACCTGTTCTGCGGCCTCGGCAACTTCAGCCTGCCGATCGCCGCGCTGGGCGCCCGTGTGGTCGGCGTGGAAGGCAGTGATGCGCTGGTCCGCCGCGCCGGTGAGAATGCCGCCGCGAATGGCCTGGCGGAGCGCTGCGAGTTCTACGCTGCCAACCTCTTCGAGGCTACCGAGGACAGCCTGGCGGCCCTCGGCCATCTGGACAAGATGCTCATCGACCCGCCGCGGGAAGGTGCCATCGCGGTGGTCAAGGCATTGGGCGAGCAGGCGCCGAAGCGCATTGTCTATGTGTCGTGCAACCCGGCTACGCTGGCCCGTGACACGGCGGTGCTGATCAAGGAAAAGGGCTACCAGTTGAAGGGCGCGGGCATCGCCAACATGTTCCCGCAGACCTCCCACGTGGAGTCCATCGCGCTGTTCGAGCGGGGTTGAGTAGTCCGGACGAAGCTGCAAACAAAAGCCCCCGGCATGCCGGGGGCTTTTGCTGATCCTTGCGACAGTTGCGATGATCAGTCGCGTTCGCCGGTGAAGGACATGATCAGGTTCAGCAGGCTGACGAACACGTTGTAGATGTCCAGGTACACAGCCAGCGTGGCGGTCACGTAGTTGGTCTCGCCGCCCTGCACGATGGCGCTGATGTCGTACAGGATGTAGGCCGAGAACAGCAGCACCACGACCGCCGAGATGACCAGGTGCAGCACCGGCATCTGCAGGAAGATGTTGGCCACCATGGCGATCAGCACGACCACCAGGCCGACGGTCAGGAACTTGCCCATGCTGGAAAAATCGCGCTTGGAAACGCTGGCGATACCGGCCATCGTCGCGAAGATGGCTGCGGTGCCGCCACCGGCCAGCGCGATCATCGAGGCGCCGTTGGAGAAGCCGAGCGCCACCTGCAGGATGCGCGACAGCATCAGGCCCATGAAGAAGGTGAAGCCGAGCAGCAGGGCTACGCCGACGCCGCTGTTCTTGTTTTTCTCGATCCCGTAGAAGAACGCGAAGGAAATCCCCATGAAGAGCAGGAAGCTCATCAGCGGGCTGCCCGCCAGGAACGAGAACTGCATTTGTACGCCGATCAGCGCACCGGCAACGGTCGGCACCATGGAGAGTGCGAGCAGCAGGTAGGTGTTGCGCAGCACGCGGTTGGCGCCTTGCGACAAGACCTGCGTTTGCTGACCGTAAGTGTCGAGTTGCATGTAAAACCTCCGAATGACATTAGCAGGATGGCCTGCACCGACTGAGAGTATCGAAGGCACCAGGAAGTTTCAACCGTAGCCGGGTTTCACGCGGCTTGGCGAAACGGGCGCCCATGTTAGAATGCGCGCCCTGCATATGCGCACAGGCAATGCATTGGAAGCGTGGCAGAGTGGTTGAATGCACCGGTCTTGAAAACCGGCGTGGGGAAACCCATCGTGAGTTCGAATCTCACCGCTTCCGCCAGATACCCAGTAAAGACGCCCCTTTCGGGGCGTTTTTGCTTTGTCTGTCCGCAGGGCAGAGGCCTGCAAATGGCTGTGATGGATGCCATATGGTCTAATTCCCCTATCGATATCATGGGCAATGCCCTGCAGGGGGACATTTTGGATTGGCTTTCATCGTGGTGGCAGGGATTCGGGCTCCGGGCCAGGCTGCAGCTTCTTATCCAGGGCGCGCTGGTGCTTGTTTTCATTCTGATGCAGTTGTGGCTCATGCAGCATCTCGAGCGGCAGACTCTGGCCGCCGCTGCCGACCGGGCGCGGATGGTCGCCGATGGCGCCATCAACGGCCTCAATACGCTGATGATCACCAAGGCCGGCGACGCCGAGGTCATCAGCGATCAGAAGAGCCGCGCGCTGTATATCGAGAAGATCGGCAAGTCCGAATTCATCCGCGAACTGCGTGTCTTCCGTGCCAAGCAATTGGACGACGAGTTTCCGCCGGCGCTGCCGCAGGAGTTGCCGGTGGACGAACTGGACCAGCGGATACTGCAATCCGGCAAGGAGGAAATCAGTTTCTCCCACCCGCCGTCGGGCGGCAGCCAGCTGCGTGTCGTCGTGCCCTATGTGGCGATGAAGAATTTCCGCAGCATCGAGTGCCTCAAGTGTCATGGTGTGGAAGAGGGCTTCGTGCTGGGCGGCGCCAGCGTGAGCATCGATATCGAAAGCGACATGGCGGCCCTGAGGGCGCTCAACCGCGGTCTGTGGATCGGCCAGGTGCTGCTGCAAGCCGTGCTGTTCCTGCTCATCGGCTTGATCGTCAGTCGCTTGCTCCGGCAACTGGGCGGCGAACCGCGCTACGTCATCGACGTCGTGCGCCACATCGCGCAGGGCAAGCTGTCGGAAGAGATCGTCACGCGGCCGGGGGATGATTCCAGCCTGCTCTTTGCGACCCGCCAGATGCAGGTCGGGCTGCGGGAGATCGTCGGGCGCATCGTGCGGAGCGCCGCCGAACTCGCCACCTCGGCCCAGCGTCTGTCGGCCTCGTCGAGTGCGATGCTGCAGGCGACGGAACGCCAGAACGATGCCTCTGCCGCGTCGGCGGCATCGGTCGAGCAATTGACCGCCTGCATCGGCAACATCGCCGACAATGCGTCGGAGGTGGACCGCCATGCGTCGGAGACGGGCACCCTGGCCCGCAGCGGGACCCGGGCCGTGCAGGAGATGGTCGGCGAGATGCAGAAGATCTCCGGGGCGGTGGTGCGCTCGTCGGAGCGCGTGATGTCCCTCGGCGAAAGCTCCAACCAGATTTCGCGCATCGTCAGCGTCATCAAGGAGATTGCCGACCAGACCAATCTGCTCGCGCTGAATGCCGCCATCGAGGCCGCTCGCGCCGGGGAGCACGGGCGCGGCTTTGCGGTGGTGGCCGACGAGGTGCGCAAGCTGTCCGAGCGGACGGCGCTGTCCACCCAGGAAATCGCCGGGATGATAGAGCGCATCTGGAGCGACACCCAGGCTGCCGTCGAAGGCATGAACGGCGGCCTCGCCAGTGTCGAGGAAGGCGTCCAGATGGCCGGGCAGGCCGATACGGCGATGGGACAGATCCAGGGCAGCATCGAACAGGTGCTGGCGTCGGTGGCGGAAATTTCGACCGCGTTGCACGAGCAGAGTGCGACGAGCAACCTGATTGCGGGCAACGTCCAGCGCACCGTGGAGATGTCCGAGGAAACCTCGAGCATCGTGCGGGACGTGTCGGTTGCCGCCGGGGATCTGGCCAGCCTGGCCCGGCAGCTCAAGGCCTCGGTCGAGCAGTTCAGCGTCTGAGCGCTGCTGGGTGGCCCATCCCTATGCGTGGGCCGCCCAGCGGTTGCCGCCGGCGCCCTTGGCCTTGTACATGGCCTCGTCGGCGGATTTCAGCAGGCCGTCGGCGTCCGTCGCCGTCTGCGGGTACAGGCTGACGCCGATGCTGGCGCAGACGTGGGCACCGCGGCAGCTGTCGAGCGGCATGGCCACCACGTGCAGGATGCGTTCGATGATCTCGGTCAGCTGCTGCCGGGTGGCGACCCCGCCCAGCAGCAGCACGAATTCATCACCACCCCATCGGGCGACCCGGTCGCCGGTGCGCAGGCTGTCCTGCAGGCGCTGGGCGATTTCCCGCAGCACTTCATCGCCGACTTTGTGGCCCCAGCAGTCATTGATCGGCTTGAAGCCGTCCAGATCCATCAGGCACAGCGCGAACTCGTGCCCGTTACGACGTGCCTGGCTGAGGGCCCTTTCGAGATCGTAGTCGAGCAGGTTGCGGTTGGGCAGGCCGGTCAGTGCGTCGTAATGGGCCTGGTGGTCGAGCTGCTGGCGGGATTGGATCAACGCACTGTTCAGGCGGCGTGCGCGCAGGTAGAGCGTGGCCATCAGAAGCACGACGGCCAGTGCGGCCAGCAGGATGTGGGGCGTGTAGCGCCGGAAGATCTGAGCCGGCGTGATCGCCTCGACCTTGTCGAAGGGGTAGATGTGATGCCGCCGCATCAGGCTCTGCACGCTGAGGTACTCCACTGGCGTGGACCAGCGGTAATAGCGTGCACTCCGTGCCATTGGCGTGTCCGGCGGCATCAGCAGCAGTGCCGCGGCAACCTGGTTGCGGATGTCGATCGGTACCCGTGGTACGGCGGCAAAAGGCCACTCCGGATAGAGCCCGGTCGAGATCAGGAAGGGAAAATTGTCTCCCGGCATGGCATGCAGGATCTGGATCTGTGCCAGGTCGATCCGCCCTTCGCGGGCCATCGCCTCCAGCACGCCGGTGCGGACGAAGCCGACGTCGGCGCGTCCTGCCAGTACCGCGGTGACGCTCAAGTCCTGCGGAAAACCGAGGAAATCCACCTGGCAGTCGCGGTCGATATCCACATCGTGCTCTTTCAGCAGATCGTACTGCAGCAGGTAGGCGGCGAAGGACGTGCGGTCCACCGAGGCGATCCGCTTCCCTTTCAGGTTTTCCAGGTCGTGGATGTCGTGGCGGTCGCTGCGTGCGAACACCACGCCGCCGAACTGGTTGACCAGGCGTCCGTTCTCGCGCTTGACCAGCGTGGCGACGCGGGACACGCCATAGCGCGCCTCCATCACGATGTAGTGCTCGGGGTTGGTGATGACGAAGTCGATCTCGTTGCGGCCGAGGGCGGTTTCGAATTCCTGCAGGCCCATCGGTACGACGACGAAGCGGCTGCCGGGAATCTTCTGCGCCAGGTAATCCATCGTCGGCCCCCACTCCCGCAGCGTGACCGACTTGTCACGGAAGGAGGTGATGCCGACGCGGAAAACCTGCTGTGCGTCCTCGCCGTGGGCCAGACCGGCTGCGCCGAGTGCGACCAGGCAGGGCAGGACGAGGCGTCCGAAGTAGTGGAGAAGCGTCTCCAGGGCTGTGCCCATCGCGGCTCCTCGAAAGCTCATGTAGTGCTGTTGTTGTTATGCGTCGTCCATTGGCCGGCGACAGCTCAAGGATCCTCCATCGCCTTTGCGGGTTCAAGCCTGCTGCGTCACGAAGAGGGTGCGACGACGGCGTGCATGTGCATGCCTGCTTTATCGGCATATCGGGGGGGAACATTCAATATTGCCGTGTGCACATCGAGTCTTCGCCCGGCAGTATTGAATTCGGGAATGTGAGATCAAGGTTCTGCCGGTCAGGAATATGATTCTGGCCAGGCAGAACGCTTATAAGGACTCTGCGAACTCGATTCGGATAGCGTTGATAAGTATTACGCCATCCCGGATTTCAATTCGCAGGAAGCAAAATTGAATGCGCAGGCATCAGAAACCGATACGTAGGCCAAGACGGAGGCTGCGCGGCTCGAGGGGATGGACCAGGCGCCCGTCGATGCCGCCGTTGCAGGTGCCGCCCAGGGTCTCGCTGCGCGTGCAGGCGCCACCCCAGTACTCGATGTCGTTGGCGTGGCGGTTGAACAGGTTGAGCACATCCACGCTGAACTGCACGCGCGCCGAGGCGCGGTAGGCGAGCTTGAGGTTGGCGGTCCAGAAGGGCATGGATTTGTGCTCGCCGGTTTCTTCCAGCGGGTAGGCGCCCAGGTAGCGCAGGCGCAGGCCGCCGTGCCAGGGGCCGCCGCGGTCCACCGCAACGCCGACCGAGGCGGTGACGGGGATCGCGTTGGGTACCCGGTCGCCGCCGGCCGTGGCGTCCTTGAAGCGGGCCTTCGACAGGGCCAGGTCGGCGTCGATGATGAGGCCGTCGGCCGGGGTGATGTAGTTGGCCCACTCCAGGCCGTGGCGGCGCGACGCACCCTTCGGCTCGGTGATGCCCTCGTCGCCGATGAAGACCAGTTCGGAGGCCAGGTCCATCTGCCACACCGACAGGCTGGTGTTCCAGCCTGGCAGTGGGGCGGCACGCAGGCCGACCTCCGAGCCCTTGGCCTTGACGATCAGCGGTACGCGGTCGATGGCGCTGCCGTCGGCTGGGTTGGTGCCGCTGGTGGCGCCGCGGGCGTCGTTGCTGTGGAAGCCGTGGCCCCAGTTGGCGTAGAACTCGGTGGCGCCGGCCAGGTTGAAGGGGCCGAAGACGAAGCCGAGCTTCGGGCTGGTCTGGCCGGCGCGGGCGTGGCCGCCGTTGTCCATGTTGTACTGGCCACCAAGGGGCGTGACGTCGGCGCGCAGCTCGTCACGGCGCAGCGCGGCGGTGCTGCGTAGCCAGCTCGTCCATTGGGTGCGGGCTTCGGCGAAGACGCCGACGCTGGTTTCGGTGATGCGGTCCTCGCGCACGGTGGCGGTGCGCTGGCGATCCACCGTGGAATACAGGCCGACCTTGCCGATGCGGTCCTGGCGCAGGCGGGCGCCGACCGCCAGTTCGGTGTCGCGCCAGGCTGGGCCGAGGAACCACGCGTGGCGGCCGTCGCCACCCCACACGATGCGGCGGTCGGCCTGTTCGTGCTGGTCGCCCTGCGGGCCGCTGATGTAGCCGGACGGGGCGGAGAACAGGTTGAGGCCGTAGTCGATCACGTAGGCGCTGGCCTTGCTGGCGGTGGCTTCGCCAAGGCGGCCCCATTCGGCCGACAGGCTGTGGCGGTGGGTGCGTCCGCCGTCGCGGGCCGAAAGGGCGCCGTAGCGGCCGATCTCGCCGCTGTCGATGGCCCGCTGCGGCACGTGTTCGGTGGCGGTCCACGTCGCCGAGTAGGCCATCGCGGTGATCGCGTAGCCGTGGGCGGCGCTGCCGTCCGACAGGCGCAGCACGGCGTTGCGGCGCACCAGGTTCTCGGGCTGCTCCCAGGGGCCGTCGTTGCCCATCAGTTCGACGGCGGCCAGCAGCTGGCGGCCATCGCCGCTGTCCGGCGCGCCGAGGGCCTGGCTACCGGCGGCGAGGATGCGCTGGTAGCCGTTCTGGCCGAGGCCAAGGTCCACGAAGTTGCCGTCCAGCTTGCGCCGGTAGTCGATGCGCGCCGAGCCGGTGGTGGCGAAATCACCATCCTCGGCCGCGTAGGGGCCCTTGCGGTAGGCGATGCCCTGGACCAGCTCGGGGATCAGGAAGTTGAGGTCCATGTAGCCCTGGCCGTGGGCGTGGCTGGCCATGTTGACCGGCATGCCGAGCAGGCTGGTGGCGAAGTCGCTGCCGTGGTCGAGGTTGAAGCCGCGCAGGAAGTACTGGTTGGCCTTGCCGTCGCCGGAGTGCTGGGTGACGATCATTCCGGGCACCGTCTCCAGCGCCTCGGCCGGGCGCAGCAGCGGGCGGTTGCGCAGCTGGGCGGCGGTCACCGTGCCTTCGGTGGCCGAGTCGGCGACGCCGATCAGGTCCTGTTTGGTGGTGCTGACCGTGACTTCCTGCAGCGTCGGAATGCCGGCGCCGTGGGCCGTGGTGCCAATGCTGGAGACGAGCAGGGCCAGCGCCCCCCGGGAGGGGCGAGCGAAAAGCTTCTTCATGGGATGTCCTTGAGGTGGCTAGGCGGGGGGCGGACGCCGGCGGAACAGCCGGCGCCAGCCGATCACACAGCCGCTGCCGGCCAGGCTGGCGCCGAGCAGGCAGAGCAGGGTGATCAGCCCCTCCCGCAGCCCGGGCAGGCTGGCGAGGGGCGGGAAGTCGAGGCGGTGCAGGGCGTTGAAGACCCAGCGGTGCCAGCGGTTGGCATCGTCGATGCGTTGCAGGATGCGGCCGGTGGCCGGGTCCAGATACCAGGTGGTGTCCTGGGCGTCGGCCAGGCGGATGCGCACTGCCGGCAGCACCGCGGGGCTGTTGCGGCCGTAGTGGTAGAGGTCCTCATGGTCGATCAGCTCGGCCTGGGCCACCGGCCGGTGCTCTATGGTTTCGACGGCGGCGGCGAGGGTGGGCAGGTCGATGGGGGCGGCGGCATGAGCCCGGTCGTCCAGCCGGCGGGGGCCAGCCGGGGTGCGTACTTCAAGGTAGTCCCGGCCGCCAAAGCGATACCACTCGGCTTCGCGGGCATCGGGCACCTGGGCCAGCTGGTGGCGCAGCAGGTTGATGTCGGCAGATGGGCGGAAGGGGCCGCCGGCCAGGTGCTGGGCGCTACCGGGCGGCGGGCTGCTCATCTCCAACAGGCCGAAGGGATGGTTGGACAGCCAGCCGGACAGCAGCCAGGTGATGGCGAAGCCGCCGACGGCCAGCCCGGCCAGATGGTGCCAGCGTTTCCAGCCGTGGTAGGGCGTGATCTGGCCGCGCGGGTAACGTCGTCGCACACGCACACGCTGGATGCCCAGCGCCAGGCCGGCGACGGCGGTCAGCAACGCGATGGGAGGCAGCCACAAAACCAGCATGTGCCAGGTGCCTAGGTCGTCGCCGCGCAGCGGGGTGAAGTAGATCCAGTGGGGTACGCTGCCCAGCCAGCCGAGCAGGCGCTCGCGACGGGTGGTGTCGGCCAGCACCTCGCCGCTCTTCGACGATACGTAGAGCACCGTGCCGGCCGCGTCGTCAGCCGCGATGCGGTACAGCGGGCGATGGGCGTTGTAGCTGGTGTAGACGCTCCACTGGTCGCGCTCGATGCGTTCCGGCTCCGCCAGCGCAACGCCGGGCAGAAAGCGACGGGCCGCCTCGCTGGCTATCTCCGCGGATACCGGGCCGACCCAGCGGCCGTCGTCGGCCCACACGCTGCAGGCCGGTTTGCCGCCACTGAAGTGGTAGACCGGATGCCCGGCGAGCATGGCCAGACGCGCGCCGCGCGGCGTGCCGGGGCATTGGGTAGCTGCCTCGGCGGGGCTGATCCGAACTGCCTCGCCGTGCAGCACTTCCAGATGCTGCACTCGCTCTTCCACCGTCAGGCGCGGAAAGGGTGAATACAGCATTACCAGGCCGGAGACGAACCAGCCCAGCACCAGCAGGCCGGCACTGATGCCGAGCCAGCGATGGAAAAGATGCAGGAGGCGGGAGAGGCGTGCGGACATCGTTGCGTGGTGTTTAGTCCGGCTCGCCGGCCTGGTGGAAGACGTGCTCGGCCACCGGCTCGCCACCGACCAGATGCTCGTCGACGATACGGTCCATCACCGCGTCGGTGACGCCGTAATACCAGGTGCCGTCCGGCTGCACGCACAGGATCGGGCCGCCCTTGCAGGCGGCGAAGCAGGCCGCGCGGGTGCGCTTGACGCGCAGTTCGCCACCATCCAGCCCGGCCGACTTGAACTTGGCGCCGAGGCTGTCGAACAGCGCCTGCGACTGGCCGTCGGCGGTGCAGCGCGGGCCGGTGCACACCAGCAGGTGGCGGCGGTAGCTACCGATCTTCGGCTTGATGGGCTCGCTCACGCCTCGGCCTCCTCGGCAGGGGCTGCGCTGTCGTCCTCGAAAGGCTCGGCCAGCAACTCGGCGATGTAGTCCTCGGGCAGGCGGTATTCCCGCGCCAGCTCGGCGGCGCTGCGGCCGCTGGCGTGGAGCGTGGCCAGCCAGCCGTCGAGGCCGGTGGACAGGGAGCGGCCGGCCTTCTCGCCGTCACGGGTGGTGCCGCTGTCCACGTCGTACTTGTTGGCGTAGCCCCGCGGCGTGACCATCAGGCCGTGCTTGACGAAAGTGTTGGAGTTGCCGATCAGCACGGTGGACAGCATGCCGATGTCGCAGTCGGTCATGTGCTCGAGGGTGGTGAATTCGATACGTTGCTTGGGGCGGTAGGCCGACTTGACGATGGCCACCGGCGTGTCCGGCCGGCGGTGGCGCAGGAACAGGCGGCGGGCTTCGACGATCTGGCGGGTGCGGCGTCCGCTCTTGGGATTGTAGAGCGCCACCACAAAGTCGGAGGCGGCCACCGCCTCCAGGCGGCGGGCGATGGTCGGCCACGGGGTCAGCAGGTCGGACAGGGAGATCGCGCAGAAGTCGTGGGTCAGCGGTGCGCCGACCAGTGCTGCGCAGGTGTTGATGGCAGATGCGCCGGGGATGATCTCGACCTCGATGTCCGAATCCGGCGTCCATCCGGCCTGGAACAGCACCTCGAAGGTCGGCCCGGCCATGCCGTACACGCCGGCGTCGCCGGACGAGATCAGCGCCACCTTCTTGCCCTGGCGGGCGCGGTCGAGGGATTCGATGGCCCGGTCGAGTTCCTCTGTCATCGACTTCTTGATGACTTCCTTGCCCTCCAGCAGCTCGGCCACCAGGCGGATGTAGGTCACGTAGCCGATCACCGTGTCGGCTTCGGCGATGGCGGCGCGGGCGCGGGCGGTGAGGTGCTCGTGGCTGCCCGGGCCGAGGCCGACCAGCATGATCTTGCCGCGCGGGGCGGCGGAGGCGATGTCGTTCATTGGGGAATCCTCGCGATGGAGACGGTGGCGTTACGGCCGTCGGGGCCGCGGTATTTGTGTTTTTCGACGAGCAGCTGGCTCATGTCGGTGCCGGCCGCCAGCAGCGCGGCGGCCTCCGAGACGGACGGCGTGCCGGTGTATTTGCGGACGGTTTCCGAGGGGTTGGGCACGTCCACTCCGGCCAGTGCGACGGCCGGGTAGAAGCGGATGTACCAGTCCTGCGCGTGGGCGAACTCCAGCAGGCCGGGCTCGTCGGCCTTCAGATCGATGCTGGCGACGGCGGCCACGTCATGCAACGTGGCGCCGCACAGGGCCAGCGCTTCGGTGACCACCGCGGCCACGCTGGCGGCTGGCGTGCCGCGGTCGCAGCCGATGCCGAGGGCTACGGGCTGGCGCCGATTCATCGGTCCACCGGCGGGCGGTAGATGACGCGCTTGCCGGCCAGGCGCGGGGCCAGTTCGGCCGGCTCGTCTCGGTGGCTGATCCACAGCACGGCGCCGAAGCGCTCCGGCTCCACGTCCTCCAGACGCGCGAAGGGCACCAAGTTGGCGGGCAGCGGACCGCTGCGGCCGTTGGCGTGGCGCAGCCACCAGTCGGAGCTGCCGGCTTCCTGCACGACCGCCACCGGTTCGTCGTTCACCACCGCGGCGCTGGCCCGCACGACCTCGTCGTGGCTGGCTTCGAAGGTCCAGCCGAGTTCGCGGCCGAGCAGATCGACGGCCAGGGTCTGGCGTGCGTCGGACGCCGTGGTGAGCACCGGCGTGGCGTCGAGGGCGCTGGCGATGGTGCCGGCCAGCGCGTTGGCGCCGCCCAGGTGGCCGGACAGCATCGGGATCACGAAGCGCCCGGCCTCGTCGATGACCACCACGCCGGGGTCGGATTCCTTTTTGACCAGGTAGGGCGCGACCAGTCGCACCATCGCTCCGAGGGACACGATGGCGACGATGCCGTCGAAATTGGAGAACAGGATGGGGATCTGCTCGCCGGTCTTGCCGGCGTAGCAGGCGGCGACGCCCGGTGCGGCGGCTTCGGCCTCGGCGGCGAACTTCTCCGGCGCGAACAGGCGCGCGCCGGGCAGTGCGGCAACCACGCGGCCGGCCAGCGCGATGCCGTGGCGGGTGATGGAGACGACCGCGATGCGGCTGGTGGAGAAGGGCAGGTGCTGGGACATGCTCGGGGTTCCGTTGGGGAGGCGTTCTTCTGGTTGATTTTTGTTGGCTATGCCGGCCGCTCAGGCGGGGGCGACGGCTGCGTGCTTGCGGCAGCCACGGCGCAGTTCGCCGCGGACCCGCTTGGGGTTCTGCACCAGCATCAGGGACAGGTAATTGACCTTCTGTCCGGCCAGGCTGGCCACGTCGCGGACGATGCGTTCTTCCGGTGAGCCGACCTTCTCGATGAAGCAGCTGGTGGCGAGCAGGCCGCGGCGGGTCAGCAGGTCCAGGATCTCGTCGAGTAGCGGTTTGACCTTCAGCAGCACCAGCGTGTCGAACTCGTCGAGCAGGCGCTCGACCACCGGCACGCCGTAGGCGGCGGGGATCACCGCGAAGGTTTCATCCTCCTCGGCGAGGGACAGGCCGGTGCCGGCTGCGGCGGCGGCGAAGGAGCTGACGCCGGGGATCGTTTCCACTTCGACGTCCGGCGCCAGCTCGCGCACTACGCGGGCCAGGTGGCCGAAGGTGGCGAAGGTGGAGGCGTCGCCTTCGACGAGGAACACCAGGTCGCGGCCTTCGCGCAGCAACTCGACGGTGCGGCTCGCCGCGCGGGACCAGGCCTTGGCGAGGGCGACCGGATCGCGGGTCATCGGAAAGACCAGCGCTTCGGCATCCTCGGGCACGGCCAGGCCGCCGCGTTCGACGATGCCGAGGGCGTAGGAGGATTCCTCGGCCTTCTTCACCGGGTACAGCCAGCGGGCGCCGGACTGCAGCGCGGCCCAAGCGCGGCGGGTGATGAGTTCGGGATCGCCGGGGCCGAGGGAGGCGCCGATCAGGCGCCCGAGGCGGGGAGCGGTCATTGCGGGTTTCCTTGCTGTTGGGGCGCGGCCGGGGTGGCCGAGACGATCCACACCGGGTTCTGCGCGGCGAGGCGGTGCATGTCGAGGATGGGCTGGCTGCGGGCGGCCTGCAGCTGGACCACATCCCACGTTGCACCGGCGGCGCTGAGCGCGGCGGTGGCGGTGGCCAGGTTCTCGAGCGTCACGAAGTTCATCACCAGGCGTCCGTGCGGGCGCAGGCGGGCAAGGACCAGGCGGATCAGCTCGGCCAGTTCGCCGCCGGAGCCGCCGATGAAGACGGCGTCGGGATCGGGCCATTGATCCAGCCCGGCCGGAGCCTTGCCTTCCACCAGCGTGTAGTTGCTGGCCTTCAGGCGGCGGGCGTTCTCACGGGCGTTGTCGGCGTCGCCGGGGTTCTTCTCGATGGCCCACACGTGGCCGTCGTAAGCCAGGCGGGCGGCTTCGAGGCCCACCGAGCCGGAGCCGGCGCCGATGTCCCACACCCGGCTTCCGGGGCGCAGGCCCAGCTTGGCGAGGGACAGGGCACGGGCTTCCTGCTTGGTGATGAGGCCTTTCTCGGGGGCGCGCTGCACGAAGTCGGCATCGTCGAAGCCGAAGGTGGCGCGGCTGTCGGGCGGCGTGATGCGCTCCAGCACGACGATGTTCGGATCGGGGAAGTCCATGCCGGCGGCGTCGCCCAGCGGCAGGTCGGCAAACAGGGTTTCGTCCGGCAGGCACAGGCGGGCAGCGACCGACAGGCGGAAGTCGTCCTTGTGGCCGGCGGCGATCAGCGCCCGGGCAATGCGCGCCGGGTTGTTGTCAGGGCCGGTAAAGGCGCCGATCAGCGTATGCCGGGAGGCGGCGCGGACGAGCGGGTAGAGGCCGTGCTCGGGCGTTGCGCCGACCTGCCATTCGCCAGCGTCGCGGCTGTGCACCGAGGCGATGGCGGCGGCCTGCCAGCATTTCCTGAAGCGGGCGAAGGCCAGTTGCAGCGTGGACACGGCGGGGCGCACGGTAATGGCATCTGCTCCGAGCTTGCCGGCCAGGAAGCTGGCGATGCCATGGCACAGGGGGTCGCCGGTGGCCAGCACGGCGCTGGTGTGGCCGGCGCCGCGCGCCGCACGGACCCATTCCGGGACACGGCCGAGCTGGCCGTCCATATCTCGCAGTTCCACCCTGGGAGGGAGGTAGGGGGCCACGAGATCCAGCGTGCGGCGGGCGCCGATGAGGAGATCGGATTCGATGAGGACGGTGCGGGCCGGGTCGCCCAGGCCGAACCAGCCGTCATCGAGGATGCCGACGATGCGGCACTGCTCAGGCGAGTTCATGTTCTTCGACGGTGACGATGGGCACGCCTTCGAAATTGCAGGCGAGCACGGTGAGACGGTGGGGGCCGGGGTAGCGCTCGCGCAGGCTGCGGATGGCGCGCTCGGCGAGGGCCCGGTGGAAGGCGACGGTGAGGTTCAGCTCGGCCAGTCGTTCGGCGGCGAAGCGGGCCGTTTCGGCGGCGCGGATCTCCTCCACCAGGTCGGGCGGGGCGCCGACTTCGGCGGCGGCGCCGGCGATCAGCTCCCGGTCGACCTCTTCGCGCCAGGCGTGGGTGACCGACAGGCCCTGGGCGATTTTGGTGAGCTTGCCGACCATCGCGCCGACGATGATGTGCTGCATGCCTTGTTTGACGGCGGTCTGGAAGGCCGCTTTGACGAAGTCGCCCATCTGCACGAAGCAGGCTTCGTCCAGCTCCGGGAAGCTGCGCATCGCGCATTTCTCGGTGCGACCCCCGGTGGTGAACACCACGCTGGTCTGCCCCTGGTTGGCGGCCACGTCCACCGCCTGCACCACGCTGGCCCGGAACGCTGCAGTTGAGTAGGGACGCACGATGCCGGTGGTGCCGAGGATGGAGATGCCGCCGAGGATGCCGAGGCGGGCGTTGAGGGTCTTCTTGGCCATCTCCTCGCCGCCGGGCACCGAGATGGTCACTGCGATGCCGTCGCCGGCTTCCAGGATGGGAGCGCCGGCGGCACGCACGTTGTCGGTGATGTTGCGGCGCGGCACCGGGTTGATGGCCGGGCCGCCCACGTCGAGGCCGAGGCCGGGCTTGGTGACGGTGCCGACGCCTGGCCCACCGCGCAGCACGATCTGGCCGGCGGCGCCGGGCAGGAGCTCGACTTCGGCGGTGAGGTGGGCGCCGTTGGTGGCGTCCGGGTCGTCGCCGGCGTCCTTGATGCTGACCGCGCGGGCGTGCAGGCCGTCGGTCCACCCTTCCGTGATGGAAAAGCGCACCCGCTGGGTGTTGGGCAGCACGCATTCGATCGCCTCCGGCACCCGGCCCTGGACCAGCCCGAGGGTCGCAGCGGCGGCGGCGGCGGCGGAGTTGGCGCCGGTTGAGAAGCCCGTGCGGTTGCCGCGATCCCGCTTCGGATCGCCCTTGCGGACCTTCTCGGGGAGGGTGTGACCTGCAGCCATCGGTGGCCTCAGGCGGCCTGGCGCTGGCGCTCTTCGGCCAGGCCCAGGATGGCGTGGATGGCCGCGACGACCAGCGTAGAGCCGCCCTTGCGACCGCGGATGGCGACCCACGGCACGTCGCCGGGCTCCATCAGCAGGTCCTTGGATTCGGCCGCCGACACGAAGCCGACCGGCATGCCGACGACCAGGGCCGGGCGGACGCCTTCCTCGCGGATCAGCCGGACGACCTCGATCAGTGCCGTGGGCGCATTGCCGATGCCGACGATGGCGCCGTCGAGGAGGCCATGCCGGTGGGCCTTGCGCATGGCCTGCACGGCGCGCGTGGTGTCCTCGGCCTGGGCGGCGGCGATCACGTCCGGGTCGGAGATGAACTGGTGGGTCGTCATGCCGAAGTGGGCTAGGCGCGGCTTCGACAGGCCGACGCAGATCATCTCCACGTCGGCGACGACTGGCGTGTTGCCGGCCAGGATGCGCTCCAGCCCGGCCTGCATGGCCTGAGGGTGGAAGGCGGTGAGGCCATTGAACTCGAAGTCGGCGTTGGCGTGGATCATCCGCCGCACCAGCGGCCATTGCTCAGTGCTGTAGGCGTGGGGGCCGGCTTCCCGGTCGATGATCGCGAAGGAGTCGTGCTCGATGGCGCGGCCGGCGGCGGTGAGCTGTTCGGTGACGGTGTTGGCGCTCATGGCGGGCTCAGGCGTGGGCGTGTTCATGGGGGTGGTCGTGGCCATGCTCGTGGTCATGGTTGTGGCCGCAGCCGGCATGGCCGGTGTGGGTGTGGCTGTGGTCGTGGAGGTGCTCGGCTTCGGCCGCCTGGCGGTACTTGCAGCCGTCGCATTCGAGCAGGCCGCCCTCCGGCAATTCGGCGCCGGCCACGCGGGCGTCGAGCAGGTCGAAGATGCCCTTGTCGAAACCGAAGTGGGTGCCCAGCGCAAAGGCGACCTGCGGGTACTGCTGGCGCAGGCGCTCCAGTTGGGCCTGGATGCGCTCGATCAGCACGCCGGTGAACAGGTACACCGGCACCACGCAGATCTGCGTCATGCCCAGGCGCACCTGGCGCTGGACGATGGTTTCGAGGCGCGGCCAGGTGACGCCGGTGAAGGCCAGGTCCACCAGCTCGTGATCGTTGTCCTCGAAGAGCCAGCGTGCCATGCGGGCCAGTTCGCCGTTGGCGCCGGCGTCCGACGAGCCGCGGCCGAGGAGGACCACGCCGGTGGTCTGGGGGTCGGGCATCGCCAGGGATTTCATCAGGCGGTCGAGCTGGCCCTGCAGCACGGCGAGGATCTCGCGGCCCATGCCCAGGTGGCGGGTGCAGCCGAAGTCCACGCCGGGGTGGCGGGCGCGGGCATCCTCGATGGCGGCCGGCAGCTCCATCTTCACGTGGCCGGCGGCGTTGAGGATGAAGGGCAGCACGACGACGCGGCGGCTGTCGCGGGCGGCGCGGTCGAGGCCTTCGGCGAGCAGCACGTCGGCGTGCTCGATGAAGCACACCTCGATGCGCCAGGCCGGGTGACGTTCGCGCCACTGGGCGGCGAAGTGCAGGATTTCCTTGTTGCCGTCCCGGTTGCGGGAGCCGTGGCCGACGAGGAGCAGGGTGGTGTCGTTCATGCGGAAGTCTCTTCAGAGGCGGCCGAAGCCTTGCGGAAGCGGTGGCCGAAGGCCGGGTCGTAGAGCTTGGAGCGGGCCAGGGTCGGCCAGTCGGCGGCGCCCAGCGTGGGGCTGGCGATGATCATTGCCTGGCTGGCGATCTTCTCGGCCTGGCAGCGCTTCTTGATGTCGGCGAGGGTGCCGCGGACGATCTTCTCCTCGCCCGGCCAGCTGGCCTTCTGCACCACCACGATCGGCGCGTCCTCGGCCCAGCCGGCGGCGCGCAGCGCGCGCTGCACCGCGTGCAGCAGGGTGATGGACAGGAAGATGCACAGGGTCGTCCGGTGGGCGGCCAGTGCTTCCAGTTCTTCGCCCGCCGGCATCGGCGTGCGCCCGGCGACGCGGGTCAGGATCACTGTCTGCGTGACTTCCGGCAGCGTCAGGGTCTCGCCGGCCGCCGCCGCCGAGGCGAAGGCCGACGAGACGCCCGGCACCACCGCCCATTCGATGCCGGCGGCGGTGAGCGGGCGGGTCATCTCTACCAGCGCGCCGTACAGGCCGGGGTCGCCGGTCTGCAGGCGCACCACGGTGGCGTGGCGGGCGGTCTGGTCGAGGAGCCAGGCGCTCATCTCTTCCAGCGTCATGTCCTTGGAGTCGCGGATCTCGCAGCCGGGCGGCGCGAACAGCGTCGCCGCCTGATCCACCAGCGAGCCGGCGAAGAGGATCGCGCCGGCTTCTTCGAGCAGGCGGCGGCCCTTCACGGTGAGCAGCTCCGGGTCGCCCGGACCGGCGCCCACGAACCAGACCTTGCCAGCCATCAGGCAGCCTTCGCGGCGAAGCAGAAGCGCACCACCGGGTTGTCCTGGCGGCGGCCGATGGCCTGCAGGGCCAGCAGCGTGAAGATCGGTTCGACCATCACGATGGCGGCGTAGGACGAGGCGAAGGCCAGCCAGGCGGAGAAGGGCGTGGCGACCTCACCGATGGCAAGCCAGAAGCCGACCATCAGGGTCACGCCGCTGTAGTAGGCGGCATCGAGCTTGAGGATGCTGCGCACATCAAGCCGGGCGAGGCGCTGGCCGAAGGTGGCATGCACCAGCATCAGCGGCACGGCGAGGGACAGGGTGTTGACGCCCAGATGCACCAGGTCGGTCGGCTCGAACAGCAGGCCCTGGGCCAGCAGGCCGATGGCGAAGCCGAACAGGGCCGGCACGAAGCCGAGGGACAGGTAGATCGGCATGGCGCCGAGGAAGTGCAGTTCGGACGGGCCGACCTTGAGGTGGAAGGCCTGCATGAACAGCGTGAAGAAGACGCCGGCGATGAGCGTGCGGGCGATCAGCTGCGGCTGCTTGAGGAGGTGGATGGACTGGCTGCCGAGCAGCGCCACGGCGGCGGCGTTGGCGGCGACGATCTTGGCACTGGCGACGTACCCCGGTTCGATGTGCATGCTTGCTTTCCTTCGTGTCGATTGAACGAAGTGCGGCAGGGCAACGGGGATGTGCAGAACAAACGCATACTGACCAGGCGGGTGCGGACCTGTGGCGGCGACGGTTCCGGAAGACGGCGGAGGGAACGGGACGGCAACGGGTCTGGGCAAGCCCATCGGTCGGATCTGCCCACACCCCGGGGCCGGTACCACACCAAATCGTCACAGGCCGGTCTTCTGGCTCGCCTTCACTCTCTTCTGCCGGCCTTCCCGGGAAAAACCCAGTGGCGTGGAGCAGATTCGTCAGGCTTACAGCAGCGGGGGCTGCGCCGGAATGGTCGGGGAGAGCATGCTCACCGACGTCACCGGACTTCCCGTTTCACCTTCCCTGCAGACGCAGGGTCGGCACCCGTAACGGCGCGGAGTCTAACCGCATGTCCTTTACGCGTGCAAGCTGCCCTAGCGGAAGGCAGCGAACGATGCTGGATTTTGCCCGTTTCGGGGACAGAGTTTCCGGGACTGGGAATTTTTCACAGGGATTGGAGGGTAATCCCGCACCATTCCGGGATTGACCGGGCCCGCAGGCAGCGGAATACTTGCATCTGTAATAACCCCGGTCCCTTCCAGCGGATCAATTTCCAGTGGTGTCCTGACTTCCGTGCAACCCGATTCCTTTTTCCCTCCCGGCCGCGGCATGGCCTCGCCCTCCCTTCCGGATTCCTGTCCGGACAAGGAGCGGAGCCGACGCGAGGATACGAAGGCCGACACCCTGGATGCGGAGGCAGAGGCCCTGCTCGCCGACATCAACTCCTTCGATCTGGAGGCGGCGCGAAAACGCGTGCAGGAGATCGACTCCCGCTACAGCGGCCTGCCCCGTTCGAAGGAGACCTATCACGAGGTCCCGGGCAACGACTTCCCGCCGGTGCGCCTCGCTGGCCAGGCGGCCGCCGCGCAAAAGGACGAGGAGCCGCTGCCGACCGTACGGAGTGGCGGCTTGCTGGACCAGCTGCGCGGCGAGGTGGAGACCCGCCAGCGGGCTGCCGAAGACGCCTTCGAACGGGTCGATGCAGCCAGGACCAGCCTCGACCGGCGTCTGCGTGCGGCCTTCGAGTATTTCCACGACCTGAGCACCCAACTCAACTATCTCAAGCCCAAGGTGGCGCGCAACTATATCTTTCTGGATGCCGGCGACGCGTTCCGCAACCTGGCCTGGCTGGAAGGCTTTGCCGACTTCCGCACCCAGGCCGAGAGCGATGGTGGCCGCATCGAGCGGGTGACCTTCGGCTACACGCTGAAGGGCGGCGGTGTGCGAATCATCGAGCGCGCCGGCCATGCGGTCGAGCGCCTGCGCCAGATGCTGTTCGACCTCGGGCTGCGCTTCGAATGCGTGGAGCGGCGCAACCGCCAGCGCGAGCTGGAACTCGGCACCTTCACGGTGAACGACGAGATCAGCGTGCTGGTGGTGTGGCGGGCCGACTTCGAGACGCGCCAGGTGGTCATCGAGTCGCGCAACCTGGAGCGCTTCGGTTTCACGTCCTGTCGCGTGCCGGCGGACGCCATCGGCCCCGAGCTGCTGGACGAGTTTGGCCGGCTTGTCCTCGGCAAGGAAAACAACTTCCGTTCATTCCTCGTGCGCTGAGTCCGCCGCGTCGGCGGCGGCGAGCGGCAGGCGCACGGTAACGGCCAGCCCCGGCCGTTCGGCGGCGCCCGGCCGGGCGTCGTCCAGCTCGATCTCGCCGTGGTGGCCGAGCACGATCTCCTTCACGATCGACAGCCCCAGTCCGCTGCCCGTGTGGTCGCTGCCGGGCAGGCGGTAGAAGCGCAGGAACACCGCGTTGCGGCTGTCGGGCGGAACGCCCGGACCGTCGTCCACCACCCGCAGGCGGGCCATCGGCGGTGCGTCGGCGCCACCCGCTCGCACATCCACCTGCACCGTCACGACACCGCCGGCCGGCGTGTAGCGCAGCGCGTTGTCCACCAGGTTGGAGATCATCTCGCGCAGCAGCAGTGGCTGGCCGCGGACGATCACCGGGGCGTCGCCGCCTTCGATGCCCAGGTCGATGTCGTGCCGCGCGGCGAGCACCAGCAGGTCGATGACCACGTCCCGCGCCACCGCGGCGAGATCCACGTCCTCTTGCTTCAGCATCAAGCCGTTGATCGGCTCCGCGCGGGACAGGGACAGCAGCTGGTTGGCCAGCCGGGTAGCCTGGCCCAGGCTGCGGTGCAGGGCTTCCACCGCGTGGCGCATCTCGCCGGCGTCGTCCTGGCGCAGGGCGTATTCGGCCTGGGTGTTGAGCACCGCCAGCGGCGTGCGCAGCTGGTGAGCGGCATCGGTGATGAAGCGGCGGCGGGCTTCCAGCATCCGCCCGATGTGGTCGAGGTGGTGGTTGATGGCGCCGACCAGTGGCAGAACCTCCGCCGGCACGTCGCGGCCGTCGAGGGGCGTCAGGTCGTCCTCGTGGCGGGCGCGGATGGTCTGGCCGAGGCGGTCGATGGGCTTCACCGCGAAGATCGTGGCAAGCAGCACGACGGCCAGCGCGACCGCGATGACCAGCGCCTTGCGCGCGAATTCCCGGAAGAATAGGTGGGCCACCACCTCCTGGCGGGCGTTGGTGGTTTCCGCGACGACGATCATCACCGGCTTGGGGAACTCGGGCCGGTACAGGGGCTTGACGAGAGTCCCGATGCGCACCGATTCGCCCCGGTAGCTGCCGTCGTAGAAGATCGCCTTGTTGTGGTCGCCAGTGGGCGGCGGCGGCAGGCCTTCGTAGCCGGTGATGATGTCGCCGCCGAGGATCTGCACGCTGTAGTAGATGCGGTCGGCGCTGCCCGACTCGAAGAGTTCCAGCGCCGAGTAGGGCACGTCCACCACCACCTCGCTCTCGGTGGCATAGACGCGCTCGGCGATGCCGCGCACGGAGGCCGATAGGGAGCGGTCGTAGGCCTGGTTGGCAGCCTGCTGGGCGTCGCCATAGCTGAACCAGGCGTCCACGACCAGCAGCAGGGACAGCACGCCGACCAGCCAGAAGGTCTGGCGGCGCTTGAGGCTGAGCGTCCTCATGGTGCGTCGGTCTTTTCCGGGCCGAGCATGTAGCCCAGCCCGCGTACGGTGGTGACGCATGCGCCGGAGCCGTCGAGCTTCTTGCGCAGGCGGTGGACGTAGATCTCGATGGCTTCGGCGCGGGCCTCCTGGTCGAGGCTGAAGACCTTTTCGAACAGCGCCTCCCGCGCCAGCGGACGACCGGCACGCAGCAGCAGGGCTTCGAGCACCGCCAGCTCGCGCGGGGTCAGGGCCAGAGGGCGGCCCTCGACGCTGGCCAGGCGGCTGACCGTGTCGAAATCGAGCCGGCCGATGCGCACCACCGGGTTGAAACCGGCCGAGCGGCGCAGCAAGGCTTTCAGGCGGGCTTCCAGTTCGTTCAGTTCGAAGGGCTTGGCCATGTAGTCGTCGGCGCCAAGGTTGAGGCCCTTGACCTTGTCGTCCACCGCGCCGCGGGCGGTCAGGATCAGCACCGGCATGCGCGAGCCGCGGGCGCGCAGCCCGCGCAGTACGTCGAGTCCGTCCTTGCCGGGTAGGGTCAGGTCGAGGATCACGCCGTCGTACTCCTGGGACAGCAGGAAGTGCTCGGCATGGTCGCCCCGGTCGGCCACGTCGACCGCGTAACCGGCCTGGCGCAGGGATTTCGCCAGCCACTCGCCGAGTTCCGGGTGGTCTTCCACGAGGAGGATGCGCATGGGGGCGACTTTCTTGTAAAAAGGGGAGATGGGCGAAGGTTAGCGCCGGAAAAGACTGAAAGCGAATCGAAAGGCGATCGGCGAATGATCCATCCCAGACGGTCCGCCAGAGGGGGCAAAGCCCCGGCGGAACCGGCCGACGGATCACAGAAAAGATAGAGGAGACAAAATGATGAACACGTTCCTGCCCGCTTCCCGCCGCAGTTTCGGCAAGCTGCTGGTCGCCACCTGTGTGGCCGCCGCCTTCGGCGCCGCGCCGGCGCTGGCCCAGACCCCGTCCGAACTGGCCGCCGCGGCCGCCAAGGAAGGCAAGCTGGTGATCTACGGGGTGACCGACAACGAGCAGGCCAACCACCTGATCCGCGAGTTCCGCGCCCAGTACCCCGCCGTCCAGGTGGAGTACAGCAACATGAGCACCACCGAGCTGTACAACCGCTTCATCTCGGAGAGCGCCGCCGGCGCCTCGGCTGACGTGACCTGGTCGTCGGCGATGGACCTGCAGGTCAAGCTGGTCAATGATGGCTACGCCCAGCCCCACAAGTCCGCCGAGACGGCCAAGCTGCCCGACTGGGCCAACTGGAAGAACGAGGCCTTCGGCACCACCTACGAGCCGGTCGGCTTCGTCTACAACAAGCGCCTGGTGCCGGCGGCCGATGTGCCCCAGAGCCACGCCGACTTCGTGCGCCTGCTGAGCGCCCAGGCCGACAAGTACAAGGGCAAGGTCACCACCTATGACCCGGAGAAGTCCGGTGTCGGTTTCATGCTGGTGACCCAGGACAAGCAGGTGAACGGCGCCGGCTTCAACGACCTGCTGAAGGCCTTCGGCGGCGTCGCGGTGCGCGTGCAGGGCGCCACCGGCACGATGATGGAGCGCATCGCCTCCGGCGAGAACCTGATCGGCTACAACCTCAACGCGGCCTACGCGCTGACCCGCGCCCGCAAGGACCCGTCGCTGGGCATCGTGCTGCCCAAGGATTACACGCTGGTGCTGTCGCGGGTGATGTTCATCGCCAAGGGCGCGCGCCATCCCAACGCGGCCAAGCTGTGGGTGGACTTCGTGCTGTCGAAGAAGGGCCAGGAGATCATCGCCAACAAGGCCGATCTCTACGCGATCCGCGGCGACGTGGAAGGCGAGACCACCGCCAGCGGCCTCAAGAAGCAGCTCGGCGACGCGCTGCGCCCGGTGCCCATCGGTACCGGCCTCCTGACCTACCTCGATCAGGCCAAGCGCCTCGACTTCATCAAGCAGTGGAACGGCGCCGTCAAGGCGAAGTAAGCGGGCCTCCCGGTTCCGCCGCCGGCCCGGCCTAGTACCGGGGCCGGCGTCCCGATCCACGCCAACCCATCGGTGACTCCCATGTTTCAGACATTGCCCAGGCGGGCAGTGGTGGCTGCGCTCGCCCTGTCCGTCTTCTTTCCCCTCGGCCTGGTGTTCTACCAGAGCGTGCTGTCGGGGCCGTTCTTCATGCCGGCGGCCCGCCTCAGCCTGGAGGCCTTCGCCTTCATCTTCGACGATCCGGACTTCTGGTCGGCGACCAAGAACACCCTGATCATCGCAGTCGGCATGAGCGTCATCGCCATCCCGCTGGGGGCCATCCTGGCCTTCATCATGGTGCGCACCGACCTGCCGGGCCGGCGTTGGCTGGAGACGCCGATCCTCATCCCGATCTTCGTATCGCCGGTGGTGCTCGGCTTCGGCTACGTGGTGTCGCTGGGCCCGGTGGGCTTCTTCTCGGTGTGGTTCGAGCAGATTTTCGGCAGCGTGCCGTGGAACATCTACTCGATGACCTCCATCGTGCTGATCGCCGGCCTGACCCACGTGCCCCATGTGTACCTGTATTCCTCGTCGGCGCTGCGCAATCTCGGCTCGGACGTGGAGGAGGCGGCGCGCCTGAGCGGCGCCAGCCCGTTCCGGGTGGCCCGCGACGTGTCCATCCCGATGGTCTCGCCGGCGCTGCTCTACGTGGGCGTGCTGGTCTTCTTCCTGGGCTTCGAGATCTTCGGCCTGCCGCTGATCCTCGGCGATCCGGAAGGCCACCTGGTGCTGACCACCTACCTCTACAAGCTCACCAACAAGCTCGGCACGCCGTCCTATCACCTGATGGCGGCGGTGGCGACCTGCATCATCGCGGTGACCTTCCCGCTGGTGCTGCTGCAGCGGGTGCTGCTCAAGTCGGCCCAGCGCTTCGTCGCCGTGAAGGGCAAGTCGGCACGCCAGCGGCGCCTGGCCCTGGGCGGCTGGAAGTGGGTGGCGCTGGCGTTGATCAGCGCCTGGCTGGTGCTGACCATCGTCGTGCCGGTGGCCGGCGTGGCGCTGCGCTCGGTGGTGAGCAGCTGGGGCGCCGGCATCAACCTGCTCGAAGTGCTGACCCTGGACCACTTCCGGGCGGTGTTCGAGGAGGACACGATGATCCGCTCCATCCTCAACTCAGTGCTCATCGGCACCCTCGGCGGCGCGGTGGCGGTGGTCGGCTACCTGCTGATCGGCCTGGCCACGCACCGCAAGCCGGACGGCCTGTCGCGCTTCGTCGATTACGTGGTGCTCACGCCGCGGGCCATTCCGGGCCTGATGGCCGGCCTGGCGGTGTTCTGGGTGTTCCTCTTCGTGCCCTTCCTGGCGCCGCTGCGCTCGACGCTGTTCAGCGTGTGGTTCGCCTACGCAGTGGTCTGGCTGGCCTACGGCATGCGCCTGATCCAGAGCGCGCTGATGCAGGTCGCCCCCGAACTGGAAGAGGCCGGCCGGCTGGTCGGCGCGTCCCGGGCGCGGGTATCCCGCGACATCACGGTGCCGTTGATCCGCAACGGCCTGCTCGGCTCCTGGCTGCTGATCTTCATGATCTTCGAGCGGGAGTATTCGACCGGCGTCTATCTGCTGTCGCCCGGCACCGAGGTGATCGGTGCGCAAATCGTGTCCCTGTGGGCCTCCGGCGCGGTCGACGTGGTCGCCGCCCTGTCCCTGATCAACATGCTGCTGGTGGGCTGCGGCCTGGCGCTGGCGCTGCGTTTCGGAGTGAAACTTCATGACTGACAAGACCATCCTGACCGTCGACGACCTCGCCCTGTCCTACGGCAGCAACCCGATCCTGAAGGGCGTCTCGATGCAGCTGCGGCGCGGCGAAGTGGTGTCCCTGCTGGGGCCCTCGGGCAGCGGCAAGACGACCCTGCTGCGGGCCGTCGCCGGCCTCGAACAGCCGCATGAAGGGCGCGTCAAGATCGCCGGGCGGACCATCTACGACGGCGCGGCGGGCATCGACGTGCCGGCCGAGAAGCGCGACCTCGGGCTGGTTTTCCAGTCCTATGCCCTGTGGCCGCACAAGACGGTCTTCGACAACGTGGCCTACCCGCTCAAGCTGCGCAAGGTCGGCGCGGCGGAGATCGCCGAGCGGGTGCAGGCGGCGCTGAAGAACCTGGGCCTCGCGCACCTGGCCGAGCGCTATCCGCACCAGCTGTCGGGCGGCCAGCAGCAGCGCGTGTCGATCGCCCGGGCGCTGGTCTACAACCCGCCGGTCATCCTGCTCGACGAGCCCTTGTCCAACCTGGACGCCAAGATGCGCGAGGAGGCCCGCGCCTGGCTGCGCAACCTGATTGTCGAAATGCAGCTGTCGGCGCTGGTGGTGACCCACGACCAGTCCGAGGCGATGGCCATGTCCGACCGCATCCTGCTCCTCAACGGCGGGGTCATCGAACAGCAGGGCACGCCGCAGGAGATGTACAGCCAGCCGAAGACCCTGTTCGTGGCCGACTTCATGGGCAGCAACAACATCCTCAAGGGGCGCGTCGCCGAGATCCGCGGCGGCGAGGCCTGCGTCGAGCTCGGCGAAGGATTGCGCCTGTGGGGCCAGCGCCGCAACGATGCGGCGGTCGGCCAGGAGGTGTCGGTGGTGGTGCGCGTCGAGCAGGTGCGCCTGGCCGAAGGGCCGGCCGAGCACCGGGTCGGTATCGACCTGGCGACGTCCATGTTCCTCGGCGACCGCTTCGAGTACGTCTTCCACGCCGGCAGCGCGCTGCTGCGCGCCTGGGGCAGCCGGCAGGAAGCCAGCGGGCGCCGCTGGCTGGAGTTTCCGCCGGACGCCGTGTGGGTCTTCTGACGCCGCCAATACGCTGAATCGTCCCTGTTTCCGGTGCCAGTGGTCCCGTGGCACCGGGCTTTCCACCCCGTCATGCTTCCCCCGCGGGAGGTGGCGGGGTTTCTTTTTTCGTGGAGTGGGCAGGGCAGCGTCGCTACCGCCCGCTCCCTTGCGCGGATTGCCCAGCATGTCTTCCGACTTCCGTTTTACCCGGCTGTGGGGCCGGATCCTGCCGGCCCTCGGGTTGGCCGCCTGCGCCGGTGCGCTGGCACAGGCGCTGCATGTGCCGTTGCCGTGGATGATCGGCCCGCTGTTCAGCGTGGCGCTGGCGCGCATCGCCGGCTGGATGATCGAGGGGCCGCCCGGCGGCCGTCAGGCCGGTCAGTGGGCCATCGGCACGGCGCTTGGGCTGTACTTCACGCCGCTGGTCCTCGCCCATCTCGCCGAGAACCTGTTGCTGATCGGCCTGATGGCCGGCAGCGCGGTGGGGATCGGGATGGTCAGCGCGTGGTTGATCCACCGCTGGGCCGGCGTCAGCCCAGCCACTGCCTTCTTCGCCGGGCTGCCGGGCGGTGCGTCCGAGATGGTGGTGCTGGCCGAGCGCCAGGGCGGCGCGCCCGACAGGGTAGCCGCCGCCCACGCCCTGCGCGTGATGATTGTGGTGTCGGTGGTGCCCTTCATCCTTTACCACTGGGGCGGGCAGGGGCACGACAGCTACGTGCCGGCCCTGCTGACGGTGGACTGGGGGCGCTTCCCCCTGCTGGTGGCGGTCTCGCTGCTGGGCGTCGGAGTCTTCCGCGGCCTGCGTATCGCCAATGCCTGGGTGCTCGGGCCGCTGGCCTGCATCGCGGCGCTGACCGCCGCGCAGGTGCCGCTGTCGGCGTTGCCGGGTTGGCTGGTGGGCTGCGGCCAGCTGCTGCTCGGCGTGGCCCTGGGCGGGCGCTTCTCCCCGGAGTTTTTCCGTGCCGCGCCGCGTTTCCTGGCGGTGTCGGCCGCGAGCACGTTGCTGGCATTGCTGCTGTCGGGCCTTTTTGTGCTGCTCCTGGCCGCCTGCGGTGCAGTGTCCCTGTCGTCGCTGCTGCTCGCCGCTTCGCCCGGCGGCATGGCCGAGATGTGCGTCACCGCGAAGGTGCTGCACCTGGGCGTGCCGCTGATCACCGCCACCCACGTGCTGCGCGTGGTGCTGATCACCGTCTGCGCGCCGAAGGTGTGCGGATTCTTCCTGCGCTTCGCCTCGCTTCCAAGGTAGGCCCGCGGGACATTCATCGAAAGCGGATCGAAAGCTGATTTCGATGAAATCCGCTCTGTCCGTAGCGGCCCCTGGCCGGGACGGGCGACCCACACATAAAACAAGGAAGGTAGAGATGAGACACACTCCCGCGTCCCTGGCCGTGACGGCCAGCCTGATGGCGCTTGCCGCTGCCGCCACCCCCGCGATGGCCGATGTCACCGACGAGCTGCGTGCCGAGCTGGCCGCCCAGCGCAGCCGCCTGGAGGAGCTGGAAAAGAAGCTGGCCGCAGCCAGTGCGGCCCAGGTCGAGACCGCCAAGGCGGTGGCCAAGGTCGAGCAGAGCGCCGCGCAGGCGCCGGCCTCGAAGGGGTTGTCGATGCCGTCCGGGCTGACGATCTACGGCATCGCCGATGCCGGCGTGGAATACGGGGATTACGGCCAGGGGCACAAGGTTCGCGTGCAGAGCGGCCTGGGCTCGGCCAGCCGGCTGGGCTTCAAGGGCGAGCGCAACTTCGGTGAGGATCTGCAGGCCTATTTCCAGCTCGAAGCGGGCATTTCCTTCGACAACGGGCAGAACACCGGCCACTCCAGCAACATCAGCAACCCGGGCCAGGGCGCGGCGTCCTCGTCTGCGCCCAACACCACCGGCGTGGCGATCTTCTCGCGCAACACCTTCGTCGGCCTGCGCGGGCGCTACGGCGACATCCGCTTCGGCCGCGACTACGCGCCGATCTACTCGATCACCAGCACCTCCGATCCGTTCACCATCGGCGGGGCGACGGCGTTCCGCCTGTGGTCCAGCGCGGCGGCGAGCCGCTTCGACAACGGCGTGTTCTACGCGTCGCCGGTGTTCGGCGGCTTCCAGGCCAATGTGGCCTATTCGGCAGGGATGGAGAACAACAGCCGCAGCAATGTCGGCGTGACCGGCTCCGCCACCAGCACCGGCCCGAAGGACGAGGGCAAGGGTGGCAGCGCGACGCTCACCTACAAGAACGGCGACCTGTTCGTCGGCGCCGGCTACCTGAACTTCCTGCGCCAGGGCACGGTGACCGCGCCGGCCACGGAGGATGTGCGCCGCACCACGCGCAACCTGGCCGCCACCTACGATTTCAAGGTGGCCAAGGTCTATGCCCAGTACCTGATCGGCGAGGACAAGCAGGACGGCGTCGGCAAGAAGCTCGACCGCCGCGTGTGGTGGCTGGGGGCCTCGGTGCCTTTCCGCGACGTGCATACCTTCCGCGCGGTGTATAGCCACCTGGACGACCGCATGAGCACCGACCGGGATTCGGACCACTACGGCCTGGGCTACGAGTACGCCCTCGACAAGCAGACCGACCTGTACGTGTATTACGCCCAGGTCAGCAACAAGAACGGCGGCAAGAACTCCCTGTGCGCAGGTGGCACCTGTCAGGGCTTCGACGGGGATACCAACCTGCCGGCCAACTTCACGCCGAAGTCGTTGATGCTGGGCGGTCGCTACCGCTTCTGAGCGCTGTTGCGTGGCGACGGCGCGGGCCGCCGCCACGTTTGGGCTCAGCCCTGCTGGAGCAGGCTGGCGGCGACGGCTTCGGCAACCCGGATGCCGTCCACGCCGGCCGACAGGATGCCGCCCGCGTAGCCGGCGCCTTCGCCGGCCGGATAGAGGCCTTTGGTGTTGAGGCTCTGGTAGCTCTCGTCGCGGGTGATGCGCAGCGGCGACGAGGTGCGCGTCTCGACGCCGGTGAGCACCGCGTCGTACATGTTGAAGCCGCGGATCTGCCGGTCGAAGGCCGGGATCGCCTCGCGCATCGCAGTGATTGCGTAGCCGGGCAGCGCGCTGGCCAGGTCGCCGAGCAGCACGCCGGGCTTGTAGGACGGCTCCACGCCGCCCAGCGCGGTGGATGCCTTGCCGCGCAGGAAGTCGCCGACCAACTGGGCCGGGGCTTCGTAGGTGCCGCCGCCGAGCACGAAGGCGTGGCTCTCCAGCTTGCGCTGGAACTCGATGCCGGCCAGCGGGCCGCCGGGGTAGTCCTTCGGGTCGATGCTCACCACGATGCCGGCGTTGGCATTGCGCTCGTTGCGCGAATACTGGCTCATGCCGTTGGTGACGACGCGGTTCGGCTCCGACGTGGCGGCCACCACGGTGCCGCCCGGGCACATGCAGAAGCTGTACACCGCGCGGCCGTTGGAGGCGTGGTGCACCAGCTTGTAGTCGGCGGCGCCGAGCAGCGGGTGGCCGGCGTGGGGGCCGAGGCGGGCCTTGTCGATCAGCGACTGGGGGTGCTCGATGCGGAAGCCTACCGAGAAGGACTTGGCCTCCATGAAAACGCCCCGCTCGTGGAGCATCTCGAAGGTGTCGCGGGCGCTGTGGCCGAGGGCCAGCACTACGTGGTCGCTGCGCAGTTCGTCGCCGGTGGAGGTGCGCACGCCGCGCACCTGGCCGTCCTCGACGATCAGGTCGGTGACGCGCTGCTGGAAGCGGATCTCGCCGCCCAGTTCGCAGATCTCGGCGCGCATGGTCTCGACCATGCCGACCAGCCGGAAGGTGCCGATGTGGGGCTTGGAGACGTAGAGGATTTCCTCCGGCGCGCCGGCCTTGACGAACTCGGTGAGCACCTTGCGGCCGTAGTGCTTCGGGTCCTTGATCTGGCTGTACAGCTTGCCGTCCGAGAAGGTGCCGGCGCCGCCTTCGCCGAACTGCACGTTCGACTCGGGGTTGAGGGTGTTCTTGCGCCACAGGCCCCAGGTGTCCTGGGTGCGCTCGCGCACCGCCTTACCGCGTTCCAGCACGATCGGCTTGAAGCCCATCTGGGCCAGCAGCAGCGCCGCGAAGATGCCGCAGGGGCCGAAGCCGATGACGATCGGGCGGTGCGGGAAATCGGGCGGGGCCTTGCCGATGAAGTGGTATTCGGTGTCCGGCGCCGGCTTGACGTGGAGGTCGTCGGCGAACTTCTTGAGCAGCGCGGCCTCGTTCTTTACCTCAAGGTCGATGATGTAGATGAAGCACAGGCGCACGTTCTTGCGCGCGTCGTAGCTGCGCTTGAAGACCTTGAAGCTGACGAGTTGGTCGGCGGAAATGCCCAGGCGCTGGATGATGGCGGCGGGCAGGGCCTCTTCCGGATGGTCGAGGGGCAGGCGGAGTTCGGAGAGTCGCAGCATGGCGGTCATGGCGGGGTAGTTGGTCCCGCAGATGGCTTTCGGGCCGCGATTTTACCGCTTGGCGGTGGTGTTGCTGCAAGCCTGTGCGAGCAGCGCCCGGGACTGGACCATGCAGGCGTGGCGGGCGTCGTGGTCGAGGGCGGCCAGCCAGGGCTCGGGCAGGCTGCCGGGGCCGTACAACGCGCCGGCCAGCATGCCGGCGATGGCGCCAGTGGTGTCGGCGTCGCCGCCGCGGTTGACCACGTCGATCAGGCAGGTCTCGAAGCTGTCGGTATCGAGCAGTGCCTGGAAGACCGCGCGCAGGGTGTCCTTGATGAAGCCGGACGGGTTCTCCTCGCGCTTGCCGGCCGGGTTGAAGAGCGGAAAGGCGGTGAGCAGCGGGGCCAGGCGCTGGCGGATCAGTTCGTCCCGGCTGGCACCTCGCAGCGCGTCCTGGACCATCAGCACGATGGCTTCGGTGCCGGCGTCGGAGAGGGAATTGTTGTGGGTCAGGTGGGCCTGCATGCGGCAGGCGGAGCGCACCGCCTCCTCGGGCTGGCCGAGGGTGGCGAGGGCGATCGGAAGCACGCGCATGCAGGCGCCGTTGCCGGCGTCATGCTCGCTGGGCGGAGCGGCCAGGCGGCCGGTACGGCGGAATTCGATGATGCCGCGCCGTACGGTGTTGCCGATGTCGACCGGCTTGGCGCGCATCCATGCGTCGAAGGCCTCGCCGATTGTTCGGGCGTCGATGCCGCCGGCAGCCAGGATCGCGTCACCGAGGGCCAGCGCCATCGTGGTGTCGTCGGTGACCGCGCCGGATTTGAGCTTGAGCCAGCCGCCGCCGCGGATCGTGCGGTGGCAGCCGTGCTGGGCCTGGATCTCCCGCGGCGTCATGAACTCTACGGTGGCGCCCAGCGCGTCGCCCAGGGCGAGGCCCAGGTAAGCAGCCTCGGCCCGGGCGGCAAAGTCAGTGGCCGGTGGCTCCAGCACGGCGTGCAGGTCGGGCGTGGAGTGCTGCATCACCGGCCGCTGGCGGTCAGGCGCTGGGATATTCGATGGTGACGTCCTCGTCGCGGACGATCATCTGGCAGGCCAGGCGCCACGGGGTCGGGAAGTCGTCCACGTCCATCTTGGCTTCTTCCTCGGCGGACAGCTTGCCGAGTTCCTTGAGGGTCTTGCGCTCGCTGTTGGTCAGCGGGCCGGCATGCTCGGCACCGCCCTTGGTGATGTTGGTGACCTTGCACAGGCAGGTGCCGCATTCGCCGTTCTGGCAGCCGAAGTCGATCGGAACGTGGTTTTCCTTGGCCAGTTCGAGGACGGTCTTCTTGTGGCTGCCAGCCACTGCGTAGACGGTCTTGTCCTTGTGCATCGGGCTGGTGAAAGTGATGAGTGCCATGGTTTTCCTCCTACTTGAGTGATGCGGCCGGAGCCGGTATGGCGGAGGCCGCGGGTTCCACAACGATTCTCTCTGTCGCTGGTGGGGATGCTCCTTGGGTGCCTCAGCCCGGGCGGACGACGACCTCGCCCTGCAGCACCTGGGCCTGGCAGGCCAGGCGGTTCTGGCGGCCGGCCATCTGTTCCTGTAGCACCTTGGTCTCGAGCAAGGAGGGATTGGCCAGGTTCTCCATGCCCTTGACGATCTTCATCATGCAGGTGCCGCATTCGCCTTCGCGGCAGCCATAGGTAATGCCGGCGCCGACCTTTTCGGAAACCTCGATGAGGCGGGTGCCGGCGGGCACGGTGACGGCGACGCCGATGTCTTCAAACAGTACTTGTGCCTTGGGCATGGGAATGTCCTCCGGGAAATAGGCGGTTTCGGAATCGATGGGGGTCAGGCGAGTTCGGCGATGTCCACGACGCGGAAGCCGGCCTGGCCGGTGAGCTGGAGGGCCAGGTTGCGGCCGAAGGCGTGGCAGTCGGCGAGTTCCTCGCCGGTGGGGATGAGCTTGAGCTTGATGCCCGGGCAGGGCACCCGCAGCTTGAGCCCGCGCAGTCGGTCTTCGAGCATGCCGACGGCCTCGCCGCTCCAGCCGTAGGAGCCGAAGGCGGCGCCGAGCTTGCCCTTGAGGGGCACCTGGGTGAGGCAGGACAGCAGGTCCCAGACCGGCTTGACGGCGTCGCCGTTGATCGTCGGCGAGCCGATGGCGAGGCCGTCGGCTTCCTCGATGAGGTCCACGAAAGGCGTGACTTCCCCGCCCTGCAGGTCGTAGACGGACACCCGCACGCCGTCCACGGTTTCGGCTCCGTCCTTGATGGCCTGGGCCATCACCGCGGTGTTGCCGTAGGCAGAGATGTAGAAGATCACCAGCGTCTTGTCGTGCTGGCTGGCCTCGTTGGCGAGCTGGCTTTCGGCGAGCTGGCGGTAGCGCTTCACGTAGCCGCGCGGGGCGTCCCGGTGGATCGGGCCGTGGGCCGGGCAGATGAGGTTCAGCTCCAGGTCTTCGACGAGGGGCAGCGCAGCCAGCACGTGCTCGCGGAAGGGCCGCATGATGTGCTGGTAGTAGTACTCGAAGGAGAAGCGGAAGTCGCCGACGTGGTCGTTGAACAGGCGAGGGTCGCAGAAGTGGCAGCCGAAGATGTCGCCGGAGAACAGGATGCCGTCTTCGACCAGGTAAGTGCACTGGGTGTCGGGCCAGTGCAGGAAGGGCGTGTGCAGGAAGCGCAGGCTGCGGTCGCCGAGGGATACCGTGTCGCCCTGGGTGACGGTGGTGAAGTCCAGCGATTCGCCGTCGTACTTGAGCAGCCCCTTCAGCATCAGCGGCGCTCGGTGTGAGATGTGCAGCCGCGCCTGGGGGGCCCGCCGCAGCAGTTCGGGCAGTGCGCCGGTGTGGTCGGGCTCCAGGTGGTTGAGGACGATGGTGGTGATCTCGTCGTAACGGGCTACCTGTTCGAGCCGGGAGAAGAACTCGTCGGCGAATTCGGCCTTCACCGTGTCGATGACCGCCACGCCCTCGCTGCCGCGCACGCAGTAGCTGTTGTAGGTGGTGCCGTTGGCGGTCTTTAGGATGATGTCGAAGCTGCGCAGGGTCGGGTCGAGGGCGCCGATCCAGTGCACGTCCCGCGCCACCGGGACGGCATCGAAATCGCCGCCGGGCCGGCGCAGGCGAACCGGGGCCGAGATCATCCGGGGCCTCCGCTGCCGCAGGGCGGCGTGTCGGGCTTGTGGCTGCAGCCTTCGCCGGGCGGCGTGCCGAGGAGGCCGTCGGGCGAGCGGCCCAGGCCGGCGGCGATGGCGGCCGGGTCGAAGCCGAGCAGGTGGGTGTCGCCGATGCGGATCAGCGGGCGGCGGATCAGCAGCGGCTCGGCCAGCAGCGCGGCGAGGGCTTCGTCACGGGACAAGGCCTCGGGGTCGATCTCGCCCGACTTGACCCTGGGGGCGGCCCGGTTGAACCAGGCCGGCGACGGGTGCGGAGCGAGAAAGGCGAGCAGGCTGTCGGCGGTCCACGGGTGAGTGAGCAGGCTGCGGGGGGCGACCTCGCACCCCGCAGCCCGCAGACTGGCCACCTGCTTCGTGTTCGTCGAACAGCCGGGCTTTTCGAAGAACTCGATGGTCGTCATGGCGGGCTCCCGTCAGCTGCTGCTTACCTTGGCGGCAGTGCCTTCCAGCGCACCGGCGGCTTCCATCAACAGTTGCAGCGGGATGCCGGTCAGGGATCCCGGCGGGTTGAGGGCATCACCCAGCTCATCGACGATGGCGCCTTCGATGGGGCAGATCGCCGCGCATTGGGCGTCCGCGAAGTCGCCGGCGCATTCGGTGCACTTGTCGGGATCGATCTCGAAGTGCGGGGAAGCGGAGTAGATCGCCTTGTTGGGGCAAAGGGGCTCACAGGCCCAGCAGTTCACGCACAGGTCGTTGATTTCGAGTGCCATCGCAGCGCTCCTTGTTATGGGCTTGGGTGGGGCTCCCAGGGCGCCGCTATGGCGGACGGCGCTCCGGGAGCGGTCTGCATGCCTGGGTCAGGGCTGGAGACTCAGGCGGCAGACTGGGCAGGGGCTTCGACGGGGGCGACCAGCTTGCCGGCGGCGGCCATCTCGGCATACACGGCCATCACCGCGTCCTCGATGCCTTCCATGGCGTGCTCGCCGTTCGGCGCGATGCCGGCTTCTTCCAGCAGGCCCCAGGGCTCGTAGCCGATCTTCGAGCACAGCACCACTTCGCAGCCTTCCAGCGTCTTGACGGTCTGCTGCAGCGTGGTGTCCGCGTCGCCGCAGGTGTCGCCGCCGCTGCAGTAGAGGTCGGTCTTGCGGTGGCCGAGGAAGCGCACGCCCTTCTCGGAGGCCTCGTAGACCAGGAACTCCTTGGCATGCCCGAAGTGCTGGTTGATCAGCCCGCCGCCGCTGGTGGCCACGGCCATCTTGACCGGCCGCAGTGCTTCCTTGGTGGCGAGGCCGCTCATGTCGAGGGCGACCAGCTTCGGTGCCGGTGCGGCAGCCTTGGTGTTGCGCTTCTCTTCCAGTTCGGCGGCGATGCGGTCGCGGACCTCGGCACGACGGGCCGCAGCACCTTCCAGGTCGAGCTCGTACTCGGCGATCTTGTCGAGCGTGAACTCCGCACCCCGGTCCTCGCCGAGCAGGCCGACGGCGTCGGCACGGCACTGGCGGCAGTGGCGCATCATGTTCATGTCGCCGGCACAGGCGTCCTGCAGGGCCTGCAGTTCGTCCTGGGTGGGGCCGCGCTGGCCGGTCAGGCCGTAGAAGGTGCCGTGCTCGGCCTCGGCGATCAGCGGCATGACGTTGTGCAGGAAGGCGCCTTTGGACTTCACGACGCGGCTGACTTCCTTCAGGTGCTCGTCATTGACGCCGGGGATCATCACCGAGTTCACCTTGACCAGAATGCCCTTGGCGATGCACGCCTCGAGGCCCTTCTGCTGCTGCTCGATGAGGATCGCGGCGCCTTCGCGGCCCTTGATGCGCTTGTTGTTCCAGAAAATCCACGGGTAGATCTTTGCGCCCACGTCGGGATCGACGCAGTTGATGGTGATCGTCACGTGGTCGATGTTGTGTTTGGCGATCTCGTCCACCGACTGCGGCAGCATCAGACCATTGGTCGATACGCACAGCTTGATGTCCGGAGCGTGTTCGCTGAGCATCTGGAAGGTCGCGAAGGTACGCTCGGGGTTGGCCAAGGGGTCTCCCGGCCCCGCGATGCCCAGAACGCTCATCTGCGGGATCTCCGAGGCAACGACCAGGGTCTTCTTGGCGGCCTGGTCGGGCGTGAGGAGTTCCGACACCACGCCGGGACGGGACTCGTTGGCGCAGTCGTACTTGCGGTTGCAGTAGTGGCACTGGATGTTGCAGGCCGGGGCGACGGCCACATGCATCCGCGCGAAGTGGTGGTGGGCGTCTTCCGAATAACAGGGGTGGTTGAACACCTTCTGCAGGATTTCGTCCGGGATCTGATTGAGCTGGTCCGCGGTCGAGCCGCAGGAATGCGAACTACACCCGCCGCCGCCGGATTCGGCGGTATTGCTGATCACTGGCAGTTCCATGGTTGGTCCCCACTCGGTTCGTTTGTGGGTGTGGAATTGCAAGCCGCGTACCAGTTCGGGGTGTCTGCTTAAGTCTTTGAAATTTAATGGATGTTGTGTTCTTGAGGGGCCTGCCTGTAGTGAATGTCACAGGGCGGGCTGCCCGCAGCGTGAGGAATGCGACAGCTACGTACGAAACCGCGGCCGGGAGGCCGCGGATTTTCGCGATCGGGGACGATCCGGCATCACGCGCGGATCGGCACCAGCGCGGGTTCCGGCATCAGTTTGCGGTTGATGGCGGCGAGCTTCTCGATCTGGCGGCCGACGTTGTACTGCACGCGCTCGGTGATGCGGTCGATGACGCGGCGCATGTCGTCGCCGAGCTCTTCGATCACGAGGGAGCGGTTCTTCATCTGGATGACGATGCGGCACAGCTTGTCGGCGCCACCGCTACGGGGCCTGTTGATGTCCGACAGGCGCACGCTGACGGACTGGACAACGTGGCCGAAGCGGCCAAGGGCGCCCTGGATGCGCCGTGCGGCATGGGTACGCAGGGTCTTGGCAGCAGGCAGGCCCTTGGCCTTGATCTGGACTTCCATTCGTATCTCCTTTGCGTTTTGGAAGGTCCACTGTATGGGTATCAATGAATCAGGTAAAGGCGTATTAATCGAAGCTTTGTTTCGATATATTCGAATCTTTACAAAAGCTGTGGCGGGCCGTGAATCTCAAGCATTTGTTCTATTTCTGGAAGACCGCGCGCAGTGGTGGCGTGGTCAAGGCCGGCGAGGCGCTGCACGTCACGCCGCAGACCATCAGCGGTCAGATCCGCCTGCTGGAAGACAGCCTGGACACCCAATTGTTCACCCGCGACGGGCGGAGCCTCGAGCTGACGCCGGCCGGGCGGATGGCGATGGAGTACGCCGACGAGATGTTCTCGCTGAGCGCCGAACTGGAGCAGGCCTTGCGCCACTATCCGAAGGGGCGCCCGGTGGAGTTCCGGGTCGGCGTGTCGGACGCGGTGCCGAAATCGATCGCCTATCGCCTGCTGCGGCCGGCGGTGGATCCGGGCGATCCGGTGCGCATCATCTGCCGGGAATGGCGGCTGGATCGCCTGCTGACGGAGCTGGCGGTGCACAGGCTCGATCTGGTGATTTCCGATTCGCCGATTCCGCCCAGCGTCGATGTGCGGGCCTATAACCATCGCCTGGGTGAGTCGGGCCTGAGCTTCATCGCCGCCCGTTCGCTGCTCGGCGAGCAGCTTCCCGCGTTTCCGGCCTGCATGGGGAGTTTGCCGACGCTGCTGCCCGGCGAGGATTCGGCGATCCGCCGCAAGTTCGAGGACTGGCTGGATCGCAAGCGGCTCAGGCCGCGCATCGTCGGCGAGTTCGACGATACGGCGCTGATGACGGCTTTCGGCCGCGCCGGCGTTGGGGCCTTCGTGGTGCCGACGGCGATCGAACAGGAGATCCTCGGTACCGGCGGCGATCTGCTGGTGCTGGGGCGGGCGGAGGAGGTGCGGATCGAGTACTACGCGATCTCGGTCGAGCGGCGCCTGACCCATCCTTGCGTGCTGGCCATCTCGGATGCGGCCAAGGCCGGGCTGGAGGCGATGGGCAGCGGCGGTGTCGTGACCCAGGCCGAGCCGGGCTGAAAAAAAACCCTGCTCGGGCCGGAAGGCCGCAGGCAGGGCGAGGGTAGTGGCCGGTTGGTACTACTGGTACTGAAAGACGAATCAGCCGTTCTGCTGGATGCCGGCAAGCAGCCAGCCGCCGTTGCCGCTGCGCGGCTTGGTGAGGTGCCACAGTTCGTCGATGCCTTCCGGCGCGGCGTTCGGATCCTCGCGCAGCAGGCCGGTGAAGCGCACCGTGACGATGTAGCGCTCGCCTTCCTCGGCGACGTCGATGACTTCGGCGTTGAGGGAGACCACATCGGTCTTCTGCGCCGTGGTCGGCTCGGACATCCAGTCCATCTTGATCTCGGCGAACATTTCCGGCGTGGTGTATTCCCGCACGTCGTCCAGGTTGCGCGCATCGTTGGCGGCCTGCAGGCGGATGAAGTTCACCTTGGCGTGGCGCACAAAGCCTTCTGCGTCGAAATCGGCCGGGATGTTACGGGCCGGCGTTGCGGCGACAGGCGCAGCGGCTGCCGTGCTGCCGCCACCGAAAGCGGGCGTCGCGCTGCTGCTGTTGCCGTAGGACTGCGGCGCGCCGGAATACTGCATCGGGCTGGCACCCGCGCCGGCCAGCGCGGGCTGCTGGGAGGCCGCGCGGCGGCGCATGAAGAAGCCGATCAGCGCGATGGCGGCAATGGCGACCAGAGCCATCGTCATCATCGAGGCAAGCTCTTCACCGAAGCCGAAGTGGGAGGCCAGGGCGGCCAGGCCGATACCTGCGGCCAGACCGGCCAGCGGGCCCATCCACGAACGCTTGGGCGTGGCGGCGGCTGCCGCAGCGCCGGCGGCCGGCTGGGTGTGGGGAGCAGCGGCTGCACCCAGCGCCTGGGCCGGGGTTGCCGGCGTGGCGTTGGGGGACTTGGGCTGGCTGAGTTCCTGACGCTGCATGCCCGAGGACTTGCCGCCACCAAAGCGCTTGGCGGCGTCTGCATCACCGGTTACGAGGGTCAGGCCCAGCGCCAGGGCGGCGCCCATCAGGGCAAAGGATTTCATGCGTGTCTCCTGTGATTGGGGTAGCGACCAATCAAGGATAGCGGCTGTCGGTGTTAAATAAAATCAGAATTGCCTGTAGTTATTATTCGGAAAAAATTGAATGAAGCATGGTTTGATGTGGGCTTAAATGAAAATGGTTATCGTTTACATTTATTCTCGCCCCATCTAAGATGGATTCTGGTTCCCCGTTGCAGGAGTCAGGAAATGCGATCGATGTTGTTCAACGTCTGCTTGCTGGCGCTGCTGTTGTCGGGGGTCTTGGCGGCAGGGCCGGTGTGATCTTCGGCGCTGTGCCGCCCTCGTTTTCTTCCAAGGAATCTCTGTCGATGTCTCGTTATACCGGTCCCCGTTTGAAGGTCATGCGCGCCCTCGGGTGCGAGTTGCCCGGCCTGTCCAGAAAGTCCGTCGGCGAGCGGGACTATCCGCCCGGGCAGCACGGTGCGCGTCCGCGGCGCAAGTCGGATTACGGTCTCAAACTGATCGAGAAGCAGAAGCTGCGCATGAACTACGGGCTGACCGAAGCCCAGCTGCAGCGGCTCTTCCGGGAGGCCAAGCGCGCCAAGGCGCCTACCGGCAACAAGCTGCTCGAACTGCTGGAGCGCCGTCTGGACAACTTCGTGTTCCGCGCTGGCTTTGCGCCGACGCTGGTTGCGGCCCGCCAGCTGGTGCGCCACAAGCATGTGCTGCTCAACGGCCAGCCGGTGAATATCCCATCGATCCGGATCAAGCCGGGTGACGCCATCGTTCTCACCGACAAGGCGCGGCGCATGCCGATGGTGCTGGAGTGCGTCGAGCAGCCGGCCCTGACCCACCCGGAGTGGCTGAGCAGCGACGGCAAGGCTTTTCAGGCCATCGCGACCCGTCTGCCGGAGGCCAGCGAGGTGCCTTTCCCGGTGGCGGTCCAGCACGTGGTCGAATACTACGCGGTGCGGATATGAGTATCCCTTGCTACTGCCGGGGCGGCGAGGAGGAGGACGGCCTGCCCGGTTACGAGACGTCCCCCGACCTGGCGCTGGTGGCCTTGCTCACCTTGATGAGCAGTTTCCCAGCCCGTCGCAGCGCGGCGGTGGCCCAGTCGATCGTCACGCACCTGCGGGTGGTCAGTGCGGACGAACGCCTGGATGGCATCCTCAGGGGATGCGCCGCGCAACTGGTGGGGAACTGGGAGGCGCTGACGGTGCTCAGCCAGCCCGGACCCGAGCCGCTGGTGCCGTCGGCCCGGGTCATCAACTGAGCTTGCGTTGGTGGTCAGATCTGCCTGACCGTGATGTTGAGGGTCTGGATGCGGTAGGCGATCTGCCGCGGGGTCATGCCGAGCAGGCGCGCGGCTTTGGCCTGGACCCAGCCGGCCTGCTCCAGTGCGGCGATGACACGCTCCCGCTCGTCCATGTTCTCGTCGCCCAGATCCACATTGCTGATGGGGGCGGCGGCGCTGGCTATGCGCGGACGGGGCGGCTGCAGGCGTTCCTCGATACCGGACAGCAGGACGAGGTCGCGGTCGATGTGCGAGCCTTCGCACATGACTGCGGCCCGCTCCAGACAATTTTCCAGTTCGCGTACGTTGCCCGGCCACATGTGCTGGGTCAGCAGACGTAGCGCGCTGTCGGTGATGCCCAGCTCGCGGCCTTGCAGCTTGGCGATCTTGGTAACCAGGAAATTGGCGATCTCCGGAATGTCCTCGATGCGGTCGCGCAGTGGCGGCACGTAGATCGGCATGACGTTGAGGCGGTAGTACAAGTCTTCGCGGAACTTGCCTTCCTCGACAGCCATTTCCAGGTCGCGGTGGGTGGCAGCGATGACGCGGACGTCCACCTTCAGCGTGCGGCTGCCGCCGACGCGCTCGAGTTCGCCTTCCTGCAGGATGCGCAGCAGCTTGGCCTGGAAGGCGGCGGAGACTTCGCCGATTTCGTCGAGGAAGAGGGTGCCGCCGTCGGCTTGCTCGAAGCGTCCCTTGCGTTGGGACACCGCGCCGGTGAAGGCGCCTTTCTCGTGGCCGAAGAGTTCGGATTCGAGCAGGTTTTCCGGCAGCGCCGCGCAGTTGAGCTTGACGAAGGGGCTGGCCGAGCGTGGCGAGTTGTAGTGGATGGCGCTGGCGATGAGTTCCTTGCCGGTGCCGGTCTCGCCGCGGATCAGCACCGTGGTGTTCCACTTGGCAACCTGCCGGAGCTGGTCGAAGACCCGCTTCATCGGCTCGGAGCGCCCGACGATAGACGAGAAGCCGTATTGGCCGCGTACTGCCCGGCGCAGGTCGTCGCGCTCGTCCACCAGGTCGCGCTTTTCCTTGGCGACCTGGCGGGCCAGGCGCACGCTCTGGCCTATCAGATTGGCGACCATTTCCTGGAAGTGGGCGCGTTCGTCGAGCAGTCCGTCGTCGGAGGTTTCGGGCTGGCTGGCCAGGACGCCGACCAGTTCGGAGCCGATGCGGATCGGTACGGCGATGAAGGGTTTGTCCGGCGCGTAGGCGCCGAGGCGGTCGAGGAAGCGCCGTTCGCGGGCGACTTCGTCGAGGATCACGCTGCGGCCGCGTTCCAGCACCAGGCCGAGGATGCCTTCGCCGCGGGAATAGCGGATGTGGCCGGCGGCCTCCACGTCGAGGCCGTGGGCTGCGCTGATGAAGAGTTCGTTACCGGTTTCGTCGCTGAGGAGGGCGACGAGGCCCAGGCGCAGGCCGCAGCCTTCGCCGATGACCTGGAGCACTTCCTTGAGGGTGTCCTGCAAGTCGAGGGAGCGGGACAGGATCTGGCTGACGCTGAACAGCGTATCCAGCTCCGCTTCAAGGAGGGCGCCGGGGGCCTGGATCAGATTTTCGCTCACGGGCGTCGGGTCCATTCAATGGCGTGCGTTGGCTCAGCTTCCCGATGGGGGGAAACCGACGATGAAACGGCATCCGCCGGTGTAGTCCGGGTCGATGTCAATGGTGCCTTCGTGACGTGTGACCACGTCCTGGGCGATGGCCAGGCCCATTCCGACGGAATGGGAAAGCGGGCGTTTGGTGGTGAAGAAGGGCTCGTAGACCTTGTGGCGCAGTTCCTGGGAGATGCCGGGGCCGGTGTCTTCGATGATGACGACGACCCGTCCGTCCTTTTCTTCGGTGCGGACCTTGAGTTCGCGGACATTGCGGCCACGCTCGTTCATCGCCTCGATGGCGTTCTCGACTATCTCCTTGAACATGCTGCGCAGCATGTTGGCGCGGCCGTGGAAGTGGCTGAGCCGCGAGGTGGGCTGCCACGCGACGGTGATGCCGGCGGCGAGCAGTCGCTCGGTCAGCAGCATTAGCACGTCGCGCAGGATGTCGTTGAGATTGACCGGTGCGGTGGCTTCCTGCGGGGCTTCCGGCATCGATGCCTCAAAGGTGCCCAGCGCGGCTTCTCCGGCGGTGAGCGCTTCCTTGAGGGCGTTCTTCAGCATCGCCGTGTCGATCTGGGTGCCGCGGCGGTCGAGCATGTTGGCGGCGGCGCGGATCATGTTCAGCGGGCCGCGCAATTGGTAGACGGCGCCGGACAGGGTCTCGCGCAGGCTCTGCACCAGTTCGGCCTCGGCCATCGTGGCGCGGATCGCCCCGATGCGTTCCATCTCGCGCTGGCGCTTGGCTGCGGTGATGTCCTTGATGAGGAGCATCAGGTAGGCGCGAGCCTGGGGATCGAAGAAGGAGTCGGCCTTGGCATCCTGTTGCTCGAACCAGGAGCCGGAGCAGGAGAACCAGCGCGCGGCCTTGCCCGAGGTCGGGTGCACGCAGATTTCCTCGTCGACGAAGTTGCGGCCGCCGAGCTTGGGTGGTTCGAAGGCCAGGCCGATCGTATTGCGCAGCTCCGCGAGGACTTGCTTCGCCGGGTCGGTCACGCCGAGGTCGTCGGTCAGCTGCTTGTATTCGTGGTTGTCCAGCACGACCCGCTGCTGGTCGTCGAGCAGCGCGATGGCGATCGGTGCCACGTCGATGACGGACTCGATCAGCGCCTTCTGATTCTGGACCTTCTGCTTGAGGGCGTGCAGTGCGGTGACGTCCCGGTGCATGCCGAGGCAGTAGGCGGTTTCCCCCTTGGAGTCCAGGATCGGGGTGATGGTCAGTTCCGCGATGTAACGGGAGCCATCCTTGCGCCGATTGACGAGGGTTCCGTTCCAGGTCTTCTTCTCGTGCAGTGACTTCCACAGCGTTTCGTAAACGGAGCGTGGAGTGGTCTTGTAGGACAGGATCGATTCGTTGAGGCCCAGCACCTCGCTGGGCGCGTAGCCGGTGACGCCCTCGAAGGCCGGATTGGCATACAGGATGCGCGCTTGGGGATCGGTGATCGAGATGGCGATCGGGGCTTGTTCGACCGCCTCCAGGAACAGCCAGATGCGGCTCGGGAACGCTTGGGCTGCAGCGATTTCGCCGACCAAGTCGTCATTGCTCGACGCATTCTCGAGGGCCTTGGCGAGGGCCGCCCTGAGTGCTTCTACACGCACGGCTGTCGGCGGCTGGCCGCTTGCATCCCCATCCGAACGGGGGCGGCCGTTGGTGACCTCTGACATCGCGAAACCTCGACTCTGAACAGCGCCCGATGAGGGGCGGATTTGACTGTAGCCCCTAGCGCTGGGACCAATGGTGGGTGATGAGCCTGTTAAGCAAGGAGCGGGCCTTGTTTGCCGTGCTCACCCTGTCCGATCTCGTGCAGGTTTTGTTTCTTTTTGTGATTCAAGGGTCTGGGGGCGCCGTGAAGGGCTGGTGCGGTGCGTTGTCCGGTGTGTCGCCTGATCTCGCGCAGGGCTGTTGCCCCATGCTGGTGCGTTTCCCGCCGATGTCATTCCGTATCCAGCCCCTTGCCCTATTAGAGTGCGTAGGGGGCGTGCAGCCAGCGGCGGACGACGTCTTCGTCGCGGCGGGGCAGGTAGGCGAAGCCCGCATTGGCGTCTTCCATCACCACGCGTGCCACCCAATGGGGCACGGCCTTGGTTGTCAGCATGTGGAAGTACCAGGCAAAGGGATAGCCGGCTGCCCGGTCGAAGGACACCAGCGCGTCGTGGAGCGCCAGTTCCCGGGTGCCCTCCCGAGCACTGAAAACCGGCGGTTCGCCGTCGATGGCCGGCACCGGTTGGGCGCGGATGACGTTCTGCTGGAAGCGGTCGAGATGTTCGCGCACCGCAATGACCCATTGGTTGCTGAAGGCGGTGGCATGCCCGGCGCTGGATTCGCTCCAGTCGTCGCTGAAGCGGTGGATGGGCTGGGCGTCGGGGGTTTGCTGCCGAAGGCGGGCCAGCAGGTCGCCGATGTGGGTGAGGCGCCGGAAGGTGTAATAAGGAAGCCCGACCGGCTGTCCGTTGTGGTGGCCGAGATCCGGGTCGATGAGTTCGTCGATTGCGCTCGGCGCAGGCCTCTGCGCAAACAGCGTATGGGCCTGAGTCTCTTGCAGGTCTTCGATCTCCAGCTGCAGGAAATCGGTGGATTTGTCGCCGGTGGGCGCGACGAAGTAATGGGTGCGGCCCACGCGGCGCGTCGCGATAAGCTCCTTCCCTGCGTACTCGTCGCGGAGGGCCTCGAAATCCCCGTCGCAGGCCGCGAGCGTCATCTCCGCCCAGCTTTCCAGGTCGTCGGAGATGCGCGACCCGTTTGCGGCAAGGACGCCGCCGAGGCGATACCAGCCGCCGCGGCAGAGGGTTCGACGGAAATGGAGTTCCGGAATATGACGGGCCAGCTCCTTGGCCAGGATTCCGGGGCCGGCTGAGACCGGGACAAGGGTGCAGACTTCGACGACGGACGCTTCGAGTGCCTTGGTGCGCTCGGTCCAACTCGGGTTCGCGTTCATGGGCGTGCTCCTTCTATTTCTGGCTGTGGCTTGAGGGAATCTGAACAAGGCTCGCATTCGAAACCCCGGTCTGCAGGCCGCAAACCGGGGTGGGCGCGTGGAAGGAGCGCGCGCGAGGTGACAAATCCTTTAGGGCAGGGGCGTGCCGAGGCACTTGATTGCCCTGTGGCCGGCGATGCCGACAACAGAAGCTGGAGCGATGGCCCCGGCGCCCTGTCATGGCATGCGGCGGCGAACGTCTTCAATCGTCGTCGTCATCGTCCAGCTGGCGACGTGGCACGGTCTGGGGATCGCAGATGATCCCGCGGTAGATCTCCACGCGGTCGCCCGCTTTCAGGGGGGCTTCCAGTTTGACCAGCTTCCCGAATACTCCGACTTTCTGGCTGGAGAGGTCGATATGGGGGAACTGCTTGAGTATCCCAGAGGCTTCGATGGCTTCGCGGGCGGATGTGCCGTCCGGTACTTCTATGGTCAGCCAGACCTGCTGGGACGGTTCGGAATAAGCAACGCCGACTTGCATGGTTCGGAACTCCTGATGTGCTCGGGCCCTGGCTGGGCGGGGTATCTGCGGGATTTGGATTCCCCGCCGGCAGAGCTGTCCAGGGCTCGGCTATTTACTTGAAGCGCGCCGTGTCAATCGGATTCCACTGAGGTTTGGAAGGACTGCCACAACGTCGCTTGACCGTTCAGCGAACGCAACCGCACATCCTGTGCCACCCAGGATTGCGATCTTTTCCCATATGGATCAATGGTTTTCTTGTTGCAGTTGTAAGGGAGCGTGCTGCGAAACCCTACAATTGTCGTAAGTCCGACAGGAATATTTGCGAAAAAGACCACTATTTCCGAGTGGATTTTGAAGACTTTGCTTATCTCTTCATAAAGCTGATTCGCGAGCGGGGCCTTATTCCTGAAATCCCTGATCCGCCACGTCGCCCAGGTCTTCTTGCGGCGCAATAAAGTTGATCTGTGTCAAAATGCCGCCCTTATCGCGGCGTATCCTTCCGCGAAGCCTGCCGCCGGTCCGTCCGTCGAGCAGTCAGGGGGGTTTTGTTTTCTTTTGATGAGGTGACTCACATGCAATCGCAGACTTACAACTATAAAGTCGTGCGGCAGTTCGCCATCATGACGGTGGTATGGGGTATCGTGGGCATGCTGGTCGGCGTTATCGTCGCAGCACAGCTCGTGTGGCCCGAATTGAACGTTGCCGAATGGCTGCACTTTGGACGGCTCCGCCCGCTCCACACCAACGCGGTGATTTTTGCGTTTGGTGGCTGTGCTCTCTTTGCAACGTCGTACTACTGTGTGCAGCGTACTTGCCACACCCGCTTGTTTGCCCCGGGCCTTGCAGCCTTCACGTTCTGGGGCTGGCAATTGGTCATCCTGCTGGCTGCGATCTCGCTGCCGCTGGGTTTCACCTCCGGCAAGGAATACGCCGAACTGGAGTGGCCGATCGACATCCTGATCACGATCGTGTGGGTTTCCTACGCTGTCGTCTTCTTCGGCACCATTGCAACCCGAAAGACCACACATATCTATGTGGCGAACTGGTTCTATGGCGCCTTCATCCTGACCGTTGCCTTGCTGCACCTGGTCAATAGCGCTGAAGTCCCGGTCACCCTGACCAAGTCCTACTCCGCCTACGCAGGCGTTCAGGACGCCATGATTCAGTGGTGGTACGGCCACAACGCGGTGGGCTTCTTCCTCACCGCCGGCTTCCTGGGCATGATGTACTACTTCGTGCCGAAGCAGGCTGGTCGTCCGGTGTACTCCTACCGTCTGTCGGTGGTGCACTTCTGGGCGCTGATCTTCACCTACATGTGGGCAGGCCCGCACCACCTGCATTTCACCGCGCTGCCCGACTGGACCCAGTCCGTCGGCATGGTCTTCTCCCTGATTCTGCTGGCTCCGTCCTGGGGTGGCATGATCAACGGCATCATGACCCTCTCCGGCGCCTGGCATAAGCTGCGCACCGACCCGATCCTGAAGTTCCTGATCACCTCGCTGTCCTTCTACGGCATGTCCACCTTTGAAGGTCCGATGATGTCGATCAAGACGGTCAATGCGCTGTCCCACTACACCGACTGGACCGTCGGTCACGTGCACTCCGGCGCACTGGGCTGGGTTGCGATGGTGTCCATCGGGGCCATGTACTACCTGATCCCGCGCATGTACGGCAAGACCGAGATGTACTCCACCAAGCTGATCACCGCCCACTTCTGGATCGCGACCATCGGCATTGTGCTTTACATCGCCTCCATGTGGATTTCCGGCGTCATGCAGGGCCTGATGTGGCGTGCCACCAACCCGGACGGCACCCTGACTTATTCCTTCGTTGAAGCTGTGAAGGCTAGCTACCCGTTTTGGGCGATCCGCGTTCTCGGCGGTGTCTTGTTCCTGACCGGCATGCTGATCATGTTCTACAACATGGTGAAGACCATCGCCGGTCAGAAGGCCTATGAAGCTCCGGTGCTGGCACCTGCCGGCGCTCACGCCTGATCGGGAGGAAAGAATAATCATGGCTCAATCGAATCACGACTTTATCGAACGCAAGGTTGGCTGGCTGATCGTCTTCACGCTGATGACCGTCAGTATCGGCGGTCTGGTGGAAATCGTGCCGCTGTTCCACATGAAGTCCACCACCACGCCGGTGGAGGGCCTCAAGCCCTACGACCCCGTTCGCCTCGTCGGCCGCGACATCTACATCCGCGAAGGCTGCTACAACTGCCACTCGCAGATGATCCGTCCGTTCCGTGCCGAAACCGAGCGTTATGGCCATTACTCCGTCGCCGGCGAGTACGTGTATGACCACCCCTTCCAGTGGGGCTCCAAGCGTACCGGTCCCGACCTGCACCGCGTTGGCGGCCGTTATTCCGACCAATGGCATCGCATCCACCTGCTGAACCCGCGTGACGTCGTTCCTGAGTCCAACATGCCGGCTTTCCCGTGGCTCGACCGCCCGGCGAAGATCGACGACATCGAGGCCAAGATGAACGCGCTGCGCAAGGTTGGCGTTCCTTACTCCGATGAGGAAATCCAAGGTGCCCGCAAGGCGCTGGAAGGCAAGACCGAGCTGGAGGCCGTGATTGCCTACCTGCAAGGTCTCGGCACCGCGCTGAATGCCGGCAAGCCGGCTGCTCCGGTCGTCGCGGCCGCTGCGCCTGCACCGGCTGAGGCTGCTGCCGCTCCGGCCCCCGCGGCTCCGGAAAAACAGTAATCCAATTCGGAGAACGCAGGAGAGCACATCGTGGATATCAATGACGCACGTACGGTCGTAACCGTCCTGGGCTTTGTATGTTTCATCTGTATCAGCCTGTGGGCGTACAGCGGGCGTGCACGAAAGGGATTCGACGAGGCTGCGCTCCTGCCGTTCGGCGAGGACGACTTGCCGCCCTCCGATTCGGGGCGGCAAACCAAGGAAGGAAATAAAAATGGCTGACTTCGTTAGCGGTTTCTGGAACGCCTGGGTGATGGTCCTGGTGTTCCTGAGCATCGGGTTCTGCGTGTTCGTGCTGGTTTCCAACACGACCAAGCGGACCCCGGGCCCGGTCGGCCTGCACGATCACGTGTGGGACGAAACTCTGCAGGAATACAACAATCCGCTGCCGCGCTGGTGGATGTACATGTTCTGGATCACGATCATCTTCGCGATCACCTATCTGACCCTGTACCCCGGCTTCGGCAACAACCAGGGCAAGCTGGGCTGGTCGGCAGTTGGTCAGTGGGAAGCGGAACAGAAGGCTGCGGCCGAGAAGTATGGCCCGATCTTCGCCAAGTATCGTGGCATGGACCTCAATGCCGTGGCTGCCGACAAGGAAGCCAACGCCATGGGCCATCGCATGTTCCTGACCTACTGCGCTCAGTGTCACGGTGCTGATGCCAAGGGTGCCAAGGGCTTCCCGAACCTGACCGACAATGACTGGCTGTACGGCGGCGAGCCCGAAACCATCAAGACCACCATTCTGGAAGGTCGTCAGGGCATGATGCCCCCGTTCGGCCCGGCGCTTGGTGCAGACGGTGTCAAGGACGTGGCCAACTACGTGCGTTCCCTGTCCGGTCTGGCCAATGACTCCCTGCGTGCCCAGCGCGGCAAGGAGATCTTCACCCAGAACTGCGTCGCATGTCATGGTCCGGAAGCCAAGGGTACGCCGGCAGTCGGCGCGCCGAACCTGACCGACAAGACCTGGTTGTATGGTTCGTCCGAAGCCACGATCATCGAGACCGTGACCCATGGCCGTACCAACCGCATGCCGGCCTGGAAGGACTTCCTCGGTGAGGACAAGGTGCATCTGCTTGCCGGCTATGTGCTGAGCCTTTCCAAGAACGCCGCGGCTCCGGCTGAAGAGAAGAAGTAAGCTTTCGGCGAGACGCAGCAATGCTCGCTATCAAGAACTCCCCGGGCTGGTCCCGGGGTGTTTTTGAGTTTGAATATAAGAATATTTTGATATTGCGATCATGAGTCAGCCAGACACCCAAGCTGCCAAGAAGATCAGTCCTTCGACCGTGCAGGCGGCTGAAGCGGAGGACACCCTCTACGCCGTCCGCCAGAAGGTTTACCCGCGCGCGGTGACGGGGCGCTTTGCCACCTGGCGGTGGATCCTGGTGTGGGCGACGCAGATCCTGTTTTACGGCCTGTGCTGGCTGCCGTGGAACGGCCGGCAGGCCGTGCTGCTGGACCTGGTGCAGCGCAAGTTCTACATCTTTGGCTGGATCTTCTGGCCGCAGGACGTGTTCTTCCTGGCGGTGCTGCTGATCATCAGTGCGTATTCCCTGTTCTTCTTCACCGCGGTGGCCGGGCGGCTGTGGTGCGGCTATTCGTGCCCGCAGACCGTCTATACCGAGATCTTCATGTGGATCGAGGAGAAGATCGAAGGCAACCGCGCGCAGCGCATGAAGCTGGACCAGGCCCCGCTGAGCGTTCGCAAGCTGGCGATCAAGGGCGCCAAGTTCGGCACCTGGGGCCTGCTGTCCCTGTGGACGGGTTTCACACTGGTCGGCTACTTCACGCCGATCCACGAGTTGCTGAGCGAAGCGGCGAGCTTCAGCTTCGGCCCGTGGGAGCTGTTCTGGATCTGCTTCTACGGCGGCTTCACCTACCTGTTTGCCGGCGTGATGCGCGAGCAGGTCTGCAAATACATGTGCCCGTATGCCCGCTTCCAGGGCGTGATGTTCGACCCGGACACGCTGGTGATCACCTACGACCCCGAGCGGGGCGAGCCGCGTGGCCCGCGGCGCAAGGGCGTCGACCCGCAGACGGTCGGCAAGGGCGACTGCGTCGATTGCGGCATCTGCGTGCAGGTCTGCCCGACCGGCATCGACATCCGCAACGGCATGCAGTACGAATGCATCGGCTGCGCGGCCTGCATCGACGCCTGCGATCAGGTGATGGACAAGATGAACTACCCGCAGGGCCTGATCCGCTATACCACCGAAAACGCGATGAAGCGGCACTGGGGCAGGAAGGAAATCCTCGGCCACGTGATGCGCCCGCGGATACTGATCTACGCCGGCGTGCTGATGGCGTTGTGCACGGCCTTCGTGTGGGGCCTGGCGACGCGCTCGACGCTGCGGGTCGATGTGATCAAGGACCGCTCGACGCTGAGCCGGGAGATCGAAGGGGGGCTGATCGCCAACGTGTACAATCTGCAGGTGATGAACATGACCGAGAAGCCGCGGCGTTACGCCCTGTCGGCGAGCGGGCTGGATGGGGTGAAGCTGAGCCCGGCCGGGCCGATCGAGCTCGATGCGGCGGAACTGAAGTCGGTCACCATCGAAGTGGCGGCGCCGCCCGAGTCGGGCAAGCCCGGCTCCAACACCGTGTATATCGAAGTGAAGGCGCTGGACGACGAAACCGTGGCGGTACGGGAGAAGTCGGTGTTCCTGATACCGCAGTAGAGAAATTTATATATGAATCAAAGAGCAATGGCCCCGAATCAGGTTTCTTCCACCCCTTGGTACAAGGAGCACTGGACCTGGTTGCTGATGCTGATGCCGGTGACGGCGATCATCGGTGGCAGCATCACCATGTGGCTGGCCGTGACGTCCTTCGACGGCATGGTGGCTGATGACTACTACAAGCAGGGGCTGGCGATCAATCAGACGTTGGCAAGGGCTGGCGTAGCGGCCAACCTGGGCTTGAAGGCCGAGGTCCGATTTAGCGCGGACGGGCTGTCTGTGGCACTCCAGGCCAAGCCGGGGGTTGAGCTGCCGGCCAAGTTGATGGTGACGTTGGCCCACCCGACCCGTGGCGGACTGGACCAGCAACTCGTCATGGAACGCAGTGAAGGTATGTATCGCGGACGTCTCCAGAATGAACTGGTGAGCGCCCACTGGAAGGTGTTGATAGAAGATGAGTCCCGCAGCTGGAGGCTGTCAGGGGCCGCATTCCTCCCCACAGAGACGGAGATCCGGATCGATTCATCGGATCTGAAGCCTGTTGATTGACATGGAGGAAGTCATGGCCTGGAAGGAATTGTTCGGTAGCGACATTGGACTGCTGAGCTTGTTCACGATTGGGTTCGTCATTGTGATGGCTGGGTATCTGTACCGTTTTGCCCAGAAGCACATTGCAGAAGACGAACGACATTCTCATTCCTAGCTGACTGACGCGGGCCCCTTGGGGCCCGCATTTATTTAGGGAGCTTGAGCATGCTGAAACTGATCCAGGTTCTATGGCCCTCGTTCTTGGTTGCAGGCGTGGCCGAGATCGTCTTCTTCACTGTGGTCAATCCACAGGAACTGTACTTGCTGGGTGAGCCGGTGCATTTTTCCCCGACTGCAACGTATTCGATCGGTTTCTTCGGCTTCTGGCTTGTTTGCGCCGCGTCCAGCCTTACCACGCTGTTTTTCCAGCAGACAGCGGCGGAAATCAACAACACGGAATCCGACTGATTCGGCGGATTGCCGCGTTCCGGAATTTCGGTACTTGCAAGACAGAAGGGCCTCGCAGTTTCTGCGAGGCCCTTCCTTTGGATACGTGGGGCGAATGCCCGTGGTCCGGGATTCAGCGATAGACCAGCACCGGGACCTTGCTGTGGGTCAGTACCTTCTGGGTTTCACTGCCCAGCAGCAGGCCGCTCAGGCCGCGCCGGCCGTGGGATGCCATGAAGATCAGGTCGCACCCGTTGCGCTCGGTGGCTTCGATGATCGCTTCATAGGGGACTTCACTGACGAGGGTGTCGCCGCTCGATTCGACGCCGGCGGCTTCTGCGTTGGCGCGTGCGCGGGACAGGATCGCCTCCGCTTCGGCGGCTGCGGCGCGACTGAACTGTTCGGGGGTGGTCGGGTCTATCAGGGCGCCTTCGCCGTAGATGGGCATCGGGAAATCCGGCTGGGCGTAGAAGAAGGTGATGCGCGCGCCGGCTTCCTTGGCAAAGCTGACCGCCCTGGTCACCGTGGATTCGGAGAGCTCGGAACCGTCGGTTGGTACCAGAATGTTCTTGAACATGATGTCGATCCTGTCGGGAACTGGGTGTCCCATTATAAGGCGCAGTCTGTTCGGGGACGGCTTGACGAATATCAACGGTTGGCCTTCAAGGCAGGATCACGATTTCGACAAGCACAAGATTCCGTGGGTCCGGCTCACGCTGCCGGCCGCCAATCCATCCTGTATGAAAGGAGTTTTGCATCATGTCCCGCCGTGACCCCGCGCCACCACTTGATCTAGCCCGCAAATCGCTGAGGCAGTTGCATGACTCGGTCGAGTCGTCGATCGATCCGCTCGGCATGGCTGCACCACTTGTGCACGCGCAACTGGCATGGTCTGCTCATCCCCAGGAACTGGCGGAGGCCATGGCGCGCATGTCGGGCAGCCTGTGGGCGCTGCAATGGCACACCTGGCGAAGTCTGCTCGGCCTACCGAGCGAGGATCCGGTTCATCCGCATGAAGACGACAACCGTTTTGCCGACCCGGCCTGGGCTGAGTCGCCGACCTGGGATCTGATGAAGGAGTGGTACCTGGTTATGACCCACCATGTCCAGGACATGCTCTACGACACCCCGGGCCTGTCCCAGAAGGAGCGGCGCCGGGCGGCATTCTGGTGGCGGAAATGGCTCAATGCGGTGGCACCGTCGAATTTTTTCTGGACGAACCCGGTGGCGATGCGGCTGGCCGTGGAAACCAAGGGTGAGAGCCTGGCGCGGGGCTTCCGGAATTTTCTCGACGATATGGAAGCCGGCAATATCAGGATGACCGACCCCAGTGATTTCACTGTAGGCCAGAACCTGGCCACCACGCCGGGCAAGGTGGTGTTCCGCAACCGCTTGCTGGAGGTCCTGCATTACACGCCGACGAAGGCGCAGGTGCACAGGACGCCCGTCGTGATCGTCACTCCGTGGATCAATAAGTTCTACATCCTCGACCTGAATCCCAGGAAGAGCATGATCCGCTATCTGCTGGACCAGGGCCTCGATGTCTTCATCACCAGCTGGAAGAACCCCGGGGCAGAGATGCGGGATGTCAGTTTCGACGATTACCTGATCGAGGGCGTTCAGGCCCTCGTCGACACAGCCCGCGGGGTGACTGGTGCGTCGAAGGTACATGCGGTGGGCTACTGCATCGGTGGCACGGCATTGAGTACTTACATGGCTTGGGCGAACCGTCATTTCGCGCCGGATGACGTGCCGGTGTCCCACTGGACGCTGCTCACCACATTGGTCGATTTTCACAAACCGGGCGACATCGAAGTCTTCATCGACGAAGGCAGCATCCGCTTCATCACCCAGAACATGGAGCGCAAGGGCTACCTGGACGGCGCCGAGATGGCTTCGGCATTCCGCCTGTTGCGTTCGAACAGCCTGATCTGGCACTACATCGTGCATGGCTGGCTGTACGGCGAAACACCGCCGCCTTTCGATGTGCTCTACTGGAACATGGATACCACACGCATGCCGTACACAATGCATGCCTGGTATCTGCGTGAGCTCTACCTGCACAATCACCTGATCGACAAGGACCACCTTACGGTGGCGGGTGAGCCCATCGATCTGGGCGCTATCAGCCAGCCCGTCTATGCCGTGTCGGCCGAAGACGATCACATCGCACCGTGGAGGCAGACTTTCCGCACAATGAACTACGTCGGCGGCGTGAAGCGCTTCGTGCTTTCCAGTTCCGGGCATATCCTCGGCATCGTCAATCCGCCCGTCAAACCGCCGAAGCGCAAGTTCTGGGTTGGGCAGGCACGGCGCAGCGATACCGCCGATGGCTGGTATGAGCAGGCCGAGGAGCATGCTGGCAGCTGGTGGGAAGACTGGATGGCCTGGCTCAAACCCCAGTGCGGAGAGCTGGTCGACGCGCCGCCAGTGGCAAGCGAGGCCTTTCCTGCGCTCGCCGATGCGCCGGGCATTTATGTGCTGGAGCGTTGAAGTGCGGGTTCCCCGAGTATGCTTTGCCAGGCCTCCAGGCGCTTGGCAAAGCTGAACGCGGCGTTTGCCGGACTGGTGGAAGGCAAACGCTGATAAGTGAGCGGGCGCGAGGCCAGTGAGCCGAGCACATGACGCCGGAAGCTCGTCTCGGCCATTGCACCGTTGAAGAACACGCGTGTGATGTGCGGATGGGCGGCCAGGAAGCCCGGGAAGTCGTTGGGTACGATCGTGCTGGCATCGATACGCGTGTCGAGGCTGCCTTTCCGCTCACAGCACTGCAGTACGTCCCACAGCGCAATGCCCGCCGTATCGAGGCAGCGCAGCCGCTCGGCGTAGGGCAGGGTGGAGTTGGCGCCGATCAGTTTGCCCAGAATGGGCCAGAACAGGTTGCGGGGGTGAGCATAGTATTGTGCCGCCCGCAGCGAGGCTTCGCCGGGCATGCTGCCGAGGATCAGTGTGTGGGCCAAAGGCGTGGCAACAGGTGGAAAACTGTAAATCAGGGCCATGATGGTTCAGGCGGCGCTTGCAGCGGTGAGCGACAGATGCTGGAATATTCCCCTGTATCCGTGGGAAAGAAGACAAGTTGTCCGAAATGGTTCCGGAGTTTGCGATGAAACAGCGTGCCCACGTGCTGGTGGTGGATGATCAGGCCGACAATCTGCTGATCCTCGAGGACGTGCTGTCGGAGCATTATGACGTCCATCCCGCCATGAGTGGTGGCGAGGCGCTCGGCTATCTGGAGGGTGGGGGGCGAGCCGACCTGATCCTGCTCGATGTGATGATGCCCGGGCTGGATGGCTTCGAGGTCTGCCGCCGTCTCAAGTCGTCCGAGTCGACGCGCGGCATCCCGGTCATGTTCCTGACCGGCCTGGACCGCCCGGAAGATGAGGAGCAAGGCTTCTCCCTCGGTGCGGAAGACTTCATCCACAAGCCGATTTCCCCGCCGGTTGTGCTGGCCCGGGTGCGCACCCACCTGGCCCTGTCGCGGGCTACCAAAGCCTTGCAGCGCCGCAACGCGGATCTTGAACTGCTGGTTGCCGAACGTACCGCTGAGATCAGTGAGCAAAGCCGTCGCCTCGTCTCCAGCAAGCAGGAAGTGATCGCCGCCCAGGCGGCTACCATCACCGCCTTCTGTGCCCTCGCCGAAGCCCGCGACAACGAGACCGGCAATCACATCCGCCGTACCCAGCACTACGTCCGCATCCTTGCCGAGCAGTTGCAGGACCATCCCCGTTTCTGCACCCAGCTGGACGAGGAGGTGATCCAGTTGCTGTTCAAGTCGGCGCCGCTGCACGATGTGGGCAAGGTGGCAACACCGGACGCCATCCTGCTGAAGCCCGGCAAGCTGACACCCGAGGAATGGGTGATCATGAAACAGCACTGCGAATACGGGCGCAACGCGATCCTGCAGGCCGAGCGGGCACTGGGTGGGGCGGCGGACGCATCCTTCCTGCGCTATGCGGCCGAGATCGCCTACGGACACCACGAACGCTGGGATGGCAGCGGCTATCCGGAAGGGCTGGCGGGCGACGAAATTCCGGTGTCGGCGCGCCTGATGGCTGTTGCCGACGTGTACGACGCGCTGATTTCCCGGCGGGTCTACAAGCCGCCGTTCCCCCACGAGAAGGCGATCGAGATGATGGCGGTGGAGCGCGGTAAGCACTTCGACCCCGACATTGTCGATGCGCTGATGAATGTGTCCGGGGATTTCGCCGCCATCGCCCGGAACTTCAGCGATGAACCGGAGGAGGACGTGGCGGCGATCTGAGTCGCTAGCGCCGTTCCACGCTCAGCGCGGTGAACACGGCCAGGGCCTGCAGGATGGCTACGCCAAACAGAACCGTCGCAAACTGGCCCTTGTTCATGAAACCGCCGAACACCAGCGGTGCCAGCGCCAGACCGGTGTCCAGGCCCGAATACACGAAGCCATAGACGCGACCGAAGGCCGCCTGGCCGAAGCGGGCGGTGGCCGCGCTGCGCACCAGCAGATCCCGCGACGGCCCGGCCAGGCCGGTCAGGAAGCCTATCGCCGCCATCAGGGGCAGCACCACGCGGGCACCCGGCCAGCCGCTGGCGAGCAGCAAGGCGGCCAGCGCGGCCGCGCACAGGGCGCCGGTAATGATCGGCCCCTGCCGCGCATGGCGGGTCAGAAACCCGCCCACCAGTACCCCAGCCGCGCCGGCCAGCAGATAGGCCGACAGGGTGCCGGCAGCCTGGTTGACCGGCATCCCGTACATGCCCTGCATCAGCGGCGTGCCGAAATTCTGGATCGCGCCGAAGGCTGTGGTGAGCAGCAGGAAGAAGGTGAAGCACAGCCACACCGGGCCGACTTTCAGGATTTCCAGCGTCGTCACCTTGCGCACCGCCGAGGCGGCCGCAGGTGTGCGCTCCACAAAGTGGTGCCGCCCGAGGAACAGCAGGGCGAGGGCCGGGATGGCGAGCAGTCCGGCGCACAGCCCGGCGGTGCGCCAACCGGCCGCTGACGCGATGCTGGTCAGGAAGACCGGCGCCAGGGCCCAGCCCAGATTGCCGGACAAGCCATGCATCGAGAACGCGTGCCCGAGGCGCGGCGGGGACACGTTGCGGTTGAGGATCGTGAAATCGCAGGGATGGAAGACGCTGTTGCCGAGGCCGGCCAGCGCGGCCACGGCGATCAGATCACCGAGGCCGCGGGCCTGGGACAGCCCGATGCCGGCGAGGACGAAGCAGGTGATGCCGGCCGACAGTACCCGCAATGGGCCGAAACGGTCCACCGCGAGGCCGGCCAGGGCCTGGCCGACACCGGACACGACGAAAAAGACCGTCATCGTGCTACCGATAGCCACGAAGTCCAGCCCGAACTCGGGCATCAGCCACGGGAACAGCGGTGGCAGCAGCAGGTGAAAGAAATGGGAGACGCCATGGGCGAACCCGACCAGTGCGATGATCTGGGCATCCTGGCCCGGAGAGAGTTGGGGGGAGGTTATTGTTGTTGTCGTCATGGGGTTGGCGGTGTCAGTCGGGGCTGCCGCTGCGCCAGATCGAAATCAGCAGCCAGAGTCCGCCGATCAGGGCGGCGATGAAACCGAGCAGGCCGAAGGACGGCAGGCCCGGCAGGGCGGGGGGCTTGTCGATGGTCATCACGATGGCCGAGCCGACGATCAGGGCGGCGATCACGATGGCCAGCGCCAGCCGGCTGGCGGCCCGATCGATCTGGCCACCGAAGCGTTGCAGTGGCAAGACCTCGACCTGGACCTGCAGTTTGCCCCGGCGGGCGGCGCGCAGGAACTGGCGCAGGTCCCGCGGCAAGCCGGCGAGCAGGTCCACTGCGTCCGCGAAGGCACGCCAGCCGCGCCGGGCGAAGGCTGCCGGAGCGGCGTGGGCCAGCAGTACCTGGCGCAGGAAGGGGCTGGCCTCGGCGGCGATGTCGAACTCTGGATCGAGCTGGCGGCCCATGCCTTCGAGGGTGATGAAGGCCTTGATCATCAGCGCCAGGTCGGCAGGCAGGGACAGACCGTGTTCGCGCAGGATGGTGAGCAGATCCGACAGCATCGCGCCGATGTCGAGACGCTGCAGCGGAACGCCATGGTAAAGGTCGACAAAGCTGTCGATCTCGGTGCGCAGGTTGCCGAGATCGGAATCCGGGTCGCGCTGCTCATCGTCGCTCCAGTCGAGCAGCACGTCGGCAACCAGGGCGCTGTCACGGCTGACCAGGCCGTGCAGCAGGCGTGCCACCTGGCTGCGGCGGTCCTCGGTCAGGCGTCCGACCATGCCGAAGTCGATGAAGGCGATGCGGTTGCCGGCCAGGTAGAACACGTTGCCGGGATGCGGGTCGGCATGGAAGAAGCCGTCTTCGAGCAGCATCTTCAGCACGGCTTCGGCGCCGCGGCGGGCTAGCAGCCTGCGGTCCAGCCCGGCGGCGTCGGCGGCGGCCAGATCCCGCCCGGGAATGCCGTCCACGTAATCCTGCACGTTCAGCCGCTCCCCGCACCATTGCCAGTGCACGCGGGGAATGTAGATTTCCGGATGCCCGGCAAACTGTTCGGCGATGCGTTCGGCGTTGCGGCATTCGGCTGCAAAATCCAGCTCGCGGCGCAAGGATGCCGTGAACTGGCGGACGACGTTGCGGGGCTGGTAACGGCGCAGGTCGGCAGCCTCGCCCTCGATGATTTCGGCCAGGCGTTCCATCAAACGCAGGTCGGCTTCGATAATCGGGCGGATGCCCGGGCGCCGCAGCTTGAGGATTACCTCGGTGCCGTCGCCCAGACGTGCGCGATGCACCTGGGCCAGGGAGGCGGCAGCCAGCGGTTCGGTGTCGATCTCGGTGAAGATTGCTTCGGGCGCCTCGCCCAGGTCTTCAGTGAGTTGTGCGCGCAGATCGGCAAACGGCACCGCTGGCGCGGCATCCTGCAGTTTGCTGAATTCGGTGATCCAGTCGGGGGGGAACAGATCCACCCGCGTTGCCAGGATCTGCCCAAGCTTGATGAAGGTCGGTCCCAGCTCCTCTAGCGCCCGTCGGACCCGCGCGGCGGGTTCCAGGTGGGCGAGTTCTGTCGGCTCGCGCCAGCGCAAGGTCCTGCCGGTGCGCTCCAGTGCGTTCGCCATGCCGATGCGCCGAACCACGTCGCCGAAACCATAGCGGATCAGCACACTGGCGATGTCGTGCATGCGTTTCAGATCGCGTACCGCAGCAATGGCTTGCCACAGCATCAGTGGCCCCGGGTGCGACGGGCGGGGGAGAGTGCGGGGCGGCGGCGGGTGTTCATGGGAACGCAGGAAATTGTCGGTGCAGCAAGGCTGCCTCGACGGGCGGCAAGAGGCAAGCCGCAACGCGCAAAATCGTCCGCAAGGGTCATGTGAGTCGGGACGCGTCTGCCGTGCCGCAACGTGAAACGTTAATAGCACTACTCGTATAATGGTTTTTTTGGGGGCATTCTTCACTGACTTCCCGTGTCGGATGCCGGATGATTCGTCGCTGTCATCTTCCAGGCGTCATCACGCCGAGATGCCGGCCTGTTTCTGCATTGCCGGATATATCCCGAGGGGAAACTGCCTTGCCGCTCATCACCTGCTCCGCGTGTCGTCCCGTGTGCAGTCATGGCATGCACATCCTCCGTCCTTGCGACTTTCGACAGAGTCCCGAATGAATTTTCCGCTTGAAGCCCTCGACTTACTCGATCAGGGGGTGGCCGTCTTCGATGCCGAATGCCGGCTGACCTACCAGAATGCCCCCTTTGCTGCCCTCGTGGCCCCCGGAGGCCATCCATTCAAAGGCGGCTCCGCGTTGACGCTGATCCTCGACTGCATCGCTGCCCAGGGGGCAGGGCAGGGCGGAGAATTGCGCCGGCAACTCGTGGCACTGCATGAGGCCACATCCGACGGTCGTGAACTGCAGGTCGAAATCGTCGGGGAACGCGGGCGCCATCTGTTCGTCGTCGCACGCTCCACCGATTCCGGAACCCTGCTCCTGCAGGTGCGCGACATCACGCTGGAGCGGCGTTCGACGGTCAAGCTGGAAAGCGTCATGAAGGTGGCCGTGTCCACGCTGGCCGATCTCGCCGAATACCGCGATACCGACACCAGCGAGCACGTGCTGCGGGTGGCCCGCCTGGCCCACGAGATTGCCCGCGAACTGGCCGGCGTGGGCTATCCGGCCGACGAACTGGGGGCCGATTTCCTCTCCCATCTCGGCACCGCCAGTATCCTGCACGACATCGGCAAGGTCGGCGTGCCGGACAGCATACTGCTCAAGAAGGGCAAACTCGATCCCGAGGAGCGCGTTCTCATCGAGCGCCATGCCGAAGACGGCGGCAGCATCCTGAAGAAGGCCAGCCGCCTGCTGCCCGAGAGCCTGCACTTCCGGCTGGCTTCGGAAATCGCCTATTCCCACCACGAGCGCTGGGATGGCAGGGGCTATCCCTACAAGCTCGCCGGCGAGCAGATCCCGCTGTCGGCGCGCATCACTTCGGTGGCCGACGTCTTCGACGCCCTGTCGTCCGAGCGTCCGTACAAGCCGGCCTGGCCCCTCGACAAGGTCAAGACCTACATGCGCGAATCGGCCGGCAGCCAGTTCGACCCGCGTGTCGTGGCGGCCCTGGATAAAGTGCTGGAGATCCGCGAGCGGGCCAGCGACATCCAGTGGTCGTCGGTGATGAGCCTCAACGACCACGTGGTCGACCATGATCACAGCGTGCTGCTGACCCTCATCAACCAGATCTCCCTCGATGCCAACTGCCACGACCAGAGCGCCGTGGAATTCGTCGTGGACGAACTGGTTGGCTACACGCTGTCCCACTTCGGCCGCGAGGAGCGCCTGCTCGAACGCAACGGCTACCCTCACCTGGCGGCGCACAAGGAGGTCCACCGGCGCATGGCGGAGGAGGTCATCATGCTGCGCGACAAGCTGCGCAACAACTTCACGCCGAACCTCGGCGAAGAGATCTCCCACTATCTGCGCAGCTGGCTGACTGACCACATCCTGATCGAAGACAAAAAGTTCGCGCAGTATCTGCAGGGCTGAGGCTCAGTACCTTGCGTCTTCACTGCCATACGGCCTGTTCCGTAGTGGATTGACGCGATAGTGGTAGCCGGGTTCTGATTTGATGCTGATGTCACAGAACTTAACAGTGCGCCGGGGGGCTGCGGCGTAGCATGCAGCGCCCCGGCGTTTTTGTTTGGAGGGTCTGGCGCCCGGCTTGCGCCAAGTTCTTCTCCATCCTTTCCTGTTGGCAGGCCAAGAATGTCACACGACGTTGTTGCCAACGCTGGATGGGAAACTTCATTAATATTATATTTCTGCAAATTTGTAGATTTTATTGTTTTGTGTCGAGTGCTTTGGTCGAGCTTGGGCTGACTTCGTGTCATCGTTGTCATGTTCCGCGTAGCCGGCTGCAAACTTTAGGCGCGACGCAGGTCGCAAATGGATTCCCGCATGAATTTTCTTCTTCGCAAATCCGCTTTCGTAGTTCTTGGGGCCTTGATCCTGGGCGGGTGTGCCGGTCTTGCTCCGCAGCCGCATCCGCTTACCGCACAAAGTCTGGCGGAAACCAATCTGTCCGATAAGGCTGCGATACGTGCCCAGGTTGAGCCGATCACTGCACCGCTCACCCTTGAGGAAGCCTTGGCGCGGGCGCTGAAGTACAACCTCGAGCGCCGTGCGAAGATGATGGAGGAGACGCTGGCGCTCAACCAGCTGGATGTCTCTCGCTATGACATGCTGCCCAAGCTGCTGGCCCAGGCAGGCTATTCGACGCGCAACAACGACCGTATCAGCGAAAGCCGGAATGCCGATAACGGTCAGCTGTCGCCTTCGCACTTCGTCTCCCAGGACAAGACGCACAATACCTTCGAGCTCGGTTTCACCTGGAGCCTGCTTGATCTTGGCTTGGGTTATTACGGTTCCCGCCAGCAGGCCGACCGGGTGCTGATCGCCGCGGAAAAGCGTCGCAAGGCCATGCACGTTCTGATGCAGGATGTGCGCACTGCCTACTGGCGCGCGACCAGCGCCCAGAAGCTGCGTGAGGACGTCACGCGCACCATCGCGATGGCGGAGGATGCGCTGGAGGATGCCCGCAAAGCCGAGGTGGAGCGGTTGCGGAATCCTCTGGACACGCTGCGCTATCAGCGTCAGGTGCTGGAGAATCTGCGTCTGCTGGAGGCCATCGATCAGGAGCTGTCGTCGGCCCAGGTGGAACTGGCCTCCCTGATCAACGCGCCTCTCGGTCAGCCTATCCCGATCGACGAAAGTGAAGCCGGGCAATTGAGCGCCGGTGTGCTGGAGGTGCCGCGGGCACGTCTGGAAGAGGTTGCGCTTGAGCAGAATGCAGAATTGCGCGAGCAGCATTACAACGCCCGTATCGCCCGCGAAGAAACCCATCGCACGCTGGTGCGGCTGTTCCCGAATATCAGTTTCAGCTATGGACTGAAGTACGACTCGGATAGCTATCTGGTTAACCGGAACTGGAACGAGGCGGGACTTCAACTCTCCTTCAATCTGTTCAACCTGCTCACTGGTCCGACTCAACTCAAGCTGGCCGAAGCAGGGGTCGCATTGGCTGATCAGCGGCGCATGACCACCCAGCTCACCGTTCTGACCCAGGTTAACCTGGCGCGGCTGCAACTACTGAACGCGAACAAGCAGTTCGAGCGCGCAGAGGCGATCTACGCGACGGACCGCAAGATTGCCGAGCACGTGCGTAATAGGGAAGTCGCCGCAGCTCAGAGTAAGCTCGATCGGGTCAGCAATGACACGGCGGCCATTCTCAGCCTGCTGCGCCGCTATCAGGCGCTGGCACAGCTTCAGTTGGCCGAGAACCGCCTGCTTGCCAATCTGGGGCTGGAGCCTGAAATCGGTAGTACGCATGAGCTCACACTGGCGCAGATCACGGAACAGCTCAAGAAGAGCGGTGATCCCTGGAGGGGCCTGATGCGCCAGCCGGCTGCTGCCGAGCCGGTCGGCCAGTAAAGAAAGGCTGATTGCGATGAAGTCGACGTGTAAGTCGGTTGTGCTTCTTGCCTTGGCCGCGGCCATCCCCTGTAGTACGGCCTGGGGGCAATCGCCCCCACGGGCGCCAGCCGAGGCTGCCCGCCCGGCCATCGAGCGCCAGGAGATCCGTGCCCAGCTGATGCCCCGGCGCTACACGACGATTGCCGCCGAAATCGGCGCCAAGATCAGCCGCCTGCCGGTTGCCGAAGGCGGTGCCTTCAAGGCAGGGCAGCTGCTGATCTCCTTCGACTGCTCCCTGCAGAAGGCCCAGTTGCAGAAGGCACAGGCTGAACTGCAAGGGGCGGAGCAGACCCTGCAGACCAACCAGCGGCTCGCCGAGCTCAACTCCATCGGCAAGCTCGATCTGGACCTTTCCCGTTCCGCCACCGCCAAGGCCCGCGCCGAAGTGGGCGCCAACCAGGCTGTGCTTGGCAAATGCGTCATTTCCGCGCCCTTTGCCGGGCGTATCGCGGAACAAAAGGTGCGCGAGCAGCAATTCGTGCAACCGGGCCAGGCGCTGCTCGACATCATCGACGACAGCGTGCTCGAACTCGAATTCCTGGTGCCGTCCCGTTGGCTCAGCTGGCTGCATGTGGGTAGCGCCTTCCAGGTGCAGATCGACGAGACGCGCAAAAGCTATCCCGCCAAGTTTACGCGCATCGGTGCCCGCATTGACCCCGTCAGCCAGTCCATCAAGGTTGCTGCTGCGATCGATGGCCGCTTTCCCGAGTTGATTGCGGGCATGAGCGGTCGGGTCCTGGTGACGTCGCCAGACCTCCAGGCCCGTTAAGGCCGACGTTTTCCAAAGCTCCATCCTTTATTCGACCCCCGGTGGGTCGTTAATCGGTTACGCCTCGCAGACTGCAGGAGTCTCTTCATGAGCAAGTCCAACGCTTCCCTGAATATTTCCACTCCTGATGCTGCCGCGCCTTCCGGGCGTCGCTTGGTACGCCGTGGCCCCCGCCCGTTGGCACTGGAGCAGCGTTTCATGTTCGATGGCGCGGCCGTTGACGCTGCCGCGGCGGTAACCAAGCCAGTAGCCGATCCATTACTGCATTTTGCGGCTGCTGATAACGCGCTTCCCGCAGCGGTTGTCACTGCACGTGCCGAAGCTGAAAGACTGGTCAGCAATTTCCTCTCGCAGCCTGATGCCCGCGCAAAATTGTTTGCGCTGTTCAACGGCGGACAAAATGCGGCTTCGAGCCAATGGAATGCTGCGTTTGATCAGTTGATGGCCAATCTGCAAAACGGGGGCGATGCAGTTCAGGTTGAATTGCGGAGCGGAACTGAACTGCAAGGAGCCAAAGGGGCATTTTCAACAACGGGCACGACTGGTCAATTTACCATTTACCTCAATGCAGACTGGCTGGCGGGCAACCTCAATGCAGGCATAGGCGCAGCCGACAGCGCCTCCGTGACCTCCGTGCTGGTGGAGGAGTTCGGTCACAGCCTGGACGCGCGCCTGAATGGCAGCGCAGACACCCCGGGGGATGAAGGCCAGCACTTTTCCGACGTGCTGTTGAACGGCACCGATCCTTATGCCGCGGACCCTTCTGCGATGGATGATGACCATGGCGTGCTGCAGATCGACGGCCAGGCTGTAGGTGTGGAATTTGCCAATTACGCGTTCGTCAATGCATACAAGATGGTGTATGACCTTAATGCGAATGGAACGGTGCAAAGCAATATAGGTGAAACGCCAGCTGCCAAAGAACAAAGTGTCATCAACTTTGACCCGAACGTCAGTCTGGGACAAGTTACCGTAGATGACGGTACGGGAAGTCAGCAGTTTAGCGGAAACGACGTTTCAGCTACCGCAATTAACGTTGCTGGAAAAACGTATTATGGATGGATAAGCCGTCCGATTAAATCTGGCGGTATTGTTCGCGGTTTCTATTTCTGGACGGATACCGATTTCGCCACTTTGGCCGCCGCTCAGGTTGATGGCAACCAGGATGGGGATGGCACCACCACGGACAACAGAGGTTTTGTCTTGGTTGTCGACCAAGCCTGGTTCAACGCACAGATCACCAGTACCCGATCCACCTCCGGGCTATCTGCAGGGGGTGATATTGATGGCAGCGTCTTGCCTGCCAGCTATGCCATGGTAGGTTCATCGTCCGATCGTGTGGATACGGCGTTGAATTCGCTGTTGCCAACGTATGCCGCTCCTGCTGCAAACTCTGATTCGGCTACTGGAGCACCAAGCGCGACAGCATCTACCGGTGCTGGCAATGCAGCGCTTGAACAAGGTTACAACGCCAACACTTCAACCGTAATCACCGCGGGCATCAATGGCACGGGGAACGTGCTGACCAATGACACGGTTGCTACCGGAGACACGCTGACAGTCACCACTGTAACCAGCAAACTGTCCGGTAATTCGTCTACCGCTTCAACATCAGGTACTGCCGTGGCTGGTGCGTACGGAACACTGACTATTTATTCTGATGGTCATTGGATTTATGCCCCGGACAATTCAAATGCTACGGTGGATGCCCTGCAATCAGGTGGCACGCTTCAAGAGCAATTCACCTACATCGCTGCGGATCATCATGGCGGCGCAGCGACTGCGACGTTGACGATTCAAATCAACGGCAGCAACGACGCTCCGGTTGCGAACGCTGACTACAACACCGCAAAGGAAATCACCAGCACAAGCAACACCGGCTACACGGCGACCGGGAACGTATTGCCCAATGACACTGACGTGGATACGGGCGATACGAAAACTGTGGTTGGAAGTTCGGTTTCTGGATCAGCCACCGCCAACGTAGCTGTAACAGCCGGTACGTATTCGCTGACCTTCACTGGCGCCATGGGTTTCAGTACGGGTAATTCCGTATTCGTGGAGTTAGGCCAAGTTGCGCCTGGTACGAACGGAACGGTTTACACCGGTTTGTATACACGTAGCGGATCAAACTACACGCTTGTTACCGTCACAAAAAACTCTAGTAATGCCACGTTAAATGCAACGCCAACGTATTACTACGATCCTACTAGCAGCACTTTTGTTGCAATTACCAACCTTCCAGCCTTCTTCACAACATACAAATATCTCGCATTTGCAAACTACACCGACTCAAACCTGACTACCGGCGATACGCTTACCGAAGCCAGCAGCACGAAAACTCAAACAGTTAGCAGTACATCCGGATCAGGTTACACCACCCTTTCGGGTCTTTCATTAGAGTCAGGAACCATTGCGGTTGGCATGACTGTTACTGGCACAGGTGTGCCTACTGGCACCACGGTTACTGATGTCACCCTCACCTCCGGTGTGCTTACCAGTATCAAGCTCAGCAGTGATCAGATAACCAGTACCAATGGTACGGCTTTCACATTCACAGGCGCTTCCGGCGTAGCAACCACTTTGACCGGCCAACACGGTACTTTGGTTCTGCAAGCTAACGGCAGCTACGTCTACACACCTTTTACGGACAACGCCAAAATAAGTTCAGGGGACGTCGCGACGGAAGTCTTCGACTACACGATGCATGACACGGCTGGCGCTACTAGTGCGGCCAAGTTGTACATCACGGTGTACGGCAGCGGCTCGAATGATCCGGTCGTTGCCGCTGACTCGGTCAGTGTTTACGAATCCGGGGTGGGGCGAACGCCTGACTCGCCCTCTACTGCGACGGCAGATCCCAATGCTGTTTTTCAAGGTGAAAACGTTGCAGCGACGGTCACGACAGGGACAACCAGCGTAGCCAAGACCATTACCTATAACGTCCTGACGAATGACACGCCGGGCGCAGGTGGGGCTGTCAGCAGTTATACCCTTGCCGACGGGACCGGTAGTACTGGCGTGGGCACTAATCTGAATGGTGCATATGGCACCTTGAGTATTGCATCCAACGGTGCGGTGACCTACACCGTCAACAATGCGAACTCGGCCGTACAGGCTTTGCTACCCGGGGCAACATTGACAGAGACCTTCCGCTACAAGGTCACTAACACAGCGTTGGGAGTCAACTGGTCCACACTGACCATTACCATCAACGGCTCCAACGATGCGCCCACCGGGAATAACGACACCGTCACCGCCTATGCCGGGCAGGCCGCCGCGACCGGCGATGTGCTGGCAAACGATACCGACGTTGATGCGGGGGATACCAAAACCGTTATCAAAGCTCAAGCAGGTACAACCGCCACTCCAAGCACGTCCGTATCTGGTGCCACGGCAATAACGGGAACTTACGGCACGCTCACCATCAACCCGAATGGGACCTACTCCTACGCCATTGATGGAAACAACGTTGCAGTAAAGGCCCTTGCCGCAGGAGCGACCACTACCGAGACCTTCAGCTACCAAATGCAGGATGCCAACGGTGCGACTGCGGTAGCCACCTTGACTGTCACTGTAACGGGGCAAAACGATGCGCCAGTGAATAGTTACCCGTCGGTTGTTACTGGCGCCAAAGACACTGCGTTCAATTTCACTAGCGGTAACTTAATTTCGGTCGGTGATGTCGATGGCAACTTGAGCGAAGTTATTCTTCATGTCGACAACGGCACCCTGAGTGCTTCGGGTTCAGGTGGCACTATTGGTGGGGCAGGTACCACTGACCTCACCATTACTGGTACCCAGGTGCAAATCAATGCCATTTTGGCAACGCTTGTCTACACGCCGAACGGTGGCTTTACTGGCGCTGATTTTCTGACTATTTACAGCAAGGACAGCCTTAACGCCAACGATAGCGACGGGATTGCCATCAATATTCCCGCCGCTTATACAGGCCCTTCGGTCAACGAAAAATATCTTCCTTCTGGTAGCTCGCCTAGCGGAAGCGCTGTCACCGGGAGCACTACACTGACCGCGCCTACCGGGCAAACATTTGGCACATCTAGCCAAAGTGGCAGTGATACTTACGGCACTTGGACGCTTACGAGTGCAGGCGTGTTTAGCTATAAGCTTACCAGCGCAGTGCAAAATAGTTCAGGCGCTGATCTTCTCCGCACAATTAACATTACCAGTTACGATCAGTATGGCAATGCAATCACCAACAAGGTGACGGTGTCGATCATTGACGATCATCCCATCGCAAATGCAGACACCGTGACTGCTATCGACAATGGATCCGCCGTGACTGGCAATGTCCTTATCGGTACCGCCGGTGATACTTTTGGTGCTGACGGTCCGGTTACGACCTCTCCTGCAGGTGGTGTTATCGGCGTTCGAGCGGCGGGGAGTGATACGACAACAGAAGTGACTACTGGCACCGGTACAAGCATAGCCGGGACGTACGGCACCTTGGTTCTCAAATCGGACGGCAGTTACACGTATACACCGGGAAATAATGCTCTGTCTTCGTCCCAGAGTGACGTATTCGTTTACACCATCTCGGACTCCGATGGGACGCATGCCACAACGACTCTGACGGTTACGGTGCAAGCGGCTGATGCGCCGAGCGCCGATCTGTCGATGGCCAAGTCGGTGGACACGGGCAATCTGAACACGACGGACCTGAGCGGTTACGTGGTGTACACGCTGACGGTGAGCAACGCGGGTGGCGCGACGGCGACGGGGGTGAGCATTCATGACGTGCTGCCCACGGGTCTGAGCTTCCTGGCGGCCAGCACCGATGGCAGCACGTGGGACAGCACGGGCAGCGGTGGCGTGTATGCGGGCGGCTACGTGTTGTCGAGCGGGAACTGGTCGCTCAGCGACATCGGCTCCGGCGGGCACACCACGGTGTACATCAAGGCCCAGGTCACGCAGGCGGGCAGCATCACCAACCAGGCCAGCGTCAGCGCGACGACCTACGACCCGGACCTTGGCAACAACACCGACGATGGCAGCGACGGCAACCAGACGGTCACGGTGCCGAGCGCCGATCTGTCGATGGCCAAGTCGGTGGACACGGGCAATCTGAACACGACGGACCTGAGCGGTTACGTGGTGTACACGCTGACGGTGAGCAACGCGGGCGGCGCAACGGCGACGGGGGTGAGCATTCATGACGTGCTGCCCACGGGTCTGAGCTTCCTGGCGGCCAGCACCGATGGCAGCACGTGGGACAGCACGGGCAGCAGCGGCGTGTATGCGGGCGGCTACGTGTTGTCGAGCGGGAACTGGTCGCTCAGCGACATCGGCTCCGGCGGGCACACCACGGTGTACATCAAGGCCCAGGTCACGCAGGCGGGCAGCATCACCAACCAGGCCAGCGTCAGCGCGACGACCTACGACCCGGACCTTGGCAACAACACCGACGATGGCAGCGACGGCAACCAGACGGTCACGGTGCCGAGCGCCGATCTGTCGATGGCCAAGTCGGTGGACACGGGCAATCTGAACACGACGGACCTGAGCGGTTACGTGGTGCACGCTGACGGTGAGCAACGCGGGCGGCGCAACGGCGACGGGGGTGAGCATTCATGACGTGCTGCCCACGGGTCTGAGCTTCCTGGCGGCCAGCACCGATGGCAGCACGTGGGACAGCACGGGCAGCGGTGGCGTGTATGCGGGCGGCTACGTGTTGTCGAGCGGGAACTGGTCGCTCAGCGACATCGGCTCCGGCGGGCACACCACGGTGTACATCAAGGCCCAGGTCACGCAGGCGGGCAGCATCACCAACCAGGCCAGCGTCAGCGCGACGACCTACGACCCGGACCTTGGCAACAACACCGACGATGGCAGCGACGGCAACCAGACGGTCACGGTGCCGAGCGCCGATCTGTCGATGGCCAAGTCGGTGGACACGGGCAATCTGAACACGACGGACCTGAGCGGTTACGTGGTGTACACGCTGACGGTGAGCAACGCGGGCGGCGCAACGGCGACGGGGGTGAGCATTCATGACGTGCTGCCCACGGGTCTGAGCTTCCTGGCGGCCAGCACCGATGGCAGCACGTGGGACAGCACGGGCAGCGGTGGCGTGTATGCGGGCGGCTACGTGTTGTCGAGTGGGAACTGGTCGCTCAGCGACATCGGCTCCGGCGGGCACACCACGGTGTACATCAAGGCCCAGGTCACGCAGGCGGGCAGCATCACCAACCAGGCCGGCGTCAGCGCGACGACCTACGACCCGGACCTTGGCAACAACACCGACGATGGCAGCGACGGCAACCAGACGGTCACGGTGCCGAGCGCCGATCTGTCGATGGCCAAGTCGGTGGACACGGGCAATCTGAACACGACGGACCTGAGCGGTTACGTGGTGTACACGCTGACGGTGAGCAACGCGGGCGGCGCAACGGCGACGGGGGTGAGCATTCATGACGTGCTGCCCACGGGTCTGAGCTTCCTGGCGGCCAGCACCGATGGCAGCACGTGGGACAGCACGGGCAGCGGTGGCGTGTATGCGGGCGGCTACGTGTTGTCGAGTGGGAACTGGTCGCTCAGCGACATCGGCTCCGGCGGGCACACCACGGTGTACATCAAGGCCCAGGTCACGCAGGCGGGCAGCATCACCAACCAGGCCAGCGTCAGCGCGACGACCTACGACCCGGACCTTGGCAACAACACCGACGATGGCAGCGACGGCAACCAGACGGTCACGGTGCCGAGCGCCGATCTGTCGATGGCCAAGTCGGTGGACACGGGCAATCTGAACACGACGGACCTGAGCGGTTACGTGGTGTACACGCTGACGGTGAGCAACGCGGGTGGCGCGACGGCGACGGGGGTGAGCATTCATGACGCGCTGCCCACGGGTCTGAGCTTCCTGGCGGCCAGCACCGATGGCAGCACGTGGGACAGCACGGGCAGCGGTGGCGTGTATGCGGGCGGCTACGTGTTGTCGAGCGGGAACTGGTCGCTCAGCGACATCGGCTCCGGCGGGCACACCACGGTGTACATCAAGGCCCAGGTCACGCAGGCGGGCAGCATCACCAACCAGGCCAGCGTCAGCGCGACGACCTACGACCCGGACCTTGGCAACAACACCGACGATGGCAGCGACGGCAACCAGACGGTCACGGTGCCGAGCGCCGATCTGTCGATGGCCAAGTCGGTGGACACGGGCAATCTGAACACGACGGACCTGAGCGGTTACGTGGTGTACACGCTGACGGTGAGCAACGCGGGCGGCGCGACGGCGACGGGGGTGAGCATTCATGACGTGCTGCCCACGGGGCTGAGCTTCCTGGCGGCCAGCACCGATGGCAGCACGTGGGACAGCACGGGCAGTGGTGGCGTGTATGCGGGCGGCTACGTGCTGTCGAGCGGGAACTGGTCGCTCAGCGACATCGGCTCCGGCGGGCACACCACGGTGTACATCAAGGCCCAGGTCACGCAGGCGGGCAGCATCACCAACCAGGCCAGCGTCAGCGCGACGACCTACGACCCGGACCTTGGCAACAACACCGACGATGGCAGCGACGGCAACCAGACGGTCACGGTGCCGAGCGCCGATCTGTCGATGGCCAAGTCGGTGGACACGGGCAATCTGAACACGACGGACCTGAGCGGTTACGTGGTGCACGCTGACGGTGAGCAACGCGGGCGGCGCAACGGCGACGGGGGTGAGCATTCATGACGTGCTGCCCACGGGTCTGAGCTTCCTGGCGGCCAGCACCGATGGCAGCACGTGGGACAGCACGGGCAGCAGCGGCGTGTATGCGGGCGGCTACGTGTTGTCGAGCGGGAACTGGTCGCTCAGCGACATCGGCTCCGGCGGGCACACCACGGTGTACATCAAGGCCCAGGTCACGCAGGCGGGCAGCATCACCAACCAGGCCAGCGTCAGCGCGACGACCTACGACCCGGACCTTGGCAACAACACCGACGATGGCAGCGACGGCAACCAGACGGTCACGGTGCCGAGCGCCGATCTGTCGATGGCCAAGTCGGTGGACACGGGCAATCTGAACACGACGGACCTGAGCGGTTACGTGGTGTACACGCTGACGGTGAGCAACGCGGGCGGCGCAACGGCGACGGGGGTGAGCATTCATGACGTGCTGCCCACGGGTCTGAGCTTCCTGGCGGCCAGCACCGATGGCAGCACGTGGGACAGCACGGGCAGCGGTGGCGTGTATGCGGGCGGCTACGTGTTGTCGAGCGGGAACTGGTCGCTCAGCGACATCGGCTCCGGCGGGCACACCACGGTGTACATCAAGGCCCAGGTCACGCAGGCGGGCAGCATCACCAACCAGGCCAGCGTCAGCGCGACGACCTACGACCCGGACCTCGGCAACAACACCGACGATGGCAGCGACGGCAACCAGACGGTTAATGTCCCTGCTCCCGGCACGGTGAGCGGCCAGGTGCGCCTGGACGTGAACCGCAATGGGACGGGCGGTGGCCTGGGCGACAGCGGTGACAGCGGCCTCGCCGGCGTCACGCTGACCTTGAAGGACAGCCTCGGCAATACCGTGGCGACGACCACCAGCGACGCCAACGGCAACTACAGCTTCAGCGGCGTCGCACCGGGCAGCTACACCGTGGTGCAGAGCGTACCGGCCAACCACAGCGCGGTGACCGACAGCGATGGCGGCACTGACGCCAGCGTGGCGGTGACCCTCGGCGCCGGTGGCGCGGTGAGCGCCACCTTCCTCGACCTGGCCGATGCGGGCACGGTGAGCGGCCAGGTGCGCCTGGACGTGAACCGCAATGGGACGGGCGGTGGCCTGGGCGACAGCGGTGACAGCGGCCTCGCCGGCGTCACGCTGACCTTGAAGGACAGCCTCGGCAATACCGTGGCGACGACCACCAGCGACGCCAACGGCAACTACAGCTTCAGCGGTGTCGCACCGGGCAGCTACACCGTGGTGCAGAGCGTACCGGCCAACCACAGCGCGGTGACCGACAGCGATGGCGGCACTGACGCCAGCGTGGCGGTGACCCTCGGCGCCGGTGGCGCGGTGAGCGCCACCTTCCTCGACCTGGCCGATGCGGGCACGGTGAGCGGCCAGGTGCGCCTGGACGTGAACCGCAATGGGACGGGCGGTGGCCTGGGCGACAGCGGTGACAGCGGCCTGGCCGGCGTCACGCTGACCTTGAAGGACAGCCTCGGCAATACCGTGGCGACGACCACCAGCGACGCGAGCGGCAACTACAGCTTCAGCGGCGTCGCACCGGGCAGCTACACCGTGGTGCAGAGCGTACCGGCCAACCACAGCGCGGTGACCGACAGCGATGGCGGCACTGACGCCAGCGTGGCGGTGACCCTCGGCGCCGGTGGCGCGGTGAGCGCCACCTTCCTCGACCTGGCCGATGCCGGCACGGTGAGCGGCCAGGTGCGCCTGGACGTGAACCGCAATGGGACGGGCGGTGGCCTGGGCGACAGCGGTGACAGCGGCCTGGCCGGCGTCACGCTGACCTTGAAGGACAGCCTCGGCAATACCGTGGCGACGACCACCAGCGACGCGAGCGGCAACTACAGCTTCAGCGGCGTCGCACCGGGCAGCTACACCGTGGTGCAGAGCGTACCGGCCAACCACAGCGCGGTGACCGACAGCGATGGCGGCACTGACGCCAGCGTGGCGGTGACCCTCGGCGCCGGTGGCGCGGTGAGCGCCACCTTCCTCGACCTGGCCGATGCGGGCACGGTGAGCGGCCAGGTGCGCCTGGACGTGAACCGCAATGGGACGGGCGGTGGCCTGGGCGACAGCGGTGACAGCGGCCTGGCCGGCGTCACGCTGACCTTGAAGGACAGCCTCGGCAATACCGTGGCGACGACCACCAGCGACGCCAACGGCAACTACAGCTTCAGCGGTGTCGCGCCGGGCAGCTACACCGTGGTGCAGAGCGTACCGGCCAACCACAGCGCGGTGACCGACAGCGATGGCGGCACTGACGCCAGCGTGGCGGTGACCCTCGGCGCCGGTGGCGCGGTGAGCGCCACCTTCCTCGACCTGGCCGATGCCGGCACGGTGAGCGGCCAGGTGCGCCTGGACGTGAACCGCAATGGGACGGGCGGTGGCCTGGGCGACAGCGGTGACAGCGGCCTCGCCGGCGTCACGCTGACCTTGAAGGACAGCCTCGGCAATACCGTGGCGACGACCACCAGCGACGCCAACGGCAACTACAGCTTCAGCGGTGTCGCGCCGGGCAGCTACACCGTGGTGCAGAGCGTACCGGCCAACCACAGCGCGGTGACCGACAGCGATGGCGGCACTGACGCCAGCGTGGCGGTGACCCTCGGCGCCGGTGGCGCGGTGAGCGCCACCTTCCTCGACCTGGCCGATGCCGGCACGGTGAGCGGCCAGGTGCGCCTGGACGTGAACCGCAATGGGACGGGCGGTGGCCTGGGCGACAGCGGTGACAGCGGCCTCGCCGGCGTCACGCTGACCTTGAAGGACAGCCTCGGCAATACCGTGGCGACGACCACCAGCGACGCCAACGGCAACTACAGCTTCAGCGGTGTCGCGCCGGGCAGCTACACCGTGGTGCAGAGCGTACCGGCCAACCACAGCGCGGTGACCGACAGCGATGGCGGCACTGACGCCAGCGTGGCGGTGACCCTCGGCGCCGGTGGCGCGGTGAGCGCCACCTTCCTCGACCTGGCCGATGCCGGCACGGTGAGCGGCCAGGTGCGCCTGGACGTGAACCGCAATGGGATGGGCGGTGGCCTGGGCGACAGCGGTGACAGCGGCCTGGCCGGCGTCACGCTGACCTTGAAGGACAGCCTCGGCAATACCGTGGCGACGACCACCAGCGACGCCAACGGCAACTACAGCTTCAGCGGCGTCGCACCGGGCAGCTACACCGTGGTGCAGAGCGTACCGGCCAACCACAGCGCGGTGACCGACAGCGATGGCGGCACTGACGCCAGCGTGGCGGTGACCCTCGGCGCCGGTGGCGCGGTGAGCGCCACCTTCCTCGACCTGGCCGATGCCGGCACGGTGAGCGGCCAGGTGCGCCTGGACGTGAACCGCAATGGGATGGGCGGTGGCCTGGGCGACAGCGGTGACAGCGGCCTGGCCGGCGTCACGCTGACCTTGAAGGACAGCCTCGGCAATACCGTGGCGACGACCACCAGCGACGCCAACGGCAACTACAGCTTCAGCGGTGTCGCACCGGGCAGCTACACCGTGGTGCAGAGCGTACCGGCCAACCACAGCGCGGTGACCGACAGCGATGGCGGCACTGACGCCAGCGTGGCGGTGACCCTCGGCGCCGGTGGCGCGGTGAGCGCCACCTTCCTCGACCTGGCCGATGCCGGCACGGTGAGCGGCCAGGTGCGCCTGGACGTGAACCGCAATGGGATGGGCGGTGGCCTGGGCGACAGCGGTGACAGCGGCCTGGCCGGCGTCACGCTGACCTTGAAGGACAGCCTCGGCAATACCGTGGCGACGACCACCAGCGACGCCAACGGCAACTACAGCTTCAGCGGTGTCGCACCGGGCAGCTACACCGTGGTGCAGAGCGTACCGGCCAACCACAGCGCGGTGACCGACAGCGATGGCGGCACTGACGCCAGCGTGGCGGTGACCCTCGGCGCCGGTGGCGCGGTGAGCGCCACCTTCCTCGACCTGGCCGATGCCCCTCCCGCACCTCTGGTCATACCTGTACCTGTAACGGCTCCTGCGCTTGTGCCTCCGCCAGTGGTTCCCACCGCAGAGGTGCCTCCGCTGCCGCTGCCGCAGTTCAACTCGGCCACGGTTGTGCAAGTCGCATCACCCACGCCGCTGCTGACGGTCACAACGATCCCGGCGGTGCCTAGTCTGACCAGTGACTCCGGCTTCCCGGTGGTTGTGGCAGAGCCTGGGAATACAGCGTTGCCGCCGAATTTGACCTTGGCCAATGCGGTTACGGATCAGTTTGCGGAACCTGCCAAGGCGACATCATTTGCTTTGCCTTATGACACTTTCGCTCATACCAAAGCGGATGCGCAGATTACCCTCACGGCCAAACAGCAAGATGGAACCGACTTGCCCAACTGGGTACAGTTCAACCCGCAGTCGGGCACGTTCACGGTGACCCCACCGGCCGATTTGCCGGAAGATCAGCGCGAGCTGAGGCTGCAGGTGATTGCCCGTGATCAGGAAGGCCATGAAGCGGTAGCACCGTTCCGCTTCTTCGTCGGGGGAGAAAAGGGCAAGGTCAAGGGCAAGGTCCCAGGCCGCGCGAGCCTGACCGAACAGCTCAAGCTGGCTGGTCAGCGCCCGGCCATGCCTTGGGGTGAATTGAGCCGCCAGCCGGCGGAGGCTAAAGCCGGGGTGCGTGTGCCTGTGACAGGACGTGCCACGGCTCACACGGGATGACGGCCACCACACTTACCGGCCTCCAGGCCCAGACATTGGTGAGCTTGCTGGACTTGGAGCGCCGTGCGCGCCTGGCCAGCAGCACCCAGGAACTGGGCTTCCTGCTGGTGAACGACACGCATGCTCTGGCGCCTTACCGTCAGTCTGTGCTGTGGATGGCGGACCAAGGGGTGAGTACGTTGTCGGGCGTCTTGCAGCCCGAGGCCAATGCCCCTTACGTGCTGTGGCTTCAGGCTGTTTGCCAGTATCTCGCCACCCATGCAGGCACGCAGACCCGGACCGTTACCGCACAAGATCTGCCGGAGCCACTGGCAGCAGAATGGGCCGAATGGTGGCCTGCGCATGCCCTGTGGCTGGCCACGGCCGCCCAGCCCACGCAGGCCGATGCTGCTCCGGTGGGCGCTCTGTTGCTGGTGCGTGACGACGTCTGGAGCGATGAAACCCAGGCCTGGCTGGGTGAATGGATGCAAGCATGGTGGCATGCATTCAGCGCCTTGCACCGTCCAAGAGTCAGTAGTTGGCGTGCGTTGGTGGCAAGGCTCAACACTCATTTCAGGCCGCAGGCCGAGCGCCCCTGGTGGAAACAGAACTGGGCGCGCTGGACTGTCGGTGTGCTGGCCGTGCTCGCCTTGCCCGTGCGTCTGACCGTATTGGCCCCCGGAGAACTGGTGCCCGCACACCCGGTTGTTATTCGTGCGCCGTTGGATGGAGTCGTCGACGTCTTCCACGTCCAACCCAATCAGTTGGTCAAGAAAGACCAGCCTCTGTTCGGCTTTGATGAGGCATTGCTTCAAAGCAAGCTGGAGGTGGCAGAACAAACCCTGGCCACAGCAGAAACCGAATACCGTCAGACCAGCCAGCAAGCTTTGCAGGACGCCAAGTACCGCACTCAACTGGCGCTGCTGACCGGCAAGATTGAAGAAAAACGTGCCGAAGCCGAGTACCTTCGTGAGCAACTCCAGCGGGCCCGGGTGCTGGCCCCCAGCGATGGCGTAGCCTTGTTCGACGATCCTTCCGAATGGATAGGCAAGCCGGTCAATGTGGGGGAACGCATCATGCGGATCGCCGCCCCAGCCGACAGTGAGGTGGAAGCCTGGTTGCCGCTGGCCGACGCCATTGCGTTGGAGCCCGGTGCCGACGTGAAGCTGTACTTGAACGCCAGCCCCTTGTCTCCCGTGGCGGCCCAAGTGCGTTACATGGCGCACGATGCCGTGCAACGGCCTGATGGAGGCTATGCCTACCGTGTGCGAGCCACATTGAAGGAGGCCACCCAACACCGTGTTGGCCTCAAAGGCACCGCCAAGCTGCAAAGCGGCTGGGTGCCACTGGCCTACTGGGCGATGCGTCGGCCGTTGGCCTGGGTACGCACCACCTTGGGCGTCTGAGCCATGGTGCTGCCCGTTCTGCGAGAAGAACTCGCACTGCTGCCCGGCCCCGTGCTGGCCGATGGCCAACCCAGCTGGACGCTGCACGACCCGGCGCGCAATCAGTTTTTCCGTATTGATTGGCCGACTTTTGAGGTATTGCAGCGCTGGGGTATGGACGACCCGCAAGCCATGGCTGACGACGTTTGCGCCCACACGACCCTGCACATGGGGCCGGAGGATGTGGTGGCCGTGGCGCAATTTCTGGTGCAGAACCAGTTGATCCAGCCCGCTGGCCCGCGAAGCGCACGGCAACTGGCGGAGCGCCTGCAGACAATGCAAGGCAGTCCGCTGAAATGGTTGCTGCACCATTACTTGTTCTTTCGCATACCGCTTTGGCGGCCAGATGCCTGGCTGGGCCGCTGGCAAGGCGTGGCGGCTTGCTTTTACACGCGCACCTTCCTGTGGCTCACGCTGGGTGCCTTGTTGCTGGGTCTGACGCAGGTGGTGCGACGCTGGGACGTGTTCACCTCCTCGCTGGTGGACACCTTCAACTGGGAAGGCCTGGCATCCTACGGCGCGGCCCTGTTTTGCGTGAAGTTTCTGCACGAATTGGGTCATGCCTTCACCGCCAAGCGGCTGGGCTGCCGCGTGCCTACCATGGGGGTGGCCTTTCTGGTGATGTGGCCCGTGGCCTACACCGACACCAACGAAACCTGGCGGCTGGCCAGCCGCTACCAGCGTTTGCAAGTGGCCTCCGCCGGCATCTTGACCGAATTGGCCATCGCCGCGTGGGCCACGCTGGGTTGGGGCTTGCTGCCCGATGGCGCATTGAAATCAGCGGTTTTTGTGCTGGCCACCACCAGTTGGGTGGCAACGCTGACGATCAACGCCAGCCCGTTCATGCGCTTCGATGGCTACTTCATCCTGTCAGACCTGTTCGATTGGCCCAATCTGCACGAACGCAGCTTCGCCCAGGCGCGCTGGAAAATGCGCGAAATCCTGTTTGCCTTGGGGGACGAACCGCCCGAACACCTGTCGCCCAACCGCCAGGGTGCCTTGGTGGCATTCGCCTGGGCCGTGTGGGCTTACCGGTTGGTACTGTTCCTGGGGATTGCGGTACTGGTGTACCACTACTTCTTCAAAGTCCTGGGTGTCGTGCTGTTCGGGGTGGAAATCGTTTGGTTCGTGCTGTGGCCCATCTGGCGCGAATGGCAGGCATGGGGCCAACGTTGGGCCGAAATCCGCGCCAGCCGGCGTAGCCGCATCAGCGCCGCAGCGGTGTTGGCGGTGTTGTTGCTGGTGGCCGTGCCCTGGCCGGGGCGCGTCACCGCCAGTGCCATGCTGCACCCCACCGATGTGTGGCCTGTGTTTGCGCCATCAGGGGCGCGGGTGAATGGGCTTCCCTTCAAAGAAGGGGACCACGTGAACAAAGGCCAGACATTGCTGCAACTCTACGTACCAGACTTGCACATGCGTCGCCAGGCCCTGCAAGCCCGTGTGGAGCAGATGCGTTGGCAAGCAGCCTCATCCAGCTTCGATGCCGAAGCGCGCAGCCGTTTGCTGGTGAACGAAAAAGCCCTGACCACTGCGCAGGTGGAACTGGTCAGCTTGCAGACAGAATTGCTGCACTACAACCCGCAAGCTCCCTTCGCAGGGCGCCTGCGCGATATCGACCCTGATCTGCAAATCGGCCAATGGCTGGCACGCAAGGAAAAAATTGCTTTGCTGGTGCGGGATGACACCCGCTGGGAGGTCGAAACCTGGCTCGAGGAAGATGTGGTGCAAGGGGTTTCCCCGGGCGATACGGCCCTGTTCGTGGCCGATGGCCCAGAGCACCACAGCCTGCGCCTGACCGTAACGGCCGTGGACAAAGATGCTTCGCGCACCCTCCCGCGCCCGGAGCTCGCGGCCCAATTGGGTGGACATGTACTGACGCGTGAAAAAGCCGGCCAGATGGTGCCCGAGCACGCCATTTACCGTGTCACGCTGCAACCGACAAACCTGGCATTGGATGACTGGAATGGCATGAGCTGGCGGGGCAAGGTCACCATCCATTCGGACTGGACGCCACCAGCCGAGCGCTATCTCAAGCAGGCCGTAGCGGTGCTGGTGCGGGAGGTGGGATTCTAAGTTGTCGGTGTGACTCCCGGTCCTAGTCGGGGTGGTGCGGCGCCTCGGCTCCCATGAGTCGGCGGTATAAGCGTCTGCCGCAGATATAGCCGCTCCCGCTGAGCAAAATGCCGAAGAGCAGCCCCAGAGCGCTGGCTGCTTGCGAAGTGTCGGCCTCGGGTTCTGGTGGTGTCGATGCAGGATAGGGCGCGGATGCGCCAGAAGCTGGCCGGCCACCTCTGGAAGGATCGGGGGCCGATGCGGGAGGGGCATCGACCGGGACGGTGACGAGATCGCCATTCCGGTCGACGTGCCACGTGAACGCCTTGGCGACGGCCGCCGGCTGGTGAGCAGCGCATATCGCCGCAATGACGAGGACTTTGGCAAGACTGTACGGAAGGTGCGGCATCGGGCTTCCCGGTTCCGGCCAGATCCCTTTCGTCTGCTGGATGTGAGCCATCGCGGAAATCCCGCATGTCCGCAGTCCGGTCTTGGATCAGAGCCGGGGCCGAGTCTGGTAGGGTGATTGGGTTATGCTTCTTGCATTTTTCGTGCCGACTCGGGAGGCTCGCCCTCGACCTCGCGCAGAAGGGGGAGCGCAAGCAGCGGCAGCAAACCGATTACGGTGACCGCGATCATTAGCAGGCCGAGGTTGGAATAATCCTGCTGGGTGATCTTGAAGGCGTCGTTGAGGTAGCCGGTGAACAGCTGGCTGGCCGACAGGGCCAGGTTCATCAGGGATGCCATCACTGCGAACATGGTGGCTTCGGCGCCCTTGGGCGCGGCGCGGGCGGTGAGGATCAGCATCGGGACCATGGTCAGCTGGCCCAGCGGCGCGGAGATGGTGGTGTCGATGAAGGCGAAGGTCCGGGCCGACAGGCCTAGCCATTCGTGGAGACCATAGAACAGCCCGATGTTCGGCAGGTAGAGGATGGTGCCGATGATCATCACCCAGCCCAGCGTGAAGCTGACCGGCATGCTGACGATGTACTTGCGGAAGACGAGCAGGCCGACAAGGCTCAGGATGGAGCTCGCCTGGGCCAGCACGCCAAGGAACTGCTGATCGAAACCGAGCTTGTCGATGGCCCAGTAGCTGTAGCCCTGGCCGACATCCGGCGTGGCGCGGAACAGGAAAATGACGACCGCGGCGATGGCGATCTCCCGGGAAATACCGACCCGCCACAGCACGATGCTGATCAGCAGCAGGGAGATGAACAGCACGATTTCCTGGGCGTAAGGCACGTCGAGCAGCTCCAGGCCGACGCCGATGGCCGCGTAGGCCAGCCCGATCAGCACCACTAGCCGGGCATTGCCACCGCCCAGGATGTCGTTGTCGGGAGCCGGGGCCGGCCGCGCCGGGGCGGGAGCATCCGCGCTGCGGCGCACGCGCGAGAAGGGCAGGCTGGCGACCACCAGCAGCGGCAGCAGGGAGGCTAGCGCGTAGACCTTGCGGGTGCCGATGGCCCCCGCCAGCACGCCGGACAGGTAGCCGACGCTGATGGCCCCGACGAGCAGCGCCGCCCGGCCGAGGGTCTGGATCTGGTTGCGTTCTTCTTCGGTCTCGACCACTTCGACGCTCAGCGCGTCGGCGATCACGTCCTGGACCATGAAACCGATGGCGGTCAGCAGGGAGGCGGCCAGGTAGCCGCTCTTCGTCTCCACCACCGTGGCCAGCGCCACATAGCCGGCAAAGGTGGCCACGCAGCCGGCCAGCAGCCAGGGCGTGCGGCGGCTGCCGAAGAAGGGGTGGATGTCGGCCGCGGCGCCGACCACCATCTTCATGGACCAGGGCAGCATCAGCCAGAAGCCGATGCTGGTGACTTCGACGGGAGAAAGCTTGAGGGTCTCCTTCTGGAAGAAGACCTCGGCGATGCCGGTGATGGTGCTCGCGCCGTAGCAGAAATAGACGAGCAGCACCGTCGTCCATTCGCGGCGGAAGCCGCCGATGAATTTGCGTAACACGCTTTCTCCTGTCTTGTGCCGTGCGGATTTGTTGAAGGGCTGGATGGGGTGGGGGAGGATGCAGGCAAAGACTGCGCCAGCCGTACCCGCGGCCGGGAGTATGGAGAAAACTGCCCGTCCCGGGCACTGTTTACGCGGTCCGGCGTCGGAGCCCAGGATGGCGCCTGTCCGGATTTCAGCAGAAGGTGCTGATGGCGTGCTGGTATTTCATCAGCCGGGCTGCCGGTCGGCTGAGCGGCAGCCCGTGCGGGGAACGGCCTCTTACAGCGCCTGCGCGATGCGCTCCAGGCGCGGCAGCCAGTTGCCGAGGATGTCTGCCGAGACGAGGATGTGGTGGGCCTTGCCGACCAGAAGCTGGCGGGGGACGAGGCCGATCACGCGGGAGTCGGCGCTGTTGTCGCGGTTGTCGCCGAGCATCAGGTACTGGCCGGGCGGGATGGTGACGGGGGCGAAGTTGCGCAGGGTCTGCACGCTGGGCAGGTATTGCACGGTGCGCCGGGTGCTGGCCACCGTCTCGGTGGCGCGGATGGCGTCCACCTCGCGGCCCTGGCCTATGGGTTCGGAGACCACGCCGACGACGTCGTAACGGGCGGCTTCGCCGTTGATGGTCAGCGCGCCGTCGCGCATCGCCACCGTGTCGCCGGGCAGGCCGATGACGCGCTTGATCAGCAGCGTGCCGTCCTTGGGCGACTTGAAGGTCACCACGTCGCCGCGGGCCGGGTCGCCGAGGTGGGCGACGGCGATGTCGGTGAGGGGCAGCTTGGCGTCGTAGGCCAGGCGGTTGACCAGCACCACGTCGCCTTCGAGCAGCGTCGGGCGCATGGAGCCGGACGGGATCGGGTTCCAGTCGGCAATGGCGGAGCGGAAAAAGCCGAAGCAGAGCAGGAAGAGCAGGAATCCACGGTTGTTCTTGAGCAAGTCTTTCATGCCATTCTCATGGGTTGTGATGTGGCCTATGGACCGGCCGGCCGCGGCTTGGTTCATCAGGTGTACATGTTCGGCGGCGGAAACTCGTCGTTGAGCGCCCAGCGGCCGAGCATCGCCAGCTTGTAGTCGATGGGATCGTGCAGCGTGTGGGTGCGCACGTTGCGCCAGAAGCGGTCGTAGCCGAGGCTGGCGCGGGTGCCGCGGGCGCCGACCACCTCGAAGAGTTCCTGGCTGGCGAACAGGCCGGCCCGGTGGGCGATGACCTTGGCTTCGGCGATGGCGAGGGCGGTTTCGGCCCGTTCGCGTTCGCTCAGCGCCGGGCCGCGCTCGAAGGCGGCCTGGATCGCGGTGCCGGCCCGGTCGGTAAGGGCCTCGGCGGCGGCGATCTGTACGTGGATCTCGCCGAAGCGCTGCAACGTGTAGGGGTCTTCGGTGGCGTGCTGGACGCCCGAGGCGACCCACGGACGGGCCTGCGTGCGGGCGAAGTCCCGTGCCTCGTCGCGGGCACCGATGGCGATGCCGACGAACAGGTTGGCGAGGATCAGTTGGCCGAAGCTGTTGCGCAGGGTGTGGAAGGCGGACGGCACGGCGTTGTGGGCGCGCAGTACGTCGGTACGCCGCAGCAGCACCTGCTGGAAGCTCACCGAGCCGCTGTCGGTCTGGCGCTGGCCGATGGGGTCCCAGTCGTCATGGACGACGATGCCCGGCTGCTCCGTCTGTACGACGCCCATCACGCTGCTGCCGTCGGCAAGGCGGGCGGTGAGGGTCATGAAGCGCGAGCCGCGGGTGCCGGAGCAGAAGCCCTTACGGCCGTCGAGCAGGTAGCCGTCGGGCTGCGCGACGGCCGTCAGGCCCGCATCGAGGGGATTCACCGCGTTGCCCCACCAGCCGCCTTCCGCAATCGTGCGGCCGAGCCAGTAGCTCTGCTGGGCGTCGTTGCCGTAGATGCGCAGCGTGGCGACCTGCAGGTGATGGAAGGCGAGCAGGTGGGCGAGGGCGCTGTCCACGGTGGCGACGCGGCGTACCAGCGCGAAGATCTCCGGCCACGGGCGTTCGTCTCCGTCCAGTTGGGCCGGGATGGACACGCGCAGCAGGCCGGCCGCCTGCAGCAGAGCCTTCTCTTCGGCCGGGTGGCCGCCGCGCTTGTCCCGCTCGACGGCGGTGCGGCGGAGTTCGGCCAGCAAAGGGGCGAGATCGTCGGCAGGCATAGGTTTTGGGCGTTCCGGGCGCGTTCGACGCTTTCAGCGTAGCAGGCCCCAGCGTCGCACGGTGAGCCGTTCCAGGGTGTTGAAGCCGAGGTTCTCGACGATCAGGCCGATGATGACCACCAGCGCCAGCCCGGCGAAGACCCGGTCGGTGAAAAGCTCGTTGCGGTTCTGGAAAATGTACCAGCCCAGCCCGCCCTTGCCGGACGAGGCGCCGAAGACCAGCTCGGCGGCGATCAGCGTGCGCCACGCAAAGGCCCAGCCGATCTTGAGTCCGGACAGAATGGACGGCAGTGCCGCCGGCACCAGGATCTGCAGCACGTAGCGGACGCCGCGCAGGCCGTAGTTGCGGCCGGCCATCTGCAGGGTCTGCGGTACGCCCTGGAAGCCGGCGTAGGTGTTGAGGGCCAGCGGCCATAGCACCGAATGCAGCAGCACGAAAACCAGGCTGCCGTGACCGATGCCGAACCACAGCAGCGCGATGGGCAGCAGTGCGATGGCCGGCAGCGGGTTGAACATGGTCGTCAGCGTGGACAGCAGGTCGCGCCCGAGCCGTGTGCTGACCGCCAGCGCGGTGAGCACGAAGGCCGCCAGCACGCCGCCGATGTAGCCCTGCAGCAGCACTTCGAGGGACAACGCGGTGCGCTCCAGTAGCTCGCCGGACGCCAGGCCGTCCACCAGCGCACTGGCGGTGGCGAGGAAGGTCGGCAGCAGCAGTTCGTTGTCCTGTTGCCGGGCGACAATCTCCCAGGCCAGCGCCAGCAGCGCGAGGAGCACGCTCTTGCGCAGCCAGGCCTGTTCCCACAGGCGTGTAGCGAGCGGCAGCCGGCGTTCCAGGCTGACGTGGGTGAGGGGTTCCAGCTGGCGTTCGTATTCCGGCCGGATCGGGGCGTGGAGGGCGGTCATGCGAATCTCTTCAGGTTGTGGGGCGTCACGTCGGTGGTAATGCCGCTCGGTTCCTCGTCGAACAGCAGGCGGTGGATGCGTTGGGCGCTGGCCTGGAAGTCGGCGCCGCCGAGGCTGTGCAGGCCGTAATGGTGGCTGTTGATCTCGGCGCGCATGCGGCCGGGGTGCGGCGACAGCAGGCCGATACGGTTGCCGACCACCAGCGCCTCCTCGATGGAGTGGGTGACGAACAGCAGCGTGAAGCGGACCTCGTCCCACAGGGCCAGCAGTTCCTCCTGCATCTTGCGGCGGGTCAGCGCGTCGAGGGCGGCGAAGGGCTCGTCCATCAGCAGCACTCGCGGCTGCATGGCCAGCGCGCGGGCGATCGCCACGCGCTGCTTCATGCCGCCGGACAGGGTGTGCGGGTACGCGCCGGCGAAGGCTGCCAGACCGACCTTATCCAGGTAGTGCAGGGCCCGCTCCGCGGCCTCCTTGCGGCCCAGCGTGCCGGTGGCGCGCAGCGGGAAAATCACGTTGTCCTTGACGGTCTTCCACGGCGGCAGCTGGTCGAATTCCTGGAAGACCACGATGCGGTCCGGGCCGGGGCCGCTGATTGGGCGCCCGTCGAGGCGGATCTCGCCGTCGCTGGGCGGCAGGAAGCCGGCCACCGCCTTGAGCAGGCTGGACTTGCCGCAGCCGGAGGCGCCGAGCAGCACGAAGCGGTCGCCGGCATGCACGTCGAAGCTGACTTCATGGGTCGCGCGCACCACGCGGCCCGGCGTGCGGTATTCCAGGCTCAGCTTGTCCACCGCCAGCAGCGGCGGCGCCGACGGCTCGGGCGGGAAGGCGTTGAGGGGGGTGACGATGGACATGGCGGACTCAGCTCCCCGGTTGCGCGTAGGCTTCCGGGAAGAAGTAATCCTTCCAGGAGGCGGCGCGGTTCTTCAGGACGCCCAGCTTGTAGAGCTCCTCGGCATAGACCAGGCTGCGCTGGGGCTGGATGGTGTAGGCGTTCTCCGGGTCGTCGATGATTTTGCGCACCAGCTCGGGCGCCAGCCTGGATTTCTGCACGCGGATGAAGATCTCGGCGGCCTTCGCCTTGTCGGCCTTGACCAGCTTGGCCGCCTCGTCGAGGGCGGCGTAGAAAGCCTGGTAGGTCCTGGGGTTCTCGTCGTGGAACTTCTGCGTGGTGTACAACACGTTGAAGGTGGCCGGCCCGCCGAGCACGTCGTAGGAGCTGAGTACCTTGTGCACGTTCTTGTTGGCTTCCAGGGCCTGGTAGTAGAACGGCGCGCTGGAGAAATGGGCGTTGATCTCCGAGCCGCCGGCGACCAGCGCGGCGGTGGCGTCCGGATGGGCCAGGCTCACCGAGAGGGTGTCGAAGCGCTTGTAGTCGTCCTTGCCGAAGACCTTGGCGGTCTCGATCTGCAGCACACGGGACTGGAAGCTGGTGCCGGCGGCCGGCACGGCGATGCGGTCCTTGTTGCTGAAGTCCTTGATGGTCTTGACGTTCGGGTTGCTGCTCAGCAGGTAGTTGGGCAGGCTGCCGAGGGCGGCCACCGCCTTCACGTTCTGCTTACCCTTGGTGCGGTCCCATAGGGCGAGCATCGGAGGCAGGCCGGCCGACACGATGTCCAGACTGCCGGACAACAGGGCTTCGTTCATTGCGGTGGCGCCGGAGATCTGCGCCCATTCCACCTTGATGTCAAGGCCGAGGGCCTTGCCGTGCTTCTCGATCAGCTTCTGGTCATGGACCACGTCGAGGATCAGGTAGGAAATGCCGAACTGCTGGGCGACGCGGATCTGTCCTTCGGCGTGGGCGGTCCAGCTGGCCGCCAGCAGGCCGAGGCCGCCGAGCAGGGCGAAGGTCTTGCGGGTCAGGGATTTCATGTTCTCTCTCTCTCTGTTTTTTCCGGGATTCAGAACGGCGCGTCGCCTTCGATGGTCGTGCGGTACAGCTTGCGGCGCAGGTGGTCGGGCGTGCCGGCGGCGACGTGCATCACCGAGCGGTTGTCCCAGAAGACCATGTCCTGCGGCTGCCAGGCGTGGCGATAGACGTGCTCCGGGCGGGTGCTGAGGTCGAACAGCTCGGCGAGGATCTGGCGGCTCTCGTCCTCGGGCACATCCACGATGCGGGTCGTGAAGTGCTCGCTGACGAACAGCGCCTTGCGGCCGCTTTCCGGGTGGGTGCGCACCACCGGATGGACCACCGGCTTCACTTGCTCGATCTGCTCCTGGCTCAGCTTGGGGCGCCACGGGCTGCGGCTGCGCAGTTCCTCGTACTTGGCCAGGTAGCTGTGCTCGGCGCGCAGCGGGGCGATGGCCTTGCGCAGCTCGGCGGGCAGCGCGTCGTAGGCGCTGTGCTGGTTGGCGAACAGGGTGTCGCCGCCTTCGGCGGGTAGCTCCTGGGCGTGCAGGAAGGAGCCGAGGCTGGGCTTGTCCACGTAGGAGATGTCGGAGTGCCAGAAATGGCCGGCGTCGCCGAGGCCGATGGGCTGGCCGCCCTCGCGGATGTTGGAGACGATCAGCACTTCCGGGTGCTCGGGCAGCGCGAACTGGTGCAGCACGTGGAGCTGTAGCGGGCCGAAGCGGCGGCTGAAATCCACCTGCTGGGCCGGCGTGATGTGCTGGTCACGGAAGACCAGCACATGGTGTTCAAGATGGGCTTGATGGATGCGGCGGAAATCCGCGTCGCCGACCGGCTGGGCGAGGTCGAGGCCGATGATCTCGGCCCCCACTGCGCTGTCGAAGGGGCGGATCTCGAAGGACTGGGCACGTGCGCCGGCGGGCGAATTGAGTACAGCTTCCATGATGTGTCGGGCCGGCTGGAACCGGCCTGTGCGGGAAAGGAAAGCTGTACTTTAGAAAGCTCGGGGCGATGCCCGAACCATTATATTTTCCGATGCTTATGAGCTGAAAGGCGCCTGAGCTTATGCAGTTTTGAGATTAGCGCGGGTGCGCGGCTGCCACGAATATGGTGGCGACCCGGCTTCACCTTACTTCCCGTTGCCGAACTTTGCCTCCGCCGCCTTGGCATCGGCGGCGATCCTGTCGTTAGCCTGTTTGGCGGCCTGGGCTTCGGCGTTGATGAACTGGCTGATGATCTGGCTGGTGGCCTGGATGTCGGCGTTGCCTTCCTTCTGCAGGCAGTCGAGCCAGGCGCGCTGGGTCTGGCGGTAGGTGTTCACCGTGCCGACGCTCTTGTTGAAGGCGTCGGGGTTCTTCAGGTCGAGGCTGACTTCGGCCGGGCGCGGGCCGCAGGCGTGGGTCCAGCTGCCGTTGTCGATCTTGCCGGCGTGGGCGGGCAGGGTGGCGGCGAGGCTGGCGGTGGCGAGGATGAGGGCGAGCTGGCGGGTCATGCTTGTTCTCCGGTGGGTCAGCCCTTGGAGGCGGGCCGGGGGGCTTGGGGGGAGTTGGGGGTGTCGGTGGCGGCGGTCTTCGGTGCGGCCGGTTTGTCGCCGGGGCCGCCCTTGCGGGCTTTCTCGGGCAGGGCCTTGGGGCGCACGGTCTCGCCGTCGGCGAGCAGGTCGGACGGGCTGCTGACCAGCACCGTGCCGGCCGCGATGCCGTCGATGATCTCGATCTCCCGGCCGAGGTCGCGGCCGAGGGTGACCTTGCGGAAGCTGACCGTGTTGTCCTGGCCGACGCTCACCACGCGGGTGCCGTCCTGGCCGGTGACCAGCACGTTGGTCGGCACCAGTAGCGCTTTGACGCTGCTCGACAGGCTGAACGTCACCTCGCCGTAGGTGCCGGGCAGCAGCTTGCCGTCGGGGTTGGGCAGTTCCAGTTCCACCTGGCGCGTGCGGGTCACCGGGTCGAGGGCGCCGGCGGCGTGGGCGACTCTGGCGGTGAATTTCCTGCCCGGGTTTTCGGGGATGCGCAGCGTCACTTCCTGGCTGGGGGCGATCTCGCTGGCGTACACCTGCGGGATCCACAGGGTCAGGCGCAGCGGGTCGGTCTGGGCGAGGGCGAAGAGTTCCTTGCCGTTGGCCGCGATCAGGTCGCCGACTTCCACACTGCGGCGCGTCACCACGCCGTCGAAGGGGGCGGTGATGCGGCGGAACTGCTTGAGCTGTTCGAGCCGGCGCACGTTGGCTTCTACCGCGGCGAGGTCGGCTCGGGCCTGGGCGGCGGCGCTGCGTTTCTCGTCCAGGTCCTGGCGGGCCACGCTGTCGAGGCTGGCCAGGTGTTCCCAGCGTTTCAGCGTGTCGCGGGTCAGGTCCACGCGGGCCTTGACCTGCTCGCGGCTGGCGCGGGCCTGCTCAAGCTCCTGGTCCTGCTCGGGGGCCTCGATGGTGGCCAGCAGTTCGCCCTTCTTCACGCGCTCGCCAATGGTCTTGTGCCAGGCTGCCAGGTAGCCGCCGCTGCGGGCGATCACGCTGATCTCGCTGCGGCCCTGCAGGGTGGCCGGCAGTGCGACGCTGCGCTGGCTGTCGCCGGGGCGGGCGACGATGGTGGAGACGGTGCGGAGCAGGTTGTCGGCGGTGCGCTGTTCGAGGGCGCGGGCCTGCTGGTGTTCAAAGGCGAAGCGCAGGGCGCCGCCGGCGAGCAGCAGCCCGATCAGCACGAGGCCGGCACGGCGCGCGTAGCGCAAGGTTTTGCCGCCGGTGTGGGCGGCGAGGGGAGGAGGCGGGGTGAGGTCTGACATGGGGCGATTCCGGTTCGGTCAGGCGGGGGCCAGTTGGTGGCGCGGCCCGCGGCGCTCCAGCCGCAGATGGACGGCGGCGAAGACGAGGGGAACGAAGAGCAGCGTGGAGGCGGTGGCGAAGGCCAGCCCGCCGATCACCGCGCGGCCCAGCGGCGCGTTTTGCTCGGCGCCTTCGCCGAGGCCGAGGGCCATCGGCAGCATCCCGACGATCATCGCGAAGGCGGTCATGAGCACCGGGCGCAGGCGGGTGGACGCGGCCTCCAGCGCCGCGCTCAGGGGCGGCACGCCCTCGGCGAGGCGCGTGCGGGCGAAGGACACCAGCAGGATCGAATTGGCGGTGGCGACCCCCATCGTCATGATGGTGCCGGTCAGCGCTGGCACGCTGAGGGTGGTGCCGGACAGGAACAGCAGCCAGGCGATGCCGGCCAGCGCTGCCGGCAGCGCGCTGACGATGATCAGCGGGTCGATCCACGACTGGAAGTTGACCACCAGCAGCAGGTAGACCAGCACGATGGCCACCGCCAGGCCGGTGGCCAGGCCGACGAAGGCGTCGTGCAGGGTTTCCACCTGGCCGCGCATCACCAGGTCCACGCCGCGCGGCAGCTTGGCGCGGATGTCGTCGAGGACCGCCGCGATGTCGCGGCTGACGCTGCCCAGGTCGCGGCCTTCCACGTTGGCATAGACGTTGAAGATCGGGTTGGTGTTGTAGCTGGTGAGCATCGGCGCCAGCGCTTGGCGGGACAGGCCGACCACGTTGCCGAGCAGTTGGGCGCCGTCCTCGCTGGCGCCGACCGGTGTGCGCAGCAGGCTGTCGAGGCTGTCGAGGGCGGTTTCCGGCGTGCGCACGCCGATGGTGTACAGATTGTTGTTGCTCGGGTTGAGCCAGTAGGCAGGGGCCGCCTGCATGCTGCCGGACAGGGACACCATCACGTTCTGGGCCACGTCCTTGGCGGCCAGGCCGAGCTGCTGCAGGCGCACGCGGTCCATGTCCAAGGCCAGCGCCGGCTTGCTCCAGCGCTGATAGACGTGGGCATCGACGATGCCGGGAATGGCCCGCAGGCGCTTGTTGAGTTCCACCGCCAGCGGCGTCACCTCGGCCGGCTTGCCGCCGATGAACTGGATGTCGATGGGGGCCGGCGTGCCGAAGTTGAGGGTCTGGCTGACCTGGTCGGCGGGCTGGAAGAAGAACTCCACGCCGGGGAAGCGCTCCGGCAGCAGTGTGCGCAGGCGGGTCGCGTAGTCGCCGCTGGGGGCGTGGCCCGGCTTGAGGGACACCATGATCTCGGTGTCGGCGGTCTCGGTCGTGCCGGAGTTGCCGAACAGCGTATTGCGCGTGGAGTAGGGGCCGCCGACGATGTCGAGGATGTCGCCCAGCTCGTCGGCCGGGATGGTCTCGCGGATCGCCGCCTCGATCTGGTCCACCAGGTGGGGCATCTCCTCCAGGCGGGTGCCCGATGGTGCACGCACGTGCAGGCGCAGCTGGCCGGCGTCCACCGCCGGGAAGAGGTCTTGCCCGAGCAGCGGCACCAGGCCCAGGGACAGCAGGCACAGGCCGGCGAAGGCGCTGCCGAAGCGGCGGCGCTGGCGCAGCAGGGCGGCCAGCAGCACCGTGTAGTGCTCGCGCAGGCGGCCAAAGCCGTTCTCGAAACCGACGTGGATGCGGTGGCACAGCGCGGCGAAGCCGGCGACCGGTGCCGGGCGGTGTACGCCGTGCTGGCTGGCCATCAGGTACATCACCAGCGTCGGCACCAGGGTCCGCGACAGCAGGTAGGAGGCCAGCATCGCGAAGACCACCGCCTCGGCCAGCGGCACGAACAGCGAGCGGGCCACGCCGGTGAGGAAGAACATCGGCACGAAGACGATGCAGATGCACAGCGTGGATACGAAGGCCGGCACGGCGATCTCCTGCGCGCCGTCGAGGATGGCCTGGTGGGGATGCTTGCCGAGGCCCATCTGGCGCTCGATGTTCTCGATCTCGACGGTGGCGTCGTCCACCAGGATGCCCACCGCCAGCGCCAGGCCGCCGAGGGTCATCAGGTTGAGGCTCTCGCCGAGCAGGTAGAGAACGATCAGCGAGCAGCAGATCGACAGCGGGATGGACACCGCGATGATGCAGGTGCTGCGCCAGTTGCCGAGGAACAGCAGGATCATCGCGGCGGTCAGCGAGGCGGCGATCAGCGCCTCGTGCAGCACGTTACCGATGGCCGCCCGCACGAACAGGGACTGGTCGAACATCAGCGTCAGCTTCATGTCCTCGGGCAGCTTGTCGAGGATGCGCGGGATCTCCGCGCGCACCTGATCAACCACCTCCAGCGTGGACACGCCGCCGACCTTGAACACCGAGGTCAGGATGCCGCGCTCGCCGTTGTGGCGGACGATGGTCTGCAGTGGGCCGGCGCCGTCGCGCACGCTGGCCACGTCGCGTACGTGGATGGTCTTGCCGGAGATGGTCTTGACCGGGATGTCGCCGATCTTGGCGAGCGTGGCCACCGAGCCGTTCAGCGCCACGTCGTATTCCCGCTCGCCGATCTTGATGGTGCCGGTGGGCAGCGTGAGGGTCTGGTTGCCGATGGCGTCGCTGACATCGGCCGGCGTGAGGCCGCGGGCCAAGAGCGCGTTGGTGTCGATGTCCACCGAAATCTGGCGGTTGCGGGCGCCGAAGGGGGCGGTCAGCTCCACGCCCTTCTTGGTGCGCAGGGTGTTGCGCACCACGTCGTTGGTCAGTTCGCCCACTTCCGTTTCCGGCACCGTGGCGCTGGATACGCCGACCTGCAGCAGCGGCAGGTCGGTGGCCGAGTACTGCACCACCTGCGGCGGCGCGATGCCGACCGGCATCGAGCGGTAGGCCGAGTTGGCCGCCGACTGCACCTGGGCCAGCGCGGTACCGATGTCGGTGCCGGGCTGGAAGAACACCTTGATGATGGACGCGCCGGCCACCGACAGGGATTCGGTGTGCTCGATATTGTCCACCGACTGGGTCATCGCCCGCTCGGCGTTGCGGCTGATGCGGCTATAGATCTCCGGCGCGGGCAGGCCGTTGTAGCTGTACAGCATGGCCACGACCGGGATGTCGATGTCCGGGAAGATGTCCACGGACATCTTCTTCAGCACGTAAGGCATGGACAGCAGGATGAGCAGCGCCATGACCAGGAAGGTGTAGGGGCGCCGCAGGGCGATATTGACGATCCACATCGGGAATTCTGGGGCCGGTTGCGCGGGGCAGGGTTGCGGAGGCGCGCCGGTGCCGGGCTGGAACAAACCGCTGTATCGGGCAAATTCCGGGCCATGGGCAAAAAACCTGTGCCTGTGCGGGAAATTGCCCGATCTGGGGTTGGCGGACTGCGCGGCAGGCAGCAGCCGGTCAGCGGAAAAGTTGATTTTCCAGCAGAGGGTGAGGGGCCGGCGCACGGTGGGATTGAGGGCGGACGTCCGCACAGCCCCGGCGCTGCGGGGCCGCACGCCGTCGCGGGGGCGCTGGCACGGGCCGTGCACCTGCTTGCGGTTTGTTTCGGGCTGGCGTGTTCGCCGGGTATTCCCCGGATTACGTCAGCCCGGCAGCCATCTACAGAAGACCGCACAGGAACAACAATGAAGAAACGCATCTACGTCTGGCTGGGTCGTTCCGCTGCGCTGGCCCTTGGCCTGGCCGCCGCGGGTAGTGCCGGCGCCCAGCAAGTCCTGCCCCGTCCGCCCGAGCCCTTCGCCGGCAAGATCGACTCCTCCCGCGACAAATCGGTGCCGGCCTGGCCCAAGCAGGCGCAGGCGCCGAAGGGGGCGCCCAACGTGGTGGTCGTGCTGCTCGACGACGTGGGCTTCAGCGCGGCGTCCACCTTCGGCGGTGTCGCCGATACGCCGGCACTGCAGGATCTGGCCCGCAACGGTCTCAGCTACAACCAGTTCCACGTGACCAGCCTGTGCTCGCCGACCCGCGCGGCGCTGCTCACCGGCCGCAACCACCACGAGGTCGGCTTCGGCACCGTGGCCGACAGCTCGTCCGGCTTTCCCGGCTACAACTCGGTGTGGGCCAAGGACACCGTGTCTGTGGCCGAGGTGCTGCGCCAGAACGGCTACAGCACCTCGGCCTTCGGCAAGTGGCACAACACGCCGCAGTGGGAGATCACGCCGGCCGGCCCCTTCGACCACTGGCCGACCAGCCTCGGCTTCGAGTTCTTCTACGGCTTCATGGGCGGCGCCGACAACCAGTGGGAGCCGCGCCTGTACCGCAACACCACGCCGGTGGAACCCAAGGCCACGCCGGAGCAGGGCTACCACCTGACCGCCGACCTGGCTGACGAAGCCACCCGCTGGCTGCGCACCCACGATGCGGTGTATCCGGACAAGCCCTTCTTCGTGTGGTTCGCCCCCGGCGGCACCCACTGGCCGCACCATGTGCCGCAGGACTGGATCGCCAAGTACAAGGGCAAGTTCGACCAGGGGTGGGACAAACTGCGCGAGGAGACCTTCGCGCGCCAGAAGAAGCTCGGCGTGATCCCCGCCAATGCGGAGCTGACGCCGCGCCCGCCCGAGCTGCCGGCCTGGGATTCCCTGCCCGCCGAGCAGCGCCGCCTGCTGGCGCGGGCGGCCGAAATCTCCGCCGCCTACCTGGCCTATACCGACTTCCAGGTCGGCCGCCTGCTGGCTGAAGTCCGCGCGCAGGGCAAGTCCGACAATACGGTGGTGTTCTACATCGTCGGCGACAACGGCGCCGAGGTCAGCTCGCCGCTGCTCGGCCGCGATGCCACCGGGCCCGACGGGCAGCCGGCAGCGCTGGAAGAACGCCTGAAGGACATCGATGCGCTGGGCACGGCGCGCTTCGACAACCTCTACGGTTCCGCCTGGGGCTGGGCCGACAACACGCCCTTCCAGTACGGCAAGGGCATTCCGTCCTACCTGGGCGGCACCCGCAACCCGCTGGTGGTGTCGTGGCCCAAGGGCCTGCGCGACAAGGGCGTGGTGCGCAGCCAGTTCAGCCACGTCACCGACATCGCGCCGACGATCTATGAATTGGCCGGCATCCAGTTTCCTGACAAGGTCGAGGGCATCCAGCAAGTCCCGCTGGAAGGGCGCAGCCTGGTGTACAGCTTCGACAACGCCAGGGCCGAATCGCCGCGCACGCTGCAGTATTTCGAGATGGGCGGCAGCCGCGGCATCTACAAGGACGGCTGGTGGGCCGGCAGCCGCAACGTGGCGCCACGCGGCAACGCGGTGCTCAACCAGGCACCCTTCGGCCAGCGCCAGTGGCAGCTCTACAACCTGAACGCGGACTACAGCCAGGCCCATGACGTGGCCGCCGGCAACCCGGACAAGCTGGCCGAACTGGTGGCCACCTTCGACAAGGAAGCCTGGCGCAACGACGTCTATCCGCTGACGCCGGAGGTCGGCGTCGGTCGTCCGAGCCCGGCCGCCGGCCGCACGCTGTTCACCTACCGGGCCGGCGTCACCCGCATCCCGTCGCGGGTCGGGCCGGACGTGACGCGGCGCGCCCACCGCATCACCGCCGACATCGAGCTGCCGGCCCGCGGCGGCGACGGCGTGCTGATTGCCGATGGCGGCCGCTGGGGCGGCTTCAGCCTGTTCGTGAAGGACGGCCGGCTGGTTTATGAGGCCAATGCCCACGGCCATCGCAGCGGCCACATCGTGTCGTCCCGCCCGTTGCCGAAGGGCAAGCTGCAGGTCGCCTTCAGCTTCACGCCGGATAGCGCCGCGCCATCCGCGCCCGTCGTGCAGGGCCAGCCGCCGGTGGCGGTGCCCGGTGTCGGGCGGCTGTTTGTGAATGGCGAGCAGGTCGGCGAAGGGCGCATCGCCAAGATCGTCTACGGCCCTTACGAGTCCCTCGACATCGGTGCCGATCTTGGTTCGCCGGTGAGTCCGGACTATAAGGTGCCGTTCTCCTTCACCGGTATCCTCGGCAAGCTCGAGGTGGAGTTGCGCTGAAAGCTGCCCTCAGCCGCCATCGCCCGCTATCCGGCGGGTGGTGGCGCATCGTCTTCCTGTTGTGCGTGCTCGCGCTGCCGGCCCTCGCACCGGCTGACGAGCCGGTGCGCTACGTGGGTAGCAGCGCCTGTGCCGACTGCCATGCCGACGAGGCCCGGCGCTGGCAGGCGTCCCACCACGCCCAATCGATGCAGGTCGCCAGCCCGGCCACGGTGCTCGGCGACTTCCGAGATGTGAGCGTCAGCCACCACGGCCAGACCACGCGCTTCTTCCGCAAGGGCGAGGCCTTCTACGCGCGCACCGCCGGGCCGGACGGGCGCGAGGCGGACTTCCAGGTCACCCACACCTTCGGCGTGCATCCGCTGCAGCAGTATCTCGTCGCCTTGCCCGGCGGGCGCCTGCAGGCGCTCGGCGTGGCGTGGGACGCACGCCGCCGGGAGGAGGGCGGCCAGCGCTGGTATCACCTCTACCCGGATGCGCCGCCGAAGCCCGGCGAGCCGGTGCATTGGAGCGGCCGCGAGCAGAACTGGAACTTCATGTGTGCGTCCTGCCATTCCACCGGGCTGGTGAAGAACTACGATCTCCAGTCCGACCGCTACCGCACGCGCTGGGCCGAGATGGCGGTTGGCTGCGAGGCCTGCCACGGGCCCGCTTCGGCGCACCTGGCCTGGGCACGGGGCGGCAAGCCGACGGCAGTGGCCGATGCGGGCCTGACGGTGGCGACGCGGCAGCTGCGCCGGCTGGTCTTCCGCTACGACGGCACCCATCCCATCGCCCGCAGCGCCGGCGACCCGAAAGCGGGTCAGAAAGCCGGTGAAGCCTGCTTCGGCTGCCACTCCCGGCGCCAGCAGCTCACGGCGGAACCCCGGCCCGGCGCGGCCTTCCTCGACGACTACCGGCCGGTGCTGGTCGAGCCCGGCCTCTACCACCCGGACGGGCAGATCGACGACGAGGTCTTCGAGTACGGCTCCTTCGTGCAGAGCCGCATGCACCGGGCCGGCGTCACCTGCAGCCATTGCCACGACAGCCACAGCCTCGAGCTGCGCGCCGACGGCAATGCCCTGTGCGGACAGTGCCACCTACCGTCCCGCTACGACCGGCCGGAGCACCACCGTCACGGCGAGGGCTCGGCCGGCGCCCAGTGCGTCAGCTGCCACATGCCGACCAAGACCTACATGGGCGCGCACGTGCGCCGCGACCATCGCCTGGCGGTGCCGCGCCCGGCCCAGAGCGCGCGCCTGGGCACGCCGGACGCCTGCACGGCCTGCCACAAGGACAAGAGCCCGGCCTGGGCCGCCGCTGCCATCGAGCGCTGGACCGGCCGGCCGGAAGCCGCCGACACGCCGCCGGTCGCCGTGCTGGCAGGGCGCCGCGCTGGCGTGCCGCTGGCCGAACTGCTGTCCGCCGATTACCCGGCGATCCAGCAGGCCGCCGCGATCCAGCAGGCCGCCGCGCTGCTGCGTCTGGCCGGCAGCCCAGGGGGGGCGGCGGACGCGGTGGCCCGTGCTGCCCGCTCCGACGAAGGCCTGCTGCGCCTCGGCGCCGCGCGGGCGCTGGCGGGGCTCACGCTGCCCGAGGCCTGGCGCATCGGCGATGGCTTGCTCGACGACCCGCTGCGCGCGGTGCGCACCGAGGCCGCCCGCACCTTGGCCGGTGTGCCGGCCGAGCGTCTGCCGCCGGCTCGCCGGGTGCGCCTCGGCGCCGTGCTGGCGGAGTTGATTGCCAGCGAGGAGCTGGCCGCGGATCGCCCCGAGAGCCACGTCAACCTGGCCCGTATTCACGCCGCGCAAGGCCAGCCCGAGGCGGCTGAGCAGGCCCTGCGCACCGCCTTGCGCCTGGATGCCGCCTTCGTGCCGGCACTGGTGAACCTGGCCGACCTGTACCGCGCCAGCGGCCGCGAGGCCGACGGCGAGGCCGCGCTGCGCCAGGCCGTCAAACTCGCCCCGGCAGCGGCCGAACCGGCCCACGCCCTCGGTCTGGCGCTGATTCGCCAGGGCCGCCGCGACGCCGCGCTGCCGGAGCTGGTGCGGGCGGCGGCGCTGGCGCCGGACAACGGCCGCTACGCGCTGGTGCTGGCCGTCGCGCAGCTGGAGAGCGGGCAGGGTGACGCGGCGCTGGCCACGCTGGCGGCGGCGCGGACACGCCTGCCGGAGGACGTGGCCTTGCTGCGCGCCCTGGTACAGATCGAGCGCCGCCTCGGCCGGCCGGAGGCCGCAGCTCATCAGGTCGAGCTGCTGCGTCTCGAACGGGGTTTTGCCACTCCCTAAGCCGGTTCGGCGAATCCGTACGCGAAGGTTGGGAAATCAGCAGGCCGGCAGCAGTTCGCGGCCGTGGCTGTGTGCAGCGCAACAGCGGACATCGCGCGCGGCGTTTCCAGAAGCGCGGCCCGATGCCTGCTGAAAAGCTGATTTATTTTGATAAATCAATTGTATGCCGGCCACTTTCGGTGGCCGGCAAGCATGGCTGGCACGGGCCGTGCAGGAGCAGGGCCTGCCCCCGCGGCCGAGGCCGCGCACCTCACAGCCCGTCACTCCTTACTGACAGCCATGAAACTCAAAGCCTCCTTCCGTGCCCTGGCCGCCCTTGGCGGCGTACTGTTGAGCCTGTCCTGCGCCCATGCCCAGGAAGCCGTGACCCCGGCCATCTCCGGCGTGGTCGCTGCCGGCACGAAAATCGAACTGATCAAGGACGGCTTCAAGGGCACCGAAGGCCCGATCGCCGCGCCGGACGGCAGCGTGCTGTTCACCGAGAACCAGAACGCCCGCGTGATCCGCATCGCACCGGACGGCTCCACGTCGGTCTTCCTCGACAACACCAACGGCGTCAATGCGCTGGCCTTCGCCACCAACGGCGACCTGGTGGCGGTGCAGACGCTGCAGCCGAAGGTCGGCGTGATCCTGCCCGCCGGCAACGCGCGCACGCTGGCCGAGAAGGTGGACGGCGGCCTGTCCTTCGGCCGTCCCAACGACCTGGTGGTGGACAAGGCCGGCAACGTGTATTTCACCGATTCCGGCGTCAACGCCAATGCCAATGCCAATCCCAAGCCGGACCTGTCCAAGATTTCGCCGCCGGCGGTTTATCGCATCAGCCCCGAGTTCGTCATCGAGCGCCTCGCCAAGGACATCGAGCGTCCCAACGGCATCCAGCTGAGTCCCGACGAGAAGGTGCTGTACGTGGCCAACACCGCCGGCGAGTACGTGTTCGCCTACGACATCGGCGCCAATGGCAAGCTTGGCCCGAAGCGCCAGTTCGCCAAGCTTGAAGGCTTCCGCCAGACCGACAACGGTCCGTCCAGCGGCGCCGACGGGCTGGCGGTGGACAAGGATGGGCGCCTCTACGTGGCCAGCAGCGCAGGCGTGCAGGTGTTCAGCACCAAGGGCGAGCCTCTCGGCATCATCGCGCTGCCGAAGGCGCCGCAGAACCTGGCCTTTGCCGGGCCCGGCAAGCAGCAGCTGTATGTTGTTGGCCGCGGTGCGGTCTACCGTATTCCGGTGCTGACCGCCGGCTACGCCGGCCGCGCCAAGTAAGCCCGCCGATTACCGATTGAAGGAGCTTTCCATGACCCGCAAGACCGCTGCCGATTTCGAGCCCGAAGTGCTCAAGCTGTTCGACAAGTACGTGCATGGCATCATCCCGCGCCGGGAGTTCCTGAAAAACGCCGCCAAGTTCGCGGTGGCCGGCGTGACCGCCGAAGGCCTGCTCGAAGCCCTCAGCCCGAAGTTCGCCGAAGCCCAGGAAGTGCAGGGCAACGATCCGCGCATCAAGGCCCAGTATGTGGAATACCCGTCGCCGGCCGGCTACGGCACCCTGCGCGGCTACCTGGTGCAGCCGGCCAACGCCAGCGGCAAGCTGCCGACGGTGCTGGTGGTGCACGAGAACCGTGGCCTCAACCCGCACATCGAGGACATCACCCGCCGCCTGGCCCTCGACGGCTTCATCGCCTTCGCGCCGGACGCGCTGTTCCCCCTCGGCGGCTACCCCGGCGACGAGGACAAGGCCCGCGACCTGTTCGCCAAGCTCGACCAGGGCAAGACCCGCGAGGACTTCGTGGCCGCCGCGGCGATCCTCAAGAAGCTGCCTCAGGGCAACGGCAAGGTCGGCGTGACCGGCTTCTGCTACGGCGGCGGTATCGCCAACTTCCTCGCCACCCGCATCCCCGACCTGGCCGCCGCAGTGCCTTTCTACGGTAACCAGCCGACGGCCGAGGAGGCCGCCAAGATCAAGGCCCCGCTGCTGATCCACTACGCCGAGAACGACGAACGCATCAACGCCGGCTGGCCCAAGTACGAAACGGCCCTGAAGGCGGCTGGCGTGAAGTACGAGGCCTACATCTACCCGGGCACCCAGCATGGCTTCAACAACAACACCACGCCGCGCTTCGACGCCAGCGCGTCCAAGCTGGCGTGGGCGCGCACCGTGGCCTTCTTCAAGCAGCACCTGAAGGCCTGACCCATCACCTTACTCATCACCGAGACCGTACGGAGAAACAATGAAGAAGTTCGTCAAACCCCTGCTTGCCGCCCTGATCGTGACCACCACCGCGGCGTCCACCCTGGCCTTCGCCCAGCAGGCGCCGAAGCCTGAGCAAGTCATCAAGTGGCGCCAGTCGGTTTATCAAGTGCTGGCCTGGAACAATGGCCGCATCAAGGCCAGCGTTGACGGCACCTACAACAAGGACGAGGTGATCCGCGCCGCCAACGCCATCGCTGCCATCGCCAACTCCGGCCTCGGCGCGCTGTACCCGGCCGGCACCGAAACCGGCAAGGGCTGGCGTGAGACCACCGTCAAGCCCGAGCTGTTCACCGAGCAGGCCAAGGCTGGCGAAGCCGCCAAGAAGTTCATCACCGAAGCCAACGAACTGGCCAAGGTCGCGGCCACCGGCGATGCCGGCGCGGTCAAGGTTGCTTTCGGCAAGCTCGGCCAGACCTGCAAGGGCTGCCACGACGACTTCCGCAAGAAGGACTGAGCAGCTGACGGAGATGTCCGGGCCCGCCTTTTCGCCCGACCGGCGGCTGTGGTGCGGACATCGCGTGACGGGGCGGCTTCGGCCGCCCCGTTTTTCTTTGTTTGCGCAGGAAGACGCAAGAGCCTCGCCGTCCGTCATCAATCATTAATTTGTGCGGCTCCGCGGCAAAAGTATTGGGCCGGGCGTTCATATCGCGGTAACTTCCACCGCAATTCCATGCCACGGTCCGCCGTCCCCGCCCACCATGCGCCCCGTCAAGCTGCACTGGCTGTTCCTTGCGGTCCTGCTGCCGGGCGTCGTTGCGCTGGTCGTGCTGATGGTGGACTCCTACCTGCGCGAGGAGGCCAATCTGCAGGAGAACGCGCTGCAGACGGCGCGGGCGCTGCGCCAGGTGGTGGACGAGCAGATCATCGGCAAGCAGAAGGTGCTGCAGGGTTTCGCGATGCGAAGCATCTTCGACCAGCGGGACTACACGGCGCTGCGCCAGCAGGCCATGCAACTGCTGGCGGAGACCGATTTTGCCGATGCGCTGGTGGTCACCGACGCGAGCGGCAAGCAGTACCTCAATACCCTTATCCCCGAAGGGCAGCCGCTGCCGACGACGAAGAACATGATCCGGGTGCGCCGGATCTTCGGGACCCGCAGCCCCTACATTTCCGATGTGGTTGTCGGTACGGTGGCGAAACGCTACCTGATCACCATCGATGTGCCGGTGATCCGTGACGGGGAGGTGTTGTTCGACCTGAACCTGGTCCTGTTCCCCGAGCGCTTCGGGCGTATCCTCAACGCCCAGCATTTGCCGGAAGGCTGGCTGGCGTCGGTGTACGACGCTACCGGCCATATGGCCGCGCGCAGCCGCGATGGTGCGCGCGTTGTCGGCCAGCCGGTTCCGCCCGCGCTGATGGAGCGGCTGCACGGGCCGGCGGAAGGCCGTGTGCACGGCATGAGCCTGGAGGGGACGGAGGTCTTCGGCGCGTACAGCCGCTCGGCGCTGACCGGCTACTCGGTGGCGATCGCCGTACCGGCCAGCACCCTGCAGCGGGAGCTGCTCAGGAACCTGGCCCTGAGCGCGTTGATCGTGGCGGTCATGACGGCCGCCAGTCTGCTGCTGGCCCGGCGCTTCGGCGGGCAGTTGCAGACGGCCTTGCGGGGCCTCGTCGCTGCGGTGGATTCCGCTGCCGATGGGGGTACGGGGGTGGTCGTGCCGCCCGAGGGCCCGGCCGAGATCCGTCACCTGTCCGCCCAGTTCGAACGCATGCTGCAGGCCCGCAACAAGGCGGATAGCGTCATCCGTGGCGAGCGCCAGCGGCTCTACGACATTCTCGAGACCCTGCCGGCCTTCGTCGTGCTGCGGACTCCGGATTTCAAGGTCGTGTTCGCCAATGCCATCTATCGCCAGCGCTTCGGAGAGGCGCATGGGGACAACTGTGCTGCGCTGTTCAGCAGCCATGCGGCGCGTCATCTGGGAGAGGCGGGTTGCGAATGGGAATGGGGTGGTCCGGACCAGCGCATCTATGCGATCCACGACCGCTCCGTGGTCGGTTCCGATGGCACGCCGCTGGTCCTCAAGATGGGGATCGACATCACCGAGAGGCGCGCCGCCGAGGCCGCCCGGTGGGAGAGCGAGGAGAGCCTGCGCATCGCGCTGACCTTCTCGCCGAATGTGATCGTGATGGCCAGCCAGCAGGCGCGTTTCATTTTCGCCAACCGGCAGGCTGAATTGTGCTTCGGCTACAGCCAGCAGGAATGGCTGGCGATGGATGTGGCGGCGCTCTTTCCACCCTTCGAGGTGGAGCGCGTGATGATCCGCTTTCGCCGCAATGCGGCGGGCAGTCACGAGTTCTTCGAGGCGGTTGCCCGGCACAAGAACGGCCGCCTGATCGACGTGGAGATCAACGGCGTGCTGCTGCCCGACGGGCGGGTGCTGGGGGAGGTCATCGACATCTCGGCGCGCAAGGCGGCGGAGAAGCAGATCCGCCAGCTGTCGATGGCGGTCGAGCAGAGTCTCGAGAGCGTCGTCATCACCGATCTGGACGCCCGCATCGAGTATGTGAACGAGGCTTTTGTGCGCAGCTCCGGCTACAGCCGCACCGAAGTGCTCGGCCAGACTCCGGCGTTGCTGAAGTCCGGCCAGACGCCCCGGGCGACCTACGACGCGCTGTGGGCGGCGCTCGACGCGGGGCTGCCGTGGCGTGGCGAGTTCATCAACCGGCGCAAGAACGGCGCGGTCTATGTCGAGAACACGATCATCGCGCCGATCCGCGAGCGGGACGGGCAGATCACCCACTATCTGGCGGTCAAGGAGGATGTCACCGAGAAGCGGCGCATCGAAGGAGAACTGGAGCGCTATCGCTATCATCTGGAGTCGGTCGTCGAGGAGCGCACGGCGGCCCTGTCCATCGCCAAGGAGGCGGCCGAGGCGGCCAATCGGGCGAAGAGCACCTTCCTGACGACGATGAGCCACGAACTGCGCACGCCGATGAATGCCATCATGGGCATGACGGCGATGGCCCTGCACCGGGCCACCGATCCGCGCCAGATCGAGCAGCTCAGCAAGGCCCGGCAGGCGTCGCAGCATCTGCTGGCGCTGATCAACGACATCCTCGACATTTCGCGGATCGAGGCCGACCGCCTGAGCCTCGACCAGATCGACTTCCGCCTGCAGGGCGTGTTCGACAATCTGCGTACGCTGATGGAAGGCGCGGCGGAGCAGAAGGGGCTGGCCCTGGTCATCGACGTGGCGCCGGAGTTGGCCCGGATGCCGCTGCGCGGCGATCCGCTGCGCCTGGGGCAGATCCTGGTCAACCTGGTCGGCAACGCGCTCAAGTTCACGCCGGACGGGCAGATCGGCGTGAGCGCGCAAGTGGGGACTGAGTCCGCCGCCGACGTGCTGCTGCGTTTCGAGGTGACGGACTCCGGCATCGGCATCGCCGCCGAGGATCAGCTGCGCCTGTTCGCCGCCTTCGAGCAGGTGGATGGCTCGATGACCCGCAAGTACGGCGGCTCTGGGCTGGGCTTGGCGATCAGCCGGCAGCTGGCCCGGATGATGGGGGGCGACATGGGGGTGGCGAGCGAGATCGACGTGGGCAGCACCTTCTGGTTCACGGTGCGCCTGCCGAAGGGCGATGAGCGCGCCATCCGGCCATGGGGGCGGGCCACGGTGGGGGGCGGCGGCCGCCTGCGCGAGCGTTTTGGCGGCGTACGGGTGCTGCTGGTGGAGGACGACCTGGTCAACCAGGAGGTCGTGAAGGCCCTTGTAGAGGAGGCCGGGCTCGTCGTCGATGTGGCCGGCAACGGTGTGGAGGCGCTTGCCATGGCGCAGCAGCAGCCCTACGCGTTGATCCTGATGGACATGCAGATGCCCGTGATGAACGGCATCGAGGCGGCCGGATGCCTGCGGGCGCTGGCCGGCTACATGGATACGCCGATCATCGCGTTGACCGCCAATGCCTTTGAAGACGACCGCCGCGCCTGCCTGGCTGCTGGCATGGACGATTTCATCACCAAGCCGGTGGAGCCCGCCCGCCTGCTCGAAAGCCTGTTGCAGTGGCTCGAGCGGGCTGAGGATGCGCGCAAGTCTGTCGACAGCTAGCTGCCAGACTCGCGCCAGTCTGAATCGCTAGCCTTTGGGGTTCTGACACTCCGTCTTCACTGTGCAGGTCCGACCCCATGAAAGAATTCCAGGATATCGCCCGTTGGCTCGAAGAGCGTGGCGCCGTGCATCTCATTCCCCGCGTCGAGTCGCTGCCGTCGCCGACCTTCCGCATGGACGGCAGTGAGCATGTGTCTTTCAGTACCAACAACTACCTCGGGCTGGCGTCCCACCCGCGCATGATCGCCAAGGCCCGGGAAGGGCTGGAGCGCTACGGTGTCGGCAACTGCGAATCGCGTCTGCTCGGCGGCGACCTCGAAATCTATGACCAGCTGGAGCAGAAACTTGCCGACATGAAGGGCAAGGATACGGCCCTGCTGTTCGCCACCGGCTACCTGACCAACCTCGGCGTACTGTCTTCGCTGGTCAAGACGGCCCAGTTCGCGCGGATGTACGGCTTTCGCACCCGTGGCCGCCACAGCTATGCGTTCTTCTCCGACGAGTACAACCATGTGAGCATCCGCGAGGGTATCCGTCTGTCCGGGGCTGACCGCCTGACCTTCCGCCACCTGGACCTGGAGCACCTGGAGTCCTTGCTAAAGGCGTCGGAGGCGACAACCAAGATCATCGTCACCGACGGCGTCTTCAGCCAGGACGGCGATATCGCGCCGCTGCCCGAGCTGCTGTCCATCGCCGACCGCTATGACGCGATGGTGTACGTGGACGATGCCCACGGCACCGGCGTGCTGGGTGCAAACGGCGGCGGCATCACCGAACACTTCGGTGTCGACGATCCGCGCCTGATCTGCATGGGCACCCTCAGCAAGGCCTACGGCGCCATCGGCGGTTTCATCGCCACCGACAAGTACATCGGTGAGTTGCTGCGCCTGACCTGCTCGGCCTACGGCTTCACCTCCACGCTGCCGCCGGACCAGGTGTTCGCGGTCAGCGAGGCCATCGACATCGTCCAGGACGAACCCGAGCGCCGTCAGCGCCTGTGGGACAACAAGCGCTATTTCGTCGAATCGATGCAGGGTCTGCCGTACACGCTGGTATCCACGACCACGCCGATCGTGCCGGTACTGATCGGCGACGAGGTGCTGACCGACCAACTGTCCCAGTTGCTGCGCAGCGTCGGGCTGCATGTGGACAGCGTCAAGTTCCCGGCGGTGCCGAAGAATCAGGGGCGCTTGCGGGTCATTCTCAACGCCGGCCACACCCGCGAGCAGATCGATCTGCTGGTGTCGGTGCTGCGCGAGCAGCATGGTGCGCTGCTGAAGGCCGCGTAAGCCGTCGGCCTGGGAGTCGCCTTTCCGGGGGCGTTGCCTGTTGCCGTGAAATCCTGCGGTGAAGCGGTAGCCCCCTGCGTACTCCCATCAATGTCAGGGAATCGAAGGGCCGAGGCTTTTATTCTCGACTCGTGATCCGGCCCCGGTGCCGGGAGAGCGATGAGGCCGGGAAATCGGCCCTTCAAATGCACTGCCCATTCTCAGACTATTGATGATGCAAACCTTGCCTGTCGGTGTCCTGCCACTGCAGAGCACGCACCGCAACTTGATCACCTTCGACAACGCCGGGCGGACCTTGCTCTGGTTCTGTCTGCTTCATCTGGTGGTGTGGACGCTGGTCCCGGCCCTGATGTACCACAACCCGCCAAAGGACTCCCTCGAAGGGCTGGCCTGGGGGCAGATGTGGCTGTTCGGCTACGAGAAGCATCCCTTCCTGGCGCCCTGGCTCACGGCGCTGGCGACGCGCGTATTCGGTACGGTGGGGTGGCCGATCTATCTCGTGTCCCAGGCGGCGGTGGTCCTGACCTTCTGGGTCGTGTACCGGATTGCCCTGCCGGTTGTCGGCCGGCAGAAGGCCGTGCTGGCCGTGCTGCTGCTCGATGGCGTTTACTACTACTCGGTCGGTGCCATTCCCTTCAATCCCAATGTCGCGATGCTGCCGACGTGGGCGTTGACGATCTGGAGCTTCCGGGCGGCGCTGCTGCGCCCGGATACCCCGCGCTGGGTCATGGCCGGCGCGTGTGCCGGTCTGGCCACGCTGGCCAAGTATGAGTCGGCCATTCTGTTCATGGTCATGCTGATTGCCCTTGGCTTGCTGCCGGAGGGGCGCCGCGCCCTGCGCACGCGGAGCTTCTACGCGGGGCTGGCGATGGCTGTGGTCGTGGTTTCCCCGAATCTGCTGTGGCTCGCGAAACACGATTTCGGGCCTTTTCATTACGCGCTCAACAATCTCGATCTCGAGCACAACGTCTATACCGAGCCGGGCGCAGGTGCGCACCAACACGGTCTGTATCCGCCCTTGATGTTCCTGCTGGAGCAACTGGGGGCCCTGCTCCCGATGGTGCTGCTCTATCTGCCTTTCGTGCGCTGGAAGAACCGGGATTTCACGTTCAGCACCTTTGGTCGCCGTTTCGTCTTTCTGATGACCTGTGGCCCGCTGCTGGTCACGCTGGGACTCGCCACGCTGACGAATGCGCAACTGATTGCGCGCTGGGGCTTCCCGTTCTTTTCGCTGGCAGGTATCGCACTGGTGCTGGTGTTTCCGCCGGAACTGGATACCCGGAGCTGGCGTCGTTTCCTTTACATCTGGCTGGCCTTGCTCGCCGTGGAGATTGGCGGAACGTACTGGGTCATTTTCATTCGTCCCGCATCCACTGGCGTCGCACCGTATTCGATTGCCTATCCCGGGCAGACCGTGTCGGACTATGTGATCAACCGCTGGCATGAGCACACGGGGAAACCTCTGAAGTACATCGCGGGTGATCGATGGACCATTGCCACGATCAGTGCCTTTTCCAGGGAAAAGCCGACGCCTTATTTCGAGGCCAGTGCTGCCCAGAGCCCATGGCTGAACGAGGCTGAGCTGCGTGCCCAGGGGGCCGTGTTCGTCCAGCCGATGCTCAAACCCATCGATGATGAGTTGATCGCTGCCATGCGTGCGCGCTTCCCGGGGCTGCAGCACGAGACGGTGACGACTTTCCGGCAGCACACGGATGCAAGCGTGCCGCCGGTGCGCCTGTGGGTCGCCGTGCTGCCGCCCGAGGCTGCGGCTGTGAATGGAGGTGCGGGGCGGTGATCCGTCTGATCGTCAACGCGGACGATTTCGGCGAGTACCGCTGTGTGTCCGCCGGTATTCTCGATTGTGTCGAGGCGGGGGCCGTGTCCGCGACTGGCGTGATGACCTCGAGCCCCTTGTTTCCTGAACTGGCTGAGAGCCTGAAGGCCTTCCCCCGGCTGGATTGCGGTGTCCATTTGAACCTCAGCCGGGGCACGCCCCTGACCGCGTCGATGAGCCGCTCGCTGACACGTTGGGGAGGCATCTTCCCCGGCAAGGGGAAAGCGATGTTTGCCGTGATGACGGGGGCGCTGTCGGTCCGGGTGGTCGAGGACGAATGGCGGGCCCAGATCGAGCGGGCCCTCGATGCCGGGCTGCGGATATGTTTCCTGAACTCCCATGAACACGTTCATTTGCTGCCGTCCCTGCGCAAGCTGATCATCGATCTGGCCCGCCGCTACGATATTCCCTGGGTACGCGGTTTGCTGCCCGAGTCGGGAGGTGGATCTCCGGGGGCATGGGTCCGTTTCGTGGCCGCGGCATCGCTGCAGTCCATCCCGCCAGTGCTCCCCAGCGAGCGAAAGCTGGATTGCGCCGGACTGGCGGCCAGCGGACGGCTCGGGATCGACGCATTGCGACGCATCTTCGAGCGCCTGCCGGCAGATGGCGTCTTTGAGCTGATGTGTCATCCGGGGCGTATGGATGGGCAGGAAGTCACAGATGAGCGCTTGTTTGCCTATCATGACTGGGAAGGGGAGCGCAGTCTCCTGTGCAGTTCGGAATTCGTCGATCTTTGTGCAGAATTCGCCGTTGCACCGACGCGTTTCAGCGATGTTGTTTACCACGTGACGGACCGCCAGATACAGGTGTGCAAATGAGTGCTGAAAAGACTGCCAGCCGCAGGCGGGCCCGGCTTCTCTCTGTCGTCCTCCCGACTTTTCGTGAGGAGGTCGGGATCGAACGCATGCTGGCCGTGCTCGAGGATGTGCTGAGTGGCATGAACCAGGCGTTCGAGGTCATCGTCGTGGACGATGGCAGTCCGGACCGGACTTTCGATGTGGCTTCCGGCTTGTGTTCCTCCCGGCCCTGGTTGACGGTGATTCGCCTCAGCCGCAATTTCGGCAAGGAGGCGGCCTTGCTGGCCGGGCTGGAGGCCGCGCAGGGTGACGCGGTGATTACGATGGATGCCGACCTGCAGCATCCGCCCGCAAGCATTCCGCAATTTCTCGCCGCCTGGGAGCGTGGCGTCCAGGTCGTCAATGGCGTCAAGAGCGATCGTTCCGAAGACAATTTCTGGTATGCATCCGTCGCCGAAGGCATCACGGGCTGCATCGGCCGGATGACCGGGATTTCCCTGAGGGCGGCGTCCGATTTCAAGCTGCTTGACCGCGCTGTCGTCGACATTCTCATTACCAGCCTCACGGAGCGGGAGCGTTTTTTCCGTGGCCTCAGTCAGTGGGTGGGCTTCCGGCAGGAAGAGGTGTTCTTCAAGGTCGCGCCCAGCACCCGATCCGCTCGGAACTGGACCCTGGGCAGCCTGGTGCGCCTCACGGGAACTGCGCTGGTGTCCTTCACCAGCGCCCCGCTGCAGATCATCACCATCCTTGGAATGATCACCTTGCTGCTGGCAGTGGTGATCGGTTCGGAAGCGTTGTGGTCGCGCCTGTCCGGCAATGCGGTGTCCGGCTTCACGACGCTGATCCTGACGCTGTTGCTGGTGGGCAGCTTCATCATGATCAGCCTCGGTATCCTCGGCGCGTATATCGCCAAGATCTATGAGGAGATCAAGGGGCGCCCGGTTTACCTGATTGCCCAACGATCGGGTCGTCTGCCCGGTACGACCATCGTGCTGCCCCTCCGCAGGCGGCGCGACCGGCTGTCCGACGGAGGCCGTTCAACGCGGTCGATGCGGGTCGTGGGCGCGGAAGGTCCAGAAGTGGTTCGTCGTGAAGTTCCAGAAGAACACCAAGCCCGTTACGACTATCTGCGCAATTAGGTAGTGGATATGGAGCTGGTGGACGAAGAGCGCCATCAGCAACCAGTTCAATGCAAATCCCCCGCTCGCGACGAGAAAGAAACGTGGCCCGGTATGGCGGTGGCTGTGGTTGCTGCGGTAGTTGAGGTAGTAGTTCGCCAGGTAATTGACGATGGCACCGGCCAGCGCACCGGCCACGCTGGCACTGACCGGGTCGCGGCCGAGCAACTCGGTGCCGCACAGCAGGGTCAGGTAATGGAAGGGCGTGCCGATCAGGCCGGCGCCGGCAAATCCGAGCATGCGACGCAGATAGTTGGCGGCCTGCGGCCAGCGGCTGGCCAGTGCGTGCCAGGGGCCGGAGCGATTCTTCATCGGGCTGTGTCCATTGAATGCCCCATGCCTCAGATCAGCCGCGCCGCCGTCAGTTCTGCCTTGATGTAGGCGTATACCACCGGCGCCAGGGCCACGCCGCCGAAGCCGAACAGGGCTTCCATCAGCACCATCGCAATCAGGATCTCCCACGCCCGGGCGTCGATCTCGCCGCCGACGATGCGGGCGTTGAGGAAGTACTCCGCCTTGTGCAGCACAATCAGGAACAGCAGCGACAGCAGCGCCGCGTAGGGCGACACAGAGAAGCTGATCATCACGATGATGGAGTTGGAGATCAGGTTGCCGACCACCGGCAGAAGGCCGACGATGGCGGTGATCAGCACCATCGTCTTGCCGAAGGGCAGGTGGATGCCCAGTGATGGCAGGACGGCCAGCAGGTAGAGGCCGGTGAAGAAGGCGTTGATCGCGGCGATCTTGCCCTGGGCGACGAAGACCCGGCGGAAGGCCTTGTAGAAGGTGCCGACCCGCTCGTGCATGGCGGCGGCGAGGGGGCGGCGCTCGTTGCGCGCCGAGATCTCGTGCACCGCCACCATCGCGCCGATGATCATGCCGATCAGGATGTGGGCAGCGGCGACGCCGGCCTCCTTGCCGAGCAGGCGCAGTTCCGGCGCATGTTCGCGCAGCCAGTGCGCCGCCTGGGCCTTCAACTCGGGGCCGCTGCTGGGTAGACTGCCGAGCAGCCACGGCGGCAGTACGTCGTTGGCGCTGTCGAGGGCCTCGGCCATCTTGGTCCAGATCGCGTCGAGGCCACCACCACCATGCAGCATTGAGGCGATCCACAAGCCCAGCCCCACCATGCCGGCGATAATCAGCATTGCCAGTACCGCGGTCGCCACCAGCTTGCCGCGCGACCCGGCGACCACCCGGCCGACCAGCGGTTGGGTCAGCTGCACCAGCAGGAAGACCAGCATGCCGGCGAACAGGGCCTGCAGCAGGTGCAGGCTCAAGACCGCCAGGATGCCGCCGGCGGCCAGAATGTAGGAACTCCCTTGTACCCAGTTTCGACGTATTTCCATTCTTTATTCCGTTTGCCGGTCAGATCCGGGCGCCATTCTACGCCCCAGCCGGCGAGCTTTCCCCGTCACAGCCGGGCGCTGTTCTTGGTGCTGACGTCGTTGGCGAGTGGTGCGGGCCTCGCCGCCGGTGGGACGATCTTCATCGACCGGCCGCCGGAGCAGGGCTACACCCTGTCGGTGGGGCCGTCCCTGTGGATGTTCCAGGCTTATCCGGGCGGCAGGAAGACCGATACGATGCTGCTACCCGGTGTTGACTTGTACTTCGCGAATGGCGTCTTTGTGTCCACTGACAATGGCATCGGCTGGAATCTGTCGGGGCGCGACGACCTGCAGTTCGGGGCCCGCCTGTGGGCGCAGCTGAAGCGCAAGGCCAGCGCCAGCACGCTGCTGGCCGGCACCACGGATATCGGTGCGCGCCTGGAGAAGGGCGTTTTTCTCAATTACGCACCCTACGAGTTCCTGCTTGTGCAGAGCAGTGTCCGTTACGGTTCGGGGGTGAGGAGCGACGGTCTGCTGGGCGAAGTGGGCCTTACCGTCGGAGCACCGTTGGGGCCACACGGCACGCTGGCTCTGACGCTCGGCAGCACCTGGGCCAATCAGGCTTACCGGCAGAGTTACTTCGGCCTTGACGAGGGGGCCGCCCAGCGCAGCAACCGCAGTCCCTGGCAGATGCAGTCCGGCCAGCAGGACACCAGCCTGGCGATCAGCGGCGAATACCATCTCGATGCGGACTGGCGCTTGAGTGGGCAATGGATCCGGGCCCGCCTGCAGGGCGATGCGGCCCGTTCGCCGGTCACCGAGTCGGCGACGCAGAACCTGCTGTCGCTGACCCTTTGGCGGCGTTTCAAGTGAGCCTGGCCGGGCGCGTCAGGGGCGGACGGCGAGGTGCTCTAGCGCGGTCTCCCCCGGGCTGGGCCAGCCCAGCTCGATGCGGCCGGCTAGCGCCCGCGCGGCTTCCTGCTGCAACGGATCGGGCAGGCTTCATCGGGAGGCTTACTTGGCGGCCGCGGTGGTGGCGGGGCGGGGCGCCGGCGGGGTGATGTGAGCGACCTTGCCGCCCTGGTCTTCGTAGTCCAGCGTGCCGGCGGCGCCGGCGATCTTGAAGCCGCGGGCGGTCAGCTTGTCGCCCACGTCGCCGGCCCGGTGGGCGCGGTTGGAGACGGTGATGATGCTGCGGTCCTTGGGAATGTAGTCGGCGTACTTCTCGACGTCGGCGGTCTGGATGTTGAGGAAGACCGGGAAGCTGCCCTTGGAGCTCAGTTCGTCCGGGCGGCGCACGTCGAGGACCAGCACCTGGCCGGGCTTGGCCAGCAGCGCGTCGATCTCGGCGCGGTTGAGCTGCTTGGTCTTGTAGGTCCAGGGTGGCGCCACGTAAGGTTGCTGGGCACCCGCGGCGGCGGGAGCGGCCTGCTGGGCGATGGCGAGGGTGGAGCCGGCGGCGATCAGCGCGGCGAGCAGGAGTTTGGCTTTCATCTTGGTCCTTGGTGTTGGCTGTATGGGTCGAATCCGCACGGGGCGGTGTCCTGCCCTGGTTTTGCAACAATCGCGCCGGCTCGCGATGGGCGTGCGACGGGTGTCGGGTGCTTGTCGCCTGACGTAGCCAAGCCCCTGAAAGTTTGTGCCTTTGTGTTCTGCCAGCGGCCGGTGGACCGCTTGCGGCGGGGGCCAGCGTGCGGCCCGGCTGCTGGCGGCGCACCAGCCGGGCGGTCAGTGCTGTTGCTGAGCGGGCAGCAGGGCCTTGTCGCTTCAGCGTGCCGGTGGCCACGTTGCCGAAGCCGCCGTTGTTCTCCACGCAGATGCGCTCATCCCGTCCGACGATGACTTCGCCCTTCCGGTGGTTGGCCAGCGTGGTTTCGAAGTGCTAGTCGTCCGGCGCATCCTGAGCGGTGTAGCGCACCGCCGGTAGGTGGGGTTTGCCGTCCAGGCGGATCACCCGCGCGCGCGGGAGTCGCCGAGCCACCGGTCGTTTGGCTCCTTGGGGTGGTCGGTGCTGTTGGTGTGGATAGTGCGCACCGAGTGGCCGAACTGAAACAGCAGGGTCAGGTTGCGCTCGCGTTGGAAGATCTGGAAGGGTTCCGGGTAGTAGATGCCGCGCGGTACGCCGAGAGTGAAGCATTTCAGGCGAGGGTCGGCGCTGTTGCAGGCTTCGAAGTTCCTGCGGCGCTGCTCCAGGGCTTGCGGCAGGTAGGGGGGCGTCGCCATCGACGATGCCGGGGCCGGGCGGTGCGTCCCGGTGCGTGGCGTGAGGCTCCAGGTCGTAGTCGGCGGCACTGGTGGTCTGCCAGATACCGCGAGGTCGGGCTTGCCGTTGGCGAGGCGCGGAATGCGTTCCGCGCGGGGCGTCTTGGCGCTGCTGCTGCCGGCGGCACCGGCCAGCGGTGGCAAGGCTGTGGCCAGCGTGGCGCACAGCAGGGCGAAGCTGAAGGCCCGCCGGGTGGCGGTTGTGGTCATCAGTTCGGAGACGGTGCGTTGGGAGTCGGGAGTCGGCGAGGGGCGGTCGCCTTCAGCGTTTGTGGCGGTTTGTCCGGCGCCGCCGCAGCAGCACGCCGAGGCCCAGGAACGCGCTGGCCAGCATCACCAGCGCCGGCCGCAGCAGGCTGCCAGTGTCGGGGTCCAGGCTGCGGCTCCAGTCGAGCAGGAAGGCGCCGACCGTCGAGGCGACGGACAGGGTGCCGGCTCCGAGCAGGGTGGCGAGGGCCAGCGCAATCAGGTTCCGGCTGCCGATGCGGGGGAAGGTGCCGCGGGGCAAGGGCATGGGCGATCGGGGGCGGTGACGGGCCTTGGTGAACTGCCCTCAGCGGGGGGCGGCGGGGACGTCCTGGGCTCCGCCGGTCTGGAAGTTCCGGCCGTCGGCCAGTGCGACCGACACCGAGTAGCCGAAGGGCGCGCCGAATTCGACGCCCCAGTTGGTCACCGTGCCGTCCGCGTTCTTCACGTCGAAGTACAGCCAGCTGTGGGGATTGACCCACTTGGCCTTGGTGACGGTGCCCTTCAGTTCGAGCGGCTGGTCGGCGTCGAATTCGGCGGCGAAGGCATGGTGGGCATGGGCCGGCAGGCTGCTGCCGGCAAGCAGCGCGACGAGGGCCAGGGCCGGCAGCCGGCGGGGGCGGTGGGCGGGATGGGGCACGGAGTTTCTCCTGTTCGCAGTTGCGCACTTCCAGCAATTCCGGGGCCATCGCCGGTGTCGCCACCGACGCATGGCGGTCCGGCGGCGATAAATGCCTTGCGAAACAAGCGCACGCCGCCTATCCCCGGCGGCACTGCGGAAACCTGGTGGAAAGGCGAGGCGGCCCTCGTGGAACCCGCCGGGTGCTGTTTGCGGAGCAGCCGGGCAACGGTGTTTCGTGGATTTCAACAGTTGCCGGTGGAACATCGCCGCAGATACGGCCCGGCAGGGCCCGAGCAGGCAGGCGCGGAAGTTGCTGAGTTCCTTCGGCGCCGTGATATGTCCGCAGCAGGCCGCTGCAGCATCCTGATGCAATTCGGGTTGTGGTGTGGCCGGCGTTCTTTCGTAAAATGACGATCAAATGAAAAACAATCTTCTTGCCCTGGCCCTGATGGGCCTGCTCAGCGTAGGCCAGGTGGCCGCCTCGGAGCCGGTCACCGGCAATCCCGATCATGACGCGCTGCTCGCCAGCGCTGATCCGCGCCAGGCTGCCAACAAGCGGCTGGTTTACGATTTCTGGCGCGAGGTGTTCGAGGGCGGACACCTGGAGCTGGCCGACAAATACCTGGCCGAGTCCTACATCCAACACAACCCGCGGGTGCCCACCGGGCGGGCCGGCTTCGTCGAGTTCTTCGGCAAGATTGCCAAGCCGAAACCGATCGAAGCCCGCGTGCGCACGCCCATAGCCAGCATCGTCGCAGAGGGCGAGCTGGTGCTGCTGAGCTTCGTGCGCGAATACCCGGACCCCCGCGAGGCGGGCAAAACATACACGTCCACCTGGTTCGACCTGTTCCGGGTCCGGGATGGACGCATCGTCGAGCACTGGGATGCAGCCACACGCCAGTAACTTCATGACCGCCGGCGTGCATGTGCGCCAGGGACGGGCCTCGGACGCGGACGCCGTGGCCCGCCTGCTGGTGCGCACCTGGCGCACCAACTACCGTGGCCTGGTGTCCGACGGTTTTCTCGACCACCTGAGCTCCGACGAGCAGGCCGCCCGCCAGCTGCGCCTGATGAGCCGGCCCGGCGCCTGCCACCGGGTCGCCGTCGAGGGCAGCACGGTGCTGGGCTTCGCCTGCGGCGGCCCGGCCCGCGATCCGGCTGACCGCTGGCGCCACGAGCTGTACGCCCTCTACGTGGCGCCGCGCCTGCAGGGCCGGGGCATTGGCCGGCGCCTGCTCGAAGCCCTGTGGCGCGACCTCGGCGTACAGGCAGCGGAGGAGCTGGGCGTGTGGGTGCTGGCCGGCAATGACGACGCCCGCGCCTTCTACGAACGCGTCGGCGGCCGGCCGCGCGCCTCCGGCTGGCTCGACCTGGGCAACCGGCGTTACCCGCAGGTTTCCTACGTGCTCGATCCGCCGGGTGTCGGCGGCGGTGCGCGTATTGCCAACTGAGCGGATGGCCGCGGTGGGGCACGCCTTGCCATTTTGTGGCGCCGACACCAGCGCGGCGAGGCGGCTGGCCCCGTATATCCTGTTGGCGGCGTTCCTGCACGGCGGCGGCGTCCTCGAGCTGCGGCTGCCCGATCCCGCCGGGACGCAGGTGCCGCCACCGTTGCGACTGAGTTGGCGTGCGCCAGAGTCACCGGCTTCCGCTCCGCCGCCTGTTCCGTCATCCGTTTCGCCATCCAGGCCCTTGCCTGAAACGGTCCTTTCCTCCGATGCCCGTAGCCTGCGCGCTGTGCCGGCCGCGGCGCCCGCCCGTGTGCCGCGTGTGGTGGTGCCGGAACTCGACCGCGCCCTGCGCAAGCGCTCCGCCGGTGAAGAGCGCCTTGGCGGCGGGATCCTGCGGATCACCACCGAGTCGGGCCGCGTCTATTGCCTCAAACCCCCGTCGGATCTCGTCCGCGACGGCCCCGTCGAGCCCCTGGCCGTACCGACGAATTGCCCGTGACGGGACATTCCGTTGTTCGGTGGCGGTGGCTCAAGACATCAGCACGCTGTGCCTGAATCCTCGGTTGGCGCTCAGCAGGGCGTTGGCCTGGCGGATGCGTCGCCAGTGCAGGATCCACAGGGGCAGGGCGGCGAATCCGGCGAACAGGCCGATGTCGTTGGGCAAGAGGGAGACGATCTGCGCGGAACACCAGCCGATCCCGCTCAGCATGCCGAAGTTGCGGAATTGCCCGAAGACCGCGTTCTGGCTTGATTCACGCTGCAGGGAGCGGGTGACGTTGAGGACGATGAAGAAGTCCTCGATGAAGTTGTAGGGGATCAGGAACATCAGCCACACGCTGCGCGGTGAGGCGGTGCGGGCGCGGGGATGGATCAACGACAGGGTGGTGTGGAGATCGCGGCAGTACAGGAAGACCAGTGACAGGAACAGCAGGCCGACGGCGAGGCTACCTGGAATGCCGACGGTCGCGAGTTCCCGCAGCACACCCCCGCCCGGGGAGGGGGAGACCAAGGGCAATCCCAGCCCCAGCGCGACGGGGACCGTCAGGCAGAGCTTGAGAACGAGCAGTGCGGAGACCCGGCTCATGTCCCGGCGCGCCTTCCGTCAATGGCCTGGCCGTTCGCGGCGAATGCGGTCAATCCGCGGACTTTGAGGAATGCCAAGGCAGTCTCCGGGTCGGCAGTTCTTATACGCGCCGAGTGGGGCGTTTAATGCCAAATAGATTTATTTGAGATAATGATAATGTAATAAATTGATTCTTTGAGCGGGAAATTTTCCCATTTTGAGCCTCGCGCGTTGCGTGCAGAGGCCACCGAGTCTCCGGTTTGTGCAAGCGCCCGGCTGTGCGGCGCCCGCCACGATTCATCCGCATTGAACACAGGGGCTGTGCTGGTTTCGTCGGAGGGGCCGGGGAAGATCAGGTGCAGGAAACGGGCAGGAGCAGGAACGGAATGTGATGAACTTCACATCATATGATTGCTTTAAATGAATAAAACGTATGCTCGGCCCCGGTTGAAGAGGGGGGGAATACCGGAATCCTGCGTGTCGTGCTCCGGGAAGGGAGATGCGAAGGGAGATGGGAAAAATGGCAGATCTCCGCGTGATCATCGCCGCGGAGACCTTTCTTTTGGGGATGCAAGGTGTCAGCGTCGCACAGGTGCCTCGCCGCCCTGGGCGACACGCCGGCGGGGGGCGAGCAGTTCGATCTCGTCGCCGACGATGCGGGTGGCTTCCTGCAGCAGCACGTCCTTGCGGCCCTTGAGGGCCTTTTCGGAGTCGAGTTCGGCGCGCAGGCTGCGCTCGTCTCCCTGCAGGCCGTCGTCGCCCAGGTGGGCGGCGGCTTCGGCGCCGGCGCGCTGGCGCAGGCGCGCCTCGCGGGTTTCCTTCTCGCGTTTGCGTTCTTCTTCCTGCAGGGAGAGCTCCTGCTTGTCGCGCAGCTTGAGGGCCTCGGCCACGTCCTCGGCCAGCTCGCGGAGTTCCTTGTCCTTGCGGGCGCGGGCGTCGTGGCGCTGCTGCAGTTCGGGCAGGATGGTCTGCAGGTCCGAGGCCGGTTTGTAGCTGGCGGGCGGGATCTGGATCGCCGGCAGCGCATTGTCGAAGCCCGTCTCGCCGAACTCCTTGGCTTCGAAAGCCGACGGGAAGCGGATGTCGGGCGTCACGCCGTTGAGCTGGGTGGTGCCGCCGTTGATGCGGAAGAACTGGGCGATGGTCATCTTCAGCTCGCCCAGCTGGGGTTTCTTGCTCTTGGCGACTTCGTCCAGGTCGATGAGGGTCTGCACGGTGCCCTTGCCGAAGCTCGGCTCGCCGATCATCAGCGCGCGGCCGTAGTCCTGCAGCGCGGCTGCAAGGATTTCCGATGCCGAGGCCGAGCCGCGGTTGATCATCACCGCCAGCGGGCCATCCCACGCGGCGCCGGCGCGCTCGTCGCTCTCCACCTCGATCTGGCCTTCCGAGTTGCGCTGCTGGACGACCGGGCCCTTGTCGATGAACAGGCCGGTCAGCTCGACGGCCTCGCGCAGGGAGCCGCCGCCATTGTCGCGCAGGTCGAGGATCAGGCCGTCCACGCGCTCCTTCTTCAGCTCGCCGATCAGGCGGGCCACGTCGCGGCTGGCGCTGCGGTAGTCCTTGTCACCGCGGCGGCGGCCTTCGAAGTCCTCGTAGAAGGCGGGCAGGGTGATGACGCCGACGCGCAGGTTCTTGCCATTGAGTTCCACTCGAGAGATGGATTTCTTGGCTGCCTGCTCTTCAAGCTTGATCTTGTCGCGCACCAGCACGATGGTCTTGTGGCGGCCGTCGGGTCCGCTGTTGGCGGGCAGGATGTCGAGGACTACGCGGGTGTCCTTGGTGCCGCGGATCAGCTTGACCGCCTCGTCCACGCGGGCGCCGACCAGGTCGGCCAGCGGCGCGCCTTCGCCCTGGGCCACGCCGACGATGCGGTCGCCGACCGCCAGCTTGCCGGAGCGCGCCGCCGGGCCGCCGGGGGTGAGCTCGCGGATCGTGATGTAGTCGTCGCGCTCCTGCAGCACCGCGCCGATGCCCACCAGCGACAGGCGCATGGCGATGTCGAAGGAGTCCGCCGAGCCACGGCCCAGGTAGCTGGTGTGCGGCTCGATGGCGCCCGCGTAGGCGTTCATGAAGATCTGGAAGACGTCGTCGCTCTTGTTCTTGGCTCCACGGGCGATGAAGCTGTCGTAGCGTTTCTCGAGGGTCTCGCGGATCGCCTTGTCTTCCTTGCCGGCCAGGCGCAGGCGCAGCCAGTCGTTCTTGACGCGCTTGCGCCACAGGTCCTGGGCCTCGGCGTCGTCCTTCGGCCAGGCGGCCTTGCTGCGGTCGAGGGGATAGCTCTCGGCCACGCTGAAGTCGAAGCCGTCGGCCAGCCGGGCGCGGGCGTAGGCGAGGCGCTCGGCGGAGCGCTCCTGGTAGCGGCGGAAGATCGCGAACGGGCCCTCCAGATCGCCCTGCAGGATCGCGTCGTCGAGCTGGGTGCGCAGGTCGGCGAAGCCGTCGATGTCGGCCTGGGTGAAGAACACGCGTTCTGGGTCGAGGGACTTCAGGTAGGCGTCGAAGATCTTTTCCGACAGCGCGTCGTCGAGGGGCTTGGCCGCGTAGTGGTAGCGGCTCAGGAACATCGAGCTGATGTAGGCCGCCTGCGCCTGCTCGGAGGTTGGCGTGAGGCGCGGCGGCGGTGCGTCGGCGAGCGCCGTTCCGCAGAAGGCCAGGGCCAGCAGGGTTCCGATCAGGCGCAGTTTCATGGGGCGATTACCAGGCGGGAGTGGTTGAGGTAGCGGCAGGTTGGGCCGGAGCGGGCGCGGGGGTCGGCAGCAGGCCGCCGGCCACCGCGTAGGTGGCGCCACTGGCGATCAGCAGCGACAGGATGAAGGCTACCAGACCGCCGCCGCGCTTGGCTTGAGCGGGGTGGACCGGGGTACGGGCGTCAATGTTCCGCCAGCCGGTGATCATCGGCTTGACGAGGTTTTCGCCCTTGACCCGCAGGTAGAAGGCGATGGCGCCGACGTGCAGCACGATCAGCGCCAACAGGCCGTTCTGCAGCCAGGCGTGCCAGGAATGAAAGCTGTCGGAGGCGTCCTTGCCGACCAGGTCGGCGAAGGGGCCCTGGAAGGCGATGTCGTCGTTGGTGAACAAGCCGGTGGCGGCCTGGGCGCCGACCAGGGCCAGCAGGCCGAGCACCGACAGGGCGCCGATGGGGTTGTGGCCGATGCCGCGCCATTCGCCGCGCAGGTAGGCGCGGATCGCGCCGGGGCCGCGGATGAAGCTGGCGAAACGGGCCGTGGCGGTGCCGACGAAGCCCCACACGATGCGGAAGATCACCAGGCCGACGATCAGGTAGCCGGCGCGGCCGTGCCATTCGATGAGGTTACCGCCGATCTTGCCGGACACGTAGGCGAAGGCGACGCTGGCCACCAGCGACCAGTGGAAGAGACGGATGGGAAGGTCCCAGATGCGTTGTCGGTTCATGTTTGCTCCTGGATGTGGGGAAGAAATCCGGTTTTTCAAGTCGGGCCGGTGCCCGGGCTACAGGATGACGGCGTAATCACAGCGTGCCCCCGCCGACGGCCTTGAAGAGGGCCACGCTGCCGGTCAGGCGCCGCACCATGATGTCGAGGCGGGCACGCTCGGCATTGAGGGCGACGGTCTGGGCGTTGGTCACGTTGAGGTAGCTGACCGTGCCGGCCAGGTACTGGTTGTTCACCAGTTCGAGGGATTCGGTGGCGGCGGCCAGCGCTTCGGCCTGGGCTGCGGCTTCGGCTTCGAGGGTCTGCAGCGCGGCCAGGTTGTCTTCCACTTCCTGGAAGGCGGTCTGCACGGTGAGGCGGTAGCTGGCGACGGTTTCGTCCCAGGCGGCGACAGCCTGGGCCTTCTTGGCGTCGCGGGTGCCGGCGTCGAACAGGGTCAGGGCCAGGTTGGGGCCGAGGGACCAGAAATGGTTGGGCAGTGAGAACACCCGTTCCAGCGCGCTGCTCTGCATGCCGCCGCTGGCGCCGAGGGTCAGGGTCGGGAAGAAGGCCGCCTGGGCGACGCCGATCTGCGCATTGGCGGCGGCGATGCGGCGTTCGGCGGCGGCGATGTCCGGGCGCCGTTCGAGCAGCGCGGATGGCAGCACGCCGGGCACGGCGGGCAGCGTCGGCGCGGTGGAGGATGGGGCCAGCACCAGCTCGCCAGGTGCCCGGCCGGCGAGGACAGCGATGGCGTGTTCGAGCTGCCGGCGCTGTACGTCCAGGTCGATCAGCTGGGCTTCGGCGGTTTTAAGCTGGGCCTGGGCCTGGGTTAAGTCGGCGCGAGCGGCGACGCCGGCGTCGAAGCGGTTGCGGGTGATCTCGGCCGAGCGCTTGTAGGCCTCGACGGTGCGTACCAGCAGCGCGTGCTGGGCGTCGTTGATGCGCAGTTGCAGGTAGGCCTGCACGACGGCGGCCTGGGCGCTGAGCCGGGCGCCGGCCAGGTCGGCGGCCACGGCGGCGGCGCTGGCCGCGCTGGCTTCGTTGGTCCGTGCGATGCGGCCCCACAGGTCGGCCTCCCAGCTGGCCGTGAGGGACAGCCGGTTGGTGTTGCGGGCCGGCGTGCTGACGGTGCCGGTGCTGCTTGCGCTGGCGCCCTGGCTGCGGGTTACGCCGAGGCCGCTGTTGAGGGTCGGAAAGTACTGGGCCTGGGCCGCGCCCAGCAGGGCGGTGGCCTGGCGGTAGCGCGCCTCGGCGATGCGGATGTTCTGGTTGGCGTGGCCGGCTTCATCCACCAGCGCGTCGAGCTGGGCGTCGCCGAAGCGTTTCCACCATTCGCCGGCTTGCGGGCCGTTGCCGGGGTCGGCCAGTTTCCAGCCGGCGGCTTCGCGGAACTGGGCCGGCACGGCGGCCTCCGGGCGGTGGTGGTCGGGGCCGACGGCGCAGCCGGCGAGGGCGAGCAGGTTGAGGGAGACGAGGAGGCTGTGCTTCATGGAGAAAGGCATGGCAGGAATGGAGGCTCAGGGCCGGGCGGCGGCCGTACGGGCCGAGCGCCAGCGGCCGGCGGCGCGGCGCAGGCGGTCGAGCTGCAGGAACACGACGGGGGTGGTGTACAGGGTCAGCAACTGGCTGAGGATCAGCCCGCCGACGATGGTGATGCCCAGCGGCTGGCGCATCTCGGCGCCGTCGCCGACGCCGAAGGCCAGCGGCAGCGCGCCGAACAGGGCCGCCAGGGTGGTCATCATGATCGGCCGGAAGCGCAGCTGGCAGGCCTCGAAGATCGCCTCTCGCGGCGCCAGGCCGCGGCTGCGCTCGGCGTCGATGGCGAAGTCCACCATCATGATGGCGTTCTTCTTGACGATGCCGATCAGCAGGATCACGCCGATCAGCGCGATGATGCCGAACTCGGTCTTGAACAGCAGCAGGGCCAGGATTGCCCCGACGCCGGCCGACGGCAGCGTGGACAGGATGGTGAGCGGGTGGATCAGGCTCTCGTAGAGGATGCCGAGGATCAGGTACACCGCCACGATGGCCGCCAGGATCAGCAGCGGCTGGCTCTGCAGCGAGGCCTGGAAGGCCTTGGCGTTGCCTTGGAAGCTGCCATGCACCGAGGTCGGCACGCCGATGCGGGCCATCTCCTGGCGTACCGCGTCGGTGGCTTCCGACAGCGAGGTGCCGAGGGGCAGGTTGAAGGAGATCGTCGTCGCCACACTGGCGCCCTGGTGGTTGACGGCCAGTGGCGCCGGGCCGGCCTCCCAGCGGGCGAAGGCGGCCAGCGGCACGCGATCGCCGTTCGGATTGACGAAGAACAGGTCGTTGAGCACCTCCGGCCCCTGCAGGTAGGCCGGCGGTGCCTCCAGCACCACCCGGTACTGGTTGAGCGGGCCGTAGATGGTGGACACCAGGCGCTGGCCGAACAGGTCGTTGAGGGTCGCGTTCACCAGCCGCTGGTTGAGGCCGAGGCGGGCCAGCGCGTCGCGGTCGATATTCAGGAAGGTCTGCTCGCCCTTGTCCTGGCGGTCGGAATTGACGTCTTCCAGCTGCGGCAGCTTGCGCATCGCGTCGCGGATGCGTGGCTCCCAGGTCTTCAGCTCCTGCAGGGAGTCGGCCTGCAGCGTGAATTCGTACTGGGCGTTGGACATCCGCCCGCCCATCCGGATGTCCTGCGCGGCAACGAGGAACAGGCTGGCTCCGGGTACGTGGCCGAGCTTGCCGCGCAGGCGGGCGATCACCTCGTCGGCGCTGGCCTTGCGCTCGGTGAGCGGCTTGAGGGTGACGAACATCATGCCGCCTCCGCCGCGCGGGCCGCCGCTGCCGCCGGCGTAGCCGACCACGTTGGCGACCGCCGGATCGCGCCCGACGATGTCGGCGAAATGCTCCAGCTTGCCGCGCATGGACTGGAAGGAGGTGCGCTGGTCCGCGTCGATGAAGCCCATGATGCGGCCGGTGTCCTGCTGCGGGAAGAAGCCTTTCGGCACCACGCCGTACAGATACACGTTGAAGACCACGGTGCCGACGAGCACGCCGAGGGTGAGCCACGGGTGGTCGAGGACCACCCGCAGGCTGCGCCCGTAGCCGCGCAGCACACCGTCCATCAGGCGGCTGCCGACGCCGGGGCGGGCGTCCGGCGCGGGCTTGGGATGGGCGCGCAACAGGCGCGCGCACATCATCGGCGTGAGGGTCAGGGACACCACCAGCGACACCAGGATGGCCGCCGACAGGGTGACTGCGAACTCGCGGAAGAAGCGCCCGACGATGCCGCCCATCAGCAGGATCGGCAGGAACACGGCGATCAGCGACAGGCTCATGGACAGCACCGTGAAGCCCACTTCGCGGGCGCCCTTGAGGGCCGCGTCGAAGGGCTGCATGCCGGCCTCGATGTGGCGGCTGACGTTCTCCAGCACCACCACCGCGTCATCGACGACGAAGCCGGTGACGATCACCAGCGCCATCAGCGAGATGTTGTTCAGCGAAAAGCCGGCCAGGTACATCACCGCGAAGGTGCCGAGCAGGGACACCGGCACCGCGACGCTGGGGATGATCGCCGCGCGCACGTTACGCAGGAACAGGAAGACCACCATGATCACCAGCGCCACCGACAACAGCAGCGTGTGCTGCACCTCGCGCAGGGAGGCGCGGATGGTGACGGTGCGGTCGGCCACCACGTCGAGCTTCACGCCGGGGGGCAGCTCCTCGCGCAGCATCGGCAGCACGTCCATCGCCCGCTCGACGGTCTCGATGACGTTGGCGTCCGGCTGGCGGTTGATGAGCAGGATCACCGCCGGCTTGCCGTCGGCGATGCCGGCGTTGCGAGTGTCCTGCTCGCCGTCGCTGACGCGGGCCACGTCCTGCAGGCGCACCGCGGCGCCGTTCTTCCACGACACGATGGTCGGGATGTAGTCGGCGGCCTTGCCGGCCTGGTCGCTGGCGCCCAGTTGCCAGTGGCGCTGGCCGCTCTCCAGGCTGCCCTTGGGGCGATTGACGTTGGCGTTGTCGATGGCCTGGCGCACGCTCTCCACGCCGATGCCGGCCGCGGCGAGGGTGGCCGGATCGACCTCCACGCGCACCGCCGGCAGGGAGCCGCCGCCCAGGTTGACCTGGCCGACGCCCTTCACCTGGGACAGGCGCTGAGCCAGCACGGTGGAGGCGAAGTCGTACATCGCGGCCCGCGACACGGTGTCGGAGGTCATCGACAGGATCAGCACCGGCGCGTCGGCCGGGTTGATCTTGCGGTAGCTGGGGTTGCCGGCCATGCCGCTGGGCAGCTGCGGGCGGGTCACGTTGATGGCGGCCTGCACGCTCTTGGCGGCGCTCTCCACGTCCTGGTCCAGGTCCATCTGGACGGTGATGCGGGTGCTGCCGAGGGTGCTGGTGGAAGTCAGCTCGGTGACCCCGGCGATGGTGCCGAAGGCCCGCTCAAGCGGCGTCGCCACGGTTGCAGCCATGGTCTCCGGGCTGGCGCCGGGCAGGCTGGCCGACACCGAGATGGTCGGGTAATCCACCTGCGGCAGCGCCGCCACCGGCAGCAGCGAATAGGCGACCGCGCCGACCAGCGCGATGGCCAGGCCGAGCAGGGAGGTGGCGACCGGGCGCCGGATGAAGGTCGAGGCGATACTCATGCCGGACGGTCCGCCGCGGCCGGCTCACCGGTGTCCCGGATGCGCCGGGCCAGGCGGTCGAAGGCCAGATAGATGACCGGCGTGGTGAAGATCGTCAGCACCTGGCTGACCAGCAGGCCGCCGACCATCGTGATGCCCAGCGGCTGGCGCAACTCGGAGCCGACGCCGTTGCCGAGCATCAGCGGCAGCGCGCCGAGCAGCGCGGCGAGGGTGGTCATCAGGATCGGCCGGAAGCGCAGCAGGCAGGCCTCGTAGATCGCCTCGCGGGGCGCCAGGCCGCGTTCCCGCTCGGCCTCCAGCGCGAAGTCGATCATCATGATGGCGTTCTTCTTGACGATGCCGATCAGCAGGATGATCCCGATGATGCCGATCATCCCCAGCTCGTGGCCGGACACCAGCAGCGCCAGCAGCGCGCCGACGCCGGCCGACGGCAGCGTGGACAGGATGGTGACCGGGTGGATGTAGCTCTCGTAGAGCACGCCGAGCACGATGTACATCGTCACCACCGCGGCGAGGATCAGCAGCAGGGTGTTGTCCAGCGAGGCCTGGAAGGCCAGCGCGGCGCCCTGGAAACTGCTGCGGATGTTGCGCGGCAGGCCCAGTTCCGCCTCGGCGGCATGGATCGCCTTGACCGCGTCGCCCAGGGCTACGCCCGGCGCCAGGTTGAAGGACAGGGTCACCGCCGGGAACTGGCCGACGTGGTTCACCGCCAGCGCCGTCTTGCGCTCGCTGATCCGCGCCACCGACGACAGCGGCACGGTGCGCCCGTTGGCGGCCGGCACGTAGATGTGTTCGAGGGCCGCCGGGCTGCGCTGGAAGTCCGGTGCCACCTCCAGCACCACGCGGTAGAGGGCCGACTGGGTGAAGATGTTGGACACTTGGCGCTGGCCGAAGGCGCTGTACAGCGCGTTGTCGATGGCCGCCGGGGTGATGCCGAGGCGGCCGGCGCTGTCCCGGTCGATATCCACGAAGGCCTGGGTGCCCTGGTCCTGCAGGTCGCTGGCCACGTCGGCCAGTTCGGGCAGGCCGCGCAGCTTGTCGAGCAGGCGCCCGGACCACTGGGCGAGCTGGACCTCGTTGGTGCTTTCCAGGCTGAACTGGTACTGGGTGCGCGACAGGCGGTCCTCGATGGAGAGGTCCTGCACCGGCTGGATGAACAGCCTGGTATCGAGGCGGCGCACCTGCAGGCGTTCCTGCAGGCGGCGGATCACCTCGCCGACGTCGGCGTTGCGCTCGTCCTTGGGCTTCAGCTTGATCAGCATGCGCCCGCTGTTCAGCGTGGTGTTGGCGCCATCCACGCCGATGAAGGACGACAGGTTTTCCACTGCCGGGTCTTCGAGCACGATGTCCGCCAAAGCGTGCTGGCGCTCGGCCATCGCGGAGAAGGAGATGTCCTGCGGTGCGTCGGAGATGGCCTGGATCAGCCCGGTATCCTGGGCTGGGAAGAAGCCCTTGGGGATGAAGACGTATAGCAGCACCGTCAGCGTGAGGGTGCCGAGGGCGACCAGCAGCGTCAGGCCCTGGCGGTCCAGCACCCAGCGCAGCATGCGCGCGTAGTGGTCCACGATGGCCTGGAAGAAGGCGCCGTTGTCGTCGTGGCGGTGGCCGACGGGCTTCAGCAGGCGCGCCGACATCATCGGCGTGAGGGTCAGCGACACCACGGCGGAGATCAGGATCGACACCGCCAGCGTGATGGCGAACTCGCGGAACAGGCGCCCGACCACATCGGCCATGAAGATCAGCGGGATCAGCACGGCGATCAGCGAGACGGTCAGCGAGATGATCGTGAAGCCGATCTGCTTCGCCCCCTTCAAGGCTGCTTCCAGCGGCGTCTCGCCTTCTTCCACGTGGCGGCTGATGTTCTCGATCATCACGATGGCGTCGTCCACCACGAAGCCGGTGGCGATGGTCAGCGCCATCAGCGTCAGGTTGTTGATGCTGAAGCCGGCGACGTACATCACCGCGAAGGTGCCGACCAGCGACAGCGGCACGGCGACGGCAGGGATCACGGTGGCCGGCAGGCTGCGCAGGAACAGGTAGATCACGCCGACCACCAGCGCCACGGCGAGGGCCAGTTCGAACTGCACGTCATGCACCGAGGCGCGGATCGAGGTGGTGCGGTCGGTAAGCAGGCGCAGGTCTACCGACGTGGGCAGATCGGCCTCCAGCTGGGGCAGTAGCGCGCGCACGCGCTCGGCGGTCTCGATGACGTTGGCGCCGGGCTGGCGCTGGATGTTGATGATGACCGCCGGGTTGCGGTCGGCCCATGCCGCCAGGCGGGTGTTCTCGGCGCCCTCGACGGCCTCGGCCACGTCCGACAGGCGGATCGGCGCGCCGTTCTTCCAGGCGATGGTCAGCTTGCGGTAGTCGTCTGCGGACTTGAGCTGGTCGTTGGAGTCCAGCGTGGTGGCGCGCACCGGGCCGTCGAAGCTGCCCTTGGCCATGTTCACGTTGGCGTTGGCGATGGCGCTGCGCACGTCCTCAAGGCTGAGGCCGGCCGAGGCCAGGGCCTGGGGATTGACCTGCACGCGCACCGCCGGGCGCAGCCCGCCGCCGATGGTGACGAGGCCGATGCCGGGCAGCTGGGAGATCTTCATTGCCACGCGGGTATCCACCAGGTCGGCCAGCCTGGCCAGCGGCAGGCTCGACGAGCTGACGGCGAGGGTCAGGATCGGCGCGTCGGCCGGATTGACCTTGCTGTACACCGGCGGCATCGGCAGGTCCTGCGGCAGGAAGTTGTCCGCGTTGGCGATGGAGGCCTGCACCTGCTGCTCGGCCACGTCCATCGCCAGCGACAGGTCGAACTGCAGCGTGATGACCGAGATGCCTTCGCCGCTGGTGGACGACATGCGCTTGAGGCCCGGCATCTGGCCGAACTGGCGTTCCAGCGGGGCGGTGATGGCCGACGTGGTGACCTCCGGGCTGGCGCCCGGATAGCGGGTGACGATCTGGATCGTCGGGTATTCCACCTCGGGCAGCGCCGACACCGGCAGGATCTTGTAGGCGATCAGGCCGACCAGCAGGATCGCCACCATCAGCAGCGAGGTGGCGACCGGGCGGAGGATGAAAGCGCGCGACGGGTTCATACCGGCTTCTTGCGTTCGCCGCGACGCTCGCCGTCGCCGCCGTTTTCGGCCCCTTGTTTGGCCTCATTGCGGCCGCCTTCGCCGCGGTGCCGTCCGCCGCCCTGGCGGGCTTCGGGCGACGGCAGCTCCACCGGGGCGCCGTCGCGCAGGCGATCCACGCCGTCCACGACGATCTTCTCGCCGGCCGCCAGGCCCGACTCGATGGCCACCGTGTCGGCGGTGGCGGGGCCGGTGACCACCGGGCGCATGCTGGCGGTCTTCTCCTGCTCGTTGATCACATAGACGAAATTGCCCTGGGTGCCCTTCAGGATGGCGGCCGAGGGCACCAGCACCGCGTCGTGGCGGGTGTCCACGCGCAGGCGGGCGCTGACGAACTGGTTCGGGAAGAGGGCGCCGTCCCTGTTGTCGAACTGGGCCTTCAGCTTGACAGTGCCGGTGCTGGTGTCGATCAGGTTGTCGGTGCTGACCAGGCGGCCGCCGGCCAGCTTGCTGCGGCCGTCCCGGTCCCAGGCCTCTACCGCCAGGCTCTTGCCCTTCCTGAGCTGATCCTGCACGGCCGGCAGGTTGGCGGCGGGGATGGAGAACAGCACGGTGATCGGCTGGGTCTGGGTCAGGATCACCACGCCACCGGTGTCGGCGGCACGCACCATGTTGCCGGCGTCCACCTGGCGCAGGCCGAGGGTGCCGGCCACCGGTGCGGTGACCTTGGTGAAGCCGAGGTTCAGGCGGGCGGTATCCACCAGTGCCCGGTCGGTCAGCACAGTGCCTTCCAGCTGGCGCACCTGGGCCTCCTGGGCATCCACCTGCTGGCGGGCGATGGAGTCCTTGGCGAGCAGGCCGCGGTAGCGCTCCAGGTCGAGGCGGGCGTTGGCGAGCAGGGCTTCGTCGCGCTGCAGTTGGCCGGTGGCCTGGTCGAGGGCGGCCTTGAAGGGGCGCGGGTCGATCTCGGCCAGCAGGTCGCCTGCCTTCACCTGCTGGCCGTCGCCGAAGGCGATCTTCTGCAACTGGCCATCCACGCGGGGCTTGATCGTCACGGTGTTGAGGGCGGTGACGGTGCCGATGGCGTTCACATTGACGTCGATGTCGCCGGCGCGGGAGGCGGCGGTCTGCACTGGCACCGGACGGTTGCCGAAGTCCCGGTTGCGCCCACCTTTGCCGCGCGGCCCTTCGCCACGGGGGCCATCGCCACGCGGGTCGGCTTCGGCCCTTTTGGTCTCGGCGGCTTCACCGGAACGGTAATAGGTGGCCGTGCCCGCCGTGGCGGCGAGCAGGACGGCGATCGAGGTCCAGATGACTTTCTTTTTCATGGCGGGTATCGGATGTCGGTGCGTAATCGAGCGCACCGGAGCAATTCGCAGGGCCTGGAGGCAATTCGTTTGCTGGCGGTATTGCAGGTTTCGTGCCGCTCTTTTTTCTCTTTTCGAGAAAAACTATTTCCTATTCGATTTGATCGTCCAAACACCTGAAATCCCGTGGTGGGCGGCGTTTTCATCTGCATTCCTGCGCAGCAGCAGGAAATGGCGGTGACCGGGCTGGCCGGCCGGAATGGGTTGATTTGCCAGCATGGCTGTTGTGGGGCTGTTGGCTGCCCAGCAGGCGCGGGCTTATTCGTCCGGCCGGAAACTCCATTTGGGGCTGAGCAGCAGGGCGGCCAGGGACAGCAGGCTGATCAGGATCGCCGGGCCGAGCAGCAGGGTGTTGTCGCCAAGGCGTTCCGGATAGATGCTGAGGCCCGCCGCCAGGCCGATGCCATTGCCGCCTGCCACCAGCACGGCGGCCGCGAAATCGTGGAAGCGCCGCGCCTTGTTGGCACCGGCGGCCCATTGGGGATCGGTGTTGTAGCTCGGCAGGCCATGGCTTTCGAGTTCCAGCCGCTCCAGCGACGACACGAAGCGGCGCAGATTGGTAATGGCCCGCTCGGCCTTGAAATTGAGAAAGGCCAGGCAGGTGGAGGCCACCGGGAAACCGAGGATCAGCCATTCGACCGGCACATGCCCGGCAATCACGCCGGGCTTTAGGGCCACAAGGGCCGCCAGCATGCTGACCACCAGCGTCACGTAAAGCGCCAGCGCCTGCTGGCGCTGGGCGATACGGGCGTTTATTTCCTGGTAGGCGGCGATGAAACGGTAATTGGCGTCGACGTAGGATTTGCCGGCCATCGTTTCAATCGATCAATTGCATGCGCTTCAGGTGGGTGCGCAGCACATTGCGGGATATGCCGAGCAGGCGCGCGGTGCGGACCTGGTTGAGATGTTCCCATTCGTAGGCGGTATTGATGGTGTGGTCGACGATATGGTCGAACAGGCCTTCCTTGCCTTCCTCGAACAGATTCTTCAGATAGCGCGTGAACGAATCCTCCAGGTCGGCCGGGGTGGCCGGCTGATCGCGCGGCGTGCGGTCGATCTGCGGGCCAAGCAGGTGCAGGTCGTCGGCCTCGATCTGCCGGCCATGGAAGACCAGCAGCGCCCGATGGATGACGTTTTCGAGCTCGCGGATATTGCCCGGCCACTGGTATTCGAGCAGGGCCCTTTCCGCCTGCGCGGAAATAGCCGGTTCGGTGATGTCCAGGCGTGTGGCGTATTTGTGGATGAAATGGCGGGCCAGTGGAAGAATGTCGCGGGGACGCTCGCGCAGAATTGGCAGGTCGAGGGAAACGACTTTCAGCCGGTAATACAGATCCTCGCGGAAACGGCCTTCGGCAACGGCCTTTTCCAGGTCCACATTGGTTGCCGCGATCAGGCGCACATCCACCCTGACCGGCTTGCGCGCGCCGATGCGCACCACTTCGCCTTCCTGCAGCACGCGCAGCAGCTTGACCTGCATGGGCAGCGGCAGGTCGCCGATCTCGTCGAGGAACAGCGTGCCGCCATTGGCCGCTTCGAACCAGCCGGCCTTGGATGTCATTGCCCCGGTGAATGCGCCTTTTTCGAAGCCGAACAATTCGCTTTCGAAAAGGGTTTCGGAAAACGCCCCGCAATTGATGGCCAGGAAAGGCTGGCCGGCCCGCAGGCTGGAAAGATGAACCTGGCGCGCCACCAGCTCCTTGCCGGTGCCGGTTTCCCCGATGATCAGGATATTGGCGTTGCTCGGCGCCACCCGGTCGATCAGGGACAGCAGCTGCAGCGAGCGCGGGTCGGCAAATACGACGGCGCTGGCGCGGATGGACATGGAAACCGAGCGTGGGTCAGGGAAAGTAATGATGTGCGGGGCGTGGTTCATTTTTCGTCAAGACCGGGGTTTTATTGGCGCTCATTGTAGGTACGGAGTTCCCCTATTAGTAACAAAGAATTTCTGGAATACATATCTGCGCCTTTGTCAGCACAACTGTTGGCTGTGCACCAGCGGATGTGCTGAACGATCAGCAAGTGAATTGGCGGTTTTCCTTTGTGGATTGGCATTGTTTTGTTTTTTAAGTGTTTTTAATTCTGGCATGGAGCGTGCGAGACGAGCGGTGAGGGCATTTTTCGATTCCGCTGGCGGCAATTCCTTATTCGAATGGTGAATTAGCTTATTCCGTCTGGCGGCTTTTTTGCCTCTTTCCTCGATATTTCGGTGCCTTGCCTTGCCGATCCTGTTTATCAGTTTGGAGAATTAGCATGTTCAATTTTGAGATAACCAAGGGACGTTCCCGCATTTCGGCCGTCATCGCTTCGGTCATGATCGCCGCTTCGGGTGCCTCCTTCTCCGGTTCGGTGCTGGCCCAGCCGAGTGCCGCCGTGGCTCCGGCCGAATCCGCAGCGCCCGCTGCCGCGCCGTCCGCTGCCGTGGGCACCGACCTGCATGCCGGCAAGCCGGCGGCCAGCGAGTCCGTCGACAATCCCTACGGCCTCGAAGCCCTGTGGAAGGGCAGCGACGCGATCACCAAGACCGTGCTGGTGATCCTGCTGTCCATGAGTATCGGCAGCTGGTACATCATCGTCGTCAAGCTGCTGGAGCAGGCCAAGATCGGCCGCCAGGCCAAGAAGACCACCGACAACTTCTGGAGCGCCGGCTCCGTGCAGCAGGGCGCCGAGAACCTGGAGGGTTCCAGCCCGTTCCGCTTCATCGCCGAAGCCGGCATCGAGGCGACCAAGAAGCACGACGGCCTGCTGCAGCACGTCGGCTTCAACGAGTGGGTGACGCTCAGCATCCAGCGCGCCATCGAACGTATCCAGAGCCGTCTGCAGGGTGGCCTGGCCTTCCTGGCGACGGTCGGCTCCACCGCCCCGTTCGTCGGCCTGTTCGGTACCGTGTGGGGCATCTACCACGCGCTGACCGCTATCGGCGTGGCCGGCCAGGCGTCCATCGACAAGGTGGCCGGCCCGGTCGGTGAGGCGCTGATCATGACCGCCATCGGCCTGGCCGTCGCGGTGCCGGCGGTGCTCGGCTACAACTGGCTGGTTCGCCGCAACAAGAGCGTGCTGGACGACGTCCGCGCCTTCGGCAGCGACCTGCACTCGGTCATCCTGGCTTCCGCCAGCAAGGCCTGAGCGCCGGAGCGCAACGCCATGGCCATCAGTGCAGCACCCGCCGAGGGGGATGACGACGCCGTGATCGCCGCGATCAACACCACGCCGCTGGTGGACGTGATGCTCGTGCTGTTGATCATCTTCCTCATCACCATCCCGGTCGCCACCACGTCGGTGGCGGTCGAATTGCCCAAGGAAACCGTCGAGGTCCGGGAGTCCAAACCCGAGAATCTGGTCATCTCGGTGGACAAGAGCAACGCCATTTTCATCCAGGATTCGAAGGTCGCCAGTACCGGGGCGCTGGTGGAGCATCTGAAGAAGGTTTCCGCGCTGCGTCCGCAGCCCGAGGTTCAGATCCGCGGCGACCTGACGGCCCAGTATGAAGGCGTCGGCAAGGTCCTGTATGCGTGCCAGCGTGCCGGCATCGCCAAGGTGGCCTTCATCACCGAACCGCCGGCCCGTGGCGGCTGAAAGGGAGCGAAATCATGGGTATGAACGTAGGTTCGAGCAGCAGCAGCGACGCCGAGGTGATGGTGGACATCAACACCACGCCGCTCATTGACGTGATGCTGGTGCTCCTGATCATGCTGATCATCACGATCCCCATCCAGCTGCACGCGGTCAATCTGAACCTGCCGGTCGGTACGCCGCCGCCCAGCGACGTGAAGCCGGAGGTCGTGAAGATCGACGTGGACGCCAGGAGCATCGTGCATTGGCAGGGTGTTCCGGTGGCGGACGGGGCCGAACTGGAGCAGAAGATGAAGGACGTCGCCGCGCTGGCGACCCAGCCCGAAGTCCATCTGCGGCCCGACCGGCATGCCCGCTACGAAGTGGTGGCGGGCATCCTGGCGGCGACCAAGCGGGTCGGTTTGAGCAAGATTGGTGTCATTGGCAGCGAGCAATTCATAGAATGAACGCGATCACCGCAAACAACTACAGTTTTCAGCCCAAGGCGCCGGAGCGCAAGGCGACCGGGCTGATCGTCGTCGTCGGCCTGCACGTCGTGCTCGGCTATGCGCTGGTGTCCGGCCTGGCCCGGGAAGTCGTCAAGGTCATCAAGAAGCCGCTGGAGGCGGCGGTGATCCAGGAGGTGACGCTGCCTCCGCCGCCCCCGCCGCCGAAGGTGGTGAAGGTGGAGCCGACGGTCAAGCCGAACACGCCGCCGCCGCCGGCCTATGTGCCGCCGCCCGACGTGGCGCCGCCGGTTGCCGCGCCGGTGATTGCCGCCGCCACGCCGACGCCGCCGGCCGAGCCGCCGGTCATCGCGCCGCCGGCCCCGCCCGCGCCGCCGGCACCGGTGGCCGCACCCAAGCCGGTGCGCGCCGAGATGGCCGCCAGTTGCCCGACCCAGGTGCGTCCCGAGGTGCCCCGCGGCGCCGAAGGCGTGACCGGCGTGGTCAAGGCCCAGGCGGTCATCCGTGGCGGATCGGTGCGCGAGGTGACGATCCTGTCCGGGCCGAAGATCCTCCACGGCGCAGTGCGCAACGCCATGCTGCAGTACAAGTGCGTGGCCAGCGACGGGGAGATCGTGGCGACCCAGCAGTTCGTCTTCGAGGCCGAATAAGCCCCAACGCAGTTCGACAAATAAGCGAGACCGCACCGCCCGCGCCCGTCGCGGGCGGTTTGCTTATCAGATTTAGTGCAGTGCATATAAGGCGCGGACTGCAAGGCTTCTGAAATCTTCTTGGTTCGTTCCGCCGGAGCGGATCGTTAATGTTCTCCCGTCAGCCGGCCACATCAGGTGCCGGCCATTCACTTGCGGGAGAACGCTCATGCTCGATGCCTCCATCGATTCGGCTTCTGCGGACAGTGCGACAGCACCCTCCGGCGGCAGTGCCGACATCGCCGAAACCCTTCTCGAAAACGCCCGCCAGCAGGCCCTGGCGGACGGCCTGGCCTATGCCGGCGGCCTCACGCCGACCGACGCCTGGCAGCTCGTCGCCGACGGCCGCGCCGTGCTGGTGGACGTGCGCACCGCCGAAGAGCGCAAGTTCGTCGGCCATGTGCCTGTGGGCATCCACGTTGCCTGGGCGACCGGCACGTCGATGACCCGTAATCCGCGCTTCGTGAAGGAGCTCGAAGCCAAGGTTAAGAAGGACGCGCTGGTGGTCTTCCTCTGTCGCAGCGGCAAGCGTTCCGTCTCCGCCGCCGAAGCGGCCGCCAAGGCCGGTTTCCTCAATGCATTCAACATTCTCGAGGGCTTCGAGGGCGACCTGGACGGCGAGCAGCGCCGCGGCGCGCTCGGCGGCTGGCGCCTGCGTGGCCTGCCGTGGGTCCAGGACTGAACCCGCACCGACTCGAACTAGGACCCACACCATGCTCACATCCATCGGTCTCTCCGGTCTGGCCAACCGCTTTGGCGCCCTGGTGCGCCGCCTGCGCGAGGAGCGCGACTGGTCCCAGGAGCAGCTCGCCGAATATGCCGACCTCAACCGCACCTATGTCGGTGACCTGGAGCGCGGCAAGGCCATGCCGTCCCTGCTCACCGTCGGCAAGCTGGCCTATGCGCTCGGCTTGCCCGCGTCGGCGCTGATCGCCCGCTTCGAGGGCCTGGCGGCGGAGTAGGGCAGTGCTTTTCTAAGCCGATTGGAAGCCTGACGCTCTGCGCAAAGGCCCGCCGCCCGGGCCTTTGCCGTCTATAGCCGGTTGAAGCGAAGGTGTCCGGAAAGGACACTCGCTTATCTCCAGATTTCATAACGATTCCACTTTTAATTCATAAGGAGCTCCCATGGCCGACCATATCGATGTTCCGACTGCCCTTGGCGACAATGCCGCCCGGCAGTTGGCGAATGCCACCAAAACCGTTCCGCAGCTTTCCACGATCTCCCCGCGCTGGCTGGTGCACCTGCTGCAATGGCTGCCGGTCGAGGCTGGTATCTACCGCCTGAACAAGGTCAAGAACCCCCGCGACGTGCGCGTGGCCTGCTCCCAGCGCGACGAGTCCGAGCTGCCGCAGACCTTTGTTGATTACGACGAGGCGCCCCGCGAGTATTTCCTGAACGCGGTCACCACCATCCTCGACGTGCATACCCGCGTCTCCGACCTGTACAGCAGCCCGCACGACCAGATCAAGGAACAGCTGCGCCTGACCGTCGAGACCATCAAGGAGCGTCAGGAAAGCGAACTGATCAACAACCCGGACTACGGCCTGCTGGCCAACGTGTCCGACGAGCAGCGCATCTCCACGCTGACCGGCGCGCCGACCCCGGACGACCTGGACGACCTGATCACCAAAGTGTGGAAGGAGCCCGGCTTCTTCCTGGCCCACCCGCTGGCCATCGCCGCCTTCGGCCGCGAATGCACCCGCCGCGGTGTGCCGCCCCCGACCGTCAGCCTGTTCGGTTCCCAGTTCCTGACCTGGCGCGGCATCCCGCTGGTGCCGTCGGACAAGGTGGCCATCGAGGACGGCAAGACCAAGATCCTGCTGCTGCGCACCGGCGAAAAGCGCCAGGGCGTGGTCGGCCTGTTCCAGCCCGGTCTGGCCGGCGAGCAGAGCCCGGGCCTGTCCGTGCGCTTCATGGGCATCAACCGCAACGCCATCGCGTCCTACCTGATTTCGCTGTACTGCTCGCTGGCCGTGCTGACCGAAGACGCACTGGCTGTCCTCGATGACGTGGAGATCGGCAAGTACCATGACTATCCCGACACCTACAAGTGAGGGGCTCGCGGCCCTGGGCGGCAACGCACCGGCGGGCGTGCCCGACGAGAGCGTGCTGGCCCGGCTGGCCGGTGAGTTCTTCGCTGCGCTGCCCAACGGGCTGCCGGGGCCGAACAGCCTCGGCGGCTTCGGAGCCGCCGCGCCGCAGCCCGAGGTGCCGCCGGAGATCCGCCTCGGCGACGTCGGTCCACAGCTGACGGCCGCCGCGCCGGTGGCGCCGGTCGCCGCCGAGTCGGTGCCGCTGGATCACGCTGCGGCCGCCGGCAAGGCCGGCAACCCCGCCCTCGGCGTACCGGAAGCCTACGCGGCCGCCTTGCCGACCTTCAGCCCGCCGGCTTCGCCGCCGACGCCGGCACCGTCCACGCCCTATTACTTCCTGGGCGAGGCGAGTGCCGTGCAGTCGGCGCCGCAGGGCGCGTTGCCGGTCGCCGAGAACCGCGTCGTGCCGCAGTCCTTCGGGCTGCCGGGCGAGGCCGAGCTGCACTCCATCCTGGCGGAGATCGCCGGTGACCGGCGTGCCGCCACGGCGCCGACGGCCAGCGCGCCCGGGCATTTCTACTTCCTGGACACGGGGCTTGAACCCAGCCGCCAGGCGGAAGCGCCCAAGCCCCAGTCGGCGGCCCATCCGGCCTTCGACGTGCAGGCGGTACGCCGGGATTTCCCGATCCTGCAGGAGCGGGTCAATGGCAAGCAGTTGGTGTGGTTCGACAACGCCGCGACGACCCACAAGCCGCAGGCGGTGATCGACCGGCTGGCCTACTTCTACCAGCACGAGAACTCCAACATCCACCGCGCCGCGCACGAACTGGCGGCACGGGCGACGGACGCCTACGAAGGGGCGCGCAGCAAGGTGGCGCGCTTCCTCGGCGCGGCGTCCACGGAGGAGATCATCTTCGTGCGCGGGGCGACCGAAGGCATCAACCTGATCGCCAAGACCTGGGGCTGGAAGAACGTCGGCGAGGGCGACGAGATCATCGTCTCCCACCTGGAGCACCACGCCAACATCGTGCCCTGGCAGCAGCTCGCCGCCGCCAAGGGCGCCAAGCTGAAGGTGATCCCGGTGGACGACACGGGCCAGGTGCTGCTCGACGAGTTCCGCAAGCTGCTCACCAGCCGCACCAAGATCGTCTCGGTGACCCAGGTCTCCAATGCCCTCGGCACCGTCGTGCCGGTCAAGGAGATCGTCGCAATCGCCCACAGTGCCGGCGCGGTGGCGGTGGTGGATGGTGCCCAGTCGGTGTCCCACATGCGGGTCAACGTGCAGGACATCGGCGCGGACTTCTTCGTGTTCTCCGGCCACAAGGTCTTCGGGCCGACCGGCATCGGCGCGGTGTATGGCAAGCGCGCCGTCCTCGAGGACATGCCCCCGTGGCAGGGCGGCGGCAACATGATTGCCGACGTGACCTTCGAGAAGACGATCTACCATGCGCCGCCGACCCGTTTCGAGGCCGGCACCGGCAACATCGCGGACGCGGTGGGGCTTGGCGCGGCGATCGACTACGTGGAGCGCATCGGCATGGACAACATCGCCCGCTACGAGCATGACCTGCTGGTCTATGCGACCCGCGGCGTGCTCACCGTGCCCGGCCTCAAGTTGATCGGCACCGCCCGGGACAAGGCTTCGGTGCTGTCCCTGGTGCTCGACGGCTACCGGCCCGAGGAAGTCGGCCGTGCCCTCAACGAGGAAGGCATCGCGGTGCGCTCCGGCCACCACTGCGCCCAGCCCATCCTGCGCCGCTTCGGGCAGGAAGCCACGGTGCGGCCGTCGCTGGCCTTCTACAACACCTGCGAAGAGGTCGATGCCCTCGTCGCGGTGCTGCACCGGCTGGCCCGTGGCAAGGGACGCATCGGGCGCTGAGCCTGTCGCGTTGCCTGCCCGGCGAAGCCCCTGGAAACCGTGTGTTTCCGGGGGCTTCGTCCGTTTACCGGTGGTGCGTCGTCAGCCTTCGCGGGCCGGCTCCAGGTTGGACAGGAACTGTTCCACCAGCGGATTGCGGTCGCCCTTGCGGGTCGCCACGCCCAGCGACAGGTAGGCGCCGGCGTCGCTGACCGGCAGATAGCGCACGCCCTCGATGCGTACGCATTCCAGCGGCGCCGGCAGCAGCGCGACGCCAAGGCCGGCGGCGACGAGGCCGATCTGTGTGGTGGCCTCGCCGGCGATCTGTACGATGCGCGGCTCGAAACCGGCCTTCAGGCACAGCTCGCGGAGCAGGATGGTGAGGCCGGTGCCGACGGTGATCGGGTAGGTGATGAAGCCCTCGCCGTGCAGGTCGGCGAGGCTCAGCATCGGGCGGCTGGCCAGCGGATGGGCGGCGTTGATGACCAGGCGCAGCGGATCGTTGTGGATCTCCCGCACGTCGAGGCCGGCCGGCGTTTCCAGCCCGGTGTAGCGCACGAAGCCCAGGTCCAGTTCGCCGGCCTCGATGGCCACGTACTGGTCTGGGGTGAACATTTCACGCAAGTTGAGCGTCACGTCCGGGCGCTGCTCCCGGTAGCGGCGGACGACGTTGGGCAGCACGGCGGTGAAGGGCAGGGACGAGGTGAAGCCGATCTTCAGCTCGCCCACCTCGCCGCGGGCCACCCGGCGTACGTCGTCCACCGCGCGCCCGGCTTGTTCCAGCACGCGGCGGGCGTGTTCGAGAAAGCGCTGGCCGGCTGGTGTCAGCGCGACGCGGCGCTTGGTGCGCTCGAACAGCTGCGCGCCCAGTTCCTCCTCCAGCGCCTGGATCTGCTGGCTCAGCGGTGGCTGGCCGATGTGCAGGCGTTCGGCGGCGCGGGTGAAGTTAAGCTCTTCGGCGACGGCGACGAAGTAACGCAGATGGCGCAGCTCCATATATATCTTTGAAGTATTAATTTGGTCGGTAATATATATTGGACTGGTGGTTTTGCGCGGGACTAGCATGGCCCCATGCAAACCGATGCCTCCTGCTGCGAGCTTCCCGCCCAGCAAATTCCGTCCCGCCCTCGTGCGGAATCCGCTTCCGAACGTAGCGTCATCGCCGACAAGCTGCACGCCGGCACCGCCGAATACCGGCGCGCCTGTCTGGCCCTGTTCCTCGGCGGCTTCGCCACCTTCTCGCTGCTCTACAACCTGCAGCCGCTGATGCCGCTGCTGGCCCACGGTTTCGGGCTGAGCCCGGCGGCGGCCAGCGGCGCGGTGTCGGCGGCGACCATCGCGCTGGCGGCGGCGCTGATCCCGGCGGCGATCCTCGCCGACCGCATCGGGCGCAAGCCGGTGATGGTCGGTGCGCTGTCCCTGTCCACGGTGTTCACGCTGGTCGGCGCCTTTGCCGGCGACTTTCACAGCCTGCTGGTGTCGCGGGCGCTGCTCGGCCTGACCCTCGCCGGCCTGCCGGCGGTGGCGATGGCTTATCTGAGCGAAGAATTCGCGCCGACCTCGCTGGCACGGGCGATGGGCTTGTATATCTCCGGCAACGCGCTGGGTGGCCTGTGCGGGCGCTTCCTCGCCGCGCTGATCGCGGAACACGCGGACTGGCGCGTGGCGCTGGTCTGTCTGGCGGCTTCGTCGATGCTGACCACGCTGTTGTTCTGGCGCCTGCTGCCGCCGTCGCGCCATTTCCAGCCGATCCGGGTGGCGGTGGCAGATGTGCTCGGCAACGCGCGCAAGACCTTCGCCGATGGCGGCCTGCGCCTGCTGTTCGCGATGGGCTTCCTGCTGATGGGCTGCTTCACCAGCCTCTACAACTACCTGGGCTTCCGCCTCGTGGCGCCGCCGTTTTCCCTGAGCCCGGCGCAGATCGGCATGGTCTTCCTGCTCTACCTGGTGGGCATCGTCGCCTCCAACCTTGGTGCGCGGCTGGTAGATCGCTTTGGGCGGGTGGTGACCTTGCGGGCGATGGTGGCGCTGATGCTGGCCGGGCTGGCGATGAGCGTGGCACCGCAACTTTCGGTGCTGGTGGTCGGCGTGGGGATCTTCACCTTCGGCTTTTTCGCCGGCCATTCGGTGGCAGCCAGCTGGGTCGGGCGCCGTCCGGCGCCGGCGCGAGCCCTGGCGGCGGCGATCTACCTGTGCTGCTACTACGTGGGAGCCAGCCTGATCGGTACGCTGTCCGGGCTGGCCTGGCAGTTCGATGGCTGGATCGGCGTGGCGGGCTGCCTGGGCGGCGGCCTGCTGGTGGCGGCGGTGATCGGCTGGCGCCTCGGCCGCGTCGTTTGACGCGGCCGGGCTCCGGCCATTTGGGGAGGACTCAGGCCAGCTCGCCGGCCTGGTAGGCGGCGAGGGCCTGTTCGATCTCCTCGCGGGTGTTCATCACGAAGGGACCGTACTGCACCACCGGCTCGCCGAGGGGCTTGGCGGCCAGCAGCAGGAAGCTGGCGCCGTCCGGCCCTGCCGTGACCTCGATGCGCTCGCCGGCCGACAACACGCCGGCCTGACGGGCCTGCAGCACCTTGCCGGCGCCGTCCGTGCCCACCGACAGGCTACCGGCGTAGGGGTAGAGGAAGGCCGTGTGGCCGTCCGCCACGCCCTGGGCGAAGTGCTCGCCGGCGCCCAGGCGCACGTCGAGGAACAGCGGCGAGGTGCTGATGCCCTGGATCGGGCCGGGCACGCTGCTGCCGTCGGCGCGGTCCAGCGCACCGGCCACCACCTTCACCTCACCACCCGGCACCGCCACGCTCGGAATCTCTTCCGGCTGGATGTCCCGGTAGGCGGCCGGCTTCATCTTTTCCTTGGCCGGCAGGTTGATCCAGAACTGGAAACCGTGCAGGCGACCCTTTTCCTGCAGCGGCATCTCAGAGTGGATGATGCCGCGCCCGGCGGTCATCCACTGGGCGCCGCCGGCGCGCAGGTGGCCCTTGTGGCCCAGGTGGTCCTGGTGCTCGAAATCCCCCGCCAGCATGTAGGTGACCGTCTCGAAGCCCCGGTGCGGATGGGGCGGGAAGCCGGCGATGTAGTCGTCCGGATTGTCCGACGCGAACTCGTCGAGCATCAGGAACGGGTCCAGGCGCAGGAAGGGGCTCTGGCCCAGGCTGCGCCGGAGCTTCACGCCGGCCCCGTCGGAAACGGGGATGGAGGGAATGATCCTGTCGAGGCTGCGGATGGTCATGATGGTCTCCGTTGGGGTTGGGGATGCCGTGCGAGGGTGCGGGCTGCCGGGCGGCGTGCCCGCCCCTCGTCTGTCGGGGCTATCAGGCGGCGAGGGCTTCGAGCGCCTTGTGGGCGCCGGCCAGGGCCTCGGCCTTGCTCTCTTCGCCCATGTTCAGGCCTTCAGCGTAGACAAATTCCACGTCGGTGATGCCGATGAAGCCCAGGAAGATCTTGATGTAATCGGTCTGGACGTCGTACGGGGTGCCGGCGTAGCGGCCGCCGCGGGTCGCCAGGACGTACACCTTCTTGCCGGTGACTAGGCCTTCCGGGCCGTTGGCGGTGTAGCGGAAGGTCACGCCGGCGCGGGCGACGTGGTCGAAGTAGGCCTTCAGCGTGGAGGGCGTGCCCAGGTTGTACATCGGCAGGCCGATCACGATCTCGTCGGCGGCCATCAGCTCGGCGACCAGCGCATCCGAGAAGTCCACCACCGCCTGCTGCTCGGCCGTGCGCTCTTCCGGCTTGGCCAGGAAGGCGCTGAAACGGGCGCCGTCCAGGTGGGGCACCGGGTTGGCGGCCAGGTCACGGCTCACCACCTGGGTGTCGGGGTGAGCGGCGACGCGGGCGGCCACGAAGCGCTCGGCGAGCTGGCTGGACTGGCCCTGATTGGCGAACAGGCTGGCGTTGATCTTCAGAAGGGTGCTCATTTGGTCTCTCCGGGTGATGTGTTGGTGTGTGTATTTAATGATTTACCGAGAAGATAAAAAAGAACAAGATTTTGTTTAAATCTATCTAATGAGCTGATGATATGGCTGCGCCCAACCCTCCGTCCGCGCCCGTTCCGCACATCGCCCTCGAGCAGTGGCGGGCCCTGATCGCCGTCGTCGAGGCCGGCGGCTACGCCCAGGCCGCCGAGGTGCTGTTCAAGAGCCAGTCGGCAGTCACCTACGCGGTGCAGAAGATCGAATCCCAGCTCGGCGTGCGCGCCTTCGAGATCCAGGGCCGCAAGGCCGTGCTGACGCCGGTCGGACAGATGCTGTACCGGCGTGCGCTGGCGCTGGTGGAGCAGGCCAGCGACCTGGAACAGGCGGCGCGCAAGCTGTCTGCCGGCTGGGAGGCGGAGATCGGGCTGGCGGTGGAGATCGTCTTCCCGCCCGACGTGCTGCTCGACTGCCTCGCCCGCTTTGGTGCGGAAGCTCCGCGCACGCGCATCGAGGTCATCGAATCGGTGCTCGGCGGCACCGGCGAAGCGCTGCTCACCGGCCAGGCCGACATCGCCATCACGCCCCACGTGCCGCCCGGCTTCCTCGGGCGGCCGTTGATGCGCATGCGCATCGTCGCCGCCGCCCATCCCGACCACCCGCTGCACCAGCTCGGACGGACCCTCGGTGAACAGGACCTGCGCCCGCACCGCCGCCTCAACGTGCGCGAAACCAGTTCCACCCGCGACAAGCGCAGCCTGATCCTGGAAGTGGAGCAGCGCTGGACTTTCAGCAGCATCGCCACCTCCATCGCGGCGGCCTGCGCGGGGCATGGTTTTGCGTGGTTTCCGGAGCCGCGGATTGCTGCCGAGCTGGCTGATGGGCGGTTGAAGATTTTGCCGCTGGGGGGGGCGGAGGTGCGGTGTCTGGAGATGTATCTGGTGGTGGCGGACCCGGATTTTGCGGGGCCGGGGGTGAGAAGGTTGGCGGAGATGCTTGGGGAGGCTGTTGCTGGGCTGGAGGGTTAGTCCTTGCTGGGAGGCTTTCCGTTTTATTGGCTTGGATTGGCCGGGACTCGCCCCGGCGGGCGACCTTCTTTCTTGCGTCGCCAAGAAAGAAGGCAAAGAAGGCGACCCGTGCTTCACCGGTCGTCCGCTGTGCGGACGACTTCCCTGCGCTGCTCGCAGCAGGCGGCCGTCGCGGAACTCGCCGGCGTTGCCGGCTCAGACAGCCGCGCCGGACATCCCCGCCTGCTGCTGCGCTGCTCGGCGGTTCAGGACGGGCTTTGGGTGGGCACCGAGCGTTTGCTGAGGCTGGGGCTGAACCGATTCAAGTCCGAGGGAGGTTCGCTTATCTTTGTACTGGACCAGCTCCCGTCCGAGATGAGCCAGCTTCCTCCGGCGGTGAGACCGCTGCCCTCGGAGCTGAAATAGTTCGGCTGGGAGCTGAGCTGGCTCAAGTCCGAGGGAGGCTCGCTTGCCTTTGTACTGGACCCGCTTCCGTCTGAGATGAGCCAGCTTCCTCCGGCGGTGAGACCACTGCCCTCGGAGCTGAAAAAGTTCGGCTGGGAGCTGAGCGGGTTCAAGTCGGAGGGAGGCTCACTTACCTTTGTACTGAGCCCGTTACCGTCCGAGATGAACCCGTTCCCTTCGGCGCGGCAGTTCACCGCGCTTTTCTGCAGAGAATCGCCAGTCATAGCCGTTTTTGGCGGCACCAGCCGTCGAGCGGTCGCCTTTCCTTTCCCCCTCTGACGCGCCGAGTGGAGGGTGGGACGGGCGGATAAGGGCTGCGCATGTTTGAGCCCGTAGGGCGAGTTTGCGCAGACCCCGCCCGGCACGCCCGGAGCTCGGGGACCCCCGCAGGGGGCGCGGCAGCGGGGCACGTTTCTTTGCGTCCTTTCTTGTCGTGTGACAAGAAAGGATGTCGCCCGCCGGGGCGAGACCCGGCCAACGTAAGCCAATAAACCGGAAAGCCGGCTTTAACGCCGCTAAACGCCGTTTCAGTCAGCCCCCAGCCGCCGGCTGACCCGCCCCAACACCCAACACCCCACCCAATACACCCCCGCAATGAACAACCACGCCTCCAGGTAGAACGGCCGCCATTCCGGGTCGCCGGCGAGGGCGAGGCTGAGGGAGCCGGTGAGTTCGTAGAGGCTGACCACGGTGACCAGCGAGGTGTCCTTGAACAGGGCGATGGCGCTGTTGGCGATGGAGGGGGCGACGGCGCGCAGGACTTGGGGCAGGACGATCCAGCGCTGGGTTTGCCAGAAGCCGAAGCCGAGGGCGGCGGCGGCGTCGAGCTGGCCGGGGCGGATGGCCTGCAGGCCGCCGCGGATGATCTCGGACAGGTAGGCGGCGGCGAACAGCACGATGGCGATCAGCACGCGCCACAGCATGTCCAGCGCGAGGCCTTCGGGGAAGAACAGCGGCAGCAGGAAGGACGCGGCGAACAGGGCGGCGACCAGCGGGATGCCGCGGGCCAGTTCGACGCAGGCGGTGAGCACCGCGCGCAGCACCGGCAGCTGTGATCTCCGGCCGTAGGCGACGGCGATGCCGAGCGGCAGCGCGCCGGCCATGCCGGCGCCGGTCAGCAGCAGGGTCAGCGGCAGGCCGCCCCACAGTTCGGTGGGCACCGGCGTGAGGCCGGCCACGCCGCCACCGAGCAGCGGCAGGGCGACCAGCGGCGGGGCCAGCAGCAGGGCGGCCAGCGTTTTGCCGGGCAGGTGGCGGAAGGCGGCCAGCAGCCAGCCGGCACCGATCAGGCTGGCGGCGACGAGGGGGCGCCAGGCTTCTTCGTCCGGGTAGCGGCCGAGGAGGATGAAGCGGGCTTTCTCGACGATTACGCCCCAGCAGGCGCCGCCGTGTTCCAGCGCGGTGCAGGCGGCGGCGTCCGGGGCGAGGCGGGCGTTGCTCACGGCCCAGCGCAGCAGCGGTGGCAGCCACAGCAGCGCGGCGGCCAGTGCGGCGAGGCTCAGCAGCGCGTTGAGGGGATCGCCGAAGAAGCGGCGGCGCAGGGCGCTGAGATTCATTGGACGAGCGCCCCCTTCGGACGGCCGGGCGGGAGCGCTCTTGCCGCTCATGCCGGGCCTCCGCGCAGGCTGCGCTTTTCCAGCCGGTGGCTGACGGCGGCGCCGAGCAGGGACAGCAGCAGGTACACGGCGACCACGATGCTCAGGCATTCGATGGCGCGGCCGCTCTGGTTGAGGCTGGTGCCAGCCACCGCCATCAGGTCCGGGTAGCCGATGGCCACCGCCAGCGAGGAGTTCTTGAACAGGTTGAGGAGCTGGCTGGTGGTGGGCGGCAGCGCGGCGCGCCAGGCCTGCGGCAGCAGCACCAGCAGGAAGGTCTGGCGCGGCGTCATGCCGAGGGCCAGGGCGGCGGTGCGCTGGCCCTCGGGCAGGGCGAGCACGGCGCCGCGCAGGGTTTCGGCGATGTAGGCGGCGCCGTAGATGGTCAGGCCGAACAGCAGGGCCAGGTATTCCGGGGTCAGGCTGGCGCCGCCGTCGATGCCGAAGCCGGCCAGTTCGGGGATCTCGAAACCGTTGTCGCCCCACCACGGCAGGGCCAGCCCGGACTTGCTGAGGAACACGCCGGGGGCCAGCTGAAGCGGCGCGTCGGCGGCCGGCAGCAGGTCGGTGAGGATGAAGTACCAGGCCAGGAGGTGCAGCAGCAGCGGCACGTTGCGGATCGCATTGACGGCGGTGCCGGCCAGGCCGCGCACCAGCGGGTTGTCGGCCAGCCGCCCGAAGCCGAGCAGGATGCCCAGGCCCAGCGCCAGCGCGGCGCCGGGCAGGGCCACGCGCAGGGTGTTGAGCAGGCCGGCGACGAAGGCCCGCAGTGTGGTGTCGCCCGCTTCGAAGGGCAGCACGCTCTCGCCGAGGGAGAAGCCGGCCGGCTCGAACAGGAAGTCGAAGCCGCTGCGGATGCCGCGCTCCTCCAGATGGGCGCGGGTCGTCGCCACCAGCAGGCCGAGCAGGGCCAGCAGCGCGACGATCAGCAGCGCCTGCACGGCGCGGGAGGCGGACTGCGGCCGGGCCATCAGCGCAGCGGCAGCGCGTACAGGATGCCGCCCTTGTTCCACTGGGCGTTGAGGCCGCGCGGCAGCTTGAGGGGGGAGTCCGGGCCGACGTTGCGGTTGAAGATCTCGCCGTAGTTGCCGACCGCCTTCACCGCCCGCGCGGCCCAGTCCCGGTCGAGGCCGAGGTTCTTGCCGAGGTCTTCGCCGACGCCGAGGAAGCGCTGCACGGCCGGGTCGGCGGACGACTTCAGGCTGTCCACTTTGGCCTGGGTGATGCCCAGCTCTTCCGCCTCGATCAGCGCATTGACGGTCCATTTGACGATCGCGAACCACTCGTCGTCGCCGCGCCGCACGGCCGGGCCGAGGGGTTCCTTGGAGATGATCTCCGGCAGGATCAGGTAGTCGTCGGGATTGGGGGCTTCCTTGGCGCGGATGAAGGCCAGCGCCGAGGCGTCGGTGGTGTAGGCCTGGCAGCGGCCGCTGAAGAAGGCCTTGATGGACGGCTCGAACTTGTCGAAGACCACCGGCTTGACCTTGATGCCCTGGGCGCGGGCGTAGTCGGCCAGGTTCTTCTCGGTGGTGGTGCCGGACTGCACGCAGACCTCGGCGTTCTTCAGTTGCTTGGCGCTGGTCACCTTGGTCTTTTTGGCGACCAGGAAGCCCTGACCATCGTAGTAGGTGACCCCCGCGAAGTGCAGGCCCTGGCCGGCGTCGCGGGTCAGGCTCCAGGTGGTATTGCGGGACAGGATGTCCACCTCGCCGGACTGCAGCGCGGTGAAGCGCTGCTGGGAGCTGAGCGGCACCCAGCGCACCTTGCGGGCATCGCCGAGCACGGCGGCGGCGAGGGCCTTGCAGACGTCCACGTCGAGGCCTTTCCACTGGCCCTGGCTGTCGGCTGCCGAGAAGCCGATGACGCCGGTGCTGACGCCGCAGGCGAGCTGGCCCTTGGCCTTGATGGCGTCGAGGGTCTTGCCGGCGAAGGCCGGCGTGGCAAAGCCGCCGAGGGCGGACAGGATGGACAGGCTCAGGACGCCGGCGAGGCGCCCGCGGAATGCGGAAATTCGGGACATGGCGAGCGGAGGAAGAAGGCCGATGCCCCGTAGCTTAAAGGGCATCGGCCTCCTGTTGCAAAGCAGCACCGGCAACGCACGGTGCGCCGATTGGTTCAACCGGATGCAGGCGTCCAGCCGCCGCCGAGGGCGCGGATCAGGTTGACGGTGGCCCGCGCCCGCTCCCCGTCCAGCCCTACGGCGAGGCGTTGTTGCTGCAGCACGCTGCGTTCCGCGTCGATCACGTTGAGGTAGCTCACCGCGCCTTCCCGGTATTGCAGGCGGGCCAGGCGGGCGGCCCGCTCGGCGGCGCCGACGGCGTCGTCCTGCTCCCGGTGCTGGTCGCCGAGCAGGCGCAGCTGGGCCAGGTTGTCCTCCACCTCGCGGAAGGCCTGCAGCACCGTCTGGCGGTAGCGCGCGGCGTCTTCCACGTAGGCTGACTCGGCCTGCTTGAGGCCGGCCTCGCGGGCGCCGCCGTCGAAGATCGGCAGGCTCAGCGCGGTGCCGACCAGCGGGCCGAGCACGAAGGTCCGGCTGGCATACTTGAACAGGTCGCCGACGCCGCCGGCCTCGTAGCCGGCCGCCCCGGTGAGGGACAAGCGCGGGAACCAGGCCGACTTGGCGACGCCGATGCGCGCGTTGGCGGCGGCCATGCCGCGCTCGGCGGCGGCGATGTCCGGCCGCCGTTCGAGCAGCGCCGACGGCAGGCCGGCCGGTACGCCGATGGCGAGGCGGCGCAGCGGCATGGCCTGCAGGCTGAACTCCGCCGGCGATTTGCCGAGGAGGATCGCCAACGCATGCTCGGCCACCGCCCGCTGGCGGGCCAGGCCAAGGGATTCGGAGCGCGCCGCGGCCAGTTCGCTGCGCGCCCGCGCCAGGTCCAGTTCGGCGATGTCGCCCTCGTCGAAGCGGCGCTGCAGCAACTGCACGGTGTCGGCGCGCAGCTTGACGGTGTCCACGTACAAGGCCTGGGCGGCGTCCAGCTCGCGGATCAGGAAGTAGGCCTGGGCCACGTCGGCCTGCAGGGCCAGCAGGGTCGCGCCGAACAACGCACCGCTGCGCTCGGCGTCGAGGCGGGCGGCGTCCTCGGCGCCGGACAGGCGGCCGAACAGGTCCACCTCGTAGGCGACCGTGGCCTGGCCGCGCCACAAGGTGCTGGTGCGCGTGTCAGCGTCGGCGGCGAGGCCCTGGGAGGCCGGCGACGGGCGTTGGCGGGTCGGGCCGAAGCCGATGCCGACCTGGGGCAGGCGCGCCGCGTGGGCGGCCTGTTCCAGCGCGCGGGCCTGGCCGAGGCGGGCGGCGGCGGCCACCAGGTCCGGGTTGGCGGCCACCGCGTCGCGCTCCAGGCGGTCCAGCGTGGCATCGCCGAAAACCGTCCACCACTCGCCGCGGGCGGCCGTGTCGGCCGGCTCGGCGGGCTTCCAGTTGGGATCGGCGGCGGGCGCCTCCTTGTAGGCGGCGGGCAGGTTCAGCGCCGGCTTGTCGTAGGCCGGCGCCACCGAGCAGCCGGCCAGCACCAGCAGGCTGGCGAGCAGGCCGAAGGCGCGGCGGGGCAGGGGAAGGGTGTGCAGGTTCATCGTCTTACTCCTGGCCGGCATGGGCGGCGGCCGGTTGCACCAGCAGCGCCTCGTGATGGGCCGCCGAGTGGAGGGGATGGCGCTTGTCGAGGGTGCGCAGCAGCACGTAGAACACCGGCGTCAGGAACAGCCCGAACAGCGTCACGCCGAGCATGCCGAAGAACACCGCGATGCCCATCGCGTGGCGCATTTCGGAGCCCGCGCCGCTGGAGGTGACCAGCGGCACCACGCCCATGATGAAGGCGATGGAGGTCATCAGGATCGGCCGCAGGCGCAGGCGGCTGGCGTCGATGGCGGCCTGCAGCGGGGTGTGGCCCTGCAGTTCCAGCTCGCGGGCGAACTCGACGATCAGGATGGCGTTCTTGCAGGCCAGCCCGACCAGCACCATCAGGCCGATCTGCGTGAAGATGTTGTTGTCGCCGCCGGTCAGCCACACACCGGTGAGGGCCGCGAGGATGCTCATCGGCACGATCAGGATCACCGCCAGCGGCAGGGTCAGGCTCTCGTACTGGGCGGCCAGCACCAGGAAGACCAGCAGCACGCTGATCGGGAAGACCCAGATGCCGGCGTTGCCGGCCAGGATCTTCTGGTAGGTAAGGTCGGTCCATTCGAACTTCACGCCGCGCGGCAGGGTTTCGGCGGCGATGCGCTCGGCGGCCGCTTCGGCCTGGGCCGAGGAATAGCCGGGCGCCGGCCCGCCGTTGATGTCGGCGGCGGTGAAGCCGTTGTAGCGGACCACCATCTCGGGCCCGTAGCTGGGGGTGACCCGCAGCAGGGACGCCAGGGGCACCATCTCGCCGCTGGCGTTGCGGGTCTTCAGGCGGCCGATGTCCTCCGGCTGGGCGCGGAAGTCGGCATCCGCCTGGGCCCGCACCTGATAGACGCGGCCGAAGCGGTTGAAGTCGTTCACGTACAGGGAGCCCAGGTAGATCTGCAGCGTGTCGAACACATCGGTGACGGCCACGCCCTGCTGCTTGGCCTTGGTGCGGTCCAGGTCCACGTCGAGCTGCGGCACGTTGATCTGGTAGCTGGAGAACATCGGGCCCAGCTCCGGCGCCTTGCTGGCCGCCGCCATGAAGGCCTTGGCGGCCTTGTCCAGCTCGGCGTAGCCGACGCTGCCGCGGTCCTCGATCTGCATCTTGAAGCCGCCGAGGGTGCCCAGGCCCATGACCGGCGGCGGCGGGAAGACGGCCGTGAAGGCTTCCTGGATGGACGCGAACTGCTGGTTGAGGGCGCCGGCGATGGCGCCCGCCGACAGCTCTGCCCCCTTGCGCTCGGCAAAGGGCTTGAGGGTCACGAAGACGATGCCGGCGCTGGCGCTGTTGGTGAAGCCGTTGATGGACAGGCCGGGGAAGGATACTGCGCTCTCCACGCCGGGCTGCTTGAGGGCGATGTCGCCCATGCGGCGGATCACCGCCTCGCTGCGGTCGAGGGAGGCGCCGGCCGGCAGTTGCGCGAAGGCGACCAGGTATTGCTTGTCCTGGGCCGGCACGAAGCCGCCGGGCACGATGTAGGAGATGCCCACCGTGAGGGCCAGCAGCAGCCCATAGACGCCCATCGCCGAGGCCTTGTGGCCGATGACGCCGCGCACGCCGTTGCCGTAGCGCTCGCTGCCGCGCTGGAAGACGCGGTTGAAGCGGGCGAAGAAGCCGCCCAGCCAGCGCTGCATCTGCACCGTCAGCCAGTCGGGCTTGGCGTCGTGGCCCTTCAGCAGCAGCGCGGCGAGGGCCGGCGACAGGGTCAGGGAGTTGAAGGCGGAGATCACCGTGGAGATCGCGATGGTCATCGCGAACTGCTTGTAGAACTGGCCGGTGAGGCCGGTCATGAAGGCCAGCGGCACGAACACCGCGACCAGGGTCAGCGCGATGGCGATGATCGGCCCGGACACTTCGCGCATCGCCCGGTAGGTGGCTTCGCGCGGCGTCAGGCCGGCCTCGATGTTGCGCTCGACGTTCTCCACCACGACGATGGCGTCATCCACCACGATGCCGATGGCCAGCACCATGCCGAACAGGGACAGGGCGTTGATGGAGTAGCCGAAGCCGAGCATCAGCGAGAAGGTGCCGATGATGGACACCGGCACCGCCAGCAGCGGGATGATCGACGCGCGCCAGGTTTGCAGGAACACGATGACCACCAGCACCACCAGCGCGATGGCCTCGAGCAGCGTGGTGACCACCGCCTTGATGCTGGCCCGCACGAACTGGGTCGGGTCATAGACGATGCTGTACTGCACCGACGGCGGGAAGTCCTTGGCCAGCTCGGCCATCGTCTGGCGCACCTGGGACGACACATCGAGGGCGTTGGCGCCGGGCGTCTGGAAGATCGGGATGGCCACCGCCGGCTTGTTGTCGAGCAGTGCGCGCAGGCCGTATTCCGAGGCGGCCAGCTCGATGCGGGCCACGTCGCCGAGGCGGGTGACGCCGCCGTCGGGGGCGGTCTTGAGGATGATCTGCGCGAACTCCGCCTCGTCCTTCAGGCGGCCCTGGGCATTCACGTTGAGCTGCAGCGGCGTGCGGCGGTCGTTGGGCGGCGCGCCGATGACGCCGGCGGCCACCTGCACGTTCTGCTCGCGGATGGCCTTCACCACTTCGGCGGCGGTGAGGCCGCGCTCGGCCACCTTGCCCGGATCGAGCCACACCCGCATGGCGTAGTTGCCGGAGCCGAACAGGCCCACTTCACCCACGCCCTGGATGCGCGCCAGGCGGTCCTTCACATTCAGGACCGCGTAGTTGCGCAGGTAGGTCATGTCGTAGCGGTCGTCCGGCGAGGTCAGGTGCACCACCATGGTGATCGTCGGCGTGCTCTTGGCGGTGGTCACGCCGAGGCGCTGAACGTCCTGCGGCAGGCGCGGCAGGGCCTGGGAGACGCGGTTCTGCACCAGTTGCTGGGCCTTGTCCGGATCGACGCCGAGCTGGAAGTTGACGGTGAGGGTCAGGTTGCCGTCGCTGTTGGCCTGGCTCTGCATGTACAGCATGTTTTCCACGCCGTTGATGCTCTCTTCAAGCGGCGCGGCCACCGTCTCGGCGATCACCTTGGGGTTGGCGCCGGGGAACTGGGCGCGCACCACCACGGAGGGTGGCACCACCTCTGGGTATTCGGCGATGGGCAGCTTGAAGGCCGCCAGCACGCCGGCCAGCAGGATCAGGATCGACAGCACGCCGGCGAAGATCGGGCGGTCGATGAAGAACTTGGATATGTTCATGGGTGTCTCCCGCGGATCGCTCAGATCCGCGTTTTCATCGCGTGGGGCTCAGTGGCGGCGGCCAGCGGCGCGCTGCCTTCCATGGCAACCGGGTGGGGCGTCACCGGGTCGCCGGGGCGGACCCGCTGCAGGCCGTTCACCACGATGCGTTCGCCGGGCTTGAGGCCGTCCTCGACGATGCGCAGGCCGTCGTGCAGGTTGCCGAGGCGCACTTCCCGGTAGGCGGTCTTGTTGGCGGCGTCCACGACCAGCACGAAGCGCTTGTCCTGGTCGGTGCCGATGGCGCGGTCGTCGATCAGCACGGCTTCCCGCGGGGTGCCGGCGCCAAGGCGGATGCGCGCGTAGAGGCCCGGTATCAGGCGGCCGTCCGCGTTGTCGAAGATGGCCCGCACGCGGATCGTGCCGGAGGTGGTGTCGAGGCGGTTGTCCACCGAGTGGATGCGCCCTTCGAAGGGGTGGCCGTCCTGGTCGGCGAGGCCCAGGTGCACCGGCAGGGTGGCGCCCTTGGCGTCGCGGGCGGGGTTCACCGACTTCAGGAAGGTCTGCTCGTCCACGTCGAAGGCCGCGTAGATGCGGCTGGACGACACCAGCGTGGTGAGCGCCGGGCCGCCGTTGGCGCTGACCAGGTTGCCGACGGTGACTTCGGCGCGGGACATGCGGCCGTCGATGGGGGCCTTGATGGACGTGTATTCCAGGTTCAGGCGGGCGATGCGCAGGGCCGCGCGGGCGGCCTGCACGCCGGCGCCGGCATCGCGGGCGGCGTTCTGCTTCTCTTCCAGGTCGCGGCGGGACACCGCGTTGTCGGCGATCAGGCGCTCGGCGCGGGCCAGGTCTGAGCCGGTGTAGCCGACCCGCGATTCGGCGGCGGCGAGCTGGGCCTCGGCACGCTCGACCTCGGCGGCGAAGGGGCGCGGGTCTATGGTGAACAGCACGTCGCCCTTGCGCACCGGGCTGCCGTCGCGGAAATGCACCTGGGTCAGGATGCCCGACACCTGCGGGCGGATCTCGACCCGGTCAACCGCTTCCAGGCGGCCGGAGAAGTCCTGCCAGTCGATGATGGCCTTGTTGACCACCTGGGCGGTGTCCACCTGGGCGGCCTGCGGCGCGGTGGCCGGCGCGGGCGCGTCGGAGTGGGCGGCGTAAACGGCCATGCCGCCGCCGGCCAGCGCGAAGCCGGCCAGGGCAGCGGCGATGACGAGGCGCCGGCGGGGAAGGGAACGGGAGGTGGCGGTCGTGGTCATGATGTCCTCTCTGTTTTTAGGGATTGGAATGACGGGAAATCGGGGTGGAAGGCCGGGACGGGCCACAGGTGGTGGCGCAGGAAGGCCGCCAGGTCGCCGCGTAGCGCCGGGTGAGCCGGCAGTTCGGCGTGGCCGGCGGCGTAGCGGGTGACCTGGGTCGGCACGCCGGCGTTGATCAGCGCGGCGCCGTAGTGCTCGGCCTCGCAGCGCAGGCGGTCGTGGGCGCCGGTGGCGATCAGGGCCGGCGGCAGGCCGGCGAGGCGGCGCGATTCGAGGGGCGTCGCGTAGGGATGGAGGCGCTCGGCGACCCGCGGCAGGTACTGGCTGTAGCAGCGGGCGCAGGTGTCGGGGCGCGGCTCGGCGGCGCCGGCGCGTTGATCCTGGCGGGTCTGGCTGGGGTCGAGCATCGGGCCGACCAGGGCTTGGGCGACGAGGGGCGGGCCAAGGCGGTCACGGGCCATCAGCGTGAGGGCGGCGGCCAGCGTGGCGCCGGCGTCGTGGCCGGCGCAGGCCAGGCGGGTGGCGTCGATGCGGTAGGTGGCGGCCTGGGCGTGCAGCCACAGGGCGGCTGCGTGGGCGTCTTCCGGCGCAGCGGGGAAGGGGTGGGCCGGTGCCAGGGAGTAGGCCACCGACAGCACCGCGGCGGGAATCGTCGCGGCCAGGCGGCGGGCAATCGGGTCTGCTTCGTCCAGATCGCCGGCGACGAAGCCGCCGCCGTGGAAATACAGTACGGCGGGCACCGGGCCGGCGATGTCGGCCGGTCGGTAAAGACGGGCGTCCACCGGCCCGGCAAAGCCCGGCAGGCGCAGATCGGCGACCTGCAAGGCGTCGGCGCCAGGGGAAAGAACAGTGTCGTAGCGAGCCATCATGTGCTTAGCGATCCGGAATGGACAGACAGGGGCGATGGCTGAATTGTGGTTGTTGATGGGTGTTGGATAAATATTCGAAAGTTGACTTCACTATTCGAAGTTGACTAATAATTGTTGGAGGCTTCGTTTGGTGAGGCCGTCAGCCGGAGGCGGAAAAATGGACAGATTTCAGGCCATGAAGGTCTTCATGGGGGTCGTGGAGGCCAACAGCTTCACGCGTGCGGCGGACAACCTCGGCCTGCCGCGGGCCACCGTCACCAACACCATCCAGGGGCTGGAGAATCACCTGAAGGTGCGCCTGCTCAACCGCACCACCCGCAGCGTCAGCCTGACCGCCGACGGCGCGGCGTATTACGAGCGCTGCGCGCGCATCCTCGCCGAGCTGGAGGAGACCGAGGCCGCCTTCCAGGACGCCGCACGGCGGCCCCAGGGGCGGCTGCGGGTGGATGTGGCGGGGCCCGTCGGGCGGGATATCCTGATTCCCAACCTGTGCGAGTTCCATTCCCGCTACCCGGACGTGGAGCTGGTGATCGGCATGGGCGACCGCCCGGTGGACCTGGTGCAGGAGGCCGTCGATTGCGTGATCCGCGCCGGTGAGCTGGTGGATTCCACGCTGGTGGCGCGGCGCATCGGCAGCCTGAGCTTCGTCACCTGCGGCTCGCCGGAATACCTGGAGCGCTACGGCGAGCCGACGACGCTGGAAGAGCTGCAGCAGCACCGGGCGGTGCATTACTTCTCGAGCGTCAGCGGGCGCAACTTCGACTGGGATTTTCTGGTGGACGGGGTCAGCGTGCCGGTGCGCATGGAGGGCAGCATCGCGGTGAACGACTCTGACGCCTACATCACCTGCGGGCTGAAGAACTTCGGGCTGATCCAGCCGGCCCGCTTCATGGCCCTGCCCCACCTGGAAAGCGGTGCGCTGAAGGAGATCCTGCCCCAGTGGAAGCCGTCGCCGTTGCCGATGTCGGTGCTCTACCCGCAGAACCGCCACCTGTCGCCCAAGGTGCGCGCCTTTGCCGACTGGGCGGCGGAGCTGTTCGCCCGCTGCCCGCTGCTCAGTGGCTGCAACGGCGAGGGTATCCCGGCCGGCGAATGCCGCTACCCGGATCGCAAGCAGAGCTACACGGTGCGCGACATGCTGGTTGACGACAACGCCGCGCTGGCCGGCTGAAGCCAGCCGCGGCTTGCGGCGGGGCGCCCCGGCGGGGAACAATGGCGGGCTTGCCGATCGCATCTTGCGTCGGCCGCCTCGACATGGAGAAACGATGACGCTGTCTCCCCGCCGCGCCGTCCTCGGCCTGCTGTTCGGCCTGGCCGCTAGCGCCCACGCCAGTCCCGCCCCCGATCCCGACCTGGCCCGCAACCTGGCCGCCACCTGCACCGGCTGCCATGGCACCGACGGCCACGCCCGACCCGACGCGACGATGCCCGTGCTGGCCGGCGTGCCGGCACCCGAGTTGATGCAGAAGCTGCGCGAGTTCCGCAGCGGCACACGGCCGGCGACGATCATGCCGCAGATCGCCAAGGGCTACAGCGAAGCCCAGCTCGAACTGATCGCGGCGTATTTCGCCGCCCGCAAGTAGGGGGCCGGGCATGCTGAAGCGACGCGATTTCCTGAAGACTGCTGGCCTGGCCGGTGGCAGCTTATTGTTGCCGGGGCTGTCCGGTCGTGCGCTGGCCGCCAAGCCCCGTGCCCACGTGGTGGTGGTCGGCGGCGGCTACGGCGGCGCGACGGCCGCCAAGTACCTGCGCATGTGGAGCGGCGGGGCGGTGGACGTGACGCTGGTGGAGCGCGATCCGCAGTTCATCTCCTGCCCGATCTCCAACCTGGTGATTGGCGGCGTCAAGACCTTGGCCGACATCACCTTGGGCTACGAGGGCCTGCGCGACACCTGGGGCGTGAAGGTGGTGAAGGACGAGGTGACCGCCATCGACCCGGCGGCGCGCACGCTGCGCCTGGCTGCCGGCGGCACGCTGTCGTGGGACCGCCTGGTGCTGTCGCCGGGCGTCGATTTCCAGTTCGACCAGGTGCCGGGCCTGGACAGCGAGGCCGCCCGCGCGCGCATCCTGCATGCCTGGAAGGCCGGCGCCCAGACCGTCGCGCTGCGCGCGCAGCTGGAAGCCATGCCCGACGGCGGCGTGTATGCGCTGACCATCCCGCTGGCGCCGTACCGCTGCCCGCCGGGCCCTTACGAGCGGGCCTGCGTGGTGGCCGACTACTTCCGCCGCGCCAAGCCGAAATCCAAGGTGCTGGTGCTCGACGCCAACGCCGAGATCATCTCCAAGAAGGCGCTGTTCACGCAGGCCTTCGCCCGCTACAAGGGCATCCTCGAATACCGCCCCAACAGCGCGCTGCGCGAGGTGGACGCGGCCAGCCGCACGGCGCTGCTGGACTTCGAGAACGTGCAGGCCGACGTGCTCAACGTGGTGCCGCCCCAGCGCGCCGGCGCCATCGCGGCCCAGGCTGGCCTCAAGCTCATCAACGGCCGCTGGGTGGACATCGACTGGCAGACTTTTGAGTCGGTGAACACGCCCGGCGTGCATGTGCTCGGCGATGCGATCTTCCCGGCGCCGACGATGCCCAAGTCCGGCCACATGGCCAACCAGCACGCCAAGGTGGCGGCCGCGGCGATCCTCCGCCTGCTCGCCGGCGAGGCGCCCAATCCGGCGCCGGTGGTGATGAACACCTGCTACAGCTTCGTCGACGCGAGCCACGTGATCCACGTCAGCTCGGTGCACCAGTACGACGCGGCCCAGCGCACCGTGCTGCCGGTGGCCGGCGCCGGTGGCGTGTCTGCCGAGGCCAGCGAACAGGAAGGCCGCTACGCGCTGGCCTGGGCGCACAACATCTGGGCCGACATGCTGGCCTGAGAGCGGCGTTTCCCGGGCGTGCGACACGGGTTGTCGTACGCCCGTGTCTCAATCCCCGTCATGAACATGAACCTGTCAGTGCTGAGGCTGCGGTGCGTCACAAAGGGTGAGCCCGTGCGGGCTTGCTCCGCTGTGGGGGCGAATGCATGCGCCCGCCGATTTGTTCAACCGAGCCCATTGCTGCCCTGATCTCCCGGAGACCTCCTTGATCGCCAATCCGCTGCCCACCGGCCTGATGCTGGTCCATGGCAACCACCCCGAAGCGCTGCGCGACCTGCTCGTCACGTGGAGCCGCCGCTACCCGCTCGCACCGCTGGAGACCGAGACCCTGCTGGTGCACAGCAACGGTATCGCCCAGTGGCTGCGCCTGGCGCTGGCTGAGGACGCGGACGGGGAGTTCGGTGGCGGTTGCGGCATTGCCGCGGCGCTGGACATGTCGCTGCCGTCGCGCTTCCTGTGGCAGGCCTACCGGGCCGTACTGGGCTTCGACGCGGTGCCGGAGAGTTCGCCCTTCGACAAACCACTGCTGGTGTGGCGCCTGATGCGCCTGTTGCCGGGAGTGATGGCAGCACCGGATTACGCGCCGCTGCGCCGCTTCCTGGCCTCCGACGCCGACCTGCGCAAGCGCTTCCAGCTCGCCGAACGGCTGGCTGACCTGTTCGACCAGTACCAGGTGTACCGCGCCGACTGGCTGGCCGCCTGGGCGGACGACGAGGATGTGCTGATCCGCGCCAACGGTGATCGTCCGCCGCTGCCCGACGAGCAGCGCTGGCAGGCCAGCCTGTGGCGCGCGCTGCTCGACGACGTGGCGGCCGTCGGCGACGGCGGCGCGCTGGCCGGGCAGGGGCGGGCGGCGGTGCACGAGGCCTTCCTGCGCCGCGTCGAGGCGTGGCCGGAGGAAGACGGCCGGCCGGCCGGGCTGCCGCGCCGGGTGATGATCTTCGGCATCTCGGCGATGCCGCGCCAGTCCCTCGAAGTGCTGGCCGCACTGTCCCGGTGGACCCAGGTGCTGATGTGCGTGCATAACCCTTGCGAGCACTTCTGGGCCGACATCGTCGCCGACAAGGACCTGCTGCGCGCCACCCACAACCGCCAGCGTCGCCGCGCCGGCATGCCCGCCGAGGTGTCGGACGAGAACCTGCACCTGCACGCCCATCCGCTGCTGGCCGCGTGGGGCAAGCAGGGGCGCGACTTTATCGGCCTGCTCGACGAGCACGACAGCGATTCCGCCCGCGAAGGCTACCTGCAGCACTTCGTGGACATCCGCCAGCGCATCGACCTGTTTGCGCCCCACGGGCAGGAGCGCCTGCTCAACCAGCTGCAGGACGACGTCCGCGACCTGCGCCCGCTGGCCGAGACGCAGGCCCGCTGGCCGGCGGTGGCGCCGGACGACGAGTCGATCCGTTTCCACATCGCCCACAGCCCGCAGCGGGAAGTGGAGATTCTCCACGACCAGCTGCTCTCCGCCTTCAACGCCGACGCCACGCTGCGCCCGCGCGACGTGATCGTGATGGTGCCGGACATCGACGCCTACGCGCCGCACATCCAGGCGGTGTTCGGGCTGATGGACAGCAGCGACCCGCGCTTCATCCCGTTCAGCATTGCCGACCAGGGGCGGCGCCAGCACGATCCGCTGGTCAATGCCATCGACAAGCTGCTGGGGCTGCCGACTTCGCGGGTGGCGGTCAGCGACGTGCTGGACCTGCTGGAAGTGCCGGCCCTGCGCCGCCGTTTCGCCATCGCCGAGGACGACCTGCCGCTGCTGCACCGCTGGATCCACGGCGCCCGCGTGCGCTGGGGCCTGCACGCCGAGCACCGGCAAAGCCTCGAACTGCCGGTCGCGCTGGACGGCAACAGCTGGCTGTTCGGCCTGCGCCGCATGCTGCTCGGCTACGCGGTGGGGGGCACCGGCGGCGCGTGGCAGGACATCGAGCCCTACGACGAGATCGGCGGCCTCGATGCTGCGCTGCTGGGGCCGCTGGCCACGCTGCTCGACCGCCTGGAGGCGAGTTGGCGCGTGCTCGCCAGCCCGGCCACCGTGCCCGAGTGGTGCCTGAGACTGCGTCAGCTGCTGGCCGACTTCTTCGACGCCGAAGACAGCGGCGACGCCTACACGCTGCAGCAGCTCGACGCGGCGCTGGAGACCTGGCAACAGGCCTGCGAGCAGGCCCGCCTGGACGATCCGCTGCCGCTGGCAGTGGTCGGCGAGCACTGGCTGGCCCAGCTCGACGACGGCAGCCTGTCGCAGCGCTTCTTCGCCGGTTCGGTGACCTTCGCGACGCTGATGCCGATGCGCGCGATTCCCTTCCGCCAGGTCTGCCTGCTCGGCCTCAACGACGGCGACTATCCGCGCACCCGTGTGCCGATGGACTTCGACCTGATGGGCCGCGACTACCGCCCCGGCGACCGCTCCCGCCGCGAGGACGACCGCTACCTGTTCCTTGAAGCCCTGCTGTCGGCACGGGAGCGCCTGCTGATCTCGTGGGTCGGGCGCAGCATCAACGACAACACCGTGCGCCCGCCGTCGGTACTGGTCGGCCAGCTGCGCGATCACCTGGCTGCCGGCTGGAGGCTGGCCGGAGCAGGGCCGGACGACAAGGACGCGCTGCTCAAGGCGCTGACCGTCGAGCACCGCCTGCAGCCCTTCAGCCCGGACTACTTTCCGGCCGACCCGCAGCGCGGGCCGCTGTTCACCTACGCCAACGAATGGCGCATCGCCGACGACCGGCCCGCGGCGGGAGGCGCATTGCCGCCGCTGCAGCGCGACGAGCCGCTGCGCCTGGCCGACCTGGGTGGCTTCCTGCGCGATCCGGTGAAGCAGTTCTTCCGCCAGCGCCTGCATGTGGATTTCGACATGGACGACCCGGCCAGCGACGACCAGGAGCCCTTCGACCTGGACGGTCTGCAGCGCTGGAGCCTGTGGAACGAACTGATCGGCCTGCAGGCTGCCGCCGTGCACGCCGACGAGGACCGGGCGCAGGCGCTGGAGGATGGCCTGGCCCGCCTGCGCCGGCGAGGCGAACTGCCCGCCGCAGCCTTCGCCGAGCTGATGGCCGCCGACCTGGCCAAGCCGATGGACGACCTGTTCCAGCGCTACGAAGAAGGCCTGCAACGCTGGCCGGACGAGCCCGGCGAAGACGAGGAATTGCGTTATTTCAGCGAGGCCACCGGCCTGCGTGTGGAGGACTGGCTGGCCGGCATCCGCACGGACACCGCCAACAATCGCGGCCGTGTGGTGCTGGAGAGCAGCGATGTGGTGAAGAAGGGCCAGTACCAGCGTCACCATCTGGTCCGCCACTGGGTTGCCCACCTGGCCGCCCATGTGGCCGGCGGGCCGCTGACGACGCTGGTGGTCAGCAAGGCCGGCAGCGTCGAGCTCGATCCGCTGGACCCGAAGGAGGCCGCCCATCACCTGGAGAACCTGCTGACGGCGTGGCTCGAAGGCCAGGGTCGTCCGCTGCCGCTGGCGGTGAAGACGGCCTTCGCGTGGCTGAAGCACGCCCCCAGCGAGGATGCGGAAGCCATGGACAAGGCCCGCAAGGACGCCACTACGGCCTACGAGGGCGACGGTTATCAGAGCGACGGCGAGCTGGGTTCCAGCGCCTACCTGCAACGGGCCTGGCCCAGTTTTGCGGCGCTGGCAGAGGACGGCGACTTCGCGCGGCTGGCGACCAGCCTGCTGCGTCCGCTCTACCTCGCCACCTTCGCCAAGAAGAAAGACAAGGCCGCCGCCGGCGGAGAGCAAGCATGAACCCGATTTCCTCGACTCCCGCGGACCTCGCGCCGCTGCGCTTTCCGCTGTCCGGCAGCCGCCTCATCGAGGCCAGCGCCGGCACCGGCAAGACCTTCACGATCGCCGCGCTGTACGTGCGCCTGGTGCTCGGCCATGGCGCCGACGGCGCGGCCTTCGGGCGCCCGCTGACGCCGCCGGAGATCCTCGTCGTCACCTTCACGGACGCGGCTACCAAGGAACTGCGCGACCGCATCCGCGCCCGTCTGGCCGAGGCGGCCGGCTACTTCCTCGCCGATCCGGCGGAAGTGGTATCGGACATCGAGCCCGGCAAGGATCTGCTCTACGACCTGCGCGCCGACTACCCGCCGGAAGCCTGGCCCGGCTGCGCGCGCAAGCTGCAACTGGCCGCCGAGTGGATGGACGAGGCGGCGGTGTCGACCATCCACGGCTGGTGCAACCGAATGCTGCGCGAGCACGCCTTCGACAGCGACAGCCTGTTTACGCAGACCCTCGAAACCAACCAGGACGAACTGCTGGCCGAGGTGGTGCGCGACTACTGGCGCAGCTTCATGTATCCGCTGCACGTGGAAGCGGCCCGCGCGGTGAATGGCTGGTGGGGGTCGCCCGAAGCGTTGCAGGGCGAGGTGAAGCAGCTCCTGCTGCACGCCGACCTGCTGGGCGAGGCGGCTGCGCCGGCTGATTGCGTGGCCGCCGCCGAGGCGGAGAAGCAGCGCCAGCTGGCGTTGCTGAAAGCGCCGTGGAGCGACTGGGTGGAGGAGCTGCGCGCCGTGCTCGATGCTGCCCGCGACGCCAAGCACATCAACGGAACCAAGCTCAAGAAGAACAATTACGACACTTGGCTGGATGCGCTGGCCGCCTGGCGGGACGATCCGGCCCAGCTCGGCCCGGTGCTCAACACCGGCTGGACGCGCCTGACGCCCGAGGGTATGGCGGAGGTGTGGAAGACGGACAAGGCGCCGGTGCCCGGGCATCCGGCGTTGGCGGCCATCGCCGGCCTTCAGGCCCAGCTCGCCGCGCTGCCTGACGCCCGCGACGACGTGCTGCGCCACGCCGCCCGCTGGGTCGCCCAGCGCTTCGCCGCCGAACAGGCCCGCCACGCCAAGATGGGCTTCAACGACCTGCTGACCCGCCTCGACGCGGCGCTGAGCGGCTCCAACGGCCCGCGCCTGGCCCAGGTGATCCGCGAGCAGTTCCCGGTGGCGCTGATCGACGAGTTCCAGGACACCGACGCGGTGCAGTACCGCATTTTCGACGCGGTCTATCGTGTCGCCGCCAACGACGAGAGCACCGCGCTGATCCTCATCGGCGACCCCAAGCAGGCCATCTACGCCTTCCGTGGCGCGGACATCTACACCTACCTGGCGGCCCGCGCCGCCACCGCCGGTCGGCATTACACGCTGCGGCGCAACTTCCGCTCGACCCATGCGATGGTGGCGGCGGCCAACCGCTGTTTCGCGCTGGCCGAGGAGCGCGGCGATGGAGCCGGCGCCTTCCTGTTCCGCAGCGATGCCGGCAACCCGGTGCCCTTCCTGCCCGCCGAGGCCAATGGCCGCGACGACGTGCTGCAGGCGGAAGGTGCCGAACTGCCGGCGCTGAACCTGTGGCGGCTGCCGCCCAAGGCGGACGGCAAGGCGCTGTCGAAGACCGACTACGTGTCCGCGATGGCGGAGGTCTGCGCCAGCGAGATGGTGCGTCTGCTCAAGCTCGGCCAGCAGGGCCAGGCCGGTTTCTTCGGCAAGGGTGAAGCACGCGGGTTGCGCCCGGCCGACATGGCGGTGCTGGTCAGCAGCGGCAGCGAGGCCACGGCGATCCGCGACGCGCTGGCGGCGCGCGGTGTGCGCAGTGTGTATCTGTCCGAGAAGGAGTCGGTGTTCCGGCGCCCGGAGGCGGTGGAACTGCAGCTGTGGCTGTCCGCCTGCGCCGAGCCGGACGACGGCCGCCTGCTGCGCGCCGCGCTGGCCACGCCAACGCTGGGCCTGGACTGGGCCGAGCTGGATGGCCTCAACCGGGACGAGACGGCCTGGGACGAACGCATCGACCAGTTCCGCGCCTACCGGGAATGCTGGCGGCGCCAGGGCGTGCTGCCGATGCTGCGCCGCCTGCTCAACGACTTCCGCGTGCCGGCGCGCCTGTTGGCCGGCGGTGGAGCCGGGGAGCGCAGCCTCACCGACCTGCTGCACCTGGCCGAACTCCTGCAGCAGGCCAGCCTGCTGCTCGACGGCGAGCACGCGCTGATCCGCCACCTGGCCGAACAGCGCCGGGAGGACAAGGTCGGCGGCGACACCCGCCAGGTGCGCCTGGAGAGCGACGCCGATCTTGTGAAGGTGGTGACCATCCACAAGTCCAAGGGGCTGGAGTATCCGCTGGTTTTCCTGCCCTTCGCGTGCAGCTTCCGCGCTACCAAGTCCACCGATCTGCCGCTCAAGTGGCACGACGCCGACGGCCAGCTGCAGCTGGCCCTGCAGGGCGACGACCCGGCCCAGCTGGCGCTGGCCGACCGGGAGCGCCTCGGCGAAGACCTGCGCAAGCTCTACGTGGCGCTGACTCGCGCCCGCTACGCCACCTGGGTCGGCACCGCGGCGCTGGACGGGCTGGAGCGCAGCGCCCTCGGCTACCTGCTCGGCGGTGGGCTCGATGCAGGACTGGCCGAGCTGGCTGCCGTCGACGGCATCGCGCTGTTCGACGAGCCGGAAGCCAGCGACGAACGCTATCAAGTCCGCGACACGGCACTCGTCGAAGGGGCTGCGCGTCAGCCGCTACGCGCGGTGCGCGAGCGCTGGTGGATCGCCAGCTATTCGGCGCTGCACAGCTCCGCCGGGCAGGGGCCGGACACGCCGGCGGAGGACGTCTTCCACGAGGCCGCCACGGCCCGCGCCGATGCGCCGGTGCCGGCGGCCGGCAAGACCGCCGGGGGCGGACTGCACGATTTCCCACGCGGCGCGGCGGTCGGCACCTTCCTGCACGATCTGTTCGAATGGGCCGCCAAGCAGGGCTTTGCCCGCGTCGCCGCGGCGCCGGCCCTGCTGCGCGACGCCATCGCCCGGCGCTGCGCGGCGCGCGGCTGGGAGCGCTGGATCGATCCGCTGACCGAGTGGATGCTGGCCTACCTGCAGTTGCCGCTGGTCGATGGCGACGGCGCCACGCCGCCGCTGACCCTGGCCGGCCTCGCCAACTGCGTCGCCGAGATGGAGTTCTGGATCGCCGTGCATGACGTGGACCTGCCGGCGCTGGACGCGCGGGTGCGCAGCCACACCCTCGGCGGCGCGGCGCGGCCGGTGCTCGACAAGGGCCAACTCAACGGCATGCTGAAGGGCTTCATCGACCTGCTGGTGGAGCACGACGGGCGCTATTACGTGGTGGACTACAAGTCCAACCGCCTCGGCGACGACGACGCGGCCTATACGCCGGAGGCCATGCGCGACGCGGTGTTGGCCGAGCGCTACGAGCTGCAGTACGTGCTCTACCTGCTGGCCCTGCACCGCCTGCTCAAGCTGCGCCTGCCGGACTACGACTACGACCGCCATGTGGGCGGCGCGCTCTACCTGTTCCTGCGCGGCAGCCGCGCCGCCAGCCGCGGCATCCACGCCGAGCGTCCGCCGCGGGAATTGATCGAAACCCTCGACGCATTGTTCGCCGGCACCCGCCGCCAGGAGGCCGCATGACTTTCCGTACCTACGACGACCCGGCCGCGATGAAGGCCCTGCTGGCCCGCTGGGCCGAGCAGGGCTGGCTGCGCGCGCTGGACGCGGCCTTCGCCGACTTCCTGCAGCGTGAGGCGCCGGCCGCGCCGCCGCTGCTGATCCTCGCCGCCGCGCTGGCCAGCCACCAGCTCGGCCGCGGCCATGCCTGCCTGGACCTGGGCGACACGCTGCACGATCCGGGCTTCGCGCTGTCCCTGCCGCCCGAAGGGGCCGGTGAGGCGGACGGCGCGGAACTACCGCCGCTGCCCGTGGACGTGCTCGACGGCCTGACTGTGGCGCAGTGGCTGGCGGCACTGGATTTTCCGCAACTGGTCGGTGGTGGGGCCGGCGGTGATGCGGGCAATACGCCGCTCGTGCGCGTCGGCCAGCGCGTCTATCTGCGTCGCTACTGGCAGTACGAGCGGGACGTGCAGGACGGCATCCGCCAGCGCCTGGCCGCCATGGCCGGACGCCAGCACGACTTGCCGCTGGATGCCCTGCGCGCGGCCCTCGACGTGCTGTTTCCGCCGGCGCCGGGCGTGGCCGGGCCGGACTGGCAGAAGCTGGCCTGCGCGCTGGCGGCGCGCAGCGCCTTCGCAATCGTCACCGGCGGTCCCGGCACCGGCAAGACGACGACGGTGGTGCGCCTGCTGGCGGTGCTGCAGGCGCTGGCGCTGGCCGAGCGGCCGGAGCGCCCGCTGCGCATCCGCCTGGCGGCGCCAACCGGCAAGGCGGCGGCGCGCCTCAACGAATCCATCGCCGGCGCGGTGGCCAAGCTCAAGCTCGATGGCCTGCCGGCCGGCGAGCAGGTGAGGGCGGCGATCCCGGTGGCGGTGACGACCTTGCACCGCCTGCTCGGCAGCCGGCCGGACACCCGTCATTTCCGCCACCACGTCGGCAATCCGCTGCCCCTCGAGGTGCTGGTGGTGGATGAGGCGTCGATGGTGGACCTGGAGATGATGGCCGCGCTGCTTGCCGCGCTGCCGCCGTCGGCGCGGCTGGTGCTGCTCGGCGACAAGGACCAGCTGGCGTCGGTGGAAGCCGGTGCGGTGCTCGGCGAGCTGTGCCGGCGCGCCCGCGAAGGGCATTACACGCCGGACAGCCGCACTTGGCTGGAGGCCGCCACCGGCGAGTCGATGGGTGCGGACTTGATCGACGCCGCCGGCACGCCGCTGGACCAGGCCGTCGCGATGCTGCGCCACAGCCACCGCTTCAGCGGCGACAGCGGCATCGGCCAGCTGGCGGCGGCGGTGAACGACGGCGCGGTGGAGCGTGTAGCCGGCGCGTTCGCGCATGGCTATGCCGATCTGGCGCGCATCGCGCTCGGCGGCGAAGGCGAGGCCGCGCTGCGCCGGCTGGTGGTGGACGGCGACAACGGCGCGCCGGCTGCCGCGGATGGCGAGCGGCCCCGCGGCTACCGGCACTTCCTGCGCGAGATGGCGGAACGGCGCCCGGCCGCCGGCGCGGCCCAGGATCAGCTGGACACGTGGGCGCTGCAGGTGCTCGCCGCCCACGGCCAGTTCCAGCTGCTGTGTGCGTTGCGCCGCGGCCAGTGGGGCGTCGAAGGCCTCAACCGGCGCATCGCCGGCTGGCTGCACGAGGCCGGGCTGATCCCCGCGGAGGAGGGCTGGTACGGCGGCCGGCCGGTGCTGGTGACGCGCAACGATTACGGCCTGGGCCTGATGAACGGCGACATCGGCATCACGCTGGAACTGCCGCTGGAAGGCGGCGGCACGCAGCTGCGCGTGGCCTTCCCCAGCGGCGACGGCAGCCAGGGCGTCAAGTGGGTGCTGCCGAGCCGCCTGCAGGCCGTCGAGACGGTGTATGCGCTGACGGTGCACAAGTCCCAGGGCTCGGAATTCATGCACGCGGCGCTGGTGCTGCCGGACGGGCTCAACCCGATCCTGACCCGCGAGCTGGTCTATACCGGCATCACCCGCGCTAGGCGCTGGTTCACGCTGGCCGACGCGCCGGCCTCGAAGGTGCTGGAGCGGGCCGTCGAGCGGCGCGTGCTGCGGGTGTCGGGGCTGCTCGACGGGATGGGCTGAGCGGGCCGGGGCCGGCTCTCAGCCGGTCTGGCCCGGTCCGCCGGACGGCAGCGGAATGGATTCGTACAGGTGGACCGCGTTGCGCCCGGACATCTTGGCGCGGTACATCGCGATGTCGGCGGACTTCAGGATCTCGTTCTGGCTGACGCCCAGGCCGTGGAACAGGGCTACGCCGATGCTCGACGAGCAGCGGTGCTCGACGCTGCCCGCGCCGTCGCCGTCCTGCAGCGCCAGCTGGTAGGGGCGGGCCAGGGACTGGCGGATCTTCTCGGCGACGGCCAGGGCTTCGAGGCGGGATACGTCCTGGTCGGCGTCCAGGCCGCCGAGGACGACGACGAACTCGTCGCCCCCCAGGCGGGCCACGGTGTCCACCGCCCGCACGCTGCGGCTCAGGCGGTGCGCCACCTCGATCAGCAGCAGGTCGCCGACGGCGTGCCCATGCTCGTCGTTGAGGGGTTTGAAATTGTCCAGGTCGAGGAGGAGCACGGCGCCGTATTCACCGCTGCGCTTGCTGGCGGCCTGGGCGAGGGCCAGGCGGTCGTGGAGCAGGCGCCGATTGGCGAGCTGGGTCAGGCTGTCGTAGTAGGCGAGCTTGCGGATCTGCTCCTCGATGCGCTTGCGCTCCGAGATGTCGCTATGCACCACCACGGCGCCACGGCGGCCGCCGCCGAGGGGCGTCACGGTCATCGTGAACCAGCGTTCCTGCTGGGGCGTGTGGCAGGGGTATTCCTGGCTGAAGGTCGGCAGGCGGCCGTCGAGCACGCTGCGGATGCCGTTGTGGGCCATGTTGGCGGTGCTGTCGGCCGGGGCGCCGGGGGCGCAGTTGCAGACATCGAGGTAGCTGGTGCCGATGCCGGTGTTGGGTTCGCTGCGGCCTGCCTGGCGGCCGTTCTGGGTGGAGAACTGGCGCCATGCTTCATTGACCATCACGATGATGCCGGCGTGGTCGAGCACGGCGATCTCGTTGGGGACCGAGTCGAGGATGTCCTGCATGAACACCCGGCTCTCGCGCAGCGCGTCCTCGGCCTCCTTGCGCTCGGTGATGTCGATGAAGAAGTGGAGGGTGGCGGCCCGCTCGTTCCAGTGGATGCCGGCCCGGCCCACGTCGAACCAGCGGGCCCCCCGGTGGCGCGTGAGAATGCGGATCGAGTGGCGCTCGTCGGGCGTGTTGCCGGGGCTGTCTCCGCTGTCGAGGCGGAAGATCCGGGCCTCGTCCGCGGTGACGACGAAGTCCCCGAAGGGGCGGGTCTGCAGCGCCTTCTCGCTGTAACCGAGCTGACGGGACAGGGCCGGGTTGCAGAAGCGGATGAAGCCGTCCTGCACCACGCAGATGCCTTCGGCGCTGGCGTCGATGAGCAGGCGGTAGCGCTCCTCGCTTTCTCGCAGGCGGGCCTCGGCCTGGCTCTTCTCGATGGCGATGCTGGCCAGGCGGGCCATTTGTTCGATCAGCGCGATGTCGGCGCCGCCCGGTGAATGGGCTGTGCGGTGGTAGATCGCCAGCGTGCCGAGGATGCGGTGGAATGAGGAGCGGATCGGCTGGGACCAGCAGGCCCCCAGTTCGGCCCGCGCCGCCAGGTCCAGGTAGGGCGCCCAGTAGGGATGGCTGGCGATGTCATCGACGATGACGCGTTCGCCGGTGAAGGCGGAGGTGCCGCAGGAGCCGACTCCGATACCGATCTCCAGGCCGTCGCAGGCGGCGTTGAAGAAATCCGGCAGGCTCGGGCCGATGCCCTTGTGGAAGCGCCGCCCCTCGCTGTCGAGCAACTGGATGCCGCAGCGCACGCCTGGGTGCAGTCGTTCGACGCCGGTGACCATGACGGTCAGGATCTGTTGCAGCGCCGCGCCGCCGGCCAGCATCTCGAGGATCTGGCCGCGCAGCCGTTCGTGGTCCTCGGTCTCCTTGCGCTGGCTGATGTCGGCGATGACGCCGATCACGCCACCGTCGCCGGCCTTGTCGAAGGGCCGGCAACTGAGGTGCCCCCAGAACACGCTGCCGTCGGCGCGCTGGTACTGGCGGTCGAAATCCACCGCCGGGATTTCGTTGGTGAGAATGGCCCGGACCCGCTGGCGGGCGGGCTCCCGTTCGGTGGGCAGCACAAGGTCGGCGTAGTCGCTGCCCACCAGGCTATCCATCGGCCGCTGGAACATCTCGGCCATGCGCCGGTTGGCCAGCGCGATGTGTCCATGGCGGTCCACCAGGAAGATCGCCACGAAGGAGGTGTCGAGGATCTGCTGCAGCAAGGCCTGCCGGTCGGCGAGCTTGTCGTTGGCCACGGCAAGGGCCTGGGTGCGCTCGGCGACGCAGGATTCGAGCAGCCTTTCGGTCTGGCCGGCGGTTTCGAGGGCGCGGGTCTTCTCGGCCAGCAGACTCCCGTAGGTGTGGCGGACCTCCTGCAGCAGGGCGCTGCAGGCCAGCAGTGCGAACAGCACGAACAGCCCGCTGCGCAGCGACAGCAGTTGTGGGGAGGCCGGGACGAGGCCGAGCGCCGGCAAGGCGCCACCCAGCAGCGCGCACAGGTAGAGGAACAGCGCGAGCGCCAGCACGCTGTCGGCACGGCTGCGGGAGGCGCTGACACGGCGGAGCTGCAGCGCCAGCGCCGCGATGGCGGCGCCCAGGTTGAGCAGCAGCGCGATGCGGATCAGCGGGCCGTAGCGGTCCATCAGCAGGCTCAGCGGAATCAGTACGCAGTAGGCGGTGGCCAGCATGTAGAGACGATCCAGCCAGCGCGGCGCGCTGACGCGGATCACGAACTCCCGCAGCGCCCACAGCATGCTGGCGATGGCCAGCGATGCCAGCAGGCCGATGCTGGCATCGCCCCACTGGGGATGTTCGCGCCACAGGGACGCGGCCAGGAAGCCCTGGGAGTCGGCCACGTAGAGCCCGTTGAGGAGCAGTGCGACGCTCAGCGCCAGGTAGGGCCGGCTGTGATTGATGGCAACCATCGCCAGCATGAACAGCAGGGCGATGGACAGTGCGCCGAAGTACAGTCCCCACAGCAGCCCGCCGCTTTCGGCGTCCTCGATGAAGGCGTCCGGCGAGCGCAGCCGGGCGATCAGGTACGGTGCGCTGCTCGTTTCGACACGGACGAAGACCGGGCCATGCGGCGCATGATCCGGCGTCAGCTGGAAGGCGAACAGGCGGTGGGCGAGCTCCCGTGTTCCGTAGGGCAGGTGGTCGCCGGCCTGGCGCATGCGCCAGCCGTCGGCATGCTTCTCGTAGAGCTGAACGGAATCGAGCACTGCCGGCTGCAGTTCGAGCCACCAGGCACCGCCGCCCGGCGGGCGCTCGAAACGCAGCCACACCGTGGAGCGCGTGTAGCTGAGGGCGAGGCCACCGTGCGCCGGTGCGAACGCGCTGTCGGGCAACTGCGCGACTTCGTCGATGGTTCTGCGGCCGGCTTCATCCACGAGCACCCGGTAGGGCAGGTCCGTGCCCAGCTCGAGGCGCGCAGGCCCGCCGTCCGCGCGGCCAAGCGGACAATGGAGCATCAGGCACAAGGCCAGCAGCGCCAGGGCGACACGCACGGCGAGTCGTGCTGCCGACAGCGCCTGATGCGGGGGCGACAGGCGGAGGGAGACCATGGCGGGAGTATCCGACCTTTCCGGCCCCTTGAGCCGGATTAGTCCCTGCTAGGTGTGAGGATATTGGCGCTCGCGCCTTGATCACCGGAGGCCCGGCAGTGATCTATTTTCGGAATCCGGTAGGTGGCGGCGGGCGCAATCATCCGGATGGAGCTGGAGATTCCGGCTGACCGAAGACGCCGGAGGCGTAAACGAAATCAGGCGCCCGAAGGCGCCTGATTTGCTGAATTCTGGTGGGCGGTACTGGGATCGAACCAGTGGCTTCCACCGTGTGAAGGTGGCACTCTACCGCTGAGTTAACCGCCCGGTGAGTTGAGGAGCGCATTATAGGTAGGCCCTAAAGGGTCGTCAAGTACTTTCTGTATTTTCTTCGAAAAAACCTGGGCGACCGGGTTTTTGCCTGCTTCGGGCACAATGGGACGACCCTATTACAACAACAGATGGAGACAACGATGCCCCGACTTTCAGCCGCCTTCTGGCGCTCGCTGCTGGCCCTGTGCCTGTATGCGGCGGCCGGTGCGCAACTGGCCCACGCGGAACTGCTCGACGAGGACGAACTGGCCGAGGTGGTGCGCAAGCCGGCCATCGGCCTCTACAAGGGCTACGCCGAATTCAAGATGGCCCATTACGCGGAAGCCCGCCAGATCTGGCGGGCGCTGGCCGACAAGGGTATGGGCGAGGCCTGGTTCAACCTGGGCATCCTTGCCGAGGATGGGCTCGGCGAGGCGAAGGACGGCGCCGAAGCCCGGCGGCGCTACGAGAAGGCGGCGCTGGCCGGCAGCCGCAATGCGGCGCTGCGGCTGGGGCTGTCCCTGCAGACCAGCCGTCTCGGGGCGCCGGATCCGGCGGGCGCGCGCTACTGGCTGCAGGTGGCGGCGGACCTGGGCGACGACGAGGCGGCGGCGCAGCTCGCGGTGCTCGACGGTCCCGCGGCCCGCCCGGTGAGCGCGGCGGACAAGCGGCTTGCCCAGGCCCGCCGGCTGGAGGCGGATGGCAGTCTGCCCGACGCGCTCAGTGCCTACCGGGCGATCGCCGACGCCGGCGATGCCCGCGGGCTGACCCGCCTGGCCTGGCTGTACGAGGCCGGTCGCGGCGTGCCGCGCAATCTCGACGAGGCGGCGCGCCTGTTCCGCCGGGCCGCCGAGGCCGGCGAGCCGGAAGGGCAGTACGCGCTGTCGGTGATGCTCGACACCGGCGCCGGCCAGGCTCGCAATCCGGACGAGGCCCTGCGCTGGTTGAAGGCTTCCGCCGCCGGCCGCTATCCGCCGGCCGTCGAGGCGCTGAAGGCGCGCTGAAAGGCGCGTTGGGCGGGTCTTTTCAAGGAGCTCCGCAGCGCCGGGGGGCGAATTCCTGTGCCCCTGGTCGGATCAGTGCAGTCCGCGGGCGAAGGCGCCTGCTCCCACAAGCGCCAGCCCGGACGTGCCTAGGCGCTGCTGCGGCGCTGGCCGTCGACGGCGATCAGCACGCCGGCCGTGCCGATGACCAGCATGCCGGCCAGCGCGACGGTGTCGGGCAGGTGCTGGAAGACCAGCCAGCCGAACAGCATGGACCACAGCAGCTGGCCGTAGAGCATCGGCGACAGCAGCGACGCGGGGGCTTCGCGGAAGGCGCGGGTGAGCAGGAAGTGACCGCTGCCGGCGAGCAGGCCCACCAGCGCCATCATCGTGTAATCAGTGCCGGACGGCGTGGGGCCGTGGTCCAGCCACGGGATGACGAGGCTCATCGCGCCGCAGCCGATCAGCGCGGTGTAGAACAGCAGCGTCACCGGGCTCTCGGTGGCCGCCATGCGGCGGGTCAGCAGTTGATACAGCGCATACGCACCGGCCGATACCAGTGCGTAGATCACACCGTCGGTCACCAGGCCGCTGCCCGGCCGGGCGACCATCAGTACGCCGCCGAAGCCGAGCAGCACCGCCAGCCAGCGCAGCGCGCCGATGCGCTCGCCGAGGAAGGGGCGGGCCAGCAGCACGACGATCACCGGCGACGCGAAGATGATCGCCGTGGTTTCGGCCAGCGGCATGCGCTGGAAGGCGGCGACGCCGCCCAGGCTGGTGATCAGCAGCAGCGCCGAGCGCAGCACGTGCTGCATCGGATGGCGGGTGACGAACAGGCGGCTGCGTAGCCGCGGGCCGAGGAAGACCACCATCAGCAACAGGTGCACGGTGTAGCGGGCCCACACCAGCAGCGGCACCGGGAAGCGCTGGCTGAGGTATTTGGTGGATACGTCCAGCGTCGAGAACAGTACGACGGCGAGCAGGGTCAGGCCGATGCCCAGCAGAGGGCGTTGGGGAGGGTGAGTCACGGGTTCGGGTTGCGGTTGGCGGAAACGGCTGGAACGGCATTGGTGTATGCCGGTGCGCCGAGGTTCCGTCGGGATGCTGGGTTGGGTGGTCGGACGGGGGCGAAATAGGGGCGAAATGGGGGTGAAAGGGCGGCGGATCAGGCCCCGCCGCGGACCCAGTCGTTGAAGCAGCGCCTGGCGGCGGGGGCGACTTCGTCGGCGAGCAGGCCGCTGTCCAGGCCCAGCTCCGCGCAGCACGCGTCGCCGGCCAGACCGTGCAGATGTACGCCGGCCAGCAGTGCGTCGCGGGCGTCCCAGCCGCGGGCCAGCAGCGCGGCGAGGATGCCGCTCAGCACGTCGCCCATGCCGGCGGTGGCCATCGCCGGGTTGCCGCTGGTGTTGATCCACCAGGTGCCGTCGGGGCTGGCGACCACGCTGCCGCAGCCCTTCAGCACGACCCACGCACTGAGCTGCGCGGCCAGCCGGACGGCGGCGGCGAGCCGGTCCGCCTGTACGTCGGGTGTCGTGCACGCCAGCAGGCGGGCGGCTTCGGCGGGGTGGGGCGTCAGCAGCGTCGGTGCGCTGCGGCGGGCGACGGCCTGTTGCAGTTCGGTGTCGCGGGCCACCAGGTTGAGGGCATCGGCGTCGAGGACCAGCGGTGTGGCGCGCTGCACCGCGTCGTGTACGAGGGCGCGGGCCGCGTCGGACTGGCCGAGGCCGGGGCCGACCGCGAAGGCGCCGATGGCGGGGTCGGCCAGCAGCTCGGCGGCGGCGCGGAACATCAGCTCCGGGCGCAGGATGTCCACCGCCAGCGCGCCCGGGTCGAGCAGGCCGAGCAGCACCCGGCCGGCGCCCAGGTGGGCGGCCGCCCGCCCGGCCAGCACGGCGGCGCCGACCATGCCCGGCGCACCGCCGATCAGCGCCGCGTCACCGTAGCTGCCCTTGTGGCTGTTGCGCAGGCGCGGCTGCAGGCGGGCTGCGAACAGCGCCGGCGAAATCTCGCGGCCGGGTGCCGGGGCCAGCGCTTCTGCCGCGACGTCGATGGGGGCGAGGTGGACCTCGCCGCACTGGTCGGGCCCGTCCAGCGTCAGCAGGCCGGGTTTGAGGGCGATGAAAGTGAGCGTGTGAGTTGCCGCAAAGCACGGCCCCAGGTGGCGCCCGCTGTCGGCGTCGAGTCCGCTCGGGATGTCCACCGCCAGGCGCGGGCAGGGCTGGGCGTTGAGGGCTTCGATCCAGTCGGCGTAGCGGCCTTCGAGGGGGCGCTGCAGGCCGATGCCGAACAGCGCGTCCACCACCAGTGCCCAGCCTTCCGGCGGAGCGGGCGGCAGCTCTGTGTGGGTCGTGCCGCCGGCGGCCAGCCACGAGGCACGGGCGGCAGCGGCGTCGGCGGGCAGGCGGGCCGGGTCGCCGGCGAAGGCGACTTCGACCCGGCGCCCGACACCCCGCAGCACGCGGGCCATCACGAAACCGTCACCGCCGTTGTTGCCCGGTCCGCAGGCGATCAGCACCGGCCCGGCGCCGGTGGCGAGGCGGGCGGCCAGCATGGCGGCGGCCGCGCCGGCGCGCTCCATCAGCGGGGGTTCGGCGCCGGGGATGGCCAGCGCCTCGATGGCGCGGATACCGGCAACGGGGTAGATCGGGCGGGATGGAGCGAACATGGCGTATGGTGTGCCCGCGCCAGTGCGGCGCCGGGCAATGCGGAATGACTTGCCTCGATTCTAGCCGAGCCCGGCCCGCCGTCAGCCGCCCAGCGCACCGCTGACGATCAGCAGCTTGCCGGCCAGAGTGCGCAGGGTCTTGCTGCGGGCTTCGTCCAGTTGCCCGTCGGCGTCGAAGGCCTGGTCGGCGTGGCTGACCGCCAGGGTTTGCGGCAGCACCAGCACGCCGAGGCCTTCCAGCGAATCGCGCAGATGCTTCAGCCCGCGCATGCCGCCGAGCGCACCGGGCGAGGCGGCGAGCAGCAGCGCGATCTTGTCCCGGTAGGGCACGAGGCCGCTCTCGTCGCCATCGGCGCGGGAGATCCAGTCGAGGGTGTTCTTCAGCAGGGAACTCATCGATGAGTTGTTCTCCGGCGAGGCGATCACCAGCGCGTGGTGTTCCTTGAACAAGGCCTTCAGCTTGCGCGCGGCCGGCGGGATGCCCTCGGCCGCCTCCAGGTCGCCGTTGTAGATCGGCATCGGATAGTCGGCCAGTTCGATCAGCGTGACGTCTCCACCCAGGTCGGTCAGGGCTTGCGCGGCCACCTTGGCCAGCTTGCGATTGAGGGATGCCTGGCGGCTGCTGCCGGCGAAGACGAGGATGCGGGGCATGAAAAACTCCTTCGGGTTTGCGGGATACATGCGTCCGTTATAGGAGGGCATTTGCCGCAGCGCCAGCGTTGGTGGGCTTTTGCGGGTTTTGCCGGGGCGTACGCAGTGACTACGCAGGACCTACGCAATCTGACGTATTCCGGGGATCGGGCGAGCTCCGTAATCTGCGTTCCATTGCTGCACCGCATTAGACAAACCCAACTGATACCAAGGAGTCATCGATGCAAAACCGTCGTTCCTTCCTCAAGGCTGCCGTCATCTCCGCCTCCATCGCCGCGATGGGCGGCATCGCTTCCAGCGCCTACGCGGCCGACACCATCAAGGTCGGCATCCTGCACTCCCTGTCCGGCACGATGGCGATCTCCGAGACCGCCCTCAAGGAAACCGCGCTGATGACCATCGAGGAAATCAACGCCAAGGGCGGCGTGCTCGGCAAGAAGCTCGAGCCGGTCGTCGTCGATCCGGCCTCCGACTGGCCGAAGTTTGCCGAGAAGGCGCGCCAGCTGCTGTCCCAGGACAAGGTCGCGGTGACCTTCGGCTGCTGGACCTCGGTGTCCCGCAAGTCGGTGCTGCCGGTCTACAAGGAACTCAACGGCCTGCTGTTCTACCCGGTGCAGTACGAGGGCGAGGAACTCGAGAAGAACGTCTTCTACACCGGCGCGGCGCCCAACCAGCAGGCCATCCCGGCGGTGGAATACCTGATGAGCAAGGAAGGCGGCTCGGCCAAGCGCTTCGTGCTGCTCGGCACCGATTACGTCTATCCGCGCACCACCAACAAGATCCTGCGCGCCTTCCTCAAGAGCAAGGGCGTCGCCGATGCGGACATCATGGAGGAATACACCCCCTTCGGCCATTCCGATTACCAGACCATCATCGCCAAGATCAAGAAGTTCGCCGGCGAGGGCAAGAAGACCGCGGTGATCTCGACGATCAACGGCGACTCCAACGTGCCTTTCTACAAGGAACTGGGCAACGCCGGCCTGAAGGCCAAGGACGTGCCGGTGGTGGCCTTCTCGGTGGGTGAGGAAGAACTGCGCGGCGTCGATGCCAAGCCGCTGGTCGGCCATCTGGCGGCGTGGAACTACTTCATGTCGGTGAAGAACCCCGACAACGACAAGTTCATCAAGATGTACCGCGACTGGGCCAAGAAGGCCAAGCTGCCGAAGGCCGACACCGTGGTCACCAACGACCCGATGGAAGCCACCTACGTCGGCATCCACATGTGGGCCCAGGCCGTCGAAAAGGCCAAGTCCACCGACACCGACAAGGTTATCGCCGCGATGGGCGGCCAGACCTTCAAGGCCCCGTCCGGCTTCACGCTCAAGATGGACGAGACCAACCACCACCTGCACAAGCCGGTCTTCATCGGCGAGATCAAAGCCGACGGCCAGTTCAACGTGGTGTGGAAGACCAAGGGCCCGATCCGCGCCCAGCCGTGGAGCCCGTATATCCCCGGCAACGAGAGCAAGCAGAAGCTGTAAGAAATCCCCAACCTCCTCAAGAGGGCAGTTGTTGGCCGGCGGTGGGCTCCGGGCCCGGAGCCGGCCATTTTTTCGCCCCGCCACAGCGGGGTGGAAAACCTGTGATTCCGCACTCCGATTTCGGGAGCAAGCATGAAACGACTCATATTCATCCTGAGCCTGGCCCTCGGCCTGAGCGCCGGCGTGGTGCGCGCCGACGTGGCCCCCGAGGTGCTGAAGGGCCTCGCGTCGGAGGATTTCGACGCCAAGCAGGGGGCCGTGGCGGCGCTCGCCGAAGTCGGTGACGCCGACGCGGCGCGCCTGCTCAAGGCGCTCTCCGACGATACGGTGGCGGTGGCCGGCGACAAGCTGGTGATCGTCGCCGGCGACCAGGTGCTGGACGCCGCCAACGGCAAGCGGCTGAAGCCGGCCGCTAGCCCGGACTCCATCAGCCTCAACAACAGCCTGCGCCAGCAGGTGGATGGCGCTCTCGCGGCGCTGCGTCTGCTGTCCACCGACAAGACCGAACGCCTGGCCGCCGCCAAGGCCCTGCTGGCCGACATGGGCGACGGCGCAGCGCTGCTGCCGCTCTTCGACAAGGCCTTGAAGCAGGAGCAGGACGGCGACATCAAGCCGATCCTGGTGCAACTGCAGGCCCAGGCCAGCCTCGCCAGCCCCGACGCCGCGGCCCGCCTGCAGGCCGTGCAGACCCTCGGCCAGTCGTCCAGCCCGGCAGTCAAGGCGCTGCTGCTGCCGCTGATCGAGAAGCAGGGCGATAGCTACGCCGAGCCGGACGAGAAGGTGCGCCTGGCCGCCCAGACCGCGATCAAGGCCATCGATGGCCGCCTGGTGTGGAGCGACATGGCCGGGCAGGTGTTCACCGGCATCTCCCTCGGCTCCATCCTGCTGCTGGCGGCCCTCGGCCTGGCCATCACCTACGGCGTGATGGGCGTCATCAACATGGCCCACGGCGAGCTGCTGATGGTCGGCGCCTATTCCGCCTACGCGATGCAGGCCCTGTTCCGCAGCCGCTTTCCGGATTTCGTCGATTACTACGTGGTCGCCGCGGTGCCGGTGGCCTTCTTCGTCGCCGCGGCGGTGGGCATGCTGATGGAGCGCACGGTGATCCGCCACCTCTACGGCCGTCCGCTGGAAACCCTGCTCGCCACCTGGGGCCTGTCCCTGGTGCTGATTCAGGCGGCGCGCCTGCTGTTCGGCGCGCAGAACGTGGAGGTGGCCAACCCGGCCTGGATGTCCGGCGGCGTGCAGCTGGCCGAGAACCTGTCCCTGCCGTGGAACCGCCTGGTCATCGTGGCCTTCTCGGGTTTCGTGCTGCTGGTGGTGTGGCTGCTGATGAACAAGACCCGCCTCGGCATGTTCGTCCGCGCCGTCACGCAGAACCGCCCGATGGCCGGCTGCGTCGGCGTGCCGACGGCGCGCATCGACACCCTGGCCTTCGGCATCGGCTCCGGCATCGCCGGCCTCGGCGGCGTCGCGCTGTCGCAGATCGCCAACGTCGGGCCGGACATGGGCCAGGGCTACATCGTCGATTCCTTCATGGTCGTCGTGCTCGGCGGCGTCGGCCAGCTGGCCGGCGCGGTGTGGGCGGCGCTGGGCCTCGGCGTGGTCACCAAGTTCCTCGAAGGCTGGGCCGGGGCGGTCATCGCCAAGATCCTGGTGCTGGTCTTCATCATCATCTTCATCCAGAAGCGACCTCAGGGGCTGTTCGCCCTCAAGGGCCGGTTCGTCGACTGAGCGGGGGACGCCATGCGCACACCTGTAAGCGTGAAACTTGTTGCCGGCCTCGGTCCGCGGGGCTGGCTGGCGGTGGCGGCGGTCTTCGTTGCGGCCTGGGTGCTGGTGCCCCTGGCCCACCTGATGCTGCCCGAGGGCCATCCGCTGCACATCTCCACCTACGCCATCACCCTGATCGGCAAGATCCTGTGCTACGCCGTGGTGGCGGTGGCGATGGACCTGATCTGGGGCTTCGGCGGCATCCTGTCCCTCGGCCACGGGCTGTTCTTCGCCCTCGGCGGCTACAGCTTCGGTATGTACCTGATGCGCCAGATCGGCCGCGACGGCAGCTACGGCGCCGACATCCCGGACTTCATGGTCTTCCTCGACTGGAAGGAGCTGCCCTGGTACTGGTCCGGCACCGACAGCTTCCTGTGGTGCCTGCTGCTGGCGGTGGCGGTGCCCGGCGCGATCGCCTGGATCTTCGGCTACTTCGCGTTCCGCTCGCGCATCAAGGGGGTGTATTTCTCGATCATCACCCAGGCCATGACCTACGCCGCGATGCTGTTCTTCTTCCGCAACGAGACCGGCTTCGGCGGCAACAACGGCTTCACCGACTTCAAGCGCATCCTCGGCTACTCGATCACCGCGCCGGAGACCCGCGTGGTGCTGTTCGGCCTGTCGGTGACGCTGCTGCTCGGCACGCTGATCCTCGGCAAGGCGCTCATCGCCTCCAAGTTCGGCCGCGTCCTCACCGCCATCCGCGACGCCGAGAACCGCGTCATGTTCATCGGCTACAACCCGCTGCACTACAAGCTCTTCATCTGGACCGTGTCGGCCATGCTGTGCGGCCTGGCCGGGGCGCTCTACGTGCCGCAGGTAGGCATCATCAACCCGTCGGAAATGTCCGTCGCCAACTCCATCGAGATCGCCATCTGGGTGGCGGTGGGTGGGCGCGGCACGCTGGTCGGGCCGATCTTCGGGGCCGGCATCGTCAATCTGTCGAAAACCTGGTTCACCACCAGCTTCCCCGAATACTGGCTGTTCTTCCTCGGCCTGCTGTTCATCCTGGTGACCCTCTATCTGCCCGAAGGCGTGGCCGGCCTGTGGGCCAAGATCAAGGCTCGCCGGGCCGAGAAGGCCGCCATTGCGGCGGCCCGCGCCGAAGCCGCGGCGGTGCCGGCCGTGCCGCGCACTCCGGTCGCCCCCGACTCCAAGATCCCCAACGGCACCGCAGCCAAAGGAGCCTGACGATGCGCGTCGAATCCTCCATCTCCCGCAACGCCCCCGCCGACGGCCAGAAGGAAGGCTGGGACGGCGCCGCCAGCACTAGCCACGTGCTGACGCCGGGTGCGCTCGACCTGTCCCACAAGGTCATGCTCTACCTGGACGACATCACGGTCAGCTTCGACGGCTTTCGCGCCCTCAACAAGCTGTCCCTGCAGATCGACGCCGGCGAGCTGCGCTGCATCATCGGCCCCAACGGGGCGGGCAAGACCACGATGATGGACGTCATCACCGGCAAGACCCGGCCCGACGCCGGCAAGGCCTTCTTCGGCCAGACCATCGACCTGACCCGCCTCACCGAGCCGCAGATCGCCCACGCCGGCATCGGCCGCAAGTTCCAGAAGCCGACCATCTTCGAGCACCACACCGTGTTCGAAAACCTGGAGCTGGCCCTCAAGACCGACAAGCGGGTCAAGAAGAGCCTCTTCGCGCGGCTGTTCGGCGACGACCTGGACAAGATCGCCGACACCCTGCGCCTGATCCGCCTCGACGACCAGGCCGACCGGCCCGCCGGACTGCTGTCCCACGGCCAGAAGCAGTGGCTGGAGATCGGCATGCTGCTGGTGCAGGACCCCAAGCTGCTGCTCCTCGACGAGCCCGTCGCCGGCATGACCGACGACGAGACCGAGCGCACCGCCGAGCTGTTCGTCAGCCTCAAGGGCAAGCACTCGCTGGTCGTCGTCGAACACGACATGGCCTTCGTCGAAGCCCTCGGCGGCAAGGTCACCGTACTGTGCGAAGGCTCGGTGCTGGCGGAGGGCGATCTCGCCACCGTCCAGGCCGATCCCCGCGTCATCGAAGTCTATCTGGGGCGCTGAACCATGCTGACCGTCACCAACCTCAACCAGTACTACGGCGGCTCCCACATCCTGCGCAACCTCAGCTTCGAGGTGCCGATGGGCAAGGTCACCACCCTGCTCGGGCGCAACGGGGTGGGCAAGACCACGCTGCTCAAGACCCTGATGGGCCTGGTGCCCGCCGCCACCGGCAGCATCGCCCTCGACGGCGCCGACATCACCAAGGCCCCCAGCTATGGCCGCGTGCGCGCCGGCATCGGCTACGTACCCCAGGGCCGCGAGATCTTCCCGCGCCTGACGGTGGAGGAGAACCTGCTGATGGGCCTCGCCACCCGGCCCGCCAGTGCCGAGGTGCCGAGCCGCATCTTCGAGATGTTCCCGGTGCTCAGGCAGATGATGCGCCGGCGTGGCGGCGACCTCTCCGGCGGCCAGCAGCAACAGCTCGCCATCGGCCGCGCGCTGGCCCCGGGGCCCAAGCTGCTGATCCTCGACGAACCCACCGAGGGCATCCAGCCGTCCATCATCAAGGACATCGAGCGCGCGATCCGGGCGCTGGCCGAAACCGGCGAGATGGCGATCCTGCTGGTCGAGCAGTACTACGACTTCGCGCGCTCGCTGGCGGATCACTATCTGCTGATGGAGCGGGGGGAGATCATCAGTGCGGGGAGGGGGGAGGAGATGGAGGCCAACAAGGTGAGGGAGATGCTGTCGGTTTAGGGGGAGTGCCCTTGCCGGACGCTCTTGTGCGTGGTCGCCTGCTTGTTGCGCGGCAGTGGAAGGCAATCATCCGATGACGGATGGTTACCATCCGTTTTTCGGTGATTGAGCTCGAAAGTTCGGATTGCGAGCTGCGATGTTCGAGCTCCGAGCTCGAAGTTTCGGCCGAAATGCTCGAAGTTTCGAGTTCGGAGGTCGAAACTTCGGTCTTTAAGGTCGAAGTTTCGGTGATTGAGCCCGAAGTTTCGGGGGGCGGGGTCGAAGTTTCGAGCTCTGAGGCCGAAAGTTGGAAAGTAAGTTTCCGTTTTCGTGGTTTTGGGATTGCTCTTGGCGAGAGGAGCCCTTGCTGGGCTGCTTTCCGGTTTATTGGCTTGGATTGGCCGGGACTCGCCCCGGCGGGCGACCTTCTTCTTTGCGTCGCCAAAGAAGAAGGCAAGAAAGGCGACCCGTGCCTCACCGGTCGTCCGCTGTGCGGACGACTTCCCTGCGCTGCTCGCAGCAGGCGGCCGTCGCGGAACTCGTCGGCTGCGCCTCCTCAGACAGCCGCGCCGGACATCCCCGCCTGCCGCTGTGCTGCTCGGCGGTTCGGGACGGGCTTTGGGGAAGCGCCGAGCGTTTCCTGAAACTGCTAGGTGGCTTGGCTGGCGTGTCTGGTTGATGGGCACTGGCCGTCGAGCACCTGCCTTTCCTTTCCCCCTCTGACGCGCCGAGTGGAGGGTGGGACGGGCGGACACGGGCTGCGCATGTTTGAGCCCGCAGGGCGAGTTTGCGCAGACCCCGCCCGGCACGCCCGGAGCTCGGGCACCCCCGCAGGGGGCGCGGCAGCGGGGCACGTTTCTTTGCATCCTTTCTTGTCGTGTGACAAGAAAGGATGTCGCCCGCCGGGGCGAGACCCGGCCAATGCGAAGCAAAACAATGGAAATCCTTCCCCCTAACCAACCCATCAACCAACGAACCAACGCCCCAACACCGTGCGTTCCAGCACCACACGCCCCATGACCCAGCCCCCCGGCGCCGCCCGCAAGCCACTTTGGTGCATCCCCAGCACCCCAGGCTTCGCCCGTGCCCCAAAAAGTGCCACCCCCGCCGCCGAGGGCTTTGCGGGCGAGCCTTCGGGGCCTCCTTGATGACGCATTCTGCCGGGCGCCCGAGGCCGTATCCCTCGCCAAAGACGTCCGGCACCCCACAGTCCGGCCATTGCGCACTAGAATCGCCGCCGCCAACCGCCCGAATACCCCGAAAGCACGCATCCACGCGCCTCTCCGGCATACCGTTTGCTAATCTGAGACCCATGTTGCTCGCATCCTGTCCGCCTGCCGAACTGCAGGCTTCCGTACGTCCCGACGCCGGGCACCACCTGAGCTGGCGCGCGCGCCTCGAACTGGGCTTCGACGCCACGCCCGACGGCCGCACGGTGCTGGCCCACCGCCTGCACGAGGGCCCGCTGCGGGTCCAGAAGGCGCTCTACCCGGAAGGGCCGGCGGTGTGCCATGCGCTGATGCTGCATCCGCCGGCCGGTATTGCCGGCGGCGATGCGCTCACCGTGCAGGTGAGGGTGGGCGAGGGCGCCCATGCGCTGGTCACCACGCCCGGCGCCGGCAAGTGGTATCGCAGCCAGGGGCCGCTGGCCACGCAGCGGCTGGATTTCTCGGTGGCGGCGGGCGGCGTGTTCGAATGGCTGCCGCAGGAGAGCATCGTCTTCGACCGGGTGCGCGGCTTGACCGAGACCACGGTGCGCCTGCACGGCGATGCGGTGTTCGTCGGGCTGGACCTGCTGTGCCTCGGGCGCACCGCGTCCGGCGAGCGGTTGACCGCCGGCAGCCTGCGCCTGGCTTCGCGCATCGAGCGGGACGGGCGCTTGATCTGGAGCGAGCAGGGCGTCATCGAAGGCGGTTCGCGCCTGCTCGATTCGCCGGTCGGCCTGCGCGGCCAGCCGGTCACCGGCACGCTGCTGGTGGCGGCGGAGGGCATCGACGCGGCGCTGCTGGAGGCCTGCCGGGCGGTGCTGCCGACGGTGGGCGAGGGCGGTGTGACGCGACTGCCGGGCCTGCTGGTGGCGCGCTACCTGGGGCCGGCCGCCGAGCCGGCACGGGCCTGGTTCGTGGCCCTGTGGGCGGCGCTGCGTCCGGCTCTGGCCGGCCGCCCGGCCGAGGTGCCACGGATCTGGCATACGTGATATCGGTTTCCGGCAATGGCCGCCGCCGCGGCCGTGCAACTATCATTTCCGGCGCCGGCCAGCGGGCCGCGCCGACCGAACGAGAAAGGGCTCCCGAATGGAACTGACCCCCCGCGAAAAAGACAAGCTGTTGATCTTCACCGCCGGCCTGCTGGCCGAGCGGCGCAAGGCCCGAGGCCTCAAGCTCAACTACCCGGAGGCGGTGGCCTACATCAGCGCCGCCCTCCTCGAAGGCGCCCGCGACGGCCGCACGGTGGCCGAGCTGATGAACTACGGCACCACACTTTTGACCCGCGCCGACGTGATGGAAGGCGTGCCCGAGCTGATCCCCGAGATCCAGGTGGAAGCCACCTTCCCCGACGGCACCAAGCTGGTCACCGTCCACCAACCCATCGTCTGAGGCCCGCCCATGATCCCCGGTGAAATCGACACCCTCGACGGCGAGCTGGAGCTCAACGTCGGCCGCGCCACGCTGACCCTCGTCGTCGCCAATACCGGCGACCGCCCGATCCAGGTCGGCTCCCACTACCACTTCGCCGAGACCAACGCGGCGCTGGACTTCGACCGCGCCGCCGCGCGGGGCTTCCGCCTCAACATCGCGGCCGGCACCGCGGTGCGCTTCGAGCCGGGCCAGACGCGGACTGTCGAGCTGGTGGCGCTGGCGGGCGACCGCAAGGTCTTCGGTTTCAACGCTCATGTGATGGGAGCCCTGTAAATGGCCAAGATCTCGCGCCGCGCCTACGCGGAAATGTTCGGCCCGACGGTGGGCGACCGGGTGCGCCTGGCCGACACCGAGCTGTGGATCGAGGTGGAGAAGGACTACACGATCTATGGCGAGGAGGTGAAGTTCGGCGGCGGCAAGGTGATCCGCGACGGCATGGGCCAGGGCCAGCGCCTGGCTGCCGAGGTGGCCGACACCGTCATCACCAACGCGCTGATCCTCGACCACTGGGGCATCGTCAAGGCCGACATCGGCCTCAAGAACGGGCGCATCAGCGCCATCGGCAAGGCCGGCAACCCGGACATCCAGCCCGGCGTGACGATCGCCGTCGGCGCGGCCACGGAGGTGATTGCCGGCGAGGGGATGATCGTCACCGCCGGCGGCATCGACACCCACATCCATTTCATCTGCCCGCAGCAGATCGAGGAGGCGCTGATGAGCGGCGTCACCACGATGATCGGCGGCGGCACCGGGCCGGCCACCGGCACCTACGCCACCACCTGTACGCCGGGGCCGTGGCACATCGCGCGCATGCTGCAGGCGGCCGACGCCTTCCCGATGAACCTCGGTTTTCTCGGCAAGGGCAATGTCAGCCTGCCCGACCCTCTGCGCGAGCAGGTCGAGGCCGGCGTCATCGGCCTCAAGCTGCACGAGGACTGGGGCACCACGCCGGCAGCCATCGACAACTGCCTGTCGGTCGCCGAGGAAATGGATATCCAGGTGGCGATCCACACCGACACGCTGAATGAATCCGGCTTCGTCGAGACCACCGCCGCGGCCTTCAAGGGGCGCAGCATCCACACCTTCCACACCGAAGGGGCGGGCGGCGGTCACGCGCCGGACATCGTCAAGCTGGCCGGGCTGTCCAACGTGCTGCCCAGTTCCACCAACCCGACCCGGCCCTATACCGTCAACACCATCGACGAACACCTGGACATGCTGATGGTGTGCCACCACCTCGACCCGGCGATTGCCGAGGACGTGGCCTTCGCCGAGAGCCGCATCCGCCGCGAGACCATCGCCGCCGAGGACATCCTGCACGACATCGGCGCGCTGTCCATGTTCTCGTCCGACTCCCAGGCCATGGGCCGGGTTGGCGAGGTGATCATCCGCACCTGGCAGACTGCCCACAAGATGAAGGTCCAGCGCGGCGCGCTGGCAGAGGACACGGCGCGCAGCGACAACTTCCGCGCCAAGCGCTACATCGCCAAATACACCATCAACCCGGCCATCACCCACGGCATCAGCCACGTGGTCGGCTCCATCGAGCCGGGCAAGCTGGCCGATCTGGTGATCTGGAAGCCGGCCTTCTTCGGCGTCAAGCCGAGCCTGATCCTGAAGGGCGGGATGATCGCCGCGGCGGCCATGGGCGATGCCAACGCGTCCATCCCGACGCCGCAGCCGGTGCATTACAAGCCGATGTTCGGCGCCTTCGGCGGCGGCCTCAAGACGGCGCTGACCTTCGTGTCCCAGGCCGCGCTGGCCAACGGCGCGCTGGACGGCCTCGGCCTCGCCAAGCCGCTGGAGGCTGTGCGCGGCATCCGCAGCGTCACCAAGGCGGCGATGATCCACAACAACTGGCAGGGCGACATCACCGTCGATCCGGAAACCTACGAGGTCCGCGCCGCCGGCGAACTGCTCACCTGCGAACCGGCCAGCGTGCTGCCGATGGCCCAACGTTACTTCCTGTTCTGAACCATGCTGCTGATCGAAAACATCTACACCGGCGACGCCGCGCCCACCGCGCGCCTGCAACTCGACTTCGACGCCCGCACCAAGAGCCGCCTGCGCACCCGCCTGGCGGACGGCGAGGAGGTCGGCCTGTTCCTGCCCCGCGGCACCATCCTGCGCGGCGGCGACCGCCTGCAGGCCCAGGACGGGCGCATCGTCGAGGTGGTGTCGGCGCCGGAGGAGTTGCTCGAGGCGCGCTGCGTCGACGCCTCCGCGCTGGCCCGCGTGGCCTACCACCTGGGCAACCGCCACGTGGCGGTGCAGGTGGGTGACGGCTGGCTGCGCATCCAGACCGACCATGTGCTGAAGACCATGCTGGTCGGCCTCGGTGCCGCGGTGAGCAGCCTGAGCGCCGCCTTCGAGCCGGAAGCCGGCGCCTACGCCCACGGCCATCACCACGCCGAGCGCGGGGCCACCGAAGCCAAGATTCACCAGTACAAATAACAAGACCCAGAGTTGGGAGCCGCTCCAAGCATCCTTCAACCACGATAGGAGTCTTTCCTGATGACCACGCTTTACGAACGCCTTGGCGGCGCGGCCGCCATCGATGCGGCTGTCGACATTTTTTACAACAAGGTGCTGGCCGATGCGCGCATCAGCCATTTCTTCGCCAACACCGACATGGTCCGTCAGCGGGGGCACCAGAAGGCCTTCCTGACCTACGCCTTCGGTGGCGGCCCGGCCTATAACGGCCAGGGCATGCGCGCCGCCCACCAGGGCCTGGTGGACAAGCTGGGGCTGAACGAAAGCCACTTCGACGCGGTGGTCGAGAACCTGGCGGCGACGCTGGCCAGCCTCGGCGTGTCCGATGCGCTGATCGGCGAGGTGGCGGCGGTTGCCGCGTCGATCAAGGACGACGTGCTGTGCCGCTGAGCGTCTTTCCATACGCCGGAGACCGCCGGTGAGCCTGCCGCTGATGCGCCTGCTGCAGCTGGTCAGCCCCGCGCTGCCGGTGGGCGCCTACACCTATTCGCAGGGCCTGGAGTGGGTCGTCGATTGCGGTGCCGTGAAGAGCGAGGCCCAGGTCGGCGAGTGGATTGGCGATGCGCTGGCGGGCGCTTTCGGCGGCTATGAGCTGCCCTTGCTGGCCGTCCTGCTGGACGCCTGGCGGGCCGGTGACGACGGCGAGGTGGCGGTGCTCAACGCCCGCTGCCTGGCCAGCCGCGAAACCTCCGAGCTGCGTGCCGAGACGGTGCAGATGGGCTACTCGCTGGTCCGCCTGCTGGTCGATCTGCCGGCCTTCGCCGGGTTGCCCGGTTGGGTTGCGCGCATCAGGACGCTCGAAGAGCCGGTCTTTCCGACCGTCTGGGCCGCCGCCGCGGTGGCCTGGCAGGTGCCGTCGGCCGACGCGCTGGGCGGCTACGCCTGGGCCTGGCTGGAGAACATGGTGATGGCGGCCGTGAAAGCGGTGCCCCTCGGCCAGGCCGCCGGCCAGCGCCTGCTGTCGTCCCTGGCCGCGCAGGTGCCGGAGCGGGTCGCCGACGCGCTGCAGCGCCCGCCGGAGGCCTGGTCCAACTTCCAGCCGGGGCTGGCGATTGCCAGTTGCCGCCACGAGACGCAGTATTCCCGCCTGTTCCGTTCCTGAGAAGCCTTGCATCGTGACTGTCCGTGACGACGACGTGCCCCGTCTTGCCATCGCCTGCCAGGGCGGCGGTGCCCACACCGCCTTCACGGCCGGTGTGCTGGCCTACCTGTTCCTGTCCTTCGAGCATTTCAAGAGGGAAGGGCAGGAGAACCACTGGTTCCGCCTGCAGGGTCTGTCCGGCACCTCGGGCGGGGCGCTCACCGCGGCGCTGGCGTGGAGCAAGGCCGACAGCTGGGCCGACGGCGCCCGCCGGGTGCTGAGCTACTGGAACCGCAACAAGGCCAGCCTCGACCCGGCCGGCAAGGCGCCCCTGTGGTGGAGCGAGTATTTCACCAACAAAGCTGCGCAGTTCGCGCTGTCGCTGCAGGACTGGCTGCCGGACGTGAGCGTGCCGCCGTCGCCATACCTGTCGGCGCTGGTGCAGGCCCGCATGAAGGACGACCTGCGCACTACCGTCGGCCTGCCGGCCGAGGCGGAGCGCTTCTTCGGCCGGGACGGGCTGGACCTCTTCGTCGGCGCGGTGGATGTGCTCGGCTACCCCGACCATCCCCAGAGCGCCTTCCGCACCTTTCCGGAGCGGCCGGGGGCGGGCATCCGCCTCGACGAACTGCTGGCCAGCGCGTGCATCCCCGAACTCTTCGTGGCCGCGCCGCTGGAGGTGGACAGCCGCAGCCAGCCGGGCCGCCGCGAAGCGCGCTTCTTCTGGGACGGCCTGTACTCCCAGAACCCGCCGATCAACGACTTCTTCATCAACCGCCCGCGGGACGCCAAGCCCGACCTGCTGTGGGTGGTGCAGATCAACCCGAACCAGTACGAAGGCAGCGCCTGCGGTCCGGTGACGCCGTCCGAGCAGATCGACCGGCGCAACGAGCTGGCCGGCAACCTGTCCCTCGGCCAGGAGCTGCGCTCCATCGATGTGGTGAACAAGATCGCGACCCAGCTGACCGAACTGCGGAAGCTGCCGCCCGACCTGGCCGACTACAAGCGGGTCACCGTCAGTGTCGTCGGCCTCGGGGACCGGCCGCGCAAGGACTTTGCCGGCGTGCGCCTGGACTACGCATCCAAGCTCAACCGCGACCCGGATTTCATCGACGCGCTGATCGCCGAAGGCATCACCGCGGCGGCCGAGGCGGCCTGCGACGGACATCTGCTGCGGCCGCACCCGAGCATGAGCCGGCGCCACTGCCGCTCCGATTTCTCCAACCCGGACTGGCCCGACCCCCGCGACCTGGCGGCCTTCCTGGCCGACGATCCGGCGCTGGCCCGCCAGTGGGCGGCGCTGACCGCGGCGGGCTGAGCCCGGCCGGGCCCCGAACCCCATCTCCAGAACTCAAGAAGAAGGAAACGCTCCATGAAAGGCCAACCCCTCCGCGTCGGCATCGGCGGCCCCGTCGGCTCCGGCAAGACCGCCCTGACCCTGGCCCTGTGCCAGGCCCTGCGCGACAAGTACGACCTGTGTGTGGTCACCAACGACATCTACACCGCCGAGGACGCCCAGTTCCTGGTGCGCAACGAGGCCCTCACGCCCGAGCGCATCATCGGTGTGGAAACCGGCGGTTGCCCGCACACGGCGATCCGCGAGGACGCCTCGATCAACCTGGAGGCGGTGGATCGCCTGATCCGCCTGTTCCCCGACGTGGAGCTGATCTTCGTCGAGTCCGGCGGCGACAATCTGGCGGCGACCTTCTCGCCCGAGCTGTCCGACCTGACGATCTACGTGATCGACGTGTCCGCCGGCGACAAGATTCCGCGCAAGGGCGGGCCGGGCATCACCAAGAGCGACCTGCTGGTCATCAACAAGATCGACCTGGCGCCGCTGGTCGGTGCGTCGCTGGACGTCATGGACCGGGATGCCAGGAAGATGCGCGGCGAGCGCCCCTTCATTTTTAGCAATTTGAAGACCGGCCAGGGGCTTGCCGACATCATCGCCTTCATCGAGCGTCAAGGATTGTTGAAAGACGCCTGAAAGCGGCTGAAACCCTTATTGCGTGCGGATTCCGTAACACGATTGGAGTATGCTGGAAACCACGTGGGCGGCCTGGGGAGGAGTCAGGCCGCCGGCGATTTTCCAACAGTTCGCATACCCACAATCAAGACCAAAACACACAGAAGGGAACAGTCGATGAGCGAAGAAAAGCAGAACTTCGAGGAATACTACGGCTACAAGTACGAGGAGTTGTTCGTCGGGCAAAGCGCCGTGTATGCGCGCACCGTCACCGAGGCCGACATCCTGGCCTTCGCGGGCGTGACCGGCGACTTCAACCCTGTGCACGTGAATGAGGAACTGGCGGCGTCCACCATGTTCGGTGGCCGTATCGCCCACGGCATGCTGTCGGCCGGCTTCATCTCCACCGTGTTCGGCATGAAGCTGCCGGGGCCGGGCTGCATCTACCTGTCCCAGAGCCTGAAGTTCAAGGCGCCGGTGAAGATCGGCGACACCGTCACGGTGCGCTGCACGATCAAGGAACTCACCCCCGAGAAGCGCAAGGCCAAGTTCGACACCGTGGCCACGGTGAAGGGCAAGGTGGTGCTGGAAGGCGAAGCGGACATCATGGTGCCGGCCCGCTAAAGGCTGTGTACCGCTGAAGCTGTGTGTATGGCCCGGCGCGTACGCAATGTCGCGCCGGGAAAAGCGCATCACCCCCGTTGCATCAGCCGCGCTTGTTGCGGCGACGGGTGGCTGCCGCTGCTGCGAGGCCGACGCCGGCGAGTGCCAGGCTGGCAGGTTCGGGAACCGCGTTGCCGATGCCGCCGCCGGTCGCCCTGCCGGCGCTCAGGCTGCTGATGAAGACGGCGCTGTCAAAGATGTCGTCGAAGGTGTCGGCGATGCCGATGGTGATGGTGTGGCTGCCGTCAGGATTGCCGGCGCCGAGCAGGCCCGTGACGGTGAATACCTGGGTCAGGCCGTTGTACTCGATGTCGTACAGGCCGCCGCCGACCGGGTTGTCGATGAAGTTGGTCGGGTTGCCCGGCGTGTTGGCGATCAACTGGCCGTTGCTGAACTTGGCGTAATTCACGCCATCCACGAAGAAACCGAAGATGTCCGTCACCGTCTGGGTCGGGAATTCGTCCGTGGCGAACACGAATTGCGCCGACACCGAGGTGATCCCTGCTGCAACGTTGAAATTGAAGCTCAGCACGTTGGCGTCATTGGTTACGTCCGAATTGCCGGCGCTGGCGCTGAGGGTGCTCAATTGCGCGTTCGAGCCGCTGCCGCTCTGGCCGGAGAAGTTGTTGAGCGTGTTGGTGAGTGGCACATTGACATTGCCGGAGGTCAGCACGATGCCGTTGTTCAGGTTCAGCGTCGGGGTCGAACCGGACGACGGCGCCAGGTTGAACCCGCTATAAGTGCCGGATTGCTGGAAGCCGGCGTTGTTGGTCCCCTGGTAGCTGGCGCTGCCACCGACCACGGAAATGCCGCTCGACGGGGCCAGCAGGGAATTGATCAGGGTCGTGGTGATGCCGGCATTCGTACTGATCGGCGCAATCACCGGGGCGGCAAATGCGGCACTCGAGGCCATGGCGAGGGCCAGACCGGAAAGGGTGGCGGCAATGCTCTTCTGGGCGAAAAGAGGACGGCTCATCTTGGAATTCCCTTATTGGATTGTGGGTGTCAGGGGAGGGGCGCAGGGCTGTATGTCCCATGATGCGTCAAGCATTTTCTGTTCCAAGATATAAATTTTGTTTAATTTCAGTTTGTTGTGATTTATTTAACGGCTCGTCTCCGACTGTGTGTAAATAAAACCGATTCGGGTAATCGATCCATGATGGATGACTTGCCTTCAGCTTCTTCAGGAGAATGCCTGTGTGCCGTCCAGCAGCGCGCGGCGTGTGTTGTCCAGGCCCAGTCGTTCCAGCCACCAGCTCAGCGCCTTGCCTTTGCTCCCGCTGCGCGCCTGGCGCCATGCGTAGCTGACCATGATGCGTCTTTCGTCCCGTTCGACACGCAGCGCCACCAGGCGGCCGGTTTCCACATAGGGGCGGGCCAGGCATTCGGGCAGGAAGCCCACGCCGAGGCCGCGCAACTGGGCCTCCAGCTTGGCCGGCATGCTGGCCACGGTGAATACGTCCTGGCCGCCGAGCAGGCCGATGGTCAACCCGTCGCCGTGGCGCACCGAGTCGGCCACCGCCACAGCCCGGTGGCGATGGATCGTCGCGTCGCTGAGGGGTTCGGTTTCGCGGGCCAGCGGATGATGGGGCGCCACCGTGAAGATGAAGCGCTGGTTGCCCAGCGGCTGGCTCAGGAAGCCCGGACCGATTGGTGATTCGGTGACGACGCCGAGGGCCAGATCGGCCTGGCCGGAGCTGAGGGCTTCCAGCGTGCCCGACAGGGTCTCGTCGCGCAGGCGCAGGCGGGTCGGCGGATTGAGGGCAAGGAAGTCCTGGCACAGTTCGAACAGCGTCGTGCGGTGGATGATGCTGTCTACCGCGATCGTGAAGCTGGCCTCCCAGCCGGTGGCGACGCGGCGCACCCGGTTGGCGACGGCGTCGATCTCGGCCAGTAGCCGGCTGCCTTCGCGCAGCAGTTCGCGGCCGGCCTCGGTGAGCTTGGCCTGGCGCGAGCTGCGGTCGAACAGCAGCACGTCGAGGGCATCTTCGATGCGCCGTACCCGGTAGGTGAGGGCACTCGGCACCAGCCCGCAGGCGCGGGCCGCGGCGGCAAAACTTCCGGCGTCGGCGATGGCCTGCAGCATGGCCAGTGCGTCGGGTGTCAGAAAGTCCCGCGGGGTGGGTCGATCTTGCGGCATTGGCGCCTCCATCGTTCAAATAGTTTGAATGATGACATCAAAGGGCGTGAGTCGTTCCGGGCTTGCTGAGGGCTAAAGTGGAGCCATCAACCAAGGAGGTCCCCATGCTTACCCTGCGCAAATCCCAAGACCGCGGCCACGCCGACCATGGCTGGCTGAAGAGCCAGCATTCCTTTTCTTTCGCCGGCTACTACGATCCCGCCCACGTGGGCTGGGGCAACCTGCTGGTCATCAACGAGGACCGCATCGCACCGGGCACCGGCTTCGGCACCCACGGCCACCAGAACATGGAGATCGTCAGCTACGTGATGTCCGGTTCGCTGGCCCACAAGGACAGCATGGGCAATGGCACGGTGATTCCGCCGGGCGACGTACAGCGCATGAGTGCCGGCAGCGGCGTGCGCCACAGCGAGTTCAACCACGCGGCGGATTCGGTGACACACTTCCTGCAGATTTGGATCGAACCGAACCAGCTGGGCATCGCGCCGGGCTACGAGCAGAAGACCTTTGCGGACGCCGAGAAGCGCGGCCGCCTGCGTCTGGTGGCGTCGCCCGATGGTGCCGATGGTTCGGTTGTGATCCACGCCGACGCGCGGCTGTATGCCGGCTTGCTGGACGGTGCCGAAGCGGCCACGCTGACGCTGGACCCGGCCCGCAAGGCCTACGTGTTCCTCATCCGCGGTGCGCTGAGCGTCAATGGCCAGGTTCTTGAGGCCGGTGATGCGGCGCTGCTCGCAGATGAAAGCGCGGTGGCACTGACGGCCGGCCGCAACGCCGAAGTGCTGGTCTTCGACCTGGCGCCGTAATGGCCGACAGTCCTCAACAACCTCACACAGGAACGACACGCATGAATGCAGCCATCACCCTTCCGCCGCTGATCGAAGACCTGAGCCTGTCCTACCGCCTGCGCCCGGCCGACGGCCCGGCGCAGGGCCTGGTGGTCCTGCTGCACGGCGTCGGCAGCAACGAGATGTCCCTGGCCGGCCTGGCGGCCTTGCTGCCGGCGTCGCTGGCGGTGGCTCTGGTCCGCTCGCCGATTCCCCTCGGCCCGTCGGCTTTCTGCGCCTTCCAGGTGAGCTTCACCGCCAATGGCCCGGTGATCGACGCGGAGGCGGCGGAGGTGAGCCGCGCCAAGCTGGCGTTGTTCGTCGCCGACCTGCAGGTGCGCCTCGGCATTGCCGCCGGGCGTAGCGTGGTGGCCGGTTTCAGCCAGGGCGGCATCATGTCGGCGAGCCTGGCGCTGACCCGTCCGGACAGCGTCGCCGGCTTCGGCATCCTGTCCGGGCGCATCCTGCCGGAGATCGCCCCGCTGCTTGCCCCGGCGGCCGAGCTGGCGCACCTGCAGGCGTTGGTTACCCATGGCAGCCTGGACAACACGCTGCCGGTGGCCTGGGCCGAACGCAGCGACCAATGGCTCGGCGAACTCGGCGTGCCGCTTGAATCCCACCGCTACCCGGCCGCCCACGAGATCACGCCGGACATGGCGCGGGACTTCGTCGACTGGGTGGCGCGCGTGCTGCCGGCCGCTTGAACGGAAAGCCGCGCCACAAAAAAAGCGGGGACCCGAGGGTCCCCAAAAGTGCGCTCCAAGCCTGGAGAAGATGAGTGCCGCCACTCACCCCCTCCGATTCCTACATTCGTTTCAGTGCTCCTGCAGAGCTTCGGCCTCCTTGGCTTTCGCTGCAGCGGCTTCCTGCAATTCCTTCAACCAGCCGTGCTGGCACAGCTTGCGGCGGTTCTGCTCCATGACCAGGCGGATGCGTGGCGCCACTTCGGCGTAGGGCGCCACGCCTTCCGCGCGGATGCTGTCGCAGCGGACGATGTGGTAGCCCAGCTCGGACTCCACGACTTCCGACAGTTCACCTACCGCCTTGGCGGCGAACAGCGCGGCGTCCAGTGCCGGGTAGAGCTTGCCGCGGTCCACGTCGCCGATCGTGCCGCCGTTCATCGCAGTCGGGCATTCCGAGTGCTTCAGGGCCTGCTCGGCGAAGCGCTTCGGGTCCTTCAGCAGGCGCTTGCGGATCTCGTTGATCTTCTTCAGGGCCAGTGCCGGGGCGTTCTCCGGCAGATCCGGGTTGATCGTGATGAGGATGTGCGAGGCGCTACGCCTCTCGGTGCGCATGAACTGCTCGCGGTGCATGTGGTAGAAGATCTGCACATCCAGCTCGGCCACGTTGGCGGACTTGGCCGAGACGCGGTCGAGCACCGCTTCCACCTTCAGTTCCCGTTGCAGCGCGGAGGTCAGCAGGGCTTCGTCGAGCTGCTGGGCCGCCAGCGCGTCGGTAAATTCCTGCTCGGATTCGTAGCGCCCGCGGATCTCCTGGAAGGCGTCGTCCAGCGTGCGCTGGGGTACGACGACGCCCTGGGCTTCCGGCGCGGTGAGCACCAGTGACTCGATGTCGAGCTGCTTCCTGGCTACCTGGCGCACATGGCGCAGTTCCCGTTCGGACAGTTCGCCCGGCATCTTCTCGTAGATGCCGTGGGCGGTCTTGAAGACCAGATAGGGCAGCGTGGTGTCGGGGGCGACGGCAAGCGTGGTCATGACACGTCCTCCTCGTCCTCTACCGCCTCGATCTCGCCGCCTTGTTCTTCCAGCGGCAGGGTTTCGAGGGCGCTTTCCGGTACCTGCAGCACCCAGCCGGGCACGTGCAGGTGGTACTGGACGCCGCCGGGCAGGTCACGCAGCACGCGCATGATCTCGCCCTTGGTGCCGGGTTCGGCGCGGATCTCGCCGCCGACCGCGAGGGTGATCGCGCAGCGCACCTTCTCGCGGACTTCGAACTTGCTCTCCACCCAGTGCTCGTCCTCGCCGAGGAGTTCTTCCTCGCGGCAGCCGACGATCATGTCTTCCTGCAGGAAGTACACCGAGTAGATGAGCTGGTCCTGCAGATAGCTGCCCACGTCGCGGACAATACCCATCGAGCCGCGGCGGATGAGGAAGTCACCGACGTCCTTGCCCGGAAAAGTGCCGTCGTTGCGCACGTTGCGCGTAACGCGGACGGTCTGGCCGTACTCGAAGCGGGGAAGCATGATGGTTCTCCTGGACGGGCGGCGTCAGACCTTGGGATTGGTCAGACTATCCAGCGACACGAAGGAGGTGCCGGCGGCTTTCTGCAGCACCACGAAGACCCGCTCGGTGAGCGCGTCGGACTGCACGAAGTCCAGGTAGGCCTGGGTCAGCCACTTGGTGTAGAACTCGCGCGCCGGCGTTTCGTCGGTGGGGGCAGGGCCCTGCGCCTTGATGTAGTTGTGGTAGCGCTGGAGGATGTGCAGGCGGTTCACATGGACCGTCTTGGCGTCGTACTCCACGCCGAAGTAGTCGAGAAACTCCTCGGCCGACGAAAGGTCTTCGAGGGCTTCTTCCAGGGTGAGATCGACGTCACTCATGATGGGCTCCTAGGCTACGGTTGGGATTCAGATTGAATGGGCCGTGAAATCGACGGCCACGATGTTGCCGCTGGCGCGGATCTGGGCGACCTCGATGAGGGGGCGCACGCCGAGGCGGTCGCGCTCATCCACGTCGGCGAGCTTGCCGAGCATCGCCAGGGCATCGGCGATGCGTTGCTGGCGCAAGGCCAGCACGGCCTTGGCCTTGAGCGACAGCAGCCAGAAGCGGGCCGCGGTGGCGGCGCTTTCGAGGCCGCTCTTGACCTGCTCGATGGTCAGCTCGCGCCAGTCCGCCGGGTAGCCGATGCCTGCGCCGGAGATCGCCAGCGCCTTGTCGGCGATGAGATCGGCGGCGTCCAGGCGGTTCTGGTAGAAGTAGTAGCGGTACAGCGCGACGATGACTTCCAGGTGGCGCGGGGCCAGTTCCTCGGCGCGCAGCAGCAGCGCCTCGGTCTCCGGCTCCGGGTACAGGTTGGAGGCCTCGTTGATCAGCGCGGTCACCTCGGGGGCGATCGGGTCGTCGAAGTACAGCGGGCCGGCGTCGAAGTCGAGCAGATCCATGGTGGCCTCAGCATTCTTCCTTGGCGGACTGGATCATCGAGCTGCAGTCGCAGTTGTCGGTGCATTCGCCGCACTCTTCCGGGTCGAGCCCGGCGGCGGCCATGCGCGATTCGAGCACCTTGACCCGGTCGAGCAGACAGGCCAGCGCCTTGCCGACGGGGTCGGGCACCAGGTGGTGGTCCAGGTCCAGCCCGTCGGGGCCGCGGCGGCCTTCGCTGCGCACGATGCGGCCGGGGATGCCGACCACCGTGCGGTCGGCCGGCACTTCCTTCACAACCACTGAATTGGCGCCGACGCGGACCCGTTCTCCGATGGTGATCGGGCCGAGGATCTTGGCGCCGGCTCCAACCACGACACCGCTCGAGAGGGTGGGGTGGCGTTTGCCTTTGCGCCAGGAGGTGCCGCCGAGGGTGACCCCGTGGTAAAGCGTGACGTCGTGGCCGATTTCGGCGGTTTCGCCGATGACGACCCCGGCGCCGTGGTCGATGAAGAGGCGGCGGCCGATTGCAGCAGCCGGGTGGATATCCACATTGGTCAGCATCCGGGAAAAGAACTGGAGGACCCGGGCCGGATAACGCAGGCCGCGGCTCCACAGGGCATGGCCGACGCGGTAGGCCATGATGGCGTGCACGCCGGGGTAGGTGGTCAGCACTTCCCAGCGGCTGCGGGCGGCTGGGTCGCGGCTCATCACCGAATCGATGTCTTCCTTCAGCAGCGCGAAGAGACCCTGGGGTGCTTCGCTGGCAACCGGTACGGCGGGCAGGGAGACGTTGGCGGCGGGGGGCATGTTCGGATCCTTACGAAGGGGTGCGGACATGGTGCGGACGGTCGGACGACAGGGAGTGCAGTTCGGCGATGAAGCGGCGCAGGTCGGCCGGGCGGGGCGTGCGCTTGGTGCGTTCGACGAAGCCGCGGATGCGCGGCAGCAGGTCGGCGGCTTCGTCGTTGCGGATCGGTACGCCCATGCGGGCGTAGGCGGCGATCACGCCGGCGCTGCCGGAGTGCTTGCCGAGCACCATGCGGTGCTCGCGGCCGACTTCAGCCGGGTCGATGGCCTGGTAGTTGGCCGGGTCCTTCAGCAGGCCATCCACGTGGATGCCGGCTTCGTGGGTGAACACGCCTTCGCCGACCACGCTCTTCTGCCAGCCCACAGGCCGGCCGGCGGCGCGGGCCACCTGGTGGGACAGGGCCTGGATGCCGGCTAGGTCGAGCCCGGTGGAGAAGCCATGGAGCTTGACCAGACCGAGGGCGACCTCTTCCAGCGCCGCGTTGCCGGCGCGCTCGCCGAGGCCATTGACGGTGGTATTGACGTGGGTGGCGCCGGCACGCACGGCGGCCAGGGTGTTGGCGGTGGCCAGACCCAGGTCGTCGTGGGCGTGCATCTCCAGCTCCAGGTCGCAGTTGGCGCGCAGGTCGGCAAAGCGTTCGAAGGTGCCGAAGGGCTCCATCACGCCGAGGGTGTCGGCAAAGCGCAGGCGCCGGGCGCCGGCCTGCTGGGCGGCCTCGGCGATCTGCAGCAGGAATGCGGGGTCGGCGCGGGATGCGTCCTCGCAGCCGACCAGTACTTCGAAGCCCATGTCGCGGGCCCGCGGCACCAGGCTGGCGATCTGTTCCAGCACCCACTCCCGGTCGCGCCGCAGCTTGTGGCGGATCTGCTGGTCGGAAGCGGAGATGGACAGATCCACCATCCAGGCGTCGAGGCCGCTGCAGGCTGCCAGATCATCCAGCCGCATCCGGCACCACACCACCAGGCGGGAGGCGAGGCCGGCGCGGGCGCAGGCCTGGATGCTCTCCCGCTCGACGGCGCCCATCGCCGGGATGCCGATTTCGAGTTCGGGCACACCGATGTCGCTGAGGCCGCGGGCAATGGCGAGCTTCTCGGTGAGGGTGAAAGCCACCCCGGCGGATTGCTCGCCGTCGCGCAGCGTGGTGTCGTTGATGACGACACGCGGCGCGCTGGCGGGGACGGAGGGCTGGATGAAATCAAGCATATGCGGGGTCGAAGGCTTTTGCCGGATCGGCGACCGGGCCGTTCTCGCCCCAGTAGGGCGACAGCTTGCGCAGCTGGGCGACGATCGGCGGTACCGCGGTGATGACCCGCTCGATTTCCTCCTCGGTCGTGTAGCGGCTGAGGGAGAAACGCACCGTGCCGTGGGCCGCGGTGTAGGGGATGCCCATCGCACGCATCACGTGGGACGGCTCCAGGCTGCCGGAGGTGCAGGCCGAGCCGCTGGAGGCGGCGATGCCCTGCTTGTTCAGCAGCATCAGGATCGCCTCGCCCTCGATGTATTCGAAGGCAATGTTGGCGGTGTTGGGCAGGCGGTTATCCGGGTTGCCGGTGACGAAGGCGTGGGGCACCACGGCCAGGATGCCGGCCTCGAGCTTGTCGCGCAGGGCCTTCACGTGGGTACGCTCGTGCTCCATGGCTTCCATCGCCAGCTCGGCGGCAACGCCCAGGCCGATGATGCTTGGCGCGTTCTCGGTGCCGGCCCGGCGGCCGCGCTCCTGGTGGCCGCCGCGCAGCAGCGGGCGGAAGCGTACGGCGCGGCGCACGTAGAGCACGCCGATGCCCTTGGGCGCGTGCAGCTTGTGGCCGGACACCGACAGCATGTCGATCTTGGTGGCCGCCAGGTTGATGTCGATCTTGCCGACCGCCTGCACGGCGTCGGTGTGGAACAGTACGCCAGCGGCGTTGGCCATCTCGGCCATCTCGACCACCGGGAAGTAGGTGCCGGTCTCGTTGTTGGCCCACATCACCGACACCACGGCGACCTTGTCGCTGAGCACCTTGGCGTAGTCGTCGAGGTTCAGGCCGCCCTTGTTGTCCACCTTCAGGCGGTGGATGGTGTAGCCCTCCTTCTCCAGCTGCTCGCACAGGCTGAGGACGGCCGGGTGCTCGACCACGGTGGTGATGATTTCCTTGCGGTCCGGCTGGGCCTTGAGGGCGGACAGGATGGCCGTGCTGTCGGATTCGGTGCCGCAGGACGTGAACACGATCTCGGAATCGAATTCGGCGCCCAGCAGCTTCTGCACTTTGGTACGGGCAGCCTTGAGCGCCACACCGACCTTGTTACCGAAACTGTGCATGCTGGATGCGTTGCCGAACTGCTCCGTGAAATAGGGCAGCATCGCTTCCACGACCTTCGGGTCGCAGGCCGTCGTGGCGTTGTTGTCGAGATAGATCGGGGTGGGGGTGCTCATTTTGCTTAGCCTCCGTGAGCGTGGGACGCGCAGGCGTGGGCCTGGGCCTTGGCAGCGGGCACGACGCGGACGAACTCGCCGAGGGCTTCGATCATCTTGGTCTGGATGCCGGCCAGCGTGGCGGCTTCCATCTGGCAGCCGGAGCAGGCGCCGGTGAGGTTCACCAGGATGTTCTTGCCTTCGATGTCCACCAGCTCGATGTCGCCCCGGTCGGCCAGCAGGGTCGGGCGCACCGCGGCGATGACTTCCTCGATCTTGCGGATGCGGGCCAGGGTGCCGAGCTTGGCGGGTGCCGCTTCGGCGACGGCCGGCTTGGCTTTCTTGGCACCGGCGGGCACGAAGGTCTCGCCCCGTTCGGCCATCACCTTGGTGAGGATTTCCTCGATCGGCTCGTGGCAGGTGGAGCAGCCGCCGCCGGCCTTGGTGTAGTTGGTGACTTCTTCCACCGTGCTCAGGTTGTTGGCGCGGATGGTGTCTTCGATCATCTGGCTATCGACGGCGAAGCACTTGCAGACCAGCGCGCCTTCCTCGTGGTCGTCGCTCCATTCTTCGCCGCGGTAGTTGGCGATGGCGGCGTGCAGGGCTTCGCGGCCCATCACGGAGCAGTGCATCTTTTCCGGCGGCAGGCCGTCGAGGAAGTCGGCGATGTCCTGGTTGCTGATCTGCTTGGCTTCGTCGAGGGTCTTGCCCTTGACCATCTCGGTCAGCGCGGAGGAGGAGGCGATCGCCGAGCCGCAGCCGAAGGTCTGGAAGTGCGCGTCCTGGATGATCTCGGTGACCGGGTCGACCTTGAGCATCAGGCGCAGCGCGTCGCCGCAGGAGATGGAGCCGACGTCGCCGGTGGCGTTGGCGCCTTCCAGCGGACCCGTGTTACGCGGGTTGTAGAAGTGCTCTTTGACTTTTTCGGTGTAATCCCACATGACAGTCTCCTTCGATCAGGCTGCGAAGGACTGGCCGCATTCGCAGGACTTGGCCGCCTTGGGGTTTTCGAACTTGAAGCCGCTGCCGGACAGGGAATCGACGAAGTCGATGGTGGTGCCCTCGATCAGCGGTGCGGAGTACGGGTCGATCAGAACGGTGAGGCCATCGATGACGAGCACGTTGTCGTCGTCCTGCTTTTCGGCTTCGAGCTTCATGTTGTATTGCAGGCCGGCGCAACCTCCGCCCGACACCACGATGCGCAGTCCCGCCACCGGATCGGCAGCCGTCGAAATGAAGCGGGAAACAGCCTTACACGCATTGGGGGTGAGGGTGATCATGGTTTTCTCCTGGGGGGTGATTGGGTTGTGAGCGCAACTCAGTGTTGCAACCCGTGTGCCAGGCCCGAAAATTCATGCAGTGCGTTGAAATATAAGGATTGTTTTGTGCGTTGTGGCGTACGTTACGGTGTGGGATAGGCGACGCGACAAGGGGATTGTCGTGTTCGTTACAGAGGGCGGCCGCTCCACCACGGAAAAGGTGGCGCACAAAGAAAACGGGAGCCCGAAGGCTCCCGTTGTCGTACAGGCTGGCGGCGGCGCTTAGTTGATCTTGGCGGCCTTGGCCAGTTCTTGGAGGTGCTGTTCCACCAGCTGGCCCTGCAGGCGCTGGGTGATCTGCGGCTTGGCTTCCTCGAAGCTGGGCAGCTTGAGATCGCGGATTTCGTCGAGCTGGATCACGTGGTAGCCGAACGGAGTCTGCACCGGCGTCTGGGTGTAATTGCCCGGGGTCAGGCCGGAGAGGGCCTTGGCGAAGGGCTCGACGAAGCTGCCCGGCACGGTCCAACCCAGGTCGCCACCCTTGTCCTTGGTGCCGGGGTCGGTCGACAGGCTGGCCAGCTTGTCGAACTTCTCACCCATCTTGAGGCGCTCGATGATGTCCTTGGCTTCCTTCTCTTCCTTCACGAGGATGTGGCGGGACTTGTATTCCTTGTTGCCGGTCTGGACCACCAGGCGGTCGTATTCGGCCTTGGCGGCGGCTTCGGTGACCGGATGGCTCTGCACGTAGTCGGCCACGTAGGCGTTGGCAATGATCTGGTGGCGGGCCAGGTCGGCCTGCAGGGCGACGTCGGGCTTGCGGTCGAGGCCTTTCTTCTTGGCGGCCTGGTTGAGCAGTTCGGTCTGGATCAGGCGGCCGCGGATCTCGTTGGTGAGTTGCGGGCCATCGGTGGCGCCCTGGGCCTTGGCACGTTCCGCCAGCAGGTCGTAGGCGCCCTGGGGAATGCCCACGCCATTGACCGTGGCCACCACATTCTTGCCGGCGGCGGCCTTGGCCGGCTCGGCGGCGAAGGCGGGGGCCTGGGCCAGCAGGCCGGCGATCAGGGTGAGGGGGAGAAGGGGCCGGAGAAACTTCATGGGGATTCCTTGTTGATGGGCTGCTGGTGTGGCCGGGCGGCAGGGTGAGTCATGCTGTCCAAGCGCAAGAGACAACTGTTTTGTGTTGAGCCACGCAGTATTCCGAAGGGCATGCAGTCTCGTCAACGTGCTGGATACGCCTGCAAGCCGGATGCAAGGCTGTCCGGTTCGGAGTTGTCGGCCTGCGGGTCTGCTGCCGGTCGCCATCCGCCGCCCAAAGCCTTGTGCAGTGCGACCAGATCGGTGAGCAGAGTGGACTGGGATTGGCTCAGGTTGCGTTGCGCATTGAACAGCGTGCCTTCCGCCGTGAGCACATCGAGGAAGGTCGTGAGGCCGCGCCGATAGCGGTCCCTGGCCAGGCTGACGGCCTGCAGGTTGGCGCTGACTGCTTCGGCGAGGGCGACTTGCCGTGATCTTTCTGCATAGTAGTTGGTCAGCGCGTTCTCCACGTCTTCGAGCGCGCTGTGGTAGGCGGCCCGGTAGCGGGCCAGGGCTTCGTCGAAAACGGCTTGCCGGCTGGCGATCTGCGCTTGCGTCCTCCCCCCGTTGAAGACCGGCAGCGACAGGCCGGGCACGATGGACCAATAGCGGCTCGATTGTTCGGCGAAGCGGGATGCCTGGTTGCTTTGCAGGCCGAGGCCCAGGGTCAGGTCGAATTTCGGGTACAGATTGGCGGTGGCGACGCCGATGTCCGCCGATGCGGCTGCCAGGTTGCGTTCCGCCGCTTGCAGGTCGGGGCGACGTGCCAGCAGTTCGGCGGGCAGGCCCACGGCGCTGAGGCCCGTGTCGGCGGGCAGCGGTGCCGAGGTGCTCAGTTCGGCCATCAGTGCCGTCGGCTCCCGGCCGACCAGGATCCCCAGGCGGTGGATGGACTGGGCTATGGCGGCGGTCAGTACGGGGATGTTGGCCTCGGTGGCGGCGCGTTGGGCGTCGGCCTGGCTGACATCCAGATAGCTGGTGAGGCCGAGTCGATAGCGTTCGCGGGTGACGTCGACGGTTTGCCGTTGGCTCTCGGTGTTGGCACGGACGATGTCGAGCTGGGCTTGGTTGGCCCGGAGCTCGATGTAGTTGCGGGCGAGCTCACCGCGCAGGCTGAGACGGGTCGCATCCAGGTTGGCGGTGCTTGCTTCGAGGCTCGCCCGGGCGCTTTCCTCGGCCCGGCGGAGTCCGCCGAATACGTCGATTTCCCAACTGGCATCGAAGCCCGTCAGATACACGCTGGTCGGTCCCTTGTTGGACGCGAGGGCTGCGGCCGCCGTGTTGTTGCTGCTGTCGCTGCGGTTAACCGAGGCACTTGCATTGACGTTCGGAAGGCGTGCAGCGTCCGCCGTCAGCCAGGCTGCCCGCGCCTGTCGTACGCGGGCCTGGGCCTGAGCGAGATCGAGGCTGCCGCGGTCGGCCTCGTTGATCAGGCGATCCAGTACAGGATCGCCGAAGGCCTGCCACCAACGGCTCTGCGCCAAACCGGGGGCCGGGGATGGGGGCTCCTGCGCAGCGGACCATTGCTGTGGTGCGCCCAGATCAGGCTGCACATAATCCGGTCCGACGGCGCTGCAGCCGCACAGGCTCGCCGCAAGCAGCATCGCCAGGGGCCTGGCCATGCCCCGGCGTCGGTGTCGATAGGAGGTCATCGCGTAACTCCGCTGGCATGCGTCGCCGCGGGGGCTACGGGGGCGATCTCCGGTGTCTCGATGAACACGTCCATCTGCTGGCCCACGAAGGCTGGCAGCGCATCGCGCGGGAAGCTGTAGAGGACCTGCAGCACCCGGGTATCGACCCGCTCGGTGCTGGCGCCGGTAAGGGACTGCTTGGGCGTCACGTAGGGTTCGACCCGAACGAAGCTCAGCGGCGTCTTCAATTCGCGGTTGCCGCGCAGGGAGGCCGCTGCGGCGGTCTGCGGCTTGAAGCGCCAGGCGTCGTTCTCGTCGATATTGACGCGGACATAGAGCTGGTCGAGATTGCCCATCTTGATGAGCGGGGTGGTGAGGACACCCGCCTGCGCGAATTCGCCGGGGCGGATGTTCACTTGCATGACCTCCCCGTCGATGGGCGCGCGCACCGTCAGGCGTTCTATCTCGATCTGAGTGGATTTGACGTCGGCTTCGGCGGCCGTGACCGCCGCATGTGCGCTTTCCAGCCTTGCCTTGGCCAGCAGTTCGGCATTGCGGCGTTTCTGTACGTCATCCAGGCTCACCGCGCGCTGGTCGCCGGCGCTGCTCACCAGCGCGTACTGGGAGCGGGCATCCTCAAGGGTCGCCTTGGCCTCTTCGACCGCTGCCCGGGCCTTGACGACGTTGGCCTGTTTGACGAGCAACACTGCCCGAAAGTCCCGGTCGTCGATCTGGAACAGCGGCGTGCCGACCGCCACGTGGTCGCCGACCTTGACGAGCATTTTTTGGACGATGCCGGCCACGCCGGTGCCGATATCGATGTTGTTGCTGCTTGCTTCCACGAGCCCGGCGCCGCCGATGTAGGACTTGAACGGTGCCTGGGCCGGTTGGGCGACCGGTTGGGCGGGCGGGGGTCTGCGTTCGGCCTGGACGGCCACGATGATGGCAACGACCAGGCCCAAGGCGGCCAGGCCGGGCAGGATCCGGTTCTTGAGTTTCATGGGGCATTCTCCGTGGCGCCGCTGTCCGTCTGCTCCACGCTGACGATGCGGCCGTCTTCCATGCGTGCGATGCGGTCGGCGAATTCGTAAATGCGGGCATCGTGGGTGACGATCACCAGCGCCCGGTCGCTGCCGACGGCCACGTTCTTGAGAACCTGCATCACCTTGTAGCCGGTTTCGCCGTCGAGGGCGCTGGTCGGCTCGTCGCAGACCACCAGGCGCGGCCGATGGATGATGGCGCGGGCAATGGCCACACGCTGTTGCTGGCCGCCGGAAAGCTGGGTCGGCAGCGCATCTTCCCGTCCTTCCAGTTGCACATCGCGCAACCGGTCGCGAGCTTCCGCGACGGCGGTCTCGAAGGGCACACCATTGATGAGCAAGGGGATCGCCACGTTCTCGGCAGCGGTCAGGGTGGGGATCAGGTTGAAGGACTGGAACACGAAGCCGATAGTCTGGCCCCGGTAGAGGGTCCGTTCGTTGGCCGGCAGGTGCGTGATGTCCTGCCCGAACAGCAGGCATTCGCCGTCGTCCTGATCGAGGATGCCGGCGATGACCGAGATCAGCGTCGTCTTGCCGCAACCGGAGGGGCCGACCAGCATCAGCAGCTCACCCATCCGCACTTCCAGATCGATGCCGCGCAGGGCCAGCACCTCGGCTTCGCCGCTGCCGTAGCGCTTGACGACGCCCGTGCATTGCACGGCGGATGCATATCCGTTCATTTGAACACCACCGCGGGTTCGAGCTTGAGCACCTTGCGTACGCTGATGAGTGCCGCGAACAGCACGATGATCGCCACGGCGATACCGCTGCCGAGGAGCAGCTGCCAGTTCAGTGTCATCGATAGTCCCGGTCGTTCGCGGGTGATGGCAGCGAATACCGCCGTGGCACCGGCCCCCAGCCCGAAGCCGACAAAGCCGACCAGCAGTGCCTGCAGCAGGATCATCCGGCGCAGCATCCGGTCCGTGGCGCCCATGGCCTTGAAGACCGCGAAATAGCGCAGGTTGTCGAGGGTGAAGTTGTAGAAGATCTGGCCGGTCACCGCCGCGCCGACGATGAAGCCGACGATCACCACGAAGCCGAAGTTGGTGAGGATCGACGTGTTGTTGAGGATGTACTGGAAGGTCATGTCCTTGAACTCGTCTGCGCTGCGGGCCGCCATGCCCGTGTCGTGGCGGATGCGCGCCGTTACCTTTGCAAGTGGTTCGTCGGCCTTGGCCTTGACCAGGATGTAGGACAGTAGCTTGCGTTCCGACAGGGCGAAGCTGGTGGCCCGCGTGTAGGTCGTGTAGATGATCGGCTGGGACTGGAAGGTAGCGCTGGCGCGGGCGATTCCAACGACCCGCGCCCGTTTGTCGTTGATCTCGAGGATATCGCCCACCTGCAGCGGCTCTGCCCTTTTACCGGGGCTGGCGGGTTTGGCGAGACGGCCAGTGGCGCCGGCCTCGTCGACGATCACCGCGTCGGGCAGGCGCAGGTCGGCCAGCCGGCCCTTCAGCATGACCGCCGGACCGCCGATGAGGGTGGCGTCATCCAGGCCGATCAGGTTTGAACTGACGAGTTGGCCGTCGCCCAGCCGGACTCGTTGATTGCCCTTGTAGAGGGGCACCGCCCATTCCACGCCCTTTACGCCGCGCACCCGGTACAGCTGGGTATCGAGCATGGGCTGCGAGTCGTCCACATACTTGACCATCGGGTCCATCACCCAGATGTCCGGTAGTGCGACATCGGAGATGAAACTGTAGGTGCGGGAAAAGATGGAGATCAGGATGCCCGGCTGCTGGATCATCAGCAGGGAGGCGAGGGCGATGCCGGTGATGATGCCGAAATACTTGCCACGATCACCGAGGAGCATCTTCAGCGCTATGCGGAACATCCGGGCACCGTCATGACAGGAGCGGAGCGGTCATTGTGCTCCCCTGGGCCGGGGAGGATGCGTCCTAGATCAAAGGAATGCCTTGCGCGGACCGTTTCAGGGGCGTTGTGCCTCGCCGGATGGGGACAGGCCTTTCTTGCGATACAGCATGATCGGCGCGCAGCGGTTCTCGTCGTGGTAGATGCCGACACAGTCGAGGCACTGGAAGCAGTCGTCATAGCGGATCGCGCCGCTCTTTTCGATGGCGTCGTAGGCGCAGCGGTGGCGGCAGGTCTGGCAGGGCTGGCCGCATTCCTGGCGGCGAGGCAGCCAGTCGAGGAGGCGCAGCTTGCCGCCGAGGGTCATCGCCGCGCCGAGGGGGCACAGGTAGCGGCAGAAGAACTTGTAGTACAGCCCGCCGAGGACGAGCAGCACGACCGCGTAGGCCACGTAGGGCCAGGAGCGGTCGAAGCCGACGGTGATGGCGGTCTTGAAGGGCTCGACCTCGACGCCGGTCTCGGCCAGCCGCGGGGCGAAGGCAGCGGCGGCCACCAGCGCGGCGAGGATCGCGTAGCGCCCGCGGTCGAGGATGCGGGCGACGGTGGCCGGCAGACGCAGCCGCGGCAGGCGCAGCGCGCGGGCCAGCAGCGCGGCAAATTCCTGCAGCGCGCCGAAGGGGCATAGCCAGCCGCAGAAGGTGCCGCGGCCCCACACCACGAAGCTGATCGCGGTGAAGGCGATCAGCAGCAGGCTCACCGGGTCGTACAGGAAGCTCTTGAGGCCGGCGCCGGCGGCCACCGATTTGATCGCGCCGGTGATCTGCACGATGGACAGCTGGCCCTGGGCGTACCAGCCGATGTAGCAGAGGGTGAAGGCCAGGAAGGCCAGCCGGAAGACCTTGAGCCGGCGCGCCGACACGGAGATCCAGCGCGGGCGGGCGAGCACCACGGACAGCAGGATCAGCGCGGCGGCGATGATGGCCAGCTCTACGGCCCGGTCCTTCCAGGCGATCAGCCAGTCGGGCAGCGGTGCCGGCGGCCGTGAGAACAGTTCCTCCGGCGCCTGGTAGTCCAGGTTCACGCTGCGCTGGGTGAGGATCGGCAGCATCGAGCCCTTGGCGCGGGTGATAGTCAGCTCGAAGCGCACCGGCGCCGCTGGATCTACGCCGGACATGGGCGGTACGCGCAGCACCAGCGCGGCGTTGAGGGGCGGCGTGCCGGCCGGCGGGCGCGGTGAGATGTCCAGGTCGCGCAGCTCCACCGGGCCGCCGGCCTGGCTGAAGGCCAGCCGGGCCGGCACGGTGCCGCGGGTGAAGCCGTCGTCGATGAAGGCGTCGCGCCCGGCGCTGGCCACCCAGTAGGCCTGCTGGCCGGGTTCCAGGCGGCGCAGCAGGTCGGCGTGGCCCGCGTCGCCGAGGATCGCCCGGCCGATGGTCGGCGCGTTGAGGTAGGCGACGTAGAGGTCGGTAAAGGTGTCGTCCGGCCGGGCCAGCGCGTCGGCATCCACGCCGGCGCCGTCGCTGCCGGCAAACTGTTTCTCTACGTCGGCGTTGCTGAGGTGCAGGCGGCCGATGGCGCCGGACTTCACCAGTTCGGCAAAGCTGCGGCGCTCGAAGAGATCCGTCTTTACTTCGGCGATCGGCCCCTTGTCGGTGGTCGGCGCGGCAAAGCTCAGGCGGGCGCGGGCCACGGCCAGTCCGGCAGTGAGCACGGTCTGGTTGACGATGCGCACCGAGGCGGTGGCCTTGCTGACCCCGTCCAGGACCACGCGCTTGCTGCCGGCGCCGCTGCGGGTGTTGCCGTACAGGCTGGAAACGGTGATCTCCTGCTTGAGGCTCTTGTTGCGGTACTGGAGCAGGAAGTCGCGCAGCGGGCCTTCGCCGAGGCCGGACAGGAAGACCGGCTCGTGCTGGCGGATCAGCTCCACGTCCATGAAGCCGCCCTTGCGGTCGAGGCTGACCAGCAGGTTCAGCGGCGTGCCCTCGAAGCCGGGGATCGGCGCCAGGTCGATGGATTCGAAGGCGTAGGCTACCGGGCCGGCCTCGGGTTCGAGCTCCGAAGTGATCGGCCAGGCGGGAATGTCGCGCAGCTTCTCGCCCACGTGCAGCGGTGGCGGAAAGCGGCGGGCGATGTCGGAATGGCTCAACTCGCCGGCCTCGGCCTGGAAGGCCAGCCCGGCGAGCAGGAGGGTGAACAGGCCCGCGAGGATGCGGCGGAGCAGGTGGCGCGCGATCCCCGTGGGCATGGCGGCGCTCAGTGGGCTTCGAGCTGCTTCTTGAGGGCGTCGAGGCCGCTGGTGTAGATGCCGCTCACGGCCTTGCGGGCGCCGGCGTCGTCGGCGCCTTCGGCCGGCTTCTCGTCCTTGCGGCGGAAGGTGGACGACCACTCCACGTGGCTGCCGCCCTTGGCCGGCTTGATGGTGAGCGTCGACACGTAGCCGCTGACCGGCAGCGGGGAGTCGATGATGCGGTAGGTGTAGCTGTGGGCGGCGGCCTTGTAGGCGACCAGTTCCTCGACGAGCTTGGCGCCGTCCTTGGTGGTGACGGTGCGTACCGAACCCTTGGTGTTGTTCTTGCCCTTGTCGAGGGTGGTGCTGCCGACGACCGGGTGCCAGCCGAGGTTGTCGAAGTTGCCGATGACTTCCCAGACCTTGGCCGGCGGTGCGGCGATGTCGATCTGTTCCTTCACCTTCAGTTCGGGGCGGGCGGCGAGGGCCGGCGCGGCGGCGGCAACGGCAAGAGCGGCGACGAGGAACTTGCTGCGGTAGGTCATGGAGGTCTCGCTGGTTGAGGGAAAAGGAAAGGAGGAGGAAAGGGAAGGACCTACACCTGGATCAAGCCGGAGCGCACGGCGGCCATCGCCAGCTCAGCCATGTTCTGCACGCCGAGCTTTTGCTTGATGTGATACAGGTGGGTGCCGACGGTGTTGGGGCTGAGATGGAAGTCACTGGCGACCTCTGCCACCGAGCGGCCTTGGGCAAGCTGCAGGAAGACGTTGAATTCCTTGTCGGTGAGGGCTTCGGCCGGGTGCTCGGGGCGGTCGGCGCGGCGCAGCGCGCTGGCAATTTCCGGGTCGATGTAGCGCTGGCCGGCGGCGATCTGGCCAACGGCCTGCAGCAGTTCTTCCGGGGGACTGCGTTTGCACAGGTAGCCGGCGGCGCCGAGCTTGAGGGCCCGCTCGGCGGTGATCGCGTCGGCGTGGGCGGAGGCGATCAGCACGCGGGCCCGGGGCTTCCTGGCCATGATCCGCTCCAGGGCGGCGAGGCCGCCGCAGCCGGGCATCGACAGGTCCATCACCAGCACGTCCGGATCCTCGCCCGCCATCAGTTGCTGGGCAGCCTCGCCGCTGTCGGCTTCGGCGATCACCTGGGCGCCGGCGCCTTCGAGGAGCAGGCGAAAGCCCATGCGCACGATGGCGTGGTCGTCGGCGAGGATGATGCGGAGGCGATCGAGCTGAGTGTTCATGATGCGTCGGGCTCCGGGCTGGGGGAGATAAGGTCGTCGGCTCGGCCTGCCGGCAGGCCGATCGGCAGACGGGCGCGGATGCGCGTGCCGCCTGCGGACGGGCAGGAAATGTCGAGGCTGCCGCCGAGTTCGGCGACGCGCTCGCGCATGCCGGCCAGGCCGAAGCCGGCCTGGCCGGAGGCCGGCATGATGCCGCGCCCGTTGTCGCTGACCTCGACGGTCAGCGCGTCGCCTTCCCGCAGCAGGCGGATGCGGGCTTTGCTGGCCAGGGCGTGGCGGACGATGTTGGTGCACGACTCCTGAACGATCCGCAGGGCGGTCAGTGTTACTTCGTCGGGCAACGGGCTGGGGCCGGCGAACAGCTCAGTGCTGAGCTCGACGTCATTGTGGCGCTGACTCCAGGCGGCGAGGTAGCTGCGCACCGCGTCGTCGAGGGTTTCTTCCGGGCCGCCGCTGCGCGGCGGGCGCAGGCGGGTGAGCAGCGCGCGCACATCGCCCTGCATGCGTGAGGTGACGTCGCGGATCACCTCGGCGCTCTGGCGGATGGCTGGTGTGTTGTCACTGCGCTGGACGATGGCGCCGGCCAGCGCGGCTACCGCGGTGATGCTCTGGCCCAGTTCGTCGTGGAGTTCGCGGGCGATGGCTTTGCGATCGGCTTCCAGTCTTTCGGTGATGGTCCGCGCCATGGCCTGCTCGTGGTTCAGGCGCACGTTTTCGGCCACGGCCCGGTCGAGGCGCAAGGCCATGGAGTTGAAGGCTTCAGCCAGGTGGGCCAGCTCGATGGGGCCGTCCACCGGCAGGCGCGTGTCGAAGTTGCCTTCGCCGGCCCGGTCGAGGGCCGCCATCACGGTGCCGAGGGGCTTGAGGGCGCGGTCGATGGCGAACCAGCAGCCGAGGAACAGACCGGCCAGCGCCAGCAGCGCGCGGGTTGCGGCGGCGGTGAGGTCGTCCCACAGGTCGAGCACGGAGCGGGAGGCATCCGGCTGCAGGCTCAGGGTCAGCGTGCCGGCCTGCAGCTTGAGGGCCGGCAGTTCGGGCTTCAGCCAGTCGAAGAACCAGCCCGGCGCATCGCGGCCGGCCTTGTAGGCCGAAGGCGGCGATTGGTACAGCAGCTTGCCGTCGGTGTCGCGGACCTCCAACTGGTGGGCGCGGATGCGCCCGACCGCGTTGAGGTGGGCGATCAGGCGGGCCTCGGTCCATGCCGGGTCGCCGGCGGCGGTGCCCTGGGCGGAGACCGTCAGCCATTGGCTGGCGACCCGGTTGGCGGCGGTGATCTCTTCGGCGATGGCGACGCGGGCATCGCGGATCCACAGCGCGGCGCCGGTCAGCACGAAGGCGGCGGCCAGCGCGGTGAGCACCAGGCTGACGCGCAGGCGCAGGGACAGGCGGCGGGGCGGGCTGGCGGGCGTCACGTCGGTGGCTCCTTCGGACGCCAGGGCGCAGGCAGGTGCGGTCATGTGGGCTTGTCCAGCTTGAACAGGACCGGAACGACGATCTGGATCTCCTTGTTCTGCAGCGCCTCCGGTGGGCGCGGCAGCGTGCCGGCGGTAGTGACCAACTGCACGGCGTTCTGGTCGAGCACCTCGAAGCCGCTGGAGCGCACCACCTGGGTGGCAACGATGTTGCCCTTGCGGGCGATGGTGATGCGCACCTGGACTTCACCTTCCCAGCCGCGCATGGCGGCCAGGCGCGGGTACTGCTGGTGGCGGGCGAACAGGGACGACAGGCTGCGCCCGTAGCGTTCGAGGAGCGCCGGATCGGGCGGCTCGTCGGCGGCAAGCGCGGGTGCGGCGTCCATTCGGGCGGCGACAGGCGCCGGTGAGGCGGCAGGCACGGGCGTGCGTGGCGTGCTGTCGGCGACGACAGGGGGCGCAGCCGGTGCCGGCGTGCTGGCCTGGGCGACGGGCTCCGCTGCGCGGACCACCGGCGCCGGCGGTGAGTCGGGGCGGGCCGGGCGGGTCAGGATCGGTGTCGGCTTGGGCGCCTGGATGGCGACCGGCGGGGGCGTCCGATGCACGGGCGGCGCTTCGAGCGGTACGGCCACGGCGGGGCGTGGCGGCGGCGGGGCTTCCGGTGCGGGCTGCGGGGCGCGCAGCATCACCTGCAGCGGGCGGGGCAGGGCGGCGGTCTGTTCCGGCGTCCAGCCGCGCTGGGCGAGGAGCACCAGATGCAGGCCGACCGACAGGCCGATGGCCAGCTTGAGCGGGCGTGGCAGCGCCGTCGGGCGCGGCCACGGGGTTTCGGGCAACAAGGGCAGTGTGCTCATCGGGCGTTTCTCCCGGGGCGAGCCAGGGCGTGCTGCTCGTAGGCCGGATACAGCTGGCCCACGGAGCGGCGGTACTCCGCTTCGACTACTGCCAGGCGACGAAATTCAGCAGGCAGCGGGATGGCCAGCACTTCGGTCATGTCGAGGCCGTCTTCGGCGGCCTGGCGCAGATTGCCGTCGAGCCAGCCGAGCCAGGCGCGGGTCTGGCGGATCGGTGCGGCGTCCTGGGCCACCGGGCCGTGGCCGGGGACGATCTGCTTGAAGCCAAGGCTTTCGAGGCGGTCGAGGGCCTTCTGCCAGGCCGCCAGGTTGGCGTGGGGCGTGGTGGGCGCGCGCTCGTTGAAGACCAGGTCGCCGGCGAACAGCACGCCGGTGCTCCGGTCGAAGATCGCCAGGTCGGCGCCGGTGTGGCCATCGAGGGCGATCAGTTCGAGGTGGTGGCCGCCGAGCTCGAGGGGGCCGGCCGTCAGCGGTCTGGCCGGGGCGGCCGGTTCGGTGCCGGCCATCCAGTCGCCGGCGAGGCGGTACATGTTCTCGTTGAAGGCGCCGCCTTCACTATGGATGCCGCTGATGGTGCCGGGCAGCGCGGCCAGGGTTTCCGGGGCGAAGGCCTGGTTGCCGAGGAAGTGGTCCGGGTGGTGGTGGGTGTTGACGACCATCGTTACCGGCTTGTCGGTGACGCGGGCGATGGCGCGCTTGAGCTGCTCGCCGTAGGCCCGCGACGGGCCGCTGTCGATGACCAGCACGCCGGCCGGCGTGACGATGAAGCCGGTGTTGACGATGTTGCCGCCGTTGGCGGTGCTGAAGTCCTCGCTGCGCCCGACCAGGACCCAGGTGCCGTCGGCGATGGCCACCGGCTGCAGGCCGTAGTCCATGTCGGCGGCGGCCAGCAGCAGGGCCCAGCCGAGGGTGAACAGGGCGATGGCGGAACGGGAGGCGCGGCTCAGGAGGCTCATTTTTCGATCACGGCCGAAATGGCGTTGCCGTTGTTGTCACGGCCGCTGACGCGGTAGCCGGCGGCGGTCCGGGCGGAGGGGATATCTACCGAGAACACGGGGTTCTCGGCCAGCGGCTCGAAGCCCTCGATCTGCAGCAGCGGCGCGCCCTGCTCGTCGGTGAGCTTCAGTTCCTGGATGTAGAAGGCCGGCACGCCGGCGGCGAGGCCGGTGTCTTCCGGATGGATGATGCGGAGGCGGATCCGTTCGCCACCTTCCTTGCGGTCCCACACGCGGCTGCTGACTTCGCCGAGACGCTTCTGCCATTCCGGCGAACCGCTGCCGGCAGAGGGCAGCGTGCAGCCGCCGCCGGTGGTATTCACCCAGGTGCCGCCCACGTGCCACACTCCGTCGCGGGTCTTGACCGCGGCGCGGACCGGCGTGGATTGCTGCAGCTTGATGCGGAAGCCGAGGCCCGGGTGTGCGCCTTCCGGACGGAAGCGGACGATGCGGGTGATCGGATTGAAGTCGGCGAAGACCAGGATTTCGGTGGCATCGGGCAGCGCACCGGCATCCACGCTGACCGGTACGTTGAGGGCGTTTTCGGCGGTCAGCGGCGCGCTGACCTTCACGCGGCTGTCGAAGACCACCCGTGCCTTGGCCGGGAAGAACTCCTTGCGCATGTCGCCCCAGCGGGGCGAGTCGAGGGGATCGGTCTGCCGGTCGCCAGCGGCGTGGGCAGTACCAATGGTGAGGCTACAGGCGAGCAGTAGAAGGGCCACTGCGCCATGTACGCGATGCATTCTCAAATCTGTCTCCTTGTCGGCGGCCTGACCCGGGTCGGCGCGCTCTATATGTAGGTAGACGGCTGCAAGAGCTGTGCCAGCAAAATCCGGGGTTTCGCGCGGGCGTCTGGCCTCCTATCCTCACTCCGTGGGGGTGATCTGTCGTGTTTCAGGCAGGCTGCATGGCCCCGGTGGTGGGGCGGGCTGATTACCAGGTGAGCCAGTGTGAATCGGGGCTGCTTTTCATGCGCTGCAGCATGTTCTGCTTCGGGTTGTTCCAACTTGGAGCACTTGGTGTGGAATGAAGCAGATGTATCGACAGACTGAGACGGCGCGACAGATGTCGCGTTTTGACGACGGGTTTTCCCCAGCGCCAACTACCCGTTTTGTATCGGGAATTTTTCCCGGCCACAAAAAACGGCGCACACGGCGGGGATGGATGGCACAGCTCTTGCGGTTTTACCCCCGCAGCACGTTTCGGTTGGGCCGGGAGGTGGCCGTCCCGGATCGTGCTTCAGCACCTTCTCAAAGGAGACACTCAATGATCCAAAGGAGCAAAACAATGAAAAAACCGTTTGCGCTGTCCCTCATTGCGGCAGCACTGATGGTTGCAGGTTCCGTCCAGGCCAAGGAAGTCACCGACGCTGACATCTCCAACGATGCCAAGACCACCGGTGACGTCGTCCACTTCGGCCTCGGTCAGCAAGGCCAGCGCTACAGCACTCTGGACAAGATCAACACCAAGACCGTCAAGAACCTGGTGCCCGTTTGGTCCTTCTCCTTTGGTGGTGAGAAGCAACGCGGCCAGGAATCCCAGCCCCTCGTCTTCGACGGCAAGATGTACGTGACCGCTTCCTACAGCCGTATCTTTGCGCTGGACGCGAAGACCGGCAAGAAGCTGTGGAAGTACGAGCACCGTCTGCCGGAAGGCATCATGCCCTGCTGTGACGTGATCAACCGCGGCGCCGCACTGTACGACAACCTGGTGATCTTCGCGACCCTCGACGCCCAGCTCGTGGCCCTGAACAAGGACACCGGCAAGGTCGTCTGGAAGGAGAAGATCGACGACTACGCCGCCGGCTACTCCGCTTCCGCTGCCCCGCTGATCGTCAAGGGCATGGTCGTGACCGGCGTGTCCGGTGGCGAATTCGGCGTTGAAGGCCGCCTGGAAGCCCGCGATGCCAAGACCGGCAAGCTGATCTGGATCCGCCCGACCGTTGAAGGCCACATGGGCTACAAGTGGGTGAACGGCGAGAAGACCGACAACGGCATCTCCGGCACCCTCAACGCCACCTGGACCGGCGACCTGTGGAAGACCGGCGGCGCCGCCACCTGGAACGGTGCCACCTACGACCCCGACACCAACCTGATCTTCGTGGGCACCGGCAACCCGTCCCCGTGGAACAGCCACCTGCGCCCCGGCGACAACCTGTTCTCGTCCGCCACCGTGGCCATCAACCCGGACACCGGCAAGATCGTCTGGCACTACCAGACCACCCCGCATGACGGCTGGGACTTCGACGGCGTGAACGAGTTCGTGTCCTTCGACTACAAGGATCCGAAGACCGGCAAGGTCATCAAGGCGGGCGGCAAGGCCGACCGCAATGGCTTCTTCTTCGTCATCGATCGTACCAACGGCAAGCTGATCAACGCCTTCCCGTTCGTCAAGGACATCACCTGGGCGAAGGGCATCGACCTGAACACCGGCCGTCCGATCTACAACGACGACAACCGTCCGGGCAACCCGGCCGCCGGCGAAGACGGCAAGAAGGGCAAGACCGTGTTCGCGGCCCCGTCCTTCCTGGGCGGCAAGAACCAGATGCAGATGGCCTACAACCCGAAGACCGGCCTGTTCTACGTGCCGGCCAACGAGTGGGGCATGGACATCTGGAACGAGCCCGTCTCCTACAAGCGTGGCGCGGCCTACCTGGGCGCTGGCTTCACCATCAAGGCCCTGCATGACGACTACATCGGCGCGCTGCGCGCTGTCGATCCGGTCGCCGGCAAGATCGTGTGGGAGAACAAGAACTTCGCTCCGCTGTGGGGCGGCGTGCTGACCACCGCCGGCAACCTGAGCTTCTACGGTACGCCGGAAGGCTACCTGAAGGCGCTGGACGCCAAGACCGGCAAGGAAGTCTGGTCCTTCCAGACCGGCTCCGGCGTGGTGGCCCCCCCGATCACCTGGGAAGAAGGCGGCGAGCAGTTCGTGGCCGTCGTCTCCGGCTGGGGCGGTGCGGTTCCCCTGTGGGGCGGCGACGTGGCCCGTCGCGTGAACTTCCTCGAGCAGGGCGGTTCCGTGTGGGTCTTCAAGCTGCAGACCGCCAAGTAATCGCACTCCCTCGTGGCGCCCGCGCAAGCGGGCCCCACGAACGGAAAACGGCACGGATGCTTTGGGGGCTCCGTGCCGTTTTTCTTTTGCGAACAGCAACGAGTGGCTTGCACCGCGATGCCCGAATGCATAGGCATACGCGATGCCGAGCTTGAAAGCGAGGACCTCCAGATCTGGCGCGATCGCAGCCAATACGCCGGCCACAAGGAGTCGGGAAGCAATCCTGTGCTGACCGAGCCCGATCCCTATCGCGAGGGGAACAGCGGCGTGAGAAATGATGGTTGGCATGGCGCTTGGTGCAGGGGATGAGTGCGGTTTGGGAAATCACACCAACTGCGACACGCCGTAGGTCGATCCGAGCAACACCAGCCAGATGAAAAGGGTGGCAACGATGTTCTGCTCGCGCTCCAGGTGCGTGTAGAAGCAGTGCCCCAGCAACTTCACCATCCTGTCCGTCCCGGCCAGGAAGCCCGTCAGGGCCGGCGCCAGGACCATGACGAACAGGCTCGCCGGAATGTCCGCTCCTGCAAGGAGAAACCTCGGCAGTCCGGGACTGTGCCGGAAGATGACGAGCATCACGATCAGAACGGAAACATTGAAGAACAAGGGCGCGAGGACCGCCGCGAGCAGACGGTCGGGCAGACCGATGGCTTCGGGACGCGGCTGACGTCTCTTCATGGATGAGCTCTGCTGCGGTGTGCTCTGCATTTTGTCGGACCATGCATAGCCGGTGAGGACAGCCAGCAGCCGAAGGCGTGTCGTCATGGTTGGCTTTTAATGCAAATGAATGCGACTTACATAAAGCTGATGATTCAGATCGAATAGTCTCGCGATTGCAGGAGCCAATCAATCGCTGCGCCCTCGCATGGGCTCGCGACCATCTCAGAGGTACTCGTGACTATCCCGGAGGGCCTCGCGACCCCCGCCGGGGTGGTCCGTCCGGGAGTGTCAGATATTTTGTGTTCAAGGCGGTTCGATTCTTCCTGCCCTGCCGCGGCAGGGCAGGAAGAATCGGCTCATCGTGTCATCGCCGGGATGAAACGATCGGTGTAGAGGATGGCAAACTGGTTCATCGCCTGCCTCCAGTACAGCATCGGCTTCTTCCACTCGGCCGTAATGTTGCGCAGCGCCAACCAGATCAACTTGGTCGCCGCCTCGTCCGTCGGGAAGTGGCCCCGCGTCTTGATGATCTTGCGTACCCGCGCATTAAGACTCTCGATAGCATTGGTCGTGTAGATGACCCGGCGCACCTCGGGTGGGAAGGCAAAGAACGGGATCACCTGCTCCCAGGCCCGTCGCCACGACAGCGTGATGGTCGGGAAGCGCTGCCCCCATTCCCCTTCTGCAAACGCCTCGAGCGCCGCCTCCGCCGCCTCGACGCTCACCGCCTGGTAGATCGGCTTCAAGGCATCGGCGAGCCCCTGACGGTCCTTATAGCCGGCGTAGCCCAGGCTGTTGCGCAGTAGATGCACGATGCAGGTCTGTAGCGTCGTGCGCGGATACACCGCTTCGAGCGCCTCGGCCATGCCTTTCAGACCGTCGGTGACGGCAATCAGGATGTCGTCGCAGCCGCGCAGCTTCAGGTCGTTGAAGACCTTCAGCCAGAACTTCGCTCCTTCGGTCTGCTCGATCCACAGGCCCAGGATGTCCCGGCTACCGTCCGAGCGCACGCCCAGCGCCAGGAATACCGCCTTGCTGCACACCACCGCATCCTCGCGGATCTTCACCCGCAAAGCATCGAAGAACACCACGGGGTACATCGCCTCGAGTGGCCGGCTCTGCCACTCCCGCACTTCTTCCATCACCGAGTCGGTGACCTGGCTGATGAAGTCCGGCGACACCTCTGTGTTGTACATCTGCATTAGAAATGCCTGGATCTCGCGCACGCTCATCCCGCGGGCGTACATCGCAATGATCTTGTCGTCGAAACCCGTAAAGCGCCGTTCGTGCTTGCCGATCAACTTCGGCTCGAACTGTCCGGCACGGTCCCGCGGCACGTCGATGCGCAGCGGCCCCTCGTCGGTGAGCACCGTCTTGCCGCTCGTGCCATTGCGCTGGTTGGCGCTCGATTCAGGCTTCTCCTCGCCCGCTGCGTAGCCAAGGTGATGGCTCATCTCGGCCTGCAGCGCCCGCTCGATCAGCGCCTTCTTGAAACCGCGCATCACGTCCTCGACCGCCTCTGCCGTCATCGGACCTGTCACCATCTGCTCCAGCCATCGCTTCGCCTCTTCCGGCAACTCCGCAACGGCGGGCAGGGGCTGTTTCTGTTTCTTCCTTGGCATAACCTTCCCTTTCAGGGCTTACGTTATGCCTCAAACACAAAAATTCTGACAGGCTCGTCCGTCCTATATCAGAAGCCCTCGCTTGGGTGTGGGGGATAGGGCGGGGCTGTCTCGGAGCTGCTCGCAAGGAGCACCCGGACAGTCGGTCCCTATCCCGGTGGGCCTCGTGAGCAGCTTTGAGCTCCTCGCGAGGGGCTTTCGGACAGGGCGGGAGTATCGGCGGGATAGGGGCGGTCTGTCCCGGAGGGGCTCGCGAGGGATTCGCGGACAGGACAGGACATTCGCCGGGCTCCTCGTGAGGAGCTTCCGGATAGTCGGGATGAGCTCGGGGATTGCCGGATCGGTTGCGGGGCGTGTCGGGTGAGGCGGGTCGCGTGTGCGGAGCAGCTCGGCTTTTGGGGGCTGGGCATCGCGGTTGCAACCGTCTTGCGTCAAGCCGCTGGATTGGCCTGCAGGAACCGGATCAAGGCCTGGAAATTGGAGGCGGCCTTGCCGCTGGGATCGACGATGCTGCGGCTGAAGTATTTCTCGATGTTGGCCGCCGTGATGGCCGTGTCGAGTGGATCGTAGGTCGTGCCGCTGGCGCCGCCCGCCGTGTGCCCCATCATCCGGGTCAAGGCAATCTGGCCGAGGCCGGCGGCGGCGGCCTTGTCGCCGCTTGCCACGGCCTTGTCGTACAGCGCCTTTTCGGCCGGGCTGAGATTCGCCATGGTATTGACGAGCCCGGTGGCCTTTTGCATGTAATCGAGATCGTCTGCGCTCAGCTCGTCGGGGGATTTGCCCTGGGCGGCGATCGCGGCGAGCCGCTTGTCGTTGGCGAACAGGTAGGCCTGATCTTCCGCTGAGCGGTTGATCGGGCCGCTGGACCGGATCTCTGCCAGCCGGACGGCGACGACCCTGTCGTCATTGGTGGCAGGGAAAGAGGCCGAGGCGGCAAGTGCATCCCGTGCGGCCTGGGAAATGCGGACGGTATCGGCAGTGTTTGCCGCAGAAATGGCCGGGGCCTGCCGGCCCGAGGCCGTACGCGCCATTTCGGTGGTGAATGCAAGGCGTGACGCGGCCTGGATGAGCATGTTGCGCCTCCGGTTTCAGATGCTCACAACAGTTGCAATGAGCATGCCAATGGCGAATCGGAAGGCTATGAACGGGAGGCATCCCGTTATCAGGCACGCCACCTTGCAAGTACGGGGGCAAGGCGATGACACCCGACGTCGGCGCGCATTGAGTTGCCGTTCTGCAAGGCGGATCCCCTGCGTTGGCTATGACAAGCGGTGCTGCTGGAGGATGGACGGGCGGGATGCGGGGCTGGCGTGCGGGGCGGGGGGGCCGCCGTCGGGGCCGACGGCGGCGGAGGGGAGGGTCAGTAGATTTCCCGTGTTTCCAGGAACTTGATGTCGGGGAAGCGTTCCTGGGCCATTTGCAGGTTGACCCGGTTGGGGGCGAGGTAGACGTAGTCGCCGTTGCCGTCCAGCGCCATGTTGGCGGGGGACTTGTCGGCGAGGGCCTTGAGGTCGGCGTCGGAGCCGCGCAGCCAGCGGGCGGTGGCGTAGCTGCAGGATTCGAACATCACGTCCACGCCGTATTCGAACTCCAGCCGGTGGGCGACCACGTCGAACTGCAGGGTACCGACGGCGCCGAGGATCAGCTCGTTGGTGGTGGTCGGGCGGAACAGCTGGGTGGCGCCTTCCTGGGCGAGCTGTTCGAGGCCCTTCTGCAGCTGCTTCATCTTCAGCGGGTTCTTGATCTGGGCGCGGCGGAAGTATTCCGGCGCGAAGCTGGGGATGCCGGTGAACTGCAGGTCCTCGCCCTCGGTGAAGGTGTCGCCGAGGTGGATGGTGCCGTGGTTGGGAATGCCGATGATGTCGCCGGCCCAGGCTTCGTCGGTGGTGTTGCGGTCTTGCGCCATGAAGGTGATGGCGTTGTTGATGGCCAGGCTCTTGCCGGTGGACACCTGCTTGAGCTTGCCGCCACGTTCGAAGCGGCCGGCGCAGACGCGGATGAAGGCGATGCGGTCGCGGTGCTTCGGATCCATGTTGGCCTGGATCTTGAAGACGAAGCCGGAGAACTTGTCTTCGTCGGGTGCCACCTGGCGGGTCTTGGCCGGGCGGGCCAGCGGGGCGGGGGAAAGATCGACCACGGCGTCGAGCAGGCTCTGCACGCCGAAGTTGTTCACCGCCGAGCCGAAGAACACCGGGCACTGCTTGCCGCCCAGGTAGGCTTCGCGGTCGAAGGTGTGGGAGGCGCCGCGGACCAGCTCGATGTCCATGCGCAACTCATCGGCCTGGTCGCCGATCACTTCGTCGAGGCGCGGGTTGTCGAGGCCCTGGATGATTTCCGAGGTGCCCTTTTCGGCCTTGGGGTCGAAGAACTGGATGGTGTCGTTGTACAGGTGATACACGCCGCGGAAGCGCTTGCCCATGCCGATCGGCCAGGTCATCGGGGCGCATTGCATGCCCAGCACCGATTCGATCTCGTCGAGCAGGTCGATGGGCTCACGGCCTTCCCGGTCGAGCTTGTTGATGAAGGTGACGATGGGCGTGTCGCGCAGGCGGCACACGTTGAGCAGCTTGATGGTCTGGGCTTCGACGCCGTTCACCGAGTCGATGACCATCACCGCCGAGTCCACCGCGGTGAGGGTGCGGTAGGTGTCTTCGGAGAAGTCTTCGTGGCCCGGGGTGTCGAGCAGGTTGATGACGCATTCGCGGTACGGGAACTGCATCACCGACGAGGTGACCGAGATGCCGCGCTGCTTTTCCAGCTCCATCCAGTCGGAGGTGGCGTGTCGCGCGGCCTTGCGGGCGCGGATTTCGCCGGCCACCTGGATGGCGCCGCCGAACCAGAGCAGCTTTTCGGTCAGCGTGGTTTTACCCGCGTCGGGGTGGGAAATGATCGCGAAGGTGCGACGGCGGGCGATTTCCTGGGTGGCGGACATGATGCGGTGCGGTAAGACGGAAAGGCCGCGATTATACAGGCAGCCGGCGGCCACCCCGGGGGCGACCGCCGGCTGGCGTGCGGACTAGGTGGACAGCGCGGTCCGGATCTCGCCCAGCACGGCGGCGGCATCCGCCACGGCCTGTTCCCGCCCGGCCGCCGCATCGAGCTTCTGCAGGGCCTGCAGCAGGATGTCGATGGTGGACGCGACGGATTCCCGCTCCCGTGGTGTGGCGCTGCTGCTGGCCAGTTCCACATAGGCGGCCTTGGCGTCGCCGAGCCGTTTGGCGCCGCCCCGCCCGCCGGCGGCCAGTTCGAGCAGTCCGTCGGCCAGTTGCAGGTCGGCCTGGCTGGCCCGCGCCCAGAAGTCCTTGGCGGGCGCCGCGGGTTGTGTGCGCAGGGACTTGAGCAGGGCCCGCGTGGCGGCCGGTTCGCCGTCAGGGAAGCCGGCGGTGAGCCCGAGCAGCGCGCTGGCGTTGGCGGCGTTGAGGCCCGGGTAGTGGATGTCGCCGCCTTCCTGGCGTGCCTGCACCGTGGCCCGCTGGTAGGCGTCCTGCATGCCGCTGAGGGCCTTGAGGGCAGCATCCTTGTCGCCGGCCTGCAGCTGGCAGACCAGACGGCGCTTGTCTGCCGCGGCCTGCAGGCTGAGCCGTTCGGCGCTGACGGGGCGATAGCGGCTGTCCACGGCGAGGATGGCCGCCGTCTCGTCGAGGAGGGCCAGGGCGCCGGCAGTGTCACCCGTGTCGGCAAGCACTTTGGCGCGCCGCGTCAGCATGTTGGCGAGTTGCTCCTCGGCCTTGCGCGATGCGCTGGCGTCGGGGGCGGCGAGGGCGCGCCGGTAGAAGTCGATGGCGTCGTCGTGGCGGTTGTATTCGGCCTTGAGGGCGCCGAAGGCTTCCAGAATGTTGCCTTGCCCGATCCAGCCCTGGCGTTCGCACAGGGCCTGCAGGGCCTTGGCGTGGCGTTCGGCGTAGGCGGTGGCGTCCTTGTCGAGGGCCAGCGCGTGGCGGGCGCGCAGGGTGAGGCGTTCCAGTTCGCACAGGACTTCCGACGCGGCCAGGTAGTGGTCGTAGTTGGCGGGCTTGGCCTTGGGCGTGACGCTGTGCTGCGGGCGCGGCAGCACGAAGCCGGGATCGCCGTAGCACTGGTAGGCGCCCCAGGTGTTGGAGCTGCCGAAGGCGTCGAAGGTGGCGCTGCGGGCGGCCAGTATCGATTCGCCGAAGTTGGTGCCGTCCAGGAAGTGTTCGTAGAAGGTCTCGGCGAACAGCTGGGCGGCGTCGTCCAGCACCTCCCAGCCGGCGGCGATCACGCAGCGCACGCCGATCTCGATGAGCTCGGTGGCCAGGTTGGCGGCCAGACCCGGGCTGCCGGGGCGGGCCGTTGTGGGGGCGCCGTCCGGCCTTTCTTCTATGCGGCCGAGGCTGCAGCAGTTGATGAAAACGAAGTCCGGGACGGCGCGCATCTGCGCGATGTGGGCGGGGGTCAGCAGGTCGCCGCCGCCGATCACCATGCCGGTGGCCTTGCGGACTTCCGGCAGGCCGTCGGTGGCGGGGATGTCCTGCTGGTACAGGCCGTGGCCCGACAGGTGCAGCATGCGCCACTCGCCGCTGAACAGGTCGAGGAGGATCTGCCGGGATTCGTCCTGGATGTGCAGGCTGGTCTCGATGCCGGCACCGTCGAGCAGGCCGGTCACGCCCTGGGCTTCCTTCTCGGCCCCGCCCAGGGACGGCAGGTAGCGGTGCCAGGCACCGAGATCCGGATTGCCGACCACCAGGGCCTTGAACTCGTTGCTACGCCGGACATTGAGGCGGAACTGGCCGGTGGACAGCTGGCGGATCAGGCCGCTGCGCACCGACAGGGGCTGGCCGCTGTCGCTGTCGTCCTTGGTGGCCCGGTCGCGCAGCAGCTCCCAGGGGTAGGCGGCGGCGGTCTTGTCCACGATGAGCTGGACGCGCCGGCGGTCGGGGGCCAGGTCCTTCAGCCAGTTGGGGATCAGCAGTTCGAACAATGCGCGGCCGACCTGCTCCTGGTCGGTGGTGGTGCCGATCAGGCTGTCGGTGAAGCGTTCGATGTCCTTGAACGGGACCGCGTTGTAGGTGCGCTCGGCACGAGCCAGTTCGCCGTAGACGTCGAACATCAGGCGTGGTGCGCCGTCGCTCGTGCCGCCCACCGCGCTGATGGCGATGCGCTGCCAGCTGCCTTCGTCCGTGTTGCTGCTGGCGCGCCGCTGGCCGCCCTGGTGAGGCCGGATCGCCGCATCCACGAAGAAGGCACGGGCCAGCGCCCGGTCCACGCCGACCGCGTCCTGGGCGGCGCGCAGCGCGTTGATGGCGCGGTCTTCCAGGACCTCGATGAAGTCCAGCCGGTCGAGGCGCAGCTTGCCGGCGAGGCCGGCACGCTCCAGGCGCAGGCGGGCGTCCCGGTGGCCGCGCAGCGTGGCGGCCACCGAGTCGGCGAGGCTCAGCTCGCCGATGCCGGCGCCGATCAGCAGCGCGCTGATGCCGACGCCGAGGGGCTGTTGCCGCTCGGCGGGGTCTTTCAACTCCTCGGCTTCCAGCTCTTCGGTGGCGTAGGTGGCGACGGCCTTGGCGACCGACTGGGCGAGTTCGCCGGCCGACAGCTGGCCGATGCGCCCGATGCCGATGACGATGGCGCCGTTGGCGAAGTGCTCGTTCGGGCGCTTGCGGTAGATCGAGAAGCTGCCCAGGGCGCCGGCATGCAGGCCGGCGTCGAGGCGTTTCTGCATGCGCCCGCCGAGGGCCTGGTCGAGCAGCTTCTCGGCGAACTCCAGCGCGTTGGCGCCCCAGGTGTGGCCGACCAGCACGGCCGATTCGGCGTACATGACGTCACCGTGGAGCACACGCACTTCGGTACGGTAGCCGCCCCGTGCGGCCTTGCGGGCGGAGCGCAGGGCGCCGCCGGTGGCGGCTGCCAGCAGTTCGCCGCGGCTCGGGTACAGGGCCGCATCGGCTGCGTCGCTGCGCCAAGGCTGAAGTGCCACCGCCCCGCGGGAGACCGGCGGCTGGGCGGACAGGCGGTCGCTGCGGCCTTTCTCGAGCAGGTCCAGGTAGCCGTCGTGGGCTTCGGTGGCTTTCGGCATGTCGCCGTGCACGCTGCGCACGTAATACACCCGGCCGCCCTTGCGGCAGCTGTCGGGAATGCCGGTGGACCAGGGCACGCGGCCGTCGCCCTCGGGGGTGCAGAGGATCTGGAAACGACCGGAGGTGTCCACGACGGCCTTCTCAGGGGTCTGGTCGGCGAGGCCCGCGACATACACTAGGCGCGGGCTGGAGAGCAGCGGGTCGGATTGGTCCAGGGCTTCCCACAGCGTCGCCGACTGGCCCAGCACGTCGGCCGGCGGCAGCGGCCACTTGGCGTTGGCGTCGGCCTGCCTGAAGGCACTCCAGGTATCGACCTTGCGGATGTTCTGGTCGTCGCCGCCAGCGGCCCAGGGCAGGAGCTCCATGACGCCGGGGAACTGGCCGGCGGTGGCGAGGAGTTCCTCCTGGGAATGGCACAGGTCCAGTAGGGCCAGCTGGCGGAAGAAGCTGTCGCGGCCGGTGAGCAGCAGGGTGATTGAATGGGAGCCCTGGTTCGGTGTGCCGAGCATCAGTACCCTCGGGTCGCCAGGGTGGCCGTTCCAGGCGTTCCACAGCTCGGGATGGGCGGCGAAGGTAGCGCGCAGCAGCACGCCGCCCATGGAGTGGACGACGATGTGCACGGGCTTGCGTTCGGGCGCCATCGCCGCGATGGCGTCCTTGATCCGCTGCGCCAGCCCGTCCACCGAGGTGGCCAGCCGCTTGCGCCAGTCGTAGCCGTACATGTCCACCTTGTAGCCGCGCTGGCGCAGGCTGTTGGCGAGGGGCACGTAGGTGTCGGCGAGGGGCTGGCCGGGTTGCACGTCGTCGTCGATGGCGAGTTTGTCGCGGAAGGCGCCGCCGGCCAGGGACAGGATGCTGGCCCACACTTCGCTCTTGTTCACCAGCAGCTGGCTGCCGCACAGGCCGGGCACTACCACCACGGTGCCGCGCGGTTGGGCGGGGTCGGGCTGGGCACGTGGGCCGAACAGGCCGCGGGCCTGCTCGCCGGTGGCGTCGGGCAGCGGCCAGTCCCCGTGGTAGTCGCGGAACAGGCTGTCGGCGTCGGGGGACTGCACGAGGGCGGCAACGACGGCGGCGGCGCTGTCGTCGTTATGGAAATAGCGGAAGTGATTGACGTCGCCGCCGCTGCGGAACTGCACGCGGCAGCGCGGAGCACTGGCCGGCGTCGGGCGGATGGCGCCGTCGAGCATCGAGCGGGTGTCCACCACCAGGTCGTGGTCGCGCTCGTAGAAGCGGTCGGCGAGCCAGATGCGCAGCGCGGCGAGGCGGTCGCCCTCCATCGGCGCAGCATCGCCGGCGATCACGTAGAGCTCGCCGCGGGCCGGTGCCGCGTTGATGACGCCGAGCAGCGGCGCGCCGGGCATCATGGCCTGCAGGCCGGGCAATTGATCCACGCGGCGGCGGCTGGCCAGCACCGAGGCGACGGTTTCGGTGACCATGTCGAGGCCGGCCTGCAGCAGTTCAGGCACGCCGAAGCCGCGGCTCTCGCTGGCCTTCATCTCCAGGCCGATGGCGGCGAGCACCGTCAGCGAGCCCCACTGGTCCAGTTTGTCGCCGGCCAGGCTGGTGCCGCGGGCCGGGCAGGCGGCGCGCACGAAGCGCTCGATGGCGAGCTCCGGGCGGCTGCGCAGTTCATTCACCAGCTTGCCGAGGGCGTCCCGGTGGCGTTTGATCGCGTCCTGCAGGTCGGCGTCGTCGGAGGCGCGCGGGCCGAGGGCCTGCTGGGCTTCGGCCAGGTCGAAGCCGTCCGGGTCGAGGCACAGCAGTTCGCCGACCAGGCCGCCGCGGGAGTGGGACAGGAAGCTGATGCGGCCTTTCTGCGGCAGCAGGCGGGCGGCGTCGAGGGCGTTTTCGATGGGGCTGCGGGTCAGCGTCCAGTGTTCGAGGGCGTAGATGCGTTCGCCGTAGTGCTCGCGCAGGGCCTGCCAGCGCTCTTTCTGGTCCTGCCACAGGCGGCCGAAGCTGCCGGCGGTGCTCGAGCCGGTGCCGTGCAGCAGCAGCAGCGTCGGGCCGCCGTCGGGGATGGGGGCGGTGAGGCGCGGGCCGAGGCTGCCGTCGGCGCGCAGGGGGAACACCCCTTCCACCGGAATGGCCCGGTTCTGGACCTTGTCCACGATGGTGTTGCGCAGCGCGTCGTCAGGCTTGATGTTGAGCCAGCGCAGGGCCTTGAGGGCGAGCTGGCCGACGAAGCCGCGCTGGGCGGCGGGCAGGCCGAGGGACGTGGGCAGGGACCAGGATTCGTCGTCGCCCAGCCCGCGCGCTTCGCCGGCATGGGGATCGCCGAGGCGGGCGCGCAGGTCTTCGGCGGCGGTCCAGAAGCGCAGGCCGCCTTCCAGCTCGACTTCGACCAGTGCGCCGTTGGGAATCTCCTGCACGAGATCCTCGCCGGTTCCACGGGCGCTGCCGGCGATCTCGATGGCCGAGGCCTCGATGCCGGCGAACAGATCGGCGGTGCGCCCCTGACGGGTCAGCCACAGCGTGGCGTCGTCGGCCTTCTTGCCGCTGACGCGCAGTTTGAGCTTGCCGGACATGATTTTCCTCCCCCCTTGTTGTTGTCGTAGCCGACGGCGGCTGTCGCGTCGGCGCGCGCAGCCATTCCGGGGAAGGATAGCCTTCAGGGAGGCGGAATCAAGATTCGAAATGCATTTTCATGCGGATGTCAGGGGCGCCGGAACTCCATCATCATCAGGCGGCGGCCGTCGGCTTCGTATTTGCCGACGACACGGAAGCCCAGCCGGTTGAAGCGCCGGGGCCGTGCGGTGGACACCAGCAGGCGGCCGCTGTGGAAGTTCTCCATGACCCACGCGATGCGCGCGGCGATCAGCCCGCGGGCGATGCCCTGGCCGCGCACGTGCTCGGCGACTGCCGACATGTACAGGATGTGGGTGTCGATGGCCCAGTCGGCAGCCTTGATGCCGCCCGCGCCGACGATCTCGTTGCCGCGCCGGGCGATGAAGAAGTGGCGGTAGAACGGGGCTTCGGCGGAGACCAACTGCGCGGCGATGCGGGCGCCGTCATAGCGCTGCGGATTGTCGAAGGACGCCAGCAGCACGGCGGCGGCGGCTTCGCGGCCCGCGTGGTCGTCGGGCAGCAGCAGGTCGATGGTGATCGGTTCCGTGGCGCATCCTCCCGAGTGGCGGCGCCGGAGGTGCGCCGTGGCCGCCATTCAACCTGCGCCGTGTTGCAGGGGTGTTGCGGGAGGAGGTGCTTAGGGAACGACGAAGAAGCGGTACTTGCTGGGCAGGCCCTTGCGCAGCTGGATGCCACGCCCGGTGGCGGCCGGGTCGCGCGTGAAGATCTTGACCTGGGCGGACGGGCGGACCAGCAGCTCGTCAGAATCGCAGAGGATGATGCCGCCCTCGGTCTGGCGCTGCTTGCACAGGGTCAGCCACAGGGGGCCGTTGAGCGGGGCTTCGGCGGCCGGCGCCGCGGGGGCTTCTTCCACGGTGGTTTCGCCCTTGGGGGCGGCCCGGTCCGTCTTGTCCTGCTTTGGCTTGTCGCTCCGCGCGGGCCGCGGGCGCGGTGCCGGAGTCGGTGCCGGCTTGCTGCCGGTGGCGTCCTCAGTGGCCTCGTGCCGGGATGGGGTGCTCTTTTCCGCCGGCGCATCGGGTTTCAGGGTGGAGCAGGCGCCCAGGGTGCAGGCAGCCAGCACGGCGAACAGGGAAGGACGAAAGTGGGAGAAATGCATGACGAATCGGCGGCCGGAATCGGCGGGATTCTAACATGGGGGCCCGGCCTGGCCGGGGCGGGGGCACGGCCCCTCGGGATGAGTCCGGGTTGGGGCTGTCGGGAAACGGTTGTCAGTGCTCGCTTGGGGAAGCCGCTCCCGGACGCATCAAAATGCGCGATCGAGGGCGCGGGAGTTTTTCGGGTCGCGGAAGACCAGCGGCTTGACGGTGGCGGCCTGCTCGGCCTTGGCCAGCGCGGTGTCGATCAGCGCGTGGTCTGGCGACTTGGGGCACACCGGGTCGGTGGCGTCGGCGTTGCCGGTCAGCATGTAGGCCTGGCAGCGGCAGCCGCCGTGGTCCTTCTCCTTGTCCTCGCAGCTCTGGCAGGTTTCCGGCAGCCAGGCGGTGCCACGGAAGCGGTTGAACAGCGGCGACTCGTGCCAGATCCAGTCCAGCGCGTGCTCGCGCACGTCGGGGAATTCGAGGCCCGGCAGCATGCGGGCGGTGTGGCAGGGCAGGGCCAGGCCGTCCGGGGTCACGGACAGGAAGACTTCGCCCCAGCCATTCATGCACTTCTTGGGTTTCTTCGACTGGTAGTCCGGCGTCACGAAGAGGATGCGCATCTTCTTGCCGAGCTTGGCCTTCCAGCGCTCGGTGACGGCCTCGGCTTCGGCCAGCTGGGCGGCGGTGGGCATCAGCGCCTCGCGGTTGAGGAAGGCCCAGCCGTGGTACTGGGTGTTGGCCAGCTCCAGGTATTCGGCGCCGATCTCCACGGCCATCTCGATGATGCGGTCGAGGTGGTCGATGTTGGTCCGGTGCAGCACGCAGTTGATCACCGTCGGGTAGCCGGCGGCCTTGGTCATTGCCGCCACCTTGCGCTTCAGTTCGAAGGTGCGGGTGTTGGTGATGAGGTCGTTGGCTTCGCGGGTGGCGTCCTGGAAGGACAGCTGGATGTGGTCCAGCCCGGCTTCCTTGAGGGCCGCCAGGCGCGCTTCGGTGAGGCCCACGCCGGAGGTGATCAGGTTGGTGTAGAAGCCCAGCTTGCGGGCCTCGCCGACGAGGATCTCGATATCGTCGCGGAGCAGCGGCTCGCCGCCCGAGATGCCGAACTGGGCGGCGCCCATCTCCCGCGCCTCGCGGATCACCTTCAGCCAGTCCTCCGTCGCCAGCTCCGGTCCGGCCTGGGCGAAATCCACCGGGTTGTAGCAGAAGGCGCAGTGCAGCGGACAGCGGTAGGTGACCTCGGCCAGCAGCCACAGGGGGCCGGGGCGGCGGGGGACGAGCAGCGGCTCCATCATTCGTCCTTCCATTCGATCCAGTTTTGAGCGTCAGCCATCTGAAGGAAGGCCTCGATGTCGGCGGTCAGGTTGCTGGCCTTGAAGGCCGCTTCCAGGTCGGCGACGATCTCCGCCACGCTGCGCTCACCGTCGCAGCGTTTGAGGATCTCGCCGGCGCTCTGGTTGAGCTTGACCATGCCTTCCGGGTACAGCAGCACGTGGGCCTGCTGGGCCGGTTCCCACTGGAAGCGGAACAGCCGGTTGATGGCCGGGCGGGCGCCGACGGTGCTGCCGGTGCTCATTGGGCTGCGTCCTGCACGCCGCCTTCCAGGCCGTACTTGACCATCATCGCGTCGTTCATCGACCACAGGATGTCGAGCTTGAACTTGAGGATGTCGAGCGCGCGGAGCTGGGCGGCGCGGGTGTCGAAGTAGCCGAGGGTGATCGCCAGGCCTTGTTCCACGTCGCGGCGGGCCTGGGTGACCCGGTTGCGGAAGTACTGCAGGCCGTCGGACTCGATCCACGGGTAGTGCTCGGGCCAGTTGGCCAGGCGCTGCTTGTGGATGGTGGGGGCGAACAGCTCGGTGAGGCTGGAGCACACGGATTCCTGCCACGGGCGCTGGCGGCAGAAGTTGAGGTAGGCGTCGCAGGCGAAGCGCACTGCGGGGATCACGTGGCGCTGGTCGACGATCTCCTCGCGGCTGAGGCCGACCGCCTGGCCGAGGCGCAGCCAGGCTTCGATGCCGCCGGCGTCGTCGCCGTGGCCGTCGTGGTCGAGGATGCGCTGGATCCATTCCCGGCGCACTTCCCGGTCCGGGCAGTTGGACATCACCGCGGCGTCCTTCTGCGGGATGATGATCTGGTAGTAGTAGCGGTTGGCCACCCAGCCCTGGATCTGCTCACGCGTCGCCTTGCCGGTGTTGAGCATGACGTTGAAGGGATGGTGGATGTGGTACGCGGCGCCCTTGTCGCGCAGCTGCGCTTCGAACTCTTCGGGCGTCCAGGGGCGAAGCTGGTCTTGGCTCACAGTGCGATCTCCATGCCGTCGTAGGCCACCTCGATGCCGGCGGCGGCCAGGGCCGCGCGTTCTGCCGAGCTTTCGTCGAGGATCGGGTTGGTGTTGTTGATGTGGATGAGGACGCGGCGCACGTGGCGCGGCAGGCGGCTGAGCTGTTCGATCATGCCGCCGGGGCCGCTCTGGGCCAGGTGACCGATGTCGCGGGCGCGCTTCTTCGACAGGCCCAGGCTGATCATCTCGTCGTCGGTCCAGAAGGTGCCGTCCACCATCACGCAGTCGGCGCCGCTCATCGCGTCGAAGACGGCGTCGTCCACTTCGGCCAGGCCGGGCGCGTAGAACACCCGCTTGCCGCTGGCCGGGTCGATGACGGTGAGGCCGATGTTGTCGCCGGGCACCGGGTTGCCGCGGTGCGGCGAGTAAGGCGGTGCTGCGGACAGCAGCGGCATGGCGCGCCAATCCAGGGTGGCGGAGCCCTGCGGATGGAAGCTGCGGCCGTCGAGCGGAACCGGCTGGCGGTCCACGCCGCAATAGTGTTCGAGCAGGTGCAGGATGGGGTTGCCGCGGGTCAGATCCTCGAACACCGGGTCGGTGGTCCAGATCGGCCATGGGCTGCCCTTTTCGCGCAGCATGTAGAGGCCGGTGGTGTGGTCAATCTGGGCGTCCACCAGGACGACCGATTCGATACCGCAGCCGCGCAGGCCTTCGCTGGGCCAGGTGCCGGCAAATTGCTGGAATTGCTGCAGGATGTCCGGCGAGGCATTGACGAGCGTCCATTTGGCGCCGTCGGCGCTCACTGCGATGGACGACTGGGTGCGGCGCTGCAGGCCCGCCTGGCCGGCACGTACGCCCCGGCAGTTGGCACAGTTGCAGTTCCACTGGGGAAAGCCACCGCCGGCGGCGGAGCCGAGAACTCGGATTTTCATGGCTTGGACGTGACCGCTGGTGCTGTGTGGGGCGTTGCGGCACCGGGGGGCCGAGCCGCAACGCCGACTCGCCAAGGCGAGATGGACGGACAGGCCGCTGGCGGCCTATCCGGATGCCATCACTTGGCGGCGATGTACATGGTGATTTCGAAGCCGAAACGCAGATCGCAAGCTTGGGGGGTGGTCCAGGTCATGATGAGTCTCCAATTTTTTGATTGATGGTTACGGTCCGCCGGAAGGCGAATCCGTGGAATGCATTGTTGCGGGGGCGGCATACTTGCGCCTCACGAAAATCATTATTTCGAGGTTGGAATGGCGAACGGATTGCTCGACGTGGGCGACGACCACCGGCTGTATTACGAGACCTGGGGCAACCCGGCCGGTGTGCCGGTGGTAGTGCTCCATGGCGGGCCGGGCAGCGGCTTCAGCCCGCGTCTGCGCGAGCTCTATGACGAGCGGCGCCATCACGTGGTGTTCTTCGACCAGCGAGGCTGCGGGCGTTCGCTGCCGTTTGGCGAGATCCGCGCCAACACCACGGCGCATCTCGTCGACGACATCGAGCGCCTGCGCCGCCATCTCGGCATTGTGCGCTGGTGGGTGAGTGGCGGCTCGTGGGGGGCGACGCTGGCGCTGGCCTATGCGGCGGCCTATTCGCAGGTGGTGGACGGCCTGGTGGTGCGCAGCGTTTTCATGCCGGGCGATGGCAATGTGCGCTGGTTCTTCGAAGGGCTGGCGACGCTGCGGCCGGAGGCCTGGCGGACCTTGTCCGCGGCGCTGGGCGGTGCGCCGGATCTGCTGGCCGAACTGGCTTTCCGTCTCAGTGGGGATGACCGGGAGCTTGCACGGGACACGGCGCTGGCCTGGCTTACTTATGAGCAGGCAGTGAACGATCCGGCCGCGCCGCTGCCATCGCCGACGGTGGAGGAGCTCGACCGCCTGGTGGGCAAGTACCGGCTGCAGGCCCATTACCTGCAGTTCGGCTGCTTTCTTTATGAAGAGGACTTCCTGGATGCCTGCGCGGGACTGTCCGGCGTGCCGGTCTGGCTGATCCACGGTAGTGACGATGTGGTCTGTCCGCCATCGAACGCCGAGCGCATCCACGCCCGGATTGCCGGCAGCCGGCTGGTACGGATCAACGGGTGTGCCCACGACCCCTTTCATCCGGGGATGGCGGCGGCGTGGCGGGCGGCGCTGGGGGGCGGAAAGGGCTGAAAAATGGTCGGAGCGCGCATCGGCCGGTGCCAATTGATGCGGGTCAATGAGACGGGAAGGTGCTGAGGGCTAGCATCGCACCGTGTTCCTGAAGTGTTCCGTGGAACCCCCAATCCCCATTAGATTACCGAGACCGTTCATGCGTACAACAAAACTCCTCCCCCTGCTTCTCGTTGCCCTGCTGGCCGCCTGCGGCAAGTCCGAAGCTCCCAAGTCCGAGGCGCCGAAGGTTGAAGCGCCTGCTGCCGCTGCTGCGCCGGCCGCAGCTCCGGCGCCGGTGGCCGACGCGGCAGCCGATGGCGGCAAGGGCCTCGACGTGTTCAAGAAGACCTGTGTGATGTGCCACCAGACCGGCGTCGCCGGCGCGCCCAAGCTCGGCGACAAGGCCGACTGGGGCCCGCGCATCGCGCAGGGCAAAGACGTCCTGTACAAGCACGCCATCGAGGGCTTCAATGGAAGCAAGGGTGCCATGCCGGCCAAGGGCGGCAACCCGTCCCTGTCCGATGAAGAGATGAAGGCCGCTGTCGACTACATCGTCTCCAAGGGCCAGTAAGCGTTCGATTCTCCTTTGACCTCAGCGCGCACCCCCCGCGCGCCAAAGCCCGGCCGGGCAATCTGCGGCCGGGTTTTTTTTGCCTGCTGATTGGAGCGCGGGTGCTTGAATGTACGAGCCCTGCAGCACCGCGCGCAAACCCGATGCAGATCAAGGAAAGCCGGTTTGGCCGACGGCACACTGACGATACCCGACAGATTCAGTCGGATTTATCGATACCTTGGAGCCAGCATGCAAACCATCCACGTCTGCAACCACACCACCCCCGAAGCCATCTACCCCTTTGACGCCCGCGGCATCGCCAAGCGTTTCCGCCACGCGGCCATCTTCGGCGCGCTGGATGCACTGGTGCCGGGCGAAACGATGCGCTTCTGCAATGACCACGATCCGCTGCCGCTGCTCGGCCAACTGCAGCAACGCTACGGCGAGACGGTGTCCATCACCTACCAGCAGCGCGAGCCCGGCGCGATCGTCATCGACTTCGCCAAGCTCGGCTGAGCACGTTCAGGTCTGGTCGCCCCGCACGTAATCGAGGGCCTCGTGCTGGAACAGCACGGCGGTCATCGTCGTCGGGGTGATCAGGCCGACCAGTTTGCCGGCTTCGTCCACCACCGGCAGCGCCCCTTGACCGCGCTGGCCGAGGATGTCGGCGGCGACGGCGATGCCGTCGGTCAGGCTGGCGGTGCGCAGGCCGCTGCGGGGCGTCAGCATGAGCTGCCCGACGACCTCCGGCTTGTCGGTGTGCGGGCCAGGGGTCGGACGCAGCAGGCGGCGCACGTTGTCGCCGATGCGCTGGCCGTTGTCCGGTTCCACGTGGTGCAGGAAGTCCTTCAACGTCAACAGGCCGATGACCCGCTCGGCCCGATCCACCACCGGTAGCACTGAAAGGGCGTGGCGGCTCATCAGGCGCCAGGCGTCGTTGAGTTCGGTGGCGAAGTCCACGCGCTGCGTCGCCGGGCCCATCACATCACCGCAGGTCAGCAGCACATGGCGGTGGAAGGCGTGGCGCGCTGCGCGCTGGAAGACCTGGGTCAGGTCTTCCTCGCTGATGTCCAGGTAGGCGTCGATCTCTTCCAGGGCCGCGGCGAGGTCCGGCTGGCGGATGCCGGCGGGGCTGCGCTCCGGCAGCTTGGGCGTGGATACGGCGGGCGAGCACAGCGGATAGCGCCGGCCGGGAATCAGGTTATTGACGGTGGTGGCGGCCAGCAGCATGGCGATCACGTTCCAGCCGACCGCGGTCAGGCTGGTCAGCGCGTCGAGCCCCTGGGACGCGGCGCCAACCATCACCAGCGCCATCGCGCCGCCAGGCGGGTGGATGCAGCGCAGTTGGCCCATGAACCATACCGAGATGGCCACCGCCAGCGCGCCGGCGAGGAACGGCGAGGCGATCCAGTGCCCGCAGGCGAAGCCGGCCAGCGCCGGTAGCAGCAGGCCGCCGGCCACGGACCAGGGCTGGGCCAGCGGGGAGTGCGGTAAGGTGAACAGGATCACCGAGGTGGCGCCGAGGGGCGCCAGCTGCCGCTTGGCTTCGGCCGGTGCGGGTAATACAAACAACACGCTTTCATAGATCAGTACGCCGATGATTGCCGCGAGGGCGCTGCGCCAGCGTTCGGCGCGGGACAGGGGGGCGGCGTCGGCGAAAAGGTAGCGGCGGGAAAAACGGAGCAGGGCGAGACGAATGGTTTCCATGGGGTTGAATCTTGTTTTCTTGTTCTGGCATGCCGGCAGGCATGCAGCTTAGGGACGATTCCTGACATGAGCCTTGATCTGTGATTGGTAGGAGGGAAAAGTGCTGCTGATCTATCTGGGGGCGAGCGTCGTGGCGGCGTTCGGGCTGGCCGTCGGGCTGGCGGTGACGGGGGCTTCGCCGGCCGCGGCGGCCCATGCGGCCTTCGCGCTGGGGGCGATGCCGCTGATCTTCGCCGCGATGGGGCATTTCGTGCCGGTGCTGACGCGCAGTGGCGCGGCGGAAAAGCCAATCCACTTCCTGCCGTTGGCGCTGCAACTGGCTGGTGTGCTGGTGGTGGCCGCGCTGGCCGGCGTGTTGCCCGGCTGGAGCCTGCATCTGGCGGCGAGCATCGGCATCGTGGCGGCCCTGGGCTTCCTGGCCTGGCAGTGGCGGCGTGGCCGGGCCGCTCTGGGGCGCCCGCACCCGGGGCTGGCCTGGTACAAGGCGGCGCTGGGTTGTCTGGCCGTTGCGCTGGTGGCTATCCTCGCTGGACTGCTGTGGCCGGCGGCGTATGCCGTGTTGCGCCTGGCCCATCTGCATCTCAATACCCTCGGCTTCATCGGCCTGACCGCCATTGGAACCCTGCATGTGCTGATGCCGACCGCTCTCGGCCAGCCGGACCCGCAGGCGGCGATGCGGCTGCGGCGCCAGTTGCCGTGGGCGCTCGGCGGTGTCGCGGCCAGTGCGGCGGCGGGGCTTATCCCGTTGTTGGCAGTTGTGGGGGGATTGGTGATCGGTGGCGTGCTGATCCACACCTTGCATGGCTGGTGGCGGACCTACGGCCTGGCGCGGCTGCTCGGTGATGGCGCGGCGGTGACGCTGACCGGGGCGACCTGCGGCCTGCTGCTGGTCATCGCTGCCGGCGCTGTGCACGGTCTTGGCGGCATGGTCGCCCGTCCGGCGATCGTCGGTTTCTTCGCGCTGTTCCTGCTGCCGCTGGTGACGGGAGCGTTGTCCCAGCTGTTGCCGGTGTGGCGCCATCCCGGACCGTTGACGCCTCAGCGTACGGCAATGCGGGCGCGGCTGGTGCGCTTTGGCGGCTTGCGGACCGTGCTGTTTCTGAGCGGTGGCGGCCTGCTGCTGGGCGGTGTGGCGGCAGGGGCGGCGCTGCTGGCGGCGGGGATCGCGCTGTTCGCCGGCGTCCTCGTGCATGCCCTGGTGCAGCGCGCCTGAAAGGGCCCGCGGGTGTGCTATCTTCCGGGGTTTTCGTTTTCAACTCGGCGAGAACCATGCGCTACATCTCCACCCGCGGCCAGTCTGCTCCCCAATCCTTCTGCGACATCCTTCTTGGCGGCCTGGCGCCGGACGGCGGCCTGTACCTGCCGGAGACCTACCCGCAGGTGACCCGTGCCGATCTGGACGCGTGGCGCAAGCTGTCCTACGCCGAGCTGGCTTTTGCGATCCTGTCGCGCTTTATCGACGACATCCCCGCTGCCGACCTGAAGGCGATCTGCGACAAGACCTACACCGCCGAGGTGTACGGCTACGTGCGCGACGACGCCAAGGCCGCCGAGATCACCCCGGTGCATTGGCTGGAAGCCGGCAAGCTGGGCCTGCTGGAACTGTCCAACGGCCCGACGCTGGCCTTCAAGGACATGGCCATGCAGCTCCTCGGCAACCTGTTCGAGTACGTGCTCGACAAGCGCGGCGAGCAGATCAACATCCTCGGCGCCACCTCCGGTGACACCGGCTCCGCTGCCGAATACGCGATGCGCGGCAAGCACGGTGTGCGCGTCTTCATGCTGTCGCCCCACGGCCGGATGAGTGCCTTCCAGCGTGCGCAGATGTATTCGCTGCAGGACGACAACATCTACAACATCGCCGTGCGCGGCATGTTCGACGACGCCCAGGACGTGGTGAAGGCGGTCTCCAACGACCACGCCTACAAGGCCAAGTACAAGATCGGCGCCGTCAATTCGATCAACTGGGCGCGCGTTGCAGCGCAGGTGGTGTACTACTTCAAGGGCTACTTCGCGGCTACCGAGAACAACGACCAGCAGGTCGCCTTCGTGGTGCCGTCCGGCAACTTCGGCAACATCTGCGCCGGCCACATCGCCCGCCAGATGGGCCTGCCGGTGGCCAAGCTGATCCTCGCCACCAACGAGAACGACGTGCTCGACGAGTTCTTCCGCACTGGCGTCTATCGCCCGCGCAGCACCGCTGAGACACACGCCACTTCCAGTCCGTCGATGGACATCTCGAAGGCTTCCAACTTCGAGCGCTTCGTCTTCGACCTGGTCGGCCGCAACGGCGACACGGTACGCGAGCTGTGGAGCAAGGTGGATGCGGGCGGTGCCTTCGATCTGTCCGGCACGCCGGAATTCGTCGCCATCGGCCAATACGGCTTTGTCTCCGGCAGCAGCAACCACGCCGAGCGCCTGGCGACGATCCGCCGCGCCGACAAGGACTACGCCACGGTCATCGACACCCACACCGCCGACGGCCTGAAGGTCGCGCTGGAACTGCGCGACCCGTCCGTGCCGACCCTGGTGCTGGAAACCGCCCAGCCGGCCAAGTTCGAGGACACCATCGTCGAAGCCCTGGGCCGCAAGCCCGCGCGCCCGGCCGGTCTGGACAACATCGAGGCACTGCCGCAGCGCGTCGAGGTGATGGATGTGGATGCGGAGGCCATCAAGGCCTTGGTTGCCCGTACGGTCGAAGCCGGCTGACCAGCACGTTCCGCCCATGAAAAATGGCCCCGGATTCCGGGGCCATTTTTCATTCTGGGCTGGCGTTTGCGCGGGGGCGGATGGAGCCCCCCCGCAAGTGCTTACCAAGTGTAGCGGGCGTTGACGCCGGCCATCCAGTTGCGGCCGGGAGCGGACTCGTAATAGCGGCTGTTGGTGTCGCCGACGATCACCGAGCCGACGTAGTTGCGGTCGAACAGGTTGTCGAGGCGGGCGAACTCGCTGAGGCGCCAGTGGTTCAGGCGTTGTTCGGCGGTGACGCGCAGATTGGCGATGGCGTAGGACGAGGCCGGCGTGGCGGTGTTGGTGTCTTCCACGTAGATCTTGCTGCGATAGACGCCTTCGACGGCGGTGGTGATGCCCGGCGTGACTTTCCAGGCCAGATCGCCGAACACGGTGCTGCGCGGGATCCCGGGAATGTAGTTGCCGTCGTTGATGGTCTTGGCGCTGGCGCCCGTGCCGGTGGTGAAGCTGCCGTCGTAGATCGCCCGGATGTGGGAAACCGCGAAGCGGCTGCTCAGGTCACGCCGCCAGGCGGTGTCGAAGGAGGCTTCGATGCCCTGGCGTTGCGTCTTGCCGACGCTCTTGTAGCTGGTCCGGCCGCCGGTGGCGGTGTCGACGACCAGCTCGTCGTCGGTGCTGATCTGGAACAGCGCGACGTTCAGGCGGCTGCTCTCGCCGATGAGGGCTTTGGCGCCGACTTCGTAGTGATTGCTGCGGGCCGGGTTGAGGCCGAAGTTGAAGCTGCCGCCGCTGCCGGAGTAGAACATCTCGTTGAGCGTCGGCGTTTCGAAGCCCTTGGCGGCGCTGGCATACAGATTGACGGCCGGGTTTAGCTTGTACACCACGCCCAGGACCGGCGTGGTCTTGGTGTAGTTGCGGCCGCCGCTGTCGTTGCCGTTGAGCAGGTACTGGTCGGTGATGTCGAACTTGACGGTGTTGTAGCGCAGGCCGCCGGTCAGGCTCCACGGGCCGCGCTGCCATTCGCTCTGCACGTAGGCGCCGGTGCTCTCGACGTTGTCGGCTTCCTTGCGCCTCAGAGTGCTCTTGGTGCCGTTGAGGTTGTCGAAGCCGCTCCGGATGTCCTTGCTGACGTCGTATTCGAAACCGGTGGTGGTCGTGATCTTGCCGCCGAGGGCCTGGCCGATGGCGATCCAGCGGGCGCCGTAGCCGTAGAAGGTCCGGTCGAAGTCCACAACGCCGCCGGAGCCCTTGGTGACGGCGAGGGCGGACGGCGGGATGGCCTGGTACTGGGTCACGCTGCGCTGGCCGCTGTAGGCGGAGATCTGCAGCAGGTCGGTGCCGAAGCGGCGTTCGTAGGCGACGCCGCCCTGCAGGTGGTCGATGCTCTTGCGGGTGTTGTACTGGGTGGCGACCGGGTCGACGCTCCGCGGGTTGCTCTTGTATTCGGCCAGGGTCAGGCCGAGGGGATCCTGGGTGTTGTGCTGCCACAGGCCGTTGATGGTGAAGGTCAGCTTGCTGTCGTCGTCGGGTTTGCCGGTGATCTTGGCGAAGGCCTGTTCGCGGGTCGCGGCGCTGTGGTCGCGGTAGCCTTCGGTGCTGAAGCGGGAGGTGTTGAGCACGTAGCCGAGGCCATCGAGCTTGCCCTGGGCCGTGATGTCCTCTTTCCGGGTGCCGTAGCTGCCGGCGGCAAAGCCGGCATCGACGCTGGGGTTGTCGCGGGGTTCGATGGTGAACAGCTGGATCACGCCGCCGGAGTGGTTGCCGTAGATGGCCGAGAAGGGGCCGCGCAGCACTTCCATGCGCTCGGCCACGTCCAGATTGAAGGTGGCGGCCTGGCCCTGGCCATCGGGCATGCTGGCGGGGATGCCGTCGGCGATCAGCTTGACGCCGCGCACGCCGAAGGCGGCCCGGGCGCCGAAGCCGCGGCTCGAGATCTGCAGATCCTGAGCGTAGTTCTGGCGGTTGTTGGCAACCACGCCGGGGACGGCGACGAGGGCTTCGGACGCATTGACGCGGGGCTGGCCGGACGTGATCTCCTGGCGGTTCAGCACATCGATGGAGGCGGGCAGGTCGAAGCTGGCAGCCTCGGCGCGACTGCCGGTGACGACGACCGGGTTTAGGGTCACGGTCGGGGTGTCGGCGGCCATGGCCGGTGCGTGGGCGGCGGCGAGGGCAGACATCAGGGCGGCGTACAGCGGGCTACGGGCGAAGCGGGCGGGCATTTGTTGTTTGTCTCCGATGTTCTTTGGGTCCGGGAGGTGGCCGGAAGCTGGCCGAAGATACCTGTTTGAGGGGCTGGCCGCCTCAAGAAAATCATGATTCAGGTGCGATATTCAGGGAGGGCAGAGTGTGTTCTCATGGGGGGCAGTGGCTTGCCAGTCTGTGCCGTACGATGTCATCCATGCGTATCGGGCATGCCGATGCGCTGCGAATGTGCGGTTTTCCTGCCCGATGTCCTGTCGTATTGGCTTACAGTCGCTTACAGGCCGCTTGCGGCGTTTCCCATAAAGTCGAGTTGGAGGACATCAAATGAAACGAATTCTTGTTGCAGCTGCGCTGGGCGCCTTGGCCCAAGGCGCGATGGCTGCCGATGTGGGTGTATCCATCAGCATCGGCGATCCCAACTTCTATGGCCGCATAGACATCGGCAACTACCCGCGTCCGGCCCTGCTGTATGCGCAGCCGATGGTGATCCAGCAGGCCCCCCGTGGCGTGGTGCGGGAGCCCCTGTATCTGCGTGTGCCGCCCGGCCATGCGAAAAACTGGGGCAAGCACTGCGCGCGCTACAACGCCTGTGGCTACCCGGTCTATTTCGTGCAGGACCGCTGGTACAACGACGTCTATGCGCCCCGTTACCGGTCGGGTCCGGACTATCGTCCGCGGGAGCGTCATGAGGATCGTCATGAGCACCGCGAGGAGCGGCGGGACGAGCGGAGGGACGAGCGCGGCGGCGGCTGGCAGGATCGTGGCGATGGAGACCGCGGCAACGGTCACGGGCGGGGCCACGGCCGCGGCGGTCGCGACGACTGAGGCTACGGCGTTTCCCAGCCAAAAAAATGGCGCCCCGAAGGGCGCCTGAAGGAGGGAGAAACACAACAGGTTGGTTGGTGGGCATCTCCTTCGATGCCCACCGAAACTGTGTCGCCTGGAAGGGCTTAGAAGAACAGGATGGCGCCAGCGGACAGGGTGCGGTTCTTGGTCTCGCTGTCATCCGCAGTCGCGGTGATCTTCTCTTGATTCAGTTCGCCGACCAGGGTCACGAACTTGTTCAGGCTGTGATAGACGCCCAGGGTGTAGGACTTGTTCTTGCGCTCGTTACCTTGGCCGAGAGCACCGTCGGTGTCCTTGTTCTGACCAAAGTTGATGCCGAATTTGGTCTTGTTCAGCTGGTAGGTGCCTTGCAGGAAGTAGCCTTTGGAGTCGGTCTTGTTGCCGAGGCCATCGCTACCACCAAAGAACTGGGCGCCAACGGTGGAGAGGCCCAGGCCCTTGCCAGCGAAGCCGTAAGCAACGGCACCGAAGTTGCCGGCGTTGGCCTTGGTACCGACTTCGTAGCCAGTGGCGGTAAAGCTCTTGCCCGGGTTGGAGCCAATGCCGTCGCAGGTGGAGCCCTTGGAGCAACTGGTGCTCTGGGTCACAAGGCCGCCCCAGACCTTACCGGGCATGTCACCCTTCCAGTCGTAGTCGACCTTGCCCTGGAAACCCGGGGTCTTGGTCTGGTCGCCAGCGAACGAACTGGGTTGGAAGATCCCGGCGGAAGCCTGCAGGCCGTTGAAGTTCGGCGTCGTGTAGGTGATCTGGGCCTGGAAGCCGGTGTACATGTAACCGTGGCCGATCATGCCAAACGTGGTGTTGAACGGGATGCTGGCATTGGACGTGCCGCCGACGCCCAGCAGGGTCATGTCGGACAGGATGATGTTCTGGCCGAACAGACCGATGTCGCGACCGAACTTGATGGTGCCCCAGTCGTTGTTGCCGAACTGGAAATAGACGTTACGCACGTCGATTTGCGAGAACGGGCTGTTTTTGCCGCCGGTTGCGCCGGCCCCAGGGGCGGTGGGCAGGCCGACCACGTTGGAGGAATCATTGATGCCAGGAGCGAAGCTGAAGTGCGCCTTGATGTCCTGGTCGCCCTGCTTGGTGGTGACGACAAAGTTGATCCAGCCAGGCAACAGGCCGTTGGACAGAGCGCTGTTCTGGGTCTTGGTCTCAGGGCCGCCAGCGACCGAAGTCTTGGAGTCGCGGTTCACGTAAAAGCCGTTGATCGTGCCGTTGATATCCACGGTCACGTCGTTCTGGGTGAAGCTGACTGCTTGAGCGCCGCCGGCAGCTGCAGCCAGGCAGGCGAGGGCGACGGATTGGGCCAGAAGGGTTTTCTTCATAACGATTGTCTCCGGAATTTTGTCGTTGATGTCACCAGCGAAGCGCAGGCTATCGAGCACCGCTACTTCGTCCTCCCTTGGTCGGGCTTCCTTGGGGAAACTCGCCGTGACGGAGCAACAATCCCTGTGCGAGGGCTGTGCCAGAACGGCGGTGTACGCACCCTGGAGGATTGAATTTTCATTCAAGCTACTGTTTTTGAAAGAAATGTTTTTTATGGGTGGGCGAGGGGCGTGCTTGGGGTAGGACAGTTGTCCTGTTCAAAAAATGAACATGTGGTTGTGACGTAACGGAAGCCTTGGTGCAGTTCGTGACAGGGGTGGAGCATGCTGTAACGCAACACGGGGGTCTGGTGCTAATGGCAGCCGGCACAGAAAAAATGGATGGCGCTGGTAAAATCCCTTCCCAGATTTCACTTCCCCGGGCCATCCAGGCCCGTGCACCTATGGATTTCCGTTCAAAACTGGCTGCCGCTTGGCAGCGTCACGACTCCCTGCTTTGTGTCGGCCTCGACCCGGACGTGAAGCGCTTTCCGGCTCATCTGCAGGGGCGTGCCGACGCGGTCCTGGAGTTCTGCAAGGGGATCGTCGATGCGACGGCGGATCTGGCCTGTGCGTTCAAGCCCCAGATCGCCTACTTCGCGGCGCTGCGGGCCGAGGACCAGCTGCAGGACCTGATCGCCTACGTTCACGAGAAATACCCGGAGGTGCCGGTGGTGCTCGACGCCAAGCGTGGCGATATCGGCGCGACGGCCCAGCAGTACGCACGGGAAGCCTTCGAGCGCTACGCGGCGGATGCGCTGACGGTGAATCCCTATATGGGCTTCGATTCCGTCGAGCCTTACCTTGAGTATCCCGATCGAGGCCTGATCGTGCTGTGCCGCACTTCGAATCCGGGCGGATCGGACCTGCAGAACCTCACCGTGGAAGGTGGGGCCAGGCTCTATCAGCGCGTGGCCGAACTCGTCGCCGGCAAGTGGAACGTGCATGGGCAGAATGCGCTGGTCGTGGGCGCCACTTTCCCGCAGGAACTGGCTGACGTGCGCCGCATCGTCGGTGACATGCCGCTGCTGGTGCCGGGCATCGGCGCCCAGGGCGGAGACGTGGAGGCGACCGTCAAGGCCGGCCGGACGGCTGTCGGTACGGGGCTGATGATCTCCTCGTCGCGGGCCATCCTGTATGCGGGGAGTGGTGAGGACTATGCGGCCCAGGCCCGCCAGGTGGCATTGGCCACGCGGGACGAGGTCAACCAGTACCGGTCCTGAGCACTGCACGCATCCATGTGACGGCCGCCGAGCTTGGTGGCCGCGGGGCCGTGAGTATCAGCGCCGCTGCCAGCTCAGGCAGCGGTTGTTGGCGGGCATCACCTCGTCGGCAATGAGTTCGAGGCCAGCGGCCTCGGCCAGGGCGTTGACCGCTTCAAAGTCCCGGATGCCGCGTTCGGGATGCATGGCCTTCAGGCTTGCGTCGAATTCGGCGTTGCTCGGGCTGCTGAACTGCCCGCCATAGTTGAACGGGCCGTAGATGCTCAGTCGTGCGTCCGGCGTGAGCACACGGGGAAGCGACCGGAAGAAGGCCTGGACGCTGTCCCAGCTCATGATGTGCAGCGTGTTGGCGGTGAATACGGCGTCGAACCGGCTTGCCGGCCACGGCCCGCACACGTCCAGCTCGAGCGGTGCAGGGGTGTTCGGCAGGGCGGCCTCGGCCAGCCATTGCAGGACGCCTGGCAGATTCTCGGCCCGATCGCTGGTCTGCCAGATCAGTTGAGGCAGCGCTGCGGCAAAGTGGACCGCATGCTGGCCTGTTCCCGAACCGATTTCCAGGACATGTCGACAGCCGGCAAAGCGGATGCGTAATACGTCAAGGATGGGGTCACGGTTGCGGTCGCATGCGGGCGCATAGGGTTTGTCGCTGATCATTTGTTCTGGTGTCCGTTGGCGCAGGGGCCGGCTGGCGCTAATTGCCGATTTTCAGGAAATCCGTCCGGAATAGGCTGCGGGCGACCTGCTATAGTCGGCGCCTGATTCGGAGAGTATCCAGGCCTGAAAAGATGAGCGACAGTCGCCCCCTGATTATTCACATTGTCTACAGTTTCGATGTCGGTGGTCTCGAGAACGGTATCGTAAACCTGATCAACCGGATGCCGGTCGAGCGCTTCCGGCACATGATCGTTGCTCTGGCTTATTGCTCCCCGTCCTTCTGCCAGCGCATACAGCGCAGCGATGTGGAATTCGTGTCGATCAACAAGGGGGCGGGGCACGGTTTCAAGCTGTATCCGAAAATCTACCGGATGCTTCGGCAACTCAAGCCGGCCGTCGTTCATACCCGCAATCTTGCGGCGCTCGAGATGGTCATCCCAGCCTGGCTGGCTGGCGTGCCCTTGAGGCTGCACGGGGAGCACGGCTGGGATAACTCCGACCCTGATGGCCGGAGTCGCAAATACCAGCTCCTGCGCAAGGTCTATTCTCCGTTCGTCAGCAAGTATATTGCGCTGTCGCGGACGATTGAGTCCTATCTCGTCGACCGGGTTGGCATCCAGGCCGGGCGAATCCGGCGCATCTGCAACGGGGTGAATGCCGACCGTTTCGTGCCTGCGGTGGCGCGGCGGGAGATTGCCGGTTCGCCTTTCAACGATCCCGAGCTGTTTGTGCTCGGAACCGTTGGCCGGCAGCAGGCTGTAAAGGATCAGCCGACCCTCGTTCGCGCCTTTGCGGCGTTCGTGCGGGCGAATCCGGAAGCTGTCCGGCGTGCGCGTCTGATTCTCGTTGGCGATGGGCCGCTGGCGGCAAATCTTGCGGAATTGGTGAAGAGCGAGGGAGTGGTGGACGTCGTCTGGATGGCGGGCGAGCGTTCCGATGTGCCAGAGATCATGCGCGGCCTCGACGTTTTCGTGCTGCCCTCCCAGGCGGAAGGGATTTCCAATACCTTGTTGGAAGCCATGGCCTCCGGTTTGCCCGTTATCGCCACGGCAGTCGGAGGCAATCCGGAGCTCGTCGTCGATGGGCAAACCGGCCTGCTCGTCCCTGCGCTCGATCCGGAAAAGATGGGGGCAGCGTTCGATGCGTTGTTCAAGGATGCTGCCGGTGCGCGTGTGATGGGAGCTGCCGGACGCAAACGCGTCCTCGCCAATTTCAGCATGGATGCGATGATGGGCAACTACCTCGCGCTTTACGAAGGGAAGCTCACCGAGGATCGCTGAGCGGCGCAGGGTTTCTGCGTGAGCGAAAATCCTGCGCAGAAAAACAAAAAGCCAATCTCGAAAGATTGGCTTTTTGTTTGAATCAATGGTCGGGGCGGCGGGATTCGAACTCGCGACCCCTTGCACCCCATGCAAGTGCGCTACCAGGCTGCGCTACGCCCCGACAAGCTGCGCATTATAGACATGTATTCTGGCTTTGCCAAGCCCTAATTGCATTCATGCGCATGCCGGGATGAGGAAGTCTTCGGAAATGCGGCAGCCAAGATCAAAGATGCGATCGCGGAAGTCTTCCAGGTAATTGCGGAAGCCGACTTCGAAGATGCGCTCGATGCGGCCAAAGCGCAGATGGGACTCCAGTTCGCCGGCAAGTCTTTCGGTTTCCGCCGAGCGTGCGTTCGAGACGCGCGTCAGGTTTGAGTAGACTTCCTTCATGCTGCGGGCCAGCGAGCGGGGCATGTCGGCGCGCAGGATCAGGAGTTCGGCAACCCGCAGCGGCGTGATCTGGTCACGGTAGACCTTTCGATACACCTCGAAGGCCGAGACGGACTGCAGCAGGGCGCTCCACTGGTAATAGTCGTTGGTTTGTGTGGTGTCCTCGTCGGAGCCAGGCAGCAGGTTGAGATACTTGACCTCCAGGATCCGTGCGGTGTTGTCTGCTCGTTCGAGAAAGGTCCCGAGCCGGATGAAGCGTAGCGACTCGTCTTGCAGCATGGTTCCGATGGTGACGCCGCGCGACAGATGGGACCGGTATTTCACCCATTCGAAGAATGCGCCAGGGCCGTTCTCCCAGAGCTTGGCTGGATTGAAATCCCGCATCTTGAGCCAGGTCTCGTTGGATGTTTCCCAGAGCTCGGAAGTCAGTGTGCCGCGAACGGCGTGGGCGTTCTCGCGGGTCGCACGCAGACAGCGGTAGATGCTGCCGGGGTTGTCCCTGTCGAAAATCATGAATTCGAGGACGGCCTCGGTGGTGTGGCGCGGATGCTTGGCCAGGAAGGTGTCCTGGAGCTCCATGATTTTCAGCATGCCCGCCCACATGGGCTCCACGTCCTCGCCGTTCCGGGGAAGGAGTGATAACCGGTAGGTGACGTCCAGAATACGGGCGGTGTTTTCGGCGCGTTCCATATAGCGCGCCATCCAGAACAGGTGGTCAGCGGTGCGGCTCAGCATTGTCAGGCCTCCAGTACCCAGGTGTCTTTGGTGCCCCCGCCTTGCGAGGAGTTCACCACCAGCGATCCTTCGCGCAGGGCGACACGAGTCAGACCACCCGGGACCATCTGGATCTCGGTGCCGGACAGCACAAACGGGCGTAGATCCAGGTGACGTGGTGCGATACCGCTTTCGACGAAGGTCGGGCAGTTCGAAAGAGCCAGTGTGGGTTGTGAAATGTACTTTTCAGGATTGGCTTCGAGGTGCTTGCGGAACGACTCGATCTGCTCCTTGGTGGACGCAGGGCCGACCAGCATTCCGTAGCCGCCGGCGCCGTGCACTTCCTTCACGACAAGTTCGGGCAGGTGGGCGAGGGTATAGGCCAGATCCTCGGGCTTGCGGCACATGTAGGTCGGAACGTTGTTGAGGATGGGCTCTTCGCCGAGGTAGAAGCGGATCATCTCGGGAACGTAAGGATAGATGGACTTGTCGTCCGCCACGCCTGTGCCGATGGCGTTGGAGAGGGTGACGCGACCGGCCCGATAGGCTTTCAGCAGGCCGGGAACGCCGATCATGGAGTCCTTGCGGAATGCTTGGGGATCCAGGAAGTCGTCATCCACGCGGCGGTAGATCACGTCAACGCGGCGCGGGCCTTGGGTTGTGCGCATGAAGACCTGCTCGTCCTCGACGAAGAGGTCCTGTCCTTCCACCAGTTCCACGCCCATCTGCTGTGCCAGGAAGGCATGCTCGAAATACGCACTGTTATATGCGCCGGGCGTCATCACGACTACTGTGGGGTCTGCCACGCCAACCGGAGCAACGCTACGCAGGGTATGCAGCAGCATGTCCGGATAGTGCTCGACCGGGGCTACGCGGTGCCTCGCGAAGAGCTCGGGGAAGAGGCGCATCATCATGCGGCGGTCTTCGAGCATGTACGACACGCCCGACGGCACCCGCAGATTGTCTTCAAGTACGTAGAACTCGCCGGCACCGGCGCGTACGACGTCGACGCCCGCAATGTGTGCGTAGATGTCGCAAGGGACGTTAACGCCCTGCATTTCCGGGCGGTACTGTGCGTTCTTCAGTACCTGGTCGGCGGGAATGTGCCCGGCTTTCAGGATTTCCTGGTCGTGGTAGATATCGTGAATGAAGGTGTTCAGCGCTTTGACGCGTTGACGCAGGCCCGCTTCCAGGCTCTTCCATTCCTTTGCCGGGATGATGCGGGGAATGATGTCGAATGGGATCAGGCGCTCCGTACCCGACTCTTCGCCGTAAACAGCGAAGGTGATGCCGTATCGGTGGAAGAGGGCGTCCGCCTCTGCTCTCTTGCGTTCAATGCGGTCCGCCGGAGTATCTTTCAACCACGCGGCATAGCCAGCGTAATGCGCGCGGACACTCCCATCATCCGCTGTCATTTCATTGAAGAATTTTGTGATGGCCATTAGCGCTCGCCTATTGTGTTGTGAAGCAGAGATACCACTTTTGGTATAGCTAAAAGCATGCCAAATAAAAAATCATAGTAAACAAAAGGGTTTACAGTTCGACTCAAACAAAATGCACTGCTTCGGTGCGTTGGCACTGTCATGGGGATTTGCCTGTGCCGCAATTCGGTGCGCATGTTCCAGGTGGATGTTCGAGGGGGTTTTGGGTCGTGCTGGGCGCGTCGTGAAGGCGAGGTGTGCCAGAATCCAGCTCCCGCTTAAAGAGGGTGGATCTTGATGTGTAGTGCTGCGTTGTCGCCTTCCCCCGTCGTCTATGCTCCTCCCCTCGGGATGCCGAGGGTTGTATTTCAGGACGAAAGCCTCCTCGTGCTGGACAAACCGGCTGGGTTGCTTACGGTGCCCGGGCGTGGGGCTGAACGCATGGATTGTCTTGCGTCTCGCGTGCAGGCTGTCTATCCCGCCGCTCGCATTGTTCATCGTTTGGACATGGCAACGTCAGGGTTGGTTGTCATGGCAATGGGGCGGGATATGGAGCGACAGCTGAGTATCGCGTTTCAGCAGCGGCTGGTCGGCAAGCGGTATGTTGCGGTTGTTGCGGGCGGGTTGGATGAGGATGAGGGGGTAGTGGACTTCCCCCTCATCGTGGATTGGCCGAACCGGCCCAGGCAAAAAATTGATCGGGAACTGGGTAAGCCCGCGTTAACGCACTACCTAGTTCTGGGGCGTGATATTGCATCCGGCACAAGTCGTGTTGAACTTACTCCTGTCACGGGGAGATCTCATCAGCTACGTGTACATATGATGGCAATCGGGCACCCCATTCTTGGCGATGATCTGTATGCCGGCGTAGCTGAGCGAACGGCGACGTCGCGTTTGCTGCTACATGCGGCTGGCCTTGCCGTTCCGCACCCGGTGAATGGCCAGCTCTTACGTTTTGCGAGTGAGCCGCCGTTTTGAGGTCGTTCGATCGCCAGCTTCTTAGAAGCTCTAACAAAAAGACCCATTCGCCCCTGTTCACGATGGTCGAATTTCGTTAACCTCGGCCTTGTTTCTTTGAATAGAGGACATGGCCAAAGCACTTCTCGACGACGATCTGTGGGCCTTGATCGAACCGTTGCTACCTCCCGCCAAGCCCCGTCGGAACAAGTATCCGGGGCGCAAGCCGCTCGATGATCGAGCGGTTCTGACCGGCATCCTGTTCGTCCTGCAAAGCGGCATCCCTTGGGAGATGCTGCCCCAGGAAATGGGCTGCGGCTCGGGCATGAGTTGCTGGCGGCGCCTGCGTGCCTGGCAGGAAGCGGGTGTCTGGGACAGGCTGCATGAGGTACTGCTGGCTCGCTTACGCACGGCCGACAGGATCGATTGGTCCCGTTGCATCGTCGATTCTTCCTCCATTCGTGCTGTGGGTGCGGGTCAAAAACAGGACCCAATCCCACCGATCGCGCACGCCCCGGCTCCAAGCACCACCTGATCACCGAAGCGCAGGGCATTCCGTTGGCGGTCATCCTGACCGGCGCCAATCGCAACGACGTAACCCAACTTTTGCCCTTGGTCGAAGCCATTCCACCTATTCGTGGCAAGCGGGGGCGCCCACTCTCCAAGCCCCGCATCATCCAGGCCGACCGTGGCTACGATCACGACAAGTACCGCCGGCCCCTTCACGCTCAAGGCATCAAGACCGAGATCGCCCGGCGCAACACGCCGCACGGCAGCGGCTTGGGCAAAACCCGCTGGGTGGTCGAGCGAACCATCGGCTGGCTCCACAATTACCGACGCCTGCGGGTTCGATTCGAGCGATTGGCCGTCATTCACGAAGCCTTTATCAAGATCGCCTGCAGCCTTATTTGCTGGCGAAAACTGAACTGCGCGGAAAACTCATTTTGTTAGGTCTTCTTAGTGCGATCCTGTACGTGAAATTATTTTTCCAAATAGTGTTGACGCATTCCGATAACTCTTTATAATGCGCAGCTCTTTCGCTGCAGCGCGTTACGAAGTAGGCGCTACGGGGTGAGGAGGCGGTGCTGAAGCGGTTTGTGTGTTTCGGTGCTGGCGCGTTAAGCAGTTTGTTTCGAAGTGCTGAAACAAACTGCTTGACAGGGTTAAAAGGCTCTGTATAATGCGCACCTCTTCGCTGCTTCTGCAGCAGTTCTTTAAAAAGATGAACAACCGATAGGTGTGGGTGCTCGGTTTTGAGGGGTGACTGATTTATATCAGAAGCCACAAAGAAATTGAAGTATCTGCAGAAATCGTCAGGTTTCTGGAGTTTTTGGATTGAACTTAAGAGTTTGATCCTGGCTCAGATTGAACGCTGGCGGCATGCTTTACACATGCAAGTCGAACGGCAGCACGGGCTTCGGCCTGGTGGCGAGTGGCGAACGGGTGAGTAATGCATCGGAACGTGCCGTGTAATGGGGGATAACGTAGCGAAAGTTACGCTAATACCGCATACGCCCTGAGGGGGAAAGCGGGGGATCGTAAGACCTCGCGTTATACGAGCGGCCGATGTCGGATTAGCTAGTTGGTGGGGTAAAGGCCTACCAAGGCGACGATCCGTAGCGGGTCTGAGAGGATGATCCGCCACACTGGGACTGAGACACGGCCCAGACTCCTACGGGAGGCAGCAGTGGGGAATTTTGGACAATGGGCGAAAGCCTGATCCAGCCATGCCGCGTGAGTGAAGAAGGCCTTCGGGTTGTAAAGCTCTTTCAGTCGGAAAGAAATCCTTCGGGTTAATACCTCGGGGGGATGACGGTACCGACAGAAGAAGCACCGGCTAACTACGTGCCAGCAGCCGCGGTAATACGTAGGGTGCGAGCGTTAATCGGAATTACTGGGCGTAAAGCGTGCGCAGGCGGTGATGTAAGACAGATGTGAAATCCCCGGGCTCAACCTGGGAACTGCGTTTGTGACTGCATCACTCGAGTACGGCAGAGGGAGGTGGAATTCCGCGTGTAGCAGTGAAATGCGTAGAGATGCGGAGGAACACCGATGGCGAAGGCAGCCTCCTGGGCCAGTACTGACGCTCATGCACGAAAGCGTGGGGAGCAAACAGGATTAGATACCCTGGTAGTCCACGCCCTAAACGATGTCAACTAGTTGTTCGGTGAGGAGACTCATTGAGTAACGCAGCTAACGCGTGAAGTTGACCGCCTGGGGAGTACGGCCGCAAGGTTAAAACTCAAAGGAATTGACGGGGACCCGCACAAGCGGTGGATGATGTGGATTAATTCGATGCAACGCGAAAAACCTTACCTACCCTTGACATGCCAGGAACTTGCCAGAGATGGCTTGGTGCTCGAAAGAGAGCCTGGACACAGGTGCTGCATGGCTGTCGTCAGCTCGTGTCGTGAGATGTTGGGTTAAGTCCCGCAACGAGCGCAACCCTTGTCATTAGTTGCCAGCATTAAGTTGGGCACTCTAATGAGACTGCCGGTGACAAACCGGAGGAAGGTGGGGATGACGTCAAGTCCTCATGGCCCTTATGGGTAGGGCTTCACACGTCATACAATGGTCGGTACAGAGGGTTGCCAAGCCGCGAGGTGGAGCCAATCCCAGAAAGCCGATCGTAGTCCGGATTGGAGTCTGCAACTCGACTCCATGAAGTCGGAATCGCTAGTAATCGCAGATCAGCATGCTGCGGTGAATACGTTCCCGGGTCTTGTACACACCGCCCGTCACACCATGGGAGTGGGGTTTACCAGAAGTAGGTAGCTTAACCGCAAGGAGGGCGCTTACCACGGTGAGCTTCATGACTGGGGTGAAGTCGTAACAAGGTAGCCGTATCGGAAGGTGCGGCTGGATCACCTCCTTTCTAGAGAAAAACCTCTGAATCGAGTATCCACAACCTATCGGTTGTTTTTTAAAGAACAGTGAGAGGCTGGGCGTCAGGCAGTGAGACATCGCGGGCTGATGTCGGGCTGTCTGGGCTGATCCTCGAAACAGTAATGGGGGTCAGTAGCTCAGTCGGTTAGAGCACCGTCTTGATAAGGCGGGGGTCGTAGGTTCGATTCCTACCTGACCCACCAAGCGATCAAAGGGGGCATAGCTCAGCTGGGAGAGCACCGGCTTTGCAAGCCGGGGGTCGTCGGTTCGATCCCGACTGCCTCCACCAGAGATCAGAACAAAGCAGCACGGTGCGTGTGCTTTGTTCTGGTTTTTGCCAGTAAGACTGTTCGATCTTTAACAAAGTGGAAGAAGTGTGTAGCGTCTGTTGATGAGACAGAGGCTACATGGGTTGTGTGATTGCATTTGCATCACTGCTGGCTTTGAACCAGCACAGTGGTGATGCGCACAAGCGCGAGTTCGTCGATAGCTTTGTCTCTGAGCAATCAGAGTGCAACGTTATAGGATCAAGCGACAAAGTGCATGTGGTGGATGCCTTGGCGATCACAGGCGATGAAGGACGTGCAAGCCTGCGAAAAGCGGGGGGGAGCTGGCAATGGAGCTTTGATCCCCCGATATCCGAATGGGGAAACCCACCTCTTTTGAGGTATCCCTGACTGAATTCATAGGTCAGTGGAAGCGAACCGGGAGAACTGAAACATCTAAGTACCCCGAGGAAAAGAAATCAACCGAGATTCCCCAAGTAGTGGCGAGCGAACGGGGATGAGCCTGCACGACTAAACCGGTTACTTAACAGAACAAGCTGGAAAGCTTGGCCATAGTGGGTGATAGCCCCGTATGTGAAAAGTAGCCGGCGGGTCTGAGCGTGCGACAAGTAGGGCGGGACACGTGAAATCCTGTCTGAAGATGGGGGGACCATCCTCCAAGGCTAAATACTCGTGATCGACCGATAGTGAACCAGTACCGTGAGGGAAAGGCGAAAAGAACCCCGGGAGGGGAGTGAAATAGATCCTGAAACCGCATGCATACAAACAGTGGGAGCCTCGCAAGGGGTGACTGCGTACCTTTTGTATAATGGGTCAGCGACTTACGTTCAGTAGCAAGCTTAACCGGATAGGGGAGGCGTAGCGAAAGCGAGTCTGATAAGGGCGATTCAGTTGCTGGGCGTAGACCCGAAACCAAGTGATCTATCCATGGCCAGGATGAAGGTGCGGTAACACGCACTGGAGGTCCGAACCCACTAATGTTGAAAAATTAGGGGATGAGCTGTGGATAGGGGTGAAAGGCTAAACAAACTTGGAAATAGCTGGTTCTCCCCGAAAACTATTTAGGTAGTGCCTCGTGCGGACACTTCCGGGGGTAGAGCACTGTAATCGTTGGGGGGGTCATTGCGATCTACCCCGCGATAGCAAACTCCGAATACCGGAAAGTGATACACGGGAGACAGACGGTGGGTGCTAACGTCCATCGTCAAGAGGGAAACAACCCAGACCGCCAGCTAAGGTCCCAAATACATGGCTAAGTGGAAAACGAGGTGGGAAGGCATAGACAGCTAGGAGGTTGGCTTAGAAGCAGCCACCCTTTAAAGAAAGCGTAATAGCTCACTAGTCGAGTCGTCCTGCGCGGAAGATGTAACGGGGCTCAAGCCATGAACCGAAGCTGCGGATCTCGTAAGAGATGGTAGGGGAGCGTTCTGTAAGTCTGTGAAGGTGTCTTGTAAAGGATGCTGGAGATATCAGAAGTGCGAATGCTGACATGAGTAGCGATAAAGGGTGTGAAAAGCACCCTCGCCGAAAGCCCAAGGTTTCCTGCGCAACGTTCATCGACGCAGGGTGAGTCGGCCCCTAAGGCGAGGCAGAAATGCGTAGTCGATGGGAAACAGGTCAATATTCCTGTACCGCTCTATGATGCGATGGGGGGACGGAGAAGGTTAGGTCAGCCGGGTGTTGGACGTCCCGGTTTAAGCGTGTAGGCGTGCTCTTTAGGCAAATCCGGAGAGCTTAGCTGAGGCGTGACGACGAGGTCTCTTTGAGACCGAAGTGATTGATACCCTGCTTCCAGGAAAAGCCTCTAAGCTTCAGTCATAGAGTGACCGTACCGCAAACCGACACAGGTGGGCAGGTAGAAGATACTAAGGCGCTTGAGAGAACTCAGGAGAAGGAACTCGGCAAATTGATACCGTAACTTCGGGAGAAGGTATGCCTCGGTAGCTTGTAGGAGTACATCCGAAGGGCGAAGAGGCCGCAGAGAATCGGTGGCTGCGACTGTTTATTAAAAACACAGCACTCTGCAAACACGAAAGTGGACGTATAGGGTGTGACGCCTGCCCGGTGCCGGAAGGTTAAGTGATGGGGTGCAAGCTCTTGATCGAAGCCCCGGTAAACGGCGGCCGTAACTATAACGGTCCTAAGGTAGCGAAATTCCTTGTCGGGTAAGTTCCGACCTGCACGAATGGCGTAACGATGGCCACACTGTCTCCTCCTGAGACTCAGCGAAGTTGAAGTGTTTGTGAAGATGCAATCTCCCCGCGGCTAGACGGAAAGACCCCATGAACCTTTACTGTAGCTTTGCATTGGACTTTGACGGGACTTGTGTAGGATAGGTGGGAGGCGCTGAGACCAGGACGCTAGTTCTGGTGGAGCCGTCCTTGAAATACCACCCTGGTGTCGTTGAGGTTCTAACCTAGGTCTGTGAATCCAGATCGGGGACCGTGCATGGTAGGCAGTTTGACTGGGGCGGTCTCCTCCCAAAAGGTAACGGAGGAGTACGAAGGTCTTCTAGGTACGGTCGGACATCGTACTGATAGTGCAATGGCAAAAGAAGGCTTGACTGCGAGACCGACAAGTCGAGCAGGTGCGAAAGCAGGTCATAGTGATCCGGTGGTTCTGTATGGAAGGGCCATCGCTCAACGGATAAAAGGTACTCTGGGGATAACAGGCTGATTCCGCCCAAGAGTTCACATCGACGGCGGAGTTTGGCACCTCGATGTCGGCTCATCACATCCTGGGGCTGTAGCCGGTCCCAAGGGTATGGCTGTTCGCCATTTAAAGTGGTACGTGAGCTGGGTTTAAAACGTCGTGAGACAGTTTGGTCCCTATCTGCCGTGGGCGCTGGATATTTGAGGGGGCCTGCTCCTAGTACGAGAGGACCGGAGTGGACGGATCTCTGGTGTACCGGTTGTGACGCCAGTCGCATCGCCGGGTAGCTAAATCCGGAAGAGATAACCGCTGAAAGCATCTAAGCGGGAAACTCGCCTCAAGATGAGATATCCCTGGGAACTTGATTCCCCTGAAGGGTCGTTGAAGACCACGACGTTGATAGGCTGGGTGTGGAAGCGCAGTAATGCGTTAAGCTAACCAGTACTAATTGCCCGTGAGGCTTGATCCTATAACCTTGCAAAAAAGTGCAAGATGAACACCGCGCACAGCGCAGTCACACACCCCACAGAACACTTCTTCCCTTTGACGCTCAGCGCGAAAGCGCGCCTGAGCGGTACAAGTTATAGTCTGACGACCATAGCGTCTTGGAACCACCCCTTCCCATCCCGAACAGGACCGTGAAACGAGACCGCGCCGATGATAGTGCACAGCCGTGCGTGAAAGTAGGTCATCGTCAGACTAACCCATCGAAGCCCCCGCAGAGTTCTCTGCGGGGGCTTTTTGTATTGGAAATTCGGAACCAAGAACACCCGCCCGAACCCGCGCAACCCTTACCGTATCACCATACAGCCGCGTAACGACCCGAATGTCTTGCGCACCACCGTCCGAAATCGAAACCTGGATTGATGAAGCCGGCCCGGGCATGGAAAACGCGCTGCGGGCTCGAGAAAATGGCAGTCCCTGCTGGGCGAGGACGAGACGTGATCGGGACGATCCGGGGTTTCACCAGCCGCTGCTACACGGTGCTGGTCAATTGAAGCAAGTGTTCATCACGCCCTATACCGCCATCGCGGAATGGATTGGTGGAACGGATGATTCGCACGCTGAAGGCGCAACGCTTCCACCGCCACCGCGTCGAAACCTTGCAGCACGCCAGCCATGTGATCGGCGACTGGATTCAGTTCTACAACCACCAACACCTTCATTGGGCTCTGGATATGAAGACACCTGCTGAGGCATTTGCTTCAGCGGTTGTGACCGGGGAAGCGTTTGCTGGGACCTGAACAGCCAGTATCGCGTGGCCTGACCTATACGGGTCTCTGTTCGGTCAATACCGCAGCTGAAAAGAAAGCAAAAAGGCCACATGAGAATGCGGCCTTTTTGTATGGTGAGGCTGTTACGTAGTTGGTTCAGCCTCGACGCATTGCATCGAAAAACTCATTGTTGTTTTTCGTTGCCTTGATCTTGTCGAGCAAGAACTCCATTGCGTCGATGTCATCCATGCCGTAAAGGAGCTTGCGAAGAACCCAGACTTTTTGAAGTATATCGGCTTTGAGAAGAAGTTCTTCGCGACGGGTGCCAGAGCGGTTAACGTTGATGGCAGGATAAACCCGCTTTTCGGCCATACGGCGATCCAGGTGGATTTCCATATTGCCGGTACCTTTGAACTCTTCGTAGATGACATCATCCATGCGACTGCCTGTATCGATGAGGGCTGTGGCGATGATCGTCAGAGAGCCGCCCTCTTCGATATTCCGGGCGGCGCCGAAGAAGCGCTTGGGCTTCTGCAGGGCGTTTGCGTCCACACCACCGGTCAGAACCTTGCCGGAGGCAGGGACGACGGTGTTGTATGCTCGGGCCAGGCGTGTCAGGGAGTCGAGCAGAATGACGACATCTTTCTTGTGCTCAACGAGACGCTTGGCCTTTTCAATCACCATTTCCGCCACTTGTACGTGCCGGATGGCGGGTTCGTCAAAGGTGGAGGCGACGACTTCGCCCTTGACCGAGCGTTGCATCTCCGTGACTTCCTCGGGGCGTTCATCGATCAGCAGCACTATCACGACGACATCCGGATGGTTCGACGTGATGGAGTGGGCGATGTGTTGAAGCATCACCGTCTTGCCGCTCTTTGGGGGTGCAACGAGAAGCCCCCGCTGCCCCTTCCCGATGGGAGAGATCATGTCGATCACTCGGGAGGTGATGTTCTCTTCCCCGCGGATATCCCTCTCCAGCTTCAGGCACTGATTGGGATGAAGAGGAGTCAGGTTCTCGAAAAGAATCTTGTGCTTCGATGCCTCAGGAGGCTCGAAATTGACCTTGTCTACCTTGACCAGCGCAAAGTAGCGCTCGCCGTCCTTGGGCGTTCGGATCTCACCCTCAACGGTGTCCCCAGTGTGGAGATTGAAGCGTCGAATCTGGCTGGGGGAAACGTAGATGTCGTCGGTGCCTGCTAGGTAAGAGGTGTCCGGAGAGCGCAGGAACCCGAAGCCGTCGGGCAGCACCTCCATGACTCCGTCACCGTAGATGGGCTCCCCCTTCTTGGCGCGATTCTTGAGAAGTGCGAAGACGAGTTCCTGCTTGCGCAGGCGATTGGCGCCTTCAATTTCGTTGGCAATGGCCATTTCAAGCAATTGACCAACATGGAGGGACTTCAGCTCCGAGAGTTGCATGGCAGGCAGCGGTGAGGGGAGGTGTAGGGAATTAGGAGATCTAGGCGCGACAGAGTTGTCACTATGTGTGCAGCGGCAGGGTGCCAGAGCTGCACCTGGGGACCGGAACCTGTCCTAAGATAGTTCCGGTACCAATGTGGAATTTTTGTAACTTAACCTGATTTACATGTGGCTGTCAATGAACGCGGCCAGTTGAGACTTAGACAGGGCTCCAACCTTGGTGGCTTCTATGTTGCCGCCCTTGAAGAGCATGAGTGTCGGGATTCCACGAATGCCATACTTGGCAGGGGTGTCCTGATTCTCGTCGATGTTCAGCTTGGCCACTTTGAGCTTGCCTTCGTATTCCTTGGCCACTTCGTCGAGGATAGGGGCGATCATCTTGCACGGACCGCACCACTCCGCCCAGTAGTCGACGAGGACAGGGCTGGGCGACTGGAGTACTTCCGCATCGAAGTTGGCGTCGGTGACGTAATGGATGTGTTCGCTCATGGTGCCTCGTACATTCAGGGGGTGGCGTTGCAGGTGAGGGAAGGGCGTGCCAAAGCCACACAACCTGTGCAACAGGATGACAGCGTGGGCATGCTAGCGAATCTTGCTTTGCAAGAAAAGCATTTTTCTCGCCTACTTGGCTAAAGTGTGGTAGTGCCTATTCTTGTCAACCTTGACGGGAGGATTGCATCAGCCTACGGCGAGGGCCGCCTTCAGCGTGACGAATGGGGTATATTTCAGCCCCTAAACTACTTGACGGCGTGAGTTGGTCCCCGAGCAGTATCCGCGGATGTCAATCCAGTGCCAAGACATATAGGAGTACGCCCCATGACTTATGTTGTTACTGAGAACTGCATCCGTTGCAAGTACACCGACTGCGTGGATGTTTGTCCGGTGGATTGTTTTCGAGAGGGGCCCAACTTCCTCGTCATCGACCCGGAAGAGTGTATCGACTGCACCTTGTGTGTGGCCGAGTGTCCTGCTGAGGCCATCTTCGCTGAGGACGATGTGCCGGCTAACCAGCAAGGATTCATTGCTCTCAATGCGGAGCTGGCTGCGCAGTGGACGCCGATCGTGGAGCGCAAGGATCCTCCTGCCGACGCGGACCAGTGGCGCGGAGTGAAGGACAAGCTGAAGCTCTTGGAGCGCTGAGCTCTCTAGGCGGTCGCCGGCATCGTGTATTGAAAATGAACAGATTCCTTCATATGTACACCATGTAAGGGAAGGCCCTGATACCTGCGGACTTTTCGCTGCCTCTGCAATCGAATACCATCGCGTGCAGTAATCATTTACGAGCACATTTGGTGCTCCCCATAGGAACGAAAAAATGCTGGTCAGTGAAATTCTCGCGATCAAAGGTAAGGTCCTTTTCACCATTGCGCCGAACAAGGCACTCTCCGAGGCTGTGGCTATCATGACGGAGCAGGATGTCGGATCTCTGGTGGTGTTCGATAAGGGGCGCATGGCGGGATTGCTGACATTCCGGGAGGTGTTGCTGGGCACTCAGAAGGCCGGCGCCGCTTGGCAAGACCTTCCCGTCGCCGACGCGATGCTGACGACGCCTGTTGTGGCTGCTCCCAACATGGAGATGGACGAGTTGCGTCGGCAAATGGTGGAGCACCACCAGCGCTATCTGCCTGTGATGGACGATACTGTTCTGTTGGGTGTCGTCTCCTTTCACGATGTGGCGAAAGCTGTGCTTGAAGAGCAAAGTTTCGAGAATCGCATGCTGAAAAACTACATCCGCAACTGGCCGGCGGAAGAAGATCAGGCGTGATGTGATGTTGAAGCCGCGCCGCTCAGGGGCGCGGTAGCGGTCGGTGTTCAGGGCGAGGCATGGGCTGCATGCCGGTCGCTGCAAGGTGCGCCATAGAATGAAACATGCGCACCACAGCCGGAAGTACGTTGGTTGCCGACCACGTCTCGTGGTCGGAGCGCTCGAGCGGGGTTCGTTGGGTGAGGTGCAATGCCTCGTCTGTCGCAGGGCTATGTGACCAACGGCGAAGGAGGCAATATGGATAAAGTCTGGCTAAAGAGTTATCCCTCCGGCGTACCTGCGGAAATCGATCCGAACGAGTTCTCTTCCCTTGTCGATCTGTTTGACAAGAGTGTTCGCGCCTTTGGGGCGAACACTGCTTACGTCTGCATGGGTAAGGCCATGAGTTACGCGGAGCTGGATCGCCAGTCCCGTGACTTTGCTGCCTATCTGCAGGGTGAGCTCGGTTTGGGTAAGGGGGCCCGCATTGCACTGATGATGCCGAATTGCCTTCAGTACCCTGTCGCAATGTTTGGGGTTTTGCGGGCTGGTTGTACGGTGGTGAATGTCAATCCGCTATATACGGCTCGGGAGCTTGAGCATCAGCTGCATGATGCGGGTTGCGAAGCTATCGTCATTGTCGAGAATTTCGCCCATACGCTTCAGGATGTCATCGCACGTACCTCAGTGCGCCATGCGGTGGTGACGGGCCTGGGGGATCTGCTGAGTTTTCCAAAGTCGGCAATGGTGAATTTTGTGATTCGCCACGTGCGGAAAATGGTGCCGGCCTGGCAACTTCCAGGATCCTTGAGTTGCGGCGCCGCACTCAAGCTAGGACGGAAGCACGAGCTCCAGCCCGTGGCCGTCGATCATGATGATCTGGCCTATCTTCAATATACCGGTGGGACGACAGGGGTGGCCAAGGGGGCCATGCTGACCCATGGCAACATCGTTGCAAACCTGCAGCAGGCTCACGCGTGGATCAGCCCCTATGTGAGGGTTGGGTCTGAAGTCATCGTAACGGCCTTGCCCCTGTATCACATCTTTTCCCTCACAGCGAACTGCCTGACCTTCTTCAAGATCGGTGCGACAAACGTGCTCATTACCAACCCGCGGGATATTCCGGGGTTCGTGGCAGAACTGGCGCGTCATCGCTTTACTGTGATCACCGGGGTCAACACCTTGTTCAATGCGCTGCTGAATGATCCGGGGTTTGCCCGGCTGGATTTCTCGGCGCTGAAGATTGCCTTGGGTGGCGGAATGGCCGTCCAGCAGAGTGTGGCCGATCGTTGGAGGAAGGTGACCGGCAAGCCTCTGGCAGAGGCTTACGGCCTGACCGAAACTTCCCCGGCGGTCTGCATCAATCCGCTGGATTTGCCCGAGTTCAATCACTCCATAGGCTTGCCGATTTCATCCACCTCGGTCAGTTTGCGTGACGATGAAGGTAAGGAGGTGGCGCTCGGCGAGGCAGGTGAATTGTGCGTGCAGGGGCCGCAGGTCATGAAGGGCTACTATCGGCGCCCGGAGGATACTGCCCGGGCTTTCACGTCGGATGGCTTCCTGCGTACCGGCGATGTGGCAACCATGGACGCCGATGGTTTCGTGCGTATCGTGGATCGCAAAAAGGACATGATCCTCGTGTCCGGCTTCAATGTTTATCCGAACGAGGTCGAGGATGTGGTGGCAAGCCATCCAGGCGTGATGGAGGTTGCCGCGCTCGGCGTGCCGGACGAGCATTCCGGGGAGGCCGTGAAGATCTTCGTTGTGCGCAAGGACCCGACCCTGACCGCCGAAGCGCTGATCGATCACTGCCGGCTTGGGCTGACCGGGTATAAGGTGCCCCGTTTCGTGGAGTTTCGGGAGTCCTTGCCCAAGAGCAACGTGGGGAAGATCCTCCGGCGTGTCTTGCGGGATACCGGGCAGGTGAATGAATGACTTGTCAAAAAAAGAGCTTGTGTTTTTGATTGGATGTGAAGAATAATCCGTACTTAGTCTTGTATATGACCTCATGAACCTGATCGCCCGTTCCCTGCCTGTCGACGTAGTTGTAGTACGCGTAGTAAGCGTAGGTGTACGCGCGTCGTAAGGGTCCGTAGGTAATCGGTAAAGAATTTTCAGACCCCCGCCGGCGCGCAACCGGCGGGGGTTTTGTTTTTTGTCCCCCGGCCCGGAACGTTGTACGGCTCCCAAAGCCTCAAGGAGAATTTTGATGATGCAAATGACTGGAGCAGACCTGATCGTGAAGCTGCTCGAACGGCAGGGTATCCGCACTATCGCTGGCGTTCCCGGCGGAGCGGCCCTTCCGATGTATGACGCGCTGTCCAAGAGCGAGCAGATTCATCATGTGTTGTGTCGTCACGAACAAGGTGCGGGCTTCATCGCTCAGGGTATGGCACGCGTGTCCGGCCATCCGGAAGTGTGCCTAGCATCCAGCGGTCCTGGAGCGACCAACCTGATCACTGCGATCGCCGATGCCAAGCTGGACTCCATTCCCATCATCGCGCTGACCGGCCAGGTGCCGCTGTCGATGATCGGCACGGATGCCTTCCAGGAGGTGGACACCTACGGGCTCACGATTCCCATCACCAAGCACAATTTCCTGGTGCGTTCCGCTAAGGAACTGCTGACGGCAATCCCGGCTGCCTTCCGTATCGCCATGTCCGACCGGCCGGGCCCCGTCCTGGTGGATGTGCCCAAGGATGTGCAGAACCAGATGGTGAGCTTCGAGGAATACCCCGACGTGGTGGTGCCCGATGCTGCGCCCAGCTTCGACATCGGTGCGATCGAAGAGATTGCGAAAATGATCGAGGCGGCCGAGCGCCCCGTGCTTTACCTCGGCGGTGGCGTGATCCACTCCGGCGCCTCGCAGCTCGCGGTGACGCTGGCGGAGCAGGCTTCCCTGCCGACCACGATGACGCTGATGGCGCTGGGCGCCATGCCGATGGATCATCCCCTGTCCCTGGGCATGCTGGGCATGCACGGTGCGCGTTACACCAACTACGTCCTCGAAGAGGCCGATCTACTGATCTGTGTCGGTGCCCGTTTTGACGATCGCGCCATCGGCAAGACCGCCGAGTTCTGTCCGAACGCCAAGATCATCCATATCGACATCGACCGTTCCGAGCTGCACAAGGTCAAGACGGCGCATGTGGCGATTGCCGGGGATGTGGGGCAGGTGCTCTCCGAATTGCTGCCGCGTGTGAAGCCCCAGCTGCGCAAGCGCTGGCTGTCGCATGTGGATAGCCTGAAGGGGCGCTTCCCGTTGGCCATGCCCGGTGTGGACAATCCCCGTTCGCCGTATGGCCTCATCCATGCGGTGGCCAGCTGCCTGGACGACAGTGCCATCATCACCAGCGACGTGGGCCAGCACCAGATGTGGGTTGCGCAGGCCTATCCGTTCCGCCGTGCCCGCCAGTGGCTCAACTCCGGCGGCCTCGGAACCATGGGCTTCGGCTTCCCGGCAGCGATCGGTGCGGCGCTGGCCGAGCCCGAGCGCACGGTGGTCTGCTTCTCCGGTGACGGCAGCCTGAAGATGAACATTCAGGAAATGGCTACCGCGGCCCAGGAAAATGCCAACGTGAAGATCGTGCTGTTCAACAATCAGTCCCTGGGGCTGGTGCATCAGCAGCAGAATCTTTTCTACGGCAAGCGCATCATGGCATCCCGCTACGAGCGTCCCACCGACTTCCTGAAGATTGCTGACGGCTTTGGCATGCGTGCGGTCGATCTGGATCCGGCGCCGAATCCCCGAGCCGTGCTGGCCGAGGCGCTCAACACACCGGGACCCTGCCTGATCCACGCAACCATCGACCCGAACGAGTTCGTTTACCCCATGGTGCCGCCGGGCGCCGCCAACTCCGAGATGATCGGCTGAGCCCGCAGGAGAGAACACGATGTCCGAACAAAACACCAATCTTTCCGAATACATTCCCGATGTGCCCGAGCATACGGGCTTCAAGAAGGTAGTCCTGGAACTGGGCGTGGCCAACCACCCGGGGGTGATGAGCCACATCTGCGGTCTGTTTGCCCGGCGGGCTTTCAATGTGGAAGGCATCCTGTGCATGCCGGTCGGCTCCGGCGAAACCAGCCGCATCTGGCTGCTGATTTTCGAGGATGAGCGCCTCGAGAAGATGATCCGGCAGGTCGAGAAGCTGGAGGATGTCCTGTATGTGAAGCAGCACGATGGCGAACATCCGGTGTTCGGCCGTCTGGACGAGTTCTTCAAGTAATACGTCTCCCACGCGCTGCCGGCCTCGTGCCGGCGGCGTGCTAGACTCCGCCGCCTTACTTGCCTAGTCTTTAATCTTCTGTCTCCGCGAGTCTCTCCATGTCCGGTAATTCCCTTGGCACGCTCTTCAGCGTCACTTCCTTCGGCGAATCCCATGGCCCCGCCATTGGCTGTGTGGTGGATGGCTGTCCGCCGGGATTGAAGATCAGTGAGGCCGACATCCAGGCCGAGCTGGATCGGCGCAAGCCGGGTACTTCCCGGCATGTGACCCAGCGTCGGGAGCCGGATGAGGTCGAGATCCTGTCGGGGGTCTTCGAGGGCGTCACGACCGGCACGCCCATCGCGCTGCTGATCCGCAACCAGGATCAGCGCTCCAAGGACTACGGCAACATCGCCGAGAGTTTCCGTCCGGGGCACGCCGACTACGCCTACTGGCAGAAGTACGGCATTCGTGATTACCGCGGCGGGGGCCGTTCATCCGCCCGTGAAACCGCGGTGCGCGTGGCGGCTGGAGCGATTGCGCGCAAGTGGCTGCAGGAGCGCTATGGCGTGGTGATTCAGGGCTACATGGCCCAGCTTGGCCCCGTCGACATTCCCTTCGTGTCGTGGGGCGAGGTGGACGGCAACGCGTTTTTTGCACCGAATCAGGCCATCGTTCCGCAACTCGAAAGTTACATGGACGATCTGCGCAAGTCCGGCGACTCTGTCGGTGCGCGGATCAATGTCGTTGCAACGGGGTTGCCGGTTGGCTGGGGTGAGCCCGTCTTCGATCGTCTCGACGCCGACATCGCTTACGCGATGATGAGCATCAACGCGGTGAAGGGCGTGGAGATCGGTGCCGGTTTTGCCAGCGTCGCTCAACTCGGGACGCAGCACTCGGACGAAATGTCGTCGGAAGGCTTCCTGTCGAACAATGCGGGTGGTGTGCTGGGCGGGATCTCTACTGGGCAGGACATCCTGGTCAGCATGGCCATCAAGCCTACGTCTAGCACCCGTCTCGATCGCCACTCCATCAACAAGGCCGGGGAGCCGGTTGTCGTGAACACCCACGGTCGCCATGATCCCTGCGTCGGTATTCGGGCTACGCCCATCGCCGAGGCCATGCTGGCGATCGTGCTGATGGATCACGCCTTGCGCCATCGTGCCCAGAACGCCGATGTGGAATGCTCCACGCCAAAGGTGGCCGGGTTGGCGCCGACGGGCAAGCAGGCCGTGCCGTCTCCCCGCCCGAAGGCTTGATCGCGTTCGGCTTTGCGCCTGGGGAAGACAGGCGCGGAGTTCCTCACCCGCACGGGTGAGGTTCTGGCAGATGGAAGGAGCGCTTTCGGGCGCTCTTTTTCTTGGTAGTGACCGGGGTTGCCCCCAATATCTCTGATGATTCCCTACTGGCGCCTGTCGGGTTATTACTTTTTCTACTTCGCCTTTGTCGGTGCCTTTTCACCATACTTTGGCCTTTATCTGCAGTCGATTGGTAGTTCGGCGGCCGAGATTGCAGTGCTGATGTCCCTGATGTCGGTCATGCGCACGCTTGCGCCGACCCTGTGGGGCTGGCTGGCCGATCGATTCGGCATGCGTGCGCCCATCGTCCGTCTGTCGGCGGTGCTGTCCGTGCTGGGCTTCTCCGGTTTCCTGCTCAGCAATGCTTATGGGGCGCTCTTTGTGAGCATGGCCTTCCTGGCTTTCTTCTGGAGTGCTGCGTTGCCGCTGGTGGAAACCTTGACCTTTGCGCACCTGGAAGGGCGGGCCAGTCGCTATGGCAGCATCCGGGTGTGGGGGTCCGTCGGTTTTGTGTTGGCGGTGCTCGGGTTGGGCTATCTGCTCGATGAGATGCCGATCAGGAACCTGCTGTGGGTGACGCTGGCCATCCTTACGGGCATCCTGGCGTGTGCTCTGGCGATCCCCGAAGTCCGCAAGGTACGGGAGACGGTGGCGTCCGCCTCGCTGGGGAGCATTCTCCGTCGCCCGGAGGTGAAGGCGCTGCTGACGGCCTGCTTTTTCATGTCGGCCGCCCATGGCGCCTTGTACGTCTTCTACTCCCTGCATCTCGTTGCTCATGGGTACAGCAAGACTTTGGTGGGGTGGATGTGGACCCTTGGGGTGCTGGCCGAGATCCTGGTTTTCATGGGTATGCCCCAATTGCTGAAAGCGTTCTCACTGCGTAATCTGCTTCTCTTCAGTTTTGCTGCGGCAGTCTTCCGCTTCGTGATGATCGGCTGGTGGGCTGATTCGCTTGCCGTGTTGGCGCTGGCGCAGTTGCTGCATGGCGCGACCTTCGGCTCTTACCACGCGGCGGCCGTGGCCGCCGTCAATCGCTGGTTCGGCGCTCAGCACCAGGCACGCGGGCAGGCCCTGTATGGCAGTATTTCCTTCGGCGCCGGCGGGGTGCTTGGAGGGCTGATCAGCGGCTATACGTGGGAACTCGTCGGCGCCGGATGGACTTATACCCTCGCGTCAGTCTTCGCATTGATGGGCCTGGTGGCCCTGAGCCGCGGCTGGCGGGATCGTTTGGCCGTCGAGACTGTCTAACGTCAACTGAACGGGATGTCGGGAGAAGGATGAGAACGGGGTTCGAATGGTGGCGCATGCTCGGCACGGCGCTGCTGGCAGTGAGCGGCCTGGCGGCCTGTCAGTCCGTGCAGACGACGCAGTCAGGTGCTGTCGGCGTGGAGCGCCGGCAGATGATGATGGTTTCCTCCAGGGAGATGGAGCAGGCTTCCGCCCAGAGTTACCAGAAGATCATCGCGGAGGCGGCGCAGAAGAATGCGCTGAACCGGGATCAGGAGGAGGTTGAGCGGGTGCGTGCCGTGGCCCGTCGCCTGATTCCGATGACAGGAATTTTCCGCCCCGATGCGCCCGGCTGGAAATGGGAAGTGAATGTGTTGAGCTCGAAAGAGCTCAATGCGTGGTGCATGGCCGGTGGAAAGATCGCCTTCTACAGCGGCATCATTGAGCGCCTGGACCTGACCGACGACGAGATTGCCGCAATCATGGGGCACGAAATTTCCCATGCGCTGCGTGAGCACGCGCGGGAGCGGGCGTCCCAGTCGATGGTGACCAATATCGGTGTCAGCGTACTGGGTGCCGCCCTTGGCGTGGGCCAGGCGGGGACCGACCTGATTGGTGGCGCGGCGAAGCTCAGTTTCGAGCTGCCCAACAGTCGCGAGCATGAGACCGAGGCCGACCGCATGGGCGTCGAACTGGCTGCGCGGGCAGGCTACGACCCGCGGGCGGCCATCGGTCTCTGGCAGAAAATGGCTAAGGCCTCCAACGGCGCCCAGCCCCAGTGGTTGTCGACCCACCCGTCCAACGAAACCCGCCTGCGTGATCTCACAGAGTACGCGGCTCGCGTGATGCCCCTTTACGAGCAAGCTACTCAGCGCGCAAGGCCTGTGAAATAATTAAAGTTTTTCCGCCCTCAGCTCTACTTCGCCCATGCAAGCGCAAACGCTTTACGAAAAATTGTGGTCGAGCCACGTGGTGCACGTCGAGGATGACGGCACGGCGCTGATCTACATCGACCGTCACTTGGTTCACGAAGTCACCAGCCCGCAGGCCTTCGAAGGCCTCAAGCTGGCCGGGCGCAAGCCGTGGCGCGTGAATTCCATCGTTGCGACGGCCGACCACAACACGCCGACCGATCACTGGGAAATGGGCATCCAGGACCCGGTGTCCCGTCAGCAGGTTGAAACCCTGGACAGCAACATCCGTGAAGTCGGTGCGCTGGCTTACTTCCCGTTCAAGGACGAGCGTCAGGGCATCGTGCACGTGATCGGACCTGAAAACGGCGCGACGCTGCCCGGCATGACCGTCGTGTGCGGCGATTCGCATACATCAACCCATGGCGCGTTTGCCTGCTTGGCCCACGGCATCGGTACGTCCGAAGTCGAGCACGTGATGGCCACCCAGTGCCTGCTGCAGAAGAAGTCCAAGACGATGCTCGTGCGCGTCGACGGCGTGCTGGGCGCGGGCGTGACCGCCAAGGATGTGGTGCTGGCCATCATCGGCCGCATCGGTACCGCCGGCGGTACCGGCTACGCCATCGAGTTCGGCGGCAGCGCGATCCGCGGCCTGACGATGGAAGGCCGCATGACCGTCTGCAACATGGCGATCGAAGCAGGGGCCCGCGCCGGTCTGGTGGCGGTGGACGAGCAGACCATCTCCTACCTGAAGGGGCGTCCGTTCTCGCCGCGCGGCGAAGTGTGGGATCGTGCGGTCGAGTATTGGCGCACTCTGCATTCCGACGACGGTGCGCGTTTCGACGCGGTGGTCGAACTTGATGCCGCTCAGATCAAGCCGCAGGTGACCTGGGGCACGTCGCCCGAGATGGTCGCGCCGATCGACGGTATCGTCCCCGATCCAGTCCTCGAAAAGGATCCGGTGAAGCGCGAGGGCATGGAGCGCGCGCTGCTGTACATGGGCCTCACGCCGCGGACGCCGATCAAGAACATCGCTATCGACAAGGTCTTCATCGGATCCTGTACCAATTCGCGCATCGAGGATCTGCGCGCCGCCGCTTATGTCGCGCGTGGTCGTCGCAAGGCCGACAACGTCAAGCAGGTGCTGGTGGTGCCGGGCTCCGGTCTCGTCAAGCGTCAGGCCGAGGCCGAAGGGCTCGACAAGATCTTCATCGCTGCCGGTTTCGAATGGCGTGAGCCGGGCTGTTCCATGTGTCTGGCCATGAACGCGGATCGGCTGGAGCCGGGCGAGCGCTGCGCGTCCACGTCCAACCGTAACTTCGAAGGGCGTCAGGGCGCCGGTGGCCGTACCCACCTGGTGAGCCCGGCCATGGCGACGGCTGCGGCGATTGCCGGGCATTTCGCCGACGTTCGCGAACTGGCCTGAGTGCCTGGAGAGATTGCGCCATGCGTAAATTTGCCGCATTGCTCGGTGCATTGGTTGTCGTGCTGCTGAGCGGTTGCAATACCGTTCAGGGCTTTGGCAAAGATATTGAAAAGGGTGGCGAAGCCATCCAGAAGGCGGTCAAGCAATGAATCCCTTCCGTAAGCTCGATGGTCTCGTGGCGCCGATGGATCGCGCCAACGTGGATACCGACGCGATCATCCCGAAGCAGTTCCTGAAGTCGATCAAGCGGAGTGGCTTTGGCCCCAACCTGTTCGACGAGTGGCGTTACCTGGATGTCGGCCAGCCCGGCCAGGATGCATCCGGACGCCCCAAGAACCCGGACTTCGTGCTCAATCAGCAGCGCTACCAGGGTGCGCAGATCCTGCTCGCCCGCGACAACTTCGGCTGTGGCAGCTCGCGTGAGCATGCGCCGTGGGCGCTGGAGGATTTCGGCTTCCGCGTGATCCTTGCGCCGAGCTTCGCCGACATCTTCTACAACAACTGCTTCAAGAACGGTCTGCTGCCGATCAAGCTGGCGGCGTCGGAAATGGATGCACTGTTCGCCCAGTGCCAGGGAACCGCCGGCTATCGCCTGATGGTGGACCTGGAGGCGCGGACGATCACCCGCCCCGACGGCAAGGTCATCCCTTTCGACGTGGATGCCTTCCGCCGCGAATGCCTGCTCAACGGCTGGGACGATATCGGTCTCACGTTGCGGCACGCCGATAAGATCCAGGAGTTCGAAGCGCGTCGGCGTATCGACCAACCCTGGCTGTTCTCCTGATCGCCGGCTGGCGTCCCTGTAACGAATTCGATTTAGAGAATGACGATGAAGATTTGTGTTCTGCCCGGTGATGGCATCGGCCCCGAAATCATGGAACAGGCGCTGCGCGTGCTTGAAGCGGTGCGTGGCGACGGTTTCGACTTTGTGGCCGAAACGGCCCTGATCGGCGGCTGTGCCGTCGACGCCACTGGCACGCCGTACCCCGAGGCAACCAGCAAGCTGGCCAAGGAAGCCGACGCGATCCTGCTGGGTGCCGTGGGCGGCCCACAGTGGGATTCCCTGCCGCGTGAGCAGCGCCCCGAGCGTGGCCTGCTGGCCATCCGCAAGGAGCTCGGCCTGTTCGCCAACCTGCGTCCGGCCATCCTCTACCCGGAACTGGCCAACGCTTCCACGCTGAAGCCCGAAGTGGTGTCCGGCCTGGACATCCTGATCGTCCGCGAACTGACCGGAGATATCTATTTCGGCCAGCCCCGAGGCATCCGCGAGGAAAACGGCGAGCGCGTCGGCTTCAACACCATGGTGTATTCGGAGTCCGAGATCCGCCGCATCGGCAAGATGGCTTTCGAGGCGGCCCGCAAGCGCGGCAAGAAGCTGTGCTCGGTGGACAAGATGAACGTCCTGGAGTGTACCCAGTTGTGGCGTGACGTGATGATCGAGCTGTCGGCCGATTATCCGGATGTCGAGCTGTCCCACATGCTCGTGGACAACGCCGCGATGCAGCTCGTGCGCGCGCCGAAGCAGTTCGACGTGATGGTGACCGGCAACATGTTCGGCGACATCCTGTCGGACGAGGCTTCCATGCTCACCGGCTCCATCGGCATGCTGCCGTCGGCCTCCCTCGATGCCAACAACAAGGGTCTTTACGAGCCCAGCCACGGCTCGGCCCCCGATATCGCCGGCAAGAACCTGGCCAATCCGCTGGCTACCATTCTGTCTGCGGCGATGATGCTGCGTTATACCTTCAACCTTGAGGCGCATGCGACGCGTATCGAGACCGCCGTCAAGAAGGTGCTCGCTGCCGGCTATCGCACCGGTGATATCTATGAGGCGGGTACCCGCCGCGTGGGCACCAAGGAGATGGGCGACGCCGTCATCGCGTCCCTCTGAGCACAAAAGACAATTCAAGCCTGATTGGGGATCAATATGAAAAGAGTAGGTCTGGTTGGCTGGCGCGGGATGGTCGGTTCCGTGCTCATGCAGCGCATGCGCGAGGAAAACGATTTTGCGCTGATCGAGCCGGTGTTCTTCACCACTTCCAACCCGGGCGGCAAGGCACCGAGCTTCGGCAAGGACGCGCCCTCGCTGAAGGATGCGAAGAACATCGACGAACTGAAGGCGCTGGACATCATCATCACCTGTCAGGGCGGCGATTACACCAACGAGGTGTATCCGAAGCTGCGCGAGGCGGGTTGGAATGGCCACTGGATCGACGCCGCGTCGTCCCTGCGCATGGATCCCCGCGCCGTGATCATCCTTGATCCGGTAAACCAGAACGTCATCAAGGACTCCCTGGTCAAGGGCGGCCGCGACTGGATCGGCGGCAACTGCACCGTGTCCCTGATGCTGATGGCACTGGGCGGCCTGTTCCAGCGCGACCTCGTCGAGTGGGCAACCTCGATGACCTACCAGGCGGCTTCGGGCGCCGGCGCGCAGAACATGCGTGAGCTGCTGAGTCAGATGGGCGAACTGAACCGTTCGGTCAAAGAATTGCTGGACGATCCGGCCTCCGCGATCCTCGACATCGACCGCGAAGTGGCTGGCACGATGCGCGACGACGCCTTCCCGGCCTCCAACTTCGGCGTGCCGCTGGCGGGCTCCCTGATCCCGTGGATCGACAAGGATCTGGGTAACGGCCAGTCCAAGGAAGAGTGGAAGGGCGGCGTCGAGACCAACAAGATCCTCGGTCGTGGCGAAGGTTTCGGGACCCCGATCGTACCCATCGACGGCCTGTGCGTGCGTATCGGTGCGATGCGTTGCCACAGCCAGGCTCTGACCCTGAAGCTGAAGAAGGACCTCCCGATCGACGAGATCGAAAGCATGCTGGCCAGTGCCAACGACTGGGTCAAGGTCGTTCCGAACAAGCGTGAGGAGTCCGTGCGCGATCTGACGCCGACCGCCGTGACCGGCACCCTGACCGTTCCCGTCGGCCGCCTGCGCAAGCTGGCGATGGGCGGTGAATACCTGTCGGCCTTCACCGTCGGTGACCAGCTTCTGTGGGGGGCCGCGGAGCCGCTGCGACGCATGCTGCGCATCCTGCTCGAGGACTGATACCTCGCCGCTCCGTTGTTCAAATGCCGTTCTGCGATAGCTGAACGGCATTTTCTTTTGGGCGAGCAGTAGCGCGGGGCAGGGCAGCCTCGTCGATGAAGCTGGGCGGGAGCTGGCGTGTTGCGCTTGCAGAATGCATGTCGAGCTTGAGGTGGGGACTTCAAAAACGGCTCGAACTTGCCACTCCAAACCCATGATGTTATGTTCATCAATAACTTGATTCTAATGATCAGCCTTCGTGCATAAGAACCCTGTGAATAGCCGGCTCAAGCTTACCTTGCTCGCCGCGTCCATCAGCGCCCTGTCCCTTGGTGCCAACGCGGCAGGTCTGGGGCGGATAACGGTCCTGAGCGGCCTGGGACAGCCTCTGCGGGCTGAGGTCGAGGTCGCCGCGACCCCCGAAGAACTCCAGAACATGACGGCGCGGCTCGCATCGGCGGAGGCTTTCCGGCAGGCTGGTGTCGATTACGCGCCCTCCATCAATGGTCTGCGCATGGCCATCGAACGTCGGGGAGGCGGTGCGGTGGTGAAGGTCAGCAGCGACCGGCCGGTCAATGAGCCCTTCGTCGATATGCTGGTCGAGTTGAGCTGGGCGGCTGGCCGCTTGATTCGTGAGTACACCTTCCTTCTGGACCCGCCTGACACCGGGGCCGGGCGTCACGCAGCGCCGGTAGCCGCGCCGGAGGTCCGTTCCGATTTCGCCGCGCGTCGTGCTGAGCCTCAGCCTGCGGTCCGTCGCCCAGCACCGGCAGGACGCGTAGCGCGCGAAGGCGCGGCCGCGGGCAGAACCTATCTGGTCAAACCCGGTGATACGCTGAACCGGATTGCGACGGAAAACCGTCCCGATGGCGTCTCCATGGAGCAGATGCTGGCGGCGCTGTTCCAGGGCAACCGTTCCGCTTTCGAGGCGAACGATGTCAATCGGTTGCAGGCTGGCAAGATCCTGCGCATTCCGGATGCGGAGACCGCGCGGCAGCTTGCTGCCGGCGGAGAGCGCGGGCAGATCGTCGGAAAGTCGTCCGATTTCGGGCGTTATCGGCAAAAGCTGGCCGAGCAGGCTGCCAATGCGCCCGCAAAGGAAGCGCCGGCTCGTCAGGGGGCTGGCGGCCGGATTGGCGCCAAGGTGGATGACCGCGCCGCTGCGGCAGCAGGCTCGAGTGATCAGTTGAAGGTTTCGAAGGGGGATGAAGGGCGCGCCGGGGGGCTTGGCAGTGACAAGACCGGTGGTGCACGGCTGCAGGCCCTGGAGGAGGACCTCGTCTCCCGCGACAAGGCCTTGAAGGAAGCAAACAACCGACTCGCCGATCTGGAAAAGAGCATCAAGGAACTCCAGCGCTTGGTGGAGTTGAAGAGCCAGGGTCTGGCCCAGGTGGTCGAGCAGGGCAAGCCGACGGTTGCGTCGCAGCCGGCTGCTCCCGTCGAGCCCCCGGCCGCCGCGCAGCCGAACCCGCCTGCAGCAGAGTCGGACAAGCCTGAACAGGCCAAGGTGCCAGAGTCTGCTCCCGAGGCCAAGCCCCTTCCTCAGGCTACGCCGCCAGCACCACAGTCGGCGCCGCCTCAGTCAAAGCCTGCCGAAGCGCCGCCGCAGGCAGAGTCCTCCGAGGATCTCTCCTTGCTGATGGGGGGCGGGGGCATTCTCGCGCTGCTGTTGGGTTGGGGGGGCTACAAGCTGTATCAGCGTCGCCGTGCCCAGGCTGCGCCGACCACGACCTCCGCGTTGTCCGAATTCGGGGAAGCCTCCAATTCGGTGTTTGGCAGTTCGGGCGGGCAAAGCGTGGATACGGGAAGCAGCAGCCAGATCCAGACCGATTTCAGTCAGTCGGGCCTGTCTGCGATCGATACCGATGAAGGTGTCGATCCGGTGGCCGAGGCTGACGTGTACATGGCTTACGGTCGAGACGCGCAGGCCGAGGAGATTCTCCTCGACGCCCTGAAGACGGATCCGGGGCGCACCGGGGTTCATCTGAAGTTGCTCGAGATATACGCGCAGCGGAAGAACCTGAAGCAATTTGAAACGACCGCCACCGAGCTCTATTCCTTGACGGGCGGCAATGGGCAGGACTGGGAAAAGGCCGCGGCCCTCGGGCGCAAAGTGGATCCTGATAGCCCCTTGTACCGCATTCCGACGCCGGGTGCAGCAGCAGGTGCGGCTGCAGCGGCACCGCAGACGGTTGCGCCGCTGGCCGCTGGCTTTGGGCAGGCCCAGCCTGTCCAGACGAGAGCGCGTGCACCGGAGCCCGTTGAGCCGATGCTTTCTGCAGGGCATGAAGACCCGCTTGAGTCCCCGTCCCAGTTGAAGGACACCTGGGCCTTGCCGGGTGAGCTCAACCAATACACCAGTCTCGAGGACATCGGGAGGGCCGCGCCCCCGGCGGCGGTTCCGGTTGCTGCGCCGGATGTCAGCATGCTTGATTTTGACCTGGACCTGAACGCCGATGGCGGCGAGGCCCACGATCAGGTAGTGGGTGGCGCACAGTCCCCGACGGCAAGTGCGCTGGACTTCGACCTTGGCTTCGATCACGAGCCGGAACCGCTGCCGCAACAGGCTACGCAGATGGTGGGCGATCGCATGCCGGCGAGCATGGAGGCGACTTCTACGCGCCCCCAGCGCATGACGGATGATTTCAGCCTGCCGGATCCCAGTGATCTCGATTTCGAAATCAGCTCGGAGTTTGGTGAGCACAAGTTCGAGCCCGCTGCCACGCCATCCGTCAATGTGGATCTCACCGCGACGCTTGCCGACGAGCCGCTTCGCGACGAGGCCGGTGCGGCTACGATGGATCTCGAGAAGACCAGCTTCGATAGCAGCCTGCTGGACTTCGATTTTGAGCTGGACGAGAAGCTGGAGGACAAGATGACGGAGACGCGCCCCTTCGAGCCCGTCGTCAATCTCGACTCCATCGATCTCGAACTTCCCTCTGATCCCGACACCCTGGCGGAGCTCCCGGATGCCGGCCCGCCGACGGAGCCCCCCCTCGACCTGGAACTGCAGCAGGAAGTGGCGACCAAGCTTGAGCTGGCGCGTGCGTATGAGGAAATGGGTGACAAGGACGGTGCGCGGGAATTGGTTGAGGAAGTCCTGCGGGAGGGCGCTGCCGTACAGAAGGAAGAGGCCCGTAAAATCCTTGCCCGCCTTTCGTGAGCCGCTGACATCCGCGTGATGAAGCTGCGATGATTTCCCTGCACCCGGCGACGCGTCTTGTCGCCTGGGCGGCGCTGGTAGTATTGGCGCAACTGGCCCGAGGTCCCTGGTTATGGGGCCTCGGGCTTGTTGTTCTGGCGGGGGCCTTTTTATTTGCCCGGCATCGCGCATGGCGGCTCGTCAAGCGTGTGCGGGTGCTGCTGCTGGTGCTGTGGGCGCTGTTCGCGCTGTTCACCCCCGGCGAGCTGGTCATCCCGTTTCTGGGGAGCGCAGGCCCGACACTGGAAGGCATTGCGGCGGCGTCGATGCATTGTGTGCAATTGCTCGTTGTGGTGCTTCTGGTGGCCGTGCTGCTGGAATCGACGCGGGACCAGGAGTTGGTCGCCGGCTTGATGGTGCTGGCCCGTCCCTTGGGGGGGCTGGGATTACCGGTGGAGCGCCTGGCTGTGCGGGTGTTGCTGGTCTTTCGTTATGTGGAAAGTCCTCCCCGTGGCGGATGGCGTGCCTTGCTTGTTCATGACGACACATCGCCTTCTGCGGAAAGCCTGCGTATTCGAATGCTTCCTCTGCGCTGGTGGGATGGGCTTGTTGCAGGGAGTGTGCTGGTGTTGATCTTGTTGGGAGCTCTCCGTTGAGGATTGCGATAGGCGTCGAGTACGCCGGGAGTGCATTTCTGGGTTGGCAGACGCAGCCCCATGGGCGGACGGTTCAGGATGTACTGGAGAGGGCGTTGGCCGTCATCGCCCAGCATCCGGTGGCCGTGGTGTGTGCCGGGCGAACGGATACCGGCGTGCATGGCAGCATGCAGGTGGCCCACTTCGATACCGTTGCCAAGCGCCCACTCGAGGCCTGGGTGCGGGGTGTTAACAGCCATCTGCCGGCCAGTGTCGGCGTGCTGTGGGCGGTGGAGGTGGATGAGGATTTTCACGCGCGCTTCAGTGCCGAGTCCCGGCATTACCGTTATGTGCTGCTCAACCGGAGGGTGCGTCCCAGTCTGCTGGAGGGGCGTGTCGGCTGGATCCATGGCGAGTTCGATGTGGAGCGGATGGTCCGGGCGGCGGAGTGCCTGATCGGTACCCACGATTTCACGTCATTCCGGGCGGCCGAGTGCCAGGCCAAGTCGCCGGTGCGGCAGATGCATGCGGTACGTATCCGCCGCGAAGGGGAGGTGGTGCTGTTCGACTTCCATGCCAACGCCTTCCTGCACCACATGATCCGCAACCTCGTGGGCTCTCTGGTCTATGTGGGGCTGGGGCGCAAGTCGGTCGAATGGATGGCGGAAGTGCTCGCCGTGCGGGACCGGACCCAGGCTGCGCCGACATTCGCACCCGGCGGCTTGTACCTGTCGGGGGTCGAGTATCCCGAGCGGTGGCCCTTGCCGGGTGGCGGGCGTATCATCGCGCCTCCCCAACTCCTTGTACCGTGAGCGCCATGCATCGGACGCGCATCAAGATCTGTGGTCTGACCCGGGAAAAGGACGTCCTGGCGGCGGTGAATGCCGGGGCTGACGCCATCGGTTTTGTCTTCTATCCGCCCAGTCCGCGCTTCGTGAGTTTCGAGCGGGCGGCGGAGCTGGCCCGGTTGGTGCCGCCCTTCGTAACCGTCGTCGGTCTGTTCGTCAATGCCGAGCGCAGCTATGTCGAGGCCGCAAGGGCCGCGGTGCCGCTGCAGGTGTTGCAGTTCCACGGTGACGAGAGCGAGGCCCAGTGCCTCGGCTATGGGCTGCCTTACATCAAGGCGGCGCGGATGCGGCCAGGGCTTGATCTGCTAAAATACGCGGCTTGCTACCCCACAGCCCAAGGTTTGCTCCTTGATGCCTTCGTCGAAGGCTATGGCGGCGGGGGTGAAACTTTTGACTGGTCGCTGATTCCTTCCGGGCTGCCTGTGCCGCTGATCCTGTCGGGTGGGCTGCACGCGGGCAATGTGGAGGAGGCGGTGCGGCGCGTCCAGCCCTGGGCTGTGGACGTGTCCAGCGGCGTGGAAGCCGCGAAGGGCGTCAAGGACGCCGCCAGGATCACCGAATTTGTTGCCGGAGTTCGACATGCACATGGCTGATGCCCCCTACGATCTACCCGATGCGCGCGGCCATTTTGGTCCCTATGGCGGCGTGTTCGTCGCGGAAACCCTGATTCCGGCACTGACCGAACTGCGCCAGGCCTACGAAGAGGCCCAGCAGGATCCGGCCTTCATGGCCGAGTACGCTTACGAGCTGAAGCATTACGTGGGGCGCCCGAGCCCGATCTACCATGCCAAGCGCTGGTCCGAACTGCTCGGCGGCGCGCAGATCTACCTGAAGCGCGAAGACCTCAACCATACCGGCGCCCACAAGGTGAATAACTGCATCGGCCAGGCCATGCTGGCTCGCCGCATGGGCAAGCCGCGGGTGATCGCCGAAACCGGCGCCGGGCAGCACGGCGTAGCGACGGCCACGGTGGCGGCCCGCTACGGTATGGAATGCGTCGTATACATGGGGTCGGAGGACGTGCGGCGGCAGGCTGCCAACGTCTATCGCATGAAGTTGCTGGGCGCCACGGTGGTGCCGGTGGAGAGCGGCTCCAAGACCCTCAAGGACGCGCTCAACGAAGCCATGCGCGACTGGGTTACCAACATCGGCAACACCTTTTACATCATCGGCACAGTGGCGGGCCCGCATCCCTATCCGATGATGGTGCGCGACTTCCAGAAGATCATCGGCGAGGAGTGCATCGAGCAGATGCCCGATATGGCCGGTCGCCAGCCCGACTACGTGATTGCGTGCGTGGGCGGCGGCTCCAACGCGATGGGGATCTTCTACCCTTACATCGAGCACAAGGATGTCCGTCTGGTGGGTGTCGAAGCGGCTGGTAGCGGCATCGAAACGGGCATGCACGCGGCCTCCCTGTCTGCGGGGCGTCCCGGTGTGTTGCACGGCAACCGCACCTACCTCCTGCAGAACGAGGACGGCCAGATCATCGAGACCCATTCGATTTCCGCGGGCCTGGATTACCCGGGCGTCGGTCCCGAGCACGCCTGGCTCAAGGACATCAAACGCGCCGAGTATGTGGGCATCACCGATGCCGAGGCCCTGCAGGCCTTCCACGACCTGTGCCGCTTCGAAGGCATCATCCCGGCACTGGAGTCGTCCCACGCCCTGGCCTACGCGGCCAAGCTGGCGCCGACGCTGCCGAAGGACAAGGTCCTGCTCGTCAATCTTTCCGGCCGGGGCGACAAGGATATGCATACCGTCGCCGAGAAATCCGGCATCCAGTTTTAACCTCTTCACGGCCTTGCCGGCCATAGTCGGCAAGGCCGTTGATCATTCGTACCCATTCATGTCCAGAATTCAACGAACCTTCAAGCGGCTCGAAGGCGAAGGCCGCAAGGCGCTCATTCCCTTCATCACCGCCGGAGATCCCGCACCCGAGATGACCCTGCCGCTGATGCAGGCGCTGGTTGCGGGCGGGGCTGATGTCATCGAGCTCGGCGTTCCGTTCTCCGACCCGATGGCTGACGGGCCGACCATCCAGCGCGCCTCTGAACGGGCCCTGGCCGCCGGCATGAGCCTGCGCAAGGTATTCGACATCGTGCGCGCCTTCCGGGCAGCGGGGGACGAAACCCCGATCGTGCTGATGGGCTACGCCAACCCGATCGAGGCTATGGGGATGGCGGCTTTCGCAAGTGCCGCCGCGGATGCCGGTGTCGATGGCGTGCTGGTGGTGGATTACCCGCCCGAGGAGTGCCAGGGCTTTGCCGAGGCCTGTCGTACGGCCGGCCTCGATCCGATCTTCCTGCTGGCGCCGACCTCCACCGAACAGCGCTTTGCCGATGTGGCTGCTGCCGGCAGTGGCTACATCTATTACGTATCCCTGAAGGGCGTAACCGGGTCAGCCAAGCTCGACCTCGATGAAGTCGCCCGCCGCATCCCCGTCATCCGAGAAAAGGTCGGCATGCCGGTCGGAGTCGGCTTCGGTATTCGCGACGCGGAAACGGCGGCACGCATCGCCGGCCTTGCCGACGCAGTGGTGATCGGCAGCCGCATCATCGAGGAGATCGAACAGAGCGAGCGCAGCGAGGCCCCGGCCCGCGTGCAGGCCTTCATCCGCGGCATTCGTGAGGCGATCGACGCTGCAGGGGGACAACAATGAGCTGGCTGACCAAGCTGCTGCCTCCCAAGATCAAGCGGGATGTGCCGTCTGCACGCAAGTCGATTCCTGAAGGTTTGTGGAGCAAGTGTCCTTCCTGCGAGGCGGTGCTTTATCGTTCCGATCTGGAGAGCAACCTCAACGTCTGCCCGAAGTGCGGACACCATCAGCGCATCCGCGCGCGTCAGCGCATCGACTATCTGCTCGATCCGGAAGGCCGTTTCGAGATCGGCGCCGAAGTGGTGCCCGTCGATCCGCTGAAGTTCAAGGATTCCAAGCGCTACCCGGACCGGCTCGCCGCGGCGAACGAGGACACCGGCGAGGCCGATGCGCTGGTGGTGGTGCAGGGTGCGATCAAGACCGTGCCGGTCGTGGTGGCCTGCTTCGAGTTCGAGTTTCTCGGCGGTTCCATGGGCTCGGTGGTTGGCGAGCGTTTCGTGCGCGGCGTCAAGGCTGCCCTGGAGCAGCGCCTGCCTTTCATCTGTGCGACGGCCACCGGTGGCGCGCGGATGCAGGAGGGCCTGTTCTCGCTGATGCAGATGGCCAAGACCACGGCTTCCATCACGCGTCTTGCGGAGCGTCGCCTGCCTTTCATCACCTTGCTGACGGATCCGACGATGGGCGGGGTGTCCGCCAGCTTTGCCTTCGTGGGCGATCTGGTGATCGGTGAGCCGGGGGCCCTGATCGGCTTTGCCGGTCCGCGGGTCATCGAGCAGACGGTGCGTGAAACGCTGCCCGAGGGCTTCCAGCGTTCCGAGTTTCTGCTTGAGAAAGGCGCTCTGGACATGATCATCGATCGGCGCGAACTGCGCGACCGGCTCCCCGAACTCATCACTCTCCTCACGCGCCAGCCGTCGGTCGGCGGCGCGGCCTGATCCATGCAATTGCCCGAAACACTTGAAGGCTGGCTGGGCCTACTGGAAGCACGTCACGGCCAGGCCATCCAGCTTGGCCTGGACCGTGTCCGCCTGGTCCGCGATGCGCTGAATCTGCCCCAGACCTGTCCAGTCTTCACCATTGGTGGAACCAACGGCAAGGGCTCCACCTGTGCGCTGCTGGAGTCGGTGCTGCTGGCCGCCGGCTACCGCGTGGGTCTGTACACCTCGCCCCATCTGCTGCGCTACAACGAGCGCGTGCGCATCGATGGCCGAGAAGCAGATGACCAGGCCTTGGTCGAGGCCTTTGCCGAAGTCGAGCGTGCCCGCGGCGAGACGTCGCTGACTTACTTCGAGCACGGAACGCTGGCGGCCTGGGTGGCGTTCTGCCGGGCTGGGCTCGATGCGATCATCCTCGAAGTTGGCCTTGGCGGGCGGCTCGATGCCGTCAACGTGTTCGAGCCAGATTGCGCCATTGTCACCAGCGTGGCCCTGGATCACATGGAGTTCCTGGGTAACGACCGGGAGACCATCGGCTTCGAGAAGGCCGGCATCTTCCGCGCCGGCAAGCCGGCGATCTGCAGCGACCCACTGCCGCCCGCATCCCTGCTGGCCCATGCCGAGGCGATCGGTGCGCGGCTGCTGGTCAGCGGCCGTGATTTCGGTTTTTCCGGCGACCAGCAGCAGTGGGCGTTCTGGCTGGCGGGTGGCGCGCGCCGTGGTGGGCTTGCCTATCCGGCGCTGCGCGGCACCAATCAACTGCTCAATGCCTCGGCGGTAATGGCGGCGTGCGAGTCGGTGCGCGACATCCTGCCGGTGCCAATGCAGGCGATCCGTCAGGGCTTCATGCTGGTGGATCTGCCCGGGCGCTTCCAGGTGCTGCCGGGGCGTCCGTCGGTGATCCTCGATGTAGCTCACAATCCTCAGGCCGCGGGGGTGCTCAACGAGAACCTCGCTAGCATGGGCTTCTTCCCGGAAACCTGGGCGGTGATCGGCATGCTGGCCGACAAGGATGTGCAAGGCGTCATCCGCTTGCTGCGTGACCGCGTTGACCACTGGCTGGTGGCAACGCTGCCCGGCCCACGAGGCCTGGGAGCTGAGCGTCTTGCCGGGATGCTGCGGGAGGCGGGGGTGAGTGTCGATATCTCGGAGTTCGAGTCGCCGAGTGCTGCTTATCAGGCTGCACGTGGTCAGGCTGCCGAGGGTGATAGAATCGTGGTCTTTGGCTCCTTCCTCACGGTAGCCGATGTTCTGGCTGTCGCCGGAACGTCCAAATAGGTATTGCTGCAAGATGGCCGATAACGATTCCCAGATCGACCTGAAGAAGCGCGCGCGTCGTCGCCTGGTGGGCTCTGCCGCGCTGGCGCTGGCCGCGGTGATCGTCCTGCCGATGGTGATGGATCACGAGCCGCGGCAAACGGTGCCCGACGTGCAGATCCGCCTTCCGAGCCAGGAGGGCGGCAATTTCACGTCGCGGGTGATCACCGGCAAGGCGCCCGCGCCGTCCCAGCCCGTGGCGGGCACGGTCACCGAAGAGGCGGTCGTGCCGGAGGAGGATGACGGGACGCACCACAAGGGCGATGCCGATATGCCGCCCCCGCTGCTGAAGCCGGGGCAGGAGCTGCTCCCGCCGTCCAAACTCAAGAAGGAGGCGGTCAAGGCGGACCCCAAGCCCGAGCCGCTCAAGAAAGCGGAAGCCAGGCCCGAGCCTGCCAAAAAGCCGGAACCCAAGCCCGAGCCGCCGAAGAAGGCGGACGCCAAGCCCGACGTAAAGAAGCCCGAAGCCAAACTCGAAGCCAAGTCTGATCCCAAGCAGAAGGAAAGGGAGCGGGACAAGGAAAAAGAGAAGGCTGAGGCTGACAAGGCTCATGCCGACGCCGAGCGCGCCAAGGCCCTGTTGAGTGGTGCTGCGCCCAAGGAGCCGAGCGCGGGTGGGGCCCACGTTGTATCACTCGGCGCCTATCGCGAGGCGGCGAACGTGACAAGTCTGCGCGCCAAGTTGAAGGCGGAGGGCTACGCTTCATACGTGGAGCCGCTGGGTGACAAGATCAGGGTCCGCGCCGGCCCTTTCCCCAACAAGGCGGCTGCCGACAAGGCGGCTGCCCGGATCAGCAAGATCCTCGGGGTGCCGGCTGCCGTGGCGTCCAAACCCTGACGTGCAATTCCTTTGAGCGGATTTGATTACTTCCTGCTGGCCGTCGTGGGCGTGTCGGCAGTTTTGGGGTTTTGGCGGGGCCTGCTGTCGGAGCTGGTGGCGCTGTGTGCGTGGGTGCTGGCCTTCCTGGCCGCCAAGACCCTGACCGCCAGCGTGCAGCCTTTCGTGGCGGTGCTGGTGAAGGAGCCGGTGCTGCAGGTACCGGCGGCATTTATTTCGATTTTTGTGGTCGTACTGATTCTTGTGGCGATCCTGCGCTGGGCCTTGGGCGAACTCGTCAGGGCGGCAGGGCTGGGGTTCGCGGATCGTTTTCTCGGTGCGTGCTTCGGCGCGGTCCGAGGTGGCGTGATTGTGTTTGCAGTGGCGTTGCTCGTCGGCCTCGGCGGCTTCGCCGGAAGCAGGTGGTGGCAGGAGGCGAGCTTTTCGGCTCCCCTCGAAGCCGCTGTGCTGGCTTCCAAACCGTGGCTCCCCGAGCTTCTGGCAAAGAGACTTAGATACCGATAGGTGGTTTGAAATGTGTGGCATTCTGGGCGTAGTAGCGACAACCCCCGTCAATCAGCTCCTTTATGATGGCCTGCAGGTGCTTCAACACCGCGGCCAGGACGCAGCGGGTATCGCCACTGCGGAAGGCGGGCGGTTTCACATGCACAAGGCGTCGGGCCTCGTGCGCGACGTGTTCCGGACCCGGAACATGCGGGATCTGCCCGGCAACCTGGGTATCGCCCATGTTCGATACCCGACGGCCGGTTCGGCTTCGGCCGCGGCAGAGGCCCAGCCTTTCTACGTGAATTCACCCTTCGGCATCATGTTGGCTCACAACGGCAACCTGACCAATGCCGAAGAGCTGCAGCGGGAGATGTTCCTGTCCGATCTGCGGCACATCAACACCAACTCCGATTCGGAAGTACTGCTCAATGTGCTGGCCCACGAGCTGCAGGCGGCCGCCAAGAGCTTCCGCCTGGACAAGGAGACAGTCTTCGACGCGGTGGCCGGCGTGCATCGCCGTTGCCGCGGCGCTTACGCCACGGTGGCAATGATCTCTGGAACCGGCCTGCTGGCCTTCCGCGATCCCTACGGAATCCGTCCGCTGGTCATCGGCCGCAACGACACGCCCAATGGCGTGGAGTGGCTGATCGCCTCCGAGAGCGTGGCGCTGGACGTGATGGGCTTCAAGCTGGTGCGTGACGTGGCGCCGGGCGAGGCGATCCTCATCGACACCGAAGGGCGTTTCCACAGCCGCCAGTGCGCAACCCACACGGTGCACGCTCCCTGTATGTTCGAGTTCGTGTATCTGGCCCGTCCCGACTCGCTGATCGACGGCATCTCGGTTTACGACGCGCGCATCAACATGGGCAGCTCCCTGGCCAAGAAACTGCGTGAGACCCTGCCGCACCTGCAGATCGACGTGGTCATCCCGATTCCTGATTCCAGCCGTCCGTCGGCGATGGAAATGGCCCATCGCCTCAACGTGCCGTATCGCGAAGGCTTCGTGAAGAACCGCTACATCGGCCGTACCTTCATCATGCCCGGGCAGGCGATCCGCAAGAAGTCGGTGCGCCAGAAGCTGAACACCATTCACCAGGAGTTCAAGGGTAAGGCCGTGCTGCTGGTAGACGATTCCATCGTGCGTGGCACCACCAGCCGCGAGATCGTGCAGATGGCGCGGGATGCCGGGGCGACCAAGGTGTACATGGCCTCTGCCGCGCCCCCGGTTCGTTATGCAAACGTTTACGGCATCGACATGCCGACCAAGGCCGAGCTGATCGCCAGCGACCGTACCGAAGCGGAAATCTGTGCGGAGATCGGTGCCGATGCGCTGATCTACCAGGATCTGGAAGATCTCAAGGATGCGGTGAAGGCGCTGAATCCGGAGGTCTCGGTCTTCGAGACCTCTTGTTTCGACGGCACCTACGTTACCGGCGACGTGACCCAGGAATACCTGAGCGGTATCGAAAGCCAGCGTAGCGGCGCGGCCGGCAAGTCGGGTGGCGAAGAAGGTGGCGCCCAGATGGACCTCAACCTGATCTCCCGCGGCGAAAGCTGAAAATGAACCCGGTGGGTGGTCTGGAGCGCGTGATGCCGGCGAATTCAGCACCTACCGCCCTTGGCCACATCCCCCCAAAAGGGCGTGCGGTCACGGGGCGTGAAAGCTTGCCGAGGTCGGCGCTGGTCTAAGCGCGCGGCCGCGGCAAGTCTGTCAGTTCAGGGGCTGGCGGGAGAGTTTCCCGTCTGCCCATGCAAGTACCTCTCCAGAGGCCCGTTCGGCCTCGACTCTCCAGTCAGCCAGCACCCAGCGTTCGCAGCGGTGTCCGTCCACTTCGACCTGGTGGAGCGCCGGTCTATGGGTGTGTCCGTGAATCAGCAGCGGGAAGCCGTGCTCGCGCAGCAATGCGGCAACCGTATCGCCATTGACGTCCATGATCGCCGCGTCCTTCTCAGACTTGGCGGTCTCGCTTTTCATGCGCACGCCGGCGATGATCTGCTTGCGGACGGCCAGCGGCTGTGTGAGGAACTGGGCTTGCCAGGCCGGGTTGCGCACCTGGGCGCGGAAAGCCTGGTAGGCGAGATCGTCGGTGCACAGGCTGTCGCCGTGGCACAGCAGGGTGCGTTGTTCGCCCAGTTGGATCAGCGTCGGCTCATCAAGGATCTGCAGGCGGGCGCGGGTCGCGAATTCGCTGCCCAGCAGGAAGTCGCGGTTGCCGGCCATGAAATGGACCTTGCAGCCACCTTCGGCGAAGGCGGCGAGCGCTTCGGCAACCCTGCGGTTGAGCGGGTCGTCCAGGTCGTCATCGCCGGCCCAGTATTCGAACAGGTCGCCGAGGATGTAGAGGCGATCGGCAGCCTGGGCGGGGCCGGCCAGGTAGCGTTCGAACAGGGCGGTGAGTTCAGGGCGATCGGCGCTCAGGTGCAGATCGGAAATGAAATGGATTTGCATGGAGCCGGTCGCCCTGGAGCCTTAGATGACTTCGGCGCGGGTGATGACCACGTCTTCCTTCGGCACGTCCTGGTGGAAGCCGGCGGAGCCGGTCTTGACGGCCTTGATCTTCTCGACGACGTCCAGGCCTTCGGTCACGCGGCCAAAGACGCAGTAGCCCCAGCCCTGGATGTCAGGGGAGCGGTAGTTGAGGAAGTCGTTGTCGCCCACGTTGATGAAGAACTGGGCAGTGGCGGAGTGCGGATCCTGCGTGCGGGCCATGGCGATGGTGCCGATTTCGTTCTTCAGGCCGTTGTCGGCTTCGTTCTTGATCGGTGCCTGGGTGGCCTTCTGCTTCATGCCCGGCTCGAAACCGCCGCCCTGGATCATGAAACCGTTGATCACGCGGTGGAAGACCGTGTTGTCGTAGTGGCCGGCTTCCACGTAGGCGAGGAAGTTCTTGACGGTTTCGGGGGCCTTTTCGGCGTCCAGTTCAAGGACGATGTCGCCGTGGTTGGTGCTGAGTTTGACAGCCATGGAGTTACTCCTGTGGGTTGGTGTGAAGCTTACTTGCCGGCCTGCTCGGGCAGTTGCCGGACAGACTGGATGGTGACGGGCGTGGTCGGGACATTCTGCTGGAAGCCGCGGTTGGCGGTGGGCACCTTGCCGATCTTGCGAACGACGTCCATGCCGTTGGTGACCTTGCCGAAGACGGCATAGCCGGCGCCGTCAGGGGAAGGGTAGTTCAGCGGGCGGTTGTCTTCGAGGTTGATGAAGAACTGCGCGGTGGCGGAATTCGGGTCCTGGGTGCGGGCCATGGCGATGGTGCCGGCGTCGTTCTTGAGGCCGTTGCGGGCTTCATTCGGGATCGGCGCCCGGGTGGCCTTTTCCTCCATGCGGGCATTCATGCCGCCGCCCTGGATCATGAAGCCGTCGATGACGCGATGAAAGACCAGTCCGTCGTAAAAGCCGCTCTTCACATACTCCAGGAAGTTGGCCACCGTCTTGGGGGCTTTTTCCGGGTAGAGCTCGAGGACGATCGTCCCTTCACTGGTCTTCATCTCGACCTGGGGATTGGCCGCCAGGGCCAGGATGCTCTGGCCGGCGATCATGAGGGCCATGAGGGTCTTCTTCATTCTCGGTTCCTTTGGTGCGATGGTAAGTCTCTCGGTCGGGCCGACAGGGATATTGGGCGGGAGGCGCTTGCCATGGCGTTGCCGGGGACTACCCCCACGCTGTTTTTTTCGTGCCTACCGTGTCGTGGTGGCGTTGATGAGTGCGGGCTCTTACCTGGCTGCCGGGAGAGTCTTTTGGGGAGTCTTTGACGCGGGCGTTTCCGATCCGGCAGAGGCTTCGGCCGGGGCGAAGCCGGTGGCATCACGGATCATGGTCAGCTTGCGCTGGACGGCGGGGTTGGCGGTGTCGAGCGTTCGTGTCTTGTCGTAGGCCTCGCCGGCAAGCCGGAGATAGACGTCGCCCAGGTTCTCGTAGGCCCTCGCGTAGCCCGGGTGATTCCGGATGGCCGTTTCGAAGGTGGTGCGGGCCTTGTCGTATTGCCGCTGCTGGGCGTACAGCACTCCGAGATTGTTGAACGGCTCGGGCAACTCCGGGTGTTCCTCGGTCAGCTTCTGGAAGATGGCGATTGCTTCGGCGCTGCGGTGAAGTTCCGACAGCGCGATGCCTTTGAGGAAGCGTAGCTGGACGTCATTGGGCCGGCTGGCGAGCAAGGGTGTCACCCGCTCGACGAGTTGATCGAATTGACCCTGGCGGACGAGTTGTTGCAGGTCCTGGACGGAGTCGGCCCGTACGGGGCCGCAGGTGATGCACAGGAGGGACAGGGCGGCGGCCAGAGCTCGTTTTGACATGTGATATGATCGACCAGATGCGCAAGGCACGAAGGCTGCTTTGTGTCGTGCTTGCGTCGGTATTGCTGCAGGCTTTTCATTCTAGCAAGAAGCGTCACGGCCTACCACGCGCGTCCCCGGTCCGTCGGATGCGGTCTTCACTGCGCTTTTGGGTGGCCTTGCAGATGCGGATCGCGCTGCCTTCCATACTAATCCGGTTTCCTAACGGCCTCTCTCATGTTGAAAATTCATAACTCCCTTTCACGCAAGAAGGAGCAGTTCACCCCCATCGAACCCGGCAAGGTCCGCATGTATGTTTGCGGGATGACGGTTTACGACTTTTGTCACCTGGGGCATGCGCGCGTGATGGTGGTTTTCGACATGGCCGCCCGTTGGCTGCGTTCGAGTGGGTATGCGGTGACCTACGTGCGCAACATCACCGACATCGACGACAAGATCATCAAGCGCGCCCAGGAGAACGGAGAGAGCATCCGTGCGCTGACCGACCGCTTCATCGCCGCCATGCACGAGGATGCCGATGCGCTGGGCGTGCTACGCCCGGATCATGAGCCGCGCGCCACCGAGTTCGTGCCGTCGATGCTGCGTCTGATTGGCGATCTGGAACGTAACGGCCTGGCCTACCAGGCGGACAACTTGGATGTGTGCTATTCGGTGCGCAAGTTCGAAGGTTACGGTCGCTTGTCCGGCAAGTCCCTCGACGAGTTGCGGGCCGGCGAGCGTGTCGAGGTCGCGGGCGGCAAGCATGATCCGCTGGATTTCGTGCTGTGGAAGCACGCGCGGCCGGAGGAGCCGGAAGAGGTCAAGTGGGCATCCCCGTGGGGTGCCGGGCGCCCGGGCTGGCACATCGAATGCTCCGCGATGAGCTCGGAACTGCTCGGCGAGCACTTCGACATCCATGGCGGTGGTGCTGACCTGCAGTTTCCCCACCACGAGAACGAAATCGCGCAGAGCGAAGGGGCGCACCAGTGTTCCTTCGTCAATTACTGGATGCACAACGGCTTCGTGCGGGTGGACGACGAGAAGATGTCGAAGAGTCTCGGCAACTTCTTCACCATTCGCGACGTGCTGAAGGATTACGCTCCGGAGGTGGTCCGCTTCTTCATCCTGAGAGCGCACTACCGTAGCCCCCTCAACTATTCCGATACCCACCTGGAAGATGCCCGTAGCGCCCTGTCGCGCCTGTATACCGCTTTGCGCAACGTGCCGGCGGCCCAGCAGGTGGCGGAGATCGACTGGTCCTCGCCGGCGGCGGCGCGCTTCAAGCTGGCGATGGATGACGACTTCAACACGGCGGAAGCCTTGTCGGTGTTGTTCGATCTGGCCAACGAGGTGAACCGTTCCCGGTCGGCGGAGGCCGCGGCCGAACTCAAGGCCCTGGGCGGCGTGCTGGGCCTACTTGAGCAGGATCCGACCACTTTCCTGCAAGCCGGCACCGATGGCGATGAAGGGGATGCTGTTGCGATCGAGGAGAAGATCGCGGCGCGGATCGCAGCCAAGAAGGCAAAGAACTTTGCCGACGCGGATCGGATTCGGGCCGAACTGCTCGCGGACGGGATCGTCCTTGAAGACACGCCGCAGGGAACGATCTGGCGGCGCGCCTGATCCTTCACGCACCGTCTCCAACGGGGCCATTGAAAAGGCCTCGGGAACCCGTCAGGTTTCCGAGGCCTTTCAGTTTGTGTTGCTGCGGAGCGGGGCGCCTCAGTGCAGGACGCGGCCGTCGCGGCCCAGTACCGTCAGGTCGACGAAGCGCGATCCATTGTGGCTGCTGGGGGTGTAGCTGACCCGATAGCCGCCGACATCGATGTTGCCGCCTTCGAGCACCGAAACCAGTTTTTCCCGGCTGGGCTCCTTGCCACTTTTCTTCAATGCTTCGCTGACCACCTTGGCGTTGATGTAGCCCTCGATGCCGTAATAGCTGTAATTGCTGTGCTTGGCGAAGGCCTGTAGCGCCTTCTGGTATTCCTTGACGACGGGCAGGGTGTCGTTCCAGGGATAGGGCATGACCTGGGAGATGCCGATGCCGTGCGCATCCTTGGCGCCCAGTTCGCTTACCAGCAGATCGGCACCGATGGGCGACAGCGTCGAGAACTGGGGCATCTGCCCGGCCTTGCGCATCTGCCGGATGAACTCGGCGCTGGGCTTGTACAGGGTGGCCATGATGACGGCCTGGGGATCGGCCTTGGCGATCTGGGCGACGGCGGGGCCGACGTCGAGAGAGTTGCGTTCGATCGAGCCGACTGCGACCGGCTTCAGCTTGTGGTGGGCCAGCGTGGCGGTCACGCCTTCCAGCCCTGACTTGCCGAATCCGTCGTTCTGGTAAAACACCGCGATGTTGGTGATGCCCAGGCCGACGAGGTGATTGACGATGGCCTCCGTTTCGTCGGCGTAGCTGGCCCTGAGATGGAACATGTAGCGGTTGACAGGGCTGCGCAGGCTGCCCGCCCCGCTGATGGTGCCGACCAGCGGCACCTTGGCTTCGCTGAACACCTTCATCGCCTCCGTGGTCGGGGACGACCCATAGAAAGCCATTAGTGCAAAAACCTTGTGCTCGTTGATGAGCTTGCGGGTATTGGCGACGGCCTTGTCCGTTTCGTAACCGTCGTCGAGGGCGACCAGTTCAACCTTGCGGCCATTGATGCCGCCGGCGGCGTTCAGCTGTGCGAAATAGGCCAGGGCGCCTTCCTTCATCTCCTTGCCATAGGCGCCGTTGGGGCCGCTGAAGGGGGCGGACATGCCCAGCGTGATGGTGGTGTCTCCTATACCCGGATCAGCCGCCTGGGCCGGCGCGCCTGACGCAAGCATCAAGCCGGCGCCAATACAGGTGATCAGTCTTTTTATGGTGTGGAAGGGCATCATTGTCATTATTTTTTGTTAATCAAATCGGAGCCGGCCCCGAGTATAGGACAAAAAAAATGCCTTTCGGAAAGCACACGGGCCGACGTTGAAACAACGTCGGCCCGTGTGTCAGGCTGTTGCAGTGCGGCAATGATCAGGCGCCGAAGAAGTCCTTCACCTTGTCCATCCAGGACTTTGCCTTAGGGTTGTGACGTTCCGCATTGGACGATGCGATCTCATCGAATTCCCGCAGCAGTTCCTTCTGACGCTCCGTCAGTTTGACGGGGGTTTCCACGATGACGTGAACCATCAGGTCACCCGGAGCGTGGCTGCGCACATTGCGGATGCCCTTGCCGCGCAGGCGGAAGACCTTGGCGCTCTGGGTCTCGGACGGAATGCGGATGGCTGCCGCGCCGTCCAGCGTCGGAATCTCGATCTCGCCGCCCAGCGCCGCCGTCGTGAAGCTGATCGGCATCTCGCAATGCAGGTCGTCGCCATCCCGCTGGAAGACGGGGTGCTGTTTGATGTGGATTTCCACATACAGATCGCCCGCTGGGCCGCCGTTGACGCCGGGCTCACCGTGGCCACTGTGGCGCAGGCGCATGCCGTCGTCGATACCGGCCGGGATCTTCACCTCCAGGGTTTTCTGGCGCTTGATCCGACCGGCGCCGCCGCAGGACGTGCAGGGCTCGGGGATGATGCGGCCGCTGCCGTGGCACTTCGGGCAGGTCTGCTGGATCGAGAAGAAGCCCTGCTGGATGCGTACCTGGCCGGCGCCGCCGCAGGTGGGGCAGGTCTTGGGCTGGGTGCCGGGCTTGGCGCCGCTGCCGTGGCAGCTGTCGCATTCCTCTAAGGCGGGAATGCGAATGGTCTTCTCGGCGCCGCGGGCGGCTTCCTCGAGGGTGATCTCCAGGTTGTAGCGCAGGTCGGCGCCGCGATAGACGTTGGAACGTCCGCGTCCGCCGCCGCCACCGAAGATGTCGCCGAAGATGTCGCCGAATGCGTCGGCAAAGCCGTCGAAGCCCTGGCCGCCACCGCCACCACCGCCGCCCAGCGAAGGATCGACGCCGGCATGGCCGTAGCGGTCGTAGGCTGCGCGCTTGTTGCCGTCGGTGAGGATCTCGTAGGCCTCCTTGACCTCCTTGAACTTGTCCTCGGCTTCCTTGTTGTCCGGGTTGCGGTCCGGATGGTACTTCATGGCCAGCTTGCGGTAGGCCTTTTTCAGTTCATCCTCGGATGCGTCGCGATTGACGCCGAGGATCTCGTATAAATCCCGTTTCGCCATTTTTGGGTGCTCTGGCTATCTTGTGGAAAGGCCGAGCCGAGCGGCGCACGGGGCGCCGGCATGGCTCGGCCGGAACAGTCTGCGGCAGTGATGCCGGACAGGCTTACTTCTTGTCCTTCACCTCGGTGAATTCGGCATCGACGACGTCCGCATCGTTGGCCTTGGAGCTGCTGCCACCGGCAGCGCCTTCGGCGGCGCCAGCGGTACCGGCTTCAGCCTGAGCCTGGGCGTAGATGTGCTCGCCGAGCTTCTGGCTGACGGCGGCCAGGGCTTCACTCTTGGCATCAATGGCAGCCTTGTCGCCGGTCTTGATGGCGTCTTCGGCGTCCTTGATGGCGGCTTCGATCTTGGCCTTGTCCTCGCCGATCTTGTCGCCGTGCTCGGCCAGGGCCTTCTTCACGGAGTGGACCAGGGTGTCTAGCTGGTTGCGGGCATCGACCAGTTCGTGGGCCTTCTTGTCTTCCTCGGCGTGAGCCTCGGCGTCGCGGACCATCTGCTGGATCTCGTCATCCGACAGGCCGGAGTTGGCCTTGATGGTGATCTTGTTTTCCTTGCCGGTGGCCTTGTCCTTGGCGGACACGTGCAGAATGCCGTTGGCGTCGATGTCGAAGGTGACTTCGATCTGCGGCATGCCGCGCGGAGCCGGCGGAATGTCGGACAGATTGAACTGGCCGAGGCTCTTGTTGCCGGAAGCCATTTCGCGCTCGCCCTGCAGCACGTGGATGGTCACGGCGGACTGGTTGTCGTCGGCGGTGGAGAACACTTGCGAGGCCTTGGTCGGAATCGTGGTGTTCTTCTGGATCAGCTTGGTCATCACGCCGCCCAGGGTTTCGATGCCGAGGGACAGGGGGGAGACGTCGAGCAGCAGCACGTCCTTCACTTCGCCCTGCAGCACGCCGCCCTGGATGGAGGCGCCGACGGCGACGGCTTCGTCCGGGTTCACGTCACGGCGCGGATCCTTGCCGAAGAATTCCTTCACCTTGTCGATGACCTTGGGCATGCGGGTCTGGCCGCCGACCAGGATCACGTCGTCGATGTCGGAGACCTTCACGCCGGCATCCTTCAGGGCCACGCGGCAGGGCTCGATGGTGCGCTCGACCAGGTCTTCGACCAGGGATTCGAACTTGGCACGGGTGATCTTCAGCGCCAGGTGCTTCGGGCCGGTGGCGTCGGCGGTGATGTAGGGCAGGTTGATCTCGGTCTGTTGACCGGAGGACAGCTCGATCTTGGCCTTTTCGGCGGCTTCTTTCAGGCGTTGCAGGGCCAGCACGTCGTTCTTGAGATCGACGCCCTGTTCCTTTTTGAACTCGGTGACGATGTAGTCGATGATGCGCTGGTCGAAGTCTTCACCGCCCAGGAAGGTGTCGCCGTTGGTGGCCAGCACTTCGAACTGGTGCTCGCCGTCGATGTCGGCGATTTCGATGATGGAGATGTCGAAGGTGCCGCCGCCAAGGTCGAACACGGCGATCTTGGAGTCGCCGGGCTTCTTGTCCATGCCGAAGGCCAGAGCGGCCGCGGTCGGCTCGTTGATGATGCGCTTGACTTCGAGACCGGCGATCTTGCCGGCGTCCTTGGTGGCCTGGCGCTGGCTGTCGTTGAAGTAGGCCGGCACGGTGATGACCGCTTCGGTGACTTCTTCGCCGAGGTAGTCTTCGGCGGTCTTCTTCATCTTGCGCAGCACTTCGGCGGAAACCTGCGGCGGGGCGATCTTCTTGCCACGCACTTCAACCCACGCGTCGCCGTTGTCGGCCTTGGCGATGGTGAAGGGCATCAGGTCGATGTCCTTCTGCACTTCCTTCTCTTCGAAGCGGCGGCCGATCAGGCGCTTGATGGCGTAGAGGGTGTTGCGGGCGTTGGTGACGGCCTGGCGCTTGGCCGGGGCGCCGCACAGGATTTCACCGTCGTCGGCGTAGGCCACGACGGACGGGGTGGTGCGCGCACCTTCGGAGTTTTCGATGACTTTCGGCTTGCCGCCTTCCATCACGGAAACGCAGCTGTTGGTAGTGCCGAGGTCGATGCCGATGATCTTGCCCATGAGTTTTCCTTCAGTTCGAATTCTGTTTGACATGCGGCCCGACGGGGTCGGAGCGCTGGCTTGTTACCGATATGGGGATGCCGTCGCCGCTTTCAAGCGGCGGGTTTGGCTTTCGACACGACGACGAGCGCCGGGCGGATGGTGCGGTCGTGCAGCAGGTAACCCTTCTGCAGCACATTTATCACCGTATTGGGTTCGCCGTCGGCTTCGATGGCGCTGATCGCCTGGTGCTTGTTCGGGTCGAACTTCTCGCCGACCGGATTGATCTCGACCACATTGGCGCCCTGGAAGGCGGAGGCGAGTTGCTTGAGGGTCAGCTCGACGCCTTGCTTGAGGCTTTCGAGGGTGGCGTTCTCGGTGGCGAGGGCGGCTTCGAGGCTGTCCTTGACCGGGAGCATGGCCTGGGCGAACTTGTCGGCGGCAAACTTGCCGGCCTTGGCGATGTCGTCCTGGGCCCGGCGGCGGACGTTTTCGGTCTCGGCCTTGGCGCGCAGCCAGGCGTCGTGGTGCTCGGCGGCCTTCAGTTCGACCTGGCGGAGTTGTTCTGTGAGGCTCGGCAGGGAATCGACACTCGGCGCATCAGCAGGCTGGGAAACTTGCTCGGCCTCAGCGCCGGCGGCGTTTTCCACGAGTTCCGGGGCCCGCGTTTCTTCGGCGTTCAGCGGCGTGTCTTGATCTTGCATGGGTAAGGCTCCTTTTTGGGACTCGCGGTAACTTGGGGGCGCAGGTTAAGATTTCAAGGGGCAAATTTCATCGATGCCGTCCTGTATCCACAGTGGGTGTAAAATTGTGATGAATCCGGCGTGTCCCGGTCATCTTTCCAGGCTCTGGGGCGTAAAGCAGGTATGGAACAAGAACCCAGCAAGATCGGTAAATACAAGCTGCTCCGCGAGGTTGGCCGTGGCGCCACGGCAACCGTTTATCTGGCCGAGCACCCTCAGTACCCGGAGCCGGTTGCCCTCAAGCTGATCCGTTTCGATGACAAGTCGAAGGACGAGGCCAAGTGGAACCGGCGGCTCCTCAAGCTGCTGAGGGCCGAGATGGACGTATCCCGCCGCCTGGATCACCCGAACATCATCAAGATCTTCGATACGGCAGTCGAGAAGGACTACGCCTATATCGTCATGGAGTACTTCCCCGGCACGACGCTGGAGCCGTACTGCACCTTCCAGAATCTGCTGCCGCTGCACCGGACCATCGGCGTCGTCTTCAAGTGCTGCATGGCGCTGGACTACGCCTACCGCCAAGGCATCGTACATAGGGACATCAAGCCGGCCAACATCCTGATCGACGAGCAGGATAACGTCAAAATCACCGATTTCGGCCTGGCCCTCAATATCTGCAAGAAGAGCGAGTCCGACTCGACCTTCATCATGGGTGTCGGCTCTCCAGCCTACATGAGCCCGGAGCAGATCAAGGGCTACCCGCTGAACCAGAAGACCGACCTGTTCTCGCTCGGGGTCGTGCTCTTCCACATGCTGACGGGGCGCCTGCCGTTCCGTGCCAAGAATCCGGCCCAGCTGATCTACAAGATCCTCAACACCGAGCCGCCGCTCGTCTCGCAGATCAACGCAGACTTGCCGGAGCAGCTCGATACCGTCATCCGCAAGGCGCTCGAGAAAGACCTGTATTCCCGCTACAAGAACGGTGCCGATTTCGCCAAGGATTTGTCGGCGGTCAGGTACAAGATCCTCGACGACTCGAGCATGCCGCAGGATACGACGCGCTTTTCGATCCTCCGCAAGATGCCTTTCTTCGTGGAGTTCGAGGATGTGGAGATCTGGGAGATCCTGCGCATATCCCGCTGGCGCAAGGTGGATTCGAACACCTTGCTGATGCGGGAGGGAGATGCCGATCAGCGTTTCGGGATCGTCATCGACGGGCGCGTGGAGGTTTCCATCGATGGGCACCGCGTCTGCGAGTATGCCTATGGTGAAGTGTTTGGCGAGCTGGCGTATCTCGACCAGCAGGAACACAAGCACATGAGTACGGTGGTCACGACGACTTCCACCGTTTATCTCGAGCTGAATCCGGCGGCGCTTTCCCTTGCCACCGACGAGTGTCAGGAGGCGTTCCGGACCCGGCTTGTCACCGTCGTGGCGCGTCGTCTGGGGCAGGCCTTGCGGGATCTGTCGAAAGACGGGCCACCGGCCGAACGCATCACGGCCAGCGGCTTCGGCATGGAGCTCCAGCTGGTCGACAACTGAGGCTGGCCGCCACCATCAGGTGGCTTGGCGGCCCAGATTCGCCAGCGTCCAGCGCTGGATGTCCTCTCTACCGATGGCGCCCGAGTGGCGCGCTATTTCCCGGCCTTCGTGGATAAGCACCAGGGTGGGAATGCTGCGAATGCCGAAGCGCGTCGCCAGTCCGGGCTCGTCCTCCGTGTTTACCTTGCCAAGCCTGACCCGCGGCTCAAGGCCCGTCGCCGCGGCGGCAAAGGCGGGCGCCATGCTACGGCACGGGCCGCACCAGGGCGCCCAGAAGTCCACCAGCAGGAGGATGCCGCTGCGCTCCGCGTGAGCGGTGAAGTTGGCATCGCTCAGGGGGACAGGGCTTCCGGTGAAGAGTGCCTGTTTGCATTTGCCGCACTGTCCCGCGTCGTTGAGGCGTGTTGCGGACATGCGGTTCAGCGTGTCGCAATGGGGGCAGGCGATCAGCAGGGTTTCGCTCATGGGATGGCTCCGGGAAGGTTTCTGGCTATGTTGGGGAGGTAGCCCGGGGTTTCAAGCGACGATCGGCTGCTATATTGCAAAAATCTAAAGTTCCACCAAATTCGGTCGAAATTCGCCTGGTAACGCGATGTCTGCGCGGGGCGGAAGGAGGTGGCGTGTGGGTCGGGTCAGCACTTATGGGATCAGTCGGGTCGATAACGAAACCAGCCGTACTCATGGCTGGCTGGTGACGATTCAGCGGCGCGGCGTGATCTATCGCAAGCACTTCAGCGACGGCGTCTTCGGCGGGAGGCAGCGCTCGTTCTTGGCTGCGAAAGCGTATCGGGACGAGATCATCGCCGCCCATCCGCCGCTGTCGATGCAGGAATACTCCAACATCGTCAAGAAGAACAACCGTTCGGGTGTTGTAGGGGTTTGCCGGTACTGCGCTTCAGAAACCCGTGATCTGCCGGAGGAAAAGCAGCGCTGGTTCTGGGTGGCGTCGTGGCCCTTGCCCGACGGTAAGCGCAAGCGGGTCAAGTTCTCCGTCAAGAAGTACGGCGAAGACGGTGCCTTCCAGATGGCCATGGACGCCAGGTCGGTGGCTCTGGGAAAACTGGTTGGGGCCTTCGATCCCGGGGCGGTGCGGCGCAAGCCCGTGAGGCGTCGTACGGTGGTCGTGGGTTCTGCTCCCTCGCGCTGAGCGCTGCGGCTAGTCCTTGTCGCCCAAAGCCATGCTGACCATCCAGGTCAGCAGGCTGTACAGCAACGCGCCCAAGAACGCCGTCGGAAAATCCGGCACGACGAAGCCGCGCACCAGGCCGGACACGAACCAGAACATCAGGGCGTTGATGACCAGTGTGAACAGGCCGAGGGTCAAGATAGTGATCGGCAGGGTCACGATGATCAGGATCGGTCGGATTATCGCGTTTACAAAGCCCAGCAGCAGCGCGCTCACCAGGGCGGCGGAGTAGCTGTCGACGTGGATGCGGGTGAGCACTTCCGGGATCAGCATCAGCGCGACCGCGTTGAGAACCCAGCGTAAGAGGAGCTTCATGATTGTCCGTTCCTGCCGCGGCTGGCCGGCGTGCCGATTGTGGTCATGATGCTGCGCCCATGGCACGGGCACGCTCCGCCTGGTGGGTCAGTTCGTCCCGGTCCGGGCGGGCGTCGTCTAGCCAGTGGCCCAGCTGGCGGAGGCTCAGCTTCATCAAGGCTTCGATCCAGTCCTGTCGTTCGTTCAGGCAGGGAATGTAGCTGAAGCGCTGGCCGCCGGCGTGAAGGAAGGTCTCCCGGCATTCCATGTTGATTTCTTCGAGTGTCTCGAGGCAGTCGGACACGAAGCCCGGGCACATGACGTCTACGGATGAAGCGGTCTTGTTGCGCGCCAGTTGCTCCAGCGTGGGCTGCGTGTACGGGGTAAGCCACTCGGCCTTGCCGAAGCGCGACTGGAAGCTGACGATGACGCGCTCCTCGGGCAACTGCAGGGCCTCGCGCAGCAGGCGGGCGGTCTTGTGGCATTCGCAGTGATAGGGGTCGCCCAGGTCCAGGCTGCGGCGCGGAATGCCGTGGAAGCTGAGGACGAGCTTGTCGGCCTGCCCCTCTTTCTTCCAGTGATCGCGCACCGACTGGGCCAGCGCTGCGATGTAGCCCGGGTCGTCGCCGAAGCTGCGTACGTAGCGGATTTCCGGGAGGTTGCGCCAATGGCGCAGGCAGTCGGCCACGTCGTCGATGACCGTCGCGGTCGTGCTGGCGGCGAACTGCGGGTAGAGCGGGACGACGAGGATGCGGTTGCAGCCGGCGCTGCGCAGTGCATCGAGCTGCTTGCGGATGGACGGCTGGCCGTAACGCATGGCCCAGCTCACCTGCAGGTCAGGCTGGCCTGCATGGGTCAGGAAGCCGGCCAGCAGCTTTGCCTGTTTTTCGGTATGGACCTTGAGCGGCGAGCCTTCATCGGTCCACACGCTGGCGTACTTGGCGGCGGACTTGGCGGGCCGGGTGCGCAGGATGATGCCGTTGAGGATCGGCCACCAGATGAGGCGCGGAATCTCGACGACCCGCGGGTCGGACAGGAACTGCTTCAGATAGGGGCGGAGCGCGTCGGCGCTTGCCGCGGCGGGTGTGCCGAGATTGACCAGCAGGATGCCGATGCGGGGTGTCTGGCCATGGGTGTGGGCTGGCTCCTGCCAGTATCTGGACATGGCGGCTTTCGTCAGTTGTGGCCCGAAAGGGCGCTGGTTAGGAGGCGGGCGGTGACGTCGACGATCGGGATCACTCGTTCGTAAGCCATGCGGGTCGGGCCGATGACGCCGACGGAGCCGACCAGCTGGCCGTCCACTTCGTAGGGTGCGGTGATGACGCTGCAGTCGTCGAGGGGACTCAGCCCGCTCTCGCCACCGATGAAGATCTGCACGCCCTGGGCGCGATTGGAGATGTCGAGGAGCTGCATGAGGCCGGTCTTCTGTTCGAACAGTTTGAAGAGTTCGCGCAGGCGGGCCATGTTGGAGGACAGGTCTTCCGCGTCGAGCAGGTTGGTTTCGCCGGAGATCACGTAGGTGCTCTGGGTTTCCTCGAGGGCTTCGCTGCCGGCTTCGACGGCCGCGCTCATGAGGTCGGTCATGTCGGAGCGGAGCTGCTTGAGTTCGTCCTGGATGCGCGTGCGGATCTCGGGAAACGCCAGGCCGGCAAAGTGCTGGTTGAGGTAATTGGCGGCGGTGACCAGTTCGGCCGGGTTGTAGTGGCGCTTGGTGAACAGGATCCGGTTCTGTACGTCGCCACCGGTGGTGACGAGGATCAGCAGGACACGGGTTTCCGACAGGCTGACGAACTCGATCTGGCGGATCTTGATGGCGTCCTGCTTCGGGGAGATCACGACGCCAGCAAAGTGGGTGAGGCCTGACAGCAGCTGGGAGGCGGCATTGATGACCCGCTGCGGCTCGCCGGGCTGGATCTGGCCCTTGATCTCCCGCATCTGGCCCAGGTCGATGGGCTGCACCGTGAGCAGGCTGTCGACGAAGAAACGATAGCCGCGCGCCGTGGGCACGCGGCCGGCCGAAGTGTGCGGGCTGGTGATGAAGCCGAGCTCTTCCAGGTCCGACATCACATTGCGCACCGTTGCCGGGGACAGTTTGAGCCCGGAATGGCGTGACAGGGCACGCGAACCGACCGGCTGGCCTTCGGCGATATAGTGCTCCACAAGGGTCTTGAGGAGGATTTGCGAACGTTGGTCGAGGCTGGTCATGGCGGAAGGCTCGGAGAGACGCTGGGATTCTAAGGAAGGGACGCGCTCATGAGAAGCATGAATGGTGCCGGTTGGTTCTGTTTTGTCTTGGCCGCCTGCGGCGTCCGTGAATAATGTGGTTTAATCGGCGCATGACCTGTGAGTTCAAGACGATTGCGCTGATCGGCAAGTATCAGAGCCCCGAGGTGGCTGAAGCGGTGCTTCGGCTGGCCAATCATTTGCGCGGCCTGGGGCTTCAGGTGCTGATCGAACAGGGGACAGCCAGTTCCACCGGGCTGACGGCGGGTTTCTCGGTCGCCAGCTACGAGGAAATCGGTGTTCAGGCCGATCTTGCGGTCGTACTTGGGGGCGATGGCACGCTTCTCAATAGTGCATGCCGGCTGGCTGAGTACGAGGTACCGTTGGTCGGCGTCAATCAGGGGCGGCTCGGCTTCCTGACCGACATCTCCCGGGAGGTCGCGCTGGAAAAGATCAGCGAGGTGCTCGAAGGGCGGTATTCGGAAGAAAGCCGCGTGCTGCTCGACGCCGAAGTGCTCCGCAATGGAAAGCGCGTGTTTCATACGGTGGCGCTCAATGATGTGGTGGTCAATAAGGGCGATCTCGGGCGCATGATCGAGTTCGATCTGCGTATCGACGGAGAGTTCGTCTATACCCAGCGTTCGGACGGCATGATCATTTCGACGCCGACCGGTTCGACGGCCTACGCGCTGTCGGCCAATGGCCCGATCCTGCATCCGAGCGTGGACGGCATCGCGCTGGTGCCGATGTGCCCTCATACGCTGACTGCGCGTCCCATCACGCTGCCGGACCGCTGCCGCATCGAGATCGTGCTGCTGCCGCCGCACGACTCCCGCGTGCACTTTGATGGACAGACACGTTACGACACACGGGCGGGCGATACTCTGCAGATCACCCGATCGCCCCACCGGGTTCGCCTGTTGCATCCGGTGGGCTACAGTTATTTCGCCATGCTGCGTGAAAAGCTGCACTGGAGCTCCGCGCCCCGCCACGGCTGACCTGCTCAAATTTCCTCTCTGCCTTCATGCTGCGTCATCTTTCCATTCGCGATTTTGTCATCGTCGATCAACTCGAGCTCGAGTTCGAGGCCGGTTTTGGTGCATTGACCGGCGAGACCGGCGCGGGCAAATCGATCCTGCTGGATGCCCTGGGGTTGGTGCTGGGCGGCAAGGCCGAGAGCGGGGTTGTCCGGACCGGGCAGGCCAAGGCGGAGATTCTCGCCGAATTCGACCTCCCGGAAGATGGCGCGTTGCGGGACTGGCTGGTCGAACAGGAGCTGGATTCCGGTGACGGCTCGGTGCTGATGCGGCGGGTCATCGACAGCGGCGGGCGCTCCAAGACATGGCTCAACGGCGTTCCCGTTGTGCTGGCCCAGATGCGGGCCGCCGGGGAGTGGCTGGCGGATATTCACGGCCAGCACGCCCATCATGCGCTATTGCGTACGGATGCCCAGCTGGAACTGGTGGATGCTCATGGCGGCCTGTCCGGGCAGGCATCCGAAGTGGCCGACTTGTATCGTGCCTGGTCCGCTCTGCGACGGGCGCGGGAGGTGGCGGAGCACGGGGCCTTGAGCACCGAGAGGGAGCGCGAACTGCTGGCCTGGCAGGTCAGTGAATTGCGTGAACTGGCCTTCGATCCTCATGAGTGGGCGACGCTCAACCAGGAACAGACCCGCCTGGCTCATGCGGCAGGATTGATTGCGGGCAGCACGGAGGTGCTGGAAGGCCTGGCGGACGGCGACTATGCGCTGGTCTCGCAACTCGATCACCTGCTCGCACGGGTGGCGGATATGGCGCAGCACGACGGGCAGCTTGCCGACGTGCAGGAGCTGCTGGGCAGCGCGAGCATCCAGCTCGACGAAGCCCTGCATGCGATGCGCCGCTATCGGGACCGGCTCGACGTGGATCCGGAGCGCCTTGCGGAGATCGATCAGCGTATCCAGGCGGTAACCGGCATGGCGCGCAAGCACAAGGTGGCGCCCGAGGCCTTGCCCGATCTGCAGGCCGATAGTGTGCTGCGCCTGGAGCGCCTCACGCGGGAGGCCGATCCAGAGGCGCTGGCCCGAGAGGAGTCGGCCGCAAAAGCGCGCTTCATGGAGGCTGCCGGACGCTTGTCAGTGGCGCGCCGAAGCGTGGCGGAGGCACTGTCGGCGGCGGTGACCGATGCAATGCAGTCGCTGGCGATGGCCGGCGCGTGCTTTGAGATTGCCGTCCGACCGGTGGAGGAGGGCTGTGCCAGCGGGCTTGAGACGGTGGAGTTCCTGGTCACGGCCAACGCCAGCCAGCCGCTGCGTTCCCTCGCCAAGGTTGCATCGGGCGGGGAGTTGTCACGGATCGGTCTGGCGATCCAGGTCATTGCGAGTCGCAACGCGGCTACGCCAACGCTGATCTTCGACGAGGTCGATGTCGGTATCGGCGGGCGGGTGGCCGAGATCGTCGGACGCCTGCTCAAGCAGATAGGGAGTGATCGCCAGGTGCTGTGCGTGACCCACCTGCCCCAGGTGGCGGCTCAGGCCGACTGGCAGTGGACCATCTCGAAGGAAACCCGTGATGGCCAGACGCTTTCCCGCGTAAAGCGCCTGACGCCTGCCGAGCGCGTTGAGGAGATCGCCCGCATGCTGGGTGGTGTACACATCACCGATACCACCCGCGATCATGCGGCCGAGATGCTGGGCCTGCAGCGCGCTGGCTGAGGCCAGCAGCGTTCAGGTGCTGGTAATCGGGCCGCTGCCCGGGCGGTTGGGGCAGGGGTCCTTCTTGCAGTCCGCGTACAGATAAAGCGCATGTTCGCGTACGGCGAAACCGCGCTCTTCGGCAATCCTGTTCTGCCTTTCCTCGATGGCGGGGTCGAAGAACTCTTCCACCTTGCCGCACTGCAGGCATACCAGATGGTCGTGGTGATGCCCTTCGTTGAGTTCGAAGACGGCTTTGCCGGACTCGAAGTAATGGCGCTCAAGAAGGCCGGCCTGTTCGAACTGGGTGAGCACGCGGTAGACCGTGGCCAGTCCGATGTCCATATCTTCGGCGATGAGCAGGCGATAGACGTCTTCTGCCGTCAGATGGCGGTTTTCCACCTTCTGGAACAGATCGAGGATCTTGAGGCGCGGGAAGGTAGCCTTGAGGCCGATACTCTTTAGGTTCTGCGAATTACTGGACATGGGAGCCCCGAAAACTTGGATGCGGCGGTCGAAAGTCCGACCAGCCCCGTATGATATAGTTTCAGACCAACCTTGAGAATGCGGCCTTTCGGCCGATGCCCATTCCGCCTTCCAGAAACGCCATGCGCAAACTGTTCTCTTCTGTACTGCTGGTAGCTATCCTTTCCGGTTGCACCGCCGTCGGCGACTTTTTCAAACCCTACAGAATCGATGTCCGGCAGGGCAATTTCGTGACCCAGGAAATGGTGTCCCAGCTCAAGTCCGGAATGACACGGGATCAGGTGCGCTTCGTGCTGGGGACGCCGCTGGTGACCGATGTCTTTCATTCAGACCGCTGGGACTACATCTACCGTTTTCAGCCGGGCAAGGGCAGCTTGCAGGAGCGCCGCCTGACAGTGATCTTCGAGGACGGCAAGGTGGCGCGCCTCGAGGGGGATGTCCGTGCAGGCGAGACGCCCTCGCAACCCTGACGGACTGGCCCGGCGGAACCTCTTAATACCCTTATTCCGGAATTTTCATGACTCAAGTTCGTATCGCGATTGCCGGTGCTTCCGGTCGAATGGGGCGGATGCTCATCGAAGCAACCCTGAAGGATCCGGAGACCGTGCTGGTCGCCGCCTTCGAGCGTTCCGAGAGTACCTTCATCGGCAAGGATGCCGGCGATCTGGTCGGTAGCCCGTGCGGCGTGACCATCACCAGCGATGTGGCCGCCGGGCTGGCGCAAGCCGATTGCCTGATCGACTTCACGCGGCCGGAGGGAACCTTGCATCACCTCGAGTTGGCGAAGGCTGCCGGCTGCGGCATGGTGATTGGTACGACGGGCTTCTCGGCCGAGGAAAAGGCTGCGATTGGCGCTGCAGCGCAAGGCATCCCCGTGGTCTTCGCGCCGAACATGGCGGTCGGAGTTAACGCGGTCTTCAAGCTTCTGGACGTGGCTGCGCGGATTCTCAACGAAGGCTATGACGTAGAGGTCATCGAGGCGCATCATCGCCTCAAGGTCGACGCGCCGTCCGGAACCGCGCTGCGCATGGGCGAAGTTGTTGCATCGGCGCTGGGGCGCGACCTCGAGTCGTGCGCTGTTTACGGCCGCGAAGGCGTGACCGGAGAGCGCGATGGCCAGACCATCGGCTTTGCTACCGTGCGTGGTGGCGACATCGTAGGCGACCACACCGTGTTGTTCGCTGGAATCGGTGAGCGCATCGAGATCACCCACAAGTCGGGTAGCCGCATGCCCTACGCGCTGGGAAGCCTGCGGGCGGCGCGCTTCATTGCTGGGCGCAAGGCGGGGCTGTTCGACATGCAGGACGTGCTCGGTCTGAAGTAAATCGGCCAGTCGCGGCTCAAGCCGTGGGGCGCCCTGCCGATACGATGGGGAAGGGTGTCCTCACCCCCATCTGTCCGTCGTCGTGAGGCCGTCGATTTGACCGATCCAGCGATCAACCCCAGTCTTGCCGATGCCGAACTTGGGCAGGCGCTGAGGGCTTTTGTGGTTGCCGGGGCTGCGGCGGGGGCGATCGGGCCAGTGGGTGATGCCCTGCATGCGCCGGCGGGGAAAATCCTGGAGGCCTTGCAGGGGGTGCTGCTGTCCCGGGAGGCCGCGAAGCGGGAGGCGCATGATGCGCGGGAGCGGCTCGGGCTCGCCATGCAGAATACTGAGGCCGGCCTGTGGGATTGGGACCTTCTCGGCGGCACGTTGGTCATGGACGCGCACTGGCAGAAAATGCTGGGTTATGGCGTCGAGGAGCTGTCCAGCGATTTTTCCTCGTGGATGCCGCTGCTGCATGCGGACGACCAGGAGTTGCTGCATCACCACGTGGTGGCGCACCTGCGCGGAGAGCTGGATTGCTTCGAGGCGCAGTTCCGGATCCTCGACAAAACCTCCGCGTGGCGATGGATTCTCGTCAAGGGGCGGGCGAGTGGTCGCGGCAGCGACGGTCGTTGGCTTCGCATGATGGGGATATACCGTGACATCACCCGCGCCAAGAGTGCCGAGCTTGAGCTATTGCACGCCAAGGAGCAGGCAGAGGCGGCGAATCGGGCCAAGAGTGATTTCCTGGCCAACATGAGCCATGAGATCCGCACGCCGATGAACGGCATCATCGGAATGACGGAGCTGGTGCTCGATACGCGGCTTGATGACGAGCAGCGGGAGTATCTGAATACCGTCAAGAGTTCGGCGGATTCCCTGTTGCACATCATCAATGATGTGCTGGATTTTTCAAAGATCGAGGCCGGGTGGTTGAATCTCGAGCAGGTTGAGTTCTCCTTGCCCGGTCTGCTCGGCGACACCATGAAGTCCCTTGCGCTGCGGGCCTACCAGAAGGGCATCGAGTGCTTCTATTACGTGGGGCCCGAGGTTCCTGCGGTGTTGATCGGGGATCCCACCCGCTTGCGCCAGGTGCTGACCAATCTTGTCGGGAATGCCATCAAATTCACCGATAAGGGGGAGGTTGAGGTCGTCGTTCGGGCCCGGCTGCTGGAGGATCGCGGTGCGCTCCTCGATGTCGGTGTGCGGGATTCCGGGATCGGCATTGCCGAAGACAAGCACGACGCGATTTTTGGCGCCTTTTCCCAGGCTGACGAGTCGACGACCCGGAAATATGGTGGAACCGGGTTGGGGCTGGCGATCTGCAAGCGGATCGTCGAGCTGATGGGGGGTGTGATCAGCGTATCGAGCGAGCTCGGCAAGGGCAGCACTTTCAGCTTCTCGGTGCACGTTGACGTGGCCGCGCAGCCGCTGGCCGAGCGGCCTGCCTTTGGTGCGCGACGGGTTCTGGTGGCGGCCGGAAATCAGGCGCTGCGCCGCTGTGTCGGTGCGCAGCTCAGGTCTCTGGGGCTGGATGTCCGTGAGGTGGCAGATGGCGAGGCGCTTCTTGCTCAGCTGCAGGCGGCACAGGTGGGGAATGCGCCGTATGACTGGCTGCTGATGGATGCGGCGATGCCGGCGCCGGGCGGCTATGCGTTGGCTGAACGGCTGATCAAGGGGTGGCCGCGCCTCGATCGCCTGGTCATGATGCTCGATGGCAACGCGCAGCGTGGTGATTCAGCAAAGTGTGAGCACTTCAAGATCGGCGCCCGTCTGATCAAGCCTTTTTCCGAACTAGATCTGATTGATGCGCTACGCCTGTCGTTGCAGGGGGGCGTGGTGGAGGAAGAGCGTTTCCTCGTCGATGAGCTTCCGGTGGCGCCGCTGTCGGTCGCGCCTCTCGGGCGTGCGTACGGCATCCTGTTGGTCGAGGATAACCCGGTCAATCAGACCGTAGCCGTCAAGATGCTGGAGAAGGCGGGGCACTCGATCACGCTGGCATCGAACGGCAAGGAGGCCGTCGATTGTTTCGACGCGGGGCGCTTCGACCTGATCCTGATGGATGTCCAGATGCCGGTCATGGGGGGCTTTGAGGCGACGCAGGCCATCCGGGCGCGAGAGGCCAGGCGCAGCTGGGCGGCGGGAGGTCACTGGAAGTTCACGCCGATTATCGCCATGACGGCGCATGCAATGCAGGGTGATCGTGATCGCTGTCTGATGGCTGGCATGGACGACTATATTGCCAAGCCCATCAAGCCGGCCGAGCTTTTTGCGGCGATCGGGCGCGTCATGGGGGGAGAGCGGGGGGATGAGGAGGGTGAGTCCTGTATCGACCTTGGGGTTGGGAGCGATGTGGCAGACCTGGCCGCCACGCTGGAGCTGCTCGATGGGGATGAGTCTGCCTTGCAGCAGTTGATCACCCTTTTCTTCAATGATCTGGAGCGCAATCGCAAGGCGTTGGAGCAGGCCCAGCGGGCCGATGATTTTGCGGGGATCCGTACTCTGGCCCATTCGATCAAGGGCTCGGCAGGGGTGTTCAACGCCGAGCTTGTCGTGGCCGTTGCACAGCGGCTGGAGGTGGCGGGCAAGAATGAAGACGGGGCTGCCGTGCGCCGTGACTTGCCGGAGCTTCTCGAGGCGCTCGGTCGCCTCGCGGGCGTGTTGCGCCGGGCGCGGAAGGTGACATAGTTTGTCAGTATTCTTACAGTCGGATTTGCCGGGAGAAGTGGCTTCGGGCTATAATTAGAAAGTTTCTTACGGGATGGCCTTCAGGGCGATCCCGTTTTTCATGTGTAGCCTGGCTATGCATGTAAGTCGTTCAATCACAAGATTTCGAGGAGTTCGCCGTGTCAGCTTTCCCGCCCGCCATTCTTGTTCTTGCCGACGGGACGGTGTTCTACGGCAAAGGCATCGGGGCCATTGGTGCAACGGTCGGCGAGGTAGTGTTCAACACTTCCATGTCCGGCTATCAGGAAATCCTCACCGACCCGAGCTACTGTCGCCAGATCGTCACGCTCACCTATCCGCACATCGGAAACACCGGTATCAATCGGGAAGACAATGAAGCCGCCAAGGTTTTTGCTTCCGGCCTGGTGATCCGTGATTTGCCGTTGGTGGCGTCCAACTGGCGTAGTGAGCAATCGCTGGATGCCTATCTCAAGGCTGAGAACATCGTCGCGATCGCCGGTATCGATACCCGTAAGCTCACGCGTATCCTGCGTGAGAAGGGGGCCCAGAGCGGCTGTATCGTCACGGCGGCAACGGCTGCCGAACTGAACGTGGAGGCCGCGCTGGCACAGGCCCGGGCTTTTCCCGGGCTCGCCGGCATGGATCTCGCCAAGGTTGTGTCCGCCACTGAATCCTATCCGTGGGCGGAAGGCGAATGGCGCCTCGACGCAGGTTACGTGGTCCAGGAAAATCCGCGTTTCCACGTGGTGGCCTACGACTATGGCGTCAAGCGCAACATCCTGCGCATGCTGGCCGAGCGCGGCTGCCGCCTGACGGTGGTGCCGGCCCAGACCCCTGCTGCGGAAGTGCTGGCCCTCAATCCCGACGGCGTCTTCCTGTCCAACGGGCCTGGCGATCCGGAGCCCTGTGATTACGCCATCGAGGCGATTCAGCAGGTGCTTGCGAAGGGTATCCCGACCTTCGGCATCTGCCTGGGGCACCAGCTGCTCGCGCTGGCGTCCGGTGCCAAGACCATGAAGATGAAGTTCGGCCACCACGGCGCGAACCATCCGGTAAAGGATCTTGATTCCGGCCAGGTGCTGATCACCAGCCAGAACCATGGTTTTGCCGCCGACGTTGCAACGCTGCCAGCCAACGTGCGGGTGACCCACGTGTCGTTGTTCGATGGCAGCCTGCAGGGCCTGGCGCGTACCGATGTGCCGGCCTTCTCCTTCCAGGGACACCCGGAGGCGAGCCCCGGTCCGCACGACGTGGCCTACCTGTTTGACCGATTCATTGCGCTGATGGAGGCGAGGAGCTGAAGCCGATCGTCACGGTGGTGCGCCGCGACGCACCAGTTTTCGATCAACCGCTTTCCAGTCTCTGAAGAACCATGCCCAAACGTACAGACATCAAGACCATTCTCATCATCGGCGCCGGCCCGATCATCATCGGCCAGGCCTGTGAATTCGACTACTCTGGCGCCCAGGCCTGCAAGGCCCTGCGTGAAGAGGGTTACAAGGTCGTGTTGGTCAATTCCAACCCAGCCACCATCATGACGGATCCGGAAACGGCCGACGTCACCTACATTGAGCCGATCACTTGGCAGGTCGTCGAGCGCATCATCGAGAAAGAGCGGCCGGATGCCGTGCTGCCCACCATGGGCGGCCAGACCGCGCTCAACTGCGCGCTCGATCTCGCACGCAACGGCGTGCTCGAGAAGTTCGGCGTCGAGCTGATCGGTGCCAAGGAAGGGGCCATCGACAAGGCCGAGGACCGCATGAAGTTCAAGGATGCCATGACCAAGATTGGTCTTGGCTCTGCGCGTTCCGGCGTTGCCCACAGCATGGACGAGGCCCTGCAGGTGCAGGCCGACATCGGCTTCCCGGTCATCATCCGCCCGTCCTTCACCCTGGGTGGCACCGGCGGCGGCATCGCCTATAACCCGGAAGAGTTTGCGGAAATCTGCAAGCGTGGCCTGGAAGCGTCGCCGACCAACGAGCTGCTGATCGAAGAGTCGCTGATCGGCTGGAAGGAATACGAGATGGAGGTGGTCCGTGATACCGCGGACAACTGCATCATCGTCTGTTCCATCGAGAACCTCGATCCGATGGGGGTGCACACTGGTGACTCCATCACTGTGGCGCCGTCCCAGACGCTGACCGACAAGGAATACCAGATCCTGCGCAACGCCTCCATCGCGGTGCTGCGTGAGATCGGCGTGGATACCGGCGGTTCCAACGTGCAGTTCGCGATCAATCCGAAGGATGGTCGCATGATCGTCATCGAGATGAACCCGCGCGTGTCCCGTTCCTCCGCACTGGCTTCCAAGGCGACTGGCTTCCCGATCGCCAAGGTGGCGGCCAAGCTCGCCGTCGGCTTCACTCTTGATGAGCTGAGGAACGACATCACCGGCGGCGCGACGCCGGCGTCCTTCGAGCCGTCCATCGACTACGTGGTCACCAAGATCCCGCGTTTCGCCTTCGAGAAGTTCCCGCTGGCCAACGATCGCCTGACCACCCAGATGAAGTCCGTGGGTGAGGTGATGGCCATGGGCCGCACCTTCCAGGAGTCCTTCCAGAAGGCCTTGCGCGGTCTCGAAACCGGTGCCTACGGCCTGGACGAAGTTGAAGCCGACCAGGACGATCTCGAGCGCGAACTCAGCGAACCGGGTTCCCAGCGTATCTGGTACGTGGGCCAGGCCTTCCGCGAAGGCATGACCCTCGAGCAGGTGCATGCGCTGACTCGCATCGATCCGTGGTTCCTGATCCAGATCGAAGACATCATCAAGACCGAGAAGTCCCTGGTGGGCCGCTCCCTCAAGGGCATCAACGCGGCCGAGCTGCGCGAACTGAAGCGCAAGGGTTTTGCCGACCGTCGCCTGGCTAAGCTGCTGGCCACGGACGAAACCTCCGTGCGTCTGCATCGTCACGCCGCCGGCGTGCGTCCGGTGTTCAAGCGCGTGGATACCTGCGCAGCCGAATTCGCCACGTCCACCGCGTATCTGTACTCGTCCTACGAGGATGAGTGCGAGGCGCTGCCGACCAGCAACAAGAAGATCATGGTGCTGGGCGGTGGTCCGAACCGGATTGGCCAGGGCATCGAGTTCGACTACTGCTGCGTGCATGCGGCAATGGCCATGCGCGAAGACGGGTACGAGACCATCATGGTCAACTGCAACCCGGAAACCGTGTCCACCGACTATGACACCTCGGATCGCCTGTACTTCGAACCGCTGACCCTCGAGGACATCCTCGAGATCGTCGCTGTCGAGAAGCCCGTTGGTGTGATCGTTCAGTTCGGCGGTCAGACCCCACTGAAGCGTGCCCGTGAGCTCGAAGCCAACGGCGTGCCCATCATCGGCACCAGCCCTGACATGATCGATGCGGCCGAAGACCGCGAGCGCTTCCAGAAGCTGCTGTTCGAACTGGGCCTGAAGCAGCCTCCCAACCGCACCGCCCGTACGCCGGAAGACGCCGTGCGCCTGGCGGCCGAGATCGGCTACCCGCTGGTGGTCCGCCCGTCCTACGTGCTGGGTGGCCGGGCGATGGAAATCGTCCATGAGCAGAAGGATCTCGAGCGCTACATGCGTGAGGCCGTCAAGGTCTCCAACGATTCCCCGGTGCTGCTCGATCGCTTCCTGAACGACGCGACTGAAGTGGACGTGGATGCCTTGTCCGACGGCAAGCGCGTCATGATCGGCGGCATCATGGAGCACATCGAGCAGGCTGGCGTCCACTCGGGTGACTCCGCCTGCTCCCTGCCGCCTTACACGCTGTCGCAGAAGTTGCAGGATGAACTGCGTCGCCAGACGGAATCGATGGCCCGTGCGCTGAACGTGTGCGGCCTGATGAACGTCCAGTTCGCGATCCAGGGCGAGGGCGATGACGCGGTGGTTTACGTGCTTGAGGTGAACCCCCGCGCATCCCGGACTGTTCCGTTCGTCTCCAAGGCTTGTGGCCTGCCGCTGGCGAAGATTGCAGCGCGCTGCATGGCCGGCCGCAGCCTCGACGATCAGGGCGTTGTTGGTGAAGTCGTGCCGCCGTACTACTCCGTGAAGGAAGCCGTGTTTCCCTTCGTCAAGTTCCCGGGTGTCGATACCATCCTTGGGCCCGAGATGAAGTCCACTGGCGAGGTCATGGGTGTCGGCCGTACGTTTGCTGAAGCCTTCGTGAAGAGCCAGCTCGGTGCCGGCGTGCGTTTGCCCACTTCGGGTAAAGCCTTCATCAGCGTCAAGCACACCGACCGTCCGAAGGCCGTTGAGGTTGCGCGTGAGCTGATCGAACTGGGCTTCTCCGTGGTCGCTACCCGCGGTACCGCCGCGGCGATTTCGGCTGTCGGCTTGCCCGTGTCCGCGGTGAACAAGGTGAACGAAGGCCGTCCGCACATTGTGGACATGATCAAGAACAACGAGATCAGCCTTGTCATCAACACCGTTGAGGAAAAGCGCCAGGCGGTGACGGACTCCCGTTCGATCCGTACCAGTGCGCTGGCGGCGAAGGTCACCATCTACACGACGATCGAAGGTGCGCGTGCTGCCTGCATGGGTATGCGCCATCTGGTGGGGCTCGAGGCTTATTCCCTGCAGGACCTCCATGGCGAGCTGGTGAAGGCATGAACAAGGTACCGCTGACCGTTGCTGGCGCAGAGCAGCTGCGCCAGGAGCTGCATCGCCTGAAGACCGTCGATCGTCCGGACGTTATTGCGGCGATTGCCGAGGCGCGTTCCCATGGCGACCTTTCCGAAAACGCCGAGTACGACGCGGCGAAGGAGCGGCAAGGCTTCATTGAGGGGCGTATCCGGGAGGTGGAGGGGAAGATCTCCAACGCCCAGATCATCGACCCCAAGCTGCTCGATGCGGATGGGCGCTGCGTCTTTGGTGCCACGGTGGAGCTCGAGGACCTGGATAACGGTGAATCGGTGACCTACCAGATCGTCGGCGACGACGAGGCCGACATCAAGGCGGGCAAGATCGCGATCAGCTCTCCCATCGCTCGTGCCTTGATCGGCAAGTTTGCAGGCGACGTTGCCGAGGTGCAGGCACCCGGCGGCGTGCGTGAGCTTGAACTGATCGACGTCCGTTACGAGTAAGTCTCGAGCCCATGCCCCGATTTGCTGAATACGTCTACAGCACCCTGATCACCCTGTGGGTTGGGGCGCTGTGGGCGATCGGCTACCTTGCCGCGCCCACGCTGTTCCGGTTGCTCGACGACCGCATGCTTGCCGGGCGATTGGCTGGGGAAATGTTCACCTACGTTGCATGGCTGGGTCTTGCTTCAGCCGCCTATCTGCTGGTGTTCGTGGCGCTCCGCAAGAATGGTGCGGCCTTCAAGAGCAGCGTGTTCTGGGTGGTTTTCCTGATGCTGCTGCTGACTGTGGCCGGCCATTTCGGGATCCAGCCGATCCTGGCGCAGCTGAAGGAGGATTCCTTGCCGCGCGAGGTCATGGAAAGCGCCTTGCGCAGCCGGTTCATGGCTTGGCATGGCGTTTCCAGTGTCGTCTATCTGGTGGAAAGTCTGCTTGGCCTGCTGTTGGTGGCCTGGCAGGACAAGGGTTTGCGCTGATAGACGCCGCTCAGGAGTCGTCAGATTGGCGGCGCGGACCTTTGCCGGGAGCTGCGAACCAGTAATCCTTCTTGGCGCCCGCCTTCTTCTTCAAGGAGGCGATGCCCCGGTGGGACGACAGCGCCTTGGCAGACTTTGCCTTGGCCAGCGGCTTCTTCGGACGATCGGCGGCAGGAGCCCGGGTGGTTTCCTGTTCGCGCTTTTCCCGCCATACGATCAGCGTCTTGCCGATGTGTTGAACTGCAGCGGCGCCGAGTTCGGTGCAGATGCTGGCGAGGATGGATTCCCGAAGACTGCGATCGTCACCGTAGACGCGGACCTTGATGAGTTCGTGAGCCTGCAGGGCGTGATCGATCTCCTTGAGCACGGCAGGTGTCAGGCCATTGCCGGCGACACTGACCACGGGGTTAAGGTGGTGGGCTTGCGCGCGGAACGCGCGGCGCTGCGCGGGCGAAAGTTCAATCATTTTGCAACTCATTGAAAAAAGGGCGTAATTGTACCGCGATGAAGCGTACCAAGACCAGTAAATCGTGGATGACGGAGCATGTTAATGATCCGTTCGTGCAGCGCGCCAAGGCTGAGGGCTGGCGCGCCCGGGCGGCGTACAAGCTCATGGAGATCGACGAAAAGGACAAGTTGATCCGCCCTGGCATGGTGGTCGTCGACCTGGGGGCTGCCCCGGGTTCCTGGAGCCAGGTTGCCATTGGGCGGGTAGGGGCGCAGGGCCGGGTTTTTGCCCTTGATCTGCTGCCGATCGAGCCCATCAACGGGGTCGAATTCATGCAGGGCGACTTCCACGATGAGGAGTTCGTGGCCCGCTTCGAGGCGCAACTGGAGGGACGGGGCGTTGACCTCGTGATGTCGGATATCGCACCGAACATTTCGGGTATCCCTACCAGCGACCAGGCCCGTTCGATTCATCTGGCCGAACTGGCCCTGGAGTTTGCATATCAGCACTTGAATCCGGGCGGGAAGTTCCTGGTCAAGGTGTTCCAGGGGCAGGGCTTCGATGAGTTCCGCAAAGAGGTGGAGCGGGTCTTCAAGTCGGTCGTCGTGCGCAAGCCCCAGGCCTCCCGCGGACGTAGCTCCGAGGTGTACCTGCTGGGCTTCGGACTGCGAACATAGTGTGGAAGGCCATTGATTCAAGCTATGGCCACGATCATTTGATCCTGCGAACGATCAGACATAGAATCAGTCCACTAGGCTGTGGCCCCTGTTGGGCTTTCAAGGAATCGTTTTGAACAATCTATTCAAGAATCTTGCGATCTGGCTGGTGATAGGCGTCGTTCTGATGACGGTCTTCAACCAGGTCAACAATCGTCAGACGGCCCAGAACTCGATCGAGTACTCCCAGTTCATGGAGGACGCGAAGCAGGGCAAGATCGCCAAGGCGGTTGTGGACGGGCGGACGGTTCGGGCCACGACCCAGGACGGTCGTCAGATCACTGTTTACACGCCTGGCGTGCAGGATATCTGGATGGTCGGCGATCTGATGCGCTATGGCGTCAAGGTTACTGCCACGAAGCCGGAAGAGGAGCAGTCCTTCCTCATGAACATCTTCGTGTCCTGGTTCCCGATGATCCTGCTGATCGGCGTGTGGGTGTTCTTCATGCGCCAGATGCAGGGGGGCGGGCGCGGTGGTGCGTTCTCCTTTGGCAAGTCCAAGGCCAAGATGCTCGACGAGACCGCCAATACGGTGACCTTTGCCGACGTTGCCGGTTGCGACGAGGCAAAGGAGGAGGTCGGTGAGCTCGTCGAGTTCCTGCGCGATCCATCCAAGTTCCAGAAGCTGGGCGGCCACATTCCCAAGGGCGTGCTGATGGTCGGCTCGCCGGGTACCGGCAAGACCTTGCTGGCAAAGGCGATCGCTGGTGAGGCGAAGGTTCCGTTCTTCTCGATCTCCGGTTCGGATTTCGTCGAAATGTTCGTCGGTGTCGGTGCGGCGCGCGTGCGTGACATGTTTGAGCAGGCCAAGAAGCAGGCCCCGTGCATCATCTTCATCGACGAAATCGATGCGGTGGGCCGGCAGCGTGGCGCCGGCCTCGGCGGTGGCAATGACGAGCGTGAGCAGACCCTGAACCAGTTGCTGGTTGAGATGGATGGCTTCGAGGGTGTTTCGGGGGTGATCGTGATCGCTGCGACCAACCGTCCCGATGTCCTTGATCCCGCCTTGCTGCGTCCGGGCCGTTTTGACCGCCAGGTGGTTGTGCCGCTGCCCGATATCCGTGGGCGTGAGCAGATCCTGCGCGTTCATATGCGTAAGGTTCCCATTGCACCGGACGTCGATGCGCTGATCCTGGCCCGTGGTTGCCCGGGTTTCGCTGGTGCTGACTTGGCCAACCTGGTCAATGAAGCCGCCCTTTTTGCTGCGCGGGGCAACAAGCGTCTCGTGGATATGGAGGATTTCGAGCGCGCCAAGGACAAGATCATGATGGGGGCCGAGCGCCGCTCCATGGTCATGCCCGAGGAGGAGCGCCGCAATACCGCCTACCATGAATCCGGGCACGCGATCGTCGCAAAGTGCCTGACCAAGACGGACCCGGTGCACAAGGTTACGATCATTCCGCGTGGGCGCGCTCTTGGCGTGACCATGCAGTTGCCGGAGCAGGATCGCTACAGCCAGGATCGTGAACGCCTGCTGCAGACGATCGCCGTTCTCTTCGGCGGGCGGATTGCCGAAGAGATCTTCATGAACCAGATGACAACGGGCGCGTCAAACGATTTTCAGCGTGCCACCGACCTGGCTCGCCGCATGGTGACCCAGTGGGGGATGTCGGACAACCTCGGTCCGATGGTTTATGGCGAGGAAGAAGGTGAAGTGTTCCTCGGCCGCTCGGTTACGACCCACAAGAACATGTCCGAGGCGACCTTGCAGAAGGTGGACGCGGAGATCCGGAGGATTCTGGATCAGCAGTACGCCTTGGCACGTCGCCTGATCGAGGAAAACCGGGACAAGGCCGAGGCGATGACGGCCGCGCTGCTGGAGATGGAAACCATCGATGCGGACCAGATCGATGACATCATGGCCGGGCGGACTCCACGGCCGCCCAAGCCTTCGTCCCAGCTCCCCAAGCGTCCGAGCGATGACAATACGGGGGCTGCGCCGACGGCACCTGCGCCTGCGGCTTGAGTCTCAGATTCCTGCATTGATTTACGGGCCGGCTCCTGGGGGAGCCGGCCCTTTCATTTAAAGATCACCTTATGTCTTCAGTTCTCGCATGTGGCCGCTTTCAGCTGGATCTTGGTAGGCCCAAGATCATGGCGATCATCAACGTGACCCCGGATTCCTTTTCGGGGCCGGGTTACTTGAGTCGGGATGCCGCGCTGCGGGCGGCGGAGCAAGCCATTGCTGATGGCGCGGAAATCCTGGATGTCGGTGGTGAGTCTTCGCGCCCCGGAGCGCAAGCTGTCTCCGAGCAAGAGGAGCTCGACCGGGTCATTCCTGTCGTGGAGGTATTGGTGTCCCTCAACATCCCGATATCCGTGGATACGGTGAAGCCGGTTGTAATGCGCGAGTCGATTCGCGCAGGGGCGGATATGATCAACGATATCGCTGCGTTCAGGATCCCTGGTGCGATCGAGGCTGTAAAGGATAGTAGTGCGGCCCTGTGTGTGATGCATATGCAGGGAGAGCCGGGCACAATGCAGATTGCGCCGACTTATGGCGATGTCCTCGTCGATGTAGAGCGTTTTTTAGCTGAGCGGCTAGATGTGTTGCAGGACGCTGGTGTGGCTGAAGAGCGTATCGTGCTTGATCCGGGCTTTGGCTTCGGTAAGACGCTTGACCACAATCTGGCCTTGCTCAAGGGGTTGGCTGGTTTTAGTGGCGGACGTCTGCCGGTGCTCGTCGGCATGTCACGCAAGACCATGCTTGGGGAGATCAGCGGCCGGCCGGTAGGAGATAGGGTGGTTGTTGGCGCGGCGGCCGCTTTTGTGGCCGTGCAGAATGGTGCTCGAATCGTGCGGACCCATGATGTGGGAGCGACGCGCGATGTGTTGAGGCTTTGGGAGAGGCTTGCCTGACGCTGTTTGCTGGCAAGAGCAATGACGAGATCCGTGTCCGAGTGGCACCGCAGAAGTGGGGGAAAGATGTCTCGACGTTATTTTGGAACCGATGGCGTGCGTGGCCGCGTGGGCGAGCCGCCGATTACGCCGGATTTCTGTTTGCGGCTTGGTTATGCTGCTGGCAAGACGCTGGTGGCGCACGAGGCGTTGCGCCAGGGAGAGCGTCCCGCCGTGATCATCGGCAAGGACACGCGTATTTCTGGGTACATGCTGGAGTCGGCCCTGGAAGCCGGTTTTTCCGCGGCAGGTGTGGATGTCTATCTGGCGGGGCCGCTGCCGACCCCAGCAATTGCTTACCTGACGCGTGCGCTGCGCCTGCAGGTTGGTGTGGTGATTTCGGCGTCTCATAATCCTTTCGAGGATAACGGGATCAAGTTCTTCAGTGCCGCAGGTACCAAGCTGCCGGATGCTGTGGAGCTTGAGATAGAGGCCCGTCTTGATGAGCCCATGGGGTGTGAGCCGTCTGCCGCATTGGGTAAGGCGCGTCGCATCGATGATGCCCGGGGGCGTTACGTCGAGTTCTGCAAGAACACCTTCCCCAATGAACTGGATCTGCGGGGCTTCAAGATCGCCCTGGATTGCGCGCATGGCGCCGCCTACATGGTGGCGCCGAAGGTCTTTCACGAACTGGGGGCTGAAACTGTATTGGTTGGCGTCGAGCCCAACGGTACGAACATCAATGATGGCGTGGGCGCGACTGTGCCGGCCAGCATTCGCGACGCTGTTCTGAAGAGCGGGGCTGATGTTGGCATCTCGCTCGATGGCGACGGTGACCGCATTGTGATGGCTGATGCTGAGGGCAATATCTATGATGGCGATAAGCTCTTGTACGTCATCGCGAAGGCCGCGTGTCTGTCGGGCGTCCGTGGGGGCGTGGTAGGTACCTTGATGAGCAACCTGGGCTTCGAGCATGCCATCGGCCGCCTGGGGCTGCCATTCACGCGGGCGAAGGTTGGGGACCGATACGTGCTTGAGCTCATGCATCAAAAAGGGTGGCGCCTTGGGGGCGAGAACTCGGGGCACATCATCTGTCTGGATAGGCATACGACTGGGGACGGCATCATTGCCGGGCTCCAGGTCCTTGCGGCGCTTCGTCAGCAGGGGGTGTCACTGAAGGAAATGTGTGCGGATCTGGTGTTCTATCCTCAGAGGCTGGTCAATGTGCGCATCAAGCAGGGCTTCGTGTGGTCCGATTGCACGGAGATCAAGGCTGCGGTCGATGCGGCCACGGAGGCGCTTGGGACTCAGGGGAGGGTGCTCTTGCGCCCCTCTGGAACCGAGCCACTACTGCGGGTCATGGTCGAGGGGCGCGATGCTGCGACTGTAGATCGGATCGCCAGCGGACTGGCAGAAGTGGTGCGCGCTGCGGCAATGTGACATGTTGCATCGCAACATGTCACAAATCTGAAATTTTCCAATCGTAGAATTCAATCCGGCTCAAGAGCGCGTGTCGATGCTATTGGGTCGGTTGGTTAAATGTGTAACCGACTGTTTCGCAGTTCGTCTCTACGATGGAGAATTTCATGCAAGGTTTCGTTCGTGCCTGTTCGTTCGTTGTCGCTCTGGGGGGTGCCGCTGTCGTCCAGGCCGCCGATATCACCGGTGCTGGCGCCACCTTTCCGTACCCCATTTACTCCAAGTGGGCTGAGATCTACAAGGCCAAGACCAATGTCGGTCTGAACTATCAGTCCATCGGGTCCGGTGGTGGTATCAAGCAGATCAAGGCCAAGACGGTCGATTTCGGCGCGTCCGACATGCCGCTCAAGGCAGAAGAGCTTGAGAAAGATGGTTTGGTGCAGTTCCCCGCAGTGATTGGCGGCGTGGTTCCCGTTGTGAATCTGGATGGTGTCGCACCTGGCGCGATGAAGATGACCGGTGCCGTGCTTGCTGACATTTACCTCGGCAAGATCAAGAAGTGGAACGATCCGGCGATCGTTGCCCTGAACACGGGTGTGAAGTTGCCCGACGAGAACATCACCGTGGTCCGTCGTGCGGATGGCTCCGGCACGACCTTCCTCTTCACCAATTATCTGTCCAAGGTGAACGTGGAGTGGAAGGACAAGGTCGGTATGGGCACGGCTGTCCAGTGGCCTGAAGGTGTGGGCGGCAAGGGCAACGAAGGTGTGGCCTCTTACGTTCAGCGTATCAAGGGCGGTATCGGCTATGTTGAATACGCCTACGCCAAGAAGAACAAGATGATCCACCTGTCCCTCAAGAACAAGGCGGGTGAGTATGTTCAACCCGACGACCTGACCTTCCAGGCTGCTGCAGCTTATGCTGAATGGAACAAGGTTCCTGGCTTCGGCGAGATCCTGACCGAACAGCCCGGCAAGACCAGCTGGCCGATCACTGGCGCCAGTTTCGTGCTGATGCACAAGGTTCAGGCTGATGCTGCAAAGGGTGCCGAGGTCCTCAAGTTCTTCGACTGGGCATTCAAGAATGGCCAGAAGACGGCTGAGGATCTGGATTACGTGGCGCTGCCTGCCTCCCTCGTCAAGCAGATTGACGCGGCGTGGCGTTCGGGTCTGAAGGACGCTTCGGGTCACCCGGTCTGGAAGTAAGCAGTTCCAATTAGACCGGATGGATGAGCGGCCGAGTCGTTGCTCATCCATCCGTTTTGTTTGCTAGATTGAAACGGTAAGCTGCAATGTCTTCCCATAGCTCTGTGTTAGGCGCTGGTGGTACTACGGCTGGTGGCGCTCCTGGCCTTGCTGACGCCGCCTCCGGTGTGAAGCAACCCGAACCGCCAAAAGACCGGATGCGTGCCCAGCGTTTTCAGGACGCTTTGTTCTATCAGACGACGCGCTTCTTCGCGTTTTCCGTCCTTGCGATCCTTGTGGCGATTCTCGGTTCCCTGCTTTATGGCGCCTGGCCGGCTATCAAGGAATTCGGTTTCGGTTTTCCGTTTAGTGCTGAATGGAATCCGGTTACGGACAAGTTCGGTGGTCTCATTTCCGTATACGGAACGCTCAGTACGTCGGTTATTGCGCTTGTGGTTGCGATTCCCGTCAGTTTTGGGATTGCGGTCTTCCTGACCGAGCTGTGCCCTCCTGCGCTGCGTAGTCCCCTGGGTATTGCCGTAGAGCTGCTGGCCGCCGTGCCGAGCATCATTTATGGCATGTGGGGCCTGTTTATCTTCGCGCCGCTGTTCGCCGATTACGTGCAGCCTGCCCTGTCGGCGACGCTGGGTAATGTTCCTTTCCTGGGGACACTGTTCCAGGGGCCGAAGAATGGTATCGGCATTCTTTCCGCGGGTCTGATTCTGGCTGTGATGGTCATTCCTTTCATTGCATCCGTGATGCGCGATGTTTTTGAAGTGGTGCCGGGGATTCTCAAGGAGTCGGCTTATGGTCTGGGGGCGACGACGTGGGAGGTGGTCTGGAATGTCGTCCTGCCCTATACCCGTGTCGGTGTCATCGGTGGGGTCATGCTGGGTTTGGGGCGCGCGCTGGGTGAAACCATGGCGGTCACCTTCGTCATTGGCAATGCTCACCGCATCAGTCCGTCCCTGTACGAGGCGGGTAACAGTATTGCCTCGACCTTGGCCAATGAGTTTGCCGAAGCGGCGTCTGATCTGCACGTGGCGTCTCTGATTGCTCTGGGCCTCATTCTGTTCTTCGTGACCTTCGTCGTGCTCGCACTCTCCAAGCTGCTGCTGATGCGCCTTGGTCGGATGGAAGGGGAGAAAACCTGATGATTGATTCGTCCGCTCTTTATCGCAAGCGCAAGCGCACCAATCAGCTTGCGTTGGTGATGTCGATCCTCGCTATGGGCATTGGTATGGGTTTCCTGGCCTGGATCCTGATCGTGCTGCTCTACAAGGGTGTGGGAGCCCTGAGCCTGAGCTTGTTTACGCTGCCGACTCCGGCGCCGGGCTCCGAAGGCGGGCTTTCCAATGCCATTCTCGGTAGCGCGATGATGGTTGGTTCTGCCACTTTCATTGCCACCCCGATCGGCATTCTTGCTGGCGTCTATCTGTCCGAATATGGGCGAAAAGGGTGGCTGGCGCCGGCAACCCGCTTCATCAATGACATCCTGCTGTCGGCGCCGTCGATTGTCATTGGTGTGTTTATCTACACCGTTTATGTGGCCCAGGTGCAGCACTTTTCCGGCTGGGCGGGGTCGCTTGCCCTGACCCTGATTGCAATTCCGGTTGTGGTGAGAACGACCGAGAACATGCTGAATCTGGTTCCGGCCAGCTTGCGCGAAGCTGCTGCTGCCTTGGGTGCTCCGCGCTGGAAAGTGGTCCTACATGTCGTTTTGCGTGCGGCAAAGGCCGGGGTGCTGACTGGTATCCTGCTGGCCCTTGCGCGGGTGAGTGGTGAGACGGCACCGCTGTTGTTTACCGCCCTCAATAACCAATTCACCAGCCTTGACCTCAATGGTCCGATGGCCAATCTGCCGGTCGTCATTTTCCAGTTTGCAATGAGCCCTTACGAGAACTGGAATTCCCTCGCTTGGGGCGGTGCGGTCATTATTACATTCGGCGTGCTGTGCCTGAATATTGTCGTTCGCACCCTGTTCCGCAAAAAGATCTAGGAAATTCATCATGCAATCTTCTGCAGTAACCAAGCGTGACATGTCCTTCTCGCAATTGCGGGGCGAACAGAAGTCTCAAGTGGTGGGGTCGGAGCAGACCCCGAAGATCCGTATCCGTAATCTCGACTTTTTCTACGGTTCCTTTCAGGGGCTGAAGCACATCAATCTCGATATCAACGAAGGTATGGTCACCGCTTTCATTGGTCCCTCGGGCTGTGGCAAGTCGACGCTGCTGCGTACGCTGAATCGGATGTACGACCTCTACCCGGGCCAGCGGGCAACCGGCGAGATTCTCCTGAACGGAAAGAATGTCCTCGATCAGGGGCAGGACGTGAATGCCCTGCGTGCCAAGGTCGGGATGGTTTTCCAGAAGCCGACCCCCTTCCCGATGTCGATCTACGAGAACATCGCGTTTGGCGTTCGCCTCTATGAAAGCCTGTCACGGGCCGACATGGACAATCGTGTCGAATGGGCTCTGCGCAAGGCCGCCTTGTGGGATGAAGTCAAGGGTAAGCTCAATCAGAGCGGTCTGTCCCTGTCCGGTGGCCAGCAGCAACGTCTGTGCATCGCGCGGGGCGTTGCGGTCAAGCCGGAAGTGCTTCTGCTCGACGAGCCGACGTCGGCGCTGGACCCCATCTCCACCGCCAAGGTTGAGGAGCTGGTGCATGAGCTGAAGAGTGAATACACCATCGCTATCGTGACGCACAACATGCAGCAGGCCGCCCGTGTATCGGACTACACGGCTTACATGTACCTGGGCGAGCTGGTTGAGTTCGGTCTGACCGATGAGATCTTCATCAAGCCCAAGCGCAAGGAAACCGAGGACTACATCACCGGCCGCTTCGGCTGATCGAGCTGTCTGGCAGGTTCAGTCTGGAGGCCGGCTCATGCCGGCCTTTTTGACGTTTTGATGTCGTGACGATAGAATCGAAAACTTTAGCCTGGTGCCTAAGGTGCGGAAAAAGCTCGTAGTCGGCAACTGGAAGATGAACGGTAGCCTTGTCCGGAATGATGTTCTGCTGTCCGCCCTGAAAGAAGAGGGGAGGCAGGATGCGGCGGTCGAGGTCGTCGTGTGTCCGCCGTATCCCTATCTGGGGCAAGTTGGGCAAGCCTTGGCGGGTTCCTGGGTAGCGCTGGGGGCGCAAAATATCAGCTCGTTCAGCGCGGGAGCCTATACCGGTGAGGTGAGCGCCTCCATGCTGGTTGATCTCGGGTGTACCTGGGTGGTCGTGGGGCACTCGGAGCGTCGATCCTTGTTCGGGGAGGTTGATGAGGTTGTGGCCGTCAAGGTCAGGGCTGCGCTGGAGGCGGGTCTGAATCCCATCGTGTGCGTTGGGGAAACCCTTCAGCAGCGTGAGGACGGCAAGGCCGAAGCGGTAGTTGGTGAGCAGATTGATAGCGTGGTTTCGGCCCTCGGGTTGGAGAGTGCGGCAAAGCTGACCGTGGCCTATGAGCCCGTCTGGGCGATTGGAACGGGGCGGGTTGCGTCCCCTGAGCAGGCTCAGGCAATGCATGGCTTCATTCGTGCTCGCCTTGAGTCGGCTGGGGTCGCGGCGGGTGGTGTGCGCATCCTTTATGGTGGCAGTGTTACCGCGGAGAATGCGTCTTCGTTGTTCGTGCAGCCAGATATTGATGGGGCGCTCGTCGGTGGTGCGTCTCTCGTCGCTTCGGGTTTTTCGGGAATTTGTCGTGCGGCGTCTTTGGTTGCTGCATAGGTTTTCTTGTTGGAGATTTTGATGAGCGGTGTGGTGTTTTCGGTTGTACTCGTTGTGCATGTGCTGGCCGGTCTCGGTGTGATCGGTCTGGTGCTTATGCAGCATGGCAAGGGGGCTGACATGGGGGCGGCATTTGGGAGCGGCGCCTCGGGCAGTCTCTTTGGGTCGTCCGGTTCGGCCAATTTCCTGAGTCGTGCGACTGCGGTTCTTGCTGCCGTCTTCTTTGTTACGAGCTTGAGCCTGAGCTATCTCTCCGGGCAGAAGGCTCCGGCGGCTAAGAGCATCATGGATGGCGTTGCTCCCGCGGCCGCTCCTGCGGCGCCTGCTGCGGGTGAAAGCCAGGACTCCAAGTCCAAGGACATTCCCCGATAAATCAAAGTAATGCTTGGCGCCAAGGGGTGATTACCCTTATAATTTCGGGCGTCAAACAAACAGGCCGACGTGGTGAAATTGGTAGACACGCTATCTTGAGGGGGTAGTGGCGAAAGCCGTATGAGTTCGAGTCTCATCGTCGGCACCATGGATTAAGCTAGTCGCCCGCACATGCGGGCGTTTGCTTGCAGGCGGTGCTAATTTCTGCTTGCGGTTGGGAGGGGTCAGGTATGTTGGAAGGGTATTTTCCAGTTCTTGTTTTCATCCTGTTTGCGGCTGTCTTTGGTTTAATTCCCATTGTCGCAGGTCGGGTCCTCGGTCCCAGTAAGCCTGACGCGGAAAAGCTCTCTCCCTTTGAGTGCGGCTTTGAGCCATTTGAAGATGCGCGTATCAAGTTCGATGTGCGTTACTATCTTCTGGCTATTCTTTTCATTCTGTTCGATCTCGAGATCGCATTTCTTTTTCCGTGGGCGACCATTCTGCGGGAAATTGCGGCCAGTGAAAGCATCCGGCTTTTTGGCTTCTTCGAGATGGTCGTCTTCCTGGGTATCCTGCTTCTCGGCTATGTCTATGTCTGGAAGAAGGGTGCTCTCGACTGGGAATAAATTGTCCAGTTGCCTTGGGCGGTGAAATGTTGCTTGAAGGGTGTCTATGAGTATCGAAGGTGTCTTCAAGGAAGGGTTTGTAACCACTTCGCTTGATACGGTAATCAACTGGACTCGCACGGGTTCTCTGTGGCCGATGACCTTCGGTCTCGCTTGCTGTGCGGTGGAGATGATTCACGCCGGATGTTCCCGGTATGACCTGGACCGTTTCGGGGTGGTGTTTCGTCCCAGTCCGCGTCAGTCGGATCTGATGATTGTTGCAGGCACCCTGTGCAACAAGATGGCGCCGGCCCTGCGCAAGGTCTATGACCAGATGTCCGAGCCGCGCTGGGTGATTTCCATGGGTTCGTGCGCGAACGGTGGTGGCTATTACCACTACTCGTACTCGGTGGTCCGTGGTTGTGATCGCATTGTTCCGGTCGATGTCTATGTGCCCGGGTGTCCTCCTACCGCGGAAGCGCTGCTTTATGGGATTGTTCAATTACAGAACAAGATCAAGCGCGACTGCACGATTGCTCGCTGATTGCTGAACATCATGAGTGAGAAACTTGAGCGCCTCAGCCAGTCGCTGGCAGACAGATTTGGTGAGCAGCTGAAAGAGGTCATCGTTGCCCATGATGAGGTGACGGTGGTTGTGGCAGCTGCCGATTATTTCAACATTGCCCAGGCGCTTCGGGATGAGCCCGGATTTCGCTTTGAGCAGCTGGTTGATCTGACCGGGCTGGACTATTCCTCCTATTCCGGTTCCGGTGTCGAGGCTTCTGCGCGTTTTGCTGTATCGGTTCACCTCCTTTCCGTCAGCAAGAATCAGCGTCTCCGTCTACGCACTTTTGCCGACGATGACTCCTTCCCGGTTCTTTCGTCGCTGGTCGAGTTGTGGCCGAGCGCGAACTGGTTCGAGCGGGAAGCATTCGACCTGTTCGGTATTACCTTCGCAGGTCATCCGGATTTGCGCCGCATTCTCACCGATTACGGTTTTGTCGGTTATCCCTTCCGCAAGGATTTCCCCGTTACGGGCTATGTGGAAATGCGCTACGACCAGGAACTCGGCCGGGTAATCTATCAGCCGGTGACGATCGAGCCGCGGGAAAATACGCCACGTATCGTGCGTGACGAGAATTATGGGAACGTCGGAAATGGCTGAGATCCGCAATTACACAATCAACTTCGGCCCTCAGCACCCGTCCGCGCACGGTGTGCTCCGCCTGGTTCTTGAGCTCGATGGTGAAGTTGTCGAGCGTGCTGATCCCCACATTGGCCTGCTGCACCGGGGTACCGAGAAGCTCGCCGAGACGCGCACCTGGGTTCAGTCCGTTCCTTATATGGACCGTCTCGACTACGTGTCGATGATGTGTAATGAGCACGCGTACTGCATGGCGATCGAGCGTCTGCTCGGGCTTGACGTACCGCTTCGTGCTCAATACATCCGTGTGATGTTCGATGAGATCACCCGGATCCTGAATCACCTGCTTGCGGTAGGTACGCACGCTCTGGATATCGGCGCCATGACGATGGTGCTGTATACCTTCCGTGAGCGTGAGGATCTGATGGATGCTTACGAAGCCGTTTCTGGCGCTCGCATGCATGCGGCCTATTACCGGCCGGGTGGCGTTTATCGCGACCTGCCCGATCGCATGCCGCAATACGAAGTCTCCAAGTGGAAGAGCGCGAAGACCGTTGCTGAGCTGAACGAGAATCGGCAGGGCTCCTTGCTCGACTTTCTGGAAGACTTCACCAGCCGCTTCCCGAAGTATGTCGATGAATACGAGACGCTGCTGACTGATAACCGTATCTGGAAGCAACGTACGGTCGGCATCGGCGTCGTGTCTCCGGAAAAGGCACTGGCGCTGGGTTTCTCCGGCGTGATGCTGCGTGGCTCCGGCATCGAGTGGGACATTCGCAAGAAGCAGCCCTACGACGTTTACGATCAGATGGATTTCGATATCCCTGTGGGCGTGGAAGGCGACTGTTACGATCGCTACCTGTGCCGCATCGAAGAAATGCGTCAGTCGAACCGCATCGTGAAGCAATGTATCGACTGGCTGCGCAAGAATCCTGGTCCGGTGATTTCGGGTAACCACAAGGTGGCCCCGCCGTCCAGGGAGCGCATGAAGGGCAGCATGGAGGAATTGATTCATCACTTCAAGCTGTTCACGGAAGGCATGCATGTCCCGGCAGGTGAGGTGTATGCACCTATCGAGCACCCCAAGGGTGAGTTCGGTGTCTATGCGGTGTCCGACGGCGCGAACAAGCCATATCGCCTCAAGCTCCGTTCGCCGGGTTTTGCCCACCTTTCGGCAATGGATGAAATGTCCCGCGGGCACATGATTGCTGACGTGGTGGCGATCATCGGCACCATGGACATCGTGTTTGGTGACGTGGACCGCTGATCGGTCCTGCCTGGAACACGTAGTCGCCAAAGTCATATCGTAATTCTGCTGACAGTAGACACATAAAATGCTGAGTCCGGAATCCCTGAAGAAAATTGATCGAGAGATCGCTAAGTATCCTCCTGATCAAAAGCAGTCCGCTTCCATGTCAGCGCTCAGAATTGCGCAGGAAGAAAAAGGCTGGCTGTCCAGCGAGACCATCGAGTTCGTCGCCAAGTATCTCGAGATGCCGGCGATCGCTGCGTATGAGGTTGCCAGCTTCTACAACATGTATGACTTGTCGCCCGTTGGAGCACGCAAGATTACCGTGTGCACCAACCTGCCTTGCGCGCTTTCCGGTGGCGTGCATGCGGCCGACTACATCAAGAAGCGTCTCGGCATCGACTTCAACGAGACCACGCCCGACGGCAAGTTCACCCTCAAGGAGGGTGAGTGCATGGGGGCTTGCGGTGACGCGCCCGTCCTGCTGGTGAACAATCACCACATGTGCAGCTGGATGACGGAAGAGAAAATCGATCAATTGCTCGAAGATCTGAAAAAATGAGTTCTCAAGGAATTATTCTTTCCGGTCTCGACGGTGACCGTACTTGGCGCCTGGCCGATTACATCAAGCGCGGCGGTTATGAGGCGCTTAAGAAGATCATTGCCGAGAAGATTTCCGCAGATGACGTCATCGCTGAAGTCAAGAAGTCGTCCCTGCGCGGCCGGGGCGGTGCGGGCTTCCCGACGGGCCTGAAGTGGAGCTTCATGCCGCGGGCCTTCCCTGGCGCGAAGTATCTGGCCTGTAATTCCGACGAAGGGGAGCCCGGTACTTTCAAGGACCGCGACATCCTTCGCTACAATCCGCATTCCGTGATCGAAGGCATGATCATCGCCGGTTATGCAATGGGTTGTGAGAGAGGCTACAACTACATTCACGGTGAGATCTTCGAGGTCTATAGCCGTTTCGAGGAAGCGCTGCAGGAGGCGCGTGAGGCGGGCCTCCTGGGCAAGAACATCCTGGGTTCGGATTTCAGTTTCGACCTGTTTGCCCACCACGGCTACGGCGCCTACATCTGCGGTGAAGAGACCGCCTTGCTTGAGTCGATCGAGGGCAAGAAGGGGCAGCCGCGCTTCAAGCCGCCTTTCCCGGCGAGCTTCGGTCTTTACGGCAAGCCGACCACGATCAACAACACCGAAACCTTCGCATCCATTCCCTACATCATCCGTGAGGGGGGCGACGCCTTCTTGGCGCTCGGCAAGCCGAACAATGGCGGCACGAAGCTCTTCTCGGTGTCCGGCCATGTGAACAAGCCCGGCAACTACGAGATCCCGCTGGGTACGCCTTTCGCCGATCTGCTGGAGATGGCGGGTGGGGTTCGCGGCGGTCGCAAGCTCAAGGCGGTCATTCCTGGTGGCTCGTCGGCTCCGGTGCTGCCGGCATCCGTCATGATGGATTGCACGATGGACTACGACTCGATTTCCAAGGGGGGATCGATGCTTGGCTCAGGTGCGGTGATCGTGATGGACGAGAGCACTTGCATGGTCAAGGCGCTCGAGCGACTGTCCTACTTCTATTTTGAAGAGTCCTGCGGCCAATGCACGCCGTGCCGGGAAGGTACGGGCTGGCTGTACCGGGTCGTTCATCGAATCGAGAACGGGCTCGGCCGTCCGGATGATTTGGATCTTCTGAACAGCGTCACGGCGAACATCATGGGCCGGACGATCTGTGCTCTGGGCGATGCTGCCTCGATGCCGGTGCAGAGTTTCATTAAGCACTTCGGCGACGAGTTCGCATTCCATATCGAACATAAGAAATGCCTTGTCCCGCAGGACGTACAGCGCGAAGGCAGCAAGATTTACGTGGCGTAGGCTCGACATGCTAGAAATCGAAATTGACGGAAAGCAGTTGCAGGTTCCTGACGGTAGCACCGTCATGGAGGCTGCCTCCCAGGTCGGCGCCTATGTGCCGCATTTCTGCTACCACAAAAAGCTCTCCATCGCGGCCAACTGCCGCATGTGCCTTGTGCAGGTGGAGAAGGCCCCGAAGCCGTTGCCCGCATGCGCAACGCCGGTGACCAACGGAATGAAGGTCTGGACCCATTCCGAGCAGGCGGTCAAGGCGCAGAAGGGTGTGATGGAGTTCCTGCTGATCAATCACCCGTTGGATTGCCCGATTTGCGACCAGGGCGGCGAGTGTCAGCTGCAGGATCTTTCCGTCGGTTACGGTGGCGTGCAGTCCCGTTACGAGGAAGAGAAGCGCGTGGTCGGCAACAAGGACCTCGGTCCGCTGGTGTCGACGGACATGACCCGGTGCATCAACTGCACCCGTTGTGTTCGCTTCACGACCGAGATCGCGGGTCTCATGGAGCTTGGTCAGGTTTTCCGTGGCGAGCATGCCGAAATCATGCCGTTCGTGGAAAAGACCATAGATTCAGAGCTGTCGGGCAACATCATCGATCTGTGTCCGGTCGGCGCGCTGACCTCCAAGCCTTTCCGCTTCGGTGCTCGCGCCTGGGAAATGTCCCGCCGGAAATCCGTGAGCCCTCACGACTCCCTCGGCAGCAACCTGGTCGTGCAGGTCAAGAATGATGTCGTGAAGCGCGTTCTGCCGCTGGAGAACGAGGCACTCAACGAGTGCTGGCTGAGCGACAAGGATCGCTTCTCCTACGAGGCGCTGAATGGTGAAGAGCGTCTGACCCGGCCGCAGATCAAGCAGGGCGGTAAGTGGATCGAGGCGGACTGGCAGTCGGCACTCGAATACGTTGCCAACGGCCTCAAGTCCGTCCGCAGCGAGCATGGTGCCGAGGCTATCGGCGCGCTTGTCTCTCCGCACAGCACCCTCGAGGAAATGCATCTTCTCCAGGCCCTCGTGCGTGGGCTGGGTTCCGACAACATCGATTTCCGTCTGCGTCAGACCGATTTTTCGGCTGACACGCGTCGCACCGGCGCGCCCTGGCTCGGTTTGAATGTGGCGGAGATCGGCAGTCTCGATCGCCTGTTCATTGTCGGCAGCTTCTTCCGCAAGGATCATCCGCTCGTCGCCCAACGCGTGCGTCAGGCCGTCAAGCGTGGCCTGAAGGTCAGCGTGCTGAACCCGGTCATCGACGACTGGCAGTTCAAGGTCGAGAACAAGATCCAGGTCAAGCCGTCGGCGGTTGCCGGTGCGCTGGTCGGCGTGGCAAAGGCCCTCGCGCAGAAGACCGGTCAGGATCTGGCTGAGGTCTTCGCATCTGCCGCTGCCGCGGTTGAGGTCGATGCTGCTGCCTTGTCCGTGGCCAACAGCCTCGCGTCCGGCAAGCAAGTAGCCGTCTGGATCGGCAACTACGCGCAACAGCATGCAGACGCTGCCAGCATTGAAGCAATTGCCCAGGAAATCGCCCGTCTCAGCAAGGGGCGCTTCGGTATTCTCGGCGAGGCTGCCAACTCTGTCGGTGGCTATTTGGTCGGCAGCCTGCCCGCCAAGGGCGGCAAGAACGCTGCGGAGATGCTGAGGGCGCCGCTGAAGGCATACGTGTTGTTCGGTATCGATGCCGAACTGGATACCCAGGCCGGTCAGGCCGCGGTCGACACGCTGGGCAAGGCCGACACAGTCATCGCCTTGTCGGCTTTCAAGTCGGAGAGCGCGCTGGCCTACGCCGACGTTCTGCTGCCGATCGCGCCTTTCACCGAAACGGCCGGTGTCTTCGTGAATACCGAAGGGCGTGCTCAGGCCTTCTACCCGGTGGTGAAGGCTGCCGGCGAGGTGCGCCCGGGCTGGAAAGTGCTGCGTGTCCTCGGGGAACTGCTGGGCCTCGATGGCTTCGGTTTCGACAAGGTCGAGGACGTACGTCAGATCATTCTCGGGCCTGCGCAGGAAGTCGATCGCGCCCGTCTGAACAACGCGCTGGCCGTTGATTCCTTTGCGCTCGGCGCTGCCGCGCAGGGTGTGGAACGCGTTGCGGACATTCCGATTTATGCCGCAGATCCCATCGCACGGCGTTCCGCGCCGCTGCAGAAGACCCGGGACGGCCAGGCACCGGCGCTGCGCGCGAGTGCATCCACGGTCGCCAAGCTGGGCCTGGAGGCAGGCGGCACGGCGAAGGTGAAGTCCGCAGCTGGCACCGTGACCGTTCCGGTCGTGGTGGATGATGGCGTCGTCGAAGGAAGCATTTGTCTTGCTGGTGCACACGCAGACACTTCGGCGCTGGGTGGCCTGCATGGCGAAGTTAGCGTGGAGCGTGTGTGATGGAAGCCATCATCGAACCCGTAGCGACTCTTTTTGGTGGTGCGTGGCCCTTGGTGTGGTCGCTGCTGAAGATCATTGGCATCATCGCACCGCTGTTCCTTTGTGTTGCCTATCTGACGCTGGCCGAGCGCAAGGTCATCGGTTACATGCAGGTCCGCATCGGTCCCAACCGCGTGGGGCCGCGCGGCTTGCTACAGCCGATCGCCGACGGCGTGAAGCTTCTGCTGAAGGAAATCATCGTTCCTTCCGGCGCCAACAAAGGCCTGTTCATCGTTGGGCCGGTTCTGGCTCTCGGCCCTGCGCTGGCCGCCTGGGCGGTGGTGCCCTTCAGTGATGGCTGGGTTATCGGGAACGTCGATGCCGGCCTGCTGTTCCTGCTGGCTGTGACCTCCATCGAAGTCTACGGCGTGATCATCGCTGGCTGGGCATCCAACTCGAAGTACGCGTTCCTCGGTGGAGTTCGCGCCGCGGCCCAGATGGTTTCCTACGAAATCGCGATGGGCTTCGCGCTGGTTTGCGTATTGATGATTTCCTCCAGTCTCAACCTGTCAGACATTGTGATGAGCCAGGGCAAGGGGCATGGGGCCGATCTGGGCCTGGGCTTCCTGAGCTGGAACTGGTTGCCCCTCTTCCCGATGTTCATCGTGTATCTGATCTCCGGTATCGCAGAAACCAATCGCGCACCATTCGACGTTGTCGAAGGCGAATCGGAAATCGTGGCAGGTCACATGGTCGAGTACTCTGGGATGGCCTTCGCGCTGTTCTTCCTCGGCGAATACGCCAACATGATCCTCGTTTCCGCGCTGACCTCCATCCTGTTCCTGGGGGGGTGGCTGTCGCCGGTGAGTTTCCTTCCGGATGGCTTCATCTGGCTGGCTCTCAAGATCGCGTTCATTCTGTTCTTGTTTCTTTGGTTCCGCGCAACGTTCCCGCGCTTCCGCTATGACCACATCATGCGGCTGGGTTGGAAGGTCTTCATTCCGCTGACCCTCTTCTGGGTTGTAGTGGTTGCAGTGTGGATCATGTCGCCGTTGTCGTTGTGGAAGTAAGGGGATCGATATGGGTTCTATGAAGAATTACGTAGGGAGCCTGTTCCTTAAGGAGTTGCTTAAGGGCTTGGCACTGACCGGACGTCATCTCTTTGCCAGGAAGATCACGGTCCAGTTTCCCGACGAGAAGACGCCCCAGAGCTCCCGTTTCCGCGGCTTGCATGCGTTGCGTCGTTACCCCAATGGGGAAGAGCGTTGCATCGCCTGCAAACTGTGCGAGGCAATCTGTCCGGCGATGGCCATCACGATCGAGTCCGAGCAGCGCGACGACGGTTCCCGTCGTACCAGTCGCTACGACATCGACCTGACCAAGTGCATCTTCTGCGGTTTCTGCGAGGAAGCATGTCCGGTGGATGCCATCGTTGAAACCCGTGTTTTTGAATATCACGGCGAAAAGCGGGGTGATCTGTATTACACCAAGCAGATGCTTCTCGCGGTTGGGGATCGGTACGAGGCGCAAATCGCCAAGGATCGAGAGATCGATTCTAAGTACCGGTAAAGACGCGGAAGCGGATACGGACACACACATCGGAATACGCAGATGGATTTTCAGTCGGTAGTCTTTTACTTCTTCTCGACGGTCATGGTGCTCGCCTCGCTGCGAGTCATCACGGCACGTAACCCGGTGCACGCCGCCTTGTTCCTGGTGCTGGCATTCTTCAGCGCCGGCGGAATCTGGATGTTGCTGCACGCTGAGTTCTTGGCCATCGCGCTGGTGATGGTTTACGTCGGGGCAGTGATGGTGCTGTTCCTGTTCGTCGTGATGATGCTCGACATCAATCTCGAACGGATTCGGCAAGGCTTCTGGAGCTATCTGCCCGTCGGCGCGCTGATCGGTGTGCTGATGGTGATCGAGATGGTCATGGTGCTGGGCGGCCGCTACTTCGGTCTCGATGCGATGCCCAAGCCCGCCGAGGTGGAGCAGGGTTACAGCAACACCAAGGAACTCGGCCGTCTCCTCTATACCGAGTACGTTTATCCGTTCGAACTGGCATCGATCGTGCTGCTGGTTGCGATGGTGGCTGCCGTGGCACTGACGCTGCGCAAGCGCAAGAACGTGAAGATCATCGATCCCGCGGTGCAGGTTGCTGTCAAGCGTGATGATCGTGTGCGCATCGTTTCGATGCGTGCAGAAAAAGAATAATTTCTGCTGGCGATCGTCAGGGGGGCCTAGTAATGCTTTCGTTGTCTCACTATCTGATATTGGGTGCCATTCTTTTCGCGATAAGCGTGGTGGGCATCTTCTTGAATCGTAAGAACCTGATCGTGCTGCTGATGGCGATCGAGTTGATGTTGTTGGCCGTTAATTTGAACTTCGTCGCCTTCTCGCATTATCTCGGGGACGCTTCAGGCCAGATTTTTGTGTTCTTCATCTTGACTGTGGCGGCCGCGGAGTCGGCCATTGGTCTGGCAATTTTGGTTGCGTTGTTCCGCAACCTGCGGACCATCCACGTTGATGACCTGGATAGCCTCAAGGGATAAGGAAGCGTTCGAATGACTGGGATGCAAAAGCTATATCTGCTGGTTCCGCTTGCGCCGCTCTTCGGCGCGATCATGGCGGGGCTATTCGGGAAGATCATCGGCAGGCGAGGGGCTCATACCGTCACCATCGCAGGCGTCGCGGCTGCGTTCGCGTTGTCGGTGATCATCTTCCAGGACGTCCAGGCGGGGAATACCTTCAATGGAACCCTGTACCACTGGGCTTCCAGTGGTGGTCTCGATCTTGAAGTCGGCTTCATGATCGATTCCCTGACTACGATGATGATGCTGGTGGTGACCTTCGTGTCGCTGATGGTGCACATCTACACCATTGGCTACATGTCTGAGGATCCTGGTTATCAGCGTTTCTTCAGCTACATCTCGCTGTTCACGTTCTCGATGTTGATGCTGGTCATGTCGAACAACTTCCTGCAGTTGTTCTTCGGTTGGGAGGCGGTGGGCCTGGTGTCCTACCTGCTGATCGGCTTCTGGTATACGCGTCCGACCGCGATCTTCGCAAACCTGAAGGCTTTTCTGGTCAACCGTGTCGGTGACTTCGGTTTTCTGCTGGGCATCGGTCTGATCGCGGCTTTCGCCGGCACCCTGAATTACACGGAAGTGTTCGCGAAGGCGGGTGAGCTCGCCGGCATGACGATTCCGGAAACCGGCTGGCCTCTGATCACCGCCATCTGTATCGGTCTGTTCATCGGCGCCATGGGCAAGTCGGCGCAGGTTCCACTGCACGTCTGGCTGCCGGATTCGATGGAAGGCCCGACGCCGATCTCCGCACTGATCCACGCAGCGACGATGGTGACCGCGGGTATCTTCATGGTTGCCCGCATGTCCCCGCTGTTTGAACTGTCCGAGACGGCCCTGTCCTTCGTGCTGATCATCGGTGCCACCACGGCTCTGTTCATGGGTTTCCTGGGCATCGTGCAGCACGACATCAAGCGTGTGGTTGCCTATTCGACCCTGTCGCAGCTGGGCTACATGACCGTCGCGCTGGGCGTGTCGGCGTACTCCGCCGCCGTGTTCCACCTGATGACCCACGCCTTCTTCAAGGCCCTGCTGTTCCTTGGTGCCGGTTCCGTGATCATCGGTATGCACCATGATCAGGACATGCGCAACATGGGCGGCCTGTGGAAGTACATGCCGGTTACGTGGATCACGTCGCTGTTGGGCTCTCTGGCGCTGATCGGTTTCCCGTTCTTCTCCGGTTTCTATTCCAAGGACACGATCATCGAAGCAGTGCAGCTCTCTGAGCTGTACGGCTCGGGCTATGCCTACTTCTGCGTGATCGCCGGCGTCTTCGTTACCGCCTTCTACTCGTTCCGCATGTATTTCCTGGTCTTTCACGGCGAGGAGCGCTTCGGCAAGGCTCACCACGAAGAAGCCGCCCACGGCCATGACGCCCATGCCGACGAGCACGCTCATGACGAGCATGGTCACGATGACGATCATCACGACGAGCACCATCACGGTCTGGCTCCGGGCCAGAAGCCGCACGAGTCCCCGTGGGTGGTCACTGTTCCGCTGGTGATGCTGGCCATCCCGTCGGTGCTGATCGGTTACCTGTCGATCGACAAGATGCTCTTCGGCGACTTCTTCAAGGGTGTCATCCATTTCGCCGAGCACCACCACGCCATGGCTGAACTTGGCGAGGAGTTCCACGGTTCGGCTGCAATGGCGCTGCATGGCTTCACGTCGCTGCCGTTCATCCTGGCGATGAGTGGCGTTGCACTCGCCGGCCTGCTGTATCTGGTCGTTCCGTCGGTGCCGCCGGTGATCGCCCGCGTCTTCAGCCCGATCCACCGCCTGCTGGAAAACAAGTACTACTTCGACAAGATCAATGAAGCGGTTTTTGCCGCGGGTGCCCGACTGGTTGGCCGCCTGCTGTGGAAGGTCGGCGACCAGACCATCATCGACGGTATCGCGGTGAATGGTACCGCCAAGGCCGTGGGGCTGATCGCCCAGCTGTCGCGCCTCTTCCAGAGTGGCCACATCTATCAGTATGCGTTTTCGATGATTATTGGTGTTTTCCTGCTGCTGGCCTTCTGGGTCAATCGGGGCTGATTCGCTCGATAGAAAACGGCTTGAGAGCACTTCACATAATTTAGGACTTTTGCGCCCCTTAGGGGGCGCATAGAACGGAAAGTAGAGATGACGGGTATTCCATTCCTCAGCCTTGCGATTTGGGTTCCGATCGTTGGTGGCCTATTAGCGCTCGCTTCGGGGTCGGACCGTAATGCGTCGGTCGCGAGATTTGTTGCGCTGTTTTTCGCGCTAGCGGGTCTGGCCGTCAGCATACCGCTCTACACGGGCTTCGATGTCACCACGAGTGCCATGCAGTTTGTGGAAGCCTATCCGTGGATTCCGCGCTTCAACATCAACTATGTGCTCGGTGTTGATGGCATTTCGGTGCTTTTCGTTCTTCTCAACAGCTTCATCACCGTGATCGTGGTGGTAGCGGGTTGGGAGGTGATTCAGGAGAAAGTCGCCCAGTACATGGCGGCCTTCCTGATCATGTCCGGCCTGATCAACGGCATTTTCTCGGCACTCGACGGCGTGCTGTTCTACGTCTTCTTCGAAGCGTCGCTGATTCCGCTGTTCATCATCATCGGTGTGTGGGGCGGCCCGAACCGTGTTTATGCGGCCATCAAGTTCTTCCTCTACACGCTGGCCGGCTCGCTACTGATGCTGATTGCGCTGCTCTACCTGTTCATGGAGTCCGGTGGCAGCTTCAACATCCTTGACTGGCACCAGCTCAAGCTCGGCATGGACGTGCAGAGCCTGATCTTCCTGGCCTTCCTGGTGTCCTTCGCGGTCAAGGTGCCGATGTTCCCGGTGCACACCTGGCTGCCCGACGCTCACGTGGAGGCACCGACTGGCGGTTCCATCGTGCTGGCTGCTATCGGCCTGAAGCTGGGTGCTTACGGTTTCCTGCGGTTTTCCCTGCCGATCGCGCCGGATGCAAGCCATGCATTCGCTCCGATGATCATCACGCTGTCCCTCATCGCGGTGATCTACATTGGCTTCGTCGCCTTGGTGCAGACGGACATGAAGAAGCTGGTGGCTTATTCGTCCATCTCCCACATGGGTTTCGCAACGCTGGGTTTCTTCATCTTCAATCCGCTGGGTATTGAAGGTGCGCTGGTCCAGATGATTTCCCACGGCTTCGTGTCGGGTGCCATGTTTGCGTCCATCGGCGTGCTGTATGACCGTATGCACTCCCGGCAGATCTCCGACTACGGCGGTGTGGTGAACGTGATGCCCAAGTTTGCAGCGCTGTTCATGCTGTTTGCGATGGCCAACTCCGGTCTGCCCGCCACCTCCGGCTTCGTCGGCGAGTTCATGGTTGCGCTGGGTGCGGTGAAATTCAATTTCTGGATCGGTTTCGCAGCTGCCACGACGCTGATCCTGGGTGCTGCCTACACGCTATGGATGTACAAGCGTGTGGTATTCGGTGCAGTGGCCAACCATCACGTGGCCGAACTGACCGACATCAACAATCGCGAGTTCGTTTTCCTTGCGATCCTTGCCGTGTGTGTTCTGGCCATGGGTATCTATCCCTTCCCGGTAACGGAAGTCATGCACGCGTCGGTCAATGAACTGCTCAAGCATGTTGCGGTGAGCAAGCTTTGAGCCTGTAACGGATACGAAACCAGCGGAATGTGGCCTTAAGATGAACTTTGTAATCCCTGATTTTTACCCGGCAGCGGCTGAGTTATTCGTCGTTGCAATGTCGTTCGTGATCCTCCTCGCGGGGACGTTCTCGAAGCAGCCGCGCAACGTGGCTTACGCGTTGAGCCAGTTCACGCTGATCGGTGCGGCGGCAATCACGCTGTTCACGATGGACGGGCAGGTGAGCTTCACGTTCAGCAACATGTACGTGGATGATCTGATGGGCGATTTCCTCAAGCTCGTCGTTTACTTCGCGGTGGCTATCGCGCTGCTCTATTCGCGCAGCTACATGAACGACCGCAAGATCGAGACCACCGAGTACTACGTGCTGGCGATCTTTGCGACGCTGGGCATGATGGTGATGATCACCGCCAACCATTTCCTTACCATCTACCTGGGTCTGGAGCTGCTGTCCCTGGCCCTCTACGCGATGGTTGCGCTGCTGCGTGATTCCGCTCGCGCAACCGAAGCGGCCATGAAGTATTTCGTGCTGGGTGCGCTGGCTTCCGGTCTGCTGCTGTATGGCATCTCGATGCTGTATGGCGCTGCCGGCACGCTGGAAATCTCGGGCGTGGCCCAAGCCATCTACCAGCAGGCTGGCAACAAGACCGTGCTGCTGTTCGGTCTGGTGTTTGTCGTCGCCGGTCTGGCTTTCAAGCTCGGCGTGGTTCCGTTTCACATGTGGATTCCGGACGTCTATCAAGGCGCTCCGACGTCCATCACGCTCTTCATCGCCTCCGCCCCCAAGCTCGCCGCCTTTGCGATGGCCATGCGTCTGCTGGTCAATGGCCTGTTCGAGTTTGCCGAGCAATGGCAGTCCATGCTGATGGTGCTGGCGGTTCTGTCGATCGTGCTGGGCAACCTGGCTGCAATCGCCCAGTCGAACCTCAAGCGCATGCTGGGTTACTCCGGTATCTCCCACATGGGTTTCATGCTGCTGGGCCTGGTATCCGGCGTGGTCGGCGGTGATCGTCATTTCGCGCTCAATGCTTACAGCTCCGCGATGTTCTACGTCGTGTCCTATGTGCTGATGAGCTTGGCGTCGTTCGGCGTGCTGCTGCTGCTGTCGCGTGCCGGTTTCGAGGCCGAGGCGCTGGACGATTTCAAGGGCCTGAACAAGCGTAATTCCTGGTTTGCCGGCGTGATGGCCATGGTGATGTTCTCCATGGCAGGTATCCCGTTCTTCGTCGGTTTCTTTGCGAAGTTCTCCGTCCTGCAGGCCGTCGTGGCGGCTGGTTATATCTGGGTCGCGATCCTGGCTGTGGTGATGTCGCTGATCGGTGCGTTCTATTACCTGCGCGTCGTGAAGATCATGTTCTTCGATGAGCCGCTGGATGCAACGCCTATTTCCGCTCCGGCTGACATGCGCGCGCTGCTGTCCCTGAACGGTATCGCCATCGCAGCGCTGGGCCTGGCGCCGCAGGCATTGATGTCGCTGTGTGCCTATTCGTTGCTGGGCTCGCTCTAAGCGCGTTCAGGGCATAGGTAATCACATCACTGGAAAGGCAGGCGGCAAGTGAAGCACTTTGGAGAGTTCGTCCTGTTGTTTGCGCTGGCGAACCTGCCTTTTCTCAGTGAGCGGCTGTTCTTCGTAATTCGTCTGACGAAGAAGAAGACCGTGTTTTTGCGGCTGCTGGAGCTTGTGGCCTATTACTTTCTGGCGGGAGCATTTCTCGGCGCCAGAGAGGTGGCGGAAAACGGTTCCCGTTATGCCCAGAATTGGGAGTTCTTCGCGATCACGATGTGCCTGTTTGCTGTCTTTGCATACCCGGGGTTTGTCTATCGCCATCTGTGGTCGCGCGAGTTGAAGTCCTAGAGGCGCGTGGCGTGTTCCATCGGGTATCGGATACAGGTGTATGCGGCTGGATGAAGTAATCATATGAAACTGTGGGCCTCGGTCCACAGTTTTGCTTTTGGGGACGGGGACGGGGCATGTTTGTATGTCCTGGAGCGATCATCTAGCATTCAGTCCGTTGTCGTTTTGCTTGTTGCAGTTGGATCGGATCGAGTTTCAAAAATGAAATTTTCGGGGCCTCTCATCGAAAGGGAGACGAGGGGAGTGCTTGTGGTCGGGCCGAAGTTCGGCGAAATCATTTCAGTCATCGCACATGATTCAAAAAATCGAAAATTTCGTTATTGTTGGGCGCACTAGTGATGGCAGGACTTTTCGTCCTAGTGATTGGGCGGATCGTTTGTGCGGGATAATGTCCGTATTCGGAGCGGACAATCGCATGACTTATTCGCCCTATGTCAGGCCCGCGTGTAATTTGAGGGGAGACAAGACGGTGTTGGTGGACGCGAAAATCCACGATATCGAGCCGCTGGCGTACAACTTTTTGCGCAATTTTGCGAAGGACAACGATCTGCAGGTGGAGTCGTTGCCGGATGACCATTTCGGTTGAAGGTGTCAGGCAGAACTGCCGGTCAGTCGGCAGTCGAATCGGAGTCGTCAAATGAAAATGGGCCACGCAATTGCGCGGCCCATTTTCGTTGGGGATGCGCTCTGCTCAGACCAGGGTCTCGACGACGCGGGGATGGTCGAGGAAGGCCTGGGGACTTGCGCTGGCGCCGTAGGCGCCCGACTGGAAGACCACGACGAGATTGCCGGGCTTCGCATCGGGAAGGAGCATCCGGTCGGCCAGAAGGTCGAGCGGCGTGCATAGCGGGCCGACGACGGACATGTTCTGGCTGGCAGGTTCGTCCATGCGGTCGCCAATGGCGACGGGATAGTTTTTGCGGATGACCTGGCCAAAGTTCCCGGAGGCAGACAGGTGATGATGCAGGCCGCCGTCAGCCACCAGGAAGGTATGTCCGCGGGAGTCTTTCCGGTCTACGACCTTGCAGACGTAGACACCAGCTTCGCCGACCAGATAGCGTCCCAGTTCGATGACGATCTCGGCGCCAGGTAGCTTCTCCGCCGCTTCCTCCTCGATGGCCTTGAGATTGGCGCCGATGGCGGTGAGGTCCAATCGTTGTTCGCCAGGGAAATACGGGATGCCGAAGCCGCCGCCGAGGTTCAGGAACTTGACCGGTGCCGGAGCGGCCTCGGCGAGCCGGAGGGCCAGATCGAAGCACTTGCGCTGGGCTTCAACGATGGCGTCGGGGCGCAGGTTCTGGGAGCCCGCAAAGAGGTGGAAGCCTTCGAACGCAAGGCCGGCGCGACCGATGTCGGCGAGCAGGTCGGGCACGCGTTCGGCGTCGACGCCGAACTGCTTGGGACCGCCCCCCATCTTCATGCCGGAACTCTTCAATTCGAAGTCGGGATTCACACGCACCGCCACGCGCACCGGCCAGCCGCTCTCCTGGCGAATGGCGGCCAGTTCCGTCACTTCCCGGAAGGATTCCACGTTGATCAGGATGCCCGCGGCGACCGCCTGGCGCAGTTCTTCGTGACGCTTGCCCGGCCCTGCAAAGCTGATGTCGCGGGGATTGGTGCCGCTGTCGAGGGCGATGTTGAGTTCGCGTCCCGAGGCTACGTCGATGCCGTCCACAAGACGGGCCATGTGATCGACAACGGCGGGCATCGGATTGGCCTTCATCGCGAAATGAATCTTGATGCCGGCCGGCAAGGCGGCCCGCAATTCGGCGACGCGGTCGGTCAGCAGTTTGCGGTCGTAGGCGTAGAACGGGGTTTGTCCGACACGCTCGGCCAAGCGGCGGATTGGAATGCCGCCGATCAGCAGCTCGCCATCGGCGGACTGGAATTGGTCCATGGCGACATGGACCGGCTTGTCGCGGCTTGCATCACTCATTGCTGTACCTTGTGGGCCGTTTCGTATTCGGTGGAAAGTGCCTTGCGGTCGATCTTGCCATTGGGATTGCGTGGCAGCGGACCTTCGCGCGCCTCGATTGCGGCGGGAACCATGTAGGCGGGCATGCGCTGCTTGCACTCGCTGAGCAAGGCCGCCGTGTCGAGCGGCACGCCATCCTTGCCGGTGGCGATGACACAGATGGAATGGCCAAGGCTAGGATGGGGAACGCCGAAGGCCACGCATTCGCCGACCAACTGGGTGCTGTACAGGATCTCTTCGACCTCGGTGGGACTGACTCGATAGCCGGAGGTCTTCATCATTTCATCGCGGCGTCCGATGAAGTAAAGATAGCCTTCTTCGTCACGGCGCACGGTGTCGCCCGAGAACACCGCGATTTCAGGCAGGACGAAGCCCGACTGGCGGCCGGGAGCCGTATTGGGAAGGGGCTTGAAGCGTTCGGCGGTCTTGTCCTGATCATTCCAGTAGCCCATGGCGACCAGCGCACCACGCTGCACCAGTTCGCCCGGCTCGTTGGGGCTGCACTCCGAACCGTCTTCCCGTAGCACCATCACCTCTGTGTTGGGAATCGCCTTGCCGATCGAGTCCGGCCGGATGTCGGCCTGCTCGGGGGGTAGGTAGGTTGCGCGGAAGGCTTCGGTCAGGCCGTACATCAGGAAAGGCTTGGTCCTGGGCAACTGGCTGCGCAGCAGCTTGAGCGTCTCGAGCGGCATTCGCCCGCCAGTGTTGGCAAAGTAGCGCAGATGGTCGGTGACTTCCGCCGGCCACTTCAGCTGGGCGAGCTGGATGTACAGCGGCGGCACGGCGGTCAGGCCAGTGACCTTCTCCCTGACTACGGCCTTGAGCACGTCCTGCGGCAGCAGGTAGTTCAGCAGCACGACTTTCGCGCCGCTGTGGAAGGCGGTGGTGAGCTGGCTGAAGCCGGCATCGAAGGACAGGGGGAGGGCGGCGAGCAGGGTGTCGTCCGGGGTGTTGCCGAGATAGCTGGCTACGCTCTTGGCCCCGGCCACCATGTTGCGGTGGGACAGCACAACGCCCTTCGGTCGCCCGGTGCTGCCGGACGTATAAAGGATGGACAGCAGGTCGGTATCGATGATCCGGTGTCCCGGCCGCGCGGGGGCGGAGAGAAGCGCGTCCCACTGCACGATATTGACGCCCGGCAGGACAGGCGCGGTAGCTGCTTGGGTGGTCAGCACCACGTGGCGCAGATCATGACAGTGCGCCAGGGTGTCCATGAGCAGCGGCAGACGCTCGGCCGACGTCACCAGCAGGCGGGCGTTGCAGTCTCGCAGGATATGCATGACCTGCTCGCCCTTGAGGATCGGATTGACCGGCACGAAGGCGCAGCCGGCGCGCGCCGTGCCGAAGCTCGCAATGACGGTCTCGGGCTGCTTGTCGAGAAAGATGCCGACCCGCTCGCCGCGTTCCAGGCCGAGGTCCATCAGGCCGGCGGCAAAGGCGGCGACGGCCGTGTCGAGGTCGCCGTAGGAGAGCGTCAGGTTCCGGGTGCCCAGCGCGGCCGCGTCCGGGTTGCGCCCGGCGGAGGCGCTGATGAGTTCATGGAGTAGCGTCGTGGTCATCTTCGCGGGGGGCTCCATTTGGGATGCCTGTGGCAGGTGAAGGCGGAGAAGGAGATCGGCCGGCGCGGGCGAAGGGGCGCTGGCGCCGGTTAGTGGCTTATGGCGTCCAGCAGGCGCGCCAGTTCGTCCGTGCGCGAGCGCCGCGAGCAGGTGTCGGCCCGTTCGCGGCGGATGCCGCTGAGCTGCCCCGAGCGCCATTGGGCGATGAAATCGCGCAGGGTTGTGCGAATCGAGTCGGCGTCGGCGATGTCGGCAATATGGGCGCAGCCGAGATCGCGCAGGAGATGGGCGGTGTTGCCGGCGAAGTCCGTCAGGCCCAGGATGGGCTGCCCGGCGCGGGCGTATTCGTACAGCTTGGCCGGCACCTGGTGATTGCAGATGGACGCCTGCATCAACAGCAGGCCGTCGGCGCGCAGCATTTCCTGCAGCGCCGAGCGGTAGGCAATGGTGGGCTCGATGCTGACGATGTCGTCGATGCCGTAGTCGGCGATCATCTGCTGGTAGAGGTCGTCGGTGCCGGTCGCCCGCAACAGGACCTTCAGCGTTGCGGCGCTGATCTCGCCGGCCTGCTTGAGGTTCTGCAGAGCCGTGAACAAGGGGCGGGGATCCCGCTCTTGCGGATACAGGATGCCGCTGTGCACCAGCACCAGCTGCCCGTCCGCGCCGAGCCGGCTGCGGTCAAGACCGCTTTCCGCATCCTTGAAGTTCTCTTCGTCGAACCCGTTCTCGATGACGGCCCAGCGGGACGCTGGAATCTCCGGGTAGCGCTCGGCGTACATCTCAAGGGTGCCCTGGGTGGTGAAGATGGCCTTCGTGCAATGGGTGACGAGGGCCTTTTCCAGGCGGCGGTGCACTTTCCAGGTGATCGGGTCGCGCGGGTAGTCAGGTTCGGTCATCGCATCCCGGAAATCGGCGACGAAGGGCAGGCCGGTCAGGCGGTGCAGCGTCAGGCCGATCCAGTGGGAGGTGGCGATTGGGTAGGTCGCCATGATGGCTTTCGGACGGTGCTTGCGGATCATGCGCAGGCCCTGCAGCACGCCCATCGGCCACCAGCTGGCCCAGCGGTCGGGCTGGGCCATCCAGCGCAGGTAGCGTCCCTTGATCGACAGGTGGCGCTGGGTATCCAGTCCGAAGGCGCGCTCGACGAGCATGCCGGGGGGGATTTCCTTCATCTGGTCGTCGCTGACCATTTCGTAGGCGCGCGGCGAAATCGTCAGGATCATCGGCTCCCAGCCATGATCCCGGAGATAGGCGGAAAACTTCAGCGTACGTTGAATGCCACTGCTGACCCGCACCGGCGGGTAGTGGAAAGCGATCATCAGGATGCGCTTGTCGGTCATGGGGGCGCGTTCCGTTAGAGATTCATTGCGACCGTCTCGGAGTAGAGATAGTCGATGTCCGGCTCCTGCAGGTTCGGGCTGAGGTACAGCTTGGCGTTGAAGCCGGAACGAATCCTGGAGGGGGACACGTCACGATGCAGGTGACGGGTTTCCACGTGGGTGCTCACCATGCCGTGCAGCAGGAAATGGGTGCTCAGGCGATTCACGTGGCGGCTGAAGACTTCAGGCGCGCCGACATGGACGATGCGGGCGGCCGGCAGGCCCTTGAAAGCCCAGCGCTTGTAGATGATGTGGCTCCAAGCGGTGCCTGCCCCGACGGCCAGATGCTCGAGCCAGGGGAAACCGGTGTTGTCCTGGTAGGCCCGAAGCGCATCGCCCTGCAGCACGGCTTCGATCCCGGTCGGATCGGTGATCACGCGACCACCTGCAAACAGGCGGGGGAGGTTCAGGATGACCGTCTGCCGGTCGTCGATCGGCTTGAACTTTAGAAAGCGTAGGACGCCGCCGACGACTTCGGTTGGCGAGAAATCTGTGAAGTGGTAGCCGGGTTGCTCGATGACCGCCATGGCCAGCCGCATGCTCTGCTTGCGGTAGGCGTCGAGCACGCACCAGCTGGTGATGTTGCAGAAACGCGCCTCCTGGCCGCGGATGTGCCGCAGCGCATAGATGGCACCGATGCCGCCCACGATGCGGCCCTCGTCGCGCATGACGAAGCCAAAATTCGGACGTTCCGGCGCCCAGCAGACGCGCAGTGCCTGCTGCCAGTCAGCCGGGCTGCGGTCCTTGCTCAGGTTGGCGTAGAGAAACTCGGCGAACTCCGGCAGGGTCTGCTCGGTCACCGGCTCGATGATCGGTCTGGCCATGAGAGATGAGGAAGATTGAATCAGTGTCCGCGCAACCAGCCCAGGCCCCAATTGACCACCTGGTCACGCCATTCCCGCGATGAGAAGGTGTGATCGCCTTCTTCCAGATCGAAGCGGGTGGTGGGCTTGGCGGCAATGGCCGTTTGCCAGGGAGAGGAGTCGCGAATGAGATCGTCGAATTCCCGTGCGATGTAGTCGCGCCCGCTCATGACCAGCATGACCGGCCCCTTGAAGCGGTTGAAGCCTGTGTACAGCCGGTCGGGCAGAGAGGCGCTGCGGGGCAGGGGAGCGTACGGATCCGCCGCCACGTCGTTGTTCTTGCCCGATGCACCCTTGGCGGCGGCGATCAGCGGGATCGCCGAACGCACGGAGTCCAGGATGTTGAACTGGAAGCTGAATACCTTGCGCCAGAAACTGGGCTGCATGATGCGGTTGAGGTAGTAGTGGCGCAGCACCGTTTTGGCCTGCCCGGCTTCAGTGCGTGCCCAGGGGTTGAGCAGCACCAGGCCCTTCACGCGAGGGTCGCGGTAGGCATAGAACAGGATCGCCGCCGCGGCGTCGCATTCGCCCCAAAGGATGATTTCGTCGAGCCCGGGCGATTCCTGCAGCAACTGGTCGATGCCGGTGCGGATGTCGTCGTCGGCATCTTCGAAGCCGAGGAAGTCGCCATGGCTGTCGCCCATGCCCCGGTAGTCGAAACGCAGTACCGGGTAGCCTTCGGAGGACAGCTTGCGGGCCCACAGGACGAGTTGCCGATGTCCGCCGACCCGGTATTGCGGGCCGCCGCCGACCACCATCAGCACGCCGCGTCGCGGGGCCGGGCTGGCCGATGGGTGAAAGATGCCGACCAGCGGGGCGCCGTGGCAGTCGAAACGGATGGCGCGCTCGTTCATGCCGCCCCCATCCTTGCCTGCAGCCATTCGGTGGTCAGGCGAATTGCTTCCGGGGCGAGGGCCCGTTCATGGAGCTGCCAGAATGCCTGGCCGTCGAAGCCGCGGACTTCTGTTTCGGTACCCGCGGCCTGCCAGGCAGCCACAACGCGCTCTCCGGCGGCAGAGGGGACGCTGCCGCCGGGCGTGACTTGCTCCAGCCAGACCACGGCGGTGCCGGCCGGCGGCGGGAAGTCGGCCAGCTTGCGGCTGTCCATCGCCTTGGCCAATTCCGGGTGGATCTCGTACCCGCCGACTTCGATCGGCTGGCCGGCCGCCAGCTGCTCGCGCATGGTGGTCGTGGTTTCCTTGGGCAGGTCGTTGCGGTCCATGTTGGCGGCAATGCGCATGCGCAGGAACTGCGTGAAATACTGCTTGCCGTCGGTGACGGGCTGCCAGGCCAGCAGCGCAGGCGGCGACGCCGGCGCGTTTTTATGGAGCCATTCGGCGGCCAGCAGTACGCCATTACGGATGCCGAGCAGCGCCACGCAGCCTTCCCGCTCGGAGAGCCAGCCGATGGCCGCACCGATGTTCTCCAGCCAGTCTTCCCAGCGCGCATCGACGTAATCGCCGTCACTGTCGCCGGTCCCAAACGGGTCGATGACCAGCGTGCCGAACCCGAGATCCGCGAAAGCCTGCGCCTGCAGCGTGACCATGCTGCGGCAGCGGTTCATTTCCTCGTTGAAGGACGGGATGCACAGCACGTGCCCGCGGGCTGCGGACGGCGTGTGGTGCAAGGCAAAGATGCGGCCGCCCGGCGTGTCGAGGAAGAAGGGGACGACGTCGATGGCGACGCGCGTCGAGGCCTCCGCGGGAAAAGGGGCATTCATCGCGATGGAGGATCAGGCCTGGCTCTTGCGTTTGATGGCGTATTCCGCCATCAGCACGATGGAGCCGAGATTGTCGATGGTGATCTCTTCGGGTTTCAGCGGGATTTCGAAATGGCTTTCGTACCACATCAGCAATTCCAGCAGACCTGCGGAGTCGATCAGGCCGGACGCGGGGATCAGTTCGTCGTGGGCCAGGTCGCTGGCATCTTCGCCGAGGGTTTCACAGATCTGGACCAGCTTCTGCTTGATGGCGTCTTCGATGGCGGCTTGGTCGAGGCTCATTACGTGTTTTCCTTCTTGCTGTCGATGGGGGCCGGCTTGGAGAGCTTGCGCAGCGTGTTGACGACCTGGAAGCCGTTCAGGACCCGGTGATCGTAGGTGGCACCCAGCACATGGCGACCATCGGCGGATACCGCATGGGCGATCATCAGTGCCGTGTGCGGCGGCAGAATGGGGATGTGGCGGCTGACCTTCCAGCGGGCCATGCTGGAGAACGAGACCGTGGCGCCCTGCAGTTCATTCGGCGTGAGCTTGTGCCCGGCGGCGCGGCGCTGGATATCGCCTTGCGCATTGATGAAGCTGCTTTCGTCGAGTGCGGCGGCATTGCGCAATACCGTGAGGTAAAGTGTTTCGCCGGCCTGGACCGTGAAGCCCAGATTGACCTCGCCGTATTCGTAGCGCTGGTCACCGACCAGGGTGGCGTTGAGGGCCGGTGTCTCCCGGGCCAGATCGACCAGACGCCAGGCCATCAGGGACAGCAGCGGGCTCAGCATCAGGCGGTGGCGATCGGCGTAATCCTTGGCGTAGGCGTCCCAGGGCTGGGGATCGTACTCGAGCTCGATGTAGCCCGGCACTGCGAAGTCGCGGCTCCAGCTCACGGTGTTGACCATGCCGCGCTCGTCCGGGCGCAGCGGCCGCAGGGCGCCCGCTACATCCGGCAGGCGATCAACGCGCGGGGCTGCCGCGCCGGCGGTGGCCTGAGCGGCACGGCCGCCCTTGTTGCTCACGAAGCGTTCCACGTCTTCGGCGGTCAGGCGCTCGCCGGCCGACGGAACCTGGTCGGCGGTGAGGCCGTGGCGCTTCAGCAGGAGGCGGGCCTTGGCGGTCGGAGCACCGGACGCTTCGCTGTTATGGCCGGCGACGGGGGCGGCGACAGGTACGGTTTCGTCGGCGCTCTCACCGAGCCAGACGAGGACGCTGCCGACCTCGACCATGGTGTCCACCTCGGCCTGGACGCCGATCACATAGCCTTCAGCCGGTGCTTCGACGTCGACCACAGCCTTGTCGGTTTCGACCTGGCCGATGACCGCGCCACGCTCGATCTTCTGGCCGACGGCGACATCGAGGGCGATCAGCTTGACCTGGTCGTCGTTGTTGTTGATACGCGGTGCGTGAATGGAAACTGCCATCTTGATCCTCGGGAATCTCTGGGGCGGCTCAGATGAGATCGAGCACACTGGCGACGATCATCTGCTCGTCCGGGATCTGCTCCCGTTCCAGGCTGCGGGCGGAGGCGATGGGCACCGGAGCCAGGCCGACGCGGAGCACCTGGCCGGTGTAGCCCGATTCGGCGAGCAGGGCCAGGATTTCGGCGCTGACACCGAACTCGTGATGGGACTCCTCGACCACGACGATGCGCGGACGATCCAGCAGGGCTTCGAGCAGGGTGCCGCGGGGAAGCGGCGCCAGCAGCGCCGGTGCGACGATCTCGACGGCCAGTTCTTCCTGTTCTTCCAGCTGCTTGGCCGCGCGTTCGACGACGGGCAGCATGCCGCCGAAGGACACCAGCGTGACGTCCGGCTCGGCCGCGCCGCGGCGCAGGGTGGGGAACAGTTCGGCCCCCTGATCGTCCGGGCTGGCTTCGATGGTCTCGTAGTCGGCCGGATCCTGGGCTTCGCCGTACAGCAGCTTGTGTTCCAGGAACACCGTGGGGTTCGGCCAGCGTTCGACCGCATCCACCAGCAGCTGCCCGACGTTGTGGCGGTGGCTACCGAACAGCACGGTAAGACCGGGCACCGATACGAACAGGTTTTCGGGGTTCTGGCTGTGGGTCGGCCCGTAGCCGCGCCGTCCGCCGGCCGGCGTACGGATCAGCAGCGGCACCTGTACGTCCTCGAACATGCCCGGGAACTTGACCGCGTGGTTGTAAAGCTGGTCCATGCACAGGGTCAGGAAGTCGGCGAACATGATCTCGAGGATCGGTCGCTCGCCGTCCAGGGCCAGGCCGATGCTGGCGCCGGTGATGCCGGCTTCGCTGATCGGCGTGGAGATGACCCGGCCGGCGAAGTCGCCGGACAGGCCGGCGCTGACCTTGAAGGCCCCGCCGTAGGGTTCGTGGAGGTCTTCGCCGATCAGCAGCACGCGTTCGTCGCCGCCCAGCAGCGTACGCAGCGCCTGGTTGATGGCGACGCGGACGTTGGAGGCCTGGGCCGGCTGGTGGGCGTCGATGCGTGTGGCGCTGACCGGGCTGAAGGTGTGCAGGCGCTGGGCGTCGAAACTGGCTTCCGGAGAGGCCAGCGCTTCCGCTTCGATGCGCGCCAGGAAGACCTTGTTGCGGGCCTCGATGTCTTCCCGCTGAGTGTCAGGCAGGCGGCGGCCGAGGGCAGCGAGCGGGTCGCGCGCAGCGATGCCGGCCTTCTCGTCGTCGCTGCGCAGGTCGTCGCCTTTGCTGTGGGGGCCGAGGCGCCGGGTGTCGATGACCAGCATGCCGGCCTTGCCGGATTCGCGCACTTCGGCGACGACGCGGGCGACCGAGGCGCTGAATTCCGGATCCGCATCGTTCACGCGCCAGGTCTGCAGTCCGAAGGCCTGTCCACGCCCTTCGATGGAACCGCCGAGGGTGTCCGTCGTGTAGGTGGTCTGTGCGATCCCGTTGTTTTCGACGACGAAGAGCACCCGGCTGTCCCAGATGGAGGCCAGGTTCATGCTCTCGTACAGGAGGCCTTCGCCTAGCGTGCCGTCGCCGACCATGATCGCGACGATGCCAGGGGAGCCCTTGAGCTTGCGCGCCAGCGCGAGCCCGGCGCCAATGCCGGTCATGCCGGCCTGGATGCCGTTGCTGTGGAAATGCCGGTAGGCGATGTGCTGGCTGCCGCCGTAGCCGCCGCAAACCCCCGCCTTGCGTCCCATCACTTCCGCGACCAGACCGAGGAAGTCCCCGGAGTAGGTCATGTAGTGGCCGTGATTGCGGTGGTTGGACAGTACCGCGTCATCCTCGTGGTCGAGGGCGCGGACCACTGCCATCTGGCATAGCTCCTGGCCGATGCAGGTGTGGGTGGTGCCTGACAGCAGGCCGCGGCTGAACAGGTCGAGAATCAGCTGTTCGGTGCTGCGCAGCAGGTGTCCGTATGCATACAGGCTGGCGTCGTCGAGGCCGATGAGCGGTTTGCCGTGTTCGTTCCGTTCCACGCCAGGAATTGGAAAAAGCATGCGAGGCGACTTTATGCTTATGTTGATCGAGGCGCGAGTATGCCAGAGTCAGAAACATGCTGGCGTGAAGAAATGTGCAGGTGCACAGAGCGCACCTGCACATGACCGATGGATCAGGCGCCGATCTTGGTCTCGACGAAATCGAGCAGGCTGCCGACGGAGGCGAAGGTGCTGCCGTCGATTTCATCGTCATCAGCCACGAAGCCGAACTGTTCTTCGAGGGCGGTCAGCACGGCTACGACGGCCATGGAGTCGAGTTCCGGGACGCTGCCGAGAAGGGCGGTGTCACGGGTGAAGGACAGGGCTCGGCCATTCAGGCTGAGTACGTGGTCGAGCAAGGACAGCAGGCGTTCTTGAGTACGCAAAATATTCCCCAAACAGATGCAGCTGGCGCGCCCGTGATGAAACACGAAGCCGGCCGCAGCAGGCTATTGCCGAATGGAATTCGGCTTTTTTGTTACCGGAAGCCGCATTATATAGGCTGAGTTTTGCGGGATAGGCGCAAATTTATTTGCATGCGGATGCGCCGGGGGGCGGCAGACAGGCATGCAGCCCCCCGGAAGCTCCCGTCAGGAGGCTTCCGGGGGAGGGCCATCAGTGCGGGCGGCTCTGCTGGAGGCGCTTGAGCTCCGGCACGCAGGAGCCGCAGTTGGTGCCACATTTGGTGCGGGCCTGCAGGGCTTCGAGGGATTCTCCGGCCCGGAAGGCGGCCAGGATGTCGTCTTCGGCCACGTCGAAGCAGTTGCAGATCACCTTGCCGCGGGCGGCCTGACCCGCCGGCGGCTGGGTCAGCGGTGCCAGCAGCCACTGGCGGACGGCAGCGGCGGAATGCCCCTGCACCATCATGTCGGCCAGCCAGTCGGCGGCCTTGGTCTCGCCGGCGAGGCGCACCGCGGTGAGGGAGTCGCCTTCCACGAGGGCGCGCTTGGCGATGTCCTTGCGGCTGTCCTGGTAGGACAGCACCTTGGTCGGATCGTCGAGGGCCAGTTCCTTGTCCAGGGCTTCCAGCAGCGCCGGCTCCAGTTCCTCGCCGCGGGCCTTCAGTACCACCACTGGGGCGGTGCGTCCGGCCAGCGTCAGGCTGGCGTACGGGAAGTGGGGCAGCCAGCGGCGCAGGCCTTCCATGACTGTCAGCGGGTTGGGATGGAGTTGTCCGTCTTCGCCCAGTTCGGTGCGCCGCATTGCCACCAGCGTCTTGCCGGCAGTGTATTTCTCCACCTGCACGGCGGCGTGCTTGAGTTCGGGCTGCTTCGAGTAGGGGTCGAAATCGCCGGGCAGCAGGACGTTGACGCCCTGGCCACCCATCGTGTTGCCGCCCCAGTGCATCGGCACGAAGCACTGGCCGGGGCGCAGCGTTGCCGATTCGAGCACCTTCAGCACCACTTCGCCGCGTCGGCTCTTCACCTTGACCAGATCGCCGGTGGCGAGGCTGCGGCGTTCCATGTCGTCCTTGTGCATGTGCAGCATGGGCTCCGGCTCATGGCTGTACAGGCGGGCTACCAGGCCGGTGCGGCTCATGCCGTGCCACTGGTCGCGCAGGCGGCCGGTGTTGAGGTGCAGCGGATAACGGGCGCTCGGCGACTCGGCGGTGATGCGGTGTTCGGTGACGACGAAGCGGGCCTTGCCGGACGGGGTCGGGAAGACGCCGTCCTCGTAGAGACGGACCTTGCCCTGGCTGGCGCCTTCGGGGAAGGGCCACTGCTGGGGGCCGACGTTCTCCAGCGTCGCGTAGCTCAGGCCGGTGATGTCCAGGTCACGGCCGCGGGTGGATTCCCGGTGCTCGTTCCAGATCTCTTCCGGTTTGGCGTAGGGGAACATGCGGGCGGCCAGCTCGCTCTTGTCGAGGCGGGCGCCCAGACGCCGGGCGAAGTCCACCACGATCGCCCAATCGTGGCGGGCTTCACCCGGCGCGGACACGGCGGGTCGGACGCGGCTGATGGTCCGCTCCGAGTTGGTGACGGTGCCGTCCTTCTCGCCCCAGGTGGTGGCGGGCAGCAGCAGGTCGGCGTAGGCGCAGGTTTCGGTCTGGTTGAAGGCTTCCTGCACGACGACGAATTCGGCGACCTGCAGGGCCTCGTGGATCAGGACCTGGTCCGGCATGGACTGGGCTGGATTCGTGCAGGCGATCCACACCGCCTTCACCTCGCCGGATTTCAGCGCGCGGAACAGTTCGACGGCACTCTTGCCCGGCTTGTCGGGCACGCTGTCCACGCCCCACAGGGCGGCAACTTCGGCGCGGTGCTCGGGGTTGGCCATGTCCCGGTGGGCAGACAACAGGTTGGCCAGGCCGCCGACTTCGCGGCCGCCCATCGCGTTGGGCTGGCCGGTCAGCGAGAAGGGGCCGGCGCCGGGGCGGCCGATCTGGCCGCTGGCCAGGTGCAGGTTGATCAGCGCCGAGTTGTTGTGGGTGCCGAAGGAGAACTGGTTGAGCCCCTGGCAGTACATGGACATCGTGGCCTTCGAGGTGGCGAAGATCTGCGCCGCTTCCTCGATGAGCTTCTTGTCCAGCCCGCAGATCGTGGCCGCCATCGCCGGCGTGTATTCGCGGACGGTCTTCTTCAGCGCATCGAAGCCTTCGGTGTGGGCGTCCACGTAGTCCCGGTCCACCCAGCCTTCCCATAGCATCACGTGGAGCATCGCGTTGTACAGAGCGATGTCGGTGCCGGGCAGCAGGGCCAGATGCAGGTCGGAGGCTTCGGCCGTGTCGGTGCGGCGCGGGTCGATGACGACCAGCTTCATGTCCGGGTTGGCCTTGCGGGCGTCCTCGATGCGGCGGAAGGCGATCGGGTGTGCAAAGGCGGTGTTGCTGCCGGTGATGAACAGCGCGCTGGTGTGGGCGATGTCCGCATAGCTGCACGGCGGCGCATCGGCGCCCAGGCTCAGCTTGTAGCCGGCCACCGCGCTGGACATGCACAGGCGGGAGTTCGTATCGAGGTTGTTGCTGCCGACGAGGCCCTTCATCAGCTTGTTGAAGACGTAGTAGTCCTCGGTCAGCAACTGGCCGGCACCGTAGACGGCGACTGCGTCGGGGCCGTGCTCGGCGATGATCGCGGCGAAGCGTTCGGCGGCTGCGTCGAGGGCGGCATCCCAGCTCACGCGCTGGCGGGTGCTGCTGCGGTCGGTGCGCAGCTCCGGGTACAGGGCGCGGGCGACCTGGGTTTCAGGTGCGGCGGTCAGGTGCAGCGTGGAGCCCTTGGTGCACAGGCGGCCAAAATTGGCCGGATGGTCCGGGTCGCCCCGGACGCCGGTGATGCGACCGGCTTCATGTTCGATTACGACACCGCAGCCGACGCCGCAGTAACAACAGGTGGATTTGGTTTCTGCCATCACGACTCCTTTGGTGGACTGAGTCCAGCAAGCGTCGTGCCATCCGTCTAAGTCGCTGTTTTCCTTGTGCGGCGCCTTTCGCGCGCACCAAAGAGTGGCGGCACGGCGTCGAATTGGTGCGGCCACCGCGGCCGCGCACCAGGAATGGGCGCCGCCGTGGCGGCTCAGGGGCGATGACGGCCGTCGATCAGGCGAACACCTTCCAGGCGCGGGCCGTACGGGTGCCGAAGATCTGTGGGTTCTGCGGCAGCTGGTTGGTCGGCAGGAAGCCCGGTGTGATCTTCTTGAACCAGTCCTGGTAGCTGGCCGTGGCCGGCAGCGAGGCCAGTGCCTTCAGTGCGTAGTAGGTGAAGGCACCGTTGGGACGGCCCTTGAAGCTGGTGTCCCAGCTGAACTGGCTGTCGGTGCAGCCGGCCAGTAGCAGGTCGCCGCCGCTGCGCGACAGGCCGCTCGACGTGGGCAGCGTGGCGACGCGCGGGGCGGGCAGGTCGGTGGCCTTCATCCATGCTTCGGGCGGCAGGAAGCGCGCGCGCGGGAGGCCCGGGTCGAGATCGGGGGTGCTGCCGCGGGTCACGCTGCCGGAATGGCAGCTGTCGGAGATCAGCACCACCCGAACGCCGGTTGCATGGTGGGTGAAGATCGGTGCGATCTCGTCGTCCAGCAGCACATTGCCGGAACCGATGTCCCACGGACACAGGCCCTCGTCACGGCCGTCGGGTTCGTCGCCGTTCTGGTCTGGCACCCAGGTACCATGGCCGGAATAGGTGATGATGACGGAGTCGCCCTTGGCCGCGCCGCCGATCAGGTCGGTCATGGCGCCGACCATCGCGGCCTTGGTGGCCTGGCTGTCGAGCAGCTTGGTGACGGCGAAGCCGCGCGCGGTGAGCGCGGCGGCCCAGTCGGTGGCGTCATTGACGCAGCCACTCAGGTCGTTCTGCGTGCCCGGGTAGTCGTTGATGCCGATGCACAGGGCTTTCTTGCTCATGGTCTTTTCCCCCTCTCTGATATCGTTTGGGCCATGCGGGGCCCGTTGGCCCGGGGCATTGCATTGGCATGGCCCTTGGATTTAAGCACGGGGCGGGGAAAGGTCAATGACGGCCTGTGCCGTCGCTGCCTCAGGCCATGGCGCGGGGGACGCGGCTGAGCTCCTTCAGGGCGCTGGCCTGGTCGAGGATGGGCTGCGGAATGGCCACTTCGCCGGCCAGCATGGCGCGGATCAAGGCGGCGTTGGCGGCGACTTCCGGATCGTCGGCACGCCCTTCGACTGGCGGTGCGCCGCCTTCTTCGGCCGGGAAGGCGACCTGCGCGCTGCTATTCACGAAGACTTCCAGCCGAGGCCGGCGGCGCGGATTGGCGAAGGCTTCACCCTCGGTGCCGCGCAGCAGCATGGATACGCCGCCGGTGGCGACGAGGTGTTCGTGGATACGCTCCAGGTACTCGGGGTGGGTCATCGAGGCGACCCGCACGCTGTGGCCCGGCGCCGGATCGAGCAGCTTGGCCAGCGTGTGGCCGCTGTTGCGCACGCCGAGGCGCGGGCGCAGCGCGAGCAGCGGGGCCAGCCCCGGCGCCAGGGTTTCCAGCGGCAGACAGGCCAGGTGCTTTTCGGCGAGCTGGGCTTCCGCTTCGGCGAGGTTTGCCGCCGGATGGATGTCGAGGGCCGCCAGCAGTTCGAAGGGGCTGACCCGGCTGTCGAAGTCGTGGCGCCCCTGGATTAGCACCGGTACGCCGTCCCGCGCCAGCAACAGGGCCAGCAGGGGCATCAGGTTGGCTTGCCGGCGGGCGCCGTTGTAGGTGGGCAGCACGACCAAGCGGGGGCCGGCCGGAACCCGGACGTGGGCCGTGCGGGCGTCGAGGGCACGTTGGAAGCCCAGCAGCTCGTCCGTGGACTCGGCTTTGATGCGCATCGACAGGATGATGGCGCCCAGTTCCAGGTCGGGCACGCGGCCGTCGAGCATGTCGCCGAACAGGGATTCGGCCTGGTCGATGGTGAGGGGTTTGGAGCCTTTCGGCCCGCGGCCGATCTCCTTGATGAATGGGGCGTAGGACATGGGGAAGAGTGCGCGTATCGGTGGATGATCGCCGGAGTGTAGCGGAAGCGCCGGCCCGGCTGGCGGCGGGGGCCGCATCGGGCCGCTACGTTATGGCCGGTGGGATGTCCAGCGCGATGTCCCGGACCGGCAGCCGGGCCACCCCTTGCGGGCCCGCCGCCTCGTCGCCGCGGGAGGTCACGCGGGCAAACTGGAAGCCGGCGAGGCCGGCCAGCGAGAATTTCAGGCTGCCGAGTTCCTGTTTGAGGCTGGCATCGAGGAAGGCCAGCCTGGCACCCAGCGCATTGGCCGGCACGCCGCTGGCGAGCTGCTTCAGCGCGAAGTCGCGCCACGCCGGGTAGTCCCGACCGCCGATGGTCAGTACCAAGGGCGAGCAGCGGGCGACGCCGTAGTAGGTCAGGGGTTCGCGTTGTTCGCCGACCCTGCGCGCCGAGATGTCGCGGGTCAGGTCGAGGCCTTCGATCTTCAGGATGGCGCTGGTGGGCAGCCCATCGACGCTGAGCCCGAAGGTGGACACCAGCCACGGGCGCTGCTTGACGCCGATGGGTGGCTTCACCGGATTGCCAGGCGGGAGCGCGACGATCCTCTCGGGTTGAAGGACCGCGCGAACCACGTAGAGATCCTTCTGCGTGGTGGAGCAGGGAGGAAAGTGCAGTTCGGTGAGCACGCAGCCGGCCAGCTGGAAGCCTTCCTGGATCGTGCCGTTGAGATCCGTGCGCAGCACTTCGAGATTGAGCAGGTGATGGCCGCCGTTGCCCAGTTCGAGCACCCACTTCGCCAGCAACGGGAAGGATTGCGGCTGCACGGACAGGATCAGCTTGCCGAGTTCCGGTTCGCCGATCTGGATGTCGGTTCGCGACGTTGGCACACCGGTGCCGGGTTCGTGCACCGACCAGTTGATCTCGGGCAGTGTGTAATCCACCAACGGGAAGATGGCCCCGTCGATGCTCAGGTAGCTTCCTCCGACGGCGTAAGGGGCCAGGGCACGTTCGGCCATGATGAACTCTCCTCGATGGAGGGGTCTTACGCTGTGCTGCCGCCCCGCATCCAAGATAGATGCCGTCAGGGCTAAAGACAATGACGATGTCACGAATGGCCTGGGTGCCGTGGCCGGTGGCCGCTGCGGCCCGGCCGCGGCATGCTGGCGGCTGATGCGAACCGAAAGGAGAAGGGTGTGAAGTCCGTTTTCTCGAAAATCCTGTGCAGCGGTGCCGCGCTGTTGGGCGTGGGCCTCTGTGTTCCGGTGTTGGCGGCGCCGCAGCTGGATACGCTGCGCCTGCCGCCGGGTTTCCGTGTGGAGGTGCTCACCGATCAGGTGCCGAACGCCCGGGGGATGAGTCTTGGCGACTTCGCCGATGGGCGCGGCGTGGTCTATGTGGGTAGCCGCACGGCTGGCAAGGTCTATGGGGTGGAGATCGACAAGGGGTGGGCGACGCGTGTGCACACGCTGGCCAGCGGGCTGGAGCAGCCGGTGGGCGTAGCCTACCGGGACGGCAGCCTGTTCGTGTCGGCGGTGTCGCGCATCGTGGTCCTCGACGGCGTCGGCCGCCACCTCGACAAACCGCCGGCGCCGCGGGCCCTGAGCGCCCGTTTTCCCACCGAGACGCACCATGGCTGGAAGTTCATCGCCTTCGGCCCGGATGGCTGGCTCTACGTGCCGGTCGGTGCTCCGTGCAACATCTGCGAGCCGGACGAGCGGCGCTACGCCAACATCCAGCGCATCCGCGCGGACGGCAGCGGTGCCGAGGTGGTGGCGCGAGGCGTGCGCAACACCGTGGGCTTCGACTGGAACCCGGCGGACGGCAGCCTGTGGTTCACCGACAACGGCCGCGACATGCTCGGCGACGATCTGCCGTCCGACGAGCTGAACCGGGCGACGAAGAGCGGCGAGCATTTCGGTTACCCGTATTGCCACCAGGGCGACCTCGCCGACCCGGAATTTGGTGCGAAGCGTGCGTGCAAGGAGTTCACTCCGCCGGTAGCGAGGCTGGGGGCGCACGTGGCGGCGCTGGGCATGCGCTTCTACACCGGCCGCATGTTCCCGGCGGCCTACCGCAACAACCTCTTCATCGCCGAGCACGGCTCGTGGAACCGCAGCCGCAAGTCCGGCTACCGCATCGTGCGCGTCGAGGTGGATCAGGCCGGTAAGGTAGTGCGCCAGGAGGTCTTTGCCGAGGGCTGGCTGCAGGTCGATGCCGGCGGCCAGGAACACGTGTGGGGGCGGCCCGCCGATGTGCTGGTGTTGCCGGATGGTTCGCTGCTGATCAGCGATGATCAGGCCGGCGCGATCTACCGGGTGAGCTACGGCGGTGGTTCGTAAGCGCGCGTTTCCCCGATTGCATCACCGGGCGGCGGCGGCTAGGCTGCGTCCTTTTCGGTCGCGAGGACGCAAGCAATGAAAGTCGGTTTCATCGGTCTGGGCATCATGGGGCGCCCGATGGCGCTCAACCTCCTCAAGGGCGGCTATGACGTGACCGTGTGGGCGCGCCGCGCCGAATCCATGGCCCCGCTGCTGGAAGCCGGTGCCAAGGGCGCCGCCAATAGCGCGGCAGTGGCTGCGGCCTGTGACGTGGTGTTCTCGATGGTGGCGGACGCCGCCGATGTGGAGCAGGTGGCCCTCGGCGCCGGTGGTGTGGCCGAGGGCGCCAAGGCCGGCTTGATCTACGTGGACATGAGCACCATCGCGCCGGCTGCTGCCCAGTCGATTGCGGCAGGGCTCGCCAAGCGGGGCGTGACGATGCTCGACGCGCCGGTGTCCGGTGGCGAGGTCGGGGCGATCAACGCCGGGCTGACCATCATGGTCGGCGGCGACGAGGCGGCCTTCGAGAAGGTCAAGCCGCTGTTCGCCTGCCTGGGCAAGGCCGCCACGCTGATCGGCGGGCCCGGCGCCGGTCAGGTCGCCAAGGCCTGCAACCAGATTCTCACCGGCGTAGGCGTGATGGCGGTGGCCGAGGCTTTCAACTTCGCCCGCAAGAGCGGCGTCGATGCTGGCCGTGTGCGTGAGGCGCTGCTTGGCGGCTTCGCCTACAGCCGCATCCTCGAGAATCACGGCCAGCGCATGCTCGACCGCAACTTCAAGCCGGGCTTCAAGGCCTGGATGCACCAGAAGGACATGAACATCGTCATGCAGGAAGCTCACCGCCTCGGACTGATGCTGCCGAGCAGCGCTGCTACGGCCCAGCTCTTCAACGCGATGGTCGGCAGCGGCATGGGCGAGGAGGACTCCATCGCGGCCCTCAAGCTGCTGGAAAACCTGTCGGGAGAATGACGGTGCGGGTCGGATTTGTCGGACTGGGTGTGATGGGCCGGCCGATGGCCGGTCATCTGCTGGCGGCCGGCCACACGCTGGCGGTGTGGGCACGGCGGCCCGAGTCGGCGGCGCCGCTGGCGGAAGCCGGCGCGCAGGTGTGCGCGACGCCGGTCGAGCTGGCGAACCGCTGCGAAGTGGTGATCTCTGTGGTGACGTCCAGCGCCGACGTGGAGCACCTGGCCCTCGGCGCGGACGGCCTCATCGAGGGCTTCGCATCGGGTGGCATCCACGTGGACATGAGCACCATCGCACCGGGAACGGCCCGCAAGGTGGCAGCCCGCTATGCCGAGCGCGGCATCGGCTGGCTGGATGCGCCGGTGTCCGGCGGCGAGATCGGCGCGCGGGACGCGACACTGGCGATCATGGCCGGCGGCGAGGCGGACGTGCTGGAGCGCGTGCGGCCCGTGCTGGCCTGCATGGGCAAGACGGTGGTGCACATCGGCCCGGCGGGCGCCGGCCAGGTGGCCAAGGCCTGCAACCAGATGATCATGGTGAATGCGATCCAGGCCTGCGCCGAGGCGATGCGCCTGGCCGGCGCCCATGGCGTTGATCTGGCCCGCGTGCGCGAAGCCCTGATGGGCGGCTCCGCCGGCTCGCGGGTGCTCGACGTGATGGGCGATCGCATGGCCCGGCGCGATTTTGTCGCCGGCATCCAGTCGCGGCTGCATCACAAGGATTTCGCTATCCTGATGGAAGAGGCCCGTCAGCTCGGCGCACCCTTGCCGGTGGCGGCCCAGACCTGGCAGCAGCTCAACGCGCTGATGGCGCTGGGCGGCGGCCGGGACGATACGGCGAGCCTCTTGAAAGTGCTCGAACCCGCGGGAGAATGATCGTGATGATGCCAATTTCACGCCGACGCTTTGCGCTGTTGTTGGGCGCCGCAGTGGGGGCAACTGTACTGGGCGGCTGCGCCGGGTTGTCGCTGGGCCTGAAGAAGCCCGACGTGAAGGTGGCCGGCATCCGCCTGCTGGATGCCGGCCTGTTCGAGCAGCGCTTCATCGTGAGTCTGCGCATCACCAACCCGAACAACAGCGAGATTCCCATCGAAGGGCTCAACTTCAATGTGGATATCAATGGCCAGCCCTTTGCACACGGGGTCAGCAATCAGCCGGTGGTGGTGCCGCGGCTCGGCGAGGCAGTGCTGGACGTGACCGCCACCACCGGGCTGGACAAGCTGCTGCGCCAGTTCGGCGAGCTGGGCCGGGGCCGCGACAGGGTCGATTACCGCATCCGTGGGCGTCTGGTGACCGGCAACCTAGGCGGCTTCGACTTCGACAAGAGCGGGGAAGTGGCCTTCCCGAAGATCCTCGGCGGAATCAGTGGCGGCGGCGGGCCGAAGACCGAGCCGACGCCGGACAAGGGACCGTCGGAGACCTTCTGAAGAGCGGGATGCCGGACCGGGGCAGCGCCGGGCCAGCTTACAAGCGAACATCGGCTTACAAACCGATGCCAACGCCGGTGTGGCCGCCGCGTTATTTCCTGCAAGAGGCGGCAATTGCGCCGCCCGACTCAAGCAGGAGTAGAACGATGAAAAAGCTCATGATCCCGGCCGCTCTGGCCGCCATCGTCTTCAGTGCCAACGCCCTGGCCGACCGTGGTTGGGACGATGATGACGATCACTGCGATCATCGCTACCGCCACGGCGGCCGTCCGGTGGTGGTCTATGAGCAGCCGCAAGTGGTGTATCAGGCGCCGCCAGCTGTCTATCAAGCCCCGCCGCAAGTGGTGTACCGGGAACGCATCGTCTATCGCGACCGGCCGGTGTACTACGCCCAGCCGCAGCCCGAAGCCTATTACCCGCCGCAGCCCGCCGTCGCCTATCCGCGCTATGACGGCAACCGGGTGGTTGGTCAGGCGGTGGGCGCTTTGGCGGGTGGCGTGATCGGCAACCAGATCGGCCGCGGCGGTGGCCGGGTGGCTGCTACCGCAGTCGGGGCGGTGCTGGGGAGTGTGGTCGGCGGCCGGATGGCCGGCTACCCGTACTGATCAGAGCGGCGTCAACGAAACCAGTCGTGAGGCGCGCAGGCCGCGCAGCATGGCGGTCATCTCGGTGGCGTTGATCGGCTTGCTGCACAAGTAGCCCTGGTAGGCGTCGCACCGCCAGCGGCGCAGTAGGGCCAGTTGGGCTTCGGTCTCGACGCCTTCCGCAATCACTTCCAGCCGTAGCGTGTGGGCCATCGCGACGATGGTCTGGGCGATGGCGGCGTCGTCCGGTTCGCTGACGATGTCCTTGATGAAGGAACGGTCGATCTTCAGCCGGTCGATCGGGAAGCGCTTGAGGTTGGCGAGGCTGGAGTAGCCGGTGCCGAAATCATCCACCGACAGCTGCAGGCCGAGCTTCTTGCATTCGGCCAGTAGGTTGCGGGTGTGTTCCGGGTTGCGCATCACCAGGCTCTCGGTCAGTTCCAGGTCCAGGTAGGCCGGTGGCAGGCGGGCGCCCGCCAGGGCGGCCTTGATGGTGTCGAGCAGGTCCGCGTCGTCGAACTGGCGCGCCGACAGGTTGACGCCCACCGGCACGCGGCAGATGCCCTCCTGCAGCCAGGCGTGGTTTTGCCGGCAGGCCTCGTGGAGCACCCAGGCGCCGATCGGCACGATCAGGCCGCACTCTTCGGCGATCGGGATGAAGACGTCCGGCGACACCATCGTGCCGTCCGGCTGCCGCCAGCGGATCAGTGCTTCCAGGCCGATCAGCTCGCCGGAGAGGGTGTCTACCTGGGGCTGGTAGAACAGTTCGAGCTGGTTGCCATCGAGGGCCTGGCGCAGGCGGTTCTCCAGTTCGAGGCGCTCGCTGTAGCGCGCCGACAGGCCGTGGTCGAAGAACTGGTAATTGTTGCGCCCGCGCTCCTTCGCCAGGTACATGGCGGCGTCGGCGTTCTTGATCAGCGCATGGCCGTCGAGGCCGTCGCTCGGGTAAAGGGCAATGCCGATGCTCGGGGTCACCGTGCATTGCTGGCCCGACAGGTCGAAGGGGCGGGCCAGGCTGGCGAGGATGCGTTCGGCGACGTCCTCCGGCATGGAGCCCTCCTCCAGGTCGCCGAGGACGACCACGAATTCGTCCCCGCCGGTGCGTGCCACCAGATCGCCGTCGCGCACACAGGCGCGCAGGCGCTGGGCGACCAGCAGCAACAGCTGGTCGCCGGCCTGGTGGCCGAGGGTGTCATTGACGAACTTGAAGCGGTCGAGGTCGGTAAACAGCACGGCCACGCCACGCTGCAACTGGGAGGCCTGGCCGATTGCTTCGGCCAGGTGTTCGTTGAGCAGGGTGCGGTTGGGCAGCGATGTGAGATTGTCGTAATGGGCCAGGTGGCGGATGCGGCTCTCGGCTGCCCGGCGCTGGGTGATGTCGGCGATGATGCCCAGGTAGCCGCGGATCTGCTTCTTGCTGTCGTGGACTACCGAGATGGCGATGTTGGCGGGGAAGATGCTGCCATCCCGGCGCCGCAGGTTGATCTCCCGTGGTTCCGTTTGGTTGCCGGCGCTGGCTTCGGCCGCCAGGGCGGCAAAGCCGTTGTTGCTGTGGGCGAGGGTCCAGCGGGCGATGTCTTCGGCGGTGTGGAAGACCAGCGGCGTCTCCTGGCCGATGAGTTCGTCGGCAGGATGGCCGAACAGGCGCTCGGCGGCCGGGTTGACGACGCGGATGATGCCCGCCGCATCGGTATAGACGATCGCGTACTCCGCACAGTCGAGGATGGCCCGTTGCAGCGAGGTGGTTTCCCGCAGCAGGGCTTCGGAGCGGGCGTGCTTCTCGACCTCGGTTTCGAGCAGACGGTTGGTTTCTCCGAGCGCCTTGACGTACTGCCCGAGGGCCTCGTTGGCGTCGCCCAGCGCCAGGGTCTTTTCCGTGACCTGCTGACGGATTGCTTCGGCGCGGGTCTGCAGCACATACAGGATGAGGGCCGCGAGCACGCCCAGGGACAAGCCGGAGAACAGTTTGGCTCCCGCGTCCGGGCCGGGTTCCTGGACCAGGCCGACGGTGCCCGGCGCAGAGACCAGCAGCCAGCGGCGGTCGGCCAGCGGAACGGTGTCGGCGTACGACAGCCGCCCCAGGCGATACCCCGGCGAGATGAACAGCGGGTGGTTGCCGTCCGCATCGGTCAGCTCGAACTCGATGGCTGGACGGGTGTCGCCCTCGGTTGCCGGGGCGAGGAGTCCGTCGGTCAGGCGATCCAGCGGAATCTCCATGAAGACCAGCCGTTGTCCGGCGGGCTGTGCCGTGCCGGCGGAAAGAGGCGGCGCGAGCAGCAGGATACTGTCGCTGCGACGGTCGTCGGCCTGCAAGGACGCATATACCGGGCTGGCGCGCAGATCGTGGCCGGCGGCCGTGGCGGCGATCAGTTGCTGCAGTGTGGCCTGGCTGGCCGTATCCGGTACGTGGGTCGGGGCGAGAAACAGCCGATCCGCTTCCGGCATGCCGGGCTGACTGGCGGTGGTGACCAGGACGGGAGTGTCGCCGTCCATGCGGATGACGCCGATACGGCCGATTTCCGGATGGCTCGACAGCAGTGGGGCGGCGAAATGAGCGAAGTCCTGGCTTCCGCCCTGTGGAGTCTGGGCTACGTGGCGGCGTAGCAGTTCGGCGGCGGCAAGGAGGCTGTCGGTGCGTTCGTGCAGGCGCGCGACCTGTTGCCGGGCGAACTGCAGGAAGCGGCCGTCCGCTGCAGCCTTTTCATCCTCTATAGTGCTGTTGTAACTGTTCAGCGTAAAGCCAAATGTCAGGGCAAAGACGAGTATGGCCAGCCCGTAGCGGCGAAACACGTCGACAACCTGAAAGGATGCCGGGCTGCGGGTCATCAAGTCTCCTGAAGGACGAACGAAATCTCGGTAGGCGAATCTACGCGCGTCCCATTAACGGTCGCGTGAGGATGATCTTGAGTACCGTTACGTCAATCGGGTGCCGCTCAGTCGCCGAAGACCAGGCGCAGCCGCTCGGCTTCCTGCTCGTGATCCACCTCCACGTCGGCAAAGCGCTGGGCGATGGCGCGGAATTCCGGCTGGAGTTCGATGAAGGCGTCGAGGATGTCCGGGTCGAAGTGGCTGCCGCGACCCCGTTGCAGGAGTTCGCAGGCTTCTTCGTGAGTGAAGGCCGGCTTGTACACGCGCTTGCTGATCAGTGCGTCGTAAACGTCGGCGACGGCCATCAGGCGGGCCGAAAGGGGGATGCGCTCGCCGGCGAGGCCCTGGGGATAGCCGCTGCCGTCCCATTTTTCCTGGTGGGAATGGGCGATTTCCTTGGCGTAGCGCAGGTAGCTGGCGGACAGGCCGAACAGCGACGCGGCCTTGCTGATGGCTTCCATGCCTAGGGTGGTATGGGTCTTCATGATCTCGAACTCGGCCGGGGTCAGGCGGCCGGGCTTGAGGAGGATGCGGTCGGGGATGCCGACCTTGCCGATGTCGTGCAGCGGGGCCGACTTGTACATCAGCTCGATGTTCCCGTCGCTGAGTTCGCCGGCGAAGCGCGGGTGATGCTGCAGGTGGCGGGCGAGGGTGCGCACGTACATCTGCGTGCGGCGGATGTGGTTGCCGGTCTCGTTGTCGCGGGTTTCGGCGAGAGAGGCCATCGCGACGATGGTGGCGTCCTGCATCAGGCCCAGCTCGCGGGCCCGTCGCACGACCTCCTGCTCCAGGTAGCTGTTGCGGTCGCGCAGGAAGTCGCTGGCGGCCTTGAGGGTCAGGTGGTTGCGGATCCGTGTGAGGACCAGCGGCGGGCTGATCGGCTTGGTGATGTAGTCCACCGCGCCGGCATCGAAGCCGAGCTGTTCGTCCACCTCTTCGTTGCGGATGGTCAGGAAGATCACCGGGATGCTGGCGGTGAGCGGGTTGCCGACGAGCTGCCGGCACACCTCGTAGCCGTCGATGTCGGGCATCGTCACGTCGAGCAGGATCAGGTCGGGCTGCGGCGCACTGGCGGCCAATGCCAGCGCCCGGGCGCCGTTGGTGGCGATGCGGGTGCGGAAATCGGCCCGGTGCAGGCAGTTGACGATGGGCTCGATGGAGTCCGGCGCGTCGTCGACGACGAGGATCAGCGGGCTGCGGGGATCGGTAGAGGGCATCGGGAACGCTCCGGGCGGGGCTAGGCGCGGTTCGGTTGGGTGTACGGGGACAGGCAGGCCAGGGCCTGATCATAATCGTAAGCCTGCAGGGCGCTAGCGATTTCTCCGGCGGCATCGCTCCCCAGGCGCGCGGCGAGGTCGGCGCGGATATTCTTGAAATAGGAAGGCGCCGTGCCGTCGGAGCTTTCGACCAGGCGGGTCAGTGCCTGCAGGGCGGCGCTGAACTCCTCGTCGCTGAGCCGTTGGCCGGTTTCCGTCTCTGCCTCGGGCGGCAGGCTGCGGGCAAGCAGTTCCTGCAGTGCGTTCAGCTTGATGTGCAGCGTGCTTCGGGCGGCGTCGGAGGGGCGGCCCTCGCGCAGGGCCGCCTCGACCGCTGCCGCAGCCTCCTGCAGCGCGGTGGCGCCGAGGTTGGCGGCGGTTCCGCGCAATGTGTGAGCCAGGCGTTCGGCAGTGGGGGCGTCGCCGGCGGCCAAGGCGGCGTCGATGCGTTGCGGGCAGTCGGCCTGGCTGCGGGTGAAGTGACGCAGCAACGAGAGGTATTCGGCGGCGTCGTTGCCGACCCGGCGCAGGGCGGCGACCACGTTGAGGCCGGGCAGTGGTGGCAGATTGCCGGTAGCCGGCGGGAGCGGGGCGATGGCGACGCTGCCATCTCCACCGCGCGTGTGACGCAGGATGGACTCGACCAGGTGTTCGAGGACGATGGGCTTGGCCACGTGATCGTTCATACCGACCTCAAGGCAGCGGCGGCGCTGGTCGACCATCGCATGGGCGGTCATGGCAATCACCGGCAGGCGGGCCAGGCGCGGGTTCTGGCGGATCCGGCGGGTGGCCTCGAGACCGTCCATCTCAGGCATCTGCAGGTCCATCAGCACCACGTCGAAGGCGTCCGGAGCAGTGTTGAGGGTGTCCACGGCGATCCGTCCGTTATCAGCCACGCCGACCTGGGCGCCAAGCCGCTCGAGGATGCCGCGGGCGATCTGCTGGTTGATGTCATTGTCTTCGACGACGAGCACGCGCAGGCCGGCGAGGCTGGGGGCTTGGACGAGGGCGCCGCGTGTCGGTGGTGCCGCGTCGGTGCCGAAGGCCCCGACGATGGCGTCGAGCAGGGTGGAGGCCGTGGCCGGCTTGTGCAGATAACCGTCGGCGCCGGCCTCGATGGCTTCTGCCGAGGTGTTGTCGTCCCCGAAGGCGGTGAGCAGGATCACCGTCGGCGGCGAGCTGAGACTGCGGTCCTGCTTGATGCGGCGGGTTGCTTCGATGCCGTTCTGGTCGGGCATGCGCAGGTCCATCAGCACCAGCCCGAAGCGGTCGCCGCCGTTGGCCCGGCGCACCGCGGCCACGGCGTCGGCCGCGCAGGACACGGCCTCGCAACGGAAGGGGAAGTTGCGCAGCAGGTCGAGCAGCACGGTGCGGGCCACCGGGTGGTCGTCCACTACGAGGACGCGCAGGCCTTCGAGCACGCCGGGCAAGGCGCGCGGGGCACGGGGTTCGGCAAGTTCGAAGGGGAGGTCGAAGCTGAAGCTGCTGCCTTCGCCGGGAGCGCTCTTTACGTCCAGACGACCGCCCATCATGTCTACCAGATGGCGGGAGATGGACAGCCCCAGCCCGGTGCCGCCAAAGCGGCGGGTCATCGAGTCGTCGGCCTGGGCGAAGGCTTCGAACAGGCGGGCGAGCTGTTCGGCGTTCATGCCGATGCCGGTATCGCGGACGGCGAAGCGCAGCGTGGCGTGGTGCGGGCCGCGTTCGATGATGCCTACCGAGACCGTCACTTCGCCTGTCTCGGTGAACTTGACTGCGTTGCCCACCAGGTTGGTCAGCACTTGGCCGAGGCGCAGCGGGTCGCCAACCAGGTCCTGCGGAACGTCTGGGGCGAGATGCAGCAGCAGTTCAAGGGATTTTTCGCGGGCCTTCTGGCCGACGAAGGTGAGCACGTTGTCGATCACCTGGTCGAGGGCGAAGGGAATCTGCTCGAGGCTCAGCTTGCCGGCCTCGATCTTCGAGAAGTCGAGGATGTCGTTGACCACGTGCAGCAGGGCCGTGCCCGCGGCATGAATCTTGGTGACGTAGTCGTGCTGGCGCGGCGGCAGGGTGGTGTCCAGGCACAGGCTGGCGAGGCCGATGATGGCGTTCATCGGGGTGCGGATCTCGTGGCTCATGTTGGCCAGGAAACGGGCCTTGGATTCCGCCGCTTCCTCGGCGAGGCGCTTGGCTTCGCGCAGGGTTTCCACGGCCTGGCGATAGAGGGCGAGATCCTCGAAGACCCAGATGCAGTCGGTGATCTCGCCGTCGTCTTCGGCCAGCCCGCTGACCGACAGGCCGACCCACAGGGCCTCGCCGCTGCGCCGCCGGAGCTGGCATTCGCGCCGCCAGACCCCGTTGGCGCGTAGGGCCTCCCATTGTTCGGCGTGGAACTCGAAGGGCAGGCCGTGGGCGTCGAGCAGGTCGGGGCGCGTGCCATATAGGTCGTCGGCGTTGAAGCCGCAGACCTGGCGGAAGCGCGGGTTGGCATACTGGATGGCGCCACCCGGCGAGGTGATCAGCAGCATCGAAGGGCTCTGCTCGACGGCCAGGGAGAGCTTGCGCAGCTCCTGCTCGGCTTCCTTGCGGGCGGTGATGTCGTAACACCAGCTGATTAGTGCCGGCGCGCCCTTCACCTCGATCTGCTCCATGGTCATCAGGGTCCAGAACGGCCGGCCGTCAATGTCCTGGAATTCGATCTCCATGTCGCGCACCGGCCGTCCGTCGCGCAGGCGACCAAGCGCACGCTCCCCCGCCGACGGGTCGCGGAACCAGCCGGTGACGGGGCGTTGCATGAAGGTCTGCATGTCGGTGCCGGCCAGCACCAGGGCCCGGGTGTTGGCGAACAACGGGGTGCCCTCCGGGCGATTGATGACCACCGCGATCGGGCTCGATTCGAGCATCCGGCGGTTCCACTCGTCGGCGGCGAGGGCGGTGCGTTCGGCGGTCTTCTGGGCGGATATGTCTACGATGACGCCGAGCAGCCCGCCGGGCTCGCCGTTGGCCAGGCGGAAGCCGGAGACCCAGTAGAGGGCATCGTGCTCGCGACCGTCGGCAAAGGGGATTCGGCGTTCGGTATGCACGGCGCTGGCGTTGGCGATGACCTGGAGGTCTTCGTCGTGGTAGGCCATGCGCTCCGTCGGACGCAGGTAGGGCAGGTCGAGCGCGGTCTTGCCTATGAGGAAGGCGCGGGTGGTGCCGAAGGCTTCCTCATAGGCGCGGTTGCAGCCGAGGAAACGTCCGTCGGGCCCTTTGTAGAAAACCGGGTTGGGCAGCGCGTCGAGGAGCACCTCGATGAACAGCAGCTGGTTGGCTGCCGCCTGGGTCTTCTCCTCCAGCTGGTGGGTGCGCTCATCGACCTTGTCTTCCAGCTGGCCGCGCGCCTGGAGCAGTTCGTCCGCTGCCTTTTGCAACTGGGCGCGCATGTTCTCCTGGGATTCGGCCAGTCCGGCGATTTCCCGCCAGGGGGTGTCGATGGGCTGGCCGGGGGACAGATCGAGCCGGCCGATGCGTTCGCTGCGTTCGACCAGCGTGGCAAGGTCCGTCTCGATGCGTCGGGAGACCCGGCGGGCCAGGTGGGCGGCTGTCAGCGCAGCCAGCACGATGAGCAGCGCCAGGGCCGGGGCCACGTCGCGCAGGCGGGCCGGAATGAAGTCGGCCTCGCGGGCGAAGCCGCCGATCCACCATTGCTGGTCGCCCAACTGGACCGGAATGAACTCGGCCAGCCAGGTTTCGCTTTCGTTGTCGAAGCGGAGGATCTTTTCGCCTGGCCGCTCATCGTCGAGCCAGCGGGCGTAGCCGTGGGTGAGGAAATCCACGTTCAGCTCGGCCACCGGACGCAGGACGGCGCCGCGCCGGTCGGTCAGGTTGGCGAAGCGCGGATAGCGCGGCACGCCGATCACTTCTCCGGCTGCGGTGAGCACCGCGCTGCCACCCCGTTCGCCGACAGGGGTGTCGACGGTCAGCATCGACAGGTCGGCGAGCTGGATCTCGAATGCGAGGACGCGGGTCTTGCCGTCAGAGCCCCGCCAGCGGGTGGCGATGGCGATGCCGCCGTCACCGTCGGGCAGGCGGCGGTATGGCTGGGACCAGGCCAGCGGATCCGTGGCGGGGGCCCGCATGGCGGTGTCGAACCATGGTTGTTTGCGCGGGTCGTCCCGTGCGGCGCCCGATTGCTCGTGCAGCAATTTTCCGGATGGAGACCAGTGCAGCCAGCGCGTCTCGCCCCCCCGTCCCACCGGCGGCGTGACATGGTTGGTCCAGGCTTCGCCGTCCCGTTCCAGGCTCAGTGCTCCGCCGTCCTCACCGGCCATATGGATCGCGGTGATCAGCGGGCCGTTGCTCAGCACGGGCAGCAGGGCGGTGTTGAAGGCTTCGATGTTTGCGGAGTCGAGCCGGCCTGTTTCGCCCAGGGAGCGGGCCGTGCGCAGTTCGATCTCGATGCGCCGGAAACGCCGCTCCACCTCGGCGTGGACGTGACGGGCGGCGAGGTCGAGCTGCACCCGGGCCAGCGTCTGCGTGGCCGGGGCGACGACGAGGTAATGGAAGGCGCTGCCGAATATCAGCAGGCAGGCCACGAAGACGGCCGACATGCGCCACAGGAGGCTGCGCGCAAGGCTTTGCCGCGGGGCGGCGCGGGAGGTCGGGTGGGGCATCGGCCGGGCGGTCAGTCCAGGGCTGGAGGCGGGGGATTGATGGCGTCGGGGGTGTTGGCGGCCTTGGCCTTGCCGTAGCTCTTGAACCTGGCGATCACCTCGGCCATTTCGGTGGGGCCCAGCACGACCGGCGTGCCGAGCTGACAGGCCCGCCAGTATTGTTCGCAGAGGGTCTCGAACTCGATGGCGAGGGCCAGCGTGTGGCGCAGGTCGGCACCAAACACCAGCATGCCGTGGTTGGCCAGCAGGCAGGCGTTGCGGTCCTCCAGCGCGGCGATGGCGGAGACCGACAGGTCCTGGGTGCCGAAGGTCGCGTATGGGGCGCAGCGGATACTGTCGCCGCCGAAGCGGGCGATCATGTAATGGAAGGCCGGGATGTCCCGCCGGTGGCAGGCCAGCGCGGTGGCGAACGGGGAGTGGGCGTGCAGCACGGCACCGGCTTCCGGCCGCGCAAGGAAGATGTCCCGGTGGATGCGCCACTCGCTGGACGGCGCGTAGGGGCCGGTCCAGCTACCGTCCATCGCAACCAGGGACATGTCGTCGCTGCTGCAGTCTTCGTAGGGGCGGCCGCTGGGGGTGATCAGGAAGCCTCGTGGACAGCGTACGCTGGCATTGCCGGCGGTGCCGGCATTGAGTCCGCTGGCAGCCATGCTGCGGGCGGTGGCGAGCAGACCTTCGCGAAGTACGTTTTCGTTCATCAGAGGCCTCCTGGGGACCGGATCATCGGTGGGCGAGCGGGCCCAGCGCATCGGGCAGACATATGCCCAGATCGGTGATTATGCCATTCAGCAATGGCGCGGGCGTGACGTCGAAAGCCGGATTGCATGCCGCGGCGCGGGGCGGTATCAGCTGCACCCGGTGCACTTCGCCGTCGTCGGCCAGGCCGCTGATCGCGCGTACTTCATCGGCGCTGCGCTCCTCGATCGGAATGTGGCGGCCGTCGGGGCAGCTGAAATCGATGGTCGAGCGTGGTGCGGCCACGTAGAACGGCACGCTGTGCGCGGCGGCGGCGAGGGCCTTGAGGTAGGTGCCGACCTTGTTGGCGGTGTCACCGTTGGCGGCGATGCGGTCGGCGCCGACGATCACGCAGTCCACGCGTCCTTCCGCCATCAGCCAGCCGGCAGCGTTGTCGGCGATCAGCGTGTGCGGCACGCCGGCGCGGGCCAGCTCCCAGGCGGTGAGCAGGCCCTGGTTGCGCGGCCGGGTTTCGCTGACCCACACGTGGACCGGCAACCCGGCGGTGTGGGCGGCGTAGATCGGTGCCAGCGCGGTGCCGTGGCCGCAGGTGGCGAGCCAGCCGGCGTTGCAGTGGGTCATCAGCTGCAGCGGGCGTTCGCCGGCGCCCGGCAGCTGGCGCAGCAGTTCGAGGCCGTACTGGCCGATGGCGGCATTGGCGGCAGCGTCGCCGGCGCGGATCGCCTCGGCCTCGGCCCAGGCGGCTGCACTGCGCGCGTTGGCCGGCAGCGGGGCGAGCGCCGCGTGCATGCGGTCCAGCGCCCAGTGCAGATTGACGGCGGTGGGGCGGGTCTGGCGCAGGCAGGCGTCGGCGGATTGCAGCGCGGCATCGGAGGCGTCGCCGCTCAGCGCCAGTGCGATGCCGAAGGCGGCGGTGGCGCCGATCAGCGGGGCGCCGCGCACCTGCATATCGCGGATCGCGGTGGCGGCGTCGGCCAGGCTGTCGAGGCGGAGGAAGACTTCCCGGTAAGGCAGGCGGGTCTGGTCGAGAATCACGACCTGGTCGCCGTCGCGGCGCAGGGTGGGGCAGGTGTCGGACACGGTGGTTCCTTGTTAGAGGGCGGCCCGATTGTAGCGGCGCCTGACGCCGGTTGGCTCTGCCGCGGTCGATCTGCCAGAATCGGAGAGCCTGATCCGGAGTGTATTTGCGATGCCGTCCTTTCCCATGCCGCTTGTTTCCCGTCTGCCCGAAGTGGGGACGACAGTGTTCACCGTGATGTCCCGCCTGGCCCAGGAGTGCGGGGCGATCAACCTGTCCCAGGGCTTTCCCGATTTCAGCGCCGAGGACATGCTGTTCGAGCGGGTCGCCCACTGGATGCGCAGCGGCCACAACCAGTATGCGCCGATGGCCGGCACGCCGGCGCTGCGCGCGGCGATCGCCGCCAAGGTGCAGGATCTATACGGGGCGGCCTACGATCCGGAGCACGAGATCACGGTGACGGCCGGCGCCACCCAGGCGCTGTTCACTGCGGTGGCGGCGCTGGTCCATCCGGGTGACGAGGTGATCGTCTTCGAGCCGGTTTACGATTCCTATGTGCCGGCCATCACGCTGCAGGGCGGCGTGGTGCGCCGCGCCCGCCTGGCCGCGCCGGACTACCGGCCCGACTGGGACGCGGTGCAGGCGTTGGTCACGCGGCGCACGCGGATGATCATGGTCAACACGCCGCACAACCCCACCGGCACCGTGTGGTCCGCGGCCGATCTGCAGCGGCTGGCGGAGATCACCCGTGGCACCGGCATCGTAGTGGTGGCCGACGAGGTGTATGAGCACATCGTCTTCGACGGCGCCCGCCACGAGAGCGCTGCCCGTTACCCGGAACTGGCCGAGCGCAGCGTGATCGTGTCCAGCTTCGGCAAGACCTATCACGTGACCGGCTGGAAAGTCGGCTACGTGCTGGCGCCGCGGGAGCTGATGGCGGAGTTCCGCAAGGTGCATCAATTCAACGTGTTCACCGTCAATACGCCAGTGCAACTGGCGCTGGCCGACTACATGGCCGACGCCGGGCGCCATCTGCGCCTGGCGGCCTTTTATCAGGAAAAGCGGGACTTCTTCCGCCGTGGGCTGGCCGCCACGCGCTTCGAACTGCTGCCCTGCGCTGGTACCTATTTCCAGACGGCCCGCTACACGGCGATCGCCGACATGCCTGACACCACCTTCGTGGAATGGCTGACCCGCGAGGTCGGCGTCGCAGCGATCCCGCTGTCGGCATTTTTCGGCGACGGCCGCGACGAACAGGTGATCCGCTTCTGCTTCGCCAAGCGGGACGACACGCTGGAGGCGGCTTTCGAGCGCCTCGGACGCTTCTGCTAAACTGCCCCGGAAATCCCCGGAGGCCCTCGTCTTGCGCAATATCCTGCTGTTTGTCCTGTTCCTGCTGGCTGTTTTCTACGTTCGTCGCGCACTGCAGGGTGGCCCGCGGCGTGAGGTGGGCGGCGATGCCGCGCCGGAGCAGGGGGCGAGCCAGGCGCCGGCGGGCCAGATCGAGCAGATGGTGGCCTGCGCCCATTGCGGTGTGCATGTGCCGGAGAGCGAAGGGGTGACGAGCGGCGGCCACTTCTTCTGCTCGGAGGAGCACCGCCGCCTCGGCGCCCGCTCGTGAGCGCCGGCTCCGCCCCCCTCGCGAGCCAATTCCTGCCTGGCGACGACCGTAGCCAGCCGCTGCGCTATCTGAACCTGTTCCGCCTGGTACTGGCCGGAATTTTCCTCGTGGCGGGGCGGGCGCTGCAGCTGGGCAGCGATTCTCCGACCCTGTTCTTCGGTGCCGCCTTCGCCTACCTGGCGGCGGTGCTGATCCTCGGCTTCCCGGACGCCGCACGCCTGCTTGGCATGAATCGCCTGGTCACCGTGCAGGTGCTGGTGGACATCACGTTGCTGACGCTGATCATGTGGGCCAGCGGCGGCTACCGCAGCGGTATGCCGATCCTGATCCTGGTGGCGCTGGCCGGCGCCGGCCTGGTGGGGCAGGGGCGCATGGTGCTGTTCTACGCGTCCTACGCGACGCTGGCGGTGCTGCTGGAGAACACCCTGCGCCTGCTGTCCGACCGGGCGATGACGGACTTCTTCACTGTCGGTGTGACCTGCATCGGCTTCTTCGCCATCGCCCAGGTGGCGCGCCTGCTGGCCTTGCGGGCAATCGCCAACGAGAACCTGGCCCTCCAGCGCGGCGCCGACCTGGCCAGCCAGCTGCGCCTCAACCGGCAGATCATCCAGGACATGCAGGACGGCGTGCTGGTCGTCGGCGAGGATGGCGTCGTGCGTCACTACAACCCCCAGGCGGTGGCGCTGCTCGGCCCCGCACTGCAGGACGGTGCGGTGCTGGCGGCCTGCGCGCCGGCCCTGGCGCGGGAGCTTCAGCTTGGTGCCAGTACGAAGGATTCGGCGCGGCGGATCCGTGCCGAGCTGACCGGCAAGATGCTGCTGGTGCGCCTGCTGCCGGCCGGCGAGGCCGGCGAGACGCTGATCTACCTGGAGGACTACGACCGCACCCATCGCCAGATCCAGCAGGTCAAGCTGGCGGCGCTGGGACGCCTGACGGCCAGCATCGCCCACGAGATCCGCAATCCGCTGGCGTCGGTGTACCAGGCGGCGGAGCTGCTGCGCGACGAGAAGCGCAGCGACATGCAGGCCCGCCTGATCCGCATCATCGGCAACAACGCACAGCGCATCGACCGCCTGGTCGGCGACGTGCTGGCCCTCGGGCGGCGTGACGAGGCGCTGCCGGAAGTCTTGCCGCTGCGGGACTTCGTAGACGAGTTCCTGGAGGAGTTCGCGGTGGCGAATGCCAGTGACGCGGCAGGGCTTGTTGTCAATCGGATCGGACCGGAACTGCAGATCGCGATGGACCGCACCCACCTGCGCCAGATTCTGTGGAATCTTGTGGGCAATGCGCGCCGCCATTGCAGTGGCGGGCCGGCTGCGGTGACAATTACGGCATCGCCCTGCGATGACAGTCGGGTGGCACTGGATGTCTCCGACGATGGTCCGGGGGTTCCCGAAGAACTGCGGACGCAGGTTTTCGAACCCTTTTTCACCACCCATTCGAAAGGGACCGGCCTGGGGCTGTACATTGCCCGGGAGCTGGCCGAGGCCAACGGTGCGTTGCTCGAACTCTGCCGCGACGAGCCGGGCACCTTGCCAGCCGGCGCCCATTTCCGCATCACTGGACGCGTGAAACCATGATCCAGCACGAAAGACGGGCCCGCTCCAGCGGGCCGGATGTCCTCATCGTCGACGACGAGGACGACATCCGCGAATTGCTCGAACTTACCTTGTTGCGCCTCGGCCTGGCCAGCGACGGTGCGGCCAACTTGGCCGAGGCCCGGCGTCTGCTCGGCGAGAAGCGCTACCGCCTGTGCCTGACCGACATGCGCTTGCCTGACGGCGATGGTCTGGAACTGGTGCGCTACATCTCGGAGAACGTCCGCGATCTGCCGGTGGCGGTGATCACCGCCTTCGGCAGCATGAACAACGCGGTGACGGCCCTGAAAGCCGGCGCCTTCGACTACCTCGCCAAGCCGGTTTCCATCGACCAGCTGCGGGCCCTGGTGAAATCCGTCTTCTCGGTGTCGGCTGGGGACTGCGAGGCCCGGCAGAAGGACAGCTCCAGCCTGATCGGCGATTCGCCGGCGATGGTGCAGGTGCGCTCGCTGATCGAGAAGCTGGCCAGGAGCCAGGCGCCGGTCTTCATCTCGGGCGAGTCCGGCAGCGGCAAGGAGCGTGCGGCGCGGATGATCCACGAACTGGGCCCCCGCGCGGCGGCGCCCTTCGTGGCGGTGAACTGCGGCGCGATCCCGGAGAGCCTCATGGAGAGCGAGTTCTTCGGCGCGAAGAAGGGCGCTTTTACCGGCGCTGACTCGGACCGCGAAGGCTTCTTCCAGGCCGCCCACGGCGGCACCCTGTTCCTCGATGAGGTCGGCGATCTGCCGTTGGCGATGCAGGTCAAGCTGCTGCGGGCGATCCAGGAAAAGAAGTTCCGCCGCCTTGGCGACACTGCCGAGACGGCCGTAGACGTGCGCATCCTCAGCGCTACCCACCAGAACCTGAAGGCCATGGTGGAGGCTTCGCGCTTCCGCCAGGACCTGTTCTACCGCCTCAACGTCATCGAACTGCGCATGCCGGCGCTGCGCGAGCGCAGTGAAGACATCCCGCGCCTGGCGGAGATCCTCCTCGAACGCCTGGCCGAGACGTCCGGCATGCCGGTGGCGCGCCTCAGCGAAGGCGCGGTGAAGGCGCTGTGCACCTGTTCCTTCCCCGGCAACGTGCGTGAACTGGAGAACATCCTGGAGCGGGCGCTGGCCCTGTCCAGCGGGCAGATGATCGAGGCGGACGACCTGCTGCTCGATCCGGCCGACATCGGCGAAAGCGGCCCGGCTGTTGCCACGGCGCCGGCCGGCACCGACCTGCAGGACTACCTCGACCAGGTGGAACGCCACGCCATCGAGGAGGCCCTGGAGAAATCCGGCGGTAACCGCACCGCAGCGGCCCGCCATCTGGGCGTGACCTTCCGTTCCCTGCGCTATCGCCTGGAACGGCTGGGCATGAAGGAGTGATGGACGCCGAGGCCACGACCTCTGCGGCGGAGCCGGACGCCGTCCAGCGGGTGGTCAAGGTCCGGCGCGACTACAACGCCTGGGTCGCCCGCGAGACCATCGAGGATTACGCGCTGCGCTTCACGCCGCGCAGCTTCCGGCGCTGGTCGGAATGGCGGGTCGCCAACACCGCCTTCGGCGTGGCGTCCTTTCTGGTGCTGGAGGCCGTCGGCGCCACGCTGCTGGTGGATTATGGGTTCAGCAACGCCCTGTGGGCGATCCTCGCAGCCGGGCTGATCATCTTCCTGGCCGGCCTGCCGATCAGCGTTTATGCGGCGCGCTACGGCGTGGACATGGATCTGCTGACCCGCGGTGCCGGCTTCGGCTACATCGGCTCGACGCTCACGTCGCTGATCTACGCGTCCTTCACCTTCATCTTCTTTGCCCTCGAAGCGGCGATCATGGCCTACGCGCTGGACCTGGCCTTCGACATTCCGCCGGCCTGGGGCTACCTGCTGTGCGCGGTAGTGGTGATTCCGCTGGTCACCCACGGGGTGACGGCGATCAGCCGCCTGCAGGCGTGGACCCAGCCGCTGTGGATCCTGATGCTGGTGGTGCCCTACGTCTTCGTTTTCAACGAACGGCCGGACGTGTTGCACGGCATCGTCTCCTATGGCGGGGAGTACGGCGTGGGGGCGGGGTTCGACATGCGCGCCTTCGGTGCCGCGCTGACGGTGGGTATCGCGCTGATGACCCAGATGGGTGAGCAGGCCGACTACCTGCGCTTCATGCCCGAGAAGACCTCGGCCAATCGCTGGCGCTGGTGGGCCGGGGTGCTGGTCGGTGGGCCCGGCTGGGTGCTGCCGGGGGTCGTCAAGATGCTCGGTGGGGCGCTGCTGGCCTATCTGGCGATCAGCAACTCGGTGCCGGCGGACCGGGCGGTGGACCCCAATCAGATGTATCTGGCCGCCTACGAATACGTCTTTCCCGGCCTGCACTGGGCGGTGGCGGCGACGGCGCTGTTCGTCGTGGTGTCGCAGCTCAAGATCAATGTCACCAACGCCTACGCCGGCTCCTTGGCCTGGTCGAACTTCTTCGCGCGGCTGACACATAGCCATCCTGGGCGGGTGGTGTGGGTGCTCTTCAATACGCTGATCGCACTGGTGCTGATGGAGCTGGACGTCTTCCAGGCCCTCGGCAAGGTGCTTGGCCTGTACGCCAACGTGGCCATCTCGTGGATGATGGCGGTGGTCGCCGACCTGGTCGTCAACAAGCCGCTGGGTCTGTCGCCGCCGGGCATCGAGTTCAAGCGCGCCCATCTGTATGACGTCAATCCGGTTGGCGTCGGCGCGATGGGTATCGCGTCGGTGCTGTCGGTGGCGGCCTATCTGGGCGTGTTCGGGCCGGACGCGGCAGCTTTCTCGGCACTCATCGCATTGGTCGTCGCCTTCGTCACCGCGCCTCTGATCGCCTGGGCCACCGGCGGACGCTACTACATCGCCCGCCGGCCGGTGCCGTCGGCGGCTGGCGGCACGCGCCGCTGCGCGATCTGCGAGAGCGAGTACGAGGCCGACGACCTGGCCCACTGCCCGGCCTACCAGGGCGATATCTGCTCCCTATGCTGTTCGCTGGACGCCCGTTGCAACGACTTGTGCAAGCCCGACGCGCGGCTCGCCGCCCAGTGGTCGGCGGCGATGCGGCGCATCCTGCCGCGCTCCGTGTGGCCTTACCTGGAAACCGGGCTCGGCCACTACCTGCTGCTGATGGGCGTCATCGCGCCGGGGCTGGCCCTGCTGATGTGGCTGCTGCACTACCACGGCCTCAGCCTGCTCGGCGCCAGTGCGCCGGAGTTCGCACCGGCGCTGCAGCTGGCTTTCCTGAAAGGCTACGCGGCGTTGCTGCTGCTGGCCGGGCTGGTGGTGTGGTGGTTGGTGCTGACCCACAAGAGCCGCCAGGTGGCGCAGGAGGAGTCGAACCGCCAGACCCACCTGTTGATGCGCGAGATTGATTCCCACCGGCGTACCGACGAACAGCTGCAGAAGGCCAAGCAGGTGGCCGACCTGGCCAACCAGGCCAAGAGTCGCTACATCACCGCGATCAGCCACGAACTGCGCACGCCGCTGAACAGCATCCTCGGCTACGCGCAGATCCTCGACGGGGACGATTCGATCCCGGTGCACCGACGCCAGGCGATCAACGTGATCCGCCGTAGCGGCGACCACCTGCTGTCGGTGATCGAAGGCACGCTGGATATCGCACGCATCGAGGGCGGCAAGCTGACGCTGGATGTGAAACCGCTCGATTTCCGCGACTTCATGGCGCAGATCGTCGGCATGTTCGAACTGCAGGCGCGCAACAAGGGGCTGGAATTCCGCTTCGAGCCGAAGGGCGAGCTGCCGGCCTTCCTGCGCGCCGACGAGAAGCGCCTGCGCCAGATCCTCATCAACCTGCTCGGCAACGCGGTGAAGTTCACCGCCAGGGGTCATATCAGCCTGCGCTTCGCCTACCGCATGGAGATGGCGACCTTCGAGATCGAAGACTCCGGGCCGGGCATTTCGGCGGCGGAGATCGAGCGCATCTTCGAGCCCTTTTCCCGTGGCAGTTCGGCCCAGGGGGCGAGTGGGGCAGGGCTGGGGCTGACGATCAGCCGCATGTTCGCCGACGTGATGGGCGGCGAACTGACGGTGACGAGCGAACCCGGCGTCGGCACCACCTTTCGTGTGCGCCTGTTCCTGCCGCAGCTGCGCGACGAGCTGGCGACGCGCCAGCTGCCGCGCCGAAACCGGCTGGGCTACCGCGGCGAGCGGCGGCGCATCCTGATTGTGGACAACGAACGGGTGGACCGGGAATTCCTGATCACGCTGCTGGAACCCCTCGGCTTCGTGCTGGCCCAGGCGGCGTCCGGGCAGGAATGCCTTGATGTGCTGCCGGAATTCCGCCCCGACCTGGTCTTCATGGACCTGGCGATGCCGGGCATGGACGGCTGGGAGACGGTGCGCCGTATCCGCGCCGGCGCCCACGCCGCGACGCCGGTGGCGATCATCTCGGCCAACGCCTACGAGCGCGGTCTGCACAGCGACGACAATGATCTGGGCATCGGTGCGGCCGATTTCATCCTCAAGCCGGTGCAGGTGAACGAACTGCTGGACTGGATCGGCCAGCGGCTGGGCCTCAAATGGCTGGAAGCCGGGGACGAACTGCCCGTCGCTCCGCCGGTCGGCTGGATTGCACCGCCGGCAGCGCTGCTGGAGCCGCTGGCCCACCAGGTCGAGCTCGGCTACGTGAAGGGCATCCTGGCCCGCCTGGCCGATATCGAGGCGGCAGATCCGGCCTACGCCCCCTTCGTGGCCGAAGTCCGCGAGCTGACCCGCGGTTTCCGCCTCGACGCCATTCCACCGCTGCTGGAAAAAGCCCGCCATGCCTGATTTCGACCGGCTCAATTCCGACCTCGTGCTGATCGTGGACGACATTCCGGAGAACCTGTCGGTGCTCCACGACGCCCTTGATGAATCCGGCTACACGGTGCTGGTCGCCACCAATGGCGAGACGGCGCTGCAGCGGGCACGCCAGAGCCTGCCCGACGTGATCCTGCTCGACGCGATGATGCCGGGCATGGATGGCTTCGAGGTGGCGCGGCGCCTGAAGGCCGACTTCACGACGCGCCATATCCCCATCGTCTTCATGACCGGGCTGACCGAGACCGAGCACGTGGTGGCGGCCTTCGATGCCGGCGGCGCCGACTACGTGACCAAGCCGATCCGCCCGCAGGAGGTGCTGGCCCGCATTGCCGCCCACATGCAGAGCGCCCGCCTGATGAAGCAGGCCCGCAGCGCGCTGGACGCCTTCGGCCAGGCGACGCTGGCGATCCGCCCGGAGAGCGGCCGCGTGGTCTGGCAGACGCCGCTGGCGCGGAAGCTGATGCAGAGCTATTTCGAAGGTGCGGAAGGGCTGGAGGACCGGGCGCCGCCGTCGGTGATGGCCTGGGTGCAGTCTTCCGGCCGCGCCCGTGGCGAGGGGCGTGAGTTTCCGCCGCTGTCCCTGAACCAGGGCGCGCGCCGGCTGATCTTCACGCTGCACGACCGGACCGGCGACGACGAGTGGCTGGTGAGCCTGCGCGAGGAGTCCGACGCGGCGGTGCTCGACGCGTTGATGGGGGCCTTTCGGCTGACCACCCGTGAGGCCGAGGTGCTGTACTGGGTGATCAAGGGCAAGACCAGCCCGGACATCGGCGAGATCCTCGGCTCCAGCCCACGCACCGTCAACAAGCACCTGGAGCACGTCTTCGCCAAGCTGGGAGTCGAGAACCGAACCGCCGCGGCGTCAGTGGCGATGGCGCGGATCCGCAGCGGCGGTGCCGGCGATGCTTAGTTCAGGCGTTCAGGCCGGGACCACGCTGCGTTCTGCCTCGCTGCGTAGCAGGCGGGTGATGTCCCCGGCAGGTTGCGGTCGGGCGAGCAGGTAGCCCTGCATCACGCGGCACTGGCGTTCCAGCAGGAAGTCGCGCTGGGCTTCGGTCTCAACGCCTTCGGCGACCACGTCGAGGCCCAGGTCGCGGGCGATTGACAGCGTGGCGGTGGCGATCGCGGCGTCTTCCGGGTCGCCGGGCAGGTCCTCGACGAAGGAGCGGTCGATCTTCAGGCGCGTCAGCGGCAGGCGCTTGAGATAGGACAGGCTCGAATAGCCGGTGCCGAAGTCGTCCAGCGCCAGGCCGACGCCCAGATTGCTCAGCGTGGCGAACTGCTGCTCCGTTTCGCCGCTGGGCTGCATCAGCGCGCTTTCCGTGATCTCCAGCTCGATGCTGGTGGGCGGAATGTTCCAGTGGGTCAGCGCATGCTGGAGCCGGTCGATGAAGCCCGGGCGGCGGAACTGCAGGGCCGAGATGTTGATGGCGACGGTCAGCGCCGGCAGGCCCGCAGCGCGCCAGGCGGCTTGCTGGCGCGCGGCTTCGTGCAGCACCCAGTCGCCGATGGCGTGGATCAGGCCGGTTTCCTCGGCAAGGGGAATGAACTCGACCGGGGGGACGCGGCCGCGGTCGGGGCTGTCCCAGCGTACCAGCGCTTCGACGCCGATCAGCCGCTTGCCGGGCATCTCCCACTGGGGTTGATACTCGAGGAACAGCTCGTTGCGCTCGATGGCCCGCCGCAGCGCGTTTTCGAGCATCAGGCGCGCGTAGGCGCGGCTGTTCATGTCCGGCGTGAAGAAACGGAAGTCGTTGCGCCCCTCGTTCTTGGCGTCGTACATGGCGGTGTCCGCGTGTTTCAGCAGCACGTCCACATCGGTGCCGTTGTTGGGGGCGAGGGCGATACCGATGCTGGTGCTGACGGTGAGCTCCTGGCCGTCCATGTCGAAGGGCGGGGCCAGGCTGGCGATCAGCTTCCGGGCCACCGTGGCGGCGTCCTCGGCGCGGGGCAGCTGGGGCAGCAGCACGACGAACTCATCGCCGCCGAGGCGGGCCAGCACGTCTTCGTCGCGCAGGCAGCGGGACAGACGCTCGGCGGCGGCCGACAGCAGGCGGTCGCCGGTCGGATGGCCGAGGGTGTCGTTGACCTTCTTGAAGTTGTCCAGGTCGAGGAACAGCACGCCGACGCAGGTGTGGTTGCGCCGGGCGAGCGCCAGCGCCTGCTCGGCGCGGTTGATCCACAGGCTGCGGTTGGGCAGGCCGGTCAGGGTGTCGTAGTGGGCGAGGTAGTGGATGTGCGCTTCCGCGGCACGGCTTTCCGATACGTCCTGCACGGTGCCGCGCAGCGTGCGCGTGCCACCGGAGCCCGGGGCGGCCTCGATGCTGAAGTGGACGATGTGCCCTTCGCGGGCCGGGCTCGCCAGGCGGACGTCCAGGTTGGCGCTGTCCTGCCCTTGCTGCACCCTGTCGAGGGTTTCCTGCAGCCGGGGACGGTCGTCGGCGCAGACGGCCGCCAGCAGGTTGTGCGCGGTGCTGGCGGTGCCGGGCGGGACGTCGAGGATTCGGTACAGTTCGGCGGACCAATGGCTGCGGTCATTGAGCAGGTCCGTCTCCCAGCTGCCCAAGCGGGCGATGCGCTCGGCGTGGGTCAGCACGGCCTGCTGCTCGATGAGGCGGCGGCCGGCCTCGGCCAATTCGGTGGTCCGCTGCTCCACCAGCTCCTCGGCGCGGCGCGCGTGCCCGGTGGTGGCGAGCAGGAAGGCGCCCAGCACGCCGGTGCTCAGCAGGCCGATGGCGAGCAGGGTCCAGGCTTCCCAGCCCCGGTGGCGGAAGGCGTAGTTCGGAGTAGTGGTGAGGGTCAGCGTCCAGGTCTGTCCGCCGAATTCGATCTGCTCGACCCACGGGACGAGCCCATCGCTGCCGGGCTCGCCGGCTGGCGGACAGGACTGCAGGCCGGCGAGGTGGTGCCCGATCGCCGCGCCATTGACGTTTTCCGTGAGGCAGTAATGGATGCCGGGGATCTCATGGCCGTGCAGCGCGTTGGCTACGCTCTCCTCGATGCGCAGTGCGACGAAGACGAATCCGTCCGGGCTGGCTGGCGGTCTCCGGCCGGCGTGGCTTGTCCGTTGATAGACGACGACGCCCGCTTGTCCCTCGGTCTCCTGCGTGAGCTCGAAGGCGCGGGAGGCGGCGGCTTTCCCGTCGGCACTCGTGCGCAGGATGGCTTCGGCGCTGGCCGGGATGGACGAAATATCCACGCCGAAGACGCGCCGGTTGGATTCCGGTGGGGCGACGAAGCGGACCGGGTCGTACTCGGTGCGGGGCCCGGCCGGGTAGAGCTCGTTGGAGGGGCCCCGCTCCATAATCTGGAAGTCCGGATCTGCCGTGGCGCTGCGGGTTGCGTGTTCGAAGGCGGGGCGTAGCCTGCCCGGTACGCGGGGAATCCAGCCGATCGCCTGCAATCCGCCGGAACGGGAGAGCCAGGATGTGGCGAACTGCTGGAAGCCTTCGTCGTCCAGGTCTGGGGCGGCAACCATGACGCGTTCCGCGGACTGGAGCACCGACAGATAGTCGGAAAGGCGGTTGGTGAGCAGGTTGGCGACGAAGTGGGCGTCGGTCTCGAAGCGGGATTGCAGGCGCTGGCGTTCCCACAGCCCGATCTGGACCTCCAGGCCGACCAGCAGGATCAGCGCGATGCCCATCGGGATTGCGAGCCCGAGGCGGCGGGACGCCCAGTCTCCGCGAGGCTGGCCCCAGAAGGCGAAGATCAACGGGCAGGCGATGAGGATGCCGACGGCGTCGCCCGCCCACCAGTTCCACCAACTGAAAACAGCGTCATGCTCCGGCACGGAGCCGAGCAGGGACAAGGCACCGACGCCGATGCTGGCACTGACCAGACAGCTGAGCGGGGCGGCGAGGAAGAAGAAGCGCAGGATGGCCCCGGCGCTGTCGAGAGGATTGGGAAAGCCGACCCAGCGGCGGACCAGTGCGACGCCGGCGAAGGCCTGCAGAACGGCGCCCGTCCCTACACATAGGGGCATGATCCAGTTGATGCCGCCGAGCCCGGCCTGCAGAACCGCCTCCACGTTGGTGGCCGCCGCACCGATGAAGATGGCCGGCCAGACGCGCCGACCGTAGATCAGCATGCAGGCCAGGGCGATGCCGGCTGGGGGATACAGGGGCGCAACATACCCGGGGGGAATCGCGATATGGAGCGCGATCAGGCCGCATATCGCGTAGGCGACGGTGATTCCGGCGATCTGCTGTATCCGCGAGGAAAAAGGCATGGGGTGTCTGCGGTGTCGGGTTGCGGTTGTCGAAAGCCGATGGCGGTCAAGGGCATTTCTGTGCGAACCCGGGCTCCGTGCGGCAAGTCGCCGCCATTCTAGCGCTCCCCATTTTGTGAGTGGGGGTAACCGGCGGTGGGGTGTGGCGTACTCCGCATAGGCGGCGTTAAAGCGGCCGGCGAGTATCATCAGCTTCCTACTTTCTGTTGGTGTCATCGACTTCGGGAGCTTCGAGGATGTCTTCGTTCAACTTGCCGGACGCGACGCTGCTGGCGTTGCTTGCTGATGATGTGTCATGTGGCGACTTGACCACCGCGTCGCTGGGGATCGGTACGCGGGAAGGGCGGGTGGCCTTCCGCGCCCGTGGCCCGATGACGGTGTGCGGCTCGGAAGAGGCCGCCCGTCTGTTCGAGCTGGCCGGGGCGCGGGCACGCCTGTGGGTGCCGTCGGGGAGTCATGCCGAGGCGGGGCGCCTGCTGCTGGAGGCGGAAGGGGCGGCGGGGCCCTTGCACGCTGCCTGGAAGACCGGCCAGGTGCTGATGGAGTGGGCCAGCGGTCTGGCGACCGGGGCCGCGGTTGTAGTCCGGGCCGCGGAGACGGGGGGGCGCAAGGTGGCGGTGGCGTGCACGCGCAAGAACGTGCCGGGGGCGAAAGCCATGTCGGTGAAGGCGGTGCGTGCCGGTGGGGCGACCATCCATCGCCTGGGTTTGTCCGAGTCCCTGCTGGTGTTCGCCGAACATCGCCTGTTCGTCGCCGAGACGCCGACGCAGACCGTGGCAAGACTCCGGGCGCGGGAGCCGGAAAAGAAGATCGTCGTCGAGGTCGGGAGCGTCGAGGAGGCCAGCGAGTGGGCCCGGGCTGGCGCGGACGTGCTGCAGCTTGAGAAGTTCTCCGTCGAGCAGGTGGTGGCGTGCCGGCAGCAGGTAGACGCGCTCCCGCCGGGGCTGCATGGGCGGCCATTGCTGGCGGCAGCCGGCGGCGTGAAGGCGGACAACGCGGCGGCCTTCGTGGCAGCCGGAGCCGATCTGCTGGTCACGTCCGCGCCGTACATGGCGCCACCGGCGGATGTGGCGGTCTCCTTCGAACTGCCCGAGGCGTAAGCCCCAGCGCGTTCTGCAGCCTGCTCTTGTTGCGATGCGGTAGTATCTCGGCCCCGAGCGGGGCGGGGCGTTGCCGATGGACCCGTGCCCCGGGGCCGGCTTGCCGGCGGTGAGTTCCCGGGACGGATCGTCTGAGCCGTCCGGAGGTGTTACAGGAGAGCCGTATGAGTACAGTGCTTGCCCCCGGGCAAGAGAAGCAGTCCCGTATGCAGGTCCTGCCGGTCGCGCTGGCGGCGATGGGGGTGGTGTTCGGCGATATCGGCACCAGCCCGTTGTATACGATGAAGGAAGTCTTCAACGGTCCTCACGCGGTGCCGGTGACGCCAGACAACGTGCTGGGCATCCTGTCCCTGGTCTTCTGGGCGCTGACCATCGTGGTGTCCCTGAAGTACGTGGTCTACATCATGCGGGCCGACAACCGGGGCGAGGGCGGCATCATGGCCCTGACGTCGCTGGCCCTGCGAACCAGCAAGTCGCCACGCCTGGGGGCCGCGATGGCCGGCCTGGGGCTGTTCGGCGCCGCCTTGTTCTACGGTGACGGGGTGATTACGCCGGCCATCTCGGTGCTGTCGGCGGTGGAGGGGCTAGAGGTGGTTACGCCGGCCTTCAAGCCCTATGTGCTGCCGATCTCGCTGATTGTGCTGACTGGCCTGTTCGTCATCCAGAGCAAGGGAACCGCCCGGGTCGGCGCGGTGTTCGGCCCGGTGATGCTGTTCTGGTTCACGACCCTCGGCGTGCTCGGGGCGATGAACGTCACCCGCCACCCCGATGTGCTGCGGGCCATCAATCCCGCTTACGCAGTGAGTTTCTTTGCCGATAATCATTGGCTCGGCTTCCTGGCGCTGGGCGCCGTGGTGCTGGCGATCACCGGCGGCGAGGCCCTGTATGCGGACATGGGCCACTTCGGCCGGCGCCCGATCAAGGTCGCGTGGTTCGGCTACGTGTTTCCGGCCCTGTACCTCAATTACCTGGGGCAGGGGGCGCTGATCCTCGACAATCCCGCTGCGGTGGCCAATCCCTTCTACCTGCTGGTGCCGCAGCCCCTGCTGCTGCCGATGGTCGGCCTGTCGACGCTGGCCACCATCATCGCCTCCCAGGCGGTGATTTCGGGGGCCTTCTCGCTGACCAAGCAGGCCGTGCAACTGGGCTATTCGCCGCGGATCCACGTGATTCACACCTCCGACAAGGAGATGGGGCAGATCTACGTGCCCAACGTGAACTGGCTGCTGCTCGGGGCGGTGGTGGCGCTGGTGATCGGCTTCCGTTCATCGAGCGCGCTGGCCTCGGCTTACGGCATTGCGGTGACCTTGACGATGATGATCGACACGGTGCTCGCCTTCGTGGTGGTGCGTGCCCTGTGGCAGTGGCGCTGGGCGCCGGCGGTGGCCTTCCTGGCCCTGTTCTTCACTGTCGATTTCGGCTTCTTTACTGCCAACAGCGTCAAGATCTTCGATGGTGGCTGGTTCCCGCTGGCGATGGGGCTGGCGGTCCATACGCTGCTGATGACCTGGAAGAGGGGGCGGGCGCTGCTTTCGGAGCGCATGCGGCAGGACACGATGCCTCTCGACCTGTTCATCCAGTCGATGTTCCATGATCCCCCGCTGCGCGTTCCGGGAACCGGCGTGTTCATGACCACGGCGCCCGACGGAGTGCCCCGTGCGCTGTTGCACAATCTGCTGCACAACAAGGTGCTGCACGCGCGGGTGGTGCTGGTGAACGTGGTGACCGACGACATCCCCTATGTGCCGGCGGCGGACCGGGTCCGTGTGGAGGAGCTCGATTTCGGTTTCTACCGTGTCTTTGTCCGCTATGGGTTCAAAGACGATCCGGATATCCCCGCTGCGCTGGCCATGTGTGAGGACCAGGGCTTCACCTTCGAACTGATGGAGTCTTCGTTCTTCCTCGGGCGGGAGACGTTGATTCCCAGGACCGGCGCCTCCCTCGGCCTGTGGCGGGAGCGGCTGTTCATCCTGCTGTTCAGGAATGCGCACAGCGCCGCCGACTTTTTCTGCATTCCGGCCAACCGGGTGGTCGAATTCGGGACCCAGATCGAGCTGTGATGCCTCCCGTTTTATGCGCTCGTGCTTGATTTTGCGTGCAGAAATCCGTACGTCAAGAAATATGAAATCGTCGTTATTTCATTTTTTTCATTTGAATCAAGTTGCTGGGCTTTTGTTGAGAATTGTTTTCATGCTGTATGGTTTTTTTGTCACGCTCGTTGTGGGCATTAAGCCGGCCGAAATGTCTTTTCCTGTGTGACAGGTATCACGGGCGTTTCCGGCGCCTGGGACTATCGTTCGAGTGCGCGAGATTTCACGCATTTTGCAAATTTGCAGTGCACAATCGGCATGACCTTCACGCCGTCTTCATAGATAATGTGCTGCTTATTTTGGGGTGTGAAGGCGTCTACGCTTGATCGCTTAATTCAATTTGCATGGGCGGTTATCTTGAAAAACGGCCGGGGCTCAGGATGCTGAAACTCTTCAATCATTACGTACCATCCAACACTGTATTGCAGTTGCTGTTCGATGCGCTGTTGCTGTTTGTTGCGGTGATTGTCGTGTTTGTCGTTCAGGATCGGGTCGATGGGGAACTCCTGTTTTCCGTCGTGCCGTCGGCGCTGGTGTTTGCGGTGGCGATGATGATCCTCAACGGCGCGCTGGGGCTTTATCGGGCAGGGTTTGGCGGCGACTGGCGTGACACCCTGATGCGCGTGACCGTTTCCATTGCGTTGAGTGTGCCGGTGGCTTATGGCGTGTTTCGGGTGTTGCCGTGGGGCGTTTTCGCCCATGAGGCGATGCAGTTGAATGTCATCGCCTTGTTGGGGCTGGTGGTCGCCGTGCGGGGGGTTGCGGTTCGGCGTACAGGGGCGGGTGTCTTGGTCAAGAGAATCATGGTTATCGGGACGGGGGTGGATGCAGTTGCAGTCGAGCATGCGCTGACGCATCCCGCCAATTCCAGCCTCCAGGTGGTTGGTTTCTATCCCGCCGGCAGCAACGATGAGGTGCGGGTCGACCCGAAGCGGATCGTCCACGTCGAGGGAAGCCTGCTGGCGACTGCCAATGAATTGCGGGTCAACGAGATCATCGTCGCCGTGAAGGAACGGCGAGGTGGCGTCATTCCGCTGCGCGAACTGCTCGACTGCAAGATGGCCGGTATCAAGGTGCTGGATCTGTCGAGCTTCTTCGAGCGGGTGCGCGGCCAGGTCCGGATCGACTCCTTGCGGGCCAGCTGGCTGATCTATGGTGAGGGCTTCCGCCAAGGTTGGGGGCGCACGCTGGTGAAGCGGATCTTCGACATCGTGGCGTCGCTCGTGCTGTTGGTCCTCGCCACGCCGGTCATGGTGCTGGCCGCGCTGGCCATCGTCATCGAGGATGGTGCCCCGGTGTTCTATCGCCAGGAGCGGGTCGGCCTCGGCGGACGCTTGTTCAAGGTTACCAAGTTCCGCAGCATGCGCCGCGATGCGGAGCGGGACGGCAAGCCGCGTTGGGCTGCCGCCAACGATGACCGGGTCACGCGGGTCGGCCGCTTCATCCGCAAGGTGCGCATCGACGAGCTGCCGCAGCTGTTCAACGTATTGAAGGGTGACATGAGTCTGGTCGGGCCGCGTCCCGAGCGCCCCTTCTTCGTGGATCAGCTGACCAAAGACATCCCGTTCTACGCGGTCCGCCACTGCGTCAAGCCGGGCGTCACGGGTTGGGCTCAGGTCCGTTACCAGTACGGATCCTCGGTGGATGATGCGATCAACAAACTGCAGTACGATCTTTACTACGTAAAGAATCACACCTTGTTCCTGGATACCGTGGTGCTTTTCGAAACCGTGCGGGTGGTCTTGACGGGTGACGGTGCGCATTGATCGTTCCGTCGCTTGAGGTTCATCCCTGAGGGGATGAGTTGCTGTGCTCCCGCTTGTCGGGAGCATGTGCTTTTCTGTTGAGAGCCGATGGAATCCGTCCTGTCCCAAGTATCGGTCTGGAGCTATGCGTTCGCGACCGTCGTCCATGCGCTGTTCGGGCTTTACCTGGCGGTGGCATGGCGGAAGGGCGGGCGCGGGGCGCTGCTGATCGCCGCAGCGGCCACCGAATCCCTGTGGGCCGGAGCAAACTGGGCGTTTTCCGCATCTGGCTGGGGCTGGCTGTTCCAGCTGGCCAATTTCTTCGACGTGCTGCGCCTGGCAGCCTGGTTCAGCTTCCTGGTTGCCTTGTTGTCGCAACCCTCGGCTGACGGTGCGAGCGACGGGATGCCACGCTGGCCAGCTCCTGGAGCATCGGCGGTGGTCGCCCTGGCGGCTGGCGGTGTCGTCTGTTTCAGTCTTGGCCTACCGGTGTATGGCACGCCGATGCGGACCTGGGCGGCAACATCCCTGTTGTCCTCGGTGTTTGGCCTCGTCCTGCTCGAACTTTTTTATCGTGCCGTGTCGGAGCGCTACCGCTGGGGTATCAAGCCGCTAGCCCTCGCGCTGGGCAGTCTGTTCGTCTTCGATGTGTACATGTACGCGGATACGCTGCTGTTCACCCGTATCGATCCGGTGACCTGGAGCGTCCGTGGCTTCGCCCATACCCTGACCATCCCGCTGCTGGTGATCTCTGCATCGCGGAATCCCGACTGGACGCTGCGGGTGTCTGTGTCACGTCACGTGGTGTTCCATTCGACTGCGCTGGCCGGATCGGGCCTGTACCTGCTGCTGATCGCTGCAGCGGGTTACTACATGCGCTATTTCGGTGGCGAATGGGGAGAGGCACTGCAGTTGGCGCTGCTGTTCAGCGGCGTATTGTTTCTTTGTGTCCTGGTCGTTTCCGGTGCTTTCCGGGCGCGCCTGCGGGTCCTGCTGGCCAAACATTTCTTTGCATACCGTTACGATTACCGGAAGGAATGGTTGAGCGTGACCCAGTCACTGTCGGTGGCTGGCGACGGGTTGAATCTCGGCGAATCGGTGGTCAAGGCGCTTGCCGACCTCGTCGAGAGTCCGGGAGGTGGCGTCTGGTTGTGCGACCTGGACGGTAACTACAGCCAGCAGGCGCGTTTCAACATGCCTGACTCGGGGGTGCGGGAGCAGGCGGATTCTGAGTTCTGCCGTTTTCTGCTGGAGCGCGAGTGGGTAGTCAATCTGCAGGAGATGCGCAGTGGCCTGTCGTCAGGCGCTGGCATGCCGAGGCCGGTCTGGGCTTCCGAGCTGTCCGACATGTGGTTGATCGTGCCCTTGATTTCCTCGGGGGCCTTGGTGGGTTTCGTGGTCCTGCTGACGCCGCGCACTCCTGTGGACGTTAACTGGGAGGTTCTTGATCTGCTCAAGATTGCGGGGCGGCAGGCCGCCAGCTACATCGCGCGCATGCAGACGGCTGAGGCGTTGATCGAAGCACGCAAGTTCGACGCGTTCAACCGGATGTCAGCATTCGTGGTGCATGATCTCAAGAATCTGGTCGCCCAGTTGTCACTCATGTTGCGCAATGCTGAACGACACAAGGATAATCCCGAATTCCAGGCGGATATGCTGGATACCGTCAGGCATGTGGAGACGCGCATGCGCGGGCTGATGGCCCAGCTGATGGAGAAAACGCCGATCAACCAGCGCCGGCCCGTTCAACTCAAGGCGGTCGTCGAGCACATCATCCACTCCAAGCGCATGTTCAAGCCATCCCCGAGTATGGCTCCGGGAGCGCCGGATCTTACGGTCCTTGCCCATGCGGAGCGGCTGGAGAGGATACTCGGTCACATCGTGCAAAATGCACTCGATGCGACATCCGAGCATGGTAGTGTGTCGGTGGAGCTATCCCGTGAGGGTAATTTCGCGTGTGTTGCGGTGTGTGACACGGGGTCTGGCATGTCGGAAGCCTTCATGCGGGAGCAGTTGTTCAGGCCTTTCCAGACGACCAAGTCCAGTGGGATGGGTATCGGGGCTTACGAGTCCCAGCAATATGTGAATGAACTTGGGGGAAACCTTGCCGTGCAGAGCGAGGTGGGTGTCGGCTCACGCTTCGACATCCGCCTGCCCCTAGCGGGGCAGACCCAGAACGTCGGTATCGAGGCATTGGCTGAGTAGTCGATATGAGTGATAAACGCAGGACTTTGTTGATCGTCGAAGACGATCCTGCTCTCCAGAAGCAGATGCGCTGGGCCTTCGATCAGTACGAGACGGTGGTCGCCAGCGATCGGGAGGACGCCATCGCCCAGTTGCGGCGCCATGAGCCGGCTGTAGTGACGATGGACCTTGGGTTGCCGCCGGCGCCGGACGACGTGACCGAGGGCTTCAAGCTCCTCGGCGAGATCCTGGCCTTGGCGCCGGATACCAAGGTCGTGGTGCTGACCGGCCAGCATGACCGGGAAAATGCCGTCCGTGCGGTGGGGATGGGGGCCTACGATTTCTTCGCGAAGCCTTTCGAGCCCGAACTGCTGGCCCTCACGCTCGATCGGGCCCTGCGCATGTATGACCTCCAGCAGGACAACCGCAAGCTCAAGATCCAGCAAGGGAGCGCGCTTTCCGGTGCAATCACGCGGGATCCCGGCATGCTGCGGGTGTGCCGCCTGATCGAGAAGGTTGCGTCGGCAAACGTCACGGTCATGTTGCTGGGCGAGAGCGGCACTGGCAAGGAGGTGCTGGCGCGTGGTCTGCACGAGCTTTCGCCGCGGCGTAACGAGCGCTTCGTCGCCATCAACTGTGCTGCGATCCCGGAAAACCTGCTCGAGAGCGAATTGTTCGGCTACGAGAAGGGCGCTTTCACTGGAGCGGTGAAACAAACGCTGGGTAAGATCGAGGTGGCCAACAAGGGCACCCTGTTCCTCGATGAAATCGGTGATCTGCCGATGCCCCTGCAGGCCAAGCTGCTCCGTTTCCTGCAGGAGCGCGTCATCGAACGCATCGGGGGCCGCGAGGAGATCCCGGTCGACGTGCGGATCGTCTGCGCGACCCACCAGGACGTGAAAGGGCTGATTCAGGCCGGACGCTTCCGGGAGGACTTGTACTACCGCCTCGCCGAGATCGTAGTGGACATTCCCGCTCTGCGGGATCGGGACGGGGACTCCGTGCTGCTCGCACATGCCTTCGTGCAGCGCTTCGCCAGTGCGCACGGGCGGGGTTCGATGACGCTCACCGACGATGCGGTTCAGAGCATCGAGGCGCACCGCTGGCCGGGCAACATCCGGGAGCTCGAAAATGCCATCAAGCGAGCGGTTATCATGGCGGATGCGAACTGCATTACTGCTGATGACATAGGACTCGGCCGGAATCCGGACGAGGAACTGGAGGCCCTGAATCTGCGGGTTGTGCGTGAAGAGGCCGAGCGTCGTGCCGTGGTGCGGGTGATGGCCCGGGTCAATGGCAATGTGGCCCGCGCCGCCGAGATCCTGGGTATCAGCCGGCCGACCCTTTACGATTTGATGAACCGCTTCGGTTTGAAGAAAGAGATTTAACGTGACTCAAGGATCCCCGCAGATGCGTTCCCCGTTCAAGCATGGCAGCAAGGTACGGAACACCGCTGTCAGTGCCCTGTGTGCCCTTCTTCTGGTTGCCTGTGGCGGCAACCCGGAGTCCATGGTCGCTTCTGCTAAGGACTATCTGGCAAAAAACGATACCAATGCGGCGACGATCCAGCTGAAGAATGCGCTGCAAAAGAATCCCAGCTTTGCTGAGGCGCGCTATCTGCTGGGCAAGGTGAATTTCCAGCAGGGCAATTATGCGGATGCCGAAAAGGAGCTCAAGCGGGCGCTGGATCTGGGGTTCTCACCCGATCTCGTCGTTCCGCCGCTGGCTGAGAGCCTGTTGCTGAGTGGGCAGGCGACGCGGATCCTCACCGAGCTCCAGGAGCAGAAGCTGACCCAGGCGGAGCCGCGGGCAGCGCTGCTGTCCACCATCGGCTTGGCACAACTCTCGCAGGGCAAGCGTGAGGCCGCCGCTGAGGCCTTCCAGGGGGCCCTCGGCGAGGTTCCCAACTTCCCCCAGGCGCGCCTTGGCCTGGCCCGGCTCAAGGCGGGGGCACGCGACCTGGAAGGGGCCCTGGCCGATGTCGACGCCATCCTCAAGGACGCGCCGAAGCTGGCCGAGGCGCACAGCCTGCGCGGTGAACTGCTGCTTGCGCTGAACAGGCCCAATGAAGCTATCCCCGAATTCGAAGCCGTTGTCGCGGCGCGGCCCACCGACCTGACCGCCCACCAGAACCTCATTGCTCAGTTGCTGCGGGCCGACAAGCTGGAAGCGGCACAAAGCAAGCTCAATGACTTGAAGAAGGTCGCGGTCAACCACCCGCTGGCGTCTTACCTGCAGGCTTTCCTTGATGTACGTACCGGCAAGACCAAGGAGGCTTACGACGAGATCCAGCAGGTGTTGCGCGTCGTTCCGGACTACATGCCGGCGCTGGTGCTCGCCGGCAGCCTCCAGTTGCAGCGGCGGGATTTCGCGCAGGCGCGCGAGGGCCTGAGCAAGGTTCTCGAGAAGGCGCCCAATCAGCCGTTGGCGCGACGCATGCTGGTTGCCGCCTATATCGGGCTGCAGGAACCCGCCAAGGCGCTCGAAGAACTTCAGCCGCTGCTCAAGGACCGGGGGGACGATCTGGCCGTGCTCAATCTGGCCGGTCAAGTGTACGCGATGACTGGCGATTTCACGCGCTCGGAAGAGTATTTCCGCCGGGCCAGCCAGGCCGATCCGAAGAACGCCCAGTACCGGACCCGTCTCGGCGTGTCCCGTCTGGCTGCCGGGGAGGCTGAGCGCGCCTTCCAGGATCTGGAGGCGGCGTCCGCCCTCGATGCGGACAACACCCAGGCCGACATCGCACTCATCATGGCTCACCTGCGTCGTGGCGAAGCCGCCAAGGCGCTGGCCGCCGTGCAGACCCTTGAGAAGAAGCGGCCGACCGACCCGGTGACCTTCAACATGAAGGGTGGGGTGTTCATGGCCAACAAGGATACCGCCAATGCGCGCAAGGCCTTCGAGAAGGCCCTGGAACTCAAGCCGGACTTTCTGCCTGCGCTCAGCAACCTGGCCCGTCTGGATGTCGGCGACAAGAACCCGGCTGCCGCCCGCAAGCGCTACGAGGATTTCACGAGCAAGAACAAAAAGCTGCCCGAAGGCTATCTCCAGCAGGCCGAGCTGCTCGCCATGACCGGCGGGGGCGCCAAGGATGTGCAGGCTGTTCTCGAGAAGGGCCTTGCCGAGGTTCCGACCGCCTTGCCCATCCGCATCGCCTTGGTGCGCATGCTGGCCCAACTGGGTGAAACCAAGCGCGCCCTGTTGCTGGCCCAGGAGGCCTCCGCCTCGGCGCCTGACGATCCCACTGTTCTGGACCTGCTGGGGCGGACCCAGGTGGCGGCTGGGGAGCAGCAGCAGGCAATCGCAACGTTCTCCAAGCTCGTGGATCGGCAGCCCAATTCGATCGCTCCGCTGATCGCCCTGGCCGATCTTCAGTCGGCGGCCAAGGACGGTGCGGCCGCAGAGCGGTCGCTGCGGAAGGCATTGGCGCTCAAGCCCGACAACATCGACGCGGAGCAGCGTCTCATCTCCATCCTGATGAACGGCAAGCGCCCGGATGAAGCGCTGCGCGTCGCCAAGGATATTCAGAAGCAGCACGGCAAATCGGCGACCGGTTTTGTCCTGGAGGGGGATGTCCTGTTCGTACAGGGCAAGAAGAGCGAGGCTGTAGCTGCTTACAGCGAAGCCTTCCAGCGTGACAAGACGCCCCAGAGCGTGATCCGGCTGTATGGGGCCAGGATCGCTGCGGGACAGACCCAGGAAGCCGCCAAACTTACAGCGGAATGGAACAAGGCCAATCCGAAGGATCTGGCCCTGCGCACCTATATCGCCGAACGCTACCTGATGGAGCTGAAATACGATCAGGCCGTCCAGCAGTACCGCCAGATGCTTGAGATCGCCCCTAAGAATCCCATGCTGCTTAACAACATGGCCTGGGCGCTGGGCAAGATGAAGGACAGCAGTGCCCTTACGGTAGCCCAGCAGGCTGTCAGTCTGGCTCCGAACAGTCCGGTCGTGCTCGATACCTATGGCACGCTGCAGGTGGAGGGGGGCGATGTCGGCAAAGGCGTGGAAACCCTGAAGAAGGCTGTCAGCCTCGGCCCCAATCTGCCCCAGTTGAGAATCAGCCTTGCCCGGGCGTTGATCAAATCCGGAGACAAGGATGGCGCCCGCAAGGAGCTGGACGTGGCACTGAAGAGCGCCCCGGAGAAGACCCCCGTCCGTGCCGAGATTGAAAAAATACGAGCTTCCCTGTAACGGCTTGTACTACCCGCTACCCATATTGCAGGAATGAGATCATGAGCACCATTGCTGTTATCGGCCTCGGTTACGTGGGGCTTCCGCTGGCTGTCGAGTTCGGCAAGAAGATGCGGACCGTCGGTTTCGATCTGTCCGCTGAGAAGGTCGAGGCCTATGGCCGCTTTGTCGATCCGACCGGTGAAGTCAGTACCGAAGACCTGAAGGCGGCTGTCCACCTCACGTGCAGTACCGATCCCAAGATGATCAGTGAGGCCGACTTCGTCATCGTGGCGGTGCCGACCCCGGTGGACGAGGCGCACCAGCCGGACTTTACGCCGCTGATCAAGTCGTCCGAGAGTGTCGGCCGCAACCTGAAGCGCGGGGCGACGGTCGTCTATGAGTCCACCGTCTATCCGGGCGCGACCGAAGAGGTCTGCATTCCTATCCTGGAAAAGTGCTCCGGCCTCAAGTGGAAGGAAGATTTCTTCGTCGGCTATTCGCCCGAACGGATCAACCCGGGTGACAAGGAACGCACCGTCACGAAGATCGTGAAGGTCGTTTCCGGCGATACGCCGGAAACCCTCAAGAAGGTTGCCGAAACCTATGGCATGGTGATCACCGCCGGGGTCTATCCAGCCAGCTCAATCAAGGTCGCCGAGGCGGCGAAGGTCATCGAGAACACCCAGCGCGACCTCAACATCGCACTGATGAACGAGCTGTCGGTGATCTTCCACAAGATCGGCATCGACACCATCGAGGTCCTGAAGGCTGCCGGTACCAAGTGGAACTTCCTGCCCTTCCGTCCGGGCCTGGTTGGTGGCCACTGCATCGGCGTCGACCCGTACTACCTGACCCACAAGGCGGACATGCTGGGCTACCACCCGCAGGTCATCCTGGCCGGCCGTCGCATCAACGACAGCATGGGCAAGTACGTGGCCGAGCAGACCGTCAAGCAGATGATCGGCGCCGGCCACAACATCAAGGGGGCGAACGTCATCGTGCTGGGCCTGACCTTCAAGGAGAACTGCCCGGACCTGCGTAACAGCAAGGTCATCGACGTGATCCATGAGCTGCAGAGCTATGGCTGCAACGTGGTGGTGCACGATCCGGTGGCGGAGTCTGCCGAGGCCGAGCACGAGTATGGCGTCAGCCTGACGGCCTGGGACGCGCTGCCGCGGGCCAAGGCCATCGTGGCGGCCGTGGCGCACAACGAGTACGCTGAGCTCGGCGTGGGCCGCCTGTGCGAGAAGCTCGAGCCGAACGGTGTGTTCACCGATGTGAAGAGCATCTATGACCAGGCTACTCTCGAGGCTGCCGGCGTCACGGTCTGGCGCCTCTAGGAAGCAGATGGGTTTGTTTGCGATGTCCGGGTGGAAGCGGTCTTTAGTCGTGTTGTGCGGAGGTTGCCTGGGCGCTGTCGGCGTCGGGCATGCTGCCGAGCAAGATGTCGATGCGACCCGGATCGTCGAGCAGGCGCTGGCCTACGAGCACGGCGAAGGTGTGCCGCGTGATCCCGAGCGGGCCGTCGAGCTGTATTGCGAGGCGGCACGTATGGGGGACGCCGAGGCGATGTACAGCCTCGGCTGGATGTATGCCAACGGCCGCGGTGTCGAGCGGGACGATGGCTATGCGGCCACCCTGTTCGAGATGGCGCTCTTCAAGGGCCATGCCGGCGCCGAGAAGGCGCGTCGGCTGGCGGGCGAATACACCGGCGCGGTGCCAGCCTGCCTGGCCGCCCGGGAGTCCGCGCGGGGATTCGTGGCGGGGGACACCTGGGACACGCAGAAATACCTCGCGTCGCTGCCCGAGCAGAAGAAGAAGATGGTCGAGCTCGTCACGACGCTGGCCCCGCGCTTCTCCATCGAGCCGCGGCTGGCGCTGGCCATCGCGACAACCGAGTCCAATTTCGATCCCAATGCCACTTCACCGAAGAACGCCATGGGGGTGATGCAGTTGATCCCGGAGACGGCGAGCCGCTTCAACGTGAAGGACACTTTCGATCCGGTACAGAACATCAAGGGCGGCTTGGCCTATCTGCGCTGGTTGCTGGCTTACTACCGCGGCAATGTGGCACTGGCTGTTGCCGGCTACAACGCGGGAGAGGGCGCGGTTGACCGTTATCGCGGGATCCCGCCGTTCAAGGAGACACAGAACTACGTGAAGCGCATCCTGGAATTCTTCCCGCGCACCGAGCACCCCTTCGATGCCCGTGTCGTGGACGCGTCCCCGGTGCTGCAGGCGCTCAAGGCAGTTGGTCGATGAGTGCAGGTTTCCTGAGGGTTTTTTCTGCGGCCATCAGGAGCGCGGTGCTCGTCACGTTGAGCGCTGCAGGGGTCGCAGGCGTATCCGTGGATGCAAGGGCCGATCTGGCCGATACGGTGGCCGTCGTCAAGAAGTCGGTGGTCGCTGTCGGTACATTCGAACCGACCCGCAGCCCGCAGTTTCGCTTTCTGGGAACCGGGTTCGTGACAGGGAATGGCAACCAGGTGGTGACCAATGCCCATGTCGAAGGGGCTGTCGTCGAGAACTCCGAAAGCAAGGAGCAGTTGGTCATCGCTTTGCCCGGCACCGGGCGGGTTGCGGCGCGCCCCGTGAGGCGCGAGGCGATCGACCGCGATCACGACGTGTCGGTGCTGCGTTTCGACGGTCCGCCGATGCCGGCTCTGCGCTTGGGCAATTCTGATGCCGTCCGTGATGGTCAGGACATCGCGCTGACCGGCTTCCCGCTGGGCTCGGCCATCGGCATCGTGCCGGTCACTCACAAGGGGATCATCTCGGCCATCACACCCGTCGGGCAGCCGCTGCCCAGCGCTCGTCAGCTCGAAACCCAGACGCTGCGGCGCCTGGCGGCGGGGAGCTACTCGGTGTTCCAGCTGGATGCGGTGTCCTACCCTGGTAACAGTGGAAGCCCGATCTACAGTCCGGAAACGGGCGAAGTGCTGGGCATCGTCAACATGGTGTTCGTGAAAGGCAGCAAGGAAGCTGCGATCACCAATCCGTCGGCGATTTCCTACGCGATTCCGGCGTCCTTCATCAAGGCCTTGCTGCAGCAGCCCTAAGCCTGGTCGCCGTCCAGGTGTAAAAAAGCCCGGGATGCTTCCATCCCGGGCTTTTCATTTTCCGGCCAGCGTCGGCTGCCTTCAGGCCAGTTCGTCCATCGGCACGCAGGAGCAGAACAGGTTGCGGTCGCCGTAAACGTCGTCGATGCGATTCACGCTCGGCCAGAACTTGTTGTCGCCGACCCAGGCCAGCGGGAAAGCGGCTTCCTGGCGGGAGTAGGGGCGGTCCCAGTCGCCAAAGAAGTCGGCCTGGGTGTGGGGGGCGTTCTTCAGCGGGTTGTTGTCCGCCGGCACGCGGCCTTCCTCTATCGCCTGGATCTCGGCGCGGATACTTACCATCGCGGCGATGAAGCGGTCCAGCTCGCCCTTGTCCTCAGATTCGGTGGGCTCGACCATGATCGTGCCGGCCACCGGGAAGGACATGGTCGGGGCGTGGAAGCCGTAGTCCATCAGGCGCTTGGCGATGTCCACCTCGCTGATGCCGGTGGCGGCCTTGATCGGACGGATGTCGAGGATGCACTCGTGGGCGACGCGGCCCTGGCTGCCGGTGTACAGCACCGGGTAGTGGGTGCTCAGCTGGCTGGCCACGTAGTTGGCGTTGAGGATGGCCATCTTGGTGGCGCGCTTGAGGCCGCGGCCGCCCATCATCGTGATGTACATCCACGAGATTGGCAGGATGCTCGCGGAGCCGAACTGGGCAGCGGAAACGGCACCCTGGCCGGCATTGGGGCGGTCCTCGGTGCCGGTCGGGGCGACTGCGTGGTCGGCCATGAACGGTGCCAGATGGGCCTTCAGGCCGATCGGGCCCATGCCCGGCCCGCCGCCGCCGTGGGGGATGCAGAAGGTCTTGTGCAGGTTCATGTGGCTCACGTCGGCGCCGATGGTGGCGGGGGAGGTGAGGCCAACCTGGGCGTTGAGGTTGGCACCGTCCATGTAAACCTGGCCGCCGTACTGGTGCACGCTGGCGCAGATCTCGCGGATGTCTTCCTCGAAGACGCCGTGGGTGGACGGGTAGGTGATCATCAGCGCCGCCAGCTTGTCGGCGTGCTGGGCGGCCTTGGCCTGCAGATCGGCCAGCTCCACGTTGCCGTTGTCGTCGCAATTGACGACCACCACGTCCATGCCGCACATCTGCGCGGTGGCCGGGTTGGTGCCGTGGGCCGACTTCGGGATCAGGCATACGGTGCGGTGCTGCTCGCCGCGGGATGCATGGTAGCGGCGGATCGCCACCAGGCCGGCGTATTCGCCCTGGGCGCCGGAGTTAGGTTGCATGCAGATCGCGTCGAAGCCGGTGATCTCGCGCAGTTGGGCGGCGAGGCCGTCGATCATCTCCAGGTAGCCGGTGGTCTGCTCGGCCGGGGCGAAGGGATGGACGTCGGCGAACTCGGGCCAGGTGACCGGGATCATCTCGCTGGTGGCGTTGAGCTTCATCGTGCACGAGCCCAGGGAGATCATCGAGTGGTCGAGGGCCAGGTCACGGTTTTGCAGGCGCTTCAGGTAGCGCAGCATCTCGTGCTCGGTGTGGTGGGTGTTGAACACCGGGTGGGACAGGATGGCGTCGCCGCGCAGCAGGGCTTCCGGCAGGTTGCCGCCGCGGCTGGCCACCTGGGCGTCCAGTGCCGCAACGTCGGCCTTGGCGCCAAAGGCTTCGAGCAGCGCGGCAATGTCGGCGAGGGTGGTTTTCTCGTCGATGGAGATGCCGAGCCCCTTGCCGTCCACGTGGCGCAGGTTGTAGCCGGCGGCCTGGGCGGCTGCGTAGATGGCGGTGCTGCGTTCGTCCGTGGCTACCTGCAGGGTGTCGAAGAAGCTGTCTGCGGCCAGCTCGAAACCAGCCTGGCGGAGGCCTTCGGCCAGCACGGCCGTCAGGCGATGAACGCGGGCGGCGATGGTGCGCAGGCCTTCCGGGCCGTGGTAAACCGCGTACATGCCGGCCATGTTGGCCAGCAGCACTTGGGACGTGCAGATGTTGGAGTTGGCCTTTTCTCGGCGGATGTGTTGTTCGCGGGTCTGCAGCGTCATGCGCAGGGCGGTCTTGCCGCGGACGTCCTTCGACACGCCGATGATGCGGCCAGGCATGGAGCGCACGTGGGCCTGGCGGGTGGCGAAGAAAGCGGCATGGGGGCCACCGAAGCCGAGGGGCACGCCGAAGCGCTGGGCCGAGCCGAGGGCAATGTCGGCACCCAGCTCGCCAGGCGACTTGAGGAGCACCAGCGCCAGCAGGTCGGAGGCGACGGCTACGACGGCACCCTTGGCCTTGAGGCCAGCGATGGCGCCGGAAATGTCGGCAACTTCACCGCGCTCGTTGGGGTATTGCAGCAGGGCGCCGAAGACTTCGTGGCGGGCCGCATCGGCCACCGGGCCGACGATCAGCTCGAAGCCGAAATAGGCGGCACGGGTCCGCACCACGTCGAGGGTCTGCGGGAAGACGCCTTCATCGACGAAGAAGGCCTGGCTCTTCACCTTGGAGATGCGGCGCGCCATCGCCATGGCTTCGGCTGCTGCGGTGGCTTCGTCGAGCAGGGACGCGTTAGCGAGTTCCAGACCGGTGAGGTCAATGACCATCTGCTGGAAGTTCAGCAGCGCTTCCAGGCGGCCTTGGGCAATTTCGGCCTGGTAAGGCGTGTAGGCGGTGTACCAGCCTGGGTTCTCCATCACGTTGCGGAGGATGACCTTCGGCGTGATGGTGTCGTAGTAGCCCATGCCGATGAGGGACTTCTTCAGCACATTCTTGCCGGCGATGGTCTTGAGCTTGGCGAGGGCGACGTGTTCCGGCGTCGGTTCGCCGAGGGCCAGCGGGGCGGGCAGTCGGATGCCGGCAGGCACGGTCTGGGCGACCAGGGTGTCCAGAGAATCGACGCCGACGGCGGCGAGCATGGCCGGCAGCTCGTTGGCACAGGGGCCCAGATGACGGCGAATGAAGTCGTCGCCCTGTTCGAGCGTGGCGAGCGGGGCGGATAGAAGGGTCTTCGACATGGGAGAAACTCGGGTTGGGTTACAGCAACAGCAGGGTGGGGCGCGCCGACCGGGCGCGCCCGCGAAGGGGTGATCAGCCGATGGCAGCTTCGTAGCCGGCGGCGTCCAGCAGACCGTCCACGTCGGCGGCGTTGGCCGGCTTGATCTTGAACAGCCAGGCGGCGTAGGCGTCGGCATTGACGGACTCGGGGGCATCCACGGCGGCCTGGTTGGCTTCGAGGATCTCGCCGGCGACCGGCGCGTAGATGTCGGAGGCGGCCTTGACGGACTCGATCACGGCGATGGCTTCTTCCTTGGCGACGACGCGGCCGGCTTCCGGCAGCTCGAGGAAGACCACGTCGCCGAGGGCTTCCTGGGCGTGGTCGGTGACGCCGACGGTCAGAGTGCCGTCCGCTTCGACGCGGACCCATTCGTGGGAGGTGGTGTAGCGCAGGTTCGCGGGAGTGTTCATGGTATGTCCTTGTTCAAGTCGATGAAGGGGAATGGGGTTCGATGCCGTGCTGCCGTCAGGCCAGCGCCTTGCCGTTGCGGGCAAAGGGGGCTTTTACCACACGGGCCTTGAGGCGCTTGCCGCGGATCTCGACTTCGACGGCGTCGCCAGCAGCGACGCCGAGGGGCAGGCGGGCCAGCGCGATGGACTTTTCCAGTGTCGGCGAGAAGGTGCCGCTGGTCGTTTCGCCTTCGCCCTGGGCGGTGGTCACCTTCTGGTGGGAACGCAGCACGCCCTTGTCTTCGAGGATCAGGCCCAGGGTCTGCTTGCCGGCGCCGTTGGCGACGAGGGCAGCCTTGCCGACAAAGTCCCGGCTTTCGTCCTTGAAGTCCACCGTCCAGGTCAGGCCGGCATCCAGCGGGGAGACCGTGTCGTCCATGTCGTTGCCGTAGAGGGCCATGCCGGCTTCCAGGCGCAGGGTGTCGCGCGCACCGAGGCCGCAGGGCTTGACGCCGGCCGCGACGAGGGCGTCCCAGGCGGCAACGGCCTCGGCGACCGGCAGGGTCAGCTCGAAACCGTCTTCACCGGTGTAGCCGGTGCGGGCGATGAAAATGTCGCCGAACTGGGAGGCCTGGAACACTTTAAGGCCGGCGGATGCGGCCTCGGCGCCGGGGAGGGCGGCCCAGGTCTTGGTGCGGGCGTTGGGGCCCTGCACGGCGATCATCGCCAGGTCGCGGCGCACGGCGAGAGTGGCTTGCGTATCGGTGGCGGCCAGGCGCTGCCGCATCCAGGCCACGTCCTTGTCGGCGGTGCCGGCATTGACGACGATGCGGTAGTGGGTGTCGGTCAGGAAGTAGACGATCAGATCGTCGATGACGCCGCCCTGTTCGTTGAGCATGCACGAGTACAGGGCCTTGCCGGATTCGGTGAGCTTGGCGACGTCGTTGGCGATCAGGCCGCGCAGGAAGGCCTTGGCATCGGCACCCTCCAGGTCGAGGGCGAGCATGTGGGAGACGTCGAACATGCCGGCGTCGCGGCGCACCGCGTGGTGCTCCTCGATCTGCGAGCCGTAGTTGACCGGCATGTCCCAGCCGGCAAAGTCGACCATGCGGGCGCCGGCGGCAATATGGGAGGCGTGAAGCGGGGTTTGTTGGGCCATGGGGCTCTCCGTGACAATCGTTCCAGTGTAGAAAAGCAATGGGGCCGATGCGACGTGAATTCGCTTCGGCCCCATCTGTCCTTTGTACCTGAGAGATTGCAGCGGTCTCGAACCCTCTGCGTGCCCCTTCGGTGGATGCGGCCTGCGCAGTGGGCAGGGGGCATCACTCTCCAGATTCTTGATTCGTCGGCGGTCCTTTTGCCTGAGCGGTTCCGGGGGTTGCGCCTTCGGCGGTTCGCGGCATCAGGCCGGCGAACGCTCTCCCACACGACGGCGCGCACCTTACCATCGAGGGCGAGGCGCGACAAGGGTCTGATACACTATTACGGATGATCCCTTCCAGAAGCCGTTTCGTCGGCATTCGTGGCCTGCGCTACCACCTGCGTGAGTGGGGGCGTGAAGGCGCTCCCAAGCTGTTCATGCTGCATGGCTGGATGGATGTTTCCGCCTCCTTCCAGTTCATCGTCGATGCGCTGCAGGCCGATTGGCATGTCATCGCGCCCGACTGGCGTGGCTTCGGCCAGACGGAATGGTCGGGCGACGCCTACTGGTACCCGGATTACCTGGCCGACCTGGAGGCGATCCTGCGTATCTTCGCGCCGAATCAGCCGGTGAATCTGATCGGCCATAGCCTGGGCGGCAACGTGGCTAGCCAGTACGCAGGCATTCGCCCCTGCCGGGTTGCAAAGCTCATTGCCCTCGATGCTTTTGGCCTGGCGGACAGTCGGCCGGAGGATGCGCCGGGCCGGATGGAGAAATGGTTGCTGCAGCTCGAAGCCGACTCGGCCTTCCGGGGCTATCCGGACCGGCATGCGCTGGCCGCCAGGCTGCAGGCGGACAATCCGCGCCTGACGCCGGACAAGGCAGCCTTCCTCTCCGGGCACCTTGGCGAGCCCGATGGCGACGGGATCCGCATGGCGGGCGATCCGGCCCATCGCCGGGTCAATCCCATTTCCTACCGCCGGGCCGAGGCCCTGGCGTGCTGGTGCCGGGTGATTGCGCCCACCTTGTGGATCGAACCGGCCGATCCGGCGCTGCGTCGGCGGCTTGGTGTCAGCGATGAGGTCCATGCGGAAGGCAAGGCTTGTTTCCGCAATTTCCAGGAGGTCGAGGTTTCCGACTCCGGCCACAATCTGCACCATGATCAGCCGGAAATTGTCGCGCGGATCATCGAGACCTTTTTGTTGTCGAATACGCCATGAATGCTCTGAACGCCGATCTGCACTGCCATTCCACCGCGTCTGACGGAACCCTGGCGCCGGCGGCGGTCGTTCGCCGCGCGAAGGCCAACGGCGTGGATCTGCTGGCATTGACCGACCACGACGAATTGCTCGGCCTCGACGAGGCGGCTGCGGCGGCCGATGAAGTCGGCCTGCGCTTCGTGCCCGGCGTGGAGATCTCGGTGTCCTGGCTGGATCAGACGGTGCACATGGTGGGGCTCGGCATCGACCGGACCAATCCCGCGCTCGTCGCTGGCCTCGCCCAGGTGCGCGGTGGCCGGGATGGCCGCGCCGCGCGCATCGCCGCCGAGCTCGAGCGGATCGGCATTTCCGGCGCGCTGGAAGGTGCGCTGGCCTACGCCGGCAATCCAGCCCTGCTCGGCCGTGCCCACTTCGCGCGATTCCTTGTTGAAAAAGGCTGTGCCAAGAACGTCCATGACGTCTTTCTGCACTACCTGGCTCGTGGCAAGCCGGGCTACGTGGAGCATGTGTGGGCGACACTGGAGGATGCCCTCGGCTGGATCAAGGGTGCGGGTGGGGTTGCAGTGATCGCCCACCCGGGCCGCTATCGCCTGAGCCACGCGGAGATGGACATCCTGCTGGAAACCTTCCGCGACCGCGGCGGCGACGCCGTCGAAGTGTCCTGCGGTGCCCACGACGGTGGGCAGGTGCTGGCCTTTGCGCGCCTGGCCCGCAAGTTCGGCCTGCTCGCGTCGCGGGCTTCCGACTTTCACGGCCCGGAAGACAGTCCCATCGACCTGGGGCAGGCGCCGCCGTTGCCCCCCGACCTTACGCCGGTGTGGACGCGCCTGGTGTGACCCTCATTGCTCTTGTCTGAATCATGGCTCAGTTCTTCTCTGTTCATCCTGAACAACCCCAGCAGCGGCTGATCAAGCAGGCCGCGCAGATCATGCGCGACGGCGGTCTCGTCGCTTTTCCCACCGATTCGGCCTACGCGCTCGGCGGGCGCACCGGCGACAGCCCGTTGCTGGCCCGCATCCGGCGCATCCGCGACGTGGACGAGCGCCACCAGTTCACGCTGCTGTGCCGTGACCTGTCGGAAATCGCCACCTACGCCAAGGTCGACAACAGCCAGTACCGCTTGCTGAAGGCCGTTACTCCGGGGCCTTACACCTTCATCCTGGAAGGCACCAAGGAACTGCCGCGGCGGGTTCTCCACCCCAAGCGCAAGACGCTCGGCATCCGCATTCCGGATCATCCGGTGGTGTCGGCCCTGCTTGCTGAGCTGGGCGAGCCGATGCTGAGTTCGACCCTGCTGCTGCCGGACGAGGAGCACCCGCTGACCGACGCCGAGGAGATCCGCGACCGGCTCGAGAAGGACGTCGATCTGGTGATCGAGGCGGGTGCATGTCGCGGCGAGGCGACGACGGTCATCGACCTGACCAGCGGCGTGCCCGAGCTGGTGCGTGAAGGGCGGGGCAGCCTCGAGCCCTTCGGTCTGTGAGCGACCTGCAGGGGGCCGCATCCGGCCGCATCGCGCGCGCGGAGCGGGGGATGGCCTGCGGCTCTGTTAGAATCGCCGGCCTTCGGTAGTGTCTGCCATGCAAGAACTGATCACCACCCTGACCATCTGGGCCTTGCCCGTTCTCTTCGCCATCACGTTGCACGAGGCCGCCCACGGCTACGCGGCGCGTCATTTCGGCGATGTCACGGCGGAGCAGGCCGGGCGGATCAGCCTCAACCCGCTTCGTCACATCGATCCCGTGGGCACGCTGCTGGTGCCCGGGCTGATCGTGGCGGTGAGTACGCTCGCGGGCGGTTCGCCGATCCTGTTCGGCTGGGCCAAGCCGGTGCCGGTCAATTTTGGCCGGCTGCGCAATCCGAAGGCGGACATGTTGTGGGTGGCGGCGGCGGGGCCGCTGGCCAACCTGGTGATGGCGCTCGGCTGGGCGCTGCTGTTCCGGCTGGCAGTGGCGTCGCCGGACAACATGTATGCGCTGCCGATGGCGAAAATGGCCGATGCCGGTATCCAGATCAACGCGGTGCTGATGTTCCTGAACCTCGTGCCGCTGCCGCCCCTCGACGGTGGCCGTATCGTCGTGAGCCTGTTGCCCGCGCGGCAGGCCTACAAGTTTGCGCAGATCGAGCCCTATGGCTTTCCGATCCTGCTGTTGTTGCTGTTCACCGGCATTCTGGGCGACATTCTCGGACCGCTGGTGGCCTTGTTCCGTTTTGCCATTGCAATCGTTTTTGGACTCTGACATCCCATGTTCGCTGAACGCGTCCTCTCCGGCATGCGCCCCACCGGGCGGCTCCACCTCGGCCACTACCACGGTGTGCTGAAAAACTGGGTCAAGTTGCAGGCGGAATATCCTTGCCTGTTCTTCGCGGCCGACTGGCATGCGCTGACTACCGACTACGACAATCCGCGCGGCATCGAAAACAGCGTGTGGGACATGATCGTTGATTGGCTGGCGGCGGGCGTCGATCCGTCCCAGGCGACGATCTTCATCCAGTCCCGCGTGCCCGAGCATGCCGAGCTGCATCTGCTGATGTCGATGATGACGCCGCTGGGCTGGCTGGAGCGGGTGCCGACCTACAAGGACCAGCAGGAAAAGCTGGTGCACAAGGATCTGTCCACCTACGGCTTCCTCGGCTACCCGCTGCTGATGAGCGCCGACATCCTGATCTACCGCGCCGACAAGGTGCCGGTTGGCGAGGATCAGCTGCCCCACGTGGAATTCACGCGCGAGCTGGCCCGGCGCTTCAACCACATGTACGGTCGCGAACCGGGCTTCGAGGAGAAGGCCAAGGAGGCGGTCAAGAAGCTGGGCTCCAAGCGCGCCAAGCTGTACGACGAATTCCGCACCCGCTTCCAGCAGAACGGCGACGAGGAAGGGCTGGCCCTCGGCAAGGCTCTGCTTGAAGAAACCCAGAACCTGTCGCTGGGCGATCGCGAGCGTCTGTACGGTTACCTGGAAGGTAGCGGCAAGGTGATCCTCGTCGAGCCCGACGCGCTGCTTACCGAGGCCTCGCGCATGCCTGGTCTGGACGGCCAGAAGATGTCCAAGTCCTACGGCAACACGATCTTCCTGCGGGAAGAGGCGGACTCCGTGTCGAAGAAGATCCGCACGATGCAGACCGACCCGGCCCGCGTGCGCCGCACCGATCCGGGCAATCCGGAGAAGTGCCCGGTGTGGCAGTTCCACGTCATCTATTCCGATGACACTACGCGCAACTGGGTGACCCAGGGATGTACGAGCGCCGGCATCGGCTGCATCGAATGCAAGCAGCCGGTCATCGACGCGGTGCTGAAGGAGCAGGAGGTGATGCGCGAGCGTGCTCAGCCGTACCTGGACGATCCTTCGCTGGTGCGCAGCATCGTGGCCGATGGGTGCGACAAGGCCCGCAAGCTGGCCCAGGAAACCATGCGCGATGTGCGTGATTCGATGGGATTGAGCTACAACTGATGACGACGCGGATGCGGCGTGGAGGCTGCGTTGCCGGCGTGCTAAGGTGCACAGCATGGGCGAGGGGCTGACCGCGCCGCTCGATCCGGCTCCCGCCGCCGACCCTCTGGATGGGGCGATAGGTCGGATGTATGGTCAGCCGATCTTCGCCCTGCCCAAGGATCTGTACATCCCGCCCGATGCGCTGGAGGTCATCCTCGAGGCGTTCGAGGGGCCGCTCGACCTGCTGCTGTACCTGATCCGCAAAACCAACATCAATGTCCTCGACATTCCGATGGTGCCGCTCACCGCGCAGTACCTTGAGTACGTGGAGGCCATGCGCCAGCACAACCTGGAGCTGGCGGCCGATTACCTGTTGATGGCGGCGACGCTGCTGGAGATCAAGTCGCGGATGCTGTTGCCGCGGCCGCCACGGGCCGATGAGGCGGAAGAGCTCGATCCGCGGGCGGAGTTGGTGCGCCGGCTGCTCGAATACGAGCAGGTCAAGATGGCGGCCGTGAGGCTGGATGCCCTGCCGCGGGTGGAGCGGGATTTCGAGTGGGTCGGCGTGTTCGTGGCCGAGAAGGTCATCGAGCGCCTGCCGGACGTGAGTCTGCACGATCTGCAACTGGCCTGGCTCAAGATCGCCAGGCAGAGCCGTTTGCGGAGGAATCACACGATCCAGCGGGAAGAGCTGTCGGTGCGCGAGCACATGACCCTGATCCTGCGCAAGTTGCAGGATGACGCATTCGTGGTATTTGAATCCCTGTTCGATCCCGGTTTGGGTGTCGCAGGATTGGTGGTCAGTTTTCTGGCGACACTTGAACTGGTGAAGGAGCGCCTGGTGGTGGTGACCCAGAACGAGGCCTTTGCGCCGATTTACGTGAAGCGTGCCTACAGTGAGCGTGCTGACGCCTGAGCAGTTCAAGCTGGTGCTTGAAACGGCGCTGCTGGCGGCAGCATCACCCTTGCGGGTGAGCGAGCTGAGGCAACTGTTCGAGCCGGATCCGGGGGCGGACATGATCCGCCGTTTGCTGGCCGAGCTGATCGAGGACTGGCAGGGCAGGGGCGTGGAGTTGGTGCAGACGGCCGGCGGCTGGCGCTTTCAGACCCGCCTGGAATACCAGGTGTACCTCGACCGGCTCAAACAGGAGCGGCCGCCCAAGTATTCCCGGGCGGTGCTCGAAACCCTGGCGATCATCGCCTATCGGCAGCCGGTGACCCGTGGCGATATCGAGGATATCCGCGGCGTGATGGTGTCGAGCAGTGTATTGAAGACCCTCGAATCCCGAGGGTGGGTAGACGTGGTGGGCTACCGGGATACGCCAGGGCGGCCCGGTTTGTACGCCACGACGAGAAAATTCCTGGAGGACCTCGGTTTGCGCAGTCTGACCGAGTTGCCTCCGTTGACTGAAATCGAAAGGATCATGGATCTTGTAGAGATCCCTGTTTTATCGGGTGTGAGTCCAGAAAAATCAGAGGCTTAAGGGCGATATTTTAGTTCTGAGTCTGTGCGAGTTGGGCCCGTGTACCCGCTGTGTACGCGAATTTCCTTGAAATTCGTTCTGCTGTGGCTTATCTTTCACCTGTCCTCTTCGAAGACGGACGGTGAATAGGGATGAAGGGCGGTTGATCTGCGGATCGACCGCCCTTTGTTCATTCAGTGCTGGTGATCGGGTTGTGTTTTGCCCCGCAAAACGTGGCGACCTGCCCATGTCTCGAGTAGCACACCCTCCGCTTCGGCTCTCAATACAGGCCTGCCAATCAGTCTGCGAAGGTGCTCCCTGGCTTTCTGCACATCCGACTGCAGCACGCTTGCCAAGTCTTCGAACGCCTTCGGGTATCGCCTGAGAACGGCTTCGGCTGAGATGCTTTGCTGGGGGACATCTACGGACTGAATGGCTATCAGCTGCGCCAGCTCCGATTCAGCTTGTTGAAGTCGATCGCGAAGGGCTGGTGATATGCCAACCGCGGCTATGGCATCGACCAATCGTTGAATCTCTGCGTCGAGTTCCTTTCGTCGGCAGCTCGATGAAGTGGCATGGCCCCTGATGCTCCGCTGTCGGTCTTCCAGGATCTCGCCTACAGAGGCCTTCAGAATTTCGAGAGACTCAGGCGTCATGAGTTCTTCCCGGATTGCATTCAGGAGAGCGGCGTCGACCTCCTTCCTGAAGGCCGTTACACCCCTGCATATGCTCTCGCCACGGTCCTTCCGGGTCGTGCAGCCGTAGTGCCGGCCACTGGTGGCCACCACTGCACCGCCGCACACGCCACAGCGCAGCAGGCCGCCGAACAGCGTGCGGGGCGGCCTTCCGTTGCCAGCGCTGCCACCCTGGCCAGTCGGACGCCCCATCCGGGCCCGGACTGCGGACCACAGCTCATCGCTCACAATACGCAGCTCTGGACGCTCCTCCACGTACCACTCCTCCCGTGGGCGATCCATGCGCTTGCGTTTGCCGCTATCCGGGTCCTTCACCCATTGGGATCGGTTCCAGATAACGCGGCCGACGTACAGCTCATTGCACAGCAGTCCGGAGCCTTTCGCCGGCGATCCATACAGCGCCGACACCGCCCACGTCGAGCTACGCCCCGACTTGATACCGCGCGCGTTGAGGATCGCCGCGATCCGCTGGCAGCTCCAGCCGTCTGCGAATTGCTGGAAGATCCAGCGCACGTGCTCGGCCTCCTCCTCGACGATCTCCAACTTGTGGATCTCGCCGGCAGGCATGCTGCGGTAGCCGTAGGACAGGCCCCCGGCGTGTCCACCGCGCGCGAGCTGGCCAGCCAGGCCGCGGTGGGTCTTGTGCCGAAGGTCGTCGAGGTAGATCTCGTTGATCAGGCCGCGCATGGTGCGGTGGATCTTGCGGCCGGCGGATTCCGAGTCATACCCGTCGGCCACTCCGATGATGTGGATGCCCCGGTGCTCCAGGCGCCGTACGGTGCGTTCCTGCTCCACCTGATCGCGGGACAGACGGTCCAGGCCCTCGACAATCAAGACTTCGAAGCGGCCTGCCAACGCGTCGGTAATGAGACGGGCGCCCCCTTGTCGTTGGATGACGGGCGTCGTTCCGGATGTTCCTTCATCCGAATACATGGCATGTGCTGCTGGCCAGCCTCGGGATTGAGCGTAGGTTTGGCAAACTCGTGCCTGATCCTCCAACGATGTTTCCCGTTGTCGATCGGTGCTGAACCTAGCGTAAACCGCAATTCTCATCATCAGGTGTCTCCTGGCTCGGTGTTGCTGCTTCCGCAAGGAACTGGTCGACAAGCTGCGCAGCGATCCAGCGGATCAGGGCGAGCCGAGCATCGTCCCTTTCCTGCCCTGGAAAAATCGCATGCATTGAAGAGGCGTCTGTGTTATCGGTCATGGTGTATCGAGCCTCGGTTGGTGGTTCGGTGAGAAGGGCGGGCTGCAAACAGTCGTGCCCGATAATCTGTCCAGCTTTCGCCGGGGCGAGGTGGTTTGCCGAGTTGCACGCCCCACTGAAGCAGTCGGTTCGTATCGAGGCCTGCTTTTCGTGCCGTGTGTGTTGCTGCTGCCGAGCCATATGGTGGAGGTGGCGATTTATCCACAGTGGGGCCGGTGGGTTTTAGATTTTCCTGATACCTGATGTGTGCCCAGTTCGGCCATTGGCAGATCGCGTGAACCGGTCCGGATTCTTCGAGCTTTTCCTGTGCTGGCGCGGCTTTCACGTTGCTGTTTCCTGTGGATAGATACGTGCCGCCACCGTGCCGGGTTTGTTCAGGACGTGCCGGGGCGACGAGGGCCAGAGGAAGCAAAAAAGTAAGTCGTTCTCCGCTTAGGCGGCGCAGAAGCCCGACGCGAATGAGGCGATCCAGTGCCGTTCGAACCGCCTTTTCGCTGGGCTGCTCGATCTGGAGCCCACCCCCTCTCGGGGTGTGGGTTTCGCAGTACGTCCGGAGCATGCCCAGGCTGACGGCGCGGCGTCGGCCGGTGATTCCGGTGCTGAAGTCCATCCAAGCGCGCAGCAGGATGTAGGTCTGAAAGGCGAGTGGGCCGGTGCCGTGCAGTGCGTCGAGTTCGGCATCGGTAAGGGCGATCAGTTGAGGGGCATGGGGGCTCATGATCCCGCTCCCCCCGGCAGCTCGTTCAGATTGCCCCAAGCGGGGTGGGGTCTGCCTGCCGTGCCTGAACATACCTCGCAGATCGTGACGACACTGGGCTCCGTGCTGGTGCGATGCCTGACACGGTGCCATGGCCCTGGGGTTGGGTTCATCCTCAATCCCTCGTGATCTTGAGCTCGGAATAGAAGCGCTGATCTTCGACGGGAAAGCTCGTTTCGATATTCGTTTGGAACGATGCCCGATCATCGCGCCAAGGATGCGATTCCCGGGCGGAAATCGCCTGCTGGATCACAAGGTTTCTGCCGTGGTAGGTCGTGAACCTCAGGAGCCGAATCAAGTGCTGTTCCTGCTCGTTGAGCAAAATCCAGTCTGTGCGACCTTCATTGCGCGAGGGCGTGCGCCGACGGCGCTGGTTGCTGGCGGCCAGCTGAGCGGTTTGCGTGTTGTCCACCACAAGCCGAACTTGATGCTGATCGCGCCCACTCATGCTTGCGTCCTCCCTGCAAGGGTCAGCCGGAATGCCAGGGCAGGGCCGGCAAAGTGGCGTAGCGCGCGGTAGAAGCGCAACCGGAGACGGAGGTGCGAGGTGTTACGCATGGCGTCCGCCCTCCAGGTTTGTAGCGATCGGGCCGTCGGCAGTGGCGATGAGCGCAGGCCACAGCAGGCGGGAGTTCGCCAGCTTGAGCGGGCGCACGCCGTAGAAGCTGGCGGTTGCGCACAGGCGCTGACGAACGGTGTTGGGCTTGACGTGGTTCAGCGCGGCAAATTCGGCGGTGCTGAGCGTGGCGGGGGCATCGGCCGGGGCCGGGGTGTGGGCGTTCGTACCCAATGCGGATTGGCGCATGGTGGTGCTCCTAGACTGCGGTTTCAATCTCCGCAGCCCCCGTTCCAATGGGGGCGGCAGAACCGTGTGGGGTTGGAACTACCGGGTCTAGGATCCGGCCAGCCTTGCGGCTGCCCCACACGGCCCGCCATTGAACAGGCGTCACCATGCTACCGACGTAAAAAAACCGCTTGCGCGGCCTTTATCGGCCTAGACGTTCCGGGGTTCCAATCCCGGCTTCCTCTGTTTCGGAAGCGTTGCCATCATGCGTCGGATGGCATCCGGCCGTCAAGCCCCCGCAGCGTCATTCATCGGGGCAGGCGCGCACGCGGGCCCGCTCCCGCCAGGTGATCAGGTCGGGTAGTGGCAGGGCTGCAAGGGTATCGAGGGGCCAATGGAAGATGAGCGCGATGTCGGCAATCGCGTCATCCACGTACTCAGGCAGCCGGAGCGTCGCACGGGGTAGGCGGGCCTGGGCTTGTTCGAGGGCGGTAACGACTTGGGCCGCGGCTTGATAGCCAAACGTGATCAGTTGCCCGACGTCTGCCTCATCATCAAGTCCTGTGGCTTCGTCGATGTTCTGCAGCCGGCATTGGAGGCGCTGGATGGTGCTGGCCTCCATGTTCAGCAAGTCTGCGAGGTTGATCCCCAGCAGATCGGCTGTGCGGATAGGGCTGATTGGGGAGGTCATTGGGTGTCAGCGAAGATGCTGCGGCGCATGGCCTGCGCCTGGCGATCACGCTGGTCCAGGCGACGATCCACTGCGCGTGCAATCTCTTCAGGGGATTGACCTTGGGGGGCAGTGATGTTGAAGGTCGTGGGGGCGCTGTAGTTGAAGGGTTGGCTGAGAGCCGGCCGGAGCGGTTGGGATGGTGCGACAAGGTTGGCGCCCGCTCCAACCAGTGCCTTGGTTCCGACGGGGACTGGGGCGCCGGTTTGGCTGAAGTCGAAGGAGAAGGCGCGCTTGATGGCGGCAAACTTGTCCAGGATGAAGCGGATCTTCTCGGAGATGAAATTGCTGAGACGGTCCCACCACTCGCTGAGCTTAGGGCCGATCGCGTCCCAGTTCTTCCAGATGAGTGCAGCAGCACCTGCCAGGGTGGTGATCAGCAACAGCACGGGATGGCCGCGGGCAATGTTCGCAATGGCGAGCAGCGCATCTTTGACGAACGGGAGGGCTGTCTTTCCTAGGGCAGCAAGGTCGGGGAGGTATTTGCCAACACCGAGGATCTCGAAGCCAGTTTTCAGGATTCCCAGGGGGCCGCTGATCGCCCAGGCGGCGAGGGCGAGTGTCCCTACGGCCCCCGCGAGTCCGGCAAACAGGGCGGTGCCGACCACCAGCACCTTGGAGAGTCCCGGGTACTCATCGATGAACTTGGTCAGCCCGCCAACCATGCGACCCGCGAGGTCCATGATTTTCTGGGCTGCAGGCTCCAGCAGGGTGCCGACCTTGGTGCTGAATTCGTTGAATGTGCCTCCAAGGGCGTCCCACCGGTTTTGGAGGGTGCCAAGGGATTCGTTGACGCGGTCGTTGAGGTTGGCCTGCTTGTCCATCTTCTCAAGGGCGTCCTGGAACCCTTGCATGCCGTTCTTGATGAAGATGGCGGCTGGGCGGCCGCCTTCAGTGTCGAAGAGCTTCTTGAGGATGCGTTCCTGCTGCTGGGGGTTGAACTGCTTGAGCTTCTCAAGCTCCTGAACCATCTTGCCGAAGCCGGCAAATTGGCCGGCGGCGTCGAAGAAATCGAACTTGATGTTCTTGGAGGCGAGTAGATCTCGGACGTACTTGCCTTCAGAGCCTCTGGCGTCGTCGAGTTTGTTGACGTTGGCCATGGCCTTGAGCATGTGGGCGAAGTTGGTGCCGAAGCTGGAGCCTTCGAGCCCGACGCCGGCGGCCATGCCTTGCAGGGCCAGGTATTCCTTCATCTTCTGCAGGTCGCCGACGAGGCCCTTGATGTTGATGTCTGTGCCCGAGTAAGACATCGCTTCGTAGATCTGATCGGGCTTGAGGCCGAAGCCGAAGCGGGCGCGCTGCATGAGGTCGGCGCCAGCAGGTAGGTCGCGGTCTTGCAGTCCATGGACTTCGCGGGCCTTGGCGATGAATTCGGCGGCGCGATCCTTTTCCAACTTGAGGAGCACGGCGAGGTAACTGGTGGCTTCCAAGCCGCCGTCGACGATGCTCTTGAAGTTGACGCCCTGCTCTACCAGGGCTTTGCCAGCGAGCATGAAATCTTGACCGGTGCCTGGCAGGCGGGCGCCGAGTTCGCGGGCCTTGGTCGCGATCTTGTCGAACTCCTCGGGCACGCGCTTCCCGGATTCCATCATGGCGATCTTGAGATCGGTGGTGGCCGTTTGCAGGTCCGCAAAGTCTTTGACGGATTTGAGGAGAGGGAGGCCAGTGGCAGTTCCTGTTCCGACCGCCGCTGTGCCTGCGCCCAACAGCTGCCCTCGCATCTCCTGTGTTGCCTTCCAGTTCCGCTGGATGTCCCGAATTTTCGAAAGCTGGGCTCCCTGCCGTTCCAGTTGCCCGGTCGCCGAGGCGATCTGCTTCGCGAGATGAGCCTGCCGGTTTGCCAGCTCGTTGATCGGGATCTTGGCGCGCTCCATGTCGGCGGTCGCCGTGCGTTGGGCCTGGGAGGCGCGGTCGTGGGCTGCGTTGAGGCTGCTCAGCTCACGGGTGGCGGCCTTGTATTCGGTGGCGAGGGCCTGGGTGCGGTTGCGTTGCGCGGCCTGCTGTTCGAGCTGCCGGGTGGTGGCGCTGATCTTGTCGTTGAGGGCGCGTTGGCGGCTGGCGAGCTCGGCAATGGGGATGCCGGCGCGCAGCATGTCCGCCGTTGCCTGGCGCTGGGCCTTGGTGGCCGCGATGTGGGCGCGCTCCAGCTTGGCCAGTTGGGCAGTGGCGAGCTTGTAGTCCTGGGTGAGTTCAAGGGTGGGCCGGTCGGTAGCGGCGAGGGCGGTGCCGAGGCTGCGCACTTTCTCGCGGGCGGCATCGAGCTGGCGGGCGGTGTCGGATACGGTGCCGAGGGCGCGGCTGAATGTGTCGAGCTGCGCCCGCTGGGCGGTGAGGGCCTTGAGCTCGCCCTGCAGCTTGGCCGTGGGGGCTTCAGCCGCCGCGAGGGCAGTGCCGAGGTTGCGCACCTTTTCCCGGGCCGCATCGAGGGCCTGGGCGGTTTCGGTGACGCGGGCGGTGGTGGTGCGGAAGGATTCGAGCTGCTTGTTCTGGGCGTTGAGGTCGCGCAGGCGGTCGCGGGTTTCCTTGGCCGCCCGGCCCAGTGCGCTGGTGCCCTTGAGGATGCCCTGCAGCGGCTTGGTGGCGTTGTCGAGTGATTCGAGGATGACTTTGAGGCGCAGGGTATCCATGTAGATCTCGCTTCAGATGAAGGGCTGCGCATTGGGAGCTCACGGGCTCCCGTTTGCCGAGGTGGATCAGTTCAGTCCCAGGTGTTCAACTTCCATCTGCACGTTGTCGGGCAGAAGGGTTGCCACCAGGCGAATGCAGAACTTGGCGAGGTCCGAGGCTTCGAGTTGATTGACCTCGTATGCCGTCAGAGTGGGGGTGCTCACGCGGGGAATGGTGGTCAGTACGGCATCCACCTTCATGTCAAAGAGATCGGAGAGCGAGATCCCCCGCAGCTCGCCTGCCTTCGGCTTGCGCAGCTGCACGGTGCGAATCTCCGTTTCACCCCGCTTGATGGGGTGGTCCAGCTCAACGGTGGTCAGGGAGCCAGCATTGGTGGTGGCAGTCGTAGTCATTTCAGTTCCTTGGTTGAAGGTTGGGTGTAGCCGTTTCGGCCTTGGGCTGTGAGGGCCGGTTGTGGAGGTCTGGTGATGGTCGATCGGAAGGCCGCGCAAGGCCGTTAGAACCCTCAGCGCGCAGTCGGGACCCCGCCACGCCTGCGCACTTCATCGAGTGCTTTCTGTGCGCCTGTGCGGAGCCGTGGAGGGCATAGCCGTCTTGGTGGAGACATCGGTTTCATCCTCTGCACTGTCATGTGCAGAGTTGTGCACATTGGCTGTGCGCTCCTGTTCTGGAGATGGATGACAAGTTCTAGCCTTGGCTCTTGCGACTCTCGCGGCACTAAAGTAGTGCTTGCCACCTATGGAGTGGCTAGTCGATCGGGATATGTGCTTGTAGTCCCTTAGCGTTTTGTCTTCCGCTAGGAACGTTTCCCCGATGATCCGCTCCGTGCTCATGAAGGCAACGAAGGCGCACTGGCACTGTTCGTTTTGGCAGTGCAAAAAGCATTCTTGGACGATGGTTGAGAGTGGTCGCGAGCCTCGAATGACCGTGTATCCACCGCAGGCTGGGCACTTGAGTGAGGCCATTGCTGTTACCCTCAGATGCGTTGTGCTTGGCGATTGGCCTGAGCGGCAGCGAAACGCTGCTTCATGGTCTCGTCGGCGGTTGCTCGGCTGCGGATGGCGTTCACTGGGAGTGCGCGCCAGTCTTTCAGGCCATCGATGATGCGCTGCATGTCCTGGTCGGCACGGATCAGCACGGTCTCGGGCTGGATCTGCAGGCCTTCAGTCCAGTTGCCGTTGATCATGGCGGCCGTGTATTGGATGTACTTGAGTGCCTTGACCATGGAGGGATTGCGGGTGTCGCCGCCATTGCGGCGGCGGTGCTCGGGGTCCTGATAGTCGAAGAAGGTACCGGCCATGGCTGCCTGGACGAGCATGTGCTCCAAGCACTCGCGGGTCATCGCTACCAGTTCCCGGTAGCGGATCTCGAGGTCTTCGAAGTTCTCCATAAAGTACTGCTGCGCGAGTCGACGGGCGCGGCGGAAGCACTCGGTGCGTTCGAACTCCACCGAGGAAAGCTCGGCTTGAAGTTCGACGAGGGCCGCCTTCAGTTCCGCAGGTCTGGCGGGGAAGTCATCATCGAGTTCGTGCAACTCGGTGATGCGGCCTTCGAAGTGGATCCTGTCTTCCGGGTTCGGCTTTTTACCGGTCAGTAGGGCGCCCTTGATCTTCTCGGTTTGCTTGGTGAGAAGCCGGGCGGCTTCGGCGGACTTCCGTTCCGCTTTCGCCAGGTGTGCTGTTCCCGCGGAAATGGCTTTGTTCAGCCTACTGCATTGCTTGTCTAGTTCCTCGATGCGCTGGCGGTTTTTCAGCAGAGACGAGAAATCCGGCTCCCGGTCGGTCTGCATCACGCTGCCCATGGTCACGTTCAGGCTGTTGACGGTGTAGTTGTGCATATGGATCTCCAGGAGGGGTTAGCTGATGAACTCGATGTTCTCGATGAGCACGCACTGATCGGGCTGTTCGATCACATAGGCCTCATTGATGGACTGGTAATCCTCGATCCGATTACGGGCGGGGTTGTCGGCCACGCGACGCCGGCGAGTGCCGCGTTGCCAGTAAATCGAGAGGTTGGACAGCGGGGTGATCATCAGCGACCGTTCGGGGAAGAACGGCACTTCAACCACGGGGATCGTTCCGGCCAGCTTCTTCGAATACCGGATCACGTCGGCCGCCATCATTTCAGAGGGGGGCTGAGTGGCATTCATGATGGGAAAGAGGCGGTCGGCGCCCAGTGCGCGGCCCATGATGGCGACGTAGCCAAAGCTCATATCCTGATACCAGGACGGAATCAGGTTGTTGAAAACGTCGCGTGCGAGGGCGTCGATGGTGCTGTAGTCGCCAGTCATGCCAACCAGAACCTTGCCGGAGCCGTGGAGGCATTCGGAGAGGACATTGCCGGGCCGTGCAATGCGCAGTTTCTGGATCCAACCGATGTTGACGTCCTGCAGCAGGGGATTCGCGACGCGGTTGGTAGTGGCAGCGGCAGAGGCGCCGTTCCAGCCGATCATGAGCCGATCACGCCCCATTTGCTGGAGGATGGAATTGCGAATCCGAGTCTGAAAATCCGGGAACTTGGCCCATTGATCCAGCTTTGCATATTCAATGGACGTATCGAAGTTGGTCTGCCTGCACTGGTAACCCGTCCCGTCCAAGGTGATCGGATCGGCCAGCGTGCGACCGGCGGGGTCGGCCGTCCGCCCGGCAATCGGGCCCGTCACGTTCAGACCCAACAGATCTCCAGCCGCTTCATCAACGGCTTGGATGTTGATCAGGCTCAGAAACTCGGAGGTTTCCTGCATCTTCGTTTCCAGGGCCTGCGCAACTGAGGGGGCCACGGTGAAGTTGCGTTCGGTGCTCTCGGCGCCGTTCATCCTGGCCAGGGCTTGGCGGTAGGCATCCAGCTGTTTGGCAGTACCGGGCTGCATGGCGAAGTGGCTCATGGTTTTCCTGTGTCAGTGTTCAGAGGCAGTCGGGGACTTCCGCGATGGGCTGCCCGTTGGCGTGAGAGGCGAGGAAGGCGTGATCGCCGGCCTTTTCGAGTTGCGCGTGAATGTCGGAGACGCGCTTCTCAGCGACGAACAGCTCCACGCGCAGAGTCATGATTTCGGCATTGCTAAGGGATGTCGGGTTAGACATTGGCTATGTTCCTCAAGGTAGTTGCGGTGTGAATCGGGGGGCGGGCTGGGCGGCGAGTAGCGTTGGGGGCCATTTCGAAGCCCTGTCGGATGAAACTTGGGTGCTGTCGCAGTGCTCGGCTGAGGACTGGTGCGTACAGTTATTGACACGAGTCCAAGGCGCGGCGGCCCGGGCGGGCCTTGCTTTGTCCGGGCTCGAAGCGCGGCGAATCTCCCACTTGAAGCGGCGACTCTCGAAGGCGCGGTCCTTGTGGGTATCGAGCACGCCGTACACGCCCGCCGGGCGGGTTTCACCGTAGCGGGTGAGGGAGGCGGGCTCCGGCGCCCGCGCAATCGGGCACCAGCGTTCGCCGGAACGGGTCTTCGCCAGGGAAACGGCAAGATCCTTGCGAGCCACTGCCGGACCGCCTTGGCATTTCACGTAGCTCGCCCAGTCGCCCGCGTCGGCGGCCTGGCGGGCGGTCTCGATCAGGGGCGTATGCTCGGGCGCGGCCTCCATGCGGCGCAGCTCGCGCCACACGCCGACCGGCGCGCCGCCAACCTGCTGAAACTGCCGGATACCCCACGTGGACGCCCACGCATTCACCCGCGCCGCACCCTCAATGGCGTCGTCGCCGAACAGATCCTGCTGCACCTTGTAGCCGTCAATGTTCTTGGCGATGTACTTCAGGATGTAGCCCGTTGCCGAATGGGCCGCGTCCATCTTGATCGGCACGAACTTCACCCGATTCTTCAGGGCCCCGGGTTCGTCCGGGCTGTGTTGGGTCAGAAAGTAGCGGGTGACGGCTTCGCGCACCGGCTTGACGGCGGCGGCCGGCATGAACAGCAGCAGATGCCAGTGAGGGGCGCCGTCCTGGTGGGGTTCGGCGATCCGGAAGCCATAGAGACGGATCCCGCGGCGCTGCAGGTAAGCGCGAGTCTTCGCCCAGGCCTTGCACAGATGCTGCTGTGCTTCCCGCGGCGTGGTGCCATCGAAGGAAGGGTTGTCCCGCACGCTCACCGGCAGCCCCTTGCGGTACACCGCGCGCTTGGCGTGCATGGCAGAGGGGCAGGTGACGGTGATGAAGAAGGCTGCATGCTCCAAGCCTCGGGCGATCTCCTCGAAGCCCCGGGCGCGGGCTAACAGCTCTCCGCGGCGGATGGCGGGGTTTGCAGTGCTCTTCTCGGCCAGCTCGGCAAGGGTGGCTGCGTAGTCGTGTTGGTTGACCGCTTCCAGCCCCTCCAGGTAAGCAGCGTTGCGCCGCTTCTGCCGCTCCCACCGCCTCACGTTGGCGTTGGTCACATACTTCTGCTTCTTGGCATGCACGATGCCGAATAGCTCGATCGCGCAGGCTTCCTTGGTGCGCTGGTGCAGCCGGCCCACCTGGCGGCGCCACCACTTGCGGCAAACCATGCGAGCGATGGCACCCCTAACCTCTTCCTCGGTGCCGTCCTTCACGGCGGGTGGCTCAATGAAGTTGTCGACGCAGAAAGCGCAAAGCGCCCGATAGGTGCCGATCATGGAAAAGTCATTCGAGGCGCTCGCGGCCCTCTTGGGGCGCTGGAGCTCAAACGCTTGTCGGGCGAGGCGGTCGGCCTTGGCCTGGACGTCGTCATCGGTGGCGGACAGGGGCACCGGCAGGGGGAGTGCTCGCAGGCGCTCGCCGATCTCCCTAAGCCAGGTGTTGGCCGCGGCCTCACCCTTGGAGGTGCGCCGCAGCTCATACCCGGCGGTCACTTCCGGGCGCCATTCGTAGGGGACGGGCGCCAGGCAGTAGGCGACGAACTCCTCATCGGCCCGGCGCGTTCCGGCGCTGCCGGCCGTGGGCCGCCACGGGGTGCGAAGGCGTGAGGGGATGGCACGATGGCGCATCACTGCCCAGCTCCCTCGATTTCCAACTCGGCGCAAAAGGCGCCCAGCCATTCATCCATCTTGCGTGCTCGGGCCACGATTACCGGGCGCATCGCCGCGGGGATCTTCAGCCACGGCAGCGCAGCCACGTCATCGGGGCGGGGTACCTGGGCAATGATCGCGAGTAGGCGCCGGTCCTGGGGCGTTCCCTTATCCCATGCCCGGCCGAAGGCGGAGGCCGGCACGTCACCCAGCCCTGCAGCCTTCCGGGCGTGCGGAAGCCAGCGAGCGGCGATTTCGCGGAAGGTGGACACGGCCCAGGGCCCCGATCAGGCGTCGAAGGTCGGGCGGATGGCTGGCCAGTAGGTGCGGCCGTTGGCGCGCTTTTCCGGCTTCACGCCGTAGTAGCTGCCGCGGGAGCACAGGTGCTGCCGGACAGTGTTGGGCTTGATACCGTTGAGCGTGGCGAACTCAGCGGTAGTGAGTTCGCAGGGAAGGTCGGCTTGTTGTGCAGCGGCAGGTTTGGCGGCGGTTTCCATGTTTGCACCCAGCTGTTTGTTTGTCTGTGCGCTGAATCATGGTTATGTGTGCTGCGCCTGCGTGCTAAGCGTTGCAGAGTCGTTAATCGTCGGCTAATCGTCGGCTAATCGTCGGTTTAGCGTTGTCCCCGTGGTACTTCTTTTGCCTGCGTACTCGTGCGTCAAAGGCTTGAAAATCAGTGGGCTTCTTCGTGCCTTCGCGAAGTGCTCTCCTGGAGCTGTCATAACTAAGCTCCGGCCATCTGTTGATGTTGGTAACGATCCATCGCCAGAGGTCTCGAGTCTCACCTTCAGGTACCGCCTTGATGGCGTCCTCCAGCGCATCCGCGATGAAGTCCTTCCGTCGTTTCACCTGCGATCCCAAGGGCTCGGTTTGGCTTGGGGGGTGTTGGGCGGCGATAACGCCTTGAGTCGCCAATTGCAAAATCGGAAACGCATCAATCGCAATACCCATTTTTTCAATCCAAGCCTTTGCTTCATCCGCTCGTAGCATTAGCCGGTCGTGAGGCATCATTGCTGGCAGTGACGAGAGGGTGTCGTTCTCCAGACACCACGAACGATCATTTACGGGAATTCCACTTCCCTGTTCGCGGGCAACAAGACTTCCGTCCAAAAGGGCAGCCTTGATTGTCCGGATGAAGGCCCTTCCAGACTCGCAAGCAGCGAGCTCCTTTCGCGATTCCAAGGGCTCCGCCTTGTGAGCTGCAAATGCTGCATTCCAGGCCAACTCCGCGATGGGGACAAGTCGGCAGTGTCCCGATTCGAGTTGCTTGATACGGGCTTCAAATTCGATCTTGCCGTCCTCAATTTCTTGGACTCCCTCTGCCCGGATATGGTTGATCTTGGCTTGAGCCTCAAGAGGCATCCCTGCGTATATCTTTGAAAATATCTGATCGATTTCCGCTTGTTTCTCGGGAGAAAGCTTCACCATGGGGCACCCCTTCGTGGCGTTCCTTCATTGGGATGCCGCGCCAGGTCGGTGAAGGTGTCCGGCTTTTCGCCCGGCCAAAGGCTAGGCGCGGCATGATCGGAAAACGTTGTGCTCAGACGGTCAGCGCGTCGATTACAGCCTTGGGGTTCCGTTCGATGACGTTCAGCAGCACGAGTGCGGGGCCGTGGGGAGAACGGTCGCCACGTTCCCAGTGGCGGAGGGTGGCCTTGGAGAAGCCAAAGCGGGCGGCAAACTGTTCCTGAGTCATCCCCACCTTGGCACGCAGAGCCTTCACATCCACCGGCCGGGGGCGATGGATGATGGTGTCCTTGGTAAGGCCTTCCGCGTGGTCTATAGCCTCCAGCAGGCCGCGCTTGATGCTTTCAAATGCAGTGCTCATTTCCGTTTCTTCCTCCATGCAGCAACCAGCAAAGTGACCAGTTCTGCCAATTCGTTGCGCTGGGCCTTTGTCAGATTGGCTCGGTCGCCCTTGGCAAATAGCGTCAGCAAGTAGAGGGGCATACCTTCATCATGGAAGTAGTAGATGACACGTACGCCGCCGCTCTTACCCTGGCCCCCACGCCCCCAACGTAGCTTCCGGATACCGCCGGTGCCTTCCATCAAATCGCCGTCCCGAGGGTGTTCAGCCAGGTAGCTGATCAGGTCTCGCCGTTCTGCTTCGCCGAGGAGCTTTTCTGCTTGCCTGGCAAAGCTGCCCAGTTCGGCAACGGTGAGCATGTTTAAATTGTAATCCATTGGGACTGTTAAGTTCAGGCTGCCAGTTCAACTTTACTTTGCGACGAGGCGCGGGCCGGCGGCTGCTTCTGCGGGGTGTTCCATGCCTGCTTGCTCGAGCAGCCAGGCTTCAATCTTGGTGTGCCACATGCGTAGCAGGTCGAGCGGTCGGACCCGGTAATGTTTTTCCGCGGTGGCGCTGGGCTTGTGGCCCATGATCTGCGCCACCACGCCGGCGGGCGTTTCTGTCCATTCGGCCAGGGAGCCAAAGCTGCGGCGCAGGCCGTGCAGGGTGAGGTGTTCGATACCGGCGCGGCGGTAGGCCTGCTTGTGCTGGTTGCTCGGATCCTGCAGCCAACCAGTTGCAGATTGCGAGCTGCTGAACACCCAAGGGGAGGGCTGCCAGGGTTCAGTGGCTACAGCCTCTTCCTGTTGATCCGTCCTCAATCGAGTGGGTTGTCGGAGCGGCGTCTCGTTCCTCGCCTTCAACTCGCGTAGCAGGGCGGCGAAGTAGGGCGTGAGAGGTATCGTTCGATCCCCTTCGACCTTGTCGCGCAGGGTCAAGCTGTTCCACTGGAAGTCGACGTCATCCCACTTCAGAATGCAGAGTTCCCCTGGGCGGGCGCCGGTCAGAAGGATTCCTTGCAGATAGGCAGCTACCACGGGGCTGTGCAGGCGCCTCACCTCCCGAAACCACGCTTCGAGCTGCTCCCGCAGTAGTGCATCCTTCCGGGCCTTCTTCTTCGGCAATTCCTGCTGCACGACCTTGGTTGTGCAGGCGGTGGGGTCAGCCTGGTCACGGTACTCGGCAGTCTCGGCGCACCAGTTGAGGAACGCGCGCAGTAGGCTGTAGGCCAGCCTGGCCCGAGTTGGGCGAACGGCGGCCTCTTCCCTTAGCCATGTCTCGATGGTGGAAGCGTTGAGCTGGTTCAGGGGCCTTTCCAGTAGGGGGCGAAGAATGCCGGGCTGAGTGACCCCCTTTCGACCCCGGGGGCGTGGTTCTCCGCCGGGTTTGGCTGCATCCTCATGGCAGGCAATGTGCGCTTCTCCCCAATGGTGGCGGCGTGCACGGATATAATGCGCCCACGCTTCAAGAGCTGGCGCTTGGAACTGGCGGGTTCGCTCAAGCTGCGCGATGGCTTCGGCGTTCTGTTGCCGTTTCTCTTGGCGGGGGTCTCTTCCCTGATCCACAATCACTTGAAGCTGCCGGGCAGCTTCCCGCGCCTGGTCAATGTCCAGGGTGTGCCAGTCGCCTATGGTGATCCGCACGGTGCGACCATCTTTCAACTTGGACTGGAAAATGTAGGACTTGGAGCCGGCTGTTGCGCGGACCCCCAGGCCTGGAGCAACAGCATCCCTGAGGAAGGCTTGTGGCTTGTCTGGAGGGCAGGTGAAACGGCGGATGCGGTCTGTTGTGAGCTTCACGCGCGCCGGCTTCGCAAGGGACTGGTCGAGATCGTCGCTCATCGCTGCTGGGGTTTTGATAACGGTGTACGCCCAGTGTACGCGATTTGCGTAGATAGTTTTGAACGACTCGAGATAGTGCTGTCTTGGTCGTTCGGCCTGAAAGCCTATGTTCTTTCAGGTTTTTTTGAATTTTTTGTGTGTTCGTAGATACAAAAGAATATCTATGAATACTCTAGTTAAGAGGATCATGGATCTTGTCGACCTCCCAAAAACCGAAGAATCGGCCGTTTAGGCCCAAGACCGGCAAGCCGGCAGCCGCGGGCGGTCGCCCGGGTGGAATGGCGGACGGGGGCCCTGCAGGCGGACGTCGCGGACGCGGCCAGTCCGCAGGCGAAGGTGCGCGCCGCGGGCGGCCTGAGCAGGAGCAGGACGGCGGGCGTCAGCCGAAGAGCAACGCCTCGGCCATTGGCGTGAGCGATCTCGGCGGTGGCCGTGGCAACTGGCGTGGACGCCGCAGCGGGCAGGAGGGGGCTTCGGACTCCACCTATCCGCTGGCCAGTAGCGAGCTACTGCCGCCCGCCGAGGGCGAGCGCCGCCGCAAGCCGCAGGACGCCACCTATACCGAGCCCCAGCGGCTGCACAAGGTGCTGGCCGCGGCCGGCATTGGCTCCCGCCGCGAGATCGAGGAATGGATCGTCGCCGGCCGCATCTCCGTGAACGGCGAACCCGCCGACGTGGGGCAGAAGGTCGGGCCCGGCGACAGGGTACGCATCAACGGCAAGCTGATGCCGCTGCGTTTCGCGCCGCGGATCCCGCGGGTTGTGTTGTATCACAAGCCGGAAGGAGAGATCGTGTCGCGGGACGACCCCGAAGGTCGTCCGACGGTGTTCGATCGCCTGCCGGTGCTGCGCAAGGGGCGCTGGATCGCGGTCGGCCGGCTGGACTTCAATACCTCCGGCCTGCTGCTCTTCGTGAATGACGGAGACCTGGCCAACAAGCTGATGCATCCCCGCTACGAGCTGGACCGGGAATACGCGGTCCGTATCCTCGGCGAGCTCGACGAGGCGCAGCGCAACGCGCTGCTGCAGGGGATCGAGCTGGAGGATGGTCCGGCCAAGTTCAATACGCTGCTGGATGCCGGCGGCGAAGGCGCCAACCACTGGTACCGGGTGACCCTGTCCGAAGGTCGCAATCGCGAAGTGCGGCGGATGTTCGAGGCCCTCGGCCTGACCGTCAGCCGCCTGATGCGCGTCCGTTACGGGCCGGTTCTGCTGCCGTCGCGGCTCAAGCGCGGCATGTGGGAGGACATGTCGGTGGAGGATGTCTGTGCGCTGGCCGGGTTGCCGAAGCCCGTCGATGCTGGTGGCAAGGGGCGGCGGCCGGCTCGGCAGCCCCGTCGCCAGACTGTATCTCCCCGTTGACGTAGGGTTGAAATTGCGCCCGCTTCGGCGGGCTGGTATACTCCTTTCGTTTTACCGGTTCGAAAGAACCGACATCCGGTCGAATTTAAACAGGGATGGGCGTTTCGCCCATTTTTCATTTGTGGGCTAGGAAATGGAGTTGCAGAAACTAATCGAACAGACCGCGGAAGGCCTTGGCTATGAGCTGGTCGACTTCGAAACCTCGCCCCGTGGGCGCCTGATGCGGGTGTTCATCGATTCGCCGAACGGCATCACGGTGGACGATTGCGCCACTGTGAGCAATCAGCTGACCCGGATCTTTGAGGTCGAGAACGTCGATTACGACCGTCTCGAAGTCTCCTCCCCCGGGTTGGATCGGGCTCTCAAGAAGCCCGCCGATTTTGAACGTTTTGCCGGACAGGATGTGCAGCTACGGTTGAGCATGCCGATCGCCAATCAGCGCAATTTCTCCGGTGTGTTGCAAGGTCTGAAGGATGGCGTCGTCGCCATCGAGACGGAAAATGGGTTGATGGAGATCCCGTTTGAAGAAATTGAAAAGGCCCGCCTGGTACCCAGGTTTTGAGGGATTTGGAGGTTAGCAGGTATGAGCCGCGAAATTTTGCTGTTGGTTGATGCGCTGGCCCGCGAGAAGAACGTTTCGAAGGAAATCGTTTTCTCTGCGTTGGAGTCCGCGCTCGCTCAGGCGACCAAAAAGCGTATTCACGACGAAGCCGACGTGCGTGTGTCCATCGACCGGGAAACCGGCGATTACGAGTCTTTCCGTCGTTGGCAGGTGTTGCCCGACGAAGAAGTGGACAATGACGAAGCCCAGATGGGGCTGATCGACGCCCGTGAAGAATACCCGGACATCCAGGTTGGCGATTTTGTGGAAGAAGCGCTGGAGCCCATCGACTTCGGCCGTATCGGTGCGCAGGCTGCCAAGCAGGTCATCCTGCAGAAGGTACGCGACGCCGAGCGCGAGCAGATCCTCAGCGACTTCCTCGAGCGCAAGGAATTCATCATCTCCGGTGCCATCAAGCGCATGGAACGTGGCAATGCGATCATCGAGGTCGGTCGTCTGGAGGCTGTGCTGCCCCGCGACCAGATGATCCCGAAGGAAAACCTGCGCGTCGGCGACCGGGTCAAGGCTTATCTGCTGCGCATCGATCGCGGCGCCCGCGGCCCGCAACTGATTCTGTCGCGCACGGCACCCGAGTTCGTGATTCGCTTGTTCGAACTCGAAGTACCGGAGATTGACGACGGTTTGCTCGAGATCAAGGCTTGTGCCCGTGACCCCGGCCTGCGCGCCAAGATTGGCGTAAAGTCCAACGATCCCCGCATCGATCCGATCGGCACCTGTGTCGGTCTGCGCGGTTCGCGCGTGACGGCGGTCCGTAACGAGATCGGCGGAGAAAATATCGATATCGTGCTGTGGTCGCCGGAGGCTGCCCAGTTCGTGATCGGCGCACTACAGCCCGCGGAAGTGTCTTCCATCGTCGTGGACGAGGAAGCTCATGCGATGGATGTGGTCGTCGATGAAAACAACCTGGCGATCGCCATCGGGCGCAATGGCCAGAACGTGAAGCTGGCTTCCGAGCTGACCGGCTGGACCATCAATCTGATGACCGAAGCCGAATCCGAGCGGAAGTCCGAGGCCGAGCACAGCACGGTTCGCCAGTTGTTCATTTCCAAGCTGGATGTGGACGAAGAGGTGGCCGACATCCTGATCGACGAGGGTTTCTCGTCCCTCGAGGAAATTGCTTACGTGCCGCTGGCCGAGATGCTGGAAATCGAATCGTTCGACGAAGACACGGTCAATGAGCTGCGCAATCGTGCGCGTAACGTGCTCCTGACCGAGGCCATCGTGACCGAAGAGCAGTTGGAGTCCGTCGCTGAGGACATGCTGGGGCTGGAGGGGATGGATAAACCCCTGGCTGCCAAGCTGGCCCAGGGCGGTGTGCATACCCGTGATGAGTTGGCCGATCTGGCAGTGGATGAACTGATGGAAATGTCGGGGCTGGACGAAGAGCGGGCGAAGAATCTGATTACCAAGGCGCGCGCGCACTGGTTCGAGTAATACCCGGAGGTTCATCAAGATGGGACAGACAACCGTTACACAATTTGCCGGCGAACTTAAGATGCCGGCCTCCGTGTTGCTCGAGCAGTTGCAGAAGGCTGGCGTAGACAAGGCGAAGGAAACCGATCTGCTCTCCGAGCAGGACAAGAATCGTCTTCTCGACTTTCTCCGCCGGGCCCACGGCGACTCCGCGTCCAAGGCGAAGATCACCCTGACCCGCAAGCAGACCAGCGAGATCAAGGCGACCGACTCCACGGGGCGTGCGCGCACCGTGCAGGTCGAAGTACGCAAGAAGCGCGTCTTCGTTAAGCGCGACGAGACGTTGGTGCCTGAGACTGCGGCGGCTGCAGCCATGGCAGAGTCGGCTGAGGCGGATATTGTCGTCCCTGAGCTTGAGATGGTGACGGAGCCGGCATCGGTGGAGGTAGAGGTAGATGTCGTGGCCGCTCCTGCTCCCGAGCCTGTCGTTGAGGTGGCTCCGGAGCCGGAACCTGAACCCGAGCCGGTCCCCGTGCCCGAGCCCGTCGTCGAGGTGGTGGCCCCCGCTCCCGTGGTCGAGGCCGTCGTGCCGACGCCCGAACCGGCCGCCCCCGAACCTGTTGCTGCTGCGCCTGCGAAGGAGGTTGCGCCGCCGCAGCAGCGTCCGGTGCGCCGTGTCGTGGTCGGCTCGATCCTGTCTGCCGAAGAGAAGGCGTCCCGCGAGCGCGAAGCGCAGCGTAGCGCTGAACTGGCAGCCCGTCAGGCGGCCGATCTGAAGGAAAAGCAGGAGCGCGAAGCGCGCGCTCGCGCTGCGATGCTGCAGCGGGCCGAAGAAGAGAAGCAGCGTCAGGCTGCAGCCGAGAAGGCCAAGGCTGAAGGTGAAGCCGTAACCAAGTCCGGCACGCTGCACAAGCCGGCCAAGGCGGACGACAAGGGTGCGCCGCGCAGCAAGGACGGCAAGAAAGTGGTCGCCAAGGAGGCTGCAAGCGACTCCAAGCGTCGTGGCGCAGGTATCAAGACCCGTGGCGATACGACGGGTGGTGCCGGTGGCTGGCGTGGCGGTGGTCGCAGCGGCGGTCGCAATGGCGGCCGTCAGCAGGATACCCAGAGTTTCGTTGCGCCGACCGAGCCCATCGTGCGCGAAGTGCACGTGCCGGAGACCATCTCCGTTGCCGACCTCGCCCACAAGATGGCGATCAAGGCCACCGAAGTCATCAAGGCCCTGATGAAGATGGGCACTATGGTTACCATCAACCAGGTGCTGGACCAGGACACGGCGATGATCATCGTCGAGGAAATGGGCCACAAGGCGATGGCGGCCAAGCTGGACGATCCGGACGCCTTCCTCGAGGAAAACGCCGAGCACAAGGACTTTGCGCTGGAGCCCCGCGCTCCGGTGGTGACCGTGATGGGCCACGTCGACCACGGCAAGACCTCGCTGCTCGACTACATTCGTCGCGCCAAGGTGGCCGCTGGCGAAGCGGGCGGCATTACCCAGCACATCGGCGCCTACCACGTGGAGACCGAGCGTGGCATGGTGACCTTCCTGGATACCCCGGGTCACGAGGCCTTTACGGCAATGCGTGCCCGTGGTGCCAAGGCCACCGACTTGGTGGTGCTGGTGGTGGCGGCGGACGACGGCGTGATGCCGCAGACCAAGGAAGCCATCCACCACGCGAAGGCGGCGGAAGTGCCCCTGATCGTGGCGGTCAACAAGATCGACAAGCCGGGCGCCAACCCCGAGCGCGTGCGCCAGGAGTTGATCGCTGAAGGCGTGGTTCCGGAAGCCTATGGCGGCGACACCATGTTCGTCGAAGTCTCGGCCAAGACCGGCCATGGCATCGACGACCTTCTCGAAGCCATCCTGCTGCAGGCCGAAGTGCTCGAGCTTACGGCTCCGCAGGAGTCCATGGCCAAGGGCCTGATCATCGAAGCTCGTCTCGACAAGGGCCGTGGCCCGGTGGCCACGCTGCTGGTCCAGTCCGGCACCCTGCGTCGTGGTGACGTGCTGCTGGCTGGCGCTACCTTCGGTCGCGTCCGCGCCATGCTCGACGAAAACGGCAAGGCCATCGAAGAAGCCGGCCCGTCCATTCCGGTCGAGATTCTCGGCTTGTCCGAGGTTCCGGGCGCTGGTGACGAGGTCGTGGCACTGGCCGACGAACGCAAGGCGCGTGAAATCGCCCTGTTCCGTCAAGGCAAGTTCCGTGACGTGAAGCTGGCCAAGCAGCAGGCCGCCAAGCTGGAGAGCATGTTCGAACAGATGGGCGAGGGCGAGGTGAAGACCCTGCCGCTGATCATCAAGGCCGACGTGCAAGGCTCCCAGGAAGCGCTGGCCCACTCGCTGGTCAAGCTGTCCACCGACGAGGTTCGCGTGCAGGTCATCCACGGTGGTGTCGGTGCGATCAGCGAATCCGACGTCAACCTGGCTCAGGCTTCCGGTGCGGTCATCATCGGCTTCAACATCCGTGCCGATGCTAACGCCCGCAAGCTGGCCGAGACCTTCGGAGTGGATCTGCGCTACTACAACATCATCTACGATGCCGTCGATGAGGTTAAGAGCGCGCTGTCCGGCATGCTGGCCCCCGAAAAGCGCGAGCAGGTCCTGGGTATGGTCGAGGTCCGTCAGGTCTTCACGATCTCCAAGGTTGGCACCATCGCCGGTTGTTATGTGCTGGAAGGCCTGGTCAAGCGCAACTCGCTGGTCCGTGTGCTGCGCAACCACGTGGTCATCCACAGCGGCGAACTCGAATCGCTCAAGCGCTTCAAGGACGACGTCAAGGAAGTCAAGTTCGGCTACGAGTGCGGCCTGCAGGTGCGCAATTTCAACGATCTTCAGGAAGGCGACCAGCTCGAGATCTTCGAGATCCAGGAAATCGCCCGGACGCTGTAAGCCATGCCGAAGGAGTTTTCCCGTGGTCAGCGCGTGGCGGAGCAGATCCGCCGCGAACTGGCCGAGCTGATCCGCCTGGAAGTGAAAGATCCCCGCGTCGGTTTCATTACGCTGACCGACGTGGAGATCACCCCCGACTATGCTCACGCCAAGGTGTTCTTCACCTCGATGAAGGGGCAGGAAGGGCTCGAAGAAATCCTGAAGGGGCTGCGTCGTGCCAGTAGCTTCCTGCGGCGCGAGCTGGGGCGCCGGGTGCGTATCCATACGCTGCCCGAGCTGCACTTCCATTACGATCCTTCCGTCGAAACCGGCAACCGGATTTCGGCCTTGATCGACAAGGCTGTCGAGACCGATCGCCAGTTCGCCGCCGATGAAGGTGACGAGCCGGAAGAGGGCGACAAGCCCGACACTGCGGCCTGATACTGCCGGCAGCGCTGACCGCGCTGCCGCTTTTTCTGGAATTTCCTGTTTGACTAAAGCTCCCCAGCGCCGCATCCAGCGGCGTGTCGTCGATGGCGTGCTGTTTCTCGACAAGCCGGTCGGCCTGACGTCCAACCATGCGCTGCAGAAGGCACGGCGTCTGCTGAATGCCGCCAAGGCTGGCCATACGGGTACGCTCGACCCGATGGCGAGCGGCCTGTTGCCGCTGACCTTCGGCGAGGCGACGAAGTTTTCCCAGACCCTGCTCGACGCCGACAAGGGCTACGACGCGACAGTGCTGCTCGGTGTCACTACTACGACGGCCGACGCGGAGGGCGAGGTGCTCGCCCGTGCGGAAGTGCAGGTGTCCGACGCCGAGATCGAAGCGGCCATGGCGCGTCTGCGTGGCGAGATCGAGCAGGTGCCGCCGATGTACTCGGCACTCAAGCACCATGGCAAGGCCTTGTACGAATATGCACGGGCCGGCATCGAGATCCCGCGCGAACCGCGCCGTGTGGCGATCCATCGCTTCGAGTGCCTGGGGCGTGAAGGCGACAGCCTGCATGTCCGGGTGGCCTGCAGCAAGGGAACCTACGTGCGTACGCTGGCATCCGATCTCGGCGCCATGCTGGGCTGTGGCGCGCATCTTACGGCGCTGCGCCGCACGCATATCGGCCCCTTTGCGCTGGATGTGACGACGTCGCTGGCCGATTTCGAGGCGCTCCCGCTGGAAGAGCGGGATGCTCGCCTGGCGCCGGTCGACGCTCTGTTGTCGCACTTGGCCGTCCAGCTCCTGGACGAGGTCCGCATGCGCAGCTTCACTCATGGCCAGTCGGTCACGGTGGAAGAGGGCGTGGCGGGCGTGTTGTTGCGTGTTTATCATGACGAGCGTTTTCTCGGTGTGGGAACGCTCACCGAAGGCGGTGTGTTGGTGCCAACCCGTCTGATGTCAACAGGCACCCAATGAAATTTCTTGAGTAATCCCGCTGGCGTTCGATATAATCGCGCGCTTCGCAAGGCTAAAACTAACCGAGTTAAACAATGGCAATCTCCACTGAACAAAAAGCGCAAATCGTTGGCGACTACGCGCGCGCCAAGGGCGACACCGGTTCTCCGGAAGTGCAAGTCGCTCTGCTTACCGCCCGCATCAACGATCTGACCGGCCACTTCAAGGTTAACGTCAAGGACCACCACTCCCGCCGCGGCCTGCTGATGATGGTGAGCCAGCGTCGCAAGCTCCTCGACTACCTGAAGCGCAAGAACGTCGACGGCTATCGTGAGCTGATCGCCCGCCTTGGTCTGCGCAAGTAAGCGGATAGACGTAGCTTCGTTACTGAACGTGACATTCCTTGCGCATTTTGCGCAGGTTTGATCATGGGCACGGCCGGTGTAAGTCCGAGTGGCTTCGCCGGCTTTGTCACATCTGTGCGCCAGAGAGAACGGCGCTTGACCTCGGCGACGCGTGCGGTTGTTGTTTGCCGCCAGCCGATTGAATGAAAGGACATCCTTTGCCTACCGCAATCAAGAAGAGTTTCACCTACGGCTCCCATACCGTGATCCTGGAGACCGGCGAGATCGCCCGTCAGGCCCACGGTGCGGTGCTCGTCAATATGGACGACACCGTTGTGCTGGCGACCGTTGTGGCAGCCAAGAACGCCAAGCCGGGCCAGGATTTCTTCCCCCTCACCGTCGACTACGTCGAGAAGTTCTACTCCGCGGGCCGTATCCCCGGCGGTTTCTTCAAGCGCGAAGGCCGTCCGACCGAGAAGGAGACGCTGACCTCCCGCCTGATCGATCGTCCGATCCGTCCGCTCTTCCCGGACGGCTTCTATAACGAAGTGCAGGTCATCGCCCAGGTCGTGTCCCTGAACCCCGAAGTGGATGCGGACATCCCGGCGATGATCGCCGCTTCCGCTGCGCTAGCGATTGCCGGCATCCCGTTTGCGGGCCCGATTGGCGCCTGTCGCGTTGGCTACCTGAACGGTGAATACATCCTCAACCCGACCGCTTCCCAACTGCAAACCAGCCAGATGAACCTGGTTGTGGCCGGTACCGAGAGCGCCGTGCTGATGGTTGAGTCCGAAGCCCTGGAGCTGCCGGAAGATGTGATGCTGGGTGGCGTGGTGTTCGGCCACACCCAGATGCAGGCCGCCATCAATGCGATCAACGAACTGGTCGATGTGGCCGGCAAGCCCGAGTGGGACTGGCAGGCTCCCGCCAAGAACGAGGCGCTGATCGCCCGCGTGACCGAAATCGCCGGTGCCAAGATCGAGGAAGCCTTCCGCATCACCGCGAAGCAGGCCCGTTCCGCGCAGCTGTCCGCCATTGGTACCGAAGTGCATGCCGCGCTGACCGCCGAAGGCGTGGAGTTCGACGCGAACACCGTCAATAACATCATCTTCGACCTGGAAGCCAAGGTCGTGCGTGGCCGCATCCTCAGTGGCGAGCCGCGTATCGACGGCCGCGACACCCGTACTGTGCGCCCGATCGACATCCGCGTCGGCGTGCTGCCGCGTACCCACGGCTCCGCGCTGTTCACCCGTGGGGAAACCCAGGCGCTGGTGGTCACCACCCTCGGCACCGGCCGCGACGAGCAGATCATCGATGCGGTGGCCGGCGAGTACCGCGAGCGCTTCATGCTGCACTACAACTTCCCGCCGTTCTCCACCGGTGAGTGCGGTCGTTTCGGCTCTCCGAAGCGTCGCGAGATCGGCCACGGCCGTCTGGCCAAGCGCGCCCTCGCTGCGGTGCTGCCGGGCAAGGAAGAGTTCAGCTACACCGTTCGCGTTGTGTCCGAGATCACCGAATCCAACGGCTCCAGCTCCATGGCGTCCGTTTGCGGTGGCTCCCTGGCCATGATGGACGCCGGTGTGCCGCTGAGCGCGCCGGTGGCTGGCATCGCCATGGGCCTGATCAAGGACGGTGGCCGTTTCGCTGTGCTGACCGACATCCTGGGTGACGAAGATCACCTTGGCGACATGGACTTCAAGGTGGCGGGTACCGAGAAGGGCGTGACCGCGCTGCAGATGGACATCAAGATCCTCGGCATCACCAAGGAAATCATGCAGGTCGCGCTGGCCCAGGCCAAGGAAGGCCGGATGCACATCCTTGATCTGATGAAGACCTCGCTGGGTGAAGCTCGTGGCGAGGTGTCCACCTTCGCGCCGCGCATGATCACGCTGAAGATCAACCCCGAGAAGATCCGTGACGTGATCGGCAAGGGTGGCGCGGTGATCCGTGGTCTGCAGGAAGAAACCGGTACCATCATCGAGATCACCGACGACGGCAACGTGACGATCTCCTCCGTCAGCGCCGAAGGCGCCCAGGAGGCCAAGAAGCGCATCGAAGAGATCACCGCTGAAGTCGAAGTGGGCAAGGTCTACGAAGGTCCGGTGGTCCGTATCCTCGACTTCGGCGCGATCATCAACATCCTGCCGGGCCGTGACGGTCTGCTGCACGTTTCCCAGATCGCCAACGAGCGCGTCAATGCCGTGTCCGACTACCTCAAGGAAGGCCAGGTCGTGCGCGTGAAGGTGCTCGAGACCGACGAAAAGGGTCGCGTGCGTCTGTCCATGAAGGCGCTCCTGAACGAGCAGGCCCCGCAGTAATAACGCGGACTGACTTGTGATGGGAAGAAGGGCGCGCAAGCGCCCTTCTTCATTTTGGGTAGCGCAAGTTGCATGGCCTTGCGGACAAGGGCGGCCGTCGGCTTAGAATCGGGTGCAGGGGGTTGGTGCTGGCGGGAGTGCGCCGTCCTGGGTGCTTGATAACTGTTAGGTGAGCGCGGGTTGCGGAGTACGTGCCGGCGTGGAGTCTGGAAAATGATGCGTCATCAGATGTCTGTATTGACGCCGTCGCCGTGGGTGACGCGTTTTGCGCCCTTGATTGCTGCGGGGGGCGAGGTTCTCGATCTGGCCTGCGGCAGCGGCCGTCACGCGCGCTGGCTGGCCGGGCGGGGATTCCGGGTCGAGGCGGTGGATCGGGATGCGGTGGCGCTGGAGTTGCTGGCGGCGGTGCCGCATGTCCTCACGCGGGACGCTGATCTGGAGGAGGGGCCCTGGCCGTACGAGGGGCGTCAGTTCGATGCGATAGTGGTCACCAATTATCTCTATCGCCCGCGCCTGCCTTTGTTGCTGACTGCGCTGTCCCATGGCGGGGTCCTGATCTACGAGACCTTCATGATCGGCAACGAGCGCTTCGGCAAGCCGAGCAATCCGGATTTCCTGCTGCGCTCCCATGAACTCTTCGAGCGCGTTTCGGGCTCATGCACCGTTCTCGCTTACGAGCAGGGTGAGGTGAGCGAGCCGAAACCGGCGGTCATCCAGCGGATTTGCGCGGTGAAGGGGCATGCGCCTTCGCTGCGCTTGCCAGTTGTGGCGATACCCTAATGGAGTAGGGGGCGGAGTTCCTGCCAGACCGTATCGACGATCAGCGGCTGGGCGGCGGCAATCGGATGGATGCCGTCTTGCTGGAAGCGGTCCGGGCGGTCGGCAAAGCCCTGCATCAGGAAGGGAACAAGGCGGGCCCGGTTGGCCTTGGCCAGGTCCCGGTATGCTCCTTCAAAAGCGTTGGTGTAGCTCGGCCCGTAGTTGGGCGGCATGCGCATGCCGATCAGCAGGATCCTGGCGCCGGCCTGCCGGCTGGCGTCGATCATGCTTTGCAGGTTGGCGCTCATGGCCTTGATCGGCAGACCACGCAGCCCGTCGTTGGCACCGAGTTCGATGATCACGATGGCAGGCTTGTGCTCCTGCAGGGCTGCCGGCAAACGGCTGAGGCCGCCCGCCGTGGTTTCGCCGCTGATGCTGCCATTTACCACTTCGTAAGGCAGCTTGGCCGTGCCGATCTTTTGCCCGAGCAGCACTGGCCAAGCTTCCTGCGGACGCAGGCCGTAGCCTGCGGAAAGGCTGTCGCCCCACACCAGGATCTTGCTGGCGGCCCATGTTGGGCTGCACGCCAGCAACATGCCCAGACACAGCGTGCGGAGAAGGGGCGCCAGCTTCATCGCAGGGCTCAGGCGCTGAGCTTGTCGCCGCAGTGGCCCTGGATGATCTGCAGCAGGGCTGGGAAGATCTTCGGCGTGCCGGCGACCACGTTGCCGGTGTTGAGGTAGTCGGCTTCGCCGGACAGGTCGCTGATCAGGCCACCCGCTTCGCTGATCAGCAGGCTGCCGGCAGCGGTGTCCCAGGGCGACAGGCCGAATTCCCAGAAGCCGTCGAGGCGGCCGGCGGCAACGTAGGCCAGATCGAGGGCCGCGGCGCCCGGACGGCGCAGGCCGGCGGTCTTCTGCGTGAGTTCCTTGAAGATCGCCAGGTAGGTGTCGGCGTGCGTGAACTGGCGGTAGGGGAAGCCGGTGCCGAGCAGCGCATCCTGTAGCTTGACCCGCTTGGAAACGCGGATGCGGCGGTCGTTGAGGAAGGCGCCAGCGCCCTTGGAGGCGGTGAACAGCTCGTTGCGGTTGGGGTCGAAGACGACGGCCTGTTCGACAACGCCCTTGCGGGCCAGTGCGATGGAGATGGCGTACTGGGGGAAACCGTGGATGAAGTTGGTGGTGCCATCGAGCGGGTCGATGATCCACTGGTACTCGGTTTCCGCCTCCGGGCCGGTCTCGCCGGACTCTTCTGCTAGAATGCTGTGGCTCGGATAGGCCTCGCGGAGAACCTGGATGATGGCTTCTTCTGCGGCGCGATCCACTTCCGTCACAAAATCGTTGGGGCTCTTGACCTCGACACGGAGCAGGTCCACATCGAGGGACGCCCGGTTGATGACGGTGGCTGCGCGGCGCGCGGCCTTGATGGCAATGTTCAGTGTGGGATGCATGGTGTCTGGCGAGCTCTGCCGGTACGGGCATCGGATGCCCACCGGTCGACTCTAATTCGGAAAACCGCTTATTTTAATATGAACAACGATGGCGCGCTTGAGCGCGTGCGTGTTGTCCTCACCCGCACCAGTCACCCCGGCAATATCGGTGCCGCCGCCCGGGCCATGAAAACCATGGGTCTGTCGCAGCTGGTGCTGGTCAGCCCCCAGTCTTTTCCTGATCCGGTTGCCACTGCCCGTGCGGCGGGAGCCGACGACATCCTCGAATCCGCCCGTGTCGTGGAGACGCTGGCGGAGGCGCTGGAAGGCACAGTCTTCGCGGCGGCGCTCACCGCGCGCCGGCGTGAGCTTGCCGTGCCGATGAAGTGGGCGCGGGAGGCTGCGGCGGACGTGATCCAGCTGGCAGGTAGTGGTGACGTGGCGCTGGTCTTCGGCAACGAGACCAAGGGGCTGTCCAACGAGGACGTCGCCTTGTGCCACATGCCGGTGAAGGTTCCGGTCAGCGAAACTTATTCTTCCCTCAACCTGGGTGCGGCCGTGCAGTTGCTGTGCTACGAACTGCGCATGGCGGCGATCGATCCGGGGCGCGCGCCGGCGACGGAGTTTGAACCGGCGACCCATGAGCAGATCGAGGGCTTTTACGCCCATCTGGATCGGGCGATCACCGCGAGCGGCTTCTTCAACCCGGAAAGCTCGAAGCGTTTGTGGCCGCGTCTGCGTCGCCTGTATGGGCGGATTCGTCTCGAAAAGGACGAAGTCAATATTCTGCGCGGAATGTTGAGCGCCTTCGAAAAGAAGTAGACTAAAATAGTCGGAAATAAACAGGGCCTGCCGCGGGTTTTCGGCCTGCAGGTGGGCCCGCTTCAGTGCACTTCAGTCCAGGGGGTTCCCTTTCATGTTCCGTCGTCTGCGTGAAGATCTGGCGAATGTTCTCGAACACGACCCAGCCGCACGCTCCAAGTGGGAAGTGCTGACCTGCTATCCCGGCATGCACGCCTTGTGGATGCATCGTTTTGCCCACGCGGCGTGGCTGCGAGGTTTTTACTGGGTCGGGCGCTTTACCAGCCATGTGGCCCGGATGCTGACCGGCGTGGAAATCCATCCGGGCGCTACCATCGGTCGTCGGGTCTTCATTGACCACGGCATGGGCGTCGTCATCGGCGAGACCGCCGTGGTGGGCGACGGCTGTACGATCTACCAGGGGGTCACCCTGGGTGGAACCTCGCTTTACCGTGGTGCCAAGCGGCACCCGACACTGGGTCGCGGTGTCGTCATCGGTGCCGGCGCCAAGGTGCTGGGTGGCTTCGAAGTCGGTGACGGCGCCAAGGTCGGCTCCAATGCGGTCGTCGTCAAGCCTGTTCCGGCGGGGGCGACGGCGGTCGGCAATCCGGCCCGCATCGTCGAAGCCGGTGATAAGGCGAACCGCGAGCGCGAGGCAAAGGCCGAACAGATGGGCTTTACCGCCTACGGCGTGACGCGCGACCTGGACGACCCGGTGTCGAAGGCGCTGCACGGCCTGCTCGATCACGCGGTCGAAACGGATCGGCGCATCCGCGTATTGGTGGAGAAGCTCGTCGACGCGGGAATCTGCGTGGAAGGCACGGCAAAGGCGGAAGACGCCTTCGATCCGAAGGGCCTGGGGAAGATGGTCGACTGACTGCCTGATGCGGGCGGGAAAATAGTTGATTGAATTTGTCGGGTTTGGTATTGTTGACCGAAATATTCAACTATTCTTTTACCAGCCCCCGGGAGCCGATATGAGACTCACAACCAAAGGTCGTTTTGCTGTCACGGCAATGATCGATCTCGCGCTGCGTTGCGCGGACGGCCCGGTGACGCTGGCCGGGATCGCCGATCGTCAAAAGATCTCCCTTTCCTATCTCGAGCAACTGTTCGGTAAGCTGCGCCGTTTCGAGCTGGTCAGCAGCGTGCGCGGGCCCGGCGGCGGCTATGCGCTGGCGCGGGACATGGCTTCCATCACCGTGGCGGACATCATCGCGGCGGTGGATGAGCCCCTCGATGCAACCTCCTGTGGTGGCAAGGAAAACTGCCAGGACGAGCAGCGCTGCATGACCCACGAGCTGTGGACCAACCTCAATCGCCGGATGTACGAGTACCTCCATTCGGTGACGCTGGCCAGCCTCGTCGAGCAGCAGCGGCAGAAGTGCGCCCAAGTGGCTGTGCTCCACGATGAGCGCACGCCGACGGCCAGCAAGTCTGCCGACAAGATGCATCTCACCGCGTAAGTAACAAGGACGGCCCGTGTTCGCCCCCGCATACCTGGATCACAACGCAACGACGCCCCTCGACCCGCTGGTCAGGGAGGCGATGTTGCTGTGGTTCGGCCAGCGTTTCGGCAACGGGTCGAGCCGGCACGAATACGGTCGCGCGGCACGCAAGGCCATCGACGAAGCCCGCGCCCAGGTGGCAGCGGCTGTCAATGCCCATCCGACCGAGGTGCTCTTCACGAGCGGCGGTTCTGAGGCCAACAACCTCTTCATCAAAGGCGCGGCGGCAAACCTCAAGCCGGGATTGGTGGCGATCAGCGCCATCGAGCACCCCTGCGTCAGGGAGCCGGCGCGGCAACTGCAACGTGCGGGCTGGCGTTGCGAAGAGATCGCCGTGGACGAGGCAGGGCGCCTCGACATGTCGGATTTCCAACGTCTGCTTGCCGACAAACCGAAGCTGGTGTCGGTGATGCTGGCCAACAACGAGACCGGCGTGATCCAGGACGTGCCGGCGCTGGCGGCCCAAGTCCGCGCCCGCGGTGGCTGGATGCACTGCGATGCGGTACAGGCGCTGGGCAAGATCGATGTGGATTTCCGGGCGCTCGGCGTGCATGGCCTTACGCTGTCGGCGCACAAGATCTACGGGCCGATCGGCGCAGGCGCGCTGATCGTCGACAAGCGGGTCGAACTGGTCCCGCTGATTGCCGGCGGCGGCCAGGAACGGAATCTGCGTTCCGGCACCGAGAACGTGATGGCCATCGTGGGCTTCGGCGTCGCCTGTGAGCGTGCCGTCGCCCTGCGCCGTGACCGCACGGAACGCCTGGCTAGGCTGCAGCAACGCCTGGAGCGTGGTCTGGTTGCCGTCGGGGCAAAGATTTTTTCGGCGGAGGCCGAACGCCTGGCGAACACCAGCTTTTTCGCCATGGCCGGTGTGGATGGCGAGACCCTGGTCGGCAAGCTCGATCGGGCGGGGTATGCGGTAGCCAGCGGCTCGGCATGCTCCAGCGCCAATCCGGAGCCTTCGCACACGCTGCTGGCGATGGGCGTCGAGGCAGGGCTGGCCCGCTCGGCGGTACGCGTCAGCCTCGGCGACGGCAGTACAGAACAGGATGTGGATGGTTTTCTGGGGGCGCTTCACGAGAACCTCGAAAACCTCCGAACGCTTGCCGCCATGGCGGTCTAAGTGATTGGAACGATTAAATTTTTGCAGTACGGAGAAGATGAAGATGCTCAAGTTCCCGATCTACCTCGACTATTCGGCAACGACGCCGGTGGATCCCCGCGTGGCGGAGAAGATGATTCCCTACCTCACGGAGCTGTTCGGCAACCCCGCATCCCGTAGCCATCCCTTCGGCTGGACGGCAGAAAAGGCCGTCGAAGAAGCCCGTGAAGAGGTTGCTGCGTTGGTGAACGCCGATCCGAAGGAGATCATCTGGACCTCCGGCGCCACCGAGTCCAACAACCTGGCGATCAAGGGTGCCGCGCACTTCTACTCCGGCAAAGGCAAGCACGTCATCACCGTCAAGACCGAGCACAAGGCGGTCCTCGACACCGTGCGCGAACTGGAACGTCAGGGCTTCGAGGCCACTTACCTCGACGTGCAGGAAAATGGCCTGATCGACCTGGAAGTCCTGAAGGCGGCGATCCGCCCGGACACCGTCGTCGTGTCGGTGATGTTCGTCAATAACGAAATCGGCGTGGTCCAGCCGATCGCCGAGATCGGCGAGATCTGCCGCGACAAGGGCATCATCTTCCACGTGGATGCGGCCCAGGCCACCGGCAAGGTCGACATCGACCTGTCCAAGCTGAAGGTGGACCTGATGTCCTTCAGCGCCCACAAGACCTACGGTCCGAAGGGCGTCGGTGCCTTGTACGTGCGCCGCAAGCCGCGTGTGCGCCTGGAAGCCCAGATGCACGGCGGCGGCCACGAGCGCGGCCTGCGCTCCGGCACGCTGGCAACGCACCAGATCGTCGGCATGGGCGAAGCCTTCCGCCTGGCCCGCCTGGAAATGCTGGAAGAGAACAAGCGCATCGGTGCGCTGCGCGACCGTCTGCTGGAAGGCCTGTCCGCCATCGAGGAAACTTTCGTGAACGGCGACATGGCGCATCGCGTGCCGCACAACCTGAACATCAGCTTCGCCTACGTTGAAGGCGAGTCGCTGATCATGGCGATCAAGGACATCGCCGTGTCCAGCGGTTCGGCCTGCACGTCGGCCAGCCTGGAGCCGTCCTACGTGTTGCGCGCCCTTGGCCGCAACGACGAACTGGCCCACAGTTCCATCCGTTTCACCATCGGCCGCTTCACGACGGTCGAGGAAATCGACTACACAATTGATCTGCTGCAGCACAAGATCGGGAAGCTCCGCGAACTGTCGCCCCTGTGGGACATGTTCAAGGAAGGCATCGATCTGGATACCGTGCAGTGGGCTGCGCACTGACAGGAGAGCGAAAATGGCATACAGCGAAAAAGTTCTGGATCACTACGAGAACCCCCGTAACGTCGGCGCGTTCGGCAAGGAAGACGAAGATGTCGGTACCGGCATGGTCGGTGCTCCGGCCTGCGGCGACGTGATGAAACTGCAGATCAAGGTCGGTAAGGACGGCGTGATCGAAGACGCCAAGTTCAAGACCTATGGTTGTGGCTCGGCTATTGCTTCCAGTTCCCTTGTCACCGAATGGGTGAAGGGCAAGACCCTCGATCAGGCGCTGGAAATCAAGAACACCGCCATCGCCGAGGAACTGGCCCTGCCGCCGGTGAAGATCCACTGCTCGATCCTGGCCGAGGACGCCATCAAGGCGGCGGTCGAGGATTACAAGAAAAAGCACAACGGCTGAAAGGAAACGCGATCATGGCAGTAACCCTCTCCGACAAGGCTGCAAATCACATCGGCAACTTCATCGCCAAGCGCGGCAAAGGCGTCGGCATTCGCCTGGGTGTGCGCACGTCGGGGTGTTCCGGAATGGCCTACAAGCTGGAATTCGCCGATGAGGTGCTGCCGGAAGATGTCGTCTTCGAAAGCCATGGCCTGAAGGTGCTGATCGATCCGAAGAGCCTGCCCTACATGGACGGCACCGAGCTAGACTTCGTGCGCGAGGGCCTGAACGAAGGTTTCAAGTTCAACAACCCGAACGTCAAGGGTGAGTGCGGCTGCGGCGAGAGCTTCTCGGTCTAGGATGACGCCGTTTCACGAAACGTTTTGCTCGCCAGGCGCGGGGGAGGGCTGACATGCTCGACATGAAGCAGGATTTCTTCGAGCTGTTCGGCCTCGAGCCGCGCTTTGCCGTTGACCTGGATCGTCTCGAGCAGGCTTACCTCGAGATGCAGGGCCGGGTGCATCCGGATCGTTTCGCCCATCTGTCGGACGCTGAAAAGCGCCTGTCCATGCAATGGGCGACACGGGCCAACGAGGCCTTCCGGACCCTCAAGAGCCCGCTCGCCCGCGGCCAGTACCTGCTTGAGCTGAAGGGCGTCGATCCGGCCTTCGAGACCAATACCGCCATGTCCGCCGAGTTCCTGATGGAGCAGATGGAGTGGCGCGAGGCGCTGGAAGAAGCCCGCGAGGCGGCCGACGAGGATGTGCTGGATGATCTCGCACGGCGCATCCGGCGTGACACCAAGGGGCTGGTCGAACAGCTGCAAGCCGAGTTCGACACCGCCGGCGATCTGGAGGCCGCGGCCGATACGGTGCGCCGCCTCAAGTTTCTCGAGAAGCTGCAACATGAAATCAATGACGCCTTGACGGCGCTGGAATCCTGATGGCTCTGCTGCAAATTTCCGAACCGGGCATGTCCACGGCGCCCCACCAGCACCGGCTGGCGGTGGGCATCGACCTGGGCACGACCAATTCGCTGGTGGCCACCGTGCGCAATGGCGTGCCCCAATGTCTGCAGGACGAGAACGGCAAGATGCTGTTGCCGTCCGTCGTGCGTTACATGCCGGACGGACAGGTGGACATCGGCCGCTCGGCCCAGGCCGCCCAGGCGATCGACCCGCGCAACACCATCGTCTCCGTGAAGCGCTTCATGGGCCGCGGTCTGAAGGACGTCGCCCACGTGGAGACGATGCCCTACGACTTCGTGGACGCCGAGGGTATGGTGCGCCTGCGCACCGTCCAGGGCGTGAAGAGCCCGGTCGAGGTCTCCGCCGAAATCCTGAAAAACCTGCGCCAGCGCGCCGAGCACAGCCTCGGCGGTGATCTGACCGGCGCAGTGATCACGGTGCCGGCCTATTTCGACGATGCCCAGCGCCAGGCGACCAAAGACGCGGCGCGGGTGGCCGGCCTCAACGTGCTGCGCCTGCTCAACGAGCCGACCGCGGCGGCGATCGCCTACGGTCTCGAGAACGCGTCCGAAGGCATCTACGCGGTCTATGACCTCGGCGGCGGTACCTTCGATATTTCCATCCTGCGCCTGTCGCGTGGGGTCTTCGAGGTGGTGGCGACCAGCGGCGACGCAGCTCTGGGCGGCGACGACTTCGATCATCGTTTGTTCTGCTGGATCCTCGACAACGCCGGCATCTCGCTGCCGTCCGACCGGGATTCCCGCCGCCTGCTGATGAAGGCGCGGGAGGTCAAGGAGCGTCTGACCCTCGACGAATCCGTGCCGATCCGCACCGCGCTCGAGAACGGTGACGAAGTGGACCTGGTCATCGAACGCCAAGTCTTCGCCGAGATCACCGCCAACCTGGTCAGCAAGACCCTCAAGCCGGTCAAGAAGGCCCTGCGGGACGCCAACCTGTCGCCTGAGGATGTGAAGGGCGTGGTGATGGTCGGTGGTGCGACGCGCATGCCCCACGTGCAGCGGGCGGTTGGCGAGCTCTTCGGCCAGACCCCGCTGACCAACCTCGATCCGGATACCGTCGTCGCCGTCGGCGCCGCGATGCAGGCCAATGTGCTGGCCGGCAACCGGGCGACGGAAGACGAATGGCTGCTGCTCGACGTGATTCCCCTGTCCCTCGGCATCGAGACGATGGGCGGTCTGGTCGAGAAGATCATCCCGCGCAATTCGACGATTCCCACCGCCCGCGCGCAGGATTTCACCACCTTCAAGGACGGGCAGAGCGCCATGGCCTTCCACGTGGTGCAGGGCGAGCGCGAGCTGGTGTCCGATTGCCGCTCGCTGGCGCGTTTCGAGCTGCGCGGCATTCCGCCGATGGTGGCCGGTGCGGCGCGCATCCGCGTGACCTTCCAGGTCGACGCCGACGGCCTGCTGTCGGTGTCGGCGCGGGAGCAGACCACCGGCGTGGAGGCGCGCGTCGAGGTGAAACCGTCCTACGGCCTGGCCGACGACGAGATCGCTGAGATGCTGAAGGCCGGTTTTGAGCACGCCCAGAACGACATGGAAGTGCGTGCGCTGAAGGAACAGCAGGTCGAAGCCGAGCGCGTGATCGAGGCGACCGAGAAGGCGCTGCAGGCCGATGGCGAATTGCTCAACGAGGCGGAGCGGGCGGCGCTGGACGTTGCCATCGCGGCTCTGCGCAGTGCAGCGGAAGGCCAGGACGCACGCGCCATCAAGATCCAGCTCGAGGTTTTCAACCGCGCTTCCAACGAGTTCGCCTCGCGCCGCATGGACAAGAGCATCCGCGGTGCGCTGGCGGGCCACAAAATCGACGAGATCCGGATCTGAACGAATCCGGACGGAAAAGAATCATGACGACATTGATTGTGCTGCCCCATGTGGAACTCTGCCCGGAAGGGGCAGTCATCGAGGCCGAACCCGGCCAGAGCATCTGCGACAGCCTGCTCGCCAACGGCATCGAGATCGAACACGCCTGCGAGAAGTCTTGCGCCTGTACAACTTGCCACGTGGTCGTGCGCGACGGCTTCAACAGCCTGGACGCGGCCGAGGAACTGGAAGAGGATCTGCTGGACAAGGCCTGGGGCTTGGAGCCCACGTCCCGCCTGTCCTGCCAGGCCATCGTCGGCGAAACGCCGTTGACGGTGGAAATTCCCAAGTACTCCATCAACATGGCGCGGGAGGGCAAGCACTGATGAAATGGACCGATGTGCAGGAAATCGCCATCCAGCTTGCCGATACGCATCCCGACACTGATCCGACGCGGATCAATTTCGTGGACCTGATGCGCTGGGTCATGGCCTTGCCGGAGTTCAATGACGATCCCAAGCACTGCGGCGAGCGCGTGCTGGAGGCGATTCAGCAGGCCTGGATCGAGGAGTCCGAGTGACTGCCGCGGCGCCGGCCACCATCCACGGCTTCGAGTTCCTGAGCCTGGGCGGCGCGGCGCCGGTTTCGCTGGCGGATTTCGCCGGCAAGGTGGTGTTGATCGTCAACACCGCCAGCCGCTGCGGCTTTACGCCTCAATACGCAGGCCTGCAGGAGTTGCACGAAACCTATGCCGGGCGTGGGTTGGTGGTGCTCGGTTTTCCGTGCAACCAGTTTGGCGCCCAGGAGCCCGGCGACGCGCCGGAGATTGCCCAGTTCTGCGAGCGCAACTACGGCGTGAGCTTTCCCTTGAGCGAAAAAGTGGATGTCAATGGCGACGCCGCCCATCCGCTGTTCCGTTTTCTGACCACCGCGCTGCCCGGCGTGCTCGGCACCCAGCCGATCAAGTGGAATTTCACCAAGTTTCTCGTGGACAAGACCGGCGTGCCGTTCAGGCGCTATGCGCCAACGACGACGCCTGCCGATCTGGTGCCGGACATCGAGGCGCTACTGGGCTAGCCACTGGCCAGCCCCGAATTTCACCACCCCTGGGCCATGCGCCGGCCCTGCTCGCATTCGGTACGGAACTGCAGGAACTGGCGCAGACGGCGCGGATCGATCTTGCCGCTGTCGGCGGCCTCGCGTAGTGCGCAGCCCGGCTCGGCGTCGTGGCGACAGTCGCGGAAGCGGCATTCGCCGCGGTAGGGGCGAAACTCGCGGAAACTGTCTTCGAGCTCTTCGGCGCTGAGATGCACCAAGCCGAAAGTCTGCATGCCCGGGCTGTCGATGATGCCACCGCCTTCCGGCAGCGCGTAGAGGCGAGCGAAGGTGGTGGTGTGCTTGCCGGTATCCAGCACTTCGGAGATCTCGCGGGTCTCGGCTCGTGCTTCCGGTATCAGGGCGTTGGTCAGCGTGGACTTGCCCATGCCGGATTGCCCCACCAGCAGGTTCGTTTCGCCGATCAGGCGGGCGCGCAGCAACTCCACGTCACTCAGCGCGGACAGTTCCAGCACCGGGTAGCCCAGGGCGACGAAGGGGGCCAGCTGGGCGCGGGCGGCCTCCAGGTTGGCGCTCAGATCGGTCTTGTTCAGTACGATCAGCACCTTCAGATGCTGGCTTTCTGCGGCACAGATGCAGCGGGACAGGAACTCGTCCGAGAAGCTGGGTTCCGTCGCCACTACCAGCGCGACCTGGGTCGCATTGGCGGCGATCAGCTTCTGGCGCCAGGCATCCGAGCGGTAGAGCAGGCTGCTGCGTTCGACCAGCTTCTCGATGACGCCCTGGCCGGGGCCGGTCGATGCGTAGTGCACCCGGTCGCCGCAGGCGAACAGGCTCTTCTTGCCCCGCGGTACGCACAGCAGGATTTCGCCCGATTCGGAGCGGACTTCGTATTGCCGCCCGAAAGCGGCCACCAGCGTGCCGACGGCCTTCATCGCTCGGCTCCCTGCAGGCGGGCGATGCGGATCGCTGCCGGCGGATGGGAATCGTAGACACTGGAGTAGAGCGGGTCCGGCGTCAGGGTCGAGGCGTTGTCCCGGTACAGCTTGACCAGCGCGCTGACCAGTTCGGTGGCCGGCGCCTGGCTGGCAGCGTAGGCGTCGGCCTGGAATTCATGGCGCCGCGACCACATGCTCATCAGCGGGGTCAGCGGGAAGGTGAAGATCGGCAGCACCAGCGCAAACAGCACCAGCGTAGGGGCGGTGCCGCTTTCCTGCATCCCCAGCCCGTTGAAGAACCAGTCCTGGCCGGCGAGATGGCCGAGGAGCCCGAAGAACACCAGGCTGCCGGCTCCGATGACGGCCAGGCGCTTCCACAGATGGTGGTGGTGATAGTGGCCGAGCTCGTGGGCCAGCACCGCTTCCACTTCGGTGGGGGCGAGCTTTTCCAGCAGCGTGTCGAAGAAGACGATGCGCTTGGCGGCGCCAAAACCCGTGAAGTAGGCATTGCCGTGGGCCGAGCGCTTGGAGCCGTCCATCACAAACAGGCCGGACAGACGGAAGCCGCAGCGCTCCATCAGGCCTTCGATGCGGGCCTTGAGCGGGCCGTCTTCGAGGGGCTGGAACTTGTTGAACAGCGGGGCGATGAAGGTCGGGTAGACCAGCAGCACGAGCAGGTTGAAGCCCAGCCAGAAGGCCCATACATACAGCCACCACAGCGGGCCCATGGCCGCCATCAGCCACAGCACGAAGCTGATCAGCGGCAGCCCGATGACGGCGGACAGCACGATGCCCTTCAGCGTGTCAGCGACGAACAGCGCAGGGGTCAGCCGGTTGAAGCCGAAGCGGGCTTCGAGCCCGAAGCTGCGATAGACGGTGAGCGGCAGGTCCACCAGCCAGGAGACGGATGCCACCACTGCGATGAAGGCCACGCTGTGTTGCAGCGTGCCGGGCGTGAATACCGTGGCGCTCAGCGCGAACAGCGCCTGCAGGCCGCCGCCGACGGTCAGGCCGAGCAGCAGGGCGGCGGAGATCAGCAGGTCTACGATTCCCAGCCTGACCCGGGCGACCGTGTAATCCGCCGCCTTTTGATGGGCGTCGAGGGCGATGCTCGCCGCGAAGGCGGCCGGCACGGCGGCCCGATGGCCAGCCACATGGCTGATCTGCCGGCGGGCCAGCCACAGGCGGGTGAGCAGGCCGGCGCCAAGGGCAAAGAGGAACAGGGCGGTGAAGCTGCTGGAAGTCATCGGCTAGGGAATGGAAACCGCGGGAAGGCGTGACGGGAAGCGGCAAGCGCGTAAAATCGCGCCTTTACCGAAAAGCGAGCCGATTATGGCACAGGACCAGAATCACCTCATCTGGCTGGACATGGAAATGACCGGCCTGAATCCCGACAGCGATCGCATCATCGAAATGGCGATGGTCGTCACCAACGGCAATCTCGAAGTTGTGGCGGAAGGCCCGGTCATTGCGGTGCATCAGCCCGACGCTGTGCTCGACGGCATGGATGAGTGGAACAAGAACACCCACGGCCGCTCTGGCCTGATCGACCGGGTGAAGGCCTCCACCGTCGGCGAAGCGGAAGCCGAGGCGATCTACCTGGAGTTCATGAGGCAGTACATCCCGTCGCGCACCTCGCCGATGTGCGGCAACTCCATCGGGCAGGACCGCCGCTTCATGGCCCGCTACATGCCCAAGCTGGAAGACTGGTTCCACTACCGCAACCTGGACGTGTCCACCCTCAAGGAGCTGGCCCGCCGCTGGCGTCCGGATGTCTACAAGGGGCTTGAGAAGAAGGGTGCCCATCAGGCCCTGGCCGACATTCACGAGTCGATCGCCGAACTGCGCTACTACCGGGACAACTTCCTGAAGGTGTAAGTGTGATGTCCCGCGTGGCCTCGCCGCTGATGTGCAAGGTCTACGGCTGACTGAATTCCCGCGGCGGTGGCCGCGGGAGTTTCGATTCACGAAATCTGCTGCACGCCCTTGCCGATCAAGGCCAGGCCGGAGGCGATCAGGAACAGGTTCAGCAGCCTGGCAAAGCCCGCTCCGCTCAAGCGCTTGTCCACATGCCGCCCCAGCGCCATGCCCAGGTAAGCGGCCGGCAGCAGCACCAGCGCGGTGAGCAGCAGGCGGCCGTCGATGAGGCCAGCGGCCACGCACAAGGCGATCCGCCAGCTGGTGGACAGGGCGATCATGACCGCCTGGGTGGCGCGATAGGCTTCCCGTCCGGGCAGATGGGCCTGCAGGTAAGTGGCATAGACGAAGCCGCCGCTGCCGAACAGCCCGCCCAATACCCCCCCGAATCCCCCGTACAACCAGGCGGCGCCTTGCCCCGGCGCTGCCGATCCGCGACGCCCGCGCAGTTCCCGCAGGCCGTAGCCGGCCACGAAGAGGCCGAGCAGCATCGCCAGGATGCCCAGCGGCAGATGAGCCAGCATGCTCACGCCCACCAACTGGCCCGCCAGCATGCCGGGCACCAGGCGCCCCAAGCTCTTCCGGTTGATGAGGTGACGGGCCTGGTAGCCCCGTTGCAGCGAGCCCGCCGCGTCGAGCAGGGCCAGCAGGGGCACGATGCGGCTGACCGGCATCACCCAGGCCAGCGGCGTGCTGGCGATGAGCGCGGAGCCGAAGCCGAGCAGCGAGAAGATGGCGTAGGCGACGACCAGAATCGCAAAGGCCGCCGCCAGGGCGGAAATATCGGTGGTGCTGAAGAGCAGGGTGGGCATCCAGTTTTCCATGATCGTTGTGTACGGAATCGACTTGCATGGAATTCTGGAATTGACCGAGGTATAACGCCAATATCAGTTTTTTACTCAAGCTATGAATTTCTGGAATGCTTAGCCTGCGTCAGATCCGCTACTTCCTGGCCGTTGCCGAAACCGGCAATCTCTCCCAGGCCGCCGCCGGGCTCTTCGTCGCGCAACCGGCGCTCAGCCGGCAGATTGCGCAGATGGAGGAGGAGCTGGGTTTCCCGCTGTTCGTCCGCGAGGCGCGGGGCGTGAGCCTCACGCCGGCCGGCGCGTTGTTCCGCGAGCGTATCGGTGATGTCGCCCAGGCCATCGACGAAGCCGCGGAGGATGCGCGCTGCCTGGCCCGCGGGGAATCGGGCGTGTTGCGGCTGTTGCATTCGAGCTCGATTCCCATCGGCGGCCCGTTGCTGGCCAGCCTGCAGGCCTTTGCGGAGGCTGCGCCGGCGGCACGGGTGGATCTGGACCGGGTTTCGTCGGAAGTGCAGGTGGTGGAGATCGCCGCCGGCCGTGCCGACCTGGGCGTGGCGCGGATGCCGGTGCTGCGCCGGGATCCGGCCGTGCAGTTCATTCCGCTGGCGAGGGAGCGGCTGGTCGTCGCGCTTCCCGCCGCTCATCCTCTCGCCGACCGGCCAAGCCTTCGGCTCGCCGAGCTGGCCGAGATGCCCTTCGTGTCGGCCGTGCATCGGGAGCGGGGCGGGCTGGCTCGGCGGATGACGGACCTGTGCCTGCAGCGTGGCTTCGTGCCGCGGATGGGCAATGTCATTTCCCGCAAGACTTCGATGCTGAGCCTGGTGGCAGCCGGCTTCGGCATCGCGGTGATCCCGGAGTGCATGGCCACCCTGGTGCCGGCCGGTGCGCGGGTGCGGCCGCTTGACGACAGTGATGCGACCGCCGATGCGGCGATCCTGCTGCCGCAGGCACCGTCACCGCTGGCCCGGCGCTTTGCGGCCCTGTGCGAGGCGCGCTGGCAGCGGGCCCTGGTCACGCAGGAATAGTCCTGTTCAGCTACCGCGCAGCCACTTGCGGCTGGTCTGGCTTTCGAGCAGATCCTGCGGTGTGTTGAGCCCCTGGGCCTTGGCGCGGGCCAGTGCCACTTGGTGGAGCTGGGCTACGGCAAGGGCTTCCAGCACCGCGTCGTGACGGTCAAGCCGGTCGATACCGAAGGCGCCGAGCCAGGCATCCATGCTGGCCTGGCCGGCGATCCGTTCGGGGTACAGGCTGGGCATGATCACCATCAGGTCCAGCCATTCCATCGCCGGTACGTTGCCCAGGTTCTGCTCAAGACCCCGCTCGAGAATGCCCTGGTTGAACGGCGCGTTGTACACCACCAGCGGTGCCTTCGCGATGAAGTGCAGCAGCCCCAGCAGGGCGTCGGCCGGCGCGCTGGCCAGTTCGGCCCGGAAGCTCTCGGCCGGGTGCAGCAGCCCGCGGTTGATCGCCACCGCGCCGACGCCGATGAGGCGCCGGCCGCCGCCGTCCATCGGCCGGCTTTCCGCATTGACGACGACGTAGCGCGTCTCGAAATGGCTGCGGCCCAGATCGGGGGGGGGCTGACGCGTGATCGCCGCCAGGCTGGCCTGCTGTTCGGGACTGAGGTCCGGTCCGCTGCCGGGCAGGAGTCGGGAGAGCCAGCTCATATCTGATAGTCCAGTTTGAGTCGCAGTTGGATCTTGCGGGCCTGGCGGAAGGCTTCCTTGAGGATGCGCCGATCCAGTTCGTTGAGGTCGTCCGGCTTGACCCGGTTGTCGCCCGGCGCACCGTGGTCGGTGTCCAGGTGCTGGTGGCGCAGGCGCAGCAGCTGGATGAAATGGAAGCCGTCGGCCATCGCGGCGAGCTCTTCCGCCGGCATGCCGATCCGGCCGCCGCCCTGGCGCAGGCGCTGGACGGTGCTGGTGGCCTCGACGCTGGTGCGCAGGGCCAGCACGCGGGCGGCGTCGACGAACAGGCGGGCGCCGAATTTCTTCAGGTCGATCGTGCCCGGGTACTTGGGGTCGTCGTCGATGACGAAGTCGCGGATCTTGCCCAGCGGCGGCGACACGTCCAGCGCATTGGTAGCCATTGCCTTCAGGAAGGCCGGGTTGCCACCGGTCATCGACAGCAGCCAGTGGCGCAGCTTGTAGGTCAGCTTCTCGTCGCCGAACAGCACGCGGAAGTCGAAGAAGATGGTGGCGTTGAGCAGGGCTTCCGGGTGGGGTTCGCGGATCCAGGTGCCGAAGCGCTCCCGCCATTCGTCGATGGTCAGGCACAGGTCCGGGTTGCTGGCCATGATGTTGCCGGTGCACAGCGGGAAGCCGCAGCTCGCCAGGTCGTTATTGACGTCGCGGGCGAACTCCAGCAGGCGCAGCTTGAGGGGTTCCTTGTCGGCCCATTCGGGCAGCACGTAGATGATCCCGTTGTCCTGGTCGGTGGACAGGGTCTGCTCGTGGCGCCCTTCGGAGCCGAAGGCCAGCCATGCGTATTCCACGCCGTAGAGGTCGTGGCGGTCCAGGTTGAGTTCGATGATGCGGCGCGTCAGCGCATCGTTGAGGGCCGAGATGAACTGGGTCAGCTGCTCGGCGCCGATGCCCTGGGCCAGCAGGTTGAGGGCCAGCTGGCGGATGTCCTGGCTGGCCCGCTGCAGGGCCTGCACGTTGGCAGCGCTCTCGATGCTGGAGCGGATCTGGCGCAGGCCGATGCGTTGCAGCGCGAACAGGTCGCGCTCGGAGATGACGCCTTTCAGCTTGTCTTCCGCATCCACCACGAGGATGTGGCGCACGCCGTGGGTGGCCATTTCGAGGGCGGCGTCGTAGGCGCTGGCATTGCCGCCCAGCGTGTGGGGCGGGGCGGTCATCACGTCGGAGATCGGCCGGGTCAGGTCGAAGCCGGGCAGCACGATGCGCTTCAGGATGTCGCTCTGGGTCAGCACGCCGACGGGCTTGTCGTCGTCCCCGGCGACGGCCATGCAGCCGACGCCGGCTTCCACCATCTTTTCGAGGGCGGTGCGGGTGCTGAGCCCCGGCGGCACGAAGACCGGCGCCTTCTTGACCAGACTGGACAGCGGCGTGGTCATCGTCTGCTGCTCGGCTGCGCGCTGGGAGAACTGGATCTGCAACTGCTCCCGCGACTGGTTGAGCAGGCTGGCGATGTAGCGCGTGCAGAACAGCTGGAAGCTCGGGCTGATCTCCTGCAGGTGCAGGAAGTCGGCAGCCGGCAACTGGAAGCAGTATGTGTCTTCCACCGCGAGGTAGCCGTTGGTGGATGGCCGCCCGGCGGATATGGCGCCGATCGGGAAGCCTTCGCCGGACCCCAGGGTCAGCGTGGCGTACTCGGTGACCGCAACGCCCCCGACCTGACGGGCTTGCACCTTGCCCCGATACACGATGTAGAAAAAGCTCGGCGGACCGTCTTCCGGCATCAGGATTTCCGAATCCGCCGGGTAGAAGGCGGTGGCCAGGCGCTCTCCCAGAAAATGCAGGGCTTCGGCTTCCATCCGGTCGAAGGGCGGATGGCGGCGCAGGAAGTCGAGATTGGTGCGGATCAGGGTATCGGGAGCGGTAGTGACCATAAGCGGGACGCAAGGCACGGATCAAGCTCATGAATCTACCTTGCCCTTGCCCCCCGGTGATGATCTTGCGCAATAAATCGTTACTTTTGCACAGGTGGCGACACCGGGCCGCCGGACGGCGGGCCGGGGGCCGGCCCGGCTACAATCGAGCCCGATTCGAGCCCGACTCCAAGGAGATGCCATGACTGTTCCGCTTTTGCCCGCCGTCGAGATCACGACGGCCCCCGAACCGACCCATGCGGTGATCTGGCTGCATGGCCTCGGTGCCGACGGCCACGACTTCGAACCGGTGGTGGACGAGCTCGACGCCGACCGCCTGCCGCCGACCCGCTTCGTCTTTCCCCATGCGCCCGAGCGCGCGGTGACGATCAATGCCGGCTACGTCATGCGGGCCTGGTACGACATCGTGTCGATGGACTTTTCCGAGCGGCGGGAAGATCCGGCCGGCGTGCTGGAGTCTGCTGCGCAGGTGGAAGCACTGATCGCCCGCGAGAACGCCCGCGGCATCCCCGACGAGCGTATCGTGCTGGCCGGCTTCTCCCAGGGCGGCGCCATCGCGCTGCATGCCGGCCTGCGCCATCCGCGGCGCCTGGCGGGCATCCTGGCGCTGTCTACGTATGTGCCGCTGGCTGATACGCTGGGGGCGGAGGCCGACGAGGCCAACCGGGACGTGCCGATCTTCATGGCCCACGGGCAGCACGATCCGGTGATCCCCTACGCCTTCGGCAAGAGGTCCTGCGACCTGCTGACGGCGGCCGGCTATCCGCTCGAGTGGCATGGCTACCGGATGGAGCACAGCCTGTGCCTCGAGGAGATCAGGGATGTCGAAAGCTGGCTCGCCACCGTGCTGAAGGACTGACAGGCCCACCGCGTGCAAGGGCCGAGGGCGGCGGCTCCCGGTTGTTTTCGTGGTGCCTGTGATCGTGCTTCACGGCGTCGACGGCACCAGCACTTCCTCGCAGACGGCCAGCCACGCCCGCGCGGCGTGGGACAGGTAGCGGTGGGGCTTCCAGATCAGCGCCACGTCCCAGTCGATGCCGGGCGCGGCGAGGGGGCGTACTGCCAGTTCGTCGCCCACGTTGAGGCGGGCCAGTAGCGGGGCAGGCAGGAAGGTGGTGCCAAGGCCGGCCGCGGCCATCGCGACGAGGAAATCCCATTGCCCGCTCTGGGCGGCGATGCGCGGTGTCAGGTGGGCCTCTTCGAAGGCGGCGCGCAGGCGGCGGGTCAGCGAGAAATCGTCGGGCAGCAGCACCAGCGGCTCGTCCTGCAGCGCCGCGATGCGGACTTCAGCGCTCTGCGCCCAACGGGCATGGCGAGGCCCGACGACGAGGATGGGGTAGCGCCCGTAATGGCGGCTGGCCAGCTCCAGCGCCGGGTCGGCCGGCAGGATGGTGACGCCGACTTCCAGCTCGCCGCTCGCCACTTGCTGCTCGATCACCTGGCCGCCGTTTTCCTGCAGGGTCAGGCGCAGGCCAGGATAGCGCTCGCAGAAGGCCTTCACCACCGGCGAGAACAGCAGATTGATCATCGGCGGCATGCCCACCGTGAGTTCGCCGCGGGTGAGGGCGGTCAGGTCGGCGACTTCGCGGGACAGTTCCTGCATCACGCCGAGGGCCTCCTGGCCGCGCGCGAACAGGATGCGCCCCACATCGGTGAGGCGCAGCTGACGCCCTTCGCGGCTGAGCAGCGGCTGGCCGATCTCGTCTTCCAGCTGGCGGATCATCTTGCTCACCGTCGACTGGGTGACGTGGAGCTTTTCGGCGGCCAGCGTGAAGCTGTTCTGGCGGACGGTTTCGATGAAATAGCGGAGCGCGCGCAGGTCCATGGGGTATGAAAAAAGCGACTTATTTCAAGTAGTTTAAGTCATCCAATGACTTATTTCCGACTTCTATACTTTCCAGCGAACTTGCCCGTCGAGGCGAGCCCAACAAGATCGAGGATCGGAGAAATAAATGTCCATGGACCGTATTCGTCTGCAGCGCCTGCGAGAGCGCATCATGTCGCCGGAAGAGGCCGCCCTGTTGTTCAAGGACGGCATGACCGTCGGCATGAGCGGCTTCACCCGCGCCGGTGACTGCAAGGCGGTGCCCTTTGCGCTGGCCGAGCGCGCCACCCGCGAGCCGCTGAAAATCACCCTGATGACCGGCGCGTCCCTGGGCAACGATATCGACAAGGTGTTGACCGAAACCAACGTCATCGCCCGTCGCATCCCCTTCCAGTCCGATCCGACCCTGCGCCGCAAGATCAACGCCGGCGAGGTCGCCTTCATCGACCAGCACCTGTCCGAGACCGTCGAGCAGCTGCGCTCCGGCCAGATCGCGCCGGTGGACATCGCCGTCGTCGAGGCAACCGCCATCACCGAGAACGGCGGCATCGTGCCGACCACCTCGGTGGGCAACTCCGCCAGCTTTGCGGTGTTGGCCAAGAAGATCATCGTCGAGATCAACGTGAAGATGCCGGAGGGCCTCGAAGGTCTGCACGACATCTACATCCCGACCTACCGTCCGCATCGCCTGCCGATTCCGCTGATCTCGCCGGAGCAGCGCATCGGTCTGCCGTACATCCCGGTCGACCCTGAGAAGATCGTCGCCATCGTGCTGACCGAGAAGGCCGACAGCCCGTCCAACGTGCTGCCGCCGGACCACGAGACCAATGCCATCGCCGGCCACCTGAACGAGTTCCTGTACCACGAGGTGAAGGCCGGCCGCCTGTCGCCGTCCCTGCAGCCGCTGCAGGCCGGCATCGGCACCATCGCCAACGCGGTGCTGCACGGCATGCTGGACTCCCCGTTCCGCGACCTCAAGATGTACTCCGAAGTGCTGCAGGACAGCACCGTCGAACTCCTCGACGACGGCCGCCTGACCTTCGCGTCGGCGTCCAGCATCACCCTCTCGAAGAGTGCCTACGAGCGCGTGCTGGGCGACATCGAGCGCTACAAACGGCGCCTGGTGCTGCGTCCGCAGGAAATCAGCAACCACCCGGAAGTCATCCGCCGCCTGGGCCTGATCACCATCAACACGGCCCTTGAGTGCGACATCTACGGCAACGTGAACTCCACCCACGTGGGCGGCACGCACATGATGAACGGCATCGGCGGCTCCGGCGACTTTGCCCGCAACGCGCACCTGTCGGTGTTCGTCACCAAGTCCATCGCCAAGGACGGCAAGATCTCCAGCATCGTCCCGATGGTGTCCCACGTGGATCACACCGAGCACGACACCGACATCATCGTCACCGAGCACGGCCTGGCCGACCTGCGTGGCCTGGCACCCCGCGAGCGGGCCCGCCAGGTCATCGACAACTGCACCGACCCGCTGTACCGGGACGCGCTGCGCGATTACTTCCTGCGCGCCACCAAGCGCGGCGGCCACACCCCGCACCTGCTGCAGGAGGCCTTTGCCTGGCACCTGCGCTACGAGCAGAGCGGCTCGATGCTCGACAAGCGGCCGGAACCGGCTCTCGCCTGATCGTCTTACCCCAAACCGGAGCGCGCGCAGGCCGCGCTCCCGGCTCCTTCGGCCGTCGACAATGCCCTTCGATCCGAAGTCCAGGTAGTACCGCCTGCATCTCCCCCAAGGCCAGCCCGCATTCCGCGTCCCTCTCCCCGCGGAATGCGGTGTTGGTTTTGTTGCGCCTATCTAACGATCCAGCGCACGCAGTACGTCCGCCAGCTTGCTGACGGCGGTTTCCAGCTCGTTCGGCGCATGGGCGGCGAATCCAAGCAGGAAGCCGGCCTCGCGCTTGCCGGACGCATGCAGCGCAGTCAGTCCCAATAGATCGATACCGGCCCGACGGGCGGCATCGACGGCTTCCTGCTCGGGAATATCGCGAATCAGGATGCAAGGCATCTGCATGCCCCCGGCGGGTACCCGCGCCTCCAGGAAGTCAGCCAGATGCGTGCTGACCAGTCGCGCCAGCACGTTGCGCCGTTCGGCATAAACGGCCCGCATGGTGCGCACGTGCGCGCCGAAATGGCCGCCCTCCATGAAGCGGGCCAGGGTGAGCTGCGGGATCGGTGCGCTGTGTCCGTCCAGCAGGGTGCGCGCCACCGTCATCGGTGCCACGAGCCGGGGTGGCAGGACCACGTAGCCGATGCGCAGGCCCGGAAACAGCGATTTCGTGAAGGTGCCGATGTAGATCGTCCGCTCGTGCGGGTCCAGCCCCTGCACACAGGCTTTGGGCTTGCCGGCGTAGTGGAACTCGCTGTCGTAGTCGTCCTCGATGATCCAGGCTTGCTGCCTGCAGGCCCATTCGATGATGGCCAGCCGGCGGTCCAGCGCGAGCGTCGCCCCGCTCGGAAACTGATGCGAAGGGGTCAGGAACACGGCTTTGGCGGACAGTCCCGTATCGAAAAGCTGTTCCACCCGCATGCCGTCGGCGTCCAGCGGAATGGGGACGCATTCCAGACCGGCGGCGTCGAAGGCCTTGCGCGCGCCGTGATAGACGGGGTCTTCGATGTAGATCCTGTCGCCGGCATCGAGCAGCAGGGTGGCGCACAAGGTGAGGGCCTGCTGGGAACTGGTCAGTACCAGCACGCGCTCGGGTGTCGCCCGTGCGCCGCGTTCCAGATTGACGTGATCGGCGATGGCCCGCCGCAGCACCTCCATACCCTGAGGTGGGCTGTGCAGCAGGGCCCGGGTGCCGTATTCCTTCAATATCTGCCGCTCCAGTCGCTCCCAGGTCTGGAGCGGGAAGTTGCGGGTCTCCGGTACGCCGGGGGCAAACGGGCGCGGGGCCAGGAAGTCGCGTACGCCCCCGCCTTGGTGGATGGCGCTGCCGCGCCGACTCAGCGGCACGTCTTCGCCAGGAGACGCGGCACGGGGCGCAAGGACTGCGCGCCCGAGATGCCGCGCCCGTTCCGACACGAAACTGCCGCTGCCCACGCGCCGCTCGATGAAGCCTTCCGCATGAAGCTGGCTGTATGCCGTCTCGACCGTATCGCGGGAAACATCCAGCGATCTGGCCAGGGCACGCGATGCCGGCAATGGCCTGCCCACGTCGAGCGCACCGTCGAGAATCAGTTGGCGGACGGCCCGCTGGATCCGCGCATGCAGGGGCAGGGCGCCATGCGCCGGATCACCGATCCAGGCTTTGACGGATTCGAGTTGGGCGTGTTTGAACAATTGGTCTGTATATGTAAGAAAAATTGGTGGGGGGTATCAGGCCACTGGAAGGATATAAACATGTCATTCCCCGGGTCAATCACGCCGTGTCCAGGAGGCACATACCGACCATGTCATCCGTCAGCCCATCTCCGTCAGTCCGTTGGAACGATCTCGTCCATCCCATCGTCGCCGGTTTGATCTCGGTCATCGTCAACTATGGCGGCACTTTCATCCTGGTGTTCCAGGCCGCCAAGGTGGCCGGCCTCGGCCCGGAGCTGACGGCTTCGTGGGTATGGTCGATTTCCATCGGTGTGGGCGTGACGGGGATCGTGCTGAGCTGGATGTTCCGCGAACCGATCATCACGGCCTGGTCCACGCCGGCTGCGGCATTCCTCGTGACCGCATTGGTCGGCACGTCCCATGCGGAAGCCGTGGGCGCGTATCTGATCTCAGCGACCGCTTTCGTGGCGCTCGGCCTGTCGGGCTGCTTCGAGAGGGTGATCCGATGGATCCCGCCGGGCGTGGCAGCGGGCTTGCTGGCCGGCATCCTGCTGCAGTTCGGTATCAAGGCATTCGGCGGCCTGAGCGTCGACCCCTTGCTGGCCGGATTGCTGATCCTCACTTACGTGGTGCTGAAGCGTTTCACGGCGCGATATGCGGTGGTCGGCATCCTGGGGCTCGGGCTGGCCTTCCTGCTCGTGCAGAACCGTGTCGACCTCTCCGGGCTGGAGATGAAGCTCGCGACCCCGGTCCTCACGATGCCGGTGTTTTCGCTCAATGCGCTGCTGAGCGTCGCCTTGCCGCTGTTCCTGATCACGCTGACCGGTCAGTACATGCCTGGCATGCTGGTGTTGCGCAACGATGGCTTCAAGACCAGCGCCAACCCGATCGTCACGATCACTGGGCTGGGGTCGCTGCTGATGGCACCCTTCGGTTCGCATGCCTTCAACATCGCCGCCATCACGGCAGCAATCTGCACCGGCCGGGAAGCGCACGACGAGCCCTCCAGGCGTTGGATCGCCGGCATCGCCGCGGGTGCGTTCTACATCCTCGTCGGGGTGTTCGGGGTCACGCTGGCCGCGGTCTTCATGGCATTCCCCGCCACCTTCATCACCACGCTGGCGGGGCTGGCACTGTTGGGCACCATTGGCGGCAGCCTCGCCAGCGCCATGGCGGATGTGAAGCGGCGGGAGGCATCGCTGATCACGTTCCTGGCTGCGGCCGCCAACATCACGATGTTCGGCATCGGCGGTGCGTTCTGGGGGCTGCTGATCGGATTGCTGGCGTATGTCGTGCTCAACGGACGGCTGCCGCAACCGACGGCAGGGCAGATCCTGCAGCCAGCCGGCAGCGTGGCAGGCAAAGGCGTGCCCGACTGATAGCCGGTACATTCAGCACACAAACCCGGCACGGCCGGTATCCCCAGGCCGTCACCGGCGAGAACAGGGTGCGGGAGGCCTTCGGAAAGTGGGGGCTATGCAGGATCCGGCGGACCTCCAGTGTCCGGTGATTGGCCACCTGCGGACCAACAAGGTCCGACTGGTGGCGCGGTTTGCCGCTGAGTTCCAAGCGCTGGATAGCCTGCGCACCCCGCGCGCGCTTCCTTTATGGTCAGGTGCGTGAAAGCACTGGCCGCCGCCCCGTGATGCGGCGACCCCCATTCCGACGCTCCTGTTTACTTCTCCACCTGAACCTTTGCAGCGCCGGCATGCATGTGGCCGATGATCGCCGCGCCGGCAAAGCCGCCGTCACGGAAGGTGGCGAGCACCGTGTCGACGGTCTCGGGCGCGCAGGCCACCAGCAGGCCGCCGCTGGTCTGCGCGTCGGCCATCACGCTGCGCTGCCATTCCTCCACGCCGTCGGCGAACCGCACGTCGTCGCCGCAGCTCGCCAGGTTGCGGGCGATGGCGCCGGGGCCGATGCCTTGCTGCGCAAATGGGATCGCCGCCGGCATGACGGGCAGGGCGCCGGCTTCCACCGTCGCGCCCAGGCCGGCGCCGCGGCACACCTCCAGCAGGTGGCCGAGCAGGCCGAAGCCGGTGACGTCGGTCAGTGCGTGCACACCCGGCAGCTTGGCCAGCGCCGGGCCAACCTTGTTGAGGCGGGTGGTGGTGGCGACCATCTGCGCGTAGCCGTCTGCGTCGAGCACGCCTTTTTTCATTGCCGAGCCGAGGATGCCGACACCGAGGGGCTTGCCGAGGACCAGCACGTCGCCTTCGCGGGCATCCCGATTGCGCTTGATCACGTCCGGATGGGCGATGCCAAGGGCGACGAGGCCATAGATCGGCTCCGGCGAATCGATGCTGTGGCCGCCCGCCACCGGAATGCCGGCATCTGCGCAGACTGCAGCGCCGCCTTCGAGGATGCGCCCGATGGCCGCCAGCGGCAGCTTGTTCACCGGCATGCCGACGATGGCCAGCGCCATGATCGGCGTGCCGCCCATCGCGTAGACGTCCGACAGCGCGTTGGTGGCGGCGATGCGCCCGAAGTCGTAGGGGTCGTCCACGATCGGCATGAAGAAGTCGGTGGTGGCGATCAAGGCCTGTTCGTCGTTGAGGCGCCACACCGCGGCGTCGTCGGCCGTCTCGGTGCCCACCAGCAGGTTGGCGAAGGGTTGGGCGGCCGGCATGTGGGCGAGCATTTCGCTCAGCACTGCGGGTGCGATTTTGCAGCCGCATCCGCCGCCGTGAGACAATTCAGTGAGTCGCAGGGGGGCTTCGGTCATCTCTTTTTTCCTGTCTTTTCCAGTCGTTTCCAACGTGTCCCATCCCGCCCCATTTTCCGCCAGCCTCGATCGGCTCGAAGAGTTCGACGAGATCATCGATGTCCGCTCGCCGGCCGAATACGCCGAAGACCATATCCCCGGGGCGATCAATTGCCCCGTTCTGGATGACGAGGAGCGGGCTCGTGTCGGCACGCTCTACAAGCAGGTTTCGCCCTTCGAGGCGCGCAAGGTGGGGGCGGCACTGGTGTCGCGCAACATTGCGCGGCACATCGAGACGTATTTTCTCAATAAGCCGAAGGGCTGGAAACCTCTGATTTACTGCTGGCGCGGTGGTCAGCGCAGCGGTGCGATGACGCTGGTGCTGGGGCAGGTCGGCTGGGCCGCCCGGCGTCTCGAAGGTGGCTACAAGAGCTTCCGCCTCCGTGTGCTGAAAGATCTGGCGAATCTCCTCCCCGAACGGTTGGCCTTCCGCATCCTGTGCGGCCCGACGGGCAGCGGCAAGACAGCGCTGCTGGAGGCGCTGGTGACCACGGGGGAGCAGGTCCTCGATCTGGAAGCGCTGGCCAATCACAAGGGGTCGGTGCTCGGTGCTGAGCCGAACAGCGAGCAGCCTGGTCAGAAGGCTTTCGAAACGGCCCTGTGGGCCAAGCTGCGAAGCTTCGATCCGGCCCGGCCGGTGTGGGCGGAGTCGGAAAGCCGGCGGGTTGGCCGGCTGCATATTCCGGCAGAGCTGTTCGAACGTCTGCGTGATGGCGATTGCGTGTGTATCGACGCCGCGTTGCCGGCGCGGGTGGATCATTTGCTCGAGCGCTACACCAGCCTGATCGCCGATCCAGCCGATTTCAATGCCAAGCTGGAACGTCTGGTGGGCCAGCACGGACACAAGCAGGTCGGTGAATGGCAGGCGATGGTGACGGCCGGTGAATGGCGGCAACTGGCCGAAAAGCTGATCGTAGATCACTACGATCCGGCTTACCGGCGTGGCGGCGAAGGGCTGTACAGGCGGGCCGAGGAGGCCCGCGTGCAGCCCGTGACCACGCTGGATCAGGCGACGCTGACCCGCGTGGCGTGCGGTTTGCGGGATGGAGCCGTACAGACGGACGCCTGATCTGCGGACTCAGGATTCCAGGCGGGCGGCGATTTCGGCCAGCGTCGCCTCGAGGGCCGTGGCCAGCTCTTCGGCGAGCGTCAGCGCCTCGGGCTGGGATTGGCGGGAGGCCTGTTCGGCGCGCAGGGCCAGGGCCATCAGCGCGTTGGCCATGATGTTGCCGGACGAGCTCTTGAGCGGGTGGGCAATGGGCGCGATAGCGCCGATATCACCGCCGGCCGCGGCTGCGCGCAGTGTCGCCACCGTTGGGGTCTGGCTCTGGATGAATACGCCGAGCAGGCGGCGGATGAAGTCGGCTTTGCCCGGAAAGCGTGCCTCCAGCGCCGGCCAGTCTATCGTGCTAGCCGAGCGCTCCATGGTGTGCCGGCGGATCAGCGCGACCAAGGCTTCCGGGTCGATGGGTTTGCTGATCTGGGCACTCATGCCGGATGCCCGGCAGCGTGCCTGTTCCTCGGCGCCCGAATTGGCCGTCTGGCCGATGATCGGCAGGTCCGGCGAGTGTGCATGGATGCGCCGTGCCGCTTCGTAGCCGTCCATCTCGGGCATCTGGATGTCCATCAGCACCAACTGGAAGTCTCCGGGAGCGGCTTTGGTGATGCGGTCGACCGCAGCAATACCGGTGCCGACGATCTCGACCTGAGCACCCTCGTAGCGCAGGATGTCGTCCAATACGATCTGATTGATCTCGTCGTCCTCCGCGGCGAGAACCGTGATGCCCGTCAAGCGGGGCGTAGCGGAAATGTCTTGTGTTGTCTCGTTCATCGGATTTTTCTCCCCGTAGCCGGATCCGCGTTATTTTTGTGAAAACCCCTGACGGGGCGTGGCGGGATGGGCCGGAGCAAGCGGTCCATCCCGCGTACAGCGTACTACTTATAAGACTTCCGCCGCGTGGTCCGCAAGCCGCGAGCGTTCGCCGCGCTGCAGCGTGATGTGGCCGGAATGTGGCCAGCCCTTGAAACGGTCCACCACGTAGGTCAGGCCCGACGAACCCTCGGTGAGGTAGGGCGTGTCGATCTGCGCAATGTTGCCGAGGCACACCACCTTGGTGCCGGGGCCGGCTCGGGTGATCAGCGTCTTCATCTGCTTCGGTGTCAGGTTCTGCGCCTCATCGATGATCAGGAACTTGTTGATGAAGGTGCGCCCGCGCATGAAGTTCAGCGACTTGATCTTGATGCGGCTGCGGATCAGGTCGCGGGTGGCCGCGCGGCCCCACTCGCCGCCCTCGCCGGTGGTGCCGTTGAGCACGTCCAGGTTGTCTTCCAGCGCACCCATCCACGGGGCCATCTTCTCTTCCTCGGTGCCCGGCAGGAAGCCGATGTCCTCACCGACCGGCACGGTGACGCGGGTCATGATGATCTCGGAGTAGCGCTTGCTCTCCAGCACCTGGGTCAGGCTGGCGGCCAGCGTCAGCAGCGTCTTGCCGGTGCCGGCCTGGCCGAGCAGGGTGACGAAGTCGATCTCCGGGTTCATCAGCAGGTTGAGGGCGAAGTTCTGCTCCCGGTTGCGGGCGGTGATGCCCCACACGTTGTTCTTCTGGTGCGAGTAATCGACGAGGGTCTCGAGGGTGACGGTCTTGCCGGCCTTGTCCTTGACCCATGCCTGCAGCGGCTGCTCGCCCTCCTGGTAGACGAACTCGTTGATCAGCATGTCCGGCGCGTCCGGGCCCTTGATCTTGTAGTAGGTCCGGCCTTCCTGCTTCCACGACTCCATGTCCTTGCCGTTGGCGTCCCAGAAGGCCGCGTCGATCTCCTTGGTGCCGGTGTACAGCAGGTCGGTGTCTTCGAGGACCTTGTCGTTGAAGTAGTCCTGCGCCTCCAGGCCCAGTGCGCGGGCCTTGATACGCATGTTGATGTCCTTCGAGACGAGGATCACCGAACGCTTCCGGTCGAACTTCTCGAACAGGTACATCACCACCGCGAGGATCTGGTTGTCGCCCTTGGAGGTGGGCAGCGCGGCCGGCAGCTGGCTGTTGATGGCCTCGGTCTGCAGGAACAGGCGGCCGCTGGCCAGCTCGCTGGAAGGGCCGACCAGGCTGATGCCGGCTTCGATGCCTTCCGGGCAGCTCTGCACGATCTCGTCGAGGGTGCGGCTGGCCTGGCGCGCGTTGCGGGCGACTTCGGACATGCCCTTCTTGTTGGAGTCGAGCTCCTCGAGGGTCATCATCGGCACGAAGATGTCGTGCTCTTCGAAGCGATAAAGGCTCGTCGGGTCGTGCATCAGCACGTTGGTATCGAGGACGAAAAGCTTGGTAGCGGGGGTCTTGGACTTCGCAGGGCGTCGGGTAGCCATGATGTCGGTCTTCTCGTCGGTCGTGGAAGGGGGTGGAGCTGTCCTGCTTTATAAGGTTTTCACGTAGTCGAGCACCTCCTGGGCGTGGCCGGGGACCTTGACGCCGCGCCATTCGCGGCGCAGCACGCCGTCGGCGTCGATGACGAAAGTGCTGCGTTCGATCCCGCGCACCTGTTTCCCATACATGTTTTTCAGCTTCATGACGCCGAACAGCGCGCAGGCGGTCTCGTCCGGATCGGAGACCAGATCGAAGGGCAGAGCCTGCTTGGTGCGGAAGTTGTCGTGGGATTTGAGGCTGTCCCGCGACAGGCCCAGCACGACAGTGCCGGCGGCCAGGAACTCGGGATGCAGGTCGCGGAACTGCTGGCTCTCGGTGGTGCAGCCGGGGGTACTGTCCTTCGGGTAGAAATACAGCACCACCTTGCTGCCCTTCAGCGCGGAAAGGGTGAGCGTCTGCCCGCCGGTGGCGGGCAGGCTGAAATCGGGTGCGGCCTGGTCTAGCATGATTTCTCCGGAAATTGATTATTCCGGCGTCAGCCTAATCCCAAGATGCAGGCCTGGCAATGCATCCAGGCATATGAAGGGTATTCACTCCGGATCGAACAGAAGCGCGGCGGCCACGTTACGATGTTCCGCTACCAGGATGTTGTAGGTCCGGCAGGCCGAGCCCAGATCCATCACTTCCAGCCCGATGCGGGCGTCGATCAGCGCGCGCATCAGGCGCGGCTGCGGGAAGCGCTGCTTCATGCCGGTGCCGAGGATCAGGATCTCGCAACCCAGCGCTGCCAGACGCTGGAAGGCGGCTTCGTCGAGGGTCTCGAAACCGCCAGCGTGCCAGTCGGTTTCGATGCGTTCGGGCATCACGAGCACGCTGGATTCGTAACGGGTATCGGAAACCATCACGTGGCGGGCGTCGTAGCGGGCGATGGTGTTGTACTGCGCACTCTTGTCGAGGTGGAGTTTCATGGGTGGCTTCTCTGCAGTGGGCACTCTTACTGATTGATTGGACGCGGATTTGCCCGGTCCGGGTGGCTTGGGTAACATTATAGCTTTGCGTCGCCGGGCACCCGACCGGGTTTCACCACCGATCGTCCCTGACGGGGCCATGATCATGAGCCGCCAAGCCAAATTGCGGGTCGTCAACGAGCAGCCCGCGCTCACCAGTAAGGAAACGGAAACCGCCGTGCAACCAATCCGCAAGTCCGACAAGCTCGCCAACGTCTGTTACGACATCCGCGGCCCCGTGCTGCAAAAGGCGAAGCAGATGGAGGACGAGGGCCACAAGATCATCAAGCTGAACATCGGCAACCTGGCCGCGTTCGGTTTCGACTCCCCCGAAGAAATCCAGCTCGACATGATCCGCAACCTGCCCAATGCCGCAGGCTACTCGGACTCCAAGGGGATCTTCTCGGCCCGCAAGGCGATCATGCATTACACCCAGCAGAAGCACATCAAGGGTGTGACGCTGGAAGACATCTACGTCGGCAACGGCGTTTCCGAACTGATCGTAATGGCCATGAACGCGCTGCTCAACAGCGGCGACGAAGTGCTCGTCCCGGCCCCCGACTACCCGCTGTGGACTGCCGCGGTGAGCCTTTCCGGTGGCACGCCGGTGCACTACATGTGCGACGAGGCCAACGAATGGCTGCCCGATCTGGCTGACATCCGCGCCAAGATCAGCCCGCATACCCGCGCCATCGTCCTGATCAACCCGAACAACCCGACGGGCGCCGTCTATCCGGACGAAACCCTCAAGGCCATCGTCCAGATCGCCCGTGAGCACGGCCTGATCATCTACGCCGACGAGGTCTACGACAAGGTGCTGTACGACGGCATCGAGCACACCTCCATCGCCTCCCTGTCGGAAGACGTGCTGACCGTCACCTTCAACGGCCTGTCCAAGAATTACCGCTCCTGCGGCTACCGCGCCGGCTGGCTGGTGGTGTCCGGCGACAAGCGTCCGGCCGCCGACTACATCGAAGGCCTCAACATGCTGGCCTCGATGCGCCTGTGCGCCAACGTGCCCGGCCAGCATGCGATCCAGACCGCCCTCGGCGGCTACCAGAGCATCGAAGACCTGGTTGCGCCCGGTGGCCGCATGCGTCGCCAGCGCGACCTGGCCCACGAGCTGATCACCGCCATCCCGGGCGTCAGCTGCGTCAAGCCGAAGGCTACGCTGTACATGTTCCCGCGCCTCGACCCCAAGATCTACCCGATCGAGGACGATCAGCAGTTCATCGCCGAGCTGCTCGAGGCGGAGCGCGTGCTGCTGGTTCAGGGCACCGGCTTCAACTGGCCGAACCCGGACCATTTCCGTCTGGTCTTCCTGCCCCACGAGGAAGACCTGAAACTCGCCATCGCCCGCATCGCCCGCTTCCTCGAAAGCTACCGCAAACGGCACGGCACCTGATGCCGGGAGAGGGAAGGTGGCCGAGCCGCCAAACATGCGCTCCCAACCCTTCCTTGTCCCAGACTCTCAACCCTAGACCCTTACCTTCACCAGACACATGAAACCCATCAATGTTGGCCTCCTGGGCATCGGCACCGTAGGCGGTGGCACCTTTACCGTTCTCAAGCGCAACGAAGAAGAAATTACCCGCCGTGCCGGCCGGCCGATCCGCATTACCGCGGTGGCCGACAAGAACCTGGAACTGGCGAAGAGCGTGGCGGGCGCCGGCGTGCGCGTCACCGACGACGCCTTCTCGGTGGTCGCCGACCCCGAGATCGACATCGTCGTCGAGCTGATCGGCGGTTACGGTGTGGCCAAGGAACTGGTGCTGAAGGCCATCGAGAACGGCAAGCACGTGGTCACCGCCAACAAGGCGCTGCTGGCCGTGCATGGCAACGAGATTTTCGCCGCTGCCCAGAAGAAGGGCGTGATGGTGGCGTTTGAAGCCGCCGTCGCCGGTGGAATTCCCATCATCAAGGCACTGCGTGAAGGCCTGTCCGCCAACCGCATCCAGTGGCTGGCCGGCATCATCAACGGCACCACCAACTTCATCCTGTCCGAGATGCGCGACAAGGGCCTGCCCTTCGCCGAGGTGCTGAAGGAGGCCCAGCGTCTCGGCTACGCCGAAGCCGACCCCACCTTCGACATCGAAGGCGTTGATGCCGCCCACAAGGCGACCCTGATGGCCTCCATCGCCTTCGGCGTACCGGTCCAGTTCGACAAGGCCTACGTGGAAGGCATCACCAAGCTCGAAGCGGCCGACATCAAGTACGCCGAGCAACTGGGCTACCGCATCAAGCTGCTGGGCATCGCCCGCCGCCGCCCGCAAGGCATCGAGCTGCGCGTGCACCCCACGCTGATCCCCGAGAAGCGCCTGATCGCCAACGTGGAAGGCGCGATGAACGCCGTGCTGGTGCAGGGCGACGCCGTCGGCGCCACGCTGTACTACGGCAAGGGTGCCGGTGCCGAGCCGACCGCCAGCGCCGTGATCGCCGACCTGGTGGACGTCACCCGCCTGCACACCGCCGATCCGGAACACCGCGTGCCGCACCTGGCCTTCCAGCCGGACCAGATCACCGACGTGCCGGTGCTGCCGATCGAGGAAGTCGAGACCAGCTACTACCTGCGCCTGCGCGTGCTCGACAAGCCGGGCGTGCTGGCCGACATCACCCGCATCCTGGCCGACCAGTCGATCTCCATCGATGCCATGCTGCAGCGTGAGCCGGAAGAGGGCGAGTCCCAGACCGACATCATCATTCTGACCCACCTGACCATCGAGAAGAACGTGGACACCGCCATCGCCAAGATCGAAAGCCTCGATTCCGTGGCCGGCAAGGTGACCCGCCTGCGCCTCGAGAACCTCTGATAAGGTTCGGTCGGCAATAAAAAACGCGGCTCGATGAGCCGCGTTTTTTTATGCCCCGCCGGCGTGAAGGCCGGCGGTTTGGAGACGTGATCAGGCGTCGTCGCGGGCAGCACGCTTGCGCTCGTGCTCCTTCAGGAAACGCTTGCGCAGGCGGATGGACTTCGGCGTGATTTCCACGATTTCGTCATCGGCGATGAATTCGATGGCGGATTCGAGGGTCAGCTGGATCGGGTTGATCAGGCGGACGGCTTCGTCGGTACCGGAAGCACGGACGTTGGTCAGCTGCTTGCCCTTGATCGGGTTCACGACGAGGTCGTTGTCACGAGTGTGGATGCCGATGATCATACCTTCGTAGAGGGCGTCGCCCGGGCTCACGAACATGCGGCCGCGATCCTGCAGGTTCCACAGGGCGTAGGCCACGGCTTCGCCGTCGTTCTGGGAGATCAGCACGCCGTTGCGACGCTCGGCCATGGTGCCGGCCATCGGGCTGTAGTCGTCGAACACGTGGCTGGCCAGACCGGTGCCGCGGGTCATGGTCAGGAATTCGCCCTGGAAGCCGATCAGGCCACGGGCCGGGATGCGGTATTCGAGGCGCACGCGGCCCTTACCGTCCGGCGCCATGTCCTGCAGCTCGCCACGGCGGCGGCCGAGTTCTTCCATCACGCTGCCCTGATGTTCCTCTTCCACGTCGACGGTGAGCATTTCGTACGGTTCACACTTGACGCCGTCGATCTCCTTGAACACCACGCGCGGACGGCTGACGGCCATTTCATAGCCTTCGCGGCGCATGTTTTCGAGGAGGATGGTGAGGTGCAGTTCGCCGCGGCCGGACACTTCGAAAGTGTCGGAGTCGCTGGTGAAGTTGACGCGCAGGGCGACGTTCTTGAGGAGTTCCTTCTCGAGACGCTCGCGGATCTGGCGGCTGGTCACGAACTTGCCTTCACGGCCGGCCAGCGGGGAGCTGTTGACCATGAAGTTCATGGTCAGGGTGGGTTCGTCCACAGCGATCGGGGTCATGCCTTCCAGACAGTCCGGATCACACAGGGTCACACCGATGTTGACCTGCTGGATGCCCGCCACCAGCACGATGTCGCCGGCTTCGGCAACCTCGGCGGGGGAGCGTTCCAGGCCCTTGAAGGTCAGGATCTGGGAAACCTTGCCCTTGCCGCGGTTCTCGTCGCCGTACATCACGACCAGTTCCTGGTTGGGCTTGATGCGGCCACGCTTGATGCGGCCGATACCGATCTGGCCCATGTAGGTGGAGTAGTCGAGGGAGCAGATCTGCATCTGCAGCGGGCCTTCGGCGTCAACTTCGGGAGCCGGCACATGCTTGAGGACGGCTTCGAACAGCGGGCGCATGTCCTTGCGCTCGTCTTCGAGGTTTTCCATCGCGAAGCCGTTGAGGCCGGAGGCGTAGATGATCGGGAAGTCGAGCTGCTCGTCGGTGGCGCCGAGCTTGTCGAACAGATCGAAGGTGTGGTTGATGACCCAGTCGGGGCGGGCGCCCGGACGGTCGATCTTGTTGATCACGACGATCGGCTTGAGACCCAGGGCCAGCGCCTTGCGGGTCACGAAGCGGGTCTGGGGCATCGGGCCCTCGACGGAATCGACCAGCAGCAGCACGCTGTCAACCATGGACAGCACACGCTCCACTTCACCGCCGAAGTCAGCGTGTCCCGGGGTGTCGACGATGTTGATGTGGGTGTCGCCGTACTGGATCGCACAGTTCTTCGACAGGATGGTGATGCCCCGTTCCTTTTCGAGATCGTTGCTGTCCATCACTCGTTCGTTGACCTGCTGGTTGTCGCGGAAGGTGCCGGACTGGCGCAGGAGTTGGTCGACGAGGGTGGTCTTGCCGTGGTCAACGTGGGCAATGATTGCTATGTTGCGGATGGAACGGGACATGGGGCTGGACACCGGAAGTGCTTGAATAAACCCATATTTTAGCATGTCTTGCGCGACGCAGCATCGACAGGCCCGGTTTTGGGGCGTGCTAAGATGCGCGGCCAACACGGATTTTTGAGGAGTAGCCGGCATGCTGGCGATTATTGGCGGTAGTGGATTGACCCAACTGGCGAGCCTGGACCTGATCCGCAGGGAAGTGGTGCGCACGCCCTACGGCGAGCCTTCCGGGGCGCTGACCTTCGGGCGTCTGTGCAATCGCCCGGTGGTGTTCCTGGCCCGCCATGGCTACGGCCACACCATTCCGCCCCATCGGGTGAACTACCAGGCCAACCTGTGGGCGCTTCATCAGGCCAAGGTCGATGCGATCATCTCGGTGGCTTCGGTCGGTGGCATCCGGGCAGACCTGTGTCCGGGTACGCTGATCATCCCCGATCAGATCATCGACTACACCTGGGGGCGCAAGAGCACCTTCCATGACAGCTCCGAAGAGCCTGTCGTGCATATCGATTTCACCGATCCGTACGACGCGGCGCTGCGCCGGCGCATTCTTGCCGCCGGTGCGCTGGCGGGCGAAACCCTCATCGACGGCGCGGTGTACGCCGCCACCCAGGGGCCGCGTCTCGAAACCGCGGCCGAAATCAACCGGCTGGAGCGTGACGGTGCCGACCTGGTAGGCATGACCGGCATGCCCGAGGCGGCTCTGGCCCGTGAGTTGGGCATTCCTTACGCTGCGATCAACGTGGTGGCCAATTTCGCCGCCGGCCGTGCCAGCAGCGCCAGCGGCATCTGCTTCGACAGTATCGACGTGGTGTTGCGCGAAGCCATGGGCCGCGTGCGGCGCGTTCTCGACCACATCTGCGAAGCATGATCCGCGACGTTCTGCGCATGGGCGATCCGCGCCTGCTGAGGGTGTCCAGGCCCGTCAAGGCCTTCGGCACCCCCGAACTGGCGACGCTGATTGCCGACATGCGCGACACGATGCGGCACCTGAGCGGCGCGGGCATCGCCGCGCCGCAGATCGGCGTCGATCTGCGCGTCGTGATCTTTGGTGGTGGTCCGAGTCCGCGGTATCCGGATGCGTCGGCGGTGCCGGATACCGTGCTGATCAACCCGATCCTGACTCCGCTGGGCGAGGACGAGGAGGGCGGCTGGGAAGGTTGTCTGTCGGTGCCCGGCTTGAGGGGCTGGGTGCCGCGCTGGTCGCAGCTGCGCTATAGCGGGTTCGATGAGCACGGGGCGCCGATCGATCGACTGGCGACCGGCTTCCACGCCCGCGTGGTGCAGCACGAATGCGATCACCTGGATGGCGTGCTGTATCCGCTGCGGGTGCGCGACTTCTCGCGCTTCGGCTTTACCGACGTGTTGTTTCCGGATGGTTCGGCAGCTGCCGACGACTGAGCGCCGGCCGCTTTCCGGGCTGCTTTCCGCTCAGACGGCCAGCTTTTCCAGCAGATCCGATTCGATCTTCAGTACCTGGGCGTCCTGGGTCAGACCGGGGCCGCTGATCAGGAAGGTATCCTCGACGCGCTCGCCGAGCGTGGCGATCTTGGCCGTGTGCAGGTTGATGCTGTAGCGGGTCAGCGTTTCGGCGACGCCGAACAGCAGGCCGGGGCGATCTGCCGCGGTGACCGACATGATGAAATGCTGGCCGCGCTCGTCCGGCCGGATGCTTACTTCCGGCGTGATCGGGAAGTGCTTCACTTCCCGTGACAGGCGGCCGTTGGCGGGCTGGTCCACTGGTGCGTTGGTGCGCAGACGCTCGGTGAGGTCGTGCTCCAGCAGATTGATCAGGTCGCGGTAATGCACCTCTTCCTGGCCCGGGTCGAGCAGCACGAAGCTGTCGAGCGCGTAGCCGTGGCGGGTGGTGTGGATCTTGGCGTCGGCGATGGTGAAGCCGAGGCGCGCGAAGAAGCCGCACAGGCGCATGAACAGATCGCGCTGGTCCTGCATGTAGACCATGACCTGCAGGCCTTCGCCCACGTGGCTGAGGCGCGCCTTGACGACCGGCTCGCCAGCTTCTACCCGGTAGTACAGCATGCGGGCGTGCCAGGCGATTTCTTCCGGGTCGTGGCGCAGGAAGTAAACCGTGTCGAGCTGGTCCCACAGGGCGTCTTCGGTGCCGGGGCGCAGGCCATAGTAGCGCAGCAGGTTGCGGGCGTCGTCCTGGCGGATCGGCGTGCCCAGGGCCTGTTGCGGTGTGGCGCCGCGGAGCAGGCGCTGGGTGGTGAAGAATAGGTCCTCGAGCAGCTTGCCTTTCCAGCCGTTCCAGACCTTCGGGCTGGTGCCGCGGATGTCGGCGTGGGTCAGGATGTACAGCGCCGTCAGGTTGCGTTCGCTCTTGACCCGTGCGGCGAAGCGGCGGATCACGTCCAGGTCGGACAGATCCTGCTTCTGTGCGACGTTGGACATGGACAGGTGGTGCTCGACGAGCCATTCCACCAGGTCGGTGTCCGCTGCCTCGATGCCGTGGGATTCGCAGAAGTCCCGGGCGTCCTTCATGCCAAGCTTGGAGTGGTCGCCGCCGCGGCCCTTGGCGATGTCGTGGAATAGCGCGGCGATGTAGATCAGCCACGGTTTTTCGAAGCTGGTGCACAGGCGCGTCAGCAGCGGGTATTCGTGGGCGTGTTCGGCTACCACGAAGCGGCGTACGTTGCGCAGCACCTGCAGGATGTGCTGATCCACCGTATAAACATGGAAGAGATCGTGCTGCATCTGGCCGACGATGCGTCGCCAGGCCGGCAGGTAGAAGCTCAGGATGCCGTACTGGTTCATGCGTCGAAGCTCATGCACGACGCCGCGCTTCTGCTGCAGCAGGCGCAGGAACAGCGCTTTGTTGGCCGGATTCTGGCGGAATTCGGCGTTGATCAGCTTGCGCCCGCGCCACAGGGCACGCAGCGTGCGGGCCGTCATGCCTTTTAGTTCCGAGCGCTGTTCGAGCAGCAGGAAGCACTCGAGCAGTGCACTCGGATGGCGGTCGAAGATGCCCTCGTCGCGCACGTCCAGCAGCTCGCGAACGCACTGGAAGCGTTCGTTGATGTTGATCGCGGCCGGGTAGCGGTTGGGAAAGAACTCGACGCCGAAGTTCAGCAGCAGGATGGTATTGAGTTGGGTGACCTTCTTCGCCGTCCGGTAGTACTCCTGCATGAAGACTTCGGAGGCTCGTCGCACGTCGTTGGATTCGTAGCCGAACTGGCGGGCAAGCTTGTCCTGGTGGTCGAACAGCAGTCGGTCCTCCCGGCGGCCCGTGATGTGGTGCAGGCGGATCCGCGTGTGCTGCAGAAAGCGCTCCACCTCGCGCAGTTCGGTGGCTTCCTCGTCGGTGATCAGGCTGTGCTTCGCAAGATCGCGCCAGTGGGTGCCGAAGCCCGCCGCTCGGCTGACCCAGCCGATCAGCTGCAGGTCGCGCAGGCCGCCGGGGCTTTCCTTGCAGTTGGGTTCCAGGGAATAGGGTGTTTCGTTGTGGCGCGTGTAGCGCTGCTCCTGCTCCAGGCGCTTGGCCTTGAAGAACTGGCCCGGGTTGAGCCGTTCCCGCAGGTGCTGCTCGAACTGTTCATAAAGGGGCCGGTTGCCGCACAGGAACCGGGCCTCCAGCAGATTGGTCATGACCGTCACGTCGAGGGCGGCTTCCTCGAGGCACTCCGCTTCGGTCCGCACGCTGTGGCCGATGTCCAGGCCGACGTCCCAAAGCAGGCCGATCATCTGGGTCAGGCGCTCCTGCAGGTCCTCGTCCGGCTGGTCTTCGAGCAGGAACAGCAGATCCACGTCCGAACAGGGGAAGAGCTCCCCGCGCCCGTAGCCGCCTACGGCGACCAGCGTTGCCGACGTGGGCAGGCCGAAGTCCTTCCACAGGTCCAGCAGGACGCCGTCAACCAGGTGGGTGCGGCCCTTGAGGATGGGGTCGGTCAGCGGCCGGGCCTCGTAGGCTGCGCGCAGGGTTTCGCTGCCGGCCTTCAGGCGGCCCTTGTAGCGGGCGATGAGTTCCCTGGCGACGTCGAGCGGAATGATGGAGGCGGTCTCGGGCATGTTCTGGCGGAAGCTCAGGGCAGGAGGTGGGCGACGACGTCCGGGCGGGCGGGGGAGCCTGCCGACAGGGTCAGGACTTCGACGCCTGTCTCGGTGACGAGTAGCATGTGTTCCCATTGGGCCGAAAGGCTGCGATCGCGGGTGACGATGGTCCAGCCGTCGGGGAGCTCAGAGATGGCGGCCTTGCCGGCGTTGATCATCGGCTCGATCGTGAAGATCATGCCGGGTGCAAGTTCCAAGCCCGTTCCGGGCTTGCCGTAATGGAGCACCTGGGGGTCTTCATGGAAACTGGCGCCGATGCCGTGCCCGCAGAACTCGCGGACTACGGAGAAGCCATTCTTCTCGGCGTGGGTCTGAATCGCGTGGCCAATATCCCCGAGATGGGCACCAGGCTTCACTTGCGCGATGCCGAGCCACAGGCATTCGTATGTAATATTGCACAGCCGCTTCGCTAGAATGCTGGCGTCGCCAACGATGAACATGCGGCTGGTGTCGCCGTGGTAGCCGTCCTTGATGACCGTGATGTCCAGATTGACGATATCCCCCTTCTTGAGGGCTTTGTCGCTCGGAACGCCGTGGCAGACCTGGTGATTGATCGACGTGCAGATCGACTTGGGGTAAGGCTTGTAGCCGGGCGGACAGTAATTGAGCGGCGCAGGAATGCAACCTTGCACATCTACCATGTAGTCATGGCATAGCTTGTCGAGTTCGGCGGTGGTGATGCCAGGCTTGACGAAGGGGGTGATGTAGTCCAGGACTTCCGAGCCCAGACGGCCCGCGATGCGCATCTTTTCGATTTCTTCGGGCGTTTTTATGGAGACGCTCATGGAGGCAAGCTTTGTTGGGTTTCAGGCCTATTAGGCTAGCTCAAGCCGACCCCGCCGGCAACGCGACGGGCTTTGCGTCTCGGTTGAGGCGGTCTTGAGAGGGGTCTGCAAATGCTGATATACTCGGAGGCTTGTCTGGCTGGTGCCAGGCAAAATTCACACGCCTGACCCCTTGGGGTTTGTGAATCCTTGTTATGGATTCAAAGCGGAGCCGTCGGCAGAATGGCTGTACGGCAGGTCGGGCGGCGGTCAAACCTCAGTATTGGAGTAACAAATGTCTGTCACCATGCGTCAAATGCTCGAAGCGGGCGTTCACTTCGGCCACCAAACCCGTTTCTGGAACCCGAAGATGGCCCCGTTCATCTTCGGTCAGCGCAACAAGATCCATATCGTCAACCTCGAGAAGACCCTCGTCAAGTACAACGAGGCCATGGACTTCGTGCGCAAGCTGGCTGCCAATCGCGGCAACATCCTGTTCGTCGGCACCAAGCGCCAAGCTCGTGAAATCGTTGCCGAAGAAGCCCGTCGTGCTGGCATGCCTTATGTCGATGAGCGCTGGCTCGGCGGCATGCTGACCAACTTCAAGACCGTCAAGGTTTCCATCAAGCGCCTGAAGGACATGGAAGCCATGGTCGAAGACGGCTCCGTCGAGCGTCTGTCCAAGAAGGAAGCCCTGCTGGCCTCCCGCGAACTCGAAAAGCTGCAGAAGAGCCTCGGTGGCATCAAGGATCTGGGCGGCCTGCCGGACGCACTGTTCGTGATCGACGTCGGCTACCACAAGATCGCGATCACCGAAGCCAACAAGCTGGGCATCCCGGTCGTGGCTGTTGTCGATACCAACCACACCCCCGAAGGCGTTGACTTCGTGATCCCGGGTAACGATGACTCCTCCCGCGCGATCCGTCTGTACGCCCGTGGCGTTGCCGATGCGGCCCTCGAAGGCAAGAACCAGGTGATCCAGGAAATCGTGGCCGCCGGCTCCGACGACTTCGTCGAAGTGGAAGACGGCGCCGAAGAGCAAGCCTGATTTCCGTCGAATCCGATCAACTAGTTATTAGGAGCAAGCATGGCGGAAATCACCGCAAGCATGGTCAAGGAACTGCGCGAAAAGACTGACGCGCCGATGATGGAGTGTAAGAAGGCCCTCGCCGAAGCCGCTGGCGATATGGACAAGGCCGAAGAGATTCTGCGCGTCAAGCTGGGTAACAAGGCCTCCAAGGCTGCTGCCCGCGTGACCGCCGAAGGCATCGTCGGTGTGTACATTTCCGGCGACGCCAAGCTGGGCGCTATCGTCGAAGTGAACTGTGAGACCGACTTCGTCGCCAAGAACGACGATTTCCTGGCTCTGACCAAGAACCTCGCTGAACTGGTCGCCACCAAGAACCCGGCCGATGTGGAAGCCCTCTCCGCGCTCGAGATCAATGGTCTGAGCGTCGAGGAAACCCGCAAGGCGCTGGTTGGCAAGATCGGTGAGAACATGACCATTCGTCGTTTCTCCCGCATCGACGCCAAGGGCGCTGTGGCCAGCTACATCCACGGCGGCTCCAAGATCGGCGTTCTGATCGACCTCGTTGGTGGTGACGAAGCGCTGGCGAAGGATATCGCCATGCACGTCGCTGCTTCCAAGCCGAAGTCCCTGGATGCTTCCGGCGTGCCCGCCGAGCTGCTGGACGTCGAGCGTCGTATCGCCATCGAGAAGGCCCGTGAAGCCGGCAAGCCGGAAGCCATGCTCGAGAAGATCGCCGAAGGCACCGTTCAGAAGTTCCTGAAGGATGTCACGTTGCTGGACCAGGTCTTCGTGAAGGCCGAGGACGGCAAGCAGACCATCGCTCAGCTGCTGAAGGCGAAGGGCGCTTCCGTTGCCGGCTTCACCCTGTACATCGTGGGTGAAGGCATCGAGAAGAAGGTTACCGACTTTGCTGCTGAAGTGGCCGCCCAGGCTGCTGCCGCTGCCCAGAAGTAAGAAAGGTGACAGGACGATGAGCCAGCCCGCTTACAAGCGCATTCTCCTCAAGCTTTCCGGTGAGGCCCTGATGGGTGATGATGCTTATGGCATCAACCAGGAAGTGGTGACCCGGATCGTCAGTGATGTGGTCGAAGTTACACGCATCGGTGTCGAGGTCGGGATTGTGATTGGCGGCGGGAACATCTTCCGTGGAATGGCGGGCGCTGCGACCGGTATGGATCGCGCGACCGCCGACTACATGGGGATGCTGGCCACCGTCATGAACGCAATGGCCCTCGGCGACGCGTTCCGCGCCGCCGGGGTCAATGCCCGAGTTCAGTCCGCGCTGCGTATCGATCAGGTGGTCGAGCCGTACATCCGCGGAAAAGCAATCCGCTACCTTGAAGAGGGGCGGGTGGTCATCTTTGGTGCCGGTACCGGCAATCCGTTCTTTACGACCGATACGGCGGCTGCACTGCGTGGCTCCGAAATCGGTGCGGATATCGTGCTCAAGGCCACCAAGGTTGATGGAATCTACACGGCAGATCCCAAGAAGGATCCGTCCGCGACCCGCTTCCACAAGATTTCGTTCGATGAAGCCATCGCACGCAATCTGGCGGTGATGGATGCGACGGCGTTTGCGCTGTGCCGTGACCAGCGTCTGCCGATTAATGTCTTCAGCCTTTTCGAGAGTGGCGCCCTGAAGCGCGTCGTTCTTGGCGAAGATGAAGGTACGCTGGTTTATTGCTGAGGAAAAAGTGATGATTCCAGAGCTGAAGAAAACGACCGAGCTCAAGATGCAGAAGTCCATCGATGCGCTCAAGCAGGATCTCGCCAAGGTGCGTACCGGTCGTGCGCATGCAGGGATTCTGGACCATGTGATGGTCGATTATTATGGCAATCCCGTGCCTATCAACCAGGTTGCGAACATCACGCTGATCGATGCCCGCACGATCGGTGTCCAGCCTTGGGAAAAGCCGATGGTTGGCAAGGTCGAGAAGGCTATCCGTGATTCGGACCTCGGTCTGAATCCGGCGTCGCAGGGTGAGATCATCCGCGTGCCGATGCCGCCTCTGACCGAGGAGCGTCGCAAGGAACTGATCAAGGTCGTCAAGCACGAAGGCGAAAGTACAAAGGTTGCCGTGCGCAATTTGCGCCGTGATGCCAACGCATCGCTGAAGGATGCCGTCAAGGCGAAGACGATCTCCGAAGACGACGAGCGTCGTACCCAGGATGACGTCCAGAAACTGACCGACAAGGCGATCGTCGAAATCGACAAGCTGCTCGCTCAGAAAGAACAAGAACTGATGCAGATCTGACCTTCGCGGTCAGATTTTTTCCGCTCTCCTTCAGACGGACGGATCATGGTGCGATTGCCCTTTCTCAGCTCCACGCGGGGTGTACCCGAGGCAGCGAAAATTCCGCGGCATATCGCCATCATCATGGACGGCAACGGGCGTTGGGCGCGCAAGCGCCTGATGCCTCGGGTTGCTGGCCATGCGAAGGGCGTCGATGCCCTGCGGGAAGTCATTCGGACCTGTCTGGATCGCGGGGTTGAATATCTCACGGTCTTTGCGTTCAGTTCGGAAAACTGGCGTCGTCCCAAGGACGAGGTCTCTTTCCTGATGCAATTGTTCGTGAAGTCGCTCAAGCTGGAGATCGAGCGTATTCACCGCAACAACATGCGTTTGCATGTTGTTGGCGATCTGGCTGGCTTCGACAAGCCGCTGGTGGATTTGATCCGTGATTCGGAAGCCCTCACGGCGGCCAATACGGGCATGCATCTGACGATCTGCGCCAACTACGGTGGGCGTTGGGATGTCCTGCAGGCCGTAGAGAAGATGCTGGCTTCTTCCCCTGGCGTGACGAGCGGATTCTCGGAAGATGATCTCGCGCCGCATCTGGCCCTGAGTTTTTGCCCCGAGCCGGATCTCTTTATTCGTACGGGTGGCGAGCAGCGCATCAGCAACTTCATGCTGTGGCAGCTGGCTTACTCGGAACTCTATTTCACCGACAAGCTCTGGCCCGAATTCGGGGAGGCCGCGCTGGACGAGGCGATCCTGTCCTATCAGCAGCGCGAGCGCCGGTTTGGGCGCACCAGTGAGCAGGTCGTGTCCGGCGGGCCAGACTCTTCCGTTCCAGGCCATGCTTAAAGCGCGGGTCATTACCGCGCTCGTCCTGCTGGTGGGCTTGCTGTCGGCACTATTCCTGCTGCCGGCCGTCGGTTGGCTTGTCTTTTCATCCCTGATCTGCACACTCGCGGCAACCGAGTGGGCTTCCATGCTTGGGTTCTCTACCTTGCGGAAGCGCCTGTACGCGTTGTTGCTGGGGGGGCTGTGCCTCGCCATGGGACTTGTTGCTGGCCTGCATCTGGAGGCGACGGTCGCACCGTTTGCGCTGGAGCCGATCTATGCGGTCGGGGCCATCTTCTGGTTGCTGTGCGTACCGTTCTGGCTGCGTGCCAAATGGCGTCTACCCGAGAGTGCGGCGGCACCCTTGATCGGTTGCGTGCTGCTGGTGCCGCCCAGTCTCGCCATCGCGCATCTTCGGCTACTCAGCCCGTGGCTGCTGCTCGGGGTCATGGCCGCGGTGTGGATTGCCGACATCGCCGCCTATTTTGTCGGGCGTGCCTTCGGCAAGCGCAAGCTGGCGCCGTCCATCAGTCCCGGCAAGAGTTGGGAGGGGGCCTATGGCGCGATGGCCGCAGTCACGCTGTATGGTCTTGCCAGCATCTCCCACTGGGGTTCCGTCAAAGGGCTGGGGCTGTTGCCAGTGGCCCTTTTGTTGGTGGGCTTTACGGCACTCAGTATCATCGGCGATCTGTTCGAATCCCTCGTCAAGCGTCAGGCTGGCGTGAAGGATAGCGGGACCTTGCTGCCCGGCCATGGAGGGGTGCTCGACCGGATCGACAGCCTGACCTCCACGTTGCCGGTCGTCGCGCTGATCGCCCTCTGGATGGCACGATAAGGATCATGATTCAAGGGAAAAAGCTCATTACCGTGCTGGGGGCGACGGGTTCCATCGGCGTCAGCACGCTCGACGTGGTTGCGCGTCATCCGGATCGTTACGGCGTTTTTGCATTGACGGCCCACCGGCAGGTGGACAAGTTGCTGGCCCAGTGTCTCGAGCATCGTCCGGCCTACGCGGTCGTGGCAGGCGCCGATGATGCGCTGCACCTGCAGGCGATGCTGGAGCGTGAAGGTTGTTGCACCGAGGTGCTGTCCGGCAGCGAGGCCTTGATCGAGGTCGCATCGGCACCCGAGGTCGACATGGTCATGGCGGCCATTGTCGGTGCGGCGGGCCTGCCTCCTGCGCTTGCCGCTGCACGTAGCGGCAAGCGGATCCTGCTGGCCAACAAGGAAGCCCTGGTGATGTCCGGGGCGCTGTTCATGCAGGAAGTCGCAGCGGGTGGCGCAAGTCTGCTTCCCATCGACAGCGAGCACAATGCGATCTTTCAGGGCCTCCCCGCAGGGTTCGAGCGTGGTCTGGACGGTAGCGGCGTGACCCGTATCCTGTTAACGGCTTCCGGCGGGCCTTTCCTCAACAAGCCCATCGACGAGCTTGCAGCGGTAACGCCGGAAATGGCGTGCGCCCATCCGAACTGGGTGATGGGGCGCAAGATTTCCGTCGATTCAGCGACGATGATGAATAAGGGGCTGGAGGTTATCGAGGCCTACTGGCTGTTTGGCGCATCCGCCGACCGTATCGAAGTCGTGATTCATCCCCAGAGCGTGATCCACTCGCTGGTCGCCTATGCGGACGGCTCAGTGCTGGCCCAGCTTGGCAATCCGGACATGCGTACGCCCATTGCCCATGCGATGGCCTATCCGGAGCGCATCGATGCCGGCGTTAAGCCGCTGGATCTGTTCGAAATCGGACGTCTCGACTTTCAACGACCGGATTTCGGGCGCTTCCCGTGTCTGGGCCATGCGTACCGGGTGCTTCGCGAGGGTGGCATCGCACCAGCGGTGTTGAATGCCGCCAACGAAGTGGCCGTGGCGAGCTTCCTGGACGGCAAGCTGGGTTTCGAGCGGATCGCCGGCATTATTGCTGCGACCCTCGACGCTATCGAGCCCCAAGTGGCCGATTCCCTGGGCGTGGTCCTCGAAGCGGATCGCCGGGCCCGCGAGTGCGCGGCCCGTTTCGTCGAACAGGTATCCCGCTGACCGCCATGAGCTTGCTGGATTACCTCATTCCCTTTGCGCTGGCACTGGGCATCCTTATCGTCGTGCATGAGTTCGGGCACTACATCGTTGCCCGCCTGTGTGGCGTGAAGGTATTGCGTTTCTCCCTCGGTTTCGGCAAGCCGCTGTTGGTCTGGCGCAGCGGGCGGGATCGCACCGAGTGGGCGCTGTCGGCGTTTCCACTAGGCGGTTACGTCAAGATGCTCGACGAGCGCGAGGCGCCGGTCGCCGATGAAGAGCTGCATCGTGCCTTCAATCGGCAGACCGTCTGGCGTCGCATCGCCATTGTCGCGGCCGGGCCACTGGCCAATTTCATGCTGGCGATTGCCTTGTACTGGGGGCTGTATTGCAGCGGCGTGGAAGAATTGCGGCCCCGCCTCGGCGCGCCTGTCGCGGCCAGTGCTGCGGAGCGTGCTGGTTTCACCGATGGTGAGTTGGTCCGCTCGGTAGACGGCCACCCGGTGGCCACCTTGCAGGAGCTCCGTTGGCAGTTGTTGCAGCACGCCTTCGAGCGGCGCACGGTCACGGTAGAGACGATCAATTTCAAGGACGAGATCGCCTTTCGTCCGCTCGACATGGCCGGCATTCATGTGGATCAGGGAGAGCAGGACATCAGCGTCCAGCTTGGGCTCAGCCTCTATCGACCGAATGTGCCGGCGGTGCTTGGTGTCTTGAGTGCCGGTGGCGCGGCTGAGCGGGCTGGCTTGAAAAGCGGGGACCGGGTTCTCCGCATCGGTGACAAGCGGATTGGTGGCTGGGGTGATCTGGTCGAGACGGTCCGCGATGCGCCGGGTGCCGAGCTGGAATTCGAAGTGTCGCGTGACAACGTTCCGCTGGTCCTGAAGGTCGTGCCCACCTCGGTAGAGGAAAAGGGGCGGAGCATCGGCAGGATCGGCGTTGCTGTGGCAGATGCGGATCTCCGCCGTGATCTGATGTTCACCATCGTCCAGTACGATTTCGTCGATGCGTTCGTCAAGGGCGTGGCCCAGACCTGGGATACCGCCGCGTTGAGCGTTTCGATGCTGGGACGCATGATCGTCGGCGACGTTTCCGTTAAAAATCTGAGCGGTCCGGTAACAATTGCCGATTTTGCCGGGCAGTCGGCGAAGATGGGCTTGGCCCATTACGTCAAGTTCCTGGCCCTGATCAGCATCAGCCTCGGTGTGCTGAACCTGCTGCCCGTCCCGGTGCTCGATGGTGGGCACTTGTTGTATTATGTGATCGAGATCATCAAGGGCGGCCCGGTTTCCGAGCGGGTTATGGAAATCGGTCAGCAGATTGGAATGGCTCTGCTGGCGGCGCTAATGGCTTTTGCCTTCTACAACGACATCAACCGCCTTGTTGCTAGCTGAAATCGGATGAATTCCAAGCTTCTTCCCGGGCTGATCGCCGCACTTTTCGTGGCATCGCCCGCCTTGGCCTTCGAGCCATTCGTTGTCAAAGATATTCGTGTTGAAGGGATTCAGCGGACCGAGGCGGGAACTGTATTCAGTTACCTGCCGGTCAAGGTCGGCGAACGCTTTTCGGACGAAAAGGCTTCCCAGGCCATCAAGGCGCTGTTCGCCACGGGTTTCTTCAAGGATGTCCGGATCGAGGTGGACAACGATGTCATCGTTGTCGTGCTCGACGAGCGTCCAGCGATCGCCCAGGTCGATTTCGTCGGAATCAAGGAGTTCGATAAGGACGCGCTGAAGAAGGGCCTCAAGGAAGTAGGTCTTGCCGAGTCGCGCATCTTCGACCGTGCGGTGCTCGAGCGCGCCGAGCAGGAGTTGAAGCGCCAGTATCTGTCCAAGGGTTTGTACGGCGTCCAGATCACGACGACCGTCACGCCGCTGGAGCGGAACCGCGTCGGCGTGAACTTCAATGTCGTCGAAGGCGAGGCCGCCAAGATCCGCCAGGTCAGCATCATCGGTAACCAAGTGTTCAAGGAGAAGGAGCTGCTGGAGCTGTTCTCCCTGACGACGCCGGGCTGGATGACCTGGTATTCGAAGAGCGACCAGTACTCCAAGCAGAAGCTGTCAGCCGACATCGAAACGCTGCGTTCCTACTATTTGAACCGCGGCTACCTGGATTTCACCGTCGATTCGACGCAGGTGTCCATCACGCCGGACAAGAAGGACATCTACATCACCTTGAGCGTGACCGAAGGTGAGAAGTACACAGTTTCCGATGTCAAGCTGGCGGGGAACATGGTGGTGCCCGAGGCCGAGTTGCAGAAGCTCGTCAAGCTTAAGGCCGGCGATACTTTCGTACGCGACAACGTCACCGCGACGACCAAGGCGATCACCGACCGGCTCGGCAATGCCGGCTACGCGTTTGCCAACGTGAATGCCGCGCCCGAGGTGGACAAGGCCAAGCGTACGGTCGCCTTCACGGTCTTCGTCGATCCTGGTCGCCGGGTGTACGTGCGCAAAATCAATTTTGCAGGCAACGCGCGGACCCGTGACGAGGTGATCCGCCGTGAAATGCGCCAGATGGAAGGCGCGTGGTACGACGGCGAAGCCCTCAACCGCTCCAAGGTGCGTTTGGATCGTCTCGGTTATTTCGATGAAGTGACCATTGAGACCCCGGCGGTGCCAGGCTCGACCGACCAGGTGGATGCGAATTTCACGGTCAAGGAACGGGCAACCGGCAACCTGATGCTCGGTGCGGGTTTCTCCAGCTCTGAAAAGGTCATCCTGTCCGCGTCGATCTCCCAGCAGAACCTGTTCGGTACGGGTAATGCGATGACGCTGCAGATGAACACCGGTCGCATCAACAAGACCATCGCGCTGTCCTTCACCAATCCCTACTGGACGATCGACGGCGTCAGCATCGGCTGGGATCTCTATCAGCGTAACGTGGATCCGACTTCGCTGTCGGTGGCGACCTACAAGAGTTCGTCCATCGGTGCAGGCATCCGCTTCGGCTACCCGATTGCCGAGGATGACCGGATCAACTTCGGCCTGGCCGTCGACCAGACTACGATCAAGGTCTACGACTCCAGCCCGTCGCCCTACGTCGGTTTCGTGAATACCTTCGGCGACACGGCCAAGAGCTTGCTGGCGACCATCGGCTGGTCCCGCGACCGGCGTGACAGCTTCGTGTATCCGACTTCAGGCGTGTATCAGCGTGCCTCGGTGGAAATCGCGACGCCGGCGCTCGACATGCGCTACATCCGCGCCAACTACCAGCACCAGTACTGGATTCCGTTTGGCGGCGGCTACGCCTTGATGATTAACGGCGATGTCGGCTACGCCCATGGTTACGACGGCAAGGAACTGCCGTTCTACAAGAACTTCTACGCCGGCGGTATCGGTTCGGTGCGTGGTTATCAGCAGAGCACGCTGGGCCCGCATTACACGGATTCGTCCGGCTATGTCCGTGCGCTTGGCGGTAACCGCCGCGTCATCGGCAATGCCGAGTATTACTTCCCGATGCCGGGTTCCGGCAAGGACAAGTCCATGCGTCTGTCGCTGTTTGCGGACGTGGGCAACGTCTGGGGGGCCGATGAAAAGGTGCAGGCTTCGGATTTGCGTTACAGTGCGGGCTTGGCGTTCTCCTGGAGTTCTCCGGTGGGGCCCCTGAAGTTCAGTCTGGGCGACGCGTTGAAGAAAAAAGAAGGCGACAAGACGCAGAAATTCCAGTTCCAGCTGGGTACGGTGTTCTGATTGTTGCCGAGTGGCAAGCAGATGGAGGTTTGAGTGAAAGGTATTGGTTTGTCCGCACTGGCAGCAGTCATGCTCGCTGCTTTCGCGCAGACGGCTGCGGCCGAGGTGAGGGTCGGTTTCGTCAATTCCGACCGCGTGATGAAGGAAGCGACGCCTGCCAAGAAGGCCCAGCAGAAGCTGGAAAAAGAATTCGAGAAGCGTGACCAGGACCTGCAACGCATGGCCAAGCAACTCCAGGGCATGCAGGAAGGCCTTGAGAAGAACGGCGTGACGATGGCCGAGGCCGAGCGTCGCAACAAGGAACGCGAATTCAACGAGCTCAACCGGGATTTCCAGCGCAAGCAGCGTGAGTTCCGTGAAGATCTCAATCAGCGTCGCAACGAGGAACTCGCTGGCGTGCTGGATCGTGCCAACAAGACGATCAAGCAGATTGCCGAGGCCGAGAAGTACGACATCATCTTCCAGGAGGCGGTATACGCTAGCCCGCGCATCGACATCACCGACAAGGTGATCAAGGCGCTGAGCGAAGCCAAGTAAGCGGTCGCCAATGGAATTCTCCCTTGGCGAGCTCGTAAGCCGGCTCGGCGGCGAACTCGTCGGCGACCCGGCTGTTGTCGTTCGGCAGATCGCGTCGATCGAAGCGGCCCGGGAAGGCGAGCTGGCCTTCCTGTCCAACCCCAAGCTCGGGGCGTCGCTGGCAACGAGCAAGGCTTCCGCATTCATCCTGTCGCCGAAGGCGGCCGGGCTGACCGACAGCCCGCGCATCCTGACGGCCGATCCGTATCTTTATTTCGCGCGCGTCGCGCAGCTCTTCAATCCGCCCAAGAAGGCGCCAGCCGGCGTGCACGCCAGCGCAGTCGCTGCGTCCGCGCTGCCGGCTTCGGTATCCGTCGGTCCCAATGCGGTGATCGGCGAGAACTGCGTGATCGGTGAAGACTGCGTGATCGGTGCAGGTTGCCTGATCGCCGACGGCGTGCACATTGGCGCGGGTTCCCTGCTGCATCCTGGCGTCAAGATCTACGACAACTGCGTCATCGGCGCGCGGGCCATCCTGCATTCCGGCTCGGTCATTGGCGCCGATGGGCTGGGTTTTGCGCGGGATGCCGACAAGCACTGGGTCAAGATTCCGCAGATCGGCCGCGTGGTGCTGGGCGACGATGTGGAAATCGGCGCCAACACGACGATCGACCGCGGTGCGCTGGACGACACCGTTGTCGGCAACGGCGTGAAGCTGGACAACCTCATCCACGTGGCCCATAACTGCCATGTGGGGGACGACACCATCATGGCGGCGATGGCCGGCCTGGCGGGCAGCACACGCGTCGGCAAGCGGGTGATGGTGGGCGGCAAGGCCGGTTTCTCGGGCCACCTGGAAGTCGCCGACGACGTGGTGATCTCTGCCGACACCAATGTGACCAAGACCCTCGACAAGGCCGGCGTGTATACGGCCATGATCCCGCTGCAGCCGCATGCGGACTGGGTCAGGAATTTTGCCCACCTGCGTCGCCTCGATGCGATGGCAGAGCGGGTGCGCGAGCTGGAAAAGAAGCTCGCCGAAATGGAAAAGAAATCATGAGCGAAATCATCGACATCAACGAAATCAAGCGTTACATCCCGCACCGTTATCCCTTCCTGCTGGTGGATCGCATCACCGAGCTGGAAGTCGGCAAGCGCGTCGTGGGCCTGAAGAACGTGACTGTCAATGAGCCTTTCTTCACGGGCCATTTTCCGCACAACCCGGTGATGCCGGGCGTGCTGATCATCGAGGCGTTGGCCCAGGCCGCCGCGGTGCTGGCTTTCAAGACCGACGGTACGGTGCCGGACGAGAACGCGATGGTGTATTTTGCTTCCGTGGACAACGTGCGCTTCAAGCGTCCGGTGGTGCCGGGCGACCAGCTCGTGCTGGAAGCGGAGATCGTGCGCGTGATGCGCAACATCTGGAAGTTCAAGGGCACCGCCAAGGTGGCCGGTGAGCTGGCCACCGAAGCCGATTTCATGTGTGCGATCAAGCGATGACGATCCACCCGACCGCCATCGTTCATCCGGGCGCACGCCTTGCCGAAGGGGTGCAGGTCGGGCCGTACTCGATCATCGGTGAACACGTCGAGATCGGCGAGGGGACCCACATCGGTCCCCACGTGGTGATCGAGGGGCACACCCGCATCGGTCGTGAAAACCGGATCTTCCAGTTCTGTTCGATTGGCTCCGAGCCGCAGGACAAGAAGTACGCCAATGAGCCGACTCGGCTCGAGATCGGTGACCGCAACACGATTCGTGAATTCTGCAGCTTCAGCACCGGCACCGTGCAGGATGGCGGCCTGACCCGCGTCGGCAACGACAACTGGATCATGGCCTACGTGCATGTTGCCCACGACTGCGTGGTCGGCAACAACACCATCTTCGCCAACAACGCGACGCTGGCTGGCCATGTGTCGGTGGGCGACTGGGCGATCCTGGGCGGTTTCACCGGCGTGCACCAGTTCGTGCGCGTCGGCGCCCACAGCTTCTGCGGCGTCGGTACGGTGCTGCTGCAGGATCTGCCGCCCTTTGTGACGGTATCCGGCAATCCGGCCGCGCCGCACGGCATCAACAGTGAGGGGCTCAAGCGCCGGGGCTATTCGAGCGAAGGCATCGCGGCCATCAAGCGTGCCTACAAGACGCTTTATCGTAACGGCCTGACCCTCGACGAAGCACGCCGCCAGATCGCCGAGGCCGCCACGCAGGCCCCCGAACTGCAGGAGTTTTCCGACTTCATCGCCGAGTCCGGGCGTGGCATCGTTCGCTGATCCATGCCAGTGCGGATTGCCATGGTGGCGGGGGAGGCCTCCAGCGACCTGCTGGCCAGTCACCTGATCAAGGCGCTCAAGCGCCATCTTCCCGATGCCGAGTTCTTCGGCATCGGTGGTCCAAAAATGCAGGCAGTGGGTTTTCAGGCCTTGTGGCCCGCCGAGAAGTTGTCGGTACACGGCTATGTGGACGCCCTCAAGAACTACCGGGAGCTGTCGGGCATCCGCCGCGAGTTGCGGGACATGCTGGTGAAGAATCCGCCGGCGGCCTTCATCGGCGTGGACGCACCCGACTTCAGCCTGTGGCTCGAGAAGCGCCTGAAGGACAAAGGCATCCCGGCCATCCACTTCGTCAGCCCGTCCATCTGGGCCTGGCGGCGGGGGCGTCTGAAGGGCATCGCGCGGGCCGTCAGCCACATGCTGTGCCTGTTCCCGTTTGAACCCGAGATCTACCGGACCGCCGGTGTGCCCGTGACTTACGTGGGGCACCCGCTGGCCGACGTCTTTCCGCTGGCGCCCGATCGCGAGGGCACGCGGGAGATGCTGCAGATCTCGCCCGGTGGGCCTGTCTTCGCGTTTCTGCCGGGCAGCCGCCAGTCGGAACTGCGCAACCTGGCGGATACCTATATCGCTACCGCGGCGCTGCTGCACGCCCGGCATCCGGATGCCCGTTTCCTGGTGCCGCTGGCAACCCGCGAGACCCGCGTGTTGTTCGAAGATGCCCTGCGGCGCCATGCCCACATGGATCTACCGATCCGCATCTTGTTCGGTCACTCTGTCGAGGCGATGATCGCCGCCGACGTGGTGCTGGTGGCGAGCGGAACGGCGACGCTGGAGGCTGCGCTGCTCAAGCGGCCGATGGTGATCACCTACAAGATCGGCAAATGGTCCTTCCGCCTCATGAAGCGGATGGCCTACCTGCCGTGGGTCGGCCTGCCCAACGTGTTGGCCGGACGTGAGGTGGTGCCCGAAGTGCTGCAGGACGCCGCCACGCCGCAGGCGCTGGCGGATGCCCTCGACGGCTGGCTGTCGGACAAGGCGCGCATCGCCGAGCTTGAGCGGACCTTCACAGACATGCATCTGCAGTTGCGCCAGGACACGGCGGACAAGGCCGCGGCGGCGATCCTGCCCTACTTGAAAGGACGTTGAAGATGCTCCTGTGCGGCGTCGATGAGGCCGGGCGCGGCCCCCTGTGCGGGCCGGTGGTGGCGGCTGCGGTGATCCTCGATCCGACGAAGCCCATCGAGGGCTTGGCCGACTCCAAGAAACTCAGCGAGAAGCGCCGCCAGCGGCTGGCCGTGGAGATCCGCGAGAAGGCGCTGGCCTGGTGCGTTGCGGAAGCCAGCGTCGCCGAGATCGACCGCATCAACATCCTGCACGCCAGCATGCTGGCGATGCAGCGTGCCGTAGCGGGGTTGTCGCAGCGGCCGGACAAGGTGCTCGTCGACGGCAACCGCTGCCCGCAGCTGGATCTGCCCTGCGAAGCCATCGTCAAGGGGGATGCGCTGGTAGCCGAGATTTCCGCGGCATCGATCCTCGCCAAGACGGTGCGCGACGAGCTGCTGGTCGAACTCGACAAGCGCTACCCTCAATACGGCCTGGCCGGCCACAAAGGCTACCCGACCGCGGCCCATCTGGCTGCGCTGCGTGCCCATGGCGCCTGCGAAATCTATCGCCAGAGCTTTGCGCCGGTGCGCGACGTAATCTCCAATCCGCCCTTGTGGACCGAGGATGACCTGCGATGAAACACCACCATCTGCTGCTGCTCGTGCATCTTGCAGGCGTGATCGTCTGGGTCGGCGGCATGGCTTTCGCCCATTTCTGCCTGCGGCCGTCCGCCTTGCAGCTGCCGCCTGCCCAGCGCCTGAACCTGTGGCATGGAGTCTTCGGGCGCTTCTTCCCGATTGTGTGGGGTGCCATCGCGGCCATTGCTCTGTCCGGTTTCGCAATGTTGCTGGAGGTGGGCTTCGCCCAGGCGCCGCGTTCCTGGCACATGATGGCTGGGGTGGGGTTGGTGATGATGGTGATCTTCGCGAGCATCTGGTTCGGCCCCTGGCAGGCGTTCAAGGCGGCGGTGGCCGCGGAGAGCTGGGCCCAGGGCGCGCAGGCGCTCAATGCGATCCGCCAGCGGGTGGTTGTCAACCTCGTGCTGGGAACGTTGACCGTCGCGCTCGCAACGGTTGGCTTGGCATTCTGAACCGTGAAGCAGATCAGCTCGCGGGATAACCCGACCATCAAGCAACTGCACGCGCTGGCAACGTCGGCGCGGGACCGGCGCAAGGAAGGGCGGACGCTGCTCGATGGCGCGCATCTGCTCGGGGTTGCGCTGGATAAGGGTGTCGATGTACTGCAGATCATCGTCAGCGAGAGCGGGCGCCGACAGGCGGAGATCGAAGCCTTGCTGGCGCGCTGCCCCTCCGAGCGGCAGATCGAGGTGCCGGATCGCCTGTTTGCGCATATCAGCCCGGTGGATACGCCCAGTGGTGTGATCGCGGTGGTTGCGACTTCCGTTGCGAATGAAGGGCGCCCGATCGTCGAGAGCTGCGTGCTGCTCGATGGGGTTCAGGACCCCGGCAATCTCGGCACCATCCTGCGCACCGCGGCGGCAGTTGCGGTGAAGGACGTGCTCCTCACTCCCGGCTGTGCCCAGGCCTGGTCGCCCCGCGTGCTGCGGGCGGCGATGGGGGCCCACTTCGGATTGCGCATCCGCGAAGGCGTCGATGCGGCTGTGGCGCTGGAGGCCTTTCCCGGCGCCATCCTGGCGGCGGATCTGCGGGACGCCACCGAACTCTATGACCTGGACCTGCGCGGTCCGGTGGCCTGGCTGTTCGGTTCGGAAGGGCAGGGGCTGTCCGCCGAAGTGGCGGCGCTGGCCACCCGCCGCGTGCTGATCCCGATGCCGGGCGGCATGGAGTCCCTCAACGTGGGGGTGGCGGCCGGCGTGTGCCTGTTCGAGCAGCTCCGCCAGCGGCGTTGAGTGGGGTGCTCAGTCGGGTAGTTTGAGGTCGGCAGCGCTCGCTGCCGCCGCGGCATCGTGGTCGGCGCGGAAGGGCAGCACGCCCAGCAGCGGTGCTGGCAGACGACGGTTCAGGGCTTCCAGGTTCTGTTCGAAGCGCAGCATGGCTGGATCCACCTGATTGGCGATCCAGCCAGCCAGCCGCAGGCCGCGGGCCTGGATGGCCTCCGCGGTGAGCAGGGCGTGGCTGATGCAACCGAGCTTCATGCCCACCACCAGAATCACTGGCAGGCCCAGGTGCTGGGCCCAGTCGGCGGTGTCGAGGTCGTCGCCCAGCGGCACGCGGAAGCCACCGACGCCTTCCACCAGCACTAGTTCGGCCTGGGCACGGAGTGCCTCGAAAGCTGCGTCGATTCTGGCCGGATCGATGGTCACGCCTTCCTCGGCCGCGGCGATGTGCGGGGCGATCGGGCTGGCCAGGCAGTAGGGATTGAGCAGCGCTAGGCCCGGGTCGAAGCTGCCGGCAGCACGCAGGCGGGCCGCATCTTCGTTGAGGAATTCACCATTGATCATCTCCGCGCCGGCAGCGATCGGCTTCATGCCGACAGCGCGCAGGCCACGGGCGCGGGCTGCGTGGAGCAGGGCGCAGGTGGAGAAGGTCTTGCCGATTTCGGTATCGGTGCCGGCAATGAAGTAGGCGCTCATTTCTTTTCTGCTATCAACCAGTAGGTGTCGTAGGACGCCGGCAGGCCGGCGGGGGTCCGGTAGGCCTCGTAGGCTGCGCTCAGGCGGCTCCAGGCGGCCTTGCCGAGGGGCGCCGGGCGGCGCGGCGCGCCGGTCTGGTGGGCGCCGAGGGTCTTGATGTCGCGCAGCAGGCGGCGCAGGTCGGGCGCCCAGGCGTAGAGGGTGTCGCGCTCGCTGGCGACGATTTGCAGGCCCGCGTCCTCGACGGCATCGTCGATGACTTCCGGCGGCTGGAAGCGCAACACGTGTTCGTGCTGATCCACGTGGCTGAAGGCATCGCGCAACTCGCCGAGGGTGCCGGGGCCGAGGCTGGCGATCCACAGCTGGCCGCCGGGGCGCAGGCTGCGTGCGAGTTCCGGGAAGGCCTTGCGCGGATGGCACCACTGCAGCGCGTAGCTGGACCACAGCAGGTCCACGCTGGCTTCCGCCAGTGGCAGGCGTTCCATGTCCGCACACAGCGGTTCGGCGAGCCCGGCGGGATGACGGCGCAGCATCGAGGTGGCGAAGTCCAGCGCGATCAGCTGGGCTGCGGGGAAACGCTGCCTGAGGCCGGGAAGCGCATAGCCGGTGCCGCAGCCCGCATCGACGATGCGGCCGGGCTGCAGCGGCTGCGGGGCGGCCAGCGCGAACAGGCGGTCGCAGGCGCTGCGCTGGACGGCGGCAACTGCATCGTAGGCGTCGGCGGCCTTGTTGAAGGCGGCGCGGACGGCACCTTTTGGGGCGGGGGCGTCAGTCAAGGGCGAAGCCCTCGATCAGCATCGCGCATTCTTCGGGGCGCGACAGGAAGGGTGCGTGGCCGCACTGGCCGAACACCGTCAGGCGCGCATCGGGCAGCGTGTCGGCCAGCCATTCCGCGGCGGCCACCGGCATCAGCTTGTCTTCGCGGCCATGGAGCAGGCGCACGGGCTGGCAGATTTCCGGGACGAGGACGCGCAGGTCGGTTTCGGCGAGCAGGCGCAGGCCGTCGGCGAGGGCTGCTTTGTGGACTTCGTCGGCGCTTGTGATGCTGTCGGTCAGCGTCGCGGCGACTGCCTTGCGGGCGCTGTCGCCGAAGCTCTGTAGCGCCACGAAACGGCGCTGCGTCGCGTCCGGTGCGCTGTCGAAATCCTGGCGGAAGGTGCTCAGCGTTGCGCCCGGCAGTGCCGCCGGCCAGTCGCTGGCCTGGACGAAGCGCGGTGAGGCGCCGATCAGTACCAGCCTGGCTACGCGCTCGGGGTGCCGCTGGGCGAGATGCAGCGCGAGCTGGGCGCCGAGGGACCAGCCGACGAGAACGGCGCCTTCCGGTATGCGGGGGAGTAGGGCATCTGCCCATTCGTTCAGGCTGGGCCCGACGGGGGCTGCGCTGCCGTGGCCCGGTAGATCGGGGGCATGCAGCGTGAAGGTGCCGGCCAGCGTAGCGGCCAGCGGTTTCCAGACCGTCGCGGACAAGCCCCAGCCGTGGAGCAGGACGAGATCGCGGCTCATGCCGGGCCACCTTCGAGGCGCAGGAGGGCAGCGATGAGGTGATCCACCTGTGCCTCGCTATGCGCAGCAGACAGCACGATGCGCAGGCGCGCGGCGCCCTTGGGCACCGTCGGCGGGCGGATCGCCGGCACCCACAGGCCTTCCGCGTCGAGGGCGCGGGAGACCGCCAGCGTCTCGTGGTTGTCGCCGATGACGACGGGCTGGATCGGCGTGTCGGACGGTAGCAGTTGCCAGCGCTTCAGTTTCAGCCCGGCCTTGAAGCGGGCGATCAGGGCTTGCAAGTGGGCGCGGCGGGCGTCGCCGTGTTCGATCAGGTCGACGGCCGTCAGCAGTGCGTCGGCGAGCAGCGGCGGGGCGCCGGTGGTGAAGATGTAGCTACGCGTCTTGTTGAGCAGCCAGTCGATGATCTTGCGCTGCCCGGCGATGAAGGCGCCGGACACGCCGGCGGCTTTGCCGAGGGTGCCCATGTAGATCAGGCGCGGCGAGCTCAGGCCGAAGTGCGCGAGGCAGCCGCGGCCTTGCGGGCCCAGCACGCCGAAGCCGTGGGCATCGTCCACCAGCAGCCAGGCCTTGTGTGCCTCCGCCAGCGCGAGCAGTTCGCGCAGCGGGGCGATGTCGCCGTCCATGCTGAACACGCCATCGGTGACGATCAGCTTGCGTGGCGCGGTGGAGGCCTGCAGGCGGGTCGCCAGGGCCTGGACATCGCAATGGGGGTAGCGGATCAGCTCGGCGCGGGACAGTAAGGCGCCGTCCACCAGCGAGGCGTGGTTCACCTTGTCGGCGAAGATCGCGTCGCCGCGGCCGACCAGTGCCGGCATGACGCCGATGTTGGCCATGTAGCCGGTGGAGAAATACAGCGCGTCCTCCATGCCGACGAAGGCGGCGAGGCTGGCTTCGAGAGCTTCGTGGGCGGCATAGTGGCCGCTGACGAGGTGGGATGCGCCGGAGCCGACGCCCCAGCGGTCGATGCCGCGGTGGGCTGCGTCAGCCAGCGCGGGTTCGGCGGCCAGGCCCAGATAGTCGTTGGAGCAGAAGGCGGTGACCGCATCCTCCCGGTCGACGAGGTGGGTCTCCGGGCGGCAGGGAGTCGTGACAATGCGGCGGCGGCGGCGCAGGCCGGCGGCGTCGAGTTCGGCGAGGCCGGCGTCCAATTCGTCGAGCGGATCGGGATACTCAGGCAAGGCTGGCCTCCAGGGCGGCAGCGCAGCGGCTGGCGAGGAAGTCGATCTCGTCGTCGCCGAGGATGTAGGGGGGCATGGTGTAAACGGTATTACCGATCGGGCGCAGCAGAAGTTCCCGCTGCAGGGCTTCGGTGAAGAAGCGGCGGGAGAAGCCGGCCGGTGCGTCGGCCACATCGAACGCCAGGATCATGCCCTGCTGGCGCAGATGGCGGACCGCTGGATGGCCGCCGATGGCGCTCCGGAAGGCCTCGCCGATGCGCTGAGCCTTGACGCGGTTGGCGGTGATCACGTCGTCCTGCGCGAAGATGTCGAGGGTCGCCAGCGCTGCCCGGCAGGCCAGCGGGTTGCCGGTGTAGGAGTGGGAGTGCAGGAAACCGCGGGCGGTGTCGTCGTCGTAGAAGGCGTCGAAGACGGTGTCAGTGGTGAGGACGATGGACAGGGGTAGGTAGCCGCCGGAGATGCCCTTCGACAGCAGCAGGAAGTCCGGCCAGATGCCGGCCTGTTCGCAGGCGAAGAAGCTGCCGCTGCGGCCACAGCCGACGGCGATCTCGTCGGCCACCAGATGCACCTGGTAGCGGTCGCACAGGCTGCGTGCCAGGCGCAGGTATTCCGGGTCGTACATGACCATGCCGGAGGCGCCCTGGACCAGCGGTTCGACGATCAGTGCGGCGGTTTCGTCGGCGTGTGCGGCCAGGTGGGCTTCCAGCGCGGCGGCGGCGCGGCGGGCCACGTCGGCGGCCGTTTCACCGGCTTCGGCGAGGCGGGCGTCGGGTGTCGGTACGCAGGTGCCGCCACGCACCAGCGGGGCATAGGCGTCGCGGAAGATCGCCACATCGGTGACGGCCAGTGCGCCGACGGTTTCGCCGTGGTAGCTGCCGGCCAGGCTGACGAAGCGGTTCTTGCCGGGGCGGTTAGTGTTGCGCCAGTAATGCACGCTCATCTTGAGGGCAATTTCAGTGGCCGAGGCGCCGTCCGACGCGTAGAAGGCGTGCCCGAGTTGGTGGCCGGTGAGGGCGGCCAGACGCTCGGACAGCTCGACCACCGGTTCATGGGTGAAGCCGGCCAGCAGCACGTGTTCGAGGGTGTCGAGCTGAGTCTTGAGGGCGGCGCCGATGCGCGGATTGGCGTGGCCGAACAGGTTGACCCACCAGGAGCTGATGCCGTCCAGGTAGCGCTTGCTGTCCATGTCGTACAGCCAGGCGCCGTCGCCACGTTTGATGGGCACCAGCGGCATCTGCTCGTGGTGTTTCATCTGGGTGCACGGGTGCCAGACCGCGGACAGGGAACGGGCGAGAAGATCGCTGTTGCTGGTGTTGGACGACATGGTGGCTTCGGCTGCGACGGAAGTGAAAAGTGGAGCGGCCATGGCTGGCGGCTCCACTCAGGGGGCCGGTGCCGGGCGGCACCGGTCGATTGCGTGGACGGCTTAGTACGAGTAGATCGTAGCGCCGCTGGAACCCACTGCGGTGTAGATGTTCTGGGCCCGCACGGCGCCGTAGATGCTCGCACCGGGGGTGGCGCTGGTGCGCTGGGTCCAGCCGCCCGTGCCATCGAGTTCGCGGGTATAGACGGCACCGCTGGCGCCCAGGGCCACCAGACGCGAGCCGACGGAGGCGGTGTACAGGGTTGCGCCCAGGGTCGTGCTCGTCCACAGCGATCCATCGGTACTGGTCAGCACGGTGCCGTCAGCGCCCACCGCGATGTAGTAGTAGGTGGTGGTGCTGTTGACGGTCTGGCTGCCCGATGCGACTGAGGTCAGGTCGCCTGATTGCGTGGCCACCGTCCAGGTATTCACGTCCGTGGCGGTAAGAACCTTGCCGTTGCTGCCGACCGCGACCCATACGCCGTTGTTGTAGGTGACACCGCGCAGGGCGATGCCGCTCACGTCCTGGCTGATGGACGTCGGCGTGCTCCACGAGGTGCCGTTGGTGGAGTAGCGGATGGTGCCGTTCTCGCCCACTGCGACCAGCGTGGAACCGCTGGTGGCAACGGCATTGAAGGTGTTTGTGGTTCCCGTGGTGCCGCTGCCGAGGGTCGTCCAGTTGTTGATGTCGGAGCTGTAGACGACGCTGCCGCCGGTGCCGACGGCGTAGTAGTTGCCCAGGCCGCTGGCGTAGACGACCGCCTTCAGGTCGATGGAAGACGATACCCCGGTACCGGTCGGGGTGATCCAGTTGAGTTTGGACGTGGAGCGGTAGATACGGTCGGCATCGGTGTCCGGCGTGTTGTAGATGCTGCCGCCATCGCCCACCGCTACGTAGGAGTTGTTGCTCGAACTGCTGATGGAACGCCCGTAGGCGATACCACGCAGCGTCTGGCTGCCGAGGGTTGCACCCGCCGGCCAGTTGTCGCCGCTAAGGCGGGGGGTCGCAGTGACGGGCGTCGAGCCCGGGCCGCCAGGGCCGCCATTGTTACGGCCGTTGAGTGTGAGGGCGTAGAGCGTCCCGTTGACGAGCGCTACCGAGCGGTCGTCCATATTCAGCAGATAAGGGGAGCCCACGCTGAGCTTGAAGCTGGCGGTCTTGTCGCCCGGATTGACGGTCGTGGTTCCGGTGTTGAACCACAGCCAGTAGTCCACGCCGGATACTTGGTCCCAGGTAACGAAAATCTGTTGGTCGCCCGCTGCCACCGTGACATTCGTCGGGGCGGAGGAGGCGCTGCCGCCGCCGCCGCAGGCGGAAAGAACGGCAGCACTGAGAGTTGCAGTGAGGAGCAGTCGGCGTCGGGGGAGAAACATGAAGTTGGCCATCGAGAAATGGATTGAACTCGAGATTTTACAACACGGCGGCCTTCATGCTCCTCCTGAATCCTGTTGCCGATGGGAATGCCAGGATGATGGGTCAGACGATTTGAACGCCAGCCAGCTCCTTGAGCAGGATTTCCTGGGCCGCACGGCGGGTTGTGCGGGGATTCTTCTTCCGATAGACGTTGTCGCTATCCATTTCCCAGGCCTGGCAGTTGTCGCCCAGGTAGGGACGCAGGCCTTCCTTGATGACCCGTCGCTTGATCTTCGGGTCGAGGATCGGGAAGCCGACCTCGATGCGCTTGAAGAAGTTGCGTTCCATCCAGTCCGCACTCGACATGTAGAGCTTGTCGGCACCGTCGGCACGGAAATAGAAAATCCGGTGGTGCTCCAGGAAGCGGCCGACGATGGAGCGCACCCGGATGTTCTCGGACAGGCCGGGCACGCCGGGCTTCAGCGCGCACACGCTGCGGGCGATGATGTCGATCTCGACGCCGGCGCAGGAGGCTTCGTACAGCGCCTCGATGGTTTCCGGTTCGAGCAGCGCATTGACCTTGACGACGATACGGCCCTTGCGGCCCGCCCGCGCGATCTCGGCTTCCTCGCGGATGGCTGCCACCACGTTGGGCTGCAGTGTGAACGGGGCCTGCCACAGATGCTTGAGCTTGCCGGCTTGGCCGAGCCCGGTGAGCTGCTTGAAGACTTCTGCGACGTCGGCGCCGATTTCGTCGTTGGCGGTGAGCAGGCCGAAGTCGGTGTAGAAGCGGGTCGTGCGCGGATGGTAGTTGCCGGTGCCGAGGTGGGCGTAGCGCTTCAGCTTGCCGTCTTCGCGGCGCACCAGCAGCAGGAGCTTGGCGTGGGTCTTGTAGCCGAACACGCCGTACACCACGTGGGCACCGACCTCTTCGAGGCGGGCCGCCCAGCTGATGTTGGCTTCTTCGTCGAAGCGGGCCATCAGCTCCAGCACCACGGTGACTTCCTTGCCCTTCTGGGCGGCGCGGACGAGGTGCTCCATCAGCACGGAATCGGTGCCGGTGCGGTAGACGGTCATCTTTACGGCGACCACGTCGGCGTCGTCAGCCGCTGCCTTCAGCAGTTCGATGACCGGCTCGAAGCTCTGGAACGGGTGGTGCAGCAGGATGTCCTGGCGGCGCATCGCAGCGAAGATGTTCTCCTGCTTGTCGAGGCCCTTGGGGCGTGCCGGCAGGAAGGGGCGGTACTTGAGGTCGGGGCGTTCCACCCAGTCAGGCACCTGGTTCAGGCGGACAGGGTTGACCATGCCGGGAACCCGATAGACGTCGGCAGGGCTGAGGGCAAACTGCTTCATCAGGAAGTTGGCCATCGCTTCCGAGCAGTTGTCGGCGATCTCCAGGCGCACCGCGTCGCCGAAGTGGCGCTGCTGCAGTTCGCCCTTGAGGCTGGCGCGCAAGTCCTTGACCTCTTCCTCGTCCACGAACATGTCGGAGTTGCGGGTCACCCGGAACTGGTAGCAGCCGAGCACGTTCATGCCTTCGAAGAGCTCGCCGACGTGGGCGTGCAGCAGGGAGGACAGGAACACGAAACCGTAGTCGACGCCGGTCAGCTCCTTCGGCAGGCGGATCACGCGGGGCAGCGCGCGGGGCGCTTGCACGATGGCGGAGCCGGAGCTGCGGCCGAAGGCGTCGCGGCCCTCCAGCTCGACGGCGAAGTTGAGGCTCTTGTTGAGCACGCGCGGGAAGGGGTGGGCCGGGTCCAGGCCGATGGGCGTCAGCACAGGCATCACTTCACGCATGAAGTAGTCCCGCGCCCACAGGTGCTGGGCGTCGGTCCATACACTACGGCGCAGGAAGACGATGCCTTCCTCGGCGAGGGCCGGCAGGATGGTGTCGTTGAGCAGCGCGTACTGCTCGGCGATGATGGTATGGACCTTGGCGCTGATCAGGCTGTGCAGCGCGGATGGGCTCAAGCCGTCGGTGGTTATGGCGTGGCTACCGAGGCGCAGTTGCTCCTTCACGCCGGCGACCCGCACTTCGAAGAACTCGTCCAGGTTGCTGGACACGATACACAGGAAGCGCAAACGTTCGAGCAGCGGTACGGCCGGGTCGGCGGCTTGGGCAAGGACGCGGCGCTGAAACTGAAGCAGGGAGAGTTCGCGGTTGATGAAGTGATCCGAATTGAAATGGCGGATATTGTTGGTACGGTGCATGGGCTCTCCTCTTGATCTTCTGATTAGGCCCTGAGTATGTGACATTTTTGTTGCATAAAGATGACGACTGCCGTAGGGGCCGGATTGATGCGGGGCGTCGCCCGGCGCAGTGCTAGAATTTCCAGCTTTCGCGCCGTCCGGCGCCACTTGTGCGTGTTTCATGAATCGTGAATTGATTGCCGCCATCGATCTGGGGTCCAACAGTTTCCGTCTGCAGGTCGGGCGGATCGTCAACGACCAGATCTATCCTCTCGATGGCATCAAGGAGGCCGTCCGTCTCGCCGCCGGCCTGTCCCCCGACCGGATGCTGGATGCGGCGTCCCAGTTCCGCGGCATCAGCGCGCTGCGCTGCTTCAACGAGCGTATCCGCGACTATCCGCTGGACGCCGTGCGGGCGGTGGCGACCAATACCCTGCGGGTGGCCAAGAACGCACCGCATTTCCTGGTGCAGGCTGAGGCTGCGCTGGGTTTTCCGATCGAGGTCATTGCCGGACGGGAAGAAGCGCGCCTGATCTATGTAGGGGTGGCGCACACGCTGCCCAACCCGCACAAGCAGCAGCTGGTGGTGGATATCGGCGGCGGTTCCACGGAGTTCGTGATCGGCAAGAGCTTCCAGCCGATCAAGCTCGAATCCCTCTACATGGGCTGCGTGAGCTATTCCCTGCGTTATTTCCCCGAAGGCCGCATCGACAAGCGCGGCATGCGCGAAGCCGAACTGGCGGCCCAGAAGGAGATCCAGACCATCACCCACGCCTATCGCGAGGTGGGTTGGGAAGAGGCGGTCGGTTCCAGCGGCTCGGCCAAGGCCCTGGTGGACATCCTGGAACTCAACGGGCTCTCCGATGGCGGCATCACCCGTAGCGGCCTCGACCGTCTGCGTACGCTGATGCTGAAGGCGGGGCACCTGGACAACCTGCAACTGGAAGGGCTACGCCCCGATCGCCTGCCGGTGCTGCCCGGCGGCCTGGCGATCATGTGGGCGATCTTCCAGGAGTTCAGCCTGGAACGGATGACCTTCTCGGAAGGCGCCCTGCGTCTCGGCGTGCTCTACGACCTGCTCGGCCGCTACCACCACCACGACCTGCGCGACGCCACCGTGTCGGCCTTCATGGAACGCTACGGGGTGGACATGGCCCATGCCAGGCAGGTGAGCGAGACGGCGTTGGCCTTCCTGTCGCAACTCGATCCGACCTCCAGCGACGAGGAGAACGTGGACCGGCGCTTCCTCGAGTGGGCCGCGCGGCTGCACGAGATCGGGGTGTCCGTGGCCCATTCGAGCTATCACAAGCACAGCGCCTACATTCTCGGCAATGCCGACATGCCGGGTTTCTCGCGCATGGACCAGGGGCGCCTGGCGCGCGTGGTGCTGGCCCATCGCGGCAAGCTGGCGCGCATCGGCGCGCTTGATCCGGACAGCCCCGAGTGGCGCTTGATCCTGTGCCTGCGCCTGGCGGCAGTTGTCCATCGCGCCCGTGATGGGCGTGGCGTGCCGCCGCTGCGCGTCAAGCGCGAGGGGCGTGGGCATGTGGTGGTGGCGGATGCCGAATGGCTGCGCAACCTGCCGCTTACTGCGGCGGCGCTGGATGAGGAAGAGCGCCAGTGGCAGACCATAGGCCTGCCACTGAGAGTGCGCGTGGAGCGGGCTGCGGCCCGCAGTCCGGCTGGCGCCTAGGCGTCGGTCGATGAGTCCGGAGCCCCGTCCGCTCCCCGTGGTCCGCCTCGAACGCGCAGGAGGGGGGGCGCGGGTCGTGTTGTCGGGGGACTGGACGCTGCGCCTGCTGCAGCCGGATCTCGACGCCCTCGGGCGTCAGCTCGAGCAGGCCGCGTCCGACGGCAGCTGGGATCTGGAGGCCGTGTCGCGCCTCGACAGCTTCGGTGCGTTGCTGCTGTGGCGGCGCTGGGGGCGGCAGCGTCCGCCAGGGCTGGTGCTGCCGGACAGGCTAGCGCCGGTCTTCGCGCGCCTTGCCGAGCTCGGTGACGGCGGCCTGCCCGTCGAGCCGGGCTATCGTTTCCTCGACGGCACGGAGGGCGTTGGCCGCCTCTTCTTCAAGATGCTCCGCAATGCGGTCGGCTTCGTCGCGCTGATTGGCCAGCTCGTCATCGACTTCGCCCATCTGCTGCGGGCACGGGGCCACTGGCCGGTGTTGGAAACCTCGGCCAACTTCTACAAGGTCGGGGTCAGGGCCATGCCGGTCACGGCGCTGGTCGGTTTCCTGATCGGGGTCGTGCTGTCCTACCTGTCTGCGCTGCAGTTGCGGGCCTTTGGGGCGGACGTGTTCATCGTCAATATCCTGGGGCTTGGCATCATCCGGGAGCTCGGTCCGGTGCTGGTGGCGGTGCTGGTGGCCGGACGTTCGGGCTCGGCGATGACGGCGCAGATCGGCGTGATGCGCGTCACCGAGGAAATCGATGCGCTGGCGGCGATGGGCATCTCGCCCTATGTGCGGCTGGTGCTGCCCAAGGTGCTTGCGCTGACGCTGGCGATGGCGCCGCTGACCCTGTGGGGCTCGGCAGTGGCCTTGTTCGGCGGCATGGTGTCGGCCAACCTGCAGCTGGATCTGAGCTTCGACTATTTCGTGAATGCCCTGCCGCGCGCCGTGCCGGTGGCAAACCTGGTCATCGGCCTCTGCAAGGGGGCGGTGTTCGGGCTGATGATTGCGCTGGTGGCCTGTTATTTCGGGCTGCGCGTGAAGCCGAATACCGAGAGCCTGTCGGCCAATACGACCGCCTCGGTGGTCACGTCGATCACCGTCGTCATCCTGGTGGATGCGGTATTCGCCATTGCGACCCGCTCCATCGGCCTGCCCCGATGAGCGACTACCCCGTCGAGGTCCGCGGGCTGGAGACCCGCTTCGGGCAGACCTGGGTCCACCGGGGCATCGATCTCGCCGTGCCGGCTGGGGAAGTGCTGGCCCTCGTCGGCGGTTCCGGCAGCGGCAAGACTACGTTGCTGCGCCAGATGGTCGGCCTGCTGCGGCCGACTGCGGGCGACGTGAGCCTGTTCGGTGAGCCGCTGTTTGCCGGCTCCCGCGCCGAGCAACTCGAACGCCGGCGGCGCTTCGGCATGCTGTTTCAGCAGGGCGCGCTGTTTTCTGCGCTGAATGTGTTTGCCAATGTGGCGTTTCCATTGCGGGAGGTCGGCGTCACCGACGACGCGCTGCTGCAGGATCTGGTGCGCCTCAAGCTGGCGATGGTGGAGCTTGATGCCGATGTGGCGCGGCGCATGCCCGCCGAGCTGTCCGGCGGCATGGTCAAGCGGGTGGCGCTGGCGCGGGCATTGGCCCTGGAGCCGGAACTGCTGCTGCTCGACGAGCCGACGGCCGGACTCGATCCGGACCGCAGCAGCGGTTTCGTGCACCTCATCCGCGCCCTGCATCGGGCGCTGGGGCTCACCGTGGTGCTGGTGACCCACGATCTGGATACGCTGGCGGCATTGGCGAGCCGCGTGGCGGTGCTGGCGGAGGGGCGTATACTGGCTTTCGGCCCGCTTGACGAGATAGTCCAGGTGCAGGATCCCTTCATAGAGCGTTTTTTCCATAGCGATCGTGCCCAGGTTGCACTGGCGCGCGGGCGGGGGATGGGCTGATGGAGAGCCGGGCCCACGCCATTGCCGCCGGTCTGTTCGTGATCCTGCTGAGCGGGGCGATCGTGCTGTCCCTGTGGTGGTTCTCCGACAAGCGGGAGAGCACCCGTGAGGTCGTGCTGGTGACGTCGGGCAGCGTCAATGGCCTGAACCCCCAATCCACCGTGCGTTACCGCGGCATCGTCGCCGGCAAGGTGGCAGATATCGCCCTCGATCCGGCCAATCCGAAAGACCTGCTGGTCAAGGTACGGATCCGCACGGATCTGCCGATCACCCGCGGTACGCGGGCGCGCATGGCCAACCAGGGGGTGACCGGGCTGGCCTATATCGCCCTCGACGATGCTGGTGACAAGCCGGAGCCCTTGCAGGGGGAGGGCGGCGGTCCGCCGCGCATCCGCCTGGCGCCCGGTCTGATCGAGGAGGTGGCTGATGCCTCGGTGCAGACCCTCAGGCGCGTGCAGGAGATCGTCGATCGCCTGGCGGTGCTGACCCGCCAGGACAACCTGGAACACCTCGAGAAGACCCTGGCCAATCTCGAATCGTCGAGCAAGGGGCTTGACCAGACCCTGCAGGAAGCTCCGAAGGCCCTGGCGGCGGTGCGGCAGGTCTTCAGCAAGGACAATCTGGCGCGCATCGACCGTTCCCTGACCAACCTCGAACGCCTGAGTGCCGACGCGGCGCCGATGGCCAGCGACGGCCGCGCGCTGCTGGTGAGGCTGCAGACCGTGGCTGACCGGGTGGACAGCGTCGTCGGTGCGGCCGGCGAGGGTTTTGCGACCAGCACACTGCCGCGCCTGAACGTGCTGTTGCAGGAACTCACCACCACGTCGCGGCAGTTGTCCGACCTGCTCGACGAACTCGACAACTCGCCGCAGCTCCTGCTGTTGGGACGCGGCAAGCCGGCGCCGGGGCCCGGCGAGGCCGGTTTCCATAGCCGGCCCACGGCACGGTGAGTCCGGGACCATCAACGATGCGCTTTCTGTGTCCACAATCGATGCGTGAGTATTTTCACTTCCGGTTCTTGGTGCCCATACTCCTGGCGCTCACCGTGGCGGCGTGCGGCAGCCTGCCCAAGGCGGCGCCCAACTACTCGATGCATGATTTTGGTCCGCTCGATTCGGCCACGCTGCGTCCCCTCGGCTTTCCGATCCGCAGCGCCGAGGTGGTGCCGGCGTCGTGGCTCGCCTCGACGACCATGCAGTATCGCCTCGCCTACGCGCAGCCGACCCGGCGGCAGTTCTACCTGGAAAGCCGGTGGGTTGCCCAGCCGGGCCAGCTCGTGGAGCTGGCGGTCAAGCGTTCGATGAAGACCAGCGAAACTGCCGTGTCCTCCAGCGGTTGCCGGCTGCGGGTGGACCTGGACGAGTTTATCCAGGTCTTCGACGAGGAAGGACGCAGCCGCGGGCTCATCGAGGCGCGCGCGGCCCTGCTGGCGCCGCGCACGGATCAGCTCATCGCGACCCGCGGTTTCGCGGTCACCCGCCCGGCGCCGACGCCGGATGCCGTAGGCGGCGTCACCGCGCTGCGGGAAGGCGTGCTGCAACTCAACCGCGAGCTGCTCGACTGGCTGGAAGCCATCGACAAGGAAGGCGTGGCGCGCCCTGGCGGTGGCGTCCGCGCCCGCTGTTCAGCCTGAAACCCGACCGGCAGGAACGTGCCGGCGCATAGTGACAACTGAAGACCAAGGAGGAGAGCCCATGAATGCCGTTGCCGAAACCCTTACCGACCCCTTGCTGTTGCGTGACGACACCAATGGCGTGACGACGCTGACGCTGAACAGGCCGGGCCAGTTCAACGCGCTTTCGCAGCCGATGCTGGATGCGCTACTGGCGGAACTCACCGGCATCGCTGCCGATGCCTCGGTGCGTGTCGTCGTGCTGGCCGGGGCCGGCAAGGCCTTCTGTGCCGGGCACGATCTGAAAGAGATGCGCGGCAACTACACCAAGTCCTTCCAGCAGGCCCTGTTCCGCCTGTGCGGCAAGGTCATGATGCAGATCGTGAACATGCCCCAGCCGGTGATCGCCCGCGTGCATGGCATCGCCACCGCCGCCGGCTGCCAGCTGGTGTCCATGTGCGATCTGGCGGTGGCCTCCGACGTGGCGCGCTTCGCGGTGTCCGGCATCAACGTCGGGCTGTTCTGCGCGACGCCGAGCGTCGGCCTGTCCCGCAACATGGGGCGCAAGGAAGCCTTCGAGATGCTGGTGACCGGCGACTTCATCGACGCCGCCGAGGCGAAGCGCCGTGGGCTGGTCAATCGCGTGGTGCCCATTGAGGCATTGGACGAGGAGGTGGCCAAGCTCACCGCTTCCATTTGCGCCAAGTCGCCGGTGGCCATCTCGATGGGCAAGCAGATGTTCTACTCGCAGCTCGAAATGGGGCTCGACGCGGCCTACCAGCAGGCGGCCGAGGTGATGGCCTGCAACATGATGAGCGAGGACGCCGCCGAAGGCATCGACGCCTTCATGGCCAAGCGCAAGCCGGTGTGGACCGGCAGGTAAGCGCAGCTTGCCCGTGCTGATCGACACCCACTGCCACCTGGACGCCGCGGAGTTCGACGCAGACCGCGCTGCCGTTTTCGAGGCGGCCCGGGCGGCAGGGGTGGGCGGCTTGCTGGTGCCGGCGGTGGAGGCGGCCAACTTTGCGAAGGTCGCCGACCTGGCCGCCCGGCTGCCGGAATGCCGCTACGCACTGGGGATTCACCCCATATACGTGGCCGGGGCGAGGGGGGCCGATCTGGAGCTGCTGCGCGATGGCTTGGCACGGGGTGGGGCGGTGGCGGTCGGCGAGATCGGCCTGGACGGCTTCATCCCGGACGGCGATCTGCCGCGCCAGACGGCGTTCTTCATCGCTCAGCTCAAGCTGGCGCGGGAATTCGACCTGCCTGTGGTGCTGCACGTCCGCCGCGCGCAGGACGCTATCCTCAAATGCCTGCGCCAGATCCGGGTGCGCGGCGGCATCGCCCATGCCTTCAACGGTAGCCGCCAGCAGGCCGAGGCCTTCATCAAGCTGGGTTTCAAGCTCGGTTTCGGCGGTGCGATGACCTACACCGGCTCGCGGCGCATCCGCGAGCTGGCGGCGAGCTTGCCGCTTTCTTCCATCGTGCTGGAGACCGACGCGCCGGACATTCCGCCCGCGTGGTGTGCCGGCGGGCGAAACGATCCGGCTAACCTGGCGCGCTTCGCGCAGGAGCTGGCGCTGCTGCGCGGCATCGACGTGGATGCCGTGATCGCCGTAACAGGAGATAATGCGGTCGACGCGATTCCTGGCCTGGCTGACCTGCCGGAGTTCAGGCCTGCACTTCCGGTGCCGTCGGACGGCTGCTGGCGATGAGCTGGCGGATGTCGTCCTTCATGCGGCTGATGTCCCCGTCGAACTTCTCGCAGTTCATCATCGAGATCCCGAAGACGTAGGCGTAGAGCAGCATGCTGCGGGTGGACGCCTCGTGCATCGGCATGCCGGCAGCCAGAAATAGTTCGCGGGCACAGCGCAGGCGCCAGGCGTCCACTTCCTCGACGATCAGTGCAGCAGCCGTATCGCGGCGTGCCCATTCGCGCATCGCCAGTTCGATGAGGATGCCCTTGCGGTTGCGGCTGGCGCTATACACGTCGATGACGTGGAAGATCTGCGCCTCCTCGTCGCCGGTTGGCCTCGTCTGCTTGACGATGTCGCGGATGCGCCCGTCCTTCCAGGTCTCGAGCACGCCGGAAAGCAGGTCCTGGCGATCTTTGAAGTGCCAGTAGAAGCTGCCCTTGGTCACGTGCAGGCGCTTGGCCAGCACTTCGACGCGCACGCCGGTGACGCCTTCGTCGGCGAGGGTATCGAGGGCGGCCTGGACCCAGGCGTCACGGTCGAGCTGAAGGCGGGGCGGTTTTTCCATACGGTGTAGTATTGACGGGTGCAGTCCCCATACGGTACCGTACGGAAAGTGACAAAGCAAGGTGCCTGTGAGAAGCTCGCGGCTTTGCTGGTCCGTCTCCGTGTCGGCACCGGATTGCCGGCGGAAGCGGCGGTCGGAGAACAGGTTTGCCAGCAGGAGGTCGAATCGTCGATGCCTGCGGCAGATCCAGAATATGGTGGAGAACCTCTACAAATGGAAGGAGCGCAGCATTGAAGATTCTGGTTCCCGTTAAACGCGTGGTCGATTACAACGTCAAGGTACGCGTTAAGAGTGACGGATCTGGCGTGGATATCGCCAACGTCAAGATGTCCATGAACCCGTTCGATGAAATCGCGGTCGAAGAAGCAGTACGCCTGAAGGAAGCCGGTGTGGCAACTGAAGTGGTGGCCGTCTCCTGCGGCGTGGGTGCCTGCCAGGAAACCCTGCGCACCGCGATGGCGATCGGTGCCGATCGCGGCATCCTCGTCGAGACCGATGCCGACCTTCAGCCGCTGGCCGTCGCCAAGCTGCTGAAGGCGCTGTGCGACAAGGAACAACCCCAGCTGGTGATCTGCGGCAAGCAGGCCATCGACGACGATGCCAACCAGACCGGCCAGATGCTGTCCGCGCTGAAGGGTTGGCCGCAGGCCACCTTCGCGTCAAAGGTGGCGCTGGGCGACGGCAAGGCCAGTGTGACCCGTGAGATCGACGGTGGCCTGGAGACCCTCGAGATCTCCCTGCCGGCCGTGGTGACCACTGACCTGCGCCTGAACGAGCCGCGCTATGCGACGCTGCCGAACATCATGAAGGCCAAGAAGAAGCCGCTGGAAACCGTCAAGCCCGCCGATCTGGGCGTGGATGTCACCCCCCGCCTGACGACGCTGAAGGTTGCCGAGCCGCCGAAGCGCAGCGCCGGCGTGATGGTGGCTGACGTGGCTCAGCTGGTCGAGAAACTCAAGAACGAAGCGAAGGTGCTGTAATGACGATTCTGGTTGTTGCCGAGCACGACAATGCGTCCCTGAAGGGCGCGACCCTCAACGCCGTATCCGCTGCCGCCAAGCTGGGCAGCGACGTCGCCATGTTGGTGGCGGGCTCCGCTGCTGCGGCCGTCGTCGAAGCGGCGGCCAAGGTGGCCGGCGTTGCCAAGGTGCTGGTGGCGGATTCTGCCGCCTTTGCCGACCAGGCCGCCGAGAACCTCGCTGCCCAGGTCGTCGCCACGGTGCAGGCTTCCGCCGGTGCCATCACCCACGTGCTGGCCCCTGCCACCACCTTCGGCAAGAATGTGCTGCCGCGCGTCGCGGCGCTGCTCGACGTGGCTCAAATCTCCGAGATCGTCGCCATCGAGTCCGCCGACACCTTCGTGCGCCCGATCTACGCAGGCAATGCGCTGGCTACCGTCAAGTCGGTTGATCCGGTCAAGGTCATCACCGTGCGTACCACCGCTTTCGAGGCGGCGGGCGAGGGTGGTTCGGCTGCCGTCGAGAATGTGGCTGCGGCGGCTGACCTGGGCCTGTCCAAGCTGGTTGGCCGTGAGCTGACCAAATCTGCCCGTCCCGAACTGGGTGCCGCCAAGATCATCGTTTCCGGTGGTCGTGGCGTGGGTAGCGGCGAGAACTACCACAAGCTGCTCGAGCCGCTGGCCGACAAGCTCGGTGCCGCCCTTGGCGCGTCCCGCGCCGCCGTCGATGCCGGCTTCGTGCCCAACGACTACCAGGTCGGCCAGACCGGCAAGATCGTCGCGCCGCAGCTCTACCTGGCCGTCGGTATCTCCGGCGCCATCCAGCACCTGGCCGGTATGAAGGACTCCAAGGTGATCGTCGCGATCAACAAGGATCCGGAAGCGCCGATCTTCCAGGTGGCCGACTACGGTCTCGTCGCCGACCTCTTCGAGGCCGTGCCGCAACTGACCTCCGCCGTCTGAGGACGCTCGGAGCCGGGGCAGGCTGAATGAACTTCGCGCCCGATCTCTTCTCTGCAGGCTGGCACATCTTTGCCTGTCTTTGCGGACTGGGGGTCGGAGCGTGGGTGATCCGGACCGCCCCCTGGCGGCGCATGCTGGATGGGCATCAGCTGAATGCCCTGGCAGGCGCCGCCGTCGTTCTCACGCTGTTGTGGAGCCTGAATGCCGGTGTCTATCCCGGTCTCAACCTCCACATCCTAGGGGCGATGGCCGCGACGCTGATCTTCGGGCCGCAACTGGCCCTCGTCGTGCTGACCCTGGCGCTGATCGGCGTGACGCTGAACGGCAGCATCGAGTGGACCGCCATCCCCATCAATTTCCTCGCCATGGGCATCGTGCCGGTGGCGCTGGGCTCCCTGTACTTCCGTCTCGTGGAACGCTGGCTGCCCAAGCATTTCTTCGTCTACATCTTCGTCAACGCTTTCATCGGCGCGATGGTGATCGTTCTGATCCAGGGTTTGATTGCGTCCCTGATGCTGTTCTCGGCCGGCGCCTACTCGGCCGACAAGCTCCTGTCCGAATACCTGCCGTTCTTCCTGCTGCTGGGCTTTGCGGAAGCCTGGCTGTCGGGCATGGCGCTGACCCTGATGGTCATCTATCGCCCGGAGTGGGTCGCCAGTTTCGATGATCGTGTCTATCTGATGAACAAATAGCAGTGCCCTGGCTTCGCGGCCGTCAAAAACCAAATAACAACACCGTGTGGAGAAAAGAACGATGAGCAGCTACAACGCACCGATCCGTGACATGCAGTTCGTCATGAAGGAACTGGCCGGCCTCGACGCCGTGTCGGCCCTGCCGGGCTGCGAGGAGGCGACCGCCGATGTGGTGGATGCGATCCTTGAGGAAGCCAACAAGTTTGCCAGCGGCGTACTGGCGCCGCTCAACTGGAGTGGCGATCAGGAAGGCGCCCGCTGGGACAACGGAGAGGTGCGTACGGCTGCGGGCTGGAAGGACGCCTACACGCAGTTTGCGGAGTCCGGCTGGACGGCGCTGGCCTGCGAGCCGGAGTTCGGCGGCCAGGGGCTGCCGAAGCTGATTTCGACGGCGGTGATGGAGATGTGGAAGTCGGCCAACATGGCCTTCTCCCTGTGCCCGATGCTGACCACCGGGGCCATCGAGGCAATCAAGCTGTGCGGGACCGATGAGCAGAAGGCGGCCTATCTGCCCAAGATGGTGAGTGGCGAGTGGACCGGCACCATGAACCTCACCGAGCCCCAGGCCGGCTCCGACCTTGCTGCGGTGCGTACCCGCGCGGTACCGCAGGGCGATGGCACCTACCAGATTTTCGGTCAGAAGATCTTCATCACCTACGGTGAGCATGACATGACCGATAACATCATCCACCTGGTGCTGGCCCGCTTGCCGGACGCGCCGGAAGGGGTGAAGGGCATTTCGCTGTTCGTCGTACCGAAGTTCCTGCTGAATGCTGACGGGACGCCGGGCGAGCGCAACGATGTGCACTGCGTGTCCATCGAGCACAAGCTCGGTATCCATGCCAGCCCGACGGCGGTGCTGGCCTTCGGCGACAAGGGCGGTGCCATCGGCACGCTGGTTGGCGAGGCCAACCGTGGCCTGGAGTACATGTTCATCATGATGAACGAAGCCCGCTTTGCAGTGGGCATGGAAGGCCTGGCGTTGTCCGAGCGGGCCTACCAGCAGGCCCTGGCATACGCCAAGGACCGCATCCAGGGCACCGAAGCGGGCGTCCGCGGCGGCCCGAAGGTCAGCATCATCCATCACGCTGACGTGCGCCGCATGCTGCTCAGCATGAAGTCGCAAATTGAAGCCCAGCGCGCGCTGGCCTATGTGGTCGGCGCCGCGACCGACCATGCCCACTATCACGCCGACGCTGCCGTACGGGCCCAGAACCAGGCTTTCGTCGATCTGATGATCCCGGTGGTGAAGGGGTGGCTCACCGAGAGCGCCATCGAGATCACCTCCACAGGCGTGCAGGTGCACGGTGGCATGGGCTTCATAGAGGAAACCGGGGCGGCCCAGCATTTCCGTGATGCCCGCATCACGGCGATCTACGAAGGCACGACGGCGATCCAGGCCAACGACCTGATCGGCCGCAAGATCGCCCGCGAGAGCGGCCTGACGGCCAAGGGCGTGGTGGCCGAGATGCGCAAGGTCGAGGCTCAGCTGGCGGAAACCTCGGGCGAAGAATTCGAGGCAATCCGCAAGTCCCTCGCGGCCGGTACCAGCGCGGTGGAGGAGGCGGTGGATTACATCGTGGCGACCTTCGGCAATGACATCAAGGCGGCGTCGGTGGGCTCGGTGCCGTTTCTGAAGTTGTTCGGTATCGTGGCCGGCGGCTGGCAACTGGCGCGGGCCGCACTGGTGTCCGCCCGTCGGCTGGCGGAAGGAGCGGGCGACGCCGCGTTCTATCAGGGCAAGATCACGACCGCACGTTTCTACGCGGACCACGTGCTGTCCCAGGCCCCGGGTCTGGCCTACGCGGTGGTCAATGGCGCTGCCGCTGCGCTGGCCCTGGACGAGGCGCAGTTCTGACGCTTCGGTACTAAGGTCGTCCAAGTCGGTTCGCGAGGCCCTGATTTCATCCGCCCGTTCGTCATGGATTGGGCGTTATGAAAAAGCTCTTCCAATTGAATGGCATGAGCGCTGTATCGGTACAGAGGGGGCCGGTGTTGTGTTTGTCGTCGTTCTGTAATACTTGATGCGCAGTATCCGGGTTTTCGTATTTCCGGTGGGCCGGTCCGGGATGGCAGATTGTGCCACCAGGGCCGGTTTCGCAATTCATGAGCCTTACTGCATCGTCCTCCGCATTCTTGCCACGTCGTGCTGCGTATGTGTTCAACGGCCAGTTGCAGCAGCCGACAACCGTGCGCCAACTGTTGCGCACCGTGGAGCCCTTGCCCGTGAGTGCGTCGTGCCAATGCGCACTCGATCGCTTCTTTGTGGACGCCGGCCTGTACGCGCTGCCCGTCGTGGATGAGCAGATGGGCCCGGTGGCCCTACTGGATCGCAAGTCTTACGTCGAGTTCTTCGGGCGCCCCTACATCCGGGAATTGTTTGGCCGCCGCAGTATCGTCGATCTGCTTGCGTACGAGCCGTACGACAGTGCGTCTCCGCTCGTCATGGATGAGGGGAGTACTGTCGAGGACGCAGCGCGGATGATCATCGATGCCGGCATGCAGCACATGGTGACGGGCTTCGTCGTCAGTCGGCAGGGGCGCTACGCGGGCGTCGCCAACGGCCATGACCTGCTCAACACCATCACCCAGCGCAAACAGGCCGAACTGTATTACCTGGCCCACTACGATGCCCTGACCGGGATTCCCAACCGGGCGCTGCTGGCCGACCGTCTGGAGCAGGCCTGCCTGGAGGCCGACCGCAAGGGCAGCCTGGTAGCTCTGTTGTTCATCGACGTGGACCGCTTCAAGCAGATCAACGACTCCCTCGGCCATAGCGCCGGTGACGAGGTCCTGCGTCGCATCGTGGCCCGTTTGAAGGCTTCCGCCCGCCAGGTCGATACCGTGGCCCGGCTGGCCGGCGACGAGTTCGTGGTGTTGATGGAGAACCTGTCGAGCCCAGGGCAGGCGGAACTGGTGGCGGACCGGATCGTGGCATCGATGCAGGAGCCGATCGAGATGCTCGGCCACTCCCTGGTGGCCACCGTCAGTATCGGCAGCGCGATCTATCCACGCGACGATGATCAGATCCACAACATTCTGAGCAAGGCCGATGCGGCCATGTACGAGGCAAAGTCAGCCGGCCGCAACGGCTTTTGTTCGTACTCGCCGGAGATGCATACCTACAACCCGGCCAGCATGTCGCTCGAAAGCGAGTTGCGCAAGGCCATTGAGCGGGATGAGCTGGTGCTGTTCTTTCAGCCTCAGGTCGATCTGGCGAGTGGTAAGGTTCGCGGGGTGGAGGCGCTGGTGCGCTGGCATCATCCGCGACGTGGACTGATTCCGCCGATGCAGTTCATCCCGGTGGCTGAGGAGAGCGGCCTCATCATCCAGCTCGGTGAATGGGTGATCCGGCAGGCGCTGGCTCAACTGCGTGCCTGGCAGGCGCAGGGGATGGCGCCTTTGCCGGTGGCGGTCAACATCTCGGCGCTGCAGCTTCGCCAGAAGGGCTTCGTGGGCTTCCTGATGGCACAGCTTGCGGAGTACGCCATCGAGCCCGGCCTGCTCGAGCTCGAGCTGACCGAGAGCGTGCTGATGAAGGACGTCGAGGAGATGCTGCGCACCCTCAACGAGATCAAGGCGCTCGGCGTCCGCTTGGCCATTGACGATTTCGGCACCGGCTTTTCGAGCCTAAGCTATCTGCGCCGCTTCCCCATCGACCGCCTGAAGATCGACCAGTCCTTCGTGCGCGATATCGACAACACGCCGGTCAATGCGTCGATCGCCCGGGCCATCGTGGCTCTGGCGAACAGCCTGTCGCTGGAGATCGTCGCCGAGGGGATCGAAAAGCCCGCCGAGGTGGCGGTGCTGCAGCAGATGCATTGCCACGAAGGGCAGGGCTACCTGTTCTCCAGGCCCATCGAAGCGGCGTGTTTTCCGAGCTGGCTGGCCACGCACGGCGGCCTTGAGCTGGCTGCGGCCTAGATGCCCTCGCCGTGCTGGCCGCGAATGATCCAGGTTTCGAATTCCGCGACGGGCATGGGCTTGCCGAACAGGTAACCCTGGCCGTGGTCGCAGCCGATACTGCGCAGAAACTCGAGTTGTTCGACGGTTTCGATACCTTCCGCGGTGATCTCGAAGCCCAGGGTCTGGCCCAGGCCGACGATGGCGCGGGTGATCGCCACGTCGTTTTCATCGTGGGGTAGATCGGAAACGAAGGCGCGGTCCACCTTCAGGTTATTGACCGGCAATACCTTCAGGTAGGCCAGGGAAGAGTAGCCGGTGCCGAAATCATCGATGGCCGTCGTCACGCCCAGGTTCTGGATGGCATGGATCACCTGGCGGGCATGCTCGGGGTTTTCCATGATCAGACTCTCGGTGACTTCCACTTCAAGCACCTCGGGTGGCAACCCATGGCGGGCCAGCGCACAGGCCAACGTATCCACGTAGTCGCTGCGTTCGATCTGCAGGGCGGCGACGTTGATGGCGATACGCCCCGTCTCCAGTCCGGTCTCCCGCCACAGCCTGATCTGCGCACAGACGGTGTCGAGCACCAGTTCGCCGATCGGGATGATCAGCGCGGTGCGCTCTGCCAGCGGAATGAACTCGGCTGGGGACACCATGCCCCGCTCGGGGTCCCGCCAGCGTAGCAGGGCTTCCGCGCCGCTGATGCGGCCGCTTTCCAGGTCGAGCTTGGGCTGATACCAGAGTTCGAATTCCTTTTCTTCCAGCGCCCGCCGCAGCGCACGCTCCCGGGTCAGCCGATCCTGGGCCCGGCGGGTCATTTCCGCCTGGTAGAAGCTGTAACTGTTGCGCCCGCCTTCCTTGGCACCATACATCGCGGTGTCGGCATTGCGGACGAGCTCTTCCGGCGTGAGGCCATCGGTGGGGGCGATGGCGATCCCGATGCTGGCGGTGACCAGCGCCATGTGGCCGTCCAGGTCGAACGGAGCCTGCAGGGTCTGGAGGAGTTTCTTGACGACGGCGACGGCGTCGGTGTCCTGCCCGAGATCGCTGAGGATCACCGCGAATTCATCGCCGCCGAGACGGGAAACGGTATCTTCGACTCTCAGGCAGCGCTTGAAGCGCTCGGCGGCCTGCTGCAGCAGACGGTCGCCGACCGGGTGGCCCAGGCTATCGTTTACGGTCTTGAAGCCGTCCAGGTCCAGGATCAGAACGGCGAGCTGGCGCTCGTAGCGGACCGCACGGTCCAGGTCGTGCTGAAGCTGATGGTGGAACAGGGTCCGGTTGGGCAGGTCGGTCAGGGGATCGTAGTGGGCCAGGCGCTCCAGTTCGGCCTGGGAGTGCTTGATCGCCGAGATGTCGGAGAAGACGGCGACGTAGTTCACATGCTGCCCGGCGTCGTCGTTGACGGCGTTGATGGTCAGCCATTCAGGGTAGAGCGCGCCATTCTTGCGGCGGTTCCAGATCTCGCCACGCCAGCCCCCCGTGCTGCGGAGGGTCTCCCACATGGCCTGATAGAACTCGGGCGGCTGGCGGTCGGAGCGCAGCAGGCGGGGCGTCTGGCCAATGGCTTCTTCGGCGCTGTAGCCGGTGATGTCGGTGAACGCACGGTTGACCGACAGAATGGTGCTGTGGGCGTCGGTGATCATCACAGCATCGGCGGTATTGGCCATGACGACGCCGGCCAGGCGCAGCTGCTCGGTGGTTTGCTTGATCTCCGTGATGTCCGTGGAGATCGCCAGGATCGCCTGGGGCTGCCCATCGGCACCCGGCAGCGGACACTTTGTCGTCAGGTAGGTGCGCTGATGTCCGTGGTCATCCAGTTGCTCCTCGAAGCGCATGGACTGGCCCCTCGCCAGCACGGCCAGGTCGTTGGCCCGATGCTGCCGGGCGAGGTCGGCCGGCTGGAAGCGCTCCCGCGGCAAGCCTTTCAGGGTGTCCAGCGGGGACCCGACGGCCATCTCGAAACAGCGGTTCGACCACTGGAGATTGCCGTCCTTGTCGAAGACGTAGATCAATGACGGCGCGTGATCGACAACGGTCTGCAACAGGGCCTGCTGCAGACCCAGCGCCTCCTCGGTCGCCTTGCGCTCGGAAATGTCACGTGCCACCGCGTAGATCATGGGGCCATCGCTCAGTGGGATCACGCACAGCGTCACTTCCGCCGGGAAGCAGTGCCCATTGCTGTGACGGTGGAGCCACTCGAAGCGGTGCAGCCCCTTCTGGAGTGTGGTGTCGAGGATCTCCCGCACTTTCCCGCTAGAGCTGCTGCCATCGGCTTGCCGTTCGGGCGAGAGTTGAGCGGGAGTCATGCCCCGGAACTGAGCGTGGTCGGAGAAACCGAAAAGCGCCAGTGCCGCGTCGTTGCTTTCGGTAAATCGACCGTTGCGATCGATGACCCACGTTGCGTCGGGAGAATGTTCGAACAAGGTGCGGAAGCGCGCCTCGCTCTGCGCAAGGGAGGCCTCGGCGTCCTCGCGCTCCGCGATCTCTTGAGACAGGCGCAGGTTTCGTTGCCTGATCAATGTGTTGCGCCGCATCAACTGGGCGATGAAGAAAAGGACCAGGGCCGTACTGGCGATCGAAATCAGGAACAGGGGCGATTCCAGCGGTGCCTGGCTGGGCCAGCCATTGCGCGGTATGGCGGACAGCTGCCAGACGCCACCGGGCACCGTGACGGTTAGGCTGACGGGCTGCTCGGAGAGAACGGCGGTGTCTCCCCAGATCACCTCGCCGCTGCTCCCCAGGCCATCCTTGCCGCGCAGCAGCAGGCGAAGCGAGGCGTCGTTGGAGATGCCGCTGGCCCGGATGAGGTTTTCCAGGTCCGTGACGATCGACATCGTGCCCCAGTAGAGAGGCGCTCCGTGGAGGGGATGGGTGAAGATGGGTTGCCGGTAGATCAGCCCAACACCGCCCTGAATGAGCTTGAGGGGACCGGCAAGCAGCGCGCGACCGCTGTTCCGTGCGCGTTGTATTGCGGCGTATTGTTCCGGAATCGCTCGGAGGTTTGTTCCCAGCGCCTTTTCGTTGTTTTCGCGGGGGTGGATCCTTTGGATCACGTCGTCGGGAACGAGGGCGATGCTGCGAATGTGCGACGCGGAAGCGATGGCCATCCTGGCCATGCCGTAGAAATGCGCATCGGAAATGTCGCCATCGATGCTCAGCATGTGTGAAATACCTTCGGCCGTTCCGAAGGTGCTGCGAACCTGGCCTTCAAGCATGGCGCTGATGCGGGCCAGTTCGCCTGTTGCCTTGGCGCGGGAATCGCTCGCCTGGCGCTCGGAATCAAGGCGGCCGAGCAGGACCGAGAGGAGGATGCCGCCGATTCCGACGACGAGGAGCAGCAAATATGTGGCTGGTGCGTGCTGGTTCCTGAGCCAGCCTATCAGTTCATTGCCACGCGGATTGTCGGCCATGCTCCCCCGGCGTCCGGCGCTTATGCCGGACGGACATTGTTTTGACAGGTTGGATTTGCGGTGTGGCCGTTCAGGCTCCGCAGCTTGTGCCGCGAACGATGACGGGCTCTTCAGCGGCGGCAGAGCCTAACCCTGACGGGGTATTTCCACAACTCAAAAAGGGATATCAGCGTGATGTGATCGAACCTTGCACGCATCCGGTTGGGTTGGCTGGGTGACGGAGTGGTTCATCGGCTCAATTCGGGAAAGCGCCATAGCCATAGCCAGGCAACCAGGAGCTGTACGACGACAGTCAGCGTCCAGGTTCCCGTCACGTAGCAGCAGGCGGCGGGAAGGACCACCTCAAGCAGCTGTTCGCAAAGAACGCCGAGAACGAAGAAGAGTAGTGTCAGGCACGCCCATTTTGCGACGAAGCCGGGCAGGTGGTGGATGCCCATGCGCCGGTTGTAGCGGTAGTTCTGTTGTCGTTCGAGCAGCGTGCCACGACTTACGTCCCGGAAGTAGGGGAACGGCCAGAGGTAGCGATACAGGAGACGCCAGATACCCTCCTGGCGCTCGGCAGAAGTCCTGTCCATCATTGCTCTCCCGTGTGGCGCGTATGCGACAGTCGGCTATATCAGTGTGCGCTGCTTTGCCAGTGGATGGAAGGGGAGAGCTGAAAACAAAAAAAGCCGGTCGAATGACCGGCTTTTTTGAATTTTGGTGCCCAGAAGAGGACTCGAACCTCCACGCCTCGCGGCACTAGTACCTGAAACTAGCGCGTCTACCAATTTCGCCATCTGGGCAGCGAAGTGCGCCATTATAGGCAATCTTCTTTTTATTGCAAGTTCTTTTTGAACTTTCTTTGCTTGAATCCGCCAAAGCAATACCACGACGGGTTCTGCAAATCAAAAGCCGGTCAATGACCGGCTTTTTAAATTTTTGGTGCCCAGAAGAGGACTCGAACCTCCACGCCTCGCGGCACTAGTACCTGAAACTAGCGCGTCTACCAATTTCGCCATCTGGGCAACGAAAGCGCTATTATAGAACAAGTTGATCCCGATGCAAGCTATTCAAGAGAACTTTCCTGCAGTGAGAAACGAGACGAGCCCGTTTTTAGCCTGTTCCAATGCATTGCGCGTTGAACAAACAAACAAAAAGCCAGTCACATGGACTGGCTTTTGTAATTATGGTGCCCAGAAGAGGACTCGAACCTCCACGCCTCGCGGCACTAGTACCTGAAACTAGCGCGTCTACCAATTTCGCCATCTGGGCAACGAAGCCAAGAATTATAGAGTAGAAATTATCCGTGTCAATATCTAAATCAAAAAACACAAAAAAACTGAGCAAGCTGCGCCGCAGCGATCCTTTCTTCGAGCGTGAGTGCGAGAAGTACGACTTCCCACTGCCGAGCCGGGAATTCATCATGCAGACGCTCACCGAACATGGCGTGCCGCTGGCGTTCCCGGATCTGGCCACCGCGCTGGACATCCTGCCGGTCGAACTCGAGTTCTTCGAGCGCCGCATGTTTGCGATGGAGCGGGATGGGCAGGTCATGCGCAACCGGCGCGGCGACTATCTGCTGCCGTCCAAGGCCGATCTGATCCGCGGCACCGTGCAGGGGCATCCGGATGGTTACGGCTTCGTCGTGACCGACGAGGAAGGGCCGGACGTCTTCCTCAGCCCGAACGAGATGCGGGAAGTCCTGCACGGTGACCGGGTGATGGTCCGTCTGGCCGGTGTCGATCGGCGCGGACGGCCCGAGGGCAAGATTGTCGAGGTGCTGGAGCGCGCCAATACGCGCATCGTCGGTCGGGTGCTGGTCGAGCACGGCGTGACCCGGGTGGTGCCGGAGAACCGGCGTATCGCGCAGGAAGTACTGCTGGCACCCGGTGGCAAGAAGAAGGTGACGGCCGGGCAGGTGGTGGTGGTCGAGCTGATCCAGCAGCCGACCCGTCATGCACAGCCGATCGGCCAGGTGGTCGAGGTGCTCGGCAATTACGCCGATCCGGGTATGGAGATCGAGATTGCGCTGCGCAAGCACGAGCTGCCCTTTGAGTTCTCCAAGGAGGCTAAGGAGCAGACCCGGCGCTTGCCCGACAAGGTGCGCAAAATGGACTGGAAGGGCAGGGAGGACCTCACGGCCCTGCCGCTGGTGACCATTGACGGCGAAACCGCGCGGGACTTCGATGATGCGGTTTACTGCGAAAAGCAGGGGCGTGGCTTCCGCCTCGTGGTGGCGATCGCCGATGTGTCCCACTACGTGACGGTCGGCTCGGCGCTGGATGGTGAAGGCTACGAGCGCGGCAATTCGGTTTACTTCCCACGGCGGGTGATCCCGATGCTGCCGGAGAAACTGTCCAACGGGCTCTGTTCGCTGAACCCTCGGGTGGAGCGCCTGTGCATGGTGTGCGACATGGCGATCTCCCAGACCGGGGCGATCAAGCAGTACCGTTTCTACCCGGCAGTGATGTTCTCGAAAGCGCGCCTGACCTACAACCAGGTCGCCGCAGCGCTCTATGAGCGGGATCCGGCGGCGATCGAGACTGTCGGCGAGCTGCTGCCCAATCTGCAGAACCTGGACAAGCTGTTCCGGGTGTTGCTGAAGGCGCGGGCCAAGCGCGGCGCGATCGACTTCGAGACCCAGGAAACCCGGATGATCTTCGACGACAACGGCAAGATCGAGAAGATCGTGCCGGAGAGTCGCAACGATGCGCACCGCCTGATCGAGGAGTGCATGCTGGCCGCCAACGTGTGTGCGTCGGAATTCCTGAGCACCCATGAGCATCCGGCCCTGTACCGGGTGCACGAAGGGCCGACGCCGGAAAAGCTGGCCAAGCTGCGGGACTTCCTGGGTGAGTTCGGTCTGCAGCTGGGCGGGGGTGAGGAGCCGCATGCCTCTGATTACGCCAAGCTGCTCGAAAAGATCCAGGATCGTCCGGATCTGCAGCTATTGCAGACGGTGATGCTGCGCTCCCTGCGCCAGGCCGTGTATAGCCCGGACAACGTCGGGCACTTCGGGCTTGCCTACGAGGCCTATACCCATTTCACGTCGCCGATCCGCCGCTATCCGGACTTGCTCGTTCACCGGGCGATCAAGGCGGTGCTGGCGGGCGAGCAATACACGCCGGCCCAGGAAGGTGGCGTCTGGGGCGATATCGGTCTGCATTGTTCTATGACCGAAAGGCGTGCGGACGAAGCCGACCGGGACGTGGAGAATTGGCTTAAGTGCTACTACATGCAGGACCGCATCGGCGAGGAGTTCGACGGCAGCGTCTCGGCGGTGGTACCTTTCGGCCTCTTTGTTGCCCTCGACGACGTTTTTGTCGAAGGTCTCGTGCATATCTCCGATTTGGGGAGCGATTACTTCCATTTTGACGACGCGCAGCATGCACTGGTCGGTGAGCGGACCGGTGAACGGTATCGGCTGTCCGATCGGGTGCGTGTGCAGTTGGTGCGCGTCAATATGGAGGCGAGCAAGATCGACTTCCGCCTGATCCAGGGGCCGCAGCGGGCTACCGAAAGGGTGGGCAAGACGGAGAAGGAGCGGGAGCGCGCTGCTGCCGCGGAGGCTCAGGCCGCGCCGCGTCGGCGCGTCGTCAAGGATGTTGCGCCCGTGCCTGTGGAGTCGCCGGCTCCTGTCGCGCCGAAGAAAAAAGCCGGGAGCCGCAAGACGGAGTCGGCTCCGCCGAAGCCCCGCAAGACCAAGGCAAGCAAGTCTGCCAAGACGACCAAGGCCGCCAAGCCGCGCAAGAGCGCTGCCGGCGGCGCCAAGAAGAAAGTGAAAGTCCGTGTCTGATCAGTCCAATTCCCGCCTCATCTACGGTTTTCATGCGGTGCAGGCCAAGCTCCGCCATGATCCCGAGGGCATTTTTGAAATCTTTACCGACGCGCAGCGCAGTGACGCCCGTGCGCGGGATCTGCTGCGCCACGCCCAGCAGTTTGGCACGCGGGTCATTCCGTCCGAAGGGGAGCGCCTCGACAAAATGGTGGGCACCCGTCGGCACCAGGGGGTCGTGGCACGTATCGATTCCCGTCGCAAGGAGCTCAAGCTGCCCGACGTGCTTGATGGCCTCACCGAGCCGGCGCTGCTGCTGGTGCTTGATGGTATCCAGGATCCCCACAACCTCGGCGCCTGCCTGCGGGTTGCCGATGCCGCGGGGGCCCATGCGGTCATCGCGCCGAAGGACAAGGCCGTCGGCCTCAACGCCACTGCGGTAAAGGTGGCCAGCGGCGCTGCCGACACGGTGCCCTACGTCACCGTCACTAATCTGGCCCGCGCCCTCCGGGAAATGCAGGAGGCCGGTGTCTGGGTGCTGGGGGCGGCTGGCGAGGCCGAGAAATCGATCCACACCGTGGATCAGAAAGGCCCCATCGCCTGGGTTCTCGGCGCAGAAGGGGATGGCTTGCGACGTCTGACCCGCGACACCTGCGACGAGCTGGTGAGCATTCCGATGTACGGCACGGTCGAGAGCCTGAACGTGTCCGTCGCCAGCGGCCTCTGCCTGTTCGAGGCGCGCCGCCAGCGAGCCGCAGCCTGAGCATGAAGATCGGTTACCGGGAGGCTCGCCGTCTGCTGCGCCAGTGCAGCAGCGGAGCCCTCGGTTCCCATTCGCTGGCGGAGCCGGGGTATCCCTACGTCACGCTGCTGCCTTATGTGCTGGATGGCGCATGCCGGCCACTGTTTCTGCTGAGTGATCTGGCCGAGCACACGCGCAATGTGCGGGCCGATCCGCGGGTCAGCCTGCTGCTGGCGGATGGAGTGGGCGGCCCGCTTCAGCAGGCGCGCATGACGTTGCTCGGAAGGCTGGAAATGCCGGATCTGGATGCGGCGACCCGAGAGCGTTTCCTGCGCTACAGCCCCGAGTCTGCGGACTATCTCGCGCTTGGGGATTTTCGGTTCTATCGGCTTGAACCCTTCAAGGTCCGCTTCATCGCGGGCTTCGGGCGGATGGGCTGGGGCGAGGCGGATGCCTTGCCGCTGGCCGTCGTTGCGGCCGATGAGCATGCAGTGCTGGCGCGGCTGGAGTCCCGTGCGCCAGTCGGCGTAGAGCTGCTCGGTGTCGACTGTGAGGGTATCGATGTCCGCGTGAGCGGAGTCTTCCGTCGTCTTGAACTGGAGTCGCCGCCGCCGTCCTTGGAGATGCTGGAGGTGGCGGCTGGCCGGATGCTCGACGGACTGTCGGACGGCCCGGTAGGGCTGCCCGACAACCTGGCCTGAGCTCAGTCCACCCGGTTGAGCTTGTCCATGTACTGCTTCGTGAAAACCCGGTCGGGCAGGTCCTTGGCTGTCATCTGGGAGTAGCGCAGCACCGAGGCCTCCCCCTTCTTCAAGGCATCTTCCATGATGAGCTGGGTCGGGCGCACGCGTCCGCCCAAGCTCTGGAATTTCTCATAGCGGCAGACCTTCAGCAGGCGGTCGGACAGGGAGTAGAACTCTGCCCGGTGGGGCCAGTTGTTGGACTGGCGCACCCAGTACAGAACCTTTGCATACGTGACGCCGCGGTCCACCGCGGTGAGTTCGAGCACGTACATCTTCTCCCCGTCGATGGTGTCGGTGCGCAGGATCTTGGGCTCGTAGTCGCCGGCGAAGTTGGCACGGGCCAGGTCACCGTTCGCCACCTGGCCGGTCAGGCGCTGCGCGAGCGAGAGCCGCACCGGCTGCGAGACATTCGGCATGAAGACCCACAGGTCGCGGCCGCGCATCAGCATCGCCTGTCCCTTGTCACTGGCTGGCTCCAGGGTCTGGACGATGGTGTTCTCATTGCCCTTCGAAAGAATCCGGTACTTCCGCTCTTCCGCCTGTTCCCCCGGGCTGATCGAGTTGATGTCGATGACGACCTGGAAGCCGTCGCGGGGGAAGCGCACCTCGTCCGCCTTGGAAACGACACTGCGGGCGAGATCGGCGGCTTCATCGGCATGGGATAACCCGCTGCCACAGAGTGCCGTGGCCGTCAGCATGAGAGCGGCGTAGCGCCCCAGAGCGCGGGGAAGGGAAAATTTAAGGCTCATAATGTTATCCTTGAAAAGCAAACAACATAGACTCGCGCACCGATGCCAATTATTCGTGTTGACAACGTAAGCAAGGTATATCAACTCGGTGAGCAGGAAGTGACAGCTCTCGAGGGGGTGTCGCTGACCGTCGAGCCCGGTGTTTTCATGGCGATCGCAGGCCCGTCGGGGAGCGGGAAATCGACGCTTCTCAATATCATGGGATGCATCGATACGCCAAGCAAGGGTGCGGTGGAAATCGAGGGCAAGGATGTCTCCGGTCAGACCCCCGACGAACTCGCCGGGGTCAGGGCCAGAACCATCGGCTTCATTTTTCAGACCTTTAATCTGCTACCTGTACTTTCCGCCGAGGAGAACGTCGAGTATCCCCTGCTGCAGATGCCGGAAGTCTCCAAAGAGGAGCGGCAGGAGCGGGTCTCACGCTATCTCTCGATGGTTGGGCTTGCCAAGTATGCCGGCCATCGTCCAAACCAGCTTTCCGGTGGTCAGCGTCAGCGTGTGGCCATCGCCAGGGCCCTGGTGACCAACTCCCGAGTCGTGCTGGCCGATGAGCCCACGGCCAATCTGGACCGGCGAACCGGGGAGAGCATCCTTAATCTGATGCGCGACATCAACCAGAATTCGGGCACGACCTTTGTCTTCTCGACTCACGACAAGCGGGTAATGAACCGCGCAGACCGCCTGGTGCGCATGGAGGACGGGAAGATCACCGCGCTCGGCCTGAAGCGGGATGGCGCGTGGATCTTCGTGCAGGATCGTCGTGTGCCCGGTGACGACCCCGACATTTGATTCAATTGATAAGAGAAACAAGGGGAAGGTGATGCGTTTCACGTTGAAACCCGGCAGCTTCGGGCTTGCATTGGCCTGGCTGCTTGCAGGGGGGCACGCGCTTGCCGCTGACGCGGAGCTCGGTGTCGACGATCTGGAGGGAGGCAAGTCTGTTCAGACCAGTGGTCATCTCCAGTTTGATCTGGCCCGGACCTATGCCAGGCCCGAGCACTGGTCGATGGCGCGGGGACGTGCCGAATTGACGGCCCAGGGCGGTGGGGATGTCTTCAAATGGAAGATTTCCGGCCGGGCCGATGCGGATGCGGTCTTCGGGATCGACTCCGGTTTCTATCCGGATGCGGTCAGGCGAGACCAGCAGTACGAGTTCAGTTTCCGTGAAACCTTCGTGGATTTTTCCGCTGGCGATGTGGACTTCCGGGTCGGGCGTCAGAACATAGTGTGGGGGGAAATGGTCGGCCTGTTCTTTGCCGACGTGGTCTCCGCGCGGGATCTGCGTACGTTCTACCTGCCTGATTTCGAGCAGCTCCGGATTCCCCAGTGGGCAGCCCGAGCCGAGTATTATTTCGGCGAGACGCACGCCGAGCTGATCTGGATCCCGGTGCCCAGTTACGACAAGATCGGCAAGCCCGGCGCCGAGTTCTATCCCTTTGCAAAGGGGGCGAATGTCCGGGCCGAGGTCAAGCCGGATTCGTCGCTGGGGAACACCAACTGGGGCGGGCGGTTGTCCCGCCTGGTGGGCGGCTGGGATCTGTCCGGCTTCTATTACCGCAGCGAAGATGTGGCGCAGACTTTCTACATGGTGGGGGCTAATGAGTTCGAGCCGCGCCACGAACGCATCGGCCAGACTGGCGGGACCCTGGCCAAGGATTTCGGCGATTTCGTGCTCAAGAGCGAGGTCGTTCACACCCGCGGCCGCAAGTTCAATAGCTACGATCCCACTGCCGCGTTTGGCTTGGTGGAGCAGAACACCGTGGACTATGTGGTGGGTGTCGACATCCCCGCGTTCAAGGACGGCCGGGTGAATGTCCAGTATTTCGCCCGTCGCATGCTCAATCACGATCCCTCCACCGGCCTGGAGCATACGGAAGCCGGGGGGAGCATCCTCCTCAACTCCAAGCTGACCAAGGGCTGGGAGGCTGAAGCGCTGCTGGTGTCCATGTTCAACCGCACGGATTACATGTTCCGGCCGAAGGTGATCTGGTCGGCTTCCAAGAGCTGGCGGCTGACCTTTGGCGCCGACATCTTTGGGGGCAAGCCGGAGGGGGTGTTTGGCCGGTACGACCAGCAGGATCGCGTGTACACGGAGGCACGGTGGTACTTTTGAGGTGGTCGCGGGCGGTTTCGCACGTATGGTGTCAGCCTGAGCACATTCTGCACGCGCATCAAATGGCAAGGGCATGCGACCTTTGTCCCATGGCGTGATCTTTTTCTCCGGGTTGGCTTTACGGGCTGCCGTAATATCCACCCGTTATCATTCGAAGGCTGAGGGTTGGCCGAGTTAAGGGGAAGTACCTTATGAAACGTGTTTTCACGATGGGCGTGCTGGCTTGTGTCGCCGCGGGTCTGGTGGGGTGCGCCACGACCTATCCGCCCGCGCCGGTGATGGCCGCAAGCGCCGATTACAACTACCTGATCGGCCCGGGTGACGCAGTCAATATCGTCGTGTGGCGCAACCCCGAGTTGTCGATGTCTGTCCCCGTTCGTCCGGATGGCAAGATCACGACCCCGCTGGTCGAGGACCTGCCCGCCGCAGGCCGTGATTCAACGGCACTGGCGCGGGAAATCGAGAAGGCGCTGGCCAAGTACATCCGTGATCCGGTTGTCACCGTGATCGTGACGAGCTTCGTGGGCCCTTACTCCGAACAGATCCGGGTGCTCGGTGAGGCTGCCCGGCCGCAGACCCTGTCCTATCGCCAGCAGATGTCCCTGCTGGACGTGATGATCGCGGTTGGCGGCATCACGGATTTCGCCGACGGCAACCACGCCACTCTGCTGCGGACCGCGGAAGGCAACAAGCAATACACGGTTCGGCTCAAGGATCTCGTCAAGCGTGGCGACGTGTCCGCCAATGTGGAAATGAAGCCGGGCGATGTGCTGATCATCCCCCAGGGCTGGTTCTGATCCGTTTCTTGATGTGACCTTCCCGGGGTGGCCCGGGAGGTCGGTTTTCGGAATTTCCTGATGGAAGACATTCTTCGACAACTGTCGATCATCCTGCGAAGCATGTGGCTCTACCGCTGGTGGGGCCTTGCCGTTGCGTGGATCGTTGGGCCGATTGCTGCTGCTACCGTGTATCTGCTGCCTGACCGCTATGAGTCGTCCGCACGGGTGTATGTCGATACGCAGTCGATCCTCAAGCCCCTGATGTCCGGCCTGGCCGTGCAGCCGAACATCGATCAGCAGATCAGCATCCTGAGCCGTACGCTGATCAGCCGTCCTAACGTGGAAAAGCTGATTCGCATGGCGGACCTCGACCTGGCCGTCAAGAGCAAGGACGAGCGGGAGGCCTTGATCACCAAGGTAACCAAAGCCCTCGAGATCCGTGTGGCGGGGCGGGACAACCTGTATACGCTGGTGTACACCGACACGGATGCCGAACGTGCCAAGCGCGTCGTGCAGTCGCTGGTTTCGATGTTCGTGGAGTCCGGGCTCGGGGACAAGCGCAAGGATTCCGATTCTGCGCGCAAGTTCATTGACGAACAGATCAAGAGCTATGAGCAGAAGCTTGAGGAGGCGGAAAACCGCCTGAAGGAATACAAGCTGCGCAACATGAACACCATCGGTGGTGGCCGTGATTACTTCGGGAAGATGAACGAGGCCAATGAGCAGCTCAATCAGGCTCGCCTGGCCTTGCGGGAAGCTGAAAACTCGCGGGATTCGCTGAAGCGTCAGATCACCGGCGAAGATCCGGTCCTGCTTCCCGACAATCCTTCTAGCTCGGCGCTGTCGACGGTGTCGGTCCCAGAACTGGACGGGCGTATCGATGTGCTCAAGAAGAGCCTGGATACGCTGCTGCAGAAATACACCGATCAGCATCCGGATGTAGTCGGTGCGCGGAAGATGATCGAGAGCCTGGAAGCCCAGAAAGCCAAGGAAGTCCAAGCGCGTCGGAAAGCCGCCGCCAGCGGTGGTGCGGCGACTGCAGTGGCTTCCGTGAATTCCAATCCGGTCTACCAGCAGCTGAAGATGTCGCTGGCGGAGTCCGAGGCGAACGTGGCATCGCTGAAGGCCCGGGTCGAAGAATACGACAATCGCGCCAAGACACTGGCGGCGGCGTCGCGCATGCTGCCACAGATCGAAACCGAGCTGACCCAGCTGAACCGCGATTACGACATCAACAAGCGTAACTATGACGCGCTGGTCGCCCGTCGGGAGTCGGCCGCGATGGCGGTCGAGATGGGGGCGACTTCCGGCGTCGCCGATTTCCGCCTGATCGATCCCCCCACCGTTCCGAACAAGCCGACTGCGCCGAATCGCCTGCTGCTGATGCCGGCTGGTGGCATCGTCGCCTTGTTGCTCGGTGCCGCGGTGGCTTTCCTGATGAGTCAGATCCGTCCGACCTTTGCCGACACCCATGCCTTACGGGAAATGACGGGTCTGGCTGTGCTGGGCTCGGTGAGTCGACTTGCCGATGCGGATTGGCTGCACAAGCAGCGCCGCGGCAAGATCGTGTTTCTGATCGGGGTTATGACGCTTATCGGTCTCTTTGCTGCGATGACGGTCTCTTTGATCCTGGCAAGGATGGCTTGAGGGTAGAACATGAGCATTATCGAGAAGGCCGTCGAGCGGCTTGAGCAACTCCAGAAAGCCGGTGCCAGTGCCGAGCCCCAGGTCGAAGTATTGAAGAACGATGCGGCGGCGCCATCCGAGGTGCCCGCGGAGGTCACGGTAGCACCGGCCATGGAGGCTTCTGCAGCGCAGGCCCCGGCCGCAGAGGCTCCCGCAGTGCAGGCTCCGTCAGCGGCTCCAGTACCGCCGCCCGCCAACAATGACCGCTATGTCGAGATCGACCTGGAGCGGCTGAATTCGGTGGGTATCGTCACCCCGAACGCGCCGCGCTCCCTTATCGGTGACGAATATCGGATCATCAAGCGCCCGCTTCTGCGCAACGTGCAGGGCAAGGGCGCCGCGGAGGTCAAGAACGCCAACCTGATCATGGTGACCAGCTCCCTTCCCGGGGAAGGGAAGAGCTTCAGTTCGATCAACCTGGCCATCAGCATGGCAATGGAGCTCGATCACACGGTTCTGCTGATCGACGCCGACGTTTCCAGGCCATCCGTGCTGAACGTGCTGGGTCTGCCGCCGCGCAAGGGCTTGATGGATGTCATGACGTCGAATGACATCGAGCTCGGCGACGTGCTTCTCAGGACCAATATCGAGAAGCTGAGCCTCTTGCCTGCTGGTACTCCCCATCCTCGGGCAACCGAGTTTCTTGCCAGCGACGCGATGAACAACCTGCTGGCAGAGCTGGCCGAACGTTATTCCGACCGGATCATCGTTTTCGATTCCCCGCCGCTTCTCGTCACCACGGAGTCGCGGGTGCTGGCGACGCACATGGGGCAGATCGTCATGGTCGTTGAAGCGAACAAGACGACGCGCGCTGCGGTCAAGCAGGCGTTGTCGACGATAGATTCGTGCCCGGTGCGCTTGATGCTTTTGAACAAGGCCCAGTATGCCAGCGGCGATTCTTATGGTTACGGCTACGGTTATGGCTACGGTTATGGGTACGGCTATGGGCACAGTTCGAAGGAGAACACGTGAGAGTTCGCCGTGAATCCGTGCTCCGGTTGTCCCTGTTTCCCCATTGCCTGACGACTCTCGCGCTCTCCATCAGCAGCATCGCATCCGCACAGCAGCTTTCTTCGTCGTCCGCTCCCGCCTCAACGGGGAGCGACGCCCCAGCCGGCGCATCGGCGACTGATTCAGGATCATCTTCGCGCTCCGGGCTCAGCATCGTTCCGACCTTCCGACTGACCGAGACCCTTACGGACAACGTCAAGCTGGTCAAGAGTTCCGATGCACGCTCCGACTTCATCACGCAGGTCAGCCCAGGCTTGAGCCTGAACTCCAGGAGCGGGGCCGTGCAGGGGACGCTGCAGGGGGCCTTCAACGGCACCTTCTACGGCGAAGATCAGAGCCGTAACCAGGGTTTCCTCACAATGCGTGGCTCGGGGCGGGTCGAGGCGTGGCAACAGCACGGCTTCGTCGATCTGAACGCTTCCGTCAGTCGGGAGACCGTTTCAGCCTTTGCTCCCAAGCCGGGAGACTCCGTTACGGGCACCAATAACCTCAGCGAGATCCGTAACTTCATGGCGTCCCCGTACTGGGTCGAGCGCTTCGGGGATTCAGGAAGCGCCGAGTTGCGCTATCTTTTCAGCGAGACCGATGGTTCTCAGGGGGCCTTCAAGCAGAGTAAGCGCAATGTAACCTCGTTCAATGCGGGAGACCCGGGGGCGTTTGGCAACATCGGCTGGAGCGTGACGGGCTCTGACAGCGTCATGAGTACGGTGGGCCGACGTGATCTCAAGCAGCAGAGCCTCCGTTTTACCGGGCTCGTACGACCGGTATCCCAGTTCCAGCTGCGCCTCATCACCGGGCTGGAAGGCAACAACATCCGCTCGGTCGACACCCAGCGTTCAACTATCTACGGGGCGGGGGCGGACTGGACCGTGAGTCCCGCGACCAAGCTGACCGCCCTGTGGGAAGACCGTTTCTTCGGACCCGCCTTCCAGCTTTCGGCCGACCATCGCAGCGCGCTGTACGCACTGAATCTGCGTTACTCCAAGGACGTTACGACGACCAGCCAAGCACTGGCAGCCATTTCGGAGGTCGGTACCTACGACCTGTTGATGTCCATGGCGCAGAGCAGCCATCCGGACGCCGTCGAACGCGACGTCTATGTTCGCCAGTACATCGCCGACCGTGGCCTGCCCGACACCGTCGGCATCAGTCAGGCCGTGCTGTCGAACGGTGTCTTTCTCGATCGACGCCTACGTCTTGGCATGAGCCTGATGGGGACACGCAGTACCCTGGTGTTTTCGGCCTTCCATTCCGAGAGAAGCCGCCAGAGCGAGCAATCGTTCTCGGTTTTCGGTGGAGATTTCGAGAACTCCAGCCGCATCAGGGAAGTCAGTGGTTCGGCGATCCTGAGCCATAAGTTGACTCCGGTGACCTCGGCCAATGTGAGCCTGACCGTTTCCAGCAGCCACCGCGATACGAGCGATGCGACGCTCGCACCGGGCAGCCGCATGCGTCGTGTCTCCACCGGGCTTGTGACCAAGCTTTCGCGTGGCGCAAATGGCATGCTGACCCTCCGGAACATCAAGGGGGACGGGGCCAGCACTTACAGTGAGAACGCGGCCATTGCATCGCTGTTCTTTACCTTCTGATTCCGTATATGTACGAAGCCCATTTCGGTTTGACAGGGAAGCCCTTTCAGCTCAATCCGGACCCCAGTTTCTTCTATGGCAGTCGTGGACATCGCCGGGCGATGGCTTACCTGGAGTACGGACTTCATCAGAACGAGGGGTTCATCGTCATCACGGGCGAGGTTGGCGCGGGCAAGACCCTGCTGGTACGCAGCCTGCTGGAGAAACTGGATCCGGGCAAGATCGTCGCGGCGAACCTCGTCAGTACCCAGATCGACGCAGACGACATTCTCCGTCTGGTAGCCGCCTCGTTCGGCGTACCGAGCAAGAACCTGTCCAAGAGCGATCTGCTGCTGGCCATCGAAGCCTTCCTGGTTTCGACGACGGCGCAGGGCAAGCGCGCGCTTCTGATTGTCGATGAGGCACAGAATCTCACCCAGCGGGCGGTGGAGGAACTGCGCATGCTTTCCAACTTCCAGCTGGAAGACCATGCGCTGCTGCAGAGTTTCCTGGTGGGGCAACCCGAGTTCCGCACGATCATGCAGAGCCCGGAGATGATCCAGCTTCGTCAGCGGGTCATCGCGTCCTACCATCTCGGGCCCCTTGATTCGCTGGAAACGCAAGCCTATGTGCAGCATCGGCTGAATTGTGTCGGCTGGAAGGGGAACCCGTCCTTCGATCCGGAGGCGATGCAGGGCATCTTCGAGCACAGTCAGGGGATCCCGCGCCGCATCAATGCCTTGTGCGACCGAGTCATGCTGGCCGCCTTTCTGGGCGAGCAGGGCTGGATCTCCAGTGAGATCGTCGAGCAGACGGCCGCCGAAATGCGCGAAGAACAGGTCGGTCCGGAGAGCGGGGTGGGAGTCGATTACGGGCGCCTCGCCGGCGGGATGTCGTCGGCCGTGGATCTGCAGCGCCTGCTGGCCAATCCGCAAGCAGCGCGGGCCCTCGCTGAAATCGGCCCGGGCTACGATGCGACACGCATCGAGGAGCGTCTGGCATTGCTGGAGCGGACCTTGTCCACAACCTTGAATGCGCTGACCCAGTTGATCGGGTCGGCACAGCAGGCCTCTGTGCCGGAAGATGAGGCGGGTTCAAAATGAATGATCGTGGCGAGCCCGGTGTGCGGAACGCGTTGACCATCGACGTCGAGGACTATTTCCAGGTATCGGCGTTGGCCCCGCATTTTCCCAAGGATGTATGGGATGCGACCCCGTGCCGCGTGGAGCGGAATGTCCAGCGTATTCTTGAAATGCTCTGTGAGCGCGATGCGAAGGCTACCTTCTTCACTTTGGGGTGGATCGCGGAGCGCTACCCGAAGCTGATCCGCCGGATCGCGGCGGAGGGGCATGAGCTTGCCAGCCACGGGTATGGCCACGAGCGGGCCAGCGAGCAGAGTCCAGAAGCCTTTCTGGCCGACATCAGGTTGGCCAAGGTCGTGCTGGAGGACATCGCAAGTTGCCAGGTGAGTGGCTACCGGGCGCCCAGTTTCTCCGTCGGAACATCCAACCCCTGGGCGCACGATTGCATCGCGCAGGCCGGATATGTCTACAGCTCGAGTGTGTATCCGGTGAAGCACGACCACTATGGTGTGCCGGATGCGCCCCGTTTCCCGTATGTGGTCGAGGGAGGGCTCGTCGAGATCCCGATCAGCACGGTGCGCCGCTTCGGGCGCAACTGGCCGGTGGGAGGAGGGGGCTATTTCCGGCTCCTGCCGTACTCTGTCTCTGCCTGGGGCATCCGGAAAGTGAATGAAGAGGACGGCAAGCCGGCGATCTTTTATTTCCATCCCTGGGAGATCGACCCGGGGCAGCCCGTGGTGCAGCAGGCGAGTGCGAAGACGCGTTTCCGTCATTACGTCAATCTGGCGCACACGGAGGCCCGCTTGGAGCGTCTCCTGCAGGATTTTTCCTGGGGGCGGATGGATGAGGTGTTTCTCCCGTCGGTCAGGCCGACAGCTTAAGGTTTTTCAATGTCTGATGTGATCGTGCGCCCCTTTGAGGGCAGTGATGCCGAGCGCTGGAACGAGTTCGTCTTCGCTTGTCCCGATGCGACATTCTTTCATCGGATCGAATGGCAGGATCTGATGCAGCGGATCTTCCGGCATCGGACCCATTACCTGCTGGCGGAGCGCGATGGAAATATCGTTGCCGTCCTGCCGCTGGTGGAAGTGAAGAGTGCGTTGTTCGGCCATGCGCTGACGTCGCTGCCGTTCGCAGTCTATGGCGGCGTTGCGGGTCATGACCCGGAGGCCGTTGAAAAGCTGGAGGCGGCGGCTGAAGCGGTGGCCCAGAAGGCCGGCGTGCAGCATCTGGAGTACCGCAACCTCGGGGAGCGCCATCCTGAGTGGCCGCGCCAGGACTTGTACGTCACCTTCCGGAAGGAGATCGAGGCGGACGACGAGGCCAACATGCAGGCCATCCCGCGCAAACAGCGGGCGATGGTGCGCAAGGGCATCAAGAACGGCTTGCGCAGCGAGATAGACACATCGGCCGACCGGTTTTTTGCGCTGTATTCCGATAACGTGCTGCGGCACGGGACCCCGGCGTTGCCGAAGAAGTTCTTCGAGGCCTTGCTGGAGGTTTTTGGTCGGGATTGCGACATCATGACGGTGAGCACTGACGATGGAAAACCCTTGTCGACCGTGCTCACCTTCTATTTTCGCGACGAGATCCTTCCTTACTACGCCGGGGACGACCTGGCCGCGCGCGACCTGGCCGCCAACGATTTCAAGTACTGGGAGCTGATGCGCCACGCGGTTGCCCGCGGATGCCGGATTTTCGACTATGGGCGCAGCAAGGTTGGCACCGGGCCTTACCATTTCAAGAAGAACTGGGGGTTCGAGCCGGTGCCGCTGTCCTACGAATATCGTCTTTTCAAGCGGGATTCCGTGCCGCAGAACAATCCCATGAATCCCAAGTACCGTGCCTTCATCGCGCTCTGGAAGCGTCTTCCCATCGGCGTAGCCAACTGGCTCGGGCCGGTGCTGGTGCGTAACCTGGGCTAGGCATGATGATCTCAAGGAAATTCCTGGTCGGATGGCATCAGTCGGGAGACACCCGGTGACGGCGTCGGTTCGGTACATCCTCATTGCCCTGGGGGCCGTGTTTGCGTGGGTCGTCGCGTGGTATCACAGCACTGCTGCCGAGGTCCTCGAAATCTGGTGGCGTTCCGAGACCTTTGCGCACGGCTTGCTCGTCCTGCCGATCTTTGGCTGGCTGGTGTGGCGCAATCGTGATCGGCTGGCCGGGGAGGCTCTGAGCCCCTGCCGGGCCATGGCCGCGCCCCTGGCCCTGGCCGGGATGATGTGGTTGCTGGGCGCGCTTGCCAGCGTTGCCTCGGTGACGCACTTTGCGCTGGCCTTGCTGCTTGTTTTCAGTTTGGTCGGGATGCTGGGGCTGCGCTTGTCGCGGCGGCTGGCCTTCCCAATCCTGTTCCTGTTCTTCGGGGTGCCCATCGGCGAGTTCCTGCTGCCCGTCATGATGAAGTACACGGCGATGTTCACCGTTGCTGCTGTGCGGGCATCCGGCGTGCCCGTCTACCAGGAAGGGCTGCATTTCGTCGTGCCCAACGGGCGTTGGTCGGTGGTCGAGGCCTGCAGCGGCGTGCGTTACCTCATCGCGTCTTTCATGGTGGGTACGCTTTACGCCTATCTCAGCTACCGGAGTCTGAAGCGGCGCCTGCTTTTCGTTGCCTGCGCGATTGTCGTGCCCATCGTCGCCAATTGGCTCAGGGCCTACATGATCGTGATGCTCGGCTATCTGAGCGATAACAATCTGGCGACGGGGGTCGACCACATCCTTTACGGATGGCTGTTCTTCGGCATCGTGATCATGCTGATGTTCTGGATCGGCGGCCGCTGGCGGGAAGACCTCCTGCCGGTCGAAGAGCCTGCCGAGGTGCAGGCGGAGAGCGCGGAGATGCCAAAGCTTTCTTCGCTGCTCGCACGTGTCGCGCCGGTTGCCATTGCCGTTGCAGTCTGGCCGCCGATCCTTGGGATGCTGGAGCACTCGGAGGCCGCACGGCCCCAGACGGTACCGGCGGTGCCGGCGGTGAGCCTGAACGGCGAGTGGATGGAGGTGCCGGGGGCGTCGACGGCTTTCAAGCCCGCTTTCAAGGGGTTCAGCACGGAGGCCTTGCGCCACTTTTCGGATGGGCAGCATCGGGTCTCGGTGTATGTCGCAATCTATGCCCAGCAGGGGAACGGCCGGGAATTGGTACAGACCTCGAACCAGCTGGTGCTGCCGTCCAACAATGACTGGAGCAGGCTGGCCGATGGGCAGGGGGCTGATTCGGGGCACGGGTACTGGCGGCGTTCAGTCCTGGCAGGTCGAGAAGGCAAGGTCGTTGCCTTGTCCGGTTACTTGATCGATGGCCGGCTGGTGACCAGCGATTACGTCGCCAAGGCGCTGTTGGCCCTGACTAAGCTGCAGGGGCGTCTCGATACGTCTGCCTACGTGGCCGTCTGGGCGAGCGGCGCAGACGAGAAGAGCGCGGCCGACCAACTCGATGTCTTTGAACGTGCAAATGGACGGGGGCTGATCGAGACGCTGCTCGGGACCAACGCCGCGGAATGATGCGGGCGTGCAGCGTTGTTGTACCGGATGCGGAATGCGCACTGCATTCTCCACCAAGGACTCTGGCGACTCAGGGTAGAATGCCGCCCCGCTAGGACCATTCAATACGCATTGAGCTGTCGTGGGGTGGCAGAGCGATGGACAACAGGTAGAGAACTATGTGCGGGATAGCCGGACTCTTTGATACGAGAGGGAAACAGACGTTCGCGCAGGCGCTCATCCAGCGCATGAACGACATCCAGCAGCATCGTGGGCCGGACGAGGGGGGCTACCATTTCGAGCCCGGCATCGCCTTCGCGCACCGCCGCCTGTCTATCATCGATATTTCGACCGGCCAGCAACCCCTGTTCAATGAAGACGGGTCGGTCGTCGTCGTCTTCAATGGCGAGATCTACAACTTCCAGGAGCTGATCCCCGAGCTGACCGCGCTGGGGCACCGCTTCCACACCCGCAGCGACACCGAAGTCATCGTCCATGCCTGGGAGGCGTGGGGCGAAGATTGCGTGAAGCGCTTCCGCGGCATGTTTGCGTTTGCCTTGTGGGATCGCAACCAGCAGACCTTCTTCATGGCCCGCGACCGAATGGGCGTGAAGCCGATGTACTACGCGGTGCTGCCGGACGGCACGCTGTTGTTCGGCTCCGAGCTGAAAGTCCTGATGCAGCACCCGGGCCTCGATAAGACCATGGATCCGCTGGCCGTCGAGGAGTACTTCGCGCTGGGTTACGTGGCTGAGCCGCGCACGATCTTCAAGGGGGCCCGCAAGCTGGATCCGGGTTTCTCCCTGATGATCCGCCACGGACAGCCGGTGCCTGAGCCCAAGCCCTACTGGGACGTGCGCTTCACGCTCGACAACCGCCTGAGCCTCCAGGATGCGACGGCGGAACTGACCGAGCGTCTGCGGGAGTCGGTGCGCTTGCGCATGATTGCCGAAGTGCCGCTGGGGGCCTTCCTGTCCGGCGGGGTTGATTCAAGTGCCGTGGTCGCCACGATGGCAGGGCTCTCCGGTGAGCCGGTGAACACCTGCTCGATCGGCTTTGACGACCCGGCCTTCAACGAGTCCGCCTTTGCGCAGATGGTGGCTGACCGCTATCGCACTAACCATCGTCTCGAGACCGTGCAGTCGGACGATTTCGACCTGATCGACACGCTGGCGGCGCTCTACGACGAGCCCTATGCCGACAGTTCGGCCATTCCGACCTACAGGGTCTGCCAGCTCGCCCGCAAGCATGTGACGGTTGCCCTGTCCGGCGACGGCGGCGACGAGAACATGGGCGGCTACCGGCGCTACCGCTTCCACATGATGGAAGAAAAAATGCGCGGCGGCTTGCCGTACTCGGTCCGCAAGCCGGTCTTCGGCCTGCTCGGCCGGCTGTATCCCAAGGCCGACTGGGCGCCGCGGGTGTTCCGCGCGAAGACCACCTTCCAGTCCTTGGCACGGGATTCCGTGCAGGCGTATTTCCATTCGGTGTCCATCCTGCGCGATGACATGCGTCGCCAGTTGTTCTCCCAGACCTTCCGCAACCAGCTCGCGGGCTACAACGCGGTCGAGGTGTTCCGGCGCCATGCGGCCAATGCCGATACCGACGATGCGCTGGCCCTGGTGCAGTACCTGGACATCAAGACCTACTTGGTCGGTGACATCAACACCAAGGTGGACCGGGCCAGCATGGCGCATTCGCTGGAGGTGCGGGAGCCCTTGATGGATCACCCGCTGGTGGAATGGCTGGCCAGCCTGCCGACCCACCTGAAGATCAAGGGGCAGGAGGGCAAGTACCTGTTCAAGAAGGCCATGGAGCCGATGCTGCCCCATGATGTGCTGTATCGCCCCAAGATGGGCTTTTCGGTTCCGCTGGCGCGCTGGTTCCGCGGTCCGCTCAAGGAGCGGGTCCGTGAGGCAATGCTCGGCGAGACGCTGGCGGCGACCGGCCTGTTCAACCGCAAGTACCTGCAACATCTGGTCGATGCGCATCAGAGCGGCGCGCGCGACTACAGCTCGCCACTCTGGACGCTGCTGATGTTCGAGGCCTTCCTGCGCAACAGCAAACTGGGCGTGGAGCCGGCGCCGATCTTGGTGGGGGGCGCATGAGCCTGCGTATCCTGCATGTCCTCGACCACTCGCTGCCTTTGCATAGCGGCTACGCTTTCCGCACCGTTTCCCTCCTCAAGGAGCAACGCAAGCTCGGCTGGGAGACCTTCCACCTGACGACCCCGAAGCAGGGTGCAGGTGCGGGCGGGAGCGAGCAGGCCGACGGATGGACCTTTTACCGGACCGCCAATTCCGGCCAGGAAGGCCTGGTCGCGCAGATGCGCCTGACCGCGGCGCGGCTTGACGAACTGGTGGACGAACTCAAGCCCGACATCCTGCATCCGCATTCCCCCGTCCTCAACGCCTTGCCGGCCCTGTGGGTCGGGCGCAAGCGGAAGATCCCGGTGGTCTATGAGATGCGCGCATCGTGGGAAGACGCGGCGGTGGATCATGGCACCACGACCGAAGGCAGCCTGCGCTACCGGGTGTCCCGGGGGCTGGAGAGTTTTGCCCTGCGGCGAGCCGACCAGGTGACGACGATCTGCGAGGGGCTGCGCGGTGATATCCGAGCCCGCGGCGTGCCCGCCGAGCGTATCACTGTGATCCCCAACGCCGTTGATGTGACGACCTTCCAGTTCGGTACCGAAGCGGATCCGGCGCTGCGCGCGTCCTTGGGACTGGACGGCAAGACGGTGCTGGGTTTCGCCGGCTCCTTCTACGGTTATGAAGGCCTCGATCTGCTCATCGAGGCAAGCCACAAGCTGATTCCGGCCTACCCGGACCTGCGTGTCCTGCTGGTGGGGGGCGGTCCGCAGGAAGCCAATCTGAAGGCCCAGGTCGAGCGTCTGGGCCTGGCCGAGCGGGTCATCTTCACCGGGCGGGTGCCGCATTCCCAGGTCCAGCGTTACTACGAGCTTATCGATGTGCTGGCCTACCCGCGCCTGCCAATCCGTCTGACGGAACTCGTCACGCCGCTCAAGCCGCTGGAAGCCATGGCCCAGGGGCGGATGTTCGTGGCGTCGGACGTGGGCGGGCACAAGGAACTGATCCGTCACGGCGAGACCGGCTTCCTGTTCCGCGCCGGTGATGCCGGTGCGCTGGCATCGGCAATCGGCGACGTATTGACGAAGCGGGATGTCTGGCCCCAGGTGCGGGCGCAGGCACGGCGGTTTGTCGAAGTGGAGCGGACCTGGGAAAACAGCGTGGCCCGTTATCGTGAAGTCTATCGACGTGCCCTGGCGAGCCATGGGCGCGTCCTGAATTTCTGAGGTTCCAAGGTGTGCGGCATTCACGGGCTTTACCGATTTGACGGGCAGCGGGTCGAGCCCGCCATGCTCTCCGCCATGGGTGACCGGACGGTCCACCGCGGCCCGGACGACGAAGGGCAGCATATCGATGGTCCCTGCGGCATCGCCATGCGGCGCTTGTCCATCATCGACCTGGCCGGCGGGCATCAACCCATCTCCAATGCGGACGACAGCCTGTGGCTGGTCTGCAACGGGGAAATCTACAACTTCCGCGAGTTGCGCGAGGAGTTGCAGGGGCTTGGGTTCCGTTTCAAGACCGGTTCCGACAGCGAAGTCGTGCTGCATGCCTACGATGCCTTCGGTGACGAGTTTGTCCATCGTCTCAACGGCATGTTCGACTTCGCGCTGTGGGATGGCCGTCGCAAGCGTCTGCTGATCGGGCGCGACCGCATCGGCGTCAAGCCCTTGTACGTGCTGCAGGATGGGCAGCGACTGGCCTTCGCCACGGAGGCCAAGGCGCTGCTGGCGCTGCCGGGCGTGAGTGCCGAGCTGGATCGTACCCAGCTGGCCAGTTACCTGCACCTGGGCTACGCGGCGGCGCCGGGCTCCATGTTCAAGGGAATTCGCAAGCTGCCGCCGGCAACCCTGCTGGCGATCGAGAATGGCCAGGTCAGGGAGTGGCGCTACTGGCGTCTGCCGACTGCGATCGAGCGCAGCGTCTCCGAAGCCGAATGGATCGCCCGGATCCAGGCGCGGCTCGAGGAGTCGGTGCGCATGCAGATGGTCAGCGACGTACCCATCGGTGCCTTCCTGTCCGGAGGGGTGGATTCGAGCGCCGTGGTGGGCTTCATGGCCCGCCATTCCGGGCAGCCGATCCGCACCTACGCCATCGGCTTCGAAGGCGGAGTCGCGGAGAACCTGTATAACGAGCTGCCCTTTGCGCGGCAGGTGTCCCAGCTGTTCGACACCGAGCACCACGAGATCGTCGTCAAGCCCGACGTGGTGTCCCTGTTGCCCAAGTTGCTGTGGCACATGGACGAGCCGGTGGCCGACACGGCCTTCATCACGACCTATCTGGTGTCGGAGTTCGCCCGCCACGACGTAAAGGTGATCCTCTCGGGCGTGGGCGGCGACGAGCTTTTCGGCGGGTATCGGCGTTATCTCGGCGGGCACTACGCGGAGCGCTTCCATCGCCTGCCGGGCTTCGTGCGCTCGGTCGCGCGGAGCGTCGCCAATCGCTTGCCCAGCGACCGGCACTCCGGGTTGCTCAATACGCTGCGGCTGGCCAAGGGCTTCATTGCATCGGCCGACATGAGTGCGGACGATCGTTACCGGAGTTACCTGCAGGTGCTGGCCAGGGAGACCGTTGCCGGAATGTTGCTGGAGCCGGCGGCCGGGGCGCCGGACCCGTTGGCGGCGGCTTTTGCCGGTGCGGGCAGCAATGACGATTTGAACCGGATGTTCGCGGTGGATGCCGAGACCCAGTTGCCGGACGATCTGCTGCTGCTGACCGACAAGATGAGCATGGCGGTGTCGCTGGAATGCCGGGTGCCGCTTCTCGACCATGAGCTGGTCGAACTGGCGGCGGCGATTCCGGCCTCCCTCAAGGTCAAGGGTGGGCGCCTCAAGCATCTGCTCAAGGATTCCCTGTCAGGCCTGCTGCCGGCGGACATCCTCGACCGCAAGAAGCGCGGGTTCGGCACGCCGATGGGCGCCTGGTTGAAACATGATCTGGCCCCCGTCCTGCGCCAACTGCTGTCCAAGGAGTCAGTCGCCCGGCGCGGCCTGTTCCGTCATGACGTGATCGCCACGCTGATGGCCGATCACGAGGCGAACCGGGCCGATGGCACGGACGGCCTGCTGTCCCTGATGAATCTGGAAATCTGGAGCCGGATCTACCTCGACCGGCGCGAGCCCGGCGATGTGGCGGCCGAGCTCAAGAGCTATACGCGATGAAAATCCTCTACGTCTGTCACCGTTTTCCGTTTCCCCCCAAGCGTGGGGGGAAGATCCGTCCCTTCAACATGATCCGTCACCTGACGGAGAAGGGGCACCAGGTCACCGTGTGCTCGCTGGCCCGTTCCCCGGCGGAGGCCGAGGAGGGGAAAGGGATTGCTCCGCATTGCCATGCCTTTGAGATGGGGCAGGTGAGCAATCCCGTGCAGGGCTTGCGGATGGTGGCGCGCCTGCCGCTGGTCACGCCGTCGTCGATGGGGTTCTTCTACTCGCCTGAGTTGAAGGGCAAGGTAAACAGCCTGCTGGCCTCCCAGAAGTGGGACCTGATCTTCGTCCATTGTTCGTCCGTGGCCCAGTATGTGGAGCAGGTCACCGACGTGCCGAAGATCATCGACTACGGTGACATGGACTCCCAGAAGTGGCTGGAGTACGCCAACTACAAGCCCTTCCCGCTGTCGATGGGGTATCGCCTCGAAGGGCTCAAGATGCTGGCCGCCGAGAAGCGTCTGGCGGGCAAGTTCGACATGGGCACGGCGACGACCCGCGCCGAGTGGGAAACGCTCGATGGCTATAACACCGGCCTGACGACCGACTGGTTTCCCAATGGCGTGGATGCGTCGTTCTTTAGCCCCGATGGTTCGGCCTACGATCCGGACACCGTCAGTTTCATCGGGCGGATGGACTATTACCCGAACCAGGAGTGCATGTTCCGCTTCTGTGAGCAGACATGGCCCCTGCTGAAGAAGGCGCGGCCGCAGATGAAGCTGCTCATCGTCGGTGCCGATCCGTCGCCGGCGGTGCGCAAGCTCGGCGATCTGGACGGGGTTACCGTGACGGGCTCGGTGCCGGACGTGCGTCCTTACGTGCGCAGCTCCGCTCTCATGGTTGCCCCGCTCAACATTGCGCGGGGTACGCAGAACAAGATCCTCGAGGCGATGGCCATGGGGGTCCCGGTCGTGACGAGCAGCATTGCCGCAGGCGGTGTCGACGCCGAAGCCGAGAAGCATTTCCTCGTCGCCGACACGCCCGAGGCTTATGCTGCGGCCATCAAACGGATCTGCTCCGATCCCGTTGAGCGCAATCGCCTTGCGGACGCGGGGCGGGCCCGCATGCTGAGCCACCATGCCTGGCCGCGCTCGATGGAGCGGCTGGATGGCATCATCGAACGATGCGTCAAACAGTTTCAGGAAAACAAGGGAAAACGCAAATGAAGATCAGTATTTTCGGCCTCGGCTACGTCGGCGCGGTATCGCTGGCCTGTCTGGCACGGGATGGTCACGACGTGATCGGCGTGGACATCGATCAGACCAAGCTCGATCTCATCCGCGACGGTAAGACGCCGGTGGTCGAAGAAGGCATGGTCGACCTGATGAAGAGCGTGGTGGCCAGCGGCCGCGTGTCGGTAACGACCGATGCGGTGCACGCGGTGCTGAACAGCGATATTTCCCTCGTTTGCGTCGGGACGCCGTCCGCTGCCAACGGCAGTCAGGACCAGGGCGCAGTCTTGCGCCTGGCCGACAGCATGGGCCAGGCGATCAGCCAGAAGTCCACGCCCCACGTGGTGGTGTTCCGGTCGACGCTGGTGCCCGGCACCGTCGAGGACGTGCTGCGCCCCATCATCGAGGCGGGTTCCGGCAAGAAGGATGGCGAGGGCTTCCACCTGTGCTTCCAGCCGGAGTTCCTGCGTGAAGGCTCGTCGATCCGTGATTACGACAAGCCGCCGTTCACGGTTGTCGGGGCCAATCATGCCTATCCCCTTGAGCGCCTGAAGGAACTGTTCGGCCATCTGCCCTGCAAGTTCCTTGATACCTCCGTCCGTTCGGCGGAGATGATGAAGTACTGTTGCAACAACTTCCATGCCCTCAAGATCACCTTCGCCAACGAGACGGCCCGCCTGTGCGAGGCGCTTGGCGTGAATCCTTTCGAGGTGATGGATCTGGTCTGCCAGGACACGCAGCTCAATATCTCCCGCGCTTACCTGATGCCCGGCTTCGCCTTCGGCGGCTCCTGCCTGCCCAAGGACTTGCGGGCCACGACCTATCTCGCCAAGAAGCACGACGTGGAAATTCCGATGCTGGCCGGCATCATGCCGTCCAACCGCAACCACGTGGATGTGGCCATCGAGCGCATCCTGGCGACCGGCAAGCGCAAGGTCGGCTTCATCGGCCTGTCGTTCAAGACCGGCACCGACGATCTTCGCGAAAGCCCGCTGGTGACGCTCGCTGAGCAGTTGATCGGCAAGGGGGTGCAGTTGTCCGTCTATGACCCCGAGGTTCACCTGTCCCGTCTGCTCGGGGCCAACAAGAGCTTCATCGAGCGTCACGTCCCGCATATCGGCGAACTCCTGAACGCTGATATCGAGGAGGTCATCAAGACGTCCGAGGTGCTGGTCCTCGGCTTGTCCACGCCGTCCATCCAGGATGCACTGGCGACCCACGTGCGGGATGACCAGTACTTGCTGGACCTGGTGGGCATCAAGTCCAGAACTGCAATCAGGGGGCAAGTACAGGGCCTGTGCTGGTGAGTTGCGCGGTGGAGCGGGGCGTGTTCGAGCGGGGAGCCCGGTTTCTTTTCTGGGTTTGCCTGGCGCTTGCGGTGCTGTGTTCGGCGAGCCTCGTGCCGCATCTCGCGGCTTCGTCCGAACTGGTCCGCCTGCGCAACGCCCTGCTGCTTGATTCCGAACCTGCCAATGCGGCCTGGACGCCGGCGGCGCTGCCGGCCGGCTACCTCGCGGGGGAAGCCGGCAGTACAGATCCCAAGTTTGCCGAATTGGTACGGCGCTTTGACTTACGTGTGGAGGGCGATGACTGGGCGACGGCCTTGCGCATCGGCCAGCTCCTGCGCCAGCCGGGGCGTGTGCCCGGCAATCCCATCCAGTCGAACCTGTCTGAGACCTATCGGCGCATTACCGATAATGCCGAGGGGTACTGCGCGGACTTCTCCGACGTGTTCACCGCGCTCGCCCAGGCGTCCGGCGTGTTTTCCCGCGCCTGGGCCTTTTCGTTCGATGGGTTCGGCGGTCACGGCCACGTCTTCAACGAGATCTGGGACCGGCGCAGCGCGCGGTGGATCATGCTCGACGTGTTCAATAACTTCTATTTCGCCGATGCCGCGGGGCGGCCGCTGTCGGCTTTGGAGGCCCGCGAGGTCCTGCAGGCTGGTGGCGCGCCGCGCATGATCCCGGTTGCGCCGGCGTCCCCGCCGACCTACCGCTACCCTGAGAAGGCCATCGACTACTACCGTCGGGGCCTGCCGGAATGGTATCTGTGGTGGGGCAACAACGTCTTCGAGTACGACCGGGCTGAACTCGTCAAGCTGGCCTCGAAGGCTGGCCGGAGCGTGGAGCAGCTGGTGTCCGTCGGTGTGGGGCTGTACCCGCACATCCGCATTCTGGAAAGCCGAGACAACGAGGTGCAGCGCGAGCAGTTGAAGAACCTCCGCCTGCGTCTCTTCGTGCTGATGTCGGCCGGGCTGATGGCGGGCTTGAGCGGCGCGGCCTGGTGGTGGTCGGCGCGCCAGAGGAAGAAGGTCGGGCATGCAGGCTGAGGCGCAGGTGAAGGCTGGCCACGGTACGGATGCGGACATGCCTGCTGCGCTGGAGGGGCAGGGGAGGAAGACGATCTATGTGTTGTCCTCTCTCTTCCCGAGCCGGGCCCAGCCGACCGCGGGATTGTTCGTCCGCGAGCGCGTCTTTCGCCTGCGTCCGGCTTTCGGGCTCGTCGTCATCGCCCCGCAACCGTGGTTTCCGCTGCAGTCCGTGATCCGGCGTTTCAAGCCGGGTTACCGGCCCGAGACCGGCCGCTTCGAAGTGCAGGATGGCGTCGAAGTGTTCTTCCCGCGCTTCTTCTCCCTGCCTGGCGTGTTGCGGCGCCTTGACGGCCTGTCGATGGCCTTGTGCGCCTTGCCTTTGTTGTGGCGGCTTCGGCGCCGCTACGGGGACGGTATCCTCGATGCGCATTTCGCGTATCCGAACGGACGTGCGGGTGTTCTGCTCGGCAAGTGGCTCGGATGGCCGACATCCATCACCCTGCGGGGTACCGAAACCCGGCAGTTGAAGGACCCCACGCTGGCACCGCAGGTGGTGTCCGCGGTCCGCCAGGCCGACCAGGTGATCAGCGTGTCGGACTCCCTGCGCCAGTTGCTGGTGCAGGCGGGCGCCGATGCCGCGCATATCGAGGTCGTCGGCAATGGCGTGGATATCAGCAAGTTCGCGCCGATTCCCCGCGACGAGGCGCGCCAGCGCATGGGCCTCCCGGCAGAAGCCAAGGTCCTGATTTCCGTCGGCGGGTTGGTGGAGCGCAAGGGATTTCACCGCGTGCTGGAAATCCTGCCGGAGTTGATCCGGGCGTTTCCGCAGCTCCGTTACATCATTGTCGGCGGGGCGAGCCCGGAAGGGGATATGTCGCAAGCCCTGCGTGATCAGGTGCGCGACCTGGGGCTTGCCGAGCATGTGATCTTCACGGGGGCCTTGCCACCCGAGCAGCTTTCGGTGCCCTTGAGCAGCGCCGATGTCTTCGTCCTGTCCACGCGCAACGAAGGCTGGGCCAATGTCTTTCTCGAGGCCATGGGGTGTGGCTTGCCGGTGGTGACGACAGCCGTCGGCGGCAATGTCGAGGTCGTGTGTTCGCCACGCCTGGGAATGGTGGTTCCATTCGGGGACCAGATTGCCCTGCGGGAGGCGACGGCTGCTGCACTGGTGCAGGATTGGGATCGCCAGTACATCACGGCGCATGCGCGGGACAACGCGTGGGACGCGCGCATGCGCATCCTGGTCGAACGATTCCGTGCATTGGGCGCGCGTGCGCGGCGGGAAAGGAAGGAGTAGTCAGAAAATGGGTTCCATCTATACCAGTATCGCCTCCGGTGCGATCTTTCCGTTGCACGAGCGCCTGAAGTCCCACGATTCGGTCGGGCGCCGGCAGGATCTCGAGAAGACCCAGTACCTGCCGCTGGAACGGATCCTGGCCCTGCGCAACGAGCGCCTGAAGCGTTTCCTGATCGACATAGGAACGCACGTCCCTTATTACCGTGACGTGTTCCGTGCGCAGGGGTTCGATCCGGCAAGCTGCAACGGCCTGGAGGACCTGCAGCGTCTTCCTTTCCTCACCAAGGCACTCATCCGTGAGAACGTGGATGGGCTGCGGGCTGATGACGCTGGGCCGGTGAGCCGCTACAACACGGGGGGATCGAGTGGCGAGCCGCTGATCTTCTACATCGGCAAGGCGCGCAAGAGCCATGATGTGGCGGCCAAGTGGCGCGCCACCCGCTGGTGGGGGGTGGATATCGGCGACCCGGAAATCGTGCTGTGGGGCTCGCCCATCGAACTGGGTGCCCAGGACCGTGTAAAGGCGCTGCGCGATCGGCTCCTGCGTTCATGGCTGTTGCCGGCCTTCGAAATGTCGGACGACAAAGTTCGGGCCATGCTTGCGCAGATCAGGGAGATCAGGCCGAAGATGTTGTTCGGTTATCCGTCGGCGCTGGCTCATCTGGCTGAGAAGGCGCGCCTGTGGCAGATGCCCATGGACGATCTCGGCATCAAGGTCGCCTTTGTCACGTCCGAAATGCTGTACGAGCATCAGAAGCAGTCTATCAGCGAGATCTTTGGCTGCCCGGTCGCCAATGGATATGGCGCCCGTGACGCCGGTTTCATCGCCCATCAATGTTCCCATGGCAGTCTGCATATTTCGGCCGAGGACATCATCGTCGAGACGATTGCCCCCGATGGCAGTCCGGTGCCTCCTGGTGTACCGGGAGAGATCGTAGTGACCCATACCGCCACGCGGGATTTTCCGTTCGTGCGCTACCGGACGGGGGATGTGGGAATCCTGAGCGGCACAGCCTGCACGTGCGGTATCAAGCTGCCGGTACTGGCCGAGGTGCAGGGGCGTACGACGGACTTCGTCATCGGCGCCGATGGCACGGTCATCCATGCGCTGGCGCTGATCTATACGGTTCGCGACCTGCCCGGCGTGGAGCGCTTCAAGATCGTCCAGCACAGCGTGGACCACACGGAGGTTCTCGTCGTGGCTGACGAGCGTTTCGGGGAGGTTGAGCGTCAGCGTATCCGCAACGATTTCGCTGCGCGCCTGGGGGCGTCGGTGCGTGTCGAGATCACCCCGGTCGCCGAGATTCCGCCCGAAAAATCCGGCAAGACACGCTATGTCGTCAGTCATGTGAAGCGTTAAGCTGTCCGAGCATGCCGTTCATCCCTTTGCAAGATTCATGGAGAGCCTGACCCGTTGCGTGATATAGCCATTCTCTTCAGTGTGCTCTACCTGGTCCCGGCGATTCTGATCAAGCCTTATCGCGGCCCGTTGGCGTGGGCCTGGGTCAGCATGATGAGTCCCCAGCGGATGGCTTGGGGCTTTGCATATTATTTGCCAGTGGCCCAGATCCTTGGCATCACGACCCTCCTTGCGTTTGCCTTCAGTCAGGATAGAAAGCCTGTGCCTTGGTGTGGGCCGACAAAGTTTCTCTTGTATTTTTATGTCTGTTGTTCCTTGACGACCTTATGGGCCTTGAATCAAACAGGCGAAGCATTTGCAATGTGGGTCAAGGTCACGAAGATCCAGCTGATGCTGTGGGTCACGATGGTGATGCTGGTCGGCGAAAAGCAGATCCGCACCCTGATCTGGGTCATCGCATTGTCGATCGGGTTCTATGGGATCAAAGGCGGGATTTTCACCGTATTGTCGGGGGGGGGGCAACGCGTATGGGGGCCAGCCGGTAGCTTCATCGAGGGGAATAACGAACTCGCTCTGGCTCTCGTGGTCATCATGCCCCTGATGTACTTCCTGTATGCGACGACTGAAAACAAGTGGGGACGCAGGGCGCTGCTGGTATCGCTGATCCTGATTGCCTTCTCAGTGCTGGGCTCCCAGTCCCGCGGCGCGTTGCTGGCCATCGGCACCATGGCGGCTGTACTGGGGCTGCGTAGTTCCCGTCCAGTACTGTCGTCGTTGACAATTCTGTCGATCGGCCTTGCATTGGTTGCCTTCATGCCGGAAAACTGGTCGGATCGAATGCATACGATCACCACCCATGAAGATCATTCGGCACAAAGTCGTCTGTACACATGGCAGATGATCCTGAACCTCGTTGCACATCGTCCTTGGGGAGCAGGCTACGATTTCTGGACCTATGATGTCTGGTCGTTGTATGCGGTTACCGAATGGAAGTTACCCTATTCACCCCATAGCATCTATTTCCAGGCTTTGGGAGAGCAGGGCGTGATCGGGTTTATCCTGTATTTGGGGATCGGTGTTTCATCCTGGCGCCTTGCCTCGAAGCTGATTACGGAGGCGGGGGGGCGTCCCGAATACAGGTGGCTTACAGTCCTGATGCAGTCAATTCAGGTTTCCCTGATCAGCTTTGCTGTCGGTGGCGCCTTCCTAGGCTTGGTCAATTTTGACGTTCCCTATTACTTGGCCGCCATCGTTGCTGTGATCTGGCGGGACTGCCGACCAAGGCCGCTTGCGCCGTTGAAAAAGTCCGTTGTTTGAAATGCTGATCGTCAGCCCTGTTATTGTTTTTGATGGAGTTTGTGGGGTTTCGGAGGCGTGGCTGAGTGACCGTTCATAATTTTCGATTGATGCTTAACGGCTTGGAGTCCTTGGTCGGGACGCGCTGCAGCCGTTTTGGTGTGTTGATCTTTCATCGTGTGCTGCCCGAGCCAGACCCTTTGCAGCCAGACGAAATATGTGCGGATCAGTTCGACGAACTGATCGGAGTGCTGGTCAAGTATTTCAATGTGCTGCGTGTCGACGAGGCGCTTGAGCTTTGGCGCTCCGGGCGGCTACCGCCCCGGTCGCTGGTGATCACATTTGACGATGGATATGCAGACAATTTTACCGTTGCTTATCCGATCTTGCGCAAGCATGGCGTGCAGGCGGTTTTCTTTGTAGCCAGTGGATATCTCGATGGCGGCATCATGTTCAACGATGTCGTTATTGAGGCTGTGCGTCGTACGCCTGCTGCAAGTCTGGATCTGAACTGGCTTGGGGCGGGTGTGCATGAACTGCAAAGCGTGTCACAACGTCGTGCGTTGATTCATGAGTTGCTGGGTCGGGTCAAATACCTCTCCTTGAACGGGAGGCAGGAAGCTTTGGAGCGTTTCCTGCAGGAAGCGCATGTAACGCGCCCCACTGACCTGATGATGACTTCGAAGCAATTGCAGGCCTTGTTCGCCGGTGGCATGACTATTGGCGGACACACCATGAATCATCCGATTCTCGCGGTGCTGGATGATGACGCGGCCTGGCATGAAATCGCTTCCAATCGGCAGCATTTGACTGATTTGCTGGGCGTATGCCCGCGCTTCTTTGCCTATCCAAATGGCAAGCCCGGCGCCGACTATACGGCGCAGAGTGTTCGTCTGGTGGAGAAGGCGGGCTATGAGGCTGCTTTTACGACGACTTGGGGCTCCGTTGGCCGGGAGAGTGGTGCGTATGAATTGCCTCGATTTACTCCTTGGGATAAAGGACGGGCGAGGTTTTGTGTTCGCTTGGCTCTTAATTTCCTGAGGGTTGATGTGGATCAGTTGGCCGTTCCGGTACCTTCTTGATGAAATCGAAACCCGATCCATCCAATTGGCGAGGTATTCATGTATAGGTCTGCATTCAGATTGATGGTTTCCGTGGGGTCGAAGAGTGTGCTGGCGCGCGCCATGTCGGGGCTCGCGCTCATGGCGGCTGCGGGCGCCGTGCACTCGGTTGAGCAGGCGTGTGTTCCGGAGAGTATTCGGTCTCCCACTGCGCATGATTATCGGGTGGCGCCACCGGATGTGCTGAGACGCGTCGAGACCTTCCATTTCGGTCCAGGTGTCGAGTCTCTTACCAAGGGCAACAGTACGGTGGTTTTTGGTGCTGACCTCGCCTTTGCCTTGAAGTACTTTCCAAATCATCCTCGCGTCCTTGCAACCTTGGTTCGACTCGCGAAGCGGGAAAAAACCGATCGACCGCGTGGTGTAGGTGCGTCGGTTGGGTGCTATTTCGAGTCAGCGCTGCAGATTGCGCCGGACGATGGCATGGTTGAATTGCTGTACGGAGTATGGCTGACGGAGACTTCTGATCAGAAGGGCGCTCCCGGGCATCTGCAGAGGGCGCGGGAATTGGCTCCGCCGGGGAATGCTAATTACCAGTACAACCTGGGGTTGGGCTGGTTCGCCGTGGGGCGCTATGAGGAGGCGCTGGAGGCGGCGCATGTGGCCTATGGTCTCGGGTATCCGCTGCCTGGCCTGCGCATGAAACTGGAGAGGGCCGGAAAGTGGCGTCCGCTGCCGCCGGCGGCGCCCGGCGAGGCTACGCTCGAAAAGACATCGGACAAGGTGGAAGACAAGAGGGCTGTACCACCTTCAGAGGAAAAGCAGTGACGTGTGAATGGGCGCGCAGCACCTGGGCTGTGGTGCTGTTGTCCATGTTGGTCCATATCAATGCCAATGCCCAGGGGGCCGATGTCTTGTTTGATGGGCCGGATGGTGTGACATGCCATGCCTTCAACCGGGGCGCTGGGGGAGAATGGACGCGCAAAGGGGGGGATTGGCAGGACGCCTCCCATCAACTGTTCGGTGCCCGCCCTTACGCGACGACGCTTGTTCCGGCCAACTACCGGGGGCGTGCGATACAAATGGATCTCACGGCCCTGGTCAAGGACTGGCTGCGTGGCAAGGCAGATGCCTCGAAAGGCGTCATGATTGCGAGTGTAAAGGGGCAGGGTGTCCTCGATATTCCGAGCCGGGAGAGCCCGGATATGGCCTCCCGTCCAATTATCATCATTGAATTCTCCGATCGTTCGAGCGATATTGCTTTCCCAGCAGCAGACGCCTACCTGGACTGCTCCACGGAAAAAGGGCTCGGACGCGAAACTCGGCTCAAGATTGGTGGGGAGTACAACGGTGTGCTGTCCTTTTCCCTGCCGCCGGCGGCCAGGGAAAAGAAAATTGAGAAGGTGACGCTGACCTTCACGCTGACGAAACAATATGGTGGAGAAATGACACTCGGTGTCTTTGCCGTGAGCCCACCTGTCAGTCCTGACTCGATGCCGCGTCCTGGCTTGGCTGCGAAATATGCGGATGAGGAATCGCTAGCCAGAGATCCTGCCGTTTATTTCGCCACCGGTTTCGAGAGTACGGCCTGGGCTGCGGAGTGGTCTTTCTTCGATCCGCGTGCGTCGACGTCCCGTATCAGCGAAGATCCGGAGGAGGGGTTTGCCCCGCTTCAGGCGCATGCATTGAAGGTCCGTTTTAAGAAAGGCGTCAATCTTGGGGTGGATTTGCGTTATAGCTTCCGCGGCAAGCAGGGTTTTGAGCCGGAGGAAGCGTATTTCCGGTATTACCTGCGCCTCGGCAACAACTGGTCTCCCGATGTGGATGGCGGCAAGCTGCCCGGTTTTGCGGGCACCTACGGCAAGGCCGGGTGGGGAATGCGGCGGAGTGCGGGGGATGATGGCTGGTCGCTGCGCGGCGCCTTTTCCGTCATGCCGGGTGCAGAGAATCCGCTGGCCGGCACGACCCCGATAGGTACGTACGCCTATCACGCGGACATGACTGCGCCTTCCGGTGATCTTTTCAAGTGGAACCTGGGGCGTCTCGCCGCCTTGCAGCGAAATCGCTGGTACTGTATCGAGCAGTACATGAAGTTGAATACTCCGAGGCAGAAGGATGGCGTGCTGCGTGCCTGGGTTGACGGGCGTCTGGTATTCGAGAGCAAGGATCTGAAGCTGCGCAACGTTCCCGAGTTGAAGATCGAGACCGTCTGGTTCAACGTCTATCATGGTGGCGTAACGCCTCCACCGCGGGATATGGATATGTACATCGACAACGTTGTCATCGCCAAGGCGTATATCGGCCCAATGAGGCAGCAGGTGGCAAGGTGATGGCAGGTCTCGAGTGCGCTGTACAGTCCGGTGGTTGTCCAGTAGAATCCCGTAGCGGTTTTTTATTCAACGGCGGCGAAAGTCGCCGTTTCGCCTTTTTGGCGCGGATGTGGCGAACCGTATCTGCGCCGGGCGAAAATTGAAACAAGGTTGCTTCATGTCTCACCTGATGAACACGTACGGACGGCTTCCGGTGGCATTCAGCCACGGAGAGGGGGCTTGGTTGTTTGATGTTTCCGGCAAGCGCTACCTTGATGCCCTGTCCGGAATTGCCGTATCGACGCTTGGACACAACCATCCCCGCCTGGTGAGCGCAATTGCCGAGCAGGCATCGCGCGTCATCCATACCTCGAATCTGTACCAGATCCCGCTGCAGGCGGCCTTGTCCGACAAGCTTGCCGAGTTGTCCGGCATGGATGAGGTGTTCTTCTGCAACTCGGGCTGCGAGGCCAATGAGGCTGCCATCAAGCTTGCACGTCTGTATGGGCACAAGCGCGGGATTGCCGAGCCGGTCATCGTCGTCATGGATGACTCCTTTCATGGCCGCACCCTTGCCACGCTGTCGGCCACCGGCAACAAGAAGGTGCAGGTTGGCTTCGGGCCGCTGGTGGGCGGTTTCCTCCGGGTTCCGTTCGACGATCTGGCGGCAGTTGAGCGCATTGTCGAAGGGCGCTCCGACGTTGTCGGCATCCTGCTCGAGCCGGTCCAGGGCGAGGGCGGCATCCACGTGGCCCAGCAGGCCTACCTGAAGGCCCTGCGCAAGCTGTGCGACGAGCGAGAGTTCTTGCTGATGTTCGACGAAGTGCAGTGCGGCGTCGGACGGACCGGGAAATGGTTTGGCCACCAGAACGCCGATGTGAGGCCCGACGTGATGTCCCTAGCGAAAGGGCTGGGCTCAGGTGTGCCGATCGGTGCCTGCCTGGCGGCCGGCCGGGCGACAGGTGTTTTCCAGCCGGGCAACCATGGTTCGACCTTCGGTGGCAATCCGCTGGCCTGCGCGGCGGCGATGACCACCCTGAATGTGATCGAGGAGGATGGCCTCCTTGCAAATGCAGAGCGGATCGGACAGACCATCCGTGATGGTCTGGCTGAGGCCCTCAAGGATGTTCCCGGCGTGCTCGACATCCGGGGGAGTGGCCTCATGATCGGTATCGAGCTCGATCGTCCCTGCGGTGCTTTGGTGGGGCAGGCTCTTGAAGCGGGTTATCTGATCAATGTCACCGCCGACAAGGTTGTGCGTTTACTGCCGTCGTTGAATTTCAACGAACGGGAGGCGGCGGCGTTGGTGGAAGGATTGGTGCCGCTCATCAAGAGATTTCTAGCAGCACAATAACGAAGAACGAGTGCCATGAACGCACCGAGACATTACTTACAGTTCAACGACTTTTCCCGCGCCGAATACGATTATCTTTTTTCCCGCACTCGCTGGATCAAGGAGCGTTTCAAGCGTTACGAGCCTCATCATCCGCTGTTCGACAGAACGCTGGTGATGATCTTCGAAAAGGCCAGCACGCGGACGCGGCTGTCCTTTGAGGCCGGGATGCAGCAGCTCGGCGGATCGGCGATCTACCTGAACACGCGGGATTCCCAGCTGGGGCGCGGTGAGCCGGTGGAGGATGCGGCGCAGGTGATTTCGCGCATGAGCGATATCGTCATGATTCGCACCTTCGAGCAATCCATCATCGAGCGTTTCGCGGAGTATTCGCGTGTGCCGGTGATCAACGGGCTGACCAACGAATACCATCCCTGCCAGATCCTGGCCGACATCTACACCTTCATCGAGCATCGTGGTTCGATCAAGGGCAAGACGGTGGCCTGGGTCGGGGATTCGAACAACGTCTGCAACACCTGGTTGCAGGCGGCTGAAGTGCTGGATTTCCATGTCCATGTGTCCACGCCGCCGGGGTATGAAGTCGAACCCGAGCGGGCCGGTTTGTATGGCACGGATCACTACGCGCACTTCGACGACCCGATGGACGCCTGCCGTGGTGCCGATCTGGTGACTACGGACGTGTGGACGAGCATGGGTTTCGAAGCGGAGAACGAAGAGCGGATGCGCGACTTCGCCGACTGGCAGGTGGACGAGGACATGATGAAGGTGGCCAATCCGGGCGCCCTGTTCATGCATTGCCTCCCGGCCCATCGTGGCGAGGAGGTATCTGCGGAGGTCATCGACGGACCCCAGTCCGTCGTCTGGGATGAGGCGGAAAATCGTCTGCATGTGCAGAAGGCCTTGATGGAATACCTCCTGATCGGAAAGATCGAAGGTGACTGCGCGTAGCGTGGTTGGAAGCGGTTAAGACTCAATTACTCATATTCGGAAAGCGGGACATGAGCGACGTAAAGAAGGTTGTGCTTGCCTACTCGGGCGGGCTGGATACATCGGTAATCCTCAAGTGGCTGCAGGACACCTACCAGTGCGAAGTGGTCACCTTCACGGCTGACCTCGGTCAGGGTGAGGAGCTTGAGCCGGCGCGTGCGAAGGCGCTGCAATTCGGCATCAAGCCCGAGAACATCTTCATCGACGATCTGCGCGAAGAGTTCGTGCGCGACTTCGTGTTCCCGATGTTCCGCTGCAATGCGATCTACGAAGGCGAATACCTGCTCGGCACCTCGATCGCGCGTCCGCTGATCGCCAAGCGCCAGATCGAGATCGCTCGCGAGACCGGCGCCGATGCGGTTTCCCACGGTGCTACCGGCAAGGGTAACGACCAGGTGCGTTTTGAACTGGGCTATTACGCGCTGATGCCGAACGTGAAGGTCATCGCGCCGTGGCGTGAATGGGACCTGCTGTCCCGCGAAAAGCTGCTGGCTTATGCCGAAAAGAACGGCATCCCCATCGAGATGAAGCACAAGCAGGGCGGCTCCCCGTATTCGATGGACGCCAACCTGCTGCACATCTCCTTCGAAGGCCGCCACCTCGAGAATCCGGCCGCCGAGGCCGAGGAGTCCATGTGGCGCTGGACCGTGTCGCCGGAGGAAGCTCCCGACGCTGCCGAGTATGTGGATCTCGAGTTCGAAAATGGTGACATGGTTGCCATCAACGGCACCCGTATGAAGGCGCACGAACTGCTCGCCAAGCTCAACGAACTGGGCGGCAAGCATGGCATCGGTCGTCTGGATCTGGTTGAAAACCGCTATGTGGGCATGAAGTCCCGTGGCTGCTACGAGACCCCGGGCGGAACCATCCTGCTGCGCGCTCACCGCGCCATCGAGTCCATCACCCTTGACCGCGAAGTGGCCCACCTCAAGGACGATCTGCTGGCCCGCTACGCCAGCCTGATCTACACCGGCTACTGGTGGAGTCCGGAACGTCAGGCCATGCAGGCGCTGATCGACCACACTCAGCAGACCGTCAACGGTTGGGTTCGCATCAAGCTCTACAAGGGTAATGTGATCGTCGTCGCTCGCGACTCCAAGACGGATTCCCTGTTCGATCCGACGATCGCGACCTTCGAGGATGACCAGGGCGCCTACAACCAGAAGGATGCCCACGGTTTCATCCGCCTCAATGCGCTGCGCATGCGGATCGCTGCCAACGCCAAGGCGAAGCGGGGCTAATAGACCGAAATGGACCCTAGTGCCCCACTGATATTCGGTCTAACCGTAGCCGAGTTCGAGGATATTTCCCTCAAGGTGTGTGTAGGCGGCTTGATTGCCTACATGATTTTCATCATCGGCCATCTTGCCTGGGAGTCGAAGGCGGGAAAATACGGTGCGATCTGGATGTTCGTGGGGCTTGGTGTGGGTTTCATTGGCTTCATGGCCAAGGGCATCATCCAGAAGCTGTTAGGCATTGAATAAATTTGTGAAGGTAGAGATATGACTCAGTCCGCTCAGTTCGATGGCGTTTCCGTCGTCAAGAAGGCAAATGTTTATTTTGACGGCAAGTGCGTCAGCCACACGGTCATCTTTGCCGATGGCAGCAAGAAGACCGTCGGCGTGATCCTGCCGGCCAGCCTGACCTTCAACACCGGTGAGCCGGAAGTGATGGAAACGGTGGCCGGTTCCTGCCGCTATCGCCTCAAGGGTGAGACCGAATGGAAGGTGTCCGCGGCTGGCGAGAGCTTCAATGTGCCCGGCAATTCCAGCTTCGACATCGAAGTGAGCGGCGAGGCCTATCACTACGTCTGTTACTTCGGCTGATCGGGAGGCGCGTCCATGCCATCTTTCGACATTACGTCCGAGGTCGACATGGTTGCCCTGAAGAATGCTGTCGAGGGGGCGAACCGCAAGATCTCCGGCCGCTACGACTTCAAGGGTACGGACGCCCGCGTCGAGCAACAGGAGAAGCTCCTGGTCCTGCACGGCGACAGCAATTTCCAGCTGGAGCAGATGCTGGCGATCCTGTTGCCCGAGATGACGGCGAAGAAGATCGACGTGCGCTGCCTCAAGCACGGTGATATCCAGAAGGTTGGCGGCAACAAGGTCAAGCAGGAGCTCACTGTCCGGGTCGGTATCGAGCAGGAGCAGTCCAAGAAGATCGTCAAGTTGCTCAAGGACAGCAAGCTCAAGGTCCAGGCCAGCATTCAGGGTGAGGCTGTCCGTGTCAGCGGGGCGAAGCGGGATGTCCTGCAGGAATGTATTACCCTGGTCCGCAAGGATGTGACGGATTATCCTCTACAGTACGGTAACTTCCGGGACTGAACGATGAGCATCTCCGCACTGGCGTCCACGTCGCAGGTGCAGGCGCAGGATACGACCTCCATCCTCATGCTTCGCAAGGCGCTCGACATGCAGCAGCAGAGTGCGGCGCAATTGCTGGAGGCGGTTCCGAAGCCTACAGCGGCTGCCGATCCTACTGCCACGGTAGGGCGAACGATCAATACGTTTGCGTGAGACGCAATGAATAAAAAAACCGGCTTCAGGCCGGTTTTTTATTTGTCTGAACCTCTTCAGGCGACCGTCTCCAGCCCCTTGATCCAGCGTGAGTACAGCTGCTCGGCGGCGTGATTCAAGGCCGCCAGGCGGTGGTCAAGGTTTTCAGCCATTTGCTCGGGCGTCTGGACCGTCGTGGAGGAGAGGTTGGCGGCGATCTCTTTGGCGCCGCTCTCACACCAGTTCTGGATCATCTCGGCTGTCATCTCCACGTGGCATTGCATGCCCAGGTGCTTGTCTCCCACCACGTAGGCCTGGTTGGGGCAGGCCGCGCTTGAGAGGATGCGAGTGCCGCCTGGCGGGATCGAGAAAGTCTCCCCGTGCCAGTGGAAGCTCTCGAACTGCTGCAAGTCGCCCAACCAGCGGGATGCCTGCGGTCCGACGACGGCGCTTACCAGGCCCCAGCCGATCTCCTTGACCGGATTGCGGGTAACGACCCCGCCCAGCGCCTTGCTGATCAATTGCCCTCCCAGGCAGTGGCCGATCACCGGGCGGTCAGCGTCGATCATGCTCCGGATGAATTCGAGTAGCGGAGGGATCCACGGCAGATCGTCATTCACGCTCATGGGGCCGCCCATCAGGCAGAGGCCGGAGAACTCATCCGTCTGTGATGGTGTTGGCGCAACATCACCAGCATCAATGCGGAACAGTTGCCATGGGACGGAGCGGCGCTCCAGGAATGTGGCAAAATGACCTGGCCCTTCCGTCCTGCTATGTCGAATGATTGCTACCGGTTTCATGAAGACTCTCTCGATTGATCGTTGGCTGCAGTGTAGCGGCGTGCTCTTGGCCTGCCTAGCGATCCCCGCGGAGGCGACCGAAGTCGCATTGGCTGGTGTCTTTCCCGGCAAGGTGCTGGTGGTTGTCAATGGCGGGGCCCCGCGTGCGCTGTCTGTCGGGGCCACGACGCAGGAAGGGGTCAGGGTCATTGCGGTGGATGCCGATGGCGCAGTGGTCGAGGTGGATGGCCGTCGGCAGCGCCTGGTCGTGGGGCAGCAGGCCTTGAACCTGGGCGGTGATGGGCGACGTGCCTCGGTGACGGTTCAGGCCGACAGCAGGGGGCAGTTTCATGTGCCGGGCGCTGTCAATGGCTCCGCCATCCGTTTTGTGGTCGATACGGGGGCAACCTATGTATCCTTGGGCCGTGGGGACGCTTCGAGGGCGGGTATCGATGTCAGTAAGGCTGAACCCGTCATGATGCAAACAGCCAACGGTGTCGCGCAGGCCTGGAAGGTTAAGCTGGATTCGGTGCGTGTCGGCGATGTCGTCCTGCGTAACGTGGACGGCGTCGTGCAGGGGGCTGACATGCCTTTTGCGCTGCTCGGCATGAGTTTTCTCAGTCGCATGGAGATGCGGCACGACGGCCCCAGTCTCCAGTTGCGGCAACGTTATTGATGACGGTTTCTGTGATGATGGCTCCCGATCTGTCTAAAATTGCTTCTGTCGAGTGGCTGCGGGCCTGCTTTGCAGAAGGCTCCGTGCGGGACGTGTCGGTAAAGGAGAGTGGAGCGGAGGGAGCATTGACTCCGGCTGCGGTGCTCGTGCCCATCATCCTGCGCGAGGGGGAGCCGACGGTCTTGCTGACCCGTCGCACGGACCATCTTCACCACCACCCGGGCCAGGTCAGCTTTCCTGGTGGCCGTGTCGAGGCGCACGATACCTCTCCGCTCGACACGGCGCTGCGGGAGACCGAGGAGGAAATCGGCCTCGTCCGCGAAAAGGTCGAGTTGCTTGGATGCCTGCCTCAGTATCGGACCGGGACGGGCTTCGACGTCACTCCAGTGGTGGGGCTCGTGAGTCCTCCGCTGGACTTGGTGCTGGATGCGTTTGAAGTTGCCGAGGCCTTCGAGGTCCCGCTTTCATTCCTGCTGGATGATGCAAACCATCGCCTGCATTCGACGGAGGTACGTGGGGTCCGCCGTGAATACTACGCGATGCCTTATGGCGACTACTTCATTTGGGGGGCTACCGCGGGAATGCTCGTCAGTCTTCACCGTTTCCTGTTCCGATGAGCCTCCTCCGTTTGTGTTGTGTCCGTTTGGTGGTATCTTGAGGCCATATCTTATAGGCTCGAACCATGAGGGCCCATCAAAGCCCCCCGCCGCATGACCTTGTTTTCGCTGATTGCCGCCTTGCTCCTGGAGCAACTTCGTCCGCTCCCCGTTGAGCGTTTCGTAAAAGCCCCCTTAGGCGTTTTTGCCCGTTTTCTCGAGGACCGTTTCAACGACGGCGAGGCGCGCCATGGCGCCGTTGCATGGTGGGTAGCGATCATCATCGCCTGCTTCAGTTCGGCGCTGATTTATTTCGTGCTCTGGCATGTCCATCCGGTGCTGGCCTTTGCATTCAATGTGCTGGTGCTCTACCTGACGATGGGGTTCCGTCAGGTCAGCCACTTCTTCACGGATATTCAGTTGGCGCTGCGCATGGGAGAGCTTCCCCAGGCGAGGCGGCTGATCACCGAGTGGCGAGGGCGGAGCCACGACGGTGCGAGCTCTAGTGAAGTGGCAAGGCTGGCTATCGAAGAAGCCCTGGTCGCGTCGCACCGTAATGTCTTTGCGGTAGCCTTCTGGTTCATCCTGATGCCTGGACCGAGTGGTGCTGTCTTTTATCGACTTGCGCACTTCTTCTACGAAACATGGGGAAACCGGGAGCAGTCCGACGAGTTCGGCGACTTCGGAGACTTCTCTCGCAAGATTTTCGCTATTCTTGACTGGCTGCCGGTACGGTTGACGGCGATCGCCTTTTCGATCGTCGGCGATTTCGAGGATGGCGTGTATTGTTGGCGAGCCCAGGCTTCACAGTGGAAAGACAAGGCTTCCGGTATCCTCCTCGCGAGCGGTGGAGGAGCCCTGGGAGTACGTCTGGGTATGCCGATACATGAATCCGGAGATGTGTTGGAGCGTCCGGAAATGGGGGTCGGAGATGAAGCTGACGCCGATTTCATGCAAAGTACTATCGGCCTGATCTGGCGTACGCTGGTGCTACTGTGTCTTGTGCTGGCGCTGTTGGGCGTTGCAGGATGGGTTGGTAATTAACCGTAGTAATTCTGAGGAGGGAGTTCACATGGCTAATCGTGAAGTGGTGGTTTTGAGCGCAGTACGTTCTGCTATCGGCGCCTTCGGGGGCGCGCTGGCGGAATTCGATTCGAGCGATTTGGCCGGTATCGTGATGAAGGAGTCGGTTGTCCGTTCGGGTGTGGATCCCCAGCTGATCAACTACGTCACCGTGGGCAACTGTATGCCTACTGATTCCCGTTACGCCTACGTGCCCCGCGTGGCCTCCATCCAGGCCGGGCTGCCGATGGAGTCGGTCGCCATGCAGGTCGGCCGTCTGTGCTCCTCCGGTCTGCAGGGGATCGTCACGACGGCCCAGAACATCCTGCTCGGCGATGCCGATTATGGTGTTGGCGGCGGCGTCGAGGTAATGTCCAAGGCGGCTTACCTGATGCCGGCACTGCGTTCTGGGGCGCGCATGGGTGACACCAAGGCGATCGACAGCATGGTTGCGGTCCTGACCGACCCGTTCGGCGTTGGCCACATGGGTATCACCGCCGAGAACCTGGCTGCCAAGCACGGCATCACTCGTGAAGAGCAGGACGCGTTTGCCGTCGAGTCCCAGCGCCGTGCTGCGCTGGCCATCGACGAAGGCCGCTTCAAGTCCCAGATCGTCCCGATCGTCAAGCAAACCCGCAAGGGCGAAATCGTATTCGATACTGACGAGCATCTGAAGCGCGGGACGACGATGGAGTCCCTGGGCAAGATGAAGCCGGCATTCAAGAAGGACGGTACCGTGACTGCCGGCAACGCGTCGGGCATCAACGACGGCGCGGCCTTCTTTGTGCTGGCTGATGGCTCCACGGCTGTCAACGCGGGCTACAAGCCGATCGCGCGCCTCGTGTCCTATGCGGTTGCCGGTGTGCCCAACGACGTTATGGGCGAAGGTCCGATCCCGGCCTCGCGTCTGGCGCTCAAGAAGGCCGGCCTGTCCCTGGACCAGATGGATGTCATCGAGTCGAACGAAGCGTTCGCCGCGCAAGCCCTGGCGGTCTCGAAGGTTCTTGGTCTGGACCCGGCGAAGACGAACCCGAACGGTGGGGCGATCGCTCTGGGCCACCCGGTCGGGTGCTCCGGCGCCTTCATCGCAACCAAGGCTCTGTACGAACTTGAGCGTGTCGGTGGCCGCTATGCGCTGGTGACCATGTGTATCGGTGGCGGGCAGGGTATCGCAACGATCTTCGAGCGCATCTGAGTTCCTAAGTAGTTCAAATGCCCCGCACGCTCGCGTGCGGGGCATTTTCATTTTGGGAAGATCTCAAAAGGCCTTGCAAGAAGAACATGCTTGCCATTAAAATCCCGCCTTTAATGCATTTATTTTAGGATTACTCAAAGATGGCCAACTCGGCACAAGCCCGTAAGCGCGCCCGTCAAGCAGTCAAGGCCCGCGCCCTCAACATGAGCCTGCGTTCGCGTCTGCGCACCGCTATCAAGGCTGTTCGCAAGGCAGTCGTGGCTGGTGACAAGCAAGTGGCTCAGCAAGTTTTTGTGGTTTCTCAGCGCACCATCGACAGCATCGCTGACAAGAAGATCATCCACAAGAACAAGGCCGCCCGCCACAAGAGCCGCCTGTCTGCTTCCATCAAGTCGATGGGTGCGGTTGCCGCCGCTTAAGCGCATCGATCGATGTGCAGCATGATCCACTAGGATCACGCGTTGCAGCGCAAGCTATGTATGCAAAAGACCGCGTTTTCGCGGTCTTTTGCATTTCTGCTGCGGGTGTTGAGTATGGCTGATGGTGTCTTCATGGCACCTGTCTTGACATCCTGATTTTTAGCGCGTTATATAGAATCAATCTCTGTGCGCATCAGCGGTCTCGCAATATTGCGCCAGCATTTGTCGTCGGGGTTTCCTGTCTGTTTGTTTAATAACGAGGGGGCTTGTATGAACAAATCCGAACTGATCGACCAAATCGCTGTTGGTGCCGATATTTCAAAAGCTGCTGCGGGACGAGCGTTGGATGCTGCAATTGGCGCAGTTAAGCAAACGCTAAAGAAGGGTGGAACGGTAACATTGGTGGGTTTTGGAACCTTCCACGTGGGAGAGCGTGCCGCGAGAAGTGGCCGGAATCCGCGGACCGGTGCTGCTATCAAGATCGGGTCGGCAAAAATTCCTAAATTTAGGCCTGGCAAAGCGCTAAAAGATGCACTACAATGATCAGCTCTTGATTTCGAGAAGTCTTCGATAGTCGGGTGCTTAGCTCAGTTGGTAGAGCGTCGCCCTTACAAGGCGAATGTCGGCGGTTCGACCCCGTCAGCACCCACCAGCTAATCGATGCATGAAATCAATTTGGAGTGGTAGTTCAGTTGGTTAGAATACCGGCCTGTCACGCCGGGGGTCGCGGGTTCGAGTCCCGTCCACTCCGCCAAGAAATGCAAAATGCAAAAAGCAAAAAGGCCACTTTAAGTGGCCTTTTTGCTTTTTGCCGTTTGGCGGGTTCCAGGCCTTGTTCCGTAACATGCCTGCATGTAGACTCGTTCGCTCATGAAGGCCTTGTGGAGCCTTCGGATGAGCAGACCCGATTGCGTTGTGCAGTGCCTGTTCCAACGCTGATCGATGGATGTCTGGTAGAAGGGCGAACAAAAAGGTTCGCCTTTTTTGTATTTTCCCCGCCAAGAAGCACTTGCCCGTAGCTGTAACTAAGGATCTCCCGCATGTTCGATGCAGTACGCAACAACAAGAAAATTGTTCAAGTTTTTTTGCTCTTGATCACCCTTCCATTCGCTTTCTGGGGCGTCGATTCGTACGTCCGGAACATGAGCGGTGGTGATGAACTGGCGAAAGTCGGGGGCAGTGCCATCGGACAGGCAGAGTTTCAGCAGGCTCTTCGCGAGCAGCAGGAGCGCTTGCGGGCCAAATTGGGCGCAAATTTCAACCCGGCGATGATGGAAACCGCAGAGGCGCGTCGGGCGGTCCTGGAAAATCTGGTGAACCAGCGCCTGTTGGCCCTGGATCTGGCCAAGAAGCATGTGACTGTCTCCGATAAGCGACTCCGGGACACGATAGCGGCAATTCCGGCCTTCCAGGAGAATGGTCAGTTTTCGTTGTCTCGTTACGAGGCTGCCCTGCAGGCCCAGGGCATGAGCCAGGCGGTTTTCGAGGCGCGGCTGCGTCAGGATCTGGCGCTGCAGCAGGTGATTGGTGTCGTGGCGGAAGGGGTGATGGTTTCACGCAAGTCTGCGGAAGGCGTGTATTCGGTCCAGCAGGAGGAGCGCCAGGTCAGTGAGGTGCATCTTGGTGCGGATCAGTACACGGCCTCGGTCAAGTTGGGTGAGGACGCGGTGCGCAAGTTCTATGACGCGAACCGCAAGCAATTTGAATTGCCCGCCCAACTGCGCGCGGAGTACCTCGTCCTGAATCGGGATGAGCTGATGTCCCAGATCACGGTGAGCGATGCGGATGCGCGCAAGGAATATGACGCCCATCCGGAACGTTTCCGTCAGGGTGAGGAGCGGCGTGCGAGCCATATTCTCATTCAGGCGGACAAGGCTGCTGGTGAGGCAGTTCTGAAGACCGCCAAGGAGAAGGCGGAGGCCCTGCTGAAGCAGCTCAAGGCGAGTCCTGCTGACTTTGCCAAGTTGGCCAAGGAGAACTCCCAGGATCCCGGCTCTGCGGACAAGGGTGGAGATCTCGGCTTCTTTGCCCGCGGAGCGATGGTCAAGCCCTTTGAGGATGCAGCTTTCGGGCTCGCCAAGGAAGGGGATTTGTCGGGCGTCGTGCAGTCTGATTTCGGTTTCCACATCATCCGCCTCACCGGCGTGAAGGCGGAAAAGGTGCGTGCCTTCGATGATGTGAAGGCAGAGATTGTCACCGAGTTGAAGCGTACGGAAGCGGCGAAGAAGTTTGCGGAACTCGTCGATGGCTTCAGTAACACGGTCTATGAGCAGGCTGACAGCCTCAAACCTGCTGCGGACAAGTTCAAGCTGCAGATTCGTACGAGCGACTGGATGGCCAAGGACGGCAAGATGCTGGCTCCCTTTGACAATCCAAAGCTCGCGGCGGCCCTCTTTGCCGACGATAGCGTCAAGAACAAGCGGAATACGGAAGCGGTGGACGTAGGGGGCGGGACCATGGTTGCGGCTCGCGTGCTCGATTTCAAGCCGTCGTCCCTTCGTCCCTTGGACGATGTGAAGGCCGACATCAACAAGATGCTCGTGAACGAGGAGGCCGGCAAGCTGGCGGAGACCGATGGCGAGGCCAAGCTCGCCAAGTTGGTCAAGGGCGAGTCCGTCGAGCTCGGTTGGGGCGCTTCCCATGCGTTGCAGCGGGGCGCGCAAGGTTTGCCGCCTGATGCGGTGCGCGCAGTCTTCCGCGCGCCGGTCGACAAGCTGCCAAGCTATGTCGGGGCAAAGCTGCCGGGTGCGGGTTATGCGTTGTTCCGCGTCGAAAAGGTCAGCCGTCCGACAATTGCTGAGAGCGACCCCAGGTTGGAAGCACTGCGTCAGCAATACGGCCAGATTCTGGCCGAGCAGGACTTTTCCGCTTATGTCGCGGCTTTGCGCAAGCGTTACGACGTAAAGATCAATGCCGCGGCACTGGAGCCCACCAAAGAAAAGCAGTAAGAGAGAATCCGGCCTAGAAAAGAAAAAAGCCCTTGTTTTCAAGGGCTTTTTCTATTTCTCGTAGTGGATATCAGCCTTGGTCGGGATTACCGAGGGCCGTGGTATTGAAGCCGCCATCCACGTACATGATCTCGCCGGTGATGCCGCTGGCCAGATCGGAACACAGGAACGCAGCGGCATTGCCAACTTCGTCGATGGTCACGTTGCGGCGCAGCGGTGCGTTGCGCTCGTTGAAGGCCAGCAGCTTGCCAAAACTACCAATGCCGGAAGCGGCCAGGGTCTTGATGGGGCCCGCCGAAATGGCGTTAACGCGCGTGCCCTCGGGCCCCATGCTGACGGCCATGTAGCGAACGGCAGCCTCGAGGCTGGCCTTGGCGAGGCCCATGATGTTGTAGTTGGGCATGGTGCGCACGGCGCCCAGGTAGGACAGGGTGAGCAGCGACCCATTGCGGCCCTTCATCATCGGCCGGGCTGCCTTGGCGAGGGCAGGGAAGCTGTAGGCACTGACTTCCTGGGAGATCCGGAAGGCCTCGCGGCTGGCGTTGTCCAGGAAATCGCCCTCAAGGGCTTCGCTGGGTGCGAAGGCGATGGAGTGGACGAGGCCGTCCAGGCCATCCCATTGCGCGCCGAGTTCGGCGAACAGCTTGGCAATTTCGTCGTCGTTCTGCACATCGCAGGGATAAACCAGTGAGCTGCCAAACTCGGCGGCCATCTTGGAAACCCGCTCGATGAAGCGTTCGTTCTGATAGGTAAACGCAAGTTCGGCACCTTCCCGGTGCATGGCCTTGGCGATTCCGTAGGAAATCGAGCGGTTGGACAGCAATCCGGTGATGAGAATGCGTTTGCCGGCGAGAAAGCCCATGTAAGGTGTCTCCAGTGAATAACCTCTCGATTATAACGGATGCTTCCTGGACGTGCGTTGCCGCGGACCGACGGGCTATCCGTTAGACTTAGTGTTATGCGCACGACTATTTCTCATTTCTGCCTGGTCTTGTTCGCTCTCGTGAGCACAGGTTGCGGCCAGGTGTGGAACGACCCATACCCTGCGGCGGAGCAGGGGCAGAACATCCTGTACACCGCGTTCACGCAACGTCCCAAGCATCTGGACCCGGTGCAGTCCTACAGTGAAGACGAGGCGCTCTTCCTCAGTCAGATCTACGAGCCGCCCCTGCAGTACCACTACCTGAAGCGTCCCTTTCAGCTTGAGCCCTTGTCTGCCGTACAGATGCCGGTTCTTCGGGAATACGATGGGCAAGGGCAGCTTTTGCCGGCTGGGAGTGATCCAGCGAAGATCGCGCGCAGCGAGTATGAGATCCGGATTCGCCCGGGCATTCGCTATCAACCCCATCCGGCCTTCGCGATGGATGCCCGAGGCGAGCCCGTCTATCGGAATCTGGGGGCGCGGGATCTGGCCGGGAAAAGCGTTCTGGGCGATTTTCCGCAGACTGCCAGCCGGGAGCTGACCGCAGACGATTTCGTCTATCAGATCAAGCGCCTGGCACATCCGCGCCTGCATTCTCCGGTGCTTGAGCTGATGAGTGATTACATCGTTGGCCTGAAGGAGTTGCATGCGCGCCTGCTCGCCGACGAAAAGGCGGGCCGCAGCTCGTCGCCGGGTGGATGGATTGATCTGCGCAATTATCCGCTGAGCGGCGTGGAGCTTGTCGATCACTACACCTACCGGATCAAGATCAAGGGAAGCTACCCCCAGTTCAACTATTGGCTGGCCATGAGTTTCTTTGCGCCGTTGCCGTACGAGGTGGACCGCTTTTTTGCACAACCGGGCATGGCGGAGCGCAATCTGACGCTGGACTGGTGGCCGGTGGGAACCGGGCCGTACATGCTGGCAGACAACAACCCCAACGCGCGCATGGCGCTGGTCCGCAATCCGAATTTCCATGGGGCGAGCTACCCCTGTGAGGGGGAGCCGGAGGACCGCGATGCAGGCTTGCTCCGCGATTGCGGAAAGCCGCTTCCCTTCATCGACAAGGTGGTGTTCACGCGGGAGAAGGAGAGCATCCCGTACTGGAACAAGTTCCTGCAGGGGTATTACGACGCGTCCGGTGTTTCTTCGGACAACTTCGATCAGGCGGTGCAGATGGGCGGGCAGGGTGACGTGACCTTGTCCGGCGACATGGTCGCCAAAGGCATCAAGCTCAACACCTCTGTAGCGCCGAGCGTGATGTACATGGGCTTCAACATGCTCGACCCGGTGGTTGGTGGGAATAGTGAACGGGCGCGCAAGCTGCGCCTGGCGCTGTCGATTGCCATCGACGAGGAGGAATTCATCTCGGTCTTTCTCAATGGACGCGGCCTGCCGGCTATGCATCCGATTCCGCCCGGCATCTCGGGCTATCGCGCTGACAAGGCCGGGATCAACCCGTATGTGTATGACTGGGTCGATGGCAAACCGAGTCGCAAGTCCGTGGATGAAGCTCGCCGCCTGCTCGTCGAGGCGGGGTATCCAGGTGGGCGCGATGAGAAGACCGGCGATCCGCTGGTGATCAACCTCGACACCACCGGTACCGGCCTGGGAGACAAGTCTTCCGTCGACTGGCTTTCCAAGCAGTTGAAGAAACTGGACATCCAGCTAGTGGTCAGGGCGACCGATTACAACCGCTTCCAGGACAAGATTCGCAAGGGCAACGCTCAACTCTTCTACTGGGGGTGGAACGCCGATTACCCTGATCCGGAGAACTTCCTGTTCTTGCTGCATGGCGCTCAGGGCAAGGTCAAGAGCCAGGGGGAAAATGCGTCGAATTACGAGAACCCCGAATACGATCGCCTGTTCGAGCGCATGAAGGCGATGCCGGACGGTGCCGAGCGGATGGCCATCATCGAGCGCATGCTGGCCATCCTGCAGCATGACGCGCCCTGGGTCTGGGGCTTTTACGAAAAGGCCTACACGCTGCAGCACGGCTGGGTCTACAACCGCAAGCCCGGCAAGATCGTCCGCAACACGCTGAAGTACCAGCGTATCGATGTGGCGGCCAGGGAGCAGAAACGTGCCGAGTGGAATACACCCGTGTTGTGGCCCTTGCTTCTCGTTGTGGCGCTGGGGGCGGTGCTTGTCGCTCCCGCGGTGATGCACTACCGTCGGCACGAACAGGCCACGGCCGATGGAGGCTGAGCGGGGCTGCTCAAACCGGGTGCTTGCGCGCCCTGACGGCTTGCACAATGTGCAGCAGCAGCCCAAAGGGCAGGAGCATTCCGCAGCCCATATGGATCCAGCTGGTCGTTGCCCGTTGCGATTCGTCGGCCAGGTAGTATAGGCCATAGCCGCTGAGGGTCAGGGCGCTCCACAGCAGGAACAGGCCGCCGCCCGACAGTCGATGGGTGCCCCGGTGCCAGGCTGGCTGCACGTGGGTCGTCCAGATGCTGCCCAGCACGACCAGACCGAACATCGCGGCGGCGCCATGCGCACGCATGGCCCAAGGCTCAACGGGATGGCGGGCGGCATCTTCCGGCAGCGGCAGCAGGTAGTGGGCCAGCATCCAGGCGACGCCGCTGCCCAGCAGCAGCAGTGTGCTCAGGTGGACGGCGTGGCGTTGACGGCGCCCCGGTCGGACGGCTTTCCGGGGGCGTGAGTGCGGATGTTCATGCATGAAGAGGCTGTCGTCCTAAGGGGGCGTCATGGCCCAGCGCCGACCAGAAGCCGGGGCTGGCCTGGAGGGTATCCGGCGCCTCGATGATGGCGGCGCTGGCGCCCAGTTCGACCAGCAAGGGGCTGGCATCCCGGCCGAGCAGGCTGACGATCTTGGTCAGCGCATCGGCCTCGCAGCAGGTGCCGGCAATCACCGTCACGCTGCGCGGGCGGGATTGTGCAACGCCGTGGCGGGGATGAACAATGGGCGATGCGTCCTTTTGGTCGCCGCGGCGCCCGAGGAGGAAGTCGCCCGAGCTGGCAACCGCCTTGTTCGCAATGTGGCCGAGGGGGATGGACCGGGATGCGTCGTCCGGATGCCGGACCGCAAGCGGATGGCGTTGTCCCAGGCGGCTGAAATGGCGGAGGTCGCCACCGGCATTCACGCAGGCATTGTGCACGCCGAGGCGTTCCAGGGCGTCGATTGCCCGGTCGACGGCGTAGCCCTTGGCGATGCCCCCCAGGTCGATCCACAGGGGGCGCCGGAAGCGCACGCTGCCGCCGTCGTCGATTTCGATGTCTTCCCAGCTCGCTCCCTTGTCGGCATCGGGAGCCGTGGGGCTGGGCAGTATCTCGCGCTGGACCAGCGCCGGGGCGACCGTCGGGTCGAAGAGACCGCCGGACAACTGTGCGAAGCGGCGGGCGGCAAGTAGCACGGCCCGCGTGCCGGCGCCCACGGCCACGGGGTGCAGATGGGCTTCCCGGTTCAGCCGGGACACGTCGCTGTCTGGCGAGTGGAAGCTCATGGCCTGGTGAACGGCGTCGATTTCCTCGAATGCTGCCTGTAGCGCCGTTTCGGCGACGTGGTCATCCGCCGCCGTTACGTCGATATGTACATAAGTCCCCAGCCACGGACGGATCCGTCGCAAGGTGCTGGTGTTCATCGAGTCTTGGCGAGCTGGGCGTGCAGAGCCAGCAGGCGCTGAACGCCGGCGGTGAGGTGAGAACAGGACAGGGTGGCGCCGCTGATATTCTTGATATCGTCACCGAAGTGGAAGGGCGTATCCAGACGACGTCCGGCGAACTGCTTGCGCCAGCTGGGCGTGCGGACTTCGTAGCCGTGGGTCTCGCGGTACTCGAGAATCTCCAGGGAACGGACGGCACCGTCGGCGCCGATTGCCACCGCGTAAGTCACCCATTCGACCTTGCCCAGCACATCATCCACGTAGAGTGTGCCGAGCAGCTTGTTGCCCGCCCAGGCGTCGATCTGCCGGACTTCGCCGCGCTGGCGCACGCTGGCCACCGCGTCGAGGCTGTGGAGTTGCTCGGGCGTCAGGCGCAGCACGTGCGCGTCGAAACGGTCTGCCTCGGGAAAGGCCGCCTTTTCGGCCTGCTCGACGCTCATGTACTGGGCGGCCTCGACGGCGGGCGGACAGAGAGCGCTCAGGCCGGCGCTGGCCAGGCTGACCAGGGAGACCGTGCTCCAGCTGTCACAGGACTTGCTCATCATTGTTCCTTCGTTGAAAGCACAAAGCCCGGCGGGTCGGTGAGAGCCGCCGGGCAGGGTGGGAGGATACCGCGTTCGTCTCCGGATCAGAACTGGTAGCCGATGCCCAGGTTCAGGCGATCGCGGGTGCGCTCCAGCTGGAAGCGCTGCACGTCGGCCTTCAGCACCACGTTGTCGCCGACACGCAGGTTTGCACCGAGGGTGACGACCTTCTCGTCACGCTGGGAGTCGGTTTCCAGGCCCGCCGGCATGGCTGCGTAGTTGGCCGCCGTGTTGAACACCTCGTAACGCGCGAACGGGCTCAGACGGTATTCGCCGCCTTCCCACAGCTTGTAGGCAGCCTGGGTGTACCAGCCATAGAAGGTCTTGGGCACCAGGGTGCCGCCGGCAAATTGCAGGTTGAACTCGCTGGTGTCGGTGATGGTACCGCGTGCATACAGGGCGGACAGGTCCCACTTGCCGGGCGTCCAGCGCGCGTGGGTGTCCCACAGGGTCACGCGGGCGTCGGGGGCGTACAGGCCGGCCTTGGTGCTGTCCGCGGCGGTGTTTTTGTGGGAAACCTTGCCGGAGAACACGCCGGCACCCACGTCCAGGCCGGGTGTGCCGCGCCAGCTGACGGCGCCGTAGGCCGACAGGTTGTTGGCTTTGGCGAGCTGGCCTTCCTGATGCAGGGCGCCGAGGGGCGACTCCTTGCCTTCGCTGCTGGTGCCGTCCCACTTGTTGAGGTCGAAGCCGCTGGTGATGCCGACGTCCCAGCGCAGGCCGGCATCGGTCACGCCGAAGGCGGACATGCCGACTTCGCGCCAGGTGGTCGGGATGATGGCCGTCTCGACGAAGTTGCGTTCCACGCCGTAGTAGGAGGTGGGCTCGTGGCTCAGGTTCAACATGCCGAGGGGGATCAGGAACAGACCGCCCTTCAGGCCGATATTGTCGTTGAGACGATGTTCGACATAGAGCTGTTCGACTTCGGCTTCGCCTTGATCGGAGGAGGAGGCGATGGCGTGTTCGAACTCGAACTCGGCGACGATGCGGGTGCGCTCGGAAGCCTGGTGGGTCACGCCGAGCACGGCGCGGCGGACGTCCATCTGGGTGTTGCTCTGGTCGCGGAAGGGGCGGTTGTAATTGACTTCACCGTAGCCGAAGAAGCTGGTCTGGCCGCTGGAGCTGCTGACGGCCAGGGGCGCTTGATAGGCCTGGGCAGGTGCTGCGGCAGGGCTCGGGACGGCAGCCGGTGCCGGAGCCGTAGAGGAGGCGGTGGCCGCAACAGGGGCCTGGTTGGCCGTCGCCTGCGCCTTGACGGTCTTCAGCTCGGCCTTGACGGCTTCGAGTTCAGCTGCGAGGCGTTCGAGCCTGGCCATCAGCTCGGTGTCGGTGGCGGCATGAGCGCTGCCGGTGGCAAACAGGGCCGCGAGGGCCAGACAGATCGGGGTGCTCTTCATCGTCGTTTCTCCGGAATCAGCAAGCAGGCTTCAATGTGGAAATCGGTATCGGCTCAGGGGGCGTAGCCGTCGGTCAGCGTGTTCAGGAAGGTCACCAGGTCGGCGATCTCGCTTTCGGTGAGGGCAGGGTTATCGCCGGGCTTCCGGTTGTACGGCACCTCGACGGTATTCACGTTCTTGCGGTAGACGGCGGGCAGGTCGTTGAACTTCTGCACCGTGCCGCTGGTGTCCGTGGGGTACCACTCCTCGGGGTTGGTGTCGCGGCGGACGTAGAAGCGCACTGCGTCGGTGAGGGTCTTGAGGGCACCGTTGTGGAAGTAGGGGCCGGTCTTGGCGATGTTGCGCAGGGTCGGCACGCGGAAGGCGCCGCACAGGTCGGTGCGGGCGGACAGATCGGTGCGCACCGGGCCGCACAGGCCGAGGTCGTAGTAGCTGACATCGCTGTTGGCCTTGATGTCCATGTTGCGCGGCACGCCCAGAGTGTCGTAGGTGAAGTCGGTGAACAGCGGGGGATGGCCGTCCGCCGGGGTGCCGACGTGGCAGGCGGTGCAGTTGCCCTTGTTCGGATCGTTGAACAGCGCCCAGCCGCGCATTTCAGCGTCGGTGAGCTGGACCTTGCCGGCGAGCCAGAGGTCGAACTTGCTGCTGAACGGGGCGAAATCGGCGTCTTCCAGCTGGTACTGTTGGAGTGCGTATTGCAGGCGGGCGAAGGCGTCGGCGGGGCGGCTGAAGATGTCGCTGCCGAAGACCTTCATGAATTCGGTGGCATTGGCGGAGCGCTTGAGCTTGGCCACCACGTCGTCGGCGCTGGTGTTGGCCATCTCGTTCGGGTTGAGGAGGGGGCCCGAAGCCTGGTCGCCGAGGGTGTTGGCGCGGCCGTCCCAGGTGAAGCCGCCGGTCGGCGTGCCGTCCTTGGCGAAGTAGAAGGCGGTGTTGAACTTGAGGTACTTGAGCGACGGAGCCTGGCGTCCGGCCTCGTGGCCGGCGTCCGCGCCGGCGGGCACCGAGCGGTTGTCGGTGGCTGCGTAGTGGTTGGCCTTGACGTGGCAGGTGGCGCAGGACATGGCGCCGGTGCTCGACAGGAGCGGGTCGTTGAACAGCTTTTCGCCGAGCTGGGCCGCTGCGGATAGCTCGCTGGTGGCTGTCTCGGCACTGGATCCTCCTCCGCCTCCACCGCCGCAGGCGACGAGCAGCAGGGTCATGGACAGGGATAGGGTAATCCGGGCGAGGCGGTGCATCGAAGGGCTCCAGTCAGTCGGCGTCGGCAGTGAACCTGGGCGGCCTGGTGGCCGGCAGGTTGCGTCCTCTTCGCTGGCTGGCTGGGCGGTTGCTTGGCTGGCTTGCGTTTGCGAATGTAAAACAGGATTCATTCGCAAATGAGAATGAATCCTATGTTAAGGCTGGAACCCGAAATGGTCAATGCCCCTGACCTGAATAGGGGTGTTTTACGTCGCCCGGAGAGGAAATGGGGTGGATCGTTCTCAGTTGGGCGGTAGCAGCCCTTCGTCCCTGAGGCGTTTGCCGAGCAGATCGATCAGCTCGTCCACGAGGCGGATGGATGATTCGGGATTGACGGATTCAGTGACCGCCGACCACACCGGCTTGGCGTCCGGCAGGCGATACAGCAGTGTCTCGACGACGACACGGGTGGTGTCAATGGTGTAGCCGGGGGCTTCGTAGGTATAGGGGTAGTAGCTGAAGAAGGGGCTGTAATAAGGCCGATAGTAAGGCCCCATCCGCCAGAACAAGGGGTCGGGCCCGAACTGGGTTTGCGGGGGAACGACGGTCTGCGTCTTGTCCACGGATACCAGGCGGGCGACGAGAGCACTGTCGAAACCGCCGTCGATCAAACGCCGGCGGACGCTGGCGGCTTCGGGCTTGGGTTCGAGGTCGAGCAGATGCCCGGCGGTGGCCTGCACGCTCCTGGGCATGTGCTGGACGATGCGGTTCTCGGCCATCTTGCGCAGGTTTTCGTCGTCCTTTACAGAGACGAAGACGGCAATCCTGTGAGGGGCGACGGCTGGTGTGCTGGTATCGCGCCAGCTGGATTGGATGGTGCTGGTTGCGCAGCCCGCCAGCAGGAGCATGCAGGAAACGAGAAGTGACAGTACGGACAGGGGGCGGAAACGCATGAGGTACTCCGGGCGAGATGGTGGACTCTTCATGGAAATGAGACCGCGGAAGGGCGGCGGGATTCAATGAAAGTCCCGGCTCCTGGGGGCCAGCTGGCCAAGCAGGGAGGAGCGGTCCACGACCCGTTTGGCGTGCAGGTGCACCACCTTGTCCTGGCGGACGATCTGCCCATAGACGCCGAGCAGGCTGGTGCCCAGCAGGATGCGTCTTTCGGCCTCCAGGAGTTCGGGCCGGACGATGACGTTGATCCAGCCGGTTTCGTCCTCGATGGTGACGAACATCGTGCCCCTGGCCGTCCCCGGACGCTGGCGACAGGTGACGATGCCGGCGGCCCGGGCCAGTTTGCGGTCCGGGCAGTCGGAGATTTCCGCCGCGGTCAGGAAGCGCTCGGCCCGTAAGCGGGCGCGCAGGAAGAGCAGTGGATGGCGGCCCAGGCTGAAACCCAGGCGCGCATAGTCGGCGATCAGGTCCTGGGTTTCGCTGGGGGTGGGAAGGGCGAGCCGGTCGTCCGCCAGCGGTGCCTGGTGGAGCAGGCCGGGGGGGGGCTGGGCGCCGCTGGCGGCCCACCAGGCCTGGCGCCGGTGGCCAGCCAGGCTGGCAATGGCACCGGCGGACGCCAGTGCGCGGAGCTCCGCCGGGTTGAGCCCGGCCCGGCGCGTCAGGTCGTCCACCGACAGGAAGGCGCCGCCCTGTCTGGCGGCGACGATGCGTTCTGCGGCGGCGGCATTGAAGCCCTTGACGAGGCGCAGACCGAGGCGGGCGGCGGGGAGATCCGGGGCGCTGCTGGAGGCTTCCTGCGTGCATTCCCACTCGCTGGCGCTGACATCGACCGGGCGGACTTCGACCCCATGACGCTGGGCGTCCTGGATCAGCTGGGACGGGCCGTAGAAGCCCATCGGCTGGCTGTTGAGTAGACCGCACAGGAAGGCCGCCGGCTCGAAACGCTTGAGCCAGGCTGAAACATAGACCAGCAGCGCGAAGCTGGCAGCGTGGGATTCCGGAAAGCCGTAGCTGCCGAAGCCCTGGATCTGCCGGCACAGCGCCTCGGCGAATTCCCGCGGGTACTCGCGATCGAGCATGCCGGCTGTCAGGCGCTCCTGGTAGTGCTGCAGGTCGCCCTGGCGTCCCCAGGCACCCATCGAGCGGCGTAGTTGATCGGCATCGCCGGGGCTGAAGCCGGCGGCGACCATCGCCAGTTGCATGACCTGTTCCTGAAAGATCGGCACACCGTAGGTGCGGGACAGGACCGGCTCGATCTCCGCCCGTGGATAGTCGATGGTCTCCTGACGGGCCACCTTTTCCCGCGCCTGCAGGTAGGGATGGACCATGCCGCCCTGGATTGGCCCGGGCCGGACGATGGCCACCTCGACGACCAGGTCGTAGTAGGTGCGTGGCTTCAGGCGCGGCAGCATGCTCATCTGGGCGCGGGACTCCACCTGGAAGACACCCATGGCGTCGGCTTCGCACAGCATGTCGTAGACGGGCGCCTGCTCCCGCGGGATGTCGGCTACCGCAAAGGGCTGGCCACGCCAGCGTGAGATGAGGTCCAGGCTGCGGCGGATCGCCGACAGCATGCCGAGGGCTAGCACGTCCACCTTCAGCAGCCCGAGGGTTTCCAGGTCGTCCTTGTCCCACTGGATGACGGTGCGTTCGGCCATGGCGGCGTTCTCCACCGGGACCAGTTCGGCCAGCGGGCCGCGGGAAATCACGAAGCCGCCTACGTGCTGGGACAGGTGACGGGGAAAGCCGACGAGCGTGTTGGCGAGTTCGAGCAGCAACTGCGTGCGCGGCGCGTCCGGATCGAGGCCGGCTTCGCGCAGGCGTTCCGGTGCCACCCGGCTGCCGTCCCACCAGGCCAGGCGGCGGCTGAGCTGTTCCATTTGGCCGAGGTCGAAGCCGAGGGCACGGCCCACGTCACGCAGGGCGCTGCGGGGACGGTAGCGGATCACCGTGGCGGCCAGGGCGGCCCGATCCCGACCGTACTTGTTGTAGATGTACTGGATGATCTCTTCACGCCGGTCGTGCTCGAAGTCCACGTCGATGTCGGGCGGCTCGCGGCGCTCTTTCGACACGAAGCGCTCGAAGAGCAGATGCCCGTCCTCCGGCTTGACCTCGGTGATGCCCAGCGCGTAGCACACCACCGAATTGGCCGCCGAGCCGCGGCCCTGGCACAGGATGGTCTTGCTACGGGCGAAGCGGACGATGTCCTCGACGGTGAGGAAGAAGGCCTCGTACCCGAGGTCGATGATCAACGCGAGCTCCTTGTCGGCCTGGGCGCGGATGTGGGTAGGGACCCGATCCAGCCCGTCCGGACCTGACGGGTAGCGGCGCCGTAGGCCGGCGTCCACCAGCGCGTGCAGGTGGAATCCCGCCGTGGCGCCGGGAGGCACAATTTCTTCCGGATACTCGTAGCCCAGCTCGCTAAGCGGGCAGTGACAGCGGGCAGCGATCACCAGCGTTTCGGCCAACCACTCCGGCGGGTGGCGGCGGGCCAGGCGCTGGCGGCTCTGCAGGTGGAGTTCGGCATTGGCGGCCAGCCGGTAGCCGGCCTCGTCGATGCTGCAATGGTGGCGCAGGGCGCTCAGCACATCGGCCACGGGGTGGCGCGACGGGTGGTGCATCAGTGGTGCGCAGGTGCTGGCGACCGGGATGCCGGCGGCGCGCGCTGATGTGCCGATCCACGCCTGTCGGCGGCGGTCGTCGGCGCCCATCGGGAGGAGGGCGGCGAGCCAGGCGCTGCCGGGGAAGAGGGCGGCCAGCCAGCAGGCGTCATCCGTGAGCGTGGCGGAGGTGGTGTCCGGAGGAATCAGCAGGGCCAGGCAGCTGTTGAGACCGCCATGTAGATCCCGACGGTGCAGCCGGTACTGGCCCTTTTCCGTTGCCAGCCGGCCGTGGCTGATGAGGCGGCACAGCTGGCCGTAACCTTCCCGGTTCTCGGCCAGCAATACGAGCTGCGGGCCGTCCTCGAGCTGGATGCGGGTGCCGACGATCAGCTGCAGCCGTTCCTTGTGCGTCTGCCAGGCCGCGTAAGCCCGCACGACGCCGGCCATGGAGCATTCGTCGGCCAGCGCCAGCGCGGTATAGCCGAGGGCCACGGCCTGTTCGACGAGCTCCTCCGGATGCGAAGCACCGGTCTGGAAGCTGAAGTTGGAGCGGGCACAGAGTTCGGCAAAAGCGGGAGGATCCTGTTGGGACATGAGTTGACTGTATATAAATACAGCTTCCTCAACAAGCCATACTTCCGCGCTGCAAGACGTGCTCAAAAAGAACAGCCCCGACACGGCGTGAACCGGTGTCGGGGCTGTTCCGGGAGCGCTGACCGCTGAGGTCGCCGGGCTCCCGGTGGCTGCAGCCGCTTCGCGATCAGGCGAAGTTGGCGGCAGCGAAGTCCCAGTTGGCCAGGCTGTTCAGGAAGGTTTCCACGAACTTGGGACGGGCGTTGCGGTAGTCGATGTAGTAGGCGTGTTCCCACACGTCGATGGTCAGCAGGGGCTTGCCTTCGCCGCTCTTCAGCGGGTTGCCGGCGGCGCCGGTGTTGACGATGTCGACGGAGCCGTCGGCCTTCTTGACCAGCCAGGTCCAGCCGGAACCGAAGTTGCCGACGGCGGAAGCCTGGAAGGCCTTCTTGAACTCGTCGAAGGAACCCCACTTGGCGTTGATGGCGTCAGCCAGCGCGCCGGCGGGAGCGCCGCCGCCGTTCGGCTTGAGGGAGCTCCAGAAGAAGGTGTGGTTCCAGACCTGGGCGGCGTTGTTGTAGACGCCACCGGCCGGGGCCTTCAGGAAGGTCTCTTCGACGGACAGGTTCTCGTACTCGGTGCCCGGGATGAGGTTGTTCAGGTTGGTCACATAGGCCTGGTGGTGCTTGCCGTAGTGGTACTCGAAGGTTTCTTCGGAAATGTGGGGCACCAGGGCGTTCTTGGCGTAGGGCAGTTCGGGCAGGGTATGAGCCATTTGTTTCTCCGGGGTGTATAGGAAGTTATCCGACTATTCTAGTCGGGATTGGATTCTCTGCACAATCGGCCTCGGCGTACCTCATCCGGCCGCCGGTTCCATCCGCTATTTTGCACCGCAACTAGCCGGAATGCTTGTCTACCTTTGCATCTACGACACCGTCGTGGAATTCAACGTGGATGAGATCCCCCGGAACGAGCTCCTTGGCGGAGCGGACGATCTGGCCCGATGCGTCCCGCGTGATGCTGTAGCCGCGGGACAGCACGCCGCGGGGATCTAGGTGGGCCAGGTGCTGGCCCAGGGTGTCCACTTGCGTCCGGCGGTCGGCGAGCAGCTTGCGCATGGCGCGCTGCAGTCCTTGCTCCAGCGCGTCCAGTTTTTGTTGCCGGCTGGCCAGATCGGGGCGGCAGGCGGATAGGCGCAGTTCCAGCGTGGTGACCCGCGTCCGGTGGGCAGAAAGCTGCTGGACGATGCGGGCCTGCAGGCGTTGCCGCAGATTCTCCAGTTGCAGTCGGCCGGCGTGCAGGCGCTGGCGGGGATGGGTCAGGCGCGCTGCGGCCCGGTCGACGCGCTGGGCGGCGTTCTCGATGCGCCGCTCCATGGCCCGCTTGAGACGGCGCGCCAGTTGCTCCAGCCCCTCCCTGGCTTCCACGAAGCCGGCGCTGACCAGCTCGGCTGCGGCGGTCGGTGTGGCGGCGCGCAGATCGGCGGCGAAGTCGGCAATGCTCACGTCGGTCTCGTGGCCGACACCGACCACCACCGGCAAGGGGCAGGCGCGAATGGCCCGGGCGACGCTCTCGTCATTGAAGGCGGCGAGGTCTTCCAGGCTGCCGCCGCCGCGCACCAGCAGCAGCACGTCGTTGCCGTCCTGCTGGGCGCGGAGGCCAGCCTGGCGGATCGCGGCGGTGATCTGGGCGGGCGCGTCGGCGCCTTGGACCAGGCTCGGATACAGACTCAGCGGAACATGCGGTGCCCGCCGTGCCAACGCGGCCGTGACGTCGCGCCAAGCGGCGGCCTGGGGGGAGGTGACGACGGCGACGCCCCGCGGAAAGCGTGGTAACGGCCGCTTGGAGGCCGGATCGAACAGGCCTTCCGCCTCGAGGCGCGCCTTCAGGCGCAGGAAGGCCTCATAGAGATTCCCGACGCCGGCCTGGCGGATGGATTCGATATTCAGCTGGTAATCCCCGCGGGCTTCGAACAGCGTCACCAAGGCCCGCACTTCCACGCGCATCCCGTGTTCCAGGCGGAAGCCAAGCAGTTGGGCACGGTTGCGCCACATGGTGCAACGCACCTGTGCTTGGTCGTCCTTGAGGGTGAAGTACACATGCCCGGAGGCCGCGCGGGTGAGGGTCGAAACCTCTCCCGCGATCCACAACAGGGGGAAGCTGCCTTCCAGCGCTTCGCGGGCCGCGCGGTTCAGCCAGGACACGGAAACGACTTCGCCGGAGTTGACTTTGGTGCTGCTTTGCGGGGTGTTCATGGGGGCCAATTCTAACGGAATCCACATCCCGCCCAGGGCGGGGGTAAAAAATCCAGTTCTGGCCCTTGACTTGCCGATAAACTTGTAAGTAATTGATTTATAACATATGTGTATGTCGCCTCATTTTTGACCCGACCACTAAAAACCCTTACAAACTACGGGTTTAGCGCCCGCCCTTGGCATCAATCCACAAAGTTATCCACAGAATTTGTGGATTGTCTGACACGCTCCATGTGTTGCTCTGCAACCTTGGGCAGGTTAGAGTCACGGGCTTCGTCCGATTCCCAGGAGCGTTCGCGTGTTCGCCATTCTTCAAGCTGCCGGCTGGCCGATCTGGCCCTTGTTGTTTGCTTCGATCGTGGCCGTGGCCTTGATCATCGAGCGGCTCATTACGCTGCGTCGCAGCAAGATCCTGCCCGACGGCCTGGTGGACAAGGTGGTCGCCGAGATGCGCCAGAGTGGCGTGACTTCCGAGATGCTCAACCGCGTGGCCCTCAGCTCCCCGCTGGGGCGTGTGCTGGCCGCCGGTCTGCGCAACGTGCGCAGCCCGCGTGATGTGATGAAGGAGTCCATCGAGGAAACCGGTCGCGCGGTGACCCACGACCTGGAGCGCTTCCTGACCACCCTCGGCACCATCGCATCGATCAGCCCGCTGATGGGCCTGTTCGGTACCGTCGTAGGCATGATCGAAATCTTCGGCTCCCAGGCGCCCGGCGGCTCCAACCCCCAACAGCTGGCCCACGGTATCTCCATCGCCCTGTACAACACCGGTTTCGGCCTGGTCATCGCGATTCCGAGCATGATCTTCTGGCGCCATTTCCGGGCCACCGTCGATGGTCTGGTCATCGAGATGGAGCAGCAGGCGATCCGTCTCGTCGAACTGATCCACGGCGAACGTCGCTGAGGCACAGGCCATGAACTTCAGCCGCGGCCGCTCCCGCGAGGAGCCGGAAATCAACCTGATTCCGATGATCGACGTGCTGCTGGTGATCATCATCTTCCTGATGCTCACCACGACCTATTCGCGCTTCGCCGGGCTGGAGATCAACCTGCCCACCGCGGACGCCCAGGTCAGCGATGACAAGCCGGTCGAGATCAACGTGGCCGTCACCGCCGGTGGCGAGGTGGTCATCAACAAGCGCCCGGTCAGCGGCACCGACGTGGCCGCCATTGCAGCCGCGCTGCGCGCCGTGGCGCCTGCCAACGCCAAGGATCCGGTGGTCATCATCAATGCGGATGCGAAGGCGGTTCACCAGCGCGTCATCGATGTGATGCAGGCGGCGCAGCAGGCCGGGCTGATTCACATTTCCTTCGCCACTCAGGCTACTCAGCGCTGAGTCTGCAGTAATCCATGCCTCGTAGCGCCCCCGGATTCTGGCAGAGCCGAGGGGCGCTCGCATGGAGCCTCTTTCCTCTTTCCCTGTTGTTCGTATTGCTGGCCGGCCTGCGTCGCCGGCTCTTTGCGTTGGGCGTCCTGAAATCCGTCCGCCTGCCGGTGCGGGTCATCGTCGTCGGCAATGTGGCTGTCGGCGGGAGCGGCAAGACGCCCGTCGTGCTGTGGCTGGTGGAGCTTTTGCGCAGTCGGGGTTTCAAGCCGGGAATCGTCAGCCGTGGTTACGGCGGGGCGGTCGAAGGCGTGGCCGCGGTGCCCGTCGATGGCGATCCGGCCCGTTTCGGCGACGAGCCGGTGATGATGGCGTCCCGCTCGGGGTGCCCGGTCTTTGTCGGGCGAGACCGTCCGGCGGCGGGGCAGGCCTTGCTGAACGCCCACCCGGATGTGGATGTGCTGATCGCCGACGATGGTCTGCAGCATTACCGGCTGGCACGGGATCTGGAAGTGGTGGTGGTGGACGAAGCCACCCTCGGCAACTGCCTGCGCCTGCCGGCGGGGCCACTGCGGGAAGGCCTGGGCCGTGTTCGCGAGGCGGGGCTGGTGCTGGCCCACGGCGCCTTGTCGGAACGCTTGTCCGCAAAGATCCGCCCGGCGCCGGTGTTCCAGTTCGGGCTGGCCGGTTCGCTGTTCGAGCGGCTCGGGCGGCGCGAAGAACGTTGCGAGGCAGCCGCCTTCCGTGGCCGCCGGGTCCATGCGATGGCCGGCATCGGGCGGCCGGAACGCTTCTTCAGCCAGCTCGAAGGGTTGGGTTTGAGCATCCTGCGGCGCCCATTTCCCGATCATCACGCGTTCGCTGCGGCCGATCTGGGAATTTCCGATGGTGATGTGCTTCTGATGACTGAGAAGGATGCGGTAAAATGCGCGCCTTTCGCCCCGGCCGACAGCTGGGTGTGGCCGGTCCGCGCGCAGGTTGCGCCGGGGGCGGCGGAACTGATTGTGGAGAAGCTCGATGGACCCCCGACTGCTTGAAATCCTGGTGTGCCCGATTACCAAGGGCCCGCTCGACTTCCACAAGGACAAGCAGGAGCTGTGGAGCGTCAGCGCCCGCCTGGCTTACCCGATTCGTGACGGCATCCCGGTGATGCTGGAGGAAGAAGCCCGGTCGCTGACCGACGAAGAAATCGCCCAGTCCCGCTGACATGGGTTTCCGTATCGTCATTCCGGCCCGCTACGCGAGTAGCCGGTTGCCCGGCAAGCCGCTGCTCGATATCGCCGGCAAGCCGATGGTCCTGCGTGTGCTCGATCGCGCTCTGGAAGCCGGCGCCGACGAGGTGTGGGTGGCCACCGATCACGAAGGCATCGCCGCGGTGGTCGAACAGGCCGGAGGCAAGGTCGTCATCACCGACGCCGGGCATCCGTCGGGCACCGACCGCCTGGCCGAAGTGGCAACGCAACTGGGCTGGGGCGACGACGACATCGTCGTCAACGTGCAGGGTGACGAGCCGCTGATTCCGGCAGGACTGATCGGCCGTGCTGCCGAGTGCCTGGCCGGCGACACCGAGGCCGCCATCGCCACCGCCTGCCATCCGCTGGGTTCGGCGGAAGAATTCTTCAATCCGAACGTGGTGAAGGTCGTGCTCGATGCCCGGAGCCGGGCGCTGTATTTTTCGCGGGCGCCGATCCCCTGGGCGCGGGACGCCTTTGCGGCCGAGCGCGGCGTGCTGCCCGTCGGCCTGCCGGCCTATCGCCACATCGGCCTGTACGCTTATCGGGCTGGCTTCCTGAAGCGCTATTCCACGCTGACGCCGTCTCCGCTGGAGCACTGGGAGGCCCTCGAACAGCTGCGGGCAATGGCCCACGGTTTCCCCATCCGGGTCATGGTGCTGGACCAGGCTCCGCCCGCCGGAGTGGATACCGCCGAAGATCTTGAACGTGTCCGCCAGGCGTTTGACCTTGCGGAAGTTTCGCGATAGTTTCGCAATCCCATGTCGTATCGACAATAACCAGAGGAGGGAAAGACATGCGTTTGATTCTGTTGGGACCGCCGGGCGCCGGCAAGGGCACCCAAGCCAATTACATCAAGGAAAAGTTCGGTATTCCCCAGATCTCCACCGGCGACATGCTGCGTGCTGCCGTCAAGGCGGGCACCCCGTTGGGCATCGAGGCCAAGAAGGTCATGGATGCCGGCGGCCTCGTGTCCGACGACATCATCATCGGTCTGGTGAAGGACCGTCTGAAGGAAGCCGACTGCCAGTCCGGCTACATGTTCGACGGCTTCCCGCGCACCATTCCGCAGGCCGAGGCCATGAAGGCTGCCGGCGTGCCCATCGATTTCGTGCTCGAGATCGACGTGCCCGATGAAGAAATCATCGGCCGCATGTCCGGTCGCCGCGTGCACGTGGCTTCCGGCCGCACCTATCACGTCAAGTTCAACCCGCCCAAGGTGGAAGGCAAGGACGACGAGACCGGCGAGCCGCTGATCCAGCGCGACGACGACAAGGAAGAGACCGTCAAGAAGCGTCTCGACGTGTACCACGCCCAGACCAAGCCGCTGGTCGCCTATTATTCCGATTGGGCGGCCAAGGGTGACGCGACTGCGCCCCAGTACCGCAAGATCGGCGGCCTCGGCAAGGTCGAGGAAATCCGCGAGCGTGCTTTCGAAGCGCTGAAGTAAGCGCCCAGTCCGCACTCGCAAAGGGCCGGCTTCAAGCCGGCCTTTGTTTTTTCAGTGGCGCAATCTGCGGCAAGAGGATCCGGATGGCGAAAAATCTCCTTTATGCACAGTCGGGCGGCGTGACTGCGGTCATCAATGCGTCGGCGGCCGGCGTGATTGCTACCGCGCGCCAGGCCGGCGATGCGGTCGGACGTATATTGGCCGCCCGCAACGGCATTCTGGGCGTGCTGCGGGAAACCTTGCTGGACACCGCGGCCCTGTCGGACGCCGACCTGGCCCGCCTGCGCGCAACGCCGGGCGGCGCCTTCGGCTCCTGCCGCTTCGACCTGGATGCGCTGGAGCGCAATCCGGCCCAGTACGACCGCCTGTTCGATGTGCTGGCGGCTCATGACGTCGCCGGCTTTCTCTACAACGGCGGCAACGGTTCGATGGAGACCTGCCGGCAGATCCAGGCTGCGGCAGACCTGCGCGGCTATCCCTTGACCGTGGTCGGGGTGCCGAAAACCGTCGATAACGACATCGTTTTGACGGACTGCTGTCCGGGCTACGGTTCGGCGGCCAAGTACCTGGCGACTTCGATCCGCGAGGTCGGCCTCGATCTGGCGGCGATGACCACCGGCGGGGGGCGCGTCTTCGTGCTGGAAGTCATGGGGCGCAATGCCGGCTGGCTGGCGGCGGCCTGTGCGCTGGCGGCGGAGGAGGAAGACGCGGCGCCGCACCTGATCCTGCTGCCCGAGGTGCCCTTCGATGAGGCTGCCTTTCTGGTCCGTGTGAAGGAGATCGTCGAGCGCATCGGCGCCTGCGCGATCGTCGTGGCGGAAGGCATTCGCGGTTCGGACGGGCAGATCCTGGCCATGCATGACCGCAACCAGAAGGGCTACGTCCAGCTGGGCGGGGCGGGGGAGGTGGTGGCTGAGCGCATCCACGCCTGCCTCGGTTACAAGGTGCACTATGCGCTGGCCGACTATCTACAGCGTTCGGCCCGGCATCTGGCGTCGCGTACGGATACGGCCCAGGCTTTTGCCGTCGGCAAGGCGGCGGTGCGGCGGGCGCTGGCCGGCGAGCGGGGGGTCGTCGGCATCGAGCGGGTGTCGGACCAGCCCTATCGCTGGCGGACCAACCTGCAGCCCTTCGAGAGCGTGGCCAATCTGGAGCGCACTCTACCGCTGGAGTTCATCGCGGCGGACGGCTTTGGTGTGACCGCGGCATTTCAGACCTGGTGCCGCCCGCTGATTGCCGGCGAGGACTGGCCGCCGTTCAGGAACGGCTTGCCCGATTACCTGCACTTGCACCTGAATCTGCCTCTGATGGCGGCGCGCCTGCCTGCCTACGAGGTTTGATCCGGCCCGGCGCATGCGACCTCCCCGTTGGGAGGCCGCATGCGCCGGGTCAGGCCGGGACGGCTGGGTTGAGGCTGTAGGTGCCGGTCAGGCTGGCCTGGGCGAGGATGTGCCCGGCGATGGCGTCACGCACCTGCTGGCCGCTGAAAATGCCTTCGACGGGCAGGCGTGGAATGTCCAGTGCGTACACCGTGAAGACGTAGTGGTGGCGGATGGAGTCGTTCCACGGCGGGCAGGGGCCGTCGTAGCCGAAGTAGTTGCCCTTCATCTGCTCGTCGCCGGCGAACCAGCCGGTGTAGTCGTTCACGCCGTGGCGGCTGCCGTCGGGCAGGTCCGGGCCGGGTTTGCCGTTGGGCGTGACGGCGCTGGAGTGCACTCCTTCGGCAATGTGGGTGACGGAGGCCGGCAGGTCGATGAGCGTCCAGTGGAAGAAGTCCACGCGGGGCAGGTCGGCCGGCACGGAGCGCCCTTCCTGGTTGACGTCGTCGCCGCGGCTCGGGACATCCGGGTCGTGGCAGATCAGCACGAAGGAGCGGGTACCGGCAGGCGCGTCGCTCCAGGTGAGCTGCGGATTGCGGTTGCTGCTGAGGCCCACATGTCCTTCCGCGGCAGGCACGCAGAAGGCGAACTGGCCGGGAATCACGCTGCCGTCGGCAAAGCTGTCGCTGTGCAATTTCATCTTGCTTCGTCTCCCTGGGTGGTTTGAGCAATTGTAGCCAGGATCGCCGTCAGGTCGTACCGCGCCGACGGAAGTCGGTCAGCCGGAAGCCGAGGGCGAACAGGACGGCGAAATACACGGTGATGCCGCCGCAGATCAGGGCCGACAAGCGGATCACCCGTTCCAGGCTGCTGGCGTGCAGCCACAGGCTGTCCGGGCCGGCGGTGAAATAGAGGCCGCCGGCGAGGGCCAGCAGTGCAACGGCCAGCTTGCCACCGAAGGCGCCCCAGCCCGGCTGGGGGTTGTAGACGCCGCGGGCGCGCAGGCCGCGGTACAGCAGGGTGGCGTTGAAGCAGGAGGCGAGACCGATGGACAGGGCCAGGCCGGCATGCTGGAAGGGGCCGATGAAGATCAGGTTCATCAACTGGGTGATGATCAGCGACATGATGCCGATGCGCACCGGCGTGCGGACGTCCTGACGGGAATAGAAGGCCGGGGCGAGCACCTTGACGAGGATCAGCCCGGTCAGACCGAGGCTGTAGGCGACCAGCGCGGTCCGCGTCTGCAGCACGTCGTTGGCGCTGAAGGCGCCGTGGTGGAACAGCGTGCTGATCAGCGGGATGGCCAGCAGCGCAAGGCCGACCGAGGCGGGCAGCGTCAGCAGCAGGGTCAGGCGCAAGCCCCAGTCCAGCAGCGCGGAGAACTCGGCCGGCTTTTCGTCGGCGTGCATTTTCGACAGGCTGGGCAGCAGGATGGTGCCCAGCGCCACGCCGAGCATGCCGGACGGAAATTCCATCAGGCGGTCGGCGTAGTACAGCCAGGACACGCTGCCGCTCGGCAGGAAGGAGGCGAAGACCGTGTTGATCAGCAGGGAGATCTGGCTGACCGATACGCCGAGGATGGCCGGCGCCATCAGCTTGAGGATGCGCCGCACGCCGGGGTCGGAAAAGTCCAGCGAGAAGCGCGGCAGCATGCCGATCTTGGCCAGCGGGCGCAGTTGCAGTACGACCTGGGCGAGCCCGCCGATGAAGACGGCCCAGCCGAGCACCAGGATCGGCGGGTGGAAGTAGGGCGCCGCGAACAGCGCCATGAAGATGAAGGACAGGTTCAGCAGCACCGGCGTGAAGGCCGGGATCGCGAAGCGGCTCCAGGTGTTGAGCACGCCGCCGGCTAGGGCCACCAGCGACATGAAGAAGATGTAGGGGAAGGTGATGCGGGTGAGCTGGACGGTCAGCTCGAACTTCTCCACGTTGTCGGAGAAGCCGGGGGCGGTGGCGTAGATGATGGCCGGTGAAGCCAGGGCGCCCAGGATCGAGACGATCAGCACGACGAGGCCCAGCGCGCTGGCGACGTGGTTGATCAGGCGGTGGGTTTCGTCGGGGCCGCGCTTGTTCTTGTATTCCGCCAGGATGGGCACGAAGGCCTGGGAGAAGGCGCCTTCCGCGAACATGCGGCGCAGCAGGTTGGGCAGGCGGAAGGCGACGACGAAGGCATCCATCTCGATGCCGGCGCCAAAGGCGCGGGCCTGCACGAAATCGCGCACGAAACCCAGTATCCGCGACAGCAGGGTCATTCCGCTGACCGTGGCGAGGGCGCGGAGAAGGTTCATCGAAGCCATTTGGAATGATGGGGCGAGCCAAAAAGAGGGGCGATGTTAGCGGCTTATTGCGCTGTGCAGCAATGCGATTTTTGCAGTAAAAACAGGGCTGACCAGGGTGCGACGCCCGTCGCGGGAGTCGATAGGGTAAAATGGCAAAAATTTCTATGAGTTCGACCGGATGAAAACAACGTTCCTAGATTTTGAGCAGCCTATTGCAGAGCTTGAGGCGAAGATCGAAGAACTACGCTTTGTGCAGGACGATTCGGCGGTGGACATCTCCGAGGAGATCGCCCGCCTGGAGCAGAAGAACCACGGCCTGACCAAGGATATCTACGCCAAGCTGACGCCTTGGCAGAGCGCGCTGGTGGCGCGCCATCCCCAGCGCCCGTATACGTTTGACTACGTGCAGCACATCTTCACCGATTTCGAAGAACTGCACGGCGATCGCAGCTTTGCCGACGACAAGGCGATTGTCGGCGGACTGGCCCGTTTCAACGGCCAGTCCTGCATGGTGATCGGCCATCAGAAGGGCCGCGATACCAAGGAAAAGCTGTTCCGCAACTTCGGCATGCCGCGCCCCGAGGGCTATCGCAAGGCAATGCGCCTGATGAAGCTGGCCGAGAAGTTCGGCCTGCCGGTGTTCACCTTCGTCGACACGCCGGGCGCCTATCCCGGTATCGACGCGGAAGAGCGCGGCCAGTCGGAAGCCATCGGCCACAACCTGCTGGTGATGGCGGAACTCAAGGTGCCGCTGATCTGCACGATCATTGGCGAAGGCGGTTCGGGCGGCGCGCTGGCCATCGCGGTCGGCGACCAGTTGCTGATGCTGCAGTACTCCACCTATTCGGTCATCTCGCCGGAAGGCTGCGCGTCCATTCTGTGGAAGAGCGCCGATCGTGCGCCTGACGCAGCCGAGACGATGGGCATCACCGCTTCGCGCCTCAAGTCCCTCGGGCTCGTCGACAAGGTGGTGAATGAGCCGGTGGGCGGCGCCCATCGCGACCATCGGGCGATGGCGCAGAACCTCAAGCGGGCGCTGCAGGACGCGCTGCGCCAGGTGTCCGAGCTGTCGCCGTCGGAGCTGCTCGAGCGCCGTTTCGAGCGCCTGATGAGTTACGGCAAGTTCAAGGAAATTGCCGTCGACTGAGCTTGCTCCCTGGGTTGTCGCAAGCTGGCGGCAACTCTCCTTCGCACCCGGCCCGGTCCGGGTCGGGTTGAGCGGCGGCCTCGATTCTTCCGTGCTGACGCATGTGCTTGCCGGTTTGCAGGGCGAGCTCGGGATCGAGGTGAGCGCCATGCATGTCCGCCACGGCTTGGTGGCGGGCTCCGAAGTGTGGAGCGACACCTGCGCCGAGCTGTGTGCGGTACTCGCCGTGCCGCTCGCGGTTCGTGAAGTCCAGGTGGATCGGGCGCATCCGGGCGGGCTGGAAGCGGCTGCGCGGGAAGTGCGCCGGGCCGCGCTGCTGGATGGCCTGAGCGGCGGCATGCTGGCTCTGGCCCACCACCGGGACGACCAAGCCGAGACCGTTCTCTTCCGCGCGTTGCGCGGTAGCGGCGTCAAGGGCTTGGCCGGCATGCGCGATTTCTTACATGTCGGGGCCGCGGGCCGGATCTGGCGCCCGCTGCTGGACGTTCCACGCTCCGTACTGCACGCATACGCGGTCCGGCATGGCCTGCGCTGGGTGGAAGATCCCAGCAACACCGATACGGCGTTCTCCCGCAATTTCCTACGCAAGGAAATCCTGCCGCAGCTGGATGGGCGTTTTGCCGGCGCATCGGCCAATCTTGCCCGGCTGGGGCGGCTGGCCGGCGAGGCGGAAGGGCTGCTGGAGGAACTGGCGGACGGCGACATCGAGAAGCTGAGTATTCCGGGATGCATGCAGATGCTGCGAGCCCCTGCGCTGGATTTGTCCTCGGCCCGTTTGCGCAATCTGCTGCGGCGCCTGCTGGTGCAGGTGGGGGCGGCGATGCCAGATGAGGCGCGGTTGCGGGAGGCTGAGCGGCAGTTCCGCGAGGAAGCTGCCGCGTCCGGTTCGAGGATCCTGTTGGGTGACGTCGCGCTGTGTGTCTATCGGCAGCGTTGGTGGCTGGAGGCGGCGACCGTGCCGGTCGAAGTGGCCGATTTCCGCCCGTGGCGTGGCGAAGCCGCCTTGCCGTGGGCTGGCGGCGTGCTGGATTTCTGCGCCGTGTTCGGGCAGGGGGTGGCGGCTGATCGGGTGACGGCGGCGGCGTGCCGGGTTGGGCACCGGACGGCAGGCACGCGCATGCGTCTGAATGCCGGCGGACCTTCCCGCAGTCTGAAAAACCTGTGGCAGGAGGCGGGTATTCCCCCCTGGCTGCGGGATACAGTTCCGATGCTGTGGGTGGATGAGCACCTGGCGTGGATCGCCGGGGTTGGTGTGGCGGCCGAATTCGCCTGTCCGTCGGGAGCGGCGGGCGTCCTGCCGCGCTGGTCAGTGTTCTCCTGAGCTGCTCGACCCTTTTTCACGGCTTGGTGCCAGCAGCTGGGCCAGTTCGACGGCGGAGCGGACGCCCATCTTTTCGAAGACCCGCGCCCGGTGCACCTCCACGGTGCGCATCGAGATGTTCAGCTCGTCGGCGATGACCTTGTTGAACTTGCCGGCCAGCACGAGATTCATGACTTCCTGCTCCCGCGGCGTCAGCAGGGCCAGGTGGTTGGCGACCGAGACCTGGCTGGCCTGGCTGGCCTGGCGCTTGGCATCCTTGGCCAGCGCGCGGATCACCACGTCCACCAGGGCGTTGTCTTCGAAAGGCTTCTCGAGGAAGTCGAAGGCGCCTTTCTTCAGCGCGCTGACCGCCATCGGTACGTCGCCATGGCCGGTCAGGAAGATGACCGGCAGGGTATTGCCTTGCTCCTGCAGCACGTCGAAGCATTCCAGGCCGCTCATTTCCCGCATGCGGATGTCCAGCACGATGCAGCCGCGCCACGCCGGCTGCCAGGCAGCCAGAAATTCCTCGGCGGAGCTCCATTCGGCGCTGGCCACTTCACGGGTCCGGAACAGCCAGGTGAGGGCGTCGCGGATGGCTTCGTCGTCGTCGACAATGTGGGCGAGGGGCGTGCTCATGACGGGATCGGCAGGGAGAAGTGGAAAATCGTACCACCGCCCGGGTTGTTCTCGAAGTTCAGGCGGCCCCGGTGGAGTTCGGCGATCGAGCGGCAGATATTGAGCCCGATGCCCATGCCTTCGGCCTTGGTCGTGAAGAAGGGGGCGAACAGCTTTTCGGCGACCTCGGGCGGAATGCCCGCACCGCGGTCGGCTACATCGCAGACCAGCGTGCCGTTCTGGCGCTGGGTCCGGATCATCAGGCGGCGGGTTTCGCGCGGATTGTCCGCCATCGCGTCCATGCCGTTGCGGATCAGGTTGACGGCGACCTGCTCGATCATCACCGGGTCTGCCTCGACGCAGGGCAGGTTGTCTTCCAGCTCAAGCTCGATGAGGACGCCGCGCCGGTCGGCGTCCGGCTCCACCAGCCCGACGGCTTCCCGGAGGATGGTGTTGACGTCCACCGGTTCAAACTTGGGCTCACTGCGCCGCACGAAGGTATGCACCCGCCGGATGATCTGCCCGGCCCGCTGGGCCTGTTTGCCGATCTTTTCGAGGATGGTCGTGAGTTCCTTCTTCGGCAGGTCGCCGTTGCCGAGCATGTTCAGGCAGCCGGTGTTGTAGCTGGAGATCGCCGCCAGTGGCTGGTTGAGTTCGTGGGCGAGGGTCGAGGCCATCTCGCCCATGGTGACCAGGCGGGCGGTGGCCTGCAGGCGCTCCTGCTGCTGGCGGGCGAGTTCCTGGGAGCGCTTCTGTTCGGTGACATCCACCACCGAGCCCATCCAGCCGATGTGCTTGCCGTTGGAGTCGATCAGCGGCGCTTCGATGAGCAGCGCATCGAAGCGCTCGCCGTTGCGACGCATCAGGCGGATCTCCATGCCCTGGGGCGGCGCATTGCCGCCCAGCACCAGTTCGTGCACGGCGCGGGTGCGCTCCAGCGCTTCCGGCGCCCAGTAAGGCATCGGTGGCATCAGGCCGACAAGCTCATCGGCGTTCCAGCCGACCATGCGGCAGAAGGCCGGATTCACATAGGTGATCTTGCCGCTCAGGTCGCGCGCGCGCATGCCGGTGTTGAGGGAGTCCTCCATCGCCTTGCGGAAGGCGTGTTCGGCACTGAGGGCTTGTTCGGCCTGCTGGCGGCGCTTCATGTGCCGGCGCAGCTGCCACAGGCTCCACACGATGGCAGCGCCGAGCACGCCGAGGGAGCCCATCAGCAGCAGCGGAATCCAGCGCACTTCGCTCTTGTAGGCGGTGACGTTGACCATCAGCCCGTGACCGGGCGGCTCGAAGGGGATCTCGTAGTTGAGGCTGGACAGCGGGGAGACCTTGGACTTGGCGGCGATTTCGGTGCCCAGGTTATTGCTGACGGACACCCGGTAGCGTTCGGAGAACCACCACGGAATCTGGCGGCCGAGCATGTTGTTCAGCGAATAGACGCCGACCACCGAGCCCAGGTAGCGGCCGCCGTCGAAGATCGGCACATGGACCTCGAACTGGGTCTGGTTGTCGAGGACGGCGTAGGCGTCGCTGTACACCGGCCGGCCGAGGGAGCGGGCCAGGCGATAGGCCGACGACGACGGAAAGGTGCCTGACGCTTCGCCGACCAGGTGGCTGTCGGTATAGGGCGGTTCGGAGCCTTTCACGCGCCCGTTTGGGTCGAGCCACAGTACGCGGATCAGGCCGCTTTCCGGGTCGAGGGCCTGCCTGATGCGCGCTTCGGCAGTGGAACTCAGGCGGTTGCTGGTCAGCAGGGCAGGGCCGAGTTGGGTCAGTTGCGCGTCATTGCGCTCGAACTGGAAGGACAGGTTCTGCTCCATCCACAGCACGTCGTTGATCAGCGTGGCGCGCTGCTCTTCGGCGTCCTGGCGATGGGTCAGCCACAGCAGCGTCGCCATCGTGGCGATGAACAGGGCCACGGCGGCATAGGGTAGGCTCCAGTACCAACTCGGTGGTGGAGAGGCTGAATTCGATGGGGGCAACGGGTTGAGAATCACGAATGGGAGGATTCCTGTTTATCGCCGGACTGGCATTTTTGAGCCATTCGATGTTTCCACACTGCGGATGACCACAATTGAGTCTGTTGGTGCCATCTTCCACAGTGCGGCGTTGCAGTCTGCCGGAATTGCGGCTCATGTACCATGCCGCCTCGACTGCCGATGATGGAGATTGGAATGCGTTTGCGTAGCCTGCTGTTCGGCCTGCTCTCCCTGGGGATGTGCGCGATGGCCGCCGCTCAGGCGCCCATTGTGATCAAGTTCAGCCACGTGGTGGCGGCGGACACCCCAAAGGGCAAGGCCTCCGAGTATTTCAAGAAGCGTGCGGAAGAGCTGACGCGCGGCAAGGTCAAGGTGGAGGTCTATCCGAACAGCACGCTGTACAAGGACAAGGAAGAGCTCGAAGCCCTGCAGCTGGGTGTTGTGCAGATGCTGGCGCCGTCCCTGGCCAAGTTCGGTCCGCTGGGCGTGAAGGAGTTCGAGGTCTTCGACCTGCCTTACATCTTCGACGACTACGCCGACCTGCACCGGGTGACCCAGGGGCCGGTGGGGGCGAGCATTCTGAAGAAGCTCGAATCGAAGGGTATCGTCGGTCTGGCGTACTGGGACAACGGTTTCAAGTCCTTCTCCGCGAACACGCCGATCCGTACGCCGGCCGACCTGCGCGGCAAGAAGCTGCGCATCCAGTCGTCGAAAGTGCTGGAAGAAGAGATCCGCGCCGTTGGTGGTCTGCCACAGGTGATGGCTTTCTCCGAGGTGTATCAGGGGCTGAAGACCGGCGTCGTCGACGGTACCGAGAACCCCCATTCGAACACCTATACCCAGAAGATGCACGAGGTGCAGAAGTACCTGGCGGTCACCAACCATGGTTATCTCGGCTATGCGGTCATCGCCAACAAGCGTTTCTGGGACGGCCTGCCCGCCGACGTGCGGGGCCAGCTCGAGCAGGCGATGCGGGAAGCCACGGTCTACGCCAACCGGATCGCCAAGGAAGAGAACGACAAGGCGCTAGAAGCGATCAGGAAGAGCGGCAAGGTGCAGGTGTATGTGCCCAACAAGGAAGAGCGCCTGGCCTTCAAGAAAGCCATGCTGCCGGTCCATCAGAAGATGGAGGCCCGCATTGGCAGCGACCTGATCCGCTCGATCTACCGGGAAACCGGTTTCGATCCGTCGCGGCTGTAGCCCGCCCAGTTGCCGTCCGGGGAGGGGCGGTTCGCCGCGGGGGGCTGCTTTGTGTTAAAAGGCGTGTTTTCCCGGTGGCCACCGTCCGGTCGCCGGCGAGTCCTGTGCGAGGCCTTCGTTGTCGTCCCCTTCCCCTGTTCTGCCCGAGCATGATTGCTACCACTGCGGACTCCCCATTCCCGCAGATGTAGATCTCCCCGTCGATATCGAGGGTGTTCCGCACCACATGTGCTGCACCGGCTGCCAGGCGGTGGCCGAGTCCATCGTCAGCAGCGGGCTCGTCGATTACTACAAGCGCCGCGACACAATGCCCGAGCAGGCCCGCGAGGCGATGCCCGACGAGCTGAAGGACCTCGGGCTGTTCGACCATCCGGATTTCCAGCAGGGCTTCGTCAAGCCCATCGGCGAACACGAGCGCGAGGCGGCGCTGATCCTCGAGGGCATCACCTGCGCCGCCTGCATCTGGCTGAACGAGCAGCACGTGGCCCACCAGCCTGGCGTGACGGCGGTGGACATCAACTACGCGACGCGGCGTGCGCGCGTGCGCTGGGATGAGCGGCGCATCAAGCTGTCGGACATCCTGGCGGCCATCCACGCGATCGGCTACCGCGCCTATCCCTATGATGCGGCGCGCTCCGAGCAGATTTCCCAGCGGGAGCGCCGCTCCGCCCTGTGGCGCCTGTTTGTGGCCGGCTTCGGCATGATGCAGGTCATGATGTATGCCTTCCCGGTGTACATCGCCGACCCAGGCGACATGACCGCCGACATCGAGCAGTTGATGCGCTGGGCGAGCCTGATCTTGACCACGCCCGTCGTGCTGTATTCCGCCGCGCCGTTCTTCAGTCACGCGATTCGCGACATACGCCTGCGCCGGCTGGGCATGGACGTGCCGGTTGCGCTGGGGGTGGGCGCGGCCTTCCTGGCCAGTTGCTGGGCGACGGTGGCCGGCAAGGGCGAGGTGTATTTCGACTCGGTGACAATGTTCGTTTTCTTTCTGCTGTGCGGCCGCTACGTGGAGATGCTGGCGCGCCAGAAGGCGGTGCGCGGCGTTGAGGAGATGGGCAAGGCCTTGCCGGCTTTCGCCGAGCGTCTGCCGGCCTATCCTGCTCCGGATGGGGAAAAGGTTCCGGTATCCCAGCTGCTGACGGGGGATGTGATCCGCGTCAAGCCGGGCGAGGCCGTGCCGGCGGACGGCATCGTTGTCGAGGGGCGAAGCGAAGCCAACGAGGCGCTGCTGACCGGCGAGAGCAGGCCGGTGCCCAAGGCGCCCGGCAATGAGGTGACCGGCGGCAGCATCAACGTCACCAGTCCGCTGTGCGTACGCGTAACCCGCACCGGCGAACACACCCGCCTGGCAGCGATCCGCCAGCTGATGGAGCGGGCGTCGGCCGAGAAGCCGCGGGTGGTGCAGCAGGCCGACCAGGTGGCAGCCTGGTTCATCGTCGTGCTGCTGGTTCTGGCGGCGCTCACCGCGGCCGGCTGGTGGTGGTTCGATCCGGATCGGGCACTGTGGGTCTTCGTGTCGGTGCTGGTGGTCAGCTGCCCGTGCGCGCTGTCCCTGGCTACGCCGGTGGCGCTCACCGTGGCGACCGACGCGCTGGCGCGCATGGGGGTGCTGGTGACGCGCGGCCACGCGGTCGAGGCGCTGGCCAGGGCTCAGCATTTCGTCTTCGACAAGACGGGCACGCTGACTTACGGGGCGATGCGGGTCGAGCAGGTACGTCTGCTCGGCAGCCTCTCTGAACAAGAAGCCCTGGCCGTGGCGGCGGGGCTGGAGCAGGGGTCGGAGCATGCCATCGCGACGGCCATCCGGCTGGCGGCCGCGACGGCTCCGGGCGCTGCTATCACGGCCATCAAGGCCACGACGGGGCAAGGGGTGGCTGGCGAGCTTGCCGGAGTGGTCCATCGGATCGGCCGCCCGGCCTTCGTGGCCGAACTGACGGGCACGCCGATTCCGGCGGCCTTGCTGGAGGACGAGCGTTCGGGCCGGACCGTCATCGCATTGGGTTCGTCGGCCGGCTGGATTGCGGGCTTCGCGCTCAGCGATGGGCTGAGGGAGGATTGCCCGGCAACCTTCGAGGCCTTGCGCGGCAAGGGGATCGACCTGTCGATCTTCAGCGGAGATACGCCGGCCACGGTTGTCGAGCTCGGCATGCGCCTGGGCGTTTCTCGCGCGGTGGGCGGCATGACGCCAGAGGACAAGCATGCGGAACTGACCCAGCTGCAGCACGGTGGTGCCGTGGTGGCAATGGTCGGCGACGGCGTGAACGACGCGCCGGTGCTGGCCCAGGCGCAGGTGTCGATCGCCATGGGCGGCGGCACGGACCTGGCCCGCAACCAGGCGGACATCGTATTGCTCGGTGCGCGGCTGGGCGCGCTGGCGGACGGCGTCGGGCTCTCGCGGCGGGCGCTGCGCATCATCCGGCAGAACCTGTGGTGGTCCTTCGCCTACAATTTCACTGCGGTGCCGCTGGCCATGTCCGGCCTGGTGACGCCCTGGATGGCTGGCATCGGCATGTCCGCCAGCTCCCTGTTCGTCGTCCTGAATGCCCTTCGCCTGCAACGGCGGAAGGCCAACTGAAAGCCCTTTGTGCCATGGAAAGCCTGTACCTGCTGATTCCGATGTCCGTGCTGCTCGTCTTCCTGATCGGGGTGGTCTTCTGGTGGTCCGTTCGCAGCGGGCAGTTCGACGATCTCGAGGGGCCGGGCTACCGTGTCGTCAGTGATGACGACACGCCGCAGCCGGCACCGCGCGGGCCTGCCGACAAGAACAAGGAAGGGGCATGATTTTACGGTACCAGTCACCCCTCTATATGAAGGGTTTTTGATGCAGGTCAAGACTACCTCCGCGGAGTTCTTTCATACTCTGTCCCAAGTTCAAGGCGCAAACAACAAGCAATACCGGGCGCCTCCTGGATTACGGTCCAGGCTGAAGTCTCTCTGTTGGGGTTGGGGGTGCGCGATGCGCACCCTTTTTTTTCGCCCCTCGACCTGCCCGCCGCTCCGCGCCGTCTTCGCTTTCGCTCCCGTTCTGCCCTGTGAGCCGAAAAAAGCCGAATTGACGCATCAACCTGCTAAAATTCCAAGCTTTCGGTTTTTCGACCATCCTTTGTCTCACTGGAGCTAGCAACATGGCTATTGAACGCACCCTCTCCATCATCAAGCCCGATGCCGTCGCCAAGAACGTGATTGGCCAGATCTACGCCCGTTTCGAAGCCGCCGGCCTCAAAGTCGTTGCTGCCAAGCTGGCCTACCTGTCCGAGCGTGAAGCCGGCGAGTTCTACGCTGTTCACAAAGAGCGCCCCTTCTTCAAGGATCTGGTCTCCTTCATGACTTCCGGCCCCGTGATGATCCAGGCCCTGGAAGGTGAGGACGCCATCGCCAAGAACCGTGAGCTGATGGGCGCCACCGACCCGAAGAAGGCTGCTCCCGGCACCATCCGCGCCGACTTCGCCGAGTCCATCGATGCTAACGCCGTGCATGGCTCCGACGCTCCTGAAACCGCTGCCGTGGAAGTCGCCTTCTTCTTCCCGGGCATGAACGTTTACAGCCGTTGATGATCTCTACCAGCGGGGCGGAACTCCTCCGTCCCGCTGGTCTGGATGGAAATACACGTGGTCAATCTTCTCGATTTCGATGCCGAAGCCCTCACCGAATGGTTCGTCCAGCAGGGTGAGAAGCCGTTTCGCGCCAAGCAGGTGCTCCGTTGGGTCCATCGTTTCGGCGAAACCGACTTCGAGCAGATGACCGACGTCGCCAAGTCGCTGCGGGCCAAGCTCGCAGCGACGGCCTGCGTCATGCCGCCCGTGCCGGTGCGCGACAGCGTTTCAACGGACGGCACGCGCAAGTGGCTGCTCGACGTGGGCAACAGCAACGCGGTGGAAACGGTGTTCATTCCCGAGACCAACCGCGGCACCCTGTGCATCTCGTCGCAGGCCGGCTGCGCCCTCGACTGTGCGTTCTGCTCCACCGGCAAGCAGGGCTTCAACCGCAATCTCACGGCTGCCGAGATCATCGGCCAGTTGTGGCTGGCCAATCGCATGCTGGGCGCCAACGGCGACGGCGAGCGGGTCATCAGCAACGTCGTGATGATGGGCATGGGCGAGCCCCTCGCCAATTTTGACAATGTCGTCTCGGCGCTCAAGCTGATGCTCGACGACAATGCCTACGGACTTTCCCGGCGGCGCGTCACCGTGTCCACCTCCGGCATCGTGCCGGCCATGGACCGACTGCGCGACGCCTGCCCGACCGCACTGGCGGTATCGCTGCATGCATCCAACGATGCGCTGCGCGACAGGTTGGTGCCGATCAACCAGAAGTATCCGCTGCGTGAGCTGATGGCCGCCTGCCGGCGCTATCTCGAAAAGGCGCCGCGCGACTTCATCACCTTCGAGTACGTCATGCTCGACGGTATCAATGATTCCGACGCCCATGCCCGGGAACTGATCGCGCTTACCCGTGACGTACCGTGCAAGTTCAACCTGATTCCCTTCAATCCGTTCCCGAATTCGGGCTTCGATCGCTCCCCGGCGCCGCGGATCAAGCAGTTTGCCGAGATCCTCATCGATGCCGGCATTGTGACGACCACCCGCAAGACCCGCGGCGATGACGTGGATGCGGCCTGCGGCCAGCTGGCCGGGCAGGTCAAGGACAAGACGCGCCGGACGACCACCCGGATCGTGCCGGTAGTGGAGGCACGCTCCTGATGCGTACCGCGCTGGTGCTGGCAATGCTGGCGCTCGAGCTTGGCGGATGTGTGGCGCCCATGGCGCCCGTTGAGACCGGCAAGTTCGAACGACCGATGTCCGATCTGCCGGCGGCGACCGACGCCAGGCGCAAGGCCAAGGTCCATGTGGAGTTGGGGCAGGCCTATTTTCAGGTCGGCAAGTATGGCGTCGCGCTCGACGAAGCCAGGGCGGCAAGCCAATACGATTCCGGTTATGCACCGGCTTTCCAGCTGATGGGCATGGTGCACATGTTCCTGCAGGAGAACGAGATCGCGGCGAGCCACTTCGAGAACGCGATGCGCCTCTCGCCCGGCGATCCCGAGATCATGAACAGCTATGGCTGGTTCCTGTGCTCGTCCGGCAAGGAGAATGCCGGGCTGGAGCTGCTGGGCCGGGCTGCGCGCAATCCGTACTACCAGACGCCGACCCGTGCCTACGTGAACGCCGGGCTGTGCCAGCTTCGCCTGAAGAATGATGCCGCTGCCGAGCTCCAGTTCCAGAAGGCGCTGGAGGCGGATGGCGGTAACCTCAGGGCCTTGTTCCACCTGGCCGACATCTCTTACCGGCGCGGCGTCTACGAGGCTACGAGGCGTTACCTCGCCGCGCTGCATCAGGGGGGAGAGCCGACCGCTGAGAGCCTGTGGCTGGCGATCCGCGTCGAACGCCGCCTGGGCAACAGGACTGCGGAGACTGGCTACGTCCAGCAACTGAGGCGCCGTTTCCCGGAGTCACCGGAGTATCAGGCTTTCTTGCAAGGGCAGTATCAGTGACAGATCCTCAAGCACTTCCGTCTTCTGCTGCACCGGTCGAGACTGACGTCTCCGTGGGGGAGACCCTGCGCCGGGCCCGCGAAGCACAAGGCTTAAGCCTTGCCGAAGTGGCAAATGCGCTAAAACTCAACGTGCGGCAGGTCGAGGCCCTCGAAGGTGGGCGTTTCGATGAACTGCCGGGCCTGGCTTTCACGCGTGGTTTCCTGCGTAACTACGCACGCCTGCTGCGGCTGGATGTGGCGCCGCTGCTGGCCAATCTGGATCGGCCGGGCGATGTGGAGTCCGTGGAGCTGATGCCGGCGTCGAACGCCCAGGGTGCCATTCCTCAGGTTGGGCGTGGTCGCTTCCGCAAATCGATCCTGCCCGGTGTGCTGGCGGCAGCGGGGCTACTCGGCGTGGTGGTGGCAGGCTGGTATTTTGACACCCAGAAGAAGGTGGCCGAGAACGTGACGGTACAGGCGCCGCCGGTTGCCGTGGAGGGCGCGCGCGTGGAGCCGGCTCCCCAGGCATTGGAGGCTGCGCCTGCTACGGCAGTGCCTGCGGTCCCGGTGATGCCGGCTCCTGCACCCGAACCCGCAGCCCCCCAGGCTGCCGTTCCTGCACCTGCCGATTCGCGCGAGGCCGTTGCTCCCTCCGCCACGGTGGTGCCGAGTCCGGTGCCGGCGATTGCCGCGCCGGCGGCCGCGAAGGTCGCCGAGACGACTCCGGCCAAGCCTGCTGCCGAGAGCGGCGCCGAGCAGCTGGTCTTCGATTTTTCCCAGGATGCGTGGGTCGAGGTGAAGGATCGGAATGGCAAGATCCTGTTGTCCCAGTTGGGCAAGGCCGGCGTACGTCGTGAAGTGAGCGGCAATGCCCCATTCTCCCTGGTGGTGGGCAATGCCCGTTATGTCAAGTTGCAGCGCAATGGCGCGCCCGTGGAACTGACTCACGACACCAAGGTGACGGTGGTTCGTCTCAAGCTCGAATAATCAGGCGCATTTATGGATCTACTACTTTCAGGGCGCGCTGGCGCCCGTCGTCAGACCCGTCAGGTTCGCGTCGGCCATGTGCTGATCGGCTCCGGCGCACCCGTCGTTGTGCAGTCGATGACCAATACGGATACCGCCGACGATTTCGCGACAACGATGCAGGTGGCCCAGCTGGCGCGTGCCGGCTCCGAGCTTGTCCGGATCACCGTCAATAACGACGAAGCGGCCAAGGCCGTGCCGAAGATCCGCGAGAAGCTGCTGGCGATGAACCTCGACGTTCCGCTGGTCGGCGATTTCCACTACAACGGCCACAAGCTGCTCGCCGACAATCCGGCTTGCGCAGAGGCGCTGGACAAACTGCGCATCAATCCGGGCAACGTGGGGCAGGGCGCCAAGCGCGATACCCAGTTTGCGTCCATCGTCGAAATGGCCTGCAAGTACGATAAGCCGGTGCGAATCGGCGTCAACTGGGGCAGCCTCGACCAGTCGGTGCTGGCGCGCATCATGGACGAGAACGCCAGGCGGGCCGTGCCGCGCGACGCCGGCGCGGTGATGCGCGAGGCGCTGGTCACGTCGGCGCTGGAGTCCGCGGCGAAGGCCGAGGAGTACGGCCTGGCTGGCAACAAGATCATCCTGTCCGCCAAGGTCAGCAGTGTGCAGGACCTGATCGCCGTTTACCGCGACATGGCGGCCAAGTGCGATTACCCGCTGCATCTGGGCTTGACCGAAGCCGGCATGGGCTCGAAGGGCATCGTGGCGTCGACGGCGGCCTTGGCCGTGCTGCTGCAGGAAGGCATCGGCGACACGATCCGCGTGTCGCTCACGCCGGAGCCCAATGGCAGCCGGACCCAGGAAGTCATCGTCGCGCAGGAGATCCTGCAGACGATGGGCCTGCGCGCCTTCACCCCGATGGTCACCGCCTGCCCGGGTTGTGGCCGCACCACCAGCACGCTGTTCCAGGAGCTGGCGTCCGACGTGCAGTCCTTTGTGCGCGACAATATGCCGATCTGGCGCGATCAGTACGATGGCGTCGAGAACATGAGCCTGGCGGTGATGGGCTGCATCGTGAATGGCCCGGGCGAAAGCAAGCATGCGAACATCGGCATTTCCCTGCCGGGAACCGGCGAGTCGCCGGCGGCGCCGGTGTTCGAGGACGGGGTGAAGACCCTGACCCTCCGGGGCGACAACATCGCCAATGAATTCAAGGCCATCATCGAGAACTATGTGGTCCGCACCTATCCCCGCAAGGGCGCCGCGGCCTGATCCGCGCGTTACAGAAAAACAAAAGGAATCATGAGCAAGACCCTCCAGGCCGTGCGCGGGATGAACGATATCCTGCCCGACGAAGCAGAAATCTGGGAACAATTCGAAGAGATCGTCCGCAACTGGCTGCATAGCTACGGCTATCGCCCGATCCGCATGCCGCTGGTCGAGCCGACCCCGCTGTTCAAGCGGGCCATCGGTGAGGTCACGGACATCGTCGAGAAGGAAATGTATTCCTTCGAAGATGCCCTCAATGGCGAGCACCTCACCTTGCGGCCGGAAGGCACCGCGTCCTGCGTGCGAGCGGCGATCCAGCACAACCTGCTGTTCAGTCAGCCGCGCCGGCTGTATTACCACGGCCCGATGTTCCGCCACGAGCGTCCCCAGAAGGGGCGTTACCGCCAGTTCCACCAGGTCGGCGTCGAGGCACTGGGCTTCGAAGGGCCGGATATCGACGCAGAGCACATCCTAATGTGTGCGCGCCTGTGGGACGACCTCGGCCTCGACGATGTCAAGCTGGAGATCAACTCGCTCGGTAGCAGCGAGGAGCGGGCGGCCCACCGGGCAGCCCTGATCGCCTACCTGGAGCAACACCAGGCCCGCTTGGACGAGGACGGCAAGCGTCGTCTTTACACCAATCCGCTGCGCATCCTCGACACCAAGAATCCGGATCTGCAGGACATCGTGGAGGCCGCGCCGAAGCTGGCCGATTTCCTCGGTGAGGAGTCGATCAAGCACTTCGAGGGTGTTCAGGCCGTACTGAAGGATGCCGGCCTGCCTTATCGCATCAACCATCGGTTGGTGCGTGGGTTGGACTACTACAACCGCACCGTTTTCGAGTGGGTGACCACGCGGCTCGGCGCCCAGGGCACCATCTGCGCGGGTGGCCGTTACGATGGTCTCATCGCCCAGCTAGGCGGCAAGCCGGCGCCGGCGGCGGGCTTTGCGATGGGGGTCGAGCGCCTGCTCGCCCTGTGGCAGGAGAGTGGCGGCCAGGCCGAGCGCGTCGTGCCCGACGTCTATCTCGTCCACGCCGGCGAGGCAGCCCAGCGCGCAGCCTTCCGGGTTTCCGAGATGCTGCGCGGCACTGGTTTTTCGGTGATCCAGCATTGCGGTGGCGGCAGCTTCAAGTCTCAGATGAAGCGGGCCGACGCATCCGGTGCGCCGTTCGCGGTGGTGATCGGCGATGACGAGGCCGCGGTTGGTGAAGTCAGTCTCAAGCCCTTGCGCGACGGTGGCGAACAGCTTCGTGTTCCCATGGAAGTGCTCCCCGAAACCCTGGCGGATCGCCTAATCGAATCGGAAGAAGACGATGGCAGCATTTGACCTCGAAGAACAAGAACAGCTTTCCCAGATCAAGGGCTGGTGGGAACAGTACGGCAAGCTGGTGACGGCGCTGGCGATCGTCGCCGCGCTGGCGTCGGTGGCCTGGCAGGGCTGGAACTGGTACGTGGGCAAGCAGAGTGGGGAAGCTTCCGCGCTCTACGACGCGGTCCAACAGGCGGCGGCCGAGCATAACGCGCAGAAGGCCCGTGAAGTTGCCGGCACCCTGATCGAGAAGTACAGCGGTACGGCCTATGCCGATCTCGCGGCGTTGCTGTCCGCCAAGGTCCAGGTCGAGGCGGGCGATCTGAAGAATGCACGCGTGCCGCTGTCCTGGGCGGCCGAAAAGGCCAATGATCCGGCGCTGCGCAGCCTGGCAAGGCTGCGCCTGGCTGCCGTCCTGCTGGACGACAAGGCATATGACGAGGCGCTGGCCCAGTTGCAGGCTGCCCCGGACGAGAGCCTGGCGGCGCGCTTTGCCGATCTCAAGGGTGACATCCTCGTTGCCCAGGGCAAGCCGGCCGAGGCGCGCGTCGCCTACAAGGCTGCGGTGGACGCACTCGAAGCCGCTTCCAAGGTCGAGGCGGCGACCCTGCGTGAGATTGCCCAGGCCAAGCTGGATGCGCTCGGGGGTGCCCAATGATGAAGCTTCGTCCGGGCGTTGCTGCCGTTCTCGCCTCTCTGAGCCTGGCTGCCTGCTCTACCTGGAATCCCTTTGCGTCGGGTGACGGCAAGCTGCCGCCGCTCAAACCGCTGAGCAACCCGATCCGCACCACCGAAGTCTGGCGTGCCAGTGTCGGTGATGCCGGGCCCTTCGTCCTGCAGCCGGCACTGTCCGGCGACGCGGTGTTCGCGGCCGGGCGCGATGGCAAGGTCGTGAAGCTGCAGGGCGGCAAGACGGTCTGGAAGACCGACGTCGGCGTTACGGTGTCGGGCGGGGTCGGTAGCGACGGTCAGCTCGTGCTCGTCGCGTCGCCGAAGGGCGACGTGGTCGCGCTGGACGGCGCCAACGGCCAGGTCCGCTGGAAGGCCAAGGTCAATGCCGAAGTGCTCGCGGCTCCGGCCGTTTCGGATGGCATCGTCGTCGTGCGTAGTGCCGACAGCCGCCTGTTCGGCCTCGAGCCGGCGAGCGGCAAGCAGCGCTGGGTCTACCAGCGTGCAACGCCGCCGCTGGCTCTGCGCAGCGCGGCCGGCGTGGTGCTGGACGACAAGCTGATCCTGGCGGGCTTCCCGGGCGGCAAACTAGCCGCAGTCAATCCGGCCAACGGTTCGCTGATGTGGGAAGGCACCGTCGCCATTCCGCGCGGGGCCACCGAGCTCGAGCGCGTTGCGGACATTACCAGCCTGCCTGTGATGAATGCCCGCGCGACCTGCGCCGTGGCTTACCAGGGCCGGGTCGCCTGCTTCGACATGTCCAACGGCTCCACGCTGTGGACGCGCGACCTGTCCAGTTCCCGCGGTCTCGACCTGGACGAGCGTCATGTCTATGTAACCGACGAAAAGGGGGCGGTGCACGCCCTCGACATCGCCAATGGCGCGAGCGCCTGGAAGCAGGACCAACTCGCCGGCCGTTCGCCCGGTCGTCCCCGCGTCATTGGTGATCATGTGATCATCGGTGATGGTCTGGGCGACATCCACGTGCTGCGTCGTGATGACGGCACGCTGGTCGGTCGTACCCGGGTCGTGTCCAGCGCCGTTGTGGCCGATCCGCAGCGTGCGGGCAGCGACATCGTGGTGCAGACCCAGAACGGCACAATTTACGCCCTCGGCGTGCAATAACGGAGTCGCTGAAGCGTGAAACCCACTCTTGTCCTGGTCGGACGCCCCAATGTGGGTAAGTCGACCTTGTTCAACCGTCTGACCAAGACCCGCGATGCGCTGGTGGCGGACTTCCCGGGCCTGACCCGCGACCGCCGCTACGGCCTCGGGCGAGCCGCCGAGCGCGAGTTCCTCGTTGTGGATACCGCCGGCTTCGACCCGGTGGCGAAGGAAGGCATCGTCCATGAAATGGCCAAGCAGGCCGAGCAAGCCATCGCCGAAGCCGATGCGCTGCTGTTCATGGTGGATGCCCGTGCCGGCCTGACGCCCCACGACGAACAGATCGCTACCCGGCTGCGCCGGGCTGGCCGCCCGACCTTCCTCGTCGTCAACAAGGCGGAGGGCATGAACCGCTCGATGGTCTCGGCCGAATTCCATGCGCTGGGCCTCGGTGATCCCCTGTGTATTTCCTCGGCCCATGGCGACAACGTCAATGCGCTGATGGAGTTGATCCTCGAGAACTTCCCCCTGGATCCGGAAGATGACGAGGGCGCCAGCAAGGGGCCGCGCGTGGCCATCGTCGGTCGTCCCAATGTGGGCAAATCCACGCTGGTCAATACCTTGATCGGTGAGGAGCGCGTCATCGCCTTCGACATGCCCGGCACCACGCGGGATGCGATCGAGGTACCGTTCGAGCGCAACGGCCGGAATTACACCCTCATCGACACGGCTGGTCTGCGCAAGCGCGGCAAGGTCTTCGAGGCGGTCGAGAAGTTCTCGGTCATCAAGACCCTGCAGGCGGTCGAGCAGTCCAATGTGGTGGTGCTGGTGCTCGATGCCAGTCAGGAGATTTCCGAGCAGGACGCCCATATTGGCGGTTTCGTCGTCGAAACCGGCCGGGCGCTGGTGGTTGCCGTCAACAAGTGGGATGCCATCGACGACTACCGCCGCCAGCGGGTCAAGGAGGACATCGCCCGCAAGCTGCCGTTCCTGGCGTTCGCCCGGTTCCTGTATGTCTCGGCCTTGAAGGGGCAGGGCATCGTGCCGATGCTCAAGTGCGTCGATGGCGCCTACGAGGCGGCGATGACCAAACTGTCCACGCCCAAGCTGACGCGTCTGCTGCTCGACGCCGTGCTGCGTCAGCAGCCGCCGCGACACGGCGGGTTCCGTCCGAAGATGCGTTATGCACACCAGGGCGGCATGAATCCCCCGGTGATCGTCATCCACGGCAGCGCCCTGGATGACGTGTCGGCGTCCTATGTGCGCTACCTCGAGCGGACTTTCCAGGAAGCGTTCAAATTGCAGGGGACGCCATTGCGGATACAATTCAAATCGTCGCACAACCCCTACGCGAACAAAGACTAAGTAACCTGTTATCCACACCTGCGAGCCGATGCCTGCCTGATGTGGCGGTGCAGCAAAAGGCTCTATAATTATTCCAAACTAAAACCATAGAGGTTATGACATGAGCAATAAGGGGCAACTCCTGCAAGATCCATTTCTCAACGCCCTGCGTCGTGAACACGTCCCCGTTTCGATCTATCTCGTGAACGGCATCAAGCTGCAGGGGCAGGTCGAGTCTTTCGATCAGTACGTCGTTCTCCTGAAGAACACGGTGACCCAGATGGTCTACAAGCACGCCATTTCCACCGTCGTGCCGGCCCGTCCCGTCAATATCCAGCAGGAACAAAACGAGGCTGCGAGCTGAGTTCCGTGACCTTCCGGCCGCAGTGCGGCCTATTCCGATCCGGGTTCGCGTGTGTTTGACCGGCCTTCCACGGGAACCCGCGCGCTCCTGATCCAGGTCGATTTTGGTCAGGGCAGCATTGAAGAGCGCTTGTCCGAAATCGGCCTGCTGGCCAGCAGTGCTGGTGCCAGCGTTGTCGGTGTCGTCCAGTGCCGCAGGCAGGCGCCCGATCCGGCTCTCTACATCGGCAAGGGCAAGGCCGAAGAGATCCGGATGGCCGCGCAGCTCAACGAGGCCGATATTGTCATCTTCAATCATGACATTTCGGCGGCACAGCAGCGCAATCTCGAGCGCGTGCTGGAGCGCCGCGTCATCGATCGTTCCGCGCTGATCCTCGACATCTTCGCGCTGCGTGCCAAGAGCCACGAGGGCAAGCTGCAGGTCGAACTGGCCCAGTTGCAGCACCTTTCCACGCGCCTTGTCAGGGGCTGGACTCACCTGGAGCGCCAGAAGGGCGGTATCGGCCTGCGCGGCCCCGGCGAGAAGCAGCTTGAAACCGACCGCCGCCTGCTCGGTGAGCGCGTCAAGCTGCTGAAGTCCCGTCTGACCCAGCTCGAACGCCAGCGCGGCGTGCGTCGCCGCGCCCGGGAGCGCCGCGACGTGCTCACCGTGTCTCTGGTGGGCTATACCAACGCGGGCAAATCCACACTGTTCAATGCGCTGACCAAGGCCGGCGCTTACGCGGCCGATCAGTTGTTCGCCACGCTGGATACCACGTCACGACGACTTTTTCTGGGGGATGCCGGGAACATAGTGCTCTCGGATACGGTCGGATTCATTCGTGATCTTCCTCATTCCCTCGTCGCGGCTTTCCACGCCACGCTCGAAGAGACAGTGGCAGCGGACGTGCTGCTGCATGTCGTCGATTCATCGAGTGAGGACAGGGAAGGGCAGATTGCGGCGGTCAATGCGGTGCTCGAGGAAATCGGTGCCGGCAGCCTCCCCCAGATCCAGATCTGGAACAAGATCGACGCGACTCTGGCCAGTCCGGAGGTCCAGCGGGATGCATGTGGTAATATCTCGCGCGTTTTGCTTAGCGCCAGGACGGGTGAGGGGCTCGGTTTGCTGCGGCAAGTGCTGTCCGATATCGCACTTGCTCACAAGGCGCCATTGGCCGCCACGTCGGAAACTCAGGATTCAGTCTGACGAATCCTTCCCATCACCTTCCCGGAGCGGATTTTTACTGTGATCACAGGCATTCTCATGTCTCTCAACGATCCCAAATGGGGTAACCGCGGCGGTGACAACCGCGGCGGCGGCGATGGAAATCAGGGACCTCCCGATCTGGAGGAACTCTGGCGTGACTTCAACCGGCGCCTGTCCGGCATGTTCGGGCGTGACTCCGGCCGTGGCAATGGATCGGGCGGAGACGGTGGCAATCGCAGTCCCGATTTCAACATGCGCCAGTTTGGTGGCGGCATCGGCCTGATCGCCGCTTTCGCTGTGGTCGTGTGGCTGGCCAGCGGCTTCTACATCGTCGATGCGAGCCAGCGCGGCATCGTGCTGCAGTTCGGCCGTTTCCAGGAAGCCACGGAGCCCGGCCTGCGCTGGCGCCTGCCTTATCCGATCCAGAGCCACGAACTGGTCAACCTGACTGGCGTGCGTACGGTCGAGATCGGTTATCGCGGTTCGGAACGCAACAAGGTGCTCAAGGAAGCCCTGATGCTGACGGACGACGAAAACATTGTGAACATCCAGTTCGCGGTGCAGTACATCCTGAAGGATCCGCAGCAGTACCTGTTCAACAACCGCAACTCCGATGATTCGGTGATCCAGGCCGCGGAAACAGCGGTGCGCGAGATCGTTGGCAAGAGCAAGATGGACTTCGTGCTCTACGAAGGTCGCGAACAGGTCGCCGCCAACGCCCAGAAGCTGACCCAGGACATCCTCGATCGCTATTCGACCGGTATCCAGGTCAGCAAGGTGACGATGCAGAATGCGCAGCCGCCGGAACAGGTCCAGGCTGCCTTCGACGATGCGGTGAAGGCCGGCCAGGATCGTGAGCGCCAGAAGAACGAAGGTCAGGCTTATGCCAACGACGTCATTCCGCGTGCCCGTGGTACGGCTTCCCGTCTCATCGAGGAGGCGGACGCCTACAAGGGGCGGGTTGTTGCCCAGGCCGAGGGTGATGCGTCGCGCTTCAAGCAGGTCTACACCGAATATGCCAAGGCGCCAGAAGTCACGCGTCAGCGCATGTACATCGATACCATGCAGCAGATCTTCTCCAACTCCTCCAAAGTCATGGTGGACTCCCGCGGCAGTGGGAATCTGCTTTACCTGCCGCTCGACAAGCTGATCCAGCAGACGGCAGTACCGGCCGCAGCGCCGGCTGCGGAGCCGGTGCAGACCAGCCGTCCGACATCCTCGTCGCCGACCGAGAGCAATATCGCTCCGCCGCGCGCCGACGCCCTGCTGGGAGAGTCCCGTACCCGCGAGGCCGCTCGCAACCGTGAGCGGGGAGAGCGCTGATGCGTGAACGACTGCCATTGATTTTTGGTGCCGGCCTGTTTGGCGTGGCCGTGCTGTCCATGTCCCTATTCACGGTCGATCAGCGCCAGCATGCGCTGGTCTTCCAGCTGGGTGAAGTGAAGGGGCAGATCAGCGAGCCGGGCCTGCATTTCAAGATCCCGCTGATCCAGAACGTCCGCTATTTCGACAAGCGCATCCTGACGATGGATACCTCCGAGCCGGAGCGTTTCATCACGTCGGAGAAGAAGAACGTCCTGGTGGACCTCTTCGTGAAGTGGCGCATCGTCGACCCTAAGCTCTACTATGTTTCTGTAGGGGGCGACGAAACGCGAGCCCGCACGCGCCTCGAACAGACGGTCAATGCCGGTCTGCGCGAGGAGTTCGGCAAGCGTACGGTGCATGAGGTCGTCTCCGGTGAGCGGGAGAAGATCATGGACGAGATGCGCGTCAAGGCAGACCTTGATGCCCGCAAGATCGGCGTGCAGATCGTCGATGTCCGCCTCAAGCGCGTAGACTTGCCGGCCGAGGTTTCCGAGTCCGTCTATCGCCGCATGGAGGCGGAGCGGAAGCGGGTGGCCAATGAATTGCGTTCCCAGGGCGGTGCCGAGGCGGAAAAGATCAAGGCCGATGCGGACAAGCAACGGGAAGTGATCGTCGCCGAAGCCTATCGTGATGCGCAGAAGGTCAAGGGTGAAGGTGATGCCAAGGCTTCCGCGATCTATGCGCAGGCTTTTGGCCAGAACCCCGAGTTCTTTGCCTTCTACCGCAGCCTCGAGGCTTACCGGAACAGCTTCAAGAGCAAGTCGGACGTGATGGTCGTCGAACCGAACTCCGAGTTCTTCAAGTATCTCAAGAGTCCAGGTGGGCGGGCCGCTGCGGCCAGCAGCGAGTCCGGGAAGAGCAAGAAGTAATAATAATGGGGCGTTCCCTCATCCTCGCCTTCGCGCTGATGCTGGTGCTTGAAGGCGTTGTGCCCTTTGTTGCGCCAGCCCTGTGGAGGGAGACTTTCGCCCGTCTGGTCCGCATGGCGGACGGGCAGATCCGTTTTGTCGGCCTCGGCTCCATGCTGCTGGGCCTCGTTGTTCTATTCGTTTTTTCGTAAGGCGCTACCCCATGTTGCGTTGGGTTCTACCCGAATATATCCAGGACGCTTTGCCAGCCGAAGCGGCCAAACTGGAAGATCTGCGCCGTCGTCTGCTCGACGCCTTCCGTCTCAACGGTTATCAGCTCGTTGCTCCGCCCCTGCTCGAATACCTGGAATCCCTGCTGACCGGCGCCGGTCAGGACCTCCAGCTGAAGACCCTCAAGCTCGTCGACCAGCTTTCCGGTCGCACGATGGGGGTGCGGGCTGATATCACGCCCCAGGTTGCGCGCATCGATGCGCACCTGCTCAACCGGAAGGGCGTTGCCCGCCTGTCTTATTGCGGCAGCGTCGCGCACGCTGTGCCGTCGTCGCTGACGGCAACCCGCGAGCCGCTCCAGCTGGGTGCCGAGATCTACGGTCACGCCGGTCTGGAAGCCGATGCGGAAGTGATCCGTCTGCTTGCGGAAGCGTTGCAGGCCGCTGGCGTGGGGACCTCGCGCATCGATCTCGGTCATGTGGGTCTTTTCAAGGCGCTGGTGGCCAAGGCCGGTATCGGCGCGGAGCGGGAAGAGCCGCTGTTCGATTGCCTGCAGGCCAAGGATCTGCCCGGTTTGCGTGATCTGCTGGCCGGCGTCGCCGAAGATGTCCGCGAAGCCCTGCTGGCCCTGCCGACCCTGTACGGCGGTGCCGAGGTGCTCGCACGTGCCCGCGGGATCCTGCCGGCTGACACCGAAATCGAGGCAGCGCTGAGCGATCTCCAGTGGCTGGCCGATGAGCTGGAGGGCCTGCCCATCAGTTTCGATCTGGCTGACCTGCGCGGCTACCATTACCACAGCGGGGTGGTCTTCGCGGCCTATGGCGGCAAGTCGCCGGTCGCGCTCGCCCTCGGCGGGCGTTACGACAGTGTCGGCCGCGCCTTTGGCCGAGGTCGTCCGGCCACCGGTTTCAGCCTGGATTTGCGTGAGCTTGCGGCGCAGGTTGCCGACCCCGTGTTGCCGGGCGCCGTGCTGGCTCCGGGTGGGCGGGATCCGCAGTTGCAGGGGGCCATCGCCGCCCTGCGCGACAACGGCGAAAACGTAGTGATTGAATTGCCCGGCCATGACGGCACGTGGCGCGAGGCCGGCTGTGACCGGCGTCTGGTTCTGCGGGGCGGTGCCTGGCAGGTTGAACCGCTTCAGGGAGATTAAAGAGATGGCAAAGAACGTTGTGGTTGTTGGCACCCAGTGGGGTGACGAAGGCAAGGGCAAGATCGTCGACTGGCTGACCGATCAGGCCCAGGGGGTTGTCCGTTTCCAGGGCGGCCACAATGCCGGTCACACGCTGGTCGTCGGCACCACCGAGTACAAGCTGAACCTCGTGCCGTCCGGCATCGTGCGTGAAGGCGTGCAGTGCTTCATCGGCAATGGCGTGGTGCTGGACATCCACCATTTGCTGGCCGAGGTGCGTGGTCTGGAAGCGGGCGGCATCAAGGTGCGTGAGCGTCTGAAGATCAGCCCGGGCTGCCCGATCATCCTCGGCTACCACTCGGCGCTGGATCGTGCCCGCGAAGCGAAGAAGAGCGCTGGCGACAAGATCGGCACCACCGGCAAGGGCATCGGCCCGACCTATGAAGACAAGGTCGCCCGCCGTGCGCTGCGTGTGTACGACCTGTTCCATCCGGAGCGCTTCGCCGAGAAGCTGAAGGAGAATCTGGATTATCACAACTTCGTGCTGACCCAGTACTTGGGCGCCGATCCCGTGGATTTCCAGACCGTCTACGACCAGGCGCTGGCCGACGCGGAAGAGATCCGTCCGATGGTCACCGACGTGTCCGCCGATCTCTATGCGATCAACAAGGCCGGCGGCAACCTGCTGTTCGAAGGCGCGCAGGGCACGCTGCTGGACATCGACCACGGCACCTATCCCTTCGTGACCTCCAGCAACTGCGTGGCGGGTCAGGCGGCGGCGGGCAGTGGTGTTGGTCCCGGCCGTCTGCACTACGTGCTGGGCATCACCAAGGCTTACTGTACGCGTGTGGGGGGCGGGCCGTTCCCGACCGAGCTGGATTTCGAAACTGCCGGCACGCCGGGCTACCAGATGTCCACCGTGGGCCGTGAATTCGGCACCGTGACCGGGCGCAAGCGTCGTTGCGGCTGGCTGGATCTGGCTGCGCTGAAGCGCTCCATCATCATCAACGGCGTTTCCGGCCTGTGCATCACCAAGCTGGACGTGCTCGATGGCCTCACGGAGCTCAAGCTGTGCACCGGCTACATGCTCGACGGCAAGCGCGTGGATCTGCTGCCGATGGGCGCCGAGGAAGTGGTTCGTTGCGAGCCCATCCTCGAGACGCTGCCTGGCTGGAGCGGCACGACCTTCGGTGCGCGCACCTGGGATGCGCTGCCGCCCGAAGCGCGCGCCTATCTGCACCGCATTGAGGAGATCTGCGAAATCTCCATCGACGTGATCTCCACCGGTCCCGAGCGTGACGAGACGATCCTGAAGCGCCACCCCTTCGGCGCCTGATCGACGTTTTCCGGCTTCTTCCGGCTTGGCCCGGATGGCGCTGCCCCTGGTGGGAGGTGCCGTCCGGGCCAATTGCTTCTGGCAAGCCGGGGCCGCCGGGCGCAAGGCAAACAAAAAGCCGACGGGAAACCGTCGGCTTTTTGTCGTCAGCGTGGCGCGGATTACTTGACTGTTGCCTTGCTGCGCAGCTCGGTGATGTGGCGTTCCACGCGCTGCTGCTCGAGGCGTTGCTTGATCTGACCCTTCACCTCGTCGAAGCTCGGTGCCTTCAGGGCCCGGCTGTCTTCGAGTTTGATGACGTGATAGCCGAAATCGGTCTTCACCGGGGTGGTGGTGATCTTGCCCTTTTCGAGCTTGGTCAGCGCGTCGGCGAAGGGCTTGACGAAGCCGGCCGGGTTGGCCCAGCCGAGATCGCCGCCCTTGTCCTTGGAGCCCGGGTCCTTGGATTGCTTGGCGAGCTCTTCAAACTTCTCGCCCTTTTCGAGCTTGGCGATGATGGCCTTGGCTTCGTCTTCCTTCTCGACGAGGATGTGCCGTGCCTTGTATTCCTTGTCGCCCAGTTGGGACTTGATCTTGTCGTATTCGGCCTTCACTTCGGCGTCGGTGACCGGATGGCTCTTCACAAAGTCCTGCAGGTAGGCGCGGACCAGCACGGCCTGGCGGGCCATTTCGACCTGGGCACGTACGGCTGCGGACTTTTCAAAGCCCTTCTTGCTGGCTTCCTGAGCGAGCACCTCGCGGCGCACGAGCTCTTCCTTCACGGCGTTGCGAAGCTGCTCGGAGTCGGGAGCGCCCTGGGACTTCTGCTCGGAGATCATCACGTCGGCGCGGGCCTGGGGTATGGCCGTGCCGTTGACCGTTGCCACGTTCTGGGCAAAGGCGGGAATCGCGATGGTGGCTGCGAGGAGGGACAGAGCCAGGCGGCTCGGGATGATTTTCATCAGTTTTCCTTGCTGGTGGAGCGGGTTGAAATTCAACTTTCGTCGGGCGTCCTGGCCTGGATGGCCAGGGCATGGATCTCGCGGCGCATCAGGTCGCCGAGGGTGTCGTATACCAGGCGATGGCGGGCGACCGTGTTCTTGCCGCTGAACGCCGCCGATACGATGGTCAGCCGGTAATGGCCGCCACCGGAACGGGCGCCGGCATGGCCGGCATGCAGATGGCTGTCATCGATCAGCTCGATGGCGGACGGTGCCAGCACGGCGAGGCGCTGGCGGATGTCGTCCATGACGCTCACGGCAGGACCTTCTTGAAGGGCTTGACGGTGCACCGCACGAAGACGCCGGTGGTGGCGTAGGGGTCGGCGGCGGCCCAGGCTTCGGCCTCGGCCAGCGAGGGGAATTCGGCAACGATGACGCTGCCGGTGAAGCCGGCCGGGCCGGGGTCGGGGGAGTCAACTGCCGGACAGGGGCCGGCCAGCACGAGGCGGCCTTCAGCCTGCAGGGCCTGAAGGCGTGCCAGATGCTCGGCGCGCACGGCCATGCGCTTGTCGAGGGAGTTGGGGGCGTCTTCGCCGATCAGGGCATACAGCATTATTTGGGTTCCTCTTCGATGTAACGGGACAGCAGCATTCCCTGAGCCAGCACGAACACGAGCATCAGGCCCATGCCGCCGAAAAGCTTGAAGTTGACCCAGGTGTCTTCGGAAAAGTTGTAGGCGACGAACAGATTGATGCCGCCCATGGCAGCAAAGAACCCGGCCCAGGCCAGGTTGAGCCTGCCCCACAGCGCATCGGGCAGTTTCATCTGGGCTTCCAGCAGGCTGCGGATCAGGTTCCTGCCGAGGAATTGCGCGGAGACGATCAGGGACGTGGCAAAGAACCAGTACAGCACGGTCGGCTTCCACTTGATGAAGGTCGGGTTCTGGAAGAACAGGGTGGCGCCGCCGAAGACGGTGACGATCACTAGGCTGACCCACAGCATGGTGTCCACCTTGCGGTGGCGGAACCATACCCAGCCGATCTGCGCAACGGTGGCGGCAATGGCCACCGCGGTTGCGACGAAGATGCCGGCAAACTTGTAGGCGACGAAGAAAAGGATGATCGGGAACAGGTCGAAAAGAAATTTCATCAGTTCGGGACGCAGGGAGGCAGGGCGGGGGAGGAGGCCGGAAGGGGATAAATCAGGAGAGGTCGACGCGGTTACGCATGTGGTCGGCAAGGCCGAGGATCGCGGCCCACAGTTTGTCGCGCAGCGGACCGGAAGGCAGGCATTCGTCGAAGGCCGTTTCCATGCACATCAGCCACTGGTCGCGCTCCTTGCTGGCAATCGCGAAGGGCAGGTGGCGGGCGCGCAGGCGTGGGTGGCCGAACTCCTGTTCGTAAAGCGGGGGTCCGCCGAGCCAGCCGGTCAGGTACTTGAACAGCTTCTCTTCCGAGCCGGCCAGGTCTTCGGGATGCATCTGGCGGACATCCCATGCCTCGGGCAGGGTATCCATGAGCTCGTAGAAACGATGGACGAGGCGGCGGATGGTATCTTCTCCGCCAAGTTCGGAATACGGGGTCAGAGGTTCAAGTGCCATGGATGTCCTGCTCTCCAATACGGCCGCAGCGCAGGTTGGCGGGCAGCGCTTCGTCCATCATGCGTGGGGGCGGAAGGCCAAGATTGGCCATCAGGTCGATGAATTCCTGCCGGCTGCGCCCGGCCAGGCGTGGGTTGCTGCCCTTTTCCTGGGCGATGCTGGAGACGCGCGCGCCACGGTAATCGTGGCCCGGATAGACCAGGGTTTCGTCCGGAAAGGTGAACAGGCGTTCGGTGATGCTGGTGTACAGCTGGCCGGCGTCGCCACCCTGGAAATCGGTACGGCCGCAGCCGCCGATCATCAGCGCATCGCCGGTAAAAAGTCGGTCGCGCCAGTGGTACGTGACGCAGCCCGGCGTGTGTCCCGGCGTAGGAATCACGCGGATGACCTGGTTGCCGAAGACGATCGTGTCGCCGTCGCCCACCGTGCGGTCGGCACAGCCCACGCCACCGCCGGTGCTGATGATGCTGCGGGCGCCGGTCAGCTCCCGCAGGCCGGCCGAGCCGGTGATGTGGTCGGCATGTACATGGGTTTCCATTACCCAGACCAGCCGGAGCTCCTGCTCCTGGAGAAAGCTGATGTAGGCACCCACGTGCTCCTTGACCGAATCGATGATGACCGCATCGCCGGTCAGGGGGTCGGCCAGGAGGTAGCTGAGCGTGCAGCTGCTCGGATCGAAGAACTGGCGGAACAGGATCATGGGTGTGGCGCCAAAACGGAATAGCATCGATTCTAGCTTCAACTCAGGCTTTTGTTGTGGCCCGGAGGTGGATGCTGGCTGCCAGTCCGCCGCCGGTTCGCGGTGTCAGGCGGAATTCACCGTTCTGGCCCCGCACGATGCGATCGACGATGGCCAGGCCCAGCCCCGATCCCTTGGTGTTGGTGCGGGCGGATTCGAGGCGGGTGAAGGGGCGTTTGACGCGCTCGATGTCGGCTTCCGGAATGCCGGGGCCGCGATCGAGCACGCGGATGGTCGGCCGGCCTTGATCGGAACCGATTTCCAGCTCCGGTGCGGCGCCAGCATAGCGCAGCGCATTCTCGATCAGGTTCGTGACGGCCCGTCGCAGGGCTTGCGGGCGGGCGGCCGCCATGACGCAGCCGATGCTGCGCAGTTCCAACGTGAAGCCGCGGCGGGCGTACAGGGTGACCAGTTCGGCCGCCAGTTCGTTGAGATCGACGAGGTTTAGCGCCTCGCCGCCGTCCAGCTTCGAGAACTCCAGGAACTGGCCGATGATGCGGTCCATGTCCTCGATGTCGGAGACCATCGCATCGATGTCGGCCGGCTCGGCGCCGCACATTTCGATGCCCAGGCGCAGGCGCGCCAGCGGCGTGCGCAGGTCGTGGGACACGCCGGCCAAGATCAGGGCCCGGTCGGCGTCGAGTTGCTGCAGGTCATGGGACATCTGGTTGAAGGCGTGGGCGAGATCCGACAGTTCCGTCGGGCCGCTTTCGCTCAGTTGTGGCGGCACCTCGCCGCGCCCGACGGTCCGGGCGGCGGCTGCCATAGCCTTGAGCGGCAGGCTGAGGCGCGAGACGATCATGTAGGCACCGAGCGTGGCGAGGCATAGCGCCGCCGCACCCCATCCCATCCATTCCAGCGCGTGGGGGCGGATGATCCGCTCGCTGGGCAGCATGACCCAGAACTCCATGCTCTCCGAGGGCGGGTCGTCATCCAGCCGGAAGCTGACCCAGAACCCCGTCAGGCCTTCCCAGGAGGACGCGAAACGGGTTTCCACGCCCAGCTGCTTGCGCACATCGGTGATGATCATCCGCATCAGCGTCGTATCTTCCAGCGGCTGCACTTTGTCCTGCGATTCCGCGGGATAGATGCGGATGCCTTCCAGGGTTGCCAGATCGAGCAGCAGGTCCTTGCGCCTGGCCGGATCTGCATTGAGGAGGGCGGTGCGCGTCAGGTTGATGATGCTGATCACCGTCTGGGCGGTTTGGCGCGCCCGGCTGGACTGGTCGAAGTGGTTGAAGATGGCCGACCACACGGCCACCGAGGCGAGCATCAGCGCCGCGACGACGAGGAATATGCGCCACAGCAGCGTGCGGGGTGCGGCGTGGAGCAGGGAGCGGTAGCGGGCCGATGCCATGTTGCGGCAGGCGGGCAGACGAGACTGCCAGCCTTACTGGGAGTGCTTGTTGCCGTCCGGTACGAAGACGTAGCCGAAACCCCACACGGTCTGAATGTAGCGGGGCTTGCCGGGATCTTCCTCGATGAGCTTGCGCAGGCGGGAGATCTGCACATCGATGGAACGGTCGAAGACGTCGTACTCGCGCCCGCGGGCCAGTTCCATCAGGCGATCCCGCGACAGGGGCTGGCGGGGGTGCTGCAGCAGCACCTTGAGCAGCGCGAATTCGCCGGTGGTGAGCAGGGTTTCCTCGCCGTTGCGGATCAGCATGCGGGTGCCGAGCTGGACGACGATCTGGCCGAAGCGCACGTCCTCGTCGTCGGCCGCCGGTGCGCCGGGGGGCGTCTGCGGCTGGCGGCGCAGCACGGCGTTGATGCGGGCCACCAGTTCGCGCGGGTTGAAGGGTTTGGGCAGATAGTCATCGGCACCCATCTCAAGGCCGACGATGCGGTCCACATCGTCGCCCTTGGCGGTGAGCATCACGATCGGAATGCCGTTGTTGGTGCCGCGCAGGCGCCGGCAGATGGACAGGCCATCCTCTCCCGGCAGCATGAGGTCGAGCACCATCAGGTCGAAGTGTTCGCGCAGCAGCGCGCGATCCATCTGCGCCGCGTCGGCGACGGTCTTGACATTGAAGCCCTGTTCGCCAAGGTAACGTTTCAACAGGTCACGCAGGCGAAGGTCGTCGTCGACGACGAGGATGCGAAAGCTCTCTTTTTCCATGAGTCGAATGCTAGCCGCTCGTTTGCTGGTCGGCTAGCGGGGCGACAAAAGACGTGGGTAAAGAAACGTAAGTGGAGTGATGGACCTAACATTCCCTTACAAAGCGTCGCACGTTGGATTGTCCGGCCTGCCAGAATCAGATCGACCCGCTTCCCGGAGATGTCCGAATGATTGCGGTCGGGTTAGGATGAGTGCCATGCGTGATGAAACAAGTTTGCCGAACAAGTCTGGTCTAGGCCCGCGCTTGGCGTTGGGCTTGTTGCTGGTTGGCCTGCTGGCCGCGGGAACCGCGGCGGCCCAGAGCAACGAGCGTCTGGGGCCTTTTCTCCGTCAGCACGCGGTTCCGCAGGACCGCCAGGGGCGGGAGATGCCGGCCTTTTCCGCGGAGCCCATGCGGCGTCAGGACGTGGACGAGAGCCGCAACCCCCGTCGCTGGTCGCCTGAGGAACGGCGCCAGCTGCGGCGTGATGTCCACGAGGCCGGCCGGGATCTGTACGGTGACCGTCATCGCCGTCAGGATTGACCGCCCAGCGGCAGCGCGCGCCATCAACGCGGCTGCCGGTGCCGGAGGCGCGGTAGAATGCGCCTCCTATGAAGATTCTCGCCCTCGAAACCTCCACTGAACACGGCTCCGTTGCGCTGCTCGACGGGAGCCGTCTCGTCGAACGTCCGGTGGCCGGCCGTCCCGGCCATTCGGAAACCATGCTGCCTGAGGTGCGCGCGCTGCTGGCGGAGGCCGCCGTAGAGCTCGCTGAACTCGATGCGATCGCCTTCGGCGCCGGCCCCGGCGCCTTTACCGGATTGCGCCTGGCCTGTGGTGTGGCCCAGGGGCTGGCGCTGGGGGCGGGCAAGCCGGTGGTGCCGGTATGTACGCTGGAAGCGCTGGCCGCCCAGTGCGATCAAGCCTCCATCTTCGTTGCCGCGGATGCGCGGATGTCGGAAGTGTACTTTGCAGCCTATCGGCACATCGACGGTGTGCTGGTCGAGCAGGCTGGTCCGGCGTGCGCCGCGCCGTCCGCGGTGCGCTTGCCGCCGGATGGTGACTGGTTCGGATTCGGCTCTGCCTTCGGCGCTTACGGGGACTCGCTGGTTCCGGCCCTGGGTGGGCGCCTCGTCGGTTTCGACGCCTCGCCGATCCCGCAGGCATCCAGCGTGGCGCGGCTTGCCGCCGCCCGCTTCGCCCAGGGGATAGTGATCGACCCGGCGCTGGCGGCCCCGTTGTATGTCCGCGACAAGGTAGCGATGACCACCGCCGAGCGACTGGCCAGCGGAGGGCGGGCGTGACGCTTGTCGGACTGAATTTCGCGCCGATGCAGGAAGACGACCTGGAGTGGGTTGCGCTGCAGGACACCCGTTTGTATCCCTTCCCCTGGTCGGCTGGCAATTTCTCGGACTCCATGCGTTCCGGCTATGGCTGCTGGACCATGCGGGACGGGACGGAGAAGGTCGGCTACGCGGTGTTGATGATGGTGCTCGACGAAGCCCACATCCTTAACATCAGCGTGCTTGCCGATCGCCAGCGCCAAGGCCTGGGGCGCCGTCTGCTGGACCATCTGGCCGAAGTGGCTCGCCAGGCCGGCGCGCGCCAGATGCTTCTCGAGGTGCGGCCGTCGAATATCGCGGCGCTGGCCCTCTATGCCCGTGCCGGTTTCGAGACCATTGGCCGGCGCAAGGGCTACTATCCCGCGGCCACCGGGCGTGAGGATGGGCTGGTGATGAGGTCCCGTCTGTGAGCCGCTTGCGATGAACCAGCGTAAAGACGCCATCCTGCGCGAAATGGGGCTGGCGCCCTTGTGGCGCCTCCGTGGCGTGTCCGAAGAACAAGACGCCGCTGTCGTGGCGGCGCCTGCCGTGCAGCTTGAGTCGCCTGCCATGCCCCCAGCGGTGGCACCGGCCGCGCCGCAGCCGCTCCGACCGCTCCGCAACGCGCTGCGACCCGCGGGCATGGTCGCGCCGGAATCCGAGCGCCCTGCACCCGTCGAGGCGTCGACGGCATCCGTGCATGTCGGTGATCTGGGCTGGGACGCGCTTGAGGCACGCATCCGCGGCTGCGAAGCCTGCGGCTTGTGCCGCCGGCGCAAACAGGCCGTGCCTGGCGTCGGCGACCGGGAGGCGGACTGGCTGTTCGTCGGTGAAGGACCGGGGGCCGAGGAGGATGAGCGTGGCGAGCCCTTCGTCGGCCAGGCTGGCCGTCTGCTCGACAACATGCTCGCCTCGATCGACCTGAAGCGGGGTGAGGACGTCTACATCGGCAATGCGGTGAAATGTCGGCCGCCCCATAACCGAACGCCGGAAACTACTGAGCTGGCCGCCTGCTTCCCCTATCTGCAACGCCAGATCGAACTGATCCGCCCGCGTCTGATCGTCGCCCTCGGCCGTCCTGCGGCGCAAGCCCTGCTCAACCAGGAAATCAAGATCGGTGCCGCGCGGGGCAAGCTGTTTTCCTACGGATCGATACCGGTCATCGTGACTTATCACCCGGCCTATCTGCTGCGAAACCTTCCCGACAAGGCCAAGGCTTGGGAAGATTTGTGCTTCGCACGGCGAACCATGTTGCGTTTGAAGGCAGACGGCCAAACACTGCAGCCACTCTGAGTGCCGCGCCGTTACGCCTTGTGGCGGATGGCGTCGGGCGATGCGAATTCTGGAAAGGCCTTTTTCATGGGTAACTGGCTGCCCGCATTGTTGTGCCTGCTGCTATCCGCGAACCTGCTGAGCGGTTGCGGCTATCATCAGATTCAGGCCGACGACGAACAGGTGCTGGCCGCGGCTTCCGAGTACCTGGCGCTCAGCCGGCGGCGGATCGATCAGGTGCCGGGGCTGATCCAGGTGGCGCAGACCCATGCCCCCAATGAGCGGGATGCGCTGAGTCAGTTGGCGCGCGCGCGGGATGCGGTCGCGGAACACATGCCGGCGCTACCAGACGCGCTGGGCGAGCTGGATGTGCTGGGCAGGTTGTCGACGGAAAACATGGCCTTGTCCCGTGCCGTCGAGCACCTGCTGAGCAGTGCCGAAAACTACCCGGCCCTCAAGGCTGATGCCGGTTTCCGGGACATCCAGGCCCAGCTGGAAGAGGCCGGAGAGCGCATCGACGCAGCCCAGCTTCGGTATGCCGATGCGGTCAAGGCGTATAACGCGGAGATCGAGGCCTTGCCGAACAGCCTGACGGCGATGCTGATGGGCGCCAGGCCAAGGGGCGAACTCCACTGAATGCGCCGGGGATTGTGGTGTGTCGGGGATCGCAACGGGCGGCATGTTGGCGGTGCTGGTCGTAATGACAAACGTGAATATAAGAGCGAGGAGGGGGGCAATGCATCTTGTCGGATTGCTGAGGCGCAGCTTGGTCGTCTTGCTGCTGATGTGTGCGCTGCCGGCGTCGGGGGCCGACAAGGCGAAGGTGCAAGCCATGCCGGAGGTGACGAGTCCGGTGACCGATGCGCTCGGGCTCGTGCCCGCCGAGCGCAAGGCGGCGCTCGACTCCAGGCTGGTACAGCTGGCCAAGGAGCGTGACCTGCACATCGGGATCGTATTGGTCGCATCGACCAAACCGGACTCTCTGGAGGCCTATGGAGCCAAGGTGGTGAGTGCCTGGAACCGCGGCGTTACCGACGGCAAGGACGGCGTGCTGCTGCTGATCGCCAAGGAAGATGGCCAGGTCTTCATCGATGTCGGCAAGGGGCGTGGCGTGATGCCGTACAAGGAGGCGCTGAACGTGGTGGTGGACGTGATGTCGCCGCTCCTGCGGGACGGTGACTATGCGACGGCTTTCGAGGCCGGGGTCGATGCGCTGATCTCCGCCTACAACGCCGCATCGAAGCCACAGGCGCCACCGGTCGAGGCTCCGTCCGCCCCGGCGACCAACAACGTCATCACCGCCGCCGATCACCGCTGGGTGCTGGCGCTGGTGGCCGCCATGGTAGCCGTCCGCATGCTCGGGTGGGTGGCAGGACGGGGCCTGGCCAGCGTGCTGGGCAGCGGGGCGGTCTTCTTTCTGGCCTGGTCGCTGACCGGGCTGACTTGGGTCGGTGCCGTGTGTGCGGCCCTGGTCTTTCCGGTGGCCCTTGGCGGGCGTTCGGGCAAGAGCCAGAAAGTCCTCGGCCGGCCATCGGCGGCAGTCGGGGGCACGGTTGGCGCTTCGGGAGGCTGGCAGCGATGAGAATCATGAGAATCCTGAAGCACCTGTTCGTACCTTCCTGGGCACGCAGCGGGGCCTTTCCCGCCGAAACCCTGTCGGCCATCGATGTTGCGCTGGGCGAGTCGGAAAAATGGCATCGGGGCCAGATCCGCGTTGTCGTCGAAGGAACCCTGGGGCTTGGTGCCCTGTGGCGCAACGAGAATGCCCGCGCGCGCGCGCAGGGCTTGTTTTCCCATCTGCAGGTGTGGGACACGGAGGAGAACAACGGTGTGTTGCTCTACATCCAGTGGCTCGACCGCAAGGTGGAGGTGGTGGCTGACCGAGGGTTTGCGAGCCGGGTTAAACAAGCCGAATGGGACCAGTTGTGCCACCGCATGGACTATGCCTTTCGGGAAGGCGATTACCGCGGCGGTGCGGTGACTGCCGTGCGAGAACTGGCCTTGATCCTTGCAGCGCATTTCCCGAAGCCGGGGCTCAATCCGGCGACCCTGCCGGACCGGCCGATCCTGCTCTGACGGCCGTCGTCTGGCCCGACGACGGGGGCGATCGCTCCCGTCAGGCGACTGACGGGGCTGGATCGAGGGAGAAATAGATTGCCGCCCCGTGGCCGGGCTCACCCTCGGCCCAGACCTGGCCGCCGTGCCGATGCACGATGCGGGCGACGGTGGCGAGCCCGATGCCGGTGCCGGGGAATTCCCGGTCGGTATGCAGGCGCTGGAAGGGGCGGAACAGATTGTCCCGGTAGCGCATGTCGAAGCCCGCGCCGTTGTCGCGGATGACGAAGGCGGCGTGTCCTTCGTGCCGGGTTGCCGCTATCTGGATTTCTGCCTGTGCGGTGAGGCCGGTGAATTTCCAGGCATTGCCGAGCAGGTTCTCCAGCACGGTGCGCATCAGGCTCGGGTCGGCATCCACCTGCAGGCCCGGGTCGATACGGATGTGCACCTGGCGCTCCGGCTCCTGTTGCTGCAACTCATCGCAGATGTTCCGGGCCAGTCGGGACAGGTCCACCGTGCCCCGTTCCAGTGGTTTGCGGCTGACCCGCGACAGGGTCAGCAGGTCGTCGATCAACTGGCTCATGCGGTGGGCGGCGGCACGGACACGGCGCAACAGCTCGCGGGCTTCGTCGTCGAGCCGGTCGGCATAGTCCGAGCCGATGATGGTGCTGTAGCCCTCGATCGCCCGCAGCGGCGTCCGCAGATCGTGGGAGACCGAATAGCTGAAGGATTCCAGCTCGGCCAGCGCGGCACTGAGCTGGGCCGTGCGCTCGCCGACCCGCCGTTCGAGTTCGGCGTTGAGGCGCTTGATGGCACGCTCGGCAAACTTGCGCTCGGTAAGGTCGGTGCCGACGACGATGACGTGGCGCTTTCCATTCAACTGGACACGGCGGCTCACCAGCAGGAAGGGGACCGGGTCGGGGCCATTCCGCCGGAGCAGCACTTCCGCCGATGCTTCGCCGGCTTGCAGGGCCGTGTCGAGACGGTGGGCCAGCATCGCTTCCTGTTCGGGGATCACCAGTTGGCGGGCTTCCCGGTGGAGCAGCTGGCTCTCGTCCAGGCCGGTCAGGTCGTGAACGAAGCGGTTCCACAGCACGAGGCGGCCTGCCTCGTCGAGCAGGAGGAAGGGGGCGGGCAGGCTGTCGATGAGGCCACGGGAAAAGTCCCGCTCGGCCTTGAGCTGCCGTTCCGCCTCGATCGTGAACGACCGGGCTTCGGCGGAGGCGTCGCGGAACATGACGACGACGCCGACCGGCGCGGTGTGCGGGTCGGCCAGGATGGGCGCGCTACTGTCGGCAATGGGGCGCCGCCGGCCCTGGCGGTCTACCAGTAGGGTGCCCGGCGGCAGCGTGACCTTGCCGCCTTCGCGCATAACTCGCTGGGCCGGGCATTCGACGGCGCTGCCGTCCTCGGCACTGACGAGGGACAGAATTTCGGACAGCGGGCGCCCAAGGGCCTCCTCTTTGGGCCAGCCGGTCATCTGCTCGGCGACCGGGTTCATCAGGCTGACGCGGCATTCCGTATCGGTGGCGATCACGGCCTCGCCGATGCTGCGTAGGGTCAGCGCCAGATACTTGTGGAGGGGGTGTTCTTCGGTTTGGTCGATTGCCTTGCCGACTTCGGGCAGGCTGCTTGCGGCATCGGCATCGGCATCGGCATCGGCATCGGCATCGGCATCGGCATCGGCATCGGCATCGGCATCGGCATCGGGCATGGTCTGGGGCGCCGTAGCGGAGGTGGCGACGGCTCCGGCTTCCACGGACCGCTCTACGCGTGCCAGATAGCTGCGACTGGCGAGCCAGAACAACAGGCTGGCGGCGCTGATCATCAGCGCGGGTGGTCCGCCGGCCATGCTGCCGGCTACCGCCAGGCCGCCCAGCAGCGCATGGAGCAGCGTCAGGAGAATGGCTCCCCGCTTGCCGCCCGTCATGCCCCGACTCCGTGGGAGAGATGTGTGCTTGCGGTTTCGCTGAGGCTTTTCACGATGCTGTTTTAAAATCCCGGCTTTAGGTCCGATTGAATCCCTGATTTCTTGAACATGCCCCTCATCCTTCCCGAGCAGGACAGCGTTTTCATGCGCATGGCGATCGAACTGGCCGAGGATGCCGGCCGTTGCGGTGAGGTCCCGGTCGGCGCGTTGATCGTCGGCCCGGACGGGCAGGTGGTTGGACGTGGCTTCAACCAGCCTATCCTCCGCCACGACCCGACGTCCCATGCCGAGGTGATGGCCCTGCGGGATGCCGCCGAGCGTCTCGGCAACTACCGCCTGCCGGGCTGCACGCTGTACGTCACGCTGGAGCCCTGCGCCATGTGCGCCGGCGCGATCATGCATGCGCGCATCGGTCGGGTGGTGTTCGGGGCGCGGGATCCGAAGACCGGGGTTGCCGGTAGCGTAATCGATCTGTTTGCCGAGACACGCCTAAACCATCACGCTGCGATCGAGGGCGGCGTGCTGGCCGAGGAGTGCGGCGGCCTGTTGTCGAGTTTCTTTGCGGCCCGGCGCAAGCGCGTCGTGGCAGGGTAAGCCCATGCAGATCCGTGTCGATATTTCCAGCCAGACCCTGTCCCTCTACGGTGACGACGGGGCCTGCATCCGCCGCTATTCGGTGTCCACCGCGAAGAACGGTGCCGGCGAGGAGAAGGGCAGCTACTGTACGCCGCGCGGGCGCCATGTGATCCGCGCGCGCATCGGCGCAGGCGCGCCTCTGGGGGCGGCCTTCCGCGGGCGTCGCCCGACCGGCGAGGTGTGGTCGCCGGCGCTGGCGGAAGCCTCGACGGCGCGAGACTGGATCCTCACCCGGATCCTGTGGCTGTCCGGCCTGGAGCCGGGGCGGAACCGGCTCGGTACAGTGGATTCGATGCAGCGTTACATCTACATCCATGGCACGCCGGATACCGAGCCGATGGGTGTGCCGCTGTCCATCGGCTGCGTTCGCATGCGCAATCGCGACGTGGCGGAGCTGTTCGACCTGGTTCCGGCTGGCACACCGGTGGACATCCGCGAATGAATACCCGGCCCGACATCACTGTCCAGCTCAGCGAGTGGTCCGAGCTCGCCGCCCAGGCGACGCTGATCCGCTTCCAGGTTTTCGTGGACGAGCAGAAGGTGCCGGCGGACATGGAGCTCGACGAGTTCGATGCCGTGTCCTGCCATGCGCTGGCGTTGGCGGGCAATGAGCCGGTGGGTACCGGACGCTTGCTGCCCGACGGCCACATCGGGCGCATGGCGGTGCTGGCCGACTGGCGCGGGCACGGTGTGGGCGCGCTTATTTTGCAGGCTTTGATCGATGAGGCCGAGCGGCGTGGCATGCACCGGCTGGCGCTCAGCGCGCAGACCCATGCGCGGGGCTTCTACGCCCGTTTCGGCTTCGTGCCGGAAGGCGAGGTTTACGAAGAGGCGGGCCTGCCGCACCAGGCCATGCTGCGTCAGCGCTAACCGGCGTCGGGCTTGGGGGCGTCCGCCGCGGCGGGTTGCTGGATGAGGTGATGGTGGAACCAGTCGGCGGCCTTCGTCGCCGCGTCGTCCAGCGCGCCGGGTTGGCGGAAATCCTCGTCAGTGCCTGCCAGGGCTCGCCAGTCCTTGGTGCAGGTGAGCAGCTCGAAGGCCTGTCGCACGGCCGGCAGGCCAGTGTCTTTCTCGCCAACCACGAAACGGGTCGGGCAGACGATCTGACGCAGCGGCGAAATACCCGCCAGGCCCGGGCGGCCGCCGCGCAGCACCAGCGCGTCGACGACCATGGGTTCCTTGGATACCGCGCGCACCGCGGCGGCGCTGCCCGTGCTGCTGGCGACCAGGCCGACCGGGAGCGTGGCAAGTGGCGGCTGGTGGCGCAGCCACTCGAAGATCAGGTTGATGCGCTGGCCGAGGAGCGGCGCGTTGTAGCGGGTGTCCGGGTCGCGGGTTTCTTCGTAATGGGTCAGCAGGTCGAAGATCAGTGTGGCGAAGCCGGCTTCCTGCAGGCGCTTGGCGAAGTGGGCTTCACGGGACTCGCGATGGTTGCCGACGGAGTTTTGAGCGATGAGGATCAGCCCCTCGGCGTCGGGAGAATGGGCGAGCAGGGCCTCCAGCCAGATCGGGCCGGCTGCGATGCTCAGGGGGGTTTGACGCAGTTTCATCATGGCGGTGCAGCGCGTGTTTTTTGCTCAACGATGGCACGCCGGCGGGTGCCGGGCAAGGGCGTGGAGAGCCCTATTGAGTGTGAATGTGCACTGGGACACGGCGCGGGCCGAAAGCGCCGCGGAATTCGCCGAAGCGGCCAGCCAGCCGGTGTCCGCAGGCCGTGCAGGCGCCCTGGGCGTCGAGCCGGTAGGCCAGGATCGCGTACCAGTCCCGTTCGATGACGGCCTGCCCGCAGCCTGGGCAGTAGGTGGAGCCGCCTTCCGGATCGTGCACGTTGCCGGTGTAGACGTAGTGCAGGCCGGCGTCCTGGGCGATGCGGCGGGCGCGGCTGAGGGTGGCCGGCGGCGTCGGCGGAGTCCGGTCCAGCTTGTAGTCCGGGTGGAAGGCGGTGAAGTGCAGCGGCACATCCGGGCCGAGCTCCCGGGCGATCCAGTCCGATAGGGCGATGATTTCCGCGTCGCTGTCGTTGAGGCCGGGGATCAGCAGCGTCGTGATTTCGACCCACACCTGCGTCTCGTGGTGCAGGTAGAGCAGGGTGTCGAGCACGGGCGCCAGGTGGGCGCCGGTCTGGCGGACGTAGAAGTCCTCGGTGAAGCCCTTCAGGTCCACGTTGGCGGCGTCCATCACCGCGTAGAAATCCCGGCGGGCGTCCGGGCTGATGTAGCCGGCCGTCACGGCAACGGTGGCCAGGCCGCGGGCGTGGCAAGCGTCGGCGGTGTCCATCGCGTATTCGGCGAAGATCACCGGGTCGTTATAGGTGAAGGCCACGCTGCGACAACCATGGCTCGCGGCAGTGGCAGCAATGTCGTCCGGCGGGGCGCTATCCATCAGCCGGTCCATGTCGCGGCTCTTGGAAATGTCCCAGTTCTGGCAGAACTTGCAGGCCAGATTGCAGCCCGCGGTGCCGAAGGAGAGCACGCTGGAGCCGGGGTAAAAGTGGTTCAGCGGCTTCTTCTCGATGGGGTCGATGCAGAAGCCGGAACTGCGTCCGTAAGTGGTCAGGACCATTTTTCCATCCACCATCTGGCGGACGAAGCAGGCGCCCCGCTGGCCTTCATGCAGGCGGCAGTCCCGCGGGCACAGGTCGCACTGGATACGGCCGTCGTCGATGGGGTGCCAGTAACGGGCGGGATGGTCGGACATGGTTTACTCCACTTCGCTGCCCTCGTGCCATTTCTGGACCTGGTAACGGGCCAGCATTACGTTGGGGCCCCAGAAATCGGCCGGCAAGCGGGCTTTGCGCTTCAGCGCCGCCATGAAGTCGCGGGGATCGGGCAGTTGATCCCACACCTGGGGCAGGAAAGTGGCTTTCTGGCAGCCGTTGAAGAAGATCACGCCGTCGCGGCCCGGAACCAGCTGGGCGAGGGCGTCGGCCTCGTCGCGGAACTCCATGAAATCAGGCGTGCTGAGCAGGGAGACCTCGATATCGACCTGCTCGAACTCCGCCGCCGACAGCGGTGGAAAGCGGGGGTCGCGCAGCGCGGCGGCGGCAGCGTTTTCCCGGATGTCCTCGCCAAGGGCGCGGTGGGCGTTGAGGCTGCCGATGCAGCCGCGCAACTCTCCGTCAATGGTTAGAGTGACGAAGCTCGCGCCCCGTTCCTTCAGTTGCGGGTGCTCGGGGGGCGGCGGGGCGGATTGTCCGAGGGCGTCGGCAATCGCCTTGCGGGCCTGGGCCAACAGCACCGGGCCGAGGGTGTCAGTGGTGGGCATGCTGGTGGTCCTCGGAGAAGGCGATCGATGCGTAGCCGACCACGTGGTCGCGGTCGCCGGCGGTGTCGCCCGAGTTGCGCAGGTCGAGCACGTGGGGTGTCAGGTGGTGGCGGACGGCGGCGAGGAGCAGGCCGTTGATGGCGTCGGCGCCGCAGGCCTGTTCGCCCTCCAGGCGGGCGTCGAGCTGGCGGATCTGGGCGATGGTGGCCTTGTCGCGCAGCTGGGCCTGGCGGTAGGGGTGATAGTGGGACAGGTCGGAACTGATGACGATCAGGGTTTCCGGGCCGCCCCACAGGGTTTCCAGCAGGCTGGCCACCCGCTGCGGGTCGATGTCGCCGACGGCGATAGGCAGGATCTCGAAATGATCCAGCGTGCTCTGAAGGAAGGGCAGCTGGACTTCGATCGCGTGTTCGTCCGCGTGCGGCCGGTCATCGACGACCACGCCGGGCAGTTCCCGGGCCTGCAGCCAGGCTTCCCGGTCCACCGACACCGCGCCGAGCGGGGTGAGGAAGGTCTGGGCTGCTGGGATGGCCATGCCGCGTACCGCCACGCGGTGCGTCGGGCAGAGGATCAGCACGCGGCGGATCACGTCGCGGCGTTGAGTGAGTTCGCTGTAGGCACTCGCCGCCACTGCGCCGGAGTAGATGTAGCCGGCGTGAGGGACGACCAGCGCCTTGGGCGCTTCGACGACTTCGGCTGGGATCGCCGACGACAGGAGCCCCGCGACCTGCGCGTGCAGGCTGTGGGGATCTGCCGGGTAGAACATGCCGGCGACGGCCGGCAGACGGTGGGACGCGTGAGCCATGATTTCCTTCTGTTCGCTACGGACTTGCCTGATTGGATTATAGGGAGGTGTGCACCAGCCAGCCGATACCGGTGCCCAGCCCGGCGCCGACGACCAGCATGCCACCGACGACGCGCCGGCCGAGAGCCGGGCCGCCGAGGGCGAAGGCCAGCCCCGACTTGAAGGCCAGGTTGGCGAGCATCGCCAGCAGGATGGCGATCGCAGATGGCATTAATTCGAGTTTGCCCAGATTGAGCAGTCGCAGCGTCGACAGGGTGATGGCGTCCACATCGGTCAGGCCAGAGGCGAAGGCCAGCAGGTAGAGGCCGCCCTGGCCGGCAATGTCCGACAGCCACGCGGCGCACAGCAGCACGATGGCGTACAGCAGGCCGAAGCCCATGGCCGCGCGCAGCTCGGTCGGGTTGCGGGTTTCCGGCACAGGGAGCGTGTCCTTGCTGGCCAGCTTGTGCCAGTCGAAGGCGATGACCACGCCACCGACAAGCACCGCCAGCACGCAACCGGTCAGCAGTAGCGGGGTGATGTCTGGCGACAGCGCCCCGGCGATGGCCAGCACCCGCACGACCATGATCAGGTTGGCGAGCAGGATGACCAGCTTGGCCGTCGGCGCCATGGCCGGGTTCTCGCGGGCATGGCGGGAAAACACCATCGTCGTGGCGGTGCTGGAGACGAGACCACCGAGCAGGCCGAGCAGCGGCGCGCCGTAGCGTGCGCCCACCAACCGCAGCGCGGCGTAGCCGGTGAGGCTGACGCCGGAGATCAGCACGATCATCAGCCATACCTGATGGGGGTTGATCGCCTCGTAGGGGCCGAAACCCCGGTCCGGCAGGATCGGCAGCACGATCAGCGACAGCACCGAGAACTGCAGGATCGAGCGCCAGTCCTGGCTGGTCAGGCGGGCGGCGACGCCGCGCAGTTCGGACTTGAAATAGAGCAGCATCGTCGAGCCGACTGCCGCCATGACCGCCAGCCGCCCGTGCCCAAGCCAGACCAGGGCGCCGAGGCAGTAACACACCAGCAGGGCCACGACGGAGGTGGTGCCCGGGTCGTTGGGCTCGGGCTGGCGGTAGTTGGCGGCGATGATCGTGGCGGCGACCAGTACGAAGCCGCCGACCAGCAGTGCGGGCTCGGCGAGTTGTTCGGTGAGGAGCCCGGCCAGCGCGCCGAGCAGCCCGGTGAGGCCGAAGGTGCGCACGCCGGCAAGGGCGGACGGGCGGCGTTCGCGCTCCAGGCCCATCAGCAGGCCGATCGCGGTGGCGAGGGCCAGGGCCTCCAGCTCACGAGGGTCGAAGGCTTGTGAGAACAGCATGTGGGCTCTCCGGAAAGACGTATGGCTTAATCAGCGGCAGGATCGTGGGTGACATTGAGTAGAATCGCGCGATGCGAAATCCTACAACCCGTTGTTTTGCGATGGTGCCGGCGGCCGGAAGCGGCAGCCGGATGGGCGGTGAACAGCCCAAACAATATCTTTCCCTGCTCGGCGAGCCTCTGATCCGACACACCCTGGCGGTGCTGTGCGCATCGCCGGTGATCGATCGGGTCTATGTGGTCCTTTCGGTGGGTGATCAGGAATGGGACCGTCATGACTGGAGTCCCTTCGGCGACCGCCTGGTGCCCCTGTTCTGCGGTGGGGCGTCGCGGGCGGACAGCGTGCTCAACGGCCTGCGCGCCATTGCCGATGATACGTCCGAATCCGACTGGGTTCTCGTCCATGACGCGGCGCGGCCGTGCCTGGCGCCTTGGCATATCGAGAACCTGGTGCGTGAGCTTATCCATGACGAGGTGGGCGGCATCCTGGCGGTGCCGGTGGCCGATACGCTGAAGCGCGAGGACAGCCTGCACCGTATCGCCGCCACCGTGCCGCGCGATGGCCTGTGGCAGGCCCAGACGCCGCAGATGTTCCGCTACGTGATGCTCAAGCGTGCGCTGGAAAATGCCCGCCACGTCACCGACGAAGCCAGCGCCGTCGAGGCGATGGGCCTCAAGCCGCGCCTGGTGCGCGGCGATCCGACCAACCTGAAGGTGACCTTCCCGCTCGACCTGCACCTGGCCGAGTGGATCCTGCAACACCGGGAGTCATAGAGATGAATGTTCCGTTTCGTATCGGGCAGGGCTTCGACGTCCATGCCCTGGTTCCCGGCCGTCCGCTGATCATTGGCGGCGTGACGATTCCCTTCGCGCGTGGCCTGCTCGGTCATTCCGACGCCGACGTGCTGCTGCACACGATCACCGACGCCATTCTCGGCGCGGCCGGCCTGGGCGATATCGGCCGGCATTTTCCCGATACCGATCCGCGCTTCGAAGGGGCTGACTCCCGCGTGCTGCTGCGCGAGGCCGCTGCCGCTGCGCGCGCCGCCGGCTGGCAGACCATCAACGTGGATGCGACGGTGATCGCCCGCGCGCCGAAGATCCTGCCCCATGTGCCGGCGATGATCGCCAACATCGCGGCGGACCTGGGCGTCGAGCCGGCCGTCATCAACGTCAAGGGCAAGACCACCGAGAAGCTCGGCTTCACCGGCCGTGGTGAGGGTATTGCTGCCCAGGCGGTGGCGCTGCTGGCCCGCGTGGATGGCTGAACAAAGCCGCCGGCTCTTCCTGGCCCTGTGGCCGGAGCCGGCCCTGGCCGAACGCCTGCGTCAGCTGGCGGGCGAGGCCCAGCGGGAGTGCGGCGGGCGGATCATGCGGCGGGAAACGCTGCATCTCACGCTGGCTTTCATCGGGGCGGTGGCGGAAGACCGTCTGTCCGAGCTCCTGACCGCGCTGGGTCAGATCCGTGTGCCGCGCTTCCGTATGCGGCTGGATATGGTCGGCCACTGGGCCCACAACCATATCCTGTGGGCGGGATGTGCGGTGCCGCCGCAGGCCCTGCTGCAACTGGCGGCCGACATCCGTCGGGAAGTGGCGGCAATCGGCCTGCCTGCCAGCGGGCCGGCCTTCGTGCCGCATATGACCCTGTTGCGTAAGGCGAACACGCCTTATGGGCCGGCGGTTTTCGAGCCGCTGGAGTGGGATGTTGCCCAGTGGGCGCTGATGGAGTCTTGCCTTGCACCGCATGGCGCGGACTATCAGCGGGTGGCCGCGTGGGCGCTGGACTGAGCAGATTGCCCCGCGTAGACAGAAATCAGGCGGCAACGATGGGTATCGCGGCCGCCTGAAAGTGCGCTAACCCGAATGGGCGCGCCGGGAGGTCAGAGGAACGGTACAACTCGAATGGTGGTTCAGACGAACAGGCATCCTTCCAGATGATCGCGGAGTGCCGGTTCGGGCGTCTTGGTGTAGTCCTTCTCGAAGCGGTCGGTGATCAGTTGCGCGGTGGGTCGGTCGAGAACGGAATTGAGCATGCCCATGAATGACGGGGGTGCAATGACGATGGCGCGGCCGAAGAGGTTGCGGCTGCGCCCGAGATAGAGTTCCTTGGCGAGCTTCTGCGCAAAACTGCGGGCGGCGTTCTCTTTTGGTGGCGTCTGCTGTTCCCGGGAGCCATGTCCACTGATGGAGGCCTGCATCTGTCCGGCGCGGTCGGATGACAGGTCGGAATTCTTCATGCGGCTGGCGGGGTGGGCGATTTCCTTCACGAGCTGCAGGCCCTGCTTGGGTCCAAGGTTGGCGTACAGGCGGGCAAGACTCGCATTGGCGACCAGAATCCAGGTAATAGCCATGAATTGCTCTCCACACTTGGTAAGGAATGCCGGGGCGGCTTACCCACTGTAGACAGCGGAGCCGGGGACTTCAAAGTTTTGTTTCAGGAATGCTGTCGGTTTTATTTCGAGGATGTTTCGCGGGCTGCCGGGTCCTGCCGGTAGAACAGGGAAAGTTGCGTGTAAACAGCGGGGTACTCGGATTTCAGAAGCCCCGGCGTCTCGAAGAAAGCCTCGCTCATGACGGCGAAAAACTCGGCCGGATGCTCGGCACCGTAAGGGTCCAGCAAGGTGTCTTCGCCACCGTCCACACGCCTACAGAAGTCATTGAAAGCGGGCTGGAAAGCGGCCGCCCAGTCGGCGGTAGACATGTCGGCGGGCAGGGTCGGGTAGCCGTCCACGTCACCGTTGCCCATGTCCAGTTTGTGGGCGAATTCGTGGATCACCACATTGACGCCGGCGGGCTGTACTTCGCCGTCGAACCATGAGAGAAGCACGGGTCCGCCTTCCCAGGCTTCGCCGAGCACCTCGTCGTCGTATTCATGGACGACGCCGTCTTCGCCCACGACGCTGCGGGGGATGACGAAATCGCCCGGATAGACCACGATGCCGACCCACTCAGCGTAGGCATCGAGACCGATGTGAAGGATAGGTAGGCAGGCCTGCAGCGCGATGGAGAGCAACATGTCATCGGTGACGTTCATGCCTTCGGCGCCGTGGACCTGTTTGTCGGCCAGGAATTCGAGGGCCAGCCGGCGCAGGCGCGGGCGTTCCTCCTCAGGGAGGAAGTCGAGGAAGGGCAGGCTTTGCTCGATGCGCTCCCATTGGGCGGGAGCCACCTGCATGCGGTCGGCGGCGCGCTGGCGACGCCAGCGGCGGAAGGCGGAGAACATGGCGGGTCGAAGTCTGTCGAAGGGGGCCGGTGTCGTGGCAAGGCCGTACCGGCATGTCGTCGGTCACCCGAATACGATGAAGATCAAGCTTTGCGTCATCAGCCTATAGGATAATGTCGGCATGGTTGCCGTTACACATTCGATATCCCAATCCGTGTCCGCGTTCTCCGCGGTCGAATTATTGTGCGAAGGGCTCGGCCCGGATGATGCCGCCCGCGTGGGCGCCGCGCTCGAGTGGGTCCAGCCGCTCTATGGCGAGCGTACCCTCGGCACCAACGAACCCATCTGGCAGCACGCCCTCGGCTCCGCGCTGATCGTCGCTTCCCTGCGTCTCGACGCGGATACGCGCACGGCAGCGCTGTGCTTTGCGCTCGGCGACGTGCTGGACCATTCGGGCGAGCAGATTGCCGCCCGCTTCGGCGAAAGCGTCGCGCGGCTGGTGGATGGCCTGCGCAAGCTCAATGGGCTGCGCGTCATCACGCGCATGACCACCACCGCCAGCGCCCCCGAGATCCGCGCCCAGAGCGAGGTGCTGCGCAAAATGCTGCTGGCCATGGTGGAGGATATCCGTGTGGTGCTGCTGCGTGTGGCGTCGCGCACGCAGACGCTGCGCTACTTCACCGACCACCCGGGCAAGATCCGTGAATCCATCGCCCGCGAGAGCCTCGACATCTACGCGCCGCTGGCCAACCGGCTGGGCATCTGGCAGCTCAAGTGGGAGCTGGAAGACCTGTCCTTCCGCTTTCTGGAGCCGGAAACCTACAAGCGCATCGCGCGCATGCTCGACGAGCGGCGCGTGGAGCGCGAGCAGTTCATCGTCGATGCCGTGGCCCGGCTGAAGAGTGAGGTGGAGGCCATCGGCGTCAAGGCTGAGGTGTATGGCCGACCCAAGCACATCTACAGCATCTACAACAAGATGCGCGCCAAGCGCCTGGACTTTTCGCAGATCTACGACGTGCGCGCGTTACGCGTGCTGGTGGACGAGGTGAAGGACTGCTACGCGGTGCTGGGCATCGTGCACCAGATCTGGACGCCGATCCCCAAGGAGTTCGACGACTACATCTCGATGCCCAAGGGCAACAATTACCAGTCGTTGCATACCGCCGTGTATGCCGGCGACGGGCGCGCGCTGGAGGTGCAGATCCGTACCCACGCGATGCACAACCATGCCGAGCTCGGCGTGGCCGCCCACTGGCGCTACAAGGAAGGCTCCGGTGCGTCGACCGGCGAGTACGACGAGAAGATCGCGCTGCTGCGCAGCCTGCTGTCGTGGCGCGACGAGGTGACCGACTCGGCGGACTGGCTGGAGCAGTTCAAGCGGGCCTCGCTGGATGACACGATCTACGCGCTGACGCCGCAGGGGCGGGTCATCGACCTGCAGCGCGGGGCGACGCCAATCGACTTCGCCTACCGCGTGCATACCGACCTCGGCCACCGCTGCCGTGGCGCCAAGGTCAATGGCCAGCTGGTGACCCTCAACACGCCGCTGGAAAACGGCCAGACGGTGGAGATCATGTCCACCAAGGAGGGCGGGCCGTCCCGCGACTGGCTCAATCTGCAGCAGAACTACGTGGCCACGTCGCGGGCGCGCCAGAAGATCAAGCAGTACTTCAGCGCCCTCGAAGAAGAGGAGCTGCTGATCCGCGGCCGCAGTGTGTTGACCAAGGAAATCCAGCGGGAAGGGCACGGGCAGGTCAATCTTGAGGAGCTGGCGACGCGCCTCGGCTTCAAGAATCCGGAAGCCTTGTTCATCGCCGCCGGGCGCGGGGAGGTCGGGCCGCGGGCCATCCAGGTGGCGCTGCGCGGTGCGGACTCCCTGGAGGCGTCGCCGGAGACACCGGAGGTGATCATCGGCCAGAGCCATTCCGGCGATGCTGGCGACACCATCCTGATCGTCGGGGTCGGCAAGCTGATGACCTCCCTCGGGCGCTGCTGCAAGCCGGCGCCGCCGGATGCGATCCAGGGCTACGTGACCCGCGGGCGCGGCGTGTCCATCCACCGCGTCGAGTGCCGGGACTTCCAGGAACTGGTGCGCCAGCATCCGGAGCGCCTGATCAGTGCCCAGTGGGGCGAGGCGGCCAATGTCACCAAGGAGGTGGCAGTCTTCCCGGTGGACGTGCTGGTCCATGCGATGGACCGGCAGGGGTTGCTGCGCGACATCTCCGAGGTGTTGTCGCGGGAAAAACTCAACGTGATCGCCGTGAATACCCTCAGCCGCAAGGGCGCGGCGCGCATGCGCTTCACGCTGGAGGTGCAAGGTGTGCACCAGATCCAGCGGGCAGCCACGCTGATCCGCGAAGTCAAGGGCGTCACCGATGTGGAGCGTGGCTGACGCGTGATCGACAGCGGCCGCCTCGAACGGCATCACTTTGCGTGGTTGTCGATCGCCGCGGCGGTGGCGACGATCGGCCTGAAGACGCTGGCCTGGTGGCTGACCGGTTCGGTGGGCTTGCTGTCCGACGCGCTGGAGTCCTTCGTCAATCTGGCGGGCGCCACCTTCGCGCTGTGGATGATCCTCGTTACCCAGGATCCGCCGGACCGGCGCCATCCCTTCGGCCATGGCAAAGCGGAGTATTTTTCCAGTGGCTTCGAGGGCATCCTGATCCTCGGTGCCGCGGTGGCGATCATCTGGGCCGGTGTGGAACGCTTGATCTACCCCGCGCCGCTCGAGTCCGCCGGCTGGGGGCTGGCCTGGTCGGCGGCTGCCACCTTCATCAACTTCGTCGTGGCGCGCATCCTCGGCCGGGCCGGCGAGCGTTTTGATTCGATCGCCTTGCGGGCCGATTCCCGGCACCTGATGACCGATGTGTGGACGTCAATCGGCGTCATCGCCGGCGTCGCGTTGGTCGCACTGACCGGCTGGCTGGTGCTCGATCCGCTGATCGCCATCGCTGTTGGTTTGCACATCACGCTGGAGGCCTGGCACCTGCTCAGGGAGTCGATCGACGGGCTGATGGATCGCAGCATGGATCGCGCCGCGGTGGAGCACGCCACCAACGTGCTCGAATCCTTCCACTGCCGCGGCGTGGCTTTCCAGGGCCTGCGTACGCGCCGGGCCGGGGCCTCGTCCTTCCTGCAGGTGGTGGTGCTGGTGCCGGGCGAGTGGAGCGTCCGCCAGGGGCATGACCTGCTCGACGAGATCGAGGCGGAACTGGGCAAGGCCTTGCCGGGCACCGAAGTCACGACGCACCTGGAGCCCTTGCCCTGAAAGCGGCGCCGGCGTGCCGTGCCACGGCGGATCTCGCGCCCGAAACGAGGCCTGCAGGCAGTAGAATCGCGGCATTTCAGAATCCGGGTCGCCCCCATGATTTTCGTGCTGTCCCCCGCCAAGGCGCTCGACTACGAGACGCCGCCCACCACCCCGCGCTTCACTGAACCCGATTACCTGAACGACGCGGCTGAGCTGATTGCCGGCCTGCGCGAGCTGTCCCACGCCGAGGTTGCCAAGCTGATGGACCTGTCCGACCAGCTGGCGGCGCTCAATGTGGCCCGCTACGCCGAGTGGTCGCAGCCGTTCACACCAGCCAATGCGAAGCCGGCTGTGCTGGCCTTCAACGGCGATGTGTACGACGGGCTCGATGCGCGCAGCCTCGACGAGGCCGAGCTGGATTACGTGCAGACGCACCTGCGCATCCTGTCCGGCCTGTATGGCCTGCTGAAGCCGCTGGACCTGATGCAGCCCTATCGCCTGGAGATGGGCACCCGCTTCAAGAACGGCCGCGGCAAGGATCTGTACGCCTTCTGGGGGATGACCCAGACCGAGGCGCTGAACCGCCTGCTGGCGCGGGACGAAGCGGCGGGCCATGAGCCGGTGCTGGTCAATCTGGCCTCCGAGGAATACTTCAAGTCGGTCAAGCCGGCACAGCTGAAGGGGCGCCTGCTCAACATCGGCTTCGAGGACTGGAAGGGCGGGCGCTACAAGATCATCAGCTTCTACGCCAAGCGTGCCCGCGGCCTGATGGCCCGCTACGCGGTCACCCATCGGGTCGAGCAGGTGGAGCAGCTGAAGGACTTCGACCTCGATGGCTACGCCTTTGCCGCCGAGGCTTCCGATGCCGACCGCTGGGTCTTCCGGCGGCGCCAGGACTGACGGGAGCCGGCCGTGGCGAATCCGCAGAAGATCGCGCAACTGGCGCGCATGAAGGGTGTGGCTGTGGCGGCGCTGATCGCCGTCGCAGCCTTGTTCGTACTGGCTCGGCATCAGGGCTGGCCGTGGGTGGCGGCGTTTGCCGAGGCGGCAACTATTGGTGCGCTGGCGGATTGGTTTGCGGTGGTGGCCTTGTTCCGCCATCCGCTTGGGCTGCCCATCCCGCACACGGCGATCTTGCCGCGCAACAAGGCGCGGCTGGCCGACAACATCGCAGAATTCATCCGCGACAAGTTCCTCGACACCGCATCGCTGGTGGCCCGCCTGCGTAGCGCCAACCCGGCCGAGCGGCTGGCCGGCTGGCTGAAGGACCCGAAGAACGCAGCCATCTTCGCCGAGCGGCTGGTGGTGGTGATGGCCGAGTCCCTGAACTTCATGGACGATCCGCGCGTCCGGCGGCTGGCGCTGCATGCGCTGCGGCGGCGGGCGGGCGGCCTGGACATGGCCGACAGCATGGGCGGCATTCTCGATGCGCTGACCCAGGGTGGGCGCCACCAGGCCCTGCTCGACGAGAGCATCCACAAGCTGGCCCAGTGGCTGGACGAGCCGGGTGTGCGCCACAGCTTCGCCGGCATGATCCTCGACGTGGCGGCGCGGGAATATCCGAAGGTGGTCGCGACCCTCGGCTTCGTCGGCATCGATCCGACCGAGCTCGGCGACAAGGTGGCGACCGGTATCGTCGCCGGCGTGCATGGCCTGCTCAACGACATCGCCACCAATCCCGAGCATCCGCGCCGGGCGGCCTTCGACGAAGTGGTGACCCGTTACGTCGGGCGCCTCAAGAGCGACGAAACCTTCCGGGCCCAGGTGGACCAGATGAAGCGGGAGTTCCTCGCCCATCCGGCGGTGGGCACGTATTTGCGGGATCTGTGGGACGAACTGCGTACCTGGCTTGGGCGCGACATGGCCAGCGCGGACTCGATGATCCGCCAGCGCATCGCGTCGGCGGCGGGCGCGCTCGGCACCAGCCTGGCCGCCAACGAGGCGCTGCGGGATTCCCTCAACGAGCACCTGGAGAAGACCGTGGAAAGCCTGGCGCCGGAGCTGCGCACAGGGCTGGCCGGCCATATCGCCAGCACCGTGCGGGCCTGGAACGACGAGGATCTCGTGCGCGAGATCGAAGTCAGCGTCGGCCGCGACCTGCAGTTCATCCGTCTCAACGGCACCTTCGTCGGCGGCCTGATCGGCCTGGCCCTGTACGCGGTGACCCAACTCCTGACCTGATCCAGCCATGACTCTCAGAATCAGCAGCAATTTCGACTCCGGCGCCATCGAGGTGCTGTCCGCGGAGCGCCCGGACGACATCCGCCTGTGCCTGCGCGCCGACCAGGGCGTGGCCGGCGACGGGGCCTTCCGCCAGTGGTTCCATTTCCGCCTGCACGGCGCAGCGGGGCAGGGCGTGAGGATGGTGTTCGAGAACGCCGCCGACGCCGCCTACCCGGACGGCTGGCCGGATTACCGCTGCGTCGCGTCCTACGATCGCCGCCACTGGTTCCGCATCAGTTCGACCCGCTATGAGAACGGGCAGCTGATCGTCGAGCACACACCGGAACGCAACAGCGTCTACTACGCCTACTTCGAGCCGTACTCCCATGAGCGCCACCTGGACCTGCTGGGGCGAGTGGAGATGTCGCCGTTTGCGTCGGTGAGCAACCTGGGGGCGACGGTGGACGGGCGCGACCTGGACCTGGTCACCGTCGGCCGCGCCGCGCCGGGCAAGCGGCCGCTGTGGATCATCGCGCGCCAGCATCCGGGCGAGAGCATGGCCGAGTGGTTCGTCGAGGGCCTGCTGGAGCGTCTGCTCGATGCGGCCGATCCGGTGGCCCGCCGCATCCGCGAACATGCGGTGCTGTACATCGTGCCGAACATGAACCCGGACGGGGCGATCCGCGGCAACCTGCGCACCAATGCGGCCGGTGCCAACCTCAACCGCGAGTGGCGCGCGCCGAGCATCGAGCGCAGCCCGGAGGTCTTGCTGGTGCGCCAGGCGATTGAGGCGAGCGGCGTAGAGCTGTTCCTCGACATCCACGGGGACGAGGCGCTGCCCTATGTGTTCTTCTCCACCGCCGAGGAGGTGCCGGGCTTCTCGGATGAGCAGAAAGCCCGCCAGGCGCGCTTCGTCGAGCGTTTCCAGGCGGCGAGCCCGGACTTCCAGACCGAGCACGGCTATCTCAGCGGGCGTTTCAAGGACGAGTTGCTGAGCCTCGCCTCGAAATGGGTGGCCCACCGTTTCGGTTGCGTGTCCCTGACCCTGGAGATGCCGTTCAAGGACAATGCAAACCTGCCGGACGGCCTGAGCGGCTGGAGTGGCGAGCGCAGCAAACGCCTCGGCGCGGCCATGCTCAACCCCATTCTTGGTCATCTGACGGACTGAATTCCGCTGGATCCGGTCCTTCGTGCCGGCTCCATGAACCGTAACATTACAGTCATACAATCCGCCGACCCTTCATTCCACAGAGCCGGGTTCTGCCCGGCTTCACGTGCTTGCCGGACCTTGCCCCATGTCTTTTCAACTGTTTGCTGCCCCCCAGCGTGGGGCTCACTGGCCTTTGGCCGTCATGGCTGCCGCGGTTCTCGCCAGCTTGTATCTGCCGGTCCCGGCCCACGCCGAATCCGCCGACACCGAGACGTGGACCGCCCGTTTCCAGACGACTTACGTGTGGCAGAACAAGCCGGCCTTCCATGCCGACTATAGCGGCCGCAACAGTCTGACAGCCGACCACGACAAGAGCTACACGGCGACCGCCACCGCCTTTCTGGGTTTTCGCCCATGGACAGGCGGCGAGCTGTACTTCAACGGCGAAGAAACCCAGGGGCGGCCGTTTTCCAATCTTGAGGGGACTGCAGCCTTCACCAACGGAGAATTGACGCGGACCGCCGGCTCTCGCCCGAAGTCCTACCGTCAGCGCCTGTTCCTGCGCCAGACCTGGGGGCTGGGCGGCGAGCAGGAGCATCAGGACGGCGACCTGAACCAGATGGCGGGCTTCGTGGACAAGAACCGTGTGGTGCTGACAGTCGGTAATTTCTCGCTGCTCGACGTGTTCGATGACAACGTCTACGCCAAGGATCCCCGTGTCCATTTCATGAACGCAGCGTTCATGGCGCCGCTGGCCTACGACTACGCCGCCGACGCCCGGGGCTTCGGCTGGGGCTATGCGCTCGAGTGGTACCAGGACGACTGGGCGGTACGCATCGGCCGGATGACGGGGCCGCAGCAGCCCAACATGCTTCCCATCGATTCGCGCATCGGCAAGCACTATGGCGACCAGATCGAGGTGGAGCGTGCCCATACGCTGTACGGCCAGCCCGGCAAGCTGCGCGTGCTGGCCTGGCGCAACCGGGCCCGGCTGGCCCGTTTCGATGATGCGCTGGACTACCTGAGGGCCAATCCGGATGCGGATCCGCAGGCGATTCTGGCGGTGCGCCATGGCGACCAGATCAAGTTTGGTCTGGGCATCAACCTGGAGCAGGCGATCTCCGCCGACCTGGGTTTCTTCCTGCGTGCGATGAAGGCCGATGGGCGCAGCGAGACCTTTGCGTTCACGGAGACAGACAGCTCTATCGGAACCGGCTTGTCTCTGAAGGGCAACAGCTGGGGGCGCGCGGCAGATGCGGTCGGGGTCGGCTATGCCCGCAATGCGCTGTCCCTGGATCGCCGTCGTTACCTAGCGGCGGGCGGTCTGTCCTTCTTCCTCGGCGATGGCGGCCTGAATTACCAGCCGGAACAGATCGCCGAGGTGTACTACAGCTTCAATGTGTGGAAGAGCCTCTACGTAACGGCGGACGCCCAGCGCATGTGGAACCCGGGCTACAACGCCGACCGGGGGCCGGCCAACTTCTTCGCGATGCGCGTCCACGCGGAGTTCTGAGGCAGGTTTTGCAGGGGCAGCCAGGGCCGGCGAGGTGCCGGCATCTCCCGGGCAATGCCGCTGGTGCTGAGCCCGGAGCTGCTCAGCACTGGGTCGGGAAGAAGAGGGCGATGACGGCTGGCGATTCGGTCCGGGCCTGGATGCGGATCTCGGCGAGTTGCTGCACGCCCATGTCGAGCCGCGCGACCGCTACTGGATCCAGCAGAGCCAGCGCGGTTTCATCCGCGTGATCGAGATCCTCCGTCGCCAGGACATGATTGGCCACGTGCAGTAACGCAGCTTCCATGGCATGGGAGCCACCGAGGGCCGGCATCAGCTGGGCGCCGATGACGGTCGCGAAGCTGGGGGGCAGGTTCCACGTGGAGGCCAGCGCTGCGCCGACTTCCGCATGGTTGCAGCCGATGATGGCCTGTTCGGCCTCATGCAGCGGCAGGCCGTTGTCCTGGGCTTTTTCCTGGGCGGCCCGGCAGAGGTCGGGGACGGCCTGATACATGACCAGATGACCGATGTCGGCGAGCAGGCCTTCGATGAACAGCCGCTCCGGGTCGCCGACCCCGAGTTGCCGCGCCGCCGAGCGGGCCGCCAGGCCGCGGAACACGCAGCCCTTCCAGAAACGCATCAAGGGCATCTGCGGGGGTTGGATCGACGACAGCGCGGAGATGACGGACGTGCTCAGGATCAGGTCGTGAATCTGCTGCATGCCCATCAGATTGACAGCGCGCACCACCGTTTCGACCCTACCAGGAAATCCGTACAAGGCACTGTTGACGATGCGTAACACGCGAGCCGTGACAGCCGCGTCGCTGGAGACCGTCTCGGCCAGTTGCTGAACCGAACTGTCCGGGTCGTCGATGAGATCGCGGATCCGATGGTAGATCGCCGGCAGGCTGGCGAGCTTCTCGACGCAGGCGACGAGTTCCTGAGGGGTGCTCATGGGCTTGGAGTTATGACGGAGTCGAGGTGTTTAACGGCATCGCCCATTGTCACTTTAGCGCGCTGCCTGCCTGGCAGGCTGACGCGTCAGCGTGAAATAAATCCCGCTTTTCCCGCTCACCTGAACATATTGCGGGATTTGAGCACAGAACTGGGAGGATAGGGGGAGAAGCACGCCGACAGCCTTGCTATCCTGCAAAAAACCGATCCCGGGAGCGGGTAGAGAGTGGATCGGAAATCATGGAGAACAGGTTTGTCGATGAAGGTATTGAGCTGGAACATTCAGTGGGGTCGAGGCGCCGACGGCGAGGTCGACCTTGCCCGCAGCATCGCCGCAATCCGGATGTTGGGCGAGTTCGATGTGCTGTGCCTGCAGGAGGTGGCCATCGGTTTTTCCGGTCTGCAGGGCAAGAATCCGGTAGACCAGGTGGCGGTGCTGGCGGCTGCTTTTCCAGGCTACAGCGCTCATTTCGCCGCCGGCGTGGATGTGCCGGATGAAGCGGGGGGGCGCAATCGGTTCGGCAACCTGACCCTGTCGCGTCTGCCGGTCGGGCAGGTCTTCCGCCATAGCCTGCCGCGGCCGCCCGATGTCGGCGTGCCGAGCATGCCGCGGGTCTGCCTCGAGGTTGTCGTGGAAGGGCCTGCTGGCCCCCTGCGGGTGCTCAACACCCACCTGGAGTACTACTCGGGCAAGCAGCGTTCGGCCCAGGTGGACGCCTTGCGTGAGCTGCAGGCGGAGGTCAGGGAATGGGTCGGAAGCGCCGTGCCGCCCCAAGGCGAGGCGGTGGCTGAAGATTCACCGTTCCGCGACTGGCCGCGTCCGCTGTCGGCCGTCATCTGCGGTGACTTCAATTGCGAGCCGGGCAGCCAGGCGTATTACCGGATGACGCTGGCCGGCCATGGTGGGCCGGAGTGGCTGGACGCCTGGCCCGCCTGCTACGGCGACATCCCCCATCTCAGCACCGTCGGCCTGAATGGCGCTGAATGGCCGGACCGGGCCTATTGCTGCGACTTTTTCTTCGTCAGTCCCGACCTGGTGGACAAGGTGGACTCGGTGGCCGTCAATCAGGCCACTGCGGCATCCGACCACCAGCCCATCATGCTGACGTTGTCCTGAACAGTCCGCGGGGTATCCCCGCGGCTGAACTCACTCGTCCTTGAGTTCGACCAGCTCCGCCTGGTAACGGAGTGCGTTCTGCACGTAGCCGTCGGCGCTGGCCTTGAGGCGGCTGATCTCATGGTCGGTGAGCTCGCGGATGATCCGTCCCGGCGAGCCGCAGACCAGCGAGCGCTCGGGGATGACCTTGCCTTCCGGGATCAGCGAATTGGCGCCGATCAGGCAGTGCTTGCCGATCACGGCACGGTTGAGGACGACCGCGTTGATGCCGATCAGGGTGCCTTCTCCGACCGTACAGCCGTGGAGCATGGCCTTGTGGCCAATCGTGACGTCACGGGCGATATCGAGCGGCACACCGTCGTCGGTGTGAAGAACGGCACCGTCCTGAATGTTGGTGTTCTCGCCGACATTGATCGGATCGTTGTCTCCGCGCAGAATCGCGCCGAACCACACGTTGACATTGGGGCCGAGGTGCACGTCACCGATGACGGTGGCATTGTCCGCGATCCAGACCCCCTCCTCCAGTTGTGGAGCGCGCTCTCCGAGGCGGTAAATCGGCATGTGTTTTCCTGTTTTAGTTGAGTCTCGGCCGTGCCGCCGAATGGCCGGCCGAAGAGCGCGCCATAATAGCAGGGTGACGGTCCAACGCAAGGGGAAAACGTATTATTTTGATACATTTCCCGTGCTGAAATAAGGGCTTAGGATTGTCCGGAAAGTGGCGGGAAGCCTTCTGGAAATGCTGGCCTGCTTATGAAAACTGGGGATTTCCCTGGGGGGCTCCAGTGTTTACGAAGGGGGAGTCGGGATGGCGGGGCTGGATGATCTGGCGCGGCGGGTACGGGCGTTTCGGGATGAACGGGATTGGTCCCAGTTCCATTCCCTGCGCAACCTGATCGTGTCCCTCAACCTGGAGGCCGGCGAGTTGCTGGAACTGACGCAATGGAAGAGCGACGACGAGATCGCCGCATTGCCGCTCGACCTGCACGGGCGGGAGGCGCTGGAGGACGAATGCGCGGACGTGCTGCTGTACTTGTTGCTGATCGCGGACCGGGCAGGTATCGATCTGGAGGCGGCGGCCCGCGCCAAGCTGGTCAAGAATGCCGCCAAGTATCCGGTCGAGCGTTTCCGGGGCTCGCGCCGCAAATACGACGCGCCGGAGTGATCGTTGGGGAGGCGGCAGGGCGGGCGAGGTGTTAACATCGCGCCCCTGATCTTTAGTTCCCGTTGCCGGGTGCATCCGCCATGCTGAGTTACCGCCATGCCTTCCACGCAGGCAACCACGCCGACGTGCTCAAGCACTTCGTGCTCGTCCAGTTGCTGGAATACTTCAACCAGAAGGACAAGCCTTACTGGTACATCGACACCCATGCCGGTGCCGGCTGCTATTCCCTCGACGAGGCGTTTGCACGCAAGAACGCGGAATACGAAGAGGGCGTTGCGCGCCTCCTCGGTCGCAAGGATGTGCCGAAGGAGCTGCGGGAATACCTGAAGGTCGTGCGCGACATGAACACGGACGGCCGCCTGCGTCTGTACCCCGGCTCCCCGTGCTGTGCCGCGGCAATCCTGCGGCCGGACGACGCCATGCGGCTGTTCGAGCTGCATCCGGCCGACAACCGGCTGTTGCAGCAGACTTTCGAGAGCTCCGCAAGCAAGGTGCTGATCCTCGAGCAGGATGGCTTCACCGGCATCAACGCCTTTCTGCCACCGCCGAGCCGCCGCGCGCTGGTCCTGATCGATCCGCCGTACGAGGTGAAGACCGACTACCGGACGGTGATCTCGATGCTGAAGGAGAGCCTGCGCCGCTTTGCGACCGGCACCTACGTGGTGTGGTACCCGAAGCTGCAGTCGATGCAGTCGCGGGAACTGGCCGACAAGCTCAAGCGCCTGCCGATCACCAGCTGGCTGAACGTGAGCCTGGATGTGCAGAAGCCGTCGGAGGATGGTTTCGGCATGCACGGCAGCGGCTTGTTCATCATCAACCCGCCGTGGACGATGCCGGAAATGCTGAAGAAGGTGATGCCCTACCTGGTTGAGGTGCTGGGCCTGGATGACGGCGCCAAGTTCGAACTGGAGTACGAGATTCCCTGAGCGCGAATGATCAGGGCTGCAAGAACCGGTCGCGCGATGCGGCCAGCACTTGCAGCCCTGGGTTGCTTGCAAAGAATGCCGTTCCGGCCGCTGGCCGGGGCGGCATTTCTTGTTTACAGCAGGTGCATCTTCCGAGCGGCGGCAGTCAGTTCCTCGCGGAAGTCAGGATGGGCGATGCCGATCAGGGCCTGGGCGCGCTGCTTGGTGGTCTTGCCGCGGAGCTGGGCGACACCGTATTCGGTGACCACGTAGTTGATGTCGTTCTTGCTGGTGGACACGTGGGTGCCCGGCGTGAGGGTCGGCACGATGCGGGAGATCGCGCCGTCCTTGGCGGTGGACGGCAGCACGATGAAGGCCTTGCCGCCGTTTGAGCGGTTGGCCGCGCGGACGAAGTCGGACTGACCGCCGGTGCCGGAGTAGGGGATCGGGCCCAGGCTCTCGGAACCGCACTGACCGAGGAAGTCGATTTCCAGCGTCGCGTTGATGGCGACGAGGTTGTCGTTCTGGCCGGCCAGGTAGGGGTCGTTGGTGAAGTCCACCGGATGCATCTCGAACATCGGGTTGCGGTCCATCCAGCTGTAGAGCTTCCTGGAGCCGAGCGCGAAGGTCGCGACCATCTTGTTGGGCAGGTAGTTCTTGCGGCGGTTGGTGACCGCGCCGGCTTCGATGAGGGTCAGGATGCCGTCGCCGATCATCTCGGTGTGGATGCCGAGATCGTGCTTGTGGGTCAGTTGCATGACCACCGCGTCGGGAATGCCGCCGTAGCCGATCTGCAGCGTGGAGCCGTCGTCGATGAGCTCTGCCACGTACTTGCCGATGGCTTCCTGCACCGGTCCGATGGTCGGCAGGCCGACTTCGAGGATTGGCTCTTCATTTTCGACCAGCGCGGTGATCTGGGAAATGTGGATGTGGCAGTTGCCGAAGGCGTAGGGGACGTTCGGATTCACTTCGACGATCACCGCGCGCGCCTTGCGGATCGCGGCCATCGTGTAGTCGGCGGCGATGCCGAGGGAGAAATAACCGTGCTTGTCCATCGGCGAGACCTGCGTGAATACGACCTCCGCCGGCATCAGGCCGCGGTCGATCAACTGCGGCATCTCGGAGAAATAGCTGGGCGTGAAGTCCACGACGCCTTCGCGGAAGCCGGGGCGGGTGGCGCCGCTGAAGAAGTAGGCCACGTGGCGGACGTGCTCGGCGGTGCTCGGGTCGAGGTAGCCGAATTTGCGCACGGCGAGGATCTGCGACACCTTCACGTCGTGGAAGTCGCGACGGTGTTCGGACAGGGCGCCGAGCAGCGCGGGCGGCTCTGCAACGGCGGTCGGTACGACGATGGTGTCGCCGTTGCGGACATGACGGATCGCTTCTGCGGCGGTGGTCCGTTTGGCGGCGTATTGCTCCTGAAAACTCATGCTTTTCTCCCTTGGTAATCGTTTTAGTGCAGATTAGACCATGCTCCCATGGCCCAAGCTGTACTCGATTGTAAAGCCGGTCCGTACTTTTCCGTATGGGCCCGGATCAAGGAAGGTTCGCGCGATGTTTGCTCAGGGCAGTGCCGACGGATCGCGCCCCAGGCAGGTGCGGTGGCGGCCGTCCACGCGTTCGGCAAACCAGGCGGTTGTGAGCTTGCGCTGGATCTTCGGGCTCTTGAGATCGATCTGCGGCAGCATCTCCCGCGGCAGGCGGGCGCCCGAGGCTTCGGCAAGGGCGAAGACCCGGGTGTAGAGCGCGGTCTGCGCGAACTGCCAGGTCTTCTCGAGGCGCAGGTCGCGCGCAATGTCCGCGCGGGATATGCCGAGGCGCCCGGCAATGGACAGCAGGGCCGTCAACGTGGTGCTCGGCTCCGGTGACGGGGCGCCGTCCACATAGCGCAGCAGGTCGCCGTCCAGCGCCATCTGCTGCCCGCTCAGGCGCACCACGGCGTTCTGGAAGGCGACGTTGCGGCTGCTGTAGCGCCCCGCGTTGAAGTCCGCGAAGCGGTACAGGATCTTGCTGTAAGGCGCCGGGTAGTCGAGCAGGATCGCGATGCCGAAATAGACGCCGCCCCGGCGCGTGAACACCTCGGAGCGCACGCTGCCTTGTCGCGGATAGGGGTAGGGCTTTTCCCTGATCTGCTCTTCGGCGAAGGCGACGCTGACCTGCATCGGGCCGCCGGTGCGCACCGGATTGTAGCCGCCGAGCAGGGACTTGCCGTTGGGCAGTTCGGAGATCATGTCCTCGAAGAGGGCATTCATCTGCTTCTCCGTGCGCAGCGCGTCGACTCGTGCCTTGTAGCTGCGGCCGTCCGGCGAGGTTTTCAGGAAGGCGGTGTCCACCAGCAGCTTGGGCAGATGCACACGTTCACGCCGGCTGTCGATCTCCTTCCACACGATCTGCGACAGGCCGGGCACCGCGGGGTCGGCCTGGAAGCTGGACTCCTGTTCGATGACAGCGATGGCAGCGCAGATGTTGTCCGCCGTCGGGGGAATGCGCAGCGTCGAGAAGGCCGTGAAGATGTCGGCGGCCCAGCCGTCGCGATCCTTGGCGCCAGGCGGAATGAATCGCGCCACCAGCGCGCGCCCTTCACGTTCGCCCAGGTAGGCGACCGGGGCGGTGGCCTGGGGCGGCTTCGGCGCGATCGGCGGTGCGGCGGGTGGTGTTGCCGGCACGGCTTGCGGGATTGGGCGGGGGATGTCCGGTGCCGGCAAGGGGCGTGCGGGTAGCGTGGGCTCTACCGGGGGAGGAAGCCGGGGTGAGGGGCGGGATTCGACGGGGGCGTTGCCGGTGGCGCAGCCGGCGAGCAGGGCGAGGCTGGCCAGCAGCCCTCCCAGCGGGGCTGGCGAGCGGATCACGATTGATCGCGCTGTTTTTCTGCCTCGGCGATGCGCCCCAGGCTGCGGGTGTAGTAGGCCGCGTAGCCGAGGCCCAGCAGGGCCATGACGCCGGTCAGCAGTACCGGGCCTTCGGCGGGCTGGCCGGCCAGTACATTGGTGATGAAGGAGTAGCCGAGCACGGCAGCAGCGGCGAAGCCGCCGACGATGCGGACGAAGGCAAAGGTCTTTTGCTGCTTCAGGGTGGGAGCGGGCATGAACTGGGCGGGGCCAAGCGGATTGAGGCCGCGAGGATCGGACTTCTCCTCGCGGACGTCAAGTTGTGCTGCTTAGAGCAGACCGCGACCGAGCCAGTAGCCGCCGGCGGCAATGATCGCCGAGCAGGGAATGGTCAGGATCCAGGCCCACACGATGCTGCCGGCAATCCCCCAACGCACGGCTGCGGTGCGGCGCACCGAGCCAACCCCGACGATGGCGCCGGTGATGGTGTGGGTCGTGGAGACCGGCACACCCAGCGCGGTGGCGATGAACAGGGTGATCGCGCCGCCCGTTTCGGCACAGAAACCACCCACTGGCTTCAGCTTAGTGATGCGCTGCCCCATGGTCTTGACGATGCGCCAGCCGCCGAACAGGGTGCCGAGGCCGATGGCCATGTAGCACAGCACGACGACCCACATCGGTACTGGATCGCCCTGGGCGGTCACGCCGGCGGCGATCAGCAGCATCCAGATGATGCCGACCGTCTTCTGGGCATCGTTACCGCCGTGTCCGAGGCTGTACAGGCCTGCCGACAAGAGTTGCAGCCGCCGGAACCATTTGTCCACCCGGCGCTGGGTCTTGTTGCGGCACACCCATGCAACGATGACGAGGATCAGCGAGCCGAGCACGTAACCGAACAGCGGCGAGAGGATGATGAAGGCGACCGTCTTCCAGATGCCTGCGCCGATCAGCGTGCCGGTGTTGCCGGCCTTGGCAATCGCGGCGCCGACGATGCCGCCGATGAGGGCGTGGGAGGAGCTCGACGGAATGCCGTAATACCAGGTGACGATGTTCCAGGCGATGGCGCCAACGAGGGCCCCGAAGATCAGGTAGTGGTCCACCGCCGAGGGCTCGATGATGCCCTTGCCGACGGTGCTGGCCACCTTCAGCTGGAAGACGAACAAGGCGATGAAGTTGAAAGTGGCGGCCCAGGCCACGGCCTGATGGGGCTTGAGCACGCCGGTGGAAACGACGGTGGCGATGGCGTTCGCGGCGTCGTGAAAGCCATTCATGAAGTCGAAAAGCAGGGCGACGACCACGAGCCCGGCAATGACCCACAGGCCGATCTGTACGTGTTCCATGAGGGCGCTCAGGCGTTTTCGAGCACGATGCCTTCGACGATCTTGGCGACGTCCTCGCAGCGATCGGTGATGGATTCGAGTTGCTCGTAGATGGCCTTGAGCTTCATGACCTGCAGTGCGTCGCGTTCATCGCGGAAGAGCTTGGACATGGCGCTGCGCATGATGCGGTCGGCGTCCGTTTCGAGGCGGTCGATTTCCTGGCAGGTCTGCAGGATCGCGCTGGCGTTGTCCATGTTGGCGATCAGGCCGACGACGATCTTGACCCGCGTGCAACAGGACAGGCTGACGTTGGCCAGTTGCAGGGCTTCCGGGGTGATGCGCTGGATGTGGTATAGCGTGGTGCACTCGGCAACGTCCTGGACGGTGTCGAGAATGTCGTCCATGGCGTTGATGAGGCCATGAATCTCGTCGCGGTCGAGCGGCGTGATGAAGCTTTTGTGGAGCTGCGCGATGGTTTCGTGGGTGACCTTGTCTGCGGCTTGCTCGATCGCCTCAATGTTGGCGATGTGTTGTTCCGCGCCATCCAGATCCTGCATCAGCGCGACAAGGGCTTCGCCGCCACGGACGATCTGTTCCGCGTGGCTGTTGAAGAGTTCAAAAAAGCGCCCCTCTTGGGGCAGCAGGCGTCCGAACATGTGGAATTGTTACCAATGAATTACGGTAATTTTACATTTTAACAGACGCCTCCAGCCTTCACGAAGGGCGGTTTGTAAGAGTGTGGGGCGGATGCAACGGAAGATGGTGCTTCATTCCGCTGCGCCCGGGCCGTTAAATCGACACTGAATGGAACGTTCTGGGAGTCGATATGCCCCTTGCGCAACTGACCCTCGCGGAGCTGATCGGGGCCCTCAGCCATGCCCTTGACATCACGGAAGGGCAGCCGGAAGGCCACTGCGTGCGCTGTTGCTGGATCGGCATGCATGTTGGGCGGGAGCTCGGGCTGCCGGAGGATGCCCTGTGGGAGCTGTATTACACGTTGCTGCTCAAGGACCTCGGCTGCAGCAGCAATGCCGCGCGCATTTGTGAGCTGTACATGACGGACGACCTGTCCTTCAAGCGCGATTTCAAGACGGTGGATGGCCGCCTGCCCAAGGTGCTGAAGTTCGTCATCGGCCATACCGGTCTCGGGGCGGGGCTGACGGCGCGGATCAAGGCGCTCGCGCATATTTTCCAGAACGGCGACGACATCGCCCAGGATCTGATCCAGACCCGCTGCACGCGGGGTGCCGACATCGCACGGCAACTACGTTTCAGCGAAGCAGTGGCCGAGGGCATCCATGGCCTGGACGAGCACTGGGATGGCGGCGGGCGGCCGGGCCACCTGCGTGGGGAGGACATCCCGCTGTTCTCGCGCATCGCGCTGCTGGCCCAGGTCGTGGACGTCTTCAATGTGTCGGACGGTGTGGATGCGGCCTGCTGGGAGGTGGCGGACCGTGCCGGGAGCTGGTTTGACCCGGCCGTGGTCGACGCCTTCAGGCGCTGCGCGGAACAGGCGGATTTCTGGGAGCGTCTGGCCTCGCCCGATCTGGCGCAGGCGGTGTTCGCGCTGGAGCCGGGGCAGTACGCGGTGGCGCTCGACGAGGGCTACCTGGACGAGATCGCCGAGGCCTTCGGCCAGGTGGTCGATTCGAAGAGCCCTTACACTGCGGGCCACAGCAGCCGGGTGGCGTTGTACACCGACCGGCTCGCCGAAGCGCTGGGTGTCGAGCCCGGCCGCCGTCGCTGGTTGCGGCGGGCAGCCCTGCTGCACGACATGGGTAAACTGGGCGTCAGCAACGCGATTCTCGACAAGCCCGGCAAGCTCGATGCGGAAGAGTGGGTCGCGGTGCAGCGCCACGCCGCCTACACGGAAGAAATCCTGTCCCGCATCGGTGCTTTTGAAGAACTGGCGCGGGTTGCCGGCGCCCACCACGAGCGCCTGGATGGCATGGGTTATCCGCGCGGCCTGGACGCCGCGCAGATTTCCATCGAGACACGCATCATCACCACGGCGGACATCTTCGATGCGATCACCGCCAAGCGCCCTTACCGGGGCGCTGTTCCGGTTGCCAAGACGCTGGAGATCATGGCCGACGAGGTCGGCCGGGCCATCGACGAGCGCTGCTTCGCGGCGCTCAGGGAGATTGTCGACGGCCTCGGGCTCGAATGAAACCCGGAAGGATCAGGGCTTCGGCTTGCGCGCCTTGAAGCCAGCGCCGCCATCGCGGTTGAAGCCACCACCTTCGCGATTGAAGCCGCCGCCGTCACGGTTGAAGCCTTCCTTGCGGAAGGGCTTCTTCGGCGGTGCGCCACGGCCGCCGGGGCCGCCGGGACCCGGGCGACCACGTTCGCGGCTGGCTTCCTCGGGGCTGGCCAGGCGGAGGTTTAGCGGCTGCTGACGGACCCGCGCGCGGCGCAGGATCTGGACCACCTCGTTGGGAAGATCAGCCGGCAGTTCGACCGTGCTGTAGTCCTCGAAGAGATTGATCTGGCCGATGAAGCGGCTCTCGATGCCGGCCTCGTTGGCGATGGCGCCGACGATGTCCTTCGGCGAGGCCATGTGCTCGCGGCCCACGTCGATGCGGTAACGGGCCAGCCGGCCTTCGGCGAAGTCGCGACGGCGCTCGAGGATCTGGCCGCGGTTCTCGCGCGGCTCGCGGGCGTCGCGCGGTGCACGGGGCTCGGGCTTGCCAGCGGCGAGCTGGGCGATGTCGGGCCGACCGGTGTCAGGCATCTGCAGCGGGCGATCCTTCTGGGCCAGGAAGGCCAGCGCGGCGGCGATCTCGTGGACGCTGGCGTCGTGCTTCTCTTCCATGCCGGCGATCACATCGAGGAAGAAGTTCAGGTCCTCGGATTCCAGCACTTCGGAAACCTGTTGCCGGAAGGCGGCGACGCGCTTGTCGGCGACTGCTTCGCGGCTCGGCAGCTTGAGCAGCTCGATCGGCTGGCGGGTGGCGCGCTCGATCTGGCGCAGCAGGTGGTTCTCCCGCGGGGCGACGAAGAGGATCGCGTTGCCGGCGCGGCCGGCACGGCCGGTACGGCCGATGCGGTGCACGTAGGCTTCGGTGTCGTAGGGAATGTCGTAGTTGATGACGTGGCTGACGCGCGGTACGTCGATGCCGCGGGCGGCCACGTCGGTGGCGACGACGATGTCGAGGGTTTCGTTCTTGAGCTGCTCGATGACCCGCTCGCGCAGCTGCTGGGTCATGTCGCCATTGAGGCAGGCGGCGGCGTAGCCGCGGGCTTCCAGCTTTTCGGCCAGCTCGACGGTGGCGGTCTTGGTGCGGACGAAGACGATGGCGGCGTCGAAGTCGTCTTCGACTTCGAGGATGCGGGTCAGCGCGTCGAGCTTGTGGGCGCCGGCGATCTGCAGGAAGCGTTGGCGGATCGTGGACACGGTGGCGGTGGCCGCCTTGATCTTCACTTCCTTCGGCTCGCGCAGGTAGCGGTGCGCAACCCGGCGGATGGCGTCCGGCATGGTGGCCGAGAACAGGGCGGTCTGGCGGTCGGCGGGCGTGTGCTCGAGGATCCACTCCACGTCGTCGATGAAGCCCATGCGCAGCATTTCGTCGGCTTCGTCGAGGATCAGCGTGGTCAGGCCGTCTAGGTTGAGGCTCTTGCGCTCGATGTGGTCCATCACGCGGCCGGGGGTGCCGACCACCACGTGGGCGCCGCGCTGCAGCTGACGGAGCTGGACGACCATGCTCTGGCCGCCGTAGATCGGCAGCACATGGAAGCCCGGCATCTTGCTGGCGTAGCGCTGGAAGGCTTCGGCCACCTGGATGGCCAGTTCGCGGGTGGGGGCGAGCACCAAGACCTGCGGGCTGCGCTTGCTGATGTCGACGCGGTCGAGGGCGGGCAGCGCGAAGGCGGCCGTCTTGCCGGTGCCGGTCTGGGCTTCGCCGAGGATGTCGTGGCCGGCGAGCAGGTGCGGGATACAAGCCGCCTGGATGGGGGAGGGGGTTTCGTAGCCGATCTCGGCCAGGGCCTCGAGAATCGGGGCCTGGAGATCGAGCTGGTCGAAGCGTTCGATGGAAGCTGTCATGGGAGCGGGACGCGGGCCGGGTGATGGGTGAAGCGGTCTTGGGCCCGGAAAAAAGAAGCGGCTTCAGAGGAAACCGCGATTTTACCGGAAGCGCACCCGGCCGTGCCGTCGCCCCATCACGCTTTGTTTACAGTTCTAGCATCTTGGCCAAAAAGAATCTTTCTCGATTCGTCGTCCACCGTCGGCGTCTTGTTGATGCCTTCGGCGAGCGCATAGGCGCGGACGGTGGCCGGGCGCTGCTGGATGGCCTCGAACCAGCGCTGCACATTGGGGAAATCTTCCAGTTTTTGGCCCTGGCGTTCGTGGGGCACGATCCACGGATAGCAGGCCATGTCGGCGATCGAATAGTTGGTGCCGGCGATGAAGTCGCGGCCGTGCAGCTGCTTGTCGAGGACGGCGTAGAGGCGGGCGGTTTCCTTGACGTAGCGTTCGATGGCGTAGGGAATCGGCTGCGGCGCGTACTGCACGAAGTGGTGGTTCTGCCCGGCCATCGGTCCGAGGCCGCCCATCTGCCAGAACAGCCACTGCAGCGTGGTGATGCGGGTGCGCGCGTCGGAGGACAGGAACTGGCCGGTCTTTTCGGCCAGATACAGCAGGATGGCGCCGGACTCGAAGATGGAGATCGGTTCGCCGCCATCCGCCGGCGTAGTGTCGACGATGGCGGGAATGCGGTTGTTGGGGGCGATGCGCAGGAAGTCCGGCTGAAATTGCTCGCCCTTGCCGATGTTGATCGGCAGGATGCGGTAGGGCAGGCCGGATTCTTCCAGGAAAAGGGTGATTTTGTGGCCGTTGGGCGTGGTCCAGTAATGGAGGTCGATCATCGCACGGTTCTTTCAGGCGTTAGGGCGTCGTTCGTCGGATAGCACCCAGCTGGCGTCCAGGTTGCGGATCGGTATGCCCGTGTCGGCGGGGATGCGTCCGGAAAGCTGGAGCTGCAGGTAGCGCATGCAGGAGACACGGAGGAAGGAACTAAAGTTCGCGTGCTCGTCGAGCCGGCCGCTTGAGATGAGTTCGTCGTACAGCTTGCCCACCAGCTGCGGGATGCTGAGGCCGTCCCGCTCGCCGATTTCTTCCAGCACGTTCCAGAACAGGTTTTCCAGGCGCAGGCTGGTGGCTACGCCGCGCAGGCGGATCGAGCGGCTGCGGCCGGCGTACAGGTCGGGGTCGGCGTTGATGAAGATCTGGCACATGCTGCGATGACTCCGTTAACGGGAACACCCCCGCCAGGCCATTCTAGGCCGGGTGGGGGCGTCGCGCCGAAGGGGGTGTTGGCTCAGTGGCTGATCCGCGTGCCGAGTACCGTCAGGAACTGGGCGATCCAGGCCGGATGGGCCGGCCAGGCCGGGGCCGAGACCAGGTTGCCGTCGGTGACGGCCTGGTCCACCGGGATGTCGGCATAGGTGCCACCAGCCAGTTCCACTTCGGCACGGCAGGCCGGGTAGGCGGAACAGGTCCGTCCTTCGAGCACGCGGGCGCCGGCCAGCAGCTGGGCGCCGTGGCAGATGGCGGCAACCGGCTTGTTGGCGGTGAAGAAGTGGCGGACCGCTTCGACGACCGCCGGATACATGCGCAGGTATTCCGGCCCGCGCCCGCCAGGCACCACCAGCGCGTCGTAATCTTCGGCGCGGATGTCGGCAAAGGTCGCGTTCAGGGCAAAATTGTGGCCCCGCTTCTCGGTGTAGGTCTGGTCGCCCTCGAAGTCGTGAATGGCGGTGGCGATGGTGTCACCGGCCTTCTTGTCGGGGCATACGGCGTGCACGGTGTGGCCGACGGCGAGCAGGGCCTGGAACGGCACCATGGTTTCGTAGTCTTCACAGAAGTCGCCGCAGATCATCAGGATTTTCTTGGGCATGCCAGTCTCCTCGGTGGTGGGTAGGGTGCAGGAAGTGTGGCGATGGAGCACGGGCTGCGGGTGGTAACCGGTTACCGCGCCCCCGAATACGGTCCAGCATCGTGATCCGATGCGGACAACATGAACACATGGAAAGGATTGACTGGATGGATTTCGTAATTGTTCCGCCGCCAGTGGTGGTGGTGCCGGTGGTCGGCAAGGATGCGTCTTTCCCGGTGCGCCGGGTGTATTGCGTCGGGCGCAACTACGCCGCCCATGCCCGTGAAATGGGCTCGGACCCGACGCGGGAACCGCCGTTCTTCTTCTGCAAGCCGGCTGATGCGGTGGTGCCGGTGGGCCAGGGCGCAACGCTCGAGCTGCCTTATCCGCGGGCGACGGCCAATCTCCATCATGAGATCGAACTCGTCGTGGCGATCGGCAAGGGCGGGGCGGATATTCCCGTGGACGAAGCCTTGTCCCACGTGTGGGGTTACGGGGCCGGGCTCGACATGACGCGTCGCGACTTGCAGTTTGCGCTGCGCGACAAGGGGCGTCCGTGGGAACTCGGCAAGGCTTTCGACCAGGCAGCGCCCATTTCCCCGCTGGTGCCGGCGTCCGTTGTGGGACATCCGGGCAAGGGCGAGGTGTGGCTGAACGTGAACGGCGAGTCCCGTCAGAGGGGCGACGTGTCGGACATGATCTGGTCGATGGCGGAGATCATTGCCAACCTGTCAACTTACTTCCGGCTGGAGCCGGGCGATCTCATCTTTACGGGGACGCCGGATGGCGTGGGGCCCGTCGTGGCCGGCGACCTCATCGAGGCGGGCGTGGAAGGCGTCGGCAGCCTGGCGGTGCGGATCGTCTAAGCCGGAATTGGCAAAGGCGACGCTGTCTGGCGCCGCCTTGCCTGGTCTTACTCGGAGCGCAGTGCGTCGGCCCAGCAGTTGGGTGTTTCGAACAGACGCACGCGCTCAAGGCGCAGGTGGTTGCCGTAGCTGTCCCGGTAGAGGGGATCAAGGATGCGGAAGGCCTCGGCGGCCAGGTTCTCGGCGGTCGGCACCACGTCGAGAATGACGGTCTTGTGGCCGGGCATGCTCTGCAGGAAGTCCACCACCGCGGTGTCGTGGCGATAGGCCAGGAAGGCGTGATCCCACACATCCACCACATGTTGCTTGGCGATGGCCTTCACGTCGGCAAAGTCCATCACCATGCCGTTAACCGGGGCGCCGGCAGCCTGGATGATGTCGCCGGAGAGGGTGATCTCCAGTCCGTAGCGATGGCCGTGCAGGTGACGGCATTGGCTGGCGTGGTCGGGGATGCGGTGGCCCGCGTCGAATTCCAGGCGGCGCGTGATACGCATGGGGAGCACCGGGTAAACAAAAAAGGTCCCGTATTATACGCGCCTCGTTTTTGAAGCCGGATAGTGCCATGAACACCAGGCAGCAGATGCTGACCGTGACGGATCACAACCGCAGTTACATCGACATGACCTATGTTTACCCGGTTGTGTCCAGGCGGGCGCGGGGCGTGTCGGTGGGGATCAACCTGAACCCGAACAATGCCTGCAACTGGCATTGTGCCTACTGCCAGGTTCCCGGCCTGGTGCGCGGTGCGGCGCCCAAGATCGACGAGGCGCTGCTGGCGCGTGAGCTGACGGGCTTTCTGCAGGAGTTGGTCCACGGCCAGTTCATGGCCGAGCACGTGCCGGAGGATGCACGCGTGATTCGCGACATCGCGTTCTCGGGCAACGGGGAGCCGACGAGCTGTACGACCTTCTCGAATATCGTCAGGCAGGTCGTACGCATCCGAAACGAAGCCGGGTTGGCGCACGTACCGATACGCCTGATCACCAATGGCAGTCAGGTGGACAAGCCCGATGTGCAGGCAGGGCTGCGCCTGCTCGCCGAAGCGGGCGGGGAGGTGTGGTTCAAGCTGGATGCGGGGACGCAGGCCGATATTGCGCGTATCAACGGCGTCAGCATTCGACCCGAGTCGCATGTACGGCGGCTGGCGCTGTGTGCGTCGCTATGCCCGACGTGGGTGCAGACCTGCATAGTCCGCTGGGATGGCGAGGTGCCGTCCGCGGAATTTGTAGGCAGCTATGTCGAGGCGCTGGAGCAGGCGGGCTTGGCCTCCCTGAGGGGAGTGCTGCTATATGGCCTTGCCCGTCAGTCCTTTCAGCCTGAGGCAATTCACCTTCAACAGCTCAGTGCCGACGAACTCGAGTCGATCGCCGACAGGCTGAGGCAGAAAGGGCTGGCCGTGACAGTCAGCCCTTGAGGCTCGTACCTGCTCAGTGGGCGACGCGCTCTTTCTTCTTGGCGCGGGCTTCCTTCTTCAGCGTCTTGAACAGTTCAGGGTTGGTGGACTTCAGGTATTCCACGACTTCGACGTCATCCTTCTTGATCTTGCTGATGTCCACTTGTTCGATATGAACCAGGCGGAGCAGGGCTTGCACAGGGCGCGGAATGTTGCGGCCGCTTTCGTAGCGGGAGCCACCGCTTTGGGTAACGCCGATTTTGGACCAGAACTGGGACTGGTTCAGGCCGAGCTTCCGGCGGATTTCGCGCACATCAACTTTCTCAGTGGTCTTCATTTTTGCCATCCTCAAGGGGTTGTTCACTCTGTCAGTCTTTACAACAGACTAGCTGCTGTCTGATATAACTTTCGTTATATGTCGGAAAGTATAGATCACTACTCGCAACACATACAACGCCATATTTGCATGGACTAGGGTTTTCCACAGCAGTTTTTCGTGACGTGGCACACATCGTTACGGAAAAATCGGTGGGGCTGCACGTCGCGGCGATATCCGTTAAGATCACGGGTTTCCCATATCCTCATCTTCTTAGAAGTCAAGATGGCGCTCATAGTTCAGAAATATGGCGGCACTTCCGTCGGCAACCCCGAGCGGATCAAGAACGTGGCCAAGCGGGTCGCGAAGTTCCAAGCCCAGGGACACCAGCTGGTGATCGTCCTGTCCGCGATGAGCGGCGAGACCAATCGCCTGATTGCACTGGCCAAGGAAGTCAGCACGAATCCGAGCCCCCGCGAGCTCGACGTAGTGATCTCCACCGGCGAGCAGGTCACCATCGGCCTGCTGTGCATGGCGCTCGAAGAGCTGGGCATCAAGGCACGCAGCTACACCGGCGGCCAGGTGCGCATCCTGACCGACGACTCCCACACCAAGGCACGCATCCTCGACATCGACGGCGACAACATCCGCCGCGATCTGGATGCTGGTGCAGTCGTGGTCGTGGCGGGTTTCCAGGGTGTGGACGAAGACGGCAACATCACCACGCTCGGCCGTGGCGGTTCCGACACCACCGGCGTTGCGCTGGCCGCAGCCATCCAGGCTGACGAATGCCAGATCTACACCGACGTGGATGGCGTGTACACCACCGACCCGCGCGTCGTGCCGGAAGCCCGCAAGCTGGACACCATCACCTTCGAAGAGATGCTGGAAATGGCCAGCCTGGGTTCCAAGGTGCTGCAGATCCGCTCCGTGGAATTTGCCGGCAAGTACAAAGTGAAGCTTCGTGTTCTCTCCAGCTTCCAGGAGGAAGGTGAGGGCACCCTGATTACCGTTGAGGAAGACAAGAACATGGAACAGCCGATCATCTCCGGCATTGCTTTCAATCGCGACGAAGCCAAGATCACCGTGCAGGGCGTGCCGGACAAGCCGGGCATCGCCTACCAGATCCTCGGCCCGGTGGCGGATGCCAATGTCGATGTGGACATGATCATCCAGAATGTCGGCCATGACGGCACCACGGATTTCTCCTTCACCGTCAGCCGCGGCGATTTTGACAAGACCAACAAGATCCTCGAGCAGGTCCAGGGCCATATCGGCGCCCGCGAGATCAAGGGCGACCGCACGATGGCCAAGGTGTCAATCGTCGGCGTCGGCATGCGCTCCCACCCGGGCGTCGCGTCGCGCATGTTCCGCACGCTGGCCGAGGAGGGCATCAACCTCCAGATGATCTCCACGTCCGAGATCAAGATCTCCGTTGTCATCGACGAAAAGTACCTTGAACTGGCTGTCCGCGTGCTGCACCGCGCTTTTGGCCTCGATCAAGCGCAATCTTGATTTGACAAAGAGCTGCTGCATGTCTACAATGCGCAGCTCTTGACGGGAGAGTTGGCCGAGAGGTCGAAGGCACTCCCCTGCTAAGGGAGCATGCGAGCTAAAACTTGCATCGAGGGTTCGAATCCCTCACTCTCCGCCAAGAAACTCAGAAAAGCCCTTGATTTTCAAGGGCTTTTTTGTTTTCGTGGGTGTCTAGCGAAGCTAGCTACAAAGGGTTGCTACAAAACAGCCCCACCTGCGGAAGCGGCAATGCCGGGTCAATCTCCCTACCTCTACCGTCGCGGCGACACTTTCTTCGTACGTGTGGCGGTTCCCTCAGATCTTCGGGCCATTTTTGGAATTCGCGAGGTAATCCGGACCTTACGGACCCAAGATCGGCGTAAAGCAGCTCCGGCCGCGTTAGAGTACGCCTCCCGGATCAAGCATCTGTTTTACGAAGCCCGAAGCTGCATGGACATAGCGAAGTTGACCGCGATCAGTCGCGAGATCAAGGAGAAGATCCGTCGTGACGAGAGGGAGGACGCCCTCAGCGACGAACTGGACCGGCTGCACGGTCAGAATTTCCGCCTCAGCGAGAACAACCAACTACTTGAAGACAAGTGGCGAGTCGCCGAACAAGCATGTCTTCAGAGTGAAGAGCGGTTCCTGCGAATGCAAGAGTTGTACAGGCGGGAACTGCAGGCGGCGGGTGCGTCCTTCGAGGCGAAGCTAGAGACTGCCAAGCTTCAAGCGGCCAACGACGTGTTAACGCGTGTAGTTGGCATGGGATCTGCTGTCGTTGGTCCAGTCCTGCAAGGTCAGGCCGCGGAGGGGCGGGAACTTCAGCCTACGCTTGCACAAAAACCTGAGGTTCAGCCAGAGGTGTCGCAAGTAACTCCGGTTCTTCCTAGTTCCGAGTCAGACGTGACGTTGAGCTTTGTTGTCGACCAGTTCCTCGAGAAGTACCCGGCCGCAAAGAGTGAGATGCTTAAAAAGCACAATACTGTGCTCAAGCTCCTCAAGACCGTTGTGGGTGACAAGCCCATCAGAAACTTGAGGCAAGCGGACATCAACGGGTTCTTTGAACTGATTTGTCTGTTGCCCCCCAAGTGGAGGGATCTATGTGAGCGGCGTCAAGTGGCGCCAATGGAGCTTGTTCGGTTGCAGCAGTTCGACGAAACCATCGCGCCCAAAACATTTCACGAAACGTACATTGGATCGATCCGGCCGTTCCTGAAGGCTGCCAAACGTGACTGGCAGGATCAGGGATTCCCGTTGGGCCTGACAACTGAAGGTATCGAGTATATCGGCGACCGAGAGGAAGGCGAGAACAAACAGCGCCCCTTTGAGCGGCACGAACTGAAGCGGCTTTTCGAGGGGAAGGAGATGAAGGCGTTTGCTGCTGACCCAACCAGTGCGCATTGTTTCTGGCTTCCTCTTGTCGGCTTGTTCACCGGCGCACGCGTTAACGAGATCTGCCAGTTGAATCCGCAGTGCGATATCCGTAACGACGATCCGAAAGCGCCCGGCGTTTGGTTTTTCGAGATAACCGAGAAATCGGAGGCTGATCCGCGCATTGTCAAATCGGTTAAAACGGAAGATGCACGCAAAGTGCCCTTGCATCAGAAGCTGATCGAGCTTGGCTTCCTAGACTACGTTGCGAGGGTCAAGAGCGCCGGCCACAAGCTACTGTTTCCAAGCTGGTCGCCCAGCAAGGGGCGGGCATGTGGTGAGGCCGAGAAGTGGTTTCGGCAACTGCTCAGGGACACACAGCTGCGTGACGAGACCCCTCATCAGAACTTGGTCGGTATGCATGCGTTCCGGCACACGCTGCTGACCTGCGGGGCCGGTCAGAAGCCGCCGTTGTCACTGTTCTGCATTACAGGGCATGCGCAAGGGGAGTTGCCAATTCCGGCGACCGGCGCAGGCAAGGGATACTTGAACAAGAAAATGCTGACCTCGATAGAGGATAACGCAGCACTGCTGAACCAGCTCGACTACGGCCTGAACTTCCCTCGTCCCAAACCCTATCCGGTCGTTTCACGATGATCATGAGGCTTGTTTACGGAGCGCTGCATCGGACGGAGAACCGCGCCAGCGTGTGATCTACGGCACTTTGTCGGCGTTTCGTATGGGATACAGTTGATGCCCAAATTGGTTTCTCGTGCAAACAAAGTGAATAAAAAAGTGATCGCTGGCAAGTTGAAAACTGCTGTTGTGGTTCTTGGCGCAGCCGTACTGTCTGCGTGCGGCGGGGGCGGGGGCGGAGGTGGCGGAACTGCATCTGCTCCTGCAGTTGATCCGAATATGACTGTTCCCCTGAAGTCGGCATACGCTAACTTCATCAACAATCAGTATTCCGCGAACTTCACGGTTAGTGGCTGGTATCTCGATACGACAGGAAAGAACCAAGTCCCTGTGTCTGGTAGCGGTACTTTGAGCTGGGGGGCTCCAACCGCTAGCACCTTGAATGGCGTCACCTACCTCACCCAGACAGAGAACCTCGTTTTTTCTTTGAATGGGGGGGCAACACAAACCGCCTATACAGTAAATGTCTATAACAGCAGCGACTACTCACAGTACAAGTCAACGACTGGTGGATCAACGTCGACCTACACGTACTCTTCCTTCTCCATTCCAGCAACGGTGAAGGCCGGTGATACGGGCGTGATGGGGCGGGGTGTTGATGGCAGCAACGGTCATTCAATCGCCATTAATTATTCAGTCAAGAGTAACGACGCAACCAGCCTGCTGGTAAGCGTGACGAACTCGGAGTATGCGGTAAGCACGCTCTTGTCTGCAGATACGACTGTCTACAAGGTCAAAACAGACGGGACTGGTGGCGTCGTATCTGAGACATTCCAGCAGTACTCTTCCGGTTCTCTTAGTTCGAACCTCGTCTTCACGGTGAAGTGATGAAACAGGCCGCGCATAACAACGCTGCCTGTTACCTGATCACTCAGCAGTCGTTTCAGTCCGCTTCTTCAAGCGTGCAATTGTGGAACGGCTGCAGCCGGTAGCCTTCTCGATTGCAGCCCAAGTCATGCCAGCTTCAAGCATCTTGAGAATGCCCGCGTTCCGCTTTTCGTCTTCCTGGCGGCCTCTGTAGAGGCCTGCAGTCTTGGCCTTCTCGATACCCTGCGCTTGCCGCCTACGCCGGTCGGTGTAGTCCTTGCGGGCGATAGCGGCCAGCATGTCCAGCAGCATTCCGTTAATGGCAGTCATGATCCGGCCGGTGGTTTCGTCGGTGCTGATGCTCATCCAGCTAGTGGGCAAGTCCAATGCCACGATCCGCACACCACGCGTTCCGATCTCACGCTTGAGGGTTTCCCAGTCCTCGTCGTTCAGGCGTGACAGACGGTCAACTTGTTCGACAAGCAAAACGTCACCCTTCTGGCAATCGTTCAGGAGGCGGAACAGTTCGGGGCGCTTGAGGCTGGCGCCGGACTCGTTCTCAACATAGAAGCTGGCAATCTTCAGACCCCGTTCAGCGGCAAAGTTGATGAGCTGTTCGCGGGCACGGCTAGCGTCTTGTTCTTGAGTAGATGCGCGAAGGTAGGCACGGACAAACATCTGAAGCTCCTCCAGTTCGATATGAGTGGTTCGATTGAGTTGGTTCGATATAGGTTGTCTAACGGTTGGATATCGAACCGGTTTTGCTTGGTTCTCTTGAAGTGTACTCAAAACGAACTTTTGTGTAAGGTGTTTTGAATGTTGAAATGCGTACAAAGTTGACGTGAAAAGGACGACTATGAAAAGTCAGGTTTTTGCATTACTAGTTGCGGTGGCCAGTGCTCTTACAGGCGCTTCTTCAGCATGGGCGGATCGTGGGCGCGAACCCAAAATTGAGTATGTGGGTGGCGGCAGGTTCGTATGTCAAGGGTCGTCCGTCGCCTGCATGCAGGTAGAGCAGAACAATCGGATGGTCGAACGCGAGAACGCGCGCCGGTACGAGGAACAGCATCGCGATGTCCAGGAGCGCGAAAAGGATCTCCAGCGCCGGCTGGGTGTCACTCCGAACGACAAATACGACGCGGGGTGGCGTCGGTGAATGGTCTTTCTCGAAATATTTTCAATCTGAGACAGTAGGACTCCGGCGAGTAATTTACTTCTTTCTCGCTGTATAAGTAGTACATGGACGTGTGTCTAATGCAGTGATTGTCCGCTTACACTTTTCCTGAAATGACTGAAAAATAAGTTGTTTTTCTATTCTGTAAGGAAAAACTTTGTGTGCATTTGCTGAATTTGGAGTGTTGAACTTGAAGGTGTAAATTCTGATTTAAGTTCAGCTTTCTACGTCGGCGCTTACATTTGTTTTTTATGAGTAGATGTGATATTCATTCGTTCTTTAAGTTAAATGAGAATTTGAAATGAAAGCGAACGAGAAGATTAAGTCGATCAACCTGCGCATCAGCGAAGAAGCCCATTCTGCGCTAAAGCATCTCTGTATTTACAACTCACTCACGCAGGCCAAGATGTTGGAGAGACTGTGCTTGGAAGCTTGGAAGGAAGCCGAAAATGTCCGTAAGTGAATGCACGATGAAAGATCCGGTGATTATCGAAGCTGAACTTGCAGTGCTTCTTCGCAACGAGTTGGGGCCGATTTGGGCTTGGGTAGATTGGATCAGGGATGCCCGGAGAGGTCGGCACCCGGAATACGATCTGCCTTTTGCGTTCAAAGCTGGAGGCCGCTACTACTACCACATGAAGGACGTTGCGGGCTTTGTCTCGCAGGTGAGAGATGTGATTCCCGACGCGGAGCGGGAATCCCCGATTCTTATCGAGGAAGCTACAAAAGTAGTCGAAGGCCGGAAAGTCAGCCGAATCGGAAAATACTCGGCGATGTCAGAGAAGGCGAAGCGAAAACTGCTTCACTAAGAAAAACAAAAGCCGCTTGATCGTTGGCGCGATCAAAACGGCTAAGGTGCTTCAAGTGATTGATTATCATAACACACTCGGCGAAAAGCTGAATACCAAAGGCGTTAAATTCAAGGCCGTGATTGATTGGATCGAGTTTCAGTTCACGACGGCTAGCCCGACGCAATTTCGATTCGTTCAAGACCACTTGGTCGAGAAACTGAAGGCGAAGCCCTTCGTTGACCCGATTGACCCAGCTACAGGAGAGACGAAGAAGGGAGAAGGTCAAACAACGAACGTTTTCCGAATCAGACTGTACGACGACTGTGCCAACTCCTATCGTGAGACTCTGGAACTGTTCGAGCATTTGGAGAAGCGATATCCGCTAACCTGCGCTCCTCAGATCACTGGACTTGAGTTGTCCTTTGATGCCTATAGTCCGGATGATAAAAAGCTGCGCGAAGTTACCCGGTTCTTTATGGCGCATCTCTCTGCGCCGAATCGGGATGTTCGCAAGTACGACCCAGTCCGGAGCAAAATGCGCAGAATTGATCAATGGTGGGAAATCGATCCTACTAGTCCGGACGGAACCCTTTACGTTCTGGAGAAGAACGAGCCGGTCACGTACCGGGTTTATCTAAAGCGCACTGACTGCAAGGACGACGATCAGCAAGGGAAGGAACTTCCTCGCAAGCAATGGCGGGCTCGTGCTGAGGTCACACTTACGGGCTCCAAGCTTGAAGAGCATAACCTTCGTACGCTGGATGATTTGGCTAAAATCGATCTAACCAAGCTGGGGAAGCATCTCCGCTTTGCCAACCTCAAGAGCTTGGACGAGGTTCTGAAGGGCAAGGGTCGCTACGCGGAAGTATCCATCCGCTGTGCTTGGGACGAGCGTGCCGTGTGTTTGTCCAGAGGTTGGATGCGTCGAGATATCGGCCAGGATGGATACCGGAAGCACGCCAAGCCGGTCGATCTGAACGTATCGCGCTGGGCGGACATGGACTACCAGATCAACCGGATCGTAGACCGTAAATTCGGCAACCTGGCGAAGTCTTACCTCCACGATTTCGACCATTTTTCGCCTGTTTCGAGGAGTGGGGCGGGCGTCGCCTAGCTTGGCAGGCCGCGCCTGCACTGGAAAAGGGTAGAAACCCTGTGTTGGGGCTCCTAATAGCTATACATCTTCTTTGTACACGCAGGGGATACACTCCTCATCATTGAAGACAGCAACAAGAAGGGGAGAGGTTCGAGTCTGAAGCGCAGCGAAGGCGAAGAACCAGAACACCACCGCAGAACACCCCACCAAGCAGGCCAGAAGGCTTCTACGGCCTTCAGTCAGGTGCTACCGCCCCTTCCTCAAGCCAAGCAGCCAAATCGGCCAAGCACGCCCTACAGCATGCCAGAACAGCCTCGCAGCCCTGCTGCTCGCACGTTCTCAATGGCTGTGCTCGTCTCAGTCACCATTTACTGACAGCTTTAAACTTTGAAAAACCATCTCCAATCTTGTCGACTCTTTAGTCCGGTGAGGTATGCTTTCGCCAGTCCGGTATTCATCGGACAACCCGAAATCTAATCGCAAGGAGTATGTCTTGAAAGCATCGAACAAAACCGCAATTCACATGACGCCCATCTCCGGAGCACTGAAGGACTATTGGCTTGTAGAGTTTGACGGCGGCGAAACCCACCTCTTCGATAACGAGGATGAGGCTATCGGAGTGTTTGATTTGTCGGACGAGTAATAGCAGGACGCTAAAGGGAGCTTGTTAAGCTATCTCTCTTTAGCGCCTTGAGATAGTAAGTACTCGCTTACTGAAGTCCGGCAGAGGGGCGGTAGTCTTAGAAGTAACGCAGTTATGCGAAGACATTGAAGGATCTGACGGCGAACAATATTTAGAAAGATAATTTTCCTAAGCGAACTAACGTCTAGTCCGACGAAAACCCAAACCCCAAACGCCGGCCCCCTTACACTTTCCCCTGCAAGTGTTCCAAGCAAAGGGGGCTGCGGATTCCCCCGCCCCCTTTGGTCGAACGTACCCAAACTCCGGCGCATCAAAGACGAAGTCGCCTGTGGGGCGTATACGGGCCGTGTGCGCGATTTTCTATCATTGTTGGTGTGTGCGTATATCCAAGCGAAGAGAAACGCGCTAGCGGCCCGTATAGGCTGTTTCTGGGCCTTATGGACGTTGTTGGCTTCGCGTTCGCGATAGGGGCCCCAACTTGATAGAAGTCTCGGCTTTACCGACGTGTTGTCGCTTAGAAATGAGCTAATTTGATTAATTTCTAGGTTTGTTTACTGTGACGATGTAATAGAGATAACTCATCTTTAAGCCATATTCTGCCGCTAACGCTTTCCGCTCTTCCGGCGAGCAAGTAGGGTAGCGAGAGACAATTGATGTGATGTCCTCATTAGAAACCTTCCCCCTTTTTTTTGAAGGGTTTGTTTCTTGAGCCCGCTTTTCAGCTTTCTTCTCAAGTATTGCTATTCTTCTTGCAAAGCCACCTTTGGTCCCATCGTTAATGTTGTACTTGATGCAGTCATTGCATACGGCTATTGCCTCGTCGAGTCGTCCGGCAGATTCTAAGTGTGTAATGTATTTTGGGAATGCATCATTCCCCGTTATTTCGTTGTTCTTGGAGTATGTGCTGAACCCTCTCGTTCTTTGTTCAAATTGCTCATGGGCGAATGGAAGAAGGTCTCTTGCCCTTTTTGCCACTTCATCAATGGTTCTGAAGTGTTCAGGCTTTGTCGGTGTTGCTGATCTCAATAAGTTTCCCATCCAGAAATTCCAATAATGGAAACTTTTGATATCTTCAGTCCTTGAGGGAGTGAGAACTTTTTGAAAAATATCAATTGATGCTGAAGGTCGTCGTTGAACAGCGATTTCAATTCGTTTTAAAGCGGTGCTTTTTATATCTTTTAAATAATCTTGGTAGTGCGATAGTGCTCTGGCTTTTAATTTATTTGTGTCCGGTCGTAAGCTCTGCCTGTCGATATTTGATGATGCCCACCAATTCTTTGAGTTAGGTTGAGGGTAGAGCGCGCTGTGAATTAGCCTAACTACAGATTCGTTAAAACTCCACTCTTCGAAGAATAAATCGGATTCTTCTTTGGAGAAAGATACGGAGGGGGATCTTAAGTTTTTAAGATTAAGTGCAGATTGAAGTTTGGAGGCTGGGGATGGATCGCTTAGTAATGCTGCTACTGCATTCTCTCGTCGAGTAATTTTAGTGCCAAGTGATTTGTTAATGTCACTAAGCGTTAGATTTTCGATAATTGTTATTAAAGGTATGTCGGAGCCTACGTTAATTAGGCCGTGACGGATGCACTCAGCCAAGAGGGGAGGTGTTAGGTCTCTCTTTTCTGAAAGGACGCTCCCAAATTTTCCATTATAGTGAACAAGATAGTGCCGAAGAATATTAGGAGGGGTTTGCGAAAACTCGGGTCTAGAGAGTTCCCGCTTTGGCTTGCATCTGGTTCTAAATAGGCTCTTGAAAGAGTCGGGGAGGTTCATTGACTCGATGGCTGCACTTGCTCGAGAGTCATCGTCGTGTATACGATTTTGATCAATGCCTTTCTCTTGATCGAGTGATTCGATAAGTTCGTGATACAGCTTGCTATAGCGATCCAGCACGGATTCGATCTCAAGGCAGGACACTTCCCGGCTCATGAACGCTTCAATAAGTTGGGTTCTGAAAGACGCTTTTCTGTACTTCTCAGGGTGAAATAGATCCTGGAGTTTCTTCGCCATTTCGAAGGTGTCGCAGCATAAGGTAATGCTTACATCGGATCCAGGTGTGATGCACCAGCCATTATTGCTTGATTTCTCCGGTTCATTGGACAATGGATTAGGCCAGACGCGCTTAGGGGCCGGCTGACGAATGGCGCTTCCATCATCAAATAACCAAGTTGTGGCTTTCGGAATCTTAAATACATCAAGCAGCGTTCTCTGGGCGAGTTCGACGCATTTTTTTCCGGCTTCTTCTATAGAAGAGATGTGAACCTTTTGCCAAAAATAGACACTTTCGTCATTGATCCATCCGAGTTTACTAAGTTGCGTAAGTTGCGTTTCATTAATGGAGGACTTTGAATCGAGGGCTTCATTGCTACTGGTATCACAATAAATGCTGTCATTTCCATCAAAGGTGAAGGTGATGTCGTAGCGTTTTTCCTTGTCGCCGATTATATGAATAACGTTATAAAATTCTTCGCTTGCGTATTGGGTTGCTAGTTTATCCAGTAATTCTAGGGCTGCCTGTACAGATAACTCTAGAAGTGGAGCGGGTTCAGAAGATTGAATGGGTTTTGAGGTGGACTCCGAATCTCCGGCCAGCAATGCCCTGCTATTTTGGATCTGCCACACACTACGTTCGGGGATTTGGTAGGGGCCGAGCAAGGTCTCTCGGGCCAGTTCAGCACATTTTTTTCCTATCTGCTCAGGGGTGACTATTGGGAGCGTTACTGAAAAATTGATATGAGATGGTATGTCCTGCCAACCTAGTTGAATCATTTTCATTGTCTGATTGGCATTAAGGGCGTCTTCGTTTTTTAGTACTTCATTGCCACTCGCTTCGCAGTACATCTCTCCGTTATCGTTGATTGCAAACTGCACAAAATAATTTTTTTTCTTGTCACCTACGACTATCAAAAATTCGTCTTCGTCTTGACTTCGCACGAGGAGCTTGATCTGCTCTTCGATTAATTCCAGTGCGGCGTGCAAGGGCTGTTGTGTATTCGGTGGCTGGAGGCTAGCTTCGGTTCTGACTTGCATGATGTTCATTTTTGTTAGGGGCAGTAGCTGGACAGTGAGAAAAAGGGCCGACTGAGAGAGAAAACCTATTCCCACTTGTCCTTTGCCTTAGCTGCCGCCTTTGTTTGCCATTGCATATTACTTGGGGCATCCGCGCCACCACGCTTTAATGGCTTAATGTGATCGATGACGTAGCCCGGACAGGCACCACTCGATTCCTCCGTCGAAGGGCAGGGAGACATCTTCTTGAACTCATCCTTCGCATGCTCGCTTCTGGCGATCCGGCCATGACTATCTCTGGCAACGCCTGTCGCTGCCTTGTTAGACGTGCCGGAATAACTACTGCTCGCCGAGTACGATGGGGTGCTCTCGTATTCCGTTGTTTTGGAGGTTCGCCAGGGGAGGGAATAGGAACTTCCGCTGCTGCTCGTGTGGATCGTTGAATGCGGGCTATGGCTGAATGTGTCCGTACTGCCGGAGTGGTGCCCGCCCTTCGCGACAGCGCTGGGCACAATGATCAAAGGCAGTAGCGCCAAGCCACCGGTGATGATTGTTTTGGATAGTTTCGATTTCTTCTTTGGACTCATCTTCGGTGGAGATCTTTGGGGTCGTCAGGGCAAAGGGATCGGTTGCTGTACGTAAACTCATCAGATGTCTGGTGCGACACATGCAATTTACTGGATTCGAATGATGTGAATGTACTGTAACTGACACCCTGTGCGTGTGGATGTCCGGCATGGCAGGGTCTGATCGTGATAATCTTGCCCAAAGAGTTGCTACATAACCAACTCTCGGTCCACGAAAATATCCTTTAAAATCAAGGGTGATGTTTGCCGGCCGGAAGAGTCCCTCACTCTCCGCCAAGAACCTCAGAAAAGCCCTTGATTTTCAAGGGCTTTTTTGTTTTTGTCGTTCGATGGTGTGCCATTTGGTATGCCATGGCATGCTGGCTTTGGTTGATCACTATTGGACGGAACTGGATGAAGTCCCTGTGCTGATACCCGTTTAGGGCGCGGGCCTGTTCCGTGTAATCTGGAAGCCTGACCTCGTGAAGCTGGGGGTAGGGTGTCCCGGCACTGTCGGCACCTGCCATGCGGCTTCGTTCCGCTGACCTGATCACTCCCCAGTTTCCATGCTCAACGGCAACAAAAAAATTCATGGGTGGCTGCCTCCTGTGCTTGGAGCGAGGCATGAGCGCCGCACGCCCCCGGTTGGTTGTCGTGGGTGGCCCCAGCGGCTCGGGTAAAACGACCTTTGCCCGGCTCTATGCCCACACCCACGGCCTGTCTTACCTGGGGGCTGACGACATCGCGTTCGCGCTCAAACCGGCGGCTGGACTGAATACGATTGACGTAACCGTAGATGTAAAGCTTCAGCATCACCGCCGGGTGGTAAACAAGACGCCCTGTTGCTGCCGGATCGATGCCAGCGAATTCCAGTCTGCCCAAGTCCAGTTCGTCGAGGCGGATCAATCGCCTGATGCGTCTGGGCCGGTGCCTGCCCTATTTACCGGCCGACATGGCGGTCGAAGCCGATGAGTGGCGGGCTGCCTTCATCCTGAACAAGAAGCCCATCCCAACAGCCGTGCCCGCGCTGAACACCGTCTTACGCCTGATCGCCCAGCGTGGAGGCTTCCTGGCCCGCCGACATGATGGTGAGCCAGGCGCCAAGACAATAATCTGGCTCGGTCTTCAGCAGCTGGCTGTCTTTGTCGAAGGCATGCGCCAGGCAAGGAAAATGGATCAGGGGTGAGTTGTGTATAAGGGAATGGGTAAAACGTACATGGTTCCTGTTCGAAGCGAGCCGTACTGACCGGTCGCGTCTGCCGCAGTGCGAGCAGCCCTGATCAAACTTGCCGCACATATGTGCCCGGTGCGGCGCATAAGGAGGACAGGCCGGCCGCAGTGTTGCCCATCGAAGGTGGCGCGGTGTGCTCGGCTGAATGGGCGTTGAGCCATGTGATCCATTCCGGCCACCAGGAGCCTTCATGGGTGGGGGCCGCAATGAGCCATGCCTCAGGGTCGAAATAGCGGCCGTCGCGGGGGCGGGTGAGCACCTGATAGCTGCGGCCGGGTATGCCTGGCGGATTGACGATGCCGACGTTGTGACCGCCGGAACTGAGCAGGAAGGTAATCGGAACATCGGCGAGCAAGTGCAGTTTGTGCACCGAACGCCATGGCGCGACGTGGTCCCGCCGTGTGGCAACGCAGAAGATCGGGCAGGTTATGTCCGTCAGTGCCACAGGTTGCGTACCGACCGGGTAGCGGCCGCTGGCCAGATCGTTGTTGAGGAACAGACGTCGCAGGTACTCGGTGTGCATGCGGTAGGGCAGACGGGTTCCGTCGGCATTCCAGGCCATGAGGTCGCTCATCGGATGACGATCGCCCATCAGGTAGTACTTCAGCAGTCGCGACCACACGAGATCACGGGAATTGAGCAGCTGGAAGGCGCCAGCCATCTGCGTGGTGTCCAGGTATCCCTGGTCCCACATGATGTCTTCCAGGAAGCTGACCTGGCTGTTGTCGATGAACAGGGCCATCTCTCCTGGCTCAGTGAAGTCGGTCTGTGCCGCCAGCATCGACACCGAGGCCAGGCGCGCGTCGCCGTCCCGCCCCATGGCCGCGGCGGCAATCGCCAGAAGGGTGCCGCCCAGGCAATAGCCCGTGGCGTGGATCTCTTGTCCTGGTACCACGGTGTTGATCGCATCGAGCGCATCCATCACTCCCAGGCGCAGGTAGTCATCCATGCCCAGGTCGTAACCTTCGGGGCCAGGATTGGCCCATGAAATGGCGAACACCGTATAGCCCTGGCCCACCAAATAGCGAATCAAGGAGTTGCTCGGCGAGAGATCGAGGATGTAGTACTTCATGATCCATGACGGAACGATCAGGATCGGCTCGGGCCGCACCTGCGGGACGGAGGGGGCATACTGGATGAGTTCGATCAGGCTGTTCCGGAAAATTACCTGGCCCGGCGTGACGGCTACCTCATGCCCTGCCCTGAAGGCCTGTGCCCCTGGCGGCCCGGATTTCGACTGTTGGTGCTGCACATCGGCCATCAGATTACGCAGGCCCTGGATCAGGTTGGCGCCACCAGTTTGAGCGGTACGCTCCAGCACCTCCGGGTTGGTCCACAAAGAATTGGCCGGCGACATCATGTCCAGAAGTTGCCTGACAGTGAAGCTGACGACATTCTCATGGTGAGGCGACACGCCGCGCACGCCGGTTGTTGCCTTTTTCCACCACTCTTCGGTTAGCAGGAAGGACTGGCTCAACACATTGAACGGCCAGGTCTGCCAGCCAGGGTGGGTGAAACGGCGGTCAGGTAGGAATGGATCCCGGCCCAGAGTGCCGGGTGGCCGGGGGGACTGCTGCAAATGGCTGGGAAGCAGCATGAAGGCTTTGGCAAGCTCCTGCGCGAGCTTGGCCTGTTCTGCCGGATTGTGCGAGAGGTGTATGAGCCAGTCTTCGAAGGCCATGAACAGAGCCGCAGGTGAGATGCCGCCTGTCAGATGTGCGAGTTGGGCGTGGGCGAAGCGGTCGAGATTGCTGCCAGGCAAGGGCGTCTTGGTGGTGGGAACCTGTTTCATCGTGAATCTAAGGAGCAACTACACGCCCCAAGTGACTGGAACCCGCTCTTGCAGCGAACGTTCCAGTACTTCAAGCAGGGGCACGGCGCATTGGTGAAAGCTGACGGCATCGCTTTCATCGCTACCATCCTCGGCTGTCGCTTGCCGCATCTTGCTGTCGTCTGTCGCGCAGATCGTCACATCTTCTTCAATGGCTTGACGCAGTTGCTTTATGGCGGAGGGCAGCTGTTCCACGGTAACGATGCCCTGCCCGTCGCTACTGTCCTTGCCGAGCACGTCAAGCATCTGCCGGGCGTCCTTCTCGAAGGTGATGAGATCGCCGCAGGCGGCGGATTTGAAGATGATCAACATGGCGTGGTTCCTCCATTCGGCAACGGTTCATTGTGACTGTGGCTCATGGGTCCCATCTGTTCGCTAGCGCACATGGAACGCCCGACGCTGTTGCCCGAAATCACATCCATTCCAACTTTGTACGTTTGCGTACCGACACGCTGATGGCGTGGTAGGAGGATGCACCGGGGTGTCGCCGTGGGGGCTGCTCCGCCGTTCGCCCATGTGTTCCATCGTTCCATCCATATAAGGAGACATGATGACTACCGAAACCAACGTAGTTCCCGGTACTGACTCCAGCGTCCGTGATGTGCTTGACAAGGCTCAAGCTTGTTATGACGGTACCCGGGACCGACTTGCAAACCATGCTCACCGTGCCGCCGACGCCACCCAGAATTACGTCAAGGAGAACCCCTGGCAGGTGCTGGGCGGTGCTGCTGTCGCCGGCTTCCTGATCGGCTTTTCTGCTCAGTCGCCGTTGATTTGCGGCTTCGGCTGGTAATCCTGCCGTCCAGTGGATGAACTCAAGGAGTTGGAAATGAACTGGGATATCGTTGAAGGCAATTGGAAGCAGTTCAAGGGCAAGGTCAAGGCGCAGTGGGCCAAGCTCACCGACGACCATCTGGACGTGATCGCCGGCAGGCGCGACGAACTGCTAGGCAAGGTCCAGGAAACCTACGGCGTTACCAAGGATGAGGCTGAGGCGCAGATCAAACGCTTCGAGGAACTCAACAGGGACACTACGCCGAGAAGCCCGTCCTGACCTTGCTGTTGCTGCCCTTATGAGCACGCAGCCTTCCGGTGCGTTGAAGGTCGATTTCGGCGCCATTGTCGAGGCAGTCCCGCTGGGCGTCCTTGTCACGGACGCTGAGGGGCTGTGTGTCCATGCGAATCCCGCCTGTCGACGGATTTTCGGGCTCGTGGAGGCGCAACTGCTGGGCCGTGATTGGCGCAGCTTCATATGTCCGGACGATCAGCCACGCGTTCTGGCCGAATGGCGGGTGGCTGCCGCAGAGCACCAGCCTTTCCGTGTGGAGGCCCGCCTGCTGTGCGCCGACGGCAGCTTGGCGTGGATACGTCTGAATGCAGCCAGGCATGGCCTGGGGCCGCCATTTGGACATGTGCTGACGGTTGAAGACATCGCGGATCGCAAGTCTGCCGACAGCGTGTTGAGGGTCGCTGAGGAAGCGCTGTTTGCGGAGAAGGAACGGGCCCAGGTGACTCTCAACTCCATCGGCGACGCAGTGCTTACGACGGACATTCCGGGTAACGTCACCTACATGAACCTGGTGGCGGAAAGGATGACCGGGTGGTCGCGGGAGGAGGCCATCGGGAGACCTTTGGCTGAAGTGTTCCGCATCGTCGACGGCACAAGCGGAGAAATAGCGGCAAACCCGGCCCATCTGGCCATGCATGAGGATCGCACGGTCGGTCTGGCGGCCGACTGCTTACTGCGGCGGCGGGATGGCGTTGAGGCCTCCATCGAGGATTCGGCGGCGCCCATCCATAACCGGGACGGCCAGGTGGTGGGCGCAGTGCTCGTATTTCACGATGTGAGCGAATCCCGCGCCATGGCGGTCAAGATGTTCCATCTGGCCCACCATGATTTTCTGACCGGCCTGCCCAACCGGGCCCTGCTGACGGAGCGCCTGGCCCAGGCCATCGGGCTGGCCCGGCGGCGGCACAAGCAGGTGGGCTTGCTGTTCCTGGACCTGGACTACTTCAAGCACATCAATGATTCCCTTGGGCACGCGGTCGGTGATCAGCTGCTGAAATCGGTGGCTGATCGCCTGATGACCTGCGTGCGCGTCACCGATACGGTGTGCCGGCAGGGGGGCGACGAGTTCGTCATCCTGCTGTCGGAGATCGAGCACCTGCAGGATGCCACCCGGGTCGCCGACAAGCTGCTACTGGTTTTTTCACAGCCGCAGCTGATCGACGGCCACGAACTCCACGTGACCCTGAGTATCGGCATCAGCGTATTTCCCGATGACGGCGACAACCCGGAAACCGTGATGCAGAACGCCGACACGGCGATGTACCACGCCAAGGCGAGCGGCCGGAACAACTGGCAGTTGTTCCGGGGAGATATGAATACCCGCGCCGTGCAGCGCCAGTTCATCGAAAGCAGCCTGCGCCGTGCATTGCGGCAGGATGAGTTCGTGCTCCATTACCAGCCGCAGATCGATCTGAAATCAGGGGCATTGACCGGTGCCGAGGCTCTGATCCGCTGGCAGGACCCGAAGCTGGGCCTCATCCAGCCGGCGCAGTTTGTGCACATCGCGGAGGAGTCGGGCTTGATCGTGCCGATCGGGCGCTGGGTCATGCGGGAGGCGTGCCGGCAATTGAAGGTCTGGCAGGATGCAGGTTTGAGGACGGTTCCGATTTCGGTGAACATTTCGGCGATGGAGTTCCGTCACAAGGGCTTTCTCGAGGGGGTGGCCCTGATCCTTGCAGACACCGGCCTGGCGCCACAGCTGCTCGAACTGGAGCTGACGGAGAGCATCCTGATGCACGACGCCGAAGCCTCGGCCGTGGTCCTCATCGCCCTCAAGGCTATGGGCATGCACCTGGCCATTGATGATTTTGGAACCGGTTATTCAAGCCTCAGCTATCTGAAGCGTTTCCCCATCGATACCCTCAAGATCGACCAGTCCTTCATACGAGATGTCGCCACCAACGCGGACGACGCCACCATTGTCAGCGCGATGATCGGCATGGGCCGCAACCTCAAGCAGCGGGTTGTCGCCGAAGGGGTGGAAACCCTTGAGCAACTGGCCTTTCTGCGCGCCCAGCATTGCCACGAAGGGCAGGGTTTCCAGTTCAGCCATCCCCTGGGTGCAGCGGACTTCGGGGCTTTGTTGGCTAATGGAAAGCACCCGTTGAGTCCGCCGGGTGCTTAGGATTGGGAGCCCCCACTGCCCGGCGTCGGCGGGCAAAGCGGGAGGCCATGGCTCGATCAACGGGAAGAAATATTGCCGCTTTCATCCGACAGGATGATCTCGACGCACCGATTCATCTGGCGACCGCTGGCGCTGGCATTGCCTGCCACCGGATAAGCCTCGCCATAGCCGCGGGCACTGAGGCGCTCACTGCCGATCCCCATGCTTGTCAGCGCGTTCATGACGGAATCCGCGCGCCGCTCCGACAGAGCCTGGTTATGGCTGTCACTGCCGGAGCTGTCGGTGAACCCTTCTATCACTGCCTTGCGCTGCGGATTGTCCTTGAGAAAGACGACCAGCTTTTCCATATTGCGCATGCCGCCGGCCTTGAGTTCGGCGCGGTTGGTGTCAAACAGCACATCACCGATGGTGATCACGATGCCGCGGGGCGTTTGCTTGTTCGGTCATGGTCATTCCTTTTATGCGAGCAATCATTTGTTCTTGCGGTCGAGTTCGTCGCGCAGTACGCGAACTCCTTCCTGCAATTCTCCGGCAGCCTTGCGCGCCTTGCCGGAGCGGGATTTGGCTTCGGCCAACTGGGCGTCCACCTCGGTCTCCTGGGCCAGGTTGCGTGCGTTGTCGAAGTCTTCCCGCGTCATGGCCAGGCGGGCCTGGTCGAGCTTTTCCCGCGCCATCTGTATCTCGGCGGGGCCAGCGTAGCTGCGCCGGCGCTGTCGGCCCGGCTGACCGCTGCAGCCGAAACGGCCAGTTGCTCGGTAGGTGCCGGTGTGCTCGCACAGCCAGCAGCATCGACGCACCGAGGATCAGGACCGGCAGGGCCGTTCGCCCAGTGCCGGGGTAGCACTTTGGCCTGCGAAGCGTCTTCATGGTCTGTTCCCTTCATGGAATGAATCGGGTGATCGGCCTGATCGCAGTGGGTGAGACTCGGCTATGTGGGGGATCACTGGCGAAGCGTGGACGGGAAGCGATCGCGGGTTGGTACGCTGGCGTACACGGTGCCGGCCCCTACGCCCCTATGTTCGGCGCCAGACGGAGCATCTCCGAGGCCAGGCTTAGGCTTGCGCCATCGGGTAGATGCATCCAGCACGTCAGACCACCCATGCCCGACACTTTCAGGAGCGAACGATGAAAATCAAGCTATCGGTGTTTGGGTTCCGCTGGCGCCGGGCAGGGCTCCGGCGGCCCATACCGGCCGGGCTGGTCGGTCTTTTGTCCTTGATCTGCGGAGCCCGGATACAGGCGGGTGAAGGGAGACCACCGCTTGTTCGCAGTGCCGTGGTCAGCGCGCCGTCGGAGACCATTGCCTGGATGAGCGGCGGGGTGGGGGAAGCGGATCGTGCCGAGATGCGCAGGTCGGCTGCGGCCTACAATGTGTGGGTGGTATTCAGCGACCGTAGCGGTCACTATCTGGCGAATATTCCGTTCACCGTGGAGGGAACGGGCGGGCGGCGCAGCTACACCGCCGTCAGCGAAGGTCCGCTGCTTTATCTCAAGCTACCACCCGGGGACTACCGGATGTCCGCCCGCATCGACGGTGTGTGGCAGCGCCAGCGTCTCCAGGTCGAGACGACCGGGCAACCCGTGCGGATGTCGTTTGTCGCGACAGGCCGGTGATCGAAGGATACGGCGCATGGGTTTGATCGGGCGCGGGGAGGTGCCTTGCAAATGCAGACGATTCCCCTTGACCGGGCGCTCCTGGCGCGCTTCCGGGCGATTGCCGCCCCCTACTGGTTCAGCGAGGAGAAAGTGTTCGCCCGGGCTCTGCTGGCCCTGCTGGTGCTGCTACTGCTGGGGCAGGCCTTGTTCGCGGTGCTGCTCAACGGGCAGACGGGGGAATTCACCTCCGCACTGGCGGCAAAGGATGGGGCCCGGTTCTGGTTGTCAATCGAGCGGTGTTTCGGGGTGCTGGTGTTGGGCGTGCCGGTTTATGCCTTCTACTATTACGTGCGGGACACGCTCGGCCTTCGTTGGCGACGCTGGCTGACCCGGGCCTATCTAGGCTCCTATCTGGGAAACGGCGTCTATTTCCGGCTCGATGCCAGCTCGGGGATCGACAATCCCGATCAGCGTATTGCCGACGACATCAATACCTTCACCCAGAAGTCACTCCAGTTCCTGCTGGTGCTGGCTGGCGCCGTATTGCAACTTGCGGCCTTCGCCGGCGTGCTGTGGTCCATCTCCCGGGGCCTGGTTCTCTTCCTGATGATCTACGCCTTCATCGGGACGCTGATCACTGTCGTGCTCTTCGGCAAGGTGCTGATCGGGCTCAATTTCTACCAGCTCAAACGGGAGGCGGATTTCCGCTTCAGCCTCGTGCGTATCCGCGAGAACGCAGAAGCCATTGCCTTCTACGCCGGAGAAAAACTGGAGGCCCAGCAGGTCGAGCGGAATTTCGGTGAGGTGTTCCGCAATTTCAGCAGGCTCATCCAGGTTCAGCTCAAGCTGAACATCTTCCAGTACGCCTACAGCTTCATGACCATCATCCTGCCCAGCGTAATCATCGCAGACCGGGTCATTTCCGGTGAGCTGGAGGTCGGCCACGCGATTCAGGCAGCGGGCGCCTTCGCGGCGATCCTGGCTGCTCTCACCGTGATCGTCGACAACTTCGAGAGCTTCAGCAAATTTGCAGCCGGAATCGAGCGCCTGGACAGTTTCGCCGGGGTCATGGACGGCCGGGCCGGGGTGCCCAGGGAAGAGGGCATTGCCATCGTCGAGGACTCCCGGGTGGTGATCGACCGCCTGACCCTGTGGACACCGAACAGGGAAAGGCCGTTGATCGTCGATCTTTCCCTGGCAATCGAGCCGGGTGGGAGCCTGATGATCGTCGGTAGCAGCGGTTGTGGAAAGAGCACCTTGCTCCGCGCCATTGCCGGACTATGGCGTGCCGGCGCGGGGCGCATCGCCCGTCCGGCGGCTGGGGACATGCTGTTCCTGCCCCAGCGCCCCTATATGCTGCTAGGCAGCCTGCGCAACCAGCTGCTGTACCCGCGGCAGGATCGGCCCGTGTCGGACGAGGAATTGCTGGATGTGCTGGCACAGACCAACCTGCCGTATCTCGCGGCGCGTGTCGGTGGCCTGGACGGCGAACTGGATTGGGCGAAGGTGCTGTCGATGGGCGAGCAGCAGCGGATCGCCTTCGCCCGCCTGCTGCTCCTTTCCCCCCGTTATGTCATCCTCGACGAGGCGACCAGTGCGCTGGATGCAAGTAACGAGGAGCACCTCTACCGACTGCTCGCCGCCAGTGGGATTGCCTTTGTCAGCGTCGCCCATCGTGCCTCGATCCGGCCATATCACCGCCAGGTATTGGAGTTCGGCGAAGCCGGATGCTGGGTGCTGCATGGGGCGCGCGACGGCAGATCGGCTCATCCCCTGGCCTGAGCCGGACGGCAAGGCCAGCGGCTGCGCTCATCAACCGCGGCGCCCGCTGATCACCTGAAGCAGGACGACGACGATGGCGATCACCAACAGAATGTGGATGAAGCCCCCCAGAGTGGTCGAGGTGACCAAGCCGAGCAGCCACAGGATGAGCATTACGATGGCAATGGTATAGAGCATGGCGGCCTCCATTGTTGAGCTTGTGGTCTATCTGTCGGGCGGCCCATTTCCCCGCGGGCGAACAGCGCCAGACTGGTTTTCCTCCTGGATTGCGCCTCCCGTGTCAGGTGGATACCCGCACGGGGGGCCGCTGCTCTTATTGCCCGTAACGCGTCTTGGCCGCGCTGATACAGCTTGCCTTGGCATCGCCCGCAAGGGCATCGCACTTTTCCTTCGCCACGGCATAGGCGGCTTCGGCCTGGGCCAGGCGGACCTCGTAGCTGTGCTTGGCGGACGGTTCGTACTTTGCTTCGAGTTCGGCTTTGGCGATGCTTTCCCGGCCTTTGGCCTCTTCGATGCAGATGTCCTGGGTGTTGCCGCGCATGGATTTGCATGCGGCCTTGTCGGACTTGTACTTGTTCGATGCCTCATCTTTGCCAGCCTGGTACTCGGCCTTTGACAGAGGGGCTCCGACGGCTGCGGCACTAAAGGCGAGGCAGAGGCTGGTGGCGATGGCTGCGAGCTTGAGGTTTTTCATTGTCGATCCTTTATGGCTAGGTATTGATCTGCTGCGCCTGGGAATGCATGGAACCGTTCAGGGCTTGTGCCCGATACGGCTTGGGGCGCAGTTGAAGAATGGGGCCTGGTCTCGGTGGGGTCGGTGCGTTGGAACACACAGCCGATGACCCGCGCATCCGCAGGACTTCCTTATGTGCGAGAGCGCACCGACCCACGCAGGGCGGGGCGCTAGGCTTCGCGGGAGGTTTCGCCATGTTCTCTTGCGCTTTGACGACGGGCTGTGGGTTGGCCCGGCCGTGGCGCGGGGGCATGCCTGTTTGCCGCCAGCACGGTTGAAGGCTAGGCACTCCGGTCCATCGCCAGCCGTTGCATGGCGAACGGCGGAAGGTTCCCCATGCCAACAATCCTGTTCCGATACCCGTCGTCCTCCGCCCGTCTGTACGACAACATGCTCATGCTTTCCTGGTGGGGCACCTGCCCGGCGGTCCTCGCGCTCGGGGCCTTGCCGCGCGCAGCTTTGCGGTGAGCGCGCCGAACATGCGCTACAAGCCGCTGAAGACCTTGTTCTTCCGCAAGCTGAAGGCCCACGCGCCTGCGGTTGACGAGCCCCCGCTGCGGGCGGAACTGTTCAGCGCCGACCAGATGGCCTTGCATGGCAAGGCGCTGGCCAGTGCCCACACCCTGGCACATGGCCCGTCTGTGCCCGATCGCTTGCTGGCTCGCCTGGCGGACAACGAACGAACGCTCTTCGAGGTCTGTCGTCTGCTCACCGAGGCGGTCGCCGACAACCGGCGCATTGCGCCGGCCGGCGAGTGGCTGCTCGACAATTTCTATCTCATCGAAGAGCAGATCCGCATGGCCCGGCGGTTGCTGCCGGAGGGGTACAGCCGCGAACTTCCGCACCTGAACGGCGCGGCGGCCCTGGCCGGTCGGCCGCGGGTGTACGACATCGCCCTTGAGGCCGTCGCCCATGGCGATGGCCGGGTGGACGCGGAAAGCCTGGGCCGCTTCGTTGCGAGCTACCAGAGTGTCGCGCCGCTCAAGCTGGGCGAGTTGTGGGCGATTCCGATCATGCTGCGCTTGGCGGTCATCGAGAACCTCAGGCGGGTCAGCGTGGGGATCGCGGCCGGCTGGGGCGAACGGGGGCTGGCCGACACTTGGGCGGACCGGATGACCGATGCTGTCGAGACCGACGCGAAGGACCTGATCCTGGTCGTTGCCGACATGGTCCGCTCGGAGCCGCCGATGGCCGGTGCCTTTGTCGCCGAGTTGGCGCGCCGCCTGCAGGGACGGGGACCCGCACTGGCCTTGCCGCTGAGCTGGGTCGAGCAGCGCCTGGCCCAGTCCGGCCTGAGCATCGCCGGCGTGGTGCAAGCGGAGAATCAGCGCCAGGCCGCCGACCAAGTCTCCATCAGCAACAGCATCGGTAGCCTGCGTGTGCTGGGGGCGATGGACTGGCGGGATTTCGTTGAGAGTCAGAGCATGGTCGAGCAGACCCTGCGCGACGACCCCGGCGGTGTCTACGTACGGATGGACTTTGCAACCCGCGACCGCTATCGCCACGCCACCGAAGAGATCGCCAAGAAGAGTGCCCTCACCGAGCATGAGGTGGCCCTGAAGGCGGTGGACCTGGCCCGGGCGTCAGGCGCTGGCGACGCAAGAACCGCCCATGTCGGCTATTACCTCATCGATGCAGGCCGGTCTGAACTTGAGCGGGTGGCGGGGACGCACCCCGGCGCCGTGGAGAGCCTGCGCCGGGCGGCATCCCGCGTAGCCCTGCCGCTGTACCTGGGCGGCATCGCGCTGATCGCAGCTATTGTCAGTGCCGCGTTGCTGTACGCAGCCCTGGCGGCCGAATGGCCGGTCTGGGCGTTGCTGCCGCTCGCGCTGCTGACGCTGCCGGTCACCAGCCAGCTTGCGGTGGCACTGAGCAACTGGCTGGCCACCTTGCTGGTGAAGCCGCACTCCTTGCCACGGATGGATTTCTCGACCGGCATTCCGGCGCAATGTCGCAGCCTGGTGGTGGTGCCAACGATGTTGAGCAATCCGGCGGGCGTCGCAAACCTGCTCGAAGCGCTGGAGGTCCGCTTCCTGGCCAACCGGGACGGCAGCGTGCATTTCGGCCTGCTCACTGATTTCCTCGATGCGCCGCAGGCCTCGCTCCCCGCGGACGATGCGCTGGTGGCGCAGGCACGGGCCGGTATCGAGGCCCTCAATGCGAGCTATGCCGCGGAGGGGCAGGACATCTTCTTCCTGTTCCACCGGCCGCGGCGCTGGAATCCGCAGGAGCGTAGCTGGATGGGCTGCGAGCGCAAGCGCGGCAAGCTGGCCGACCTCAATGCGCTGCTGCGCGGCAGCGGCGGCGAGGGTTTTGCGACCATCGTCGGCGACACCGCGATTCTGGCCGACGTGAGGTACGTGATCACCCTCGACACCGATACCCAGCTGGCCCAGGACGCGGCACGCCAGTTCGTCGGCGCCATGGCTCACCCGCTCAACCAGCCGGTCTACGACGACAGGAAAGGGCGGGTCGTGGCCGGTTACGGCATCCTGCAACCCCGCGTGGGCATCAGCCTGCCCGGCGCGAACCGCTCGCGCTACGCCCAGCTGTACGGGGCCGAGGCGGGCATCGACCCCTATACGCGGGTCGTCTCCGATGTGTACCAGGACCTGTTCGGTGAGGGCTCCTTCATCGGCAAGGGCATTTACGACGTGGATGCCTTCGAGCGCGCGCTGGGGGGACGTTTCCCCGACAACCGGATTCTCAGCCACGACCTGCTGGAAGGCTGCTACGCCCGGGCCGGGCTGTTGAGCGACAGCCTGCTCTACGAGGACTACCCGGCCAGTTACAGCGTCGACGTGAGCCGGCGTTACCGCTGGATCCGCGGCGACTGGCAGCTCCTGGCCTGGCTGCTGCCGAAGGTGCCCTGCGCCTGCAAGGACGGCCCCGAGGGTGCCAGTGGGGCCACCACCCACCGCCAGGCCAATCCGCTGTCGCTCCTGTCCCAGTGGAAGCTGGCCGACAACCTGCGGCGCAGCCTTGTGCCGGGCGCGCTGCTGCTCCTGCTGGTGCTGGGCTGGTTGTTCCTGAAACCGCCGCTGCTGTGGACGGCGTCGTTGATCGGCATCCTGCTGTTGCCGAGCCTGTGCGGAACCGTCGTCGATCTGCTCCGCCGGCCGGAGGAAATGCTGCTCAAGCAGCATCTGGTGGTCGTGCTGAACGCGATCTCCCGTCGGCTCGCCCAACTCGGTTTCGAGTTCGCCTGCCTGCCCTACGAGGCCTCCTTCAGTCTCGAGGCCATCGCCCGCACCTTGTGGCGTATGGGGGCGAGCCACCGGAGATTGCTCGAATGGTGTCCGTCGAGCGAGATCGAGCGGGTGCTGGACGCCCGGTCTCGCAACAGCCTGAGCGCGTCCTATCGGCGGATGTCGAGCGCTCCGCTGCTGAGCGTGGCTATTGCGCTCGGCCTGGTCGCCGCGGCACCCGCTGCCCTGGGGGGGGCCGGACCGGTGTTGCTGCTGTGGTTCGCATCGCCTGCGCTGGCCTGGTGGATCAGCCGTCCGCTGGTGGTCCGGAAGGCGGAGCTGACCGCCGAGCAGACCCGCTTTCTGCGTGGGCTGGCGCGGCGCACCTGGTCGTTCTTCGATACATTCGTCGGCCCGGCCGATCACTGGTTGCCCCCCGACAACTACCAGGAGTATCGCGTTGCCACGCTGGCCCACCGCAGCTCACCGACCAACATCGGGCTGGCGCTGCTGGCCAATCTGGCCGCCTACGACTTTGGCTACATCCCCGGTGGCCCGCTCGTAGAACGCACCGCCAACACCCTGCGCACACTGGAAGGGCTGGAGCGCTACCGGGGCCATTTCTACAACTGGTACGACACCCAGACTCTGCAGGCCCTGCAGCCGCTATACATATCGACGGTGGATAGCGGCAACCTCGCCGGCCATCTGCTGACCCTGAGGGCGGGGCTGCTGGCCCTTGCCGATGAGCGGATCGCGTCGCCCAAGCTGTTCGACGGCCTCGGCGACACCGTCGCGCTGCTCGCCGAGACGATTGCTCCGGCCGCAGAGGGCCTGCTGACGGCTTTGGCTAAGGCGCTGGACGCGGTAGTAGCTACGCCGCCAGGCACACTGCCGGCGCTGCGGGCGATCCTTGATGAACTGACCGTTCACGCCGACGGCGTTGTGGCAGATCCCGCAAGTCGGCTTGCCGGCAGTGACTCGGCTCCCACCGCGCTGGAGGCGAGCCGCTGGGCCCGGGCGCTGGCCGGACAGCTCCAGAGTGCCCGGGGCGAAATCGTGTTTCTGGCCCCGTGGCTCGTACTCGGGAAGCCGCCCGCGGGGCTGGACGACGTGCCCGACTGGCTGCTCGGCGAGATCGGACTGCCGACCCTGCGCACATTGGCAACGCTCGACCGTGTGCTCGGCCCGCCACTGCAGGCGCGGTTCGATGGTGCGGGCAGTGCCGCCCAGCGCACCTGGCTCATTGATCTCCAGCACGCGCTCGCCGAAGGGAGCGCCCGCGCCAGTGAGCGCATGGTCGTCATCGAAGCCCTGGCGCAGCAGTGCGTGGCGCTGGCGCAGATGGATTACGACTTCCTGTTCGACGCCTCGCGGCACCTGTTGAGTATCGGCTACAACGTGCAGAACCGGCGCGTGGATGCCAGCTGCTACGACCTGCTGGCCTCGGAGGCGCGCCTGGCGAGTTTTGTCGGCATTGCCCAGGGGGCCTTGCCGAAGGAGAGCTGGTTTGCCCTGGGACGCCTGCTGACCCGGGCCGGCGGCGAGCCGGTGCTCCTGTCGTGGAGCGGGTCGATGTTCGAGTACCTGATGCCGCAGTTGGTGATGCCGACCTACGAGCGCACGTTGCTCGATCAGACCTGCAAGGCGGCGGTTGCCCGCCAGATCGAATACGGCCGGCAACGCGGTGTGCCTTGGGGCATGTCCGAATCGGCCTACAACACGGTCGATGCCCAGCTGATCTACCAGTACCGCGCCTTCGGCGTGCCCGGGCTGGGTCTCAAGCCCGGCCTGGTCGAGGATCTGGTCGTCGCGCCCTACGCTTCGGTGATGGCGCTGATGGTCGCGCCCGTGGTCGCCTGTGCCAATCTCCGGCGCCTGGCTGCCGAGGGTTTCATGGGCCAGTTCGGCTTCTTCGAAGCCATTGATTACACCCCCGCCCGCCAGCGCCGCGGGCAGGCCAGGGCGGTGGTACGGGCCTTCATGGCCCACCACCAGGGCATGAGCCTGCTTGCCCTGGCCTGGCTCATCCTGGATCGTCCGATGCAGCGCCGCTTCGAGTCGGAGCGCCTGTTCCAGGCGGTCATGCCGCTGCTCCAGGAGCGCGTGCCGCGGGCCGCCGGCCTGTTCTCCCATGCGGCCGAGCTCTCTGGTTTGCGTGCGCGGGTCATTCCGCAGGCCGCCCCGGTGCGGATGTTCAATACGCCGGATACCCCCACACCCGAAGTCCAGCTGCTGTCCAATGGCCGTTATCAGGTGATGATCAACAACGCTGGCAGTGGCTACAGCCGCTGGCGCGATCTGGCGGTTACCCGCTGGCGGGAGGACGGTGCGTGCGACGACCAGGGTTCGTTCTGCTATATCCGCGACGTGGCCAGCGGACTGTTCTGGTCCACCGCCCATCAGCCGACCTGCCGCCGGCCAACGGATTATGAGGCGATCCTCTCGGAAGGCCGGGTGGAGTTTCGGCGTTGTGATCCGGTCGAGCCCGACGGCGATATCGAAACCTACACGGAGATCGTTGTTTCGCCGGAAGACGACATCGAGCTGCGCCGCGTTCGCCTGACCAACCGTTCGTCCCGCCGCCGGGAGATCGAGATCACCAGCTACGCCGAAGTAGTGATTGCCCCGCCGGCCGCCGACGCCCTTCATCCGGCCTTCAGCAAGCTGTTCGTGCAGACCGAAATCCTGCCGCAGCAGCAGGCCATCCTGTGCATGCGCCGTCCGCGCTCCCCTGAAGAAGCGACGCCGTGGATGCTGCATGTGATGGCCGTGCATGGCGTGGAGGTGGATGCCGTCTCGTGGGAGACCGACCGCGCCCGTTTCATTGGACGCACGCGGACCACCGCATTCCCCCTGGCCCTGAGCGAAACCGGCGCATTGTCAGGCAGCGCGGGGCCGGTGCTCGACCCGATCGTCGCCATCCGCCAGCGCTTCTTCCTCGACCCGGAGCAGTCCGCCAGTGTCGACATCGTCACCGGTATGGCCGACAGCCGGGACGTGGCCATGTGCCTGGCCAGCAAGTATCGGGATCGCCATCTCGCCGACCGCGTCTTCGACCTGGCGTGGACCCATAGCGAGGTCGAATTGCAGCAGCTCAACGCGGTGGAGGCCGATGCCCAGCTCTATGCCCGCCTGGCCGGCGCTGTGCTGTACGCCAGCCCGGCGCTGCGCGCCGACACCGTACTCCTCGCCAAGAACCGCCGCGGCCAGTCGGGTTTGTGGGGCTACACCATCTCCGGCGACCTGCCTATCGTGCTGCTGCAGATCGGTGATGCCGCCAACATCGAGCTGGTACGCCAGCTCGTGCAGGCGCACGCCTACTGGCGCCTGAAGGGCCTGGCGGTGGACCTGGTGATCTGGAACGAGGACCACGCCGGCTACCGGCAACGTCTGCAGGAGCAGATCATCGACCTCGTCGCCTCGGGCAGCGGCGGTTTGGGCGACCGGCCGGGGAACATATTCGTCCGTCCGGTGGAGCAGATCTCCGTCGAGGACCGGCTGCTATTCCAGGCCGTCGCCCGTGTGATCCTCTCGGATTGCCGGGGCACGCTGGCCGAGCAGCTCGATCACCGGGTGCAGGCGGTTACCAACATGCCGCCGCTGGTGCCGATCCGGCCCTATCGGCCCGAAGTGCCGGGCCGGGTGTCGCTGGCGGTGCCGTCAGATGATGATCTGATCCTTGCCAACGGGCTCGGCGGCTTTACGCCGGATGGCAGTGAATACGTCATTACAGTGCATGCCGCCGATCCGACGCCGGCCCCGTGGTCGAACGTACTGGCCAATCCGCACTTCGGGACGCTGATTTCGGAAAGTGGCGGAGCCTATACCTGGAGCGAGAACGCCCATGAATTCCGCCTGACGCCGTGGCACAACGACCCCCTGTGCGACCCCAGCGGCGAAGCGATCTACCTGCGCGACGAGGAAAGCGGCCGGGTGTGGTCGCCCACGCCCTTGCCGGCGCCGGCGGATGCGGCCTACACGATCCGCCACGGCTTCGGCTACAGCGTCTTCGAAACCCGCGTGGACGGCATCCACGCGGAGCTCACGGTGTTCGTGGCGGTGGACATGGCGGTCAAGTTCTCGCTGCTGAAGTTGAGCAACGAGTCCGGCCGGCGGCGTTATCTCTCGGCCACCGGCTACGTGGAATGGGTGCTGGGCGACCTGCGCGAGAAATCAGCCATGCATGTGATCACCGAGATCGTGCCGCATAGCGGTGCGCTGTCTGCCCGCAACGCCTACAGCATCGACTTCCCGGGCCGCGTCGCCTTCTTCCATGCGGATGATGCTGTCGGCCTGAGTGCTGATCGCAGCGAATTCATCGGTCGCCACGGCTCCCTGCGCAAGCCGGCGGCCATGCAGCGCACCGGGCTGTCGGGACGGGTCGGCGGCGGGCTGGATCCCTGCGCGGCGATCCAGTCGGGCTTCGAACTGGCCGCCGGTCAGACGCGGGAAATCGCTTTCCGTCTTGGTGTCGGTGGCGACGCGGAGGAGGCTGACCGCCTCGCAGCACGTGTTCAGGGCGCCGGCGAAGCACACCGGGCCCTCGATGTGGTACATGCTTATTGGCGCCACACGCTCGGCGCCGTGCACATCGAAACGCCCGACCCCGCGGTCGATGTGCTGGTCAATGGCTGGCTGATCTACCAGGCGCTGGCCTGCCGGCTATGGGCGCGCGGCGGTTATTACCAGTCGGGCGGCGCCTTCGGTTTTCGCGACCAGTTGCAGGACGTGATGGCCCTGGTCCATGCCGAACCTGCCCGGGTCCGTGCCCATCTGCTGCTGTGCGCCAGCCGCCAGTTCGTCGAGGGCGATGTCCAGCACTGGTGGCATCCGCCGATGGGGCGGGGGGTGCGCACCCATTGTTCCGACGACGCCCTGTGGCTGCCGCTGGCGGTGTGCCGGTATGTCGTGGTGACCGGTGATGCCGGCGTGCTCGACGAGACAGTGCCGTTTCTCGAAGGCCGCCCGGTCGATCCGGGGGAGGACTCCTATTACGACCAGCCGGCACCCTCAACCGAGGTCGCTAGCTTGTACGAGCATGGCGTGCGCGCCGTTCGGCGTGCCCTGCGCGTCGGTGCCCATGGCCTGCCCTTGATGGGCTCCGGCGACTGGAATGACGGCATGAACAAGGTGGGGATCGATGGCAAGGGCGAGAGCGTCTGGCTGGGCTTCTTCCTGTATGCAGTACTCGGACACTTCGCCGGACTTGCCGAAGGCCGTGGCGATGCGGCCTTCGCCGCGCAGTGCCGGGACGAAAGCGCGCGTTTGCGCAGCAAGCTCGAAGAGCACGGCTGGGACGGGGAGGAGGGCGAGTGGTATCGCCGCGCCTACTTTGACGACGGCACGCCTTTGGGCTCCAACAGCAACGCCGAGTGCCGCATCGACTCGGTGGCGCAGAGCTGGGCGGTGCTGTCCGGAGCCGCAGCCCCCGCACGGGCGCGCATGGCGATGGAGGCCGTCGATACTTACCTGGTGAGTCGGGTCAATGGCGTGGTCCGACTCCTCGCACCACCCTTTGACACCTCGCCCCTGGCGCCCGGTTACATCCGTGGCTACGTGCCGGGCGTGCGTGAAAACGGTGGGCAATACACCCATGCGGCTGTCTGGGCCGCGATGGCCTTTGCCGAGTTGGGCGACGCGGAGCGCGCCTGGTCGGTGCTGGGACTGATCAATCCGGTCAACCACACCCGCTCGGCGGAAGGCGTGGCGGTTTACAGGCTGGAACCCTACGTCGTCGCGGCGGACGTTTATGCGGCAGAGCCTCACGTGGGACGTGGCGGATGGAGCTGGCACACCGGCGCCGCCGGCTGGTTGTACCGGTTGATCCTAGAGTCGTTGCTCGGGCTGCAGCGCGAAGGCACCGTGCTGCGTCTGGCCCCGCGTCTGCCTGCCGATTGGCCGGGATACACGATCCGTTACCGCTACGGGGAAACGGAGTTCCACATCAATGTCTCGCAGCAGACCACCAACGGTGCGGAGCACGAAGACTCGGGTCTGTTCGTGGACGGCATCGCGCAACACGATGGCAGGATTCAACTGGTCGATGACGGCCGGGTGCATCGGGTCTACTTGAGGTATGGCCGGAATAAGGGAAAAACATATACATAGCCCCTGCTGCTGACTAGACCGCATCAAGGGGGACCAGCGTGAGCAACGGCTTACCGTGGTCGTGGAAACCTTCATGCGTGCGTATGGACGCCAAGCCGTTCCTTCAGGAATTCAATAAACCGCTGTGTCTTGGCTGGTAACAGCCGCGTCTCGGTCATTGCGTAGACGGGGGTGGGGGGGCCCTCCCAATCGGGAAGGACTCGACGCAACCGCTTCTGCGCCACATCGTCTGCCACGATTTCTGCGGGCAGAAGGGCAATCCCTTGGTCGAGTGAGGCCAGTCGCCGGATCAGGCCGACGCTATTGAGCTGGAAGCGGCCGCCGACGTCGATCTCCAGCGACGCCTCCGCCTTGTGCAGCACCCACACATTGGATTTAGCTGTTCGGAATCCGATGCATTCGTGCTTCGCCAGATCGGTGGGGTGGGAAGGCTCGCCAAACTGTTCGAGATAACGGGGTGACGCGTAGAGATGGCATGCCAGGTTGGCCAGCTGCCGTGCGATAAGGTTTGAGTTGGGTGGGTGTCCCATGCGAATGGCCACATCAAAGGGCTCCGCCACGAGGTCGACCACACGCGGGGTCAGGTCAAAATCGAAGCTGATGCCCGGATATTGGCGAGCGAAATCCGCAATCAGCGGCGCCAGATAGATGTTCGCAAAATCCACCGGTAGTGATGCGCGCAGCACGCCACTCGGCTGGGCCAGCAATTCCCCGAGCTGTTCGTGCGCCAGCTTTGCCTCATCGACGATGCGTTTGCAGCGCTCGAAATAGATCTGTCCCGCTTCGGTGAGCTCGATCTTGCGGGTGGTGCGGTGTAGCAACCGCAGTCCGATGGCCTTTTCGAGGGAACTGATTCGGCGGGAAACCGTGGAGTTGGGTATCCCGACCGCCTCCGCCGCATGGCGGAAGCCCCGCGCCTTGACCACCTCAACAAACAAAGCCATGTCATTCAAAAGTTCCACTTACATTGCTCCATTTATGGATCAATTATTTCGATTTTAGGTACTTTATCGCGAATTCACGTTGGAAGATCATGGCTGCACCCCAACTGCACTGAGGACTGCACCATGAGCCAACTCTTCACCCCCGTTTGCATCGGTCGCCATACCCTGCCAAACCGCCTGGTCATGGCGCCGATGACCCGCTCGCGCTCTGACGACGAAGGAATCCCGAGCGACCTGGTTGCCACTTATTACAGCCAGCGCGCCAGTGCCGGGCTGATCATCACCGAAGGGGTTTTCCCGTCGGCGATGGGCAAGGGCTATGTGCGCACGCCGGGCATCGAGACCGACGCGCAGCTTGCTGCCTGGAAAAAAGTGACCGAGGCTGTTCACGCCAAGGGCGGCCGGATCTTCATGCAGCTGATGCACTGCGGTCGCATCTCGCATCCGTCGCTGCTGCCTAACGAGGCCCAGCCCGTTGCGCCGTCCGCGATCAAGCCGGCCGGCCAGACCTGGACCGCCACGGGTCTGCAGGATTTCGTCACGCCCCGCGCACTCAGCCTTGACGAGATCGCGGATGTGATCGACGACTACCGCATGGCCACCCGCCGTGCCCTGGCGGCCGGTTTCGATGGCGTCGAGCTGCACACCGCGTCGGGCTACTTGCCTGAGCAGTTCCTGTCGTCCGGTAGCAACCAGCGCCAGGACCAATATGGTGGTTCCTTACAGAATCGCGCCCGCTTCGTGCTGGATGTTCTGGCCGCCATGGTGGCCGAGGCCGGCGGCGATCGCGTCGGGATCAAGATTTCGCCGGAGATGGGTTTCAACGACATCGTCGATGCCAACCCCCAGGAGACCTACACCTATTTGGTTGAGCAACTGCGTGGCTTCGGTCTGGCGTACCTGCACGTTGCGCTGTTCGGTGCCAAAGTCGATTACCACGCTCTGTTGCGTCCGCTGTTCAACGGCGCGTACCTCATTGGTGGAGGCCTTGACCAGACTGGCGCCGAAGCCGTTCTGGCCGATGGCAGGGCTGACGCGACCGTATTCGGTGGTGCCTTCCTGGCGAACCCGGATCTGCCGGAACGCTTCCGCCAGGGCGTGCCGCTCAACACCCCGGACAAGAACACCTTCTATTCGCCGGGCGCCGAGGGCTACACGGACTACCCGTTCGCGAACAGCCCGAGCACCCACTGAGGTAGGCCGACATGAGCGGGATTGCCCATTTGCAGCACATGAACATCGGTAACGGCTTTCGCGCCTTTACGCTGCGTGGCGACGACATGGCCAGACCCATCGATCCCTTTCTGGGGGTCGATCATGCCTGGATGAGTGCCTCCACCTTTCCCAAGCATCCTCATGCGGGTTTCTCCGCGGTGTCCTACCTGTTTCTCGATTCGGAAACGGGGGTCCGTAACCGGGACTCGCTGGGCACGCGCAACCTCATTCAACCGGGGGGGCTCCACTGGACGGCGGCGGGGCGGGGGATCGTGCATGAAGAGGTGCCTGCCGAAACCGGCAAGACCGTTCATATGCTGCAAATCTTCGTGAATCTGGCGGTGGAGCGCCAGAGCCTCGATCCCTTCTCGTTCAGCCTTGATCCGCAGGATGTGCCAGTCATGCACCTGCCCGGGGCGAAGGTGCGCGTTCCTCTCGGATCCTTTGGTGAGGCGCGCTCCCCACTGCATCCCCCTACCGAGGTTGCGCTGCTCGACATTTCGCTTGATGAGGGTGCCAGCCTGGCCGTCCCCGTATTGCCCGGCCACAGCGCTTTCATCATGCCGATCTTTGGCACGCTGGAGATCGATGGCAAGTCCTTCGACGCCAATGCATCGAGCCTGCCCGTATTTCCGGCTCAGGCGACGTCCCATGAAATCACGCTACATGCGCGGCAGGGCAATGCCAAGGTCGTCCTCTTCTCGGGTGTGCCGCTGCGTCAGCCAGTTCATTGGCACGGGCCGTTGGCTCTAGCGTCAGCCGAGGCGCTGACAACACGCATTACCGCGTATCAGCGCGGGGAGTTCGGTTCGCTTTGACCCCACAAGGGACCGACTGCTAGCTCTCCGTTCAGGGGGCTTCGCCCCATTCATACCGCAAGGAGAAATTCATGAGCTTCGAGAGACTCAACGCTGACAATGCAGCCATGCTGCTGATCGACCATCAAGTCGGCACCATGGGCTGGGTGAAATCGATTTCATTTGAAGAAATGAAGAGAAACGCGCTGATGCTGGCGCAATCCGCCCGTATCCTGAAAATGCCGGTCGTGCTGACCTCCAGCATGGAGGAATACGCTCAGGGGCCCTTACTGAGCGAGCTGGAGACAATTCTTCCGCTTGAATTCGCTGCTCGCGTCAAGCGCTTCGGCATCGTCAATGCGATGGATGACGCAAACTTTGCCGCGGCGGTCAAGGCGACCGGGCGCAAGAAACTGATCATTGCAGGCGTCACCAACGACGTGTGTACCGTCTATCCGGCACTGAGTTTGGTGGGGGATGGGCTCGAGGTGCAGGTTGTCGCCGATGCGGGCGGATCGCCGACAAAAATGGCCGACGACATCGCCTTGCGGCGGATGGAGCGTGCTGGCGTAACGCTGACCAGCACCAACCAGTTGATTGCCGAACTGGCCGGTAGTTGGGTGACGCCAGAGGGCAGCGCGTTGATTCAGGTGTTGATGCCGGCGCTACACGCTTGAGACAGATCGAGAGTCCCTCTTGGAAATACCAGGAGGGACTTTATGCTTGAGTCCGACGGATGAAATGGACCAGCATGCCCCGCGTTGTGTTCGCTAGCGCACGGACGGCCGGGTCGCCGCCTTGTTACGGTCGGCCCCGGTGTTCTGCATTCTGCGAGGAGACGCTTCATGCCACCCACAAACCATTCCCATGCCAGGTCCGCCGATGAGCGGGCGGGCGGGTGAGTCCGGCATGATTCGTGTTCGCGAGGGGCAGGCTCCAGGGCGTCTGGAACGGTCGGCATTTTCGGAGCGCTTCCGGGCCTCTTTCGCCGATCGGGCCTTCAGGGAGGAGGACGAAGCCCTGGCGCGGCTGGAGGAGATCGCCTGGCGGGCTTATGTGGAGGGGCGCAAGTCACTCTCTCAGCAGATGGCCGGGCCTGATTACGCAGATCCGGCTCAGTCCCTGTCGGCGGAATGGGTGGCGGACCGGCAGCGCAGTGTGCGCCGATGGCGGCAACCCTGACCCGACGATCACCTCGGGCAAGGATGCGGACAAGGCAAAGGCACTGGAGATGGCGGGCTGGGACTATCCACGGCATCTGGCGGGGCGTGTCTATGGGGTGGTGGTCCATGGGGATGTGGCGGGCATCGAGGATTCCCGCCGCGGCCTGTCGGACTGGCTCGACTGGATGGGTTTCATCGATGCTGGTCCGTTGGCACGCCTGGACCGTTTCATCGGTTATTACGCGCCCTACGCCGATAGCCACAACACCCTGGACTGGGACGAGCCCATGCAGGAGGACGTGCGCAACGTGGCACGCGCGGTGGCCAAGGCGGTCGAGGAACTGAGGGCCGGAAGACTCCAGGCGGTGCAGCCCGGGCTGTCGCGCCCGCGCGCCAAGTGAAGATGGCGTCTCCTGGCACCCCGCGCCGGTCCGCATGAATGACATGAGGACGCTCTGTTCGTTAGCGTACGGAATCTCCCGGGCGATTGGCGCAGCATGAACACTTGCCGTGTCCAGTCACCGATCCGTTGGACCAGGCGCCGCTTTCCATAAGATTTCCGGAGTCCTTTGGCGATGACGGAATAACGTGAGGGACAGGAACATGACCAATGTACGTCGTAATTTTCACAAGCTCATTCTCGTGACGGCTGCCTCGTTCGCCCTTGGGGGCTTCGGTGCTCCTGCTTTTGCCGCGACCGCAGAGGATCTGAACAAGGATGCGGCCCAGGCGTTGCAGTTGCTGTACAAGACCAACCCGATTGCCGAGAGCATTTCAAAGAAGGCACGGGCGATCCTGGTGTTTCCGAAGGTCATCAAGGCGGGGCTGGTGTTTGGCGGCAGCTACGGTGAAGGTGTCTTGATGAAGGGCTCCACCACCGCAGGCTACTACAACACCGTATCTGCTTCGTGGGGCTGGCAGGCGGGTGCCGAATCCTATGGTTATGTGGTCTTCCTGATGAGTGACAAGGCCGTGCACTACCTGGACAAGTCGCAAGGCTGGGAAATCGGCGTTGGTCCCAGCGTGGTGGTGGTGAATGAAGGCGCTGCCAAGAATCTGTCCACCTCGACCCTCAAGGACGACGCCTATGCGTTCATCTTTGATCAGCAGGGCCTGATGGCCAGCCTCAGCATCGAAGGCACGAAGATCTCCCGCATCAAGCGCTGATCCGGTTCAGCAAAAAGCCGATCACGGCAGCGGAGTGCCCCGTCTTTCCGGGGCGCTCCGCTGCCGTTGCACTATTCGAATGGGGAACATGGGATGAGGGCTGTCCAGCTGGATGTGGCCAACATCGGTGCGGGAACGGCCGACCTGGCTGCGTACCGTGCGGCAAAGGCTGCGTGAGTCAGCGTGCTGACCTGCGGCAACAGATGGGAGCGCAATCATCCTAGATGCGGCCCAACAGCAGCAGGATCACCAGGATCACCACCATCAGGCCAAGCCCGCCGCTGGGGTAGTAACCCCAGCTCCGGCTATGCGGCCAGCTGGGCAACGCGCCGACCAGCAGCAGGATCAACACGATCAGCAGTACGGTTCCGATGGACATTTGATGTCTCCTTGGGCGAGTAATGAGGGTCTTTCAATCCTACTCACCCGCGGAGTGCCGTCTGTGCGCAATCGAACATGCCTTGAAAGCTCCCGGTTGTGTACGTCAACAGACAGACTCCCGCTACAACGTCCTGTAGCTTGAATCCATCCGAGCCACGGGGACCTCAGGTTTTCCCGCAGCGACGGAACGGTATGCCGGGCTCTCCTTGAAAGTGCGGCATATCCCGCCTTGCAAGTTGTCGAGGAGTCCTATCATGAAAAGTACCCATAAACTGACCTTTTGCGCTGTTGCCACGACACTGCTACTGGGGCTGAGCGCCTGTTCCGGAATGTCGGCGCGGGACAAGAGCACTGCGGTGGGGGCCGGTATCGGTGCCGTCGGTGGGCGCGGTGCTGACTGGTGGTAGCACGGCCGGAACGATTGGCGGCGCGGCGGTTGGCGGGATCATCGGCCACGAGATCAAGAAATAGGGGACATGCCAGGTGCGGACATGATCGAATCCCTTCTCCTCACTGCCGCGCGCATTTCCACGTTCTCCCCGCAGCGGCGCTTGACCAGTGCCAGCGGCTTTTTCTTCGAGCGGGACGGCCAGCTGTTCCTCGTGACCAGCCGTCACGTGCTGTACGACGAGCCGACCGGTCATGCTCCGACCCGGATCGAGATCGAGCTGCACATCGACCCGGCCAACATCGCCGCGTCCACCGGGTTTTCCATTCCCCTGTACCAGGCAGGCCGTAGCGTATGGCGGCAGGGGACGGATACGGCAGGCAAGATCGACGTGGCGGTGATCCCCATCGAACGCGGTGCGCTGCCGCCCGATACGCTTTACCGCGCCTTCACGCCGCGGCATTTGCTGGGGCAGTTCGAACTGGTGGAGGTCGGGACGGCCTTGCTGATCCTCGGCTTTCCCCTTGGCTTCCACGACACCCTGCACCATATTCCGGTGGTCCGTCATGGGATCGTCGCCTCGTCCTTCGGCCTGCGCTTTCAGGGGCAAGGCTATTTCCTGACCGATGCCCGGACCCACCGAGGTAGCAGCGGTGCGCCGGTGGTCATGCGGATCGCCAGACCGGATACCGGACGGGAGGAGCTGCCGTGGATCTTGCTGGGTGTCCATTCGGGAAGGCTCGACGTCGGCCCACGGGACTTGAAGGACGACGAAATGCTTGGCCTCAATAGCGCGTGGTACGCGGACATCCTGCTCACCTTGACGACGACCTGACGCCGGCCCGGGCGTCTTTCGAGTGGGGGCGAACGATGCCGGGGCGAGGGAGTCCGAAAGGGGTCCGGTTCGTTCTTCCTTCGGATCTCGCGGGCGCTTTCCGCCTACGGTCCGGTTAGCGTAGCGCCACAGGAGTCCGCCATGTCCGCCCGCACTTTCGACACCCTTCGTGACTTCGAAATAGGTTCTGGCCGCAGGGGGCGCCTCCATTCGCTGCCGGCACTGGAGGGCACTGGATTTCCTCACCTGGGCCGCGTGCCGGTTTCCCTGCGCATCATGCTCGAATCCCTGCTGCGCAACCTCGATGGCAAGCGCATCACCGAAGCCCATGTGTGCCGCCTGGCCGGCTGGCAGGCCCTGGCAGAACGCAGCGAGGAGATTCCCTTCGTGGTGGCCCGCATCGTGCTGCAGGACTTCACCGGCGTGCCGCTAATGTGCGATCTGGCCGCCATGCGCGGAGTGGCGCAACGCTTCGGCAAGGACCCGGGGATCATCGAGCCGAGGGTGCCGGTGGATCTGGTGGTCGATCACTCGGTGCAGGTGGACCATTTCCGCGAAGCCGATGCCCTCGACCTCAACATGCGTCTCGAATTCCGCCGCAATGCGGAGCGCTACCGTTTCATCAAGTGGGGCATGCAGGCCTTCGACAGCTTCCGCGTGGTACCGCCGGGAATCGGCATCGTGCATCAGGTGAACCTGGAATACCTGGCCCGTGGTGTGATCCGCCAGGGCGACCTGTATTACCCCGACACCCTGGTCGGCACCGATTCCCACACCACCATGATCAACGCCCTCGGCGTGGTTGGGTGGGGCGTCGGGGGCATCGAGGCGGAAGCCGGCATGCTCGGCCAGCCGGTGTACATCCTTACCCCGGACGTGGTCGGTGTGCACCTTGCCGGCCGCCTGCGGGAGGGTGTCACTGCCACCGACCTGGTGCTGGCGGTCACCGAGATGCTGCGCAAGGCCCGGGTGGTCGGCAAGTTTGTCGAATTCTTCGGCGACGGCACGGCCTCCCTGACCCTGCCGGATCGGGCCACCCTCGCCAACATGGCGCCGGAATACGGCGCGACGATGGGCTTCTTTCCGCCGGACGAAGTCACCGCCGCCTATCTCGCCGCGACCGGGCGCAGCGACGAGGAGGTGGAGGCATTCGTCAGCTACTACCAGGCCCAGGAGTTGTTCGGCATCCCGCGGACCGGCGAGATCGACTACAGCGCGCAACTGGAACTGGATCTCGCCACCGTGGTGCCCAGCGTGGCCGGCCCCGGGCGCCCTCAGGACCGCATCGGCCTGCCCGAGTTGAAAGCACGTTTTGACACTTTGCTGGCCCGGCCGGCAGGCGAGGGCGGCTACGGGAAAGCAACTGGGGCGCAAGCCGAACGTCCGCTGCTGGCCGACGGCTCCAGCCTCGGTCACGGCGACGTATTGATCGCTGCCATCACCTCGTGCACCAATACCTCCAACCCAGGCGTGATGCTGGCCGCCGGGCTGTTGGCGCAGAAAGCCGTTGCCCGTGGCCTGAAGGTCGCGTCCCATATCAAGACCTCTCTCGCCCCCGGCTCGCGGGTGGTGACGGACTACCTGGGCAAGGCTGGCCTGCTGGAGCCGCTGGAAGCGCTGGGCTTTCGCGTGGTGGCCTACGGTTGCACCACCTGCATCGGCAATGCCGGTCCGCTGGCGCCGGAGCTGGAAGGCCTGATCGCCGGCCACGATTTGGTATGCGCGGCGGTGCTGTCGGGCAATCGCAACTTCGAGGCCCGCATCCACCCGGCCATCAAGGCCAACTTCCTGATGAGCCCGCCGCTGGTGGTGGCCTTCGCGCTGGCCGGACGGGTCGGCATCGACATGGCGACGGAGCCTCTCGGCATTGGCAGCGACGGCACGCCGGTCTTCCTGCGCGACATTTGGCCGAGTCAGCAGGAGGTGGCCGCGGCCCTAGCCCACGCCACCGACCCGGCGATCTACCGCCGCCTCTACGCCGACTTTGCCGCAGGCAACCCGCTGTGGAACCGGATTTCCATCAGCACCGGTGAGACCTATGGCTGGGATGCCTCCACCTACATCGCCGAGCCGCCATTCTTTACCGGTTTCGACATGCAGCCCGCGCCGCAGCCGGTCATCCGCAACGCCCGCGCGCTGGCGATCTTTGGCGACTCGGTGACCACCGACCACATCAGCCCGGCCGGTTCGATCAAGCCAGCCTCGCCGGCCGGCCTGTGGCTGCAGGCCCACGGGGTGACACCCGACGAGTTCAACAGCTATGGCTCGCGCCGCGGGCACCATGAAGTGATGATGCGCGGCACCTTCGCCAATGTGCGCATCCGCAACCGGATGCTCCCAGCCGACGCGACCGGCAAACCTGTGGAGGGCGGCTTGACGCTGGTTCAGCCGGGAGGCGCGCAGAAATCCATCTTCGATGCGGCGATGGACTACCTGGCCGCCGGCATACCGACGTTGATCTTTGCCGGCGAGGAGTACGGAACCGGATCGAGCCGCGACTGGGCCGCCAAGGGTACCCGCCTGCTCGGCGTGAAAGCGGTGGTGGCCAAGAGCTTCGAGCGCATTCACCGCTCCAACCTGGTCGGCATGGGCGTGCTGCCCCTGCAGTTCATGGATGGAAACGACGCAGCGACGCTGGCGATCCGCGGCGATGAGCTGTTCGACCTGTCGGGCCTGGAAGAGGGCATCGCACCGCGCCAGCCGGTCACGCTGACGATTCGCCGGCTGGATGGAACTGCCCGGAGCGTCGCGCTGCTGCTGCGTATCGATACGCCGGTGGAGGTGGAGTATTACCAGCACGGGGGCATCCTTCCCTATGTATTGCGGGAACTGCTGCACATGTGAGGTGTTTTCCCCTTCATCGAGGCCGGTCGCCGCTTGAAATCGACAAAGTCATATGTTGGCTGGCGTACGTAGTAAACGATATTTTTGATCTATGCTGCTTTAGCGAGATTGGAACCAAAAAATATAAAAAACGAAAAAATTGCTTTAAATAAGGGGGTGGGATGACCAACACTATGAGCGAAGGCTCTTTACAGAACAGGATTCTTGCTGCTCTTCTGCCGGACGAACGCGCCCGGCTGGAAAACGATTTCGAGTGTGTAAGCCTGCCTGCCGGACAGACTGTTTTCAGGTCAGGCGATCACTTGGGCTTCGTCTATTTCCCCACCACCTGCACCTTTTCGCGGATCGCCACCACGGAGGATGGGGCGTCGGTCGAACTGGCGATGACCGGCAATGACGGCTTCGTCGGCATTCCACTGGTATTGGGCGGTGACACCAGTCACTACAAGGTTGTTGTTCAGCGGGCGGGTGGGGCTTTCCGCCTGCGCGCCGAGGTGATGTCGTGGGAGCTTGAGCAGGGCGGCAGTCTGCGCCGGATGGCGCTGTGTTACATCCAGGCGCTGATGACCGAGATTGCCCAGAGCGTGTTGTGCAACCGGCACCATTCCGTCGATCAGCAGCTCTGCCGCTGGCTGCTCCGGAGCCTCGATCAAAGTTCCGGCATGGAGCTCGATGTCACACAGGAGACGATATCCAACCTGCTGGGCGTGCGCCGCGAAGGCATCACCGAGGCGGCCGGCAAGCTCCAGGCCGCTGGGTTGATCCACTACCGCAGGGGCCACATCACGGTGCTGGATCGCGCCGGGCTGGAGGCCCGGGTCTGTGAGTGCTACCGCGTGGTGAAGCGTGAGTATGAACGGCTGTTCAGCCTGACGACCGAGAGTCTTGCCCTGCCGCGTGCCCGCCCGAACCCGGCCACCCTGCGGCAGCGTGCGGAGGCGCGTCTGAAGCAGACCCAGCCCTTTGCCGATGACTCCCAGTGGGACACCACCCGTTTGCTGCATGAACTTCAGGTGCATCAGATCGAGCTGGAAATGCATAACGAGGAGCTTCAGCTGGCCTATGACGAGGCCGATGCCCTGCGCGAGAAATACGCGGATCTCTACGATTTCGCGCCGGTCGGCTATTTCACCCTCGACGCCCAGAGCGTCATCCTGCAGATCAACCTGGCGGGGGCGATTCTGCTTGGTATCAGGCGCTCACAGATGGGACGCTTTCGCTTCGGCGCCTTTGTGAAACCGGCCTTTCTGCCCGAATTCAACAGTTTTGTGGAAGAGGTACTACGCGGCAAGACCAGGAGCAAATGCGCTATAGCCTTGGCGGCCACCGACCATCGTCCCGAGGTCCTGGTCCGGATAGAAGCCTCGTCCGACGCCGAAGGCCGGGAATGCCGCATGGTGGTGATGGATATCAGCCAGGAAAACGGGCTGCCCTTTCATGAGGCAGTGCGGGCGCTCGTTTCGACAGGCCGGCGTGGTCTCGATGCCGTTCAGTAGGCATCGAGCCTGAAAAGCCTGCTCATGTTGAGCCGACACGCTGCCGGCAGCGCTTATCGCCGTGCCTTGCGTTTTCTCAGTTGGGCTTCGAGCTGCTTGATGGCGGTGATGTCGATGAAGGTGACCACTACGCCGTCGATCACGTTGTCCTGGGTCCGGTAAGGCATGATGCGTACCCGATACCAGCGACTGTCCGCGGTGCAGACCTGTTTCTCGCGGAAGTTCAGGGTGGTCAGCACGGACACGGCGTCATCGTGGAGGTCGGGGTAATCCAGGTCGGTGACGATATCGGACAACGGGCGCCCGACGTCGCCTGGGATGAGCTTGAAAAGATGGGTGGCGTGGGTGGTGAAACGCCGCAGCTTCATCTCGTTGTCGAGGAAAATGGTGGCGATTTCCGTGCTGTTGAGCAGGTTCGTCATGTCGTTTCGTGCCCAGGTGAGGTCATCCACCTTGGACTGGAGTTCGGCATTGATGGTCTGCAACTCCTCGTTCATCGACTGCAACTCTTCCTTGGAGGTGGTGAGCTCCTCGTTGGTGACCTGGAGTTCCTCGTTGGCCGACCGCGCTTCCTCGAGGGATGCCTGCATCTCTTCCTGGTTGATGCGCAGCGCCTCGCGCAGCTGATTCAGTTCGAGCATCAGGGCACTCTCCCGCTCGGAAGCCAGTCGCTTGCGCGGTTGACTGCCCGATGGCGATTTCACGTCGGTGAATACGACCAGCACGCGATTGCGCAGGGCATCCGGTTTCTCGATGCCCTGTACGGTGACATTGACCGTCTGCATGCGTCCGTTCACTTCCACCTGCAGCCCGTCCAGCTGAATGGGTTGCGTCTGGTGCAGGGCGTTGCGGATAACCCCGATCAGGGCGTCGCGCAGGCCATCGCGGGCCATGGCGTGGATGTTGATATTGACCTTGCCGGCGGCGGGTTCCAGGTATTTTCCGATGCGGCCGCTGATGTAGAGGATGTCGCCATCGCCATTGACCAGTACCGCTGCCGGCGAGAAGTTCTGCTGGATCAGCTGATCGGTCTGGTATTCCAGGCTGTCCCGGTAGTCGGCGCGCCCGCTGCTTTCCACAATCGGGGCGCTGGACGGGGGGCGGGTCGGGAAGTCCAGCCACGGTGAGCGTGCGCTCTGGTCGATGCGCTGGAAGACGTGCATCTTTTTGTCCAGCGGCGCAAAAAGGCTGGCGAAACCGCCAATGGTCTCGGCGCTGCCAAGGACCAGGATGCCGTCACGGTTGAGGGCGTAGTGGAAGAGGGGCAACACCTTTCTCTGCAAGGCCTGGCCGAAGTAGATCAGCAGGTTGCGGCAGGAGAGGATGTCGAGCCGTGTAAACGGTGGGTCTGAGACGACATTCTGCGGCGCGAAGATCACCATCTCGCGGATGTTCCGGTTGAGCCGGAAGCCGCCATCCTCGGCGACGAAATGGTGGGCCAGCCGTTCGGGCGACACGTCGGCCGCGATGTTGGCCGGGTAGCAGGCTTTGCGCGCCTTGTCGACGGCATCCATGTCCAGATCGGTGGCGTAGATCTGCAAGGTGAAATGCCCTTGGGGCTTCACGTTTTCCAGCGCCTCCTTGAAAACGATCGCCAAGGAATAAGCTTCTTCGCCCGTCGAGCAGGCCGGCACCCACGCGCGTAGGATCTGGCCGTCGGGATAGCGGTTAAATAGCGCCGGAATGGCGGTGTCACGCAGGAAATCCCAGACTGGGGGATCGCGGAAGAAGTTGGTGACGCCGATCAGCATTTCTCGAAAGAGCAGGTCGAGCTCCTGCGGGTTGTCACGCAGATAACCCACATAGCTGGCGATGCCGTCGATCTGGAGCAGGGCGATGCGTCGTTCGATACGCCGGAGCAGGGTGCTGGGCTTGTACAGGGAAAGGTCGTTGCCGCTACGGTTGCGGAGCAGGACGATGATGCGTTCAAGGGCGTTCTGATCGCGTCTTTCGGGTGTTTCATCGATCGGCGTATGGCGCACGGCATGCCGGAGATAGGCCGTAATGCGTGCGCTGAGTTGATCACAAGGCGCGACGATATCGACCATGCCCGCCTTGATGGCATTGTCGGGCATGCTGCCGGCCTTGGCCGTGGCCGGATCCTGCGCAAGCGTGAGGCCGCCTTTCTCCTTGATCGCGCCGAGCCCGAGCATGCCGTCCGATCCCATGCCGGACAGGATCACGCCGATGGCCTTGTGCTGGCGATCCTCGGCCAGGGTGCGCAGGAAGAAATCGATGGGCAGGCGCAAGCCGCGCTTTTCGTTCGGATCGAACAGGTGCAGGCTTCCGTGCAACAGCGACAGATCCTTGTTGGGAGGAATGACGTAGATGCAGTTCGGTCTAATGGTCATGTGCTCAGCCGCTTCGACCACCGCCATGCGGGTGTTCCGCTGCAACAGCTCGGGAAGATTGCTGTGGTGCTCCGGGTCCAGGTGTTGGACGATGATGAAGGCCATGCCACTGTCGGCCGGCGTATGGCTCAGCATCGCCTCTAGGGCTTCGAGGCCACCGGCGGAGCAGCCGATGCCGATCACCGGAAAGTCGGATTCAAGCCCCTCCATTCTTTGCTCGCGATGGTTTCCACCCTGAGAGGCGCCTGCCATGGCCGGTTGGTCTGGTGTGGTCATGGGTGACGGGGAAGAAGATTTTCCGTTTGTCATGTAATTTTCGGCAGGGAAGGGGGTAGTTCGGGCGCTCGCTGTGGCATTGGTTCCCGCGGTGCATATGAACCCGGAGGGGGCCGGCAGACGGACTATACTGCCTTGTAGAAAGCACGTTTACGAATATCCGCCGCTTCGACTGGAGTGGCTTGGCGCGTCAGTCATTCAAGCCGCCACGGTAACGAGTGGTTCCGGGCGAAAATGCCGTACAGCATGCTGCGGGGAGGTTGAATGCGAAGCGCATTGAGCAACCACCGGACTACCCTGACCACGATTGCAAGTCTGGCAATGTTCAGTCGTGGGCTGGAACCTGAATACGCCCGTAGCGTGCAGGATCAAGTGGCCCGACTGAAGGGCCCGGCTCGCGAGACAGGCAAGAATATCCGCGATCTGACCGAGCTCCCGTGGTGCTCGATTGATAACGATGACTCCCGTGACCTGGATCAGCTGACTGCAATCCAGCCGCTTTCGCGGGGAGCTACAAGGGTGTTCGTGGCGGTGGCCGACGTCGATGCACTCGTCGCCAAGGGGTCGCCAATTGACGAACATGCCCGCGTCAATACGACCTCGGTTTATACCTCTGCGCGCGTGTTTCACATGCTCCCCGAGCGTCTGTGCACCGATCTGACCTCGCTCAATCCCGACGAGGATCGCTTGGCCCTGGTGACCGAGATGGAGTTTACCGACGACGGGATATTGGTCGGCTCGACGATTTACCGCGCCATGGTGCGGAACAAAGCCAAGCTGGCCTATGACGCGGTTTCCGCCTGGATCTGTGGCTCCGGCGATTTGCCAGGCGCTGCGCAAGCCGTCGTCGGCATGAACATTCAGTTGCGAGTGCAGGACGAGTTGGCCCAGAAACTTAGGGTGTTGCGCCGCGCGCAAGGCTCATTGGAGTTCCAGACATTCCAGCCGCGGGCACTTTTCGAAGGTGAAAGAATCACTGCCATTCGGCAGCAGGAGCAGAATCGGGCGCGGCAGTTGATCGAGGAGTTGATGATCGCCACCAATGGCTGTACGGCGCGTTTTCTGGCACAGCAGGGGAGCGCATCACTGCGGCGGGTCGTCCGATCCCCTGAGCGTTGGTTGAGGATCGTGGAGGTGGCCAAGACTTATGGTGTGACGCTTCCTGATCAGCCGGATGGCAGGGCGCTTGAAGCCTTTCTCGCACGGCAGCATAAATCCGACCCGCTGCGTTTCCCCGATCTCTCGCTCGTTATCGTGAAGTTGATGGGCTCGGGAGAATATGTGGTGGAGCGCCCGAATGGGCAGTCTATCGGCCACTTTGGTCTGGCAGTGGAGGCCTATATGCATTCCACTGCCCCTAATCGACGTTTTCCGGACTTGATCACCTTACGCCTGCTGAAAGCCGTATTGCAGAATGCCCGTTCGCCCTATTCAAACGATGAGTTGGATGAATTGGCCTTGCATTGCACTACCCAGGAGGATGCCGCCCGTAAGGTGGAGCGCCAACTCCGTAAATCGGAAGCGGCACTGCTGCTGCATACGCGGGTTGGACAACGATTTGACGGGCTCGTTACCGGAATTGGGCCGGAGGGCACTTGGGTGCGTATTTTTGAGCCCCCGGCGGAGGGGCGCCTCAAAGGCCCGCTTCCTTTACTGAAAATCGGGCAGTTGATTCGAATTCGGTTGGTATCCACATCAATTGAGCGAGGGTTTATTGACTTCGTTCTAGAGAATTAAGCTCAAGGGTATGCTGGATTACCTAGAATGAAGCATTCTGAATTTGACCTTATTTTCCCGACAGCTGTGATTCATGAGTTCTCTGCGTTGGTCCAGCAGGTCGGTGCGGTGATATGCAGCCTCAACCTTGTCCTTGATGGTGTGTGCAAGGGACCGCTCGGCGAGACCACGTGAGTATCCTTTCTCGCAGCACCAGTCCCGGGAACTGTCCAGATGGCGTTCTTGCGATCGACCTCCGCCCAGGTCATACCGCGTACTTCGCCAGATCGGGAGGCCGTCAGGATCAGAAACTCCAGCAGCGTCCGAGTCACATCAGGACGTTTGCCGGGTTGCTGTGCAAGAAGGTGTCCCACAACGTCGACGGGATTCGATTGACAATGACCATGCGCCCGTCCCCAGGCCATCACTGCGTGGATTCGCTGCTTCACCCGACTGGCAGTTTCTGCCTTGGTGAGCCAGATCGGCTTCAGCGTCTCAGCCACATCACCGGGTTGGATCTCATGGAGAAACTTGGCTCCAAGCTTTGGGAAGACGTACTCGGTCAGTGTGTTGATCCACTGCGGACCATGCTTGGGGTTTTTCCAGCCGGGAAGTGGATCCTTGTGGAGCGTCTCCGTGGCTTCTTTGAAGGTTGGGATCTTGGGTTTCTCTTCAATCTTGGCCTTTTCTTCCTCTAGCAGGCCGATGCAAAAAGCTCAGACTCCACGTCCAGCCTGAAGCCCGTTGTTTGATCTCTCATGACTTCATTCCCGAAATTGGATTCTCAATCCCATTTTTATGCCCATAGACTGGGCAGGGAAATGGGTTTTCACCCGATTCCAAGTGCCGCTTCATGCCGCACTCCCCATCGTCTGCAATTTCGCAATCCGCAGCAGGTTGTACGCCGCTGCCGACAAATAGGCGGCGATCTGGGTTCGGGCTTCTCCGATGAAACGGGTCTTTCTCATTCCACCCACCGTCTTCAACCACCCGAAGATCTCTTCAACCCGCTTTCTCTTGCGCTGGCTGACCTTGTAGCCTTCGGTGCAGGTCGTCCGTCCATCGAGGCCCGGTGTCTTGCGTCCTTCAATTCGGGCGATATGAGGTTTGATCTTGTGCTCGCGCAAATGCTGGACAAAGTCCTTCACGTGGTAGCCCTTGTCGGCCCCCAGCGTCTTGGGATGAATCCTGCGGCGCCGGGCGCGGGTGAGCAGTTGGCGAGCCGCTTTGTGTTCGGCCATCGTCGCATCGGTGATGAGCAGATCGATACACAGGCCGCTGCGGTTCTCCATGAGCGCATGGCCGCCGTAACTGAGCTTGGCCGGTTGGCCGTTGCCTTTCCTCATGAGCTTCGCGTCGGGATCGGTCGTGCTCCGGTGGGTGGCGTTGGAACGCTTCTCGCCTTTGAAGTCCACCATGCCGGTGCCGTCACCGCCGGGCTTGGGGGGCTCGTCGTCGTCCTTGCGCTTGAAGCTCTTGAAGGATGCCCAAGCGTCGATCAAGGTGCCATCCACGGTGAAGTGATCGGACGACAGCAGCTTGTCCTTGCGGGCCAGACGCACCACTTCGTCAAAGAAACGACGGGCGATGTCCGTTTCCACCAATCGCTCGCGCAGGCGGCTGAAATTGGATTGATCCAATCCACCCGACTCCAGGTCCAGATCGAGAAACCAGCGAAACAGCAGGTTGTAATCGAGTTGCTCACAGAACTGCCGATCCGAGCGCACCGAGTAAAACGCGATCAGCAACTGCGCCTTGAGCAACCGCTCCGGCGGAATCGACGGTCGGCCGCCCTTGGCGTAAAGCCCATCGAGTTCCGCGGAAATCGCCGAGAGTGCCGAGTCGGCCAGTTTCTTCACCGGACGCAGCGGATGATCGGCCGGAGTCCGGGACTCGACCGAGAAATAGTGGAACATCGAGGACTGGGGATCGACTTCGCCGCGCATCGGTGCTGTGCCTGGGGTTTGAAGGATACGGCTAGGACAGGTGGGTGGCCGGATCGTTCACTGGGTTCTGCATCAGCCTGCTAGGGGGACTCACTCTCCGCCAAGACCAGTTTCAAGCAAAAAGCCCTGAGCAATCAGGGCTTTTTGCTTTTCTGCATTTGAATTCCACGAATAGGCTGGCGGATCGACTTTCGCGCTTCCCTACGGTGGCTGGACAACGTTCTTTGGGAAAGGTCACGCGGTCCGCCTCAGGTTGAAAATCAGGCGGCTTTTCCATCTGTGCTGCCTGCCTCGAATCGTCCGAACCGCAAGGCCAGGGTTGGCAGCACCAGCAGATTGAGCAGGGTCGAGGTGACGATGCCGCCCAGGATGATGACAGCCATTGGTCCTTCAACTTCGTTGCCCGGCTCGCCGCTCTGCAGGGCCAGGGGCAGGAGGCCGAGGCCGGTGACCAGGGCGGTCATCAGGATCGGCGCGAGGCGTTCGGTGGCGCCGAGCAGCGCCGTTTCCAGGTTCCACGCGTGCCCTTCCTCCCGCACCAGATATTGGTAGTGGGAGATGAGCATGATGGCGTTGCGCAGGGTAATGCCGAACAGGGTCACGAAGCCTACCAGTGAGCCGAGGGAGAGCAGGCCGCCTGTTGCGAAGGCCAGCACCAGTCCGCCGACCAGCGCAAAGGGCAGGTTGGTCATCACCAGCAGCATGCTGCGCGTACTCCTCAGCGCCAGATAAACCAGGATGCCGATGGCGATCGCGGCCACGCCGAAATCGACCAGCAAGTCCTGCCGCGCCTGAGCCTGGGCCTGGGCTTCGCCGGCGAAGGCGAAGAAGTAGCCCCGGGGCAGTTTCAGGTCGGTGCTCAGGCGCTGTCGGGCGTCGGCGACGACTTCCTCCACGGTGCGCCCGGCCACCTGGGCTGTCACCGTCTGGAGGCGCTGGCCACCGCTGTGGAGGATGAGGTAACGGCCTTCCGTCTCGCGGATGTCGGCCAGCCTGCGCAGCGGAACGGTCATCCCTGCTGCATTGCGCAGTGGCAGATCGCCGACGCTGGCCGGGTTGCGCCGGGCTGCCGCTGCCAGCACGACGGTGACGTTGCTGACCGCGTTGCCCTCGTACACCTGGGCGACATCGGTGCCCTGGTAGGCAGTCTGGATGGCCTCCAGCACGTCCAGGGGGGCGAAGCCCCAGCGGGCGAGCTGGTCCTGGCGCAGGCGCACCGACAGCTGGGGCAGCATCGGCGGCGACTGCTGAGTCACGCCGCTGGCGCCCGGAACGGCGGCCAGGATGGCCTGGGCCTGGCGGGCCAGGCTGTCCAGCACATCCAGGTCGGCGCCGAAAATATTCAGGATGATCGGTGCCGTGTAGCCGGACAGGGTTTCCTGGATGCGCTCGGTGAGGAAGGTCTCGGAGGTGAAGCTGAGGCCCGCGAACTGGGCCAGGATTTCCCGCATGCGTGCCTGGGTCGCTTCCTGGGCCTCCGCGTCCAGCCCCGGCACCAGGTCCACCTCGAACTCGCTGTACTGCGGGCCCAGCACATCCACGCCGCGGGCGGTGCGGCCGGCGCGTTGGGCCACGCTACGGATGTTGGGCACGTCGAGCAGGGCCTTGCTGACCTGGGCCCCGATGCGCAGGGCTTCCTGCAGCGACGTGCCGGGCGTGGCGCGCATATGCACGATGACGTGGCCCTCGCGCAGTTCCGGCAGGAACTCCATGCGCAGGAAGGGCAGGGTTGCCAGCGCAATCACGGCCAGGCCGGCCAGGGCGAGCACGACGGCGCGCCAGTGCGCCTCGACATGCACGAGCCGCCGGGCGTAATGCGCCTTGAGCCAGGCATAGAGCCGGGGCTCCTCCACATCCTCGTCCCGGGCCGCCAGCAGCAGGTAGCACAGAGCCGGCGTCAGCGTTAGCGCCACGACGAGGGAGGACAGGATGGCCAGCAGGTAGGCGAGGGCCAGCGGCGCGAACAGGCGGCCGGCCACGCCGGTCAGGCTCAGCACCGGCAGGAAGACCGCGGCGACGGTGAAGGTGGCGTAGATCACCGCGCCGCGCACTTCGGTGGAAGCCCGTACGACCACCTGCAGCGCAGTGAGCGGGTAGCCCAGGCGCCGGTTCTCGCGCAGGCGCCGGTAGATGTTTTCCACGTCGATGATCGCGTCGTCCACGACCTCGCCCAGCGCCAGGGCGAGGCCGCCCAAAGTCATGGTGTTGAGCGCCACGCCCATGTGGTGGAGGACGACGATGGCTGCCAGCAGCGACAGGGGAATGGCCGTCGCCGAGATGAAGGCGGTACGCGCGTTGAACAGGAACAGGAAGAGTACCAGCACCACCATGCCGGCACCGAGCAGCAGGGCCGTGCGCAGATGGTCCGTTGCCGCCACGATGAAATTGGCCGGCCGGAACAGGTCCGCATGCAGTTCGATGTCCTGGGCCGCCAGCACGGGACGCAGGCTGTCCATTGCTGCGTCGAGTTCGCGGGTTACCGACACGGTGTCGGCGCCGTACTGGTTGCTGACCATCAGGATCACGCCGGGCCGGCCCTGCACGTTGGCGCCGCTGAACGGCACCTCGCTGCCGAGCGCAACCGTCGCCACATCCGCCAGCCGTACGACGCTGCCGTTCTGCGTCCGCAGCAAAACCTGGCCAAGCTGTGCGGCCGACGTGGCTTGCGCCTCGGTGGTGAGGACGATGCGCTGGTTGGCGGTGTCGAGTACGCCGGCACCGCGCACGCCGGTCGCGCGCTGCGCGGCGGCCACCACATCCTGCAGTGACAGCCCGAGGCGCACGAGCTTCTCCGGCACCACCTGAACCTGGTACTGCTTCACGTCACCGCCATAGATGCCCACGTCGGAGACGCCGGGGCGGCCCAGCAGGCGGGGCTTCAGCGTCCACTCGGCAAAGCTGCGTAATTCCATCAGCGACCTGGAGCCGGACGTCAGGCCGATGCCCAGCACCTGGGTGGTGGCGGAACTCAGTGCGGTCATCCGCGGGCTGCGCACCCCGGCTGGCAGTTCGCCGGCCAGCGCAGCCAGCTGTTCGCTGACCAACTGGCGGGCGCGCCAGATGTCCGTCGCGTCGCTGAAGGTGAGGGTGATGACGGAGACGCCCTGGATCGACTGGGAGCGCATGGAGGCAAGGCCTTTGGCGCCGCCGAGGACGTTCTCGACGCGCTGGGTGACCAGTTGCTCCACCTGCTCGGCCGACAGGCCCGGCGCTTCCGTCTGCACGGTGACCAGCGGCGGCGTGAACTCGGGGAAGACGTCGAGCCGCGACTGGCTCAGCGCATACACGCCGTAACCGAGCAGCAGGCAGGCCAGGGCGACCATCACGCCACGCAGGCGCACGGCGGAATCGATGAGGGCGGTCAGCATCACGGGCGAGGGCGTCAGTCGTTGTCCGTCTGTCCAGCCGTCGCGGGCCGCGACTCCTCGGACAGCAGCAGCTGCGCGCCGCGAACGACGACCTGTTCGCCGGCTGTGAACGCGCGTGTCACGATGAAGTCGCCATCCCGCGGTTGGCCGGCATCGACGGGGCGCCGCGCGAAACGTGCGTCGGCAATCTGCACATAGGCCCACGGCTGGCCGCCGTACCAGACGATGGCGTCGGCCGGAATGCGCACGCCGCCAGCGCCTGGTGCATGGGCGCTCAGGCGCAGGCCGGCGGGCAGGTCGGCCGTCGTGCGATAGAAATGCGCCTGTCCGTGGAAGGCAGCATCGGCTTGTGGGGAGGGCGATACGCGCCGGGCCTCGAGGGGCGGCATGCCATCGCTGGTGATGAAGACCACCGGCGGCGCTTCATTCGTCGGCGGCACGACACGCAGCAGGGCTTCGTGCCGTGCCAGCAGGGGTGCGAGCGCACGGTCTCCCTGGCTGTCGGCCCAGTTGGCGATGACCGTGCCGAACTGGTTGCGCAGCGCGCTTTCGACGTTGCCTAGGGTTGCCTGGGACGCGCGTGACTTGGCATTTGCCGCTGCGACGGCGGTGCGGGCGGCCTCCAGCGCCTTGAGCGAGGCGGTGCCGCCATCCTGGTACAGGGCTTCGATGCGGGCCTGCTCGGCGCGGGCGGCTCCGAGGGCGGCGTCGGCTGCCGCCAGATCTGCCGCGGCCGCGTCGCGGCGGCTGGTGAGTTCCGCAAGAGGCTGCAGGTCGACCACCGTGCCGTAGAACTCCGCGCCGCTGCCCGCGCCGGCCGGGGCGAGCGCGGCGGTCCGGATGTCGCTGCGCACCTGCACGGCCTTGTCGAGGCTCAGTACGGTGAGGCCGTCCTCCACCGTCACACGCGACGGGATGGCTGCGCCGTCCTGCTCCGCCTCGCGGCCTTCTTCCGCGCGGGATTGCAGGAAACCGGCCACGCTGAGTCCAATCACCAGGAGCGGTACGAGCACCAGCGAGGCGCGTCTGAGGGTCTTGTTGGGCATCATCACTTCAGGTTGCGATTGTCGTCCGCCGCTATGGCGAACGGTTGTTGCAGGGCGTCTTCCAGGCGTCCCACTGCGCTTTGCAGTTGCAGGTGGGCATCTAGTACGGACAGGCGGGCAGCCAGCTGTAGCCGCTCGGCCAGCGCCACGGCCAGGCGGTCCTCCTGGCCGGCGGCGAAGGCCTTGTGCAGGCGCGAAAGCTGGCGTGCCTGTTCGGCGAGCTGGGCTTCCCGCTGCTGCAAGCTTTCCTGGGCGCTGACGCATTCGGTCATCGCGGCGTCCGTTTCCACCAGGGCCTGGCTTTCCAGCAGATGGATGCGCGCCTTGGCCTCCCGGCGCCGTCCGCGTGCTTCGGCGATGGGGCCCTCGTTGCGATTGAAGAGCGGTAGCTCCAGGCCACCGAAAGTGAAGCCAGGGCGGCGGGCGCCCTGGTCGAAGGTGTAGCCGGGGCCCAGGGTGATGTTGGGATACTGGCGGGCAATCTCTACCTGCAGCGCGGACTGGCTGGCGTCGAATTGGGCCAGTGCGGCGGCCAGGTCGGCGCGATTCAGCAGCGCCTGCCTTTGTAGTGTGCGGGCGGGCAGGGGCGGGAGCGGCTGCTCGAAGGCCGACAGGTCCAGCGCCACCGCGCCGAGCGCCGGCAGACCCACGCCCAGCGCGGTGGCCACGGCGGCGCGGGCGTTGTCGGCCTGGCGCCGGGCGGCCAGCTGCTCGCCCTGGGTTCGCAGCAGGGCGAGCTGTTGCTGACTGGCTTCCCAAGGAGAAACGTCGCCCAGCACACGCCGCCGCTCGAAGCGTCCTGCGATGTCCAGGTCGAGCAGCGCCTGTTGCTGAAGGAGGGTCCCGCGGGCTTCCGCATGCCACAGGGCCAATAGCGCCGAACGCAGGCGGCTGCGCACGCCCCACGCGGAGGCTGCGAAGCCGAAGCGTGCCGCATCGCCAAGTTGCGACGCCTGATTGATGCGGTAAGTGCGACGGCCGCCGGTTTCGATGGGAATATCGAGGGCGAAACCCAGGGTCCAGGGTGATGTGCCGGCCTGGGGATTGAGCGTGCCCTGCAGCGGCAGTTGCAGGGTCGGATTTGGCCGTTGTGCGGCGGTGAGGCGACCGGCTTCCACCGTTGCCAGGCGCGCGCGAGCGGTCTCCAGTTCCGGATTGTAATAAAAGGCCGCCAGTGTCAGTGCCTCCAGATTCCAGCTTTCCGGCGGCAGGGCCGTGCCGTGCTGCAGGAGGTAGCGCTGCAGCTCGGCCGAGTTCAGCGTGCGGGCTTCATGGGTGTCGGCGATCGCGGCGGCAGACAGGGGCTGCGGATCGAAGTGGTCGGTGGCACAGGCCGTGAGCGCCGCGCAGGACAGCACGAGGATGCGCCGGGCCCATGCCGGCAGGGACGTCCCGCGGCCCCACCGGCGCGGGGGCTGTGGCAAACCGCTCATCAAGACATGCCTACCCTGTATAAGAAGATGCCCGGCGGAAGCCGGAAACGCGCAACACTACCGTGAGTGGCGGATTTACTCCAGCACGCAGGCCCAGGGCCGGGCAGGCGGCTTGTGGAACATTTCCCCCTTGGCCGTGGATTTGGGCGTGCCGGGGAAGGGGCGGTCGAATAAGATGTGCGCCCCCAATGTTTTGCCCGTCGGATGCACCGATGGCAGCGTAGATAGGATAGATATGGATACACCCCCGAACCCGCCGGAAGCCCTGCGCTTCTCCCGCACCTTCAGCGGCAACCGGGTGTGGCTGGCCGTGGGCCGGACCGTACGGATCCGGGGCGATGCGTTTCGGGTCTTTGGCCATCTGCCCGAGAGCTGCCTGGGCCAGGCGAGCCATTGGCGACGCCGGCCGGGCGACGTACGGGATGCCCTTGAGCAGGCCATGCTCAAGGAAGTCGGTGCTGAGCTGGAATACGCGCTGGAAGCGGCGATCATCGAAATCGGCGCCTACCTGGACGCCTGTGCGGCGGAAGGACTGCAAGCCAATCTGCGCAAGCTGAAGGAGCTGTGGTCCGGCGGCGATCTGGATCTTTCCACGGTCGGCAAGGGCCTGGCCCAGTCCCTTAACGATCTGCGCGCCAAACAGCGCCACCACGATCTGGCGGAACAGATCGGGCGGACGCTCAAGCTGTCCGATTATCCGGCCACCTTCCAGGCCGGCCGGCGTACGCGCCGGCTGGTGGCGGTGCTGGGGCCCACCAATTCCGGCAAGACCCACGACGCCTTCGAGCGCCTCGCAACAGCCGCGTCCGGGGTGTATCTGGGGCCGCTGCGCCTGCTGGCGCTGGAGGCGTTTACCCGCTTGAACGAGGAGTTCGGCGTCAGCGCGTCCCTGATCACCGGCGAGGAGCATCGTATCGTCGAGGGCAGCCGCGTGACGGCGTCCACCATCGAGATGCTGGACTCCTCCACAGCGGTGGAGGTGGCGGTCATCGACGAGATCCAGATGCTGGACGATCCGGATCGCGGCTGGGCGTGGACCCAGGCGGTGGTGGGCGCCAATGCCCGCGAGGTGTGGCTGGTCGGGGCCTTGTCGGCAGAGCCGGCCATAACGGCGCTTGCCGCCCGACTGGGCCTGCCGCTGGAGATCCGGCGCAAGCAGCGCAAGCATCCGCTGGTGGTGGGGCAGGCGCTGGGCAACGATCCCGCGGCCGCGCTGCGGCGCGCCAAGCCCGGCGACGCCTTCATCGTCTTTTCGCGGCGGGACGCCCTCAATCTGCGCGACGATCTGATGGCCCTGGGAAAGTCGGTGGCCTGCATCTATGGCGCGCTGTCGCCGGAGGTGCGGGAACGGGAGGCGCACCGTTTTGCCGGCGGCGATGCGGACATCCTCGTCGCTACCGACGCCATCGGCATGGGGCTCAATCTGCCGATCCGGCGCGTCGTATTCACCGCCGTGCAGAAGTATGACGGCACGTCACGGGGAACCCTGTCGCCGTCATTGTTGCAGCAGATCGGCGGTCGCGCCGGGCGCTTCGGCCATCACGACGAGGAGGGCGTCGTGGCAGGCCTTACCCCGGCCGAGCACCGGGTGGTGAGCAGTCTCATGAAAACCCACCAGGAACCGCTGGAGGCGAAGGGCTTCCAGATCACGGCGGGTTCGGCCTACCTGGAGCAGATCGCCGAAATGTCGGGCGACCGCCGGCTGGAGGCGCTACTGTCCCTGTTCCTGCTCCACGCGGACTGCGGCGACGGCTTCTTCACGCCCCACATTCCGGAGGAACAGCTGGCCCGCGCGGCCCAGCTGGACCGCATGAAGAACCTCAGCCTGCATCAGAAGCACGTGTTCTCGATGGCACCGATGGCATCGCAGAACGAGACGATCGACGGCGTGTGGCGCGACTGGGCCTACAGTGCCAACAAGGGCAAGACGATTGCGCTGGATTTCCTGCCCCAGTCGCCGCGGCGTGCCTCGCTGGAGGAGGCGGAAACCACCGTGCGCCTGCTGGCCGCCTATCGCTGGTTTGCCTACCGGCTGCCCGAACTGTTCGTCGATCTGGAACTTGCCGACATGCATCTGGCGCCGTGGATCGCCGCGGTGGATGGCCACCTGCGCAGCCGCCGCCGTCAGGGTGCAGGAGGCGGGCGCAAGGGCGTGCCGAGCTGGTACTGGCCCGTCAGGCGCTGACGGGCGGGGGCGTTTCGTCAGGGCGTCTGCTGGTAAACGCTGTACGCGCTCATGACCTTCGGCGGTTTGATGCCACCGGTGACCGGGTCGAACAGGGACGTGGACTTGGTGGGCTGGTTGGCGAACGCCGCCGCGCGGTCTTTCGTGGCTTTGGTGCCGACCAGCATGTTGGTCCTTGCGTCGTAGATGCTCTTGGTTCTTGCATTGGTCAGGCGGGAGGGCGTACCACCCGGACCACGACCACCAGTTGCATCGACAAGGAGTGATCCGCTGCCCGCCTTGAGACCGGCACGGGCGCGCTTGCCAGTCGAATCACAGGCACTGTAGATGTCGGCACTCTGCCCGCTCAGGCTGGAGGGATCGGTGGACAGTACGACCCGTCCCGACGCTTCCTGGCGCGAGACGGCGCTGGGCCTGGCATGTCCGGAGATGCCCTGCATGGCGCACATCGTGGCGGATGGGGGACGCAGGTCCTCCGGGCGGACGCCCTCCCGGCTCATCACGTTCACGCCACCGAAGCCGGCCTGGGCGCCGGGGCCCTTGCGCATGGCCAGCAGCTTCTTGCGGGCCATGAGTGAACTGCTGTTCTGCTGGTTGTTCATGGCGGACGACGGGGCCCGGCTGGCGAAGCCGGTGTCGAGGGACCATGCGTAATCGACCGGTGCGAGCAGGATGACAATCGCGCAAAGTAGGGGTATGGCTTGTTTCACGACGGGGACTGGACTATCCGAAAGTGCTAAAACTACCCCAATGCCGTGCGAATGACGAGAAGTTTCTTTGACGACGGTCAATGTAGGTTGTTGTCACGTTTTCGCCATGTGGCGACTCGGATAAAGTATCGGTCTTTCTGATACGCGGAATGCACCCCATGGCAGTCGAACTCTTCAACAACGGCAAGCATGCCTGTCTGGCCTTTTATGATCTGGTGGACGAGGAAGCCGACCATGCGGTGCAGTGCAATCAGTTCCTGATCGTCGATGGTGAGCACGGCGCGCTGATCGACCCGGGCGGCAACATGACCTACAACGGCCTGCTGATGTCCATGCAGCGCTTCTTCCCGTCGCGTGGGCTCGACTACATCTTCGCCACTCACGCCGACCCGGACATCATCGCGTCACTCAACAAGTGGATGGTGTCCACCCATTGCAAGGTGATGATCTCCCGTCTGTGGACGCGCTTTGTGCCGCACTTCACCACCGGCAAGGATTATTCGGCGCGGATCATCGGCATTCCCGACGAAGGCATGAACATCCCGCTGGGCGAGAGCAAGATCAAGGCGGTGCCGGCCCACTTCATGCATTCGGAAGGCAACTTCCAGTTCTACGATCCGGTGTCCAAGATCCTGTTCTCCGGCGACATGGGCGCCTCGCTCGTCGATCACACCCAGGCGGCCGAGCCGGTGCGGGATTTCGACGACCACGTGATCACGATGGCCGGCTTCCATCGCCGTTACATGATCTCCAACAAGATCTGCCGCTTCTGGGTGAACATGGTCCGACAGATGGATGTGGAAATGATCGTGCCGCAGCACGGCTGCCGTTTCGAGGGCAAGGTCATGGTCAACCGCTTCCTCGACTGGATCGAACAGCTGCCGTGCGGCATCGACCTGCTGACCCAGGACAACTACCGGATGCCCTGACCGGAGCGTTTCCGGTTTCGCGCGGGAGTGGTGTTTACTGCTTCCGCGACAGGTGGGTGATGGCCCGCGTCAGGCCGTCCAGCGTGAGGGGGAACATGCGTTCTCCCAGCAGTTGCCGGACGATGCCGATGGACTGCCGGTAGTCCCACATGCGCTCCGGCTCGGGGTTGAGCCAGGCGATGGCGGGGTAGGCGTCGGCGAGGCGGCGCAGCCAGGTGGCGCCGGGTTCAGGGTTGCTGTACTCGATGGAGCCGCCCGGCTGCAGGATCTCGTAGGGGCTCATCGTTGCGTCTCCTACGAAGATCAGCTTGTATTCCGGGCCGTACTTGTGGAGCACGTCGAGGGTCGGCGTGCGCTCGCTATGGCGCCGACGGCTGTCGCGCCATACGTGGTCATACACGCAGTTGTGGAAGTAGAAGTACTCCAGATGCTTGAACTCGGTGCGGCAGGCCGAGAACAGCTCCTCACAGACCTTCACGTGGTCGTCCATCGAGCCGCCCACGTCGAAGAAGATCAGCACCTTCACCGCGTTGTGGCGCTCGGGGCGCATCAGCAGGTCCAGGTAGCCGGCGTTGCGCGCGGTGGCGGCGATGGTGCCGTCCAGGTCCAGTTCGTCCGGTGCGCCAAGGCGGGCGAAGCGGCGCAGGCGGCGTAGCGCCACCTTGATGTTGCGGGTGCCCAGTTCGACGGTGTCGTCCAGGTTGCGGTATTCCCGCTGGTCCCACACCTTGATCGCCGTGCGGTTGCCGGCCGATTCGCCGCCGACGCGGATGCCTTCCGGGTTGTAGCCGCTGTTACCGAAGGGCGAGGTGCCGCCGGTGCCGACCCATTTCGAGCCGCCCTGGTGGCGCCCTTTCTGCTCCTGCAGGCGCTTCTTGAACTCATCCATCAGCTTGTCCCAGCCGAGCTTCTCGAGCCTGGCCTTTTCTTCGGGGCTGAGGTGTTTCGTCGCCATGGCCTTCAGCCATTCCTCGGGCAGATCCACTTCCAGGCCGAGGATGGCCTCGATGCCCTTGAAGTACTCGCCGAAGGCCTGATCGAAGCGGTCGTACTGGCTCTCGTCCTTGACCAGGCTGGCGCGGGCCAGAAAGTAGAAGTCTTCCATGCTGTGCCCGCCCAGGCCAGCTTCGAGGGCTTCGAGCAGGGTCAGGAATTCCTTCGTGGACACCGGCAGCTTGCGGCTCTTGAGGTGCAGGAAGAAGTCGATGAGCATGGCGGCGTCCGGCTCAGCGGTTGCGCTGGGCCATGTAGACCAGGCGCTCGAAGAGGTGCATGTCCTGCTCGTTCTTCAGCAGCGCGCCATGCAGCGGCGGGATGGCAGCCTTCTGGTCGGGGGAGCGCAGGGCCTCTACCGGAATCTCTTCGGCCACCAGCAGTTTGAGCCAGTCGATCAGCTCCGACGTGGACGGTTTTTTCTTCAGGCCCGGCACGTCGCGCAGGCCGAAAAAGACCTCCAGGGCCTCCTTCAGCAGGGCCTGCTTGATACCGGGGAAGTGCACGTCGACGATCTTCTGCATCGTGTCCCGGTCAGGGAACTTGATGTAGTGGAAGAAGCAACGGCGCAGGAAGGCGTCCGGTAGTTCCTTCTCGTTGTTGGAGGTAATGAAGACGATGGGGCGGTGGCGAGCCTTGACGGTCTCGCGGGTCTCGTAGACATGGAACTCCATGCGGTCGAGTTCGCGCAGCAGGTCGTTGGGGAATTCGATGTCGGCCTTGTCGATCTCGTCGATCAGCACCACGGTCGGCTCGTCGGCATCGAAGGCCTGCCACAGCGTGCCCTTGACGATGTAGTTGCCGATGTCCTTCACCTTGTCGTCGCCGAGCTGGGAGTCGCGCAGGCGGGACACCGCATCGTATTCGTACAGGCCTTGCTGGGCCTTGGTGGTGGACTTGATGTGCCACTGCAGCAGCGGCATGCCGAGGGCTGCGGCGACTTCCTCGGCGAGCATGGTCTTGCCGGTGCCGGGCTCGCCCTTGATGAGCAGCGGGCGCTGCAGGCGGATCGCCGCATTGACGGCCAGCATCAGGTCGGGGGTGGCGACGTAGTTGTCGGAGCCTTCGAAACGCATGGGGAGTCCTCGCAGGGGTTTTCTCGATTATAGCGATGGTGCTTTACGTGCACGGAAGATGTGTGCGGCGGTGCTCACCGTGGCGACGTGGATGTCCACCGTGTCGTCGATCTGGCGGGCGTAGCCGCCGGCCATCGCGATGGCCACCGGCAGGCCGCGGCGCCGGCACTCGCCGAGCACCAGCTCGTCGCGGGCGGCGAGTCCGGCCTTGGTGAGCTTGAGGCGGCCGAGGCGGTCGTCTTCAAACGGATCGGCGCCGGCCAGATAGATGACCAGCTGCGGATCGGCGCGCCGGAACACCTCGGCCAGCGCCGGCTGCAGCGCGTCGAGATAGGCCCCGTCGCCGCTGCCGTCGGGCATGTCCACGTCCAGGTCGCTGCGTTCCTTGTCGAAGGGATAGTTGTGGGCGCCGTGGATGCTGAAGGTGAAACAGTCCGGCCGGTTGGCGAGGATCGCTGCCGTGCCGTTGCCCTGGTGCACGTCGCAGTCGACGATGGCCACGCGTTCGACGCGGCCTTCGGCGCGCATGGCCAGCGCGGCAATCGCCGAGTCGTTGAAGACACAGAAACCTTCGCCCCGGTCGCGAAACGCATGGTGGGTGCCGCCGGCCAGGTTGGCGGCGCAGCCGTCTTCGAGAGCGGCGCGGCAGGCGGCCAGCGTGGCGCCGGCGGAACGGCGTGAGCGCTCGACCATCGCCTCGGACCACGGAAAACCGATGCGCCGCTGGGCCTCCTTGTCCAGCATGCCGCGGGCCACGCTTTGCAGGTAGCGGGCATCGTGGGCGCGCAGGATCTCGGTATCGCTGGCAGCCGTCGGGACGTGGAAGTCGTCGGCATCGAACAGGCCGCCGGCGAGCAGGCGGGTGCGCAGGCGGGCGTACTTTTCCATCGGGAAGCGATGGCCTTCGGGCAAGGGCAGTACGAAGTGGTCGGCGTAGAACAGTTTCATCGCTGGGGGCGGGCTAGGGTGGTGGAGCGGGGGCAAAGCCCGCTGCTATCATTGATTGATCCACGGCCTCTGGGCCGGACATCGGGACGCATCATGCACCTTCTAGAGAATTTGGGGGCCCTCCATCCGGAGGTCACGGCGATCCGCCGCGACATCCACGCCCATCCTGAACTGGCCTTCGAGGAGCACCGTACTGCGGCCCTGGTTGCCGAGCGCCTGGAGGCGCTGGGCATCGAGACTCACCGGGGCATCGGCAAGACCGGCGTGGTCGGTGTGCTGCGGGCCGGCAACAGCCAGCGGGCCATCGGCCTGCGCGCCGACATGGACGCGCTGCCGATCCAGGAGAAGAACGACTTCACGCATCAATCCCGCCATCCGGGCCGCATGCATGCCTGCGGGCATGATGGGCACACCGCCGTGCTGCTGGGTGCGGCCGCCTACCTGACGCGTAATCCCGATTTCGATGGGACGGTCTATTTCCTGTTCCAGCCGGCAGAGGAAGGCGAGGGCGGCGCGCCGGCGATGATCGCCGACGGGCTTTTCGAACGTTTCCCGATGGAGGCGGTGTTCGGCCTGCACAACTGGCCGGGCCTGCCGGTCGGGCAGATCGCCGTGCATCGCGGGCCGGTGATGGCCTGCGCCGACCGCTTTGATATCGAGATCCGCGGGCAGGGTGCCCATGCGGCGATGCCGCACCAGGGCATCGACCCGGTGCTCACCGGCGCGGCGCTGGTGCAGGCGCTGCAGTCGGTGGTGTCGCGTAATGTCGACCCCCTGGATTCGGCCGTGCTGTCGCTGACCCAGTTCCATGCCGGCGACGCCTACAACGTGATTCCCGAAGTGGCGCAACTGTGCGGCACCGTGCGGGCCTTCCGGCCCGAGGTGGAGGCCAGCGTCGAGGCGGCCATGCAGCGGGTGTGCACCGGCGTCGCCGCGGCCTTCGGCGCCGACATCCGCTTCGAGTACCGGCGCGGCTACCCGGCGACGATCAATTCGGTGCCGGAGGCGGAGTTCTGCGCGGCGGTGGCGAAGGAGATCTGCGGCGACGCAAACGTGACGGTGGATCCCAAGCCCAGCATGGGCGCCGAGGACTTCGCCTACTTCCTGCAGGAAAAGCCCGGTTGCTACGTGTGGCTCGGCAACGGGCCCGGTGAAGGCGGTTGCACGCTGCACAATCCCCATTACGATTTCAACGACGAGGCGATTCCCTACGGCGTGGCCTACTGGGTCCGCCTGGTGCAGCGCTGGCTGTCCGACGCGTAAGCTGGGTGAGCGCAGGGCTGTCATCGATCCACGCGGATAATCCGAAAAATTCCGGCCCCGGTTTTTCGCCAGGCCGGAATTTTTTTGCTGCTTCCCTGCCTCAAGCCACATGAATACCTTCTTCCTGTCATTCCGCATGCTCCGGCGCGACCTGCGCGCCGGCGAACTGGGGCTGCTGCTGGCGGCGTTGATCATCGCCGTGGCCAGCCTCACCAGTGTCGGCTTCTTCACCGACCGCGTCGCCCAGGCTCTGGCCCGGGAGGCCAACCAGCTGCTTGGCGGGGATCTGGTGCTGGTGTCCGACCACGCCCTCGATCCGGCCTACCGCGCCGAGGCGAGCCGGCGCGGCCTCCGAACGGTGGTCTCCAGCACCTTCACCAGCATGGCCAGCCTGGGCGAGGACGCCCAGCTGGCGGGCGTCAAGGCCGTCGAGGACGGGCATCCGCTGCGCGGCGCGATGCGCATCGCGCCCGGGCTCAACCAGCCGGACAGGGTGGCGCCGGGCATTCCCGCCGCTGGCGAGTTGTGGCTGGATGAGCGGCTGGCCAGCGCCCTGTCCGCCAAGCCCGGCGACATGGTCGGTCTGGGGGCACTCCGCCTGAAGATGACGGCCGTGCTGTCCTTCGAGTCGGACCGGGGCGCCAATTTCTTCAGCCTGCTGCCGCGCCTGGTGATGAATGCCGCCGACCTGCCGGCGAGCGGCCTGATCCAGCCGGGCAGCCGGGTCTTCTACCGGCTGCATGTGGCGGGGGACGTGGCGCCGGTGAAGGCCTTCGAAGACTGGGCCCGCGCCCGCCTCAAGCGTGGCGAGACCCTGGAGAACGTCGAGAATGCACGGCCCGAGGTGCGCAACACACTGGACCGCGCCGAGCGTTTTCTGCGCTTCGCGGCGATGCTGGCGGTGGTGCTGGCGGCGGTGGCGGTCGGCTTGGCCACGCGGCGCTTCGTGGAGCGGCATCTGGATGGTTGCGCGGTGATGCGCTGCGTCGGTGCGACGCAGGCGCGCCTGCTGTCCCTGTTTCTCGGCGAGTTCGCGCTGCTCGGCCTGGCGGCGGGCGTGGCCGGCTGCGGGCTGGGTTTCGTGGTGCAGTTCGCGCTCAACGAACTGCTCGGCAGCCTGGTCGGCTTCCCATTGCCGGCGCCGGGCTGGCTGCCGGTGCTGCACGGCTTTGCGGTGTCGCTACTGTTGCTGCTGGGCTTCGCATTGCCGCCGCTGATCCGGCTTGGGCGGGTGCCGACCTTGCGCGTGCTGCGGCGCGAATGGGACGGCATCGCTGCGCGGGAAGGCTTGGCCTGGGCCCTCGGCGCGCTGGTGCTGGCCGGCCTGCTGGTCGGCATCGCGCGGGACTGGCTGCTCGGTGCCTGGGTGGTCGGCGGCTTCGCGCTGGCCTTCGCGGTGTATGGCGGCGTGGCGTGGGCCGTGATCGGTGGCTTGGGGCATGTACGCAGTGTGGCGAGCAGCGGCTGGCGCTACGGGCTGGCGTCCCTGCGGCGGCGGCCGGTGGCCAGCCTCGTGCAGGCCCTCGCCCTCGGCATGGGGCTGACGGCGCTGTTGCTGCTGACGCTGGTGCGCGGCGACCTGCTGTCGAGCTGGAAGCAGACCACGCCGGTGGATGCGCCCAACCGTTTCGTGATCAACATCCAGCCCGAACAATTGCCGGCCCTGCGCCAGTTCTTCAAGGACAACGGCCGACCTGAGCCTTTGCTGCAGCCGATGATCCGCGGACGCCTGGTGGCGGTGAACGGCCGTCCGGTCGGGCCGGACGACTACACGGACGACCGCGCCAAGCGTTTGGTGGACCGGGACTTCAACCTGTCCTTCGACTCGCGTCTACCGGGCGGCAACCGCGTCATCGAAGGGCGCTGGCATGGGGACGAGCACGTGCCGCAGTTCTCCGTCGAGCAGGGGCTGGCCCAGACCCTCGGTCTGGCGATGGGCGACTTGCTGACTTTCGAGATCGCCGGTGTGCGCAGCGAGGCGCGCATCACCAGCCTGCGCAAGCTGGACTGGGATTCGATGCGGGTGAATTTCTTCGTGATCGCCGCGCCGGGCATGCTGGAGCAGCAACCGGCCAGTTACATCACCAGCTTCTACCTGTCGCCGGGGCAGCTGGACTTTTCCAACCGCCTGGTGGCGGCCTTCCCGAACCTGACGGTGATCGACGTGGCGGCGGTGATCGGCCAGATCCAGGCGATGGTCGATCAGCTGATCGCGGCGGTGCAGTTCGTCTTCGGCTTCGCGGTGGTGGCGGGCGTGGTCGTGCTGTTCGGGGCGCTGCAATCCACCCATGACGAGCGGGAGAAGGAGCTGGCCATCCTGCGCACGCTGGGGGCCCGCAATGGGCAACTGCGCGCGGCGCTGCTCGCCGAGTTCGCCGTGCTCGGGTTGGTAGCCGGTGTGCTGGCGGGCGCCGGGGCGACTGGCATCGGCTGGGCGCTGGGGCATTTCGTCTTCAAACTGCCCTATGCGCCGAGTTTGCTGCCACTGCTGGCCGGCGGCATTGCCGGCTGCGCGGTGGTGACGCTGGCGGGCTGGGTCGGCACCCGGCATCTGCTCTCCCAGCCGCCGCTGGCGAGCTTGCGGGCGCTGAGCTGAGGGAAGGACGGGGGCATGGCCGGGTATACTCCGGCCATGACTCCCGAATCCTCTTCAGTCTTGATACCGCTACTGTTCGTACTGCTTCTTGCCGTCCTGTCCGTCGTCGCTTGGCTGGCCTTGCGGATCACACGTCTCAACCGGGCCCAGGACGAAACCGCCGGGCAAATGCTCGCTCACCTCGATGCTCGCCTGGAGGGTCTGTTCAGCCACCAGCAACTGCAGTTCGTCCGGGAGCTGCAGGTTAGTTCGACGGCCGCCGGCGACCGCGTGATCGAAATGCTGGCGGGGGAGATCGATCGCCTGCGCGACCGGCTCGACGCCGAGCAGGCCGCGGCCCGACACGCGCTCCAGCAACTCCATCTGGCCCTGGTGGGGCAGCTCGGCACGCAGAAGGAAGAGATGGCGCTGCGTCTGTCCGAACTGGCGTCCGCGGTGGCCAGCGGACAGGAGAAGCTGCGCACGGAGATGATGGCCGAGACCCTCAAGACCTTGTCCGAGCACGCCCGTGCGGATCGAGAGCTGCTGCAGAAGGGCTTGAACGGCGCGTCCCAGCAGCTGACCCACAGCATCGAGGCCATGCACCGCACCGTTGGTGAGCGCCTGGAGGCGATCAGCGGCCACGTGAACCAGCGTCTCGACGAGGGCTTCCGCAAGACCAACGAGACCTTCACCAATGTGATGGCGCGGCTGGCGACCATCGACGAAGCACAGAAGAAGATCGGCGATCTGACCACCAACGTGGTCAGCCTGCAGGAGTTGCTCGGCGACAAGCGCTCCCGCGGCGCCTTCGGCGAAGTCCAGCTCGAAGCCCTGGTGCGCAACGCCTTGCCGCCGGAGTCCTTCGATTTTCAGTACGTTCTGCCGAATGGCACACGGGCCGACTGTGTGCTCCGCCTGCCCGAGCCGACCGGGATGGTGGTCGTGGATTCGAAGTTCCCGCTGGAGAACTACCACCGCATGTTCGCCGGCGAGGTGGGCGACCTGGAGCGGCGCACGGCCCAGACGGCCTTCCGCAACGACGTGAAGAAGCACGTGGATGCGATTGCCGACAAGTACATCCAGCCGGAGGTCACGTCGGACGGGGCGGTGATGTTCGTGCCGGCGGAGGCGGTGTTCGCCGAGATCCACGCCTACCACCCGGAGGTGGTGGCCTACGCGATGCAGCGCCGGGTGTGGATCGTCTCGCCGACGACGCTGATGGCGGTGCTCAATACCGCGCGGGCGGTGCTCAAGGATGTGGAGACGCGCAAGCAGATCCACGTCATCAAGGACGCCCTCGGCAAGCTGGCAAAGGACTTCAACCGTTTCGACGAGCGCATGCAGAAGCTCGCTACGCACATCCGCCAGGCCAACGAGGACGTGGTGGATGTGCAGACTTCATCGCGCAAGATCAGCGCCCACTTCCAGAAGATCGAGGCGGCTCAACTCGACGAGCCGCTGGCCGCGCTGCCGGGCGTGGAGTCCGGCGCGGGGCAGTAACGGCTAGCAATGAAACGTCAGGTCGCCCCAGGTTTCCTTATTTCCAGCCCTGGGGGCGTTCAGTAGCCCTTGAAGTCCTTCAGCAGGAAGACGTAGACCTCTCGTTTGAAGTCCTTGTGGACCGGCACGACGACCTTGCCGAGCAGCTCGCTGCCGCCGAAACGGGCGGCAATGTCAGGGATTTCCGGCTTGCGGCCGACGTACAGGATGTCGCGCCCTTCCTTGCCCTTCAGCGTGGTGGTGAGCTCGTAGTGGTCGATGGGCAGGTGGTCGGGGTTCCAGGCCGCGTACTCGGCCGGGTGCAGGCGGTACACCAGGTGGGCGATCAGCTCCCGGTCTTCGCCAACGAGGATGCTGCCGGGGTGGCTTGCCAGCAGCGGCGCGACGCCGTCGGCCAGGTGGATCCAGCCCCGCGCCCGCTTGTAGGGGTCGTTCTTGGCGGTCAGCGCGGTGCCGGTGGCGCGGGCGATGTCCGGCCAGTGATAGGCCAGCATCGCGGCGACGAGGTTCACCACCACGCCGGCGATCAGCCAGCGCCTGCCATTCTGCAGGAAGACCGCGGGCACCAGCAGGCAGGCACCGACGAAGATCGGCGCGGCCCAGTTGCCGTTGGCGCGGCCGGTCAGGGCCTGCAGACTGACGAGCAGCAGCAGCGGCACGATGAAGACCAGCAGTGTGCGATGGGACGCATCGCGCCACAGGCTGCGCCCGCGGAACAGAGCGATGCCCAGCAGCACGCCGAGCAGCGGGCCGAAGGACAGCCACTGGGCGCCGATGAACTCGCCGAGCTGGCCGGGATGCCAGCCGCGCTCCCCGTGGCCGCCGACGCGGGTGATCTCCGCCGTATGGCGGAAGGTGGGGAAGTCGTGGGTCCAGTTCCAGTACAAGTTGGGCGACAGGATCGCCACGGCCAGCAGCACGGCTAGCCAGGGCTGCGGGCGGAGCAGCCAGTGGCGCTGTTTCGGGTCCAGCGCGATCAGCAGCAGCGCCGACGGCAGGAAGGCCGCCATCGTGTACTTGGACATCAGGCCGACACCGATTACCGCGCCGCAGGCCAGCCAGGCGCCCCAGCGGCCGTTGTCCAGCGCCCGCAGCAGGAACAGTAGCGCGAGGGTCCAGCACAGCAGCAACGGGGCGTCAGTGGACACGAACAGCCCCAGCGCCGCCACCAGCGGCATGGACATGAAGGACAGGCCGGCCCAGAAACCCACCTTTGGCGAGTACATCCTGCTACCCAGCGCGTACAGCGCGAAGGCCGTCGCAGGGTAGAGCAGCAGGGACGGCAGTTTGATGGCGATCAGGCCGTTGCCGAACAGGGCCGTGCTGCCGGCGATCAGCGCGGCGATGACCGGCGGCTTGGAGAAATAGCCCCAGTCCAGGTTCTGCGACCAGCCCCAGTAATAGGCTTCGTCCACGTACAGGTCGATGCCCAGGTGGCTGATCACCCAGATACGGTAGACCGTGAGGATGGCGGCGATCAGCGCCAGTGGGCCGACGTAGCTGCGTTCGCTCATTGTTTCACCTTGACGAGGGCCACGCCCCCCTGGCGGAACAGGACCTCTACCGGCACGTCGGCCGGCAGGCGGTCGACGCGCGTCAGCGCGACCTGGCCGGGCTGCGGATCGCCCTTGAGGGTGACAGCCTGGCGATAGACGCTGAAGCTCGGGGCGGTGCTGAAGTTCCAGAACATTACGTCGCCGCCCAACTCATGGGCTTTCAGTCCGGCGGCTTTCACCGGTCCCTGGGCCAGTTCGCCGGCGAAGGGCACGACCAGTCCGGCCAGCAGCACGACCTGGAGCGCGGCAGTCACGGCTAGGCGCTGCACCAGCGAGGCCTTCGAGAACAGCACATAGACCAGCCACAGCAGGAGGGCGCCGCCGGTGAGGCCGAGGTAAACGGTGTCGCCAACTTCCAGCGCCCGGCCGAGCTGGGCGCGGTAATAGCCGTCACCCAGCTTGCCGCTGGACAGCTTGTCGAAAACGGCCGGCAGGGCGGGCAGCAGGGCCAGCAGCAGGCCGGGTGCCAGCAGATGCGGCCAGGCCCGCCGCGCCGTGCTGGCATGCAGGCCGATCAGGATGAACAGCGGCGTGCAGCCGTACAGCACGTAATGGGGCAGCTTGGTGCCTGACAGCGAGAAGAAGGCCACGACGAAGCCGAACCACAGCCACAGGAAGCGCTGTAGCGGATCGCCCAGCCCGGCCTTCAGCTTGCCGAGGGCCACGATGAACAACCCGCTCCACGGCAACAGCAGCAGCGGAACCGCGATCACGTAGTAGAACGCGCTGCCGCCATGGCCTTCCAGCGATCCAGAGAAACGCTGGACGTTGTGCTTCATGATGAAGCCGTCGATGAAGTCCTGACCGTGGCGGTGCAGCGCGTAGGCGTACCACGGGGCGACGAGGGTGATCAGGATCAGCCAGCCGACGGGGTTTAAGACCATCCGCAGCCAGCGCAGCCATTCGCCGCGGCTGGCGCAGTACAGGAAGCTCACGGTGCCGGGAACGATCAGCGCGACAGGTCCCTTGGTCAGCGCGCCGAGCCCCATCCACAGGAAGGCCCGCAGTAGTGGCGCGCGCCGGCCACCTTCGAGGTGGCGCCAGACGTCGAACAGCGTCAGTGCCAGCAGGCAGTTGAGCAGGCCATCGGCGGTGGCGGCGCGGCCAATGGCGAAGGGCCCGAGGGCCGTGCAGGCGACGGCCAGTGCAATCAGTGCAGCGTCTTCGCCGACGCGCCGGCGGGCGAAGAAATAGGTCGCGTAACTCCACACGATGGCGGCCAGCGCCGACGGCAGCCGGAAAGCCCATTCGCTGGCGCCGAAGATCAGGTAGCCGATGGACTGCAGCCAGTAGATGAAGATCGGCTTGTCGAAGCGCGGACTGCCGTTCAGGTAGGTGAACAGGAAGTCGTGGCGCTCGAACATCTCCCGCGTTGCCTCGGAGAAGGCGCCTTCGTCCACGTCGAACAGCGGCGCGCCGCCGAGGCGCAACAGGAAAGCGATCAGCGGCAGCACGAGGATCAGGCGGCCGACAGGCGTGCCGGCAAGCCGCCCGCCGGCGGTGTGGAGGGCCGACGACATGGGCGCTTACTGGGCGCCGGCCGAACGCCAGCCTTGTTCGTCCTGCAGGGCGGCGCTTTCCCGCGCCACGTAGGCCTGGCTCTGGCCGGACTCGAAATAAACGCGGGTGAGCAGTTCGGCGAGCACGCCGGAGGTGACCATCTGCACGCCGGCGATGACCAGGAAGAAGCCGCCGAAGAGCAGCGGGCGGGTGCCGATGGAGGCGCCGGTGAACAGCTTGAGCAGACCCAGGTAGCCCAGGATCACCATGCCCAGCGCGCCCAGACCCAGACCGATGCCGCCGAAGAAGTGGCCCGGACGGGTGCGGAAGCGCATGAAGAAGTACACGAAGATCAGGTCGAGGATGACCCGGAAGGTCCGCGAGATGCCGTACTTGGACTGGCCGAACATGCGCGCGTGGTGGGTGACCTCTTCCTGGGCGATCTTGCGCGGCGTGGTCACGGTGGCCAGCCAGGCCGGGATGAAGCGGTGCATTTCGCCGTACAGGCGGACGTTCTTGATCGCGCTGGCGCGGAAGGCCTTCAGCGAGCAGCCGTAGTCCTGCAGGTGCACGCCGGTGATCTTGGCGATCAGGCGGTTGGCGATCTTCGACGGGATCTTGCGCAGGACCATGCCGTCCTTGCGGTTCTTGCGCCAGCCGGCGACGAGGTCGAGATCTTCGTTGAGCAGGCGGCCGACCATGCGCGGGATGTCGATGGGGTCGTTCTGCAGGTCGCCGTCCATCGTGACGATCACGTCGCCGCGGGCGGCGTCGAGGCCGGCCTGCATCGCCGCAGTCTGCTTGAAGTTGCGCATCAGCGCGACGATGCGCACGTGCGGGCCGTAGTGCTTGGCGGCGGCTTCCAGGTTGTCCACGGTGCGGTCCGAGCTGCCGTCGTCGACGATCACCACTTCCCACGGGTAGGGGTAGGGGCCGAGAGCCAGGTGGATGCGCTCGAGCAGCGGCGCCACGTTGTCTTCCTCGTTGTAGAGGGGGACGACGACCGACAGCCGGTGCGGCGGCAGGTTGGCCGGGATCTGCGGCTGGGCGGGCGGGAGCGGAGAGAGCTGGGAGGCTGCGGTCATAGTATTTATTCGTTTACAGATCGGGTATTCACCCCGTCGTTGGCGGACGAGGCGGATTGTAAGTCGGAGCGGGGCACTGCGGCGGCTTCCGGTGTCTTTGCGGCCGGGAAGAGCCAGGCGATGGCGCCCGAGGTGACGGAACAGGCGATGACGAAGAGGTGCAGCGCCAGCGCCACCTGCAGTCCGGCCGTGAGGGGAATGCCATTCGGCAGCAGCGCCGCGGCGGCGCCGGCTTCGTAGGTGCCGAAGCCGGCCACGCCCTGCACCGGCAGGATCGCGGCGAGCTCGGCGCCGAGGGCGCCGGCCGCGCCCACGTCGATGGCGGCCGGAAGCAGCGCGGCTAGCAGGGCCGCCTGGGCGGCGAGCTTGACCGTCCAGTTGGCGATGGTCCACACCCAGCCGTAGCGGGCGTGGCGGGTGCTCTCGGCGAAGGCGTCGCGCACCTTGGCCAGTTTGGCGGTGAAGGCCTTGCCGTCGGCCCAGTCATGGGGCGCCCGCGCCCAGCGCGGCAGCCACCAGGCCAGCGCGATCACGCCGGTGATGCAGGTGGCCTTGAGCGTCACCGGCAGTCCCGGCCACACGAAGGCGGCGAGGGCCATCACGACGAAGGCGTCCTGCAGGCGGAACCAGAACAGCGATGCGATGGCGCGGGGCAGGGCGATGCCGAAGTTCTGCCGCAATAGCAGCGGGAAGGCCGCTTCGCCGCCGCGGAAAGGCACCACGTTGATCATCGCGTTGTGGATCAGCACGATGCGCAGGCAGGTGCCGAAGCGTCCGGCCGCCTGGGCGCGGAACTCGTCGAACACCCTCAGTGCGCGAAGGACGTAGGACAGCCCAAAGCCGCCGGCGCATAGCAGCAGCGTGGGCATGTCGAGGCGTGCGAAGACGTCGCCGAGGCCACGCCAGCGGCCATCGGCCATCAACCAGCCCAGAAGGCCGACAGAGACGGCGATTGCGAGAAGGCGCTTGGCGCTCATGAGCGGATATCCGTTTCTTTGCCGAGGGCCGAGGCTGCGCCGCCGATGCCCCAGGCGGCAAGACCGATCTGATACAGGTGCACGGACGGATAACCCAGGTCGATGAACAGGAGTGCGAGGCTGCTGCCGAGGGCGATGGCGGCCATCGCGCGTACGCCACCGCGGCGTTCCCAGAAACGCCAGCGCGTGGCAAGCAGGCCGCCCAGGGCGCCGATCAGCCAGCCACCGCAGGCGCCGACGAGTACGTCCAGCGGCCAGTGGGCGCCCACTGCGATGCGGGAGAAGGCGATCAGCACGGCAGCGGCAAGAATGGCGAGGCGCACGCGGGTGCTGGCCTCGGGCCACGCGAAGATCAGCGCCGCCGCCACGACGAAGGCGGTGGTCGCATGGCCGGACGGAAAGGAGTGCACGTACAGTTTCTGGCCGATCAGGTTGAAGCTGCCGGATTCGAGCACGCCGGCCGGACGCATGATGTCGAAAAAGCGCTTGCCGCCTTCACTGAAAGCCAGGGCCAGCGGGCTGGCCAGCAGCGCGGAGGCCAGCCAGCGGGGGCGTGTCTTCAGGGTTGGGGCCAGCAGGGCCAGCATGCCGAGCACGGAGCCCGTCAGCGACAGTGCGGACCACAGGGAAGATGAAACGCCGCTGGCGGCGGAATTGAGCGTGATGAAGAGCGACTGGTTGCCGGCCGAGACGCAGGCTAGTGCGAGCACCGCGAGCGAGGCCGCAGGCGCGATCAGCCAGCTGCGTGGCAGGGTGGCGCCTGGTGCGGGGATTTCGTCGGGGACGGACTCGTCGTAATGCAAGGGACCGGGGACTCGGCAAAACCCGGCAGTTTACCCGATCGCCCTGCTTCTTGGGCCGGTGGGCGGGGCTGCCCCCGCGCTCTTCACCGCGGTGAGGCGGACGCGCCGCTTGCCGGCATGCTTGGCTTGGTACATGGCCGCATCGGCGGCCCGCATCAGGCTGTCCTGGTCGGTACCATCGTCCGGCGCGATGGACAGCCCGATGCTGCAGCCCATGGGGATGCGGTGGCCGGCAACCTGGAAAGGGTCGTTGAACACGCCCAGCAGGCGTTCGCCAAGCTGCGCGAGGCTTTCCCGGCTGCCTACATCGGGGAACAGCACGACGAATTCGTCGCCGCCAGTGCGGGCAAGCATGTCGCTGATCCGCAAGGCGGAATTCAGACGCTGGGCGATCTGCACCAGCAGGCTGTCGCCGATGGCGTGGCCGTAGGTGTCGTTGACCGGCTTGAAACCGTCCAGGTCGAGCACCGCGACGCCCAGCAGAATGTCGCTCTGGATGTCCGTGAGTTCGTCCTTGAAGCGCTTTTCCAGATAGGCCCGGTTGGGAAGGCCGGTCAGCGGGTCATGGTGCGCCAGGTGCTGGAGGCATTCCGTCGTCAAGTGGCGGGCGGTGACGTCCAGCAGCGTGACGATGTTGAGCGGCCCCTTGTGGCAGTCGATCTGCCCCGGAATGCGTTCGACGGCGATCGGCAGGCCGTCCGGCCGGTCGCCGGTCCACACCCCGTCGTTGAGGGTGAGGATTTCCTCCAGGCGCTTGCCGCGCAGCATCTTGCGCGGGCGGCCGAGCATGCGGCACGCGGCGCGGTTGGCGTCGGCGATGCGGCCGCCGCTGCTCAGGATGCAGACCCCGGCACCGATCTGGTTCATCATCGAGCGCAGCATCTGCCCCGAGCGGGCAAAGCGCAGGATCTGGTGCAGCATCAGCGAGCCGGTGGTGATGAAGGTCAGGATGCCCGCGGCGACGGCGATCAGGCCCATCACCGTGGCCGTGTGGGAGGCTTCGTTGCGCTCCAGACTCAAGATGTTCGAGAGTTCATGGAGGGGGGCGGACATGGCCGTAAGTTCGCCACGCGCCGCTGCGCTGCCGGGCGCTTGCCTGTTGAGCCGGGCGAACTCGTCCCAGTGGGTCTGGATCCTCGAGGCGGCCAGCCGGGCGTTGGGACTGTCCAGGGGGGGAAGTTGCGCCAGCGTGTTCTCCAGGCTGACAACGCTGCCGCCGCTGTCCAGCGCGTGCAGCATGGAGTCCAGCCAGAGCTGCCGGGACTTCGCCGCTGCATCGGCTGATGGCGATGAAGCCATCTGCCAGGCGACGGCGCTGCCCTGATGAACGAGAGCCAGCTGCTCGGTCAGTCGGTGCTGGTTGCGGGTGTATTGGTAAGCGAGCCCGAGCAGCGCGCTTTCGAACAGCACGAATCCCGCCGCGATGACCCAAAACAGGCGCGGAGACAAGGGTTGGTGGGAGGCGTGGTGAGGAGGCATGGTCACTGCCCGTCGGCTTCAAAGTGTGAATTTTTACACGCAAACGTCCTATCTATGATGAATTTTCACATTTGTAATTTGCAACTAATTTTATCAACCCTGGTCTCCGTGCCGACGGGGGCTCGGGAGGGGCTGGTAGCGCGGGTAGAGGAATCCTGTGCGAAGGATGGTCGGAGCCTCGGGAGGGCTCGGGTATAATCTGTGACCTTTTCGTGTCCGGCACGGCGTTTTTGTCCGCAGCCGGGCCGGTTTCAACTTCGCGCCCATCCTTGCCATGTCCGAAATTCTCAAGCTGCGCGGTGCGCCCGCCGTCTCCCGTTCCCGTCTTGCCCGCCTGACCGATTCGGTCAAGAGCGCGCTGCCCCGCCTGAAGGGGCTGGCTGTCGAACACTGGTACTTCGTGGAAGTCAGTGCGCCGCTTTCCGCTGACGAACTGGCACGGCTGGTCGACCTGCTCGGCGCCCATCCGGAAGGGGAGACCCCCGCGGGCAGCCCGGTGCTGGTGACGCCGCGACTCGGTACCATTTCGCCGTGGTCGTCGAAGGCGACCGACATTGCGCGCCAGTGCGGTTTCGACAAGATCGTCCGCGTCGAGCGCGGCACGGCCTACAGCTTCGATCTGCGCGGCGGGCTGTCGTCGGCCGATCGTGACGCGGTGCTGCCGGCCATCCACGACCGCATGACCGAATCGGTGCTCGACAACGTAGACGCCGCTCATGCGCTGTTCCACCACTACGAGCCGCAGCCGCTGACCACCGTGGCGATCATCGAGAACGGCCGCGATGCGCTGGTGGTTGCCAACAGTGAGTTGGGCCTGGCTCTGTCGGAAGACGAGATTGATTATCTGGTCGAGAATTTCACGCGGATGGGCCGCAACCCGACCGACGTCGAGCTGATGATGTTCGCCCAGGCGAACTCCGAGCATTGCCGCCACAAGATCTTCAATGCCGACTGGGTCATCGACGGCCGTCCGATGGACAAGACGCTGTTCGGCATGATCCGCGAAACCCACAAGGCCCACCCGGAAGGCACTGTCGTCGCCTATTCCGACAACGCGTCGGTGATCGAGGGCGCCACCGTGCCCAAGCTCTACCCGGACGAATCCGGCGCCTGGCAGTACCACGACGAGCTGACCCACATCCTGGCCAAGGTCGAGACCCACAACCACCCGACGGCGATTTCCCCGTTCCCCGGCGCCTCCACCGGTTCCGGAGGCGAGATCCGCGACGAAGGCGCGACCGGCCGTGGCTCCAAGCCCAAGGCCGGCCTGACCGGTTTCTCCGTGTCGAACCTGGAGATCCCCGGCTTCGAGCAGCCCTGGGAGCAGGCCTACGGCAAGCCGGAACGCATTGCTTCGGCGCTGGACATCATGATCGAAGGCCCGCTGGGCGGCGCCGCGTTCAACAACGAATTCGGCCGCCCCAACCTGACCGGCTACTTCCGGACCTTCCAGCAGAGCGTGCAGGACGAGGTGCGCGGCTACCACAAGCCGATCATGATCGCCGGTGGCTTGGGCTGCATCCAGGACCAGCAATCCTTCAAGATCAAGTTCGGCCCCGGCACGCTGCTGATCCAGCTGGGTGGCCCGGGCATGCTTATCGGCCTCGGCGGCGGCGCCGCGTCGTCGATGGCGACCGGCACCAACACCGCGGACCTGGACTTCGCGTCCGTGCAGCGCGGCAACCCGGAAATCCAGCGCCGCTGCCAGGAAGTCATCGATGCCTGCTGGCAGAAGGGCGCGGCGAACCCGATCCTGTCGATCCACGACGTGGGCGCCGGGGGTCTCTCCAACGCCTTTCCCGAACTGGCGGATTCCGCCGAGTTGGGCGCGCGCTTCGAGCTGCGTGAAGTGCACATCGAAGAGCCGGGCATGAGCCCGCGCGAGATCTGGTCCAACGAATCCCAGGAGCGTTACGTGCTGGCGATCGCGCCGGAGAGCCTCGAAATTTTCAAGGCGATCTGCGAGCGCGAGCGCTGCCCGTTCGCCGTGGTCGGCACGGCGTCCGACGACGGCCATCTGGTCGTTGCCGACAGCCACTTCGAGAACGAGCCGGTAGATATGGAAATGCAGGTGCTCCTCGGCAAGCCGCCGAAGATGACCCGCAACGTTTCCAGTCGCCAGGTCTTCGTGCCGCCCTTCGACGTCACCGACATCGAGCTGGCCGATGCCTGCCGGCGCGTGCTGCGCATGCCGGCGGTGGCCAGCAAGAATTTCCTGATCACCATCGGCGACCGCTCCGTCGGCGGCATGACCGCCCGCGACCAGATGGTCGGCCCGTGGCAGATCCCTGTCGCCGACGTGGCGGTGACCACCATGAGCTACAGCGGCTACCTCGGCGAAGCCTTCGCGATGGGCGAGCGTACGCCGGTGGCGACCCTCGACGCGCCGGCCTCCGGCCGCATGGCGATCGGCGAGGCGATCACCAACATCGCCGCGGCGGACATCCGTTCGCTGGGTGACGTGAAGCTGTCCGCAAACTGGATGGCCGCTGCCGGCCATCGCGGCGAGGACGTCAAGCTGTACCAGACCGTCGAGGCCGTGTCCCAGTTCTGCCAGCAGGCCGGGCTGGCGATCCCCGTCGGCAAGGACTCCCTGTCCATGCGTACCGCGTGGAATGAGGAGGGCGAGGACAAGCAGGTCGTGTCGCCGCTGTCGCTGATCGTCACCGGTTTTGCTCCGGTGCAGGACGTGCGCCGTACGCTGACGCCGCAACTGCAGTTCCCGGAGGGCGTGGAAACCGAGCTGCTGCTGATCGACCTTGGCAACAACCAGAACCGTCTCGGCGGCTCCGTGCTGGCCCAGGCCTACAACTCGGTGGCCGAGCATGCGCCGGACGTGGATGCGGCGCAGCTGAAGACCTTCTTCGAGCTGATCCAGCAATGGCGCAAGGACGACCTGATCCTGGCCTACCACGACCGCGCCGATGGCGGCCTGTTCGCGACCCTGTGCGAAATGGCCTTTGCGTCCAAGTGCGGCCTGTCGGTCATGCTCGATACCGTGGCCTACGACCAGTTCATGAACGACGTGGATGGTCTCGACAAGCGCCCGGATTCCCTGAAGGGGCGCTTCAACGACATGCTGTTCAAGGCCCTGTTCGCAGAGGAGTTGGGCGCCGTCGTCCAGATCCGCCGCGACGACCGCAGTCGTCTGACCGAGGCCCTGCGTATTGCCGGCCTCAGCTACCACTTCGTCGGCGAGCCCAACGACCGTGACGAGCTGCGCTTCTGGCGCAACGCCAAGCTTGTGTTCAATGCGCCGCGTGCCGAACTGCTGCAGACCTGGTCCGAGACCAGCTACCAGATCGCCCGTCTGCGCGACGACGCGGAATGCGCCAAGGAAGAATTCGACGCGCTGGCCGATGCCTCCAACCCCGGCCTGTCCGTATCGCTGAGCTACGATCCGGCGGACAACATCGCTGCGCCCTTCATCGCTACCGGCGCTCGGCCGAAGATCGCGATCCTGCGTGAGCAGGGCGTGAACTCCCAGGCTGAAATGGCGGCGGCCTTCGAGCGGGCCGGCTTCGCGCCCTTCGATGTGCACATGTCCGACCTGCAGGCCGGCCGCGTGCATCTGTCCGACTTCAAGGGGCTGGCGGCCTGTGGCGGCTTCTCCTACGGCGACGTGCTGGGCGCGGGGCAGGGCTGGGCCAAGTCCATTCTCTTCAACCCGGCGCTGCGCGAGCAGTTCGAGACCTTCTTCAAGCGTGACGACACCTTTGCGCTGGGCGTCTGCAACGGCTGCCAGATGATGTCCAACCTGGCCGAGATCGTCCCCGGTGCCGAAACCTGGCCGCGCTTCCACCGCAACCGCAGCGAGCAGTTTGAAGCCCGCTTCGTGATGGTGGAAGTGCAGGACAGCCCGTCCATCCTGCTGGCCGGCATGGCCGGTAGCCGCATGCCCATCGTCGTGTCCCACGGCGAAGGCCGCGCGGTGTTCGCCGGCATCGACGCTCAGGACAATGCCAGGATTGCGCTGCGCTACGTGGACAACAACGGCGCCATCGCCGAGCGTTATCCGTTCAACCCGAATGGTTCGCCGGCCGGCATCACCGGCCTGACCACGCCGGATGGCCGCTTCACGATCATGATGCCGCACCCGGAGCGTACCGCCCGGACCGTGCAGATGAGCTGGCATCCGGCCGAGCTCGGCGAGGATTCCCCGTGGCTGCGCATGTTCCGCAACGCCCGCAAGTGGGTGGGGTAAGCAGCTGATCCGAGGGAGCGAATGCGGTTCGCTCCCGTAGCGGAAACAAGAACGGCCGGTGCGAAACACCGGCCGTTCTTGTTTGTTGCGAAGGCGTCGTCGGAGGCTTACATCCCCTGGTAGATCGGCCCCTCGCCGCCTTGAGGAACGACCCAGTTGATGTTCTGGGTGGGGTCCTTGATATCGCAGGTCTTGCAGTGGACGCAGTTCTGGGCGTTGATCTGCAGGCGTGGGTTGTCGCCTTCTTCGCTGCGCACGATCTCATACACGCCGGCCGGACAGTAACGCTGCTCGGGAGCGTCGTACTTGGCCAGGTTGATGGCGATCGGCACCGAGGCGTCCTTCAGCTGCAGGTGGCAGGGCTCGTCTTCCTCGTGGTTGGTGTTGGACAGGAACACCGACGAGAGGCGGTCGAAAGTCAGTTTGCCATCCGGCTTCGGGTAGGCGATCGGCTGGCACTCGGCGGCCGGACGCAGCGTCGTGTGGTCGGCGTGGTTGTGCAGCGTCCACGGCACGTTGCCGCCAAAGAGCTTCTGCTCGGCGCCGAACAGGAAGGAGCCGAGCCACAGGCCCTTCTTCATGTAGGGCTTGAAGTTGCGGGTCTTGTGCAGCTCCGCGTGCAGCCAGCTGGCCTTGAAGCGCTCCGGGAAGGCGCTCAGTTCGTCCTGGGTGCGGCCGGCGGCAAGGGCCTCGAAGGCAGCCTCGGCGGCCAGCATGCCGGACTTCATGGCCGCATGGCTGCCCTTGATGCGCGCCGCGTTGAGGAAGCCCGCGTCGTCGCCGATCAGCGCGCCGCCGGGGAAGACCAGCTTGGGTTGGCTCTGCAGGCCGCCGGCAGCAATCGCGCGCGCGCCGTAAGCCAGGCGCTTGCCGCCTTCGAGGAACTGGCGGATCTCCGGGTGCGTCTTGTAGCGCTGGAACTCCTCGAAAGGCGACAGATAGGGGTTGGTGTAGTTGAGGCCGACCACGTAGCCGACCGACACCAGGTTGCCTTCCAGGTGGTAGCAGAAGCCGCCGCCGTAGGTGGCCGTATCCATCGGCCAGCCGGCCGTATGCACGACGAGGCCCGGCACGTGCTGGCCGGCGGGGATCTCCCACAGCTCCTTGAGGCCGATGCCGTAAGTCTGCGGGTCGACGCCGTCGCGCAGCGAGAACTTCGCTTCGAGCTGCTTGCCCAGGTGGCCGCGGCAGCCTTCGGCGAAGAGGGTGTACTTGGCGCGCAGCTCCATGCCGGGCTGGAAGTTCGGGCCCTGGCTACCGTCCTTGAGCACGCCCATGTCGCCGGTGATCACGCCAGCGACGGCACCGTTGTCGTCGAGCAGCAACTCGGCGCCGGCAAAGCCCGGATAGACCTCGACGCCCAGCGCCTCGGCCTGCTCACCGAGCCACTTGGCCAGATTGCCCAGACGCACGATGTAGTTGCCTTCGTTGTGGAAGGCCTCCGGCAGCAGGCCGTTGGGGATCTGGCGTCCGCCGTTTTCCGACAGGAAGATCACCCGGTCTTCCGAGACCGGCGTGTTGAGCGGCGCGCCCATCGCCTTCCAGTCGGGGAAGAGTTCGTTGAGCGCGCGCGGATCGATGACCGCGCCGGACAGGATGTGGGCGCCGATCTCGGCGGCCTTCTCGATCAGGCACACCGAAAAATCCTGGCCTTTTTCAGCGGCCAGTTGCTTGAGCCTGATCGCCGCCGACAAGCCCGCCGGGCCGCCGCCTACGATCAGGACGTCGAATTCCATGGAATCGCGTTCCATTGCTGCCTCCTCCTGAGAGCCGTTCGATTTGTTGTGGTGTGTAACCGTAAACCGCGAAGCGTAACCCGCCCGCCAGACGCCGGGCAATCCCGGAATGGGCAAATACGGGGCTTTCGCAGCATACGGTACCGTATGTTACATTGACCCGGCTGATTTCGGCGAGCCGCTTGTTTGGCTGCACGGATCACGAGAGCCCATAATCAATCAAACCGGAGACAGAAGAGCCATGAGTACCGACATCCCCGCAGAAGCCCCCTCGCGCAAGCTGTTGCTGACGACCCGGATCCCGGTGCGCTGGGGGGATATGGATTACTACGGCCATGTGAACAACACCGTCTATTTCCGCTACTTCGAACAGGCCCGGGTCGAATGGCTGGAGGCCGAAGGCTTCGTGGTGAGCCCGCAGGCCGAGGCTGGTGCTGTCATCATCAATGCCAGTTGTACCTTCCTCGTGCCGGTCAATTATCCGGCGACTGTCGTCGTGCGCCTTTATGCCGGCGAGCCGGGCCGGAGTAGCGTGATGACCTGGTACGAATTATATGTCGAGGGCGAGGACCGGCTGTATGCGGAGGGCGCCGCCAAGGTGGTGTGGATGGATCCGCGCACAGGCAAGTCGGTGCCGATTCCCGATGCGCTGCGCGCTAAGGTAAGCTGATCCGGCCCGCATAAGAAAAACGAGGAGAGACATCATGAGCTATACGTCGGCTGATCGCCCGCTGTGGGCCCCGGATGCGGAGCGGGTTGCCGCGGCCAACATTACCGTCTTTGCGAAGGCTGCCGAGCAGCGCTGGGGGCGAAAACTCACCGATTACGCCGCCTTGCACGCCTGGTCGATCGACGAGCCCGAAGAGTTCTGGACTTCCGTCTGGGAGCTTGGCGAGCTGCGCGGCGAGAAAGGCGCGGTGGTGCTTGAGGAGGGCGGCCAGATGCCCGGTGCGCGCTGGTTTCCCGAGGCGCGCCTCAATTTTGCCGAGAACCTGCTGCGTAGCCGCGACGAGAGCGATGCGCTGGTGTTCTGGGGCGAAGACAAGGTCAAGAATCGCCTGACCCATGCCGACCTGTATCGCCAGGTGGCGCGTTTCGCGGCAGCGCTGCGGGAAATGGGCGTGGTGGAGGGGGATCGTGTCGCGGCATGGATGCCCAATCTGCCGGAAACCCTGGTGGCCATGCTGGCTGCGGCGAGCATCGGGGCGATCTTCTCGTCGGCATCGCCGGATTTCGGCGTGCAGGGCGTGCTGGACCGTTTCGGCCAGATCGAGCCGAAGGTGTTGATTGCCGTCGATGGCTACTACTACAACGGGAAGGTGGTGGACTGCCTGGATCGCCTGGCGGAGATCACCGCCGGTCTGCCTTCGGTGAAGCGGGTGGCGGTGGTGCCCTACGTGCATGCCAAGCATGACCTGAGCCAGGTGCCCCACGCCCGTTTGCTGCCTGAATTCGTCAAGCCCTTCCAGGCGGTGACCGAGATTGCGTTTGCGCGGCTGCCTTTCGCCCATCCGTTGTTCGTCATGTACTCGTCCGGCACGACCGGTGTGCCCAAGTGCATCGTCCATTGCGCCGGCGGCGTCCTACTGCAGCACATCAAGGAGCATCGCCTGCATGGCGACGTGAAGCCCGGCGACCGGCTCTTCTACTTCACCACCTGCGGCTGGATGATGTGGAACTGGCTGGTGTCGGGGCTGGCGTCCGGCGCAACCCTGCTGCTGTACGACGGTTCGCCGATGCTCGGCAACGGCTCGATTCTCTTCGACTACGCCCAGGCCGAAGGCATGACCCATTTCGGCACGTCGGCAAAATTCATCGACGGAATTGCCAAGGCCGGTCTCAAGCCCCGGGAAACCCATGACCTGAGCCGTCTGCGGGCGATGTTCTCGACCGGCAGCCCGCTGGTGCCGGAGGGCTTCGAATACGTGTATCGGGACATCAAGGCGGACCTGTGCCTGTCTTCCATCTCGGGCGGAACGGACATCGTTTCCTGTTTCGTTCTCGGCAATCCGGCACTGCCGGTGTGGCCGGGCGAGATCCAGTGCAAGGGGCTCGGCATGGCCGTGGACGTGTTCGACGATGGCGGTCGTCCGGTGCGCGGCGAAAAGGGTGAGCTGGTGTGCGTACGCCCGTTCCCCGTGATGCCCATCGGCTTCTGGAACGACCCGGATGGCAGCAAGTACAAGGCGGCCTACTTCGAGCGTTTCGACAACGTGTGGTGTCATGGGGACTATTCCGAGATCACCGCCCATGACGGCCTTGTCATCTATGGTCGTTCCGATGCCACCCTCAATCCGGGCGGTGTGCGCATCGGCACGGCGGAGATCTATCGCCAGGTCGAGAAGCTCGACGAGGTGATCGAGGCGCTGGTGATCGGCCAGGAGTGGCCGCCGGAGAATCCGACCGACGTGCGGGTAGTGCTCTTCGTCAAGTTGCGGGAAGGGCTGCAGCTCGACGACGGGTTGATCGACCGCATCCGCCGCACGATTCGCGACAACACCACGCCGCGCCACGTGCCGGCGAGGGTGGTGCGGGTCGATGACATTCCGCGCACCAAGAGCGGCAAGATCGTCGAACTGGCCGTGCGTGCGGTGGTGCATGAACGGCCGGTGAAGAACGTCGAGGCCCTGGCCAATCCGGCGGCGCTGGAGCAGTTCCGGAGCCGTCCGGAACTGCAGTCCTGAGGAGGGCGGGATGCTGATGACCGCGGACAAATCGGTTCTGCTGGTCGTGGACGTGCAGGAGCGGCTGCTCCCGGCGATCCACGACGGCGAAGTCATTCTCGCCAACTGCGTCTGGCTGGCCGGTGTGGCGCGTCGCTTGCGGGTGCCGGTGGTGGTTTCCGAGCAATACCCGGTGGGACTGGGGCCGACGGCAGCGCCCTTGAAGGCCGTGCTCGACGGGGCGCATTGCGTCGACAAGACCCATTTCTCGTGCGTCTCGGATGGCTGTCTTGGCGGGACGGAGGTCGAGGCGCGACGGCAGGTGATCGTCGTCGGTACCGAGGCCCATGTCTGTGTCCAGCAGACGGTGCTCGAACTACGCTGGCAGGGCAAGGAGGTCTTCGTTGTGGCCGACGCGGTGGGGTCCCGCAAGCCGCCCGACAAAGAACTGGCGTTGGCGCGCATGCGTGCTCACGGGGTGGAGATCGTGAGCCGGGAAATGGTGGCTTTCGAATGGCTGAAGCGGAGCGCGACGGCCCAGTTCCGGGAGATCAACCGGGATTTCATCCGGGATAACTGAGGCCGGATTGAGGCGAAATCAAGGCGGGAACAGGGGGCGCCGGACGGTTCTGCGCCCCCTGTTCCCGGGGGCGAGGCGGTCGTACCGATTGAAGAGAAGGGGCCTGATCGGCTATCATTCCCCTTTCCAGTAGTCCCCCCGTGTCATGACCAAATACGTCTTTGTTACCGGTGGTGTCGTGTCCTCTCTGGGCAAAGGCATCGCCGCCGCCTCTCTCGGGGCAATTCTCGAGTCCCGGGGCATCAAGGTTACGCACCTCAAGCTCGACCCCTACATCAACGTTGACCCGGGCACGATGAGCCCCTTCCAGCACGGTGAAGTCTTCGTGACCGAAGACGGCGCCGAAACCGACCTGGATCTGGGCCACTACGAGCGCTTTACCAGCGCCAAGATGAGCAAGCGCAACAACTTCACCACCGGCCAGATCTACGAGGCGGTGATCAAGAAGGAACGGCGCGGCGAATATCTCGGCAAGACCGTGCAGGTCATCCCCCACATCACTGACGAGATCAAGACCTACGTCAAGCGTGGCGCCGAAGGTGCCGACGTGGCGATCGTCGAGGTGGGCGGTACCGTCGGCGACATCGAATCCCTGCCGTTCCTCGAAGCCATCCGCCAGATGGGTATCGAGGAAGGCCGCCAGGGCACCTGTTTCATCCACCTCACGCTGCTGCCCTACATCCCGACGGCCGGCGAGCTGAAGACCAAGCCGACCCAGCACTCCGTCAAGGAGCTGCGTGAAATCGGCATCCAGCCCGACATCCTGCTGTGCCGCGCCGACCGTCCGGTGCCGGCCGACGAGCGCCGCAAGATCGCGCTGTTCTGCAACGTGATGCCGGAAGCGGTCATCGAGTGCCTTGACGCCGACTCGATCTACAGCATCCCGGGCATGCTGCACGACCAGATGCTCGACGAGATCGTCTGCCACAAGCTGGGCATCCTGGCCCGCGCGGCGGATCTGTCGGTGTGGGAGCGCCTTGTCCACGCGCTGAAGAACCCGCAGCACAACATCGACGTCGCCTTCGTCGGAAAATACGTGGATCTGACCGAGTCCTACAAGTCGCTGATCGAGGCACTCAACCATGCGGGGATGCATACCCTCAGCAAGGTGAACATCCACTACATCGACTCCGAAGACATCGAGAAGGACGGCTGTGGCGTGCTCAAGAGCATGGACGCCATCCTCGTGCCGGGCGGCTTCGGCCGGCGCGGTACCGAAGGCAAGATCGCAGCGATCCGCTACGCCCGCGAGAACAAGGTTCCCTATCTGGGCATCTGTCTCGGCATGCAGCTGGCGGTTGTCGAGTTCGCCCGTGCTGTGGCCGGCATGAATGGCGCCCACAGTACGGAGTTCGACAAGCACACCGATTACCCGGTCATCGGCCTGATCACCGAGTGGCTGGACGCGTCCGGCAAGGTCGAGAAGCGTGGTGAGGATTCCGATCTCGGCGGCACCATGCGGCTGGGCGGCCAGGTCTGCAATCTTGTCGAAGGCTCTCTGGCCCGCGAGATCTACGGCAACGCCGATGTCACCGAGCGTCACCGCCATCGCTACGAGGTCAACAACACGCTGCTCGCCAAGCTTGAAGAGCAGGGCCTGCGCGTTGCCGGCCGTGCGCCGGGCACCGATCTGTGCGAGATGATCGAATTGCCGTCCGACGTGCACCCGTGGTTCGTCGGCTGCCAGTTCCACCCGGAGTTCACCTCCAATCCGCGTAACGGCCACCCGCTGTTCACCGCCTTCGTGAAGGCTGCGCTGGCTCATCAGCGCGCTGCCTGAAAGGACGCCCCATGAAACTCTGCGGTTTCGATGTCGGTATCGACAAGCCTTTCTTCCTGATCGCCGGACCCTGTGTCATCGAGTCTCGCGAGATGGCGCTGGAAACGGCTGTCCAGTTGAAGGAGATTTGTACCGAACTGGCGATCCCCTTCATCTACAAATCCAGCTACGACAAAGCCAACCGCAGTTCCGGCAAGTCGTACCGAGGGCTGGGGATGGAGAAGGGGCTGGCGATCCTGGCCGAAGTCCGCGAGAAGGTCGGTGTGCCCGTGCTCACCGACGTGCATGCCGAGCATGAGATTGCCGATGTGGCCGCCGCCGTCGACGTGCTGCAGACGCCGGCCTTCCTGTGTCGCCAGACGGATTTCATCCACGCCGTGGCGGCGTCCGGCAAGCCGGTGAACATCAAGAAGGGCCAGTTTCTGGCGCCCGGCGACATGAAGAACGTCGTCGACAAGGCGCGTGAGGCGAACGGCGGGGCGGACACCATCATGGTCTGCGAGCGCGGTGCGTCCTTCGGCTACAACAATCTGGTGTCCGACATGCGCTCGCTGGCGATCATGCGCGAGACGGGCTGTCCGGTGGTGTTCGATGCAACCCACTCGGTGCAACTGCCCGGCGGGCAGGGCACCGTCTCCGGCGGGCAGCGGGAGTTCGTGCCGGTGCTGGCGCGGGCAGCCGTGGCGGTCGGTATCTCCGGCCTGTTCATGGAAACCCACCCCGATCCCGCCAAGGCGTTTTCCGATGGCCCGAATGCCTGGCCGCTGCCCAGGATGAAGGCGCTGCTGGCGACGTTGAAGGGCATCGATGCACTCGTCAAGGGGCAGGGCTTCGAAGAGCTGCGCGCCTGATAGCGCAATTATTGCTTTGTCATTTCCGGTTTTCCGGCTCGAGACGGTATCATTGCCACCGGTTTCAATTCAGTAAATAAGAGAGGAAGTTAATGAGCGCCATTGTTGATGTCATTGCCCGCGAGGTTCTCGATTCCCGCGGCAATCCCACCGTAGAAGCCGATGTGCTGCTGGAATCCGGCGTGCTGGGGCGTGCGGCTGTTCCGTCTGGCGCCTCCACCGGTTCCCGTGAAGCGATCGAGCTGCGCGATGGCGATGCCGGCCGCTACCTGGGCAAGGGCGTGCTGCAGGCGGTCGAAAACGTCAACACGGAAATCTCCGAAGCGCTCATCGGCCTGGATGCTGAAGAGCAGGCCTTCATCGACAAGACCCTGATCGACCTCGACGGCACCGACAACAAGTCCCGCCTGGGCGCCAATGCGATGCTGGCCGTTTCCATGGCCGTGGCCAAGGCTGCTGCCGAAGAAGCCGGCCTGCCCCTGTACCGCTACTTCGGTGGCTCCGGCGGCATGTCCCTGCCGGTGCCGATGATGAACGTCATCAACGGCGGCGCCCACGCCAACAACTCGCTGGACATCCAGGAATGCATGATCATGCCGGTTGGCGCCAAGAGCTTCCGCGAAGCCCTGCGTGCCGGCGCGGAGATCTTCCATCATCTGAAGAAGATCACCGACAAGAAGGGCTACCCGACCACCGTTGGCGACGAAGGCGGCTTCGCCCCCAACGTCTCCGGTACCGAAGAAGCCCTCAACCTGATCCTCGAAGCCACGTCCAACGCCGGCTACGAGCCGGGCAGCGACATCGTGCTGGCCCTCGACTGTGCCGCTTCCGAGTTCTACAAGAACGGCAAGTACGAACTCGTGGGTGAAGGCCTGTCCCTCACCGCCGAAGGCTTCACCGACTACCTCGCCACGCTGACCGACAAGTTCCCGATCATCTCGATCGAGGACGGCATGGCCGAAGGCGACTGGGCGGGCTGGAAGCTGCTGACCGAGCGCCTCGGCAAGCGTGTGCAGATCGTCGGCGACGACCTTTTCGTCACCAACACCCGCATCCTGAAGGAAGGCATCGACAAGGGTATCGCCAACTCGATCCTCATCAAGATCAACCAGATCGGCACCTTGACCGAGACCTTCGCCGCTGTTGAAATGGCCAAGCGCGCCGGTTACACCGCAGTGATCTCCCACCGTTCCGGTGAAACCGAGGACTCCACGATCGCCGACATCGCCGTTGGTCTCAACGCGATGCAGATCAAGACCGGTTCGCTGTCCCGTTCCGACCGTATCTCCAAGTACAACCAGCTGCTGCGCATCGAGGAAGATCTCGGCGAAACCGCCTTCTACCCGGGCCTCTCCGCGTTCTACAACCTGCGTTCCCGTTAATCATCCTTCTCTTGCCCGGCTGTGCAACGCAGCCGGGCATGTTCTCCCATGCGCTGGCCAGCCATTGTTCTCGTTCTTCTGGTAGTTGCCCTGCAGTATCCCTTGTGGATCGGCAAGGGAGGTTGGCTGCGTGTCTGGGAGGTCGAGCAACAGCTTGCCGCCCAGCGGGACGGTAATCGCAAGCTGGAGCAGCGCAATACCGGCCTCGAAGCTGAAGTGCGCGATCTGAAATCCGGTTACGAAGCTGTGGAAGAACGTGCCCGCTTCGAACTGGGTCTGACCAAGCCGGACGAGATCTTCGTCCAGACCCCGCCCTCAAAGTAAGAGCAGCTCTCGCGTTCTGGCCGGAATACGGCCGCCCGGGACGCGGTTTTCACTGCGTTCTGTGCGCGGGATGATTGCTGCTGCCTGCGTGAGCGCCCACGACGCCGCACGCGAATACCTCAGTTGCGCTGGTAGAGCCGGAAGATCTCCGTCTTCCGTCCTCCACCCAGACGGCGTTGCCAGATGGGCGTCCACTCGTCCTTGGATACGCTTGGTGAGCTGCTTGCAGTGCTGTAGGTGAGTAGCAGGTTACAGTGCTCCTCGCTACGGTAGCGCACGGTCCGGATGCCCGAGAAGTAGTCCAGTGCTGCCCGTTGGGTGTCGCCGAGGCCGGCACGTTTCACGCAGTCGTAGCTGCGTCCATTCAGCGTTCTGGCCAGATCGCTTGCCACGGGCTGGTAGTTCTTGGTGTAGACGAACCAGGGTTGCCACAGCGTGACGGCCAGACACCACAGCAAGGTCAGGCCCAATGCCCAGTTGGTGGTGCCGCGCATTGGGCCGCGGCGCGTCAGGACTGGGAGCAGTAGCAGGGCTGCGCTCAGGATGGCACCGATGACGGCGCCGCCAACGATGGACTCCTCTGGAAAGTCGGGGGCAATGCGGGCGACCTGGCGGGCCAGCCCCGGCGGCCAGCCGAAGTGCAGCGCGCTCCATCCCAGCCAGACCAGCAGGCCGAAGAAAATGAAGGTCGTGACGCCGAACCAGTCGAAGGCATTGGCGGCGCCGCGGCGGAGGCTTCCGACGCCAAAGGCAGCCAGCAGGCACAGGGGCGGCAGGATGGGCAGCATGTTGGCCGGCCGGATGCTGCCGGTGAGCGCCGTGAACAGGATTGCCAGCAGGCTGGCCAGGATCGGCAGCGTCAGCTGTGGAGTGCCCAGCCGCAATTGCTGGCGGTTGCGCCACACCGCCCAGCCGGCGATAGGCCACAAGGGCCAGGAGAACCAGCCGAGCAGCTGGATCAGCTTGTTGAAGGCCGCCAGATTGCTCAGGTGGGGGCGAATGCTTGCGTACTCGTCGTGCCACCAGAGCGGGATTTCGCCCGGATGATTGAGGGTGACGGCGCCCAGCCAGAGGCCGGCAATTGCGGCGGTGATGGCTAGGCTCAGCAGCGTGCCGAGGATTCCGGTGCGGCAGCGATGGGATGGGCAGAGCACGGGGCTCAGGGCTACCAGCGGGGTCGTGAGTACGAGGCCGGAGAGGCCGCCGGCGAGGAAGGCGATGGCGCTGCCGATGCCGGTCTGCAGGGCTGCCCGCCAGGGTCGCTCGGTTTGTTCGGCAAGGCCGGCGTAGCACAGTGCCATGCCGGCAAGCTGGGCCAGGATGGGCTGGGTCTCATGGGCATGCACGACGAGGCCGAGGGCGCCGAGACCGAGCAGGATCGCCGACGCAAAGCTGTTGGGGCCGTACATGCGACGGGCGGCCAGCCCGGTCCAGTACAGGGTTGCTGCGGTGAACACGCTGCTGGCGAGCCGTGCCGCATCGTGGACCGGGAGCGTGTTGCCGAACAGCCAGGCCAATCCGGCGCCCAGCCAGTAATACAGCGGTGGATTTTCCCGATAGATCTCGCCGGCGATCTCCGGCAGCAGCCAGGTGCCGTGGTTCAGGATGGAATGAATAGGCCCCAGGTGGGTGAGGTCATCACCCCGCCAGGGCAGGTGCCCGGTCGTGCCGACCAGCAGGTAGATGGCGAGGAGCGCGACCAACGCCCATCCTTGCAGCGGGGTTGGCAGGGAAAAGCGTGGGCTGGCGTCGGGCATGGGGCGGAAAGACAGGTTTCTTTGCAGGCAATAAAAAAAGGCAGCCGCAGCTGCCTTTTTCGGGTGTTACCGATAAAACGCGGTAATTAGCCCAGGCGCTGAACGGAACCGTACTTCTGACGGAAGCGCTCGACACGACCAGCGGTGTCAACGATCTTCTGCTTGCCAGTGTAGAACGGATGGCAGGCGGAGCAGACTTCCACGTGGTATTGGGGCTTGCCCATGGTGGAACGGGTCATGAAGACGTGGCCGCAGGAGCAGGTCACTTGCACTTCGGTGTATTTAGGATGGGTATCGGCTTTCATCGCGGGTCCTTTGTGTAGTACGTGGGTGGTGAATTTGGCCACCCGGAAGCTGACCATTCTGAACTATTTCAGTGTCTTGTGCAAGATTGCCGCGGGCTTACAGGAAGCGGGCGACGAAAGCGCCGACGCTGTCCGGCGGGAGCGGCAACCATGCCCGGTGGTCGCTCCCGGGCACGCGCTGGATCTCGGTGCCATCGGCGCTCAGCAAGCGGGTGACGCCGACTTCCCGATTGCCGTTCGGATGGATCAGTTCCAGGCGATCTCCGACGGCGAAGGCGTTCTTGGATGCGATCTCGGCCAGGCCCCGCTCACTGTCGTAGCCAACGACATCACCGACATAGAGGCTGCGGTTCGATTCCGAGTGGCCACGCAGGTAGTTCTGGGTTTCGTGGGGCGTATGGCGTCGGTAGAAGCCGTCCGTATAGCCGCGGTTGGCGAGGCCTTCGAGTTGGCCGAGCAAGACCGGGTCGAGGCCGCGACCGGCGACGGCGTCGTCGATGGCCTGGCGGTAGGCCTGACAGGTGCGCGCAACGTAGTAGGGGCTTTTCGTGCGGCCCTCGATCTTGAAGGAGTCGATGCCGATCTCGGTGAGGCGCTGGACGTGCTCGATGGCGCGCAGGTCCTTGGAGTTCAGGATGTAGGTGCCATGTTCGTCCTCTTCGATGGGCATGTACTCGCCAGGACGTTTGTGCGGCTCTTCGAGCAGATGGACGTCGCCGGTGCCGCAACTCTTGGCTTCGTGGGTCTTGAAATCCCAGCGGCAGGAGTTGGTGCAGCTGCCCTGGTTGGGATCCCGATGGTTGAAGTAGCCCGACAGCAGGCAGCGCCCGGAATAGGCGATGCACAGTGCGCCGTGGATGAAGACCTCCAGTTCGGTGTCGGGGCAGTCCTGACGGATGCTGGCTATCTCATCGAGGGATAGTTCGCGGGACAGGATGACCCGCGAGATGCCGGCCATCTTCCAGAAGCGCACGGCAGCCGCGTTGACGGTGTTGGCCTGCACCGACAGGTGAACCGGCATGTCGGGGAAATTCTCGCGGACCATCAGGATCAGGCCGGGGTCCGACATGATCAGGGCGTCGGGCTTGAGGGCGATGACCGGTGCGATGTCCTTGATGAAGGTCTTGATCTTGGCCCCGTGGGGATAGATGTTGGCGACCACGTAAAAGCGCTTGCCGAGCGTGCGGGCACGCTGGATGCCGTCGGCGAGGACCGGCAGGTCGCCGAAGTCGTTGTTGCGCACGCGCAGGGAATAGCGCGGTTGACCGGCGTAAATGGCGTCGGCGCCAAACGCGAAGGCGGTGTCGAGCATGGCCAGCGAGCCGGCCGGTGCGAGGAGTTCCGGGTGTTTCTGAGGCATGAAAGGTATTCGGGGTTGGGGCGATGAGTCAGCGATGGTTCTCCAGCACCTCTCTCCACTGGGCCAGCGACGGGCTCTGGGATTCGAGTTGGTGCTGCAGGACCTGTTCTGCCATTTCGAGCATGGCTTTTTGTTCCTTGCTCAGGAAGCAAGGATATTGGGGTTCGAGGTGGACCACGAGGTCGCCGGCGTGCCGGCGGCCGCGGGCGGGAAAGCCGGCTTTCGGAACGCGGATTTCCTGCCTGGCGGACATCTCCGGCAGCAGGACTTCCTGCACGCCGTGCAGGGTCGGGACTTCGATGGTGCCGCCGGCCAGGAGGCGGAAGATGCTGACGGGGGCCGTCACGTGGATGTCGTGCCGGTCCAGGCGGAACAGCGGATGGGGGTGGGTCCGGACCGTCAGGTAGAGGTCACCGGGCTCGCCGCCATCCACGGCAGGGCCGCCTTGTCCGGCAACGCGCAGTTCGTCGCCGGGCAGCATGGCAGGGGGTAGGTTGACGGCCAGCCGGCGTTCGGCCGGGTGCCAGCCGCGTCCTTCGCAACTCGGGCAGCGGTGGTCGGTGGTGAAGCCCTTGCCGTGGCAATGGGGGCAGGGCTTGAGTCCCGTCTTGCCGCGAATCCGGCCGCTGCCGTGGCAATGGGAGCACATCGTGGTACGGCCATAATTGCGTTGGCCGCTGCCGTCGCAGTCGTCGCAGTCCACGCGGCCGTCGATCATGACCGAGACGGTTCCGCCATTGGCAGCTTCCTGCAGGTCCACGACGATGTCCATGCGGTGGTCCTCGCCCTTGGCGGGCGTAGGGCCGGGCGGTGGTTCGTCCGCGTCTTCGGGCTCCGGCAGTCGCGTCAGGCGTTCAAACGCTTCCCGGACGCGACGGAACTCGTCATGCGCTTCCGGCGCCGGATTGCGGTCCGGGTGCCAGCGCATGGCGAGGCGTTTGTAGGCGCGTTTGATTTCTGCAGCGGTCGCATCCGGCGCGACGCCGAGAATTTCATGGAAGTTTACGGCGGGCATTTCGATATTCTAATCGGCGGAGCCACCCTTGAGGGTCGGGACAGGAGAAAGGCGATGGGGCTGATGTTGCGCAGGGTACTGATCGCCATGGCGTGCCTTGCCGCCGGCAGTGGGTGGTCGGCCACCTTGCGCGTGGGGCCCGATGAGTCCATTCGCAGCGTTGCCGAGGCGGCGCGGGTGGCCAGGGACGGCGACGTCGTGGAGATTGTGGCTGGCAACTATAACGGCGATGTGGCGGTCTGGAATCAGGCTCATCTGACCATCCGCGGTGTGGGCGGCCGTCCAGTCCTTACGGCGGCCGGGCGGAGTGCGGAAGACAAGGGGATCTGGGTCGTGCGCGGAGGCGATGTGCTCATCGAGAACATTGCTTTCCGGGGGGCACGCGTGCCGGATCGCAACGGGTCGGGCATTCGTCACGAGCAAGGGCGGTTGACGGTGCGCAATTGCCTGTTCGATGACAACGAGATGGGCATCCTGACGGCGAACCGGAGTTCGCTGACGTTGATCGTCGAGAATTCCGAGTTTTCCCACGGGGTACTGGTGACGCCCCGCTTGAGTCACCTGCTGTACGTGGGACGCATTGCGCGGCTGGAGGTGCGGGGCAGTTACTTCCACCATGGCCTGGTCGGCCATCTCTTGAAGAGCAGGGCGCGGTTCAATCTGGTCGAATACAACCGGATCACCGACGAGAAGGAGGGGCGGGCCAGCTACGAGCTGGATTTTCCGAACGGCGGTACGGTGTTGCTGATCGGTAATTTAGTCCAGCAGTCGGCGGGTACGGAAAACGACCGCATGATCGCGTTTGGTGAAGAGGGCCTGCTGTACGAGCAGAATGAAATATTCCTGTCCAGCAACACGCTGGTGGATACGCTCCCTGCTGGGGGTGAGTTCCTGACGGTGTCGTCGCCGGAGCGGGTGTTGGTGAAGGCGTTCAACAACCTGCTGGTGAGTGCCTGTTCAGGATTGCCGTGCGTGGAAGGCCGGATTCGGCAGAGCGTCCATCGGATTCACGACAGGCGGCTACCGTGGAGCGCGAATGCCTTTCCCGTGGAAGCGGGAAACCGGTTCGTCCACGGAGCCGACACAAGTTTAGCCCTGGCGGCTGGCGGATACAGACCGAAGCTCGAAGGCGCGCAAAATACGGTCGATCCGGGCAGTGCGGAGGGCGTCTCGCTCGTGCCTCGCCGCGAGTATGTCCACCCCGCCAATACCAAGCAGCGGCCGGCGGGGCAGCCGGCCGTGCCCGGGGCGTTCCAGCCTTAGGCGTCCGTCTTGCGCCGTTCCTGGCGGCACTCGTGCAGGACTTCCACGGAGCCATCCTCGCGGGCGACTTCCATGCGCACTGCGAAACCCCACAGGCGGGCGACGTGTTTCAGCACTTCGTCCGCATCGCCGCTGAGCGGGCGGCGTTGATAGGCCTGGTGGCGGAGCGTCAGCGAGCGGTCGCCACGCAGGTCCACATTCCAGACCTGCAGGTTGGGCTCGCGGCTGCCCAGGTTGTAGTTGTCGGACAGGATCTCCCGCACCCGGCGATAGCCTTCCTCGTCGTGGATCGCCGACACCTTGAGTTTGGACTCCTTGTCGTCGTCGAGGATGGCGAACAGGCGGAAGTCGCGCATGACCTTGGGTGACAGGAACTGAGCGATGAAGCTCTCGTCCTTGAAGTTGCGCATCGCGAAGTCGAAGGTTTCCCGCCAGTCGCTGCCGGCGATGTCCGGAAACCAGTAGCGGTCTTCGTCGGTGGGGTTCTCGCAGATCCGGCGGATGTCCTGCCACATCGCAAAGCCCAGCGCGTAGGGGTTGAGGCCGTGATACCAGGGCTCGTTGTAGCTGGGCTGATAGACGACGTTGGTGTGGGAGTGCAGGAACTCCAGCATGAAGTTGTCTGCCAGCAGGCCCTCGTCGTACAGCGTGTTGATGAGGGTGTAATGCCAGTAGGTGGCCCAGCCCTCGTTCATCACCTGGGTCTGGCGCTGTGGGAAGAAGTACTGCCCGACCTTGCGGACGATGCGGACCACCTCGCGCTGCCAGGGCTCGAGCAGCGGTGCGTTCTTCTCGATGAAATAGAGCAGGTTTTCCTGGGGTTCGGAGGGAAAACGCCGTTGCTCCACGGCCTGGGTCTTGACGTGGGCCGTTGGCAGCGTCCGCCACAGGTCGTTGACCTGGCTTTGCAGGTACTCGGCGCGTTCCCGCTGGCGGGTCAGTTCCTTGTTGAGGGACAGCTTTTCCGGGCGCTTGTAGCGGTCGACGCCGACGTTCATCAGCGCGTGGCAGGAGTCGAGCAGCAGTTCGACCTCCTCCTCGCCGTAGCGCTCCTCACACTCGGTGAGGTAATTGCGGGCGAAGATCAGGTAGTCGATGATCGCGTCGGCATTTGTCCACTGCTTGAACAGGTAGTTGCCCTTGAAGAAGCTGTTGTGGCCGTAGGCCGCGTGGGCGATCACCAGTGCCTGCATCGTCATGGTGTTTTCTTCCATGAGATAGGCGATGCAGGGGTTGGAGTTGATGACGATCTCGTAGGCCAGCCCCATCTGCCCGCGTCGGTAGCTTTTTTCTGTCTGCAGGAAGCTCTTGCCAAAGGACCAGTGGTGATAATTGACGGGCATGCCCACCGACGAGTAGGCGTCCATCATCTGCTCGGAAGTGATCAGCTCGATCTGGGTGGGATAGGTGTCCAGCCCGTAGTTCCTGGCCACACGGTCGATCTCGGCGTGGTAGGCCTCAATCAGTTCGAATGTCCATTCGCCGGGGGCGGGCAGGGGCTGCTTCCGTTTCTGTCTTTTCGCGCTCATACGAGTTTCTTCTTGAAAAGTTCCCGGAACACCGGATAGATGTCCGGCAGGCCCTCGATGTGCTGCATGGCGAAGTTGGGGTGGGCGCCGATCAGCTTTTCGTATTCCCGCCACAGGTTCTGTGGCTCGCCCGGCGTGATCTCGATGTAGGCGAAGTACTGGACGAAGGGCAGGATGGTGTCGGCGAGCAGTTCGCGACAGTGCGGCGAGTCGTTCTCCCAGTTGTCGCCGTCCGAGGCCTGGGCGCCGTACACGTTCCAGGCGCCGTTCAGGTAACGGGCGTGCAGGATGTCCTTCATCATCTCGAGCGCGCTGGAGACGACTGTGCCGCCGGACTCGCGGGAGTGGAAGAAATCTTCCTCGTTCACTTCCTTGGCGATCGTGTGGTGGCGGATGAACACCACTTCGATGTGCTCGTAGGTGCGCGTCAGGAACAGGTAGAGCAGCATGAAGAAGCGCTTGGCCGTGGCCTTCTTGTCCTCATCCATCGAGCCTGACACGTCCATGATGCAGAACATCACGGCCTGGGTGGTCGGCTTGGGCACCTTGATCCGGTTGTTGTAACGCAGGTCGAAGGTGTCGATGAAGGGGATGGCCTCTATCTTGGCGCGCAGGATGCCGATTTCGTCCTTCAGCTTGAGGACTTCCGGATCGTCCTCCGGGCGCGTTTCAAGCAGTTCGTCCAGTTGCTGCTGCAGCTCCCGCAACTGGCCGCGATACGGTGAGCCGAGGGCCAGCCTGCGGCCCAGGGCACCGCGCAGGGAGCGGACCACGTTGATGTTGGCTGGCGTGCCGTCGTTGGTGAAGCCGGCGCGCTGGCTCTTGTACTCGTGGATGCGGGCCAGCTGGGTCTTGACCAGGTTGGGCAGGGCCAGGTCGTCGAAGAAGACGTCGAGGAACTCCTCTCGCGACAGGTTGAAGACGAAATCGTCCTCGCCTTCGCCGTCCTTGCTGGCTTTGCCCTTGCCGGTTCCGCCTCCGCCGCCTCCCTGTGGCCGGTTGATCTGGTCGCCAGACGAGAACTGGTCGTTGCCTGTGAAGACGTTTTCCCAGATGCCGCCGCGACCGTGATGAAACTGGGGTTCCGACAGATCCTTGCTCGGAATGGAAACACTTTCGCCGTTGTCCAGATCCTTGATTGAGCGGCCGGATATTGCGTCGGCCACGGCTTCACGGATCTGGTTCTTGAAGCGGCGCATGAATCGCTGCCGGTTTACAGCACTCTTGTTCTTGCTGTCGAACCGGCGGTCGATGATACGAACCATTCGAGCCTCCCGAATTGTTGGCGTTCACCGCCGGCAGCCCTGTCGGGCGCCGGCGAGCGGACGATCAAGACGACTTGCGGACGCGCAAATACCATTCGCACAGCAAGCGTACCTGCTTCTCGGTGTAGCCCTTTTCGATCATGCGATTGACGAAGTTCTGGTGCTTCTTCTGCTCGTCCCCGCTGGCCTTGGCATTGAAGCTGATGACCGGCAGCAGGTCCTCGGTGTTGGAGAACATCTTCTTCTCGATGACGGCACGCAGCTTCTCGTAGCTGGTCCAGCTGGGGTTCTTGCCGCTGTTCTTGGCGCGAGCCCGCAGCACGAAGTTGACCACCTCGTTGCGGAAGTCCTTCGGGTTGCTGATGCCCGCCGGCTTCTCGATTTTCTCGAGCTCGTCGTTGAGCGCGTTGCGATCGAGGATCTCGCCGGTGTTCTGATCACGGTATTCCTGGTCCTGGATCCAGAAGTCGGCGTAGGTGACGTAGCGGTCGAAGATGTTCTGGCCGTACTCGCTGTAGCTCTCCAGGTAGGCGGTCTGGATCTCCTTGCCGATGAACTCGGCGTAGCGGGGGGCGAGGAACTCCTTGATGAAGGCCAGGTAGCGGGCTTCGTTCTCTGGCGGGTACTGTTCCTGGGCGATCTGCTGTTCCAGTACGTACATCAGGTGTACCGGATTGGCCGCCACTTCCCGGTGGTCGAAGTTGAAGACCTTGGACAACACCTTGAAGGCGAAGCGGGTGGACAGGCCGTTCATGCCTTCGTCCACGCCCGCGTAGTCGCGGTATTCCTGGTAGCTCTTGGCCTTGGGGTCGGTGTCCTTCAGGTTCTCGCCGTCGTAGACGCGCATCTTGGAGAAGATGCTCGAGTTCTCGGGTTCCTTGAGCCGCGACAGCACCGCGAACTGGGCCATCATCTTGAGGGTGTCCGGCGCGCAGGGGGCGTTGGACAGGGAGCTGTGGGCCAGCAGCTTGTCGTAGATGCGGATCTCGTCGGAAGTCCGCAGGCAGTACGGCACCTTCACGGTGTAGATGCGGTCGAGGAAGGCCTCGTTGTTGCGGTTGTTGCGGAAGGCCATCCACTCGGACTCGTTGGAGTGGGCCATCACGATGCCGTCGAAGGGGATCGCGCCGAAGCCTTCGGTGCCCTTGTAGTTGCCTTCCTGCGTTGCGGTGAGCAGCGGGTGCAGCACCTTTATCGGCGCCTTGAACATTTCGACGAACTCGAGCAGGCCCCGGTTGGCCAGGCACAGGCCGCCGGAGTAGGAGTAGGCGTCCGGATCGTCCTGGGAGTATTGCTCGAGCTTGCGGATGTCGATCTTGCCGACGAGAGACGAGATGTCCTGGTTGTTCTCGTCGCCCGGTTCGGTCTTGGCAACCGCGATCTGGCGCAACACCGACGGGCGCAGCTTGACGACGCGGAACTTGGTGATGTCGCCGTTGAACTCGTGCAGGCGCTTGACCGCCCACGGGCTCATGATGGTGTTGAGGTAGCGCCGCGGAATCCCGTAGTCGTCCTCCAGGATCGCCCCATCCTCGACCGAGCTGAACAGGCCCAGCGGCGATTCATGCACCGGCGAGCCCTTGATCGCGTAGAACGGGATCTTCTCCACCAGGCTCTTCAGCTTCTCGGCCAGGGAACTCTTCCCGCCGCCGACCGGGCCGAGGAGGTAGAGGATCTGTTTCTTTTCCTCCAGTCCCTGTGCCGCATGTCGGAAATACGACACGATGTTTTCGATCGACTCCTCCATTCCGTAGAAGTCACGGAAGGCCGGATAGATCTTGATCATCTTGTTGGAAAAGATGCGTGACAGGCGTGGGTCGAGCCGGGTGTCGACGAGCTCCGGTTGGCCGATGGCCTGCAGCATGCGCTCGGCGGACGTCGCGTAGGCCACGGGATCGGATTTGCACAGTTCCAGGTATTCCTGGACAGACATTTCCTCTTCCTTGGCGGACTCGAAGCGGGCCTGGAAGCTGGTAAAGATACTCATCTAAGGTCTCCTGGGGCACGGACCCGGACCGGGGCGCCGGGGTCGCCATGTATGTACGGGACATACGGTTGATGACGCAGATACTTGAGCACCTCGTGAAGCTAGTCGCATTTGCCGTGGAGGCTGACGAACACGGCCATTTCATTCCATGTGATAGCAGAAAGATAAATGGAGTTCCGCATTGTGTGGGGCAGTTTTTCACATCTATCGCCCTAAAGCCAAGCACTGGCGCGGGGGCTGCGGATGGAGCAAAGGCCTGTGTTAGACTAAAGGTTTTTCCGACGACTCCGTCCGGCAGGAGGAGATAGGCGGCACATGTTTTGCTACGTGTTGTCTGTCCTGCTTGCGGAGCGTTTTTGTCAAGAACGATCAGGGAATTATCTTTTCATGAGCAACCAGGTTACCGTGAGCGCGCTCGAGCGCCGTATCGACATGTCCGTCCAGCTGTCCGAAATCGACAAGGATGTCGAGGCGCGTCTGAAGCAGATGGCTCGTACCGTCAAGATGCCGGGCTTCCGTCCGGGCAAGGTGCCGTACCGTCTGGTCGCCCAGTCCTACGGCCCGCAGGCCCGCTCCGAGGCCATCGGCGCTGCCGTCGAAAAGGCCCTTGGCGAACAGATCCGTGCCCAGAGCCTGCGCGTGGCGGGCTACCCGAGCATCGAGCCGAAGGAATCCACCGCGACCGACGTGCTGGAATTCAGCGCCGTTTTCGAGGTCTACCCGGAAGTCGTGATCAGTGACGTGAGCAGCCAGGAAGTCGAGCGCCCCCAGTTGGCCGTCGGCGACGCCGAAGTGGACAAGACCCTGGACGTGCTGCGCAAGCAACGCACCACTTTCGTGCCCGTCGAGCGTGCTGCCCAGGACGGCGACCGCGTGACGGTGGACTTTACCGGCCGCAAGGATGGTGTCGAGTTCGACGGTGGCAAGGCGACCGATTTCCCGTTCGTGATCGGCGGCGGCCAGATGCTCAAGGATTTCGAAACCGCTGTGCTGGGCCTGAACATCGGCGAGAGCAAGACTTTCGACATGACCTTCCCGGCTGACTACCACGCTGCCCACCTGGCTGATCAGACCGTGCAGTTCGAAGTCGTGCTGAAGAAGGTCGAAGAGCCCAAGCTGCCCGAGATCGATGCGGAGTTTGCCCAGTCCCTGGGCGTCGCCGACGGTGATGTGGCCAAGATGCGCGAAGAAGTGAAGGCCAACCTGGAGCGCGAAGTGAAGCGCCGCGTGCAGGCCAAGCTGAAGGAGCGTGTGATGAACGTGCTGATCGAGACCCATCCGATCGAAGTGCCGAAGGCGCTGGTCGAGCAGGAATCCAATCAGTTGGCTGAGAACGCCAAGAAGGATTTCGAGGCCCGCGGCATGAAGACCAAGGACCTGCCGATCGAGCCCGCCTGGTTTGCCGAGCAGGCCGTGCGTCGCGTCAAGCTGGGCCTGATCATGTCCGAGCTGGTCAAGAGCAAGGACCTGCTGGCCAAGCCCGAGCAGATCCGTGCCGTGATCGAAGATTTTGCAGCAAGCTACGAAGACCCGACTGAGGTCGTGAGCTGGTACTACTCGCAGCCCCAGCGCCTGGCCCAGGCCGAGGCTCTGGTGATCGAGGACAATGTGGTCGAGTGGGTCGTCAGCAATGCCAAGACGACCGATGTCGCCACTTCTTTTGACGACTTGATGGGTAATGCGGCTTAATTCCGCGGAAGGCAACGGCAAATGAATCCCTTTACACCCCCGAATTCCCGTACTGACTGGGACCCGGTCGGCCTCGGCCTGATCCCGATGGTTGTCGAACAGAGCGGCCGTGGTGAGCGCTCGTACGACATCTACTCGCGTCTTCTCAAGGAGCGGGTGGTGTTTCTGGTTGGTCCGGTCAATGATGTAACGGCCAACCTGATCGTTGCCCAGTTGTTGTTCCTTGAGTCGGAAAACCCGGACAAGGACATCTTCTTCTACATCAACTCCCCCGGCGGTTCGGTCACTGCAGGGATGGCGATCTACGACACCATGCAGTTCATCAAGCCCAATGTCAGCACGCTGTGCATCGGGCAGGCTGCGAGCATGGGCGCCTTCCTGCTGGCGGCCGGCGAGAAGGGCAAGCGTTTCTCGCTGCCCAACTCGCGGATCATGATTCACCAGCCGCTGGGCGGTTTCCAGGGCCAGGCGTCGGACATCGAGATCCATGCCCGCGAAATCCTGTCCCTGCGCGCCAAGCTCAACGACATGCTGGCCAAGCACACCGGCCAGGCTGTCGAGCAGATCGAACGCGATACCGACCGGGACAACTTCATGTCTTCGGAAGAAGCCGTCCGCTACGGTCTGGTGGACAAGGTCTTGACCAGCCGCAACGACGTGGTTTGATGGTCTTCTAGCTTCAAGTACAGAGAGAAAGGGCAGTAATGGCGGACAAGAAAACAAGCGGTGAAAAGCTCTTGTATTGCTCGTTCTGCGGCAAGAGCCAACACGAGGTCCGCAAGCTGATCGCGGGTCCGTCCGTGTTCATCTGCGATGAGTGCATCGAGCTCTGCAACGACATCATTCGCGATGAGATTACTGCAGACACCGGCGGTGCCAAGGGTGTCAAGGGCGAGTTGCCGTCTCCGAAGGAGATCAGCGCGATCCTCGACCAGTACGTGATCGGCCAGGCTTCGGCAAAGCGCATCCTCTCCGTGGCGGTGTACAACCACTACAAGCGGCTGCGCCACCTGTCGAAGACCCATGACGAAGTCGAGCTGTCGAAGAGCAACATCCTGCTGGTCGGCCCGACGGGCTCCGGCAAGACCCTGCTCGCCCAGACCCTGGCACGCCTTCTCAATGTGCCCTTCGTGATGGCGGATGCGACGACCCTCACCGAGGCCGGTTATGTCGGCGAGGACGTCGAGAACATCATCCAGAAGCTGCTTCAGAAATGCGACTACGAGGTGGACAAGGCCCAGCAGGGCATCGTCTACATCGACGAGATCGACAAGATCTCCCGCAAATCCGACAACCCGTCGATCACCCGCGACGTGTCCGGCGAAGGCGTGCAGCAGGCCCTGCTGAAGCTCATCGAAGGCACCATCGCGTCGGTTCCGCCGCAGGGCGGCCGCAAGCATCCGAACCAGGATTTCGTGCAGGTGGATACCACCAACATCCTGTTCGTCTGTGGCGGTGCCTTCGACGGCCTCGACAAGGTGATCCGCAACCGTACCGAGAAGGTCGGCATCGGTTTCGGCGCGGAAGTGAAGAGCAGCGAGAACAAGGATCTGTCCGAGTCCCTGCGTGAAGTGGAACCCGGCGATCTGATCAAGTTCGGCCTCATCCCCGAACTGATCGGTCGTCTGCCGGTGGTCGCGACGCTGCAGGAACTGGACGCAGATGCGCTGATCCAGATCCTCATCGAACCGAAGAACGCGCTGATCAAGCAGTATCAGAAACTCTTCTCGATGGAAGGCGTCGAACTCGAAGTGCGTCCGGCTGCCCTGCAGGCGATTGCCCGCAAGGCGCTGAAGCGCAAGACGGGTGCCCGCGGCCTGCGCTCGATTCTCGAAGCCACGCTGCTGGACACGATGTACGAACTGCCTTCCATGGAAAATGTTTCCAAGGTAGTGATCGACGAGGGCATGATCGATGGCAGCGCCAAGCCGATCCTGATCTACGCCGATCAACCCAAGGTCTCCGGCTCCAACTGACATCAAGCAGAAGTTTTTCGCAGGACTGCTTGAATTGATGTCGCTAGGGCCCCATATGGGGCCTTAGTGCCTTTAAAGGAATAATCATGTCGAGCACGCTTGACCTCCCCGAAGAACAGATCGAACTCCCGCTGCTGCCGCTGCGCGACGTAGTGGTGTTTCCCCACATGGTGATCCCGCTGTTCGTGGGGCGCCCCAAATCCATCAAGGCGCTCGAGAACGCCATGGAGGCCGGCAAGAGCATCCTGCTGGTGGCTCAAAAGTCCGCTGCGAAGGACGAGCCGTCGGCGGAAGACCTCTACGATCTCGGTTGTATCGCCAACATCCTGCAGATGCTCAAGCTGCCCGACGGCACCGTGAAGGTGCTGGTGGAGGGTGTGCAGCGTGCCCGCGTGGTGTCCGTCGAAGACCTGCGCACCCTGTTCGTCGCCAAGGCCCAGCCGATGCCGCTGACCGATGTGCCGAACAATGAAGTCGAGGCGATGCGCCGGGCCATCATCAGCCAGTTCGACCAGTACGTTAAGCTCAACAAGAAGATTCCGCCGGAAATCCTTAGCTCCCTGTCGGGCATCGAGGAGCCGGGTCGGCTTGCCGACACCATCGCTGCGCATCTGCCGCTGAAGCTCGAGCAGAAGCAGGAAATCCTCGAGATGTTCGATGCCGGTCAGCGTCTCGAACGTCTCCTCAACCAGCTCGAGACCGAGCTGGACATCCTCCAGGTCGAAAAGCGTATCCGTGGCCGCGTCAAGCGCCAGATGGAGAAGAGCCAGCGCGAGTACTACCTCAACGAGCAGGTCAAGGCCATCCAGAAGGAGCTCGGCGAGGGCGAGGACGGCGCCGATCTCGAGGAGATGGAGAAGAAGATCAAGGCTTCCGGCATGACCAAGGAAGCTACCGCCAAGGCCCAGGCCGAGCTCAAGAAGCTGCGCCTGATGTCGCCGATGTCCGCCGAGGCGACCGTGGTCCGCAACTACATCGAGACCCTGGTCGGCCTGCCGTGGAAGAAGAAGTCGCGGATCAGCAAGGATCTGGCCGAGGCCGAGAAGGTTCTCGACACCGAGCACTACGGCCTCGAGAAGGTCAAGGAACGCATCCTCGAGTATCTTGCCGTGCAGCAGCGTGTCGACAAGCTGAAGGCTCCGATCCTGTGCCTCGTCGGCCCTCCGGGTGTCGGCAAGACCTCCCTCGGCCAGTCGGTGGCACGTGCCACCAACCGCAAGTTCGTGCGCATGAGCCTCGGTGGTGTCCGTGACGAGGCCGAGATCCGCGGCCACCGTCGTACCTACATCGGCTCGATGCCGGGCAAGATCCTGCAGAACATGTCCAAGGTTGCGGTGCGCAATCCGCTGTTCCTGCTCGATGAAGTGGACAAGATGGGCCAGGACTTCCGCGGCGATCCGTCTTCGGCGCTGCTGGAAGTGCTCGATCCGGAGCAGAACGCGACCTTCGTGGACCACTACATCGAGGTGGAATACGACCTGTCGGATGTGATGTTCGTGGCCACCGCCAACACCCTCAACATCCCGGCGCCGCTGCTCGACCGGATGGAGGTGATCCGCCTGTCGGGCTACACCGAAGACGAGAAGGTGAACATCGCCCAGCGCTACCTTGTTCCGAAGCAGATGAAGAACAACGGGATCAAGCGCGAGGAGCTGTCGGTCACCGAAGATGCGATCCGCGACATCGTCCGCTTCTACACCCGCGAGGCGGGCGTGCGGGGTCTCGAGCGCGAAGTGTCCAAGGTCTGCCGCAAGGTGGTGAAGGCGCTGGTCCTCGGCAAGCGCAAGGCCAAGGTGATCGTCAATGCCAAGACCCTCGACAAGTACCTGGGCGTGCGCAAGTACTCCTACGGTGTTGCCGAGAAGGAAAACCAGATTGGTCAGGTTACTGGCCTCGCCTGGACCGAAGTGGGTGGCGAACTGCTGACCGTCGAAGCGGTGGCACTGCCGGGCAAGGGCAAGATCATGACTACCGGCAAGCTCGGCGAGGTCATGCAGGAGTCCATCCAGGCGGCGTTGTCGGTTGTGCGTCGGCGTTCCAAGTCGCTGGGCATCCAGGAGGATTTCTACCAGAAGTCCGACATCCACATCCACCTGCCGGAAGGCGCGATTCCCAAGGACGGTCCGTCGGCGGGTATCGCCATCAGCACCGGCCTGGTGTCCGTGCTGACCGGCATTCCGGTGCGTTGCGATGTGGCGATGACTGGCGAAATCACGCTGCGCGGCGAAGTCCTGCCCATCGGCGGCCTGAAGGAAAAGCTGCTGGCGGCTGTCCGCGGTGGCATCCGTACGGCGCTGATCCCCGAGGAAAACGTCAAGGACCTCACCGACATTCCGGACAACGTGAAGAACGCGCTGGAAATCATCCCTGTGAAGTGGATCGACCAGGTGCTCGAGCACGCGCTGGAGCGCAAACCCGAGCCGCTGCCGGAAGTGCCGGCTGCCGAGGTGGCGGTTGCTGCTCCGGCAGAAACCCCGGACAACGGCGGCGTGGTGAAGCACTGATCGGCTTGTCCGTTTCCTGCGTCGGCCCGTCGGGTTGATGCAGGCGCTTGGCTACATAGAAAAGACCTCGAGCGGCTTGCCGTCGCTCGAGGTCTTTTACTTTCTGCGGTCTTTTTTCCGCCGTGTTTTCAACTGGGGCCCGAGGCGTGAGGGCTTCGGGCCGCCCTTTAGTTCTCCAGCCCCCGTGCCAGCCGCCATTGTTTGACCAGCGCGTAGATGGCCGGGATTACGGCGAGGGTCAGGACGGTGGAGGAGAGCATGCCGCCGACCATCGGCGCGGCGATGCGGCTCATCACCTCGGAGCCGGTGCCGCTGCTCCACATGATCGGCAGCAGGCCGGCCATGATCGCGACGACCGTCATCATCTTCGGGCGCACGCGCTCGACCGCGCCTTCCATCACCGCCTCGTACAGATCGCCGACATGGGGTGCCCGACCTTCTGCGCGGCAGCGGGTCTTTAGGGCTTCCCAGGCGTGGTCCAGGTAGATCAGCATCACCACGCCGGTCTCCGCCGCCACGCCGGCCAGCGCGATGAAGCCGACGGCCACCGCGACAGACAGGTTGTAGCCGAGCAGCCACATCAGCCACACGCCACCGACCAGCGCGAAGGGCACCGACAGCATGACGATCAGTGTCTCGGTGATGCGCCGGAAGTTGAGGTAGAGCAGTACGAAGATGGTCAGCAGCGTGATCGGGATGACGATCTTCATCTTTTCGATGGCCCGCTCCATGTACTCGAACTGCCCGCTCCAGCTCACGTAGTAGCCTGGCGGAAACTTGACCTGGTCGGCGACGGCCTTCTTCGCGTCGGCTACGTAGCCACCGATGTCCCGGTCGCGGATGTCCACGTAGATGTAAGCGGACAACAGTGCGTTCTCGGTGCGGATGCCCGGTGTGCCCTTGGCGATGCCGACGCGGGCGAGCTGGCCTAGGGGCACCATCGCGCCGCCCATCGTCGGCACCAGCACCTGACTGGCGATCTGCTGAGGATCGGAACGCAGCTCGCGCGGGTAGCGCACGGTGACGCCGAAGCGCTCGCGGCCTTCGACGGTGGTGGTGACCATCTCGCCGCCGAGGGCGCTGGCGATGACGTCCTGCAGGTCCCCGACGGCGAGGCCATAACGGGCCAGTTGCTCCCGGTCCGGTTCGATGTCAAGGTAGAAGCCGCCGGTGATGCGTTCGGCGAAGGCGCTGGTGGTGCCCGGCACGGTCTTCACGACGGCCTCGATCTCTTTGGCCAGCTTCTCCATCTCGTCCAGATCCTTGCCGAAGACCTTGATGCCGATCGGCGTGCGGATGCCGGTGGACAGCATGTCGGTGCGCGCCTTGATCGGCATCGTCCAGGCATTGGCGACACCGGGGAACTGCAGGGCCTTGTCGAGCTCGGCTATCAGCTTGTCGGTGGTCATGCCCGGCCGCCATTCGGACTGGGGCTTGAGGTTGATGACGGTCTCAAACATCTCTGGCGGCGCCGGGTCGGTGGCGGTGTTGGCGCGGCCAGCCTTGCCGAACACCGACTCGACTTCGGGGAAGCTCTTGATGATCTTGTCCTGGGTCTGCATCAGCTCGGCGGCCTTGGTCATCGACATGCCGGGCAGGGAAGTGGGCATGTAGAGGAGGGTGCCTTCGTTCAGCGTCGGCATGAACTCCGAGCCCAGGCGGGAGGCCGGATAGATCGACACCACCAGCGCTAGCATGGCCAGCGCGATGGTCAGCTTCTTCCAGTGCATCACCGCGGCGATGATCGGCCGATAGAGCCAGATCAGCGCCCGGTTCACTGGGTTCTTCGCCTCCGGCATGATCCGACCGCGGATGAACAGCAGCATCAGCACCGGCACCAGCGTTACCGACAGCAGCGCCGCAGCGGCCATCGAGAAGGTCTTGGTATAGGCCAGCGGCGAGAACAGCCGGCCTTCCTGGCCTTCCAGCGTGAACACCGGCAGGAAGGAGACGGTGATGATCAAGAGCGAGAAGAACAGTGCCGGGCCGACCTCCTTGCAGGCGGCCAGCATCGCCTCGAAGCGCTCGTTGGTGGTGTGCCCTTCCGGCAGGCGCTCCAGGTGCTTGTGGGCGTTCTCGATCATCACGATGGCGGCGTCGATCATCGCGCCGATTGCAATGGCGATGCCGCCCAGGCTCATCAGGTTGGAGTTCATGCCCAACAGGCGCATGGCGATGAAGGCCATCAGCACGCCCACCGGCAGCATCAGGATCGCCACCAGCGCGCTGCGTACATGGAGCAGGAAGACCACGCACACCAGCGCGACGATCAGCGATTCTTCGATCAGCGTGCTCTTGAGAGTCTCGATGGCCCGGTGGATCAACTCGGAGCGGTCGTAGACCGTCTGCACCGATACGCCTTCCGGCAAGCCGGGGCCGATCTCGGCGATCTTGTCCTTCAGGTTGTGGATGACCTCCAGCGCGTTCTGGCCGTAACGGGCCATGGCGATACCGCCCACCACTTCGCCGTCGCCGTTAAGCTCGGTGAGGCCGCGGCGTTCGTCCGGTGCCAGTTCGACGCGGGCGATGTCACGGACCAGCACCGGCGTCCCGCCTTCGGCCTTGACGACCAGTGCCCCGATGTCGTCCTTGCCGCGCAGATAGCCTTTGCCGCGCACCATGTACTCGGTCTCGGCCATCTCCACCACGCGGCCGCCCACGTCCCGGTTGGAGTCGCGGATCACCTGGGCGACCTTCATCAGCGGAATGCCGTAGGCGCGCAGCTTCACTGGATCGACGGTGACCTGGTAGGTCTGCACGAAACCGCCGATAGAGGCGACCTCAGCGACGCCGTGGGCCTTGGCCAACTGGTAGCGCAGGTACCAGTCCTGGATCGTGCGCAGCTCGGCGAGGGTCTTCTCCTTGGCGATCAGCGCGTATTGATAGACCCAGCCGACGCCGGTGGCGTCCGGTCCGATCTGCGGCGTCACGCCCTTGGGCATGCGGCCGGCGGCGAAGTTGAGGTATTCGAGGACCCGTGAGCGGGCCCAGTAGATGTCGGTGCCATCCTCGAAGATCACATAAACGAAGGACGCGCCGAAGAAGGAGAAGCCCCGCACGACCTTCGACTTAGGCACCGACAGCATGGCCGTGGTGAGCGGGTAGGTGACCTGGTCCTCGACCACCTGCGGCGCCTGGCCGGGGTATTCGGTGTAGACGATGACCTGCACGTCGGAGAGGTCGGGGAGCGCGTCGATGGGCGTGCGCAGCACCGCGAAGACGCCGGCGAGGACGATGAATAGCGTGGCGAGCAGGACCAGGAAGCGGTTGCGCCCCGACCAGTCGATAAGCTTGGCTAGCATGAGCGGGGTCCTGTCAGTGTCCAGCGTGGGCCTTGGCTGTTGCTGCGGCGCCGGCCGGCTTGACCGCCGTGATCACCCATTCTCCCGGCTGGCGTTCGACGAACTCGAAGCTGATCCGAGCACCGGGCTTGAGGGCTTGCTGCAGGGCCGGATTGGCCAGCTTGAAGTCCATGGTCATCGCCGGCCACTTGAGGCTGGGCACCGGATCATGGCTGAGGGTGACGGTGTTCTCCTTGGGGTCGAGACCCTCCACCGTGCCCTCTGTGCGATGGCCGACGGAAGCTGGGGCGACGGCTGGATTGGCTCCGTGGTCCGCTTGACCGAAGCCGTCCAGCGCAGCCTTCAGGTTGCTCTCCGCGTCGATCAGGAAATTGGCTGCAACGACGACCTGCTCGCCGGCCTTGATGCCTTGCAGTACCTCGATGTGGTTTTCACTGCGGCTGCCCAGCTTCACCTCCCGCGGCTCGAAACGGCCTTCGCCGTGGGCGACGAGGACGATCTGACGCGTGCCGCTGTCGATCACCGCCGAGTTGGGTACGGTCACGACCTGCTGCCGGCCGCCGACCGGCAGCTCCAGCTGCGCGAACATCGCGGGCTTCAGCAGCAGGCCGGGATTGGCGAGTTCCACGCGGACGGGTACGGTCCGCGTCTCTGCGTTGAGGGTCGGATAGACATAGCTCACCTTGCCCTCGAAGACCTTGTCCGGATAGGCGTTGATGCGCACCCGGGCCGGGCTGCCGCTGCGGATTTGCCCGATGTCCTGCTCGAACACGTCGGCGACCACCCACACCGACGACAGGTCGGCGACCTGGTACAAGGCGTCGCCCGGCATGAAGCGCATTCCCTGGAGGGCCTTCTTCTCGGTGACGATGCCGGCCACCGGCGAGCGGAAGGTCAGCGTGCGCTTGGTGGCGCCCGATTTGGCGAGGGTGCGGATCTGCTCGTCGGAAATGTCCCAGTTGCGCAGGCGCTGCAGGCTGGATTCGGCGAGCTGCTTCATGCCGCTCTGGGCCTCGCTGCCGGCATCCTTGAGGGCCTCGACACCCTGGGCGGCGATGGCGTACTCGCGCTGGGCGGACACCAGCTCCGGGCTGTAGACCTCGAACAGGGGCTGCCCCTTGGCGACCGGCTGGCCGGTGACATTCACGTGCAGGCGCTCGACGTAACCTTCGAACTTAGGCGAGATCGCGAAGCTGCGCCGCTCGTCGATCTCCACGCGGCCGGCGGCGCGCACAGTGCGGTCGAGGCTGCGCAGTTCGGCGGCTTCGGTGCGCACGCCGAGCTTCTGGACCTTATCGGTGCTGATCTTCACCGTCCCGGCGGCGGTCGGCGTGTCATCCGCCTCGCCTTCATAGACCGGGATGTAGTCCATCCCCATCGGGTCCTTTTTGGGCGTCGGCGAGGTATCCGGCAGGCCCATCGGGTTGCGGTAGTACAGCAGCTTGCGTTCCTTCTTCGCGCCGTCCGCCGGCGCCGCGGCGACCGGGCTGCTCGCTTGCTGCGGGCCAACCGGGGGGCGTTGCCCGAGCCAGTAGCCGCCACCGGCAGCGAGGGCGATGGCGAGGCCGACGGCAATGCCTGCGCCTGCTTTCATAGGTCTTCTCCGAGAATGCGTTCGATTTCTGCAAGGCGCAGCTGTGCTTCGGCCTGGGCCTTGATGCTGCTCTGGCGGGCCTGCTTGATCTGCCGCTGGGCGTCGAGCAGCGTAGCGAAATCCACCTTGCCGTTTTCGTAGCCGGCGAGGGCGGCCTTGAAGCTGAGCTCCGCTTGCGGCAGCAGGCTGGTGGTGGTCAGGGTCTCGGTCAGGCGAGCTGACTCAAGCCCCGAGAGATTTTCCGCGAGCTCGCCGAGCACCTGGTTGGCGGTTGCGTCGTGGCGAGCCCGGGCGGCGGACAGCATGGCCTCCGATTCCCTTTCCTGGGCACGGCGGGAGCCCTGCTGCAGCGGCAGGTTCAGCTCGACCATCAGCTCCCATTCCCGCACCGCGCCCTGGTACTGGATCGGCGAAACGCCCAGCGTGAAGTCCGGGTAACGGTTCTTGTAGGTGAGTTCGCGGTTCTTCTCGGCGGCGCGGATGCGGGCTTCGTCGGCGAAGATCTGCGGATTGCGGGCGCGCACGCGTTCCTCGAGCGTCGCCGGATCGAGCCGGGCAGCGACTGGCAGCGGGCGCAGGCGTTGGGGCGGCGCCAGCGGCGCGGCGCTGGGGCGGGCCAGCAGCGCATTGAGTCGCGCGTGCAGTTGCCGGTGCTCGTTCTGCAACGCGAGCAGTTCGCTTTTCATGCCGGTCTGTTCGACCTGGGCGCGGATCACGTCCTGCTGGGCGGCCAGGCCACCGGCGTAGCGCGCCTGGGCGATCTTCTCGAGGCGCATCATCAGGTCGAGGATCTCGCGGGTTAGCTGCTCGTTGCGGGAGACGTACTGCAGCTGGGAGTAGGTGCTCTTGATACGGGCGGAGAGCTCGGCCCAGGTGCCGCTGGCCCGTCCGCTGGCGCCGCGGGCGTCGAGCTCGGCGATCTCCCGCTTGAGGTCGCGTTTGCCCAGCCAGGGCACGTCCTGCATCAGCAGGTAGCGCGTGCTGCCGACCTGGGCCGGCAGCAGGGCCGGATTCTGGTCGCCCATGCGGGTGATGTCGCGTAGTTCGGTGCGGAACTTCGGGTCGGGCAGGGCGCCGGCCGGAATCACCCGCTCGGCCGCGGCGTCAGCCTCATGGCGCATGGCCGCGTAGTCCGGATTGCGCTCGCGGGCGTAGGCGAGCAGGGACTCCACATCGGCGCCGATCAGCGCTTCCTGTGCCTGGGCGCTCACGCCGATGGCACACAACAGCACGGCAAGAAGGCTTCTGGCGCGACATGGCATTCGCGTTCTCATTGTTTGCTCCCTGAGCATCACTGGGGCGGGTCTGGCGCGCCTCGCAATCAGGCGAGGCCGGACTGCACACTCATTTGCGCTTCAACTCTACGACGGTCATCGCGCCGTTCACCTGATCCGCCGCGAAGAGGATCTGGTCGCCGGCCTTGAGCTGGTCGAGCCACGCGGGGTCCTGCACGCGGAACATCATCGTCATCGCCGGCATGCCGTTCGGCAGCGGGCCGTGGGACAGGGTCACGCGCCCGGCGGCCTTGTCCACCTTCTTCACCAGGCCTTCGGTCAGCGTCGCCGGGGCCAGGGCGGCGTGGCTGCCATGATTGTGGGCGTCGGCCGTTTGAGGCTTGTCTTTGGCTGCGGGGGCCGGCAGGGCTGCTGCGGAAAGAAGGGCTGCGAAGATGATTCCAAGGGGCGTCTTCATGATGACTGGATCCAGATGAACGGAAGGGATGCCCCATTTTGGCAAGCCTTCACCGACGGGAAGCTGTCCCGAACATTACATTTCAGTAATCTTGGCTGGATCAGTGCTGATGCTTGAAGCCGGGCGGATGGGTATGGCCCTTCTTCATCCCGGCTTGTGCCGACGCCGGCTCATCCTCGTGATGGTCCGCATGGTCGCCGTGCTCATGGTGCTCATCGTCGTCGTCATGCTCGTGCCCGTCATGATGCCCATCGAGCCCACCGTGGCGGTGCCCCTCGCTGGAGGCGACCAGGGCACGGTAGTCGGCAGCGGTCAGCCCGGGCAGCTTCTGCACGAACGCGACCAGATCCCAGATCGCCTCGTCCTCCATCCCACCCTTGGACCAGGCCGGCATGCCCGATGCCTTGATGCCATGCTTGATGATCCAGAACCGACGCGCCTGGGCAAACTGCGGGTCGAGCGTGGCGGCTGACTTGTCTGCAAGCCTGGACGGTGTTGGATACAGCCCCTTGCGGATTTCGGAGTCTTCCGCGCCTGGCGACAGGTGACATCCGACGCACATCGCGTCGTAGTTGCCCGAACCGCGGCGGATGCGTTCGGGGTTGGCCAGATCGACGGGCGGCTCGATGTCGTGTGCCCGGACCGCGATGGAGCGCTCGCGGGCAAATTCGAGCACGCGATAGGTCAGCGGTGCGTGTGGATTGTCGGCTGCAACGTCGATGGCGCCGGCGTAAAGGGCGATCGCGCCTGCTGCCACGCCGACTGCGGCCAGCGCTGAAACGATGCTCAGAGTCTTGTTCATTCCTGGGTTCCCTGCGGCCCGGCTTCATCGCCGGCCCGCTATTGTTGTGCGTCTGGCAAAACTGGTTTGCCGTCACACTTCTGTTTCAAATCGTCGAGTGGGGTTACAGTGCGGGGTATCGGCGCGCCGAATCAACCCCTGTGTTTCAAGATCCGTTCCAGAATGAGTGAAATTGCCCCCCAACTCTCGTATGTAGGCTCCTGCGAATTACCCACGCAGTGGGCCAAGTTTCAACTCCACGGTTTCGTCGACGAACGGACCGACAAGGAGCATGTTGCCCTGACCTTGGGCGACATTGCCAACGGCGAGCCGGTGCTGGCCCGCGTCCATTCGGAATGCCTGACCGGCGACGCGCTGTTCAGCCAGCGCTGCGATTGCGGCGCCCAGCTGGAAGAAGCGCTGCGGCGGATCGCCAAGGCGGGCAGGGGCGTGCTCATGTATCTCCGCCAGGAAGGCCGTGGCATCGGCCTGATCAACAAGATTCGCGCCTATCAGCTGCAGGATGGCGGGGCCGATACCGTCGAGGCCAACACGGCTCTCGGTTTTCCGGCGGACATGCGCAGCTACGAGCTGTGCAAGCCCATGCTGGCGCATCTCGGTGTCGGCGCCTTGCGCCTGATGACGAACAATCCGCGCAAAGTCGCCGCTCTGACCGACGTCGGCATCGAGGTTGTCGAGCGTGTTCCGCTGGAAGTGGGCAATAACTGCTGGAATCAGCGCTATCTGTCCACTAAGCGCCGCAAGTTGGGGCATCTGCTCACCTCCGAACGGGCATGAACGTAGCGTCGCCGACCGTAGCCGAGCTGTTCGCGCATTACTGGTCGGCGAAAGAGCTGGCGGTCAACCTCATCGTTTTCGCCAATCTGCTCGGTGCGCTGCTGCTTGGTCTGCTGGTGGGCTACGAGCGTAGTTACCATGGCCGGGCCGCAGGGATGCGGACCTATGGGCTGGTCTGCATGGCGTCCTGCGCGCTGACGGTGATCGTTGGTTATCCGGGGTCGTGGTATGGCGGGAGTGCACTGACGGAGCTGCTCGGCCATGCGCCGCCCGACCCCACTCGGGTCATCCAGGGCATCGTGTCCGGCGTCGGTTTCCTCGGTGCCGGCGTGATCATGAAGGAAGGCCTCAACATCAGCGGCCTGACCACCGCCGCGTCGATCTGGTCTTCGTCGGCAATCGGCGTGCTGGTCGGGGTTGGCTTCTATTCGGCGGCAATCCTGCTGACGCTGCTCTCCGCCGCACTGATGATGTGGGCGTCGAGGCTGGAAAAATGGCTGCCTTCCCGCCACGCCGTGTCCATCGTGCTGCGCTTTCGCACGGGCTTCCACCCCAACGAGGCGGTACTGTCTTCCATCGCCAAGGCGCGTGGCTATGAATTGGCTGCCGGTTCCATCCAGATCCACCGCTCCAACGACTGCGAAGAGTGGCGTTACGTGGCTGTGGCCCTCAACAAGGATTCGGCGATGTCGATTGCCGCCCTGTCTGCGGAGCTGCGGCATTTCGACGGCATCGAGGAGTTCCACCTCTCCTACGCGAGAAACTGACGGCTGCGGCTGATTTGTCGAGGCACGCCCATGGGCATGGCGCATCGCCGCACACCAAGCTAGAATGCCGCCCTCGCCTCTCCGTAGTTCAATGGATAGAACGGGCGCCTCCTAAGCGCCAGATACAGGTTCGATTCCTGTCGGGGGGACCAAATTGCTGTAGCAAGAGGTCTCAAGGAGTATCCTGAGCGCACAAAAAAGCCCGCGATTGCGGGCTTTTTTGTTTTGGGGGGTACGATCACGAGCATTCTGGTGATCAGGCAGAGCTTCCCCCGCCGAATCGGGCGCGGACACTCTGCGCTGTGGGCAGAGTTCCGGGCTCGTTCGAGTTTGATGTGCGGACGGAGAGACTCGAACTCTCACGCCAAGGGCGCCAGAACCTAAATCTGGTGCGTCTACCAATTCCGCCACGTCCGCTGAAGGGCTCGCATTGTAAAGGCAGTGCGGTGCCATTGCCAGCCCTTCGATTTTTCCGGTGGATGGTGTGTTTTGAAAACACCACACTTTGGGTGCGCCGCTTAGCCTGGGTCTGCATCGCGGGATGTCAGCCCGGGGGCTTGGGCTTAGAATTCCATCCGTCCGGATGAGCGATGTGACGTGTCTGGTGACGATGGAATAAAAAACCCCCGGCAAGGGGAGCGCCGGGGGTCAAAAAATGCCTTGCTTGCTCAAGGCACCCGCTCAGGGAGGTATAGCGGGAGACGGTTCAGCACCATCTGTTTATTAGTGTAGAGGCCGGGGGAGAAAGTTCCTGCGGCATTTCGTTTCTGGATGTAAGTACTTGAGATCTTTATGAGCCCAGTTCAGTCTGTATTTCCGGCAATCCGGATGCGTCGCATGCGCAGGGATGAGTTCTCCCGTCGGCTCATGCGCGAGCATCGCTTGTCCGCCGACGATTTGATCTACCCGGTTTTTGTTCTGGAGGGGCAGGGCATCACTCAGCAGGTGGCATCGATGCCCGGTGTGGCGCGCATGTCGCTCGACAATCTCCTGCGTGTTGCCGAAGAGGCTGTTCAGCTGGGTGTGCCGGCACTGGCATTGTTCCCCGTGGTCGAGGACGACAAGAAGAGCCTGGGCGCGGAGGAGGCCTTTAACCCGGATGGCCTGGTGCCCCGCGTCGTCGGCGAGCTGAAGCGTCGTTTCCCCGAACTGGGCGTGATCACCGACGTGGCCCTCGACCCGTACACGGTTCATGGGCAGGATGGTCTCATCGACGCGAACGGCTACGTGCTCAACGACGAGACGCTGGAGGTGCTCGCCCGCCAGGCGCTGTGCCACTCCCAGGCCGGGGCCGATGTGGTTGCGCCGTCGGACATGATGGATGGCCGGATCGCCCGTATCCGTGCCGAACTGGATGGCGCGCAGCAGATCTACACGCGCATCCTGGCGTACTCGGCCAAGTACGCGTCGAGCTTCTACGGGCCGTTCCGTGATGCGGTCGGTTCGGCGGGCAATCTGGGCAAGGGCAACAAATACACCTACCAGATGGATCCGGCCAATTCCGACGAAGCCATCCGTGAAGTGGCCCTCGATATCGCCGAAGGCGCCGACATGTTCATGGTCAAGCCCGGCATGCCTTACCTGGATATCGTGCGGCGCGTGAAGACCGAGTTGAAGGTGCCGACCTACGCTTATCAGGTGAGCGGTGAGTACGCGATGCTGAAGGCAGCGGCAGCCAATGGCTGGCTGGACGAGAAGGCTTGCGCGATGGAGTCCCTGCTGGCCTTCAAGCGGGCCGGTGCCGACGGCATCCTGACCTATTACGCGCTGGATGCGGCGCGCTGGCTGAAAGAGAACCAGTAAGCGCCGGACCCTGATGCCGGAGGGCGTCAGCTCTCCGGCATCAGGGTCCGGGCGCCTTCGAAGCGTTCTGCGAAGTAGCGGTTGTCGAGACGATCGACCCGGACCTTTCCCTTGCTGCTGGGCGCATGGATGAACTTGCCGTCGCCGAGATAGATGCCCATGTGGGAATACGAACGGCCAAGGGTGTTGAAGAACACCAGGTCGCCGGGCTGGATTGCGCCGGATGAAATGGGCCGCGTACGTTCGGCGATACCGGCGGCGTTGTAAGGTAGCCTGCGCCCGCTGACCTGTTCGACGATGTAGCTGACCATGCCGCTGCAGTCGAGCCCGGCGGACGGGTTCTTGCCTCCGAAGCGGTAGCCGGTGTCGAGCAGCCCCAACGCGTAGAGCACGACTTCCTGGGCATCCCCGGACTGGGAAAGGGTGATCCAGTTGCGATTTGCCGACGATGGCCGGGAGTAAGGCGAGGACGAATCCAGCGGCCGCTGCGGCGCCTGGCTGCAGCCTGCGAGCAGGGCCAGCGCGAGGAGCAGGGCGGGGTATGCCCGTTCAGGCGGTGAGGCGAAAGGTAACCGGGCCATTGTTGACTAGGGATACGCGCATGTCGGCCCCGAACTCGCCGGTCTCCACGCAAGCATGGCGGCTGCGGGCCAGGGTCACGACTGCATTGAAAAGTTCTTCGGCGACGTCGGGTGCGGCGGCGGGCGTGAAGCTCGGGCGGGTTCCCTTGGCCGTGTCGGCCGCCAGCGTGAATTGGGATACGAGCAGCAGGCCGCCTCCGGTGTCCACCAGAGAGCAGTTCATCCGTCCGTCGTCGTCGGGAAAGACGCGATAGCCCAGCAGGCGTTCCACCATCCGACCGACGTTGGCCGACGTATCGGTTTTTTCCACGGCGATCAGGGCGAGCAGCCCCGGGCCGATCGTTCCGACGGTACGTTCTTCCACGGTCACGCGGGCTTCGAGAACGCGTTGAATCAGCGCGATCATTCCAGCAGTTCGATCTGCCCGTTGACGGACACGCTGACCGCGCTGTCGCCGGCCTCGATGGGCGTGGGCACGGCTTCGGCGGCCATCATGCTGGCGCTGCGGGCGAGCGGCATGATGGACTTCTGCTGGATGCCGCCGGTGTTGACCGAGACGTGCTTGATCTTCCACTTCTTGTTGAGGCTGGCGGCGACCAGTTTCGCACGGGCTTCGAAGGCGGTGAGGGCATCCACGATGGCCTGCTCCTCGATCTTCTTCCAGGTCTCGGCCGACGGGGCTGCATTCAGCCCGCCGATGACCATGCTTTGCTGGAGCTTGCCGAGCAGTTCCGACAGGGCTGCGGAATCATTGGACTCGAGGAGCAGCGTCGAGCGCATCCGCCAAGCCTCGATATTACGCACGTTCTTGCCATAGACCGGGTAGGTCATGTTGCCGCCGGTACGCACCTTCACTGCCGGATAGTTGCGGGCCGACTGTAGCGCCTGTGCGACGACCGAATTCACCTTGCGGGCGAGTTCAGCGGGGCTGGTCTCGGTGGTTTCGTAATAGACCTGGGCCCGGAACTGGTCGTTGGGGGCAGGGCGGCTCGCCTCGACCGAGATATCTGCCGTCGGCAAGGCGGGGGGCGCTGTTCCGTCGGCTGCCTGCGCCGTGGCAGTAGCGAGAAGCAGGGCCACGCCTGCGGAAAGGAAATGCTTTATGCGCACGGGCATATTCTCCGGCCATGACTGGATGGTAAGAAATTCTGCCTATTTCGCCACAGGCCGCCGCGATTGGCAAAGCCCATGTGCCCGTTCAGCGCCGACAACGGTGCAGAGTGTCGCTGAAAAGCACAGGGCTCGCACGTCAGTTGTGCGGTAGAGGCGCCACCAGTTGCCGGTAGGCGTGCCAGGTGGCATGTCCGACGATGGGCATCAGGACGACGAGGCCGAGGTGAAAGCTCAGGAAGCCCAGGATGGTCAGGCTGACGATCAGTGCGGCCCAGATGAGCAGCGGGAGCGGATTGAGGGTCAAAGCCCGGATGCTGGCGATCATCGAGGTGACGGCGTCCTGGTTGCGGTCGAGCATCAGCGGAATGGACACCACGCTGACCGCGAACACCAGCAAGGCGAAGATGAGGCCGACGCCAAAGTAGACCAGCAGGAAGTCGAGATTCTCGAAGGACAGCACCTGACCGAGAAAGCCGGACAGATTCGGGAGCTCCTGCGTGTAGAAGATGGCGAAAATGACGAGGGAGGCGCGCGCCCAGATCAGAAAGATGACAGTCAGTACCGCGGCAAAGACGGCCAGGTTGCCAGCATTGCGGCGCCATACCATCAGCGTCGGGGTCAGCGCGCATTGCTCGCCGAGTTCCCGGCGCCGCGACAGTTCATAGAGCCCCATCGCAAAAAACGGGGCGAGGAGCAGGAAGCCGGTGGAGACCGCGGAGGTGTATTGGTAGGCATGCTCGAAGACGAAAGTCAGCAGCAAGCCCATGGCCGCGAAGCAGAAGCCGTAGAACAGGCTGGCGACAGGGCAGGCCTTGAGATCGCTGAAACCCTGTGCGATCCACTGGAACGGTGCGCCAGCACCGATAGTGCGTAAAGTGGGAAAGGGCAGCGCGGCGGCCTGTTCCTCGTCCGGGGGGATGTCGTGCTGAGCCATGCTTTGTCTCCGTTATGGTTATTGGAACTCAATGGCCTGCCGCTACACCGGATCAGTTCATGTCGGGGGCTATCCGGTTGCGTGGGAAGAATTGACGAAGCGCCACAAGGCATCGAGCACCTGGCCGGGGGCTTCGGACATCATCGCGTGGCCGGCGTCGGGCAGCACGACCCGGGTGAGCTCGGTGCTTTTGTCGAAAGCCGCGGCGAGCGGTGCGATGGCCTTGGGGGGCGTCATCCGGTCCTGGGCTGAGCTTAGCAGCAGGGTTGGGCAGCGAACCCGTGCGGCAGCGTCGAAGCCCGCGCTATACGCATTGCACGCGGCCATGTCGGTATGCAGCACGCGCGGCGCTTGGCGCTGCATCAGGCGTTCGTTGAGCGCGGTGAGGTTCATGCCAGGAATACTGCTCGCGCCGATCTGGCTGCTTGGTGCGAAAGACCACTGGTTGATCAGTGCATGGGCCTTGTCCCGGTTCGACAGCGTGGCATCCAGCAGGGCGGGAGCCACCGGCATCGGGGCGACGGCGCCGACAAGGGCCAGTCGGCTCACCAGTTGGGGAGCCGTGGCGGCCAATTGCAGCGCGATCAGCGCACCCATACTGTGACCGACAACGACGGGACGTTCGGTACCGAGCTTGTGCGCCAAGGCCAGGATCCACTGGGCCAGGCCCTCGATGCTGTCCACCGCGGGACCGCTGGAGCGACCATGGCCGGGCAGGTCCGGGGCAATGACATTCCAGCCGTGGTGGGCAAAGTAGCGGGTCTGCAGCGTCCATACGCTGTGGTCGTGCCCGGCGCCGTGAATGAACAGCGCGGTGGGACGCTCGCGCTCCAGGCGCTGGCCGCCGGTGTAGCAGAAGGTGATGTGGTCGGTCAGGTGACCGGACAGGTTGAGTCTCATGCGTGCTTCCGGAATCAGGCCAGGGCTTTCTGGACGGCGTACAGCGCACGGTCCACATCTTCGATCAGGTCGGACACACTTTCCAGACCGACGGAGAGGCGGATCGTTCCTTCGGTGATGCCCGCCGACAGCAGCGCATTGCGCGACATGCGGAAATGCGTGGTGCTGGCCGGATGAATGGCGAGGGACTTGGCATCACCCACATTGGCCAGGTGGGAAAACACCCGGAGCGCTTCGATGAACGCCGCCCCCGCCTTGCGCCCGCCCTTGAGGCTGAAGCTGAACACGCCGCCACAACCTTTCGGCAGCAGCCTTGCGGCCAGTTTGTGATCGGGATGGCTGTCGAGTTCGGGCCAGGAGACGGACTCCACCAGCGGCTGGGCGACGAGATGGGAGACCAGCGCCCGTGCGTTGGCCACGTGGCGCTCCATCCGCAGGCCCAGGGTTTCCATGCCCTGCAGGATCTGGAAGGCGTTCATCGGCGACAGGCAGGCTCCGAAATCGCGCAGGCCTTCGCGCCGGGCGCGCAGCAGGAACGCGGCGATGGGGGATTCCTCGGCGAAGTCCATGCCGTGGAAGCCTTCATAGGGTTCGGTGAGCGTCGGGAAATGGCCGCCGGAGGCTTCCCAGTCGAAGTTGCCGCCATCGACCAGCAGGCCGCCGATGGCAACGCCGTGGCCGCCGAGGAACTTGGTGGCGGAGTGCACGACCAGGTTGGCGCCGAGATCCAGCGGACATTGCAGCATCGGCGTGACCAGCGTGGCATCCACCAGCAGCGGAATGCGCGCGTCACGGGCGATCTGTGCCAGCTCGGGGATGTCGAGCACTTCCAGGCCCGGGTTGCCGATCGCTTCGCCGAACAGCAGGCGGGTTTCCGGACGGATGGCCGCCCGCCAGCCCTGATGGTCGCCGGGAGCGACGAAGGTGGTTTCAATGCCGAAGCGGGGCAGCGTGTAGGCCAGCAGGTTGTTGGAGCCACCATACAGCGCGCGGGATGCAACGATGTGGCCACCGCTGCCCATCAGTGTGGTGATGGCCAGCAGCAGCGCGGCCTGGCCGCTTGCGCAGGCAATCGCGCCGACACCGCCGTCGAGGGCGGCGATGCGCTCTTCCAGCACCGCGTTGGTGGGGTTGGAAATGCGCGAATACACATGTCCGGCCCGCTCCTGGTTGAACAGCGATGCGGCGTGCTCGCTGTCCTCGAAGACGTAGCTGGTGGTGAAGTGGATCGGTGTGGCCCGGGAATGATGGACGGGGTCGGGCGTCTGGCCAGCGTGCAGGGCGAGCGTGTCGGCCCCGGCATTGCGGTGGATGGACATGCGGTATCTATTCTGGAATGGGAGGGCTGGCTTCAGGCCAGTTCGTCCGGGTCGATCAGGCGCTGGATGATGGCAATCCGGTCCTTGACCAGCAGTTTGCGTTTCTTTAAGCGGCGCAACAGAAGTTCGTCGCCCGGCGGGGGCGCCGACGAAATCTGGGAGATGACGGCGTCGAGGTCTCGATGCTCGGTGGTCAGGGTGGCCAGCCGGGATGTGAGGCTGGTGACGTCGGCGCTGGGTTCGTTGCTGTCGTTCATGCCTGGTCTGAATGAGGTAAGGGCACGGCTGCGAGCGGGTTTCGGTGGAATCTTAGGCGCGGGGGGCAGGAAATACAACGGCGTTGGGGAACTTGAAGTACCGGAATGTGTTCCCATCTTCAGTAGCACGATGCCCAAAAGGCAAAACCTAGCTATCGGGAGGCCTGTCATGAACGTGGTACTCAACAATCCTGTCCTGTATGTGGTCGATTACCCCAACCTCGATGCGGTCGAGGTGATCGACAAGCGGCGCGGCGTCGGAGCCTTGTTCCGTGACGAGGCGGCCCAGCGCTTTCGCCGCGAACTGCGCGATGTGGCGTCGTCGGCCACCGAAATGAACGATTTCGAAGCCTGGATCGCCGACTACGGTTCGCTGATGACCCAGCCGGCGATTTACCACTGACGCGTTCCTGATGCGGGACGGGGCGGTAGGAGTCGCTTGCCAGTCGGGCAGGCGGCTCCTACTATTGCCCACCGTTTTGTTTCCGGAGTGTTTCAGGGTGAATAAGGCCTTCGTCAAGGAAAGCGACCAGGACGAGGACGACGAGTCCGCCCCCGGTGTGCCCAGCCTGCCGCCCGGTACCCGCAACTACATGACCCGCAACGGTTTCGAGCGGCTCAAGGCCGAGCTCGATGAACTCGTTCGCGATGAGCGCCCCAAGCTGGTCGAGACGGTGCGCTGGGCCGCGTCCAACGGCGATCGTTCGGAGAACGGCGATTACATCTACGGCAAGAAGCGCCTGCGGGAGATCGACCGCCGCATCCGCTTCCTGATCAAGCGCCTGGAGGGCGCCACGGTGGTTACGCCGTCCGAGCAGGAGAATACCGAGCAGGTCTTCTTCGGCGCGACCGTCACCGTCTGCGATGTGGACGGGGGGGACGACGAGCAGACCTACCAGATTGTCGGTGTGGACGAGGCGAATGCCTCCGAAGGCCGGATCAGCTGGATTGCGCCGCTATCCCGTGCCTTGCTGAAGGCCCGGGAAGGGGATGTGGTGCGTTTCGCCAGCCCGGCGGGCGTGCGGGAAATCGAAGTGGTGGAAATCCGTTACGAGTGAGACAGGCGTTGCTGCTGTCAGCGTGAAGGCGCTGGCCGCAGCGCTGCCTACGCCATCTGCCTGATGCGCGGGCGGCGGACAATGGCCGGGCTGCGCGGGAGCGTGAAGAAAACCGTCGTGCCGGCACCTGGCGCCGACTCGGCCCAGATCGTCCCGCCGTGGCGTTCGATGATACGGCGTACGCTGGCCAGGCCGATCCCCGAACCTTCGAAACCGCCCCGCGCATGCAGTTGCTGGAAGGGTTCGAAGAGCTTGCCGGCATGGGCCATGTCGAAGCCGATCCCGTTGTCGGTCACGTAGAAGAGTTGTTCCTCCCCGTGGGGGCGGCCGCCGACCTGGATGATCGCTGGGTGGCTGTCGCGGGAGAACTTCCAGGCGTTGCCGAGCAGGTTCTGCAAGGCATTGCGGATCAGCGTCGGATCGGCGTCGATGCTGAGTGCGTCTTCCACATGGAACTGCACCAGGCGCTCGGGTGTGGTGGTGGCCAGTTCATCGAGAATCTCCCGCGCAATGGCGCTCACGTCGGTCGGTGCGATCTTCAGCGCCTGCCGCGACACGCTGGCAAGTTTCAGTAGCGCGTCGATGAGTTCCCCCATCCGCAGACTGGCCTTGGCGAGGCGGGCGATGTAGTCGCGGCCCGTCGCGTCGAGGCGTTCGCCGTAATCCTCGGCCAGCGCGTGGGCAAAGCCGTTGATCGCGCGCAGTGGCGCCCGCAGATCATGGGAGATCGAATAGCTGAAGCTCAGCAGCTCCCGGTTGGACTGCTCCAGTTCTTCGGTGCGCTGGCGTACCCGTTCCTCCAGCGACGCGTTCAATTCGGCAAGCGCTTCGCGTTCGGCGTCGCGCAGGCTGGCCACGCGGTGCAGGCTGAAAGCCAGCGCGCCGAGGAGGGCCAGCATCAGGCCCGCCGCGGCCACGATGTAGCGCCGATGGGCGTAGAAGTCGGCCAGCGCGACCTCGACCGGCCGGCTTGCCGCGATGATCAGCGGGCGGTCGGCCAGGCGGCGGTAGGCGCGGATGCTGTCGACCGGGTCCGTGTCGCTGGCGCCGGTCAGCACCAGGCTGCGGGCGTCGGCGGGCGTGCCGGGTACCGATGGCCACGAGGCCGCGGTGCCGATCAGGGCGTCGTTTTGCGGGTGGTGGATCAGCACGACCTGCCGGCTGGCGTGGATCACGAGGATCGTGTCCCGGTCGGACAGCCCTAGCTCCCGGTATACCGCCCCGAAATAGGCATGGCTGATGGCCGCACCGGCTGTGCCGAGGTATTTGCCAGCCGCATCGAAGATCTGGCGGGTCAGCGGGGTGCTGACGCGGCTGCCGACTTGGTGATGCCCTGGGCTGCCGATATCGAAGCCATCCTTCAGGACGGGCGGCATGCTTGGCTTGTCCGGCGCCGCGCCATCCTGTTCGGTGGGTTCCGGCTCGCGGGCATCGGCGGCAAGGCGTCCATCCTCGCGCTCGACGAACAGGGTCTCGGCTTCCGGAAGGTGGGGCGCGCGTTGCTGCAGCAAGGCCTGCAGCTCTCCCTGGCCGAAGGCATCGATGCCGCCGCGCAGCGCAACCAGGCCGGCAATCTCATTGACGGCGCCTTCTGCCTCGCCGAAGGTGCGCGCGATGTGTTCCTCCAGTACGCGGGTCAGGCTCAGCAGCTCGGACTCCGAGCGCCGCAGCACCTGGTCGTGGTCATAACGGATGAGTGAAGTGGTGACGCCGACGATAAGGGCGGCGAGCAGCGCAAAGGCGATCCAGATGGCCAGCCGCAGCCAGCGCAGCGAACTTGCCGCGATGGGGGGATCTGCCCGGGACGCTGCGGGCTGCGACGACGAAAGCGCTGAGGCGGGCAATCGGGAGTGTTCCATGCGTTGGCAGGGACTTGAAAGTCAGCGGGGCATACCCATATGGGGATCGTTAACGGTTCTTATGGAGCAAGCTTTATGACTGTCGATACGTCCGCGCAAACCTTGAACTTCCAGGCTGAGGTCAAGCAACTACTGCACCTCATGATCCACTCGTTGTATTCGAACCGGGAGATCTTCCTGCGGGAGCTGGTTTCGAATGCCTCCGATGCCTGTGACAAGCTGCGTTTCGAAGCCCTCGAGAACGGCGGGCTGTTCGAGAGCGACGCCGAGTTGAAGATCCGCGTGGGCTACGACAAGGTGGCCCGCACGCTGACCATCACCGACAACGGCATCGGCATGAGCCGCGACGAAGTGGTGACCAACCTGGGCACCATCGCCAAGTCCGGCACCAAGGAGTTCTTCGGCAAGCTGACCGGCGACCAGAAGAAGGATGCTCACCTGATCGGCCAGTTCGGCGTCGGCTTCTACTCCGCTTTCATCGTGGCCGACAAGGTCACCGTGCGCACCCGCCGTGCCGGCCTGGCGGCCGACGCCGCAGTGCAATGGACCTGTTCGATGACCGGCGACACCGCCGGCGAATACACCGTCGAAGCCGTCGAGAAGGCCGGCCGCGGCACCGAGATCACCCTGCACCTGCGTGATGACCAGGACGACCTGCTGTCCAGCTGGAAGCTGCGTTCGATCATCCAGAAGTACTCCGACCACATCCTGCAGCCCATCGTGATGAAGAAGGAGCAGTGGGACGAGGAGAAGAAGGAACAGGTCCTCACCGACGAAGACGAGACCGTCAACAAGGCCAACGCCCTGTGGGCGCGCGCCAAGTCGGACATCACCGACGAGGAATACACCGAGTTCTACAAGCACGTCGGCCACGACTACGAAGAGCCGCTGGCTTGGACCCACGCCAAGGTCGAAGGCCGCCACGAATACACCCAGCTGCTCTACGTGCCGGGCCACGCGCCCTTCGACATGTGGGATCGCCAGGCCCGCCACGGCGTCAAGCTTTACGTGCGCCGCGTCTTCATCATGGACGATGCCGAGAAGCTGATGCCCATGTACCTGCGCTTCGTGCGCGGGGTGGTGGACTCCAACGACCTGCCGCTCAACGTGTCCCGCGAGATCCTGCAGGAATCCAAGGACATCGATACCCTGCGCGCCGGTTGTACCAAGAAGGTGCTGAGCCTGCTCGAAGACCTCGCCGAGAACCAGAAGGAAAAGTACGTCACCTTCTGGAAAGAGTTCGGCCAGGTGCTGAAGGAAGGCGTCGGCGAGGATCACGCCAACAAGGAGAAGATCGCCGGCCTGCTGCGCTTCGCCTCCACCAATGCCGACACCACCGAGGAAGTCGTCTCGCTGGCCGATTACATCAGCCGCATGAAGGAAGGTCAGGACAAGATCTATTACGTCACCGCCGACAGCTTCAACGCCGCCAAGAACAGCCCGCACCTGGAAATCTTCCGCAAGAAGGGCATCGAAGTGCTGCTGCTGTCCAACCGTGTGGACGAATGGGTGGTTGGCAACCTGACCGAGTTCGACGGCAAGCAACTGGCGTCCGTCGCCAAGGGCGGCCTCGACCTGGGCAAGCTGGAAGACGAAGCCGAGAAGGCCGCCGTCGAGAAGGAAACCGGTGAGCTGAAGGACCTGCTCGACAAGATGAAGAGCAGCCTCGGCGACAAGGTAAAGGAAGTCCGCGTCACGCATCGCCTGACCGACTCCCCCGCCTGCCTGGTGGCCGACGAGCACGACATGGGGATGAACCTGGCCCGCCTGATGAAGGCGGCCGGCCAGAACATGCCGATTTCCAAGCCGATCCTTGAGATCAACCCGGCCCACCCGGTGGTGCTGCGTCTCAAGTATGAGGACAAGCAGTTCGAGGACTGGGCCGCGGTGCTGTTCGACCAGGCCCTGCTGGCTGAAGGCGGCACGCTGGACGATCCGGCGAGCTTCGTGAAGCGCATCAACCAGCTGATGCTGGCGATGAACGCTGCGTGAGTTGTGGGGCGGAATCGTTCCGCTCGCGGACGGGGGCTGAATACGTGAAGGGCGACTGAGTTCGCTCTCATGGCGGCAGCCTCCGACTGCTTCATCAAAAAAATGGCGGGCCTCGCGGCTCGCCATTTTTCTTGCCCGAAACAAATGCGCGTGGTCTCAGCGCACCAACAGCAGCGAGGTCTTCGCCAGCCGGGTCAGGTTCTCGGCGACGCTGCCGACCAGCAGGCGGTCCATGCCATGGCGGCCATGGGTGCCGGCGACGATCAGGTCGGCGCCCCAGTTTCGGGCTGCGTCGACGATCTGCTCGGCGGTGCGCTTATTGTCCGATTCGATCAGCAGCCGTTCGGCCGTGACGCCCTCGGCGTTGGCTCTGGCCACCGCTTCGTCAAGCACCGGGAGGGCGACCTGGCGCATCTCGTCCTTGATCTTGTCGGCGTCGATGTAGGTGCCGATGCCCATTGCGTGCTGGACCAGCGGCGCCTCGTCGAGGGCGTGGGCGACGCACAGCGTGGCGCCGGTGAGCCGGGCCAGCTGCAGGGCTTCGTCGAGGGCCTTGCGGGCGGTGTCGCTGCTGTCGATGGCAACCAGAATGCGCTTGTACATGAAGACTCTCCCGATTACTTGATGACGAGGGCGCTGAACGGCCAGACATAGGCCTGCAGCGTCACGAAGATACCCACCAGGCAAGCCAGCGCGATGGAGTGGAAGAACACGTAGCGCAGGATGTCGCCCTCATGGTTGAACCAGCGCGTGGCGGTGGACGCCACCACGATGGACTGGGCATCCACCATCTTGCCCATCACGCCGCCGGCGCTGTTGGCTGCGCCCATCAGGTTGGGGCTGAGGCCGAGCTGTTCGGCAGCGACCTTCTGCATGCCGCCGAACAGCACGTTGGAGGCTGTGTCGGAACCCGTCAGCGCGACGCCGAGCCAGCCCATCAGGGTGCCGAAGAAGGGGTACAGCACGCCGGTGGAGGCGAAGGCCAGGCCCAGCGTGGTGTCGAGGCCGGAATAGCGGGTCAGTGTGCCGAGGGCCAGCATCAGCACGATGGTGATCAGTGAGTAGCGGACCAGCCAGATCGTCTTGCCGTAGGTGCGCAGCAGGGTCAGCGGGTTGTACTTCATCGCAAGGCCGCCGACGATCGCTGCTACGAAGATGCCGGTACCGGTGGCTGACAGCAGCCCGAAGACGTACTCGGCGCCTTCCTTGGTCGGCGTGGTAACGACCGGCGGCACCTTCTCGACCAGCTTGTGCAGGCCTTCGATGGGGAACTTCGGCGCGTAGATGCCGTTGAAGTAGGCCTTGACCACGGGCAGGCCCCAGATGAAGACGAACACGGTCAGGATGAACCAGGGCATCCATGCGCGCATCACGTCGCCAGTGGCATGGCGGGCGATGGCGGTGGTTGGAGCGGCCTTGCCTCCGTCTTCCTCATGGCCGCGCAGGGAGGTTGTGCGCCAGATCTCGGCGGGCTGCCAGACCTTCATGAACAGCACGAGGCTGATCATCGAGCACATCGCCGCGATGACATCCACCAGCTCCGGACCGAAGAAGTTGGAGACGATGAACTGCGGGATTGCAAAGGTGACGCCCGCGACCAGGATGGCCGGCCAGATCTGCAGCATGCCCTTGCGCCCGGCAAAGGCCCAGATCAGCCAGAACGGCACCAGCACCGAGAAGAACGGCAGCTGGCGGCCGACCATCGCCGACACGGCCATCACGTCGTAGTTGTGGACCTTGGCCAGCGTGATGATCGGCGTGCCGAGGGCACCGTAGGCCACCGGCGCGGTGTTGGCGATCAGGGACAGGCCGGAGGCGGCCAGCGGCGAGAAGCCGAGGCCGATCAGGATCGCCGCGGTCACCGCCACCGGCGTGCCGAAGCCGGCCGCGCCCTCGAAGAAGGCGCCGAAGGCGAAGGCGATCAGCAGCAGTTGCAGGCGCCGGTCCTCGGTGATGCCGGCGATGGAGTCCTGAAGGATCTTGAACGACCCGTTCTGCTCGGTGAGCTGGTGCAGGAAGATGATGTTGAGCACGATCCAGCCGATCGGCAGCAGGCCAGTGAGGCCGCCCAGGAAGGCCGCCTTGCCGGCCATCTCGGCCGGCATTCCGTAAGCGAAGACCGCGATCAGCAGTGCGCTGGCCAGGCCGGCCGCCGCTGCAATGTGGGCCTTCAGGTGCAGGAAGCCGAGTCCGATCAGCATGACCGCTACCGGGATTGCAGCGACCAGCGTACTCAGCAGCATGCTGCCGAGCGGGTCGTACGTCTGTTGCCAAACCATGGTTTTGTCTCCTCTTTTTGGTGTGGTGCTGCGGGTGCTGCAAGTCCGGCCGGACTCCGGCGGGCGGGGTAGCCGCCGGGTTCGGGTTCAGGGCATGGCGTCCTCGATGATCTCGATCCAGTGGCGGACCTCGGTGCGTCCGGCGCCATCCAGGTGCATCTGGCAGCCGATGTTGGCGGTGGCGATCAGTTGCGGCTTGCCGCTTTCCAGTGCGTCCATCTTGCGGTCGCGCAGCTGGCGGGAGAGCTCGGGCTGGGTGATCGAGTAGGTGCCGGCGGAACCGCAGCACAGGTGGCCGTCGGGCACCGCGGTGAGCGCGAAGCCGACGCGCCGCAGCACGCCCTCCACGGCACCGCCGAGTTTCTGGGCGTGCTGCAGCGTGCATGGGCAGTGGAAGGCGAGGCGCTTGTCGGCCTGTACGCCGAGCATTTCCAGCGGTTCGCGGCTGAGCACTTCGACCAGATCCTTGGCCAGTGCGCTGATCCGCGCGGCCTTGTCCCGGTAGGCCGGGTCGTCGCGCAGCAGGAAGGCGTATTCCTTCACGAAGGCGCCGCAGCCGCTGGCGGTCTGCACGATCGCCTCGGCGCCGCCTTCGACGGCCGGCCACCAGGCATCGATGTTGCGGCGGGCCCGGTCGAGGCCGGCGTCCTGGGCGTTGAGGTGGTAATCCACGGCGCCGCAGCAGCCGGCTTCCGGCGCGGGCTGGATGGAGATACCCAGGCGGTCGAGGATGCGTGCCGCGGCGGCGTTGGTGTTGGGCGACACGCCGGGCTGCACGCAGCCTTCAAGCATCAGCACTACGCGGCTCTGGCGTGCGGTGGGGCGGGGCTTGGGTGCGTAGCGGTGGCGCGGCAGTTTGTCCGCCAGCGCGGCGGGCAGCAAGGGGCGCAGCACCGAGGCGATGCCGAGGGCGGTGCTGACGCGCCCCGGGTTGGGGACGACCGCACGCAGCGCCAGGTTGCGCAGGCGTTCGCCGGTGCTGCGCGGCACCAGTTCCTCGACGGCGGCGCGGCCGATGTCGAGCAGCTTGTGGTACTGCACACCGGACGGGCAGGTGGTTTCGCAGTTGCGGCAGGTGAGGCATCGGTCCAGGTGCGTGCGGGTGCTCTCGCTGACTTCGCCGGTCTCGAGCATCTGCTTCATCAGGTAGATGCGGCCGCGGGGCCCGTCCAGCTCGTTGCCGAGGATCTGGTAGGTGGGACAGGTGGCGTTGCAGAAGCCGCAATGCACGCAGGTGCGCAGCACGCTTTCGGCCACTTCGGCCCCGTAGCGGTGACGGGCCGCTTCGCTCAGGTTGGTTTGCATGGCGTGTCTGGTCTGGAGAGGGGAGGGCGCGGGGGCGTTTACAGCCCGGCGTACATGCGGCCGGGGTTGAAGACGCCCTGCGGGTCGAGCTGGGCCTTGAGCTGGCGGTGATAGCGCATCAGCGCACCGGGCAGCAGCGGCAGCGGGCCGTCGGTGATGTCGGGCGTGTAGCAGTCGGCGTGGCCGCCGGCCGATTCGGCGAGGGCGCGCAGTTTCACGGCGTCGGCCGTCGACTTGAGCCACACCTGGGCGCCACCCCAGTCGATCAGCGCGTCGCCGGGCAGGTCCACCGGCGTGCGGTTGTTGCCCACCGCCAGACGCCACAGGGGGCGCGGGTCCTTGAAGAAACCGAGCTGGTGGTTGCGCAGGCCGTCCCAGAAATCCGCCGATACTTCTTCACCGCCGAGCAGTGCGCGGGCGGCCTTAACGGAACTCTCGCCGCCTTCCAGGCGCAGCAGCGTGGTGCCGCCGTCTTGGCAGGCGCCGCTGATTGGCAGGGACTGCTGTCCCCATTCGGCGAACTTGCGCAGGGCACGCGGGCGATCCATCTCGAGGCGCAGCGTGAGGCTGGCTCGGGGCTTGGGCAGGACTTTGAAGGACACTTCGGTGATCAGGCCGAGGCAGCCGAGGGTGCCCGTCATCAGCCGGGAGACGTCGTAGCCGGCCACATTCTTGATGACCTCGCCACCGAAGCGCAGGTGCTTGCCATGGCCGGTGATGATGCGGCAGCCGAGCACGAAGTCGCGCACCGAGCCGACCCACGGGCGGCGCGGGCCGGACAGGCCGGCCGCGACCATGCCGCCGACGGTGGCGCTGCCGGTGAAGTCCGGCGCCTCGCAGGGCAGCATCTGGCCGGCGGCGTCGAGGGCGGCGTTGAGTTCGGCCAGCGGTGTGCCGGCGCGGGCGGTGATGACCAGTTCGGCAGGGTCGTAATTGACGATGCCCCGGTGGCCGCGGACGTCCAGCGGTACACCATCCACCTTGCGGCCGTAAAAGGCCTTGCTGCCACCTCCGGTGATGGAGAGCGGCGTGCCGGCAGCCAGCGCCGCCTGAACCTGGGACAGTAAGGCGTCGCCCTGGTCGGCGTCGTGGGGGTGCTCGCTCATCAGAAACGCTCCAGTTCAGGGAAGGGCAGGTGGCCGTGGTGGACGTGCATCGCACCGAATTCGGCGCAGCGGTGCAGGGTCGGGATGTTCTTGCCGGGGTTGAGGAGGCCGGCCGGGTCGAAGGCGGCCTTCACGGCGTGGAAGAAGGTCAGCTCGTCGCTGTTGAACTGCACGCACATCTGGTTGATCTTCTCGCGGCCGACGCCGTGCTCGCCGGTGATGGTGCCGCCTACCGCCACGCACAGTTCGAGGATCTTGCCGCCGAGGGCTTCGGCCCGCTCGAATTCGCCGGGCTGGTTAGCATCGAAGAGGATCAGCGGGTGCATGTTGCCGTCGCCGGCGTGGAACACATTGGCGACCCGCAGCCCGTACTCGACGGACAGGTCGGCGGTGCCCTTCAGCACGGCCGGCAGCTGCTTGCGCGGGATGGTGCCGTCCATGCAGTAGTAGTCCGGCGACATGCGGCCGACGGCCGGGAAGGCGTTCTTGCGGCCGGCCCAGAAGCGGATGCGCTCGGCCTCGTCCCGCGCCAGTTGTACGTCGGTGGCGCCGGCGGCGTTGAGCACCGCGCGTACGCGCTCGATGTCGTCCTGCACGTCGGCCTCGACGCCGTCGAGTTCGCACAGCAGGATGGCTTCGGCATCCACCGGGTAGCCGGCGTGGATGAAGTCCTCGGCGGCCCGGATGGCCAGCTTGTCCATCATTTCGAGGCCGCCCGGGATGATGCCGGCGGAGATGATGTCGGCCACCGCCTTGCCAGCCTTTTCGATGGAATCGAAGCTGGCCATCAGCACACGAGCCACCTGTGGTTTGGGCAGCAGCTTGACGGTGACTTCGGTGACCACGCCGAGCAGGCCTTCGGAGCCGGTGAACAGCGCCAGCAGGTCGAAGCCGGCTGCGTCCAGCGCGTCGGCGCCGAGGGTCACGTGTTCGCCTTCAATGGTCAGCGCTTCGACCTTCAGCAGGTTGTGCACGGTGAGGCCGTACTTGAGGCAATGCACGCCACCGGCGTTCTCGGCCACGTTGCCGCCGATGGAGCAGGCGATCTGCGACGACGGGTCCGGCGCGTAGTAGAGGCCGAAGGGCTCGGCGGCCTGGGAGATGGCCAGGTTGCGCACGCCGGGCTGGACGCGGGCGAAGCGGCCTTCCGGATTCACTTCGAGGATGCGGTTGAAGCGCGCCATCACCAGCAGCACGCCCTGTTCCAGCGGCAGCGCACCGCCGGACAGGCCGGTGCCGGCGCCGCGGGCGACCACCGGCACGTGCATGCGGTGGCACAGCTTGAGCAAGGTTTCCACTTGATCGATGCGCTCGGGCAGCACGACCAGCAGCGGCGTGGTGCGGTAGGCCGCGAGGCCGTCGCATTCGAAGGGCTTGAGGTCTTCGCGGGTGTGCAGAATCTCCAGATCGGGCACGGCGGTGCGCATCGCGGCCAGCAGTTCGGCGCGGTCCACATGGTGGAGCTCGCCGTCGATCTTTTCGTCGTAGAGGATGTTCATGGCTGCGGGCCCAGAAGGTTCCGGTTGGGTTTGGCGCTCGTTCGGGGCCTTGGCACGGCCCGGCCGAGTGCTCGGAATGGCCGATACTAGGTTTCGAAGACACTGAAAACAAAGCACTTTTCAAGTGGTCGTACCAGTATTTTCGAATACATGTTTTCCCTTATTGAAAGATAAAACCTTTGAATTCAATGTGATCGGACCGTCAGAAGGGACTTGCCGCAGTGTCCGAATCAACTGGTAGGACCACCTTGAAAAGCCGCTCCAGCGCTCCGTTCCAGGCCACCGCGCGCAAGCAGGTGGCCGACGTGGTCGCCGAGCGGATCGAGCGGCTGATCATCGACGGCATCCTGAAGGTGGGGGAGGTGTTGCCGTCGGAGCGGCGGCTGTGCGAGAAACTCGGCACTTCGCGGACGGCTCTGCGGGAAGGGCTGCGGGTGCTGCGCGGGCTGGGCATCATCGAGACCCGCCATGGCAGCGGGTCCTATGTGGCGCCGCTGTCCTCCGACCGGGACATGTCGCCGCTGATGCATCTGTTCAGTTCCCAGCCACGCACGCTGTACGACCTGCTGGAGGTGCGGGCCATTCTGGAGAGCGAGGCGGCGCGTCTGGCCGCCCAGCGCGGCACGCCGTCGGATTTTCTGCTCATCCGGCGGCGCTATGAGGAGCTACAGAGCCTGCAAGGGCAGGGGGAGGGTGTGACGCTGGAGGAACACGCCCGTGCCGACCACGCCTTTCACCGGGCGATCAACGACGCGTCCCACAACCCGGTGCTGGTGCACACACTACAGTCCCTGTCGGACCTGATGCTCAGCAGCGTGCTGGCATCGGTGAGCAATCTCTACCATCGCCCCGCCCACAAGCGCGTGCTGGACCGCCACCACGAGCGCATCTACCGGGCGGTGCTGGACAGGGATTCGGAAAAGGCCTGCCGCGTGGCCTGCGAGCACATCAACAGCCTGCGCGATACCTTTCTCGAGATCGAGCAGGAGGAGCAGCACCTCGTGCGGGCCTCGATGCGGCTGGGGGCGGACCGCTAGGCAGCGATCCGCCGGCGTGCGTGGGGCGCTGCTCAGCGCCCGGCGGTCAGGCTGCCTGCGGGGTCAGCAGTTCGCACAGCATGTCCACGTGGGTGCTGCGCACCTCGCGGAGCTGCATCGGTATGACCGCGGCCGAGGAGAGCTGCTGGAATAGTTGGTGGATGACCGGCGACAGGATCAGCCAGGGATGGTGGACCACCGTGCTGTCCCGGCACAGGCCGCGTTCGACGCAGCGGCGCAGCAGGCTGCCCAGTTGCACGTGCAGGTTGTCCACGGTGTTCTGCCGCCACAGGGTCACGATGTCGGGCAGGCGGTGGCCTTCGGTCAGCAGCAAGCGGGCGGTGGCGCGCAGAGTAGGGTCGCCCAGGTGGGTATGCAACTGGTCCACCAGCTGTTCGATGAGGCTGCGGATGTCGGTGGCGGATTCCAGCAGCGCGTCCACGTCCAGCGTCGGAGCCGTCAACGAACGGCGCAGCAGCGCTTCGAAGACCGCGTCCTTGCCTGAGAAGTGGGCGTAGAAGCCGCCCTTGGAAAGGCCTGCCCGGTTGGCGATGTCGTCGACGCGCGTGGCGCTATAGCCGTGGGCCGAAAACTCGGCCAGGGCTGCATCGAGGATCAGGGGGATTCGGGTGGCGGGGGTGAGGCGCTTGCGCGGATGGCTGGCGCCGGTGTCGTTACTGGGTGTGTTGCCGGTGGGCATGTCGCTGGGCCCGGATAAAATTTGATGGACCCATAAAGATAACCGATGTGCCCCTCAACTGCCACCTGCTTTATGGCGTATGCCTAAAAACTTTTTGGTCGGTGGATGTGGCGGGACGTGCTGAGATGTGCAGAGCACAAATCGACGCACCCGCCCTGATGGATCAGGCGGTGCGGCGAAGCCGGACTCAGGCGGCGATCAGCAGCTGCGGGTAGTTGGAGTCGGCAGCACTGCTGCAGGCGGAGGCACAGGCCTGCTCCACGGCGCCGTCGAGACACTGCTTGGCGCACTGGGCGCAACGTCCACATTCCTCGGTCACGCCAAGCTGCTGCCGCAGATCGCGCAGACGCCGCGCGCCGCCCTGAACGGCGGTTTCGATGTGCTTTTCAGTAACGGCACGACAGATGCAAACGTACATTGTCTTCTTTCCTTCACACCCGGATTGAGGGCTTGCTCAGACGATCGGATAAAGGCGCAACACCAGACTGGCTGCCGCAACACACCCCGCAAGCCCGACGCACAACAGGGCTGCAAGGCCGGTGGCAGACAGCGGGCGCTGGCCAGTGGGTTCGGTCCAGTGGCCGGGAAGGCCGTCGCGGTGGCGGAGTCGGGCAGATGTCGTCATTTGGTCAGTATCAGTTTGCCGGCACGTGTAGCTCGAAGTGCATAAATCATGCCTTCATGCTCGATGAACACGCAGCTACGGTCGTTGAAGAGATCCTTGCTCCGGATCGGCACCTCGAACTGGCCGACATCGGCTTCGAGGGCTGCGTCGCAGGACGATTGCTGGGCCGGAGTGCTAAGGTTTTCCACTTGGACACGAATGCTAATGAGAACGGTTCCTATTAAATATCTGAGAATCGTTTTCGTCAACAGGCTTGTGAAGAAAGTCTGCATCACGCCGTTTCGGTGTTGCTTCGAGGACAGCGGGCATGCCTTTCCGGGCCGTGGTCGTCGGCTGTTTCGGCGGCGGAACGCGGCGGCGGGGTAGAATCCAGCCCCTTCTGCAGTCTTGCCTACTTATTTGCACCATGCCGCTGATCACCCTCGATGATGCCTGCCTCGCCTTCGGCCACGTTGCCTTGCTCGACAAGGCCAGTTTCCAGCTCGACCCCGGCGAGCGGGTCGCGCTGATCGGCCGCAACGGCAGCGGTAAATCAAGCCTGTTGAAGGCGCTGGCCGGGCAGGCCATGCTGGACGATGGGCGCCTGTGGCGGCAGCCGGGGGCGCGGATCGCCTACGTGCCCCAGGAGGCGGACTTTTCGCTGGAGCGCACGGTGTTCGAGACCGTGGCCGATGGCCTGGGCGACGTGGCCCGCCTGCTGGTGGAGTATCACGAGGCCATGCTGGCGGTGGCCGACGATGCCAGCGAGACCAACCTGGCGCGGCTCGAAGAGCTCCAGCACCGCGTCGAGGATGCCCAGGCCTGGCGCCTGGAGCAGCGTGTCGAACAGGTCCTGGCCCAGCTCAAGCTGTCGGGCGAGGCGGTCGTCGGCAGCCTGTCGGGTGGCGGCATCAAGCGCGTGGCACTGGCCCGCGCGCTGGTCGGCGAGCCGGAAATGCTGCTGCTCGATGAGCCGACCAACCACCTGGATATCGACGGCATCCTGTGGCTCGAAGAGCTGATTCGCGATTTTCCGGGCGCGGTGGTGGTCATCACCCACGACCGGGTCTTCCTGAACCACGTGGCGACGCGCATCGTCGAGCTGGATCGCGGCATCCTGAGCAGCTTTCCCGGCCGCTTCAGCGACTACCAGGCGCGCAAGGCCGATCAGCTGGACGCGGAAGACAAAGCCAATGCCCGCTTCGACAAGCTGCTGGCGCAGGAAGAAGTGTGGATTCGCAAGGGCGTCGAAGCGCGACGGACCCGCAACGAAGGCCGTGTGCGGCGCCTGGAAGCCCTGCGCCGCGAGCGCAGTGCCCGCCGTGACCGTTTTGGCAACGTCAAGCTGGCGCTGGACCGCGGGGAGAGCAGCGGCCAGCTGGTGGCCGAGCTGACCCATGTGAACAAGAGCTTCGGCGAGCGGCAGATTGTCCGCGATTTCTCCACGCGCATCCTGCGCGGCGACCGCATCGGCCTGATCGGCCCCAACGGCGCCGGCAAGACCACGCTGCTGAAGCTAATCCTCGGTGAGCTCGAAGCGGACGAAGGCACGATCAAGCGCGGCACGCGCCAGACGGTGGCCTATTTCGACCAGCTGCGCGCGCAGCTCGATCCCGAGGCGCCGCTGACCGAAGTCATCAGCCCGGGCTCCGACTACGTGGAAATCGCCGGTCACCGCACCCACGTCATCGGTTACCTGGAAGACTTCCTGTTCTCGCCGCAACGGGCCCGTTCGCCGGTCAAGTCCCTGTCCGGCGGTGAGCGCAACCGCCTGCTGCTGGCGCGCCTGTTCGCCCGTCCGGCCAACGTGCTGGTGCTCGACGAGCCGACCAACGACCTGGACATCGAAACTCTCGATCTGCTCGAAGACCTGCTGGCCCAGTACGACGGCACCGTCTTCCTGGTCAGCCACGACCGGGCCTTCCTCGACAACGTGGTGACGCAGGTGATCGCCGCGGAAGGCAACGGCAACTGGAAGGAATACGCCGGCGGCTATGAGGACTGGCTGCGCGTGCGCCCCGTTCCCGAGGCCACCAAGCCCGCCGCCGCGCCCAAGCCGGTTCAGGCGAAGAAGGAAGAACCCAAGCCGCAGGCAGCGAAGCCGGTCAAACTGAGCTGGAAGGAACAGCGGGAGCTGGAAGCCTTGCCGGACCGCATCGCGGCACTGGAGGAAGAGCAGGGCACCATCCAGGCCCGCCTCAACGATCCCGCCACCTACCGGGATGCTCCGCAGGAAGTGCCGGCCCTCAACACCCGCCTGCAGGCGCTGGAAGGGGAGATCGAGGCGGCCATGCTGCGCTGGGAAGAGCTGGAGTCGCGCGGCACCGGCAAGTAAAACCGTTCAGAGGGGCGGCGGCATCGCCCCCTGGGCGTCGCCGCCGGCGGCAAGCAGGGGCTCGACGGCTTCGTGCGGCACCGACAGGCGGCTGAGCAGCGTCTCCCGGTTGATGTGCAGCAGCTCGGTGATCGCGCTGAGGTCATCGGGAATGGCCGGGTCGTCCCAGCCGAGCCCGGTGTGCCGAGCCAGGCTGTTGGCCAGTTGAACGGTACGCACCCGCGGATTCCCGATCTGCCGCTCGTCCAGCATGGACACCAGCAGTTCCGGCAGTCGCCAGTGATGGACCAGGGCCAGCTGCAGCTCCCGCGCCGAGAAGTTGAAGATCGACTTCTGGGCGGACGCGGAGCGCAGGCTCCGGTCGATGTGCTGCATCTCGTACACCTGGTAGGTCAGCTTTGGCGCCAGGCTCCAGCACAGGATCTCCGTGACCTCCGACAGCAGGGCCGCCACGGTGATCTCGTCCACGTCCAGGTCGTGGCGGACGATGGCCCAGTCGCGCGCGTAGCGAGCGGCGCGGCGGGCCCGGCTGATCACCTTGAGCACGCCGACGAGGGCCTTTGGCGACGATGCGAGCTGGTCTTCGATGGTCGGCAGATCCGAGAACTGGCGCAGGAAGGGCGAGATGCCCATCATCATGATCGCCCGCTCGACGGTGGTGATGTCGTGATTCTGCCGGGCGCGCCGGTTCTCTTCGATATGGATCAGGACGTGCAGCGTCATCATCGGATCGCTCAGCACCAGTGCGGCGACCGTGCGGCCGTTGATGTGATCCTCCCGGCCGCGCATCGCCTGCAGCTCCTTGACCGTGTGCTTGAGGACGGGCAAGGGCTGCTGGCTGAAGAACGCGATGTAGGCGTCCAGGGTCTCGAAGGGGACGTTGATCAGGGCCATGTCGGTGTTCCTGCGGGCGATGAATCCATTTACGGCATTTTGCATTCGGTATTGAGGCGTGGTGCGGCTTGGCGTCAAGTTGGCAGGGCTATAATCGGCCGATAACCAACATGAGGCGCCAATCCGGTGCCCGGCAACGAGGAGAAACGCATGACCGTCACCCTTTCCCCCTTCAAGGCCTATGTGATCCGCCAGGACGAGAACCGCAAGGTTGCCGCCGCGATGGAAACCCTTGCCGCCGATGCCCTCGATGCCGGCGAGGTTTTAATCAAGGTGGCCTATTCCAGCGTGAACTACAAGGACGCATTGGCCGCGACAGGCGCCGGCAAGATCATCCGCCGCTTCCCCTGCGTTGGCGGCATCGACCTGTCGGGTACGGTGGTGGAAAGCAGCGATCCGCGCTTCAAGGCGGGTGACGAGGTCATTGCGACCAGTTTCGACATCGGCGTGGCCCATCACGGCGGCTACGCGGAATACGCGCGGATCCCGGCCGGCTGGGTCGTGCCGCTGCCGGCCGGCCTGAGCCTCTTTGAGGCGATGGCCCTCGGTACTGCCGGCTTCACGGCCGCGCTGGGCATCGTCCGCATGGAGGACAACGGCCTGCGTCCCGACAGCGGCCCGGTGATTGTCACCGGCGCCAGCGGCGGCGTCGGCGGCCTGGCCATCGACATGCTGGCCGGGCTCGGCTACCACGTCGTCGCGTTGACCGGCAAAGCGCAGGAAGAGGCCTACCTCAAGGACCTCGGCGCCGCCGAGATCCGCCTGCGCGACACCATCGACCCGGCCAAGACGCGGCCCCTCGACGCGGGCCTGTGGGCCGGCGCGGTGGACAACGTGGGCGGTGACATCCTGACCTGGGTGCTGTCCACGATGAAGCAGGCCGGTACGGTGGCGAGCATCGGCAACGCCCAGAGCATCGCCCTCAACGCCACGGTGTTCCCGTTCATCCTGCGCGGGGTCAGCCTGCTCGGCGTGGATTCCGGCTACATCGGCTTCCCGACCCGCAGCACCGTCTGGCAGCGCCTGGCATCCGACCTCAAGCCCCGCCATCTGGCCGGCATGACGCGCACGGTGCCTTTCGGCGACCTGCCCGGCGTTTTCGACGACTTCATCGCCGGCAGGGTCAAGGGGCGCACGGTGATTGCCGTTAATCCTTAAAGATTCATTTTTCCAGCGAGTCCCAGCATGAGCGACGACAGCGAGCAGACCCTGCCAAGGGTCTTGATCATCGACGATTCCCGGATGGTGCGGGCTTCCATCATCCGGCACATACGGGACCGCTTCGAGGTGCGCGAGGAGGCCGACGGTGAAGCCGGCTGGCAGACCCTGATGGTGGACCCGACCATCCAGGCCGTCATCACCGACATCGGCATGCCCAATCTGGACGGCTACGGCCTGCTGGAACGCATCCGCGCCTCGCGCATCTCGCGCATCAACACCTTGCCGGTGGTGGTGATCTCCGGCGACGATGAGCCCGACGTGCGCGTCCGCGCCAAGAGCGCCGGGGCCACCGACTTCATCTCCAAGAGCATCGGCAACGTAGAGCTGCTGGCTCGCCTGGAGGCGCTGACCCAGCTCGCCCGCACCCAGCGGGATCTGGAAGAGAGCAGGGCGGCGCTGGCTAGCGCGAGTCCGGTGGATCCCAGTTCCGGCCTGGCCACGCCGTCCTACCTCCATTACCACGCGGCGCAGGAGCTGTCCCTGGCCCAGCGCCGGCACGCCGATGTGTCGGTGATGGTCATCGAGATCGACCATTTCGACGCGCTGGTGGCCCGTTACGGCGCCCACGTGGCGCAGCTGGTCAACCGCAAGCTGTCGAAGATCCTCGCCACCAAGCTGCGCCAGGAAGACACCGTCGCCGAACTGGCGCCGGCGCGTTTCGCGGTGGTGTCGCCGAGCACCAACATGGACGGGGCTTGTGCCTTCGCCATGCGCCTTCGCGCGGCTTTCGACCACATCGTGATGACCTACCGGGAGGAGCGCATCCGCATCCAGATCACCATCGGTCTGGCCGCGACGACCCCCGGCAAGGTGCAGACCGTCAGCCACCTGATCGGTGTGGCGATGGAGCGCATCGCCAGCGGGCGCGCCGCCGGCGGCAACCGGGTGATCGGCGCCGACGGCGAAGTCACGCCGGACATGGTCGAGCAGCCGACCCGCGCACCGGTCAGCATCGACCAGCTCTTGGTGCGCCTGCGCACTACCGGACTGGACGCCAACCTGCGCAAACAACTTCCTGACGCCATACGGACGCTCTTACCGCTGCTGGAATTGATAGAATCCGAGCTTCCTTCCGGTCTGCCGCTGGCAGCCCTCGCCCGCGCCGCAGAAACCGGATCGAATATGCAACCCAAAAACGAATAAGGGACAGACGCTGCAACAGGCGGACGTACTGCTCCCACAAATTGAAAGTGGTTTGGACTATTCAAGAATAGGGAGAGGATCCGATGGCAACATACAAGGAATTTCACAAGCGCTCGATCGAAGACCGCGATGGCTTCTGGGGCGAACAGGCCGAGCTGGTGCACTGGAACAAGCAGCCCAGCCAGATCTACGATTTTTCCAACCCGCCGTTCGTCAAGTGGTTCGTCGGCGGTGAAACCAACCTCTGCTACAACGCGGTAGACCGCCACGCCGAGACCCATCCGGATCGCAAGGCGCTGGTCTTCATCTCCACCGAGACCGACCAGGAAAAGGTTTACACCTTCGCCGAGCTGCGCACCGAAGTCATGCGCATGGCGGCGATCTACCAGAGCCTCGGCGTCAAGAAGGGCGATCGCGTGCTGATCTACATGCCGATGATCGCCGAAGCCTGCTTCGCGATGCTGGCGTGTGCGCGTATCGGCGCGATCCATTCGGTGGTGTTCGGCGGTTTCGCCTCCCACTCGCTGGCAACCCGTATCGACGACGCCAAGCCGACCGTCATCGTGTCCGCCGACGCCGGCATGCGCGGTGGCCGCCCGGTGCCGTACAAGCACCTGCTCGACGAAGCCATCAGCCTGGCCGAGCACAAGCCCGCCAGCGTGCTGATGGTCAACCGTGGCCTCGACAAGGACATGGCCATCGTCGAAGGCCGTGACGTCGACTACGCCACCCTGCGCGAGCAGCACCTCAATGCCGAGGTGCCGGTCACCTGGCTGGAATCCTCCGAGCCCAGCTACATCCTGTACACCTCCGGCACCACCGGCAAGCCGAAGGGCGTGCAACGCGACACCGGCGGTTACGCCGTGGCGCTGGCCGCGTCCATGAAGCACATCTACTGCGGCAACGCGGGCGAGACCTTCTTCTCCACCTCCGACATCGGCTGGGTGGTTGGTCACAGCTACATCATCTACGGCCCGCTGATCGCCGGCATGGCCACCGTGATGTACGAAGGCACGCCGCTGCGCCCCGACGCCGGCATCTGGTGGAAGATCTGCCAGGATCACGAAGTCACCGTGATGTTCAGCGCGCCGACTGCGATCCGCGTGCTGAAGAAGCAGGACCCGGCCTTCCTCAAGAAGTACGACCTCTCCAAGCTGCGCACCCTGTACTGCGCCGGCGAGCCGATGGACGAAACTTCCCACCAGTGGATGATGGACGAGCTGGGCATCCAGGTCATCGACCACTACTGGCAGACCGAAACCGGCTGGGCGATGCTGTCCCTGATGCCCGGCGTCGAGCACCACGAAGTGCAGCTCGGCTCCCCTGGCTTCCCGGTGTATGGCTACGACGTGCGCCTGTTCCGCGACGACGGTTCCGAATGCGGCCCCAACGAAAAGGGCATCGTCGGTGTCGTGCCGCCGCTGCCGCCCGGCTGCCTGTCCACCGTGTGGGGCGATGACAAGCGTTTCGTGTCCACCTACTTCACGCTGTTCCAGGAACCGCTGGTCTATTCCAGCTTCGACTGGGGCATCAAGGACGACAAGGGCTACTACAAGATCCTCGGCCGTACCGATGACGTGATCAACGTCGCCGGCCACCGCCTGGGCACCCGCGAGATCGAGGAAGCGGTGCAGTCCCATCCCGCCATCGCCGAAGTGGCGGTGGTCGGTGTGGCCGACCAGCTGAAGGGCCAGATGCCGATGGCCTTTGCCGTGGTCAAGGACCCGACCACCATCGACACCCCGGAAAAGGTCGCCGAGCTCGAGAAGGCTGTGATGAAGATCGTCGACGGCAGCCTCGGCGCCATCGCCCGTCCGGCCCGCGTGCACTTCATCTCCGGTCTGCCCAAGACCCGTTCCGGCAAGATGCTGCGCCGCTCCATCCAGGCGCTGGCGGAAGGCCGCGATCCGGGCGACCTGACCACCATCGAGGATCCGTCCACGCTGGAGCAGATCAAGTCGGCACTGGGCGCCAAGTAAGCCTGGGTTGTAGCTGATCCATGGAGCCGACCGGCCATCAGCCGGTCGGCTTTTTTCATTCACGGGAGTTCCATGCGTTTTCCATTCATCGCGCTGTTCGCCGTCGTGCCGCAGTTGGCCGTCGCGGCGCCGAACATCGTCTGCCATACGGAATACGACGGCGCGGCACAGAAGGTTTCGTTCGGTGCTGTCGATACGCCTTACACCGTGGCGCCGCGTCCGATCTACGACGATTTCCAGCTGCGCGTAGTCCTGCGCGACAAGCCCGCCGACCTGGCCGGCGTGCGTATCCAGGTGTTCTGGAATCGTAAGAACGAACCGGTGATGATCCAGGAGGCCCGCTATCCGTGGCCGCTGCGGCCGGTTGGGCGTCGCTATGGTTTTACCGGGCTGCAGCGTATCTACGAACCCTACCGTGACGGAGAGCTGAGCTACTGGTGCGACGTGACGAAGGAGGGCGCGCGATGAAAACGTGGCTCGCATCTGCCGCCATGCTGGCGGGCCTGTGCGGTGGGGCGCAGGGCGTACAGGCGGAAGAACTGCGCCTGCTGTTTGCCGGCGACATCATGCTCGCCGACGGCCCCGGCAAGGCCATTGCGGCGGGGCGCGATCCGCTCGCCGCAGTGGCGCCGTTGCTGGCCGGCGCGGACTACCGCATCGGCAACCTGGAATGCGCGGTGGCGAAGGACGGTGTGCCGATGGCCAACAAGCCCTACGTCTTCCGCGCCGAGCCGGACGTCGTGAAGGTGCTGAAGGGGCGCTTCGACGCGGTGGCGGTGGCCAACAATCACGCCGGCGATTTCGGCAAGGCAGCCTTCGTTGAGACGGTGGATCATGTCACGGCGGCCGGCATCGGCGTGGTCGGCGGTGGCCGCAATCTCGTCGAGGCGCACAAGCCGCTGTGGATCAAGGCCAAGGGGCTGCGCATCGCGATCCTCGCCTACAACGAATTCAAACCGCGCTCCTTCGAGGCCGGCGCCGCCACGCCCGGCATCGCGTGGAGCGAGGACAGCGAGGTGATCTCGGACATCCGCGCGGCGAAGCGGGCCGGTGCCGATCTGGTGATCCCTTTCATGCACTGGGGCTGGGAATACGAGCCGGCGCCCGGCACACGGCAACGCCGGCTTGCGCACAAGATGATCGATGCCGGCGCAGCAGCCGTGGTTGGTGGCCATCCGCATGTCACGCAGGGCGCGGAGATCTACAAGGGGCGGCCGATCATCTACAGTCTCGGCAACTTCGTATTCGACGGCTTCGATTTCCCGGAAGCCCAGACCGGCTGGCTGCTGCAGTTCAGTGTCGACCGGAGCGGCGTGCGGCGCTGGCATACGGTGGAGGCGCACATGGACGGCGACGGCCTGCCCACGCTGGCGCCCGACGCGCTGACCCCCTGCGGTGCACGGGGCGACCACCACGTGCGCCAGTGCCGCAGCGGCGCAGAGCTTGCCGAAAAACCTTAAACCAGCCCGTCGAATAGCTGGACGTGGACCGCGTCGCCCGCAGCGACGTCGCCCTGGTTCTCGTCCAGTACGATGAAGCAGTTGGCCTCCGACATGGAGCGCAGAATGCCCGAGCCCTGCTTGCCGGCCGGGCGGACCTTCCACTCGCCGGCCTCCTCGAACAGGCGCCCGCGCAGAAACTCCCGGCGGTTGGCGAGCTTGCGGATTGGCTCACTGCAGATCACGCGGGTCAGCGGGCGCTCGGGCAAGGGATCGAGGCCCGCGATCTTCAGCAGCGCATCGACGACGAACTGGTAGTAGGTGACCAGCACCGCCACCGGGTTGCCCGGCAAGCCGAACATCCACGTGTCGCCGATGCGCCCGAAGGCCATGGGGCGGCCGGGCTTGATGTCGATCTTCCAGAAGCTCACCTCGCCGAGGCGCTGCATCAGCGCGCGGATGAAGTCCGCCTCGCCGACCGACACGCCGCCGGTGGTCAGCACCACGTCGGCACAGGCGGCGGCGTTGCGGAAGGCGGTTTCGAGGGCCTCCGGCTGGTCCGGGACGACCCCCATGTCCACGATGTCGCAACCCAGCTTGGCGAGGGCGCCGTACAGCGTGTAGCGGTTGGAGTCATAGACTTCGCCCGGCGCCAGCGGCCGGCCGATGCTGGCCAGCTCGTCGCCGGTGGAAAAGAAGGCCACCCGCAGGCGCCGATGGACGCTGACCTCGGCCAGCCCGAGGGACGCCACCAGCCCCAGCTCGGCCGGGCCGATGAGCTTGCCGCGGGGCAGGGCGACGGCGCCTTCGGCCAGATCTTCGCCGGCCCTCCGTACGTTCTGGCCACGGCGGATGCCGGGCGGTACGACGATCATGCTGCCGTCCCTGCGCGCCACTTCCTGCACGACGATGGTGTCGGCGCCGGCGGGCATCACCCCGCCGGTCATGATGCGCACCGCCTGTCCGGGGCCGACCAGGCCGGAAAAACCACGCCCAGCCAGCGCGGTGCCGACCACCTGCAGCGTCACGTCACCATTGGCCTGCAGATCGTCGGCGCGTACCGCGTAGCCGTCCATCGCCGAGTTGTCGTGGGCCGGCACATTGCACGGCGCCACCACGTCTTCGGCGAGGATGCGCCCGAGGGCGGCACGGATCGCCACGCGCTCCCAGCCGGCCAGCGGCCCGACGCGACCGAGGATGATCCGCCGTGCTTCGGCGGCACTGATCGATTTGCGGCTGTCGGCGCCGCTGCAGCCTGCATCCATGTCCATCATGCGTCTCCTGCTGGGCGAAGCAGATTTAATAGCACATCGGGTGGCTGCCTGACCATGAGGCGTCGCGCAGGGATTTTTTAATATGAAAAAGATCTTTCGTGGCACGACCCAAACGTTTTTTCAGACGACAAGAAAACTGGGCGGCACCGCTGGAAGAACCTGTCATATGACAAAACGCCCCGGCGCTGCCGCCAGCTCGGTTTTTTGCATCACAAAATCTGCGGCCAGCGTGAAAAAACCATTGTTCCGCGTCGCTGGAGGATTCCGCGGCTCGAATGACGGTTTATGTCATATGAAAACTCTAATAGGGTCCGAGCCTAGAACGCCTTCAGCTTGTATGGTTGGCCGATCAGGGCAATGTGATGTGAATCCTCAGAGCTCGAGCCGGCGCTCGCTCATCCACTTGACGATGGCCGGATCGCGGTGGGAGAAGAAGCTGCTGGTGCCGGTCTCGAGCCCGGCCATGTGCGCCATATCCTCATCCGACAACGCGAAGTCGAAGACCGCGAGGTTCTCCTCCATGCGTGCCCGACGTACCGATTTCGCCAGCGCAACGATGCCTCGCTGAACCAGCCATCTCAGCACCACCTGGCCGACCGTCTTGCCATGGCGTTCGGCCATCGCCACGAGCTGCTCGTTCTGGAACAGATTGTTGCGCCCTTCCGCGAAAGGCGCCCAGGCCTCGGGCTGAACCCCCAGGCTGCGTATGAAGTCCACGCTTTCGACCTGCTGGTGGAAGGGATTGACCTCGATCTGGTTGACCGCCGGCGTGATCTCGTTAAACGCCTGGATGTCCATCAGCCGGTCGGGCTGGAAGTTGCTGAGCCCGATCGCGCGCAACTTCCCGGCGCGATAGGCCTCTTCCATCGCCCGCCAGGCCCCGTGGACATCCGAATACGGCTGATGGATGAGGTACAGGTCCAGATAGTCCAGCCCCAGGCGACGCAGCGATTTGTCGATGGCCACGCGGGTGCGCTCGTAGCCCGCATCCTCGACCCACAGCTTGCTGGTGACGAAAAGCTGGTCTCGCGGCACGCCGCACTGCTTGAGGCCCTGCCCGACAGCCTCCTCGTTGCGATAGGACGCAGCCGTATCGATCAGGCGGTAGCCAGCCTGCACGGCATCGACGACGCAGCGCTCGCATTCGGATTCGTCGGCGATCTGGAAGACGCCGTAGCCGAGGATCGGCATACGCACGCCGTTGTTGAGGGTTACTTCTTGCATGCTTGTCTCCTTGGGTTGTGCGCGCTCAGGTGCCGAGGGCGTCGCCGCGATCGGGACCGGGGGCTCGGTTAGGGATGTCAGCGACCCGCACGTGCCGCCAGGTGTGCGGGGTAGCGCTCGCCCTGCACCGTGATGCCGTCCAGAGCGTGCTCAATCTGCAGTAGATCGTGCGCTTCAAGTTCGAGGGCAGCCGCACCGAGGTTCTCTTCCAGCCGCTGCGGCTTGGTGGTGCCGGGGATCGGCACAATCCAGGGTTTCTGCGCCAGCAGCCAGGCCAGAGCGATCTGGGCAGGCGTGGCGCCCCGCGCCGTCGCGATGCGCTTGAGCGCGTCGACCAACGCCTGGTTGGCGTGCCGCGCTTCAGTCGAGAAGCGCGGCACGATGTTGCGGAAGTCGTTCTGGGCGAAGGACGTGTTCTGGTCAATGGCGCCGGTCAGGAAACCCTTGCCCAGCGGACTGAACGGCACGAAGCCGATGCCCAGCTCTTCGAGCAGCGGCAATACCTCGCGCTCGGGCTCGCGCCACCACAGCGAATATTCGCTCTGCAGGGCCGCCACCGGCTGCACGGCGTGGGCGCGACGGATCGAATCCGCACCCGCTTCGGATAGACCGAAGTGCCGGACCTTGCCCTCGGCGATCAGGTCCTTTACGGCGCCGGCAACGTCTTCAATCGGCACCTGCGGATCGACGCGGTGCTGATAGAGCAGATCGATGTGGTCGGTGCGCAGGCGCTGCAGCGAAGCCTCGACGACCGCACGGATGCGCTCGGGGCGGCTGTCCATGCCCTGCGTGGCGTCGCCGTCCTTGAAGCCGAACTTGGTGGCGATAACGACCTGATTGCGTACCGGTGCCAGCGCTTCGCCGACCATCTCTTCGTTCAAGGCGCCGTAGGCTTCGGCTGTGTCGAAGAAGGTGACGCCCTGTTCGAACGCCCGGCGGATCATCTGGACGCCGGCCGCGCGGTCGAGGCCTGGACCATAGCCGAAGCTCAGTCCCATGCAGCCGAAGCCAAGGGCGGAGACGGTCAGGCCGCTGGTTCCCAATTCACGTGTGTTCATGATTGCTTTCCCGGAGATATGCGGACGAGGGTTCAGGCTTGCGGCGCATCCGGCGCCAGGGGGCCGAACTTGTACGAGGCGGTCACACCGCCGTCGATGAGGAAGTCGCTGCCGGTGATGAAGCTGCCGTCCGGCCCCATCAGCAGTGCGGCGAGTTGCCCGATTTCGTCGGGGGTTCCCGCGCGACCGACCGGACACCCCTCGATCATTCGCCGGTAGCCGGCGCCGCGCGGGCCGCTGAGTTCATCGTTGGCGAGCGGCGTGATGACGATGCCGGGGCTGATGGTGTTGACGCGCGCACCGCGTTGGCCCCACTTCACCGCCTCGGCCATCACGCGCAGCGCGTTGCCGCGCTTGGAAAGCTGGTAGGCGTGCAGCGTGTCCCGCACGGCGCCGGGCTGTACGAAATCGAGCTGGAGCAACGCCTCCACCGGCGTTAGCGCCAGCGCCCGGTCTTGTTCGGGCGTCAGTGCCGGCAAGCGATGGCCGGACTGCGACGAGATGACGACGCCGGCGCCGCCAGGCGCGATCACCTCTCCGAACAACTCCAGCACCAGTGCCGTTCCGTACAGATCGACCCGGAGAATCGTCTCGATCGAGGCTTGCGACGGCGAGACACCTGCAGCCTGGATCACGCCGGACACTGGGCCGAGCTTGCGAGCCTTTTCAACCAGAGCCTGCACCGAGGCCCGTGACGCGATATCGACCTCCGTTGCACTGGCCTCGAAGCCGGAGTCATGAAATGAGCTGGCCGCCTCGGCCGCTTGCTGTTCCTGAAGGCTGGCGAGCAGCACGCGCTTGCCCGCACCAATTCGCCGGGCGATGGCTTGGCCGATCTGGCCGGCGCCGACAACGACGATGACGTCTTTCATTTCAAACTCCTTGGATCAGTGGTCAGTCATGTACGACTGGAGAGGATCAGCACCAGCAAAAGCCGCCGATGGGTTTGGCTTGCGGAGAGGGAGGTGCTTGCCGTGTTCATGGTATGTAACTCTAGGTCGCGGAGTTGCAATCCACTAGCGCATTCAGGCTTGCTCCAGTAGCAAGTTAAGGTTGATACTCAAAGTTGTCGAAGAGAACTGGCGCCCGAGGAAATACGCATGCCGATCAACGAGTTCCGTGCCATCGCCACCTTTGCCAAGGCCGTTGAGCTGGGCAGCATCCGCCGCGCTGCCATCGCACAGGAGGTCACGCCGCAGGCGGCCAGTCAGGCGATTGCCCAGCTCGAACGGCACCTCGGGGTTCGGCTCTTGCACCGGACCACGCGCGGTCTGGCGCTGACGGAAGAGGGGCAGCACTTCCTTGAGAACACCCAGCCAGCACTGGCGGCGCTGGATCGTGCCCTGCGGCTGGTGCGCGAGGCAAAGGATGAAATCGCCGGCCCCCTGCGTATCGTTGGCCCCCGCTCTTCGTTTGCGCCCATCCTGATGCCGCTGCTCGATGAGTTCTGCCGTACCTATCCCGACATCCAGCCTGACGTGCAGCTCGACGATGGAATTGGCAACTGGGTCCTGGATCGCGTGGATGTGGGCTTTCGCATCGGGGCCTCGCCCGAGGAAGGCGTGATTGGCCGTCAGCTTTTCCCGGTGCAGATGATCGTATGCGGTGCGCCCGACTATTTCGAGCGTCACGGGGTTCCGGCCACGGTGGACGATTTGGCATCGCATCGCTGCAGCGTCTTTCGTCATCCCGCCACCGGCAAGGTATCGCCGTGGTACCTGACCATCGACGGCAAGCTTGAGCATCGATCGATCTCGCCCGCGCTGGCGACCAACGACACCGAGCTGGAGATCCAGGCCGTGCTGGCGGGTCAGGTGATCGGACAATTGGCGGCGTTCTCTGTCGCCGGGCATCTGCGCGCGGGTCGGCTGGTGCCAGTGCTGCTACCGCATATCAGCGCGCACATCGGCGTGCACTTGTACTACGGTAGCCGTGCGGCACAGCCCAAGCGGGTCCGGGCCTTCATTGACCTCGTGTTGGCGCGATTGCAGGACTGCAAGGAATACGTGATGAACGACCGTGAGCTGAGCGCCGCCGCGCAAGCTTGGGCTGGGGCGCCAGCTTCACGATGATGAGGGGAGAGGGGGGAGTGACAGGCCGTGGCGGCGGGGCAAGCCCGCCGTCTGGCGACAGATGAGTTACAGCGCGTTCTTCAGGATGCGGGTCAGGACATCGCGCGTGTAGAGCTCGGTAAGGCCGAACCACTTCGCATTGCCAAGCGCGTTCTCGATGATTGAGGGCAGGTCCGCTTCGGTGATGCTCAATTGCGACAGGCGCGTCGGCGTGCCGATCTTGTCGAACCACTTCTCGAGTGCGGCGATGCCCTGTGCGGCGGTTTCGACACCGAAGATCTGCTTGGCGAAACGTTCGAATTGAATCGGGTTGCGATCGTGATACCACTTCATCCACGCCGGGATCACGACTGACAGCCCCGCGCCGTGCGGCACATTGAACAGCGCCGAAAGGGAGTGCTCGATCATGTGGTTGGGGTAGCTGAAACCTGCCGTGCCGGCATAGATCAGGCCGTTGAGCGCCTGCGTCGAGGCCCAGGCGAACTCGGCGCGCGCCGTGTAATCGGCCGGATTGGCCAGCAAGGTCTCGGTGGTCTCGATCACTGTGCTGATGATCGCCTCCACCATCCGCGAGTGCAGACGCGGCTGTAGCGTAGCGGTGAAGTAGCCTTCGATCGAGTGCGCGATGATGTCGGCTGCGGAATAGACCAGGTAGTCGCGCGACACGGTCTGCATCAGGGCCGGATTGACGATCGATACTTTGGGGAAGGTGAGCACCGAGCCGATGGCGAACTTTTCCTTCGTCTCTTCGTTGGTCACCACGGCACCGTTGTTCATCTCGCTGCCGGTGGCGGCGAGCGTCAGGATGTCGAAGACCGGCAACGCGGCCTGGATGGACGCCTTGCCGATGAAGAGATCCCACACGTCACCGTCGTAGAGCGTGCCGGCGGCAATCGCCTTGGAGCTGTCCAGCACCGAGCCGCCACCGACGGCCAGGATCGCCTCGACCTTGTGGGTCCGCGACAGCACAACCGCTTCGCGCACCTTCGAGATCACCGGGTTGCTGACAATCCCGCCACATTCGATGAAGCTCACACCATGGGCATCCAGGCTCTTGCTGACGGTGGCGAACAGGCCGTCACGCTTGATGCGGTCGCTGCCATAGGTCAGCAGCACCTTCTTGATACCGTGCTCGGCCAGATACCGGCCAATCTGCTGTTCCTTGTCGGTCCCAAATTCAATCCGGGTCGGGTTGAAGAAAGTGAAGTTGTCCATTCGAATCTCCTGGAGGGTGAGGCGGGAAAGTGATGGGCCACACTTTAGGGGCTGAACGAACATCAAACTAGACAGCTAAAGATTGAATGATTTACAACTAACAGATGTAAATCGTGGGGCGGCCCTGCACATGTCGATCAACGAACTACGCTCGATTACCACCTTCATCCGTACCGCCGAACTGGGCAGCCTGAGCAAAGCAGCAGCGGACCAAGAGATTTCCCCGCAGGCCGCCAGCAAGGCGCTGGGGCAGCTTGAACAATATCTGGGCGTACGCCTGTTTCACCGGACAACACGGAACATGTCGTTGACCGAGGAAGGCCAGCGCTTCCTGGAGGCGGCCCAGCCTTCCCTACAGGGATTGCAGCAAGCCCTGCTGTCGGTGCGGCAGACGCGGGAAGACGTTGCCGGGCCGCTGCGAATCACCGGGCCCCGTACCGTGCTTCAATCTGTGATTGGTCCGGTACTGGACGAGTACATCCGACTCTATCCCGAAGTGCGGCCCGATCTGCAGTTCGACGACCGCATCGGCAATTGGGTCGAGGAGCGCGTGGACGTCGGTTTCCGCCTTGGGCACGCCCCGCAGGAGGGGCTGATTGCCCGGCGACTGTTCCCGATGCAGTTGATCATCTGCGCCGCGCCGAGCTACATCCGCAAATATGGCGCACCGCGGACACTCTACGATCTCGCGACGCATCGCTGCAGCGCCTTCCGCCGGGCCAGTGACGGGCGCGTGGTGCCCTGGATGGTCAAGCTGGGCGAGCGCATCCAGGATCACCCCATCAACCCGGTCTTTGGAACCAATGATGAGGCCTTTGAACTACGGACCGTGCTGGCGGGTGAGGTGATCGGGCAACTGGCCGCGCCCAGCGCCGCGGCACACATCCGCGCCGGCCGGCTGATCCCCTTGCTGACTGAACATGTGGCGGACCACTACAGTCTCTACGTCTACTACGGTAGTCGGGCTGCCGTGCCAACCCGCGTCAGGCTTTTCATCGATATGACCGTCGACCGACTGGCGGACAGTACCGAGTTCGTCTTGAGCGTCGACGAGCTTACGAAACAGGCGCAAAACGTGGTTAGTGATCCAGACTGAGGTTTGGATTCACCTGGTCGATGCAACGGTTTGGTGAACCCGCTGCTCCAGCCTTGCCGCGCCGCGCATTGACATCACGATGCGGCGGCGTATTCTCAAAAGACACGCGGCCCATTTCGGGTGGGCCATGGCGGGAGATAGAGTCCGGCGGATGTTCGGGGCACTCCACGGAGTGATCCTTCGGCCCAGCAGTGGTCGCACCGGCCGGTTCGCGATCCATCTGGAGGAGGAATCGTTCGATGTGGAAATCCCTGCATATTGATCCCAAGAAGTGCACCGGCTGCCTGCAGTGTGAAATGGCATGTTCGGTGGAGCACACCGGGGTCATCAATCCTTCCAAGTCGCGCATCAAGGTCTTCAGTTTCGAGACCGAGGGGCGCAAGGTTCCCTACACCTGCACCCAATGCACCGAGGCCTGGTGCATGAACGCCTGTCCGGTGGATGCGATCCGCCTCGATGCGGCGACGGGCGCCAAGCAGGTCTTCGACGACGTTTGCGTCGGCTGCAAGGTGTGCACCATTGCCTGTCCCTTCGGCACCGTCAATTACAACCAGGACACCGGCAAGGTCCAGAAGTGCGACCTGTGCGGCGGCGATCCGGCCTGTGCGGCGGCCTGTCCGACCGCGGCGATCACCTATGTGGACGCCGACTGGACCGGCTTCGACCGCATGCGGGCGTGGGCGGCCAAGGCCAACACGGCCGTTACGGAATAGGGAGGCGACCATGGGCTGGAACAGGAAAGTGCTGCGTGTCGACCTCACTGCCGGCACCTGCAAGGAAGAGCCGCTCAACATGGAGTGGGCCGACGAATACCTCGGCTCCCGCGGGCTGGCCACCAAGTATCTGGTGTCGGAGATCGACCCGAAGGTGGATCCGCTGTCGCCGGACAACAAGATGATCATGTCCACCGGGCCGCTGACCGGCACGATGGCGTCCACCGGCGGGCGCTACACGGTGGTCACCAAGGGGCCGCTGACGGGGGCCGTGGCGTGCTCCAACTCCGGCGGCTTCTTCGGCGCCGAGATGAAGTTCGCCGGCTGGGACATGATCATCTTCGAAGGCCGTTCCCCGAAGCCGGTGTATCTGTACGTCGAGAACGACAAGGCCGAGCTGGTGGATGCCGCCGACCTGTGGGGCAAGAGCTGCTGGGAGACCGAGGAGGCGATCAAGCATCACCACCACGACCCGCTGATCCGCGTGTCGTCCATCGGCCTGGCCGGCGAGAACCAGGTGCTGTTCGCCTGCATCGTCAATGACCTGCACCGGGCGGCGGGGCGCTCCGGCGTCGGCGCGGTGATGGGCTCGAAGAACCTGAAGGCGGTGGCCCTGCGTGGCACCAAGGGCGTGTCCGGCATCAAGGACATGAAGGCCTTCATGAAGATCACCACCGAGAAGAAGAAGATCCTCGCCGACAATGCGGTGACCGGCCAGGGGCTGCCCAAGTACGGCACCCAGGTGTTGATGAACGTGATCAACGAGATTGGCGCACTGCCGACCCGCAACCACAAGGACGTGCAGTTCGAGGACGCCGGCAAGATCTCCGCCGAAGCCATGCACGAGAAGCGGCCCACCGACGGCAAGCCGCAGCTGGTTACCAACGCGGCCTGCTTCGGCTGCACCATCGCCTGCGGGCGCATCGCCGAGATCGACAAGGGCCACTTCACGGTGGTGAACAATCCCAAGTACTGGGGCGCATCCGGCGGTCTGGAGTACGAAGCGGCCTGGGCGCTGGGCGCCGCCAACGGCGTGGGCGACCTGGAGGCGCTGCAGTACGCCAACCTGCTGTGCAACGAGCAGGGCATGGACCCGATCTCCTTCGGCGCGACCATCGGCGCGGTGATGGAGCTCTACGAGATGGGCGTGCTGACCAAGGAGCAGCTCGGCACCGAGGCGCCTTTCGGCTCAGCCGCCGCGCTGGCGAGCCTGGCCGAGATGACCGCCCGTGGCGAGGGCTTCGGCAAGGAAATCGGCGAGGGTTCCCGGCGCTTGTGCGCCAAGTACGGCCACCCGGAGCTGTCGATGACCGTCAAGGGTCAGGAATTCCCGGCCTACGACGCCCGCGGCATCCAGGGCATGGGCCTGGCCTACGCGACGTCCAACCGGGGCGCCTGCCACCTGCGCGGCTACACGGTGGCGTCGGAAGTGCTGGGCATCCCGGTCAAGACCGATCCGCTGACCACCGAGGGCAAGCCGGAACTGGTGAAGGCCTTCCAGGACGCGACGGCGGTCTTCGATGCGGCAGGGATCTGCGTGTTCACTTCCTTCGCGTGGACCGTGGCCGATGTGCAGCCGCAGATCGAAGCCGCCTGCGAAGGCGACTGGTCGATGGACAAGCTCAACGCGATGGGCGAACGGATCTGGAACATGGAGCGCCTGTTCAACAACGCGGCGGGCCTGACCAGCAAGGACGACAACCTGCCGCCGCGCCTGACCACCGAACCGGCCAAGACTGGTCCGGCCAAGGGCCTGGTGAACGGCCTCGCGACGATGCTGCCGGAGTACTACAAGCTGCGCGGGTGGACGCCGGACGGGGTGCCGACCGCCGAAACCCTGGAGCGCCTGGGGCTCTGAAGAGCGGGATGGCGGGACAGGTGTCCCGCCATTCTTCTTCAGCTTCCTGTTTCCTGCGCCGATGCGCCCTTGCGGCCGTGTCGGCGCGATCCTGATCCGAGGATTTCCCGATGAAACACCTCATCCTGGGCAACGGGCCGGCGGGCGTGGTGGCCGTCGAAGCCTTGCGCCGTGCTGCGCCGCGCGACGAGATCGTGATGGTCGGCTGCGAGAGCGAGCCGTCCTATTCGCGGATGGCGATTCCCTACCTGCTGGAAGGCAACATCGACGAGTCCGGCACCTGGCTGCGCAAGACGCCGGATCATTTCGACAAGCTCGGCGTGCGCCAGCTCAATGCCCGGGCGGTGGCGCTGGATACCGTGCAACAGCGCGTGCTGTTCGCCGACGGCCATTTCGAGAATTACGACCGCCTGCTGGTGGCGACCGGCTCCCACCCGGTGCGCCCGCCGATCCCCGGCGTGGACCTGCCGGAGGTGCAGACCTGCTGGACGCTGGCCGATGCGCGGGCCATCGCTGCCCACGCCAAGCCCGGCGCGCGGGTGATCCAGCTCGGTGCCGGCTTCATCGGCTGCATCATCATGGAGGCGTTGGCCAAGCGCGGCGTCGAGCTGACCGTCGTCGAGATGGGCGACCGCATGGTGCCGCGCATGATGACGCCCAAGGCCGGCGGCATGATCAAGCGCTGGGTGCAGGAGAAGGGAATCCGCGTCGTTACGTCGGCGGGGGTTGAGCGTATCGAACGTGGCGATGCCGGCTGTGCGCCGCTGACGGTCAAGCTGTCCACCGGCGACCTGCTGCCCTGCGACCTGTTGATCGTCGCGGCCGGCGTGGCGCCCAACATCGCCTTCCTGGATGCGACGCCGGTGCACGTGGCCAAGGGCGTGCTGGTGGATGCGCGCATGGAGACCTCGGTGCCGGGCATCTTCGCCGCCGGCGACGTGGCCGAGGCACCGGACCTGTTCACCGGCGCCCATCTGGTGTCGGCCATCCAGCCCAACGCGGCCGACCAGGCCCGCGTGGCGGCGATCAACATGGCCGGCGGCAATTCGCGCATGCCCGGCGTGCTGGCGATCAACGTGCTGGACACCCTCGGGCTGATCTCCACGTCCTTCGGGCAATGGTGGGGCGAGCCGGACGGGCAGGGTGTCGAGCATGTGGACGAGGCGGCCTACCGTTACCTCAGCCTGCAGTTCAAGGACGACGTGCTGATCGGCGCCACCTCCATCGGCATGACCCAGCATGTGGGCGCGCTGCGCGGGCTGATCCAGGGCAAGCTCAAACTCGGCCCGTGGAAGGATGTGCTGCTGCACGCGCCGCAACGCTTCTTCGAGGCCTACCTGGCGGCAACGCAGCCGGATTCGGTGGCGCGACATCACCCGGTGGCCGCCTTCGCATGAGAGTCGTCTTCAAGCTGTTCGCGTCGCTGTCCGACTACCTGCCGGCCGAGCGGCGCGGCAACCGCATCGAGCTCGACGTGCAGCCCGGCACCACGGTCGGCGACCTGATCGCGCGCTACCAGCTGCCGGAGAAGAGCGCGCACCTCGTGCTGGTGAACGGCCATTACATCGCGCCCGCCGGGCGCCCAGAACACGCGCTGCAGGAGGGCGACGAACTCGCCATCTGGCCGCCGATTGCCGGAGGCTGATGCTTGCTGCGGGGGGAGGATGTGTGCGCGCCGGGCGGCTTCGTGCGGGAGGTCGGCGCGACGCTGGCAGAGTTCGAACGCGGTCTGCGGCTGGCGCTGCCGGACGGCGTCTGCGCGCTCGAACCGGGTCGGCTGAGTGCCGACGACGGCTGCGCGGTGCTGGAGGTGGAACTCCGCGAGATGCCGGAGCGCTGCATCGGCTTGTTCCGCCTGCCGGTGCTGCATGCGCGCCTGCGCTTCACCGCGGGCGACCGCGCCGCGCGCACGGCGCTGCTGGCCCGCATCGATCTTGCGATGCAGCGTGGCGGCGGCTGAGCCGGTATTTTTTTGCAAATAAGTTCCGCGCATGAACGGACTCACGCAGGCCTTTTCCGATGCCTTTGCCTTGCTAACCGGTTTCGACCAGCGGGTCGCCGGGATCGTGCTGCTGTCCCTGCGGGTCAGCGGCCTGGCGGTGCTGTTCGGCACGCTGCTCGGCCTGCCGCTGGGGGCCTGCCTGGGCGTTGGGCGCTTTCCCGGCCGGACGGCGTTGGTGGTGATCCTCAACGGCTGCATGGGCCTGCCGTCGGTGGTGGTGGGCGTGGTGGTCTATCTGCTGCTGTCGCGCTCCGGGCCACTGGGCGAGCTGGGCTTGCTGTATTCGCCGACGGCGATGGTCGTCGCCCAGAGCCTGCTGGTGGTGCCGCTGATGGCGGCCATCGCCCGGCAGGTCGTCGAGGATGCCTGGCGTGACTATGAGGAGGAGCTGACGGCGATGCGTTTCGGCTGGTTCGACAGCGTGCGCGTGCTGCTCCACGACTGTCGCCATTCCCTGCTGGTGGCGGTGCTGGCTGGCCTGGGGCGGGCCATGTCCGAGGTGGGGGCGGTGATGATCGTCGGCGGCAACATCGACCGCTCCACCCGCACGATGACCACCGCGATTGCGCTGGAAACCAGCAAGGGCGATCTGCCGCTGGCCATCGCGCTGGGCCTGGTGCTGCTGTCGGTGATCCTGCTGCTCAACGGCCTGGCCCACGCGCTGCGCCAGTGGGCGCTGAGGCGTTACGCATGACGGCGGACGACGTGGCAGAGGTGCCATCCCTGTTTCCGCTGCGCATCCACGAACTTTGCTGGCAGGCCGGCGGACGCCGGGTGCTCGACGGGCTCAGCATGGAGCTGGGCGGCGAAGGCATCACCATCCTGCTCGGCCCCAACGGGGCGGGCAAGAGCGTGTTGCTGCGTACCTTGTGTGGCCTGCTCGAAGCGGACAGCGGCGAGATTCAGTGGGGTGGTGGAAAGCGACCCGAGTTCGGCGTGGCGATGGTTTTCCAGCAACCGAAGATGCTGCGCGATTCGGTGCTTGCCAACGTAGAGCTGGCGTTGCGGCCGCAGCGCGTGCCGGCGGCGGAGCGGCGGCAGCGTGCTCGTGCTGTGCTTGAACGCGTCGGTCTGGCCCATCGGGCCGACGACGGCGCCCGTGGCCTGTCCGGCGGCGAACGTCAGCGCCTGGCGCTGGCGCGGGCCTGGGTGACGCGGCCGCGCCTGCTGCTCCTCGACGAGCCGACCGCCAGCCTCGATCCATCGTCGGTGGACGCCATCGAGCGCATCGTGCGGGAGATCCGTACCGAGGGCACACGCATTCTGATGACCACCCACAACCTAGGGCAAGCCACCCGGCTCGCCGACGACGTGGTGTTCATGGACGCCGGCCGCGTCTGCGAGCACGCGCCGGTCCAGCGTTTCTTCGCCCGCCCGGCCTCCCAGGCCGCGCGGCTCTACATCCAGGGAGAACTACCATGGCGTATGGCGTTTTGAAGTTCCTCAGATCGGCGGTGCTGGGTTTGACGGCGCTGGTTTCGGCGGCCCAGGCCGGCGAGACCATCGTGGTGGCGTCCACCACGTCCACCGAGCAGTCCGGGTTGTTCAATTTCATCCTGCCGATCTTCGAGAAGGAGAGCGGCATCTCCGTGAAGGTGGTGGCCCTGGGCACCGGCCAGGCGCTGGACGTGGGGCGGCGTGGTGATGCGGACGTGGTGCTGGTGCATGATCGGCCGGCCGAAGAGAAGTTCGTCGCCGACGGCTATGGCATCGACCGCCGCAACGTGATGTACAACGATTTCGTGCTGGTCGGTCCGATGGCCGACGCAGCTGGCGTGAAGGGTGCGAAGGATGTGACCGACGCCTTCGTACGTATCGCCCGCAAAGGCGGCCCGTGGGTGTCCCGCGGCGACCGCAGCGGCACCCACGCCGCCGAACTGCGCTTCTGGCAGGCGGCGGGCATCGATCCGAAGGGGCAGGGCTGGTACAAGGAGGCCGGCTCCGGCATGGGTCCGACGTTGAACATGGCGGCCGGCATGGGGGCCTACACGCTGACTGATCGCGGTACCTGGGCCAGCTTCAAGAACCGCCAGGATCTGACCATCCTGTACGCGGGTGATCTCAAGCTCTACAACCCCTACGGCGTGATGCTGGTGAACCCGGCCAGGCATCCGCACGTCAAGAGAGTTGCTGGCGAGAGGTTCATCGCCTGGCTCACGTCGACCGACGGCCGGCGGGCGATCTCGGCCTACCGCATCGGCAACGAGCAGCTGTTCTACCCATTGTCGAAGTGAGGAACGCGCGGATGGGGTGAAGGAATCCGCCCCTGTCTGCAGGAGATCCGGAACAAGCCCGGGCCGGTGCGGTGCCTGCCAGGCCCCGCGCCGGCGTCCGGCTTATTCCGCCCGCGGCTGCGTCAGGACCGCGTGGCCGTGCTCCAGGCGCTCCACCTGGGCCAGCGTCGATACCGGCACGCCCAGCGCCTCGATGTGCTCGCGGCCTTGCTTGAAGCGCTTCTCCACCACGAAACCGGCACCCAGCACCTCGGCGCCGGCTTCCCGCACCATGTCGATCAGCGCGGTGGCGGTGCGGCCGTTGGCGAGGAAGTCGTCCACGATGACGACCCGCTGGCCGGCCTTGATGTAGCGCTGGGAGATCACCAGCCGGGTGTGGCCGCCCTTGGTCGGCGACGGGATGATCCGCGAGATCGCCGGCGCTTCCACCTGCGGCGAATACTTCTTGGCATACACCAGCGGCACGCTGAGGGTCTGGGCGACGATCAGTGCCGGCGCGATGCCGCTCGCCTCGGCGGTGAGGATCACGTTGGGCTGGAAGAAGGACAGGCGCCGCGCCAGTTCATGGGCCAGCTCGAAGATGAAGGCCGGCTCGATGCGGTGGTTCAGGAAGTGGTCGATGCGCAGGATCTGGCCGTTCTCGACGGTGGCTTCCTTTTCGATGCGATGGACCAGCGGGGCGTAAGGGGCGGTGAGATCGAGATGGGGACTCATGGTGTGGCTCGGTTTGCGTAGCGCCGGCGGTCGGATGGCCGCCTGCACGACGAGTTTATCAATTGGACTTTGCTGAGCCTGTGGCAGTTTCCGCAAGGCGTTGCAGGTGGCCGCGCACCAGCGCGATGTGCTCGCGCAGGGTGTACAGCTCGGTGCTGAAGGCCAGCGGCAGCTTGCGGTGCAGCGCGCGCTGCTCGATGCGGTCGACGCGCAGGATGAAGGCGTCGATGGTGTCCGCGTCGTGGGCGGCGGCGGGGGTCTGGTCGAGTTCGTTCTCCAGGTATTTCAGCTCCCCGTACCAGCGGTAGATGCGGGAACGGATGCGCCAGTTGTAGATGCCCGGCAGCACCTTGGAGAGAGGAATCACCACCGCCACCAGCGGCAGCAGCATGACGATCAGGCGGTCGATCAGCACCGCCAGCCAGAACGGCAGGTAGCGCTGTAGCAAGGGTGGGCCGCTGTCGTAGAACCGGCGCGCCGACGGGTGCAGCGGTAGCGCGTGGTCTTGCGGTGCCGGGAAGGCGCCGGCCGCCTGCAGCAGACCCGGCGCGCTGTGGATCTCACGGGCATGCTTGAGGAGCAGGGTGACGATGGCTGGATGGATGTCCGCCTTGACCACTAGGTTGGCGGTGGCGGCGAGCAGGTGGATGTCCTTGGCGGGCCGGTCGTCGGCGATATCGATGGCACCACGGGGCAGGGTGACCGTCAGCAGGTGTGGGAAGTGGCGTACGTAGCCTTCCGCCTGAACGAAGTCGAGCAGCTTGATGCCCTCCGTGTGGAGCAGCGCATCCACCACTGGCGCCTGCGGCGCGCCGACCACGAAGAAGGCATCCACGTCGCCGCGCTTGAGGGCGTCCACCGCCTCCATGCCACCGATGGCCACCAGCGTCGGGTCGTGGGTGACGAAGCCATTGGCCGACAGCAGCTGCAGCGCGAAGAGCTGGGCGCCGCTGCCCTGTACGCCGACGGCGATCTTCTTGCCCTTCAGCTGGGTCAGGCGCTCGTAGTCGTCCTTGCCCCGATAGAAAACCCACACCGGCTCCAGGTACATGCTGCCGAGGGTGGCCAGGTCTTCCGAATCCGGCTCGTTGGCGATGCCGCCCTGCACGAAGCCGGCATCCACGCTGTCGTCGGTCTTCAGGCGCATCAGGTTCTCGACGGCGCCGGTGGACGGCCGCAGCTCAACCTCGATGCCTTCCTGGGCCAGCTTGGCCTTGTAGCGCTCGCCGAAGAACTGGTAGGCGCCGCCGGTGGCGCCGGTGCTGATGACAATCTTCTTCGGCGGCGCCGGCCGCACGAACTGCCAGGCCAGCGCAAAGGCGGCGATGACCAGCGCGATGGCCGGCAGAGCAAGGACGAGGAGGTCGCGACGGCTGCTGGTGGCGGTCAGGCGGCGCATGGGAAGCTCCAGTGACGGCGGGTGGATTCAGGGGGCCGAATGTTACGCCTGTCCGGCGCGCTGCGGCGGCCGGCGGTTTGCCGGAATGCACCGGGAGCGTGCCTTGTTCCGGGATTTTCCCGTTGATGGTGCGCTGCGGCATGGGGTGCCGTTTTGCGCGTATTCGTAAGCCCATGATTCTTATGAAAAGGCGGTGCGCGATTTAACTGGCATACATGCTGCTAACTTGGATTCTGTCTTGTATCCAAGTTTGGGTGCTAACCGTGAATGCCAGCCTGCCACGTGTATTGACCATCGATTCCCTGCTCGAAGGCTACCGGAGCGGGCGTTTCCTTCCAGGCGGCCTGGTGCGTGCGCTGCTGGCCCGCATCGCCGCCGCCGACGATCCGGCGGTGTGGATCAGCGTGGCGTCCCACGCCGATCTGCGCGAGCGGCTGGCGGAAATGGATGCCAGCCTGCTGGCCGATCCGGTGGCAGCCTTGGCCCGCCGGCCGCTGCTCGGCGTGCCCTTCGCGGTGAAGGACAACATCGACGTGGCAGGCTTCAGGACGACCGCCGCCTGCCGCGAATTCGCCTACCAGGCGGAGCAGTCCGCCGACGCGGTGCGGCACCTGGAAGAGGCCGGCGCCATCGCGCTAGGCAAGACCAACCTCGACCAGTTCGCCACCGGCCTGGTTGGCACCCGCTCGCCCTACGGCGCGGTGTGCAATCCCTTCCACCCGGACTACATCTCCGGCGGTTCCAGTTCCGGTTCGGCGGCGGCGACCGCGCTCGGGCACGTGGCTTTTGCCCTCGGCACCGACACGGCCGGGTCGGGCCGCGTGCCGGCGGGCTTCTGCAACCTGGTCGGGCTCAAGCCGACGCCGGGCCTGATCGGCACCGGCGGCGTGGTGCCGGCCTGCCGCAGCCTGGACTGTGTGTCGATCTTCGCCCACACCGTCGCCGATGCCTGGCAGGTGCTGGCGGTCACCGCGGATGGGGCGGTTCCCGCTCGTGGGCTCAAGCCCCGCGGCATCGTCGTGGGGGTGCCGAGTGGGTTGCAAGGCGAACTCGACGCGCAGGCCCGCAAGGCCTTCGACACGGCCCTCGCCGCGGTTCAGGGCCTGCCTGGCGTGAACCTTGTTGATGTGGACCTGGCGCCTTTCCACGCGGTCGCGGCGCTGCTCTACGACGGGCCGTGGGTCGCCGAGCGGCGGGCCGCGCTGGGCAGCTTTCTCGATACGTCGCACGCCAGCGTCGACCCGGTGGTGGCCGCGATCATCGGTCGCGCCGACATCCAGTCCGCCGCCGACGCCTTCCGTGGCCGCTACCGCCTGGAAGAACTGGCGCCGGCCTGTCACCGGGTCTTCGAGCAGGTGGACGTGCTGCTGGTGCCGACTGCACCGGCCCACTTCACGCGGCGCGAGATCGCCCGGCAGCCCATCGAGCGCAACGCCTGGCTGGGGCGCTACACCAACTTCGTCAATCTCCTCGGTCTGTCGGCGCTGGCTGTGCCGGGGCCGTTCCGCAGTGATGGCCTGCCGGCCGGTGTGACCCTGATCGGCCCGTCTGGTGCCGATCATCTGCTGGCGGAAACCGCGCGCGGCTGGGAAGGCGTCCTGCACCGGCGGCTCGGCCTGACCACCGCTGAACCGCCGCGCCACGCGCAGCCGCTGCCGGCCCTGCCGCCGCGGGAGGCCACCGTGCAGGTGGCAGTGGTCGGCGCCCACCTGAGCGGTCTGCCGCTCAACTGGCAGCTCCTCGAACGGGCCGCCCGTCTGGTGGAGACTACGCGCACCGCGCCGCTCTACCGCCTGCACGCCTTGTCCGGCACCGTGCCGCCCAAGCCCGGGCTCGAACGGGTGAGCGGCGAGGGATACGCCATCGAGGTGGAAGTGTGGGAGATGCCGCTGCGCCTGTTCGGCAGCTTCGTCGCCGAGATTCCGCCGCCGCTGGGCATCGGCACGCTGATCCTGGCCGATGGCCGGCAGGTGAAGGGCTTCATCTGCGAGGGCGCCGCGCTGGCTGGCGCCCAGGATATTTCCGCCAGCGGTGGCTGGCGCACGCATCTGCGCGCCGCGGCGCCGCTTTCCGACCCGACCTTGTCCTGAACCCCAAACGAAAGAGAGAACAACCATGGCTCAAACCCGTTTCTCCGCCGGTCGTCGCGACATCCTCCGCATTCTCGGCACCGGTGCCGCCGCCAGCGCCTTGCCCTTCGGCATCGGCCTGGCCGGCGCGGCCGACAAGCTGGTGGTCGGCGTGATCTACGTCGGCCCGCGGGACGACTTCGGCTACAACCAGGCCCAGGCCCAGGCGGTGGCGGCGCTCAAGAAGATGCCGGGCGTGAAGGTGGTGGAGGAAGAGAAGGTGCCGGAGACGGTGGCCGTGCAGAAGACCATGGAGGCGATGATCAACCAGGACAAGGCCACGTTGATCTTTGCCACCTCCTTCGGTTACTTCGACCCCCACGTGCTGAAGATGGCCGAGAAATACCCGAACGTGCGCTTCGCCCACTGCGGCGGCCTGTGGACGGCGGGCAAGCACCCGAAGAACGTCGGCAGCTTTTTCGGCTACATCGACGAATGCCAGTACCTGGACGGCATCGCCGCGGCCTCGGCGAGCAAGAGCAAGAAGCTCGGCTTCATCGCCGCCAAGCCGATTCCGCAGGTGTTGCGCAACATCAACGCCTTCCTGCTCGGCGCGCGCTCGGTGGACCCGAAGGCGACGGTTAAGGTGATCTTCACCGGCGACTGGTCGCTGCCGGTCAAGGAGGCCGAGGCCGCCAACAGCCTCATCGACCAGGGCGTGGACGTGCTGACCTGTCACGTGGACAGCCCCAAGGTCATCGTCGAGACCGCCGAGCGCCGTGGCGTGTACAGCTGCGGCTACCACGCCAGCCAGGCCAAGCTGGCGCCGAAGGGCTACCTGACCGGCGCGGAGTGGGACTGGCAGACGCCGTATACGCAGATCGTCAAGGCGACCCTCGACGGCAAGCCGATGGTCAATTTCCTGCGCGGCGGGTTGAAGGACGGTTTCGTCAAGCCGTCGCCCTTCGGGCCGGCGGTGTCGGCCGAGGCGAAGAAGAAGTCCGAGGCGGTCAAGGCGGCGATGTTGAAGGGCGACTTCCCGATCTTCAAGGGGCCGTTGCTGGACAACACCGGCAAGACGGTGATCGCCGCCGGCAAGGTGCTCGGCCAGCAGGATCCCTTGCTGGAGAGCATGAACTACCTGGTTGACGGCGTGATCGGGCAGGTCTGAGCCATGGAGGCCGCCATGAACCGGGCCATGCGCGCCGTCGCGCCGCTGGCGCCCTTCACCGCCGCGGCGCTGGCTGCCGCACTGCTGTTCGCAGCCTTCCTGGCGGCCCAGGGCTTCGAGGCGTCGGAGGCGCTGGGGCTGGTGGTGGAGGGTGCCTTCGGTTCTGCCTTCGCGTGGCAGAACACGCTGGCCCGCGCCGCGCCACTGATGCTCACGGCCCTGTGCGTGGCGCTGCCGGCCCGCGCCGGGCTGGTGATCATCGGCGGGGAAGGGGCGTTGGCGCTGGGCGCGCTGGCGGCGGCGATGGTGCCGTCCCTGACCGCCGGCTGGCCAGCCCTGCCGGTGCAGCTGCTGATGGCGCTGGCGGGTTTCGTGGCTGGTGGGGCGTGGATCGCCGCGTCGGCATGGCTCCGCCACGTGCGCGGCATCAACGAGACCATTTCCAGTCTGTTGCTCTCCTACATCGGCATCGCGCTGTTCAATTTCCTGGTCGAAGGCGTCTTGCGCGATCCGGCCAGCCTCAACAAGCCTTCCACGCCGCCGCTGCCCGACGCGGTGCTGATCGGTCCGCTGCCGGGGCTGGAAGTGCATTGGGGTCTGGTGTGGGGCGTGCTGGCCTGCGCGGCGGCGTGGTTCCTGTTGCGGCGTACGGTGTTCGGCTTCTCGGTCGGCGTCGTCGGCGGTAACCCGCGGGCGGCGCTGATGGCCGGCTTGCCGGTCGGCACGCTGCTGCTCGCGGCCTGTTTCCTCGGCGGCGGCGCGGCCGGCGTGGCGGGGATGCTGGAGGTGGCGGCGGTGCACGGCAGCGCCAACGCCTCGCTGCTCGCGGGCTACGGCTACGCCGGCATCCTCGTGTCCTTTGCGGCCCGCCACAACCCGCTGGGCATCGTCGCCGGGGCCATCCTGGTGGGCGGCATCGGTGCATCCGGCAGCATGCTGCAGCGGCGCCTGGATCTACCAGACGCCGCCGTGCTGGTGTTGCAGGGCGCGCTGTTCGTGGCCCTGCTGGCCTTCGAAACCCTCAATCGGAAAGGAGTCCGCCGTGTCTGAAACCACTGACGGCCTGGCCTTCGGCAGTCTGGTGCTGGCCCTGCTCGGCGGCGCCTTGCGGGTCAGCACCCCCTTCCTGTTCGTGAGCTTGGGGGAATGCATCACCGAGAAATCCGGCCGCATCAACCTGGGCCTGGAAGGCACGCTGGTGCTGGGGGCGATGGGCGGCTACGGCGTCTCGCTGCTCACCGGCTCGCCGTGGCTGGGCGTGCTGGCCGCCGGGCTGTGCGGGGTGCTGATGGGGCTGCTGCACGGTGGCCTGTGCTCCCTGCCGAAGGTGAACGACATCGCCGTCGGCATCGCGCTGATGCTGTTCGGCACCGGGCTGGCCTTCTTCCTCGGCAAGCCGCTGATCCAGCCCCAGGCGCCGATGCTGCCGTCCGTGGAGCTGGGGGCGTGGAGCGACAATGAACAGGTCCGCTCGGCGCTGCGCATCAACGTGCTGCTGCCCGTCGGGCTGGCGCTGGCGGGCCTGCTGCACTGGGCCTTCCGGGCCAGCCGCTGGGGGCTGGCGCTGCGCCTGGTCGGCGACAACGCGGCGGCGGCGCGGGCGCTGGGCTATCCGGTGGTGCCGATCCGCATCGGGGCGACGGCGGCGGGCGGCTTTCTGGCCGGCGTCGGTGGTGCCTTCCTGTCCCTCTACTACCCGGGCAGCTGGAACGAAGGCCTGTCCAGCGGGCAGGGGCTGATGGCGGTGGCGCTGGTCATCTTCGCCCGCTGGAGCCCGCTGCGCTGCGCTCTGGCGGCGCTGCTGTTCGGAGCCGCCGGCGCGCTCGGCCCGGCTTTGCAGTCGCAGGGCATCACGGCCGGCTACTACCTCTTCAACGCGGCGCCCTATGTGCTGACCCTGGCCCTGATGGCGGCCAGCTGGACGCCGGGGCAGACCCTGGCCGGCGCGCCCGGCGAGCTGTCCTTCACCCAGCGCTGAATCCACGACAACCCTGGCAGGAGCTTCAAGCATGACCGCTTTCCACCTCGAAGCCGACCCCTATCCCTGGCCCTGGAACGGCGACCTGACGCCGGCCAACACCGCGCTGATCATCATCGACATGCAGACCGATTTCTGCGGCGTCGGCGGCTACGTGGACAAGATGGGCTACGACCTGTCCCTGACCCGCGCGCCGATCGGGCCGATCAAGGCGGTGCTGGCGTGCCTGCGCAGTCTGGGTTTCTTCATCATCCACACCCGCGAGGGGCACCGTCCTGACCTGGCCGACCTGCCGCCCAACAAGCGCTGGCGCTCCCAGCGCATCGGTGCCGGCATCGGCGATGCCGGGCCCTGCGGGCGCATCCTGGTACGCGGCGAGCCGGGCTGGGAGATCATCCCCGAACTGGCGCCGCTGCCCGGCGAGGTGATCATCGACAAGCCGGGCAAGGGCTCGTTCTACGCCACGGACCTCGAGCTGATCCTGCGCACCCGTGGCATCCGCAACATCATCCTGACCGGCATCACCACCGACGTGTGCGTGCACACCACCATGCGCGACGCCAACGACATGGGCTTCGAGTGCCTGCTGCTGGAGGACTGCTGCGGCGCCACCGATCATGGCAACCACTTGGCGGCGCTCAAGATGATCAAGATGCAGGGCGGGGTGTTCGGCGCGGTGTCGGATTCCAGCACCTTGCTGGCGGCGCTGGAGTAGGGCCATGGATGCGCTCACCCATACCCTGCTGGCAGCCGATGTGCAGGACCGCGGCGCGGCCGTCGAGGCTTACCGGGTCACCAAGCGCTTCGGCGCGCTGACGGCCCTCGACGAGGTGTCCCTCAAGGTGGAGGCCGGCAGCTTCCACTGCCTGCTCGGCGAGAACGGCGCCGGCAAGAGCACGCTGGTGAAATGCCTGGTCGGCTACCACCCGCCGGAGGAAGGCAGCTTCCTGGTGGATGGGCGCGAGCAGGCCATCCGCAGCCCGCGGGATGCCCAGCGCCTGCGCATCGGCATGGTCTACCAGCACTTCACGCTGGCGCCGGGCATGACGGTGGCCGAGAATCTGCTGCTGGCCCGCGGCGACCTGCCGCTGCGCATCGACTGGCGACGGGAGAAGGCAGCGCTGGCGGCCTTTCTGGACAGCACGCCGTTCCGCCTTGATCTGAATGCGCGGGTGGCCGACCTGGCCGCCGGCGAGAAGCAGAAGCTGGAGATCCTCAAGCAGCTCTACCTGGGCCAGCGCCTGCTGATCCTCGACGAGCCGACCTCGGTGCTGACCCCCGCCGAGGCCGACGAGGTGCTTGGCCTGCTCCACGGCATGACGCGGGACGGCCGCCTGACGGTGATGATGATCACCCACAAGTTCCGCGAGGTGAGCGCCTACGGCGACAGCGTTACGGTGCTGCGGCGTGGCAAGCTGGCGGGCGGTGGCAAGGTCGGGGAACTGAGCACCCAGGACATGGCCGAGATGATGGTCGGCAGTGCGGTGTCGGTGGCCACCGCGCCGCGCCGACGGGCCGCCGATGCCGGGCGAACGGCGGGAGACATCCGCCTGGCGGTGGATGGCCTGTGCGCCGACAACGACCGGGGCATGGCGGCGGTGCGGGAGCTGGACATGGTGGTGCGCGCCGGCGAGATCGTCGGCATCGCCGGTGTGGCCGGCAATGGGCAGAAGGAGCTCGTCGAGGTGCTGCTCGGCCAGCGCAGCGTAAGCGGCGGGGCGGTGCGTGTGGATGGCGAAACCTACGGCGCGACGCGGGCCGAGCTGCGCCGCCACGGCATCTTCAGCTTGCCCGAGGAGCCTCTGCGCAATGCCTGCGTTCCCAATATGAGCGTGGCGGAGAACATGGGGCTGCGGGATTTCGACATCGCGCCGTTCTCCGGCGGCTGGCTCAGTCTGCGCTTCCTGCGCCGCGGCGCGCTGACGCGCCGGGCGAAGGAATGGATCGAGGCCTTCGGCGTGCGTCCGCCGGATCCGTCGGCGGCCATCGAGAACCTGTCTGGCGGCAACGTCCAGAGGGCCGTGCTGGCCCGCGAGCTTTCCGGCGCGGTGCGCCTGCTGATCGTCGCCAACCCGGTGTTCGGGCTGGACTTCGCAGCCACCGAGGCGATCCACCGCCGGCTCGACCAGGCCCGCAACGACGGCGCGGCGATCCTGCTGGTCAGCGAAGACCTGGACGAGCTGCTGGAGCTGTCCGACCGCATCCTGGTGATGTCGGAAGGGCGCATCGCCCATCAGGCGCTGGCCGGTTACGTGGATGTGGCGGAGGTCGGCCGCCACATGGCGGGCGGTGCCGGGCATGGGGCGGGGCACTGAGGAGATGAGCGCCATGATCCGCGTCGACGCACAGCCTTACGGCTTCACCTTCGCGCCGGCCAGCACGGCGCTGATCGTCATCGACATGCAGCGCGACTTCATCGAGCCGGGTGGCTTCGGCGAAAGCCTGGGCAACGACGTGTCGCGGCTGGCCGCGATCGTTCCGACGGTGGCCGCGTTGCTCGATACCTGCCGCCGCCACGGCATCGCCGTGATCCACACCCGCGAGGCCCATCGACCGGATCTTTCCGACTGTCCGCCGGCCAAGCTCAATCGCGGCGACGCGGCGCTGCGCATCGGTGACACGGGGCCGATGGGGCGCATCCTGGTGGCCGGCGAGCCGGGCAATGACATCCTTCCGGCGGTGGCGCCGCTGCCTGGCGAGATCGTCATCGACAAGCCGGGGAAGGGCGCCTTCTACGCCACCGCCTTGGGCGAGATCCTGCGGCTGAAGGGGATCACCCATCTGCTGTTCGCCGGGGTGACCACCGAAGTCTGCGTGCAGACGACGATGCGTGAGGCCAACGACCGGGGCTACGACTGCCTGCTGGTCGAAGACGCCACCGCGAGCTACTTTCCGGCCTTCAAGGCCGCCGCCATCGACATGATCGTCGCCCAGGGCGGCATCGTCGGCTGGAGCGCCCCGCTGGCCGCGCTGACGGCCGCCCTCGAACCCTCGAAAGCGAATCCATGAGCGCAACCGCCATCAATCTTCCCCATGTGGTCGCCGAACTGGCCGCCGTCTTCGAGCGCTACGAGGCCGCGCTGATCGCCAACGACGTGGCGGTGCTCAACGCGCTTTTCTGGGACAATCCGCTCACTGTGCGCTTCGGCATCGCCGAGATCCATTACGGCGCCGATGCCATCCGCAAGTATCGGGAGCACTTCGTTCCCCCAGCCAACATGCCGCGACAACTGCGCAACCTGGTGATCACCACCTTCGACGAGCACTTCGCCACTGCCGACGTGGAGTTCCTGCGGGACGGCGATCCGGTCGGCCGCCAGAGCCAGACCTGGGTGCGTTTCCCGGAAGGCTGGCGGGTCGTCTCGGCCCACGTGAGCATGCTGAGCTGAGCCCATGGGCAACACCGGTCGAACCAAGGAAAACGCCCTCGCCAACCGGATCTACGAGCAACTGAAGGACGAGATCTTCTCCTTCCACCTGTTGCCGGGGGACCGCTTCACCGAGACCCAGGTGGCCGAGCGCTACGGGGTGTCGCGCACGCCGGTGCGTGGTGCGCTGTACCGCCTGGAGCGGGAGGGTTTCCTGCAGGTATATTTCCGCAGCGGCTGGTCCGTGCGCAGCATCGACTTCGAGCGCCTGGACCAGCTCTACGACCTGCGCGTCGTGCTCGAGGAGGCGGCGGTGAGCCGCATCTGCGAAGCGCCGCAGACCGTGGACCTGATGGCGCTGACCGATGTGTGGCTGGTGGACCCGGCGGAGCGCCTCACCGACGGCAACCGCGTCGCCGCGCTGGACGAAGCCTTCCACCAGGGCCTGGTGCTGGCAACCGGCAACCGGGAAATGGCCGCCGTGCACCAGGACGTGACCGAGAAGATTCGCATCGTGCGCCGCCTGGACTTCACCAATCCGGCGCGCATCCAGGCGACCTACGACGAGCACGCGCAGCTGCTGCGCCTGCTGATCCAGCGTAAGGCGGCGCAGGCGAGCATCCTGCTGCGCTCCCACATCGAGGCCAGCAAGGCCGAGGTGCGCAAGATCACGCTGCACAACCTGCACGCGGCGCGGCAGCAGAATCTTGCGCAGGGGCCGATCACCACAGCGGCGGCGGAGCAGGGCGCCGGAGACTGACCGGACAGCTGCCTTTTCTCCGCCAAGGGCTTGAAAAACCTCGGATCGGCTCGCCGATTCGCCGTAGAATCGCGCCCTTCGACCGTGAGCGGTGTGTGTGGATTAGATGGGAAGACTGTTGCTTGCGCCCATGGAGGGGCTGGCCGATTACCTGCTACGCGACGTGCTGACCAAAGTGGGCGGCTACGACGGCGCGGTGACGGAGTTCGTCCGCGTCTCCGGCAGCCTGCTCCCCCATCGCACCTATCGCCGCATCAGCCCCGAGATCGACAACGGCGGGCGCACGTCCGATGGCACGCCGGTGATAGTCCAGCTGCTCGGCAGCGATCCGGCCGCGCTGGCCGAGAACGCCGAGCGGCTGTGCGAGCTGTCGCCGCCGGGCGTCGACCTCAACTTCGGCTGCCCGGCCAAGACCGTCAATTCCCATGGCGGCGGCGCCATGCTGCTGGCCGATCCCGAATGCCTGTACCGCATCGCCGGCGCTGTGCGCCGCGCGGTGCCGCGGCACATCCCCTTTACCGCCAAGATGCGCCTCGGCGTGGAGGACACCTCCCTGGCGCTGGACTGCGCCCAGGCGCTGGAGGCCGGCGGCGCCGAAGGCCTGGTGGTGCATGCCCGCACCAAGCGCGACGGCTACCGTCCGCCGGCCCACTGGGAATGGATCGCCCGCATCCGTGACGTGGTGAAGCTGCCGGTGGTGGCCAACGGCGAGGTGTGGAGCGAGGACGACTGGCGGCGCTGCCGTTCGGTGAGCGGTGCGGACGACGTGATGCTCGGCCGCGGCGCGGTGTCCGATCCCTTCCTGGCGCGGCGCATCGCCGCCGGTGCCGACGTGCCGGCCGACCGGGAGGCGGAGTGGAGCGAGCTGCTGCACCTCATCGGCGACTTCTGGGAGCGCGTGCAGCTGAAGGTCGAGCCGCGCCACGCGCCGGGCCGCCTGAAACAATGGATCAACATGCTGCGGCGTAATTTCCCGGCCGCCGAACTTCTCTACCAGGACCTGCGCGCCCAGCCTGAGTGCCGGGCCATCGACTACGTCCTGCGCCGCCATGGCGTGCCGCTGCTGCAGGCCGCCGCCTGACCTAAACCGATGTACGCCAATTCAAAGATTCCCGAAAGCGCCCAGCAGGGCGTCCATGAACATCTCGTCGAGCGGGTGGCCAAGCACGCCAGCTGCGAGTTCCGCAAACCCGTCCTCGACCACAACAAGGCGGCCTTCGAGGCCAGCCTGGCCGGCTGGGACGGCAGGGCACCGCTGATCCTCGATTCCGGCTGCGGCGTGGGCCACAGCACCATCCAGCTGGCGCGGGCCTTCCCTGACCACTGGGTGATTGGCGTGGACCAGTCGGAAGACCGCCTGAGCCGCAAGAAACCTTACCCGGACGCGCTGCTGCCGAAGAACATGATCTTCGTGCGCGCCGACCTGGTGGACTACTGGCGCCTGATGGCGGATGCCGGCCTCCGCCTGGCGCGCCATTACATCCTTTATCCGAACCCGTGGCCGAAGATCGGCCACCTGGCGCGGCGCTGGCATGCGCACCCGGTCTTTCCCTTCGTGCCGCGCCTCGGCGGCCGGCTGGAGTGCCGCAGCAACTGGAACATTTATGTGGAAGAATTCGCCATTGCGCTGGGGCTGCTGATCGGCCGCCAGCTGCCGTGGGAGTCCTTCGAGGCGCCGTCGCCGCTGACCCCATTCGAACGCAAGTACCGGGATTCCGGCCAGACCCTTTACCGGTGTGTGGTGGAGCTCGATCGCCAACCGACCGTGGAGGAAACCCCGCAATGACCACCGCTCAATCCATCCCGCTGACCGAAGAAGAACTCGAGCAGCTTGAAGAACTGCTGGTGTCGGACGAAGTGCCGGCCGACTGCATGAACATGGAGATGCTCGACGGCTACCTGGCCGCAATCGTCGCCTCGCCGCTGCCCATCCCCGTGGAGGACTGGCTGCCGGCGGTGTGGACCGCTGATGAGGGTGAGGTGGGCTTCGGCTCCGGCGCGTCCCTGCAGAAGGCCATCGAGCTGGTGCTGCGCTACTACAACGACCTGATCGAGATGATCGGCGACGAAGAGGGCGACGAGGAAGGCGAGGCCGAAGGCTGGCAGCCGTTCTGTTACGCCCAGGGCGGCGACGATGACCCCGCCATCGGAGAGGAATGGAGCAACGGCTTCGAGCAAGGCTTCGAGATGTGGCCGTCCGAGTGGCCGGACAAGGTGAGCGACACGTCCATCGCCGAGGCGCTGCTGGAAACCATCCTCGGGGATGAAGAGGAAGTAGCGGTCCAACCTGACACGGAAGCACAGCTGGCCGAACTGGAAGAGAAGGGCTTCGCCGTCCAGCACCTCTACCAGAACTGGCGTGCGCTGGGCCTGCCGGCACCGGAACAGGTGGCCGTCAGCGCCGCGACGGGCGCCGCCAAGAGCGGCCCGGGCCGCAACGAACCCTGTCCCTGCGGCAGCGGCAAGAAGTACAAGAAGTGCTGCGGGGCCGACTGAATCGTGGCTGACCCCTGCCTGAGCTGTGGTGCCTGCTGCGCCAGCTTCCGGGTGGATTTCCATATCGCCGATCTGGAAACCACGCCCGGCGGCTGCGTGCCGGTAGCGCTGACGGTGCCGCTCACCGCGACGCTGGTGCGCATGCGTGGCACCGATGCTGCGGAGCCGCGCTGCATTGCGCTGGCCGGTGAGGTGGGGCGCGAAGTGAAGTGCACGATCTACGAAAAGCGCCCCGGCCCATGCCGGGATTTCGCGCCCTATGCGGCCCTCAACATTGGTGACGCAGGCTGTGCAAAGGCCCGGCGGCGGCATGGAATGGTGCCGCTCGGCGAGTGAATCGGAGCCTGCTCAAGCCGCTTGGCGGCGCGTGCGGGCTCTGACACAATCCGTGCCGACTGCAACATTTCCTTAACACACGCAAGGGGTGTCACCATGACCATTCGTTTCTCCGTTGAAGGCGAATTCATTCAGCTCGACCAGCTCCTGAAGGCCGTGGGCCTGTGCGGTTCTGGCGGCGAGGCCAAGCAACGCGTGGCGGACGGCGACGTATTCGTGGACGGGGATATCGAGAACCGCAAGCGGGCCAAGCTGCGGCCAGGCCAACGAGTGGATTTTGCCGGCGAAACCATCGAGCTGATTGCTGCGGATGTAGTGGCGACAGTGTAAAAGCCAGGGTTTTCGGTCTGACGAAGGGGCGAGCGAATCGCCCCTTTGTTGTTTGTGCCCACCGAATTTCGGGGGCTGACCCGTTGAGGCGCTTCGCCTTATCGCCTCAGCGTTCCGGACGCCGACTCGATGTTAATCCGGAAGATGTGGTGCGCGGGGAGGAGGGCATCGCTCCCGTTGATTTCAGCGCGGATGGATGTCGCCATCCGTATACATCCAGCGCCCGTCGACGTGCACGAAGCGGCTGGTTTCGTGCAGGCGGTGGGCCCGGCCGCCGATCTTGTAGCGCGCCACGAATTCGACGATGGCGTGCTCCGCATCCTGTTGCTGGTGGCGTTTCACCTCCAGCCCAAGCCATTTGGTGGGCGGGTCGTCGGCCAAGTGCAGATCGGCGGGCAGGAAGCTCGGATGCCAGGTGGCGCGCAGGTAGGTTTCGTTGCCGAGCGTGAAGGCGGTGTAGCGGGAACGCATCAGGGCTTCGGCTGTGGGTGCGGCTGCTCCGCCATCGACGTAAGGACCGCAGCACGCGGCATAGGGGGTTTGGGAGCCGCAGGGGCAGGAGGGCATGGGCGCAGGGGCATGTCGTGGACAGGGCACGGTATTCTCTGTGGGAACCCATATCTGCGGCAAGGTACATGGCAAGCTGTTTTCCTGTTTGAGATTTTCGGTGCGGAGCCGATAAGTCCGGGGGAACAGGAAACATCCGATCGATGACGGGGGGCCGGCAGTCCTGCTGTGACGTGCCGGCAATGGGGAGAAGCATGGCATTCGGGACGTGGATTAAGGGGATCCGCGCCAAGTTGATCGCGATTTTCGTGGTCATCAAGGTGGTTCCGCTGGTGTTGTTGGCGCTGCTGGCGTGGAGCATGGCGCAGAGGCTGGGCCAGAGCGTCAGCGGCCAGGCGGAATCCATGGCGGAAGTGATGCTGGCAACTGTCAAGCAGGTGGGCGACGCGGCGACTGGCGATGCCATTCACGCCCTCGACGATCGGGCCCGGGAAGGCATGGAGCGGTTGACCACCGACACGGCCCGGGCGGTGGCGGCCTTTCTGTATGACCGGGATGCCGATCTGCGGCAGGCGGCCGAGCTGACGCCCGGCGCGGAGGCCTATCGCCGTTTCCTCGCCCACCGCAGCCGCACGCTCTACGGGCACGGCCGCTGGCAGCTGTCCGCCGACAAGAAGCGTTGGGAGCCCGTCGAGCCCCAGGCGGCCGACGCGCAGTCGGCTGCCGATCCGCGCCAGGCTCTGGCGGACAATGCCAAGGCTTTCAGTGCGCGGCCATCCGAATTCCTCGGTATTCCCGAACAGCGTCCGCTTTTCGTGGAGATGAGCTTTGTCGATCTGCACGGGCAGGAGCGCGTCAAGGTCGCCACGGGAGCGCTGACGCAGCACGGTCTGCGGGATGTGAGCCGTCCGGAAGGCACGTTCCTCAAGGCCGAGCGTTACTGGCCGGAGCTCAAGCGCCTGAAGCCGGGCGAAATCTACGTTTCGGACGTCATCGGCGCTTACGTCGGCAGTCGGGTCATCGGTGCCTATCTGCCGGAGAGCGCCGGCAAGGCGGGTGTCGACTTCAAGCCGGAGGAGTCAGCCTATGCGGGCACCGAGAACCCGGTCGGCAAGCATTTCCGCGCCATCGTGCGCTGGGCCATGCCGGTGGTGCAGGGCGGGAAGGTGACGGGGTATGTGACGCTGGCGCTGGATCACGATCATATCCGCCAGTTCACCGACCGCATCAGCCCAACGGATCGGCGCTATACGCAGATCAGCGATGCCATCGTCGGCAATTACGCTTTCATGTGGGACCACAGGAGCCGGGCGATTTCCCATCCGCGGGACTATTTCATCCCCGGCTACGATCCCGCCACAGGCGAGCCGGTGGTGCCGTGGCTGGACCAGTCCCTGCATGAGGCCTGGCGGGCGTCCGGCCAGTCGGCGCGGGAATTCCTTGCCGAAGTGAAGCCTTTCGACGGGCAGTCCCTGAAGAAGAAGCCGGCTACCGCGCAGATCAAGGCGGGCACGGTGGCTCTGGACTGCCGTTACCTGAACTTCTCTCCCCAGTGCACGGGCTGGAACCAGCTGACGGAGAAGGGGGGCTCAGGCTCCTTCGAGATCTTTTTTTCGGGCCTGTGGAAGCTTACCACCGCCGCTGCAATTCCCTATTACACCGGCCAGTATGGCAGGACGCCGCAGGGCTTCGGTTTTGTGACCATCGGTGCCAACGTGGATGATTTCCACCGTGCGGCGACCGAGTCGGCCAAGCGTATCGGCGCCACCATCGACGAGCGGGACCGGGATTTCCAGACCCGCCGCCAGGATCTGCTCGAATCCATCGGGCGAAACCTGGCCGAAACGGCGACAGCCCTGGGCTTGTCTACCCTGATGATGGGAGGCCTGGTGATCGTCGTGGCGATCTGGATGGCCCAGTTCATCACCCGGCGCATCACCGACATGATCCAGGGGCTCGGCCGTTTCGAAAAAGGAGAGATGTCCCACCGGCTGGAGGTGCGCTCGGATGACGAGATGGGGCAACTGGCCCGCTCCTTCAACCGCATGGCCGATACCGTGCAGGAATCCTTCCAGCGCTCGGAGGAGGCGCGCAGCAAGGCCGAGGAGGCCTATCGGCTGAAGTCGGAGTTCCTGGCCAGCATGTCCCACGAGTTGCGCACGCCGTTGAACGGTATCCTCGGTTATTCGGAGCTGTTGCGCCTGGAACTGGCGGAACCCGACCAGCGGGAGTTTGCCGCCACCATCCACAGTTCCGGCGAGCACCTGCTCAATATCGTCAATGACATCCTGGATCTGGCCAAGATCGAGGCCGGCGGGATCGAGCTCAAGCCGTCGGATGTGGACGTCGCCGGCCTGGCCGGCGAACTTGTGGCGGCACATCGGGCCCATGCACGGGCAAAGGGGCTGGAGGTGGAGCTGGAACTGGCCTCCGACCTGCCCGAAAAGGTCTATACCGACGTGCTGAGGGTGCGTCAGGTGCTGAACAATCTGTTGAACAATGCGGTGAAATTCACCGAAAATGGCAAAATCGGTCTACGGGTCAGTCTGGATGGCGTCTGGCTGGCCTTCGCGGTCTTCGATACCGGTCGCGGCATTCCACCCGATGCGCTAGAGCTCGTCTTTGAGAAGTTCCGGCAACTGGACCACTTCGTGACCCGCGATCACGGTGGGTCGGGCCTGGGCCTGGCGCTCGCACGGGAACTGGCCCAGCTTCTGGGAGGCAGCCTGTCCGTGACGTCGAGGGTCGGCGAAGGCTCGATCTTCATCTTTCATCTTCCTGTGCAGGAGCCTGGCTCCTGATTCATCCATGAGCGAGCAGCCTCTCGAACAAAAGAAAGTCCTCGTTGTCGACGACAACGCCATCAACCGGCGTCTCGCGGTTGCCTTCCTGACTCGGCTGGGGCTGCAGACCCAGGAGGCGGAGGATGGTCCAACCGCGCTCGAACGCCTCATCGGGGGGCGTTTCGACATCGTCCTGCTTGATATCAGCATGCCGGGGATGTCCGGCGAGGAGGTGCTGGTGGCGCTGCGGGCTGACCCTCGCCTCAGCGGGCTTCCGGTGATTGCCTATACTGCCCATGCGTTACCCGACGAAAAGCAGCGCCTGCTGGATGCAGGCTTCGACGAACTGCTGATCAAGCCGATCACCTTCAAGGCTGTTGAGGATGCGTTGAGCGCCTGTCTCCGTAGGTAAGGCTGGCGCGGCGACTGCAATCGGCCTGCAAAATTTGGATTGGTGCAGCCGCACAATCCTGAGAGAAATAAAATATAATATATATAAGACTTGGCCCTGGTCATTTATAACAATGGTGCCAGTCCGTTAGGGAGAGGCGCTCCGGGCCTGCACCGGCCGGTCGCACGCGTCAGCACCACAGTCACGTAACCACCGTCTAGGAAGGATGTATCCATGCTTGAAGCCTACCGCCAGCATGTTGCCGAGCGCGCAGCCCTCGGTATCCCGCCGCTGCCCCTGTCCAAGCAGCAAACCCAAGCTCTGGTCGAGTTGCTGCAGAACCCGCCGGCCGGCGAAGAAGCTTTCCTGGTGGAACTGCTGACCTACCGTATTCCCGCCGGCGTGGATGACGCCGCCAAGGTGAAGGCTGAATTCCTGGCCAAGGTTGCCAAGGGCGAGCTGTCCGTCGGCCTCGTGTCCCGCGCCAAGGCTACCGAGCTGCTGGGCACCATGCTCGGCGGCTACAACGTCAAGCCGCTGATCGACCTGCTGGGCGACGCCGAAGTCGGTGCCGTGGCCGCCGAAGGCCTCAAGAAGACCCTGCTGGTCTTCGACTTCTTCCATGACGTCGCCGAACTGGCCAAGGGCGGCAACGCCAACGCCAAGTCCGTGATCCAGTCCTGGGCCGATGGCGAGTGGTTCACTTCCCGCCCCGCCGTTCCCGCCAGCCAGAAGCTGACCGTCTTCAAGGTCACCGGCGAAACCAACACCGACGACCTGTCGCCCGCTCCGGATGCCTGGTCCCGTCCGGACATCCCGCTGCACGCGCTGGCCATGCTGAAGAACCCGCGTCCGGGCATCGAAGCCGACGAGCCGGGCGCCCGTGGCCCGCTGAAGCAGCTCGAAGGCCTGGCTGCCAAGGGCAACCTGATCGCCTACGTCGGTGACGTGGTCGGTACCGGTTCTTCCCGCAAGTCCGCCACCAACTCCGTGCTGTGGTTCACCGGCGAAGACATCCCCTACGTGCCGAACAAGCGTTTCGGCGGCGTCTGCCTGGGCTCCAAAATCGCCCCGATCTTCTTCAACACGATGGAAGATGCCGGCGCACTGCCGATCGAAATCGACGCCGGCCAGATGGACATGGGCGACGAGATCGAGCTGAAAGTTGACGACGCCACCGGCAAGGTTACCGCGCTCAAGAACGGTGCCGTGATCGCCGAGTCCCAGCTCAAGACCCTCGTCATCCTCGACGAAGTCCGCGCTGGCGGCCGCATCCCGCTGATCATCGGCCGTGGCCTGACCACCAAGGCCCGTGAAGCCCTGGGCCTGGCTCCGTCCACCCTGTTCCGCCTGCCGCAGAACCCCACCGATGACGGCGCTGGCTACTCCCTGGCCCAGAAGATGGTCGGCCGTGCCTGTGGCCTGCCGGAAGGCAAGGGCATCCTGCCGGGCACCTACTGCGAGCCCAAGATGACCACCGTCGGTTCCCAGGACACCACTGGCCCGATGACCCGCGACGAACTGAAGGATCTGGCCTGCCTCGGCTTCTCCGCCGACTTGGTGATGCAGTCCTTCTGCCACACCGCGGCCTACCCGAAGCTGGTGGACGTCAAGATGCACCGCGAGCTGCCGTCCTTCATCTCCACCCGTGGCGGCGTTGCGCTGCGTCCGGGCGACGGCGTGATCCACTCCTGGCTGAACCGCCTGCTGCTGCCGGATACCGTCGGCACCGGTGGCGACTCCCACACCCGTTTCCCGATCGGCATCTCCTTCCCGGCCGGTTCCGGCCTGGTCGCCTTTGCCGCAGCCACCGGCGTGATGCCGCTGGACATGCCGGAATCCGTGCTGGTCCGCTTCAAGGGCACGATGGCTGACGCCACCGCTCGCGGCATCACCCTGCGCGACCTGGTCAATGCGATCCCGCTGTACGCCATCAAGGCCGGCCTGCTGACCGTCGAGAAGAAGGGCAAGAAGAACATCTTCTCCGGCCGCATCCTCGAAATCGAAGGTCTGCCGGATCTGAAGGTCGAACAGGCCTTCGAACTGTCCGACGCCGCCGCCGAGCGTTCCGCCGCTGCCTGCGCCGTGGCCCTGAACAAGGCGCCGATCGTCGAGTACATGCGTTCCAACATCACCCTGATGAAGTGGATGATCGCGGAAGGCTACGAAGATGCCCGCACCCTGAAGCGCCGCATCAAGTCGATGGAAGAGTGGATCGCCAACGGCACGCTGCTGCAGGCCGACGCTGCCGCCCAGTACGCCGCCGTGATCGAGATCGACCTGGCCGACGTGACCGAGCCGATCCTGGCCTGCCCGAACGACCCGGACGACGTCAAGGTGCTGTCCGAAGTCGCCGGCGACAAGATCGACGAAGTGTTCATCGGTTCCTGCATGACCAACATCGGCCACTTCCGCGCCGCGGGCAAGGTTCTGGACGGCAAATCCGACATCCCGACCCGTCTGTGGATCGCTCCGCCGACCAAGATGGACGCCCTGATCCTGACCGAAGAGGGCTACTACAGCGTCCTCGGCAAGGCTGGCGCCCGCATGGAAATGCCGGGTTGCTCCCTGTGCATGGGTAACCAGGCACAGATCCGCAAGGGTTCCACCGCGGTGTCCACCTCGACCCGTAACTTCCCGAACCGTCTGGGTATCGACACCCGGGTGTACCTGGCTTCGGCCGAACTGTCCGCCATCGCTGCCCTGCTGGGCCGCCTGCCGACCGTCGCCGAGTACCAGGAAAAAGTCCAGGCGGTTAACGCCAAGGCGGCCGATGTCTACCGCTACATGAACTTCGACCAGATCCCGGCCTTCGTTGAAGTCGCCGATACCGTCGAGGTTTGATGTCCGGCAGATAAGCCTCGCTAGGCCCTTGAAACCCGCATCGGTAACGATGCGGGTTTTTTTATTGCTTGTCGTGAATTGTCAGCCCGTTTGAGAGCTAACTCATTGATGAGAAATGAAAATTATGCCAGAGTAAAAAACCATCAATCATTACTTCAAAAGCATGCTTTCGAGCCTGAAAATCCGCTACCGACTGGCCTTGCTCGTCGTCGGAGCGTTGTTGTTGATGCTTGCAACCGCTGGCTATGGGCTGATGATCCTGCGTGGCTCGATCCTCGAAGACAAGCGCATCGAAACGCGAGAAATCGTTGACCTTGCCTACAGCATCGCCGAGCACTACGGCAAGCAGGCGGAGAGCGGCAAACTCACCCAGGACGAAGCGAAGGAACGGGCTCAGGTCGAAATTGCTGCGCTACGCTACGGGGGAGGGAATTACTTCAGTCAGTACGACACGACATACCGAATGGTCCGACATCCCTTCAAGCCGGAACTGAACGGGAAGGATCAGAGCGAACTGAAGGACAGTACCGGCAAACGCATCGTCTATGAACTGGTCGAGGCCGCCAAGCGCGGCCAGGGCGAGTTTGTCGAATACCTGTGGCCGCGTGGGGCCGACAAGACCCCGCAGCCCAAATTGGCAACAGCCCGGCTGTATGCGCCGTGGGGCCTGGTGGTAACTTCCGGCATCTACATCGACGACGTCGATACCCAGTTCCTCCGGGCGGCCGGGGTGATCGGCATCGGTATCGCTTGCGGCATCCTGCTGCTGGTGATCCTCTCCTGGTTCATCGCAATCAGTATTGCCCGGCCCTTGACCCAGTTGAGCGACGGCATGCACCAGGCTGCCGCCAGCGGAGATCTGAGTCGGGCGATCGACGTAGGCAGCGGTGCCGAGATCGGCGCCATCGCCCGAGCCTTCAATGCTTTGCAGCAGAAATTTGGCGAGATCATTCGCGACATCTCCGCCAGTTCGCAACAGGTCCTTGCCGCCTCCGAGCAATTGACCAACAGTATCCAGCGCATCGAGCAGAGCAGCACGCGGCAAAGCGATGCCGCCGCCTCGACGGCCAGCACCATCGAGGAAGTCAGCCAAAGCATCGCCAGCACCACCAGCAGCCTGCAGCAATTGACAGGGATTGCCGGCTCCTCGCAGCAATTGACGCTGGAAGGGCGCAGTGTCGTTGCCCAGGCTTCCGGAGAAATGAGCCGCATTGCCCAATCGATCTCCGGCACGGCCCAGGCAGTCGACCAACTCGGCGAGGAGTCCCTCCGCATTTCGGACATCGTCGCAGTCATCCGCGAGATCGCCGATCAGACCAACCTGCTGGCGCTCAATGCCGCCATCGAAGCGGCCCGCGCCGGCGAGTCCGGCCGTGGCTTTGCCGTCGTCGCCGATGAGGTGCGCAAGCTGGCTGAAAGAACCGCCCAGTCGACCGGCCAGATCACCAGCATGATCGGCTCGATCCAGTCGCGTACCGAGCAGGCGGTGAAGCAAATTGGTCTGGTCTCGAGCATGGCGTTGAACGGGGTGAGGCTGGCGGAAAAGGCCGGCGACTCGGTCACCAGCATCAATGGCAGCGTCGGCGAAGTCAGCCAGATCGTCGACGACATCGCCCGTGCCGCCGAGGAGCAGCACGCCGCCAGCGCCTCGATCTCGGGGCATATCGAAGACATCTCCCGGCAGGCCTTCGAGAACACGTCAGCGATCCGCGACGTTGCCCACGCTGCGCAAAGCCTGGAAGCAATGGCGGTAAACATGCGCGAGCGTATTGCCCGCTTCCACGTCTGATCGTCCGGCTCAAGACCTGCGCCAGCATTTTGTCAGTCTGCTCGCCAGGTACGAACCGGTCTGCGGTAGATCCGCAGGCTGGGGTGTGGATGAAAGGGGCAACGTCCTCCTGGTAGAAGCCGCCATCTGCCCCGAGCGTCTAGCCTCCCAGGCGCAGCGCTTCGGCGAGCAGTGCCTCGGCCATCGGGGAGCGCGGCTGGCGGTTGAGCAGGAGGAGGCCGGTGGTCCATTCCACGACGGGTTCGCGCAGGTCGTAGGCGCGGATGCCGTTGGGGATGCCGATCAGGTCGAGCACGGCGCGCGGCACGATGCTCGACCAGTGGCCGGCGCCCACGTGGGCCAGGATGCTGACGATGGAGTCCGTCTCCAGCGTTGGCTGCGGCTTGTGGCCGATGGTCGCAAAGACGCCGTCGATGGTCTGGCGGTTGTGCATGTTGGGGGGCAGCAGGCACAGGGGCAGCTCGGCGGCCTCCAGCCAGGTCACCCATTCGCGCCGCTCGAAGGGGCCGCCGGCGGGGGTGATCAGCACGTGGTTCTCGCACCACAGCGGCGTGGCCGACAGGTCGCCGGTTGCCGCTTCCAGGTAGGTGATGCCCCCCTGCAGCTCAAAGCTGCGCAGCCCGGCAAGGATCTGCTGGGTGCTCATGGACAGCACTTCGATATCCACGTGCGGATGGTGGCGCGCAAAGGGTGCGGTCAGCGCGGCGACGGCGGTGAGGGCGGTGGGAATGACGCCCAGCCGGAGCTTGCCCGACAGGCCGTCCTGCAACTGGGCGAGTTCCTGGTGCAGCCCTTCGGCGCGGGCCGCCATCTGGCGTGCGCAGTCGAGCACCCGCTCGCCCTCCACCGTCAGCCCGGAGAACTGCTGCCCCCGTTCGACGATGGTGACGCCCAGTTCATGTTCGATGTCGCGGATGGCCGCCGACAGCGTGGACGTCGACACGTGGCAGGCTTCGGCGGCGCGCCCGAAGTGCCGCTCCCGGGCGAGGGCGATGAGGTAGAGGTACTTGCGGGCGATCATGGGGCGGAGTTGGCTGCAGGATGGTTCGATTATCGCCCAGTGTGGGGTTTCCCGACTGAGCAGGCGAGCGCGTATTACGCCCTTCCCAAGACCGGGTGTTTTCGGCAGAGTGCCGCGACGGGGACACGAGCCCCCTCATCGTTTAGAGAGAACCGTCATGGAAGTCGTCCACGCCTGCCGTTCTGCCCAGTCCTGCGCTGTCGATGCCGCGGCGGCCGTGCGTGAGTTTCACGCTGCTGTCGTGCAGCCGGACATGTCAGCCGTGATCTTCTTCTGTTCGAGCCATTACGATCTGGACGTGCTGGCGACGGAGATGCGGGCCTGTTTTCCAGGCGTCACCGTGGTGGGGTGTACCACCGCCGGGGAGATCGGCCCGGTGGGATACCGGGATCGGAGTCTTTCCGGTACGAGCTTTTCCGGGGCTCATTTTTCCGTACAAGCGGCCTTGCTGAGCGGCCTTGCCGAATTCGACCTGGATGCGGGGCGACGCTTTGCTTATGCCTTGTACGATGCGCTTGAACTCCATGACGGCCACCGCCACAATGGCTTTGCGCTGATGCTGGTGGACGGGCTGTCGGTACGCGAGGAACTGGTCGCACGGGCCTTCCAGGACGGCATCGGCAATCTGCCGCTGGTGGGGGGCTCGGCTGGAGACGATCTGCGCTTCGCAAGGACGCAGGTCTATTTCGATGGCGCTTTTCATGAGGATGCTGCCGCGCTGATGGTGGTCCACACCGATTGCCCGGTCCATGTCTTCAAGACCCAGCATTTCGAATGCCTGGATGAGCGATTGGTGGTCACGGCCGCGGATGCGGGTCGGCGGATCGTCAGGGAGATCAACGGTCTGCCGGCAGCCAGCGAATATGCGCGGATCGCCGGTGTCAGCGTCGAGGACTTGCGTCCCGACGCCTTTGCGGCCGTGCCCGTGGTCGTGGTCATCAACGGTTCGGACTATGTGCGTTCGATCCGCAGCGTCAATCCGGACGGCAGCCTAACGTTCTACTGTGCGATTGAGGAGGGGCTGGTCTTTCGTGTGGCGCGTGCCACCGATCTGCTGGCCAGTGTGCGGCAGACCTTCCAGGACATTCGTGACGCCCTGGGAGCGCCTCAGCTGACGCTGGGGTTCGATTGCGTGCTGCGCAACCTCGAGATGGGGCAGCGTGGGCTTAAGTCCACAGTGGATGAGATTTACCGGCAGGCGAACAGTATCGGCTTTTGCACGTATGGCGAGCAGTTCTGGGGAGTACATGTGAATCAGACCCTGACCGGGCTGGCGATTGGCGAGTATCGGGAGCTTGGCCATGACTGAGCCTGTCGCGTTGCAAGGGGACGACGCCCTGAAGGCGGAGGTTGTCCGTCTCAATAAGGTGGTGGCCGCACTGATCAAGCGCGCCGAGCAGTCCATGAACTCCCAGACCACGAGCTTCGGCATGTTCCAGAACACCTTGCTGCTCGAGCAGCAGGTTCGCCGGAGGACGCAGGAGCTCGAGATCGCCTTGCGCAAGAATGAGGCGATGAACCGGGAGCTGCAGCAAGCCAAGGCGCGCATGGAGCAGGAGATCGAGGAGCACAAGCTGACCCAGGTGGCGCTGGAAGGCGAAAAAGACGAGCAGAAGGCGCTGATCCGTCAGCTCGAGGATGCTCATGGCCAGTTGCTGCAATCGGAAAAGCTGGCCTCCATCGGCCAGTTGGCGGCAGGCGTGGCCCATGAGATCAACAATCCGATCTGTTTCGTCAATTCCAATCTCGGCACCCTCAAGGATTACGCGGCCAAGCTGCTGGACGTGCTGGCGGTCTATGAGTCCTGTGATGCGCGCCTGCAGGCGGATCCGGAGGTGGCGGCCCGCCTGCAGCAGGCCCGACGTGCGGCGGACATCGATTTTCTGCGCGAGGATATGGCGCCGCTGATCGAGGAATCGCTGGAGGGCACCGAGCGGGTCCGCGTGATCGTGCAGGACCTGCGCGATTTTTCGCGGGCCGGAGAGAGTGTTCGCGAGTGGACCAACCTCCATGGCTGTATCGACAGCACCCTCAACGTGGTCCGCAATGAGATCAAGTACAAGGCTGAGGTGGTGCGCGATTACGGCGAGCTGCCGTTGGTGGAGTGCCTGCCGTCCCAGCTCAACCAGGTGTTCATGAATCTGCTGGTCAATGCCGCTCAGGCCATCGCGACCCAGGGCACGATCACCATCCGGACCTGTGTCGATGGCGATACGGTACGCGTTGCCATCAGCGATACCGGCGCTGGTATCGCCCCCGAGATCCGGGCCCGGATCTTCGACCCCTTCTTCACCACCAAGCCGGTGGGCAAGGGGACGGGCTTGGGCCTGTCCTTGTGCTACGGGATCGTCGAGCGCCACGCCGGGCGCATCGAGGTCGACAGCACGCCGGGCTGCGGCTCCACCTTTACCGTCATACTGCCCGTGAGCCGTCCGGCCTCCGCGCCTTGATCATCACGCGATCAGGCGCAAGGGCGGCCTAGCCCCGCTGCCAGGTGCCGCGCCCGGCCTGCTTGGCCTCGTACATCGCGGCATCGGCGGCGGCGATCAGCTTGCCGGGGGTGTCGCCGTCGGTGGGGAAGAGGCTGACGCCGATGCTGCACGAGACATCGACGATATGCGTGCCCAGGCGATGGGGCTCGTTCAGCACCGAGACGATCTTTTCGGCCACCCGGTCGGGAATTTCCGCAATCTGCAGATCGGGTAGCACGGCGATGAACTCGTCACCGCCCAGACGGGCTACGGTGTCCTCGTCGCGCAGGCAGTTCTCCAGGCGGCCGGCCACCTGGCGCAGCAACTCGTCGCCGGCGGCGTGTCCGTATTGGTCGTTGATCGGCTTGAAGCGGTCCAGATCGATGAACAGCACCGCCACCGATGTCTGGTTGCGATGGGCGCGGGCGATGGCCTGCTGGAGTCGGTCTTCGAGGCGCTTGCGGTTGGCCAGGCCAGTGAGGGCGTCGAAGTTGGCCTGGCGCCACACCGCGTCGGCCTCACGCTTGCGGTCGGTGACATCGCTGAACAGGCCGACGTAGCGCTTGCCGTGACCTAGCCGTTCCGGCACGACGTTGATGCGCAGCCACGAGATGTACAGGCGGCCATCCTTGCGGCGATTGCTGATCTCGCCTTCCCAGCGTCCGTCCCGTTCGAGGTGCTGCCACAGGCCGGTGTAGAAGGCCGAGTCATGGATGCCTGATGCAAGTACGGCCGGCCGCTTGCCGACCACCTCGGCCTGCGTGTAGCCGGTCAGTACCGTGAAGGCCGGGTTCACCGCGATGATGCGGTTGTCCGCGTCGGTGACGATGATGCCTTCACTGGCCACCTCGAAAACGGATTCGGCGACGCGCAGCGACTCCTCGGCGTCCACCAGCTTGGTGATGTCGGAGAAGGAGAGCACTGCTGCGGCGCCCTGAGTGGCGCTACCGACGTGCAGCGGACGGCTGCTGACGCTGATCCACACGCGCTTGCCGTCCAGGTGCTGCACGCTGTAGAGCTGGTGGTCGACGAACTCGCCGCGGGCCGCACGCGACGACGGATAGTCGGCGAGCGCCAGGGGCGTGCCGGCCGCGTCGTACATCAGGTAGCCGCGCGAGCGCATGTCTGCCGCGTCGACGCCGAGGATGGCGAGGGCAGCCTCGTTCCACGCTGCGACGTTGCCGTCGCGGCTCATGACCGTGATGCCGTCGGCGACCGTCATGAACAGGTTGCGATGCAGGTCCTCGCTTTCGGCGAGGCGAGTCTCCAGTTCGCGGCGGGCCGTGACGTCATGGACGATGGAGTACAGCAGCGTCCTGCCGTCCACATCCACCGGGCCCGAATACACCTCCACGTCCCGCTCGCTGCCGTTTGCCAGGCGATGGCGGGCGCTGAAGGAGGTGCGCTCCTCGCGCAGGGCCCGGTGCATTTCGAGGCGATCCTGCTCCGGCTCCTGCCGGTTTAGGTCGCTCATGCGCATGCCAAGAAGGGTCTCCCGCAGGTAGCCGTAATAGCGAATCGCGGCCGGGTTGGCGTCCACGATGCGGCCGTCCTGCGGGTCGACGACCAGTTTGACCGATGCATTCCGCTCGAAGAAGGAGCGATGGCGCCGCTCGCTGGCGACCAGGGCTTCCTGCTGGCGGGCTGCGCGGTGGAGCAGCTGGGAGACGACCCCCGCCAGCAGCAGGACGATGGCACCGCCCACGGTGGTCCGGAAATGGGAGCGCTCGATGTCGGCATTCAGGCGGGCCAGCGGCGCGTCCTCGTCGAGCCCCACATTGACGACGACCGGGTAGTTGGTGAGGCGATGCCAGGCATAGGTGCGGGCGATCGTGTCGAACGCCGCCGTCGTCCGGAAGCTGCCCCGTGCTGGCGCATTGGCGCGTAGGAAGGGGCGGTCGGCCGGCAGGCGCTTGCCCATTGCCTCGAGCAGCCGCGGGGTGCGGACGAGATAGCTGCCGTCGGTGCGGAACAGGGACACCACATTGTGGCCGCTCTGTTCGATCTGCTGGTGGCTGTCGGCAAGGTACTGAGGAGCGATCGACAGGACCATGACGCCGCCGAATTCACCGTTGCGGCGAATGGGGCGGGTGAACTGGATGGACCACACGCCCGAGGCGCGCCCCAGGACAGGGTGGCTGATGAACAGGCTGTCGTCGGGTGTGTCCAGGTGGGCGCGGAAATGTTCCCGGTCGCCCAGGTAGGTCCGTTCAGAGCGGCCGATGCTGGTTTTCCTGAGGTAGCCGTCGGGGCCGATCACTGCCACCTGCACGATGGCGTCGGGCGGAAAGCTCTCGCGGATGGTGCGGACGATTTCGTCGATGTCGCGCCCGGCTGCGTATTCGTCGCGCAGGTGGCGTAGCGCCAGGTCGACGCTGCGGATGGTCGTTTCCGTGTGGGCGGCGACGGAGCCCGCGAGTTCGACCGCGCGCAGGTTGACCTGCGCCAGCGCGTCGTCATGCAGCTGCTGGTAGAAGGCATCCACGCGCCACCAATAGATACCGACCGCTCCGGAGGCCAGGGCCAGCGTGAGCCATGCGAGTATCGGCAGGCGCCTGGACCGCAGGCGCGGGATGCGCAGCTTCAGCACGGCGCGCTCCAGGCGTCGGGTACTGGGCGGGGCTGCGGACGGAAAGGGGCTGATGGCACGGAGTCGGGACGTGAGGATTTGGTCTCAAATTATAAATAGGCTCTATTCCTAAGCCTTAAGTTATACGTACCTTTCGTGAGTAATTCCCGGCCCGGGGTACTCCACTCAGTCTTGGCTTGCGATGGGGGCCACGCCGTCGCGGATCATGTCGAGCATCGCCGACGCAATCTGGGCTGGCGTGCGTTGCCCCGGGCGGTACCACAGGTAGACCCAGTTCATGCTGCCCAGCAGGGTCAGGCGGAAGAGCTTGCGGTCAACGCCAGGGCGTAGCGGCAGCGTATCGATCAGTTCGCGGAAGACCTGCTCATATTCGTCACGGAAAGGCTGGATCCGTGCCTGGAGTTCGTCATTGCCGATAAGCGCCAGATTGGTGCCGGTAATGCGGTCTACCGGCGAGCCGTCGGTCATCCCGTGCACATGCACTTCGCAGGCCCGCCGAAGGCGTTCCCATGGATCGGTGATCCCTTTGCCGGCGGCCCTGGCGCGCTTCAGCACGCGGCGGAAGCCTTCCCGGTGGACGGCGATGTAGAGCTCTTCCTTGGACGGGAAGTGGTGGTAGATGGAGCCCGGCAGCAGGCCGACGCGGCTGGCGATGTCGCGGATCGACGTGCGGTCGTAGCCGGCGGTGCTGAACAGCTCGGCCGCGGCGTTGATGATGATTTCGCTGCGCTCCAGCGGTTCGTCCGCCGCCGTGCCGTCGTTGCCGCCGGGGTGGAGCAGGCGGGCCGTGACGGAGCTGCGTTCCAGCAGCTCGCGCTGGCTGTCGGTCAGCGCCTCCACACCGTCAGCGGAATCCGCGGCCAGCGCGTTGAGGCGCTTCACCGTGGTTTCCAGGTCGTGCTTCTGCCAGATGTAGCGGACCCCGGACGGGGAGATGCGGTAGCCCTGGTCCTGCAGCCGCCGGGCGACCGCGGCCTGTCCGAGTTCGGGCTCGCTGCGCGCCAGTTCGAGAATCGCCGCCTCGCTGTCCTGTGCGGGGGCGGTGGGTGTTTCCTGCTGTGTTGCCATGTGTCCTGCCTTTCCTGTCCCCGTCAGTCTAAACCAGCCACCGGCGACCCTGCCGCGGGCCGATTTCCCCGTCACCGAAATTTTAACTAATTAGTTATCCAAGTGTTTGACAGGGTAGTTAGTGAACGATACAGTGACATCACGCTGCAGACATAAGGCAGCACCTACCGGAAAAGAGCGACTCAAGCCGCCGTCCGGTTCCACTTACAGGAATGTGAGGAGACAACAGATGTGCCCGAGACCGAGCTCTCAAGCTCCGGTTTCATCGGTTCCCCTGCGGGTTTGGGCGTGGCGCGGCATGATCCGCGGCGCCGGCAGGTTGGGGAGGCTTTGATGGAACTGGATATTGCGCTGATCCTGACCCAGGACGGCATCACCTCCGGCGCGGTGTATGCGCTGCTGGCCCTGGCGCTGGTACTGGTGTTCGCCGTGACCCGCGTCATCTTCATTCCCCAGGGCGAGTACGTGGCCTACGGGGCCCTCACCATGGCCATGCTGCAGCAGGGCAAGGTGCCCGCCACCCTGTGGCTGCTGGTCGTCCTTGGTGCGCTGGCCGCCGGGCTGGACGCCTGGAAAGCGTTGCGCGGCGGCAGCCGGGCGGGGCTGGCGGCCAGCTTGGGCTGGTGCCTCGGCTACCCGCTGGCGCTGGCCGCACTGCTGTATGCGCTGCCGCCCGATCCTTCGATCCTCGTGCAGGCGCTGCTGACGCTGGCGATCCTGGTGCCGCTGGGGCCGCTGGTATATCGGCTCGCCTATCAGCCGGTGGCGGAAGCGCCGGTGCTGATCCTGCTGATCGTCTCGGTGGCGATCCACGTGGCGATGGTCGGCCTCGGCCTGCTGTTCTTCGGCGCCGAAGGGGCACGCACATCGGCCTTCTCCGATGCCCAGTTTGCGTTAGGTAGCCTGACCGTCAGCGGACAGCAGGTGTGGGTGGTCGCCGTGTCGGCGGCGCTGATCGGCGGGCTGTGGCTGTTCTTCGAGCGCAGCCTGTACGGCAAGGCCCTGCGTGCCACCGCCATCAACCGCAACGGTGCGCGCCTGATGGGTTTCTCGCCGGTCTTCGCGGGCAAGCTCACCTTCCTGCTGGCGGCCTTCATCGGCGTGCTGTCGGGCATCCTGATCGCGCCGCTGACCACCATCTACTACGACACCGGCTTCCTGATCGGGCTCAAGGGCTTCGTCGCAGCCATCGTCGGTGGCCTCGCCAGCTATCCCATCGCCGCCGCCGGCGCGCTGCTGGTCGGCGTACTGGAGTCCTTCTCGTCCTTCTGGGCCAGCGCTTACAAGGAAGTCTTCGTTTTCACGCTGATCATCCCGGTGCTGATGTGGCGCTCCTTCACCAGCCACCACGTGGAGGAAGAAGAATGAACGCCCCCGTCCGCAACGCAGCCGTGACGCTGCTGCCCACCACCGGTTCTGCGCCGGCCACCCGTTTCGCCGTCAGCCTGCCGCTCGTGCTGCTGGCCCTGCTGGCGGTGGCGCCGGCGGTGCTGCCCGAGTTCTACGTGACGCTGCTCAACTACATCGGCCTGGCGGCGATGGTGGCCCTTGGCCTGGTGTTGCTGACCGGCGTCGGCGGGCTGACCAGCTTCGGCCAGGCGGCCTTCGTCGGCCTTGGCGCCTACACCACGGCGGTGCTCACCACCAGCCCGGATCTGCCAGCCTGGCTGGCCTGGGCGTCGTCCCCGTGGGCCGCGCTAGTGGTCGGCCTGCTGCTCACCGCCACCGTGGCGCTGATCCTCGGCTCCCTGACGCTACGCCTGTCTGGCCACTACCTGCCGCTCGGCACCATCGCCTGGGGCATGAGCCTGTACTTCCTGTTCGGCACCATGGACACCCTCGGTGGCCACACTGGCCTCACCGGCATCCCGCCGATCAGCCTGTTCGGCTGGGAGCTGGACGAGGGCCGCGAGCTGTTCTACCTGATCTGGGCCTTCCTGCTGGTGGCCGTGCTGACCACCCGCAACCTGCTGGATTCCCGCGAAGGGCGGGCGATCCGCGCGCTGAAAGGCGGCATGGTGATGGCCGAGGCGATGGGCGTGAATACCTCCCGCTCGCGGATGATCATCTTCGTGATCGCCGCGCTGCACGCCGCCGCGTCCGGCTGGCTGTACGCCCACCTGCAGCGCTTCGTCAATCCGTCGCCCTTCGGCGTGCATGTGGGCATCGAGTACCTGTTCATGGCGGTAGTCGGTGGGGCGGGGCAGGTGTGGGGCGCCATCGTCGGCGCCGGCGTGATCACCCTGCTCAAGCAGTGGCTGCAGGACTGGCTGCCGAGCCTGCTCGGCGCGTCCGGCAACTTCGAGACGATCATCTTCGGCCTGCTGATGGTGGTGCTCTTGCAGCGGGCGCGGGAAGGCCTGTGGCCGCTGATCGCCCGCCTGGCGCCGAGCCGCAGCACGGTGCGCCACGTGGATGCCGCCGCCGAGCCGCTGCCGCGCAAGGCCATGCCGACCGCCGGCGAGGTGATCCTCGAAGCGAAGAACGTGACCCGGCGTTTTGGCGGCCTCGTCGCCAACAACGACATGAACCTGCACGTGAAGGCCGGCGAGATCCTGGCGCTGATCGGCCCCAACGGCGCCGGCAAGAGCACCATGTTCAACCAGCTGTCCGGCGTCGATACCCCGACCTCCGGCGAGGTGCTGTTCCGCGGCAAGTCCATCGCCGGCCACGGCTCGCGGGAGATCGCCCGCCTCGGCATGAGCCGCAGCTTCCAGCACGTACGCCTGCTGCCGCGCATGACGGTGCTGGAAAACGTCGCCCTCGGCGCCCACCTGCGCGGCAGCCGCGGCGTGCTGCCGGCCGCCTGGCGTATGGACCGGGACGAAGAAGCCCGCCTGCTGCGCGAGGCTGCCTACCAGATCGAGCGTGTCGGCCTCGGCGAATTCATGCACGCCGAAGCCGGCAGCCTGGCCCTCGGCCAGCAGCGCATCCTCGAGATCGCCCGGGCGCTGGCTTCCGACCCCTGCCTGCTGCTGCTCGACGAGCCTGCTGCCGGCCTGCGCCTGAAGGAGAAGCAGGCCCTCGGCGAGCTGCTGGTCAAGCTGCGCGGCGAAGGCATGGCGATCCTGCTGGTGGAGCACGACATGGACTTCGTGATGGGCCTGGTGGATCGCGTGGTGGTGATGGAGTTCGGCCAGAAGATCGCCGAAGGCCTGCCCGACGAGGTGCAGCAGAACCCGCGCGTACTGGAAGCCTACCTGGGGGGAGTGGAGTGATGAACACGACGACCCGCAATGTGCTGGAAGTCAGCAAGCTGTGCGTGGCCTACGGCAAGGTCGAAGCGCTCACCAACGCGAGCCTGCGCGTCGGCGAAGGGCAGATCGTCACGGTGATCGGGCCCAACGGCGCCGGCAAGACCACCATGCTGTCGGCGATCATCGGCCTGCTCGAATCGAAGGGGCAGGTGCGCTTCGACGGCCAACTGGAAGTGGCCCCCGACGTGGAGCGCCTTGTGGCCGGCGGCATGAGCCTGGTGCCCGAGAAGCGCGAGCTGTTCGGCGAGATGAGCGTGGAAGACAACCTGGAACTGGGCGCCTTCCACCGCTACCGCAGCGGCGACCGCAAGTACAAGGACACCATGGAGGAGGTCTTCGGCCTCTTCCCGCGCCTCAAGGAGCGCCGCAGCCAGGCCGCCGGCACGCTGTCCGGTGGCGAGCGGCAGATGCTGGCGGTGGGCCGCGCGCTGATGGCCAAGCCCAAGCTGCTGATGCTCGACGAACCCAGCCTGGGCCTGGCGCCGCTGATCACCCGCGAGATCTTCCGCATCATCGCCGAGCTGCGCCGCCGCGGCGTGTCGATCCTGCTCGTCGAGCAGAACGCCCGCGCCGCGCTGGCGGTGGCCGACTACGCCTACGTGCTGGAAACCGGCGCGGTGGCGATGGAAGGCCCGGCCGACCAACTGCGCGACGACCCGCGGGTCATCGAGGCCTACCTGGGCCTCGGCGGCAAGCACCAGGACATGCTGGCGACGTGACCAGCAAGTAAAAGGACAACAGCAATCCAAAACGAAGCCGGGCGCCAAGACCCGCTCACCTAGAAACCACGCCCCAACAAAGGGGGCATGAGACCAAAGGAGCAACAATGAGGATGAAGAAACTCGCCGTCGTGTTTTCCGGTGCCGCGCTGCTGGCCAGCCAAGCCGCGCTGGCCGACATCACCGTCGGCGTCTCCCTGTCTTCCACCGGGCCGGCGGCCTCCCTCGGCATTCCGGAGAAGAACGTCTTCGCGATCCTGCCGACCAAGATCGCCGGCGAGAACGTCAAGTACATCGTCCTCGACGATGCCACCGATCCGTCGGCCGCGTCGAAGAACGCCCGCAAGCTGGTCTCCGAGGACAAGGTGGACGTGCTGGTCGGCTCGGCCAGCACGCCGGCCTCGGTGGCCATCGCCGAAGTCGCCTTCGAGAGCAAGACGCCGCAGATCGCCATCTCGCCGGTCAATGTGCCGGCCGACAAGAACGCCTGGGTTTTCCGCACACCGCAGAACAACGCGCTGATGGCCGGTGCGCTGGTGGACAACATGAAGGCGCGCGGCGTGAAGAGCGTCGGCTTCATCGGTTTCTCCGACGTGTATGGCGAAGACTGGCTCAACGTCGTCACACCGCTGCTGGCCCAGGCCGGCATCAAGCTGGCGGCGGTCGAGCGCTACGCCCGCAACGACACCTCGGTCAGCGGCCAAGTGCTCAAGCTGGTCTCGGCGCGGCCGGACGCGGTGCTCGTCGCCGCCTCCGGCAGCCCGGCGGCGCTGCCGCAGACGGCGCTGGTGGAGCGTGGTTACAAGGGCCAGATCTACCAGACCCACGCGGCGGTGAACCAGACCTTCCTCAACGTCGCCGGCAAGGCCGCCGAAGGCGTGATCATGCCTGTCGGCCCGGTGGTCGCCGCCAAGCAGATTCCCGACAGCCATCCGTCCAAGAAGCTCGGCATGGAGTTCGTGCAGAGGTACGAGGAGAAGTACGGCGCCGGCAGTTTCGTGTCCTTCGCCGGCCATGCTTTCGATGCCTACCGGCTGATCGAGGCGGCGGTGCCGGTGGCCCTCAAGAAGGCCAAGCCCGGCACGCCGGAATTCCGCAAGGCCTTGCGTGACGCGCTGGAGAGCAACAAGGAGGTGGTTGCCACCCACGGCGTTTACAACATGAGCCCGACCGACCACTTCGGCCTCGACCAGCGCGGCCGGGTGCTGATCCACGTGGTCGGCGGCGCCTATACGCTGCTCACCAAGTAAGGACGGGCGATGAACATGCTCAATGAAATCACCGAACTCAGCCGGCCGATGTTCACCGAGCCGCTGGTGCTGATCGAGGCCCGCGCCGACGGCACCCGCATCCTGCGCTCCGGTATCCCGCTGCCCGACACCTACGCGCGCTGCGTCGGCGAATGGCTGGAGCACTGGGCCCGTGTCACGCCCGAACGGATGTTCCTCGCCCAGCGCGGCGCGGACGGGGCGTGGATCGAGGTGAGCTACGGCGAGGCGCGCCAGCGCGTGGTCCGCATCGCCAGCTGGCTGCTCGGCCAGAACCTGTCGCCGGAGCGGCCGGTGGTGATGCTGTCGGACAACTCCATCGAGCACGCGCTGCTGATGCTTGCCGCGATGCACATCGGCGTGCCGTCCTGCGCGATCTCGTCCGGCAACTCGCTGCTGTCGAAGGACCACGCCAAGCTCAAGGGCAACATCGAGCTGCTGCGCCCCGGCGTGATCTACGCCGACCCGGTGGAGCGCTTCCTGCCGGCCATCGAGGCGATCCGCCACCTGCACAACGGCGTGGTGGTGGCCGGCGGGGGCGGCGCGCGGGTGGACGGCACGATTCCCTTCTCCGAACTGGAAGGGGAGGCCAACGAGGCGGCTGTGATGTCGGCCTTCGCGCGCATCACGCCGGACACCATCGGCAAGTTTCTGTTTACCTCGGGCTCGGTCGGCACGCCGAAGGCGGTCATCAACACCCAGCGCATGATGTGCTCCAACCAGAAGGCCAAGGAGCTGATGTGGCCGGTGCTGGCCGAGGAGCCGCCGGTGCTGATGGAATGGCTGCCGTGGAGCCATACGTTCGGCAGCAACCACAATTTCAACATGGTGCTGCGCTGGGGCGGCTCGCTCTACATCGACGAGGGCAAGCCGACGCCGGCCCAGATCGCCAGGACCGTCGCCAACCTGAAGGAAGTCTCGCCGACGGTGTACTTCAACGTGCCGCGCGCCTACGACATGCTGGTGCCGCTGCTGCGCGAGGACAAGGCGCTGCGCGACAACTTCTTCCGTCGCCTGAAGTTCATCTTCTACGCCGGCGCCGCGCTGCCCAACCACCTGTGGAGTGCGCTGGAAGACCTGTCGGAGGAATCCACCGGCAAGCGCATTCTGATGGTGTCCTCCTGGGGCGCCACCGAGACCGGGCCGATGGCCACCGACTGCCACTTCCGCGCGGTGCGCTCCGGCGTGATCGGCGTGCCGGTGCCGGGCACCGCACTGAAGCTGGTGCCCGCCGCCGACAAGATGGAGGTGCGGGTCAAGGGCCCCAACGTCTTCCCCGGCTACTGGCGCCAGCCGGACGTCACCGCCAAGGCCTTCGACGACGAGGGCTACTACATGATCGGCGACGCGGTGGAGTTCGTCGATGTGGTGCGCCCGGCCCTTGGGCTGGTCTTCGACGGCCGCGTCGGCGAGGACTTCAAGCTCCTCACCGGCACCTGGGTGCATGTGGGCTCCCTGCGGGTGGCCGGCATCGACGCGCTGAAGCCGGTGGCCCAGGACATCGTCGTCACCGGCCACGACCGGGACGAGATCGGCTTCCTGGTTTTCCCGAACATCCCCGAGTGCCGGACCCTGTGCCCGAACCTGCCGCCGGACGCGCCGGTGGAGCAGGTGCTCACCAACCCGGCGGTGCTGTCCCGCGTGCGCCAGGGCATGGCGATGATGAAGAACCTGGGCGGCGGCACCTCCACCTATCCGGCGCGGGCGCTGCTCGTTGCCGAACCGCCGTCGGTGGAGGCGGGCGAGATCACCGACAAGGGCTACATCAACCAGCGTGCGGTGCTCAACCGCCGCGCCGACCTGGTGGCCTACCTGTACGCCGACGTGCCCGACAAGACCGTCATCACGGTGCACGGCGCGGTGTAGGGCGCAACAAGACAAACAAGAACGACAAAAGGAAACAGCAATGAGTGAACAACTCGTCAAGACGTCGCAGGATGGCGTCATCTACACGATCACCCTGGCCCGGCCGGCCAAGCGCAACGCGGTGTCCGACCGCCTGCTGCGGGCGTTGGACGAAGCCCTGACGGCGACGCCCGAAGGCACCCGGGCGATCATCCTGGCCGGGGAGGGCGACCACTTCTGCGCCGGCCTCGACCTGGCCGAGCACCAGCACCGGGAGCCCTTCGGCGTGATGCAGCACTCCCAGTGGTGGCACCGCATCTTCCACCGCATCCAGCACGGCGGCATCCCGGTGATCGCCGCATTGCACGGGGCGGTGATCGGCGGCGGGCTGGAGCTGGCCACCGCGACGCACATCCGCGTCGCCGAGCCGACCACGATCTACCAGCTGCCCGAAGGCCGCCACGGCATCTTCGTCGGCGGCGGCGCGTCGGTGCGCGTGGCCAAGATCATCGGGCCGGGCCGCATGTGCGAAATGATGCTGACCGGCCGCATTCTCGACGCGGAGGAGGGCCAGCGCCTGGGCCTGTCCCACTACGTGGTCGGCAAGGGCGAGGCGCTGGCCAAGGCCCAGCAGCTCGCCGCCCGCGTCGCCGAGAACGCCCCGATGGCCAACTGGGCGATGTGCTCGGCCATCGCCCGCATCGACAACATGGCCACCGACGACGGCTTCTTCGTCGAATCCCTCACCGCCGCACTCACGCAAACCAGCCCTGAAGTGGCCGGCCGCATCGGCGAATTCCTCCAGCGCAAAGGACAAGGACCCCGCACATGAGCACCCACGCTTTCGCCGCCTCCGAAGCGGCCGCCCTCGGCGCCACCTACGACGACATCTGGCTGGTGGCCGGCCAGCGTACACCGTTTGCCGATTACGCCGGCCCGCTGCGCGACGCCTCCGCCACCGACCTGGGCATCTGCGCCGCCCGCGCGCTGTTCGCGAAGAGCGGCATCCCGGCCAGCGAAGTGAACGCCATCATCGCCGGCAACATGGCCCAGTCGAGCTTCGACGCCTACTTCCTGCCGCGCCACATCGGGCTGTATTCGGGCATCAATCCGCTGGCCCCGGCGCTGCTAGTGCAGCGCCTGTGCTGCACCGGCTTCGAGACGATCCTGAGCGCCGCCGACCAGATCACCCTCGGCAAGGCCAGCGTGGTGCTGGCGGTGGGCACCGAGTCCATGTCGCGCAACCCGGTGGCGGCCTACACCCACCGCGCCGGCTTCCGCATGGGGCAGGTGGATTTCCGTGACTTCCTGTGGGAAGCCACCAAGGACACCGCGCCCGGCATCGGCATGGGCGACACCGCCGAGAACCTGGCGCGCCGCTACGGCATCGGCCGCGAGGAAGTGGACCGCTTCGCTGAGCAGAGCTTCGCCCGCGCCTGCGCAGGCTGGGAGAGCGGCTGGTTCGCCGACGAGGTGACGGCTGTCGAGAACGCCACCTGGGAGCTGGACGGCTACAAGCCCCGCAGCATCAAGCTGGCGGACCGGGTGGCCCGCTTCGAGCGCGACGGCCACGTGCGCCCGACCTCCTTCGAAACGCTGAACAAGCTCAAGCCGGCCTTCGGCGGCGTGCAGACCGGCGGCAACAGCTCGGCCATCGTCGATGGCGCGGCGGCGGTGATCGTCGCTCGCGGCGACTGGGTGCGCGCCCACGGTCTCAAGCCGCTGGCCCGCATCGTCGGCGGTGCGGTGGTGGCGGTGCCGCCGGAGATCATGGGCATCGGCCCGGCGCCGGCCATCCGCGCGGCGGCGGCCAAGGCGGGCATCAGCGTCGGCGACATCGGCCGCGTCGAGATCAACGAGGCCTTCGGCGCCCAGTACCTGGCCTGCGAGCGGGAACTGGGGCTGGACCGGGACAAGGCCAACGTGCATGGCGGCGCCATCGCCATCGGCCACCCGCTCGGCGCCTCCGGCGTACGCCTGACCCTCACCGTCGCCCGCGAACTGCAGGAGGCCGGCCAGCAGTACGGCGTGTCCTCGGCCTGCGCCGGCGGCGGGCAAGGCGCGGCGGTGCTGCTGGAAAGCGCTTGATTGCCGCGGCAGGAAGACAAAGCCACAAGAACATACGGAGACACAGCCAATGCAGCTTCACAACCATAGCTTCATCGTCACCGGCGGGGCCTCGGGCCTCGGCGAGGCCACCGTGCGGGCCTTCCACGCCGCCGGCGCCAATGTCGTGATCGCCGACCTCAACGCCGAACTCGGCGACCGGCTGGTCACCGAACTGGGTGAGCGCGCCGCGTTCCAGCGCACCAACGTAGCCGACGAGGCCGATGCCCAGGCCTGCGTGGCGCTGGCGTTGAGCCGCTTCGGCGGCCTGCACGGGCTGGTCAATTGCGCCGGCATCGGCAATGCCGCCAAGGTGCTGGGTAAAGAGGGGCCGCTGGCACTGGACGCCTTCGCCAGGGTGGTCAACGTGAACCTGGTGGGCAGCTTCAACATGATCCGCCTGGCCGCCGACGCGATGAGCAAGGGCGAGGCCGGCCCTGATGGCGAGCGCGGCGTGATCATCAACACTGCCTCCGTCGCCGCCTACGAGGGGCAGATCGGCCAGGCTGCCTACGCGGCGTCGAAGGGCGGCATCGTGGCGATGACGCTGCCGATCGCCCGCGAGCTGGCGCGCCACGGCATCCGCGTGATGACCATCGCGCCGGGCCTGTTCATCACGCCGATGATGCACACGCTACCGGCCGAGGTGCAGGCCTCGCTGGGCGCGTCGGTGCCGTTTCCGCCGCGCCTCGGCCAGCCGGCGGAATACGCGGCGCTGGCGAAGCACATCGTCGAGAACGTGATGCTCAACGGCGAGACGATCCGCCTCGACGGGGCGACCCGTCTGGCGGCGAAGTAAGGAGGCGACGATGGCCCGCAGCCACACCCACCGCCTGCGCATCGCCTTCAGCGACTGCGATCCGGCGCAGATCGTCTTCTTCGCCAACTACTTCAAGTGGTTCGACACGGCCAGCCGGGAGTTCTTCACCGCTTGCGGCGTGCCGAGCTGGCGCGACACCACCGCCGAGCGCGGCATCATCGGCACGCCGCTGGTGGATGCCCAGGCCAAGTTCATGAACTCGGCCACCTACGGCGAGGACATCGAGATCGACTCTTCGGTGGAGGCCTGGAACACCAAGAGTTTCGTGATGCGCCACGTCGCCCGTCGCGGCGACACGGTGCTGTGCGAAGGCCGCGAGGTGCGCGTGTTCGCCCGCCAGGACCCGGAGGATCCGCTGCGCATCCGCGCGGTGCCGATCCCCGAGGACTACCGCGCGCTGTGCGAATAGCCGGCTGATCCGCCGCCGGGCAAGCCCGGCCTGCTCCCTATCTGACGCGCCCGCTGGGGCCGCGCCGCCGACCTGACCCGTCGCGGACCGGCCCGGGGCCGGTGCGTCCCAAGGATTCATGGAATGGCGACTGACGCCCCGTGAAGGCGCCCGTACGGGCAAAACCATTCCGGCCTCGATGCCGGACCAAGGAGGAGACCCACGATGAAAACAACAAACCGTCACACCGCACAAACCTTCAACACCTGGCAGCGCCCGCTGGCTGTCGCCGTGCTGGCCGCCTGCGGCCTCGGCGCCAGCGTACCGGCCCTGGCCGACGCGGAGAACGATGCGCTGAAGCGCGAAGTGGCCGAGCAGAAGGTGCTGATCCAGAAGATCTTCGCTGAACTGCAAAATCTGCGTGCCGCCCAGGCAGCCGCGCCCGCCGCGGCACCGGCTGCAGCTCCTGCGACGAGCGTCGGCGCGAAGGTCGCCAGCCTGGTGCCGGGGGCACCGCAGCTCAGCTTCTATGGCGTGCTCGACGGTGGCTACGAGCACATCGGCAACGTGCAGCAGGGCACCAGCAAGGGCAGCCTCAACCGGCTGCCGAGCGTCACCGGCACCATCGCGTCGCGGGTCGGCGTGAAGGCGGTGAAGGACCTGATGGACGGTTACAAGGCGGTCGGCGTTGCCGAGGCCGGCTTCAACATGGACGATGGCTCCCTGGGCCAGGGCGGGCGCCTGTTCGGCCGCCAGCTTTACGCGGGCATCGACACGCCGATCGGCACCTTCACCTTCGGCCGCCAGTACTCCATGCTGCTGTTCGGCATGGACAGCTCGGACCTGCTGGGCCCCAACATCTATGGTCTGGGTTCCTTCGACTACTACCTGCCGAGCGCCCGCTTCGACAACAGCATCGCGTGGCGCGGCACCTTCTCCAAGCTGTCGATGGGCATCAACTACAGCGCCGGCCGCGATACCAAGGGCGGCACGCCGTCGTCCGGAACCTGCGCCGGCGAGATTGCCGGCAACGCCGATTCCTGCAAGGGCTGGTCTGCGATGATCCGCTATGACGACGAGCGCTTTGGCGTGGCAGCGGCCACCGACGTGCAGCACGGCGGCACCGGCGCCACCGCGTCCTTCTTCAACGGCACGGCGGCGATCGCCTTCACCAACTCCGGCGACACCGACACCCGCACCGCGCTGGGCGGCTACGTGAAGCTGGGCCAGGGCCGCGTCGGCTTCGGCTGGCTGGGCCGCAAGGTGGATGCCGCCGCGGCGCAGGTGAAGTCGGACATCTACTACGTGGAAGGCGCGCATCCAATCACCACCCGCATCTCGGTGGACGGCAGCTTCCAGCGCATCCTCAACAAGGACCAGGAGCGGGACGGCAGCCTGATCGTGCTGCGCGGCTTCTATTCCTTCGACAAGGACTTCTCGACCTACCTGCAGCTGGCCCACATCGACAACAGCGCCAAGGCCCAGTACGCGGCATCGGTCGGTGCCGGCATTTCGCCGCCGGCCGGTGGGTCGCAGAATGCCAGCATGATCGGCCTGCGCTACCGCTTCTGATCCCTTCAACCTGAAACCCGGGCCCACGGGCCCGGCTGTGGAGACGCCACCATGACCGACTATCAAGCTCCCCTGCGGGACATGCAATTCCTGATGAAGGCGCTGGCCGGACTCGATGACATCGCCCGCCTGCCGGGTTGCGAGGAGGCCAGCGAGGACCTGGTGAACGCCGTGCTGGAAGAGGCGGGCAAGTTTGCCGCCGGCGTGCTGGCACCGATCAACCGGCAGGGTGACCTGCAGGGTTGCCGGCTGACCGACGACGGCCGGGTGATCACCCCCGACGGCTGGGCCGAGGCTTACAAGCAGTTCGCCGAAGCCGGCTGGATCGGCCTGTCGCTGCCCGTCGAGCACGGCGGCCAGGGCCTGCCCAAGCTGCTGTCCACGGCGGTGTGGGAGATGTGGTTCTCCACCAACATGGCCTTTACGATGCTGCCGCAGCTCAACGTGGGGCAGGCCGAGGCGCTGGAGATCGCCGCATCCGACGAGCAGAAGGCCCTGTGGCTCGGCAAGGTGGTGAGCGGCGAATGGGCGGCGACGATGAACCTCACCGAGCCCCAGGCGGGCTCCGACCTGGCGGCCACGCGCTGTCGTGCCGAACCGGGCGCGGACGGCAGCTACCGGCTGTTCGGGCAGAAGATCTTCATCTCCTACGGCGAGCATGAGCTGACCCCCAACATCGTGCATCTGGTGCTGGCCCGGCTGCCGGACGCACCGGCCGGCGTGAAGGGCCTGTCCCTGTTCATCGTGCCCAAGTACCTGCTCGATGCGGACGGCCAGCCGGGCGCGAAGAACGACGTGCGCTGCATCTCCATCGAGCACAAGATGGGCATCCACGGCAGCCCGACCTGCACGCTGAGCTTCGGTGACGCTGGTGGCGCGATCGGCTGGCTGGTCGGCCAGCCGAACCGGGGTCTGGAAACCATGTTCATCATGATGAACGAAGCCCGCTTCGGCGTCGGCGTGCAGGGCCTCGGCCTCGGCGAGCGGGCCTACCAGTACGCGCTGGCCTACGCCCGCGAGCGGGTGCAGGGGCGCGACGCGGTGAGCGGCGAAGCGGGGCGACCGATCGTCCACCACCCGGACGTGAAGCGCATGCTGCTCGGCATGCGCGCCCGCGTGATGGCGATGCGCGGCCTGCTGTACACCGCCGCCGGCTGGTTCGACATCGCCCACCACAGCCCGGACGCGGCGGCCGCCGGCAAGGCCCGGCGCTACGTGGATCTGCTGATGCCGGTGGCCAAGGGCTGGTGCACCGAGGTCGGCAACGACGTCTGCGACGAGGCGATCCAGGTCTTCGGCGGTATGGGTTTCGTCGAGGAGACCGGCATCGCCCAGTTCTTCCGCGACGCCCGCATCATCACCATTTACGAAGGCACCACCGGCATCCAGGCCAACGACCTGATCGGCCGCAAGATCCTCCGCGAGAACGGCGAAACCCTGCGCGAGCTGATCGCCGAACTGCGCGACGGCGTGGCTTCGCTGCGCGGCAATGATTTCGCAGCGCTGGCCGACGGGCTGGATGCGGCTGTCGCCGCATTGGAAGGCACGACGGACTGGATCCTCGCCAACGGCAAGACCCGTCTGGCCGATGTGCTGGCTGGGGCGGTGCCGTTCCTGCGCCTGCTCGGCAGTGTAGTCGGTGCGTGGCAGATGGGGCGCATGGCCCAGGCCGCCCGGCTTCAGCTGGCCGCAGGCGACGGCGACGCGATCTATCTGCGCAGCCTGGTGGAGCTGGCCCACTTCTACTTCGCCACAGTGCTGCCCGAAGTGGCTGCCCGTGCGCAGACCGTGCAGACGGCCGGCCCCGCACTGTCGGCCTTCAGCGAAGCCGCCTTCTGACAAGGAGAAATCCATGACTACCCGTTTCATCGAGGCGGGCGACGTCGCTCGCCTGATTCCCAACGGCGCCACCGTGTTCTGCACCGGCATGGGCCTGGCCGGCTTTCCGGAGGAAGTGGCCAAGGCCATCGAGGCGGCCTTTCTCGCCACCGGCCATCCGCGTGACCTGACGCTGTATCACTCCACCGGCGTCGGCAACGGCAAGGACCGGGGCATGCACCATTTCGCCCATGAAGGGCTGATCAAGCGCCTGGTCGGCGGGCACTTCGGCGTCGGCGGGCCGAACCTCATGAAGCTGATCATGGAGGAGCGCATCGAGGCCTACAACCTGCCCCAGGGCGTGCTGGCGTTATTGCCGCGCCAGGTGGCGGGGCGCCGGCCGGGCTTCATCACCAAGGTCGGGTTGGGTACCTTCGTCGATCCGCGCATCGAAGGCGGCAAGGTGAACCGCCGGACCGAGGAAGACCTGGTGAAGCTCATCGAGATGGATGGCGAGGAGTGGCTGCAATTCAAGGCGCCCAAGGTGGACGTGGCGCTGATCCGCGGTTCGGTGGCCGACGAGAAGGGCAACATCACGATGGACCGGGAAGGCGTGTTGCTGGAGAGCCTGTCGGTGGCCCAGGCGGCGCGGGCCAGCGGCGGCATCGTGATCGCTCAGGTGGAGCACGTGGTGCGCGCCGGTTCGCTGCATCCCAAGCAGGTGAAGATCCCCGGCGTGGTCGTGGACTACGTGGTGGTCGGCAAGGCGGAGAACCACCTGCAGACCATGGCGACCTACTTCAATCCGGCCTACGCGGGCGACATCAAGGTGCTGCGTGGCTCCACGCCGCCGCTGCCGCTGGACCCGCGCAAGGTGATTGCGCGGCGGGCGGCGATGGAGCTGAAGGCCGGCGCGGTGGTGAACCTGGGCATCGGCATGCCGGAAGGCGTCGCCGCGGTGGCCGCCGAGGAGCACGTGGATCAGCTGATGTCCCTGACGCTGGAGACCGGCCCGATCGGCGGCGTGCCGGCGGGCGGCTTCGACTTCGGCCACGCGCTCAACGCGGAGGCGGTCATCGAGCAACCGGCCCAGTTCGATTTCTACGACGGCGGCGGCATCGACGTGGCCTTCCTGGGCCTCGCGCAGACCGATGCGGTCGGCAATGTGAATGTCAGCAAGTTCAATGGTCGGCCGGTGGGCTGCGGCGGCTTCATCAACATCACGCAGAATGCCCGCAAGGTGGTTTTCTGCGGCACCTTCACGGCGGGCGACCTGCAGGTGGAGATTGCCGACGGCCGCGTGACGGTGGTGCAGGAGGGCGGACACAGCAAGTTTCTGGACCAGGTGGAGCAGATCACCTTCAGCGGCCGCTACGCCCAGGGCATCCGCCAGCCGGTGCTGTACGTGACCGAGAGGGCGGTGTTCCGGCTGACCGAGGAAGGCATGGAGCTCACCGAGATCGCGCCGGGCATCGACCTGGAGCGGGACGTTCTCGCCCACATGCGCTTCCGGCCGATCATCCGCGACCTCACGCTGATGGACGCGGAGATCTTCAAGCCGGAATGGGGCGGGCTCGCCGGGCTGCTTGGAGAGCGTGCCTAACGGCGGGACCGGAAGTAACGGATCACGCCCAGCACGACGCCGGCGAGCCCCAGCAGCAGCAGGGTTCCCGGCTCGGGGGCGTCATTGGGAAGATTGGGTACGCCGACGTCCAGCTTGTAAAAGCTAGAGCCCAGGGCGCCCGCCTGGCCGAGGCCGCTGAAACCGTCACCCAGCGTACCGGTGCCAGCGTTCTCGGCGAGGGACATATTGGCGAAACTGCCGAGCGTGATCGTGTAGTCGCCGGGGGAGAGGACGAAGCTGAACGCGAAATCGCCCCCCGTCGAAAAGGCCTGCACGTAGTTCGAACCGATGAAGCTGGCGGCATTGCCACTGCCGCTGAACAGGCTGAAATAGGGATCGACGCCGCCACCGGAGAAGCCGAGACTGGTGAAGCTGGCAGTTCCGCTGGCCGCCACGTTGAAGGTGTACAGCGCGACGTTGTTGGCGATGGCACCTTCGGTGGCAAATTGCGGCGCGCCCAGATCGCTGCCCACCAGCGCGGGGTTGCCTGCATCATCGAGACGACCGGAGAAGCTGTAATTCCCGGCGGAGGCGTGCGGCGCGACGCAAAGCAGCGCGACGGCAAGGCAGCGTGGGAAGCCGGAGTATTGCATGGGGATCTCCGTGAAACCGGACCGGCATCCAGTGAATGGTGTGCGGTTGATCACAACACGCATCATACGTGCCTTGAAATTAAGCCCTTTTATATCAATGGCTTGGCGTTCTGAAAAAAACGGCGAGAAGCTTTGTGTAAGAAAAATCGACAACGATTCAGCGTGTTACCGCCAGTTTGATGCCGAAGGCGATCAACACGCTGCCCGCCAGCTTCTCCAGCGCCCGCGACAGGATCGGGTTGCTCCGCAGCCGCTCAGCGAGGAAATGGGTCAGCAGCACCGCAATGAGGCCGTACAGGAAGGTCAGCACGGCGATACTCAAGGCCATGATGCCGTAGGTGGCCAGGCCCGGATTGCGGGCCGGATCGATGAAGAGCGGAAAGAAGGCCATGTAGAAAACGATGGCCTTCGGATTGAGCAGGGTGATCAGCAGCGCCTGGCGCAGGTAATGTCGCGGACGGATGTTGAGCACCGGCGCCTGCCCGGGCTTGGCGCACAGCATCCGCAGCCCCAGCCAGCCCAGGTAGGCTGCGCCCAGCCACTGTACGGCCTGGAAAGCGAGTGGATTCATCGCCAGCAGCGCCGCCACGCCGCCCACAGCCAGCCACATCAGGACCTGGTCGCCGAGTATCACGCCGCAGGTTGCAGCCAGACCACCGCGGATGCCACCCTTGCCGGTGGAGGTCATCAGTGCCAGATTGCCGGGGCCTGGAATCACCAAGAAGAGGATGACGGCGAGGACGAAAGCAGGGTAGTCGGTGATACCGGACATGGTGGCCGTACTCAAGAGCGACGCGGAGCAGGCATTTTACGGATGCTGGCGCACTCAGGCGCGTCCGCTGCTGCCCAGCGTGGAGATCAGCGTCGCCCCGCAACTGGTCTTGTGACCGTCGAAGGCCACCGGAATGCCGTCGCTCAAGACCTGCGGATCGCCTTCCGCGATCACGCAGCTCTCATGGCCACGCATCGGGCAGATGCAGCGGTCGCCCACGCGGGCCACGCCCCGGTCCATCACGCGGTGGGACGAACTGGCCTGCACCACGCTGCCGCCGTGGCTGGTCGGATCGCCGAGTCGGATGACGCCTTTCATTGCTGCCTCCGGGAATGGCTGATGTTCAATCGGAGAACCCCTGCGGATAAGTCGTCCAGTCCACGTCCTTGCGCAGCCCCCACCAGGGCAGGTAGGCATTGCCCTCGCCGCGGGCGCGGAACCAGTCGCGGTTCGGATCGAAGAGACGCGGGCGTGCGGGGGGCGTGACGACGACGGCGCTGAGGCGGTCGGCTTCGGTGGTGCCGAGCACTAGCACCGGCTTGCCTTTCTGGTGTGTCCAGGCGATGGCCAGCGCGACGTTGGTCAATGCGGTGCCGGCGCGCATGTCGCCGAGCAGCTTGGGCGTGTTGAAGGTCTGGGTGGCGAAATCGAATTCGGGGTTGAGCGTGCCGAGGGCATGGCCGACTTGCGCGAGCCGGCGTCCGGCCGCATCTGAGCCGAAGCCGGCGTCGTGGATGACGTGGCCGAGGGTGGGGACCGTCGTGTCGGCCTGGGCGGCCGCATCGCGGATGGCGGCTTGCCAGGCCTGCAACTGACGGGAGGCGTCGGGCTGGGTTTCGAAGTCCTCGCTCTTGCGGACGGCTGGGTAGCCGATCCAGGCGAGGGGTTCGCGCTTGGTGTCGAAGTCGGGGCCGGCGAGGATGAGGAGGACGCAGTTCTCGGTCATCAGCTTGTAGCGGGGATGATCGGGTGCGTCCCAGGCCATGGCCCAGACGCTTTCTTTTGGGTGCGCCTGTAGGTAGTCCAGGGCTGTGGCGAGGGAGGTGAAACCGACGCTGTCGCCGCCGACGGAAATGTGCACGTCGGCTGGGATGTCGCGGGTGGAGAGCTTGGGGTTGTAGAACTGAAATTCCTCATTCATTGCATTTTGCACGATATGGATGGCCTGTTCCTGAGGCAGAAGAGGCGTATCCGGGAGCGCAAATTCGATGTGAATGCCGGCCAGTTCGCGCCAGTCTTTCGGAGACTTGGGTTGAATGGTGTAAAAGTAGTTGGCGTTCAATACATAACGATTGCCGAATGGACGCAGGATGTCCTCCATGTAGCCGCCAAAGAAGCGCGAGAAGATCGTCTTGCCTGTTCTATTTGATACGATTGGGACAATTGGTTGAATTGAGGTGAACAGGTCGGGGTTCGTTTTGACCATGTCGTCTTTTAGATTTGGCGCTGATAGCCCAAGCGTCCATAGCAATTGCCACTCAGTCGGATAATCCCGCCGCACGAGCGGATTCATCCACTGCACACCAACGACCTGCGCCCGAAAGGGCCCCGTCGGGCGATCTAGCTGCTGCGTTCGTGTGGACTCGTTGATCGAGGCGCACCCCGCGAGCAATCCCAGCAGGCCGGCAAGAACGGCTTTCAATCGGAGAACCCCTGCGGATAGGTGGCCCAGTCCACGTCCTTGCGCAGCCCCCACCAGGGCAGGTAGGCATTGCCCTCGCCGCGGGCGCGGAACCAGTCGCGGTTGGGATCGAAGAGACGCGGCCGGGACGGTGGGGTGACAACGACGGCGCTGAGACGGTCGGTTTCGGTGGTGCCGAGTACCAGTACAGGCTTGCCTTTCTGGTGTGTCCAGGCGATGGCCAGCGCGACGTTGGTCAATGCGGTGCCGGCGCGCATGTCGCCGAGCAGCTTGGGCGTGTTGAAGGTCTGGGTGGCGAAGTCGAACTCGGGGTTGAGCGTGCCGAGGGCATGGCCGACTTGCGCCAAGCGGCGTCCGGCCAAGTCTGAGCCGAAGCCGGCGTCGTGGATGACGTGGCCGAGGGTGGGGACCGTCGTGTCGGCCTGGGCGGCCGCATCGCGGATGGCGGCTTGCCAGGCCTGCAACTGACGGGAGGCGTCGGGCTGGGTTTCGAAGTCCTCGCTCTTGCGGACGGCTGGGTAGCCGATCCAGGCGAGGGGTTCGCGTTTCGTGTCGAAGTCGGGGCCGGCGAGGACGAGGAGGACGCAGTTCTCGGTCATCTGCTCGTCCTTCGGGTGATCCGGCGAATCCCAGGTCATCGCCCAGACGGACTCTTTGGGGTGGGTCTTTAGATAGTCGAGGGCGGAGGTGAGGGAGGTGAAACCGACGCTGGCGCCGCCGACGGAGACGTGCACGTCGGCAGGGACGTTGCGGGTGGAGAGGTTGGGGTTGTAGAACTCGAACTCACGGTTCATCGCCTCTTTCACCATAGCGATGGCTTCTTCTTGCGGAAGAAGAGGTGTGTCAGGGAGCGCAAATTCGATATGGATTCCGGCCAGTTCACGCCAGTCTTTTGGTGACCGGGGTTGAACGGTATAGAAATAATCGGCATTCATTGCATAGCGCCTCCCCATTGGATGCAGGAAGCGAACGAAATAGCCTCGAAAGAAGCGGGAGAACGTCACCTCACCGTCCATATTCCAAACGATGGCTGCAACAGGTTGAACTGTAGAAAAAGACGTGGGGTCTGTTCTGACCATATCGTCGTTCTTGTTCGGCTTTGTCAATCCAAGTGTCCATAGCAATTGCCACTCGGTAGGGTAGTCCCGACGCACAAGGGGATTCATCCACTGAATACCAACGACTTGAGCTTTAAAAGGGGCTGACGTGACTGGTGCAGCTTGTGACGGAGTCATGGCCATAGCATGAGAGAGGGTGCTGCTAGCAGGCCAGGCCAAAGCCATAGCTGAGAGGAGCGCAGGTAGTGCAAATAAACGGATCATGATGTCCTCGATAGTCCAGGCATGGGGAGGTGCAGATGCGTCTTGCCGCCACGCAATAAGTAAGGCGACCAATGAGGTCACAAGAAATACGGAGACCGAGAGAGCTAACCGTCGTTGCGGCGTGGTGAAGTAATTTTTCATACCTGTCTCGGATATCCAGAGGTGGTGACAGTCCGCTCGTCGGTGATTGTTGGGGGGATACGAGCCTCCGGATTGCTATTGGCCCAAGAGTGGATGTCTTGATCGGCCATCTTTCCTGTGTCGAAGTACTCAGCAAAGCTGCCATGAGGGCGATTCTTATCCTGCAACTCCTGTAGATATCTCCAGTCGGCCTCTACTCTCAATTCACGCCAGTCCGCTGGGTTCAGCCGACAGACTCCAATCGCAACGTCGTAAGCCATCGCCTTCTCCGCATGCATTGGGTTCGTAACAATCGTCGAGTGGTCCGTTGCATTCTGATCAACCGACTCGGACAGAAACGTCTTGATCTTCGCGTTGCGCCATTGCTTGTGGGCTTCGCTGGCCTGCGTGGGGTCGTCTTCGCCAACGACCCGGTTGTTTTCATCGGCCAGTCCTTCGCGCCGGGCCCGCATGCGCAGGCGGGCCCGGTCTTCGTAGCGCATCTGAGCTTCGGAATTGGCGTCGCCCATCGGACGGTCCTCCATCGAGCCATCCTTTGTCTTCAGGGTAGTGTGGGAGTCATAGGGATCGTCAGCGGCCTTCTCCGCCTTGGGCTTTTGCGCATTCCGTGAATTGCCACCCGGGTCGTAGCCCTCGTCGAACTGGTCGCTGACCTGACCGAAGCGTCGAGCCTTAGGGGTGAAGGACTCGGGCAGTGGGGGAGCATTGATCGGAATGACCCAGTTCTCCTCAGGGTTGGCATTGACTGGGAGCTTGAAGAGATCCACTGCGCTGAGGAGCCAGCACGTCGCGACGGTCATCGTCTTGCCGAGCAGGCTGGTGTTGGCATCCAGGCCGTGCCGCAGGGAGAAGCGGGCGGTGGGGGAGGGGGGGTGCCAGAAACCATCCTTGCCGTCTTTCCGGTCTTTGTTCCAGCGGTCGTTCAGATAGTGGTAGGCGGAGGATTTGCCGGGCGGTGCGCCGACCGGATAGCCTTGGGCGAAGACTCGTTGGCTGAATACGTCTTTCCCGTTGCATGCCCCGATTTCGTCTGCGTGCATGCCGAGCCAGCCGATGCCCTGCACCGGTGTTGCCGAGATGACCTGATCGTGGGGGCAGCAATACAGCGTGACGCGGCCATAGGTTCGATCCTTGAAGCCGTGAGTTTTTTTGTCCGTTTCCGCCTTGTACGGGGTACCGACCGGGCAGTTCTCGTTGGCCATAGCCTTGTCGATGCTGGCTGGATCCTGCTCCTTGCTGGCGCGTGCACGCAGGATTTCGAAGTAGTGGGCCAGTGTCGCGTTCCGCGCTGCCGAGGTCTGGCGTCCGCTCGTCTGGTTGCCGGTGCTGATGGTGTAGCGCTGGGTCCACTGCTCGGCGAGGTTATCGGGCCGCAGGCTCAGTGGCGGATTGCACAGGATGTAGTTGTCGGCAACGGCGTCGCCGAGGCGCTCGCCGAGAAATGCTGCGGCGATGCCAACCATGTTGCCCTGGCTGTGGCAGACGATGGTGACCGGGCAGTCCGCCTGTTTGGCGCGGATCGATGCGACCAGTTTGGCGAGCCTGAGCGCGGCGAAGACGTAGTAGCTGCGCGGTGGGCAGGCAAAGACGTCGCGGCCCGGAACCGGGTTCACGTGTTGGGCGGTGAGCCATAGGAACAGGCGGTCGTTCGTTCCCTCGCTCCAAAGATCGGGCAGGCTGGTGCAGCCGTTGGCGAAGGGGCCGCCGCCCCAGTAGTCCTGCTCGTTGAGCCAGATGTTGGAGCCGTAGAGCTTAAGATCATCCTTGCTGGCCTTGTAGCCCCAGCGGAAGCGGATGACGGGTGACCAGTTGGGAGAAGTTTCAATGAAGTTCTTGGCGTTGCGTTTGGGACTAATGAACCCTTCGGGAGACAGTTCAGCGGTGTATTTCACCTCCTTCAACTGCCCAGCCTCCGGCCCTTGACACGCCAACTGCTCCGATTGCCGGGCCAGCCGTTTGTTGAGCCCCTTGCACAAGCCTTCTTCGCTGGCGTCGAACCACTCGCCGTCCGAATTCACGCCGTGCACGAAGATGACCACGCCGGGCAGCGGGAGGGGGTTAGGGATCTTCTTGCTGCTGTGGCTGGGGTCGGTGAAGAACTGGCCGGTGGCCAGGGGCTGGGGTGTGTTGAGTCCGGGGGCAATCATGGCGAAGGACAGGGTCGGTTATTGGTCGGGGGCGAAGAACTGCACGCTGATTTGCTCGAAGGTGCTGCCTTCGAGGGCGGCGGCCTTGCCGTTGGCGTCCGTGTGGCCGGACAGGGTGCTGCCGTCGGGGCGGGTGATCGAGTAGGGGATACCGCCGATGGGCTGGCCGTCGGTGGCGCGCACCAGCACGGGCGTGCGACCGAGGTCGCCGGTGGAGAACTTGGGCAGGTCGGTTGGGCTTGATGCGCTGCCGGACCATTGGTGGCTGGCGGCCTTGACGGTGAAGTCGCCGGGGCAGCCCAACTCGATACGCCCGCCGGCCAGCTTGATGTAGGCACCGCCGGATTCGGCGAGGAGGATCTCCGCGGCGGCCATGACCTGCACCTTGCCTTCGCTGGCGGAGAGCTTGAGGTTCTGGCTGGCATTGACCTGGGTGTCGCCGTGCTGGGACTGGAGTTCCAGCTTGCCGTCGTGGGCGAGGATCTTGATGCCTTCCGACTGGGCGAACAGCGCGATGCCCTGGCCGGTGTTGAGGGTGTGGCGGCCGGCACAGGCCGACTGCAGGTGCTGGCCGGCGACGATGTCCACGTTCTTGCCGGCGTGGGTCACCACGGCCTCGGGGCTGTTGAGGTAAACGCCGGCCGGGGCACTGACGGCGACCAGCGGCTTGCCACCGCCACTGCCGCCCTTGGCGGTGTTGGAGCCTGCCTCCCAGTTCTTCAGGTCGTCGTGGAGCTGGTTGTGAGGTGCGTTGTCGTTGGCCTTGCCGCCGTGTTGGGCGGCGTAGTCACCGATCTGCTTGAAGAAATCCAGCTGTTCTTCCATCAGGCCCAGCAGTTCCTGTCGGTCCAGCTGGGCGCCGGAGGCCTTGAAGCGGGACCAGGCGGACAGCAGCAGGCCCTTGGCGGCGCGTAGCGCGCCAGCGGCATCGGAGGCCAGTTCGAAGCCTTCACCGCGGGCTTCGGACTGTCCGTCCTGGCGCGGCTTGCCGAGCCAGCCGAGGTTGAGCTGGCTGGCGGTGTAATCAGAGGACAGTTGGGCGCTGATCTGCGCCGAGGTGTCGTCGAAGCGCAGCTGGTTGTATCCCTTGCCTTTGATCTCCTTGCTGCGCAGACCGTACAGCGCGCTGTTGGTGGGCAGGCTGCCGTAGCCGGAGAAGCGCGGCGGCTCGTGGGTGCCGTTGTAGGCTGCGCCGAGGACGATCGGCTTCGATGGATCGCCTTGCAGAAAGCCGACCAGCACTTCCGAGCCGACGCGGGGCCAGAGGGCGGCGCCGTAGGCATTGTCGGCCCACGGGTGCATCACGCGGATGCGTGCCGAATCGCGCGGCGTGCCTGAGGTGCCATAGCCGTAGGGATGGTCTTCCGGCCGCGCGAAGGGGAAGCGCACTGCGACTCGCCCGCGCTCGTCTACATCGATTTCGCTGCCTTCTGCGCCGACCACTATGGCACTGAGGATGCCTACGCGCGGCGCATCGGCGGTCGAGAAAAAGGGAACGACCGGGGTGTCCTGCTGTACGCATTCGAAGCGGTTGTAGTAGATCGGCGCGTCGGCGCGCTCTTCCGTATTGCCGTCCTTGCTGGGAATGTCCCAGCCTGCAGTGAGGCGACGCTCCAGCAGCGGATCGAGGGCAATGTTGTTGCGGGCGTAGAGCTGAAGCCGGGTGAGCGTGAATTTCCGTTTGTCGTCGGGCCAGGCGTCGATCTCCGGATGCTCGCGGAGGCCAAAGACTGTCGCGTGGGCAAACTGGCGGACCACCGATTCGCCGCGCCAGCCAGAAGCAGCGAACTCATGGGCCATGATGTGGGCGCGGCCCATCTCGTCGTAATGGGCGTTGCCGGCGGCGTGCTGCGGTGCGTCGTAGTGGTAGTCGGTCAGCGTATTGGCTAGCGCATTGCCGGCCTTGCCTTGCTTGAGCACAGTGGGTTGCACGTTCTCGGAGGCTCGGACGGATTTGTAATCGAAGCTGGCGCGGGTGATGGAGGACGGCGCCTGGGTCCGCCAGGCGCGCCAGGCGACGACGGTGTCGCGTTCCTCGGTAGCGTCGGCGCGGTGAAAACGCACAGTGCCGGCCGGGTTGTCGGGAAAGGCGCCGGGTCGGTCGGTGAGCAGCAGCGTGTGCTGCGGGACGTCCTTGTCCAGCGAGAACTGGAAGCTCCACGTGATGCCTTCCTGGCGCCACAGGCGGGTGAGGAAGGCCTGGTCGCTCTCGCCAGCTTGCAATGTGAAGGCGCGTTTCGGGTAGCTTTTCTGGAGGCCGGTGATGACGAACTTGAAGGCCTGAGCGAAGACGGTGTTGCCGCGGATGTGTTCGGCGAGGATCTGCTCGGTGATCTCGACGACCGAGGTTTCGCAGAACACCCGCCAGGTGCTGCGCTGGCGGAGTATGGCGAGAGCGTCCTCGACGACGATCTCGAGGGCCGTTGCCGCGCCGTCGGACAGGCGTTGTTCGGCGGAGGTGACGATGCCGCTGATCAGCCGGCGCCCGCCGCGGTCATCACCGATGGTTACTGCAACAGGCTGGCCCAGCAGCTCGGTCAGGTCGATCCGGTTGTCATCGGCCAGGCATTGCAGGCGATAGCGGATGCCGTCGCAGACGGCCTCCTCGCCGGCGAGCTGATAGGGCACCAGGCGCGTGACGGCCGCCGCCGCGTCGTCCGGAAACTGCAGCCTCAGGATGGAGTTTGCCTGGCTAAGCGCATTGAGAAGGGCGGACAGGGTGGACGCGAGGGAAGAAGACATGGGGGCTCGATGCCATCGGTGCCGTAAAGCCTGTCTTTTTAGGTTAATGTCATTTTTGTGTCAACATGACATTAGTATTTTGGCGGCTTGCCGTGCTTGGGGCAGGTTGGCTGGACGTGACAGCCCTGCAGTAAGATGGGCGATCTTCGCCAAGACCCACGCTACCGCCCATGAACCCCCTCGACGCCCGCCTGCTCAGCGTCTTCGACGAAGTCTTCAAGTCCCGCAGCGTGAGCCGCACGGCGGAGACGTTGAACATGGGGCAGCCGGCGGTGAGCATTGCGCTGGGCAAGCTGCGGGAGCAGTTCGGCGATCCGCTGTTCGTGCGCACCGCCGGCGGCATGGAGCCGACGCCGCTGGCCGAGTCGCTGATCGAATCGGTGCGTGAGGCGTTGCAGGCGCTGGACCGGGTGCTCGGTCAGCGCACCGAGTTCGATCCGCGGGAGTCGAGCCGATGCTTCCGCATCTGCATGACCGACATCAGCCAGTTGGTGATCATGCCGGGCCTGTGGCGGCGCCTGCGTGAGGTGGCGCCGCGGATCCAGATCGAGGTGCTGCCGCTGTCGCCGGACACGTCGGACCTGCTCGAAAGCGGGCGGGCCGATCTGGCCATCGGTTTCATCCCGCAGCTGGAAGCGGGCTTCTATCAGCAGGCGCTGTTCCGCCAGCACTATGTGTGCATGGTGAGCGCAGACCATCCGCGCATCCGCGATGGCCTGACCCCCGAGCAGTTCGAGGCGGAAGAACATGCGCTGGTCAGCACCCAGGGCACCGGGCACCTGATCGTGGACCAGGAGCTGGCCCGCCAGGGTATCCGCCGGCGCGTGGCCTTGCGGATTCCCAATTTCGTTGGCGTGGCTTTCTTCATCGAGCAGACTGAGCTGCTGCTGACCATTCCCAAGCGCCTCGGCGAGGTGTTGGCCGGGCGCGGGCGTTTCCGCTGCTTCCCGGTGCCGTATCCCTTGCCGGAATACTCGGTACGCCAGCACTGGCACGAGCGTTTCCACAACGACCCGGCCAACCGCTGGTTGCGCGGTCTGGTTGCCGATCTGATGTGCGAAGCCGGGCCGGTTTGAGCCGATTTTTGTAGGGGCGATGGTTGCCGGCCGCAGTCGTTCCAAAAGTGCAATTCGTACCGCTGATTCGTCCATTCAAGCGGTCTATGTCTGTCCGTAACCTGCGTCCTGTCGAACACAACAACTCTGACAGGAGACAAGGACATGACGAAGACCCAGGTTGGCATCATCGGCGCGGGCCCGGCGGGGCTGCTGCTTTCCCACATGCTGCATCTGCAGGGCATCGAATCGGTGATCGTCGAGCAGCGCTCGCGGGAAGACATCGAGGCGACCATCAAGGCCGGCGTGCTGGAGCACCCCACCGTCGAACTGCTCAAGGAGCTGGGTGTCGGCGAGCGCATGGTGCGCGAAGGCTATGTGCACAACGGCATCGAGCTGTCCTTCGGCGGCAAGCGCCACCGCATCGACCTGCCCGAGCTGACCGGCGGCAAGTCGATCACCGTCTATCCGCAGCACGAAGTGATCAAGGATCTGGTGGCGGTGGTGCTCGCCAACGGCACGACTATCGAGTTTGGCGTATCGGACGTGAGCCTGCATGGCATCGACGGCACCCAGCCGTCCATACGCTACAGCAAGGACGGTGCGGCGCAGGAGATTCAGTGCGACTTCATTGGCGGCTGCGACGGCTTCCACGGTCCGTCCCGCCAGGCGATCCCGGCATCCATCCGCCAGGAACATCTGAAGGTCTATCCGGCGGGCTGGTTCGGCATTCTGTGCGAAGCGCCGCCGTCCAGCGACGAGCTGATCTACGCCCAGAGCGACCGTGGCTTCGTGCTGGTCAGCACGCGTACGCCGGACGTGCAGCGCATGTACTTCCAGTGCGACCCCAACGACAGCGTGGATAACTGGTCCGATGATCGCATCTGGGCCGAATTCCGCGCCCGCCTGGCCAATGACGATGGCTGGCAGCTGAAGGAAGGGCGGATCTTCCAGAAGGGCATCATCGCGATGCGCAGCTTCGTCTGCGAAACGATGCAGCACGGCCGCCTGTTCCTGGCCGGCGACTCCGCCCACATCGTGCCGCCGACCGGCGCCAAGGGCCTCAACCTGGCAGCCGGTGACGTGGTCCTGCTCAGCAAGGCGATCGTCGATTTCTACCGCCGCGACGACCGTGCGGCGCTCGACAGCTACAGCACCCGTGCGGTCAAGCGGGTGTGGCGCGGCGAGCATTTCAGCTGGTGGATGACCAACATGCTGCACGACTTCGACGGCGAGGACACCATCACCCGGCGCTTCCGCCGGTCGCAGCTGGAATACACAGTCAGCTCCCGCGCCGCGGCGGCATCGCTGGCGGAGAACTACGTCGGCTTGCCGTTCGAAGGCTGGCAGGGCTGATTGGCATCTGATTGGCGACAGGCGGGCCATAGCAGAATTGTCTAGCTGCTAGTGGGCCCGCGCACTGTCTGCGGGATGGAGGCGGCGTCATAATCGGCGCAAGTGCTGGCGTCGTGCCGCTTCCGGAGTCCCGTGATGCATCTCTTTTCGCATTTCCCCGCGTGGCATTCGGGCTTCGCCCTTGATGGCGAGGCTAGCCGGATGCCGGCGGACGTTCTGTCCTGAGGCGCTCACTCATGGACATGCGCGTGAAGCCCCGCTTCGTTGCACCGAAGCCGCTCATCCCGAGCTTCACCTTATATGGTGAAGCGGCCGAGCCGGTGCGCGAGCTTCTCCACATTGAAGAAATCCAGTCCCGTAGCCGCATCCACGACTGGGAGATCCAGCCTCACCTGCACCACGGCCTGTATCAGGTGGTGTGGATCACGGAGGGGGCGGCGAGCGTCGCGCTGGATGCCGGCCGCCAGGAGGTGACGGGGCCGGTGGCGGTGATCATTCCGCCGGGCACGGTGCATGGCTTCCGCTTCGCGCCAGAGACCCAGGGCCGGGTGCTCACGCTGGGCGGCCGCTTCCTGGTCGAAGGGGAACTGGAAACGGTCGGAAAAGCCTTGCGCGAGCTCTTCGCCGGGCCGCGCGTATTGCGCTTCGATGCGGAGGATCCGACGGCAGGGCGGCTGGATGCGCTGCTGCGGGAACTCAGCGCCGAGTTCATGAGCCCCGGTATGGCCGGCTCGCCGCCCTTGCGCTGGTTGTCCCAGACCATCGTCTGGCACCTGGCCCAGGCCGGCGCCCGTCTGCAGGCGCTGGGGGAGGGGAGCCCGGTGGCGGTGCATCAGGCGCTGTTCACCCGCTTCGTGCTGCAGGTCGAAGCCCATTACCTGGAGCACTGGCCGGTGGCCCGCTACGCCAGCCAACTGGGCGTGAGCACGCCACGGCTCAATCGGCTGACCCGTGCGGAGTGCGGCGGCAGTGCGCTGGACGTGATCCACGAACGCCTGACCCGCGAGGCCTGCCGGCTCCTGCTGTATACAACCGAGCCAGTCACCGGCATCGCGGCCAGCCTGGGCTTCGACGATCCGGCCTATTTCTGCCGTTTCGTCAAACGCCGCACGGGGCTCAGTCCGTCCCGCTATCGCCAGTCCCACACTGGGCGTTGACTGCGTTGGCGTCGGTGTCCACCCACACCATGCCGTCCTCGAACTTCATCGCGTACTCCGGGATCTGGCAGCCGGTCGGCGACAGGCCGTGCCCGTTACGGGCATCGAAGACCCAGTTGTGGGACGGACAGACCAGGGTGCGACCATTGAACATGCCCTTCGACAGCGGAAAGGTGCCGTGCGGGCAGATGCCGTCGAAGGCGTGCGGCTGGCCGCCGTCAGCCCAGACGATCAGGATTTCCTTGGTGCCGGCCATGCAGGGCACCATTTCACCTTCGTAGAGATAGCTCTGCTTGCAGACGGGGACGAACATTGCGTGCTCCTTGGGGCGTGGGATCATCGACAAGGGCTGGCGCGAAAACGGGACGTCGTGTCGCAAACCCTCCGTTTTGATCGCGCAAAAGCCCGGATGTAGATGGGTACGCAAGAAGGACGCCAAAGGGCGAATTCCAGAGCCCGGAAGAGAAAGACATCAAACTGCAACGAAAGGCTTCCATTTTCTCCGAAGCTATGTATAATGCCGGTCTTTCGCAGCGCGCCCGTAGCTCAGTTGGATAGAGTACTTGGCTACGAACCAAGGGGTCGTGGGTTCGAATCCTGCCGGGCGCGCCATTTTTACCAGAATCGCTTCATTGCGGTTCTGTTCAGTCGGGAAGCAAATTGCTTTCGCCGGGTTTCCGGTTGGCTGATTGTGAAGTGTGCGCCCGTAGCTCAGTTGGATAGAGTACTTGGCTACGAACCAAGGGGTCGTGGGTTCGAATCCTGCCGGGCGCGCCAGTTTTGCCAGAGTCGCTTCAGTGCGGCTCTTTTCAACCGCAGAGGCAATGGCCTCACCGGGTTTCCGGTCGGTTGAGCGTGTGAGTGTTGCGCCCGTAGCTCAGTTGGATAGAGTACTTGGCTACGAACCAAGGGGTCGTGGGTTCGAATCCTGCCGGGCGCGCCAAATTGAAAAGGGACTGCAGAAATGCAGTCCCTTTTTGCATTGCATATACGACCTTCTATATCTATTTTGCGGATGTAAGTGTTCTAAATAATCCATTTTATCCAATGTATTAGTTGACGCTAATGTCTCGGTTCCACATCGAGAAAGTCGTCAATGAACCTTCCTGCATATATCCACGTGCGCATGTCATGGCTGATTGGTCTTGGCCTGTGCACTGTCCTGGCTGCGATGGCTTACACGGTCAGTCGGCTTGGTTTCATCGGCCGTCTTGGCGTCGGGCCGCTGACGCTGGCGATCCTGTTCGGCGCACTGCTCGGCAACGGCTTGCCGGAGCGTCTTCGGCTGCGCTTCACCCCAGGCGTACTGCTGGCACAAGGGAGGGTGCTGCGGGCGGGGGTTGCCCTGTACGGGTTCAATTTGAGCGTCCAGCAGATCGTCGGTGTCGGTTCGCAAGCGCTGCTGACCGATCTGCTGATGATGGCGAGCACGCTGCTCGTCGGTTGGTTGGTGGGAACCCGCTGGCTCAAGCTCGATCCGCACACCGTGATCCTTACCTCGGCCGGAAGCGCGATCTGCGGCGCGGCGGCGATTCTGGCTACCGAGCCGGTTGTCGGCGCGCAGCCCCACCGGACCAGTGCCGCGATTGGCACGGTCGTCCTGTTCGGCACCCTGGCGATGGTGCTCTACCCCTGCCTTCAGCGCTTCATCGACTGGCCGGCGCAGATGTTTGGCGTTTATGCAGGCGCGACGGTACATGAGGTCGCCCAGGTGGTGGCCATTGGCAATGCAGTGGGTGGCGGCGCGGAAGATACCGCGGTGATCGTGAAGATGTTGCGGGTGATGATGCTGGCCCCGTTCCTGTTTGGCGTGAGCCTGTTTCTGAGATTGCGCGGGGAGGGCGTCTCTGGAGGCGTGCGTGTGCCGTGGTTTGCGCTGGGCTTCGTGGCCGTCGTGGGCCTGAATTCCTTGCATCTGTGCTCTCCGGCACAGAGCGAGATGCTGCGCACTGCCGATACCTTGCTGCTGACCGTCGCGATGGCGGCTCTCGGTCTGGAAACCCGTCTGGCGCGCATACGCGAAGCTGGCAGCGGGGCGCTGCTGCTCGGTGCGATCCTGTTCCTGCAACTGATGGTCGGCGGTGCTGCCGTGGTGTGGCTGCTGGGGTGAGCTTTGCGGAACCGCCTTGGCTGGATGGGGCTCGAAGCAGATGCGCCCCGGATGTCTCGGGACACAACGACTACGTCTGTGTCATGGTGGTTTGACCTGCCGTCAAAACGCTGCCAGATACTGCCATTGGGCAATTTTTGACTGCCAATGGCTGTCGTGACAGCCTCCAGGTGGGGTCCGGCCTGCGACCAATGGTCGCGAAAAGTCGAATTCAAGCCTTTGTTGTAAAAAGACTTTGTCGAAATTCGGCAGAATGGCACGGCGCTTGATAAGCCAAGTCTGATTTTCCAACAAGGCAGTCGAACCATGACCCCAACTGACTCATTCCTGTTACGCCACCTGGGCTGGATACTCCTCGCCAAGGCCATTGCGCTGGGCGCCCTGTGGTGGTTCTTCGTTCACGACGCAAAGGTGCCGGTCGATCCGGCGGCCATGTCTGCGCATCTTGCCGGCCCCATGGCTGGTCAGGGAGGCAGCCGTGGTCACTGAGCAAGTGGTCGATCTTTCCCGCCTTCAGTTCGCTGCTACCGCGCTCTATCACTTCCTGTTCGTGCCGCTGACCATCGGAATGGTGTGGTTGCTGGTGATCATGGAGTCGGTCTATGTGATGACCGGCAAGCAGCTCTACAAGGACATGACCCGCTTCTGGGGCAAGCTGTTCGGCATCAACTTCGCGCTGGGCGTCACCACCGGCATCACGATGGAGTTCCAGTTCGGCACCAACTGGGCCTACTACTCCCACTACGTCGGTGACATCTTCGGTGCGCCGCTGGCCATCGAAGGGCTGATGGCCTTCTTCCTCGAATCGACGATGATCGGCCTGTTCTTCTTTGCGTGGGACCGGCTTTCCCGCAAGCAGCACCTGCTGGTGACGATCCTGATGGCGGTGGGCACCAACCTGTCGGCACTGTGGATCCTGATCGCCAACGGCTGGATGCAGAACCCGGTGGGTGCGGAGTTCAGCTACGTGACGATGCGCATGGAGATGACTGACTTCTGGGCGCTGCTGTTCAACCCGGATGCCCAGGCCAAGTTCGTACATACCGTGTCGGCCGGCTACGTAACCGGGGCGATGTTCGTGCTGTCGATCTCGTCCTGGTATCTGCTGAAGGGGCGCGACGTGGAGTTCGCCAAGCGCAGCTTCGGCATCGCGGCGGCCTTCGGCTTTGCGTCGGTGTGTTCGGTGATCGTGCTCGGCGACGAGTCGGGCTATACCGTCGGCGAGGCCCAGCAGACCAAGCTGGCCGCCATCGAGGCGATGTGGGAGACCGAGCCGGCGCCAGCCGCGTTCAATCTCGTCGCGGTTCCCAACGAGGCGGATATGAAGAACGACTTCGCCATCGAGATCCCGTGGGTGATGGGCATCATCGGCACGCGTTCGCTGAGCAAGCAGATTCCCGGCATCAAGGAGATCAAGGCCAAGAACCGGGAGCGCATCGTCGCAGGTATCGGCGCGGTGACGGCCCTCGAAGCCCTGCGTCGCAATCCGGACGACGCCCGTGCCCGCGAGGCCTTCGAGCGGCACAAGGCCGATCTGGGCTTCGGCCTGCTGCTGAAGAAATACACCGCCAACGTGAGCCAGGCGACGCCGGCGATGATCGATCGCGCGATGAACGACACGGTGCCGCGCGTGACGCCGATGTTCTGGAGCTTCCGCCTGATGGTGGCTTGCGGCTTCGGCATGCTGGCCCTGTTCAGCCTGGCCCTGTGGTACTCGGTGAAAGGAACCTTTGCCGACAAGCCCTGGCTGCTGCGCTGGGCCGTGTATTTCCTGCCGGTGCCGTGGCTGGCCTGCGAAGTGGGCTGGTTCGTTGCCGAATACGGACGCCAGCCGTGGACGATCTACGGCGTGCTGCCGACCCATCTTTCCGTTTCAACCCTCAGCGTGGAAAGCCTGTACGGCTCGCTGGCCGGCTTCGTCGGCTTCTACACGGTGCTGCTGGTCGTCGAGATGTACCTGATGACCCGCTTCGCGAAGCAGGGCCCCGGCAGCCTGGGGACTGGCCGTTACGCCAACGAGGCCCATGCCTGAAGGAGATCCACATGTTGCTCGATTACACGACTCTCAAACTGATCTGGTGGCTGCTCGTTGGCGTGCTGCTGGTGGGCTTCGCGATCATGGACGGCCACGACATGGGCGTCGGCACGCTGCTGCCCTTCGTCGGCCGCGACGATGTGGAGCGGCGGGTCATCATCAACACCGTCGGCCCCCACTGGGACGGCAACCAGGTGTGGTTCATCACCGGCGGCGGGGCCATCTTCGCGGCCTGGCCGCTGGTCTATGCGACGGCCTTCTCGGGCTTCTACTGGGCCATGCTGGCGGTGCTGTGGGCGCTGTTCTTCCGGCCGGTGGGCTTCGATTACCGCAGCAAGATCGACAATCCGGCCTGGCGGCGCACCTGGGATTGGGGGCTGTTCGTCGGTGGCGCGGTGCCGCCGCTGATCTTCGGCGTGGCCTTCGGTAATCTTTTCCTCGGCGTGCCGTTCAGCTTCGATTCGCAGCTGGTGTCCACCTATTCGGGCTCATTCTGGGAACTGCTCAGTCCATTTGCACTGCTGTGCGGCGTGGTCTCGTCGGCGATGATCAGCTTCCACGGCGCGATCTACCTGGCCCATCGCACCCAGGGCGAGATTCAGTGGCGTGCGCTACGCGCTGCCGGCTTCTTCGGCGGGCTGATGCTGCTGGCCTTCGCAGCGGCCGGCGTGTGGCTATGGATGGGCATTCCCGGCTACGTGATCCAGTCCACACTGGATACTGCGGCCCAGCCGAATCCCCTTGCCAAGATCGTCGTCCGAGAGACCGGTGCGTGGTTTGCGAACTATCGGCATTACCCGCTCACGATGGCGCTGCCGGCCGTGGCTTTTGTCGCCGTGCCGGCAGCCCAGGCGCTGGCGCGCTCCGGGCGCACGATGGCGGCCTTCTGGGCCTCGGCGCTGGCCATCGTAGGTGTCATCGGCACGGCGGGAGCGGCCTTGTTTCCGTTCATCCTGCCGTCGTCGATCGACCCCAACGCCAGCCTCACGGTATGGGACAGCGTGTCCAGCCAGCTCACCCTGACCATCATGCTGGTGGCCACGCTGCTGTTCATGCCGATCATCATCACCTACACCGCATGGGCCTACCGGGTCATGGGCGGCAAGGTGACCGCCGCCTACGTGCGGGAAAACAGCCACTCGGCTTATTGAGGAGAAGGACAGATGTGGTATTTCGCCTGGATTCTGGGGATCGGCTTTGCGGTGTTGCTGGCCATCCTCAATGCCCTGTGGGCTGAGCACGAGGAGAGCCGGCGCACAGGCCAGCGTGCTTCCCGGTAACTGATGACCATCCGCGGCCCTGGCGGGCCGCGGCTACATTCGCTGGACAGGTGAGTGTTTGAACCGCCCATCGTTCGATCCGTCGACTGCAGCGCTGGTCATGCCACGCTCTCCACCTCCCCGCCGTCCTGCTGGCGCATCTGCTGCAGAACCTGCTGGCGAAAGGCGCGCGGGCTCATCTGCGTGTGCTTGCGGAAGAAGCGGCCGAAATAGGCCTCATCGTTGAATCCCAGCGAGGCCGCCAACTGCTTGACGCTGTTGGGGGTGTAGACCAGGTCGCGCTGGGCCTCGTGGATCAGGCGTGCATTGATCACATCCAGCGCCGATACGCCCAGCAGCTCCCGGCAGATCCGCGATAGCTGGCCGGGTGTCATGCCCATCTCGCCGGCGTAGTCCGACACCGGCTGATGGCTGCGGAATTTCTGGTCCACCAGCGTCCGGAAGCGCTCGACCTGCGCGGCCTTGCGCGACTGGGCAGCCACCGGCGCCGGTTCGAGGACGCTGCTCAGACGCGATATCTGCACCAATAGCGCCGTCAGCAGGGACATGCCGGCGGCGGAGTGGCCCTGGGCGTGGGTGTGGAATTCCCTCTCGGCAGCGAGGAAGAGCGGGAGCAGGCCGTCGGCGTAGCGGCTCGATTCCGCGTGCGGAATCACCGCCGGGCTGCGGATGGTCTGGATCAGCTCGGGCATCAGCATGGCGGCGAGGGATTCCAGCGGCTTCTGTGCTGCCGTGATCACCGGGCCGTCGGTATCGGCCGAGTAGTGGAAGCCATGTACGGTGCGCGCCGGTACCACCACCAAACAGGGTGCGACCATCTGCCACTTGGTGTTGTTCAGCAGGACCTCCCCGCGCCCCTTCTGCATGTACAGGATCTGCAGGAAGCCGTCGTGGGTGTGCGGCTGGATCTGCCAGTTGTACGGCCGCGAGCGTTGCGGAATCCACTCGAAATCGTAGGAATCGTACCAGCCGGGCTGGGCCTGGTCGCCGTACAGGGCGTAGTTGGGAATCGCAGTGCGGCGTGTCGGGGTGTGCACGATTTGTCCTGTTTTTTGCCGGAAATGTGAATCAACGGGGAGGCATTTGCCTCGATACTGAATCCACCAAAATACTTATAGATATATAAGGTGGAGTGATGATATCAAAACCCGTTTCACCGATAAATTCAATACTAATCAGTGAATTAATGCATTGGTGCGGCTTTGCGGCCGAGCCTGCAGCCATCCCGAAAGCCCACGTGTCGTGTTCCGGACTGCCCGGCAGGGAGTGCACGAAATGATGCAGGTGCACAAATCAAGCTGGCTCGGGCTGGATCGAAAAGTCTGTGTTGTGACGGGTGCCGCCAGCGGTATTGGTGCGGCCATCGCCCACAGCCTCGCCGAAGCCGGGGCGAAGGTCGCGCTGCTCGATCGGGATGCGGACGGTTGCCGCGGCGTCGCCGAAAGCCTCGTCGAGGCTGGTGCGGAAGCCATTGGTCTGGGCTGCGACACCTCCAGCGCCGAAGCGGTGGCGATGGCGGCGGCGGCGGTGGCCGAGTCCCTCGGGCCGTGCGACGCGCTCATCAACAACGCCGGCGTGCTCTCCGCTGGCGGGCTGGATACGGTGTCGCTGGAAGACTGGAACCGCGTACTGGCGGTCAATCTCACCGGCTATCTGCTGTGCGCCCGCAGCTTTGCGGCGCAGATGGCGGAGAAGGGCGGCGGCAGCGTGGTCCATGTGGCGTCGATCGCCGCGCACTTTCCGCAGACCCGCAGCGGCGCCTACAGCGCCAGCAAGGCCGGTGTGCTGCTGCTGTCACGCCAGATGGCGGTGGAGTGGGGCGACAAGGGCGTGCGCAGCAATGTGGTGTGCCCCGGCATGATCCGTACCCCGTTGTCGGCGCGTTTCTACGAGGAGCCAGGTTTCGAGCAGAAGCGTGCGGCGGTCACCGCCAGCCGGCGCATCGGCGAGCCGCAGGACATCGCCGACGCGGTGCTCTACCTGGCCAGCCCGCGGGCGGCCTACATCAACGGCGCCGAGCTGGTGGTGGATGGCGGCATGTCCTCGATGCTGATGGATATGGTGCCGCGTCCTGGCTACAACCAGACCGCCTGAGGAGAGACGCATGAACGCACATCCCGACTGCGACCTGCTGGTCGTCGGTTCCGGCGCCGCCGGCCTGGCCACCGCCATCACCGCCCGCAAGCGCGGCCTCGACGTCATCGTCATCGAGAAGGAACCGGTCTTCGGTGGCACCACCGCCCTGTCCGGCGGCGTGCTATGGATTCCCCTCGGGCCGCATGGGCGCAAGCAGAACCCCCGCGACACCCGCGAGGCGGTCAAGACCTACCTGATGGCCGAGACCGGCCAGTACTACGACGAAGCCGCCGTCGATGCCTTTCTCGCCAACGGCCCACAGATGGTCGAGTTCTTCGAGCGCGAGACCTCGATGAAATTCGTGCCGACCCTCTACCCGGACTACCACCCGAAGGTGAAGGGCGGCGTCGATATCGGCCGCTCCATCCTGGCCGCGCCCTTCGACATCCGCGGCCTCGGCGAGGACATGGCGCGCCTCAAGCTGCCGCTGAAGACCATCACCTTCATGGGGATGATGTTCAACTCGTCGAACGCCGACCTGAAGCACTTCTTCCAGGCCACCAAGTCGCTCACGTCCTTCGTGTATGTGGCCAAGCGCCTCGCCAACCACATGAAGGAGCTGGCCCTGTACCGCCGCGCCATCAACGTCACCAGCGGCAACGCGCTGGCCGCGCGGCTGGCCAAGTCGGCTCTCGATCTGGGTATTCCGATCCTCACCGATTCGCCGGCGCGGCAGATCCTGATGGACAAGGAGCAGGCCGTCGGCGTGCTGATCGGCGGCGCCAGCGGCGAGCGGCGCATCACCGCCCGACATGGGGTGGTGCTGGCCTGCGGTGGCTTCCCGCATGACGTCAAGCGCATCGCCCAGGCCTATCCGCACTTGGCCAGGGGCGGTGAGCATCTGTCGCCGACGCCCCGCGGCAACACTGGCGACGGCGTGAACATGGCCGAGGCTGCCGGCGCCGCGGTGGACATCCGCTTCAAGGACACCTCGGCGTGGATGCCGGTCTCTCGCGTGCCCTACGGCAACGGCGAATACGGCGTCTTCCCGCACCTGCTGGACCGCTACAAGCCCGGCATCATCGGTGTGCTGGCCAATGGCAAGCGCTTCACCAACGAGGCCGAGTCCTACCACGACGTGGGTGCTGCGTTGATCCGCGCCTGCGCCGGCCAGTCGGAAACCGCCATGTGGCTGATCTGCGACAAGCCGACCCTTGGCAAGTACGGCCTCGGCTTCGTCAAACCGGCGCCGATGCCCATCGGCCGTTTCATCAAGAACGGCTACCTGATCAAGGGCGACACACTGGCCGAACTGGCGCGCAACGCTGGCATCGACCCGGCCGGCCTCGAAGCCACCGTGCGCGACTACAACGTCGGCGCCGAACGCGGCGAGGACACCGCCTTCGGGCGCGGCAGCACCGCCTTCAACCGTTACCTGGCCGACCCGGACAACAAGCCCAATCCCTGCGTGGCGCCGGTCCGCCAGGGGCCGTTCTTTGCGGTCAAGGTGGTGATGGGCGACCTGGGCACTTTCGACGGAATCAAGACCAGTGTCGTTGGCGAAGTGCTGCGCCGCGACGGGGCGCCGATCGCCGGGTTGTACGCGGTCGGCAACGACCGGGCCAGCATTATGGGCGGCAACTACCCGGGCGCCGGCATCACCCACGGGCCGAACATGACCTTCGGCTTCATCACCGCCAACCACATCGCCGACCAGGCCGGGAGGGCTGCATGAACCCGCATTTCGATCCGGCCGCGCTGCCGCTCATCGACCACCGTATCTACACCATCCGGCTGCGCAAGATGAACGAATTCCTGGAGGTCTTCGACCGGCTCGCGATGCCGATTCTCCTCGAGACCCTCGGCAACCCGGTCGGCGCGTACACCAGCCTGGTCGGGCCGCAGAACCAGTTCGTGCACCTGTGGGCCTACGCGGACCTGGCGGACTACGAACGCCGCAGCCGGGCGCGGGACGCCCATCCGGATTTTCCGGCCTATCTGGCGGCGTCGGCGGACCTGATCGTCGCCCAGGAGACCCGGCTGATCCGCCGGGCTGCGTTGAACACCATGCAGGGACGCTGAGCCATGGCGACCGATCTGCAACGGGTGGCCATCGTCACCGGCGCGGCCGACGGCATCGGCTGGGCCACCGCGCAGGCCCTGGCTGCCGACGGCTGCCGGGTGGCGCTGGTGGATCTGCGCGAGGACCTTGTGCGGCAACGGGCCGATGAGCTGGGCGAAGCGCACCGGGGCTACCGGGCCGATGTTTCCGTCGAAGCCGATGTGGACGCCGTGCCGCGCGCCGTCATCGAGGAATTCGGCCGTGTGGATGTGCTGGTGAACAACGCCGGCGTCGGTGACCAGACCGTGCCGACGCTGGAGCAGAGCGTCGAAGGCTTCGACAGGGTGCTCGCCATCAACCTGCGCGGCAGCTTTCTGTTCAGCCGCGCTGCGGCCAAGGTGATGGTGGAGCAGGGCGGCGGGGCGATCGTCAACCTCGCTTCCATCGCCGCTGTCGCCGGCATTCCTGGCCGCAACGCCTACGGTGCGGCCAAGGCCGGCGTCGCGGCGATGACCCGCTCGATGGCCTGCGAGTGGGCCCGCCGCGGGATCCGCGTCAATGCCGTTGCCCCCGGCTACGTGCGTACCGCGCTGATCGACGATCTTGAACGCCGTGGCGCCTTCGATGCGGCCGCCATCGAGGCCCGCACGCCGCTGGGCCGGATGGCGCGTCCCGAGGAGATCGCCGAGGTCATCGCCTTCCTTGCCTCGCCGCGGGCCAGCTACGTCACCGGCGCCACGCTGCATGCCGATGGCGGCTGGCTGGCCTTCGGCGCACCCGAGAACGCCCTCGGCCCCTGAGCCCGTCCCCACAACCCAAGGAGGAGAACACCACGTCCGCAACACGCCGGGACGGGGCGGGGATGCTTGCGTCCATCGCGTCCGCCACCCGGAGCAGAAAACCATCAATCCCACGGAGGAGAGACACGTGTTAAGCATCAACATCTTCAACGGGCTGGTCTATGGGGCGTTACTCGTCGTAATGTCCTCGGGCCTTGCCCTCATCTACGGGCTGCGCCGGGTGGTGAATTTCGCCCACGGTTCCCTGTACATGCTCGGCGCCTACCTGGGCTACACGGTGGCATCCCATACCAACTTCTGGGTCGCCCAGGTGGCGGTTCCGCTGCTGATGGGCCTGCTCGGCCTGGCTCTCGACCGCTTCGCGTTCCGCCCGCTGCAGGACCGCGACCCGCTCACCGTCATCCTGGTCACCTTCGGCCTGCTGCTGGTCCTCGAGGATCTGGTGCAGACGGTGTGGGGCAAGAGCAACCTGTCGGTGCCGGCGCCGGATGTGCTGAGCGCCTCGGTGGACCTCTTCGGCATGTCGGTGCCGGCCTACCGTATCGCGGTGATCTTTTTCGGCCTGGTTGTGGCCGGCGCGCTGACCCTGTGGCTGCGTTACTCGAAGATGGGCCTGTTCGTGCGTGCCGCCAGCACCGAGCCGACCATCACCTCCATGCAGGGCGTCAACGTGGATCGCCTCAGCGGCCTGGTGGTGGCCGTCGGCACCGCGCTGGCCGGGCTGGCCGGCATCATCGCGGCGCCTTTCCTGTCCCTGTCGCCGTCGATGAGCAGCGACGTGATCATCGACTCCTTCGTGGTCGTGGTTACGGGCGGCCTCGGCAGCCTGTCCGGGGCCTTCGCTGCGGCGCTGCTGCTCGGTCAGGTGCAGGCCGTCGGCGCGGTCTATCTGCCCGAGTTCGCCACGGTGTTGCCCTACGTGCTGATGATGGCTGTGCTGCTGTGGAGGCCGGCGGGTTTTGCCGGGAACCGCGTATGAGCCGCGAACTCACCAACGGGCGTATCGCCGGCGGGGTTGCGGTGGCGCTGGCCGCCGGGGCCGTCGTGGCGCTCACCGTCACGTCGGAAACCGTGCTGTCCCTGCTGACCCAGGCCACCATCTTCGCGATCTTTGCCCTCGGCGTCGGCATCCTGCTGCGCCAGAACGGCATGGTCAGCTTCGGCCACGCGGCCTTCTACGGGCTGGGCGGCTACGTCGTGGCGATCCTGCTGGAACGCCAGCTGATGTCGGCCGAGATGGCGCTGGTCACGGCCTTCTTCGGGATCGCGCTGTTCGCCTTCCTGATCGGCTTCGTGGTGGTGCGGGTACCGGGCATCGCCTTCGGCATGCTGACCCTGGCCCTCGGGCAGATGTTCTACCAGGTGGCGTCCCGTTCGCGGAACCTCACCGGCGGGGCGGATGGCATCAACATCCCGTGGCCCGACACCCTGTTCGGCCTGGATATCTCGCTGCTGACCCGCCAGGACGCGATGTTCTACTTCGCGTGGAGCGGCCTGGTGCTGAGCATCGGCATCGTCGCCGCGCTGATGGCGAGCCGCTTCGGCGCCACCACCGAAGCGATCCGCGACAACGAGGAGCGGGCCCGCTTCATCGGCATCCGGACCCTGCTGCCGCGGGTGCTGATCTTCACCCTGTCGGGCACCGTGACGGCCCTGGCCGGCCTGATGTCGGCCTTCCAGACCGCCTTCGTGTCCCCCGAGAGCATGCACTGGAGCGTCTCCGGCACGGCCCTGATGATGGTCGTCATCGGCGGCTACCGCTACCTGTGGGGGCCGGCCCTCGGCGCCATCGTGTTCTTCATGAGCCGCGATCTGGTGGGCGACTTCGCCCAGCACTGGCTGGCCATCTTCGGTGTGGCGCTGATCGTCGTCATCGTCTTCGCGCCCCAGGGCATCAGCGGCGCGCTGGCCCGCCTGTTCCGGCGCAAGGCCGTCGTGCCCCAGGCCGCCGCAGCCATCATCCCTGAACTGAAGGAACGGACATGAAAGCGCTTTCCCTCGAAGTCGAAGACGTGGCGGTCCACTACGGTGGCGTCAAGGCGGTGGACGGGGTGTCCATCAGCATTCCGCCCGGCGAGGTGCGCGGCCTCATCGGCCCCAACGGCGCCGGCAAGTCCACCATCATCGACGCCATCACCGGACGGCGCCCGCCGACCCGCGGCCGGGTCCGCCTGCGCGGCGAGGACGTCACCGCCCTCGGCGCGCTGGAGCGCCGCCGCCGCGGCCTGTCGCGCTCCTTCCAGCGCACCAGCATCTTCCACGGCATGAAGGTCGGCGCGCAGGTGGAGCTGGCGTCCTGGAAGATCGGTGCCGACAAGCCGGAGGCCGACGCCCGCGAAGTGCTGCGCCAGCTGGATTTGCTCGACATGGCCCAGGTCACCGCCAGCGACCTGGGCTACGGCGAGCAGCGCCGCCTCGACCTGGCCCTGGCGCTGGTCGGCCAGCCCTCGCTGCTGCTCCTCGACGAGCCGATGGCCGGCCTGTCGGCGCAGGAGTCGGAAGACTTGGCGCACCACCTCAAGGTGCTCACCGGGCGCCGCGAGGTGTCGATCCTCCTCGTCGAACACGACATGGACGTGGTGTTCGGCATTTCCAACGCCGTCACGGTGATGGAGCTCGGCCGCGTCATCGCCAGCGGCGCACCCGCCGAGGTGCGCGCCCATCCCCGTGTGCGGGAAGCCTACCTGGGGAGCGCCGCATGAGCACGCTGCTGAAATTCGAGCGGGTGAACGCCTTCTACGGCGCCGCCCACATCCTGCACGACATGAGCCTGGAGATCGCCGCCGGCGAGCGGGTGGCGCTGATCGGCCGCAACGGGGTCGGCAAGACCACCTGCGTGAACACCCTGCTCGGGGTGGCCAGCCTGCGCGGCGGCAGCATCGCCATCGGTGGCAGCGGCCTCAAGAAGCCGCGCCCCTACGTGGCGGCCGGCCTCGGCGTGGCGGTGGTGCCCCAGGGGCGCGGCATCGTCGCCAACCTGAGCGTCGAGGAGAACCTGATCCTCGGCACCGCCGCCGGGCGCAAGGGGCACTGGACCGTCCCGCGCATCTACGAGCTGTTCCCGATCCTCCGCGAGCGGGCCCATACGCCGGGCACCGCGCTGTCCGGCGGCCAGCAGCAGATGCTGGCAATCGGCCGGGCGCTGATGTCCAACCCGGCGTTGGTGATCCTCGACGAGCCGACCGAAGGCCTCGCGCCGGTGATCGTCGACCAGCTGGCGACCATCTTCAACCAGGTGGCCGACCTGGGCACCGCGCTGCTGCTCATTGAGCAGAACCTCAGCCTGGTGGAGCGGGTGGCCCACCGCTACTACGCGATGGCCAAGGGCGCGGTGATCGGCCAGGGGCCGGTGAACGCCGCCGTGATGCACGAACTCAAGGAACACGTGGTCGCCTGAGCGGCCGCGTATCCATCGCATTAGATCCAGCACAACAACAGAGGAGACACTCATGAAGAAGAGCACCAACCTGTTCGGCAAGACCTGCATCGCCCTCGCCATCGGCGCGCTCGCGCCCCTCGGCGCCCACGCCGCGGTGGACAAGGAGCCGCTGCGCATCGGCGCAGTCAGCTCGGTGTCCGGCGTGTTCGCCCAGCAGGGCGAGGAGGTCCTGCGCGGCATCCAGTTCGCGGCGGAGGAGGCCAACCGCAAGGGCGGCGTGGACGGGCGGCAGGTCGCCGTCCAGGTCGCCGACGACGAGAGCACGCCGGAGGCCGGCCGCCGCGTGGCCGAGAAGCTGGCGCGGGACGGCAACAACCTGCTGATCGGCGCCATCCCCACGTCCATCTCCCAGGCCATCTCCCAGAACCTGGAGCGCTGGAACGCCCTGTATGTGGTCGTCGCCAGCAAGGGCGACCGGCTCACCGGCGAGGCCTGCAAGCCGCGCATGTTCCGCACCAACCACTCCGACGCGATGGACATGGCGATGTTCACCGAGTGGATGAAGGGCGTGAAGGAGAAGAACTTCGCGGTCATCGCCGCCGACTACGCCTGGGGCCGCGACTCGGCGGAATTCTTCGCCAAGCAGGCCAAGTCCCTCGGCAAGAGTGTCCCGGTCAGCCTGTTCCCGCCCCTCGGCACCAAGGACTTCGCTCCCTACATCGCGCAGATCAAGGATGCCCCCAACGTGGACGGCATCTGGGTGGCGCTCGCCGGCCGCGACCTGATCGCGTTCACCAAGCAGGCTAAGGAGTTCGGCCTGACCAGCAAGCGCATCATCGGCCACGCCGCGATCATGGACTTCGTGGTCAAGGCTACCGGTGACGCCACCAAGGGCGTGTGGGGCAACATCGGCTACGGTGCCGAGATCGACACGCCGGCCAACCAGGCCTTCGTGGCGGCCTGGAAGGCCAAGTACAAGCGCGTGCCCACCGAGAACGAGGGCCAGGCCTACAACGGCGCGCAGGCGATCTTCGAGGGGGTGCGCAAGGCCGGCAGCGTCAAGCCGGCCGACGTGGCCGCGGCGCTGCGCGGGCTGAGCTACGACAGCGTGTACGGCAAGGTCAACATGCGTGCCGAAGACAACCAGCTGGTGCTGCCGAGCTACATCGGCCAGGTCAAGGTGGTGGACGGCCAGCCGCGCCCGGTCATCGAGAAGCGTTACGACGTGGCTCTGGTGCCTGCGCCCAATGGCAGCTGCAAGCTGAAGTAAGCCCATCCGCCGCCGGCGCGCCCGGCGGCGTCCCCACCGGCACCCGTTCGCGGTGCCGGCCTGAATCCATATCACTTTTTTCGCATCGCCCCTGACCGGGCGAGGGGGGCGTTTTTTCGCGATTTTTCGCCGGCACGGAGCGAGCCCCGCCGTTCCACCCACACGTCACAAGGAGGAGACAAGAATGCACAAATACGAGATCAGCCACTTCCGCCACACCTGCCTGGCCCTGGGCATTGCCGCGGCCTGCGCCGGCAGCAGCACCGCAATGGCCGGCGAGCAGGAACTGCAGGCCCAGATCGACCTTCTGGCCAAGCAGCTGCAGGCCTTGCAGACCCAGCTCGCCGAGCAGAAGGCCGCGCCGGCGCCGGCCGCCGTGGCGAGCGGCGGAGAGGCCGCCAGCGGCCCTGGGCGCTTCCGTTTCAGCGTGTCCGGCACCCTCGACGCCGCCCTCGGCAGCCAGGGCAACGTGGCGCCCGGCAATGCTGCCTCGCAAGGGCAGACCACCAAGTTCTTTAACGCCGGGCTGGCCACCAGCAACCTGGCTTTTACCGGCTCCACCGAGCTTAGCGACGGGCTGACGGCGCTGTTCAAGCTGGATACCGAGCTGCTGACCTCCACTGGCGCCAACCTGGTGTCGGCCAGCGGGCAGATCGCCCCGTCGAGCTACAACGCCGGCAACGGCAGCGGCGTGGTCTTCAACCGGGCGGCCTATGTTGGTCTGGCAGGGCGCTACGGCACGCTGACCCTCGGGCGCCAGCAGACCGTGGCGGTGGACGCGGTGGTGAAGGTGGAGGCGTCCAACTTCACCAACTTCTTCATGTCCTCGGCCTACGGCGCGTGGGGCCTCGGCAACGCGATCTACGGCCAGGGCCTGCTCAACACCGCCGCCGGCAAGTATTCGCCCGGCGTCGCCAACAACCTGGATTCCCGCGACAACGCGGTGATCAAGTACACCAGCCCGGTCATCGGCGGCGCTCGCCTGATCGCCGGTTACAGCCCCGGCGCCATCGCCGGCAGCGGCTCGATGGGGAGCAAGGCGGCGCTGGGCGCCACCTACGACGTGGGCAACCTGAGCGTCGGCGGCTCCTACACCGAGTGGCATCCGGTGGACGTGCTCACCAATCAGGACGCCCGCTACCGCCTCGGCAACTTCGGCGTCGCCTACCGCATCGGCGCCCTCAGCCTGCGCGCCGCGATGGGGCACACCGCGCTGCCGGCCGTCACCGTGAAGGACACCACCAACACCAACGTCACGTATTCCGCCGCCGATGCGTCGGTGAAGAGCGTCGGCGCCATCTACTCGGTCAATCCGCGGCTCGACCTGATGCTGTCCTACTACATCAAGCATTACGACATCGCAGACGGCAACAAGCCGCGCGTTGACACCCTGGGCCTCGGCGCCACCTGGCTGCTGTACAAGAACGCCAAGCTCTACGCGCTGTTCGACAACGCCCATTCCCGCGGCGACAACGGGGCCAACCAGACCCTCGGCGGCCACAGCTCGGCCAACGCGGTGGCGATGGGCTTCTCCTACGCCTTCAACGCGGATCTGCTGCGCTGACGGTGCCCTAGCCTGATGCGGCGGCGAGCAGCTTCTCGGCGCAGCTCGTCCGCCCGCTCCGCGCCAGGCCACGGTGGCAGGCCCGGCTCCCCGGATGCGAGTTTGCGGGCCCTGCGGCGGCGGGCGTCTCGCTGCCAAGCGCAGTATTCCTTGGACTTCCGTTCCCGCGCACCATATAAAAAGAACTGACGCATCGAGTTCGGGGCCGTGATTGCCATGAAGCACCGGGATCTGCTCGTTTTGCTTATGACTTTTGCCGCGGGACTGTGCTGGACCGCGAGCGCCGATGCGTACTGCACGACGCGGGAGCGCATCCAGCTGCGCAACGAAGGCGTGGCGCCGCTGGAGATCGATCGCCTGTGCGGCGTGCCGGTACAACAGCAGGCGCCCCTGCGTTCGATGCCGCCGATGCAGCAGCGTCTGCCGATGGCCACTGTCTGCGCCACCAACGCCGGGCTGTGCCCGATGGCGGTCGGCATGCCGGTCGGGGCGGCCTGTGCCTGCTACACCCAGTGGGGTGCGGTGCCGGGCGTGGCGCGCTAGGGGCGGACCATGGCCGACATCTTTCTGAGCTACGCACATCCCGACCGGGCACGGGCCGAGGCCCTGGCCAAGGTGCTGTCCGAGCATTTCGCGGTGTGGTGGGACGCCGACCTCGACGCGGCGAGCACTTGGCGCAGCGAGCTCGAAGAGCAGATCGACGGCGCCCGCTGCGTCGTCGTGCTGTGGACCGAGGCGGCGCGGGCCAGCGATTTCGTGCGCTCCGAAGCGAGCCGGGCGGCCCAGCGGCGGGCGCTGCTGCAGGTCTGCCTGGATGGCGACGGCGTGCCCCTCGGCTTCACCGAATCCCAATGGCTGGACCTGCGTGCGTGGACCGGCGACCCGGCCGATCCGCTGCTGCGCGACAACTTCGTGGTGCCCATCGAGAAGCGCGTGCGCGGCGCCCGTTCGGCCTTGCTGGTCGGCGTGGATGCCTACGCCCACGCGACGGGTTTCCCGGTGCCGGCCACCGCGTCGGCCAACGTGGACGCGCTGCGCGACGTGCTCGGCAAGGAGGACGCGCACTTCGAGATCGAGTGCCTGCTCAACCCGGAAAAGACGGCGCTGATGAAGAGCCTGCAGAAGGTCTTCAAGGATGCGCTGCCCAACGACACGGTGCTGTTCTACTACTGCGGCCATGCCAAGCTGTCGGCCCGCGGCGACCTCTACCTGTGCCCCAACGACTCGGAACTCGACTACCTGGATGCGACGGCGATCTCGATGGAGTGGATCGCCAAGCGGGCCCTCAACGAGAGCGCCGCCGGCCAGCTGGTGATCATGCTCGACTGCCTCTTCAGCCTGACGCCGGAGGCCAGCGGACAGGTGGACATCCCCTCCATCCTGGTGGCCAACCTGGGCCAGGGCCAGGGCAAGTACCTGCTGTCCGGCTGCACCGTGATGGACCGGGACGTGGCCGACAAGGGCAGCGCGGTGTCGCGCATGGTGCGCTGGTTCGTGCACGGCGTGACGACCTTCGAGGCGGACGACGGCGACAGCATCCTTACCGCGGACGAGATCTGCCGCTATGTGCAGGCCCGCATCGACGCCGAGGCGCCCGACCTGAAGGCGATCAGCAAGGGCTTCAACACCAATTCGAGCCGCGGTGAGATCGCCCGCCGCACCGCCGCGGCGCCGACGGCCACCGCGCTGCGCGGCAACCGGGAGTTCTTCCTGGCCATCCGCGGATGCCTGGACGAGGGGCGGCTGGTGCCGCTGGTCGGCGACGGGGTGTTCGGCAGCGGCCCGCTGAGTTCCTTCCGGCTGGTCAGCGCGCTGATCCAGACCGCCGGGCTGGAGGCCGGCATGCGCATCGACGAGCGCTACCCGCTGGCCACTGCTGCCGAATACCTGCTACTGGTCTTCGGCGGCGAGCGTGGTGCCTTCCTCAGGCGCCTCACCGCGGTGCTGCAGGAGCAGAGCCAGAGCCCGGTGCTGCCCGGCACGCACCGCTTCCTGGCAGCGATGACGAGCCCGTGGATCGTCGTGTCGGCCAGCTATGACTGGGTCTTCGAGAACCTGCTGGAGCAGTCGGGCGTGCCGTTCACGGTAGTGACCCATATCCTCAGCGCCGAGGACGACGAGCTGGACGGCCGCCTGCTGGTGATCCGCCGCGGCGGGCAGACGCCGGGTGTGGAGGTGAAGCTGGCCGACAACTGGCTGCTGTCCGACCTGGGCGAGCATGGCGACCGCATCATCTACAAGATCGTCGGCTCGCCGTTCGCCAACGCGCTGGCCGATCCACGCTCCGGCATCGACACGGTGGTGATCACGGAGAGCGACCATGTGACCTTCCTCGGCCGCCTGGAGAACGAGCACACCAAGCCGCCGAGCGCCTTCTCGCGGCGCCTTCAGAAGAGCGCGCTGCTGTTCCTGGGCTACAACCTGGACGTGTGGCATTACCGCCTCGTCGGGCACATCTTCAGCAGCGAGGGGCAGGTCCGGCCGCGGCGGCGCTACGCGGTGCGCACCGCGGTATCGCCGATCGAGGAGCGCTTCTGGGCCCAGCTGGTGGCTGCCGAGGATCGCCTGCAGTCCGACTGCGACGCCTTCGTGCAGACCCTCGGCCAGTTCAAGTAGGAGACGGCGCCATGTCCAGCAGGCCGAAAGCGGCTGTTCCCGACGATGGCAGCGAGCCCTACGTCGGGCTGAAGCCCTACACCGAGGCCGAGCGGGACCGCTTCTTCGGCCGCGAGCGGGATGCTCAACTGCTTATCAACAAACTGTTCTCCCACCCGCTGACGCTGCTCTACGCGCCGTCCGGCGTCGGTAAGACCTCGTTGCTGCGGGCGCTGGTGATTCCCGCGCTGGCCGCCGAGGAGGCCCAGGTGGTCTACGTGGACCGCTGGTGTGGCGCCGATCCCTGCGTGACGGTTGCCGAGGCGGTGGCGACGGTCGACCGCGCGCTCGGCGCCGCGCAGCTGAGCGAGGCCGCCAGGGCGCGCCTGCAGGCCGACGGGCGCACGCTGGTGCTGATCCTCGACCAGTTCGAGGAGTACCTGCAGCGCCACGCCGGCGAACTGGGGCAGCTGCCGGCAGCCATCGGCGCGCTGCTGCGGGCGTCCCTTGATGTACGGTTGGTGCTGTCCTTCCGCGAGGAATTTCTGGCCAGCGTGGATGCCTGCCTGCGCGACCACGTGCTGTCCCTGTTCGCGTCCACCTTCCATCTGGAGCACCTCAACCGGGAGCAGGCGGCCGAGGCGATCCGCGCGCCGGTGCTGAAGTGCGGCGGCACTTGCGACGAGCTGCTGGTGAGCCAGCTGCTCGACGACCTGATGCCCGGCGACGGGCCCCGCGCGGGCCGGCGGTTGTTCGACGGCGGCATCGAGCTGCCCATCCTGCAGCTGATCTGCCGCCGCCTGTGGCTGGTGGCGCGGGCGGCGGGGGTGCGCGGCCTGCGCCTGCAGGACTACCGGGCTCTCGGCGGGCGGGGCGGCATCATCTCGGTGTACCTGGAAGAGGTGGTCGGCAACTTCGGCTTCTTCCTGTTTCATGATGCGGCCAAGGTCCTCAAGGCGCTGGCGCCGCGCAGCGGCGTGAAGATCGCCTATCCGGTGGAAGCCCTGCAGGCCCAGGCGCGGGTGCGGGCGGCGCGGGTGCGGCGCGTGCTCGGGGTGCTGGAGCGGCATCGCATCGTGCGGACCCGCGAGGGCAGCGGCGGCGTGAGCTACGAGCTGCAGCACGATGCCTTCATCGACATCATCCGGCCTTGGGTGGACCGCTACTTCCTGCGCCGGCGCCGCTTCCTGGGAGGGCTGGCGGCCTGCGTGCTGGTGCTGGGCTTCGGCGTCAATGCCTGGTTGTGGCGCCAGGAACTGCGCCGAGGCGATGCCCGGCGGGAGGCCGCCGAGCTGACCGACAGGATAGACGTGGATACCCGCCAGACGCTGGAGGCGGCCCTGGCGCTGGCGCGCCGGGTGGACGACCGCAATGTGCGCAGCACGCTGCGCCTGGCCGTCGCCAACTTCCTGCAGAGCCCGGCGCTGTTGCCGCACCAGGGGGCGGCCAACGGCGTGGTGTTCAGCCGCGACGGCCGCTGGGTGTTGAGCGCCGGCGACGACGGCGAAGCGCATCTGGTGAATCGCCACTCGCTGGCCGTGGAGGCGCGGGTGAAGCATGGCGGGCCGGTGGTGGCGGTGGCGGCGAGCGCCGATGGGCGGCGCTTCCTGTCCGCCGGGCGGGACGGCGTGCTGCGGGTGTGGGACGAGGCGGGCCGCGACCTGATGCGCTGCGGCGGGGACGGCGGCGCCCCGTGGGTGGACGCCGATCTGAGCCGGGAGGGCACGCGGGCGGTCGGCATCCGCGAGGACGGCAAGGGCGGGGCGGAACTGCTGCTGGTGCCGGTGGCCGAGCCCTGCGCGATGACACGCCTGTCCGGGCACTTCGGCAACGTCGGGTCGGCGGTGTTCGACGAAAGCGGCGGGCGGGTGCTGTCCTTCGGCAACAACGACAACACGGCCCGCCTGTGGAACGCGGCCACCGGCGCCTTGCTGGCGACGCTGACCCATCCGGACGAAGTCCTGTCGGCCAGCTTTTCGAGCGATGGCAGCGAAGTGGCGGTGGCCGTGGCCAACGGCGAAATCTACCGGTGGACCACCCGCGGCCACGTGATCGGCCGCCCGCTGGAGATTCCGGTGCCGGCCGGCCAGCCGCCGGTGCTGCCGACGGCGGCCCGTCACAGTCCGGACGGCAAGCGCCTGGCAGTGGCCGGCTCGGACGGACAGATCTACCTGTGGACGCTGGGGCAGGGCGAGGCGCCGCCGCCCAAACCGCCGCTGCATCTGGACGGCATTCATGCCGGCGGGGCGCTGGGCGTGGCCTTCAGTGCCGACGGCACGCGGCTGGTGTCCTTCGGCGTGGACGACACGGTGCGGGTGTGGGACGACCCCTTCGAATTCCGCGCGCGGGAGTTCCGCGGCCACAGCCAGGGGGTGCGTGCGGCGGTGTTTGCGCCGGATGGCCAGCACCTGGCGAGCGCCGGCGCCGACGGGGCAGTGCGGCTATGGCGCCTGCAGAGCCTGGATTTCCTGACGCCGACGGGCAATGGATTGATCCTCAGCAGCGCCGGGAGGTACAGCTTCCGGCTGGCCAGCGGGCAGCTCTTCGAAACTTCGCTGCCGGAGCAGTTGCGCGACCTGCTGGGCAAGGGCGAGAGCGTGCGCTCGGCGGTCTTCAGCCGGGACGAGTCGCTGCTGGCGCTCGGGCTGACCGACGGCCGGCTGCGCCTGATACGCAGCGCCGATGGCCAGATCCTGTTCCAGAGCGACGATGCGGATGGGCCGATCTTTGCGCTGGCCTTCGATCAGGACGGTCGCCGCCTGGCCAGCGGCGGTTCCGACGGACGGTTGCGCCGCTACGAGGTGCGGGCGCTGCGCGCCGATCACAGCGGCATTCCAGCCCATGCGGGGCCGGTGATGAGCGTGGACATCAGCCCGGACGGCACCTTGCTGGTGAGCACCGGAGCCGATGGCGCGGCGCGCGTGTGGGCCTGGAACGGCGGCAAGACACCGCTCAGTACGCTGGAAGGTGAAGCCGACCGGGTGCGGGACGCCCGTTTCAGCGCGGATGGCCGGCGCATCATCAAGCGTAATGGCGACCGGATCACCCCGTTCGACGGCGAGGCCTGGGCGCGTTCCGATCAGGAGCTGACAGGCTTTGCACTCAAGCTGCTCAACACCGGGGCGCCATAAAAATGTTTGCAGTATTTTTCAATTGATGTGTATTTGTTGAATTTTGCAAATAAACAATTAAATCGACAAAATCAATAAAACGCGTTTAGAATACGCTCATCGAATGCCCGATGAGACATGTGACGCGCAATGACTGCCGAGACGATTTTGACCCAGACATGTTCGACCCGCGATGCGGCTCGCCTGCTCGGCATCAGCGTACGTACGGCTCAGCTTTGGGTGGAGGAGGGGCGCCTGCAAGCCTGGAAAACGCCGGGGGGACACCGGCGAATCCTGGTTGGATCGGTCGACCGGTTGCTGCTCGAGCAGCGTTGCGTCGGCATCCATACCCCCGTGCCCTTTGGCATGCTGCTCGTCATGGACGACGAGACGGAGCGCCATGCGCTGCAGGGTGCGCTCGGCGAGCGGTTGCCGGAGTGCCTGGTGACATCCACGGGCTGCCCCTACGACGGCCTGCTCCGGGTCGGTGAGATGGCACCGGACGTCTTCGTCGTGGATTGGCGTATCGGCGGACTTGATGCCGCCCGCATGGCCCACGTGCTGCTCGGCCGGGCGCGCAAGCAGCGGCTGCTGGTCGTGGTGCTGGCGGCGTCGGACAGGGCGCGGGACGAGGCCCGGGCGCATCTGCCAGAGGCGGCGGTGCTGGTGGACGCGCCGGTGGATGGCGACGGCCTGGCCGCGACCGTGCGCGCCTTCCTGGGAATAGGCAGCCGGCGGCGCGCTTCGTTGTCGGCCTGCCGGCTGGAGGCCGTGCTGTAGGCGTCGGGGCCCTCGGTCCGGCGTGATCTCCCTGTCATGAATCCGACATCGCGACAGGCGCTCGACGGCTTTCCGACATAGCCGCGGGGCCGGATCGGCCTTTTCCGTGGGGGATGCCGACAGTGGCCCCCCTCTTGCTTCGGGCTTGCCTCTGCCGTGCTCCGCGCACGTGGCACGGCGCCATCGCCCGAGGAATTCTGTCCATGAAGTTCTACATGACGCCCGGCTCGTGCTCGACCGGCATCCATATCCTGCTTGAAGAGGTGGGGGCCGTCTTCGAGGTCTATATCGTCAATCTGCCGGCCGGCGGGCATCTTGAGCCCGACTACGTGGCGATCAATCCCAAGTCCACCATCCCAACGCTGGTCCGCAAGGACGGCAGGCCGATCACGGAGTTCCAGGCGATCGCCTGGTGGCTGGCGCGCCAATATCCCAAGCAGCACCTGCTGCCCGAGGGGGCGGACGGCGAGGTGAGGGTGCTGGAGGTGATGGACTACGTGGTCGGCACGATCCACGGCCAGGGCTTCACGCGGATCTTCACGACGCCCAACTTCACCCCTAACCCGGCGGACCACGACGTGGTGCGCGCCCGCGGCCGGGAGATCGTCGAGCGGGGTTTCGAGGTCATGGACGCCCAGCTGGCCGGGCGGGAGTTCATTGCCGGCAACTTTTCCATTGCCGATGCGGCGCTGTTCTACACGGAGTTCTGGGCCGACAAGCTGAAGATGAAGCTGCCGCCGAACTGCCGCGAACACTACCTGCGCATGCTGGAGCGGCCGGCGGTGCGCCAGGTGCTGCGGGAAGAGGGCTACCGCGTGTGACGGTGCGGCGGCCCGCGGTCCGGGCCGCTGTCAGTCGGCTGGCGGTACGGCAAGGTACTGCGCGTCGTTGACGTGCTCGAGCCAGTCGACGACCTTGCCGTCCAGCGCCTCGGCAATCGCGATGTGGGTCATCGCGGTGCCCGCCGCGGCGCCGTGCCAGTGTTTCACGCCGGGCGGAATCCATACGATATCGCCTGGGTGGATGCGCTGCACCGGCCCCCCAAAGGACTGCACCAGCCCGCTGCCGGCGGTGACGATCAGCGTCTGCCCGAGGGGATGGGTGTGCCAGGCGGTGCGGGCGCCCGGTTCGAAGCTCACGCTCGCGCCGCCGACCCGTGCCGGCGCCGTGCCCTGGAAGGGCGAGTCGATGCGCACCGTGCCGGTGAAGTAGTCGGCCGGACCCGCCACCGACGCCTGTGTGCCGATCCGCGTGACCCGGACGTGCTGCGTGTCGTCGCCCAGCGCGGGGGCGGCCAGGGGAGCGAGCAGGACCGCTGCGGCTGCCAATGTTTTCATTGCATGTTCCTTTCGATGATTGAGCGGCACATGGCCGCGGCTTACTTGGCCGACCAGCCGCCCCCCAGCGCGCGCACGAGTTGTACCGTTGCGCGCCGCTGGCGGGTGGTCAGGTCGAGGAGGTTGCGCTGGGCCTGGAGATGGCTGGTCTGCGCGGTGACCACGTCGAGGTAGCTGGCGGCACCGTCCCGGTAGCGGTGGGTGGCGAGGGCCTCGGCACGCTCGGCGGCGGCCGTGGCCCGCCCTTCGGACTGCGCGGCGTCAGCGTAATGCGTCAGCAGCGCGAGCTGGTCCTCGACCTGCTGGAAGGCGGCGAGCACCACGCCGCGATAGTTCTGTCCGGCCTCGTCGAGCAGCGCTTCGCTGCGGGCAAGCTCGGCCTTGCGCAGGCCGCCGTCGAGCAACCGGGTCAGCAGGCCCGGCCCGATGGCCCAGAAGAGGTTCGGCGCTGCAATGAAGTGGCCGAGATCGCTGCTCTGGAAACCACCGCCGGCATTCAGCGTGAGGGACGGGAAGAAGGCCGAGTGGGCCACACCCACGCTGGCATTGGCGGCGGCGACACGCCGTTCGGCGGCGGCGATGTCGGGCCGGCGCTGCAGCAGTGCGGAGGGCAGGCCGGCAGGGATGGCCGGAATCGGCTCGGCAACGATGCTTGGGGTGATCGTGAAGGTCGACGCGTTGGCCCCTACCAGCGCGGCGATTGCGTGTTCCAGCACCGCCCGGCGCGCCTGCAGTTGCCGCGACTGGGAGCGGGTGCTCTCCAGCTGGGCCTCGGCTCGTGCCAGATCCAGTCCCGAGGCGATGCCCTCGGCGTGGCGCCGCTCGACCATCCCGGCGGCCCGCTGATAGGCGAGCTCGCTTGCGTGCAGCAGCCCGGCCTCCCGGTCGGCGGCGCGCAGCGCGATCACGGTGTCCGCGAGCTGAGCCTGCAGGGCCAGCTGCGCGGCGGCCAGATCGGCGTGCGCAGCCTGCTGCAGGGCCGTGCCCGCGTGGACCTGCTGGCGGATGCGGCCCCACAGGTCCACTTCGTATTGCAGACTCAGCCCGAGGGACGCGCTGTTGTATTCGTCCGGTGAATTGGGGCCCAGCACGCGCAGGGGGCGCCGCTGGGACTGGCGGTCCCGCTCCACGCCGAGGGCGGCGCCGACGGTGGGGGATTGGGCGGCGCGCACTGCGTCGGCGGCGGCCCCGGCCTGCTGGTAGCGCGCCAGCGCGCTGGCCAGGTCGGGGCTGTTGGCGAGCAGCTGCTGTTCCAGGCGGTCGAGTTCGGGATCGTTGTACAGCGTCCACCAGGCTTCACGGGGCAGGGTATCGGCGGGGACGGCGGCGATCCACGGTGCGGGCAGTTCCCTGTAGGACGCCGGCACCTCTGGCAAGGCCGGCCGCGGTGCGGGGGGCGTGGCGGCGCAGGCTGCGAGGGCTACGGCCAGCGCCGCGATCAGTGGCGCTTTCACCTTGCGGCCCCCGTTGGGGCCGTGGCGATGCGCACCCGGTCGCCGCTGGCGAGGCCATCCGGCGGGTTGAGGATCACCTGTTCGTCTTTGCCCAGGCCGCCGGCCAGCTCCACGCTCTTGCCCAGATCGCGGGCGATCGACACGCGCTTGAGCTGCACGCTGCCCCCGCGGCCGACGGTGGCGACCCGTACGCCGGCCTTGTCGAAGATCAGCGCGCTGGGCGGTACCGCGAGGCCGTCGTCCGCCGGCGGAGAGGATGTGAAGCGCACCGTCGCGAAACCGCCGGGCAGCAGCTCGCCAGCGCTGTTATCCACGGTGAGCTGGACCAGCATCGCCCCGGAGCCGGCCTCGATGGCCTGGGCCAGGAAGAGCACGGTGGCCTCGTAGCTGCGGCCCGGTCGCTCCGGCACTTGGAGTCGTGCACGCTCACCAGGGTGGATTCGGGCCACCTGACGTTGCGGCACCTTCACATAGACGCGCAGGCGGCGGATCTCCGAGACAACGAACAGCTCGCTGCCGGGGGTCATGCCGGCGTTGATGAGCGCCCCCACGTCGGTGTTGCGGGCGGTCACGACCCCGTCGAAGGGGGCAAGCAGGCGCTGGAAGTGCTTGAGGGCTTGCAGCCGCGCCACATTGGCCTGCAGCGCATTGACGGCCGACTGCTTGGCGGCGAGGTCGCCGGCCTTTTCGTCGGCCTCCTGCCGGGAGACCGAGTCGGTGGCCAGCAGGGATTGCCAGCGCCGCGATGTCTCGGTGGCGAGGGCCGCATTGCTGCGGGCGGTGGCCAGTTCGGCCTGGGCCTGGGCGAGCTGCTGGTCGAGGTCGGGCGTCTCGATCTCGGCGAGGGGCTGGCCGGCCTTCACCACGGCGCCGATGTCCGTCGTCCAGCGCTTCAGGTAACCGTTCACCCGGGCGTAGATGGGGGCGCGCGACCAGGCCTCGATGTGCCCCGGCAACTCCAGCACGGTTTCCGATGTGGCCGTCGGCGGTGCGACGGTGACGGTCCGTACGGCTTGGGCGGTGGCGCTTTCGCGCAGCTGCTCGGCCTGGGACTGCCGCGACAGGAGTCCGCCGCCCACCACGCTGGCCGCCAGCCCGAGGGCCAGCAGGGCGAGGGGCTTGCGGCGGAACAGGGGAGAGGAAGAACGAGCGGGCATGTCAGGACACTCCGGGAGCGGGCTGCGGGGTGGCGGAGGCCGGGCGATGGGCGCCGCGGCCGTGTACCAGGCTGAAGAGCACGGGCACGAAGATCAGGGTGGCGACCGTGGCGAGGAGCAGGCCGCCGATGACGGCCCGGCCCAGCGGGGCGTTCTGCTCGCCGCCCTCGCCGAGGCCGAGGGCCATCGGCAGCATGCCGATGATCATCGCCAGGGCGGTCATCAGCACCGGGCGGAAGCGCACGAAGCCGGCTTCGAGGGCCGCAGCGGTCGCATCGCCCAGCACGGCCAGCCGTTCGCGGGCGAAGCTGATGACGAGCACGCTGTTGGCGGTGGCCACGCCCATGCACATGATGGCGCCGGTCAGGGCCGGCACCGACAGCGTGGTGCGGGTAGCGAAGAGCATCCACACGATGCCGGCCAGGGCGGCCGACAGGGCCGAGACGATCACCGCCGGATCGAGCCAGGACTGGAAATTCACGACGATGAGGAGATAAATCAGGACGATGGCGCCGAGCAGGCCAAACAGCAGGCCGGAGAAGGCCCGGTCCATGGTCTGCACCTGGCCGAGCAGGTTGACGGTGGCGCCCTTGGGCACCTCGCCGGCCGTCTCGGCGAGAACGCGCCGGATGTCGGCGGCGACCGCCCCGAGGTCGCGATCCTGGGTGCTGGCATGGATCTGGACCATGGGTTGCACGTTGTACTGGCTGATCAGCGCGTTGGCGTTGCCGCGCTCGAAGCGGGCGATGCCGCCGAGGGTTGTGGCGTTGGCGCTCGTCCCGTTACCGACCGGGAGGTTCTCCAGGGCCGCCAGCGAGTCCAGCTGGTGCTGCGGTGTCTGGATCACGATCGGGTAGCTGACGCCGTTGGCCGGATTCAGCCAGTAGGTAGGGGCCACCTGACTGCTGCCCGCCAGATTGACGACCAGGCTGCTGGTGACGTCGCGGGTGCTCAGGCCGAGCAGCTGGGCCTGGGTTCGGTCGAGCTCCACGTTGAATACCGGGGCCTTGTTGGATTGCTGGATGCGCGCGTCGGCCACGCCCGGGACGGTGCGCAGGCGCTTGAGCAGGCGCTGGGCGTAGGCGAAGTTGGCGTCCAGGTCGGCGCCGCGAATCTGCACGTCGATCGGGGCCGGTGCGCCGAAGTTGAGGATCTGGCTGACGATGTCGGCCGGCGGGAAGGAGAAGTTCGTGTCAGGAAACGCGGTCGGCAGTCGTTCCCGCAGGCGCCGCACGTAGTCGGCGGTCGGGTGGTGCCCTTCGCGCAGGGCGATCTGGAAGTCGCCGTCCTGGGAGCCCATCACGCCCGTGTTGTTGTAGGTCAGGTTGATGTTGCTGGGCGGCAGGCCGATGTTGTCCACCAGCGTGGCGATTTCCTGCGCCGGTATGACCTGGCGGATCTCGGCCTCGATGCGTGCGAAGCGGGCAGCGGTCTCCTCCACGCGGGTGCCGACAGGCACGCGCACGTGCATCAGCAACTGGCCCGAATCCACCTGCGGGAAGAAGTTGCTGCCGATGAAGGGCAGCAGCCCGAAGGACAGTCCGACCGCTGCGCCAAAGCCACCGAGGAAGCGCTTGCGATGCGCCAGCGCGCCAGCCAGCAAGCCCCGGTAACCGTCGCGCAGGGACGCGAAGCCGGCCTCGAAGCGGCGCTGGAAGCGCACCAGCGGATTGCGGGCCGGTGGCAGTGCATGGTCGTCGCCGTGCATGTCGGTATGCTGCGCATGTGGGCGCAGCAGGTACTTGGCCATCGTCGGCACCAGCGTGCGCGACAGAATGAAGGAGCTCACCATCGCGAAGATCACCGCTTCGGCCATCGGTACGAAGAGGAAGCGCGACACGCCCTCGAGGAAGAACATCGGCACGAAGGCGATGCAGATGCACAGCAGGGAGACGAAGGCCGGCGCGACGATCTGGCGGGCGCCGTCGAGGATCGCCGTCTCCACGTCCTTGCCGTGTTCCAGGTGCCAGTTCACGTTCTCGATGGTCACCGTGGCGTCGTCCACCAGGATGCCGATGGCCAGTGCCAGCCCGCCGAGGGTCATGAGGTTGAGGGTTTCGCCGACCACCGCGAGGGCGATGATCGATCCCAGGATGGACAGCGGGATGGACACCGCGATGATGACCGTGGACCGCCAGCTGCCGAGGAACAGCAGGATCATCACGCTGGTCAGCGCGGCGGCGATGGCGCCTTCCAGCACCACGCCGCGGATCGCCGCCCGTACAAACAGGGACTGATCGTTGATCGGCACCACGCTCAACGCGGCGGGCCAGCCACTCTTCAGCGCGGCGAGCTTCGTGCGGATGCCGTCCACGATGGCCAGCGTGGACGCCGAGCCGTTCTTGAGCACCGACATGAGCACCGAGCGGCCGCCGTCCACGTGCACGATGTTGGTCTGCGGCGCGTTGCCGTCATGCACCTGGGCCACGTCGCGCAGGTAGATCGTACTGCCGTCGATGACCTTCACCGGCAGGCGGCCAATCTCCTCGATGGCCGACGGGGCGCTGTTCAGCTGGAGGGTGTATTCGTAGCTGTCGATCTTCTGGGTGCCGATCGGGACCAGCACGTTATGGGCAGCCAGCGCGGCGGCCACGTCCTGGGCCGACAGGCCGCGGGCCTGCAGGGCTGCCGGGTCCAGATCGATCTGCACCTGGCGCTGCTTGCCGCCGTAGGGCAGGGGAATGACCGCGCCGGCCACGGTGGTCAGCGGCGTGCGGACGGTGTTCATGCCCAGGTCGAACAGGCTTTGTTCCGACAGGCCTTCGCCCGACAGGGCCAACTGCACGATGGGCACCGTCGCCGCGTTGTAGTTGAGGATGACGGGCGGCGTGATGCCGGGTGGCATCTGGCGCAGGGCCACCTGGGAGGCGGCGGTGACCTGTGCGTTGGCAACCGCGATGTCGACGCCGGGCTGGAAGAAGATCTTGACGACGCTGACGCCCGGATAGGTGTTGGCCTCGATGTGCTCGACGTCGTTGACCGCGGTCGTCAGGATGCGCTGGAACACCGTCGAGATGCGTCCGGCCATCTGGTCCGGCGGCAGGCCGGTGTACTGCCAGGCCACCGCCACCACCGGGATGCGGATTTCCGGAAAGATGTCGGTCGGCGTGCGCAGGGCCGCCAGCGGCCCGACGATGAGCAGCAGCAACGCCATCACGACGAAGGTGTAAGGGCGCTGCAGGGCGACGCGCACGGTCTGAATCAGCACGAAGGGACTCCACGGTGGTGAGGCCTGATGATCAGCGCGAGCACCCGCGCCAGGCACAGCCCGAGCATCGCGGCGCACGTCGCGAAGGTGGCGGCGATGCGGTGGGCCAGCCGCGTGACGCCGGCGGTGGTTGCTTCCATCGGTGCGCTCAGGCCTTCAGCGTGCCCGTGTCGACCTGCTTGCCGGCCTTGGAGCGGTAGGGGCTCAGATCGTCGGTGGGGGAATAGGCGGCGTAGCCGAGTACGTCGATGGTCATGGTCGTGTCCCTTTTTCGGTGAGCGGTGGGGAGGGGGGCACGCTTTTTCGGTGTTTCCGGATCGCGCGCCCTGGCCTCGGCCCGATGCGCAGACTTTAGCGGGCAGCGGGGCCATTGATTAGCCACTACAATCCGCAAGAGCTTATGAACTGAATTCATGAATGCAGCGCGAGAATTTCAATGACCTGCTGGCCTTCGTCGCGGTGGCGCGGGAGGGCAGCTTCACAAAGGCGGCGGCCCGGCTCGGCGTGTCCCAGTCGGCGTTGAGCCATACCGTGCGTGCGCTGGAGGCACGGCTGGGCATCCGCTTGCTGGCCCGCACCACGCGCAGCGTGTCGCCCACCGAGGCCGGCGAGCGCCTGCTCCGCACCGTCGCGCCGCGTTTCGAGGAGATCGAGGCCGAGCTGGCGGCGCTCACCGAGTTGCGCGACAAGCCGGCCGGCACGGTGCGCATCACCTGCGCCGAACACGCCGCCAACACCGTGCTGTGGCCCCGGCTGGCGGCCGTGCTGCCGGACTACCCGGATGTCTGTATCGAGATCAACGTGGACTACGGGCTGACCAACATCGTCAGCCAGCGCTTCGACGCCGGCGTGCGGCTGGGCGACCAGGTGGAGAAAGACATGATCGCGGTGCGCATCGGGCCGGACATGCGCATGGCCGTGGTCGGCGCGCCGGCCTATTTCGCGAAGCGTCCGCCACCGCTGACGCCCCGCGAGCTGGCCAACCACCAGTGCATCAACCTGCGCCTGCCAACCCACGGCAACCTGCTGGCCTGGGAGTTCGAGAAGGACGGCCAGACGCTGAACGTGCGGGTTGACGGGCAGTGGGTGTTCAACAGCAGCACGCCGCGGCTGACGGCGGTACTGGCCGGCTTCGGGCTGGCCTATCTGCCGGAGGACATGGTGCGGGACGATGTGGCGGCAGGGTGCCTCGTGCAGGTGTTGCAGGACTGGTGCCCGAACTTTCCCGGCTATCACCTCTACTACGCCAGTCGCCGCCAGTCCTCGCCGGCCTTTGCGTTGGTGGTCGAGGCTTTACGCTACCGGGGCTGAAGGCAAGGCCCGCATTCCCCATTCCGGTTCATGGTCCTGTCATCTGTATGCCGCAGCATCGCCGCCGGGGCGGTCTTGCAACGCTCCGCCCGGCCCGCTTCGGGGCCGAGGCACTCGACAAGAACAGGACAGAACAATCATGCGGAAATTCGTAGGGCCGATCATGTGTTCGGCGGCGGCATTGGCGATGTATGGGTGTGGTGGCAGCGGCGGCAGCGACGCGCCGGGCAAGATCACCGCGGCGGTGATTGGGGACGTGCCTTACGGTGCGACGGCGACGGATACCACGCAGACCACCGCGCTGCCGGCCTTCATGACGGCCCTGGATGGCGACGCGGACGTGTCGCTGGTGATGCACGTCGGCGACATCCACTCCGGCTCCCAGTACTGCACCCAGGCCTACGACGTCACCGTCGCCACCGACTGGAAGGCCCTGAAGAACCCGCTGGTCTACACGCCGGGCGACAACGAGTGGACCGACTGCCACAAGGCCAAGGAGGGCGGCGGCGTCTACAACGCGACTACCGGCCAGATCGACTACAAGGTGGATGCCGGCGGCAACCTGCTGAGCTACGCGGGCGGCGATCCGCTGGCCAACCTGGATCTGGTCCGCTCGATCTTCTTCGCCAAGCCGGGCAAGACCCTCGGCGGCTCGATGGACGTGCATTCCCAGGCCCTCGAATACGACACCAACTACCCGACCGACAGCAGCTACGTGGAGAACGTGTGGTTCGAGAAGGCCGGTGTGCTGTTCGTGACCGTCAACATGCCGGGCGGCTCCAACAACGACACCGACCCGTGGTACGGCGCGCCGTCCATGAGTCCGGCCCAGGCCCAGGAAGTGGCCAACCGCTCCGCCGCCAACAAGCGCTGGCTGGATAACGCCTTCAACCGGGCGGTGAGTGACAACTCCACCGCGGTGGTGATCCAGCTGCAGGCCGACATGTGGGATGTGGACGGCAAGGCCGCCAGCCACATCTCCCAGTACAAGCAGTTCATCGACCTGATCGCCACCCGCGCCAAGGCCTTCGGCAAGCCGGTGCTGCTGCTCAACGGCGATTCCCACGTGTATCGCTCGGACAACCCGCTGGTGCAGGGCGCGGCGTGCCTGATCGAGCCGAGCTCGGGCGCGGCGGCCGTCGCCTGCTCCGACGATGCCTATGCCAACCAGCCGAATGGCTACAGCGTGCCGAACTTCCATCGTATCGTGGTGCATGGCAGCACGGCGCCGCTGGAGTGGCTCAAGCTGAGCATCGACCCGAACTACGACAGCAAGGCCGCCGCGACGGCGACCAGCTTCGGCCCCTTCAGCTGGAAGCGCACGCAGCCGGCGCTGTAATCCGGAAAGGCGAGGGCGCCCGCGGAAGGCGCGCGCCCTCGTTGCCGACGTTTACTTGGCCGTCGTGCTCGGGGTGACGGTCACGTACTGCCGCTCGCCACCGCGCTGCACCAGCAACGCCACGGTACCGGTGACGGTCTTGACGATGGCACGGGCCTGATCCAGCGTACTGACCGGCTTGCCATTGATCGACAGCACCACGTCGCCGGCCTGCATGCCGGCGGCGCGGGACGGACCCGTGGCGGATTCCACCAGCAGCCCGATGGACAAGCCGATGGCCAGGTGTTCGACGGCTTGCAGCGGGCGCAGCTGCAGGCCGAACTGGTGCAACGTGCTGGTGTCCGGCGCGGGTGCCGGCTGCGGGCTGGCGGTCGCCTTGCCGGCCTCGCCGAGAACGACCGGCAGGCGATGGGCCTTGCCGTCGCGCCACACTTCGAACTGCAGGCGCTGGCCGGGCTGGGCCATGGTCACCAGGGTCTGCACGTCACCGGCCGCTGTGATCGGCATGTCGTCCACACCGAGGATCACGTCGCTGGGCAGCAGGCCGGCCTTGGCGCCAGGGCTGCCGGGCATGATGTCGAGGATGATCGCGCCTGCCGGCGCCGGCAGGCGGAAGGCGTCCGCCAGCGACTGGTTCACCTCCTGCACGGTTACCCCCAGCAAGCCGTGGGAAGCGTGGCCGGTGGCGGCGATCTGCTTCTGGATCTTCAGCGCCAGGTCGATGGGAATTGCGAAGCTCAGGCCCTGGAAGCCGCCGGTGCGGCTGTAGATCTGCGAGTTGATGCCGACGACCTCGCCGCGGGCGTTGAACAGCGGGCCACCGGAATTGCCGGGGTTCACCGCCGCATCGGTCTGGATGAAGGGCACGCCGCTGCCGTCCGGCAGGGAGCGCCCCTTGGCGCTGACCACGCCGGCGCTGACGCTGTTCTCGAAGCCGTAGGGCGAGCCGATGGCGAGCACCCATTCGCCCACCTGCAGGTCGGCCGGATTGCCGATGCTGACGGTGGGCAGGCGGTGGGCGTCGATCTTCAGCACCGCGATGTCGGTCTTGCGGTCGCTGCCGATCACGCGGGCGTGGAACTCGCGCCGGTCGGTGAGCTTGACGACCACGTCGCTGGCGTTGGCGATCACGTGGGCGTTGGTGAGGATCAGCCCGTCCTCGCTGAGGATGAAGCCCGAACCCTGGCCGCGCACTGGGATCTGCATGCTGGCGCCGGCACCGCCGAACTCCTGCTGGAAGCGGCGCAGGAACTGCTGCACCGAATCGCCGTTGTCGTCGCCGGGGGCGTCCGCCGAGTCGGGGCTGACGGATACCTGGCGCATGCCGCTGATGCTGATGTTGACCACCGCCGGGCCATACCGCCGGGTGATCTGCGAGAAGTCGGGGACGCCGACGGTGGCGACCGAGGGCGGTGCTTCGCTGGCCGGCGGAGCTGCGGGCGCCGCCGTTGCAATACCTGGGCAGCCAAGCGCTGCGGCAAGCAGGCTGGCCGTAATTGCGGGGGTGATGAAGTTCATGACGGCCTCCCTCCGAGGCACTGCGCGGGCTATGTTGGTGTTGTTGCCGCGATTATCGCCCGAAGCGGTGCCACGGTATTGACGTTCAGCGCCGTCGCCCGCTGATGACCAGCGCGATGCCGCCGAGGATGGCGATGGACGAACACACCAGGCGCGGCGTGATCGCCTCGCCAAGGAACAGCACGCCACCCAGCGCGGCGATGACCGGTACGCTGAGCTGCACGCTCGCCGCGCTGGCGGCGCGCAGCTGGGGCATCGCCATGTACCAGATCACGTAGCCGATGCCGGAGGCTAGCCCGCCGGAGGCGAGGGCGTAGGCGATGCCGGCGCCGTCCGTCTGCGCGTGGGACAGGGTGACCAGGCTCAGCCCCAGCGCCATCGGCGCGGCCCGCGCGAAGTTGCCGGCGGTGCTGGCCGCCGGGTCGCTGCCGCCGCGGCCGCGCAGGGAATAAATGCCCCACGCCACGCCGGCCAGCGTCATCAGCAAGGAGCCGACCAGCGGTGGTGCCGACAGGCCCGGCAGGACCAGCGCGACGAGGCCGGCGGCGGCGAGCACCAGACCGACGCTCTGCATGCGCTTGAGGTGCTCCCGATGCCACAGGCCGTAGCCGATCATCGTCGCCTGCACGGCGCCGAACAGCAGCAGCGCGCCAGTGGCGGCGGACAGGCTCAGATAGGCGAAGGAGAAGCCGGCGGCGTAGACGAACAGCGCCAGCGCCGACGGCCAGCTGCCGTGGCGGGCGCCGCTTCCGCCGCCGCGCAGGCGCAGCAGCAGCCACAGCACCAGCGCGCCCGAGCCGATGCGCAGCGCCGTGAAGCTCGCTGCGTCGATGTGGCCGTCGCGCAGTGCCAGCCGGCACAGCAGGGAATTGGCGGCGAAGGCGAGCATGGCCAGCGCCGTCAAGGCGGCGATACGAATGGGGGGCATGGCGTTCTCCTACGAGGCGGGCAACAGGGGCGCGGCACCCGCCGTGGTGGTTTCGAGCTGCAGCCAGTCCTGGAAGGCCCGCACGATGGGGCGTTCGAGGGCGGCCGGCGGGCAGGTGAGGTGATAGGCGACAGGCGTCCGCAAGGCCAGTGCTGTGGCCTGCGGGAAGGCAATGCACAGCTTGCCGGCCTCCCGTTCGGCGATCGTCAGCTCGGGGCTGGCCAGCCACACGCCATGAGCGCTGACGGCCGCTTCGAGGGCCAGCAGACCGTTGCCGAAACGCTGTTCGCGCAAGGGCGTGGGCCGCGGGATGCCTTGCTGCTCCAGCCATTCGGCCCAGCCGAAGCGGGCTGGCGAACGCAGGTAGGTGCTGTCGCACAGCAGCGGCACACGCAGCACGTCGGCCGGCACGGACAGGCGCGGCAGCAGGGCTGGCGCACACATCGGCACGAGGACCAGTGGGAACATCGGACTGACGTGCAGCTCCGGATGGACCCCGAAACCGAGGCGCAGCGATACGTCGATGCCCGAACGCTGGAAGCTCGCCAGCGGGACCGGCCCGCCGACCACCGAGTCCACCGAGCCGAGGCTGGCCTGCAGGCGCACTTCGGCATCCGGAAAAGCGGCGTAGAAACGGTGCAGGCGTGGCACCAGCCACTTGGTGGCGAGCAGGGGCTCGGCGCACACCGTGATGATGGACTCGTCGTCCCGGTGCGCCCGCAGCTGCTCGACCGCATCGGCCAGCGCGGCGAAGCCCTCCTGCAGGCGCGGCAAGGCCAGATCCGCCGCGCGGGTCAGCACCACCTTGCGGTGATGGCGCACGAAGAGCGGGATGCCGAGGATGCTCTCGAGGGCCTTCACCTGATGGCTGACCGCGGCCGGCGAGACGTGCAGCAGCTTGGCCGCCTCGCTGAAGCTGCCGGTGCGGGCCGCCACCTCGAAGTAGGACAGCGCGATGAGGGGCGGCAGCCGCGCCGAGGTGGCGTGTTCCGGCGGGCGGGAGGCGGGAGGGGCGGGAAGCGTCATCGGGGGATGTGGGGTTGGCACGGCATGGAGCGGCCCGGACGTCCGGCGATTCCGGTTTCGCGTGAGTGGGGGTTGCTCTGCCATCTGCGATGGCTGTAGTAGGGCGACATGGGTCTGCTCACGATGAAAGCTTGGCTCGGCAGCAAGGCCAGGGCTTGCCGAGCTTGTACCGGGCTATCGTAGGGCCTGGACGTGACGGAGTAAAACGATGATTTCTAAAGACTTGACTTAGAAATATTGAGGCTGCTGCCAAGTGCGGGCTTGCTCGGCCGGTGCATCCGAATGCCGGATTCTGTCGGATTTTTTGACACCTCCGAAAATCGGGAACCGCGAAAACTCTCGTTGCGAGCGTGATCTGTGTCGCAGCCCGCCTCGCCCCCCATTTTGGGTTTTGCCCGTCTTTTGCTAGGGCCAATACCGGTCTTCATGGCAGGAAGGCCGCATTGCGGGGGCAAATGCTTAGCGAGTACAAAAAATATAACAAAAACTATTAAAACGTCAGTTTTCTTTACGACTTTTCGATAAATGCCAATATTATTATTTAGGTTGTTGTTTTTAAACAAATAAAAAAATGGCCTGGAACTTGCGGATGGCAACTGGCGCTTCAGAAAAATAATCAACCCGTCGCCTTCGGGTACCAACAGAATCCAGAACAGGACCATCAACATGAGCGACAAAACCGTACTCCAGGACGGCGTCCCCCCTTTTCCCGTATCGCGGGCGCCCGTCATCGGGTTCCTGCCGGGCGCAGCTGTCGTCGCCGTGCTGTGCGCCGCGACCTACCTGTTCCCCGCTGCGGCCAGGTTGCATGAAGAACGTTCAGCCGTCGCCAGCGACGTACGGCTCTATGCCTATTCCACGTCCATTCAACCAAGCGAACTGCTCATCGGTGACGATGAACTCGGTGACGGCACACGCCATATCGACATTCCGTCGAAACGAAACCCCGAAGGCATCAAGCTGACGGTCACGACCAACAGTCGCGCCGGGTACACACTGGTCATCAGCGTGCTGCCGGAAATGCAGTACCTGTTCAGCGCTGTGGAGGTCTTCGGCCTGGATGTGCCGGTCCAGTTGCCGGCGACGGGGGGCGAGGTGGCGCTGCCATACTCCACGCACAAGCTGAGCGCGGATCTCCGTGTGCGCCTCACGCTCAAGCCGGGAGTCCTCCCCCGGCAGGAGGCAGGACACGCGGCGGGAAGCCACATGTGGCCGCTGCTCATTTCGGCCCACGCCAATTGATTGGCGCGGCGTGTGGCGCCTGCACTCCACGCCGATAGAAAATAGGTATTGAATCGATTCCATCAATCAATTGGAGCAATGCGCGGCCCGTCGATATGATGTGTCCTATTCACCGTTCAGGCATGGGGGCCTGAACGACGCCCACATAAAAGGACAAGACCATGCTCGACGCCAATATCAAGAACCAGCTCAAGGCCTATCTCGAGAAGCTCCAGCGCCCGATCGAGGTGGTCGCCTCCCTTGACGACAGCGCCAAAGCGCAGGAACTGCGCGGCCTGCTCGTCGATATCGCGGAACTCTCGGACAAGGTCACGCTGCGGGACGACGGCAGCCACGCGCTGCGCCCGTCCTTCGGTGTGGCGGTGCCGGGCGAGGAACCGCGCATCCACTTCGCCGGCATTCCGATGGGGCATGAGTTCACGTCCCTGATCCTCGCGCTGCTGCAGACCGGCGGTCACCCGCCCAAGGTGGATGCGGCGGTGATCGAGCAGATCAAGGCCTTGCCGGGCCGCTTCGACTTCGAGACCTTCATCTCCCTGTCCTGCCACAACTGCCCGGACGTGGTGCAGGCCCTCAACCTGATGGCCGTGCTCAATCCGGGCGTGACCAGCACGATGATCGACGGCGCGCTGTTCCAGGACCTGGTGAACGAGCGCCGCATCATGGCCGTGCCGACGGTCTTCCTCAACGGCCAGGAATTCGGCCAGGGCCGCATGACCATCGAGGAGATCGTCGCCAAGCTCGACACCGGCGCGGCCGCCCGTGCGGCGGAAGAGATCGCAGCGAAGGATGCCTTCGACGTACTGGTGATTGGTGGCGGGCCGGCCGGCGCGGCGGCAGCGATCTACGCGGCACGCAAGGGCATCCGCACTGGCGTGGTGGCGGAGCGCTTCGGCGGCCAGGTGATGGATACCCTCGGCATCGAGAACTTCATCTCCGTGAAGGAGACCGAAGGGCCCAAGCTCGCCGCTGCGCTTGAACAGCACGTGAAGCAGTACGAGGTGGACGTGATGAACCTGCAGCGCGCCACCAAGCTGATTCCGGGCAAGGTGGTCGAGGTGCAGCTCGAGAATGGCGCATCCTTGAAGGGCAAGACAGTGATCCTCTCCACCGGCGCCCGCTGGCGCGAGATGAACGTGCCCGGCGAGAAGGAGTACAAGGCCAAGGGCGTGTGCTTCTGCCCGCACTGTGACGGCCCGCTCTTCAAGGGCAAGCGCGTGGCGGTGATCGGCGGCGGCAACTCCGGTGTCGAGGCGGCCATCGACCTGGCTGGCATCGTCTCCCACGTGACCCTGCTCGAGTTCGCCGACCAGTTGCGTGCCGACGCGGTGCTGCAGACCAAGCTCAACAGCCTGCCCAACGTGACGGTGATCACCCAGGCGCAGACCACCGAAGTGACCGGCGACGGCCAGAAGGTGAACGGCATCCGCTTCAAGGACCGCGTCAGCGGCGAGGAGAAGCAGGTGGAGCTCGAAGGCATCTTCGTGCAGATCGGCCTGTTGCCGAACACCGACTGGCTGAAGGGCACGGTCGAGCTGTCCGATCGCGGCGAGATCGTCGTCGATGCCAAGGGCCAGACCTCGGTGCCGGGCGTCTTTGCCGCCGGCGATTGCACCACGGTGCCGTACAAGCAGATCGTCATCGCGATGGGCGAAGGTGCCAAGGCGTCCCTCAGCGCCTTCGATCACCTGATCCGCAGTTCGGTCGCCTGATTGTGAAACGGCCGCCGGGGTTCCGGCGGCCGCTTGAGCAGACTGACCAAGGCCGGAGCCGCAAGCTCCGGCTTTTTTCTGCGTGCCCGGTTCAGGTGTTCAGTGCAGGCGTTCAGGCCGGCGGCAGGATCGCCGGGTAATCGCCGTAGCCGTCCGGCCACGGAGTAAGTACCTCGAAGCCCGTGTCGGTGACGGCAACCATGTGCTCCCACTGGGCCGACAGGGAGCGGTCCTTGGTGACTACGGTCCAACCGTCGGGCAACTGGCGGGTGGCGGCGCGGCCAGCGTTGATCATCGGTTCGATGGTGAACACCATGCCGGGCTCCAGGCGCAGGCCTTGGCCCGGATTGCCGTAATGCAGGACCTGCGGCTCGTCGTGATAGATGTCGCCGATGCCGTGGCCACAGTACTCGCGCACCACGCTGAAGCCTTCCCGGTGGGCGACGCTCTGGATTGCGTGGCCGACGTCGCCCAGCGTGGCGCCGGGGCGAACCTGATGGATGCCGGCGACCATCGCCTCGTAGGTGGTGCGGACCAGCCGTCGCGCCAGGATGCCGGGCTCGCCGACGTAGTACATGCGGCTGGTGTCGCCGAACCAGCCGTCCTTGATGACGGCCACGTCGATGTTGACGATGTCGCCGTTCTTCAGCTTCTTGTCCGACGGGATGCCGTGGCAGATGACGTGGTTAACCGACGCGCAGACCGTCTTCGGGTAGCCGTGATAGCCCACGTTGGCCGGGATGGCCTTGAGTTCATCGACGATGTAGTCGTGGCACAGGCGGTCGAGTTCGTCTGTGCTGACGCCGGGTTTGACGTGTTCGCCGATCATCCGCAGCACGTCGGCAGCCAGGCCGCCGGCGTGGCGGGACAGGGCGATCTCCTCCTGGGAGCGGATGGGGACTTGTCTCAGGGCTCTCATGCTGCGGCACCTCCTGCTTCGGCGGCCAGACCGGCCGCGTCGAGGGCCTGCTGCTCGGTCTGGATCAGCAGCTGGCAGATTTCGCCGTAGCGGAGATTGGGGTTCAGTTCGGCCAGCATGCCGACACGCAGCCAGTGCTCGGCCTGCGCGTTGATGGAGCGGCTCAGCGCGCCGCTCGTCAGACGCAGGTTCTCGTGCATCTGCTCGGAAATTTTGACGATGCCCATGGCTCGGATCTCGAATATATGGTTTGTAGCTGTTTCATATATTAGCAGCTTTCCGGCCCCTGCGCCCGGCGACCGGGCACGGGGGCGTCCATGGGCAGCGTGGAGGCCGCAGCCTCCGGGTTTCAGTGCCCGAAGACGTCGGCGTTCAGCATCGTCGGGTCGGGCCGGTCCAGGGTATCGAGGGCGGCCACTTCGGCGTCCGACAGCGTGAAGTCGAACAGCGCGAGGTTCTGGGCCAGCCGGGTGGGGTTGGCGGACTTGGGCGTCGTCACGATGCCTTGCTGGACGATCCAGCGCAGGACGATCTGCGCGGCGGTGCGGCCATGGGCTTCGGCGATGGCGGTGATCACCGGGTCGGTCAGCATCTCGTTGCCGCGGCCGAGGGGGCGCCACGCGCCGGTGGTGATGCCATGCGCCTTGTGGATGGCGAGCAGGTCGTCGCGGCGGTGGTAGGGATCGAGCTGGAGCTGGTTGTGGTGGGGCACCAGGCCGGCGTCGAAGAGGCGCTGCAGATGATCCGGCTTGAAGTTGGACGTGCCGATGGCGCGGACCAGGCCGGCCTCCAGCAACCTGATCAGACCGTGGAAGGCGTCCACGTAGTGGTCCTGGTCCGGGTTCGGCCAGTGGATCAGCAGCAGGTCGATGTAATCGACGCCCAGCCGCTTCAGGCTGGCTTCGCAGGCTTCCCGCGCGCCGGCAACGCTGTGCCACTGGCGGTTGAACTTGGTGGTGAGGAAGATCTGGTCGCGGGGGACGCCCGAGCGCCGGATGCCTTCCCCGACACCTTGCTCGTTGCCGTAGTTCTCCGCCGTGTCGATCAGGCGATAGCCCAGGCCGATGGCTTCGGCGACGGTGTGGGCGGCTTCCTGGTCGTTCATCGGCCAGCTGCCGAGGCCGAGCAGGGGCATGGCGACGCCATTGGCGAGGGTGATGGTCGGGGCAAGGGTGGTCTGCTGTGTCATGAAGGATTCCTGGCGTGTCTTGTTGGTCGTTTTGAGGAACGGATCGCCCCCTGCTGCGGGGGCGATGGTCATGCAGAGCCGCGCACCGGGGAGGGCTCCGGCGCGCGGCTCCCGCGTTGGAGCGCGTTCGTCCGCCGATGTTCCGTGAATTGCCGAAACACGGCCGGATATGTCATCCGGTCAGCGCGATGTCTGCCGGCTCTGTCAGGGGTGCGTTCAGGCCGTATCGCCGAAAGCCAGGCGGCGGACGTGGTCGCGCAGATCCGCCGGCCAGGCATCGGTGCGCTGCAGGAAGACTGGCTGGTTGTCAGCGAACAGGGCCCGGGAGGCTTCCTCGAAACCGGGCAGGTCACCGGCCAGCGCGGACATGAAGTGGTAGGCGCGCTCCTGGGCCTGACGGCGGCCGTCCTGCGCGGAGCCGGCCCGGCGCGCTTCGTCCACCAGCTTGCGCAGGGTGATCGAGGCGCCGCCGGGCTGGGAGGCGAGCCAGTCCCAGTGGCGGGGCAACAGCGTGACTTCGCGGGCGACGACGCCCAGCCGCGGCCGGCCACGGCCGCGGGTTTCGGCGGTTGGTTCGGCCTCGGTTGCGGCGGGGGCGGTGTTCTGTTCGAGGCGGGCCAGCACATCGGCGTCGCTGCCGCGGAAGTCGATGTCCACGAGCCGGCCGGTGCTGTCATCGAAGGTGAGCACGGTGCCGCCCGCGTCGGCTTCGAGTGCCCGCTTGGCGGCCAGCGCGTTGTCTTGCAGGCTGCCGCCGGCGATGCGGCGCGGGCCGTCGAAGGTGGTGTAGGTCGTGGGGCTGGATGAGGACATGGTCGGGCTGGATGAGTTGATCTGTCTTAAATATTACCCGGGTTAAAATAAATTGCAAATAAAATCCGGGTATAAATAAACATCATCGTCTATCCACAATCGGCCGTGCGCTGGGCGGCCTGCCTGCAGGCTAGGTATCGCGGGCCGGGGCCTCTGCGACGAAACGATAACCGACCCCCGGTTCTGTGACGATGTGGTCCGGATCGGTGGGGTCGTCCTCGATCTTCTTGCGCAGATGTCCCATGTAGACCCGCACATAGTGGGCGTCTTCCGTATGGGACGGGCCCCACACCGCTTTCAGCAGCTGCCGGTGGGTCAGCACGCAGTCCGGGTTCGACACCACGTAGGCGAGGAGGCGGAATTCGATCGGGGTCAAGTGCACCGGAACGCCGTTCTTTTCGACGAGGCGCTTGCCCAGGTCGATCTTGACCGTCCCGAAGCTCACCGAGCTTTGCCCGCTGCTGCCCGATTTGTAGCGCCGCCGCAGGTGGGCGCGCACGCGGGCCAGCAGTTCGGCGGCACCGAAGGGCTTGGTCAGGTAATCGTCGGCCCCGGCGTCGAGGGCGGCGACCTTCTCGGTCTCGGCGGTCCGCGCCGACAGCACGATGATCGGGATCTCCGACCAGGTGCGCAGCTCGCGGATCAGCTCGATGCCGTCTCCGTCCGGCAGGCCCAGGTCGAGGATCAGCAGGTCCGTCTTGCGGGTGCCGGCTTCGATGAGGCCGCGTTTGACGCCGTCGGCCTCATGGACTTCACAGCCTTCGCTCTCCAGGGCCAGGCGCACGAAGCGGCGCAGCTGGGCTTCGTCCTCGACGACGATGACGCGGGGGCTCGGCTCGGGCATGACGGTTTTCCTTTCGATACATCAGGGGGCACGGTCGTCCTCGTCCTCGTCTTCGACGAGGGGCGGCGGCGTGCCGATGGGCAGCGTGAATACGAAGCAGGCGCCGCCCTGGCTGCTCCGGCAGGCGTGCATGCGGCCGCCGTGGGCCTCGACGATGGCCCGGCAGATCGCCAGGCCGAGGCCGACGCCCGGCGTGCTGCCTTCCTGCTCGCCACGTTCGAATTTCTTGAACAGGCTTTCCTCGCGCCCGGCGGGGAGACCAGGACCGTCGTCTTCGACGCGGACTTCCATGTGCTGCGCCGTCTCGTGGGCCCGGATCCAGATGTGGCTGCCGGCCGGCGTGTACTTGGCGGCATTCTCGAGCAGATTGCAGAACACCCGCTGCATCAGTACGGAATCCACCTCCACAAGGGGCAGATCATCGTCCAGTTCGACCCGGATCTGATGGCCGGCGAGGATCGGGCGCAGGCTTTTGAGGGCGCTGCCGACGACTTCCTCCAGCGGCTGCCACTGGCGGTTGAGCTGGATGCGACCGGCCTGCAGGCGGGCCATGTCGAGAAGGTTGTCCACCTGGGCGTTGATGCGTAGTGCCTGCTCGCGCAACTGGTGGGAGATGCCGGCCTGGGCTGCGGTGGGTGGAGGTCGGGTCAGGAACATGGAGTCGGCGAGGCCGATCAGCACGCTGAGCGGGGTGCGTAGGTCGTGGGAGATGGCCGACAGCAGGGAGTTGCGCAGCCTTTCGGATTCCATCTGAACGGTGGTGTGCTGGGCGACATCCACATAATGGACGCGCTCCAGTGCGATGGCGATCAGGGATGCGAAGGTGTCCAGCAGGCGGCGTTGCTCGGGCTCCAGCAGGCGGCCCGGGTCGCGCAGTTCGAGGGCGAGCACGCCGCGCAGGCGCATCGGTGCCTTGAGGGGCAGGTAGAGCAGGGGGCTGGCGGGCAGGGTGTCGGTGCCCTGGCCGGCCGCTTCCGCGTGGTCGAAGGCCCACTGGGCGACGCCGGGGTCGATCTCCGGCAGGCCGGCCGACGCGAACAGCGGCGCCGGCAGGTGGTCCGTCTCGTCGGCGAGCAGGAAGGCGGCACGGGTGCCCATCTCGGCTACCAGGAAGCGCTCGCCGATCTCGGCGATCTGCTCGGGCAACAGCGCGCCGGACAGGTCGCGGGACATCTCGTAAAGGGCCCGCATGCGGTTCTCGCGGCTGCCCGCTACGTGGGCCTGATGCTTGTAGCCGGCGGTGAGCTGGCCGATCACCAGGCCGACTACCAGCATCACGGCGAAGGTCATCAGGTACTGGACGTCGCTGACCGCGAAGGACAGGCGCGGCGGGACGAAGAAGAAGTCGAAGATCGCCACGCTCAGGAAGGACGCCAGCACGGCCGGCCCGCGCCCCAGGCGGACGGCCACCAGCACCACCGCCAGCAGGAAGACCATCACGATGTTGGCCAGGTCCACCAAGGCATGGAGCGGCATCGCGATGAGGCCGGCGAGGCCGCAGGCGGCGGCGCTCAGCGCGTAGGTACGCCAGGCGATGGCGGCCTCTCCGCCTCCTTCCGCGGCCGGGCGCCCGGCCTCGGGGGGCGTGAGCCCGGCGTGGGCTACCTGGATCACGTCCAGGTCCGGAGCGAGGTGGCCGATGCGCTCGGCGATGCCGCGCTCCCAGAAGCGCCAGCGCCGCGGCGCGTCCTGGCCGACCAGGATGCGCGACAGATTGTGGCTGCGGGCGTAGCGCACGGCCTCCGCTTCCACCTGTGCGCCGGCCAGGGTGGCCGTAGCGGCACCTAGATCCTGGGCCAGCTTGAGGGCCTTCAGGATACGGTCACGGCTGACGGCAGGCAGGCGCTGGCGTTCGGGCGTTTCCACGTACACCGCATGCCACGGGGCTTCGAGGCGCCCGGCGAGGCGGGCGGCGCTGCGCACGATCTTGTCGCTGCCTGCTTCCGGGCCGATGCAGGCGAGCAGGGCGTCCTGGGTCTGCCAGACCGGCGACACGAACTTGTCGCGGCGGTACTGCTGGACGTCCTCGTCCACCCGGTCGGCGGTACGGCGCAGGGCCAGTTCGCGCAGCGCCAGCAGGTTGCCCTTGCGGAAGAAGTTGCGGATCGCCTGCTCCGCCTGGTTGGGCAGGTATACCTTGCCTTCGCGCAGGCGCTGCAGCAGCTCGTCGGGCGGCAGGTCCACCAGCACGACCTCGTCGGCGTCGTCGAAAACCCGGTCCGGCACCGTCTCCCACACGCGGATTCCGGTGATGCCGCTGACCACGTCGTTGAGGCTCTCCAGGTGCTGGACGTTCACCGTCGAATACACGTCGATGCCGGCTGCCAACAGCTCCTCCACGTCCTGCCAGCGCTTGGGATGGCGGGAGCCGGCCACGTTGGCGTGGGCCAGTTCGTCCACCAGGATCAGGCCGGGCTTGCGCTCCAGCGCCCGGTCCAGATCGAACTCAGGCAGCAGCCGCTCCCGGTAGGGAATCTGGCGAGGAGGAATGCGGGCGATGCCGTCGGCCATCGCCTCGGTTTCCATGCGTCCGTGGGTCTCGACGACGCCGATCACCACGTCGACGCCCTGGATGAGCTGCTGGCGCGCAGCGGCCAGCATCGCGCAGGTCTTGCCGACCCCGGCGCTGGCGCCGAAGAAGATCTTCAGGCGGCCCCGCCGGGCGCGGGCCTCGTCGGCCTGCAGGCGGGCCAGCAGGGCGTCCGGGTCGGGGCGGTCGGTGGGGGTGTCGGGGGCAGGCATGGCTAGGGTTCCGTACGCTTGAAGACGCGGCCGAGGGCGGTCCACTTGGCTTCGCGGGGAAGGCGCTCGTCGGAGAGTGCCTCAAGGAAATCCGACAGGCGCTTGGAGCGGGCCACCGCGAACAGCACCAAGGCCAGCGTGCTGGCGCTCACCAGCCCCAGCTGGAGCAGCTTGTAGGTACCCGGTACCTCGGGAAAGTTGAACAGGTTCATGCCGAAGTAGCCGGTGACCACCGTGGCAATCAGGCCGAAGATGGTCACCACTGTCAGGCGCAGCACGGTGCCGGACTGGCGGCGCTGGCTGTCGCTATCGAGGTAGGCGCTCATTTCGCGCATCTGATCCTTTACGTGGCAGAACAGTTCGTCGTTGCGCAGCAGGCGCGTGGTGCGCTGGAACAGGGCCTGCACCAACCCCTGTTCGGAAACCTCGTGGAACCAGTAGCGGTGGGTGAAGCGCAGGAAGGCCTCGAAGGACTGGCGGATGCGGCGCTTGAAGCGGCGTACGGATTCGTTGTTGCGGATATCGAGTTCGTTCACCGCGCTGGCCAGTCCGTCGGAAAAGGACAGCAGCGCGGCGCGGTGGAAATGGGCGATCAGGAAGACCAGGAAATACTGGTGGCGGAAGCGCGCGAGGAAACCGTGTTCGGGATCGCGGAAGTAGTCTGAGCCGGCTTCGCCCACCAGTACCAGCGCATTGCCGGTGCAGATGAAGCGGCTGTTGGGGCCGTCGTCGGAATCGGTCCAGAAGCGGTCCTCGCAGTGCAGGCGCTCGAAGCGGATGACCGCCGGGTCCTTGGCGGGCACCGGGTCACGGGATGGCAGGTTGGCGACGAAGCCCATGCGGATGAAGTCCTCGCGGCTGAGGCTGCGCGGCTCGTCGAGGGCCAGGTAGGCCATCATCGGCATGCGGTAGTACTCGAGCAGTCGATAGCTCAGATCGCCTTCGCCGCGCTCGGCGTCCTGCACCAGCGGGCGCAGCAGCCAGGACCAAAGGGCGCCGACGCAGGGCGTGCGGTGCTCGCAGACGAAGCGCAGGTAGCGTTCCCGCTTCTCCGAGTCCGAGGTGGCGAGCACACGCCCGTCCCGGTCGAGGAGTTCGGTGCGGTGGACGTTGTGCACGCCTTGGCCGCTGGCGTCCCAGCCGGTCGGATAGGCGCGCCCGAAGCGGTAGAGCAGTTCCAGTGCGGTGGCCAGCGGCAGGTCGTCGGCGGCCACTTCCACGTTGAGCATCGCCACGTCGAGATCGAGGAAAAGGTAGAGGTCCACATGGGCGATGCGCAGCGGGATGGGGGCGTCGCCGGGCCGCAGGGTCACCTTCAGCCCCGCCACGTCGGTGCGCCGGTACACCGCCATCGGCGCCGAGCGGCTGGGCGGGCCATCGCCGGTTGCCGAGCGCCCGTCTCCATACAGGAAGCGCTGGACGTAGGGAAGGAAGGCCACGAATTCCTTGTAATGACGTTCCTGAAAGTCGGCCGGATCGGTGGTGAACTCATCGTCCACTGGCGCCCAGTAGCCGCTGCCGGTGATCCTCTCGTGGATTCGTGCCACGTTCTCCCCCGTGAAGCCTGGCTTGATCTGGACCGGCCAGACGAGCACATCCCGGAAATGGCGGACCACGTGGTCCGGTTGCGAGAGCATCGCGTCTCCTTTAGGTCTTGTGCGTACGAACGGTGCGCCGGGGCGCGAGAGCGCGATTCTCTTCCGTTCGACGAACAACACGCTAGTCCTCGCTCACCTGATGGCGTTCGGACAGGCGTCGGCGCTCTGCGCTTTCAGCCATTTCCGCCAGGATGCGCCGCCGTACCTGCTGGCCGAATACCGCCTTGCAGCTTGGCGAACAGGTCAGGTCGCGGCGGTAGGCGAGAAGGTGCAGCACACTCGATACCATGTGCCGGGCGCCGCAGACGGGGCAGATGTGCACCGGCATGGTTCACAGGGCCCTTGAAGCGTACGACGCCAGACGTGCCGGATGGGCTCCGGGCTCCGCATCGAGGATGTAAACGTTGCACTGGGCTGTAGGACTGATCGCCAGTGCGACTCCGATCGCACCGTCTCCGGCGACGGCCAGGCGCATGGGGCATTCCTGTCCGGCAAGGAATACACGCAAGGCTTCGCGTCCCAGTTGCGAGCCCGGAAAGCCGATGGTGTTGGCGGCACTGTCCGTGCCGGGGGTGGCGACTGCGTATGCGCGGTTCCTGACGACGATGCCGATGCACAGTTCATTCATGCTCATCTCCTTCGGTGACAGGGGCCAGGTAATGCTCGCTTTGGGAAAGAACGCCGGCTGCCGCATCGGGCAGGATCAGCGTGCCGCCGATGAATGGGGTCAGTAACTCGACCAGCAGGGTTTCAGGGTGTCGGATATCGAGAAGATGGATGGCAGGGACGCCCGCTGCCAGCGCGTCGACGATGTGCGCTGGAATGGTGGCCAGCGATGCGGCGTCGGAAACCGACAGGCGGTGCGCCGGGCGGCCTTCCTGATCCATCGGTGGAGGGCTGTCTCCCAGCACGATGAGCTTCCTGGCCTGCAAGTGCACGGCCAGGGCAGAGGCCAACTGGCTCCCGTTCATGGGGCAGGCCAAGCCATCAGGAGCGATGCCGATCGGACGGATGACGGGCAGTAGCCCGGCATCCAGATACAGGTCGAGCAGCGCTTTGTTGACGGCTCCGGCTTCCAGGCCGGCGTCGCGGCCAAGGGACAGTCTCGCAGGGCGCAATTGCAGCATGCCGTCATCGACGCCGGACAGCCCGGCAGCCCTTGCGCCGTGCCGGTTCAGGAGCGCAACCAGCCGGGTATTGAGGGCACTGGAGCGATGCACGACGATGAGCCGGAGGCCGATCAACTGGAGTAGCGCGAGGTGGCGGCCGAGGCTGTTCCAAGTGACCGGATCAAGAATGCTGCCGCAGGCGTAATCGACCACAAAAAGCTGGTTCCGGCAGGCATGGATGTAGGGCAGCAGTTCGGCCAGGATCTGCGCACGTACGTCGCTTGCAGGTTCGGCCCGGCCTGCGGCCGGGATTGAATCGGTACGCATTACGGATCAGGCCGCGGCGGGCTGCCAGGAGCGGAACAAGGACCTGATTTCATGCGGGTCGGTGCAGGCATGCAGGGCTTCGCGGAAACTCGGGTCGGTGAACAGGCTGGAGATGCCGGCGAGGATGCCCAGGTGCTCTTCGGTGGCCCGTTCCGGCACCAGCAGCACGACGAAGTCCGTCACAGGCTTGCCGTCCGGCGCGTTGAAGGGCAGCGGCCGTCGTGGTCGGGCGTAGGCAGCATGGGTCTGGCGCAACCCGGCCAGCCGGCCGTGGGGAATCGCCACGCCCTGGCCGAGCGCGGTGGAGCCCAGCGCCTCGCGCTGATCGAGGACTTCGGCCACTGGTACGCGCGCGAGCCCGTGCCAGCGTTGCATGTTCCGGCCGATGGCATCGAACAGCGCGGCAGGGTTGGTGACGTCCAGGTCGAGCAGGATGTCTTCCGGAAGCAGGATGTCGGCGAGGGTCAGCATGATTGTGCGTTCCTCCTGTCTGCTCAGAAGCTGCGGGCGACGGACAGCACTGCGATGCCGCGGCCGGCATCTCGGCTGCGCGAACCGCTGGCTGAGCCGTCGCTGGCCATGCTGCTGCTGAAGCAATAGAACTCGCCGTTGCCGCAGCGCCCTTGGGCAGTGGTGCCCACATAAGCGGCGCCGACGATCCAGCCGGCGAGGTCCTTGGTGATGCCGAGCCGCCAGTCGGTGTAACGGCCGTCATAGCGCGAGCCGTCCGTGTTTGCGTAAGCGAAGCCGCGCATGAAGAGACGCCCGACGTGGGCGCCGAACGTGTAGCCCCCGCCCAGGTCATAGGACGCCGACAAGTCCAGGTAGCCGGTGCCACGGGTGCCGGGCATGGCGAAATAGTCGGTGAGCGCGTGGGAGTACTTCAGCGTGAGGAACTGCCAACTCCCGGCCAAATAGACCTCTCCGTTGTCCACGTTGCCATTGGCCGTGCTGCCGGGACGCCGCTGGTTCACGCCGGCGAAGGCATGGTCGAGGCGCGAGCCGGGGTAGTAGTAATACAGGCCACCTACGTCGACGCCGAAGTCGCCGAGGGTGGTCTTGTAGCCGCCGTAGAAATCCATCTCGAGGCTGCCTTCGGGATAGCCGGCGCCGCTGCTGACGTTGGAGTTCCAGTTGCCGGCGTAGAAGCCGGACGGGTGGGCATAGTCGAAGCCGCCCTGAACCGCCGGGTGTCCGAAGGTCTGGTCGAGGCCGCGGAAGCGGTAGCTGGAGACGAGCCCGATGTTGGCTGTGAGCGGGGTAGCGGTGGGCGTCGTGCTGTCCGGCTCGGCATGGGCGGCGAGCGGGCAGGTCGCGATGAACAGTGCGGCGGCAGTGGCAATACGTGTTCTGGCTTGCAGGGAGGACATGGTCGGAGCTTTCTTGTCAGTGCTTAAGCGCGTCGAGCGCGAGGTTGAGTTCCAGTACATTCACGCGGGGTTCGCCGAAGACGCCCCACTCGCGGCCTTCCGTGTGGGCGTCGATCAGCGCCGTCACCGCTGCTTCGGACAGCCCGCGGGCCCGGGCGACGCGGCCGGCCTGCCACGCGGCGGCGGCCGGGCTGATGTGGGGGTCGAGGCCGCTGGCCGAGGCGGTGACCAGATCAGCCGGGATCGGGGCGTGGTTGGCCGGATCGGCGGCCCGCAGCGCGGCGATGCGGGCCTTCACCGCGTCGGTCAGTGCCGGGTTCAAGGGGCCCAGGTTGGAGCCCGACGATGCGCCAGCGTTGTAGGGCTGGGGCGCGGTGGCCGACGGGCGGCCCCAGAAGTGGGCCGGGTCGCTGAAGTTCTGGCCGATCAGGCGCGAGCCGACCGGCTTGCCGTCCTGCAGGATCAGGCTGCCGGTGGCCTGGTCGGGAAAGGTGACGTGGGCGATACCGGTCACCGCGAGTGGGTAGGCGATGCCGGTCAGCGCGCTGAGCAGCACGAACAGGCTGATGGCGGGGCGCAGCAGGGTTTTCATGGCTTTCTCCGGTTCAGGCCAGGCCGCTGGCGGCCAGCAGGACGTCGATCAGCTTGATGCCGACAAAGGGCACCAGGATGCCGCCGAGGCCATAGACGGCCAGGTTGCGGCGCAGCAGCGTGGCGGCGCCGAGGGGACGGTAGGGCACGCCCTTCAGGGCCAGCGGGATCAGGAAGACGATGATCAGCGCGTTGAAGATCACCGCCGACAGGATCGCCGAGGCCGGGCTGGCGAGGCCCATCACGTTGAGGGCGGCCAATTGCGGGTAGGTGCCGACGAAGGCCGCCGGGATGATCGCGAAGTACTTGGCGATGTCGTTGGCGATGCTGAAGGTGGTCAGCGAGCCGCGGGTCATCAGCATCTGCTTGCCGGTCTCGACTACCTCGATGAGCTTGGTCGGGTTGGAGTCCAGGTCGACCATGTTGCCGGCCTCCTTGGCCGCCTGGGTGCCGGTGTTCATGGCGACGGCCACGTCGGCCTGAGCGAGGGCCGGGGCGTCGTTGGTGCCGTCGCCGGTCATCGCCACCAGGCGGCCCTCGGCCTGGTACTGGCGGATCAGGGCCAGCTTGGCTTCGGGCGTGGCTTCGGCGAGGAAGTCGTCCACGCCAGCTTCGGCGGCGATCGCCGCGGCAGTGACCCGGTTGTCGCCGGTCACCATCACGGTCTTGATGCCCATCCGGCGCAGCTCGGCGAAACGTTCCTTGATGCCACCCTTGACGATGTCCTTCAGCTCGATGACGCCGAGCACCTGCTTGCCGTCGGCGACCACCAGCGGCGTGCTGCCGCGGCGCGCCACCTCGTCCACGCGGGTGGCGACGGCGGCCGGGAAGTGGCCGCCCAGGCTTTCAACGTGGCGGCGGATCGCATCGGCAGCGCCCTTGCGGACCTGCTTGCTGCCCAGGTCCACGCCGCTCATGCGGGTCTGTGCCGAGAAATGGACGAAGTGCGCGTCGAGGGCGTGGATGTCCCGTTCCCGCAGGTTGAACTTCTGCTTGGCGAGCACCACGATGCTGCGCCCCTCCGGTGTTTCGTCGGCGAGGGAGGCGAGCTGGGCGGCGTCCGCCAGGTGGGCCTCGCTCACGCCCTCGGCGGGCAGGAAGGCCGAGGCCTGGCGGTTGCCGAGGGTGATCGTGCCGGTCTTGTCCATCAACAGTACGTCCACGTCGCCGGCAGCTTCCACCGCCCGGCCGGAGGTGGCGATCACGTTGGCCTGCATCATGCGGCTCATGCCGGCCACGCCGATGGCCGACAGCAGGCCGGCGATGGTGGTCGGGATCAGGCACACCAGCAGGGCGACGAGGACCGTGATGCCGACCGGGCGGCCGGCACCGGACACGTCCACGCTGAACAGGGAGAAGGGCAGCAGCGTCACTGTGACGCCGAGGAAGACAATGGTCAGCGCCACCAGCAGGATGGTCAGGGCGATCTCGTTGGGGGTCTTCTGGCGCTTGGCGCCCTCGACCATCGCGATCATGCGGTCCACGAAGGTTTCACCGGGATTGGCGGTCACCCGCATCACGATCCAGTCGGAGAGCACCCGGGTGCCGCCGGTCACTGCCGAGAAGTCGCCGCCGGACTCGCGGATCACCGGCGCGGATTCGCCGGTGATGGCCGATTCGTCCACCGAGGCCACGCCCTCGATCACCTCGCCATCGGCGGGAATCACCGAATGGCCCAGGCCGCCGGCCTCGACGACGACCACGTCGCCCTTGCGCAGGTCGGCGCCCTGGACGAGCTGCCACTTGCCGCCGTAGTGGGGTTCGAGCAGCTTCTTGGCCCAGGTCTCCTTCTTGAGCCCGCGCAGGGAGGCGGCCTGGGCCTTGCTGCGGCCTTCGGCCAGCGCTTCGGCAAAGTTGGCGAACAGCACGGTGAACCACAGCCACAGGGCCACCGCGACGATGAAGCCGGCGGGCGCCTCGCCGTCACCGGTGAGGGCCTGGGCGGCGAGCAGGGTGGTCAGGATGCTGCCGACGTACACCACGAACATCACTGGGTTGCGCCACTGCACGGCGGGGTTCAGCTTGCGGAAGGCCTCGCCGACGGCCGGTAGGGCCAGGGCGGGGTCGAACAGGGTGAAGGTCTTCTTGCTCATGTTGGTCTTCTCCTTGGCTCAGGCGCCGAGCCACAGCATCAGGTGCTCGACGATCGGGCCGAGCGCCAGCGCCGGTACGTAGTTGAGCAGGCCGACCAGCAGCACGGTGCCGATCAGCAGGGTGACGAACAGCGGGCCGTGGGTCGGCATGGTGCCGGCGCCGGTGGGGATGCGCTTCTTCGCCGCCAGGGAGCCGGCCATCGCGAGCACCGGCACGATCACGCCGAAGCGGCCGAACCACATGGCGACGGCCAGCAGCACGTTGTAGAAGGGCGTGTTGGCGGACAGCCCGGCAAAGGCGCTGCCGTTGTTGTTGGCGGCGGAGGTCAGCGCGTAGAGGATTTCCGAAAAGCCGTGGGCACCAGGGTTGGCGATGCCGGCGCGGCCGGCTTCCGCCATCACTGCCACCGCGGTGCCGAGCAGAACGAGGAGGGGTGTGACGAGGATGGCGATGGAGCTCATCTTCATCTCGTAGGCCTCGATCTTCTTGCCCAGGTATTCCGGCGTGCGGCCGATCATCAGGCCGGCGATGAAGACGGCCAGGATGGCGAACACCAGCATGCCGTAGAGCCCCGTGCCGACGCCGCCGAAGACCACCTCGCCGAGCTGCATGTTGACCAGCGGAACCAGCCCGCCGAGGGGCGTGAAGGAGTCGTGCATGGCATTCACGGCGCCGCAGCTGGCGGCGGTGGTGATGGTAGCGAAGAGGGCCGAGTCGGCGATGCCGAAGCGGGTCTCCTTGCCCTCCATGTTGCCGCCGGCCTGCAGCGTGCTGGCTGACTGATCGACGCCGAGAGCGGCGAGCTGCGGATTGCCCTGCTGCTCGAAGCTCATGGCGGCCCAGGCGGCCAGCACGAACATCAGCGTCATCGCAGCCAGTACGGCCCAGCCCTGGCGGCTGTCGCCGACCAGCCGACCGAAGCTGACGCACAGCGCCGCCGGAATCAGGAAGATCGCCAGCATCTGCACGAAGTCGGTCAGCGGCGTGGGGTTCTCGTAGGGATGCGCCGAGTTGGCGTTGAAAAAGCCGCCGCCGTTGGTGCCGAGCATCTTGATGGCTTCCTGGGAGGCGACCGGCCCCATCGGCAGGGTTTGCACGCGGGTCTCGGCGGGATCGGTCAGTGCATTGCCCTTGTCGTCCTTCAAGGGCTGGCCGGAGGCGTCGAGGCGGGGCGCGTCGTAGTGGGTCGTCTCGACCGTAGTCACGTCTCGGTAAGACGAAAAGTTCTGGATCACGCCCTGGCCGGCCAGGAATAGCGCCATCAGCACGGACAGCGGCAGCAGCACCCAGATCGTGGCGCGGGTCAGATCGACCCACGCGTTGCCCACCGTGGTGGCGCTGTGGCGGGCGATGCCGCGGATCAGCGCGAAGACGACGGCGATGCCGGTGGCCGCGGACAGGAAATTCTGCACGCCGAGGCCGAGCATCTGGACCAGGTAGCCCATCGTCGCTTCGCCGGCATAGCCCTGCCAGTTGGTATTGGTGACGAAGCTCACCGCGGTGTTGAAGGCGGAGTCCGGCGCGACGGCCGCCATCTGCTGGGGATTCAGCGGCAGGACGGCCTGCAGGCGTTGCAGCCCATACACGGTGACGACGCCCAGCGCGTTGAAGATGAGGAGTGCCATCGCGTAGCGCAGCCAGCCGGTTTCCTCGTCGGCATGGATGCCGCACAGGCGGTAGACGAGGTTTCCGAAGGGGCGGCCGACGCGCAGGCGGCCCTCCATGGCGTTTGCGATGTAGATGCCGAGAGGTTTGGCCGTCAGCAGCAGGACGGCCAGGAAGAGCCCCAGCAGGAACCAGGCATGGGAGGTCATGAGAAGTCCTCCGGTTTGAGCAGCGCTGCCACGAGATAGATGAGCAGCGCGATGGCGACGAGGCCGCCGACGATGTAAAGCCCGTTCATTTGCGGCCTCTCAGGCGGTCGCAACCGACCGCCATGCCGGCCATCAGGGCCAGGAAGGCGGCGATGGCGGCGAGGTAGATGAGATCCATGATTTCCCCTTTCGGATCGAAGGAATCGACACCGTCATGCTAGGGAAGGCGGTATCAAAAGCTTCGAAAAAGGGGGCGCTGCGGGATAAAGGACTTGTAAAAATCCGCCGTGGGCGGGGTGCCGGAAGGGCTCCTAAAGCATAACCATGCGTCCTTTGTGGATATGCCGACGGTGTTAAATGGGTCATAGACCACACTGTTTCGCCGTCGAATACTCCGTCCCTGGTGATTTCCCCTGGCACGCAAGAAATGGTCAACGTGGTCCATACAAGCAAGAAACTCCGTCGCACGGCCTTGGCCGTCGCGCTCCTTTCCCTCCTCAATGCCTGTGGCGGTGGCGGCGGTGGTACCGCCACGCTGCCCGGCGAGGGCCCCCAGGTTTGTGTCGCCTTGCCTGCTGAGGCGACGCTGCATCCAGCGGATGCCGGCGCCAGCGAATGGAACGATGTGGTGGTCGATGGCAGCAACCGGATCTGGCTCGCCGGCTACGACCGGGGCGTGATCGGCCAGACTTCGCTGGAGCCGGCCGGCAACGCTCGCGGCGTGATCCGCATGCTGTCGAATACCGGCGATCTGCAGTTCGACAGCGGCTCACGCTTCGATTCGCCGGGCGCGGACGTAGTGGAGGCGCTGGCACTGACCGCGTCGGGCACCCTGTTTGCGGTGGGGCGTACTACGGGCGTTCTTGCCGGGACGGTCAACCGGGGCCAGTTCGATGCTTTCGTGGCTAGCTCCGATGCCAACAGTCCGTCTGGCCAGTGGGGTATCACCCAGTTCGGGGACGAGTTCCCGCAGCATCCGCGGCGCCTGCTGGCCATGTCCGACAGCGATCTCTACATCGGTGGCTACAACGACGATTACATTCCCACCAATTACGTGGCGGCCTGGGCTGACTCCTTCGTCTACCGGCTGCGGGCCGGCCGGCCCGGCGATGCCTCGTCCATCGCGACGGTATGGAGTCACCGTTCGAACAGCGACGAGCAGGACTACGCGTCGAGTCTGGCGGTCGCGCCGGATGGCTCGACATTCGTCGGCGGCGTGGTGACCAGCGGCAGCAACCGCGGCGCCTTCGTGCGCAAGCTGGACAGTAACGGAACGACGGTATGGACCGCCCGTTACACGACATCTGGCGTCGACAACGTGGCCTTCCTCAAGCCTCTGTCCGACGGCAGCGTGCTGATGCTCGGCACCGTGATGGGTTCCTTCCGCGGTGGCGTCAGCATCGGCAATACGGACGTTTTCGTGGCGCGCATCAACCCGCTGGATGGCTCGGCGATCACCAGCGCCCAACTGGGCACCAGCGGCGCCGAGTGGCTCACCGACGCGAAGATCGACAGCCAGGGCAATCTGTTCCTGTTCGGTGAGACGACCGGCTCCTTTGTCGGCGGCAAGGCGCCGGCGGGGGCGAGCGATCTCTTCCTGCTGAAGGTCCGCAACGACGGTGCGGTGCTGCGCGCCTGGCAGTGGGGAACGGCCGGTGACGAGCGGGGCGCTTCGGTGGCTATCGATGGTTGCGGGCGGGCGGTGGCGGCGGGCAGTTCGACGAAGGACGGCCAGCGCCAGGCGGTGCTGTGGTATCCGCAGGGCCAGTGAGGATTCACCCGGGACGCCGCCCGGAGCGTCCGGCGCCGATGGCAGGCACTCCGGTGAAGGGCTGATTTTCGCGGTCGCACCCGCTGTGCAAAAAAACTCCCCGCCGGTGGGCGGGGAGGCAAGCTACTGCACAGGGATTCGCTGCGTGCCGCCGCTTCAGAAGCGGTAGCTGTAGTCGATGTAGAAGCGGTGCTGGCGCCAGTCCTGGCGGGTCAGCCCGTTGAGGGTCTGGCTCGTCGTGCGCCCGTCGGCCTGGGAATCGTAGGTCATGAACATGTAGCGCAGGCTGACGTTCTTCACGAAGGGCAGTGCGTAGCGCGCCTCCAGTTCGCGGTACTGTTCCCGGCCTTCCACGTTATTAACCAGGTTGCTGCTGCGGGCACCGGTGCCGCGGACGTAGCGGTAGGCGGTCTTCAGGCCGGGGACCAGGGCTTTCCAGTCGTAGGCGACACGGATCTGGGCGGCGGTTTCGTCCCGATTGGTGAAGTCCGGGCCGACGACGGCCTGGGTCGGGAAGGGATTGGTGCCCGGGTCCTGGGTCAGCGCCCCGGTCCGGTCCGCATCGACGGCGTAGTTGTCCTCTATCCAGAATCCGCTGATTTTTGTCAGCGCGCCGCCGATGGTGAAGTCGCGGATCGTCCACGCCACATCCACGTAGGCGCCGCTCCCCCGGTTGGCGATGCGGCCGCTGCCGGCGCAGTCCATGTCCTTCTCGGCGCCGCAGACGAACAGGGAGCCGGCGTCGCGGGATGCGAGATAGCCGCCGGACAGCTTCAGCCGGTCGGCGCCGAGCGGAATGGTGTAGGCGGCGATCAGCGCGCTCTTGGCGAGGTAGGACTTGGCGTTCAGGTACTCGGCGGTCAGCTCCAGCGGCCCGCGGACATAGTTGCCGCCGAGGACGGCGATGTAGTCGATGCGGTTGCGGCCGCTCGCCTCGGTCCGGAAATGAACGAACTCGCCGGTGGTACGGCTGCGGTACTGGTCATATACCGCGCCGTAGAGCTTCAGTCCGTCGATCGGCTGCAGTGTGGCACTGACACCGGAATAGGTGTCGGGCACCGCGCGGTTGGTGGTGCTCTTCAGCAGCAGGCTGTCCTGGAACTGGCGGCCGAGCTTGACGACGGCCTTGTCGCCGAGCCGGAGCTTGAGCAGGGCCTGGCCGAGGGACTGGTAGCTGTTTTCCAGGTGGCCGTTGTTGCCCACTTCGAGCAGCTGGGTCGTCGGCACGCCGCTGGCGCCGAGCCGGTTGACGCTATAGACCGATGCGTCGAAGCCGGCTACGCCGCCCAGGAAGTAGGCCGAGCGGTAGTTGAGCTCCAGCCCCAGCGCGCTCTGTTCGTAGGCGGCAGGCTGCGGTTTGGGCGTCTTGACGGTCGGATAGGCCAGCCCCTTGTCGGCCCAGTAAACGCCGTGGACCTTGAGTTCCAGTTCCTGGGCGTCGTCGTCGGCCAGCGCGGCGAGGGGCAGGCAGCAGCCGCAGAGGCCGGCGGTGAGCATCGCGCGGGCGCGTCTGTCGATGGATGTTGTGAATTGCATGGTGTCCCCAATCCAATCCTGTGACCGTGTTCCCGTCGTGGTGGCGGGGCGGTTCCTTGTCTTTTTCAGGGCGATACCGTCCCTGCAGCCCTTGCGGGCCGCATGTATCGCGATGTCGATGTGGTGCTTCCCCGGAGGCTTAGGGAGAGATTTCCTCCAGCGCACGATTGGTGGTTTCAATCATGCGGGTGGCGGCGATCAGGCCGACGATGGTGGTGAGGGCGAACATCAGGAAGACCGCGGCGACGCCTTGCCCGCTCAGCACCACGCCGACGATGGCCGGGGCGGCGGCGGAGGCGGCGCGCAACCACGAGGTGGCGAGGCCGGTGCCGATGGCGCGCATGCGGGTCGGGTAGATCTCGGGGGTGTAGAGGTAGAGCATCACCGTCGTGGTGCCCATCACCGCGTAGGCCGAGGAGGCCAGCAGCATCACGGAGCGGGGGTCGTCGGCGCCCAGGATGCCCAGCGTGGCCAGCAGCGCGCCGCTCAGTACGAAGCAGCCCATTGCCCAGCGGCGGCGGCCGACCCGGTCGATCAGGAAGGCGCAGGCCAGCACGGCGCAGGTGCTCAGCACGTTGGAGATGGAGGCCATATGCAGGGATTCCTGCAGCGGCAGGTGATAGACCGTCTTGTAGAGGCTGGGCAGCCAGTTGTTGATGCCGTTGGCGACGAAGTAGCTGCTGGCCCACAACACCCACACGATCAGCGTGCGGCCACGATAGATCGGCGAGAAGAGTTCCTTCCACGAGGCCTTGCGCGGGTTCTGCAGGCCGGCCTGCAGGCTGGCCAGGCGGGCGTCGACTTCGATGCGGTCGCGTGCCGGGTCGAGGTTCCGCTTGGTGGTGGCGGCTTCCAGTTGTTCGATGATGCGCTCGGCCTCGTCGAGGCGGCCCTTTGCGATCAGCCAGCGCGGCGATTCGGACAGGCGCAGGATCAGCGTGGCGATCAGGATGCCGGGGATGCCGCCGATCAGGAACATGTATTCCCAGCCGAAGCGGGGCACGACGAAGGCGCCGATCTGCGCAGCGCCGAGGAGGCCCAGCGGAAAGATCAGCTCGTAGAGGATGAAGAAGCGGCCGCGCCCGTGGGCCTGGGACAGCTCGTTGATGTAGGCCGCGGCGACCGGCACCTCGCCGCCGACGCCGATGCCCTGGATGAAGCGGGCCAGGAAGAGCATCTGGAAGTTGCCGGTGAAGGCGCTGGCGACGCTCATCACCGACATGATGCCGACCGCCAGGGTGGCACTCGGTACGCGGCCGCGCCGCTCGGCGAGCCAGCCGAACAGCAGTGCGCCGATCACCTGCCCGAGGTAGCCGGCGGCGATCAGTACACCGATCTCGGTCGGGCCGAGGTGCCACAGGCCGACCAGCACCGGCATCACGAAGGCCAGCGAGAGCGCGTCGAAGGCGTCGAAGAAGGTCGCGCTGCCCATGATGATGCGGGCCTTGGTGTGCCAGCGGCAGAAGGGCACGTTCTCGATGCGGAAGAGCAGCTGCGCCGCGCGCCCTTGCCCATTGGCGGCAAGGTGCTGTTCCGCCGGAGGGGCGATGCCCGTCCCCAAAGCGGCAACTTTGGTATCCATTTTGTCTCCAGTCTCTTTCTTATATAGGTGCTCGGCGCGCGCCCCCGGGAGATTGGATTCTCCAGGGGGCGGCTACGGTAACACTTCGGCCTGATGGGCAGTCGGCCGGCTCTGCCGACTGCCCCGGCGACGCCGGCCTGCGTCGCCTGTGATCCCGCCAGGATCAGCGCACGATGCCGGCGGCGCGCATCGCGTTGGCGATCTCCACGTCGGCGCCTTCGGCCAGCGGCAGCAGCGGGGAGCGCACGGTGGCGTGCTCCAGGATGCCGCGGGCGACCAGCGCGTGCTTCAGCGCGACGGTGCCTTCCATGTGGGAGCCGCGGTGATAGACGTTGCGGGTGACCGGCAGCAGCTGGTCGTGGATCGCGCGGGCCTTCGGATAGTCCTTGGCCTTGCCGGCCTTGATCAGCTCGATCAGCAGTTCCGGTGCGATGTTGCCGTAGCCGACCAGGGCGCCATCCACGTCGAACATGGTGTGCAGCAGGTACTCGTCGTGGCAGGTGAGGATCTGCAGCTCCGGGCGTTCGCGGCGGATGATGGGGATTTCCACGTCCCAGCGGCGCATGTTGCGCACGCCGTTCTTCATCGCGAAGACGCCGGGCTGGGCGGAGATGTCCAGTAGGGTCTGCAGGTCGTAGGTGGCCTTGGTGGCGTCCGGGTACTGGAAGAGGATCAGCGGCAGGCCGCTCTCTTCGTAGATGGCGCGGTAACGGTCCTGCGGGGCGCCCTTCTGGTAGCCGAAACGCAGCCAGCCGTGGGACGGGTAGACCAGGCCGGCAGCGGCCCCGGCCTTGACGGCGCGCTTGGCTTCCTCTGCGGCGACGGCGGTGCCCTCCAGCGTGATGCCGGCGATAACCGGCAGGCGGCCGTCGGTGGACTTCACGAAGCTCTCGATGACGGCCGCCTGTTCGTCCTGGGACAGGAAGGTGCCTTCGCCGGCATGGCCGAGCACCACCAGGCCCTTGACGCCGTCGATGCCGCCGAGCCAGGAGCCGAGGCGCTGGATGGCGTCGTGATCGACGGCGCCGTCGCGGGTGAAGGGGGTGACGGGGGCGGGAACGAGGCCACGAAGATCCAGGGTCATGATGTATTTCCTCTTTGGTAGGTGGAGTGGTCGTCGATCGCCTGCGCCGGCCGCGGTTCCGAGTGTTCCGGAGGAATCCGGAAGGCATTTTCGGGGGGGCGCTTAGAGGCCAGTAAACGCAGTTTATTCAACGACTTGTTCAGCTCTTGCCGTGTCGGTCATCGAGCATGGCTGCAGTATAGGAAGGGGTCTGATATGCCGGAAGAGGCAATTCTTGTATTTCAGCTATACTGATCAGACATGGGTTTTGGCGAGGTCGGAAATGGACTATTCGGCGTGGAAGCTGTTTCTCGACGCGGTGGAGCTGGGCAGCCTGAGCAAGGTGGCGGTGGCCTACCGGACCAGCCAGCCCCATGTGAGCCGGCAGATCGGCGAGCTTGAAGACGAATGCGGCGGACGCCTGTTCCAGCGCACCGGCCGGGGCGTGGTGCTGACCGAACTGGGGCAGCGCATCCTGCCCAAGGTGCGCACCTGGGTGACCAGCACCGAGCAGCTCTCCAACGACATCCGTACCACCGCCGGCAAGCCGATTGGCACGGTGCGCATCGGCATCCTGCCGTCCACCGCGCACCCGCTGGTCAGCACGCTGTATTACCGCTTGAGGGAACGCTATCCGCTGATCCAGCTGAGTGTGCGCGAGGGGCAGGGCGCCCAGCTCGAAACCTGGCTCGAGAGCGGCAACCTGGATCTGGCGATCCTGTTCCGCCACAGTCCGCTGGCCCGGAACGGCGATATCTACCTGTCGGAAGCGCCGACCTACCTGGTCAGCGCTGCTGGCGACGCCCTGACGGCGGGGCCGACGGTGGCCTTCTCGGCGCTGGATGGCTTGCCGCTGGTGATGTTCTGCCGGCCCAACAGCTGGCGCGACCAGTTCGACCAGTTGAGCGCCCAGCACGGTGTGAGCCTGAACGTGGTTGCCGAGGCGGACAGCCTCAGCCTGCAGACCCAGATCGCCGCGGATGGCAGCGCCTACGCGCTGCTGGGGCCTTATGCGATTGCCGCAGCCATGAAGCACTGCCGCCTGCAGGCGGCCAAGCTGGTGGAGCCGGAAGTGCCCCGTTACCTGGCGCTGGCCATGTCGCCCCACGGGGAGCTGACGCTCGCCACCCGGACGGTGATGCAGGTGACGCGGGAGATCGCTGCGTCGCTGGCGGCCAATCCGGCGGAAGGAACGCTCCTGGCGCCCGCATGAGCGCCTGCCGTCTGTGCCCCGTAAACGGCAAGAGAGCCCGCGAAATGCGGGCTCTCTTGCGCTGGATCACGAAGCCTTGCGCCCGGTGGGCGCGTCTGCTTACTCGGAGGCTTGTTCGCGGCGGCCGCGGCGCTGCCAGCCAGCCAGGGCCAGGCCGGCGCCCATCACCAGCGACAGGCTGGCCGGTTCGGGTACGCCGTGGGCGTTGAGGCCGTCAGTGCTGTTGAAGGACGTGAATGACGTGCCACCGGGGCCCTGGAACTGGGCTTGCTGGCTGCCGTCGCAGCAGTCTTCCAGGCCGTAGATCTGCAGCAGATGATTGCCGGAGCTCAGGTTGGCGAGGAACTCGAAGTCCTGCGAGGTCGAGGCGTAGGAGCCGGCCCACCACATGTTGTTGGTCTTGAAGCCCATCAGGATTCCGTCGAGGAAGACCGCGCCGCCGTTGCCGAAATCGGGGCCGATACGGAAGTTCCACGCACCGCTGTCCGAACCGAAGCTGACGGTGTAGCGGAAGGCGATGTTGGTGGCCGAGCCGCCGAACACGCTCTGATTGGAAACGCCATCAAAGGAGGCGAGGCTGGCGCTGCCATAGCCGGCGGTCGGCGCCGCGGCGGCGAGCTGGTCAATGGTGCTGCGATAGGCGTCGGCGGTGGCCAACGGCGAGCTGGCCGAGTAGCGCGTATCCATCGTGATCACGCTGGCGCTGGCGTTCTGGGCCGCCAGAGACAGGGCGGATACAGTCAGGACGGAGCAAAGCTTGCTGAAGGAGGAGAAGCGCATCGCGGCATACCGTTGGGATTCAGGATAGCGTGCAGCTTATCCACTCGGGACATTTCAGGCCGTGCTGCGTGTCACGGTTGGAAGGCGAGAGCATTATCCTGCGTGAGTTTTGTCATGCTCCATGCGCGGGGAAGCCCGATGCAATATGTGCCAGGCTGTATCTCAGCGGCATTCCGGTGCGCTGTGTGTATCCGTTCGAGCATGCCGGGCGGGCCCTGGACGGCAACTCTGATACCATCCGTCCCCATGCGCCGCTGGCTTGCTCTCTTCCTGCTGGTTTTCCTGCCACTCCAGTTCACCTGGTCGGTGGCGGCGGCCTATTGCCAGCACGAGTCGGGGCAATCGCAGCACTTCGGTCACCACCAGCACAAGCATCAAGGCGATGGCGGCTTCAAGGATTCGAAGAGTGCGCCGTCTGGTATCGACGAGGACTGTGCGTTCTGCCATGCGGGTTGTGCGTCCGCATTGCTCGGGCTGTTCGAGCCCATCCCCGCCGAGGCGGGTGTCGTGAGTCCGCCGTGGGCGCCGCATCCATTGGCGTCGCCGCCTGGCGACCTGCCGGAACGCCCCAACTGGACCGTTTCCGCCTGATCGGCGGGAGCGGGCCTTCCTTTCCGTAGTTTCCCCTCGCGGCCCTTGCCGCGCGCCGTCCGGCTGGATGGCGTCCCGCCGATTTCCCCACGTGTCTTTCATCACTGGAGAATCGGATGCATTCCAATACACGAATCACCCTGGCGGTGAGCTGCGTGCTTGCCGCGCTAGCGGGCACTGCTCATGCCGACATCGACTGGCCTGCCGAACCGGCCGCGGCGTCCGTAGTCAGCCCCGTCGCCAGCCCTGGCGCCAATCCTGTCGAGCCGACAGGTTCCTTGAACCTGGCGATGGCGCTCGACCTCGCGATGGCGGCGAACCCTGAAATGTCGGCGGCCGCCAACGAGCTGCGCGCCGCCGAGGGCGTGGTCATACAGGCCGGGCTGCGGCCCAATCCCGACATCTCGGCATCCATCGAAGATACCCAGAACCGCGCGACCCGCAGCACTACGGTGCAGATCGGCCAGCTGCTGGAACTGGGCGGCAAGCGCGCCGCGCGAATCGCTTCCGCCGAGCGGGGGCGTGACGTAGCCACTGCCGATCTGGCCGCCCGGCGCCTGGACGTGCGGGCGACGACGATCGGCGCCTTCTTCGAGGTGCTGATGGCGCAGGAGCGCGTCCAGCAGGCCGAGGATCTCCTCGCGTTGGCCCAGCGCGTGACGCTGGCCGCCTCTCGACGGGTGGCGGCCGGCAAGGTGTCGCCGGTGGAGGAGACCAAGGCACGGGTTGCCGAGGCGTCGGCGCGGGTCGAGCTGAACCAGACCCGGGCCGACCTGAGCGTGGCCCGCAAGCGGCTGGCGATCACCTGGGGCAGCGCCCAGCCGCGCTTCGCGCAGGCGGAAGGGCGCATGGACGTCCTGCCCGCGCTGCTGCCGGACGATGCGCTGGCCCGCCGTCTCGAAACCGCGCCGACGCTGCTGCGCTCGCGCCTCGAGGTCGAGCGTCTTGCCGCCGTGGCCGAGCTGGAGCGGACGAAGCGTATTCCGAACCTGACTGTCAGCGTGGGCGCCAAGCGGGTCGAGGAGCTTGGCCGCAACCAGGCCGTGGTCGGTCTGTCGATCCCGTTCCCGGTCTTCGACCGCAACCAGGGCAATCTGCTCGAGGCGCTGCGGCGGACCGACAAGGCACGGGATGAGCTGCGCGCCGCCGAACTCCGCCTGGGTGCCGACGCGGCGCAGAACCAGGAGCGCTTGAAGGCGCTGCTGGTCGAGGCCCGGACGCTGCAGCAGGAGATCGTGCCGGGCGCCCGCAGCGCCTATGACGCTGCGACTAAGGGTTTCGAGCTAGGCAAGTTCAGCTTCCTCGAAGTGCTCGATGCCCAGCGCACCTTCTTCCAGGCTCGCGCCCAGTACCTGAAAAGTCTCTCCGATGCCCATCGCACCGCTGCCGAACTGGAGCGCGTGCTGGGTGCCATCACCACGCCGTCGTCAGTGATGGCCGACCATCCGTAGGAGCCCACCGTGAACAACCCTCTCAAATCAAGTTTATCGACCATCACCGGCAAGCAGGCCATCGCTATTGCGGCCATTCTCATCAGCGGGATTGCCGCCGGAAGCTGGATTCTCGCCGGCAGTCCGGCCACGCCTGCCGGCGAAGCCGCGGAGCACGCGGCTCCGGCGGAGGCCGCAGGCCACGACGACACGGCCCATCACGCGGAAAAGCCTGGCGACGCGCACGGCGATGCCGAGCATCACGCCGACGATGACAAAGCCAAACTCCACGACGAAACGCTCGCCCTGAGCGCGGCGCAGATCGAGGCGGCCGGTGTCGGCATCGACCAGGCCGGGCCGGCGCGGATCCGTACGACGCGCCAGTTGCCCGGTGAGATCCGTTTCAACGAAGACCGCACGGCCCACGTGGTGCCGCGGTTGGCCGGCGTGGTGGACAGCGTGCCGGCCAATCTCGGCCAGCCGGTGCGTCGCGGGCAGGTGCTGGCGGTGATTGCCAGCACCGGCTTGTCGGAGCTGCGCAGCGAACTCCTCGCCGCGCAGAAGCGCCTCGGCTTGGCGAAGTCCACCTACCTCCGGGAAAAGCAGCTGTGGGAGCAGAAGATCGCCGCGGAGCAGGACTACCTGGTCGCCGAGCAGGCGCTGCGCGAGGCCGAGATCGCCGTGGCCAACGCCCAGCAGAAGCTGGTGGCCCTCGGCGCGTCGGCGGCCGGGACGGGGAGCCTCAACCGCTACGAGATCCGCGCGCCCTTTGATGGGATGGTGGTGGAGAAGCACATCGCCCTCGGCGAGGCGGTGAAGGAGGACGCCAGCATCTTCACGCTGTCGGATCTGTCGTCCGTGTGGGCGGAAATCGTGGTGTCGGCGAGAGACCTGGACGTGGTTCGGGTCGGCGAGAAGGTGGTCGTGCGTGCGACGGCCCTCGACTCCCGCGCGGAGGGGCGCATTTCCTACGTCGGTGCGCTGCTCGGCCAGGAGACCCGCACGGCCAAGGCGCGGGTGACGCTGGACAACCCGAAGATGGCCTGGCGGCCGGGGCTGTTCGTCAATGTGGAGGTCGTGTCGGGGGAAAACGACGTGCCGGTGAGCGTGCTCGCGGAGGCGGTCCAGACCGTCGACGACAAGCCGGTGGTGTTCGTGCGCACGGCAGACGGCTTCCGCGTCCAGCCGGTGACGCTGGGGCGCGCCGACGGGAAGCGGGTCGAGGTGACGGGCGGGCTCAAGGCCGGCACGTCCTACGCGGCGTCGGGCAGCTTCGTGCTCAAGTCGGAGCTCGGCAAGGACAGCGCCGAGCACGCGCACTGACGGGAGGAGAACGCCATGTTTGAACGCATCATCCGCCTCGCCATCGAGCACCGCTGGCTGGTTCTGCTGGCCGTGCTCGGGATGGCCGCGCTGGGCATCTACAACTACCAGCGCCTGCCCATCGACGCGGTGCCGGACATCACCAACGTGCAGGTCCAGGTCAATACCGCGGCGCCGGGCTATTCGCCGCTGGAGGTCGAACAGCGGGTGACCTACCCGGTGGAGACCGTGATGGCAGGCTTGCCCGGCCTGGAGCAGACCCGCTCCCTGTCGCGCTACGGCCTGTCGCAGCTGACGGTCATCTTCAGGGACGGGACCGACATCCACTTCGCGCGGCAGCTCGTCAACCAGCGTATCCAGGAGGCCCGGGAGAAACTGCCGGCGGGCATCACGCCGGCCATGGGGCCGATCTCGACGGGGCTGGGGGAGATCTACCTGTGGACCGTGGAGGCCGGGGAGAGCGCCCGCAAGCCGGACGGCACGGCCTACACGCCGACCGATCTGCGCGAGATCCAGGACTGGATCATCAAGCCGCAGCTGCGCCACGTGGCGGGTGTGACCGAAATCAACTCCATCGGCGGTTTTGCGAAGGAGTACCAGGTGGCGCCGAGCCCGGAGAAGCTCGCTTCCTACGGGCTCACGCTGCAGGACCTGGTCACGGCGCTCGACCGCAACAATGGCAATGCCGGTGCCGGCTACATCGAGAAGCGCGGCGAGCAGTATCTGGTGCGTGCGCCGGGCCAGCTGCGCACGCCGGAGGACATCCGCAACGTGATCCTCGGCAACGTGCAGGGCGTGCCGATCCGTATCCACGACGTGGCCGAGGTTGCCATCGGGCGCGAACTGCGTACCGGGGCGGCGACCGACAATGGCCGCGAGGTGGTGCTCGGCACGGTCTTCATGTTGATTGGCGAGAACAGCCGCGCCGTCTCCCGCGCGGTGGACCAGAAGATGGCGGAGATCAACCGCAACCTGCCGCCGGGCATCCAAGCGGTGACGGTCTATGACCGCACGGTGCTGGTGGACAAGGCCATCGCCACGGTAAAGAAGAACCTGCTCGAAGGCGCGATCCTGGTGATCGTCATCCTGTTCCTGTTCCTCGGCAACATCCGCGCGGCGCTGATCACCGCGATGGTCATCCCGCTGTCGATGCTGTTCACCTTTTCGGGGATGGTCGGCTACCGGGTCAGTGCCAACCTGATGAGCCTCGGCGCCCTGGATTTCGGGATCATCATCGACGGCGCGGTGGTCATCGTCGAGAACTGCGTGCGGCGGCTGGCCCACGCGCAGGCACGCCTCGGCCGGCCGCTGAGCCGGACGGAGCGCTTCCATGAGGTCTTCGCGGCTTCAAAGGAGGCACGGCGGGCGCTGCTCTTCGGCCAGCTGATCATCATGGTGGTCTATCTGCCCATCTTCGCCCTCGCCGGCGTCGAGGGAAAGATGTTCCATCCGATGGCTTTCACGGTGGTCACGGCCTTGATCGGCGCGATGATCCTGTCCGTCACCTTCATCCCGGCGGCCGTGGCGCTGTTCATCGGCGACAAGGTGGCCGAGAAGGAGAACGGGCTAATGCGCGCCGCACGGCGGGCTTATGAGCCGGTGCTGACGCAGGTGATGGCGAACAAGCCGGTGGTGCTGACGCTGACGGCGGTGACGATCGTGCTGTCCGGCCTGCTGGTGACGCGCATGGGCAGCGAGTTCGTGCCCAGCCTCAACGAAGGGGACTTCGCGATTCAGGCGCTGCGCATTCCCGGCACCAGCCTGTCCCAATCCGTCGAGATGCAGCAGCGGCTGGAGACCCGCTTGAAGGCCGGGTTCCCGGAGATCGAGCGGGTCTTTGCTCGCACCGGCACGGCCGAGATTGCCTCCGATCCGATGCCGCCGAACATCTCCGACGGCTACATCATGCTCAAGCCGGAATCCCAGTGGCCCGAGCCCAGGCGGAGCCGCGAGGCGCTGCTGGCGGAGATCCAGAAGGTCGCCGACGGGATGCCGGGCAACGCCTACGAGTTCTCCCAGCCGATCCAGCTGCGTTTCAACGAGCTGATCTCCGGCGTGCGCAGCGACGTGGCCATCAAGATCTTCGGCGACGACATGGTGGTGCTGAACGAGACGGCGGGGAAGATCGCCGCGCTGCTGGAGAAGATCCCCGGGGCGTCCGAGGTGAAGGTGGAGCAGACGACCGGCCTGCCGGTGCTGACCGTCAACATCAACCGCGACAAGACGGCGCGCTACGGCCTGAACGTTGGCGACGTGCAGGACGCGGTGTCCACGGCGATCGGCGGCCAGGAGGCGGGCACGCTGTTCGAGGGCGACCGGCGCTTCGACATCGTCGTGCGCCTGCCGGATGCGCTGCGCTCCGATCCGGAAGCGCTCAAGCGCCTGCCGATCGCGTTGCCGCGCGGAAGCGGGGAAGGGCGGACGAGCTACATCCCGCTCGGCGAGGTGGCGAGCCTCGATCTGGCGCCGGGCCCCAACCAGGTCAGCCGCGAGAACGGCAAGCGCCGCGTGGTGGTCAGCGCCAATGTGCGCGGACGCGACATCGGCTCCTTCGTCACAGAGGCCCAGGCACAGCTGGGCGAAGTGGCGATACCCGTGGGCTACTGGATGGCCTGGGGCGGCACCTTCGAGCAGTTGGAGTCGGCGTCCCAGCGCCTGAAGGTCGTGGTGCCCGTGGCGTTGCTGCTGGTGTTCATCCTGCTGTTCGCGATGTTCGGCAACGTGAAGGATGGCCTGCTGGTGTTCTCCGGCATCCCCTTCGCGCTGACGGGGGGAGTCGCCGCCCTGTGGCTGCGCGACATTCCGCTGTCCATCTCGGCGGGTGTCGGCTTCATCGCCCTGTCCGGCGTGGCGGTGCTGAACGGACTGGTGATGATCACCTTCATCCGCAACCTGCGGGAGGAAGGCCGTTCGCTGGACGAGGCGATCCACGACGGCGCGCTGACGCGTCTGCGTCCGGTGCTGATGACGGCACTGGTCGCGTCCCTCGGCTTCATCCCGATGGCCCTCGCCACCGGAACCGGCGCGGAGGTCCAACGCCCCCTCGCGACGGTGGTCATCGGCGGCATTCTGTCCTCCACCGCACTGACCCTGCTGGTGCTGCCGCTGCTGTATCGGCTGGCGCACGCCAGGGAGGCGCAGGAAGGCGGCGTGGCGATGAGGCCGGCTACGGTGACCGATTGATGGCATGACAAAAGGCCCCTCTCCGGGGGAGATGGGCCTTTTGCTGTTTACTGTGTCAAGTCGTGAAGCTGGGGCAGGCTAGACCCGCACAGGGTCATCGGGCTCGAAATCATCGGGCGTCTTCCCGTCGGCAAGCCAGGTCACCATGACAGCCTGGGTGGCCGAGGACTTCACAAAAAATTCCTGGCTCAAGGCGTCGTAGAAGCGGGCGCCAATTTCGAGGTCGGCAAATTTCTTTCGTTCGGTGGGGAGTGGCGTGTTCATCACAACAAATCTGAGAGCTGATTATCCGGCCATGCGCTGGTGAGGCGCCTGATCGCTATACCGGGTCGACGGGGGCCGCATCATACTGGCGAATGTTCCCGGCTGAAAAGCGAAAGGCGCATGCGGCCCTGGCCGTTCCTTCCTGAGGTGGAGCATGCTAAAAAACAGCCCGCGAATGAATCGTTCGCGGGCTGTTTCGTTTTCACAAACCAGCTGGCAAGTCATGACGCAACGACTTGCAGCTGATTGTGCACAGTCACGCCGGAAACGGCGTGCCTTGCATGCAGCTTAGCCGCAGGTGCCCACTGCGCCGCAGGCGGTGCAGAAGTCGCAGCCGTCCTTGCGGATCACCGAGTGGTTGCCGCATTCGTTGCACAGGGCGCCCTGCATCAGCTTGGGCTCGTTGTCGTCGCGCGGGGACTCGAGGATGCCCATTTCGCGGGTCGGGTAGCCGGCTTCGTCGAGCACACCCAGCATCGCGTAGCGGTGGATGATCAGCGCAGCCAGGTAGGCCACGGTGGACGGCCAGTTCTGCTGACGGCGGGTGCCGGGCACGAAGGCCATGAAGTCGCCCAGGGGTTCCGGGTAGTCGATCAGCTTGCGCAGCTTCATGCCGATCCAGGCCGGGTCCATCACGCGCATGTCGAGGGACAGGATGCGGGACAGGCCGTCCAGGGCGCGCGGGTAGTTGCCCGACAGCCACATGGAGTAGGGGCGGGTGACGCCGTCCGGCAGGGTGATTTCCTTCAGGCCGAGCACGAAGTCTTCACCGGTGGCCGGGTTCTGGATGTCGACAGTCCAGGACAGGGTGCCATCGGTACCGGTCTTGGGCTCCTGCAGGGAGAACACGCTGTCGAGCACCGGGGTCGGCAGGTCGCCATCGAGGGCTTCCAGCTTCTCGCAGCGGTAGCGGACCACCTGGGCGAAGGCGGACACGACGCCCGGCATCAGCTTCTGCTCGCCATGGGGCGGGAAGCGCATTTCGAAGGACTTCTCGCCGACGGTCTTGGCCAGGGTTTCGAGCTTGAGCTTGAGCCAGCCACGGTCGTTGGCACGCATGTCCATCGACAGGGTCTTGGCGACGGCGCCAAGGCCGCGGGGCTGGTCGGCACCGTTGACCCACACTTCGAAGGGGAAGGCGCCCTTGGCGGGGCTGTCTTCGACCGGATCCATGTGGCCCACGAACAGCGCGAAGTTGCCCTGCGGCGTGTTGAGCATGTAGGTCCAGGCGGAGTTGCCATCCGGCAGGTCCGGGCGGCCCGGCCAGCGCAGGGACGAGAGCACCGGTGCCGGCAGGTTCTTGATGGACAGGCGGCGGTTGGTGTCGTCGGAGATTTCCAGGTCGTGGGGCTGCTTCTGCTCGGTGCTCGGCGTCACTGACAGCACGGAACCCAGCACGCTGTTGGGCCGGTAGGTGGCCAGGCCCTTCAGGCCGGACTTCCAGGCTTCCAGGTAGAGGTTCTCGAATTCCGCGTAGGGGTAGTCCTCGGGGACGTTCACCGTCTTGGAGATGGAGGTGTCGATGTACGGGGCGACGGCCGCGACCATGTCCTTGTGGGCCTTGGCGGAGATTTCCAGCGCGGTCACGAAGTACTCGGGCAGCTTGGAGACGTCACCGCCCTGGTGCTTGTACAGGCGCCATGCGTAATCCTCGACCGCGTATTCCTTGAAGGTGCCGTCGGCCATCCGCTTCTTGCGGGTGTAGGTGTAGGAGAACGGCGGCTCGATGCCGTTGGAGGCGTTGTCTGCGAAGGCCAGGCTGATCGTGCCGGTGGGGGCGATGGACAGCAGGTGGGAGTTGCGCAGGCCGTGCTTGCGGATCTTGTCCTTCACCTCGTTGGGCAGGCGGGACGCGAAGTTGCCACCGGACAGGTACATGTCGGCGTTGAACAGCGGGAAGGCGCCACGCTCCTTGGCCAGATCGACGGAGGCCAGGTAAGCCTGGTCGCGCATGAACTCGGAGATCTTGGTGGCCATCTCGCGGGCGGCGTCGGTGTCGTAGCGCAGACGCAGCATGGCCAGCGCGTTGCCGAGGCCGGTGAAGCCGAGGCCGACGCGGCGCTTGGACTGGGCTTCGGCGTGCTGTTGCTCGAGCGGCCAGTGGGTCGCCTCGAGCACGTTGTCGAGCATGCGGATGGAGGTTTCGACGGTCTTGGCGAAGCCGGCGAAGTCGAAGCTGGCCTTCTCGCTGAAAGCGTCCTTCACGTACAGGGTCAGGTTGATCGAGCCCAGGCAGCAGCAGCCGTAGGACGGCAGCGGCTGTTCGGCGCAGGGATTGGTTGCCTCGATGGTCTCGCAGTAGTAAAGGTTGTTGTCCTTGTTCATGCGATCGAGGAACAGGATGCCCGGCTCCGCGTGATCGTAGGTGGAGCGCATGACCTGGTCCCACAGGTCGCGGGCGCGCACCTTGCGGTACACCCACAGGCCATCTTCGCGCTTGTAGCCGCCGGCAGCCTTGATGTCGCTGGACGGCTCGGCCTTGTGGGCCAGCTCCACGTCACCGTCGTTTTCCACGGCCTGCATGAACAGGTCGGTCACGGCGATGGACACGTTGAAGTTGGTCAGGTCGCCGTGGTCCTTGGCGTGGATGAATTCCTCGATGTCCGGGTGGTCGCAGCGCAGCACGCCCATCTGGGCGCCGCGGCGGGAGCCGGCGGATTCGACGGTCTCGCAGGAGCGGTCGAAGACGCGCATGTAGGAGACGGGGCCGGAGGCGTTGGACTGGGTGCCGCGCACCATCGCGCCCTTCGGGCGGATGGAGGAGAAGTCGTAGCCGACGCCGCCACCGCGACGCATGGTCTCGGCGGATTGGGCGAGGGCGGTGTAGATGCCGCAGCGGCCATCCACGGATTCGGTGATCGAGTCGCCGACCGGCTGCACGAAGCAGTTGATCAGGGTTGCGGCGAGATTGGTGCCGGCGGCGGAGTTGATACGGCCGGCGGGCACGAAGCCCCGTTCCTGCGCTTCGAGGAACCTGGCTTCCCAAAAGGCGCGCTTTTCTTCGACCTCGATGGAGGCCAGCGCACGGGCGACACGAGCGCGCACGTCGCCAACGCTCTGCTCGTTACCTTTGGCGTATTTCTCGAGCAGAACTTCGCCGGAGATATCCTGCGATTCGAGCGTGGCGGCAGATGCGGGCTGGGCTTTGGCGTTTTTTGTGGTGGCGGTCATGGCTCTTGGATGGCTTATTGGTAGTGATCTGAAGCGGCGCATAGCTTACTCCAAGGCGGAAAATCGGCAAAATATTTTAGTTGTTTAAAATCATGAACTTAAAAAAGTCAACAGTGCGATAAAAAGAAATTTTCTACTACATTTAGTAGTGTTTTTGGCGCTGAAAATCAAGAACTTTTCCCTGAAAAGCACCCCAGGGTATTGATTTGGCGGAACAAATGGCGGTGGTTGGGCGGGGGGAGAAAAACCATTTTTTAGACATGGGATTTCTCGGTGTGATCCCGGATGGGAGAAGGCCGTGGTGGGGCGTTCGATAGGGCGACTCTATCTGGCACCTGCTTCGCCGATGATCCACTCGCGGAATGCCACCAGTCTCGGCAGGCCGGCGCATTCGGGGCGATAGACCACGTAGTAGGCAAGTTCCGAGCTGTAATCAATATTGGGGAATAGCCGGACGAGGCGTCCTGCCGCAAGATCGTCGCGGGCCATGACGCTGCGTGCCAAGGCCACGCCGTGCCCGTCGACGGCGGCCTGCAGCACAGCGGCGGAGTTGTTGATCTGCATACCCCTCTGCGTCGAAGTCCCGGTCACGCCGGCCTTCTGCAGCCAGGCTTCCCAGGTAGGAAAGCCCGTGTGGCGGTCCATCGACAGGTCATGGATCAGATTCTCTTGGGCGAGGTCCTCCGGTTTCTGCAGGCGTCGGGTGTCGTCAAGCAGCCGTGGTGAGCACACCGGGTAGACCTCCTCGTCCATCAGTTTGTCTGCCGTCAGCCCCGGCCAGCTGCCGGCGCCGTAACGCACCCCGATATCGACCCGCTGGGCGACGAAGTCCACCGCCTTGAGGCTGGTTTCCAGGCGCACGTCCGTGCCGGGCCACGCCGCCTGGAAGCGGTCGATGCGCGGCAGCAGCCACTTGGCGGCAAAGGCCGGGCTGATCGTCACGGTGAGTACGCCGCTGGCCGAGCCTTCCTTGAGCCGTTCCAGACCCACCGTCAGCCTATCGAAGCCGGCCCGGATGTCCGGCAGCGCCCGCTCGGCCGCCTCGGTGGCGACGAGCCGGGTCCGTCCGCTGCTGTTGCGCAGGAACAGCGGCGTGCCCAGCCATTCCTCCAGCGCACGCACGAGCTGCCCGACCGCGGCGGGGGTGACGTGGAGCTCGGCCGCCGCCGCAGAAAAACTCTGATGGCGGGCGCTGGCCTCGAAGGCGCGCAGGGCGTTGAGATGTACGGGCAGCTTCATTGCAATAAAGTTTTTCTTTCAATAAAGGGCACTTTATCTCGTTTGTGGGTGGCCCGAAACAAGCGAAGAATCCTCTTCACACCAATGACTCAAGTATGACGGAGATCCGAGGCTGATGTTCGGGGCGCCTGGTGTGGGCGTTGAGCGGATAGTTTTCCTAACAGATAAGAGGAGCGCGTGGATGAGCAATCAATTCAAGGGCAGGAAGCTGCTGGTGGTCGGCGGTACCAGCGGCATGGGCCTGGAGTCGGCCCGTATGGTCCTCGCCGAAGGTGGCAGTGTGGTCATCGTTGGGCACCGCACCGACAAGGCCGAAGCGGCACGCAAGGCGTTGGCCGCCATGGGCCCGGTGTGGGCGCTGACGGCCGACCTCGCCAACGACGAAGGGCTGGCGGCCCTGCTCACGACGATCGACGAGCAGCATCCGGACATCGATCTGCTGGTCAATGCGGCCGGGGTCTTCTTCCCCAAGCCTTTCCTGGCGCACCAGGCCGCCGATTACGAGCAGTACATGAAGCTGAACAAGGCGTTCTTCTTCGTCACCCAGAAGGTCGCCGCCAGGCTGGTCGCCCGGGGGCGCCCGGGTTCCATCGTGAACATCGGCTCGATGTGGGCCAAGCAGGCCATCGCGGCGACGCCGTCGTCGGCGTATTCCATGGCCAAGGCCGGCCTGCATGCACTGACCCAGCACCTGGCCATGGAGCTGGCGCCGCAGCACATCCGCGTCAACGCGGTGTCGCCGGCGGTGGTGCAGACCCCGATCTACGAAGGCTTCATCCCGAAGGCCGAAGTGCACGACGCGCTGCAGGGCTTCAACAGTTTTCATCCCATCGGCCGCGTCGGCACGCCCCAGGACGTCGCCGAGGCCATCGTCTTCCTGCTGTCAGACAAGGCGGGCTGGGTGACCGGCGCCAACTGGGATGTGGACGGCGGCGTGATGGCCGGCCGCAACTGATCGTCAATCTGACCATGAAAGACCCGCGCCAATGCCGCACGCCGACGCAAGCACGCTGACTGAACAATCCTCGCCAGCTCTCTACGCCTACGCCCGGAGCAACGTCGCAAGGCTGACGGTCGCGCAGGCGCTCTCGGGGGCGAACGCGGCAGTCGTCTATGCAAGCGGTGCCATCGTCGGAAACATGCTCGCGCCCAGCCGCGCGCTGGCGACGCTGCCGATCACCATCTTCGTGCTGGGGATGGCGGCGTGTTCCCTGCCTGCCGGTTTGGTTGCCCGGCGCCACGGCCGTCACGTCGCCTTCCAGGTCGGGACGGCATGCGGCGTGCTGGCCGGTTTGCTCGCGGCGCTGGCGGTGGCGCTGGGCTGGTTCTGGCTGTTCTGTGGGGCGACCTTCTTCGGCGGTGCGTATGCTGCGGTGGTCCTGTCCTTCCGCTTCGCGGCGGCGGACTGCGTGCCGCCGGAGCGGCGTCCGCGGGCACTGTCGCTGGTCATGGCAGGCGGGATCTTCGCGGGCGTGATCGGGCCGCAGCTCGTCACCCATACGATGGACATGTGGATGCCGCATGCCTTTGCCGGCACCTACCTCGCGCAGGCGGCGGTGGCGGTCGTCTCCGCGCTCACGCTGACTGGCGTTCGCCTGCCCATGCCGCAGGCGGAGGAGGGGGCCGGCGGTCGTCCGATCGGCGTCATCGCCCGCCAGCCGAGGTTCATCATCGCCGTCACCTGCGGGGTGGTCTCGTACCTGCTGATGAATTTCCTGATGACCGCCGCACCGCTGGCGATGCGGATGTGCGGCCTGTCGCAGGAGGCATCCAACCTTGGCATCCAGTGGCACATCATTGCGATGTACGCCCCGAGCTTCTTCACCGGGCAGTTGATCGCGCGTTTCGGCGCCCACCGGATCGCCATGGCGGGGCTGGTTCTCACCGCGCTTTCCGCCATAGTGGGCCTGCTGGGCACCGACATCGCGCACTTCTGGCTGACCCTCGTGCTCCTCGGTGTTGGCTGGAATTTCGGCTTCGTCGGGGCATCGGCACTGGTGCTGGAGTGCCATCGCCCCGAGGAGAAGACGCGTGTCCAGTCCTTCAACGACTTCATCGTGTTCGGGATGGTTGCCGTCGGCTCCTTCCTGTCCGGCGCGCTGTTGACGGCGTACGGATGGGACGCGGTGCTGCGGCTGTCTTTCGTGCCCCTGGTGCTGGCGGCGCTCGTGCTGATGCGTCTGGAGGCGGCTCAGGCCGCCTGACCTGCGCTCAGGCGCACATGCAGCACCTGGGCGAGCTGGCGGACTTCTTCGCCCATCACGGAGCAGGTCAGCAGGAAGCCGTCGCGCATCTCCTGCGACTGCGCCCTGAGCACGCCGCCTTGCTCGTCCAGCGTGACGGCGAGGAGGGCGCGGAGTTGCAGCTGGTGCGCCTGCACGTCCTCCAGCAGCGGGCGGCCGGGGTGGCGGGGCGTGTCGTCAAATGGAGCCAGGCTGTGCGCCGACTGGGAAAGGTTGGTCATGATGATCGTCTCCGGTATTTTTATCGTATTTCTCAAAGACACGCACAGTACGGAGTGCACATTTCATATTCGGAACTGGACGATGACCAAACCGTGACAGATCGCCGAACTGGAGCGTGCGCCGGCTGATCGGTATCACGCGTTCTGCAACAAAATCTTCACAGTTAAATTTCGACGTTTCGATAATAATGGAAATATGAAAACGCTCGATGCCGCTGAACTGCTTGCCGCCCTGGGCCACGAGTCCCGCCTGAGTATCTTCCGTCTGTTGGTGGAGGCCGGGCCGGACGGGGTTTTCGCCAGTGCAATCGGAGAGCAGCTGGGCCTTCCTGCGCCGACTCTGTCCTTCCACCTGGCCCATCTCAGCCGGGTCGGGCTCATCCGCGGGCAGAAGGAGAGTCGCTTCATCCGCTACTCCGCGGAGTTCGCGACGATGGACGAACTCATCGCCTTCCTGACCCACAACTGCTGCCAGGGCCAGGCCTGCCTGCCCAAGACCGCCGTCTGCGACACCATCGCCAAACGCAGAAATCCTGCTAACGGCGTTTCGGCCGATTCAACCGCAACGTGTTGCAAGCCCGACGAACAAGCCGACCAGCCGGAACAATGACCATGTCCCAACTCAAGACCGTGCTGGTGCTATGCACCGGCAACTCCTGTCGCTCCCAGATGGCCGAAGCCATCCTCAATCACGAACTGGCCGGCCAGGTCCGCGCCCTGTCGGCCGGTACGCTGCCGCAGCCCAAGGTGGCGGATGGCGCCATCGCCGCACTGAAGGATGCCGGCCTGCCTACCGATGGTCTCTACCCCAAGACCATCGATGCGGTGATGGACGAGCGCATCGATCTGGTGGTGACCGTCTGCGACAACGCCAAGGAGAGCTGCCCGATCTTCCCGCGCCCGGTGCCGCGCATGCATATGCCTTTCCACGACCCGCACGGCGAGCCACTGGAGAGCTTCGTCCGCGTCCGCGACGAGATCCGCGCCACCCTGGTGCCGGCAGTCCACAGCGCACTGGAGCTGTAAGCCATGTCCGCCCAATGTGAAATGACCGCCAAGGCCGCCGCAGGCGCGCCGATGGGCTTCTTCGAGCGCTATCTGACGGTATGGGTCTTCCTGTGCATCGTCGTCGGCATCGCGCTCGGCCAGCTTGCGCCGGGGCTTTTCCGGGCGATCGGCCGCCTCGAAGTCGCCCAGGTGAATCTGCCGGTGGGCCTGCTGATCTGGGTGATGATCATCCCGATGCTGGTGAAGGTGGATTTCGGCGCACTGCACGAGGTGAAGCAGCACGTGCGTGGCATCGGTGTGACCCTGTTCGTGAACTGGCTGGTCAAACCCTTCTCTATGGCGCTGCTAGGCTGGCTGTTCGTCCGCAACCTGTTCGCGCCGATGCTGCCGGCGGACCAGCTCGACAGCTACGTGGCCGGCCTCATCCTGCTGGCTGCGGCGCCATGTACTGCGATGGTTTTCGTGTGGAGCAAGCTGTCGGACGGAGACCCGTTGTTCACCCTGTCGCAGGTCGCGCTGAACGACGCCATCATGGTGTTCGCCTTCGCACCGATGGTCGGCCTGCTGCTCGGCATTTCGGCCATTACGGTGCCATGGGCCACGTTGCTCACTTCGGTGGTGCTCTATATCGTGATTCCGGTGGCGCTGGCCCAGCTGTGGCGCAAGGCCTTGCTGGCCACGGGGCAGGCCGCTTTCGATGCGGCGATGGCGAAGATCGGGCCGTGGTCCATCTCGGCGCTGCTCGCCACGCTGGTGTTGCTGTTCGCCTTCCAGGGCAAGGCCATCCTGGAGCAGCCGCTGGTCATCGCGCTGCTGGCGGTGCCCATCCTCATCCAGGTGTTCTTCAATTCGGCGCTGGCCTATTGGCTCAACCGTACCGTCGGAGAGAAGCATAATGTGGCCTGTCCGTCGGCGCTGATCGGGGCATCCAACTTCTTCGAACTCGCCGTTGCTGCGGCCATCAGCCTGTTCGGTTTCGAATCCGGCGCGGCGCTGGCCACCGTCGTCGGCGTCCTCATCGAGGTGCCGGTCATGTTGCTGGTGGTGAAGGTCGTCAATGCGTCAAAGGGCTGGTATGAGGCCCGCTGATTTTCCGAGGAGATCATCATGAAAAAGCTCGAAGTGTTCGACCCGGCCATGTGCTGCTCGACCGGCGTGTGTGGCGTGGATGTGGACCCGGTGCTGGCCCAGTTCGCCGCCGACCTGAAGTGGGTGGAGGAACATGGCGTGGAAGTCGCCCGCCACAACCTCGGCCAGGAACCCCAGGCCTTCGCCACCAATCCGGCGGTGCTCAAGGAAATGGAAGCCGGCATGGACCGCCTGCCTATCGTGACAGTGGATGGCCACATCGTGTCCACCGGCATGTATCCGTCGCGCCAGCAACTGGTGCAGAAGCTCGGCATCGTGCTGAAGACGGAAGAGAAACCGCGCATCTTGATCAGCGCCGCCGGTGGCTGCTGCGACCCGAAGTCTGGCTGCTGCTGACCCGAGGAGACGGACCATGGCCCTCCCGCGTACCGACACACGTTACCTGTTCTTCACCGGCAAGGGCGGCGTCGGCAAGACGTCCCTGTCCTGCGCCACCGGCCTGGCCCTGGCCGAGGCCGGCAAGCGGGTGCTGATCGTGAGCACCGACCCGGCGTCCAATCTGGACGAGGTGCTGGGTGTGGCATTGGGCCAGGCACCGACCGCCATTCCTGGCACGCCGGGCCTGTGCGCCCTCAACATCGACCCGGAGGCGGCGGCCTATGCCTACCGGGAGCGGATGGTCGCACCGTACCGCGGCATCCTGCCGGCGGCGGCCATCCAGAGCATGGAGGAGCAGTTCTCCGGCGCGTGTACGGTGGAGATCGCTGCCTTCGACGAGTTCTCCAAGCTGCTCGGCGATCCGGCGGCGACGGCCGACTTCGAGCACGTCATCTTCGATACCGCGCCGACCGGCCACACGCTGCGCCTGCTGACGCTCCCTTCGGCGTGGGACGAGTTCATCTCGTCGTCCACCGGCGGCGCGTCCTGTCTTGGTCCGCTGGCCGGCCTGGAGAAGCAGAAGGCCTTGTATGCGGCCACGGTGGCGCGCCTGTCGAACCCGGCTGAAACCACGGTCGTCCTGGTCAGCCGGCCGGAAGTCGCATCGCTGCGGGAGGCCGAGCGCACGCGGGGCGAACTGGCGGAGCTGGGCATCCGCAACCAGATGTTGGCCATCAACGGACTGTTCGCGGTAGGGCAGACCGACGATGCGATTGCCACTGCCATGTCGCGACGGGCCGCCGATGCCCTGGCCCAGATGCCGGCCGAACTTTCCAGACTGCCCGGCTGCACCATTCCCTTCCTGCCGAAAGGCACGGTCGGACTCGACGCGCTGCGCGTGATGGCTCATCCGGAAACCGCAGCCCCCGCCACATCGAGCAACATGCCGTCCACCAAGCTGCCGCCGGGCCTGGCCGGCCTGGTGGACGAGATGGCCTGTTCCGGCCACGGCGTGGTGATGACCATGGGCAAGGGCGGCGTCGGCAAGACCTCGGTCGCCGCGGCGATTGCCGTGGCTCTCGCGCAGCGGGGCGGCAAGGTCGTGCTGTCCACCACCGACCCGGCGGCCCACGTGGCGGCCACGCTGGACGGCGCCATCCCGGGTCTGACCGTCACGCGTATCGACCCGCGCCGGGAAGTGGCCGACTACACCGCGGAGGTCCTCGCCAAGGCCGGCAAGAGCCTCGACGCCGGTGGACTGGCAATGCTGGAGGAAGACCTGCGTTCGCCCTGCACCGAGGAGATTGCGGTCTTCCGCGCCTTCGCCCGCACCGTGGATGAAGGCAAGGACGGCTTCGTGGTGCTCGACACCGCGCCGACTGGCCACACCATCCTGCTGCTCGATGCCGCCGAGGCCTACCACCGGGAAGTCATGCGCACCCAGGGCGACATGCCGGAGTCGGTGCGCCAGCTGCTGCCGCGGCTGCGCGACCCGGCCTACACCCATGTGCTGATCGTCACCCTGCCCGAAGCCACGCCCGTGCACGAGGCCGAGCGCCTGCAGGGCGACCTGGCCCGGGCCGGCATCACGCCCTACGCCTGGGTCATCAACCAGTCCCTGCTGGCCAGTGGTACCGCCGATCCGTTGCTGTGCCAGCGTGGCCGCTACGAAGTGCCCTTTGTGCGGCGGGTGGCTGACGAACTGGCAAGTCGCTGTGCGCTGATTCCGTGGCTGGCTGAGGCGCCGGTGGGCAAGGCGGGGCTGGCGCAGCTGGTTCGTTGAGGAGGCCGGCGCTGCAAGGGCTTTTGGGAAGGTCGGACGGTTTTGCTCCCGACATTTGAAAGAAAATGCGCAAGCTTTGACAGGGCCTGAGCAACACCGCGCGTCCGTACTCATTCACTATGGATGCCACGGCGTGTTGCTGACCCTGTCCTGGGTTCGCCGGCGCGCCGCTTTGCGACTGATGGAGGCGCTCCCGTGTTGTCACATGTCTTTCTGGGCACCAATCACTTCGAGCAGGCGCTGGCCTTCTACCGGCCGCTCATGGACGCACTCGGGCTCCACGAGCGCTTCTGCGATCCCCAGCGGCCGTGGGCCGGCTGGGAGCCGGCGCCGGGCGTCCGGCCGCTATTCGTGATCGGCCGGCCGTACGACCAGGCAGCCGCCAGCGCCGGGAACGGCCAGATGGTGGCGCTGCTGGCGACGAGCCGGGCGGTGGTCGACCGGGCCTACGCGCTGGCGCTTGAACACGGCGGGGCCGATGAGGGCGCGCCGGGCTTGCGGCCCGAGTACCACGCCAACTACTACGGGGCCTATTTCCGGGACCCGGACGGGAACAAGCTCTGCGTGGTGTGCCATGAGCCGGCCGTGGCCCTGGAGGACGGCGGTACGGCCACTCGCTGACCCATGGAAGAACATAGTTTTCCCGCCAGCTGCTTTATCTCCAGCCGCGTGCGGCACCGCGTCGCGACGGTCGCGATTCGCGAGGACGTGCTCATCCTCGTGCGCAGCGGCATCAAGACGCTCCACGGCGGTGGCTTGCCCATCACCCTCAAGGCGGGCACGGCGGTGGTGCTGGTGCGCGGGTCCGAGTGGGACGTGGTGAACGATCCCGTGCCGGATGGCCGCTACGAGGCGCTGGTGCTGCAGTTCGGCGACACGGCGATCCGGGATTTCCAGCGTGCCCATGCGGGTAACTTCGACGGGCGGCGGCCGGATGGCTGCTTCGTGACCACGCCCGACGGGCCGCTGGCCGAGGCCATCGGGCGGGCCACCCGCGCCATTGAAGCGCCGGACGTGTCGGAGCGCCTGCGCCAGCATCGGGTTGCGGAGGTGCTGCTGATGCTGGCGGAGCAGGGCTGCGTGCTGGAGCCCCGTGAGGCCTTGAGCTGGCCCGACCGGGTGCGGCGCCTCATCGCCAACCGGCCGCACGCGGACTGGACGGCGGAGACGACGGCCCAAGCCTGCCACACCAGCGCCAGCACGCTGCACCGGCGCCTGGCCGAGCATGACCTGACGATCGGCGGCGTGATCCGCGAGATCCGGCTGGAGACTGGAATGCTGTTGCTCCAGACCACGAAGCTGCCGGTCGGCGAGGTTGCCCAGCGCTGCGGCTACGATTCCCACAGCCGCTTCTCGGCGGCCTTCAAGTCCCGCTACGGATTCCTGCCGTCCTATCTCCGCTCGGCGTGACGGGCGGCGCACAAGCCTTGGAGGGATCGGGCTAACGGTAAAGGCCGTGGGACATCGAGAATCGCCTCGTCGACCAAACGAGGAGTCACGAAATGTCCATGAAATCCATTCTTGCATCCGCAATGCTCGTGGTGGTGCCGGCTGTGGCGAGCGCGGATGAATTCCGCCTCACCAGCCCGGTGCTCGAAGCCGATGGCTGGCTGCCCGCCGAACAGGTCTTCAACGGCTTCGGCTGTACCGGCCGCAACGTGTCGCCAGCGCTGGCCTGGAGCGGCCTGCCGCCGGGAACGAAGAGTATTGCGGTGACTGTCTATGACCCCGATGCGCCGACGGGCTCCGGCTGGTGGCACTGGGTCGTCATCAACATCCCCGCCGAGGCCACCGGCCTGGCCGAAGGGGCAGGGGATGTGGCGACGCACCGGCTCCCCAGCCAGGCCGCTACGCTGCGGACCGACTTCGGCACGCCGGGATACGGCGGCGCCTGCCCGCCACCGGGCGACCAGCCGCACCGTTATGTTTTCACTGTCTACGCACTCAAGACCTCGCACATCGATCTGCCGGACAATGCGACGGCTGCGCTGGCGGGCTTCATGATCCACGCCAACATGATCGCCAAGGCGACGCTCACGGTCCGCTACGGGCGTTGAGTTGAGGGCACCTTCCGGCCCTGTTCAGGGCGGGAAGGCGCCTCGTCCGCCAGCGCTCTTCCGGATCCGCCCGCGCCTCGGTTAGAATCCGGCCAGTGGAGATGGCATTCCTCCCTTAACCGCCCTCGGGGCTGATGATGCCTGCATCGATTCCTGGTCAAGCCGGGCGGTGCGGGCATTTTTTACGCCCGTTCGCTTGTCCAGCTCCCCAACCACTGTCCGGACAAGCATGAAACGACTCAAGCAACTCGAACAGATCGATCTGATTCCCTATCTCGGGAAATGGATCCTGCTGGCCAGCGCCGTTGCTGCCCTGGCCGGCACGGCTTCGGCCTTCTTCCTGTACGCGCTGGAATGGGCCACCGCCACGCGCATCCGCTACCCGTGGCTGATCGGCTTCCTGCCCCTGGCCGGGTTTGCGGTGGGCTGGCTCTACCTGCGTTTCGGGCAGCGCGTCGAGGCGGGCAACAACTTGCTGATCGACGAGATCCACGACCCGAAGAAGGTCATTCCGTTCCGCATGGCGCCGCTGGTGCTGGGGGGAACCGTGGTGTCCCACCTGTTCGGCGCCTCGGTGGGGCGGGAAGGGACGGCGGTGCAGATGGGCGGGGCCCTCGCCGATCAGCTCACGCAGCTGTTCCGGCTCCGGCATGAGGACCGGCGCATCATCCTGATGGCCGGCATCAGCGCCGGCTTCTCGTCGGTGTTCGGCACGCCGCTCGCCGGCGCCATTTTCGGGCTGGAAGTGCTGGCCATCGGCCGCCTGCATTACGACGCGATCCTGGCCTGCACGGTGTCGGCCATCGTCGCCGAGCAGGTGGGCCTGCTGTGGGGGATCCAGCACACCCACTACGCCATTCCCCATATCCCGGCCTTCTCGGCCTGGGGCTTGGTGGCGATGATCCTGGCCGGCGCGGTTTTCGGCCTGGCCGGCAAGCTGTTTGCCGACTCGACTCACGCGCTGGGCGGATGGATGAAGGCGCGCATTGCCTACGCCCCGCTTCGGCCGCTGCTCGGCGGTGCGCTCATCGCCGCCGTCGCCTGGTGGTTGAGTGCGGATCGCTACCTCGGCCTGGGTATCCCGGTGATCGTCGAGGCCTTCCAGCATCCCCTGTCGCCGCTCGATTTCATCGCCAAGATGGGCTTCACGATCGCGTCGCTGGGCAGTGGCTTCAAGGGCGGCGAGGTGACGCCGCTGTTCTACATCGGCGCGACGCTCGGCAATGCGCTGGCGCCCTTGCTCGACATGCCCTTCGCGCTGCTGGCCGGCATCGGCTTCGTCGCGGTCTTTGCGGGCGCCGCCAATACGCCGATTGCCTCGACGCTGATGGCCATGGAGATCTTCGGTGCCGAGATCGGCGTGTTCGCGGCGATCGCCTGCGTGGTGAGTTATCTCTTCTCGGGGCACACGGGCATCTACCGCTCCCAGCGCGTGGGGCAGGGCAAGCACCGGCCGCCACCGACCGGGATGAAGCTTGGGGAGCTGCCGGCCTACCGGAAGGCGCGGAGTCTCCGCGCCCAGGATTCTTCTGCTGAAACGCCGCCGGGCGGCAAGCGCTAAGCCTGGTTCGTGTCGCTCCTTGCCCCGTCCTTCGATGGCACGGGCAAGGAGCCTGAGTTCCGGGCCCGGCAGCTGCCGGACCCGCTGGCTGTGTCAGTCGGCCAGTGGCGCGAGGCCCTCGGCGAAGCGGCGGTACTGGACGAGCTGGGCGATGCTCAGGATCGGATAGCCACGGGCCTCGGCAAAGGCCCGCGCGTCCTTGCCGCGCATCATCGTGCCGTCAGGGTTCATCAGTTCGCACAGCACTGCGGCGGGCTGGAAGCCTGCCAGCCGCGCCAGGTCCACCGAGCCTTCGGTGTGGCCGCGGCGGCCCAGCACGCCTTGCGGATGGGCCCGCAGCGGAAACACGTGTCCGGGCCGGACGACGTCTTCCGGATGCGCGTCGGCAGCGATGGCGGCGCGGATCGTCGTCAGGCGGTCGGCGGCGGACACGCCGGTGGTGACACCATGGCGGGCCTCGATGCTGACCGTGAAGGCGGTGCGGAAACGGCTTTCATTGCTGCTCACCATCGGCGGCAGGTCGAGCTGGCGGACGCGGGCGTCGTCGAGACACAGGCAGACGATGCCGCTGCATTCCCGGATGAACACGGCCATCATGGCCTCGTCCATGACCTCGGCCGGGATGACCAGGTCGCACTCGTCCTCCCGGTCGTGGTCGTCGAAGAGGGCGATGGCGCGCCCTTCGCGGGCGGCGTCGAGGGCGTCTTGAACGGCAGTGACAGCCGCGGCGACGGAGGCGGGAACGGCAGAGGCGGGCAGGCCCGCAAACGGGCGCAAAGGTGTAGCTGAGGACATTGAAACGCTCCTGACAGAAAAGGTCGCAAGAAACGTTTCAGGGGTGCGCAACGACGTACCGGCAGCACCAGCGGGCACGCGCCAAGGCGCGCACCCGGCGGACGGCCGGGGACGATCGGTGGCGCCGGTCCACAGGACCGGGCCACAAGGGATGCGCCTTCTTTCATCCGGACTGTAACCGTCGGCTCCGGCATTGAACCGGATCTGCTGACCCCGCATTGCTGCGGGCGCTCGCGGGCTCGGCGACCTGTCGGCCGCCCTACCGCCGGTGGGGACTTCCACCCCGCCCTGAAGACGAATGGTTGCCGCCCGGTTGCGGACGGCGGCGGCAGCTTACGCTTTTCGCCAGCGGGTGTATATGCGGTGGGGCTGGCTTCAGACCCGTTCCAGTACCACCGCGATGCCTTGGCCGACGCCGATGCACAGGCTGACTACCGCATAGCGTCCGCCACGCCGGTGCAGCTCCCGCGCGGCGCTGTAGGCCAGGCGCGCGCCGGAGGCGCCGAGGGGATGGCCGATGGCGATGGCGCCGCCGTTGGGATTGACCCGCGGATCAATGGCGGATAGGCCGAGCAGCTTGAGGCAGGCCAGCACCTGGGTGGCGAAGGCCTCGTTGATCTCGATGAGATCCACGTCGGCGAGGCTCAGGCTGGCGCGCTCCAGCGCCTTCGGAATCGCTTGGGCCGGGCCGATGCCCATGATGCGCGGCTCCACGCCGCTGACCGCGCCGGCCAGGATGCGCGCCAGCGGTTGGGTGCCAGCCTTGTCGCCGACGGCCGCGTTGCCGATCAGCAGCGCGGCGGCGCCATCGTTGATGCCGGAGGCGTTGCCGGCCGTTACCACGCCACCGGCGAACAGGGGCTTGAGGCCGGACAGGCTGTCGTAGGTGCTTTCGGGGCGCGGATGCTCGTCCTCGAAGACCATCGCCGGTGGCGACTTGCGGCCGGTCGGCACCGCGATGGGCAGGATCTCGCCTTCATAGAAGCCGTCCGCCTTGGCGGCTGCGTAGCGGGCCTGGGAGGCGGCCGCGAAACGGTCGGATTCCTCACGGCCGATGCCGAACTCCGTGGCCAGGTTGTCCGCCGTTTCGGGCATGGAGTCGTTGCCGTAGGCCTCGATCAGCCTCGGGTTGGGGAAGCGGGCGCCGATGGTGGTGTCGAAGACCTTGAAGTCGCGGCCGAAGGCGGACTCCGACTTGGCGACGACGAAGGGCGCGCGGGTCATGCTCTCCACGCCGCCGGCCACGTAGAGCTGGCCTTCGCCGCAGCTGACGGCGCGGGCCGTGTCGAGCACCGCGGCGAGGCCGCTGCCGCACAGGCGATTGACCGCCTGGCCGGGCACACTGGCGGGCAGGCCGGCGAGCAGGGCGGCGTGGCGCCCCACGTTGCGACTGTCCTCGCCGGACTGGCAGGTGCAGCCGAGGACCACGTCCTCGATGTCCTCCGGTTTGAAGCTGCTGCGGGCCAGCAGTTCGCGGATCACCGTGGCGGCGAGGTCGTCCGGGCGCACGTTGGCGAGCTTGCCGGCGTGGCGGGTGATCGGGGAGCGCAGGCCGGCGTAGATATAGGCGTCGAGCATGGATGTCGTCCTCAATTAGAAATGGGCGGTTTCAGGCTTCGGGCGTCAGCAGGGACACGCCGAGGCGTGCCCGGCGCAGCAGCCACGGGCTGGGGCGATAGCGGGGGTCCTGGTAGAAGTCGTGCAAGCCGTTGAGGATGCGCAGCACGGTATCGGCCCCGAGGCTGTCGCCGAGGGCCAGCGGGCCCTGCGGGTAGCCGAGGCCGAGGGTCACCGCGTCGTCGATGTCGGCCGGCGTGGCGATGCGTTGCTGGGCGATGTCGCAGCCGATGTTGACGATCATCGCCAGCACCCGCTGGGCAACGAAGCCGGCGCTGTCGTGGATTACCGTCAGCGGCAGGCCGGCGCCGCCGAGGGCGCCCCACACCGCGTCGCGGCTGGCCGGCTCGGTGATCGGCGTCGTCATCAGCGTGAGCTGGCGGTCGAGCAGGATCGGATCGAGGGCCACGCTGCGGCGGGGATCGAGCTGCTCGTCGAGCACCGCCGTGGTCGCATCGCGGCCCACCGGCAGCACGATGCAGGTCGAAGCGGCGGCAGGCCGTTCGCCGGCGTCGATGACGCCGCCGCTTGCGCGCAGCAGCGCCACGACCTGTTCCCGCCGCAGCGGATTGCGGGCGCTGACCCAGATCGGCGTGGCGTTGGCCGCCGGAGTGGCGGGTATGGGCGGCAGCACGGCCTTGCCGTCCTCGTAGGCGTAGAACCCCCGGCCGCTCTTGCGCCCGAGCAGGCCGGCGGCGAGGCGCTGGCGGGTGATCGGCGACGGGCGGTAGCGCGGCTCCTGGAAATACTGGTCGTAGATGGACTCCATCACCGGCTGGGAGACGTCCAGCCCGATCATGTCGAACAGCTCGAAGGGCCCCATGCGGAAGCCGGCGGCGCGCAGGATGCGGTCGATGGCGGCCGGCTCGGCGATGCCCTCGCCGAGGATGCGCAAGGCTTCGGTGCCGTAGGCGCGGCCGGCGTGATTGACGACGAAGCCCGGCGTGTCGCGGGTGCGGATCGGCCGGTGGCCGACGCGCCGGGCGAGGGCGGTGAGCGTGTCGCCGACCCAGGCCTCGCCGAGTTCCGAGTCGATCACCTCGACCACCTTCATCAGCGGTACCGGGCTGAAGAAGTGGAAGCCGCCGACCCGGCCGGGCAGCCGGCAGGCGCTGGCGATGGCCGTTACCGACAGGGACGAGGTGTTGGTGGCGAGCAGGCAGTCGTCGCCGACGACATCCTCCAGCGCGCGAAACAGGCTGCGCTTGGCGTCGAGGTTCTCGACGATGGCCTCGACGACCACCCGGCAGTCGGCCAGCCCGGTGAGGGCATCGGCCACGTGCAGTCGGCCGATAGCGGCGTCCAGCGCGGCCGCGTCGAGCTTGCCCTTGTCGGCCAGCTTGCCCAGGGTTGCGGCGATGGCGTCGCGGGCTTCGGTGGCTGCGCCGGCCCGGTTGTCGAACAGGCGGACGGCAATGCCGGCCTGGGCGGCGATCTGGGCGATGCCGCGGCCCATCAGGCCGGTGCCGACGATGCCGATGACGAGGCTTTCGGTGGTGGTGTTCATCGTGTCATTCCCCCGTGAATTCCGGTTCGCGCTTGTCGAGGAAGGCATGCATACCTTCCTTCTGGTCGCGGCTGGCGAAGAGCAGCTGGAAGGCCTTGCGTTCGAGCATCAGGCCGGTGTCGAGGGCGGCGTCGGCGCCGGTCAGCAGCACCTCCTTGATCTGCGTGACAGCCAGCGGCGGGCGGCGGGCGATCAGTACGGCCAGCTCCAGCGCCCGGGCCTGCACGTCGGCGTCGGCCACCACCTCGCTGACCAGGCCCATCGCGTCGGCCTCGCGGGCGGACACCGGCAGGCCGGTGAGCACCATCTTCATGGCCTTGAACTTGCCGACCGCGCGGGTCAGGCGCTGGGTGCCGCCGGCGCCCGGCATCACGCCGACCTTCACTTCCGGCTGGCAGAAGGACGCGCTTTCGCCGGCAACGATCAGGTCGGCGTGCATGGCCAGCTCGCAGCCGCCGCCCCAGGCGAGGCCATTGACCGCGGCGATCACCGGCTTCGGGCAGTCGGCGATGGCCTGCCACAGCAGGTGGTTGTTGCGCAGCAGGATCTCGATGGCGCCCCGATCGGCCAGGTCGCGCAGGTCGGCGCCGGCGGCAAAGACGGTGTTGCCGCCGGTGAGGACGATGGCGCGGATGTCCGGATCGGCGCCCAGGGCAGCGAAGTGTTCGGCCAGGCCGCAGCGCACGGCCTGGTTGAGGGCGTTGCGGGCTTCCGGGCGGTTCATGCGGATCACGGCCACATGGGGCGCCGGGCGTTCGACGACAACTTCGTTCATGCCTATCCCCGATTTGTATTTGTTCCGCTGTGCAGAACGATGTATTTAAAAATGGAACATAGGCAAACCTTAGCGAGTTTCTTGGGGGCTGTAAACGGGATTTGTTCTGCTGTGCGGATTTGTGTTCCGAAAAATTGACGAGGATGTTCCGCTGTGCGAACCTCGGCTTCATTCTTGTAAGCCGGCAGAAGGTGATGGACGACGCCCAGAAGTTCGATGACGACGAAGAGAGCAAGGACCGCCAGTTCGTCAATGCGCTGGCACGGGGACTGGAGCTGCTGCGCTGCTTCCGGCCCGGCGAGCCCTACCTGACCAATGCGGAACTGGCCCGGCGGGCGGGGATTCCGAAGGCCACCGTGTCGCGCCTGACGCACACGCTGACCAAGCTCGGCTACCTGGCCTATTCCGAGCGCCGCGGCACCTACCAGTTGGCCTCCGGCGTACTGGCCCTGGGCTATGCGCTCCTGTCCAACATGGATGTGCGCCAGATCGCCCGCCCGGCGATGGAGGAATTGGCCGAGTATTCCCAGGCCTCGGTGTCCATCGGTGCGCGGGACCGCCTCAACATGGTGTACATCGAGACCTGCCGCAGTACTGCCAACGTCACGCTGCGCCTCGACGTGGGTTCGCGCATCCCGCTGGCCACCACCGCGATGGGGCGTGCGCTGCTGTGCGGCCTGCCCCAATCCGAGCGGGATTACCTGATGGACCACATTCGCCAGAAGGACGAGGAGAACTGGCCGCGCATCAAGGCCGGAATCGAGGAAGCCTTCCGCTCCTACGAGGAGCGGGGCTTCTGCGTGTCGGCGGGCGAGTGGCAGAAGGATGTGCACGCGGTGGGCGTGCCGCTGCTCGGCGTGGAAGGGGAGCGGGCGATGGCCTTCAACTGCGGCGGCCCGGCTTTCCTGCTGCCGCGGGAGCAACTGGAGGCGGATATCGGCCCGCGCCTGGTGGCGCTGGCCAACAAGGTGAAAGCCGACCTGGGGCGGGCCTGAGCATGGCGGCCGTGCTGCTCGCGCAGCCCGCCGGCGAAGGCCAGGATGCAGTTCCGCGTGGAGTGGAACGATGACGGCCGAGGCCGCGTCCGCCATGCCGGCGCCGTCGCGGGCCTTCCTGGTCGGGCGGGTCTTCCTGCCCTTCGCGCTGGGCTACTTCCTGTCCTACATGATGCGTACCGTCAACGCGGTGATCTCGCCGGACCTGACGCGGGAGCTGGGCCTCAGCGCGGCGGACCTGGGCCTGCTCACCAGCACCTACTTCCTGGCCTTCGGGCTGGCCCAGATCCCGGTCGGCATCGCCCTTGACCGCTACGGGCCGCGCCGCGTCGAGGCGGGCCTGCTGCTGCTCACCGCGCTGGGGGCGGCGGTGTTCGCCACGGGGCAGGATCTGCCGACGCTGGCCAGCGGGCGCGGGCTGATCGGCCTTGGCGTGTCGGCCTGCTTGATGGGCGGGCTGAAAGCCTTCACGCAGTGGTTTCCGCGGGAGCTGCTGGCATCGATGACTGGCTTCATCATGTCGAGCGGGGCCCTCGGCGCGGTGACGGTGTCGGTGCCGCTGCACGCCGTGCTGCCCTACATCGGCTGGCGCGGCGCCTTCTGGGCGGTGGCGGCACTGGCGGCCGTAGGGGCGGCGGTGATCTTCTTCCGCGTGCCGGAACAGCCGGCCCATGCCAGCGGCGGCCTGCAACTGGCCCTGAAAGGCGTGATCCGCGTGCTGAAGACGCCGGCTTTCTGGCGCTATGCCGGGCAGTCCGCCTTCTTCACCGGCGGCTTCATGGCGCTGCAGGGCCTGTGGGCCGTGCCCTACCTGATGCACGCCAACGGCTACACCCGTGCCCACGCCGCCGACCACCTGTTCTGGCTCAACATCGGCATGCTGGCGGGGCAGCTCTCCATCGGTGCGCTGATGGCCCGCCTGGCGCGCCGGGGCGTGACGCCGCTGCGCCTGATGCAGGTCGGGCTGTTCCTGACGATGGGGGTGGAGGCGCTGATCATCGCCCGCATCGGTCCGACGCTGCCCTTGTGGGCGGCGCTGGGCGTCACTGCGGCGACCAGTGCGCAGATGTACGGCGTGGTGGCCGGGCTGTTTCCGCTGCAGCTGTCCGGGCGGGCGACGGCGAGCATCAACCTGCTGGCTTTTGCCGGCGCCTTCGCGGTGCAGTGGGGGCTGGGCGGCCTGTTCGACAGCCTGCGCGCCGGCGGCTTCGAGGCGGCGCTGGCGATGCAGCTCGCCTTAGGGCTGCTGCTCGTCGCTCAGGTACTGAGCTTCATTCCCTTGCTGGGTGCCCGTCAGGGGCATTGAGAAAATCGGGGAGCTTCTACCGAGGGCTGCTGTCTAGAGCGTGAAGGGCAGTCGGCGTGATCATGTTCAGCCTGCCCAAAACCGGGGAGGAGGCGCTCATGCCGGATCTGTTCGACAACCCGATGGGCCTGATGGGCTTCGAGTTCGTGGAGTTCGCGTCGCCCACGCCCCAGGTGCTGGAGCCCCTGTTCGAGAAAATGGGCTTCACCCTCGTCGCGCAGCACCGCTCCAAGGACGTGGTGCTGTACCGCCAGGGTGATATCAATTTCATCGTCAACCGCGAACCCGGCAGCATCGCCAGCTACTTCGCCGCCGAGCATGGGCCGTCGGCCTGCGGGCTGGCCTTCCGCGTACGGGATTCCCACCGGGCCTACAGGCGGGCGCTGGAGCTGGGCGCCCAGCCGATCGACATCCCCACCGGGCCGATGGAGCTGCGCCTGCCGGCCATCAAGGGCATCGGCGGCGCACCGCTCTACCTGATCGACCGCTTCGATGACGGCAAGTCCATCTACGACATCGATTTCGAGTTCCTGCCCGGCGTCGAGCGTCACCCCAAGGGCCACGGCTTCACCCACATCGATCACCTCACCCATAACGTTTACCGTGGTCGCATGGCGTTCTGGGCCGGCTTCTACGAGCGGCTCTTCAACTTCCGCGAGATCCGCTACTTCGACATCAAGGGGGAATACACCGGCCTCACATCCCGCGCCATGACGGCGCCGGACGGCCTGATCCGCATTCCCCTCAACGAGGAGGCGGGCAAGGGCGCCGGGCAGATCGAGGAGTTCCTGATGAAGTTCAACGGCGAGGGCATCCAGCACGTGGCGCTCCTCACCGACGATCTCATCGCCAGCGTCGACGCGCTGCAGATGGCCGGCATCCCGCTGATGGGCGCACCCAACGACATCTATTACGCGATGCTGGAGGAGCGCTTGCCCGGCCACGGCGAGCCCGTGCCGGAACTGCAGGCGCGCGGCATCCTGCTCGACGGCTCCACTGCTGGCGCAGAGCCGCGCCTGCTGCTGCAGATCTTTTCCGAGACCCTGCTGGGGCCGGTGTTCTTCGAGTTCATCCAGCGCAAGCACGACGAAGGCTTTGGCGAAGGCAACTTCAAGGCCTTGTTCGAATCCCTGGAGCGCGACCAGATCCGGCGTGGCGCCCTGACTGCGGAGTAGATGAAATGCTGATCAAGCGCATTCACCATGTGGCCTACCGCTGCATCGACGCCAGGCAGACGGTGGAGTGGTACGGAAAGCACCTGGGCATGAAGTTCGTGCTGGCCATCGCCGAGAACGAAGTGCCCTCCACCAAGCAGCCCGACCCCTACATGCACGTTTTCCTGGATGCGGGGCAGGGCAACATCCTGGCTTTCTTCGAGCTGCCGACCCAGCCGCCCATGGGGCGGGACCCCAACACCCCGGCCTGGGTCCAGCATCTGGCGCTGGAAGTGGATTCGGTGGACACCCTGCTGGCCGCCAAGGCCAGGCTGGAGTCCGAGGGGATCGATGTGCTGGGCCCCATCGACCACACCCTTTTCAAATCCATCTACTTCTTCGACCCCAACGGCCATCGCCTGGAGCTGGCGGCGAATACGGCGAAGCCCGAGATGTTGCAGAAGCTGGACGACGTGAAGCAGGTCATGCTCGACGAGTGGGCAGTCACGAAGCGGGCGCCCCGGCATGCCGCTTGGCTGCATGCCGGCAGCGGGGCCAGCGCGACCGAGCCCTGATTCCGGTACATCCTGCCATGTGTCACGGGACGCAGTAAGGCCGCACGTAACGCGGAATCCGTTGTTGATCGCCACCGGGAATCCAGACGATGAGCCTGCTGAACGAAACCCATGACCCGGCGCTGCAGAGCTGGGTGACGTCGGCCAATTCTGCCGGTGGCGACTTCCCCATCCAGAACCTGCCTTTTGCGGTGTATCGGCGAGCCGGGTCGGCCGAGGCGTGGCGCATCGGCATCGCCATCGGCGAGCGCATTCTCGATCTGCCCGCTGCAGACGCTCATGGCGTCTTCGCCGGGGAGGCGGCGGAAGCGGCCAAGGCCTGTACCGAAGCCAGCCTCAACCCCTTGATGGCCCTGGATGCGGCCATGTGGTCAGCGCTGCGTCTGGCGCTGTCCCGCCTTCTACGCGCCGGCTCGGAGGGCGAGCCGGCACTCCGGGACTGCCTGATGGCGCAGGCCGAGGCCGAATACAAGCTACCGGCGACCATCGGCGACTACACCGATTTCTACACGTCGATCCACCACGCGACCCGCGTCGGCCGACTGTTCCGCCCCGACAACCCGCTCTTGCCCAACTACAAGTGGGTGCCCATCGGCTACCACGGACGCAGTTCGTCCATCGGCGTGTCCGGGCAGGTATTCGCCCGTCCCCTCGGCCAGACGCTGCCGGCAGGGGCGACCAGCCCGATCTTTGGGCCGAGCCGGCGTCTGGACTACGAGCTGGAACTCGGCGTCTTCATCGGCAGCGGCAACGAGATCGGACAACCCATCCCCATCGACGAGGCCGACGGGCACGTATTCGGCTTGTGCCTGCTCAACGACTGGTCGGCGCGTGACCTGCAGGCCTGGGAATACCAGCCCCTGGGGCCGTTCCTGTCGAAGAGTTTCGCGACGACGATCTCGCCGTGGATCGTCACGCTGGAAGCGCTGGCGCCGTACCGCGTGAATTGGCTGCGTCCGGACGATGATCCCCAGCCGCTGCCTTACCTGGCGTCGCCGGCAAACCGTGCAAGGGGCGCGTTCGACATCCAGCTTCAGGTGCTGATTGAAACGGCCCGCATGCGCGAGGCGGGTGAGCCGCCCGCAGCGTTGTCGCGGACCAGCTTCAGGCACGCCTACTGGACGATTGCACAGATGGTCGCCCACCACACGGTCAACGGCTGCAACCTGCGACCGGGCGACCTGCTGGGCAGCGGAACCCAGTCCGGGCCGGCTCCCGAGGAGGCGGGCTCGCTGCTCGAGCTGACAGTCGGCGGCAAGCAGGCGCTCGTGCTGCCCAATGGAGAAGCGCGGACCTTCCTCGAGGATGGGGATGCGGTGTTGATGCGCGCCTGGTGCGAGAAACCGGGCGCTGCGCGGATCGGCTTTGGAGAGGTCGTGGGCCGGGTGCTGTCGGCTGCGGCCTGAGGAGGAGTGCCATGCGACAGCTCTACAGTTATTTCCGCAGTTCCGCGTCCTGCCGGGTGCGGATCGCCCTCAATCTCAAGAGGCTGGATTACGACACCGTGCCGGTGCATCTGGCCAAGGGCGTGCAGCGCAGCGCGGGCTACCTGGCGACGAATCCGGCGGGGCTGGTGCCGGCGCTGGTCGACGACGGCCATGTGCTGACGCAATCCCTGGCGATCATCGAGTACCTGGACGAGCTTCATCCGGAGCCGCCGCTGCTGCCGGGGAGCGCCGCCGACCGCGCGCGCATCCGCGCCATCGCGCAGACCATCGCCTGCGAAATCCACCCGCTCAACAATCTCGGCGTGCTCGGCTACCTCCGGGATGCCCTCGACGTGGACGAGCCGGCCAGGAACGCGTGGTACTGCCACTGGGTCGAGAAGGGGCTGGCCACCGTGGAAAGCCTGCTCGCCGATCCGCGGACCGGGGCCTTCTGCCACGGCGATGCGCCGACCCTCGCCGATTGCTGTCTGGTGCCGCAGGTGTTCAATGCCCGGCGCTTTACCTGCCGGCTCGACCATGTGCCGACGGTGATGCGGATCTTCGACAGGTGCATGGCGCTGGAGGCATTCCAGCGCGCCGCGCCGGCAGCCCAGCCGGACGCGGAATAAGAGCGAAGGCAGGCGCAATCCCTAGCATTGAAAAAAGAAGACCGGTGAGCTGTCGAGGGCCCACCGGCCGAAGTTCCGTCGACCTTCAACGACGGGAGGGAGAGATGCTGCGGGCGGGAAGCAGGCCGCCGCAGGTTCAGCTGTGGAAGCGCACGAACTCCTCCAGCGGCGCCCGCTCGCTTTCCAGCCCGTTTTCGGGCGCTTCGGGATCGGCGTAACCCAGCGCGATGCCGCAGACGAGTTGCTCGTTGTCATCGAACTCCAGCAGGCGCGCGATGATGCGGTGGTAGTCGATCCATGCCGCCTGGGCGCAGGTGGCGAGGCCGCGGGCGGTGGCGGCGAGCAGGATGTTCTGCAGCAGCATGCCGCAGTCGATCCAGCTGCCCTGGGCGAGGCGGCGGTCGATGGTCAGGATCAGGGCGACCGGCGCGTCGAAGAACGTGAAGTTGCGGCGCGTCTGGGCGTGCATGCGCGCCTTGTCGCCGCGGGGAATGTCCAGCAGGCGGTACAGTTCGCCACCGAGCTTGCGGCGGCGGCTCTGGTGGGGCTCGGAGAACTGGGTCGGGTAGTAGTGGTATTCGGCCTGGTGGCTGGCGTCGGCGGCGTCGAAGGCGGCACACACTTCATCCACCAGTTGCTGGCGCAGGCCGCCGGTGACGACGTGGAGGTGCCAGGGCTGGATGTTGTTGCCGGACGGCGCGCGAGCCGCGACCTTGAGGATGGCCTCGATGCTCTCCCGCGCCACCGGCGTGGGCAGGAAGGCGCGGATGGATTTGCGTGCCGTGGCGATCTGGTCGAAGCAACTTGCGGTGTCGAAGGACATCGGACAACTCCAAAAAATAGCGGGGTGCGGGGCGGCACCCCGCCGTCAGCCGACGCAGGCCAAGTGGAGATGGTGCGGACGATTTGCGCTGCAACCCTCAAGGAAACCCGCGCTGCCACAGGTTTCCTTGTCCCTTGCTGGGTCGGGTAAGCGCCCTCAGTTGGCGAAGGCGGCGATGCCGGTGATGGCGCGACCGAGGATCAGCGCGTGGATGTCGTGGGTGCCTTCGTAGGTATTCACCACTTCCAGGTTCACCAGGTGGCGGGCCACGCCAAACTCGTCGGAGATGCCGTTGCCGCCCATCATGTCGCGGGCCATGCGGGCGATGTCGAGTGCCTTGCCGCAGGAGTTGCGCTTCATGATGGAGGTGATCTCCACCGCGTCGATGTGCTCATCCTTCATGCGGCCCAGGCGCAGGCAGCCCTGCAGGCCAAGGGTGATCTCGGTCTGCATGTCGGCCAGCTTCTTCTGGATCAGCTGGTTGGCGGCCAGCGGGCGGCCGAACTGCTTGCGGTCCAGCGTGTATTGGCGGGCCCGATGCCAGCAGTCTTCCGCCGCGCCGAGAGCGCCCCAGGCGATGCCGTAGCGGGCCGAGTTGAGGCAGGTGAAGGGACCCTTGAGGCCGCGCACCTCGGGGAAGGCGTTCTCCTCGGGGCAGAACACTTCGTCCATGACGATCTCGCCGGTGATCGACGCGCGCAGGCCGACCTTGCCGTGGATGGCCGGGGCGGACAGGCCCTTCCAGCCCTTCTCCAGCACGAAGCCGCGGATCTTCCCGGCGTCGTCCTTGGCCCACACCACGAACACGTCGGCCACCGGGCTGTTGGTGATCCACATCTTGCTGCCGCTGAGGCTGTAGCCGCCGTCCACCTTGCGGGCACGGGTGATCATCGAGCCGGGGTCGGAGCCATGGTTCGGCTCGGTGAGGCCGAAGCAGCCGATCCATTCGCCGGTGGCGAGCTTGGGCAGGTACTTGCGCTTGGTGGCTTCGTTGCCGAATTCGTTGATCGGCACCATCACCAGGGACGACTGCACACTCATCATCGAGCGGTAGCCGGAATCCACCCGTTCCACCTCGCGGGCGATCAGGCCGTAGCTCACGTAGTTGAGGCCGGCGCCGCCGTATTCCTCGGGGATCGTCGGGCCGAGCAGGCCCAGTTCGCCCATCTCGCGGAAGATCGCCAGGTCGGTGTGCTCGTTGCGGAAGGCCTCGAGGACGCGCGGGGCCAGCTTCTCCTGGGCGTAGGCCTGGGCGGTGTCGCGGATCATGCGCTCCTCGTCGGTGAGTTGCTGATCGAGGAGAAGGGGGTCGTCCCATTTGAAGTTCATCATCGTCTCTTCCTTGTGTGCGGCGTTTCGAGTTTGTTTATTTAGCGAATTATTCGTGAAGGATAAAGGGGCAGGGCGCCGCCGGTACGCCTCAGGTGTGTTCGCGGATCATGTTGCGGGCGATCACCAGTTGCTGGATCTGCGTCGTGCCCTCGAAGATGCGGAACAGGCGCACGTCCCGGTAGAAGCGCTCGATGCCGTATTCGGCCAGGTAGCCGGCGCCGCCGAAAACCTGCACCGCCCGGTCGGCGACACGGCCGCACATCTCGGAGGCGAACATCTTGGCGCAGGCCGCTTCGGTGCCCACGTCGAGGCCCTGGTCGCGGCGGCGGGCGGCATCCACCACCATGCACTGGGCGGCGTACAGCTCGGCCTTGCTGTCGGCCAGCATGGCCTGGACCAGCTGGAATTCGGCGATCGGCTTGCCGAACTGCTTGCGCTCGCAGGCGTAGCGCAGCGCGTCGTCCAGCATGCGGCGGGCCACGCCGACCGACACCGCGGCGATGTTGATGCGTCCCTTGTCGAGCACCTTCATGGCGGTCTTGAAGCCGACGCCTTCCTTGCCGCCGATCAGGTTGGCGGCGGGAATGCGGCAGTCCTCGAAGATCACGTCGCAGATGTGGGCGCCTTTCTGGCCCATCTTCCTGTCGATTGGACCGAGGGACAGGCCCGGCGTGCCCGCTTCGACGATGAAGGCGGAGATGCCGTCGGCGCCCTTCTTGGCGGGGTCGGTGCGCGCCATCACCGTGAAGATGCCGGCTTCGGGGGCGTTGGTGATGTAGCGCTTGGTGCCATTGAGCACGTAGAAGTCGCCGTCGCGGACAGCGGTGGTGCGCAGGCTGGCCGCGTCGGAGCCGCTGTCGGGCTCGGTCAGCGCGAAGGAGCCGATGATCTCGCCGGTGGCCAGCCTGGGCAGGTAGTGAGCCTTCTGGGCGTCGCTGCCGTCGATGATGATGCCTTGGCCGCCGATGCCGTTGTTGGTGGCGAACAGTGAGCGGAAGCACGGCGAGGTGTAGCCGATCTCGAAGGTGGCCAGCACTTCTTCTTCCATCGTCAGGCCCATGCCGCCGTGTTCCTCGGGGATGGACAGGCCGAACAGGCCCAGTTCGCGCATCTCCTGGATCAGTTCATCGGGAATCCGGTCGGTGTCGGCGACGATGGCCTCGTGGGGGATCAACCGTTCCCGCACGAAGCGGGAAATGGTGTCGAGCAGCAGATTGAGGGTTTCCTGGTCTCTGATCATGATGCGTGTCCGGTTGGGAGCTGGGAAGTGCGCTCGCGGCGGGGGCGAAGGACGCCCCCGCGCACGAAGCTCAGCGCACGTACTTGCGGAACTCGGGTTTGCGCTTCTCGCGGAAGGCATTGCCGCCCTCGGCGGATTCCGGGGTCTCGTAGTACAGCTTGAGGGCGTGCATGGCCAGGCCGCCCATGCCGCGGATCATCTCGGTATCCACGTTGAAGGACTTCTTGGCCAGCGCGATGGCGGTCGGGCTCTTCTCGACGATCTCGTCGCACCATTTCTTCACTTCGGCGTCGAGCTGGTCCTGGGGCACCACGGCGTTGACCAGGCCCATCTGCAGGGCTTCCTGGGCGGTGTAGCGGCGGCACAGGTACCAGATCTCGCGGGCCTTCTTCTCGCCGACCACGCGGGCGAGGAGGGCGGTGCCGAAGCCGGGATCGACGGAGCCGACGCGCGGGCCGGCCTGGCCGAGCTGGGCGTTGTCGGAGGCGATGGCCAGGTCGCAGATGGTGACCAGCACGTTGCCGCCGCCGATGGCGTAGCCATTGACGCGGGCGATGACCGGCTTGTTGCAGTCGCGGATGGCGCTCTGCACTTCCTCGATGGGCAGGCCGATAGTGCCGCGGCCACCGTAGCCGCCGTCCTGGGTGCCCTGGTCGCCACCCGTGCAGAAGGCCTTCTCGCCGGCGCCGGTGAGCACCACCACGCCGATGCTGCGGTCGTAGTCGGCGTCCTTGAAGGCGTGGATCATCTCCTCGCAGGTGTTGGCGGTGAAGGCATTGAACTGCTTCGGCCGGTTGATGGTGATGGTCGCGATGCCGTCGGCCTTGGTATAGAGGATGTCGCGGTATTCCATGTTGTGTCTCCTTGATCCTTGGGTGTTCGTGTGGGGTTTTGGGGCGCTCAGCCGGCCATGGTCAGGCCGCCGGACACGCTGATGACCTGGCCGGTGATGAAAGAGGCTTCCTCGCTGGCGAGGAACAGCACTGCGCCGGGCAGGTCTTCCGGCTGGCCGAGGCGGCCGAAGGGGATGGCTTTGGCCAGGGCGCCCTTGAGCTTCTCGCCCTGTTCGCCTTCGCCGGCGAAGTCGCGGAACAGCGCGGTGTCGGTGGGGCCGGGGCACACCACGTTGACGTTGATCTGCTTGCGGGCCAGCTCGCGGGCCATGGTCTTGGAGTAGGACAGCAGGCCGCCCTTGCAGTAGGCGTACACCGCTTCGCCGGAGGAGCCGACGCGGGCCGCGTCGGAGGCCACGTTCACCACCTTGCCGGCGCCGCGTTCGTACATCCCCGGCAGCACCGCGTGGTGCATGTAGAGCGGGCCGTACAGATTGACGGCGACGATCTTGTCCCACAGGGCCTTGTCGGTCTTCAGGAAGGGCGCGGCGTGGTCCCAGCCGGCGTTGTTCACCAGGATGTGGGTCGGGCCGAGCTGCTGTTCCGCGGCCTTGACCGCGGCGACCACCGATTCCTGGCTGGTCAGGTCCACACCGAAGGCCGCCGCGCTGCCGCCCTTGGCGCGGATGTCGGCAACCAGCGTCTCAGCGGCGTCCTTGTTGATGTCGAATACCGCCACCAGCGCGCCTTCTTCCGCGAAGCGCCGGCAGATCGCTGCGCCGATACCGCCCGCGCCGCCGGTGACGATGGTGACTTTCCCTTTGATGCCTCGCATGCTGTTCTCCTTTGTCGAATGTGTATCTTGGGTATTTATGGTTTGGGGTCGTCCCCGTTGCGCTTGCGTGCTGCTTTGCGCTTCAATGCGGCATCCACCGCACCGTCCTGCATCGATGACCGACCTCACCACCGAAAAAAGCCTTGCCGGCATTGAGATCAACAACCGCTTGTTTTTCCGGCTTTTTCAGGCTGCCAACACGCTGCACACCAAGGGCACGCAAGCCCTTGACGACTTCGGCGTGACGACGCAGCAGTGGTCGGTGCTGGGCGCGCTGTCGCGTCCGCAGGCGGCGGAAGGGATGAGCGTCAATGAGTTGTCCCGCTATCTGCTGGTGAGCCGCCAGAACCTCACCGGCCTGCTCAACCGGCTCGAGCGCGATGGCCTCATTGAGCGCATCACCGGCGCCGAAGACCGGCGTGAGCGCAAGGTGCGCCTGAGCGCCAAGGGCACCGAGCTGTGGAAGTCCCTCGCGGATCCCATCCACACCTTCTACGACGAGGCCCTGAAGGGCTTCTCCTTCGACGACCGCCTGGCTTTCATCCATTACATCAACCTCCTGCAGCGCAACATGTCCCAGCTCTGAGGCCATTGGGGGTCAGATCGCGTACTGGGCGGTCTTCTGGCGCGCGATGATCATTTTCATGATGTTCGCGGTGCCGTCGCCGATCTGCAGGCCGAGCACGTCCCGGTAGCGCTGGCCGAAGTGGTAGTCGGCGCCGTAGCCGCCGTGGCCGTGGGTGAGCAGGCACTGGTGGATGATTTCGCAGGCCAGCTTCGGCGCCCACCACTTGCACATGGCCGCTTCGGCGGTATGGGGCAAGTGCTGGTCCTTCAGCCACAGGGTGCGCAGGCACAGGTTGCGGCAGGCTTCGTAGTAGGTTTCCGCCTCGGCGAGGGGGAAGCTGACGCCCTGGAACTCGCCGATCGGCTTGCCGAAGGCTTCCCGCTCCTGGCTGTAGCGCCAGGCCTCGTCGAGCGAGGCGCGGGCCACGCCCATGCACTGCAGGCCGATCAGCGCGCGGCTGTAGTCGAAGCCCTGCATCACCTGGATGAAACCCTGGCCTTCGTCGCCGAGCATCATGTCTTCCGACACGCGCACGCCGTCGAAGAAGATCGAGCCGCGTCCGACCGGGCGGGTGCCGATGTCGTCGAAAGCGGTGCGGGATACGCCGGGCAGGTCCATCGGCACCAGGAAGGCGCTGATTCCCCGCGCCTTGTCGGCCTCGCTGCCGGTGCGGGCGAAGACCACCGCCACGTCGGCCTGGGTGGCCATCGAGATCGAGGTCTTCTCGCCGCTGAGGATGAAGTCCTTGCCGTCGCGCACCGCCTTAAGCTTGAGGCGGGCGGCGTCGGAGCCGGCGCTGGGCTCGGTGAGCGCGATGGCAATGAGCTTCTTGCCGGTGACGACCTGGTCCATCCATTCCTTCGCCACAGCCGGCTTGGCGTGGGACGACACGATCTGCCCGCACAGGGACGTGAGCAGATTGACGTAGGACACATTGAAGTCGCCGTAGGCGATCTGCTCCAGCAGCAGGCCGCTGGTTACGCAATCCACGCCGAGCCCGCCGAACTGCTCCGGTAGCTCGGGGCCGAGGAAGCCCAGCTCTCCCATCTCCACGACGAGCTCCCGCTCGACACATTCGGCTTTTTCCCGTGCCCGGTAATCCGGCGCCAGGCGATTGCGGGCGAACCGGCTGGCCGACTCGACCAGCGCCTTCTGTTCTTCGCTGAGGCTGAAGTCCATTTTCTCCGTCCTTTGTTGTGGGTCTGGACGGATTCTAAAAATCTGCTGCTCAATCTGTCAATATATTTACACAAATGGCAGATTGAATTTTTGGATTGAATTTCGATGTGCAATAGCAAAGCATGAAAAATCCCTAAATTAAGCCGATTCAATGGGTTTCAATTGTGCGGCGCATGAAATCGGAATCCGATGGATAACTTGTAAAAAGTAAACATGTTGACTTAAATTCGCCGTATCGATACGTTTCACGCCATCGCGTAGCACGCAGTTCCGCAAAAGATCACAACAGCGACACACCACTCAAGGAGCGAGACATGCAGGAGAGGATCAAGGGCGCATCAAGTGCCGTCGGCCTGGTGCAGCAAGGAAAGCCGCAGGCGATCCGGGGAGGACGCCGATGAAATTCGACCCGGTACTGCTGGCTCCCAGGATGGAGCCGATGAAAGCCGCCGGGTTGTGGCGGGACGAGACCGTGGATGTGTACCTGCAGCGCGCGCTGCGGGACTGCCCGGACAAGGCCGCGGTGGTTGCCTACGCGGCGGAGCGGGGTGCGCCGCAGCGGCTCAGCTACCGGGAGCTCGACGCGCGCGTCGACCGCATTGCCCGCGGGCTGGTCCGGCTTGGCGTCGGGCGGCAGGACGTGGTGAGTTTCCAGCTGCCCAATTGCTGGGAGTTCATCGCGCTGTCCCTGGCTTGCGTGCGCATTGGCGCGGTGGCCAATCCGCTGATGCCGATCTTCCGTCAGCACGAGCTCAACTTCATGCTCGGCTTTGGCGAGTCCAAGGTCTTCGTCGTGCCCAAGCTGTTCCGTGGCTTCGACTACGAGGCGATGGCCCGTAGCCTGACCGGCAGCCGGCAGCTCGTGGTGATTGGTGGCGACGGGCATGACAACTTCGATGCGCTGCTGCTGCGCGACGATACGCCGCCGTTGCAGGGCCCCGGTCTCGAACCGGACGACGTGCTGCTGCTGATGTACACCTCCGGCACCACTGGCGAGCCGAAGGGGGTGATGCACACCTCCAACACCCTGTTCTCCAACCTGCACGCCTACATCGAACGCATGGAGCTGGGGCCGGAGGACATCGTGCTGGGCGCTTCGCCGATGGCCCACCTGACCGGCTACGGCTACCTGGCGATGCTGCCGATCATCCTCAACTCGACGACCGTGCTGCAGGACATCTGGGACGCACGGCGGGCGCTGCAGATCGTCCGTGACGAAGGTGTCACCTTCAGCATGGCGTCCACGCCCTTTGTCGCCGACTTGTGCAACGCGGTGGATGCGGGCGACTCCACGACGCAGGCCTTCAACAAGTTCTGCTGCGCCGGCGCGCCGATTCCGCCGGTGCTGATCGAGCGCGCCCAGGCGCTGCTTGGCATGCGCCTGTGTTCCGCGTGGGGCATGACCGAGAACGGCGCGGTGACCGTCACCGAGCCGGCGCGGGCGCTGGAGATGTCGGGTATCTCCGACGGCCGGCCGTTACCGGGCATGGAGCTCAAGGTGGTGGACGCCAACGGGCAGACGCTGCCGGCCGGCGAGTGCGGCTCGCTGCTGGTGCGCGGCGCGTCCCTGTTCGGCGGCTACCTGAAGCGGCCGCAGCTCAACAGCGTGTCCGCCGATGGCTGGTTCGACACCGGCGATGTGGCGACCATCGACGCGGACGGCTACATCCGCATCACCGGGCGCACCAAGGACGTGGTGATCCGCGGCGGCGAGAACATCCCGGTCGTGGAGATCGAGAACCTGCTCTACAAGCACCCGGCGATTGCCGCGGTGGCCATCGTCGGCTATCCGGACAAGCGCCTCGGCGAGCGGGTGTGCGCCTTTGTGTCGGTGAAGCCCGGCGCGCATTTCGACTTCGCCGAGATGACGGCCTATCTCGCGCGCCAGCAGATGGCCAGGCAGTACTTCCCGGAGCGCCTCGAGATCGTCGAGGACCTGCCGCGCACGCCCAGCGGCAAGCTGCAGAAGTTCAAGCTGCGCAACGTCGCCAAGGCCTTTGGCGACGCCGACTGACCCGGAGCGGAGAACCCCATGAGTGACGTCATTCTGGCCGAGGTGTTCGGCCATGTCGGCCTGATCCGCCTGTGCCGGCCGCAGGTTTACAACGCCCTCAACGACGAGGTGATGGATGCCCTCGGCGCCGCGCTGGACCTCTTCGAGGCCAACGAGGAGATCCGCTGCGTCGTGCTGACCGGCTCCGAGAAGGCCTTTGCGGCCGGGGCCGACATCACGGCGATCCGCGCGATGGATTACATGGACGCCTACAAGGGCAACTTCATTACCCGCAACTGGGAGCGCCTGAAGACCTTCCGCAAGCCGGTCATCGCCGCCGTATCGGGCCTGGCCCTGGGCGGCGGCTGCGAGCTGGCGATGATGTGCGACATCGTGCTGGCCGCGGAAACCGCGCGCTTCGCGCTGCCCGAGATCAAGATCGGCACCATCCCGGGCGCCGGTGGCACCCAGCGCTTGCCGCGGGCGGTGGGCAAGGCCAAGGCCATGGACCTGTGCCTGAGCGGCCGCATGATGGACGCCCAGGAGGCCGAGCGCTGCGGCCTGGTGTCCCGCGTGCTGCCCGCCGAACGCCTGCTCGACGAGGCGCTGGAGACCGCCCGCGTGATCGCCGGTTATTCCCTGCCAGTGCTGATGATGATGAAAGAGGCGGTCAGCCGCGCCTTCGAAAGCCCGCTCAACGAAGGGCTGCTCTTCGAGCGCCGCACCCTGCACGCCACCTTCGCGCTGGCCGACCAGAAGGAGGGCATGGCGGCCTTCTCCGAGAAGCGCCAGCCCGTCTTCCGGGACTGCTGAACGCCGCCTGCACGTAGTCCATTTCCTGCAACACCCATAACAAGCATCCACATGATGGAGGAGCACCCATGACCACGACGTCCACAAACCTGCGCCGCAGCGGCCTGGCCTGCCTGATCGCCAGCCTGTTCGCCGCCGCGCCGGCTTTCGCCGAGAGCGAGATCGACGCGCTCAAGCGCGAACTGGCCGAACAGCGCCAGCTGATCCAGCAGCTGCTGAAGAACCAGGAAGAACAGAAGAAGACCGAGATCCAGACCGGCGGTCCGGCCCGCGGCGCTGGCCTGCAGATGGGGGTACCGACCGGCCCGTCCGGCACGCTGACGATCTACGGTGTGGCCGACGTCAGCGCCTCGACGGTGAACAGCGGCTATGGCCAGAAATCGACGATCGGCTCGGGCGGCATGACGTCCTCCCGCCTGGGCTTCAAGGGGGAAAAGGAACTCGGCGATGACGTGAAGGCGGTGTACCTGATGGAAGCCGGCATCCTCTTCGACACGGGTTCCGTCGGTACCGGCGCGATTGCGCCGGGCATCAACAACACCGCCGTGTCCAGCGGCGGGCAGACCAGCAACGGCAGCCAGATCTTCTCGCGCCAGATCTATGCGGGGCTCTCGACCCGCTTCGGCACGCTCACCGCCGGTCGCCAGTACGCCGGTTCCTACACTTCGTCGGTGATGTCCGCCGCGATGGGCGCCGGCTTCTTCGGCTCCTCCGCCGGCCTGCTGCCGGTGATCGGCGGCATGCCGACGCGCCTGAACAATTCCCTCGTCTACGCCTCGCCCAAGGTCGCCGGCTTCTCCGGCCAACTGACCCTGAGCAGCGGCAGCGAGAACAACGTGAACATGGTGACGCCGGTCGCTGCCGGTTCGACGACCGTGACCACCGACAAGGCCGGTCGCGGCGGTGATCTGGCGCTGTACTACAGCGCCGGCCCGCTCAACGCCACGGTGACGGCGTGGAACGTGGACAACGCCAGCTACGTCGCCCCGGCGACGGGCCTGCAGGAAACGGGCCTCGCCAAGCGGCGCGGCTGGCAGGTGGGCGGCAGCTACAACCTGGGCTTTGCGACCCTGTATGGCAACTATGTGGCTGGCCGGATCAGCGGTGGCAACTACGAGAACGTGACCGCGACCTTGTCCAAGGCCGAAGGCTGGAGCGTCAGCGCCGGCATCCCGGTGTGGCGCGGCAAGGCGCTGGTGAGCTACAGCCAGCTCGACGACAAGTCGATCAAGAACCGCGACGCCAACCTGCTGGGCCTGGGCTATGCCTACAAGCTGCAGGATTCGACCACGCTGTACGGCACCTGGGGCAAGGTCCTCAACAAGACCAACGGCACCTACAGCCTCACTGACGGTGGCAACCTGGTCGGCACGGTGGCCAAGCCGGGTTACGACCCGAGCGGCTACATGGTTGGTGTGAACCACGTGTTCTAAGCAGGCAGTGCAGTCCGGACCGGTGCTATGAACAGCGCTGGTCCGGACGCCTCGGAGAAGTCAGGGCCGCAGGACGTTCTTTCTTGATTGCCAAAGCGTGTGTGATCGGCCTGCCGCTACATCCCCAGGTACGCGCTGCGCACCTGCTCATTGCCGATCAGCTCGGCGCCGCTGCCTTCGAGTGCAATGCTGCCGGTTTCCAGCACATAGCCCCGGTCGGCCAGGGCCAGGGCGGCGAAGGCGTTCTGTTCGGCGAGCACGATGCTCATGCCTTCGGCCTTGAGGGCCTTCACCACGGCGAAGACCTCTTCCACCAGCAGCGGCGCGAGGCCCATCGACGGTTCGTCGAGCAGCAGCAGGCGCGGCCGGCCCATCAGCGCGCGGCCGATGGCCAGCATCTGCTGCTGTCCGCCGGACAGGGTGCCGGCGGGCAGGCGGCGCTTTTCGGCGAGCACCGGGAACAGGCTATAGACGCGCTCCAGGTCGTCGGGCACCTGCTGGCGCGGCTGGGTGTAGGCGCCGAGGCGCAGGTTGTCTTCGATGGACAGCGGGCCGAAGACCTGGCGGCCTTCCGGCGACTGGCAGATGCCGCGGCGCATGCGCTTGTCGGCGCGCAGCCCGGAGATGTCCTCCCCATCGAAGAGGATGCGGCCGCCGCTGATCGGCTGCACACCGGAGAGGGCGCGCAGGAAGGTGGTCTTGCCGGCGCCATTCGCACCGACCAGGGCCACGGTTTCGCCGCGCCGCAGTTCAAGGCTGATGCCCTTGAGGGCCTGGATGCGGCCGTAGGCGCTGGTCAGCCCTTCGACGCGGAGCAGGGGCGCTGCATTGCTTGCGGCAAGCGGACCCGACGGGATCGGAAGTGGAGTGGACGGGGCCATGGGGTTGGCACTGCGGGACAGGGCGATTTCCATCGGGCGATGCTCCGGGGGTCAGGCGTGGGCGCCCAGGTAGGCGGCGATCACGTCCGGGTTGCGGCGGACTTCGGCGGCGTTGCCTTCGGCCAGCTTGCGGCCGTAGTCGAGCACCAGGATGCGGTCGGACAGGTTCATGACCATCTTCATGTCGTGCTCGACCAGGACGACGGTCACGCCGGAGTCGGCGATGCGCCGCACCAGCGCGTCTACCTCCAGGGTTTCGCTGGGGTTGAGGCCGGCGGCCGGTTCGTCGAGGAACAGCAGGCGCGGCCGCATGGCCAGCGCGCGGGCGATCTCCAGGCGCTTGAGGGCGCCGTAGGGCATGGAGTCGGCGCGGGCCGACAGGTAGTCGGCAAGGCCGACGAAGCGCATCAGCTCGGCGGCTTCCTCGCGCAGCTCGGTGTCCCGCCGGGCGAGACTCGGAAAGCGCAGCGCGGCCTTGAGCAGGTTGCGGTCGAGGCGCAGGTGGGCGCCGACCATCACGTTTTCGAGGGCGCTCATGTTCATGCACACCTGCAGGTTCTGGAAGGTGCGCGCCACGCCGCGCCGGGCCAGGGCTTCCGGCGAGCGGCCGGCGATGGTCTCGCCGTCCAGGCGGATGTCGCCGTGGGTCGGCCGGTACACGCCGGTGATCAGGTTGAACAGGGTCGTCTTGCCGGCGCCGTTGGGGCCGATAACCGCGTACACCACGCCGGCGTCGATGTTGAAGCTGACGTCCTGCACGGCCTTCACGCCGCCGAAGTGGATGGACAGGGCGGAGACTTCGAGCAGCGGCATCACGCGCCCCTCCCGAAACGGGCGGCCAGGGTCGGGACCAGGCCGCGGGGCAGGAAGATCATGCTCAGCATCAGGATCGCGCCGAAGACCACCGTCTCCCAGCCTTCGAAGGTGGCCAGCGCCTGGGGCAGGGCGGTGAGCAGCACGGCACCGATCAGGGAGCCATACACCGAGGCCATGCCGCCGATGACCACCATCGTCACCAGCTCGATGGAGTGGAAGAAGTCGGCCACACCGGGCGTCACGAAGCCGATGTAATGGGCGGTCACGCTGCCCATCAGGCTGGCGAAGACCGCCGACATCACGAAGATGGCGAGCTTGTAGCGGGCCACGTCCACCCCGACCACGCGGGCCGCCACCTCGGAGCCGTGGAGGGCGCGCAGCGCGCGGCCGAAGGGCGAGTCGATGAGGTTGAGGGAGGCCCACACGCTGACTGCCAGCAGCGCGGCGACGACCCAGTACCACTGGCGGTCGCCGCTCAGCTCGAAGCCGGCCACGCCGAGGGCCGGCACCGGCATGCCGTCGGGGCCGCCCGTCCACGTCGCCTCGTTGCGCAGCGCGATGTTGAGGATGATGCCCAGGCCGAGGGTCGCCATCGCCAGGTAGTTGCCCTTCAGGCGGAAGATCGGGCGCGCCACCAGCGCGGCCAGCAGGCCGGCCAGCGCGGCGCCAACCCCCATGGCGAGCAGCGGATGCAGGTTGAAGTGGGTCGGCAGCACCGCCGACGCGTAGGCGCCGATGCCCAGAAAGCCGGCGTGGCCAAGGCTGATCTGCCCGGCGAAGCCGATCAGCAGGTTGAGGCCGAGGACGATCACCGCGTTGATCGCCATGCGGATTGCCAGGTCGAGGTAGAAGCTGTTGGGCAGCACGAAGGGCAGCAGCGCGAGGATCGCGATGACGATGTGCAGGCCGATGTAGGGGGAGGTTCGCATGGCTTACACCCGCTCGGTGAGGCGCGCGCCGAACAGGCCGCGGGGCATGAAGAAGAGGATCAGCAGGATCAGCACGAAGGGGATCGCGTCCTTGTAGGCGGACGAGATGTAGCCGGCGCCGAGGGCCTCGATGAGGCCGACCAGCAGCCCGCCCACCACTGCGCCGAGGCCGTTGCCGAGGCCGCCCAGCACCGCCGCGACGAAGCCCTTGAGGCCCAGCATCACGCCCACGTCGTAGGCGGTGAGGGTCAGCGGCGCGATGAGGATGCCGCCGAGGGCGCCCATGCCCGCCGACAGCGCGAAGCTGAGGAACAGCACGCCGTTGGTGTCGATGCCGACCAGTTGCGCCGCCATGCGGTTGCAGGCGGTGGCCAGCATGGCCTTGCCGGCCAGGCTGTAGTTGAAGAAGTACCACAGCGCGCCGACCGCGGCGGCGGTAACGCCCAGCACCCACAGGCTCTGGGGCATCAGCGTGGCGCCGAGCACGTCGATGGGCGTCTCGCCGGAGAAGGCCGGCAGGCTGAAGGTGCCCTTGCCGAAGCCGACCGCCGCCAGCCCGCGGATCACCAGCGAGGCGCCGATGGTGATGATGATCAGGCTCACCGTTTCGGCGCCTTTCACCGGCTCGATGGCCAGCTTCTCGATCAGCACGCCGACGCCAGCAGGCACCAGGATCGCCAGCAGCATGGCCGCCGGCAGCGGCAGGCCGGATTGGGCGAAGAACACCGCGAGCATGCCGCCCAGCATGATGAACTCGCCCTGGGCGAAGTTGATGACGTTGCTGGCGTTGTAGATCAGCGTGAAGCCGAGGGCCGCCAGCGCGTAGGTGGCACCGACGGTGATGCCGGAAAAAAGGAACTGCAGGAACTGGGCAAGCATCAGCGGCGGCCTCCCGGTCGAACTGCGAAGTGTCGGACGTGCATCGGGGTCTCCTCCTTGGATGGCGCCAGCGCGGGCGCTGACGGTGTTCTGTATTTTGTAATTTGTTCTGTTTATTAGAAGTGATACAAAAAATAACGTCAACGAAAATTTATGTATCCAATTTTCGAGAAGGCGAGCGAAAGCGCTGCCGGACGAAGCGGCAGGTCTGCTTTAGGGAGAGAGGATCAGAGGGTGGCGCCGAGGCGCTGGGACAGGGCGTGGGCGGCGTCGCGCAGCGCGGCGAGGGTGGGGCTGCGCTCGCTGAGGTCCATCGAGCCTTCGACGGCGACGAGGACGATGGCCAGCGTGATCTCGTTCTTGAAGTTGAAGACCGGCGCCGCGACGGCTTCGACACCGCGCAGGATGTAGTTGCCGGAGATCACGGACAGGCCGCGGGCGCGGACGTCGGCGAGCAGCTGGCGCGCGTCGTCCATACTGGCGATGCCGGCCTGGCTGCGGCCGGTTTCAATCTCCCGCTGGATCAGCGGTTCGACTTGACGCTCCGGCAGCCACGCGCAAAACACCTGGCCGACCGCGGAGCTGAGCAGGCCAAGCGTGGTACCGGTGACCACATTGACGGTGATCGGCCGGCGCGGCCGCTCCCAGCGCACCACCACCGGCCCGTTGTCGCTCCATACCGCGAGGGCGGTGGTCTCGTTGACCGCGTCGCGCAGGTCGGTGATTGCGTTGAGACCCAGGCGGATACGGTCGATGCGGTCGAGGGCGACGAGTCCGAGACTCAGCGCGAAGGGGCCGAGGTCGTAGCGGGAAGTCTGCGGGTCCTGCTCGACGAGGCCGCTGCGGATCAGGCTGACCAGGTAGCGGTGGGCCTTGGACGGCGGCATGCCGGCCGCTGCGGCAATGTCCTTCAGCATCATCGAGCGTTTGCCGGTGGTCATGGCCCTGAGGATGCTCATGCCCACCTCCAGGGACTGCACGCCGTGTTTCCCTTCCAGGTCTTCGCTCATGGTCTGCTCGTCAAAATGGTTACATAAATACGAAAATATCGATGAAGATGTAACACAACAACCCAAAAAGGAGAACAGCGATGACTTCCCTGAAAGTGTATGCCATCGACGGCATCGTGCCGGTGGTCGATCCGAGCGCCTATGTGCATCCTTCCGCAGTGCTGATCGGCGACGTGATCGTCGGCCCCGGCTGCTACGTCGGTCCGTGCGCCAGCCTGCGCGGCGACTTCGGCCGGCTGATCCTGGAGCGCGGCGCCAATCTGCAGGATACCTGCGTGATGCACGGCTTTCCCGGCACCGACACAGTGGTCGAGGAGGACGGCCACATTGGCCACGGCGCGGTGCTGCACGGCTGCCGGGTCGGGCGCAATGCGCTGGTGGGCATGAACGCGGTGATCATGGACAACGCGGTGATCGGCGACGAAGCCATCGTCGCGGCCTCGGCCTTCGTCAAGGCCGGCATGGAGATTCCGCCGCGGACGCTGGTGGCCGGCATGCCGGCCAAGGTCGTGCGGGCGCTGACGGACGAAGAGATCCGCTGGAAGAGCGAAGGCACCGCCACCTACCAGGACCTGACCCGCCGCTGCCTGGCGACGCTGGTGGAGACCGCGCCGCTGATCGCCGTAGAGCCGGACCGCCCGCGAATCCACATTCCGGACGTGGTGCCGCTGGTGGCCCTGCGGCAGAAGGACGCCTGACGGGCGGCGAGGCTCAAGCCAGCGGGTCGGCCTCGCGGAAGCGTTCGAGCAAGGTGGGCGAGGCTTCCGGCGTGTGGCCGTCGGCCAGTTGGAAATGCCGGTCCAGGTGGCGCTCGGACGGTGCCAGCAGGCGGCGGTAGATTTCCCGGCACAGCATGCGCGCCTGTTGCCCCGGCCAGCCGGTGGGCAGCAGCACGTCGGGCAGTTCCGGGTCGCGCAGCAGCAGGCGCCGGTAGTCGTGGATCAGCAGCACGCGCAGCAGGAAGGCGCTTTCGTCGTCCACCGCGTCCTGGCCATCGCGCAACTGGCCGAGCACCGGCTGGTAGCGGGCGACGAAGCCGGCGTACATGTCGGCCAGTTCCTGCAGGTTCCAGGCGCCGTGCACCATTTCGTGATCGTTGGCCGAGCCACCCAGTTGGGCGTCGGCCGCCACCAGCGGCTTGAGCTTGCCGAGCACGTCGCCCAGGCCCTCGGCGATCAGCGCGTCGAAGGCGGTGGGCAGATCCGCGCCGGGGTGCACGAAGCAGTCGCCGCCGAGGGCACCGAAGCCCTGCCAGAACAGCGCGCGGCGCAGGTGGTCGCGCTCCTTCGGTGTCAGCTCGCCGACCGTCAGGATCAGGCGCCAGCGGCGGTCCCACAGGGGCGCGTTGGAGGCGTAGATGTGGCGCGAGGCTTCTTCGAAGCGTCGCTGCCCGGACGGTGTCAGCAGGTAGTCGGTGCGCCGGCCTGAAGGTTCGGTGCGCAACCATTCTTCCTTGGCAAGCCGGAACACCGAGGTGCGGATCAGCCGCTCGTTGAGCTCGATGGGTTCGAGCAGGCGGATCAGGCTGCCCAGCCAGATCCGGCCTCCCCGCGGTAGCACCGCATCGCCAAACACGGAGATGATCAGGGAGCCAGCCTGCACGCGGCCCTGCTGGCGGAAGTCTTCGAGGCGTTGCTGGATCGGGGGGAGCACGGGACGGGGCTGCGGATCGGCGGTGAAGGCGGGGAGTGTAGCGACTCCCTCCCGGTCTGGGTAGCGCGGCCCGCCGGGCGGGAGAGGGCCGTGGAGCTCAGGGGACTAGCAGAGAGCAGAGTCCACCGTCGCCGGCTGTTGCTGCGCGAAGAAACCTTCGCTGTAGACCCGCTCCAGCGCTGCGCCCAGCGCGAGTTCACTATGACTGAGCATCGTGCCGCTCCTGTTTGATTGGTGTTTGCGCCTGGTCGGCAGGAGCACCTGATGTGCGGGGTTGATGGTGATACATAAAAACCTTGACGGCTACAAAAAACTTATCAAATAAATCTCTATCTCTGCGTAGGTTGAATCGCTTTGTTGCGAACGCCGCCAGCTTCGATTGCCCGAGAAATTTATTAACTATATGTTTTTAATAAAAAATAAAAAAGAAATTAGTTTCTTTAAACGTAACTCAGAATCTTTCTAGCAGGAAAATTCGATACCAAGCATTGACTTAAATCAGTTAGATTTGTAACGTTTAAATCAGGAGAACAAACCCGACGGAGACACAAGATGACGCACCCCCTGTTCGAGAAGCATCGCAGCACGCTCGATGGCGCCCTGGCGGCCATCGCCACCCGGGGCTACTGGTCGGCCTACCCGGAAATGCCCAGTCCCAAGCTGTACGGCGAAACCGCGCCTGAAGACGGCCGCCTCGCTTTCGAGGCCCACAAGGGGCAGCACTTCGAGCTGGGGCAGCCCGGCCAGATCGGTTGGCATGGTGGTGAGACCTCGCCCTACGGCGTCGAGCTGGGCACGAGTTACCCGGTGTGCACGCCGGATGCGCTGATCGAAGCCGCACAGACGGCCATGACCGAATGGCAGGCGGTCGGCGCCCAGGGCCGCACCGGCATCTGCCTCGAAATCCTCGACCGCCTCAACAAGCAGAGCTTCGAGATCGCCCACGCGGTCATGCAGACCACCGGGCAGGGCTGGATGATGGCCTTCCAGGCCGGCGCGCCCCATGCGCAGGACCGCGGCCTCGAGGCGCTTGCCTACGCCTGGCGCGAACAGAGTTTCGTCCCCGCCGAGGCCTGCTGGGAAAAGCCCCAGGGCAAGAACCCGCCGCTGGTGATGAAGAAACACTTCGAGATCGTCGGGCGCGGCGTGGCGCTGGTGATCGGCTGTGGCACCTTCCCGACCTGGAACACCTATCCGGGCCTCTTCGCCGCGCTGGCCACCGGCAACGCGGTGATCGTCAAGCCGCACAGCAACGCGATCCTGCCGGCCGCCATCACCGTGCGGACGATCCGCGCCGTGCTGGCCGAGAACGGTCTCGATCCCGATCTGGTCAGCCTGTGCGTGACCGACAAGCGCGCCACCACCCAGGCGCTGGCCACCCATCCGGCGATCAAGTCGGTGGATTTCACTGGCAGCAACGTGTTCGGCCAATGGCTCATCGACAACTGCCGCCAGGCCCAGGTGTATGCGGAGCTCGCCGGGGTGAACAACATCGTCATCGACTCGACGGACGCTTACAAGGCGACGCTCGGCAACCTGGCCTTCACGCTGTCCCTGTACTCCGGGCAGATGTGCACCACCTCCCAGGCGATCTTCGTCCCGGCCGGCGGCATCGACACCGACGAAGGCCACAAGAGCTACGACGAGGTGTGCGCCGACCTGGCCCGCGCCGTTGAGCGTTTCCTGTCCAAGCCGGAAGTCGCCCATGCGGTGCTCGGCGCGATCCAGTCGAACGACACCCTCGAACGCATCGCGCTGGCCGACAGCGGCGAGCTGGGGCAGGTGGTGCTGGCCTCGAAGACGCTGGAGAACCCGGACTTCCCGGCGGCCCGCGTGCGCACCCCGGTGCTGCTGGCCTGCGATGCGGCCGACGAGCGGCTCTATATGGAAGAGCGCTTCGGCCCAATCAGCTTCATCGTCAAGACCGCCGATACGGCAGCGGCCATCGCGTTGTCTGAGCGGGTCGTCGCCACCCACGGCGCGCTGACGGTCGGTGTCTATTCGACGCGTCAGGACGTGCTCGATGCGATGACCAAAGCCACGTGGCGCAGCAAGGTCGCCCTGTCCATCAACCTGAGCGGCGGCGTGTTCGTCAATCAGTCGGCGGCCTTCTCCGACTACCACGGCACCGGCGGCAACCCGGCGGCCAACGCGGCCTACGCCGACTCGGCCTTCGTCGCCAACCGCTTCCGCGTGGTGCAGCGCCGCTACCACGCCTGAAGGAGCCCCGTCATGGAATACCGGAACATCCTCTATACGGTGGAGGAGGGCGTTGCTCGCCTGACCCTCAACCGCCCGGACAAGCTCAACAGCTTCACCGGCGAGATGCACGCCGAACTGCGGCATGCCCTCGACACGCTGCAGGCCGACAAGGGCGTGCGCGTGCTGGTCCTGACCGGTGCCGGGCGCGCCTTCTGCGCCGGCCAGGATCTGGCCGACCCGGACATGGCGAAGACGTCCGATGGCGCGATGCCCGACATCGGCAATGTCGTCGAGCGGAACTACAAGCCGCTGGTGCTGCGCCTGCAGAACCTGCGCGTGCCGACCATCGCCGCGGTGAACGGCATCGCTGCCGGTGCCGGCGCCAGCGTGGCGCTGGCCTGCGACCTGGTGGTGGCGGCCCGCTCGGCGTCCTTCCTGCAGGCCTTCAGCAAGATCGGCCTGGTGCCCGACACCGGCGGCACCTGGTTCCTGCCCCAGCGGGTCGGCATGGCGCGGGCGATGGGCCTGGCGCTGCTGGCCGAAAAGCTGCCCGCCGACAAGGCCGCCGACTGGGGCCTGATCTGGGCCGCCTACGACGATGCCGAGTTTGCCGCCCGCGTGGACGGCCTCGCCAGCCAGCTCGCCGCAATGCCCACCAAGGCCCTGGTGCGCACTCGCCAGGCACTGCACGCGGCGCCCGGCCACACGCTGGAGCAGCAGCTCTCCTTCGAGGGCGGCTTCATGCGCGAACTGGGCTGGAGCGCGGACTACGCCGAAGGCGTCGCCGCCTTCATGGAAAAGCGCGCACCGAAGTTCACGGGGGAATGAGCGTGAGTGCTGCCTTGAACCCCTCTGCCGTCGTCGCCGTGGTCGGTTCCGGTGCGATGGGCGCCGGCATCGCCCAGGTGGCCGCCGCCGCCGGGCATGTCGTCAAGCTGGCGGACAACCGGCCCGGCGCAGCGGCCCAGGCCGTAGCGGCGATCCGCGCCCAGTTCGCGCGGCTCGCCGACAAGGGCCGCATGGATGCCGACGCGGCCCGCACCGCCGGCGAGCGCCTGATTGCCGTGGAAGCCGTGGCTGAACTGGCCGACGCCGCACTGGTGATCGAGGCCATCGTCGAGGACCTGGGCGCCAAGCAGGGCCTGTTCCGCAGCCTGGAAGACATCGTCGCAGCGGACTGCCTGTTCGGCACCAACACCTCATCCATCTCGGTGACCGCCATCGGCGCCGCGCTGCAGCGGCCGGAGCGCCTGGCCGGCCTGCATTTCTTCAACCCGGCGCCGCTGATGGCGCTGGTGGAAATCGTCTCCGGCCTGGCCACCGATGCCGCCGTCGCCGAAACCCTGTTCGCCACCGCCGCGGCCTGGGGCAAGACGCCGGTGCATGCCCGCTCGACCCCCGGCTTCATCGTCAATCGGGTCGCCCGGCCGTACTACGCCGAAGCCTTGCGCATCCTCGGCGAAGGCGGCGCGGATTGCGCCACCCTCGACGCGCTGCTGCGGGATGCCGGCGGCTTCCGCATGGGTCCCTTCGAGCTGATGGACATGATCGGCCACGACGTGAACTTCGCGGTGACCCGCTCCGTGTGGTCGGCCTTCTACAACGACCCGCGCTTCACGCCGTCGCTGATCCAGCAGGAGCTGGTGGACGCCGGTTTCCTCGGGCGCAAGACGGGCCGCGGTTTCTACGACTACCGGGAAGGCGCCGAACGGCCGCAGCCGAAGGAGGCCGTCGCCCAGACCCTGCCGAGCGCGATCACCCTGTACGGCGAATCCCCGGCGGCGCTGGCGCTGGCCGACCGGCTCCACGAGCGCGGTGTGGGCTACACCTGGGGCGCGGCCGGTGACGAGCGCATCGCGGCGGTCGGCGAGGCGGTGGTCTTCGTCACCGACGGCCGCACCGCGACGCGGCGGGCGGCGGAAACGGGCATCGCCAACCTGGTGCTGATCGACCTCGCGCTGGATTACCGCAACGCGCCGCGCATCGCCGTGGGCGCCGCCGTCAATTGCTGGACACCGGCTGTCGGCGCGGCCATTGGCCTGCTGCAGGCGGCGGGCTTCGCCGTCTCGCGCTTCGGCGACGTGCCGGGGCTGGCGGTGATGCGCACCGTCGCGATGCTCGCCAACGAAGCGGCGGACGCGGTGAACCAGGGCGTCTGCGACGCGGCCGGCGCCGATGCGGCGATGCGCCTCGGCGTCAATTACCCCCGTGGGCCGCTGGCCTGGGCCGACCTGGTCGGCTTGCCGGCGATCTGCGCGGTACTCGCCAATCTGGCCCAGTTCTACGGCGAAGACCGTTACCGGGTCTCGCCGCTGATCCAGCAGCGGGTGCTGGCCGGAAGGAAGATCCATGACTGAACACCACCCCGACGCCGCCCAGGCGCTGGCCGAGGCCGTCGCCGACAGCATGTGGTCCCGCGACCGGGCCACCCAGGCTCTCGGCATGCGCATCGAGGCGATCCGTCCCGGCTACGCGCGGATCTCCATGCCGGTCCGCGAGGACATGCTCAACGGTCACCGCATCTGCCACGGCGGCCTGATCTTCACGCTGGCGGACAGCGCTTTTGCTTACGCCTGCAACAGTTACAACAAGAACACGGTCGCCTCCGCGTGCCATATCGACTTTCTCGCCCCCGGGCGGGAAGGCGACACGCTGCAGGCCGAGGCCGTCGAACAGTCCGCTTCCGGCCGCACCGGCGTCTACGACGTCACCGTGCGGGACGGCGAAGGCCGGACGCTCGCCCTGTTCCGGGGCAAGAGCTACCGGATCTCCGGCGAAGTGGTCGACAACAGAGAATGAGGAGAGACATCCCGTGACCGCCAAGTTGCCCCAACCCGGCGACCTCGACCCGATCGAGACCGCCAGCCGCGACGAGATCGCCGCGCTCCAGCTGGAGCGCCTCAAGTGGTCCGTGCGCCACACCTACGACAACGTGGAGCCGTACCGCCGCAAGTGCCTCGACAAGGGCGTCCACCCGGACGATCTGAAGTCCCTGGCCGACCTCGGCCGCTTCCCCTTCATGACCAAGTCGGACCTGCGCGACAACTATCCCTTCGGGCTGTTCGCGGTGCCCGTAAAGCAGATCCGTCGCCTGCACGCTTCCAGCGGCACCACCGGCAAGCCGGTGGTGGTCGGCTACACCGGGAACGACCTGAACAACTGGGCCAATCTGGTCGCCCGCTCCATCCGCGCGGCCGGGGGCCGGCCCGGCGACATGGTCCATGTGGCTTACGGCTACGGCATGTTCACCGGCGGCCTCGGTGCCCACTACGGCGTCGAGCTCCTTGGCTGCACCGTGGTGCCAATGTCCGGTGGCCAGACCGAAAAGCAGGTCCAGCAGATCCTCGACTTCCGGCCGGACATCATCATGGTCACCCCGTCCTATTCGTTGGTGATCGCCGAGGAGTTCGAGCGCCTGGGCATTCCGCCGGAGGAGATCTCCCTCAAGGTCGGCATCTTCGGCGCCGAACCGTGGGGGCAGGGCATGCGCGCCGAGATCGAGCGCAAGCTGGGGCTCGACGCGGTGGACATCTACGGCCTGACCGAAGTGATGGGCCCCGGCGTGGCCTGCGAGTGCATCGAGAGCAAGGACGGCCCGGTGATCTGGGAAGACCACTTCTACCCGGAGATCATCGATCCGGAAACCGGCGAGGTGCTGCCGGACGGCGAGCAGGGCGAACTGGTGTTTACCTCGCTGACCAAGGAGGGTTTCCCGGTCATCCGCTACCGCACCCGCGACCTGACCCGTCTGCTCAAGCCGACGTCCCGCGCCTTCCGGCGCATGGACAAGATCGTCGGGCGCTCCGACGACATGTTGATCGTGCGCGGCGTGAATGTCTTCCCGACCCAGATCGAGGAGCAGATCCTGCGCGAGCCGCGCCTGACCGGCAATTACCAGATCGTGCTGACCCGCGACGGCCACCTGGACAACGTCGAGGTGCGCTGCGAGCTGCAGCGCGAGCTCACTGGCAAGGTCGGCCGCGGCGCCATCGAGGAGATCAGCCGCAGCGTGGCCCAGCACATCAAGACCATCATCGGCATCTCGACCCGCGTGCAGGTGATGGACTTCGACACCATCCCGCGCACCCAGACCGGCAAGGCCCGCCGCGTCATCGACCAGCGCCCGAAGCAGCTGTGAGCATGCGCATAAATCTACTGCGCGACCCGATCTCGCAACTCCGGTGCTCGCTGTACTCCAGTACAGCTCCGCTCCTCATTGCGACCTCGGGCCTGCTCGCGACGATTTCTGCACACGCTCAATCGAACGTTTTTGAAGGAATGAAGAATGTCTGAAGCACTCATCTGCGACGCGATCCGCACGCCGATCGGCCGCTACGGCGGCACGCTGGCGGCGGTGCGGCCCGACGACCTCGGCGCCGTGCCGCTCAAGGCCCTGATGCGCCGCAACCCGGGCGTGGACTGGGCGGCGGTGGACGACATCGTCTACGGCTGCGCCAACCAGGCCGGCGAGGACAACCGCAACGTGGCGCGCATGTCCGGCCTGCTGGCCGGGTTGCCCATCGACGTGCCGGGTACGACGGTCAACCGCCTGTGCGGCTCCGGCCTCGACGCGGTCGGCCTGGCGGCGCGCTCCATCAAGGCCGGCGAAACCAGCCTGATGATCGCCGGTGGCGTGGAGAGCATGTCCCGCGCGCCCTTCGTGATGGGCAAGGCCGACGCGGCCTTTTCCCGCCAGGCCGCGATCTACGACACCACCATCGGCTGGCGCTTCGTCAATCCGCTGATGGACCAGCTGCACGGCACCCACTCGATGCCCCAGACCGCCGACAACGTGGCGGCCGACTTCGGTATCGCCCGCGCCGACCAGGACGCCTTCGCGCTGCGCTCCCAACTGCGCTGGGCCGCCGCCCACGAGGCGGGGCGCCTCGCCGACGAGCTGGTGCCGGTGGAGATCCCGCGCAAGAAAGGCGAGCCGCTGCTGTTCGCCGCCGACGAGCATCCGCGCCCCGACACCACGCTGGAATCGCTGGCCCGCCTGAAGGGCGTCAATGGACCCGAGCTGAGCGTCACCGCCGGCAACGCGTCCGGCGTCAATGACGGCGCCTGCGCGCTGCTGCTGGCTTCCGGCGCGGCAGCGGCCCGCCATGGGCTGACGCCGCGGGCACGGGTGGTCGGCATGGCCACCGCCGGCGTGGCGCCGCGAATCATGGGCATCGGGCCGGTGCCGGCGGTGCGCAAGGTGCTGGCCTGGACCGGCCTGAGCCTCGACCAGATGGACGTCATCGAACTCAACGAGGCCTTCGCCGCCCAGTCCCTGGCGGTGCTGCGCGAACTCGGGCTGGCGGACGACGAGGCGCGGGTGAATCCCAACGGCGGCGCCATCGCGATGGGCCACCCGCTGGGCATGAGCGGCGCCCGGCTGGTCACCACCGCCCTCTACGAACTGCAGCGCCGCGGTGGCCACTACGCCCTTTGCACCATGTGCATCGGCGTCGGGCAGGGCATCGCGATGGTCATCGAACGCATCTGACAACCATAAGCAGGACAAGGAGGAGACACCCAATGAATAAGATTCTCAGGAAATTCGCCGCCGGCGCGGCCGTGGCGCTGGCGAGCCTGGCCGCCCAGGCCGCTGAGCCGATCCGCATCGGCTCGGTGTTGTCGGTCACCGGCCCGGCCGCCTTCCTCGGCGACCCGGAACTGAAGACGCTGCAGCTGTACGTGGAGGACATCAACAAGAAGGGTGGCGTGCTCGGGCGGCCGCTGCAGCTGGTCCATTACGACGACGGCAGCGACGCCAACAAGGCCAACGGCTTCGCCAAGCGCCTGCTGGACGACGACAAGGTGGACCTGCTGATCGGTGGCACCACCACGGGCGCGACGATGGCGATGGTGCCGCTGGCCGAGAAGTCCGGTACGCCCTTCATCTCCCTGGCCGGCGCGGTGGTCATCGTCGAGCCGGTGAAGAAGTTCGTCTTCAAGACCCCGCACACCGACCGCATGGCCGCCGAGAAAGTCTTCGAGGACATGAAGAAGCGTGGCCTCACGCGGGTTGCGCTGTTGTCCGAGACCAGCGGCTTCGGCCAGTCGGGCAAGAAGGAAGCCGAGCTGGTGGCCGGCCGCTACGGCATCAGCCTGGTGGCCAGCGAGACCTACGGGCCGAAGGACACGGACATGAGCCCGCAGCTCACCAAGCTGAAGTCGGCGCCCGGCGTGCAGGCGATCTTCGTGTTCGGCCTGGGGCAGGGGCCGGCCATCGTGACCCGCAACTACCGCCAGCTCGGCATCGCGTTGCCGCTGTACCAGTCCCACGGCGTCGCCTCGGATGAGTTCCTGAAGCTCGCCGGCCCGGCCGCAGAGGGCGTCCGCCTGCCGTCGCCGGCCCAGCTGGTGCCGGACAAACTGCCCGCCGCCGATCCGCAGAAGCCGGTGGTCGTGGCCTACGACAAGGCCTTCCGGGAGCGTTACAAACAGGACGTGTCCACCTTCGGCGGCTATGCCTACGACGGCCTGATGCTCGCCGTCGAGGCCATCAAGCGCGCTGGCGCCACCGACAAGGCCAAGGTCCGCGACGCCCTCGAGGCGACCCGCGGCTACGTGGGCACCAGCGGCAAGGTCAGCATGTCCGCCAGCGACCACATGGGCCTCGACCTGTCCTCGTTCCGCATGCTCGAAGTGCGCAACGGCGACTGGACGCTGAGTAACTGAGCGCAGCGACAGGAGGGTAGTCAAATGAATGGCACCTATACCCATCTCCAGATCGAGCGCCAGGGTCCGGTGGCGACGCTGTGGATGAATCGGCCGGAGGTGTTCAACGCCTTCGACGAGCAGTTGATCGACGAACTCGCCACGGCGTGTGCCGAAGTGGAGGCCGATGCCGGCGTCCGTGTGGTGGTGCTGGCCGGCCGCGGGCGTCACTTCTCGGCCGGGGCGGACCTCAACTGGATGCAGCGCGCCGCGGCCCGCAGCGAGGGCGACAACCTGAGCGACGCGCGCCGCTTCGCCGCCATGCTACAGACGCTGGCCGGGCTGTCCAAGCCGACCATCGCCCGCGTGCAAGGGGCTGCACTGGGGGGCGGCACCGGCCTGGCGGCGGCCTGCGACATGGCGGTGGCGGCGGACGACGCGGTGTTCTCCACATCTGAGGTGAAGTTCGGAATCATCCCGGCGGTCATCAGCCCCTACGTGCTGCGGGCCATCGGGCCGCGCCAGGCGTTGCGCTACTTCCAGACCGCCGAGCGGATTCCGGCCGCCGACGCCAAGGCCATCGGCCTGGTGCACGAGGTGGCCCCAGCCGAGCGGCTCGATGACGCGGTCGGCCGCCTGGTGGATGCGCTGCTGGCCGGCGGACCGCAGGCGCAAGGGGCTGCCAAGGCCCTGATCGCGGCGGTGGCCGGCCGCCCCCTCGACGCCGCGACGGCCGAGGAGACCGCGCAGCGCATCGCCCGCCAGCGCATGAGCGAGGAGGCGCGGGAAGGCTTTGCGGCCTTCCTGCAGAAACGTCCCCCGGCCTGGATGGCCGGACCCGGCAAGCCCTGAAGACCAGGGCTGGCGAGCCTCGCGCCGACCGGCCCGTGTAAAGGAGAGAACAGATGTATACCCAGGCAATGGACATACCCGACGCTGCCGCCAAGCCGGCGGGCGTCTCGCGGATCCCCGACGCACAGGATGCCGCCTTCGAGGCGCGCATCGAGGCCGACGGCCGCATCGAACCCCAGGACTGGATGCCCGAGGCCTACCGCAAGACCCTGGTGCGCCAGATCAGCCAGCACGCCCATAGCGAGATCGTCGGCATGCTGCCGGAAGGCAACTGGATTTCCCGCGCGCCGAGCTTGAAGCGCAAGGCCATCCTGATCGCCAAGGTACAGGACGAGGGCGGCCATGGGCTGTACCTCTACTCGGCCGCCGAGACGCTGGGCACCAGCCGCGACCAGATGCTGGACGCACTGCACAGCGGCAAGGCCAAGTACAGCTCGATCTTCAACTACCCGACCCTCAGCTGGGCCGACGTGGGCGTGATCGGCTGGCTGGTGGATGGCGCCGCGATCATGAACCAGATCCCCCTGTGCCGCTGCTCCTACGGCCCTTACGCACGGGCCATGGTGCGCGTGTGCAAGGAGGAGTCCTTCCACCAGCGCCAGGGCTACGAAGCGCTGCTGGTGATGATGAAGGGCTCCGACGCGCAGAAGGCGATGGTCCAGGACGCAGTGAACCGCTGGTGGTGGAAGTGCCTCGCCATGTTCGGGCCGCCGGACGCCGATAGTCCCCACAGCGCCCAGGGCCTGCGCTGGGGCATCAAGCGCATCGGTAACGACGAGCTGCGCCAGAAGTTCGTGGATGCCACCGTGCCTCAGGCCGAGGTGCTCGGCGTCACCCTGCCGGACCCCGATCTCAAGTGGAACGAGGCCCGCCAGCACCATGACTACGGCCAGATCGACTGGGCCGAATTCTGGGCCACCGTGGAAGGCGACGGCCCGTGCAACCGGGAGCGCCTGGCAACCCGCGTGAAGGCCCACCAGGACGGCCAGTGGGTGCGCGACGCGGCCCTGGCTCACGCCCGCAAACAACAACAACGCACGAACAAGGAGGCAGCATGAACACCCCGGAACTCAAGGAATGGCCCCTGTGGGAAGTCTTCGTCCGCAGCAAGCAGGGCCTTGAGCACAAGCACTGCGGCAGCCTGCACGCGGCCGACGCAGCCCAGGCGCTGCACATGGCCCGCGACGTCTACACCCGCCGCCAGGAGGGCGTGAGCATCTGGGTGGTGCCGTCCGCGGCGATCACCGCCAGCAACCCGGACGACAAGGGCGAGCTGTTCGACCCGGCCGCCGACAAGATCTACCGTCATCCGACCTTCTACGCGATCCCGGACGAAGTGGGGCACATGTGATGAACGCGACCCAAGCGAGCGCCCCCTTGGGGGGCAGCGCACCCAACGCAGCGGGAAGCGTGGGGGTAGCTTATCTGCTGCACCTGGCGGACAACGCCGTGGTGCTCGGCCAGCGCAACGCCGAATGGTGCGGTCACGGGCCGATCCTCGAAGAGGACATCGCGCTGGCCAACGTGAGCCTGGACCACATCGGCCAGGCCCGCCTGCTGTACCAGCTGGCCGCCGCGCGAATGGGCGGTGGCGCCAGCGAGGACAGCCTGGCCTACTTCCGCGACGAGACCGCTTTCCGCAACTACACGCTGCTGGAACTGCCGCACCACGGGCCGCTGGTCGGCTACGCGGCGTCGGACCGGGACTACGCCGTCACCATCGTGCGCAACTTCTTCTACGGCGCGCTGATGGTGCTGGTGTGGGACGCCCTGACGCGCTCCGCCGACACCGATCTGGCCGCCATCGCCGCCAAGTCGCTGAAGGAAGCGCGCTACCACCTGCACCACGCGGCCGACTGGGTGGTGCGCCTCGGCGACGGCACCGACAAATCCCACGCCCGCGCCCAGGCCGCGGTGGACCACCTGTTCCGCTACACGGAGGAGTTCTGGCTGCCGAGCCCGGCTGAAACGGAAGCCGTCGCCAGCGGCACCGGCGTGGATGTGGCCGGGCTGCGGGCGACCTGGGACGCGCTGGTGGACGAGACCCTGGCGGAAGCCACGCTGAGCCGCCCCGCGGTGCGCGGCTACGTGCCGGAAGGCAAGCTCGGCCGCCACTCGGAGCACCTGGGCTACCTGCTCGGCGAGATGCAGGGCCTGGCCCGCGCCCATCCGGGCGCCACCTGGTGAGGGCAGGGCGATGAGCACGCTGGTGGAGCGGACCTGGGCGACGCTGGCCCCGCTGACCGACCCGGAGATCCCGGTGGTGTCCCTGCGCGAGCTGGGCATCCTGCGGGAGGTGGCGGAAACGGTAGACGGCGTCGAGGTGGTCATCACGCCCACCTACACCGGCTGCCCGGCCATGGGGCAGATCGAGGACGACGTGAAGGCCTGCCTGGCGCAGGCCGGCATCCCGGCCCGCGTCGTCACCCGCCTGGCCCCGGCCTGGACCACCGACTGGATGAGCGACGCGGCGAAGGAAAAGCTGCGCGCCTACGGCATCGCCCCGCCGGGCGGCACGCGGCCGGCTGAGAGCGTCGTGCAGTTCGTGCGCCGGCGCCCGCCGCCGGACGAGGTGGCCTGTCCGCTCTGCGGCTCGACCCACACCGTCGTGTCGTCCCAGTTCGGCTCCACGGCCTGCAAGGCGCTCTACAAGTGCCTCGATTGCCAGGAGCCCTTCGATTACTTCAAGCCTTACTAAGGCCCATAAATCATGACAGCACTCCGTTTCCACGAACTCGCCGTCAAGCGCGTCAGCCCCGAGGCGGCCGGCGCGGTGGCGATCACCTTTGCGATCCCCGACGACACGAAGGCCGATTTCGCCTTCGAGCCCGGCCAGTTCCTGACCCTGCGCGCCACCATCGACGGGCAGGACGTGCGCCGCAATTACTCCATCAGCAGCCCGCGCAGCCGGCTCGCCCGCCGCGGCGAGCTGGAGGTGGGCATCCGGCCGGTGGAGGGCGGCCTGTTCTCCAACTGGGCGGCCCAGGCGCTGAAGGTTGGCGACACCCTGCAGGTGATGCCGCCGGACGGCCGCTTCACGGTGAAGAAGAAGCGCGCCATCCACCGGGTGGGCTTCGCCGCCGGTTCAGGCATCACGCCCATCCTGTCCATCGCCGCGTCCACGCTGGAGGAGCAGCCGGACAGCAAGTTCACGCTGGTATATGGCAACCGGCGCATGTCCTCGGTGATGTTCAACGAGGCCCTGCAGGACCTCAAGGACCGCTACCGGGACCGCCTCACGCTGATCCACGTGCTGTCCCGCCAGGCCCAGGAGGTGGACCTGCTGCAAGGGCGCATCGATGGCGACAAGGTGCGCGCCATCATCGCCGCGCTGCTGCCGGTGGCGTCGATGGATGAAGTCTTCATCTGCGGGCCGGACGAGATGATCGGTGCCACCGAGGCGGCGCTGGTCGAGGCCGGCGTGCCCGCCGACCGGGTGCGCACCGAGCGCTTCACCGTCGGCCTGCCACCCGGCGCCCATCCGGTGGGCACGCGTAGCAAGACCGCCCAGGCCTGCGCCGTCGAGAGGACCATTCCGCTGTCCGTCGTGCTCGACGGCAAGCGCCATGAGCTGATGATCGGCCCCGACGAGCATGTGCTCGACGTGGCGCTGCACGCCGGCCTCGACCTGCCCTTTTCCTGCAAGGCCGGCGTGTGCTGCACCTGCCGGGCCAAGGTGGTGGAAGGGCAGGTGGCGATGGACAAGAACTTCACGCTCGACCCGTCCGAGATGGCGGCCGGCTTCGTGCTGACCTGCCAGTCCCGCGTCACCAGCGGGCACCTGCTGGTGAGTTTCGACGAACGCTGAGGGCCTGGGCTGGCGACGGGGCTGCCGCCGCGCCCGTCGCCAGCCCAGCCCGCTCCCGCTTAAATCCCGTTGAACCCCATTTTTCTCCGTCACTGGAGAGGAGGACTGCTGCGCCCTGAAAACGTCATCGCCACCCATCCGACACACCTTGCCCGTCCGCCTGGACGGGCGCCAAAGCCATAAGAAACACGGACATCGATCCATGTAAGGGAGGAGTACACCATGAAGAAATCATCCATCGCCCCGGGTTCCATCGCCCGCCGCCCGCTGAGCCTGCTGTTGCTGGCCGCCTTCGGCACTGGCGCCGCCGCACCGGCTTTCGCCGAGAGCGAGATCGACGCGCTCAGGCGCGAACTGGCCGAACAGCGCCAGCTGATCCAGCAACTGATGAAGAACCAGGAGGAACAGAAGAAGACCGAGATCCAGACCGGCGGTCCGGCCCGCGGCGCTGGCCTGCAGATGGGGGTACCGACCGGCCCGTCCGGCACGCTGACGATCTACGGTGTGGCCGACGTCAGCGCCTCGACGGTGAACAGCGGTTTCGGCCAGAAATCGACGATCGGCTCGGGCGGCATGACGTCCTCCCGCCTCGGCTTCAAGGGTGAGAAGGAACTGGGCGACGAAGTGAACGCCGTCTATCTGATGGAGGCCGGCATCCTCTTCGACACGGGTTCCGTCGGTACCGGCGCGATTACGCCGGGCATCAACAACACCGCGGTGTCCAGCGGTGGCCAGACCAGCAACGGCAGCCAGATCTTTTCGCGGCAGATCTACGCGGGGCTCTCGACCCGCTTCGGTACGCTGACGGCTGGCCGTCAGTACGCCGGCTCCTATACCTCGTCGGTGATGTCGGCGGCGATGGGCGCCGGTTTCTTCGGCTCCTCGGCGGGGTTCCTGCCGGTGATCGGTGGCATGCCGACGCGGCTCAATAACTCGCTGGTGTATGCCTCACCGAAAATGGCTGGCTTCTCTGGCCAGCTAACGCTGACGAGCGGCAGCGAGAACAACGTGAACATGGTCACCCCGACGGCGGCCGGGGCGACGACGGTCACCACCGACAAGGCCGGCCGTGGCGGCGATCTGGCGCTGTACTACGCGGGCGGCCCGGTGAACGCGACCTTCACCGCGTGGAACCTCGACAACGGCAGCTACGTGGCCCCGGCCAGCGGCCCGCAGGAAACGGGTTTGGCGAAGCGGCGCGGCTGGCAGGTCGGCGGCAGCTACAACCTGGGCTTTGCGACGCTGTATGGCAACTATGTGGCTGGCCGGATCAGTGGCGGCAACTACGAGAACGTGACGGGCACGCTGTCCAAGGCCGAAGGCTGGAGCGTCAGCGCGGGTATCCCGGTGTGGCGCGGCAAGATGCTCGTGAGCTACAGCCAGCTCGACGACAAGTCGATCAAGAACCGCGACGCCAACCTGCTGGGCCTGGGCTATGCCTACAAGCTGCAGGATTCGACCACGCTGTACGGCACGTGGGGTAAGGTCCTTAACAAGACCAACGGCACCTACAGCCTCACTGACGGTGGCAACCTGGTCGGCACGGTGGCCAAGCCGCGTTACGACCCGAGTGGCTACATGCTCGGTGTCAATCACGTGTTCTAAGACGTGTTCTAAACCCTTGCGGGCAAGGCCTGGTGGCGTGGGGACAAGGGACGGTCGCTTGCCTTCATGCCGGAAGCGCTTGCGCTCAAGCAAACCCGGCGTGGCGCCGAGGCGCGTGGGCTCGCGCCCGAGCGCCGTGCCGTTGCGGGCAAGGCCGGATGCGTCGGTGCCGGCGCACTACGCCTTGCGCGCGAGCGCTCAGCGATTGCCTGCGGGCCGCAGGCGAGTCGCCCGGGTAAGCGGGCAAAAAACACACCACCATCGGCTATTGGCGATGGACAAGGGATGCTAAGGTTGCGCCATGGCTTCCATCCCTGATCTGAATGCGCCCTTGGCATTGCTGCGTCCCGATGCCACTCCGCTCACCGGGCGGGAGATGGCCGGCAGCGACGAGGCGGGTTCGTCCTTCGCCGAGTTGGTGTCCCAGAACATCAAGCGGACGACGGTCAATGGCCTGCGCACGGATTCCCGCCACATGGCCCTGCCGCCGCCGGGCAGCACCGACGACGATTACGACGAGCGGGTGCTCAACGTCTTGTCGGAGCGCCAGCAGGTGATCGCCTCCAACATCGCCAACGCCGATACGCCCAACTTCAAGGCCCGCGACGTGGACCTGAAGGACGCGTTGCAGGCGGCGCTGACGCCGCCGACGGCACAGCTCAAGATGACGTCCACAACGGGTGGGCATCTGCCCGGACGCACCGAACGCATGGCCCAGGCACTGGCCCTCAAATACCAGGTGCCCGGTCAGGGGGCCGTGGACGGCAACACCGTTGAGATGGACTCCGAACGGGCCAAATTCGCCGAGAACGTGGTACGGCTGGAATACTCCCTGAACCAGGTGCAGGGCGGCTTCAAGGATCAGGCCAAACTGTTGAACAGCCTGAAGAATTGAGTGTCCGCGGGCTGAGGTGCCGCGGCATCGTGTTGCCGCGGCGCTGCGACCTTGTCAGCAATTGCCCTTCTTGGCCTGGCCCGGCGGGCAGAAGCCGCCATTGCCATTGCCGTTACCGGCTGGACGTGAGCCGGGATCGACGATCACCGAGCCGGCGGGCGTGTAGACGGCACAGGCGGACAGCAGCGACGTGGCGGCGAGGAGGGTGATGAGGGTCTTCATGCGGTAACTTCCAAAACTGAAAAAAGTGAGCGCCGATTGTACGTGCCGGAGACTTCCGGCGACAACGGACCCACTTTGCGGGGATCTATCCGGGCTGGACCGACATCCTGAGCGCATTCCGCAAGCGCTCCGTTCAAGACTTCGAGCGTTTTGCCCGCTGCACGCAGGCCGTTACCAGACCAGCGTGCAGCGGGATCGAGCGGATCAGCCGGCCAGCACCGGATAGTCGGTGTAGCCCTCGGCACCGCCTCCGTACAGCTTGTCGGCGCGCAGTTCGTTGAGCGGCGCGTCTTCCTTCAGGCGGCGGACCAGGTCGGGGTTGCTGATGAAGGCGCGGCCGTAGGCGATCAGGTCTGCTTCGCCGTTGCTTACTGCCTCGAAGGCACTGCCGCGGTTGAAGCCGTTATTGACCATCCACGGGCCGCCAAAGGCGCGGCGCAGGGCTGCGTAGTCGAAGGCCGGGGCGCCTTCGGGCGCACGTGCGCCGCCGGTCTCGCCCTCGATGATGTGCAGGAAGGCCAGCCCCAGCGGTGCCAGTTGGCCGATCACGTAGTCGTAGAGGGCTTGCGGGTTGCTGTCCACCGGCGAGCTGCCGCCGAAGGTCATCAGCGGGCTGAGGCGGATGCCGGTGCGGGCAGCGCCGATTTCCGCGGTGATCGCTTCCACCACTTCGAGCAGCAGGCGCGCCCGGTTGGGGATGCTGCCGCCGTAAGGGCCGCTGCGGTCGTTCACGCTGTCGCGCAGGAACTGGTCGAGCAGGTAGGTGTTGGCGGCGTGGATCTCGACGCCGTCGAAACCGGCTTCGATGGCGCAGCGGGCAGCGTGGCGGTAGTCCGCGACGATACCGGGCAGTTCGTCGTCACGCAGCGCACGCGGCGTAGACGTGGGTACGAAGCCTTCGCGGGTGAAGGTCACTGTCTCGGCGCGGCGGGCGGTGGACGACACCGGCGAGGCGCCATCGGGCAGCAGGGAGGTGTGGGAGATGCGGCCCACGTGCCACAGCTGGACCACGATGCGGCCGCCGGCGGCGTGCACCGCGTCGGTCACCTTGCGCCAGCCGGCGACTTGTTCCGGCGTGTAGATGCCCGGGGTGTCGAGGTAGCCGTGGGCCATCGGGCTGATCGGGCTGGCCTCGGTGATGATCAGGCCGGCGCTGGCGCGCTGGCGGTAGTACTCCACCATCAGCTCGTTGGGTACGCCGCCGGTGGCGCGGTTGCGGGTCAGCGGCGCCATCACGATGCGGTTGGCGAGTTCGATGGCGCCGATGCGGACGGGGTCGAAGAGGGTCGTCATGGTCGGGTTCCTTGTGGTCGAGGGACTTGCTTGAGGGGAAATCAGAGGGCGGCTTCGAGAACGCGGCGGCTGAGGGCCAGATCCACATCCTGGCGTTCGCCAAGAGCGGTCATGCCGTGGGCTTCCAGTTGGGCGACGAGGCGTGGTACGGCGTCGGCGCCGATGCCGTAGTCGCCGAGGTGGGTTTTCACTCCGAGGGATTCGAAGAAGGCGCGGGTGTGGGCGATGGCCGCGTCGATGCGTTCGTTGTCGCTGCCGGACTGGATGTTCCATACGCGGGCGGCGTATTGCAGCAGCTTGTCACGCTTGGCCTCGCGGCGCAGGTCGAGCATGGCCGGCAGCACGGCGGCGAGGGTCTGGGCGTGGTCGAGGCCGAACATCGCGGTGATCTCGTGGCCGATCATGTGGGTGGCCCAGTCCTGCGGCACGCCGGCGCCGATCAGGCCGTTGAGGGCTTGCGTGGCGGCCCACATCAGGTTGGCACGCACGTCGTAGTCCTGCGGTGTGGCCAGCGCCTGCGGGCCGACTTCGACGAGGGTCTGCAGCAGGCCTTCGGCGTAGCGGTCCTGCACCGGCGCGTTGGCCGGGTAGGTGAGGTATTGCTCGACCACGTGCACGAAGGCGTCCACCGCACCGTTGGCGATCTGGCGGGTCGGCAGTGTGTAGGTCTTGGTCGGATCGAGGACCGAGAAGCGCGGGAAGGAATGGGCGCTGGCGAAGGGCAGCTTGGCATGCAAGGACTTGCGGCTGACCACCGAGAAGTTGTTCATCTCGGAACCGGTGGCTGGCAGCGTCAGCACGGCGCCCATCGGCAGCGCTTCGGTGATGTGGGCACCGAAGGTTTCGAGGATGTGCCAGGGGTCGTTGCTGGCGCTGTAATTGACGGCGGCGGCGACGAACTTGGTGCCGTCGATCACCGAGCCGCCACCGACGGCGAGCAGGAAGTCCAGCTTTTCGGCACGGATCAGCGCGACGGCTTCCATCAGCGTCTCGTAGGCCGGATTGGGCTCGATACCGCCGAAACGCTTGACGGTGCGGCCGGCGAGGGCGCTTTCCACCTCGGCCAGCGTGCCGTTGCGCTCGGCGCTGCCGCCGCCGTACAGCACCAGTACGCGGGCGTCGGTGGGGACCAGCTCATTGAGGCGGGCAATGCTGCCTTCGCCAAACACGATGCGGGTCGGATTGAAGTAATCGAAGTTCAGCATGGGTATTCCTTTTGTATGAATAGACCAGTCGTCTAGTTTTTCGGCAAGTGATGTCTCGGAGCGGCAGCCTGCGCAAAGGTTCAAAAAGGGTTCAAAGGGACAGGATTTTTTTTGTCGCGCCCATCGCGTGCTCGAGTGGGCATTCGGTGCGATGCAGCTTGGCCAGCAGGCTGGCGCCCAGCCACAGTTGGTACAGCGTCCGCGCGGTGTCGAGCGGTTCGAGGGTCGGCAGGGAGCCGTCGGCGGTGCCCGCCGCGATGCAGTCCGCCAGGCGGCCGATGACGCGCTCGGTGCCGTCGCGCAGGGTGAGGCGCATGGCTTCGGACAGGTCGGCGACCTCCGCGCTGAGCTTGACCACCATGCACTTCTGCTCGTCGCAGCCCTCGCACTGTGTGTCCCGCCATTGCTGCCAGTAGCTCAGCAGGCGGTCGCGGGCCGGGAGTTCGGGGTTGGCGAACAGGCTGTCGATGAAGCCCAGGTAGCGGGTGAAGAAGTCTTCCAGCAAGGCCTGGCCGAACTGCTCCTTGGACTTGAAGTAGTGGTAGAAGGAGCCTTTCGGCACCTCTGCAGACTGCAGCACTTCGTTGAGGCCCACGCAGGAAAAGCCCTTCGCCGCGATCAGATGGCTGGCGGTGTCGAGGATGTGCTGGCGGGTATCTGCGTAAGGCTGCTTCATGGATGTGAATCCTAGATCGGATTAGACCAGTCGTCTAGAGGTTTTTATTCGGCGCGATAAAGATCTGACTCCAGACGAAAAGAAGCCCGAGCGACCGGGGAGGTTGCTCGGGCTTAAATCCACACCAAAGGAGGAGGGTGGAGGAGACAGGTTTCATATTAATGAAATTGATGTTGCGGCGCAATATAAACATGTAACAGGCCGTAACAAATTTCACGGCTGTTGCGGGTCGCGCGTTCGCTGCACTGCAAACAAGCCTTGCAGCCACTCGATGAAGACCCGGACCCGCGGCGACAGGTGGCGGTTCTGCGGGTACAGCACGGTCAGCGGCAGGGACGGCGGGCGATGGTCAGGGAGAACCTCCACCAGCGTGCCGGTGGCGAGCTGCCGGGTGACGTGGTAGGCGGGGGCCTGGATGATGCCGAAGCCGGCCTCGCAGGCCGCCACGTAGGAATCGCCGCTATTGACGGCCACCGTGGACGGCAGCGAGCGCGTCACGACGGTGGCGCCATTGGTGAACTCCAGCGGGATCGATTTGCCGGACGAGGCGGACAGGTAGTCCACCATCCGGTGGGCGTCGAGCTCGTCCAGCGTACGTGGCATGCCGTGGCGGGCCAGGTAGTCGGCGCTGGCGCAGCTGAGCTGCCCGAGGTGCCCGAGCGGCCGGGCGACGAGCGCTGAATCGCGTAGTTCGCCGATGCGCAGCACGCAATCCACGCCTTCCCGCACTAGGTCGATCTGCCGGTCGCTGACGCTGATCTCCAGGCTGATCAGCGGATAGCGGGCGCAGAACTCGGGCAGCGCCGGCATTACCAACAGCCGGCACAGGGAACCGGACATGTCCACCTTCAGGCGGCCGCGCGGGTCGCGGGCGGCCTGGGAGAAGGACGCTTCCATGTCGTCGATGTCGGCCAGCACCGCCACGCAGCGCTGGTAGTAGGCGTCGCCGTCGAGGGTCGGGCGGACCTGGCGGGTGGTGCGCAGCAAGAGGCGCGTGCCAAGGTGGGCTTCGAGCTGCTTGATGATCTGTGTGGCCGAGGCCCGTGGCAGGTCGAGCTGCTCCGAGGCGCGGCTGAAGCTGCCCAGCTCGACGATGCGGGTATACAGCCGCATGGCTTGCAGATGGTCCACGGCGTGTCGATTGTTTGTTTGAGACAAACAGTGTTGCCGTTTTCAACACATTTATCAATCCACCGCCAATACTCATAATCCTCCTCAAGATCCGCATTGCATCAAAAGGAGATATGGCATGGATTACGCACGATTCGGCTCCACCGGCCTCAAGGTGTCGCCCCTGTGCCTGGGCTGCATGACTTACGGTAAATCGAGCTGGCGTGAATGGGTGCTCGACGAGGAGGCCAGCCGCGGCTTCATCCGCCAGGCGCTGGACGCGGGGATCAACTTTTTCGACACCGCCGACATGTATTCCCTCGGCGCCAGCGAGGAGATCCTCGGTCGCGCGCTGCGGGACTTCGCGTCGCGGGACGACATGGTGATCGCCACCAAGGTCTTCTACCCGATGAGCCAGCGGCCGAATGATCGCGGCCTGTCGCGCAAGCACATCATGGCCAGTATCGACGCGTCCCTGAAGCGACTGGGCACGGACCATGTGGACCTCTACATCGCCCATCGCTTCGATCCGGAAACGCCGATCGAGGAGACGTTGCAGGCCTTCGACGACATCGTCCGCGCCGGCAAGGCCCGCTACATCGGCGCGTCGTCCATGTATTCCTGGCAGTTCATGAAGATGCTGGCCTTCCAGGAGCGCCATGGCCTGGCCCGCTTCGTGTCGATGCAGAACCACTACAACCTGATCTACCGGGAAGAGGAGCGCGAGATGCTGCCCCTGTGCCGGGAGGAGGGCATTGCCGTCACCCCCTGGTCGCCGCTGGCCCGTGGCCTCCTCGCCGGTTCGCGCAAGACCCAGACGACGCGCGCGAATACCGACAACCTGGCCCATGCGTGGTACGACCAGCAGGCCACCGAAGACGCCATCGTCGCGGTGGTGGAAACCGTGGCGCGGGAGCGAGGCGTGCCGGCCGCGCAGGTGGCGATTGCCTGGGTGGCGAGTCGGGCCGGCATCACCGCGCCCATCGTCGGCGCATCCAAGCCCCATCACCTGCAGGATGCGCTGGCCGGCATTTCGTTGAAACTGACGGCGGAGGAGGTGGCCCGCCTCGAGGCACTGTACCGGCCGCGCGGAGTGGCCGGCCATGACTGAGCGTGTGTTGCAGGGCTGGGGTGCCGGTGACGACACCGACGATCAGCCCAACCAGAGTGCGGAGAAAACCATGCTGAGCAAGGACTGGTCGGTGTCGTCCGTCACGGCGGGCTTCCTGGCGGTGCTGATCTCCTATTCGGGGCCGATGATCATCTTCTTCCAGGCCGCCCAGTCGGCCCATGTGTCGCCGGACATGATCTCCTCGTGGGTGTGGGCGGTGTCCATCGGTGCGGCGCTGTCGGGGATCTTCCTGAGCTGGGCGCTGAAGGTGCCGGTCGTCACCGCTTGGTCGGCGCCGGGCACGGCGCTGCTGGTGACGTTGTTTCCCGGCCTGTCCCTCAACGAGGCGGTGGGGGCCTACATCACCGCCGCGCTGGTGATCTTCGTGATCGGCATCACCGGCTACTTCGACCGGGTGCTGAAGCACGTGCCGAAGGGCATCGCCGCCGGCATGATGGCGGGCATCCTGTTCCAGTTCGGCAGCAACGCGTTCAAGTCGGCCGGCTCGATGCCGCTGCTGACCTTCAGCATGGTGGCTGCGTACGTGATCCTCAAGCGCCTGCTGCCGCGCTACTGCATGGTGCTGGTGCTGCTGCTCGGTGTTGCGCTGGCGGTGGGCATCGGCGGGGCGGACCTGAGCAAGGTACAGCTGAGTTTCGCCACGCCGACCTTCATCCGGCCGGAGTGGAGCTGGGGTTCGACGCTGAGCCTGGCGCTGCCGCTGGTGCTGGTCAGCGTCACCGGGCAGTTCCTGCCGGGCATGGCGATCCTGCGCAGCTCGGGCTATTCGACGCCGGCCCGGCCGATCCTGGCGATCACCAGCATCGCGTCCCTCGTGGTGGCCTTCTTCGGTGGCATCACCATCGTCATCGCGGCGATCACCGCGGCGCTGTGCACCGGCAAGGACGCCCATGACAACCCGGCCAAGCGCTACGTGGCGGGGATTTCCAACGGGGTGTTCTACCTGATCGGCGGCTGCTTCGGGGCGACCATCGTGTCCCTGTTCGCGGTGCTGCCGAAGGAGTTCGTCGCGCTGCTGGCTGGCCTGGCGCTGATCGGCGCGATCACCGCCAACATCATGGGCACGATCAACGAGGCCGACCACCGGGAAGCGTCGATCATCACCTTTCTGGCGACGGCGTCGGGGATGAGCTTCCTGGGCCTCGGCTCCGCCTTCTGGGGCGTGGTCATCGGCTCCTTCGCCTACCTGGTGCTGCACCGGCTGCAATGGCCGGCGCGCCAGGCGTCCTGAACGGAGGCAGGGGATCGGCAGCGCATGCCGACCCCTGCCGCACAGGGCTTACTGCAGTTCGGCGAACAGGTCGGGCCCGAAGACTTCGTAGTGGATGCGGTCGCGGGCAACGCCCTGATCCAGCAGCTTGCGGCGCTGCTCCTGCATGAAGGGCAGCGGGCCGCACAGGTAGAAGTCGCCGTCGGCGGGCAGTTCGACGGAATCCAGGTTCATGCGGCCGGGCAGGGCCTGGGGATCGGCATCGGTATCTTCCAGCCACAGGTGGTAGCGGGCGTCTGCCAGCGCGTCGACGCAGGCTTCCACCTCGTCGCGGTGGGGGTAGCGGTCGGCCGCCGCGGTGGCGTAGGCGAACAGCACCGGCCGTTCGGGTTGCGTCGCCGCCAGGTGGCGCAGCATCGAGACCATCGGCGTGATACCCACGCCGGCGCTGATCAGCGAAACCGGACGCGTGTCGCCCTGCAGGCGGAAATCGCCGGCCGGCGGGCCGACGCGGAGCTGGTCGCCGACCTCGATGCTGCCGTGGATGCGGCTCGACACCGCGCCGGCCGGGGCCGCCTCGCCTTCGGCGACGTGCTTGACGGTGATCCGCCAGCCGTCATTGCCGGGGGCATCCGACAGGCTGTATTGGCGCACCTGGGTCAGCCCGGCTTCGGGGATCGGCAGCGCCACGCTGAGGTATTGGCCGGGCACGAAGTCCGGCAGCGCCGCGCCGTCGCGGGGCTTCAGCGTCAAGGCCACGGTATCGGCACTGGTGACTTCCTTGTGGGCCACGTCCATCACCGGCCAGTCCTGGCCGGCCTGCCAGTCGCGCTCCTGGTACAGGCGGGCTTCGCGGGCCACCAACTCGGTGGCCATCAGCCAGTAGACCTCGTCCCAGGCAGCGGCGATTTCCGGGGTGATCGCGGCGCCGAGCACTTCGCCGAGGGAGGCCATCAGGTGGCGGCCGACGATGGTGTACTGCGCCGGCGTGATACCCAGGCTGACGTGCTTGTGGGCAATGCGGTCGAGCACGGGGCCGATGATTTCCGGCTTGTCCATGTGCTTGGCAAACGCGTACACGGCGCCAGCCAGTGCCTGGGCCTGGTTGCCGCTGGCCTGGTTGCCCATGTTGAAGAGGTTCTTCAGGTCGGGGTTGTGGCTGAACATGCGCGCATAGAAATGGCGCGTGATGGCTTCGCCGTTGGCCAGCAGGACGGGGACGGTCGCCTCGATGAGCGGGCGGGCGGTGGTGGACAGCATGGGGGAGATCCTCTCTGTGGGTTCTGTCTGGGGGGCAGTGACTTCGGGCGCCTTGTTTCCGGCGCAAGATTTAAGTTGACTCTAAAATGCATCTTTATAAGAGTCAACGAAAATGAATCTTTAAGGGGATACCCTATAATTGGCGGCATCGACGCCCGGCAGGGGCGTGTTTCCGAGGCGACCGCCGGCCATGCACATCACCCAGCACACCGATTACGCCCTGCGCGTCCTGATCTTCCTGGCGTCCAACGAGCATCGTCTGCCCACGATCCAGGAGATCTCCGAGCGCTTCGAGATCTCCCGCAGTCACCTGATGAAGGTGGTCAATCAGCTGATCCGCAACGGCTTTGTGGACGGTATCCGCGGCAAGGGCGGCGGGCTACGCCTCGCCCGGCCGGCGGAGGATATCCGGATCGGCGAGGTGGTACGCAAGATGGAGGTGGATCTGGCGCTGGTGGAGTGCTTCACCGAGGGCAGCCGCTGCCTGCTCACGTCGCGCTGTCGCCTGAAGGGGGTGTTCGATGTCGCGCTGGAGGCCTTTTTCAAGTCCCTCGACACGGTGAGCCTGGCCGAGGTGCTGGGGCCGACCCAGCGCGAGATCCTGCACGTGCTGTTCCGGGCAGGCTGACCGCTGCCCAGGCGCACCCCCCGGTCGGAGCGCGCCGCAGGCGGGCTTATTCGCCCTCGTTGATGATGCCGCGGCTCTTCAGCCGATAGACCATCTGCGGCCGGGTGATGCCGAGCAGGCGCGCGGCGGCGGCCACGTTGCCCTGGGCGCGCTCGATGGCGCGCTTGAGGAGGAGGGTCTCGATCTCGTCCAGCGACACCTTGTCGCAGTCGTCGTGGTCGTCGAGGAGCAGGTTGCTGACGCGCCGGCTGACGCGCTCGACTTCCCGGTCCTGGGTCAGTTCGGTGACGAAGACCGACGGGTCCATGGCCACCAGCTTGCCGTCCTTGTTGATCGTGAAGCGCTGCTCGGTGAAACGCTCGCCGCTGGTGAACAGGTGGGGCGCGTCGATGGCGCCGCCCTCCGGCGCGAGGATCACGCCGCGCTCGATGACGTTTTCCATCTCGCGGATGTTGCCCGGCCAGTTGTAGGACAGCATGGCGTCCACCGCCCGCTGCGTGAAGCCGGTCAGGCGGCGGCCGTGGCGGGTGTTGAACTTGGACAGGAAGTGGGTCATCAGCAGGGGGATGTCCTCGCGACGCTCGCGCAGCGGGGTGATGCGCACCGGGAAGACGTTGAGGCGGAAGAACAAGTCTTCGCGGAAGCGTCCGGCCTTCACCTCGTCGCGCAGGTCCACGTTGGTTGCGGCGATCACGCGCACGTCCACCTTGCGGGTCTGGGAGTCGCCGAGGCGTTCGATCTCGCCCTCCTGCAGCGCCCGCAGCAGCTTGCCCTGGGCGCTGGCGCTGAGGGTGCCGATCTCGTCGAGGAACAGGGTGCCGCCGTCGGCCCGTTCGAAGCGGCCCAGACGGCTCTGCAGCGCACCGGTGTAGGCGCCGCGTTCGACGCCAAAGAGTTCGGACTCGATCAGCTGTTCCGGGATCGCCGCGCAGTTGACGGCCACGAAGGGCTTGTCGGCGCGGGCGCTGAGGCGGTGCAGGGTGCGCGAGAAGACTTCCTTGCCGACGCCGCTTTCGCCGAGGAACAGCACCGTCGCCTGGGTTGGCGCCACGCGACGGACCAGATGCATCACCGAGTTGAAGCTCGGCGACATGCCCACCGGCATGTCGGTCGGGATCTGCTCCGCGCCGGGCTGACCGATGGCGCAGGCCGGCCGCACCGTATTCGGCGGCACGCCCATCTGCAGCGTCTCCGGCATCATGTAGCGCAGGTCCTCGGCGGCCTCCGGGCCCCATTCCTCCACCAGCTTGCCGATGATGCGGCACACCGGGTGGCCCATCGACTGGCACTCGACTTCGCGGTAGAGCACCTGGCGGCCCATGAATTCCGACGAAAAGCCCGACGCATAGCCGATCTGCATCCAGCAGGCCGGCTCGGTGCCGATGGAGAAGTGGCGGATGTGCTCTTCGTCCTCGACCGGGCTGGTCCAGATGAACTCTCCGTAATGGATGCCGCGCTCCACGTCGCACTCGATGCGCACCGCTTCCGACACACCGATGCCTTCCAGGCAGTGCATCTGTGGGCCGACCACGAACATGTCGTGGATCGAGGTCTTGGGGCGCACCTTGCGGGCCAGCTGCGCATCGGCGACGCCGGCGTAGTAGCCCATGCGGGTCATGAAGCCGCGGGCCACGTCGAGGCCCAGCAGCTCGATCATGTCCCGGCGCAGCATGCCCAGCGCCTTGGCGTGGACCAGCAGCATGCGCTGGTCGTCGAGCCAGATGCGGCCGTCGCTGGTAGAAAAGTGCAGGCGCCCCATCAGGTCGTTGACCTCGGGGAAGTGCGGCTTGTCGGCGTCCATCTGCTCGGGCGGTACGACGGGCAGATGGCCTGGTGGGATCACGGGGGGACGGCTGGCCGATTTCACGGGCGAACCTCCCGGGCATTGTGGATTCTGGTGTGCATTGTGTCTCCCTCCTCAATGCTTATAGGTTTGTATCAGAGCCGCGGGTAGTAGCACGCGGCATGCCTGAAGCCGATGCAATGTCGGTCAGCCTGAAGATACGCCGGTTGGCGGTGGGGGAACAACTCCGGATGACCCTGCTGCCGGCAGGGGCGTGAATGCATTGATTCATTGTGCAGTGCATTATTAATGAATGGATTAAAGCATTTGATTCATTCGCCGGGGCATCCCCGCTCCAGCTGAAGCATACCTGTGCCCCTCCAAAAAATCTCGAGAATTGACCCAAATCCCGCGCCAGCGCTGGGTTGTGCGGATTATGTCGAATGAGTCGTCGCCGGGGCTGGCACGCCTTTCGCTTTTAGCTCTCCCGCAAGGCCAGACTCAACGGAATGCTCGATCAGCCAACGAATTGCGCAAATCCGGAGTCCGGCGAACACGACAGAGCCTCGCAGACAAGCGGGCCACGAATGGAGACGAAGACCATGCCGCAGATGCTTTCCCCCCGCGATCCGCCCTAGGCGGTCGCCACCCCGGCCGCCATCCGGCGGCGCCATTACCGAAGCCCGTTTTGCCCCTGATGCGTGTCGACCCGTCCGGTCGCCAGCAGGGCAGGGCTCGGCCCGAAGAAACCGTTTTGCACCAGCGCCCGTGGGCGACTTTTGATTCAGACCGCGAATAGGAGACCAGCGTGACCCAGATCCGCCACGACACCCAGACCCGTCTCGACAAGCTCGATGCCCTGCTTGAAGAAGATCCCGTCAATCACATCTACCGCCTGGACCGCTCTGCCTTCACCGATGAGGAATGGTTCGAGCTCGAGATGAAGTACGTCTTCGAGGGCAACTGGGTCTATCTCGCCCACGAGAGCCAGATCGCCAACGTCAATGACTACATGACCGTCTACGTCGGCCGTCAGCCGGTGGTGCTGACCCGCGACAAGACCGGCAATCTGAACGCGCTGCTCAACACCTGCACGCACCGCGGCGCGCAGCTGGCCCGCCACAAGAAGGGCAATAAGTCGAGCTTCACCTGCCCGTTCCACGGCTGGACCTTCAACAACGCCGGCAAGCTGCTGAAGGTGAAGGACCAGACCCCGGACGCCGGCTATCCGGAAAGCTTCAACTGCAACGGCAGCCATGACCTCGTCAAGCTGGGCGCCTTCGAGAACTACCGCGGCTTCCTGTTCGGCAGCATCAACCCGGACGTCAAGCCGCTGGTCGAGCACCTGGGCGAAGCGGCCAAGATCATCGACATGATTGTGGACCAGGCACCGGAAGGCATCGAGGTGCTGCGCGGTTCCGGCTCCTACGTCTTCGACGCCAACTGGAAGCTGCAGGCCGAGAACGGCGCCGACGGCTACCACGTCACCGCTACCCACTGGAACTACGCCGCCACGCAAGGGCGCCGCACCACCGACGGCAAGGTCGACACCATCAAGGCGATGAGCGCCGGCGGCTGGGCGCGCAAGGGCGGCGGCTCCTATTCCTTCAAGAATGGCCACCTGGTGTTGTGGACCAACTGGGCCAACCCGGAAGACCGCCCGCTGTGGGCCAAGCGTGACGAGTGGGTCGAGAAGTTCGGTGAAGCCAAGGCCGACTGGATGCTCAGCAAGTCCCGCAACCTGTGCCTGTACCCCAACGTGTACCTGATGGACCAGTTCAGCTCGCAGATCCGCGTGCTGCGCCCGATCTCCGTCGATAAGACCGAAGCCACCATCTACTGCATCGCGCCCAAGGGCGAAGCCCCCGAAGCCCGTGCCCGCCGCCTGCGCCAGTACGAGGACTTCTTCAACGCCACCGGTATGGCCACCCCGGACGACCTGGAAGAGTTCCGCTCCTGCCAGCAGGGCTTCAACGCCCGCGCCGTGAAGTGGAACGACATGACCCGCGGCTCGGTGCACTGGGTTGAGGGCGCCGATGACAACGCCAAGGCGATCGGCCTCAAGCCGGAGCTGTCCGGCGTCAAGACCGAAGACGAAGGCCTGTACACCGTGCAGCACAAGTACTGGGTCGAAGCCATGAAGAAAGCCATCCACGCTGAAGAAAACAACGGAGACAAGTGATGCTGTCCTACGAAGCCATTCAAACCTACCTGTACCAGGAAGCCCGTGCCCTTGATGAACGCCGCTGGAACGACTGGCTGGCCTTCTACGCCGAAGACGTGGAGTTCTGGATGCCGTCCTGGGACGACGACGGCACGCTGACCACCAATCCGCACAACGAAGTCTCGCTGATCTACTACGCCAACAAGCAGGGTCTGGAAGACCGCGTGTTCCGCATCGAGACCGAACGCTCGAGCGCCACCATTCCGGATACCCGCACCGGCCACGCGATCAACAACCTGGAAGTGCTTTCCCAGGACGATTCCAGCATCACGCTGCGCTTCAACTGGACCACCCATAGCTACCGCTACCAGATCGTCGACACCTACTTCGGCACGTCCGAGTACACCCTCGACGTCACCGGTCCGAAGCCGCTGATCAAGCGCAAGTACGTGGTCCTGAAGAATGACCACATCCATCACGTGCTGGACATCTACCACATCTGATGTACCGGGCCCGCCGGAGGGCGGGCCCTTGTTTTACTCCACGACAGAGGGGCGCTCACCATGACCTACAACATTGCGCTGCAGTTCGAAGACGGGGTTACCCGCATCATTCCCTGCGAAGCCGACGAACTGGTGGCGGATGCCGCCTACCGGGCCAAGATCAACATTCCGCTGGACTGCCGCGACGGCGCCTGCGGGACCTGCAAGTGCCACTGTGAAAGTGGCCGCTACACCCAGGGCGTGTACATCGAAGACGCCCTGACCGACGACGAAGCCGCGCAAGGCTTCATCCTGACCTGCCAGATGCGCCCGGAATCCGACTGCGTGATCCGCGTGCCGGCCTCGTCCGCCGCCTGCAAGACCGAAGTGGCGACCCACGGCGGCAAGCTGTCGAAGATCGACCGCGACTCCGCGACCACGGTGTCTTTCTCACTGCAGGCCGACAAGCCGTTGTCCTTCCTGCCGGGCCAGTACGTGAACCTGAACGTGCCGGGCACCCAGGAAACCCGCGCCTATTCCTTCAGCTCCGCGCCCAACCGCAATGAGCTGTCCTTCCTGATCCGCGACGTCCCCAACGGCCTGATGAGCACCTTCATGCGCAGCAAGGCCAGTACCGGTGATGCGATGACCTTCACCGGCCCCTACGGCAGCTTCTACCTGCGTCCGGCCCTGCGCCCGATCCTGATGCTCGCCGGTGGCACCGGCCTCGCGCCCTTCCTGTCCATGCTGCGCTGGCTGCAGGACAACCCGACCACCCAGCCCATCCTGCTGGCCTACGGCGTCAATACCAACGACGACCTCGTCGAACTGGACACGCTGGAAGCCCTCAAGGCGGCGATGCCGAACTTCGACTACTTCACCTGTGTGGTGGATGGCGCCAGCGGCCACCCGCGCCTCGGCTACGTGACCGATCACCTGAGCCCGGCCAACCTCAACGATGGCAACGCGGATGTGTACGTCTGCGGGCCTCCGCCGATGGTCGAAGGCGTGCGCAGGTGGATGGCGGGCGCGGGCGTTGCCCCGGCCAACTTCTACTTCGAGAAGTTCTCCGCCTCCACTGAAGGAGCTGCAGCATGAGCGCCGCACGGCAGTCCGAAGGCGCTCGCCCCGCAGCCCGTCAGGGCGAAGGCAATCCAGTGCGCCGTGCAAATCGCTTTACCGACAAGGTCGTCATTGTCACCGGCGCGGCCCAGGGCATCGGCCGCGGCGTGGCCCTCAACGTGGCCGCCGAGGGCGGCGCGGTGCTGGCGGTGGATCGTTCGCCGCTGGTGGACGAGGTTGTCGCCGAGATCGTCCAGGCCGGCGGCAAGGCCGCGGCCTTCCAGGCCGACCTGGAAACCTTCGCCGGCGCCGAGTCGGTGGTGGCCGAGGCGCTGGCCCGTTTCGGGCGCGTCGATGTGCTGATCAACAACGTCGGCGGCACGATCTGGGCCAAGCCCTTCGAGCATTACGAAGAGGCGCAGATCGAGGCGGAGATCCGCCGCTCCCTGTTCCCGACCCTGTGGTGCTGCCGCGCCGTGCTGCCGCCGATGCTGGCGCAGAAGAAGGGCGTCATCGTCAATGTGTCGTCCATCGCCACCCGTGGCGTGCATCGCGTGCCGTACTCGGCGGCCAAGGGCGGCGTCAATGCGCTGACGGCCTCCATCGCCATGGAGCATACCAAGGACGGCATCCGCATCAACGCCACCGCGCCCGGCGGCACCGAGGCGCCGCCGCGCCGCATCCCGCGCAACCAGGCCCAGCCGACGGCGCAGGAGCAGGCCTGGTACCAGGGCGTCATCGACCAGACCATCGATTCGAGCCTGATGCACCGCTACGGCACGATCGACGAGCAGGTCGCCCCGATCCTCTTCCTGGCTTCCGACGAGTCTTCCTACATCACCGGTCTGGTCGTGCCGGTCGGTGGCGGCGACCTCGGCTGATGCCCGCTGCTTCGTCCCTCCCCATTTTTCATAACAACTAAATAAGCGAGACAACATGGCACAGATCGACGTACACAAGCTCACCGATCACGCACGTTTTGGCGGCTTTCATGGCCTCGTGCTGTTCTGGTGCGCCCTCATCATCATCTTCGACGGCTACGACCTGGCGGTGGCCGGCATCGCACTGCCGTCGATCATGAAGGAGATGGGCGTTTCTCCGACCAACGCCGGCTTCATGGTCAGCTCGGCGCTGTTCGGCATGATGTTCGGCGCGATCTTCCTCGGCACCATCGCCGACAGGATCGGTCGCCGCTGGGCCATCGCGATCTGCATGCTGTTGTTCAGCGTGTTCACGGCCGCCGCAGGCTTTGCTTCCGACCCGGTGACCTTCAGCATCACCCGCTTCCTGGCCGGTCTGGGCATCGGCGGCGTGATGCCCAACGTGGTCGCCCAGATGACCGAGTACTCGCCGCGCAAGATGCGCAGCACACTGGTGACGCTGATGTTCAGCGGCTACTCGGTGGGCGGCATGCTGGCGGCGCTGCTCGGCAAGGGGTTGATCGAGAGCTACGGCTGGCAGTCGGTGTTCGTCGCTGCCGGCCTGCCGGTGCTGCTGATCCCGCTGATTCTCAAGTCCCTGCCGGAATCGATGGCCTTTCTGGTCAAGCACGGCCGTGCCGAAGAGGTGAAGCGCATCCTGCCGCGCATCGAACCGTCCTACGTGCCGGCTGCCGGTGACGAGTTCGTGCTGGCCCACGCCCATCACGCCCACGGCGCGCCGATCGGCAAGCTGTTCCAGGATGGCCGCGGCTTCAGCACCACGATGTTCTGGGTGGCCTTCTTCATGTGCCTGTTCATGGTGTACGCCCTCAGCTCCTGGCTTGCCAAGCTGATGGCCGGTGCCGGCTACAGCCTCGGCTCGGCGCTGACCTTCGTGCTGGTGCTCAACTTCGGCGCGATGATCGGGGCCATCGGCGGCGGCTGGCTGGCAGACCGCTTCCACATCAAGTACGTGCTGGTCGGCTTCTATGCGCTGGCCGCGGTGTCGATCACGCTGCTCGGCTACAAGGTTTCGACCGAAGTGCTGTACGTGCTGGTCGGCCTGGCAGGTGCCTCGACCATCGGCACGCAGATCCTCACCTACGCCTATGTCGGCCAGTACTACCCGATGGCGGTGCGCTCCACCGGTATCGGCTGGGCATCCGGTGTCGGCCGCAGCGGCGCGATCCTGGCCCCGATCGTCATCGGCACCCTGGTCGGCATGTCCCTCCCGTTGCAGCACAACTTCATGGCCATCGCGATCCCCGCAGTGATCGCCACGCTGGCCGTTTCCATGATCAACCACGGTCGTTCCGCATCCGCTCACCACTGAGTGGAGCAGGGCCGAACCCACAACCCAACCAGGAGACAAATCAAATGGCAATCACCGGCGTATTGCGCCCCGGCCACATTTCCCTGCGTGTGCTGGAGCTGGAACCCGCGCTCAAGCACTACAAGGACGTGCTGGGGCTGATCGAAGTGGAACGCGATGCCCAGGGCCGCGTGTTCCTCAAGGCCTGGGACGAGCACGATCACCACAGCATCGTGCTGCACGAGGCGGACAGCGCGGGCATGGACTACATGGGCTGGAAGGTCGACTCCGTCGAGACCCTCCACAAGCTGGCTGCCGACCTGGAAGCCTGCGGCCTGTGTTCCGACCTCGGCTGGATCGAGGCGGGCGAGCATCCCAAGACCGGCAAGCGCTTCCGCTTTACGGTGCCTACCGGCCACGTGATGGAGCTGTTCGCCGAGAAGGAGCGGATCGGCAACAACTGCGGCACCGACGGGCCGGACGTCAATCCGAACCCGTGGCCGGATGGCCTGGTCGGCATATCCCCGTCGCGCTTCGACCACTGCCTGCTGTATGGCGATGACCTGGACGGCTCGGTGAAGGTCTTCACCGAGGTGCTTGGCTTCTACATCACCGAGAAGGTGGTGCTGAAGAGCCAGCCGGAGTTCATGATCGGCACCTTCCTGACCTGCGCCAACAAGGCCCACGACGTGGCCTTCATCCGCCAACCGGTGAAGGGCAAGCTGCACCATGTGTCCTTCGAGCTGGGCAGCTGGGAGAAGGTGCTCCACGCCGGTGACGTGCTGTCCCGCACCCACACTTCCATCGACATCGGGCCGACCCGCCATGGCATCACCCGCGGCGAGACGATCTACTTCTTCGACCCGTCCGGCAACCGCAACGAGGTGTTCTCCGGCGGCTACATCGCCTATCCGGACAAGCCGGTCATCACCTGGTACGACGAAACCCTCGGGCCCGCGATCTTCTATCACGACCGCAAGCTCAACGAGGCTTTCCTGAGCGTGTTCACCTGATTCTTGCAGCATCCACGGCGACGCCCGCAAGGGCGTCGTCATGGGATAACAACAGAATAAAAAAATATCGAGATTTTAATTAAATCTCGCTAAACTAGATTAAATCGATCGACCGAGGCCGAGAACAGCGCCCCCGCCGAGCGATCAATCCGGAAGAAGTGTCCAGCTCCCGTCGGGCCGTGCCCGCCCAGGTGCCGTGACCAGCCGGGCCTACGAGACCTCAGACAGTGAGAAAGACATGAAAGAATTCAAGAACTTCATCAACGGTGAGTACGTCACCAACGTCAGCGGCAAGACCTACGAGAACCGCAACCCGGTGGACAACTCCCTGATCGGCCTGGTCCATGAAGCCGGCAAGGCCGAAGTGGATGCCGCCGTGGCCGCCGCGAAGGCTGCGCTGCATGGCCCCTGGGGCAAGCTGTCGGTGGTCGAGCGCTGCAAGATGCTCGATGGCATCGTCGCCGAGATCAACAACCGCTTCGACGACTTCCTGCAGGCCGAAATCGCCGACACCGGCAAGCCGGCCCACCTGGCGTCCCACATCGACATTCCCCGTGGCGCGGCCAACTTCCAGATCTTCACCGACACCATCAAGAACGTCTCCACCGAGTCCTTCGAGATGCGCACCCCCGACGGCAAGACTGCCCGCAGCTACGGCGTGCGCACGCCGCGCGGCGTGATCGCGGTGATCAGCCCGTGGAACCTGCCGCTGCTGCTGATGACCTGGAAGGTCGGCCCGGCGCTGGCCTGCGGCAACACCGTGGTCGTCAAGCCCTCGGAGGTCACCCCCGCCACCGCGACCCTGCTCGGCGAAGTGATGAACAAGGTCGGCGTTCCCGCTGGTGTATACAACGTGGTCAACGGCTACGGTGTGGATTCCGCCGGCGCGCTGCTGACCGCCCACCCGGACGTCAACGGCATCACCTTCACCGGCGAGACCAAGACCGGCACCGCCATCATGAAGGCCGGCGCCGACGGCATCCGCCCGGTGTCGCTGGAACTCGGCGGCAAGAACGCCGCCGTGGTGTTCGCCGACTGCGACTTCGAGAACGCGGTTAATACCGTCACCCGTTCGGTCTTCGAGAACTGCGGCCAGGTCTGCCTGGGCACCGAGCGCGTCTATGTCGAGCGCCCGATCTTCGACAAGTTCGTCAATGCGCTGAAGGCCAAGGCCGAGGCGATGAAGCCGGGCCTGCCCTTCGACGCGGACACCAAGATCGGCCCGCTGGTCAGCAAGGTGCACCAGAAGAAGGTGCTGTCCTACTACGAGAAGGCCAAGGCCGAAGGCGCCACCATCGTCACCGGCGGCGGCGTGCCGCTGATGGCGGACGAACTGAAGGACGGCTGCTGGGTCGAGCCGACCATCTGGACCGGCCTGCCGGAAACCGCCTCCGTGGTGCGCGAGGAGATCTTCGGGCCGTGCTGCCACATCCAGCCCTTCGACACCGAGGAAGAAGCGGTGCGCATGGCCAACGACACCAAGTACGGCCTCGCCACCTCGATCTACACCCAGGACATCAGCCGCGCCAGTCGCCTGGCCACGCAGATCGAAGTGGGCCTGTGCTGGATCAACAGCTGGTTCCTGCGCGACCTGCGCACGCCTTTCGGCGGTTCCAAGCAGTCCGGCATCGGCCGTGAAGGCGGCCTGCACTCGCTGGAGTTCTACACCGAGCTGCGCAACGTGATGATCAAGTACTGAGCCGACTCCGCTCCCACGGCGCACTGTCCCCATGGTGCGCCCGCCGGCCCTGGCTCCCTCCCTCCGGGGCCGGCACCTACACCCAACAGACTGACGGAAGCCTTCCATGAATCAGAACAAGATCGAGCAATATGGTGACGAGCTCTACAACGCGCTGATCACCCGTACCGCGGTGGACCCGCTGACCGACCGCGAACCCGAGATCACCATCGAGGACGCCTACAAGATCCAGTTGCGCATGATCCAGCGCCGCCTCGACGCAGGCGAGACCATCATCGGCAAGAAGATCGGCGTCACCAGCAAGGTGGTGATGGACATGCTCAAGGTCAACCAGCCGGACTTCGGCCAGATGACCTCCGGCATGATCTACAACGAGGGCGAAGCGATCCCCGTTGATTCCATGATCGCCCCCAAGGCCGAAGCCGAAGTGGCCTTCATCCTCAAGCGCGACCTGCAGGGCCCTGGCGTCACCGCCGCCGACGTGCTGCGCGCCACCGAATGCGTGGTGCCGTGCTTCGAGATCGTCGACTCCCGCATCCGTGACTGGAAGATCAAGATCCAGGACACCGTCGCCGACAACGCCTCCTGCGGCGTGCTGGTGCTCGGCGGCGTGCGCAAGAGCCCGCGTGACCTCGACCTGGCGCTGGCCGGCATGGTCCTCGAGAAGAACGGCGAGATCATCAGCACCTCCACCGGCGCCGCCGTGCAGGGCTCGCCGGTCAATGCCGTGGTGTGGCTGGCCAACACCCTCGGCCGCCTGGGCATCGCGCTGAAGGCCGGCGAGGTGATCCTGTCCGGCTCCCAATCCCCGCTCGTCCCGGTCAAGGCCGGCGACAGCCTCACCTGCAGCGTCGGCGGCCTGGGCGGCACGTCGGTGCGCTTCATCTGATTCCAGCAAGGGCATTCCCATGAAACTCGATCAAGCCACCATCCTCTCCCTCGCCGAGCACCTGGAAAGCGCCGAGCTGCAGGCCCGCGACGTGACCAAGATCACCGACGACCATCCGGACATGGACTGGGACGACGCCTACGCGATCCAGGACGAGATCCGCCGCCGCAAGGAAGCCCGCGGCAACAAAGTCGCCGGTCTCAAGTGTGGTCTCACGTCCTTCGCCAAGATGAAGCAGATGGGCGTCGAAACCCCGGTGTTCGGCTTCGTCGCCGACTACATGGCCCGCCCGGACGGCGGCGACATCAAGCACAGCGAGCTGATCCACCCGAAGGTCGAAGCCGAGATCTGCATCGTCACCAAGGCCCCGTTGAAGGGCCCTGGCTGCCACGTGGGCGCCGTGATGGCGGCGGTGGACTTCGTGCTGCCGGCGGTGGAGGTCATCGACTCCCGCTACCGCGACTTCAAGTTCGACCTGAAGAGCGTCATCGCCGACAACACCTCGTCGTCCCGCTTTGTGGTCGGCAACACCATGCGCGACCTGGAAGGCCTGGACCTGCGCACCCTCGGCGTGGTCATGGAGATCAACGGCGAGATCAAGGCGATGGCAGCCGGCGCCGCGGTGCTCGGCCACCCGCTGACCGCCGTGGCGATGCTCGCCAACCACCTGGGCGCCCGCGGCCAGGAGATCCCGGCCGGTACCTTCATCATGACCGGCGGCGTCACCGAAGCCATCACGGTGAATCCGGGCGACCACGTGAACGTTCGCTTCCAGGATCTCGGCTCCGTCTCGATGCGTTTCGTCTAAAGCACGGCCCGGCGGCATGCAGTCCGCCGGGCGTGAATCCCCGCCGCTGAACCTCCGCTCCTGATTTCCGGTTCGTGCCGGTGCCTGGCGACGCTCCCCGCGAGCGAGGCCGGCTCCCGTTCGGCCTGAAGAAATGGAAGGAGCAGGGCGGGGCGACCGGTAGAGGATTTTTCCATGTCATCCAAGCAAAACCCTTCGAACATATTCACGCAGGAGCAGGGCAGCATCAACCTGGGCGGCATCGACGCGCTGGTGCGCCTGAGCCTGGACCAGGTGCGCACCGACGCCCGCCGCGGCCTCAAGACCGGCATGTTCATCTCGGGCTACCGGGGTTCGCCGGTCGGCATGCTCGACGCCGCGCTGATCAAGCAGCAGAAGCTGCTCCTCGAAAACCACATCCATTTCGTCGACGGTCTCAACGAGGACCTGGCTGCCACCGCCGTGTGGGGCACGCAGATGATGCACACCGTCGGCAAGCCCAAGTTCGATGGCGTGACCGGCATGTGGTACGGCAAGGCGCCCGGTGTGGACCGCAGCGGCGATGCGCTGAAGCACGCCAACTACACGGGCATCGGCAAGAACGGCGGCGTGCTGGCGATTGCCGGCGACGATCCCAGCTGCAAGAGCTCGTCCCTGTGCAGCCAGTCGGAGCCGATGCTCTACCACGTGGGCATCCCGTCCCTGTTCCCCGGCAACGTGCAGGAGATCCTCGACCTGGGCCTGCACGGCTACAACATGTCGCGCCTGTCCGGCCTGTGGGTCGGCATGAAGATCGTCACCAACGTGGCGGATGGCAGCGGCACGGCCAACGTGGACCCGGCGCGCCTCGACTTCGTGACGCCGGATCTCAACTTCGACGGCAAGCCCTTCTTCCCCAACATGAACCTGGGGATGAACGTGCGCGTCGAGGCGCTGGAGATGGAACAGTCCCTGTACACCCGGCGCCTTGAAGTGGCGCGCCGCTACGCCCGCGCCAACAAGCTCAACAACATCGTCTTCGAGAACAAGGACGCCTGGCTCGGCATCGTCACCGCCGGCAAGACCTACAACGACGTGCGCCAGGCCTTCCTCGAGATGGGCCTGGACGACGAGGCGCTGCGCCGCTACGGCATCCGCATCCTCAAGATGGGCATGCTGTTCCCGATGGAACCGACCATCGTGCGCGAGTTCGCCGAGGGGCTGGAAGAGATCTTCGTCATCGAGGAGAAGCGTCCCTTCCTGGAGATGTTCGCCAAGGAAGTGCTCTACGGCCGCGCCAACGCGCCGCGCATCGTCGGCAAGTTCGACGACGAGGGCCAGGAGCTCTTGCCGCACTACGGCGAGTTCGAGTCCGACGTGATCGCCCGCGCGCTGCTCAAGCGCCTGTCGCGCAAGGCCCGCGTCGAATCGGCCGAGGCCTGGATCAAGCGCCTCGACGACATCCACGCGCGCAACAAGCTGCCGACCATGAACCGCACCGCCTGGTACTGCTCCGGCTGCCCGCACAACAGCTCGACGGTGGCTCCGGAAGGCAGCATCGTGTCGGCTGGCATCGGCTGCCACACCATGGCCATGTGGATGGACCGCAACGTGGTGATGGGCACCCACATGGGCGGCGAAGGTGCCCAGTGGATCGGCATGGCGCCCTTCACCGACACCCAGCACATCTTCCAGAACATGGGCGACGGCACCTACGCCCACTCGGGCAGCCTGGCGGTGCGCTACGCGGCCTCCACTGGCGCCAACATCACCTTCAAGCTGCTGGTCAATGCGCATACCTCGATGACCGGCGGCCAGGACATCATGGGTGCTCACCCGGTGGCGGCGATGGTCTCCGACCTGCTCGCCAACGGCGTGCGTCGCGTCATCGTGACCACCGACGACCTGTCCGACTACTCCGGCGTCCAGCTGCCGGGCCATACCGAAGTGTGGCACCGCGACCGCCTCGACGAGGCCCAGCGCGAGCTGGCCGCCACGCCAGGCACCACCGTGCTGCTGCACGACCAGGAGTGCGCCGCCGAGCTGCGCCGCGCCCGCAGCCGCGGCAAGGCCGCCGAGCCGGTGGAAGTGACCGTCATCAACGAGCGCGTCTGCGAAGGCTGCGGCGATTGCGGCGAGAAGTCCAACTGCATGAGCGTGGAGCCCGTCGAGACCGAGTTCGGCCGCAAGACGCGCATCCACCAGTCGTCCTGCAACAAGGATTTCTCCTGCGTGAAGGGCTTCTGCCCGTCCTTCGTGACGGTCACGCCGAACCCCGAGCCGGCTGCCGGCGATGCGCCGAAGAAAAAGAAGAAGGGCCGCATTCCGGCCCTGGAGCGGGAGCTTCCGCAGCCCGAGTTCAAGATCACCGGCGACTTCGGTGTGCACGTAATGGGCATCGGCGGCACCGGCTCGGTGACCGTCGTGGCGACTCTCGCCAACGCCGCGCGGATGGAAGGCAAGCACGTGGTCGGCCTCGACCAGACCGGCCTGGCCCAGAAGGGCGGGGCGGTGATCTCGGACATCAAGGTGAGCGCGCAGCCCTTTGTCGGCGCCAACAAGATCTCCGACGGCAGCGCCGACCTCTACCTGGGCTTCGACATCCTCAACGCGACGGACCCGAAGAACCTGGACAAGTGCCACCCGGAACGCACCATCGCCATCGTGTCCACCACCGAGACGCCGACCGGCCACATGGTTTCCGACCGCCACGTGCATTTCCCGGCGGTGACCGGGCTGACCGCCGGCCTCAACCGCGTCACCCGCAAGGCCGACAACGTCTTCCTCGACGGCCAGGCGCTGGCCGAGGGCCTGTTCGGCGACAGCATGGCGACCAACCTGTTCATGGTCGGCGTGGCCTACCAGGCCGGCACGCTGCCGCTGGCCGCCGAGTCCATCGAAACGGCGATCCGCCAGTCTGGCGTCGGCGTGGAGATGAGCCTCGCAGCCTTCAAGTGGGGCCGCATGGCGGTGGTGGATCGGGCCTTCGTCGAGGCCGAGGTGGCCCGCGGCAATGCCCCGGTGATCGCGCTGCGTGCCTTGCCGGCCCTGACGCCGGCGGCCCGCGCCATCCTCGACACGGTAGGGGCCCAGGGCGAGCTCAAGCGCCTGCTCGAAGTGCGCATCCCCGAGCTGATCGCCTACCAGGACGAGGCCTACGCCAAGCGCTACGCCGAGGTGGTGAAGAAGGTGCACGGCGCCGAATCCCGTCTCGTCCCCGGCCAGACCGCGCTCGCCGAGGCGGCCGCCCGCTACCTCTACAAGCTGATGGCCTACAAGGACGAGTACGAGGTGGCCCGCCTGCACAGCGATCCGGCCTTCCTGGCCCAGCTCGATGCCCAGTTCAAGCACGGCTACACGCTGAAGTACCACCTGGCGCCGCCGCTGCTGGCCGACCGCGACCCGAAGACCGGCGAGCTGCAGAAGAAGGTCTATGGACCCTGGGTGCAGAAGGCCTTCCGCCTGCTGTCCCGCTTCAAGAGTCTGCGCGGCGGCAGCCTGGACGTTTTCGGCAAGAGCGGGGAGCGCCGCGAGGAACGTCAGGCCATTGAGGACTACATCGTGCTGCTGGATGACATCGTTGCCCGGCTCGACGCCGCCAATCACGCGGCGGCGGTGGACCTGGCCAGCGTGCCCGACGAGATCCGCGGCTACGGTCACGTGAAGGAGAAGAACGTAGCCGCCGCCAAGGCCCTGCAGGCCGAGCGTCTGGAGGCCTTCCGCACCGCCCAGCCGCTGCAGATGCGGGCCTGAGCGAGTACGCGCTACTGAGCAACACCGGGCCGGTAGCCATCGCTGCCGGCCCGACATACAGCCCCCACAGAGGGGCCAACCCATCCCGGCTAATCACCGGACCAAGGAAGAGACTGACCATGCAGAACAACAAGCCCGCCACCCTCCGTCGCCCGCTGAGCCTGCTCTTGCTGGCCGCCTTCGGCAGCGCCGCCGCGCCGGCCTTTGCCGAGAGCGAGATCGACACGCTCAAGCGCGAGCTGGCCGAACAGCGCCAGCTGATCCAGCAGCTGATGAAGAACCAGGAAGAACAGAAGAAGACCGAGATCCAGACCGGCGGCCCGGCTCGTGGCGCCGGCCTGCAGATGGGTGTGCCGACCGGCCCGTCCGGCACGCTGACGATCTACGGCGTCGCCGATGTCAGCGCGTCTACCGTCAATAGCGGCTTCGGCCAGAAGTCCACCATCGGCTCCGGCGGCATGTCCTCGTCGCGGATCGGCTTCAAGGGTGAAAAGGAACTCGGCGACGATATCAAGGCGGTGTACCTGATGGAAGCCGGTTTGTTGTTCGATACCGGCTCCGTCGGCACCGGCGCGATCACGCCGGGCATCAACAACACCGCGGTGTCCAGCGGCGGGCAGACCAGCAACGGCAGCCAGATCTTTTCGCGGCAGATCTACGCGGGGTTGCAGACCCGCTTCGGTACGCTGACGGCTGGCCGTCAGTACGCCGGCTCCTATACCTCGTCGGTGATGTCGGCGGCGATGGGCGCCGGTTTCTTCGGTTCCTCCGCCGGCCTGCTGCCGGTGATCGGCGGCATGCCGACGCGCCTCAACAATGCCCTCGTCTACGCCTCGCCGAAGGTCGCCGGCTTCTCCGGCCAACTGACCCTGAGCAGCGGCAGCGAGAACAACGTGAACATGGTGACGCCGGTGGCGGCCGGTTCGACGACCGTGACCACCGACAAGGCCGGTCGCGGCGGTGATCTGGCGCTGTACTACAGCGCCGGCCCGCTCAACGCCACGGTGACGGCGTGGAACGTGGACAACGCCAGCTATGTCGCCCCGGCGACGGGCCCGCAGGAAACCGGTCTCGCCAAGCGCCGTGGCTGGCAGGTGGGCGGCAGCTACAACCTGGGCTTCGCCACGTTGTACGGCAACTATGTGGCTGGCCGCATCAGCGGCGGCAACTACGAGAACGTGACCGCCACCTTGTCCAAGGCTGAGGGCTGGAGCGTCAGTGCCGGCATCCCGCTGTGGCGCGGCAAGGCGCTGGTGAGCTACAGCCAGCTCGACGACAAGTCGATCAAGAACCGCGATGCCAACCTGCTGGGCCTGGGCTACGCCTACAAGCTGCAGGATTCGACCACGCTGTACGGCACGTGGGGTAAGGTCCTTAACAAGACCAACGGCACCTACAGCCTCACTGACGGCGGCAACCTGGTCGGCACGGTGGCCAAGCCGGGTTACGACCCGAGCGGCTACATGGTCGGTGTGAACCACGTGTTCTAAGCCAGGCTTGCGCCTCCGCCGGATTTCCGCGGAGGCGCGCAATCGACCTTGTTGCACGAATGCGCTTGCAAGCGTGATTCCCCCAGCCCCAGACTGCGTGCTTTTCCAGGCATTGGCGTTCTTGCGTGGCGGGATGATGGCCCGTGCATTGCGCTGGGCAACGGCTGAACTGGATGGCCGCATCGGAGAAAGTCGGTTGGCGGCCACGCTTGCCGGTGGCCGGGGCGTACTGCTGCATGTCCGTGTCCAGCCACACCGTCAGCGAACCTCGGGCCTTGAGTGCTGCGTTGTAGTCCGCCCAGTTTGTCGTCTTGTACTTGCCCCGCGGGCGCTGTCCTTTACTCATGCCCAGAGCCTACCCGTTGGGACTAGGCGTTTGTGCAACAAAGTCCCTACCGGTTCTGAGCGCGGCTGAACCCGCGGTTGGACTGCGCCAGCGCCCACCCGCGGGCGCTGGCGCAGTCCATATATGGATCACTGCCGATCGGGTGTTCGGGAGGGCGCCGTCCGGCAGTCTCAGGTGGCCAGGCCCTTGTCCCCGCGGATGTTGGCCAGCAGGCCGCCCAGCTGGGAGTCGAAATCCAGCCCTCTGTCGAAGGCCGTCATCGTCTGATCGATCCCCTTGGAAAGTATCGTCAGCATCTGCTCTTCCTGAACGTCCGACAGGCCGAGGTACATCAGCTCCTTGGCGAAGAACTGGTTCAGATCATGCAAGCTCAGGCGGGTTTCCGCCTGCAGCGTCCGGTACTGCTCGCGTAGCGTGACGATGGCGTGCTCAACGCCAGCGGCGGTGTCCTGCAGCAGGGCTGTCCGGGTCCGGATCTCCGTGTCGCGCAGCAGCGCCAGCATGCTCGCCTCGCAGCCCTCGGCGATGATCGCCAGGTGATCGCGCAGGCGTCCGCAGCGTTCTTCGTCCTCGATCGGGAAGTTGTTGATGAGGATGGAGACGTTGGGATAGTTGATGACGATCTTGCGGCTGAACTGGAAGATACGCTCCATCTTGCGGACCTGCTCGAACACCGACTCCTCGAGTGGCGTCGAGCTTCCCGAGGGGACGAAAGTCCGGGCGCGGCCGGGGGCGCCGAGTTGCACATGGGCGTCCAGGTCGTAGTCCCGCAGCGCGGAGATCGTCAGCCGCGCCAGTTCAGCCATGTCGGTGCAGGCCAGGCCGCTGCGCAGGAACTGCAGCGCCACGCCGCTTTCACCCAGATTGGTGAGAAAGGACATGGCCATCTTCTGCATCGAGTCCTTTTCGGACTGCACGCGTTTCCGTTCGGCCACCAGCGTGACCAGCGCACGGACCTTGCTCAGCACCTCTTCGGGAGCCGGCGGCTTGGCGATGAAGTCGTCGCCGCCCGATTCATAGGCCTTGAGCCGTTCTTCCAGTGTGTCGTGACCGGAGAAGAAGATGACGACCGGCTGTTCGGTGGGCGACGACCACTCCTCCAGTGCATGCAGACGGCGGCAGGTCTCGTAGCCGTCGATCCCGCTCATCTGGATGTCCAGCAGCACGACGTCGGGACTGAAGCGGATTACGTGGTCGAGGCAGGCTTCGCCGGACGCGAGGGTGCAGGTCTCGAATTCGTCTTCGAGTAGGCTCTCGAGCAGGCCGGCGGAAATCTCGTCGTCGTCGACGATCATGACCCGCGCCCGGGGCGTGCCGTCAGTATCGAACAGATCGTCGCTCATGGTTGGGCTTCCTTGACGTTTCCCCGCGCATCCAGGATCTGCGCAAGGGCTGCGGCAAATCTTGCTATCGGATGTGGTTTGCAACGGCTATCCGAGTGTTCTTCGATGAACCTTATCAGGCGCTCCATGGGTGAGTAATCCTTGTATTACCGTTTGATAGGTGGTGTATCGGGGACAGCCGCCGGTGCGTTGGACTGCGACGTGGCGGCGATTCGATCGAGTGTGACGTTCAGCGCGTGCTTGAAGTGCTCGAGGGCTGAACTGCAGTCTACTTCCGGCTTGAGCTGCAGTTCGAGCGTCCGGGCGGTGTCGGCCAGCCATTCCAGCCCGACATTGGCAGCGGCCCCCCTGAGCTTGTGGACCAATGCGGCTTGTTCTGCCGGATTCGCCGCCTCCAGTTGTGTGGTGAAGTTGCCGAACTGGGCGGCAAACTTCTGCAGGAAGCTCAAGTGCTTCTCCTTGCTTCTCCAGATGGAGATCCCGCGCTCGAAAGCGATGACGGGGAGCTCGTGATCCGGCTCCCGTTCGTCGGGCGCCGTTGCCGTGGGGACGTCGAGGGCAGGGGGCGACGCCGCGGGAAGGGCGGCGTGCGTGGCGATGGGCACCGCGGCGTCGCTTCCAAGCCAGCGGAGCAGGGTCCTGTGCAGGATGAGCGGCTCGACCGGCTTTGAGATGAAATCGCTCATCCCGGCCTCTTCGCAGCGCTTCTTGTCCTCTTCAAAGGCGTTGGCGGTCATGGCGATGATGGGCACGGCCTGGAGTCCCGGTAGTGCCCGGATGCGCCGGGTGGCTTCCAGACCGTCCATGACCGGCATCTGCATGTCCATCAGGATGAGATCGTAGGTCTTGAGCCGGACCCTCTCCACGGCTTCCGCGCCATTATTCGCAATGTCTGCGGTAAGTCCGAACTCGGCGAGGATTTCCTGGGCCACGTCCTGATTGAGTTCGTTGTCTTCCACGAGAAGGATTCGGGCGTCGGTGCGTATCGGCGCGTCGTCGGCCTCCGGTCCGGAGGTCTTGAGCAACATGTCCGGGGCTCCGAGGGACAGCCGGATGGTGAACCAGAATGTACTGCCCACCCCGGGCTGGCTGCGCACACCAGCTCCGCCGCCCATCAGCATGGCGAGCTTGCGCGAGATGACCAGCCCCAGCCCCGTTCCGCCGTACTTGCGCGACGTGGAGGCGTCTGCCTGGCTGAAGGCCTGGAACAGGCGTGTCTGCTGTTCATCGGAAATGCCGATGCCCCTGTCTTCCACCTCGAAGCTCACTTCACCCACGCCATCCCGAAATGCGTCCAAGTGGGCACGAATGACGATATTCCCGCGGTCGCTGAACTTGATGGCATTGTTGATGAAGTTGATGAGGATCTGGCCGAGCCGCATGGGGTCGCCGATGACGACCGCGTCGTTCAGTCGATCGTCCACTTCACGGCACAGCTTGAGGCCCTTTTCCTCCGCCTGCATGGTGAGCATGCTGTAGACGTGGTCGATGACTGTCGGGACGCGGAAAGGCAGGCTCTGCAGGTGTATCTGTTCGGCGTCGATCTTGGAGAGGTCCAGGATGTCGTTGATGATCGCCAGCAGGTGGCGCCCCGCGGAGACGATCTCGTCGAGCCGGGTTGCGTGAACGGTTCCCGCCATGGGCTTCTTGAGCAGCTGGGAGAAGCCGATGATCACGTTCAGCGGGGTACGTATCTCATGGGACATGTTGGCGAGGAAGGTGCTTTTCGCCCGGTTTGCATCCTCGGCTTCCTCGACCCGCTTTTCGAGCTGAAGATTGAGCTCCTTGATGGTGCGCGAGCGTTCCTCGACCAGGTTCTCCAGATGGTCCCGGTAGTTGGCCAGCGTGAGTTCTGCGTACTTGCGTTCGATGGCCAGGGAGACCAGCGTCGACACGTGGCCGATCAGCTGGATGTCGTTGGGGGTGGGTGTGGACGGGGCGCGGTGATAGATGGCAAAGGTGCCCAGCACCTGCTGGCTCGAATCCCTGATGGGCTCGGACCAACAGGAAGCGAGCCCGGCCTGTGCCGCGATATCCCGATACTTCATCCAGTAGGGGTGGACCTGAATGTTCTCGACGATTACCCGTTCGCCGGAATGGGCAGCGGTACCGCAGGAGCCTTCTCCTTTGGCGATGGGCAGTCCGTCAATGGCCTCCATGTAGAACGCGGGCAAATTGGACGCGGCGGAGTGCAGCAACTGGCCACCTTCTGGACTGATCAGCAGGATGCTGCACAGCGCCGTGGGGTCGATTTTCTCGATGCCTTGTACGATGGCGTTGAAAATCTGCTCCAGCGGCGAACCCTCGACAATGAGTTGTAGTGCGCCGCTGCGAAATTTCTCGAGCTCCTCCGCGCGGTTGCGTTCGGTGAAGTCAGCCACGTTGGCCAGCGCGAAATCCTGGTTGTTGTCCCGAAAGTGACTCAGGCCGACTTCGATGGGAAACAGGCTGGCATTCTTGTGCTTGCCGCACAGAGCTTTGCCCTTGCCCATCTTGCGGCTGAATGGCTCGTGAAAGTAGGCGGCGAGAAAGTATGTGTGTGCGTTGCGGCTCTCGTCCGGCAGCAGAATATTGAGGGGCTGTCCGATCAATTCCTCGTGGGTGTAGCCGAATATCCGGCCCAACTCCCGGTTGGCCATGACGATCCTGCCGTTTGCATCCACCACCGCCAGCCCGTTGGAGTTGGCTTCGAACACGGTCTGGAAGTTCTGCTGTGCCTGGTAGAGCAGCTGGGTGGCCCGGGCTTCCTCGCGGGCGATCTGCTCGGCGCTGTGGAATGCGTTGCGCTGGGCGTTCGAGATGACCAGTTTGCGACAGCCAATTGCAAACAGGACCAGCAGCAGCAGGGTGCCGATCGATATTTGCGACCAGACTCTCCAGCGCACTTGGGCGAGGCTTTCGCTCGGCAGACGGCTGAGCACAGTCCAGGTATTGCGGGTCTCTACGCGGCCCTTGTAGCTCTCGGAGAGCGCAATCGTGGACCATGTCCATACATCTCCCCCGATCGATTGCTGCCCTTTGTCTGCGGCCTTGATGGCCTGCCACGCCTCGGGGTGGCGGGTGCCGAACGTGTTGGGCTGCTTCAGCATGAAGCCCCATTCCTCCGCAGGGTTGGTGCTGCGCAGCCAATACCCGTCCCCATTGAGTAGTTGCAAGCGGGAAGCGAGCGGGGCCGCGGTCCTGATGAAAGCTTCGATGTTCTTGCGTGCGGCGAGATTGATCAGCAGGAAGCCGCGTGGCTTGCCATGTTCGTCGAACACCCGTTGTCCGACCCGGAGGGTCGGTGTGTAGGGCTCGACGATACGGGAGTCTTCCATCAACAGGTCGAGGGGGGAAATGTAGGCCAGGTTGCCCTGCATTCCCATGATGTCCTTGAAGAAATAGCGATTGCGCTTGTTTTGGAGCCGCGCACGTGGCAGGGGCTTTCCGTCGATGCCGTTCCAGTCGACACGAACCCGCTCCTGACCGTCCTGGTCGATCCAGCGAATGCTGTTGTAGCCCGGATTGCGTGACAGCAGCGTGATGAAAGCCTGCTGCATTGCCGCAAGCGTATCCTCCGAGGGGGACAGGTATGCGTTGCGGATCGAGGCTTCCGTCACAAGGCTGCGGATATGGTCCAGGGGCAATGCGAGGTCTTCCTCGAGGCGATGACGAGCCGCCGACACATGCTCCTGTTCGTGGGCAAGGATCGGCGTGATCGCGGCCTGCTCCGAAGAGCGTCCCAATAGCCAGGCGCCCCCGATGACGATCAGCGCCACCGGTAGGAAAATTGACAGGAACTGGATGAGAAGATAGCGCCTGTCTATTCCATTATCGCTATTGGGGTTATTCGAAATGAAATAAATGGAACTAATATCAGGCTCCTGGATTCATTCGAGGAAAAACAATGGTTTTTTCTGCTAATGGTATTCCCGAAAAATGCGGGACGGCAGTGCAGTGGGACACAATCAGAAATATGCCCTGACAAGAATGCGCATGCCAGCGCCGCTTGCCCTGCAAGGCCTGGCGATCAACGGATATACCCGGAGTGAAGGAAGGGTTTTCCCCGCGTGGAGCGCGGGAAGGGGCATTTCTATTGGCGTCGGCGGTTCGGAATGGGGCGTCACGCCCCCGCCGTTTTTCTTCCGCCGGGCCGGCTGCTATACGCGGTGCCGGTCAGCGCCCGCTGGCGGCCTGCTTGAGCAGGCGCCCCACGACTTCCCGGAACTCCAGGTCGATGTCGGTGGCCCGATCGAAATAACGATGAAAATCGTCCTGGGCACCCCGGAACAAGTCGTCCAGATAGGCGCGCTGGATGTCCGTCAGGCTCATGCTGTCCAGCGCCCGCTCAAGATTCTCCATCGGCTCGACAAGCAGGTGCTGGGCGTGGGACAGGTTATCGCGGCTTTGCTCGGCGATCTGCACAAATGCCCGGCCCAGCTCGACCAACTGGGGGCTGCTAGTGTTCGCCTGGATGGGCTGATCGTTCAGGGCCTCGATGTCGCGAATACGTCGGTCGGCACATTCGGTCAGCGTCGACAGATGCTCGCGCAGGCTCGCCCGCCGGTCGGGCTCGTCGGTCGGCAGGTTGTGGATCAGGATGGCAATGTTCGGGTAGGTGACGAGCGCTCGGCTGCCAAATTCGAAGAGGTGTTCCGAATCCCGCCGGGTGGCAAGCACGGAGGCGGCCAGCGGTGACAGCGGGCCATCGGTCGTGCGATCCAGCGGACCGTCGTGGCCATTCACCCGTACCGCGCCGTTCAGATCCCACGCCGTCAGAATGCCGACGAACAGTTCTGCAATGGCTTCATGGCTGCTCAGGGTTGTGAGCCTGCGCAAGGCGTCCACCACCGCGCTCAGATCACCGACCCTGCTGAAGGCTTTCTGAACGAGAACCTGGGCGGTGCTCGATTGGCGGGCGAGGGCGTTGAGTGTCTTTCGGTGGTCGGCGATGCTGCGCAGCTTGTGGCGCAACTCATGGGCAGCAACCGGCTTCAGTATGTAATCGTCGCCGCCCGCCTCATAGGCGGCAATCCTGTCGTCTGCGGAGTCGTGGGCAGACACGAAGACGACGGTCGTTGCGTCGCCGTCGGGCCGCTTGCGCAACGCCCTGCATGTGTCGTAGCCGTCAAGGCCGGGCATGCCGATATCGAGCAGGACGACGGCGAACGCTTCGGTACTTGAAAGAAAGGCATCGCCGTTTTCGAAGGTCTCGACCGTGTAGTCATTACCCAGCAGCTTGCTCAGAATGAAACGCTGCGGAGAATTGTCATCGACGATCGCAATACGAACCTTTTCACCCATGATACTTCCCGGTCTCAAGCTTTGATGTGGTTTTGGGTCGGGGCGCGAGCATGCGCTTGCGCCAGCCGGTGCGAGGTTAGCACGGAGACCCGTCCGGGCGAACCATGGATCGTGCATTTCGGTGCTCGCTGATTTACTTTTTGTGAGGCCGCGTTCATGACCATTGAGAGTATGTACTCACGAAGAGTGGGATCGTCCCGCATACCGTGGTGCTGCCGCTGTGTATCTTTTGTCATAACCGAAGGCCTGAGATCGTTGTCTGGTAAGGATCGGGCGATTTGATGCAATTTGCGGGGGAGCAGGGTGCAGCGAGAAATATTTAACGGGATGGGGCTTGATAGTGGATTAGGGGCCTGCACCGTTTGATTTTTATCAACCGACCGCTGTTCCGGCGGAGATTAAAATCGGCAGCTGGCGAAATAATGCATTTTTTTCATTATTTCGCTTTTTTAATAGACGCGTCTGCCTGGGTTTGATCGATGCAAATGAAGTTGGATCAGTGGTGCGAATTCCTTTCTATTGATGAAAAGGTGTCGGAGACGCTAAGGGAGTTTCTCCCGCTCATCGAGGCCCATATCGACCAGATCCTGGACGTGCTGTATGCGCGACTGCGGGCCAGTGCGGTATCGGCGCAGGCCTTTGGCAGCGATGAAACGCTGGCGCGTGCGCGCCGGAGCCAGAAGGAACATTGGCTGAAGCACGTTTTCGCTGGAAATTTCGACGACAACTACCTGGAGGCCGCGCGGCGGATCGGGCGGGCCCACCATCAGCTGGGCGTCGATCTCCGGCTCTACATGGGTGCCTACGCGATCGTCCTGAACGAGCTGACCCGCATCGTCCAGATGGCCATTCCCGATAGCGCTGAGACGCGCCTGCGCTACATGAACGCGGTGACCAATGTGGTGTTCATGGACATGGGGCTTGCCACCTATGTCTATTACGACACCATGCTGTCCCACGTCGAGGAGATGGCCCACCAGCTGAACATGAGCCTGGCGCGTGCCGGGGAATACCGGGACAACGAGACGGGCGAGCACATCGTGCGCATGGGCCGTATGTGCGAGGCCGTCGCGCTAGCGTACGGCAAGGATGCCCGCTGGGCCGAGATGCTGCGCGTGGCGAGCCCGCTGCACGACGTGGGCAAGATCGGCGTGCCCGACAGCATCCTGCTGAAGCCGGGCCGGCTGACCACCGACGAAATGGACGTGATGCGCCAGCACCCGGAGATCGGCGGCGACATCATCCCGGAACACCCCGCCGAGGTGATCGGCATGGCGCGGCGGATTGCCCTCACGCACCACGAGAAGTGGGACGGCTCGGGTTATCCGATCGGCCTGCGCGGCAACGAGATTCCCCTCGAAGGGCGCATCGCGGCGATCTGCGACGTGTACGACGCGCTGATCTCGAAGCGGCCTTACAAGCCGGCATGGTCCACCGACGAGGCCATCGGCCACATCGTGGCCAGCAGCGGCACCCACTTCGATCCCGAGGTGGTGCGCAGCTTCCTGGCCTGCCTGACGAGCATCGACGAGATCCAGCGCATGTACGTCGATACGGAGGGCGGGGACACCCAGCCCGAAACCGGTGCGGTGTACTGCTGAGGCCCGCCGGATCACGCATTCACGGCCGTCACGGCGAGGATAGGCGCCGCATATCGCCGGAATAAGGCAAAGCAAATGGTATCTCCATGGGCCGCTGCTAAGCTGTCCATCAGGCGGAACTTGTTTGTCGTTCCGCAAGTCCTTTGAGTGTTTCGACGAGGAGGAGACGACCATGAGCGAACAACAAAAGTGCCCGTTTTCCGGCACGCACGGCGCTCCGGCGACCGCCGGCGTGCGCTCCAACCGGGACTGGTGGCCAAAGCAACTCAACCTGGGAATCCTGCACCAGCACGCCCCGGCCTCGAACCCGATGGACCCGGGGTTCAACTACGCCGAAGCCTTCGGCAAACTCGACCTTAAAGCGGTCAAGCAGGATCTGACTGCCCTGATGACCGACTCGCAGGACTGGTGGCCGGCGGACTGGGGCCACTACGGCGGCCTGTTCATCCGCATGGCCTGGCACAGCGCCGGCACCTACCGTACCGCCGATGGGCGAGGCGGCGGCGGCACCGGCAACCAGCGCTTCGCGCCGGTCAATAGCTGGCCGGACAACGGCAACCTGGACAAGGCCCGCCGCCTGCTGTGGCCGATCAAGCAGAAATACGGCAACGCGCTGTCGTGGGCCGACCTGATCATCCTGGCCGGCAACGTGGCGCTGGAATCCATGGGCTTCAAGACCTTCGGTTTCGGCGGCGGTCGGGTGGACGTCTGGCAGCCCGAAGAAGACATCTACTGGGGGCCGGAGACCGAATGGCTGGGCGACAAGCGCTACAGCGGCGAGCGCGATCTCGCCAACCCGTTGGCCGCTGTCCAGATGGGCCTCATCTATGTGAACCCGGAAGGCCCCAACGGCAACCCTGACCCGGTTGGCTCCGGCCGCGACGTGCGCGAGACCTTCGCCCGTATGGCCATGGACGACGAGGAAACCGTTGCGCTGGTGGCCGGCGGCCACACCTTCGGCAAGGCCCACGGCGCTGGCGACCCCAAACTGGTCGGGCCCGAGCCGGAAGGCGCGCCGCTGCAGCAGATGGGCCTGGGCTGGAAGAACGACTTCGGCTCCGGCAAGGGCATCCACAGTACCACCAGCGGCATCGAAGGCGCCTGGAAGCCCAACCCCACCACCTGGGACAACGGCTATTTCGACACGCTGTTCGGCTACGAGTGGGAACTCGTCAAGAGCCCGGCGGGTGCCTCGCAATGGCTGGCCAAGGACGTCAAGGACGAGGATCTGATCCCGGATGCCCACGACCCGTCGATCAAGCACCGGCCGATGATGACCACCGCCGACCTGTCCCTGCGCTTCGACCCGGTCTACGAGCCGATTGCCCGCCGCTACCACAAGGACCCGCAGGCCTTTGCCGAGGCCTTTGCGCGTGCCTGGTTCAAGCTCACGCACCGGGACATGGGGCCGAAGGTGCGTTATCTCGGCCCGGAAGTGCCGGCCGAAGACCTGATCTGGCAGGACCCGATCCCCGCCACCGATCACCCGCTGATCGATGCGGCCGATATCGCCGGCCTGAAGGCGAAGGTGCTTGCCTCTGGCTTGTCCGTCGCCGAGCTAGTGTCCACCGCCTGGGCCTCCGCGTCCACCTTCCGCGGTTCCGACAAGCGCGGTGGAGCCAACGGCGCCCGCATCCGCCTGGCCCCGCAGAAGGATTGGGAGGCCAACGAACCGGCGAAGCTCGCCAAGGTGCTGGCGACGCTGGAGGAGATTCAGCAGGGCTTCAACGCGCAGGGCGGCAAGAAAGTGTCCCTCGCCGACCTGATCGTGCTGGGTGGTTGTGCGGCCGTCGAGAGCGCCGCCAAGGCCGCCGGACATTCCATCGAAGTGCCATTCACGCCGGGCCGCGGCGACGCGCTGGCGGAACAGACCGACGCAGAGTCCTTCGCGGTGCTGGAGCCGCGGGCCGACGGCTTCCGCAATTACCAGAAGCAGGCCTTCCGCGTGCCGGCGGAAACCCTGCTGGTGGACAAGGCCCAGTTGCTGAAGCTCAGCGCGCCGGAAATGACCGTGCTGGTCGGTGGCTTGCGCGTGCTGGGTGCCAACGTGGGCGGGTCGAAGCACGGTGTGTTCACTGCGCGGGCAGGGCAGCTGACCAACGACTTCTTCGTCAACCTGGTGGACATGGGTACCGAGTGGCAGCCGACATCTGAAGCCGCCGACACCTTCGAAGGCCGCGACCGCAAGACCGGGGAAGTCAAATGGACTGGCACGCGGGTCGACCTGGTTTTCGGTTCCAACTCGCAGCTGCGTGCGCTGGCCGAGGTGTATGCGCAGAGCGACGCGCAGGGCAAGTTCGTGCGCGACTTCGTGGCAGCCTGGAACAAGGTGATGAACCTGGATCGATTCGAGCTGGCTTGAGCGCAGCAAGGGCGCGGGAACGGCCGATGGGACGGCGATTTCCCGCGCTCCGCATTGTCAGTTCGACGGGCGGCGCCTATGGTGATTTATGGCCGGACAACAAGGCGTATCGCCGCTGCCGGCCACCCCCGCCCGCGCCCGGCCCTATCGGCAGCAGGCAGAACACCAACCTGTTCTACGCTGCAAGGAGATCCCCATGAGTACGTACAAGGTCGGCTATTTTGTCGGCAGCCTGTCGAGCACCTCGATCAACCGGCTGCTGGCCAAGGCGCTGGTGCGTCTGGCGCCGCCGGAACTGGAACTGACCGAGATCCCGATCCGTGAGCTGCCGCTGTACAGCCAGGATTACGACGCGGATTTTCCGCCGGTCGCCTGCGGTTTCAAGAAAGCCATCACCGATTCGGACGCCATTCTCTTCGTGACGCCGGAATTCAACCGCTCGATTCCCGGTGGCCTGAAGAACGCCATCGACTGGGCAAGCCGCCCATGGGGCAACAACTCCTTCGCCCGCAAGCCGGCGGCAGTGATCGGCACCTCGCCCGGCGCCATCGGTACGGCGGTGGCGCAGCAGAGCCTGCGCGGCGTGCTGTGTTTCTGCAACGCGCCGCTGATGAACACCGTCGAGGCCTACCTCCAGTTCAAGCCGGGCCTCATCACCGAGGACGGGCAGGTGACGGACCCGTCGACGGAGCAGTTCCTGAGCAACTATATGAAGGAATTCCACGCCTTCATCGTGCGGGTGCTGACGGTACTGCCGCGCAGCAGTTGACTTCGCTCCAGCCTTACCCGGCCGCCAGCGCCCTCTTGAGCCAGCGCATGAAGCTGCCGATCATTGGCAGCTTCATGTACAACTCTTCGGCCGCATCCCAGTAGTCCCGGTGATAGTCGATTTTGTCGTCGCGACCGAACCTTAGATGCGACACACCACGAATGATCTGCGCCTCACCCCGGCCCCACCGGCGTGTGCGGTAGGAAAACTCCCAGACCAGCATGGCGCCGTGTGCGTCGCGCATATGTTCCGTGACGATGAAGCGTGGCTCGTCCACCTGCCGGAACATGTGCGTGAAGATGCGCTGGATGGCCTCAATGCCACGCACCTCGTTGAACGGGTCCTTGAAACAGGCCCCGGTACTGTAGAACTCTGCAAAGCGCCCAATGCTCTCCGGCGTCAGCGTCTGGTAGAAGGCGATCAGGCGGTCGATATCCATCTCAGGCCCCAGTGAGGCGGCGGATCAGCGGGAAGTACCAGCGATAAGGCAGCAGCGACAGGAGTTTCAGCACGCGGGTGAAGCGTTTCGGGAAATGGATTTCGAAGTGCCCTGTCCTGAAACCGTCCACTACCGCCGTGGTCGCCTGCTCAGGCGTCAGCAGCGCCGGCATGGTGAAATCGTTGCGGGTGGTCAGGCGGGTCTGCACGAAGCCGGGGTTGATGACCCACACGCCGATGCCTTGCGGCGCCAGGTCAAGATGCAGGCATTCGGCAAAATGGATCAGCGCCGCCTTGCCCGGACCGTAGCACAGCGCCTTGGGCAGGCCGCGGTAGCCCGCTACGCTGGCCACGAAGGCGATGCCGCCTCCGGCCTGCAGGGTGGGAAGCACGGTCGCGGCGAGACGCATCGCGCCGTTGAAATTGACGGCCACGACCTGCTCGGCACGCGTCAGATCAAAGTCGCTTGCGCGCATCGGCACATAGTCGCCGGCCAGGTAGACCACCAGGTCGACACCACCCCAGGCCGCCAGCAGCGCCCCGTGCGCGCCGGCCAGGCTGGTCGTATCGGTTGTGTCGCAGGGCAGCAGCAGGGCCGCGTCGAGTTCGAGTGCCCGCAACTTGTCAGCCGAACGTGCCGACAATGCCAGCCGTGCGCCGCGCCGGGCGAGTTCCCTGGCCATGGCGGCACCGATGCCGCTCGATGCGCCGACCAGCCACACGCGCCGCCCTCGCCAGTCCGAGATTGCCGGGTTCATCGTGATCCTCGTCCCGCAGCCTTAGCGTTTGGCGAAGCTCAGCGTCACCTCGCCGAGCCTGAAGCCCCATTTCGACATGTAGGAGCGGTTGAGCATCACCCTGTCGTCCATCAGGAACATCCAGTCGTCGAAATCGACGTGATAGACCTTTCCATCGACAGGCAGCGCGAGCACATAGCGCCAGCGCAGCGCGTTGCCGGCCAGTTCGCCCACCGCCTCACCGATCACGTCGTCGGCCGTGCCACGATAGCTGCCGTCCGGCTGGCGCTTGAGCGTCCACACTCTCCGCGACGTGGTGCCGTCGGACCACTTGAAATGCTCGTCGAGGACGCCGGTATCGCCATCCCAACTGGCATCGATGACGGCGTGGAAGCGCTTCTTCACCTCGCCGGAACGCCCCTGGAAAATGCCCCAGGCGTCCAGGGTGCCGTTCAGGTAGCGTCGCAGATCGAGCGCCGGCTGTTCGGCCTTGTATTGCTCGACACCGTTTGACGCGCAGGCGGTGAGGCCGACGGAGAGCAGGGCGGCAGTCAGCAGTTTCATCATCGGATCTCCAGTGAATCGCGCCAGCGCCACAGCAGGCCGGCCGCCAGCACCTTGAAACCGAGTGGCAGCAAGACGTAGGCGAAGCTCAGTGCAGCCAGTCCGTCGGCGCCACCCGGCCGGTAATCGAGCAGATCCAGCAGTGGCAAGGCCAGCCCGGCGGCCAGCGCGAGGTTGAGTTTGGCGACGAGATTCCACAGCCCGAAGCAGGCGCCGGCCTGTCCCTGGCGTTCGCCCAGATCGGCGGCAATGGCGGCTGGCAAGGTCAGGTCGGCGCCCAGCGCCAGCCCGGATACAAGGCAGATCACCGCGAAGGCCGCGATATCGCCGTTGCCGACCAACGCGGTGCTGGCGAACGCGCCCACGGCTAGCACCATCGCCAGTGCCCAGGTCCGCACTCGTCCGTAATGGGTGGCGAGCCTGACCCACACTGGCAGGGATGCGGCCCCGGCGACGAAGTACAGGGCCAGCAGTGGGCCGCCCGCATTGGCGGCACCGAGCACATCGGCAACGAAGAACAAGAACAGCGTTGCCGGCAGCGCGGCAGCGATGCCGTTGACGACGAAGACACCGAGCAGACGACGGAAGGCAACGTTCCCCAGCGCTCGCCCAATGCTCTCGCCCAACGGGGTACGCGATGTGGCCGTTGGTGCACCCACCCCAACCTGGGAGAAGACCACTGCGGCGGCAAGGAGCAACAAGGGCGGCAAGATCCAGGACAGACGTTCGGTGCCGGCGTTCAGGTTGTTCGCCAGCAGGCTGGGCAAGGCCGCCGCCAGCAATACGCCGACCAGGCCGCAGCCCTCCCGAGCGGCTGTCAGCCGCGTTCGCAGCGCCGAATCGCCGCCGAGCGCAGCCCCCCAGGCCTGATAGGCCACCGAAGCGGCGGAGAAGCCCAGATAGGTCAGCGTCATCGAACCGAGCAGCCAGAGGGCGGGTGTAGGAGGCTGCGGATTGAGCAGGGCGACGAAGCCGATGGCGAAGGGGAACAGGGCTAAAGCCAGCATGCGACGGCGTGGCCAGCGGTCGGCCAGCCAGCCCAGCCACGGGTCCACACACGCATCGAGCAGGCGCGCGCCGAGCAGGATTGCGCCGAGCAGCGTGAGATCCATTCCGGTCGTCTCTGCGTAAAACCGCGGGACATGGACGTAGATCGGCAGCGCGGCGAAAGCCAGCGGGAGGCCGAGGGCTCCGTATGCCAGCACCGCAGCGTTCGACATCTCAGCCATCCTTGCGCTGGAGCAGGGCGGCCCGCAGAGCCGGGGCGCTTGTCCGCGTATCGAGCCAGATGGCGAAGAAGGCTTCGGCGAAGCCCGGCAGATGGATCGCGCCGAGCAGCCGATCGTCCTGGTAGAAACGAGCCCCGTCGGTGCGGTAGAGGCCGAGGATGTGATCGCCCGGCTTCACGTTGGGAAAGATGCGTTGCATCTGCTCACCCCAGCGTGCCAGCAAGGTCTCGTCGTTGACGAAGCGGCGCATCTCCTTGACGCAGGCTTCGACGATGGCCTTGCCTTCGATATTGCGCTTGTAGTCGAGACGCAGGGCGAGCGGCGGGCGTTGCGGGTCCTCGCCGGCCCACAAAGTGGCTTCGTAGACGAGGAAGCCGAAACGCCGGAATTCGCCGCTCCCCCAGAGTTTGAGGCCGGCCAGGGCTTCGATCTCGGCATAGGCTGGCAGGCCAAGCAGGGGGCTCGCCGCCAGCGCGAGCAGCAGCCGGCGGCGAGCCACGGCGGCCGGGCTACCTGCGCGTGGCACGCCGGGATCAACGATGGGCGAGCTCGAACTGGACGACATCGATGTTTCCGGCCAGGAAGCCGGCCTCGCAGTAGTGGAGGTAGAAGCGCCACAGCCGGCGGAAATTCTCGTCGAAGCCCTGCGTGGCGATCTGCGCCCAGTTGGCCTCGAAGGCGGCGCGCCACTCGGCCAGCGTGCGGGCGTAATCGAGGCCGAAGGCGAACTCCCCTGTGACCTGCAAGCCCTGCCGTTCGGCCGTTTTCCGGAAGACGCTGCGCGACGGCAGCATGCCGCCGGGGAAGATGTATTGCTGGATGAAGTCGGTGCCGCGCCGGTAGGTCGCGAACAGGTCGTCGCGGATGGTGATGCTCTGGATCACCGCGCGGCCACCGGGCTTGAGCGCGCGGGCGAGGGTGGCGAAGTAGTTTGGCCACCACTGCTCGCCGACCGCCTCGAACATCTCGATGGAAACGATGTGGTCGAAGCGCTCCCGGGTGTCGCGGTAGTCCTGCAGGCGCAGGTCGGCCTGCGGCACGCGCCTTTTTGCCCACTCCAACTGGGCCGGCGACAGGGTCAGGCCGGTGACGTGCAAGCCATCGTGTACGGCCATCTCTGCGAAACCGCCCCAGCCGCTGCCGATTTCCAGCACGCTTTCGTCCGGACTGGCCTGCAGGTGCTCGAGAATGCGGCGGTACTTGGCTTGCTGGGCGGCGAGCAGGGAGCCATCGTCTTCTGGCCGGTATAGAGCGGAGGAGTAGCTCATGCTGGGATCGAGCCACAGTCGGTAAAAATCATTGCCCAGGTCGTAATGGGCCATGATGTTGCGCTTGCTACCGGCGCGGCTGTTGCGGTTGAACCAGTGGCGTACCCGCGCGGCGAGCAATTGCCGCCAGGAACCATAGATGGCTTTGGCGAGCGCCCCCCGGTTGCGGGCGAGCAGCGTGAGCAGGGCGGTGACGTCCGACGAGTCCCATTGGCCATCCAGGTAGGCCTCGGCCAGCCCGATGTCGCCGCGGGCGAGCACCCGCCCGAACATCGCCTCGTCGTGCACCTGCAGGCTCAGGCTGCAGTCACCCTCACCGAACAGGGCACGGGAGCCATCCGGCAGGCGGACTTCGAGCAGGCCGCCGGTCAGCCCCTCCAGCAGCTTGAAGACGGTGCGGGTGTCGCGGGCCAGCGTTTGGGGGCTGCGCAAGGGAAGGGCGTAGTCGAGGGTCTGGGTCATTTGGATGATTCCTGTACGGATCGTGGAACGGGATTCACCCCGCGGAAGGGCACCCTTTTGAGCCACAGCCTGAGCGCCTGCCAATGGATGCGGGCGATGACGCCGAGGGTCAGGAAAGGCATGCGCAGGAAGGCCTTGAGCAGCGCGCCGGCCGACCAGGGGCCTGGCTTGCCGGAGAGGGCGGTGAGGAGCAGTTCGCCCTCCGCGTCGTCGTAATCGATGCGCGCCACTTGAACGGCGCGCTGGCGCTGGAAGCGGAAGCGGTAGGCGCCCTCGATCCCGTTGAAGGGCGAAACGTGGAAACACTTGCCTGCGTGCAACTCCTCGCCGTCGCGCATCGCTTCGCCGTGATGATGCAGCAGGTAGCTGTGGGTGCCGCCGAAGGTGTTGTTGACCTCGGCCAGGACGGCGATCAGCCGGCCACTGCGATCGTGGCAAAACCAGAAGCTGACCGGGTTGAACACGTAGCCGAGCACCCGCGGAAAGGTCTGCAGCACGATCTCGCCGTCGTTGGGCAGGCCATGCTCGGCCAGCAAGCCTTCTATCCACGGCAACAGCGGGCCGCCGTCGCGGGGGCCGTGGTCCTTGCTGTGAAAGCTCAGCAGGTTGGGCCTGTCCACCGAGAAGATGCCACACGTCGTCGCTGCCAGATTGCGTAGCGGCAACTGCACGTAGAACACCGGGTATGCAAAAGCATTGACGGCTGGGCGCAAGCGGCGGTGCATCACGTGGCCGAGGCAGATTTGCGGATGCGTGTTCATCGGGGGCTCGGACTGTCTCTTCCTAGACGGCTTCCGCTTCGCGGAGCACGCAGTTCGACGCGTCTTGCCAGGGCGCCATGACCCCGAGGCCGTTGGCGACCCGCAGTGCGGATCTCAGGCCATCCTCGTGGAAGCCGTAGCTGCCCCAGGCGCCGGCCAGCCAGATGCCGCCTTCGCCCTGGACCCTGCTCAGCCGTTGCTGGGCTGCAATGGCAGGGCCATCGAAGATCGGGTGGGCATAATCGAATTCGGCGATGACTTTGGCCGGATCCGGCTCGCGGGCCGGATTCAGGGTCACCACCACGGGGGCCGAGAACGGCAAGGGCTGCAGTTTGTTGATCAGGTAGGACACGCCGACCGGTTGGGCATCCGCGTCGGTGCCCGGAGTCGCCTTGCCGCCGAAATAGTTCCACGCCGACCACAGCTTGCGATCACGCGGCAGCAGGGCAGGGTCGGTATGCAGCACGGCACGGTTCGGCTGGTAGCCGATGGCGGACAGCACCTCACGCTGCCCATCGCTGGCCATCATTCCGAGGATGGAAAGAGCCTGGTCGCTATGGCAGGCCAGCACCACCTGATCGAACCCTTCGCTGCCCCCTGCATGCACTACGCGCAAACCGTCTGTCGTGCGCGTGACGGCTTGGACGGGGCAAGCGATGCGCACGTCGTGCAGCTTGGGGGCGATCTTCCTGACGTACTCGCGCCCGCCACCCTTCACGGTGCGCCACAGCGGCCGGTCGAAAATCTGCAGCAGGCCGTGGTTCTGGCAGAAATGGATGAAGGTGGCGAGCGGCATGTCGAGCATCTGCCCGATCGGGCAGGACCAGATCGCCGCGGCCATGGGCAACAGGTACCAATTGGAGAAGGCATCTGAATACCTGCCGTCGCGCAGGAAATCGCGCAGGCTTTGCGTGGTGTCCGGATGGGTCGCCAGCCAGGCTGTACTCTCGTGGTTGAACCGGAGTATGTCGCAAAGCATCGACCAGAACCGGGGCCGCACCAGGTTCCGTTTCTGCGCGAAAAGGGTCGCCAGGCTGCTGCCCGCCCATTCCAGATCGGGTGTTTCCAGACTGACCGAGAAGGACATCTCGGTCTCGACGCTATCGACGCCAAGTAACTCGAACAGCGCGATGAGGTTGGGGTAGGTCTTTTCGTTGAAAACCAGGAAGCCCGTGTCGACCGGATGCGTCTTGCCTTCGAGCGTCACATCCACCGTATTGGTGTGGCCGCCGAGGTAGGAGCCAGCCTCGAACACCGTGACGTCGTATCGGTGGGACAGCAACCAGGCAGTGGCCAGGCCGGAAATTCCGGCACCGACCACCGCGATGCGTTGCCTCGGGTTCATTCTGGCATTCAAGCTCTTCTCCTGATGGCCCGCGTCTATCGCGGGGCTCGTGGCAGGGACTTCTCTGCACTCGCCGGCATCGAAGTCGCCTTGTTTGTCCTAGACAAAGATGTGTTTTGTTCGTAAGGTAGTGAGCCAGAGATCTTATGTCAACGGTTTGTCTAATGTTTGTTCAGGACAAATTATGAATACACCCGGCTTCACCATTGCGGCTGTAGAGCGCGACACCGGGCTCTCCAAAGATGTCCTTCGAATGTGGGAGCGGCGTTACGGCTTCCCTGTGCCAGAGCGGGACGTTCACGGAGAGCGTGTCTATCCCGTTGCACAGGTTGAGCGCCTGCGAGCCATAAAACGCCTGATGGATCAGGGGTATAGGCCTGGAAAGCTGATTGCCACGCCGGTTGAGGAACTGAGCTTGCTGGCGCCGCGTCACGATCGGGCGGCTTTGGCAAAGGGACACGCAGTCGAGCACCCAGGGCACGGTGAGTTGCTCAGGCTGCTCAGGCAGCACGACGCCAGCGGCTTTGTTCAGGCCCTGCAACAGCAGCTGGCCCGCCAGGGTTTGCAGCGCTTTGTTCAGGACATCGTCGCACCGCTGACGCAGCAGGTCGGCGATGCCTGGGAGGACGGACACTTCGAGGTGTTCGAGGAGCACCTTTTCACCGAGCTGACCAAGCGCGTGTTACGCCAGGCGATCGCCGGTCTGCCGCAGGGCAGTGGCTCGCCGCGCGTGCTGCTGACCAGTGTGCCGGATGAGCAGCACATGCTCGGCCTGCTGATGGTCGAAGCCTTGCTGGCGCTTGAAGGGGCGGAGTGCATTCCGCTCGGCACGCAAATGCCCTTGCTGGAAATCAGCCGGGCGGCGATGGCCCATCGCGCCGACATCGTGGCCCTGTCGTTCTCGCTGGCATTTCCAGGGCGGCAGCTGCCGAAGCTGCTTGAGCAGCTACGCGGGGCGCTTTCGCCCGACGTCGAGTTGTGGGTGGGGGGAGGCGGTGCTTTGCGCCTTAATCCTCCGGCAGGGGTCCGCCATTTCTCCAGTCTGGAGCAGGGCGTCGGGGCGCTGGCGGCATGGCGGGGCGAACACGCTGGATAGAAGGTCTCTTCTCCTGGTTTTTGGGTGAGGGCGGGCGTGTTTCAGTCGTCAGGTTGCAGGGCGGTGTCGTCCAGCAAGCCCGTGATCGTGTCGCGCAACCAGGTCACGGCCGGATCTGCGTGGTTGCGCGGGTGCCAGGCCAGCCGCAGGCCGAACCCCCTGTCGTCGAAGGGTAAGTCGAACATGTCGAGTACGCCTGCAAAGCGGCTGCGCAACATCGAGGGCAGCGTGCACACGTAATCCGAGTTGCGCAGGATTTCCGGCACCAGCATGAACTTCTCGACGGACACCACCACGCTGCGCCGTCGCCCCCGTTCGGCCAGCGTTTCGTCGATGTAGCCGCTGAAGTGCCCGCCGAACTCGGTGACCAGCACGTGCCGCAGCGCGCAGTAGGCGTCCATGTCGAGGCTTGCCGTGCCGCGCGGATGATCCTTGCGCTGCGCCATCACGAAAGAACCGTGCAGCAGCGGCCGGACCTTCATCGAAGTGGGTAGGAGGCGCTCCGACGCGATCAGCAGATCGACGTCGCCACCTTCCATCTGCGCCGCGATCAGGCCGGCGTCGGGGTTACGTAAGGCGATGCGTACGCCGGGCCCAGCGCAGGATGCGAGCTTCTCGATGAGCGGCAGTCCCAGCACCACCATGGCGGTATCGTTGGCGGCGATCTGGAAGGTGCGCTCGTCCGTCAGCGGGTCGAAGCTCGGCTGGTACTGCACGACCGACTCCAGATCCTTCAGCACCGAATGGAGGATCGGCCCCAGGGCCAGCGCGCGGGCGGTGGGCGTCATTCCGCGGCCGGCTTCGGCGGGCAACAGCAGCGGGTCATTGAAGACCTGCCGCAGGCGCGCCAACTGGGCCGACAGCGCCGGCTGGCTGAGATGCAGGCGACGGGCGGCCCGCGTCACATTGCATTCGGCCAGCAGCGTGTCGAGGGAGACCAGCAGGTTCAGGTCGATCTGGCGTAGATCCATGGCAAGGTATCTTTGAAGATTATGGGTCAAATATCGATAATCGATTTCAACTATATCTCCACGGCCTCCATACTCCAATCAACGCGTTCAACGCCATGTACATGAAGGGAGAAACACCATGGAAGCCAGCGCCACCAAGACCCAGCCCGCTACGGCGAACCCTGTCATCCGCATCGCCCGCCGCCGCGTCCGGCCCGGACATGAGGCCGCTTATGAGGCTCTCGTCGGCGAGATGTTCCAGCAGATGCAGGCCTGCCAGGGCTTCCTCGGCGCGGAGCTGATCCCGGCCAATGCGCCGGACGGCGAGCACCAGGTCATCGTCCGCTTCTCGTCGGAGGATGCCCTCGCCAACTGGGACGCCAGCATGGCACGCTCGGATCTGCTGGCGCGGATGGCCAAGCTGGCCGACACCGACCCGGAGTACCGCCGTCTGTCCGGACTGGAGGCCTGGTTCACGCCGGCCGTCGTGCCCGCTACGATGCATCCGCCGCGGGCTCGCATGGCGCTGGTGACATGGATGGGCATCTTCCCGACGGTGTCGCTGGTGCTGTGGCTCGTCGAGCCGTTGGTACGTCCGTATCTGCCCTTCCTGCCCAAGGTCGCCTTGCTCACCGGCCTCATCGTCGTGACGATGACCTGGGTCGTGATGCCGCGGCTGACCAGGGTGATGCGCGGTTTCCTGAATCCGCGCGCACGCTGATGTACCCATGAAAAGAGCGCCGTGACACCTGGGGTGCCACGGCGAAATGGTCGTGGGCCGCGTGTTACCGCGGGAGATCACCCCGCGACGTGGAGGAGGACATCTGCGCCTTCGATGGTGATGCCGATCAGCGGGCGCGCGTCAGTGTGAAGCCCGCATAGCCTTCGGTCGCGCTGCGGCTGATGACCTCTTTGTAGTGCTTGCCGCCACCCAGATACACCATGAAGACCCTCGGTTTGCCGGGAATGTTGGCGCCCAGGTACCAGGAGGTGGCCTCGGGCAGCAGGGTCGCGTCCGCCAGCTCCTTGGTGTGCTGGATCCAGCGATCTTCCTCGGCCGTGTCGGCGCTGATGGTGCCGTAGCCGTTCCTGTCCATGTAGGTGATGCAGTTGGCGATCCATTCGCAGTGCATCTCGATGCCCAGCGGCATGTTGAACAGCACCGACGGGCTTTGCGGCCCGGTGATGAAGAACATGTTGGGGAAGCCGTGGGCGCCCAGGCCATACAAGGTGCGCGGGCCGGCCGACCAGTAATCCTTCAGGGGCTTGCCGCCTTCGCCGCGGATATCCATCTTGAACATCGCGCCGGTGAAGGCGTCGAAGCCGGTGGCGTAGATCAGGATGTCGAACTGGTATTCGGCGCCAGTGGTCCGCAGTCCGGTGGGGAGGATCTCCTCGATGGCGTTCTTCCGGATGTCGACCAGCTGCACATTGTCCCGGTTGTAGGTCTCGAAGTAATTGGTTTCGCAGGGCTGGCGCTTGGTGCCGTAGGCCTGGCTTTCGGGCGGGCAGAGCAGTTCGGCCACCGCCGGGTCCGTGACCCGTGAGCGGATCTTTTCACGCACGAAGTCGGCCGCATATTTGTTGGCTGTCGGGTCGAACAGGGTGTCTCCGTAGCAGCCGATCCACAGGCTGAAGCCGCCGTCTTCCCAGCACGCCTCGTACTGCTGTCGGCGCGCCTCGGGGCTGTCGGCGAGGGCAGAGGGCTTCAGGCGCTCGAAGGGGACGCCGGCGAAGGAATCCCAGGCCTGCTGGCGCAGGGCACGGTAGCTCTTCTTGACCTCGCGGTCGGCCACGGGATTCATCTGTTCATTGCGCAGCGGCGTACCGTAGTTGGGCGTCCGCTGGAAGACGGTCAGATGCGCGGCTTGTTCGGCGATCACCGGAATGGCCTGCATGGCGGTGGCACCGGTCCCGATGATGCCGACGCGCTTGCCTGCGAAATTGACACCCTCCCTGGGCCATTTTCCGGTGAACAGAAGCTGCCCCTCGAAGCTGCCGTGACCCTTGAATTGGGGAATGTTCGCGTCCGACAAAGTCCCGACGGCGGGAATGAAGAAGCGTGCAATCACGGTTTCGCCGCTATCCGTCGTGACGATCCAGCGCTGCGTCTCATCGTCGAAATGAGCGGATTTGACGCGGGTGTTGAAGGTGATGTCTTTATTGAGGTCGAATTTCCGTGCCACGAATTCCAGATACTCGAGAATTTCCGGCTGCGCGGCGTATTTCTCGGACCACGTCCATTCCTGTTCCAGCTCCGGGGAGAACGAGAAGGAGTAATGGTGGCTGGGAATGTCGCAACGGGCGCCGGGGTAGCGGTTCCAATACCAGGTTCCCCCGACGCCATCGGCACTTTCAAAGACCCGCGCCTTGAGTTTCAGGGTGTCCCGGAGCAGATGCAGCATGTAAAGCCCGGCAAAGCCGGCGCCCACGACAACGGCGTCGGCAATGGAGGTGGTTTCGTTTTCCGGGAGGGCTTGCGTCATGGTCTTGTCTCCTGTCTTGTCGATTTGGTTTATTTGCAGGCAGCGCGCGGTTCAGAGCCGCTGCCTGCATGCGGGGCGTCAGGCGCCCCGCAAGGGCTAATCAGCAAAGCCTGTGCCAAATCGAAATAAGCAAGACAAAACAGGAGCTTGAGTCAATCTTTTCAAATAAGGCCAAATGGATCGACTGTGTATCTATTCATAAAATCATCATGCGACTTCATGAAATTGTGAAATGGCCAGGGCGCCTTACTCCCCCTTGAGCTTCTCCAATCGATAGGCGAGCTGCGCCCGGGTCATGCCGATCAGGCGGGCCGCCTGCGTGACGTTGTCGTTGGCCAGGGCCATCGCGTTGCGGGTGATCGCGGACTCGAAGTCCGCGATCGAAAAGCCCTCGTTGAGCAATCTGACGCTGAGCTCGTCGTAGGGTGAGCGGGCAGGGAGGCGCTCGCTCTCCAGCTTGAGGCCGCCGGTCTGGGAGACGAGGGTATGCCCGGCATCTTCGTCCGGTGGGGAGGCGAACAGCGAGTCGATGTCGATGCTGCGGTTATGGTCGGTCAGGATCACGCCGCGCTCGATCATGTTCTCGAGCTCCCGGATGTTGCCGGGCCAGCCGTAGTTCTTCAGCGCCCTCAGGGCTCGGTCCGAAATGCCCAGCGTGGTCTTCTTGTACAACGCATGGAACTTGCCGAGGAAATGCCGGGCCAGGAGCGGTATGTCCTCCGCGCGCTCCCGCAGCGGCGGGATCGACACCGGATAGACATTGAGCCGGTAGAAGAGATCGGCGCGGAATTTCCCCTTTTTCACAGCTTCGTGAAGGTCTTCGTTGGTGGCTGCGACGACCCGCACGTCGATCTTGCGCACGAAGGTGCCGCCAACCCGTTCCAGTTCCCCCTCCTGCAGCACCCGTAACAAGGCGGCCTGGGCGCCGGGCGTCAGCTCGACCACTTCGTCGAGGAAGATCGTGCCGCCGTCGGCGCGTTCGAACTTGCCCTCACGGCTGACGTTGGCGCCGGTGAATGCGCCCCGTTCCACGCCGAAGAGTTCCGAGGCGATCAGATCCGACGGAATCGACGCACAGTTCACCGCAACGAAGGGCTGGGCGGACCGATCCGACAGCGCGTGCAGGCTGCGGGCGAAGACTTCCTTGCCAACGCCGGTTTCGCCAAGCAGCAGGACCGACGCGCGGCTTTTTGCACCCCGCTCGATGAGATCCTTTGCTTTCAGGAAGCCGGCCGAACGCCCAATGAAGCTGACCGAGTCGGTCGGGGAGGAGCGCGCCGCGCGGACCGTTTCCTGCAGCTCGGAGACCTGGGTGCGCAGGGCGAGCAACTCCTCCGCCACCGAATCGGGCTCGTAGAATTTCTCCAGTTCCGCGCGGTCGTCCCATTCCTCTGCGGGTTTGCCGATGATGCGGCAGTGGGCGGCGCCACAGCCCGCACAGGTCTCCTCCTTGAACAGGATCTTGCGGCCCATGTAATAGCTGGTGAAGCCGCTGGAATAGCCGATCAAGGTCCAGCACACCGGCTCTGCCGCCCGCCCGAACTGCTGCTGATGGGCCTCGGCCTCGTAGGATTCCGTCCATTCGAAGCGGCCGATGAAGGCGCCGGTGGACAGGTCGAAAGACAGCTCCAGCGGCTCCACCTGCACCAGCCCCTTGATGCAGGCCAGCTGGGGACCGACCAGGAAGGCATCTGCCGTCGTGATCTCCGGCCGCAGCTTGCGGGCGAGCGCCGCGTCCTTGAAGCCGGCATGAAAGCCGAAACGCATCAACAGTCCGCTGGCCCGCTCCAGGCCCAGCGTTTCGATGAGTTCCTTGCGCAGCAGGCTCATGCCTGAAGCATGAAACAGGAGCATGCGCTGTTCGTTGAACCACACTTTGCCGTGGGCCGGGTCGAAGCGGACCTGGGACAACAGGTCAGCATCCGACGGGTACTGGGGGCTACTACTCTTGCTCACTGATCACGCCTTTCTGCCGAGGCCCGTTTCATCAATTCATGAATCGACTTCATCAAATTCTCAAAACCCCCACCGTGCCTGCGCAAGGGAAGCCCCTTCTCGATGCGCCGCATCAAACTTCGTTATTACATGATCAATATAGCTTTTTGCTTTCATTTGGGTCCAGTGGCATGGCCGTTGCTGATGTGCATGGGTGCTTTGCACATCACCAAAGGAGACAAGAACAATGCCACTCGATCAGGCATCGACACAGATGCTGCAACAACTGGCAGAAATGGGCGCCAAGCCGTTTCACCAGATGAGCCCGGACGAAGCCAGGCGCTTTCTGGCCGCATTCCGGCCTGCCTATGGCAGCGGGCCGTCCATGAACCGGGTCGTGGAGGAAATGCTGCCGATACCGGGCGGCCATTGCGCCGTGCGCGTGCTGATTCCGTCGGACGACATCTGCGGTGTGATTCTCCATTGCCACGGCGGCGGCTGGGTCACGCTGTCCATCGACGATTACGATGCCTTCGGGCGAACGCTGGCGGCTCAATCGCGTTGCGCCGTCGTGCTCGTCGAATACCGTCTTGCCCCGGAGCATCCATTTCCCGCCGCGCTGGATGACTGCCAGGTCGCATTGAACTGGCTTGCCGATGCCCGCGGCCGACTGTTTGGCCAGGCATCCCTGCCGCTCATCGTGTGCGGTGACAGTGCCGGCGGCAATCTCGCCGCGGTGCTCGCTAATCGTGCCGCGCGGGGGCAGGGCCCTGAGCTCGCGATGCAGGTTCTGCTGTATCCGGTCACCCAGGCCCGGTTCGATACCGACAGTTATCTCAATCCCGATTTTCAATTGCTGCTGTCGCGGGAAGACATGGCCTGGTTCTGGAGCCATTACTTGCCCGACGCGGTCCGGCGCGACCTGCCGGATGCCTCGCCGCTCCACGAGGCGGACGTCTCCAGGCTACCGCCCACGCTGATCGTCGGTGCGGAACTGGACGTGCTGAACAGCGATGCCGATGCCTATGCGGCCAAGCTGGAGGCGGCCGGCGTGCCGGTGGTCCACCGTCGTTTTGAGGGCCAGATGCACATCTTCGCCACCATGATCAACGTGCTGCCGGCCAGTGCCGAGGCCATCCGCCTGATCGCCGACGAAATCGACCGCGTCCTCGCGACCACCCTGGCGCACACATAAGAGCAGCCCCATCAGTCGAGAAGGGCAGGGCGGCACGCGCCAGCTTCAGGCGTTTGCCGTGGCCCAGTACGACCCAAAAGAATACCGGAGACAACAGAATGAAGAAGCTCGTGCTTTGCAGCGCCGCGTTTGCGCTGGGATTGAGCATCGGTTCGCGCGACGCGGCCGCCACCGAAAACGGCGCAACGAACTGGCCCCTCGGCGTCAATACCATCCTTCCGGCCTTATTGCCGCCGCCCGGCAATACGCAGTTCTACAGCTATACGGTGCGTTACAGCGCGAACCGTTTCGTGGATGCCGGCGGAAAGTCGATCATTCCCGGCTTCAAGCTGACGCAATACGCGCAAGCCTTCCGCTTCGTCCATACCTGGGATTACCAGACCGAAAGTGGCGTGCGTTTCAGCAGCGGCATGATTCCCTCTGCGGATTACACCAAATTGCGGATCGGCGGCATGCAGGACGACGCCACCGGATTCAATCAGGTTTATCTCACGCCCTTGTACCTGACCTATTCCCCGTCGCCCTCGCTGCATCTGCTCACCGGTTTCAGCGGATTCGTTCCGCTTGGCAATTTCGACCGCAATGGCCTGGCCAATACCACCAGCAATTACCGGTCCTATGTGCAGGAATTCGGCCTCACATGGTTCATTACGCCGGCGTGGGAGCTTTCCATGTCGCCCACGTTGTCCTTCAACGAGCGCAACAAGGCGACCGGCTATCGCTCTGGCAATGTGCTGAACACCGATTTCAGCGTCGGCTACCGGCCTGCATCCATGCCGCAACTGCAGCTGTCCCTGGCTGGCTACCATACCTACCAGTTCTCCGACGACCGAGCCGAGGCCGGTGCCGTTGCCGGCGGCAACCGTTTGAAGAAGCTCGGGCTCGGTCCGCAGGTCTTCTACGCCTTCGACAAGGCGAGCGGCATCGTCTTCAAGGCCTTGCATGAGGTGGACGTGGAGAACGGGCCCAAGGGCAAATCGTTCTGGGTGCAATTCTCCACGCCGATCTGAGGCTGTGAGGTAGCGGAGGAGCCCGTGTATCAGGCTAGCGGGTTTCTCCGCGCAACTGCGTAGCCAGATAGTCCACGAAATGCGCAACCCGTGCCGCCAGGAAGCCCTGGCGGTAGAACACCGCCCAGACGGGCTGTTTCCATGGCAGCACGGCGTCGGGCAGAACTTCGACGAGGCTGCCCGCGCTGAGATCGTCGCGGACCAGGAAGTCCGACAGGCAGGCAATGCCGTTGCCGGTGCGTGCCAGGAAGGCCAGCGTCTCCCCGTTGGAGGCGGCGATGGTCGGTTCGATCGGGTAGCCGTCGGCGCCGGCGTGCTGCAGCGGCCACAGGTTAAGGGATGAGGGCTGGGTGAAGCCGAGCAGCGCGTGCGTCGCCAGGTCGTCGGCGTGCTGCGGCCGGCCGCGCCGGGCCAGGTAGTCGGGCGACGCCACGAGGCGCAGGCGGCTCTCCAGCAGCAGGCGGGCGTTGAGTGTCGAATCCTGTAACTGGCCGACGCGCAGCGCCACGTCGGCACGCTGTTCGATCAGATCGACGATGGTTTCGCCGGACGTCAGCTCGAGCTGGATGCGCGGATAGCGGCGGCAGAACTCCGGCAGCAGCGGCGCCAGCACGTGGTTGAACACCGGCGTGGCGGCATTGACGCGCAGCAGTCCGGAAGGGTGTTCGGCGGCCGACTGCAGCGTCAGCGCCGCGGCCTCCAGGCGGCCAAGGATGTCCCGCGCGTTGTCGAGGAACCAGCGTCCCTCGTCGGTCAGGTCGAGCCGGCGCGTGGTGCGGGTGATCAGGCGCACGCCGAGCTGCTTTTCCAGCTTGCTGATGCTGCGGCTGATGCCGGAGGGCGTCAGCTGCAGGCGCTCGGCGGCGGCGGAGAAGGAGCCTTCCTCGATGATGGCGACGAAGGCCTGCAGGGTCTCGGTGGCGAGCATTGTTGATCAAGGGTCAAAAGATATTGGCTTTTTGACGCATTTTTCCGGGCTTGGCAAGCATAGACAATAGGGGCCATCCACTTCGAGATTGCTTCAGGAGCCCTCCATGCTCATTCCCGCCTTTGGCCTCGGCACCTTCCGCCTGCAGGGCCAGACCGTCATCGACTCCGTCGCCCAGGGTCTCGAACTCGGCTACCGGGCCATCGACACCGCGCAGATCTACGCCAACGAGGCTGAGGTTGGCCAGGCCATCGCCCAGTCCGGCGTGCCCCGCAATGCGCTGTTCCTGACCACCAAGATCTGGACCGACAACTACGCTCGCGACAAGCTGCTGCCGAGCCTGCGCGAGAGCCTCGAGAAACTGCGTACCGACGCCGTGGACCTGACGCTGATCCACTGGCCGGCGCCGGGCAACCCGGTGCCGCCGGAGGAGTATCTGCCCGCGCTTGCCGAGGCGAAAGCGCTTGGGCTGACCCGACAGATCGGCGTGTCCAACTTCAACATTGCGCTGACCCGGCGCGCCATCGAAATCCTCGGCCCCGGCGAGATCGCCACCAATCAGATCGAGCTGAGCCCGCATCTGCAGAACCGCGCGCTGACCGCCTTCCTCGCCGAAGCAGGCATCCAGGTCACCTCCTACATGACCCTCGGCTACGGCAAGGTTCTGGAAGACCCGGTGGTGCAGGGGATTGCCGAGCGCCTCGGCGCCACGGCTGCGCAGGTGACACTGGCCTGGGCGCTGGCCAAGGGTTACGCCGTCATCCCCTCGTCGACGAAGCGGGAGAATCTGGCCAGCAACCTGCGGGCCACCCATCTGCACCTGCCGGTGGATGCGGTCGCAGCCATCGATGCCCTCGACCGTGGAAGTCGCCTGGTCGATCCGGAAGGCCTGGCGCCGGTGTGGGATGTGTAACTAGCGATCGCCGGAACGCAGCAGCAGGATGCTGCCGAGGGAGCGGAGACCGATGACTTCCTCGAGCGTCATTCCGGCGCCTTGAATGACGGTTCGCCACTCCGCCAGGGTGCGCTCCCGCCCGCGTGAGCCGACAAACATCTGCATGTCGAAGGACGCGCTGGCCAGATCGGCCTTGCTGTCCGGCACGATCATTTCCAGCACGGCGACACGGGCGCCGCTGCTGCCGATGGCTTCGCGGAGGCGGCCCAGCGCCCGGATGCACTCCTCGTCGCCAAAACCGTGGAGGACGGCGGACAGCAGGTAGATGTCCTGCGGGCTGTTGGCGGTGGGTAGGGCGCCGAAGAGATCGCCGGCCTGGAAGTGCAGGCGTTCGACGCCGTCGGTGCGATGTTGCGTCCAGTAGCGTTCGGCTTCCTCAACGACCTGGCGGCGATCCACGACCAGTGCCGACAGCTTGGGATGGCGTTTCAGGATCGCCAGGGCCTTGCTGCCGCGGGCGCCGCCGACATCGATGAGGCGCTCGAAGCGGCCCCAGTCCATGTCGGTGGCGAAGCCATCGCCGGCCAGCGCCTCGACGCTGTCCATGGCTTCCGAGAAACTCCGGTCGAAATCCGCGTGGCGGTCCAGATAACCGAAAAGATCCTCCCCGTGGCTCAGCCGGAACGGCGGCGTGCCGCTGCGAATGCCTGCCTCTAGCTGCTCGAACCAGGGGCGGCTCATGGTCTCCGAGTTGTGCATCAGGATCATCGCGCGCACGCTGCGGGCGCTGTCACGGCGCAGGCAGTGGGACAGCGCGTTGTTGCGGAAGACCATGGGCGCGGTCTCTTCGAACACGCCCATGGCGGCCAGCAGGCGCATCAGGCGCCCGAGGGCGTCACCGTCGGCGCCGACCTGGTCGGCAATCCCGTCGGCGCTCACGGCTTGTGTGCCCAGCACGGTGGCCACATCCAGTTGTGCTGCAACGTATAACGCCCGCGATTGCCAGAAGGCGCTGCCCATCTGCACCAGCCGGAAAGGGGCGGGTGTCAGCTTGTTGGGGATGGCCTGGAGCCAGGCACCGAACTTCATGGCCTTGGCAAAGCGGCGCACCGCGCCGGCGTTCATCTGGAAGCTCATGCGTCCGCTCCCGTGATGTCCGCGCTGGCCGGCGCCAGGCCGGCGGCGAACAGGCGACCGTTGAAATCGGCGAGCCGGCTCAGAAAGGCCGCGTCCATGGGCCGCTCCATCTGCTCCTCGAAGATGTCCTTGAGCAGCATCGGCGTCATGGCCAGGCTGACGAAGGACAGGCGCAGGATGTCCGGGTCGATGCCCGGCGCGATCTGGCCGTCGGCCTTGAGGTCTTCCACCTTGCGCGCGCCGCGGGTACGTCCGCGTTCCAGCAATTGCTGGATGAAGCGGCGGCCCGGCCCCTGGTGAAGGGCCAGCACCTTGAGGATCAGCTTCGGGAATTCGGGGTGCGCCGATATGGTCTGGTAATACAGGTTCAGGAAGTCCCGGAAGCCATCGGTCGAGGCGAGCATCGGCCCGTCGAGCACGTCCAGCAGCGGGCTGAGGGTCTCGCGGATCATCTCCTCGTAGAGGCCCTCCTTGCTGCCGAAGTAGTAACGGATCATCGACACGTTGGCGCCGGCTTGCTCGGCGATGCGCCGGGTGCTGACGCGGTGGTAGTCGTCGACGAGAAAGCACGCCAGCGCCGCCTTGACCAAGCGGTCCCGGACGGGCTCGGCAGCCTGCGGATTTTCCATGATCGGCTCGGGGGATTTCGATGCCGGCAAGGCTATCACCCGTCATGGCGGGGTCCTTCCCACTTTCGTCAATCAATTTGGCGCGGATGATTGAAGCGCACCGCGATGCACGAAGGTGCCACTATTTCGCGCCCAAAAAAATGGGTTGAGGGGGAGGACCTCAACCCAAAAAGGTGACATCAACTACAAAGGGACTACTCCAGAAGAAAGTTCTGCCCAACCCGGCCAAGGCGTTGGGGCGCGGCCTCGGTCTCGTCCTTCAGCAGCACGCCGGAAAGCTCGCGCCGGAAGGCTTCGGTGATCAGATACATCAGCTTGTGCAGCGCCTCGCCGTACTCCAGGCCGTCCTTGCGCACGTTCGAGATGCAGTTGCGCTGGGCGTCGTTGGCGCCCGGCTGTGGCGCCCAGGTGATGTAGATGCCCATGCTGTCGGGCGAGCTCAGCCCGGGCCGTTCGCCAATCAGCACGATCGCCAGCTTGGCGCCGAGGGCCTTGGCAATCGGGTCTCCGATGGCGACCCGGCCCTGGCGGACGATGCTGATCGGCGCTACGGTGAAGGCCTGTTTCGTGAGCGCCGGCATCAGCATGTCGAGAAAGGGCAGGGCGTTCTGCTCGATGGCGAAGGCGGACAGCCCGTCCACCACCACGATGGAGATATCGCATTCAGCCTGTGCATCGGAGAAGGCTTGCAGTTGCACCTTCGACGTATCGGACGGAATTCGCCCGAGGTCCGGCCGCTGCAGGTAAGTCGCCCGGTCCTGGGCCGCGCTATGCACCATGAAGCTCCGCCAGCCGCGCGTGTCCAGCGCCATGCGCAGTGCCTGTCCGTCGAGCGGGTGATGCACGGCATTGCGGGCCCGCGCGTGGGCGAACTGGAATTCCAGGTGAGGGCGCGTCGGTAGGCTGGTGCCGGCCCGCCCGAGCCCGATGCGGGCCTGGGTGAAGCGCGTCAGCACATGCCACAGGTTCGGAGTGAGGATGTCGCTCATGTCAGACTCCCAGCTTGCGGATGCTGTCGAGGAAGATCCCCGGCGTCTTGTCGGCGAGGATCTTCGCGTCGCCGGAGAAGATGCCGACCCGCTGCAACCAGGCCTCGAACTCGGGCGCCGGCCGCGAGCCGAGCACCTTCCGCACGTAGAGCGCGTCGTGGAAGGACGTGGTCTGGTAATTGAGCATCACGTCGTCCGAGCCGGGAATGCCCATCACGAAGTTGATCCCGGCCACAGCGAGCAGCGTCAGCAGCATGTCCATGTCGTTCTGGTCGGCCTCGGCGTGGTTCGTGTAGCACACGTCGCAGCCCATCGGCACGCCCAGCAATTTGCCGCAGAAGTGGTCCTCGAGGCCGGCGCGGATGATCTGCTTGCCGTCGTACAGATACTCCGGGCCGATGAAGCCGACCACGGTATTGACGAGGAAGGGCGAGAACTCCCGTGCCACCGCGTAGGCGCGTGCTTCGCAGGTCTGCTGATCGACGCCATGGTGGGCATTGGCCGACAGCGCGCTGCCTTGGCCGGTCTCGAAATACATCACGTTCTGGCCGACAGTGCCGCGCCCGAGGGCGCGTGCCGCCTCGTAGCCCTCACGGAGAATCCCCAGGTTGATGCCGAAGCTGCGGTTCGCCGCCTCGGTGCCGGCGATCGACTGGAACACCAGGTCCAGTGGTGCGCCCCGGTTGATGGCCTCGATGCTGGTCGTCACGTGGGTCAGCACGCAGGACTGGGTCGGAATCTCGTAGCGCCGGATCACCGCGTCGAGCATCTGGATCAGCGTGATCACCGCGTTCACGTTGTCGGTGGCCGGGTTGATGCCGATCACCGCGTCGCCGTTGCCGTACATCAGCCCGTCCACGACGCTGGCCGACACGCCCGCCGGATCGTCTGTCGGATGATTGGGCTGCAGGCGCGTGGACAGGCGGCCGGGCAGGCCGACCGTGGTGCGGAAGGCGGTGACGACGCGGCACTTCTTGGCTACCAGGATCAGGTCCTGGATGCGCATGATCTTCGACACCGCCGCCGCCATCTCCGGCGTCAGGCCCGGCGCGAGGCGGGCCAGCGTCTCTTCCGTCGCCAGGTCGGACAGCAGCCAGTTGCGGAAATCGCCGACCGTCAGGTGCGCCACCGGCCGAAAGGCTTCGGCGTCATGCCGGTCGATGATGAGGCGGGTGACTTCGTCCTGCTCGTAGGGAATGACGGTTTCCGACAGGAACTGCGCCAGCGGGACCTCGGCGAGCGCCATCTGGGCGGCGACCCGCTCCTCGTAGTCGGCCGCCGCGACACCGGCGAGGTAGTCGCCGGAGCGCGCCGGCGACGCCTTGGCCAGCAGATCCCGCAGATCCTGGAACCGGTAGACCTTGTGGTCGACAGTGTGGGAGTACATCGGCATGGGGTGTTCCTTGCTTCTCTGCCGCGGGGGCCGGGGCGGTGCCCGGCCCCCGCACGGTTAGGCCTTGGCCTTCGAAGTGAGCTGGCGCTCCAGTTGCATCTCTTCCTCGGATTCGAGCATGTCGTCCAGCGGCGCGGTCTCCCGCCGCCCCTTGACGGCGATGAAGACGACGTAGCCGACCACCAACAGGCCGAAGAAGACCGCTGCCACCGCGCCGTTGTAGTAAATCATCGTGGCGAGGCAGACCACTGCCCCGAGCAGCGCGAACAGCGGGAAGTAGGGGTAGAAGGGCGCCTTGAAAGGCCGCTCCATGCCCGGCTCGGATTTGCGCAGCTTGAACAGGGACAGCATGCTGACGATGTACATCACGATGGCGCCGAACACCGACATGGTCACGATGTTGGCGGTCAGCGTCTGGCCGCCGAACTGGATCAGCTCGTCGCTGTAGATCGCCGCGATGCCCACCACACCACCGGACAGGATCGCCCGGTGCGGCGTCTTGAAACGCGGATGCACCTCGGCGAACCACTGGGGCAGGTAACTGGCGCGGGCCAGCGCGAAGATCTGCCGCGAGTAGCCGAGGATGATGCCGTGGAAGGACGCGATCAGGCCGAACATGCCCAGCCACACCAGCATGTGGGTCCAGCCGCTGTTCTCGCCGACGATGTACTTCATGGCCTTCGGTAGCGGATCGTTGATGTTCGACAGCTGGGTCCAGTCGCCGGCGGCGCCCGCAAAGATCATCACGCCGATGGCGAGCACGAGGAGGGTGAGGATCCCGGTCGTGTAGGCGATGGGGATCGAGCGCTTCGGGTCCTTCGCCTCTTCCGCCGCCATGGCGACGCCCTCGATGGCCAGGAAGAACCAGATCGCGAACGGCACCGCCGCGAAAATGCCGGGGACTGCATCCATGCTGAAGCTGTCATGGCCGGCCCAGCCGCCCTTCATCAGGTTGCTGATCGAGAAGCCCGGCGCGACGACGCCCATGAACACCAGCAACTCGAAGATCGCCATCAGGGTCACGACCAGCTCGAAGGTGGCTGCGATCTGCACGCCGACGATGTTGAGCCCCATGAAGACCAGATAGGCACCGAGCGCCACGTGCTTGGGGTCGAGCCCCGGAAACTGCACGTTCATGTAGGCACCGATTGCGAGTGCGATGGCCGGCGGGGCAAACAGGAACTCGACCAGCGTCGCCGTCCCGGCCAGATAGCCGCCGAAGGGCCCGAAGGCATGGCGTGCGTACGCAAAGGGCCCGCCCGCGTGGGGGATGGAGGTGGTCAGTTCCGTAAAGCTGAAGATGAAGGTCGTGTACATGGCGGCGATGAAGATCGCCGTCACGAAGAAGCCCAGCGTGCCGGCCGCGGCCCAGCCGTAGCTCCACCCGAAATACTCGCCGGAGATCACCAGCCCGACCGCGATGCCCCACAACTGCCAGGTGCCGAGGGTTTTGCTGAGCTCGTGGTGCGTCACGCTGCCGACGTGCTTGCCGTGCTTTTCAAGTTCCATGGATGCCATTCCTCCTCGGGTCAGAACGCACGGGCGATCGAGACGACCGCGCGGGTCCGGGCGACGCTGTCGGTGTCACCGCTGCCGGTCAGCGCTGCGTAGTTCTTGAACGCATCCGGCCGGGTCGTCGCCCAGACGGACAGCCCCAGGCTCCAGTTGTCGGCCAGGGTCTTGTTCACGCCGACCCGCGCGTAGGACCAGTTGAGGCCGGTGCTGTGGGCGATCCATTCCCGCCCGAGCTGCAGCGACACATTGACCGACTCCATCACATCGTAGGATGCGCCCAGTTCGGCGTACTGGGAGCCGCGGGTTGATCCGGTGACGCCAGCGTGCGGGTCTTCCGCCGAGAATACGCCCGGCGCCGAATTGTTGACGTTCCAGCCGTAGAAGCGCGTCAGCGTGCGGCCGTATTTCACCGACAACCAGTCGTAGCTGATTCCAATCGATGGCTCCAGCGTATTCGGTTTCGAAGACGTGAAGGTCTTCCCGTCCAGCGCCTTGCGGTAATCGCCGCCCGGGTAATAGACGTAGAGCATATTGAGATCGAGGGTAAACAGCGAAGCCAGCCCGGTCTTGTAGCCGACGTAATAGTCCGTTTCGAGATTGGCCCCCGGCACCCATTTCTCCGAAACATTGGAAGCCCAGAAGCCGGCATAGATACCCGAGGCATGCTTGAGGTCGACGCCGAATTGCAGTGCCGGCCCGCCGAAGGTCTGGCTCAGGCCACGCCAGACGTAATCGTTGCTGAAGGAAACGTTGCCCGTCATCGAATAGGGCGGCGCTTCCGATGCACTGACGGATTGCTCGGCAGCCTGACACGGAGCACTCAGAAGGAAGCCTGACGCCACCCCCAATGCGGCAAAGCGCGCAACGCGCAGGCCGCAGCCTTGAAACTTGATCACCATTGTCTCCTCGTTATGGATATTGGGGACTGCGTACCGCTTCCTGCGTCCCTTCCGTAACGTTAAGTCAGCGCCCAAAGCGCCGCTATCGCAAATCGGCAGACCTGAAGTAGAGATTCAAGATGCTGATTTAAATGGGAATCTTCGCTGTTGGGCGTACATCTTCCGGTTCGTCGCCAAGCGCAAGGGCGCGCGTGCTGTCCAAAATCGGCAAGTGCGCGATCGACGGCGACACCTCTTGCAGCCGCTATTTATCGTGATACTGTATTCCCGCTTCCAGGAATTCGAGATGAACGATTCGTCCCTTACGCGGCTACCCCTTTCAGAGACAACGGCGGAAAGTGAGAACCACATCCGCTCCGTCCGCACGTCGGATCTGGAAGAGCAGGCCGCCCAGTTGAAGGGCTGGCAGCAGCATTACTCGCAGCTTTCCGCAGGGGCCTTCAAAGGGGAATTCAAGGAGCTCGAGTTTCCCGGTCTCCAATTGTTTTTCGAGACCACCAGCAGCACGCTTTTCCAGACCGGCGCAATGCCGCCGGATATCGTCGCTATCGGTTTGCCATTGGCTTATGACGGCAACGGGCATTTCTGTGGTGAAGCCATGTCCACCGCGGCATTGCATTGTTTTGCGGGGCAGGGCGGATTTGAATATTTGTCGCCGGAAGGCCTGGTCATGTCGGGCATCGTCATTCGCGCTTCGGACCTGCTGGGGCAACTCAGCCGCTCCGAAGCGGAGAAGATTGCCCAGGTGCTCGAAAGACCCCAACTGCTCAAGGTGGACGAAAAGAGCATCGCCTCCCTGCGCAGCTTCATCACCGGCATTTCGCTGATGGCCGAGCGTGCCCCGCAGACGCTGGAGAGCGAATATCTGCTGCACTCCCTCGGGCAGTCCGTCGCCAACGCCTTCATCGACACCATGCTGACGCGCATCGACACCGAGACGGTGCGCATGAGCAACGCCCAGCGCCTCAAGCTCATCAAGAGCGTGCGCGACATCGTCGTCGGCACGCCCGATACCCCGCCGAGCATCCAGGAACTCTGCGACACCCTCAACGTGAGCCGCCGTACATTGCAGAACTGCTTCCAGGTCGGCCTGAACTGCACGCCGCTGGATTTCATCAAGATCGTCCGCCTCAACGGCGTCCGCGCCATGCTCCGCCACTGCGCCACCGTCTCCGAAGCCGCGTCCCACTGGGGCTTCTGGCACTTTGGCAATTTCGCACGGGACTACCGCGCCCTGTTCGGCAAGCTGCCTTCAGTTGAGCATGGCCAGCTGCAGAAACAGCGCTGACCCTGCTTCCGCTCACCCGGCAGATCGATCCGGAACAACGGGAGGCGGTGCCCGGTACTCCGTAACCCACTTCGGAAACTCTTCCGCCGGCATGGGCCTGGCGATGAAATAGCCTTGGGCGATATCGCAGCCGAGTGCTGCCAGCATGTCCCAGTGCTCCCGGGTTTCCACGCCCTCGGCAACCGTCTCGCAGCCGAGGTCATGGACCAGATCGATGGTGGAGCGCACGATCGCCGCGGAATCCCGGCTGCCCGGCATGCTTGCCACGAAGGACTGGTCGATCTTGATGAAGTCGACCGGGAGCTTCTGCATGTAGCTCAGCGACGAGTACCCTGTGCCGAAGTCATCCACGTAAAGCGGAATGCCCTCGTTACGCAGGTTGTGCAAGATGCGCAATGCATACTCGGCATCTTCCATGACGGTGCTTTCGGTGATCTCCGCCTCGAGCAGGCCGCGCGCTACGCCACGTTCCGCCAGCCAGCGTCGGCATTTGCTGAACAGCTGATCGTCGCGGAAGTTTCGTGCAGAAAGATTAATGGCGATCGGCAATGCACATCCCTGCGCCTGCCATTCGCGCAGCAAGTCGAGGGCCGCAAGGATCACCCATTCCGTCAGGGGCTTGATCAGTCCTGTTTGTTCGGCCAGGCCGATGAACACACCTGGCGGAATCAAGCCGCGCTGGGGATGTTGCCAGCGTACCAGCGCTTCTGCACCGCAAACACGTCCCGAAGAGAAGACCACCTTGGGCTGCAGGAACAGCCGTAACTGCCCGCCTCCGATGGCCCGACGAAGTTCGCCGGCCATGTGCAGCCGCCCGGTCTGATCCTGCTGCTGAGTTGCCTCGAACACACACCGATCCAGCCCACGAACCTTCGCCTGATAAAGCGCCTTGCCCATTCGGCGCAACAACTCCTGGGCCGTCGTACCGTGCTCAGGGTAAAGGGCGATGCCGATCTTGGCCGAGACATCCAGCTCGATATCGGCGATTGGAAAGGGCCTGGACAGGCTCGCTTCCAGGGTGTCGGCCAGGGCCATTGCGGCCATGCCGTCTCTGGCGGGCGTCAGAATGGCGAACTCGTCGCCACGCAGGCGTGCAACCAGCGCCGTGGGCGGTATGCTCTCGCGCAGTCTCTGCCCGAAGGCCTGCAGGATCTCATCCCCGCGACTGGAGCCGAGTACATCGTTGATTTCCCCGAGCCGCTCGACATTGAGCTGCAGGACGGCAAAGGGCTCAGCCGAAGTCGGGCGGTCTATCGACGCCGCGAGGGCCTCCGTGAATTCGATGGCATTGGGGAGGCCCGTGAGCGCGTCGTGGCGCATCAGGTGATGCATCGCCGCCCGCACGCGCTCCTGTTCTGTCCGTACGCGCAGCGTGGAAATACCAAAGGCCAGGTCGTCGGCAGACTCGGCGATCAGCTTGATCTCGTCCTCGCCAAAGGTATCGGGTTCCGGATCGTAGATGGAGAGGGCTCCGATGATCTCGCCGTCCACACGCAGGGGGCAGGACAGCCCGGATGTCGCGCCGAAGAGCCGGTCCCGCCAGACGGCATGCTTCGGATCGGTCTGCATGTTGCGGACGAGCCGCACCGTGCCACTACGGATGGCCGTTGACGTCACACCCTGTCCTTGCGCCGTATCCGAGAGGTTGAGGCCGAGCGCATTGAGTGCCGCCATCCCGCCCGGATAGCCGCACTCCGCCATGGGGCGTAGTGCCTGGTCGGGGCCTTCGCCCTTGAACCACACCACGGCGATTCCGTAGCCGCCCTCGGTGACGATGGCCCGGCACATGCTGTCGAGCAGCCCTTGTTCTTCGGAAGCCCGCAGCATCGCGCGGTTGCCCGCGCTCAAGGTGCGCAGGGCGCGGCTGACGTGCTCCAGTTCCCGTACGCGCAGTTCGAGCTCGATGTTGAGGGACTGGATCCGCTCTTCAAAGCGTTTGCGCTCGGTGATGTCCGTGCCGAGCACATAGTAGCCGGCGATGCCGCCGGCGGCCTGAAATCGCGGGACATACTGGATGGTCTGCCAGATGCCTGCAAAAGGTTGCCAGTCGTAGGATTGGGCTTCCCCGGCCAGGACCTTGTCGATCAAGGGGCAGGCGACGGCGTAGCGCTCTTCGCCGAGAATCTCCCGCACCGTGCAATCCGTGATGTCCTCGCGATCCGGCGCGAAGCGCTGGCGGTACTGGTCGTTGACATAGACATACCGCCGTTCGGCATTCACATAGGCGATGAGGGCGGGCACAGCACTGATTACGCTGCGCAGATGGCTCTCGCTCTCGCGCCATTGCTCGGTACGCTGGCGCACATCGGCGGCCAGCAGGGCATTCTGCTCGCGAATGATCCGCTCCGCCTCGCGCTCCGCGCTGACATCCCGAAACACCAGCACGACCCCGCAAAGCTGTCCGTGGGTGTCGCGAATCGGGGCGGCGCTGTCGGCAATAGGGCACTCGGTGCCGTCGAGGGCGATCAGCGCAGTGTAGTTGGCCAACCCCTGGATCTCGCCCGTGGCGAGCACCGTTGCCACGGGGATTGGCGCAGGTTCGCGGGTTTCCTCGTTGATGATGCGGAAGACCGTATCCACCACTCGCCCTTTGGCGTCCTCCAGCGACCAGCCGGTTAGCCTTTCGGCCACCGGATTCATGCGCGTGATCCGTCCATCGGTATCGGTTGCCAGCACGGCGTCGCCAATCGAATGCAGCGTCGTGCGAAGGCTCTCCTCGCTATCGGCCAGTGCCTGCTGGCCGGCCTCCGTGGCTCGCAACTGGCGGCGGATCAACAGGTAAGTCCCGGTCAGGAGGCCCGCCAGCATCGTCGAAGCCAGGGTTCCTGCAGCCACCAGGGTCTGGCGTGCCTCGGCGTGGGTGGTTTCGCGCTGCGCCAGATGATGGCGCGCATTCGCATCCATTTCGGACAACAACTGATAGGTGAGGGCTCGCGTCGTGCGAAGTGGTGCGTTGGCCACAAAGACGTTGGCCGCGTCCGGCCCTTGCGTCTTGCGCAGCAACTCTACTTGCCGTGCGATGGCCATCCGCTGATCGAGCACCTTGCGCAATTCCATCCAGCGCTGCTGCTGCGCCACGCTCTCGACCGTCAGTTGCCGGATGCTTGCGAGGCTCGCCTCCCGCGCGGCTATGGCGTCGTCCCGTTCGGCGAGCAGGGCCGGGTCCCCGCTCAAGCGGAAGCCCTGTGTCGTCAACTCGATCTGTAGCGAATAGCCTCTGACGCGGGCCAGGTCGTGAAGGACCTCCTGGCTGCGTGCCACCATCCCCGCCGCCTTGGCGGCATCGTCGGCGATTTTCCAGGTAGCGGTAGCCAACGCGATCACGACCAGCATTGCCGCAGCAAATGCGAGTGCCACTTTGGACTCGAAACTAGATCGAAACGTTTTGGCCCCCTTTGCTTTCAATACGTGGCCACTTCATGACTGAAGTCCATCGACTTCTGCAGGGCCCGCCATTCCGGGCCAAAAATGGAACTCAAGCGTTTCGCTTTTTTCCATTTGGACGTCTGCCATCCAAAAAAATATAACGCACCAAATGCCCGTACATTGATCCAAGCTATAGGAAACGTTGAATGTTTGGCATGTTCGTGGATGGAGCACTCGTGATCTTACTCACGATCATATCGCTCAAGTACAGACTGGCCTAGTCTTGATGAGTACAAGGCTTTTCATTTTTATCAGTGTCAGGTTAATTGACGTAGCGGCATTCGAAGCAGCTGCGTCCGACGTTCACCGTCGTCAACAACAGGAGGCATCAAATGTTCTGGGATGCAATCGGCGTCGGACTTTTCACGCCGCTTCTTATACTGGCCGCAGTTCTCTTCCTTGGCTCGGCCATCCGCATCTTTCGTGAGTACGAGCGCGGCGTTGTCTTCACGCTGGGTCGCTTCCAGCAGGTGAAAGGGCCGGGGCTGGTGATCATCATTCCGGGCATTCAGCAGGTCGTGCGGGTCGATCTGCGCACTGTCGTACTGGAGGTGCCCACGCAGGATGTGATCTCCAAGGACAACGTATCGGTCAAGGTCAGCGCGGTTGTCTATTTCCGCGTGGTGGACCCGCAGAAGGCCATCATCCAGGTCGTCGATTTCATGAACGCCACCAGCCAGCTGGCGCAGACCATGCTGCGCTCCGTGCTGGGCAAACATCTGCTCGACGACATGCTGTCCGAGCGCGAGAGGCTGAACCTGGATATCCAGCAGGCGCTCGACGCGCAGACCGATACATGGGGCATCAAGGTCTCCAACGTCGAGATCAAGCAGGTGGACCTCACCGAATCGATGGTCCGCGCCATCGCCCGGCAGGCCGAGGCGGAACGCGAGCGGCGCGCCAAGGTGATCCACGCCGAAGGCGAACTGCAGGCCTCCGAAAAGCTCTTCCAGGCCGCCAAGATCCTGGCCCAGGAACCTCAGGCCATCCAGCTGCGCTACCTCGAAACGCTCACCGTGATCGGTGCCGACAAGAACACCACCATCGTTTTCCCGCTCCCGATGGATGTCATCGCCCCGTTCATCAAGAAGTGAGCTACGAACGGGATCATTGAACCCAATGCGTCCGCGCAGCCGGCAGTCCTTCGGCCGCTCGCGCGGACGCGGTCTTTACATCCTTTTACCTGTGGCTGCTCTAAAACTTACTCAGCTTGATGCCGATAGCAAAAACGGGAAAACCAAATGAAATGAGCCCCTGAAATGGCATCCGTAACGAACGTCTCCATCCCCAGCACATCGACCGCATCCAGCTCCACCTCCACGAGTGGGAGCAGTGACGCACAGGTTGCGGCACTGCAAAAACAGCTTCAGACCGTGAAGAAGCAGCTGGAGAACGCTCAGAAGGACACCTCCGGCAAAAGCGCGGAGAAGATCAAGCTACTGCAACAGCAAGTCACCCAGCTCCAGGCGCGTATCGAGCAGCTCAAGGCCCAGAAGAAGCAGGAGTCCGAGCAGGGCAGAAAGACGACGGCGGCTGCAACTGCAACGCAGCCCTCCGCCAAGGCGACGGACGGTACGCTGGGAACCAAGGTGGATGAGTTTGCGTAAGGGGGTATGGTTCAAGGCGCCACCGTGCATGTGGGCGACCATGGTGCGCGGTGGCACTACACTTGAGGCACGTCAGAGTTCCTGAAAAATCAGCGGCCTTGAGCTTGCAAATTGATCAATCAATCCTGCACGCCTTGGTGATTCTCCGATTGACGATCTGCGATGCTCTGCATTTTCCCTCAACGTACTCTTTGCCATCAAAGCGGAAAGGCGTCTCGTAGCACCATCCGCCGAAACATTGGGAGACCAGAATGTCATGCATGGAATGGTGTGCCTGCGTCAAAACGGCGAACTTGTCCGAGCGGCTCTGGAAAATGACGCGATTCTTGCTGTCTACGACCCAGTAGCAGTATGTGTGCGCACCGTAGAACGCACTAAGGTAAGGCTGAAAAGCGGGGCGGACGAATAGATGCTTGTCTCCCTTGCCGCTCAGGCGTATCCGTTTTCCGACAAGGTATTTTCGATAGTTCTTGTTCAGACCTTTCTCTTCAAGCTCTTCGTCCAGCAACTCCTTTTCATCGAATTCCCAGATTATTCTCTCCGCGGTCTTCTGGGGGATCGTGCCCCATCCGGTTGTGGGGTACTCCGTCCCAAATTCGACCGCTACTCCGGCATAGGCTGCAATAGGGAGTAGTGTAAGAAGAGAGAGGGCTCTGGATGTCATCTGGTGCTTATTGCCTCGTACTCATGGCTTTCTAGTCGTCATTACACGCAATCTCCTGCAACCAGGGCGCCTCCGCCAGCCGCTCCGACAGGAAATCGATGAAGGCCTGAACCCGGGCAGGGCGGCTGCGGCCCGGTGGGGTGACGATGTGCAGCGCGATCGAATCGACTTTCCAGTCGCACATGACCGTTTCCAGTTGCCCCGACTGCAGTTCATCCCACACCAGGAACTCCGGCTGAAGTGCCAGCCCGAGGCCCGCCTTGAGGGCGGGCATCATGGCTTCCGCGTTGTTGGCGCATAGGGGGGCCTGCATGGCCTGGGTGAATTCGCCTTGTTGATCATGCCGAAACCGCCAGCATCCGCCAGTGCGTGAGTTCGAGTACATCAGCCCCCGGTGCTGCGCGAGCTCGCGCGGGTGATCCGGTTTGCCGTAGCGCTCGAAATAGGCCGGCGCGCCGACCAGCAGGATCTTTACCGCATAAAGGCGGCGGGCCAGCAGGCTTGAATCCGCCATCGTGGAGATGCGCAGCCCGAGGTCGAAGCGGTTGGCGACCAAGTCGACAATCTCGTCGGTGAAATGGAAATCCAGGCTGACGTCGGGCAGCCGCGCCATGAAGTCCGGCAGGAGGGGCGCCAGGTACGAGATTCCGAAGGACATCGGCACCGTGATCCGGATCGGCCCGCGCAGACTGACTGACTGTTCCGTGACTTCGGCCTCGATCGCTTGCCCCTCGGACAGGATGCGCGTCGCCCGTTCCAGCGCGGCATAGCCGCTTTCCGTCAGCGACAGGCGCCGGGAGTTGCGATGGAAGAGCACCGTTCCCATGCGCTTTTCCAGGCGGAGTACCGCTTTGGATACCGTGGCCTGGGAGAGATCGAACTCGGCGGCGGTGCGGGCGAAGGACCCGGTTTCCGCAACTTTGGCGAAGAGGGCCCAGGCCTCGAGATCCGGTAATTTTTTCATGCGACCTTACTCCTCTGTCTGGGCGTGCGAGGCCATCCATGACATCAAGAATGGAAAGGATGCCATGCCGTTCGTCTCATTCTAAATGGGTTAGGCCTTGTCTATAGTGCCTGCATCAAGGCAGCGCTTCGTCTGCCCCAGTTTCCCAACCCCGTTCGTTGTACGAAATCAGAGGAGCCCGCCGCCATGACCGTCGCCGCCACCCCCACGCCCAGCCCGCTGCTGCTCACCCCGACCGACCATACGCTGATCCTCATCGACTACCAGTCGCAGATGGCCTTCGCCACGCACTCCATCGACATCCCCTCGCTGCGCAACAACGCCGGCCTGGTAGCCAGCGCGGCGGCCGGCTTTGGCGTATCGACCATCCTGACGACCGTCGCCGAAAAGAGCTTTTCCGGGCCGATGTTCGAGGAGGTGACCTCGCCTTTCCCGGGCCAGGCCCTGCTGGATCGCACCTCGATGAACACCTGGGAAGACGCCGCCGTGATCGCCCAGGTCAACAAGATCGGCAAGGGGCGCATCGTCTTCGGCGGCTTGTGGACCAGCGTCTGTATCGTCGGCCCGACCTTGTCGGCACTCTCGCAGGGCTTCGAGGTCTATGTGATCACCGACGCCTGCGGAGACGTCTCCACCGAAGCGCACGAACGTGCGGTGCAACGCATGGTGCAAGCCGGTGCCCGCCCGATGACGGCGCTGCAGTACCTGCTCGAACTCCAGCGCGACTGGGCCCGTACCGACACCTACGAGCTGACCACCGGCATCGCCAAGAAGCTCGGGGGCGGCTATGGCCTCGGGATCACCTACGCCAAGACGATGTTCGGTGCCCACGAGGGCTGAAAGAGGCAAGGCCAATGAAACCCTATCTGATTTCATTGGCGGTCGGTGTGCTGGTGGGCGTGATCTACAGCCTGTTGAACGTGCGCTCACCAGCGCCGCCGGTCGTCGCCATCGTCGGGCTGCTCGGGATGCTCATCGGCGAGCAGCTCGTGCCGGTCGGCAAACAGTTGTTGAGCGGTTCGGCCTTCACGGCCGCTTGCGACCGATCGCAAGCCACGGACCATGTGTTCGGCCAGTTACCAGGCCGCCAGGCCATGCAGCAGACCAAGGCGCCCGAGGAGAAGCGATCATGACAGCACCCACGACGGCCGACGTCATCCTGCGCAACGGTCGATTCACCACGCTGGACACCAGCAAGCCCACCGCCAGTGCCGTAGCCATCAAGGACGGCAAGTTCCTGGCGGTGGGCGACGATGCGGACATCCAGCTTTTCGCGGATTCGGGCACGCGCGTCATCGACCTCAAGGGGCGCAGCGTGTTGCCCGGCTTGGTCGACAACCATACCCACGTCGTCCGCGGTGGCCTCAACTACAACATGGAGCTGCGCTGGGATGGCGTGCGCTCGCTGGCCGACGCCATGGACATGCTGCGGCGGCAGGTGGCGATCACGCCCGCGCCGCAGTGGGTGCGCGTGGTGGGCGGCTTCACCGAGCATCAGTTCATCGAGAAACGGCTGCCGACCATCGACGAGATCAACGCCATCGCGCCCGATACGCCGGTCTTCCTGTTGCATCTCTACGACCGCGCGCTCCTCAACGGGGCGGCGCTGCGTGCCGTCGGCTACACCAGGGACACGCCGGAGCCCCCCGGCGGCGAGATCACCCGCGATGCCAGCGGCAACCCGACGGGCCTGCTGCTGGCCAAACCCAACGCCGCCATCCTCTACGCCACCCTGGCGAAGGGCCCCAAGCTCCCCTTCGACTACCAGCTCAACTCGACGCGGCATTTCATGCGCGAGCTCAACCGCCTGGGCGTTACCGGAGTCATCGATGCCGGCGGCGGCTTCCAGAACTACCCGGACGACTATGCGGTGATCCAGAAGCTGGCCGACGAAGGCCAGATGACGGTTCGGCTGGCCTACAACCTGTTCACCCAGAAGCCCAAGCAGGAGAAGGAGGACTTCCTCAACTGGACGGCCAGCGTCAAATACAAGCAGGGCAACGACTACTTCCGCCATAACGGTGCCGGCGAAATGCTGGTGTTTTCGGCGGCGGACTTCGAGGACTTCCGCCAGCCCCGCCCGGACATGCCGCAGGAAATGGAAGGGGAGCTGGAGGAGGTGGTGCGCATCCTCGCCCACAACCGCTGGCCCTGGCGCTTGCACGCCACCTACGACGAAACCATCTCCCGCGCCCTCGACGTGTTCGAGAAAGTGGATCGGGACATTCCCCTCAAAGGCCTGAACTGGTTCTTCGACCACGCCGAAACCATCTCGGACGAATCCATCGACCGTATCACCGCGCTGGGCGGAGGCATCGCCGTGCAGCACCGCATGGCCTACCAGGGCGAGTATTTCGTCGAACGCTACGGCCCCGCCGCGGCCGAAGCGACGCCCCCCATCGCCCGCATGCTGGCCAAGGGCGTGAACGTCTCGGCCGGCACCGACGCCACCCGTGTCGCCTCCTACAACCCGTGGGTGTCCCTGGCCTGGATGATCACCGGCAAGACCGTCGGCGGCCTGCAGATCTACCCGCGCCGCAACTGCCTGGACCGGGAGACCGCGCTGCGCATGTGGACCGAGAAGGTGGCCTGGTTCTCCAACGAGGAAGGCCGGCGCGGCCGCATCGCGACGGGCCAGTTTGCCGACCTGATCGTGCCGGACAAGGATTTCTTCAGCTGCGCCGAGGATGAAATCTCCTTCCTCACCTCCGAACTCACCATGGTGGGCGGCCGCGTCGTCTATGGCGCGGGCGACTTTGCCCCGGAGGACGACAACCCCGTGCCTCCGGCCATGCCCGAGTGGTCGCCGGTGCGAACCTTCAAGGGCTATGCAGCCTGGGGCGAGCCGGATGGGGCAGGGCGGCATTCGCTACATCGCCAGGCCATCGCCGCCTGCGGATGCAACAGCGCCTGCGGCCTGCACGGCCACGCGCACGCCAGAGCCTGGGGATCGAAGGTGCCAGTGGCCGATCTGAAAGGCTTCTTCGGCGCCCTGGGCTGTTCCTGCTGGGCGGTGTAAACCTATGAAGGAAAGACGGGCTCCATGACAGCACAGACCACCACGGCCGCGGCCGGCAGCTTCGCGCCCCTCCGGCAACAACTCTTCGCCGTGCTGTGGGTGGCAACGGTGATCGGCAACACCGGCAGCTTCATCCGCGATGTGGCCAGCGCCTGGCTGATGACCGACCTGTCGGTGTCGCCGGCCGCCGTGGCCATGGTGCAGGCCGCGGCAACCTTGCCCGTCTTCCTGCTCGCCATCCCCGCCGGCGTGCTGTCGGACATCCTCGACCGGCGCAAATTCCTCATCGGCATCCAGGGGCTGCTCGCTACGGTCAGCATCTGCCTGATGCTGCTGTCCGCCTTCGGCCAGCAAACCGTGGCTTCGCTGATCGGACTCACCTTTCTGGGCGGCATTGGCGCAGCGTTGATGGGCCCCACCTGGCAAGCCATCGTCCCAGAGCTGGTCGACAAGAAAGACCTCAAGAGCGCCGTCGCCCTCAACTCCCTCGGCATCAACATCGCGCGGGCCGTCGGCCCTGCGCTGGGCGGCCTGATCCTCGCCAAGCTGGGCGCCGCGGTTACCTACGGGGCCGATGTCATCAGCTACGTGTTCGTGATTGCCGCGCTGCTGTGGTGGCGGCGCCCGGAGAAAGCCGACGATGTCCTGTCCGAGCGCTTCCCGGGGGCGTTTCGCGCCGGCCTGCGCTACGCCCGCGCCCATCGGGAACTGCACGTGGTGCTGATCCGCGCCTTCGTCTTCTTCCTGCTCGCGAGTTCAGTGTGGGCGCTCCTGCCGCTGGTGGCGAAGAAGCTGCTCGGCGGTGGCGCCGGCTTCTACGGTGTGCTGCTCGGCGCCGTCGGCCTCGGGGCCATCGGCGGCGCCATGCTCATGCCGAAACTGCGCGCACGCCTCAGCACGGACGGCATCGTGCTGATGTCAGCCATCGTCACCGCCGCAGTGATGGTCTTCCTGTCGTTCGCGCCAGCGCAGTGGGCAGCCCTGATGGCACTGCTCGCCCTCGGCGCCGCGTGGATCGCCGCGCTCACCACCCTCAGCAGCATCGCCCAGGCCATCCTGCCCAACTGGGTGCGGGGCCGCTCCCTGGCCGTCTACCTCACCGTCTTCAACGGCGCGATGACCGCTGGCAGCCTCGCGTGGGGCGGCATCGCCACGCTGATCGGCGTACCCATGACCCTGATCGCCGGCGCAGGCGGCCTGGCGATTGTCGGCCTCGCGTTCCACCGACTCAAACTCCCCAAAGGCGAAGCGGACCTGGTGCCGTCAAACCATTGGCCCGAACCGCTCACCGCCGCTCCCGTGGAATACGACCGTGGCCCCGTGCTGATCCTCATCGAATACAGGATCGACGCAACCGACCGTCAGGCCTTCCTGGATGCGCTCACCGGCCTGTCCGCCGACCGCCGCCGCGACGGCGCCTACGACTGGGGTGTCACCGAAGACGCCGCCGACCCCAGCCTGATCCTCGAATGGTTCATGGTCGAATCCTGGGCGGAACACCTGCGGCAACACCGCCGCGTATCCAAGGCCGCGGCAGACCTGCAGGAAGAAGTGCTGCGCTTCCATCGGGGAGAGCAGGCGCCGGTGGTGCGGCATTTTCTGTCGGTCAGCTGAGCCTGTCGTTCAGCATTTGACATGAGGAGCTGCTGACAGGTGGTTCCTCTCGATGGAGGAGATCGGGCGTCTTAGCGTTCAGAAAACCACTCCATGAACTCCGCCGCCACGTCGGGTGAAAGCTCCAAGACAGCCTCGGCGATCAGTGGTTGCCCTTTCGCTGCTGCAACCGCCGAAAGAGCGCAACGGAGGAAACCCTCATCCCACTTGCGCGAGGAAGCTGCCGCCATTAGCACGGGCAAGCGAGACAAAGCGTCGAAATAGGCGGCAGCAATATCTTCGGGAACCGGAACGTTGTTCTTTGCGCGGCAAATCTCAACCCAGGCCGGAAATTGAAAATAAGAAAAATCGGCACTCAATGGCGCAGACGCGAGTGCCTCAATGACGTGTGGCACCGCTGCGAACGAAGCAGAGTACACATTGCCTTGGTGTGCCAGGGCACTCCAGATGGAAAACCATGGCTCTTTGTCATCCTCAGACGTGGGGATGTCAGTGAGTTGTTTCAACAAAGCCGGGACGTCCGTGGCGACGCCGTAGGCATGCTGTAGTTCAGACCAACGTGGATCATCAAGCTTAAGCAAAGCACGCCCCCTTTAAGACGCTCAGCACGGAGCTAAGCTGCACTGAATGGCCACGTCGCGCAGCGTCCGGCGACCGAAGCGCGCGAGGTCACGCCGCGGCATGAATACCAATCATGCGTTTGACACGCCACAACATGATGCGAAGGGTGCCGAGATGGGCCACGACATGGTTTTCAAAGCAAGTTGCGCAAAGAGCAATATATGGATCGTACCTGGTGACGAAGCAGACCGTCATTGCAGGTATGCGGGTATTGCATACGTCACACGTGGTGTGGTCCCAGGCGCGCGGCGCAATGTGAAATAGAGACGTGTCAAAGGCCCCTCCGTCATGCAGCACCAACACTCGAATACTGCCATCCTGTTGCGGATACCACCGCTGTTCTGGACTTGAAGGAATGCGCTCTCTTGGAAATTCGACACCTTTAGGTACGATGGCCACGAGCGCGTCCTGAATCGGGATGCGACTTGGCATCCAGGCCAGGGCAGGCAACACATTGAGTTCTTCATCGGTCATGAGGGGTTGAACTACCTAAAGCGGTCCAGTTGACTGGATTGTTGTGGGCAAGAAACGCAGTACTTTTGATCGGAGCAGCTGAATAAGCACTGGATCCATGAATCCGTATTCATCCGGTATGTCGAGGCAGACAATTCGCTTGTTTGCGAGATTGCGTTTGAACCGCGATGAGAGTTTGCTTTTATGCACCTTCTCCATGACGAAGATTGAGTCGGCCCATTCAACCAGTTCGGGTGTGACAGGATTGTCTGCATCGTGATTCAAGCCGGCGGACGTGCATTCAATGCCTGGATGGTCCGAGAAGATCTGCTCGGCAGTGGGGCTTCGCAGTCGGTTCTGACTGCAGACGAACAGTATGTGCTTCATGGCTTTGACGAGGAGCAACGAACTAGGTGAGGGGACTGTCGTGCTGGTGCGACAGAGGAAACCAAGGTGAGTTTTCGGCAGATCCGCGGAGCCGGGGCGTTTGGAAGCACGCTACGGGGGGGCCATAGAAAGACAACTCCAGTTGAAACCGGAACTCTCCGAGCAGTTGAATAAGCGTTGCGGGAAGTCGGTAGGCCGGCCAAGGACGATCTTCAGTGGCAAGATCGTGTAGACCAAAGTCTACTGTGGCGTATTTGAAGTGCAGTTCCCGTATGAGAAGCATGTCGCAGCGATTCTGTCGAAGAAAAGCCAAAGCTTGTTGGGCTTGTTTGGCAATGGATTCGCCGTGCGACCCGGACAGTGGAATGTTGAACCCCGACACAGTTATAGGACCACGGCTCGCGGGAAAGCCGGGGTCGCCACGCCAATAGACCTTTGATGGTTGAAGGGTGCTGTTGCGAAGAAACTTCTTTACCTTGGTAGTAGAGCCTGCGACTCGAAGCATGCAAATTGGCATATGAACCTAATTAGCTTGTCCGCAACCTTCCTCTGGCGCTCCAGGTTAGGAAAACGCTGCGTAGCCATCCCACTGGGGGTCGGCCGTAACGTAAAACTGCAACGCACGGCTAGGAAACTGCGAGCGAACCGCCATTATTTTGGCTTCGATGCCAGCCGGAGCTCGTGTAAAGAAGATGAATTCACGCATTCCATTTGTGGTGATTGTGAGCACCTGGAGAGAAGCCTGCTGATCTTCAAGGGCGGCTGACAAAGCGTCCTCAATTTCATTGAGGGTATCCATTTCTTCATTTGAAGGAAGGCCCTCATAATAGTGGATTGCCATTGTGTTGGCCCGTTGACACTGTCCACGCGGACTCGGTTGGAAAAGTCTTTTTCTTGCGGAACAATGAAAACATAGGCTCTCCCGATGGCCTGACTGTTAATGAGAAAACGAGACGGACGAGGAGTGATTAATCCGCCTCGCATTGCCCTCCAGACGTTTCCTGAAGAATCCCACCCAACATGGGTAAATGCTATGAATTAGGTCACTCGTACGTTGCCGGCTTGATGATGGGCTTCACGTCATCGCATGCGATGTGTCCTGAGCGCGATCCAGCCTGGCCCAGGACTCCATCCGTCCAATCAAGACGGAAGTGCCGCAACCCGCTGCCTCTCCGCCAGCGCCGTCATCAACTCTCGCGTCTCGCCGGCCAGCATGTAGCAGGCCCACATGTAGTGCTCCTGATGCTCATGGCAGAGGTGGCGGAACGTGTCGCCGGCGTTGCCGTGGGTGGCCGACAACATCGCATGCAACTGCGCAAGGCGCGCCGTTAGCTGATCGGTAAGGGCCATCGCGCTCGCGCTGTCGGTCAACTCGTAAAGCGTGTCGGACGGCGAAGGAAACTGCATCGGCGTATTCATCGGGCAGCCCTCCATGCAGAGTGGCAAGCGCAGTGCGACGCGGGTGAAGGGCAGGGGAGTGAAGCAGACGCGCGCGGAAACGCGCACGCCAAGGCTTGAACGGCCATGATGGATGCTCCTGGATTGGATGGACTGTTCCACCCGCCGCTGCTAAACGGGGGGCGGGCCAAAGCAGGGTTAGCAGACCGGAATCCAGGGAACCGGCAGGCCGAAGCCTCCCCACCCGGCCCGCCATTGATCATGAAATCAGGGCGCACCAAGGGCGTGACGAACAAAAACGGCCGCAATGCGGCCGAGTATCCGCCTGGATTCGTCGGGCTGCTAAACCCGGTCGCCACTGTTTAGGCGACGGCAGGAGTATGGGCGGGGGAGGTTGGTGGGGTCAAGGGGGAGGACATAGTGTGTATAGGACGCATATTGGGATGATTGACTTATTGCCCGCTGTTTTTAGACATCACTCTCTTGCCAGCGTTGAACAGCCTCAGCCTGATACCTTTGCAATTGCTGCAAATATTCAGCAGTACCTTCCGATGACTTCTTCCGCGGAAGGAGTCTAAAGAGCGAAAATTCAAAGTGAGGGTCAAGCCCGTTGTGGCAGGTATGGCAAAGCGTGATGAGGTTCGAATCTTGTGTTAAACCACCGACGGCCCACGGCCGGATATGATGAACGTGAAGTTCGAGATCAACATGGTCGTTAGGACTTCGCCCGCAAACTCTACAGCGATAGTTGTCCCGCTGAAGAATACGCATCCGATGCTTTGGTGTTGGCGCCCGCTGAAGAGCGAATGACGGCAGCGATTCTAGGCAAACAAAACCGAACTCACCTTCGCATGCGACGGGGTGAGGAGAAAGCCATTCAGGAATGATCTCATTAGCAACTCCCTTCTCAATTACGGCATTTCCGCCAAAACCGAAGAAGATGCAGAAGTCAGATATTGAGTTAACGACAAGCGCGGTTTTCCCGCTCTTTCGCCAAGGTCCAACAACTCGGTCGGCATGTACGAGCGAAGCCTTGCGAATTTCTCGTTGAGGCCTGTCCTCAGTAAAGCCGACCCAGCCGGAGTAGCATGAATATCCGCATCCTCCCTCTGGCAGAGAAAGAAGCGTGACTGCGTAGTAGTCTCGCGTAGGGTCTGGTTCTGCAATAAGTAGTTCGTGCACACGCTCAATGATTGAGGACATGACTTGCGATGTCTAACGTTTGGATGGATAAAAATTCATATCAGTATTAAGCAACTCCTTTCACACGCTTGAATACTTCAAGCGGAACCCGGTGAATAACGAGGCATCCATTGGTTCCAGCCTTCTTGACGTAAAGCACCTTGGAAAGATCTTTTGATTCCTCGGGGGCTCGATAGCCCTTATATGGGTTGCTCTTCTTCACGTGTGCAAGGGCACGCTCTTCAGCCTCCTTCTTTGACGAGGCAGCTACAACCATTTCAGATACATGCGGGTCGTCCTTGGTGTGGACGTACACTTTGTAGACTTCCATGACTATTCCTCATGAGCATGGCTAATGCGGGACCGAAGGCTGACTTGTAGAGCTGTAACTCGCCGAAAGCAGTGAGTCGGATTAATTAGTCTGCCATTTGAATTCGAATAGTTGTTTTTCGGAAGGATTTCACCCAATATAGGTAGGCGCTATGAATTTCGTCACTTGCGCTCAGTTCGATCTGTGAGGTAGATGTCATCGCACGCTTGCTTGTCACACGGCGTCTGGCTGGACCGCTACAAACGTAGTCTCGCAACGAAGACCTCCGCCCCCGAAACTTCACCTCACACCGCCCAACATTCAACTTCACCGCCCCAAAGTTCTTCTCACACCGGTGCACGAAGAGCTTCGGCGCGTGCACGAAGAACTTCAGCGGCCGATACATCAACTTCACCCCGTGCACGAAGACCTCACAGCCGTGCACGCTCAACGTGCACGCGTGCACATTGATCTCACACGCGCTGAAGGTCTTCTACGGATGTGAAAAGGCCTTGATCAGGCTGGGCTGATCAAGGCCTTGGGGTTGGGATGAAGCACTTGCGGGGTGGGGAGGGCTTGGGGCACCGTCCGTCGCAAGGGTTCGCCGCGGCCGGGGTGTCCGTGCCGGGGCGAACGGTGTTGCTGTCGGCTTACTTGTGCAGTTCCTCGTGGGTGCGGGCGTCCACGTAGGCCTTGAGGGCCCAGACGGCTTCCTGGGTGAAGACGGCGCTGTAGCCGGGCATGGTGTAGCGGCCTTCGCCGTTCTTCTTGCCGGACAGGGTGACTTCCTTGAAGTAGGCGTCGGTGTCCTTCAGGCAGGCTTCCTGTTGTTCCTTGGAATCCATGTCCAGGCAGTCCGCGTCGAGCTTGAGCAGATCGGGGGCGACGCCGCCGGTGATGACATTGAGGCCGTGGCAGCCGGCGCAGTTGTGCATATAGCCTTCGGCGCCAACGGCCACCGCCTGCTTGTCACCCCGGTAGGGATTGGCGTCGGCCCAGGTGGTGCCGAGTTGCTTGAGCGCCGAGGTATCGATGGGGTGGGGCGTGACATCGCCGTGGGCCATGGCGAGCGGGCTCATCGAGACGAGAACGCTCGCGGCCAGCAGGCCGAACGCGCCTTTCAACTTCAACATGCAGGGACTCCTCTATTTATGATCAGTTTTCAAGCTGCAGCGTGCGGAAACAGCTGTCGGCTTGAGGGGAGGTCTCAATCCACGTGTTTCCTGCGGGACACTGATCGCTATTTTGCCAGAGAGTTCAGTGGTGGCTTTGTGCTCCGTGGCGGCGCTCGATGTCAGGCCGGGGACGACAGCTTGAGGCCGACGATGCCGGCAACGACGAGGCCGAGGCTCAGGATGCGCGGGAGGGAAGCCGGTTCGCCCAGCAAAGCCATGCCGACAATGGCGGTGCCGACGGCGCCGATGCCGACCCATACCGCGTAGGCGGTGCCGACGGGAAGATCCCGCATCGCCCAGCCGAGCAGGCCGAGGCTCATGAGAAAGGCCAGCGCGGTGCCGACGGAGGGCCACAGGCGGGTGAAGCCTTCGGTGTATTTGAGGCCGACGGCCCATATCACTTCAAGCAGGCCGGCGACGAAGAGTGCGATCCAGTTCATCAGTATTTCCCCAGGGAATGGGGCCGTCCCCGATGAAGTGCGGGAGGCAGGGTCGTCCCTGCTTCCGCCCACCGCCTGCACGACGATGGGGAATAGAGTATATCCTTGATACCCATTTAGGGCACTGCGCTTACGCACGGCATATATGGCTATCAACATCCTGTTGGCCGACAGTGGACATTTGTACCGGGATATCCTCGAAAACGCCTTGGCCGACGAGAGTGTCCGGATCGTGCTGGTCAGGAGCATTGCCGAGGCCATGGATGCCGTAGCGAACGAGTATTTCCATTGCTTTGTGGTGGCGTGGCAGCTGGCCGACGGGGAAGGCACCGTGCTTTCCCGAAAACTGCGTGATTCGAGTATTGCGCCCTTCGAACCCATTGTGATCCTCACGGCTAGCCCCTCATCCGCGCTGGCCGAGGCGGCGAGCCACGCCGGCGCTACGGAGCTGTTCAGAAAGCAGGACGTGGAGGAGTTGGTTACCTTCCTGCAACGTTTTCTGAAGGTGCATGAGCAGATGCCGTGTCGTGCGCTTTACGTCGAGGATGCGCACGACCAGCAACTGCATCTGTGTGCCCAGATGCGGGAATGGGGCATGGAGGTCGACGCCTTCGATTCCGCCGACGAAGCCTGGACGGCCATCCGCGCGCAGCATTACGACATACTCATCTGCGACATCGTGCTTGGCGGGCACATGACGGGATCGCGCTTCATCAACCGGATCAGGCGGCAACCAGCGCCGCTGGGGAACATCCTGATCCTGGCCACCACGGCATTCGACAATGCGGCCCGGCGAATCGAATTGTTCCACCTCGGCATCGATGATTATGTGGCCAAGCCCATCCTTCCGCTGGAGCTGAAGGCACGGATTCAAAACCTGCTTGTGCGCAAGCGCTCCGAGGAGACCTTGCAGCTGGCCAAGCTGCAGGCGGAGGAGGCCAGCCGTGCGAAGAGCAGTTTTCTGGCGAACATGTCCCACGAGCTGCGCACGCCGATGAGCGCCATCATGGGGATGACCCGGCTGGCCATGCGCGCTACCGCCGATCCTGTCTTGAAGGACCAGCTCGGGAAGGTGGATGTGGCCTCCCGCCACCTGTTGAGCGTCATCAACGACATCCTGGACATCTCCAAGATCGAGGCCGGCTGCCTGACGCTCGAAAACGCCCGCTTCCGCCTCGGCGAAGCCATCGAGAACGTGGCGAGCCTGATCAGCCACAAGGCGGCGGAGAAGGGGCTCCAGCTCCACATCGACTTTGCTGCCGGCCTGCCGAATCTCGGCGTGATCGGCGACCCGATGCGCCTGGAGCAGATCCTCCTCAACCTGGCCGGCAATGCGGTCAAGTTCACGGCGGAGGGGGCTATCACCTTGTGTTGCAGGGTTGTCGCCGACGATTCCGAAAGCCTCCTCCTGCGCTGGGATGTCGTCGACACCGGCATCGGTATTGCGGCGGAGAACCAGGAGAGGCTGTTCACCGCTTTCGAGCAGGCGGACACGTCGATCACCCGCCGGTACGGGGGGACGGGCCTTGGCCTGGCGATCAGCAAACGGCTCGTGCACATGATGGGCGGGGAGATCGGTGTCGAGAGCGAGGTGGGCAAGGGCTGCGACTTCTGGTTTACGGTGAGCCTGAAGAAGGGCTGCGCTGACGCACTCGGTGCGCCGTCCCTTGCGGCGCTGCCACCTGCCGAACAACGCGTGCTCGATGTGCATGGCGGCGCGAAGGTGTTGGTGGTGGAAGACGAGCCAGTCAATCAGGAGGTGTCGCGGAGCCTCCTCGAAGATGCCGGACTGGACGTCGATCTGGCGGAGGATGGCCGCGTGGCGGTCGCCATGGCCAGGCAGCAGCGCTACGCGCTGATCATGATGGACATGCAGATGCCCAATCTCAACGGGCTCGACGCCACTCGGGAAATTCGCGCCGACTCGCTCAACGCCGATACGCCGATCCTGGCCATGACGGCCAATGCCTTCGAAGAGGACCGGCAGAACTGCTTCGATGCGGGCATGAACGATTTCGTCGCCAAGCCCGTTGTACCGGAAGCCCTGTACGAGACGCTCCTGCGCTGGCTGTCCCGTCCGCAGGTCAGCGCCTGCACATAAAAAAATCCCTGATCGGTTTTCACCGATCAGGGTAACGAGGGAGGGAAAAAGGGACTACGGCGTCAGTTCGGGTCCGTGCGCTGGCTGCCGTAGCGGACCTTCATCGCCAGGATGCTCAGCGCCAGCGCGAAGGTCGGCGTGTTGGCGAGGATCAGCGGCCAGGAGTTCTCGAGGATGCCGTAGATCAGCCACAGGCCGATGCCGGTGGTGAAGGCGAGGTACATGCCGAAGGAGACGTCATCCACCGAGCGGGTGCGCCAGGTGTGCAGCACCTGGGGCACGAAGGCGACGGTGGTGAGGACGGCGGCGATGTAGCCGATGAAATCCTTGTAGTCATATAAGTTCATGACTCACCCCGAATTGCGCAGGCCGGCGGCGATGCCGTTGATGGACAGCCGGATGGCGCGGCGGATGCGCTCGTCGTCATTTCCCTCGCCCTGGCGGTAGCGCCGCAAGAGTTCCACCTGCACGTGGTTGAGCGGGTCCAGGTAGGGGAAGCGGTTGCGCAGTGCGTCCTTGAGCTGCGGGCTGGCATCGAGAAGCTCGGCCTGCCCGGTGATGCGCAGCACGGCGTCCACGGTGGCCGCGTGTTCGGCCTGGATGCGCGGGAAGATCGCGGCGGCGAGGGCCGGATCTTCCACCAGCCCGGCGTAGCGGCCGGCGATGGCGATGTCGCTCTTGGCGAGGACCATCTCCATGTTGCCGAGCAGGCTGGCGAAGAAGGGCCAGTCCCGCTGCATCGCTTGCAGGCGCGTGAGGCCGGCGTCGCCGTGGGCGGCCAGGTAAGCGCTTACCGCGCTGCCGAAGCCGAACCAGCCGGGCAGCATCAGGCGGCACTGGGCCCAGCTGAACACCCACGGGATGGCGCGCAGGTCTTCGATGGCGGTGGAGGGCTTGCGCGACGCCGGGCGGCTGCCGATGTTGAGGTCGGCGATCTCGGCCAGCACGGTGGATTCGCGGAAGTAGCGCTCGAAGCCGTCGGTCTCGTACACCAGCGCCCGGTAGGCGGCGAAGGCGGCGGCGGAGAGTTCGTCCATCGCTTCGATGAAGTCGGCGCGCGGGGCGTCGCCGCCACTGCCGGGCAGGCTCGCTTCCAGCGTGGCGGCGACCAGCACCTCCAGGTTGGCGAGGCCGGCTTCCGGGCGGCCGTACTTGGCGGCGATCACCTCGCCCTGTTCGGTGAGGCGGATCTGCCCCTGCACGGCGCCCTTCGGTTGCGCCAGGATGGCCTGGTAGCTGGGGCCGCCGCCACGCCCGACGGAGCCGCCGCGGCCGTGAAACAGGCGCAGGCGCACGTTGCGGCGGGCGAACACGGACACCAGCTCGGTCTCGGCCTTGAAGAGCTCCCAGCCGGAGGTGAGGAAGCCGCCGTCCTTGTTGCTGTCGGAGTAGCCGAGCATCACCTCCTGGGTGTCGTTGCGCGATGCCAGCAGGCGACGGTAGGGATGCAGGGACAGCAGGCGGTCCATCACCGGGCCGCTGTGCTGCAGGTCGGCGATGGTCTCGAACAGCGGGATGATGTTCACGTCCAGCCGCTCGTCCTCGGGGTGCAGCAGGCCGCACTCCTTCAGCAGCAGGGCCACCTCCAGCATGTCCGACACGCCGTCGGTCTTGGAGATGATGCAGTTGGGCACCGCCGCCGGGCCGTAGCGCAGGTGGGCGTGGCGGGCGGCGCGGAAGATCGCCAGCTCGCCTTCGGTTTCGGCGGAGTAAGTCCGGTAAGGCGAGGCCAGCGGGCGTGGGGAGGCGATCTCCGCCAGCAGCAGCTCGATGCGGGCGCCTTCGCGCAGGCGCAGGTAGCCGGTGCCCGGATGGGCGGCCTCCAGCAGCTCGGCGACGACGCGCTCGTGCACGTCCGAGTTCTGGCGCAGGTCGATGGGCGCGAGGTGGAAGCCGAACACGTCCACCGCCCGGCGCAGGCGCCGCAGGCGACCGCGGGCCAGCGGCGCGCAGCCGTGGGCGCACAGGGAATCGCGGACGGTACGCAGGTCGTCGGCCAGCGCGGCGGGGCTGGCGTAGGGCGCGGCGTTGTCTTTGGCTGTTTGGCCGAGCAGATGCGCTTCGGTGGCGGCGAGACGCGCCAGGATGCCGGACAGCGCGCGCCGGTAGGGCTCGTCCATGCGGTGGGGCGAGCGGTCCGGCGATGCGGCGGCGAGGGCCAGCAGCGCGTCGGATGCACCGGCCAGCAGCTCGGCGACGGACAGTTGCGAGGCGAGGGTGGAGACTTCCTCCCGATACCAGGCGAACAGACGGTGGGCCTGGGTGGTAAGCGCTTCTTCGAGCACCTCGGCGGTGACGAAGGGGTTGCCGTCCCGGTCGCCGCCGATCCAGCTGCCGACTTTCAGGAAGCTGGGCAGCTCGGGCGTGTCCGCGTCATCGTCCTTGCCTTCCGCACGGGCCAGGCGGTCTTCCAGGCGGGCGTAGACGCGCGGCAGTTCCGTCAGGAAGGTGGCGTCGAAGTAGGACAGGCCGTTGCTGACCTCGTCCATCACCGACAGCTTGCTGAAGCGCAGCATGCGCGTCTGCCACAGGGTCAGCACGGCGCGGCGCAGGGCGTCTGCGTTGGCTTCCTGCTCGTCCGGCGTGAGCTGCATGCGGTCCCGCTCGTCGAGCAGGCGGGCGATGGCCTGCTGGCAGTTGAGGATGCTCTTGCGCTGCACTTCGGTCGGGTGGGCGGTGAGTACCGGCGAGATCTCCGCGGTCTGGAACACCTCGCGCAGCGCCTCGGTGTCGAGGCCCGCGGCGAAGGCGCGCTGCAGCGCGATGTCCAGGCTGGCCGGCGCGGGCGCCTCGCCGGCCAGCTGGGCGGCCCGGCGGCGGCGCAGCTGGTCCTGGTCCTCGGCGATGTTCACCAGTTGCGAGAAGTAGCTGAAGGCGCGCACCACCTGGGTGGTCTGCTCGGGGCTGAGGCCGTCCAGCGTGGCCGCCAGCTCCTGGCGCAGGGCCTCGTCGTCCAGCCGGTGAAAACCCGTGGACAGGCGGCGGATGCGTTCGATGAGTTCGAAGGCGGCCTCGCCGTGCTGGGCGCGCACGGTGTCGCCGAGCAGCTGGCCGAGCTGGCGGATGTCGCGGCGCAGGCGACCCTCCGTCGCCTTGAGGGGATCGATGGCGTTCATGGCGGGCCCGTCTCAGTGGTCGGCGAGGGGAAAGGCGTCGCGGCCGGGGTAGCGGGCGGCGGCGCCGAGTTGCTGTTCAATGCGCAGCAGCTGGTTGTACTTCTCCACGCGGTCGGAGCGGCTCATGGAGCCGGTCTTGATCTGCCCGGTGGACAGGCCCACCGCCAGGTCGGCGATGGTGGTGTCGCCGGTCTCGCCGGAGCGGTGGGAGGCGATGGAGGTGTAGCCGTGGCGGCGGGCGAGGTCGATGGCGGCGATGGTCTCGGTGAGAGTGCCGATCTGGTTCACCTTGATCAGGATGGAGTTGGCGATGCCCTTGCGGATGCCTTCGCGCAGGATGTTGGTGTTGGTGACGAAAAGGTCGTCGCCCACCAGCTGCACCTTGTCGCCAAGGGCGCGGGTGAGGCTGGCCCAGCCGTCCCAGTCGTTCTCGGCCATGCCGTCCTCGATGGTGATGATCGGGTACTTGGCGCACCAGCCGGCGAGCATGTCCACCAGCTCGTCCGAGCTCAGGCTGCGGCCTTCGCCGGCCAGCTGGTAGCGGCCGTCCCGGTAGAACTCGGAGGCGGCGCAGTCGAGGCCGAGGTGGATGTCCTTGCCGGCGACGAAGCCGGCCTTGTCGATGGCTTCGAGGATCAGCTCCAGCGCGGCCTCGTTGCTGGCCACAGACGGGGCGAACCCCCCTTCGTCGCCGACGGCGGTGCTCATGCCGCGCTCGCCGATCACCCGCTTGAGGCTGTGGAAGACCTCGGCGCCGTAGCGCACCGCTTCCGAGAACGTCGGCGCGCCGGTGGGGACGATCATGAACTCCTGCAGGTCCAGGCTGTTGTTGGCGTGGGCGCCGCCGTTGATGACGTTGATCATCGGCACCGGCAGCAGCATGGGGCCGGCCCCGCCCAGGTAGCGGTAGAGGGGCAGGCCGGTGGCGGCCGCCGCCGCGTGGGCGGTGGCCATCGACGCGGCGAGCAGGGCGTTGGCGCCCAGGCGCGACTTGTTGTCAGTGCCGTCGAGGGCGATCAGGGTCTGGTCGATGCGTACCTGTTCGCTGGCCGGCAGGCCCACCAGCGCGCGGCGGATCTCGCCGTCCAGGTGAGCGACGGCCTGGCGGGTGCCCTTGCCGCCGTAGCGGGCCGGGTCCTTGTCGCGCAGTTCGATGGCCTCGCGGCTGCCGGTGGAGGCGCCGGAGGGCACCGCCGCGCGGCCGACCGCGCCGCAGTCGAGGATCACGTCGCATTCGACGGTGGGGTTGCCGCGGGAGTCGATGATTTCGCGGCCGATGAGGTCGATGATCTTGCTCACGGTGATGGGCTCCTGCGGCTCAGAGGATGAAGTGGGTGTTGAGGAAATTGGACTTGTGGCCGAGCACGATGGCGTCCAGCAGCGTCTTGGTGGCCTCGGTCTGCTTGGCGGCGACCATGGTGCGGATGGAGAAGGCGCGCAGCGCGTCGTGCACCGACAGGGTGCCCTCGGCGGAGTCCTTGCGGCCGGTGAAGGGGAAGATGTCCGGGCTGCGCTGGCACTGGCAGTTGATGTTGACGCGGCACACCTGGTTCACCAGGGGGTCGACGAGGCTGGCGATCTGGTCCGGGTCGGTGCCGAAGATGGACACCTGCTGGCCGTGGTCGGAGCTGATCACGTATTCCAGGGCAGTCTCGATGTCCTCGAAGGGGGCCACCGGGATCAGCGGGCCGAACTGCTCCTCGCGGTAGAGCTTCATGCCTTCCTTCACCGGGTACACCACGGCCGGGTAGAACAGGGTCTCCACCGAGGTGCCGCCGCCTTCATTGAGCACGCGGGCGCCCTGGCCGACGGCGTCGGCGATGCAGTCGTTCATGTAGGCGACCTTGTTCATCTCGGGCAGCGGGGTGAGGGTGACGCCCTTTTCCCACGGCATGCCGATCTTGAGCTTGCCGATCTCCTCGCAGAAGCGGCGCAGGAAGCGCTCGGCGATGGCCTGGTGCACCAGGATCATCTTGATCGCGGTGCAGCGCTGGCCGTTGAAGGACAGGGTGCCGGCGATGCATTCCTTGACGGTCAGCTCCACGTCGGCGTCGGGCAGGATGATGGCCGCGTTCTTGGCCTCCAGGCCCAGCACGGCGCGCAGGCGGTTGGACTTCGGGTGGGCTTTCTTGAGCTGGTCGGCGACCTTGCTGGTGCCGATGAGGGCCAGCACGTTGACCTTGCCGGAGGCCATCACGTGCGGCACGACCACGTTGCCCTGGCCGTACACGATGTTGATGACGCCGCGCGGGAAGGCGCTGCGGAAGGCCTCCAGCATCGGGTAGTAGAGCAGCACGCCGAAACGCGGCGGCTTGAAGACCACCACATTACCCATGATCAGCGCCGGGATCAGGGTGGTGAAGGTCTCGTTCATCGGGTAGTTGTAGGGGCCCATGCACAGCACGATGCCCAGCGGCGAGCGGCGGATCTGGGCGATGGTGCCGTCCACGATCTGGAAGCGTGAGTTGCCGTTGTCTAGCTGCTTGAGCTCGGCAATGGTGGCCTTGATGTAGTCGATGGTGCGGTCGAACTCCTTCTCGGAATCGGCCAGGCTCTTGCCGATCTCCCACATGATCAGGTTAACGATCTCGCGGCGGCGGGCGATGATCTGGTTGGTGAAGTTCTGCACGCAGGCGATGCGCTCGGCCACCGACATGGTCGGCCACTGGCCGCGGCCGTGGTCATAGGCGCGCTCGGCGGCGGCCAGCGCGGCATCGGCCTCGGCGGTGCCGGTCATCGGGTAGCTGCCCAGCTCCACGTGGGTCAGGCTGCCGTCGGCGCCGCGCACGCACATGGGGGAATGCACCGGGCGGGTTTCGCCCTTCCACACGTGCATTTCGCCGTCGAGCAGGATGCTGCGCTGGTGCAGCGGGGAGAGGATGCGGCAGTCCTCGGCGATCTGGTGTTCCTCGGGGAAGAGGGCGAGCAGGCTTTCCTTGAGATTGCCGCGGGCGTCGGTGTGGGTCATGGTCGTGTCCTTTGGTGGGCTGTCGTCTTATAGGGATTGGGTTTGCGGGGCGCTGCCGGGCAGCACCACGCGCAGCAGGTTGGTGCTGCCGGGGGTGCCGAAGGGCACGCCGGCGGCCAGCACAAAGGCGTCGCTGGGCTGGGTGAGGCCTTCGTCGCGGCAGGCTTCGGCTGCCTCGGCAAGCATGGCGGCGTCGTGGTCGGTGGTGGTCGGCGCGACACGGCGCGACAGGCGCGAGCGCACGCCCCACACCAGGGCCAGGCGGCGCGCGACGCGCTCGTCGGGCGTCAGCGAGAGGATCGGCGCACGCGGGCGCTGGTTGGCGAGGCGCAGGGTGGTGGCGCCGGAGGAGGTGTAAGCCACCGTCGCGCCCAGCGGCAGCACGCCGGCCACGGTGCGCATCGCGGCGCCGATGGCGTCGGTGCTGCTGTGCTCCAGGCGGCCATGCACGGCGTCCATCAGCTGGCGCTGCAGCGGGTCGGACTCGGTGCAGGCGATGATGCGGGTCATCATCTCGACGGCTTCCCGCGGGTATTTGCCGGAGGCGGACTCGGCGGACAGCATCACGCAGTCCACCCCGTCATACACGGCGGTGGCCACGTCAGAGGCTTCGGCGCGGGTCGGCGCGGGGGCCTCGATCATCGATTCGAGCATCTGCGTGGCGACCACCACCGGTTTGCCGGCTTCCCGGCAGCACCGCACGATGCGCTTCTGCAGGCCCGGCACTTCTTCGGGCGGCAGTTCGACGCCCAGGTCGCCGCGGGCCACCATCACGCCGTCGGCGGCGGCGATGATGGCGTCGAGATGGGCCAGCGCGGCGGGCTTCTCGATCTTGGCCATCAGCCAGGCGCGCTTGCCGATGATGGCGCGGGCTTCGAAGAGATCTTCGGGGCGCTGCACGAAGGACAGCGCCACCCAATCGACGCCCAGTTCGAGGCCGAAGGCCAGGTCGGTCTGGTCCTTGGCGGTCATCGCGGACAGGGGCAGCGCCACGGACGGCACGTTGACGCCCTTGCGGTCGGACAGCAGGCCGTCGGTGAGGGCTTCGGCGGTGACCACGTCGCCGGTTTTGTCGACGACGCGGAAGCGCATCTTGCCGTCGTCGATCAGCAGGGTGTCGCCGGGGCGCACGGCGGCGATGATCTCCGGGTGGGGGATGCACACGCGGTGGGCGTCGCCCGGCGTGATGTCCAGGTCGAAGCGGATGAGGTCGCCACGGGCCAGGCGCGGCTTGCCGCTGGCGAAGGTGCCGAGGCGCAGCTTGGGCCCCTGCAGATCCATCAGGATGCCGAGCGGGCGGCCGAGGGTGGCCTCGACGCGGCGGATGGCGGCGTGCACGGCGCGGTGGTTGTCGTGGCTGCCGTGGCTGAAGTTGAGGCGGAACACGTCGGTGCCGGCTTCGGCGAGGGCGCGGATGCTCGCCTCGTCGGCGCTGGCCGGACCGAGGGTGGCGATGATCTTGGTGTTGCGGTGGGGCACGCTTGTCTCCTGGTATTTATAGGTGTGGGTTGCGTCTCAGCCCTGCGCGAAGCGGGCGCCGCAGCGGAAGCGGTGGCTGCCGCCGGGCGGCAGGCGGATCGCGGCGGCGCAGTCGGGGCGGTTGAAGGCGTCGGTCATCGCCGAGACCGGCTCGATGGCCACCGCACGGCGGCCGTCACGGGCCAGCGTGTCGCCGGTGAACAGGTGCACCAGCCCGCCGTGCTGCCAGACTTCCAGCGCGCGCCGGTTGAGCGGGTCGCGCAGGCGCGTCAGCACGATGCCGTGGACGTCGGCGATGGGATCGGCGACGCAGCCGTCGATGACCGTGTGGCCGATGGCCCACGGCAGGCGGAAGTCGAGGGCCGGCAGCGCGTGCAAGGGCTGGTAGGCGGCGCCGTCGACGAGCGGGATCAGTTCGGCGTCGGTGGCGATGCCGTGGCGGGCCGGCAGGTGCAGCTTGAGGTGCTCGATGCCCTCGTCGCCGAGGCGGAAGTAGGGATGCCAGCCGCAGCTGTAGGGGGCTGCCACGTCGCCGACGTTGTGGGCTTCCAGCTCCAGCGCGATGCCCTGATCCGACAGGGAGAACAGGATGCGCAGGTCGAGGGCGAAGGGGTAGCCGGCAAACGCGCCGGGCCGGATGGCGGTGCAGGCGAACTCCACGCTGGCCGCTTCGTCGTCGGCCCAGGCCTCGGCGATGGGCAGCTCGAGGCTGCGCAGGAAGCCGTGGTAGATCAGCCGTTCGGCGTCCGGCACGCCCGGTTGCAGGTCGTGGAGGGCGCCGTCGAAGCGGTAGCGGGCATCCGCCACGCGGTTGCTGAAGGGGGCCATGATGCCGCTGCGTACGCCGGCCTGGCTGTGCAGCTCGGCGGCGCTGGCGTAGCCGTCGATCAGTTCGAGCGTGCCGTCCGCGGTGGCCTGCTGCCAGCTCAGCAGCGTAGCGCCGGTGGTGCACAGCACGGCGCGGGCGCCGCTGTGGCTGTCCTCCAGCGCCACCGTGGGCAGGCCGTCGAAGTGATCGTGGACGATGCGGTAGCGCGGCATGGGCGTGGGCTCAGGCGGCGTGGGCCGGACGGCGCAGCGCGGCGGCGTCGGCGGCGAGGCGGGTGATGGCGGCCCAGTCGCCGGCCTTGACCTTGTCGGCGGGCGTCAGCCAGGAGCCGCCGACGCAGGCCACGTTGGGCAGGGCCAGGAATTCCGGCGCGCTGGCCAGGTCGATGCCGCCGGTGGGGCAGAAGCGCAGCTGCGGGAAGGGGCCGCCGAGGGCCTTGAGCATGCCGACGCTGCCCGCTTGCTTGGCCGGGAACAGCTTGAGGGTGTCGAAGCCGGCGGCGAGCGCGTTGATGACGTCGGAGGGCGTCATCACGCCGGGCAGGAAGGGCAGGCCGCTGTCCCGCGCGGCGGCCAGCAGCTCGGCATTGGCGCCGGGGCTGACGCCGAAGCGGGCACCGGCGGCGCGGGCGGCTTCGAGATCGGCGGGGCTGACGATGGTGCCGACGCCGACCAGGGCTTCCGGCACCTCGGCGACGATGGCGCGGATGCTGTCCAGCGCGGCGGCGGTGCGCAGCGTGACTTCCAGCACCCGGATGCCGCCGGCGACGAGGGCGCGGGCGAGGGGCACGGCGGAGGCCAGTTCGTCGATGACGATGACCGGCATGACGGGGCTGGCGGCGAGGATTTCTCGGGTCTGCATGGTGGCTCTCTCTGCGGTGCCGGCTCAGGCGGCGGGGGTGGGGTAGGGGGCGAAGGTGATGCCGCCCTGTTCGGCGCCGGCGGCATGGGCCCGGGCATTCGCGAACAGGTCACGGCCGATGCCGTGCTGATGGGCAGACAGGTCGGCGATAGCCGCGTGGCGGGCATCCCATTCGACGGGGCTGACGAGGGCTTCCAGCACGCCGGTTTCGGCGTCGAGGCGGATCAGGTCGCCGTCACGCACGTGGGCCAGGGGGCCGCCGGCCACGCATTCCGGCGTGACGTGGATGGCCGCCGGCACCTTGCCGGACGCGCCGGACATGCGGCCGTCGGTGACCAACGCCACCTTGAAGCCTTCGTCCTGCAGCACGCCGAGGGCCGGCGTGAGCTTGTGCAGCTCGGGCATGCCGTTGGCCTGGGGTCCCTGGAAGCGCACCACGGCGACGAAGTCCCGGTGCAGTTCGCCGCGCGAGAAGGCGGCGAGCATGTCGTCCTGGCTGTCGAAGATGATGGCCGGGGCCTCGACGATGCGGTTGGCGGACTTGACGGCCGACACCTTGATGACCGCACGGCCCAGGTTGCCGGTGAGGAGCTTGAGGCCGCCGTCGGCGCTGAAGGGCTCGCTCCCGCTGCGCAGCACGTCGGTGTCGAGGCTGTGCGCCGGGGCGTCGCGCCATACCAGCGTGTCGCCGTCGAGGAAGGGCTCGCGGGTGTAGTGGCTCAGGCCCTGGCCGGCGACGGTCTTTACGTCTTCATGGAGCAGGCCGAGGCCGAGCAGCTCGCGGATCAGGAAACCCATGCCGCCGGCGGCGTGGAAGTGGTTCACGTCGGCGCTGCCGTTGGGGTAGATGCGCGCCAGCAGCGGCACCACGTCGGACAGGGCGTTGAAGTCGTCCCAGTCGATGAGGATGCCGGCCGCCCAGGCCATGGCCACCAGGTGGATGGTGTGGTTGGTGGAGCCGCCGGTGGCGAGCAGGCCGACGATGGCGTTGGCGATGGCCTTTTCGTCGACGACCTCGGCCATCGGCGTGTACTCGGGGCCGGCGGCGGTGATGCGGGCGGTGCGCTCGGCGGCGGCGCGGGTCAGTGCGTCGCGCAGCGGCGTGTTGGGGGTGACGAAGGCGGCGCCGGGCAGGTGCAGGCCGAGCACCTCCATCAGCATCTGGTTGCTGTTGGCGGTGCCGTAGAAGGTGCAGGTGCCGGGGCCGTGATAGGCCTTCATCTCGGCTTCCAGCAGCGCTTCGCGGTCGAGTTTGCCCTGGGCGTGGAGCTGGCGGATCTTGGCCTTCTCGTCGTTGGACAGGCCGCTGGTCATCGGCCCGGCGGGCACGAAGACGGCCGGCAGGTGGCCGAACTGCAGCGCGCCGATGACCAGGCCCGGCACGATCTTGTCGCACACGCCCAGGTACAGGCCGCCGTCGAAGACGTTGTGGGACAAGGCCACGGCCGTGGCCATGGCGATCACGTCACGGGAGAACAGGGACAGCTCCATGCCCGGCTGGCCCTGGGTGACGCCGTCGCACATGGCCGGCACACCGCCGGCGAACTGGGCCACCGCGCCAGCGGCACGGGCCGCTTCCTTGATCAGCGCCGGAAAGCGCTCCAGCGGCTGGTGGGCGGACAGCATGTCGTTATAGGCGGAGACGATTGCCAGGTTGGGCTGGCGGATCTCGCGCAGCGCCAGCTTGTCGTTGCCGGGCGCGGCGGCAAAAGCGTGGGCGAGGTTGGTACATGAGGCGTGGCCGCGCACGGTGCCGGACTGGCGGGCATTGCGGGTGCGTTCCAGGTAGGCCTGGCGGGTGGTGGCGCTGCGCTGGCGGATGCGCTCGGTGACGCGGGCGAGGACGGGATGGATGTTCATCATGTCTCCTTGGCCTGTTGGGGCCTGTTCTGTGTAGTTTGTTGAAATAAATGTAGCATTACTCCAAAAAGAAATACAAGAAAGGTTTTGAAATTTTTGTTTGTCTACATCGGATGTGTCGCTGCTGATATCTATAAAACACAATAAAAACAGCGATATTTAAAGAGGTGGTGATTTTCTGGTGTGTAGTTTTTCATGTTGACTTTCTACAAAGCTACCGTTTTAATGTATGTAACAAAAGTACATTTATAGACGTAATTCGCTTCCTCCGGGGTACGCATGCAATGAACGAGACGATTTCACCGCTGGCGCTGCCAGGCTTTGTCCGCCAGCGCCTGTTCGATGCCGACGCGGCGATGGCCCACGCGCTGGCCGCAGCCGTGGCCGATGCGCTGCGCAGCGGGCTGGCCGGGCGCGGATGCGCGTCGCTGGCGGTGTCCGGCGGGCGCAGCCCCATCCCTTTTCTCGAAGCCCTGTCGGCGGAGACGCTGGACTGGTCGCGAGTGACGGTAACGCTGGTGGACGAGCGCTGGGTGGCGCCGGACAGCGCGGACAGCAACGAGGCGCTGGTGCGCCGCCATCTGTTGCAGGGCCACGCGGCGGCGGCGCGCTTCGTACCGCTGAAAACGCCGGCCGGATCGCCGGAAGTGGGTGTCGCCGCAGCGCTGGCCCTGCGTGCGGAATTGCCGCAGCCCTTCGATGCGGTGGTGCTGGGGATGGGCGAGGACGGCCACACCGCCAGCCTGTTCCCGGACGCGGCCGGCCTGGCCGCCGCGCTCGATATGGCGGGCGAGGCCGAGCTGGCCTGCATCCATCCGCCGCTGGCGCCCCACGCGCGCATCACGCTGACGCTGGCCGGGCTGCTGGCGACGCAGCGCCTGTTCGTGCAGGCTGGCGGTGCGAAGAAGCGTGAAGTGCTGGAGCGCGCGGCGATACAGGGCGATCCGCTGCTGCTTCCTATCGCCGCGGTGCTGCAGCAGCGCAAGGTGGTGCCGGAGCTGTTCTTCTGCGCCTGAACCGAAAGTGACGACACGGTGAAACCAATCATGGACTCCCCCGAAAACGACCGCAGCGAACCCGCTGCCGAGCCGGCCGGCGGCGCCTCGCTGCTGACGCGCATCGGCACCATGAAGGGCGAGCTGCGCAAGTCCGAGAGCGCGGTGGCCGACTTCGTGCTGGAGCAGCCCAGCGAGGTGCTCAACATCTCCATTGCCGAGCTGGCCTACCGGGTCGGCGTCAGCCAGCCGACGGTGGCGCGCTTCGCCAATGCGCTGGGCTTCTCCGGCTTCAAGGAGTTCAAGCTGCGCCTGGCCCAGAGCATGGCCAGCGGCACGCCCTTCGTGCACCGCGACGTGGGGCCGGAGGACAGCCTCAACCAGGCGGTGCTCAAGGTCTTCGACCGCAGCATCGGCGCTTTGCTCAACGTGCGTAACCACCTGGACCCGGCGCGCGTGGCGCGAGCCGTGGACATCCTCGCCGAGGCGCGGCGCATCGAGTTCTACGGCATCGGCAACTCGGGCATCGTGGCCCAGGACGCGCAGCACAAGTTCTTCCGCTACGGCACGCCCAGCGTGGCCTATGGCGACCCGCACATCCAGGGCATGGCAGCCACGTTGCTGCGGGCCGGCGACGCGGTGGTGGCGATCTCCGCCAGCGGGCGCACGACGGATCTGGTCCGCAGCGTGGAGCTGGCCCGCGATGCCGGCGCCGAGGTGGTGGCGATCACCGCCAGCGGGTCGCCGCTGGCCCGCGCCGCCAGTGTGACGCTGGCGGCCGACGTGCCGGAAGACCCGGACGTCTATTCGCCGATGACTTCGCGCATCGCCCACCTGGCGATCATCGACGTGCTCGCCGTCGGCGTGGCCCTGGTGGCCGGGCCGGAACTGGTGAAGCGCCTGGAAAGAACCAAGCAGACCCTTCGCGACAAACGCATCCGAGGATATTGAGGCCGACATGAACACGCTGACCACCAGTCAGGAATGGCTTGCCTTGCAGGCCCACCGGGAAGAACTCCAGACCGCCCACCTGCGCCGCCTGTTCGCCGACGATCCGGCGCGGGCCGCGCGCTTCTCCATCGAGGCCGCCGGGGTGTTCCTCGACTATTCGAAGAACCGCATCACCACCGCCACGATGGACGCGCTGATGGCCCTGGCCCGCACGCGGGGGCTGGAGGAGGCGCGCGACGAGATGTTCTCCGGCGCGCCGGTGAACATCACCGAGCATCGCGCGGTGCTGCACCGGGCGCTGCGCGCGCGCAGCGACGAGACCATCCTGGTCGGCGGCGAGAACGTGGTGCCGGGGGTGCGCAACGTGCTCGACCAGATGCGCCGCTTCACCGACCGGGTGCGCGGCGGCAGCTGGAAGGGCTACCGCGGCCAGCCGATCACCGACATCGTGAACATCGGCATCGGCGGCTCCGACCTCGGTCCGCAGATGGTCTGCGAGGCCCTGCGGCCGATCGGCCACCAGCGCCTGTCGATGCATTTCGTCTCGAACGTGGATGGTGCGCCGCTGGCCGACGTGCTGAACCGCGTCAATCCGGAGACGACGCTGTTCGTCGTGGTGTCCAAGACCTTCACGACCCAGGAGACCCTGCGCAACGCGACCAGCGCGCGGAGCTGGTTCCTGGAGAACGGCGGGGAGCAGGAGGACATCGCGCGGCACTTCGTGGCGGTGTCCACCGACGCCCGCCGGGTCGCCGAGTTCGGCATCGACCCCGAGCACATGTTCGGCTTCTGGGACTGGGTCGGCGGGCGCTATTCCCTGTGGTCGGCGGTGGGCCTGTCCATCGCGCTGTACATCGGCATGCCGGCCTTCGCCGCGCTGCTGGACGGCGCGCGGGAGATGGACGAGCACTTCGCGTCTGCTCCGCTGGAGCGCAGCATGCCGGTGATCCTCGGCATGCTGGGGGTGTGGTACCGGCAGTTCTTCAACGCCGGCAGCCACTGTATCGCGCCGTATGCGCACCGGCTCAACCGTTTTCCGGCCTACCTGCAGCAGCTGGATATGGAGAGCAACGGCAAGTCGGTAACCCGCGACGGCCGGCCAGTGTCCGGCGCCACCGGCCCGGTGATCTGGGGTGAGGTGGGCACCAACGGCCAGCACGCCTTCTTCCAGCTGCTGCACCAGGGAACGGACGTGGTGCCGGTGGATTTCATCGCACCATTGAAGGCCGACCACGCCCTCGACGATCACCAGCTGCTGCTGCTCGCCAACTGCCTGGCCCAAAGCGAGGCGCTGATGCGCGGCAAGACCGCCGACGAGGTGCGCGCCGAACTCACCGCGGCCGGCATGGCCGGCGACGAGCTGGAGGAACTGGTGCCCCACAAGGTCTTCCCGGGCAACCGGCCGAGCAACACGCTGCTGCTGCCCGACCTGTCGCCGCACTCCCTCGGTGCGTTGATCGCCCTCTATGAGCACAAGGTTTTCGTGCAGGGCATCATCTGGAACATCAACTCCTTCGACCAGTGGGGCGTGGAGCTGGGCAAGCGGCTGGCGGTGGACATCGTCGCCGAGCTGCGCGGTGATGGCATCGGCACCCATGATGCATCCACGCGGGAGCTGATCGGGCGGGTGAGGGCGTCGCTGAAGGCGTGAGGGCCGGGCCTGCGGCGGCGCGCATGACGTTCGCGCGCCGCATGCTTGCGGCGGATCGCTCTGCGACACGCTCCTCACCCGTGCTGGTATTCCTTCATGTCATTTTGGGTAATGCCTGCCTATAGTGGCGGTGACATTTATTCCTCCACGATGACCGATGCTCGACAGTGATACCCAGGCTTTCCTGCAGACCGGCGTCAGCATCAGCCTGGCCGCATGCAATGTGGCCAGGCTGGCCTGCATGAGTCGCGGCATGGGCTGCAAGGTACTCGATGGGGGGCGCAGGATGGCGGTCTTCGTCAAACGCTCCCAGTCCCTGGAGCTGCTCGACAACGTTGCCGCCACCGGCAAGGTGGCCTGCGTGTTCAGCCTGCCGAGCAGCAACCGTACTTTCCAGCTGAAGGGCGACGACGCTGTCGCGCTGCCTTTCGACCCGGCCGACATGGCGGTCGTGAATCGCCACATCGATGAGTTCGTGCTGGAGGTCGTTCCCCTCGGCATGGCCGAGCAGGTGGTGCGCACGGTGTTTTCCTGCGCGGCGGACGACCTGGTGACGGTGGTCTATTCGCCGTCCGCGGTGTTCTCCCAGACGCCCGGCCCGAAGGCCGGCGAGCCGGTAGGGAGGGCGTCATGAGCGCCGACGCCCGGCCGCCCGAAGGGGGCGCTCACCCTCCCGCGGGGAGGCGGTCATGCAGTGACCGGTGGGTGGTCCTATGAACGTGCGCCTGGAAACCATCCGCGAGTGTCTGGAGGGCATCATCCCCGGCCACATCGGCACCTGCGACGCGGAGGGCATGCCGAACCTGGCCTACCTGTCCCAGGTGGAGTTCATCGACAACGAGCATGTCGCGCTGTCCTACCAGTTCTTCAACCGCACGCGGCAGAACGTGCTGGCCGGCTCGCCGGTGCGCCTGCTGCTGACCAGCCATCTCACCGGCGCCCAGTACCGGGCCGAGCTGCAGTTCCTGCGTACCGAAACCGCCGGGCCGCTGTTCGAGCAGATGAAGGCCAAGCTGGCCGGCATCGCTGCCCACACGGGCATGAGTGGGGTGTTCAAGCTGCTCGGTTCGGACATCTACCGGGTGCTGTCCATTGATCAGGTCGTCGGCCCGACGGTGGCGCCACCGCCGCCGCCGGTCAATTACCTCACAGCGCTGCGCCGGGCCGCCCAGAAGCTGGCCGGCTGCGCCAACCTGCAATGCCTGCTGGAGACCGCCCTCGACAGCCTGCAGTCGGAGTTTGGCATCGGCCATGTGATGTTGCTGATGCATGACGAAGGGCGCGGGCGCCTGTACACCCTGGCCAGCCGCGGCTACCCGGAGTCCGGCGTGGGTTCGGAGATTCCGATGGGCGTCGGGCTGATCGGCATCAGCGCGCGGGAGCGCTCGCCGATCCGCATCGGCTTCATGACCAGCGAGTACACCTATGGGCGCACGGTGCGCGACAGCATCGCCGCGGAAGGCCACGCGGACACGCTGGAGACGGCGATCCCGCTGCCGGGACTGCCGGAGGCGCGCAGCCAGATGGCGGTGCCGATCCTGGCCTGCGACCGGGTGCTGGGCGTGCTGTACGTGGAGAGCGTGGCCGACCTGCATTTCGGCTACGACGACGAGGACGCGCTGGTGGCCTTCGCCGCTCAGCTGGGGCAGGCGATCCTGCATCACCAGCAGGCGGACGAGGCGGAGGAGGAGGTGCAGGCGTCCAATGCCGCGCCGCCGGTCCCGGCCGGCCCGCCGCTGCGGGTCCGCCACTACGCGGCCAACGACAGCGTGTTCCTGGGCGACGACTACCTCATCAAGGGCGTGGCGGGGGCCATCCTGTGGGCCTTGCTGCAGGATTTCGCCGAGCGCGGCCGCACCGAGTTCACCAACAAGGGGCTGCGGGTGGACCCGCGCATCCGTCTGCCTGGTGTAAGCGACAACCTCGAGGCGCGCCTGGTGCTGCTGCAGCGTCGCCTGGACGAGCGGAGCGCCGGCATCCACCTGGCCAAGAGCGGGCGCGGGCGCTATGCGCTGACCGTGGACCGGCCGCTGGAGCTTGTCGCGGACTGAGACGCGTCACACCCTGTACAACTGCAGCGTGGTGATCTGACGTTGGGCCTGCTCGTCGAGGCGGCGGGCGGTGGTGGACGACTGTTCAGCTGCGGCAGCGGCCTCTTCGGCCATCTGCGCGATGCGCTCGATCTGCACCGCGATATTGTTGCTGGCGGCACCTTGTTCGCGGATCGCATCGGAGATTTCCGACACCATCTGGGCGGTATTGCCGGCCGTCACGCCAATGTCCTTGATGGCCTTGTCCGTGTCGTCGGCGCGGTCGACGCTCAGGACAACAAGGCTTTCCGCCGACGCCATCTCGCGGGCCGCCTGCTCGGAGTAACGACGCATGGCCTCGATGGTGGAGGCGATCTCCTGAGTCGAGCTGGATGTACGCTCGGCCAGCTTGCGCACTTCATCGGCCACCACGGCGAAGCCACGCCCCTGCTCGCCAGCGCGGGCGGCCTCGATGGCGGCATTGAGGGCCAGCAGGTTGGTCTGGTCGGCGACCTCCTTGATTACTTGGACTACCGAGCCGACGCGTTCGCCCTGGGCACCCAGCGCTCGCAACGATTCTGCGGCGGCACTGACGGAGGACGAAATGCTGCGGATGTCGGTGATCGTCCGATCGACGGTCGTCGAACCACTGCGCGCCATGCCCCCGGAGTGGGCGGCCAGGGAATGGGCTTCGGTGGCACGGTCGCTCACATGATTGACGCTGACCGTCATTTGCTCGACGGTCGCGGCGATGGCCGAGGAGGCCTCGCTCTGTGCCCCCGCGGCATTCGAGACCTGGCCTGATGCATGGCTCATCTCGCGGCTGGCCTCGGCCACCGCGCGCGCGCCTTCGGTGAGGCTGCGGAAGTTGTCCTGCAGCTTGGACAGCAGCTGATTGAAGGCCGTCGCGGTTTCGCCGATCTCGTCCATGCGGAGGACCGGCGCGCGGACCGTGAAGTCCTGGCTGTCATTGACGTGGGTGAGTGTGTTGCGGATGCCGGCAAGGCTGGTACGCAATGAGTTGATCAGCAGGTAGGCCAGGAGACAGACCAGCAGGAAGGCGGCGACCAGGGTCCCGGTGGTGGTCCACAGAGCGGTGCTTGCTTCGGCGGTGTTGGTTTGATTCAGCTTGTTGGCCAGCTCGTAGTTGTATTCCACATGCCTGGCGATGGCGTCGCCCGCGGCGCCGGCTTTCTCGCGCATGGTCACGCGCAGGAAGGTGCGCAAGGTCTCCATGTCATGGGCGTCGAGCTTGCCGTAGTAGTCCTCGCGGGTCTTCCTGTATTCGGTGATGGCCTGCCTGACCTTGCCCAGTAATTGCCGGTCGGTGTCGTCGGAGATCAGTTCGTGCTCGTATTTATCGAGCGCGGCATCGAGCTTCTGATCGGCAAGCTGCACTTCCCGGGCGATTTCCTCCCGGTGGGCTGCGTCGACCGCCAGCGCCATCTGGTAGGTGCCGAGGCGGCTGGCGGTAAGCCGGCTGCGGGCTTCGAACAGGACCTGCAGGCTCGGGAAAGTGTTGATCTGTACGTAGTCGAAGCGCTCCTTGGCTTGGCGGAGCTGCCAGATCCCCAGGCTGCCAACGAGAATCAGCGCGAACAGGGCGGTGCCCAGGGTGATGATGAGGCGTTGCGTCAGTTTCATGTTGGCTCCTGAAGGGGGAGAGATTTGAAGATGTTGCTTTTTGATTTTATGGTTTCAGAAAAAATACTAATGTTAATTTTGTTGTGTTTGTTGAATTTGGCAAAAAATAAATTCGTCTGGCTGGTGGCAGTGGGGCTGCGCCAAGAGATTGAATTCTCGGATATGAGCGTCTTGTTGCTACGGCTGACCCGGCCCTCCCGCAGCGTCTGGAACTAAGCCCAGACTCGCCCGACGCCGACTTTCTTAAATATTCATTCAGCGTTTCTTAAAAGATTCATAAGCACCATTTACCCGATTTGCAAGGGATTCCTAGCGACCTAGACTGACTCCATCGATCAACGACGGGAGACGTCATGGCAACCCAAACCCCCGATGCGCGCCAGCTTCTCGAGCAGATGATGCTGGTGCGCGCCTACGAAGAAGCGATCATCGCCGGCAGTCAGGCCGGCAAGGTGCCGGGCACCTGCACCTCGGTCGGACAGGAGGCCGCCGCAGTGGGTGTCGTCAATGCGCTGGTGGCGGAAGACCTGATCCTCACCAACCACCGCAGCTCGGGCCACCTGCTGGCCCGTGGCGCCGACCCTGGCCGCATGCTGGCCGAGGTGATGGGGCGCAGCGGCGGCTATTGCGGCGGCCACAGCGGCTCGCTGCACATCTCGGTGAAGGAACTGGGTGTGGTGCTCACCTCCACCATCGTCGGTGCGGAATTGTCCCTGGCGCCGGGCGTGGCCCTGTCCCAGAAGATGCTCGGCCGGCCCGGCATCGTGGCCTGCTTCTTCGGCGATGGCGCCGCCTGCGAGGGCAGCTTCCACGAGTCCATCAACCTGGCGGCCCTGTGGAACCTGCCGGTGCTCTACATCTGTGAGAACAACCACTGGCAGGCCTTCGTGCATCGCCGCGAGGCGATGTGCAAGGACCACGTGTCGGAGTGGGGCGCGTCCTACGGCATTCCGTCCCGCACCGTAGACGGCAACGATGTGGCGGCGGTGCTGGCGGCGGCCCAGGAGGCGGCGGCCCAGGTGCGCGAGAGCGGCCGGCCCTACCTGCTGGAAACCTATACCTACCGCACCCGCGGCCACTTCGAGCCGGACGACCAGGCCTATGTGGACCCGGCCGAGCGGGAAGCGTGGGTGGCCCGCGACCCGATCAAGCTGAGCCGCGAACGGTTGATCGCCGACGGCCAGCTCAGCGCCGCCCAGGCCGACGGGCTGGCCGACAAGGTGTCGACCCGCATCGCCGCCGCCCAGGCTTTCGCCGATGCGTCGCCTTTCCCTTCCACCGACGCGCTGACCCGCTTCGTCTACGCCTGAGGAATTTCCATGACCACCCTGACTTTGCTTGACGCCGTCGGCGCCGCGCTCACCGAGGAAATGCGCCGCGACCAGACCGTCATCGCCTTCGGCGAAGGCATCGCCACCAAGCGCCACGATCTGGTGCAGGAATTCGGCGCCCTGCGGGTGCGCAACACGCCGCTGGCCGAGGGCATCATCGCCGGCACGGCGGTGGGCGCCGCCGGCACCGGCCTGCGCCCGGTCATCGACCTGCTGTTCGCGCCTTTCATGTGCTACGCGATGGACGAGATCGTGAACAGCGCCGGCAAGCTGCGCTTCATGTCCGGCGGGCAATTCTCCTTCCCCCTCGTCGCCTTGGCGCAGACCGGCGCCGGCTGGGGCGTGGGCGCCCAGCACAACCACAACGTGGAGGCGTGGTTCGTGCACAGCCCCGGCCTCAAGGTGGTGATGCCGAGCAACCCGGCCGACGCCAAAGGCCTCTTGAAGGCGGCCATCCGCGATGACAACCCGGTGATGTTCTTCATGGATATCGGCCTGCTCTACGTACCTGGCGAGGTGCCGGCGGGTGAGGTGGTCATCCCGCTCGGCAAGGCCGCCGTGGCCCGTGAGGGCACGGACGTGAGCCTGGTGTCCTATGGCAAGACGGTGCATCACTGCCTGCAGGCCGCCGAGGCGCTGGCGGGGCAGGGCATCTCGGCGGAAGTCCTCGACCTGCGTAGCCTCAAGCCGCTGGATGAGGACGCGATCCTGGCCTCGGTCAGCAAAACCGGCCGGCTGGTCGTCGTGCATGAAGCCAACAAGCTGTGCGGCGTCGGTGCGGAGATTGCCGCGCTGGTTGCCGAGCAGGCCTTTGCCGCGTTGAAGGCGCCCATCGTGCGCCTCGGCGGCCCCGACGCCCCGGTGGCGTCCAGCTATCCGCTCGAACAGGCCTTTGTGCCCCAGGCGGATGCCATTGCCGCGACTGCTGTCCGCCTGTGTGGCCGACAGCGCGTCTGATCACTTTCAACCCAGGACAGGAGTTTCCATCATGTGCCCCGATACCAAGAACAAGGTCACCTTTGCCATTTTCGCCATTGCCTGCGGCATGCTGGCCTCCCCGAGTTTTGCGGGAGACAGCGGTCAGGTCAAACGCGGTGCAGCCCTCGTTAGCATTGGCGGCTGCATGGACTGCCACACGCCGTTCAAGATGGGCCCCAACGGCCCCGAGAAGGATGTCTCCCGCGGCCTGTCGGGCCATCCTGAGGAGCTGCTCCTGCCGCCGCCGCCGCAACTGGCCGCCGCCTGGAACTGGGCCGGCGCGGCGACCATGACGGCCTTCGTGGGGCCGTGGGGCACGAGCTATTCGGCCAACCTGACGCCGGACAAGGAGACCGGCATCGGTGCCTGGACCGAGAAGCAATTCATCCACAACCTGCGCACCGGCAAGCACGTGAGCGGGGCGCGGCCGATCATGCCGCCGATGCCGTGGCCGGCGCTGGCAAAGCTTTCCGACCAGGACCTGCGCGCAGTGTTCGCGTATCTCAAGGCCCAGCCCGCCATCCGCAACAAGGTGCCTGACTACCAGCCGCCGACGGGGACGCTGACCAAGGCCGACTGAGCCGTACAGTCTCGCTTCGACGTGAAAGGCCGCCCCGATCCGGGCGGCCTTTCACGCTTTCAGGCGGCGACGCAGGCCGGGCCGACTTCCGCTTTGCGGGGCAGGTCGGCCCCGCGGCGCGAGCAGGTCAGCGCGGCGGCCCGCGCCGCGTAGCCGAGCATCGCCGCGAGCTCGTCGCTGCGGAGCGTTTCCAGCGCATCCGGCGACAGGCGTCCGCCGTCGGCCAGCCAGGTCAGCATCGCGGCCTGGAAGGTGTCGCCGGCGCCGACGGTGTCCTGCAGGTCCACCGGCACGCCGGGCACCTGGGCGCTGGTGCGGGCTGACCACGCCACGGCGCCGTCGGCACCGCGGGTCACCACCACCAGCCGGGCACCGCGGGCCAGCATGCGGCGGGCGAAATCCTCGGGCGACAGGTCGTCGTAGAGCAGGCGCACGTCCTCGTCGCTGATCTTGATCAGGTGGGCGAGGGTGGACAGGGTGTCCACACGGGCGTGCCAGCGGGCCAGGGACGGCTCCACGTTGAGGCGCACGTTGGGGTCGTAGGCGATCAGACGCTGGCCGCATTCGCGCCGGACCAGGGTTTCCAGCGCACCGGCGGTGGGCTCGACGACCGTCGCATAGGAGCCCAGGTGGATCGCGCGGATCGCCGGGTCGAGGGTCGGCAGCGCGGCGATGTCGAGGCGCCGGTCGGCCGCGCCGTCGCCGTAGAAGGCGTAGGCAGGCACGCCCTGGTCGTCGAGGCCGACCAGGCCGAGGGTGGTGGGCGCCGCCAGGCGCTGCACGGTGGCTGTTTCAACACCTTCCGAACGCAGCTTGGCGACGAGGCGTTCGCCGAGCATGTCGCGGGAGATGCCGGCCAGGAAGGACACCGGCTGGCCGAGGCGGGCCAGGCCGATGGCCACGTTGAAGGGCGAGCCGCCGGGGTGGGCTTCCAGCTTGAGGACATCGGAGCCGGCAGCAGCATTGCCGTTGATGAAGACGTCGAAGAGGGCTTCGCCGCAGACGAGGAACATGGTGGCACTCCGGACTGGGCGGCGCGGCCCCGGAAAGGGCACCGCGCCGGCATTGGACGGGACGGACGGGGCTCAGCGCGGGGACGACCAGCCCTTGTAGGCGGCGATGTTGGCGCGGGTCACCAGCGTGGATGGCATCAGCACCATCGGGCTGGCCGGGCGCTTGCCGTTGACGATGTCCTGGGCAATGTCCACCGCCTTCTGGGCCATGGCCCACGGGTCCTGGCTGGCGGAGGCTTCCACCTGGGTGTTGCCCTTGAGGGCGCCTTCGATGTCGGGCGCGCCGTCCACCGAAGTGATCACCAGGTTGTTGCGCTTGAACTGGCGGGCCGCCAGATCGGTGCCGATGGCCTGAGGGTCGTTGATGGTGAACACCGCGTCGATCTTCGGGAAGCGGGTCAGGTGGCCCTGCATCACGTTCATGCCGCCTTCGCGGGAGCCCTTGCCGTCCTGGTCGTCCGACAAGACCTTGATGCCGGCCGTCTTGGTCAGCACGCCCTTGCAGCCGTTCACCCGGTCCACCACGGCGGATACCTGCGGGCCGTTCTGGATGATCACGTTGCCCTTGCCGCCGAGTTTCTGGACGATGTACTCGCAGGCGATGCGGCCGGCCTGCACGTTGTCGGTCTGTACTGTCGCGTCGGCGCCGACGGCGGCCACATCCACCGCCACCACTACGATGCCGGCCTTCTGGGCCTTCTTCACCGCCGGCTCGATGGCCTTCGGATCGGCGGCGTTGAGCAGGATCATGTCCACGCTGGCGGCGATGAAGTTGTCGATCTGCGTGAATTGCTTGTTGAGGTCGTAGTCGGCCGACAGGGTGGTGACCTTGGCATTGGGGTTGAGCTGCTTGGCGCGGGCTTCGGCGCCCTTCGCGATGGTCACGAAGAAGGGATTGCCGAGGGAGCCGAGGGTGATCCCCACCGACTTGATCTCCTTGGCGGCGGCGCTGCCGGCGGCGAGGGCGAGGATCAGCGCGGTGGCGAGGGTCTTGGACTTGAACATGATGCGTGTCTCCGTGCCGGCTTTGTCGAAAATCCCCGCGCGGTGCCGGCATCCCGGCGGGGCGTAGTGGGGTTTGATTACGTGCGGGCGCCGGACTGGCGATAGCGATCCAGCGCGACGGCACCGATGATCACCAGGCCCTTCACGATGTACTGCCAGATGTCGGACACGCCGAGCAGCACCAGGCCGTTGGAGAGGACCGCGATGATCAGTGCGCCGATCAGCGTGCCGACGATGGAGCCGACGCCGCCGACGAAGCTGGTGCCGCCGAGGATCACTGCGGCGATGGCGTCGAGTTCATAGGACTGGCCGAGCTGCAGGCCGTTGGCGGCGAACAGGCGGGCCGAGGTCATCACCGCGCCGAGGCCGGACAGCAGGCCGGACATGGCATACACGAAGAGCAGCACCTTCCACACCTTGATGCCGGACAGGCGCGCCGCTTCCGGATTGCCGCCGACCGAGTAGATCTGCACGCCCAGCACGGTGCGGCGCAGGATGAACCAGGACAGCACCACCACCGCGGCGGCGATGATGACCAGCCAGGGCACACCGAGCACCGCGCCGTTGCCGATGAAGGCGAAGGGCAGGTCGGGGTTGAAGATGGTCTTGTCGTCGCCGAGCAGACGGGCCACGCCGCGCATGGCGGTCAGCGCGCCGAGGGTGACGATGAAGGGCGGCAGCCGCACGAAGGCGATCAGGCTGCCGTTCACCAGCCCGCAGGCGAGGCCGGCCAGCAGGCCCGCCGCCACGCCGAGCATGCCGGCGCCGGGGATGTTGGAGGCCAGCATGGTGACCACCGCGGCAGCGGCGAGGATGGAGCCGACCGACAGGTCGATGCCGCCGGTGAGGATCACGAAGGTCATGCCGGCGGCGAGGACCACGTTGATGGACGCCTGCTGGGCCACGATGGAGGCGTTCTGCAGGCTGAAAAAGCCGTCGGCCAGGGTGCCGAAGCCGATGCACAGCAGGATCAGCACGGGCAGCATGCCGACGCTGCGCATCAGCTGGCGCAGGCGTTCCGTGGTGGACGGGGCCGGGGTTTGCGGGAGGTTGGCGACGACGCCGCTGACTTGGGTGCTCATGGATGTCTCCTCGGTCGAGGTGGATTTGTTGTGGTGTTGCGGTGCTTTTGGGGCTCAGGCGGCGGCCAGAAGGGTCTGGCGGGCGCCGGTGGCGTATTCGATGATGGTGGTCTGCTCGATGGGCTCGCCGGAATGGCCACCCAGTTCGGCGACCAGCTCGCCTTCGCGCATTACCAGCACCCGGTCGGCGGTGCCGACGATCTCGGGCAGCTCGCTGGAGATGACGACGATGGCCACGCCGCTCTGGGCGAGCTCGTTGATGATCCGGTAGATCTCCGACTTGGCGCCGATGTCCACGCCGCGGGTCGGCTCGTCGAGGATCAGCACGCGAGGCTTGATCTCCAGCAGACGCGACAGCAGTACCTTCTGCTGGTTGCCGCCGGACAGGGCGCCGACGTTGCGCCGTGCGTCGCCGACGCGGATACCCAGCGAGGCGATGGCCGCTGCGGCGCGGGCCTTGCCGCGAGCACGGTCGATCAGACCGCCGGGGTGAGCGTCGAGGCTGCAGGCGCACACGTTGATGTTGTCGCGCACGCTCATGTCGAGGAACAGGCCCTGGGCCTTGCGGTCCTCGGTGAGGTACACAAGACCGGCGCGGATTGCGTCGAGGGGTGTGCGGACGTCCACCGGCAGGCCGTCGATGTGGATTTCGCCGCTGCTGCGCGGGTCGGCGCCGAACACCATGCGGGCCAGCTCGGTGCGGCCGGCGCCCACCAGCCCGGCGATGCCGAGGACTTCGCCGGCGTGCACGTCGAAGCTGCAGTCGCGCACGCGCTTGCCGTCACCGATGTGGCGGGTCGCCAGCACCACGCGGCCGGGGTCGTAGGCGGCGTGCTCCTTGGTGTAGAAGCCGGACAGGTCGCGGCCGACCATCATCTGCACCAGGCTCTCGGCGGAGAGGGCCGCGCGTTCCAGCGTGCCGACGTAGGTGCCGTCGCGCAGCACCGAGACCCGGTCGGACAGGTCGTAGATCTCCGACATGCGGTGGCTGATGTAGATGATCGCCAGGCCGTCGGCGCGCAGCTGGCGGATCAGCGCGAACAGGCGGTCGGTCTCCCGCGAGGACAGCGGCGTGGTCGGCTCGTCCATGACCAGGATGCGTGCCTCGGCGTGCAGGGCGCGGGCGATCTCAACCAGCTGGCGTTCGGCGATGGACAGGCTGGCCACTTCGGTGGTGGGCCCGAAGCTCGCCCCGAGGCGACGCAGAATGCCGGCGCAGGCGGCTTGCATCGCCTTGCGGTCCACCAGCCCGTGGCGGCGCAGCTCGCGGCCCAGGTAGATGTTCTCGGCAACGCTGAGGTTGGGGCACAGGCTCAGCTCCTGGTAGATCACCGCGATGCCGAGGGCCTTGGCGGAGAGCGGGCCTTCGATGGTCACGGCCTTGCCGTCGACCCGGATCTCGGCACCTGCGTCGGGCACGTAGGCGCCGGACAGGATTTTCATCAGCGTGGACTTGCCGGCGCCGTTCTCGCCCATCAGCGAGTGGATTTCGCCGGCACGAATCGACAACTGCACGTCCTTGAGGGCCTTGACCCCGGGAAAGGTCTTCGAGATATGCCGCATCTCGAGGATGGGGCAGGCGTCATTGCTCATGGTGCATCTCCTCCGAACGGTGGGCGTCCCGGCGCAGGATTTCGGTGCGCGGGGAGAAGTTGAAGAACAGGGGCAGGCTGGCGGCGCCAATGGCGCCAGCGTCGGAGCCGAAGCTACCGCGCACCAGCTCGGGTACGCCGCGGGCTTCCGGCGCGTTGTTGGCGAGGGCGCGATGAAGGCGCTGGATCAGCGCGTCCACCAGGCCGGCGTCGATGTCGGCATCCACCACCACGGCGGGCAGGTCGAGCAGGCACAGGCTGGCGCGCAGCACCGGCGCCAGCGCATCGACGCAGTCGTCCAGCCATTCCTCGACGGCTGGGTGGCGCTGGCGCACACATTCGGCCAGGTCGTCGAGGGATTCGGCGGCGGCGCCCCAGTGGCGCAGGTGGCGGGCCAGCGCATGCAGCGAGGCGCGGGACAGCAGCAGGTCCCAGGCACCGGCCGGGCGCGGGCTGGAGGCCAGGCGGCCAGGCGGCACGGGCATCACCGCGATATCGCCGGCGTTGCCCTGGGTGCCGCGCAGGCAGTCGCCGTCCAGCGCGATGCCGCAGCCGATGACCGGGCCGAGGAAGACGTACAGGAAGTCGTCGTGCTCCTGGCCGCAGCCGTGGAACAGCTCGGCGATGGCGGCGGCGTTGCCGTCGTTCTCGCTGAAGACCGGCAGGCCGCTGGTTTCGCCGAGTTCGTAGGCGAAGTCGTAGTCGTCCCAGTCGTGAAAGTGCGCTTCGGCCATGTCCAGCTCACGCAACCAGGCGCCCAGGTTGTAGGGCTGGGCGACGCCGATGCCGGTGAGGCGGCGCCGTTCGCTGTCGCCGAGGGTGGCGAGCACGGCGTCCACGTCGGCGGCGACGATGGCCAGCGCCTCCTGTGGCGGCGGCAGCACCCGGTGATGGACGCGGCGCGCCAGGATGTGGCCGCCGAAGTCGAGCAGGGCGGTCTCGATGCTGTCCCGGTCGAGGCGCACGCCGATGGCGAAGGCGCCCTTCGGGTTGAGGCGGATCAGCGACGCCGGCTGGCCGCGCTGGCCTTCCGCCCGGCGGCCGGTAAATTCGATCAGGCCGGCTTCCTCGAGGGCCTGGATGATGGTGCCGACGGCTGTGCTGGTGAGGCCGGTGGCCCGCGCCAGGTCGGCCTTGGAGGCCTGGCCGCCGCGGCGCAGGGCCTGCAGCAGCAGGCGTTCGTTATAGCGCCGCAGGCGGATCGAGTTGCGGCCACGGCCGGCGCGGGGATAGTTCATGGTGGTCTCCTCGTCCCGCTGTTTGTTAAATCAGGCTGGTTTAATTAATCGGCCGGAACTGGTTTAGGGCTTTGTCGGCTTCAGTGCCGCGCAGCACCTATCGGGCTGCGCGGCCTGTGCTCAGGGCACCGTGGCGACGAAGCCCGGTGCGTCGCGCTCCAGCGCGCGAGCGGCGCCGGCGAGGCCGGGGTAGGGCGCGCGGATCACGTAGGTGGGGATGCGCGCCAGGTAGTCGCTGAAGCGTCCCTTCTGCTCGAAGCGGGCGCGGAAGGGCGAATGGGCGAAGTAGCTGCCGAGCTTGGGCACGATGCCGCCGCCGATGTACACCCCGCCGCGGGCGCCGAGCACCAGGGCCAGGTTGGCGGCGACGGTGCCGAGCATCGCGCAGAAGATCTCCAGGCTCTCGGCGCAGTAGGCGCAGCTGCCGTCGAGGCCGCGGGTGCTGATCTCTGCTGCCGTGAGCGCCTCGGTTGCCACACCGTGGCGGCGCGTCACCGCCTCGTACAGCGCTTCGAGGCCGGGGCCGGACAGCACGCGCTCGGCCGATACATGCGGGAAGCGCTGCCCGAGCAGGGCCACGATCTCGGCCTCGCGGCTGTCGCTGGCGGCCAGCGTGACGTGGCCGCCCTCGCCGTTGAGGGGGATGAAGTCGTCGCCGCAGGGCACCAGGCCGGAGATGCCCAGGCCGGTGCCGGCACCGATCAAGGCGCGCGGGGCGTGGAGGTCCGGTGTGCCGTCGCCGATCTGCTCCAGCTCGTCCGCCGCCAGCGTCGGCAGGGCCAGGGCCAGTACCGTGAAGTCGTTGAGGACGCGCAGCTGCTGCAGGTCGAGGGCGGCGCGCAGGCCTTCGATGGAGAAGGACCAGTGGTGGTTGGTCATGCTCACCTCGTCACCGGTCACCGGGTTGGCGATGCCGATGGCGGCGCGCTGCAGGCGGGCTACGCCGACCTGCGCCATGTAGTGGCGGATTGCCGCGGCGGGTGTGTCGTGATCCGCGCAGGGCAGGGTCAGCACGTCGCTGAACGGGGCGCCGGGCGCACGTACCAGCGCGAAGCGGGCGTTGGTGCCGCCGATGTCGCCGATCAGGTCGGGAGCGGGAGTCGTCATGATGTCGGGCTCAGGGCTTACAGTTCTTCGTGCCAGTTGAAGCCGTCGCGGCCGAGCAGGGCGCTCGCCGCGGCGGGGCCCCAGGTGCCGGCGGTGTAGGGCTTCGGTGCCTCGCCGCCGTCGCGCCACGCATCCATGATCGGTTCGACCCACGACCAGGCGGCTTCCTGCTCGTCGCGGCGCACGAACAGGGTCAGGTTGCCGCGCATCACGTCCATCAGCAGGCGCTCGTAGGCCTCCAGCCGGCGCGTGCGGAAGGTTTCGGCGAAGTCCAGGTTGAGGTGCACCGGACGCAGCTGGATCACGTCGCCGGGCTGCTTGGCGAACAGGTGGAGCTGCACGGTCTCGTCCGGCTGCATCTGGATCACCATCCGGTTGGTGTGGGTGGTGTCGGCCGGCGCGCCGAAGATGGAGTGGGGCACCGCGCGGAAGTTGATGACGATCTCGGCGACCTTCTCCTGCATGCGCTTGCCGGTGCGCAGGTAGAAGGGCACGCCGGCCCAGCGCCAGGTGTCCAGTTCGGCCTTGATGGCGACGAAGGTCTCGGTGCGGCTGTCGGATGGAATGCCAGCTTCCTGCAGATAGCCGGGCACCGGCTGGCCGCCGCTGGCGCCGGCGCGGTACTGGCCGCGCACGGTGCGGGTGGACACGGCCGGGCCGGTGATCGGACGCAGTGCGCGCAGGATCTTCAGCTTTTCGTCGCGCACCGCATCGGCGGCGATGGAGGCGGGCGGTTCCATGGCGACGATGCACAAGAGCTGCAGCAGGTGGTTCTGCACCATGTCGCGCATCGCGCCAGCCTTGTCGTAGAAGTCGCCGCGGGATTCCACGCCAAGCTGCTCGGCGACGGTGATCTGCACGTCGCGCACCCACTCGCGCCGCCACAGGGGTTCGAACAGCGCGTTGCCGAAGCGCAGGGCCAGCAGGTTCTGCACCGGCTCCTTACCCAGGTAGTGGTCGATGCGGTAGATCTGGTCTTCGCCGAAATAGCGGCCCACCTCGTCGTTGATCTGGCGGGACGAGGCGAGGTCGTGGCCGAGGGGCTTCTCCAGCACCACCCGGCTGCGGCCGTGGATCAGCCCGGCGCCGGCCAGGTTGCGGCAGGTGGCGGAGAACAGGCTCGGTGAGGTGGACAGGTAGTACACCCGCTCGCGGGATGCCGCTTCGCCGAGGCGCTCGGCAAGGGCGGCGTAGCTGGCCGGCTCGAGGGCGTCGATAGCCAGGTAGTCGATCCGCTCGCAGAAGCGGGCCCATTCCGTCGTGTCGAAATCTGCGCCTAGATACTGCTCGCAGTTGCGCGTGGCGATCTCCAGGTAGGCCTGCGTGTCGAGCGTTTCCCGCGCCACCGCGATGAGCCGTGCGCCGGCGGGCAGCAGGCCGTCCTTCTGCAGGTGATAGAGCGCCGGCAGCAGCTTGCGCATCACCAGGTCGCCGGTGCCGCCAAACAGCACCAGGTCGAGTTCCTTGATATCCCGCATCTCCGTTCCTTCATGTGCGTGCGATGCATGAGAGCGTCGCGTTGTTTTATCTAGTATGTAGTAAAAGTACGGAAAAGCAAGGGGATTTTATTTTAAGATAAATTTGTTAGTGCATTTTTGTAGTTGCGCACAGTCTTTGTAATGAGGCCATTCCTGTCATCTGCCAGCGAAAGAGTGCTTTGATACTGGGGTTTCGACACGTAGCGACGGGGCTGAACAAAGATTTTGTTCTATCTCGCTTGTGTTTTATTTGTAGCTTAACTACACTCGAATCCAGTTAAACAAAACTACATTTACTTCGTGGGTGGTCGGAAAAGAGGGGTTCCGGCCGGTGGCCTGAAGTCGGGGCGGCCCGCGGTGGATGTAATTGATGGCTTTGAAAACCAAGTGAGAAAACTGGAGGAGACATGAAGCAGAAAATGATCAACCCGTCCCTGCTGGCAGCCAGCGTGCTGGCGGCCCTCAGCGCCAGCGCGATGGCGGACGGTTCGGTGCCGATCGATTTCAACGGCTACTTCCGCGCCGGCACGGGTGGAACGTCGAAGGGCGGGCAGCAGACCTGCTTCAAGCTGGCCGGCGCTGCATCCAAGTACCGTCTCGGCAACGAATGCGAGACCTACGGCGAGCTGGCGCTGGGTGCTCAGCTCTACAAGATGCCGGACAGCGACACGACCTTCCGCGTTCATACCCGCCTGGCGATCAATGCGCCGCAGGACCTGGACTCGGGCAGCACGACCACCAGTTGGGCGGAAGCCTGGGCCGAGGCCGACAAGATCGGCAGTGGCGCCTTCGCCAATGCCCGCCTGTGGGCTGGCAAGCGCTTCTACCAGCGTAACGATGTACACATCACCGACTTCTATTTCTGGAACAACAGCGGCAACGGCGGCGGCATCGAGAACGTCGATGTGGGCGTCGGCAAGCTGAGCTACGCCTACCGCCGCAACAGTGGCGCGGTGAAGACCGGCTCGAAGACCGAGTTCTACCTGGACCCGAACGACGGCCTCACCAAGACCCGCCTGGTGGACGTGAACAGCACCTCGGCGATCAGCGGCCACGACTTCCGCCTCGGCGGCATCCCGGTCAATCCGGGCGGCGAACTGACCATCGGTATCGACTTCCGTTTCGCCGACAACTCCGACGCCGCCAAGGCCGCCGGTATCAGCAACAGCAACGGCCAGATGTACAACCTGATGCACACCCAGAACAACGTGCTCGGCGGCTTCAACCGGATCGCGCTGCAGTACGGCCGCGGCGTGGTGGCCAACCTGTCGCCGGGCGCGCCGGCCTTCGGTGCGAGCAGCAGCGACAAGGCCTGGCGTGTCGTCGAGCAGCTGATGGTGCAGCCGGAAGGCACCAACTGGACCGGCATGGGCACCTTTGTCTACGAAGACCAGATCGGCAAGCAGAAGTGGATTTCCTACGGCGCCCGTCCCCAGTACCACTTCAACGACAAGTGGAGCCTGGCGGTGGATTTCGGCCACGACGAAGTCAAGCCGGACGGCGGCGACCGCCGCACGCTGAACAAGATCACCATCGCACCGCAGATCTCGGCGGGGCGCCAGTTTTTCTCCCGCCCTGCGTTGCGGGCTTTTTACACCTACGCCAAGTGGAACGACGCCGCCCAGGCCGCTGCGCCGGCCGGGGATACGCTGTCGGCGACGGGTGTGTTCGGTTCTTCCACCAACGGCAGCACCTTCGGCATCCAGGCCGAAGCCTGGTGGTGATCGGGTCCGGTTCGCCGGGGATGGCGCGGAGGGTGTCTTCCCCTCTCCCTAGTGCGCCCTCCGTGTTATCCCCGGCAGATCCGGACACCGTTTTGTGATGTGATCGCGAAAATCCCGGCCGGTGTGGCGCAGCTTGTCGCCACGGCCCGCCGGGCCATACTCAAGAATGAATCTGCTTCCCCAGGAGGAAGAGCGATGAAGACCCTGATCAAGACCCTGCACGCCGCGCTGATGACCACCTCCCTGCTGGCCGCGGCCGGCGCCCAGGCCGCCGACGTGGAAGTGCTGCACTGGTGGACCGCCGGCGGCGAGGCCCGCTCGGTGGCCGAGTTGAAGAAGATGCTCGAGGCCAAGGGCCACAAGTGGAAGGACTTCGCGGTGGCCGGCGGCGGCGGCGAGAACGCCATGACTGTGCTGAAGTCCCGCGTGGTGTCCGGCAATCCGCCGACCGCCGCACAGATCAAGGGGCCGAGCATCCAGGAGTGGGGCGCCGAAGGCGTGCTGGCCAACATGAACGACGTGGCCAAGGTCGGTAACTGGGACGGCCTGCTGCCGCCCGTCGTGGCCAACGTGATGAAGTACAAGGGCAACTACGTGGCGGTGCCGGTGAATGTGCACCGGGTGAACTGGATGTGGGCCAACCCGGAAGTCTTCAAGAAGGCCGGGGTGGCGATTCCCAAGACCTGGGACGAATTCCCCGCTGCTGCCGAGAAGCTGCAGAAGGCCGGCTTCATCCCGGTGGCCCACGGCGGCCAGCCCTGGCAGGACTTCACGGTGTTCGAATCGGTGGTGATGGGCGTCGGCGGCCCGGCTTTCTACAAGAAGGCGCTGGTAGACCTGGACCAGGCCTCGCTGAAGGGCCCGACGATGATCAAGGCGCTGGAAACCCTGCAGATGGTGCGCAAGTACATCGACAAGGACGCCGCCAACCGGGACTGGAACCTGGCCACCGCGATGGTCATCAACGGCAAGGCGGCCATGCAGTTCATGGGCGACTGGGCCAAGGGCGAGTTCAGTGCTGCCGGCAAGAAGCCTGGCAAGGACTACGTGTGCCTGCCCGCGCCGGGCACCGCCAACGCCTTCACCTTCAACATCGACAGCCTGGTGATGTTCACGCAGAAGTCGGCCGACGCGAAGAAGGGCCAGCAGGACCTCGCCACCGCGGTGATGAGCCCCGAGTTCCAGGAAGTCTTCAACCTCAACAAGGGCTCGATCCCGGCCCGCCAGGGCATGGACCTCGCCAAGTTCGACGACTGCGCCAAGCAGTCCGCCGCCGACTTCACCGCCAGTGCCAAGAGCGGCGGGCTGGTGCCGAGCATCGCCCACCAGATGGCGGTGCCGGCAGCAACCGCCGGGGCGATCCAGGACGTGGTGACCCAGTTCTTCAACAGCCACACGATGACGCCCAAGGCCGCCGCCGACAAGCTGGCCCTGGCCGCGAAGGTCCGGTAACAGCGCAGCAAGAACGGCCCGGCCACCAATGAGCCGGGCCCGTGATAACAGATCCCGCCGCGGCAGCGCCGCGGACGGGGTGGAGGACGACAAATGAACGCGACGGTGCTTTCTTCAACCACCGCTCCGGCGGCCCGGCCTGCACGGCGCTGCCGATGGTGCGACACCCTGGATGCGTGGCTGCCGAAGCTGGTGGTGGCGCCTACCTTCGTGTGCTCCCTGGTCTTCGTGTATGGCTACATCCTGTGGACCGCGGTGCTCTCCCTGACCCCCTCGCGCCTGCTGCCGAACTACGAGTTCGCCGGCCTGGCCCAGTACGAGGCCCTGTTCGACAACGAGCGCTGGTGGCAGGCCCTGTCCAACCTGGCCGTGTTCGGCGGCGGCTTCATCGTCATCTGCCTGGCCGTCGGCCTGCTGCTGGCGGTGCTGCTGGACCAGAAGATCCGCGCCGAGGGCTTCATCCGCTCGATTTACCTGTACCCGATGGCGCTGTCCTTCATCGTCACCGGCACGGCCTGGAAGTGGATACTCAATCCGGAGTTCGGCATCGAGAAGCTGGTGCACGACTGGGGCTTCACCAGCTTCACCTTCGATTGGCTGATCGATCCGGAGTGGTCCATCTACACCGTGATCGTCGCCGCCGTGTGGCAGTCGTCGGGCTTCGTGATGGCGTTGTTCCTGGCCGGCCTGCGTGGCATCGACGACTCGATCATCAAGGCGGCCCAGGTGGACGGCGCCTCGATGCCGACGATCTACCGCCGCATCATCATCCCGAGCCTGCGCCCGGTGTTCTTCTCCAGCTTCATGATCCTGGCCCACATCGCGGTCAAGAGCTTCGACCTGGTGATGGCCCTGACCAACGGCGGGCCGGGCTTCTCCAGCGACCTGCCGGCGACCTTCATGTACTCCTTCGCCTTCACGCGCAACCAGATCGGCCTCGGCGCCGCCAGCGCGATGATGATGCTGATGATCGTGGTGGCTGTCATCGTTCCCTTCATGTATTCGGAAATGCGGAGGTCCCGCCATGGCTGACATGTCTGTTGCTCACACCGCGGGCGCCTCGAAGCTTGGCCGCTTCATCATCTACGGGCTGCTGGCGCTGGTATGCCTGTACTACCTGATGCCGCTGTTCGTGATGTTGTCCACCTCGCTGAAGAGCCTCGACGAGATCCGCGCCGGCAACCTGCTGTCGCTGCCCGGCGAGTTTCGCACCGACGCCTGGGTGAAGGCCTGGGATTCGGCTTGCACCGGCGTGCAGTGCGAGGGCCTCAAGGGCTTCTTCTGGAACTCGGTGTCCTTCGTGGTGCCGGCGGTGGTTATCTCGACGATGATCGGCGCCTTCAACGGCTACGCGCTGACCATGTACCGCTTCCGCGGCAGCGACCTGGTGTTCGGCATGCTGATGATCGGCTGCTTCATCCCCTTCCAGGTGGTGCTGCTACCGATGGCCCAGACCCTCGGTGCGCTGGGCATCGCCAACTCGACGGTCGGCCTGGTCTTCGTGCATGTGGTGTATGGCGCGGCCTTCACGACGCTGTTCTTCCGCAACTACTACGTGACGATCCCGGACGAGCTGGTGAAGGCGGCCAAGATCGACGGCGCCGGCTTCCTGCGCATCTTCTTCAGCATCATCCTGCCGCTGTCGGTGCCGATCATCGTGGTCAGCGTGATCTGGCAATTCACCCAGGTGTGGAACGACTTCCTGTTCGGCGTGGTGTTCTCGTCCGGCGACCGCCAGCCGATCACCGTGGCGCTGAACAACCTCGTGAATACCTCCACCGGGGTCAAGGAATACAACGTGGACATGGCCGCCGCCATCATCGCGGCGCTGCCGACCCTGCTGGTGTACATCGTTGCCGGCAAGTACTTCGTGCGTGGCCTGACCGCCGGTGCGGTCAAAGGCTGACAAGACAAATACAGGAGTGAGACGAAAATGGGCGCTTTATCCATCCGCAACGTGCGCAAGTCCTATCACGGCAACGAGATCCTGAAGGGCATCGACCTCGAGATCGACAAGGGCGAGTTCCTGATCCTGGTTGGCCCGTCCGGCTGCGGCAAGTCGACGCTGCTGTCGATGATCGCCGGCCTGGACAGCGTGACCTCCGGCGAGATCCGCATCGGCGACCGGGTCGTCAACGACCTCAGCCCGAAGGATCGGGACATCGCGATGGTCTTCCAGTCCTACGCGCTGTATCCCAACATGACGGTGCGCGAGAACATCTCCTTCGGCCTGCAGATCCGCAAGGTGCCGGCCGCCGAACAGGCGCGCATCGTCGAGCGCGTCGCCAACACGCTGCAGATCGGCCATCTGCTCGATCGCAAGCCGTCCCAGCTGTCCGGCGGCCAGCGCCAGCGGGTGGCGATGGGCCGGGCGATCTCCCGCGAGCCGTCGCTGTTCCTGTTCGACGAGCCGCTGTCGAACCTGGACGCCAAGCTGCGCGTCGAGATGCGTACCGAGATCAAGCTGCTGCACCAGCGCATGGGCACCAGCATCGTCTATGTGACCCACGACCAGATCGAGGCGATGACCCTCGGCGACAAGATCGCCGTGATGAAGGCCGGCGAGGTGCAGCAGTTCGGCACCCCGCAGGAGATCTACGACAACCCGGCGAACCTCTTCGTGGCCGGCTTCATGGGCTCGCCGTCGATGAACTTCATTCCCGCCAAGGTGGAGGCTGTTGGCGGCGGCTACGGCGTGAAGCTGGAGAGCGGCCAGCGCACCCACGTCTTCCCGGTGCCGGGTGGCGACGGCAAGCTGAAGGCCTGGGAGGGCAGGGAAGTGCTGTTCGGCATCCGCCCGGAGCAGATCACCCACAAGAGCGAATCCCGCGTCGGCCTGCCCCAGTTCCAGACCGCCGAGATGCCGATCCGCCTGACCGAGCCGACCGGGCCGGACACCATGGTGCTGGTGCCGATCAACGGCAAGGATGTGGTGTGCCGCGTCCATCCGGCCCACGCCGGCCAGCCGGGCGAGTCGATGGAGCTGATGTTCGACCTGTCCAAGTCGGTGTTCTTCGACCCGGCCAGCGAGCAGCGCATCGCCTGAGCCCCCGCCGGCCTTGCTTGGACTCAGGCAGGCGGCGGTGAATAACTCAAGCCCAGTTCGGCACTCAGCGCCTCGACCACCAGCTCATGGTCGTCGCGCTGGGGCAGGCCGGAGACTGCCACGTAACCAATGACGGCGGCGCCTTCCACGTAGAGTGGAAAGGCGCCGCCGTGGCTTGCATAGTCGGCGGCCGGCAGGCCGTAGCGGCTCGTCAGGTCGCCGCCTTTCTGCTGCAGGCTCAGGCCGATGGCGTAGGAGCTGCGCAGGAAGCGCGTCACCACGTTGCCCTTGCGGCGGATCCAGTCGCCGTTGTCCGGCGTCGTGCCGGGCAGAGCAGCGTAAAACAGCAGCTGGCCGCAACGGCGGACCTCGATGGCGATGGCCAGCCCGCGCTCCACGGCCATGCTGCGCAGGCGGGTGCCGAGGCGCCACGCAACGTCCTCGTCGAAGCGGGGCAGGTGCAGGGTGGCTTCGTGGGCGGCGACGCGGGCAATCTCTTCGTTCAGTTCCATGCGGCACGCTCCTGCTCAGTCAGTTCCAGGCCGGTGCGCTGGCCGCTGGAGGCGCTGCGTCGGGCGGCATCGATGACGGCCATCACCGCCAGTGCTTGGTGGGCCGGTACCGGGTTGGGCGCACCTTCCCGCAATGCCGCATGGATGCCCGCGTAGTAGGCCGGGTAATCGCCGCGCGGCAACGGCGATGTGGTGGTCGAACCGGCGGCGGCATACAGCGTGGGAGCCTGCGAATCAAGCCCCCAGTCGGGCGTGCCCGGGCGCAGGCCGGCCTTGAGCTGGTCTTCCTGGCCGTCCAGCCCGTATTTGATCCAACTCCCCGCCGTGCCGTGGGCGGCGAAGCGCGGCATGCCGCCGGCCACCAGCATCGAGGCGCGCAGCGTGACCTGCAGTTGGCCATAGTCCAGGTCCACCTGCGCCCAGTCATCCGTCTCGGCACCGTCCCGCTGGATGGCGAAGCGTGCCGATACGCTGTCCGGCAGACCGAAGAGTTGCAGGGCCTGATCGACGAGGTGCGGACCCAGGTCATACCACACGCCGCCGCCGGCCACCGCCTGCTCGCGCCAGCGGGCGCGCACTTCCGGGCGGAAGCGCTCGAAGCGGGATTCGAGCTGTGTCGGACGGCCGAGAAGACCGTCGGTGAGCAGCGCGCGCAGGGCCAGGAAGTCCGCGTCCCAGCGGCGGTTATGGAAGACCGACAGCAGGCGGCCATGCTGTTCGGCGAGGCGGATCAACTCGCGGGCTTCGGCCAATTCGACGGTGAAGGGCTTGTCCACGACCACGTGCTTGCCGGCGGTGAGCGCCGCGGCAGCGAGCGGTGCGTGGGTGTCGTTGGGGCTGGCGATGACCACCAGCTCGATGTCCGGGGCGTGGATGGCGGCCAGAGGATCGGCCACGACGCGGGCCTCTGGCCGGTCGGCAGCAACGGCCTGGCCCTGGCTGGAGGCGATGCAGGCGAGGCGCAGGCCGGGCGTGCTGGCGATCAGCGGAGCGTGGAAGGTCTTGCCGGCATTGCCGTAGCCGATCAGTGCGACCGGGATGGATTGGGCGGTTGTCGTCATTGGCTTTGCTCTCCGGTGGTGTCGAGGGCGGTTTGCGCGAGGCCGGTAGGCAGCTCGGTTTTGAAGGGCTGGTCGCAGAACAGCCGCGTGAAATCGTCCAGCGGGGCGACCGCATGTGGGGCGAGGGTGTCGAACTTGAGATGGTCGGTGGCCAGCCAGTGGGTTTCGCTGCAGGCCAGCATCGCGCGCTTGACCTCGGCGTCGCCGGCTTCGGTGGCGGTCAGCCCGTGGCGCGGGTGCAGCGCGCAGGCGCCGAGGATGGCCAGGTCAACGCGGTAGCGCCGTACGGTATCCACCGTGGAGGGGCCGCGGAACAGACGCTGGCGCGCGTCCCACTCGCCGCCGGCCAGCACCAGCGTGATCTCCGGCCGGGCGCTCAGCGCCTGTGCGACATCCAGCGAGTGGGTGACGACCCGGTGCGGCCCGCGCAGCGCCCGCGCGACGGCCAGCAGCGTTGAGCCGGCGTCGAGCATCAGGGATGCGCCCGGCGGAATCGCCTCGGCGACGGCGCGGCCGAGGGTGTCCTTCACTTCCGGCAGCACCGCATCGCGGGCCGTACGGGGCAGCGCGTGCATGTCGGCCAGCACCGCGCCGCCGTGGCTACGGATCAGCAGGCCCTGGGCTTCCAGGTGTTTCAGATCGCGGCGGATGGTGTCGTCGGATACACGGAGCGCGGCGGCGAGTTCGAGGATGCCGGCCTGGCCGCTGTTGGCCAGGTGCTGGAGGAGGGCGCGGTGACGGGTGGCAGGCAGCATGGAGTCCGCAGGGGGATGGAATGCACGCAATTTTATTTGCGGAAATGTGCGGAAGTATACGGTTTTGTGAAAAACTCATCGCGATGGCCCGCCCGGACGGTATTGGCGCCCGCTTGCGTTATGCTTGGGGCCAGATTTGAAAAGCATCAGCGAACAGGAGAAGCACGTGGGAGGAGCAATGGCCGCCGGCTGGGACATGCAGGGCAACGAAGCGGGCGGGGCGCTGTACGACAGCGGCCCGCGCCTGCTGGCCGACGTGGGGGCGACCAATGCGCGTTTCGCGCTGGAGACCGCGCCGGGCCGGCTGGAGCAGCTGGCGGTGCTGACCTGTGCGGACTATCCGGGCTTCGTGGCGGTGGTGCAGGCCTACTTTGCCGGCCTGCGCGGGCCGCGGCCGCGCCATGCGGCGGTAGCCATCGCCAACCCCATCGACGGCGACTTCGTGAAGATGACCAACCGGGACTGGCAGTTCTCCATCGAGGAGGCGCGCCGCGGCCTGGACCTGGACACCTTGCTGGTCGTCAACGACTTCACCGCGCTGGCCATGTCCCTGCCGTATCTCGGCAACCCGCAGCGGCGCCAGGTCGGCGGTGGCGAGGCGCGCCAGAATGCGGTGATCGGCCTGATCGGCCCCGGCACCGGCCTGGGCGTCTCCGGCCTGATTCCTGCCGAGGACCGCTGGATCACGCTGGGTTCGGAAGGTGGCCACGTCAGCTTTGCGCCGGCCGATGAGCGTGAGGTGTTCATCCTGCAGTACGCGTGGAAGGAGCTGCCCCACGTGTCCGCCGAGCGCCTGGTGTCCGGCCCCGGCCTGGAGCTGATCTACCGGGCACTGGCCGCACGCAATGGCGTCGAGGCGCCCAGCCGCAGCGCGCCGGACATCGTGCAGGCGGTGCTGTCCGGCGATACCGGCCTGTGCGCCGAGGCGGTGGAGTGCTTCTGCGCGATGCTCGGCACGGTGGCCGCCGACGTGGCGGTAACGCTCGGCGCGGTGGGCGGCATCTACATCGGCGCGGGCATCGTGCCGCGCCTCGGCGAGGTGTTCGACCGTTCGGCCTTCCGCCAGCGTTTCGAGAGCAAGGGCCGTTTTGCCGACTACCTGGCGCAGATCCCGACCTATGTGATCACTGCCGCCAACCCGGCCTTCCTCGGGGTGGCGGCAATCCTGGGCGCCCACCTGCAGCGCGGCGAGTCGGAGAGCCCGATGCTCGGCAACATCCGCCGCGCCAAGGCCAGCCTGAGCCCGGCGGAGCAGCGCGTCGCCCAGTTCCTGCTAAGCCAGCCGCGCATGTTCCTCAACGAGCCGATCGTCGAGATCGCCCGCCATTCGGAAGTCAGCCAGCCGACGGTGATCCGCTTCTGCCGCTCGCTGGGTTTCCAGGGCCTGGCCGAGTTCAAGCGCAAGCTCGCGTCGGGGATCAGCGGCACGGTGCCGGTGCGCCACAGCCAGGTGCGACTTGGCGATTCGGCGCCGGACCTGTCGGTGAAGGTGCTCGACAACACGGTTTCTGCGATCCTGCGCTTCCGCGACAGCCTTGACCCGGAAGCCGTCGAGAAGGCCATCGCGCTGCTGCAGAAGGCGCGGCGCATCGAGTTCTACGGCATGGGCAACTCGGCGGTGGTGGCCATCGACGGCCAGCACAAGTTCTTCCGCTTCCGCATCCCGACGGTGGCTTACTCCGACTCGCGCCTGCAGATGATGGCGGCGGAGCTGCTTGGCAAGGACGACGTGGTGGTGGCGGTGTCCCGCTCCGGCGCGATGGCCGACATCCTGCAGGCGGTGGACCTGGCACTGGCCGCCGGCGCGAGCGTCATCGCCATCACCACCAGCAATTCGCCGCTGGCCGCCAAGGCCACCGTGGCGCTGGCGGTGGACCACGCGGAGGACGGCACCAGCTACATCTCGATGGTGTCGCGCATCCTGCACCTGCTGATGATCGACATCCTGGCCGTCGGCGTGGCCGTGCGCCTGCTCGACCCGGCCGCCGCCGACCGGGAGCTGGGCAAGGGTCTGACCGGCGCGGTCGGCACACCCGCTCCGGGCGGACTCGGCAATTTGATCTCCCACGCCAGTTAAGGCATGCAGAGTGGTCCACCCGCGGCAGCCTGGCTCCCGCGGGTGGAAGGCTTGCCGGTATTAATTCAAGACGATGCGTGAATCGGATACACGGCACACGTTGCTCAGGCGCCAGCCCTTGGCCTCGGCCTTGCTGGCCGCGATGATCGTGCTGGCTGCATTGACAGGGACTGGCCACGGGCCGCCAAGCGGGTGGGCCGGCGCCAGCGCCTGGCTGGCCGCAGCGCTCCTGTGGCCGCGCCTGCCGGCTGCGCAGAAACGCCAGGCCGTGTTGCTGGCGGGTTGCGGGCTGCTGGCCTTCGGGGTGAGTCTGTTCAATGGCCAGCGTCCGGCGTGGCTCAGTGTGCTGACGCAGAATACGGCGCTGCTGGGCATGCTCGGGGCGGTGAGCTTCCTGCAGTTGCTCAACACGGCGGAAGACGCCCGCGAGACGCTGCCGCAGGGGCGAAAGGCCTTGTGGCGCACGGCCCTTGGCGTGCATCTGCTGGGGGCGGTCATCAACCTGTCCGCGGTCTTCATCATGGCCGAGCGGATCAGGGCGACGGGCAAGCTCCGTCCCGAGCAGGCAATGATTCTCGGGCGGGCCTTTTTGGCGGCGGCCCTGTGGTCGCCCTTCTTTGCGGCCACCGCGGTTGCGCTGACCAATGCGCCGGGCGCCAATCCAATGCGGCTGGCCGGCATCGGCGCGGCGCTCGCTGCCGTGCTGCTGGTGCTGGCAGTGCGCGATATCGAAAGAGCGCTGGGCAACAGCAGCGCGACCTTTGTCGGCTACCCCATGCATCTGCGGGCGCTGCGTGTGCCGGCCTTGCTCTCCGTGCTGGTTGCGGCCGGGCATTGGCTGCTTCCGCAGTGGGCGGCGCTGTCCATCGTCAGCCTGTCTGCGCTGGCGATCGTCTGCGCGGTGACCTCCGTTGAGCGGGGCCCCAGGGCCGCTGCACGGTCGATCTACCGCCATGCCAGGGATCGCCTGCCCGGCATGTCCGGCGAGCTCATCCTGTTTCTGGCGGCCGGGGTCTTTGCCAGCGGCTTGCAGTCGCTGATCAGCCTCGGCGGCGTGTGGATGCCTTTCAGTGCATTCGGCACCTTCGAGGCGGCGATCATCCTCGCCCTGATGATCCTGCTGTCCATTCTCGGTATCCACGTGGTGATCTCGATCACCATCATGGCGTCCTGGCTGGCGCCGCTTCACCCGGAACCCGACCTGCTTGCCCTGGTCTTCGTCGAGTCGTGGGCCATTGGACTTGCCGCAGGGTCGATGTCCGGCATCCACATCGCCATCCAGGGGCGCTTCGGCGTCCCGGCCGGCACCTTGGCGCGCGGCAACATGCGCTATTGCCTGCAAGCCTACTGTCTCGCCGTCGTGTGGCTGGCGCTCGCTTCCAGATAAGAAAAACTCCCATCATGACCGCTCCCCCCGACCGTGAGCTTCGCCGGCCCATCTTGCTGCTCTCTGCGGCGGCTTTCGCCAGTGCTGTTTCCGCGCGCCTGTGCGACCCGATGTTGCCCGATCTGGCGCGGCAGTTTGCCGCCTCGCCGGCCGAGGTGGCCCACGTGGTGTCGGGCTTCGCGGTGGCCTACGGGCTGGTGCAGGCTTTCTTCGGGCCCCTGGGCGACCGCCTCGGCAAGTACCGTTTGATCGCGCTGACCACCCTGCTGTGCACCCTCGGTACCCTCGGCGCCGCGCTGGCCGCGTCCCTCGACCTGCTGATCCTGGCGCGCGTATTCACCGGGGTGGCTGCGGCGGGCATCATTCCGCTCTCGATGGCCTGGATTGGCGACAAGGTCTCCTATGCAGAGCGCCAGCACACCCTGGCCCGCTTCATCGGCGGACAGATCGCCGGAGTGATTGCCGGCCAGCTGATCGGCGGGGTGCTCACCGATACGGTGGGCTGGCGCTGGGCCTTCGGCTTCGTCTGTCTGCTCTATCTGGTGATTGGCCTGCGCGTCCTGACGGAGTCGCGGCGCAATCCGCTGACCTACCCGCAGCCTGGCGCCACGGGCGGGCAGGGCGGGTTGGTGGCCCAGATTGGGAGCTTGTTCGGCGTGCCGTGGGCACGGGTGATTCTGGCGGTGGTCTTCGTTGAGGGCATGCTCGTGTTCGGCGGCCTGGCCTTCGTGCCGCTCTACCTGCATGACCGCTTTGCGCTGAGCATGTCGCAGGCGGGCTTGCTTATGGGCATGTTCGGGTTGGGCGGGCTGTCCTACATCCTGTTTGCCCGGCGCCTGGTGAAGTGGCTGGGGGAATTGGGCCTGGCCATTGGCGGTGCGGCCCTGATCGCGCTGGCCTGGCTGCTGATCGCCAGCGGCCCGGCGTGGGGCTGGGCCGTGCCGGCCTGCGCGCTGCTGGGGTTGGGTTACTACATGTTCCACAACACCCTGCAGACCCACGCAACCCAGATGGCGCCGCAGGTGCGGGGCACCGCGGTGTCCCTGTTCGCATCCTGCTTCTTCCTCGGCCAGGCGCTCGGCGTCTCAGCAGGCGGGCTGCTCTACGAAACCCGCGGTGCGCTGATGGTCTTTGGCCTGGCGGCCAGCGTGATGGTGCCGCTGGGGGCCGTCTTCGCCGTGCTGCTCCGGCGGCACCACCGGCGCACGGCTTGATTGCCCAGCGGCTGATGGACACAAAAAAGCCGGCCCCGAAGGGCCGGCCGTCACGAGCAGGGGGGCTGCCGTGAGGTGATCAGCGGATCAGAAGCCGCCGCCGAAGCCTTCCGGATGGTGGCCGGGAGGCACGGCCGCCTTGTCGTCCGGCAGTTCGGCGACGATGGCGTCGGTGGTGAGGATCAGCGCCGCCACAGACGCGGCGTTCTGCAGCGCGGAGCGGGTGACCTTGGCCGGATCGAGCACGCCTTGCTCGACCAGGTCGCCGTAGGTGCCGTTGCCGGCGTTGTAGCCGAAGTTGCCGTCGCCCTCGATGACCTTGTTGACCACCACCGAGGCTTCGTCGCCGGCATTGGCGACGATCTGGCGCAGGGGCTCCTCGACGGCGCGCAGCACGATCTTGATGCCTGCATCCTGGTCGTGGTTGTCGCCCTTGAGCTCGGAGATGGCCTTGCGGGCGCGCAGAAGCGCCACGCCGCCGCCGGGCACCACGCCTTCTTCTACCGCCGCACGGGTGGCGTGCAGCGCGTCTTCCACGCGGGCCTTCTTCTCCTTCAGCTCGACTTCAGTGGCCGCGCCGACCTTGATCACCGCCACGCCGCCGGCCAGCTTGGCCTTGCGCTCCTGCAGCTTCTCCTTGTCGTAGTCGGAGGTGGCTTCGGCGATCTGCGCATCGATGATGCCCACGCGGGCCTTGATGGCGTCGGCGCTGCCGAGGCCGTCCACCACGGTGGTGTTTTCCTTGCCGACTTCGATGCGCTTGGCCTGGCCGAGGTCGTCCAACGTGGCCTTGTCCAGCGTCAGGCCGACTTCCTCGGCGATCACGCGGCCACCGGTCAGGATGGCGATGTCTTCCAGGATAGCCTTGCGGCGGTCGCCGAAGCCCGGCGCCTTGACGGCGACAACCTTCAGGATGCCGCGGATGGTGTTGACCACCAGCGTCGCCAGGGCTTCGCCTTCCACGTCCTCGGCGATGATCAACAGCGGCCGGCCGGCCTTGGCCACTTGTTCCAGCACCGGCAGCAGGTCGCGGATGTTGGAGATCTTCTTGTCGAACAGCAGGATGAACGGATCGTCCAGCGCGGCGATCTGCTTGTCCGGGTTGTTGATGAAGTAGGGCGACAGGTAGCCGCGGTCGAACTGCAGGCCTTCCACCACGTCCAGTTCGTTGGCCAGGGACTTGCCGTCTTCCACGGTGATCACGCCGGACTTGCCGACGCGGTCGATGGCGTCGGCGATGATCTGGCCGATGTCGGCGTCGGAGTTGGCGGAGATGGCGCCGACCTGGGCGATTTCCTTGCTGGTGGTGGTCGGGCGGGCGATGTTCTTGATCTCTGCGACGATGGCGACGACAGCCTTGTCGATGCCGCGCTTGAGATCGGTGGGGTTGTAGCCGGCGGCCACGTACTTGAAGCCTTCACGCACGATGGCCTGGGCCAGCACGGTGGCGGTGGTGGTGCCGTCGCCGGCGTTGTCGGAGGTCTTGGACGCGACTTCCTTCACCAGTTGCGCGCCGATGTTCTCGTACTTGTCCTTCAGTTCGATTTCCTTGGCGACGGACACACCGTCCTTGGTCACCGTCGGGGCGCCGAAGGCACGCTCCAGGACCACGTTGCGGCCCTTGGGGCCGAGGGTGACCTTGACCGCGTCGGCCAGGATGTTGACGCCGACGACGATGCGGGCACGGGCGTCGTCGCCGAAGAGGACTTTCTTGGATGCCATGAGTGGAGAGCTCCTGATTCTTGATGTCTTGTGGTGTTGTCGGGTGCGAGGCTGAAGAATCAGCCTTCGATGATCGCGATGACGTCTTCCTCGCGCAGCACGAGGGCGTCGCTGCCGTTGATCTTGACGGCCTGGCCGGCGTATTTGCCGAACAGCACGCGGTCGCCGACCTTGACGGCCAGCGGACGCAGCTCGCCGCTGTTAAGCAGCTTGCCGTTGCCGACAGCCAGCACTTCACCCTGATCGGGCTTTTCACCGGCGCTGTCGGGGATGACGATGCCGCTGGCGGTGGTGCGCTCCGGATCGAGGCGCTTGACGATGACGCGGTCGTAGAGCGGACGAATGGCCATTTTTCTGAGTTCTCCGTTGCGTGATTTGAACAATCCGGCCGGCCTGCGATGGCAGGGCTGCGGCCTTGGACTGCCTATCGCAAGGGCAATGCCAGCACTCGACGCCTTTGATTGCTAACAGAAATCCTCTCGGCCGCAGCGCAGGTGCTGTTGAAATTTCAGCAGCAATGCTCTCCAGCTGCCCTTATGGCAGCACTTCTTGGCCTTCATGAATAAGCGTGAATTCAAAATATTCAATAGCTTAGCTGCGCTGCTGGAATAGCGCCTATGCCCCGTCCGGCTGCAATGCATATCGAAAGAATTTGGTTTGGTGCGCTGCGGGGCCGCGACACACTCACGTCATTCGTGCTGCGGCACGCTTTGAAGGAGTCGCCGATATGCAGGCAGTGATCGTGGGAGCGGACCGCATCGAAGGTATCCGCAGTGAAATCCTGCGGGTGGCCGACCAGTTCGGCATCAAGCAGATCGACCATTGGACAGGCCGCAAGGCTTCCGAGAACCGGCGCCAGCTGTCGCGCCGTACCGGCCTGGTGGTCTTCATGTGCGACCGCGCCAATCACATGCTGATGCGCAATGTGCGCAAGCAGGCCGAAGACCTGGGCATTCCCATGGTGTTCTGCCGGCATTCCGCCACCGAAGTGCGCGAACGGCTCGACGACCTGAGCTGCGCCCGTTGCGCGCATCGCAAGCAGTAAGAAAAAGCCCGCCGAGGGTGGAAAGCTATCCACCGCGGCGCTGTAAAGCTCAGCAGGATTACTTGGTTCGGGAGCGGGCAGGGCGGCGCTAGAGTCGCCCCATCGCTTCATTTTGCATACAGCCATGTCCCGAACCAGCGAGCCTTTGCCAGCCTCACCGGCCATTGAATTGCGCGGCGTCTCCCGCCGTTTCACCGATCCGGGTGGGCAGAGCGTCGGCGTCCAGCCGACCAGCTTGGCGGTACCCGCCGGCGAGATCCACGGCATCATCGGCTTCTCGGGCGCCGGCAAATCCACGCTGCTGCGCCTGGTCAATCTGCTCGAACGCCCTGATGCGGGCGAGGTGATCGTGCACGGCCAGGACCTGACCCGCCTGTCCGCGCCGGCGCTGCGCCAGGCGCGCCACCGCATCGGCATGATCTTCCAGCACTTCAACCTGCTGCATAACCTCACGGTGGCCGAGAACGTCGCGCTGCCGATGCGCCTGTCCGGCGAGCCGGCGGCGCGAATCCGCGAACGCGTGGCGGCCTGCCTCGACTTCGTCGGCCTTGCCGCCAAGGCCGACGTACATCCCGGCCGCCTGTCCGGCGGACAGAAGCAGCGCGTCGCAATCGCCCGCGCGCTGGCGCCCGAGCCCCATGTGCTGCTCGCCGACGAACCGACTTCCGCGCTGGACCCACGGACCACGCTGGACCTGCTCGGCGTGCTGGCCGACGCCAACCGGCGCTTCGGTGTGACGATCCTGCTGGTCAGCCACGAGATGGAAGTCATCCGCCGCCTGTGCCATCGCGTGTCAGTGATGGAGGCGGGGCAGATCGTCGAACAGCTCGACATCGCCGATGGCCGTATCCCGGAAGGCTCGCTCCTGGGCGGCTGGCTGGCGGAGTTCGGCGGGGCGGCGGGCGGTGCTTCGTCCGCGCCGATTGAGCCCGCGCCCCATCACCTCGCCCAGGAGAGCGCCCATGCTTGAGACCCTCGAAGAACTGCTGCCGGAGATCCTCAAGGCCACCGGCGAAACCCTGCTGATGATGGGCATCTGCCTGTCGGCGGCCCTCGTGCTGGGCGGCGCCCTCGGGCTGCTGGTCTTCCTCACCAGCCGGGGCCAGGCGCTGGAGCGCTACCGGGCCTTCAACCTGCTGGCCAACGGCGTCATCAACGTCGTGCGCTCCTTCCCCTTCATCATCCTGCTGGTGGCGATCTCGCCCTTCACGCGGGTCGTGGCCGGCACGTCCATCGGGCCGCTGGCGGCCAGCGTGCCGCTGTCCATCGCCGCCATCTTCTATTTCGCGCGCCTCATCGAGCAGACCCTGCGCGACGTGCCGCGAGGCGTCATCGAAGCGGCCGAAGCGATGGGCGCCTCGCCGCTGCAGATCGTGCGCCACGTGCTGCTCGTCGAGGCCCGTTCCGGCCTGGTGCTGGCAGTCACCGTGCTGGCGGTGAGCTTCCTGTCCTACTCGGCGGTGGCCGGCGTGGTGGGCGGCGGCGGCATCGGCGACCTGGCCATCCGCTACGGCTACTACCGCTTCCAGACCGATGTGATGCTGATCACCATCGTCCTGCTCGTGGCCCTCGTGCAGAGCATCCAGTTTCTCGGCCAGTGGCTGGCCCGGCGCGTGGACAAGCGCTGACCCCTCAAGAATTCGATCCAGACAAAACAGGAGAACACAGCATGAATGCCTCTCGACGTCAGTTCGGCCTGCGGGCACTGCACATTGCCGCCGTCCTCGGCGTGGCCGCCAGCCTGGGCCTCGGCCACGGCAACGCCCACGCGCAGGAAAAGAAGACCCTGACCCTCGGCGCCACCGCCGGCTCCAACTTCGACCAGCTCAAGCTCGGCATCAAGCCCGTGCTCGAAAAAAAGGGCTACACCGTCAAGCTCGTCGAATTCAACGACTACGTGCAGCCCAACCTCGCACTGGCCCAGGGCTCGCTGGATGCCAACCTGTTCCAGCACATCATCTACCTCAAGAAATTCTCGGCGGACAAAGGCCTCAACCTGACGGACATCACCAAGGCCCCCATCGCGCCCCTCGGGCTGTACTCCAAGAAGCGCAAGAGCCTCGCTGAGCTGAAGAGCGGCGACCGCATCACGCTGCCCAACGACCCCAGCAACCTGGCCCGCGCGCTGGTCTTCCTGGAACAGAACAAGCTGATCAAGGTGAAGCAGGGCGTCGATCCGCTCAAGGCCACCGAGAAGGACGTCGCCGAGAACCCCCACAAACTCGTGCTGACCCCCATCGAAGCCGCCCAGCTGCCGCGCACGCTGGACGACGCCGACTTCGTGGTGATCAACGGCAACTTCGCCATCTCCTCCGGCCTCAAGCTCACCGAAGCGGTCGTGCTGGAAAAGACCCCGGACCACTACCTCAACGTCGTCGCGGTGAAGACCGAAGACAAGGACAAGCCGTGGGCCAAGGATCTGGCCGCAGCCTTCCGCACGCCGGAATACCGGGCGGCGCTGGACAAGCACTTCCAGGGGTATGCGCGGCCGGCATTCCTGCAGTAAGGCGAGGGCACACAGAAGCAGGGCGCTGAGGGCGCCGGGTGCAATGTCCGGCCCCTCCAGCACCGCCCTCGGCCGCAATCGTTGAATCTTTGCGCCACTTGGCGCACCATCACTTTCATTGTGGCGACATGAGTTCATCCTTGCAGGACCGTCTGGCGAGCCGCTTGGGAGGCGCCCTCGGCATGCCCACGGCCATCGATGAGATGAGTCTCGCCCGAATGCTCCGCCTGCAGTTGTTGGCGGAGCTGGTTTTTGGGGATGCCCAACGGGCCCAAGACTGGCTTCATACCCCCAAAAAACGCCTCGACGGCACGGCGCCGATGGACTTTGCAAGTGATGCACTGGGTTTCGAAGCCGTCGAGAACTGGCTTCACGAGATCGACCAAGGGCATTTCGCTTGATCCTGTGGCCGATCAGCAATTACGCCGACCTCTCAGGCGCCTGACGAACCCTGCGCCAGCAGCGCCCCCAGCCGCGTGAAGAAATCCTTGTCCCGCGCGTACTGCTCGCTGGAGATCAGCCCCCGCTGGTCCTCCAGCGCGGCCAGGAAGTTGCTGACGATCTGGCGGTAGCTGTCGATGTCGTCGGCCTTGTAGGGGGAGGGCGTGTTCTGGCCGTCGATGCGCAGGCCATATACGGCGTCGTGCATCATCAGGCCATAGGTCATCGCATCGCCATCGGGCATGGCTGCGGTGGCCTGGAACCACGCCTCCCGAACCGCAGCGGGGGCGTCGTCGGGCGGGAAGTGGGCGGTGAGGGCCGCCCCGACCTCGTCGAAGCCATCGCCATTGAGATCCACGCTGAAGCCCTCCGGCAACAGCAGGTTGCGGGCGCCTTCCTCGCTGATTCAGGCTTGCCCATTGATAACAACCACGATGAACAGCAGATCAGACCTCGGGCGAGGGGCCGAAAGAACGGGGGGGTTGCCGGAACAGCGCCGGCGGGTCAGCGCGCGGCCGCAGTGATGAGCCTGATCCAAAGCGCCAAGCTCAACGGGCTTTACCCTTACGTGTACTTGCGCGATGCGTTCACGCGACTGCCCACACACAAGGTTAGCCAGATCTCGGAATTACTGCCCCACTGCTCGGCAAGTGTACCCGCGGGCTGAATTCACTAGACACTTACGCCGGTTGGCGTGGACACGGATACGCTATTTCGGCTGCTTTTGGGGAGACGGAATGGCTGAGCGCTTACGCCCTAACCGATACGCCCAAAACGAATAACATTGGTAATATTTCGCATTCTGTGAGGCCGAGCTTCGATAGCATTGGCTTTTAGATTGTTGTCGGTTCTTATGAGCAACAATAAATTTTGAAAACGATGTGATATGAAGCCAGATTGTTTGGTTGCATCCTCCGCTCAAAGAAATAAGGTCAGCGCTAACAAAATCTACCATCCGGAAGGATATTGTGATTTATAAATTTATTATTGCCGTTATTGTCAATGCTCTGATATTCCCGTGTGTTTATGCTGAAGAGCAGAATGGTCGACTCTTAACAAAAGGCTGGAGTCCTGACAAATTTACTTATGAAAGTGTAAAGGGTGGTAAAGGTGTTTGGGGATTCGACTTTAAGATATTTTATTCAAAATATAAATCTTCCACTGCCCGGTTAGTAAAAGGAGAATATGAAACAACCGACGATTTCCTGGCTCGACTGAAGAACTCAGACCCTATAGTAGCTCCTTTTAGCTCAAAGGCTGAATATGTATTTACGTTCGAAAATACATCTTATTCATACGATCCAGATAAGCAAGCTTTTTTGCCATCAAGACCTGAAGTAGCTGGTTGTGGCGCATCAATCGATTTTGATGGTTGGCACAGTTGCGAAATTGGAAAAATTGGCAGGACTACGCAAGAAAAAGTAGGACAGAATATATTTGGAGTAAAAAAAGAGATTCACGATACGACGGGTTCTGATTTGGTGCTTCTTGTTCGAAGTAGTAATGCTATTCTTTGGTCAATTCTTAAGTCAAATAACTGTTTCCAGTGCCGAGGTTTTTGGGTTTATGCCGGGCACGCTCTTATTGTTCCGCCTGATCGTGCAAAAAAAATAGGTCGCAACAACATACGCATAGCAATTGCTGGAAGAATAATTGAGCATGGATTTAAGGAGCTAAAGCCTGAGATTCACAGGCCGACAATAGACACTCCCTACGCCACCCAGATAAGGCGTTATGGAATTCTTTTTGAGCCAACAAGGCTTGTTTTTTACTCAAGCAAAAGTGGAGAAATTCTTGTTGATCTGGATGTAACTCAAATTGACAATAAAAAAGAGAAGATTGAAAGTGCGGAATAAAAAACTACATCTTATATAGTGTGATTGTGGACAATGAGATTCTCACAACCGGCTTACGCGTATCTGCGCTATGTGCTCATGCGACTGTGCCCACACATAGGGCTAGCTGGATCTCGGAATTACTGTCCCACCGCTGGGCAAGCGTACCCGTGGGCCGAATTCACTGCTCAATTCAGGAGGAGCGCCCCCAGCCGAGTGAAGAAATCCTTGTCCCGCGCGTACTGCTCGCTGGAGATCAGCCCCCGCTGGTCCTCCAGCGCAGCCAGGAAGTTGCCGACGATCTGGCGGTAGCTGTCCATGTCGTCGGCCTTGTAGGGGGAGGGCGTGTTGTGGCCGTCGATGCGCAGGCCATACACGGCGCCGTGCATCACCAGGCTGTAGGTCATCACATCGCCATCGGGCATCGCTGCGGTGGCTTGGAACCACGCCTCCCGAACCGCCGCGGGGGCGTCGTCGGGCGGGAAGTGGGCGGTGAGGGCCGCCCCGACTTCCTCGAAGCCATCGCCATTGAGATCCACGCTGAAGCCCTCCGGCAACAGCAGGTTGCGGGCGCCTTCCTCGCTGATCGCCGCCACGTTGATCGGCTCGGCCAGGCAGTGGTTCTTGCGGACGGCCTCCAGCTCCTCGGCTGACAGGCTGCCCAGGAACTGGCGGGCGTTGCCCATCGCGCCGCTGCCGTAAGCCTTGTTCAACACCCCCGCATACACGGCCTGACTGTCGGCGCCCACACCCCGCAGCGCGGACAGCTCCGCGTGGGTCCGCCCGAGAATGGCCTCCAGGGCCTCGGACGACGTGGGGCCCGCCTGGCCAGCCGCCGCCTGCGGCCCGGTCGTGCCCCCGTCGGCAACGACCTTGGCCGCAGCAAAGGCCGACTGGAAGGTCTGGTAGAAACTGCTGTCGGGCGTCTCGGCGTAGCTGTGGCGCTGAGACGCGGTGATCGGCTGACCTACGGCCCGAATGTCCATTTTCTGCCTCCGTGTCGGTAAGAGTTGCCGGTTGGCGGAATCGCTTGCCGGCGTCCTGGGGTGCAGGAGGAGTACACCGGCATTCAGGCAGGAAGCGTACCTGGGCACGTCCTTTTTTTCGGCCGGCCGCCAACACTTGGCTTGCCCCTTTGCTGGGGGGAGCGGTCAATCTTACTCGACGACGAGTTAAATGCGCCGGCCAGCTGACCCGCCTGTTGGTCTTCCTTGATCAGAACAAGCTCATCAAGGTAGGGCAGGGCATCAATCCGCTGAACGTCACCGAGAAGGACATGACACAGAGACCCTACTAAACGACACTGACTTCGTGGTGACTAATGGCAACTTCGCAATCTTCTCCAGCCTCAAGCTCACCAAGAAAGGCCCTGCTGGAAAGCACCGGACCACCATCTCAATGTTGTCCGTGGATAGGACTTGGGCGAGAGACCTTGCATCCCCACAAGCCATTGTGCTCGGTTGACTTTTCTAATATGTATTTTAGGTTAAGATTAAGATCTTTGACTTAAGGAAACACTGAACAAATCCCCGTTTCCTCCCAACGCAACTCTTTGCCCAAGTGCATTCATAAAATGGGGCGTGTCAGGTATCAGAAGGCCGATTTTCGAGGGGTATTCATCCGGTTTCCCCCCTCATGACGCACCTTGGCCGTGAATCGCCCGCATACGCCTCTGAGCAAGTACCAGATTGCCCAAGCCAAACAGCGAGAACAGTTGCGCCTCGTTCTTCGCCAGCCCGCGGTAGCGGGTCTTGCGGTGCCGGAACAGGTTCTTGATCACATGAAAGGGATGCTCGACCTTCGCCCGGATGCTCGCCTTGAGCTTCTCGAACCGATCCTGCAGCCCACCCAGTTCATCCGCCGGCAGGGCTTTGCGCACGCTGCGCTTCATCGCCACCAGCCATTCAACGGTCTTGCCCTGGTTCTCGGGACGTTTCTCGACGCCTTGGTAGCCCGCATCACCAAACACGGTGCGCTCCTGGCCGTGCAACAGGGCATGGGCCTGGCTGATGTCGCTGGTGTTGGCGGCCGTCGCAACCAGCGTATGCACCAGCCCCGACTTGGCATCGACGCCGATGTGAGCCTTCATGCCGAAGTGCCAGTTGTTGCCCTTCTTCGTCTGGTGCATCTCCGGGTCGCGCGCCTTGGCCTCGTTCTTCGTCGAGGGCGGGGCCGCGATCAACGTGGCATCGACGATGGTCCCTTCGCGCAGGATCAGGCCTTGTTCGGCCAGATGGGCGTTGATTACCTCGAAGATCTTGCGCGTAAGCCCGTGCGTTTCAAGCAGCCGTCTGAACTTCAGCAGGGTGGTCGCATCCGGTGCCGATTCCCGCGACAGATCAATCCCCACGAAGCCGCGGATCGCCTGACTGTCGTACAGCGTGTCCTCCATCCCCTCGTCGGACAGCCCGAAGCACTGCTGGGCCACGTACATGCGCAGCATCCGCGACAGGCCGATCGGCGGACGCCCCCGGCCTTCGCCCTTGGGGTAGAACGGCTCGATCTCCGCCTCCAACGCCGCCCACGGCGTGGCCGCGTGAATCCTGGCAAGAAAACGGTCACGCCGCGTCAGCTTCTTCTTGCCGGCGTACTCCAGTTCGGAAAAACTCGACTGCATCGATCAGGGTCTCGTGGGAGGGGCAGAGACAGAATTATCTCGCATCGGCCTGGGCGCCGAGGTGGATGGGGAATAAATCAGTGCTTCCTTAAAGCGTTATTCTGTTTTTATTAAAAATTGCGATTAAAATGAAATACTCATTCAACGGAAAGTCATACAAAACTCTAGTCTCCTGTTACGAAAGCAATAAAGGGTTGATTTCCGTCGGAATAGCCACCGTAAGGAAACGCCTGCAGCAAGGCTGGAGTCTTAATGATGCCTTGCTAACCCCAAAACAAAAAACGATAGAGACAAAGCTGGGATCTCATATTGTTGAGGGTGTTGAATATCCTAATCTTCCGTCTGTTGCTCAAAAGTATGGAATATCTGAAAATACGATATACAAGAGATACTCAAGAGGCTGCAGGAATGACGATCTTGTTCCGGAAAAAAAGAGATTTGGCTATTTGGCGCCAATCGAGAAGGAGGTTTTTAAGTTTTTTGCTGGCGGGGTTGGATATAAGAGCGCTGCGGATGCGTGCAGAAAGCTAGGGGTCAAGTTTGTTACATATAGAAAAAGATTGATAAAGGGCTTCTCAAACGAAGAGGCGCTTGGAATTTCGGTTGTGCAGGATGGACGCTCCGAAAGGGGTGTGAGATACGAACTTCTTGACAAAAATTACAGCATCGAGGAGTTATCAGAGTTATACAAAGTTTCCCGAGGCACTATTAGATATAGGCTCAAACGAGGCGCAACAACAAGGCAGGCCATAGGCCTAGATCCAATAAAAAAAGGGGATCTTCTTTTGCGTAAAGAACCCCCGAACAATAAAAGAAAGCCAATCAATCTTTTGGTCAATGGCAAGACCTATAAATCATATAAGGCACTGGCTGATGAGTACGGGCTTCAAGCTTACGTTGTAAGACAGCGCATTGTTGTATACGGATACACAGCACAAGAAGCAGTTGCTATGGATGGAAAAGAAAGATCTGTTTCAGTCGGCGGAAAAACATACAAGAGTCTGACTGAGGCCGCAAACTCTCATGGAATAACGCCAGAGGTTCTTTTGGGCCGTCTTTCCCTAGGTAGAACCATGGAAGAAGCGCTTGGATTGGTTTCTTATAAGACCTCTATTTCGGTTGAGTACAACGGCAAGCTTTACAAGAGTCTAGTTGACGTTGCGCAAGATGTCGGGATATCAGCAGGCGCCTTGCGTGCCAGAATAAGAAAGGGGATGTTGCTTGCTGATGCTGTTGCTCTTGGTGAAAGGGTTATGAATTCAGGTCGATATAACGCAACTATTTTATCTAGGGACCCAGAGTTGGCGTCAAAGCCAGCTTGGCTTTATTTTGTTGAAATTGATATAGATGGAAATCGAAAACATAAAATTGGAATAACGACGAAGAAAATTGAAGATCGACTTTCTGCGGAAGGATATGAATATTCCATTATTAATAGCGCAAAAGGAATGCTCGTTGAGTGCTTTAATCTGGAGCAGGAGCTCCTAGAACTACTGGCAGAAAAGCGTGATCAATCTCTAACAAGTGATGCGCTAGATGGATACTCTGAAGTTGTTCTTTTGTCGCCAAAGGATATTGAGGTTGTTCATGAGTTAATTAATGAATGGCAGGCAGAAAGGGCCAACAGCCAGAACCTTCGAGATGATGCATCTATTGCATCCTCCTCAAGTTGACTCCGTTCTTAAGGCTAAAGGCTGCCTTTCATAGCCGTCTCTGCCAACCGTGGCAGGCGGCTCGGTGGAGAAGTCGGTAGTGATTCTATTCGCGTACCGCTTCAAAGCGTTCGGTGTAAAGGATGGCAAATTGGTTCATTGCCTCTTTCCAGTCCCTGGCTGCCCGTCCCCAGTCCGCGGTGATGTTGCGCAGGGCCAGCCAGATCAGTTTGGTCGCGGCCTCGTCGCTTGGGAAATGCCCCCGCGTCTTGATGATCTTGCGCAACCGGGCGTTGAAGCTCTCGATGGCATTGGTGGTGTAAATCACCCGGCGGATCGGGGGTGGAAAAGCAAAGAGGGGAATCACACGATCCCATGCCCGACGCCAGGCGGCGACCACGGGTGGAAACTTCTCGCCCCAGGGGCCTTGGGCGAAGGCGTCGAGTTCGGCCTGCGCGGCTTCGGCGCTGGGCGCGGTGTAGATCGGCCGGATCGCGGCGGCCAACGCCTTGCGCTCTTTCCAGCTCGCGTAGTCGAGGCTGTTGCGGATCAGATGCACGATGCAGGTCTGCAGCGTGGTGGCCGGAAACACCGCCTCCAGAGCTTCGGGATGAGCAGCGGCTCGAAACTGCCAGCCGCGGTCGCGCGGCACCTCGATCCGCAAAGGCCCGTCTTCGGTCAGCACGGTCTTGCCGGCGGCACCGTTGCGGTGATTACCGCTCTCGCCGGGCCCGAGTCCGAGCCACATGCCCCTCCGATTTGAACTCGTTCAGCTCCGACTTAACCGCTCGCCCCTCGGACCTGAACTTTTTCTCCGCCGACTTGAACTCACTTCGCTCAGACTTGAACCATCGAAGCCGCGACTTAAGCCAGCTCCCTCCGGAGCGAAGCCAGTTCAAGTCCGAGCTGAACAAGTTCAACTAAAACTTGAACTCACTTCCCTCCGAGCATCGAAAGTTCCCCTCCGAGTTAAGCCAGCTTCCCTCGAAGGGAAGCTCTTTAAGCCAAAAGCCCAGCCGGCTCAACAAAACTCTGGCCTCGCTTCCCCCGCCCGCGAAACGCCTGCGGTGAAAGCCCGGTCCACCCCTTGAAAGCGCGGGAAAAGCTCTTCTCATTGCTGAACCCCACCAATGCCGAGATCTGCTTGATCGAGCGGGAGCTGCGGTCTAGGAGCTCGATGGCTTGGTCGCGGCGGGTTTCGTCTTTGAGTTGTTGCAGGGAGGCGCCTTCGTCCTGGAGTTGGCGGTGCAGGGTGCGCACGGAGATGTGCAGGTGGCCGGCGACTTGTTCGGCGGTGGCGCTGCGGTTGCCGGCGCTTTGCAGGAACTGGCGGACGCCCTGGACGAGGAGGCGGTCGCGGCGGTATTGCAGCACGGTCAGCGGCAGGGCGCGGTGGAGCATGGCGCGCAGGGCGTGTTCGTCGCGGCGGATCGGCAGGTCCAGGTAGCGGGGTTCGAAGCGGATGGCGGCTTGCGGGGCGTCGAAGCGCACCGGGCCGGGGAAGAGCAGCGCGTAGGCGTCGGCGTGGGGCGGGGCGGGGAAGGGGAAAGTGCTTTCCTGCAGCGGGATGCGCGAGTCGATGGCCCAGCAGGCGTAGCCGAGCACGTAGCGCAGCAGGGTGACGAGGCAGAACTCGTGCATGGGGCCGAGGTCGCGCTGGGGGGTGATGCTCAGGCGGGCCGAGGTGGGTGTTATTTCCAGTTCCAGCGTGATGTCGTCGGTGAGCAGGCGGTGGTGGCGGCACCAGCGCTTGAGGGCGACGCCCAGGTCCGGTGAGGTGATCGACGCGCGGCACAGCATGCCGTAGCTGCCCCACGGCAGGCGGCGCGAAAACCAGCCCAGGGCTTCATCGTCGAGTTCCTGCATGGCGTGGCCGGAAATGACCTCCATCTGGGCGGCGGTGACGCGTGCCGTTGGGTCATCGAGAAGGCGCGGGTCGATCTCGGCGCGGGCCAGCGCATTGGCCGGATCGCGGCCATAACGGTGGTAGGCGAGCACGATGGCGCGGATGAAGGCAATCGGCGTGGCGGCGCGGCCACCGTTTAAGGAGGCGGGCAGGACGATCTTGGCGGACATGGCGCGGATTCTCGACGCCGGTGGCACGATTTGCAACCTCGATGGCGCCTGCGGCACCGCGTTCCGGCGTACGCTGGCGAGCATTCGGCATGGGCGCGGCAAGCGCGCGCCGTGCTGCCAGACAACGATCAGTGGAGGAGACCCGCCCATGAACATCCCCAGCCTCAACTTCCATCTCGGCGAAACCATCGAGGCCCTGCGCGACACCGTGCAGGCCTTTGCGGCCAAGGAGATCGCCCCGCGCGCCGCGGACGTGGACCGGGACAACCTCTTTCCGGCCGACCTGTGGAAGAAGCTCGGCGACCTGGGCCTGCACGGCATGACGGCGCCGGAGGAATACGGTGGCACCAACATGGGCTACCTGGCCCACATCATCGCGCTGGAAGAGGTGTCCCGCGCGTCGGCCTCGGTGGGCCTGTCCTATGGCGCGCATTCCAACCTGTGCATCAACCAGATCCGCCGCAACGGCAGCGAGGCGCAGAAGCAGAAATACCTGCCCAAGCTGATCTCCGGCGACCACGTGGGCGCGCTGGCGATGAGCGAGCCGAACGCCGGCTCCGACGTGGTGAGCATGAAGCTGCGCGCCGACAAGAAGGGCGACCGCTACGTTCTCAACGGCTCCAAGATGTGGATCACCAACGGCGGCGACGCCGACACCCTGGTGGTGTACGCCAAGACCGACATCGAGGCCGGCGCCAGGGGCATGACCGCCTTCATCATCGAGAAGGGCATGAAGGGCTTCAGCCACGGCACCCACCTGGACAAGCTGGGCATGCGCGGCTCCAACACCTTCCCGCTGTTCTTCGACGACGTGGAAGTGCCGGAAGAAAACGTGCTCGGCGGCGTCGGCAACGGCACCAAGGTGCTGATGAGCGGCCTCGACTACGAGCGCGCGGTGCTGTGCGGCGGCCCGCTGGGGATCATGGCGGCCTGTATGGACGAAGTGGTGCCCTACCTGCACGAGCGCAAGCAGTTCGGCCAGAGCATCGGCGAGTTCCAGCTGATGCAGGGCAAGCTGGCCGACATGTACTCCACTTGGATGGCCACCCGCGCCTACGTATATGCGGTGGGCCAGGCCTGTGACAAGGCCGACCACGCACGCACGCTGCGCAAGGACGCGGCAGGCGCCATCCTGTATTCCGCCGAGAAAGCCACCTGGATGGCCGGTGAGGCGATCCAGACCCTCGGCGGCGTCGGCTACACCAACGACTACGCCACCGGCCGCCTGTGGCGCGACGCCAAGCTGTACGAGATCGGCGCCGGCACCAGCGAGATCCGCCGCATGCTGATCGGCCGCGAACTCTTCTCCGAAACGGCCTGAGCGGAGCTGCAGCGATGACCATCATCAAATCCAGCATCAATCCCCGCTCGCCGGAATTCCAGGCCAACGCGGAAGCCATGGGGCGCATCGTCGCCGACCTGCGCGAAAAGGCCGCCCAGGTGTCCCTCGGCGGCGGCGAAGCGGCCCGCGCCAAGCACGTGGCCCGTGGCAAGCTGCTGCCCCGCGACCGGGTGGATCACCTCCTCGATCCGGGCACGGCCTTCCTCGAGATCGGCCAGCTGGCCGCCTACGACATGTATGGCGGCGATGCGCCGTCGGCCGGGGTGATTGCCGGCATCGGCCGGGTCAGTGGCGTGGAGTGCATGATCGTCGCCAACGACGCCACCGTGAAGGGCGGCACCTACTACCCGATGACGGTCAAGAAGCACCTGCGCGCCCAGGAGATCGCTCAGCAGAACAAGCTGCCGTGCCTCTACCTCGTCGATTCCGGCGGCGCCTTCCTGCCCAAGCAGGACGAGGTGTTTCCGGATCGGGACCACTTCGGGCGGATCTTCTTCAACCAGGCCAACATGTCCGCCGAGGGTATTCCGCAGATCGCCGTGGTGATGGGCTCATGCACCGCCGGTGGCGCCTATGTGCCGGCGATGAGCGACGAGACCATCATCGTCAAGAACCAGGGCACCATCTTCCTCGGCGGCCCGCCGCTGGTGAAGGCGGCCACCGGCGAGGTGGTGACGGCGGAAGACCTGGGCGGCGGCGACGTGCATACGCGCATCTCCGGTGTGGCCGACCACCTGGCCGAGAACGACACCCACGCGCTGCACATCGCGCGGCGCATCGTTGGCACCCTCAACCGCACCAAACCGACGGACCTCAAGCTCGCCGACGCGGAAGAGCCGCTGTACGACCCGGCCGAGATCTACGGAATCATCCCCACCGACACCCGCAAGCCCTACGACGTGCGCGAGGTGATCGCCCGCATCGTCGATGGCTCGCGCTTCGACGAGTTCAAGGCCCGCTACGGCACCACGCTGGTCACCGGCTTCGCGCACCTCTATGGCATTCCGGTGGGGATCGTCGCCAACAACGGCATCCTGTTCGGCGAATCGGCCCAGAAGGGCGCCCACTTCATCGAACTGTGCGCCCAGCGCGGCGTGCCGCTGGTCTTCCTGCAGAACATCACCGGCTTCATGGTCGGCCGCAAGTACGAAAACGGCGGCATTGCCAAGGACGGCGCCAAGATGGTCACCGCCGTCGCCACGGCGCAGGTGCCCAAGCTGACGGTGCTGATCGGCGGCAGCTTCGGCGCCGGCAATTACGGCATGTGCGGCCGCGCCTACAGCCCGCGCTTCCTGTGGATGTGGCCGAACAGCCGCATCTCGGTGATGGGCGGCGAACAGGCCGCCAGTGTGCTGTCCACCGTGCGCCGCGAGGGCATCGAGGCCAAGGGCGGCAGCTGGAGCCGCGACGAGGAGGAAGCTTTCAAGTCTCCGATCCGCCAGCAGTACGAGGACCAGGGCCATCCGTACTACGCCACCGCCCGCCTGTGGGACGACGGCGTCGTCGATCCGGCCCAGACCCGCCGCGTGCTCGGCCTGTCCCTGTCGGCCAGCCTCAACGCGCCGATCCAGCCGACCCGCTTCGGCGTGTTCCGGATGTAAGGGGCCGCCATGTACGAGACGCTGGAAATCCTCCGCGACGGTGCCGTCGCGACGATCTGGATGAACCGCCCAGAGGTGCATAACGCCTTCAACGAGCAACTCATCTTTGAGCTCACCGCCGCCTGCCAGGCTCTCGACGCGGACGCCAGCGTGCGCGTGGTGGTGCTCGCTGGGCGTGGCAAGAGCTTCTCGGCGGGCGCCGACCTCAACTGGATGAAGCGCGCCGGATCGGCCACGGTGGACGAGAACCTCGCCGACGCGCGGCGCCTGGCCGGCATGCTGCGGGTGCTTGCAGAGCTGCGCAAACCCACGCTGGCCCGCGTGCATGGCGCGGCTCTCGGCGGCGGCATGGGGCTGGCTGCTGCCTGCGACATCTGCGTGGCTGGCGAGGGCGCGGTGTTCGCCACGTCCGAAGTGAAGTTCGGAATCATCCCGTCGGCCATCAGCCCCTACGTGCTGCGCGCCATCGGTGCGCGCCAGGCTTACCGCTATTTCCAGAGCGCCGAGCGCATCTCTGCAACACGGGCTTATGAACTGGGCCTCGCCCACGAGGCGGTGCCGGCCGATGGGCTGGATGCCAAGGTGGGCGAGATCGTCACCGCGCTGCTGCAGGGCGGGCCGCTGTCCCAGGGCGCCGCCAAGGACCTGATCCGCGCGGTGGCCGACCAGCCCGTCGATGACGCGCTGGTCGAAGACACCGCCCGCCGCATCGCCAGCCTGCGCGCCACGCCGGAAGCCCGCGAAGGCCTCGCCGCCTTCCTCGACAAGCGGCCGGCGGCATGGATCGCGGATAAACAATAAGAAGGGAGACAGCATGTTCAACAAGATCCTGATCGCCAATCGCGGGGAGATCGCCTGCCGCGTCATCAAGACGGCGCGGCGGCTCGGCATCAAGACAGTGGCGGTGTATTCCGAGGCGGATGCGGGCGCGCGCCACGTGCGTCTGGCCGACGAGGCAGTGCTGATCGGGCCGGCGGCGGCGCGGGAGAGCTATCTGGTAATCGAGCGGATCATCGACGCCGCCAGACAGACTGGCGCCCAGGCGATCCATCCGGGCTACGGTTTCCTGTCGGAGAACGAAGACTTCTGCCATGCCTGCGAGCAGGCCGGCATCGTCTTCATCGGGCCGCCCGTGTCGGCGATCCGCGCGATGGGTTCCAAGTCGGAAGCCAAGAAGCTGATGGAAAAGGCCCATGTGCCGCTGACCCCCGGCTACCACGGCGACCACCAGGAACCGGGTTTTCTCAACGTGCAGGCGGACGCCATCGGCTACCCGGTGCTTATCAAGGCGGCGGCCGGCGGCGGCGGCAAGGGCATGCGGCTGGTCGAGCGCAGCGAGGACTTTCTCGATGCGCTGGCGTCCTGCAAGCGTGAGGCCGCCTCCAGTTTCGGCAGCGACCATGTGCTGGTCGAGAAATACCTGACCCGGCCGCGCCACATCGAGATCCAGGTCTTCGGCGACACGCTGGGCAACTACGTCTACCTGTTCGAACGGGATTGCTCCGTGCAGCGCCGCCACCAGAAGGTGCTCGAAGAAGCGCCGGCGCCGGGCATGCCGCCGGAGCGCCGCGCCGCGATGGGCAAGGCTGCTGTCGATGCGGCGCGAGCGGTCGGCTACGTGGGCGCGGGGACCGTCGAGTTCATCGCCAATCAGGACGGCACCTTCTACTTCATGGAGATGAACACCCGCCTGCAGGTGGAGCATCCGGTGACCGAGATGATCACCGGCCTCGATCTGGTCGAATGGCAGCTCCGCGTGGCGTCTGGCGAGCCCTTGCCGCTGGCCCAGGAACAGCTGGCGATCAACGGCCACGCGCTGGAGGCGCGCATCTACGCGGAAGATCCGTCCAAGGGCTTCCTGCCTTCCACCGGCAAGCTGCTGCATCTGGCACCGCCGGAAGAGGGCATGCACGTGCGCGTGGATACCGGCGTGGAGGAGGGCGACGAGATCTCGCCCTTCTACGATCCGATGATCGCCAAGCTGATCGTCTGGGACGTGAACCGCGACCGGGCGCTGGCGCGCATGCTGCAGGCGCTGGCCGAATACCGCGTGGTCGGCGTCGCCAACAACATCGAGTTCCTGTCCCGCCTGACGGCCTGCCCGGCCTTCGCCAACGCGGACCTGGACACCGGCCTGATCGAGCGCGAGAAGGACTATCTCTTCCCGGCCCAGCAACAGCCGACCCGCGAAGCCTGGCTGGCCGTGGCGCTGGCCGAGCTGCTGCGCGAACGCCAGCGCGCCGCGGCCATCGCCGCACGGCATCCGGAGCCGGCTTCGCCGTGGCACCGGCGCGACGGCTGGCGCATGAACGCGCCGGCGGCCCGCAACCTGATGTTCCGCTTCGGCGACGCGCAGAAGACCCTGTGCGTGGCGGCCCATGGCGAGCGCTTCGACATCACGCTGGACGACGTGACGAGCGCGGTAAGCGGCAGCCTCAACCCGCGCGGCCTGTTGCGGGCCGAGTTCGACGGCCTGCGCACCACCGCGACGGTGGTGGTGGCCGGCGAGCGGCGCCACGTTTTCGGGCACGGCCACACCTGGCAGTTCGCCGCGGTGGACCCGCTGCACCACAGCGGCGAAGGCGGCGGTGCCGAAGGCGGCCTGCTGGCGCCGATGCCTGGCAAGGTGATCGCGCTGCTGGCCGAGGCCGGCGCCACGGTGGCCAAGGGCGCGCCGCTGCTGATCCTCGAGGCGATGAAGATGGAGCACACCATCACCGCGCCCTCCGCGGGCCTCGTCAAGGCCTTCCGCTTCGCCGTCGGCGACCAGGTGGGCGACGGCGCCGAGCTTGTGGAGTTCGAGGCGGCTGCGGAGTAAGGCAACACGGCGAGGGGCGATGTCGATCGCCCCCGCCTGCTGGGCGTCATTCCCCCGGGGCGCGTTCCCGCGCCCCCGACAGATCCAATCCGCCAGCCCGCGCAGACGGGAGCGGACCGCTGCAATCCACAACCAAGATGTGAGGAGACCCATGAACGCGCTGAGCTACGTCCACGGAGCATCGAACAAAGCCCTGATCGGCCAGACGATAGGCCGCCATTTCGACCTGGCCTGCGCCCTGCACGCGGAGCGGGAGGCACTGGTGGCGCGCCACCAGAACGTGCGCTTCAGTTATGCGGAGCTGCGCCTCAAAGTCGATGCGCTGGCCTGCGGCCTGCGTCGCCTGGGCCTGCAGCCGGGAGAGCGGATCGGCATCTGGTCCCAGAACCGGCTGGAATGGACGCTGACCCAGTTCGCCACCGCCAAGGCTGGCCTGGTGCTGGTGAACATCAACCCGGCCTACCGGCGCAGCGAGCTGGAGTACGCACTGAACAAGGTCGGCTGCCGGGCGCTGATCCTGTCGCCGTCCTTCAAGAGCAGTGACTACCTGGAGATGCTGGCCGATCTGGCGCCGGAGCTGGGCCATTGCGAGCCGGGCCTGCTGCGCGCCCACAAGCTGCCGAGCCTGGAGATCGTCGTCCGCCTGGGCGCCGAGCACACGCCGGGCATGCTCAACTTCGACAGCCTGTGCAGGGCGCCGAGCCGCGACGAGCTGGCGGAGCTGGAAGAACTGGGCGAGCGCCTGCAGTTCGACGATCCGATCAACATCCAGTTCACGTCGGGAACGACCGGCAATCCCAAAGGCGCCACGCTGTCCCATCACAACATCCTCAACAACGGCTATTTCGTTGGCGAGGCGATCCGCCTGGTGCCGGGCGACCGGGTGTGCATTCCGGTGCCGCTGTACCACTGCTTCGGCATGGTGATGGGCAACCTGGGCTGCCTGACCCACGGCGCGACGATGGTCTATCCGGCCGAGGCCTTCGAGCCGCTGGCGGTATTGCAGGCGGTGGCGGAAGAGAAATGCACCGCCAGCTACGGCGTGCCGACAATGTTCATCGCCCAGCTCGACCACCCGGAGTTCGCGCGCTTCGACCTGTCCAGCCTGCGCACCGGCATCATGGCCGGCAGCCCGTGCCCGATCGAGGTGATGAAGCGGGTCATCGAGCGGATGCACATGAGCCAGGTGACCATCGCCTACGGCATGACCGAGACCTCGCCGGTCAGCTTCCAGAGCGCCACCGACGACAGCATCGAGCGGCGGGTGTCCACCGTCGGCCGCGTGCAGCCCCATTGCGAGGTGAAGATCGTCGATAGCGACGGCCGCATCGTGCCCCGTGGCACGCCGGGCGAGCTGTGCACCCGCGGCTACTCGGTGATGCTGGGTTACTGGGGTGACGAGGCGAAGACCGCCGAGGCCATCGACAAGGCCGGCTGGATGCACACCGGCGACATCGCGACGCTGGACGAGGAAGGCTTCTGCAACATCGTCGGGCGCAGCAAGGACATGGTGATCCGCGGCGGCGAGAACATCTACCCGCGGGAGATCGAGGAATTCCTGTACCGCCACCCGAAGGTGCTGGACGTGCAGGTGGTCGGCGTGCCGGACAAGAAGTACGGCGAAGAGCTGTGCGCGTGGATCATCGTGCGCGAAGGGGAACGCCTGACGGAAGAGGACGTGCGCGCCTTCTGCCAGGGGCAGATCGCCCATTACAAGATCCCGCGCTACATCTGCTTCGTGGACAGTTTTCCGATGACGGTGACCGGAAAGATCCAGAAATTCCAGATCCGCGAGAAAATGAAGCAGACCCTCGGCCTCGATGAGGCCGCGACAGCCTGATAGAAGAAAGGAAGCCATGAACCTGCCCCAGCGCGTACGCATCGTCGAAGTCGGCCCCCGCGACGGCCTGCAGAACGAGAAGAAGCTTGTCGGTACCGACACCAAGGTCGAGCTGATCGCCCGCCTTGGCGCCGCCGGCCTGAAGGCCATTGAGGCGACGGCCTTCGTGTCGCCCAAGTGGGTGCCGCAGATGGGCGACAACGCCGAGGTGATGGCGCGCATCGTGCGCCTGCCCGGCGTCGACTATCCGGTGCTGACGCCCAACCTGAAGGGCTTCGAGGCGGCGCTGGCGGCGGGGGTGAAGGAGGTGGCGGTATTCGCCGCGGCGTCCGAGTCCTTCAGCCGCAAGAATATCAACTGCTCGGTCGCGGAATCGCTGGCGCGCTTCGTGCCGGTGCTGGAAGAGGCCCGCGCTGCTGAAGTGCGGGTGCGCGGCTACGTGTCCTGCGTGCTGGGCTGCCCCTACGAGGGTGAGGTGGTGCCGGAGGCGGTCGCCGACGTGGCGGCGCGGCTCTATGAGATGGGCTGCTACGAGGTCAGCCTCGGCGACACCATCGGCACCGGCACGCCGGGCAAGACGCGCCGCATGCTGGATGCGGTGGCCCGGCGGGTGCCGATGGACAAGCTGGCCGGCCATTACCACGACACCTACGGGCAGGCGCTGGCCAACATCTATGCGTCGCTGGAGGCGGGCGTGGCGACCTTCGACACTTCGATCGCCGGCCTCGGCGGCTGTCCGTACGCAGTGGGCGCATCCGGCAACGTGGCGACAGAAGACGTGGTGTACATGCTCGACGGCCTGGGCATCGAGACCGGCATCCAGCTCGATGCGCTGGTGGATACCGCCTGGTGGATCTGCGGCGAGATCGGCCGGACCTGCGGCTCGAAGGTCTCGCTGGCCCGGCGGGGGTGTGCGGCGGCGGCCTGATGGAAGTGGCCCGGACAGCCAGGCCACTGCATTGCCTATTCGAAATCCGGCAATTGGGGCCGCGCCACCGGGTGGCCGGCGGCGACCCAGGAATCGAAGCCCCCTGCGAGCGATTCGACCTTCAGGTAGCCCATGTCGAGCAGTGTGGCGGCGGCCAGCGCAGCACGTCCGCCGCTCTTGCAATACAGCATGATCTGCAGGTCGCGGGCGGTGAGCTCCGGTGCTGAGCTCATGCGGAATTCCAGCATGCCGCGCGGGATGTTGATGGCGCCGGGGATGTGGCCGGCGACGTATTCGTCGGGCTCGCGCACATCCAGCAGGATGTTGGCGTCGCGGATGGCCGCGTCGGCCTTGCTCATCTCGATTTCCGTGATCCGCTGCTTGGCGGCAGCGACCAGGTCGTGGGCTGATTTCATGGTTTCCTCGCAAGGGCTTGTGTGACTGGCGTTCGCGCCTGAAGTGCGTGAACGTAGTTTTTGCTTTTGGTTTGGGTTTAATATTAGAAAATACTAATATGAAAATTATAACCCATCCACAAAGGAGGAGACACATGGCCAGGATCGTTGTCGTCGGTGCGGGCATCGGTGGTGTGCCTGCGGCTTATGAGCTGAAAGCCCGGCTGGGCAAGGGACATGAAATCACGCTCGTCAATGCGAGCGATTACTTCCAGTTCGTTCCTTCCAACCCGTGGGTCGCGGTGGGCACACGCACGCGGGACGCGATCACCGTGCCGCTGCGTCCGCATCTGGAGAAGAAAGGCATCGCCTTCGTGGCGCAGGCTGTCGCCGCGGTGCAGCCGGCGCAAAACACGCTGCAACTGGTCGATGGCAGCACGCTTGAATACGACTATCTGGTTCTGACGACCGGCCCCCGGCTGGCCTTTGAAGAGGTTCCGGGCGCCGGGCCAGTGGACGGACACACCCATTCGATCTGTACGACCGACCACGCCGAGCGGGCCCACGCGGCTTACCAGGACTTCCTGCACGACCCCGGCCCGGTGATCGTCGGCGCGATGCCTGGCGCCAGCTGCTTCGGGCCGGCCTATGAGTTCGCCTTCATCCTCGATGCCGACCTGCGCCGCCGCAAGCTGCGCCACAAGGTGCCGATCACCTTCGTGACCAGCGAGCCTTACATCGGTCACCTGGGCCTGGGCGGCGTGGGTGATTCCAAATCCATGCTGGAAAGCGAATTCCGCAACCACGACATCAAGTGGGTGACGAATGCGAAGACGAGCCGCGTGGAGCCGGGCCTGTTGCACACGACGGAGCTCGACGGTCTGGGCAATCCGCTACGGGACCATGAGCTGCCGTTCCGCTACGCGATGATGCTGCCGGCCTTCAAGGGCGTGGACGCAGTCGCCGGCGTGGACGGGCTGTGCAATCCGCGCGGCTTCGTGTTGATCGACGAGCATCAGCGCAGCCGCGCGTACCGCAACATCTTCGCAGCGGGCGTGTGCGTGGCCATTCCGCCAGTGGAGGTGACGCCAGTGGCGACCGGTGCGCCGAAAACCGGCTACATGATCGAGACGATGGTCACCGCCATTGTCGACAACATCGCCGCCGACCTGGAAGGGAAGGAGGCGAAGGCCAAGGGCACGTGGAACGCGATCTGCCTTGCGGACATGGGCGACAGCGGTGCGGCCTTCGTCGCCTTGCCGCAATTGCCGCCGCGCAACGTCAACTGGTTCCGCAAGGGCAAGTGGGTGCATCTGGCCAAGGTGGCCTTCGAGAAGTACTTCCTGCACAAGGTGAGGGCGGGTACGTCCGAGCCGATCTACGAGAAATACATCCTCAAGGCGCTGGGCATCCTGCGGCTGGAAGACAAGCAACTCGGCGGGGAAAAGTCCGCAGTTCGCTAAGGAACTCGCGCTGCAGGTGGTCAATCGGCAGCTGCTGCCGCAAAAGTCTGGCTGGAGCCTGGCGCGTTGTCAGGTGAGTGAAGGCTTGCTTGGGCCACAATGTGAGGGAGAACTGTTGACGCATCCAGGCCATGCGGCCCATTTCGTGCAGAAATGCAGCATTTTTCGGTGATCTGCCTGGATAAGTGGGCGCCCCAACTTGCGCAAGCACCGTTGCGTCACTATATTCAGCGACCTTGTAGCCCACCCCAATCCCAGAGGAGCCTGTAGTTCATGAAAAAGTCCGCCCTGTTGACCGTACTGGCCGCCGCCGTGCTGGCCGCCTGCTCGTCGAACGCGCCGAAGACCGCCGCCACCACCGAGCAACCGGTTGAGGCGCCCAAGGCTGCTGTTGCTCCGGTTCCCGCCGCCGGCATGTCCGCTGCTGAACTCGAAGCCCGCAAGATTGCTGAAGAGCGCGCCGCGCTGGGCAAGCAGAGCGTTTACTTCGCCTTCGACAAGTTCAACGTTGAAGCCAAGTACGCCGACGTGCTCAAGAACCAGGCTGCCTTCACCAACGCCCACGCCAGCGACGTGATCAGCATCGAAGGCAACGCCGACGAACGCGGCAGCCGCGAGTACAACCTGGCCCTCGGCCAGAAGCGTGCCGAAGCCGTGCGCAAGGCGCTGGTCACGATGGGCCTGTCCGACGCCCGCCTGGAAGCCGTCAGCTTCGGTTCCGAGAAGCCCCGCGCCGACTGTCACGAAGAGAAGTGCTACGCCGAGAACCGTCGCGTGGACTTCAACCACAAGGACAAGTAATCCGCGTCCTGCCGCTTCAGTCCTGAACTGAACCGGCCGGACCTCGCGTTCCGGCCGGTGGCGTGGCGAGGCCCGCAGCCCCCTTCCGAAAGGAGGGGATCTGCGGGCCTCGTGGTTTTTACGGCCGGGCTTGCGTGCGTCAGCCGGTGGTGGAGGTGGCGCTCTTCAGCAGTTCGAGCTGCTCGTCGCGGCGGCGGGCGAAGCGTTGCTGCCAGTCGGAAGGCTGCGTGCACAGGCTGACCTGCACCGCGGTGACCTTGTATTCCGGGCAGTTGGTGGCCCAGTCCGAGTTGTCAGTGGTGATCACGTTGGCGCCGGATTCCGGGAAGTGGAAAGTGGTGTAGACCACGCCCGGCTGCATGCGCTCGGTGATGGTGGCGCGCAACACCGTCTCGCCGGCCCGGCTGGCGATGCCGACCCAGTCTCCGTCCCGGATGCCCCGGTCTTCCGCGTCCACCGGATGGATCTCCAGCCGGTCCTCGTCGTGCCAGGCCACGTTGGCGGTGCGGCGGGTCTGGGCGCCGACGTTGTACTGGCTGAGGATGCGGCCGGTGGTGAGGATCAGCGGGAAGCGCCGGGTGACCTTCTCGGTGGTCGGCACGAAGGCGGTCAGCATGAAGCGCCCCTTGCCGCGGACGAAGCCGCCCACGTGCATCGTCGGCGTGCCGTCCGGTGCGGCCTCGTTGCACGGCCACTGGATGCTGCCCTTGCGTTCCAGCAGGTCGTAGCTCACCCCATGGAAGCTGGGCGTCAGGCGGGCGATCTCGTCCATGATCTCCGACGGGTGGGCGTAGTGCATCGAGTAGCCCAGCGCCGCGGCCAGCGCCAGCGTGGCTTCCCAGTCCGCCTTGCCGGCCAGCGGCGGCATCACCTTGCGCACGCGGGAGATGCGCCGCTCGGCGTTGGTGAAGGTGCCGTCCTTTTCTAGAAAGCTGGAGCCGGGCAGGAAGACGTGGGCCCACTTGGCGGTTTCGTTGAGGAACAGGTCCTGCACCACCACGCACTCCATCTGCGCCATGGCGGCTTCCACGTGCTGGGTGTTGGGGTCGGACTGCACGATGTCCTCGCCCTGGATGTACATACCCTTGAAGCTGCCATCCAGCGCCGCGTTGAACATGTTGGGGATGCGCAGGCCGGGCTCCGGATCGATGCTGACCTGCCAGGCGTCCTCGAAGAGGGCCCGGGTGGTGGCATCCGACACGTGGCGGTAGCCGGGTAGTTCGTGCGGGAAGGAGCCCATGTCGCAGCTGCCCTGCACATTGTTCTGGCCGCGCAACGGATTGACGCCGACGCCGGGCCGGCCGACGTTGCCGGTGGCCATCGCCAGGTTGGCGATACCCATCACGGTCGTCGAGCCCTGGCTGTGCTCGGTGACGCCGAGGCCGTAGTAGATCGCCCCGTTGCCGGCCTGGGCGTACAGGCGGGCGGCGGCGCGGATCTCCGCTGCCGGTACGCCGGTGACGGGCTCGGCCGCTTCCGGGGAATTCTCGGGTTGGGACACGAACGCGCGCCAGGCCTCGAAGGCCTCCAGCTCGCAGCGCTCGGCCACGTAGGCTTCGTCCACCAGGCCTTCGGTGACGATGGTGTGGGCCAGCGCATTGACCATCGCCACGTTGGTGCCGGGGCGCAGCTTGAGGTGATGGGCGGCGGCCACGTGGGGCGTGCGCACCAGATCGATGGCGCGCGGATCGACGACGATCAGGCGGGCGCCCTGGCGGATGCGCTTCTTGAGCAGCGAGCCGAACACCGGATGGCCGTCGGTGGGGTTGGCGCCGATCACCATCACTACGTCGGCCTTCAGCACCGAGGCGAAGTCCTGGGTGCCGGCGGATTCGCCCAAGGTCTGCTTGAGGCCGTAGCCGGTCGGCGAATGGCAGACGCGGGCGCAGGTGTCCACGTTGTTGTTGCCGAAAGCGGTACGGACCAGCTTCTGGACCAGGTAGGTCTCTTCGTTGGTGCAGCGGCTGGACGTGATGCCGCCCACCGCGCCGCGGCCGTATTTGGCCTGGATGCGCTTGAATTCGCCGGCGGCGTAGGCCAGGGCTTCGTCCCAGCTCACCTTCTGCCACGGCGCGTCGATGCTGGGCCGGATCATCGGCGTGGTGATGCGATCGGCGTGGGTCGCGTAGCCCCAGGCGAAGCGGCCCTTCACGCAGGCGTGGCCCTGGTTGGCGCCGCCGTCCTTGGCCGGCACCATGCGCACCACCTGGTTGCCCTTGACCTCGGCCTTGAAGGAGCAGCCGACGCCGCAATAGGCGCAGGTGGTGGTGACGCTGCGCTCGGCCTGGCCGAGTTCGATCACCGATTTCTCCATCAGCGTGGCGGTCGGGCAGGCATTTACGCAGGCGCCGCAGGACACGCATTCGGAGTCCATGAAGGCCTGGTCCTGGCCCGGCGACACGCGGGAGTCGAAGCCGCGGCCGGAGATGGTCAGCGCGAAGGTGCCCTGGGTTTCCTCGCAGGCCCGCACGCAGCGGTTGCAGACGATGCACTTGGCCGGGTCGTAGCTGAAGTAGGGGTTGGACTCGTCCTTGCAGGGCTCGCTGAAGTGGTTCTCGCCCTTGAAGCCGTAGCGCACCTCGCGCAGGCCGACGACGCCGGCCATGTCCTGCAGCTCGCAGTTGCCGTTGGCGGAGCAGGTCAGGCAGTCCAGCGGGTGGTCGGAGATGTAGAGCTCCATCACGTTGCGGCGCAGCTCGGCCAGCTTGGGCGTCTGGGTGCGGACGACCATGCCGGCTTCCACGGGTGTGGTGCACGAGGCCGGGAAGCCCTTGCGGCCCTCGACCTCCACCAGGCACAGGCGGCAGGAGCCAAAGGGCTCCAGGCTGTCGGTGGCGCACAGCTTGGGGATGGAGCAGCCGGACTGGCCGGCGGCGCGCATGATGCTGGTGCCGGCAGGCACGCAGACCGGTTGGCCGTCGATGAGCAGGCTGACCGGGGTATCGGATTCGCGGGCCGGGGTGCCGAAGTCGGTTTCGCGGGGCAGGGACATGGGGTGTTCCTTACTCGGCAGTGACCGGCGCGATGCCGAAATCCTGCGGGAAATGGGTGAGGGCGGATTTGACGGGGTAGGGGGCCATGCCGCCCAGCGCGCACAGGGAGCCGCTCTGCATGGTGTCGCACAGGCTGTCGAGGAGGGCCAGGTTGGCGTCCCTGTTCTCGTCGGCGATGATGCGGTCGATGACCTCCACGCCGCGCGTCGAGCCGATGCGGCACGGCGTGCATTTGCCGCAGGACTCGGTCGCACAGAATTCCATCGCGTAGCGGGCCAGCTTTGCCATGTCGGCCGTATCGTCGAAGGCGACCAGCCCACCGTGGCCGATCATCGCGCCCATCGCGGCATAGGCTTCATAGTCGAGGGGCACGTCGAACCGGGATTCCGGCACGTAGGCGCCCAGCGGGCCGCCGACCTGCACGGCGCGGATCGGCCGGCCGCTGGCCGAGCCGCCGCCGTAGTCGAGCAGCAGCTCGCGCAGCGTGATGCCGAAGGCCTTTTCGACGAGGCCGGGGTGGCGCAGGTTGCCGGCCAGCTGGAAGGGCAGCGTGCCGTGGGAGCGGCCCATGCCGTAATCCCGGTAGAAGGCCGCGCCGCGGGCGAGGATCAGCGGCACCGCGGCGAGGCTCATCACGTTGTTGATCACCGTCGGCTTCCCGAACAAGCCCTGGATGGCCGGTAGCGGCGGCTTGAAGCGCACGATGCCGCGCTTGCCCTCCAGGCTCTCGAGCATCGCGGTTTCCTCGCCGCACACGTAGGCGCCGGCGCCGAGGCGCACTTCCAGCTCGAAGCTGCGGCCGGAGCCGGCCACGTCGTCGCCCAGCCAGCCGGCTTCGCGGGCTTTGGCGATGGCCTGCTGCAAGGTGTGGAAGGCGTGGGGGTATTCGGAGCGCAGGTAGATGTAGCCGTGCCGCGCACCGACAGCGAGGCCGGCGATGGTCATGCCCTCGATCAGGCAGTAAGGGTCGCCTTCCATCAGCATGCGGTCGGAGAAGGTGCCGGAGTCGCCTTCGTCGGCGTTGCACACCACGTATTTGTCCGGCCCCGCGGCGTGCAGCACGGTGTTCCACTTGATGCCGGTCGGGAAAGCCGCGCCGCCGCGCCCGCGCAGGCCGGAGTCGGTGACTTCCTTGACGATGGCGGCGCCGTCCAGGCCGACCGCCTTCAGCAGGCCTTCGAAGCCGCCGTGGGCTTCGTAGTCGGCAAGGGACAGCGGATCGGTAATGCCGACGCGGCGGAAGGTCAGACGCTCCTGGCCGGCGAGGAAGGGAATGTGCTCGGTCAGCCCGTGGCCCAGGCGGTGCATGCCGCCTTCGTGAAAGCCGGCGTCGAACAGGGCCGGCACGTCGTCCGGCGTCACCGGGCCGAAGGCCAGCCGGCCGGCGTGGCTGCCCACCTCGACGAGGGGCTCCAGCCAGTACATGCCGCGGGAGCCGTTGCGGACGACTTCGATGTCGAGGCCGCGGGCGGCAGCCTCGGCGACGATGGCCTGGGCCACGTCCTCGGCGCCGACCGACAGCGCGCCGGAATCGATGGGAACGAAGATGCGGATGCTCATGCCGGCACCTCCTCGCGCAGCCCCTCGATGACGCGGTCGAAGCGCGCGCAGCTGACCCGGCCGAGGATCTCGTCGCCGACGCGGATGGCCGGCGAGCAGGCGCAGTTGCCGAGGCAATAGACCGGTTCGAGGCTGACCGCGCCGTCCGGTGTGGTCTGGTGCCAGTCGATGCCGAGACTGCGCTTCGCATGCTCTTCCAGCGCCACCCCGCCCTTCGCCTGGCAGGACTCGGCGCGGCATACCTGAACCACGTGGCGTCCGGGCGGGCTGGTCCGGAAGTGGTGATAGAAGCTGACGACCCCGTGGATCTCGGCACGGCTCTGGTTCAGCGCGGCGGCGATGACGGGAATGGCCTCGGGCGGAACCCAGCCGAGGGCGTCCTGTATCGCGTGCAGCATCGGCAGCAGGGCGCCGGGCCAGGTGCGATGGGTGTCCACCGCGGCATGGATCGCTGCGAGGCGGTGTTCGGGCGGTGCGACCGTAGCGGGTGTCACGGACATGGCATTCCTCAAGGTGCGAAACGGCGGGCGCCGTATTCGATTTGCGAGGAATGGTAGCCGGGCTTGCCGTGGTTCGGCATCGAGAAAAGTCGAACGGCTGTTCGGTGTCCCCGAAGGGTAATGCGCAGGGAAAGTCGCGACCGTCACAAGAATATAACTAAAGATATACATACTCCGGCCTCCCGCAGATTGTTGCTTTCTGTTTCGCTGTGCCGGCGGTCTGGTTTCGGCTGGAAACGAAGGTGCGACGCGGCTTTGTCCATTCCTATCGATACCAAGCATGAATATCCGACATCGCATCATCCTGCTGGTCGTCCTGAGCCTGACGGCGATGCTGTCCATCGGCGGCTATGCCGTCCTGCAGTCCCGCTCGAACGCTTCCGAAGTGCGCATCGTCACCGAGGGCATCGTGCCCAGTGCGCTGGCATCGGCCGACCTGGTCGCCCACCTGAAGGACGTCCAGCTGACGACGATGGAGCTGATTTCGGCACCGGACGCCAAGCTGGCGCTGCAGACCGAGGACAAGCTGAAGGCCGACAAGGCGGCGCTCAAGGCGGCCATCGAACAGCAGGCGACGCAGGCCACCAGTGACACCCAGCGCGGCCTCGTCGTGCAGGCGAAGGAGAGCCTCGACAACTACTTCGCGGCCATCGACGACGCGACCCGCTTCAAGCTGGCCGACCAGAAGGAGATGGCCGAGGCCGCGCTGTTCGGTGCGGTGGGCGAGTACCAGCGCGAGATCCAGTCCGTCGTCGAGACCCTGCGCATCGAGAAGAACCGCAGCAAGGACGGCGCCATCACCGCCCTCAACGACAGCCTGGCGCAGACCGTGACCGGCATCTCGGCGGCGGCGCTGACCGCGCTGGCGATCCTCGCCGCGGTCGGCGGCATGCTGTACCGCCAGGTGGTGCGGCCGATCGGCCGCATGCAGTCGATGATGACCGAGATCGCGACGAACCAGGACTTCAGCCGCCGCCTGCCGGTCGAGCGGGAGGACGAGATCGGCCGCTCCATCGTCGCCTTCAACACGATGCTCGCCAAGATCGAGGAAAGCTCGGCCCAGCTGCGCCAGAAGACCGCCGACATCCAGACCATGCTGCAGAACATGCCCCAGGGCATCCTGACCATTGCCGAAGGCAACCGCGTGCATCCGGAGTATTCGGTGTACCTCGAGAGCATCTTCGAGACGCAGAACATTGCCGGGCGCGACATGATGGAACTGGTGTTCTCCGGCACCAACCTGGGTTCCGACCTGCTGTCGCAGATCGAAGCCGTCGGCGGTGCCTGCATCGGCGAGGACGCGATGAACTTCGAGTTCAACGCCCACCTGCTGCCCGGCGAGATCGAGAAGACGCTGGCCGACGGCCGCGTGAAGACCCTCGACCTCAACTGGTCGCCGATCACCGATGCGGACGGCAACACGGTGCGCCTGCTGCTGTGCGTGCGGGACGTGACCGAGCTGCGCAAGCTGGCCGCCGAAGCCAACGAGCAGAAGCGCGAGCTGGAGATCATCGGCGAGATCCTGGCGGTCAGCCAGGAGAAGTTCCATGAGTTTATCGCCGGCGCCCTCAAGTTCGTCGACGAGAACGAAGCGCTGATCCGCCAGAGCGACGAAGTGCAGACCGACACCATTGCCCGTCTGTTCCGCAACATGCACACCATCAAAGGCAACGCCCGGACCTATGGCCTGCTGCACCTGACCAACCTGGTGCACGAGGCGGAGCAGACCTACGAGGCCCTGCGCCGCCCGCGCCCCGACATCGCCTGGGATCAGGAGCAATTGCTCGAGGAACTCAACGGCGTGCGCGCCGAGGTGGAGCGTTACGCCCGCATCAACGAGGTCAGCCTGGGCCGCAAGGGGCCGGGCCGCCGCGGTGGCGTCGAGCGCTACCTGATGGTGGACCGGGAGCAGATCCAGCACACCCTGCAGCGCCTGGAGACGGTGAACACCGGCAACATGCGGGAACTGGTCGCCGCCCGCGACGAAGTGCACCGCGTGCTGCGCCTGCTGGGCACCGAGGCGATCGGCCAGGTGTTGTCCGGTGTTTTCGATTCCCTGCCGTCGCTGGCCAGGGAGCTGGGCAAGGTGGCGCCGATGGTCTCCATCGACGACAACGGCTACGTGGTGCGCAGCCAGGCCGGCAGCCTGCTGAAGAACGTCTTCATGCACCTGATCCGCAACGCGGTGGACCACGGTCTGGAAACCGTGGACGAGCGCATGGCCGCCGGCAAACCGCTGGCCGGCTTGATCTCCCTCGATGTGAACGTGCGTGACGGTCAGCTCCAGCTAGCGCTGCGCGATGACGGGCGTGGCCTGGCACTGGCGCGCATCCGCCGCATCGCGGTCAACAAGGGGCTGATCGGCGAGGATGCGCAGCTCGACGACGTGACGACGGCCAGGCTGATCTTCCAGGCCGGCTTTTCGACGGCCAGCCACGTGACCGAGGTGTCCGGCCGCGGTGTCGGTATGGACGCGGTGCTCGACTTCGTGAAGCGCGAGCATGGACGTATCGAGATCATGTTCCTGGACGATGCCGAAGGCGCTGACTTCCGCCAGTTCCAGATCGTCGTCTGTCTGCCCGACAGCTTCGCCGTGCGCGTCGACATGACGCCCGATACCCACGACACCTACGCCCGCCAGGCCTCCACGGCCGCGCAGATAGCAAGTTGAACAGGGAGAGGGCGATGAACATGAACAGCGACAAACTGGTCGTCAGCAAGGTGCTGATCCTCGACGATGCGATCGGGCATTTCGACGGTCTGAAGGCCTTCTGCAGCGATGCCAGCCTGCTCGGCATCCGTCCTCAGCAGGGCGATGCCGGCAGCGTGATGGGCATCCTGCGTTCAAACGTGGACCTGGGCGGCATCATGCTTTACGAGAACTACGGCGGCCCTGCCGGTGAAGGGCTGGCCCTCGCCCGGGAGATCCACGCGCTGCGCCCCGAACTGCCGATCTTCCTGCGCCGGGACGCGATGGCCAGCGTGGCCGGCCTGGCCGAGCGGGACGCGGCGATGTTCCGCTGCGCCTACACGCTGCAGGATCTGCAACATCTGCGCGCCTCCCTCGACGCGTCGATCTTCAGCCGGGTCTATCCCAACGAGCTGGTCCGTGGCATTGCGGAGATGACACGCACTTCGCTGGAAAGCCTGTTCCGCGGCTGCGATGTGGACATGGAGACGCCCTATCTGGTGAAGGACAGGATCATCCACGGCGAGGTGTTCACGATGATCGCCATCGAGAGCAACTGGTGCCGCGGCTACATGATGCTGCAGGCCTCCGAGAGCGCCTTGCTCCACCTGCTGGGCGAGGACTGCGAAGAGCGGGAGCCGATGGGATTCCGCGAGCTCAACAACGTGCTCGGCGAGGCCACCAACCTGGTCTGGGGTTCGTTCAAGAACCGCTATGTCGGAACGACCGACAAAGGGTTCCACGGCCAGACCCAGGTGCCGATCATCATCAATCATCACCGCAACTACATTTCCTTCGGCTCGGAGGATCCGCAGCTGTGCTTCAAGTACACGCTGCGTCCGCAGGGTCGTGGGGACGTGGCGGTGCCGGTGTACCAGCGTTTCGTGTTCAACCTGAGCTGGTCGCCGGAAGCCTTTCACGAAAATCCATCCGTCGAGGCGCTGGTCGAATCCGGCGAGCTCGAACTGTTCTGAACATCCGTTTTTCAATTTTGAGGAGTATTTCCCATGGCACAGGTTTTGGTCGTCGATGATTCCAGCACGGTCCGCAACGAAGTCTGCGATTTCCTGAAGGCCAACGGTCTGACGGTCAGCGCGGCGGTGGATGGCCGCGACGGGCTGGACAAGCTGAAGGCGGACCCGGGCATCAAGCTGGTCGTCAGCGACGTGAACATGCCCAACATGGACGGCCTGACGATGGCCGAGAAGATCCGCGGCGAGCAGCGCAACGCCAGCGTCAACATCATCATGCTGACCACCGAGAACAGCCCGTCGATGAAGGAGCGCGGCAAGGCGGCCGGCGTGAAGGGCTGGATCGTCAAGCCCTTCAACGGCCCAGCGGTGGTCGGCTCGCTGAAGAAACTGGTCGGCTGAGGAGCGCGGAAACATCGATGGAAACGGGATTGAACGCCTTCCTGGTCGCGCTGCTTGGCGGCAGCCTTGCCACCTCCGTGTGGTGGTCGAAATGGACGCAGGTCCGCAAGAGCCATCGTTCGGCGCTGGCCGAGCGGGACCGGCTCATCGACGAGCTCGGGCCGCGCATCCCGCCGGCCGAGGCGGAGGCGGCGCGGGCCTCGCTGCAGGCGCGCATCGACGCGCTGGAGCAGCGCCTGGCGGCCCAGCAGCACAGCCACCAGGCGGCGCTCGCCCGTAGTCGTGAGGAGACCGAGGCGGCGAGTGCCGCCTCCCTCGCGGCGCTGGAAGCAGCGCACCGGCAGAAACTGGCCGAGCAGCGCAGCGCGCTGGCCGCGGAGCAGGGCGCCTGGCAGGGCAATGTGGCGTCCCTGCAGGGCATGACCCGCAGCCTGGAGCGCTGGCATGGCGAGATGCAGGCCATCCTGCGCAACAACCAGGAGCTCAAGAAACAGAACGAGCAGTTCCAGAACATCAACAAGAGCGTGGTGATGCTCGCCCTCAATGCGTCCATCGAGGCGGCCCGCGCCGGCGAGCACGGCCGCGGCTTCTCGGTCGTCGCCGACGGCGTGCGCGACCTGGCGCTGACCTCGACGCGCCTGGCGCAGGACTACAAGACCAACCTGGACAAGAACGACCTGATCACCACGACCACCTTCCAGGACATGCAGGCCAGCGGCAACATGATCCGCACGGCGCTGTTCGGGCTCGGTGCGACGACGGACCGCATTGCCCAGATCGTCGCCGGGCAGGACGGGTCGCATGATTAGCCGGGACGCGCGGGAATCCATCGAATGGCTGTTTGAGAAGGCGATCCGCGAACACAGCAAGCAGGTGGCATCGGACAGTTGCGAAATCCACGCACATGCGGGCCGGGATGCGGCGGGGAGCGCCACCGACGCCCACCTGGTGGTGCTCAACATTTCGTCCTACCTGTTCAGGATCGTCGCGCTGTTCGAGTTCGAGCGGGACGGCGGGATGCGCGGCCATCTGGCCGGGCTGCTGGGACTGGATGAGCGGACGCTGGACGAACACGTGGTGTTCGATGCCTACGCGGAATTCGTGAACATGGTGTGCGGCGCGGTCAATCGCGGGCTGTCGGCACGTTTTCATGCCGGCATGTCGACGCCCTTCTTCCTCGAGAGCGCCTGTGTGGATCACGTGGCGATCCTGCAGCCGACCGAGATCATCGTGCTGACGGCCACGATCAACGATGCCGCCCGCTTCCGGCTGACCCTGTGCGTACAGGTGGCGAGCAACGAGACGCTGGACTTCCGCCTCGACCGGCATGAAGAGCAGCAGGTGGAATCGAGCGGCGAGCTGGAGTTCTTCTAACTGCTTGCGGAGGCATTTCAAAGTGATTTATTTCACTTGCATATAAATGCGAATTGGCTAAACTCCACAGCGCGACATCTTGATGAGTCATCTCCATCCGGATGTCGTTCTGTAGATGACTCCCAGCTTTTGTCCGGCCACCCCCTGGCCGGCTTTTTTTTGCCCCTTGCTTTTGCTCTGGTGCTGTCTGCATCCCGGGGTAGTCGATCCGGGAGGGCCGCTTTCGCCAATTTTTGGCGGATCGACCTCAATTTTTTTCATTTTTGTTCGCTAACAGTCCCGTCCAAACTGGTTAGGCACAAGAACAATGACGAACACCGCTTCGCGATTCGAGAACACTCGGCTCCTGCTCGTAGAGCCGTCGGCGCTGCAGGCCAAGATCATCCAGCGGGAATGTGAGGAAATCGGGCTGACTCACGTCCGCACGGTCGGCAGCGCCATGGAGGCACTGGAGACGATGTGTGTGGAGCGGCCGGACGTGGTGCTCAGCGCCCTTTATCTGCCGGACCTGCCCGGAACCGAGCTGGTGGCGGCGATGCGCACCGATCCGCGTCTCGAAGACGTGGCCTTCATCCTGATTTCCAGTGAAACCCGCCCGCAGGCGCTGGACCCAGTGCGGCAGGCTGGCTTGTGCGGCATCCTGCCCAAGCCCTTCGATGCCTCCCAGCTTGCCAAGGCGATCAGCCGCACGATGGACCTGCTCAGCACCCGTCGTGATCTGGAGAATGAGATCGACCTGGAGGAACTGCGCGTGCTGCTGGTGGACGACAGTCCCAATGCACGCAAATTCATCCGGCGCATTCTGTCCAACCTCGGCCTGCAGCATTTCATCGAGGCAAGCAACGGGCGCGAGGCCGTCAGCCTGCTCGGCGACACGATGGTTGACCTGATCGTTACCGACTACAACATGCCGGAAATGGACGGGAAGGAGCTCGTGGAGTATGTGCGGACCCGCAGCTGGCAGCAGGCGGTGCCGATCCTGATGGTGACCAGCGAATCGGACGCCGGCCGCCTCGCCGCGGTGGAAGAGGCCGGGGTGTCCGGCATCTGCGACAAGCCGCTGGAGCCCGAGATGCTGCTTGATCTGCTTACATCCATGCTCCAGCGGGAATAGGACCGGCCGGTAGACGGATCAGGCCTTCACGGCCTCAAGCAGGTCGCGGGCGGCCTTGACCCGGGCCTTGATGTCCGGCATCGACAGCTTGCGTAACAGTTTGTCTGGGCCGGACATGCGGACGCTGCGGTCCTTCTGCATCAGCAGGATGACCTTGGTCGGGTCAATCGGCGCGGTGGCGTCGAACTGCACCGACAGCTGGGATTCGGACGCGTCGAGCTTGGCCACGCCGAAGGGCTTGACCAGCATGCGCAGGCGGTGGGTTTCGAGGAGCGCGCGGGCCTGCGGCGGCATTTCGCCAAAGCGGTCGATGAGCTCTTCCTGCAGCGCCTGCAGATCGTCTTCCGTCTCGCAATTGGCAAAGCGCTTGTAGAGGGTCAGGCGCTCCTGCACGTCGCTGCAGTAGTCGTTGGGCAGCAGGGCCGGGGCGTGCAGGTTGATCTCTGACACCACTTCCAGCGGCTGGCTGAGGTCCGGCTCCTTGCCTTGCTGCAGGTCGCGCACCGCGCGCTTGAGCATTTCGGTGTACAGGCTGACGCCAACCTGCTGCATCTCGCCGGACTGGTTTTCGCCGAGCACTTCGCCGGCACCGCGGATCTCCAGATCCTGCATCGCCAGATAGAAGCCGGAACCCAGTTCTTCCATCATGGTGATCGCCTCCAGGCGCTTCTGGGCCTGGGCGGTCGGCTTGGCGTGAGCGTCGGTGAGCAGGTAGGCGTAGGCCTGGTGGTGCGAACGGCCGACGCGGCCGCGCAGCTGGTGCAGCTGGGCCAGGCCGAAGCGGTCGGCCCGGTTGATGAGGATGGTGTTGGCGGTCGGGATGTTGATGCCGGTCTCGATGATCGTCGTACACAGCAGCAGGTTGGCCTTCTGCGTCGTGAAGTCGCGCATCACACGCTCCAGCTCGCGCTCCGGCAACTGGCCGTGGCCGATCACGATGCGCGCCTCGGGCAGCAATTCCTCGAGGGATTCGCGCATGTTCTCGATAGTCTCGACCTCGTTGTGCAGGAAGTACACCTGCCCGCCGCGCTTGAACTCGCGGATCACCGCCTCGCGGACGATGCCCTTGCTGTGGCGCTGCACGAAGGTCTTGATGGCGAGGCGTTTCTGCGGGGCGGTGGCGATCACCGAGAACTCCCTCAGGCCCTCAAGGGCCAGCCCCAGCGTACGCGGGATCGGCGTGGCGGTGAGGGTCAGGATGTCCACCTCGCTGCGCAGGGCCTTGAGGCCTTCCTTCTGGCGCACGCCGAACCGGTGCTCCTCGTCGATGATGACGAGACCCAGGCGCTTGAAGGTGACGTCCTTCTGCAGCAGCCGGTGGGTGCCGATGAGGATGTCCACCTTGCCCTCGCCGAGCTGCTTGATGGCCTCGGCCTGCTCCTTGGCGCTCTTGAAGCGGGAGAGCTCGGCGACCCGGATCGGCCAGTCGGCGAAGCGGTCGGCGAAGGTCTGGTAGTGTTGCTCGGCCAACAGCGTTGTTGGGCACAGCACAACCACCTGCTTGCCATCGGCCACCGCGATGAAGGCGGCGCGCAGCGCGACTTCGGTTTTGCCGAAGCCCACGTCGCCGCACACGAGGCGATCCATGGGCTTGCCGGACTTCATGTCGGCGATGACGGCCTCGATGGCGGCCAGCTGGTCCGGCGTCTCCTCAAAGCCGAAGCCTTCGGAAAAGGCTTCCAGGTCGTGCTGCTTGAAGTCGAACTTGTGGCCCTTGCGCGCTGCCCGCTGGGCGTACAGCGCGAGCAGTTCGGCGGCCGTGTCGCGGACCTGCTGGGCGGCCTTCTTCTTGGCCTTTTCCCACTGGCCGGAGCCGAGGGTGTGCAGGCTGACCGCTTCCGGGTCGGCGCCGGCGTAGCGGGTGATCACATGCAACTGAGACACCGGTACGTAGAGCTTGTCGCCGTTGGCGTACTCCAGGTGCAGGAACTCGGTCTGGCCTTCGCCGAGATCCATGTGCACCAGGCCCATGTAGCGGCCGATGCCATGGCTGGAGTGAACGACCGGGTCGCCTTCCTTCAGTTCGGACAGGTCGCGCAGCCAGCCTTCGACGGTGGCCGCCTTGCGGCTGTCGCGGCGGGTCCGGGTACGGGCGGTGGCGGCGTACAGCTCCGACTCGGTGACGACGGCCAGCTTCGCCTCCGGCAGGATGAAGCCGGCCGCCAGCGGCCCGGTGCCGAGGGCAAGGCCGGCGTCGCCGCCGAGGAAGGCGTCGAAGTCCGCCGTCGCTGCCGGCTTCAAGCCGTACTCGGCGAAGAATTCAGCAATGGTCTGTTGGCGGCCGGCCGATTCGGCCAGGATCAGTACGCGGCCCGGGAAGCCGTCGGTGAACGTCTTCAGGCGATGCAGTGGATCGGTGGCCTTGCGCTCCACGGACACGTCCGGCAGCGCCTGGGTCGGCCCGTCGCCGCCCGATTCCGGCAGGGCGAGGCGGGTGCGCTCCTTGAGCGCGACGAAGAAGGCCTCTTCCGACAGGAACAGCTGGTCCGGCGGCAGGATCGGCCGGGTCTTGTCGCCGCCGAGCAGCTGGTGGCGGCTGCGGGCGTCCTTCCAGAAGGCCTCGATGGCACCCGGCACGTTGCGGTGGAGCAGCACCGGCGCGTTGTCGGGCAGGTAGTCGAAGAGGGTCGCCGTCTCGTCGAAGAACAGCGGCAGGTAGTACTCGATACCCGCCGGCGCGATGCCGTGGGAGACATCCTTGTAGATCGGGCTGCGCGACGGGTCGCCTTCGAAGGCTTCGCGGAAGCGACCGCGGAAGCGCGTGCGGCCGGTCTCGTCCATCGGAAACTCGCGGGCCGGCAGCAGGCGGACTTCCTTCACCGGGAACACCGTGCGCTGGGTATCCGGGTCGAAGGTCTTGATGCTCTCCACTTCCTCGTCGAACAGGTCGATGCGATAGGGCAGGGCGGCGCCCATCGGGTAGAGATCCACCAGGCCGCCGCGCACGCTGTATTCGCCCGGCGACATGACCTGGGTGACATGGGCGTAGCCGGCCACCGTCATCTGCATGCGCAGGCGCTCGACGTCGAGCTTTTCGCCCTGCTTCAGGAAGAAGGTGTAGGCGGCCAGGAAGGCCGGCGGTGCCAGCCGGTACAGCGCGGTGGACGCCGGCACCAGCGCGATGTCGGCCTCGCCGCGGCTGATTGCGTAGAGCGTGGAAAGGCGCTCGGAGATCAGGTCCTGGTGCGGCGAGAAGCTGTCGTAGGGCAAGGTTTCCCAGTCCGGCAGCAGGTGGGTGCGCAGGCCGGGCGCCAGCCAGGCGATCTCGTCGGACAGACGCTGGGCATCCAGCGGATTGGCCGTCACCACCACCAGCATCCGCCCGCCGCCCGCCAGACGGGCGATCGCCAGCGCGTCGGAGGAGCCGGTACAGGCCGGCAGGTCCAGACGCTGGCCGGGCTTGGCCTTGGCGTGAGCATCGAAAGCGGGCAGGAGGTCGCGGAAGGAGGGTGAGGCAGTCATGCGGAATGGGGCTGCAGCGGAAACAAGGGGCGAATTATAGGCGTGGGGCTCAGACCCGTGCGATCCGGAAGGTCTCGGCGAGCCGCCTGGTCTCGATGCCCACTTCGTTCCAGGTGATCTCGACGACCTGCACGGCGTCGTGGCGATCCTGACGGATCAGCGTCGAGCAGCGGGTGCCGTAGCCCGGCGCGCGGATGAAGGCGCTCGACAGCATGCGCTCCCAGGCCAGGCTCACGCCGGTACGGGGCAGGCTGGCATCGGCGGCGGGGCGATCGTCCCGCAGCAGGGCTTCCAGTTGCACCGTGTCCGGCAGCGCGCCCAGCGCCTTGCCGAGACGGGACTTGCCAGCCACGGCCTTCGGCCAGGGTGTGTCGAGTAGATGGTTGGAAAGCGCGTAGAGACCGGGCGGCAGGGTGTGCGCCGCGCCGCTTTCGCTCTCGTAGATGCCGAGGGACTCGCCGTCGGACACCAGCAGGTTGAAGGCGTTGTAGCGCGGGCCCTCCCGGCGCAGCCGTTCGAGGGCGGACACGGTGCTTTCAGCGCTGGCGAGAAAATCCGTGACCAGCTGGCCGCGGGACGGTCGCCCGTCCCGCTGGAGCTGGGGATCGCGGAAGTTGGTCAGGCCGGCGAAACGTCCGCCACGGGTCACACCGAGCCAGGTGCCGCCCGCTTCGAGATCGCGCCCGGCAAGGATCGACGGGTGCTCAGGCCACCAGTTGGCAGCAGCAGCCGGACGGGCAAAGAATTCGTCACGATTGGCAGCCACCACCAGCGGAAAGTCTGGATGTGCTTGCCAGGCCAGCAGGATCAGGCACATGGGACGAAGCGTTCGACGTGGCGGCGGCCGTTATCGGCGATGAAGCGGGCCAGCCCCTGGCGCTCGACTGCCTGCTCGAGGCTGCGCTCGAACTCGGCAGGGGCGCCAACGTTCTCGTAGATCTCCATCCACGTCCACGGGTCGTCGGCCTTGCGCAGGAAGCGCCCGGCAACACCGGTTTCCCGGTGGATATCGGCCTGCAGCAGATGGAGCACCCGGGCCAGGTCGACCTCAGTGCCGATCCGTACCGGGTAGTAGATGTAGTAATGGGACAGGGCCAAGGAAGAGACTCAGGGCAGGGCGTAGGGCAGGGGCAGGAACTGAACGGTCGGGCCGGCCGGCGTGCCCAGATGGACCTCGGTCGATTCGGCGCTGGACGTCTGCAGCACCACCAGCACGTCGAAACCACCCTCGGGGGCGGGGGCCGCGCTGACCACCTTGCCGGCGGACTGCTCGCCGAACTCGGGGGAATACACGTCGGTACCGGCCAGCGGCGCCGAGTCGATGTCCGCATGCACGCGGAACATGCGCTTCTTGAGCTTGCCCAGGTAATGGGTGCGGGCGACGATTTCCTGGCCCGGGTAGCAGCCCTTGGTGAAGCTCACGCCACCGATCAGCTCGTAGTTGAGCATCTGGGCGACGAACTCTTCCTGGATCGGCTGGGTGACGACCGGGAGGCCTTCCGAGATGTCGATCCACTGCCAGGCCGCCGAACCCGCCGGCACGGCGCCGGACGCGACGAACTTTTCCCACAGCCCGGCGGCTTCGGACAGCGGTGCGGAAACGATGAAGCGTGCTCCATCGAGGCGCACGACGGTCGCGATGCCGGACGCGGTGGCCCGCGGCGCGCCGGGAATGTGCAGGCCGGCGGCTTCGAGCGCCGCACCCGCCTGCGGGCCGGCCAGGCCGATCAGCACGCTGTCGCCACTGTCGTCCATCAGGCGCACCTTGGAACGCAGGATGTACATGGACAGCTTCTTCAGGATCGCGGCGTGGATGTCCGCCGACAGGGTCAGCAGGTAGTCGCTGCCTTCCCGCCACAGCAGGAGGTTGGCGAGCATGCGGCCCTTCGGGCTGTTGAAGCTGGTGAATTGGGCCTCGTTGGGGCCGAGCTTCTTCACGTCGTTGGAGAAGAGGTTGTGGAGCAGCACGCTGGCGTCTTCGCCACTGGCGCGGATCGCGCCGAGGTGCTGCAGCGGCACCACCACGGTACCCTGGGCGGCGAGGATCACATCCTGCCGTTCGTCTTCATGGAACTTGACGGAGAAGTCGGAAAAACTCGCGCCTTTCGCGCCCAGATAATTTTGCCAAGTTGCGTTCATCAGTCTTGTCCTGTCGCAAAAACGAGTCTCAAAGTGGTTTGCGCTATTATGGGCGCTGCCGCACGGGGGTTGCCAGCGCTTTCGAAGCAATAATCAAGCCCTCGTGAATCTGCCAGGACATCCTCCTTTCTTCACTGCATTCGTTCGTTCCCGACGCGCCAAGTTCCCTGATGAAGCGCCTGTTTTTTCGCTTGCTGACCCTGGTCCTGCTGTGCGCTGTCGGCGCCATCGGACTATTGGCATGGTTCGCACACACGCCGGTGCATTTGCGCCAAAGTCCCCTTGATTTAACCATCGAACCCGGCTCGCCGATGAAGCAGGTGGCTCGCCAGGTCGTCGATGCGGGCATCGATGTGGAGCCCTTCGCCCTTGTCCTCCTTTCCAGAATGACCCGGCAGGCCAACGGGATCAAGGCCGGAAGCTACGAGGTCGAGACGGGCGTCACGCCGCTGGGGCTGCTCGACAAGCTGACCCGCGGGGATGTCACACAGGCCGAGCTACCGCTGATCGAAGGCTGGAATTTCCGCCAGTTCCGGGCCGCGCTGGATCGCCACCCCGACCTGCGCCACGACAGCGCGGGCCTGGACGACGCGGAGATCCTGCGCCGCATCGGCGCCGCCGCAACCCATCCGGAAGGCCTGTTCTTTCCTGACACCTACCTGTTCGCCAAGCGAAGCAGCGACCTGGACATCCTGCGCCGCGCCTACCGGCATCAGCAAAAGGTCTTGCTGAAGGAGTGGGCGCAGCGGGATGGCGGGCTGCCTTACAGGAATCCCTACCAGGCACTGATCATGGCTTCCCTGGTCGAGAAGGAGACCGGGCAGGCCAAGGACCGGCCGCTGGTGGCCTCGGTCTTCCTCAACCGCCTGCAGGCCGGCATGCTGCTGCAGACCGACCCGACGGTGATCTACGGTCTCGGCACGGACTTCGACGGCAACCTGCGCAAGCAACACTTGCAGAACGACACACCGTACAACACCTACACGCGGCCCGGCCTGCCGCCGACGCCGATCGCCATGCCGGGCGTGGCCGCGCTGCAGGCGGCGCTGCACCCGCCGCGCACCCAATACCTGTATTTTGTCGCCCGTGGCGACGGATCGAGCGCCTTCTCGCGCACTCTCGACGAACACAACCGGGCAGTGGCCCAGTACATCCGGAAACGCAACCCGTGAAATCCCGCTTCATCACTTTCGAAGGCATCGACGGTGCCGGCAAGAGCAGCCAGATCGCGGCGGCTGTCGCGTTGATCGAATCCCGCGGTATCGAGGTCGTGCAGACCCGCGAGCCGGGCGGAACGCCGCTCGGCGAGAAGCTGCGCGAGATCGTGCTGCACGAACCGATGCACCTGGAGACGGAAGCCCTGCTGATGTTTGCGTCGCGCCGGGAGCACCTGGCCCAGCGCATCGAGCCGGCCCTGGCGGAAGGCAAATGGGTGGTGTCGGACCGCTTCACCGATGCGACCTACGCTTACCAGGTGGGCGGGCGCGGGCTGGATGAAGGCCGTTTTGCGGCACTTGAACAGTGGGTGCATCCCCACCTGCAACCGGACCTTACGCTGATCTTCGACCTCGACCCGAAAGTGGCCGCCCAGCGCCTCGCCGGCACCGGCAATGCGCCCGATCGCTTCGAGCGGGAACAGGCAGACTTCTTTGCCCGCGTGCGGGACGCCTATCTCAAGCGCGCCGCAGCGGCCCCCCAGCGCGTGAAGGTGGTGGACGCAGGCAACGATCCGGAAACCATCCGGGCCGAGGTGGCGGACATCCTGCTGCGGAACTGCTTCCAATGATCTTCGAATGGCAGGCGCCCCTGTGGCAGCGGGCAGTGGATCGGGCTGAACGCATGCCCCATGCGCTACTGTTTGCCGGCCCGGCTGGCGGCGGTAAACGCGTCTTTGCCGAAGCGCTGGCGGCCCGCGTGCTGTGTGCCAGGCCCGGGCCCGACGGCCACGCCTGCGGCGTTTGCGAGGACTGTCTGTGGCGCCAGGCCGGCAATCACCCGGACCTGTTGCGCGTGGTGCCGGAGGCCGACCAGGAAGAGCGCGGCGAAGGCGCCGCCGAGAAGCCGGAGGGCGGCAAGGCGGCCAGCCGTCAGATCGTCATCGAGCAGATCCGCGATCTGCAGCAGTCGCTGACCACCGGCGGGCACCGGGGCAGCCAGCGGGTCGTCATCGTCGATCCTGCCGAGGCGATGAACGTGTTCACCGCCAACGCGCTGCTCAAGCTGCTGGAGGAGCCGACCACCAACGTGCAGTTCCTGCTCATTTCGTCGTCGCCCAAACGCCTGCTGCCGACCATCCGCAGTCGGTGCCAGACCTGGGCGTTCTCGCGCCCGCCGGCCGATACGGCCACCCGCTGGCTGGCCGAGCGCCAGGTTGCCGACGCGGAAGCCTTGCTCGCCTTTGCCGGCGGCATGCCGCTGGCCGCGTCGGAACTGGCGGAAGGCGGTGGCGCAGCGGCCTTGCGACGTTTCGTCGCCGACGTGAGCGCGGTGCCGGCCAAGGCCCCGCTGCGTCTGGCCGGGGAGTGGGACAGTTGGCTGAAGAGCAAGGATGCCCAGTCCAGCGGGCTCGACATGGCGACCCTGACGAGCTGGCTCCAGCGCTGGATCGCCGATCTGGTCAGCCTCCGCCTCGGCGGTCCGGTACGTTTCTTTCCAACCCGACTGAGCGCGCTACAGGTCATTGCGGACAGGCTGTCCGTGGATACGGCCCTCGGCTGTTACAATGACATCACCCAGTCGCGCCGCGTGGCCCAGCATCCGCTCAACGCGCGGCTCTTTCTCGAAGACATGCTTCTGCGGTACGCCCGGAGTATCCAGGCAACCGCAACGACGGTGCGCCGATGAATGAACCCGTTAGGCGGCCGGCCCAGGCCCGGCCCAGCGTCCTGTCCCTGAACATCAGCTCCAAGTCGGCGCTCTACGCCGCCTACATGCCGTTCATCAAAAACGGCGGGATCTTCGTGCCCACGGCCCGCGAATACAAGCTCGGCGACGAGATCTTCATGCTGCTGCAGATCATGGATGATCCCACCAAGCATCCGGTGGCCGGCACGGTGGTCTGGCAGACCCCGGCAGGCGCCCAGGGGAACAAGACCCAGGGCATCGGGGTCAAGTTCAGCGAGGACGAGGCCGGACAGGTGCTGCGCAACCGGATCGAGCAGATCCTGGCAGGGCACCTGGGTTCGTCGCGTCCCACTCATACGATCTGATCCGCCCGTCTTATTTCCGATTGCGCTGCAATGCTTGTTGATTCCCACTGCCATATCGATTTCCCCGATCTGATCGAAGACGAAGCCGGGGTGCTGGCCCGCATGGCCGACAACGGTGTCACCCACGCCCTGTGCGTCAGCGTGAAGCTGGAAACCCTGCCGGGCATCCTGGCCCTGGCGGAACGCCACGCCAACGTGTTCGCGTCGGTTGGTGTGCATCCGGACAACGCCGACTGCGAGGAGCCGGACGAAGAGCGCCTGCTGGCACTGGCCGCCCACCCGAAGGTGGTGGCGATCGGCGAGACCGGGCTCGATTACTACTGGCACAAGGACGCGCCGGAATGGCAGCGGGTGCGCTTCCGTACCCACATCCGCGCCGCCCGCCGCAGCGCCAAGCCGCTGATCATCCATACCCGCGATTCGGCGGCCGACACGATCCGCCTGATGCACGAGGAGGATGCGGGTGCTGCCGGTGGCGTGATGCACTGCTTCACGGAAACCCGCGAGGTCGCCGAGCAGGCTCTCGATCTGGGCTTCCATATTTCCTTCTCGGGCATTGTCAGCTTCAAGAATGCCGAAGCCCTGCGGGACGTGGCCCGTTACGTGCCGGCCGACCGCCTGCTGGTGGAAACCGACTCACCCTACCTGGCACCGATGCCGTACCGCGGCAAGACCAACCAGCCGGCCTATGTCCGGCACGTTGCTGAAGCTGTTGCCAAGGCCCGCGGCGAAAGCCTGGAGCAGATCGCCGAGCTGACGACCCGGAATTTCTTCAGGCTTTTCAAGGACGCACAACCGTCATGAACTCCGTTTTCAAGCTTCGCGCCTTGCGCCTGCTGGGCGCCTGCCTGATCAGCGCTCAACTGTGCGTCCCGGCCGCCGCGGCTTCCCTGGACGACCTCTTCAACGCAGCCAAACTCGGCGATGCTGCCGAAGTGGTGCAGCTGGTAAGGCAGGGCATGGACGTGAATTCGAGCGATCCCAGCGGCAACACCTTGCTGATCCTCGCCGCCCGCGAAGAACAGCCCAAGGTCGTCGCCGTACTGCTCAAGCAGCGCGGCGTCAAGCTGGATGCGCGCAACAGCGCCGGCGACAGCGCACTGATGCTGGCCAGCCTGCGCGGCTTCACCGGAATTGCACAGCAACTGCTGGACGCTGGCGCCACCTTTGACCATCCGGGCTGGAATCCCTTGCTGTATGCGGCCTTCGAAGGTCGTTTGGCCATCGTCAACCTGCTGCTTGAAAAGGGTGCCAACCCCAATGTGCTGGCGCCCAATCAGTCGACGCCGCTGATGTTTGCCGCCCGCAACGGACACGAGGACGTCGTGCGCGCGCTGCTGAAGGCCGACGCGAACATCGACTGGAAGAACGACCAGAACGAAAACGCCGAAAGCTGGGCCAGCAAGAACCGCAACACGGACATCGTCGAGTTGATTCAGGCCGAACGGAAGTCCCGGGCCGGCAAGCTGCAGCTCGAGATCAATTGACGCGGTAACGGTAGCGCCGGCTGTGCCCCAGGCGCCAGGGGAGGGAAGGCGCGACCTGGCGCAGCACACCGACCCCAACCAGCGCCAGCAGCGCAGGGACGGCGGCCTGCATGCCGTAGCCCCCGGCCAACAGCACACCCACCAGAACACCCGTGACCATCAGAATGCGGCAAATCAAGGTTTCCATCATCGACTCCTCAACACGATATTGAAGCCCGGCTGGGCGAATGAGCGGATGCACATGAAGCTGATCAGCTGCTCGATCCGGCACCGCGTTCTCGATAACTGTGATTATATACAGTCAACTGCTGTACGCAAGTCCAGTAGTCTGATTTCGTCCGTCCTGTCGAGCTGGCTCGCGTCCAGCCGGATACATCACTGTCCATGTCCATCACCTACACCACCGTGGTGCCGCTGCGTCCGCTGGACGAGATCATCGTTCCCGCCTGGCTCGATGGCCATGACGGCGCCAACCGCGCCGACCCGGCACGCCTGCAGATCCAGGCCACCACGGACGCGGACGCGATCCGCTGCTTCCTGTCCGAGTACGATCGGTCGCCGGGCACCTACCGGATCTACCAGCGGGAGTGCGAACGGCTGCTGCTGTGGTCGCTGGTGGATTGCGGGCGGCCTTTGTCCAGCCTCAACCGGCAGGATTTCGAGGGCTATCTGAACTTCCTCGCCGACCCGCAGCCGGCTGAGCTGTGGTGCGGCGCCAAGGTCAATCGCCTGTCGGAGAAATGGCGCCCCTTTGTCGGCCCGCTCAGCGAGAGCGCCGTGCTCACCGCGATGGCGGCCATCAATTCGCTGATGACCTACCTGGTGGATGCGGGCTACCTGATGGGCAATCCTCTGGGACTGATCCGCCAGCGCCGCCGCAAGATGTCCGGCGAGGTCACTGGCCCGCTGCGGGCCGTCGCGCAGACCGAGGAGATGGAAAAGGTCGAGCGCTTTCTCGACCAACAGATGTGGGATGCGGTGACGTCCGCCATCGAGGCGATGCCACGGGATGCCGAGCGGGGCCGCGACGAATACGAACGGGCGCGCTTCATCGCCGCCATCCTGTACATGCTGGCGCCCCGTGCCGGCGAACTGGAGTCCCACCGCATGAACAGCTTCCGCGAGGAGCGCGGGCTGTGGTGGTGGCACGTGGTGGGGAAGGGCGGCAAGAAGGCCAAGGTGCCGGTGGCGGACGACATGCTGCAGGCGCTGATCCGCTACCGCAAGCACCTGGGGCTCACCGCCGTGCCGCGCCGGGACGACAGCACGCCGCTGCTGGTGTCTGTGAAGGATGGCAGCCCGATCACCGCCCGCCGCCTGAACCAGATCCTCAAGCAGATCTTCAGTGCCGCGGCGGAACAGCTGCCGCCCGACGCCGAGCACAAGAAGGAAAAGCTGCGCGCCGCGTCGGCCCACTGGGGGCGCCACACCGGCATCACCGCCAAGCTCGACAGCGGCATCAACGAACGCTTCGTGCAGAAGGACGCCCGCCATACGGACGCCCGCACGACGCAGCGATACATCCACGAGGAAGAAGAGCGCTGGCACGACGAGGCACAGAAGCAGCGTTTGCCCTGGGCCGGAAAGAAATAGTCCGGCGGTATTTCCGGGCGGCACGCGGATGTGCGTCCGTCCTTTGAAGCGTTCCGGAATGTACCCGGACTCATAGCGCACTTTCCTGCTGCGCGCCTTGGGGAGTCATTCCGCCTCACGCCGCAATCCGCCTATTGGCGCGGATTTGCGGCGTTCTGCATTTCAATTTCAGGTTCATTTCCCCCGATTGCCCTCGGGTGGCCCGGAGCTTGCTGAATTGCATTTGTCGCAATAAGCCGATCCATCCGGGAGCTTGAAATGCAATCCGATGCACTACCCGTATTTCAGGCGCAAAGCACCGCGTCGTGCCGCATCTGCACAATTCGCCTCGAGCAATTGTGTTATCGGCGCGCCTGGTGGTTTCGCGTCTTCCGGGAAGTGCTTGCCACCGGCATCCGGCTATTTGCTTTCGCCTACGCGATCCGTGCCGAGGATCATCCGGCGCGCTCCCCGATGTGCTACCGCTGCTTGCGATTCAGGAAGAATGCCATCAAGGAACGCTCCGCGCTGTTCAATTGGCTGGACGCCTATTTGAACCCTTTTTTCAATCGGGTTCGGGATTCCTTGCTCACTGAGCAGGAAAAGGAGCACGCCCGCCAGCTTGCCCTGCGCGCGGCGGACCCTGATTTCAAGGACCACGACTGATATCGACCAACCGGCTCTGAATGGCTGAAGGGATACGACCATGAACGCAGATGAAATCCAGGCCCTGCTCGATGAGCCCGCCTGCGCGCACAACAACAAGGGCAAGACTGGCTGTGCCAAGTCGAAACCGGGCGCGACCCAGGGCGGCTGCGCCTTCGATGGCGCCCAGATCGCGCTGCTGCCGATCGCCGATGCGGCCCACATCGTCCACGGCCCCATCGGCTGTGCCGGCAGCTCGTGGGATGCGCGCGGAACACGCTCGTCGGGCCCCGACACCTATCGGCTGGGGATGACCACCGATCTTTCGGATATCGACGTGGTGATGGGGCGCGGCGAGAAGAAGCTGTTCCACGCCATCGGCCAGGCGGTTTCCCACTACCGTCCCGCGGCGGTCTTCGTCTACACCACCTGCGTACCGGCGCTGCATGGCGACGACGTAGCCGCGGTGGCGAAGGTTGCGGCCGAGCGCTGGCAGATCCCGGTGGTTCCGGTGGACTGTGCCGGCTTCTACGGCAGCAAGAGCCTCGGCAACCGGATTGCCGGCGAAACGCTGTATCGCCACGTGATCGGCTCCCGCGAGCCCGGACCGGCCCGGCCGCGCCCGGACGGCCTGTCGACCCACGACATCAATCTGATCGGCGAATACAACATCGTCGGCGAGTTCTGGCGCGTCGCGCCCCTGTTCGACGAGCTGGGGCTGCGCATCCTATGCACGCTGTCCGGCGATGCGCGCTTTCATGAAGTGCAGACCATGCACCGGGCGAAGGCCAACATGGTGGTTTGCTCCAAGGCCATGCTCAACGTGGCGCGCAAGCTGCAGCAGGATTACGGCACTCCGTTCTTCGAAGGCAGTTTCTACGGTGTCGAGGACACCTCCCAGGCCCTGCGGGATCTCGCCGGGCTTGTTGGCGACGCGGACTTCCGTGTGCGTACCGAGATCGTGATCGGCCGAGAGGAGGGCCGGGTGGCCCAGCGCCTGGCGCCGTTCCGCGAGCGCCTGGCCGGACGGCGGGCGCTGATCTTCTCGGGCGGCGTCAAATCCTGGTCGATCGTATCGGCCTTGCAGGACCTGGGCATGGACGTCGTGGCGACCGGCACCGAGAAGTCCACCGAGGAGGACCGCGCCCGCATCCGCGCCCTGATGGGCCCCGAAGCCCGCATGATCGGCAACAACGACCAGGGCGCGCTGATGGAGACCTGCCGCGACTACGGTGTCGACATCCTCTTCGCCGGCGGCCGCTACCTATATCCGGCGCTCAAGTCCGGCATCCCTTTCCTCGACATCAATCACGAGCGGGACTTCGGCTATGCCGGCTACGACGGCATCGTCGAACTGGCGCAGCACATCGCCGACGTGATCGACAACCCGATCTGGGCGCAGCTCGTTCGCAAGCCAGCGTGGCGCCAGCGGCGCGCCATGGCCCTGGCTTGCGCCTGACGGAGGCCGACATGGCAATGGTGCATATCTCGAACAAGCCGCTGACCGTCAATCCGCTCAAGGTCAGCCAGCCGATGGGCGCAACCCTGGCCATGCTGGGGTTGGACCAGGCGGTGCCACTGCAGCACGGCGCCCAGGGCTGTACCGCCTTCAGCAAGGTGTTCTTCACCCGCCACTTCCGCGAACCCGTACCGCTGCAGACCACCGCGATGGACCAGGTGGTGACGGTGATGGGCGCCGACAACAGTGTGATCGAAGCCCTGCGGACGGTCGCCGAACTCAACAACCCGGAAGTCATCGGCCTGATGACCACCGGCTTGACCGAGACCCAGGGCGCCGACATCGCACGGACGGTCAAGGAGTTCCAGCGCAGCAGTCCGGAATTCATGGACATCAGCGTGATTCCGATCAACACACCGGATACGCTCGGCAGCCTGGAAAGCGGCTACGCACGGGCGCTGGAAGCCGTCATCGAGCACCTGGTGCCGGAGGGCCGGGTAGCCGGCTACCGGCCCCGGCAGGTGAACGTGCTGCTGTCGTCGATGCTGACGCCGGGCGACGCCGAAGCCGTGCGGGCCTGGGTCGAGGCTTTCGGCCTGCGGCCGGTGATGCTGCCGGACCTGGGCGGCAGCCTGGACGGGCATTTCGACCCGGCGGGCTTCTCTACCCTGTCGCGCGGCGGCGTGTCGCGCATCGACGTGGCGACGATGGGCAAATCCATCGCCACGCTGGCCGTCGGTCCGTCCGTCTTCACCGCTGCGGATCGGCTGAAAGCCCGCACCGGCGTGCCGGATCACCGCTTCGACGGGCTGATGGGGCTGGCGCCATGCGATGCCTTCACCGAGGTGCTGGCCGGGCTTTCCGGGCGCTCCGTACCCGACAGGATCGACAGGCTGCGCGAGCAACTGCTCGATGCGATGGTCGATACCCATTTCGTGCTCGGTGCCTTGCGCCTTGGCGTGGCCGCCGATCCCGACCATCTGGGCATGCTGGCGCACTTCCTGACGGGCGTCGGCATCCACGTGGTCGCCGCGGTGGCTTCGAGCCGTGCGGAAGGGCTGGTGGACCTGCCGGTCGAAGCGGTTGTCGTCGGTGATCTGGAAGACCTGGAGGCGCAGGCCCAGGCGGGCAAAGCCCAGGTGTTGATCGCCAACTCCCATGGCGCGGACCTCGCGGAGAGGCTGCGCGTTCCGCTGCTGCGGGCCGGCTTTCCGCTGTACGACATCTTCGGCGGCGCGGCCCGCAAATGGGTTGGCTACGACGGGAGCCGCCAGGCGCTATTCGATCTGGCTAATCTCGCCAGCACGGCCCGCCCGGAAATCGCGCCGTATCGCTCCTTCTACGGAAAGGAGCGCCCCCCGGAAATGGACAGGAGCGCACCCGCCGCCGTGTCCGGCGCATCAACACTTCTCGGCTGAAGGAGATCCCATGTTACGTATTGCATTTGCCTCAACGGACCAGCAAAAGGTCGACCTGCATTTCGGTGCGGCCGATCGCCTGGTCCTGTTCGACGTGGAGCCCGGGCGGGCCAGCCTCATCGGCGTCGGAGAGTTCATCAAGGTGGAAATGAAGGGCAGCAACAAGGACAAGGGGCTGCCGCGGGAATTGCAGGGCATGGCCCTTCTGCCGTCGCAGCCCTACGCCCCCGCACCTGAAGACGTGTTGCCTCCGCCGGACAAACCACCGGAAGACAAGGTGATCGCCAAGCTGGACTTCCTGAAGGGCTGTGCGGCGGTCTATGCCGCGTCCATCGGTGCATCGTCGATCCGCCGCCTGATGGCCCTCGACGTGCAACCGATCATCGTGGATAACGGCCACGAGATCATGGACTTGCTGAACGAAGTGAGCTTTGCGCTGCACTACGGCGGACTGGCCTGGGTGGACCGCGCCGTGGCGAGGCTGGAGAAATCGCCCGACCGTTTCGACACTCTTGCGGAAGGGGATTGGGACGCGGAATCGACCGCCCTGAATCCCACCGTGATCCATCAACTGATTACCTCGATGGACGATTTAGCCTGACCGGTCTTCCCGCGGGGACGTGCCATCTGCCGCAACCGGGGAGCGCTCGGAGCCTTGCCGGATAAATGGACTCTTGGGTTGTCCATTTATCCGGCCTTTTTCATTTCAGGGTTTGATGCTTTTTGCGCCGCTCGCACAGAGGCGAACGCGGGCCGGATGGCTTCGTACTCAAACGAACGGCTTGATTTGCGGAAATTGAATTTCCAATTCAGAAAGGGGCGAAAACAAAAGGAAAACGGTAGAAAAATAATAATGGCATGCCCCTTGCTGATCAATTTTCGCCAGTCTTCATTCAATCAAACGGGGTAATAGAAATGAGCAAGAAACTGCGTCAATGCGCCATTTACGGCAAAGGCGGTATCGGCAAATCCACCACCACCCAGAACCTGGTCGCGGCGCTTGCCGAGGCCGGCAAGCGTGTGCTGATCGTCGGCTGCGATCCGAAGGCCGACTCGACCCGCCTGATCCTGCACAGCAAGGCCCAGACGACGGTCATGCACCTGGCCGCCGAGGCCGGCTCGGTCGAGGACCTGGAACTCGAAGACGTGCTGCAGACCGGCTTCGGTGACGTGAAGTGCGTCGAATCCGGCGGCCCGGAACCCGGCGTCGGTTGCGCTGGCCGTGGCGTCATCACCGCCATCAACTTCCTGGAAGAAGAAGGCGCCTACGACGAGGACCTGGATTTCGTGTTCTACGACGTGCTCGGCGATGTGGTGTGCGGCGGCTTCGCCATGCCCATCCGCGAGAACAAGGCCCAGGAAATCTACATCGTCTGCTCCGGCGAAATGATGGCCATGTACGCCGCCAACAACATCGCCAAGGGCATCGTGAAATATGCCAACTCCGGCAGCGTGCGCCTGGGCGGCCTGATCTGCAACAGCCGCAAGACCGACCGCGAAGACGAGCTGATCATGGCCCTGGCCGAGCGCTTGGGCACCCAGATGATCCACTTCGTGCCGCGCGACAACGTTGTGCAGCACGCCGAAATCCGCCGCATGACCGTCATCGAGTACGACCCGAGCGCGAAGCAGGCCGACGAGTACCGCGCGCTGGCCCGCAAGGTGATCGACAACACCAAGCTGGTAATCCCGACGCCGCTGGAAATGGATGGCCTCGAAGAGTTGCTGATGGAGTTCGGCATCATGGAGCAGGAGGACGAGTCCATCGTCGGCAAGACCGCCGCCGAACTGGCCGTCGCCTGACGACGACGTTTCATTCACCGGGTCCGGCGGGTGCGCGGCCTTTCGGCCCCGACACCTGCCGGACCTCCGCCTGGAGTTCGCCATGGCCATGATGATCGATCCGGATGCGTGCAGCCTGTGCGGCGACTGCAAGCCGGTCTGTCCAACCCGCTCGGTACTGAAGAAGAGCGGCATCTATTCCATCAACCCCGAAACCTGCACCGAATGCGATGGCGATCCAGCCTGTCTTGCCGAATGCGCGTCCGGCGCCATCACTCCGGTGTAGGGACCGCAGCATGACGTCCAGACTTTCGGCGGACCTCGCGCTGCGTATCGGCCTGGCTGCAAGGGTGCTATCCGGCGTGGCGGTGGCCGACGTGGTCCAGGCCCTGATCGCGCTGCTGGGGCTTCCGCTGACAGACCGCAAGCTCCGCTCACTGACGGTGGCGCAATTGAGGGCCGCGCCCGGTGGCGTGCTGCTGCAGGTGCCGCGCCCGCAGTTGCGGGAAGCCCTCGCGTTCCTGACAGACCGGGCGACCGTGAACATCATCGACACCACGATCCCGCCGATCCAGCGTTATGAGGACGGCGACATGCCGGGCTCCGTCCGCATCGCCATTGCGTCCGATTCGGGGCTGCAACTGGACGGCTTCTTCAATACCTGTCTGCGCTTCCTTGTCTTCCAGCTGAGCGCGATGGAAATCCGGCTGATCGACGTGCGCGGCACAGCGGCGGCCAAGGCGGCCGACGATGGGAATCGATGGCGGGCGGAGTGCATTGCCGATTGCCACTTGCTGCTGACCGTCGGCGTGGGCACATCCAATGTGGCGCGCCTCATGCGCCTCGGCGTTCATCCGCTGGGTTACGGCAGCCCGATGGCTGCGCCCTGGGCCATGGATCGGATCCAGGAAGTTCTGCAGGGCACGCCGCCACCCTGGCTCGTGAAGGCCGGACGACTCGAGAGGCCGCGACCATTTCCCGTCCATCGTGGATCAAGCCTGCAATAGCATTTATCCGATAGCCCATATCGACCCGTCCCGCCGGAATTGGCGCGACGGGTCTTTTCTATTCTTGGTCTGAGCCTCCTGCGCACAATCGCGAACACCGAATTGTGCTTGGTACGCAGGCGAACGAGAAACATACCCTGGAGATCGACGAGCGGAATTTAATTCTGAAAATTGAAAGGCCAATACTCTGATTTAAATGAAAATTTAATTAAAATCAATTTATTTCAATGGCGTGGCACGCTCAATGCTAATTAAAACTGCCTTCCCGATCGAAAAGCTCTTTTCGTTTCCACTCCGGTCAATCCGGAATCAATTGCAAGGAGAAATGCCATGCCCATGGTCCTGCTCGAATGCGACAAGGACATTCCCGAGCGCCAGAAACACATCTACCTCAAGGCGCCCGACGAGGACACCCGTGAATACCTGCCGATTGCCAACGCGGCGACGATTCCCGGCACCCTGTCCGAGCGCGGTTGCGCCTTCTGCGGCGCCAAGCTGGTGATCGGCGGTGTGCTGAAGGACACCATCCAGATGATCCACGGCCCGCTCGGCTGCGCCTACGACACCTGGCACACCAAGCGCTACCCGACGGACAACGGCCACTTCAACATGAAGTACGTGTGGTCCACCGACATGAAGGAAAGCCACATCGTGTTCGGCGGCGAAAAGCGCCTCGAACAGAGCATGAACGAGGCCTTCGACGAGATGCCGGACATCAAGCGGATGATCGTCTACACCACCTGCCCAACGGCGCTGATCGGCGACGACATCAAGGCGGTGGCCAAGAAAGTCATGAAGGAACGGCCGGACGTGGACATCTTCACCGTCGAATGTCCGGGTTTCTCGGGCGTGTCCCAGTCCAAGGGCCACCATGTGCTCAACATCGGCTGGATCAACGAGAAGGTCGAGACGCTGGAGAAGGAGATCACCAGCGAGTACACGATGAACTTCATCGGCGACTTCAACATCCAGGGCGACACCCAGCTGCTGCAGACCTACTGGGACAAGCTCGGCATCCAGGTGGTTGCCCACTTCACCGGCAACGGCACCTACGACGACCTGCGCTGCATGCACCAGGCCAAGCTCAACGTTGTGAACTGCGCCCGCTCGTCCGGCTACATCGCCAACGAGCTGAAGAAGCGCTACGGCATTCCGCGCCTCGACATAGACTCCTGGGGCTTCAGCTACATGGCCGAGGGCATCCGCAAGATCTGCGCCTTCTTCGGCATCGAGGAGCGCGGTGAGGCGCTGATCGCCGAGGAGGAGGCCAAGTGGAAGCCCAAGCTCGACTGGTACAAAGAGCGCCTGCAGGGCAAGAAGATGGCGATCTGGACCGGCGGCCCGCGCCTGTGGCACTGGACCAAATCGGTGGAGGACGACCTGGGCATCCAGGTGGTGGCCATGTCGTCCAAGTTCGGCCATGAGGAGGATTTCGAGAAGGTCATCGCCCGCGGCCGCGAAGGCACCTATTACATCGACGATGGCAACGAGCTGGAATTCTTCGAGATCATCGACCTGGTCAAGCCGGACGTGATCTTCACGGGTCCGCGGGTTGGCGAGCTGGTCAAGAAGCTGCACATCCCGTACGTGAATGGCCACGGCTACCACAACGGGCCCTACATGGGCTTCGAAGGCTTCGTAAATCTGGCCCGCGACACCTACAACGCGGTCTACAACCCCCTGCGCCACCTGGCCGCCGTCGATATCCGCGACAAGGCCCAGAGCACGCCGGTCATCCTGCGGGAGGCTGCGTGATGCTGGACGACAAGCTCGAGGACGTCTTCAGCTACACGGAGGAACGCTGCCTGTGGCAGTTCTTCTCCCGTACCTGGGACCGCACCGAAAACATCCACGGCGTCGTCGATCAGGCCACGGCCCTGCTCACCGGCAAACCGCCCAAGCGCGATACGCCGATGGAGCGCCTGCACTACGCCGACGGCCGGATCATGGCCGACGACCTGCGGGAGCGCTATCCGTGGGTGCGCGAAGCCGGCGAGGCCGAGATCACCCAGGTGATGGAGAGCCTCAAGGCCCGCCTGCTCGACACCACGATCGCCCGCTCCACCAACCGCGAACTCAATCACCACCTTTATTGAGCACCACCGGGCGGGGCCTCGGCACCTGCCCGCAGCCAAGGGGAATTCTCATGAGTGCATGTGATACGGCCGCCGTGAAGCCGGCCGAAGTGAAACTCGTCCCGAAGGACCGGGGCGGCATCATCAACCCGATGTACGACTGCCAGCCGGCCGGCGCCCAGTTCGCCGGGATCGGCGTCAAGGACTGCATCCCGCTGGTCCATGGCGGCCAGGGCTGCACGATGTTCGTGCGCCTGCTGTTCGCCCAGCATTTCAAGGAAAACTTCGACATCGCCTCCACCTCCCTGCACGAGGAGTCGGCGGTGTTCGGCGGCACCAAGCGGGTGGAGGAGGGCGTGATGGTGCTGGCCAAGCGCTACCCGAACCTGCGCGTCATCCCGATCATCACCACCTGCTCGACGGAAGTGATCGGCGACGACATCGAAGGCACCATCAACAACTGCAACCGGGCCCTCAAGGCCGAGTTCCCGGATCGCCAGATCTACCTGGCGCCAGTGCATACGCCCAGCTTCAAGGGCAGCCACGTGAGCGGTTACGCGGAGTGCCTGAAGTCTATGGTGAAGACCATCGCCAAGACCAAGGGCACGCCGAACGGCAAGCTCAACCTGATCCCCGGCTGGGTCAATCCGGGCGACATCACGCTCCTCAAGTACTACATGAAGGAGATGGGCGTCGACGCCAACATGCTGGTGGATACCGAAGACTTCGATTCGCCGATGATGCCGAACAAGGTCATCGACACCCACGGCCGCACCACCGTCGAGGACATCCAGGAAAGCGCCAATGCCGTTGCGACGGTGTCCCTGGCCCGTTACGAAGGCGCGACCACCGGCGAATACCTGAAGGATGCCTTCGAGGTCCCGCACAACCTGGTGAACACGCCCTACGGCATCAAGAACACCGATGACATGCTGCGCAAGATCAGCGAGATCACCGGCAAGGATATCCCGGAGTCGTTGGTGCGGGAGCGTGGCATCGCCCTCGATGCGCTGGCCGACCTGGCCCACATGTTCTTCGCCAACAAGAAGGTAGCCATCTTTGGCCACCCCGACCTGGTGCTGGGCCTCGCCCAGTTCTGCATGGAAGTGGAGCTGGAGCCGGTGCTGCTGCTGATCGGCGACGACCAGGGCAGCAAGTACAAGAAGGACCCGCGCATCGCCGAGCTCAAGGCCTCCGCCCACTTCGACATGGAGATCATCCATAACGCCGACCTGTGGGACCTGGAGAAGAAGATCGCCAAGGACGAGGTGAAGCTCGACCTGATCATGGGGCACTCGAAGGGCCGCTACATCGCCATCGACGCCAACATTCCGATGGTCCGGGTCGGCTTCCCGACCTTCGACCGGGCGGGCCTCTACCGCAAGCCCACGGTGGGCTACAAGGGCGCGATGGAGCTGGCGGAGTCCATCGCCAACGCGATGTTCGCGCACATGGAGTACACCAGGGATCGCGAGTGGATCCTGAACACCTGGTAATCCGGCCACGACCATGCCAGATGCCGGTTCCGCGCAGGCGGAATCGGCTTGAACGGAACGGGGCCCGGCCCCGTTTTCGCCCTCAACCCACCGCGGAGAAGCCCCGATGCTCTCGCACGACGATCTGGCGAAGGACTTCGCCGCCTGTTTCGGCCGCCGCCACCACCTGCCCGAGTATCGCCAGGTGGAGTTCTGCAGCAAGAAGAAGAAACTGTCCTTCGGTACGACGGAGGCCGACATCCACCCGCAGCTGCCAGGGCTGCTGGCCACGGAAATGGCCTTTTCCCTGCTCGAAGGGCTGCTGACCTCGGCCCATCCGCACATCGAGGACCTGCCCAGCTGGAAGAAATACCAGGCCTTGCCCAGGCACAGCGCGCTGGAGAAGGTCGTGGCGGAGGTCTATCGCATCCTGCGTATCTGCCACCTGGCCTGGGCCTTGCCGGACGGCCATATCGAACTGGACGACGGCTTGGTGCGCATCCGCTGCGTGCACGGACGCTGCGCCCAGTTCATCACCCTGTCCACGATGGGGCTGGAGCTGCTCGAATCCTTCGTGCTGTTCTACCTCGACTCCTTCAACCAGCCCCATGGGCAGGCCTACGTCGAGGCCATGCTGGTCCAGTACTTCACCGACATCGTCGAGGAGATCAAGGGTTTCAACGACGAGGACCGCATCCTCTACCAGTTCAACCAGACGCTGCCGATGAACCGGCATTTCCGCTTCGACAACGACAACCCGGCCGTCCGCATCGACGGGGAGCTGCTGTGCATCGAGTTCGGCAAGCGCTTTGCCGACCCGGCGCGCTACCCGGTGGATTTTTACCTCGTCTTCGACAACGTGCTGCACATCATCCCCGTCGAGGCGCTCAAGGAAGGTCGGCTGGCGCTGAACCGGCTACCCCTGTGGCGCACCCGCACGGTGGGCGGCGTGCATCTGCCGGAACGCTTCCGGGCCCGCTTCGGACGCGAAGTAAACGTCGTCGGCCTGCCGATGACCTGACCCAACCCCACATCCTCCCCAACTTCTAGGAGCTCATCATGGAAAAGAACGGTTTGCTCAGGATCGCCATCGCCACCAACGACCTGCTGCAGGTCAACGCCAACTTCGCCGCCGCACGCCAGCTCGTCATCTACGAAGTCGGCCTGCAGCGCAGCGAATTCGTAGACAGCATTCAGTTCCGCGGCGCGGCTGCCGGCAAGGGCAATGGCAGCAAGGGGCCCGGTGGCGGCATGGGCTGTTCGATGGGTGACCCGAGCGGCGGCGCCAGCACGGAGCACATGACGGCTCGCATCGAGGCGGTGCGCGGCTGCGCGATCCTGTTCAGCAAGGGCTTGTCCGATCTGCACGCGGTGACGGTCAAGAACATGGGCGTCTATCCGGTGAAGATGGAGAACAGCCGGGACATCACCGAGGTCGTCGAATACGTGCAGCGCATGCTGGAGCGTCCGCCCTTGTGGATGCGTCGCGCTCTGGGCGTGGAGGCTCCGGCCGAATACGCCGAAACCTGCTGAGGAGACGACGATGAAGACCCGTGGTCTGCAGAATGCGATCAATCGGCTGAAGGGTGCCCGCAAGTTCGGCAGCATGACGCTGCTGGCCCAGGCGGAAAGGGAGGCGCGGCAAACCCTGGAGCAGGCGCGCGTATGGATGGAGCGTGCCGGCCTGGGCGATGCCTCGACCTCGGACGAACGCCATGGCGAAGTAGTGAAGGCGGTGCTGGAACTGGAAGTGACCCTGTTCGGCACGCCTCCACGCTGACATCCGCTGGCTCTTCCGGCGAAGTCCAGTAAGAGAAGGGCCCGTTCCTCTCGGGGCGGGCCCTTCTCTTTGCTGCGCCCGGCGTGGGCGCAGGGACGGTGGCTACATCGGCGTGATGCCGTACTCCTTGTAGATCTCGTCCTGGGCGAGGCGGAACTCGTCCATCGAGAAGGTGTAGCCGCTTTCCTTGAGGAAAGCCCAGGAGGCCGGCTCGTCCTCGGACAGGGCTTGCACTGCCTCGCGGAAGTCGGCGTCGGAACGCATGCGGCGGATATAGGACAGGGCGGAATCTACGGACATGGATGGATCTCCGGTTGTGAAACGATGCTGAAGGGACGGACAAAAGGGGAGGAGGCCCGCACGTCGAGAGCGGGCTCGCCGATGGCCAGCGGCACGCCGCCGGGGATCAGGCGCGCCTGGAGGATGTCCTCCATCCACTGGCGAACCCGGTCCACGTCCGCATCTACGGCCGGGATGAAGGCGTCGGCACGATAGGCGCGTAAAGGTGCGGGCAGGCGCAGACGGACGAAGGCCTGGCGCAGGTCTTCCTTCAGATAAGGGTCGAGCCCGGCGCGGAAGGTCCACATGTATTCGGGGATCGGCCGGGATGTGGCCAGCACCCGCAAGCTGTCCGGCGCAATGCCCCCCTCGCCGAGCAGTCGCTTATAAACCTCCTTGCTCATGCCACCGGCCGGAACACGCATTTCCGCCACGGCACTGGCCACCTGATCGTGGCTGCCGAGGTGCCGCCGGCGGTAGTCCCGCTCCGCGACCAGCCCAGCTTCCAGCATCAGATGGCGGGGCACCCAGCTACCCGACGTGGACGCCAGGTCGCCCAGCGCGATCTCCTTGCCCCGCAGGTCGTGGAGGCTGGTGGCGGGGCTGGCATGGGGGACGACGATGACGGCCTGGAAGGTGGGGCCGCTACTGCCGGCGTGCGTCGGCCGCGCAAACGGCTCCAGCTCGGCCTTGCGGCTCTGCAGGATGTAAGTGACGGGCCCCAGGTAGGCGATGTCGAGCCGGCCGGCGCGTAGTGCCTCACCGGTGGCGGCATAGGTTTCGCCGACGATCAGCTCGACCGGCATCGCCAGCTGTTCCTCGAGATAGGCTTGCAATGGCGCATTGCGCGCCAGTACGACGGGGGGCGACTCGCCCGGCAGCAGGCCGCAGCGCAAGGGCGTGCTCATGGCTGTTCGAGCCCGTCGACGAAATGGCGGCGCAGGCGGCCACCGAGCACGTTGATCACCGAAACCAGGCCGAGCAACAGCAGGATCAGCGCGCTGGCCTCCCGGTATTCGAAGAGATGGAAGGCGGTGACGATCTCCAGCCCGATCCCGCCGGCGCCGACGACACCCAGGGTCGTGGCGGCGCGAAGGTTGTGCTCCCAGCGGTACAGGGTGACGTCCACCAGGCGTGGCAGGATCTGCGGCAGCACCGAAAAACGCAGCACGCCCAGCGGCGAGACGCCCTGGGCGCGCAGTGCATTGCCCGGTGCGGCATCCACGTGTTCGAGGATCTCTGCGCAGAACTTGCCGAGCATGCCCGTGGAGTGGCTGGCGAGGGCCAGGATGCCGGGCAGCGGGCCGAAGCCCACCGCGGCGACGAACATGATTCCCCACACCAACCCGGGGATGGAGCGAATGGCGTTGAGTGCGATGCGTACGGGGCCGCCAAGCCAGCCCGGCGCGATGTTGCGGGCGGCCAGCGCGCCTAGCGGGATGGCCGCAATCAGCCCGAAGCAGGTGCCGGCGACACTCATGCTCAGGGTGTCCAGCAGCGGTCGTCCCCAGTGGGGCCAGCGGCTGAAATCCGGCGGGCAGGCATCCCCCAGCAGCTGAACGATGGTGGGCAGCGTGTGACGGTAACGGGGTAGGTCGAAGGCGCCTCCGAACGCCGTGAGTGCCACGACAACGCAACCCAGCAGGCTGGCAAGGGCCAGCCTGTGCCGGCGTTGCTGACAGCCGCAGTTCAGCACCGCGTCGATAACCGGGTCGACATCCCGGAGCGGGATTGGGCGATGGGCTTGCATGATGTCAGCGGGCGGACGGAACGGCGTCGGGGGAGCTTTTCCGGATCGCCTCAATCCAGCCACGGACCTTGTCCACATCTCCGTCGACGGCCGGTACGAAAGCCTCGGCGCGGAACACCGCCAGGGCCGCGCCATCCCGCATGTCGAGGAAGGCCTGGCGGATCTCGTCCTTCAGCGCCGGGGAGAGGCCTTCGCGGAAGGTCCACATGTATTCGGGGATCGCAGGTGACTCCGCCAGAATGCGCACGCGTCCGGCGTCGATACGCCCTTCCTTCAGCAAGCGCTGATAGATCGGCAGGGACAGGCCGCCGGCGGCAAGCTGCTTGTTGGCCACCGCCAGCGCGACCGCATCGTGGGCGCCAAGGACGCGCAGCGTGTAATCGCGGCCGGCCACCAGGCCGGCGTCAAGCAGCTGGTAGCGGGGTACCCAGGTTCCCGAGGTCGAGGCCGGGTCGCCGAAGGCGACGTCCTTGCCCTTGAGGTCGGCGAGCGTGTGCGCGGGGCTGTCCTGCGGGACGATGATCACGGCCTGGAAGGACGGGCCCACCTGTGGATGGGAGGGCCGGGCAAAGGGCTCCAGCTTGGCCCGCCGGCTTTGCAGGATGTAGGTGACGGGCCCGAGATAGGCGATGTCGATGCGCCCGAAACGCAGGGCTTCGCCGGTGGCGGCGTAGCTCGCACCGACCATCAGCTCCACGGGCAGGCCCAGGCGCTTTTCAAGATGGGCCCGCAGGGCTTCGTTCAGGCGCATCACCGTGGGCGCGGACTCCCCCGGCAGCAGGCCGAGCACCAGCTTGTCGGGGCGCGCGGCGTTATCGGCAGCACCGGCGGAAATGCCGATGCACAGGAGGATGAAGGTGCACAGAAGGCGTGCCCCTTGAATGAGCTTGATCATGTCGGTTCTCCGGAAAGAGATGGCGTGGTTGCAAAGAGGCGTTGTTGCTCTGCAAGGTCGAAGTCCGTCACCGGGCCGTCGAAGCAGATCCGGCCGTCCTTCAGCCCAACGATGCGATCAGCCAGGCGGCGGACCATGTCCAGATGGTGCAGGACGAGCACGACGGTGACGCCCGATGCCTGCGCATAGCCCTTGAGCAGGCTGCCGAGCGATGCTGCAAGCCCGGGATCCAGTGCCGAAAAGGGTTCGTCGCCGAGCAGCAGGCACGGCTGCCGCACCATTGCACGGGCGATGCCGACTCGCTGGCGCTCGCCGCCGCTGAGATTCGCCACACGGGCATGGGCGTGGCGCAGCAAGCCGACTTCCCTTAGTGCGGCGGCGGCCTGTTCCTGAAGCTCGGCATGCCAGGGCAGGGGGCTGAGGGGATGACGGCGATCGGCCAGGCCGAGCAATACGTTGTCCAGCGCGCTGAGGCGATCGATCAGGGCGTGTTCCTGGAACACCGTGGCAGTCCGCCGCCTATGGATCTGCAGTGTTTCCGGCGACGACAGGCAGCCCACGCCGTTCAGCATGACCTGCCCGGAAGCCGGCCGAATGAGGCCGTTGAGCACACCGAGCAGGGTCGTCTTGCCGGCGCCGGAGGGGCCAACGATGGCGGTCACGCCGCCTTCCCGGATCGGCATGGAAACGTCGGTGAGGATTTGCCGCTGCCCACGCTGGACGGTGACGCGCTCCAGGCACAGTCCCCCCACAATGGCCCCGTCGGCAACCGCGGCGCGGGAGGGGGAGGGAAAGAGGCGCTCGCGCCGTGGGGACAGCGCCGAACACAGGCGCGAGACGAAGGCGGATCCGAGAACAAGACTGGTCATGGGTAGCTCCCGCTGGGCTCGACAGCCAGCACAGTGCTGCTGCCGTACGGGGAGGAAATGGCAAGCGCTATGCCAAGGAAGCGGCCGACCAGGCGCCACGTTGCGGTGGCCTACCCGGAATCGCGGTTGCCGCAGGCCCGCAGGCCTTGCAGCACGCCGGATGAGGCGGGAAAACGGACTGTGGCCGGGGGGCGTGCCGGTGCGGTTCCAGAAAGTACGTTCCGGGCTGGATGAACGGAAAGGGACGTTTCGACGCCATCCGGCAAGCCATTCGCGAAGGGGACGACCGTTCCTTCCCGTGCAATGCAAGATCAGTCGCGTACGTCACGGTACGCATTCCTGCCCCTTGTCCTGATCGGATACAGCCGGCAGCAGGGAAAACGACGTGCGTTCAGGCCGTAGCGCAGCGGTCCGAGGGCGCCAGGATCAGCTTCCGGCACGCGGCTTGCTGCCACGGAAGGCACCACATTCCAGACACCGCCGCCATGAATACTGAATTTTCCACGGATGAGCCTTCTGCTGTTGCCAGCGACGAAGCGCGCCTGAAACTGATTGCCGAGACCATCCAGAGCGTTCGCCCTCGCCTGCAGAAGGACGGCGGCGACATCGAACTGATTGCGGTGGACGGCCTGTTCGTCCGCGTCCGCCTGTCCGGCGCCTGTGTTAGTTGCACACTGGCCGGCCAGACCCTGGGTGGGGTTCGGCGTGAACTGATGGCGGCCCTGAACGAACCGGTCCGTATCGTGCCTGTCCCCATCGACTGAAAGCCATACCGTGATAATGGTTATCTATGAATGATGAACGGCCACCGCTATATACTTGTATATATTTTGATTCCACCCGGTGGCCCGTAATGCCCAAGCACCCAATGTTGCGATGGCATTTTCGTCCTGTTCACGAGCGGATAGTGAAGGAGCATGGAAATGAGTGATCGTGTGGTCGACAAAGAATTCGGCCGCGGGGCCGAAGTGAAGCCGGCCGGCAGCACGGCAAAGCAGTCGCCCGGCATGCCGGATTTTGCGGAACGGGACGTGCTGCCCCATCTGTGTGAATGCAACCTCGGGGAATGCCGTACCGACCTGTTGCCGCTGTTGTACGAGATCAGCCGGATCGTCACCGAAACGGGCAATCTCTCGCAGATCCTCAACATCCTGCTGCAGTTGATGAAGCGCCACATGAAGGTGATCCGCGGCATGGTGAGCCTCTACGACACGGACTCCGGCAAGATCTTCATCCACGAGAGCTTCGGCTTGACGGAGGAAGAGGAGGCGAGGGGGATCTATCGCCTCGGGGAAGGGATCACCGGACGGGTGGTGGAGACCGGCCAGCCCATCGTGGTCCCGAAGATCAGCGACGAACCGAATTTCCTGAACCGTACTGGCAGCCGCAGCAACATTGGTGACACCCGCCTGTCTTTCCTGTGCGTGCCGATCCTGCGCGGCAGGAAGGTCATGGGCACGATCAGCGCGGAGCGGATCTACGACAACCGCCGGCTGTTGAAACTGGATGTGGAAGTCCTGTCCATCCTGGCCGCCACCACGGCCCAGGCTGTAGAACTGTACCTGCTCGAGAACGTCAAGAAAGTGGCGCTCGAGGATGAGAACCAGCGGCTCCGCACTGCCCTCAAGGAGAAATTCAAGCCGGCCAACATCATTGGCAATTCCAAGCCGATGGAAGAGGTCTACCGGATGATCGAGCGCATCACGCGCTCCAAGACCACTGTCCTGATTCTCGGGGAAAGCGGAGTCGGCAAGGAGTTGGTGGCCAGCGCGATCCATTACAACAGCCCGAACTCATCCGGCCCCTTCATCAAGTTCAATTGCGCGGCGCTGCCCGAAAGCGTCATCGAGAGCGAACTGTTCGGCCACGAGAAAGGCTCGTTCACCGGCGCGGCGAACCAGCGCAAAGGGCGCTTCGAGGAGGCCGACGGCGGCACGATCTTCCTGGACGAAGTCGGCGAACTCTCCTTGCCGATGCAGGCCAAGCTGCTGCGGGTCCTGCAGGAAAAGACCTTCGAGCGGGTCGGCGGCAACGTGCCGATCAGCGTGGACATCCGGATTCTGGCAGCCACCAACCGGGATCTCGTCGAGATGGTCACGAAGGGCACATTTCGCGAGGACCTGTATTACCGGCTCAACGTTTTCCCGATCACCATTCCGCCACTGCGCGAACGGGGCAACGACGTGGTCGCCCTGGCCGACTATTTCGTATCCAAGTTCTCCCGCGAAATGGGAGTCGACATCCAGCGCATTTCGACTCCGGCGATCAACATGTTGCTGAGCTACCACTGGCCAGGCAACGTACGTGAACTGGAAAACGTCGTCGAGCGGGCGATCATCCTCGCCGAGGATGGCGTGATCCATGGCTACAACCTGCCGCCGTCGCTGCAGACGCCGGTGGTTTCCGAATCCTCGGAGCTCGGCTCCCTGGACGCCAAGCTCAATGCGATCGAGTACGAGATGATCGTGGACGCACTGAAAGCCAGTCACGGCAACACGACGGAAGCTGCCATCCAGCTGGGTTTGACCCGTCGGATACTCGGATTGCGCCTGAGCAAGTACAAGCTGAACCACAAGGATTTCCGCTAAGCCTCGGCGGTCCGCTCCGTACCCGCCTCAGCCCGGAGCCCGGTTCAGCGTTGTGGCGCTGCCGGGCCCCGGGCCTTGCGGACGATCACGCCTCGAAGGGCTTCGGAAATACCATGCCTGCGCTTGAATCGGGGGCGATGAAGACTTCGCGCAGACTGGCGGCGCCGAGGCGGCCGCTAGGATCCAGTTCCTCGACCTTGGCCAAGGCAATCAGGGATTCATCCATACGCTGCAGGCGCGCAAGGTTGTAGGCGTAGGCAGTCAGAGACTGCAACCACAGGCGCGGAAACGCATGCCATTCGTTGAAATCGGCCATGTCCGGCGTGACATGGCGCCAGTCCACGGGCAATTCCAGGCGCGTCGACAACCAGCCGAGACAGGCCAGCGCCCATCGCGCTGCATCGCCAGAACGACGGCGATAGAAATAGAAGCGATAGGCCACGATCCGGATGCCGAGGGAGTCCGGCGCCTGCTCGATGATTTCCTTAACGCGCGCTTCCGTATAAGCGTCGTCGGACCAGTTGGCAAAGATATCCTTCAGTTTGTCGCGAACCTCCGGAGGGAGATTTCGCGTGAAGTGATAAGGCTCCAGTCGAAAGATATGGGGCGAAGCTCCGTCGGCACCATCGGGGACGGGGTGCCGGGAGTGGGAGGAGGGCGCGGGCGTGGTCTGATTCATGGCATGCCTGGATGAGGATTTACCCCACAAGCAGGCAAGAGACGGGCCAAGCGCTCTATGACTTGGTAATATAGGCGCCAACCACATCCTGCTCCGCAGCGAGGCATTAGCAAAGACACGACAGCGTACGGCGGCGAACACTCGCAGTGGATTGCATACCAGCTGGAACATTAATTCTGCACAGTCATACCGTTATAAATATAACGGTAACCGGATTTAAACGTATGTTATCTTTCAGACTGTTCAATATTTAGTCGTATTTGTGCGGAGGGGAACAGTCCATGGCACGCAGCAGCAGCGTCAATTTCGAAGCCGTCGAGCAAATCTGCTTTCAATTGCTCGCCCAAGGCGAAAACCCGTCATTCAACCTGGTCTATGCGGAGCTCGGCAACAAGGGGTCCAGCGAGGTTGTTCAGCGCTATATCGACCAGTGGCGTCGTGAGACCGGCGCGACTTTTTTCCGGAAGCGCAGCGTCCCAGGCATGCCGGATGAACTGGTTTCGTCCGCGGACGGCTTCATGTCCCGCATCTGGTCCCTGGCGCTCAATCATGCGGAACAACTCTTTGCCGACCAGCGCCAGGCGCTGGAGCAGGAGCAGGACGCGTACCGTGTACGCCTGCAGGCCGCAGAGCAACGGATCGAGCAACAGGATGCCGCCGCGGTGCAGGCCGCCGCACAACTCGAAGCCCTGAACGACGCGCAGCGCGTCCGCGATGCCACGATTGCGGAACTGCGGCAGCAGGCGCAGGAATTCCAGCGCCAGAAGGACGTGCAGGATGGCCGGATCAAGCAGCTCGAGGATGCAGCCGAAGTCCGCGAGCAGAAGTTCGCTGCGGAATCCGAGCGGCTGACCAAGATGCTGCAGACCGATCGTGATCGCTACACCGCATCCTTGAAAGATGAGCAGGATCGCAGCGCCCTCGAGCGCGAACTGCTGGTCAAACAGATCGATCAGGTCCGTCAGGAGAAGCTCGGCGACATTATGGCTATGCGTCAGCAACTTGCCAACCGGGAAGAGCGCGAAAGCAAACTGCGGGAACAGACCGAAGAGGCCAAGGCAGCGCTTCGCGAAGCCTTGTCCAAGACGCGCCAGATCGAGACTTCCCTGGCCGCGGCAGAGGGCCGGATTGACCGTCTGCAGGCCCAGCTCAAGGTGGCGACCGAAGCTGCGCATGGCAAGGAGTCGGCGGTAGCTGCCGCCGAAACCCGGGCGCGTGTCGTCGAGGAAGTACGCCTTGCTGAAACCGCACGCGCCCAGCGTGCCGAAACCCTGCTGGCCGAAGCGCTGGCCGAAATCGGCCAGCTCAAGAAGCAAAACGCGTATCCGTCAGGACACTAAGTCAATCGCGGGCGGCTGACCGGCTCGGAGTTGATAGAGGATGGTCCCAGTTGCGGGACAGCTGGACAGGCGTTTTCTTTCCACCCGCCCCGCCAGCCAGGCAACACTGCGTATCCAGTCGGACTGGATTTCTTCGATCAGGGCGCAATTGCTACCCTAATCAAGGTCGATGCGTGCCCACACGCCAAAGTATTACGGCTGCTCGAAACAGAATGGCCGTTGTAGTTGAACAGTGAATGCCGGCCGCCCAGTCGCTGGTAGCGGCGATCGTGGTCGTTGCTGAAATTGAGTTGCAGGACGAGATTCAGACCAGGCCGTGAGGTCTGTCGGCGCTGCCACCCGGCGCGTCGTTCACTTCCCCAGGTGTCGAAATACTCCTGGCCCGGGTCGTGGTCGTGTGCAGCGAGGAACAGATCGTCGATCCGGTCGTGACCGAGCTTGGCCAGGGCGGATTTGATCCGCGGCTTCTGCAGGAGCGGCGCGTACGGGGACTTCTTGAGGGATGCGACGCTGAGCGGCTCGCTTCGCCGGCCGTGACGGCTCAACTGGTGCAGCAGCCCGATGCTGTGGCGCTCCCGGTAGTAAGGATAGACGGTGCGCTCACCTCGAAGGCAAGCGAGGATTTCGTCGATAGTGTGGTGATCCAAGTCGGGTTTCCATTAATTGGTAAGCGTTCGTGCTTGCATGCGCAAAAGTTCGGGCAATCGGTGGTTTCATGGTTTTCTCCTTGAAAAAGGGCCGCTCCGCGGCGGAGCGGGCGGGGTCAGTCGATTTCGAATTCCGTTTTGTCACCGTTCAACAGGGCCGTGATGGCCTGCTGGGTACGTTGCCGCATCTGTTGGCGAACGGCTTTGCGTGTCTTGCCGTGCGGGCCAGCGCGGCGCGTCAGGCCCGGTACCAGCAAGGGATTGCGCGGCTTGGTCTGGGGCAGGACGAGGAGAGTCTTCTTGGCCGCCATCATTTACCCCTTCACGCAAAGGATCTGTTTCAGGCTATGGACGACTTCCACCAGATCACGCTGGTTGTCCATCACCTGATCGATATCCTTGTACGCGGCCGGAATCTCATCGACCACGCCGCCATCCTTGCGGCACTCGATACCGGCGGTCTGCGCCTCGAGGTCGAAGCGGCTGAACCGGCGCTTGGCTGCGCTGCGACTCATCCGTCGTCCCGCCCCATGGGAGCAGGAGCAGAATGACTCGGCATTGCCCAGCCCACGGACGATGTAGGACCTCGTGCCCATGCTGCCGGGGATGATTCCCAATTCTCCCGCCTGAGCCGAGATGGCGCCCTTGCGGGTGATGAAAAGGCGCTCCCCGAGGTGTTCCTCCCGCGCCACGTAGTTGTGGTGGCAGTTGATCGCTTCGTCTTCAAGCCTGAAAGGTGGCAAAAGCGGCTTCAGGGCCTCGGTGACCGCCGCCATCATCCGGCTGCGGTTCAGGAACGCATAGTCCTGTGCCCATTCAACCGCCTCGACGTAGTCGTCGAACAGGTCCGAGCCTTCGGAAAAATAGGCGAGGTCCTGGTCGGGCAGGTGAATCTGATGCCGCCGCATGTCCTTCTGTGCCGCGGCGATGAAATAGCGCCCCAGCACGTTGCCGATGCCGCGCGAGCCCGAGTGCAGCATGATCCACACCCGGTCCGCCTCGTCGAGGCACAACTCGATGAAGTGATTGCCGCCACCCAGCGTGCCGATCTGGCGGAGCCAGGTCTCGTTGAAGCGGCGCTGCATCTTCATCAGTCCCGGATGCTTGCCGACGACCACGTCCAGCCGGTCGTTCAGCGTCCGCCCGACACGCTGCAGGGCGCTGCCTCGCATGCGGCTGGCCGCGTGCTGGTTGAAACCGACCGGCACAGCGCTTTCGATGCCCAGCCGCAGACCGCGCAGGTTGTCCGGGAGTGCATTGGCGGTAAGCGACGTACGCACGGCGTTCATGCCGCAGCCGATGTCGACGCCGACTGCGGCGGGGATGATGGCGCGCAGTGTCGGAATAACGCTACCGACGGTGGCGCCGATGCCTGCATGTACGTCCGGCATGGCAGCCACATGGCCATGCACGATCGGCAATGACGCGACGTTCAGCAGTTGCCGGATTGCTTCCGGCTCGATGTCGCGCGTCCAGACCTTGACCGGCACGCGACCTTTGTTCAACTCAATTTGTATGCCCATGGTGATTCCTGAATTTCTTGCAGCGGCTTTGCTTTGCCGCTCTTCATGGAATCCGGGACGGAAAGGGAAGCCCAAAACAAAAACCCCGGCAACGGCCAGGGGTTTCGTTTTCTCCCAGCCCGGATTCGCCTTGCGCGAGTTCCGGGCAGCACAATGCCTACGGTCTCAGCGCGTTGTTTCCTTCAAGTTGGCTGCAGCAGGCATTGATGTCTCCTTTGAAAAGAGGTGGCAGGAAAGTGGAGAAATATTTTCAGCAAAGGCCATGCAGATGTCAACAGGGCATGCACAGAGGCGCGCAGACACCGTTTTCTGAACTAGGCCACACCTCATACTTCTGAAAACAGTAATTTTCAGAAGTATTTATTGCGGGCTAATTTTCTCATTGATCGGCTGCACAAGCATATACATGTGGCCTGCATCCATACGGTTTCGCGTAACCGGCACCGCTCTACTTGTTACCGCCGTCCACATCGCAGCACTGGACCAAGCAACCTTCTGCTCCGCGACTCTTGCCCATTCTCGGCACGTAAAAATGGGGAATGCCACAGAGACGGGAAGTCTTTTGAGGAGAGGGAGGCAATTTCCCCCGTCCCTGCTTGACCGGCATTCCCCGAAAAATGGTTCGTGCTGCTACATCCCTTGGTAGATCGGCCCCTCGCCGCCTTGAGGAACGACCCAGTTGATGTTCTGGGTGGGGTCCTTGATATCGCAGGTCTTGCAGTGGACGCAGTTCTGGGCGTTGATCTGCAGGCGTGGGTTGTCGCCTTCTTCGCTGCGCACGATCTCATACACGCCGGCCGGACAGTAACGCTGCTCGGGAGCGTCGTACTTGGCCAGGTTGATGGCGATCGGCACCGAGGCGTCCTTCAGCTGCAGGTGGCAGGGCTCGTCTTCCTCGTGGTTGGTGTTGGACAGGAACACCGACGAGAGGCGGTCGAAAGTCAGTTTGCCATCCGGCTTCGGGTAGGCGATCGGCTGGCACTCGGCGGCCGGACGCAGCGTCGTGTGGTCGGCGTGGTTGTGCAGCGTCCACGGCACGTTGCCGCCAAAGAGCTTCTGCTCGGCGCCGAACAGGAAGGAGCCGAGCCACAGGCCCTTCTTCATGTAGGGCTTGAAGTTGCGGGTCTTGTGCAGCTCCGCGTGCAGCCAGCTGGCCTTGAAGCGCTCCGGGAAGGCGCTCAGTTCGTCCTGGGTGCGGCCGGCGGCAAGGGCCTCGAAGGCAGCCTCGGCGGCCAGCATGCCGGACTTCATGGCCGCATGGCTGCCCTTGATGCGCGCCGCGTTGAGGAAGCCCGCGTCGTCGCCGATCAGCGCGCCGCCGGGGAAGACCAGCTTGGGTTGGCTCTGCAGGCCGCCGGCAGCAATCGCGCGCGCGCCGTAAGCCAGGCGCTTGCCGCCTTCGAGGAACTGGCGGATCTCCGGGTGCGTCTTGTAGCGCTGGAACTCCTCGAAAGGCGACAGATAGGGGTTGGTGTAGTTGAGGCCGACCACGTAGCCGACCGACACCAGGTTGCCTTCCAGGTGGTAGCAGAAGCCGCCGCCGTAGGTGGCCGTATCCATCGGCCAGCCGGCCGTATGCACGACGAGGCCCGGCACGTGCTGGCCGGCGGGGATCTCCCACAGCTCCTTGAGGCCGATGCCGTAAGTCTGCGGGTCGACGCCGTCGCGCAGCGAGAACTTCGCTTCGAGCTGCTTGCCCAGGTGGCCGCGGCAGCCTTCGGCGAAGAGGGTGTACTTGGCGCGCAGCTCCATGCCGGGCTGGAAGTTCGGGCCCTGGCTACCGTCCTTGAGCACGCCCATGTCGCCGGTGATCACGCCAGCGACGGCACCGTTGTCGTCGAGCAGCAACTCGGCGCCGGCAAAGCCCGGATAGACCTCGACGCCCAGCGCCTCGGCCTGCTCACCGAGCCACTTGGCCAGATTGCCCAGACGCACGATGTAGTTGCCTTCGTTGTGGAAGGCCTCCGGCAGCAGGCCGTTGGGGATCTGGCGTCCGCCGTTTTCCGACAGGAAGATCACCCGGTCTTCCGAGACCGGCGTGTTGAGCGGCGCGCCCATCGCCTTCCAGTCGGGGAAGAGTTCGTTGAGCGCGCGCGGATCGATGACCGCGCCGGACAGGATGTGGGCGCCGATCTCGGCGGCCTTCTCGATCAGGCACACCGAAAAATCCTGGCCTTTTTCAGCGGCCAGTTGCTTGAGCCTGATCGCCGCCGACAAGCCTGCCGGGCCGCCGCCTACGATCAGGACGTCGAATTCCATGGAATCGCGTTCGCCAGTCATCTCCGTCCACCTGCTTCAGTACACAGCGCGTATGCGCTCTTCCGTTTCGGCCCCTGCGGCTTCAAGTTGTCTCGCCTTGGGTTATCTGCGTGCATTGTCGGCGTCGCAGCAGCCCCTGCCATCCCTTGCTTGAACTAGTCCGCCCTCCTCCCGGCCCCGAATGAAAAATGGCCGACCTCATCGGCCGGCCATCGACACTGCAGGATCAGGCGCTCAGAAACGCGCGGAGCGCACCATCGCGTCCATGCCGCCGTCGGCGAAGATCACCGCGCCATGGACAAAGCTGGCCTGTGGCGACTGCAGGAAAGCCACCACGTGGGCGATCTCGTCGGGCGTGCCGGCGCGGCCGATGGGCGCGACGAAGTTCTTCACCGCCTGGCCGAAGCGCGGGTCGTCCAGCGACGCCTTGTGCAGCGGCGTCTCGACGGCGCCCGGTGCGACCACATTGAGGCGAATGCCGCGCTTGCCCCACTCCACCGCCTTGCGGCGGGCGAAGACGCTCACCGCATACTTCGAAGACGCGTAGGCCACCTCCGGCCGGCCGAGGGCATCGGCGGCGGCCAGTGCCTCCGCCTCGTTGCCGCCGAGCATGGCTTCCACCATCGGGGCCTTGTCGGCGCCCGGCTGCACGGAGGCCACGGAGCCGATCAACAGCGCCACGGGTTGCGCGCCCTTGGCCAGCGCGTCGGCAAAGCCATCCACCAGCTCGCTCATGCCGAAATAATTGACGGCAACGATGAGGCTGCTCGACGGCGCGGTGACGCCAAGGCCGGCACAACAGACCAGTCCGTCGAGGACGCCATCACAGGCGGCCAGCGCGGCGTCGATGGCAGCACGACGGCCCGCGGGCGTGGACAAGTCGGCGATGATCTCGGCGTTCTGGCGGTCGATCCCGATCACCCGCTGGCCTGCCGCTTGCAGCGCACGGCAGACGGCAGCTCCGATGCCTGACGCAGAGCCGGTAACGATGGTTGTTGGCATGCTTGTTTCCTCTTTCTGGTTGATCATCAATTTTCCTGAACGGCGCGTGAAATGGCTTCGAGCCCGGCCTCCAGCTGCTGGCGCGCCCAACGGTAATCGGCCTTGCCGGCCGGCGAGCGGACGATGCGGTCCACGAACATCAGCGACTTGGGCACCTTGTAGCCCGCCAGATGCTGGTGGCAGAACGCACGTACCGCTTCTGCGTCCGGTGCGACCCCGTCCCGCAGGCTGATGGCCGCCGACACGCGCTGCCCCCAGACCGGGTCGGGAATGCCCACGACCAGCGCATCCTCGACGCCAGGATAGCGATGCAGCACCTCCTCCACCTCCTCCGGATGGACCTTTTCACCGCCGGTATTTATGCATTGGGAGCCGCGCCCGAGCACGACGATGGAGCCGTCCGCATCGACGCGGGCCATGTCGCCCGTGTTCACATAGCGCCGACCCTCGAAGGCGAAGAAGGTCTGCGCCGACTTCTCCGGATCGCCGAAATAGCCCACCGGTACGTGGCCGACGCGCACCAGCAGGCCGTGCTCGCCGGGGCCGACGAGGCGGCTACGGTCCTCGGCGATCACCGCGATGTCACGGCGCGGCGCCAAGCGGATGAAGCCTTCCCCTTCCGTCGGCCGGCTTCCGCCACCCAGCACGCCGCCTTCCGATGAACCCATGCTGTCGTTCACCGCCGCGCCGCCCAGCCGCTCGCGCAGTTCGGCCTGCACGTGGGCCGAGAACAGCCCGCCGCCGGAGCCGAAGTTCATCAGCTTGGACAGATCCCAGCGGCCTGGATGGGCCTTCAGCGCGTTGAGCAGTGGCATCGCCATCGCGTCGCCGACGATGGACATGATGTTGGCCTGCTCGCGGGCGGCCAGGTCCCACACCTTGTCGGCGCTGAACTCGACCTCGTCGCGGATCAGCACGGTGTGTCCGGCGAACAGCGAAGCCAGCGTGGCCCACTGGGCGGCGCCGTGGATCAGCGGGGCAACCGGGAAGAAGCGCAACGGGAAGCTGTCGCGGGCTACGTCACCCAGCTCCTCCGGCCGGCTGACCGGCCCTTCCCGGCGGTAGAAGCCACCACCACCTAGGGCACCGAAGAACAGCGCCCGGTGCGGCCACATGACGCCCTTCGGCATGCCGGTGGTGCCACCGGTGTACAGCAGCATGATGTCCTCGTCGCTGCGCTGGGGAAGCGCGTAGCTAGTGGGCGACGCGGCCAGCGCGGCCTCGTAGTCGGCGCCGCTGCGCAGCGCCAGTGCGATGCCGGGGAAATCCGGCAGCACCGGTTCGACTACCGCAGCCAGCGGTGCCGAATAGATCAGCGCCTTGAGTTGTGCGTCGGCGTACAGGTAATGCAGCTCGTCCGCCACGTAGCGGTAGTTGATGTTCACCGCCAGCGCCCGCAGCTTGCAGGCGGCCAGAAAGCCTTCGAGATATTCAGGGCCGTTGTAGAGCTGCAGGCCGACCGTATCGCCGGGGCCAACGCCACGCTGTTGCAGCAGCGCCGCCAGGCGGTTGGCCCGCGCGTCGAGTTCCGCGTAGCTGAGGCGCTGGGCGCCGCAGACGACGGCGGTGCGTTCGGGCACCTGTGCGGCGACGATCTCGAACAGGTCGGCCAGGTTGAAAGTACGTTGCATCAATCGTGTCTCCTTTGCCGGGGCCGGCGTTCAGGCAGCCTGGGGGGCGAGGCCGAGTTCCGCGTAGATCGCGGCGTTGTCGGCCCCGAGGGCCGGTGCGGGGTGCGCCTCGTCGAGGCGGTAGCCGCTCATGCGGATCGGAAAGGCGTAGCTCGAATGACTACCGGCCAGCGGATGGACGTCCTCGCGCAGCAGCCCGCGGGCCTGCGCGTGAGGATGAGAAACCGCCTCATCCACCCGCAGCACCGGCGTTACACAGGCATCCACATCGGCGAACACGGCCTGCCAGTGGGCGAGCGTCTGCGAGCGGATGACGGCAGCGACCTCCTCCCGCGCCTCGGCGCCCTTGGAACCGCCCACATGCCCACGGGCGTACAGCTCGGGCCGTTCGATGGCGTCGCAGAAGACAGTCCAGAACTTCGGCTCGATGGCGCCAACGGCCAGGTGGCGGCCGTCCGCGGTCTCGTACACGCCGTAGCAGGCGATGCCGCCGGACAGGTAATCGGCGCCGCGCGGCACCGCCTGGCCGGCACGCTGCCAGGACACCGTGCTCATGATGTTGTGCACCATCAGGCAGTCGGTCATCGCCACATCGACGTGGCTGCCACGCCCTGTGCTGCGGGCCCCCAGCAGCGCGGCGAGGATGCCCATTGCCGCAGACAGCGCGCCGCCGGCCAGGTCGGCCACCGGGAAATTGCCTTGAGCCGGAGGGCCACCGGCCACGCCAGTCTGCTCCAGCACGCCGGCAAGGGACTCGTAGTTGATGTCATGTCCGGCGGCCTGAGCCAGCGGGCCGTCCTGCCCGTAACCGGTGATCGAGCAATACACCAGGCGCGGGTTGATCTCCGCGAGCCGGGCGTAGCCGATGCCCAGGCGCGCAGCGACGCCGGGGCGGAAGCCCTCCACCAGCACGTCGGCCCGCTCGGCCAGCCGATGCAGCACGGCAACGCCCTCCTCCGAGCGCAGGTCGAGGGCCAGTGAACGCTTGTTGCGGTTGAGCATCAGGAACATCCCGTTGAACTGCTCGCCGTCGAGTCCGCGGGTCGGGTCGCCGCCGCGGGGCGGCTCGATCTTGATGACCTCGGCGCCCATATCGGCCAGGTGCAGCGTGCACATGGGGCCGGGAAGCAACTGGGTCAGGTCGAGCACGCGCACCCCGGCGAGGGGTTTGGCTTGAGTCATGTCTCCTCCTTGTTCGTTATGTCTGTTATTGCCCTGGGCCATAAGACTTCAGGCAAAGCGGGCCGGCGTGGCGGCAGCGTCCGCGTACTCCCGGCGCATCCGCGCCACCAGCTCGGCGACGCTCGGGATGTCGTGGATGGTCCCTATCCCCTGCCCCGCCGACCACACGTCCTTCCACGCTTTGGGCTGGCTGCCGATAGCGGCGAAGAGGTCGTCCTTGCCGCCGGTCTGTACGCCCTCCAGCTGGTCAGGGTCGATGCCGGCTCCGCGGACGCTGGCCTTCAAGTAGTTGGCGCGGATGCCGCTGAAGACCGGCGTGTAGACGATGTCGTCGCCCGAATCCCGCACCACCAGGGCCTTGTGGCCGGCCTCGGCGGCGCATTCGCGGGTGGCGATGAAGCGGGTGCCCATGTAGCCCAGGTCGGCCCCCATCACCTCCGCCGCGCGCAGCGCGCGGCCGTCCGACAGCGCACCGGCCAGCGCGATGGGCCCATCCCAGAACTCGCGCACCTCGGCCAGCAGCGCAAAGGGCGACCTGTCGCCCGCGTGCCCGCCGGCGCCGGCACAGACCAGGATCAGCCCATCCACGCCGCAAACGACGGCCTTCCTGGCGTGGGCCACGCTGATCACGTCGTGGAAGACCAGCCCGCCGTAGCGGTGGACCGCCTGCACCACCGCGTCCGGACGCCCCACCGAGGTGATCACCAGCGGCACCCGGTGCGCCACCACACGGGCCAGGTCTTCCTGCTGGCGCGGGTTGGAGCGGTGCAGGATCAGGTTGACGCCGAAGGGCGCCGACGGTCGTTCGGGGTGCGTGGCGTCCCAGTCCTCCAGATCCTGGCGGATACGCGTCAGCCATTCGTCGAGGGCCTCGGCGGGCCGTGCATTGAGCGTCGGAAAAGTGCCGATCACGCCGGCCTTGCACTGGGCCAGCACCAGCTGGGGGCCGCTGGCGAGGAACATCGGCGAGCCGATCAGCGGTAGCGTCAGCCGGCCGGCGAAGGCTTCTGGGATCGCCATCTCAGCGGGCCGCCGGCGGCACGATGCGGTTCGGCCCGTAGAAGGTCCGCCCTTCTGCCGCCATGTCCCGCAACAGCTGTGGAATCGCGTAGCGGTCGGCGGCATAGGTGGCCGCCAGGCGGTCGCATTCCGCCACCACGTGGGCGATACCGAGGGTGTCCATCGCCGCAAAGGGCCCACCCAGGTAGATCGGGAAACCCACGCCGAAACAGGCGCCGATATCCCCGTCGGCCGGATCGACGAGCACGCCATCGGCCATGCAGCGGGCCGCGTCGGCAAACTGGGCGAACAGCATTCGCGTCCGGACCTCGTCCACCGTCGGCTGCTCGGCCTCCGGCATCCTCGGCCAGATGTCGGCGAGGCCCGGCCACAGGCGCTTGCTGCCGTCGGCGGCGTAGTCGTAGAAGCCCTTGCCGTTCTTGCGACCGTGGCGCTCATGGCCGGCCACCAGCGTCGTGATGATGTCCACCGACGAGCCCGGCACGTAGTCCGGCCCGAGGTCATTGGCCTGCTGCTGGGCGCCCTTGTACGCGAGGTCGAGCCCGATCTCGTCGGAGATGCTGAGCGCGCCTACCGGGTAGCCGGCCATGCGCGCGGCGTTCTCGATCAGCGCCGGGTTGATGCCTTCGGCGACCATCGTCACACCCTCGTTGATGAAGGCGCCGATGAAGCGGCTGGTGAAGAAGCCGCGGCTGTCGTTTACCAGGATCGGCGTCTTGCGCAGCTGGGCGACGAAGTCCAGCGCTTCGGCGAGGGCCGCGTCGTCGGTCTGGCGGCCGCGGATCACCTCCACCAGCGGCATGCGCTCCACCGGCGAGAAGAAATGCAGGCCCACCATCTTGTTGGACCGCCGTGTGGTTTCCGCGAGGCCGGTGATCGGCAGTGCAGACGTGTTGCTGGCCAGCACGGCATCAGCCGGCATCGCCGCCTCCGCGCGGGCGAACACCTCGGCCTTCACGGCGCGATCCTCGAACACGGCCTCGACGACGAGGCTGACGTCCCGCAAGGCCGCATAGTCCGTGGTCGGGTGGATGCGTGCGAGGATGGCCTCAAGCTTGTCGGCGCTCACACGGCCCTTTTCCAGGTCCTTCCGCAGGCGCGTCTCGCTGTAAGCCTTGCCTTTGTCGGCGCTGGCCTGATCCCGGTCGATCAGCACCACGTCGATGCCCGCCTGGGCGGCGACGTAGGCCACCCCGGCGCCCATGAGGCCAGCGCCGAGTACGCCAATCCGCTCATGGCGGCGGGTCGGCACGCCGGCCGGGCGACGCACCAGCTTGTCCGCCTCGCCCTTGTTGATGAACACCGTGCGCACCATGTTGCCGGCCACGGGATCCAGGTTGAGCTTGACGAAGTACTTGCACTCGACCCGCAGCGCCTTGTCCATCGGCAGCTGCATGCCTTCATACAGGCAGGACGTGATTGCCAGCGGCGCCGGCAGGTTGTGGAAGGTACCGGCCTGCAGGTTGGCCGCGGTGCCCATGAAGAGCTGGGCCAGTTCGGGCTGCAGCGGGCTGTTGCCGCCGGGGATGCGAAAGCCTTTCTTGTCCCAGGGCTGGACGGGGTCGGCAGCCTCACGCAGCCAGCGCTTCGCTTCCGCCAGCAGCTCGGCAGCCGGCACCACGGCGTGGATCAGCCCGGCCTCGCGGGCCTTTTCGGCCTTCAGCTGGCTGCCCTGCAGCAGCAAAGGCAAGGCCTTGGCCACGCCGATCAGACGCAGGTAGCGCTGGGTGCCGCCGGCGCCCGGCAAAAGACCCACGCCGACTTCCGGCAGGCCGACGACGATACCGCGCGCGTCGGATGCCACCCGGTAATGGCAGGCCAGGCAGATCTCGAAGCCGCCGCCGAGGGCCGCGCCGTTGATGGCTGCCGCCACCGGCTTGCCGCAGGTCTCCATGCGGCGCAGCAGACTGGAGAAGTCCCAGCACTGCTCGAACAGGGTCGCCGCGTCCTGCTTGGTCGTCAGCGCGGCTTCCATGGACTTTAGGTCGGCGCCGGCCACGAAGGAGCTCTTGCCGGAGGTCAGGACGATGCCCTTCACCGCGTCGTCGGCCACGGCCTTTTCCAGATTGGCGCGGAAGCTGGCGATGAAGTTGCGGTCCATCACGTTGGCGGCGGAGCCGGGCTGGTCGATGGTCAGCGTGCAGATGCCGTCCGCGTCGACGGTGTACTTGAAGTAGTCGATCATGATTTCCGTTCCGTGCTCACACGCGTTCGATGAGGGTCGCCGAGGCCATGCCGGCCGCTTCGCACAGGCTGACGAGGCCGGTGGCCACGTCCTGCCGCTCCATCTCGTCGAGCAGCGTGCCGAGGATCATGGCGCCGGTGGCGCCGAGGGGATGGCCCATCGCGATGGCCCCACCATTGACGTTGATCCGTTCGTGGGCGACGCCCATCTCGGCCAGGAAGGCCAGCACCACCGAGGAGAAAGCCTCGTTGAGCTCCCACAGGCCCACGTCGCCCGTTGCCATGCGCGCCTTGCGCAGCGCCAGGCGGGCGGCAGCAGCCGGCCCGTCAAGCATCAGGGTTGGCTCGGAGCCCACCGTCACCGCAGCGCGGATGCGGGCGCGGGGCTTGAGGCCCAGGCGCTCGCCGACTTCCCGGTTGCCCACCAGTACTGCCGCGGCGCCATCAACGATGCCGGAGCTGTTGCCGGCGTGATGGACGTGCTCGATGCGCTCGAACTGCGGGTAGCGCTGCAGCGCGATGCCATCAAAGCCGGCCTTGGCGCCCATCTCGGCAAAGGCCGGCTTGAGGGCGCCGAGGGCTTCCAGCGTCGTATCGCCGCGGACGATCTCGTCGCGCGCCAGCAGCGGCAGACCGAGAATGTCCTTCACTGCCACCACCGAGCGGTCGAAGCGCCCTTCCGCCCACGCCTGGGCGGCGCGGCGCTGGCTCTCCACCGCGTAGGCGTCGCAGTCCTGGCGGCTGAAGCCGTACTTGCTCGCCAGCAGATCGGCGCTGATGCCCTGCATCACGAAATAGGTCTTGAAGGCCACCTGCGGGTCGGTTGCCCAGGCGCCGCCGTCGGCCCCCATCGGCACGCGGGACATGCTCTCAACACCGCCGCCGATGGCCAGGTCGATCTGGCCGGCGCCGACCTTGGCGGTCGCGAAATTGACCGCCTCCAGGCCCGAGCCGCAGTAGCGGTTGAGTTGCACGCCCGGCACGCTCTGCGCGAAATCCGCATTCAGTGCGGCGATGCGGGCGATGTTGCCGCCCTGCTCGCCCACCGGCACCACGCAGCCCAGGATCACATCCTCCACCAGCGCACTGTCGAAACCGCTGCGCGCACGCAGGGCCTGCAGCACCTGGCTGGCCAGGTTGACGGGCGTGACCTCGTGCAGCGCGCCATCCGGCTTGCCCTTGCCGCGGGGCGTGCGCACGTGGTCGTAGATGAAGACATCGGTCATTGAGTGTTATCCCCAGAGAATCCGCCCTTGAGCGGCGACGATTCAGTATCCCAACGAGGGAATTGCACAAACATCGTCCGCCCGGACTAGGGTCGGCGCCTGGCCAACCCCTAAGATCGGACGGGGCGCCGTCCACGCTGGCCGGACGCCGTACAGCAGGCGTGACAAAACCCCGCGGCACCCGAAGGGGTGCGGCGGGGATCGATGGCGGAACGACAGAAGGCCCAGGCCATGTGCGGCCGGGCTGAAGGGCTTGCGATCAGCGGTGGCTGAGGGGTGCCACGCTGTTGAGCATGATGCGCACCAGCTCGGTCTGCCGGCGCACACCGGTTTTCGAGAAGATCGAACGCAGATGGGCGCGGGCGGTATTGCGCCGGATGTTGAGGGCTTCCGCCGCCTCTTCCAGCGACAGGCCGTTGGCCAGCTCCATCGCCAGCGCGGTTTCCGCCGGGGTGAGGTTGAAGAGCTGCTTGGCCACCGTGGTGCTGGCCAGGGACTTGCCCGCCGCATCGCGGATATAGACGATGGCCGCCGGCTGGCCCTTGCCTTCCGCCCATTCGCTGGACGGCACCGCCTCCACCACCACGCCAAGGTTCACCTGCCCGGACGGGCGGGAGATCGAGATCGCCTCGGCGGGCACCAGGCGCTCGCCCCCTTGCCGCGAGAAGGCGCTGCGGATGAGCTGCTGCAGGCCGCGGTTGTCGCTCGGATAGGTGGCCTCCAGCCTGCCGCCGACCAGCTTGAGGCCATCGCCGCTATCGAGGATTTCCTGGGCGATCAGGTTCTGGTCGAGCACCTTGCCGGTCTCGTCGAGGACGATCGTGGCCACCGACAGGCGGCCGATGGCCTTGGAATACAGGGTGCCGAGGGATTCGCTGCGGTCGAGCAGGTTATGCACCTGCAGGGCCCGCCGCAGGTGCGGGATGAGCGTCTGGCACAGGCGCCGCTCGTGCTCGTTGAACGGCGGCGCGCCTTCGGGCCGGGTCAGTCGGAAGCGCAGCTTGCCGGCCTCCGGCGTGGCGATATCGGCCCCCATCACGTGGAAGACGCCGTGGGGTTCGCACCAGTGCTGGTAATAGGCGCTCTGCCGCCACTCGGACTCGCTCATCAGGTCTTCGACGGTGAACACCTTGTCGGCCGGCTGGTTCACGAAGGGCGTCGTGGTGTGCTGGTAGGTGTGATAGACCACCTTGCCGCCGATACCGCCCGGCAGTTCGCCGACCGAGATCATCAAGCCCACATCGGTGACGTCGGGCACCCGGAGGATCAGTGTCACGAAATTGGCGGCGAACAGCTCCCGCAGGGCTTCCAGCGCGGTTCCCCAACGCCGGCTGTCGAGGGCCGCATCGTAGAGTCCCCCCACGATGCGGTCGTACACCGCCATGTCCAGTTCAATCTCTGCCACGTCACCTCTCCTCCGGTCATGCTTTTGTTTTATATGTTTGTTCTGCCGCTTCGCTCTTTCTTCCTGGCATCCCGCGGGGGCCGGCTGGGTACAGCCCGGCCCTGGGGACGCTCAGCTGGCGAGGCTGGCAGTCAGTTGCGGTACTGCTTCAAACAGGTCGCCGACCAGACCGTAGTCGGCCACCTGGAAGATCGGCGCATCCGGATCCTTGTTGATCGCGACGATCACCTTCGAATCCTTCATGCCGGCCAGGTGCTGGATGGCGCCGGAGATGCCGACCGCCAGGTACAGCCCCGGCGCGACGATCTTGCCGGTCTGGCCGACCTGGTAGTCGTTGGGCACGTAGCCCGCGTCCACCGCCGCCCGCGAAGCCCCCAACGCCGCGCCGAGCCGGTCGGCCAGCGGCGCCAGCACCTGCTGGTAGTTGTCGCCATTGCCCAGCCCGCGCCCGCCCGACACCACGATAGCAGCAGAACCCAGTTCGGGGCGCTCCGATTTGCTGAGCGCCCGGCCCACCAGGCGCGACAGACCCAGGTCGGCCTCGGCCTGGCCTTCTTCCACCGCTGCGGCACCGCCCGTTGCGGCCACCGCGTCGAAGGACGTCGGCCGCACGGTCAGCACCTGCACGGGCTCGTCGGACTCCACCGACACCAGCACGTTGCCGGCGTAGATCGGCCGTACATAACGGCCGACCGCGGCAATCGACACCACGTCGGACACCGGCGCCACATCCAGCAGCGCCGCCACGCGGGGAGCGAGATTCTTCCCAAAAGCCGATGCCGCCGCAAGCACCGCGCCGTATGACTTTGTACGTACTTGTGCGACCACCAGCGCGGCCAGGTTCTCGGCCAACTGATCCTTGTAGGCCGGCGCATCGACGAGGATCACGCGGGCCACGCCCGCGACAGCCGCAGCCCCATCGGCCACAGCGCGGCAGTCCTGCCCGGCAACCAGCAGATCCACCTCGCCACCGAGCCTTGCGGCGGCAGCCAGGATATTGAGGGTGGCCGGCGCCAGCGCGGCACTGTCGTGTTCGGCAATAACCAGAGTCTTCATGTTCAGATCACCTTGGCTTCGTTCTTCAGGCGGGAGACCAGCTCGGCCACGTCGGCCACGCGGATACCGGCCTTGCGGGCCTCGGGTTCGGCGTGGCGGGTATGGCGCAGGCGCGGCACGACGTCCACGCCCAGCGCGCCGGCAGGCAGCACCTCCAGCGGCTTCTTCTTGGCTTTCATGATGTTGGGGAGCGTCGCGTAGCGCGGCTCGTTGAGGCGCAGATCGGCGGTGACGACCGCCGGCAGCTCCAGCGCCAGGGTCTCCAGGCCGCCGTCCACTTCGCGGGTGACTTCGAGTGTCCGGCCGCTCACCACCAGCTTCGACGCAAAGGTGGCCTGGCCGCGCCCCATCAGCGCGGCGAGGATCTGGCCGGTCTGGTTGGCGTCGTCGTCGATGGCCTGCTTGCCGCAGATCACCAGGTCCGGCTGCTCCTTGTCGGCCACAGCCTTGAGCAGCTTGGCGACCGCCAGCGGCTGCAGTTCGGCGTCAGTCTCCACGAGGATCGCCCGGTCGGCGCCCATCGCCAGCGCGGTGCGCAGGGTTTCCTGGCAGGCGGTCGGGCCGCAGCTCACGGCGACGACTTCGGTAGCCATATTGGCCTCGCGCAGGCGCACGGCCTCTTCCACGGCGATCTCGTCGAAGGGGTTGATGGCCATCTTCACGCCGGCCAGTTCCACGCCCGAGCCGTCGCCGCGGACGCGGACCTTCACGTTGTAATCCACTACCCGTTTGACGGGGACCAATATCTTCACGTCGCTTCTCCTTGCTGGGTTTGCCCGGGAGCAGGCGCGGGCCTCTCCCCGGAACCCAGCTTACGGAGCGCGTGATGGCGCGCCATCGTCCGACAGGACTACGGGCGCCAGACGCATCAGCCGGGGAAGCGGACGCGGAGCTTGCCGCTCAGCGGAACGGCCTGGCAGCTCAGGGTCCATGAGCGGGCCAGATCCTTGTCGTCGAGCACCTCGTTGTGGCGCAGGTGCACTTCGCCCTCCTGCACCTGGCACATGCACGACGCGCACAGGCCGGCCCGGCAGGAATGAGGCGCCGGCAGACCGGCCCGCAGCGCGGCGTCGAGCAGGGTTTCGCTGGCACCGCAGTCGATGGTGTGCGTCACGCCGTCCAGCAGCACTTCCAGCTCGGCACGCTCGACCGCCGGCGGGCCGGCTTCCACGTCGGCCGCCAGCGCAGCGCCGTCCTCCTCGTCCGGCAGCGACAGGAAACGCTCCACGTGAATGCGTTCCTCCGGCAGTCCGGCGTGGACGAGTGCCGTCGCCATCGCGTCCATGAACGGGCCCGGGCCGCAGATGAAGGCCTGGGCATCCGGAAGATCACGCCCGAAGGCCGCCAGCTGCGCCACCGACGGCGTGCCCTGCACGGAATCCAGCCAGTGAATCACCTGCAAGCGCTCCGGATGCGCCGTGGCCAGGGCCTTCAGCGCATCGCGGAAGATCACCGAAACCTCGTCCCGGTTGGCGTAGAACAGGCGCACCCTGCCCTGCCCGTTCGCCAGCACCGCGCGCAGGATCGAGAAGACCGGCGTGATGCCACTGCCGCCGGCGCACAGCAGGAAGTCACCATCCAGCATCTTGGGGGTAAACACCCCGGCCGGCGCCATCACTTCAAGGCTGTCGCCCGGCTTGATCCGGTCACACAGCCAGTTGGAACCCCGCCCGCCGGCCACCCGCTTGACGGTGACCCGCAGGCGCGCGTCCAGCCCCGGCGTGCTGGACATGGAGTAGCAGCGCGGCAGGTGCCGCCCGCCCACCGGCAGGCGCAGGGTGAGGAACTGCCCCGGCCGGTAGCGGAACTGCTCGGCCAGGTCCGGCGGTACGTCGAAGCTGAAGGAGCGGGCGTCGGCGGTTTCGTCGCTCACCTCGGCGACGGTGAGGCGGTGGTAGCGGGCGGCGTTCATCTCATCCTGCCTTGTCGTTGCCGCTCAGACGAAGGCGTCCATGTTCGGCAGGCCGAGCATCACCGCACCGTGGGCGCGGGCATAGGCGTCCGAGTTGTTGGCGATGTGGGCGCGGGCTTGGTGGATGTCGCGGAAGACCCGCTCGACCGGATTGCTGCGGTAGGTGCCGGACGCCGCACAGGCACGCATCAGCTCGCTGGCTGCCGCCGCGCACAGCTTGGGCACCTGGGAGGCCTGGGCGCGCTGCATCAGGCGCTCCTCCACCGGCATGCGCTCGCCGGTCTTGGCGCAATCGACGATGCGGGCGTAGTTGCGGAACAGCACCAGCTTGAGCTGGTCGGCGGTCATCATCGCCTCGCAGACCGCCATCTGGGCATTCACGTCCTCGGCGGTCTTGGCGCCGTGCTTGCCCACGTGGGCTGCAGCACGCTCGCGGAAATGGGCGATCGCACCCTCAAGGGCGCCGAGACAGGCCGACGACACCGCACGCTGGAAAACCTGCGTGAACGGGATGCGGTACAGCCAGCCCGGATTGGTGTCACGACCGGGGCAGCCCGCATCGCTGTGGTCATTGGTGCGCTGGGTGCGGTGCTCGGGCACGAAGGCGTTTTCGACGACGATGTCGTGGCTGCCGGTGGCGCGCAGGCCCAGCACGTCCCAGTTGTGCTCGACACGGAAATCCGACTTCGGCAGCAGGAAAGTGGTGTGCTCGAAGCCCTCGCCACCGTCCCGGCGCGGCAGCAGACCGCCGAGGAAGATCCACTCGCAGTGCTCGACGCCGCTCGAGAAACCCCAGCGACCGGAGAAGCGGTAGCCGCCCTCGACCTTCTCGGCCTTGCCGACCGGCATGTAGGTGGAGGCGATCAGCGTGCCGTTGTCCTTGCCCCACACATCCTTCTGGGCCTGCTCGGGGAACAGCGGCAGCTGCCAGTTGTGCACGCCGATCACGCCGTAGATCCAGGCGGTGGACATGCAGCCTTCGGCCAGCGCCATCTGCACCCGGTAGAAGACCCGCGGGTCCAGCTCGTAGCCGCCCCAGCGACGGGGCTGGAGCACGCGGAACAGCCCGGCTTCGGCCATCTCGCGCACAGACTCGGCCGGCACGATGCCCTTGCTCTCGGCGTCGCGGGCCCGCTCGGCCAGCCTCGGCGCCAGGGCCTTCGCCCGGGCGATCAACTCGACCGCCTCCGGGCTCATGTAGTCGTCTGCATGCACATCCATCTCCTGCTCCTTCGTCACTGCGTTCATGGTCTTCCCTCGTCGGTCAAGGCGGACAGCGGAAATGCTGTGGCCAGTCAAACACTTCGATGGCGCCAAGCGTTCCACAGCGGGGAGTGGCGATTCATCGTCTGAACGGACTAACGCCTGCGGCCGCGGAAGGCCGCCGGGCGTGACGGGAAGGAATTGGGCAGGAACCGGCATGCGCGGCGCCCATCCGCACTAAGCCTTTTGGACGATGCCGCGGAAATGGGGGCGCCAATAATTCAGCCACTCGACGAAGAGAGTCGCGTCATCCGAGGCCCCTGGCCCCCAGCCCGAAAGGAGACACCCGTGCGAACCCACGTTGGCATGGCATTGACCGCGGTCGTCGCGGCCGCCGGCATATTTGCCTTTTCCCCGCGCAGCACGCCCCCGTTCCGCCCGACCGATCTACCGGTGGACAAGATGCAGCTCAACAGCCTCGTGCGCACCCAGGCCGGCCTCGTCACCGCCGGTGAGCTGGGCATGATCCTGGTCTCCCGCGACGAGGGCCGCAGCTGGCAGGCGGCCCACGTCCCGCAGGACCGCCAGGCCGTGATCACCCGCATGGTGTTCGCCGCCAACGGCACCGGCCTGGCCCTCGGCCACGAGGGCTGGATCCTGCGCAGCACCGATGGAGGGCGCAGCTGGCAGGAGAGCGCCTTCACCCAGTCGAATGGCGAACCGTTGATGAGCGCAGCCCGCCTGCCGTCCGGCGAATGGCTCGCGGTCGGCGCCTTCGGCCGCGTGCTGCGCTCCACCGACGACGGCCACAGCTGGCTGCCGTATGAGATCCCCGGCCTCAGCGACTGGCACCTGAACAGCATCGCCGGCTCTGCCGACGGCCAGCAGTGGCTGATCGCCGGGGAGGCCGGCACCCTGCTCCGCTCCGACGATGGCGGCCGCAGCTGGAGCGTGGTGCCACCCTTCTACAACGGCTCCATCTACGGCACCGCCGATCTCGGCGACGGCCGCTGGGTGGCCTACGGCATGCGCGGCAAGGTCTTCCACAGCGAGGACGGCGGACGCAACTGGCAGGCCTCCAGCCTGCCCGGCCCGATCTCCACCTACAGCCATGCGGTCGGTGCCGACGGCAGCCTGCTGCTGGCCGGCCAGGGCGGCATGGTCCTCGCCAGCCACGACGGCGGACGCAGCTTCAACATCGTGCGCAAGGAAGGCCGTGCCAGCCTCACCGGCCTGCAGGCCCTCGGCGATGGCAGCTGGCTGATCAGCAGCGACGGCGGCCTGCAGCGCTACCGACCCACAACCCATGCGGCCGCCGCCACCCGGCCCTCGATTTCCGGAGCCTCCTCATGAGCGCAAGCATGACCCGCACCGATGCCCTGGTGGCCTTCCTGGCCCGAATGCTGATCACATGGCGCAGGCCGCTCGGCATCCTCTTCCTGCTGATCACCGTCGGCCTCGGCTTCTCGGCCACGCATACCCGGCTGGACCCGGGCTTCAACAAACTGATCCCGATGTCCCACCCTTACATGAAGGCCTTCCTGGAGTACTCGGGCGTCTTCTCCGGGGCCAACCGGATCATGCTCAGCGTGCGCTGGAAGGGTGAAGGCGACATCTACAACCCGGAGTTCATGCAGGCCCTGCACAAGGTGACCGACGAGGTCTTCTTCACCCCCGGCATCAACCGGGGCGAGGTGCGCTCCCTGTACACCCCGAACGTGCGCTACATCGAAGTCACCGAGGACGGCTTCACCGGCGACGTGGTAATCCCCTCCCATTTCGAGGCCGACGCCGCCGGCCTCGCCCAGGTGCGCGCCAACGTGGCCAAGTCTGGCCAGATCGGCCGCCTGGTGGCCAACGATCTGAAATCGGCGCTGGTCCAGGCCGACCTGCTGGAGATCAACCCCCAGACCGGCCAGAAGCTCGACTACGCCAGCGTCGCCGAAAAGCTCGAAGCCATCCGCGCGCACCACGCCGGCAAGAACATCGACATCCAGATCGTCGGCTTCGCCAAGGTAATGGGCGACGTGATGGCCGGCCTGAGCACCGTGGTGGCCTTCTTCGCCATCGCCTTCGCGGTGACCACGCTGCTGCTGTGGCTGTACTCCCGCTCGATCCGCCTGACCCTGCTGGCCATCACCGTGGCCCTGCTGCCGGTGATCTGGCTGCTCGGCGTGCTGCCGCTGATCGGCTACGGCATCGACCCGATGTCGGTGCTGGTGCCCTTCCTGATCTTCTCCATCGGCGTGTCCCACGCGGTGCAGATGACCAACGCCTGGAAGCAGGACGTGCTCGACGGCCAGACCGCCATGGACGCCGCCGAGGGCGCCTTCCGCAAGCTCGCCATCCCCGGCACCATGGCCCTGCTGGCCAATGCGCTGGGCTTCCTGGTGATCATGCTGATCGACATCCCCATCGTGCGGGAGCTGGGCATCACTGCCTGCCTCGGCGTGGGCATCATGATCATGACCAACAAGATGTTCATGCCCATCGTGCTGAGCCACCTGCGCCTGGAGCGCATGGCCCTCGGCGCGCCCACCGAGCCGGGTGGCCGCCACGGCCTGTGGTGGAAGCTGTCGGCCCTGTCGCTACCGCGCCCGGCGCTCGCCACCTTCGCGGTGATGCTGGTGCTGCTGGCCGGCGCCACCTGGGAATCCCGCCACCTGCAGACCGGCGACGTGGGCAGCGGCGTGCCCGAACTGCGCCCGGACTCCCGCTACAACCGGGACAACGCCCAGATCATCCGCGACTACTCCATCGGCATGGACGTGCTGTCGGTGTACGTGGATACCGAGAACCTCACCGAAGCCTGTCTCGACTGGAAGGTGATGAACGCCGTGGAACGCTTCGACTTCCATATGCGCGGCGTCGAAGGCGTGCAGTCGGTGAGCACCGTAGCCGGGATGGCCAAGCTCTACGCCGCCGGCAACAACGAGGCCAACCCGCGCTGGGCCGGCCTGCAGCGCACCGAGGCGGCCCTGCGCACCGGCGCCGCCCGCGCCGCCAACCCGGAATTCGGCCTCAACTCGCCCGGCTGCAAGACCATCAACCTGCTGGTGTACCTGAAGGACCACCAGGGCCCGACCCTCGCCCACGTGGTGAAGGAAGTGCGCCGCTTCATCGATGCCGAGACCACGCCGGGCGTGCATTTCCGCCTTGCCGGCGGCAATGCCGGCGTCGCCGCCGCCACCAACGAAGCGGTGGAACAGGCCGAGGTGCAGATGCTGGTGTCGATCTTCGGCGCCATCACGCTGCTGTGCTGGATCACCTTCCGCTCCTGGCGCGCCGTGTTGTGCGTGATCGTGCCGCTGGTGCTGGTGACCATCATGTGCAACGCGCTGATGGCCGTGCTCGGCATCGGCCTCAAGGTGGCCACGCTGCCGGTGATCGCACTGGGCGTTGGCGTCGGCGTGGACTACGGCATCTACATCTACGAGCGCCTGCAGCACGAGATGGCCGACCGCGGCTGTGACCTGCGCGAAGCCTTCTACGAGGCCATGCGCCAGCGCGGCACGGCCGCCGTATTCACCGCGGTAACGATGTCCATCGGCGTCGGCACCTGGGCCTTCTCGGCACTCAAGTTCCAGGCCGACATGGGCATCCTGCTGGCCTTCATGTTCCTGGTGAACGTGCTCGGCGCGATCTTCCTGCTGCCGGCCCTAGCCGTGTGGCTGGGGGTGGGTGAGACGCGCCAGCGGCGGGCGGCGGCGCTGGTGGCGCCGTAAGCTGAAGTGACACGCGGCGCGGAGCCTGTTCCGGTCCGCGCCGCATGTCGCTTACTTGGCCGGATTCGCCTTTCCGGCAATCAACAAATCAAACACGATCCGCGCAAAACCCACCGCCTTCTTCGGGTCAGCCAATAGCTGCATCATCTGATTCTGATGAGCGGCGCCGCTGTCCATGATCGCGTCGTCAACAGCCCTGGAAAAGTCGCCCAGCAAGGCTTGTTCCGTGGAGTTGTTTTCGATCTGCTTCATCACGATCTCGTTTTCACCGACCTTGTCGCGAATGGTGTAGGCGTAATTCACCATATCCCTGTCCGTCAGCTGGTCGGCCACAAAGATCTCGTTCAGGCGGGTGATGATCTGCGACAGAAACTCTTCCTTCCTGTCGCGGGGCTTGGCCGTACCCAGGCCCTCACCCGGCTCCAGCTTGTACTCACCCGTGTTCTCCTTGAGCACCAGATCCTGCTGGCGGATCCTGGCGACGCGATAGTGGCTGAGCACCACGTTGTCGAGGTCGACCTCGTCCTCCTCGATCAGGGTTTCACGCAGCATGTGCCGCAGGTTGCGGGCGTACAGGCTGAGCTTTTCCAGGGCCGTGTCGTCGTAATCGACGATCTGCGACATGAATTCATAGAAGCGCACGAAGGTGCCCAGGTCCTTCTTGAAGATTTCCAGGGCATCCTTTTCCTTCTGGCACTCCTTCAGGCAATTCTCGGCGTTGGTGATCAGCACCGTGTCGCCGGTCTTCTTGGTACGCTCGAACATCGTCTTCGCGTCCTTGAAGGCCTCGACGGCTGATTTGTAACGCTGTTGCCAGCGTTGCACCGCCGGTTTGCAGATATTGGCGATGGCCGCGTTGCTCTTGTTCTTCACGTAGAACGCCGCGCAGAACTGCTCCACTTCCTGCCAGGTGAAGATACCCGCCGTCCGCAGCTTGTCGTGCAAGGTGAAGATCAGATTGGGGTCGGAGACATCGGCCAGTTCCGCCGTCTGGTAATAGGGCTGGAACGCACCGAGGATGTCTTCCGGCTCGTTGAAGAAATCGAGCACGTAGGTGCCGGTCTCGGCCTTGTTCGGGTAGGTGCGGTTCAGGCGCGACAGCGTCTGCACGCATTCCACGCCGGCCAGCTTCTTGTCCACGTACATCGCGCACAGCTTGGGCTGGTCGAAGCCGGTCTGGAATTTGTTGGCGACGATCATCACCTGGTAGTCGTCCGAATCGAAGGCCTTGCGCATGTCGCGGCCCTTCAGGTTCGCGTTCATGTTGCCTTCGGTGAATTGCCTGCCGATCAGCTCTGTGGCGTTCGGGTCCTTGTCGTTAAAGGCCACCTCGCCCGAGAAAGCGACTATGGCGTGGATCTTCTGGTAGCCCTTGTCCGCAATGTAGCCGTCGAAGCACTGCTTGTAGCGCACCGCCTCCTTGCGCGAGCTGGTCACCACCATTGCCTTGGCCTGTCCACCGAGCAGGCCTAGCACGTTGTCCCGGAAGTGTTCGACGATCAGTTTCACCTTCTGCGCGATGTTGTGATCGTGCAGCCGCACCCACTGGTTGAGCTTGACGCGGGCGCGCTTGCTGTCGACCTCCTGGTCCGCCTCCTGGATCTTCAGCGCCAGCTTGTACGCCACCTTGTAGTTGGTGTAGTTGCGCAGCACATCGAGAATGAATCCCTCCTCAATGGCCTGGCGCATGCTGTAAACGTGGAAGGCCGCCGGCTTGTTGGTGCTGGATGCCACCTCGTCCGGACGGGGCCGACGACCGAACAGCTCCAGCGTTTTCGGCTTCGGCGTGGCGGTAAAGGCGAAGAAGCTCAGGTTGCCGGAACCGGGACGCGAGGCGACGGTAGCGGCGATGATGTCGTCGCTGTCCAGCTCCACTTCCGGGTCTTCGCCCGCATCCTTCATCAGCACTTCCTTCAACTGCCGCGCCGTCGAGCCGCTCTGCGAGGAATGCGCCTCGTCGGCGATGATCGCGTAGCAACGCTCCTTCAGGCTCACGCTGTTCTCGATGGCCTTCAGCACGAAAGGAAAGGTCTGGATGGTGACGATGATGATCGGCTGCGCGCCCTCCAGCGCAGTGGCAAGCTTCTCGGATTTGGAGCCCTCGCCTTCCTTGTTGTTGATGCGCCCCACCACGCCGTCGGCGTGCTCGAACTGGTAGATCGTGTCCTGCAACTGGTCGTCCAGCACCGTGCGGTCGGTGACGACGATTACCGAATGGAACTGCTTGCTGCCGTCGGCCTTGTACAGCGACGAGAGCTGGTGCGCCACCCAGGCAATCGAGTTGGACTTGCCCGACCCGGCGCTGTGCTGGATCAGGTATTTCTGCCCCGGCCCCTCGTTGCGGGCGGCGTCGAGCAGCTTGTTCACCACGTCCCACTGGTGATAGCGCGGGAAGATCAGGCTTTCCTTCTTGTACTTGCGGCCTTCCCAGTCTTCCTTGTCCTCGATCTGCAGGTGCACGTAGCGAGCAAGGATGTTGAGCAGGTTGTCCGGCAGCAGCACCTCGTTCCACAGGTAGTCGGTGGCGTAGCGATTCACGTCCTCCGGCACGTCGTTGCCGGCACCGCCGTCGGCCGTGCCCTTGTTGAAGGGCAGAAAGAAGGTGTTCTCGCCTTCCAGCCGGGTTGCCATGTACACCTCGTACTGACTCACCGCAAAGTGCACCAGCGCACCGCGCTTGAAGTTGAGCAGCGGCTCCGCCTTCTTCGCAACAGGATCGACGGGCAGGCGCGTCGTCTTGTACTGGCGGATTGCCCGATCCACCGACTGCTTGAACTCGGATTTCAGTTCCAGCGTCGCCACCGGCAGGCCATTGACGAACAGCACAAGGTCGATGCGCCAGGCCTTGGCCTTGCCGCCGCCGCGGTTATCCCCCTCCGCCAACTGCGCCGCCGACGCCCACGGGCTATAGACCAGCTCCGGCACCACGCGCAGGCGGTTCTTCGCGTAGCGGGCCAGGGTATCCGGGTTGAGATCGTGCTCGGGCTTGAACTGGCACAAGGAGAGGCGCGCATTGCGGTCGCGCAGCTCGTGACGCAACACGCCCAGGGTACCGAAGCGGCGGCTGTCGGCGTTGGTCGCATTCGGATCGGCCTTGGCCAACTGGCCGGCGACCAGTTCGAGAAATTTCTGTTCGCTGTCCTTCGGATGATTCATGCAGAAACGCTGCCACTGCGCCGGCTGTGTCTCCTGAACGAAGGCCAGTGCATCCTCCGGATACAGCGCCAGCTCGCGGTTGTAATGGTCCGAAGAGCCGAGCAACCAGCCGTGGGCCTGCAATTGCCGGAGGATGTCGTCCTGGAAGATGCGTTCGCTGGCTTGGTCACTCATGGCTGGGGTCGGGGCGGTGGACAGGTTGAAAATCAGGCAGCGGCGGGCTGCCAGTCGCGGACGTCGATCTTGCCGGTGACGGCGGCGGAAATCAGGGCGGTGCGGCGTTCTCTGACTAAGAAGCTCTAACAGGCCGATGCAAAAAGCTCAGACTCCACGTCCAGCCTGAAGCCCGTTGTTTGATCTCTCATGACTTCATTCCCGAAATTGGATTCTCAATCCCATTTTTATGCCCATAGACTGGGCAGGGAAATGGGTTTTCACCCGATTCCAAGTGCCGCTTCATGCCGCACTCCCCATCGTCTGCAATTTCGCAATCCGCAGCAGGTTGTACGCCGCTGCCGACAAATAGGCGGCGATCTGGGTTCGGGCTTCTCCGATGAAACGGGTCTTTCTCATTCCACCCACCGTCTTCAACCACCCGAAGATCTCTTCAACCCGCTTTCTCTTGCGCTGGCTGACCTTGTAGCCTTCGGTGCAGGTCGTCCGTCCATCGAGGCCCGGTGTCTTGCGTCCTTCAATTCGGGCGATATGAGGTTTGATCTTGTGCTCGCGCAAATGCTGGACAAAGTCCTTCACGTGGTAGCCCTTGTCGGCCCCCAGCGTCTTGGGATGAATCCTGCGGCGCCGGGCGCGGGTGAGCAGTTGGCGAGCCGCTTTGTGTTCGGCCATCGTCGCATCGGTGATGAGCAGATCGATACACAGGCCGCTGCGGTTCTCCATGAGCGCATGGCCGCCGTAACTGAGCTTGGCCGGTTGGCCGTTGCCTTTCCTCATGAGCTTCGCGTCGGGATCGGTCGTGCTCCGGTGGGTGGCGTTGGAACGCTTCTCGCCTTTGAAGTCCACCATGCCGGTGCCGTCACCGCCGGGCTTGGGGGGCTCGTCGTCGTCCTTGCGCTTGAAGCTCTTGAAGGATGCCCAAGCGTCGATCAAGGTGCCATCCACGGTGAAGTGATCGGACGACAGCAGCTTGTCCTTGCGGGCCAGACGCACCACTTCGTCAAAGAAACGACGGGCGATGTCCGTTTCCACCAATCGCTCGCGCAGGCGGCTGAAATTGGATTGATCCAATCCACCCGACTCCAGGTCCAGATCGAGAAACCAGCGAAACAGCAGGTTGTAATCGAGTTGCTCACAGAACTGCCGATCCGAGCGCACCGAGTAAAACGCGATCAGCAACTGCGCCTTGAGCAACCGCTCCGGCGGAATCGACGGTCGGCCGCCCTTGGCGTAAAGCCCATCGAGTTCCGCGGAAATCGCCGAGAGTGCCGAGTCGGCCAGTTTCTTCACCGGACGCAGCGGATGATCGGCCGGAATCCGGGACTCGACCGAGAAATAGTGGAACATCGAGGACTGGGGATCGACTTCGCCGCGCATCGGTGCTGTGCCTGGGGTTTGAAGGATACGGCTAGGACAGGTGGGTGGCCGGATCGTTCACTGGGTTCTGCATCAGCCTGCTAACAAAATGAGTTTTCCGCGCAGTTCAGTTTTCGCCAGCAAATAAGGCTGCAGGCGATCTTGATAAAGGCTTCGTGAATGACGGCCAATCGCTCGAATCGGACCCGCAGGCGTCGGTAATTGTGGAGCCAGCCGATGGTTCGCTCGACCACCCAGCGGGTTTTGCCCAAGCCGCTGCCGTGCGGCGTGTTGCGCCGGGCGATCTCGGTCTTGATGCCTTGAGCGTGAAGGGGCCGGCGGTACTTGTCGTGATCGTAGCCACGGTCGGCCTGGATGATGCGGGGCTTGGAGAGTGGGCGCCCCCGCTTGCCACGAATAGGTGGAATGGCTTCGACCAAGGGCAAAAGTTGGGTTACGTCGTTGCGATTGGCGCCGGTCAGGATGACCGCCAACGGAATGCCCTGCGCTTCGGTGATCAGGTGGTGCTTGGAGCCGGGGCGTGCGCGATCGGTGGGATTGGGTCCTGTTTTTGACCCGCACCCACAGCACGAATGGAGGAAGAATCGACGATGCAACGGGACCAATCGATCCTGTCGGCCGTGCGTAAGCGAGCCAGCAGTACCTCATGCAGCCTGTCCCAGACACCCGCTTCCTGCCAGGCACGCAGGCGCCGCCAGCAACTCATGCCCGAGCCGCAGCCCATTTCCTGGGGCAGCATCTCCCAAGGGATGCCGCTTTGCAGGACGAACAGGATGCCGGTCAGAACCGCTCGATCATCGAGCGGCTTGCGCCCCGGATACTTGTTCCGACGGGGCTTGGCGGGAGGTAGCAACGGTCCGATCAAGGCCCACAGATCGTCGTCGAGAAGTGCTTTGGCCATGTCCTCTATTCAAAGAAACAAGGCCGAGGTTAACGAAATTCGACCATCGTGAACAGGGGGAAATGGGTCTTTTTGTTAGGGCTTCTAACTCAATCATTGCTTCTGTCTTCAATACCAAATCATCAATGATGCGTAGTTCGTTGTTCAGCTGATTCACGATAGCCAGTTGCTCCGAAAAAGGAGGTAGCGGCAGGGGCATTCTGTCAAACTGCTCTGTTCTTAGACATTTTGTGCCATGTGCAGAACTCTCCACTAAATCAAGGATGTTATCCCTCAAACCTTTCAAGCAAAAAAGCAAATACTCCCCATTCAGTTGGCCTTGGGGAATCAACGCCTTCATATCCTGATTTATTGTGAGATTGACCTTGGCAATCGCAACAGGAACCGAATGATCCAAAATCATTCCCCGAACAACAATCAATAACGCGCCTGGGCCAATCAGCTTAACGGAGGAGTTTTCAACAGCCGCATGTGAAATACAGTCTTGAGCCGAGTAAATGAAGTCAACCTTCATGTCTTTCGGAGACACCCAAGGAATATCACCTTCCCAGAACTCTGGTTTGTCTTTTGAAGGGGTGCCTCCTCCTGCGAAAGAACAAACATGCCTTGGTTGCGTGATAAACCAATGCGCCGGCACCTCGCCGAGCCATTCCCCCCCGGAATCCTTCATCGGGGCGTTGGGGTTGAGGCCTTTGGTCACGGCATGGCTGATGACCGCTTGGCGCTTTTCCTTGAGCAGTTCAATCAGCCGCTGCTGCTTCTCGATCAGCGAGTCGATTTTCGCGGTTTCGTGGTCGAGGAAGGCAGCAATCTTTTCCTGCTCTGATGATGGAGCATCAGGAATCAGGATATTTTTCATCTCCGAAGCGTTCGTGCTCCACAGATCGGCAACGATGCCTTTTCCGTAACGATAAAACTCTTCTTGAAATGGATAGCTTCTGAGCAAATGATGAGCAAAAGGAGGATGAATTCCTCTCGGGGTCATGACGATGCTGATTAACGAAACCGAACCGTCGTAGCAGGAAACACCCGAAGAGCCTTTCCGGTCAGAACGGCTATTGATAACGAAATCGTCCTTGAGAACCAGCTTGCGGTTATCGCCAGCATCGGTTTTCGCAGCGGTTTCAAGCTGAGGAACGATGCCCTGCATCGTGACGGATAGAGCCGGATAGTCCTCGTCGCTAACCTTCTCGCGCCGCTCTTCAAAAAAGCACCCAAGCCTTTTTGCATCCCAGCTAGAGGGGATTTTGCCAAGCCACTCCACCCCAGAATCCCTGTACTCCGGATAAGCCTTGTACCGACTCACGCCTTGCCTCCCTCGCCGGCATTCGCCGCATAAAACTCATGCAATTTCGCCTGCAGCAGTTTCTTGTCCGGCAACTGGGTCTGGTATTGCGCGACCAGCGCCGGCGACAGCGAGCGGCTCAAGGCGTATTCGACGACTTCGTCGTCCTTGCTAGCGCAGAGCAGCAGGCCGATGGCCGGGTTTTCGTGGGGCTTTTTGTGATCGCGGTCGAGGGCTTCGAGGTAGAAATTGAGCTGCCCGAGGTGTTCGGGCGAGAAGCGGGTGGTCTTCAGTTCGATGGCGACTAGGCAGTTGAGGCCGCGGTGGAAGAACAACAGGTCGAGGGCGAAATCCTGCTTGCCGACTTGCAGCGGGTATTCGCTACCGACGAAACAGAAGTCCCGGCCGAGTTCGAGCAGGAATTGCTTGAGCTGGGCGAGCAGGCCGCGATGCAGGTCGCTTTCGAGGTGCGCAGCGGGCAGGTCGAGAAACTCGACGAGGTAGCTGTCCTTGAACACGCTGCCCGCATCGGGGTGGATTTGTGTCACCAGTGGTGACACTTTTGCCGGAGTAAGGATGGCCCGCTCGAAGAGGGCGGCGTCGTATTGTCGTTCCAGCTCCCGGCTGGACCATTTCTCCTGTGCGGCCATTTTCAAGTAAAACTCGCGCTCTTCCGGGCGCTTGCTCCGGCTCAGGATGATCAGATTGTGGGTCCACGGCAATTGTGTCAGCAGTGCTGTCACTAATTGCGGCTCTGGGTAAGCCTCGTAAAACTGCCGCATGCGGAACAGATTACGGCGGGTGAAGCCTTTCAGCCCTGGCTGCGTGCTGGCGAGATGCTGCGCCAGTTGCTCGGTGACCCCCTCGCCCCATTCGGCGGCCTTGATCTTGCCGCTGAGGTAAGCGCCGACCTGCCAGTAGAGCTCGATCAGCGCGGTGTTGACGGCCTGGTAGGCGCGCTGGCGGGCGCCGGCGATCAGCTGGGTGATTTCGGAAAAGTCCGGGTTCGGCGTCAAGGCGCTCATGAATGCACCTCGCGCAGCAGGGCCATGATCTCGGCACTCACCACGTCCAGATCGGCATCGATCTCCTCCAGCGGGCGCGGTGGCTGGTATTGGTAGAAGTGGCGGTTGAAGGGGATCTCATAGCCGACGATGCCGATCTCGCCATCCTTGGCGTCGCACTTGCTGGCGTCGACCCAGGCGTCCGGCACGTGCGGCTGCACTTCCTTGAGGAAGTAGGCTTCATTGACTTCATTCACCGGGCGGCCCGGGTCGAGGGCAATGTTCTCGAAATCCCGCAGATCGCTGTCGGCCTGGTATTCGATGATCTCCTTGCCGACAGAGAAGAGGCCGTACAGCGGGGCAGCCTTGCCCTTGTGCTGCTTCTTGATCACCTTCTCGGCGGCCGGGTTCTTCCAACTCACCGCATCGGCGATCTGCTTCTTCTCCTTGGCGTCGAGGGTGATGCCGGCCTTCTTGCTGGCGGCCTTCAGCACGTCGTCCCAGGCGTTGAAGTCGTCGGACCGGGACGTGCCGATGGCTTGCTGCAGTTGCCGGGCCTTGAGCAGGACGCGTTTCTGGGCGAGCCAGGTGTCGGCGTCGAGAAGGTCCTTGACCTGCTTTTCCTTCAGGTCGGCAAAGTGGCGCTTGAGGTGGGCGCGGATTTCGTCGGTGTAGGCGCTCAGGTCACCGTAGTGCTGACAGTCCGGCCCGTCTTGCCAATGCTCCCGGCCGTATTCGGCGTAGATCCATTGCATGGCGGAGTTGAGTGCGCCGGACGGGAATCGCAGCGTAGCGATACGTTCATCGCTGAACTGCCAGGAGAGGCGCAGCGGGCGTTCGATGGTGATGCGGCGGTAGCCGAATTCATGTGCCGCGAAAATCTTGCTGGCGAAGGTCTTGGGGGCTTCCGCCTTGGGGTTGGCGGACTGGCGGCCACGACTGCTCTTCTGCTCGGCGGGTTTGTCGACTGCACGGGCTTCGACCACTTCAAAGCGGCCGAAGCAGCGGGTGATGGTCGCTATGTCCCCGTCGTCCATCACGTTGCGCTTGCTGCCCAGGGATTTACGCATCTTGCCGCACAGGTTCACGCCGTTGATGAGCTGAACCTTGCCCTTGCGTTCGCTGGCTTTCTTGTTGGACAGCACCCACACATAGGTCGCGATGCCGGTGTTGTAGAACATGTCGGTGGGCAGTGCGACGATGGCTTCGAGCAGGTCGGCCTCCAGTATGTAGCGGCGGATCTCCGATTCGCCGGAACCGGCGCCACCGGTGAACAGCGGTGAGCCGTTGAGGATGATGCCGATACGCGAGCCACCGTCCTTCGAGTCACGCAGCTTGCTGATGAGGTGCAGCAGGAACAGCAGCGAGCCATCGGAAACCCGAGGCAGGCCAGGGCCGAAGCGGCCGTCGTAGCCTTTGAGGGTGTGTTCGTCGGTGATGTCGCCTTCGATCTTCTTCCAGTCCACGCCGAAGGGCGGGTTGGAGAGCATGTAGTCGAACTTGTCGGCGTAAAGGTGATCGTTGGAGAGGGTGTTGCCGAGCTTGATGTTGCCCACCTCCTGCCCCTTGATGAGCATGTCTGCCTTGCAGATGGCGTAGCTCTCGGGGTTGAGCTCCTGGCCGTAGGCGCGCATCACGGCCTGCGGGTTGAGTTCGTGCACGTATTCCATGCCAGCGGACAGGAAGCCGCCGGTGCCAGCAGTGGGATCGTAGATAGTCCGGATGATCCCGGGCTTGGTCAGCGCCTCGTCATCTTCCATGAACACCAGCGAGGTGGTGAGGCGTACGATGTCGCGAGGCGTAAAGTGCTCGCCGGCCGTCTCGTTCGAGCTTTCGGCAAAGCGGCGGATCAGCTCCTCGAACACCAGGCCCATTTCGTAATTGGAAACAGCGGCAGGACTGAGGTCGGTGGCCCTGACTTTCTGCACGATCTTGTAGAGCAGGTTGGCGTCATCCAGCAGGCCGATGAATTCCGAAAACTTGAAGTGATCGAAAATCTCGCGGGCGTCTTTGGAAAAACACTGGATGTAGCGCTCAAGGTTGGCCTTGATGCCGGCTTCGCCGAGGGTGCCCAGATCCATCGGCGAGGTGTTGAAGAAGGACAAGCCCTTGGTGGCGCGCCGCAGCAGTTTCTCCTGCCCCTCTTCCGGCAGGTTCATCTTCTCGACAACGTCGACCTGCTTGAGCACGGCTTCCTTGCTGGCTTCCAGCACGCATTCGAGGCGACGCAGCAGCGTGAAGGGCAGGATGATGCGGCCGTACTGACTTTGCTTGAAGTCACCGCGAAGCAGATCGGCGAGTGACCAAATATAGGCGGCTAGGTTGTTTGTTTCCTGGGACATATCCGAATGCGATGATTTTCTTCTTGTTGGGCGAGCTGGCCACACTGGAACTAAGCAGCTGACCAGAGGTGCTGGAAATCGAAGGACAGCTGCTTGTGGTGCCGGATTGATAGCAAATGAATCGCCGTTCCAGCAATGACGTACAGCACCAGGTAATGCTGCAGGATGTATTCGCGGATCTCCGCGCCTTCGCCGAGCTGGGCGAGCTTTTCCCCGAGCCTGTCGACGCCGTTGCGGGCCTCGACTGAGCGGATGGGGTGACGCAGGAACGAGCGCCCCATGGCCGGGAAACGTTCGAGATTGGGAATGACGATGTCGGTCAGTTCATCGAGCAGCGCATCGAAAGCCTGAGGCACCCCTGCTTCGACGAGGAAACGATCGATCTCTTCGACCTTGCGCTCGAAATTGGCCGTGAGCTGGACAGTGAACTTCGGAGTCTCCCGACGCTCCACGATCAGGCCGTGCCTTTGCGACGCTGCCTGATGGTTTGCAGCGCCGCACGTGCATCGGTGCTGCGCCCCGCCGCAATATCGTCCAGCCCCGTGCTGGCTTCATCGATGAGCAGCAGATGGATACGCTCGCGCTCCAGCTGGTGATAGTAGTCAAGCCGATCCGAGTCGATCAGTGCCACGTAGCTCTCGCCATTCTTGGTGATGATCTTCTCGGCGCCCGCCTTGACCTGATCGGCCAGCTCGGAGAGGTTGGCGCGGGCTTGCGAGAAAGGGATGACGTCACGGGCGGAAATGGGCATGGGCTGGCCTCGCCATTGTTAGTGCAGAATTCTGCACATGATACAGACCGATATTGAAGCGCAGTAGCAGCGCGCCGTGCTTTTCAGGTAGAACGGTCGGCAAGCTGCGCGGCCGCGTCGTCATCATCCGGCGCCGGGGCCCGTCATTCACCCTAACGCTGGAGCCGAACCATGTTGCGCGATCCCCGCCTCATCGTGCTGTCCCGTGAACACCATATCGCGTTGCGCCTAGCCAAGCGCCTCGCCACCGCGGCCGCCGCGGACAGCCTGCCTGCCGTCACGAGCTTCCTGCGCCAGGAAAAGCCTACGCTGCTGCGCCATTTCGGCGATGAAGAGCGGGATCTGCTTCCGCAGTTGGTCGATTTCGGCGAAGCCGCGCTGGCCGAACGGCTCGTGAAGGAGCACCGGGACATGGAAGACCTGATGACGCGCGACCAGGATCCGGCGGCACTGACGAGCCTGGGGCGCATGCTCGCAGACCATGTCCGCTTCGAGGAAAGGGAGCTCTTCGAAGTCCTGCAGAAGCACTGGGCCACCCGCGCCTGACGCCGCGCTCCGCAATGCACGAAGCCCGCCCGGCTTGCGTCGGGCGGGCTTCACGCCTTACTCGAACTGCGACAGCAGGATCAGAAGGAGTACTTCATGACCAGGGACAGCTGGTCCCGATCGGTGAGCAGGTTGATCTTCTTCTGGTCCACCGTCTCCGCCTTGCCGAAGTAGCCCAGGTAGGTCAGGCCGATCTGGAAGTTGCGGTTGTAGGTGAAGTTGGCGCCGATGCTGCCACGGGTATCCCCTTCCCCGCCCACACCACCGGTCAGCGTGCGGCCCTGCAGCTGGCGCGACAGGCTGATCGGCACCGACAGGTCCCAGCCCTCGAAGATGCCGGGGTAGCTCAGGGCCAGCGTGCCGGACACCGCCAGGCCGTGGTTGGTGTTGAAGAAGGGCTTGTCGGAGGTCGGGAAGAAGGCCGCCATCGCCCCCAGGCCATCCACGCCGGGCGCCTTGATCTTCTCGATGTTGGACACCCCCACGTAGGCGATTTCAGTCGTCAGCGTGGTCGTGTCGGCGAGGATGGTGCGCTCGAAGTTGAAGATCGCGTTCAGGTTGGCCTGCACGATGTCGGCCCGGGTCGGCGTCGGCATCACCGCTCCGGACGACGGATTGACCACCGTGCTGACCAGCGTCGGCGCCCCATGCTTGTAGGACAGCTCACCGGCGATGGAGGCGATACCGACGATGGTGCTGAAGGTCGCGCCGACCAGGCTGATGTTGTCGAAGTAGCGGATCCGGTAGGAGCCGTTGCCGATCTGCGTGATGCCGCCAAAAGCGCTCTGCAGCGCGGTCGGGATGCCGACCCCCGGCGTGAAAGCGTTGATCACCGGAACCGGCGTACGGTCGTGGTAGTTCAGGTAGTACAGCCCCACTTCCGTTTCGTCGCTGACCCGGTAGCGCGTACCGATGCCCCATTGCGGCGTATTGCCCGGATTGATGTTGTCGCCGCGCTTGCCGAAGCTGCAGCCGGAATAGCCGGCGAACAGGCTGCCGACGCTTGGGATCCGCGTGTACGGCCCCAGGCAGCTGGCGCCCGGCCCAACCGAGTCGCTGGTGTTGAGGAACGAGCCCGGTGCCGGCGCCAGGGTCGGGTGGAAGCCGAACTGCAGCTGGCCGAGCAGCGACCAGCGCGGTGTCACCTCGATCTGGCCGGAAATCTGGTCTTCCGGCAGCAGCTGGTCCTTGGTCTCGGTGCCGACGATGCCGGTCTTGGTGCCATCCGCCGGCCCCTGGGCCAGGGAGATGCTCGGGAAGAACAGCGCCTCGCCCCACGACACCACGTGGCGGCCCAGGCGCACGGTGGCGCGGCTCGAACCTGGCAGGTCGAAGCTGGTGTAGCCGTAGGCGTCCAGCATGCGGGTGTAGCCGCCGTGGTAGAACACCGTCGGCCGGGCAAACTCGTCCACCGGGCCGGGCTGGTTGATCGGCCCGGCGTTGTCGTTGCTGTGGTGATAGACGTCGTCGTAGAAGGTGCTCGCCGACATCACGAAGCCCGAGTCACCCTTCGACACCGTGGCATCGAACAGCAGGCTCAGGCGGTTGGCGGTCAGGCTCCCCTTGTTGAAGTTGTTCTCGCCGTCGTTGCCGCCCGCATTGGCGGCGAGGCGCTTGTCCTGTTCCTGCAGGCGGGTGGACAGGGTGTAGGTGCTATTCACCCGCCAGTCGAGCTTGTAACCGTTGTCGAAGACGATGCTTTCGCCCGCCAGGGCCGGTGCGGCCAGGCCGACGCCGATCAGGGCCAGCGCTACCGGGCGCAGGGTGTTGTGTTTTCTCATCTGTGTGTCTCCCCAGCGCAAGAATCAGTTGCCGGCCGAACGCAGCGCGGCCGGCGTGAATTGCTCGGGGCTCAGGTCGCCCTTGTTGAGGATCGGGCCGATGTCGCGCTCCTGGAACAGGTTGTAGGCCATGTAGCTGCCCGAGTTGAGGTCGTGGTAGAAGCTCGAGCCGGCGTGCCAGGCGTTGAGATCGAAGGCGTAGTAGTAGTTGATGTAGGCGTGCTGCCACAGCTGCCCGCGGGTGTCGTAGTAATCGCCCATCACCGCATGCCAGTTGTCCTCGTCGATGAACATCACGCGCTTGCCAAAGACGTGGCGATAGCCTTCCTTCAGATCGCCCTCCAGCACCCACACGCGGCGCAGTTCATAGCGCATGTAGTCCGGGTTCTCGTGGCCGGGCTTGAGGAGGTCCGTGTACTTCACGTTCTTGCCGTGGATCTTGTAGGCGTTGGCCGGGATGTACATCTCGCGCTTGCCGAGCAGCTTCCACTCGTAGCGGTCCGGCGCGCCGTTCATCAGGCGGTCGGAGTCGATGGTGAGCTTGCCGCCGGTACCGGCCATCGGCGTGTCGTAGCCGTACTGGGGCAGCTGGCGGACGCGGCGGGTGCCCGGGTCGTAGTTCCAGGCCAGGCGCTTGGCGCGGGCGAAATTGACCGGCTCGGTGGAGGTGGTCATCGTGCCCTTGTCGCGCTCGGGCAGCAGCGTGCCGGTGATGGTGTAGGCCATGGTGCCTTCCATCGGCTTGCCGAGGTTGTCGGGCTGGGTCACCACGTTGTAGTTGCGGTTGATCTGGCGACCCCAGGTGATGTTGCCCTTGGAGTTCACATCGGCGATGTCCCGGCCCAGGTTGTTCTCGGTGTAGGCCCGGTACGGGAAGTTATGGTTGGCCAGCACTTCCATTGCCGACTTCGGGATCGGGAAAGGCACCGGCCCCATCACGCCGGTGAAGCCGAGGCCGTTGTCGATCAGCTCCGCCTCGCGGGCGTTCTTCTTGGCCAGTTCGCAGATCTTGTCCGGGTAGCGGAAATCCCGGTGGCCGGGGTAGACCGGAATGCGGAAGCTGTCCGGGTAGCGGGTCAGCATCGCCTTCTGGCCATCGCTGAGGCGCGATGCGTACTGGGCCATGTTGGCGGCGGTGATCGTGAACAGCGGCTTCTCGCTGGCGTAGGGGTCCACCGGATGCTGGCCCACGTGCGGGGTGTACTTCACGCCCGGCGGCGTACCCAGCCATTTGCCGGAAAAGGCCGGAATGCTGCCGTCCTTGCTGGCGCCGGCTTCGGCCCCCATGCAGGTGAGCTCCTTGCCGAGCTTGGCGGCCTCTGTTTCGGGAACCTTGGCGCTGACGTTCGCCGCGGCGATGGACAGGGCCAGGGTGCTCATCACGGGCAGCCATGACGGGGTTCTTTTCATTTTGTGTCTCCTCCGGAGGCCTGGCGGCCTCCTGGTCTGAATGGTCAGAGGTGTGGATGTCCAGCCAGGCAACCGGGGTTGCCGCTATTCATCCGGGACCATTCTTCGGCGAAGGCGACACCGCAACATCGTCCGAGAGGACTAAGCAAACCGGACCTCCCGCCCAGGTCCGGTTTGCTGCTCAGGCGGGCAGGTACTCCCGCTTCAGGTCTGCCTTGAGGAGCTTGCCGGCCGGATTGCGCGGCAGCGCAACGGAGCGCACGAAGATGTGCTCCGGCACCTTGTAGGCGGCCAGATGGGCGGCCACGTGGGCAAGCAGATCGTCCGCCTGCAGCGGGCTGCCCTCGTCCACCACCACCGCGGCGGCAACCGCCTCGCCGGTCTCCTCGTCGGGCATTGCAAAGACTGCCGCCTCGCGTACCGCTGGCAGCTGCAGCAGACAGGATTCGACCTCCGCTGCGGCGATCTTCTCGCCGCAGCGGTTGATCACGTCCTTGATGCGGTCCACGACGAACAGCAGCCCCTCCTCGCTCACATAGCCCACGTCGCCGGTATGGAACCAGCCGTCCTGCAGCGCCGCGGCGGTGGCCTCAGGCGCGTTCCAGTAGCCCTCCATCACCGTCACGCCGCGCAGCCAGATCTCGCCGACCTGCCCTTCCGGCAACGGCGTGCCACCAGGATCGACGATGCGCACGTCGATGATCGGCGAGACCAGCCCGGACGATTTCGGCTGGTAGCGGAACACCGAGCCGGACACCGCCGCGCCGACGCCGTTGCTCTCCGTCAGCCCGAAGCCGATGCCCGACATCTGTCCCTGGGGGCTGCGCAAAACCTCGTCGATGGCCCGCTGCGGCAGGCCGGCGCCGCCGAAGCCGAGGCCGCCGAGGCTGGCCGTGATCGCTGGATCGTTGAAGCCCGGTTCGGCCAGCAGCTGCATGACCATCGACGGCGCACCATTGAACTGGGTCACCTTCTCCCGCGCGATCAGCTCCAGGGCCGCGGCCGGGTCCCAGCGGTGGGTGAACACCAGCCGCCGGCCGTTGCGCAGCGCGTTGAGCAACTGGGCGTGGAGGCCGCTGACGTGGAACAGCGGCACCGCCGTCAGCGTCGTCGGCGCCAGGCCGCGGGCCATGATGGCCTGCACGGCTTCCGGCGAGCTCATCGCCGACACCGCCGCGATGAAGTCGATGTTGAACAAGGCCTGGCACACCGCCCGCTGGGTGGACAACACGCCCTTGGCACGACTGGTTGCGCCGGAGGTGAACAGGATCAGCGCCGCATCGTCCGGCGTCACCGTCACCTCGGGCCGCGGTGGCGCCGGTTGGGCGGCCAGCGCCCGGTAGGCGTGGGCGCCCGCCGCGCCGTCGTCGGTGACGACGACCTCCAGGCCAGCCGGCAGTACCCCGGCAAGCCGTGCGTGGCGTTCCGGGTCGCAGAACAGCGCGCGTGGGCTCACGTCAGCCAGCGCGGCGAGCAGCTCCTCAGCCAGCCCGAAGCTGTTGAGCGGCACCGGCACCGCACCGATCAGCGCCGCCGCGGCGAAGGCCACCGCCCACTCCGGCCGGTTGCGCATGGCGATCGCCACCCGCTCGCCCTCGGCCACGCCCAGCCCGTGCAGGCGTGCGGCGACGGCATCCACGTCGGCAAAGAAACGGGTGAAGCTCCAGTGCTCGTCCCTATAGACGATGAAGGGCTTGTCGCCATGGCCGCGGCTCGCTTCGACGAGCGCCGGCAGGGTCGGGAAGGCGTTGCGATAGCGACGCTGCGTGTAGCCGCCGACTTCGCAGTCGACGAGCTCGAACGGTCCGCCGGGCGCAAGCAGTTGCGCCCGGCACTGTCGGGCCAGGTCCAGGGAATGGGTCATCGTGGTCTCCTCGCCGGCCGCCGTCGGGCGGGCCGGGCGTTGTTTTGGTGTCGTGTTGTTATCGTGGCTCGCGGCCGCCAGTCTCAGGCAGCCACGCTGAAACGGTAAACCCCGTCCTCGTCGAGCACCCGCACCACCTGGCCGTCGTAGCGCAGCCAGGACAGGTGGGCGACGGTTTCGCCGAGGGCCATCATCTCCTCCACCGAGCTCAAACGGCGCGGGAAGAGTTGCCCCATCACCTCGAAGGCGGTCGCCGCGCCGGCATCGGCGAGCGCCGCCAGCACCAGTGCGAACTGGGTGTGGTGATGATCGCGCAGGCCGACGACGCGGGCCGGCAGGCCGGTGAACACCTTCTCGTGGGATGGCAGCACCAGCGTATCCGGCGCCAGCTTCTCGAGCCGGTCGAGGGATTCCAGCCACAGCTGCAGCGGGTTGCCCTCCGGCTCGATGCTCGACACCAGCACGTTCGACGTGATGCGCGGCAGCAACTGGTCGCCGGCGATCAGGATGCGGTCGGCGGCGCAGTACAGGCAGGCATGCTCGGGCGAATGCCCCTCGCCCACCACCACCTGCCAGCTCCGCCCGCCGATGCACAGGGTCTGTCCGGCACGCAGGCGCTGGAAGCTCTCCGGCTGCGGCGGCAGGAAGGGATCCCGACGCAGGCCGCGGATCATCGCATCGATGCGCTCAGCCGGCATGCCGGCGCGGGCATGGAAATGACGCAGCCCATCGGGCTCCGGCTCGGGCAGCGGCACCGCCAGCGCCCGCATCATGTAGAACTCCCCGTGGGTCATCCATAGCGGAATGCGGAAGCGCCGCATCAGCCAGTCGGCCAGCCCGGCGTGGTCGTAGTGGAAGTGCGTGCACAGCAGGCCCTTGAACGGCAGCCCGTCCAGCCGGGTGGCGGCGATCTGCTCCCACAGGGCCTGGCAGGTTTCGGTGTTGAGGCCGGTATCGACGATGTACCAGCCGTCGTCGTCGCGCAGCAGGTAGACGTTGATGTGGTCCAGTTGCATCGGCATGGGCATGCGCGCCCACAGGATGCCCGGCGCCAGTTCCACCACCGCGCCGTCCGGCGTGGGCGGGTCGAAGGGAAAAGCCAGCGGGGCGGCGGCTGCAGCCGCCGGTGTGTCGGAATCTCGGGCGAAGTCAGCCATAGGCCCTCCTTGTTGGGGTACCCGAATCTAGGCGCCATGCCTATTCATGCAAAACGTCCAAAAGGACGATGCCCGCCCTCCTCCACGAGCCCAGCATGCCCCGCCATGGGCCAGCGCGCCCGCCAATCGCCCGCCAATCGCCCGAGGACCCTCCATGAACGCCGCCACTCCGCCCAGTGTCACCTGGCGCACCCACCTGAGCCTGTTGCTGCTGGCCCTGGTCTATGTCTTCTCCTATATCGACCGCACCGTCATCGCGGTGCTGATCGAGCCGATCAAGCGCGAGTTCGGCGCCTCCGACACCGCAATGGGCCTGCTCACCGGCCTCGCCTTTGGCGTGCTCTACGCGGTGATGGGCGTTCCCCTCGGCCGCTACACCGACCGCGGCGCCAACCGGCGCAACCTGGTGGCCGTGTGCTGCGGCCTGTGGAGCTGCGCCACGATGGCCTGCGGGCTGGTCGGCCAGTTCTGGCAGCTGATGCTGGCCCGCATGGGCGTCGCCGTCGGCGAGGCCGGCGGCATGGCCCCGGCGATCTCGATGGTCTCCGACCTCTACCCGAAGGAGCGCCGCTCGCTGGCCATCAGCCTGTTCATGGTCGGGCCCCATGTCGGCCTGATCCTGGCCATGGCCTTCGGCGGCTGGATCGCCCAGCAGTACGGCTGGCGCGCCACCTTCCTGACCTTCGGCGCGCCGGGCCTGCTGCTCGCCAGCCTGCTGTGGTTGCTGGTCCGCGAGCCCCGCCGCGGTGCCTTCGACGGCACCGGCGCAAAGGCTGCGCCCACACCGGACAGCGGCTCGCTGCTGGCCCAGGTGCGCACGCTGCTCGCCATCCCGGCCTTCCGCTACGTGTGCCTGGGCTGTGGGCTGGCTGGTGTGGCCGGCTACGGCTACGGGATCTGGGTACCGACCTTCCTGGTGCGCAGCCACGGCCTGCCGCTGGCCCAGGCCGGCCTGCTGTTCGGCCTCGCCAGTGGTCTGGGCGCCGCAGCCGGGGCGATCTTCAGCGGCTGGTACTGCGACCGCCTGACCCGCCGCCACGTGCGCTGGCAGATCCTGCTGCCCCTCGGCGGCGTCGCCGCCAGCCTGCCGATGGGCATCGCCTTCCTGCTGTGGCCGGCGGAGGGGCAATGGGCCGTCGGCGCCCTGCATGTTCCCCACGCGATGCTGTTCGCCGCCGGCTTCGGCTTCTTCAACAGCTGGTGGCCGCCGCTGTCCTACGCCGCCACCAGCCACATGATGGCGGCGCACCAGCGGGCCATGGGCGCGGCCATCCTCAACCTGTTCCTGACCCTCTTCGGCGCCGGCTTCGGCCCGCTGCTGTCCGGCGCCCTCAGCGATCTGTTCACCGCCAGCCTCGGCGCGGCCGGCCTGCGCTACGCGCTGGTCGCCACCTTGCTGGTGATGCTCGCCACGCTGCTGCTGTTCTGGCGTGCCGTGCGGCCCTACGAGGCGCGCCTCGGCGCCCTCGCCACCGCCGCCAGTTGAAGAAAGCGGGAGAGCATCGGCGCCCATCGTCCGAACAGGGTATGCGGCGCCGGAAGCAAATCCACACAATCGTTGGGGACACCCACACACACCAATACAAGGAGGACACATGGCCACATCCAAGGATTACCGGCTGGGCGAATACACCTTCCCCCGCGGCTGGTTCATGATCGCCGACGCGGAAGAACTGAACACCCACAAGCCGCTGGCGGTACGCTTCTTCGGCATGGACTTCGCGCTCTACCGCGGCCGCGCCAGCGGCAAGGTGGTCCTGCTGGACGCCTACTGCCCGCACATGAAGACCCACCTGGCGGCGCCCAACAACACCTCCTACGTGGTGCTCGACGGCGGCGGCAGCAACGTGGAAGGCGACGGCATCCGCTGCCCGTACCACGCCTGGCGCTTCGACGCCAACGGCAAGTGCGACGACATCCCGTACCACAGCGGCCCCATCCCGGCGTCGGCCTGCGTCAAGTCGTGGACCGTCGTCGAGAGCCTCGGCGCCATCTGGGTGTGGCACGACCCGGAAGGCGGTGAGCCGGAATGGTCCCACCCCAGCCTGCCCCAGTGGGACGACCCGTCCTGGGTGCGCTGGAAGTTCGACCACCTGGGCGTCCTCAACCAGCACCCGCAGGAAGTCATCGACAACATCTGCGACTACGGCCACCTGAGCCCCATCCACGGCTCCACCGTGCAGAAGTACGAGAACGAATTCGTTGGCCACACCGCCACCCAGCGCCAATGCGGCCCGCACCGCACCCTGGTGGGCGCCGACGGCATCAGCCCGATCCTGCACACGCTGACCACCTATCACGGCCCCGGCCTGCTGCTGTCCGAGCTGACCGGCCTCTACGAATCGGTGCTGATGATCACCCACACCCCGGTGGACGACGGCAGCGTCAAGGTCTGGCATTCCCTGCTGGTCAAGTCGCCGGGCGACAACGACACGGTCACCGTTGCCGATACGGTCGCCGCGCGCCAGTTCCAGGAATCCAGCCGCCTCGCCTTCGCCCAGGACTTCGAGGTGTGGACCAACAAGGGCCCGTGCCTGAACGGCCTGTTCATTCCCAGTGACGGCCCCTTCATGAAGGCCCGCATCTGGTACAAGCAGTTCTACAACCCACGCGCGATGAAGCAGGAGTTCCTCGACCAGTGCGAGGGCGTCTATGTGCCCAAGGGCGCGGTGGCGTATAGCGAGCCCGTGACGGCCTGATCCCGCTCACCCCTTTCTGGCCGGCCTGTCGCCCGGTGGGTGGCAGGCCGTTTTTTTATTTCCGACGACAGGGACGGAGCACGGCCCTTTCGAAAGCACCGCGCCTCGTCCGCCCGGACGATGCCTGCCGATCCCGCGGCATGGAACCCTAGGCGCAACGCCACTTCGCGCCCCGGACCGTGACGCCCTTCGCCAGCCCCATCGCCGCTTCCGTCAGTCCTTCTTCCCCTGGCAGCGAGACTCGGCCCCCTTTCCCAACCAACGACGCGGACACGCTGTTCCGCCAGGCGGACATCGCCTTCGCCGACTTCGACGCGCTCCTCGCGCTGCTGCAGGACGGCCCCTTCGAACCTCAGCCATGGCAGGGCTGGCTTGACGCCATGCGCCTGCGCCTCGGCGCCAGCTACGTGTCGCTGCTGCTGCCGCCAGCCCTGTCCGACGGCGGCTGGTCGGCGCTCTTCGCCGGCCGCGCCGAGCCGGACCTGACTGCCCGCTACACCGGCTCGCTGCACGCGCTCGACCCCTTCGTAAACCTGCCCCGCGACCGCATCATGGCCGTCGAGGAGCTCATCGACGAACCGGACTGGCTGGCCAGCGCGGTCTACCAGTCCTACCTGGCGCCTCTCGGCGTGCGTTACCTCATCGGCGCCGACCTGGCGCTGGCGGACGGCCGCGTGTGCCGCTTCCGGGTCAGCCGCGGCGCGGGCGACGGCCGCTTCGGCCCAGCCGAGCGTGCGCTGTGCACGCTGCTGCTGCCCCACCTGCGCCGCGCGGTGCGCATCCATTCCACCGTCGAGGCGCTGGAGACCGAACGCCAGCTCCACTGCGGCACCGTCGAGCGCCTCGCCGTCGGCACCCTGCTCCTCGACGGACGCGGCAAGGTGCTGGCCGCCAACCGCATCGCGCGGGACATCCTCGCCGGCGACGACGGCCTGCAACTGGTCAACGACGAACTGCGCCCCCGGCTGCGACAGGAACGCCAGGCCCTGGCCGAACTCGTCGCCCAGGCGGCCCGTGGCGAAGCCGGCCAACCGGGGCTGGTCGCCGGGATGACCCTCAGCCGACCCTCCGGGCGCAGCCCCTACGGCGTGCTGGTCCGCCCGCTGCGCCCGGCGGACGGCCTTGTCTACGGCGCGCGGCCGGTCGCCGTGCTGCACATCAGCGACCCGGGGCACCAGGTCGGCGCCTCGCCGGCGGTGATCCGCGCGCTGTTCAACCTCACGCCGGCCGAAGCCGGCCTGGCCCTGCTGCTCGCCGACGGCATCACACTGGAAGAGGCCGCCGCCCGCCTCGGCAGCAGCCGCCACACCGTGCGCAGCCAGTTGCGCAGCATCTTCGCCAAGACCGGCGTCACCCGCCAGACCGAGCTGGTACGGCTGATCCTGCGCAGCGTCGCCCCGCTGGGCTGAGGCCTCCACCGAAGCCCCCCATTTTCCATACCCCTATCACCCGTATGGGTGATGCGGCCGCGCCGCGTCCGTCGGCACCATGGGCCGGCCATGTGCTTCACGGCGAACACAACAAGACCGACAGACCCACCATTCGAGGAAGACCCATGCCCCACCTGGACATCCGTCCGCCCCATGTCCGCGCGCTCCGTCCGCGACCGCGCCGGCTCGCCCTGCTGGTCGCCCTGGCCTGCGGCCCCGCCTGGGCCGGCCCCAGCTTCACGCTGGACGACGCCACCACCGTCGATACGTCCCTGACCCTGTCGTACACCAGCTCGATGCGCACCGCCAAACCGGCGAGCGAATACCTGGCCGACCTCAACAACGACGACGGCACGCGCAACTTCAAGCGCTACGGCCTCATCAACAACCGGGCAAACCTGCTCGGAGAGGTCAAGTTCAAGCACGACAACCTGGGCGGCATGCTGCGCGGCAGCGCCTTCTACGACAGCGTCTACCGGGGCAGCAACGACAACGACTCGCCCGCCACCGTCAACAAGACCGGGCCGGCCGACGAGTTCGTCCATGACACCCGCCGCCTCAGCGGCCAGAACTCCCGCCTGCTCGAAGCCTTTGTGTACGGCAACTGGCTGCTCGGCGGCGAGCATCCGCTGTCGGTCAAGCTCGGCCGCCATGCGGTGGTGTGGGGCGAGAGCATGTTCTGGCCCAACATCAGCCAGGGCCAGGTGCCGGTGGATGCCACCAAGTTCAACGTGCCCGGCACCGAAGCCAAGGAAGCCTACCTGCCGGTCGGCCAGCTGTCCGCCAGCCTCGGCCTGACCGACGCCCTCACGGTGACCGGCTATTACCAGTACAAGTGGGAGAAGAGCCGCCTCAACCCGGTCGGCGACTACTTCGGCAGCGACTACTTCGGCCCCGGCGCCCAGTTCTTCCGGCTGGCGGCCGGCACGGTGTCCAGCCTGCCCGACCACAGCTTCACCGCCGCCAATTTCGCCGGTGAGCTGAGCGCCCGCGACTCCGGCCAGTGGGGCCTCGGCACCCGCTACCAGCTCAGCGACACCACCGAGCTGGGCCTGTTCCACTACCGCTACCACGACCGCGTCGGCGCGCTGCTGTTCGACTTCACCGGCAGCACCCGTTATTCGTCGGTGCCGCGCTTCGGCGGCCTGGGGGGCAGTGCGCCCTACTTCCAACTCGCCTACTTCGAGGACATCAAGCTCACCGGCCTCAGCCTGAGCACCAAGATCGGCGACTCCGTGCAGCTCGGCGGCGACCTCAGCTACCGGGACGGCGCCCCGGTCTACCTGGACAACGGTGCCCCGACCCGCGGCCGCTACGTGCAGGGCAACGGCAACTTCGTCTATATGCTTGGCCCCAGCGCCATCGCCCACCAGACCACGCTGATGGGCGAAGTGGCCCACCAGCGCATCGCCGGCGCCGACACGCTGACCATCAGCGGCGGCCTGCCCACCCAGAACGGCGACTTCAACCGCTTCGTCTATGACGGCCAGACCCGCAGCACCACCGTCGGCGGCTTCGGCGCCATCTTCGACTACCCCAACCTGTTCAGCGGCTGGGACCTCAGCACCAAGGTGATCTGGACCCAGAACCTGGCCGGCAGCAGCTTCTCCGGCATGGGCCGCGACGAGCGGCGCCTGACCCTCGGCGCCGACTTCAAGTACCTCGGCAACCTGCAGCTGGGCCTCACCTACGTCGGCTACATCGGCTCGCCGAGCCTGCGCGACGGCCGCCAGCTTGCCGACCGCGACTACCTCTCCTTCAACGCCAAGTACACCTTCTGATGCCCGCTAACCAGGAAGACACCATGAGCAAGAAGATCACCGGCTTCGTCCTCGGCGCCGCCGTGGCCCTGCTGCCGGCCTCCGCCGCGCTGGCCAAGGCGGCCCCCGACGAGATCGCCCGCCTCGGCAAGGACCTCACCTGCGTCGGCGCCGAAAAGGCCGCCAACGCCGACGGCAGCATTCCCGCCTTCAGCGGCAAATGGCTCGGCGTACCGCCGGGTGTGGACTTCAAGGGCACCGGCCACCACCCGGTGGACCCCTACCCCAACGAAAAGCCGCTGTTCGTCATCACCTCCGCCAACCTGGCCCAGTACGCCAACCGCCTGTCGCCGGGCCAGAAGGCGCTGTTCGCCCGCTACCCGTCCACCTTCCGCATGCCGGTGTATCCGTCCCACCGGGATTTCCGCTTCCCCGACGGCGTCTGCAAGACCGCCCTCGACAATGCCACCAACGCCGAGCTGATCGAAGGCGGCGAAGGCGTTGCCGGCACCGGCGGCGGCCCGCTGTTCCCGCTGCCCAAGTCCGGCCTCGAGCTGCTGTGGAACGCCAACGCCCCCTACCGGGCATGGACCGAGGAACTGGTCTCCGACAACGCCTACGTGCTGGCCGACGGCAAGGTGAACTGGGGCCGCGTCAAGTCGCGCAACTTCGCGCCGCCCAGCGAGCCGGGCAAGCGCGGCAAGACCCTCGGCCATTCGTCCTTCTACATGAACGAGACCCTGCTGCCCGAGCGCGACAAGGGCGAGGTGAACACCGGTACCGAGTACTGGAACTTCGCCAAGGAGCCGCGCCAGAGCTGGCGCTACGATCCGGGCACCCGGCGCGTCCGGCAATCGCCCGGCTACGGCTACGACATGGCCTTCCCCGGCACCGGCGGCTCCATCACCGTGGATGAGGTGCGCCTCTTCAACGGCTCACCGGAGCGCTTCAACTGGAAGATCGTCGGCAAGAAGGAGTTGTACATCCCCTACAACGCCTATCGCTTCCACTCCGGCAAGCTGAAATACAGCGACATCATCCGCCCCGGCCACGTGAACCCCGAGCACATGCGCTACGAGCTGCACCGGGTGTGGGTGCTCGAAGCCGAGCTCAAGCCCGGCTTCCGCCACCTGTACGGCAAGCGCGTGATGTACCTGGACGAGGACACCTGGTTCATGGTGATGGCCGACAACTACGACACCCGCGGCGAGCTGTGGCGCACTTCCATGCTCAACTACTTCTACGCCTACGAGATGAACACCTGGCAGGCCGGGGTGGGCCTCTACCATGACCTGAATGCCGGCACCTACCTGGCCTTCAACCTCATCAACGAGCAGCCCGGCGCCTACAAGCTCAACGAGGGCAAGTTCAGCGAGCGCGACTTCGGGCCGGAAGCCGCGCGCCGCGCGGGGCTCTGAGCCATCCCGGGCGACGGCCGCCGAGGTGCTTTCGGCAGCCGTCGCCATCCTCCCGGCCCGTACGGCCATGAGCGGCCGCGCGCCCCGCGATGGAATACTGGTTAGGCGTCGACATGGAGAACGCCGGGACGAGCCGCAGCCTCACCGCCGGCCAGGGGCGGCGGCACGATTCAGGAAGATGGAAACACCCGGGCACACAGGAAATCGACCAGGGCGCGAACCTTGGGCGACGGATGTTTGCTGGCCGGCCAGAGCACATGGAAGACGCCGGTGCGCTCCACGTGCTCCGTCAGAACAGCACGCAAGCGGCCATCCGCCAGCGGTTCCCTGATCGAAAATTCCGGCAGGTACGCGATCCCCAATCCCTGGAGTGCGAAGCACACGCGCGTCTCGATGTTGTTGCAGATCATCGAGGTCGGCAATGGCAGCTCGGGCTCGCCGGGCGCCTGTCGCAGCGCCCATGTTTCCAGCTTGCCGCTGTTGGGAAAGCGGTAGTGCAGGCAGGCGTGCTGCAGCAGGTCGGCAGGCACCTGCGGCGTGCCCCGCCGCGCCAGGTAGTCGGGCGAGGCGACCACCAACGAGCGGAAAGCCCCCAGCCGGCGCGCCGACAGACGCGAGTCCGCCGGGTCGCCGGTCCTGACGACGGCATCGAAACCTTCCTCGATCACATCGACCAGCCGGTCGGTGAAGTCCAGGTCCAGCTCGATGGCCGGGTAGTCGCGCATGAACTCGCCGAGCACCGGCAGCACCAGCGAACTGACCAGCGGCAGGCTGACCCGCAGCCGGCCGCGCGGCGCCGACGTCGCCTGCGACAGCTCCAGTTCTGCCGCCTCGATCTCGGCCAGGATGCGGCGGCTGCGCTCCAGGAACAGCGTGCCTTCGGCCGTCAGCGAGACACTGCGCGTGCTGCGATGGAACAGGCGCACACCGAGCTTTTCTTCCAGCCGCACCACGCTCTTGCTGACGGCGGAGGCCGATACGCCCAGCAAGCGGCCTGCCGCAACGAAGCTGCGGGTCTCGGCGACCTGCACAAACACCATGAAGCCGTTCAGGCTGTCCACCACGCCCCCATTGCGGACAAATTGTTCCGCTTAAAAAGGAACTGTACCCCGCTTTTTCTTCAATCGCCGGTTTTCTATCGTGACGGGCATGTTCATTGACGAAAGGAATTACCCGTGACAACTCTTGCATTGCCGCTGCGCACAAGCGCACCGCCCGCAAATCTGTGCCCCCAGGTTCAGGCGACGGTTCAGCGGGCGCTGGACGAACAGCGTCTGGTCGGTGCCGTGGTCCTGGTGGCCCGCGACGGCGTATTGATCCACCGCCAGGCTGCCGGCTGGGCCGACCGCGAAAGCCATCGGAAAATGACCACGGACGCAATCTTCCGCCTGGCATCGGTCAGCAAGCCCATCGTGTCGACGGCGGCGCTGGTGCTGGTGGCGCAAGGCCGGCTCGATCTGGACGACGTTATCGATCGCTGGTTGCCCGGGTTCCGGCCACGACTGGCCGATGGCCGGCCGGCACGGATCACCGTGCGGCAACTGCTCAGCCACACGGCGGGGCTGGGCTACCGCTTCTTCGAGGCGGAGGCGGACGGTCCTTATGCGCGGGCCGGTGTCTCCGACGGCATGGATGCGTCCGCTATCAGCCTGGCAGAGAACCTGCGCCGCATCGCCAGCGTGCCGCTGCTGTACGAGCCGGGCACGGCCTGGGGCTACTCGCTGGCAACCGACGTGCTGAGCGCCGTGATCGAACAGGTGCACGGCGAGCCCCTGGACGCCGCCGTACGCCAACTCGTGACCGCTCCGCTGGGCATGGCCGATACCGGCTTCGTCGCGCTGGACGCGCAACGCGTGGCGACCGCCTATGTGAATGACGCCCCTCCGCACCCCCTGGCGGAAGGCGAAACCGTTTCACCCTTCGAAGGGGCCATCGGCATCCCCTACAGCCCCGCGCGCATCTTCGACCCCCAGGCCTTTCCTTCTGGCGGTGCGGGCATGGCGGGAACGGCCGGAGACTTCCTGCGCCTGCTGGAAGCCTTGCGCCAGGGTGGCGGCGCGCTACTGCCCGACGAGCTGATCGCCGAGATGGCGCGGGATCAGACGGGCGGCCGGGAACTGCCCAATGCACCGGGCTTCGGCTTCGGGTTGGGATTCTCGGTCCTGCGCGACCCGGCCCTGGCCGCTTCCCCCGAGTCGGAAGGCACCTGGCGGTGGGGCGGCGCTTACGGCCATGCCTGGTTCGTGGATCGGGCGCAGGGACTCAGCGTCGTCGCATTCACCAACACCTTGTACGAAGGCATGTCGGGGCGTTTTGTCACCGATCTGCGCGATGCGGTCTACGGCGCCCCGGAGGCCGGGCGATGAGCCCGGCGGAGCAGGCGCGCATGCCTGTCGGAGCGCTGCTGGCCCTTGCCATGGCGGCTTTCATCACCATCCTGACCGAAGCGCTGCCGGCCTGCCTGCTGCCCCGGATGGCGCAAGGCCTGGCCGTATCCGAAGCATGGGCCGGCCAGACCGTCACCCTCTACGCCATTGGCTCCCTGGTCGCCGCCATTCCGTTGACGGCCGCCACCCAGGGGATGCGGCGCCGGCCATTGCTGCTGGCCGCCATGGCCGGCTTCGCCATCGCCAACACGGTGACGACGCTGTCCGCCAACTTCGCGCTGACCATGCTGGCGCGCTTCCTGGCAGGCGTCTCGGCGGGATTGCTGTGGGCGCTACTGGCGGGCTACGCGGCGCGGATGGTGCCCGAACACCAGCAGGGCCGTGCCATCGCCATTGCCATGGCGGGCACGCCGCTGGCCCTGTCCCTGGGGGTGCCGGCCGGCACCTTCCTCGGCACCGCGATGGGGTGGCGCATGTGCTTCGGCGCCATGAGCCTGCTGGCGCTGGCCCTGATGGTCTGGATCTACCTGAAAGTGCCGGACTTCGCGGGGCAGGCTGCAAACAAACGCCTGTCGTTGCGGCAAGTCTTCACCCTGCCGGGTATTCGCCCGGTGTTGTTCGTGGTGCTGGCCTTCGTCCTCGCGCACAACATCCTCTACACCTACATCGCGCCGTTTCTGGCAATGGCCGGCATGGTGGAGCGCACGGATCGGGTGCTGCTGGTTTTCGGCATCACGTCGCTGCTGGGCATCTGGATCATCGGCATGCTGATCGACCGGCACCTGCGCACACTGACCCTCGCGAGCACCGGCTTGTTCGGACTGTCGGCCTTGGTGCTGGGCATCGCAGGCCACGAGGCGATCGCCGTCTATGCAGCGGTCGGGGCCTGGGGGCTGGCTTTTGGCGGTGCCGCGACCTTGTTCCAGACCGCACTGGCCAAGACCGCACTGGCCAAGACCGCCGGCAATGCTGCGGATGTCGCACAGTCGATGCTGGTCACGGCCTGGAACACGGCCATTGCCGGTGGCGGCATCGTGGGTGGCGTGCTGCTGGACCGCCTCGGCGTCGGGGCTTTCTCCCCTGCCCTGCTGACGCTGCTGCTGGCCACGCTGCTGGTTGCGTGGTCGGCCAGACATCACGCTTTTCCCGTCTCGACGGGCTGAAATCGGATGACGCCGCGCCATCTTCGCCGCCTCCTGGCCAGAGCCGAAGCACTCCACTTCGTCAGCACCGCGCCACAGACGGATACTTGCTTTCCACTTTTCGAGATCCGGGCTCGAAGTTTCGGCTCCGCACCCCGAAGTTTCGGACGCTGAGCTCGAAGTTTCGAGCTTTGAACCCGAAACTTCGAGCCTGGAGTCCGAAACTTCGACCGTCGAGGTCGAAACTTCGGATCGAAAGCTCGAAGTTTCGACGACTGACCCCGAAACTTCGAGCTCGATCACCGAAAAACGGATGATTGCATTCCGTTACTGGAAGGCAACCATCCGATTATCCAGAACCGAGTCCGAAAAACCCGACTCGGGCCCCGGCCGGCGCGTCAAACGGGCAACTGGCTGAACGGCACGCCCTTGTCCGTGCGCGGTTCCGGCGGCAGGCCCAGCACCCGTTCACCGACGCTGTTCTTGACGATCTCGTCGGTGCCGCCGGCAATGCGCATGCCGGCCGCGCCGAACCACAGCTGCTCCACCAGGCGCCAGGCCTCGCCCTGCTCCTCGGCGGCGAGCACGCCGCGTTCGCCCTGCAAGTCGATGGCCAGGTAGCCGAAGTCCTGCAGCGTGCGGGCGCCGACGATCTTGGCGATGGACAGCTCCGGCCCCGGCTCGCGGCCCTTGCCGAGGGCGGTCAGGCCACGGGCCTGCAGCAGCCACAGGCCGTGGGCGTTGAGGTAGAGGTCGGCCAGGCGTTCGCGCATGCGGCCGTCGGCCAGCGCGCTGGCGCCGTTGAGGCTCGCTTCGCGCATCATGCCGGCGGCGGTCTTCCACAGGCCCGGCGGCATCACGCCGCCGATGGACAAGCGCTCGTTCATCAGCGCCGTCACGGTCACCTTCCAGCCGGCGCCCACCGCGCCGACCCGCTGCGCGTCGGGAACGAAGACCTCGTTGAAGAACACCTCGTTGAATTCCGCCTCGCCGCTGGCCTGGCGGATCGGCCGCACCTCGACGCCTTCTGCCTGCATGTTGATGAAGAAGCTGGTCAGGCCGTCGAACTTCGGCACGTTCGGGTCGGTGCGTGCCAGCACCATGCCGAACTGGGCGAACTGGGCGTAGGTGGTCCACACCTTCTGGCCGTTGAGGATCCAGCCGTCGCGCCCGTCGGTGCAGCGCTCGGCGCGGGTTCGCACCATGCCCAGGTCGGAGCCGGCGCCCGGCTCGGACAGCAGCTGGCACCACAGCTCCTTGCCATGCAGCGCCGGACCCACGTAGCGCGCCCGCACCTCGTCGCTGGCATGCACGAAGAGGGACGGGATGACCATGCCGAGGCTCACCGCGAAGGCGTTGGGCGGCACCTCGAACTGCCCTTCTTCCTCCCGGTAGATGACTTCCTGCATCGGCGTGCCGCCACGCCCGCCAAAGGCCGCCGGCCAGGTGATCGCGCCGTAGCCGGCGGCCGCCTTGCGGCCCTGCCATTCCCGCGAGGCGGCCATCAGCTGCTCGGCGTTGAGGCCACGGCCATAGACCTGGTCCGGGCGCGTCTTGCGCGTGGCGTTGGCCTCCAGCCAGGCGCGGCATTCGGCGCGGAAGGCGGCTTCGTCGGGAGAGTCCTTGAAATCCATGCGATTACTCCTTTTCCAGTTCGCGCACCAGGCGTTCGTTCCAGGCGTGGCGGCTGCCCAGCGCCACCGCCAGCTGGCGGGCGCGGCGGTAGTAGAGGTGGCAGTCCATCTCCCACGTGTAGCCCATGCCGCCGTGGGTCTGGATGTTCTCCTGGGCGGCGTAGCCGAAGGCGTCGGTGGCGGCGATGCGCGCACCGGCCGCCGCCAGCGCCAGCTCCGGCGCGTCGCAGGACAGGGCCCAGGCGCCGTAGTAGCAATGGGCGCGGGCCATCTCGTTGCGGGTGTAGATGTCGGCCAGCTTGTGCTTGATACCCTGGTAGGCGCCGATGGCCCGCCCGAAGGCCTTGCGCTCGCGGGCGTAGCTGGCGGCCATCGCCAGCGCGCTGTCGGCGCCGCCGAGCTGCTCGAAGGCGAGCAGGATCGCCGCCCGGTTGCGCAGCGTGTCGAGCAGCGTCTCTGCGTCGTCCACCGCGTCCAGCGCCTCGGCCGGCGTGGCATCGAAGGCCAGCGCCGCAAAACCGCGGCTCGGGTCGATGGTGGCCAGGCGGCTGCGCGCCACGCTGGCGCCCAGCTCCGCGACCAACAGCAGCGGCCGGCCGTCGGGGCCGTCGGCCAGCACCACCGCGAAATGGGCGGCCTCGCCATCCATCACCAGCGGTGCGGTGCCGTGCAGGGCCGTGCCGTCGAAGCGCGGGCGCGCCATCGAACTGCCGTCCAGCGGCGCCGCCAGCGTGGCAATCTGCCCGTCGGCGACGCGCGGCAGCCAGCGCTGCTGCTGGGCCTCGCCGGCGCCGAGCAGCAGGGCCTGCACCGCCAGGTACAGCGTCGAGGCCAGCGGCACCGGCGCCAGCTGGCGCCCGGCCTCTTCCGCCACCACGCACAGCTCCAGCGCCCCTAGCCCGTGCCCGCCGCAGCGCTCCGGCAGCATCAGCGTATTGACCGCCATGCCGCCCAGCCCTGACCAGACCGCCGCGCTGTGGCTGAGGCCCTGGTCCATCACGCGGCGGGCCTCGCCCAGCGGGGACTCATTGACCAGGAACTTGCGCAACTCGTCGCGCAGCAGCTTCTGGTCGTCGGAAAAATCGAAGTTCATCAGCCTGCCCTCGTCCGCTCAGATGGTGAAGGAGCCGCCATTGAGCGGCAGCGTCTGTCCGCACATCCAGGAGGCCTCGTCGGAAACGAGGTAGCTTACCGCCGCGCCCACCTCGTGGGCCTGCCCCGAACCGGTCACCACGGCGACCCGGCCGGTCAGATCGAACAAGCGTTGATTGTTGTTGCCCATCGCATTTCCTCGCCTATTGTGTTGGTGTATGACGATGGTGCGTGAGGCGCGAAAGGGGCGGCATCGTCTATTAGGATTAGACGCGCCGTGGCCAGGAGCCGGACGGCCGCCTCCCCTCAGATAAGGCGGACACATGCAGCTGCCGGCCCGGCCTGCCGCCGGTTGATCGGCGTTCTTTTGTTTCGGCGTATAGTTGGTCGCATACGCGCTGGAGAACCTGCACACAATCATGACCTTGCCGGGGTTGTTACGTGTACTTCCGATCAGCGGCAATTCGAGGGTCGGACGGAGTCTCCTGGCCTTCTGGCTCGGACTGAATGCGGTCGCCGTGCTCGTTACGGCGGGCGTCCTCCATCAAAGTCGCGAGCAGTACGACAAGCGCGCCGAAATCATCAACGAGAACATCGCCAAAGCCCTCGACGAGAGTCTGGCCGTAAGCATCGGCGGCATCCGGCTCAGCCTGAGCACCGTGGTGGACAAGCTGGAAGACGATTTGCGGGTCCACGGAAAACTCGAGCCCCAGGAAATCAATCGCTTTCTCAAACGGCTGGAGGCCCGGCTCGAGTCAGGCGCGAAGATCCGCATCAGCGATGAAGCCGGCAATGTCATCCTGGGCGACCAGGTCAGGCCGAAGGAGGTTTCCTGGGCGGATCGGGATTTCTTCTCCCTCTTCCGCAAGACGCCGGACGCGGGTGTCCTCATCGGCAATCCGGTCATCGGGCGGGTTGCCGGGATGCCGGTGATCCCTGTGGTATTGCGCTACAACCATCCGGGCGGCCGCTTTGCCGGCGTGGTGGCGATTGCCATTCCGGTCCAGTATTTCTACGAGCAGTTGAGCAAGATCGACTACGGTGCCCACGGGCTTGCCGTGCTGCGCGATGCGCGCCTCGACCTGATCACCCGCTATCCCGTGCTCGACGCCCCCATCGGACGGCTCGGTGCGCCCATCTACAACAAGACCCTGATGGCGGCGATTGCCTCCGGAAAAAGCCCCGTCACCTACCACACGGACAAGACGGCCGACAGCGTCGAACGCCTGATCACCTACCGTCGCATGTCGTCCGGCCCCTTCCATCTGATCGTCGGCATGGCCCACGACGATTACCTGCAAGGCTGGCATCAGCAGGTATGGCAGATGCTCGCTGCGCTGATCGCCTTTGCCTGCGTTACAACCTTCTTCACGCTGTTTTCCCAGCGCATGCTCACCGAGTCCCAGCGCGAAGGGCTGCGTGCCAAGGTGCTGCTGAGGAACGCCAGCGACGGCGTGCATATCCTGAACCGCCATGGCTGCGTGCTCGAGGCCAGCGACTCTTTCTGCAGGCTACTCGGGTACACCCCCGAGGAAATGCCCGGCATGAGCATCGCGCGATGGGATGTCCATGCCGAAGACGGTGCGCAAAGGCGGATCGACGCGCTCTTCCTTCACCAGGCGCCCATGGCCTTCGAGATGGAGTACCGGCGCAAGGATGGTGTCTGTGTCGATGTGGAAGTGAGCACCCAGCCGCTGCTGATCGACGGGGTCGAACTGCTCTACGCTTCTTCGCGTGACATTACCGAACGCAAGCAGGCGGAGCGGGAGCAGCGGCGCCTCAATCGCTCCCTGCGCCTGCTGAGCGACTGCAATCTGCTGCTGGCCCACACGGCCGACGAACCGACCCTGCTCGACGCGATCTGCCAGCTGATGGTCGCCACCGGCGGCTACATGATGGCCTGGGTCGGATTCGCGGAACAGGACGAAGGCAAGTCGGTCCGGCCCGTCGCCGTGTCCGGCCATGAAAATGGCTACCTGGACGGTCTCTACATTTCCTGGGATGACGCAAGCCCGTTTCAGGGCCCCACCGGCCTAGCCATCCGGACGGGGCTGACGCAGGTCGTGCAGAATGCCGAGGTCAATCCGGCCCTGGCGCCCTGGCGTGAGGCCGTGCTGAAACGCGGCTACCAGTCCGTGATTGCGCTCCCCCTGGTCTGCCAGCAGAAGATCATTGGTGCGCTGGCACTCTATTCCGCCGCCCCCAACGCTTTTGCCGCACAGGAAGTGGCGCTGCTCGAAGAAGTCGCCCGGAACCTGGCATTCGGCATCCATAGTCTCCGCACCCAGAGGGAAAGGGATTCGGCCAACGCCGCGACCCATGCCAAGAGTGCCTTCCTGGCCAACATGAGTCACGAAATCCGGACCCCGCTCAACGCCATCCTGGGAATGGGGCATCTGCTGATGCGGGAAGGTGTCACCGAAAAACAGGGCAACCGCCTGAAGACGATCAACGCGGCGGCGGATCACCTGCTGAGTGTCATCAACGACATTCTCGACCTGTCCAAGATCGAGGCCGGCAAGCTGACGCTGGAAAGAACCGACGTCATGATCGAGGCCCTGCTGGGCAATATCGCGTCCATCATCGCGCCACGGGTGCAGGCCAAGGGGCTGAGGTTCCGGCTGGACACCGAGAACCTCCCCAAATACCTGCTCGGAGACCCAACCCGGCTGACCCAGGCGCTGCTCAATTACGCCAACAACGCCCTCAAATTCACGACGGCCGGCAGCATCACGATACGTACCAGCCTGGTCGAAGAGGATGCGGAATCGGTGCTCCTGCGCTTCGACGTTCAGGACACAGGGGTGGGCATTGCACCGGAGGCCTGTGCGCGCCTTTTCGTCGCCTTCGAACAGGCCGACAGTTCGACCACCCGTCAATATGGAGGCACCGGTCTGGGCCTGGCCATCACCAGACACCTGGCGGAGTTGATGGGGGGCGAGGTCGGCGTGACGAGCAGCCCCGGGGACGGCAGCACCTTCTGGTTCACCGCCCGGCTGGAGAAGAGCACCCAGCCGGATACCGCCCAGCCTAGGCTGGCCCCCGGCGAGGTCGAGGCCCGGCTGGCCGAAACTTGCAAAGGCAAGACCGTGCTACTGGTGGAGGACGAGCCGATCAACCGGCTGGTGGTCGTCGACCTCCTCGCCACGACCGGACTGATAGTGGAGACCGCAGACGACGGACAGCAGGCTGTCGAGAAGGCAGAAATGAAAGCCTACGACCTGGTCCTGATGGATATGCAGATGCCCCGCATGGACGGTATTGCGGCAACCCTCCGCATCCGCCGGATCCCCGGATGGCAGGACGTCCCCATCCTGGCGATGACCGCCAATGCCTTCAGCGAAGACCGGACCAACTGTCTCGACGCCGGCATGAACGACTTCCTGTCGAAGCCGGTGGTGCCGGAGCTGTTCTACGCCAAGCTTCTGCAGTGGCTACAGAAGCCCGACCCGGCCGGATCGGGCTAGCGGGCGCTCAGACCACCTCGAACAACCCCGCGGCGCCCATGCCACCGCCGATGCACATCGACACCACCACGTAGCGCACGCCGCGGCGGCGGCCTTCGGCCAGCGCGTGGCCGACCATGCGGGCGCCCGACATGCCGAAGGGGTGGCCGATGGAGATCGCGCCGCCATTCACGTTGAGGCGCTCGTTGGGGATGCCCAGCGTGTCGCGGCAGTGGATGACCTGGCAGGCGAAGGCCTCGTTGATCTCCCACAGGCCCACGTCGCCGACGCTGAGGCCGAAACGCTCCAGCAGCTTCGGGATGGCGAAGACCGGGCCGATGCCCATCTCGTCCGGCGCGCAGCCGGCCACCGCGATGCCGCGGTAGATGCCCAGCGGCGCCAGCCCGCGGCGTTCGGCTTCGGCGCGGCTCATCAGCAACGCGGCGGCGGCCCCATCGGAGAACTGCGAGGCATTGCCGGCGGTGACGAACTCGCCCTGCTGCACCCACTTGCCGTCCTTCCACACCGGCTTCAGCGCGGTCAGGTCGTCCAGCGTGGTGGACGGCCGGTTGCATTCGTCCTTGCGGGCCACCACGTCCTCGTGGCCGAGCGGCTTGCCTTCCTTGTCGAGCAGCAGGCGGCGCGCCGCCAGCGGCACGATCTCGTCGTCGAAGAGGCCGGCTTCCTGCGCGGCGGCGGTGCGTTGCTGGCTTTGCAGCGCATAGGCGTCCTGCGCCGCACGGCTGATGCCGTAACGCCGGGAGACGATCTCGGCGGTCTCGATCATCGGGATGTAGGCGCTGGGCATCGCCGCGATGGCGGCTTCCGACTGGGCCCGGTAGCTGTTCTTGTGCTTGGTCTGGGTCAGCGACAGGGACTCGACGCCGCCGGCGATGGCGATCTTCATCTCGCCGGCCAGGATGTTCTTGGCGGCGATGCCGATGCTCATCAGGCCGGACGCGCACATGCGGTCCACCGCCATGCCCGCCACGCTCTGCGGCAGGCCGCCGGTGTAGGCGCACAGGCGCCCGATGTTGTAGCCCTGGGTGCCCTGCTGCACGGCGGCACCCATGATCACATCCTCGACGGCGGCCGGCTCGATGCCGGCCCGTTCGACGACGGCACGCACCACGTGGCCGCCGAGCACCGGCGCCTCGGTGTCATTGAAGGCGCCGCGGAAGGATTTGGTCAGCGCGGTACGCGCGGTGGAAACGATGACGGCTTCGGTCATGACGGGCATCTCTCAGGAAATCGCCTCGGCGGCGGAATGGAAGGTGTAGCGGCTGATGGTGTCGATCACGCAGCCGGGGCGCGTTTCGCCCTCGATCTCGATGCTGACGCGGACGGTGGATTGCACCGCCTCGCCGACGGCCTCCACCTTGAGGATCTCGCCGCGCCCACGGATGCGCGCGCCGACGCGGACCGGCGCCGGAAAGCGCACCCGGTCGGCGCCGACGTTGACGCCCATCTTCATGTTGTCGATGTGGATCAGCTGCGGCAGAAAGAAGTTGGCGAGGGACAGGGTCAGGTAGCCGTGGGCGATGCAGCCGCCGAACGGCCCGTCCTTGGCCCGCTCCGGGTCCACGTGGATCCACTGGTGGTCGCCGGTCGCGTCGGCGAACCGGTTCACCCGCTCCTGGGTGATCTCCAGCCAGTCGGTGGTGCCCAAGTCACGGCCGGCGGCGGCCAGCAGCGCGTCGGCGCTGGAGAAAGTCGTGGTAGTGGTGGTGCTCATCGACGGCTCCGCTCAGGCGTGCTGGGAGCTGACCGACAGCACTTCGCCGGTCATGTAGGACGCGTAGTCGCTGGCCAGGAAGACCATCACGTTGGCCACTTCCCACACCTCGGCGGCGCGGCCGAAGGCTTCGCGGCTGGCCAGCTGGGCGAGGAGTTCCTCGCTGGAGGCCTTCTTGAGGAAGTCGTGCAGCGCGATGGACGGCGACACCGCGTTGATGCGCACACCGTGCTCGGCGGCTTCGAGGGCCGCGCAGCGGGTCAGCGCCATCACGCCGGCCTTGGCCGCGGCGTAGTGGGCCTGCTCCTTCTGGGCGCGCCAGCCGAGCACCGAGGCGTTGTTGACGATGGCGCCGCGGCCGCGCGCTTCCATGTACGGCAGCATCGCGCGGGTCATGCGGAAGGTGCCGGTCAGCGTGATGTCCAGCACCCGGTTCCACTCTTCGTCGCTCATCTCGGTGACGCGCTTCTGGCCGCCGAGGCCGGCGTTGTTGATCAACACGTCCACGCCGCCCAGGCGTTCCTCGGCGGCGGACACCAGCGCGCGGACCTCCTCCTCGACAGTCACGTTGCACAGCTGGCCATACACCTCGGTGAGGCCGCTGTCGGCCTTCAGCGTGGCGACGGCTTCTTCGAGCCGGCGCGGGTGGATGTCGGAAATCATCAGCGCGCGGCAGCCCTCCTCCACGCAGCGGCGGGCGGCGGAAAAGCCGATGCCGGCGCCAGCGGCGGCGGTGATCAGCACGGACTTGCCCTTCAGCAGGCCGTGCCCGGGCACGTATTCGGGGATCTTGCTCATGGGGTCTCCAGTCGTTCTTGTCGTCGTCGGGCGCTTACAGCGGCGGCCGGCGGTGTTTCCACGGTGCGGCCTGTTCCAGCTGAGCAGCCAGGGCCAGCAGGCGGGCTTCGCCGCCGAAGGGGCCGGCGAACTGCACGCCGATCGGCAGGCCGGCGGCGTTCCAGTGCAGCGGCACCGACATGGCCGGCTGGCCGCTCATGTTGAACATCGCGGTGAAGGGCGAAGCCAGCATCGCGTTCTTCACGAAATCCTCGTAGGGCTGGTCGAGGGACAGCGCGCCGAGCAGCGGCGGCGGCGCGGCGGTGACCGGCGACAGGATCAGGTCGTAGCGTGCGAAGAACTCGTCGAGGATGCGGCCTGCCTGGTCGAACGCGGCGCGGGCACGGAACACCTGCTCGGCGCTGTAGCCCTTGGCGAGCTGCAGGCTGCGCCAGTTGATCGGCTCCATCTCATCCTCGCGCACCGCCCGGCCGAGCAGCTTCTCTCGGGCCTGCACGCTCGTCAGCATGCCGGTGGCGGTGACCACGCCCATGCCGGCGAACATCTCCTGGATCGGCAGCTGCGGCGCGGCGACCTCCACCTTGTGGCCGAGGTCGGTGCACAGACGGGCGGCCTTCTTCACTGCATTCAGGCAGTCGGCGTGGACGCCCATCCCGAAGGGATTGACGTCCATCAGCGCGATGCGCAGCCCCTTCGGCGGCTGGCGCAGCGCGGCCATCAGGTCGGCCGGTGGTGGCCCGACGCGGGAGCCGGCTTCCGGCCCCTGGGTGAGCTGCAGCAGCAGCGCCGAGTCCCGCACGCTGCGGGTGATCACGTTGTTGATCGACAGCCCCATCCAGCCTTCCAGGGCCTTCGGCCCGGCCGGCACGCGGCCGCGGCTGGGTTTGAGGCCGAACACCCCGCAGTGGGACGACGGGATGCGGATCGAGCCGCCGCCGTCGCTGGCGTGGGCCGCCGGCAGGATGCCCGCCGCCACCGCCGCGGCCGAACCGCCCGACGAACCACCGGCGCTGTGGGCGGCGTTCCAGGGGTTATGGGTCTGCCCCCACAGGCGGGATTCGGTGGTGCCGGTCTGGCCGAACTCCGGCGAAGCGAGCTTGGCGAAGATGTTGAGACCGGCCGCCTGGTAGCGCTGGACCAGCGTGGAATCGTGGTCGGCGACCGCGTCCTTGAAGAAGGCGCAGCCGTTGGTGGTGATGGTGTCCTTCAGCGCGACGTTGAGGTCCTTCAGCGCGAAGGGGACGCCGGCCAGCGGCGCCTTGGCCGCCCTCGCCTGCCGCTCGGCACGCCCCGCTCGGCCGAGGGCGGCGGCACTTTCGCGGGCCAGCTCGTAGTGGCGCAGCACCACCGCGTTGAGCGCGCTGCGCGCCTCGGCGCGGGCGATGGCGGCGTCCACCACCTCCAGCGGCGTCAGCCGGCCGTCGCGGATGTGGGCCGCCAGGTCGTGGGCGTCGAAGCCCTCGTATTCGGGCAGCGGCAGCGCTTTGGTTGCCACCTGAGCCGTCACGTTGGCCTCCGCCTGCGCGCGGCCGATCAGCGCCGCGGCACCGAGGGCCAGGCCGCCCTGCACGAAGCGGCGCCGGCCCGGTTTGTCGGGTACCTGTTCCATGTCAGCTCCCCCACACCTTCTGGGCCGGCACGGCCTGGCCCATCAGCTCGTCCACCACCGCGCCGATCTCGGCGGGCAGCCAGCGGGCGCCCTTGTCCCGCTGCGGGCCGGTACGCCAGCCGTCGCAGACGGAGATGCGCCCGCCCTGGCTCTCGAAGACCTGTCCGCTCACGTGGGCGGACAGCGGGCTGCCCAGCCACACCACCAGCGGCGCGACGTTCTCCGCCGCCCAGGCGTCGAAGCCGCTCTCCGGCGCCTTCACCACGTCGGGCATCGCGCTCTCGGTCATCGCCGTGCGGGCCGCCGGCGCCAGCGCGTTGGCGGTGACGCCATAACGGGCCAGCTCCGCCGCCTGCACCAGGGTCAGCGCGGCGATGCCGCCCTTCGCCGCCGAGTAGTTGGACTGCCCGACCGAACCCTGCAGGCCTGCGCCGGAGCTGGTGTTGATGATCCGCGCATCGACCTTGTTACCGGCCTTGGCCTGATCGCGCCAGCGCCGGCCCAGGATGTTGGCGAGGCAGAAATGCCCCTTCAGATGCACCCGCATCACCTCGTCCCAGTCCTCTTCGCCGAGGCTGATGAACATGCGGTCGCGCAGGATGCCGGCGTTGTTCACCACCACATGCACCTCACCGAAGGCCGCCAGCGCCGCGTCCACGATGCGCTGCGCCGACTCGCTGCGGGTGATGTCGTCCGCGCTGGCGATGGCCTTGCCGCCGCCGGTGACGATCTGGTCCACCACCGCCTCGGCCGCCGCCAGGCGGATGTCGTTCACCACCACGTTGGCTCCCTCGGCCGCGAAGGCCTGAGCGTAGGCCCGCCCAAGGCCGCCACCGGCGCCAGTGATGATGACTGTACGTCCCTCACAAATACCCATTGCTGTCTCCAGAATATTCTTCTCTATGGTTCGCGGTGGTGCAGGTGGCGATGCGCCGCCGCCTCACAACCGTTCAATAATCGTAACGTTGGCCTGCCCACCGCCTTCGCACATGGTCTGCAGCCCGAAGCGGCCGCCCGTGCGTTCCAGCTCGTGCAGCAGCCCGGTCATCAGGCGCGCGCCAGTGGCGCCCAGCGGATGGCCGAGGGCGATGGCGCCGCCGTTGGGGTTGGTACGGGCCGGGTCGTAGCCGGTCTCCTTGAGCCAGGCCATCACCACCGAGGCGAAAGCTTCGTTGATCTCCACGCAGTCGATGTCGGACAGGCTCATGCCGGTCTTGCGCAGGGCCGCCTGGGTGGCCGGGATCGGTGCGGTGAGGTGCCAGATCGGGTCGTCACCGAGCACGCTGAGGTGATGGATGCGCGCCCGCGGCGTGAGGCCGTAGCGCTTCAGCGCCGCTTCCGACACCACCAGCAGGGCCGCCGAGGCGTCGCAGGTCTGGCTCGACACGGCGGCGGTGATGGCCGGGAACTCCGGCGCCACCGGCTCCAGCTCGGCCATCTTCTGCAGCGTGGTCTGGCGCGGCGTCTCGTCGCGGAGCACGCCTTCGAGCGGCACGATCTCCCGCTCGAAGCGGCCGGCCTCGCTGGCCGCCAGCGCCCGGCGATGGCTCTCCAGCGCGTAGGCCTCCATGTCGGTGCGGCTGATCTGCCAGTGGTCGGCGATGCGCTGGGCGGCGTAGAACTGGTTCACCGGCTGGCCGCCGAAGCGCGCCTGCCAGCCCTTGCTGCCCGAGAACGGGTCGGGAAAGCCCAGCGGCTGGCCGGCCAGCATCGCCGACGAGATGGGGATCTGCGTCATCGTCTGCACGCCGCCGACCGCCACCACGTCCTGGGTGCCACTCATCACCGCCTGGGCGGCGAAGTGGATGGCCTGCTGGCTCGATCCGCACTGGCGGTCCACCGTCGTGCCGGGCACGTTGAGCGGCAGGCCGGCGGCCAGCCAGGCGGTGCGGGCGATGTCGCCGGCCTGGGAGCCGATGGTGTCGACGCAGCCGAAGATCACGTCGTCGTAGTCCTCGGCGGGGATGGCGTTGCGTTCCACCAGCGCCTTCAGCGCATGGGCGCCGAGGTCGATGGCGTGGACGTGGGACAGGCCGCCCTTGCGCTTGCCGGTGGGGCTGCGCAGGGCGTCCACGATATAGGCCTGGGCCATGCTTACTCCTTGAAGGTGTGGCCGGGGCCGAGTTCGGCGCCGTCGGCGAGGACGGCGTCGGCCACGCGGGATTTGTGGAAACCGCGGTCGCCCCAGGCCGCATCGAGAGCCCAGGTCCGCTTCATGAACATCTGCAGATCCACCTCCCAGGTGTAGCCCATGGCGCCGTGCACCTGGATGCCGTGGCGCGCCGCCAGCCAGGCGGCTTCGCCGCAGGCCAGCTTGGCGTGGGAAGCATGGACGTCCGCGTCGGCCCGGCCGTGAGCCAGCGCGTGGGCGGCCCGATACAGCACCGGCTTGGCGAACTCGATGCGGGTGGCCACGTCGGCCAGGTGGTGCTTGACGGCCTGGAAGCTGCCGATGGGCTTGCCGAACTGCTTGCGCTGGGCGGCGTAGTCCACCGACAGGTCGAGCATGCGCTGGGCCAGGCCGAGGAGCTGCCCGGCCACCGCCAGCACGCCGCGGTTGAGGGTGTCCGCCCACAGGCGGCGCCCGGCCTCACCGCTCGCGGCGATGGTGGCCGAGCTGGGCTCCCACATCACGCGGCTGAGGCGGCGGGACAGGTCGATGCTCGGGTTGGCGATCACATCCACCAGTGCCCGCGGCACCAGGTGCACCTCGTCGCCGTGGGGCAGCAGCAGCAGGTCGGCGGACTGGGCATCGGCCACCAGCGGATTGACGGCATGCCCCACCGCCACGCGGGCGCTGCCGTCGGCGATGCGCGCCAGCCAGTCCTCGCGCCCGGCACAGCCCGCCGGCAGGCTGGCGATCAGGCCGGCCGCCACGTAAGCGCTGTCGGCAAGGGAGTCGGGGATCGCGTAGTAGCCCAGCTCCTGGCTCATCAGCGCCCAGGCCACGTCGTCCATGCCGAGCCCGCCGCAGTCCTCGGGCACCGACAGGGCGGTGAGCCCCTGGGCGGCGAGCTTGCCACGCAGGGCCGGCGAGCGGCCGGGATCGGTCTCCCAGATCTCGCGGAGCATTTCGGGGGCCGCTTCGGTCATCAGGAAGCGGCTCACCGCCTCCCGGAAGCTGAGTTGGTCGTCGGTAAAGGTGAAGTCCATGGCCGGCCTCAGGATTTGGGCAAACCGAGCATCCGCTCGGCGATGATGTTGCGCTGGATCTCGTTGGTGCCGGCGTAGATCGGCCCGGCCTGGGCGAACAGGAAGCCGTCCAGCCAACCGGCGGCGTCGCTGCCGGCGTCCGGTGCGTCGGCCAGGAGTTCGCCGCGGGCACCGAGGATGCGCATCGCGGTCTCGTGCATCTTCAGGTCCAGCTCGGACCACACGATCTTGTTGGTGCTGGCCTCGGCGCCGATGCGCGCGCCCTTCGCCAGCCGCCCGACCGTGTGGTAGGCCGACAGCGCGTAGGCTTCGGCGCCCATCCAGGCTTCGCAGACCGCTTCGCGCAGGCCGGGGTCGCGGTCGGCGCTGGCCCGGTTGGCCTTGTAGAGCGCCACCAGCTTCCGCGCGGTGGCCTGGAAACGGGCCGGGGAGCGCAGCAGCAGGCCGCGCTCGAAGCCGGCGGTGGCCATCGCCACGTGCCAGCCCTGCCCTTCGTCGCCGATGCGGTTGTCCACCGGCACCTTCACGTCGTCGAGGAAGATCTCGGCGAAGGCCTGCTTGCCGTTGAGGGCCAGGATCGGGCGGATCGTTACGCCCGGCGCGTTCAGGGGCACCAGCAGATAAGACAGGCCGTGGTGGCGCGTCGAACCCGGCTCGGAGCGGAACAGGCCGAACAGCCAGTCGGCGAAGATGGCGCGGGTGGACCAGGTCTTCTGGCCGTTGAGCACGTAGTGGCTGCCGTCGTCCGACAGGATCGCGCGGCTGGTGATGGCCGCCATGTCGGAGCCGGCGTTGGGCTCGGACCAGCCCTGCGCCCACATGTCGTCGCTGGCCGCCATGCGCGGCAGGAAGCGGCGCTTCTGCGCCTCGGTGCCGAACTCCATCAACGTCGGGCCGAGCAGCAGCTGACCATTCTGGTTGACGCGCATCGGGGCACCGGCGCCGTAGTACTCCTCCTCGAAGATCAGCCACTCGATGAGGTCGCAGCCGCGGCCGCCCAGCTCTTCCGGCCACATGACCATCGACAGGCGGCTCTCGAAAAGGCGGCGTTCCCAGTCGCGGTGCTGCTCGAAGCCCTCGCGGGTATCGTAGCTGGCCAGCGGCTGGCGCGGCAGGTTGCGCGCCAGCCAGTCCCGCACCTCGGCGCGGAAGGCTTTCTGCTTGGGGGTGTAGGCAAGGTCCATGGCGTCCTCAGAACTGGGCGTCGCGCTTCTCGACGAAGGCGCGGCGGGTTTCGGCGGAATCGGGGCTGGTGTAGGCCTGCAGCGTGAAGCCCTGCTCCCAGCGGTACTTGTCTTCCAGGTTGCCGTCCTCGATGCCGTTCAGGGCTTCCTTGGCGATGCGGATCATCGCCGGGCTCTTGGCGGCGATCTTGCGGGCGATCTCCAGCGCCGCATCGCGCAGCTCCGCCTTTGGCACGACGCGTTCGATGAAGCCGTAGCGCTCCGCCTCGCGGGCGCCGATCTTCTCGCCGGTGAAGAACAGGTAGCGCACCTTCTGCACCGGGAACAGGCGCTGCAGGTGGGCGCCGCCGCCCATCGCGCCGCGATCCACCTCGGGCAGCGCGAAGGTCGCGCACTCGGAGGCGACGACGACATCCGCCGCGCCGGTGATGCCGATGCCGCCGCCGAGCACGAAGCCGTGCACCGCGACGACGACCGGCACCGGGTTGCGGTGCACCGCCTTGAAGGTGGCGTAGTTGCCGGCGTTCACCGCCACGATGCGCTCCGGGTGGGCGTCCAGCTCCTTGATGTCCACGCCGGCGCAGAAGCCGCGCCCCTCGGCACGGACGACGATGACGCGCACCTGCGGGTCGTCACCCAGTTCTTCCAGGCGACGGGCCAGGGCCAGCCATTCCTCGCTGTCGAGGGCGTTGACCGGCGGTTTGTCGATGATCAGCTCGGCGATGCCGGCGTCGATGAGGGTACGAAAAGCCTGCGTCACGGGGCAGTCTCCAGAGGAAGGGGATTGGGGGTGGATGCGGCGGACACCACGTCCGGCCAGCGCGTGAAGGGCTTGTCCGCTTCGCCGTCCAGCGGGGCGCCATCGACACGCGCCAGCAGCGCGGCGAGGCAGGCCTCGGCCTCGCGGGCGATGCCCTCGATGACCTGCCGGCAGCTCTGCAACTCGCCGATGGCCGCAGCCACCTGGCCGCTGGGCAGGATGCCCTCGTCGGGGAAGCCCTCGACCATCGAGCGTTGCAGCAGCACCGGCTGGTTGGCCGACATCACGGTCTGGGAGACCGTGGATGGGTCTTCCTTGATGGCCCGGCGCAGCACGCCGAGCATGTGGCCGGCGCTCATGCCGGTCTGGCGCTTCCAGTGCCAGGCGCTCTTCAGCGCGATGGCCAGGCGGCCGAAGGGGCTGGCGGCTTCCAGGCGGCGGATGAAGGGGTTGTCGATCATGCGGTGGCGCATGCCGTCCACCGCCAGGGTCACGCGGATCTTCTGCGGGTCGTCCACCGCCACGTAGCGCTGCAGCGTGGCCGGCGGCGTGGGCGAATCGGTGGTCATCATGAAGCGGGTGCCCATCGCAATGCCGGCCGCACCGGCGGCCAGCGCGGCAGCCAGCCCGCGCCCGGTGGAGTAGCCGCCGGCGGCGATCACCGGCACCTTCACCGCGTCGAGCACCTGGGGCAGCAGGATGGTGGTGGGCACGCCGCCGGTGTGGCCGCCGCCCTCCCCGCCCTGGATGGTGAGCATGTCGGCGCCCAGCTCGACGGCCTTCACCGCATGCTTCAGCGCGCCGACGGTCGGGATGCACAGCACGCCGGCGGCCTTGAAGCGGGCGATGGTCTTCTTGTCTGGCCCGCGGCCGTAGCTGACGGCCTTCAGGCGGTACTGGATGGCCAGGTCCACGCACTGGGCGGCGTTGTCCTGGAACATGTGGAAGTTGAGGCCGAAGTTGCTGCCGCCGGTGGCCGCGATCACCTTCTGGATCTCGCCTTCCAGCCGCTCGGCGGCGATGGTCGCACCGGCCAGGAAGCCGAAGCCGCCGGCGCGGGTGGTGGCGATGACCAGGTTGGCGTCGGCCACCCAGCCCATCGCGGTCTGCACGATCGGGTAGCGGCAGCCGAGTCTCTCGGTGAGCGGCGTGCGCAGCAGCGCGGAGGTGTCGCGGCTCATGCCTGCTCTCCCGCCGCGGCGCGCTTGTTGGCCTCGGCCATCGCGCGTCCGTCGAAGCCGCCCAGGCGGTCGCCGGATAGCAGTTCGTTGTGGGCGTGGGCGAAGTGGTGCCAGGCGAAGGCGGCGTCCATCGCGCTGCGCTTGCCCTGCAGATCCTCCACATGGTTGATGGCCTGCTTGGTGAGGGCCAGGCCCATGCGCGGCTGGCTGGCGATGCGCGCCGCCAGTGCGTAGGTGGCGCTCTCCAGCGCGTCCCGCGCCACGACGCGGTTCACCATGCCGAGCTGCCAGGCCCGCTCGGCCCCCATGCGCTCACCGGTAAACAAAAATTCCTTGGCAATGCGCGGATTCAGCTCGTAGGGATGGGCGAAGTACTCGACGCCGGGAATACCCATGCGCACCACCGGGTCCTGGAAGAAGGCGTCGTCGCTGGCGACGATCAGGTCGCACACCCAGGCCAGCATCAGGCCGCCGGCCACGCAGGCGCCCTGCACCATGGCGATGGTCGGCTTGGGCAGATCACGCCAGCGCCGGCACATGCCCAGGTACACCTCCTGCTCGCGGGCGTACAGGAACTCGCCGCCGGGCTTGTTGGTGTGGTCCCACCACAGCTGGTTCCGCTCGAAGGGCTTGTTGATGTCGCGCCCCGGCGTGCCGATGTCGTGCCCGGCGGAGAAATGCCGGCCTTCGCCGCGCAGTACGATCACCTTCACCGCGTCGTCGTCCACCGCGCGGCGGAAGGCGGCGTCGAGGGCGTAGGTCATCTGGGAGTTCTGCGCATTGTTGAAGCTCGGCCGGTTCATCGTCACGCTGGCGATGCCGTCGGCCACGCTGTAGGTCACCGGTTCGTCGGTTTCGTACACCGCACCGTCGGGCCGGCTGACGAAATGCGGATCGCTGATCGGGGCGGTCATGGTGGGCTCCCTGGTCGGTCAGGCGGCACGGATGCCGGGCGGGTTGCCCTTGAGCTGCGCGGCGCGCAGGTCGTGGGGATCGAGGCGGCGGATGATGTCCAGCTGGGCGGCGGTGGGATGCGGGGTCTCGCCCATGTCTTCGGCCTTCAGCAGCGGGAAGCCGGTCTTCTCCTGCACCTCCTCGAAGCTCACGCCGGGATGCAGCGAGCGCACGCGGGCCGCACGGCCGGGGCCCCCGAAGTCCATCACGCACAGGTCGGTGAGGACGATGCGCACCTCCATCAGGTCGCGGCGCACGCCGTCGTCCCAGCGCTCGGGCTTGAAGCCGACGCCGGACACCATGTCCACCTCGCCGGCCACGAAGACGCGCGGGCTGTGGCTGGGCACGAAGAAGGAGTTGATGTGGTTGATGCTGTTGCCCGGCAGGCCGCGCACGCCGAGGATGGCCGACTTCGGCTTGCGGTAGTCGCCAATAACGGACAGGTTGGTCTGCGCCCAGCGGTCGATCTGAGTCGGGCCGATCATCGCGTGGCGGCGGCCGCCCCACACGCACTCGAAGACCCGCTCGAAGGACATGTAGCCGGCGTAGCGCGGCACGTAGTCGCCACGCGGACCAACGGGGATCGGCTCCTCGACGAGGAAAGCCTCGCTGTCGGTCATCAGCAGCTCGGGGCTGTGGGTCAGCTTGGCCAGGCTGGCGCCCAGGCGCGGGATGATGCCGAGGCCGGAGGCCAGCACCTCGCCGTTGCCGCGCCAGGCTTCCGAGGCCGCGACGATCATCAGCTCGGCCAGGGTGAAATCGGGTTTGTCGCTCATTGCCATGTTTCCTCAGCCTCTCGTCAGAACACCGGCAGGGGCAGGCTGCCCATGCGGGCGGTGCCGCCGTTGCGGTCCTGGTAGGCGGCTTCGCCAGGCAGCACGAATTCATCCATGTAGGCCTGCCAGCCGCCGTCCTCGGCGGCGCTCGCCGCGTAGCGCTTGAAGTGGGTCATGTCCCAGCCGTAGTCGGACGGGCAGGACGTGGGATGGGCGCCGCAGGGCGCATCCACCACGCCGCTCACCAGGTAGCGCTCGAAGGTGTTGAAGCGCGCCTGCTGGGCGTCCAGCTCCAGCCGCGGCTCGATCCGCTCGGCGGACACGAAGCAGCGCTCGGCGGCGCGGGCGAACAGGTGGTCGAAATAAGGGTCGGGGCCGGTGACCAGGGTGTTGCCGAGGCGGTCGGCGACATTCACGTGCAGCAGCGCCGCGTCCAGCTTGAGGGCCGGCATCGCCAGCAGCACTTCGCCGTCGGCGTACGGGGAGCGCACCGTCTGCAGCTCGGGATTGAGCTTGACGATGTCGGTAGCCAGCCCGCAGCGGGTCGGCAGGAAAGGCAGGCGCATGCCGGCGGCGCGCAGGCCCCACTGCAACATGCCCTCATCCAGTTCCATCAGCTCCAGCGCCCCGCTCTCCCGCACCTTGCGATACCAGGGCTCAAGGGGCATCGCGTCGAGGGTGGCGAAGCCGAAGACGAGCTTCTTCACCTTGCCGGCCGCGCACAGCATGCCGACCTCCGGGCCACCGTAGGCGACCACGGTGAGGTCCTTCAGGTCCGAGCGCAGGATCTCGCGGACCAGGGCCATCGGCTTGCGCCGCGGGCCCCAGCCGCCAAAGCCCACGGTCATGCCGTCACGGAGCTGGGCGACGACTTCCGCCGCCGTCATCTGCTTGTTCATGGATGGCTCTCTCCGGCGGATCAGGCGGCCTTCTGGCCAGCGCTGAAGTCGTGGCCCCACAGGCTCACGCGGGTGAATTCGAAGATGTTGTGATGCTCCCAGTCCACCTGCAGGCCGCCGTAGCCGTACTCCAGGTCGAAGCCCGACGGCGTCTTCATGTAGAAGGAGGTCATGCGGTCGTTGAGGTGCTGGCCGAGGGTTGCCGACAGGGGCACCTTGTGGGCCACCATGCGGTCGTGGGCGCGGCCGACTTCGGTCATCGAATCGACCTCCACCATCACGTGCACGCATCCGCTGGGCACCGGGTACTCGGCGATGGCCAGGCTGTGGTGGCGCGCGTTGCCGCAGTGCATGAAGTGGATGCGGATCGCCGGGCCGTTGGGGTCGGGACGGAAGTTGAAGATGTCCGACAGACCGAAGCCGAGCACGTCGCGGAAGAAGGCCACCGACGCGTCGAAGTTCGGCGACGGCAGCACGGTGTGGCCAAGGCCCATCTCGCCGGTCAGGAAGCGCGGCACGCCCTGCGGAGACACGAAGGGCTGGCAGTCGGAACGATGTCCCCAGCCAAGCTCATGGCGGTTGCCGGAGGGGTCGGTGACGAGCGCGATGGCCTGCATGCCGCGCTGATCGCACAGGGCCTGCGGGGCCAGCTCGTAGCCGACGCCGGCCTTTTCCAGCGTAACGAGCGCATCCTTGAAGGCGCCCTCGCCCGCCAGCTCCCAGCCGGAAGCGACGTAGCGGCGCTGCTCGCCCTGCACCACCAGCACGCGGAACGGCCGCTCGTCCATCTTTACGTAAAGGCCGCCGCCGGGCGCGCTCGAAGTCATCATGCCGAGCACGTCTTCGGCGTAGCGCTGCCACTCGGCGAGGTCGGGGGTCTCGGTAACGAAATAGCCCAAACCGCGAATGTCGATCATGTCTGCTCCCCTTTGAAGAATCCTGATGTGTCGGGAGCATTGTGCGAACAGCGCGGACGGCGTTCATCGTCCGTTGAGACTAAGCACTTGTCAGGGGCGCGGCGGGCGATGGACCTGGATGAAACAGGGTTGCGTGGACTTTGCGGTCAATTTTGACCAGAATGACTGCCAAATGGCGCTTACGCCACAGGAGCCACCGATGACGACCGCCAGCCTGAATGTCTCTCCCGTTTCAGCCGTCACGCTGCTCGGCGGCGAAGGCGTGCTGCACGCCCGGCCCCGGGTCATCATGGACTGGATTCCTCTGGTGCGCCGGGGCCTGCCGTCGGCCTGTGTGGACGCGGTAGTGCGCATCACGCGCATCACGCAGAGCGATCTGGCCCGTGCCCTGGCCATCCCCGAACGCACGCTGGCCAGGCGCAAACGCGAAGGCGCCCTGTCCCCCGAAGAGTCGGCGAAGCTTGTGCGCTTTGCCCGCGTGGTCGAGCGCGCCGAGGTCGTCTTCGAGGATGCCGACAGCGCGCTGGACTGGCTCCAGAGCCCCAATGCGTCGCTGGGCGGCGTCACCCCGCTGTCGCTGCTGGACACCGACATCGGCGCCGACAGCGTCATGGACACCCTCGGACGCATCGAGCACGGAGTGTTTGCTTGACCCGGACCGTCTGGCGCATAACCACCGGCCGGTTTGCGCAGACGGCATTCAGCGGCGAAGGCGCCCGGCTCTACGGCGGGCGCTGGAATCCGAAAGGCTGGGAGGTGGTCTACACCGCCGAATCCCAATCCCTGGCCTTGCTCGAGCTGATGGTGCAGGACGGCCCGCTGCGCGCCCATTACGTGTTGATCCCCGCTAACCTGCCTGCGGATCTGCCCGAAACCCGCATCGACGTCGCACAGTTGCCGGACGACTGGCGCACCATCGGCGCCCGCGACGTCCTGCAAGCCCTGGGGCAGGCATGGCTGCAGAGCATGCAAAGCGCGGTTCTGAGCGTTCCCAGCGCGGTGCTTCCGGCCGAGCGTAACTACCTGCTCAACCCCCGCCATCCGGATTTCAGCCGTATCACGGTGGGCGAGCCCCAGTCACTGCAGACCGATACCCGCCTGCTGCGCAATCTTGGCCAGCAGGCGTGACAGTCCGCTGCTGACAGCAAACCTCCAGCAGCCTGGCTCCATCGCCCCAATGGAAAAAAAGCCAACCCGCGAGGGTTGGCTAACCAAGTGGAGACAAGGAGGGGTAAAGCTGACCGGGGCAACGCGCCCCGGCGGGACAATCACATGTAGAGGATCACGAGGTCGTTGATCACCGACGGACGCTCGGCGCCAACCACGTGGATGTTCACCTCCAGCGTCAGTTGGGTGCCGCTGCGTACCTTTTCCATCCGCTTGACCCGCGCCCGCGCATGGATGCGCGCGCCGGCCGGAACCGGCGACGGGAAGCGCAGGCGGTCGGAGCCGTAGTTCACCATGTTGGTGAAGCCGGTGACCTCGAAGCCGAGGGGGATCTTCAGCCGCGACTGCAGCACCTGGACCAGCGCCCCGTGGGCGATGGTGCCGCCGAAGGGCCCCTGCTTGCGGGCCTTCTCGGGGTCGGTGTGGATCCAGTAGTCGTCGCCGGACAGGCGGGCGAATTCGTCGATCAGCGCCTGGTCCACGACGATCTGGTTGCTCCACGCCGTGAATTCATCGCTGACCAGGGCCTGCAGCGCCGCCTCGTCGCCGACCGGGATCTGGCGCGGCGGCACGGCCGCTTCGTCCGGCACCGCGGCGGCTTCCGGCTCGTCGAAGCTGCGCGGCGCCACGGTCTTGTCGAGGCCGGTGAAACGCAGCAGCGTCGTGCCGTCAGACTTCACCTTGTCGAACACCGGCTTGACGCGCATGCCGACGCGGATCTCGTCTTCGTCCAGGCCGACCAGCGTGGTGTTGATGCGCACGCCCTCGTCCAGTTCGACCACCGCCATCTTCTGCGGCATCTCGTCGGCAAAATCCGGCAGCGTCGGGATGCGCGTCAGCGTGTAGGTGTACAGCGTGCCGCTACCGGTCACCTCGCGCCATTCCACGTCGTGGGACCAGCACTTGTCGCAGTGCCGGCGCGGAAAGAAGATCCAGTGACCACAGCTGTTGCAGTGCTGCAGGCTGAGCCGGCCAGCCTTCAGGCCGTCCCAGAAAGGTGCCGAAATCTCGGTCGGCACGGGCATCGGTTTGTTGGTGGACATGCTCGTCATGCTCCCTGGAGAATCAGTGCGCCCTGCTCGCTCATCACGCCGCCGGTGCCGGACACGAAGACCGTGTCGCAGCGCTTCAGCTGGCGGTCGCCGGCACGGCCGGAAATCTGCGCGAAGGCCTCGATGACCTGCGACATCCCGCCGGCCGAGCCGGACTGACCAAAGCTGAGCTGGCCGCCGTGGGTGTTCATCGGGAAGTTGCCGCGCCAGGTCAGGTCGTGCTCGCGCACCCAGCGCATGCCCTCGCCCTTCGGTGCGAAGCCCGCGTCTTCAAGGGTCAACAGCACGGTGATGGTGTAGCAGTCGTAGATCTGCGCCGCATCCATGTCAGACGGCTTCAAGCCGGCCATCGCGAAGGCGCGCGCCGCCGCCGGCCCGATGGGCGTGCGGGTCATGTCCGCCGCGTAGGTCGGCGACTTGAAGGCCAGATGCTCGCCGAAGCCGGTGATGCGGGCGCCGCGGTTGCGCGCCCTGGCCGCCACTTCCGGCGAGGCGACGATCACCGCCGCGCCGCCGGCCACCGGCATGACGATCTCCAGCACGTGCAGCGGATCGGCAACCATCTTGCTCGCCAGCACCTCGTCGGCGGTCAGCGGCTTGCCGAAGAACATTGCATCCGGATTGGTCAGCGCGTTGGTGCGCTGGTCCACCGCGATCTTGGCCATCGCCAGCGGGTCGTAGCCGTACTGGGCCGCGTAGCGCTGGGCGATCATCGCGTAGCCGGTGTTCTGGCCCATATGGCCGTAAGGCAGGTCGAACTCCGCCTCCGGTGCGCCGAAGGCCGTGCTGTGGCCGCCGAAGCGCATCGCGCGGGCCATCCACGACGGATCTTCGTCAGGGCCAAAGGGCGCCATGCGCGCCGGCAGCACACACAGCACCGCCTGGCACAGGCCCAGCTCGATGGCGGCGGCGGCCCGCCACACCATGCCCACCGAGGTACAGCCGCCCAGGTCCACGACCTCGGCGAAATTGACGCTCAACCCCAGGTATTCGGCGGCCATCGCCGGCACGAACACCGATGCCTCGTGAAACTGCGGGCCGTTGATCACCAGCCCGTCGATGTCCGTGGCCTTGAGGCCGGCATCCGCCAGCGCCTGCGCCGCCAGGTCGGCCACCTGCTCCAGGTGGAACATGCGCGGGGCCGTCGTGTACTTCTCCGGCCTGTACTGGGCCGCGCCCACGATTGCAGCGTTTCCTTTCAGTCCCATGTGTTCTCTCGGCTCCGATGATTGGGCGCGCCACGCGGCGGCCATGGACGCAAGATGCCACACGGCCCCGGCGCGGCAATCGTTCAAATCGACTAGGCGGGCCGGGTACCACCTCCGCGCTACCAAGGCCAGGCAGAGGTGATCAGGCATTGCACCCGGCCGGAAATCGCCTTCATTTCGTTACATCCTCACGTTGCGGCGCCGCATCCATCGGCGCAAGATTCGCTCGTCTTCATTTCAGGAGTGTCCCTGTGGACAGCCCAAGCAGCCCGTCGTCCATCAGCTTGAACGAACCGGCAAGGTAACCGCAGCGTCACGCCCTGCCACTACCTTGCCTGAACAAGGCGGGTAGTGGCGCCGGAAAGCCGGTTCTCGGCCTTTCCCCACCGCTTCCCAGTCGTCAGTACCACGCCATGCCCGTCGCCGGCAGGCGTGTTGCCATTCCGCGTGCCCGCAAGGAAGGCGCGCGGAGCGGGAGGTTTTCATGCGTCTCACGTTTCTCAAGGAACTCTTTGCGGCCTTCGTCCGCAGCCGCGGCTTCGGCCGTCACTTCCGTCGTCTCGCGCTGCTCGACAGCCTGTCGCGTACCACGGTCAGCCGCGAAGTCCCGCCGTCCCTCGCCCAGACCCTGGCGGCGGCGGCCCGCAGCACGCCCGACGTGCTGCTCAAGCAGCTCGACAGCCATCCGGACGGCCTCAGCGCTGCCCAGGCCGAGCTGATCCGTGCACAAGTCGGCCTCAACGAGGTCGAGCAGGAAAAACCGCTGCCCTGGTGGCTGCACCTGTGGCACTGCTACAAGACGCCCTTCGACCTGCTCCTGACGCTGCTGGCAGTCATTTCCTACGTCACCGAGGACATGAAGGCCACCCTGGTGATCGGCACCATGGTCGTGCTGTCGGTGGCGATCCGCTTCTGGCAGGAGCGCAAGTCGAACATCGCCGCAGACAAGCTGAAGGCGATGGTCAGCAACACCGCCACGGTGATCCGCCGCGACCTCAGCGAGGATGCGGCCGAAGACGCCCGCCGCTACTTCGACATCCAGCTGCACGTCCATCCGGCCCACCGGGAGGAAGTGCCGATTGCCCAGCTGGTGCCCGGCGACCTGGTGGCCCTGTCGGCCGGCGACATGATTCCCGGCGACTGCCGCGTGCTGGCGGCCAAGGACCTGTTCGTCGCCCAGGCCGCGATGACCGGCGAATCCCTGCCGGTGGAGAAGTTCGCGCGCCTGCGCGACCTGTCGGCGACCAATCCGCTGGAGCTGGACAACATCGTTTTCATGGGCACCAACGTGGTGTCCGGCTCGGCCACCGCGGTGGTCGTCGGCACCGGCGCGCGCACCTACTTCGGCGCCCTCGCCCAGCGGGTGACCGCCACCGACCGGGCGCCGACCCAGTTCCAGGCCGGCGTCAACAAGGTGGCCTGGCTGCTGATCCGCTTCATGTTCGTGATGTCGCCGCTGGTGCTGTTCATCAACGGCTTCACCAAGGGCGACTGGACCGAAGCCTTCCTGTTCGCCATGTCCATCGCCGTCGGCCTGACCCCGGAAATGCTGCCGATGATCGTCACCTCGACCCTCGCCAAGGGCGCGGTGATCCTGTCCCGCCAGAAGGTCATCGTGAAGCGCCTGGACGCGATCCAGAACTTCGGCGCGATGGATGTGCTGTGCACCGACAAGACCGGCACCCTGACCCAGGACAAGATCTTCCTGGCCCGCCACACCGACGTGTGGGGCGAGGAGTCGGACGACGTGCTGGAAGCGGCCTATCTCAACAGCTACTACCAGACCGGCCTCAAGAACCTCCTCGACGTGGCCGTGCTGGAGCACACCGAGGTGCACCGGGAACTCAACCCGGCCAGCAACTTCCGCAAGGTGGACGAGATCCCTTTCGACTTCCAGCGCCGCCGCATGTCGGTGGTCGTTGCCGAGCATGAAGATCATCACCTGCTGATCTGCAAGGGCGCCGTCGAGGAGATCCTGGCGGTGTGCGAGCGGGTCCGCCATGGCGAGGTCGACGAGGCGCTGACGCCCGAGCTGCTGGCCCGCGTACGCGAGGTGACCGCCGACCTCAACGAGGACGGCCTGCGCGTGGTGGCCGTCGCCGCGCGGGAGCTGCCGCCCAGCAAGGAGTCCTACGGCGTCGCCGACGAGGCCGGCCTGACCCTGATCGGCTACGTAGCCTTCCTCGATCCGCCCAAGGAATCCACCGAGCCGGCCCTCAACGCCCTGTTCGCCCACGGCGTGAAGGTCAAGGTACTGACCGGCGACAACGAGCTGGTCACCGCCAAGATCTGCCGCGAGGTCGGCCTGCCGACCCAGCAGCTGCTGCTCGGCTCCGACCTGGAACGCATGGACGACGCCCAGCTCGCAGAAGCCGTGGAAACCCACGACATCTTCGCCAAGCTCACCCCCGCCCACAAGGAACGGGTGGTCCGCGTGCTCAAGGGCAACGGCCACGTGGTCGGCTTCATGGGCGACGGCATCAACGACGCGCCGGCCCTGCGCACTGCCGACATCGGCATCTCGGTGGACACCGCGGTGGACATCGCCAAGGAGGCCGCCGACATCATCCTGCTCGAAAAGAGCCTGATGGTGCTGGAGGAAGGCGTCGTCGAAGGACGCAAGACCTTCGCCAACATGCTCAAGTACATCAAGATGACGGCCAGCTCCAACTTCGGCAACGTCTTCTCGGTGCTCGTGGCGAGCGCCTTCATCCCCTTCCTGCCGATGCTGCCGATGCACCTGCTGGTGCAGAACCTCCTCTACGACTTCTCGCAGGTAGCGATTCCCTTCGACAACGTGGATGAGGAGCTGGTGCGCGATCCCCAGCGCTGGAACCCGGCCGACATCGGCCGCTTCATGCTGTTCTTCGGGCCGGTCAGCTCGGTGTTCGACATCACCACCTATCTGGTCATGTGGTTCGTCTTCGGCGCCAACACACCGGAACACCAGACCCTGTTCCAGTCCGGCTGGTTCGTCGAGGGCTTGATGACCCAGACCCTGGTGGTGCACATGATCCGCACCCGCAAGATCCCCTTCGTGCAGAGCCGTCCGGGCGGCCTGCTGATGGTCGCCACCGGCCTGATCATGGCCGTCGGCATCCTCATCCCGATGGGGCCGGTCGCCCACTACTTCAAGCTGCAGGCGCTGCCGTGGTCCTACTTCCCCATCCTGGCGGCGATCCTGGCCGGCTACATGGTGCTGACCCAGGCCATGAAGAGCTTCTACAGCCGGCGCTTCGGCTGGCAATGACGGATGCTGGACCGGCGCGGCGGGCGGCGGTCCAGCATTCCGGAGAGGAATGCATGCTGACCAAAAACTCGGTTGAGCCTACGCATCGGCGGTCGTAGGCTCAAGGCCATCCCGATACCCCCTGCCCCAATCATGCAAGCAACACCCATAACTCCCGAAAAGGTGCGCATCCCCGCGGTGGATGGCTTCCCTCTCCAGGCCCACGTCTGGGCGCGCAGCCCCAACGATGGCCACGGTCCCGCGCCGGTCGTCGTCATCAACCCGGCAACCTCCGTTCATAGCCGCTACTACAGCCGCTTTGCGGATTTTCTGCATGGCTGGGGATTCAACGTCATCACCTACGATTACCGCGGCATCGGCGGCTCGCGGCCGGACAGGATGCGCGGCTTCGAGGCCAGCTGGCTGGACTGGGGCAGCAAGGACTTCGAGGGCGTGCTCCGCTTCGCCAGCCAGCGCTTCGCGGGACATCCCGTCCACGTCGTGGCCCACAGCGTCGGCGGTTTCCTGGTCGGCATGGCGCCGTCGAACCGCCTGATCGAGCGCGTCTTCACGATGGGCTCGCAGTTTGCCTACTGGCGGGACTACGCCGAGCACAAACGGCTGGCGATGTACCTGCGCTGGCATGTGCTGATGCCGGCCCTGACCGCCCTGTTCGGCTACTTTCCGGGCAAGCGGCTCGGCTGGCTGGAGGACACGCCGCGGGGCGTGGTGCGCGACTGGGTTGCGCCCCACGCCCGCTTCGAGGACATCTACCGCTCCGGCCCGCAGACGCTGTCGGCCGAAGCGCGCACGCAACTGGTCGAATCCTTTGCCCGCGTCACCGCGCCCACGCTGGCGCTATCGACCAGCGACGACGAGTTCGGCACCGTGCCGGCCATTCACCGGCTGCTCCGCTATTACGAACGCAGCCCGTCCACCCACCTGCGCATCGAGCCACAGGCCCTCGGGCTCGAGTCGATCGGGCACTTCGCCTTCTTCAACGCCCGTTTCACCGACTCCCTGTGGCGCATCCCGCTGGACTGGCTGCGCGATGGCGCGCTGACGGACGACCTGCCCTACCGGCAGATCAGGCTGGAGCCGCGTCGGTAAGGCGCGCCTCGGCACGGATCCAGTCGATCAGCGCCTGCACCTGCTTGCTCGGCTCGGCGTCCCGCTGGATCAGGTAGTGGGCCTTGTCGGACTGCGGCCCCGGCAGCGGGGTCGCCAGCGCAACCAAGCGGCCGTCGGCCAGCATCGGCGCGATCAGCTGCCCCCGGCCCAGCGCGATGCCCTGGCCGGCGACGGCGGCGTGGATGACCTGGTCGTAGAGGTTGAAGCGCAGCACACCCTTCGGCTTCACCCCGGCCCAGCCTTGGGATTCCAGCCAGCGGCTCCACTGCCACCAGGGCGACGGATCGCCCTCGAATTCCAGCAGCGTGGCGCCTTCGATCAGCGCGGGGCTATCGAGGCGAGCCAGCCCGAGGCTGGAGTGGGCCACCGGAAAAAGCGTCTCGCCGAACAGGCGGCTCGAACCCGCCGGCATCGCGGATTCAGCGCAATAGCGGATCGCGATGTCGAGCCCGTCCTGGCGCAGGTCCACCACCTCGTTGTTCGCCGACAGGCGCACCTCCACGTCGGGGTGCAGGCTCTGGAACTCCCGCAGTCGCGGCAGCAGCCACAGGCTGACGAAACCGATGCTGGCGGTGATCGTCACCGGACGGCGGCGCAGGCTGTCCTGCAGCACGCCCAGCGCGTCCTGCAGGGTCTGCATGGCGCTGTCCGCGGCCAGAAACAGTTGCTCGCCTTCCGCCGTGAAGCGGATGGAGCGGTGGCCCCGTTCGAACAGCTTGACGCCGAGGGCCGCCTCCAGCGCATGGATCTGGCGGCTGACCGCCGACTGGGTGAGGAACAGGTCGCCCGCCGCCAGGGTGATGCTCATCCGCCGCCCCACGGCGACAAAGCCCCGCAGCAGATCGACCGACGGAATCCTCGACAGGCTGACTGACATTCCATTTCCTCATGCAGGGCGCCGAAAAACTCATTTGAACGCGCCGTATTGCTGCATTCTAATGGCCGAACCAGCAAATCAGCCATCAGACCAACATGAGCATGGAGCATGTGACGGCAGGATAGAAAAAACCGGATCGCCACAGCCCGACAATCACTGGAGACAGCCAATGCCCCCTATTTCCGACCCGCACTTCGCCGAACGCGTGCGCGCCAGCTTCGACAAGCAGAACGCCATGCATCTGGTGAAAGCGAGCCTGCCCGTCGTCGAACATGGCCTGACGGAGATCCACGTGCCGCACTGGAGCGGCATCGAGCAGCAGCACGGCTTCGTGCACGGCGGCGTGGTCGGCATGATCGCCGACTCCGCCGCCGGCTACGCGGCGATGAGCATGGTGCCGCCCAGCGCCTCGGTGCTGACGGTCGAGTACAAAATGAACCTGCTCGCACCGGCGGATGGCGAGAAGCTGGTTGCCCGAGGCCAGGTCGTCCGGCCCGGCAGGACGCTGATCGTCACCAAGGCCGAAGTCTTTGCCGTGAAGGACGGCAAGGAAACCCTCTGTGCGCTGATGCAGCAGACCATCATGGTCATGCACGGCAAGGCGGAAAAGTAGTCCCCTGCCCCGGGGCCGCCTGCAGCCCCGGACGATGCGACAGCCTCAGCGGTGCGCCAGCATCGCAAAGAACTGGCCGGCCGACATGCCGGCCATGGCGATCTGCTGCGGGCAATTGCCCGACGGGCCGGGGCACGCGTCGGCCTGCGCCTCGCCGACGCTGCCGCGGTCGCCGAACACGCTGCCGAGTGCGCCCAGGGCGCCGCAGATCAGGCTCAACACGCAGAGTTTGGTGATCATAGTCTTCTCCTCCAGCCCGCGAAGGGCTTGTCCTGATGTGGAACTGCCTGTTCGAACCGGACAGTCGTCACGGCAACGCATCCCTGTGCGTCACTCGCCGGCTGGTCTCCTCCGGGCTCGATGGAATACACCTTGCGCCAGGCTTTCAGCGCTCACATCGTCCAAACGGACTAAATGAAAAAACGGAACGCCCCCAGGAGAGGCGTTCCGAAGAGCACCGCCGAAAGCCGATCAGCGGAAGGGAGGAAAGCCGGCGCTCGCCAGGGCTTCGGGCGAATAGGGTCGATAGGTGCGCTGGCCTTCGTCGCGCACGTAGAGCGGATCGTCGAAGGCGGTCGGGTCGTAGCCCTGGCGCTGCAGGTCCACCTTGCGCAGCTTGAAGGACGCGGTCAGGTCGGCGGTCTGCGCCACGCGCACGAACTGCGGCGCGGCGTAGCGCGGCAGGCGCTCTTCGGTCAGCGCGTAGAAGGCGTCCGCATCGAAGGCCTGGCCGTCCTGCATCAGGATCGCCGCCATCCCGGCCCGTCCTTCATGCTCGGGCACCTGCACGCCGTAGATGTTGATCAGCTCCGCGCCGGGATAGTCGGACAGCGCGTCGGCCACCTCCTGGGTGGACACGTTCTCGCTCTTCCAGCGGAAGGTGTCGCCGATGCGGTCCACGAAGTAGAAATAGCCATCCTCGTCGTAGCGCAGCAGGTCGCCGGAACTCCAGTAGGCATCGCCCTTGGTGAACACGTCGCGGAGGATCTTCTTCTCGGTGGCCTCCGGGGCCGTATAGCCCTCGAAGCGCCCGCCACCGATGTCCGGGTGATCCACGATGAAGCCGATGCCCTCGCCCACCTCGCCCGGTTGGCACAGCATGTAGAAACCCCGGTCGTCGCGGGGGTGGGCGTCGCGCTCCACGTCGTAGCGCACCAGCCGGAAATTGGTCTTCTCCCAGTAGGGCACGCGGCCGCAGGAACCCAGACGGTCGTCCAGATTGATCAGCGCGGTGTTGGCCTCGGTGGAGCCCCAGCCCTCGAAGATGTGCACGGGGCCGAAACGCTCCACCCAGCGCTGCCAGATCTCCGGCGTCAGCCCGGCACCCATCATGCAGCGCACGCTGTTGTCGCGCTCGGCGGCGCTGGGCGGCTGGTTGATGAGGTAACGGCAGATCTCTCCGATGTACTGGCAGACGGTGATCCCGTTGCGCTGCACATCGAGCCAGAACTCCCGCACACTGAACTTGCGGCGCACCACGATAGCCGCGCCGGCCTTCAGCGCCGTGGACGTCACCGAAGTGGCCGCCGCCCCGTGGTAGAGCGGCAGGCAGCAGTAGAAGACGTCGTCAGGCGTCGCCTCGATGGTCACCACCATCACATCACCGGAGGACATCCAGCGCATGTGGCTGTAGCGCGCCGCCTTCGGCAGGCCGGTGGTGCCGGACGTGAAGATCAGCAGCGTCGGCGTCTCGGCCGTGGTCGCCGCCCGCTGGCTGCGCTCGAAGCGCGCGCGGGGCGCAGCCGCCACGGATTCCGCAAAGCCCGCGTCGGCGATCCCGCCGCCCTCGCCCACAAACGGCTTCTCGGCATCCGGCACGCGCCACAACAGCAGGTCCGGCAGCCCCTCGGTGGCGACGAAATTGGCCAGGCACTCGTCGCCGACCAGCGCCGCCCTGGCGCCGGTGCTTTCCAGCGCATGCACCAGCGGCCGTCCGCTCACCTGGGTGTTGATGAAGGCCACGACCACGCCGAGCTTGACCAGGCCGAACCAGTTGAAGAAGAACTCAGGCCGGTTCTCCAGTGCCAGCGCACACACGTCGCCGGCACGCAGGCCATGGGCGTACGCCGCATGGGCCACCTGGTTGCTGCGGGCGTCCACCTCCGCGTAGCTGAAGCGCTGGCCGCCGTAGATGATGAAGGGCCGCTCGCCGTGGCGGTCTGCCTGTTCCTCCAGGCGGTCGGCGATGGTGTACAGGTCGCGGGGCTTGATCAGGGCGCCGGCGGCGGCGCGACGATCGAGCTTGGCCTGCGTGACATCCCGGGAAACGAGGGTTCCCCGCGGGTCAGCGCTGTTGTGGTGTGCATCGGAAGCGTTCATGCACGGTCTCCCCGGTCAAGTCGAGCTTGGTGTGGTTGGTCTTGATGCGGGAGCGGTATCTTGGCCCGCTCCATCGGTGCCCATCATTCCCGCGCCCCATGCCGCGAACATCGTCCGGAAAGACTAATCACCCCCCTGTCCGGCCCCGTCGCTGCGGCTGGTCTGAACGGACGATGCCCGCCCCGCGCGGCGGGCGCAGCATCCGCGCAGATCTCCGCCCAGGGCCGCAGTCCGGCCCATCGGCGGCGCCCACAGGAGACCCACACCGATGACATCCCAAGACCTTCCGCTTCCCCTCGACCGCTTCGCCGAGCTCCCCGGCGGCCTGCGCCTGCACTACCTGGACATCGGCCACGGCCCGGTCGTCGTATGGCTGCACGGCAGCGGCCCCGGCGCCAGCGGCTACAGCAACTTCAAGGGGAACTACCCGGCCTTCGCGGAAGCGGGATTCCGCAACCTGGTGCTGGACCTGCCGGGCTTCGGCCGCTCCGACAAGCCGTCGGACGTCCGCTACGACCTGGACTTCTTCGTGTCCTGCCTGCGCGGCTTCCTCGACGCCCTCGGCATCGACCGCTGCACGTTGCTCGGCAACTCCCTCGGCGGCGCCATCGCCCTCGGCGCGGCGCTGGCCCACCCCGAGCGCGTGGAAAAGCTGATCCTGATGGCCCCCGGTGGCGTCGAGGAACGTGAGACCTATTTCCGCATGCCCGGCATCCTGCGCATGGTGGAGACCTACAATGCGGGCCCGATGGGCGTCGAGGAGATGCGCCATGTGATGAGCCTGCAGCTCTACGACGTCAGCCAGCTGGACGAAGCCATGCTCGCCGAACGGGCCGCCGTGGCGGTGACCCAGCCAGCTAATCTGTTCTCGACGATGATGGTGCCCAACATGACCGAGCGCCTGCACGAATTGCGCTGCTCGGTGTTCGGCTTCTGGGGCACCGACGACAACTTCAACCCGGCCTCCGGCGCGCTGAAGATCCTCGCCCACGCGCCGAACGCCCGCATCATCATGCTGAACCGCTGCGGCCACTGGGTGCAGGTGGAGCACACCGGGCTGTTCAACCGCAGCTGCCTCGACTTCCTGAACAAGGGCTGATCCGCCATGGCTGATTTCGACAACCTGCTGCAACCCGGCCGCATCGGCGGGCTGACGCTGCGCAACCGCATCGTGATGGCGCCGATGGGCTCCAACTTCGCCGAGCCCGGCGGCTTCTGCGGCGAGCGCATCCAGGCCTACTACGAAGCCCGCGCCGCCGGCGGCGCCGGCCTGCTGATCATGGGCGTCTGCGCCATCGCCTACCCGGCCGGCACCGCCGAGCCCTTCCAGGTCGGCGTCTCCGACGACAAGTTCATTCCCGGCCTGGCCGCCCTCGCCGAGCGGGCGCACCGCCACGGCGCCAAGATCGCCATGCAGCTGCAGCACGCCGGCAAGACCTCGGTGCGCGACATGGCCGAAGGGCGCGAACTGTGGGTGCCGTCCATCCCGCCGGCCTTCAAGACCGACATGATGAACGCCCTCACCCGCGAGGAGCTCGGCGCCTTCATCAGCTCCAGCAAGAGCCGCGAATCCGGCGGCGTGAAGATCCGCGTGATGGACCGCGCCGACATCGCCCAGATGGTGGAATGGTTCGCTGCCGCCGCCGAACGGGCCAAGCGCGCCGGCATGGACGGCGTCGAACTCCACGCGGGCCACGGCTACATCCTCGCCGGCTTCCTGTCGCCCTATTACAACCGCCGCGATGACGACTACGGTGGCCCGCTGGAAAACCGCGCGCGCCTGCTGCTGGAGGTGATCGCCGCAGTGCGCGCCCGCGTCGGCGCCGACTTCCCGGTGTGGCTACGCCTCGACGCCGAGGAGATGCGCACGCCGGGCGGCATCACGCTGGAAGACGCCAAGGCCGTAGCCCGCCTCGCCGAGGCCGTCGGCGTGGACGCGGTCAGCGTGTCGGCCTACGCCCACACCAGCACCGGCGTGGCCTTCACCGAGGCACCGCTGGTCCAGCAGAAAGCCGGCTTCCTGCACTGGACCGCCGAGATCAAGGCCGAACTGCGCATCCCGGTGATCGCCGTCGGGCGCCTGGAGCCAGAGGTGGCCGACACCGCCATCGGCGCCGGCCAGTGCGACTTCGTCGCCATGGCGCGCAAGCTGCTGGCCGACCCCGAGCTGCCCAACAAGCTGGTCGCCGGCCGGCCGCAAGACATCCGCCCGTGCATCTACTGCTACGCCTGCGTCAGCCAGATCTTCATCAACCAGCGCGTCAAATGCGCGGTCAATCCCCTCACCGGCCATGAGTTCGAGACCCGTATCGAACCCGCTGCCACAGCCCGCCATGTGGTGGTAGTGGGCGGCGGCCCGGCCGGCATGGAGGCCGCACGCGTCGCCGCGCTGCGCGGGCACCGGGTCACCCTCGTCGAACGCAGCGCACGCCTCGGCGGCACGCTGTTCTTCGCCGGCCTGGCCTACGCCGAAAACGGCGTGCTGCTCGACTACCTGGTCGAACAGGTGCGCCGGCTGCCCATCGAGGTCCGCCTCAGCACCGCTGCTACGCCTGATCTGCTGCGCAGTCTGAAGGCTGACGCGGTGATCGTCGCCGCCGGCGCCGAGCGCAACGCGCCGGATATCCCCGGCGCCGCGCAGGACCACGTGTGGTCCGGCGACGAGCTGCGCCGCCTGATGACCAACGACCGCGCCGACGAGATCGCCAAGCGCAAGCTGTCCTTCGCCCAACGCGCGCTGATGAAGGCCGGCAGCCTGGCCGGCGTCACCGACAGCAGCGACGCCATCCAGAACCTGTCGCGGCTGTGGATGCCCCTCGGCAAGAACGTGGCCATCATCGGCGGCGGGCTGGTCGGGCTGGAGCTCGCCGAGTTCCTGGTGGATCGGGGCCGCCGCGTGACGGTGCTGGAAGAAGGCCCGAACCTGGGCCGCGAGCTGTCCATCGTGCGCCGCTGGCGCGTGCTCGACGGCCTGCGCCAGCACGGCGCCGAGCTGCTCACCAACGCCAAGGTGAATACCATCGACCGCAAGGCCCTGCGCTACACCGACGCGGACGGCGCCGAGCACAGCCTGGCCGCCGAATCGGTGGTGCTCGCCGTTGGCGCCCGCCCGGACGACCGGCTGGCCCGCGCGCTGGAAGAGACCGGCATCCCGGTCACCGCCATCGGCGACGGTGCCGCCATCGGCTACATCGAAGGCGCCCTCACCTCGGGCTTCCAGGCCGGCAACGCGGTCTGAGCCATTCAATGGGGCGTGGACGCGCGTCCACGCCCCATTGGCGTTTCAACGACATCTCTCTAAGGACTGTCCGCCACGCGGACGAATCACCGCATAAACGCTCACCGCGTAAACGACCAGCGGGGCCTTGCCGGGAATTCCATCTCCCGCCAAGGCCCCGCCGTCCATCCGGCTGGCTATCGACGCAAGCCTCAGGTCTCGCGCGGCTTCATGCGCAAGGCGGCCACCGTCGCCACCAGGAAAGTCACGGTGAGGAACAGGAAGGCCTCCGAATACGCCGCATCCACGCCCGCCGGGCTGCGTCCATGCACGGCCAGCCGCCATTCGACGAACACGGCGACGATGGCGATACCCAGCACGCCGCCGAGCTGGCGGATGTAGTTGTTGACCATCGACGCCTCGCCGAGCTGGCGCGGCTGCAGGTGGCGCAGCGTGGCCAGCGTCAGCGCCGGGATGATCAGCCCCAGGCCGATACGCCCGGCCACCGTCACCCAAAGCAGCTCGCCGTAGCTGATGGCCTTGCCGCGCATCGCGAAGAACAGGAAGGACAGGCCGAACAGCAGCAGGCCGCCGACGGTGATCCAGCGCGGCGAATGGCGGTCGGCGAGGATGCCGGCCAGCGGGATCGTCACCGCCAGCGCAAAGCCGGACGGCATCAGCGCCAGACCCGCCGGCGTCGCCTGGTAGCCCAGCGCGTTCTGCAGGAACACCGGGATCAGGTAGGTGGACGCATACACGCCGACGCCATAGGCGAAGGACACCACGATGCCCATCGCAAACGAGCGCTCATGGAACAGGCTCAGCGCGAAGATTGGCGCCCTGGCCCGCGCCGCGTGGCGCACGAACAGCGTGCCGCTCAGGGCTACCACGGCGGCTTCGACAAGACTCGAGGCAGCCAGCGGGCCCGCCTCGCGCAACCCGGCCACCCATTCGATCAGCACCAGCGTCAGCACGCACAGCAGCACCACCCCGTACCAGTCGAACGGCCGCCGCAGGGTTTCGTCGGCACGGGCCAGCAGGTGCAGGGCCAGCACACCGGCGATCAGGCAGAACGGCACGTTGAGCAGGAAGATCGCCTGCCAGCCGTAGCGGTCCAGCAGCATGCCGGCCAGGGTCGGCGCCACCGCCGGCGCCAGCACGATGCCGAAGCTCAGCAGCCCCGACGCGCGCCCCTGGCTGCCGGGCGGAAACAGGCGCATCACCACGATCATCGCCAGCGGCTGCTGAATGCCCGCCGCCGCGCCCTGCACGATGCGGATCGTCACCGTCGTCGCGAAGTCCGTGGCCAGAAAGCCCGCCACGCTGCTCACCGCCAGGAACAGCACCGTGCCCAGAAAGACCTGCCGGAAGCCGTAGCGGTCGAGCAGCCACGGCGTCGGCAGCATGGCGACGGTCATCGCCGCCATGTAGCCGGTGATGACCCACTGGACCCGGTCCTGGCCCATGCCGAAGTAGGCCCCCATCGCCGGCACCGCCACGCTGAAGCTGGTGGTGGAGAACACCGCCGCGACGATGCCGCAAGCCACCACCGCCAGCGCCCACCACTTGTAGCGCTCGCCGTGGCGCTCCAGCAGCGCATCCCGGCTCGGCGCGGGCGGCAGCAGCGCGGCTGCGAACCGGCTCATGGTCTGCTCCTTGTCGCTGTCACTGCTGCGCCGCGCCCGTTCATCTCAGCCCTCGCCGGTGAGCGCCGCGTAGCGCTGGCTGTGGAAGTCCCCATCCCCCAGGCAGGCCTGGGCGACGCGGATGCGCTTCAAGTACAGGCCCACATCCAGCTCGTCGGTGACGCCGATGCCGCCGTGCATCTGCACCGCCTCGTTGCTGACCCGATGCGCCGTCTCGCCGGCCTTCCACTTGGCCAGGCTGGCCAGCCGCGCCCGCTCCTCCGCACCGCATTTGGCGTCGTCGAGGGCCGCGAAGCCGGCCATCACCGTGCTGCGCGCCAGTTCCAGGTGCACATGGCACCAGGCCGCCCGATGCTGCAGGGCCTGGAAGGAGCCGATGGGCGCGTCGAACTGCACGCGGGTCTTCAGGTACTCCACCGTCAACTCGAACAGCTTTGTCGACGCACCGAGCAGCTCCGCCGCGAGGCACAAGCGGCCACGGTCGAGGGCTGCGTCGAGCACCGCCGCCGCTTCGCCCGCCGTGCCGATCCGCGCCGACGCCGGCAGGCGCACGCTGTCCAGACGCAGGCGCGCATGGTTGCGCGAGTCCACCAGGCCCGTCGGCATCACGGTGACACCCGGCGTACCGGCTTCCACCAGGAACAGACCGAGATCCGCAGCTTCGCGAGCCACCACCAGCCAGCCATCCGCACCCACGCCATCGACCACGAAGACCTTCTCGCCGTCCAGCCGCAGGCCATCGCCGTCGGCCACGGCCGTCAAGGCGATGGCCGACGGGTCGTGGCGAACCTGCTCGTCCACCGCCAGCGCCAGGCGCTTGTCACCGGCGATGAGCGCCGGCAACCAGGCGTCGCGCTGGGCCTTCGATCCCGCCTGTTCCAGCACCGAGCCGGCCAGCACCACCGACGACAGCAGCGGCGTCGCGCTCAGGTTGCGGCCGATCTCTTCGAACACCGGGCCGAGGCCCTGGTAGCCGAAAGCCAGGCCGCCGGACTCCTCGCCAAACGGAATGCCGGTCCACCCGAGGCCGGCGATGTCCTGCCACAGCTTGGCGTCAAAGCCCTCCGCCACGCGCTCGTCGCGCAGGCGGCGTTGGGCCGTCACCGGGCTGCGCGCGGAGAGGAACTCCCGCGCGGTGTCGGCGAGCAGGCGCTGCTCTTCGTTGAGGATCAGACTCATGACTGCTTGTCTCCCTGTTTGCCATCGGGCAATCCGAGCACCCGCTTGGCGATGACGTTGAGCTGGATTTCGGAGGCGCCGCCGGAAATCGTCAGCGCGAAGCTGCCCAGCCAGCCCTTGGTGATGGCCTTTTCCTGTTCAGTGAACTCATCGCTGGACTTGTCACCCTCCCAGCCCAGCGCGCGGTGGCCGAGGGCATCGAGCAGCACCTCGAACTTGTCGCGCTCCTGCTCGGTGTGCACCAGCTTCATGATCGCCATCAGGCCCGACACGTCGCGGCCAGCGCGGGCCTCCTCGCCCATGCGCTGCACGGTGAGCGTGTAGGCGTGCTCGTCCATCGCCACCGCGCTGGCGCGGGCGCGCAGGGCCACGTCGGCCGGGCGCGTGGACGCCGGCACATAGCGCTCGATCAACGGCAGCAGGTGGAAATGCGTCGGAAGGCTGATCTCGCCGAACTTGGACATCGCCTTGCGCTCGTGCTGCAGCAGCCGCTTGGCCAGCGTCCAGCCGCCGTTGAGGGGGCCGATCAGCTGGTCCTTGGGCACCTTCACGCCGTCGAAGAACACCTGGCAGAAGGCCGACTTGCCGCTGATCAGGTCGATCGGCGCCACGCTGACGCCCGGCGAACGCATGTCGAGCACGATCAGGCTGATGCCCAGGTGCTTCGGCGCGTTCGGATCGGTGCGCACCAGCGCGTACATCCAGTCCGACTTGTCGCCGTAAGACGTCCAGATCTTGCTGCCGTCGATCACGTAATGGTCGCCGGCGTCGCGGGCGGTGGTCTTCAGGCTGGCCAGGTCCGAGCCGGCGTTGGGCTCCGAGAAGCCCTGGCACCAGCGGATCTCGCCGCGCGCCATCGGCGTCAGGAAGCGCTGCTTCTGTTCCTCGCTGCCGTACTCCAGCAGCACCGGCCCGAGCATCCAGATGCCCAGGTTGATCTGCGGCGGCCGGCAACGCATGCGCCGCATCTCGGCCTCCAGAATGGCGTTTTGCTCCGGGCTCAGGCCCCCGCCGCCGTAGGCTTCCGGCCAGTCCGGGCAGAACCAGCCCTTGTCGCGCATGCGCTCGAACCACAGGCGCTGCTCTTCCGACTGGAAATCCACCTGACGGCCACCCCACACCAGCCCGCCGTCCGGCGTCGGGGTGCGCATGGACGGCGGGCAGTTGGCATCCAGCCAGGCGCGGGTTTCCGTGCGGAACGCGTCCATCTCACTCATCGCTCTCTCCTCTCATCCGCCGCGCCATCACAGGGCGCGGGGCATGCCGAGACCGAACTGGGCAATCAGCCCGCGCTGGATCTCATTGGTGCCGCCGCCGAAGGTCAGCGTCACCGATGCACGCAGTTCATATTCCAGCTCGCCGAGCAGCGCCGCGGCGGCCGAACCCGCACGCACCAGGCCGCTGTTGCCGACCACTTCCGACAGCTTGCGCAGGATCTCGATGGACGACTCCGAGCCATAGACCTTGGTCGTGGACGCCAGCGCCACGTCCATCTGGCCGCGCTCCAGGTCCGCCGCGATGCGGAAGTTGATCAGGCGCATCGCCTCCAGGCGTGCGTAGCACTCGGCGAGCAGGCTGCGCACCCAGGGCTTGTCCGCCGCGCGGGCGCCCGCCTCATCCTGGCTGCGCGCCCACAGGTACACCCGGCGGAACAGCCCGGCCACCTTGTCGGACCATGAACCCAGGCCCAGGCGCTCGTGGTTGAGCTGGGCGGTGATCAGCTTCCAGCCGCCGTTCAGCTCGCCCACCAGCATGTCGGCCGGCACGCGCACGTTATCGTAATAGGTGGCGGCGGTGGGATTGCTGCAGGTCGGAATCACCGTATGGGAGAAGCCCGGCAGCGTGGTGTCGAGGATCAGGATCGACACGCCCTTGTGGCGCGGCAAGTCCGCATCGGTACGGGCGGCCAGCCAGATGAAGTCCGCCGCCTCGGCGCCGGAGGTCCACAGCTTGTTGCCGTTCACCACGAAGTGATCGCCCTCGGGCCGTGCGGTCGTCTTGAGCGCCGCCAGGTCGCTGCCGGCGCCCGGCTCGGAGTAACCGATCGCGAAGATGATCTCGCCGGCGGCGATGCCCGGCAGAAACTTGGCCTTCTGCAACTCGGTGCCGTATTCCATCAACGCCGGGCCGACAGTGCTGATCGTCACGAAGGGCAGCGGCGCCCCGGCGATGTTGGCTTCCTCGAAGAAGATCAGCTGCTCGGTGGCCGCATAGCCCTGGCCGCCGTGGGCCTTGGGCCAGCCCACCGCCAGCCAGCCATCACGCCCCATCCGGCGGATGGTGGCGCGGTACTCGTCGCCGCCTTCCTTGCCGCGCAGGCTGGCGCGCAGTTCCGGCGTCATGAGGTTCTGGAAATAGTCCCGCACCTTGAGGCGCAGGGCCTGCTGTTCGGGGGTCAGATCGACGAACATCGTGCTTCCTCCTCAGGCCGTGCCGAGAATCAGGCCGCTGGTCGGCACGCCGGTGCCGGCAGTCACCAGCACGTTGTCCACGTCCGCCACCTGGTTCACCGCGGTGCCGCGCACCTGGCGTACGGCCTCCGCCACGCCGTTCATGCCGTGGATGTAGGCCTCGCCGAGCTGGCCGCCGTGGGTGTTGATCGGCAGCCTGCCGCCGCGGGCGTGCTGGCCGGCGCGGATGAACTCCTTCGCCTCGCCGCGCTTGCAGAAGCCGAACTCCTCCAGCTGCGGCAGCACGAAGGGCGTGAAGTGGTCGTAGATCACCGCCGTCTGGAAGGCATCCGGGCCGAGGCCGGACTGGGCGTACAGCTCCTTCGCCACCACGCCCATCTCCGGCAGGCCGGTGATGTCGTCGCGGTAAAAGGAGGTCATGCTCTGCTGGCCCTCGGTGATGCCCTGGGAGCCGGCTTTCACGATCACCGGCTTCTGGCGCAGATCCTTCGCGCGCTCGGCGGAGGTGATCACCATCGCCACCGCGCCGTCGGATTCCTGGCAGCAGTCCAGCAGGTGCAGCGGCTCGGCAATCCAGCGCGAGGCCTGGTGCTCTTCCAGCGTGATCGGCTTGCCGTAGAAGAAGGCAGCCGGGTTCGTCGCCGCGAAGTCCCGCACCGCCACCGCCACCCGGCCGAAGTCCTCCGACGTGGCGCCGTAGGTGTGCATGTAACGCTGCGCAAACATGCCCACCCACGCCGCCGGCGTGTGGAAGCCGTGGGGCATGTACCAGCCATAGTTCACCGCATCGAACACCGGCGCCCCGCCGAAGTCATGGGGCGCGCCAAAGCGGTACCAGGAGCGCTCGTTCATCGCGCGCCACACCACCACCGTCTTGGCGAGGCCGGTGGCCACCGCCATCGCCGCATGCACCACCGGCGCGCAGGCCGCGCCGCCGCCATGGGGAATCTGCGAGAAGAAGCGCACATTCTTGCTGCCCAGGAGGCGCGCGATCTCGTAATCGGGCACCTTGTCCATGGTGTAGGAGCTGAAGCCATCCACCTCCGAGGGCTCGATGCCCGCGTCGGCGAGGGCCGCCAGCGTGGCCTCCATGGCCAGGCGCAGCTCGGTGCGGCCGGAGTTCTTGGAGAATTCGGTGGCGCCCAGGCCAACGATGGCGGCGCGGCCGGAAATCGACATATCGTTCATCTGCTGTGCTCCCGCGGATCAGGGCAGCACCAGCGTGGCCGTGCCGGTCACGTGGTTGCCCATGGAGTTCTTGCCCTTCAGCGCCACGTCCACCGTGCGGCGCGCCGGATCGGTGGCCAGCACCTCGCCACTGAAGGTCATCGTGTCGCCCGGATAGTTGGGCGCGCCGAGCTTGATCTTCAGGTCCTTGAAGCAGGCCAGCGGGCCGGCCCACGCTTCCACATAGCGCTGCGCGAGGCCGCTGGTGGTCAGGATGTTCATGAAGATGTGCGGCGAGCCCAGCTCGCGGGCGGCCTGCAGGTCGTGGTGGCCGGGAAAGTAGTCGCGGGTCGCGATGGCGCCGGAGGCCACCAGCGCCACGGTGATCGGGATCGCCAGGTCCGGCAGGCTTTCGCCGGGGCGCACTTCGTCAAAGCGTCGGGTTTTCTTCGAGGTCATATTTCCATCCCAGCGTGTCGTTGTCGGCGAGCCAGTCGCCAAGGCGTTCGAGGGTCGCGGCCGGGCCGCCGAGGGCCAGGCCCAGCGCGCGGCTCCAGTACAGGTAGCGGTGGATCGGGTAGGTCAGGTCGACGCCGATGCCCCCATGCACGTGCTGCGCCTTGTGGCCGACCGAATGGCCGGTCTCGCAGGCGAGGTAGCGCGTGGCCAGGGCTTCCGGCGCTGTCGGCAAGCCAGCGTCGAGGCGATAGACGAGCTGCCACAGGGCCGAACGCAGCGCCTCGATGGCGATGTGCGCATCGGCAAGGCTCATCTGCACCGCCTGGAAACTGCCGATGGCCCGGTCGAACTGGCGCCGCTCGCTCACGTAACCCACCGTGCGGTGCACCTGCTCGGCGCTGACGCCCAGCTGCAGCGCCGCCAGCGCGGCGATGGCACGCGGCTCCAGCCAGGCCAGCGCAGCCGGCGGCAACACCGCGTCGGTCCCGACTTCAAAGCCGTCGAAGCGCAGATCGGCCACCGGCTCGCCGTGGGTGAACACGCCCAAAACCTTGTCGATGCCGGCCGATGCGCGCAGATCCACGCTCACCAGGCACACGCCCGCCTCGCCCTGCGCCAAGAGCAGCGCACGGCAGACTTCGGCGCCCAGCGGCACCGCGCTGGCCACCCCGTCGAGGCGGAAACCGTCACCGCTGCGAGCCAGCCGCAAGCCCACCGGGCGGGACGGCGCCAAGCCGTCCAGCGCCAGCGTGATCAGCAGACTATTGGAAGCCGCCGCCTGGGCCGTTTCGACACCCGCCGCGCCGCCAAAGCGCGCCAGCGTGGCCGCGGCCAGCTGGTGGCGCCACAGGGGCACCGGCGCCAGCGCACGGCCCTGGGCTTCCAGCACCAGCATCAGCTCGGTCATGCCGAGGCCAAGTCCGCCGGCTTCTTCGGGAATCGCCAGCCCATGCAGGCCGGTCTCCACGCACTGGCCCCACAGGTCGGCCATGAAAGGCTGGCCGGCAGTGTCGAAGGCGCGCATCCGCTCGTCGGTGCAGAAGTCGGCGAACAGTCCGCCGGCCATATCGGCGATGGCGCGCTGGTCCTCGTTCAGTTGAAAGTCCATGGCGGCTCCTCAGGGCTCGACGGGACGGAACTGGAGCAGCGTCAGCTCCCCGTCGTCGAAGCTGTTGAACTCCACCTTCACCCGCTGGCCGATGCGGATCTCGTCGCGCTTCACGCCAACCAGGCCGGCCACCAGACGCACGCCCTCGTCCAGGTCGATGAGGCCGATGGGGTTCGGGTAGTCGAAGGGCGGCACCTCCGGGTAGTGCATCACCACGAAGGAATGGATCGTGCCGGTGCCGGCCGCCTCCACGCTGTTCCACTCGAAGGAATGGCACTTCACGCACACCGGCCCCGGCGGATGGCGCAGGGTGCCGCAGCCGGTGCAGCGCTGGATCAGCAGCTTGCCGGCCTTGCAGCCGTCCCAGAAGAAACGGGTGTCGTCGCTGATGCCGGGCTTGGCGCGCTTGTACTTCGGCACGGCCGGCGCAGCGTCGCCCTCCTTCGCCGGCTTGACCGGGTTGGCCGGCCGGAACTTGAAGACCCGGAACAGCAGCGAGCCGACCTTTTCGTCGCCCGCCGGCTTCTCGGAGAAGAAGCTCATCACCAGGGTCACGAAGTAGCCGGTGCCCAGCGCGGTGGTCTTCTCCTCGCCCACCGCGTCGAGGCGGGTGGTGTAGTACAGGCGCTCGCCCGGCTTCACGTAGCGCTCGAAGCTCAGGTCGGAATTGACCGCCACCACCGAGCCATAGCCATGAGCCTCCATCAGTTTGAGCACCTCGTAGGGGTTCTCGCTGGTGGAGCCCGGCGGGTAGTTGTTCATGTGCAGGCCTTCGAGGCACCAGGCCTGCAGCATCGCCGGCGGCGCCACGATGCCGCCGTGTTCCGTGGTCGCGGCGAAAGCCGGGTCGGTGTAGAGGGGGTTATCGACCCCCATCACCTCGCACCATTGCCGGATCATCGGCGCATTGACTTCGTCCCAGGCGTAGACGCGACCGTACTCGCGACCCACCTTGGCACGCACTTCGGACATCCATTCCTGTTCAGCCAAGTTCGTCTCCTGCTCGTGTTGAGGGTGTGCCGGCGCGTCCGCGCCCGAGGGCGAAGGACGCAACATCCGGCGAATTCAGTTATGGGCGGCCGTCGCCGCGAGGAAGGCCGGCCGCTCGCCGCCGCCGTCGAGCAGCAGGTTGCTGCCGCCCGCGTAGCTGGCCAGCGGCGACGCGATGAAGAGGCAGGCGTTACCGATGTCTTCCGGGCTGGCCAGGCGACCGGCCGGAATCGTCGCCGCCACGGCGGCAATGCCGGCGTCGTCCCCGTAGTGCAGGTGCGACTGCTCGGTGTGCACCAGGCCGGGGCTGATCGCCACCACCCGCACCTTCGGCGCCCATTCCACCGCCAGCGACTTGGCCAGGGACAGCACGCCCGCCTTGGCCGCGCCGTAGGCCGCCGTACCCGGCGAGGCACGCAGCGCGCTGATGCTGCCGATGAAGACGATGGTGCCGCCCTCCCCGTCCTGCATCAGGGCGTTGGCCTGCTGGGCCACGTTGAGGGGCGCGATCAGGTTGAGGCGGATGATTCCCTCGTGGAAACGTGGCGAAGCCTTGTCGGCCAGCGCGAAGGGCGCGCCGCCGGCATTGTTGATGAGCACGTCGAGGCGGCCGTGGCGCTCACGGATCGCCGCGAACAGCGCGTCGAGGGATTCCGCCGCGCGCACGTCCGCCGGGATGAACTCCGCCACTGCGTCGCCCACCGTGGGCAGGCTCTCCGGCGCGTTGCGCCCGCACACCACCACCTGGGCGCCAGCCGCCAGGAAGGAGCGGGCAATGCCCGCGCCGACGCCCTTGGTGCCGCCGGTCACCAGCACCACCTTGCCCCGGTAATCGAATGCCGCCTGCGGCGCTACGGGACCCGCCATCATCGTTCTCCTGCGTTTGATCTTGGAACGCAGTCTAGGGAGAGCCCGCGCGGCCCTCGTCGTCCGTACGGACGATGGGCGCACCGCGCCCCCTCCCTAGACTGGCAGCGCCCATTCCATTCAGGAGAACCCCATGAACAAAGTGGCTTTCATCACCGGTGCCAGCCGCGGCATCGGCCGCGAGACGGCCCTCGCCTTCGCCCGCGCCGGCTACGACGTGGCCATCAGCGCGCGCACCCTGCGCGAAGGCGAAGCCCATGCTCACGCGCTGCGCCGCCCGGACGGCAGTGCCCTGCCCGGCAGCCTCGAATCTGTCGCCGCAGAGATCCGCGCCCTCGGCCGCCAGGTGCGCGAAGTGCGCATGGACCTGCTCGACGACACCTCGGTGCTGTCCGCCGCCGACGTGGTGCTGCGCGCCTTCGGGCGGGTAGACGTGCTGGTGAACAACGCCATCTACCAGGGCAGCGACCTCAACCTGCCCTTCATGGAGCTGGAGCCCGCCACCCTCAAGCGCGTCTTCCAGGGCTATGTGATGGCCCCCTTCCTGCTCACCCGCGCCATCGTCGCCGGCATGCAGGCCCAGGGCGGCGGCGTGGTCATCAACGTCACCTCCGGCGCCGGCGAGAGCGATCCGCCGGTGGCCGCCGGCCGCGGCGGTTGGGGCTATGCCTACGGCGCCGGCAAGGCCGCCGTGTCGCGCCTGTCCGGCATCCTCGCTACCGAGCTGGGTGACGAGGGCATCCAGGCCTACACCGTCAATCCGGGCGTCGTCACCACCGAGGCGCTCAAGGCCACCATCGGCGACAAGGGCGTGCTGGCCCTGCGCAACGGCGCCGCGCCGCCCGAGGTGCCCGCCGCCGTGATGCTGTGGCTCGCCACCGCAGCGGAGGCCCCGCGCTTCCAGAAACGCACCATCCACGCCCAGCCCTTCGCACTGGAACACAGCATCGTGGCCGACTGGCGCAGCGCGGAACCCGCCGCCAGCGCCGCCTGAAACGACAACGCGGCACCGGAAGGCTTCCCGGTGCCGCGCAATCCCATCCCCAACGCAAAGAAACGTCAGCGCCCGCTCAGCGCCGCCACGCTGTTGAGCATGATGCGCACCAGCTCCGTCTGCCGGCGCACCCCGGTCTTGGAGAAGATCGAACGCAGGTGGGCGCGGGCCGTGTTGCGGCGGATGTCGAGGGCCTCCGCCGCCTCTTCCAGCGATAAGCCATTGGCCAGCTCCATCGCCAGCGCGGTTTCGGACGGCGTGAGGTTGAACAACTGCTTGGCGGCGGTGACGCTGGTCATCGACTTGCCCGCCGCGTCGCGGATGTACACCACCGCCGCCGGCTGGCCGCGCCCTTCGGCCCACTCCGCCGACACCACCGACTCCACCACCAGCCCCAGGCTGTGCTGGCCCGACGGGCGCGACACCGACATCGCCTCGGCAAGGCTCGCGCCGGCCGCGCCCCGGTGGGTGAGCACCTTGCGGATCAGCTGCTGCAGCTCCCGGTTGATGCTCGGGTAGGACGCCTCCAAGCGGTTGCCCACCACCTTCAGGCCATCGGCGCGGGCCAGCACCTCGCGGGCGGCCAGGTTCTGCTCAATGATCTGGCCGCTCTCGTCGAGCACCACCGTGCCCACCGCCAGCCGGCCCATGGCCCGCGCGTAGAGCGCGCCGATGTGCTCGCGGCGGCCGAGCTTGTTGTTGATCAGCAGCGCCTGGCGCAGATGCGGCAGCAAGGCCTCGCAACGCGCCTTTTCTGCCGCCGAGAAACGCGGCGCGCTCTCCGGCCGGGTGATGCGGAAGCGCAGGCGCCCCGCGTCCGGCGTGGAGATGTCGGCACCCATCACATGGAACACGTCATGGTTCATGCACCAGTCCCGGTAGTAGGCACTTCCGCGCCACTCCGGCTCGCGCATCACGTCGTCCACCGTAAACACCCGGTCGGCGGGCATGTCCACAAAGGGCGTGGACGCATACGGGTAGGCCATGTAACTCAGCTCCCCGCTGTTCACGCCCTCCGCCTCGCCGACGGCGATCATCAGCCCCGTGTCGGAATACTCCGGCATGCGCAGGATCAGCGTCACATAGTTGGCCCCGAAAATCTGCTGGAACTGGCGCAGCGCCGGCCCCCAGCGCTTGCTGTCCAGCGCCGCCGCATACAGGGCCGCCACCAGCCGGTCGTAGTCCACCACGTCAAGGTCTATCGTCGCCATCCCTGCGTCTCCGTGATTGGCATCGCAAACCTTCCGCTGCCGTCAGGCCACGGCCGGATAGTCGTTGTAGCCCGCCGCGCCGGCGGTGTACAGCGTGCGCCGGTCGAAACGGGCCAGATCCAGCCCGTCGCGCAGGCGCGCCACCAGATCCGGATTGGCGATGAAATGCCGCGCGAAGGACACCGCCTCGCCGGCGCCGGCCTCCAGCGCCGCAGCGGCGGACGGCGCGTCGAAACCGTCGTTGAGGATCAGCGGCCCGTCGAAATTCGCCCGCGCCAGCGCGAAGGCGTCCAGACCCGGCACGTCCGCCGGCGCGCGCATCACGTGAGCGTAGGCCAGCCCCAGGGGATTGGCCTGGCGCAGCAGCTCCGCGTGGGTGGCGGCGGAATCCGCGTCGCGGGCGTCGTTGTAGGTGTTGCCCGGATTGATGCGGAAACCCACCCGCCCGGCGCCCACCGCCGCCGCCATGGCCTGCAGGCACTCCACCGCGAAGCGCACCCGGTTGGCGGCGCTGCCGCCATATTGGTCCGTGCGGGTATTGGTGCCCGAGCACATGAACTGCATCGGCAGGTAGCCGCTGGTGCAGTGCAGCTCCACACCGTCGAAGCCCGCCTCGATGGCGTTCGACGCGGCGCGGCGGAATTCCTCCACCACTGCGGCCACCTCGTCGGTCGCCAGCGCGCGCGGCAGGTCGAAGGGCTGCATGCCGGCGCTGTCGGTGTAGATCTCGCCGGCCGCCTGCACGGCCGACGGGGCCACCGTCTCGACCCCCGCCGGCTTGATGTGTCGGCTGCCGATGCGGCCAGCGTGCATCAGCTGCAGCACGATACGGCCGCCGCGGGCATGCACGGCATCCGTCACGCGCCGCCAGCCGGCCACCTGGGCGGCCGTCTCGATACCCGGCTGCCGGCAATAGGCCTGGCCGGTCACGCTCGGCCAGCAGCCTTCGGCAACGATCAAGCCCGACGCGGCGCGGGCCGCGTAGTGCTCGACCATCAGATCGCCGGGCACACCGTCCGCATCCGCGCGGTTGCGGGTCATCGGCGCCATCACGATGCGGTTGGCGAGACGCAGCTCGCCCAGCTGCACGGGCTCGAACAAGGGCGCCACGGCGAGCGCGGCAAGGCTGGCACGTTCCATCTGCAAGCTCCCCGTTTACAGCACCGTCACCAGCACCGACGAACGCCCGCCATCCACCGGCAAGGCCGCACCGGTGATGTAGGACGCCTCATCGCTGGCCAGGAAGAGGATCGCATTGGCCAGCTCGTCCGGCTGCCCGACGCGGCCCATGGGAATCAGCTTTTCGGTGTTCTTGCGCGAAGCCGCGTCGGCCAGCATGCCGGCCGTGGCGGGCGTCTCGACCACCGCTGGAATCACCACGTTCACGCGAATGCCGTGGGGCGCGCCTTCAGCCGCCGCCGCACGGGAGAAATTGATCACCGCCGCCTTGGCCGCCGAATAACCGGACATCCACGGCGTACCCAGCGTGCCGCAGATGGACGACAGATTGACGATGGAACCGCCCTTCCCCTTCATCAGCTTCATCGCGCTGCGGGTGCCCCAGAAAGTGCCGTCCACCGAGGTGCTGAAATTGGCATGCCAATCGGCAGTGGACGTCTCCTCGATGGAGCCCCAGGTGTAGGCCATCGCATTGTTCACCAGGATGTCGAACCGCCCGTGGCGCGCCGCGCAATCGGCCAGCGCAGCGGTAAAGCCCGCCTCGTCGCTCACGTCCGCCACCACCGCCTCGGCCTTGCCGCCGGCTGCGACGATGGACGCCACCACCGCATCCAGCGGCTCGCGGCGGCGGCCACAGATCACCACCGTCGCCCCCTCCTGCGCAAAACGGATCGCGGTAGCCGCGCCAATGCCCGTACCACCCCCCGTCACGAAAGCGACCTTGTCCTGCAAGCGAAAAGCCATTGTCTGTCTCCTGAACCAGCCCACCCGCCCCGGACGACGGACGGTGCGTAATTGGAAGTTCAAGCCGCGCCCGGACGGCACAAGCCCAGCCCACCCCGGCCCAGCCTGCGAGACGCAGCCTATTAGGGATGGACGGCGCAACCATCGTCCGATGGGACTAGGGGTGTGCTTCAGCGCCGCGAAGTTGATGTATGGCGGCGTGAACAAGAGATACAGCGCGTGTGAGATCAACGTACACGGCTGTGAGATCAACATTGGCGCGTGTGAGAAGAACTTTCAGGCGTGAGAGATCAACGTGCACGCGTGAGAGTTGATCTCACACGCGTGCACGAAGAGGTAACAGCGGTGCACGCTCAATGTTCACCCGTGCACGTTGAGCGTGCACGGGTGTGAGTTCTTCGTGCACGGGGTGAAGTTCTTCGTGCACCGGTGTGCGAAGAGGTTTCGGGTGGTGATGGCCTTGGCTGGCTCGTGCGAAGAGACGTGCAGCGGAGGAGCGTGAGATGCAAGTGTTATGGAGGACGGTGTTGAACGGACAAGGTGTTTCGACGCTGTGGTAAATCAGCTCACACGCCGCCTATGCAGAAGTGACGAAATTCATAGCGAGTACCCACATTGGGATGAAATGCTTGGGGCGAGCATTCCATATACCTAGTTAGCACTCACATGAATGACGTAGCGAATCAACAAGGGCACGGCCCTGGCTTCTTTGTTTATATCGTCGAATCCCCTTCTTCGGTGGACCTCTACCATCGCAGGGGTGAAGGCGACTTGCTTCGCCAGGCGGTCAACCTCAACGTGATTTCCTGCACGCTGAGACTCGCCATCAACCTTGAAGCATTTCAGGCAGCCCTCAGCATTGGCTTATCGGAGGCCATGCAAGGCACGCCCAACAGCATTCCAATCCTTCACATCAGTGCACATGGCTACGCCAACGGAATTCAATTATCATCCGGCGAAATCCTTGAATGGCATCAATTGCGCGATCTGCTAATACCCGTCAATAGGGCTTTCAACGGAAATTTGGTCATCTGCATGTCCACGTGCGAGGGCTATTCTGGGCAGCGCATGGCAATGGTTCCGGACAGCACTGAACATCCCTTCCTCGCCATTGTCGGAAACTGCGCGAAACCAACGTGGCCAGAGACTGCTGTAGCGTTTTCCACCTTCTACCACCTATTGGCAAACGGCCGGAACATCCATGACGCGGTCGCAGCAATGTGCGTCGCGTCGGGCAACGATAAGTTTTTCCTCACCACCGCCGAGGAATCAAAGCAAAGCTACATCTCGTATATCCAACAACTCGAAGCATCCGAGGTCAAGGTGGAACTCGATGAGCAGATTGAGACTACAGGTGACAACCAACTCACAAAGCTGTTGCGGACGACGGGGTGAGTGCTAACAGAGGGACCGCCCACAAGTTAAACGTTATACCTTCAAGATCTTATTACTTACCATAGGAGAAAGACATGAGCATTTCTGCAACTGGTTGGAAAAATAAGGCTGGCACTACCGATCGAGGATGCAAGTGCGGCACATGGAAAGACCACTGGATCAAGTTCGCAAAAAAATCATGGCCTACTACCTGCTCGGTAGAAAATTGCTCAAGCGCCCCGACGCTTGGTGCCCATGTCATTAATTCCGCAGTAACCGGGGAGCGGATAGTTCCTATGTGTGATTCATGCAACAAGCTCAGTGGCACGTTCGCGCTCAAGGGCTCTACTACTGTTCCTAGCGCAAACAAGTCGGAAACTTGTGAGAAGGCATAACTCGGCAGTCGAGAGGGACAGCCCAAAAGCTGCGCTTTTGGGTACCCTCAGCGCTTCTGCGTTGAACGTTCGCTTTCCAATCCCTTGAGCCTTGATAAATGACTACCCCCAAACTCTTCATCTCATACAGTTGGTCAAATCCTGAGCACGAACAGTGGGTCATAGATCTCGCAACGGAACTGCGTGAATCTGGTGTCGACGTTATTTTAGATAAATGGGATCTCAAAGAGGGGCACGATGCGGTCGCCTTCATGGAGAAGATGGTCACTGATCCAGAAATCAAGAAAGTGGCCATCATCTGCGACGAAAAATACGCCGCCAAAGCCGATGGGCGAGCAGGTGGCGTAGGGACAGAAACGCAGATTATCTCAAGGGAGGTTTATGAGAACCAAGCCCAAGAGAAGTTTGTTGCGGTTGTATGCGAAAAGGACGCGAGCGGAAAAGCGTGTCTCCCCACGTACTATAAATCTCGAATTTATATTGACCTGAGTGAAGCAGATAGGTACACGGATAATTTCGAGCGTCTACTGCGATGGATTTTCGATAAGCCGCTCTATGTCAAACCAGAAATCGGCCATAAGCCTTCATTTTTGTCAGAGGGCGAGCATATCTCACTGGGTACAACGGCAATCTTCAAGAGGTGCGTTGACGCAATAAAAAACCATAAGGCACATGCTGCTGGAGCTTTCGACGAGTACTGCACTGCTTTTGCGGAAAATCTCGAGAAATTTCGCATATCAAGCCCAGACGGCGAGTTTGACGACGCTTTAATTAAGAACATTGAGGAATTTCTTCCATTTCGCAATGAAGCAATCCAGCTGTTTATTGCGGTTGCGCAGTACTCACCTGAGGAGCAATTTATACGGAGGCTACATCGATTTTTTGAAAGTATGATTCCCTACATGAGCAGGCCTCAAAACGTTTCTCAATGGAACGAATGTGATTTTGATAATTACAAATTCATAGTTCACGAATTATTTTTATATGCACTGGCGATTCTTCTAAAACACGATCGGATAGAGCAAGCAAATTACCTTCTCCAGCAGCAGTATTATCTACCAGGAAATTCAGACTATGGCCGAGATACAATGGTCAGCTTCATCGTTTTTCGGGTGCACATGCGTTCATTGGAGAACAGGAACAGTCGACTAGATCTTCGGCGGCTTTCCCTTAGAGCGGACTTATTGAAGGAGCGGTGCTCTGGAACCGGGATCGACTTCCGCCATTTACTACAGGCGGACTTTGTTGCATTTATGCGTGCAGAAATTGAGACACAGGACTATTACAAGCGCTGGTGGCCTGAAACGCTGCTCTATCTTGGTCATTTCAATAGTCCACTTGAAATATTTGCTAGGTCTGTTTCAAAGACCTACTTCAATAAATCTAAAGTGTTGCTGTCCGTTGATGCACCAAAAGACCTTGAGCCGCTACTCAAGCGCTATCAGGAAGGAACCCGTAAATTGCCGAGTTGGGGGTTCAGTGAACTCAATCCCGCATCGCTGCTTGGATACGAACATCTGGCAACTCGCCCTTGAAAAAACAATGGGTATAACAATGTCCTGACTGGTAGTAATTGTGGCGCTTCTTCGTCGCACCGCTCTTGCTGCCGGTTATGGCGAACATTGAACGTCCGCTTTCCCAAGCAGCTAACTTCTGCTGTGGGTCGGAAGCGGACATCGAGCGACGGTCTTATTCATATCGACCAACACTCCCCCTTGACACCGCTAGCACTGTAATGGGGGAAATCGGTTTGAGCTACGCTCCACCGCATGGAGTTGCGTATGACAGAAATTATCGAGATCTTAAGATCTTGGTCGGCAGTTGCTGTTGCTGCTCTAGCATTCCTAGGGACCGTGATGAAGATGCTCAAGTCGTTGTTCGAGTTCAATAACGAACATCTACAGAAGCGTCAGCTAAAGAAACTTGCCTTCCTTGCGAAAGAGTGTGAGAAAAACGAGTCGCTGCACCGACTGGTCGAGACGGCTAGAGACGAAGAGGTTATTCGGAACGTGTTTGGGAGAACAGGGTCGCCGCAGTTTATAAGTGCTCTAACGCGCGCCTACGAAACTGGAAGATTCTCTTTGTCTGAGCTTCGGCTTTCATCGATATACCTTAATATTAAGGACAAAACCCTTGTCGTCGACTTAGGCTGGGGAGCACATACGATACTCTGGACTTCTATTGGCCTTGTAATTGCCATGGGTTTTCTCATTGCGGCTTTGCTCTTTCAGCTATTAATAAATCTATCCGCCATTTCCCACATAACAGCCCTTGGCCTAATTATTTTTTTCTTTCTTTTTGCATGGTTTATCGGGAGGGATGCTCGGGTCGTGCTAGTTGCAAAGAGAGTCCGGAATAAGTTGGCAGAAATTGAAAATGCGTCTAACACAAACGCTTAAACATAAGTAATTCGCTGTCGTGACCAACCGCACGCGGGCGGACTAGTGCATGCACATCAGCGGAAGAGCCGTGTCTACCCGGTGATGAAGTTCATCACCAACGGTTGCCTGTGATCGCCCCCCTACCCGCCCGAATTGCGGAATCCCTCGCTTGACGCCCCCTTGATGCGGGGCTGATACTCGCCGCCGTCACTTAAACAGTAGTGACCGGGCGTGAGAACCCGTATAGAACGAAGGCCGATGAGGCCGCGGAAACGCAGCTTTCTCATTTCGGCTGCATGGTCACGCCTGTTCAATGGCGGTCCGTGCGGGGCAGCCGCAAGGCTGGCCGGTGCCTTCGTTCCGGTATTCTCACCCCCGCACGGTTCCGCCGCCCATCGTGAGAAATGGGTGGTGGAAATTCAAACCGCAACGAAGGATCTTCGACCATGACCATTCAAGTCCAAAGGCGTGCGCGTCCGCGCGTGCCGATTGCATCTGGTTTCCCTGCTTGCCTCTCTTCCCGTTCGATATACAGCACACGGAGGGCGACGGCATGAATACACCCTTGAACTTCCCTGCCCCCGCTGCGCCGCTCTATGTGCTGGCGAACAACGTGGATACCCTCACCCTCGTCGATCAGCTCAGCGCCCGCCTCGCGCAGCTGCAGGCCATGCTCGCGATGACGCGCAGCAACGCCGGCGAGATGTTCCGGCGCATGGATGCGGAGTACCAGGAGCACTACCTGTGGGCCTGCGGAATGATCGCGGACGAGGCCCGGGACTTGATGAGGCTGGTTGAGGGGCGCAGTTTTGCCGGCGCCGACGACCGGCGGGAACGCGAACGCGTGTAGGGAAGCACTGGCCCGGCGGCGCAAGGCGTGCGGCCGGGCCAGGTCTATTTGCGGCGGGCACACAGCCCTGCCAGTGACGCGCGGTCGATTCCGCTTACCTCCATGGTAAGTGATGGCTTCGGGTTGAAAGCAGCAGCATCCAGCCCCCCAGAGCGACACACCCCACGATTCTTTCATGGTGTGTTCCGGCAAAGTCCGTGGCGACGCAGCTCACAAACGAAGAAGCCGGCACAACGCCGGCTTCTCGTTGTTCAGTTACTGCGGGATTACTTTGCGTCAGCTTCACACTTCTTCATGAATGCGGTCTTGGCCGCGCCTGCCAGAGGCTTGCCGTTCTTGCCGACCGCCTTGTCCGCACAGGATGAAGGTGCTTTGGCAGTAGCGCCACCCTCGCACTTCTTGATGAAGGCAGCCTTGGCTGCGCCGGTGAGGGGTTTGCCAGTCTTGCTGACGGCCTTGGCCTCACAGCCCGAGGCGGCAGGTGTTGCAGCGGCGCCTGCGGTCGGTTGAGCCGGTGCGGCTACGGCCGGCTTGGCGGCTGCAGCCGGTTGAGCGGGAGCTTGAGCGTAAGCCATACCAACAGAAAACAGACCCGCAACGAGACCAGCGATAATCTTGTTCATACGTTCCACTCCGATGTCTAAGAGGCCGGTTGCCTCAATGGCTTAACGTGCGGAAATCCACCGCGTTGACGCCGGAAGTTTGCACGCAGCTTGAGTCCATTGTGTTGCACAAGGTGCGTTTGCGTTTAGTCCCTGCGGTAGTCCCGGTCCCGGTCCCGGTCTCTGTCGCGACCGTCGTCATGATCATGCCGGTGGTCATTTCCGTAGCGCCCGCCGTCGTCATCTCGACGGTCACCATGTGGATGCCCGTAGCCACCGCGCTCCTCTCGGCCAGGGCCTCCATAGTAGGGGTCTGCGATGATGCAGCCGCTTAACAAGGTGCATGTGGCGACGAACGCTATCAATAGTTTCATTTTCATGATGTCTCGTTCGCTAAAAAGTACGGGAGAAATGATTGAACTCTATAATAATCCAGCGCAGGAAAGACGCCGAGCTGCGCATATCATTTTTTCTATTTAGTGGATGATTCGTCCACGTCCCGGACAATGGCAGTCGTTTCTGCACTGGAGCCCGCAATTTGACAGACTGTACGGATCCTTCAAGCATCGACCCGCATTTGTTCCATGCGCTTTTCGACGCGGCGGGTGACTCGATCATCGCCTGTTCGGAGCAAGGCTTGGCGATTCAGTGCAATCCGGCCACGCTGAAGCTGTTCGGCTGTGCCAAAGAACAGATCATCGGCACTTCGCCGGCAGACTGGTCGCCGGAGTTTCAGCCGAACGGACAGCCGAGTGCCGTTATGGCTGCGGAGATATTCGCCAGGGCTCGGGCCGGAGAAGTTGCCCATTTCGAATGGGAGAACCGGCGGGCCGACGGCGTAGCCTTGCCGGTGGATGTCAGCGTTCGCCTGGCGCGCGTCGGGGATCGCAAGCTCTTTGTCGTTATCAGCAAGGACATCACCCTGCGCAAGCAGGCAGAAGCCCGGGCGCGCGCACGTGAAAATCAATTGGCTGCCATTTATGACAATGTGCACGATGTGATTTTCGTGATTGCCGTGGAAAAGGATCTTCAGTTTCGCTTTGTCTCGGTCAACAAGCGTTTTGTCGAAACGACCAATGTGCCCGAGGAGCATATTGTCGGGAAAATGGTTCATGAGGTCATTCCCGAATCATCGTACTCCATGGTGGTTGGCAAATACCTGGAGGCAATACACGAACGCAAGACGGTCCATTGGGAAGAAACGACCGCCTACCCCGCCGGCTTGAAAGTCGGAGAAGTCACCGTGGTACCCGTATTTGACGGCAATGGAATCTGCACCCAGTTGATTGGCACCGTGCATGACATTACCGAAATGAAGAAGCACGAAGCGGAGTTGAAGCGCTACCAGGACCATCTGGAAGAAGTGGTCAATGAGCGCACCCTCGAGTTGTCCCGCGCCAAGGAAGCCGCCGAAGCGGCAAACATTGCCAAGAGTGCGTTTCTGGCCAACACGAGCCACGAGATCCGCACCCCGCTCAACGCCATCACCGGCATGGTGCACGTGATGCGGCGCACCGGATTGCCGCCGGACCAGGTTGAACGACTGGCGAAGATCGATTCCGCCGGTCAGCATCTTCTGGCGATCATCAATGCGACGCTCGACTTGTCGAAGATCGAAGCCGGCAAGCTTGTCCTCGAAGAAAGCCCGGTGGACATCGGCGCCATCGCCGCGAACGTCGCCTCCCTCCTGCAGGAAGAGGCGCAAACCAGCAGGATCGCGCTGACCGTCGAAGTCGAGTCTTCGACCCACCGGCTTTTGGGCGACTCGACCCGCTTGCAGCAGGCCCTGCTCAACTACGCCAGCAATGCGATCAAGTTCACCGAAAGCGGTGCGGTTATCTTGCGCGTGAGGCTGGAGGAAGAGACTGCCGATGACGTCCTTGTGCATTTCGAGGTCGAGGACACGGGTATCGGCATTCCGGAGGCCTCCCTTTCAAGACTTTTCTCCAGCTTCGAGCAGGCCGACAACTCCATCACCCGCAAATACGGTGGCACCGGCCTCGGCTTGGCCATCACCCGCAAACTTGCCCAATTGATGGGTGGCGATGCCGGCGCAGTCAGTACGCTTGGCCGTGGTAGCACCTTCTGGTTCACCGCAAGACTCAAAAAGGGAGTGCATGCCGAAGAACCGACCCCTGCGCCCCAGGCCGGTGCCGCCAAAGCAAGGCTGCTGAAGTACCACCCTGCTTGCCGCATCCTGCTTGTTGAGGATGACCTGGTGAACCGTGAGGTGATGCTGGAACTGCTGAACGACATCGGGCAAGAAGTGAGCATTGCGGTGGATGGCGTCGAGGCGGTGCAATTGGCTACAGGAAACGAATACAGCCTGATCCTGATGGACGTGCAGATGCCGCGAATGGATGGTCTGGAAGCAACGCGGACGATCCGGCAATCGTCTTGCGGCGCGACGGTGCCCATCCTCGCCATGACGGCCAATGCCTTTGCCGAGGACAAGGCGCAGTGCTTTGAAGCCGGCATGAACGACTTCATTACGAAGCCGGTAGATCCCGATCTGCTTTTCGAGACCCTTCTCAGGTGGCTCGAACGCACGCGGTGAGCCTTCCATGCCACGCATCCGTCGCCACCACCGATGATCCGGGCCGGCCTGCTCTGCGGCCTTGTGGCGCCCTTGCTGTGGGCGGCCGTGATCATCCTTGCCGGCGAGTTGCGTCCCGGTTTCGATCATGTCAGCCAGTACATCAGCGAACTCGGCGAACGTGGCAGCTCAACCGCGATGTTGATGCGCTTCGGTGGCTTCGTTGGCAGCGGCGTGCTGATCGTCGGCTATGCGGCGGCATTTTACGCGACGGTGACCCGCATGACCGATCGTCGCCACCTCACTCTGCTTGTCGCCATGCTCGTCGCGGTGGACGGCATTGGCCGCGTCGGTGCGGGAATCTTCTCCTGCGAACCCGGCTGCGCCACGCCGGATGTGCTCAGCCAAAGACTGCACAGCCTGTCCGCGACGATTGCGTTCCTGGCACTGGCAGCAGCCGCTTTGCTCGGCGCCCTCCTCTTTCGCCGCAACGCAAGCTTGCGGCCGCTCAGCGCGTATTCCCTTGCTTCCGGCTGCGCTGGCCTGGCATTTCTGGCGCTGATGTCGGCAAGCGAGGCGACACGGAGCCACACAGGCCTTTATGAACGGCTGGCTTCGGGAGTGCTGACGCTTTGGGTGTTCGTGACGGCCTGGAGGTTGCGAAGGCTCTCCACTTGATTTCTCTTGCGCTCCCCCGCGTGTACGCATGTCTAGCTGTGGGCAGTAATTCCGAGATGCGACGGACGGCCGTGCGGATAGGCAGTCGTGTGGACACTGCGCACAGGTATTCGTAAGGGTCGAACGCGCAATATCATGGATACACACAAAAATATTCTATAGACATATTTTTGTTCTATCCGTAAGCTGTAGTGCTGATACCGCAAGCGCTCCGACAACGGGCCCAGAACCTTGATTGAACGCAACTGCGGCAGAGATTGGAAGCCGTCCGCTGGCGCTCCGGTGCCGGTTACCTTCTACGTCAGAAAACACAAGGAAAGCACTGTGTCCTACATCTACGAAAGCGCTGAATCATTAGAAAAACTCCCGACTGTTGGGACAAGACAGTGCGTTGCATTGATTAAACAATACACAAAGGCGCCCCCTTCATCGCTATGGAAGGAGGGAGGAACGGTAAAAGGAAATCTATTTCTCAAAAAGGGAACCGCGATAGCTACCTTCGTGAACGGTAAATATCCAAACCATGGAACCGGTAACCACGCCGCCTTTTATATCGGTCAAGATGCTGCGGGGATCATTGTTGTTGATCAGTGGTCGGCAAGTGGCACGATCAGGAAAAGACGACTTCCATTTCTTGGCAAAGACAAGAATGGGAACCTTATAACGCCAAGCAACAACGGTGACGCATTCTCGGTCGTTGAGTAGCCATGAGATTACGCCCTACCGCAATCCTCACCGCAACACTCTTGGCATCTACCCCCTTCTCTTCTCGAGCTGAACCGGAAGAAAAGAATACATGCCCTCCAAAAATCATGGTGATCCAAACCGTCGACAGCGAGCCTCATGAAGGCTGGTCCGATTATGGGACACAGGATGAACATCCGTTCATAGGCGTATCCTTCTCGTACGGACCTCCCGATCAAAAAGCCTTACTTGCCCCTTCACATGAAAGAAAGAAGGGCAAGAACACTACCTCAACGTGGATCTTCCCGAAATCAGAAACCGACTATTGGGTCTCTTGTGAATACGCAGGCACAAGTGCCGTAGTGGCAAAACCCCTCAGCAAGAACATCAGTACTTGCACGGTCGAATATGACTTTCGGTTTTCTACGCCGGTAGCAAGAAACTGGAGTTGCTATGCTGTCACTCCCCTTCGAGATTCGCACCGTTGAAATGGCAGGGCGCGGATTGGGCGGGTGACTTGATCCCAATCCAGGCTGCAGCACTTCATGATCAGGCTGAACACCTGAGGAAAAGGATGCGGCAAGGCTGAAGCGCCACAGACTTCAACCCGTCATCGGGTTTCCCTTTCCTGCGGATGAATTGAGGTCATGGCCGTGAGTACGGCGGAGGTGAGCAGCAATGCTGCGCTCGCCGCGAAGGTGCTCTGGTAGCCTCCGCGGTCGAAGAGGACGCCGCCGACGGTGGAGCCCAGGCCAATCGCCAGTTGAACGACAGCCACGAACAGGCCGCCGCCGGCTTCGGCGTCATGCGGGAAGGTTCTGGCGATCCATGCCCACCAGCCCACGGGGGCCGCGGTGGCGGTCAGCCCCCACAGCGCCAGCAGCGCGACGACGAACGCCTGCCACCCGCCGAAGGCGATCAAGGCAACGGCGATCACGGCCATCGTCACCGGGATGGCGATCAGCGTCTGATAGAAACCCCGCTGCAACGCGTTGCCAATGAACAAGGTGCCGACGAGGCCGGCGATACCGATCACCAGCAGGATGAAGGAGAGCGTGGGCACCTGCACGGCGGTCACCGTCTCGAGGAATGGCCGCACGTAGGTGAACAGCGCGAATTGCCCCATGAAGAACAGGCTGCTGGCCGCCATGCCGAGCGCGACATTACGCCGCCTGAACAGCGTGAACACCTTGAAGACATGATTGGCGCCAGCCGCGCGCCGCTCCGCCCGCATGGCAGGCAGCGCGAGCCATTGCCATAGCAGCGTGACCAGCGCCACCGGCACCAGGCAGAGGAAGGCGCCGCGCCAGCCGATGACGGTGCCCAGATAGGCGCCCAGCGGCGCAGCCACCACGGTGGCCAGCGCGTTGCCGCCGTTGAGGATGGCCAGCGCACGCGGTAGCTGGGAACCGGGTACGAGCCGGATGACCGTCGCCACCGACATGGACCAGAAGCCCCCCACCACCACGCCGATGAGGGCCCGGCCCAGCATGTAGGTGAAATAGTCCGGCGCCAGCGCGATGACTGCACCGGACACGCCCATCGCAGCCGTCAGCCCAAGCAGCAGTGTCTTGCGGTTGATGCTGCCGGCCAGGGCCGAGATGAACAGGCTCGTGAGCACGGCGAATGCGCCCGAGATGGCGATGCCCTGCCCCGCCATGCCTTCGGTGACATGGAGATCGCCGGCCATCGGCGTCAGCAGGCTGACAGGCATGAATTCCGAAGCCACCAGCGCGAAGGCGCAGATCGACATGGCAAGGACGCCACTCCAGGACGCGGCCTGGGTTTCACTCGGGGTGTCGGGGGCGTTCGTTGAGACGGTGGAAGCGTGAGCGGTCATGAATGATGTGTCGGGGTGCGAGTTGCAGTCCGCTCTATCTTGGAGATGGCGCATCTCCCTGACTATCTAATGAATTCTTAAAGGGTCTATCAGGCTCGCTAATCAGTCTTTGTGGGAGACTGTCGGCATGGCCAGACGCAATCTCAACGATCTCCTTTATTTCGTCACGGTGGCCCGCGAGGGCAGCTTCACGCGCGCTGCTGCATTGCTGGGTGTAACGCAATCGGCGCTCAGCCAGTCCATCAGCGGTCTGGAAGCACGGCTGCAGATCCGCCTGCTCACGCGCACCACGCGGAGCGTTTCACCGACGACGGCCGGCGAGCGCCTGTTGAAAGCAATCGGGCATCGCTTCGACGAGATCGAGGTGGAACTGGATGCGCTGACGGAATTGCGGGACAAGCCCGCCGGCACGGTGCGCATCACCTGTGGGGATTTCCCCTTGCACAGCATCCTGCTGCCCAAGCTCACGCCCTTGCTGCGCGCGTATCCGGACATCAAGCTGGAGTTCGATGTGAACTACGGTTTCCGCGACATCGTCGCGGATCGTTTCGATGCCGGCGTACGCCTGGGAAATACCATCGACAAGGACATGATCGCCGTGCCCATCGGCCCGCCGCTGCGCCTGGCGGTGGTGGCATCGCCCGGCTACTTTGAAGCCAACCCGATTCCCAGGGAGCCGCAAGACCTGGTGGCACACCAGTGCATCAACCAGCGTATGCAGACCTCGGGCGGACTCTACGTATGGGACTTCGAGCGCCGGGGCCGTAAGGTCAATGTGCGGGTGGACGGGCAGCTGATCGTGAATACCACGCAGCCCCAGGTGGACGGGGCGCTGGCCGGGCTGGGCATCTCGCTGCTGCCGGAGGATGAAGTGATGCCGCACATCGAGGCGGGCCGGCTCATACGGGTGCTGGAGGATTGGTGCGCACCCTTCGGTGGGCATCACCTCTACTACCCGAGCCGCCGCCAGCCCTCACCCGCGTTCGCGCTGGTTGTCGATGCGCTGCGCATGACCGATGCCGACAGGGCGATGCGTCGATAACTGCACAGTGTAGCAAGCCGTGGCACAGCGCGTTGGTGGGGTCAGCCATCTGCAATAACAACGGGCAAAAGGAGCCGGCCCCACCGCCTTCCAAACCTACTTCTTCATTTCGTCCTTGCCCATTGCGTCCTTGGCCATGCCCTCTTTCTTCATGGCGTCCTTCTTCATGCCGTCCTTGGCCATTGCATCCTTTTTCATGCCCTCCTTCGCCATATGGTCCTTGGCCATGTGGTCCTTGGCCTTCATTTCCTTTTTCATACCGTCCTTGGCCATGCTGTCGGTGGCCATTGCGTCCTTCTTCATCATGTCGTCGGCAAAAACGGTGCTGCCGGCGAGCATCAAACATGCGGCGAAAATGCTGGAGATGATCGTTTTCATGGCGGACTCCATTTAGGTGGTGAATGAACGGCAGAAGTGCCGGGTATTCAGGGCAATTGAACGGGATCGCTCAACTGCCGCCGAACCAGTTGTACCCCTGATCTTCCCAATAGCCTCCGGGGTAGGTGTTGGTGACGAAAATGGCCTGGATGTATTTCGGGTTCTTGTAGCCGAGCTTGGTTGGCATGCGCAGCTTCATCGGAAAACCGTAGCGCGGCGGCAGCGGCTGGCCGTCATAGGTCAAGGTCAGCAGCGTTTGCGGGTGCAGCGCGGTCGGCATGTCGATACTTGTATAGTAGTCATCGACGCATTTGAAACCGACGTATTTGGCACTGAGGTCCGCACCGATCCGGCGCAGGAAGCTGGCAAACGGTACCCCACCCCATTTGCCGATGGCGCTCCAGCCTTCGACGCAGATATGGCGGGTGATCTGGTCGGCCTGCGGCATGGCCCGCAGTTCGGCCAGCGTCCAGGCATGCTTGTCGGCCACGAGGCCGCTGACTTCCAGGCGATAAGCCGCTTCGTCAACTTCCCGGATCTCGTCCTCGTCGTAGTAGGCATTGAAGGGAAAAGGCCGGGTGATCATCGAATCCGGATAGGTCGGTGCCAGCCGGTGGGGGTCGAACAGCCAAGCCTGGGCCTTGTCGTTGAAGCGGGACACTTTCATCAGCGCCTCTTCGACGCTGCTCTCATCGACAATCGAACAGCCGCTGAGCAGCGACAGCCCGCCCAGGCTCAGGCCGCGTTGCAGGAATGCACGCCGGGTCGGTTGTTCGAGATGGCGCCCCATGTCCTTCAGTGCGTCCTTGAGCAGGCGCTCACCATTGACGATGAGCTGACGGGAAGCGTTCTTGATCATGTCTCTCACTCCCTAGCAGGCCGATGCAAAAAGCTCAGACTCCACGTCCAGCCTGAAGCCCGTTGTTTGATCTCTCATGACTTCATTCCCGAAATTGGATTCTCAATCCCATTTTTATGCCCATAGACTGGGCAGGGAAATGGGTTTTCACCCGATTCCAAGTGCCGCTTCATGCCGCACTCCCCATCGTCTGCAATTTCGCAATCCGCAGCAGGTTGTACGCCGCTGCCGACAAATAGGCGGCGATCTGGGTTCGGGCTTCTCCGATGAAACGGGTCTTTCTCATTCCACCCACCGTCTTCAACCACCCGAAGATCTCTTCAACCCGCTTTCTCTTGCGCTGGCTGACCTTGTAGCCTTCGGTGCAGGTCGTCCGTCCATCGAGGCCCGGTGTCTTGCGTCCTTCAATTCGGGCGATATGAGGTTTGATCTTGTGCTCGCGCAAATGCTGGACAAAGTCCTTCACGTGGTAGCCCTTGTCGGCCCCCAGCGTCTTGGGATGAATCCTGCGGCGCCGGGCGCGGGTGAGCAGTTGGCGAGCCGCTTTGTGTTCGGCCATCGTCGCATCGGTGATGAGCAGATCGATACACAGGCCGCTGCGGTTCTCCATGAGCGCATGGCCGCCGTAACTGAGCTTGGCCGGTTGGCCGTTGCCTTTCCTCATGAGCTTCGCGTCGGGATCGGTCGTGCTCCGGTGGGTGGCGTTGGAACGCTTCTCGCCTTTGAAGTCCACCATGCCGGTGCCGTCACCGCCGGGCTTGGGGGGCTCGTCGTCGTCCTTGCGCTTGAAGCTCTTGAAGGATGCCCAAGCGTCGATCAAGGTGCCATCCACGGTGAAGTGATCGGACGACAGCAGCTTGTCCTTGCGGGCCAGACGCACCACTTCGTCAAAGAAACGACGGGCGATGTCCGTTTCCACCAATCGCTCGCGCAGGCGGCTGAAATTGGATTGATCCAATCCACCCGACTCCAGGTCCAGATCGAGAAACCAGCGAAACAGCAGGTTGTAATCGAGTTGCTCACAGAACTGCCGATCCGAGCGCACCGAGTAAAACGCGATCAGCAACTGCGCCTTGAGCAACCGCTCCGGCGGAATCGACGGTCGGCCGCCCTTGGCGTAAAGCCCATCGAGTTCCGCGGAAATCGCCGAGAGTGCCGAGTCGGCCAGTTTCTTCACCGGACGCAGCGGATGATCGGCCGGAATCCGGGACTCGACCGAGAAATAGTGGAACATCGAGGACTGGGGATCGACTTCGCCGCGCATCGGTGCTGTGCCTGGGGTTTGAAGGATACGGCTAGGACAGGTGGGTGGCCGGATCGTTCACTGGGTTCTGCATCAGCCTGCTAGCGGCCGCGGATCATGGCCAGCAGCGTACGGGGAACCAGGGCCACCATGAGCAGATGGACGCCGACGAAGGCTACCAGCGCCGCCATGGCCAGGAAATGCTCCCGCCGCGCCGCTTCGTAGCCGCCGAGCAGCGTGCGCAACAACGGAAACTGCACGGATTTCCAGAGCACCAGGCCAGACAGGACGAGCAGCACGCAATCGAACATCACGAAAAGATAGGCCGCCCTCTGCACCATGTTGTAGTGGCTCAGATCGTCGTGCGACAGCTTGCCTTTGAGTGCCGCCAGCACATCCGCCAGAAAGGCGCGCGGCGACCAAGGGAAGAACTTGCTCCGCAGGCGCCCGCTGATGAGGTTGCTCGCCAGGTAGATCACGCCGTTGCCGGCCAGCACCCACATGGCCGCGAAGTGCCACTGAATGGCGCCGCCCAACCAGCCCCCCAAGGTGAATTGCGTGGGAATGGCAAAGGGGAAGAACGGCGAGGCATCGTAAATACGCCAGCCGCTCGTGGCCAGTGTGATGACCGCAACCGCGTTGACCCAATGGGTGATGCGAACCCAGCGCGGATGAATGAGACCGGTATCGCTGACCATGGTGCCCCTTTCCAACGGGTGCCCGCTTGTTGTGCTGCGTGAAAGTTAATTCGCTGGCGGGTGGCAAATGGTTACAAGCTCAGGCAGAATTTTTTTCTGCCAAGGCATCGGCAAGAATTTCCCCTGGCCGCTGTAACCAAACGCACCGGTGCAACGAATGAATAGGGAAGCAGGATTTCGCTCGAGGGAAGAGCGCCTGCGGGATCTGCTGACGCGAGGTCTTGCCGGCGATGATGCCGCCTATCGGGTGTTCCTGACGGAATTGAGTGCGCATCTGCGTGCCTTCCTGCGACGACGCCTGACCCGCTTGCCGGACGAGGTCGAGGATCTGGTGCAGGAATCCCTGCTTGCCATCCATAACCTGCGTCACACCTATGAGGCGGATCAGCCCTTGTCGGCGTGGGTGCAGGCCATCGCCCGCTACAAGCTGGTCGATCTGCTCCGGCGGCGGGCGGCGCATGAGATGTTGAACGATCCGCTGGATGAGGAAATGGAACTGTTCAGCACGGCGGATTCCGATGCTACCGAGGCGCGTCGGGATCTGAACAAGCTGCTGGCGGATCTGCCCGACCGGTTCCGCCTGCCGATCGTACATACCAAGCTCGAGGGCCTGTCCGTCAAGGAAGCGGCCGATGTGAGCGGGATGTCGGAATCGGCGATCAAGATCGGCGTCCATCGCGGCTTGAAAGCGCTCGCCGCGAAGATTCGAGGTGCATTATGAAAACGGATGATCTGATCACCATGCTGGCCACCGGCGCCGGGGCCGTCGAGACACCAGCCGCCGCACAGCGCTACGCGCTTGCCATCGGCTGGGGCGCTGCCGGCGCCAGCCTGCTGATGCTCCTTGTCCTGCAGGTGCGACACGATCTCGCGCAAGCCTTGCTGCTGCCGATGTTCTGGGTCAAGGTCGGATTCGTCGCCAGTCTGGCCTCGGCGAGCCTGTTTGCCGCGCTCCGCCTGTCGCGGCCGGGCGCGGTGATCGACCGGGTGCCGGTTGCGCTCGGCCTTCCCGTGCTGGCCATCTGGGCCATCGCCGCCTTCACGCTGATCGACGCGGAGCCGATGGAGCGCGCCAAGCTCTTCTTTGGCGACACCTGGAAATCCTGCCCCCTGCTGATCGCCATGCTCTCGGTGCCGGTGTTCGCCGCGGTACTGCACACCATGAAGGATCTGGCTCCGACCCGGCCGCGGCTGGCCGGTTTCGCCGCCGGCCTGCTTTCGGGGTCCGTTGCCGCGGTGGTTTATTGCCTGCACTGTCCGGAAATGGGCGCACCGTTCATTGGCTTCTGGTATCTGTTAGGGGCGCTCATTCCAGCCGGCATCGGGGCCGTGCTCGGAAATTCGGTCCTGCGTTGGTAGCCGCGCCGACTCACGGCCGCTTGTGCGTAACCCTGGTGAGCATGCATACCGACCCGGCCAGGTCGAGGCAGGCGGCGATGGGCGCCGGCAGGGCCTGCCACAGGGTCGTGCCGTCGAAGACTTCGGCAATCTCGTCCGGCGAGGCGAACCAGGCTTCGAGCACCGCGGCGTATTCATAACCGGGCGGCGGCACGCCGTGCACCTTGTTGAAGACCAGCCGGCTGGCGCGGGCCAGCACCGGCGATGCGCGCCACAGGGACGGCGTGCTGGCATGGGCGGCGCGGGCGAAGTCGCCGCAGTTCACGCCGCTGCGCAGGCGCAGGAAGCCGATGACGCAGGTGCCGCTGACCGGCCCGCAGTGCAGCAGCGAGTCGTGGGCGACGAGGGTGAAATCGCGCACATAGGTGGAGAACACCCGCGGCTCGTCCGGCCGCAGGATGCGCAGGGTTTCCTCGTCGTTCCAGATGTCGTCGGCGGCCTGGCGGTCGCGCAGGCCGAGCAGGTTCACACCGTCGTAGTCCGCCGACGCGCCGGCCAGCGCAGCCGGCCGGTCGAGGATGCGGGAGCACTGGGTAACGCTCAGCACCTTGTCGCGCACATTGGTGCACCGGCTGCCGAGGGCCGAGTGCTCCCGCCAGGCCTGAGGAAAGTCCTCCGCCGCCAGGGCGGGGTTGCGCCTGGCGAGGTAGATCATCTTCCAGCTCATCAGCGGACCCGGATGCGCGGATCGGGCGCGTCGCGCCGCAGGGTGGCGAGGAAGCCTTCCAGCGGCGCGGCCGGCGCCACTTCCGGCAGGCTGTCCTTGTCCGGGCGCTGGGCCCAGAAGGCCTGCCAGGACGGGAACAGCGCATGGAAGCTGCCGTCGTAGGCCTCGCGGCCGGGCCAGCGCATCTTGCGCTCGCCAATCGGCGGCTTGTTGAGATCCACCGCGTACCAGTAGCACGGCAGGCGGCGGCGGAAGTACCAGCGCCCGTCGATGCGTTCGTAGTCGTCCCAGTAGAGCATCTGCATGATCACCCACTCGGGGCCGGTCTCATGCTCGTTCTTGGAATACACCACTCCGACCGCGTGGTCAGGGTCGGTGAACTCGATGATGTGCTGGCCCACGTGGTGGGAGGTGCCGGAGAACTGCTCGCGCAGGGTCTCGTCCACCCAGCCCTTGAGCACCGCGCGGCCGGTGCCGCGACGTCCGACGCGGATGTCCGGCGCAAACAGGTTTACATGCGCATCCAGGTCGCGCATGTCGAGGGACAGGGAATACTTGCCGGCGAGCTGGCGGATCTCCTCGATGGATTCGAGGCGGTCCAGCCGCGCCAGGAGTGCGTTGTCGGTCATTGTGGCAATGCCTCAGATGAAGGCCATGCCGCCATTGACGGCAATGTTCTGGCCGGTGACGAAGCCGGCGTCGTCGCCGGCCAGGAAGACCGCCACGCCAGCAATCTCCTCCGGCTCGCCCATGCGGCCGAGGGGAATCGCGCGGATCATCGCCTGAGTCCATTCGTCGGGGATGCCGGCCATCATCGGCGTGTTGGTCGGGCCGGGGACGATGGTGTTCACGCGGATGCCGCTCGGCGCCAGCTCCCGGGCCGCGCTGCGGGTCAGGCCCATCACGGCAGCCTTCGACGCGCAGTAGTGGGCCGGGCCTTCGCCGGACATCGCGGCGGTGCTCGACACGTTGATGATCGCCCCCTTGGCGCCGCACTTCTGCATCAGGCGGGCACCCTCTCGGCTGCACAGGAAGGTGCCGGTGAGGTTGACGCCGAGGACACGCGCCCAGGCTTCGTCGGGGGTGTCCACAAAGCTGTCCATCGAGCCGATGCCTGCACTGTTGACCACCACGTCCACGCGGCCAAAGCGGCTTTCCACAGCCTGGAAGGCTTCCGCCACGGAGGCGCTGTCGGCCACGTTGCAGGCCACCGCGAGACCGCGCTCGCCCAGGTCGGCAACCGCACGGGCAGCGGCTTCGGCGTTGATGTCGGCGGCGACCACCGAGGCGCCTTCGGCGGCAAAACGGCGAACGATGGCGAGGCCCATGCCCTGGGCGGCGCCGGTGACGAATACCACCTTGTTGTCGAACTTCATGCGGATCTCCTTCAGCGAATGTGGTGGGGTCGGAAGGGGCGCCCGACGAATAGCCGCAGCGCCCTGACGGCACCGATCATTCCCCGCCGGGCCATGCCCCAACATCGTCCGAGGAGACTAGGCCGGCAGCTGGTCTGAACGGACGATGCCGGCCGGCGCCGGGCGCCACAGCATGGGCACTCTTCCCGTCGGAGCGCAGCCTTGAAGCCAGACCTCACCCACCCGCCCGTCACCTGGCGCACCCACTACGCGCTGGCGGTGCTCGCCACCATCTACGTGTTCAACTACATCGACCGGCTGGTGATCTCGATCCTCGTCGAGCCGATCAAGGCCGAGTTCGCGATCTCCGACACCCAGATCGGGCTCTTGTCCGGCGTCGCCTTCGCGATCTTCTACACGCTGTTCGGCTTTCCCCTCGGCCGCCTGTCCGACCGCATCGGGCGCAAGCCGGTGGTGGCGCTGGCCTGCATCGCCTGGAGCGCCACCACCATGCTGTGCGGGCTGGCCACCAGCTTCGCGCTGCTGCTCCTGTGCCGCATCGGCGTGGCGGTGGGTGAAGCCGGCGGCACGGCGCCGTCGGTGGCGATGGTGTCGGAGCTGTATCCGGAACGGCGCCGCTCCACGGCGCTGGCGGTGTTCATGATGGGCCCCAGCCTCGGCGCGGTGATCGGCCTCGGCCTGGGCGGCTGGATCGCCCAGACCTACGGCTGGCGCATCGCCTTCATCGCCATCGGCGCACCGGGCGTGCTGCTCGGCGCCCTGCTGGCACTGACGGTGCGGGCGCCCCGCCCGGCCGCTCGACGCCAAGCCGACGACGGCGAAGCGTGGACCACCACCCTCGCCACACTGCTGCGCACGCCGTCCTTCCTGTGGGTGATTGCCGCCGGCACAGCGGCCGCCGTCACCGGCTACGCGATGGGCACCTGGAACCCCAGCTTCCTGATCCGCAGCCACGGCCTCGATGTGAAGCAGGCGGGCCTGCTGGTCGGCCTCGGCGGCGGGCTGATGTCCACTGTCGGCACCCTCACCTGCGGCGCCGTCACCGACCGCCTCGTCAAGCGCGACCGGGGCTGGCAGCTCGGTGTTGCGGCCATCGCCTGCAGCCTCAGCGTGCCGCTGGGCGTGGCCTTCTACCTGTGGCCGGCGGGCGTTGCCTTTCACGTGGGCAGCCTGCCGGTGCCGCAGGCGTTCCTGTTCTATCTGGCCTTCAGCTTCACGGCGACCTGGTGGTCGGTGCCCTGCTTCGGCGCCATGAGCCACCTCTTTCCGCCCCAGCGCCTGGCCCAGGCCACGTCCCTGTTCGTGATGTCGATGACGCTGCTCGGCGTCGGCCTCGGCCCGATCCTCGCCGGCGGCCTCAGCGACCTGCTGACGCCGGGTCTCGGCGCGGACGCGCTGCGCTACGCGCTGGCGGCGATCGTCAGCCTCTACGGCGTGACGGTGCTGTGCCTGCTGATGGCCATTCCGCGTTTCCGCCTGCAGCGCAGCCTGACTGCCGCGGCAGCATGAACCCAACGACTGTCCTCTAAGGAAATCCAATGTCCCACGCTTCCAGCGCAGACCTTGCCACTGCACCACCGGTCCTCCTCGAACGTCCGGAAGACGGCGTCGCCGTGCTGCGCCTCAACCGCCCGGATGCCACCAACGCCCTCAGCCTGGAGCTCCAGGCTCTCCTCGCCCGTCACTTTGCCGAACTGGCCGACGACGACAGCGTGCGCTGCATCGTGCTGACCGGCGGCGACAAGGTCTTTGCGGCAGGCGGCGACATCAAGAGCATGGCCGGCGTTGGCGCCATCGATATCCTGCGCCGCCACACCGAGCGGGTGTGGGCGCCGATACAGCACTGCCCGAAGCCGGTGATCGCCGCAGTCTGCGGCTATGCCTACGGCGGTGGTTGCGAGCTGGCGATGCTGGCCGACCTGATCGTCGCCGGCGAAGGGGCGCGCTTCTGCCAGCCGGAGATCCGCATCGGCATCATGCCCGGCATCGGCGGCACCCAGCGCCTGGTGCGGGCCGTCGGCAAGGTCAAGGCGATGCGCATGGCGCTGACCGGCGAACCGATCGGCGCCCACGAGGCGTGGGTGGCCGGCCTCGTCAGCGACGTGGTGCCGGACACCGAAGTGCTCAACACGGCCCTCACGCTGGCCCGGCGCATCGCCGCCATGCCGCCGCTGGCCGCCGAGCAGATCAAGGAAGTGATCCTGGCCGGCGTGGACGCGTCCCTCGACACCGCGCTGGCACTGGAGCGGCGCGCCAACGCCCTGCTCTTCGCGTCCCAAGATCAGAAGGAAGGCATGCAGGCCTTCATCGAAAAGCGCCCGCCCCGCTTCGAGGGGCGCTGAAACCGGCCCCGAATCCCCAAAAAACAAGGGCGACCGCGAGGCCGCCCTTTCATTTTGCCGATGCGCCCCGCCTTACATCGACGCGCGCACGCGGTTCAGCTGCGGGTCGTTGGCCGGATTCATCACGCACCACGTCCCGGCCGGGTGGTAGATGTAGGGCACGCAGCGATTGCAGTGGGTGCAGCCCGACGCGTCCTGTGTGCCGTCCCGCCATTTGGCAACCAGCGTCGGATCGTGGATCAGCGGGCGCGCCATGGCCACCGCGTCGAAACCCTCGGCCATGGCCTGGCGTGCGTTGTGCAGGCTGCTGACGCCGCCCAGGTAGCCGAGCGGTACTTTCACCGCGGCGCGGATCCGTCGCGAATAGTCGAGGAAGTACATCTCGCGGAAGTCCACCCGCGGCGCGCGGGCCTGAGCGGCCTTGAGCATCAGGCCGGTGATCCAGCTGCCCTTGAGCACCTTCTGCATCTCGTCCATTGCAAAGTTGCTGCCGAACATGAACCAGCCAGACTCGACGTTGCGCCCGCCCGACAGCACCAGCAGGTCGGCGCCCGCCGCTTCCAGCGCCTGGGCGGTGACGATGCCGTCCTCCACCGTCGCCCCGCCGGGCACACCGTCGGCCACGTTGATCTTGGCGAGCACCGCCATGCGGCTGCCAACCGCATCCTTGACCCGCGCCAGCACGGCGGCCGGAAAGCGCACGCGATTCAACGCGCGGCCGCCGAAAACATCGGTGCGGCGGTTCGACAGGGGCGAGATGAACTGGTTGAGCAAATAGCCGTGGCCCATGTGCAGCTCGACGGCGTCGAAACCGGCATCCCGGCACAGCAGGGCCGCGTCCACGAACTCCCGCGCCACCTGCTCCATGTCGGCCCGGTTCATCGCCCGATGCCAGAAGTTGCCACGCAGGAAGCCGGCCTTGTTGAAGCCGCTGGAGGCGCTCATCGTCGGGCCATCCACGCGGCGCGACGTGACAAAGGAGCCGCCGTGGGTCAGCTGGTAGGAAATCGCGCCGCCTTCCCGGTGCACAGCGTCGGCCAGCGCGCGCAGGTCCGGCAGGATCTCGGGACGCAGCCAGACCTGGTTCGGCAGCGTGCGCCCCACGTCGCTGACCGCGCCGTAGGCCACGGTCGTCAGGCCGACGCCACCGGCAGCGAGATCCTGGTGGTGCTTGACCAGAGCCCGGCTCGGCGCCCCTTCGACGACCATGCCTTCGTTGGCACCGGCACGAATGAAGCGGTTGCGCAGCGTGATCGGACCGAGCCGGAACGACTCGAAAAGCGTATCGGCAGCCATCGTGGGCCTTTCGCGTAGAAATCGGATCGGGGCAGGATGGGAACCGGCTCAGGCCGCGACCCGGCTGCGCAGCTCGTTCTTGGCGACCTTGTTGGACGCATTCACCGGCAGCGCGTCGAAGAAGCGCACCAGGCGCGGCACCTTGTAGTTGGCCATACGATTGCGCGACCACGCGATGAGGCCGGCTTCATCCAGCGCAGCGCCAACGCGCAGCACGACGCAGGCGCAGCCCACCTCCCCCATCCGCTCGTCCGGCACGCCGATCACCGCCACCTGGGCGATGGCCGGGTGTTCCGTCAGCGCCGCCTCGATCTCGGCAGGGTAGCAGTTGAAGCCGCCGACGATGAACATGTCCTTCAGGCGGTCGGTGATACGGAGGTAGCCTCGTGCGTCCAGCGTGCCGATGTCGCCGGTGTGCAGCCAGCCGTCGGCGTCGATGGTCTCGGCGGTTGCTTCGGGATTCTCGAAGTAGCCCTGCATCACGTGGAAACCGCGCAGGCAGATTTCACCCGCCTCGCCCGCCGGCAAGGGCTGGTTATGGCTGTTGACGATGCGCAGCTCGGTGCCGGGGATGGCCTTGCCGCTGGTGCCGGCGATGGTCGCAGCGTCGTCGGCCGGGTCACAGATCGTCGCCAGCCCGCCGCATTCGGTGAGGCCGTAGGCGGTGGTCACCACCTCGAAGCCCAGCTCGCTGCGCATGCGCTCGACGAGCACCGGCGGAATGGTCGCGGCGCCGGTGACGGCGATGCGCAGGCTGGACAGGTCCGCCTCGGCCAGCCGCGGATGGGCCAGCATCGACAGGTAGAGGGTCGGCGGGCCGGGCAGCACCGTAACGCGGTCGGCCTCGATGCGCTGGAACACCGCTTCCGCGTCGAACACCGGGTGCGGCAGGATGGTCGCCCCGGCGATCAGGCAGGTCACCCAGCCGGCCTTGTAGCCGAAGGTGTGGAAGAAGGGATTGACGATCAGGTAGCGGTCGCCGGGGCGCAGCCCGATGATCCGCACGTATTCCGCGAAGGCCCGCAAGGTCGGCCCGTGGGCGTGCATGACGCCCTTCGGCTTGCCGGTAGTGCCGGAGGTGAACATCAGGTCGGCGGTGTCCCGCGTGTCCACCGCCTCCGCACGGGCGCGGGCGAGCGATCCGGCCACCTGCGCGCCGCCGGCCAGGAAGTCCGCCCAAGTCTGCACGCCTTCCCCGGTGGGATGCCCGTCACCTAGCACCACGACCCGCTCCAGCGTCGCGGGCCGGTGCGGTGCCAGCATCGCCGGATAGTCGGCGCCGAGGAATTCGCCGATGCAGATCAGCACCCGCGCGTAGCTGCGAGCCAGGATGTCGGCGGCCTCCTGGCCCTTCATGCGGGTATTGATCGGCACCAGCACCGCGCCGGCGCAGTGCACGCCGAGGGCCGCCAGCACCCACTCGCTGCAGTTCGGCGCCCAGATCGCCACCTTGTCGCCGGGTTCGACGCCACTGGCGATCAGCGCCCGCGCCACGGCCAGCGCCCGGTCGGGCAGCTCGGCGTAGGCAATGCGCTGGCCGTTCTCCTCGATGGCGACACGGGACGCGTGGTGACGGGCGGCGGAAAACAGCAGCGCGGGAATGGTCGGCGCGATGGCCGGGATCGGCAGGTCGGGCATGGAGGCTGGCATGGCGGAATGGATTTGAAAGTTGCGGACGACGGCTTAGATGCTCATCACGAACTGGCCGCTGTCCACGCGCAGCTCGATGCCATTGACCGCGCGGGACTCGTCGGACGCGAGGAACAGGATGGCGTTGCCCACGTCTTCCGGCAGGCAGGCCCGGAACATCGGGTCGACGTCGATGGTCAGGCGTGCCGGGTCGATGCCCGGCGGATACGCGGCGGTGCTCATCGGGGTCAGGATGCCGTCCGGGTGCACCGAGTTGCAGCGGATGCGGTACTTGCTGCGCCGGCAATGGGCGGCGACGGCACGGGTCAGCGCGGCGATGGCACCTTTTGAGCCACAGTAGGCCGCGTAGTCGTCCTTGCCGGCGATGCCGGCAATTGATGACATGTTGACGATGGAACCGCCACCGCGCGCCTTCATCAGCGCGACACCGGCCTTGCAGCCGAGGAAGACGCTGTCCGCATTCACGCGCATCAGGCGCTGCCAGTCGTCCAGGCTGGCTTCCTCGATGCTGCCCTTGATGAGGATGCCGGCGTTGTTCACCAGCACGTCGAGGCCACCGATGCGTTCCCGCACGGTGTCCTCGACGGTGCGCCAGTCGGCCTCGGAAGCGGCGTCGTGGCGCAGGAACAGCGCCTCGGGCCCCAGCTCGTCGGCCAGCACGCGGCCGGCAGCTTCGTTGATGTCGGTGATCACCACGCGGGCGCCCTCGGCGGCCAGCAGCCGCGCGGTGGCCTGCCCCACGCCGCTCGCCCCGCCGGTGACCAGCGCCACCTTGTCCTGCATACGTCCTGCCATGCTGCGTCTCCTTTTTTCGGTCTTTTCTTATGGGTTGCGCGTTCAGTTGCCCGCCGCAATATGGTTGGCCGCGATGTAGCCGAAGGTCATCGCCGGGCCGAGGGTCGCGCCGGCGCCGGGGTAGCTGGTGCCCATCACCGACGCCGAGGTGTTGCCGATGGCGTACAGCCCGCTGATCGGCGCCCCATCCGGACGGACGACCTGGGCATGCTCGTTGGTGAGCAGGCCACCCTTGGTGCCGATGTCGCCGGCGTCCAGCCGCATGGCGTAGAACGGCCCCTTGGCAATCGGCGCCAGGCACGGGTTGGGTTTCACGTTCACGTCGCCGTAGTAGCGGTCGAAGACGTTGCCGCCGCGGGCGAAATCCTTGTCCACGCCGGTCCGGGCGTAGTCGTTCATGGTCCGCACGGTGGATTCCAGGCCGGCCGCATCGACGCCGATCTGGCGCGCCAGATCGGTCAGGGTGTCAGCCTTCCAGTACACGGTGTTGAGCCATTCCTTGCGCAGGCGGCCGTCCGGCATCACCTGGGCCGGCATCAGCGGGCCCATCGCATAGTGGAAGCGGAAGTGGGCATCGAAGATCACCCACGCCGGGATCGACTTGCCGCCGCTGGCGCCGTTGTCGCGGTACATGGCGTCGACGAACTCCAGGTAGGGCGTGGCCTCGTTGACGAAGCGCCGGCCCAGGCCATTGACGACGATGGCGCCCGGGAAGGCCCGCTCGGCGAAAACGCCGCGGGGTTTCTCTTCCTTAGGCACCGCGATGGTCGGCGCCCACCAGGACCAGTTGAGCAGGTCGGTGGCCGCACCGGCCGCCAGCCCGGCTTCCAGCGCCGCGCCGGTGTTGTTGCCGGGCGGCGTGGCGCTCCAGCCGGTGCGGGTCGGCTTGGGCAGGTACTTGTCGCGCAGGGCCTGGTTCTGCTCGAAGCCGCCGGCGCCGAGGATCACGCCGCGGCGGGCCTGCAGATGCAGCTCCCGGCCATCCCGCTTGACGCGGATGCCGGTCACCCGCTCGCCGTCGCGAATCAGGTCCTGGAAATCGGTGTTGAGCCACAGGGGCACCTGGCGATCCATCAGGGTGCGGCGCAGCGCGCAGACCAGCGCGCTGCCGAGGGCGGCACGGCGGTCGTTGCGGGTCTTGCGCCGCCAGCGCAGGTCCAGCTGGTAACGCAGCATCAGGCCCATCACTTTCAGGCGCCAGCCGCGCTCCTTGGCCATCGCCTTGTGGGCGTCGCGGGCCGTCCATGCGATGCGCCCCATCAACAGCGTGGACGGCGACGGCGTGCGCAGATGGCGCAACTCATCGCCGAGCAGGCTGGTGTCGAACAGTTCCGGGTCCAGCGTGCGTCCGCCCGGCAAGGCGCCCGGCAGATGCTGGTAGTAGTCGGGATACTTGTCGGCCACCGCATAGCGCAGGCGGCCCTTGGTCTCCAGGTGGGTGATCATCTTCGGCGCGTTATCGAGGTAGGCCCGCAGGCGGCTCTCGTCCACCCGGCCGGCTGTCGCCGCACGCACGTACTGCAGCGCCTTGTCGTAACTGTCCTTGCCGCCGATGCGCTTGAAGTGCGGATTGTTGGGAATCCAGATGCCGCCGCCGGAAATGGCGGACGTGCCGCCGAACTTGTCGCTCTTCTCCACCACCAGCACCGACAGGCCGTGGTCGGCGGCGATCACGGCGGACGTCATTGCGCCGGCGCCGGAGCCGACGACGATGACATCGAAGGCGGTCTGGTTCTGTTCTTGTGCACTCACGCTGGGGTCCTCGGAAATGGTTGGCCGCAGCGGATGTTCCCGCTTGCCCGGCGGCCGGCCATCGTCAAGGCGGACTAGGCCGAACCGGGCATCCATCGACGGGGGCGTGCCATCGTTCAATCGGGCGATGCGGCGCCTCCCGCGCTGCCGCCACGATCACGCTGGAGACAACCCTACCCATCAGAACGGAGAGCCAAGCCCCATGCAGAACGCCATCTACACCCCTTCCCGTCCCTGCCGCGTCGAGGACGTCCCGGCCTGGGACATCGAGACCGACGTGCTCGTCGTCGGCTTCGGCGCCGCCGGCAGCTGTGCAGCCATCGAGGCCCGCCGGGCCGGCGCCCGTGTGTGCGTGCTGGAAGTCGCCTCGGCCGGCGGCGGCAGTGCCGCACTGTCGGGCGGCGAAGTGTATGTGGGCGGCAGCGGCGGCACCTCCGTCCAGCGCGCTAACGGCTTCGAGGACAGCACCGAGGACCTGGCCGCCTACCTGACCCTGAGCGGCGGCCCCGGCGCCGATGGCGAGCGCGTGCGCGTCTATGCGGACGGCGCCGAGGCCCACTTCCGCTGGCTGCAGGAACTCGGCGTGCCCTTCAAGGGCAGCTACCTGCCCGGCAAATGGATCGAGCCCACCACCGACGACACCCTGCTGTGGTCCGGCAACGAACTGGCCTGGCCCTTCAGCGCCACCGCCAAACCGGCGCCGCGCGGGCATACGGTGCAGTTCAAGGGCTGGGGCGGCGGCAAGGTGCTGATGGAGCACCTGTGCGCCCAGGCCGCAGCCGCCGGTGCCGACATCCACTACAACGCCCGTGCGCTGACGCTGGTGGTGGATCGCGACGGCGGCGTGGCTGGCGTGGTGGCGCGCATCGACGGTGAAGTGCGCTTCGTCCGTGCCCTGAAGGGCGTGGTGCTGTCGGCCGGTGGCTTCATCGTCAATCGGGACATGGTGGCCCGCTTCGCCCCGGCCGCGCTGGCCTGCGTGAAGGAAGTGAGCGGCGGCAACGACGACGGCTCGGGCATCCGCATGGGCATGGCGGTCGGCGCCGCGGCGATCCACATGGACCAGTTCTTTGCGACGGTACCCTTCTTTCCGCCCGAGTCGCTGGTGAAGGGGATCTTCGTCAACGAGCGCGGCGAGCGCTTCATCAACGAGGACGCTTACCACGGCCGTGTCGGCCACTACGTGCTGCGCCAGCCGGGTGGCCGTGCCTGGCTGCTGGTGGACAACGAAATCTTCGGCCGGCCGGTCATCAAGCCCGATGTCGACATCGCCGCGGTTGGCGAGACGTGGGCGGAGATCGAGCAGGAGCTGGGCATTCCCGCCGGCGCGCTGCAGCACACGGTGGAGGAATTCAACGCGCGCGCCGCCGAAGGCCAGGACCCCTACTTCCACAAGGCCGCGCCGTGGCTGCGGCCGCTGAGCGTGCCGCCCTTTGCCGCCCTCAGCTATTGCAGCGAGGATCTGGAAGCCCATGCCTTCACCCTCGGCGGCCTCCACACCCTGCCGGGTGGCGAGGTGCTCGACGCGGACGGCCGTCCGATCGCCGGCCTGTTCGCCGCAGGGCGTACCGCCTGTGGCCTGCCGCGCTGGGGCGAGGGCTACAGCTCAGGCCTGTCCCTCGGCGATTCGACCTTCTTCGGCCGTCAGGCCGGACGCTCGGCCGCCCAGCGCTGAAATGGAAACGCCGCCAGCCGCTTACGACACGGCTGGCGGCGAGTGGGCTTTGAAGCCAAGCAGGCCGAAGTCCGCTCCGCTCAGGCCTTGGGCATCCCCAGCCCGCGCTCGGCGATGATGTTGAGCTGGATCTCGTTGGTCCCGGCGTAGATCGTGTCGGCGCGGGAGAAGAAGAACACCTGCTGCAGCCGGCGCCACGGGTCTTCGCTGGCCGGCACATCCCCCGCGATTCCCATCACGTCCATCGCCAGCTGGCCCAGATCCCGGTGCCAGTTCGACCAAGCGTATTTGTAGACCAGCGCCTCCGGTCCGGTGGCGTTTTCGCCGCGCGCGAAGATGCGCAGTGCGTTGGCGCGGAGTGCCCGCAGGCCGATCCACGCATCGGCGATACGCCGGCGCACACCCACGTCCCGGTCGGCACCGCAGCTGCGGGCCGCCTCCACCAGCAACTGCAACTCGTGAGTGAAGTGCATCTGCTGGCCCAGCGTGGACAAGCCGCGCTCGAAGCCGAGCAGCGCCATCGCGATGCGCCAGCCGTCGCCAGGCTTGCCGACGATGCAGTCGGCGGCCGTGCGGGCGTCGTCGAAGAAGACTTCGTTGAACTCCGCCTCGCCGGTCATCTGACGGATCGGGCGGATCTCCACGCCCGGCTGGTCGAGGGGCACCAGCAGGAAGCTCAGCCCTTCCCGTCCGACGCTGCCGGGCGTGCTACGGGCCAGCACGAAGATCCACTCGGATTCGTGGGCCAGCGAGGTCCACAACTTCTGGCCGCGCAGCCGCCATTCGCCGTCCTCCAGCCAGCAGCGGGTGGAAATGGCAGCCAGGTCGGAGCCGGCGCCCGGCTCGGAGTAACCCTGGCACCAGAACACCCGCCCGGCGCGGATGCCGGGCAGGAAGCGCGCCTGCTGCTCCGGCGTGCCATGAGCGATGAGGGTCGGTGCCAGCAGCGTCTCGCCGATGTGCCCCATGCGGCCGGGTCCGCCGGCGCGGGCGTATTCCTCGTGGAAAGCGACCTGCAGCGCCAGCGGCAGATCGCGGCCGCCGTGGGCCTGCGGCCAGCCGAGACCGATCCAGCCGCCGGCGGCCATCTCAGCTTCCCACTCGCGGCGCAGTTCGGGATAGGCCATCTCGTCCCCCGGGCCGCCCCGGTGGCGCAGCGGCGCGAAGCAGCCACACAGATGGCGCTCCATCCAGTCGGCCACTTCGGCCCGGAATTGCTGTTCGTCGGGCATCGCCTTGTTCATTGATATCTCTCCGTCACGCCACCCAGCACACAGTCGGCTACCGCGTCGCGCCATGCGTCTGCATCGCCGAACCAGTGGGAAGCCCATTGGGCGCGCTTGAAATGCAGTTGGGGATCGTATTCCCAGGTGAAACCGACACCGCCGTGCAGCTGGATGGCCTCGGCCGCGCAGAAGCGGTAGGCCTCGGTGGCCAGCACCCGCGCCACGGCGATCTCGCTTGCCACGGCCTGTTCATCAAGTTCCAGCGCCACCAACGCACCTTGCAGCGCCGAGCGGGCCGTCTCCAGCTTCACCATCATCTGCGCGCAACGGTGCTTGACGGCCTGGAAGCCGGCGATGGCCCGGCCGAACTGGCGACGTTCGCCGGTATAGGCAACGGTCAGCTCCAGGCAACGGGCCGCGCCGCTGACCTGCTCCGCCGCCAGCATCAGCGCAGCGAGTTGCAGCGCATGGACAACACCGGCCACGAAACCAGCCGGCCGGTCGATGCGCGCGTCCAGCGGCAGCGGCACCGCGTCGAAACGCCAGCGGCCTTGCGGGCGGGTCGAGTCCCAGCTTTCCAGCGCGCTGCGCTGCAGGCCCGGCGTGTCGGCGGAAACGTGGAACAGCCCGCAGGCGCCGTCCTCCAGCGCGGCAACGATGAAGGCCATGTCGGCGCCGTCGCCATCAAGAACCTGCTCCGCACAGCCCTGCAGCTCCCAGCGGTCACCGCGGCGGCAGGCACGGATCGCCAGCTCGTCGGGGCGAAACGCCGGCGGCAGGCCGGCGGCCGCGATGACCGTCGCTGTCGCCGAACCTTCCGCCAGCCCCGGCAGCCAGCGCTGGCAGGCCTCTTCGGAGGCCGCATGCAGCAACAGCGGCTGAGCCAGCGCCACCGTGGCGAAGAACGGCGAGCGCGTCAGGCTGCGCCCCATTTCCTCCAGCAAGACGACGGCCTCCGCGATGCCGAGGCCCAGGCCGCCGAACTCCTCTGGCACCAGCACAGCCGGCCAGCCCAGTTCGGCCATGGTCTGCCACAAGGCAGCGTCGCCGTCGCGGCCGCTGCGCGCATTGGCGTGCCCCGCCAGGAAGGCCATCGCGGTTTCCCGCAGCGCGCGCTGCTCATCGGTGGGAATGGCGAAGGCGCTCACGGTGTGACCTGCGCTTCCATCGCCGCCAGGAAATGTTCGCCGTAGGGTGGCAGCATGCCCCACTCCCGGCGCGGATCGTAGGCCGGCGCCTTGAACACGGTGCGCAGATGGCTGAATTCAAGGAAGCCTTCGCGGCCGTGGTAGCGCCCCATGCCGGAGGCACCGACGCCACCGAAAGGCGCGTCGTGCATCGCCGCGTGGAACATCACCTCGTTGATGCTCACGCCGCCGGACAGGGTGTGCGTCAACACCTTTTGCTGTTCGGCCGCATCCTCACCAAAGTAATACAGGGCCAGCGGACGGCTGCGCCCGTTGATGTCGGCAATCACCGCGTCGATGTCGTCGTAGCCGAGCACGACGACCGCCGGCCCGAAGATCTCCTCGCGCATGATCGCCGAGTCGGCCGGCGGGTCGATGACGATGCGCAGCGGGCGACGACGCTCACCGTCGCCGGAGATCACCCCATCGGGACAGGTCTCGACGCGGGCGCCGACGGCGGCCGCCTGCTCCACATAGCCGTCGATGCGGGTCAGGTGGCGCTCATTGACGACCGCCGTCAGGTCCGGGTTGCCGGCCGCCGTCGGAAACAGGCTGGCGAAGGCCGTCTTCAGGCTGGCGACGAAGGATTCCAGCTGCTCGCGTGCCACGTAGACCACGTCCGGATTGACGCACAGCTGGCCGCCGTTCGCCCCCTTGCCCGCCGCGATGCGGAAAGCTGCGGTCGCCAGGTCGGCGCTGCGGCCGATGATCGTCGGCGACTTGCCGCCGAGCTCCAGCGTCACCGGTACCAGGTTGTCGGCGGCGGCCCGCATCACGGCCTTGCCGACCGCCGTGCTGCCGGTGAATACCAAGTGGTCGAAGGGCTGCGCCGCAAAAGCCGCGCCCACGTCCGGGCCGCCGGTCACGACGCCCACTTCGAGGGGATCGAACATGTCGGTGACCGCCTCCGCCACCAGCGCCGCCGTGCGTGGCACGACCTCGGACGGCTTCAGGATGGCCCGGTTGCCCGCCGCGAGCACATAGGCCAACGGTGCGAACAGGGTAAACAGCGGTGCGTTCCAGGTGCCGACGATGCCCACCGAGCCCTTGGGCTGGACCATTACCCAGGCTTCCGCACCAAGTTGGTCATAGGGCGCAAAGGGTGCCCGCTTGTCCGGTGCCATCCACGGCTCGAAGTGATCGCGGGCATGCTTGAGGGACGCCAGCGAACCGAGCACATCGTTCATCAAGGAGAAGCCCGGATGGCGGCCGCCGAAGTCGGCGTCCATCGCCGCCGCCAGCGGCTTGTGGTACTTCACCAGCAGGTCGATGGCCGTCTGCAGGCGGCGCCGGCGCGTGTCCGCATCGACGGCGCCGGCGGCCGCAAAGGCTGCCTGCTGGGCGGACAGGATATTGGCAAGGGCCGGAGTACTGTTGGGAGTGCTCATGGTCTTCGATTCACCTCAGGGTTGGTGGAACGGCCGCGAACGATCGGGCTGTCAGGAATTGCTCGGAAAAAACTCAAGCCAGGCGGAAACGGGCGGAGAGGCGCTCCAGCGTCCGGGCCAGCCGGTCCAGGCCCGCCGCCGATTCTGCGCTCCGCGCGGCGCTGGTGGACAGGGCCGTGGTGCCGTCGGAAACGCTCTGCACACGGCGGACGATCTCGCGGGTGGCGGCGGCCTGCTCCTTGAGCACATCGCCGATGCCATCCACCGCGGCAATCACCTGGCCGCTGCCGGCGCGGATGCCAACCACCGACTCGCCGGCCTGGGCAGCCAGCTCCGCGCCGCTGCGCACCCGCTCGACGGCAGACTCCATCGTCGCGCACACGCTGCGGGTGCGCCGCTGGATGTCGGCGATCGTCGCCGAGATCTCGGCGGTGGACGAGGACGTGCGCTCGGCCAGCTTGCGCACTTCGTCCGCCACCACCGCAAAGCCACGCCCCTGCTCGCCGGCACGGGCTGCTTCGATGGCCGCGTTGAGGGCCAGCAGATTGGTCTGGTCGGCCACTTCGAGGATCACCCGCACGACGCCGCTGATCTGGTCGGACAGGTTGTCGAGTTCGCGCACATGGCTGGCAGTCTGCGTCACCACCTGGGCGACGCCGCCCATTTCCTCGGCCATGCGCTGGATGTAGCGCTCGCTCTCCTCCGAGCGGCCGAAGGACTCCCGGCTCATGCGCAGGGACGCGTCGGCATGGGCTTCGACCTGTTCGATGGAGCGGGCCAGCTGGGATGCCGCGACCGAGATGCTGTTCACTGCCTCGGCCTGCGCCGTGGCGTGGGCGGACGCATCGGTCGCCGTGCCGGCCATCTGCTGTGCCTCGACGCCCAGCTGCTCGACCTGGCCGCGCATTTCGTCCACCAGGCGATGCAGGTTGTCGCGCATCTGCCCGACGTCGGTGAGCAACACGCCGAATTCGTCCTTACCCAGGACCGGAACCGGCCGGGCCAGGTCACCGTCGGCAATCGCCCGCGCCACGCCGGACGCCACGCCGAAGGCAGTGCGCATCCGGCGCAGGGTGCCGAAGGCCATCAGCGAACCGGCCAGCGCGCCGATGACGGCCAGCGTGATGTAGGCCAGCACTGTCGAGTCGTAACGTTCGCCGGCCGCCTTGTAGTCCTGGGCGGTAATGGCCGACTGGTAGTCGTGGAGCGCGCCCAATGCGGCCGATGCCGCCTCGCCGGCGGGCTCGCCGCCCTGCACGAAGGCGGTCATGTTGTTGAGGCGGAAGCTCTCCATCCGCAGCGGCGCCAGCACTTCGTCGAGTTCGCCGCGCCAGCGCCGGTAGGCTTCGACGTAGGCCTTTTCGAGGCGGGCCTCTTCGGCGCGATGAGGCGTCGTTGCGTACTGTTTCCACAGCGCATCGATCTGCCCGTTGTTGCGTTCGATCTCGTCCAGGTAATGGCTCAAGGGCCGGCTGTGGGCGCGGGCAAAGCCTCCTTCCGGATCGAGCTGGAAAGCCAGCAGCACCAGGCGCCGGTTGGCCTGCAGCTTCTGCTGGATGGTTTCGAAACGGCCCAGCGCCGCCAGCCGCTCCTCATGGACGACACGCAAGGTCTCGCGGGCCTCGAACAGGCCATACCAGCCGAAGGCCACGGCGGCCAGGAACAGCGCAGTCGACAGCAGGGCCCACAGCCACAAGCGCTGGGCAATGGTGATCTTCTCGAACATGGCGTTGCATACATGGGAAGCCCGGATGGATGCGCACACTAGCAAGCCTCGCAGCGCCGCCCATCGTCCGATTGGATGAGGCCCTGCGGCCGCGTTTTCTCAATCGATCCGCCGTTAGTCCGTTGGGACGATGTTGCGCGCCGGAGCCGTGTCGATACTGGCTCCACAGACCAACGCCCCAGTGAGGCTTCCCATGACCCAAGCGAGCTTTGATCCCCAGGCTTTCCGCGCCGCTCTCGGCACCTTCACGACCGGGGTCACCATCATCACCGCCCGCGCCGAGGACGGCACGGCGATCGGCATCACCGCCAACAGCTTCAACTCCGTCTCCCTCAACCCGCCGCTGGTGCTGTGGAGCCTGGCGAAATCCGCCCGCAGCCGGCCTGTATTCGAAAGCAGCCGGCACTGGAACGTGCACGTGCTGTCCGCCGACCAGGAAGCCTTGTCCGGCCGCTTCGCATCCCAGGGCGCCGACAAGTTCGCCGACATCGTACTGGACGAGGGAATCTCCGACGCGCCACTGATCCCGGCCTGCACCGCCCGCTTTCAGTGCCGCACGGCCTTCAGCTACGAAGGCGGCGATCACCTGATCTTCGTCGGTGAGGTGCTGGCCTACGACCGCTGCGAGCATCCGCCGCTGGTCTTCCAGTCCGGCCAGTACGCCATCGCCGCGCGCAAGCCGCGCCAGGAAGTGCGCCTCGGCGCCAACCCGCCGCCCGAATGCAGCTATACGGAAGACCTGCTGGGCTATCTGCTGGGCCGCGCCCATTACCAGATGCTGCATTCGGTACGCCAGATGCTGGCCAGCCAGGCCCTCGACGAGGCGACCTTCTTCATCCTGTCCACCCTCGCCGTGCGGGACCGCCTGAGCCTCGAGGAGCTCAACGGCATCATCGGCTACACCGGCATGCTGGCCAGCGAGGCACAAATGAAGGCCCTCGAGGGCCAGCGCTTCATTGCCCGCGAATTCCACGCAGGCAAGGCCCGTTACGTCCTCACCGCCGACGGGCGGGAGGCGTCCCTGCGCCACATCGCCCACGCCAAAGCGCTGGAAGAGGACCTCGCCGACAAGCTCGGCGCCGGCGAGATCATGGCCCTGAAGATGCTGCTCAAGCACCTTATCGCCAACACCGACCCCGGCCTGCCCGACCTGTGGGCGCCGACGAGCCAACCGGCCGCCGCGGCTTGATCCTGCACTGACAGACACCTTTTCCCCATAAAGGAACTCGCATGCCCCTGCTCGAACGCTTTTCCCTCACCAACCAGGTTGCGCTGGTCACTGGCGCCGGCCGCGGCATCGGACGCGCCATCGCCCTGGCCTACGCAGAGGCGGGCGCCGACATCGTCTGTGCTGCACGCACGCTGGCCGACGTGGAGGCCGTCGCCGACGAAGTGCGCGCCCTCGGCCGCCGGGCAGTAGCGGTCAGCTGCGACGTGAACGACGCTGACCAGCGGGGCACAGCCGTCAGCGCCGCCCTCGAGGCCTTTGGCCGTCTGACCCATCTGGTCAACAACGCCGGCGGTGCCGGCCCCAACGATCCACTGAAGATGTCAGCGGCCCGCTTCGAGGAAGTGCTGCGTTTCAACGTCAGCTCCGCCTACGCGCTGACGCAACTGTGCGTGCCTCACATGCGCGAAGCCGGCGGCGGCAACATCGTGAACATCACCTCCGGCGCGGCCCGCTACGCCCAACCCCACTTCAGCGCCTATGGTTCCGCCAAGGCCGCGCTGACCCAGCTGACGCGCCTGCTGGCCCAGGATTTCGCGCCGCAGGTGCGTGTAAACGCCATCGCCCCCGGCCCCATCCTCACCGCGGCGCTGGACCGCGCGCTGCCCGCCGACATGCGCGACGGCATGATCCGCAACACGCCGCTCCAGTGCCTCGGCCAACCCGAGGACATCGCCGCCGCAGCGCTCTATCTCGCTTCTCCCGCCTCCGCGTGGGTGACCGGCAAGATCATCGAGGTGGATGGCGGCGCCGAATCCAGCGTCTGGCCCGGTTGAGCGACGGAGCCCCGCCATGAACGACAGCCTGATCGCCAGCCTCGGCGACACCCTTCACACCGCCCTGCGGGAGAGGCGCACCATCGCGCCGCTCACCGACAGCCACCCCGACATCAGCATCGACGACGCCTATCGCATCTCCCTCCACCTGCTGCGCTTGCGGCAGGAAGCCGGCGAAAAGCTGATCGGCAAGAAGATCGGCGTCACCAGCAAACCGGTCCAGGACATGCTGAACGTGCATCAGCCCGACTTCGGTTTCCTCACCGATGCGATGCACTACCCGGACGGCGCCGACATCGACATCGCCCGCGCCGGTCTGATCCAGCCCCGCGCCGAAGGCGAGATCGCCTTCATGCTGAAGGACGATCTGCACGGACCGGGCATCACCCGTGGCGACGTGCTCGCCGCCACGGCCTGGGTGGCACCGTGCTTCGAAATCGTCGACAGCCGCATCCACGACTGGAAGATCCGCATCCAGGACACCGTCGCGGACAACGCCTCCTGCGGCGTGTTCGTCCTTGGGCAACGCCATACCGATCCGCGCAGCCTCGACCTCGCGGCGGTACGCATGGAGATGCAGCGCAACGGCGAGCCCGCCGGCAGCGGCACCGGCGCCGCAGTCCAGGGCCACCCCGCCGAGGCCGTCGCCTGGCTGGCCAACACCCTCGGCCGCTTCGGCATCCCGTTCCACAAGGGCGAGCTGATCCTGTCCGGCGCGCTGGCGCCGCTGGTTCCGGTGCGTGCCGGCGACCATTTCACGTTGAACATCGACGGGCTGGGCGGCTGCTCGGTCCGCTTCCGCTGATTTTCCGCTTGCAGCCGCGCGGCGGGGTTGGCTCCCAACCCCCGGGCCTTCGGCCCGTCTCCCTCCCCTGCCCCGCCGCGCGTCCTGCACCCCAAGCCCCCACAAGGATTCGCCATGAAGAAAATCAAATGCGCCCTGATCGGCCCGGGCAACATCGGCACGGACCTGCTGGCCAAGCTGCAGCGCAGCCCCGTGCTGGAGCCGGTGTGGATGGTCGGCATCGACCCGGAATCGGATGGCCTCAAGCGCGCCCGTGAGATGGGCCTCAAGACCACCGCCGACGGCGTGGACGGCCTCCTGCCCCACGTGCTCGCCGACGGCGTGCAGATCGCCTTCGACGCCACCTCCGCCTACGTGCATGCCGAGAACAGCCGCAAGCTCAACGAGCTCGGCGTGCTGATGGTCGACCTGACCCCGGCCGCTATCGGCCCCTACTGCGTGCCGCCGGTCAATCTGAAGCAGCACGTCGGCCAACGGGAAATGAACGTCAACATGGTCACCTGTGGCGGCCAGGCGACGATCCCGATGGTTGCTGCGATCTCCCGCGTGCAGCCGGTGGAATACGGCGAAATCATCGCCACCGTCTCCTCCAAGAGCGCCGGCCCCGGCACCCGCAAGAACATCGACGAATTCACCCGCACCACCGCCGGCGCGGTCGAGAAGGTCGGCGGCGCCAGGAAGGGCAAGGCCATCATCATCATCAACCCGGCCGAACCCCCGCTGATGATGCGCGACACCGTGCATTGCCTGGTCGAAGGCGAACCGCAGCAGGACGCGATCCGCGAATCCATCGCTGCGATGATTCAGGAAGTCCAGAAGTACGTACCCGGCTACCGCCTGGTGAACGGCCCGGTTTTCGACGGCAACCGCGTCTCCGTCTATCTCGAAGTCGAAGGCCTCGGCGACTACCTGCCCAAGTACGCCGGCAACCTCGACATCATGACCGCCGCCGCTGCGCGCACGGCCGAGATGTTCGCCGAAGAGATCATCAAGGGCAGCCTGACCCTCCAACCCGTCACCGCCTAAGGAAAGCACCATGGAACTCAAAGGCACAAAAATCCCGCACGAGCCCACCGCACGGCCGCCCGAAGGCGGGCGAGATCCCCTCGGGGGATCGGCGGCCGTAACCGGCAGCCGAGGGGCCGTCACTGTGCATGACATGACCCTGCGGGACGGCATGCACCCCAAGCGTCACCTGATGAGCCTGGAGCAGATGAAGAGCATCGCCACCGGCCTCGACGCCGCCGGCGTGCCGCTGATCGAAGTCACCCACGGCGACGGCCTGGGCGGCAGCTCGGTGAACTACGGCTTTCCGGCCCACACCGACGAGGAGTACCTGTCCACCGTCATCCCGCTGATGAAGCAGGCCAAGGTCTCGGCGCTGCTCTTGCCGGGCATCGGCACCGTCGATCACCTGAAGATGGCCAAGGAGCTCGGCGTGTCGACGATCCGCGTCGCCACCCACTGCACCGAGGCCGATGTGTCCGAACAGCACATCACGATGGCCAGGAAGCTCGACCTGGACACCGTCGGCTTCCTGATGATGGCCCACATGAACAGCCCCGAAGGGCTGGTCAAGCAGGCCAAGCTGATGGAGAGCTACGGCGCCAACTGCATCTACGTGACCGACTCGGCCGGCCACCTGCTGCCCGACACCGTCAAGGCCCGCCTCAGCGCCGTGCGTGAAGCGCTGAAGCCGGAGACCGAACTGGGCTTCCACGGCCACCACAACCTGGCGATGGGCGTGGCCAACAGCATCGCCGCCATCGAAGTGGGCGCCACGCGCATCGACGCGGCCGCCGCCGGCCTGGGCGCCGGGGCCGGCAACACGCCGATGGAAGTGCTGATCGCGGTGTGCAGCCTGATGGGCATCGAGACCGGTGTGGACGTGGCGAAGATCACCGACGTCGCCGAAGACCTGGTGGTGCCGATCATGGACTTCCCGATCCGCATCGACCGGGATGCGCTGACCCTCGGCTACGCCGGTGTGTACGGCTCCTTCCTGCTGTTCGCCAAGCGCGCCTCCAAGAAGTACGGCGTGCCGGCCCGCGACATCCTGGTCGAACTGGGCCGCCGCGGCATGGTCGGCGGGCAGGAGGACATGATCGAAGACACGGCCATCACGATGGCCCGCGAACGGGGGCTGGCAGCATGAAACTCGATCAAGCCTTCCTCAGCCGCGCGAACCGGGACTGAACGGCGGTTGCACCATCCGTCCGGAGAGGCTAGGCACCCTTCAACAGCCTGGACACCGCATCCACCGCCTCGCCGCGCTCCTCGTCCTTCATATGGACGTAGTAGCGGCTGGTGGTGCGCGGGTCCTTGTGCCTGAGCTGCTCGGCGGTCCTCGCCAAGGACACGTGCCCCAGCGCGAAATGGCTGCCACGGGTATGGCGCAGCCAATGGGATGCGGCGTTGCGCAGATCGACTTCCCAGTGGGGCTCGATCTGAGCGGCAAAAGGCGCTGCGAAATTGAAGAAACGGCGTAGCTCCGAGTTCAGGTAGCCGGGACTGACGCCCTCGCCGGTCTTGAGTTCGACCCGGCGTACGCGTTTGGGACTCAGCTTGGCGATCAGCGGGATGTCGTATTCGGCGCTGTCCGGGTAGCTGCCGAGACCGCGTTTCAGACGGTAATACCGCAAAGCCTCGACGGCATCCTCGTCCAGCGTCACCCGATCTGGCCCTTCCGCAGCCGTGCGGCCTTTTCCGACGACCTTCCAGACCCACCGCGTGCCGCTCTTGACGACCGCGCTCATCGTCGCCTCCGCCAGCTCGGCGCGCCGGCTCGCGGCTGCATAACTGAACAGCAGGATGCAGCGCAGGCGGGCTTGTCGCTCCAGTGACCACGGCTCGATGGTATCGGGCCCCTGCTCAAACGGGCCGTCCGCCGACGGGATCTTCCAGGTGTTTTCCGGCGCATCCAGAAAGGCGCGCAACCACCGCCACAGTCCGAAGGAGAAGGCCTTGTCGGCCGCCAGGTTGTCTTCCCGTATCGCGTCCTGACGCAGTTTGCGCGCGTACTGCTGGGGCGACATGCCAAGGCGCGACAACTCGTCGATGGAGATTTCCTCTCCAGTCAGCTTGCCGAGCTGCAAGAAAGGGTTGGTGGGCAGGTAACCGCCCTCATGAAGGAAGCGGTACAGGCCGCGAACCGTGATGTCGGCCCGCCGGCGGCTGCCGATGGACAACCCCATCAGCTTGCCGGCCCCATCGGTTCTGAACGGCAGGTAGCCCGCCGGCCAGCCTTGCTCCGGCAGGTACGGCACTGCCAGCCACGCGCGGAAAGCTTCCAGATCGGCCACGGTCGCCTGCGCCAGGGAAGCGCCCCGCAGGCACGCCAGGAAAGTGGCAAAACGACGAAGCTCCTGGAGGTAGGCCTTGCGGGTGTGGGCGTTCTTGGCGCGGGTGTTGAGCCACACCAGCACGGCGTCCCTGTCGTTGGTGACGCCAAGCGAGTTTGTGATGTTCGGCGCCAGGAAGCTTGCGCCCACCCGCAGACCGGCGTCTGGCACCACGAGATCGAAGCTTGCTTCACCGTCCTGCGGAGGTCTGGTCTTGCTCATCATGGGTGCCTATTGATTCTTCTGACGTCCTGCAGCTCGTCGGAGCTGATTACGTGCATATAGTAACGATAATTGCAGAACTCGACATTATCTGTATTTTGCTGGAGTACAAATTGCGCAATTGCGCAATATATGAAACCATGCCCATGCGGCGCTGACGATCCGACAGCCCCATGCAAAAGCAAAAGGAAATGAAGCGATGGCCAGCGCCGTGAGCTACGAGATGGTTGAAGCGGTGTGCAATGATCTCGCCGCCGCCGGAGAGAACCCGACCTACCTGAAGGTCCACGAGCGACTGGGCAAGGGCGCCACGCGCATCGTTTCGGCGTACATCCGGGAATGGCGGGAACATCAAGCCCAAGCCACGGCGTTGAGTCGTCACCCGTTCTTCGGCAACTGGCCGGAAAACCTCCAGCTCAAGGCCAAGAGCCTTTTCGACGCCCTGCTCGCCCTGTCGGCGGAAGGCACTGCCGAAGCCGAGCAGACGCTGAAGGCCGGATTCGACAAGCAGGCCGAAGAACTTCAGCTGGCCACGGATCAGGCGCGCCGGGAAAGCGCGGACGCCCAAGACCGGCTCCGCAACGAACGCGCCGAGACCGCACGCCTTCAGACCGAGCTCGACAGCCTGAAAGAAGCTGAGTTGGCCCGCGAAGCGATGATCGCGGACCTGCTGGCCCAGCGCGAGCAGCAGGTGGCGACAATCGCTGAGAATCAGCGGCAACTGGAAAATCTGCGTGACGAACACCGGATGCACGTCATGGAACTCGGCGTACAGGCCGCCGCAGAACGCAACCGCCTGATCGACGAGCTACGTATCGAACGGGAACGCGCCGCCGGCGAGCGGGAGCATCTGATGCGACAGACCGACCAGCTGCGCCAGGATCACGCCGCAGCGGTGCAGGAATGGCGGCAACGCGCAGCGGCGCTGGATAGCGCCCTTGTCGCGCAACGGAAGAAAACGGACGAAGCCGAAGAGCGCGCGGCGGCACAGACCTCCCACGCCAGGGAGCTGACTGCGATAGTCAACGCACGGGATGGCGATATTTCAGCGCTCAAGGCAGACCTTGCGACCATGAACCTCAGCCTGCAGGAGCAGGCCGCCATGAGCAGTGCGCAGGCGGCCCGCATCGAGATGCTTGATCAGCAAGTTACGCGTGAAGCCACGCGGGCAAAGGACGCCGAAATACGCACGCAGGAACTCGTGACGCAACTGGCCTCGGTGCCCCGCCCCGCCCCAGCCAAACCGGGAGGGGAGGAAATGCAATAACGCGTTCGGCGATCAGAACTGCTCGTCGCCCAGCATCAGCACCGACTTTCCGCCTTCGCGCACGGTACGCGACAGTCCGGCCACCTGGGTCATCACGTGCTCCGCGTAGAAACGGGCGGTCGCGATCTTGGCGCGGTAGAAGGCCGCGTTGCCGCTGCCTTCATCCAGCCGCCGACGCGCCGCCAAAGCCGCGCGAGCCATCTGCCAACCACCGGCCACGATGCCGACCAGCATCAGATACGGCACCGAACCCGCGGTCACCTCGGCAGCGTTCGCCGCGAAGTTCTCGACGATGTAATCCACGCAGTCGTCCATCTCCGCGGCGCCTTCCACCAGCGCCTGGCGGATCACCGTGAAGTCAGCATCAGCCTGCTCGGCCAACTGGCCGTCGAGGGCGAGCATCTCCGCAACCAGCGCCTTGGCCGCTGCGCCGCAGTCACGCGCGGTCTTGCGGCCGATCAGGTCCAGCGCCTGGATGCCGGTGGTGCCCTCGTAGATGTTGATGATGCGGGCGTCACGGAAATGCTGGGCGGCGCCGGTTTCCTCGATGAAACCCATGCCGCCATGCACCTGCACGCCGATCGAGGCCAGCTCATTGGCCGTTTCGGTGAGCCAGCCCTTGACCACCGGGATCAACAGGTCCGCGAAAGCCTGATGCTTGTTCCGCTCGTCCGCAGCCGACACTTGGTGGGCGTGATCCAGCGAAGCGGCCACCACGTAGGCCAGCGCCCGCATCGCCTCGATCTTGGCTTTCATCAGCATCAGCATGCGGCGCACGTCCGGATGCCGGATGATCGCCACCGACTCTGGCGAGCGGGACGTCATGTCCTTGCCCTGCACCCGCTCACTGGCGTAGGCCAGCGCCTGCTGGTAAGCCCGCTCGCCGATGGCCAGCCCTTCCAGCCCGACGCCGAAGCGGGCCTCGTTCATCATCACGAACATGTATTCGAGGCCGCGGTTGGCCTCACCCACCAGGTAGCCGGTCGCACCGCCGTTCTCGCCGAAGATCATCACCGCCGTCGGACTGCCATGGATGCCCATCTTGTGCTCGATGGAGGCACACCAGGCGTCGTTGCGCTCACCCAGGCTGCCGTCCGCATTCACCAGAAGCTTGGGCACTACAAACAGCGAGATGCCCTTCACCCCCGGTGGCGCGTCGGGCAGGCGGGCCAGCACCAGGTGCACGATGTTGTCGGTCATGTCGTGCTCGCCGTAGGTGATGAAGATCTTCTGGCCGAAGATCCGGTAGCTGCCGTCGGCCTGCGGCTCAGCACGGGTGCGGACCGCTGCGAGATCCGACCCCGCGTTCGGTTCCGTCAGGTTCATCGTGCCGGTCCATTCGCCGGACACCATCCTCTCCAGAAAACGGGCTTTCAGCTCCGCGCTGCCGTTCAATGCCAGCGCCTCGATGGCGCCCTGGGTCAGCATCGGGCACAGGGAGAAGGCCATGTTCGAAGCCTTCCACATCTCGCGCACCGCGCTCGACAGCAGGCGCGGCAGGCCCTGGCCGCCAAACTCGGGCTCGCAGGCAACGCCGTTCCAGCCCGATTCGACGAACTGCCGGTAAGCCTCCTTGAAGCCCGGCGCGGTCGTCACCTGGCCTGCCTCCCAGCGGCAGCCCTCCGTGTCGCCGACGCGGTTGAGCGGCGCCAGCACTTCGCCGGCGAACTTGCCGGCCTCTTCGAGGATCGCGTCCACCAGATCCCGGTCGGCCTCCTCATAGCCCGGCAGTGCGAGCACCTGATCGAGGCCGGCCAGCTCCTGCATCACGAACTGCATGTCGCGGATCGGGGCAATGTATTGATTCATGTTCTGTTCCTGAAAATAGTTGGGGTTGCGCGACGACTCAGCGCGCCGCGGCCATTTCACAAAGGCTGTCGGAGATCAGGAAGCGCGCGCCGGTCTTGTGCCGGACCGTCTCCAGATCGACGCCGGGCGCCAGTTCCCGCAGCACGAATTCCCCGTGGGAAATGCCGAAGACGGCCAACTCGGTCACCACCAGGGACACGCGCCCCTTGGCGGTGAGCGGCAGGTCGCAGCGCTCCAGCAGACGCGGTTCGCCGGTCTTGGTGCAATGTTCCATCGCCACGATGACCTTCTTTGCGCCGGCCAGCAGGTCCATCGCGCCGCCCATACCGGGGATCATCTTGCCGGGCACCATCCAGTTGGCGAGGTTGCCGTCCTCGTCCACCTGCAGGCCGCCGAGCACCGTCACGTCCACGTGACCACCGCGGATCAGCGCGAAGGAGGTCACGCTGTCGAATACCGCTGCGCCCGGCACCAGGCCGCAGGGCTGGCCGCCGGCGTTCACTTCGCCCGGACGCGGCTCGCCTTCCAGGGCGCCCATGCCGAGGAAACCGTTTTCCGACTGCAGCGTGATGTGCACATCCTTCGGCAGGAAGCGCGGCACCAACGTCGGCAAGCCGATACCGAGATTCACCACATAACCTTCCTTCAGCTCCTTCGCCACGCGGCGGGCGATACGTTCCTTTGCATCCATGTCAGGCCCCCTTCCGGCTCACGACGATCCGGTCCACCAGCGCGGCCGGCGTCATCACGTCATCCGGGTCGATGCTGCCGGTCTCCACCAGCTCATCCACTTCGGCAATCACCAGGTCGGCGGCGAAGGCCATCACCGGATTGAAGTTGCGGGCGGCGCGCTCATAGATGAGGTTGCCGGCCCGGTCGGCCTTGCTTGCCTTGAGAATGGCCACGTCGGCGCGCAGCGGCAGTTCGAGGAGATACTCCCGCCCCCCGACAGCCAGCTTGGTCTTGCCCTCCTCCACCACGGTGCCAACACCGGTCGGCGTCAGCACGCCGCCGAGGCCGGAGCCACCGCAACGGATGCGCTCGGCCAGGGTGCCCTGGGGCACCAGCTCCACCTCCATCTCGCCGTCCATCATCTTGCGGCCGGTGACGGGGTTGGTCCCGATGTGGGAGACGATCACCTTGCTGACCTGCCCGCTGGAAATCAGCGGCCCCACGCCTGTGGTCGGCGAGGCGGTGTCGTTGCCGATCAGGGTCAGCTCACCGATACCCTGCCTCGCCAGCAGGGAAACGATGCCGCCGGGGGTACCGACGGCAAAGAAGCCGCCGACCATGATGCTCATGCCGTCACGGAATAAAGGGCCGACCTCGTCCCAATCCATCAACTTGTTCAACTTGGATCTCCTCGGGCGATCAGGCGGGAAAGCGGTAGTCGCGGAACATCTGGCGCAGGGCCATCTTCTGCAGCTTGCCGGTCGCGGTGTGGGGCATCTCTTCGATGAACACCACATCGTCCGGCAGCCACCACTTGGCCACCTGGCCCTCCAGGTACTGCAGCACGTCGTCCTTGTTGATCAGCGGGCAATCGGGCTTGCGCACGATGATCAGCAGCGGCCGCTCCTGCCACTTGGGATGGGCGATGCCGATCACCGCCGCTTCGGCCACGCCGGGCATGCCGACCGCGGCATTCTCCAGGTCGATGGACGAGATCCACTCGCCGCCCGACTTGATCACGTCCTTGGCCCTGTCGGTGATGTGCATGTAGCCGTCCAGGTCGATGGTGGCGATGTCGCCGGTGTCGAAGAAGCCCTCGTCGTCCAGGATCGAGCCACCCTCGTCGTGGAAATAGGCATTGGCGATCCACGGGCCACGCACCTTGAGATGGCCGGCCGTAGTGCCATCGTGGGGCAGGCGGTTGCCGTCCTCGTCGGTGAGCTTCAGCTCCACGCCATACACGCCCCGCCCCTGCTTCACCTGCAGGTCCAGGCGCTGTTCGAGGCTGGCCCGTTTGTGCTTGGGGAGCAGGTTGCAGATGGTCCCTATCGGCGACATCTCGGTCATCCCCCAGGCGTGCACCACGAAGGCACCCATCAGGGTCTCGAAGGCTTCGCACATGGAGCGCGGCGCCGACGAGCCGCCGATGACGACCCGGCGCAACACCAGCTCGCGCTTCGGATCGGTGGCGTTGCGCTCGGCGTGCTGCAACAGCATCTGCCAGACCGTCGGCACGCCCAGCGCGAGAGTCACGCCCTCGTCGCGGATCAGCTCGTAGAGGCTCTTGCCGTCCATCGCCGGGCCGGGCAACACCAGCTTGGCGCCGCACATGGCGCCGGCGTAGGGCATGCCCCAGGCGTTCACGTGGAACATCGGCACCACCACCAGCGCGCTCTCGGCGGCGGCCAGGCCCAAACCATCCACGCTGCAGGCCAGGAAGGCGTGCAGCACCGACGAGCGATGGCTGTACAGCACGCCCTTCGGGTTGCCGGTGGTGCCCGAGGTGTAGCACAGGGACGAAGCCTCCCGCTCGTCGAACTCCGGCCAGCGGTATTGCGCCGGCTCGCGGCCAATCAGGTCTTCGTAGCAGATCAGGCCGGGAATGTCGGCGGTGGGCATGTTGGCCCGGTCGGTCATCGCGATGAAGGCCTTCACGCTCTTCATGCGTGGGGCGAGCTTTTCAATCAGCGCGGTGAAGCTCACGTCGAAGAAGATGTACTGGTCTTCGGCGTGGTTGGCGATGTACTCGATCTGCTCCGGGAACAGGCGCGGGTTGATGGTGTGCAGCACGGCGCCCGTGCCGGACACGCCGAAATACAGTTCCATGTGCCGGTAACCGTTCCAGGCCAGCGTGCCGACCGGGTCGCCAGGCTGTACGCCCAAGGTCTGCATGGCGTTGGCCACCTGCATCGCGCGGCGGCGGATGTCCGCGTAGGTGCAACGGTGGATCGGCCCCTCGAGCGTGCGGGACACGATCTCGGCGTGGGGGTGAAAAGCCGCCGCATGTTCGATCAGCGACGAAATCAGCAATGGACGGTCCTGCATCAGGCCAAACATGTCGGGTCTCCTCGGGTATTGTCGTTTTTTCGATTGGGGCGCCGGCTCAGCGCAGTACGGTGACGCCGGCGAGGATCAGCGCGGCCAGGAACAGGGTTTCGGCCACCAGCATGAACACCGGCCGCCAGCCCAGCCGCGCCAGCTGTTGAAAGGACGTCTTGACGCCGAGCGCGGCGATCGCCACCACCAGGCACCAGCGAGACAGGTCGCTCAGCCCGTGGGCCACGGAGGCAGGCAGCCAACCCAGGCTGTTCAGCGCCATCAGCGCCATGAAGCCGACCAGGAAACCGGGCAGCACCGGCGGCCGGGCGCCGGCATCACCGCCCTGGGCGCGGAACATCAGCCCGAAGCAGGCTACGACCGGCATCAGCGTAGCGACCCGCAGCAGCTTGACGAAGGTCGCGCTGTCGCCGACCTGCGGCGAGATAAGGTAGCCCGCGGCCACCACCTGGGCCACGTCGTGGATGGTGCCGCCGAGGAAGATCGCCGCACCGTGGGCATCCAGGCCGCAGATCTTGACCACGCTCGGATAGACGATCATCGCCATCGTGGACAAGGTGGTCACACCGACGACGGTAAAGAGCGTGAAGCGCTGGTTCTCATCGTTGCGCGGCAGCACCGCGGCGATGGCCAGGGCGGCGGACGCGCCGCAGATCGCCACCGCGCCGCCGGTCAGCAGCCCCTCGACGACCGGGCGCTTGAGCAGGCGGCCGAGCATGGCGCCGAACAGGATGGTGCCCACCACGCCCGACACCACCAGAACCACCGGCGCGAAACCGAGGGCGGTGATCTGTTCGAGGGTGATCCGTGCCCCCAGCAGGGCGACGCCGAAGCGCAACACGCTGCGCGATGCGAAGTCGATCCCCGCTTTCACCTTAGGACCTTCCGCCGCGAAGTTGAAGGCCATGCCGAAGAACAACGCGTAGAGCAGCTGCGGGCCGCCCTGGTGTTCGGCCACGAAGCTGGCGGCCATGGCGATGGTGGCCGCGGTGAGCAGGCCCGGCCCCCAGGCCGGCCAGGTCGTCATCCGCAGGGAAGAAAGTGCTTGCATGTCGGATTCTCCGATTACTGTGTTGAGGATCGGCTCAGGCCGGCTTGCGCAGCAGGAAGTGGGACAGCGCGGGAATCAGGACCAGCGCGCCGACCATGTTCCACACGAACATGAAGGTCAGCAGGATGCCCATGTCGCCCTGGAACTTGATCGGCGACCAGGCCCAGGTCACCACCCCAGCGGCCAGCGTGACGCCGACCAGCGCGACGACCTTGCCGGTGAATTGCAGCGCACGCCGGTAAGCCACTGCCAGCGATGCGCCGGCCCGCTGCTGGGCGAGCTGGATACTCAGCAGGTAGAGGGCGTAATCGACGCCGATGCCCACCCCAAGGGCGATAACCGGCAGCGTGGCGACCTTCACCCCGATGCCCAGCATCACCATCAGCGCCTCGCAGAGGATGGAGGTCACCGCCAGCGGCAGGATCGCCACCACCGTCGCGCGCCAGCTGCGGAAGGTGATCAGGCACAGCCCGCTGACCGCGCCATACACGTAGAGCAGCATCGTGCGGTTGGCGTCGCGCACCACGCTGTTGGTGGCCGCCTCGATGCCGGCACTGCCGGCGGCCAGCAGGAACTGGCGGTCAGGCGTGCTGTGTTCGGCGGCAAAGCGGTCGGCCGCGGCGGCGATCCGGTCGAGGGTGTCGGCGCGATGGTCGGTGAGATAGGCGATCACCGGCATCACCGAGCAATCGTTGTTGAACAGGTCCGGGTTATTGGTCGAGGCCTGCTGGGCACCGTAATTGAGCACGTCCTGGTTGCGGGCCAGGGTCAGCCACTTGGGATTGCCTTCGTAGGAGCCGGCTGTGATCTGGCGGATCGCGTCACCAAGGAAGACCGTGGTCTGCACCCCCGGCAGCTGCCGCAGCTCCCAGGCCAGGCGGTCTGCCTCGACCTGGGTCTGGTACTTGAGGCAGCCTTCGGCCGCGGTCTTCACGATCACCGCGAACTGATCGCTGGACAACGCGTAATGGGACGTGACGTAGGCGTTGTCACGGTTGTAGCGGGAGTCCGCGCGGAGCTCGGGGGCACCGGCCTCCAGGTCGCCAATCTTCAGGTTATGGCTCACCGCGAAGCCCACCGCGGTCAGCACGGCGGAGACGAGGATCGTCGGCAAGGCCCAGCGCCTTTCGGTGAAGTGGCCCAGCCAGCCCCATACGCCGCGCTGCGCCGCCGCGGCATCGACGCTGCTCAGGCTGCGCTCGGCGGCACGGGCGCTGACGCCGGTGTAGGACAGCAGCACCGGCAGCAGGATCAGATTGGTGAAGATCAGCACCGCCACGCCGATGCTGGCGGTGATGGCCAGGTCCTTGATCACCGGAATGTCGATCACCACCAGCACCGCGAAGCCCACAGCGTCGGCCAGCAGCGCGGTGATGCCGGCCAGGAACAGGCGGCGGAAGGTGAAGCGCGCCGCCACCAGCTTGTGCGTGCCGCGGCCGATGTCCTGCATGATGCCGTTCATCTTCTGGGCGCCATGGGAAACCCCGATCGCAAAGATCAGGAAGGGCACCAGCACCGAGAACGGGTCAAGCTCGAAGCCGAAGGCCGACACCAGGCCCAGCTGCCAGACGACCGCCGCCATCGAGCAGGCCACCACCAGCGCCGTGCTGCGGGTGCAACGGGTATAGGCGTAGATCACGACGATGGCGATCAGCGCGGCGATGGCGAAATAGGTCATCACCTGGGCCAGCCCGTCGATGAGATCGCCGACCAGCTTGGCGAAGCCGATGATGTGGATGCGCACCGGTGTGCCGGGCGCGTTCTCGAACCTGGCGCGGATGCCGTCCTCCAGCGTCCGCGACAGGGCGCGGTAGTCGATTGCCTGCCCGGTCGCCGGGTCCTTGTCGAGCAAGGGCACGAAGATCATGCTCGACTTGTAGTCGGCGCCGACGAAGCGGCCAACGATCCCGGCGCGGGCGATGTTCAGACGCAGCTGCGCGGTGGCCTTGGGCGAGCCGTCGTAGGATTCGGGCATCACCGGCCCGCCCTGGAAGCCCTCCTCGGTCACCTCGTTCCAGCGCACCGACGGGGCCCACAAGGACTTGACCCAGGCACGGTCGACGCCCGGCGTCAGGAACAGCTCGTCATTGATCTGCTTGAGTGCCTCCTGGTACCTGGCGTCGAAGATGTCGCCGCTGGGGTTTTCGACGACCACCCGCAGCGCGTTACCGAGGCCGCGCAGCTCCTTGCGGTTCTCGAGATAGTTCTGGATGTAGGGATGGCTCTGCGGAATCATCTTCTCGAAGCTGGCGTTGAAGCTCAGTTTCGAAAACGCGATGACGGCCAGCGCCAGCGTCGCCAGGCCGCACAGCACCACGACGGCCAGACGGTTGTTGAAGATCAGGCGCTCGAGGGGATTGCCCGAGCGTGGGTCGAAGTCCCCGAGGGACTGCACGACCGGGGCCTGATCCAGAGTATGGCTCGAAGCGGCCATGGTGGGGTTCTCCTTCCTTTTAGCGCAGGGCTTCGGCGCGCACGCCGCGGGCACCCGCGATCACGACCGTGTCGCTGCCTACCGCCAGAACGGCGGAAGCCGGCGCGGCCTGGATGAGCTTGAGGGGCGAGAAATGCTCGCCGGCGTCCTTGCTGACCAGCACTTGGCCGGACTGGCTGACCACCAACAGCCCCCGCGGCCCGAAGGCCGCGGCCCCCGTGAGGCCGTCCTGTACGCCGCTGTCCACCTTGGCCCAGCTCCGGCCGCCGTCCGCGCTGCGGTAGGCATTGCCGCGCAGCCCAAAGACCAGCACCTTGTCGTCGTTGCCGGTGACACCGAAATACGTTCCCTTGTACGGTGTCTCGAGCGCCCGGAAGCGGCTTGCCTGGGCATCGAACTTGAGCACCAGGCCCTGCTCGCCCACCGCATACACGTCGCTGCCGATGCCGCGCAGCGCATACAGATGCAGACGGTTCGGGTTGTCGGTACGGTCGAACCAGGGCTCCCAGCTCTTGCCGCCATCGGTGGTGCGGAAGATCAGGTTGAAGGCACCGACGATGAAACCGTTGCGCTCATCGCTGAACCACACGTCGAGGAAGGGGTTCTCGGCCCCCTGCCCGGCAATGCGCTTGACGTCGTCCAGCAGACGGTCAACCTGCTCTCCGCTGCCGAGGGCACCTCTTTCGGCCAAGCGGACGTAGTGGGCCTGCATCAGTTGCCCGGCTCGGTGGCCATCCAGCTGTAGCGTCCAGGTCGCGCCAGCGTCCGCGCTATGGAGGACCACGCCGTCGTGGCCCACCGCCCAGCCCTGTTTCGCACTCGGAAAACAGACCGCAACGAGGTCCGAGCTGACCGGCACGGCGGCCTGGCGCCAGCTCTTGCCACCGTCGTCGGAGAGGACGATGTGGCCGCGCTGGCCGACGGCGACGATCCGCTCGCCAGCCCGGGCGAGACCGTTCAACAGGGATTTGGCCGCCAGCGGCGAGGCCTTGGCCGGCACAGCGGCAACATCGGAATAGCCGCCGGCGAACGCCGCCAGGGGCAATGCCAGGGCCAGGGCGGTGATTACGGGGCGAAGAGCGGACTTGAACATGGCGCGTCCTAACGAAACTTGATCCGGGCGTTGAGGTGGGACGGGGACGCCGGGTGGCGCGCCCCGTCCCTGCAGAGGGCTTAGCGCACGCCGGCACCAGCCAGCACGTCGGGCGACCACTCGCGCTCGCTCTGCGGCTTGAGGTAGCGCACGCCGCCGTTCTCGGCCGAATAGCCGGTCAGGGAATAGCTCCCGGCGATCAGGTCGTAGTTGCCGTTGAGGTCGGCGAACGGAGCCGGCACTTCGTAGCTCGGGGCGATGTAGGCGAAGCCGGCGCGATACAGCTGGCCGCGGGCGTCGTACTCGTCGGAGGCGACGGCAACCCAGCTGTCCTCGTCGAGGTAGAAGGTCCGCTTGCTATACACGTGGCGCTTGCCGTCCCGCAGGCTCGCTTCGACGACCCACACGCGGTGCATTTCCCAGCGCACCAGATCCGGGTTCAGGTGGTTCGGCTTGAGCAGGTCCGCCTGGGTGGAGTGGTAGGCCATCTTGTAGGCGTTGTACGGGACCAGCATCTCCTTCTTGCCCACGAGCTTGAAGTCGTAACGCTCCATCGATCCGTTGAAGACGAAGGTGTCGTCGAAGGTCGTGGCCCCCGAGGTGCCGGGGTTCGGCGTGTCGTGGGCGAGGTCCGGCGCCACTTTCACGCGGCGCTGGCCGGGCAGGTACAGCCAGGCGCGACGCCCTTTGTCGGTGTAGTCGAGCGGATCGATGATCAGCATGCCCTCCCCGGCGCGCCGGGCCGGGCCGGTGTAGGAGATGCGCTGCTTGTAATAGACGTCGGAGTTCGCCTTGCTCTCGTCCCAGTACGGGTACTCCTGCAGGATCGAGCCCTCGGTGGACAGGGCCGGGCGACCGGCGGCATCGACGCTCAGGTTGCGGTACTTGACCTCGTAGGCGACGCCGTTGAAGCGCACCAGGTGGTTCCACATCGCCTCGAAGCCGTTCTTCGGAATCGGGAACGGGAAGCCGGCATGACAGCCTTCCATCGAGCGGCCGCCGGCGCTTGTCTTGGCGCTCACCGCACAGGCTGCGGTGTTGTCGGTGACGAACTTCGGGAAGGCGGCAGTACGATGGGACTTGTACACATCGATGCGGTAGCTCGGGTACTTCTTCATCAGCGCCTTGCTGCCTTCGGTCAGGTTGGCCGCGTACTTGGCCATGCTGGAGGCGTCCACCGAGTAGAGGGGCTTTTCATTGGCGAAGGGATCGGGGCGCAGGCCGCTGCCGGCCTTGTAACCCGCCTGGGCGCCGGTCAGGCCGCCGGTGTAGTCCGGGATGGCGCCGCTGCCGGCCTTTTCGGCGCCGACGGCGGTCAACGTGGTGCCAAGCTTTTTCGCTTCTTCTGCGCTCACGCCGGCATGGGTGGTGCCGGCCACCAGGGCACCAAGCACGGCCACGGTCAGGGGGGTGTGGATTTTCATGCTGTGTCTCCTCTTAGAATGTGGTCTTGAACGTCAGGCTGACGAAGTTGCGGTCCTGCAACAGCGTGGTGAAGCCGTTGATGGCCGTGACTGCGGTGCCGTTGTCCTTGTACTGCCCGAAATAAGCGATGTATTTCAGGTCCACGCGGTACTTCTGCTGGATGTCGGCCCCCAGGCCGATGCTGTAGTTGCCGTTGCCCTCATTGCCGCCGAACATCGTCGCGGCGTTGCCGTGCAGGCCCACCGAGTAGGAGACCGGTGCGGACAAATCGATGCCCGGCAGCACCTGGTACCAGGTCGGGGTGAAGGCCACGGCGGCGCCGACATAGTCCTTGGTGACGCAACCGTCCCATTTGTCCTTGCCGACGCACGGCGCGAAGCCTTCCGCGTTGAACAGGCTTTCCCCGCTGCGGACCTTGCGCCAGCGGCTCCAGGTCATTTCCGCTGCCCAGTTGGCGGTGTCGAAGAGGCTGGTCTTTGGCAGCACGCCCATCAGGTTCGCCAGGCCGTGCCAGGTGTCGCCGCGCGGGCCGCTTGTCTCGCCGCGATCCGGCACGCCGGTGGGCGATACGCCGAGCAGCTGGGCGACCAGCGGGGTGTTGCGGCGGTAGGACACTTCACTGCCAAAGCTCAGGCCGCCGATGTTCTTCGCGAAACTCATGCCGAACAGGTCGATGCCACCGGCGTACACCAGGTTGTAGGTGCTGCCATTGAGCAGCGGCTTGCCGGCGACCAGGTTGCGCTGGGTGACCAGGGCCTGGGGCAGCTTGTCGGCATAGCGGCGGTAGTAAAAACCCAGCGTGCCGTCCAGGACCTCCGGCGACCAGCGGGCCGACAGGCCGAATTCCCCATTGTTGCGGGGCACGACTTCATGGCCGCGGGTGTAGCCGAGCAGCGCACCGGCGTACGGGCCGTAGGCCGCGCTGTTGGGAATCTGCCCTGCGACGACCCGGTCCGGACCGTTGAAGGCGAAGTCCACCGGGCCGAGGTAGGTGCCGCCTTCCGGATAGCGATAGGCCTCCCATTGCAGGAAGTACTGCCCCGCCACCGAGAGGGTGTCGGTCAGCTGCGCCTGGCCGGAAATCTGGTTGAGCGGGCGGAACAGCTCCTTGGCCTCAACGCCGGGCGTCGCGAAGCCCTTCTGCAGATCCAGGGGCATCTGGGCGTAGGACACGCTGTGCAGCGCGCCGTTGAGGAACATCGACTCGCCCCAGAACACCGTGTGCCGGCCGGCCTTCAGCTTGACCGGCACGTTGCCGGCATCGAAGGCGCCGAACACGAAGGCATCCAGTAGCTCGCCGGACGGCCCCCGGTAGTAGCGCTTCACATAGCTGCTGTAGCGGTTGTTGATGTAGCTGGGCGTGGCAGCGAGCGCCGGGTTGCCGGGATTGGAATGGTCCATCGTCCCGTAAGCCGGGTCGTACCAGGCCGCGGCGCTGATGCGGAAGCCCGTGTCGCGCTTCCAGACCATGTCCAGCTCGGACAACAAATCGAGCCGCTTGGTGACCAGGTCACCTTTGTCGAAGCTGTAAGTGCCTTCGTCGGCGGCGTAATAGTTGCCGATCTTGCTGTCCCGGCCGGCGACGCGCTGGGCCAGGTTGTAGCGCACGGTGTTGTCCCAGCGCAGCTGCACGTCCGGGTTGCCGGTGTCGATTTCCACCGCCTCGGCACCGCCGGCCAGCAGCGCCAGCGCGGCCCCAACGGCCGCCGGGCAGGCGCGCCGGGCTTTCTCTCGGTTGGCTGTTGTGTATTGCATGTCTCGCCCCTCCTCCTGTGGATGCTGCTGATCCAGCAGCGCCTCTTATCTCGCAGCGGGTCGATCCGCTGCAGTGAGGCTCATTTTCCAGAGCTGGAGAAAGCGCACCCCCCCCACAAAGTTGGGGGTCGGGGGGGCACGGAGGGGGTGAGACGGAGGGGCTTACTCCACGCCTTCGAGGAGGCCCAGCACCTGGGCGCGGCGCACGACGTGGCGGCGGGTGCCGGCACCGAGCTTGCCGAAGAGGTTCTTGAGGTGCCACTTGACGGTGGCTTCGCCCACCGCCAGGGACTGGGCAATCTCCTTGTTGGAAAGATTGCGTGCCAGCAGTTCCAGGATCTCCCGCTCCTTCGGCGTCAGCACCATGCTCGGTACCGCCCGCGGGCCGCCGGCCTTGAGATCGGGTGCCGGCCTCACGGTGCGGGCAATCGGGACGGGGCGGTCAACGGCTGCGCCGTCATCGTCCTCCTCGGCAATGCGCCGGGCCCAGTCCGCCATGGCCGGGTGGGCATCGGCGAAGGTCCGCATCAGGCCGTAGGTCTGCGCCAGGCTGAGGGCTTCATGCAGCACCGGGCGACCTTCGCCGCCGTTACGGTCGAGGGCGAAGGCCCGCAAGGCCATGATCTCGATCCGTACCCTGCCCTGCTTGAGGGCTTCGGCCAGCGGCATCGCGCGGGTCAGCGCGTCCAGGGCTGCCGGCCAGTTCTGCTCGGCAATCGCCGCATGGGCGTGGGTCAGGAGCTGCGGCAGGCGGACCGCGCGCCACCACAGCTCGCCGGTGGGCAGCCCCTCCCCTTCGAGGATATGATCGACGCGCTCGACCAGCACGCGGCAGGTTTCCGAACGGAAGCGACCGGCATGCATGCGGGTCTGCTCCGCCAGCGCCGCCACGCACAGGCGCGGCAGATGACGTGCCATGCCCACCGAGTACAAGGCCTCGAGGAGATCCAGCGCGCGATGTTCGACGCCTTGTGCGGCGGCCAGCCGGGCCGCGGTGCGATAGCCGAACAACGCCGTCTCCGGCGTGCCGCCCCGTTCGAGCACGTCGAGCCGGTTGGCGAGCAAAGCCGACGCTTCGTCGAGGCGATCACGTTCATAGACTGCCGACGCCAGCAGCGAAGCGACCATGCAGGCCAGTGGATGGCGGCGGCCGAGATCGGCATCCAGGCGCGCCAGCGTCGGTCGCAAGGCTTCTTCGGCGAGCAGCATCTGCCCTTCCCAGAAATAACTCAGGCCGGTGGCAAATTCGCCCCAGCGCACCGCGTAGCCATGCGCCTTGCCGTGATCGCCCCGCGGGGCTGCCTGCTGGTAGCGGCGCGCGGCGACCGGGTCGCCCTGCACGATGGCCAGCACCGACTGGCGGTTGGCATGCATCTGCAACAGACGCGGCTCACGGACCGGCGGCGTGTCCCGCCAGGGGGAGAACAAGGCCGCGCACTGGTCCGGGTCATCGGCGTAATAGGCGGCACCGCTCAGGATCAGCGCGCATTCGTAACGCAGGGCCGCATCCACATCGGGCTGGGACAGGATGCGCTCGACCAGCACCTCGGCCTCCGCGTGGCGTTCGCTGACCGCCAGCACCCAGGCCGCGGCGAGGCGCAGCCGCGGCCGCTTGTCACGCTCCGCGTCCGGCACCAGTTCCAGCCACTCGAGCACCGTCCCGAGGTGCCCCTGCACTACCGCGTCGTAGAGGCATTGCTCGGCCAGGTCGTAGGCTTTTTCACGCTGCCCGGCTGACAGCGCGTGACGGGCAGCCTCTTCGATCATGCCGTGGCCGGCCAGCCAACCCATGGCCCGCTGGTGCAGAGCGGCCTGCTGGTCGACTGGCAATTCGCCGAGCCGGGCCCGCAGGCCGTCACGCGCCAGGGTATGCAGACGCGACCAGGCGCTGTTGTCGCCCACCACGAAGATCGGCGTATCCCGGCTGAGGCGCTGCAGGCGCTCTTCGGCGTCGTCTCCCACCAGGGCCCGGCACAGGTCGGGGTGCAGGAGATCCACCACCGCGATGCGGGTCAGGAAGTCCAGGTCTGCGGCAGCCAGATGGGACATCAAGGCATCCACCAGGCGGTGACGCTGGTCGCCGCTGCCGGAAGCCAACGCCTCGATTGCCGAGCGCGGATCCGTACTCCTCTCCATCGCGGCCAGAGCCAGCTGCAGCCCAAGGGGCCAGCCTTCGGTCGCCTCGTGCAGGCGCGCACAGGTGTCGGCATCCACCTTGGTACCAAAACGGTTGCCGACCAGCGACAGCGTTTCCTCCAGCCGGAAACGCAACATCTCGACGCCGACCACTTCGCAGTGCCCGTAGCTGCTCAGGTCCTCCACCTCCGCGTCGAAACCAGCCCGTGCCGCGATCACCACCCGCAGGTTGGCCGGCGCGTTGTGCAGCAGGTAGCTCAGCCCGTTACGCCGCGCCGGCGACAGGCGCTCCGCCTCGTCGATGATAAGCACCAGATCGAGGGACGACTGGGCGACCTCGGCCAGCCAGGCGGTGATGCCGTCCAGTTCGCCAAGGGAGACCTGCCCTCCCTCCATCAGCACGCGGCCGAACTGCGGCCGCGCACATCCGACCCGCACGGCAAGTACCAGGCTGTGCAGGAAGCGCAGCGGATCGTCCCGCCCGTCCACCGAAATCCACGCCACCGCCGCACCACGGGCCAGGCACTCGTGCCGCCATTGAGCCAGCAGGGAAGTCTTGCCGAAGCCCGGCGGGGCCTGCACGACGATCACCGGGCGCTCGCGGAAACGCTCGTCGTCCAGGCTAAGGCGCGAACGGACCAACAGGTTGCGGGGCGTGCGTGGCGGTGTCGTACGCAGCACGAGTTCGGAATAGGCGGTGCCGGATTCGGCAATGGCAGCGGTCATGGAGCAAGCCCGGTCAGTGGCGGACGATGCGCGTCCGCCGTGGCAGCAAGGGTCGCGTGTCGCTGAGGCGACATCTTGTTATGCGGGCCCCCTCCGCGTAGGGAGGGACGTGTCCCGGAATGTGGCATCAAATACGTGGCGTCAAATATATCCGCAAAGTCCGCTCCCTCCTCCACCCCCCTCCTTTGCGAGGGGGGTGACGACACAGGCAAGCGCCTAGGATGAGTCCCATGCAATCGCCGAAGAGCTTCCCGCCCACGGGACGGACCTCTCCGGCACCCTGACCTAGGAGTCGTAGCCATGTACCGTCACCTGCTCGTTCCCCTCGATGACACGGATCTCTCCATCGAAACCGTCGGCCGGGCGGTGGAGTTCGCACGCACGCTGGGGGCCCGGATCACCTTCTTCCACGCCCAGGCCGACTACAGCGCCGCCCTTAGCGGCGACGCCGAAGTGGTGCGCCTCACCTCGCCGGCCGACTACAGCTACGCCTACGAAGGCCGGGCCCGCGAGCTACTGACCAAGGCCGAATCGGCGGCCCGGGCTTGCGGCGTGCCCTGCGCATCCCTCAGCACCATGGATGACACGCCCTACCGGGCGATCCTCGCCGCGGCGCGCAGCGCCAATTGCGACCTGGTCTTCATGGCTTCCCACGGCCGGCGCAGCCAGCTCGGCATGATGCTCGGCTCCCAGACGCTGAAGGTCGTCACCCACTCTGAGATCCCGGTGCTCGTGTCGGCCACCGCCGAGCCCTCGCGGGCCGTCCAGGCCATCGGCATCATCCGCGACGAGCACCGCTCAATGGCCGCCGTGCTGCACGCCTGGCTGCATTTGCTGAAAAGCGCACGCCGGCAGGGGACGCAGCCCGACCAGGCCGTCATGCAGGCCATCGTCCGCTACATCCGCGATTTTCCGCAGGGATTGCATCACCCGAAAGAGCAGGACTACCTGTTCCGCAAGCTGCGGGAGCGCACGGTCTCCACCAATGCCGAACTGGACGAACTCGAGCGGCAGCACGTGCGCGACCACCAGCTTTTCAACGCGCTGGCCCATCTGGTGGAGGAATACGCCCACGGCGCCGCCACCCTCGATGACGTGGAGCAGGCCGTCGGCAACTACGCCCGCTTCATGTGGGAGCACATGGGGCGTGAGGAGGGCGTGATCCTGCCCGCCGCGCAACGCTTCCTGAAAGACGAGGACTGGGGCGAGATCAACGCGGCCTTCTCCGGCAACAACGACCCGCGCCTTGGCGGCGACACGGATGCGGAATACAAGCGCCTTTTCTCGCGCATCGTGAATCTGGCGCATTCCCCAGCCGAAGAAACCCCGGAACACTGAACAAGACAGACAAAGGAGAACACCTTGGACCATGCAATCCGCTTCCATGAGACCGGCAGCCCGGAAGTACTGCGCTGGGAAGAAGTCCACGTCGGCGAACCCGGACCGGGCGAAGTCCGCCTGCGCCACGAGGCCGTCGGCCTGAACTTTGCCGATACTTATTTCCGTAACGGCACCTACCCGATGCCGCTGCCGGCCGGCATGGGCGTCGAGGCGGCCGGTGTGGTGGAGGCCATCGGCGACGGCGTGAGCAGCGTGGCCGTCGGCGACCGCGTCACCTACACCGGCTTCCTGAACACCCTCGGCGCCTACAGCACCCGCCGGCTGATCGCCGCCGCACCACTGATCAAGCTGCCGGACGGCATCTCCTGCCAGACCGCCGCAGCGATGACCATGCGCGGCCTGACCTCGGCCTATCTGATGCGGCGTATCCACGCCTTCAAGGAAGGCGACAGCATCCTGCTGCACGCGGCTGCCGGCGGGGTCGGCCTGATCGTCTCCCAGTGGGCGCGCCTGCTCGGCCTGCGCGTCATCGGCACGGTGTCCACCGAAGAGAAGGCCGAGGTCGCCCGCGCCCATGGCTGCACCGACGTCATCAACTACAGCTACGAGGACGTGGCAAAACGGGTGCGCGAGCTGACCGACGGCGTCGGCGTGAACGTGGTGTTCGACAGCGTCGGCAAGAGCACCTTCATGGCCTCGCTGGACTCCCTCAAGCGGCGCGGCCTGATGGTCTGCGTCGGCACCGCCTCCGGCACGATTCCGCCCTTCGACCCGCAACTGCTGGCGATGAAGGGCTCGCTCTACCTCACCCGCCCGGCCCTCGCCGATTACATCGCCGATCCGCAGGAGAAGGCCGAGCTGGCCGGCGAGATCTTCGGCCACGTGGCCGCCGGCCGCATCCGCATCGAGATCAACCAGCGCTACGCCCTCGAGGATGCCGTCCAGGCCCACCGGGATCTGGAAGCGCGCAAGACCACCGGCTCGTCGATCTTCGTCGTCTGACACCGCCAACGCATTCACCACGACAAGCCATAAAAAAAGGAGACAGCACCATGAATCAGGCCGTACAGGGCAAGCCCGGCGCCCCCGCCATCGTGCGGGCCGGTGTCCTGAATACCTCGGTGAAGTTCGAACCGCTCACCGCCAGCATCGGCGCCGAACTGCTCAACGTAAACCTGGGCGACGCCGCGCGGGACAAGGCGCTGGCGGACGAGATCCACGCCCTGCTGCTCGAGTACAAGGTCCTGTTCCTGCGCGACCAGGACATCACGCGCCAGGAACACGTCGCCTTCGCATCGCGCTTCGGTCAGCTGGAAGATCATCCGATGGCCCCCAGCCATCCGGACGCACCGGGCCTCGTGCAGATCTACAAGACACCGGACCATCCGATGGACCGCTACGAGAACGCCTGGCACTGCGACGGCACCTGGCGCGAGACGCCGGCCATGGGCTGCGTGCTGCGCTGCGTCGAGTGCCCGCCCTTCGGTGGCGACACCATGTGGGCCAACATGGTCCTCGCCTACGAGAAGCTGCCGGACGACATCAAGGCACAGATCGCCGAGCTGCGCGCCAGCCACAGCTTCAACGCCTCCTTCGCGGCGGCGATGCCTCTCGAGAAGCGCCTGGAGATGAAGGCCATGTACCCCGATGCCGAGCACCCGGTGGTACGCACGCACCCGGAAACCGGCGAAAAGGTGCTGTTCGTCAATGCCTTCACCACCCACTTCGTCAATTTCCACAACAAGACCCGCGTGCGCTACGGGCAGGACTACAACCAGGCCGGCGGCGACCTGCTGCAGTACCTGATCAGCCAGGCCTACATCCCGGAATACCAGGTGCGGTGGCGCTGGAAACCCAACAGCGTGGCGATCTGGGACAACCGCTCCACCCAGCACTACGCAGTCATGGATTACGCGCCCTGCCATCGCAAGATGGAACGCGCCGCCATCATCGGCGACCGGCCCTTCTGAAGGCTGGCGCCCCGCTCTCCCTCCCTCCCCGACCTTCATCCAATAACGCTTACTGGAGACATCAAATGAACTTCCTCGACGGCGCCCTGTTCCCCGAGAACATGCAGAAACTCGTCATCACCTGCGCCCCCTACGGGCCCGAGTGGATGCCCCAAGACTTCCCGGAAGACATCCCGGTGACGATGGACCAGCAGATCCAGAAAGCCGTGGACTGCTACAACGCCGGCGCCACCGTGCTGCACCTGCACGTGCGCGAACTGGACGGCAAGGGCTCCAAGCGCCTGTCCAAGTTCAACGAGCTGATCGCCGGTATTCGCGCCCGTGTGCCCGACATGATCATCCAGGTCGGCGGCTCCATCTCCTTCGCGCCGGAAGGCGAAGGCGAAGCCGCCAAGTGGCTGTCCGACGACACCCGCCACATGCTCGCCGAGCTGACTCCGACGCCGGATCAGGTGACCATCGCCATCAACACCAACCAGATGAACGTGGTCGAGCAGATGTGCGAGGCCGACATCCGCGGCACCACGCTGGCCGACCCGGCGATGTACCACGCCTACCGCGAGATGACGATTCCCGCCGGCCCCCAGTGGGTCGAGGAGCACATCCGCCGCCTGTCCTCCAAGGGCATTCAGACCCACTTCCAGTTGGCCAACATCTCCCAGCTGGAGACCGTCGAGCGCATGATGCGGCGTGGCGTCTGCAACGTGCCGCTGATCCTGACCTGGGTGGCCATCGGTGGCGGCTTCGACCAGCCGAACATCTACAACCTGGCCAACTTCGTGCGCGCCTGCCCGGACGGCTCGGTGCTGACCCTCGAAAGCTCCATGCTCAACGTGCTGCCGCTCAACATGATGGCCATCGCCATGGGCCTGCACGTGCGTTGCGGCATCGAGGACAACATCTGGACCCAGCGCCGCGACCGCAAGATGGGTACCGTCGAGCAGATCGAGCAACTGGTGCGCATCTCCAACGAATTCGGCCGTGACGTGGCCAACGCAAAGGAGGCCCGCGAGATCTACCGCATCGGTACCTTCTACGAAGGCGCGGATGCGACCCTCGCCGCCAACGGCTTCGCACCGAACCGCAAGCCCGGCCAGGTCGGCTTCACGCAGCACGCCTGATCACGGCACGCAACCGTCGCGGGGACGCTCCGGCGTCCCCGCCGGCAAGACAGCATCAGAACGATCGCCACGCGCCCGGCGTAGTGGCGGCGATTGCGAGAGGAGACAATCTTGGCCATCCATACCATCGACAGCGCCAGCTTCGACGATGCCGTCGAGCCGAGCGTTTCGCGGCGATACGCCTGGGTCGTGTTCGCACTGACCTTCGGCCTCCTGCTTTCCGATTACATGTCGCGGCAGGTCCTCAATGCCGTCTTCCCCCTCCTCAAGGCGGAATGGGGCCTGTCCGACACCCAGCTGGGCTCCCTCAGCAGCATCGTCGCGCTGCTGGTCGGCCTGCTCACCTTTCCCCTCTCCGTGGTCGCCGACCGCTGGGGGCGTGTGCGTAGCGTGACCTTGATGGCCGCGCTGTGGAGCATCGCCACGCTGGCCTGCGCCCTCGCCGAGAACTACGGCGAGATGTTCATCGCGCGCTTCTGTGTCGGGGTTGGCGAAGCGGCGTATGGCAGCGTCGGCATCGCGCTGATCCTCAGCATCTTTCCGCCCCACCTGCGCTCCACACTGACCGGCGCTTTCATGGCCGGCGGGGCCTTCGGCTCCGTGCTGGGCATGGCCACCGGCGGCTTCATCGCCTCGCGCCTCGGCTGGCGCTGGGCCTTCGGCGCGATGGCCCTGTTCGGCGCGGCGCTGGTGGTGCTGTATTTCCTGACCGTCACCGACAAACGGGTTGGCAGCGTCCGGCCGGCCAGCCGCGAAGCGGGCGGCACGCCCCGCGGTCTGCGGCCGCTGCTGGCCGGCCTGTTCTCGTCCCGCTCGGTGATCTGCGCCTACGTGGGCAGCGGGCTGCAGCTGATCGTCATGTCGTCGGTGATGGCGTGGATGCCGAGCTATCTCAACCGCTACTACGCCATGCCGCCCGACCGGGCCGGCCTGACCTCGGCGCTCTTCGTGCTGATCGGTGCCGTCGGCATGGTGGCCTGCGGGATGATGACGGACGCCGTCAGCCGCCGGGTCGCCCCCCGCAAGTGGTGGATGGCGATCATCTACAGCGTGAGCACCTGCGTGCTGCTCGGCGGAGCCTTCCATCTGCCCGTCGGCTCCGCCCAACTGGTCGCCATCGGCCTAGGCATGTTCGTCGCGGCCGGCACGTCCGGTCCGGCCGGTGCAATGGTGGCCAATCTCACGCCGACCGCCATCCATGCCACCGCCTTTGCGACGCTGACGCTGGCCAACAACCTGCTCGGCCTGGCGCCCGGCCCCTTCGTAACCGGCTTTCTTGCCGACCGCTTTGGCCTCCAGTTCGCACTGCAGGTGATCCCCTTCATCCCGCTGCTCGCCGCGCTGGCCTTCGTCGTCGGGCGCCGCAGCTACGCGGGCGACCTGGCACGCCTGGGCAAGCACCCGAACGGCGCCGCCTGATCTTTCCAACCGATTGACCCAGCCCTGCACATAGTCATGAACGATCAAACCCCCACCATCGTCATCGTCCCAGGCCTTCGCGACCACGTAGTCGACCACTGGCAGACCCTGCTCGCCGCCCGCCTGCCCAAGGTACGCACGGTACCGCCACTGGAAAAAGACAAGCTGAGCCTCGCGGCCAGAGTGGACGCACTGGAAGAAACCCTGACCAGTGTCGACGGCCCGGTGATCCTGGTGGCCCACAGCGGCGGCGTGCTGATCGTCGCCCACTGGGCGAAATCCCCCCGCCGCCTCATCCAGGGCGCGCTGCTGGCCACACCGCCGGATTTCGACACGCCCCTCCCGACCGGCTATCCAACCCAGGAGGCGCTACGCGACAACGGCTGGTTCCCGGTACCACGTACCCCGCTGCCTTTTCCCAGCATCGTCGCGGCGAGCACCAACGATCCCCTCGGTGGCATCGACCGTGTCGAAGCCCTCTCCAGGGACTGGGGCAGCCGCTTCGTCGATATCGGTGCGGTCGGGCACCTGAATCCGGCTTCCGGTTTCGGTGACTGGCCACAGGCGGACGAATTCATCGCGGCGCTCTGCCGCTGAGTCAGCCAGCTGAGAATCTACCCACCTGGCCCCATATCACCTACATCGTGTTCCACAGCGTGCAGTAGCCATTCGGCGAGATCTCATCGTCGCCAGGGATGAGCTTGCAGCGGCCCGGCGCCGCGGCGGAACTGCCGGGGAGGAACTCCAGACACGACGTACAGTTCTTGCCGTCTACCGGACTGTCCTGATATTTGTACTGCGCCCGGAGCGCCTGATTGGTGGCCGCCCTGGCTTCGCCGCCAATCAATAGCGCCAGCGGAATGACGGCGGCGCTGGCGGTACTCAGTTGCAGAAAACGGCGGCGCGGATTGCTCATGCTCATGATGGTCGGTATCCCTGTCGTGTTGGAGTGTCGCCTCATTATTGTGCAGGCCGGATGCATTATGCGCAGCGTCATTGGACGGGCAACTACGGTGCCGCCGAAAGCTGGTTCGCCAGCAGCGCTTCGAAATCCGCCGCCGGCAAAGGCCTGGAGAACAGATAGCCCTGCATTTCGTCGCAGTAGCAGGCCCGGAGGTAATCACGCTGCACGACGGTTTCAATCCCCTCGGCCACGACCTTCAGCTTCATGCGGTGGGCCAGGTCCACGATGGAGACGGCAATCAGGCCCGACTCGGGGTCCGTCGTGATGTCACGGACGAAGGACTGGTCGATCTTCAGCGCGTCGATAGGGAAGCGACTCAGGTAACCGAAGCTCGAATAGCCCGTCCCGAAGTCGTCCAGGGACAGATCGACGCCGAGCCCTTTCAGTGCATGCAGGATCTCTATGGTCTGCAGCGGATCGTCCATCAGCATGCTCTCGGTCAGTTCGAGTTCAATGCTGCCTGCCGAAACACCGCGGAGAGCCAGCGCATCGCCGACGATGTCCGGCAGCTTTCCGGAGCGGAACTGGCGGGCCGAGACATTGACGGCCACCCGCCCCCAAGCACCGAAGCGCGCCTCCCAGGCCTGCTGTTGCCGGCAGGCTTCATCGATGACCCAGGTTCCGATGGCGACGATGAGCTCGGTCGTCTCGGCCAGCGGAATGAAGCTGCCCGGCCCTTCCACCCGGTCGCCCCGCTGCCAGCGAATGAGCGCCTCCGCGCCGGTGATCCGCCCGGTCTGGAGGTCGATCTTGGGCTGGTAATACAGCCTGAACTCCTTGCGCCCCACAGCCCTGCGCAACGCCGCATCCAGTTCCAGCCGGGCAATGGCATCGGCGTTCATGGCGGCGGTATAGAAGCAGAAGCGGTTGCGCCCCTGGGCCTTCGCCTGATGCAGCGCCGTATCGGCATCCCGCAGCAGTTCGTTCGCGGTCTGACCGTTGTCCGGGAACATGCTGATCCCGACGCTGGCGGCGATGTACAGCTCCGTCTCGCCACCGAAGCGGAATGGCGTCTCCAGCGCGGACAGGATGAACTGGGCGGCTTCCGCTGCGGTGTCGGGGCTCGTCACCGATTCGAGGATCAGCAGGAACTCGTCGCCGCCCAGGCGACCGAGGGTATCTTCGCTGCGTACCCGAGTGCGCAGGCGTCGGGATGTTTCCAGCAGCAGCAGGTCGCCCGCCCGGTGGCCGAGGCTATCGTTGACGGTCTGGAAGTGATCGAGGTTGATGAACAGGACAGCAACCCGGTTGCTGTTGCGGCGCGCATGATCCAGCGCATGCTCCAGCCGTGACTGCAGCAGCAGGCGATTGGGCAGTTCCGTCAGCGGATCGTAGTGGGCCAGATGCGCGAGTTGCTCCTCGCTGCGCCGGACCTGGCTGATGTCGGTCAGCAGCGCCACGTAATTGGCGGTCTGCCGATGCTCGTCGAGGACCCGCGACACTGTCATCCAGCAGGGATAAAGCTCGCCGTTCTTGCGCCGGTTCCAGAGTTCGCCCTGCCACTGCCCGCTCTGCTCAAGGCTCGACCACATTGCCTGGAAGAACTCCGGCCCGTGACGGCCCGAGCGGAGCAGGCTGGGATTCCGGCCGAGTACTTCTGCCTCGTCATAACCCGTGATGTCGATGAAAGCCCGATTCACCGCCACCAGCGCACCTGCAGCATTGGTGATCATCACCCCTTCGCGGGCGCTTTCGAACACGCTTGCCGCCTGGCGCAACCTTGCTTCCCGTTCAACCAGAGCGGCCTCCGTGGCCTTGCGCGCGGCAATATCCTCGATGACGGCAATGAAGTACTCGGCTTCGCCAGCGGTATCGCGAACCAGCGCGACGGTCAGATGGACCCAGACCTGCCGCCCGTCCTTGCGGATGTAGCGCTTCTCGATATCGTAGTTGTTTATCTCCCCGGCCAGCACGCGCCGTACCAGCGCCTCGTCCCCGTCCAGGTCATCGGGATGGGTGATGCGCTGGAAATTCAACTGCAACAACTCGTCCCGCGGGTAGGCCACGATATCGCAGAGCTTCTGATTGACCCGCAACCACTGGCCGTCGGGTGCCACGTGGGCGATACCGACAGCCGCCTGTTCGAAAGTCGCCCTGAAACGCTCCTCCAGACTGCGCACCCTGAGGCCGACCCGCTGGCGCTCGCTGATCAGGCCCGCGACCCGGGCCAGCAGCTCACTCGTGGAGAACGGCTTGTGGATGTAATCCTGGACCCCGTGCTGCAGCAATTTGCTGCGCAACGCGTCATCGGCCTTGGCGGTCAGCATCACGATCGGCGTGTCGTCGAACTGCGGATAGCGCCGGATGGCCTCCACCATCCGATCACCGCTCATGCAGGGCATCATCACGTCGGACAGGATCAGCGCGGGGAGCAGATCCAGGGCCATGTCCAGCCCGGCCTTGCCGTCGAAGGCGCTGGCAATTCGGTAGTGTTCCCGCAGGGAGCCGACGATGAAGGCATGCATGTCCGGGTTGTCTTCGACGACGAGGATCATGGGTGCCGTAGCTGCGGCGTCCGGAATGTCTGCCGACAGAACACCCTGGGTACGCTCGTCGACATAGGCAGCAACCAGGTCCGAGACATCCGGCCCTTGCGGCACGACCATCACCCCTGAAGGTGCAGACAGCGGAAGCCGCACCGAGAACAGGGCTCCACCCTGGGGCGCGCGGCTCACCTCTATGCTCCCACCGTGCAGCAGGACGAACTCCTTCGAGATCGCAAGGCCGAGACCGGAGCCGCCTTTATGTTGCCCCGAGCTGTCTCCAATTTGCCGATAGCGTTCAAAGACCTGCAGGCGCATGGGCTCCGGCACGCCCGGACCGCTATCGGCAACCTCGATCACCGGCCAACCGTCCTGCACCGTCAGGCTGACCATGATGGTTCCCCCATTCGATGTGAACTTGAAGGCGTTCGACAGCAGGTTCAGCAAGACCCTTTCGCACTTCTCCACATCGGCTTCCACCTCGAGTTCCCGAAGTGTCTCGACCCGGTAGATGACGTGACGATCGGCCGCCACCGTATCGAAATGAGATGCCACCACGCGGACAAGTCCAGCCAGGTCGAAGCGCACATACCGCAGCACCATGCGGCCGGCGTCGAGCCTCGCGATATCGAGCAGATTGTCCACCTGTCGATGCAGCAGGCGTGCATTACGCAGCGCAACGCCGAGCCTGTTCCGCTCGTCGTCATGGAGGCGGGGAGATTCCAGCAGGTTGGTCAGCGGCCCAAGAATGAGCGTCAGCGGTGTGCGCAATTCGTGGCTGACGTTGGAAAAGAACTGGGTCTTCAGTTCGTCGAGTTCCAGCGTCTTCTGATAAAGCCGGTCGAGCTCCTCGTTTGCGCTCTTCAACTGCGCACTGGCTTCGGCCACCTCACGTGAGCGCGCGAAAATCTCTGTCTCCATGCGCAGGGCCTGCTGACGCAGGTTGTCATTGAGCCGGCTCCCCTCAACGCCCTGCTGCTTGAGGAGGACGAACTCGGTGACATCCTCGACCCGATGGATGATGTAGGCGAGCAGCCCATCATCACCCGCTACCGGAGTGTTCAGCGGACTCCAGTAGCGCGCCTCAAACCCGCCCCCCTCCTCCGCCGGGCGCCGGATATCGTATTTCTGCACCGGCATGGCATCCGCAACACCAGTCTGCAGCACCCGCTGCAGGGATGCCCTGAGATTGCGCACCCCTTCGGCTGCGGGGTCGTCGGGATTGTCGGGGAAGACATCGAACATATGCCTGCCAAGGATGTCGTCCCGGCGTGTCTTCGTTGCCCGAGCATAGGCTTCATTGACCGCGACGATCTTCAGAGTCCGGTCGAGCACCAGATAGAGGCCAGGCGCAGCATGGAACAGGCGCCGGAAATCGGGCTCGTTCGTCGCGACGTTCTCGCCAGCATCCATGACTTACCCCTGCTCGCGTCGCACCAAGGCAAAGCGGCCGTATGACCCGTTAGCGGCCGATCAGGCTCCACGTTTATCGTTCATGAATCAACCTGAATACTAAACCCGTTTCGCTTAGGGTATTTCACGACTTCATAGTGAAATACCCATCCTGGGTTGTTGCTCAGCCTGCTGCGGGAGGCTTGCGAGCGATCAGGCCTATCAGCGCTGAGCGCCCTTTGTGCCCGCTGCCTTCGGTGATCTCCTCTTCATATTCGACGAGCTCCTCGATTTCCCAGCCGCTGAAGGCCTCCCGCAGGACTTCTTCGGTGTAGAGGTTTTCCACCGCCGAAGGACCTCCCGTACCGTATTCGAGCTGCTTCGGTGTATAGCCCTGGAGCAGGATCCGCCCGCCGGGCCGGGTCATCTGTTTCATGACCTCGAATTGCCGCTCCCGCCACTCGGGACCGACGAACTGGATGAAGATGCCGACGACCCAGTCGAAGTGCGCCTGGAATTCAGCCGGTGACCACGCCGGCGCCAGCATGTCGGCCTGCAGGAAGCGTACATCCAGCTTTTTGCCCGCGGCCAGGCGGCGGGCCTTTTCAACAGCGACAGCGGAGATCTCGATGGCCGTCACGTCCAGCCCCTGCTCGGCCAGCCACACCGAGTTCCGCCCCTCCCCGTCGGCAACCGACAGCGCACGGCTGCCATCCTGCAGGCGCTCTGCCCGCCGGGCCAGAAAGCGGTTGGGTTCGGTGCCGAACAGATAATCTTCGCCGGCGTCCTGATAACGCTTGCTCCAGAAGCTTTCCTGATTCATTGGACTGTCCTCCAGGGAAATGAGTGGCTTCATCGTTAAGGGCCTCGGTGCATACCCATTCGAAGTGAGTGCGTGGCGTCGCAGAAGTTCACGCGACACAGATTCTCGCCAAAATTGGCTTAACTTTACGAACATCTTCCGCTTTCTCCTGTCGACGGAGCTTATGGAAGCATGTAGCTTTGTCCCCTTTCGCAACACCCGCATTCCTGGAGTAATACAGTGAAAATCCGCCTGATCCGGTCCCTGCTGGCCCTCGCCTTCGCCACGCCAGTCCTGCTTTCGGCACCGGCGACAGCCCTGGAGGCCCCGGCTGCGCAGCGCCTTGTCCCGACCACCGAGCAGGCCCAGACCGCGTATCTGAGCGCCCAGTTGCTCGGGCGCTATCACTACAAGGCGCAGCCCCTCGACGATGCGCTGTCCGAAAAGATCTTCAATCGCTATCTGAAATCCCTGGATCCCGAGCGCCTGTATTTCACCCAAGCTGACATCGACTCCTTCTCCGATGCGCGAAACCTGCTCGACGACGCGATCCAGCGTGGCAACCTGGCCATCCCCTTCGCAATCTTCCAGCGCTACGAACAACGCTCCGCCGAGCGCCTGAAGAAGGCTCGCGAGCTGCTTAACCAGAACTTCGATTTCAGCGTCAACGAAAGCTACCCCTACATGCGCGACAAGGCGCCCTGGCCAAAGGACGAAGCCGAGGTGCAGGACCTGTGGCGCAAGCGGGTCAAGAACGACTGGCTGCGCCTCAAGCTGGCCGGCAAGGACGACAAGTCGATCCGCGAAACCCTCATCAAGCGTTACGACAACTATCTGGCCCGCGCGTCGAAGAACAAGAGCGACGACGTGTTCCAGATCTTCATGAACGCCTTCGCGATGTCCATCGAGCCCCATACCAATTACCTGGGGCGCAGCGCATCGGACGATTTCGACATCTCCATGCGCCTGTCACTGGTGGGGATCGGCGCGGTGCTGCAGGAGCGGGACGACTACATCACGATCCGCGAGCTGGTGCCCGGCGGCCCAGCGGCCCGCTCCGGCAAGCTCGCCGTCGGCGACCGCATCGTGGGTGTTGGCCAGGCGGAGAGTGCGCCGGCGGATGTGGTCGGGTCGCGGGTCGATGAAGTGGTCAAGCTGATCCGCGGCACCAAGGACACCAAGGTCACGCTGGACATCCTGCCTGCCGACGCCGGTCCTGACGGCAAGCACAAGCTGGTTTCGCTGGTGCGGGACAAGATCAAGCTGGAGGAGCAGGCGGCAAAGAAGAGCGTGATCAAGTCCGGCGAGGGCGCCAACGCCCGCCGCATCGGCGTCATCACGCTGCCGACCTTCTATGAGGACTTCGAAGGCCGCCGCAAGGGCGACAAGGACTACCGCAGCGCCAGCCGCGACGTCACCCGCCTGATAGAGGAGCTCAAGAAAGACAAGGTGGACGGCCTGCTGATCGACCTGCGCAACAACGGCGGCGGCTCGCTGCATGAGGCGGTGGAGCTCACCGGCTTGTTCATCGACAAGGGGCCGGTCGTGCAGCAGCGCCGCACGGACGGCAAGATCGGCGTCGAGAGCGACGAGAATGCCGGTACGGCCTGGGACGGCCCGATGGCCGTGCTGATCAACCGGGCGTCGGCGTCAGCCTCCGAGATCTTCGCCGCCGCACTGCAGGACTACGGCCGCGCGCCGATCATCGGCGAACCGAGCTTCGGCAAGGGAACGGTGCAGACGCTGGTCAACCTCGACGAGATCGCCAAGAACAGCAAGCCGAAGTTCGGTGAGCTGAAGATGACCGTCGCCCAGTTCTTCCGCATCAACGGTGGAACGACGCAGCTCAAGGGCGTGACGCCAGACATCCGCTTCCCGTCCGCTTCCGACACGGAGAACTACGGTGAGTCGAGCTACGACAACGCCCTGCCCTGGGTGCAGATCGACGCCGCCAGCTTCAAGCCGGCGGGCAACCTGAAGGACGTGATCCCGGCGCTGCAGACCCGCTATCAGGCACGTACCGCCGCCGACAAGGATTTCCAGAGCCTGCTGGACGATATCGCCGACGTCCGCCGGCAGCGGGAAAGCAAGTCGATCTCGCTCAACGAAGCCGAGCGCCGCAAGGAGAAGGATGTTCGGGAGAACCGCCTCAAGCAGCGCGAAAAAGGCGATCTGAAGGGCAAGCTGGCCGCACTGCGGGACGACGGCCTGCAGTCCGGCGAACGCAGTCTGGCGGCCGATCTGGCGGCCGAGAAAGCGCGCAAGGACGTCAAGGACCTGCTGCTCGACGAGGCGGCACGCATCGTCGCCGACGAAGTCGACCTGCTCTCCGGCAGCGCTCAGGTTGCCATGCGCAACCGCAGCGGCGCTTCGCCCATCGTGACCCGCTGATCACGCATCCGTCCATTGAAAAACACCACCCACGGGTGGTGTTTTTTTACGCCCCTGAAACGCAAAGTGGCGGCTCCACCGGAGTCGCCACTTGGGTACTGCCTTGCGTGCCCGGGCACGCGACGGACGGCTTACTTGTTGACCGCGTCCTTCAGCTTGGAGCCAGCAGAGAACTTCGGCTGCTTGGAAGCAGCGATCTGGATCTCCGCGCCGGTCTGGGGGTTGCGGCCCACGCGGGCGGCGCGCTCGCCAACGGCGAAGGTGCCGAAACCGACGAGGGTCACGCTCTCACCCTTGGCCAGGGTTTCGGTGATGATTTCGGTGAGGCTGTCCACAGCGCGGCCGGCGTCGGCTTTGGTGAGACCACTCTTGCCAGCCAGTGCATCGATCAGTTCAGTCTTGTTCATAGCTCGTCTTTTGTAGTGAAAGAAATGGGTGGATACAGGAGCTGCAACAGGTGACGCTTCGCGCCTGCAGCGCTCTACACACCCGCGGGCGGTAGCTTACCCTGCTCTTTTCCGCCTGTGGCACGAATCTCAAGGTTTTACGCGCTTTTCAGCAGATTTCGGGGCCTGCAAACGGGCCGTCAGGTGTCTGCGAGCTCCTTCAGGCGCTCAAGGGCCTCGTCGATGCGGTCCACGGCGATCACCTGCATGCCAGGGATGTCCTGCTTCGGCGCGTTGGCCTTGGGCACCAGCGCCATCGTGAAGCCGAGCTTGGCCGACTCCTTCAGGCGCTCCTGACCCCGTGGCGCCGGGCGGATTTCACCGGCCAGGCCCACTTCGCCGAACACCACCAGCTGCGCCGGCAGCGGCCGGTTGGTCAGCGAGGAGACGATTGCCAGCAGCACCGCCAGGTCCGCCGCAGGCTCGGTGATCTTGACGCCGCCGACCGCATTGACGAACACATCCTGGTCGAAGCACACCACGCCGGCGTGACGATGGAGCACGGCCAGCAGCATAGCCAGCCGGTTCTGCTCCAGACCGACAGACAGGCGCCGCGGGCTGGGGCTGTGGGCGCTGTCCACCAGAGCCTGGATCTCCACCAGCAGCGGCCGTGTACCCTCTTGCGTGACCAGCACGCAGGAGCCCGACACCTGCTGCCCGTGCTGGGACAGGAAGATCGCCGACGGGTTGGACACCCCTTTCAGCCCCTTCTCGGTCATCGCGAATACGCCCAGCTCATTCACCGCGCCGAAGCGGTTCTTGAAGGCACGCACCAGGCGGAAGCTGGAGTGGGTGTCACCTTCGAAATACAGCACGGTATCGACGATGTGCTCGAGCACGCGCGGCCCGGCCAGCGTGCCGTCCTTGGTCACGTGGCCGACCATGATCAGCGTGCCGCCGCCCTGCTTGGCGAAACGGGTCAGCTGGGCCGCGCATTCGCGCACCTGCGCGACGGAGCCGGGAGCCGAGCCCAGGGTTTCCGAGTAGATGGTCTGGATCGAGTCGATCACCGCCACATCGGGCTTGACGTCCCGCAGGCTTCCCAGGATGCGTTCGAGATTGATTTCCGGCAGCAGCTGCAGCCCGCGCGCGTCGAGTTGCAACCGGGCGGCCCGCAGCGCCACCTGCTCGGCAGACTCCTCGCCGCTCACATACAGCGCCCGCAGGTGGCCCGACAACAGGGCCAAAGCCTGCAGCAACAAGGTGGACTTGCCGATGCCGGGGTCGCCGCCGATCAGCACGACACCACCGGGCACCAGGCCGCCGCCGAGCACACGGTCGAACTCCTCGATGCCGGTCGGGACCCGCGCCGATTCCTTCGGCTGGATGTCGGCCAGCGTCTGCAGCCGGCCGGAATCCCCGGCCAGCGCGGCGAAGCGCTTGGCGACCGGCGCCTCCGGCTCGACGACGGATTCGACCAGCGTGTTCCACGCACTGCAATGCGGGCATTGCCCCTGCCAGCGCGGGGACTTGCCGCCGCACTCGGTGCACACGTGCACCGTCTTGACCTTGGCCATCAGCGATCCAGGCCCTTCACCTGCACCGGCACGCGCGGCGCCAATGCACAGAACAACTCGTAGCTGATCGTTCCGGCGGCCGTGGCCACCTCGTCCGCCGCCAGGCCTTCGCCCCACAGGGTGACCGGCGTGCCGACGCCGGCCTCCTCTAGATGGGTCAGGTCGCAGGCCAGCATGTCCATCGACACGCGGCCGAGCACGCGGGTCCGCCGCCCGCCGACCAGGATCGGTGTGCCGGTCGGAGCATGGCGCGGATAGCCGTCAGCGTATCCGCAAGCGACGGTGCCGATACGCATCAGCCCATCCGCCGTGAAGGTGCCGCCGTAGCCGACCTTGTCCCGGGCCTGGATGTTCTGCGTACTGATGATCTCGCTGCTCAGCGTCATCACCGGACGCAGGCCGATGGCCTCGGCGGTCTGCAGGTCCGGCATCGGCGAACCGCCATACAGGATGATGCCCGGGCGGGTGATCTGCCCAGCGGCCTCGGGAAACCGCAGCAGCGCAGCCGAATTGGCCAGGCTGACCGGCAGGTCGAGGCCGCCGGTCAGGGCGCGGAACACGCCGAGTTGGGCGGTAATCCCCACCTCGTCATCAGCGCGGGCAAAGTGGGTCATCGGCGTGATGGAGCGGATGCACGACAAGGCCTGCAGCCGGGCCAGCGCCGCAGCGAAGTTGTCGGCGGTGAAACCGAGGCGGTTCATGCCGGAATTGATCTTCAGCAGCACGTCGATGGGCGCATCCAGGCTGGCCCGCTCCAGCATCTTGAGCTGGGCCTCGCAGTGGATCGCCGGGGTCAGCCCAAGCGCCACCACGTCGGCCAGATCCGCCGGCTCGAAAAACCCCTCCAGCAGCGCGATCGGCTGCTTCAGCCCCGCCTCCCTCAGCTTGCGTGCCTCTTCAATATCCAGCAAGGCGAACCCATTGGCAATGTCGCCGAAGGCGGCAAGCGCGTTGGCCAGTCCGTGCCCGTAGGCGTTGGCCTTGATGACAGCAAACGCCTTGGCGTTACCGGAGCGGTTCTTTGCGAGCTGATAGTTGTGACGCAAGGCCTCAAGGTTGATCGAGGCACGTATCGGACGGGGCATGGTGGTTTTTCAGTTGTTTCTTGACGATGCGAGGCGGCCGATCTCCTCGGTGACGAAATCGGCAAAGGTATTGACCAGGCGGGAGCGGAACTTGTCCTTCAGCAGGATCACCTCCAGTGGCGTGTGCAGGCGGGGTTCGAGCGGAATGCCAACCAACCGCCCGGCCTTCACTGCGCTCTGGATCGCCGCCTTGGACGCGATGGCAACGCCAAAGCCCTGGGCAACCAGATGCTTGACTGACGAAAGGCTGCCGAGTTCTGCCGCAACATTGAGATCCTCATAGGGAATCCCGGCCGATGCGAAGAACTGGTCCACCAGATCCCTTATTGCATTGCCCGGCTCGCGGTGGATCAGCGGATGCGGGGCGATCTGCTCGGCACGCACACTGAGTTCCCGCGCCAGCATGTGATCCGGCGCGACGATCAGCTGCAGTTCGTCCTGCCCGGCACCGCGCCGATCGAGCGTCGATTGCTCGGTGACGATCTCGATGAGGCCCACGTCGAGGTTGCGGTCCATCACGCGGGATTCGATGAGCTGGGAATTACCCACCGACACCCTCGGGATCACCCGCGGATAGCGCCGCTTGAAGCCTTCAAGCAGAAAAGGCAGCCAGTAACCAGCGATGGTCGTGCTGGTGCCCAGATGGAGCACCCCCGATAGTTCGTCGGTCAGTTCGGACACGCGTGACTCCAGCTCCTCGGTGAGACCGAGGATCCGCTCTGCGTAGGCCATCACCAGCTCGCCCGCGGCGGTCAGGAGCACCCGGCCATGCCCGCGGTCGAACAGGCGTGTATTGAACTGCTCTTCCAGCTGCTTGATCTGGAAGGTGACGGCCGGTTGCGTCATGAACAGCGCTTCTGCAGCGCGTGTGAAAGATCCGTGGCGGGCAACCGCGTGGAACACTTGAAGTCGACGATCAGCCATGGCTCATAAATCCGGTTTATGTACACCCTATTGGATCACAACATTGATCCAGTCGCCAGAAGAGGTCACAACCTTCGTGGTATAAAGCGCGGTCCAAAAAATAAATCACCGCGCTCTCGTATCCCAGCGATGCCTTTCGGTTTCTACATGATCATGGCGGCGCAGTTCTTCTCTGCGCTGGCCGACAATGCCTTGTTGATCGCCTCGATCTACGTACTTCGGGAGATGCAAGCCCCGCAGGAATACGAGCCGCTCCTCAAGCTTTTCTTCACGCTGTCCTACGTGCTCCTGGCCGCCTTCGTTGGCGCCTTTGCCGACTCCATGCCCAAGTGGCGGGTGATGCTGATCAGCAACACCATCAAGATACTCGGCTGCGCGTCAATGTTCTTCGGCCTGCATCCGCTGGCGGCGTACGCCATCGTCGGCCTGGGCGCGGCGGCTTATTCGCCGGCCAAGTACGGGATTCTCACCGAGTACCTGCCGCACAGGCTGCTGGTGGTCGCCAACGGCTGGATCGAAGGGCTCACGGTCGGTGCGATCATTCTTGGCACCCTGGTGGGTGGCATGCTGATCAAGCCGGCCATTTCCCAGACGCTGTTGGGCCTTGATCTGCCTTATGTGGACACCGGCATCGACACCGTCCCCGAAATGGCGTTGACCATCGTCGGCCTGCTCTACCTGACCGCCGCGCTGTTCAACCTCAAGGTGCCCGACACCGGCGTGGACCACAAGGTCCTTCGCAAGAATCCCGTCTATCTGCTGCACGACTTCAATCACTGCCTGAAGCTGCTGTGGCGCGACAAGCTGGGGCAGATCTCCCTGGCCACCACGACGCTGTTCTGGGGCGCCGGCGCCACGCTGCAGTTCATCGTGATCAAGTGGGCGGAACAGGCGCTGCACCTCGATCTGTCACGGGCATCGATGCTGCAGGGCGTCGTGGCCGTCGGCGTGGCGATCGGCGCCGTGATGGCGGCCAAGATGATCACGATGAAGGCCTCGGTACGCGTGATCCCGCTCGGCATCATCATGGGCATCATCGTCAATGTGATGATCTTTGTGACCGACATGAACCTGGCCATGGCGCTGATGGTCCTGATCGGCGCGCTGTCCGGCTTCTTCGTGGTGCCGATGAACGCCCTTCTGCAGCATCGCGGTCACATCCTGATGGGCGCGGGTCACTCCATCGCCGTGCAGAACTTCAACGAGAACCTCTCCATCCTGGTGATGACCGGGCTGTATGCCTTCCTGATCCGCTCCGGCTTCTCGATCAGCACGGTAGTCGTGGCTTTCGGCCTGTTCGTGGCGGGAACCATGTACCTCGTAAAGCTCCGCCACGAAGCCAACCAGCGCGAGTTCGATTCCGTCGCCAGCCTGGAAGACATCCACCACTGATGTCGCAGCGGGACGGCGGCCTCGCCCTTCCGCTGGCCTCTCCTCCCTCTTTCCGCTTTATTCCGTATCGCCGAGCAGCCTGTGGGCCTCGGCGTGCCGGTACATGTCGAGCGCAGTGTTCAGCCCGGTTTTCTGGCGGATGGCGGTCTGGTAATTGGCCACCGTCTTGATGCTCAGGAAGAGCCGGACCGCAATCTCCTCCACCGTACGTCCGGCAGCCAGCAACCTGAAGATCTCGAACTCCCGCGGCGACAGGGCCAGATGTGGGGCGTGCCGAGCATCCGACAACAGCGCCTCGGCGATTTCCGGCGCCAGCGCCTGCTCTCCACGCGAAACCCGCCGCACCGCCTCGATGAGCGCATCCGGCTCGCTGCTCTTGGTCAGGTAGCCGTCCGCGCCAGCACGCAGGGCCTGGCCGACCATCGAGGCGCTATCGTGCATCGAGAAGATCAGCACCCTGAGCCCGGGCTGGCGTACCTTGACCCGTGCCAGCGTCTCCAGGCCGCCGCGGCCGGGCATCGACAGATCGAGGACCAGCACGTCGGCCGAGTGGTCGGCGAACCATTGACAGACGGAATCCGCATCGCCGAAATCGGCGACGACCTCCATGTCGGTCTCAAGCTCCAGCAGACGCCGGTAGCCGGTTCGGACGACAGAATGATCGTCCGCGAGCACCACGCGCAGGCGTGCGCTCATGGTGTTTCCGGCGCGCTGGGCCGGACGATGGGGGCAATTGCGTTGAAGGTCATGCGATGAAAACTCAGCCGGGTTTGCAATGCAGCAGCCGCGGCGGTCAGACGAGCGCACTTCCGACGGCGGCATGAATCGGCCGAATCCTGCCAGCTTTTGGGGAGTTCGTGGAAGCGTGGTTTCGCGTGCCAGCCCCTGGGCCGCCATACAAGGACACACCCTCCGCCACGGCAAAGCGGCAGACGAGCCGTTTCACGACCCATCTGCCGCACGCGAGGCTGGCGATTACAGGCTGTAGCGGATACCGACCCACAGGGTGCGCGGTGCACCGGGAGCCAGGAAGGTGGAGCTCACCAGCGGGTACTCGCCGCCCACCGCCGGGAAGGGCCGCGCCACGATACCGCCAGTGCTCGAGAAACCCGTGGCACCGAGTTGGGCCGCAGTGCTGTATTCCCGGTCGAACAGGTTGTTGATCTGCCCGAACAGCTGCACCTTGCGATTGACCTTGTAGTTCGCGGTCAGATTGGTGACCGTGTAGCCGCTGGACTTGCCGCTGCCCAGGTAATAGACGCCATCCAGCTGGTGCTGATTGTTCTCGTTGCCCCGCGCGTAGGAGCCCGACACCCCGATCAGGTCCAGCCCTAGCGACAGCGCCTCGCCAAATTCGTAATCGGCCGACGCCTTGACCATGTGCTTCGGAATCAGCGGGATGCGGTCGCCCGGCTTGATGTCCACCGTGCCTTCAAGGCCCGGGCCGGCGCTGTTGGTGCTGTTGCCGGCGGCGCCGACGGTCTCGGCAGTGCGGTAGGTGGCGTCCAGATAAGTGTAGTTGAGGGCCAGGCTGAGCGGCCCGATGCGGGTGCTGCCGCCGGCTTCCACACCCTGCCGACGGGTCTGGCCAAAATTCTTGAAGTAGCCGTAACCCGCCTGCTGGTCGGCGACGAACAGGATGTCATCGTGGTTGTCGGAGCGGAACAGGCCGACATTCCAGCGGCTGGCCGAACCGATCCGGCCGCGCATGCCCACGTCCCAGGTCTTGGTCACGACCTGCTTGAGCGGCGGATCGCCCGCCATCGCATTCGGGAGCTTGCAGGGGTTGTCCGGGTTGGCACAGCCCAACTCGATCGCCGTGGGCGTGCGGCTGCCCTCGCTGTAGCCGGCATAGGCGTTCCACGCGCGGGACGGCGCGAAACTCAACCCCACCGCGGGATTGAAGCGGTCGAAGACGTGATTGCCATCCAGCGAGTCGGCACCACCGCCGGGATTGAGATTGTCCCGGTTCTTCACCGTCGTCCGGTTGTAGCGGCCGGAAAGCGTCGCATGCCAGTAGTCGTTGATGGACAGGGTGTCGGTGGCGAACAGGCTCCACGTGCGGGTGTGGCCGTTCAGGCTCACGCGGGAGTCGAAGGCATCCTCGGAGTTTTGCGTACCATCGGCAAAGGCATTGACCGGCGTGATCGTGCGATCCGGGTTCACGTATCCAAACTGGGCGCCCTGCTGGAAGCTCACATTGCTCTGATCGTAGCCGGCTCCGGCGATGAACAGATTGCGGCGCCCCAGCAGATCGGATGAGAAGGAAGCCTGGCCCGAGACGCCAAGGTTTTCCTGATCGCTGCGGGTCCGGTTGATGAGCCCAGTGCACTTCTCGTTGGGCTCTTCGTTGGCCAGCGCGTTGGCGATGCAGCGCCAGGACGGGAACGGCGTGTTGCTGGCGTTGGCGCCGCTGGTGGGAAAACCGGAGTAGCCGGCGGCCGCCAGCGTGGCGCGTTCCGATGCGCTGGGCTGGTAGATCGATTGATCCAGCGAACCCTCGTTGATGTCACCGTTGTAAGTGGACGTATTGATCTTGCGGTAATACACATTGCCGGAGACTAGCGTCGTGTCGTCCAGACTGTGCTTGCCGGTCAGGTTCAAGAACAGGGAGCGGTTCTTGGTGATGTCCGGCTGGGTATAAACGCTGCTGTAGTCCTGGTCGAGGAAACGGGTCTCCTGCAGGCCGTTGCCGGTGAGGCGGTTATCGGCGTAGGACACGGTCAGGTCCAGGTCGCTGGTGGCGCTCTGCCAGCCGAACTTGCCGAAGGCCTGGCGCACGTCGGACGGTGAATTGGTACGCCAGCCGTTCTCGTGGAACTGGTTCGCTGTGACATACCACTCCAGCCCCTTGTCGTTGAAACCACCGTGTTCGAACTCGACGGAGCGACGGCCGTAGGAGCCCGCCGTCACCTGCACCGACGTACCGGGATGGGTGCGCCCTTCCTTGGTCTGGATGGCCAGCGCACCGCCCAGGGTATTCAGGCCGAACAACGGGTTGGAGCCCGGCATCATGTTCATCGAGGCAATCGCCGCCTTCGGGATCAGATCCCAGCTGACCACATCCCCGAAAGGCTGGTTGATGCGCACACCATCAACGTAAACCGACAGCCCCTGCGGCGTTCCGAGCAGCGGCGACGCAGTGTAGCCCCGGTAGTTCACATCCACCTGGAAGGGATTGCCCTGCACCTCATTGACATGCACGCCGCTGAGCTGGCGGTTCATGAACTGGGATACATCGAGGGCGCGCCGCTTCTCGATGTCCTTGTCGGTGGCGGTCTGCACCGGCGCCGCGATCTTCTCCAACGAGAGCTCCAACCCGGGGAGCGGCGTCTGGCCGACCACCACGACGGTCGGGGCGATGGTGTCGTCGTCGGCCTGCGCGCTGGCAGCGAATGTGGCCAGGACGGCGAGTGCCAGCGGGTGCAGGCGGTGATGGCGAAGCACGGAAGCGGATAGGGCTGGCTGACGACGGACGTGTTGCATGATGAGGCTTGTCTCCCTTTTTATGATTGGGCGCAGGTTACGCAAGGGTCCGCCTGTGCGCCATGGGAAAAATTCCCGATGGCGCGGGAAAAGACAGCAAAGACCGCATGGATAAAGCGTTGACGATGGAATTTGGTGTCCATATAATAGGAATCGTTCGCATTTGCATTTCGGGGTTTTGAGTCGAGCGATTTCGCCGATCGTCTGAAGTGCATCGATGCGTCAAATCTCAGCCAGCCAGCTACCTGCCCCAGGGCATGTCGCAAGCCAGCCAGGAAGCAAGCCCGACTGGAGACTGACATGAACGCAGCCATGCCCCTGGCGGCTCACCCGCAACAAACCTTGCCCGCCCCTGTCCTGATGCTCTCGCGCCAGGACAACCCCCTGCCCGTGCGTCGCAGCATGGTGGGCACCGGCGTCGCGGTCGTTCTGCACCTGGCACTGCTGGGCCTGTTCGCCTCCCAGTTCGAAAGCTCGCCCCCGCCGATCACGCCGCCGCAGCCGTACATGACGGTCAGCCTCGTGTCCCCCGACACCCCGAAGCCGACGCCGCCCCAGCCGCGCCCGCAGCAACAGCCGGCCGTCAGCAAGCAGCAACCCGTTGCCAAGCAGCGCCCTGCCCCGCCGACCGTGGCGCCCAGCAAACCGACGCTGACCTCCGCCGCAACCGCCACCAACGCCGTCGAGGCCACCGCTCCTGCCGCCCAGCCGGCGCCTCCGGCGCCGCCCGTCCAGGCCCCAGCCAAGGAGGCGCCGGTGGCGATCGTTCCGCCGCGCTTCGACGCCGCCTATCTGTCCAATCCCGCGCCTGAATACCCGCGCCTGTCCCGCCGCATGGGCGAAGAAGGACGGGTGCTGCTGAAGGTGCAGGTCGGCGCCGACGGACGCCCGACCGACGTCAGCATCTTCAAGAGCAGCGGCTTCACGCGCCTCGACGAAAGCGCCCGCGACACCGTCCTGCGCAGCTGGCGCTTCGTACCGGCCCGCCAGGGCGACCAGACGGTTGCCGGCACCGTCAAGGTGCCCATCGATTTCACACTCAACCCCGCGTCCTAAGAAGGAATTCCCATGAACGAATCCACTTTCAGTTTCGGCCATATCTGGGCCCAGGGTGACAGTGTCTCCCACGGTGTCGCCATCATCCTGGCGCTGATGTCCCTGGCCTCCTGGTCGGTGATCCTCGTCAAGGCCTGGAGCCTCGTCAGCCTGCGCCGCATGAGCACCGCCGCCAAGCAGTTCTGGCACGCCACCAGCATGGATGCCGGCATGGCGGCGCTGGCCCCGAACTCCGCCGAGAACCCCTTCCACGATCTGGCCAGCCGCAGCACCGAAGCCGTCGCCCATCACGTCACGCACCAGAACGAACTGCACGGCGTGCTCAACCTGAACGACTGGCTGACCAGCACCATGCGCCAGTCCATCGACGACTCCACCGGCCGCATGCAGGGCGGGCTGTCCATCCTGGCTTCGGTCGGTGCCACGGCTCCGTTCATTGGCCTGTTCGGTACGGTGTGGGGCATCTATCACGCGCTGATGGGTATCGGCGCCGCTGGTCAGGCCACCCTCGACAAGGTTGCCGGCCCGGTGGGCGAATCCCTTGTGATGACCGCCGGTGGCCTGGCCGTCGCGATTCCCGCCGTGCTGGGCTACAACGCCCTGGTGCGCGGCAACAAGGAGATCCTGGCCCGCCTCAAGCACTTCGCCCATGACCTCCACGCCTTCCTGGTGACCGGCGGCAAAGTCCGCAAGAACCCGGCCAGCATCCATCCCCTGCCGACCCGGAAGGAAGCGCAATGAGCTTCAGCAGCCAGTTCGACGACGATGGCGAGGTGATGTCGGAGATCAACATGACGCCCCTGGTGGACGTGATGCTGGTTCTGCTGATCATCTTCATCATCACCGTCCCGGTGATCAACCACGCGGTCAAGCTCGATCTACCCAAGGCCAGCAGCCAGCAGGAAGACGTGAAGCCGGACAAGATCAACCTGTCCATCAAGGCCGACGGCAGTCTGTCGTGGAATGGCGAGAGCGTCGCCGTCGACGATCTGCAGAGCCGCCTCGAAGGGGCCGCCGCCCGTCAGCCGCAGCCGGAACTCCATCTGCAGGTGGACAAGCACGCCGAGTACGATCACGTCGCCCAGCTGTTGTCCTCGGCCAGCCGCCTGGGCCTCGGCAAGATCGCCTTCGTGACCGAGCCCGGAGCACAGTAACAACGCCGGTACAAGCGGTAATCCCACAAACGGGGGCGAGCAGATCGCCCCCGTTTTTTTCGTCCAAACTCAAGACTTGCAGGCAATAAAAAACCTCCGCCCGCTCTGCGCGGGTAGGAGGCTTTTTCCGTGCACCGCGAGACGATTGCGGTGCAGATGGTGCGTTACGACTTAACGATCGGCGGTGAGCTGGGCGAGGAACGCAGCTTCCTTTTCGGCCGGGAAAGCATGTGCTGCCATGATGCGCTGAACAGCCGTCGGTGCACTGTTGTTATCCACCGAAAACTCGATACCGATCGTACGACCATTGGCGGCCAGGGTCATGAAGGCACTACGCCAGCGCTGGGACTCTGCCAGACGCTCGCGAACTTCGCTTTCGTTGCGGATCACGACGCCCGCGGCCTTGAGGGAATCCAGAAACTCTGCGTAGGACTCGTTGCAATAACTGCCCATCGACTTCTCCTGTTAAATCCGGTGATCGCTCACCTGTACTCCCTTAACGCAAACGTCAGTAAGCTGGATGACAGGATTTCAAAAAAATTTTTGAACCTTTCCCAGCGGGCGTTCGCAAGCCATTTTTCAAGCTGAGGATTGATTTATTGAGACGATCGGTCTAATTTATCTCCATGGACCTTCAGCCCTCCGCCTCCGCCACCACGCCGCGCCGCCGCGGCCGTCCGCCGAAAAGCGCCAACGGCTTCAGCGAAACCCGCGAGGCGCTGCTGCGCGCCGGCGTCGAGGTGCTTACCGAAAGGGGCTTTTCCGCCACCGGCATCGACCAGATCCTGTCCCGCGTGGGCGTCCCGAAGGGGTCCTTCTACCACTTCTTTCCCAGCAAGGAAGCCTTCGGCGGTGCGCTGATCGAGCGCTACGCCGGCTACTTCGTTCGCAAGCTCGACCGCTTCCTGCTCGACGAAAGCCAACCGCCGCTGCAACGCCTGCGCAATTTCGTCACCGACGCTGCCGACGGCATGGCGCGCTTCGAATTCCGCCGTGGCTGCCTGGTCGGCAATCTGGGCCAGGAAACCGCCAGTCTGCCAGACGCCCTGCGTCTGCAGCTCTCGGCGGTCTTTGCCGACTGGGAAAACCGTGTGGCCATTTGCCTGGAAGCAGCGCAGGCCGGTGGCGCGATCGCCGCCGACGCCGATTGCCAGCGCCTGGCCAACTGCTTCTGGATCGGCTGGGAGGGCGCGGTGCTGCGTGCCAAGCTGGAAGCATCGAGCCGGGCACTGGAAGTCTTTGCCGATTTTTTCTTCGCCGGGCTGCCCCGGTGAGTTTTTTTGTCTATTAATAGACGATCAGTCTAATTAAACGGAGGGTGAACATGTTCAAGGGAATCCTGATCGAGAAGGACGAGGCCGGTTACCGCGCCACGCTGCGCGACATCGACGAAGCCGGTCTGCCCGACGGCGACGTAACGGTGCAGGTCCAGTACTCCACGCTCAACTACAAGGACGCGCTGGCGATCACCGGCAAGGGCCCGGTGGTGCGACGCTTTCCGATGGTGCCGGGCATCGACCTGGTTGGCACCGTCGAGGAGAGCCGCCATCCGGGTTACCACGCCGGCGACCTGGTGGTACTGAACGGCTGGGGCGTGGGTGAAGTGCATTGGGGCGGCCTCGCCGAAAAAGCCCGCCTCAACGGCGACTGGTTGGTTCCGCTGCCGGCCAGCTTCACGCCGAGCCAGGCGATGGCCATCGGCACCGCCGGCTACACCGCAATGCTGTGCGTAATGGCCCTGGAGCGTCACGGCGTGACGCCGGACCAGGGCGATATCCTGGTCACCGGTGCGGGTGGCGGCGTCGGAAGCGTCGCGGTCGCGCTGCTGTCCAAACTGGGCTACCGGGTCGTCGCCGTCACCGGCCGCATGGAGGAAGAGCCTTACCTACGCCAGCTCGGCGCCAGCGAAGTGCTGTCCCGCGAAGAATTCAGCGCGCCCGGCAAGCCCCTCGCCAGGGAGCGCTGGGCCGGCGCGGTAGACGTGGTCGGCTCCCACGTGCTGGCCAATGTATGCGCCAGCACCAAGTACGGCGGCACCGTCGCAGCCTGCGGCTTGGCCGGTGGCATGGATCTGCCAGCCAGCGTCGCGCCCTTCATCTTGCGCGGCGTGACCCTGGCCGGCGTAGACAGCGTGATGTGCCCCCGTCAGCGCCGCCTCGAAGCCTGGCAACGTCTCGGCCGCGACCTGGACATCGACAAGCTGGGCCTGATCGCCCACGAGATCGGCCTGAGTGAAGCCATCGAGCAAGCCCCGGCGATCCTCGCCGGCAATCTGCGCGGCCGCGTCATCGTCGATATCAGCCGCTGATCCAGCGCCACGCGGCGCGTCCCGCTCGGATGAAGCAGGCTGTCTGCGATGGCGGACAGCCTGCCCATATCCGCCGACTAAGCGAACAGCTCATCTCCCACGTCCGCAAGTGCGGCATCGCCGTTCATCACGGTCTCGGCGTACGCAGCCGCCTGGGGCAGCAACTGGTCGGCGTAGAAGCGGGCCGTGGCGATCTTGTTACGGTAGAAAACCAGGTCACCGTCGCCGCGGGCCAGATGGCCGGCAGCGGCGAGCGCCGCCTTGCCCATCATCCAGCCACCGCTGACGGTGACGGCCAGGTGCAGGTAGGGCACGGCCGCCGTCAGCACGCCGCCGAGGCTGTGTTTCGCGCTACCGGCCAGCCATTCGCTGGCGACCGTCCAGGCTTTCAACGCGTTGCCGAGCTTGTGGCCGATGGCCTGCAGTTCCGGCTGGCCAGTGGCACCCAGCGCCTTGGCGGTGGCGTGGATCTCGCCGAAGACGAGCTTGAGCGTGGCGCCCTGGTCGCGCATCAGCTTGCGGAACAGCAGGTCGTTGGCCTGGATGCCGGTGGTGCCCTCGTAGATCGTCGTGATCCGCGAGTCGCGCCAGTGCTGGGCGGCGCCGGTTTCCTCGATGAAGCCCATGCCGCCGTGGATCTGCACGCCGAGGGACGTCACCTCGATGCCCATTTCGGTGCCGCCGCCCTTGACGATGGGAATCATCAGCTCGGCCAGGTAGAGGCTTTGGCGGCGCTGCTCGCCATCCGGATGCTTGTCGGCCATGTCGAGCAGCCCGGCGGTGTAATAAGTCAGCGCGCGGCAGGCTTCGACACGGGCCTTCATCAGCATCAGCATGCGGCGGATGTCCGGGTGCTTGTCGATGCTCACCAGCGCCTCGCCGGTCAGCGCATCGCGGCCCTGCTTGCGGTCACGGGCGTAGGCCAGCGCCTGCTGGTAGGCACGTTCGCCGAGGGCGATGCCCTGCAGGCCAACACCGAGGCGGGCCTGGTTCATCATGATGAACATGTACTCGAGGCCCCGGTTGGCTTCGCCGAGCAGATAGCCGACGGCGCCTTCCTTATCGCCGAAGGCCATCACGCACGTCGGGCTGGCATGGATCCCGAGCTTGTGTTCGATGGATACGCAACGGACGTCATTGCGCTCGCCGGGAGCGCCATCGGCATTCACGAGGAACTTCGGCACCAGGAACATCGAGATGCCCTTCACCCCGGCCGGCGCGTCCGGCAGGCGGGCGAGGACGAGATGCACGATGTTGTCGGTCATGTCGTGGTCGCCGTAGGTGATGAAGATCTTCTGGCCGAAGACCCGGTACGTGCCGTCGGCCTGCGGTTCGGCCCGCGAGCGGATCAGAGCCAGATCGGAGCCGGCCTGGGGCTCGGTGAGGTTCATCGTGCCGGTCCATTCGCCGGACACCATTTTCTCCAGAAAGGTCGTCTTCAGTTCATCGCTGGCGCAGGTCAGCAAGGCTTCGACGGCGCCGGTGGTCAGCAGCGGGCCGAGGGAGAAGGCCATGTTCGCCGAGCAGATCATCTCCTTGACGGCGATGCCGAGCAGGTCGGGCAGGCCCTGGCCGCCGAACTCGGCAGGCAGCGTGATGCCATTCCAGCCGGCGTCGCGGTACAGCTGATAGGCAGCTTTCCAGCCTGCCGGGGTCGTCACGCCCTCGGCGCCGAGCGTGCAGCCTTGCCTGTCGCCGACGTGGTTGAGCGGTGCCAGCACCTCGCCGGCAAACCTGGCGGCTTCGTCGAGAATGGCGTCGGCCAGGTCCGGCGTCGCCTCCTCACAACCGGGCAGGCTGGCGATCTCGTTGAAGGCGGCCAGTTCGTCCATGACGAAGCGCATGTCCTTGATCGGGGCGCGGTAATCACTCATTTCGTTCTCCTTGGTCAATCGTTCGTTTTAATTTGAAGGCGTAATCGGTTCAGCCCTGCGCCGCCATGCGGCGGTCGGGAACAAGACATGTAGTGCGTAGGGATCAGCTGCGTCCCGATTCGCGGCGCCCGCCCGTTCCAGGGCCGGCTCAGCGAATCGGGATAGTGGTCAGAAGGATCTGGCCAACAGGTCAGCCTTGGCAGCCAGGTATTCGTGCTTCATCCGGGCGATGACGTCGGCGGCCGGCAGCACGTCGTCGATGGTGCCGACGCCCTGCCCTGCGCCCCAGATGTCGCGCCAGGCCTTGGCATCGTTGTCCTTGCCGAAGCTCATGGCGCTCTTGTCCCGAACCGGCAGATCTTCCGGGTTGAGCCCGGCGGCGAGGATGCTCTTCTTGAGATAGTTGCCATGCACGCCGGTGAAGTAAGGCGTGTAGACCACATCCTGGGCCGTAGACTCGAGCAGCGCCTGTTTGTAGGCGTCGGCGGCGTTGGCCTCCTCCGTCGCGATGAAGCGCGAGCCGATGTAGGCGAAGTCGGCCCCCAGCGCCTGCGCGGCCAGGATGCTCTGGCCGTTGGTGATGGCGCCGGACAGGGCGATCGGGCCGTCGTAGAACTTGCGGATCTCACCGACCAGCGCGAAGGGGCTCAGGGTGCCGGCGTGACCGCCCGCACCGGCGCAGACCAGGATCAAGCCGTCCACACCAGCTTCCAGCGCCTTTTCCGCATGGCGGACGCTGATCACGTCATGAAAGACCAGGCCGCCGTAGGCATGGACCTGCGGCACGATCAGGGTCGGCGCCGACAGGCTGGTGATGATCAGCGGCACCTCGTGCTTCACGCACAAGGCCATGTCGTGCTCCAGCCGCGTGTTCGACGGATGGATGATCTGGTTCACCGCGAAGGGCGCAGCCGCCGGGCTCTCCGCCAGCGTGGCGTTGATACGCGTCAGCCAGTCGTCGAGCAGCTCCTGCGGGCGCGCATTCAGCGCCGGAAAGGAACCGATGACACCGCTGCGGCACTGGGCGATGACCAGGTCAGGATTGGAGACGATGAACATCGGTGCGCAGATCACCGGCAGCGCGAGGTTCTTGTTCAACGAAGCGGGAATCGACATTCAGGCAGCCTCCTTCAATGCGCGACGCAGGATCTTGCCGACGTTGGTGCGCGGCAGGTCGTCGCGGAATTCCACGTGTTTGGGTACTTTGTATCCGGTCAGCACGGTGCGGCAATGCTCGACCAGCGCTTTTTCGGTCAGTGCCGGATCCTTGCGGACGACGAAGATCTTCACCGCCTCGCCGGAATGTTCGTCGGCGACACCGATTGCCGCAACATCGCCGACGCCCGGATGCATCGCCACCGCCTCCTCGACCTCGTTGGGGTACACGTTGAAGCCGGACACCAGGATCATGTCCTTCTTGCGGTCCACCAGGAAGACGAAGCCCTGCTTGTCCACATAGCCCATGTCGCCGGTGCGCAGGAAACCGTCCGGATGAAAGACGTTGGCGCTCTCCTCCGGGCGCTGCCAGTAGCCCTTCATCACCTGCGGGCCGCGGATGCAGATCTCGCCGACCTGGTTGAGCGGCACCTCAGTCCCGATGTCGTCGCGGATCGAGATCTCGGTGGACGAGATCGGCAGGCCGATCGCTCCGTTGAAGCCGTCCATGTCGAGGGGATTGATGGTTGCCGCCGGCGAGGTTTCGGTCAGCCCGTAGGCCTGCAGCAGCGGCGTGCCGGTGATCTGGCGCCAGCGCTCGGCCACCGGCGCCTGCACCGCCATGCCGCCGCCAAGCGTGACGCGCATCGTCGAGAAATCCAGCTTCGCGAAATCCGGGTTGTTGAGCAGCGCGTTGAACAGCGTATTGACGCCGGTGAACACCGTCACCGGATACTTCGCCCATTCCTTCACGAAACCCGGAATGTCGCGGGGATTGGCGATCAGCAGGTTCGTTGCGCCGATCATCAGGAAGGTCAGACAGTTCGCCGTCAGCGCGAAGACGTGGTACAGCGGCAAGGCGGTGACGATGATCTCCTGCCCTTCGCGCACCGCTGGGCGGATCCAGTTGTAGGCCTGGGTGACGTTCGACGCGATGTTGGCGTGGGTCAGCATCGCGCCCTTGGAAACGCCGGTCGTGCCGCCCGTGTATTGCAGGAAGGCCAGATCCTGCTGGCCGAGCGGCACCGGCTTGAAGCGCTGGCGCTGCCCCACGGTGAGTGCGTCGCTGAAGCCAATTGCCGTGGGGATATACCAGGCGGGCACCATCTTCTTGATACGGCGCACGACGAGGTTGACCAGCGCCCCCTTCACCGTGCCCAGCATCTCGCCCATCGGCGTCACGATGACGTGGCGCAGCGCTGGCGTCCTGGGCAGCACCTGCTCAAGCGTGTGGGCAAAGTTCTCGACGATGACGATGGCCGCAGCACCGGAGTCCTTGAGCTGGTGTTCCAGTTCCCGCGGGGTATATAGCGGGTTGCAATTGACCACCACGCAGCCGGCCCGCAGGGCGCCGAACAGGGCTACCGGGTATTGCAGCAGGTTCGGCATCATCAGCGCGACGCGGTCGCCTTTCTGTAGCCCCCGCGATTGCAGCCAGCCGGCAAAGGCAAGGGACGCCTCGTCGAGCTGGCGATAAGTCATCTCCTTGCCCATGCTGATGTAGGCGACCTTGTCCGCATAGGTCTTGCAAGCCTTCCCGAGCAGCGCGACCAGCGACGGGATGTGTTCGATGTCGATGTCCGCCGGGATGCCCGCCGGGTAGCTTTGCAGCCAGATTCTGTCCATGTCTGTCTCCTCGGCTGGCCGGTCAGTTGCCGAGCAGCGCTTTCTTGAGCCCGGCATCCGCCGGCTTGTCGCCGAGCCAGACCTTCAGCAGGGCCTTGGCGAACGCGCCGCCGGCGACCTTGCCACGGGGCTCGCCGTTGACGCTCAGCGCCACGCCGTCGCCGCTGAAGTCGAGGGCTACGCTGTCGCCTTCGTGCACCTTGCCGAGGCCGCGCATCAGGGTACCGAACTGTTCCGACTGGGGCTTCACGGCTTCCAGCTCGGCGGATGTGTTGTTGTGGGCCAGCCCCTCCTCCAGCGCCGCGTGCAGCGTGTCGGCGCCGATGTCGCGCAACAGGCGCAGGTTCATCCGCCGCGGTGTGCTGGCGTCGATCAGCGCAGCGGCCGTGCCGCTCTTCTGCGGCGCGTACAGCGCAGCAACGTAGAGTTTGATGAACAGCTTGCTGCGCAGGCCAGCGCCGTTCAGCACCAGCTCGCTGCTCCCGACGCGGGCCCGCTCGTCGATCCTGACTCCGGCCACCTCGGCCGCGTGAAGCCCGGGCGAAGCCAGCAGGGCCACCAGCAAGGTAGCCCCGGCAAAACGATGAAATTGACTCATTGCTCTCCTCCAGCAGATTTCTTCCGGTAGAAATTCTTCTCGGCGATATAGACGGTGCGCTCCACCACCGTATGCACGACGCCGTGCGCGTCCTTCAGCTCGACCTGGAAGGTCCGTTCCAGCTCCGGCTGCTGCGCCAGCGCGGCGCGGATGTCGGCCAGCTCTTCCGGACCCAGCACGAAGTCGGCGTACAGCGTCGTGTAGCCCGGCTTGCGGTAGCGGATGCTCGCCGCCTTGTCCCACACGATGTAACCCTCGCCCAACGCCGCCATCAGCATCATCGGGTGCACCCCGTCGGTGATCGCGAAGAGCGAGCCGCCGTACAGCGAACCGACGATGTTGCGGGTCTTCCACGACAGGGGCAGCGCTATTCGGATGTGGCGCAGGTCCCGCCCCACATGCACGACCCGTCCGCCCGTGCCACGGAAAGCCGGGTGCAGGTTGAAGCCCAGGCGCACCATGCGGGCACGCCACGCGGGCGGAAGTTTGGCGAGCCAGGCGGGCTTCATGGTCTGCTCTTCTTTTGATGGGGCATGAATGTGGGCAAGGCAGGCGTCGTCACACGCGCTCGAAGATGCCGGCGGCGCCCATGCCGGTGCCGATGCACATCGTCACCATGCCGTAGCGGCCGCCAGTACGCTGCAGGCCGTGCACCACGGTAGCCGTGCGGATCGCACCGGTGGCGCCGAGGGGATGGCCAAGGGCGATGGCACCGCCGAGCGGATTGACCTTGTCCGGATCAAGGCCGAGCTCTTGCATCACCGCCAGCGACTGGGCGGCGAAAGCTTCGTTCAGTTCGATCCAGTCCAGCTCATCCTGGCGGATGCCGGCCTGAGCCAGCGCCTTCGGAATCGCCGCCACCGGGCCGATGCCCATGATGTCCGGCGCCACACCGGCCACCGCGTAACCGGCAAAGCGGGCCAGTGGCGTCAGGTTGTGTTCCCGCAGGATCTTCTCCGACACCAGCATCACCGCCCCGGCGCCATCCGACATCTGCGACGAATTGCCAGCGGTAACCGAGCCACGCACGTTGAACACCGGCTTGAGTTTGGCAAGCCTCTCCAGCGAAGCATCCTGGCGCGGCCCCTCGTCCACCTCGACGGTGCGCTGACGGGCGCGAACCTGCCCGCTCGTCAGATCGGGGACGTGCTCGGTGAAGCCGTAAGCCATCGTCTCGGCGTTGAAATGGCCAGCCAGGATCGCCGCGCAAGCCTTCTGGTTGGAGGCCAGCGCGAACTGGTCCTGGGCATCGCGGCCGATCTTCCATTGCTGGGCGACCTTTTCGGCAGTGAGGCCCATGCCGTAGGCGATGCCCAGGTTCTCCTCGTGGGCGAAGATCGCCGGGTTCATCGACATCTTGTTGCCCATCATCTGCGGCATCACGCTCATCGACTCGGTGCCGGCGGCGATCATCACGTCGGCCAGGCCCAGACGGATCTGGTTGGCCGCATCGGCCACCGCCTGCACGCCGGACGAGCAGAAGCGGTTGATCGTCAGCCCCGGCACGCTGGTCGGCAACCCGGCCAGCAGCAGGCCAATGCGCGCGACGTTCATGCCCTGCTCAGCCTCCGGCATCGCGCAGCCGACGATGACGTCGCCAATCAGCGCCGGGTCGATGCCCGGCACCTGGGCCACGACGGATTTGAGGACCGCCGCCAGCATGTCGTCCGGGCGGACATTGCGGAACGCACCGTTGCGCTTGGCCACCGGCAGACGGGTCGCGGCGACGATGTAGGCGTCTTGAATCTGTTTGCTCATGTCTTTATCTCCTTGGCCCGATCAGTTGCGCAGCGGCTTGCCGGTTTCCAGCATGTGCTGGATGCGGGCCTGCGTGAGGGGATCTTTCAGCAGTTCGACGAACAGGCGGCGCTCGACGGTGAGCAGCCATTCCTCGTCCACCAGGCTGCCTGTTTCCACCTCGCCGCCGCACAGGGCGGTGGCGGCGGCCTTGGCCACCTTGTAGTCGTGGGCGGAGATCATCCCGCCTTCCTTCATGTTCACCAGCATCATCTCGAAGGTGGCGATGCCGTTCTTGCCGGCGACCGGAATGCCGCGGGCCAACTGCGGCGGCGCATGGCCGGCATCGGCCAGCGCGCGTGCTTCGCGGATGGCGACCCACAGCAGCTCGTGGGCGTTGAACAGGACGGTGTCCGACGGCCGGGCGAAGCCGTAGTCGATGGCCTCCTGCGCGCTCTTGGCGACCTTCGCCATCGCAATCGTCTGGAACACCGGCTGCAGGAAGTTGAACACCTCCGTCGGCGTTGCCGACTGGGCGGCCAGGTCGGCCGCGCGCACCGCGAATTCCTTGCAGCCACCACCGGCCGGGATCAGGCCGACACCGGCTTCCACCAGGCCGACGTAGCTTTCCAGCGCCAGCACCCGCTTGCCCGCATGCATGACGAACTCGCAGCCGCCGCCGAGCGCCATGCCCTGCACCGCGGCAACGACCGGAACCTGGGCGTACTTCAGCGCCTGCGAGGCACGCTGGAATTTCTCGACGGTCGCCTCAAGCACGTCGAAGCGGCCGGCGCCGATGGCTTCCGCCACCTGCTGCAGATTGGCGCCGACGGCGAACGGCGCCTCGTGCCAGACGACGAGGCCGTCGAGCGTGGTTTCCGCCTGGCGGACCGCGGCGATGACGCCGTCCAGCACCTCGTTGCCGATGGTGTGCATCTTCGACTTGATCGACACGATGCCGATGCCGGCATCGACCGCCGGCAAGCGCCACAGGCGCACGCCGTCGTTCTCGTACAGGGTCTCGCCGGACTGTTCCGACGGCGCCGCGTTCTCGCCGAGCACCCGCTCGGGGAAGAGTTGGCGTCGATAAACCGGCAGGTCTGAACGCGGCACGTAGGCATTGCGGCGGGCCGACCAGGAGCCTTCCGGCGTATGCACGCCGGCACGGCCAGCTTCCAGCGCCCAGGCCGGCAGCGGCACATCGCTCATCGCCTTGCCGGCCGCGATGTCGGCGGCCACCGCATCGGCAATGGCGGACCAGCCAGCGGCCTGCCAGGTCTCGAACGGGCCTTGCGCCCAGCCGAAGCCCCAGCGCATGACCAGGTCGAGGTCGCGGGCGTTATCGGCCACGTTCTCGAGTTGCACGGCGGCGTAGTGGAAAATGTCGCGGAAGATCGCCCACAGGAATTGCGCATGGGGATACTGCGAGGCCCGCAGTGCGGCGAACTTCTCGGCCGGATTCCGAAGCTTGAGGATCGCGGCGACCTCATCGGCAATTTCCCCGGAAGACGACCGATAGCCCTGCTCGGCCAGGTCGAGCACCTGGATCTCCTTGCCCTGCTTGCGGAAGATACCGCAGCGGGTCTTCTGCCCAAGGGCGCCCTGCTCGATCAACAACTTCAGCCAGGCCGGCGTCGTGAAGTGCGCATGCCACGGGTCGTCGGGCAGCGTGTCCTGCATCGTCTTGATGACGTGGGCCAGCGTGTCCAGACCGACCACGTCGGCGGTGCGGTAGGTGGCGCTCTTCGGCCGGCCAATCTTCGGGCCAGTCAGCGCATCGACCTCGTCGAAGCCGAGGCCGAAGGCCTGGGTATGGTGCATCACCGCCAGGATGGAGAAGACGCCGATGCGGTTGGCCACGAAGTTCGGTGTATCCAGCGCGCGGATCACCCCCTTGCCGAGGCGGGACGTGAGCCAGGTTTCCAGCGCGTCGAGCAGCGCAGCGTCGGTGCTGTGCGTGGCGATGAGCTCCACCAGATGCATGTAGCGCGGCGGGTTGAAGAAGTGCACACCGCAGAAGCGCGGGCGCAGCACCTCCGGCAGGCCCTGCTCCAGCGCGCTCATCGACAGGCCGGAGGTGTTCGACGCGATCACCGCGTCCGGCGCCAGGAAGGGGCTGATCTTCGCGTAGAGATCGTGTTTCCAGTCCATGCGCTCGGCAATCGCCTCGATGATCAGGTCGCAGTCGGCGAGCAGCGGCAGGTGCTCTTCGTAGTTGGCGGCGTCGATGAAGCGCAGCGTGTCCTTGCTCGCCAGCGGCGCCGGGTCGAGCTTCTTGAGGCCGTCGAGGGCTTTTCTTACGACCGCGTTCTTGTCACCGCCCTTGGCGGGCAGGTCGAACAGCATGACAGGCACACCGGCATTGGCGAGGTGGGCGGCGATCTGCGCGCCCATCACGCCGGCGCCGAGGACTGCCGCCTTTCTTACGATCAGCTTGTTCAAGGCTTGTCTCCTTTGAGGGTATTGATTATGCAATTCAGGTAATACAGCAGGCAATGCATCAGAAGGCGTAATTCAGCTGGACGGACAGCAGGTCGACGCTGTTTTCGAACTTGCCCCGCACGGTCTGCAGGGTCACCGTCTCGGCCGTGTTCGTGACCACCCGCGCCGTGTGGGTGTCCTTGAGGAACAGGTGGGCGTAGCCGAAATCCAGGCTGGTATTGGGCGCGACGGCCCACTTGGCGCCGAAGGCCAGCCAGATGCGGTCCGCGTCGGGCACGGTCATCGTGCGGCTGGCATCGTCGGGAATCGGGTTCTTGTCGTAGGCGGTGCCGGCGCGCAGTTTCCAGTCCTGGTTGTACTGCCAGGTCGCGCCGACGCCCACGCGCCAGGTGTCCTTGAAGTTGTAGCGCAGCGGCGCCGTGGCAGCCGCACCGTTGGCGGCCACCTTGGGCGCCAGCGTCTGCAGGCTGCTCCAGCCGGTCCAGGAGTAGTCGCCGAGCAGCGTCCAGCGCTCGTCGAGCTTGTGCTGGAGAGCAATGGACAAGGTGTCCGGCGTCTCGATGGAGGCGGTGATCGACCGATCGATCAGGCCCGGCACAGTCTGCGTGCCGTCCAGATCGACCTTTACCTTAGAGCGGTAGCTCACGCCCAACCGGGTGGCGTCGTCCAGCTGATACATCAGGCCGGCGTTGTAGCCCCAGGCCCGGCCATCGCCCTTGAGGCGCCCGACCGGTGCGCCGACATAGGGCGTGGCTTGTGTGAATTCGATCTTGCTGACGACGTAGTCGACGCCGACGCCAAGCGACAGTCGCTCATTGACGCGGTAGGCGACGGACGGATTGACGTTGATGTGGCGGATGCGGGTCTTCTGGCCGGAGAAGCGTCCGACGAAGGTGCTGTCGTATTCCGTCTCGTCGGCAAAGGTCGGCCCTATTCCAAGACCGAGCCGCCAGTCCGACGACAAGGCGTAGGCGTAATAGATCGCCGGTACCGCGTGCGCACCACCGCCGTTACCGCCCGAGTCACCGACCGGATGGAAGGCACCGGTGGGCGCGCCGGTCAGCGGATTGATGACCGGCATGGGCGTCGTCCCATCGTTCGTGAAACGCGTGCTGCGGTTGATCACCGTCGTTACCGCACTGAAGCTGTGGGTGCCCGACAGCATCGTCATCCCGGCCGGATTGAAATAGATCGTGCTGGCGTCCTCGGCAACGGCGGCCTGACCGGCATAGGCCGTCCCAAGCCCTGAACCGTTCTGCTCCATGAGCTGGAAGCCGGCGGCGCCTGCCGAACCGGAAAAGGCCAGCGCCGATATGAGCAGCGGGATAGCGCGGGGTTGCAGCATGTTTCGCATCAAGTCGTCTCCTTTTGTACTTTTGTAATAAGCAAGAACATCGAAACCGAAATGCACAAACGTTCGTTTTAATCGAGAGGCAAAAAAACAGCCCTGCTACACCGAAGGCTTCTTGGATCAGAACTGTTCAAACGTTCGTTTTATATTAAGGAGCCTTCATCGCGGCGGCAAGTCTTTTTTGCGTGCCGGCGATGCAGATCGTCAGATGCAGATCGTCAGATGCAGATCGTCAGATGCAGGTGGCGGAGCGCACGTCCCGGCGCTCCAGATCCGGCTCCGGCCCCTGCAGCCCGAAGCCTCGGGGAGCCAGCCGGACGGCGCGTCAGTCCGCAGCGCCCTCGAACTGCGGCAACGGCGCCCGCAAGCCGCCGAGCAGGAAGGACATCAGGCGCGGCAGCAGACGGTCGAAGCGGTCCATCTCCGTTTCATCCTCGATCTGCCAGTCGGTCACCACCCGCAGCGCATCGATGCCGGCAATCGCGAACGAGGTGGCGCCGAGCATGAAGTGGAAGCGCCAGACGATCTCGGACTTGGGCACATCCGGCAGCGCCTTGAACAGCGCCTCCTTGTAGCGCTCGACGACGGTGCGGTATTCCCGGGCGAGGAAGGTGTGGATGAACTCGGTGGGCTCCGTGAGGGTTCGCCCGAGCAGACGCAGGAAGGTCATGCCGCCGCGGGCCTCGTTGTCGGCCAGGCGCAGCAAAGTCCCGAAAAAGCCATCCACGATCTGCGACGGCTTGAGGGGCTTGCCCGCCGACTCCCGTTCCAGCGTATCGAGGATGCGCATGCGCTCATCGTTCAGCCAGTCGAGCCGCCGACGGAAGACTTCCTGCATCAAGGATTCTTTGGAGCCGAAGTGGTAATTGACCGCCGCCAGGTTGACGGCCGCTCCGCTGGTGATCTGGCGCATCGACGTCCCGTCGTAGCCGTTGGCCATGAAAAGGCGCTCGGCCGCATCAAGAATTCGTTCGCGGGTATCCGCATTGGGGGTTTCGCCAGCTTTCGGTGCAGCCACTTCTGATACTCCGTCCTCGTACAGTCGTTTGAACATAAAGTGATCCGTACATGGATGCAAGCGCCGACACGGCCGCGGATGCGCCTTTCCCCGCCTACAATGCCGCGCTGATGATTCTCCGCCGCGCACCGGCAAGGAAGCAGACATGACCCGCAGCGTCACCCATCCCGCCTTTCCGGCGCAGATCCGCATCCCCGCCACCTACATGCGCGGCGGCACCAGCAAGGGCGTGTTCTTCCGCGTAGACGACCTGCCGGAAGCCTGCCGCGCGCCGGGGCCGGCCCGCGACCGCCTGCTGCAGCGGGTGATCGGCAGCCCCGATCCCTACGGCAAGCAGATCGACGGCATGGGCGGCGCCACCTCCAGCACCAGCAAGGTGGTGATCCTGTCGAAGAGCACGCGGCCCGATCACGACGTGGACTACCTGTTCGGCCAGGTCGCCATCGACGGGGACTTCGTGGACTGGTCCGGCAACTGCGGCAACCTGTCGGCGGCCGTCGGCCCCTTCGCCATCACCGCCGGTCTCGTCGACGCGTCCCGCCTGCCGGCTGATGGCCTGGCCACGGTACGCATCTGGCAGGCCAACATCGACAAGACCATCATCGCCCATGTCCCGCTGCGGGATGGGCAAGTGCAGGAAACCGGGGATTTCGAGCTGGATGGCGTCAGCTTTCCCGCCGCCGAGGTCGCGCTGGAATTCGTCGATCCAGCTGACGAGGGTGACCGCGAGGGTGGCAACGACAGCGCCGCCCTCTTCCCGACCGGCCGCTCGGTGGACGAGCTGGAGCTGCCCGAAACCGTCATCGCCGGCGGACGCCTGCGCGCCACGCTGATCAACGCCGGCATCCCGACAATCTTCGTGAACGCCGCGGATCTGGGCTACCAGGGCACCGAACTGCAGGACGCCATCAACGGCGACGCCGCCGCGCTGGCCCGCTTCGAGGCCATCCGCGCCCACGGCGCCCTGCGCATGGGGCTGATCCGCAGCCTCGACGAAGCCGCCACACGGCAGCACACCCCGAAGATCGCTTTCGTTGCCCCGCCGGCCGATTACGTGGCCTCCAGCGGCAAAGCCGTCGCCGCCGCGGACATCGACCTGCTGGTGCGCGCGCTGTCGATGGGCAAGCTGCACCACGCGATGATGGGCACGGCGGCGGTGGCCATCGGCACTGCCGCAGCCATCCCCGGCACCCTGGTCAATCTCGCCGCGGGCGGTGGCAAGCGCAACACCGTGCGCTTCGGCCATCCGTCCGGCACGCTGCGCGTCGGCGCCGAGGCCCAGGCCACGGACAGCGGCTGGGTGGTCACCCGCGCCTCCATGAGCCGCAGCGCGCGCATCCTCATGGAAGGCTGGGTACGCGTACCGGGTGATGCGTTCCCAGCTTAGCTGGCCAGGATGGGGCGCCGCGCCACAGGGGGGCACTGCAAGCCAACCTACTATCCATTGATTACGGAGCGGTAAAAATAACTAGATAGCGGCCTCATCGATTGACATCCCCATCAATCGCCGCCTAAACTCCGCCCCGTCATTGGTTCCCCGCCAGGGGATGAAAAGGGAAGCCGGTGCGAGACCACGGTCTCAATGCCGGCACTGCCCCCGCAACTGTAATCGGCGAGTTTCGTGCCCCCACAGCCACTGGATGCGCTCCGGGAAGGCCGGCACGACACGCGGACCCGAGAGTCAGGAGACCTGCCATGGCCCAATCCTTTTGCGCTTTTGGGGCGGGGTGTCCCTGAAACGAGGAGTCTTGCCGCCGTCGTGCGGCGGGCCGCCCTGCCGGGTTCCCGCTGCCGCGCTCCAATTGCTCCCTCGGCTCTCCGCCCCCCCGGACACGGAGAACCCGCTTGCAGACCGCCATCCTGAAATCCTCGCCGAGCCACGCCGGCAGCCATGAAACCGCCGTCGCCGCGCTGCAGGTCATCCGCCGCAACGGAGCCGTCGTCACCTTCAACGCCGACAAGATCGCCGTGGCCATGACCAAGGCCTTCCTCGCCGTGGAGGGCAACGCCAGCGCCGCCTCGTCCCGCGTCCGCGAGATCGTCGGCCGCCTCACCGACACCGTACTGCGCGCCCTCACCCGCCGCCTGCCCGACGGCGGCACGGTCTCCATCGAGGACATCCAGGACCAGGTCGAACTGGCCCTGATGCGCTCCGGCGAGCACGACGTGGCCCGCGCCTACGTGCTGTACCGGGAACGCCGGTCAGCGGAACGGGCCGCCGTGCCAGTCGACAGCGCGGCCGCGACTATCCTCCACGTACTGGACGGCGAGCGCCGCATCCCCCTCGACACCGCCCGCCTGCTCGCCAACTGCCGGGCCGCCTGCGCCGGCCTGGGCGATGGTGTCAGCCCCCAGGCCATCCTCGACCACGCCCTCCGCAACCTCTACGATGGCGTTCCCCTCGCCGACGTGGACCAGGCGCTGATCCTCGCCGCGCGCGGCCTGATCGAGCGCGAACCCGGCTACAACCAGGCCACCGCGCGCCTGCTGCTGGTCAGCCTGGCGCGGGAAGTGCTGGGCCACGGCGTGCAACTCGATGCGCTGGCCGGGCTGTACGCCGAGCAGCTGCCGGAATTCGTCGGCCGCGGGATCGCCGCCGGGCTGCTCGACCCGCGCCTGGCCGACTTCGATCTAGCCCGCCTCGCCGCCGCCCTTCGCCCCGAACGCGACCTGCAGTTCGGCTACCTCGGCCTGCAGACCCTCTACGACCGCTACTTCCTGCACGTGGACGGGCGCCGCATCGAGCTGCCGCAGATCTTCTTCATGCGCGTCGCGATGGGCCTCGCCCTCAACGAGATCGACCGGGAAGCCCGTGCCATCGAGTTCTACGCGCTGATCTCGAGCTTCGACTTCATGTGCTCGACACCGACCCTGTTCAACAGCGGCACGCGCCATTCCCAGCTGTCCTCGTGCTACCTCACCACGGTCTCGGACGACCTGGAAGGCATCTACCAGGCGGTCAAGGAGAACGCACTGCTGCAGAAATACGCCGGCGGCCTCGGCAACGACTGGACCCCAGTGCGCGCCCTCGGCAGCCGCATCAAGGGCACCAACGGCCACAGCCAGGGCGTGATCCCCTTTCTGAAGGTGGTCAACGACACCGCCGTCGCCGTAAACCAGGGCGGCAAGCGCAAGGGCGCGGTGTGCGCCTACCTGGAGACCTGGCACCTGGACATCGAGGAGTTCCTCGACCTGCGCAAGAACACCGGTGACGAGCGGCGGCGCACCCACGACATGAACACCGCCAACTGGATTCCCGACCTGTTCATGAAGCGGGTGCATGAGAACGCCGAATGGACCCTGTTCTCCCCGTCGGACGTACCCGACCTGCACGAGCGCTACGGCACCGACTTCGAAGCCGCCTACGTCGCCTACGAGGCCCGCGCCGACGCCGGCGGGCTGCGCCTCTTCAAGCGCCTGCCGGCCGTTCAGCTGTGGCGCAAGATGCTCACCATGCTGTTCGAGACCGGGCACCCGTGGATCACCTTCAAGGACGCCTGCAACCTGCGCTCGCCGCAGCAGCACGTGGGCGTCGTGCACAGCTCCAACCTGTGCACCGAGATCACCCTCAACACTTCCGACAGCGAAACCGCCGTCTGCAACCTGGGTTCGGTCAACCTGCCCGCCCACCTCAAGGACGGCCAGCTCGACACCGACAAGCTGGCCCGGACCATCCGCACCGCGCTGCGCATGCTCGACAACGTGGTGGACATCAACTTCTACGCCACCCCCAAGGCCCGCCGCGCCAACCTGCAGCACCGTCCGGTGGGGCTCGGCATCATGGGCTTTGCCGACTGCCTGTACGCCCTCGGCCTGCCCTACGCCTCCGCCGAAGCGGTGGAGTTTGCCGACCGCAGCATGGAGGCCGTGTGCTACCAGGCCTACTGGGCCTCCACCGAGCTGGCCCGCGAGCGCGGCCGCTACGCCAGCTTCGACGGCAGCCTGTGGGACAAGGGCATCCTGCCGCTGGACAGCCTGGACCTGCTCGCCGAGGCGCGCGCCGGCCACCTGGACGTGAACCGGGACAGCCGCCTGGACTGGGCCGCGCTGCGCGAGCGCATCGCCCGCCACGGCATGCGCAACTCCAACTGCGTCGCCATCGCCCCGACCGCCACCATCTCCAACATCGTCGGCGTGTCGGCCAGCATCGAGCCGGCCTACCAGAACCTCTACGTCAAATCCAACCTGTCCGGCGAATTCACGGTGGTCAACGAAGCGCTGGTCCGCGACCTGAAGGCGCTGGACCTGTGGGACGAAGTGATGGTCGCCGACCTCAAGTACTTCGACGGCTCGCTGGCCCGCATCGACCGGGTGCCGGACGAACTCAAGGCCCGCTACGCCACCGCCTTCGAGATCGACCCCGCGTGGCTGATCGAAGCGGCGGCCCGCCGCCAGAAGTGGATCGACCAGGCCCAGTCCCTCAACCTCTACCTCGCCACCCCGTCCGGCCGCAAGCTGGACGAAACCTACAAGCTGGCCTGGCTGCGCGGCCTCAAGACCACCTACTACCTGCGCACCCTCGGCGCCAGCCAGATGGAAAAGGCCGGCGAACGGGAGCACACCGCGCCCGCTAGCGAAGACGCCCCGCGCTTCTGCTCCATCGACAACCCGGAATGCGAGGCCTGCCAATGAACGCCCCCTTCAACGACTGGGACACCCCCGTGCGCCCGGCCGGCGCGCCGCAGTCCGCCGCGCTGGCCCCGGTGAATGCCGCCGACAAGCGCATCGTCGGCGGTCATACCGACATCAACCAGCTCGCGCCCTTCAAGTACCCGTGGGCCTGGGAGTTCTTCCTCAAGGCCAACCGCAACCACTGGACGCCGCTGGAAATCTCCATGGCCCAGGACGTGCACGACTACCACCACAAGCTCACGTCCGCCGAGCGCCACGTCTTCGAGAACGTGCTGGCCTACCTCACCACCTCCGACATCCTGGCCATGCGCAACATCGGCCTGGCGGTGATGGAGAAGATGAGCGCCCCCGAGCTGCAGATCTACCAGGCCCGCCAGGTGTACGAGGAGGCCCTGCACACCTGGACCTACCAGCACTGCATCGAATCCATCGGCCTCGACCAGCAGGAGATCTACAACCGCTACCGGGTCGTGCCGGCCATCCACGGCAAGATCGCCCTCGCCAACCGGCGCCTGGAGCGGGTGATGCGCCCGGACTTCGACCTGCGCGAGCGGGACAATCTGCACGAGTTCGCGCTGTCCTACTTCTTCTTCGCGGCGATCTTCGAGGGCTGCTGGTTCTACAACGGTTTCTCGCCGATCTTCGCGCTGCAGCGCCGTGGCCTCATGAAGGGCGCCGCGGAACAGCTCCAGTACATCATGCGCGACGAAGTCCTGCACTGCGCCTTCGGCATCCGCGTGGTGCGCGAACTGCTCAAGGAAGAACAGCTCACCCTCGACCCCGCCGCGCTGCGCACCCTGTGGGACGAGGCCGAGGCCGCCGAGCGCGCCTACGCCGACTACATCCTGCGCGACCCGATCCTCGGCTACAACGCGGAGCTGCACACCGCCCAGTTCCGCTTCATGGCCAACCGCCGCGCCCGCCAGGTCGGCCTCGCGGAACCCTTCCCCGGCGCCGAAAGCGTGCTCCCATGGCTCGACGAACAGGCCAATCTGCGCAAGGAGAAGAACTTCTTCGAGACCCGTGTCACGGAGTACCAGACGGGCGGTGCGCTGAGCTGGGATTGAACCGTCCGCCGTCGGGCGACAGGTGATCTTTCACCCGACGACGCATGATCTTTCATCGATCCACAAAAGAAGCCCTGCATCGCAGGTGCTTCTTTCAGGAACGCGTCAGCTAGATCAAGCGCAGCCCCGCCGGCAAGGCCTCACCGAAGCTGAGGCGGCTTTCGGCCTCGTCGAGTTGGACAACTTCCCGCAGCATCGTGATCCAGCCCTGAGGCGCACGGATCGCGGTGAGGCGGCGGATCACCTCTTCGCGCAGCGCATCGGGCAGGTCGCGGCTGCGGTCACCGGTCAGACGGGCGATCTGCGCGGCCGCAAAACCGGCCTGCGGCACGGACTTCCAGTCGAGGGCCAGCATAGCCGCCAGCCACTCGGCGCCAATCTCGGGGGGCACTACCTGGTGCGCACTGCCGTATAGCGACGCCCGCGCGCCGACGCGGCCGAGCGCCCAGCACGCCTGCGCCCTTTCTGTGGGGCGCGGCAGGCGCTCCACCAGCCACTTGCCCACCTCGATGCGGTGCATCACCGGCACCCCCTCCAGCACCGCCGCCAGCCGCACCATATCCTCATAGCTGGCCTGCAGCGGTGCACGGGCGCGGCCCTCGGCGGCGGGCTCCAGATGGCCGGCCAGCACTTCCAGCACCTGCAATTGCGCAGCTTCGGGCAGCCCGCCCGCCACGCGGCGCCACAAGGTCCACCAGGCGCTCCAGTTGCGGCCCTCGTTCACGTACTGGATACCCTCGCCAAACAGCGCCCACAGCCGCTCGATACGCCACTCGTCGAGGGCCGCGCCGAGCCCCGGGCGCAGGCAGTAACCGGCCAGGTTCAGCCACATCCGCTCATGCTCCGCAGAACGGCGCCGACGCCGGGCGCGCTCGACAAGGGCGTCGAAGAGCGGACGCAGCAGCGCCGTGTCCCATTCATCCCGCGGGCCGAGCAAGCGTTCGAGACGGGCCCGCAGCTGGCGCCCGCCTTTTGGGTCCGCGTCCTTGCCCTGGCTGCCGAAGACCCCATCGATCAACGCGATGGCCTCGACGAGACCGGGAGCAGCCGGCGACGGAACCTCGGCGGCCTCGCCGCGCAACGCAAAATCCAGCTTCCAGCGTGGGCGGTCCTCACCGGTGCCGACGCAGTTCATCTCCAGGGTGCCGACCTCGGTCATCGTGGCGCTCAGGCTCACGACCACGCTGCTCTGGCGACTGCCCTGAGACGCCGGCAGCAGCGCGGCGACGGGCGGCAGATGAATGAAGTCCGCCTGGTCCGGATCGACCAGATCGCCGGCCTGCCAGGGACTGTCCCCACTGGTCGAGACAAGGTGGAAACGCACCGGCCGGCCCAGTTGCAGCGTAAAGCGGCGCTCCGGCAATACCACTTCGCGGCCAGATTCCGTGCCCCGCGGCAGCACGCAGATCGCGCTCCGCCGCGCGTCCTCCTCCAGCACCAGGAAATAGCTGCGTGCCGAGCCGCCGCCGATCGCCGGGCCCAGGCCGGTACGCGCCTCTCGCACCAGCGCAAAAGCGACGGCACCCCGAGCGACGGCCACATCGGGGGCATCGTTGTGCAGCACGCGCGGTGCGCGGCCACGCCAAGCCGTGAGCACGTCCACCAGCCGCCGGCTCAGCGCATCCGCGCGGAACACGCCGCCATTGAGCAGTACGGTATCCGGCACCGCGAGCCCGCCGCCAGACGGCGCATCAGGCCCCAGGGCCGCTCTGGCCGCACTCGCATGACGCTGCAGGAAGGCCGCCAGATGACGGGTGATCGCCGGATCGGCCGGATACGGCAGGCCGAACTCGACGATAGCCGCCCGGCGCCGCTGCGGCTGTTGGTCGGGGCCCTCGACGGGCAGGAAGCCATCGACGACCAGCGCCTCGACCTCGGCGCGGGTCAGCACGACGGAGCGCGCCGCGCCGATCAACCGGGCGCCCTCGCCGAGCAAGGTCACGCTGAGTTGCTCTGGCCCGTCGGCCGCCAGCAGCTGCTCCTTGGCTGCCCGACAGCGCTGCACCAGTTGTGCAAAGCGCGCCGCCGACAGGCGCTCGGTGCCTCCCAGGCGGCGCTCGGCAAGATGGGCGAGCGCCATGTCCATGTTGTCGCCGCCGAGCATCAGATGGTCGCCGACCCCGACGCGGGTCAGGCGCGGCACGCCGCCCTCACCCGCCTCCACCTGGACCAGCGTGAGGTCGGTGGTGCCGCCGCCCACGTCGCAGACCAGCACCAGGCGCGACCCGGCGAGTTCGCTGGCGAGCTGCTCCCGGTGGCGGAACAGCCAGTCGTGAAAGGCCGCCTGGGGTTCCTCGACGAGGCGCAGTTGCGGCAGGCCGGCCAGCCGCGCGGCCTCCATGGTGAAGGCCCGCGCCCCTTCGTCGAAGGATGCCGGCACCGTGAGCACGATGCCCTGGGCCGCCAGCGGCGCATCCGGAAAACGCGCGTCCCAGGCGGCGCGCACATGGGCGAGATAGCTGGCGCTGGCGGCCACCGGCGATACGCGGGGCACATCATCGCCGGCACCCCACGGCAGGATGGGCGCACTGCGGTCGACGCCGGCATGGGACAGCCAGCTCTTGGCGCTGGCCACCAGGCGCCCCGGCACCTGGGCACCCAGGTCGCGGGCGTAACTGCCGATGATCGCCGGCGGGCCCTCATTCCGTTCCGACGCTGCCTGCCATGGCAGGCTCAGCGAGGCCGTATCCAGTTCGCCGGGCGCCGGGTGATAGCGCAGCGAAGGCAGCAGCGGACGGGCCGCGACCTCGCCGCGCCCGACCAACTGCTCGATGGCCAGCAACTCGATGCGGGCCTCGCCCGGCGCCGCGTAGGCGACGACCGTGTTGCTGGTGCCGAGGTCGATGCCGACGGTGTAGCGGCTCACGGCCTCCCGCTCAGGCGCCACCTTCACCGCGCACGTCGAACTGCACCTTCCAGCGCTCGTGGCCGCCGACCGGCAGCGCCTCGAGCTCCAGCGTGCCGGTTTCGGTGATGCGGGCATGCAGCTTCACGCGCACGACCTCGCCGGGCACGCGGCCTTCGGCGGGCAGCGTGGCCTCGATCTCCTCCAGCTCCTGCAATTCGTCCGGCGCCCAGAAGTCGAGCGTGCTGCCGACCTGATCCTGGCGGCGCACGGACGAGCCGAAGAAGCGGAAGCGCACCGGCTCGCCGACGACCAGACCGAACTCCTGCTCCGGCAGCGCCGCCTCGGTGCCCTCCTCCATGCCGAAGGGGGCCAGGCACAGGGCCTGCACCGGCGGCTCCATGCCGGGGATCGCCGGCATCGCCGACTCCACCGCCACGTAATAGGCCCGCGCCGTGCCGCCGCGGATACGCACGCCACGCCCGCGCCGAACATAGCCGTAATAGGCGGCGCCGCGCGCCACGGCCAGATCCAGGTCGGCCCCGCCGAGCAGCCGGGCCGGCGCCGCGCCTTCCGCCGCCAGCCAGCCGTTGAGAATGTCCAGCACGCGGCCGGCGATGAGCTCGGACTTGAGCACGCCGCCATTGAAGAGCACCGCGGTCGGGTGCAGGAAGCTCGCGTTGGCCGCCGGCACGTCGGCGAAACCTTCCAGTTCCGCCGTCGCGTCGAGCTGCCGACCGAGGAAGGCGGCCAGATGGCGCGTGATCGCCGCGTCCTGCGCATAGGGCAGGCCCAGCTGGGTCAGTGCGCCACGCGCCCGCGTCTGCGGCCGGTCGGTGGCCGCGACCTGCGGGAAGAAACCGTTGACCAGGCTGGACGTCAGTTCGTCACGGGTGAGCTCGGTGCGGATCGAGCCGCCGATCAGCTTCGAACCGCGACTCGGCACGACGATGGGCACGCTTGCCACCGCGGAATCGGACAGCAGCGTCTCCTTCGCCGCGCGGCAGGCGTGGGCCAACGCCCGCGTCTGCCACGGGTCGAGCTGGGAGCCCTGGGCGGCGAGCTTGCGCGCGACACCGTAGGCCAGCGCCAGGTCCATATTGTCGCCGCCGAGCAGGATGTGCTCGCCAACCGCCACCCGGTGCAGCGCCAGGTTACCTTCCTGTTCCAGCACCGCGATCAGCGACAGGTCGGTGGTACCACCGCCCACATCGACCACCAGGATCAGATCGCCCTTGCGCACGTCCTTGCGCCATTGCCCGCCACTCTTCTGAATCCAGCTGTAGAGCGCGGCTTGCGGTTCCTCGAGGAGCGTCATCGGGCCGTAGCCGGCCGCCTGGGCTGCCTCGGCGGTGAGCTCGCGGGCCGCCGGGTCGAAGGACGCCGGGATCGTGACGGTCACGTCCTGCTCGGCGAAGGGCGCCTCCGGGTGGGCCAGGCTCCAGGCGTCGCGCAGATGGGACAGGTAGCGGATCGACGCGGTGAGCGGCGAGATCCGCGGCACGTCGGCCGAGGCGTCGGCCGGCAGGATCGCCGCCCGGCGGTCCACGCCCGCGTGGCACAGCCAGCTCTTCGCACTCGACACCAGACGGATCGGAGTGGCGGCACCGCGACTGCGCGCGAACTCACCGACCGCGAAGTCCTGGGTGCGCGACCACGGCAGGTGGAGATCGCCGTCGGCGAGCTCGTCGGCGTGGGGCAGATACAGGAAGGACGGCAGCAGCGGGCGTTCATCCACGGAGCCGGGGCCGCTGAGCTGCGGAATCGCCAGCACCTGCTGGACGGCCTTCTCGCCGTCGCTGGCCTCGATGTCCACGTAGGACAGCGCGCAGTGGGTCGTGCCCAGATCGATGCCGATCGTGTAGCGGGCGCTCACAGCTCCACCTCGGCCTGGGCAATGATGGACGTATCGTGACCGTCGGCCAGGCTGGGCAGGCGGCTCTCGGTGACCCGCCAGCCCCGGTGGCTGAGGCTGCCGGTGAAGGGCGCACTGCCGACGACATTGCCGGTCAGGCGCACCGCCGCGGCGTCGAAGCCTTCGGCCAGCGTGACGCGGCTGCCCTCGCTCTCCTTGCGCACTGGCTCGATGCGGAAGTGTTCGTTCAGTACCTTGCGGCAGCCTTCATGCACGACCCGCGCGGCGGCGCCGATGTCGACGTCGGAATACGCGGCGATATCCTCCTGCACGAAGTCGATGAGGCGCGCATCCCGTTGCAGCAGGCCCAGGAGCTGCTGCGCTGCCTCATGGGGAGCACGTTGCAGCACGGCGGGGGCCGCAGGGGCCACCGGCGCGGCGGGCGCAACCGGTTCTACCGGAGCAACCGGCGCCGGCTGCGGGGCATGACCATGGCCGTCCCGCAAGCCGACGATCCGTTCGGCAAAACCGGGATCGGTCAGTATGGACAGGAAGCTGCCGCAGGCCAGCGCGATGCGACGCGGGAAGGAAAGCGGGGTTTGAGACATGGGAGCACCAGGCGGTTGATTTTGTCGCGTCGCAATATAACCCACTCGGGGCCGACGAACGATTCTTCCGCAGCGCCTGGCGATTCCCCCCCGGCTTGGCTAGCTTTACAGCAGCACCATGCGTCCGCCGTGGTGCCCCCGCAAGGAGCTTGGCATGTCATCACCCAGCCCATCCCCGACCGTCGTCGCGGTGCGCCCCGACAGTGAAGTCCTCACCAGCCAGCGGCTACCCTATTTTGTCGGTATTTCCGGCGCCACGGCCGGCAGTGGCGGCTTGTCCATGCATCTGGTGGTGATTCCGCCGGGCGGCATGTCTGCGCCCCACCTGCACCACGGCCACGAGACGGCGATCTACGTCCTCGCCGGGCGCGTCGAGACACGCTACGGCCCCGGGCTGCGCGACAGCGTGGTCAGCAGCGCCGGCGATTTCCTGTTCATTCCGCCGGAGGTGCCCCATCAGGCCATCAACCTCAGCAACGACGAACCGGCCCGCGCGATCGTCGCCCGCAACGATCCGGCCGAGCAGGACAAGGTCGTGCCCTACGATCCGGCCGAGGCGCGCTGAGCGGCCGTGGCGAGGGGCCGCAGCCGATCGTCGTAATCGGAGAGGCTCGGAAACTGCAGCGGCACGTCGCCCTCGATCGTCTGGAGGCGAGCCTTCCAGTCGTCCATGATGCCGTTGCGCGCCTCCTCGCTGATATAGGGAATGTGCCAGCCGACGAAAGGCGGCAGCACATCCAGCCCCGCGTAGCCCAGCGTGCCCTGAAGCAGGTGGCGCAGCATGCCGTCCAGTGGGCCGTGAATGCCTTCCTGCCCGAACATATGCTCCTGCCCGCCCAGCGTGAGGCCGACGAGGGCACGACGGCCGACCAGCCCGCCGCGATCATAGACACGCTTACCACCATAGACCTGGCCCGACACGAAGACCCGGTCGATCCAGCCTTTCAGCATCGCTGGCGTCGAGAACCAGAAGACCGGGAAGACCAGCACCAGCAGGTCGCACCACAAGAGCTTGTCGAGCTCAGCCTGGATGTCCGCGCTGAGGGTGCCACTACTCGCTCCGTGTCGCTGCTCAAGGGCATAGACGCAGTAGTCCGGATTCGCGCGCACGCCGAAGTCCGCCGCCGAGGCCACCGGCTGGAAGCCCATCGCGTACAGGTCCGACACCTGCACCTCGTGGCCCTGGCGCTGGAACTCCTCGACCGCCGTCGATTTCATTGCGGTGCAGAAGGACTGCGGCTCGGGGTGGGCGTGAACGATGAACACTTTCATGAACGGACTCCGTTTCTGATGGGTAGGTGGTGATGAATACGGACTCAGTTTAGAAACCGGGCACCGATGTGTAGAGTGGCGAAACTGACTATTTTTGTGCGATATCCGCCACGCCATGATCCGCGCCGCCATCCTTGCCTTCGACCAATGCCACGCCTCCAGCGTCGGCGGCTTTGCCGACATCCTGCAGGTCGCCAACGCTCACCTGCTGCGCCGTCAAGGCGCGGCGGCAGAACAGTTCGAGTGGCAGTTCGTGTCGATCACGGGGCAGCCCGTCGTGGCCAGCAACGGGCTGTCACTGGCAATCCGCCGGCTGGAACCCGGTGAGCGCTACGACCTCGTCTTCGTGCCCAGCCTGCACTACTGCGGGCGGCAGGCGTTCGAGCGGATCCTCGCCGCCCAGGCCGATACCTGCGCCTGGCTGGTGGCCCAGTGGCAGGCCGGCGCATGGGTGACCGCCAACTGCACCGGCACCTTCATCCTCGCACAGAGCGGCCTGCTCGACGGCAAGGCGGCGACCACCACCTGGTGGCTGGAGCAGCCGTTCCGCGCCCGCTATCCGCAGGTGGATCTGCAACTGCGTTCGGTGATCACCGAGGCCGAGCGGCTGATCTGCGCCGGCGCGTCGGCCTCCTACCTGCTGCAGGCCATCCGCGTCATCGAGCGTTTCGTCGGGCCGGCCATTGCTTCGCAGGTGGCCCGCAGCATGCTGATCGACGTCAGCCAGACCAGCCAGGTGCCCTACCTGCCGCTGCTGGCCGAGCGGCCCCACGCCGATGCGCTGGTGGAACGCGCCCAGCAGTGGCTGCAGCGCCACATGACGCAGGAGCTCCGCATCTCGGAGCTGGCCGCCGCGCTGGCGGTCAGCGACCGTACGCTGATCCGGCGCTTCAAGGCCGCCCTGCAGCAAACACCGCTGGCCTACCTGCAGGATCTCCGCCTCGAAGCCGCCCGCGCCCTGCTCGAAACCGGCAACCTGAGCGTGGACCTCATCGCTGGCGAAGTCGGCTACACCGACACCAGCTCCTTCTCGCGCCTTTTCCGGCAACGCATCGGCATGAGCCCCGGCGCCTACCGCAACCGTTTCCAGATCAATGCGGCGCAGTGACGGCGGGCTGGAGAGCAAAAGCAACGACCGACGACTCGTGCCGCCCGGTGTGCGATCGGACACACTTCAGCAAGGTATGCGCATACCCATTTCGGTGATAATGGTTTCCCGCTTGCCCAGCCCGATCCATCGCCCACGCCGCCATCCGTATGCCGTCAGCCCAAGGCGCCCTGCCCAGGTTTTCCAGCCACATCTGGCTGACGCTCGGCCTGTTCGTCGCGATGGTGATGACCTTCCTGGTCTATGTGCACGCCGAAAAGCAGATCGACCGCGCCAACGAACTGCGCCACCAGTCCTTCCTGCTCGCCGAGGAACTGCGCCAGTCGTCCGATGACCTGACGCGCATGGTGCGGACCTACATCGTCACCGGCGATCCACTGTACAAGGCCCACTACCAGGAAATCCTCGACATCCGCGACGGCCGCCGCGCCCGTCCGGCGGACTACCAGCACATCTACTGGGACCTGGTCCTCACCGACGATCGCCGCCCTCGCCCCACCGATGCCGCACTACCGCTACTGCTACTCATGCAGCGGGCCGGCTTCACCGCGGAGGAATTCGCCAAGCTGAGCGAAGCCAAGGCCAACTCCGACGCGCTGACGCGCACCGAATTCGCAGCCATGGCCCTCGTCGAGGCCGGCGGCCCGAAGCTGGCGGCTCAACGCGAGCAGGCCATCCTCATGCTGCACGATGCCGCCTACCACCGCGCCAAGGCCGGCATCATGGCGCCCATCGGCGAATTCGAAAGCATGATGGACCAGCGTACGCTCGAAGACGTGCACGCTGCCGAGGCCCAGGCCGTGCATATCCGCTCCGCCTTCGGGCTGATGTTTGCGCTGCTCGTTGCGCTGGCCTACAACATCCATCGCCGCCAGAAGAAGATTCTGGGCGGATCGGTGCTCGACATCTACACCGCCATCGCCGACCTCGGCCGGAACGACCAGTCCGCCCCCATTCCCCACGTGGAAGGGGCCGAGGGCAGCGTTCTCGACCGGCTCGCCGACACCCAGGACCACTTGCTCCGGCTCAGCGCTGAGCGTACCGATTCGGTTCGCGAACAGCTTCGGCTCAATCGGGCGCTGCGCCTGCTGAGCGACTGCAACCTGGCCCTGTTCTCCTCGGAAGACGAAACCCAGCTGCTGTCCGACGTGTGCCGCCAGATCGTCGAGACCGGCGGCTACCAGATGGCCTGGGTCGGCTTCGGCGAGGATGACGCGGACTGCAGCGTGCGCCCGGTGGCCCGCTTCGGCCGGCAGGCCGACGAATACCTGTCGAACATCCGCGTATCGTGGAACGAAGAGCTCGCCACCGGGCGCGGCCCCACCGGCACCGCCGTACGCACCGGCACCACCCAGGTCGTCCAGCACGTCAGGATCAACCCGCTCATGACGCCCTGGCGCGAATACGCCAAGGCCGTCGGCTTCCGCTCCAGCATCGCCCTGCCCCTGTGCGTCACCCGCCAGTCCATCGGCGCGCTGACCCTGTACGCCGCCGACCGGGATGTGTTCAACCCCGACGAGGTCGTGCTGCTCGAAGAGCTGGCGCGCAACCTCGGCTTCGGCATCGAAACCCTGCGCACCCGCGACCAGAGGAAAGCCGCCGAAGCGGCGAGCCGTGCCAAGAGCATGTTCCTCGCCAACATGAGCCACGAGCTGCGCACGCCGATGAATGCCATCCTCGGCATGACCAGCCTCGCCCTGCGCGACGCCGGCACGCCGCGCATGCGCGACCGCCTGGAGAAGATCGGCCAGGCCTCCCGGCACCTGCTGCAGGTCATCAACGACATCCTCGACCTCTCGAAGATCGAAGCGGACCGCCTGGTGCTGGAACACACGCCCTTCGCGGTGCACGACGTGGTCGGCAACCTGGTGTCGCTGATCGGCCGCCAGGCCAAGGACAAGGGCCTGCAGGTCCGCATCGACATGCCGCCGCCGGTCGGCGAGCTGCGCTGCCAGGGCGACCCGCTGCGCATCGGCCAGATCCTCCTCAACCTGGCCAGCAATGCGATCAAGTTCACCGAACAGGGCACCGTCACCATCAGCGTGCGCTGCATCGAAGAAACGGCGGAACGCGCCCAGCTGCGTTTCTCGGTCACCGACACCGGTATCGGCATCGCCCCGCAGGACCACGAGCGCCTCTTCAACGCCTTCGAGCAGGCCGACGGCTCGATGACCCGCAAGTACGGCGGCACCGGCCTCGGACTGGCCATCAGCCGGCGGCTCGCCCACCTGATGGGCGGACAGCTCGGCGTGGACAGCGAGCCGGGCGAAGGCAGCACCTTCTGGCTCACGCTGCCCCTCGACAGGCTTGCCGGCGACGACGAAGCGACCGCAACGCAGCCCCACGACGCCGAAGCGCAGATACGCGCCAAACACGCCGGTGCCCGCGTGCTGCTGGTGGAAGACGAACCCGTCACCCAGGAAGTCGCCCGCGAGATGCTGGAAGAAGCCGGCCTCTGCGTCGACGTGGCCGCTGACGGCGAACAGGCCGTGGCCATGGCAGCCCAGACCCCCTACGCGCTGATCCTCATGGACATGCAGATGCCGCGCCTGAACGGCCTCGACGCCACCCGCACGATCCGCAGCCTGGCCGATCACGCAACGACCCCGATCCTCGCCATGACCGCCAACGCCTTCGACGAAGACCGCCAGCGCTGCCTCGAGGCCGGCATGAACGACCACCTCGGCAAACCCGTCGAACCCACCGTCCTGTTCGCCACCGTACTCCGCTGGCTGTCGACACCACGGGGCTGAGGCGGCGAGCCCCACCCTTCGGCAGCGGACATCAGGACGTCCAGCGCGGAGAAGCACCTATCGCCCTTCGCGGGCCGCACCGCCCCCACTGCATAGAACCAGCTCCCCTGCGATTTGAACCTTTGCTCGCCGGACTTGAACTTCAGCTCCGCGGCGCTGAGTTCGAGATGCGTGAACTTGAACTGTCGAAGCCACGATTTGAACTCGTGCCCCCCGGATCTGAACCTTCGGAGCTGGGACATGAACATTTGATGCCCGGAGTTGAACCGGTTCAAGTCGGGGCTGAGCTGGTTCAACTCAAACTTGAACCGGTTTAACGCAAAGATGAACTCACGATGCTCGAAGCGTCGAGAGTTCCCGGTGGAGCTTCGTGGGTTCAGGTGCGAGGGGCGAGATATGAGCCGGAACGCCGACGACATCAATTATGACAGTTGCAGATCGCCTCTCCGGACAGGATGTCCTCCACATGAGATGGCCATGCTTCAGCTCAGCTGACCTCAGAATAAACATATTTTCATTATCATTTTTTAAGAGTTATTTGGTATATTCAACCCACCAAATGACAATCACATGCACGGTGAGACCGATTCATGGGAAGCTGCTCGGCACCATTAGCTTGAAAGTCTGGCTGAATGCTGAATATACCCCCAAAGAGATGAACCATCGTCCCTGCCGGAAAGATTGAGGAGAACCCGTGAAGCTCTTTTTATTTCTGCTCGCGCTGATTATTTCTGCGGGCTTGCCGACGTACGCTGCAGCGGATCAGCCGGCTCAATACGTAACACAGATCCTGGAGCCCACCGGCGGCAAGATAATGCGTCCGGTCGACTGGTTCTACTCGGAGCGTCATGAGGGGGCCAGCTATACCTGGACCATCTCAAAGGAAGATTCGCGCACCGGCGGGCCATATACGACCGGCGTCAAGATTCAAGCATTCATCGGTGTAAAAGCCGTTACGGGCAAGAGCGCCAAAGAATTCATTCTCAACGTTGCAGAATCAAAAAATAAATCGGCCGAAAAGATTGTCTCCACCTGTGGCGAAAGTATTCAGGGGCTATTTACCCGAATCTGTCTGGAAACCATGGAAGGACCGTACCGGGTCATGTACTCCATGTTTTGGGGTAACGACAACCTGGATCTCGCAATCGTCTCGATATCCGGCACCACCAGTGCGCTTTGGGAGACTTATTCGCCAGTCTTCCAGAAAATGTCTGCGATTGAACTGATCGACATGAAACGGTTCAGCCAATCCAATACGCCGCAAAGCCCGCTCGATACAGTGTCGGTTTACCTTATTCCCCTCGACGACTTCCCGGAGGATCTTGCCTCGTTGCTGGCCAAGCGGCTTCAACAAGACTTCAATATCCGCGTCAAGGCGTCCCTCCAACTACCCCCGCTCAACCTGACCACGCTCCCCGGTACCAATCAATACGTCGTGGAGGATATCCTGTCACTGGGCGCTTCTGCGTCAGCCTCGCTTCCAGAAGCATCGCCAAACACCTATCGGATATTCCTGACCCTCCGGGATATCAATTCGCGATCGGCAAATTTCCGCTTCCAGTTTTCATCCCATAACACGGGCTTGAACAGTTCGGTTATTTCATTGGCACGGCTCCTTGAGTACAACAAGGATCAGGCCATGCTGACCGAGCGCGCATCGACCCGCTTATTGAAAATGACGAAACGCGCCATCGGCGAGATGCGATTCGGGTGGTCCCGCTCAACCGACCGATCCGACCTCATGTACTCGCCGATCATGAGTCTTGACGATCTCGACAGGCTTGGGCTTGAACACAAGACCGGATCGCCTACTGGCAAGGCCCTGGTTGCGGAGAGTTACCGAATGCTCGGCGTCACGATGCTGCAGCCCGATTTCGTTCTATCCCAACGCATACCGGACCCGAAGGGATTGGCAGACTACATTTCCCTGCTCAGCAATACGCTTGGGGAAAACGTGAAATCGCATTCCCCAACCTCCCCTGCCGGCGGGCATATCGTCATCGGAATTCGGCCTGGACAAAAGTCGAAAGTTTGGCTTGCCCTGGAACCTCCTTTGCCAACGCCTCTTGCGAACAAACTCATCACTGCCGCGCAGTTGGTTCCTCCACCGCAGGTCCAGGGCGGCACCGTTGTGCTTGGCATCAAGGCGAGTTTCTGGGGAGGAGCGGCGGAAGGGATCCAGCCTTATCCTGCGCAGTGGCGCACGATCGCACAAAAATCCTCTCAGCCGATTGAAGCAGGAAAGCTTGCCGACCTAGCCTGGGGAACCGCCAACGACACCAAATCTCGCCATTAGCAGGTTTGCGGCCCCTGGGGAACGACCAATCCCTACCTGTCGTCGCAGGATTACCTGAACCCCAGGGCACTGCGACGATGCGCGGAGAAGTCGAACCCCAGTCCTCAATTTTTCAAAAAGCTGAACGCCATATATGGCCAATCCTTCAAGCATTGGCCTAAAACACCTCAAGATCCAGCGCATAAGGCCCTTCACGGAGCTGGCTCACCAGATACTCCGTGCAGATCCTGATCTTGGCCGAACGCTCCGACCGCGTGGTCGTAACTGCCCAGATGTCTGCCTTCTGGGTGTATTCAGGCAGCACTCTTAGCAGACGACCGCTGCGCAGGTCTTCAGCCGCATCCCACGCGGCAAGCAGGATGATGCCGCGTCCTTCACGCGCCATGTTGCAGACCACATCGCTGTGATTCGAGCCCATCGGTCCGGTGACTTTGACGGACTCTTCTCCCGACCTCCCCGACATTCGCCATATTCCAAAGGTCTGGTGTCTTTCCCGATAAAGGAGGCAATCGTGGCCGGCCAGATCTGCGAGGGATTTGGGCATCCCGCGCTTCTGGAGGTAAGCGGGCGCAGCAACCAGCACACGCTGGCTTTCTGCCACGCGGTGCGCGATCAAGTTCGGTTCGGTAACTTCGCCCATGCGGATATCGATATCGAAACCTTCTTCCACCAGATCGGCCCGGCGGTCCATCAGTTCAACCCAGATATTCAGTCCGGGATGCAATTCTCGCAGGCGCGCAAGAATGGGGGAGATAAAGTTCCGCCCGAGGCGCAGGCTGCTGCAGACACGCAATGTCCCGGACAGCGACAACTGGGATTGGCTCACCCCTTGGTTATCGACTCGCTGGCCCGGCAAATCGACCATTTCGGCGACGTGATCCTTGGCCGGTGCAAACCCTTGGTCAGTGCCTACGACGGACTGCAGAACCTTCGCGTGACCGATGCGATTCTCCAGGCTGCGCGAACGGGGCGAATCATCGAGGTCGTTTGAGCAACGTGAAGCCGCAACCTTTAGGAAGGAAACTTGCCCAAGGCTGCGGGCTGCGTCCATGGTTCAAGCCCGCCCTCATTGCCCGTAGGAGAATGAAAATGGTCAGCAAGAACACGATTTGCCTCTGGTTCAACGGCGCCGCGGAAGAAGCCGCCCGGTTCTATGCCTCGACGTTTCCGGACAGTGCGGTGGGCGCGATCCATCGTGCGCCCGGCGACTATCCTTCGGGCGCGGAGGGCGACGTACTGGTGGTCGAGTTCACGGTGATGAGCGTTCCGTGCATTGGTCTGAACGGTGGGCCGGAGTTTCGGCATAGCGAGGCTTTCTCTTTCCAGGTGGCGACCGACGACCAGGCCGAAACGGATCGCTTGTGGAATGCGATCATCGGCAACGGCGGCCAGGAAAGCGCCTGCGGCTGGTGCAAGGACAAGTGGGGCCTGTCGTGGCAGATCACGCCGCGCGCCCTCACGGCCGCGATTGCCGATCCGGATCGGGCGGCGGCCAAGCGGGCTTTCGAGGCGATGATGCAGATGGGCAAGATCGACATCGCGGCAATCGAAGCGGCACGGCGCGGCTGACGCTCAGCTTTGCCGCGAAGGGCACTTGGCAGCCTCCACCTGCGCGGCTATCGAGCTGCCGAGCGCACGCACTCCATGATCCACGCACAGTGAATCCCGTGGAACCAGACGTAATCCGCGCAGGCAAAGGCACCGATCCACGACGCGGCAACGACGAGCAGGTCGCAGCGCCCGCTCTTCCACCAATTGAGGGAATGACGGCAACACAGCCACGGCACGCCGAGGGGGTTGGGCCAGTCCGCCAGCAAATGCATCAGCCCGCCGATGGCAAAACCCACGCCCAGCGGCGCCGGCGTGCTTTTGCCGAGTTGCTCATAGGAATAGAAAAGGAGCGCGATCCAGGCCAGGCCCCAATGCGTCAGGGTCCGGTGGGTGATCCATAAACGGCGCGACCTGGACCACCAGGCCACTTCCAACCAATCAGGCGCGGTGCTGCCGATAAAGCCCATCACAAAGCTCAACGCGCTCCACATCTGATAAGGGCCACCCGCGCCGGCGTGGGCGACCGCTGCCGCCGCGATGACCGCTGCGGCCCAGCCTGTGGCGTGATGCGCTTTGTTTGAAGCCATTGCTCGACGACGTGCATTTCCCGCAAGGGAAAATCGGGGGGCCGTATAGTGGCAGAGTATTGAATAAAAATACAGTCCGGCGCGGTCTTGGCGCGTTATTGATTGGCGACCACACCGGCACCCTCCGCGTCAGGGCGCAAGCCTTGCGCAGGCAACATGGTTCCACTATAAGAAATGCATGAGCGTCCTGGGGGAGGTTGCCATGAACTCGTGCAAGGTGCGGCGTTGGCCCCTGGCAACCCGGTGCAAGGCCATGTTGTGCGCGACCATCGGTGTGGTCGGCATATCTGCGGCACAGGCACAGCAGCAGACGCCGCCAAGGGCGGCGGAGTTGCGGATATATAAGTCCATCGATGCCAGCAAGTTGACAGTCGAAAAGCATGAGGCTTTCAAGGCCGATGTGTTCAGGGGTGTCACCCTGTCGCCCGAGCAACAGATGACCGTGATCGGGAATCTGGGAAGCTTGGGGTGCACCCCGACGAAAATCATGCAGCAAACCTTGCCGACGCCGCCGGGCCTAGCCTCCGGTGATGCGTGCCGAAGCAACTATGCCGGTACGCCGCAAGAATTGCGGGCATTGCGCAAGGTGCTCACGGACCTGATCCGCAGGAACAACGCCGCCGACCTTGCACCTTTCGAGGCAGGCATTCCGAAGGACTGCCCGTACAAGGAGCTGTATTACTACCTGGACCTGCTGGCCCAGGTTACGGGAGGGGCATGAGCATGTCGGTGGCGATGCGAATGCTTGCCGCTGCCTGCCTGTGCTCGGTACTGCTCGGCAACCCGACAACCACCTGGGGGGTGGTTGTCGACGTCAGTGGCACTGCAAAGAAATACGAGGTCGGGGCTCAGGAAACGAGCACACAGACAATGCCTACGACCCTGGTGGAACTGGACCAGGAGGACCAGGCCGCCCACATCCGGTGGCAACGAGACTACGAGAGGCGCGGCTGGGAGTGGCACCTGTTCTCCACGCAACTCCTGTTCTGCATCGTGATGGGTATCGTCGCTTTCGGGCTGTGGATCACCTACCTGCAGTTCAAGCGCGACTACACGGGGCGGACGCGTGCCAAAAAGGCGGAAAGGGCCAATGCACAGGCCGTGCAGGCGCAGGCCGCCGAGTCCGCCGAGTCCGCCGGCGAAGAATCTGCCCCACCCACAACGACGAACTCGACCATCAAGATCGGACCCGCCGGCATGGAGATGACGTCGCAGATCGTAGGCCTGCTGGTGCTGGCGCTGTCGGTGGCGTTCTTTTACTTCTATGTGAAAGAGGTCTACCCCATGCGCGAGATCGAGCGCGACAAGGTGACACCTTCCGCATCCACCACCGCGGACCAGTAGAAGACATCGGCAAGCCCCCGAATCCCTCCAACACAAGCTCGCGCCCTTCCCTCACAATCCCCCGCTTTCAATCTCAAGCGGTAGTCATGCAAGTCATCATCGTAGGGGCCGGCAAGCTGGCGAAGGAGCTGCTCGGCTCGCTGGAGCTGGACACGCGGTATCAGGTCGTTTCGTGGGAAGAACGGGCGGCGGGCGATGGGCAGGCCATCGTGGTCCACGCGGGGTCGGGACGGGAGCTGGCGGCGGTGGGTACGTTTTGCGAGGAGACGGCATCGCCGCTCATCGAGCTGTCCACCGGGTCGGCCGTCGAGGATGGCGAGTTCGCCTTTCCGGTGGTGTTGTGCCCCAATACGAACATCCTGATGCTCAAGTTCATGGCCATGCTGGAGGCGTCCGGGCCGCTGTTCCGGGGCTACAAGATCGAATTGGTGGAATCCCATCAGGCGTCCAAGACGTCAGTACCGGGCACGGCGGTAAGCATGGCCCATGCGCTCGGGCTGGCACAGGAGGAGATCCAGTCAGTCCGCAAGCCGTCCGTCCAGCACGACACGCTGCACATCCCGGAAAACCAGCTCGCCCGCCACGCCTTCCACCGCATCCGCATCGAGGATGGCGCCTGCAGCGTACAGATGGAAACGCGCGTCTATGGCGATACGCCGTACGCCAGCGGCGTGGCGCGCATCGTCGAGGCGGTGCACGCACGTCCGCTGGAGAACCGGGTCTATCCGGTGATGGAGTTCATCACCCACGGTTGGCTGTGATGTTGATGTAGGTCCCCCGCCGCACTTCCGTCGGAAAGGCAACGAACGGAAGCAGCGGCGCTTATGCCCACCTTTTTGAAGTCGCGCATCACCTCTGTGACCGCCCCGGCCGTCAGGCCTCAGCCACAAAAATTCCGACACTCCCAGCTGCGGGTCTGAACTTCCGAGGCTCCAGCGCCCTGCGGGTTCGGCGTGGAATTGGCTCTGTTGCACCATGAGCGGCAGCTAAAGAGATCAGGTTCCCGCTCACCCGGTTGCACCTTACCCACATGGCCAGCGCGGTTGTATTTATATCACGTTATGATCTAATTATCGGCAGCGCGAAGGCATCTCTCTATCCATGCAGGCCGTAGAGGCGACGCTCTTCACCGCTGGCAGCACGCAAATAACTATCAGCAGGAGCCAAAGCTCCGCGAGTCGTCACCCCCGAACCCCAACGGAAGAGCCATGGATACCGTCACTATCTTGCTTTCTTCATTCATCCTGTCAGTCACAGGATTGTTCGTTTTCATCTGGTCCTTGCGCAGGAATCTGTTCGAGCGCAACGCCAAAGGCGCCCGCACGATCTTCGCTGCCGGGGAAATTGGCCATGTCGAGGATCCGGGCGCCACGCGGGCAGGCATCTCGGCCCTGCAACGCGTGGTGGCCCATGGTGGTGCCGACAACACACAGCCGGATCAGGGCGCCCTCCGCGCCCGGCTTGAAGCGGATCGCTCGAGCGCCAAACCGGCTTTCATCTTTCTGTGCTGCGCCGTCGTCTGGTTGGTGCTGGCCTCGTTTGCGGGGCTGACCAGCTCGCTCAAGCTGCACAACCCGGACTGGCTGACCAATACGCCGTGGCTGACCTTCGGTCGAATCCGGACGCTGCACCTCAATGTGGTCGCCTACGGTTGGGCGCCCATGGCTTCATTCGGCATCGCTATCTGGATGCTGCCGCGCCTCCTCAAGACGAAGCTGGCCGGAGGGCGCTATGCCATGCTCGGGGCCGTGTTGTGGAACGCGGCCTTGATCGCCGGCCTGGTCTGTATCGGCAATGGCATCAACGACGGCATGGAGTGGCTCGAGATCCCCTGGCAACTGGGCCTGTTCATCGTGGCCGGCGGCGCGATGATCGGGCTGCCGCTGATCCTGACCCTGCACCGGCGCACCGAGAAGCACCTGTACGTGTCGATCTGGTACATGGGCGCGGCCCTTTTCTGGTTCCCCATCCTGTTCGTCGTCGCCAAGTTCCCTGGGCTTCATTTCGGGGTTGAACAGGCCACGATGAACTGGTGGTTTGGCCACAACGTGCTGGGGCTTTTCTATACGCCGATGGCCCTGGCGACCACCTATTACTTTTTGCCGAAGGTGCTCGGCCGCCCCATCCAGTCCTACAACCTTTCGTTGCTTGGCTTCTGGGCGCTGGCCTTCTTTTACGGCCAGGTCGGCGGCCACCACCTGATCGGCGGCCCGGTGCCGGAATGGATGGTGACGCTGTCGATCGTCCAGAGCGTGATGATGATCGTGCCGGTGCTGGCCTTCACGACGAATCAGTTCCTGACGCTCCGTGGCGTTCTGGCCGCCATTCCCCATTCCCCGACGCTGCGCTTCATTGCACTAGGGGGCCTGATGTACACGCTCAGTTCGGTCCAGGGCTCCTTTGAAGCACTGCGCAGCATCAACACCATCACGCATTTCACGCACTTCACCGTTGCCCATGCCCACCTGGGGCTCTACGGATTCGTGACGATGGTGATGTTCGGCGCGATCTACTTCGTGATGCCGCGCATCATGGCCTGGGAGTGGCCGTATCCGCGCCTGATTGAATGGCACTTCTGGCTGGTCGTTGTCGGCTTCGCGATCTACTTCGTCGGCCTGACCATAGGCGGCGTCCTGCAAGGTCTCGCCATGCTCGATGCCACGCGTCCGTTCATGGATTCGGTAACGGTGACCCTGCCCTATCTGGAAGCGCGTTCAGTCGGCGGCGCGCTGATGACGGCCGGCCATCTGGTGTTTGCCTTCCATTTCGCGGCCATGGCCTTGCGTTATGGCCCCAAACGTACCGGCTCCGTCATTCTCGGCAACCCTTTTGCGGCCTGAATCATGGAAAACGAATTCAAGCTCATCTCCGGCGCCCTGGTCACCCTCGCCGTTTCCGCCAGCGCCCTGGTCGTCCTGCCCTATTTCCAGCTGCAGTCGGTCCGGCCTCCCGAAAAGCTCAAGGATTACAGCCCGGAAGAAGCTCTGGGGCGTCAGCAATACATCAGCGAAGGCTGCGTGTACTGCCATTCCCAGCAACCGCGCGATGCCAGCCAGGCTCCGGATGCCAAGCGCGGCTGGGGCAGAACCCCCGTGCCGGGCGATTACTACTACGACAAGCCCCACCTGCTGGGCACCATGCGTACAGGCCCCGATCTGTTCAACATCGGCGCCCGCCAGCCGAGCATCGACTGGCAACTCGGCCACCTGTACCAGCCCCGGGCGTACACTCCGAACAGCATCATGCCGGGCTTCCCGTACCTGTTCGAATTGAAGGCGCAGGCCGCGGCGGGAGACAAGGTGGTGACGCTTCCCCCGGCGTTCGCGCCGGCCAAGGGCGTGATCGTCGCCAAGCCTGAGGCCATCAGGCTGGCCAAGTACCTCCTGTCGCTTGACCACACCTACCCCATTCCAGACGCCGCACAGGCTAAATAGGAATTCAGAGCCATGACCTTACATTCAAAGCGTGGGCAGGCCATTCATGACGCCCATTTGCGCGAAAACCCCGAACCCCACGAGTCGTCGACGCCGATTCCCGTGCTCCTGCTGGGCTTGGTCGCCATTTTGCTGGGCTGGGCCATTTATTACATTGCGACTGCGAATCCACGTACTCCGCCGCAATTTGGCGACCGGCGCACTCTCTCGGACCTTTCCGCCACCGTAGCGGCCGCACCTGGTGCGGCAGTGGACGGCGCGCAGATCTTTTCGGCGCAGTGTGCGGCCTGTCACCAGGCCACCGGGCAAGGGATTCCTGGCGTATTCCCCCCGTTGGCCGGGTCGGAATGGGCGACGGGAAAGGAGCGCCTGATCGTGCAAATCCTGCTGCACGGCATCGATGGTCCGATCACGGTGAAAGGCGCGAACTATCAGGGTACGATGCCGAATTTCGGCGAGAAGCTCAACGACGCCGAAATCGCTGCGGTGACGAGCTACGTCCGGAAACAGTGGGGCAATACGGCTAGCCCCATCAACTCGACCACGGTCGCGACCGAGCGCGACGCCACCAAGGCGCGCAGCAAGCCCTGGACGGGTGGCGACGAACTGGCGCAATTCCGCTAGCCGGAAGTCGGGACGGGACGAGATGCGGACGCTGCTCGCCTTGCTGTGTGTTGCGCTGGCCGGCGGCTCCGCCCTCGTGCTGACCACCGATGGGCTGCGCGCCTTCACCAGTGAAGACGCGCGTCGGCTTGAAGTTTCGGAGGCTCCGGTTCAGTTGCCCGTTCTGGATGTGCTGGGCACGGACGGCAGGCCTATGTCGCTGAGCGATCCGGACCGCGTGACCCTTCTCGACTTCGTCTACACCCGTTGCGAAACGGTATGCCGCGCGCTCGGAAGCGAGTTCCAGCAATTGCAGACCGAGATCCGTGCACGCGGCTTGCAGCACCGTGTCCGCCTGCTCAGCATCAGCTTCGATCCTGAGCACGACACGCCAGCCGAGCTTGCCGCCTATGCGCGCCACCAGCGTGCCGACGGCGCCGTGTGGCAATTCGCGGCACTCGCCAATTCCGCGGAGCTGCCAAAGCTGCTCGGCAACTTCGGGATTGTCGTCATCCCCGATGGGCTGGGCGGTTTTGAGCACAATGCGGCAATACACGTAGTGGACCAACGTGGCCGCCTGGTACGGATCATGGATCTCGCCAATCCGGCCGCAGCGCTGGCGGAGGCGCTTGCGAGGATTGAGGCGGTCAAAGCGACGGAAGTGCGGGCCGGCTCATGAAGAACCCCCGTGGTGTCCTTATCGCCCTTGGCCTGCTGCTGCTCCTGATGATGCCCGTGGTGCGCGGCTGGTTCGAGAGCCATATGACGCGGCACATGCTTGTCCAGTTGCCGCTGATCACCACCACGGGATGGTTGCTGGCTGGCGGCCGTGGACCAGCGCGAGCGTCGCCTCTCCAAGCGTGGAATGCCTACGGCCTCACCGGGCTATTGCTCGGCGTGTTGGCAACGTCGTTCTGGATGATTCCCCGTGCCATCGATGCCGCGCGTCTCCTGCCTTGGGCGGAGGCGGCCAAGTTCGGCTCGCTGCTCGCCGCCGGCGCCGCATTCCGATACTCGTGGCCGCTGGCCGGTCGCATCGTGCAGGCATTCTTTCTAGGCAACTGGTGCTGGATGGCAGCTGTCGTCGGCCTGCTTTATCAGGACGCGCCAACCCGTCTGTGCGCCGTGTATCTGGCCGACGAACAGATCAACGCCGGATTCTGGCTGGTGGTCGCCGCGCTGCTGGCATTTCTCGCGTGGTGTTTCGATCTTTGGTGGAGCGGGGATTTACGGCGGCTCCTGGGGGACGACCCGGTTCCAATGGGCGCCGCGGATCATGTGAAATCCTAGGCGGCGGCGTTTTAGAATCCGGGGATTCACTCAGCTGCACACGATACGAATGCCGAATTTGGATCCCCGCAACCCCACGAATTCGCCCTCATCGGAAAGCACCTCCGACCTTCCGGCCACGCTCTCCCAAGAGGACTACCGGCGGCTATCCCATGTCCGCCACCAATTGCGCCGTTTTTTGCGATTCAGTGAGGATATCTGCCATGCGGAAGGCCTGACGTCCCTGCAGTATCAGCTGCTCTTGCACGTGAAGGCCATGCGGGGAAAAGACTGGGCCAGCGTCGGAGAACTCGCCGAAAAGCTGCAAGCCAAGCACCACGGCGTTGTGGCCCTGCTGGATCGCTGCGAGAAGCTGGGTCTGATCCAGCGACGCATCAACCAGGAGGACCGGCGTCAGGTGGAGATTCATCTCCTGCCCGAGGGGGAAAAGGTGCTGGAGCGTCTGGCGGTTCTACACCAACCCGAATTGCGGATGCTTGAGAACTCATTCAGTTTGCCCGCCGAGGGCAAAGGTACATAACCCGGCGTTGAGCAGAAAATCCGCGGCACCGCCATCACGACCGGTGCCGCGGCTCATGCAGGCGGTCAGCCGAAGAGCTTGCCCTTCAGCAGGTCAAGGCCCTGCGCCACCAGGTCGTTGCTCTCGGGAATGGCGCCGTTGGGCGTCAGCTTGTCCACCACCTGCGGGAGCAATTCGGCGAGATGACCGGAAACCTGCTCGCTGCTGAGGCCGAGCTGGCTGGCAAGGTTCTGCAGCAACCCGCTGCTGCCTAGCACGCTCTGGATCTGTTCGGCGGAGACCGGCAGGTTCTGGCCCGTCGATACCCAGGACTTGGCGATTTCACCGAGGCCGCCATTCTGGAAGGCCTGGACCAGGCCGGCCAAGCCGCCGGTCTGCGGATCGTTGACGAGTTGCATGATGCTGGAGAGCAAGGGATTGGCGGCGCCTTCAGCAGTTTGGCCAGACATGACGGCTCCTACGACTTGATCGAACAGACCCATGATTATTCCTTTCACTGAAGTGGGGAAATGGCGCGCCAGTCAGAGCGTCACGGCACGGGGAGCGCCGGCCGCAGCGATGCGTGTCGCCAAGGTGATTACCTGAATGCAGAAGAAGTTTAGCCCGGTAGGTCCGGGCCTGCACGGTTCTGCCGCCCAATTGGAACATGAGATATGCGGGTCCAGGCTAAAGCAGTGCAGCATTTCATAGCGACCGCCCATCTTGGGATGAGACGCTCCGTGATAACGCAGGATGCATGTAGACGCTTGCGTTCCAAAAAAAGGGGATGCCATGTGGAAAGCACTGTTGGCCATCACTGCCATGCTGATCATTGCGGGCTGTGACAACTCCACGCCGTCGAATCTGCCCCGCACGACGAAGGAAGCGCCCCAGGAGATAAGGGTTGCCTACACCTATCAACCGCAAAGCACGTTGATCCACGTGGCGGCCGCACGGCGCTATTTCGCTGAAGAAGGTCTGGATGTGCAGTTGCTGCAACATAGCCATGGCAAGGCGGCGCTGCAGTCGGTTCTGGATGGACAAGCCGATATCGCCACCGTGGCGGAAACACCGGTGATGTTCAGCATCCTCAGCGGCGCCAGGATTTTCGTCCTTGCCAATATCGAGTCGAGCACCCTCAACAACGCCATCGTCGCCAACATGGACGCCGGCATCAAGACGGCGGAAGACATGAAGGGGAAACGCATCGGTTACACCGCCGGCACCACCTCCGAATTTTTCCTCGACTCGATGCTCACCGCCAAAGGCCTGGGCAAAGGTGACATACGGGCCGTGGCGCTGAAACCCGATGAAATGCAGCAGGCCATACTGAGCCGGCAGGTCGATGCGGTTTCGACATGGAATTATCCCCTCACCCAGATCAAGCATCAGTTGGGCACCAACGGCGTGGTGTTCTATGACCGGCAGATCTACACCGAGACTTTCAATATCGCGGCCAAGCAGGACTTCGTCGGCCAGCACGCCGAAGCGGTCCAACGCTTCCTCCGCGCGCTGATCAAGGCCGAAGAGTTTGTCGAGAAATACCCGACGGACGCACAGAACATCATCGCCGCAGCGGCAAAGATCGACACGCAGCTGGTTCGGGAGGTCTGGGACGCCTTCAATTACAAGGTCGTCCTCGACCAGACGCTGCTGCTGACCCTGGAAGATGAAACCCGGTGGGCGCTGAAGAACAAGCTCACCGAACAATCGGACATGCCGGACTATGCGAGCTACGTCTATCTGGACGGGCTCCTGGCGGTGAAGCCGGATGCAGTTCTGATCCACAAGTAGGGCCCCATGAGCGTTTCTGCCAAATTAAGGATCCTCTCGGCCCTTGTGGCAGTGGCGCTGCTGGCGTTGGGCGGAATTCTCGTTGGTGCATTTCGCGAGTTCAATTTTGCCAAGAGCAATGCGAGGCTGGCCAATACGATCAGCGACAACTATTTCCAGCGGGCCACGTTTCGAGACCAGTACTTCCTGTTCCGCGAGGAACACCTGCGGGCCTCATGGGAAAAGAAGAAGCGGATCGCCAACGAATTGCTGGACGAGGCGACCGAGAAATTTGCGCGGGACAAGGAGAAGCGGCTTCTGGCGCAATTGCGCAGGAATGCGGACGACGCAACACAGCTGTTCGACCGGATCGTGCAGAACACCGAATCCATGAAAGCCCCGGGTGCCAACAAGCTCATCCTCGAGGAGCTCGACCGGCGGCTGTACAGCCAGCTGTTGATGAAGGCCAATGGTCAGCAGAACGCAGCTCTGGCGCTGCAGAACGCCGCGGACGACCGTGTCGAAGCGACCTACCGACGCTTGTCCATCACGGTGATCCTGTTTGCCTTCACGCTCGGCATCGGCTCGATCCTGATCACCCTTTATCTGAGCAAACTCTTGCGGAACCGCCTGCTGCCCTTGCACGACGGTGCGCAGAAGATCGCCGAAGGGGATCTGGAATATCGGATCGAGGATAGCGGTACCGATGAGTTCTCCGATCTGGCCCGGTCGTTCAACGGCATGGCCATCAAGATCGGGGCGATGCAGCTGGACCTCGCCAATCGCGCCGAAGCGGCCGAGGCCGCCAATCGTTCCAAGAGCGCCTTTCTCGCCAACATGAGTCATGAGCTGCGGACCCCTATGAATGGCATCATGGGCATGATCGAGTTGGCGACGCACCGCGCCACCGATCCGAAACAGCTCGACTGGCTCAACAACAGCAAGGCTTCGGCCAGACATCTGCTGTCGATCATCAATGACATTCTCGACTTCTCGAAGATCGAGGCCGGCAAGCTCGAGCTGTCGGAAGACGAACTGGATGTCCGCGTCCTGCCCTTCAATGTGTGCTCCATGGTCGCCGAGGCGGCCAGCGCCAAAGGGCTCCAGCTCAAAACCGAGGTGGAGAGCCTGCCGCCGCGATTGCTGGGGGACTCGACTCGCCTGACTCAGGCGCTGCTCAACCTCGTCGGCAATGCCATCAAGTTCACCAGGACGGGTTCCGTCACCGTGCGCACCCTCCAGGAACACGAGGACGCTGACAGCGTCGTGCTCCGTTTCGAAGTCATCGATACGGGCATCGGAATCTCCCGGGAGACGATGAACCGGTTGTTTACGCCGTTTGAGCAGGCCGACGCATCCACGGTCCGCAGCTTTGGCGGCACAGGCCTTGGCCTGGCGATCACCCGGCGGCTGGCCCAATTGATGGGCGGGGACGCCGGCGTGAACAGCGTTGTGGGTGAAGGCAGTACTTTCTGGCTTACCGTGCGCCTGCTCAAGACGGACGGCGACAGCCCCGCATCCGTAGCGACTTCGGAGACTGCAATGGCCGAGCAATTGCGGGAGTGCTATGCCGGCACGCGGATATTACTGGTCGAGGATAACGAGGTGAACCAGATGGTCGCCCAGGCAATGCTCGAAGAGATCGGCCTGGTGTGCGACTTTGCTGAAGATGGCGAGATTGCCGTCGCGAAGATTCGTGATGCCCAGCCAGGGACATACGCCTTGGCCCTGATGGACATGCAGATGCCCAGGATGGATGGGGTCACCGCGACAAAGGTCATCCGCCAGCTCGAAAGCGGCAGGGAGATCCCCATTGTCGCCATGACCGCCAATGCATTCAGCGATGATGAGGCGCGGTGCATGGCGGCGGGGATGAATGACTTCGTCTCGAAACCCGTAGCCCCCGACAAGCTCTACGGCGCGCTGCTGAAATGGCTCGCGTAGTTTCCAGCTGCCGTAGAGCCGGCTGGGGCACGGGCCTAAAGCCCCGTGCCCCAGCCGGACAAGGTTCAATACACGCTATCGATCGGCATCCGCAGCAGCAGCATCGCCGGTAAAGAAGGACTCGTTCTTGCGGGACACCACCTTGTAGGTTTCATCCTGGAACAAGCCCTGCACCGTGCTCATCGTCCCCGCCTGGAGGTTGTAGATGGTCACCGGCTTGGCCAGCACCGCCGGCACGGCAGGCACGAAGAAGGTGGGAACCACGGAAGTTCGCCACAACTTGCCCTCCGAGTCGTAGCCATCCATGAGCACCAGCAGCCAGGTGTCCTCGTCGAAGTAGTACTTGCGCTTGGGCACCGCATGGCGCTTGCCGGAGACGACCGTGGCTTCCACTTCCCAGACGCGGTGCAGTTCCCACCGGAGCTTGTTCGAGTTGAGGTGGAACTTGTCGAAGGCTTCGGATTCCTTCGCCGTCACCAGTTCATTGTTGTTGTACGGGATATACATTTCCCGCTTGCCAACCAGCTTCCACTCGAAACGGTCCGGATGCCCCATAAAGCCCATGACCTCGTCGAAGTAATTGGCGCCCGACGACACGAAATCAGGCGTGTCGTAGGCCACCGTTGGCGCCCGGCGCACGCGACGTTGCCCGACGAGATACTGCCAGGCCTGGCGCGGGAGCTTGGCGTTGATGCTGTCGCGCAGGACCAGGGATTCGCCGGCCTTGAACGGGGGCGCGGTGGTGTTGAAGCGCTGCAGGAAATACTCCCCGGTCCAGCTCTTGGCCGATCCGTCCTTGTAGTAATAGGGATGCTGGAAGAAGTTGTCGGTGCGCGTCGCCATCGTCCGCGCGCCGTTCGAGGTTCCGACGATGTTCTTGGAGCCGAATTCGACGGACTCGGGTTCGATGCGGAGGATGTAGTTCCAGACCACCTCGATGCCGGTTTTGGGGATCGGAAACGGAATGCCGCCGAAGCAACCTTCCACCGACATTCCGGCGTCCACGGTCTTGCAGCCGGTGGCATTCCGGGCCGTTCCGTCATAGACGTACTGCGGCGCGACGGCCGTCCGGTGGGTCGGGAAGACATTGACGTGATAGCTGTCCGGGTATTTCTTCAGCAGCGCCATGGTGCCTTCGGAGAGCTTGCCCGCGTACTGGGCCATGTTCGACGCCGAGATCTGTACGGTGGGCTTTTCTCCCGGAAACAGATTGACCGGAATGTCGCCAACCCGGGATCCGCTGACTTTGCTGCTCCCGCCCCCGTTCCAGGCGGGGATGCTGCCATCCTTGTTGCCGGCCTTCTCGCCGCCGAGGGGGGTCAGGACCGTCTTTAGCTGGGACGCCTCGTCTGCCGAAACGGAGGCTACGGCCAATTGAAACGGGAACAGTGTGCTGGCTACGGCCAGACAGATCATTGTTTTGCTCTTCATGTTGGGATTCCTTGTTTGGCGGGAATGGGTTCAGAAGCTGCGCTGAACCGACAGCGACACGAAATCGCGGTCGCCATGGAAGTTCTGATAGGAATTGAGACCGGTAGCCGTCGCAACGGAGCCCGCGGAGCCCACGTAATGGGTGTAGTTGAGCCCCAGCTGCCAGGCCTTCTGGTACACCGCCTTGGCGCCGACGCTCACGCTGCCGCCATGCTCCGCCGGGAACAACACGCCATTGACCGACGAGCGCCCCCACAGGCCGTAACTCACGCCGACCGGCAATTGCAGATCCGTTTCGGGCAGGACCTGGAAATACTCCGGCGTGAAGACGAACTGCAAGGCCCCCGCATCCCGCGTCGCGTTGGGATCAAGCGCCTCCGGGTTATCGGTGACGCGCAGTCGGCGGTTGAAGGCGAATTCGCCGACAAATGACGCTCCGTCCCACAAGGCATTGGCGCCCAGCACGCTGATGGCCGACAGATTCAGATGCAGCGTATCGCCCTTGGGGAAACGGGCATTCCGGTCGCCATCCGCAGCGGGATCGTTGATCGGAAAGACAAAGCTGCCCGCTGCAACGAGCGGCATATTGGTCCGGTACGACATTTCCCCCGCGACGTTGGTCTCGCCGACGAGGGTGCTGAAGCTCCCCCCCACCGTGCGGATGTTGCGCCCATAGACCATGACGTAATCCTGCGGCACTACGCCGCCGGGCCCGGCATTGAAACGGGCATAGAACTGGGGCAGCTTCTCGTGGAAGGTCGCCGCGTAGAGCCCGTACTCGCTGTCGCCGGCCTTGAAGCGAAGCTGCATGCCGCCCTGCCCCGAATTGCCGGGCTCGATGTCCTTCCCGCGCTTGGCCGGTCCGTACGGGGTGTAGAGGATTTCTCCGCCATCATCCACGAAGTCGGCAAAGCTGAAATAACTGCCCGCCGCCGGCAGCCGCGACTTGCGCCATTCCGGCTGGACGTAGGCGCCAAAGATCACGTCGGGCGTGATCTGGAGCTGCACCGAGACCTGGCCGACCGGCCGGGCCACCTCCTTGAACTGGGAGTTAGGCACCGACAGCGCGCGGGCGAGGTCCAGCGGTGTCTGGGCGCCGGCGATGGCGTTGTTGCCGAAGAAAAGGCTCTCCCCGTAAAGCTGCGTGAAACGGCCCGCCTTGAGGTTGAGGTTCATTTCCCCCAGGGATTTCTTCGTATAGACGAAGGCGTCCAGCAATTCGGCGTTGCGTCCCTGGGCGATTTGGGTGTGCTTGTTGAATTCGTCGTAGGGCCCGGTCTGGTTCAGGCCGGGGGCATCGGCGGCGCTACGGTCGTTGTGGTGTTGATAAACGTCGTCGTACCACCCCGCCGCGCTGATCCGGAAACCGCTATCCCGCTTATAGCGCACCCCCAGTTCGGTGAGGATATCGACCCGGTTCGAGATCAGGCCTCGACCGAAATTGCGGTCACCGTCGTTGGTGTTGACCTGCGGCGTCAATCCGGCAGTGCCCGCCGGGGCAACGCTCGAATTGACGCTGCGCACGCGCCAGGCCGTGCTGTATTTGAATGTGTTGTCCCAGGAAATGGCCAGGTCCGGGGAGTCCGTCTCGACGTTGAAGGACAATGCCGGGCCGGACAGGGCCATGCCCGCGGAGGCACAGGCGACCGCCCTTGCCATGAGCTTCATTCTCATGATTTTCCTCCCCACTCAGGCGTGCTCAAGAGCCTGGGAGCTGGACGTGCCCCCGTCGAGGTCCGCAACCTCATCGGCGATCACGCTGCGCAAGATCCGGCGGGCCCGTACCGCCCCCACATCGCTGGTGAGCAGAACCGGGTTCAGGCTCATCAGATCGGCGTTGCCGATCGCCACGTGCTGCGCATCGACATAGGGGCCGTCCTCATCCACGAAGGCGTCGTGCATGCCCTTGATCTTGGCGGCGTTGTACTCGGCGTCCTCGACGAGGTGGTTTCTCCGGGTCGCAAAGAAGTAATGAGTCGTGCCGTCCGTTTCCGGCGTCGTGGTGTGCAGGTCGTACTGCCCGACGCAATGCTCGAGATCCAGCGCCCCGTCGTCCTGGGTGGCACCGATCTGCAACTGGACGGTGGACGGCGCCATAAACACCACCTCGACGAAATGTCGCGCTTCGACCATCGGCTCGGGCAGGAACTGATTCAGGATGAAGATCGGCGGGGTCTGCTCCCATTCCCAGCGGGTGGAAACCGTGCTGTTCGTCTCCTTGATCTGCGGCACCTGGGGCGTGAGTTGCCCGCGGGTCGAAATGATCTCTCCGTGCAGGTGATCGACGTGGCTGAGATCCATCACGTTGTCCGTGATCAGCTCGTAATACGTCTTCCGGTGCATGTAGGTGTAACCCACCCCGTTGAGATGCCCTTCGGTCAGCGGGCCGACATCCGGCAGCTTGGATTCGTCGGCCGGCTCGTCGCCCATCCAGATCCAGATGAAGCCGTAACGCTCGCTCAACGGAAAGGTGCGAACCCTCGCCGCACGGGGGATATGGCCGTTGCCGTGGGGATTGCGATTGCAGGCGCCGCTGCAATCGAACTTCAGGCCGTGGTATTTGCAGACCACGTCGTCACCACTGCGCACGCCCATGCTGAGCGGCACGAAGCGATGGGGGCAGCGATCAAGCAGCGCCACCGGGCTTCCACCCTGCGTACGGTAAATCACTACGGGGGTATTCAGGAGCTTGCGGGCAAACAGGTCTTCCGGCCCGACCTCCGATGACAGGGCCGCTACATACCACGCGTTCTTGAGATACGTGACGCTTCGTGTTGTCTCCATTTTTTTCTCCAGGTGTGAATCCCGGGCGAGAGGCCCGGTAATGACATGTGGCGATGGGGCCGCCACGTTTACAAATCGATGAGCAGGCTCGACGTGCGTGCGCGCGAGCAGCACGGGGTGAAGCAGCGGTTGCCGTCCCGTTCGGCTGCGCTGAGGAAGACGTCCCGATGGTCCGGAATGCCATCCAGAACCGGCAGCACGCAGGACCCGCAGATGCCCTGCTCGCAGGACAGGGGCACATCGACGCCGTGATCTAGCAGCGCCTGCGCGGCCGTCGTCTGCGCGCCGACCCGGACCGTGATGCCGCGACGGGCCAGGACGAGCTCGAACTCGCCGCTGTCCGTCAGCGGCGCGGCGGATGCCGAGAAATGTTCGAAATGGACCCGCGCATCCCCCCAGCCCACCTGGTTGGCCGCATCGCGGACGTGGCGGATGTAGCCCTCCGGGCCGCAGACATACAGATGCGCTCCGTCGTCACGCCCGGAGAGAATCTGCCGGGCATCGAAGCGGACTTGATCCGGCTCGCTGTCGTAATAGCCGCGGACTCGTCCGGACCAAGGGGCCTGCGCCAGGAATGCCCGGTACGCGGCACGCTCGGGGCTGCGGGCGCAGTAGTGGAGCTCGAAGTCGCGGCCCTGGCGGTGCAACTCCTCCGCCATCGCGAGGATCGGGGTGATGCCGATACCACCCGCAAACAGGATAGAAACGGGCGCGGGCACCAGCGGAAACAGATTGCGCGGGTGGCTGATGCCCAGCGTATCCCCGGGCTTGATGTCCCGGTGCGCACACGCCGATCCGCCCCGCCCCGCCGGATCGCGAAGAATGGCCACTTCATAGCTGCCGGATCCGGCATCGGCCCGGCAAAGGGAATATTGACGGACCATGCCGTTGGGCAGCGTGATGTCAATGTGCGCCCCTGCGGAATAAGGCGGCAGCGATCCACCATCTACGGACGTCAGAACAAGACTCAGAACATCAACTGCGGCTTCGCGCATTTCGAGCACGCGCACAGCAAGCATGGGTTGAGGACTCAACACAGCCGGGGTCTCCTTTGGGATGAAAGTACGTAGGCCACTTCGGGCTCTTGCCTCTCACTTCGCAAACCCCATGCCACAGCATGAAAATCACTTTAATTTATTGATTGATAGATATTTTTTACTTTCACGCCGATGTGAGGCTAGAATCGTTTTTGTTGAAAACAAAAATATCTAATTTCGCAAAACAGAAATTCCCTGTTTTCGGAAAATCGGAGACTCCGTTACATGCCCCATCGAGCAGCGGCCCACCTGCGCTTCATTCCCCACGAGATCGATGACAAGGAGATCTCCAGGCACGTCAAGTTCGACCCGGACAGCGGGCAGATCCTGGTCCTGGATCAGCGCATGCTGCTGATCCACGGCTTCACCCTGGCTGCCTTGCGACGGGAATTGATGGAGCGCCTCGGTGGCGAGAACACCCGTGAGCTGTTCACCCGCCTGGGCTACCAACAAGGCGCAGAAGATGCGCGCCGCCTGCACGCCGCGGAGGACGGGCAGATGGAAAGGACCCTCGCCTACGGCACCCGCCTGCGGGAGATGGAAGGCTTCGTGCGGAACCAGGCCGTCGATCGGGTCCAGTTCAACCAGGAAACCGGGGATTTCTGGAGCGATTACTACTGGGAATCGTCCTGGGAGGCCGAGATCCACCGCGCTCAATTCGGTATCAGCGGCGCTCCCGCGTGCTGGATGATGGTCGGCTACGCGACGGGTTTTACAACGGCGCTGATGGGGCGTCCGATCCTGTGGCGCGAGGTCGAGTGCGTGGCGATGGGCCACGCCCGCTGCCGGGTCGTGGGCCAACCCCTGGAAGAATGTGAAGACGCGGAATCCCACCTGAGCTTCCTGCAGGTCGAGCACTTCATCTCAACCCCCAGGCGGCGCAGCGCACAGCCTGCTTCCCCGAACCCGCAGAAGGAGGCTCCCCAGCAACTGCCCGATCTGATCGGTGCATCGCACAGCTTCAACGAGGTGGCCTACCTGATAAAACGCGTCGCCCCGACCGACGCTACCGTCCTGCTGACGGGCGAGAGCGGCGTCGGCAAGGAACGCTTCTCGAAGGCACTGCACGTCCTCGGCCCGAGAGCGGAAAACCCCTTCATCTCCATCAACTGCGCAGCGATTCCCCAGGAGCTGGTGGAGGCTGAACTGTTCGGCGTGGAAAAAGGCGCGTTCACCGGCGCCACCGTCTCACGCCCGGGGCGCTTCGAGCGGGCGAGCGGCGGAACGCTGTTTCTCGACGAGATCAGCAGCCTGCCCCTGCATGCGCAGGGGAAATTGCTGCGCGTAATTCAGGAGGGCGAACTCGAACGCGTCGGCGACACGCAGGTCCGCCGGATCGACGTGCGCATCATCGCCGCGACCAACCGCGATCTGCGTAGCGAAGTGGAAGCCGGCAGATTCCGCGAAGACCTCTTTTTTCGGCTGAACGTATTCCCGGTCAAGATTCCCCCGCTGCGGGAACGCCGTGAGGACATTCCGCTGCTGGTGGATACCTTCGTCAAACGCTATTCGGCCCGGTTTGGAAAGATCATCGCCGGCCTCACCCAGAGTGCCGGCGAAAAGCTGTGGGCCTACCACTGGCCGGGCAACATCCGCGAACTGGAGAACATCATCGAACGCGCGGTGATCCTCACAGAGAACAACGGGAGCATCGACGTGGAGCATCTATTCTCCGGCGGCGAGCAGGTGCCCGAGACCGCCCCACTGCCCTCCCCGTCGGCAAGCACCACACTTCCACAATCCGGCCCGGAAGCGTCCCTTTCGGTCCACCAGGCCATCGAACGGATTCTGGACGCGAACATAGCACTTGAAGAAATCGAATCCCTGGCGATCGCCGGGGCCCTGCGCCGCACCGACGGAAACCTGTCCGCAGCGGCTCGCCTGCTCAAGCTGCGGCGTGGTCAGCTGCAGTACCGGGTGGACAAAAGGGCCGGCAGCGAGGTGTGAAGACTCAGGCGTGCTCAGCCAGGAATCATCCCGGCGTACACATCCTGAGTGTGGGTAACGGAAGCCGGTGCGGCTTCGCTGCGCGGGGCGCTGGCCGCCCTGGCCAGCATGAGGTCGCCTGCGGTGAAGGCGCGTTCAACCATCGTTGCCAGATGCTCCGAGAAATCCTGGACACTGGTCTTGCCCTTTACATGCAGCAGCAGTTGCGTGGCCCCTTCCGTCGTCAGGCCTGCGACGACGCCCTCGGCGCTGATGCGGTAGCTCACCGAGATGCTGCGCTGCCCCGGGATAAGGACTTCGACGCACGCCACGCCGTCACGCTCCCCAGCCAGAAAATGGAACGCCACGGACTTTGCCTGGAAGGCGTATCCCGACGCCGCCCCAAGCGCCCCGCCACGCACATAGGCCGGCAATTCCCTGGCTGCCGCGTGACAGCGGCACGAGACCACCACGGGCGCGGGGGTCGGCAATTGGCTGACGGCACGCTGCGCGGCTTCGAACGCATCGTAGGCGTGCGCCGGGCGAGCGGGTCGCTCAAGGCAGGGAACTGAGACGGAAAAGACTTGCAGGATGGACACCATTTACGCGTTTGATCAAGCAGCGTACCTCAGAGACATTTCAGGAAGATGTTCACTGCCGGCGCCCAGGCGCCGCCCGAGAGGGTCGGGATGACAGTCTCGCAATGCCTGTCGGACCAGGCTCCGATACCGGACTCGGGTGTCTGCGCGCTTGTCTCCGCCGCTTCGTCGCCAATCAGCGCCAGGACCTGGACTTCCGCACGGAAACGCCGTGCGACACGCTCTGCAACGTCCACCGCCTCCGGGGGCAGCGCCCTGGCCAGATGGACAGCATCGTCGTGCCCCGATGCGACGGCGTGCATGAACTGACCGGCCAGCTGGGCAGCGTCAAGGGGCAGCGTGGGGCCGACCGCGATGGCGTCATCCCATTCGCCACGCCGCAAGGCCGCACGCAGCCACGCCGGCGTAAGCGGCAGACCTTGCTGCAGTTCTCCCTGGGCTTCTTCCATGGCACCCCGCTCATAGAGCGCGATGACACAGGCCGTTTCGCCTTCCGGGAGCGGTGGCAGCGACTGCACAACGGGCAGGCTGACTCCACATGGAACCCAGGCAACAGGTCCATCCAGGAAATCCGGCGCGAGGGGGAGCTGGAGTGATGCACGCAGATTCAACAGCACCGGGACCGCCAGATACTCGGTCGGCTGGATCTGCGTCAATGAGTGAGTCGAAAGCGTAGCGGCAGACAACGAAGGCCCCCCAACACAGTGTTTTTGTTGGGATCAGATGTTGTGCCGATTGGAAGCCGACGAAAATGAAGCAATTACTTGACTTTGCCAAATTTGGCAAAACCAGAACGGGCATAAGGCCTGGACGGAAGGCCCCCCTGCAGCCTTCCGCCCGAAACGCGCGTCTCCGGCGACGCGCTACGCGACTGACTAGCCCCGGATGCGGAAACGTCCGACCAAACCAACCAGGTTCGTCGCCTGTTGGCGCAGCACCACCGACGACCGGGAACAGGTTTCGGCATCGCCGCTGTTGCGGTTGGTCACGCGGTCGATCTCGCCGAGGCCGATCGACACTTCGGAGAAGCCGGAAGCCTGCTCCTGCGAGGCCCGGGCGATTTCAGACAGCAGGTTGGAAACCTGGGTCGTCGCATCGACGATCTCACCCAGCGCCGTGGCCGTCGTGTCGGCGATGGCGGCGCCACGACGGGTTTTTTCGGCGGAGCCGGAAATCAGGCTGGAGGCTCTCTTGGCCGCTTCCGCGCTGCGCGTCGCCAGGTTGCGCACCTCGTCGGCAACAACCGCAAAGCCGCGCCCGTGTTCTCCGGCGCGGGCCGCTTCGATGGCCGCGTTCAGCGCCAGCAGGTTGGTCTGCGTCGTGATCTCGTCAATGACGCGGATGATCTCGTTGATACTGACGCCGGCCTGTTCGATTTCGTCCATTGCCGAGATCATTTCGCCCATGTGCGTGCTGGCACTCACCGCCGAAGTCTGCGCCGCCTTGGACAGGCCGTCCGCCTGGCCTGCATTTTCAGCGTTGCCCCGCGTCGTGGAGGTCAGCTGTTGCATCGCGGCGCCAATCTCGGTCACCGACGACGCGGAGCGGGCGGCGCCCGTCGACAGTTCATTGCTGAGATCCGAAACCTGCTCGGCATTGGCGGTGATTTCCCGGGCCCCGTTCTGCAATTGCCCGACGACATCGTTCAGGTTGTCCAGCATCCGCTGCAGCGCCATGCCCAGCTGGTCCCGGTCGGAGGCAAGGTCGATCCGGAGATTCAGATCGCCCTGGGAGATCCGTTCGGCAATATCGGCGCGGGCCTGCAAACGAGCCGCCATATCGTTGAGAGCCACGCCCAGACGGCCAACCTCGTCGTCGGAACGGCTCTCGACGCGGCTGGAAAAGTCGCCCTGGCGGATGGTATTGGCCAACTGCTCGGCCTCACGCACCGGGCGGGCCAAGGAAGCCGCGGCGAACCACAGGAAGGTCGTGCCGCCCACCGCCGCCAGCAGGCCGACCAACACCTGCCAGCCCGTATACGCGGTGGCCTGCGCTGCCAGGCTGTTGTCCAGCGCGTAGGCCTCCGCCAGCACCACATCCTTGCTGACCCTGATCAACACCGCCCACGGCTTGCCGGTCCGTCCGAGCTGGATCGGCGCCATGGCCGTGATCAGGCCCGTGCTCTCATCGAGGCGCGCATCGGCTTTGCCGGCCTTGATATCCGCCACCACCGCCGTGATGTCCTTACCGGGCAACAGCTCCTGCAAGGGCTTGCCGATCATCTCGGGCTTTTCGCTATCGGCGACGATCAGGCCCATGTTGCTGACGATCAGCACTTCGCCCTTGCCGCCGAACAAGCCGTGGTCAGCCTGCTGGGACAATTCCTGCACGAAGTTCAGGTTGTAGTCGGTTCCCGCCACGCCGACGAACTTGCCATTGACCATGATCGGCACCGACAGCGTGGTCAGCCAGACCTGGGTACCCTGGACGATATACGGAAAGGGATCGAGCACGCTTTCCGTATTGGTGTCCCGCGGGCCGATATACCAACCGCCTTTCAGGACCCCATTCGGATGCTTGTCCATCGTGTCGTATTCGACCAGCGGCTGAACGGCGATATTGCCCTTGGCGTCCCGATTCCAATAGGGCGTGAAACGCCCGGTTCTTTCGTTATTGCCGCCCTGACCGGTACGGAACTGCTCATCGTGGCCGTCCAGTGCATTCGGCTCCCAGCAGGAATACGTGCCGTTGAAATCCGGATTGTTCTTCAGCACGTTCAACAGCACGGCATTGATCTGGTTACGCCCCAGGCTCAAACCATTTTCTTTTTTTCCCAGTTCGAAGACATGGGCCATGGTCCGCGCCGCATCCAGCGCCACATCGAACTTTGCCTGAATGATGCCAGCCTGTGTTCCGGCAACCCCTTTAAGGCTGGCGAGCGTGTTCTCCTTCACCAGCCCGCTGACCCGTTCGCTGACGAGTTGCTGGGTGTCGCGCGACGAATACACGCCGAAACCCACTGTGGATATCACCGAGACAACCAGACACGCCCCGGCAACCGCAGAAATACGATGCTGAATCGATTTGAACTTGATGGCCATACTTTCCCCTTTGACACGCCCCTGTACAACGCCATTTCGAAAGGTGTTATGGATTTCAGCGGCGCTGCTCCATAACTAGACATTTCTTATGACTATTTGAAATAGCCTCGAACTTATGGCGCAAAGTTGATGCCAGGGGTGGATGGCCGTACACAAATCAGCGTGCGGTGTTGCTGCCCTCCTCCGATCCGCGGCCGGCACACGCCCGGAACGCATCCCGGACCACCTGCAGCAGTTCGGTGTCCGACCAGGGTTTGGCGAGGAAACGGAAGATATCGCCACGCGCGATGGCCTGGCGGGCGGCTTCTTCGTCTTCGATGGCCGTCAGGGCAATGCACACCACCTCCGGGTAGGACTGCCGCAATTGCGGGAGCAGGTCGGCGCCGCCCGGGCCGAGGGCATGTTGATCGGCGATCACCACGCCGATCTGGTGTTTGGCGAGCAGCGCCCATGCTTCTTCGCCACTGCTGGCGGTGAGCGTATGGCGGTTCTCGCGGCGCAGCGCACGGCGGATGGCCGACAAGGCGCTGGAGTCACGGTTGACGATCAACAGCGCGCACTGCGCCTCGGGCTCGGCGAGGACGCGCGAGGCCTGATGGCTGGCCATGAAGGCCGGCACGTCGGCGGCAACCAGCGGGCGGCTGAACCAGTAGCCTTGCGCCGCGTCACAACGCAACGCACGCAGGCGGTTGGCGTGGGCTGCGCTCTCGACACCTTCGGCAATGACTTCGAGACCCAATCCGTGGCCAAGGGCGATGATGGATTTGACGATGGAGGCGTTGCCGCTGTTGGTGGTCATGTCCCGCACGAAGGACATGTCGATCTTGAGCTTATGGACCTGCAGCCGCTGCAGCCGCGCGAGAGACGAATAGCCGGTGCCGAAGTCATCGATGGAGAGCCGCACGCCAAGGGCCTTGATCTCGGCGAGAGTGTTGAAGGCCTCGTCTTCATTGGCCATCACGAAGCTCTCGGTGATTTCCAGCTCCAACTGCTGCGGGGCAATGCCGCTGCGCTCCAGCGCGCCTTTGACGGACTCCACCAGGCGTCCGCGACTCAGTTGCACCGCCGAGACGTTGACCGCCGTGCGGCGCGGCGCCTGTCCGCTGTCGCACCAGGCGCGGATCTGCCGACAGGCTTCGTCCAGCACCCAGTCGCCGAGGCGGACGATGAGGCCGTTCTCTTCGGCGAGGGGAATGAACTCGGCGGGCGAGACGGTGCCGCGCACCGGATGTTCCCAGCGCACCAGCGCTTCAAGGCCGATGAGGCGGTTGTCGGCGAGGTCAATCTGCGGCTGGTAGTGCAGGCGGAATTCGCCCTTGTCGAGCGCGCGGCGCAGCTCGGCCTCCAGTGTCAGGCGCTGGCGGGCACGGTTGGTCATCTCCGGCGAGAAGAAGCGCAGGCTTCCCCTGCCCTGGGCCTTGGCCTGGTGCAAGGCGGCATCGGCATTGCTCTGCAGGGCCTCGGCGGTGGTGCCGTCGCTGGGATAGAGGGCGATGCCGAGGCTGGCGCCCACATACACGCTGTCGCCGTTCAGCTGGAACGGGCTGGCCAGCGCGTCGATCACGCGCTGGGCGGTGAGGTCCACCGGCGCGTGGCAGACGGCCATGTCCATCACCACGTTGAACTCGTCGCTGCCGATACGGGCAATCGCGTCGTTGTCGGGGAACAGCAGGCGCAGGCGGTTGGCAACTTCCAGCAGCACCTGGTCGCCAAGGCCGTGGCCGAGGCTCTCGTTGATGCTCGTGAAGTTGTCCAGGTCAATGAAGAACAGCGCGAAGGGCGTTGCACTCCGCTCCGCCGACAGGATGGCGTGGGCCAGTTGCTCGGCGAACAGCATCCGGTTGGACAGGCCGGTGAGCGCGTCGCGATGGGCCAGGTGGCGGTAACGTTCCTCGCTGATCCGCAGCATGGCCGTGCGCTGGCTGACCACGTCTTCCAGCACATGCCGCAGGCGCGCCAGCTCCAGGTGGGTGCGGATGCGCGCACGCACCTCGTCGATGTCGATGGGCTTGGTGATGTAGTCGGCGGCGCCCAGTTCAAAGCCCTTCACCTTGTCGCGGGTTTCGCCGACTACCGTCACGAAGATGACCGGGATGCGGCTGCCGGCCGCGCTCGCCTTGATGCGCCGGCACACCTCGTAGCCGTCCATGTCGGGCATGACCACGTCGAGCAGGACCAGGTCGGGCGGCGCCGCGCCTTCCACGATTTCCAGCGCCTGGCTGCCGTTGCAGGCCACCAGGATGCGGTACTCGCTCTTCAGTGCCTCGAGCAGTTCGTGGATGTGCTCGGGCACGTCGTCCACGATCAGGATCGCCCTCTGGCGGTCGTCGGCGTGGGACATGATGTCCACCGGCAGCGGCTCTGTACGGTAGCGCTTCAGTTCGAGCTGGTTGCGCACGCGCGCCTTGAGGAGATCCGGGCTGACCGGCTTGGTGACGAAGTCCGCAGCGCCCATAGCCAGCCCGCGTGCCTCGTCCTCCGGGTCTGACAGGGCCGAGACGAAGATCACCGGGATATCCGTCGTGGCCGGGTCTGCCTTAAGCGTGGAGAGCACCTCGTAGCCGTCCATGCCGGGCATCCGCACGTCGAGCAGGATCAGGTCGGGCTGCGGGTGACGGTGGGCCAGCACAAGGGCCTTTTCGCCGCCGGTCGCGGCGGAGATGGCGTACTCGTCGCGCAGGATGCCGACCAATACATGCAGGTTTTCGTGGACATCATCCACGATCAACACGCGCGGGCGCTTTTCCACAGGTCTATTGCTGTTTGTCTGCTGACTCATCTTTTTCTATCTATGCAGCCGCTCTGCGGCCTTCAGTTCGCCCAGTCTGTGTCGTGCCGCATCGAGATCGAAAACATCCACCTCGGCCGCCAATGCCTCGATATCGGCCGCCAGCGGCATATCTGCAGTGCCGGCGCGCAGTTCTCCGAGCAGACCTTCCACAGCCCCCAGATCGTACTCCAGCGCATAGGCCAGTCGTTCAAGCAAGGCGCGGATCGCCGTCTGCGTCAAGGGCCGTGCCGCGCCCTGGATGAAGCGGCTGCCGACGGACGTCAGCGCGTCGATCTCGCCGATGGCCTCGACGAGCTGGCCCTCCGCCCTGAGCAGCATCGCCTCGTCGGGCGCCACGCCATCACGCAGGGTTTCGTCGATGGCGACCAGCTGCGCGTAGAGTGCGCCGGCACCGATGTTGCCGATCACGCCGCGCAGCGCATGGCAATACGCCTCCGCCGCGACGAGCCCGCGATCCCGGAGCAGGCGGCGCAGCTCCGTCAGCGCGTTGCTGTAGTGCTCACGGAAACGCTTCAGTTGCCGCCGATAGGCCTCCGGCCGACCGCCGATGCGGCGGATGCCCTCGCGGGCATCGAAACAGGTGAGCGCCAGCAAGTCCGGCGGACAGACCTCAGCCGCCTCCGCCCCTGCCACCCGAAGGGTGCCGCGCTGCGCCAGCCTGGGGGACACGCAGGCGAACAGGACTTCGAACAGCCGCTCCGGTTCGATCGGCTTGGCGATGTGGTCGTTCATGCCGGCGGCCAGGCAACGGGCCGCATCCTGCTCCATCGCCAACGCCGTCATGGCCACGATGGGGAGCGCGGCGAAGCGTTCGCCGTCGGGCTCCGCGGCGAGCGCGCGTATCCGGCCGGTGGCTTCGAGCCCGTCCATGACCGGCATCTGGATGTCCATCAGCACCGTGTCGTAGTCGTGGCAGCGCACCTTGTCCACGGCCTCCTGGCCGTTGTGCGCTTCATCCACCTCGACCCGTTCACTGCGCAGCAGCTCGGAGACGAATTCCCGGTTGATATCGTTGTCTTCCACCAGCAGCACGCGCGCGCCAGCCAGACGGCCAGCCCCACCCAGCCTCGGCGTTGCGGCGGGCGGCGTGTCCGGGTCGGGCAAGAGGTAGCCCCGGCCAAGCACCGACAGCAGCGTGTCGAGCAGCATGGACGGAGATACCGGCTTGACCAGGAAGCCTGCCACCCCTGCCCTCTCTGCCAGCTGCATGACGTCGTCGCGCCCGTAAGAGGTAACCATCACAATCCTGGGCCGGAGCGGGATGGCCGGGTCGCTGCCGATCAGCCGGGCGACCTCGTCGCCGTGTACGCCGGGCAGGTGCCAGTCCATCAGGACCAGGTCGTAGGGCTGGTCGCCCGGTTTGCGCAATGCGGCCAGCGCGTCGAGGCCGTTGCCGACAGCGTGCGCCTCCACGTGAAGGAAACGCAGCATTTCGGTGAGGATCTCCCGCGACGCGTGGTTGTCCTCGACGATCAGCGCCCGCGTACCCTTGAGCAGCGGCCCCACCCTTTCCGCCAGCGGCTGCGCGGCAGCGCCCGCCTGCGTAGCCACCTGCAGACGCACAGTGAAGCAGATCGATGTGCCCTTGCCGGGGCGGGACTCCTCGACCCAGATCCGCCCGCCCATCAGCTCCACCAGGCGCCGGCTGATGGCCAGCCCCAGGCCGGTGCCGCCGAAGCGCCGCGTGGTGGACTGGTCGGCCTGGGAGAATTCCTCGAACAGCCGCGCCTGGGCCTCCTCCGACATGCCGATACCCGAATCGCGCACGCACACCTGCAGGTTGAGCTCGTCGTCACGGATGTTGAGCGCACGCAGGGCCAGCTCCACCTCGCCCTCTTCGGTGAACTTCACCGCATTGCCGCATAGATTGAGCAGGATCTGCCCAAGGCGCAGCGGATCGCCCAGCAGGCGGGCGGGAATCGCCGGGTCGTAACGGATCAGGAACTCGATGCCCTTGCGGGCCGCCTCGTAGCCAATGGCGTCGGTGAGCTGTTCGAGCACCCCATCGACGCTGAACTCCACCGCCTCCACCTCCAGCTTGCCGGCCTCGATCTTCGAGAAATCGAGGATGTCGTTGATGATGTCGAGCAGCGAACGGGCCGCGCCCTGCGCCTTGCCGAGCTTGCTGCGCAGGTCCGGCGTCAGCTCCGCCTGCTGCGCCAGGTAGAGCATGCCGAGGACGGCGTTCATCGGCGTCCTGATCTCGTGGCTCATGTTGGACAGGAACTCCGACTTGGCGCGGGTGGCCTCCTCGGCTTCCTCCTTGGCCTTGGTGAGCTCGGCCGTCCGCGACTCGACGATCGCCTCGAGATTGCGGTTGAGGGTGTCGCGCTCGCGCAGGGAATCGAAGAGGCGCGCGCGGCTGTCGTTGAAGGCATTCACCAGCTCGCCCAGCTCGTCCCGGTAGGGGTAGTCGATGTGACCCTCGGGTGCGCCATTCGGGTGGGCTCGCCGGCGGCCGAGCGCCCTGGCGACGCGGGTGACCGCCTTCGACAGGCGGAAGCGGATGGTCCACTGGAAGATCAGCCACAAGCCGAAGGTGAACAGCACCGAGTCGAGCAGCACGACGCCGAAACCGTACTTCACCCGGCCGAGGACCACGTCCCGGTTCGAGTACATGCTGAGCGTGCCGATCCGGCGCGGCGCCACGCCCTTGGTCTGGTAGACGAGCTGCAGCGTCGTGCTCTTGAAGCGCTTCGGCAAGGTCCGCCCGGCGGCCTCGGCGGGCGTCGGCACGTCACCGTCCTCGACCAGTTGCCGGCCTTCCTCCGACTCGACCCGGATACCGGTGACGATGGCGTTCTGCCGGACACCCCGGGCGATGGACGCGAGCTGCGCGTCGTCGAGCTCCCACACCGCGTTGGTCACCCCCGGCTCGACGGTCCGCGCCAGGGAGGCCAGGTCGTCGTCGATGCTGCTGCTGATGCTGACGTACTGGATGCCCAGCTGGACCGCAGTCATCGTCAGCGCGATGAACAGGTAGCCCGGCAACATCGTGCGGAGCAGGCGCTTGGCGAGGGTCTGGGTCACCGGCATCGTTCAGTGCCCCGCCGGGGTTGATTCATCGTCGCGCCACCACCAGCGCGGGTCGGGCTCCTCGATACGGCTCCCCAGGATGGGATTGGCGAGACGGATCACGTGCCGCCGCTCGCGGGCAAGCCGGGTGATTTCCGCCGCGTGGTAAGTCTCGAACAAGGCACGGAAGCTGCCATCGGCCAATGCCCGCTGCAGCCCGTGCTCGATGCGCTCGGCGAGGGCCTGGTTGCCGTTGCGCACCCAGAAATAGACCGGGTACGGAAAATACAGCGCATGGGTCTGCTCGACGGCAAGCTGGGGGTATTTCGCGCGGCGCTCGTCGAGTTCCCGGGCAGCCTCGTTGAGGCCTCGCGTGAAAGCGTCGAAACGCCCGGCGGCCAGCATGCCGAAAAGATTCTCGTAACGGGTCGAGGTCACCACCGTGAAACCATTGGCACGCAGAATGGGGAGATCCGCCCACTGGCTGTTGAGGCCGAAGACGAGGTGCTCGCGCAACGCCCGGTCGTCCATGCTGGCGATCCGTGGCTGCTCGCCAGCACGGATGACCAGCAGCCGGTAGCCGACGATGCCGCGCAGGATATCGATGCGGATCGGCCGCATCTGCGCCTCCCGCTCGGCATTGGTGCCGAGGGCCACCACGTCGATCGCACCGGCCTGCAGCAGGGCTACGCCGCGGTTCTGGGTGACCTCCTCCGGGTAAGGGGTGATCGGGACTGCCGGCGTACCGGCTGGCGTCGCGTGGGCCAGCGCCAGCTCGAGGAGCTTCCAGCGGTATTCGTAGATCGGCCCGGCCGGGAAATAGCGCAGCGGCGCCTCCTCCGCGCGGAGGCACGACGCGACGGCCAGCAAGGCGGCCGCCAGCAGCCATGCAAACACGGCGGCCGGCACCGCCGGCGACGGCAGATTCAACTCCTCATTGGCCAATGATTGCCCGCCCGTGTCTGCTCATCGGGGCGAACATTACCCGGCCTGTCGCCAGCCGTGAAGCCTCGCCACGGCGCGTTCACATGGCAACTTGCCGCCGTCATCGCCCCTGCTGCTGCAGCCGGCGGTCCTTTGAAGAGCGCCGAGCTACGGCACAGGATGGCCGGGGCGCTCAGGACGCCCACCCGTCCTGCTTCCGGCGTGCCCGTTCACGGCCCAGCCACTGGAGCAGCACGCCGCTCATCAGCTCCGGATCGACGGGCTTGGCCAGAAAATCGCTCATCCCGGCTGCGAGACAGCGCTCCCGGTCCTCCAAGAAGGCATTCGCGGTCATCGCTATCACCGGAATGCTCTGGAAGGCCGGCAGCTGCCTGAGCGCGCGGGTCGCCGCGAGACCGTCCATGCGCGGCATCTGCATGTCCATCAGGATCAGCGTGTAGGTGCCCGGCGAGGCCCGCGCCAGCATCTCCAGCGCTTCTACCCCATCCTGGGCGATATCCACGCTCAGCCCGAGATCCTGCAGATTCTCCTCGGCGACGAGCTGATTGACCGGCTCGTCCTCGACCAGCAGCACCCGACTGCCGGCGAACCGGCTGCGCAGACACTCCGCCGCGTTCTCCGGCACACGCAGCATCGGCGTGGGACAGTCCGCCACGGGCTTGGCGAGGCTCGCTGTGAACCAAAAGGTACTGCCCACGCCCAGCCGGCTTTCCGCCCCGGCGTCGCCGCCCATCAAGTGGGCCAGCCGCTTGGTGATGGCGAGCCCCAGGCCGGTGCCGCCGTAACGCCGGGATATGGAGTTGTCAGCCTGGCTGAAGGGGCTGAACAGGGTCGCCAGCTTGGCCGGGGCAACGCCGATCCCCGTGTCGCTCACCTCGAAGCGGATCCGCATCCCCGTCGCGTCCTCCCCTTCCAGCAACGTCCGCACCGTGACGGAACCCGAGGCCGTGAACTTGACCGCGTTGCTGACCAGGTTCAGCAAGGCCTGGATCAAGCGCGTCCGGTCGCCAACGACAATCTCAGGCAGCGGGTCCGCTTCGGCCAGCAGACAAATGTTCTTGCTTCGTGCAAGTTCGGCCTGCATGGCAATGGCGGTGGGCGCCACCATGCGGACATCGAAGCGCTCGTCCGACAACACCAGCTTGCCGGCCTCGATCTTCGAAAGGTCGAGGATGTCGTTGATGATGCACAGCAAGTGCTTGCCGGCCGCCTCAATCTTGCCGAGCTTGTCCGAAGCCTCATCGTCTTCGTGACGCCGCCGCAGGATGCCGGACAGACCGATGATGGCATTCATCGGCGTGCGGATCTCATGGCTCATGTTGGCGATGAAATGGCTCTTCGCCTCGTTGGCCGCCTCCGCCATGTCCTTCGCCTGCCGGAGTTCGGCAGTCCGCCGGATCACCAGCTCTTCCAGTTCCTGATTGACCCGCAGCGCCTCCTGGCGCGCCCTCCTCAGGGACGAGAAGTAGAGCGCCACGGAAATCGCCGTCACCACCAGCAGATTGGCGGACACCGCCAGCAGCGCGAACAGGGATTCGCGCTGGGTCTCGAGTCGCCTCAGTTCGGGTACCGGCTGCAGCAGATGCACGGTGAATCCGCTGCTGGCCTCCTTTGCGCTGAGAAACAGATAGGGGATCGCCCGCTCGCCGTCCAGCAGCACCAGTTGCGGAAAGGTCTTCGCGTCGAAGCGCGTGAGTGCGAGGGGCTTGAAGACCGTCCGCGAGTAGATATCCCGCCGCTCGCGCTCAGGCATCGGCGCCAGGTCGACGCCTGGCAGGGTCCGGAACTCCAGGGATTTGTTTCGCGCCAGCACCACCACGCCGTGGGCATCGGTGATGAAGGCATCGATGTAGCGCGTCCAGCCCTCCAGGCGGGTCAGGTCCCGCTTGGCGACAATCGCTCCGACGACGCTGCCATCAACGGTGACCGGCGAGGAGAAATACAGGCCGGGAACCCGGCTCAGCTTGCCGACCACGTATTGCCGGCCCTGCCGGCCTTCCATGGCGTCGCGGAAATAGGCGCGGTCCGAGTAATTGGGCCCCACAAAACTGACGGCCTTGTCGAAATTGCTCGACGCCACACAGTCGCCCCGCGCATTCAGCACCCACAGCGCATCGGCCTTCAGGTTCGTCGCCGCAAAATCAAGCCGCTTGCCAACACGCTGAAGGAAAGGATCGCGCTCCCAACGCCGCCTGCGCTCGTCCATGGGCAGGGCCGACTCCTCCTTGCGAAGCCCCTGGCGCACGAGCTCGGTACCAATGAATCCATCCACTCCGAGGACCGCCGGGATGCCCGCGAGGGACGACAGCGCATCCTCGATGCCGTCGTCCAGGCTGTCGAGCTGCTGCTGGGCCAGCTGGAGCTGCTGCCGGTAAGCCACCTCCATCATGCGGTCCGTGACCAGCGACGCGGTGATCCAGGAGGCACTGGTGAGCAGGACGATGAGCAACAGGATCAGCGCGGCTCTGCCCCTTCCCGGCAACCAGCTTGCCATCACACCAGCCATAAATGCCTCCAGATATCATTTTTATTATTTTTATAATTATTCTTGATTTGTACTCTAAGTCATCCACAAACGAGGGGCTGTGAAGTATTCCCGACCAGTGTCCTGGCGAATGCCCTGTGTGGGCGATCGAGGGTAAGCATGGGGACTGGCGCAGCGATGTCAGCTTCGGCACTGCGCTGAAGCGCGGCCGTCATCGACCCAAGTCACCTAATGCCTGTGGTCCTGATGGTGAGCGTCGGGGAAATGGGGATGGGTGTGGATCAGCGGCCCATGCTGGTGCCAGTGGGTGTGCGGCACGGTCGGGTCCCACGGGAAGGGATGTTCGTGCTGGTGATGGGCATCGTGCACGTGCTCGTGGGAATGGGCCAGCGGCGCGTGGCGATGTTCGTGGCTGTGACGCTCGGTCAGGTGCAGCCAGACGCCGATGCCGATGCACAGGCCGGCGAGCACCAGCCGGGCCGTCAGCGGTTCGCCACCGACCACGGCCAGCACGGCGCCAAAGAACGGAGCCACCGAGAAGTAGGCGCCGGCCCGCGCCGTCCCCAGATGACGTAGCCCGACGATGAACAGCGACAGGCTGAGGCCGTAGGACACGAAGCCAATCCCCAGCGCCGCGGCCAGCGTGGACGGGGGCGGCAGGTCCGTCGAGACGAGCAGGCCCAGTGAGAGATTCACGCTGCCTGCCACCAAACCCTTGGCCGCCGCCAGCCACTGGGCATCGGCCAGGGCCAGCTTGCGGGTGAAGTTGTTGTCCAGCCCCCAGGCCAGGCAGGCGCCCAGCACCGCCAGCGTCGGCCACAGGCCGGCGAAGCGCGCCTCGGCGGGCCAGCCCAGCGCGCCGATGCCGAGCACGATGGCCAGCATGCCCACGGCGACTCGACGGTCCACACCTTCCCTGAAGACGATCCACGCCAGCAGCGCCGTGAAGACGCTTTCCGCATTGAGCAGCAATGCTGCGCCGGATGCCGGCATGCGGCTGAGGCCAAACATCAGCAGAACCGGCCCCACCACGCCACCCGCCAGGATCGCAGCGGCCAGCCAACCGACGTCGGCCCGCTCCAGGCGCACCCGCCCGGCACCACGCAGCCAGCGCAGGGCGGTGAGCCCCAGTCCGGCGCCCAGATAGAAAAGACCGGCCAGCTGGAACGGCGCGACACATTCGAGCAGGGCCTTGGCCAGCGGCGTCGCCGCGCCGAAGAGCAGCGCCGCCAGCAAAGTGGCGGCCACACCGGCCCCGGAGAGGAGATGGATTCGCTTCATCGATTTCGGTCGTGCCGGCGCACCGCCCGATGGCAGCCCGTGGCTCCGCGCGTCAAGGCATCAGAGCAGAGATCCTACTCTCCGCCCCGCGGCCAGGCAGCGCCCCCTCGCGCATCTGCCCCGCGGGCTCCCGCACACCGTCACTCGGAACGGGCCACCACGTCCCCGGCCGGCTTCGCGCCGTCCTTTCCCTTCACGCCATCGACGCCTTCCCAGCCGCCACCCAGCGCGGCGACCAGGCGGACCGTGGCCAGCAGCCCTTCGGTCTGGCTGCGCATCAGGTTGCGCTCGACGGCCAGCGCGCCGGCCCGTGCCGACGCGACCTTCTGATAGGTGTTCTGGCCATGTTCGAAGCGTGCCTTGGCCACTGCCGATGCCCGCTGGCTGGCCGCCAGCGACACGCCGAGGGTGCGCATCTGCTCATTGGCCGCCTCCACCTGCACCAGCGCGTCGTCCACCTCGCGCAACGCGATCAGCACACTGACCTGGTGTACATCCACCGCCTGCCGGTAACGGGACCGGGCCGCGTCGAGATTGGCCTGGTTGCGGCCGGCGTCGAACAGCGGCAGGTACAGCGCCAGCGGCCCGATGGAGAACTCCCGGGAGCTGTGATTGACCGCACTCTTCAGCTGGGACGACGCGAAACCATAGGCGCCGGTAAGGCTGATCGACGGGTAGAAGGCGGTCTCCGCGACACGCTCCATCGCCAGCAAGGCGCGGATGTTCTGCGCGGACTCCATCAGGTCTGGCCGCCGTCCGAGGATGACGGCGGGCAATCCCGGCGCCACCTGCGGAATCGCCGGCAGGCGGTAGGCCGGATCGGGCGACACGCGGAAGTCCTTGACCGGCTCGACCATCAGCGTGGCCAGCTCCTGCTCGGCCATCGCCCGCTTTACGCTGACCTCGCTCATCTCGGCCTCGACCTTGGCCAGCTCGACCCTGGCGTCGAGCCAGTCCTGCTCGGTGCCAAGGCCGGCCTCCAGGCGCAGCGCGCCCAACCTGACCGCCTCCGCCCGCTCATCGCGGATTTTGGCGAGCAGCGCGTGATCGGCATCTGCCGCACGGAACTGCCAGTAGGCCACCGCCACCTCGCTGGCCAGCACCAGCGCGATCTGCCGCTTGACGGCCTCGGCCGCGCCGGCCTGCGCCTTGGCCGCCTCGACGGCCTGGGCCACGCGCCCCCACAGGTCGAGCTGCCAGGAGGCGCTGACGCCCAGCTTGTAGGTCTTGCCGGCGATGGTGCGCCCGCCCAGCAGCTTGCCCAGCGGCGTATTGACGGAAGTGTGGCTCTTGTCGGCGCTGGCGCCGAAGCCCATGTTGGGAAGGAGATCGGCGGACGTTGCCTGCACCCCGGCCTGCGCCTCCGCCACGCGCAACAAGGCCACCTCGGTGTACGGGTTGCGTTCCTGCACGGTCTCGACCAGGTGGTTCAGCACCGGGTCCTGGTAGATCCGCCACCAGTTGGCCTCCAGCGTGTTCGGAACCTCAGCCGGTGCGTTGCGGTAGCTTGGCGGCGTCACCGGTTCGGCCGCAGGCGTGAAGCTCCCCTGGGCAGCGCAGCCCCCCAGCAGGGACATCAACGCGATGATCAGCGGACGTGTCTTGTTCATGGGCACTCCTATTTGTCCTTCGGTGCGACGATGCGATCGGCCATCCAGACCAGACCCACCGCAGCCAGCAAAACGCAACCGAGGATGAAAAAGCTGTCGTTGAAGGCCATCACGTAGGCTTCCCGCTGCACGATCCCGTTGAGGTTGGCGAGGGCCTGATGGCTCGCGTACACCGCATCGCCGCCGGCCTGGAAGTGCACCTTGGTGAAGGCGGCAAGGTATTCCCGCGTGGTGGTCGAGAACAGCGTGACCGAGTCGACCAGCCGCTCCGAATGGAAATGCTCCCGCATCGTGATCGCCGTGGACAGGATGGCCGTGCCCACCGCGCCGCCGAGCACCCGGCTCATGTTGTAAAGACTGGACGCGGACGACAGGTTGAGGGGCTCGATCCGGTGGATCGCGATGTTCGACAGGGTGATGATGATCAGCGGCTGGCCGAGAGCGCGGAACACCTGCGACGTGACCAACTGGTCATAGCCCGTGCTGGCCGTCATCGTCGCGTTCATGAAGCAGGACACCGAGAACAGCATCAGGCCGACGGAGCAGATGATGCGGTTGTCGAACTTCTTGGCGAACACCGCCGCGAAGGGCGTGACCAGGATCTGCGGCAGGCCCATCCACATGATGACTTCGCCGATCTGCCGCGAGTTGTAGCCGGCAATCTGGGCCAGGAACAGCGGCAGCACGAAGGTCGAACCGTACAAGCCCATGCCCACCACCGCGCCGACGGCCGACGACACCGTGAAGTTGCGCCGCCCGAACAGCCACACATTGACGAAGGGCTCCGCCCGCAGCAGCTGGGTGCCGATCCACACCGTGATGCCGCCGAAGGCCATGAAGGCCATGTAGCGGATGAAGTCGGAATCGAACCAGTCCTTGCGGTTGCCCTCTTCGAGAAAGACGATCAGCGCACCGAGGCCCAGGATCATCCCGCCGATGCCCGCCCAGTCCAGCTTGCGCAGCAGGTCGAGATGGTGCTTCTGGGGATCCAGCCCGATGGCGACACCCGCGAACATCAGGATGCCCGGTGCCCAGTTGATGAAGAAGATCGACGGCCAGCCGTAGCTTTCGGTGAGGATGCCGCCGACCGTCGGCCCCAGCGTCGGGGCGAGCGTGCTGGCCAGCATCAGCCAGGCCAGCGCGATGGGGCGCTTGCCGGGCGGCAGCCGGGTGATGACGAGGGTCATCGCAGTAGGGATCAAGGCCCCGCCGAAGAAACCCTGCAGGGCCCGGAAGACGATCATCGACTCCAGGTTCCAGGCAAAGCCGCACAGGGTGGACAGCACCAGGAACAGGACCGTATTGACCAGGATGTAGGCGCGCGCGCCGAAGACCCGCAGGAAGAAGCCGGTCAACGGGATCACCACGACCTCGGCCGCCAGGTAGGTCGTGCTCATCCACGACCCCTCCTCCATCGACGCGGACAGGGAGCCGAGGATTTCCGGCAGCGACGCGTTGGTGATCTGCGTATCCAGCACCGCCATGAAGACGCCGAGGATCGCCGCGCCGATGGCGAGCCAGGTCCGGGCGGAAACCAGATCCGCCCCGGCCACCTGCGCAGCACTCATCGGGCGCCCGCCCCGGGCTGCCCCTGGCGCAGGTCGATCTCGATCTGCGCAGACATGCCGGGCACCACCTTGTCCAGCAGCGCCTTCGGCGTCTCCGGCGCGAAGGTGACCTTGACCGGCACCCGCTGGACGATCTTGGTGAAGTTACCGGTCGCGTTGTCCGGCGGCAGCAGCGCGAACTTCGCGCCGGAAGCCGGTGCGAAGCTGTCCACCCGCCCTTCGATATCGTGCCCCGGCAGGCTGTCGAGGGCGACCTTCACCTTCTGGCCCGGTGCCAGGTCGTGCAGCTGGGTCTCCTTGAAGTTGGCGTTGATCCACACGCCATCCTGGATGATCACGAACAGCCGCTGCCCGACCGCCACGTGGGAGCCCACCTCGACCGCCTTGTTGCCGATGCGGCCATCGACCGGCGCCTTGACGGTGGCGTAGCCGAGCTGCAGGCCGGCGTTGCGCACTTCCGCCTCCAGCGCCTTCTTGCGCGCCAGCAGCGCCTCGCGGCCGGACTGCAGCGCCCGCACGCCGGCCTTGGCGGCCTTGATCTCTTCCTTCTGGGCGGCCTCGTCGGCGTAGGCGCTGTCCCGCGCCGCGACGGCGGCGTTCAGCTCGGTCTCGGTGACGGCCTTGATCTCCTTGTTGTTCAGGGCGATCTGGCGCTCGGCGTCGCGCTTGAAGCGCGCGATCTGCGCCAGGTTGCGGGCCGACTGGGCATCCAGCGCGCGGGCGTGGGCCTCGCCCTGCTCGATCTGCGCGTCGAGTTTCAGCAGCTCGCCCTCCACTTCCTGCAACTGCGCCTTGATCTTGTCCGAACGCACCGAAAAGTCGGCCGGATCGAGCTCGACCAGCACATCGCCGGCCTTCACCAGTTGGTTGTCGGTGACCTTCACTTTGGTGACCACACCCTCGACCCGCGGCGCGATCGCGCTGATGTGGCCGTCCACGTAGGCGTTGTTGGTCTCCTCGAAGTAGGTGCTGCGCCACCACATGCGACCGGCAACGGCCAGCGCGGCAAGCAGCAGCACGAGGAGGATCAGCTTGACCTTCCTGGCCGACTTCGGAGTCGGACCGGACGCGGGCGGAACGGCCGGAGCCGGGGTAGCCTCACTCACTCGCGGTCTCCTCTTGCAGGTCGCGGGCGCGGATGTGCTCCGCCACGTAGGCGGCATCCTCGCCGACCCCGCTGAGCAGGCCGGAGCGCTTGTTGTGCAGCCACGGCAGGCCGATGAAATACAAGCCTTCCTGGGCGGTGATGCCGCGCTTCTGCTGCGGATAGCCGTCCTCGTCGAAGACAGGGAAGCGCACCATGCCGAAGTCGAAGCCGTAGCCGGTGGCCCAGATCACGGTGGAGATACCTTCCGCGGCGAGATCGACTTGGTCCGGCTGGGATTGCGCGAAGCCCTCGTCGCCAGCGGGCAGACTTTCCTCGGGCAGGTCGAGCTGGCGCATTGCCACCAGTTGGTCGATCTGGCGCAGCAGGCCGGCCTCGAAGCGGTCGGCGACGGTCAGGTTGTCATGCAGATCGGGCGCCAGGCGGATCTCCGTCCCGTCCATGTCCTGCAGCGTGCCGAGCAGGCGGACGCCGGCCCTGGCGAAGTGGTGCAGGTTCATGCTGCCGTCGGGCCGGCCGGCCATGATCGGGTTCGGCGCGAACTTCAGCTTCGGCGAGCTGAGCGTATCCACGGTCTGGTCGGCCAGGCCGGACAGCTTCATCCACTCGAAGATGTCCTTGCCCCGGTAGCGCCGCGGCGCCCGGGTGTGCGGCCCGACGCACAGGAAGACCTTGCGGCCGGCGCGATTGAGCTCGTCTGCGATCTGGCAACCCGACTGGGAGCTTCCGACCACCAGCACACCGCCCGGCGCCAGCGCGTCCGGATTGCGGTAGGCGCCGGAGTGCATCTGCACGACCGACGACGCCAGCTTGGCAGCCATCCCGTGGCGGCGCGGAAACTGGAACAGGCCCGTGGCCATCACCACGTTGCGCGCGGTGTAGCTGCGGCCGTCGCCGGTGCTTACGCGGAAGCCGAGCGGATCGGCTTCGACCGCCGTCACATCGGTCTGGCAACGCAGCGGCAGCTGGAAACGTTCCACATAATCCTTAAAGGTGTTGACGATGTCCGCACGGGGCATGAAGCCTTCCGGCACCTCGCCCGCATAGGGCGCGCCGGGCAGGCGGAAATCCCAGTTGGGCGTCACCAGCGTGAAGGAGTCCCAGCGATCGTCACGCCACACCGGCGCGGGGATATCGCCCCGTTCGAACACCAGGTGCGAACGCTGCTGGAGGGAAAGGTGGTAACTCGTCGCCAGCCCGGCTTGTCCGCCACCGATGACGAGGGTATCGAAGTGTTCGCTCATTGAAGGGTCGATTCCATTTGAGAGTTGTCCGAGTCGGAGACCCGTTTGCCGGCCGGCAGCGGGTCGCCGCCCTCCGGCTGTGCGCAGCGGGCGTCGTCGGCAAGGCCGAGGGACTGCACCACGATCCGTTCCAGGGAGGCGCGGCTGACCACCGAGAAGTGGTCGCCTTCCCAGTCGATCACCTGCAGGTTGGCCATTTCCGGAACGGCGAAGGGTGCCAGCAGCGGGAAATCCATGCAGCGGCTGGCCCGGTACAGCCGCACCGGCGTCGCCGTCACGCGGGCCTGGTGATTGACCAGCGCGTTGTAGTTGGCCTGGTACTCGGCGAGCAGCGTGCGGAACTCGTCTTCGGAGACGGCCGCCCCACCGATGCGCTGCAGGGTATGGACGACGAAGGCTGGCCGGTCCGCCTCGGACAGCTCCGCCAGTGCGTCGAAGTCGCGCGGCAGTTCGCCGCCGATCAGGTCACGCAGGAAGTTGCGCATCAGCACTTCGCCTTCGAGGCGCTGCTCGCCGCCCTGGCGCGCGCCCATCCAGCTGTCGATCATCGTTACGCTGACTGGTGCCTGTCCGCTCATCTCCAGCTGGTGGGCCATCTCCTGGGCAATCACGCCGCCCATCGACCAGCCGAGCAGATGGATGCGCCGACCCTTGGTCCACGCCGACAAGGCATCCACGTAACCGGCGGCCAGGCCCGGCAGCTCCCGCGGACTGCCGTCGCCCGGCGATTGCAGGCCGAGCACCGCCATGCCCGGCGGCAGCATGTCGAGGAGTTCCCGGTAACACAGGATGTTGCCGCCCACCGGATGCACGACGGCCAGGATGCCCTGCTCCCCTTCCCGCAGCACGGCCAGCGCACTGCGCTGCTCGCTGCGGGTCGCGTCCTTGTCGAGCATGAGGGCCTGTGCGGCGATGGTGCCGTGACGCAGCAGGGACACCAGCGGCAGACTGCGGCCGAACTCGGCAGTGATCGCGTTGATCAGGCGAACCGCCAGCAACGAGGTGCCGCCCAGATCGAAGAACTCTTCTTCGGTCCCGATGGATTCGACGCCCAGGAGCCGGCACCACAGCGTCGCCAGACGCTGCTCCGTAGCGCTCTCCGGCATGCGCCGCGGGCCGGCGTCGTGGCTCAGCGACTCAGCCAGTGCCGTCAGCGCCTTGCGATCGACCTTGCCGTTGGCCGTCACCGGCAGCGCATCCAGCCCCATGAACTGGGACGGCACCATGTACGGGGACAGGCTGGCGGCCAGGTGGGCGCGGATCTCGTCGGCCGGCGGCAGGCGCGGGCTCGCGGGCTGGTAGAAGGCCACCAAGCGGCTGTCGCTGCCCTTGCGGACAACCACCGTCGCCGCGGCGCGGATGCCCGGACAGCGCACCAGCGTCGCATCGATCTCCTCCAGTTCGATGCGGAAGCCGCGGATCTTCACCTGGCCATCCAGGCGGCCGAGGAATTCCAGGCAGCCGTCCTCATGGTAGCGGCCCACGTCGCCGGTGCGGTACAGGCGCTCGCCGGTCCGCGGATGATTGATGAAGCTCTCGGCGGTACGCAACGGGTCGTCGTAATACTCCCGCGCCAGGCCGATGCCACCGATGTACAGGTCGCCCGGCACCCAGTCCGGCGCCGGCTGCAGGTCGCGGTTCAGCACGTGGAAGCTCTGGTTGGCCAGCGGCCAGCCGTAGGGAATGCTCTTCCAGTTGGCCGGCACGCCATCGACCGGGAAATAGTTGGACCAGATCGACGCCTCCGTCGCGCCGCCCAGGCTGATCAGCGTCGCGCCCGGCACGGTGTGCTTGAGGCGCTCGGGCAGCGTCACCGGAATCCAGTCGCCGCTCAGCATCACCAGGCGCAGCGACTGCAGCTCGCTCGTGGCCAACGGCCCGAGGAACTCGATCAGCATCTCCAGGGACGCCGGCACGGTGTTCCAGACGGTCACGCCATGGGTGCGCACCGCCGCAGCCCATTCGTCCGGCGCGGGCGTCTCGCTGTGGGGCGGCAGCACCAGCGCCGCGCCGACACCGAGACCGCCGAAGATGTCGTACACCGACAGGTCGAAGTTGAAGCTGGACAGGCCGATCAGGCGGTCTTCACAACCGAGGCCGAAGCGGTCGATGACGTCCTGGATGGTATTCACGGCGCCCCGGTGATCAATGGCGACGCCCTTCGGCTGCCCGGTCGAGCCGGAGGTGAAGATCACGTAGGCCAGATCCTCTTCGCGCTGCACGGACTCAATGGCGACAGCCTCTGGCACCACATCGGGCAACACTTCATCGAGCAGCATCGCCGTCACGCCGGCCGGCACCTTGAGACCGTCCGCCAGATCGCGTTCGACCAGCACGACCTTCACGCCGGGACGGGCGATCAGCCACTCCTTGCGCGCCACCGGCTGGTCGGCGGTGATCGGCAGGTAGGCACCGCCGGACTGCACCACCGCCATCGTCGCCGCCACCTGACGCCAGCTGCGCCGCGACACGATCGCCACCAGGTCGTTGGGGCCGACGCCTGCGCCGCGCAGCCGTGCCGCCAGATTGGTGGTCCAGCACCACAGGTCCTTGTATGCGACGGTCCGGTCCGTGGCGATGATCGCCGGCCGGTCGCCGTGGCGCGTACAGGCCTCGGCGAAGAAATCCTGCAGGCGCCCGGTCGGCAGCAACTTGTCGGTACGGTTGGCCGTCTCCCGGGCCTGCAGTGCTGCTGCCGGCAACTGCGGCAGCAGCATCGCCTCCTCCGGCACCTCCGCCGCCATGATGGCCTCGACGTGGCGCTGGAAGGTCTCGAACATCTCCTCGACGACGCCGGGCAGGAACAGGCCTTCGACGTAGTCCCAGTTCATCACCAGCTCGTCGCCGTACATGTAGACCTGGCAGTCGAGCCACACCTGCGGCGTGTGCAGCCCACCCCCACAGCTGGCCCAGCCTGCCGCGCTCGGCAGCAGGATGTCCTCGGGCATGTCGAGCCCCAGCGAGCTGGCGAACACCACCGGCATCACCGGCAGGCCCGCCCCGACACGGCCCATGGCCTGGATCACGTCCACCCCGGCCACCCGCGCATGGCGGATGTCCCGCGCCAGCTGCATCTGCAGCGCCTTGGCCCGCTCCAGGAAACTGCCGCGTGTGTCCGCCGCCTCCAGCAGCAGCGTGCTGCCGAAATTGCCGTAGGCGCGCTGGTAGCGTGGATCGTTCGACGGCCGGTGGCTCATCAGCATGTTGATGGCGAAGGACGGATTGCGCGACCACAGGCGCAGGACGTCCGCGTAGGCGGTGCAGAACACCGCGCTCAGACTAACGCCCAGCCGGCGTGCCTGCGCGTTGATGTGCGCGACGCGCTCCGGCGGGAGCAGGAAGCGCACGCGCTTGAAGCTCGACCGCTCGGGCATGCGCTCATGCTCTACCACCGGCAGTTCGGGTGCATGGCGCAGGGACTCGACACGGTCCTGCCAGTACTTGAAGGAGCGCTCGAAGGCCGCGCTTTCCTTCACGTTGCGGCGCTTCTCGATGAACTCCGGGAACGGCGCGCGCGGATGCGTCGGCAACCCTGTCCCGTTGTACACCCGGGCCAGGGCGTCGAAGAAAAGACGGACCGAATAGGCGTCGAAGGAAATCAGGCGAAACGCGAAATTGAGGTAATAGCCTTCCGCCACGCGGTCGAGAAAAGCCGTCAGCTGGACGTGCTTGCCGAGCAGCTCCAGCTTTTCTTCCATCTGCCGCTTGTTGAATTCCTGCAGCTCGAGTGCACTGATGGGCGGACGATCCCGCCAGTCGGTCACCGATAAGGAAATCGCACCGGCCGGCGGCTCCACCATGCGTTGGCTGGCATCCGGCAGAAACTCGATGGACAGCTCCGGCGTGGCGCGCAGCACCGTGCCAAGGGCGGCCTCGAGCCGCGGGATATCGAGTTCCGCGCTGAAATAGCAGAGATACAGGAAAGGCACGGTATGAAACCGGTAAACCTCCTGCTCCCCAACCCAATAGGCGTGCTGCAATTCGGTGAGCGAATAGGGTTCGGATGCGGTCTCTCCGCTATCCGGCCGATCGTCCTGTGCGCCGAGCATGTTCAATTCCTCTTCCAGAGTTCAAATACAAACTTGATTATGGATTTTGCATTTTTTGAAGAAATGCAGCAGTTCTCGAGTGCTCAGGAACCGGGTGTAAAAAGCCACAACCGGCATGCGCATGATTTCATCGGGACAGCTTTCTGGCGGCGGGCTCAATCGCGCCCTGCGCACGTTTCGGTCCGAATAGATGCCGGTCCATGACGGAACGGCTCGCACGTCCGGTTATTTCGGCAACCGCTCGCTCTCAATCCGGCGGCGGACATCACACATGAAACAGGGGAAATTAAGACTATTACGAAATGCTTATTGTTGCGTAAGCCGGCATAGGCGTTTACGCCGCACAAGAGCCGCTACCATGCGTCACTCCACGACCATTGACGCGAATAAGTCCGAACGTCGCGATGTCGAAAAGCGACAAATCACATGCACCAATGTGGCGCATGCCACATAAAAGTCGGCCCTATTCAGGTTTTGATCATAAGCATTTCAAAATAATGACGTTGTTCCTTCCCCGGCCGGCCTGATAGAATTTTCGGCCGCGATTTTGTCAGAATTCTTTTCCGGCGGATATCATTTTTTTAATTTGACCTTTCACAATCCTGTCATCAGGACTCGGGCCATGCCGGATGAATTTCAGGTGCGATGCTGCAGCACAGCATAAATACTGCGGATGCGCACTGATTGAGCCAGCAAGAAAAGAAAACCTCCGGTGCTGCCGGAGGTTTTCTTTTTGACTTGAATACGCAGCCGCTTGCGGCGCCGGGAAGGCCTGCTCAGGCAAGCGGAAGGGTGAACTCGAAGACAGTCCCCTGGGCCGCACTGTGCACGCGGATCTCTCCGCCGTGAGCCTGGATGATCGAACGCGTGATCGCCAGGCCGAGGCCGGCGCCATCCCCGGCATTGTGTCGGGATGCATCGACCCGGTAAAAACGGTCGAACAGGCGTAGCAGGTGCTCGGCCGGGATCGGCTCGCCGCTGTTCTCGACGGCCAGCCGGGTCATTCCGGACTCCGCCGCGATCTTCACGTCCACGCGCCCGCCGTCCGGCGTGTGGCGCAGCGCGTTGGACAGCAGGTTGCCGAGCGCCCGGCGCAGCATCAGGCGGTCCCCTCCCGCCGTTCCCCTGCCCTGCAGGCGTAGCACCACGTGTCGTTCGTCGGCAACGGCCCCGTAGAACTCGAACAAGGCCGCCACCTCGTCGGCCAGCTCGAAGGTCTCGTGGGCCGGCACGATCAGACCGTTGTCCGCCTTGGCCAGGAACAGCATGTCGCCGATCATCCGCGATAGACGCTCGAACTCCTCGGCGTTGGACTCCAGCACCTCACGATACTCGTCGGCCGTGCGCGTCCGGCTCAGGGCCACCTGGGTCTGAGTCATCAGGTTGCTGACCGGCGTGCGCAGTTCGTGGGCCAGGTCGGACGAAAAGTCCGACAGGCGCCGGAAGGACTCCTCCAGCCGGCCCAGCATCGCATTGAGGGAACCGGCCAGTTCCGCCAGCTCGACGGGCACGGCCTCCGCCGACAAGCGCCGGTCCAGGCTGCGGGCGCTGACCTGGGCGGCGAGCGCGCCCATTCCCCGCAGCGGCGCCAGGCCACGGCGGGCCGCAACCCAGCCGAGCAGCCCCGTCACGATACTGCCGCCGAGCACCACCAGCCACAGGCTGTGCAGGAAGCCGTCCATGAAATGCCGGTGATGGGAGATGTCCGTGGCCACCGCCACGACCTCCGGCTGCGCACCCGCGATGCCGCTGGGCAGCGTGCCGACGATGCCACGGAACGGCACCCCGTCCGCCGTCTCCCACATGAAAGGCTGACCGGCGTCCGGCTTGCCGACCCGTTCCAGCAGCGCCTGCGGAAACGGACTGTCGCGGGTCGCGAACAGCGTGCGGCCGTCGGTGCCGGTCACCGCGACGGCCAGCCCGTGGTGGCCGATCAGCGCATCGTCCATTTGCTGCACCAGCGTGTCCAGGTCATCGGCGCTGTGCACCCTTTCCAGCGCATGGCGGATCAGTTCCAGCTTGCCTTCCAGCAGCGTCATGTCCTGCTCCTGGAAATGCTGCTCGACGGAAGCCTTGACGATGAAGCCCAGCACCAGCAGCACCGCGGTAGACGCCAGCGCGAACAGCAGCGTCAGCCGGAAGGTCAGCGAATGGCGGCGGATCACGGTGCGTCCTGTTGTTCCAGCACGTAACCCATGCCGCGCACGGTGCGGATCAGCTTGGGCTCGAAATCGTCGTCGATCTTGGCGCGCAGGCGTCGCACCGCCACCTCGATCACATTGGTGTCACTGTCGAAGTTCATGTCCCACACCTGGGAGGCGATCAGCGAACGGGGCAGGACTTCGCCGCGACGGCGCAGCAGCAGTTCGAGCAGCGCAAACTCCTTGGCGGTCAGGTCGATGCGCCGGCCGGCACGGGACACCCGGCGGCGCAGCAAGTCCAGTTCCAGATCGGCCACCTGCAGCACATCGGCCTCCTTGCTGCGGACGCCCCGCCGCAACAACGTGCGCACGCGGGCCAGCAATTCGGAGAAGGCGAAGGGCTTGACCAGATAGTCGTCGGCGCCCAGCTCCAGTCCCTTGACCCGGTCGTCCACGCTGTCCCGCGCGGTCAAGAACAGCACCGGCATCTCCTTGCCAGCGCGGCGCAGGGTCTGCAGCACATGCCAGCCGTCGAGACCGGGCAGCATCACGTCCAGCACGACTAGGTCATAGTCGTCGGTCAGGCCGGCATGCACGCCGTCCATGCCATCCCGCACGAGATCGACGGAAAAGCCCGCCTCGGCCAGCCCTTGCCGGAGGTAATTCCCGGTCTTCGCCTCGTCTTCGACGATCAGTATCTTCATCCTTCTTACAGCCTTGGTCCGTACCATGCACCCAACGGTACGTAGGTTACAGAGAATTCAGTCACACGCGGCGCCTGCCCGCCTCCGTCCTGAGCACCAGGACGGCCCAAACCGCGGGCCATCCCGTTAGAATGCAGGCCGTCCCAACACACAAGCCGCCTGCAGTCCCGCAGGGCGGCTTACCTGATGGATTTAGTCCTCGTCCTGCTGCTCATTCTTCTCAACGGCGTTTTCGCCATGTCCGAAATCGCCGTGGTGTCGTCCCGCAAGGCGCGCCTGCAAAACCTCGCCGACGACGGCAGCCTGGGGGCCGAAGCGGCCCTTGCCCTGCATCAGGAACCGTCCAGCTTCCTGTCCACCATCCAGGTCGGCATCACGCTGGTCGGCATTCTCAACGGCGCGATCGGCGAAGCCGCAGTCGCTGATCCGCTGGCCGCAATGTTCGCCGGCATCCCCCTCCTCGCCCCTTACGCCAAGGGTATCGCGCTGACCATCACCGTAATCGGCCTGACCTACTTCTCCGTCGTGGTCGGCGAACTGGTGCCCAAGCGCCTGGCCCTGCTGGCACCGGAAGGCATCGCTTCGCTGATCGCCCGGCCGATGCTGCTGCTGGCCCGCGTCACCCATCCGCTGGTGGTGATCCTGTCCGGCTCCTGCTCGGCCATCCTGCGCATCGTCGGGGCCCGCCGCAAGGAGGAACCGCCGGTCACCGATGATGAAATCAAGGTGCTGATGGAACAAGGCGCCGAAGCCGGGGTCTTTCACGAAAGCGAGCAGGAGATCGTCTCCAACGTGCTGCGCCTGGACCAACAGCGCATCTCGTCGATCATGACGCCGCGCCGGGACATGTCGCTCATCGACCTGGAGGAAGACGAGGCCACGATCCGCCAGAGTATCGTCGATACCGAGTTCTCCCGCCTGGTTGTGTGCCGCGGCGGCCTCGAACACGTGGTTGGCGTGCTGCAGACCGGGGATTTGTTAAAGAAAGCGCTGCCGGGCCACGGCATCTCGGTCGCGGATGTGGAATCCGTGCTGCATCCACCGCTGTTCGTGCCCGAATCGGTGACGACGACCCAGTTGCTGGAGAGCTTCCGGAGGGCCAAACTGCAGTTCGCACTCATCATCGACGAGTACGGCGACGTGCAAGGCCTGGTCACCCTCACCGACGTGCTGGCCGCGATCGTCGGCGAGCTGTCGGTGCCGGACGCGCCGGAGGACAGGGACATGCTGCAGCGGGAAGACGGCTCCTGGCTGGTGGATGGCGACGTGGGCATCGAACGCCTGAAATCCGGGCTCGACATCGCCGACGATCTGCCTGGCGAGGAAGAACGCTCTTTCCATACCCTGGGCGGGTTCCTGATGTATGCGCTGGGCCGGGTGCCTGCGCCAACCGATCATTTCGAAGCCGCCGGCTGGCGTTTCGAGGTCATGGACATGGACCGTAACCGAGTGGACAAGGTGTTGCTGTCGCCCTCCGCGAAGCGGGTCGATACGGCTGAGCGCTCCACGGCCTGAGGATCAACCGGAAGGCGGTACGCCAGATAAGGTTTTCTTCCGTCAGGGCGAGCCGATGCAACAGACCGCAAGCTTCGTCGAGCCAGTCGACTCACACCGGCTCACCCGCGTCATCCGCATTCTTGCCGGATGCGTCACGCTCCTCGGCGTCGTGGTTCTCGCCGGTTGGTATGCGGACATCCCCACCGTGCGCTCGCTGAGCCCGGGGCTGGCGTCGATGAAGGCCAACACCGCGGCGAGTTTCATACTGGCCGGGATCGCCCTGTTCTGTGTTACCCGCACAGGCACTCAGCAGCTTGCCCGCGGAATGGGGCTCGGACTGGCACTGCTCGGGTTGGCCCTGGGTGTCCAGGAGATCTTCGCGATCGACCTGGGGCTGGATAACGTGATCATCGATTTCCGTCGCGGTACGGGCGAAACATCGGGGCGGATGTCTGCCGCATCGGCGATGTGCCTGACCCTGAGCGGCCTGGCCCTGGCAGCCGGCCGCAGTCCTCTGGGCAACCGGCTGTGCCGCTACGCCGCCGGGCTGGCAGGCTTTCTCGGACTGACGGCCGTGTTCGGCTATCTCTTCGATGTCGAATCCTTCTATCGCCTCGGGCCGTACAGCGACATGGCTGGACACACGGCGCTCGGTTTCGTGCTGCTCGCCCTCGGCATCGTCCTTGACCGCCTTCCCTCCGGCGGTTTCGGCTGGCTGTCTCGGCTTGCGGTAGGCACTGCCATTGCGGCGTTGTTGATTGTCGGCTGGATCGTCACCGACCGCCTGCGCAGTGTTGACGCAGCCGACCGTCTTGAAAACCACACCTGGCAGGTCATGTTAGAGGTGGAGCAGTTCATGGCCAGCCTGCTCGCCGCAGAATCGGCCGAGCGGGGATATGCGGGCATCGGCGATGAGCATTTTCTGACGGCACACCGGGCGGCGCTTGCCGATCTGCGCGCCCACCTCAACGAGGTGCGGCGCCTCACCGTCGACAATCCAGCCCAGCAACAGCGGGTGCAGGAACTGGAGATCCCGCTCGCAGAAAAGCTGGCGGGCATGAACCTCACCATCGCCCTGCGCCAGAAACTGGGTAACGAAGCCGGCCAGGCATCCCTGCGGGATTTCTGGCGAGAAGGCCACATGGACGACATCCGGCTGGCTGTCAGCGACATCCTGGACGAAGAAAAACGCCTGCTCCGGCAACGCCAGGAAGCCAAGGAGCAGACCGCCGGCCACGCCCTCACGACCCTGGTCCGAGGCGGCATCTTCGGCATCCTCACGCTACTCGCCATTTTCTTGCTTCTGTGGCGCGAGAACACCCGCCGGCAGGCCAGCCAAGCCGCGCTGCGCGAACACCGCACGCAGCTTGAAGAACTGGTCGTCGAACGGGATAACGCACTGACGCTGGCTATTGCCGGCGCCGACCTCGGCACCTGGAGCCTTGAAATAGGGACCAACATGGTGGTCGCTTCGGCCCGCTGTCTGGAGCTGTTCGGCATCGAGCCCCGCAACAGCATACCGCTGGAAGATTTCGTCCGCCGCATTCATCCCGAGGACCGGGAGATCATGCAAGCCGCCCTGGGCGATGCCATCTCGAACGGCACGGTCTACCGCTGCGAGTACCGCGTCGTGTGGCCCGACGGTTCGCTGCACTGGCTGGCGGCTTCCGGCCACGCATCGCGAGAAGAGCTGGGGCACGCACCGCTGCGCATCAGCGGTGTCGTGCTCGACGTCACGGAACGACGGCTACACGAAGAGGAATTGCGGGAAAGCGAAGCGCGATTCCGCAGCTTCTTCGAGAACATGGCGGTCGGGGCTGGCCAGCTCGATGCCCGTGGCCGCTATCTGGATGTCAACGAACGCTACTGCCAGATCACTGGCTACAGCCGGAAGGAACTGCTCAACGGCATGGGGCCCATGGACATCACCCATCCGGACGATCTGCCGGCAGACCGCGAACGGATCGCCCGCCTGCTGGCTGGCGGACATCTCTACGACGCAGAGAAGCGCTTCATCCGCAAAGACGGACAGATCGCCTGGGTACACATCACCGCATCCACCGTACTCGACGCCGGCGGTGCCGTCAGCTATGTGACCGGCGCAATCGAGGACATCACGGCCCGCAAGGCCGCCGAAACGGCGCTGGAAGACAGCCGGCAGCGCCTGATCAACTACAACCAGGATCTGGCACGGGAAGTCGAGGCACGCACCGCGGAGTTGTCCGAGCGCCAGCGTGAACTGCTGTCTGCCAAGGAGGCCGCCGAGCAGGCCAGTGCCGCCAAGAGCGCCTTTCTGGCCACAATGAGCCACGAAATCCGCACGCCCCTCAACGCCATCCTGGGGTCGGTACAGGTCCTCGAACGCAGCCCTCTGAACGAGGACCAGCGCCAACTTGTACGCAATCTGCGAACCGCCGGGCGCGGCCTGCTGGAGCAGATCAACGACGTGCTCGACCTGTCCAAGATCGAGGCTGGCCACTTTGAGCTGGAGCACAGCCCCTTTGTCCTGCACAACGTAATCAGCAATCTGGTCGATGTGCTGTCCTCGGTAGCGGCGGCCAAGGGCATTGCACTCGAGTGGGCACCACTGCCGGAAGTCGGTGCCACGCTGATCGGCGACGCCCAGCGGGTCAGCCAGGTGCTCTACAACCTGACCGGCAATGCGCTCAAGTTTACGTCCAAGGGACGTGTGGCTGTCTCCGTGCAAACGCTTTCGGCAGAGGCGGGCAGGGTCACCTTGCGCTTCGCAGTTCGCGACACGGGCATCGGCATCGCCCCGGAGCAGTTGGAGCGCGTCTTCGAGGCCTTCGCACAAGCCGACGAATCAACCCAGCGCCGCTACGGCGGCACGGGCCTGGGGCTGGCGATCTGCCGCCGGCTGGTGGCGCTGATGGGCGGGCAGATCGGCGTCGACAGCCACCTGGGTGAAGGGAGTGAGTTCTGGTTCACGGTGCCCTTCGAGGTAGACGACACGCTCCCCCGGGACCTGCCGGCAAAGCTCGCCGAAAGCGAAGGCCCCCGGCTGGCGGGCATGCGGGTACTGGTGGTGGACGACAGCCCCGTGAATCTCGACATCGCCCGCCGGCTGCTGGAACTGGAAGGTGCCCGTTGCCAGACTGTAGAGAGCGGCCAGGCAGCCATCGATACGCTCAAGACTTCGCCGGGCAACTTCGACCTGGTACTGATGGACGTCCAGATGCCGGAACTGAACGGCATCGACGCAACGCGGGCCATCCGGGTCGAGCTCGCACTGACGGACCTTCCCATCGTCGCGCTAACCGCCGGCGCCCTGCCGAGCCAACGGGAGCGGGCCATGCAGGCCGGCATGAACGACTTCCTCACCAAGCCCTTCGAGCTCGACACCCTGGTGGCGACGGCCCGGCGCTGGGCGGGCCAGGCTATCGGGGCCGGCAAGCCCCCCGCCCCCAAGGCTCTGGTGGAAACTCCAGCCGCGTTTCCCAACATCGAGGGCATTGACGCGGCGGCAGCCAGCCGGCGTCTGCTCGGAGATCGCGCGCTGTTCCTGTCTTCCCTCGGGCAGCTGCGTGACGAGTTCGCCAATGTCGCCGACGAAGTCCGTGCGGCGCTCGCCCGGCAGGATCTCGACGCAGCCCGGCAGCGCATGCACAAGCTCAGGGGCGGCGCCGGCAACCTGTCGGCGGTGAGGGTGGCGGAGCTCGCCACACGTCTTGAAGCGGCTTACGAGGCCGGCGACGCGGCGGCGGGCGCAGCGGATTTGCGCCAGCTCGAAACGGCAGTGCAGCATCTCTTCATCGCGGCGAGCCCCTGGCTGACGCCACCACCCGCAACGGTGGCTCATGATGGCGTCGATCCGATTACCGACGATGCCCTCGCCCACCTGATGACAAGCATTCAAAACAACGATTTCGCAGCGCTTGGTGACTTCGAGGCTCAGCATGCGGCACTGGTGTCGCGCTTTGGCGCCGCCGGGATCGAACCTGTCGCGGCGGCAGTGCAAGGCCTGCGCTTCAAGCCCGCCCTCGATCTACTGCGGGCCCTCACCGACAAGATTTGAACCGAGCAATTCGTCTCGTTCACCGACGGCATCCGGCCGGGCGGACGGCGACGGGCTGCTTCTGCCCCTCTAATCGGCCTTGTTGACGGAAGTGGCGTCGTCGGACACGTCGAACCCCCAGTCCCCATGGCAATACCAGTCGTCGCCGAGCATCTCGGCCGGATGCAGGGTGCGCCCCGATCCGTTGCCGCAGGCCAGGGATTCCGCCGGGCAGTACTTGTCGCAGCCCCAGCAGATGCGCTCCGGATGGGCCGGGTGCAGCGGAAATTTCTTCGCCATCACTGCTCCTCATTCATATTGTTGAGCAGTTTACTCAGTTATTTCTTGCTGACTTTGATCCTGGGCAAGAAGATGGGCAATGCAAGCCTCCCTCCACTCACAGGCTGACGGCCTCCCCTTGCTGCGCCACATGAACATCGCGCCAGCCCAATTGCGCCTCGAGCGCCTCGGCAAAGTGGACTGCCGCACCGGCCTCGCCATGAACCACGAAGGTGTGGCGCGGCGGCGAATGGAAGCCCTTCAGCCAGCCGATGAGCCCGGCCTGGTCCGCATGGGCGGACAAGCCCCCAACCGTATAGATACGCGCCCGGACCGGCACAGCCTCACCAAAGATATGCACCAGCCGTGCCCCGTCCACCAGTCGGCGGCCCAAGGTTCCGGCGGCCTGGAAGCCGGCGATCAGCACGCTGCACTCGCTGCGCGGCAGGTTCTCGCGCAGGTGATACTTGATGCGCCCCGCCTCACACATGCCGCTGGCGGAGATGATCACCGCACCGCTGCGGACTTCGTTGAGGGCGCGGGACGCCTCGACGTCCGCGACGAACTCCACCTTCATCCTGTCCGGGTGCTCCCGCAGCCAGGCGGTCAGCTCGTGGGTCTCATTGTCGAGCAGCGCCGGATGGGCCAGCGTGATGCGGGTGGCCTCGTTGGCCATCGGCGAATCCACATACACCTTTTGTGGCGGCAAGCGCTCCCGGCGCACCAGATCCGCCAGAATGTAGATGATCTCCTGGGTACGCCCCACTGCGAAGGACGGAATGATCAGGTTGCCATGACAGGCGTGGGTTCTGCCGAAGGCCGCGACGATCTCGTCTTCCGTTTCCTGCAGAGGCCGGTGCAGACGATCGCCGTAGGTCGACTCGATGAGCAGCACATCGGCGCTCGGCACGACGGGCTCGGGATCGTTCAGGACCGGCCGGTCGCGCATCCCCAGGTCGCCCGAGAACACCAGCTTGCGCGGCTTGCCTTCTCCACCAACCGTCACTTCCAGCCAGGCCGAACCGAGGATATGGCCCGCATCGTGGAAACACACCTGTATGCTTTCGGCCGGCTGGATGTGTTGGCCATAGGCCGCCGGCCGCAGCAGCGGCAGAGTCGCCTGGGCCTGGGCCACGGTATACAAGGGTGGATGCACGCCCCGCCCGTTCTTGCCGCTGCGCCGTTGGTGACGCAGCTGCCACTCGGATTCCTTCTCCTGGATATGGGCGCTGTCGAGCAGCAGCACTTCGAGCAGGTCCATCGTCGCCGGTGTCGCGTAGATCGGGCCACGGAAGCCCAGCACAGCCAGGCGCGGCAACAGCCCGGAGTGGTCGATGTGGGCATGGGTCAGCAGCACAAAGTCGATCTTGCGGACATCGAAACCGAAATCCAGCGCGCGCTGGTTTTTCAAGCGGGCCTCGCCACCGCCCTGGAACATGCCGCAATCCACGAGGAAACGCACATCGCCAGTTTCCACCAGCGTACACGAGCCGGTGACTTCGCCGGCCGCACCAAAGAAGCTGATACGCATTTTTGACCGCCTCCTTCCCGCGTCCAGCATGAGTCTCCGTCTACCGGAACTCCATGCAGGACATGCCTTTCACGCGATGGACACGCCGATCAGCGCCCCGCTGCCATAGGTGACGCCGGCCGCCGCCACACCGATCAGGATCTGCCGCGCCGCCGAATACACGGGGCTCCGCCCACTGAACAAGGATGTTGCCAACCCTATCCCCCCCAGGCCCGCCGCACTGAGGGACAAACTCCAGGCCATGCCCGGCGGGCCGCCGGTAAAGAAATACGGCAGCACCGGCAAGATTGCACCGGCCGCAAACAGCGCGAAGGACACCGCCGCGGCGCTCCACGGATTGCCGCCCATCTCCGCAGGATCGATGCCGAGCTCCTCTCGCACCAGTGTATCGAGGGCGGTATCCCGGTCGCGCATCATGTCGTGGGCCACTCGCTGGGCATCCTCGCGGGCCAGGCCCTTGGCCTGGAAGATCAACGCCAGCTCCTTGCGCTCGGCCTCCGGGTTTTCCTCCAGCTCCTGACGCTCCTGGGCGACGCGGGCGGACGCAAATTCGCGAGCATTGGTTACCGACAGCCATTCCCCCAGCGCCATCGACACCGCCCCCGCGATGAGGCCGGCCAGACCGGTCAGCAGGATGGCATTGGGCGAGGCCCCCGCACCGGCAACCCCCATCACCAGGCACAGGCTGGACACCAGGCCGTCGTTGGCGCCGAGCACAGCCGCACGCAGCTCGTTGCCGGAACCGCGCCCATGCCAACGCTCGGCCCGCGCGATATCGGCGCCGACATGCCCGCCCCGCCGATTGACCGCCTCGATGATCGCCGCGTGGGAACGCTCCTCCCCAGACAAAGCCTCCGCATCGGGCTGGCCGGCATACTTGTCGCGGTCCGCAAACTCCGCCGTGGCCAGGGCCGGCAACACGAAGCGCGGCCCGAAACGCCGGGCCAGCCACACCAGCATCCGCGTGCGCAGCCCCGGCGCATGGGCTTCGACGCCGACACCTGCTTCATCGAGTTTGCCGCGCCAATGAGCAGCGTGGCTCAGCTCGGCCTGGGAAAGTTGCTGGAAAAGATCCTGGCGTACCGGGTCCGTTTCGGCCCGGGCCAGTCCGGCATACAGCGCCGCGCCATCCTGCTCGTCGCGCCAGTTCCGGTGATAACGCTCGACATCCTTGTCCATGGCCGGCACCCTCCAGCCGGTGGGGCTATTGGCAATCGTCGCTGGGAGGATGGCCGCTGACGCCATCTGTCAGCCCGGAAGCATCCTCGAGATAGTCCCGCGTATGCTCCAGCGCCTTGCGGTGCAGGAAGTTGGCCGGATCTCTCAGCAAGGCATTGACGCGCTCCAGCCAGTAAGCGTAGTCGGGGTCGTGGGCGTGCAACGCCTCATTGATCACGTCGATCGGATATGAACTCATCGTATTCAAGTATCAAGCCCGAGGCGGGTAGTCTACCACCGTCGTATCGACGCAAATATTGGGCTGGATCAAGAGTGGGCCCCCCGGCGTGCGCAGCAACATACCACCCAGCGCTTTCCGATCCGTCAGGGCGGACTCAGCCCCAGAAAGCAAAAACCCCGGCAGTGCCGGGGTTCTCGCTGGTTTGCTGATTGCTGCCGACAGGCGTCGGCACCGTGTGGATCACTCCCACTCGATCGTTGCAGGCGGCTTGCCGCTGATGTCGTACACCACGCGGTTGATACCGCGGACTTCGTTGATGATGCGGTTGCTGACCTTGCCGAGCAGGCTGTGGGGCAGTTCGGCCCAGTGGGCGGTCATGAAGTCCTGGGTCTGCACGGCGCGCAGCGCGACGACGTATTCGTAGGTGCGGCCGTCGCCCATCACGCCGACGCTCTTCACCGGCAAGAAGACGGCGAAGGCCTGGCTGGTCTTGTCGTACCAGTCCGCGGCACGCAGTTCGTCGATGAAGATCGCGTCGGCGCGCCGCAGCAGGTCGGCGTAGTCCTTCTTCACTTCGCCGAGGATGCGCACGCCCAGGCCAGGGCCGGGGAACGGGTGGCGGTAGACCATCTCGTGGGGCAGGCCGAGGGCGATGCCCAGTTCGCGGACTTCGTCCTTGAACAGCTCACGCAGCGGTTCGAGCAGCTTGAGATTGAGGGTTTCCGGCAGGCCGCCGACGTTGTGGTGGCTCTTGATGGCGTGGGCCTTGCCGGTCTTGGCGCCGGCGGATTCGATCACGTCCGGGTAGATGGTGCCCTGGGCCAGCCACTTGGCGCTGGGCAGCTTGGCGGCCTCGGCCTGGAAGACTTCGACAAACTCGCGGCCAATGATCTTGCGCTTGGCTTCCGGATCGGAGACGCCCTTCAGGTGGCCCATGAACTGCTCGGTGGCGTCCACGTGGATGACCTTGACGCCCAGGTTGCGGGCGAACATCTGCATGACCATCTCGCCTTCGTTGAGACGCAGCAGGCCGTTGTCCACGAACACACAGGTGAGCTGGTCGCCAATCGCGCGATGCAGCAGCGCGGCAACCACAGAGGAATCGACGCCGCCGGACAGGCCGAGGATCACCTCGTCACTGCCGACCTGGGCGCGGACCTTCTCGATGGCTTCGTTCACATAGTCCGGCATGTTCCAGTCGTGCTCACAGCCGCAGATCTCGTGCACGAAGCGGGCAATCATGTCCTTGCCCTTGATGGTGTGCGTGACTTCCGGGTGGAACTGCACGGCGTAGAACTTGCGCACTTCGTCGGCCATCGCGGCCAGCGGCGTGGACTCGTTGGAGGCGATGACCTTGAAGCCCGGCGGCAGCTCGGTGACCTTGTCGCCGTGGCTCATCCACACGTCCAGCAGGCCGTGGCCTTCGTCGTTGGTCCGGTCCTGGATACCGCGGAACAGTTCGGAATGGCCGCGGGCGCGGATCTCTGCATAGCCGAACTCGCGCTTGCCTGAGCTCTCGACCTTACCGCCGAGCTGGCTGGCCATGGTCTGCATACCGTAGCAGATGCCGAACACCGGCACGCCGATCTCGAAGACGGCCTGGGGCGCCTTCCATTCCGTGGCCTCGTAGACCGAGTTCGGGCCGCCGGACAGGATGATCCCCTGGGGCGCGAAGTTACGGATGAAATCGTCCGACACGTCGTACGGGTGGATTTCGCAGTACACCTGCTGCTCGCGCACGCGGCGGGCGATGAGCTGGGTGACCTGGGAGCCGAAATCGAGGATCAGGATTTTCTTGTGCACAGCGGTTCCGTTGGATGAAAACGAGTAATCGCGAATTATAGCGTCTGAGGCGCCAGGACGCCCTGCCTGAACGTCGCCGTCCGCGCAATCGAGTACGGCACTCAGCAGGCCGCGCATGCGCCGCCAGTGGGAACCTTCCCAGAACACGCGCCCGCAACCCTCGCAACGGGTGAAGCGTTCGTGCTTCAGGCGAACCGATTTGGGCAGTTGCACCAGCACGTCGGCCTTCGGCACCGGATGCAGCGGCGCATTGCATTCCAGGCAGCGGGAGAACGGCCGGCAGGCCGGCGCCAGCGGCAGCCGGGCGGCCAGCTCGCGAAACTGTGCATCGGTTTTGAGCGCATGCACGTAGCAGCCACGGGCGATCGCCTTGTGCATCAACAGCGCCCGGTCGCGGGTCAGCACGATGCGCTGTTCGCGCTCGGCGATAGCGGCGATTTCCGGGTCGGCGAAATCGTTGCGGAACAGGGTGTCGAAACCCGCCATGCGCAGCCGATGGGCCAGCGCGCCGAGGTGGGCGTCAGCGATGAAGCGCAGATCACCCGGCGGCATCGTCGAGGCATCCGCCGGATGCACCCGGACTTCCGCGCCCTCCTCCAGCCTGCCTTTCAGCGCGGCTGGCCTGCCATCGACCAGCACGGCGCCGATCTCCGTATGTGGCACGCCGAGCACCTCGACGGCGTGCTTGAGCGTCGCCGTCGCAACCAGCTCGGCATCCAGCGGACGCCCCCGCTGCGGCCTCGGCAGAAAACGGCCCAGCACACCGAGGAAATGGAAGCGGACGTGCATGATGGCTCAGTCGTCCCGTAGATTCCGGGTCAGCGGCACGAAGGCGACGGTCAGCACGTTACGGCTGGAAATGCCGCCACCCACGTGCTTCTCGATGAGTTTCAAGGTCTGGAAGGCGTGATTGAAACCCACCGGAATGACCAGCCGCGCCCCCGGCTTCAATTGCTCGACCAAGGGCGGCGGCACGGCGGGCGCAGCCGCGGTGACGATGATTCCGTCGTAGGGCGCGTGTTCCGGCCACCCTTCGTAGCCGTCGCCATGGCGGACCTCCACGTTGGCGTAGCCAAGGCCGGCGAGGCGAGGCCCCGCCTCATGCGCCAGCGCCGCGATGATCTCCACGCTGAACACCTGCCCTGCCAATTCGGCCAGCACGGCGGTCTGGTAACCCGAGCCGGTGCCAACCTCCAGGATCGTCAGCCCCGCACGCGGCGCGAGCAGCTCGGTCATCAACGCCACGATGAAGGGCTGTGAGATCGTCTGGCTGTGGCCGATGCCCACCGGCCCATTGCGAAAAGCGAGGTAACGCACGTCATCCGGCACGAAGACCTCCCGTGGCACCGTCGCCATGGCGGCCAGCACGCGTGGGTCCAGCACATCCTGCCCCGTCTCCCAGCGGGTGGCCGCCAGTTCGTCGGCAATATCCGCCAGCATCCGTGCCCGGCCACCCTTGCCGTAGTCATCCGGAAACCTGGGCATCTGCCGCACCTCCTGCCCGTATATGGAAAAGATGCAATGCCGCCGTGGATCAGCACCGCCTGCCCCGGTAGACTGTCGGGTTACGCCAAAAGTTACGCCGCACGGCGCAACCGGCACGATTTTCCGTCGCCCGCAGGCCGGGCGCGTTTTACGAAGAGCTGGGTAACAGATTGACTACAAAAGAACAAACGGGCAGCCAGAAGTCGCTCGAAGAGCTCCTGCACGGCCATACGCCGATGATGCAGCAATACATCCGCATCAAGTACGAGCACCCCAACACCCTCCTCTTCTACCGGATGGGCGATTTCTACGAGCTCTTCTTTGAAGACGCCGAGAAAGCCGCGCGGCTGATGGACATCACGCTGACCACCCGTGGCAGCTCCGCCGGCCAGCCGATCAAGATGGCCGGTGTGCCGCACCACGCCGTCGAGCAATACCTGGCGCGGCTGGTGAAGATGGGGGAGTCGGTGGTCATCGCCGAACAGGTTGGCGACCCGGGCGCCACCAAGGGGCCGATGGAGCGCGCGGTATCGCGCATCGTCACGCCGGGCACGCTCACCGACGCGGCCCTCCTCGACGACAAGGCCGACGCGCCGCTGCTGGCCGTCAACCTGCACCGGGGCGTGCTGGGCCTGGCCTGGCTCAACCTCGCCAACGGGGATTTCCGCGTGCTCGAATGCGATGCACCGCAACTGGCCGCCCAGTTCGAGCGCCTGCGCCCAGCCGAGGTGCTGATCCCCGACGGCTTGCGCCTGCCGCTGCTGGAGCATCTCGCCCCCAGCCTGCGCCGCCTGGCCGACTGGCAGTTCGACGCCGAAACCGCGCGTCGCCTGCTCACCGCCCACTTCGGCACCCGCGACCTGGCCGGCTTCGGCGCCGACGAGATGCCGGTGGCCCTGGCCGCCGCCGCCGCGCTGTTCGACTACGCCCGCGCCACCCAGCGCCAGGCCCTGGCCCACATCACCGCCCTCACCGCCGAGCGGGACAGCGCCTACCTGCGCCTGGATGCCGCCACCCGGCGCAACCTCGAGCTCACCGAAACCCTGCGCGGCGAGGCGGCCCCGACCCTGCTGTCGCTGCTCGACACCTGCGCGACCAGCATGGGTTCCCGCTGGCTGCGCCACGCGCTGCACCACCCGCTGCGCGACCGCGCCGCGGCAGCCCACCGCCACGTGGCCGTCGGCGAGCTGGGCGAAGGCCCGGTGGAGCCGGTGCGCCGCATCCTGCGCGGCGTGTCGGACGTGGAGCGGATCACCGCCCGCGTCGCCCTGCGCAGCGCCCGTCCGCGGGATCTGTCGGCGCTGCGCGACAGCCTCGGCCGCCTGGCCGAACTGCGTGCGGCCCTCGGCACACCGCAGGCACCGCTGCTCGGGCACATGCTCGACGAGCTGGCCACGCCGGACGACGCTCTCGACCTCCTCAGTCGCGCAATCGCACCGGAACCTTCCACCGTGCTGCGCGACGGCGGCGTGATCGCTACCGGATTCGACGCCGACCTGGACGAACTGCGCGGCATCCAGACCAACTGCGGCGCCTTCCTGCTGGAACTCGAAGCCCGTGAGCGCGAGCGCACCGGCATCGCCAACCTGAAGGTCGAGTTCAACCGCGTTCACGGTTTCTACATCGAGATCTCCGCGGCCAACGCCGCCAAGGGCGAACTGCCGGAAGACTACCGCCGCCGCCAGACCCTGAAGAACGCCGAACGCTTCATCACGCCGGAGCTGAAGGCCTTCGAGGACAAGGCCCTGTCGGCCCAAGAGCGCGCCCTCGCCCGCGAAAAGCTGTTGTACGAAGGCGTGCTGGAGCAGCTCGCCGGCGACATTCCGCGTTTCCAGCGCATCGCCCGCGCCTGCGCGCTGCTCGATGGCCTGTCGGCCTTTGCCGAAGCGGCGGCGCGCTACAACTACGCGATGCCGGCGTTCAGCGAGCAGCCCGGCATCGAGATCGTCGGCGGCCGCCATCCGGTGGTCGAACGGCAGGTGGAAAACTTCATCGCCAACGACACCCGCCTCGATCCGACCCGCCGCATGCTGCTGATCACCGGCCCCAACATGGGCGGTAAATCGACCACCATGCGCCAGGTCGCGCTGATCGTACTGCTCGCGCACGTGGGCTGCTTCGTGCCGGCGAGCGCGGCGCGCATCGGGCCCGTCGATGCGATCTTCACGCGCATCGGCGCATCGGACGACCTGGCTTCCGGGCGCTCCACCTTCATGGTCGAGATGACCGAGGCGGCCGCCATCCTGCACGGCGCCACCGACCAGAGCCTGGTGCTGATGGATGAGATCGGCCGCGGCACATCCACCTTCGACGGTGTCGCGCTGGCGGTCGCCATTGCCCGCCACCTGCTCGACAAGAACCGCTGCTGGACGCTGTTCGCCACCCACTACTTCGAGCTCACCCGCCTGGCCCAGGACTACCCGGAGTGCGCCAACGTGCACCTGGACGCCGTCGAGCACAACCACGGCATCGTCTTCCTGCACGCACTGGAGGAAGGGCCGGCCAGCCAGAGCTACGGGATCGAGGTGGCCGCACTGGCTGGCATTCCGTCGGCCGTGGTGCGCGACGCAAAACGCCGCCTGCGTGCGCTGGAGAACCGCGAGATCAGCGCCGGCCCGCAGGCCGACCTGTTCGCCAGCCTGCCGCCGGAAGAACCCGAGACCACCGGCCACCCGGTGCTCGGCGCACTGGCTGGCATCGACCCAGATGCCCTGTCGCCGCGGGAAGCCCTAGAAGCCCTCTACGAACTCAAACGCCTGACCGCATGAAGCCCTTCGCCCGCCTCGCCCTCGTCGCCTGCTCCGGCGCGCTGCTTGCGCTGTCGGCGTCCGCCGCCGAGCCGTTCAGCTTCGGCCTGTTCGGCGACACGCCGTACAACCGGTTCGAACGCCTCGCCCTGCCCGGCCTGATCGCCGAAATGAACACCGAGCCGCTCAAGTTCGTGCTCCACGACGGCGACATCAAGAACGGCGGCGAGCGCTGCGACGATGCCTTGTTCGAGGACCGGCTGGCCCTGTTCCAGAGTAGCTTCCACCCGCTCGTCTTCGCCTTTGGCGACAACGAATGGACGGACTGCCACCGCAGCAGCAACGGCGCCTTCGATCCGCTTGAACGGCTTGCCACGCTACGCAGGCTGTTCTTTGCCGAGCCGGGCAAGACGCTGGGGCAGCACCCGATGGCGGTGGAGTCCCAGGCCGGCGTGCCCGAGCATGCCGCCTACCGCGAGAACCTGCGCTGGCAGATCGGTCCCGTGCTGTTCCTGTCCCTCAACGTACCGGGCAGCGACAACAACTACGGCCGCGGCAGCCAGCCCGGCGACGAGTTCGTGCAACGCAGCGCGGCGGTAAAGGCCTGGATTGCCGACGGCTTTGCGCTGGCCCGCAGCAAGGGCCTGGAAGGCGTGGTGCTGGCGATGCAGGCCAACCCGGACATCGAGGAATTCAGCCAGGGCAAGCCCAACAAAGGCTACCGGGCGCTGCTGGAACAGATCCTTGCCGAAACGCAGCAGTTTGCCGGCGAAGTCGTGCTGGTGCATGGCGACACGCACTTCCAGCGCATCGACCAGCCCTTGCGTGACCCGGCCAGCGGCGAGGTGGTGAAGAACTTTACCCGCCTGGAAACCTTCGGTTCGCCCTTCATGGGCTGGGTCAAGGTGGACGTGGAGCCGGGCCGGCAGCCCCTGTTCCGCTACACCGCGCGCCCTTACAGCCCGATGCAGGCGGATAGCGCCAACTGAACGCTTTTAACGCTGTTGCGGGTTCATGCGCCCCATGACCTGCTCCAGCGCCCGCCGCACGCTGTTGGCCGCTGCTTCGACGCCATCGGTCGCCGCGACTTCGCTGACCACGTGATAATGCAGCACCAGCAGGCCACGGAGCTTTTCCCAGGCGACCGGGTTGTCTGACGGGCACAGGCTCTTGTCGCCGCGCAGCACGCCCTCGGCGACGCCGGGCTCCAGCAGGCCGATGTCGCACAGCTGGGCCAGGCGGGCGATTTCCAGGTCGATGGACAGGAGTTCCGCATCGTGGTTTTCGAAGGTGGCCATGGTGTGAGGCTCCGCAATGATTTTCAGCCCATTTTACCGCAGCGCAACAACTAAATTGTCATGACCGTACCCATCGATATCAGCGAAGAATCCGGCGTCCGCTACCTGCATTTCGGCTCGGTGTGGGTGCAGGGCGCCATGCGCATCCGCAAACCCGACGCGCTGGAACTCGAATACACCCGCGAGATGATGGCCGGCCTGCTGCTGCGGGCCGCGCCGTGGCCGGAGCGGGTGCTGCTGATCGGCCTTGGCGCCGGGTCCATCGCCAAGTTCCTCCACCGCCACCTGCCCCAGGCCCGCACCACTGTCGTCGAGATCGCGCCGGAAGTGCATGCGGTGGCCAGCCAGTATTTCCGCCTGCCGCCCGAGGACGAGCGGCTGCAGGTGGTGATCGGCGACGGCGCGCATTTCGTCGCCAACGACGACAGCCAATGGGACTTGATCGTCGTGGATGGCTTCGATCGCAATGCCCGCGCCGGCGAGCTCGCCAGCCAGGCCTTTTACGAAGCGTGCAAGGCGCGGCTGTCGCCCGATGGCCTGTTGAGCGTCAACCTGTTCGGTCAGATCCGCGGTTTCAAGACGCAACTCAAGCGCCTGGGCGAGGCCTTCGACGGACGCGTGTTCGCGCTGCCACCCTGCCCCAGCGGCAATGTGGTGGCCTTCGCCCACGGCGGTAATCCGGTGGTCGCCACGCTGGCCGCGCTCGGCGAGCGCGCTACCGAACTCAAGACCTCAAGCGGCCTCGACCTCAAGCAGAGCCTAAAACGGCTGGAAAAGTCGGGGCAACTGCCGGACGGACGGATCGCCTTCTGATGGAGTGCGCGGACTGCGTGGTGATCGGCGCCGGGGTCGTCGGCCTGGCCTGTGCTCGCGCCCTCGCCCAGGCTGGACGTGAAGTGCTGATCCTCGAAGCCACGGAACGTTTCGGCAGCGGCATTTCCAGCCGCTCCAGCGAGGTGATCCACGCCGGCCTCTACTATCCGACGAACTCCTGGCGCGCACGCCTGTGCGTGGCCGGCCGCCAGGCCTTGTACGCCTACTGCGCCGAGCGCCCCATTCCCCACCGCCGCACCGGCAAGCTGCTGGTGGCAACGGACGACGCCCAGCTGCCGCAGCTGGACGCCATTGCCAACAGCGCCTCGGCCAACGGCGTGACGGGCCTACGCCGCCTGCACGCCGACGAGGCCGTCGCGCTGGAACCACAACTGCGCTGCGTCGGCGCGCTACTGTCGCCGGACACCGGCATCATCGACAGCCACGCGCTGATGCTGTCCCTGCTTGGCGATGCCGAAGCGGCCGGCGCCACGCTCGTCACCCACAGCCCGGTACTGCGCGGCGAGCGCATCGGGGATGGCTTTGCGCTTGAGGTGGGTGGCAATGCGGGGATGAAGCTGCGAGCCCGCAGCGTCGTCAACGCCGCCGGCCTGGGCGCGGTGCCGCTGGCCCGCCGTTTTGGCGGTCTGGCAGCGGCACGCCTGCCGAAGGCCCACTTCGCCAAAGGCAATTACTTCATGCTGCAGAGCAAGGCCCCGTTCCGCCACCTGATCTACCCGATCCCGGAGGCCGCCGGGCTGGGCGTGCACCTGACGCTGGACCTGGGCGGCCAAGCCCGCTTCGGCCCCGACGTGGAATGGATCGATGCGCCGGACTACGGCGTGACGCCGACGCGCGCGGAATCGTTCTACCCTGCCGTGCGCCGTTACTGGCCCGGCCTGCCGGATGGCGCGCTACTGCCCGCCTATGCGGGCGTGCGGCCGAAAATCCACGGCCCCGAACAGGCCGCCGCCGATTTCATGCTGCTCGGCCCGCGGGAGCATGGCGCGCCCGGCCTCGTCGAACTGTTCGGCATCGAATCACCGGGCCTCACGAGCTGCCTGGCGCTGGCGGACGCGGTACTGAGCGCACTACTGGGCCAGGCCTGAACGCCCCAAAGCCAGGCTACGCCCAACCCGCCCCGCGAGGGACAAGGAGCTTGGGACGCCCCGGCATTTCCTTGAAGATTTCAGGCCGCAGGCGCCTCGGCCGGCGCCGGCGGCAACCACAGGCACTTGCCCTTGTTGGCCTTGGCGATCTCGCCGAGCACCTTATCGTGGCCTTCCAGCTCTTCCGGCGTTGCCCGCAACACCCGCAGCGGCGGACGCTCGATGGGGCCTCCAGCATCGCCGTCGTCCAGTTGGGGCGCTGGCTCGTCGAGCATCATGATCAAGCTTTCCTGGCCACGGGTCATGGCCAGGTACACGTCGGCGAGCAGCTCCGCATCGAGCAAGGCGCCGTGCAACGTCCGGTGCGTATTGTCGATCTCGTAGAAGCTGCACAGCGCGTTCAGCGATGCCTTCTTGCCGGGGTTCTGCTCCTTCGCCAGCCTGAGGGTGTCAATCACGCTCGGGCAGATGGCGGTGAGCAGCGGCCGGCGCAGCAGGCTCAGTTCGTGGTTCAGGAAGCCCACGTCGAAGGGCGCGTTGTGGATGACCAGCTCACCATCGGCGACGAATTCCTCGAACTCGGCGACGATGTCCTTGAACAGCGGCTTGTCCACGAGGAATTCGTTGGTGATGCCGTGCACCGCGATCGCGCCCGCATCGATATCCCGCTGCGGGTTGATGAACACGTGGTAGTGGCGGCCGGTCAGCTTGCGGTCAATCAGCTCCACGCAACCGATTTCGATCACCCGGTCGCCGTTCTTCCAGTCCAGGCCGGTGGTTTCCGTATCGAGAACGATCTGCCTCATGCCGCTGCTCCTGTATCCACTATCTTTCCAGTCTTGCGCACAGCCTCGACGCCGCGCCGGGCCAGCGCATCGGCCCGCTCGTTCTCGGGATGGCCGGCGTGGCCCTTGACCCACAGCCAACGCAACTGGTGACGGGCGGCCTCGCTGTCGAGGGCGCGCCACAGGTCTTCATTCTTGACCGGCTCCTTGGAGGCGGTCTTCCAACCCCGCGCCTTCCAGCCGTGGATCCACTCGGAGATGCCTTTCTGCACGTACTGGGAGTCGGTATACACCCGCGCCGCGACCGGACGCTTGAGGGCCTGCAACGCGCGGATCACCGCCAGCAGCTCCATCCGGTTGTTGGTGGTGGCGGGCTCGCCGCCCCACAGTTCCTTCTCGTGGGGGCCGGCACGCAGGATCGCGCCCCAGCCGCCCGGGCCCGGATTGCCCGAACAGGCGCCGTCCGTATAAATATCAATCTCGTCCAAAATCTTTCTCGACCAGGGTTTTCTGCGAGCCCCCGTGACGGGGGCCCGTTTTTTGAATGAGGGGCGCCAGCGCACGCGACGCCGCCTTGCGCTCCCATTTCGGCATGATCAGCCGCATGCCCTGCACCCGCTTGATGGCATGGATGATGTACACCCCGCCACCGATCGGCCACCAGCGGTCGCCGGCGCCATCCATGAAGGCCAGGCGCTCGATCCATTTCTCCTGCTCCATCGCCGGCACGAAGCAGCCCGAGGCCTGGCAATTGGCCTCGAAACTGAGCAGCGCCAGCCAGTCCTTGATGCGCCGCAGGGACAGGTACTGCCCGTGCCACGGGTAGGCACAGGTTTCCCGGACCAGCAGGCGCTTCATGCCGAACAGGCTGAGCGGATTGAAACCGGCGATCACCACATGCCCTTCCGGCACCAGCACCCGCTCCACTTCCCGCAACACCTGGTGCGGGTTGTCGGCAAACTCCAGCACATGCGGGAGCACCACCAGATCCAGGCTGCCGGCGGCAAAAGGTAGCGCCGCATAATCAAGCTCCACCTGAACCTCGCCGGCTCCGGCGCGGAAACGGAACGGCATCCGGTTGGCCTGCAGCAGATCGAACTCCGGCAGGCCCAGCTGCGCCGCGTGGTAGCCGAAGATATCCGCCACCAGCACGTCGAAACGCGCCTTCTCCCACGCCATCACATAGCGTCCCAGCGGGGTTTCGAGCCACGCATGCAGACCGGGGAAGGATTCGGGAGGCGACATTTTCGGATGCGGACCTGGAGCGGCTAGTGACCGGGTTCAGATTGTACCTCTTGGAATTTGCAGCACCCCTGTAAATACAGAAGCCCCGATGGCGCGGGCGAGTGAGTTGTGGCGCTTCTCTCGATTTCGACCGTCTACGCAGCCAGCCTCAGGCCGCAAACAGTTCCTGCAGCGTCTCCAGGATCGCCTGCAGCACCGCCTCATCGATCGCGCCCAACCGCTTCACCAGGCGCATCTTGTCCACCGTCCTGATCTGATCCAGCAACGCCAGTCCAGATACGCCGTCAAACTGCACCGCCACGCGGAATGGCGCAGCAAAACCCTTGCTGGTCAGCGGAACCACCAGCGCTGCGCGCAGGTAGTCATGCAACTCGGGGGGAGAAACCACCAGGCAGGGACGCGTCTTCTTGATCTCCGCCCCTATCGTCGGGTCGAGATTCACCAGCCACACGTCCCCCCGCTGCAGCGCCGGCCTCACCATTCCCACTCTCCGCCCTCTTCCTCAGAAAAGGTCGCGGGCCAGAGTGCTTCGTCCTCGTCTTCCCGGGTGGCGATCTGCGCGGCCGCCTCCGCCCATCCCGCGCGCGGCGCCTTGATGGGCGTAATAATCAACCGCCCCTCCTCTACCGTCAGATCCACAGCCCCCTCGATCCGGCATTCCGCCAGCAGCGCGGCGGGAATCAGCACGCCCCGCGAGTTGCCCACCTTCCTCAGCATCGTACGCATCGCTTGCTCCTCGTGTGAAGTTATAACAATGTTATTCCCCCCATCACAAGCAAGACAAGCTGCGACCAAGAGCGGACTTTTCCCCTTTGTGATGCAGGTCACCCCGCAGTTGCGCCATCCGCAATTGGGGACCTCTGTCGGCACTTGGTAAGTTCAGTTCAACTACACAACCAAATGACGACAGCTATGAGCAGCGCACCGGCCTCGACTACTCGTATTTCCGAAGTCGATCCTCAAGGGTGGTTTTCAGAATGGGCCTATGCCATCGGTCCCCAGCACTGGGAGACGCTGGGGGTGGAGCGCCGGGAGTACGTCGACAAGGAGCCCACCAAGGAGCTTCGGGCCGTAGCGCGCCAGGAAGGCATGGCTCCTAAAGACGTCCAGCGCCTCAAGGTAATGCGTAAGGCCTGGGTCAATACGACAACTCCAGACTTTCAGGAATTTGACCTGTTCTGGTCAGCCGACGGGAGCCATGCACTTCAGATCGTCAACATCGACGATATGGTCGAAGTGCATCGCGTGACCACCGGCCTTCCAAGACAAGCCTACCGAATGACCGAGGCAACCCTAGTGAGTAGCCTGAAGACCGGGCTGATACCAGAAACCACACGCATCACAAACGCCGCAAGCGCGAGAGATGTCCTGCGCTACAGCATCGAAAACCCTTAAGGCACAGAGATACCATGAAGCCTATCAACGATCCAGAAGACCCGCGCCTTCGCCGCCTTCATGCTGAACGTCTGGTGCGTCGTGACATCGATCAACTGCTTGCTGTATGCGAATTTGCGTTGCAGGACGGGATGATCGATCAACGTGAAGCTGAAGGCATACTGACCTGGCTGGACAACCATAGCAGCAGCCTTGATGCATGGCCTGCAAACGTTTTGTATGAGCGGCTCAAGCTCATGCTCGCGGATGGCCATCTCGATGAAAACGAAGAAGGTGAACTCCTCGGCCTCGTCATGAGCATCGCACAACCCCCGCTTGAGTCTGCAAGGGCGCCGGCGTCTCTCCCCCTCAACGCACCGCCACCGGAAATCGCATTTCCCGAGCATAGTTTCTGCTTCACTGGCGTGTTTGACTTCGGGACGCGCGCAGACTGCCATGCAGCCATTGAAGCCCGCAATGGCATTCCCTCCAAATCCATAACCAAGGCCCTCAACTATCTGGTCATCGGAAACGTGGGCTCAGAGTGTTGGCGGCACACCACCTTCGGCTCGAAGATCGCCAAGGCGATCGAGTATCGGGATGCGGGGTTTCCCATCAAGATCGTCAGCGAAGCGCACTGGCTTGAACACCTGCAAGCACTCAGTTAGCACCTCTTCTTTCGGCGCAGCTCTGACGTGGTTCGACGAGGCGAGGGGCCTTGCAAAGGTAGGGGTGTTACGATTCACGACATGCGAGCCAAGCCAGGAACGGAAACGACGAGTAGGGTCAAGCCCCCCTGAAACTGCTCGGCCATACCAACCCTGTGATGACTCAAAACCCCAGTAACTACGCGCCTTTTGAGGCACCAGACCGATGCAGATTATCCCTCTTCCCGCGTTCCGCGATAACTATATCTGGGTCCTTCGCAACGATCGCCACGCTGTCGTCGTGGACCCGGGCGACGCCGAGCCGGTGCTCCGCTACCTGGCTGACGAAGGCCTGAGCCTGGAAGCCATCCTCGTCACGCACCACCACTCCGACCACGTCGGCGGTCTGCCGGCGCTGCTTGCCGCGGCTCCGGTGCCCGTGTACGGGCCAGCACGGGAGAACATCGCCGGCATCAGCCATCCGGTGACGGAAGGCGGGAAAGTCCACCTGCCGGGCATCGACGCCTGCTTAAAAGTACTGGACATTCCGGGCCACACCGCCGGTCATGTGGGCTATTACGGTGAAGGCGCACTGCTCTGCGGTGACACCTTGTTTGCAGCGGGCTGTGGGCGGCTCTTCGAAGGCACGCCGGCCCAGATGTACGCGTCCCTCGCCAAGCTGGCCGCCTTGCCCGGCGACACGCGGGTTTATTGCACGCACGAGTACACGCTGTCCAACCTGGCTTTTGCTGCGGCCGTCGAGCCGGACAATGCGGCCGTCGCCGAACGCATCGCCGCCAGCGAGGCGCTGCGCGCGGCGGATCAGCCGACCGTTCCCTTCCTGCTGGCCGGCGAGCTCGACACCAACCCCTTTCTGCGCAGCGGTGCGCCGGCGGTGATCCGCCAGGCCGAAGCCCAGGCCGGACACGCTCTCACGACGCCAGTCGAGGTGTTCGCGGCCATCCGGGAATGGAAGAACCGCTTCTAGGATCCGCCCGCGGCCGACGTGACGGCCGCGGCGGCGGCAATGCGGTTCCGCCCGCCCTGCTTGGCCTGGTACAGCGCATCGTCAGCGACCTTGATCAGGCTGGCCGAGTTGCCGTCACCCCGCCCTGGCACCACTGCCGCGGCGCCGATGCTGATCGTCACCACGTTATTCGCGCGGGAGAACCGGTGGGTGATGCTGAGCCCCTCGACCGACGAGCGCATGCTTTCCGCCACCTGCAGGGCACCGGCGATGTCGGTGTCGGGCAGGATCACCGCAAACTCCTCACCGCCGTAACGGGCCACCAGATCGGCCGGGCGGCGCAGGTTGCCCTTGAGGATGCGGGCCACCGCCTTCAGGCATTCGTCGCCAACCTGATGCCCGTAGCCGTCATTGAACTGCTTGAAGAAATCCACGTCGCAGAACAGCAGCGCCAACGGACGCCCCTGCCGGCTGGCGCGGCGCCATTCGGACTGCAGCGTGTCGTCGAACTGGCGGCGATTCGGAATGGCGGTGAGGCCGTCGAGGGACGACAGGCGGGTGAGTTCCTGGTTGGCCTCGTCCAGCTTGCGGGTCAGCACCAGCAGCGAATAACGCATCTGCGCGATGCGCTGCATGGCCCGCACCTTGGCGGCCAGCACGGTTTCCGACACAGGCTTGATCAGATAGTCGTCACCGCCGACCGCGATCCCCTTTTCCAGGTCTTCGTCGCTGGTGCGGGCGGTCAGAAACAGGATCGGCGTCCATTCGCCGGCCTGCTCCAGTTGGCGGATACGCCGCGCCACCTCGAAACCGTCCATGCCCGGCATGATGATGTCGAGCAGGACGAGGTCCGGACGTTCCTGCTTGAACATCTCGATGCCCTTCTCGCCGTTGCGCGCGACGATGGGGTCGATTCCGATCTTGCGCAGTTGATGGGACACCAGCGTCGCACTGGTCAGGGTATCCTCGATCAACAACGCTTTCACTGAACGCTCTCGGACTATAAGTTGGAAATCAAGTGGGGAAGATCGGGCTCCGGCCCTGCAGGCGGATTGTGCCCTAAATGGGCTCAAAATGGCGTCATCCCACCCCTGCGGAGCGCAAGGATTTGTTGCGAAATGGCGCCGCCCGCGGGTTTGACCCCCTTGCAGGCGGACGGCTAGAATCCCGCCTTTGCTTTTTGCGCGACGAATCCTGATGTTCCCAAGAGTTATCGCGCTGCTCCTTTCTCTATCCTGGGTTGCGCCCTCGCTCGCCGACAACGGCCAGGCGCCGCAGCAACTGGCCCAGGCCGCGTCGCGGCTCGACGCAAACAGCGCCTCACCCACGACGCAAACCTTCGAGATCCGGGATCAGCATGTCAAGGTGCCGACCATCGACCTGACGGTAGCGCCCGACGACCTGTGGGAACGCATCCGCCGCGGCTTCTCGATGCCGGACCTCAACACCGACCTGGTGACCGACCGGCAGATCTATTACATCAACCGCCCCGCCGCCTTGCGCCAGATCTTCAGCCGCGGCCAGCGCTACCTCTACTACATCGTCGAAGAGCTGGAACGCCGCGGCATGCCCACCGAGCTGGCCCTGCTGCCGATGGTGGAGAGCGCCTTCAACCCGATGGCCCTGTCCTCCGCTCAGGCCTCCGGTCTGTGGCAGTTCGTGCCGTCCACGGGCAAGACCTACCGGCTGGAACAGAACTGGTGGGTGGACGAGCGGCGCGACGTAATCGCCTCCACCAACGCCGCTCTGGACTACCTGCAATACATCTACGAGATGCACGGCGACTGGCAGCTGGCCCTCGCCTCCTACAACTGGGGCGAAGGCGCGGTAGGCCGGGCGGTGGCCAAGAACCGCGCTGCCGGCCAGCCGACCGAGTACCAGTACCTCAACATGCCGGGCGAAACGCGCTACTACGTGCCCAAGCTGCAGGCGCTGAAGAACATCGTGGCCCAGCCGGAGCTGTTCGGCATCACCCTGCCATTCATCCCCAACCGGCCCTATTTCTCCACGGTCGAGAGCCGCGTACCCCTCGACCTGGCGACCGCCGCCCGCCTGGCCGAAACGCCGGTGGAGGAAATCCTCGCCCTCAACCCCGGCTACAAGCGCCCGGTGCTACCGACCAACGGCACCCAGTCGCTGATCATCCCGGCCAACAAGGTCGATGTCTTCCTCAGCAACCTCGAGAAGCACGACCCGGCCAGCGCCAGCTGGAAGACCTACGAACTGCAGGAAGGTGAGGCCCTCGAAGGCGTGGCCGACCGGCTGGGCATCTCGGCCAGCCGTCTGCGCCAGGTCAATGGCCTGTCGCCGCGGGCCCGCATCGGCACCGGCTACACGCTGATCGTGCCGTCGGAAAGCGACGGCGAGCGCATTACCCTCGCCAACATGCTGCCGACCCGCCCCCAGGCCGGCGCCATCGAGCCCCCCACCTTCATCGTCCAGCGCACCGTCGTACGCGGCCGCAACGGCAGACCGATGGTGGTTGAGCGCAAGGTGGCCGTCGGCGCCGCACCGATCAAGCCGTTCGCCCACGGCAAGGGCGAGGCACCGTCCGCCAAGGACCGGGAGCAGGAAAAGGAAGCCCCGCGCGGCAAGCATGGGAAGAGTAAAGCCGCCGACAAACAGGACGAGAAGCCCGCCTCCGAAAAATCCTCTGCAAGAGACAAATCCGCTTCGTCTGCAAAGGAAAAGGACTCCGGCAAGGACAAGCCCTCCGCCAAGGAGAAGCCAGCCACCCACGAAAAAGCCCAAGGCAAGGAAAAAGCCGCCGGGAAGGACAAGTCCGCGGACAGCAAGGCGGAAGGTGGCCACAAGGCCGACAAGAAGGACGGTGGCAGCAAGTCCAAGGACGCGAAGGACAGCGTCGGCAAGGACAAGAAGCATCACTGAAGACGGGCGCCCGCCGGGTGCCTCAGGAATGTATATCGGGTGCTAGCAACTCGCGTCCACCAAAGCTTGGCGACGTCTGCCTCAAAAGGGGATGCACCCGCCCTGGCAGGAGAGCCGGAGATCCATGACTGGATTCCTGCATATCTTCCAAGCAGTGGAATGCCCAGTAACGGCACGGCTGAAGGAAACCTGGGGCAACCGGTTGTGTGTTGCAGCCAGCCCCCGACTCTCGCTGCCCGCTACCGACCCAAAGCGGTCGGTCGTATCAGGCAAAAACGGCCAGGAAAAACGACAATTCGTGAGCGCCAGCAGGATAGTGAACCTGCCTGACGAAGCGGCCTTCTATCCAGATAAGCGCATGTTATGAACAGCTGTGGCTAATTCATCGTAGTCCTCAAATTTAATGAATCCTGCCTGTTTGCCACGAGCCAGGATGGCATCCAGCGGTTGTATCCCTGAAGCAATATCCGCCAAGAAGCCCTCAACGAAACTACTGATCATCTTGATTTGGTTTTCATACACTATATCAATATCATCTTTCGGTGGTTGTTTTTTCGGCCCTTTCGAAAAGGCTTCTAAAACCGCAACTCCTTCAGTTTCCCTGCCGTGAAAGAGCATTAGCATGCCTTTGAGATATCTGGCGCTTGAAGAGTGGGTTGCCGCAAGCTCATCGAGCATATTTTCAAGCAGGCTAACTTGCTTAGTCTTGAACATATTAATCAAGACGTCAAAGTCGAAGATGCTCATGAAGGCGTGATCGCATCCTCCATCGGCGGATACTATCAAGCATCGCAGAGCTTCGATGTGATTACCCTTAGATGCAAGATGTGCTGCCATTTCGTAGCACGCCCCGACATGCCCCCGGTTGTGAGCCATCGATAACCACAGTAGACAATTGTCATCCTTAATGCCCCTGAGAGCAGTACCGATCCAGTACATTGCACCAACGTGTCCGTTGCTGGCAGCCTTTAGGATTTCATGCTGCTCTGTCACAGAGGGCTCATGCCGTGCTACTAGAAGGGGGATGCATTTGTCATTTATTATTTGTTTGACTTTGCTGATGAGCTTGTCCCACTCAAGTCCAAAATCGCTCTGTGAGCAGCTATTTAGATACTTTTTGGCGGACAAGCATGACCTGTCGGACTGAGCGTAATACTCAGCCTTTTTTTCAGCCTTGTAAATGCCTGCTTTCTGCCCATTAGGCAGCTGAATGTCTTCAGTTGCTATCTCAAGGAGTGCTTCCGAGAGATCGCTATGAAGATGCTCAAGCCAACCCGCTATGCTGATAGCATAAATGGCGTCGTTATGCGAAACAGAAGTCGTTTGCTTATTCATGGTCGTCCTCGCTTAGCCATGTGCTCGATCGCAGTAAGCTTGCGCAGCGAAAACGGCCTGAGTCAAGGACATGCCTGGGTGGCGTTCCATGAAGTCAAGCGCAATATTTAGAACCAGTCGCTCGACGCCAAGTGGGCCGGAGGCCAGCATCTTCTGCTCGCGATCAATACGCGCAAGCGCACGCCCTTTAAGCTTGCGACGTTCTGAGGTAGCGAGAGGGGATGGGACGATATCTGTCATTTTCAGCCTCCTAGGTGAGATGCAGGAGGCTGATCACGCTGATGCGCGGATTCGCCTCCCACTATTTAGTGAGATAAGAGAATCCGTAATTTGCGTACGCTGACCACGAATGATGTCGTGACCATAATGTAGCCAATATCCAACGGAAGGTCAACGATGGCATCCGCCTATCTTGGCTAAAAGATCCTAGTAGTCGAAGGCGTAGGCCAACTCGGTTCGATCGAAACCTGTTTGAGGCAGTCATGTTCTTATATACCCTCTCGGGTCGCAGCAAGGCCGCCGAAAAGCGGTGGGTACCGGCCTGCAGTGCCCAGAGGATCAGATCAAGAGGGTCAACCAGCACTACTTCGGCACATTGAAGCCGACAGCGAGTCCGGTCTGGTGCACAGAGTGGTGGTGGATGTCACCCAAGTCGACAAATGGCCGCTTTTGGCCGACTACCGCCCGTCGGACCGACAAGTTCCGACCCAGAGCCGTCGTTTAGCACCGAGGAATGCTGTCGTTCAACGTTTGAATCACCGACTTGCACGGATTGTTGCGCAGGTACTGTAATGAATAGGTAAAAGGCGTGCTACCGCTTTGTACTATCTAGAAGCATGGACAGTTGTGCCGACAGGGCTAGCATGGTGTGTTCATGTTCTTGTGCCGAAAGTTTGTTCGGGTTTTGGGCGTGTTCTTTGATCATCTCAACCATCGACTCGGCGGCTCGCATTTTGGCAAGCATTGTTTTTCCTTCAATTACCTGCGGTGATGAATCAAGGATATTTGTGGCTGAGCCCATGATTTTGCTCTGCCACCCTTGAATAGCCTCGTTAATTTGCACTAGCAATGTATCGGCCCTGTCAGCGTCTTTTTTTGCGGATGCAGCAAACCAGATTGAAATTGCGACACTTCCAAGCGGAATAATCCAATCTTTCAGTACTTGTATAATTGCAGAGTCCATATTTTCCTTCTCAATCTCTTTCTGGCGGCATCCGATTAATGCAGTACGTAGGTGTAAAGCCTACCGCCTTGCCTCGATGACCGCTATCTGGATCGGGACGCAACCCTCCGCTGTTGGCCGAAAACTACTGTCCATTGTTGGCCATGCAGGAACATCCTCGCAGCGGAGCAGTTCACAATTTTCTGATCTGGCAGACAGTGCGAGAGCTTGACGATTTCGTCATTCATGCCATCAACACCGTCTCTTGACGCCCCCGCAACACCCGACCGATACTCCCGCCCGTCGCTGAAACAACAGCGACCGGGTTTCGCAGCCCGGTACAGCAAGGCGGACAACAGCCGCGCCGCGGCTATTTTTTTGTCCGTGCACCCGAGGTGCGCCCACGATCAATGGCGGGCCGGGTGGGGAGGCTTCGGCCTGCCGGTTCCTTGTTGCCGGTCTGCGAACCCCGCTTTGGCCCGCCCCCCGTTTCGCAGCGGTTGGCGGATCAGTCCATCAACAAGGAGTCCGCACCATGGTTGTTTCCACCCTGGCGTGCGCCGGTTCGCACGCGTCCATTCGCAATGCCCTCGTAATTGCTTTGCCTCTTCCACGCCAGGCACGGAGGGGGCTGCGATGAATACGCCGCTCAGTTTCCCCGCCCCGGCGGGGCCGTTCTATCGGCTGGCCGAGGAGGCCAATGCGCTGGCCATCGTCGATCAGTTTTCCGCCCGACAGGTGCAGTTGCTGTCCTTGCTCGCCATGACCTATGGCGATGCGGGGGATGCATTCCGGCGCATGAATCCGACGCTGCAGGACAATTACCTGTGGGCGTGCTCGATGCTGGCCCAGGAGATGCGGGATCTGTTCGAGGCGCTGAGGGCTGCTGAAAGAGGGGCTTGATCGGTGGGAGGGCGGCGCGTAGATCTCGTCGCCTTCCCGATTTGCGTTTGAAGCCTCGATGCTGAATTTCGTCGCAGCCAAGTCACTCCGACTTGGTGACAGGCTCACGTATCCGACAGGCCACGCCATCCTATCGAAGCCGCGAGCCAGCCGGATTGATCGCTTCCTCGTCTTTGTGCCCATCGCGCGGCGAAGACCTGCACGCCGGGCATGCTTGCCTTCACTCGTCTCCCCGCCGCATGGGCCCGCGCCCCCCTCGGAGGTACTCGCGACCTCCTCCGAAGTACTCGCGCCCCTCCCGGAGGTACTCGCGACTCTCCCGGAGGTACTCACGCCCCCAACCGGGGTAGTCCGTCCTGTATCGGAGGCCCTCGATTGAGTACGAGGGATAGGACGGGTCTGTCTCCGGGCTGCTCGCGAGGAGCTCCGGGATGGTCGGTCTCTATCCCGGTGGGCCTCGCGAGCAACTTTGAGCTCCTCGCGAGGGGCTTTCGGATAGGGTGGGTCTGTCAGCGGGATAGGGCCGGTCTGTCCCGGAGGGGCTCGCGAGGAGCCTGTCAGAATTTTTGTGTTTGAGGCATAACGTAAGCCCTGAAAGGGAAGGTTATGCCAAGGAAGAAACAGAAACAGCCCCTGCCCGCCGTTGCGGAGTTGCCGGAAGAGGCGAAGCGATGGCTGGAGCAGATGGTGACAGGTCCGATGACGGCAGAGGCGGTCGAGGACGTGATGCGCGGTTTCAAGAAGGCGCTGATCGAGCGGGCGCTGCAGGCCGAGATGAGCCATCACCTTGGCTACGCAGCGGGCGAGGAGAAGCCTGAATCGAGCGCCAACCAGCGCAATGGCACGAGCGGCAAGACGGTGCTCACCGACGAGGGGCCGCTGCGCATCGACGTGCCGCGGGACCGTGCCGGACAGTTCGAGCCGAAGTTGATCGGCAAGCACGAACGGCGCTTTACGGGTTTCGACGACAAGATCATTGCGATGTACGCCCGCGGGATGAGCGTGCGCGAGATCCAGGCATTTCTAATGCAGATGTACAACACAGAGGTGTCGCCGGACTTCATCAGCCAGGTCACCGACTCGGTGATGGAAGAAGTGCGGGAGTGGCAGAGCCGGCCACTCGAGGCGATGTACCCCGTGGTGTTCTTCGATGCTTTGCGGGTGAAGATCCGCGAGGATGCGGTGGTGTGCAGCAAGGCGGTATTCCTGGCGCTGGGCGTGCGCTCGGACGGTAGCCGGGACATCCTGGGCCTGTGGATCGAGCAGACCGAAGGAGCGAAGTTCTGGCTGAAGGTCTTCAACGACCTGAAGCTGCGCGGCTGCGACGACATCCTGATTGCCGTCACCGACGGTCTGAAAGGCATGGCCGAGGCGCTCGAAGCGGTGTATCCGCGCACGACGCTACAGACCTGCATCGTGCATCTACTGCGCAACAGCCTGGGCTACGCCGGCTATAAGGACCGTCAGGGGCTCGCCGATGCCTTGAAGCCGATCTACCAGGCGGTGAGCGTCGAGGCGGCGGAGGCGGCGCTCGAGGCGTTTGCAGAAGGGGAATGGGGGCAGCGCTTCCCGACCATCACGCTGTCGTGGCGACGGGCCTGGGAGCAGGTGATCCCGTTCTTTGCCTTCCCACCCGAGGTGCGCCGGGTCATCTACACGACCAATGCTATCGAGAGTCTTAATGCGCGGGTACGCAAGATCATCAAGACGCGGGGCCACTTCCCGACGGACGAGGCGGCGACCAAGTTGATCTGGTTGGCGCTGCGCAACATTACGGCCGAGTGGAAGAAGCCGATGCTGTACTGGAGGCAGGCGATGAACCAGTTTGCCATCCTCTACACCGATCGTTTCATCCCGGCGATGACACGATGAGCCGATTCTTCCTGCCCTGCCGCGGCAGGGCAGGAAGAATCGAACCGCCTTGAACACAAAATATCTGACACTCCCGGGCGGGACATTCGCCGGGCTCCTCGTGAGGAGCTTCCGGATGGTCGGGACGGGTTCGGGGGCTGCGCAGTCCCGCGCCTCGGTACCTCAGTCCCTCTTTTCAGTACAGATGACAGCGTACGACCCGGGTTGGTGACTGTCGGGTCTCCCCGGGATAAGTCTGACGACACACGTCCATGGCCTGGCTGCAGCGGGGATGGAAGTGGCAGCCGGCCGGCGGGGCCAGCGGGGACGGCAGATCCCCGCGGTTTTCCCCGGCTGCGGGCACCACACCCACCTCACGGCCATCCACCCGCGGCACGGCCGCCAGCAGCATGCGCGTGTAGGGGTGGCTGGGTGCTCTCAGCACCTCTTCCACGCTCCCCTGCTCGACGATCCGCCCCAGGTACATCACCGCCACATGGTGGGCGAGATAATCCACGACGGCCAGGTTGTGGGTGATGAACAGGTAGGACAGGCCGTATTCGGCCTGCAGTTCCCGCAGCAGGTTGAGGATCTGCGCCTGCACCGACACATCGAGGGCGCTGGTCGGTTCGTCACAGACGATCAGCTTCGGAGCTACGGCCAGCGCGCGGGCAATGGCGATGCGCTGGCGCTGCCCGCCCGAGAATTCGTGGGGAAAGCGATCGCGCATCGCCGGGTCCAGGCCCACCCGCTTGAGCAGGGCGTCGATCCGGGCCGCGCGCGCCTCGGCGGTCTTTTCCACCTTGAGGGCCGCCATCCCCTCCTCCAGGATCTCGCCGACCCGCATGCGCGGGTTGAGGGAGCTGAAGGGGTCCTGGAAGATCATCTGCAGATCCCGCCGCAGGGGCTGCCATTCGCGGGGGCTGAGGCCGAGCAGTTCATGGCCGCCGTAGCGGGCCGAACCGCCGGTGGCCGGCAGCAGGCTGAGCAACGCCTTGCCCGCGGTGGTCTTGCCGCAGCCGGACTCGCCGACGAGGGCCAGGGTTTCGCCGGCCGGCACCTTCAGCGACACCCCGTCCACGGCCTTGACGTGGCCGACGACCCGGCGGAACAGGCCCTTGCGGACCGGGAAATGGACTTGCAGGCCTTCGACCTCCAGCGCCCCGCCGGCCGTGGCCGGGCCCGCAGCAGCGGATTCGACGCCGGCCGGCGATTCCGGCAGCCAGCCAATCGGCGCGGCCGGATCGTACAGATGGCAGCGCACAGTCTGGTGGCCGACGGTGAACATCGCCGGCTCCACCTGGCGGCACAAGTCCTGCGCCTGCGGGCAGCGCTCGGCAAAGCGGCAGCCCTGCCGATGGGCACCGAGGCGCGGCACCTGGCCGCGGATGGTTTCCAGCGCTCTGCCCCGCAGGGCCTGGGTCGGCAGGGCCGCAAAGAGCTTGCGGGAATACGGGTGCAGCGGCGTACGGAAGAAGTCCTCCCGCTCGCCGGTTTCCACCAGTTCGCCGGCGTACATCACGCCGACCCGGTGCGCCATGCGCGCCACCACGCCCAGGTCATGGGTGATCAGCAGCATGCCCATGCCGCGCCGGGCCTGGAGGCCGGCGAGCAGGTCCAGCACCTGGGCCTGGATGGTCACGTCCAGCGCCGTGGTGGGCTCATCGGCGATCAGCACCTCCGGGTCGCCCGCCAGCGCAATGGCGATCATGATGCGCTGCTTCATGCCGCCGGACAGCTGGAAGGGGTATTCGGCGAGACGCCGGCGTGCGTCGGGGATGCCGACCGCGTCGAGCAGGCGCTCCGCCTCGTCCCAGGCGGGCTTGCCGTGCATGCCGCGGTGGCGGACCAGCACCTCACCGATCTGGTCGCCAACCGTCATCACAGGATTAAGGCTGGTGGCCGGCTCCTGGAAGATCATCGCCAGTCGGTGGCCCCGGATGTCGCGCATCCGCACTTCGGGCAGGCCCTGCAGCGCTTCGCCGCCGAGCCTGACGCTCCCGTTCGAGATCCGACCGCCGCTCGGCAATAGCCGCATGCAGGCCAGCGCGGTCATCGACTTGCCGCAGCCGGATTCACCGACCAGCGCCAGCGTACGTCCCGCCGCCACTTCGAAGCTGATGCCATCCACCGGGCGGACGCGCTTGCCGGCGTTCCCCAGTTCAACCTGCAGGCCATCCACCTGCAACAGCGCCTGATTGTCCGAGTCCAATCCATTCATTCCAAAAAAAACGGACCGCAAAGCGGCCCGTTCAGCGAGTACGGGTTGGCCGGCACCGGAATGCTTCCGGCCCGCCGACCACCGGGCTCATCAGTGGTGATGGCCGCCTTCGCCATGGACGTGGCCGTGGCCGATTTCTTCGGCGCTGGCCGCACGCACGCTCTTGACGGTGATGTCGAAGATCAGCGCGGTGCCGGCGAGGGGATGGTTGCCATCCACCACGACCTTGCCGTCGGCGATGTCGGTGATGCGGTAGACCATTTCGTCCTCACCATCTTCACCGACGCGCTCGAAGGACATGCCGACTTCGATGTTGTCGGGGAACAGGGTGGCGTCTTCCACCAGCACCAGTTCCTCGTCGTATTCGCCAAAGGCGTCTTCCGGCTGCAGCTTGACCTTCAGGTTGTCGCCACTGTTCTTGCCGTGCAGGGCTTCCTCGATCACGGTGAAGATGCCGTCGTAACCGCCGTGTATGTACACCAGCGGGTGCTGGCCGTCGTCGATCACGTTGCCATCCGGGTCGGTAACCTTGTAGTCAAGCGTGACGACCGTGTTCTTGGCGATTTCCATTTACATTCCTTGAGTTGAGTTGCTTTATCAGCTGGAAGACTTCGGCGGCATGGCCGCGCGGATTCACATCGTGCAGCACATGCTGCACCACCCCGTCGCTGGAGATGATGAAGGTCGAGCGACGCACGCTGCGCTTGGCGACCCCATCGACCACGGCCGACAGCCACACACCGTACAGGCGGCAGACCTCGCCATCCTCGTCGGACAGCAGCTCCACCGACAGGCCGTGCTGGTCGCGGAATTCGGCATGGGTCAGGCAATCGTCGGGACTGATGCCGATCACCATGCAGCTTTCCTGCTCGAAGTCGGCATCGTGGTCGCTGAAATCGATGGCCTGGCGCGTGCAGCCGGGAGTGTTGTCACGGGGATAAAAGTACAGGACTACGTGTCTGGAACCCAGCACCGACGCCAGATCGAACATCTCCATGTCAGCATCGGGCAGGGAAAAGAGCGGAGCGGGCGAGCCTTCGCAAGGCGTCGCCGGCGAGTCGGAGGATTCTAACCGAGCAGCGCTGAGAACTCTACCCGAAGCGTGTTGCGGGCCGACGAACATGGGCATCTCTCCTCCGGGGGCTGGGCTCTCGCGAACCCGTGCGGGTTGGGGTGAAATCTATCTATGTGGTGTGTCTTGTCTGCGAAATCTGTTGGCTGGTGTTCCGGATGCCAGCTTGCCACACCTGCCTCAATCAGGAGAAGGCATGCCCTTGAATGGATAGTCCACCGGGGGCGGCGGCTCAAGTCATTTGTGTCTACACACTGCAGTTTGTCACGCTTGCCGGGGCCCGGCTCCCGGCCGGTAAAGCACGCGCGAAGGCACGCGTGGCTTGCCATCCGCCGCAACCTGTATAAAATTACACAAGACTCACAGGAGCCCCCAATGTCCGACAATCTCACCCCCCGCCAACAGGAAATCCTCCAGCTGATCCGCGACACCGTGGAACAGGAAGGGCGTCCGCCGACCCGGGCCGAGATCTGCACCGCCTTCGGCTTCCGCTCCCCCAACGCGGCGGAAACCCATCTGCGCGCCCTGGCCGCCAAGGGCGCCATCTCCCTGGAAGAAGGCCGCGCCCGCGGCATCCGCCTGAAGGAAGGCCTCGGCCTGCCGCTGATCGGTCGGGTGGCTGCCGGCAGCCCCATCCTCGCCGCCGAGCATGTGCAGGGCCGCTACCAGGTGGATCCAGGCCTGTTCTCCCCGCGCGCCGATTATCTGCTGATGGTGCGCGGCCTCAGCATGCGCGACGCCGGCATCCTCGACGGCGACCTGCTGGCCGTCCATCGCACCACCGAGGTCCGGGACGGGCAGATCGTCGTCGCCCGCGTGGCGGACGAAGTCACCGTCAAGCGCCTGGCCCGCAAAGGCCCCATCGTCGAGCTGCTGCCGGCCAACCCGGACTTCGAACCCATCGTCGTGGACACCCGCAACGACCAGCTGGAAATCGAAGGCATCGCCGTCGGCCTGATCCGCAACGACAGCTTCTGACCCACCTGCCCGCCTGAGCCACGCCATGGCCGCATCCGCCTCCTCCCTCGACCAGCTGGTCTGGCGCGGCGACCAGCTGGCCACGCCGGCCTTGCCGGGACGGCCGACCGGCCATGCCGCACTCGACGCAGTCCTGCCCGGCGGCGGCTGGCCCCTCGCCGCGTTGAGCGAACTGCTGCTGCCGCGCAATGGCGTCGGCGAACTGGGGCTGCTGCTGCCGCTGCTGGCCAACGTGCCGGCCGGCCGCTGGGCGGCCTGCATCGCCCCGCCCGGCCTGCCCTATGCGCCAGCCCTGGCAGCAGTCGGCGTGCCCCTCGAACGCCTGCTCATCGTGCAGGCCGAAAGCCCGGCCCATGCCCGCTGGGCGGCCCGCCAGGCCCTCGACTCCCGCAGCTGCGAGGTGGTCCTGCTGTGGCTGGCCGATGCCGACATGGGCGCGCTGCGCCGCCTGCAACTGGCCGCCGAAGAAAGCGGCACACCGCTGATCCTGCTCCGCCCAGAAAGCGCGGCCCACCAACCTTCACCGGCCGTCCTGCGGCTGGCGCTCAGCCCCTGCCGCGGCGGCCTCGGGATCCGTATCCTGAAGCGCCGCGGGCCGCAACTGGCCGAGCCCCTGGCCCTCGAACTCCCATGGCCGGGTGGCGGCCCACGCCCCGACGGCGGCCTCGAATGCCCTTCGACGACAACGGGCGAACCGCAGCCCTCCTCCCCCTCCGGCAAGCATGCTCTGGTGCGCCCTTTACCTCCCCGATCTGCCCCTCCAGGTCTTCACGCGGGGGCGCAGTGAGGCCGCCCCGCTTGCGGTCCTCGATGGTCACCCTCGCCGGCGGGTGGTGGCCGCGGATCCGGCGGCAATGGCGCGCGGCGTGGAGCCAGGGCTTGGGCGGGCCAGCGCACTGGCCATAGCGCCGGAGCTGTGCCTGGTCGACCGGCAGCCCGCCCTCGAACACGCGGCGCAGATCGATATCGCCACCTGGGCCGGACGTTTCACCCCCGCCATCAGCCTCGACCCGCCCCACGCCATCCTGCTGGAAGTGGAAACCTGCCTGCGCCTGTTCGGCGGACTCGTTCCGCTGGGCCAGCAGATCACCAGAGGCATCGAGGAACTCGGTTTCCACGCCCGCCTGGCAGTCGCGCAGACACCGCTGGCGGCCCGCTGGCTGGCCCGCTTCGGCGCCGGGGATGACACCGAAAAGGCACTGACGGCGCGGCTCGACCCGCTGCCGCTGATCGCCCTCGCCGACGGCACGCCGGTCGGCCCCGACAGCCTGGACCTGCTCACCGGTACCGGCCATGCCAGCCTGGGAGAGGTGCGCCGCCTGCCCCGCCATGGCCTGGCCCGGCGCCATGCCCAGGCGGTCACCGACGCCCTCGACCGGGCTTACGGGCACATCCCCGATCCACGTCCGTGGTTCAAGCCGCCCGAACGCTACGCATCCCGCCTGCCGCTGCCGATCCCGTCCGACCAGGTGGACACCCTGCTGTTCGCCACCCGCCGCCTGCTCGCCGGCCTGGCCGGCTGGCTGGACGCCCGCCAGGCCGGCATCGAGCGCTTCACGCTGGTCCTGGAGTTCGAACGCAACAGCCGAGCGCCGGAAGCGCCGCTGGAAATCGTGCTGGGCACCCTCTCCCAGGACATGCAGCGCTGCCAGCTGCTAGCCCGCGAGCACCTGAGCCGCCTGCCCCTGCCGGCCGCCGTCGACGCCCTGCGCCTCACCGCCGACGAGCCCCGTCCGCTGGCGCCGCCCGCCGGCGAACTCTTCCAGGGCGATGACGGTCAGCCGGGCGATGCGGGCCTGCTGCTGGCCACCCTGCGGGCGCGTCTCGGCGACCAGGCCGTGCGCTGCCTCGCCCCCCACCCCGACCACCGCCCCGAAAAGGCCTGGCGCTGGGTCGAACCCCAGCCGCCGGACCGCAGCCGCGGCCGCCAAGAACCGCCGCCGCTGCCCGCTTCGCCGCGCCCCCTATGGCTGCTACCGGAGCCCCGTCCGATTCCGGCCCCGCCGCCGTGGACGCTGCTCGCCGGTCCGGAGCGCATCGCATCCGGCTGGTGGGATGGGCCCGAAGCCACGGTACGCCGGGACTACTTCGTCGCCCGCAGCCAGGATGGCGGCCTGGCCTGGGTTTTCCGGGACGGCGTCGCGCCCCATTACTGGTATCTCCACGGCCATTTCGCCTGAGAGCCGTCGACACGGCTGGGCTAGACTACGCGGCTCATGAAATCGCCCTCCTCATCCTCCCTCGCCCGGCGCATCCTCGAACTCGCCTGGCCGGTACTCGTCGCCCAGTTGTCGTCCATGACCCAGATGGTCAGCGACACCGTGCTGAGCGGCCACTATGGCACCACCGATCTGGCCGCCGTCGCAGTCGGCAGCGGCATCTACATTTCCATCGTGATGCTGCTGGTCGGCATCCTGCAGGCCATCTCGCCGACCGTCGCCCATCACATCGGCGCGGCGCGCCACCAGGACATCGCCCCAACCCTCCAGCAGGGCTTCTGGCTGGCCCTGTTGCTGGCCGTTCCCGGCGTGCTGCTGCTCACCCGGCCGGACTGGCTGATGCAGTTCAGCGAGATGAGCCCCGAGATCGAGGCCCGCGCCCGCGCCTACCTGGGCACCATCGCCTGGGGCCTGCCAGCGGTGCTGCTGTACCGCACCTTCTATGCCTTCACCAATGCGCTGGGGCACAGCCGGGTGCTGATGGTGATCAGCCTGGTCACCACCACGGTGCACATCCCGCTGTCGTGGGCGCTGGTCAATGGCCATCTCGGGCTGGACGCCCTCGGCGGCACCGGCTGTGCGGTCTCCAGCGCGGTCGTCGGCTGGCTGGCGCTGGTCAGCGCGCTCTTCCACATGGCCCGATCGCCGGCCTATGCCCGCTATCGGCTGTTCTCCCACTGGCAGGCGCCCCATCCACGGGTGCTCTCGGACCTGCTGCGGCTGGGCCTGCCGATGGGTTTCTCGAGTTTCGTGGAGATCACCGCCTTCACGCTGATCGCCCTGCTCGTCGCCAAGCTGGGCGCCTCGGTGGTGGCCGGCCACCGCATCGTCGGCAACCTGGGGGCGCTGATCTACATGCTGCCGCTGGCCCTCGCCATCGCCACCCTCGTGCTGGTCGGCCAATCCGTCGGCGCCCGGGATGGCAAGGGTGCCCGGCATGCGGCCAAGGTCGGCGTCATCCTGGCGGCAGGACTGTCGACCACGGTGGCCACCGTCATCTGGCTCGCCCGCGAACCGATCTTCGCCGCCTACACCGCCGATCCGCAGGTCCAGCAACTAGGCATATCCCTGCTCATCTACATCTGGCTCTACCAGCTCTTCGACGCCATCCAGACGGTGGCTGCCCATGCGTTGCGCGGCTACAAGATCACCTTCGGCCCGATGCTCGTGCACACCCTGTGCTTCTGGGGCATCGGCCTGGCCGGCGGCTACGGCCTGGCCTTCCACGGGGTCGGCGACCTGCTGCCGCCCCAGGGCGTGGCAGGTTTCTGGCAGGCCACGGTGCTCAGCAACATCGCCGCGGCCGTGCTGTTCAGCGCCTACCTGTACCGCGTGGCGCGGCGCTTCTGAGCGAGACGGGCACGCGGCGTGCTCAGGCGGCGGCCGTCAACCAGGCCTCGCGCAAGGCCTTGGCCTGGCCCGAGCTGCGCTCCGCGAAGGCCAGCTTGGCGGTATCTGCCGGCGCAGCCTGAAGCTCCACTTCGAACTCCATCAGCTCGTCGCGCCGGAAGGCGTACACATGCAGCGTCTCGCCGGCCAGCCGGCGGGCCAGCAGCTTGTCCAGGTTGGCGTTGGTGACGCGGAGGCCATCCAGCGCAACCAGCACATCCCCCGCCGACAGCCCGGCCGCCTGGGCCGCGCCGCCGTCATAGACATTGGCCAACTTGACCGCATCGCCATCGGCCGCCGTGCGCACGCCCAGGCCCGGGCTGCTGTTCGGTGCTTCCCACGCCAGGCTCAGCCCCAGCCGCTTGAGCCAGACAGCCAGCGGAAGTTCTTCGGTTCCTTCGACCAGTTCCCGCAGCCAGCGCCCCAGCGCCGCGCCGCCGAGTTCCGCCGCCAGCGCGAAGAGACCTTCCTCCTCCACGCCGACGCCGGTGAGCCCGTGGCGCTGCCACAGGGTACGCATCAGGTCGTCCAGGCTGCGGGCGCCCTTGCTGTCCGCGCGCAGGCGCAGGTCGAGCAGCCAGGCCACCAGCGAACCCTTGGTGTAGTAGCTGACGATGGCATTGGGGCTGTTCTCGTCCTGGCGGTAATACTTGGTCCACGCCTCGAAGGACGACTCCGCCACGCTCTGCTTGCGGCGGCCACTGCCCTTGTGCACTTGCGTGATGGTCTTGGACAGCAGCGCCAGGTAGTCCTTGTCGGAGATCCGCCCGCTGCGCACCAGCATCAGGTCGTCGTAGTAGGACGTGAAGCCTTCGAAGGCCCACAGCAGGCGCGTATAGCCTTCCTGCGTCAGGTCGTAGGGCACGAAGGCCGCCGGCTTGATGCGCTTGACGTTCCAGGTGTGGAAGTACTCATGGCTGCACAGGCCGAGGAACTGCCGGTAGCCCTCGGTCACCTCGTCCATGCCGGCGTAGGGGAGATCGTTGCGGCTGCACAGCAGCGCGGTGGACGCCCGGTGTTCGAGGCCGCCGTAGCCGTCGCCCACCGCCATGGTCAGGAACACATAGCGGTCCATCGGCGCCGGCTCGCCAAACAACCGGATCTGCGCCTCGCAGATAGGTTTAAGGTCGGCGACCAGGCGCGTCATGTCGCAATCGTGGCGCCCGGTGATGGCCACCGCGTGGGGCACGCCGCAGGCGTCGAACTCGGCCAGGGTGAAGGTGCCCATCTCGACCGGATGGTCGATCAACTCGTCGTAATCGTTCGCCCGGTACAGGCCGAAGCCGTAGCGCTCCGCCGCGCCGGCTTCCCCGGCCGCTTCCGGCAAACTGGTGGCCACGCGCCAGCCCGCATCCTTCAGGCCCCGCGGCGGACGGATATCCACGAAATGAGGCTGCTGCTCGCAGCCATGGACCTTCAGGAAGACGCTGGTGCCATTGAAGAAGCCGTGGGTCTGGTCCAGGTGCGCGGTGCGCACCGACAGATCCCATGCATAGACCGTGTAGCTCACCGTCACCGGCTCATCCAGCCCCGCCGGCAACACCCAGGTATGTTTGTCCTGCTTGACCACCGCCAGGTGGCGGGTACCGGCCTTGGCGCTCAGGCTCACGATGTTCTTGGCGAACTCGCGGATCATGTAGCTGCCGGGAATCCAGGCCGGCAGGCTGAGCACCTGCCCTGCCGGGTCGGGGCGCTCGATGCGCAAGGTGATGTCGAACAGATGGGCGGCCGGCTGTGCGGCCTGGATGGTGAACCGGACGGAGCAAGGCATGGAATCGATCTGGGCGGAAATGTGACGGAGCCGTGATTCTACTCGCCACACGGCGCCGGGCGCGCCTCCAACGCGCCCGTCATCAGGGGATGAAGGGCAGATCGATCAGGTCGCTACGCGCCGCCCCGGCCGTCATCTGCCGGCACAGGGCAATGAACTCGCGCATGCCGGCGGTCACGTACTTGCGCTTGTGGGTAACGAACTGGAACTGGCGGCGCAGGTCCAGCTCCGGTGTTGTCACCGGCACCAGGCTGCCGCGCCGGAAGGCCTCGCGCAGCGCGAGGCGGGAGATGCAACCGATACCCACGCCGCTCTCCACCGCCCGCTTGATCGCCTCGGTGTGCTCCAGCTCCAGGCGCACCTTGAGCTCGCCGTTGAAATGGCGCAGCGCCTGATCGAAGGTCTCCCGCGTCCCCGAGCCGCTCTCGCGCAGGATCCAGTCCTGGCCGGCCATCTCGTCGAGGCTGATGCGCCCGGCCTTCGCCAGCGGATGCGACGGCGCGCAGAAAACGACCAGCTCGTCCTCCACCCACGGCTCCACCAGCAGGTCGGCGTGCCGGCAAGTGCCTTCGATCAACCCCAGGTCGAGCTCGTAGTGGAGCAGCTGATCGACGATGGTCGTCGAGTTGTGCACCTTCAGCTTGACCTGCGCGCTGGGGTGGCGGCGCAGGAAATCGGCGGCGATCAGCGTCGCCAGGTAGTTGCCGACGGTCAGCGTGGCGCCGATCTGCAAGGGCCCGAAATCGGTCTTCCGCGCCAGCAGGGACTCGATCTCCGCCGCGTGTTCGAGCAGCTGCACCGCATGGGGCAGCAAAACCTGCCCCAGCTCATTGAGACGCAAGGACTTGCCGATGCGGTCGAACAGTTGAGTATTGAACTGACGCTCGAACTCACCCAGTGCAGTGCTCGCCGCCGACTGGGACAGGGCCAGTTCGTCCGCCGCCCGCGACACGCTCTCCTGGCGTGCCACGGCGACGAAGATTTCCAGCTGGCGTAAGGTGTATTTCATATCTGCAAAACAGAATATGTATATAGATACAATCCATTTTACTGATCTTACAGGCAGGTTAAAATTGCTGCACTACCGCAATCCAATCTGTCGCCGCCATGAGCAAACTCAGCACCCAGACCGTCCTCTCCGTCCATCACTGGAACGAATCCCTGTTCAGCTTCAAGGTCACCCGTGACGCAGGCCTGCGCTTCGACAATGGCCAGTTCGTGATGATCGGCCTGGAAGTGGAAGGTCGCCCGCTCACCCGCGCCTACAGCATCGCCAGCCCCAACTACGAGGAGCACCTGGAGTTCTTCAGCATCAAGGTTCCCAACGGCCCGCTGACCTCCCGCCTGCAACACCTCCAGCCGGGCGATCCGATCGTGATCAGCAAGAAGCCCACCGGCACCCTGGTGCTGTCCGACCTGCTGCCCGGCCGCAACCTCTATCTGTTCTCCACCGGCACCGGCCTCGCCCCGTTCATGAGCGTGATCCAGGATCCGGAAACCTACGAGCGCTTCGAAAAGGTCATCCTGCTGCACGGCGTGCGCTATGTGTCCGAGCTGGCTTACAGCGAGTTCATCGAACAGGAACTGCCGCAGAACGAATTCTTCGGCGAGGAAGTGCGCAGCAAGCTGGTGTACTACCCCACCGTGACCCGCGAAGAGTTCCGCAACCAGGGCCGTGTGACCGAAGTGATCACCACCGGCAAGCTCTTTGAAGACACCGGCCTGCCGACCATCGACCCGGCTCAGGACCGCGCCATGATCTGCGGTAGCCCGGCCATGCTCGACGACTGCTGCAAGATGCTCGACGGCCTCGGCTTCAAGATCTCCGAGCACATCGGCGCCCCCGGCGACTACGTGATCGAACGCGCTTTCGTCGAAAAATAATACAAAGCGCCCCCAACCCCAGCAAAGTCCGGCTCCGGCCGGACTTTGTCGTTTACCGCCCCGCCGGCTCCGCCAGGCGGGTGAGCATGCGCCGCACTGCGATCATCTGCGGCCCCTTCTGCGTGGCGTAGTCCGGCGACTCGTAGCCCCACCAGTCCCAGCAGCCCTTCGGGTTGTAGAGCCAGCGCCAGGAACCCGAGGCCAGGCCACTACGCGCCGCCACCTGCGGATACAGCACGATCAGCCGGTTCGCCTCGGCCCACTCGTTGTAGCCCGCCCCGTCGACGAAACGCCGGCCGATCTGGTCTTCACCCTGCAGACAACCGTGGAAGGCCACATGCACCGCACAGCCGCCAGCACGGCAACCGCGCGGCACATAGACATAACCCTGCTCGGCCAACCCCGCATCAACAGCCGGGCCGTCGATGAAGGGACGCTGATCGAAGGCCTGCTGCGCGGCTACATCCGCCCGGACACGCGGCTGCAGCGGCCCCAGCAGGCTGCGCAGCAGTTCGCCAGGCGCATCGAAATCGCCACAACGGTTGATGTAAGGCGGTTCCGACGTCGCACAGGCATTCGGATGGGCGTCGGCGACGGAGATCATCGCGTGTCCCGCGTTCGGCAGGCTCACCACCTGCAGCGCCGAGGCCGGCACCCACTGGCGATAGAAGGCCACCAGCGCATCCACCACCGGACGGGCGACGGTCTGATCGCCGCCACCGCTGAACACCCACACCTTGTCGTCGGCCAGCCCCGCCGGCGGATCGATCAGGCCGCGACGGGCGCGGGCATCGACGTTTGCACGTATTTCGGCTGGCGTCGGCAACCTGGCCCAGGACTGCGGCGACATGCAATTGACGAGGGCACGCCGGATGCTGCCCTCCGCGCAGTCGTACGGCCCCGCCGCCAGGATGCCGGCGCCCTTGACGAGCCGCGACCAAGCCACCTGGAACTGCACCGCCATGTAGCCACCGGATGAAATGCCCGACACCGTGACCGAGTCCGCCTTTGCACCGACGGCGGGCAATGGCGGCGCTGCCATTACCGCAGCCGGCAGTACCAGTCCGTACCAGAAAGCCAATGCAGCGCGCATCGACTCACGCACCGATCAGATGCCGCAACACGCCACCGCCGGCTGCCAGCCCCAGCGCACCGAAGGCCAACGCCCCAATGGTGAAACCGCCGGCCCGCCTCTCCGGCGCCCGCGCATAGCCCACCGCGTACCAGATCCGCCCGACGATCCACACGCCACCGAGTCCTGCCGCCAGCGCGTCGCTCGCATAGGCGGCGCAGATCCACAGGCACGGCAGTGTCATCACCGCCCATTCAAGGGTGTTCATCTGCACGCGGTACAGTCGCTCGAACACCGGGTGGCCGGTCACCGCCGGCGCCTGGATGCCGTACTTGTGGCGCCCCTTGCCGACGGCGAAGCTCGTCCCGAACATCAACAACACAATCAACAGCGTGACACCGGCGGTCAAAGGCGAGGCAGACAACATGGCAGGAACATTTTTCGTGAATGAAGTGCCCTAGCTTACCGGGCAATCACGCCGCCACCTACAATCCCGACGGTTCCTCTTCGCCATGCCCGCTCTCAAGCCCATGCTGCTCCACCCCGCCCGCGCCCTGCTGCAACTGCTTGCCCCTTACCGCTCCCGGATGGTTATCGCCGCCATCGCGCTGGTGGTTGCCGCCGGCGCCATGCTGGCCGTCGGCCAGGGGCTGCGGGCAGTCATCGACAAGGGCTTCATGGCCGGCGACCCGGCCTGGCTGGACCGCGCGCTGGCGTCGATGTTCGGCGTCATCGCGCTGCTCGCCACCGCCACCTACCTGCGTTTCTACAACGTCTCGTGGCTGGGCGAGCGGGTCACCGCCGACCTGCGCCGGCGTGTCTTCGACCACCTGCTGAGCCTGCCGCCGTCGTGGTTCGAGGCCGGCCGCACCGGGGAGGTGATCTCCCGCCTCACGTCCGACACCACCCAGATCGAGAACGTCGTCGGCTCCAGCCTGTCCATCGCGCTGCGCAACGCGCTGCTGCTGATCGGCGGACTGGTCATGCTGTTCACCACCAGCCTCAAGCTCACGCTGCTGACCCTCGCCGGCGTGCCGCTGGTGGTCACGCCGATCATCCTGTTCGGCCGCCGCGTGCGCCGCCTGGCGCGGGAAAGCCAGGACCGCGTCGCCGAGCTCGGCAACCGCATCGACGAGACCATCCACGAGATCCGCATCGTCCAGGCCTACAGCCACGAGGATGCCGACCGGCGCGACTTCGGCCGACTGGTGGAAGCCAGCTTCGGCACCGCCCGCCAGCGCATCGCCAACCGGGCCCGCCTGGTGGCGGCGGTGCTGGTGCTGGTCTTCGGTGCGATCGCCTTCATCCTGTGGATCGGCGGGCATGACGTACTGGCCGGCCGCCTTAGCGCCGGCGAACTGTCGGCCTTCGTGTTCTACGCCGCCATCGTCGCCGGCAGCGTCGGTGCGCTGTCCGAAGTGTGGGGAGATTTGCAGCGGGCCGCCGGCGCCACCGAGAGACTGATGGAAATCCTCTCCTCCACACCGGCCATCCAGGCGCCCAAGGCGCCGCTGGGGCTGCCCAGCCCGGCGGAAGGACGCATCGCGCTGGATGGCGTGCGCTTCCATTACCCCACCCGGCCCGACACACCAGCCCTGGACGACTTCGACCTGCAGGTGCGGCCCGGCGAGACGGTCGCACTGGTCGGCCCGTCCGGCTCCGGCAAGAGCACCGTTTTCCAGCTCTTGCTGCGCTTCTACGATCCGGAACGCGGCCGCGTCCGCATCGACGGCATCGACCTCACAGCCGCCGATCCGCTGGCCCTGCGCCAGCGCATCGCGCTGGTCTCCCAGGAGGCGGTGATCTTCGCTGCCAGCGTCACCGACAACGTACGCTACGCCCGCCCCGACGCCAGCCTGGACAACGTGAAAGCCGCCTGCGTGGCGGCCTTCGCCCACGACTTCATCGCCGAGTTGCCCGAAGGCTACGACACCGACCTCGGCGAGCGCGGCGTGCGCCTGTCCGGTGGGCAGCGCCAGCGCATCGCCATTGCCCGCGCGATCCTGGCCGACCGGCCCATCCTGCTTCTCGACGAAGCCACCTCGGCGCTGGATGCAGAGAGCGAGCGCATGGTCCAGTCGGCCCTCGACGGGCTGATGCGCCAGCGCACGACCATCGTCATCGCCCACCGCCTCGCTACCGTGCAGAAGGCCGACCGCATCGTCGTGATGGACAACGGCCGCATCGTGCAGCAAGGCAGCCACGCCGAACTGATCGCCCAGGACGGCCTCTACGCTCACCTCGCCAAGCTGCAATTCGTCGCCTGAGGGCAGCGCCCCGCGCCTGCATCGGGTAAAGTCTCGCCTTCGATTTTTTGCATCTCCGGAAAGTACCCCGATGGCCCAATACGTCATGTCCATGCTCCGCGTGAGCAAGATCGTCCCGCCCAAGCGTCAGATCATCAAGGACATCTCCCTGTCCTTCTTCCCCGGCGCCAAGATCGGCCTGCTCGGCCTCAACGGCGCCGGCAAGTCCACCGTGCTGAAGATCATGGCCAGCGTCGAGAAGGAATACGACGGCGAGGTCCAGTGGCAGCCCAACATGTCCATCGGCTACCTGCCCCAGGAGCCGCAGCTCGACGCTGACAAGACCGTCCGCGAGGAAGTGGAGTCGGGCCTCGGCGAGGTGATGGAAGCCAAGCAGAAACTCGAGGAGGTGTACGCCGCCTACGCCGAGCCGGACGCCGACTTCGACAAGCTGGCCGAACTGCAGGCCAGGTACGAGAACATCATCGCCACCAGCGGCGCCGATGTGGAAACCCAGCTCGAGATCGCCGCCGACGCCCTGCGCCTGCCGCCCTGGGACGCCAAGGTCGGCCCCCTGTCCGGCGGTGAAAAGCGCCGCGTGGCCCTGTGCAAGCTGCTGCTGTCGCGCCCCGACATGCTGCTGCTGGACGAACCGACCAACCACCTGGACGCGGAATCCGTCGAGTGGCTGGAGCAGTTCCTGGTGCGCTTCCCGGGCACCGTGGTGGCCGTCACCCACGACCGCTACTTCCTCGACAACGCCGCCGAGTGGATCCTCGAACTCGACCGCGGCCAGGGCATCCCCTGGAAGGGCAACTACTCCAGCTGGCTGGAGCAAAAGGAAGCCCGCCTGGAGCAGGAAGCCAAGCAGGAAGGCGCCCGCATGAAGGCGATGAAGCAGGAACTGGAGTGGGTGCGTTCCAACCCCAAGGCGCGCCAGGCCAAGAGCAAGGCCCGTATCGCCCGCTACGAGGAAATGTCCTCGGTCGAATACCAGAAGCGCAACGAGACCCAGGAAATCTTCATTCCGGTCGGCGAGCGCCTCGGCGACAAGGTCATCGAATTCACCGACGTGTCGAAGGGCTTCGGCGACAAGCTGCTGATGGACAAGGTGAACTTCAGCATCCCCGCCGGCGCCATCGTCGGCATCATCGGCCCCAACGGTGCCGGTAAGTCGACCCTGTTCAAGATGATCACCGGTCAAGACAAGCCCGATTCCGGCGACGTGGTGATCGGACCCACGGTCAAGATCGCCTACGTGGACCAGTCCCGCGACTGCCTGGACGGCAGCAAGACGGTCTTCGATGAGCTCGCCGGCGGCGCCGATATCCTGACCATCGGCAAGTTCGAGATGCCCAGCCGGGCCTACATCGGCCGCTTCAACTTCAAGGGCGGCGACCAGCAGAAGCTCGTCGGCAACCTGTCCGGCGGCGAGCGCGGTCGTCTGCACCTGGCCAAGACGCTGATGAGTGGCGGCAACGTGCTGCTCCTCGATGAACCGTCCAACGACCTGGACGTGGAAACCCTGCGGGCCCTGGAAGACGCGCTGCTGGAATTTGCCGGCTGCGCGCTGATCATCTCCCACGACCGCTGGTTCCTCGACCGGATCTGTACCCACATCCTGGCCGCCGAAGGCGATTCCCAATGGACCTTCTTCGCCGGCAACTACCAGGAATACGAGGAAGACAAGCGCAAGCGCCTGGGTGAAGAAGGCGCCAAGCCCAAGCGGATCCGCTACAAGCCGATCAGCCGCTGATAGCGGTACGATCCGTGGGGCGCGGGATTCCGGCCCCACAAAAACAGGAAGCCCCCGGCATTGCGCCGGGGGCTTCTTGCTTGATGCTTCAGGAAACGCTTAGAACGCGTGCAGCAGCGACAAGCCAATGATCTGCGTGACCTGATCCGGCTTCACGAAGACCTTGGTGCCGTCCGCATACACCCACTGCGACCAGGTGTAGTCGTCCATCTTGCGCAGGTCGTAGATGTAATCCAGGCGCACGCGGGTTTGCTTGCTGACCGGATAGGTCGCGTTCAGCTTGAGGGTGTTCTGCGTGTACTTGGTATCCGGCAGCACTCCCATCCCCGAAGCCACCACGCCCGTCGTCGTGCAGGTTGCGTTGGTGCAGGTGGTAGCCGGCAGGTTGCCGATCAACTGCTTGTTGGTGTCCTGGGAGTACAGGAACTGGGCACCCACATCCACCATTTTCACCTTGCCATTCACACCCAGACCGAACTGGTCGGAGTTCTGCTTGAGCGTCGCATCCCATTGAATGAGCGCGCCGGTGCGGAACGTATTGACCGTGCAGTTGCTGTTGTTACCCGTCGTACATGCCGCGCCCTGCATGTTCTGGGACGATTCACCCAGTTGCTTTGAATACCAGGCGTTCAGCTTCCAGATATCGCTGACTGCATAGGTACCATCCAGGGACAGCACCTGCCCCTTGCCCTTGTCGAGGCCGTAGGTACTTTTGCGGTAGTCATCGAAATAGGCTTCATACGCCAACTGCAGGTTCAGGCTCTCGGTCGCGCTCCAGTCGAGCATGCCGCGCACCTTGTCGCGGTTGCGGTCGGCCAGGTACACCGGGTAGATCGGCAACGCGCTGGCGCCGAACCAGTCCGAACCCGTGCGCTCCGAGTGGGCCAGCGACAGCGTGCCATTCACTGTCTCGCTCATGGTCTTGCGCAGGGCCAGGCGGGACGTGGTTTCGGAAACCCGGTGGCGCTCCCACTCGAGGCTGCTCTTGTCGTAATAATCGAAGCCGGCGGTCACGCTGTAGCCACCACCGATCCGGTAATCCGCTTCGAGCTTGCCCCAGTTGGCTACATGGGACTCGGGGTTGTTGTAGTAGTTGGTCGTCACGCCGGCGCTGGTCGTGGTGGCGAACAGGCGGATCGGCGTCTTGTCCTGGCGGTCCTCGTAACGCCAGGACGCCAGCAGCTTGAGGTCCTTGTTGACCCGCGAGGTGATCGACGAGAAGACTTCGGTGGTCCGCACTACGCCCATCAGGTTCTCGCCGATGCCCGGCAGCGTCGCCTGACCGCTCAGGAAAGTGTCGTCCTGGCGGCCTTCGGAGTAGGACACCTTCAGGCTCGCCCGCGTGTCCTTCGTGAAGTTGTAGGCCCCATTCACGTAGAACTGCTGCACCGAGTTGTCCGGCGCCAGCGCGATCGGCGACAGGCCGGTCGCGACCAGCGCCGTGTTGGCGCCCGGCACCACGGTCAGCGAGTTGTACTTTGTGCTCAGGAAGCTGCCGTAATAACCCCCGGTGAGTTGGTACTTTGCGGTGGTGTAATCGACCGTGGCCTCGAACTGCTTGTGGTTCTGGTCGATGGGCTCCGGCGAGAACAGGAAGCCGCTGTACAGGTTGGGCGTTCCGGTACCGGCCACGCCGCGCACGCCATCCATGCGCGTGCCGGTCTTGTCCTCGTTCTTGAACGAGAAGCCCAGCTTGAGGCCTTCGGCGACGAACTTGCTGGCGGTCAGCGTGGTGATGTCGCGCTCGGTCTTGAGGGTGACGTCGTAGGCGTTCGGGTTGTTGGCAGCCCCCGCCGTGCTGGCGATATTGGGCTGCACGATGGTGTTGCGGCCAACGCCCTGCACCGCTGTAGTCACAGCGTAGGGGGCGTAGCGCGGGATCTGGTCATAGCTGAGGCCCAGTGACCAGTCGCCCTGCTTCTCGTAGCGGATGTCCAGTTCCTGGGTACGCAGGCCGAGATTGCGGGCATTGAGCTTGAACCACTTGGCTTCCTCGTCGCGGCGCACCACGTCGATATCCACGTTGCCGTTGAAGCCTTCGTTGTTCACACCGCTGTACTGGCGGTACAGCGGGTTTACCGCACTGTAGTACGGCAGGTTGAGCGCCGCCTCGGTCTTGTTGGGGCTGGTCAGCTCCTCGACTTCATCCGCCCACACGCTGGCGACCGGAAACACCGCCGACAGGGCCATGACGATGGCAGTCTGCCGGAAATTCAGATGCTTGCTCATGATCATCCTCCTCGCTCAGCGGAAGAAGCGGAACGGGCCGCTGGACGTCGCATTGCTGGGGCTGTTGCTGCCATGGATGTTGGTATGGCAGTTCATGCAGCCACGCGCCTGAGCCATGCCCGGGCCGATGTTGGTGCTGACCGCATTGGGCAGGTTGCCGCGGGTCGCCGGGATGTTGCCCGGGTGCGAGGAATCACCATGGCATTGCTGGCACAGGAAGGGCTGGCGCGCCTTGAGCATCGCGTCCGCCGTGGTGCCGTGGGGGTTGTGGCAGTTGCCACAGTCCTCGACGACCGGCTGGTGGTTATGCACGAAGGGGCCGCGCTTCTCGGCGTGGCAGGTGTAGCAGGTGGCGTTGGTGGTGTCCTTCACCAGCATCTTCGGACCAGCCGAGCCATGCGCGTTGTGGCAGTCCGAGCAGGTCATCTTGCCTTCGGGGATCGGGTGGTGCGACGGCTTGTTGGCCTCGGCGCGCTGCTGCTTGTGGCAGGTGTAGCAGACTTCCGCCTGGGTGCGCTTGTCGCGGACCTTGTCCTTGCCCGCATGGACCTGGTGGCAGGAGGTACACGAGACGTCCCGGTTGGCGTGGGCGCTGGTGTTCCAGTTGATGTGCTTGCCGCCCTGGTGGCAGGTCGTACAGGCCTCGCTCTTCTCATCGGCGCTGAGCTTCGACGACTTGCCGAAGCTGCGGTCGACGGCCGGGCGTTCCTTCAGCTTTTCGGGGTTGTTGACGTGCTTGTCGCTGTCGCCGTGGCAGCTAGTGCAAGTCGGCGTGCGGCCGTCAGCCAGGCTGCCATGCTTGGTCTTGCCGATGTGGAGCAGCTTGGGTTCATCGCTCTCGTCGTGGCAGGACGTGCACTTGGCGTCGCCCTTCAGCACAAGATCCTTCGCGGGCGGTTTGCCGCCGCTGGTCGGGGCATCGGCCGCCAGCACGGCGGTGCTGCCCGCCAGTGCCCCAAGCACCATGCATGAGGCGATCAGCTGTCGCAGAAATTTCATGTTGTATCTCCCTGGTACTACCTGGTACTACCTGCGTTGTCCGGGATGCCCTGCAAGTCGGGCATCCCACCCGAACGGCTTACTTGCCGAGGGACAGAATCCAGTCGGTCAGATTCTTGATCTCGGCCTTGTCCTTGGTCTTGAGGATCTTGTGCTCCTCTTCCTTGCCATCATCGAACTTGACCATCTCGCCGGAGGTGAGGTGATGCAGCAGCTTGGCTTCCGCATCCGGCTTGCCCTTGAAGGACTTGGAAATCTCGGTCAGGGACTTGGCTTCCTTCTTCTTGTCCACCGCGTGGCACTTGGTACAGCCTTCCTTCTTGGCCAGGGCCTGGGCAGCGTCGGCGTCGAGGGCGAAGGCTTCGGCGGACAGCATCAGGCCGGATGCGCAAAGGCCGGACAACAGAATGACGGTCAGTTTGGATTTCATGTGCGACTCTCCTGGAGGATGTTTATTGCTTGAGTTAGAACGGGAAATCAGTGCTCGTACCAGCCGCTGATCATCATCTTGAACAGGCTTGAGACCTTGGGGCCCATGGTGCCCAGGTAGATGTGGCTGACGGCGAACAGCACGATCACCGTGGCGCCGAGGTAATGGACCAGCGCGATCGGCAGCAGGCCGTCGAGGCCAAACAGGCGGTCGGGGGCGAACTGCGGGTACAGGAAGATCAGCCCGGTGGCGATGACCACCGGCAGCACCAGGTACATGATCGACCAGTAGGTGACCGCCTGCAGTGCGTTGAAGTTGACCTCCGGCGTCGGCGGGAACGGTTCCCGCTCGCCCTTGAAGATGCCCGAGCCGTAGAACTGCATCTGCTTGAGGCAACGCCCGATGATGCCGGGCGGCTTCGGCACGTACTGCCACCAGTTGCCGGTAACGACGTTGCCGACCACGAACACCACGTACAGCCCGGCCAGGCACACACCGGCCACGTTGTGGATGCGGGCCGCCAGCGAGAACTCCACCAGTGGCAGATCAGGGTTGGAGAAGTGGAGGCTGACGCCGGTCACCGCCAGCACGATGATCGACAGCGCATTGCTCCAGTGCCACAGGCGGATCCACAGGGGCAGCATGAAAACGCGATTAGTCATGGTCTTTGCTCCGGCGCATGCGGGTGGTGATGATGCGGACCAGGCCGTGGCCGATTACGCCGACGACGGTGGCGACGAACAGGCCGATCACGATCCAGTCGATCGACGGGTTGCGGGTCGCACCCACCACGTATGAATTGCTGAGGATCACGCTATTGAGGAAGCCGTACTTGTTCTGCTCTTCCTTGGCCAGGTGACGGTAGAGGCGCGCATTCAGCGACGTGTTGGCGCTATGGCAGGTGGCGCACTTCTTCTCAGCCTTGTCCTTGTTCAGGATCTCGTGGGACAGGGACAGCTTGTCCTCCGTCGGCGTGTGGCATTCGATGCAACGCACGGCTTGCCAGTGCAGGCGGGTATTGGGCAGCCAGCTGTGGATGTCGTCGATGGGCGGACGCTTCTTCTTTTCCGGCGCAATCTTCGCGAAGGCCAGGTCGGAGTCATGGCAGTCCAGGCAGATCTTGTTGTCCTGGGCCACGATCTTGTGCGGGTCGCGCAGTTTGGCGGCCAGCGTCATCACGTGCGGATCGTGGCAGGTCGAACAGGTGAAGGTGTCGCTGAGATGCTCGGCATGCACCGACTTGTCGAACTGGCGCTCGATGCGCATCGCCTTGCGGGCGTGGCAGTCCTGGCATTCGCTCAGGCCTTCCTTGGCCTTGGCGGCGTGGGGATGCTTGTCGTAGCCGTCACCATGGCATTTGGAGCATGCCATTTGCCCGTGATCAGACGCCGTATAGGTATCCACATCAACGAGGTAATTACGCAGCTTCTTGAGATCGAGCCCTTCCTTGGGCGGCTTCTTGAGCCCCGCTTCCGAGTGACAGCTCAGGCACTCGGCATTGGCCGTCTTGATATTGGCCAGTTCTTCCGGCGTTGGGGGGGGATCGTCGGCAAATGCCGTGGCAGTCAGCATGACCAGCAAGGCCAGGGCTCCGCACAGCTTGTTCTTGAAATTGGCAAACACGTGATTTCCTCATAATTCCGACTGCTGAATTATCGGCGTGTGCTGTTTTGTCAGAACATTTCGATACACATGAAATGCACTCCCCTTGATCAATATCAAGGTTTGGCGCGGCTCTGCAGACATTTATGCGACACCGGCATGCTTTCCGGAATAGGTGTTTCCCCACCCCCTTGTCAAGTTTTCTCCATGACATCCGTCACTCGAGAATCTCGACTGGCATGCCGACCTGCAAACCGGCGCAGCCCTCGGCGATCACGTTCTGCCCGAAGATCACCCCGGCCGGCGTCCGCCGATACTGGGCCAACGTACGCAGCGGCTCCTGGTCCAGCCCCTTGCGCCCGGTCTGCGGATCGACGGTAGTGAACACGCAGCGCTCGCAGGGCTTGGCGATGCGGAACACCGCTCCGCCGATGCGCAGGCGCCTCCAGCCGTCCTCCGCGAACGCATCGCAGCCCGTCACCACCAAATTCGGCCGGAAGCGTTCCATCTCCAGCGGACGCCCGACCCGTGCGGACAGATCGTCCAGCGAAGCCTGCGTGGCCAACAGCAACGGAAAGCCGTCAGCAAAGGAAAGCGGCACTTCTGCGTCATTTCTTAAACGCCGGGACGTCTCGGCGCCGATCCACAGGAACTTCAGGCGCGCGCCCACGTAGGCCGAGATCCAGTCGTCGGCCTCGTCAGCACCGTGCCATGCCGAAAACGTGTCACTCCACACCGTCGCCGGATGCGGCTTGGTGAAGGCTGTGTTGGGCACGAACAGCGGCTCGCGCCCGGGCGCCGACAGGCGGACGCCATCCACCGCCGGGACGGCGTCGATCAACACCAGCTCGGGATACTCCCGGCCGGTCATCAAGCGCCCGTTGGGGTCGCCAACCATCCAGTTGCGGTCGAAAGGCAGGCCGATAGGGCTCACTGGGCTGGCCTCGAGGCGCTCGCCGCGCATGGACTTGACTGGGTAACGATAGAGGGCGGACAGGACAAGCTGCTTGTCGGACATGGCGTTTTTTCTCTGTTGGGCTTGGATACCCGGATTGCAGGATCGAAATGGCAGGCCATCGAAGCAGCCTGCCGGCGAATCGCGCCGATTATCCCGGCAGCGCTCCGGCAGCGGCAATCGGACACAGATCGCCCGAGCGCTTTAAAATAGCGGCCCGTAACCGATTGCCGCCCGGCGGCCCAGCCTCCCATGACCTACGAAGAACATCTGGACGAAGTCGCCACCCTCCTCTTCGAGCGCTACAAGCTCACCGAACAGGCCGCCATCCAGCTGGTCATGAAGGCCCAGGCCGCTGGCTACTTCAGCGGCCACGACGACGATCCCTCCATCTGCACCCAGCTTCGCGCCGAGCAGGATGCCAAGCGCGTCTTCAAGGAATACAGCAAGCCGGCCGCCGCCAAGCCCTTCACACCACCCCGCGGCCGCGCACGCCGCTGACGGATGCGGGAACCAAGTGCATGGGCATGGGCTCTGCATGAAAACGACATCCAACACCTTGCCTTGATCCCATGACGCCCAGCGCCATCCAGCTCATCGGTGCGGCCCTCTTCGCGGTCGCCATCCTGCACACCTTCTCCACCCGCTTCTTCGAGCACCTGGCCCATACGCGCCCTGCCCACGCCGGCATCTGGCATCTGCTCGGCGAGGTCGAGGTGGTGTTCGGCTTCTGGGCGATGGTCCTGCTCGTGGCGATGTTCTCCATCGACGGCACCCAGCCGGCCATCGCCTACATCGAATCGCGCAATTTCACAGAGCCGATGTTCGTCTTCGCGATCATGGTCATTGCCGGCACACGCCCGATCCTCCACGCCGCCAGCGGACTCGTCCACCTGACGGCCCGCGCCGTGCCGCTGCCCGGCCCTGCGGCCGGCTACTTCACGGTGCTCGCGCTGGTACCGCTGCTCGGCTCCTTCATCACCGAACCGGCGGCCATGACGCTGGCGGCGCTGATGCTGCGCGACGAATTTTTCAGCCGTGGCCTGTCCACGCGCCTGAAGTACGCGACCCTGGGCGTGCTGTTCGTCAACATCTCCATAGGCGGCACGCTGACCCCCTTCGCCGCACCGCCGGTGCTGATGGTCGCCGGCAAATGGGGCTGGGACACCCATTTCATGCTGAGCCAATTCGGCTGGAAGGCCGCGCTCGCCGTCGGCATCAACGCCCTCGGTGCCACCCTGATCTTCCGCCGGGAACTGGCCGCCCTTCGCCCCGTGACCAGCGATGCCGGCACGCAGAGCGTTCCGATGGCACTGACGCTGGTGCACCTGCTGTTCCTGTGCGGCGTCGTGGTGTCCGCCCACCATCCGGCGATCTTCCTGGGCCTGTTCCTGTTTTTCCTGGGCGTCGCCGATGCCTACGCCCGCCACCAGGACCGCCTGATCCTCCGCGAAGGCCTGCTGGTGGCCTTCTTCCTGGCCGGCCTGGTGGTGCTTGGCGGCCAGCAGCAATGGTGGCTGCAGCCGCTACTGATGAGCATGAGCAGCGACGCGGTCTTTGTCGGCGCGACAGCCCTCACCGCCGTTACCGACAACGCCGCGCTGACCTACCTCGGCTCCCTCGTCGAAGGGCTCAGCGATGCATTCAAGTACGCGCTGGTCAGCGGCGCGGTGACCGGTGGCGGCCTCACCATCATCGCCAACGCCCCCAACCCAGCCGGCAGCGCCATCCTGCGCGGCGGCTTCGACGACGAATCGATCAACGCCGGCGGGCTGTTCGTCGCCGCACTGCTGCCGACGCTGGTGGCCGGCAGCGCCTTCCTGCTGCTCTGACGGCGCAATCCCCGGGCACGAATAAGCTTCCACGTTTTTCTTGGTTCAGTCCGCCGCCGCCGCTGCCTAGACTGCCCCCATCCCATAAAACGTGACACAGGCAGCAGGGTGCGGGCGAAGCGGCCACCAAGCCGTTCCGCCCGCGCCATTCTGCTCGCCGGAAAGCGCCCCATGCACCACACCACCCTCATCGTCCCCGGCTTCCACGGCAGCGGCCCCGCCCACTGGCAGACCTGGCTGGAAACCCAGCTTCCCGACGCCCGCCGGGTCCGCGGCATCGACTGGGAAAACCCGGTCCTGGCCCGCTGGGCACAAACCGTCCGCGACGAAATCGACGCCTCGCCTGGTCCAGTGTGGCTCGTCGCCCACAGCTTCGGCTGCCTCGCCTCCGTGGTCGCCGCCAGCGACCGCCTCAACCGGGTGGCCGGCCTGCTGCTCGTCGCGCCGGCCGATCCCGAACGCTTCACGCCTTTCGGCCTACGGGACGAAGACACCTACCCGGAAGACGAAAGCCTGAGCCACTGGATTCCCCGCAATGCCATCGGCGCACCAAGCATCGTCGTCGCCAGCACCAACGATCCGTGGGTGCGCCTGTCCTCCGCCGCCTACTGGGCCGACAACTGGGGCAGCCACCTGGTGGAGATCGGCGCCGCCGGACACATCAACGTGGATTCCGGCCACGGCCCATGGCCGCGTGGGCTCGAACTGCTGCACGCGCTGAAGGCCTCCGCCGAGGACCTGCCCCTCGGCAGCATCGATGACTTCAGCCTCGTGCGGCGGGGCCGCCAGGGCGCCCTCGCCCGCCTGCGCCACGGCACGCGCGGGCGTCCCTAGCCCCCGGAAACGAAACAGCCCCGCACGAAGCGGGGCTGTCTCTTTGTGCCAGCAATCCGGCGCGCTTGCCAGGGTCAGAAGTCCCCCGCGTATCCTTCCTTCTCCGGGCGCAGCGCAGAACGCACCACGCTCTCGGTCAGCTCCTCCGAGCACAGCTCAATGAAGCGGTACGCGAAACCGCGCAGAAAGTGGCCGCGACGCACCGCGATGCGCGTCACGTTCTCCTCGAACAGATGGCTGCTCGGCAACATCCTGAGGCCCTGATCCCGGTGGCCGTCATAGGCCATCGACGCGACGATGCCAACGCCCAGCCCCAGCTCCACGTAAGCCTTGATCACGTCCGCGTCGAGGGCCGACATCACCACGTCCGGCGTCAGGCCGGCCCTGGCGAAGGTCTCGTCGATCTTCGCGCGGCCGGTGAAGCCTTCGTGGTAGGTGATCACCGGGTACTCGGCCACCGCCTCCAGCGTCAGCGGCTCGACGGATTCGAGCGGATGGCCGGCAGGCACGATCACCGAGTGATGCCAACCGTAGTACGGGAAGGACACGAAGTCCGCCACGCCGGCCAGCGATTCGGTGGCGATGCCGATGTCGGCGCGGCCGTCCTGCAGCATCGTGACGATCTCCGTCGGACTGGCCTGGTGCAATACCAGATGCACCTTCGGGAAGGCCTGCTTGAACTGGGTCACCACCCGTGGCAACGCGTAGCGCGCCTGGGTGTGGGTGGTGACGATGGTCAGCTGGCCGTGGTCCTTGTTGCTGAACTGGTCGGCGATGCTCTTGATGTTGCGCGCATCCATCAGCATGCGGTCCACGATGTGGACTAGCTCCTGCCCCGGCTCGGTCAGCCCGAGCAGTCGCTTGCCCTTGCGGATGAACAGTTCCAAGCCCAGTTCGTCTTCCAGATCCTTGATGTGCTTGGATACCCCCGACTGGGAGGTGAACAGCGCATTGGCCACCTCCGTCAGGTTGAAATTGCGGCGCACCGTTTCATGAATGATGCGCAGTTGCTGGAAATTCATCAGATCACCCAGTTGGGCGCCTGGTCGGCGCCATTCTTATCTGCATTGCGTTCAAAAACCCGCAGGCGCGAGGGTACCAGACGAACCGTCTGTCCTTCCTCCAGGCCGAGGCGCTGCACCTCGTCGCGGGTCACTTCGACTTCGAACAACTGGCCGGTCGAACCGTTGAGCCCATCAAGCTCCACGCGCGCCGTCACGCCGAAGGCCAGGATGCGGCTGATCTTGGCCGACACACCGCCGGCTTCCTGCGGATTGACGACGATGTTCAGCTCGTGCGGACGGGCGAACGCAAACACCTCGGAGCCGTGGGCCAGATCCACCTTGCCCGGCGCCAGCACGTCGTCGCCGACATGCACCTTCTGGCCATCCACGCGGCCGTGGAAGAGGTTCACCGAACCGAGGAAGCCATACACGAAGGGCGACGCCGGATGGCGGTACACCTCTTCCGGCGTGCCCACCTGCTCCACCTTGCCGTGGTCCATCAGCACCACCCGGTCGGCCACTTCCAGGGCTTCTTCCTGGTCGTGGGTCACGAAGATGGAGGTGATGTGCAATTCGTCGTGCAGGCGGCGCAGCCAGCGGCGCAACTCCTTGCGCACCTTGGCGTCGAGCGCCCCGAAAGGCTCGTCGAGCAGCAGCACGCGGGGTTCAACTGCCAGCGCCCGGGCCAGCGCGATGCGCTGACGCTGGCCGCCGGACAACTGGGACGGGAAGCGGTCCGCCACCCAGTCGAGCTGCACCAGCTTTAGCAGTTCGGTCACCTTGGCCTTGATGGCGCTTTCCGACGGGCGCTGGCTGCGCGGCTTCATGCGCATGCCGAAGGCCACGTTGTCGAACACGGTCATGTGGCGGAACAGCGCGTAATGCTGGAACACGAAACCCACCTGGCGTTCGCGCACATGGGTATCGGAAGCGTCGGCGCCATCCAGCAGCACCTTCCCGCTGTCCGCCGACTCCAGGCCGGCGATGATGCGCAACAGCGTGGTCTTGCCGCAGCCGGACGGCCCGAGCAGCGCCACCAGTTCGCCGGTAGGAAAGTCCAGCGACACGTCGTTGAGGGCGGTGAAACTGCCGAATTCCTTGCGGATGTTGTGAACCTGGATGCTCATGATCTCATTCCTCGGATTGCTGGCTAGCCTTGCCAGCCTGATGCTCCACCCAGGTCTTGATGACCAGGGTCACGAGTGCCAGCAGCGCCAGCAGGGAGGCCACCGCAAAGGCGGCGGCGAACTGGTATTCGTTGTAAAGAATTTCCACGTGCAGCGGCATCGTGTTGGTCTGGCCGCGGATGTGGCCGGACACCACGCTCACCGCGCCAAACTCGCCCATCGCGCGGGCGTTACACAGGATCACGCCGTACAGCAGGCCCCACTTCACGTTGGGCAGGGTCACGTACCAGAAGGTCTGCCAGCCCCGCGCGCCCAGCACCGCTGCGGCCTCTTCCTCGTCGCGCCCCTGGGCTTCCATCAGCGGGACCAGCTCGCGGGCCACGAAGGGAAAGGTCACGAAAACCGTCGCCAGCACGATGCCGGGCACCGCGAAGATCACCTTCATGTCGTGCTCCGACAGCCACGGCCCAAACCAGCCCTGGGCGCCGAAGACCAGCACGTAGATCAGGCCAGACACCACCGGCGACACCGAGAACGGCAGGTCGATCAGCGTGATCAGCAGGTGCTTGCCGCGGAACTCGAACTTGGTGATCGCCCACGCCGCGGCCACGCCGAACACCAGATTGAGCGGCACCGAGATCACCGCGGCGGTCAGCGTCAGCTTGATCGCCGCCCACGCATCGGGCTCGATCAGCGCAGCAAAATACACATCCCAGCCCTTGCGCAGCGCTTCCACAAACACCGTGATCAGTGGCAGCAGCAGAAAGATGCTGAAGAAGGTCAGCGACAGCGCCAGGATGCCCCACTTCACCAGCGCCGGTTCGCGCGTGGCGGCCTTCGATTCGAATCGGGCGGCGTGATCCGCCGACCCATGCAATACAGCAGCAGCGCCGGACATCAGCGTTCCCTCCCGGTACGTTTGGCAGTCCATGCCTGCAGACCGTTGATGATCAGCAGCAGCACGAACGAAATCAGCAGCATGACCACGGCGATGGCGGTCGCGCCGGCGTAGTCGTATTGCTCCAGCTTGGTAATGATCATCAGCGGGGTGATCTCGGACACCAGCGGAATGTTGCCGGCGATGAAGATCACCGAACCGTATTCCCCCACCGCGCGGGCAAAGGCCATCGCGAAGCCGGTCATCAGCGCCGGCAGCACGGTCGGGAAGACCACGTGGCGGAAAGCCTGCCAGCGGTTGGCACCAAGGCTCACCGCCGCTTCCTCGTACTCGGTATCCAGATCCTCGAGGATCGGCTGCACCGTGCGCACCACAAACGGCAGGCCGATGAAGATCAGCGCCACCAGCACGCCCAGCGGCGTGAAGGCCACCTGGATGCCCAGCGGCTCCAGCAGCTTGCCGACCCAGCCGTTCTTGGCATACAGCGCGGTCAGCGCGATGCCGGCCACCGCCGTCGGCAGCGCGAACGGCAGATCCACCAGCGCATCCACCAGGCGCTTGCCAGGGAAGGAATAACGCACCAGCGCCCACGCCAGCATCAGGCCGAAGACGGTGTTGATCAGCGCGGCGATCAGCGACGCGCCGAAGGTCAAACGATAGGACGCCAGCACTCGCGGCGACGACACCGCAGCGATGAAGTGATCGGCGCCGAGGGAGCCGGCCTTCAGGAAGACCGCCACCAATGGGATCAGCACGATCAGCGACAGCCAGGTCAGCGTGTAACCGAGGCTGAGGCCGAAGCCCGGCAGCACCCGGGTCGAATTCGTCGCAGCCATCAGCGTTTCACCACGATCTGGTCATACACGCCGCCGTCGGCGAAATGGGTCTTCTGCACCGCATCCCAGCCGCCCAGCTTGCCTTCCACCGTAAAGGTCTTCACGGCCGGGAAACGGCTCGAATACTTCTTCAGCACCGCCGGATCCACCGGACGGAAATGGTGCTTGGCGATGATCTCCTGGCCTTCCGGCGAGAACAGGAAGTTCAGGTAGGCGGTGGCCTGCTTGCGCGTGCCGCGCTTGTCCACCACCTTGCTCACCAGCGCCACCGGCGCCGCCGCCTCGATGGACACGGACGGATAGACCACGTCGAACTTGTCACCGCCCACTTCCTGGTCGATCAGCACCGCCTCGTTCTCGAAGGTGATCAGCACGTCGCCGATGTCGCGCTGCGTGAAGGTCGTCGTCGCCCCGCGGCCGCCGCCGTCGAGCACCGGCACGTTGGCGAACAGCTTGGTCACAAAGTCCCGCGCACCCGCGTCGCTGCCGGTCTTCTGCAGCGCATAGCCCCACGCCGCCAGATAGGTATAGCGGCCGTTGCCGGAGGTCTTGGGGTTCGGCACGATCACCTGCAGGCCCGGACGGACCAGGTCGGACCAATCCTTGATGCCCTTCGGGTTGCCCTTGCGCACCAGGAAGATGGTGTTCGTCGTATAAGGCGCCGCCCCGTGCGGGAAAGCCTTCTGCCAGTCCGCCGCCACCAGGCCCTGCCTGGCCAGCACGTCGATGTCCGGCACCTGGTTCATCGTCACCACATCCGCCTCCAGGCCCGCCGCCACCGACTGGACCTGTTTGCTCGAACCGCCATGGGACTGGTTGATCGTCAGCTTCTCCTTCGCCGTGCGCTGCCACTGAGCGATGAAGGCCGGATTGATGTCCTTATAAAGCTCCCGCGACACATCGTAGGAGACATTGAGAAGCGTGGCATCGGCCAAGGCCGGCGCCGCCGGCAAGACCGTCAGGCCCGCCAGCAAGGCCAGCACAGGACGCAGCGCGGCACGGGTCGGGGACATGGGATTCTCCTGTTTATCGAGTCAGACCCGAGTCTAGGGAGGAGTCGCGATGCACCAAACCAATAAAAATGGCTTTGTATATTCCCGGGAATGCAATGGAGAGCAGCTGGACAGATTTGTGCGTTATAAGAAGGGCACCCGATCGGTGAGCGTCCTATACCGAAATCTTCAGCTTCCATTGAACCAAAGCGGGCTCTGAGGGAATCCACCGACGACAAAGGAGCGATCGGGATGCTGGAGGCAGGCACGAGCCGGAGCTACACCGAAGATGCGGTGCGCCTTCCGGACAATGCGGACGAATTGCAAATGCTGACGGGGATCTGCGCGGGAAACCGGCAGACCTTCGAGCTTCTCTATCGCCTTTATTTCCCCCGTCTGACGCGCTTCCTGGATAGGATCCTGCGCAACACCGCGCTCATCGAGGAGGCCATCAACGACACGATGTGGACGGTCTGGCGCCGTGCCGACAGCTTCGATCGCAGCTGCAAGGTGTCCACATGGATTTTCGCCATCGCTTACCGCAAGGCACTGAAGGCGCTGAAGACCCGGGATGCCCCTGTCGATGCCGATCCGGACCTGTATGCAGGTGAAGCCAGCCTACAACCCGACGCGGTACTTGATCAGCATGAGCTGAGCCAGCTGGTCGGTGACGCGCTCGACGCGATCCCGCTGGAACAGCGCATCGTGGTCAATCTTGCCTACTATCACGGCATGCGTTACGAGGAAATCGCCGAGGTCATGGATTGCCCGGTCAATACGGTGAAATCGCGCATGTTGCACGCCCGCCGCAGGTTGAAGGCCCTCCTCGCGGGTCAATTGGAGCCAGGCTCATGAACGGAAAGATCATCGAACTGGAACCGTCCGAGCACCTGCAAGTGGAAAAGCTGCTGCCATGGCTGCTCGTCGATGGTTTGTCCGCCGCCGAACTGGAGCGGGTCCATCGGCACCTCGAAGGCTGCCCGCAATGTCAGTCCGATCTGGCCTGGCAGCGCCAGCTACTGCAATTGGGGGAGCCATCGCGGCTCGCCGAACCCGATGTGGAACGCGCCTTCGCGGCCATCAACAAAAAACTGGGCCCCATCTCCCGGCCAACAGCCCGGCGCTTTGCATGGCCGAACCTGCAAGGCGGCTGGCTGCCGTGGGCGCTTGGTGCACAAAGCCTCGTCATCGCCCTGCTCGCCGTGGCGCTGTGGCAGTCCTCCGGAGACCCGGCGCCATACCAGACCCTGGGCACGCCCGAGACAGCGCGTGGGCAAGTCATCGTCACCTTCAAGGAAGCCACCACCGAAGCAGAATTGCGTCGCATCCTGCGTGGCAGCAATGCGCGAATCGTCGACGGGCCGACGTTCTCCGGCGCCTATGTGCTGAACGCGGCGGACACATCGGCGACAGTCACGGCATTACGACGGGAGCCCTCCGTCACCCTGGCCGAACCGCTGGTCGCCGGAGCGCAACGATGATCCGGCTGTGGCTGTGGCTATGCCTAGCTTGCAGTCTGGCCCCCGCCTGCGCCATGGCAGACGGGCCCGGGCCTGACGGCGCCGACAAAGCCATGGAGCGTCAAGTCCTGGTCATGCTGCACATGCCGCCGCCACATTTTCGTGCCGACGCCAACTATGGCGGCACCTATGCGGACCGCAGCGGGCACCGGGCACGTCTCCGCATCGCCCTCGATCTGGCCGACACCTATGGTCTGAAGCTGGTAACCAATTGGCCGATGGAGGAACTGGGCATCGATTGCTACGTCATGGAGCTTCCCCCGATGGCCGCTCCCGGCCCGATTCTCCTTCATCTGGCCCAGGATCCACGGGTGAAATGGGCTCAACCGATGAGCATCTACCTCACCCAACAGAACCATGACCCCTTGTACCCGACACAGCCGGGCGCCCGGCTGTGGCACCTGGACGAGCTTCATCGGCACACAACCGGGCACAACGTGCGGGTGGCCGTCGTCGACAGCGGCATCGATGACGTGCATCCCGACCTGGCTGGCCAGATCGTCGTCAGGGAGAATTTCGTCGATGGCAGCGCCTACGCCGCGGAAGCCCACGGCACGGCGGTGGCCGGGATCATCGCGGCACGGGCCGGCAATGGTGTCGGTATCGAGGGCGTTGCCCCCGGAGCACGCCTGATGGCGCTGCGGGCCTGTTGGGAACAGGCTGCCACCAAGACCATGTGCAGCAGTTTCACGCTCGGCAAGGCTCTCAATTTTGCGCTGTCCCACCAAGCCCAGGTGATCAACCTGAGCCTGAGCGGGCCGCCCGACCGTCTGCTTGCGCGACTGCTGGATCTGGCGCGGGAGCGCGGCATCACCGTTGTCGCCGCAGCCGATCCACAGCATCCGGATGGCGGATTCCCGGCCTCCCATCACGGCGTTATCGCGGTGGCCGCAGATCAGGTGGGCGCCACCGGGACGGACTGCCTGCGGGCCCCGGGACAGGACATCCCCAGCACCGCCCCCGGTGCCCGCTGGACGTTCGTATCCGGGGCATCCTTCGCAGCCGCCCACGTATCCGGCCTCCTCGCCTTGCTGGAGGAATTGCGGCCCGGCCAAACCGCAGCTCGCGCGATACTGGCCCAGGCGGGTACCATCGACGCCTGCGCGGCGGTCGCCCGCACCACCGGGAGCTGCCTGTGCGCCTGTACGACCATGACGGTATTGCCAAGCCTGCCATGAGCCCATGAGTCCGCCACCGGACGCCTTCGGGGCAGTGCTGAAGCATATGTCCCCGCCACGCCGGAGCGTGGCGGTGCTGGCCCTGCTGTTCGCGCCCGCCGCAATGGCGCAGCTCGGCGGCAGTGCCACGCTGGCTTCGGACTACCGATTCCGCGGGGTCTCCCTGAGCAGGGGCCGACCCGTGCCCCAATTGACCCTGGACTACAACGGCCAGGAGGGCGGCTATGCCGGACTGTTTGCCTCCCAGGTCGCCTTTCCCGGCGATGGCACAGGAACCCAGCTCACGGCCTACACCGGTTATGCCAGGCGCTGGCAGCCGGGATTGAGCTGGGAGTGCGGGATCGCCGACACGCACTTCAGGCACGCCACCGGCTACGACTACGCGGAAGGCTTCGTCGGTCTCTCGTCGAGAAGGCTCAGCGCCCGTCTGTATTACGCCCCCAGCTATTTCGGCGAGTTGAAACACACCTTCTACGCCGAACTCAACGGCGCTTACCCGCTCGCTGAACACCTGCACCTCACGACCCATGCCGGGCATCTGCATGCGCTGACGGGAACGGTCACAAGCACGCCAAGCTCGCGCAACGATCTGCGTATCGGGCTGAATCTCGACAGCGGCGACTGGACCGTCCAATTGGCATGGATCGCCGTACAGCAACGCACACCAAGGTCTGCGTACGACAACGCGGACAAAGGCACATCGCACACGTTCATGTTGAGTACCTCTTACGCGTTCTGAAGCAAACCTTGCCGGGACGAGTATTTTCGTCACAACCGGAAACCCTTCCGCCCCTCCAGGGAATGTACCGGACACAGGAGTCGCTCCTGGCTTCTTGGAGGGGAAACACCATGAAAGCGCAACGTGAGATCAAGGGCTTCGTAACGGCCGTCGCGGCCACTATCGGACTGCTGGCGTGCGGTGGCGGCGGCGGTCACATGCCTCCCGTGGGCACCGTCTATACGGCAACCAGCCTGGTAGTCGATATGGCCACGACACCGGGTTACGGCAGCACAAACACCCGTCAGATCGATCCCAACCTCGTCAATGCCTGGGGCCTGGCCTTTAATCCGACCGGCTTCGCGTGGGTGGCCAACAACGGCACATCGACCTCGACACTCTACGACGGGAACGGCGTTCCCCAGTCCCTGGTGGTCTCGATCCCCGCCGGACAGAGCGGGTCCGCCTCGCCGACCGGCATCGTCTTCAACCCGACACAGGACTTCATGCTCAGCCAGGCCGGGCTGTCCGGCGCCAGCGCCTTCATCTTCGTTGGAGAGGGCGGCACCATCGCCGGATGGTCACCGGCCGTCGACCGCACCCACGCCGTGACGGTCATCGACAAGGGGGCTGGCGGCACAGTGTACAAAGGGCTGGCGATATCTGCCTTCGGAGGCGCCAACTACATCTACGCGACCGACTTCCACAACAATCGCATCGACGTTTACGACGCCAGCTTCAATCCCGCCGCCCTGCCCGGGAGCTTCATCGACCCGGCCATGCCCGCGGGCTATGCGCCCTTCGGCATCCAGGCCATCGGCAGCAACATCTATGTTGCCTACGCCCTCCAGGACAGCGATGCGCACGACGAAGTCGGCGGCGCCGGACTGGGCCTGATCGACGCCTACGACAGCGGCGGCAATTTCATCAAGCGCCTCGTGTCGCCGGGAGGAGCCCTGAACGCCCCGTGGGGCATAGCGATGGCGCCGGCCAACTTCGGCAGGTTCAGCGGCGACCTGCTTGTGGGCAATTTCGGCGACGGAAAGATCAATGCGTTCGACCCCGTCACCGGCAATTTCCAGGGCACGCTCGGCAAGGCCGAAGGACAACCCATCGTGATCGACGGCCTGTGGGGCATCGCCTTCGGGAACGGACTCAACAGCCAGCCGACGAACACCCTCTTCTTCACCGCCGGACCGGGTGACGAAGCCCACGGTGCCTACGGCCGGATCGATGTGAAGTAGGACCTGCCGACTCTTCGCAGAGGTGTCCCATGTCAAAACATGCCACCGACTTGCTGGCTGGCTGCCGGGGTTTGGCCGGACTGCTCCTTGCGCTGCTCTGCAGCGCAGTTGCGGCCCCGGCCCAGGCAGTTCCCAGCTTTGCCCGCCAAACCGGCTTCGACTGCATGACCTGCCATGTGAGCTGGCCGGAGCTGACTCCGACCGGCAGGCAGTTCAAGCTGAACGCCTATACCCTTGGTGAGAAGCGCATGCTGCCGATAGCCGGCATGCTGCAGGTATCGAGAACATCCACCTCCCACCGCAACGCCGATACACCCGAAGCGTTCCGGAAAGACGGAGACATCGTGCTGCAGCAAGCCAGCCTCTTCCTGTCGGGCAAACTCGCCGAACACCTCGGCGTGTTCTCCCAATGGACTTACGACGGCGTCGCCCACCACAGCGGCATCGACAATGTGGACCTGCGCTACGCCAACCAGTTCGAGGCCGGCGGACAGGATCTGTTGTACGGCATCACCCTGCACAACAACCCCACCGTGCAGGACGTCTACAACACCGGTCCGGCCTGGGGCTTTCCGTTCGCCTCTTCGCCGGTGGCGGTCACACCGAATGCGGCAAGCGCCATCGAAAGCCTCGGCCAGCAGGTGGCCGGCCTGGGCGGCTACCTGCTGTGGCACAACACCCTCTATTTGGAACTCAGCGCCTACCGTACCGCCAACGGCGCCTTCTCGATGCTGCGCGCCGGCTCCGACAAATCCAGCGACGCTGCACTCAAGGGCCTGAGCCCCTACTGGCGACTGGCGCTGCAACACGACTGGCGCGAGGGCACCCATTCGGCCATGGTCGGCGCCTACGGCCTGAAAGTCGATCGCTATCCGGACAACCGCCTGACCAGCGGCCCGACCGACCGCTTCAACGACCTGGGAATGGATGCGCAATACCAGTTCATCACCGACCGCCACCGTGTCTCGCTGCAACTGAACTATATCCACGAGCACCAGGACTGGAACGCGACCGCGCAAAGCAACCCGTCCGACACCCTGCGCATATTCCGGGGCAAGGCCACCTATTACTTCCAGAAGCAATACGGCGCCACCCTCGGCTATTTCTCGGTTCGCGGCAATGCGGACGCGCAACTCTACGACACCGGAGAGCCCATCGGCGGCAGCGCCAAGGGCAGCCCGGATAGCACGGGAATGATCGGCGAACTGAATTACCTGCCCCGGCGGGACATGCGCCTGACGCTGCAATACACCGCCTACCGCAAGTTCAACGGCGCCACCAGCAACTACGATGGATTCGGCCGCAATGCCAGGGACAACAACACGCTGCTCCTGCTCGGCTGGTTCATGTTCTGACGCGGAGAAACGGACATGAAAAACACGATCCCCGGCCGCCGCACGCTACTCAAACAGGGCTCCGCCCTGCTGCTGGTCGCCCCGATCTACTTCCTCGGCAAACCAGCCCTGGCCGGCAAGGCCTCCAAGATCGCCTTCCATTACCAGGACCATCCGCGGGGAGAACAAAGCTGCTCGGCCTGCGTCGCCTTCATTCCATCCGAGAACGGCAGCACGGCCGACGGCAGTTGCCGCATCGTCGATGGGCCGATCAGCCCGAACGGATGGTGCATGGCTTTCACAAGGAAGCCCGACAGATAAGCCATTCGCGCGGGCCTCGGTCTGCCAAGCCCGCACCGATCATGGCATCCTTGCCCGCCGCCTTCCTTGACGCGTAGCGCGACTCAACCGATTCAGCCGACGCGGACGTCCGGCAACGGGGGCTGGGGCTGGGGTCATCACGCTTGCAAGCGCATTTGTGCAACAAGGCCTTCCCAGAGCGTGCCGACCGCCAGCGGGCTGCTACACGCAGAAAGCTGCCGTATAGCTCACCCTTCCAGGAAGGGCGCCACATCTCATGTGGCGTCTGCACCATCGAATCACGCCCCCCAACATCGAAATAGCCGCGCGCTGCATGACATGTTGCGTCCGCACTGATCAATGCGACGGCGGCGACATCGAATGTTGACCGCGTCTCTTCTCATGTTCACGTCGGCATACATGCCGCGCGGTCTGGCGTGTTCTATGTGCAAGCAGTCATCATCAAACAGCACCGGGGAACATGCTGACCGCCGCGGGCATCATAAACAGTGCACGCCACGCTCTCTTCCAACCGCGCACCGATCATGAACTCCCTTCCCGCCGTTCTACTGGGCGCCACCCTCGCCGCCCTCCTCTCCGCCTGCGCCGGCCCGCGCTTTCCGGCGAATGTCGCGACCGTCGATGAACTCGTTACCCGCCTCGGGCCGCCAGCCAAGCGCTGGCCGATGGATAGCGGCGGCGAGCGCCTGGCGTTCACCACGTCGCCGATGGGGATGCAGACCTGGATAGCGGTCGCCGACGCGGGCGGCCGGGTTCGCCGTGTCGAGAACGTGCTCGACATGCAGCACTTCGCGCGCATCCAGCCGGGCATGGGCGCGGATGCGGTGATGCGCGAGATCGGCCCGCCTTACCTGCCCTGGACGGTGAGCTACCCGGCGCGCAACGAGCGCGTGTGGGAATGGCGTTACTGCGATGTATGGAATGAACCAGCGCGCTTCGATGTGCTGTTCGATACCACCTCCGGCCTGGTCCGCTCGACGATGAGCCTCACCGAGCGCCAGTCCCGCGACGGCAACGGCGAGCGCACCGAGTGGTGCAGCCAGTAAGGCCTCCCTCCCCGGCCGCGCACCGGACGTTCGACTCCTGCACGAACGTCCGATTCCCGGTCGCCGATTCATCCGCCGGTCTTTCCCCTTTGCCATCCGGATCGAATCGAAAACTCCTTTTCTTTCAGTCTCCTACCTTCTTCTTGTGCGGACTGGCACAGCGGTTGCCCTATGTCTTGCGGGGACAGCGGCTCGCCCCGGGGTGCGGCGGAATGCGGCACCAGTCCAAACCAAGGAGACATGGAGACAACAATGGAAGTCCAACAATCACAAGTACAGGTGATGGGCATCGATGCCGGCGGCACGATGACCGATACCTTCTTCGTTCGGGCCGACGGACGCTTCGTCGTCGGCAAGGCGCAGAGCAATCCGGCCGACGAATCGCTGGCCATCTTCAACTCGTCGGAGGACGCCCTCGCCCACTGGAATCGCACGGTGGACGACGTCTATCCGGAACTGGCGACCTGCGTCTATTCCGGCACCGCGATGCTCAACCGCATCCTGATGCGCAAGGGTCTCGACGTGGGCCTGATCTGCAACAAGGGCTTCGAGCAGATCCACTCCATGGGCCGCGCCCTGCAGAGCTATCTGGGCTATGCGCTGGAAGACCGCATCCACCTCAACACCCACCGCTACGACGAGCCGCTGGTGCCGGTCTCCCGCACCCGCGGCGTGACCGAGCGCACTGACGTGCAGGGCAAGGTGGTCATTCCGCTGCGTGAAGAGGAAGTCCGCCAGGCCACCCGCGAGCTGATTGCCGCCGGCGCGCAGGCCATCGTGATCTGCCTGCTGCAGTCCCACAAGAACGAATCCAGCGAAACCCGCGCACGCGACATTGCGCGTGAGGAGCTGGCCAAGCTGAAGGTGGACATCCCGGTCTTCGCGTCGGTGGATTACTACCCGTCGCGCAAGGAAAGCCACCGGATGAACACCACCATCCTGGAAGCCTACGGTGCCGAACCGTCCCGCCAGACCCTGAAGAAGGTCAGTGACCGCTTCAAGAAGCACGGCGCCAAGTTCGACCTGCGGGTGATGGCCACCCACGGCGGCACGATCAGCTGGAAGGCCAAGGAACTGGCCCGCACCATCGTCTCCGGCCCGATCGGCGGCGTGATCGGTTCAAAGCTGCTTGGCGAATACCTCGGCGACGAGAACATCGCCTGCTCGGACATCGGTGGCACCAGCTTCGACGTGGCGCTGATCACCAAGGGCAGCTTCGCGATCAAGTCCGACCCGGACATGGCGCGCCTGGTGCTGTCCCTGCCGCTGGTGGCGATGGACTCCGTGGGAGCCGGCGCCGGTAGCTTCGTGCGTCTCGACCCGTATAGCAAGTCGATCAAGCTCGGCCCGGACAGCGCCGGCTACCGCGTCGGCACCTGCTGGCCTGAGAGCGGCCTGGATACGGTGTCGGTGTCCGACTGCCACGTGGTGCTCGGCTACCTGAACCCGGACAACTTCCTGGGCGGTGCGATCAAGCTCGACGTGCAGCGCGCCCGCGACCACATCAAGGCGCAGATCGCCGACCCGCTCGGTCTGTCGGTGGAGGATGCCGCCGCCGGCGTCATCGAACTGCTCGACCTGACCCTGTCCGAGTACCTGCGCGCAAACATCAGCGCCAAGGGCTACAACCCCGCCGAGTTCACCTGCTTCTCCTACGGCGGCGCCGGCCCGGTGCACACCTACGGCTACACCGAGGGCGTCGGCTTCAAGGACGTGGTGGTACCCGCCTGGGCCGCCGGTTTCTCGGCCTTCGGCTGCGCCTGCGCCGACTTCGAGTACCGCTACGACAAGTCGGTGGATCTTGGCGTCGCCCAGCTGGCCGACGACGACACCAAAGCGGCCGCCTGCCGGACGCTGCAGGACGCCTGGTCCGAACTGGCGCTGAAGGTCATCGACGAGTTCGTGCTCAATGGCTACAAGGCCGAGGACGTGCTGCTGATCCCCGGCTACAAGATGCAGTACATGGGCCAGCTCAACGACCTGGAGATCGTCTCTCCGGTGACCAGCGCCACCAGCGCCGCCGACTGGAACCAGATCATCGATGCCTTCGAGAACACCTATGGTCGTGTGTATGCCAGCTCGGCGCGCTCGCCGGAACTAGGCTTCTCGATCACCGGCGCGATCCTGCGCGGTACGGTGGTGACCCAGAAGCCGGTGCTGCCGGAAGACGAAGACGCCGGCCCGACGCCGCCGCAGGAAGCCTACCTGGGCACCCGCCCGTTCTACCGCCACAAGCGTTGGGTCGACGCCGCGCTGTGGAAGATGGAAAGCCTGAAGGCCGGCAATCACATCGTGGGCCCCGCGATCATCGAATCCGACGCCACCACCTTCGTGGTGCCCGACGGCTTCGCGACCACGATCGACAAGCACCGCCTGTTCCATCTCAAGGAAGTCCGCTAGGCCACATACCCCATTGAGGAGACATCGTCATGAACATGATGAACAAGAATGAACTCGGTTTCGCCGACTTGCTGAAGAACGGCCAGACCTTGAAGCAGTTCCGCGACGGCATCATCGAACGCACCAAGGCCAGCGGCCACTACAACGGCATCGAGAAGCTGGTCTTCCGCGACAGCGACCCGATCGGCTACGAGAAACTGTTCTCCAAGCTGCGCGGCGGCCTGGTGCATGCCCGCGAAACGGCCAAGAAGATCGCCGCCAGCCCCATCGTCGAGCAGGAAGGCGAGCTGTGTTTCACGCTCTACAACGCCGCCGGCGACTGCGTGCTGACCTCCACCGGCATCATCATCCACGTCGGCACCATGGGCGCGGCGATCAAGTACATGATCGAGAACAACTGGGAGGGCAACCCCGGCATCAACCCCGGCGACATGTTCACCACCAATGACTGCGCCATCGGCAACGTGCACCCCTGCGACATCGCCACCATCGTGCCGATTTTCTGGGAGGGCAAGCTGATCGGCTGGGTCGGCGGCGTGACTCACGTGATCGACACCGGCTCGGTGACGCCGGGTTCGATGTCCACCGGCCAGACCCAGCGCTTCGGCGATGGCTACATGATCACCTGCCGCAAGACCGGCATCAACGACGAGCCGCTGCGCGACTGGCTGCATGAGTCCCAGCGCTCGGTGCGCACGCCCAAGTACTGGATCCTCGACGAGAAGACCCGTATCGCTGGCTGCCACATGATCCGCGAGCTGGTGGAGGACGTGATCCGCGCCGACGGCATCGAGGCCTACGAGAAGTTCGCCTATGAAGTCATCGAGGAAGGCCGCCGCGGCCTGATGAGCCGCATCAAGGCGATGACCCTGCCCGGCAAGTACCGCAAGGTGTCCTTCGTCGATGTGCCCTACAAGCATGAAGACGTGCAGGTCTCCAACGCCTTCGCCAAGCTCGACTCCATCATGCACTCGCCGTGCGAGATGACGATCAAGCCGGACGGCAAGTGGCGCCTCGACTTCGAGGGCGCAAGCCGCTGGGGCTGGCATACCTTCAACGCCCACCAGGTGGCCTTCACCTCGGGCATCTGGGTGATGATGTGCCAGACCCTGGTGCCGACCCAGCGCATCAACGATGGCGCCTACTTCGCCACCGAGTTCCGCCTGCCCAAGGGCACCTGGTGCAACCCGGACGACCGCCGCACCGGCCACGCCTACGCCTGGCACTTCCTGGTGTCCGGTTGGGCAGCCCTGTGGCGCGGCCTCAGCCAGTCCTACTTCAGCCGCGGCTACCTGGAAGAGGTCAACGCCGGCAACGCCAACACCTCCAACTGGCTGCAGGGCGGCGGCATCAACCAGGACGGCGAGATCCACGCGGTGAACAGCTTCGAGGCCAGCTCCTGCGGCACCGGCGCCTGCGCGGTGAAGGACGGCCTCAACCACGCCGCCGCGATCTGGAACCCGGAAGGCGACATGGGCGACATCGAGATCTGGGAGATGGCCGAGCCGCTGCTCTACCTGGGTCGCAACGTCAAGGCCAACTCCGGCGGCTACGGTAAGTACCGCGGCGGCTGCGGCTTCGAGACGCTGCGCATGGTGTGGAACGCCCAGGACTGGACCATGTTCTTCATGGGCAACGGCTTCATGAACAGTGACTGGGGCCTGATGGGCGGCTATCCGTCGGCCACCGGCTACCGCTTCGAGGCGCACAAGACCGGGCTCGAGAATCGCATCGCCATCGGCGACAGCCTGCCGCTGGGCGGCGACCTCGATCCGTCCAACCCGGACTACGAGCGCCACCTGGATGCCACCGCCACGGTCAAGCGCGACAAGCAGTGCATCACCACCGAGGACTGCTACGCCAACCACGACCTCTACCTCAACTACCTGCGCGGCGGCCCCGGCTTTGGCGACCCCATCGACCGCGAGCCGAAGGCCATAGAGGCGGACCTCAACCAGAAGTTCCTGCTGCCCGAGTACGCCGAGAAGGTCTACGGCGCGGTGCTGACCCAGGACGCCAAGGGCGTGTTCACCGTCGATCCGGCCAAGACCCAGGCCCGCCGCGCACAGATCCGCAAGGAACGCCTGGCCCGCGCGCTGCCGACCCGCGAATGGATGAAGGAGGAGCGCGAACGCATCATCAACAAGCACGCGGCCACCCAGGTCCAGCACATGTTCGCCACCAGCTTCGCGCTGTCGGAGAAGTTCACGCAGCAGTTCAAGGATTTCTGGAGCCTGCCGGCCGACTGGCAATTGCTCGAGGAAGAGCTCGGCGTGCCCTCCTACGGCGCCAAGCACCGCATGGATCTGTCCATGCTCCCCGACGTCACCACCGTCGTCCAGGTCGAAGAGTAACCACGGAATCAAGGAGTCCGAACATGTCCAACTACACCAACGAGCAGGTCGCCCACCTCGTCGAAGGTTCGCTCGACTGGGAAACCACCTTCCGCATGCTGTCCATGCCCAAGGACCACAGCCGCTTCGAACAGTACGTGGCGGCCCTGCAGGCCAAGGTCAGCTTTCCCGATCGCATCGTGCTGCCCCTCGGCCCGCACCTCTACATCGTCCAGTCCGCCAAGACCAAGGAATGGGTCACCCAGTGCGACTGCGGCCACGTCTTCGCCGACTACCGCGAGAACTGGAAGCTCCATGCCGCCATCTACGTGCGCGACACCGAGGAAGCGATGACCGAGGTCTATCCCAAGCTGATGGCGCCGGATACCCAGTGGCAGGTGTATCGCGAGTACTACTGCCCGACCTGCGGCACCATGCACGACGTGGAGGCGCCGACCCCGTGGTACCCGGTGATCCATGACTTCGAGCCGGACATCGAAGCCTTCTACAAGGACTGGATGGGCCTGCCGGTGCCGGAACGCGCTTAAGCAGGGTTGCAAGCGCTTTGCGGGGCTCGGCCGTGGCGGCCGGCCCCGCTTTTTTGTTGGCGACAGCACCCAGTCCATGACAGCCGGCAAGCGTCCGAAAATGAGTCGGACGCCGTATCGGACGTCCGGTTTTCGGACGCTTCATCCCGGCTGCTGCCGTACGCTTCACGGCGGACGCCGCACGGCATGCGGGCTGCGCACTCCGCTGCTGGATGGCATTACCTTTGCTAATCTTGAGGATGGCAATCCGGCCCTTCGGCCGACCAGACCCAACGACAGGAGGCACAGCACCACCCGATCGATCCACCGTTCCGTCCGCGCGCAGAAACCATTCATATCGGCCGCCTCGATCGCGGCCCGCCGCAGCCGGGACGCAAGCCAAAGGAGGAAGACGTGAGAAAAACACCGCATGGAGGGACCCGTGTTCTCCAATCCACGTAACAACGCCGCCGTGATGGCCGCCTGGGAATCCTTCCTGAGCGGCGACGCCGCCCGCAACGACACACTGCGGACCCTGGTGGACCGCTCCTGGCGGCGCTGCCAGGACGCCCATGTGGATCCGGACCGCCGCTACGCCCCCGATCCCCTGCCCGAACAGGCGCTGTACGCGCTGCGGGAGAGCAACAGTGAGCTGCTTGAAGCCGGCGCGCCAGTGATGGCCTATGCGCGGGATTTCCTCGCAGAGAGCGGCACGATGATGCTGCTCGCCGACACCCAGTGCACCATCCTCACGATGGAAGGCGACACCCCGACGGTGGACACTGCAGAGTCGATCCGCCTGGTTCCCGGCGTCACCTGGAGCGAGCGCATCTGCGGCACCAACGCCATCGGCACGGCGCTGGCCGTCGGCCAGCCGGTGCAGATCCATTCGGCCGAGCACTTCTGCGCCGGCATCAAGCTGTGGACCTGTTCGGCAGCGGTGATCCGCCATCCACAAGGCGGCGAGATCGTCGGCGTGATCGACGTCTCCGGCCTGTCCGAAACCTACAACCGCCAGAGCCTGGCCCTCGCCGTCACCACCGCCAGCCGCATCGAGAGCCGCCTCGCCGCGCGGGAGATGGAGCTGCGCTGCCGCCTGCTGGAAGGGGCGATGGGCCGCTGGGGCTCCAGCGCCACCGACGGGCTGATCCTCTTCGACCGGCGCGGTGTGCCGGTCAAGATCAATGAACACGCGGCCGCCGGCGTCTCGGCACGGGGCGGCGACATGGACCTGTCCGCCCCCGCGCGGCTGCCGGAGATGGCCCTCGGCGCCAACGGCCCGGTTGGCCCGCTGCCCGAGTGGATGAACAACGACTGGCTGGTGCCGGTGACGAGCCACGGTCTGCGCCTCGGCACGCTGCTGATCATGCCCCTAGCCCGCGGCGCCCGCCCGGCGTCCATCCAGCAGGCTGCGCCGAACTGTACGCCGCCCGACAGCCCGGCCAAGGTGCGCAATTTCGCGTCGCTGGTCAGCCGTAACCCGGCGCTGCTGTCGGCCATCGACAAGGCGCGCCAGCTGGCCCGCTCGAAGGTGCCGGTGCTGCTGCTCGGCGAAACCGGCGTCGGCAAGGAGGAGTTCGCCCGCGGCATCCACGAGGCCAGCCAGCGCGCCAGTGGCGCCTACGTGGCCCTCAACTGCGGCGGGCTGTCGCGGGAGCTGCTGGCCAGCGAGCTGTTCGGCTACGCTGAAGGCGCCTTCACCGGCGCCCGCAAGGGCGGCATGATGGGCAAGATCGAAGCGGCCGACGGCGGCACGCTGTTCCTCGACGAGATCGGCGAGATGCCCATCGATCTGCAGCCCCACCTGTTGCGGGTGCTGGAGGAAGGCGAGATCCACCGCCTCGGCGAAAACTCTCCGCGCAAGGTGAATTTCCGCCTGGTCGCCGCCACCCACCGCAACCTGCGCGAGGAAGTCGCCGCCGGCCGCTTCCGCATGGACCTCTATTACCGCATCGCCGTCACGACGCTGCACCTGCCTCCGCTGCGCGAGCGAGGAGAGGACATTTCGCTGCTGGTGGATCTGTTCCTGGCCCGCTTCGCCACCCAGCACGGCCTCGCCGAACGCCCGCTCGGCGCCGGCATCCTGGAGCGTCTGCAGGCCTATCCGTGGCCGGGCAACGTGCGCGAGCTGCGCAACGCGGTGGAGAGCATGGTGCTGATGAGCGACGGCCCGGAGATCGGCATGGAGGCCCTGCCCGCCGAGCTGTCGGACATCGAGCTGCCCACACCGGCCGCCAGTGGCGGCGCGCGGATCTGCAGCATCGCCGACGGCGAGCTGGAACTGATCCGCCGCGCTATCGCCGCCACCGGCGGCAACCTCACCTGGGCCGCACGCCAGCTCAACATTGCCAAGAGCACCCTGTATCTCAAGCTCAAGCGCTACGGGCTGGAGGTGGACCGGGAACGCGCCCGTACGAGCGCCTGACGGCAGGCTTGCAAACGGGGCGGTTTGTGTAAAAAGCAGCCCGCCCCGGCACGGGCCGGACTAAAATCCGGCCGATGTTCGACTCGCCCCAATCCAGGTCTTCGCGCGCCCTCCAGCTGGCGATCGCGACGTCCCTGCTCGTGCATGGCCTCCTGCTGCTGATCAAGCTGGCCCCGCCAGAGCAGGAACACGCCAGCCCCCGCCTGGAAGCCCGCCTTGCCCCGCCGCCGGCGCCCCGCGCGGACGTACGGCCGCGCCCGAAGGAGCCGGTCAAGGTCGCCGAAGCCCCGCCGAACAAGCCGCAGCCGAAACAGAAGCCGAAGGCCAAGGCAGCCGAGAACCGCCCGCGCATCCTCACCGCCCGCAAATCCGACGCGCCCGCCGTTCGCAGCGCCGAACCCGCCCCCACGTGGAGCGTGGCCCAGAAGGAGGAAATGGACAACTTCCTCAACGATCTGGCCCGCGACGCGAAGAGGCCGCCCCCACCGCCGCCGACCCTCGCCGAGCGCTCCATGGCAATGGCCCGCGAGATCGGCCGCGAGCAGATGCGCGAATCCCGCGGGCGCAGTTCGAGCAGCCTGGAAGACCTGGTCGAGCGCATCCCCAACAGCCCGCCGGTCGATCCCTTCAGCCTCGAGTTCTACATGGACGCGCTGGTCAAGAAGCTCAACCGCAGCGCGGCTTTCGTGAAGAACGACCCGCGCACCCGCGGCATCCGCAACGCGTCCATCGAGGTGCGCCTGAACCCGGACGGCTCGCTGAAGAGCTTCAAGGTCGTCAATGCCGGCGACCAGCAGGACGAGATTGCCTTCGTGAAATCGGTCGTGGAACGGGCGATCCCGTTCTCCGCCTTCCCGCCGGACATCGTGAAGTCCGCCAAGTCCCTGGCGCTGATGATCTGCATCCAGCCGCCCAGCCTGGGCGGCGGCAGCTTCGGCTTCACGCGCCGGCCGGACGGCAGCGGCTGCTGACGGCAGCACAGCAATAGAAACGCCGCCATGGGCTACGACGTCATCGGCGACATCCACGGTCAGGCCGACAAGCTCGAAGCCCTGCTGCAGCACATGGGCTACCGTCTGCGTGACGGCGTGTGGCGCCACCCGTCGCGCACGGCGGTGTTCGTCGGCGACTTCATCGACCGCGGCCCCCAGCAGCTGCGCACCGTCCGCATCGCCCGCGGCATGGTGGAAAGCGGCGCGGCGCTGGCGGTGATGGGCAACCACGAACTCAACGCCATCGCCTGGCACACGCCGGATCCAGAGCATCCCGGCGAATACCTGCGTCGCCATTACAGCGCCCGCTGGGGGCACAAGAACCGCATCCAGCACCAGCGCTTCCTCGACGAAGTGGAGCACGATCCGGCCCTGCACGCCGAGCTCATCGCGTGGTTCCGCACCTTGCCCCTGTGGCTGGAACTACCGGGCATCCGTGTCGTGCACGCCTGCTGGCACCAGGGGCTGATGGACTGGCTGACCAGCACCGGCTGTGTCGCGGAGAACTGCCTGTTGCCGGCCGCCCTGCCGGACGCCACCCGCGAACCCGACGATGACGCGCTGACGGACACCCCCAAACCCAGCCTGTTCCGCGCCGCCGAGACCCTCACCAAGGGACTTGAGATCGCCCTGCCGGACGGCGTCTCTTACAAGGACAAGGACGGCATCGAGCGCCACCGCGTACGTATCCGCTGGTGGGACCGGGACGCCAGCACCTGCCGGCGCGCGGCCCTCGTCCAGGAGCAGCTGCGCTGCCAACTACCGGATATACCGCTCCCCGTTTACGCCCGTATCGAGGACGATGACCCGCGACCGGTGTTCTTCGGCCATTACTGGTTCACTGGGCAGCCGCGCGTCCTCACACCACAGGCGGCCTGCGTCGATTACTCGGCCGGCAACGGTGGGCCGCTGGTGGCCTATCGTTGGGACGGCGAAGCCCAGCTGGGCGGCGCCCATTTCTGCCAGGTTTCCTGAGCCCACCTGCACAACGGCATACGCGCCCGTTCAACTTCGGCGCCGAGTGGGCTAGATTGGGAGCCTCCGCCTCCTGCAAAGGCCTGCGCCATGTCTTGCCTCCTCGCCCTCGACCAGGGCACCAGCAGCAGCCGCGCCATCGTCTTTGACGCCCGGGGCCAAGCCCTCGGCAGCGCCCAGCTCGAATTCCGCCAGTTCTATCCGCAGCCGGGCTGGGTCGAGCACGACCCGCAGGAGATCTGGCAAACCCAGCTCGACTGCGCCCGCCAGGCCCTGAGCAAGGCCGGGCTGAGCGGCGCCGACGTGGCCGCCATCGGCATCGCCAACCAGCGGGAAACCACCGTGCTGTGGGATAGGAAAAGCGGCCTGCCGCTGGCACCGGCCATCGTCTGGCAGGACCGCCGCACCGTGGCCACCTGCGAAGCCCTGCGCGCAAATGGGCATGCGGCGCTGATCCGCGCCAGGACCGGCCTGGAAGTGGACGCCTATTTCTCGGCCACCAAGCTGGCCTGGCTGCTCGATCATGTACAGGATGCACGCCGCCGCGCTGCTGCCAGCGAGCTGGCCTTCGGCACCATCGACAGCTGGCTGGTGTGGCAGCTCACCGGAGGCCGGCTGCACGTCACCGACCCGAGCAATGCCTCGCGCACGATGCTATTCGACATCCACCGCCAATGCTGGGACGAGGAATTGCTGGCCCTGTTCGACATTCCCCCGACGCTGCTGCCGGAGGTCGTTGAAACCAGCGGCGTGCTCGGCACGACTGAAGCCGGCCTCTTCGGCAGCACGATCCCGATCGGCGGCCTGGCCGGCGACCAGCAGGCCGCGACCTTCGGTCAGGCCTGCCTGCAGCCCGGCTCGGCGAAGAACACCTATGGCACCGGCTGCTTCCTGATGCTCAACACCGGCGCGCAGCCGGTCGAATCCCGCCATCGCCTGCTCAGCACCCTCGGCTGGCGCATCGGCGGGCAGACCACCTACATGCTGGAAGGCAGCGTCTTCATAGGCGGCGCGGTGGTGCAATGGCTGCGCGACGGGCTGGGCTTGATCCAGCGTGCCGCCGACATCGAAGCCCTCGCCGCCTCGGTGCCGGACACCGGCGGCGTGGTGCTGGTGCCAGCCTTCGCCGGCCTCGGCGCGCCCTACTGGGATGGCTACGCCCGCGGCACGCTGGTCGGCCTGACGCGCGGCAGCGGCAAGGCACACATCGCCCGCGCGGCGCTGGAAGCCATCGCGCTGCAGACCGTCGACCTGGTGGACGCCATGAACCGCGATGGAGCCGGGCCGCTGACCGAGCTGCGGGTGGACGGCGGCGCCGCGCGCAACGACCTGCTGATGCAGATCCAGGCCGACCTGCTCGGCGTGCCGGTGATCCGCCCACGCCAGACCGAAACGACCGCCCTCGGCGCGGCGTATCTCGCCGGCCTGGCCGTCGGCCTGTGGCGCAGCCCGGACGAGTTGTCCGCCCACTGGCAGGCAGAGCGGGTCTTTGAGCCGGCCTGCCGCCAGGACGAACGCGAGGCCCGCCTCGCCGAATGGCACCGGGCCGTGGAGCGTGCCCGTGGATGGGCCACGGCATGAGGCGCGAGGCCCTGCTCGACCGCCTGCGCCAGACGCCGCGCTGGGACGTGCTGGTCATCGGCGGCGGCGCCACCGGCTTGGGCTGTGCGGTGGATGCGGCGTCGCGGGGCTATTCGACGCTGCTGCTGGAAGCCCACGATTTCGCCAAGGGCACCAGCTCCCGGTCCACCAAGCTGGTGCATGGCGGCGTCCGCTACCTCGCCCAGGGGCGTATCGGATTGGTCCATGAGGCACTGGCCGAGCGGGCGCTCCTGCTCGCCAACGCGCCGCACTTGGTGCATCCACAACGCTTCGTCGTGCCGCTCTACCGGCAGTGGGACCGCCTGCAACTTGGCGTCGGCCTGGCCGCCTACGACTGGCTGGCCGGCAACCACAGCCTCGGCGCCAGCCGCCCGCTGTCGGTGGAGGAAACCCGCCGCGCGCTGCCCGGCGTGCGCGAGGACGGGCTGGTCGGTGGCATCGCCTACATGGACGCCCGCTTCGACGACGCCCGGCTGGCCATCACGCTAATGCGCACGGTGATGGATCTGGGCGGCCTGGCGATCAACCGGCTGCCGGTCACGGGGCTGCGCCACGAGGGCGGACGCGTCGTCGGCGTCGACGCGCAGGATGCGGAAAGCGGTGAGGCCTTCGCGCTGTCGGCGCGGGTCGTCGTCAACGCCGCTGGCGTGTGGGCCGACAGCATCCGGCGCCTCGACGATCCAAACAGCACCGCCCAGCTGAACCCCAGCCAGGGCGTGCACATCGTGCTGGACAGGGATTTCCTGCCTGGCGATACGGCGCTGCTGGTGCCCCGCACCGACGACGGCCGCGTGCTGTTCATCATCCCCTGGCAGGGCAAGCTGCTGCTCGGCACCACCGACACGCCGCGACCGGACATTCCGCTGGAGCCCCGGCCGCTGGGCGGCGAGGTGGACTTCATCCTCGCCACGGCCGCCCGCTATCTGCGCCGCAAACCTCACAGGAGCGACGTCCGCAGCCTGTTCGCCGGCCTGCGTCCACTGATCGGCAGCAGCGGCAACACGTCGCGCCTGTCGCGGGAGCACGTGATCCAGGTGGCGCCGAGCGGGCTGGTATCGGTGGCCGGCGGCAAATGGACCACCTACCGGCGCATGGGCGAAGAGATCATCGACCAGGCCGCGGCCGTCACCGACCTGCCGGCCCGCCCCTGCCGGACGCGCAGCCTGCTTCTTCACGGCAGCCCGGCGTCGCCGTCCGACGATGTGTTCGGCACCGACCGCCCTCAGGTGGACGCTCTGCCCGGCGCCGGGCGCCATCTGCACCCTGCACTCTCACTCAGCGAGGCGGAAGTCCGTTTCGCCGCCCGCGAGGAACAGGCCCGCGACGTGGAGGATGTGCTGGCCCGCCGCCACCGAGCACTGTTCGTGGACGCCGCCGCGGCCAGCGAAGCCGCCCCAGCGGTCGCCTCGATCCTGGCCGAGGAACTGGGCTGGAGCTTGGAACGTACCCACAAAATGACGGAAGCCTTCCACCGGCTGGCAGAAGGCTTCCGCTGAAGGCCGGGCCTGAGCAGGCTCAGGCCCGGTCGATCAAGCCGTGGTTTCGGCGATGCGCTTGGCGATATGCTCCAACGCCGCTTCCACCTGGTCGATGAGGATCAGGCACAGGTCGCCGGACTCGAGCTTCTGCAGCGCGCTGTCGATGGCCGTGAACTCGCCACGGATCTCGTAGATGCTCTTGGTGCGCGGCGCACCCACCAGGCCTTCCTGCAGCAACGCCAGCACTTCGCCGTCGGCGCGGCCACGCTGGCAGTCGTCCTGGTACAGCACCACGTCGTCAAAGACCGTGCCGAGGATGCGGGTCTGCTCGCGGATGTCCTCGTCGCGGCGGTCGCCGGCACCGCTGATGACCACCGAGCGGCGCTTGGCCGGCATGCTCTCGACGGCCTGCACCAGCGCCAGGATCGCATCCGGATTGTGGCCGTAATCGGCGATCAGCGTGGCGCCCTTGTAGTCGAACACGTTGAAGCGGCCCGGCGCGTTGGCGGCGTCGTTCACGAAGCTGGCGGCGCCGGCGATGATGGTCTCCGGCGGAATGCCCAGCGCCCACGTGGCGGCAATGGCGGCCATGGCGTTTTCGACCTGGAAGGAGATCGCGCCGTTGCGGGTGATCGGAATGCCGGCCAACGGCACGCGGAATTCCTCGCTGCCCTGGGCCGCAACGATCGCGTCGTCGTCCACAAAGACCACCCGGTGGCCTTGCACGCGGTGGGTGACCAGCACGTGGTTGTACTGGTCGGCGGCGAAGAACAGCACTGAGCCCGGGCAGGCGCTGGCCATCTTGACGACCATCGGGTCAGCGGCGTTGAGCACCGCGGTACCGCTGGATTTCACGTTCTGCACGATGACCCGCTTCACCACCGCCAGGTCTTCGACGGTGCTGATGTAGGACAGGCCCAGGTGGTCGCCCATGCCGATGTTGGTGACCACCGCCACGTCGCAGCGGTCGAAGGCCAGACCTTCGCGCAGCACGCCGCCGCGGGCGGTCTCGAACACCGCGGCGTCCACGTCCGGGTGCAGCAGGATGTTGCGGGCGCTGCGCGGACCGCTGCAGTCGCCGGTGTCGATGCGGCGCTTGCCCACATAGACGCCGTCGGAGTTGGTCATGCCGACCCGGTTGCCGGCCGCGCCAAGGATGTGGGCGGACAGGCGAACGGTGGTCGTCTTGCCGTTGGTGCCGGCCACCGCGATGACCGGGATGCGGCCGTCTTCGCCGGGCTTGAACATGTTGGCGACGATCGCCTCGCCGACCGGGCGGCCCTTGCCGTAGGACGGCTGCAGGTGCATGCGCAGGCCCGGCGCCGCGTTGGCTTCGACGATGCCGCCACTCTGGGCTTCCAGCGGCTCTAGCACGCTCTCGCAGACCACGTCCACGCCGCAGATGTCGAGGCCGATGTTCTTGGCCGCGGCAATCGCGCGCTCGGCGACTTCGGGGTGCACGTCGTCCGTCACGTCGGTGGCGGTGCCACCGGTGGACAGGTTGGCGTTGTTGCGCAGGATCACGCGCTTGCCCTTCGGCGGCACGGAGTCGGCCTCATAGCCCTGCTTGGCGAGGGTGGCGACGGCGATCTCGTCGAAGCGGATCTTGGTCAGCGAGGTGGCGTGGCCGACGCCGCGGCGCGGGTCGCTGTTCACGTGGTCCACCAGCTCGCGAATGGTGCGCTGGCCGTCGCCGATGACCAGCGGCGGCTCGCGGCGGGCAGCGGCGATCAGCTTGTCGCCGACCACCAGCAGGCGGTAGTCGTGGCCCGGCAGGTAACGTTCCACCAGCACGTCGTCACTGATCTCCTCGGCGACGCGGAAGGCGTTCATCACCTCTTCCTTGGTGCGCAGCTTGACCGCCACACCCTTGCCCTGGTTGCCGTCACGAGGCTTGACGACGACGAGGCCGCCGAGCTCCTTGGCGGCCTGCCAGGCATCCTCGGCACTGGTCACGGAGCGGCCCAGCGGCACCGGCACGCCGGCGGCGCGCAGCAGGTTCTTGGTGAGCTCCTTGTCCTGGGCGATGGCCTCGGCCACGGCGCTGGTCAGGTCGGTCTCGGCAGCCTGGATGCGGCGCTGCTGGCTGCCCCAACCGAACTGCACGAGGCTGCCCTCGGTGAGGCGGCGGAAGGGAATGCCACGGGCAGCGGCGGCCTGCACGATGGAGCCGGTGGAGGGGCCGAGGCGCACGTCCTCGTCCAGCTCGCGCAGACGGGCCAGTGCGCCGGCCAGGTCGAAGGAGCCATCAGTTTCGGCGGCGCGGCACAGTTCCGTGGCCAGCTCGAAGGCCAGGCGGCCGACCTTTTCTTCGGTGTATTCCACCACCACCTGGAAGACGCCCTTCTCGATGGTCTTGGCGGTGCGGCTGAAGGTCACCGGGCAACCGGCACAGGCCTGCAGGCCGAGGGCGGCGAGTTCGAGCGCCTGGGCGACGGAACTCGCGCCCATGTGGCCGTCGGCCTCGAGGAAGCCCATTTCAGGGAAGAGATTGCGCAGTCGCGTCTCGTAACCCGGAATGGAGTCGATGTCGCACTCCGCTTCGGTGCAGGTCACGATGGCTTCGATCGCGGTGTGCCGGCTCCACAGATTGGGGCCGCGCAGAGCCCGGATGCGTGAGACTTCCATGGATAACAGTCCTTGTCGTTTTTCTCAGGGGCTGCCAGCGTCGGGCAGCCCTTCATCGTTGTTCGGTGGCGGCTCAGTCGTTGCGCAGCGGCGCCTTCGGATCGTAAGGCTTGACGCCGGCGCGGATCATGGCCGGCGACACACCCAGCGCCCAGGCGGCGGCCACGGCGGCCAGCAGGTTGGACAGCACGCCCGGCTCCTCCCCGGCGCCGTTTGCCAGCAGCTTGATCTTGGCCAGACGGGCGACCGGATCTTCCTGCTCGCCGGTGGCCAGCACGATGGCGCCATCCTTCACGAAGACCGTGCGGCGGCCTTCGCTGCGGGCCTGTACGACGGCCTCGGCATTGGGATCGACGGCATAGAAGATCACCTCGCCGTCGGACAGGGAGGCCATCTCGACGACCGCCGGATCTTCGGCGTTGAGCACCGCCGCACCGCTGGACAGCACCAGGTCCACCTGGGTGCGGAAGACGTTCCAGACCTTTTCCGGGGAGTCGATGTAGAACTCGCCGTAGTGGAGTTCCGGATCGACGTTGGTGACCACACCCACCGAGCAGCGGTCGTACACGGTGCCGTCGCCGAGGATGCTGCGGCAGCCGTTCTCGAACACCGCGGTTTCGACAGAGCGGTTCATCAGTACGCGCTCGGCGGCATCCCAGTTGGTGCCTTCGGCGGTCTCCACCTGGCGGCCGTCGAGGAAAACGCCCTCGGAGCAGGCCAGGCCAGTGTATTGGCCGGACAGGCGGGTCAGGTGGGCGACCAGGCGGGCCACCGGCGTCTTGCCGCGGCTGCCGGTGACGCCGACGATGGGAATGCGCGCGTCTGCATCCTTCTCGAACAGGTGATCGACGATCGCCTCGCCCACCGGGCGCGGCTGGCCGACGCCCGGCTTGATGTGCATCAGCAGGCCGGGGCCAGCGTTCACTTCGACGATGGCGCCCTGCTGCTCGCTCAAGGGCTTGGAGATGTCTTCACAGACCAGGTCGACGCCGGCGATGTCGAGGCCGACGATGCGCGCCGCCAGGCAGGCCAGCTCGGCGGTGTCCGGATGCACTTCGTCGGTCACGTCGAAGGCCATGTTGCTGGTGCGGACAATCATCACCTCCTGGCCTTCCGGCGGCACCGACGCACCGGTAAAGCCCTGGCGCGCCACTTCCATCTGGGCCGCGGGGTAGTTGTCCAGCTTGATCAGGTACAGCGGGAACTCGTGCTCGACGCCGCGGCGCGGGTCGGAGTTGATCTGGGTCTCGATCAGTTCGTTGATGGTGTGCGTGCCGTCGCCGATCACCGACACCATGTCGCCCTTGTTGGCGGCGACCATCTTGCCGCCGACCACCAGCAAGCGGTGCTCGGCGCCCTTCACGAAGCGCTCGACCATCACCTCGGAGCCTTCCGCGGCCGACAGCGGGAACATGTCCGCGACTTCCTGCGGGGTACGGATGTTGGTGAACACGCCGCGGGCGTGGTTGCCGTCGCTGGGCTTCACGACCACCGGGAAACCGATGTCCTCGGCGGCCTCGATGGCGTCCTCGACGCTGGTCACGATGCGGCCTTCCGGCACCGGCACACCGCAGGATTCCAGCAGCGTCTTGGTCAGGTCCTTCTCGCGGGAGATGCTCTCGGCGATAGCCGGCGTGCGATCGGTCTCGGCGGTCCAGATGCGGCGCTGGCGGGCGCCATAGCCGAGCTGCACCAGATTGCCCTCGGACAGCAGGCGGATGTAAGGGATGCGGCGCTGCTTGTCGGCGGCGGCCTCGACGATGCAGCGGGTGCTCGGGCCGAGCATGTGCTTGTCCACCAGGTCGCGCAGGCGGGCCACGGCGGCGTCCACGTCGTAGGCGCGCTCCTCGATGGCGGCCATCAGCAGGTCGTGGCCCATCTCCAGCGCGGCCATTGACACGTCCTTCTGCCAGGCACGGATCACCACCTTGTAAACGCCGCGCAGCGAGGTCTCGCGCGCCTTGCCGAAGCCGCCCGACATGCCGGCGAGGTTCTGCAGCTCGAGCGTCACGTGCTCGAGGATGTGTCCCGGCCAGGTCCCGTCCCGCAGGCGCTTGAGGAAGCCGCCCCGCTCACCGATGCTGCAACGATGCTCGATGAGGGTCGGCAACATCGCCGTCAGCCGCTCATAGAAACCCGGGATCACATTGGACGGACAGTCTTCCAGGTCATGGATGTCGACCCAGGCTTCGAGGACTGAGCGATAGGTCCAGATGTTCGGTCCCCGCAGGTGGAGCACATTGAGGAATTCGATCGTTTTATTGGTCATGGACGAGACACTTCGGAAGTAACGGGCCTGTTTACGGCACTCTGCAACGGAAACTCGATCTCCCCTTAACGCGGACGCGGCCGCCAGGATTACCTGAGAGAAAAATTAACGGGTCGGCGATGCTTCTAGCCATCCGCCGGGTATACGCGCATGTAACGAGTCAGTAAACTTCGGGCGCAATTTTGCCCTACGCTGGCCCTCTTCTGGGGCCTAATCGCGTCGCCGAGATGAATTCAGAGTCCTCCGCCCTTCCTTCCGCCTATTCCGACTACCTCGGACCGGCCGTGCCCGACAGCTGGCGCCCCCTCCTCGACAAGGCCCTGCAGGCCGGCGAGAAGGTCCTGGCCAGCCTCAATCTCGATCTCGATGCCGCGCTGCAGTTCCGCAGTGGCCTGGTGGCCCTGACCGACCGCCGCCTGCTGGCCTGGGACCTGCAGGCCAAGGACTGGCAGGTGTGGACCTTCCGTAGTGGCATGGCCCTGCGCCACCGCGACCACGCCGGCGTAGCCAGCCTCGACCTGGTGGACGGCGACGGCAAGCTGGCCGGCTGGCGCTTCACGCTGGCCCAGGACCCGGCCGCCCGCAACCTGGCCGACCGTTTCCACGCCCAGCTCGAATGCGTGCTGGCCGGCCGCCAGCCGACACCACCCGAGCCGCTGACCTGCCCAACCTGCGACGCACCGCTGCCGCCGGGCACCGACGAGTGCCCGACCTGCGCCCGCGAAATCCACACGCCGCCGTCCACCTGGACCCTGTTCCGCCTGTGGCGCTTCGCGCAGCCGTACAAGAAGCAGCTGCTGGCCGGCTTCCTCCTGACCCTGGTGGCCACCGCCGCAACGCTGGTGCCGCCCTACCTCACCATGCCGCTGATGGACGAGGTGCTGATCCCCTTCCAGAACGGCCAGCCCATCGACCGCATGAAGGTCATGATGCTGCTCGGCGGCCTGCTCGTCTCCGCATCCTTCGCCTGGGGCCTCGGCTGGGCCAAGACCTACATCCTGGCGCTGGTCAGCGAACGCATCGGCGCCGACCTGCGCACCACCACCTACGAGCACCTGCAGGGCCTGTCGCTGGAATACTTCGGCGGCAAACGCACCGGCGACCTGATGTCGCGCATCGGCTCGGAGACCGACCGGATCTGCCTGTTCCTGTCGATGAATCTGCTCGACTTCGCCACCGACTGCCTGATGATCGCGATGACCGCGGTGATCCTGGTATCCATCAACCCGTGGCTGGCCCTGGTCACGCTGGTGCCGCTGCCCTTCATCGCCTGGCTGATCCACACCGTGCGCGACAAGCTGCGCTATGGCTTCGAGCAGGTGGACCGGGTGTGGTCCGAAGTCACCAGCGTGCTCGCCGACACCATCCCCGGCATCCGCGTGGTCAAAGCCTTCGCCCAGGAAAAGCGCGAGGTCGGCCGCTTCCGCGAGGCTAACGGCCGCAACCTGGCGGTGAATGACCGCGTGAACAAGATCTGGTCGGTGTTCTCGCCTACCGTCACGCTAATGACCGAAATCGGCCTGTTGATCGTGTGGGGCTGTGGCATCTGGCTGGTATCCGAGAAGTCGGTGACGGTCGGTACGCTGGCCGCCTTCATCGCCTACATCTCGCGCTTCTACACCCGGCTGGACTCCATGAGCCGGATCGTCTCCGTGACACAGAAGGCCGCCGCCGGCGCCAAGCGCATCTTCGACATCCTCGATCACGTCTCCAGCGTGCCCGACCCGGTCAATCCGCAGCACCTGCCCAAGGTGACCGGCGCCATCGAGGTCAAGCGGGTCGGCTTCCGCTACGGCAACCGCACCATCCTGCGCGGCGTGGACCTCAACATCGCGCCGGGCGAGATGATCGGCCTGGTCGGCCACTCGGGTTCCGGTAAGAGCACGCTGGTCAACCTGATCTGCCGTTTCTACGATGTGACCGACGGCTCGATCCGCATCGAAGGCATGGACATCCGCTCGGTGCCGGTGTCCGAGTACCGCCGCAACATTGGCCTGGTGCTGCAGGAGCCCTTCCTGTTCTTCGGCACCATCGCCGAGAACATCGCCTACGGCAAACCCGATGCGACCCGCGAAGAGATCATCGCCGCCGCCCGCGCGGCCCACGCCCACGACTTCATCCTGCGCCTGCCGCAGGGCTACGATTCGCTGGTTGGTGAGCGCGGACAGGCCCTGTCCGGCGGCGAGCGCCAGCGCATCTCCATCGCCCGCGCGCTGCTGATCGACCCGCGCATCCTGATCCTCGACGAAGCCACCTCGGCGGTGGATACCGAGACCGAAATGGAAATCCAGGCCGCGCTGGAAAACCTCATCCGCGGCCGCACCACCATCGCCATCGCCCACCGCCTGTCCACGCTGCGCAAGGCCGACCGCCTGGTGGTGCTGGACCGCGGCCAGATCGTCGAGATCGGCAACCACGACACGCTGATGGAAAAACAGGGCGCCTACTTCCGCCTCTACGAAGCCCAGACCCGCAAGCTGGACGACGACGCACTGGGCAACGGGGACAAGCCCCGCGTGCCCTTCCACCGCGCCCACACCCCTGCCTGAAGATCACGCCATGCCTACGCAAAACATCCAGCTGGAACGCAATGCCTTCGGCCAGCTCGTCTTCATCGACGCCACCGGTCAGGCCCAGCTGATCACCCCGGTACGTGCCTTCCCGATCGCCGCTCCGGCTGAGAGCATCGGCCTCATCAACGGCGACGGCGAGGAAGTCGCCTGGATCGACCGCCTCGCCGATCTGCCCGATGCGCCGCGCAAGCTGCTCGAAGACGAGATGGCCAGCCGCGAGTTCATGCCGGTGATCCAGCGCATCCACAGCGTGTCCAGCTTCGCGACCCCCAGCACCTGGGAGATCGAGACCGACCGCGGCCCCACCAGCATGGTGCTGAAAGGCGAAGAAGACATCCGCCGCCTCACCCCACCGGCCCTGCTGATCGCCGACAGCCGCGGCATCCACTTCCTGATCCGCGACCGCTACGGGCTGGATGCCCACAGCAAGCGGCTGCTGGATCGCTTCCTGTAATCCGTTCCATCCGGCGCAGGCGGGCTCCCCTCCAACCTGCGCCGCGATCCTCAAGACGGCCGCCGGCGGGCATGCACCCGCTCAGTCGCCGCCGCAACCGCCTCCACAACCGCTTCCCCCATCCCCGCCAGAACCGCCGTCGGACGCACCGTCGCCGTGTCCATGGCTGCAATCGCCCATCCCGTCCGCCGCACAGGAACCTCCGCAACCGATGTCGCTGGCGCAATAGGCCGGCACGCCCTGCGCATTCGCCACGCCGGAACAGTCCAGCACGTAGTGGAAGCCATCCGGGATCTGCAGCAGCGCATCCAGCGCGAAGAGCATCGGCATCCGGTCTGGCTTGTTGGGGTCAATCCCTTCGAAACGGCAGGCGTGCAGCCAGGTACGCCGCAATCCTAGCTGGGCGGAGACCGGCGTCGCCATGTGCTCGGCCGGCGTGTGGTCGAGGAAACGCCCCAGCCCCCTCGTACAGAACTGCCGGTAGCCCCGTGTAAAGAGGATGAACTCGTGCCAGGCCACATCCACCACCTGGCTCGGCATGGACACCATGCGCCCCTGCGCCGCATGGGCGGCACGAAAGAAAGTGCGCAGCTCACGGGTGACCATGTCCACGTGCGCAGGACTCAGGTGAGGATAGGTCGCCCGCAGCTTGCGGCGCAGGCTGCCGGGAAACGTGAAGGTCTCCAGAAAATGCTCACGTGCCCGTACTCGCCATGCCCGCCACACACTGCCCAGCAACACGAACCCAAAGATGTAGAGCAGCGCCATAAGCAGCCAACGGCGCCATTCATCATTCAAGCGGGGCAGCAGAGCAATGCCCACCAGAATCAAAACCAGTGGAATCCAGCCAAGTCGGTTCGCCTTCTTCGCTCCCATCGACGCCTCGCTTCCTCACGACACTGGACGGATTCTACCAATCGCACGCCAATATTTAATGCCATGTATATATCCGGCATCACCGTTCCTTAACAAAACCGCAGCCGCCCCGTAACCCGCGCTTCTTAGTCTTGCCTTGAAGACCCCATTTCGAGCTATTCCAATCAATTCCGGGTCGTTCGCCCTCCAGGAGAGTCCATGAAGAACTTTTTGCGCGCCCTTGAAATCCAGCGGTGGGACGATCATCGCTTCTACCACCACAGCCGGATGAACCAGACCCTGCACTTCATCAGCGCAGTGAGCTTCCTGGTGGCCTATTCGCTGCTCTTCGTCGATCCGGTAAAGGCGGCGCTGATCGGCTGGCTGATCTCGATGGTCACCCGCCAGTCGGGCCACTTCTTCTTCGAGCCCCTCGGCTACGACGAGGAGAACCAGGTCACCAATGATTACAAGGAGGCCGTGAAGGTCGGCTACAACCTCAAGCGCAAGGTCGTGCTGCTGTCGATCTGGGCCTTCATCCCGGTCGCCCTGTGGCTCAACCCGACGATGTTCGGCCTGTTCGAGGCCCACACCGGCGTCGGCGGCTTCATCGACCACCTGGGCCTGATGTGGCTGGGCCTCGGCGTCAGCGGCCTGCTGTTCCGCACCGTCCATCTGTTCTTCCTGAAGGACGTGCAGACCGGCCTGGTGTGGATCACCAAGATCCTCACCGACCCGTACCACGACATCAAGCTGTACCACAAGGCTCCGCTGTACCTGCTGCGCGACCTGCGCGCCCGCCAGGCGGCGTAAGCCCTTCCGGCGCCGCTCCAGCCCCATGGGCGGAGCGGCGTTTTCACGTCTACTTCCCGAGGAAGCGATGGCTCAGCATCTCCTTCAGGATGCGCCGGCGGATGCCCTTGTTGGTCACGCTGCCGTCGTTCCACCACCAGCCGTCCGCCTCCATCCGGCGCGCGGCGGCGACGAAGCGTTCTGCGACCGCCTCGAAGTCCGCGTCGGTGTAATTGAGGCTGAAGATGAAGCGGCCCGTCCCGACCCAGCTGAGGGCCAGCCCTTCGGCCCGCAGGTAGTACTGCAGCATCCAGTTGTAGCGGCTCGGACGGTTGTAGAAGACCGTCCAGATCGACGACACGTTGGCGACTTGCAACGGCAGGCCCTCGGCCTTCAGGCGCAGGTTGAGGCGCTCGGCGCGGCTATTCCAGGTGTCGTCGAGGCCGGCGTAAAGGGCCTGCACCTCGGGCGTCTCGATGCGCTCCAGGAACTCGGCCATCGCGCCCATCACATAGGGGTGGGAGTTGAAGGTGCCGCGGGCGAAGCAGATGTCCGCCGGGCGGTCGTCGCGAAAGCGCTTCATCAGCACCTGCTTGCCGCACACCACGCCGATCGGCATACCGCCACCGAGGGTCTTGCCGTAGGTCACCATGTCGGCCTGCACGCCGAAGTATTCCTGCGCGCCGCACGGCGCCAGCCGGAAGCCGACGAAGACTTCGTCGAAGATCAGCACGATGCCACGCTCGGTGCACACCTGGCGCAGCTGCTTCAGCCAAGCGGTGTAGGACGTCCGGTCGAAGCCCGCCTTGCGGGAGCTGTCCACCAGCGACGAATCCCCCGGCGCGGCGCCATTGGGATGCAGGGCCTGCAGCGGGTTGATCAGCACGCAGGCAATGTCCTTGCGCCGGCGCAGCACGCGCAGCGCGTCCTCGTGCATGTCCTTCAGCGTGTAGGTCTGGTTGGCCGCCACCGGATTGCCGACGCCCGGCTGCACGTCGCCCCACCAGCCGTGGTAGGCGCCGCAGAAGCGCACCAGGTGGGTCCGGCCGGTGTGGTAGCGGGCGAGGCGCACGGCCTGCATCACCGCCTCGGTGCCGGACATGTGGAAGGACACCTCGTCCAGCCCGGAGATCGCCCTCAGGCGCTGCACGTTGTACGCGAGCAGCGGATGGTAGGCGCCGAGCACCGGGCCGAGGGCTTCCACGCGCGCCGCGCCGCGGGCCATGCAGTCCTTGTAGAAGTCGTAGCCGAACACATTGACGCCGTAGGAGCCGGTCAGGTCGTAGAAGACGTTGCCGTCCAGGTCGGTGACCGTCACACCGCTCGACGCCTTCACGAAGGAACCGCCCTTGAGGTGCTGGCGCACCAGCCGGCTGTACTGGAAGGGCACCCGGTAGGCGCCGGTGAATTGCATGTCCGACACGCCTTCCTGGGTCTCGGCGCTCATCGCTGCGCTGGCCGCAAAGCGTGTGCGATACAGCTCGGCCAGGCGGAAGAAGGCTTCCTTGCGCCTGGCCGCCACGTCCGCCGGCGCGTCGTCGCTGCGGAAGAAGGTCGCCTCGTCGTACTCGTAGAAGGGCAGCAGCTTTGCCACCCGGCGCGACATCTTGGCGTGCCCCGCCAGCGACGGGTGCTTGCCCTTCGAAAGCTCCAACCGGCGCTTCACCTTCATCACCAGGCCCGGCAGCGCCAGCGCCCCGAGTCCGGCCAATACCAATGCATCTTCCACGTAGTGCACTCCGCAACTGAAAGATGAATGATTTAACCGACCCCAGTTACAGAACCATGAAAAGTCCCCGTCTGCTTGCCCGCCTCACCGACCAGGAAGACCTCAACTTCCTGCTCACCAACCGCTTGCCGCGCGCGCTGCTGACCCGTTTCGTCGGCTGGTTCAGCAAGATCGAACATCCCCTCGTTGCACGCCTGTCCATCGCGATATGGAAAGCCTTCGCCGACCTGGACCTGTCGGAAGCGAAGAAGCAGGAATTCCGCAGCATGCACGACTGCTTCACGCGGGAGCTGAAGGACGGCGCGCGCACCATCGACAGCGACCCGATGGTGCTCAGCAGCCCCTGCGATGCCATCGTCGGCGCCTGCGGCACGCTCGACGGCGTCACCGCCCTGCAAGCCAAGGGCGCGCCCTACCCGCTCATCGACCTGCTCGGCGACCCGGCGCTGGTGGACACCTACCGGGACGGCAGCTACGTGACGCTGCGCCTCAAGTCGAGCATGTACCACCGCTTCCATTCCCCGGCGGACCTGGACGTGGAGCACGTCACCTACATCTCCGGCGATGTGTGGAACGTCAATCCGCCGGCTCTCAAGCGGGTCGAGCGCCTGTACTGCAAAAACGAGCGGGCGGTGATCCGCACCCGTCTCGCCGACGGCACCCCGCTGACCCTGGTGCCGGTGGCGGCAATCCTCGTCGCCAGCATCCGCCTGCACTGGCTGGACGTGCTGCTGCACATCCGCTACCGGGGCCCCAACGAGATCCCGGGCACCGCCCGCTTCGGCAAGGGCCAGGAGATGGGCTGGTTCCAGCACGGCTCGACGATCATCGTCTTCGCGCCGAAGGGTTTCAGCCTGTGCGCCGGCATCGGCGAAGGCAGTGCGATCCGCATGGGCGAGCCGCTGCTGCGCCGGCCGGACGCCGCCTGAGCGCGTAGAGCACAAATCCGGCCTTAATAACTATTCGATAACGGAAATCAGCCTATTCGATAGATTGCGTTTTCAAAATAGTTGGCGTCTTCCACACTTGATCTACATCAAATCAAACCAGGAGACGCCATGAACACCACCCCCAACGCGCTGCCGGTCATCATCGCCGGTGGCGGCATCGGCGGCCTTGCCGCCGCCCTCGCCCTGACCCGCCGGGGCTTCTCCGTCAAGGTGCTCGAACAGGCCGCGCAGATCGGCGAGATCGGCGCCGGCATCCAGCTCGGCCCCAACGCCTTCCACGCCTTCGACGCCCTCGGTGTCGGTGACAAGGCCCGCAGCCGCGCCGTATACACCGACTACATGATCATGCACGACGCTCTCGACGAGAGCGTCGTCGGCCGCATTCCCACTGGCGAGGCCTTCCGCAAGCGCTTCAGTAACCCCTACGCGGTAATCCACCGGGTGGATGTGCATCTGTCCCTCCTCGAAGGTGCCCAGGAAACCGGCCGCGTCGAGTTCCTGACCTCCACCCACGTCAGCCGCGTCGAGCAGGACGCCGACAGCGTGACGGTGTACGACCAGCACGGCAACGCCCACCGGGGCATCGCGCTGATCGGCGCCGACGGCGTGCGCTCGGTGGTGCGTGAGCAGTTCGTCGGCGATCCGGCCCGCGTCACCGGCCACGTGGTGTACCGCGCCGTGGTGGACAAGAAGGACTTCCCGGAAGACCTGCAGTGGAACGCCGCCAGCATCTGGGTCGGCCCCAACTGCCATCTGGTCCACTACCCGCTGCGCGGCGGCGAGCAATACAACGTGGTGGTCACCTTCCACAGCCGCCAGCAGGAGGAATGGGGCGTCACCGAAGGCAGCGCCGAGGAAGTCCAGAGCTACTTCCAGGGCATCTGCCCGAAGGCCCGCCAGCTCATCGACCTGCCCAAGAGCTGGAAGCGCTGGGCCACCGCCGACCGCGAGCCGATCGGCCAATGGACCTACGGCCGCGTGACCCTGCTTGGCGACGCCGCCCACCCAACCACCCAGTACATGGCCCAGGGCGCCTGCATGGCGATGGAAGACGCGGTCACCCTCGGCGAAGCCTTGCGAGTCCACGACAACGACTTCGTCAAAGCCTTCGACCTCTACCAGCGCTCCCGCGTGGCCCGCACCGCCCGCATCGTACTGTCGTCCCGCGAAATGGGCCGCATCTACCACGCCAAGGGCGTCGAGCGCCTGGTGCGCAACGACCTGTGGAAGGGTCGCAGCGCAGAGCGCTTCTACGACGCGATGGAATGGCTGTACGGCTGGAACGCCGACAACTGCCTGGCCAAAGACTGAGCCCATCCATCCGAACCCGAACAGGAAACCAACCATGCAAGACCAAAGCCGTTTCGACACCCTGGGGCGCCTGGAAGACCTGCCCCTCGACTACCGCGAAGACCTCGCCCGCCTCAACCTCGTGCCCTTGTGGCCGAGCCTGCGCGCCGTGCTGCCCGCCGGCAAGCCGCAACCCAACACCCGGCCGATCCACTGGCCCTACGAAACCCTGCGCCCTCTGCTGATGAAGGCCGGCGAGCTGACCCCCATCGAGAAGGCCGAGCGCCGCGTGCTGGTGCTCGCCAACCCCGGCCACGGCCTCGAGAAGATGCAGGCCAGCGCGGCGATGTACCTGGGCATGCAGCTGCTGCTGCCCGGTGAATGGGCGCCAGCCCACCGCCACACCCCCAACGCGGTGCGGATGATCGTCGAGGGCGAAGGCGCCTACACCACCGTCGATGGCGAAAAGTGCCCGATGAGCCGCGGCGACCTGATCCTCACCCCGACCGGCCTGTGGCACGAGCACGGCCATGACGGCGACGGCCCGGTGGTGTGGTTGGACGTGCTGGACCTGCCGCTGGTGTATTACATGGAGGCCTCCTACCACATCGACGGCGAGCCGCAGGCCATCAAGCCGGGTCGCGGTGACCGTTCCTATGCCCGCGGCGGCGTGGTGCCGACCCAGGTGTTCGAGCGGTCGAACAAGGCCTACCCGATGCTCCGCTACCCGTGGGTGGAAGCCCGCGCCGCGCTGGAAGCCCTGGCCGCCGACCAGCCGGAACTGGACGCCGTGCAGGTCACCTACACCAATCCCGAAACCGGCAGCGACGCGCAGAACATCCTTGGCTTCTACGCACTGATGCTGCGCCCCGGCCAGACGCTCGATTTGCCGGTCCGCTCGCCGGCGATGGTCTTCCACCTGATCGAAGGCGGCATCGATGTGAGCATCGGCGATAACAGCTTCTCCCTCGCCGAGGCCGACACCTGCTGCGCCCCTGGCTACACCCCGGTACGCCTGCGCAACCGCTCCGCCAACAGCCCGGCCTTCGTCTTCATCGCCGACGAGACGCCCCTGCACCGCAAGCTCGGCGTCTTCGAGAACCGCGGCTGAGCCCCCCATATACCCAATACGTCCCATACCAAGGAAAACAGACATGACCCAACAGACCTACCTGTGGAACCCGCAAGCCGTCTTCTCCCTGCCCGTTCAGGGCAGCGAGGCGCGTCTCCCCGTCAAGCGCATCTTCTGCGTCGGCCGCAACTATCACGCCCACGCCGTCGAGATGGAGCGCCCGGTGGACAAGGCCACGATGCGGCCCTTCTACTTCATCAAGGACGCCTCGACGCTGATCGAATCCGGCGCCACCGTACCCTACCCCGCCGGCACCCAGAACTACCACTACGAGATGGAGCTGGTGGTGGCCATCGGCCGCAGCGGCTTCCGCGTCACCGAAGCGGAAGCAGGCGAGCTGATCTATGGCTACGCCGCCGGCCTCGACATGACCCGCCGCGACCTGCAGCTGGTAGCTCGCGAACAGGGCCGTCCTTGGGATCTGGGCAAGAACTTCGAGAAGTCCGCGGTGTGCGGCGAGATCGTGCCGGCCGGCGAACAGGGCGTGCTCGAAACCGGCGCCATCAGCCTCGCCGTCAATGGCCAGACCAAGCAGTCCTCCGACCTCTCCAAGCTGATCTGGAACATCCGTGAGCTGATCGTCGACCTGTCCCAGTTCTACCATCTGGAACCGGGCGACCTGATCTACACCGGCACCCCGGAAGGCGTCGGCGCGGTGAAGTCGGGTGACGTGATCACCGGCCATGTGGATGGCGTCGGCGACGTCCGCCTGACGGTCGGTGCACCCGAGTAAGCCATGAAGCTGCACAACTTCTTCCGCAGCGGCACCTCGCACCGGCTGCGCATCGCGCTGAACCTGAAGGGGCTGGACTACGAGTATCTGCCGGTGGATCTGCGCACCGAGCAGCACCTGGGCCCGGCCTTCAAGGCCCTCAACCCTCAAGGGCTGGTGCCGGCGCTGGAAGCCGGTGGGCAGGTGTTGATCCAGTCGCCGGCCATCATCGAATGGCTCGAGGAGCGCCACCCCGAGCCGCCGCTGCTGCCGAAGGATGCCGCCGCCCGCGCCCGCGTGCGGGCCCTGGCAGCCATCGTCGGCTGCGACATCCACCCGATCAACAACCGGCGCATCCTGGAATACCTGCGCCACACGCTGCACTGTGACGAGGCGGCCATCAACGCCTGGTGCGCCACCTGGATCAGCGCCGGCTTCGACGCCCTCGAGGCCCTGCTGGCCGCCGACACGCAGCGTGGCGCCTTCTGCTACGGCAACACACCGACGCTGGCCGACGTGTACCTGGTGCCCCAGGTGGAAAGTGCCCGCCGCTTCAAGGTGGATGTCGCCCGCTGGCCGCTGATCCAGGCCATCGACGCGGCCTGCCAGCAGCTCAACGCCTTCCGCCGGGCGGCACCCGCTGCACAGCCCGACGCCGGCTAAGCCCGGTTCATCACGACAAACAGAGTGCGCACCGCGATACCACCCGGTATCGCGGAGGCCCCAAGTACGTCCATCCAAAACGAGACGGAGACAAATCATGCCCACGCAGCGCACCGTGAACGTCACGGACTTCATCGCCCACCACGCCCTCAGCCCCTACCAGGTGCTGATCATCGTGCTGTGCTTCCTGATCGTCGCCATCGACGGCTTCGACACCGCGGCCATCGGCTTCCTGGCCCCGGCCATTCGCACCGAATGGCAGCTGACACCGGGCGACATCGCGCCGCTATTCGGCGCCGGACTGGCCGGCCTGATGGCAGGCGCCTTCCTCTTCGGCCCCCTCGCCGACCGCTTCGGGCGCAAGAGCGTCCTCGTGACCTGCGTGCTGTTCTTCGGCCTAGCCAGCCTGCTGTCGGCGTATTCGGGCTCGGCCAGCGAACTGGTGATGTGGCGTTTCCTGACCGGCCTCGGCCTCGGCGGCGCCATGCCCAACTCGGTGACACTGACCTCCGAGTTCTGCCCGGACAAGCGCCGGGCCTTTCTCGTGACCGCGATGTTCTGCGGCTTCACGGTCGGCTCCGCGCTGGGCGGGCTGGCCTCAGCCCATCTCGTCGATGCCTACGGCTGGCGCTCGGTGCTGATGCTCGGCGGCGTGCTGCCACTGGTGCTGCTGCCTGTGCTCGTCTGGCGCCTGCCGGAGTCGGTGCGCTACCTGGTGATGGAGAACAAGGGCTTCCACCGGGTGGCCGCCACGCTGCGCCGCATCGATCCGTCGCAGGACTTCGACGGCGCCCACTTCGTCACCAGCCATCACAAACCCGCCGGCATGCCGGTCAGCCACCTGTTCCGGCCGGATCTGCTGCGCGGCACCCTGCTGCTGTGGCTGACTTTTTTCATGAGCCTGCTGGTCATCTACCTGCTGTCGAGCTGGCTGCCCACCTTCATCAAGAGCACCGGCGTGTCCCTGAAGACCGCGTCGCTGGTCACCACGATGTTCCAGGTCGGCGGTACGGTCGGTGCCATCGTGCTCGGCTGGCTGATGGACCGTGGCACGCCGCACCGGGTCCTGGCCATCAGCTACATGCTCGCCGGCCTGTTCGTCGCAGCAATCGGCAGCCTGTCCGGCAACCCCGTGCTGGCCGGCCTGGCGGTGTTCTGCGCCGGCTTTTGTGTTTCCGGCTCTCAGGTGGGCGCCAACGCGCTGTCCGCCAGCTTCTACCCGACGGACTGCCGCGCCACCGGCGTCAGCTGGGCCAACGGCGTCGGGCGAATGGGTTCAGTGCTCGGCTCGGTGGGCGGCGGCACAATGCTGGCGATGAACCTGCCACTGTCGTCGGTATTCATGATCGTCGGCCTGCCGGCAGTGATCGCCGGCCTCACGACGCTGATGTTCGGACTGCAGCGCAGCCGGCAACAGGCCGCCCAGCCGACGACGGCTTGATATGAATGGGCTGCCCTGTCAGCGGTAGTCCCTGCTGCCATAAAGTAATAATGGTCCCAGCAAATGCCCCCTCCGCCGTTTCCCGCTCGTAATCGACCCCGTACTGATTCAGGCGACATCTGTTAGCGGTTTAGCCTGCTCAATGGCCGGCCTGCAAAGACGCCCGATGGACTTCATCGGGCGTCTTTAATTGTGGCACGGCACTGTCCCAGCAAACGCTTCCCCGGTCACAACCGCTAAAGCAAATGCCTCAGCAGGTGTCTTCATATCCAGAGCCTAATGAAGGTGTTGGTGGTTGTAGAACTGAATCCAGTCGCCGATCACATGGCTGGCGTGCTGCAAGGTTTCGACGCGGTGGCGGTGGAAGCGTTGCGCCTTCAGCGTGCGAATCATCCGTTCCACCAATCCATTCCGCGATGGCGGTATAGGGCGTGATGAACACTTGCTTCAATTGACCAGCACCGTGTAGCAGCGGCTGGTGAAACCCCGGATCGTCCCGATCACGTCTCGTCCTCGCCCAGCAGGGACTGCCATTTTCTCGAGCCCGCAGCGCGTTTTCCATGCCCGGGCCGGCTTCATCAATCCAGGTTTCGATTTCGGACGGTGGTGCGCAAGACATTCGGGTCGTTACGCGGCTGTATGGTGATACGGTAAGGGTTGCGCGGGTTCGGGCGGGTGTTCTTGGTTCCGAATTTCCAATACAAAAAGCCCCCGCAGAGAACTCTGCGGGGGCTTCGATGGGTTAGTCTGACGATGACCTACTTTCACGCACGGCTGTGCACTATCATCGGCGCGGTCTCGTTTCACGGTCCTGTTCGGGATGGGAAGGGGTGGTTCCAAGACGCTATGGTCGTCAGACTATAACTTGTACCGCTCAGGCGCGCTTTCGCGCTGAGCGTCAAAGGGAAGAAGTGTTCTGTGGGGTGTGTGACTGCGCTGTGCGCGGTGTTCATCTTGCACTTTTTTGCAAGGTTATAGGATCAAGCCTCACGGGCAATTAGTACTGGTTAGCTTAACGCATTACTGCGCTTCCACACCCAGCCTATCAACGTCGTGGTCTTCAACGACCCTTCAGGGGAATCAAGTTCCCAGGGATATCTCATCTTGAGGCGAGTTTCCCGCTTAGATGCTTTCAGCGGTTATCTCTTCCGGATTTAGCTACCCGGCGATGCGACTGGCGTCACAACCGGTACACCAGAGATCCGTCCACTCCGGTCCTCTCGTACTAGGAGCAGGCCCCCTCAAATATCCAGCGCCCACGGCAGATAGGGACCAAACTGTCTCACGACGTTTTAAACCCAGCTCACGTACCACTTTAAATGGCGAACAGCCATACCCTTGGGACCGGCTACAGCCCCAGGATGTGATGAGCCGACATCGAGGTGCCAAACTCCGCCGTCGATGTGAACTCTTGGGCGGAATCAGCCTGTTATCCCCAGAGTACCTTTTATCCGTTGAGCGATGGCCCTTCCATACAGAACCACCGGATCACTATGACCTGCTTTCGCACCTGCTCGACTTGTCGGTCTCGCAGTCAAGCCTTCTTTTGCCATTGCACTATCAGTACGATGTCCGACCGTACCTAGAAGACCTTCGTACTCCTCCGTTACCTTTTGGGAGGAGACCGCCCCAGTCAAACTGCCTACCATGCACGGTCCCCGATCTGGATTCACAGACCTAGGTTAGAACCTCAACGACACCAGGGTGGTATTTCAAGGACGGCTCCACCAGAACTAGCGTCCTGGTCTCAGCGCCTCCCACCTATCCTACACAAGTCCCGTCAAAGTCCAATGCAAAGCTACAGTAAAGGTTCATGGGGTCTTTCCGTCTAGCCGCGGGGAGATTGCATCTTCACAAACACTTCAACTTCGCTGAGTCTCAGGAGGAGACAGTGTGGCCATCGTTACGCCATTCGTGCAGGTCGGAACTTACCCGACAAGGAATTTCGCTACCTTAGGACCGTTATAGTTACGGCCGCCGTTTACCGGGGCTTCGATCAAGAGCTTGCACCCCATCACTTAACCTTCCGGCACCGGGCAGGCGTCACACCCTATACGTCCACTTTCGTGTTTGCAGAGTGCTGTGTTTTTAATAAACAGTCGCAGCCACCGATTCTCTGCGGCCTCTTCGCCCTTCGGATGTACTCCTACAAGCTACCGAGGCATACCTTCTCCCGAAGTTACGGTATCAATTTGCCGAGTTCCTTCTCCTGAGTTCTCTCAAGCGCCTTAGTATCTTCTACCTGCCCACCTGTGTCGGTTTGCGGTACGGTCACTCTATGACTGAAGCTTAGAGGCTTTTCCTGGAAGCAGGGTATCAATCACTTCGGTCTCAAAGAGACCTCGTCGTCACGCCTCAGCTAAGCTCTCCGGATTTGCCTAAAGAGCACGCCTACACGCTTAAACCGGGACGTCCAACACCCGGCTGACCTAACCTTCTCCGTCCCCCCATCGCATCATAGAGCGGTACAGGAATATTGACCTGTTTCCCATCGACTACGCATTTCTGCCTCGCCTTAGGGGCCGACTCACCCTGCGTCGATGAACGTTGCGCAGGAAACCTTGGGCTTTCGGCGAGGGTGCTTTTCACACCCTTTATCGCTACTCATGTCAGCATTCGCACTTCTGATATCTCCAGCATCCTTTACAAGACACCTTCACAGACTTACAGAACGCTCCCCTACCATCTCTTACGAGATCCGCAGCTTCGGTTCATGGCTTGAGCCCCGTTACATCTTCCGCGCAGGACGACTCGACTAGTGAGCTATTACGCTTTCTTTAAAGGGTGGCTGCTTCTAAGCCAACCTCCTAGCTGTCTATGCCTTCCCACCTCGTTTTCCACTTAGCCATGTATTTGGGACCTTAGCTGGCGGTCTGGGTTGTTTCCCTCTTGACGATGGACGTTAGCACCCACCGTCTGTCTCCCGTGTATCACTTTCCGGTATTCGGAGTTTGCTATCGCGGGGTAGATCGCAATGACCCCCCCAACGATTACAGTGCTCTACCCCCGGAAGTGTCCGCACGAGGCACTACCTAAATAGTTTTCGGGGAGAACCAGCTATTTCCAAGTTTGTTTAGCCTTTCACCCCTATCCACAGCTCATCCCCTAATTTTTCAACATTAGTGGGTTCGGACCTCCAGTGCGTGTTACCGCACCTTCATCCTGGCCATGGATAGATCACTTGGTTTCGGGTCTACGCCCAGCAACTGAATCGCCCTTATCAGACTCGCTTTCGCTACGCCTCCCCTATCCGGTTAAGCTTGCTACTGAACGTAAGTCGCTGACCCATTATACAAAAGGTACGCAGTCACCCCTTGCGAGGCTCCCACTGTTTGTATGCATGCGGTTTCAGGATCTATTTCACTCCCCTCCCGGGGTTCTTTTCGCCTTTCCCTCACGGTACTGGTTCACTATCGGTCGATCACGAGTATTTAGCCTTGGAGGATGGTCCCCCCATCTTCAGACAGGATTTCACGTGTCCCGCCCTACTTGTCGCACGCTCAGACCCGCCGGCTACTTTTCACATACGGGGCTATCACCCACTATGGCCAAGCTTTCCAGCTTGTTCTGTTAAGTAACCGGTTTAGTCGTGCAGGCTCATCCCCGTTCGCTCGCCACTACTTGGGGAATCTCGGTTGATTTCTTTTCCTCGGGGTACTTAGATGTTTCAGTTCTCCCGGTTCGCTTCCACTGACCTATGAATTCAGTCAGGGATACCTCAAAAGAGGTGGGTTTCCCCATTCGGATATCGGGGGATCAAAGCTCCATTGCCAGCTCCCCCCCGCTTTTCGCAGGCTTGCACGTCCTTCATCGCCTGTGATCGCCAAGGCATCCACCACATGCACTTTGTCGCTTGATCCTATAACGTTGCACTCTGATTGCTCAGAGACAAAGCTATCGACGAACTCGCGCTTGTGCGCATCACCACTGTGCTGGTTCAAAGCCAGCAGTGATGCAAATGCAATCACACAACCCATGTAGCCTCTGTCTCATCAACAGACGCTACACACTTCTTCCACTTTGTTAAAGATCGAACAGTCTTACTGGCAAAAACCAGAACAAAGCACACGCACCGTGCTGCTTTGTTCTGATCTCTGGTGGAGGCAGTCGGGATCGAACCGACGACCCCCGGCTTGCAAAGCCGGTGCTCTCCCAGCTGAGCTATGCCCCCTTTGATCGCTTGGTGGGTCAGGTAGGAATCGAACCTACGACCCCCGCCTTATCAAGACGGTGCTCTAACCGACTGAGCTACTGACCCCCATTACTGTTTCGAGGATCAGCCCAGACAGCCCGACATCAGCCCGCGATGTCTCACTGCCTGACGCCCAGCCTCTCACTGTTCTTTAAAAAACAACCGATAGGTTGTGGATACTCGATTCAGAGGTTTTTCTCTAGAAAGGAGGTGATCCAGCCGCACCTTCCGATACGGCTACCTTGTTACGACTTCACCCCAGTCATGAAGCTCACCGTGGTAAGCGCCCTCCTTGCGGTTAAGCTACCTACTTCTGGTAAACCCCACTCCCATGGTGTGACGGGCGGTGTGTACAAGACCCGGGAACGTATTCACCGCAGCATGCTGATCTGCGATTACTAGCGATTCCGACTTCATGGAGTCGAGTTGCAGACTCCAATCCGGACTACGATCGGCTTTCTGGGATTGGCTCCACCTCGCGGCTTGGCAACCCTCTGTACCGACCATTGTATGACGTGTGAAGCCCTACCCATAAGGGCCATGAGGACTTGACGTCATCCCCACCTTCCTCCGGTTTGTCACCGGCAGTCTCATTAGAGTGCCCAACTTAATGCTGGCAACTAATGACAAGGGTTGCGCTCGTTGCGGGACTTAACCCAACATCTCACGACACGAGCTGACGACAGCCATGCAGCACCTGTGTCCAGGCTCTCTTTCGAGCACCAAGCCATCTCTGGCAAGTTCCTGGCATGTCAAGGGTAGGTAAGGTTTTTCGCGTTGCATCGAATTAATCCACATCATCCACCGCTTGTGCGGGTCCCCGTCAATTCCTTTGAGTTTTAACCTTGCGGCCGTACTCCCCAGGCGGTCAACTTCACGCGTTAGCTGCGTTACTCAATGAGTCTCCTCACCGAACAACTAGTTGACATCGTTTAGGGCGTGGACTACCAGGGTATCTAATCCTGTTTGCTCCCCACGCTTTCGTGCATGAGCGTCAGTACTGGCCCAGGAGGCTGCCTTCGCCATCGGTGTTCCTCCGCATCTCTACGCATTTCACTGCTACACGCGGAATTCCACCTCCCTCTGCCGTACTCGAGTGATGCAGTCACAAACGCAGTTCCCAGGTTGAGCCCGGGGATTTCACATCTGTCTTACATCACCGCCTGCGCACGCTTTACGCCCAGTAATTCCGATTAACGCTCGCACCCTACGTATTACCGCGGCTGCTGGCACGTAGTTAGCCGGTGCTTCTTCTGTCGGTACCGTCATCCCCCCGAGGTATTAACCCGAAGGATTTCTTTCCGACTGAAAGAGCTTTACAACCCGAAGGCCTTCTTCACTCACGCGGCATGGCTGGATCAGGCTTTCGCCCATTGTCCAAAATTCCCCACTGCTGCCTCCCGTAGGAGTCTGGGCCGTGTCTCAGTCCCAGTGTGGCGGATCATCCTCTCAGACCCGCTACGGATCGTCGCCTTGGTAGGCCTTTACCCCACCAACTAGCTAATCCGACATCGGCCGCTCGTATAACGCGAGGTCTTACGATCCCCCGCTTTCCCCCTCAGGGCGTATGCGGTATTAGCGTAACTTTCGCTACGTTATCCCCCATTACACGGCACGTTCCGATGCATTACTCACCCGTTCGCCACTCGCCACCAGGCCGAAGCCCGTGCTGCCGTTCGACTTGCATGTGTAAAGCATGCCGCCAGCGTTCAATCTGAGCCAGGATCAAACTCTTAAGTTCAATCCAAAAACTCCAGAAACCTGACGATTTCTGCAGATACTTCAATTTCTTTGTGGCTTCTGATATAAATCAGTCACCCCTCGAAACCGAGCACCCACACCTATCGGTTGTTCATCTTTTTAAAGAACTGCTGCAGAAGCAGCGAAGAGGTGCGCATTATACAGAGCTTTTTAACCCTGTCAAGCATTTTGTTTCAGCACTTCGAAACAAACTACTTAACGCGCCAGCACCGAAACACACAAACCGCTTCAGCACCGCCTCCTCACCCCGTAGCGCTTATTGCGTAACGCGCTGCAGCGAAAGAGCTGCGCATTATAAAGAGTTATCGGAATGCGTCAACACTATTTGGGAAAATAATTCTCGAGGCGCCGCAGGGACGCCAATGTACGCCTCACCGGCTGCCACTTCGCACACGCCAAAGGATCACATCTGGCTGCGAACCGCACAACAGCGTGCGTCGAAAGGCAGCGGGATCTCACTTTGCGAGACCACAGGCAGCTAGCTCATGAGTGGACTCCGCCCGTCATGGCAGCTTCACTCAGCCAAGCTTAATTCCAAAGCTGCGATCATCCCGTACCAGCCCGGCACTCGCTATCGGTCAGGAGATGACAGAACGTCAGCTCGCACGGGGGTCGAACGCATCTCTTACGCAATCCGCGAATAGATTGGCTACGAGTACCAGCACAAACATGAAGCAAAACGCTGCAATCAGGCTCCACCAGACCATGGGCTCTCGAGCCAATTCCATCCGCGCGGCGTTGATCATCGTGCCGAAGCTGATCGTTTCCGGATCCACGCCAATCCCAACGTAGGAAAGAACAGCCTCGGCAAGCACCAGACCGGAGAAGTCCATGACCAGAGAGATCAAGACCAGATGAAGCAGGTTGGGCAGGAGGTGACGATAGAGGATTCGCGCTGCCGACACACCGAATGCCCGAGCAGCCTGCACATACTCCGACTCACGCAATTTCAGGGTCTCACCACGCAGTAGCCGACAAAGGCCTGTCCAGTTCGTCATCCCAAGAATGACGCACAGAGCGAGGAGCCGTGCATCGGAGCGATCTGCTGCGGTCTCGAACCAATTCGGATGGGTATCTATGACCACCTGCATCATCAGTACGGCAGCTGCGATCAGCAACACTCCCGGAATCGAATTAAGGACGGTGTAGACATACTGAATTGCGTCATCAACCCATCCGCCGAGGTAGCCCGCCATGATTCCAAGGACTACAGCCAAGGGCAGCGTAACCAGCGTTGTCAGCGTTCCGATGACCAACGCTGTCCGAATACTCTTCAAGGCCAGATAGAAGACATCCCGCCCCACCTTGTCCGTACCGAAGACATGGTATTCCATGGCCAAAGCCAGCAACGGCCCCATCACGAACAGCACGACACCCATTGTTGCTAGCACGGAGCGCCACGCCAGACCACCCTTTCCTCTCCAGATGGCCCGCCAGGCAGCCCCCACAGGCACCTTGCGCGAGCGCGCCACGATTGCGACTAGCACTGCAGCAAAGGCTGCCCAAGCACCGGCCGCTATCGCCAACCCAATCCCGACCCGCCCAAATACGTCACCTGCGTAATCATCCTCAGGATATTGCAGGTCCGCACCACCGAACTTCAGGCGGGGAAAATCCCTTCGCTGCACCCCGTCTGCGCCCTCCTGCGTTTCCTTGGCGAACAGGATATAGGCCAAGGGTGCGGAATAAGTCTTCTCCACCCGCGCGCGCAAAGGCGCCGCCATCGCGTCGAAGAGGCTCAATACTTCCGTCGACAGCACCCGCTTGTTCGTCACCCCAGCCGCATCCCCCACCGGGGCAAGGCGGGAACGGTAATGCAGGCTGTCAGCCAAACCCACCATCAGAAACAGCAGCAGCAGCGTGAGAGACACCATGCCAGCATTGCTCTCTCCCACTCTGCGCCATGCGGCACACATCTGCTCGCTGCCTCGAGCCCGCATCAGTGCCAACAACACGCCGACAAACAAGACAAACAAAAGCGCATCGGTCCACAGCAGGATGGGCTGAAAAGACATCATTCGAGCCTCACCCGCGGATCAACCAGCGTATAGGAAAGATCCGTCAGGATCAGCCCCATGATGTACAGCAGGGCGCCGATGAAAACCATTGCCCGAACCACAAGGAAATCCTGCGCATTGATCGCATCGATCGTGTAGCTCCCCAACCCCGGAATCCCGAAGAAGGACTCATAAAGCAGACTGCCCATGAACAAGGACGGAATGACCACCACAACACCTGTCAGGATCGGAATCATCCCATTCTTCAGGACATGTCTGAAAAGAGCTTGTAATTCCGACAGCCCCTTGGCGCGCGCGGTACGCACATAGTCCTTCCCCGCCTCCTCAAGGAAGATGGTCCGGTACCAACGGGCACTGCCGCCGACACCGGCAACCACGCCGATCACGACGGGCAGCACCAGGAAGCGCGCTACATCCGCCCCCGCCCCATAGCCGGAAATCGGCACGAGATGCCAGACCTTCGAAACGAGCCACTGCCCGCCGATGATGTAGAACAAGCCGGATATCGACATCATGCCGACACACAACACGACGCCCCAGAAATCCAGGTAAGAGGCACGGAAGAATACGAGCAGCAGCGCCAACGCGACCGTCACGAACAATCCCAGCACGAACGTCGGCAGCGCAATCGCAAGCGACGGCCCCATCCGATCCTGGATCTCCTTCGCGATATCACGCCCGTCATCCGCGCGGCCGAAGTCGAAAACGAACATCCGCAGCGACTTCTCGAAAAAGACCGTCTCGGTGAAGCGCCCCACTCCGGCTACCGTGTCATTCAGGAACAACGGCTTGTCGTAGCCGCGCTCCACCTTCCAGCGCTGGATCGCCTCCGGCGTCACCCGCTTGACCCCAAGTTGCATCCGGGCCATGTCATCGGGCGTATTCACGACGAAGAACAGCGCAAAGGTCAACAGATTGACACCGATGAGGATCAGCGGTGCGTAAAGCAGTCGTCGAACGATGTATGCAAACATGGGGCCTATCCTACAGGGGCAAACGCCCCTGGAAAATTCCCCTCGTGCAAATCATCGGCCCAATCAATGCCTGATCGCACCACCGATCAAGCCGCGTACCGCCTCCTGCAGGTCGGCCGGCAGGACGACGACCCGAGCACTTTCGGAAGCCCCGAGGCGCTCCAGGGACGCGATGTACTTCTCGCCGAGCAGGAACAGCATCGGCGCGGTCTCGGTGCCCACGGCCGCACTCACGCGCCGGATAGCCTCGGCCGACGCCTCGGCAAGCATCACTTGCGCGTTCGCATCGCGCTTCGACGCCTCAAGACGCGCTTCGGCCTCAAGAATCGCAGCTTGCTTCGCCCCTTCGGCGCGTGTCACGACGGCCTTGCGCTCCCGTTCGGCGGACGCCTGCTGTTCCATGGCTTTCTGCATCGAGGGCGACGGCTTGATGTCCTGGATCTCCACCGACTTGACGGTCAGCCCCCAATCCACCGCTTCATCGGCAATGCTCTCGCGCAGCCGCGCCTTGATCTTGTCCCGGCTGGACAGGGCTTCGTCAAGCTCCATCTCGCCGATGATCGATCGCAGGGTCGTCATGATCATGTTGCGGATCGCCTCGGAGAAATCCGTGACGCCATAGACTGCCTTCACGGGGTCGGTCACCTTCATGAAGGCGATCGCATTGGTGAGGATGACGGCGTTGTCCCGGGTGATGACCTCCTGCTCCTGGACGTCAAGGATGATGTCCTTGGTCACCAACTTGTAGGCCACCTGATCCAGATAGGGAATGATGATGTTGAGGCCAGGCTTCAGCGTTCCGAAGTACTTTCCGAGACGCTCGACGATCCACTCCTCGCCCTGCGGCACGATGCGCACCCCCTTGGCGATGGTAACGACGACAAAGACCAGAACGGCCATGACCACGACAAAAGCTGCACTCATTGACTTCTCCCCTGAAGCGAATTCGCCTTCTCTACCCTGAGGAAACTCCCCTCCACCGCCACGACCCTGACACGCTCGCCTGCCGCGACGGGCTCATCCACCACGCACTCCCACTCATCCGAACCCAGCAAGGGTTTCTGGAAGCGCACCCGGCCGCGCTCGAAGGGCGCCGCCGGCTTCGACATCATTCCCACCTCACCGATGGAGTCCCCATCCGACTGCCCGATACGGGTCTTGTGATCGCTCCGTTTGAAGACGCGGAACCACAACACCACCATTGCCAGCGACGCGAGAATCCACAGGGCCAGCTGGACCGTCATTCCCAAGGCCGGCAGCAGCGCCAGGACCAGCCCGACAAGCAGCGCACCGAGGCCGAACCAGATGACAAAGAATGCCGGCACCGCCAACTCGGCAATCACCAGCGCGATTCCCAACACGATCCAGTGCCACCACTCGAACCCCATGCTTCCTCCTCGCCTGCCGTAACGATGACGTCCGTATCGCGACACTATCAGAGGCGCATGGCTCCTGACCACAGGGAGCCGCCCCGGAATGCAAAAAGGCCGGGTTACCCCGGCCTTTTTGGTCAAACACGACAGGAAGTCGGCATCAAGCCTGGCTGTGGGCAGCCAGCTTCAACCACGTATCCACAACCGTATCCGGGTTGAGGGAGATGGTCTGGATACCTTCGTCCATCAGCCATTCCGCAAAGTCGGCATGGTCGGACGGGCCCTGGCCACAGATACCGACATACTTGCCGAGCTTGTTGGCGCTCTGGATGGCCATCGACAGCAGCTGCTTGACGGCGGGATCACGCTCGTCGAAGGAGTGCGCCACCAGACCGGAGTCGCGGTCCAGGCCCAGGGTCAGCTGGGTCAGGTCGTTGGAGCCGATGGAGAAACCATCGAAGATCTCCAGGAACTGGTCGGCCAGCAGTGCGTTGGACGGGATCTCGCACATCATGATCAGCTTGAGGTCGTTCTCGCCCTGCTTCAGGCCGTGCTCGGCCAGCAGCTCGACTACGCCCTTGGCTTCGTCCAGGTTGCGCACGAAGGGCACCATCAGCTGAACGTTGGTCAGGCCCAGCTCGTTGCGCACCTTCTTCATCGCCGCGCATTCGAGCTCGAAGCAGTCACGGAAGCTGTGGGCGATGTAGCGGGACGCGCCGCGGAAGCCCAGCATGGGGTTTTCTTCTTCCGGCTCGTAGATCTCGCCGCCCAGCAGCTTGCGGTACTCGTTCGACTTGAAGTCGGACAGGCGGACGATCACGGGCTTCGGGTAGAAAGCCGCAGCGATGGTGGCAACACCTTCCACCAGCTTCTCGATGAAGAACTGCTTCGGCGTGGCGTAGCCGCGGGAACGGCGGGTAATTTCCGCACGCAGGCTGGCCGGCACCTGGTTGATTTCGAGGATCGCCTTCGGGTGGATGCCGATCATGTTGTTGATCACGAACTCGAGACGGGCCAAGCCGACGCCGCCGTTCGGGATCTGCGCGAATTCGAAGGCCAGCTCCGGGTTGCCGACGTTCATCATGATCTTCACCGGGATGTCGGGCAGGTTGCCCATGTCGGTGGTGACCACTTCGAAGTCCAGCTTGCCGCGGTACACATAGCCAGTATCGCCTTCGGCGCAGGACACGGTGACTTCGTCGTTCTCTTCCAGCACTTCGGTGGCGTTGCCGCAACCGACGATGGCCGGGATGCCCAGCTCACGGGCGATGATCGCCGCGTGACAGGTACGGCCGCCGCGGTTGGTGACGATGGCGGAAGCACGCTTCATCACCGGCTCCCAGTTCGGGTCGGTCATGTCGGTGACGAGGATGTCGCCAGCCTTCACGCGATCCATCTCGGAAGCGTCCTTGACGATGCGAACGTGGCCGGCGCCGATCTTCTGACCGATGGCGCGACCATGGGTGATGGACTTGCTGTACTGCTTGAGACGGTACTTCTCCATCACGTGGCCGGACTGCTGGCTCTTCACGGTTTCCGGACGGGCCTGCAGGATGTACAGCTTGCCGTCGTCACCGCTCTTGCCCCACTCGATGTCCATCGGACGACCGTAGTGCTTTTCGATGATGGACGCGTAGCGACCGAGCTCCAGCACGTCTTCGTCGGTCAGCGAGTAAACATTGCGCTCGGCTTCGGCGACGTCGATGGTGCGGGTGGATTTGCCGGCTTCTTTCTTTTCGGCAAAGACCATCTTGATCAGCTTGGAGCCGAGGTTGCGGCGAATGATCGCCGGCTTGCCCTCGGCCAGCGTGGCCTTGTGAACGTAGAACTCGTCCGGGTTCACCGCGCCCTGCACGACGGTTTCGCCGAGGCCGTAGGAGGCGGTGATGAACACCACGCCGTCGAAGCCGGATTCGGTATCCATCGTGAACATCACGCCGGAAGCACCGATGTCGGAGCGCACCATGCGTTGCACGCCGGCGGACAGGGCGACTTCAGCGTGGGTGAAGCCCTTGTGCACGCGGTAGGCGATGGCACGGTCGTTATAGAGCGACGCGAACACTTCCTTGATGGCGTGCAGGATGTTTTCGTAGCCGTGGATGTTCAGGAAGGATTCCTGCTGGCCAGCGAAAGACGCGTCGGGCAAGTCTTCGGCGGTCGCGGAGGAGCGCACGGCAAAGCTGCCGTCGCCTTCAGCGGTGAGCTGCTCGTAGGCGGCCTTGATCTCGGCCTCGAGAGCCGGCGGGAAGGGGGTGTCGACGATCCACTGACGGATCTGGGCGCCGGTCTTTGCCAGAGCTACCACGTCATCCACGTCCAGGCTTTCGAGTGCGCCGCTGATGCGCTCAGCCAGACCCTGATGGGACAGGAACTCGCGGTAGGCATCGGCAGTGGTGGCGAAGCCACCGGGAACGCGTACGCTGGACGGCAGCTGGCTGATCATTTCGCCGAGGGAGGCGTTCTTGCCGCCGACCTGCTCGACATCGGACATGCGCAGCTCTTGGAAAGGAATGACGTTACGGGCCATAAAAGGACTCATCCTGGGGAGGTAATGGAGAAAGTAAATCTGGTCGACTCACGTCGTCGGGCCGTATTGTAAGTCGTTTTGTTGCCCTGCCGCATGCAGGGTTTATCCTAACCATACCCACTTCAGGCGAGATGCATATCGCAGCCATCGAGATGGCACCGGCGCATCCGGGGCTCAAACGGAGCCCGACGGCCAGAATGGGATAAGATGCAGACCTGCCTTGGCCTGCCGGCCGGCAAACATGTCCTTTTCCCCAGTTGGCACGTTCATGACTCAGACCCGCCCCGTATTCTTCATCTCCGACGGAACAGGCATCACGGCCGAGACCCTTGGCCACAGTCTTCTAGCGCAGTTTCCGGAATCCCGTTTCCGCAATCACCGCATGCCCTTCATCGATTCCCCGGAGAAGGCCCGCGACTGTGCACTCAAGATTCGGGATGCGGCCATCGAGAGCGGCCTGCGGCCCATCGTCTTCAATACGCTGGTGGATCCGGAAGCCGTGGCCGCACTGCGCGAAGCCGACGCGCTGTTCCTCGACCTGTTCGAGAAGTTCATCGAACCACTGGAGAGCGAACTCGGACAGCGTTCGACGCACACGGCCGGGCGCTTCCATGGCATTGCCGACAGTCAGGACTACAAGAAGCGCATCGAGGCGATCAATTTCACGCTGGCCCACGATGACGGCGTTTCCAATGCCGACCTCGAAGAGGCGGACGTGATCCTGGTCGGCGTATCGCGCTCGGGCAAGACACCGACCAGTCTTTACCTTGCAATGCAGTTTGGCATCAAGGCCGCCAACTATCCGCTGATCCCCGAGGATTTCGAGCGCAACAAGCTGCCTGGCGAGCTGTCCCGCTTCCGCCACAAGCTGTTCGGCCTGACCATCGGCCCGGACCGCCTGTCCCAGATCCGCCAGGAACGCCGCCCCAACAGCCGCTACGCATCCCTCGACAACTGCCTGGCGGAAATCGAGGCTGCCCAGCGCATGATGAAGCGCGAAGGCATCAAGTGGCTCGACTCCACCACCAAATCCATCGAAGAAATCTCCACCATCATCCTGCAGGAAGTGCGCATCGATCCTCTCACCTATTAAGGCAGGGAATCCCCCACCGACGTGCACTGTCCAACCCATAACTACACGGAGAGCCCCCGATGAAACGTAATCGACTCGGGCGTCGCGGCGGACTGCCGCGGGACGCCGAACAATTGCTGTGGCTCGCCAACGGTCTTGCCGATTCGAGCAGCCGCGCCGAAGACCACTTCTGGGACCTGCGCCTGGCCGCCGCGGTGGATCAGCTGCTGAGCGCCGAGGACGAGGACACCCTGACGACGGCCCTCGACCACCTCAGCACGGCCAGCGTCCACGCCTACGACGAACTCGCCGACATGATCGAGTCGCGGGCCGAAGGCGCCCTCAAGTCCGACGACCAGCAGGATGTGCTGCTGATCGCCGTGCCGGTGATGGCCTGGTCTCGCTACCGCATTCCGGCAGCACCGATCGCCGCTGCCGTGATGGCCAACCTGCGTGTGCAGCTCAAGGCCCACGTGCTGGCCAACAGCGTCAAGCTGGCCCTCGCCGACTTCCTGTTCAGCCCCGACCAACTGCCGCAGGGCTACTGCGCCACCGCCGACCTGGCCACCCATATCGGCCGGGCCGCGGAGAACGACAGCGACCTGCACATCAAGACCGACAACCTGCCGGAGACCGCCCAGTTCCTGTCCGACAACCGCTACATACTCGGCGCGGTCATCGTCCCGAAGGGCGCTCCGATCTTCCGCTGGCAGGAAGAGGACTGCACCCGCGACCAGGCCCTGGAGCAGTGGCGCGCCCAGGGCGGCGCCTGCATCACCCCGCTGCTCACCGGCTGCGCTTTCGAAGTCGTCCTGCCTGACGCCTACTTCGCCGCCAGCCGCGAGGCGGACAAGATGTCCCGCCCCTACTCCATCCAGGCTTCGGTTGCCTTCCTGAGCACCACGCTGGACGCTCCGGCCGCCAATCTGCGGGCGGTCGTGGCACCGTTCTTCGAGCGGCAGGTGGAGGAGTTCCGCATCGGCTTCACGCTGCGCGGGCAGAACGACGTGGTGCACGGCGTGGTGTGGCCGCTTCTCGGCGCAGAGGACGAAAGCGTCGAGACCCTCGGCCAGATCGAGGCCACCCTGCGTGCCTGCGGCATCACCGACATCCTGACCCTCGACAACGAGTTCCCGATGGAATACTGCGACGACTGCGGCGCCCCCATGTATCCCTCGCCCGAAGGCGAAGCCGTACATGCCGAACTGCCGGAGGAGCAGGCAGAGCAGATGCCCAAGCATCTGCACTGACCCTTCCCCGACGGGTGGGAACCTTCCCGCCCGTCGGACGCTCCATCCGGCATCCCTTACCGGAGACATCCATGAGCCGCAAGATCGAAAAGACCGACGCCGAATGGCGCGCCCAGCTGTCCCCCGAGGAATACGTGGTCACCCGCCAGAAAGGCACCGAGCGCGCCTTCACCGGCCGTTACTGGGACTGCCACGAACAGGGCAAGTACGTGTGCACCTGCTGCGGCGCCGACCTGTTCTCATCCGAGCACAAGTATGACTCCGGCTGCGGCTGGCCGAGCTTTCATAGCGCGGCAGCCCCGGATAACGTCGAAGAGGCCGAGGACCGCAGCCACTTCATGCTGCGCACCGAAGTTTTGTGCCACAACTGCGGCGCGCATCTGGGGCATGTTTTCGAAGATGGCCCCGCCCCCACGGGGCTGCGCTACTGCATCAATTCCGTCTCGGTAAAGCTCGAGCAGGACAGCTGATCAAGCGCGCATCGCCGAGTAGGTGTGAGACAGGAAATCGCGCCGGTACAACACCAGCACTATGAAGCTCGTCACCGCAAAGAACAGCCACGGATGCACGAACCAGAACACCGCGGCCAGGCCGAAGTAATAGGCCCGGATGCCGCGGTTGAACTCGTCCCCGGCCAGGGAATTCACCTTGGCGAAGCGCTGCACGTCCTCTTCCGTACCCTCCCCCGGCGGCGGCGCCGCCCCGATCAGGATGGACAGCATGTTGAACTGCCGCAGCGACCAGGTGAACTTGAAGTAGGCCACCACGAAGACCATCAGCAGCAGCAGTAGCTTGACCTCCCACACCTCCCGCGACACGTGCCGCGCAAACGGCAGGTCGGAAGCGGCATCGATCAGCTTGTCCACCGTGCCGAGCAGCGCCAGCAAACCTGCAATCACGTAGATCGTGGTGTTGGCGTAGAAGGACACATTCTGCATCAGATTGCCAACCAGCCCGGAATCCGCCACACGCACCTCACGGCGCAGCATCTGCCGGCCCCATTCCAGGCGGAAAGCGTGGCTCGCCCCCATCAGGCCGCGCATCGTGCCGCCAGGGCCATGCTCGACGAGCCAGCCATAGCCGGCCCAGCAGAAGATGAACCAGCTCACCGCCACCCAGTCCACGACGCTGAAGGCCGTCAGCCACGCGCCCTGCATCAACACGCCTCCAGCAGGAAATCACGGATCGGCGCGATCTGGGCCGAATCCATCAGCGTCGGCGCATGGCCCACGTCGGGAATCTCGACGACCCGCGCCCGCGGGCCCCGCGCGCCCATCTGACGTACCGTGTCAGGCTGCAGCAGGTCGGAATCCGCCCCCCGCAGAACCAGCGTGGGGCAGCCGATGGCTTCATAGATCGGCCACAGATTCACGTCAACCATCTGCGGATCGCGGAAGGCATCGCCGATCGCCGGGTCGTAGCGCATCGCCCAGCCGCCATCCACCTGCTTGACGGACGGCTCGGTCAGATGGCGCCACTGGGCATCGCTGAGGTGCCCGAAGGGTGCGCTGACCGCCCGTACATAGGCCTCGGCTGCCTCGTAGCTCGGGAAGACCGGTGCTTGTCCCACGTACTGCCCGATACGGAGCAGGGACTCCGCCGGCAGCACCGGCCCGACGTCGTTCAGCACCAGACGCCGGATCGGATTGTCCGGCAGGCTGGCCAGCACCATGCCGATCAGGCCACCCATGGACGTCCCGACCCAATGCACGGTCTCGACGTCGAGGCGGGCGATCAGCGTCACCATGTCTGCCACATAGGTGGGCAGCTGGTAATCGGCTTTCACCGGCAGCCAGCTGCTCTGCCCACGCCCGACCACGTCCGGACACACCACCCGGTAATGGGCGGCCAGGGCTCGGGCCAAGTCGTCGAAATCGCGGCCATTACGGGTCAGGCCATGGACACACAGCAACACGCGGGGATTATCCGGATCGCCCCACTCTGTATAGGCCATCCGGTGCAGCCCATGGGGCGAGGCGCATTGCACGCTACGCAGCCGGGGCTCAGGGGAGGATGTGGCTGCGGAATCGGAAGGCACAACCTGCAAGGGGGTAAACAGGCGGCGATAAGGCTCGAAAATGCTCATGGGGAAACCCGCTGCGCTCACTGACTGGGAATGGCCGAAGGATAACATTCGCCGCGGGCAGTCCGTCCTCATCGCCCGTGCCAATAGCGTGGAAAGACCTCGCGGGCCGTATCCACCTGCACCTCTCCCGCCCTCAGCTGGACCCGCACCGCGCCACTGACATCCGTCCGCAGCAGGCACGCGCCGCTGGCCGCCCAGCGCGCCCACACGTCGGGATTCGGATGACGGAAACGGTTGCGATAGCCCACCGGGAAAATCACCCAGCGCGGAGACGTGGCTGCGATGAAGGACGGCGTGGACGAGGTCCGGCTTCCGTGATGGGGCGCCACGACCACATCGCTGACCAACGCCGCCGGATCGCGCCCGAGCAGCCCCGCCTCGGAGACCGCTTCGATGTCGGAACTGAGCAGCATGCGTCGCCCACCCGCCTCCACCTGAAGCACACAGGACCCGTCATTGCTCTTGCGTGGGGCATCGCCGCCGACGGGATGCAGCACCGAAAAGCGCACGCCGTCCTGCTCCCAGCCCTGTCCAGCCGCACAAGCGCGCCCCCTGCGATCGGCGATCAGGCGTACGGGATGATTCTCCGGCAGGGAGAACAGGACAGATCCGACCGGGATGCCGGCCAGCACGGCCTCGGCGCCACCGGCATGATCGTTGTCCTGGTGCGTCACCACCAGCGTGTCGAGTCGGCGCACACCCATCGCGCGCAGATAGGGCAGCAAAATCCGCTCGCCGCTGTTGGCATCGGCGGAAAAAGCCGGGCCGGTGTCGTAGATCAGGTCGCTGTTGGTCGTCTGCACATGCACCGCCAGGCCTTGCCCGACGTCCAGCACGGCAACCCAGGCCTCGCCCGGCGGTGGGCGCGGCGGTGTCCACGTCACCATGGGCACCAACATCGCCAGCCCCAGCCAGCGCACGGGCGTCCCTCGCGGCAGCAGCGCCCACAGGCAGCCCAGGGTGGCGAGAACGGCCAGCTCAGGGGGTGGCGCCGCTTGCTGCCACTGGGCCATCGGCAATTCCGCCAGCCACTCGATCGGCACCATCGTCACCACCAGCGCCATGTGAGCCACATCAGCCAACATCTGCAGCGGCAAGACCGCGTAAGCGATGGCCAGCGGTGTGACGACAAAGCTGATCAGCGGAATGGCGATCCCGTTCGCCACAGGTGAAATCACCGAGAACTGATGGAACAGCACCAGCAAGGCCGGGACCAGCCCCAGCGTCACCGCCCACTGGGCACGCAAGGCCTCGTGCAACCAGCCGGCGTTGCGCAGACGCCCGCTACCGACCAGCAACAACAGCGCCACCGCGCCGAACGACAGCCAGAAGCCCGCCGCCAGGATCGCCCAGGGGTCGATAAGCAGGACGACCAGCAGCGCGAAAGCCAGCACCCGGCTCGGCTCGGTCTCCCGACGCAGCAGCAGGGCCAGCGCAACACAGCCGAGCATGTACAGCGTACGCTGGGCCGGTACGCCCCAGCCGGCCAGCAGGCAATACCCGAAGGCCGCCAGAAACCCGGCCAGCACGGCGGCCTGCTGGGCTGGCCAGCGCAATGCCAGCCGTGGGCAGCGCCGCCAGGCCCACCCCAATCCGCCGGCCACCAGAGCCGCCAGCATCGTGACATGGGCGCCGCTGATGGCCACAAGGTGCGCAATCCCCGTGCGGGCAAAGATCTGCCATTGCTCCTGACTGATCGCCCGCTGATCGCCGATCGCCAGCGCGACCAGCACGCCCCTGTAGGCGGCGTCGGGCAAGGCCTCCTGGAAACGCGCCCGGATGTGCTCCCGGGAGCGCTCGACGAGGTTCATGATTCCCGGCACGAAGGCATCGAGACGCTGATTCGCCCGATCCGGGCGTACATAGCCGGTGGCCCGGATTCCCTGCTCCAGCAACCAGCCTTCGTAGTCGAAGCCGTGGGGATTGACGTTGCCGTGGGGGCGCTTGAGGCGGACGGTAAACCGCCATCGCTCACCGGCGTGGAGTGCCGGCAGCGTGTGCCACTCGTCGTCTCGGAAACCCTTGTACCAGGCCAGCGACAGCATTTCCGGCACGCCCTCAACGCCACCCTCGACGCGAAACGTGAAGCGCAGCCCTCGTTCGAAGTCCTGCGGCAGGCTGGCGATCACCCCCGTCACCATCACATCCTGCCCTTCGAGCACCATCGGCAACGCGTCGGCAAGGCGTAGTTCTGCACGCCAGGCCGCGAAGCCCCATCCGGCCAGAACGGTCGCCAGCAACAGCAGCGCTTTGGCGGCCGTCCTCATTCGCAACCACGCAACGAGCGAAGCAAGGAGCAGGCCGGCGGCAGCCGCGAGGAGAAGCCCCAGGACGCCTTCCAACGACGGCAGCATCGCCGCCATCTGGCAACCGAGAATCCCCGTAGAAAACCCAATCGACATAGTCCGCATGGGCCGCAATTTAACGGGAACGGTGGCAAACACCAAGAGGGCCGGCGTCGGCTAGAATTCAGTCCTGAGGAGAAGGGCCCGGCCCGAGACGAATAACAAGAAAATGCGACGACTGCTGAAGCGCCATCTGCCAGACCACGCGTCGCTGGCTGCCAACCGCTGGCTCGCCCCCTTTGGCTCGACCCTGCTCCATCCGCGTCTGTGGCACCTCAACCGCCATTCAGCGGCCGGCGCAATTGCCGTCGGGCTATTCTGCGGCCTGATCCCTGGGCCGTTCCAGATGCTCGGCGCGGCGATCTGCTGCCTGCTGTTCAGGGCCAACCTACCCCTTGCCCTGTTCACCACGCTGTACACAAACCCCTTCACCATCGTACCGATCTACATTGCTGCGTTCTCGATCGGTGAATGGGTGCTTGGCCCCGGCGTGGGCCAATTCACGCAACCACCTGAATGGGGGGCCGCCGGCCTGATAGCCTGGATGATCGACCTGACCCACTGGCTCGTTGATCTTGGCCGTCCTCTGGCGCTCGGACTCATGGTGCTGGCCTTCGTGCTGGCCTTCTCCGGCTATCTGCTGACCCGTCTCGCCTGGCGAACCTACCTGATCCACCACTGGCGCAAACGGCGGGCACACCGACCATGAAGATTTCCATCGTCCTCGCGCTGCTGCGGCGCCTGCGCCAACACTTCCATCTGCGGCGACGCCCCCCCCAAAAAAAGACGTCCAGCCGCGCCAGCCAATTGCCGCGCATCCTGCTGCGCATCTACTACGCGGCAGGTGTGCTGATCGGACTGATCGTCGTCGGCACCGTGGGCTTCTATTGGGCCGGTGGCGACAAGGCGAACCTGTCCGACGCCATCTACATGACGCTGATCACGGTCACAACGGTCGGCTACGGCGAGGTCGTTCCGATCGACGGCTTTGCCGAACGGCTCTTTGCCGGCCTCATCGCCCTTGCCGGCTTTGGCGCGGTGACCTTTCTGTTCACCAGCCTCACCGTCTTTTTCCTCGAGAGCGATCTCGACTACACCCTGCGGAGACGACGCATGGAAAAGCAGGTCCACAAACTGCATCAGCATTTCATCATCTGCGGCTTCGGTCGCGTGGGGCGCAACGTGGCCAACGAGCTGACCACGACCCACCGGCACTACGTCGCCATCGACGCCGACGAAGTCGCCCTGGAAGCCCAGCGGGAACGCTTGCCTGGCCTGATCTACCTGGGGGGCGACGCATCCGACGACGACCTTCTGCTGGCGGCCGGCATCCAGGAAGCCCGCGGCCTGTTCGCCGTCACCGGCGACGACAGCCGCAACCTGATGATCGTGTTCACCGCCAAGCAGCTCAATCCGGGCATCCGGATCGTGGCGCGCTGCCACGAGGTGCGCAACGCCGAAAAACTGCGTAAGGCGGGCGCAGACAGCGTGATTTCACCGGACTTCACGGGCGGCATGCGAATCGCATCCAGCATGATCCGCCCGCACGTGGTGTCCTTTCTGGACGAAATGCTGCGCTCCGAGCACAAGCTGCGCCTCGAGGAGGTCGAGGTGCCGGAACGATTCGAGCCCCGCGCACTGGACACCCTGCGTCTGCGCAGCCCCAACTACGTACTGCTCGCCGTACGCAGTGGCGGCGATTTCGTCTTCAATCCACCGAAGGACTTCATGCTCGAGCCGGGGCAATACGTGATCGCGATGGCGTCCCCGCTCGGCCGGCAGGAACTGGAAGGCGCACTGCTGCCGGCGTAAGAGCACCGCCGACAGGGCGACGACAGGCGCACACGCCTGCCGCAACGCCCCAAGTATCAGATATGGAAGTGGGAGACCTCGGCCCGCAGCTGCTGGGCCAGGTTTTCGAGACGATGGGCGGTATTGGCGGTTTCCCGCACCGCGGCCGAATTCTGCTCGGCCATCTGGGCGATCTGTTCCACGTTGCGGGCGATATCGGTACTTGCAGCGCCCTGCTCCCGCAACGCCGACGAGATATCCGTCACTGCCGCCACCACCTGATTCGCGCCGGCGCGGATCTGATCCATCGACGCCCCGGCCTGCCCTGCCAGCTCCACGCCCTCCTGCACCCGCACGACGCCGCCCTGCATGGTATCCACGGCACGGCTGGTGCCCTGCTGGATGGCCGCGACCATGCCGGTGATCTCATCGGTGGCCTTGGCCGTCCGCTCAGCCAGCTTGCGCACCTCATCGGCCACCACCGCAAAACCGCGGCCTGTTTCACCTGCGCGTGCCGCCTCGATCGCTGCGTTGAGGGCCAGCAGATTGGTCTGGTCGGCAATCTCCTTGATGGAATTGACGATGGCGGAAATCTTCGCGGACTGGTCACCGAGATCCTGGATCACGTCGGCGGATTCGCGCACCGACACGGAAATCCGCTCCATCTCGGCTACCGTCCTGGCCACGACGGTGCCCCCTTCCGCGGACAGGCGCCCGGACTCCGCCGAAATGCCCTCGGCCGACGATGCGCTGCTGGCGATCTCCTCGATACCGACGGTCATCTCCTCGACCGCTGCTGCCATGTTGGAGGCGGCCGCGCTCTGCTGATCCGAGCCGTTCGACACCTGGGATGCGGAGCTGGCCAGCGATACTGCAGAAGCGGCCACGTCATTGGCGCCGCGCTGGACCTTGGTGATCACGTCGGAGAAAGCCTGGGCCATCTCGTTGAACTGGTCCGCCACCAGGTGCAGCTCATCCCGGGCCGACAGAGTGATGCGCTCACGCAGGTTGCCCGCCGCCAGCTCCTTGGCGCCGGCCCGCAGTTCGCTCACCGACTGCATCACTGACAGACAGAAGGCCATCGACAGGTAAAGCAGGACCAGCAGCGCAGTGCACGACAGAACCGCCGCCAGCATGAACTTCTTCTCCGACGCGGCCAGGCGAGCAACCAGCAGGCCCCGCGCTTCGGGAATCAGCTCCTGGTAGGTCTTGGCAAACACGATGTCGATGCTCTTGGTGACCATGTCGAAATAGGCCGGCGCGGCCATCTCGTAATCCCCTTTCAGAAGGTGGTTCTGAAGCTGGTCGATCACGTTGGAGGTCCCCGCGTTGAGCTCCTTGCGCAGCGCATCCAGCGTGCCCCCGATATGGGGATTGGCGATGCCGGAGCGGTCGAAGTTCTCGTTCAGGTCAGTCACCGCCATGTTCAGCTCGCCCAATTGGGAGCTGATGTCGAAGCGCCGCTGTTCATCCACGCTCTTGGCCGCCAGCGCGCCGGTACCCAGGGCACGCAGCCGGCCGAGACGCTCGGAAACGTCCGGCACCCGCCGCAGCATGTTGTCGATCAGGTAGTAGGTGTCCGGGGACGGATCGAGGGCCAGGTTGCCGTCGTCGCCCAGGTCATGCAGCGTCAGAACGATCTTGCGGATCATTGCGGTATGCGCCTGCAAGTTCTCCCGCGGGGGCATCTGCAGGCCGCCACCACGGATCGCCTCCCAGGCCGTCTTGACCTCCGTCCAGCGCTTGCTGGCCGACGGCGCCGCATCAGCGGCAAGCACGCTCTCTGCCGCAGAGACTGCTGCCACGACCTCCTCCGTCTTCTTCTGCAAACGCGGCCGCAACTCCTCGTTGCCGTTCAGCACGCCGGAAGACAGACCACGATGCTGTTGCACCAGCTCGATGAGTTTGAGCACCCGCGGCACCCCATCCATCGAACTCAGTTCCTTTTCCGTGAAGACGATGTCGGCACGCAGGGAGACCGTCAGCTGAGCCAGCAGAAAGCCGACAACCAGAAAGGCAATCAGGCCCAACAGCGTAAACTTGGCCGGATAGCGCATGCGGTTGAGCATGCTCACGGCTGGCGAAAAGATGACTTTCATGCTGACTCCTGGAAATCGGGTTGGCGGCCGGAGCGCCTGCCACGCCCCTTTATCGGCCAGAACCCTGAAGCCCTTGAGTTACGGGGCCGCAGATAATGCAATGGGTTATTCAGTCTAGAAAAGACTTGAGCAGATTGAAGCTATATCCAGGTTGCGAGAAGCAACACGGATGCGACCAGCCCGGCACGCAGTCCAGCAGCGCTCAGTCGGCAGCGCCGAGAACTCCGTCGCGCAACTGCAGGACCCGGCTGGCCCTCGCGGCCAGCTGCGTGTCATGCGTAACGATGACGAAACTGGTTCCCTGCTCCTCGGCCAGCTCGAGCATCAGACCGAAGACCTTCTCCGCTGTCTGGCGGTCGAGGTTACCGGTCGGCTCGTCAGCCAGCACGCAGGCCGGCCGCGTCACCAGCGCCCGGGCAATGGCGGCGCGCTGGCGCTCGCCCCCCGACAGTTCGCCGGGCGTGTGCTCCAGGCGATGCCCGAGGCCTACAGCCTTGAGGGTTTCGGTCGCCTGGGCCAGGGCCTGCTCCCTGTCCATGCGCCGCACGAACAGGGGCATGGCCACGTTCTCCACCGCCGAGAACTCGGCCAGCAGATGATGAAACTGATAGACGAAACCCAGGGACTGGTTACGCAGACGCCCCCGTTCCGCGTCGGAAATGGTCGAGAAATTCCTGCCGAGCAGGCGCACTTCACCGGCCGACGGCACATCCAGCCCACCGAGCAGATGGAGCAAGGTACTCTTGCCCGACCCGGAAGATCCCACGATGGCCAGCCGCTCCCCCCGCTCAACCGACAGGGTCACGTCCCTCAGCACTTCCAGCGCGTCGGCCCCTTCCCGAAAGGACTTGGACAGCCCCTTGCACTCCAGCACCGTGCGCGGCTTCGTCACGTCATTCATAGCGCAGAGCCTCCGCAGGGTTGAGGCGCGATGCGCGCCAGCTCGGGTAGAGCGTCGCCACCAGCGTCAGCACGAAGGACACCACGGTAATGGCGATAACGTCCGACCACAGCAGCTCGGACGGCAGGTCGGAGATGTAATACACGTCCTTGGCGAGGAACTGGATACCGAAGGTCCGTTCGATGGCCGGCACCACCACGTCAATGTTGAGCGCCAGGCTGACCCCGCCGATCACGCCAATGGCCAGCCCGATGAAGCCGATCAGCGCCCCCTGGATCACGAAGATGCTCATGATCGACCCGGGGCTCGCCCCCAGCGTGCGCAGAATGGCAATGTCGGCCTGCTTGTCCTGCACCGCCATCACCAGCGTGGACACGATGTTGAAGGCCGCAACCGCGACGATCAGCAGCAGGATGATGAACATCACGTTCTTCTCGATCTGCACCGCGCGGAAGAAATTGGCGTGGCTGCGGGTCCAGTCGGACACCAGCAGGTCGGCATCCACGTACTTGACCAGCTCGCGCGCCACCCGCGGCGCCTCAAAGAGATCGTCGATCTTGAGGCGCACGCCGGACACCCGGTCGTCCATGCGGTACAGGGTTTGGGCGTCCTGCAAGTGCACCAGGGCCAGGCTGGAGTCGTATTCGTACATGCCGACCTCGAAGATCCCCACCACCCGGAACTGCTTCAGGCGCGGCAGGATCGCCGCCGGCGTGACCAGCCCCTGCGGCGCGATCAGCGTCACCTTGTCGCCGACCGACACCCGCAGCGCCCGCGCCAGATCGGCACCAAGCACGATGCCGAAGCCACCGGGCTGCAGGTCATCGAGCCGCCCGGCGCGCATGTGCTGCGCGAAATCGGCCACCTTGTCCTCGGCATCCGGTAACACCCCGCGGACCAGCGTGCCCTGCACGGTCTGGTCGAAGGACAGCATGCCCTGGGCCTGCACGAAGGGCGCTGCCGCCTTGACCCGCGGATGCTTGGTCGCCTCGTCGGCAACCCGCTGCCAGCTGGTCAGCTCGCCGTCGAAACCCGTCACCTGCACGTGAGAGGCAACCCCCAGGATGCGTGTGCGCAGTTCGCGCTGGAAACCGTTCATCACCGACAGCACGACGATGAGCGCCGCCACGCCGAGGGCGATACCCAGCATGGAAACGAGCGAAATGAAGGAAATGAAACTATTGCGGCCCTGCACACGCCGTTTGGAGCGGGTATAACGCAGGCCGACGAGGAATTCGTAAGACATCGGGATGGGCAACCGGACATACCGGATAGCGGATCAGGGGCGCATTGTGCCGGAGTTGGCCGGCGCTGGGTATCCCGCGCGGGGCGTGAGAACTATCTCCTTACACTTGTCATCGTCCCCCCCCGATAATCCGGCGACCTGAGCTTCGACCGTCACCGCGTCATGCCACCTCGCCCCCTTGCCGCCCTGCTGGCCGCCGCATCTTTCCTCCTGCATCCGCTTGCCGGCCAGGCGGAGAGCGCGCAGCTGATCCGCTCCGAGCCCCTGCGCACGCAACCCTCCGTCGCGGCACACAGCATCATGGACGTCGCGCGCCGAGCCGAAGTGCAGGTCCTCGAAACCCAGAACGACTGGACGCGCGTCGAAGCGGCCGGCGGACGGACCGGTTGGCTGCGGAATGCCAGCCTGGACCGCAACCACAGAACCGGGATTGCAGCGGGCAGCGGGCAGACATTCACCGGCCCAGGCGCAGGTGGCAGCGCGTCGCACCCCCTCCCTCGCGCCAGCCAGCATGCGCTGATCCTCACGATCGGCCAGGTTTCCGGAACGCCGGCCGCCGTACTTGAGGGCAGCGCCGCCGACGCCCGCCTCGGCGCCGAGATGGCACGCCTCAGCGGCGTGCCCGACGCCAACATCCGCTATCGCGCCGACAGCGAACTCGACCGGGACGGATTGCACCAAGCCTTTGCTGAGCTCGACGCTCACATGGGCAACGGCGACAGGGCCTTCATCTACCTTTCCGCCTTCGGCGTGCATCGCCAGGCATCCGGACGATGTGGCGTTGCGGTCCTGACCCATGACCGCAACGCCTTCTCATTCGACGATCTGGCCCACCACCTGCAACTGCTCGCCGGCAAGGCCGACAAGGTCTTCCTGGTTCTCGACGCGGGCCGTGGCGACGGTCCCACTGGTGCCTCCACGATAGCGCCCCGCTTTGCTCGTGCTTCGTCGGATCCGGGCTGCAAGGAAGTGCAATCCGGCATTGAGTTCAGCCACCTGCCGGCCAACGTACTCATCCTGACCGCCAGCCGCCCGAACGAGAATGCCGGCGGCACGCCGGCTGGCGGCCTCTTCAGCCAGGCGCTCCACGCCTGCCTGTCCGGGCAGCCCGTCCCCGACAGCCCTTCGGGCCTGCCCACTGGCGAGGCCTTGATCAACTGCAGCCGACAACTCATCGCCGCCGGCTCTGGCACCCAGCATCCCGGCCTGGCAGGCAATGGCGACCTCGCCCTCGCGCTGCAAACTGCCGACCGGGAAGGCCGCGACGCCCGCCAGGTTCTTCGCGTCATCCATGCCCAACGCAATCAGCGGCGACGCGTCGACGTGGCCCGGCTATCCGCGGCAGCGGGCTCGACGCGACTGCGCGTGAGCAGCAGCGAAGCGGGTTACGTCTACGTGCTATCGGCCGGTCGCAACGATTTCCGCCTGCTCTACCCGGTGGGGAACAGCCAGCAAACACCGATTCAACGCAGCGCCGACATCGAGATCCCGCTCACAGCGGAAAAGGATAGCGAATGGCTCGTCATCGTCACTGACGCCATCCGCAAACCGGCACGAACCGGCTTTGTCCCGGACGGCCCATTCGCGCTGCTCCGCAGCGACGCCGCCGGCATCCGCGAGCTCACCCAGGAGTTCCTGTCCGGCGACGGCAGCCGTACATGCCTGTTCAGCGAAACACGCAACCTCGGCCCAAGCCAGGCCCTCGCCTGCTCAAGCCGTTTCGGCTCCGCCATGATTGGCGCAGCACATTCAAAATGATTCTCGATAAGCCCATGCACAGTAGCTAAAATACTCGGCAGAAACGACAAAAACGTTCAGCACCTGTTCTCAACCTATCAAAATTTCAGGGGAAATCATGAAAGCCCTTTCAAACTCGGCAGGATATCGTCACAAAATCGCCCTTCTCGCCGGGCTGCTGGCCTTGTCCGGCTGTGCAAACATGCAAATGGGCTCGCAGGAGGCCAAGACCACAGCCACTGGTTCGGCTGGCGGCGCCAATTCCCAGAACGCCAACTCCACGCTTGAGAAATGTACGGCTCCCCTCGGCACGGTCGCCGTGGTGGAAGACACCGGCGCGCCCTGGTATGGCGTACTCACCGGGCAGATGAAGCTTGGCTCGACGGTCCCGGTGCTCAAGCTGCTGATCCAGCAGTCCAACTGTTTCGTGGTGGTCGAACGCGGTCGTGCGATGAACAACATGATGCAGGAACGCGCCCTGCAGCAATCTGGTGAACTCCGCTCCAACTCCAATTTCGGCAAGGGCCAGATGGCTTCCGCCGACTATTCCATGAGCCCGTCAATCACCTTCAGCAACAACAACGCGGGTGGTATGCGTGGAGGCCTCGGTGGCATCGGTGGCGGCGTGCTGGGCGCGGTCGTCGGCAGCATCAACGTCAAGGAAGCTAGCACCATGCTGACGATGATCGACAACCGCTCCAGCGTCCAGTTGGTGGCAGCCGAAGGCAGCGCCCGCAACATGGATTTCGGCGGCATGGGCGCGCTGGTCGGCGGCGGCCTGGGTGGCGGTCTCGGTGGCTACACCAACACGGCGGAAGGCAAGGTCATCGTCGCGGCCTTCACCGACGCCTACAACAACGTCGTCAAGGCCGTGAAGAACTACAAGGCCCAGGAAGTGAAGGGCGGCCTAGGCACCGGCGGCCAGCTTGGCGTACAGGGCGGCAGCACCGGCAGCGACGACACGACGACCAAGTCCAAGTCGACGAAGAAGAAGAAATAAGGCACTCTTCGCGTCCAGAGAGCCGGGCCTCGCGCCCGGCTTTGTACTTTTGGACTCCCGCCGCGACGCCCGTCCTCCGCGGCTCACGGCAAGACCTGCAGCAGCATCCTGATGCAGCAGGTAAGCTTTCAGCGAATGTTCCGATGCACTTCGAGTTGATCCTGCCCGGACTGGACTGGCCCACCGGGCCCGGCCATCACCCTGCCGACGATCTGGCACTCCCAGCCCTGTCCAAGCTGCTTGGCTTCGCCAACTTAGCATGGACGCCGCGCAGTACGCCGGAAACCTTATTGGCTGAACGTTTCGGACTCACGGATCGCCTGCCCCACGCGCGCTTCCGGCGCCTCGGAGAAAGCACACCGGCACCAGCCGACGACCACTGGCTGTGCTGCGACCCGGTCCACCTGCACTTCTCCCGCGACACGCTGCTGCTCAACGACGCTGGCGGGCTCGACATCACGCGCGCGGAAGCCGATGCGCTGATGGACGGGCTGAACAAGACCTTCGCCGACATCGGACACTTCGAGGCACCGGCGCCAGATCGTTGGTACGTCCGCCTGGCAGCCGAGCCGCAGCCGGCCTTCCACCCCCTTGCGGACGTCAATGGCCGCCCGGTGCAACTCTTCCTCCCCGAAGGCGAGGACGTTCCGCGCTGGGCGCGCCTGTCCAACGAGCTGGAAGTCTGGCTGTTCAGCCACCCGGTCAATGCAGCGCGGGAAGAACGTGGTCAGCGCACCATCAACGGTATCTGGCTGTGGGGCAGCGGCACGACGACCACCTCCGCATCCCGAGCGTTTGCCGCGCTGCAGGCAGACCAGCCCTTTGCCCGCGGCCTCGCCTGCCACGCTGGCCTGAACCCCTCTGCTGCCGACCACTACCGCCGTCCGGACGGCAACGGCCTGGCACTGATCGACACGCTCCAGCGCCCCCTTCTCCACATGGACCGGGACGGCTGGCGCCGCGCGCTGCAAACCCTGGAAACCAACTGGTTCGCCCCGTTGCTGGCCGACCTCAAGGCGCGCAAGCTGGAAGCGGTCCGCATCAGCGTGCCCAACGACCGCCACACCTTGCAACTCGACATCGTCTCCAGCGGACTCTGGAAGTTCTGGCGCAAACCACGCACGCTTGGCAGCGTGCTCGCCTCCGCCCCTCAACCTGCCGCCCAAACGCCATGACCCGCATTCTTCCCCGCCCCGTTCCCACCCGCGCGATCACCCACCTGCTGGAGGCCGGCACCCATCCGTTGCTGGCCCGCATCTACGCAGCCCGCGGCATCGAAAACAGGGAAGAGCTCGACTACAGCCTCAAGGCTCTGATTCCACCCCAGCATCTGAAAGGCGTTCAGGACGCGGCGCAGATCCTCGCTGACGCCATCGAAGCCGGCGCCCGCATGCTCATCGTCGCCGACTACGACTGCGACGGCGCCACCGCCTGTGCGGTCGGCATCCGCGCGCTACGCGCCTTCGGCGCCGAAGTCGGCTACCTGGTGCCCAACCGCTTCGAATACGGCTACGGACTTACGCCCGCCATTGTCGAGCTGGCCGCCAAGATGGAACCCGACCTGCTGATCACCGTGGACAACGGCATCGCCAGCGTCGAAGGCGTCGCAGCGGCCCGGGAGCACGGCATCGCCACCGTCATCACCGACCACCACCTGCCGGGCGATATGCTGCCCGAAGCCGATGTGATCGTGAACCCCAACCAGCCCGGCTGCCCATTCCCTAGCAAGGCCCTGGCCGGCGTCGGCGTCATGTTCTACACGATGCTGGCCCTGCGCGCCGAGCTACGCAACCGCGGCTTCTTCGAAGGGCGGACGGAACCGAATCTGGCCGAACTGCTCGATCTGGTGGCCCTCGGCACCGTCGCCGACGTGGTGAAGCTCGACCACAACAACCGCATCCTGGTGTCTCAGGGCCTGCAGCGCATGCGCGCGGACCGCATGCAGCCGGGCATCCGGGCACTCTTCGCGGCCGCCGGGCGCGATGCGACCCGCGCCACCACCTTCGACATGGGCTTTGCGCTGGGCCCGCGCCTCAACGCCGCCGGCCGTCTGGCCGACATGTCCCTCGGCATCGAATGCCTGATCACCGATGACATGGGCCGCGCCCTCAACATCGCCCAGGAACTCGACCGCCTCAACCGGGAGCGGCGCAGCATCGAAGCGGAAATGCAGGAAGGCGCGATGCTCGAACTGGATGGGATCGATCCGGGCAGCCGGGCCACGCTGACGCTGTTCAAGCCCGAATGGCACCAAGGCGTCATCGGCATCCTGGCCGGGCGCATCAAGGAGAAGTTCCACCGCCCCACTGTGGCTTTTGCCCGGGGCGACGAAGGACAGCTGAAAGGCTCAGGGCGTTCGATTCCTGGCCTGCACCTGCGCGACGCCCTCGATCTGGTGACCAAGCAGGCACCGGACCTGGTCCTGAAGTTCGGCGGACACGCCATGGCCGCCGGCCTCAC